>CAWDVY010000001.1:0-645181 GCA_963805675.1 uncultured Actinomycetota bacterium
CGCGCATAGCGGCCGACATAGCGGCCAGCCCGGAGGCGCAGGCCGCGTCGGTGGTGAAGTTGGGGCCGCGGAAGTTGAACAGGTTCGCCACCCGCCCGGCGATCACGTTCGCGAGCTCACCGGGCATGGTGTCCTCGGTGATCTCCTCGAACCCGGCGAGAAACGAGGCGCGGGTCTCAGCGAGCACGGCGTCTCGCGCACCTCGGGCGGCAGCGCGGCGAATGACGGGGCGGCGCTCAGTTCGCGGGCGAACGCGGGAAACTGGATCCGCAGGTTGCTGCGGTGCTGCTTGTCGCCGCCGATCGCGCTGCCGATGATGACGGCGACTCGCTCCGGGTCGACTGTCCAGTCCGGCCAGCCGGCGTCGAGCAGCGCCGAACGGGTGGCCGCGACCGCCCACTTCTGCCCGCCGTCCATCTGGGCGCTGACCGCCGGCGGGATCGGCAGCTTCCACGCCAGTGGCTCCCACGCAAAGTCGCGGACCCATCCGCCGATACGCGAGTACGTCTTGTCCGGCGCGTGTGGGTCAGGGTCGTAGTACAACTCGGGGTCCCACCGCTCGGGCGGCACGTCGCTGATGCTGTATCGGCCGGCCTTGATGTTGGCCCAAAAGGTGGCGGCGTCGGGTGCGTCGGGCATGATCGCGCTGACGCCCACCACCGCGATCGGCTCCTGCATCGTGGTCGTCATGATAATCCGGTCTCCCGTCGGTACAGTGCATCCGCCACCAGGTTCATGTCAGCGAGCAGACCGGCCTGCGCGGCCCGCACCCGGTCCAGTGGCAGGGTTGCGGCCAGATCCGCGCCGGTGCCTGCGCCGTACACCCACCGCAAGCCCTCTTCGGCAACCTTCAACGCCGCCTCCCGGGCAAACACTCGACTGATGGCGGCCAGTGCCGCGGGCGTGAAGCGGGTGTCGGACTTGTCCGGCAATGCGTTGGCGACGGCCGCCGCGGCGCGGCGGGCCAGCGCGCCCGCGCATTCGGCGTAGGCCGACCAGTTCACCCAGCCGCAGCAGAACGTGCTGATTTCTGGTCAGCCGACCCACCCGGCACGCCTCCAGCACCGCCGCCAGGCACTCCTGCGCTAGCGCGGCCGTCGGGCCCGCCGCATTCGCCAGGAACATCCGCGAGCCCGCGCGCCATGTCGCGGTAGTAGGCACCGGATGTCTTGAGGTGCTGCTGCCACCGGTCGCGGGCGATCGTCATCTCCAGGATCTCCGAGGTCCCCTCGTAGATCATGGTAATCCGGACATCGCGCTTGATCTTTTCCACCATATAGTCACGGGTGTAGCCGTACCCGCCGTGCGCTTGGATCGCCGCTTCGGCCGCGGCGTTGCCAGCCTCGGTCGCCAAGTACTTCCCGATCGCCCCTTCGGTGTTGAGCGCGCCACCCGCGCCCTGGCCGGCGTCGATGCGTGTCGCGGTCTCCTCCACGAACGCGCGTGCGGCTTCCAGTCGCACCGCGTGCGGCACGATCAGCTTGTGCGTGAAGCCCTGCTTGTTCGCCAGCGGCGCGCCTCCCTGCACCCGGTTGACGGAGTAGGCGATCGCGCGATCCAGCGCACTCCAACCACCGCCAAGGCCGAACGCGGCGACCATCACCCGGGTGTAGCCGAAGACCTGCTGGGCCTGGGTGAGGCCATGGCCCTCCTCGCGGCCCACCAGATTCTCAGCCGGTACCACCACGTCATCGAGAAACAGCGCGGCCGTATTCGACAGCCGGATACCGTGTTTGTCTTCCGGTGGCGCCGCCGAGAAGCCTGCGGTGCCCTTCTCCACGATGAACCAGGACGGGCCGCCGGGGGCCAGTGCCAGAATCGAGTAGACGTCGGCGATCGAGCCGTTGCTGATCCACTGCTTACGCCCGGTGATCCGGTAGGCGGTCACCTGCCCATCGGTCTCGACCGGAGTGGCCGTCGTCTTCATGGCGCCCAAGTCGCTACCCGCCTCGGGCTCAGTCGCGCCGTAGGCGAACAGGATGCCCTGCTCGGCGATGCGCCCCAGCCACTCCTTGCGCTGCTCGGAGGTCGCGCCGATCAGGATCGGGTCGGTACCGAGAAACGTGGCGAACACCGATGTCGCGACCCCGATATCGATGCGCGCAAGGCGTTCACAAACTCGATACGAGTCGAACGCCCCGCCACCCAGCCCCCCGTACTCCTCGGGGATGAACACCAGGTGCACGCCGAGGTCCTCACCGCACATCGCACGGATGGTTTCCTCCGGACAGATGTCCTCATGGTCGAGTTCGAGCAGGCGCTGGTCCGGGAGGGCCGCGGCGACGAACTCGTCCAATGAGTCCAGCATCATGTCGAGGGTGTCCCGGTCCAGGCCGACGGTCGCAGTCATGGCTCTCTTCCTTTTCGTCCGTATAGCAACGGTCAGCCGACGAATTCGACAGTGCTGCCGGGAGTCAGCCGCTTGACCTGACCATGGCATTCCACGTCGATTCCGCCGGCACCCCGCGGATCCACGCTGATGATTACGCCCCTACCGCTGACCCGCAGGTGCAGGTGCAGACCGCGGTAGTGGATCGGCACGGCCAACTCGCCGAGTGTTTCCGGCCAGTGCGGGGAGAGGATGATGCGGTCGGCGCGGGTTTCCAGTCCGGTAAAGCAACGCTGCATGAGGTCGACGCTGCCGGCCATTGCCGCGAGGTGAACGCCTTCCGACGTGGTGCCGCCCTGGATATCGGCAACGTCGGAGATCAGAGCCTGTTGGAAGAACTCCATTGCGCGCTCGCGGTTGGCCCTGGCCAGCACCCAGCTGTGCACCAGGCCCGAAAGCGTCGAGCCGTGCGACGTCCGCGCCAGGTAGTAGTCCACCATTTTCGGGATCTGCTCGGATGTGAACCGATAGCCGAGCCGGTTCAGCAGTTCACGCAACTCGGTCGACGACATCAGATAGAGCAGCATCAGCGCATCGGCCTGCTTGGAGGCCTTGTAGCGGTTGACGTCGTCGTCCTCGGCTTCCAGGATGCGATCCAGGCGCTGGATGTTCCCGTACTTGTTGCGGTAGTGGTCCCAATCCAGTTCCGCTAAGTCACCGTATCCTTCGAACTGGCTGATCACGCCATCGTGGAAGGGGACGAACATCCGTCGGCTCACCTCGTTCCAGCGTGCCAGTTCGTCGTCGTGCAGTCGCAGATTCTCCCGGAGATCGAGCCGGTTCGGCAGCGGCAGCAGTTCCAACGCGTCGAATGCCCGCATGATCACCCACACCGCCATCACATTGGTATAAGCGTTGTTGTCGATGCCGTCATAGGGCGCGTCCGGGTAGCCGGAGTGGAACTCATCGGGCCCGATAACGCCGCGAATGCTGTAACGGTCGCGCTCCTGGTCGTAGCTGGCCCTGCTTACCCAGAAGCGTGCGATCTCGGCCAGCATCTCCGCGCCATAGTCGATCAGGTAGGCGAGATCCCCGGTGGTCTGATAAAACTTCCACGCGCTATAGGCGACGGCGATGCCGATGTGGTGCGCACGAGCGCTCGAGTCGGGGTTCCATCGGCCGCTGCGGGGATTGAGGTGCAGGCGTTGGCTTTCCTCGCGCCCGTCGCTGCCGGACTGCCACGGGAACATGGCACCGGAGTAGCCGGCCTCCCGGGCGGCGTGGCAGGCTTCGGGCAGCCGCCGGTAGCGGTAGAGCAGCAGGGACCGGGTGATCATCGGCAGTCGCAGGTTGAGTACCGGGAAGATGAACAACTCGTCCCAGAAGATGTGCCCGCGGTAGGCCTCACCGTGCAAGCCGCGTGCCGGCACCCCGACATCGAGATCGGCGCAGTTGGGTGAAACCGTCTGCAGCAGATGCAGCAGATGCAATCGCAGGATACGCAATTCGTCTGTGAATTCATAGAATTCGATGGACGAGCGCGCCCACAGATGGCTCCAGGTGACCAGGTGCCGCTCCAACACCTCGCTGAACCGGCCGAGTCGGGCCAGCCCACGTTGGGCCTCGTCGGCAGGCTCCGACGTCGCGACATCGCGGCCGGTGAAGAGGGTCACCATCTTCTCCACCGTCAACGCCTCGCCCATCGACAACTCGACGTCGATGTCGTGACCGATCTCCCCGTCTTGGTCGACGAGCCGGTAGATGGCCGACGCTCCCGGGGTAACTTCATCTCTCTTTGGCCGGGCCATGAACCGCGTTGCGCCACAGTCGTAGTTCGCGCCGCCAGAGCAATGGGGATTCGCGATTGGGTCGTCTGAACTGTCAAAAGCACTGAATCGTCAGCGATTTCTCGCTTCTCCAGCAGCTCCAGATGCTTGTCGGCCAACTCCCGGTACCGCTCGACCAGCGAGTTTCGCACGTTGCCGTCCAACGTGGAACGGACCTCGATCCTGCCCGACCAATCTTCGGCGAGGATCATGGTGCTCAGCGCGGCGACATGGGGGGTATGCATGGCGACGAATCGTTGTTGTGTGACCGAACTCGTCCGGCCGGCGCCGTCACAGAAGCGCACTTCCCTGGTCAGCACCGCGCCGCGAAGATCGAGAGTCTGCCGATAAGAGAGCACGGTGACGTCATCGATGTCGAACCAGTCGCCGCCGTCGATCCGGAAGGTGAGGTGAAGCCAGTTGGGCAGGTTCACCAGGCTCTCGTTGTCGATCGTGATACCCGATACGTTATCGACCAGACGGTTGTACACCCCAGCGGCATAGGTGCCCGGATAGTGCACCTGCCCCGCCTTCGATTCCGGTGCGGCGCCTCTGGTGGCAAAGTAGCCGTTTCCCACGGTGCACAACGCCTCCCGCAGCTTCTCGCTGGCGGGGTCGTAACCCTCGAAGGTGAAATTCCAAGCCTCGGTAGCGATCCCGTGCTTGTAGGCCAGCCACCGCGAACCTAGCTCGAGCACCTCCCGCACCTCATCGGGGCCGTCCAGAACGAAGCGGGCGGCCGTCCTGCGGTCGCCGTCGTCGTCGTGCCGCACGGCGATCCCGACCCCGCCGAGTTGAACCGCCTCGAACGCATCCTCGTCGGTGAGGTCGCCGCCGATATAGATCGGGACCCGGGATTTCGATTCGTCGATGTGGGACCGGATCCATGCCAGTCTGGTTCCCTCGTCCCAGTCGACGTCCGGCCGCAACTCGACCAGCATGCGCCCATGCATGAGCCGTAGGTTGTTTCGCTTTCCGAGCCGGCGCGTTGTCGCGACGATCTCGCCGATGTGCTCCGATGCCACCTCACGGTAGTGCACCGCGACGGCGAAGCGCGTGTGCACCACTCGCACTCCCGGAATCTGCTCCAGGGTGTCGCGTAATTCGTCCGCTGCGCCCGCCAGAACGGGTACCGCGGCCACTCCCGCCTCGTGCTCGCGGTGGCTGCCGTCCGGCCCGACGAGCTCAAACCCGTGGCTACCCGCATACCAGATCCCCGGTATGCCCACCCGGCCGCGGATATCGGCAAGATCGCGGCCGCTGATTACCACGACGGGAGACTCACCGCCCAGGCGTCCCAGCGCTTGGGCCGCTTCGTCGACCAGCGCGACTGCGCCGGGATCGGAAACGATCTGGGGTAGCGCTACATCGTAGTTGAGAAACAACACCGACTCTCGGGCGATGGCAATGGCGGCCAGCTGGCCATATGATTCCAGCACATTCGGGATTTCCGAGATTCGCTTATCACCTGTGCGCACAGCGATATCGGCGAGGTCGGCGACCACGACGTCGGCGCCGCGCTGGAATAGTCTGTCGGTGCATCCGGTTCTGTCGACACCGATGACTAAGGCGAATCCGCCGTCGCGACCCACGGAGAGCCCTGCTTCGGTGTCCCCGACGATGACCGTGCGTTGGGGATTCACCCCGAGTCTGCGGGCGGCGTCCAGAACGTGCGCGGCCTCTAGACGGACAACGAGAAGTGGGTTCCCGGCAATGCTGAGCCCGTCGGCGGCGGTCCCGTCGATGTAGACATCGAGTAGGCCGTCAACCCCGGCAACCTCCGACACTTGTGGGCAGCCGGGGCTCGATGAGTGGGTCGCCGTGGCGACATCGATGCACCGCAACTTTCGCGCCAGGGCGACCATGGCCCCGAAAAGCGGCACCTCCCGGTCCACCAGATCCGCGTATAGCTGCTGCTGGCGATTGGCCAGCCCGCATATCGTGTCTTCGCCGGTGTCCGACGGTACGCCGCGGGGTAGCGAGATCCCCTGCGGCGCCAGGAAGTCGGCGACCCCGTCGGGGCGCGGCTTACCGTCGACCAGCTGCCGAATAGTCGTCGTCGGTGAAGGCAGAGTGATCCTCGTCTTCGTGCGCGGGCCGCCGCGCCAGATAGTCGTTGAACAGCGACGCCCACGCCGCGCGTTGAACGGAGGCGGCATCGGTAAGCACACCGCAGAGGTCGAAGATCACCGCGTCGTGGTAGCGCGGGTCGATGAGAACCGGCGGATTCACGTCACAGCTCTTCCGCATCGATGCGCCGCCGCGCCGCAATGGAATACGTCGCGTTCATTGCAGCGGCACAAACTGCTGCTCCAGCTGGAGGATCTGGCGCGTGGTCTTCACCACCACATCGGGGTTCAGGCTTATCGAGTCGATACCGAGGCGGACCAAGAACTCGGCCATGTCCGGGTAATCCGACGGCGCTTGTCCACACAGCCCCGAGTGGATCCCGTTGCGGCGGCAGCCTTCCACGGCCATGCGAATCATCTCCTTGACACCCTCGTCGCGTTCGTCGTAGTCGAAGGCCACGATCTCGCTGTCGCGGTCGACGCCGAGAGTGAGCTGGGTCAGGTCGTTGGAGCCGATGGAGAAGCCGTCGAAGCGTTTGGCGAACTCGTCGATCAGGATCACGTTGTTCGGAATCTCGCACATCGCATAAACCTCAAGCCCGTTCTGGCCACGCTGCAGACCGAGTTCGGACATCGTCTTGAGCACCAGGTCCGCCTCAGCGAGTCTGCGCACGAACGGGAGCATGATGATGACGTTCGTCAGGCCCATCTCCTCGCGTACGCGTTTCATCGCGCGGCACTCCAGCGCGAAGCCCTCGGCATAGGCCGGATGCGCGTAGCGCGAGGCGCCGCGGAAGCCGATCATCGGGTTGCTCTCGGTCGGTTCGAAGCCGCTCCCACCGATCAGGCTGGCGTACTCGTTCGACTTGAAGTCCGACATCCGTACCACCACGGGCTTCGGCCAGAAAGCGGCCGCGATCGTGCCGATTCCCTCCGAGAGGCGCTGCACGAAGAAGGCGCCCCCGTCGGAGTAGCCGTGAATGAGCCGATCGATCGTCCGGCGAGCCTCAGGGTCGGCGACCTTCTCGGGGTGCAGCAGGGCCAGCGGGTGAACCTTGATGTATTCACTAACGATGAATTCCATCCGAGCAAGTCCCACACCATCATTCGGCAAAAACGACGTCTTGAAGGCGAGATCGGGATTGCCGAGGTTGATCATGATCTGGGTTCGCGGCCGCGCCAGGCTGCCTACCTCGGTGCGATCCACGTGGAAGGCCACCTCGCCGCGGTACACGCGCCCCGTGTCGCCCTCAACGCACGACACCGTGACGACGGCACCGTCTGGCACGCTCGTGGTCGCATCGCCGGTGCCGACCACAGCTGGGATGCCGAGTTCGCGAGCGATGATCGACGCGTGGCAGGTGCGACCGCCGCGGTTGGTCACGATCGCGGCGGCGGTCTTCATGACCGGCTCCCAGTCCGGTGTGGTGGTGTCGGCGACCAGTACCTCGCCGGGCCGGAAGTCCGACAGGTGGGTGGGGTTGTCCATCCGTTTCGC
Source organism: uncultured Actinomycetota bacterium (assembly GCA_963805675.1). Lineage (GTDB taxonomy): Bacteria > Actinomycetota > Actinomycetes > Mycobacteriales > Mycobacteriaceae > Mycobacterium. The sequence continues at coordinate 7,723 of CAWDVY010000001.1, forward strand.
CACGCCTGAGGCGACCTTCTCGCCGACCGACCGGCCCTCGGTCAGTACCTCGCCTCGGCCCTCAAGCACATAGGTTTCCAGCGCCGTCGCGCTGCGCTGGGAGGCCACCGTCTCCGGTCGGGCCTGGACGATGTAGAGCCGCCCGTCGAGACCGTCTTTGGCCCACTCCATGTCCATCGGTCGCCCGTAGTGCTGCTCGATGGCGCATGCATAGCCGGCCAGCTCGAGAACGTCCTCATCGGTGAGGCAGAAGCGAGCGCGGTCGGCCTTCGGCGTCGGGATGTTGCGGGTCGTGTTCTTCGTCTCACCCTCGACGAAGACCATCTTCACCGCCTTGTCCCCGACCAGGCGGCGCAGCACGGCGCGGTGGCCGGCCAGGTAAGTCGGCTTGTGGACGTAGAACTCATCGGGGTCGACGGCGCCTTGAACCACGTTCTCGCCAAGGCCGTAGGCGCCCGTCACGAAGACGACGTCGTTGAAGCCCGACTCGGTGTCGATGGAGAACATCACACCCGACGAGGCAAGGTCGGAGCGCACCATCTTCATCACGCCGATCGACAGCGAGACCTTGAAATGGTCGAAGCCCTGGTCGATGCGATAGTGGATGGCCCGGTCGGTGAACAGGCTGGCGAAACAACGGCGGCAAGCGTCGAGGAGACTCTCCGGGCCCTTGATGTTGAGATAGGTGTCCTGCTGGCCGGCGAAGCTCGCCGTCGGCAGGTCTTCGGCGGTCGCCGAGCTTCGCACAGCGAGACTGACCTCCTCGCCGTACTCGTTCTGAAGCATGCGGTAGGCATCCACGATCTCGGCGGCCAGGTCGTCGGGAAGCCCTGCGCCGTAGACGATCTCACGCGCTCGTTTGCCTTTGCGCGCCAACGCGGTGACGTCGGCCGGGTCGAGATCGTCAAGCTCGGCATGCAGCGGGCCCCAGGCGCCGGCCCTGTCCAATATGTGTCTGTAGGCCTCGGCGGTGGTGGCGAACCCGTGCGGGACACGGACGCCCTGCTCGGACAGCTTCTGGAACATCTCGCCGAGCGAGGCGTTCTTACCGCCGACGAGCGGCACGTCGTCGATGCCAAACTCTTCGAAGAAGCGAATGTAGCTAAACCTGCTCATAACCTGATCCTCCGTGTACCTGCTGCGTCACTAGGTGCCGTAGGCTTCGCTGTTAGCGTCGCGGACTGCCCAGACGTGGTCAGCCCGCTTTCGCGCCAGCCAGGCACGCTAGCGTCGGTCGCCTCGACGTCTTGGTCACGAGCCCTTGTGCCCGCATGCTGAGTGTGGCCCCGCCGACAGGCCGGGGTCGAGGGCCTTTGGCCCTCGGTTTGGCGAGCACAACGACATCAAGCGTCGGACCGCGTGATCGGTTCGCAAGGGCCAAAGGCCCTGTAGATAGCTCTCTTTGGCCCTAGTGGTCGGCGGCCGATTGCGATATGACAAGACTGCCGTGGTTGGCGCAACTGTAAGGACGGCGATAGGCAATCAGCATGGGTGAGGTACCGAGAGCGGTTCACCATACCGACGTCGATAAGTGGGACGCCGGTCTCACAGAGGTGGTCGTCGGGCTGACCCGCCCCATTGTCAAGCGCTACTTCCGAGCACAGGTGAGGGGCTTGGCGAACATCCCGGCCGGTCCATCTCTGGTGGTCTCGAATCATTCAGGCGGGCTCGTGACGCCCGACATGCCGGTGTTCGCAGTTGCCTATTACGACGCCTTCGGCTACGAACGTCCGCTCTACACACTCGGTCACGACACATTGTTCGCCGGGCCAGCCGGTGAACTTCTCAGGCGCACCGGAGTTATCCGCGCGACGCATGACAACGCCGCGGCGGCGCTGGCGACCGGTGCCGTGGTCATGGTGTTCCCGGGCGGCGATTATGAGGTTTATCGGCCTAGCGTCCAGGAAGCCTCCATCGACTTCGGCGGTCGCTCCGGATACGTCACCACGGCCATCGAGGCCGGTGTGCCAATCGTGCCGGCGGTGTCGATCGGCGCGCAGGAAAGTCAGCTCTATTTGACCCGCGGGAGGTGGCTGACGCGTGCGCTTCGGCTGACCAACCTGGAGCGCCGCCTGTTTCGCACCGACATCCTGCCGATTGCGTTCGGCTTCCCGTTCGGGCTCAGCGTCGTGCTGCCGGTCAACGTCCCGATACCGACCAAGATCGTCACCTTGGTCTTGCCGCCAATCGACATTGTGGCCAAGTTCGGCGCGCGTCCCGCCGTCGCTGAGGTCGACGCGCATGTGCGATCCGTAATGCAGTCAGCCCTGACTCGGCTCGCACGCAGGCGCAGGCTACCGATCATCGGCTGACACGCGGCTGTTGACGGCGGCGAACGCCCTTTTCTGAAGGGACCAAAGTCACCGGTATTACATGAGGTCGTGACGAAGGCTGGCTGGAGTCGTACGTTGGCCACAATGACCGAATTCATGCGTAACACCGACGCGTTCACCTGGGCGATGGAAAGCGATCCTCGATTGCGTTCCACGGTGGTCACGGTGGTCATGCTCGACCGATCTCCGGATTGGGAAGAGGTACGCAATCGCTTCAGCATCATCTCGCGCAAGGTGCCGATGATGCGACAGCGAGTCGTCCCGTCTCCGCCGCCCGCGCCGCCGCGGTGGGAGTACGCGCCAAACTTCGACCTCGACTTCCACCTGCGCAGAGTGACCTTGCCCGTGCCCGGCACCTTCGACAAGGTGCTGGAAATTGCCCGAGTCGCCGCGATGGAGGACTTCGACCGGGCACGCCCGCTCTGGGAGAACACGTTCGTCGACGGCCTCGAAAACAACTGCGCGGCAATGGTCCTCAAGTTCCACCACGCTCTGACGGACGGCATCGGGGGCATCCAGATCGCGATGATCCTCTTCGACTTGTCCGAGGTCCCCGAGAAGCACGGACCAGCGGCGGAACTGCCTGAAGTGCCCCCGCCGCCGTGGCTGCGCGGCTACCGCGACACTGCGCGATACGACGCCCAATTGGTGGGGAACGCGGTGATGGGCACACTGAAGAGTGCCCCGAAGCTGATTTCCAACGGCATTCGCCGGCCCGTACTTAGCGTTTCGTCGGCTGCGGAGATGGCCGCGTCGGTGTACCGAACCGTGCGCCCGGTGAACCGGACGGGTTCGCCGCTGATGACGAAGCGCAGCCTGATCCGGCGTCTCGGCGTGCTGGAGGTCCCGCTTCCACAGCTTCGCGCTGCCGCCCACCGCGGCGGCGGTGCGCTGAACGATGCCTTCGTCGCGGGCGTGGCCGGCGGCCTGCGCCGTTACCACGAAAAGCACGGCGCCGCGGTCGGCGACCTTCACCTCACGATGCCGATGAGCCTTCGCGAAGAGGGCGACGAGATAGGCGGCAACCGGCTCACCTTGATGCGGTTCGACGTGCCGGTCGGCGTCCCTGATCCGGCCCAGCGAATCCGCCAGATACACGAGAGAACCGGCAGGGTGCGCCACGAGAAGTCGCTGCCCTACACGCAGTGGATCGCCGGTGCCCTCAACATGATCCCGCGGTGGTACATCGGCTCGATCCTGCGCCATGTTGACTTCCTGTGCAGCGACGTGCCCGGAATTCCGATGCCGGTGTTCCTCGGTGGCGCCCGGGTGGTGACCCAGTACGCATTCGGACCGACTATCGGCGCGGCGGTCAACGTCACGTTGCTCACGTACGTGGACATCTGCGCGCTAGGCATCGACGTGGACACCGCGGCGATTCCCGACTACGACGTTTTTTACGAGAGCCTCGTTGCCGGTTTCGACGAGGTGCTGACGCTCGCCTCGGCTCCTACTTGACGGCGAAGCGCCGCCAAGACGATCTAGGTACGCGCGGGCGAACACATCGCCGGTTACCAGAGCGACATCGAGAACTTTCGTGGTCGGCCGTGCATCTGTTCGGCGTACCGCCGCACCGCACCGCGACAGAATCAAGCGACCCGTCGACCGCGGAGCCTGATCGGGTGGAGCCGGAAAACCGGAGCAATGAACTGGGCAGTTGAGCGTTCCTGCTCACCCACTCGAGCCCGACGCCAGCCGCCGGTAGACTCGCCTTGGTTGACAGTCCAGCCGGCCCGGAACACGCCGTCCCCACTTCAGCGACAGCGTGAGTGCGACCGCACGCAACCGAGCAGACCAGTGGTCCGTTGTAGAAAGTTCACGATGCAAACGCGTCCAAACCGGACTGTTACCCCGCACTCCGATGCCAACGAGGAAGTCATTGCACCGCAGTACCGCCACGCCCTAGCCAAACGTGTCCACTGCGCGGGGCGCTACCCGCACGAAACCCCCCTAGCACAGCCTGAGCGCGTATCTTCGCGCCCGATCATCCGGTGAGGCACTGATGGCCATCACAGACATAACTGAATACGCCCACCTGAGCGACGCGGACGTCGAGGCACTTGCCGTCGAATTGGACGCGATCCGTCTCGACATCGAAGATTCGCGTGGCGCGAGGGACAGGATGTATATCCAGCGCACCATCGCTCTTCAACGCTGCCTCGACCTCGCCGCCCGTGTCGTGATCGGCGCCAGTCGAACCAGGACCGGATGGGCGTTCGGAACACTTGCCCTGGCCGCGGCCAAGAGCATCGAGAACATGGAGCTGGGCCACAATATCGGCCACGGCCAATGGGATTGGATGAACGACCCCGAAATTCACTCCACCACCTGGGAATGGGACATGGCAGGGCTGTCCTCTCAATGGAGGTACTCCCACAACTACCGTCATCACATGTTCACCAACGTCGTCGGCGTCGACGACGACCTCGGTTACGGCGTTATGCGGGTCACCCGTGACCAACCGTGGAAACCCGGCAATCTGTTGCAGCCGCTGCGACATCTATTGCTGGCGCTTACTTTCGAATGGGGCATCGCGCTGCACGGTCTGTACGCCGAACAAGACCGCGCGGACACTGACGCCAAAAAATCCGCTCACGCTAGAGCTTTCCGCCGCAAAATCGCTCGCCAGGCAGGCAAAGATTTCCTGCTCTTTCCTGCGCTCGCCGGGCGACGTTGGCGGCGGGTCCTTTTCGGGAATGCGCTGGCCAGCCTGCTGCGAAACCTATGGGCTTACGCGGTGATTTGCTGCGGCCACTTCGCCGACGGGGCTGAGAAATTTACCCCTGAAGCCCTCGAGGATGAGACCAAAGCGCAGTGGTATCTGCGACAAATGTTGGGTAGCGCCAATTTTCGTGCCGGGCCGGTGATGGCGTTCATGAGCGGAAACCTCTGTTATCAGATCGAACACCATCTCTACCCTGATCTGCCCAGTAACCGCTACGCGCGGATCGCCGAGCGGGTGCAGGCGGTCTGCGCGAAGTATGAGCTGCCGTACACCACCGGCCCACTGGCCCGCCAATACCTGCTGACGCTGCGTACGATCATCAAACTGGCTCTTCCGGACCGGTTCCTGACCGCCTCCGCGGATGACGCCCCTGAAACCGCCTCCGAAGAGAAATTTCGCGGTGTCGTCAAGCGACCGCGCCAAGCAGGCGTCGGAAAGCCTATTGGGCGTCGACTCAGACTCGCCACCGCGATCCGTAACCGCAACAACCGGCTCAACCGACGACACGCCTCGGCCCGGCGGCTAGCAGTCGGCGCGCAGACCTCGCGCTCAATCAGTGCCGGGTAACGGAGCGTTGGTCCACGTGGTGGCCGGTCGCGGCGTCTGCGGCGGCTGGGTGGTCCTGCTGACGCCGCGTGTCGCGCGCGATTCGGCGGCCAAGAATCCTGTCGTCGCGTCGAGTCAGGGTGCAACTGCGCTGGATCAGGAGGTCTAACTGCTGCCAGCTGAGTCCATCGAGGTCGCCGGCTGAGTCGTGGGTGGCGACCACAACTGCGCCGCGGAGCAGAGGCACTGTTTTGGCGGTGAACTGGGTCGTGGCCAGCAGCAACTCGGTGGCGCTGCGGTTGACTTTGCGGCGGCACCGCCGAGTTGTCGGAGTGAACCAGAAGTCGAACTGTCGATCGGCACTGGTCAGGCTTTCAAGCCCGTAGTCGTGGACGAGTTCGGCGATATCGGCGTTGGTGTAGGCGCGGGTTTCATACACGACGTCATTAGGGCTGAAGTAGAGGACGGTGTTCATGCGATTGTCCTTTTCGGCTTGTGCTGGACTGGCCGATGAGCACGACCAGGGTTAATCACACGCTTGTGATTTGCCGGATCACGAAAGGACTAAACATCCCTAACAAAAAAGAAACGATGTCCGAGTGCGGCGGGGACATCGAAGCGGTATTGCGGTGGCCTGCGCGATCGATGACACGCTGCCTAAACTGGAGTGGGGAGACACCTATGACGACGTCACCATCGTTACCCTCCGCCGCCCGTAGTCGCACGCCAAAGCGTCGACTGCTCACATAAAGTCCGAGCCACCGTCCACGTTCACGGTTGCCCCCGTGACATATCCATTGCGTCGGGACGCGAGGTAAGTCGCGATGGAGGCTATCTCCTCGGGGAGTCCGGCACGGCCGAGATCGCACGGTTGGTGGAAGTTGTTGTCGATCCACGTCATCACGTCGTGCGGATTCGAGGCATCCAGGCCGTCGGCAGCGAGGATGTCCTTGAGGTTTTCGGTGAAGCTGGCCGTGACAATGGTGCCGGGGCACACGCAGTTGACCAGAATGCCATCCGGGGCAAGACTTTTCGACAAGTTCTTGGTGACGCTGGACAGTGCTGCCTTGGACGCGGTGTAGGCGACGATGCGTGGGTTCTGTCGCTGAATGGAATGGGCCGACAGCGTCACGATGCGTGCCCAGTCAGCGGCACGAAGCATGGGTAAAGCGGCACGAATTGAGCGCACGCCCGACATGGTGCCGAGCGCGAAAGCAGCGTCCCATTCTGCATCCCCCATCTCCTCGAAGTACCCATCACCCGGTCCGATGGTGTGCACCAAGCTGTTGAGCTGACCCCAGCGGTCTGCGACGACGGCGAAGCCGTCAACGATGGACGCAGCATCGGCCATATCCACGCTGATCCCCACGGCGTCCGGAGCGCCTGCGGCTCTGAGCTTTTCCTCAGCGGCATCGAGACCCGCCCTGCCGCGAGCCATCACGGCGACGCGGGCTCCCTCTGATGCCAGGGTCTCGGCGATGGCCAATCCCATGCCTTTGCTGCCGCCGGTAACGACGGCCGTCGATCCGGCCAGACCTAGGTCCATCGCGTCTCCTCCTGATCGGTCTGTGGTGCATGGTTTCCCGAGATTCGAGTGATCGTCTCGGCTGCTACCCCCAAGCCGCGCAAGCAGAATCGGACTGTGCGCGCTCGGACTTCCGCCCGCTCACAGTCGCCTGTTGCCCACTGCCGTTCGGTGCTCGCCCATACGACGCCCTGAATCGACTGAGCCCCATTCGTTGGGTCGACATCATGGAACGTGCCTTGTTGAAGACCGCGCTGAATCTGATCGATGAGTGGCTCGAGCATCTCGGCGTATGCCGGCTGAACCAGTTCGGGGACCGCAAAACTCTGCGACTGCGCCTCAAGAGACATGTGGCGCAGATCAGACTTGACGTTCTCGCTGAACGCGAGGTCGAGTCGTCCGTCGATCCAAGCGGCGACGGCTTCAGCTGGGGTGTCCGCTGCTGCCATTTTCCTTCGTAATCTTCGCTTCTCAGCCTTCGCCATCTCCAGGAATACCGCCGACACCAGCTGGTCCTTCGACTCGAAATGGCGATAGAACGCGCGCGTGCTCAGCTGAGCCCGTTGGAGGACCGCTGCGATGCTCAGCCCTTGGACGCCATGCTCGCCAAGTGATGTGGATGCTGCGGTCAGGATTGCCCGACGCGTATCGGGATCGGGAGCGAGCTTGCTGCGCCGCCGGGTGATTGTGCCGCTCATGCGGTCGCGTCATACGTGTGGAGGTACTCCACAAATCGTTCGCGTACAGCCTCTGGGGTAAGACCAAAATCAGCCAGCTGATAGTCATGCGCGCCGCGCGTGCCCGGCTTGTGCTCGACGGCCCACCGTTCGACCGCGTTGGCGGCCGCGTCGGAGAACACCAACCCCAAGGACTCATAGCTTGCCCTCAAGGTGTTCACCGGATCCGACTGCAAGTCCGCGAATGCGACATCGGAAAACCGCTCCTCGCCAACACGTTTGCGGAAATCCATCGCCCGTCGAACAGCCTCGGCCCAGCTGTCCAGCTGCTCCGCGCCGAGCTCCTCAGGGTCGTCACGATCGCTGCTCCAACTACGAACGTATCGGATGAGGCTGCACACCGATCCCATCACCTTGGCCGGATCACGGTGACTCCACATGAACTTGGCGTCGGGGTAGGCCTCAACGAGCGCGTCGAGCGCAAACATGTGCACGGGAGTCTTGAGGTGCCACAGGACCGGTGGACAGCGCCACTGCAGAAGTTTGAGCACCCGACGATGAAACACATACGTTTCGCTCATGTCGCAGTCCATCAGCCAAGCCAAGTAGCTCGGAACTCGCACCGCACCGTCAAAATGGAAGGTGCGAAAGCTCATTCCCATCAGGTCTTGGCATTCCGTCGCGGCCGTCGCTTCAGAGTTGTAGAGCGTCTTCATGAGCGGGAACATCTCGTTCAACATCTCCAGGCCGGCCTCGGCTTGCGCGATGCGGGGATCGGTGTGCTGGGTTGCTGCCTCCGGCGGTGGGGTCGGCGCTTGCGATTCCCACATCCGCAACGACCGGAACTGCGGGTCCGCGGCTACCAATTGACTCAGCGCCGTCGTTCCCGTCCGCGGTAATCCGATCACGAAGACGGGGCCACCCACCACCTCATCGTCGATTTCGGGGTGGCGGCCATAGGTTTCCTCCACCTTGAGGCGTTGGATGAGGGCATTGCTGATCGTTGCGTGTTGGATTACCGCGCCCATCTCGGAGAGCTCGGCTTCGGTGTTCAGCGCTTCGACGGTCCGTTCCAGGCCCTCGCGGTAATAGGGCGATCCGAAGTCGTCGAAGCCTGTCGCCGCGCGTGCTCCGTCTTCGAGTTCGTCGGCCGAAAATGTCATACTGCGAACCTTTCGTGTACGGCGCGTCGGCGGCGCTCGAGGACGGATGCCCGCTCGTCGGCGGTCACTGTTTTCGTGTCGGCCGGCAACGCAGATGCGATGGCGTCGAAGGACACCACTCGGGCGTGGGGTGTCGGTGCCGTCTCGGTGCGCACGCAACGAAGAATCACTGCGCCGTTGCTATGACCTGCGGTGTCGAGCCAGTTGGCAACTCCGGGATCGCGCCCGCACAGCACAACGCGCACCAAGCCGTCGGAGTCCACGGCGACCTGATGGGCATTCAGGCTGGACTGATGTCGCCCGTAATGGATGGTCTCCCACCACGGATTCCCGAGCGAGTAACTCCAGTAAACGCCTTGAGGCGGTTCAACTTCGAGAATGAGCGCCTCATTGGGACCGAGTTCCCAACGGCCGATGACGGGTTTGTTCTCCGCGGCTGCGCCCATCGCGGTGCGGTCAATCGGAGGAAGGAAACCATTCGCCGGCGCTGCGCCCCCGAACTGGAGAAAGAACTGCAGGTTATCGTGAACAAAGTCGCCGAGCGCGACGAGCTGACGCGACACTCGTACATCGGAACTGACGGGGGTCTTCTCGGGTTCGACTGCCTCACTGAGTCTCTCGATTCGCAGCGAGGACTGCACCTCGGTGTCCCAGTCGTAGAAAAAGTGACGCACTGTCAAAGTGGGATGGTCGCCTTCGATCCGCATCCAGTTCCCCTCGCGCTTGTCTGGAGACAGGATCACCTCGAAGTTTCCGTCGGCGTCAAGTTCGAGTTCGTCGACCAATTCATTTGCGGTCGAGACGATTCCGTCCATCGTTTGCAGCCCGACATAGCGGGCGGTGCCACGATTGCCAAACAGTCGGTAGCTTTCGCCGGCGCGCAACGATGCCCGCGTGTAGATGCAGTCCGGGCACTCCATGCCCCAGGTGATGACGTCGTTGGTGCTGGCGCGTTGAACGGACAGGATGGGATCCGGGTCAAACCGCAGCGCCTCATCGATGCCTGCCGCCAGCAAAACCAGCAGATGGCGCATCCCTGACGCTAAATCGACTCCATTCCGGCTCGCGGGGTCGGACTGCACGATCTGCCCAGCACGCTCGAGCTTGTGCAGCAGATGGGCCCACGCCGCCGGGAGGTCTTTGTCGTCGCCGCCTGGGGGCGCGGTCAACGATGCCTCCGCAATCGAGTGCGGCAACCAGGCCAGTGGCTTCTGCTCCACGCTCACATTTCCTCCGCTCTGAGGCTGTCGGGAGCCGATTATCTGAGAACAGCGTTTTCATTTAATTGAGGCTCACTATTACAGCGGCGGCCAAGAGTGTCAACCAAACGACATGGCACGGATGCATGCGTCAAGGTGAGGGGCGCGGGCTCACCCAAGGCGCTAACATTCACCGCCGAGTGGAAGGGGATCTTGGTGGCCGATGAATTGAAGGTCGATCCGGTCGCTCTGCACAACGGCAGCAACGACATGCTCGACTCGGTCGGTGAGGCTGCGCTGAGTTTCGTCAGCCATGAGGATGGGCTGGCAGAGGCTGCGCCCGGCTGGATCGGATCCTCGCAGCAGGCGCTGGGTCAGCTGGCTGCCCAGTGGGCAGCCCGGCACAGCCACCACAAGCTGCAGGTCGGCGGGCTGGGGTCGCATGTTGCCGACGCGATGGTCCGCTATGCCACCAACGAGGACGAGTCGGCCCAAGCGGTCAGGTCGGTCGGGGAGTAGGGAGTAGCGGGTGGCGTCGCTAACGCCGGCTGACGTCAAGCGCTGGGATCCCAACGCGATCCACGGGGTGTTCCAGACGGCCAGCAACCGAGCGGCGACCTTGCAGCGGTTGGGCGATAGCCTGCAGCAAGTCCACAACGGTCTCAGCGACTGGCACGGGGAAGCCGGGGATGCTTTTCGCGCCGATCTGGGCAAGACGCGCCGTGACATCGAGGCAGACGGTCAGGAGTCCAAGCAGGTAGCTGCGGCGGTATCGCGCGCCGAAGCGGACGTGCGGGCGTGCAAGACCGAACTCGATGGTATTGAGCAGGCCGCCGATGGTTACGGCTGGACCATCACGCCGGACTGGCGAATCGATATCGGCAACACCGGAATTGGGCTCGACCGGCTCACATTAGCTGCAGAGCAGCAGTTGTTGCAGGAGCAGTTCAACGCCTGCAAAGCCCACGCTTACAACGCCGACCATGAGCTTGCCACCGCCGTGCGTGGCGCTGTGGGCGAAGTCCCGCTCGTTACGAGCGGACATCAGACAGGCGGTGCCCCGCAAGGCGCGCCGAATGCCCCCGGTGGGGCCCCGCCGAAGTCGTGGCAGGACATGCTGTTGCCGCATGGCGCTGCGGGCGCCGAGCCCGCCGGTGGCCCGCCTCACGGCGCGCCGGTTCCGGTCGGCGCGGGCGCCGGGGGCAAACCACCGTCGTTGGAAGACCTCATGCTTGGGAGAGGTCAGCCTGCCCACCCCGGCGACGATGAACAACCGCCACCTGGCAGCCTGCCGGATCTGCTGAGCCGGCTTCGCCAACCCGGTGCTCCCGGCGGCGCACCAGCGCCTCGGCTGAATCCCGCAGACGTGGAGAGCTTCAAGGCGATGGCTCGCCAAACCATGATTCGCGATGGGGTGCCGCCGGATCAGATCGAGGCACGGCTGAACGACGTCGTGGGCCGCACGCAGCTGTGGATGGACGCCGGGATGCCCAACTATGTTGCTCCCGAGCCGCCGCGCCCGCTGCCACCGGGATTCGCCGAGGGATTCGGTGACCGCTGGTTTGCCACCGAGCAGGGGATCAAGGACCTGACCGGGCAAGAGGGGCTCGGGGCGATGGGCGATGCGTGGGGCGGGATGGCGAAAGGTCTTGCTGGAAAGGCCGAGGAATACCTCCTCCAGGGACCGGTCGCCCCAATCAATGATTTCACGCACGAATTCAAAAGTTTTATGGACAACCCTGCTTACTACGCAGGTGGGAAAGCCGCCGACGGCGCGTATGCCTTGCCGGGAATGCTCTTCGGCCCCGAAGGTGCGGGCCTAGGCGAACTCGCTGACATCGATGCCTACGCCGGTTTGACCCATCCGCCGAATTTACCCATCGGCTTCGATAATCCCCCCACCTACCATCCGTGGTCAGAGTCGGCGGCGGGGGATCTCTTTTCAGCGTTCGGGCACGGAGAACCCACCGCAAGCCTCAATCAGCACCTCGCCGACATGGTGACTCACTACATCGGTGACAACCCCGACCGAGTGGTGCTAGGTAAATGGGACGGCCAGGAGGCCGGGTACATCGGTGAAGCCAGAGGCAACGGCGGGATCTACTTCGACACCGGCGACCCGACCTGGGAAGCACTTACAGCCGGCCTTCCCAAGTCCGTCGAGCAAGAACTCGTGTGGCCAGTCAACGAACAATTTCTTCGCACCCAGATGGAGAACCAAGTCGGACGAATCGACTACCTTCTCGATAACAGCAAGTATTCTTGTCTAGAAGACATGATCCTTGATCGCGCTGGGTCATATTCCGCTATGGAGATAGAGTTTTTGAGCAACAATGCTGCGGCGTACGGATATGAGCGGGTTGGCGATTCATGGGTTTACGTGGGGCGGGGCTGACGGTGACTTCTGAATTTGCTGCAGACGTGCAAAAAATTGTCGGGCCAGTCTTAAAAGGACTCGGCTTCATCTTGGATGGGATTGACGATAACCCTGACGAAGGGGGGCGGCGTCAGCATGTGGTCTACTGCCGGTCGGATGATTGCAAATTGCAGATTTACGATTCTTCTCGCGAAGGCGAAATAAACTGCATGATTGCTCCGTTGAGTGCCCCGAATCAGTTCGGCTTAACGACCAAAAAATGGCATTACATCAGCAGGTTTTCGAAGCGATCGGATCTTCCACCCCAGGAAAGACTTCGAGTAGCGATAGCTGAGGCGAAGGCGTACGAGAATCAGTTAGACTGGGTGAGAGATCGCATTGCAAAGCATTACGAGTCAGCACACGCCGGCATTCTTGAGAAATACGAAAACGAGAGGTGACTGCGGTTGACTCCGAGACAGAACAGGCTTATACGTGCAGCATGGCATATAGTTATGAGCGGGTTGGCGATTCATGGGTTTACGTGGGGTGGGGCCGACTATGACTTCTGAATTTGCTGCTGACGTGCAAACAATTGTCGGGCCAGTCTTGAAAGGACTCGGCTTCGTCTTGGACGGGATTGACGATAACCCTGACGAAGGGGGGCGACGTCAGCATGTGGTCTACTACCTTTCGGATGACTGCAAAATCCAGGTCTATGAGTCATCCCGAGAAGGCGAAACCAATTGTATGATTGCACCTCTGGACGCTCCCAATGCCTTTGGCTTACGGGCCGAAAATTGGCAGTTTCTTACCAGGTTTTCAAAACGCCCCGACCTGCCACTGGCGGAATTGGCCGCTCTAGCTAGAGCCGAGTATGAGTCTTACGCGAATCCGCTCGAATGGGTAAGAGATCGCATCGTCAAATACTACGGGGCGGCGCACAGGGGCATTCTCGAAATGTACGGAACGGGCTGATTAATATTCCGCATCCCAATTACCACTGCGATGTAGTTGGTGCGCAGATCGAGCGATCTGGAGCATGCAACGGTGCATCGCAGGGAGTAGGTGTTTGATCGCTCTGTTCTGAGACCGCTCCTAGTGGGTACAGGTTCGGCAAGCCAAGCCGAGCGCCCCCTGGAGGGACATGCATCGCCCCGACACGATCATCGAGATCCATCGCGAACGCGTTCAGGATCAGACCGTCGAAATGTTCGGCGGCGACAAGTACACCGAGGCGGTCGACGGCACCGGCTATTCCGCGACGGCGACTCTTGATCTGACATTGGATCGCGTCTGGTTTATCTGCGACTCGCAGCAGCGGCTCTGGCAAGAGGAGGACGAGGGTGAATCCCGCGATCCGCTAAGGCATTTCGCGATCGACCTGGCGATCTTCGATTCGAAGATCGCGATCGACTCGGTGACCTGCATCCCGCTGGTGTCGTTGCCGCCCGCGACGATCACGGTCCCGGATGGTCCGCGCGCCGGGGAGTCGCGTGAGATCCCGTACAACGAGATCCCGCTATTCGGGCGGTTGACTGTTCACGACCAGCTCGAGCCACGCGAGACAGAGCCGGGCAAGCAAACGATCGCACTGGACTTCACCGCGCAGGATTCTCCTGTGCTGCTGGCCAATCCGCTGCGCGACGAATACGGCCCGCGGTTGTTCGGCCCGCACATCGATCGTCGTTCCGACGGCAGCGTCGCCTTCACCGGACAAGACCCGCGGATCACGTGGGAACTCGACTACGCGGAGGCGTACTGGATCACCCACAGCATCGCCGGGGAACTGATGGTGAATCTGGAGAAGGTGCAGCACCCCAGCATCTCCGACGACGAGGCAAGGATCCGGGTGCTCGACTCGTTTGCCACCCAGATCGCCGACGCGGTCGGCCCGAAGCTCGCCGAGATGGGTGACGGCGGCGTCATGGAGCTGCTGCCTTCGCCGCTGGACGTCGACCCCAAATCGCAGGACGACAGCACGGTCAAGGCCCTCGACGCCGTCGTGCAACGCTTCGACGTCGGCGGGGATGTCCAGGAATCCATGGTGGTTCAGTTGCAAACGCTGCGTGAACTGCCGCCCGATGAGGAGCTGCCCGCATCGATCCTGGCCGAAAACCCTTACGAGAAAACCGGACTGGCCGTGACCGGCTGGAGCATTCTGCGACAGGTCCGTGACACCGTGATGAACAGTTTCGATCTTGCCGACAGCGACTTCGACGCTGACGTGCCGTGCTTGCTGGCAGGCCCGAAGACCATCAACATCGGCGGACAGGACCGTTGCCTCGACGCTCTGGACGCCGATATCGTGCCGCGGACCCAGAACGGTCGGTTGGTCGTCGACGGCACCGTGAGCGCCGAAACCGCGCTCTATGACTTCAAAGCCGCCTTCAAGGTGACCTACGAGATGGGCCTTGACGACATCCCGCGTGATCCGACGGAGGCTGAAGCCCGGCGGTCCGACCTGGACACCGTCGAGAGTCTCGAGCAGACCCTGAGCACCGCCGGCGACAAGAAGCGTGCTGGCGAATTGAGCAACGAGGATTACGAGGCGATAGTCAAGAGAGTCCGCGACCAGTTCGACGAGCTGCCCAAGACAGTCGGTGTGCGACCGACACAGCATCCGCCGGAGGCAGAGGTCAATCCGGACTTCAGCCTGACGATCGCCGGTAAGGCCGCCGCGGCTGCCGGCGCCGCGGCTGTCGTCGGTCTGCTTGCGCTGCCGGTGACGTGGGTCGCCGGAACGGCGGGAGTGGGGGCCGCCGGCGCGGGCGGTCTGCTGGCGCTGGCGATCGTGCAGTACTTCACCACCGTGCTGACGATCGACTGGTTTGGTGTCGGGATCGGATCGCGGCAAGTCAAAAAGTCGCTGAACGATCGTCCAGATGGCACCTCGCTGCCCCCGATCGGAATACCAATCGACGTGGACTTCAACCGGCAGCGTCTCGCGGTGTACTTCCGTCCGTTACCGGCGAAATTGTGGGTGGGTTGCGTCGCGGCCGATGATGAGGAAGCCGGCGATCATTCGGCTTGTCGGCGGCCGCTGGCCCACCGATGGCCAGCCCTGGACGCTCTCCAACGACGACGCCATGTTGTTCGTCGACTCCGGGGAATTGCAGCTGCTCATGGAGCCGGACAGTGTCAGCGGCGGCGGCCCACCGATCAGCGTCGCCACCGCCGCGGATGGACAGCGCTATCTGCAGGTGGCGAACGAGGACCCCGACAAATTGCGGCGGCTCCCACGATGCGGTCGACAAGACAACGAGATTCAAGCCGAGGGCGATGAGCGTGACTGAAGCTGGCCAGCGGCGCGCGCGTCGTAATCGACCTCTGTAGGGTTGATCAGGTGTGTGGAGCCACCGGTGAGGTGCGACTCGACGGTCGTCCGCCTGACGTAGCGG
The DNA here is from genome assembly GCA_963805675.1 of uncultured Actinomycetota bacterium. Lineage (GTDB taxonomy): Bacteria > Actinomycetota > Actinomycetes > Mycobacteriales > Mycobacteriaceae > Mycobacterium. Next base: position 23,648 of record CAWDVY010000001.1, read on the forward strand.
CGGTAGCGGCGATGACTGCCGTGATGACGCCGCGAGGGCCGGACGGAGCGGGCGTCTGGTCGCAAGGTCGGGTAGCCCTCGGTCATCGTCGTCTCAAAATCATCGACCTGACCGAAGCCGGCGCCCAGCCGATGATCGACTCCGAGCTGGGCTTGTCCATCGCCTGGAACGGCTGCATCTACAACTACAAAGAATTGCGGCGCGAGCTCGAGGGCTACGGCTACCGGTTCTTCTCGCACAGCGACAGCGAGGTTCTGCTCAAGGCCTACCACCGCTGGGGCGACGATTTCGTCAGCCATTTCAAAGGGATGTTCGCTTTCGCCATCGTCGAACGCGACAGCGGCCGCGTGTTGCTCGGCCGCGACCGGCTCGGCATCAAGCCGCTGTATCTGACCGAGGACAGTGACCGAATCCGGTTCGCGTCGACGCTGCCGGCATTGCTGGCCGGTGGTGGCGTAGACACCCGAATCGACCACGTCGCGCTGCACCACTACATGACATTCCACTCGGTGGTGCCGGCGCCGCTGACCATCTTGCGCGGCGTCCGCAAGGTTCCGCCCGGATCGCTGGTCGCCATCGAGCCCGATGGCCGCCGCGTCACAACGACCTACTGGACACCGGACTTCAGCAGGCACGAGGACCGCTCCGACTGGTCCGAACGCGACTGGGAAGACGCGGTGCTTTCCTCGCTTCGGACCGCCGTCGAGCGCCGACTCGTCGCAGACGTCCCCGTCGGTTGCCTGCTTTCCGGCGGGGTGGATTCCAGCCTGATCGTCGGCCTGCTCGCCGAGGCCGGTCAGCACGGGCTATCGACGTTCTCCATCGGCTTCGAGTCGGCCGGCGGAGTGCGCGGCGATGAATTCCAGTACTCCGACATCGTGGCCAAGCGCTTCGACACCGATCATCACCAGATCCGCATCGGCACCGAACGGATGCTGCCCGCTCTGGACGGCGCGATCGGGGCGATGAGCGAACCGATGGTCAGCCACGACTGTGTCGCCTTCTACCTGCTCAGCGAGGAAGTCGCGCGCCACGTGAAGGTTGTCCAATCGGGTCAGGGCGCCGACGAGGTGTTCGCCGGCTACCACTGGTACCCGCCGATGGGCGCACCGGCGGCCGCGACCCTGGAGGGTTCGGTGGCTGAATACCGGGCCGCCTTCTTCGACCGCGACGTCGCCGGCCTCGAGGCGCTGCTCGCCGCGGGCAACGTCGCGCCGGGCGATCCCAGCGAGCGCTTCGTCACCGAGCACTTCGCGCAGGCCGGCGCCGAAACCGGTATCGACCGCGCGCTTCGTCTCGACACGATGGTGATGCTGGTAGACGATCCGGTCAAACGGGTCGACAACATGACCATGGCCTGGGGACTGGAGGGCCGCGTTCCGTTCCTCGACCATGAACTGGTCGAACTGGCGGCTACCTGTCCTCCGGAGTTGAAGGTTGCCCACGGCGGCAAGGGCGTCCTCAAAGAGGCTGCGCGGCGGGTAATCCCGTCGGAGGTCATCGACCGCCCCAAAGGCTATTTCCCGGTTCCCGCGCTGACTCACCTTGAAGGGCCGTACCTCGATATGGTCCGCGATGCTCTCTACGCGCCGGTCGCCAAGGAGCGGGGGTTGTTTGACGCCGGTGCGGTCGACGCCCTGTTGGCCGACCCCAACGGCCGGCTGACCCCGCTACGCGGAAACGAACTCTGGCAGATCGCGCTGCTCGAGCTCTGGTTGCAACGTCATGGTGTGACTGGGCCGGCAGCATGACCGCCATCGGTCCTTCAGAGGACCATCCCGAGGCGATCACGCTCGGCCTGCACGACGCGTCACCGCCACACATGGTGGACGCGATGGCAAAAGATGTGGAGCTTGAATTAGGTTGGGGCCGACTTATTTTCGGCCAGACCTTTGCCGATCCCAATACGCTGGCAGAGGCGCTTCGACGGGAAGCGGCCGGGCGGCGCGACATCTGCATCTATGCCCGCGAATCCCACGTGGTGGTGGCCGGCGCACCGTCCGAGCTGTTCATCGACCCCAGCCACACCTACCGGCTGCGCTTCACCGAAGCGTCTAGAAAGGAAGAACCGACGGCGTCGCCAGTTGGCGTCACGGTGCGCACGCTGAACGACCCGTCCGACGCCGATGCAATGAATCGTGTCTACGTCCGCTGCGGAATGGTCCCGGCGCCGGTCGAGGTGATCTGGAACAACCATCTGCATGAGCGCGCCGTCACCTACCTACTCGCCGTGCGCGACGACGACGGTGCCGTGGTCGGCACGGTGACCGGCGTCGACCACGAGCTGCTGTTCTCCGATCCGGAGCGAGGTTCGAGTCTGTGGACGCTGGCAGTCGATCCCGCTGCCGGGGTACCGGGGATAGGCCTTGTACTGACCCGAAAGCTGGCTGCGCACTTCCGCGATGCGGGCCGCGCCTACATGGACCTGTCTGTGGCGCACGACAATGCCGCCGCGATCCGGCTGTACGAGAAACTGGATTTCCGCCGGGTCCCGGTGCTGGCGATCAAGCGCAAAAACGCGATCAACGAGCCGTTGTTCAGTCCGCCGCCGGAGACGATCGACGACCTCAATCCCTACGCGCGGATCATCGCCGACGAGGCGTTGCGTCGCGGAATCTGGGTCGAGATCCTTGATGCCGAGACCGGCGAGATGCGCCTGACCCACGGTGGTCGCAGCGTGATCACCCGCGAATCGCTGTCGGAGTTCACCTCGGCGGTCGCCATGTGCCGTTGCGACGACAAAAGATTGACCCGGCGACTTGTCTCGGACGCGGGCATCATCGTCCCGCGTGCCCGCCTGGCGACCTTCGACGAAGGCGACTACGAGTTCTTGACCGAGGTGGGGGAGGTTGTCGTCAAACCCACGCGAGGAGAGCAAGGCAAAGGCATCACCGTGGGCGTTACCGCCGACAACGGTCCCGACGAGCTTGCCGCCGCAGTGGCACGTGCGCGCGCGCAATACCCCGAGGTGCTCATCGAGCAGCGAGTCAACGGCGACGACCTTCGATTAGTGGTGATCGACGGCCGGGTAGTTGCCGCGGCGCTGCGGATGCCGCCTGAGATCATCGGCACGGGCGAGCACACCGTGCGGGACTTGATCGTGGCGGAGAGCCGCCGGCGCTCGGCGGCCACCGGAGGCGAGTCCCGGATCCCGCTCGACGAAGTCACTGAGGCGACGGTCATTGAAGCCGGTTGGCAATTGGATGATGTACTGCCCCAAGGGAAGAGGCTGCGCGTTCGCCGCACCGCCAACCTGCATCAGGGCGGCACGATCCACGATGTCACCACCGAGGTGAATCCGGAACTGTGTCGGGTCGCGGTGGTGGCGGCTGAGGCGATCGGTATACCGGTGACCGGGATCGACCTCCTTGTTCCCGACGTCACCGGCGAGGAGTACGCCTTCATCGAAGCCAACGAGCGACCTGGCCTGGCCAACCACGAACCACAGCCCACCACTGCGGCTTTCATCGACTACCTGTTCCCAGGTCAGCCCGGCCATGCGCCGGCGTGGACTCCCGAGGAATCACCGCGCCTGCCCGACAACTGATGCCGGCTCAGGGCAGTGCGTTAGCGCCGACTCACCATGGTGACGGTAGGCCCGCGCGGATTCTGGCGACCTCGGAGCGGGCGAAGCGCACCCGGTCGGTGTCGGCGCCGCGTGCCGCGGCCAGCTCGTCGGCGAGGGCGTAGGCAGCGTTGAGGATGTAGCGTGCGCGCCTGCGTTCGCGGCGATTCCGATTGGCTTTGCGATAAGCCTTGCGCGCCTTGCGGTTACCGGCCATCGCGTCGAGTTCGACCGGGGTGATGACGTTGCGGGCCTGCTCAGGAGCCATGACGTCGCGGACGAAGTCTCGCTCTCGGGCTACGGTCAGTCGGTAAACCCACGCAACGATGATGAGTGCGACGACGACTGTCGCGATAAGCAGTCCGATCAGCTTCAGCGCGCTCGGTCCGGCGATGGCGGCCAGTGAGTCCCAGGTTCCGTGTAGCAGCATCGGTATCGCGATCAGCAGCAAGCCCCGCCCGATCTTGCGTGGTTCAGCGGGCCGGCCGACAAGATAGACCACACCCGCGCAGAAGATTGCGCTGTACAGGATGTGGGCGGCCACACCGCTGACCATGCGAAGAATGATGGTGCCGACCGACGCCCCAATTTGATTGGCGCCGAACTGACTACCGGCCGATGTCATTGCATAGGTGATGTCCTCGACGATCTGGAATCCCAGACCGATGAACGCGCCAAGGATCAACCCGTCGAACGCGGTTCGTATGTGCCGTCTGCGCCAACGCAATGAGCAGCAGCAGACCCGAACCCTTGGCCACTTCCTCGTTGAACGGGGCGGCCAACCCGGCACCCCAGTCCAGCGCCCACACCTGACCGAAAGTCTTTGCGTACAGGGCGAGTATCGCGTCGTTGGCGTTAGCGGCCATCGCCCCGGTGGCGGCGAAGCCACCCCACAGGAAGGCGATGACCATGAGCTTGTGGGGGAGTTTGGCGTAGTGATCGATTCGATCGGTGAACCACCAGAACAACGCGGCGTAGATGCCGAATGACGTCACCGCCAGCCCGATCGCCTCGCCGTAGGCGTCGTACTCGCGGGCGAGTGTCGAGAAGAACGTGAGGACGCCGATCCCGACCAGCGCCAGATACCCCCAGAATGCGAAGTTGCGTGGCTGGTAGAAGACGAACCGCCTGCCCCAGCCGGAAAGATCGAGCGCGACGTCGCGGGCACGATCGAGGTCGGCGAGCGTCGGCGTTGTCATTGCTTTCCTTCTGCGGAGTGGCTGATGCTGCCGATCATTCGCAAGACTGCGGTGGTCGGCTCCGCGCCGGCATCGGAGGGCCCTGTCGCCACTGCTTCGACTCCGCGGCCGCCGAATACGAAAGCCGCGATAACACCCGCGGTGTGCGGTCCCGTGACCCGGACGGTCGCGCCCTGCCTTGCCCTGACTCGGTGACGATCGTGATGGGCGCGCCGGTCACGCGGACGCCGCGACCGCTGTTGAGCGCGTCGGAGGTCGTCTCGATCTGGTCGAGCAGTTTGTCGGCGTCACCGTGGAACGACCCAGTGCGGAGGGTGAACCTTATCGCCCCGTGTTCGACGGTCGCGGTCGCGGGATACGCGCCGGACAATGGGGCATGACCGGCGCGCACACCAGATGTGATGCCCCAGCCGGCCTCCGGAACGAATGTCACGTCGCCTTCGATCTCCATGACATCGCCGGCTCTGACGATGTCGCGGTAGGGCACTGTCGCGTTGATCACCGGCAACACCACCGACATCACGAAGACCAGCGCGAATACCGCCAGCGTCGGCCGTAGGGTGCGCCGATCCAGGCCGAACCGCCGCTCATCGGCGGGCACCCAACCCTCATCGGGTTCGAACCTCGGGCCTGAGGCCGGCGGGGACACCACAGTTTCCGGATCCGGCATATCCGCGCAACCCTCCTATCCGCAGCGGCAACGGCTGACTAGCGCCGCGGTCGAGAGTAGCGACGGTGACCAGAGCCGTCATCAACATTGGCGACATCCGCGGCTTTGGTGTGGGCCGGACGATCAGCTCCTAGGCTGCCGATCATGGCTATCGACCGTTTCGCGCTCGCCGCTGGCAGCATTCGACTTGCCTCGGGCATCTCATTTCTCGTCGACCCCCTGCGGGCGAACCGATTCTGGGGCGATCCGGACAAGCCCACGCCGACCGCGCAACTGCTGTTGCGGTCGATGGGCTATCGCGATGCATTGATCGGTGGTTTGCTGGCAACCGCGGCGCTGCGCGGAAGAAACACCCGCGGCTGGTTGTTGGCCTCGGCAGGCGCGGACGCGGCCGACCTGCTCGGTGGGATGAGTGTGCATCACGAGATGACGCGCTCGCAGCAGCTTATCGGGCTGGGCGGCGCCGTCGTCGGGGTCGGCACCGGGCTCTTTGGCGCGGCGCGCCGGACCGCCGTGGCGCCTGCTTCGGCTGCCGGACAAGCCGGCTGACGATGGGAGTGAGCGTGCGGATAGGTGTCCTGACTTTCGTTACCGACGAGGGAATCAGCCCGGTGGAGTTGGGCGTGGGACTGGAGCAGCGCGGGTTTGAGTCGCTGTTCCTCGCCGAGCATTCGCACATCCCGGTCGACGCCAAAACGCCGTACCCGGGGGGCGGTCCGATTCCACGGAAGTACTACCGGGCCCTGGATCCGTTTGTGGCGTTGACGGCGGCCGCAACGGCCACCACGACCTTGGTTGTGGGCACCGGCATCGCGTTGGTGCCGCAGCGTGATCCGATCCAGACGGCCAAAGAGGTGGCGTCGCTGGATCTGGTGTCGGAGGGGCGATTTCGCTTCGGCGTTGGCGTGGGCTGGCTGCGTGAAGAGATCGCCGACCACGGAGTTGATCCGGCAGTGCGCGGACGCGTCGTCGAGGAGCGGCTGCGCGCGATGATCGAGATCTGGACGCAGGAAAAGGCGGAATTTCACGGGGATTTCGTGGATTTCGACCCCATCTACAGCTGGCCCAAGCCGGTGACCAAGCCGTATCCGCCACTGTATCTGGGCGGAGGACCCGCGGGCTTTCGACGGATCGCCCGGCTGAAAGCCGGCTGGCTGTCGATGACGCCTTCGGCGGAGGTGCTGGCGGATCCGCTCAAGGAGCTCCGTGACATCGCCGGGCCCCACGTGCCAGTGATCCACTTCCACGGCGGGACGCCCACAGCGAAAGAAGTTGAGGGCTATCAGCAGTTGGGGGTTGAGCACGTACTGGTGGATCTACCGACCGAGCCTCGCGACGAGACGCTTCGACGGCTGGACGAGTTGCAGGCGGAGTTCGCACAACTGGGTTGAGCGGTTGCGCCGTCAATCGACGTGACGTAGGAGGGTTCACGGGAAGGACGGACCAATGCGGGCCTTACGGTTTAACGAGTTTGGCGATCCGGGCGTCTTGCACCTTGCGGATTTGCCGGATCCGACCACGACGACGCACGAAGCAGTGATTCGGGTCGACGCAGCATCGGTCAATCCTTCCGATGTGAAAAACGTTGCCGGTGCCATGGATTGGACCGTGCTACCGCGTACGCCTGGACGCGATTTCGCCGGCTTCGTCGTCAGTGGGCCACCCGAATGGGAAGGAATCCCGGTGTGGGGAACCGGGGGAGACACCGGGTTCACCCGAGACGGTTCCCACGCTGAGTTGATGTCGGTTCCACTGGAAGCTCTGGTACGCAAACCCGAACGGCTCAGCTTCGACGAGGCCTCCACCGTCGGCGTCAACTTCGTCGTCGCGTGGTACGGGGCGGTGGAAACTGCTCAGCTGGTGGCGGGTGAGACCGTCGCGGTCTTCGGCGTATCCGGAGGCGTCGGGGGAGCCTTGGCGCAGATTGCTCATGCTCTCGGCGCCAACGTGATTGGGGTGGACCGTCACCAACCCGGGCCGCAGATCCCCGCCGCGGCCGTTATCGACGACTTCATCACCTTTGACCCGGCCGCAGACGTCGGCGCGGCGATCAAGCGGCTGACCGGCGGCAGCGGCGCCGACGTGGTGTACGACGCCGTGGGCGGAGTGACCACGCCGTCGGCGCTGGCTGCGCTTGCTCACCGCGGCAGGCTGGTGGTGATCAGCGCCGTCGGCTCTCCCATCGTCGACGTGAACCTGCGGGATCTGTATCGCAACGAGACCCGCATTCTGGGCACGGACAGCACAAAGCTCAGTGTCGTCGATTCGGCTCGGCGTCTCGAGCAGATGGCGCCCTACTTCGAATCCGGAGAGTTCCGGCCGCTTCCCATCGCCACCACGTATTCGCTCGACGACGCGGCCGCGGCATACCAGGCTGTCGCCGACCACACTGCCGGCCGCGTCGTGATCCGGCCCTGACATCGATGTCGACGATCCAATCTCACAGAGAGGCAAGGCAGTGTCGTCCAACCTGACCGAACAGACGCTCACCGCTGCAGTGCAGCAGACCTTCGACAACTCCACCGATCAGCGATTCCGGCAAGTCTTCGTGAGCCTGGTGCAGCATTTGCACGACTTCGCCCGCGAGGTGCGCCTGACCGGCGACGAGTGGTTCATCGCAATGGATTTCCTGGAGCGGGTGGGCAAGATCTCGACCCCGACGCGCCAGGAGTTCGTGCTGCTCTCCGACCTCCTGGGGCTGAGCATGCTAGTGGACAAGATCAATCAGCACACCGAGTCGTCGACAACCGACTCGGCACTGCTGGGCCCTTTCTATGTCGAGGGACGTCCGACGGCGGACAACGGGTCCGACATCTCTGACGGCGTCGGCGGCACACCGATGTTCGTTACCGGCCGGGTCGTCGACGACGGAGGCAACCCGATCGCCGGCGCAAAAGTCGACACCTGGCACAGCGACGGCGAGGGCTTCTACGACGTTCAGCAGACCGAGAAGCTGCATGATCAGCTCGCCATGCGGGCACTGCTGACTACCGACGACGACGGACGATTCTGGTATCGGTCCATCACGCCGCGCTACTATCCGGTGCCCACCGATGGCCCGTGCGGGGAGATCCTGCGCGCGGCGAACCGATCGCCCATGCGTCCTCAGCATGTGCATTTCTGGGTGCACGCGCAGGGATACCGCCGCTGATCACCCAGGTGTTCCTGCGCGACGACCCCTACATCGACCGCGACGCGGTCTTCGCGGTGCAAGACTCACTGAAGGCGGATTTCCAACACCACGAGCCAGGGACCGCCCCGGACGGAACGAGCGTCGACGAGCCATTCGTGACTCTGGACTGGACCCTCACCCTCGCCTCCAACGCTGAATAGCCAAGGGAAGAAGCCAATGTCACGGATACCGCTCGTCGGCATCGAGCAGCAACCCGAACCGATCCGCGAGTTCATGGCACGTCGCGGCAATCTCAATGTGTTTCGAGTGCTCGCCAACGCCCCCAACGTGTTTGTCGGGTGGGCGCAGATGGTCGATGAGTTGTTCGACAGCCCTACCTTCAGCCTGCGGATGCGCGAGGTGGTCATCCTGCGGGTGGCTCATCTGCAGGGCGCGCGCTACGAGCTCGGCCAGCACATCGGGATCGCCCGCGGCGCCGGCCTGACCGAGCAGCAGATCGCCGCGATCGTCGACACCGACGATCTCGACACGGCCGGCTTCAGTCGCACCGAACGCGTCGCGCTCGATCTCGTCACCGAACTGTGCGGCACCCACCACCTGACGGACGACTCTTTCGCGACGGCCCGTGCCGCATTGGGGGACGAGGCGCTCACCGAGCTGTTGATGCTCGTCAGCTGTTACTACGGGCTGGCATTCGTAGTCAATGCCGTCGACCTCGATGTCGACACCGCGGCCCGGTTCCAGCCCTGAGAGGAGAAGCCCGATGACTCGAATCGCGTACCGTCAGCCCGAAGACATGACCGAGCAGGCCCGCGAATTGACCCTTGCGCGTGGCAATCTCAACGTCTACCGGACGTTGGCCAACGCCGAGAAGGTGTTCACCGGCTGGATGCTGGCCGGGCAAGCCGCTCTCACCAGCCCGGTGCTGCCGGTCAGGCTGCGCGAACTCGTCGTCCTGCGCACGGCCTATCTGATGGACTGCCCCTACGAGCTCGGCCAGCACCGAGACGTGGCGCGCACGGCCGGGGTCAGCAGCGATGAGATCAACGCCATCCTTACCGATTCCGATTGGGGAACAGATCGTTTCAATTCGACCGAACTCGCGGCGCTGCAACTGACTACCGAGCTGCTGACCACGCGCAGCGTCTCCGATGCGGTGTTCGACCAGGCGCACCGCGACCTTGGTTCGGAGGCCACCATCGAGGTGCTGATGGTGATCAACCGTTACTCGGGCCTGGCGTTGATGCTCAACGCCCTCGATGTCGATCTCGACGAAAGTGCCCGGCTACCGATCCCGGCGAGAAAGGATCGCACCGATGGCCTCACATCTTGATCGCCGGTATCAGTCGTTCGAGGTTCCAGAGCTGGTGTCGTCGCGCAGACAGGCACGAGATCAGCAGTGCCACAGCCGATATGCCGATCAGCACGATGATGGCCTGCCATAACCGGGTGTCGATGCCGCCCAGTATGAGCTGCCGGAGCCCGTTGACGCCGTAGGTCATCGGGTCGAAACCGTGCAGCACCTGGAACGGCCTCGACGTGGTCTCCACGGGATACATGCCACCAGCGCTGACGAGCTGCAGCATGAGCAACGCCATGATCAGCACCCGGCCGACCGCCGGTCCGACAACGGCGTTGATCGCCTGCGTCGCGGCGACGAACGAGCAGGAGATCAGGATCATGAACGCCAGCATCGAGACTGGGTGCACCACATGCATGCCGAGCGCGAACCGCACGACGCAGTACAGGATGGCCGCCTGGAATATCGCGATCGCCGCGGCGGGCAGGTAGCTAGCCAGTACGACGCGGATCGCCAGCACTTCCGCGGCGATCGGCCGGCTCTGCAACGGGCGCAGCACCATCCACAGCACCAGCGCACCGAAGAACAGGGCGAGAGTGAGAAAGAACGGGGCCATCCCGGTACCGAAGTTAGGTGCGGCATTCTCGTGTGAGGCCTCGAGTTGGACGGGTCCGCCGATAGTGTCGGCGACGGCATCCTTCTGCTGGGTTGTCCAGTTGGGAACCTGCTTGGCCCCGTCGGCCAGCTTGGTCGCGAGCTCGGCCGATCCCCCCTTGAGCTGTCGTGCGCCGTCATCGAGTTTGGCTATCCCGCTTGCCAACTGCGCATTGCCGGAGGCCACCTGCTGGGCCCCGTTGCGCAGCTGAGTGAGCTTGTTGGTCAGATCTTGTCCCTTGCCGCCGACCTGGTCGAGCGCGGACCCCAGCGGACTGCCGGGGCTGCGCAACCCCGATGTCATGGCGATTGCGGCGTTCTGAGCGTCGGTGAGGCGCTGGCGGATCTGCGGCGTGAACTGGTGTCCTCGGAGCTGGTCCTCTATGCCGCGCAGGGTATTCGCGGCGTTGCCTGCCAATGGATCCTGGCTGCCGGAGAGCTGATCGATCACCGAGGACAGTGAGGTGGCGGCGGCGTCCTGCGCGGTTGCGATGGCGCCGATCTGATCGTTGGCCTGCTGCAGTGCGGTCGCGCCCTGCTGAAGTTGTTCGGTGTTGCCGCCGATCTGCGACAGTGCTTTGGTGACGGCGAGCAGCGGGTCGGTGGCCTGGTTGATTCCGTCGGAAAGTTGCTTGGCGCCAGTGGCCAGCGTCTCCGATCCGGACCGCGCGGTGTCCAAGCCGGTCACCAGTTGACCGGCGCCGTCGTCGAGTCGGGCGGCCCCGTCGGCGGCCTGCTTGACCCCGGAACCCGACGAAACCACCACGGACAGCATCTGATTGACCGCCTGCCCGGAGATCCGGGACGACACGGCATTGAGCACCTGACTGATCGCGGTGCGGCCGATGCTTGTCGAGATGTAGTTGTTGGCGTCGTTGTATACGGCGATCAGATCCGCCTTCTTCGGTTGCCCGGTCACCGGTGATGCGATCGCCGCGCTGAAATCCGGTGGCAGTTCGAGCATGAAGTAGTACTTGCCGTGGTCGACCCCGCCACGAGCGTCCTTCAGGTTGACGACGTGCCAGTCCAGGCTGCCGTCGGCGGTCAGGCTCTTGACTATCTCGGCACCGGCGTTGAATTGCTGCCCGGCTACCACGGCGCCACGGTCGGAGTTGACCAACGCGACGGGCATCTTGTTGGTGTGGCCGAAGGGATCCCAGTACGCCCACAGGTACAGCGCCCCATAGACCAGCGGCAGCAGCATCAGCACGACGATGGCCACCCGGGTCATTCGGCTGCGGCCGAAACGCTTGATTTCCGAGCCAAATGCGAGTCCAGCCAGCATCGTCAGTCCCCTTCGGTCAGGATGCGGTGATCGTGTAGTTCGTGGTCCGGGGCGTCCTCGCCGAGCGGATTGGTCACCCCGACGACGACGGTGCGCTGCGCCGCGATCGCGCCCAGCCGGTCCACCGCGATCGCGCGTCGAGAGTCGTCGCGTACTTGTTCGAGGTCGCCGACCACCAGGATCGGACGGTTCGACAGCGTCGCCAACGTGATCCGCAGCAAAAACAGTTCCAGGTCCGACAATTCGACGATGTAGGTACCGGGCGACGGCGGGGGAGTCTCACCGAACACCGTTGTCAGCTCGGCCCGGCCGGCGTCCCGCGGGACCGGCGAGTACCACGGCGCCAGCCACCGCCGCTGCTCGGCGAGCACGGTCTGCACGGTCACCGATTCCTCCAGCTCGTCGATGTCGGGAAAGGCCGCGATCGAGCAGTGTCGGCGGATTGCGCGCGGCGTCGTATCGCCGACGACGGTCAGGGTGCCGTGGGTGGCCTTGAAGCGTCCCGCCAGCGTCAACAGCAGGGTCGTCTGTCCTGGCCCACCGGGCATCTGAATGGCGTGAAAGCCTGCTGGGAGTGCCAGATCGATACCCGAGAACAGCGGCCCGTGCTCACCGTCGACCCCCAGCCCGGCGGCGGTAATCAGCGCCGTGGCCGAAGCATCCGGCTGATCCTGTGTGTCCATGTATCGCTCTTCTCCCGATGCCTTAATCGGCCGAGACCGCAACCGATTCGAGTAATGCTTGGATCAGTTGCGCGAGCAACTCTGGGTCGATGGTTCCCGGTCGCAGGACTTCTTCCATCGCGATGCCCAAGTTGATGGTGACGACAAGTTGGGCGAGATCGGCCACCTGCCGACCGGACGGCACGGTGGCGGTCGACCCGACTATGTGGGTTGCTTGGTCGGCGGCGGCAGCGCGACGGCGAGCGATCAGGCGCTTACGAAGCTGCGGATCACGAACGGCACGCAGCCAGTACTCGACGAACAGGACGTAGTAGTCGGCGTGGCCGTGAACTGCGTCAAGCACTGACCGACTCAATTCGCCTGCGGCCGCGGCGGTGTCGCCACCGCTTTCCAATGCCGTGGCGATCTGCTCGCCGCGACGCTCGAACTCGCGATCGAGCAGAGCCAGGAACAGTTCATCCTTGGATTCGAAGTTCGAGTAAACCGCACCTTTGGTGAATCCCGCGGCTTGACCGATCGCATCGATGGTGGCGCCGGCGAACCCTTCGGCGGCGAATACCTTCGAGGCCGCATCCAAGATTCGGTCGCGAACCTCACGGCGAGTGGGGCGGGTACGCGGCGGCTTGACGGGCGACATGTGCAATAGCATACTCATGGGTATCGAGTGGATACCAGTCAGTATCGAAAAGGTGGTGGAGATGGCGGACTTCGAGCTGGTCATCCGTGGCGGCACGGTGTTCGACGGAACCGGTACGGCGCCGATCACCGCCGACGTCGGAATCCGCGACGGAAAGGTGGCCGCGGTCGCGTCCGGACTGCCTGACGGGACGCGCACCATCGACGCCCGCGGTCGTTGGGTGATGCCGGGCCTGCTGGACGTGCACACGCACTACGACGCGGAAGTTCTGCTCAGCCCCGGACTCGGTGAGTCGGTCCGACACGGGACCACCTCGATCATCCTGGGTAACTGCTCGCTGTCGACGGTGTACAGCGACGCCGACGACTGCGCCGACATGTTCGCCCGGGTGGAGGCGCTGCCGTGGCAGATCGTTCACGACGCGGTCAAAGAGGCGAAAACCTGGACGACCCCGGCCGAATACGTGAAAGCGGTGGATTCACTGCCGCTCGGGGCGAACGTTGCCGCGTTCATCGGCCACTCCGACATCCGCGCGGCGGTGTTGGGACTGGGCCAGTCGGTCGATGCCGACTATCGTCCCACCCGCGCGGAGCTCGACCGGATGCGCCAGATGCTCACCGACGCTCTCGACGCCGGGTTCCTCGGACTGTCCACACTGCGCAGTTCCTTCTCCAAACTCGAAGGCACCCGCTTCCCGGCACGGCAACTGCCCTCGACGTACGCCACATGGTCGGAGTTCCATGCCCTCAACACCGTGCTACGCAAGCGCGGACGCGTGCATCAGAGCACCCCGAATCTGGCACGGCAAGCTGAGGTCGCCCGCTACCTCGTCCAAAGCCTCGGCCGCGGGTTCCGCCGGCCTTGGAAGCCCCTGAAGACCACTTTGATCGCGGCCGCCGACGTCAAAGCCGACCGGAAGGCAGCACGACTGACCTTGCTGGCCGCCGAGCTCACGAACCGGGTCGGCGGCAACTTCCGCTGGCAGCACCTGCCGGTGCCGTTCGAAATGTATGCCGACGGTGTCGATCTCGTCGTGTTCGAGGAGTTCGGCTCAGGCTCAGCGGCACTCAACTTCCGCGACGAAATGAGTCGCGGCCGGCTGCTCGCCGACGAATCCTACCGGCGTCAATTCCGCAAGGACATGACCAAGCAATTCGGCCCGCGGGTGTGGAGTCGCGACCTGTCCGATGCCGAAATCGTCTCCTGCCCCGACCCTGCCGTCATCGGTCGATCGTTCGCCGACGTCGCGGCAACCCGCGGAATCGAACCCGCCGACGCATTACTCGACCTGACCGTCGAACATGGAGCTCGGCTGCGCTGGCGCACCGTCGTCGCCAACGACCGAGAGGACGTACTGGATAGAATCCAGCGGTCACCCAACGTCCAGATCGGGTTCTCGGACTCCGGTGCACACCTTCGCAACATGGCGTTCTACAACTCCGGACTCCGCATGCTCGAACGTGTTCACCACCGTCGGTCGATGCCCGTCGAAACCGCCGTGCGCCGCCTCACCGGTGAGCTCGCCGACTGGTACGGCCTCGATGCCGGCTACCTTCGGCAAGGCAAGCGGGCCGACGTCACCATCATCAACCCCGCCGGGTTCGACGGCTCGAGCGGTGCGTACGCAGAAACGCCCTATCCGGGCGCACCAACCGTCAAGCGGATGGTGAACCGCAACGATGAACTCGTCGCCGCCACCATCGTCGGTGGTCACATCGTCTACACCGCAGGCGAATTCGCGCCCGGATTCGGCACCGAGCTGCATGCGGGGCGATTCCTGCAAGCAGTGGGCCGCTAATTGTCAGGTCAGCGAGGCAGCGTAGATTTCGTCGATATTCGACGCGAGCTTCTGGTCGAATTCGGCATCGGTCTGGTTGGCGGTCAGGCCTTCGGTCAGTGCCCGCGAGAAGCTTGCGATCAGACGGTGGTTGCGGGCCAGGATCGCGCAACTTTCCTTGAGGCTGTAGCCGCCGGACAGCGCGACCACACGCAGCACCCGGGGATGGTCAATGAGCGACGCATAGAGGTTGTCCTCGTCGGGCAACGTCAGCTTGAGCATGACCTGCCGGTCGCTGGGAAGCTCATCGAGCTTCGCGTGCAGGGCTGCCACCAGTAGACCGTCCGCTGTGGGCTTGTCGGGGCTTTTGATGCTGACCTCGGGCTCGATGATCGGCATGAGTCCGTGCCGCGCGATTGTGTCCCCGTAGTCGAACTGCTGGTCGACGATCGCCTTGATGCCTTCCTGGTTCGGCTCTTGGATGAACGAGCGCATCTTGGTACCGAAGACGCCCTTGTCGACGGCGCGCTCCAACAGAGCTTCGAGTTTCGTCATCGGCTTCATGAGCTGTACGCCGTTTTCGGATTCGCTGAGCCCCTGGTCGACCTTCACGAACGGCACGATGTGTTTCTGCTTCCACAGAAACGCCGCGGTGTTGTCACCGTTGATGGTGCGGTCCATCGTCTGCTCGAAGAGGATCGTTGCCAGGACCTTGTCACCGGTGAAGCTCGGGCTCGCCATCAGGCGCTCCCGCATCTGATGGATGAGGTCGAACATCTGCTCGTCGTTCGTGTACGCGTCGTCTGAAATCCCGTAGAGCTTCAGCGCTTTGGGGGTGCTGCCGCCGCTTTGATCCAGCGCGGCAATGAAGCCGCGCCGCGATGCCATCTCGTTGCGTTGCTCTTCGTTCATTGCAAGTCCTTCCGCCGTCCCGTTATCGAGAGTTGCAGCCCTCGCGTCTAGCATCGCGCAACGCCAACCCTGCGGCTACCACTTCTGGTAGGCCCGCAAACCACCCCGCCGCTGCGGAGCAGCCGATCGCTACGGTTGCCAGAGATGGGAAGGGGCCAGATGGGGCAGCGCGATCTTGATTCGACCGAAAGCCTGTTGCAAGAACTGCTGTGGACGTATGGGCCGTGCGGCCAGGAAGAAGCGGTGCGCACGGTGTGTTCCCGCGAGCTGCAGCCCCTGGTCGACGACATGTGGATCGACGACGCGGGCAACCTGATCGGCTACATCGGCGCCGACGATGGCGCAGACGCCGCTGCGTCCCGCGACCACCGGCACCGGTCGGGCTCGATCGCCGGCGGGACCGCGACACGGGTCATGGCGCACATGGACGAACTGTCCATGCTGGTCAAGCGCGTCGAACCCGACGGCACGCTGCATATGACCCAGCTGGGGGTGATGTACCCCGGGAATTTCGGGCTCGGCCCGGTGGCTGTGCTCGGCGATCACCAGACGCTGACCGCGGTGCTCACGCTGGGCTCCGAGCACACCACCCAGGAGAGTCCGCGGATCTGGGAGACCAAACCGGATCAAGGCGATCGCGCGTTGGATTGGCAACACGTCTATGTCTTCACCGGGCGCGCTCCCGAGGACCTCGCTGCCGCCGGGGTGCACGCCGGGACGCGGGTGTGCATCGACCGCAGCAAGCGAGACCTCGTCGAGTTCGGCGACTACGTCGGCGCCTATTTCCTGGATGACCGCGCCGCGGTGACCGCGCTGCTGCGCGCCGCTCAGTTACTGCATGATCGCGGACAACGACCCGACGAGGACGTGTACCTCGTCGTCACCACTAACGAGGAGATCGGCGGGGTCGGTGGCTCCTACGCCAGCGCCACGCTGCCCGGCACCCTCACCATCGCTTTGGACGTCGGGCCGACCGAGCGGGAATACGCAACCACCGTCACCGGCGGTCCGATCATCGGCTACAGCGACGCGCTGTGTGTCTACGACAAGGACGTCGCCGATCGACTGATGCGGATCGCCACCGCTCGCGGACTGGCGCCCCAGCCGGCGACGCTGGGTGCCTTCATGTCCGACGCCTCACATTCCAAGGCCAGCGGGCTGACTCCACGGGCGGGGCTGCTCTGCCTGCCCACGCTGAGCACCCACGGCTTCGAAGTGATTCCGCGCGCCGCGATCGACGACATGGCCGGGATCGTGGCGGACTTCCTGCTAGACGCGCCCTAGTCGGTTCCCGCAGGCAGCGTGTCCAGCAGCGCGCTGAGCCCGTATTCGAACACGGCGTCGTAGTCCGTCGGGGATTGCAGCGCCTGCACCAGCGCCTGATCGGGCCACTCGTCATCCCACAGCGAGGGATCTTCCTCTTCGTGTTTGGCCCCACGAACCGCCGAGAACTGCATCACCGCAGACGATATGACGTGAACCTGCACCGCTCGCAGCACAAGTGCGGCCCCGGTCCCGGTCACGCGTAAGTCGGATAGCAAGGCGGCCAGCGTCTGCTGAATCGGCAGAAACAGCATCGGCGTTCGATCGCGTTCATGGGCGATGGCCAGCAGGTGTTGTCGATCAATCAGCGCCCTGCGTTGCGAGCGGGCAAGAGACGCAATGCGTTCCACCGGGGTGTCACCGTCGATGGGCAGATGTGCCATCTCGCTGAGCAATCGGTCGACCAGGCTGTCGAAGAGCTTGTCCCGACCCCCGACATGCCAGTAGATCGAGGTGACCGCTACCCCGAGTTCTTCGGCGAGGCCCCGCATGGTGAATGCCTCCACGCCGTGGCGTTCGATCAGGCCGGCGGCGGCGTCCAGGATTATCTCCGCGCTGACGGGTTCTATGGCACCGGCGGGGCTCATAAGCGGATGCGATCCGATTCGGGTAGCCCCAGATAACGGTCGAGATTGCGGTGCATATTGATCACGCGTCGTTCTTCGCTGGACAGCATCAGGTGGGTAAACCCGGGCTGGTGCAGACCGCGCTGGAGCCCGGCCAATACCGAAATATCTTGGGTCAGAACCAGACCCGGCTCGGCCTCGTCCGCCGTCATCCGAACGTCCGCGGGCTTGCATCGTGGCACACCAGGTGGCATACGCGTCCACAACATCATTACCAGTTCGCCGTGGTCGGGATCGGGCCCCGGACGCGAGGCCATCACCGTCAGGTGATCGGCGTTGGCCAGCAACGTCAGATTGGGAAAGATGTTGTACTGGTGCAGCCGCATCACCTGGTCGGTACTTGCCCAGCTCAAATCGACAC
The DNA here is from genome assembly GCA_963805675.1 of uncultured Actinomycetota bacterium. GTDB lineage: Bacteria > Actinomycetota > Actinomycetes > Mycobacteriales > Mycobacteriaceae > Mycobacterium. Next base: position 41,773 of record CAWDVY010000001.1, read on the forward strand.
CTCGTCCGGCAGCGAAAGCTCTTGTGCGTTCCGCGATTACCTCCGCGACCGACTGACCAGGCTGACGTTGATCACCCGGGAACGGCGTGCCGTCGGCAACACCCATCAGCGCACCCTGGGTACAGACATAGGCGTCCCACACCTCAGCGTTGGAGGGGACGTGCTTGAGCTGCGGACTCGGTACACCGTAGAGCTGCTCGGACTTGCCGGTGTGCCCCCAAATCACCTGCGGTGCATAGACATCGTCCATGCACCTGTGCAGCTCGGGATGCAACGTCTGGATGTGATAAGTCTCGCTGAACCCGTCGGCGATCGTCTTCCAATTCGCGGCGACCTCGACGGTCATGGTTGCGTAGCAACGGAAGTCACCGAGTCCAAGCCACGCGATGTCTTCTGGCACTGCCTCCAAATAGTCGCCGAGTGGCGTCGCATCGAGATCGAGGTTGACGAAGACCAGCCTCTCCCACGTGTCAACGCGGACCGCGAACAACGGGAGCTCAGCCATCGGCAGCGTCCCGAATCCCTTGCGGTTCGGGACTCGCTTGAGAGCGCCGGCAAGATCCCACGTCCAGCCGTGATAGCCGCAGCGCAGCTCACCCAAGTCCGAACCCGCGCCGGCGCACAGCGAGTTGCCGCGGTGACGGCACACGTTCTGAAAGGCGCGCAAGGTGCCGTCGTCACCGCGCACAATCAGTACCGAGTAAGGCCCGCAACGGTATTCGAAGTAGTCACCGGGTTCGGCGACGTGGTCGACTGTGCACGCGACCTGCCACACCCTGGGCCACATCCGCTCCAGTTCGAGCTGTGCGAATGCCGCGGAGTAATACCGCTGCGCGGGCACCAGAGTCGGCCGTTGCGGCGGCGTGCCGATCGCGTCCTCGCGCCGGACATCAGTCGCTGGGTGGGTCGTCATCGAAGCTCTCCCGTGGCCTCTGTAACGGTGTTACATTCCCTTATTGGAGTGTCACTGTAGCCAACCGGCAGCGCAGCCAAGGGAGTAATCGTGTTCGACCTCAAAATCACCGGTGGCACCGTCGTGGACGGAACCGGCGCGGACCGATTCGACGCCGACATTGCCGTCAAAGACGGCAAGATCGTCGAGGTTCGGCGCCGAGGACCGGGCAGCCCGCCACTGGAAGGCGACGCCGTCGAGACCATCGACGCGACCGGAAAGATCGTCGCGCCCGGATTTGTCGACATCCACACCCACTACGACGGCCAGGTCAGCTGGGATACCCTGCTGGAGCCGTCCAGTGGCCACGGGGTGACCACGGTTGTCACCGGTAACTGCGGTGTCGGGTTCGCGCCGGTGCGGCCCGGGCAGGAAGACTGGCTGATCGGGTTGATGGAAGGTGTTGAGGACATTCCCGGCACCGCTCTCACGGAGGGAATCTCGTGGGGCTGGGAGAGTTACCCCGAATACCTCGACATCATCGGAAGGCAGGAATTCGCCGTCGATGTGGGCAGCCAGGTAGCTCACGGAGCGATTCGCGCCTACGCGATGGGCGAGCGCGGCGCCCGTAACGAGCCCGCTTCGCCGGACGACATTGCGGCGATGGCACGCCTCGTGCAGGAAGCTGTCGAATCCGGTGCGCTGGGCTTCTCGACCTCTCGCACCCTCGGTCACCGCGCTATCGACGGTGAACCGGTTCCGGGAACCTTTGCCGCCGAAGACGAGCTGTTCGGACTCGGCCGAGCCATGGCGGCCGGTGGCCAGGCGGTGTTCGAGCTGGCTCCGCAGGGCGTCGCCGGCGAGGACATCATCGCCCCCAAGAAAGAATTGGAGTGGATGCAGCGGTTGGGTGCTGAGATCGACCGACCGATTTCGTTCGGCATGATTCAGGTCGATGCCGCCCCGGACCTCTGGCGCGAACAGCTGGACATCTCGGCGGCCGCGCATGCGGCGGGCAGCCGGCTGTATCCCCAGATCGCCGCGCGACCGTTCGGCATGCTGTTCGGCTTCGACGGCCATCACGCGTTCACCCACCGCCCGACCTTCCGCCGGCTGAAAGCCGAATGCAGCCGCGACGAGCTCGCCCAGCGTCTGGCTGATCCCGCGGTCAAGGCTGCGATCCTTTCCGAAGACGATCTGCCGCCGGACCCGAACCTGTTGTTCGACAACATGTTCGCGCTAGCCCAGTACGCGCTTGGCCGCACCTACGCGATGGGCGATCCGCCCGACTACGAGCCGACCGACGAACGCACCGTGGAGAAGATCGCCGCCGAGCGCGGACACGATCCACTGTCCACCCTCTACGACCTGATGCTCGAGCACGACGCGACATCGATGCTGATGCTGCCGTTCTACAACTACGCCTACGGCAACCATGACGCCATTCGCGAGATGCTCACCCACCCTGCCGGCGTGGTGGGACTGTCCGACGGCGGCGCCCACTGCGGCATGATCTGTGACGCGTCGTTTCCCACGTTCCTGCTGACCCATTGGGCACGCGATCGCCGCCGTGGTGAGACGCTGCCGCTGGAATACGTCGTGCGCAAGCAGTCGTACGACACCGCGCAGCTGTTCGGGCTCTCCGATCGCGGTGTCGTCGAAATCGGAAAAAGGGCCGACGTCAACGTGATCGATATGGATGCGATCACCTTGCATCGGCCCCGGATGGCCTACGACCTGCCGGCCGGTGGGAAGAGACTCATCCAAGGTGCTTCCGGCTACAACGCCACGATCGTCAACGGCGTTGTGACTCGCCGCGACGGCGTCGACACCGGCGCGCGCCCCGGCCGTTTGGTGCGGGGAGCGCGCTGACCGTCACCGGCTGACGGCATGGTCGATCAATGCCTCAGCTGCCGTCCGGGCATTCGCCCACGGGGACGGGTCGTCGAGCGAGGTCGACAGCGCGGCGGCGCCTTCATAGAGCACGGCAAGCTGGTCGCCGAGTTGTCGTGGGTCAGCGGCGCCTGCCTGTTCGGCCAGCTCGGTCAGTACGTCGGCGAAGCTGCGCTTGGACGTGCGCACGATGTCCTGAACACCCGGCATGGTTCCCGCCGCCTCGACGGCCGCATTGTGGAAGGGGCAGCCCCGGAACGTTGCGCCGGGCGTTGCAGGAGCGTCGAAAACCGCCAGCAGGCGCTGGCGCGGCGGCTGCTCGTCTGCGTTGAGTAATGCACGGGCGACGCGTTCGTCGGTGCCGCGCAGGTATGCCTCCACCACCGCAGTCTTGCTCGGGAAGTGTTGATAGAGAGTGCGTTTGGAGACCGATGATTCAGCCGCGAGTCGCTCGACACCGGTGGCGTTGATGCCTTCCCGGTAGAACAACTCAGCGGCAGCGTCCAGGATGCGCTGACGCGCGCCGCGGCCGCCCTTGTTTGCCGCACGCTGCTCGTTCATGGCACGAGTATACCGAACGGTTTACATCAAGAGTCAAGCCGTGTAGCGTGGCGGCGGTAGAAGTACACCAATCGGTTTACTAGGAGTGGATATGACACAGCGATCGCCCGTGGTGCTGGTTACCGGCGTCTCTTCGGGAATCGGTCAGGCCGTCGCAAGCGCCTTCGCGGCGAAAGGCTTCGAGGTCTTCGGCACCAGCCGCAACCCGCAACGCACCCAGCCGCCCCCTGGCGTGGAATTGGTGCCGCTCGACGTCACCGACGCCGCGTCGGTCACCGCGGCCGTGGCGACGGTCGTACAACGGGCGGGGCGCATCGACATTCTGGTCAACAACGCCGGAATCGGGGTCTTCGGCGCCGCCGAGGAGAGTTCGATCGCCCAGGCTCAGGAGCTGTTCGACACCAACTTCTTCGGCTTGGTGCGGCTGACCCGTGAGGTGCTGCCGCATCTGCGGACGCAGGGCAGCGGTCGGATCATCAACGTCGGCTCGGTACTGGGTTTCCTGCCGGCGCCGTACGGCGCGTTGTACGCGGCCTCCAAGCACGCGGTCGAGGGCTACTCGGAGTCGCTGGACCATGAGACACGCGAGTTCGGTGTGCGGGTGTCGGTTGTGGAACCCGGCTACACCAACACCTCATTCGAATCCAACGCGACCGACGCCGACTCGTCGATCGAGAGCTACGCGCCCATTCGCGAGCACGTCAAACGCGTCCTCGCTGATTCGGTAAGTGCCGGGGATGACCCCGCGGTGGTGGCGCAGGTCGTGCTGAAGGCGGCGACCAGCCGGGCCCCGAAGTTGCGCTACCCGGCAGGACCGCTGGCGCGGCGGCTGTCGTTGTTGAAGAAGGTTGCGCCGGCGGCGTTGCTGGACAAGGGAGTCCGCGATGCGAACAAGCTGCGCACCGCGCCGAAACCGAATCAGGTGCCGCAGAACGTGCGGTATTCGCCGAAATCTTCCGGCGCGGGGGTCGCGTAGCGCCCGAAACCCGCTCGCTCGTCGAAGGGGGCGCTGACGGCAGTGAGTAGCTGCCGGAGCGGATCCACATCGCCCGCGGTGGCTGCGGTCAGCGCCTCCTCGACGAGATGGTTGCGCGGAATGTAAATGGGATTGCTGCGGTCCATCGATGTAGGATCCGGCCCCAGCGCTCGCCAGCGCGAGATCCAATCGTCGACGCCGGCGAGGTTGACGAACAGCCCTCGGGTCGGCTCGGCATCGCCTTCCGCCGCCTGGCTCAGCCCGCGGAAGAACGAGGTGTAGTCGACGCGGCTCTCCTTGAGCAGCGCGAGCACCTCGTCGACCAACGACGTGACCGTCTCGGCGTCGATGTCGGCAGCCAGGCCGAGCTTGGCCCGCATCCCGGTCGTCCAGGTCGCGTCGTATTGGGCGCGGAAGACGCCGAACGCGTTCTCCGCGAGCGCAATGCCTTCGTCGACGGTGTCGGCCAGAAGCGGAAGAAGCGCCTCGGCGAACCGGGCGAGGTTCCACCCCGCGACGGCGGGCTGGTTGTCGTAGGCGTAGCGGCCCCACTGATCGATCGAACTGAACACCGTGTCGGGGTGGTAGGCCTCCATGAAGGCGCAGGGACCGTAGTCGATCGTCTCGCCGGAGATCGTCATGTTGTCGGTGTTCATCACGCCGTGCACGAAGCCGATCAGCATCCATTGGGCGATCAGCGATGCTTGAACAGCGGCCACCGCTTCAAACAGCGCCAGGTAGGGATTTTCGCTCATTGCGGCACCGGGGTAGTGGCGTACGATCGCGTGGTCGGCCAGGCGTCGCAGCAGGTCGAGATTGCCAGTCGCGGCGGCGTATTGGAAGCTGCCCACCCGCAGGTGGCTGGCAGCGACGCGGGTGAGCACGGCTCCGGGCAGCAGGGTCTCGCGCTGCACCGGACGTCCGGTCGCCACCACGGCCAGCGATCGCGTCGTCGGGATACCCAGCGCGTGCATCGCCTCGCTGACGATGTATTCGCGCAGCATCGGTCCCACCGCCGCGAGGCCGTCACCCCCGCGGGCGAACGGCGTTCGCCCCGAACCTTTCAGGTGGATGTCTCGAAGTCGCCCGCCGGCGTCGGCGAGCTCGCCCAGCAGCATCGCGCGCCCGTCGCCCAACCGCGGGACGTAACCGCCGAACTGGTGACCCGCGTAGACCTGGGCTACCGGTGCAGCATCGCCGGGAACCAGGGCGCCCACCAAGAACCGCGACCCGTCCGGGCCGCGCAGCCAGCCGGCATCGAGGCCAAGCTCGCCGGCCAGTGGCTCGTTGAGCGCCAGCAGCGTCAGCTCGGGAAATGCCTCGGCTTGCCAGCGGACACCCATCTCCGGCACGTCGCGGACGAAGCGGCTTTGCAGAGCGACGGTGATATCCGGTGCAACGCTCATCTGTCCCACCCTACGGACGCTCTGGCAGGTGAGCTGTCTTCTGCCGTCACCAGCGTGACTTAACATCGACCAGGCAAACCATCCGATAGGAGTCCGCACCGGAATGCTGGAGCCGCACGAGGTAAACAGCCTCTTTCCCGCCGATCTTCCCGAGCCGGGTGAGTGGGAACAGCGCTATCCGCCCCGCGACCTGCCCGCTGATGCTCTGGTAACCCGGCTCGCGCCGTCGCCGACCGGCTTCATTCACCTCGGTGGCATCTACGCCGCGATGATCGACCTCGCCGTCGCGCATCAGAGCGGTGGCCGCTACTTCGTGCGCGTCGAGGACACCGACCAAGCGCGGGAGGTGGCGGGAGCTTACGCACAGTTCGAACGCGCATTCGCTTACTTTCGGATCATTCCCGACGAGGGCGACGGCACCGGCGACTACGGGCCTTACCGCCAGTCGCTGCGGGCGACGATCTACCTGACCTTCGCCCGCGAGATGCTGCGCGCCGGAAAGGCGTACCTCTGCTTTGCCACCTCCGAGGAGCTGGCCGATATCCGCACCCGTCAGCAGCAGCTCAAGCGTCCGACCGGCTACTACGGCGAGTGGGCCATCTGGCGCGACGCGGACGTCGCTGCGGTACGGGAGCAGCTCAAAAAGGGAACACCGTACGTGGTGCGTTTCCGCTCACCGGGCCGCACGGGGGGTAGGACCTCGTTCATCGACGCGATCCGCGGTGAGCTGTCGATGGAGGCCAACTACAACGACGTGGTGATTCTGAAATCGTCAGCAGGGGAGCAGCTGCCGACCTACCACTTCGCCCACGCTGTCGACGATCACCTGATGCGGGCCAACCTGGTGATTCGGGGCGAAGAATGGCTCTCGTCGGTGTCGCTGCATCTTCAGCTTTTCGAGGCGCTGCAGTTCGAGCCGCCCACCTACGCGCACATCGCTCTGCTGATGAAGCAGATCCCGGGCGGCAAACGCAAACTGTCCAAACGCAAAGACCCCGAAGCCGACGTCGATTTCTACATCCGATCGGGCTATCCCGCCGATGCGGTGCTGTATTACCTGCGCGGTCTGGCCAACGGACGCCTCGCGGAAATTCCGCTACCCGAAGCCCTCGCCGCACCGATCTCACTGGCCGAGTGCGGAGGCGCCGGCCCCTTGGTGGATCTGGTGAAACTTGAAGACATCAGCGCCGATTACATCGCGACGTTGAGTGGGCCGGAGATCTATACGGCCGTGACGGCGTGGTCAGCGGAGTTCGATCCCGATCTGCATGGCGTCATCGAATCTCGTCCGGACCTGACACTGGCCGCCCTGGCCGTCGAACGCGACGGTGTCAGCAATCCGCGCAAAGACCTGCGCAAATGGTCGGATTTCCGCGCCGCCTACGGTTTCTTCTTCGCTGAGCTGTTCACGCTCGTGGGCGCCGACGACTCGCAACTGGGGCTGCCGGCCGACCTGGTCCGGTCGTTCGCGGGGGACTTCATCGCGACGTATCGGGATCTCGACGATCCCGTGCAGTGGTTCCAACAAGTGCGAGACCTGGCCGACAAGTTCGGCTTTGCGCGGAATGCCAAGGAGTACAAGCAGAGCCCGGATGCCTATCCCGGCTCGATCCGGGAAGCCTCGCAGCTGATCAGGGTGGGCTTGACCGGGTCGACCAAGAGCCCCGACCTCTTCCAGGTTGCGCGCACCCTTGGTCGCGACGAAGTCATTCGGCGGGTCACCACTCTGACCGCGTAGTGCCGGGCTGGGCTACCGGCCTCAATCGTCTTCCGTTCGGTCAGCCGAGGCCGTGTTCGATCAGGTCACGAGCGCGGTCAATCATCGACGCGAACGGCCCGACGGCGAAATTCAACTTCGCGGATTCCACGCCGGCATGCGGACGGGTTGGTGCGATGGCCTCCGCGGCGCGTACTGCTGTTCCGAGCCGCTTGAGCTCGTCGGCGTCGAGTTCTCTTTGCAGCTTAGGGAATTCGTAGCGCTCCTCGTGCTGCGCGTGGTCCAGCACCGCATCCCGCAGCTTGGTGAGCTCGTCGATGAACTGCTGTGAGGTGATATCGATCTTCTCGATACTGGACAACAACTCCTTTGCCTCATGCTCCTCTTCGAGCCGAGCATCGACGATCGAGTCGATGGCATCCACCTCGCGGCGCACCCGAGGATGGACAACCATTTCCTCGGCTGTCTCGTGTACGGCCAGCAATTGGCGCAACCGCACGAACGGTGTCTCCCGGGCTTGCGGGTCTGACGCATACAGCACTTGGTCGAACATGTCCTCGATGAGGCTGTGCTGTGCTTTGAGGAACCCGATGACTTCATCGGGCGATTGAATAATCATTTCGGGCACTGTGTACCTCCAAAACTCGGGGAAATAACGAATACGGGTGCTGGCTGGCCGACCGCTTCTCCTCTGCGTACCCCGGCAAAATATGGCTAAACGCTGCGGTGATGGGCGCTACTCTGCTTTCGGCACCAAGTCGAGGAGGAGCGGCGAATGGGACGTGACGTCGCTGACATTGACTTCGACGATCTGACGTCGCCAAAGCTGACCGACGTTCAGCGTCAGATTTTGGAGTTCACCGAGGCCAAACACGTCGAATTCGACATCGACCAGATGCTTGCCGAGGCCATCGATCAGGCCTCGGTCGGCGACGATCTGAACGACACCGACGGCTTCGGGGACCGGTTGGGCGCGCACGTCGCCGCGATCGAAGGCGACGACGGCCTGACCCAGCTCACCCGCTCCGCGCTGCGGCAACGCGTGGTCCGCTTGCTGCGCAATCGGCTGTCGCTGACCGAGCTCATCAAGCGGTATCCCGAGATCGAGTCGATCCAGATCGAGAAGCCGTTCATCGTCGTCGGGATGCCGCGATCGGGCACCACGCATCTGGTCAACCTCATCGCCGCCGATCCACGCCGGCGGGCGCTGCCGTACTGGGAGAGCCAGGATCCGATCCCTGCAGTCGGCCAGGGCCCCGACATCTTCGGGGTCGATCCCCGCTACGCGCGGGCGAAGGCCGAGCACGATGCGCTGATGGCCAGTGCACCCGTGGTCGCTGCCATGCACGACCGGTTCCCGGAGGCAATCGAGGAGGAAGTCGAACTGCTCGACCTGGATCTGGCCGGCTACGTCCTGGAATGGCATGCACGCGTGCCGGATTGGCGCGATTACTACTTGGGCCTCGATCAACACCGGCACTACGCATACCTGAAGAAGGTCCTGCAGGCGTTGACGTTTCTGCGCGGGCCGCGAACCTGGGTGCTCAAAAGTCCGCAGCACTGCGAGCAACTCGGACCGCTGATCGCGACCTTCCCCGACGCGACAGTGGCCTTCACGCATCGCGATCCGGTCGCGGTGATCCAGTCGGCGATCACGATGATGGCCTACTCCGATCGACTGCGCCGGACGAGCATCGACCCGGACTGGCTGCTGGACTACTGGAGCGACCGCGTACACCGACTGCTCAGCGCGTGCGTGCGCGACCGCGACCTGGTGCCGGCGCGGCGCAGCATCGACATCAGCTTCCACCATCTGAGCGGCAACGAAATGCCATTGCTCGACGAGCTTTACCGGCGTGCGGGAGTCGAATTGCCACCGAAGGTGCGCCGCCTTTTCCAGCAATACCTCGACGGTAATCCACGCGGCAAGCACGGCCATATCCGCTACGATCTGCAGCGGCACTTCGGCATCTCGCCCGACGAATTGCGCGCGCGCTTCGACTTTTATTTCGACAGGTTCGACGTCCGGCCCGAGACGTAGCCGCCCGATGAAAGAGACGTCAGCAATGAGCACCGATGCGCAGCACTTCGAGCCGATCTATCGCAGCCGGCCGGGCGCGGACGCCTTGTTCCCGGCATCCGCCGACGAGGCCGAGCAGATCGCCCCGGGGCTGTGGTGCTCGCCGGGCCTGTCGAATTCCTACCTGCTGACCACCGATGAGGGCCGGGTGATCGTCAACACCGGGATGGGCTTCGAGGGGCCCGTACACCGCGCCAACTTCGACGCTGTGGACGCTTCGCCGGTGCGCTACATCATCTTCACCCAGGGCCACGTCGATCATGTCGGCGGACTGGACAGCGTGCGGGACCCGGAGACAACGGTTGTCGCACAAGCGAACTGGACGCTGTGGCGAGACGATAACGAACGCCTCATCCCGTACCGCGCCGCCCGCAGCGCGTTTGCCTTCAGGGACAGGTTGGCAACCGGCATCCAGGCCATCCAGCGTCGCCTCGGCACCAAGCATCTGGCGGGCCAGAGCGTTCCCACCGTCGATCTCGACTTCGAGGACACCCTGACGCTGGAGGTCGGTGGCCGGCGCTTGGAGCTGATTGCGGTGCCCGGTGGCGAAACCAACGACTCTCTGGTGGTGTGGCTGCCAGACGAGCGGATCTGTCTGTGCGGCAACACCTTCGGCCCTGTCTTCGGCCACATCCCCAACCTGGTCACCATGCGTGGCGACCGCTACCGGGATGCGCTGACCGCGATCGCCTCGGTCGAGCGGGTGCGCGAGCTGCAGCCCGAACTTCTGGTGACCGGCCACTTTGCGCCGATCGCCGGCGCCGAGCGCATCGACGCCGAGCTGACCCGGTTGCGCAATGCCATCCAGCACATTCACGACCAGACGGTGGCAGGCATGAACGCCGGCAAGGATGTTCGGACCTTGATGCGCGACATCACTTTGCCGCCCGAATACGAAGTGGGCCAAGGCTACGGCAAGGTCGCGTGGGATGTGCGGGCCGTCTGGGAGAACTACTCGGGCTGGTTTCACCACCGCTCCACGACCGAGCTGTATCCGGTCGGTTTCGACGCCGTGGGGACCGACGTGGTCGAGCTGGCGGGCGCCGACGCACTCGTGCAGCGGGCGCGCGAACACCTCGGAGCCGACCGTCCGCTGCACGCCATTCACCTGGCCGAACTTGTGGCCGCCGATCATCCGGATGCGCGCGACGTGCTGAGGCAAGCCCACGAAAAGCTCTTAGCCGGCACCACCAACTTCTGGGAAAGAGCCTGGCTCACCGAACAGATATCGAGAAACTCATGACGGCGCGGGTCAGCTTCGACTTCACCGGGACCACCGCGTTGATCACCGGTGGCACCAGCGGGATCGGGCATGCGACAGCATCATTGTTTCGCGACGCCGGAGCCCGGGTCACGGTCACCGGCACCAAACCGTCCGCGACGGACTACGAGGTGGATCTGTCCGGCATGGCCTATCACCAGCTCCAGTTCACCGACAACGACTCGGTGGACGCGTTGGCGCACGACTTCACCCAGCTTGACGTACTCGTCAACAATGCGGGTGCGAATTTCCCGGGCGGACTTGACGAGTCGAAACCGGATGGATTCGAGGCGTCGGTGGCGCTCAACCTGACCGGTCCGTACCGGCTGACCGTCGGCCTGTTCCGCGCGCTGCGGGCGTCGACCACGGCCGGGGGCGCCAGCGTGGTCAATCTGGCGTCGATGTCCGCGCTGCGGGCGGTCCCGTTGGTGCCCGGCTACGGCGCGGCAAAGGCCGGGATCGTCAACATCACCAGAAATCTCGCAGTCAAATGGGCAGGCAAGGGAATTCGGGTGAATGCTGTGGCGCCCGGGGCGATCGACACCCCGATGACTGCACCCATGCATGCCGCCGCGGAACTGGTGGATTCCGAGCTGGCCCATATCCCGCTGCGGCGCTTCGGATTCGTCAGCGAGATTGCGCCGACGGTGGCATTTCTGTGCACCGAGCAATGCAGCTACACGAGTGGAGCGGTCTTCGTCGTCGACGGCGCCTCGGACTGCGTCTGAAATCGCAAAGGAAGAAAATGACATTCGCACTGCGACCCGAGGACTACTACCACACCGGCATTGTCGTGCCCGACCTCGACGCCGCGATGGCCCGCCTCAGCGCGGTGGCCGGCTATGAGTGGATCAACCCGCTGACATATACGCTGCCCTTCCGCGCCGTGAACGGAACCCGCGAACTCACCTCGACTTTCGTCTATTCGCTGCAGAGCCCGCACGTCGAGCTCATCCAGCAAGTGCCCGACAGTCCGTGGACCGCGGCGCCGGGCAACTCCGTCCATCACCTCGGGTATTTCACCGACGATCTCGCAGAGACCGCGCGAAAGCTGGAGGCCAACGGCTTCACGTTCGAAGCCACCGCTGACACCGCGCCGCCGAACCTGGCGTTGTTCGCTTACTACATCGACGCGTTCGGTACCCGCATCGAGATCGTCGATCGCGCGCTGTTTCCCGACTTTCCCGCATTCCTGCAGGCGGCGGCGGCGCCGACGAAAGCCTGACGGGAGGTCGGGCATGTTGCTGACGGTGCTGCGCTTCAACTTCGCCTCGCCGCAGGGAGAGCCACGCACGCAGGGCGAACTGCTGCGTGCCGCTCTCGAACTCGCGCAGTGGGGCGAGTCGCGGGGGATCACCACCGTCAGCGTCGACGAGCATCACGCGACGGGGCATGGGTGGAGCTGTAACCCGATCATGGCCGCCGCTATGTTTCTCGCGCGGACCTCGACGCTGATCGCGAGCGTGGACTGCACCCTGGGGCCGCTGTGGAATCCGGTCCGGCTCGCCGAAGACATCGCATTGGTCGACAACATGAGCCGCGGTCGATTGCACACCACGGTGGGTCTGGGTTACCGCGCGAGCGAATATGACTCGCTCGGAGTCGATTTCAGCCGACGCGGCCTGTTGATGGACAGCCTGATCGAGCGCATGCTGTCAGTGTGGTCCGGCGTCGAGCAGGAAAATGGGGTCTGCACCGGAACCTGGACGCGGCCACACCCACCGCTGTACGTCGGCGGCGGCTCCCGCATCACCGCGCGACGGGCGGCGCGTTTTCGGTTGCCGCTCAGCCTGGCCGACCACCTACCCGACATCGCCGACCTGTACCGCGAGCTGTGCGCTGAGGTCGGCATCGCGCCACTGGTCATCATGCCCGGGCCGATCAACCGCGGGATGATCTACCTGCACGAAGACCCGGATCGGGCGTGGGCCGAGCTGGGCGACCACATTCTTTGGGAGGCAGTCACTTACGGCGGATGGGCGACGGATCAGCGCTCGCTGATGCACCTGCCCGGTGTCCAGACGATCGACGAGGTCAAGGCGTCGGGGCGATACCGATTCCTGACGCCCGACCAACTGATCGCCGAAGTCCGCGACTCGACGAACTACGGACCGATCGTCTTGCACCCGCTGGTGGGCGCCATGCCGGTCGACGAAGCGTGGAAGTCGGTTCAGCTGTTCGTCGACAAAGTCTTGCCAGCGCTGACCTGACGGACGTCGTTCACCCCGTATTACCCTGGCAGTATGAGCGCCAGGACCCGAATCCGGGTGGCCCGGGTCTACGACGATCCCAGCCCTGACGACGGCCACCGCGTGCTAGTGGACCGGTTATGGCCCCGAGGATTCCGAAAGGACGATCCGCGGGTGGGCACCTGGTGCAAGGATGTCGCGCCATCGAAAGAACTGCGGGGCTGGTACAACCATCAGCCCGAGCGTTTTGACGAATTCGCCGCGCGATACAAGAAGGAGCTTCAGGGCAGCGAGGCCCTCGACGAGCTGCGCAAGCTGGCCAAGCGCGAGGTCGTGACGCTGGTGACCGCCACCCGTGAGGTGCAGGGCAGCCATGCCACGGTGCTGGCGACGCTGCTGAATGGGGGCTGAAACGTGGAGTGCGACTTGCTTAATAGTCGTGGCGTGCCAGCTCGGTGTCGCCGCGCCGGTCCGGCCCGGCCCGCGTCACCACCGCCGGGACCATTTCGCTGGTGACCACCCCGTGCTCCGCTGTCAACTCGTGCACGATGTCGAAGGTGCGTGCGATCCACTCGGGCGTGTCGATGATGATCGTCACCACCGGGACGCGTCGCGTCAGCTGAAAGAGTTTGTCGCCGTGAGGTTTATGGTCGCCGTGAAAGCCCCAAATACCGCGCAGCACGGTCGCGCCGCGCGCCATGCCGGAGTCCAGCAGCCGGTGAACCAGCGCGCGGTGGATCGGCACGCCACCGTGGCCGGTGGCCTCGCTGGTGTGCACCATCAGCTTCTGCCAGAGCGGCCGTCCTTGGTCGTCGGTGTCCGGCAGCCGATGCGGTCGCGCGAATAACTCGCCTCCCCGTTTGCACAACCGCACCCGCTCGACGGTCATTAACGGGTTGGGCGCGGCGGCGCTGAGCTCGGCGACCGCAGCCGAAACCTGCGCCGCGGTCCCGATCGAGATGATCATCAGCGGGACGTTGACGTTGCGGCTGAAGAACCGTGCCCGGTAACGCTCGCCGTGTGCGGTGCCGTCGACGCCCAAAATGACTGCACCACCGGAGAATCCCTGCCGATACAGCAGGTCGCACACCGCACGGTATGCGGGCAGCCCGCCGATGCGCTCCTGGCGTCCCACATAGACAGTCAGCTTGACGGCGTCACCGTTGCCGACGTCGAGCACATCGTCGCCGCGGACCAGCCGTGCGCGTTCCAGGGTCACCAGACCGTGGCCGGTCATCGCGACGACGTCGTCGACCAGGCCGCTGATCTTCGATTCGACATCGACCGCGGCGATTGCCACCGGGGGGTCTTCGGACAGGCTCAACGACTCGTCGGTCCGCAAAATGTGCCGCGGCCCGAAACCGGCGATGCCGCGCAGCATCACACTCGTCGCGAGTTCCCGGGTGTCGAACAGGTCCAGCATCGCGTCGGCCAAGAAGCCGGGCCGCCGGACGTGGTCGGTGACCACGCGCTGGCGTTCGCCGAAGTAGGTGGTCAGCTTCAGGCAAGGCTGGTTCACAGTCGGCCCGCGATCCATTGCCCGAGCAGCGCCGCGGCGAGGCCTAACACGATGCTGGCGACGACATTGGCGACGGCATCGAGGACCTGGCGCTCTTCACCGAGCCGCTGAGTTTCCAGCATCCAGGTGGAGAACGTGGTGTAGGAGCCGATGAAGGCGGTGTCGGCCAGCAACGCGGCGTGCCGGTTCAAAGCCAGGCTGCCGAGCAGGCCGAGTAGTGCGGCGCCGCTGACGTTGACCGCGAGCGTTCCGAACGGAAACGATCGCGCTGCCCGACGGGCGACCGCGCGGTCCACCACAAACCGCAGCACCGCCCCGGCGCCGCCGGCGAGCAGCACACCACCCCAGACGATCATCTGCGCCGCTCCTCCTCATCGCTTCGTCCCCCGCAAGCGGGTGGGGGTACCCCCAGCCGCAGGGCGGCGAGGGGGCGTGCCCCCACTGCATCGTCGCCGGCGCGCATCAGCGCACCCGCACTCGGCGCACCACGGCGGTGGCCAGATACGCCGCAAGCAATCCGAAAATGATGCTGGCGCAGGTGTATCCGGCGGCCAGGCCGTAGCGGTGGTGTTCGATCATCTTCAGCGTTTCGACCTGCATCGTCGAGAAGGTGGTCAGCCCGCCGCACAGTCCGGTTCCGAGCAGGGGCCGGCGATAACTCGACAACGGCAGCCGCTCCAGCAGCCGTGTCGTGAAGTAGCCCACCAGGAAGGCGCCCAGGATGTTCACCGTGAACGTCGGCCAGGGCCAGCGCGTCGGGTCGGCGGCCACCAGGGTGCTCAGGCCCGTGCGCGCCAGGGTGCCCAGCGCTCCACCGGCGAAGACGGCGGCCAACTCGCGGTAATCGTGGGTTGCCACTCGTCGAAATCCCTTTCCTTTCAGGCCGTGTTCAGGCAGCTTATGCGGGACCGTCGAGCGGCGGAAACCGAAGGTGGGCAGAATTGGTGCCATGGTGGCCAACCCGCGAGCCGGTCAGCCGGCGCAGCCCGAAGACCTCGTCGACCTGCCCCACCTGATCACCGCGTATTACACGAAAGAACCCGACCCGGATAACGCCGATCAGCAGGTGGTCTTCGGGACATCCGGCCACCGGGGCTCCGCGCTGGACGGCGCGTTCAACGAGGCGCACATTCTGGCCATCACGCAGGCCATCGTGGAGTACCGCATCGCCGCGGGCACCACCGGGCCGCTGTTCATCGGACGCGACACGCATGGGCTTTCCGAGCCGGCGTGGGTGTCGGCGTTGGAGGTGCTTGCCGCCAACGACGTCGTCGCGATGATCGACGCGGCCGACCGGTACACGCCGACACCGGCGATCAGCCACGCCATCCTCGGCTACAACCGCGGTCGCTCGGACGGTCTTGCCGACGGGATCGTGGTGACCCCGTCGCACAACCCGCCGCGCGACGGCGGCTTCAAGTACAACCCGCCCAACGGTGGGCCGGCAGACAGCGATGCCACCAATGCGATCGCCAAGCGGGCCAACGAGATCCTGCGCGATGCGCTGTCGGCGGTGAAACGGGTTCCGCTGTCCCGGGCGCTGACCACCGCGCAGCGCCACGACTACCTGGGCGGCTATCTCGACGATCTACCGAATGTGGTTGACATCGACGCGATCCGCGCCGCCGGGGTGCGGATCGGTGCAGACCCGCTCGGCGGCGCCAGTGTCGACTACTGGGGTGCGATCGCCGAGCGCCACGGCCTCGAGTTGACCGTGGTCAATCCGCTGGTCGATGCGACGTGGCGATTCATGACACTGGACCACGACGGCAAGATCCGGATGGACTGCAGCTCGCCGGACGCGATGGCGTCGCTCATCGCCAACCGCGACCACTACCAGATCGCCACCGGCAACGACGCCGACGCCGATCGGCACGGCATCGTCACCCCAGATGCCGGGCTGATGAACCCGAATCACTATCTGGCGGTGGCCATCGACTACCTCTACACCCATCGGCCGTCCTGGCCGGCCAGCGTCGCCGTCGGGAAGACCGCGGTCAGCTCCTCGATCATCGACCGCGTGGTCGCCGGCATCGGCCGCAAGCTCGTCGAGGTGCCGGTCGGGTTCAAGTGGTTCGTCGACCCCCTGATCAGCGGCGCGATCGGCTTCGGTGGCGAAGAGTCAGCGGGGGCGTCGTTCCTGCGCCGCGACGGATCGGTGTGGACCACCGATAAGGACGGCATCACCCTGGCGCTGCTGGCCGCCGAGATCCTGGCTGTCACCGGCGCCACCCCGTCGCAGCGCTATCAGGAGCTGACCGCGAAGTACGGCGCCCCGACCTATGCGCGGGTCGACGCGCCCGCCAACCGTGAGCAGAAGGCCCGACTGGCCAAACTGTCCGCGGACCAGGTGACCGCCACCGAATTGGCCGGGGAGCAGATCACCGCGAAGCTGACCACCGCGCCCGGCAACGGCGCGCCGCTCGGCGGGCTGAAGGTGACGACAGCCAATGCGTGGTTCGCCGCACGGCCGTCCGGCACCGAAGACGTCTACAAGATTTACGCGGAATCCTTCCGCGGCCCCGAGCACTTGGCCGACGTCCAGCGAGCGGCGCAAGAGGTTGTGGATAAAGTCATCGGGTGACCCTCGTCGCTCGCCGCGCTCGCTTCAGCGTTTCGAGCCGCAAATCGGCGGCGCTGCCCCGCGAAATCTGGGTTCTTAGCGCGGCCAACATCGTCATCGCAATGGGCTACGGCGTCGTGTCGCCGATCCTGCCGGCGTATGCCCGCACGTTCGGGGTCGGCATCCAAGCAGCGACTTTCGTCATCACCGTCTTCTCGTTGGCCCGGCTGTGCTTCGCGCCGGTGAGTGGCCTGCTGGTACAGCGGTTGGGCGAGCGGCGCATCTACATCAGCGGCCTGTTGGTCGCGGCGGTATCCACCATCGCGTCGGCGTTCGCCCAGACGTACTGGCAGCTCCTGCTTTTCCGCGCTTTCAACGGCATCGGCTCGACGATGTTCTTCGTCTCGGCGTTGGGTCTGATGATCCACATCAGCCCGGCAGACGCGCGCGGGCGAATCGCGGGGATGTTCACGACGTCGTTTCTGCTCGGCGCAGTCGCCGGACCGGTCTTTGGCAGCCTGATCGCCGGCTGGGGATTGGCTGCTCCGTTTCTCATCGTCGGCGTCGTACAGCTGGGCGCGGCAGCGGCGCTGTTCTACAGCCTGCGGCGTTCGGTATTGGCCGCACCCGCCGAGGTTCCGCAATCGGCGGTGACGATGCGCGAGGCGCTGCGGCACCGTGCGTATCGGTCGGCGCTGTTTTCAAACTTCGCGACCGGCTGGTCGGCGTTTGGGCTGCGAATCGCGCTGGTGCCGCTGTTCATCTCCGTCGTCATGCACCGCGGCGTCGGCATTACCGGCGTGGCTCTCGCGGCGTTCGCGGCCGGCAACGCCTTGGCAGTCACCCCCAGCGGCTATCTGTCGGACCGTACCGGACGGCGCACGTTGCTGATCGTGGGCCTGTCGGCGTCCGGTGTGGCAACCATCGGGCTGGGTGTCGTGTCGTCGTTGCCGGCGTTCGTGGCAACAGCCTTCGTGTCAGGCGCGACGACAGGCATTTTCATGTCGCCGTTGCAGGCCGCGGTCGCCGACATCCTCGGAAACCAAGCTCGCGCAGGTAACCCGGTGGCGGCGGTGCAGATGACGACCGATCTGGGTGCGATTGTCGGCTCGATGGCCGTCGGTCAGATCGCTCAGCGCCTGAGCTTCGGGTGGGCGTTCGGGATCAGCGGGGCAATCCTGCTGGCCGCGGCGGTGGGCTGGATGCTGGCGCCGGAAACCCGCGTTGTAGAACAGCCCGCGCTGCCCGATCCCTGGGAGTCGGGGGCTGCGTCGGAGCCGGCCTGATCCGGATCCACTATGGACGACGTCGCCGAGGCTGGGGGAGGTTCGCGATGGCTGACGACAACCTGATCAGGCCACACTCGGCGATCGTGGTCGGTGCCGGCATCGTCGGGCTGTCGACGGCATGGTTTCTGCAAGAGCGCGGCGTCGAGGTCGCAGTGGTCGACCGCATCGGGGTAGCCGCAGGGGCCTCCTGGGGTAACGCCGGATGGATCGCGCCAGCGCTGAGCATCCCGCTCAACGACCCTCGAATGCTGCGCTACGCTCTGCGGTCGTTGCCGAATCGCGATGCGCCCGTGCGGATTCCGCCGAGCGTCGATCCGGCCCTATGGCGCTTCTTGATGCGGTTCGCGGCGAACTGCCGGGAGTCGTCATGGACACGAGCCGTGCGGGCAAACCTGACGCTCAATCAGGAGTGCATAGCGGCCTACGACGAGCTGGTGTCCAACGGTGTGGACGCACCGATTACCGACGCGCCGATCACCGCGTTGTTCCGCACTCTTGCAGACGCCGAACACCTGCTGGATCAGCTGCAGCGTTTACGGGATGCCGGACAGCCAAGCTCCACCACGGAATTGACCGGTGCGGCGTTGCGTGAGCAGGTGCCGCTGACGTCGAGCGCGGTCACCGTCGGTGTGCGCATCAACGATCAGCGGTTCGTCGATCCCGGAAGATTCGTGCAAGCGCTGGGTCGCTCGGTCCTCGAACGGGGGGCGGAGCTGCAGACTGTCGACGTGGTAGGCGTGGACACCTCGGGCGACGGCGTCAGGGTGCAACCGCGCGAGGGTCCCGCGCTGACGGCCGACGTGGCGGTAATCGCGACCGGCGCATGGTTGCCGGCACTGGTGCGCCGTTGGGTTCGCGTGCCGGTGCAGGCCGGGCGCGGCTACTCCTTCACGGTGCCGGTGGAGCGCCCGGTTTTCGGGCCGATCTACCTGCCCGATGCTCGGGTGGCGTGCACACCGTTAGCGGCAGGAAAGCTGCGGGTCACCAGCATCATGGAGTTGCGTCGCCCGGACGCGCCCGCTTCTTCCGCAGTGGTTGACGCCATCGTCGATTCGACGCGCCGGTATCTCGACGGGGTCCGCTGGTCAGAGCGCGACGAGATATGGGTGGGCCCGCGCCCGTTGACCCCCGATGGTCGTCCGCTGGTGGGAGAGGTGTTCGAGCAACGCATCTTCGTTGCGGGTGGGCACGGCATGTGGGGAATGAAGCAGGGCCCTGCGACCGGGCGGTTGTTGGCTGAGCAGATCACCACCGGCCAGCAACCCGCGGCGCTGCGCGGATTCGACCCATTGCGCTAGTCCGATCGTGCGAGCGCGTCCGACGGGTCGTGATCAGCGACTTTGAAGGCTGGCAGCCCGTGGTGTAGCTTCGATTGGCACGTCTTCTGGGGCTATGGCGCAGCTGGTAGCGCACCACACTGGCAGTGTGGGGGTCAGGGGTTCGAGTCCCCTTAGCTCCACCAGGAGAAAACCGCTTTGAACTGGTGTCCGAGCGGGTTCCGTCGTTAGCGGATGTTGACGGGGCGAACGCCATTTGTCCTAACTTTGTCCTACCGCGCTTGCCGAGAACACCGCCGACGCAGCGGTCAGGCGGTCGTCGGTGACCCGCCCGTAGACCGCCTGTGTCATGCGTTCGGTGTGGCCATGCCAGGCAGCGACCACATCGGCGGCGATACCCGCCGCGCGCATCCGGGAGATATTCGAGTGCCGCAGCTTGCCGAGCGTGATTGCCTTGAGCCCTGCCGCCTTTCGCTGCGCGGTGAACTCGCGGGAGTATTCGCGAACCGGCAACCAAGTGCCGTCGACCCGCGAAAGCAACAGGTCATCGTCGGCGAGAGGTCGGCCCACCGCCAGGCGCTCACGCAGGTGGGCCGTGCGCATCGCCTTCAGCATCGCCAGTTCGCGGGGCGGCAACGGCAGATCGCGGGCGCTGCGTTCAGTCTTGGTCGCCACGATGGTGTCGCGGCCGTTCACATCAACACGGGCCTGACGGATGCGCAACGTGCCGGCCTCCAGGGCGACGTCTGACCAGCGCAGCCCGCCGACCTCCTCGCGGCGAAGGCCGAGCAGGGTGAGCCCGAAGCACCCGCCGAGGCGATGAGCCGCGACGTGATCGAGGAACGTGCTCATCTGCTCGGGGGTCCAGATGTCATCGGCTGCGGTGGCGGTGATGGCCTTCTGTTCGGGTGATTCGAGATCGGCCGAGGGGTCATAGGTCAGCCAGCGCATCTTGCGCGCGTGGGCCAGGACCGACTTGAGTCGGACGATCGCGCGGCGCTTGGTGGCCGGCGCTAGCGTCGCGCCACCCTTGCCGGTCAGTTTGGCCGACCAGTCCGCCAGCGCGGCGGGGGTGAGCTTCTGCACCGGCAACGCACCGAACGCTCTGCGTGCGTATGCCAGCGACTCGCGGTCAGCGCGAACGGTATTCGGGCCGAGGGACGGGTCGGCCTCGCGCAGCGTCATCCAATGGTCGGCGACCTCATCGAACGTGCGCGTGGACTTCGGCGCCCATGTAGCGGTGCTCCACTGCTGACGTTGCTCGGTTACCCAGTCCTGCGCGGCCTTCTTGGTGTGCAGGCAAGACCACCTCGATGCGCGCCCTGCGCGCCGCCGCCCGCCGCCGCTTCCATGGCACGGTGCTGGTGTTGGCGCCGACCGGCAAGGCCGTCGACGTCGCCGTCCGCGAGGGCGCCGGAGACCACGGCTACACCATCGCCAAGGCCCTACAGCTGCTGCGCGACAACCAGTTGGAACTCGGACCGCACACGCTGGTGGTCGTCGATGAGGCCGCCATGGTCGGCACCAGCGACCTGCTTGACCTGCTAAGCGCCACCACCCAGGCAGGCACCAAAACCGTGCTGATCGGCGACCAACATCAGCTGGCACCGGTCAAAGCCCGCGGGGGGATGTTCGCTCAACTGTGCACCGACCTGCCCTGGACACAACACCTCTCGGCGGTGTGGCGGATGCGCGACTCCGACGAACGCGCCGCCTCCCTCGCGCTACGTAACGGGGGGCCGGCTTCGGTGCGCCGCGCCATCGGCTGGTACCGCACCCACGACCGCCTGCGTTGCGGTGACCAAGTCACGATGGCCGCCGACGCCCTCGCCGCCTACCGAGACGACACCGCCGACGGCAAAGACGCTCTACTGATCTGCGACACCACCGAAATGGCCGAGGCCCTCAACCAGCGGATCCACCACGACACCATCACCGCTGGAGCACCCGGCGTGGCGGGAGCGCGCGGGCACCGCATCGCCGTCGGCGACATCATCCTCACGCGCCGGAACGACGCCTCAATCCCGATGCGCAACGCCGATGATCCTGCAGCCGAGCAGAGTCCGGTGCGGAATGGGCAGCGCTGGCAGGTAACGGCGATCAATACTGAGAACAACCGGCTTGCGGCCCGCAGAATCGGCGACAACACGCTGGGCGTGTTCGTCAACGACTATGTCCGCGAGCACATCACCTACGGCTACGCCGTCACCGTGCACTCTGCGCAGGGTGTCACGGCCGAGACCTCACAAGCCGTTTTGAGTGAAACCGCTTCGCGGGCTTCGTCCTACGTTGCGATGACCCGCGGCCGTAACACCAACACCGCCTACCTCTACCAACGCACCCCCGAGTACGAGCACCAACACGTCTCAGCAGAAGATGCACGCATCGTGAACCGCGGAAGCAGCCAGCACGCCGCGACATTGCTGCGCGGGATCACCGCCAACGACGAACACCCAGCCACCGCCCACGACATCGCGGCGACGACCGCATCCGAGTCGCTTCCCAAGCGCGTTCGCGCCGCGATCGAACGCCGAGCACTAGCCGTTCGTGACCGCACAAGCACCTGCACGCGCCGGCGCGCCCAGGCACTCGCATTCGAGCACGCAACGCGCTCGACACGCAGCCGCGACATCGGGGCAGATCGCTCGATCGGAGAATGGCTCGAGCACTAGCCTGCCCTCGAAGGATTGGGAATAGTGGCGGCGCTGACGACGGCCGAGGACATCGAGGCGGGCAGGATCAGTCCAGCCGATCTCGATCAGGCTGCCGCCGACGAGTGCCGCAAGCTGTTCGGCACTGTCGCCGGGCCGGATGACCCGCTGTGGTCCCTGCACGTCGACATCGCCCGCCAGGTGCTCGCCAAGGGCGGCATTCCTGTTGGCGAGCTGACCGAGTGGGTGGCTGTGGCTCGGTCGCGCACCGGAGGCGGTGAATCCGGGCCGCCGGCCACTCCAGCGGAACGAGAAGCGCCGCCCAAGGGTAATGACCCCGCCGAGCCCCTTTCGTTGCCCAACGGGCCGCACAGCCCCGATTCCGGCGACCCCGACGACGACTGAGACCCGTTGCGCCGCAGACAATCCCGCCTTTGTCGGGGTTGTCACTTTGACGGGTTTAAATCGGGGTCCTGAGTCGACCACGGTCGGGTCGGAGTGTTCACCGGCGGTCACGCCGCCTGGCAACATCAGCATGTGGATCACGATGGCGTTCCCCCGTCTGGGTGTTGATGGTCAGCGGCTTGCTGTTGGCCCGCGCAGGGTTGTTCGAGGAACTGGAGACTGGCGGGGATGGACCGACGGAGCCTGCCCGATGAACACCGAAGCAACGGGGGTCGCGTGGTCGAATGGCACCGACGAAATGGTCCAAGGGGCGTGACCGGGGCGTAGTGTTCGCACACGGATAGCACAGACGGAAGTCCGAGGATGCCGATGAGCGTTCATGACTGGAGCAAGCCGGCGGCGATCGCCATTCCCGAAGAGGGGTACTTCGAGCTCGAACGAGGCAGGTACGGTCCCGTCTATCCGAGAACTCCTGCCTGCTATGGCTTTTCGATCATCGCGAAGGTCAAAGAGGGGCGCGAAGAGGCCGTCCGCGCGTACGGAAAGCAGATCGAGGAAGCGATTGCCGGGAGTCCCGACGTGCTCGCGCCGCTGCGGCTGCACTACTTGCGGTGGGTATTGTTCGACGTCGGTTCGGGGCTGCATTTTCAGTACCAGGGCATCTTCGACACCGATTTCGACAAGTACACCGAGGATGCGGTGGCGCTGTTCAGCGCGACGGGGATCACCACGGTGTTCACCAACCTCGAGGGATTCCCGGAGGACTGGAAAGAGAATCCGGACGCCTTCGTGAAGTTCGTTCGTGAGCACCAGTGCTCTAGTTTCCTGGAGTACGGGGAGTACCCCTACGTCACCGCCGACGAGATCAAAAAGGCCCTGCGGCTCAAAGCGGCGTTCTCCGACATGCTCGACCAAATGCAATGATCCGCATCGAAACGTGCACCGATGCTTGAGTTGGAGGACATTCAGCATATTCTGCTGACCCGCACGCCGGCGATGACCGGGCGCTACGAGTTCCTGTCATTCGACGACCGGGCCGGCGGCCGGGCGTGGCTGTCCGAGCTGATCGACAGGGTCGACTCGGCGGCGACGGCGCAAGCCTCGATGGACAGCACGAAGCGGTGGATCACGCTGGCGTTCACGTGGAGCGGGCTGCGAGCACTCGGATTGCCCGAGGAATCCCTGGCAACTTTCCCGGAGGCGTTTCGCCAGGGCATGGCGGCTCGGGCAGACATCTTGGGCGATACCGGGGCTAACCACCCTGACAACTGGGTCGGCGGTCTGGCAGGCGGTGACTTGCACGCGATCGCGATCCTGTTCGCGCGCGATGACGCCGAACATGCTCGCGCCACGGGAGAACACGACAAGCTTGTGGCCCGGTGCGAGGGTGTGCGCAGCCTGTCGGTGTTGGATTTGAACGCGACGCCGCCGTTCAATTACGCACATGATCACTTCGGCTTCCGGGACAGGTTGTCGCAGCCGGTGATCGAGGGCTCGGGTGAACAGCCGACGCCGGGGTCGGGCGCGCCGCTGAAGCCGGGCGAGTTCATCCTCGGCTATCCTGACGAGCACGGGTCGCCGGATCTGCCGCAGCCAGAAGTCCTGTGCCGCAATGGAAGCTATATGGCCTACCGGCGGTTGCAGGAGCACGTTGGACTGTTCCGCGACTATCTGCTCGAGCACGCCGACACGCCGGGCGATCAGGAATTGCTCGCCGCGAAGTTCATGGGCCGCTGGCGCAGCGGTGCCCCACTGGTGTTGGCACCGGATAAGGACGATCCCGAGCTGGGCGCGGACCCTATGCGCAACAACGACTTCAACTATAAGGAGATGGATCCGCACGGGTATGCTTGCCCGCTGGGATCGCACGCGAGACGCCTCAACCCGCGCGACACTGCGCACAACATGAACCGGCACAGGATGATTCGCCGCGGTGCTACCTACGGTCCTGCATTGCCCGAGGGCGCGCCCGACGACGGGGTGGATCGCGGCATCGCCGCGTTCATCATCTGCGCCAGCCTGGTCCGTCAGTTCGAGTTCGCGCAGAACGTGTGGATCAACGACCGCACCTTCCACGAACTCGGCAACGAGCACGACCCGATATGCGGAACCCAGGACGGCACATTGGACTTCAAAATCCCCAAGCGGCCGATCCGCAAAACCCTCAAAGGGTTGCCGGCGTTCACCACCCTGACGGGTGGGGCGTACTTCTTCCTGCCCGGCATCAACGCCATGCGATACCTCGCGGCGCTCGACGGATCACGTTAAGGATCCACCATGGGCGCACTTTCCACTGCACGCACCTACAACCAAACCCATGTCCCGCGCAAGCACACCCCAGGTCAGCGGCGCATCAGCATTTACTGGACCTGGAGCTACCCGTGGGAAGCCCAACGCGACCCGGCCGCGATGTACAACCGCTTCTCCACCATGACCGAAGTCCGCAACGCCTTATGGCCGAGCTACGAGACACCGGAATACGACGAGGCGCACTTCCTCCAGGGCATCGCCGGCACTCTGGAGCTTTTCCACCGCTCGGCGCTGGCTTTCCAGGACCTGGCTGGCGAAGCCACCGGCCACCCAGTCGCCGTCTTCCAGCGCATCGACCAGGCCGGCTACAAACTCCCGATCGACGAGCGGATCCTTGCCGATACCGACACCCTGATGGTGTTCGGGCTGGACCACATCGTGTCGGAACAAGAAGCTGCACCGGAGGAGATCAGCGCGATCCGGGAATGGCTGCGACGAGAAGGCACATGCTTGCTGCTGGCCCCGCATCACGACGTGGGCTTCACCGATGATTTCGCCCAGCGTCAGGTCGAATACCAGCACCACGGCGACCCGTTGGTGCCTCGCCAACAACGGTTCGGGCAGTACACCCGCTCCCTGATGACGGCCCTCGAGGTGCCGGTGCACAACACCTGGGGGCTGCGTCCCGCGGTTATCGAGGGCACCAAGCAGATCGCACCCCTGACCGCGGTCCGCGACCTGGACGCCGCGAGGCTGCTCGACAACGTCACCACGTTCAATTTCCATCCCCACCTGCCGCACTACGAACTCACCGCTCCGGAGGGCGACTCTCTGCGCGTGCTGGGTCGTCAACGGATCGATCCCAACAGGCCGCATCCCTTCACCGCGGCGGGCAACACCGAATTCAACGCGTTGATCTGGATGCCGCCGTCGGGCGGACGCGCGGGGGACATGGTTCTCGTCGACTCCACGAATTTCACCACGCTTTTCGGCGGCACCGACAGCCTCAAGAATTTTTGGCACAACCTTGCCACCATGAAATGATGTTCCGGCCGTTTCGCGGCCGGTAACCAACCTGACCCCACCGACACTGAACCGAAACGCCGATCGCGACGTCTCCGTGGGGTCGATGCCCAGGATCGCGGAGCGAGAGGAAGGTGGAATGCCCGGTATGGCAGCGATGGCCATGGGCGCAGCTCCCGTCCTCGGTGGTGCGCTGCTCGGCGCTGCGGTGGGGCAACTCAGGGGTCCCGACTTAAGAGCGGGGATCAAACAAGATCTGGAGCTGCTCGAGCAGATGCCTGAAATCGAGGCGGCCCGGCGGGAGGCCCTGCGGCGCAGCATCAACGACCGCATCGATGAATTGATCGTGGCGGAGGACAAGGCACGCCAGCTGCGCGCCACCGCCAGTTCCTATGAAGGAAGCTGGCGTGACATCGTCCTATTTGCCTGCACGGTGCTCTTCTCGATTGTCTGGTGGTCTGTCGACCACGACCGGGACAGCTGGCTGCCCGTGTTCATTACCACGATTGCGGCGTCGGTCGTGGCGGGCGGCTACGCAGTCCGGGGTATGCGCCGAAGCGCGCGCAGGGTGCGTCGTCGCGCCGGTCGTCGTCAGCAGTCGTAAGCGGCGTCCGCCCGGTCGCACGCGCGTGGCAACACAGGTTGCGAGCGTCGTCGGTGGCTTCGCGCCACGCGGCTCGGCTGGCCCGTCGGGCAACCGGGGTCTGCATCGACCAGGGGCGCCGCTACGTGCCGACTGCGGCATGCTCGCCGGGCCGGGGCCGCGACGCGCACGGGCGCTTTACCGGACGGCCGAAAGCCGACGCATGAGTGACAGCACCGAACCCGTACCCGTCCGCACGAGTTTCACCGCCGACGAGATCGACACGATCTACAACGACCTCTGGGCGGCGGGTTACGTCCTGCATTGCACCGACATTGAGGACGGGGAGGTTGTGGTTCCCACGGTCGACCGGTTGCGCGAGATTGGCGACGTGCTGCACGACATCTGCGACGGGCTGTTAGAACCCGACGAGGCCGACGCGCGTCCGCGCCGGTGAGCCCCTACGCAGGGCCACGCTTTCACAATCCCTATACCCCGAGTTGAGCATTCGTTCATTCAGCAAGCTGGATCAAACGGACCGCATTGGGCGATGGGACGGAGCAGAATCCGAACGCGTAGGGCCCAAACTTCGAGTACAGAAATCGGATGAAAAGAATGAAGAAAATCATAACTTGCGCTTCAATGGTATCTTTCGGCTTCTGTGCGTCAATATTTCTCCCGGCTGGATCGGCTCACGCCGACCTCTGCCCGTATCCCGGCCTTGGGTCCGGTGGCGGCGCTTTGTTCGGGCAAGGTGGCTTCTGCGACTACCCGACCGAGATCAACGGCTCGCATATGCACTGCGAGGCAGGTGGTTTCGGCGTCAACGGCATTCTCGGTGCCGCTAACGGCGGCGGTAGCTTCGCATTCGGTGGCGCCGGTATCGGCGCTCTTAGTTGTACGTGGCGCTGTCCAGACGGCGCGATGGCACCGGCACCTAACCCGCCAGGGTTGTGGAGGGAATATATGGTAGTGATGAACTCTACGAATTTCTGCAAAGACCACATGGCACCGGACGGTTTTTGGAGCACACCGGTTTTACCGACTGAGGGAGTCCCGCCAGATGAGCGACCAACGGAAGCACCGGAAATACCGGGACGACCGATCCCCAAACCGGGACCACCAGCACCCGCGTTGCAAGTAACACCGGGGATACCGGGAGCGTTAACACCAGGGATACCGAATCCGTAATGGACCGGCAAGCTGCGTGGATTGTTGTGTATGAACTGCGTGCCGGTTTATTCTCGCGCCGATCCTGGCCACACCGTGCCCCGACTGCGTGCGCGGCTATCGGGCAGCCCTGCCGGGTCGCCAATCCCGCCCCGATACCGCCCGGCGTGGACCCAATCTCGTTCGCATCGAGTAGGTCGGTGCTAGGCAATCGTTGCTCCGACGCGTCGGCACCGGCCATTGCGCCCGCGCGGTAGGGCGCTGATACTTCGAGGCATGCTGCGTAGCGTCGAGATTTGTCAGCAAACAGTGCACAAAACCCTGCGGCGCGTCACTCCAGCGCCCGCGTTGTCACAAAGCTGTCACAACTAGGTGCGAATGAAGGGAGTCGACCAGGGACAGCAAGAGACGGTTGCTGCTGGTCGGAAGACTTCGAGGCACATTGCAAGACAACAAAATTCACCCGATGTCCGACTGGGGGTCAAGTGAGTTTCTCTGTGTCCGGCTCAGCCCATCGAGTGTGGGTCGTACCCCGGCCCAAGCCGATCAAGCTACCGACGCCCAAGCGGCCGTAAGTCTCTGGAAGCTCGGTTGAAAAAGCTGGAAGCCGGACCGACCAGCTGTGCGAACAACTCAAGAAACTCGACGACTGACGACACCGAACGCCTTGGTGACCATCACGCGGCCCCTTACCCGCGACCGCGGGCCCGGTGCGCTCACTTAGGACTCAGGTCAGAACGTGTTGGTCAAAAACAGTTGCAGGGACTCGAATAGGCTCTCGAACAGTCCGCTGCTGCCGATCCCGTTATCGAGTGCACCGATAAACGCGTCAAAGCTATTGATGTTGTCGGAGATGTCGACAAGGGTGAGGTCACCGTCGGTCGACGTGGTCGCGTTGGCGATTTCCGTCGGTGTCAACCCGAGGTACTCCGCGTGCGTGGTGAACAGGTTGTACAGCGCATCCAGCTGACCTCCGGCTGTGAAGTCCTGTTGGAAGTCGGCGACCCCGTCGCCGTCGAGCGTGTAGATCGTCGCCGGGTACAGATCATCGGGCGTCACGTTAGTGTTCGCCTCAATTCCGCCCGGGAGGGAGGGGTCGCCGATGAACACGAAGTGCAGATCGGCGCTGGGGATGCCGTCTTCTGCGAGTTGGGTCATGGCGATCGACTCGGCGGTGGCGCTTTGTGAGTATCCGAAGATCGTCAGCGGGTCCTCGGCGGTGAAAGCGCCTGGGTTCGCGTTGAATTCGTTCTCCACGGCGAGGGTGACGTCGTCGGCGTCGGTGAGATTGCTTTGCTGGAGCAGTTCGGGCGTCGTCAGTACCTGCAGCGGCGCGGCACATGGGTCGGTCCCGATCATGTCGCAGACCGTCGAGGAGGTCGCGCCGTCGTCGAAACCCAGCGGGTTCAGATACAGATTTTCGGCGGCCTGAGCGAAGGCGGTGTCCGGCGTCGACTCGAAGGTTCCGCCGAGGATGATCGCCGTATCGCTCCCAGATAGCGGGTCGCCCGCGTCGCCGAACGCGAACGCCGCCGTCAGCACCGACGTCACGATCACCCCGCCGCCGGTACCCGCCAGCAACCAGAACCGCCGCCAACCAAACGCGTGAGCACTCATTGCGACCCCATCAATCCCGCTCGAACGGATTCTTCCGAAAATATACGCAACGCTCGACCATGCATCTCAGTTTGAGGCGACAGGTAGCGAGCGGCACGGGCAAACCATCAACAAAGGGACGTCGTTGTCACGGCGTTGGCATCAACGCGTCGGCAACTCGGGCCGAGGGTAGAACTGGGAGCCAACAGACTGTGAGCACGCGTTCGTCGCGTCCTAGCGATGTCCTAAGACACGCGACGACCCGCTGACACACGCTGGACATATCGGCATGAAAATTGACCATGTAGCTGTACAGATCGCCACCCTGTAGACACTGCGGAACGGACCAGAACAGTCGCTTTCACCCTGGCAGTGTGGGGGTCAGGGGTTCGAGTCCCCTTAGCTCCACCAGGGAAAACGCGGATCTCAGCAGGCTACTCAGAGCCGTTTGACGACAGTTTTGACGACAATGGGCGTCCCGAATCGTCGCCCGTGTGTGCGAACAGCGTGCTCATCGAGTCCAGCGCATCACGCTGCACCGCCTCGATCACTTCGACGTAGGTGCCGGTGGTCACCGTGATCGAACTGTGGCGCAGAATCCGCTGCACCGTCGCAGGCTGCACGCCCATCGTGAAGAGCAGCGTCGCGCACGAGTGGCGAAGATCGTGCACCCGCAGCTGCGGGACGTTCGCCTTCTGGCAGAGACTGCGGAAAATACGATTTGCGTTCCGCGGTTCGATGAAGCCGCCTAGGGCAGTTGTGAACACCAGCCCCGTCGCGCGCCACCGCGCGCCAGCCGCAAACCGATCTTGGAGCTGTTGCGTGCGGTGCGCGCGCAGGATGGTCACCAACGGGTCCGGGACAGGCAGCACCGCGATCGACGCGTCGGTCTTCACCGGGTCGAGCCGCAGTTGCCCATCGACGCGATGCAGCGCTTGGCGGACCGTCAGTCGGCCCTCTTCGAGATCGACGTCAGCCCACGCCAGACCCAGCGCCTCGCCGCGGCGCAGTCCCATCGCCAACGCGACCGCCCAAAGCGCGTACAGCCGGTGCTGCTCGGCAGCCTCCAGGAAGCGAAGGGCTTCAGGGCGGGTAAAGCTTCGAACCTTGCGATCATCGGTCACCCGCAGCTGAACCAGCCGCGCAACGTTTCGACTGAGCAGCTCCTCGTCGACGGCATCCTGCAGCGCGGCCCGCAGCACTCGCAGGACGTGACGGATCGAGCTGGCCGACAGAACGGCCTGACAACAGCGCGGATCGGCGAGCGCGCAGCACCGGTGCTCATCCCTAGCGGCATCCCTACCCTGCGCGCAGCACTGACATTTCGTACGAAGTTCGCTCAGCCACGCGCGGATATCTGATGCCTGCAGCGCCTTTAACTTTCGCTTGCCGATGCCCGGCACGATGTGAAGACGGACATCGCCCTCATAGGTGGCGTAGGTTGTCCGCCGAATGCTCGGCTCGGCGATGTGCTCGAGCCAATACGACATGTACTGGGCCACGGTGAGCGTCGTGGTGGCAACCGGAATGCCGCGCCGTTGTTGATCGCGTAGCTTGTTCAGCTCGTTGAGGGCTTCCCGCTCGGTGTCACCGTAGACGCTGACGCGCTTGCGCCGCCCATCCGGTGTGTCAACAAAGCACTTGCCCTCCCACCGTCCGTCGGTGCGGCGATAGACACCGCCCTCGCCGTTTGCGTTGCGCTTCGCCCGTTCCCGCGCAGCCATCACGCGACCCCGTCGATGAGGCCGGCGATGTACTCATCTAACGACTTTCGGACAATCCGCCGGCATCTGCCGATCTGCACCGACTTGATCTCTTGCTCCCAGATCAGCCGGTAGATCATCCATCGGGCTCACGGCAAGTCGGCCGGCTGCAGCCTGCACCGTGATGAATTCTCCATCGTCGGTCAACGTGAGCACCTCCTGCATTTCGCGACTGGGCGAATGACCGCTCGCCGCGACCCGCTACCGACGCGGCGTGCCAGCTCGACGCGCATTGGCGACGCCAGCCGGCGACGCTCAGCCATCGCCTTGCGGTGTAAGGGCGGCCCCGGTGTGCGCCACGATGAAGCGATGAATCTCCGCCGAGTTGACCCGCCGCGAGGCCCCGATCTGGACCCAAGCCAGCTCGCCGGCATCAAAGAGCCGATAGATCGACGAGCGTGAGATACGGAGTGCGGTAGCTGCTTCCGAAACAGTAAGAAGCAAGCGGCCGTTGATGGGCCTGCCCTCAAATATGTTGTGGCCGGTCATCGCAGCCTCGCAAGGGTTTGTGGTTCACGCAATCACCTCGTGTTTAGTGCTCTTCCACCACTGTAATTCGCCGGGTGACCACGTCGTGCACAATCTTTTGGACTGGCGGCTTGATAACGCTTGGCGTTAATAACGCCAAGCGTTATCATTGACAGGTGATCCGCTCGTTCCGGGGTAAGGACACCGAAGCGATCTGGCGTCGCCGCTACGTCAAAAAACTCAGTCCGGAACTCAGCAGGCTCGCCTACGCCAAGCTTGTTCTCATCAACGCCGCCGAGAGCATCAACGACCTACGGGTACCGCCGGGAAACCGACTCGAGAAGCTGGGCGGCGCCCGCGCCGGCCAGTACAGCATCCGAGTCAACGATCAGTTGCGTATCTGCTTCACCTGGGGTTCCAGTGGCGCCGGGAACGTGGAACTCGTCGACTATCACTAGAAGGGAACAAACCGATGGCAGACTTCGCACCCACCCACCCTGGCGAGATCCTCAAGACCGAATTCCTCGACCCGATGGGGATCTCGCAGTACCGGATCGCCAAGGCGATCGATGTGCCACCGCGGCGCATCAACGAGATCGTGCACGGCAAGCGCGCAATCAGTGCCGACACCGCGCTGCGGCTCTCGCGCGCGCTAGGGCTGAGCGAAATGTTCTGGATCAACATGCAAGCCCACTACGACGCCGAAATCGCCCGCGAACACATCGCAACGAAACTCGCCACCATCGAACGCATCGCCTGAGACCCGTCCGAAATCGGCTGCGCACCCACGGCGCTTCATTCTTGCGCCACCCCCAAAACCATCAATCCCCAACCTTTCTCACCAATCCTCGTCTCTCATCATCCCACCGCATTCCTCCCTGTATCATCTAAACCCACAGTCCCACTGGACTTCTCACTACCGCCCCTCTCCATCGCCCTCACCTAAATTTCTGCACGGCACATTTGCACAGGAGTGCGAGAATGGTTGTGGCACAGTAAGCGCCACAACCGCGGTCGCCGAATCCGGTGCGCCACAGTCCCTGCGGGTGGGTGGTTCAGGTGTTGACGATCTCCAAGCTCAAGCGGTGGTCGATCAACTATTACATCGACACCGCCCGGGCCGCGCAGACCGCCGGCCGTGATGCGGCACGCACGGGTGGCGGCCTGGGGGAGTACTACACCGAGCACGAAACCCGCACCCCGACATGGCTGCTGGCCGGCGACACCCACACCACCGCCACCTTGGTCGGCCTCACCGATGCTCAGCGCGCCGAGGGATCGGCCGATGCGGGGCTGGTGGCTCATTGGCTCGACGACGGTGCGGCTCCCAACGATGCCCAGGGGCGGGCTTTCGGGCAGCGCGGGGTGCACGGCTTCGATCTGACCTTCTGCGCCCCCAAGAGCGTCTCACTCGTGCGAGCCCTGCGCGGCGATGACGATGTGCTGTCCAAGGCGATCGCCGACGCCCACACCGCCGCCATCTCCGAGGCGATGGAGTATCTGGTCGCGCATGCCGGCTACACCCGGGTGCACAACCCGCGCACCGGCGAAAAAGACCTCGTGCGCCTGCCCGGCGTGGCGGCGATCGCCTACCAGCACGAGACCTCACGCTGCGGCGACCCGCATCTGCACACCCACGTCATCGTGCCCAACCGTCAGGCCCGCGCCGACGGCGCCATGGTGTCCATCGATGGGACGTCGCTGTATCACGAAGCCAGAGCGGCCGGGGTGATCTATCAAGCCACCCTGCGCCGCGAGCTCCACCACCAAGACCTGCGCCGCAGCCTGCTGCAACCACCCCGGCAACTGCGGCCCCAGCACACCCCGGACTCCGCAACCAGCACCACCGAAACCGTCAGCGCCACGGCGTAACATCACCCACCGAAGCCAGAACCTTCGCCCGCCCCTTTTACACCGGATTCCGGACGCCACCCACCACCGGCACCCCGAAGGGGGTTCTGTATTCGCACCGCTCCACCCTTTTGCACGCGTATGCCATCTGTTTGCCCGACGTTTTCAACTTGTCGTCGCGGGAAACCGTGCTGCCGGTGGTGCCGATGTTTCATGTGAATGCCTGGGGACTGCCCTACGGGGCACCGCTGGCGGGGTCCAAGCTGGTGCTACCCGGGCCCGGGTTGGACGGCGCCAGCCTGTATGAGTTGTTCGAGCGCGAGCAGGTCACCTTCAGCGCCGGCGTGCCCACCGTCTGGATGGGCCTGCTCGAGTACCTACGGACGAATGGTTTGACACTGTCCTCGCAGCCACGGCTTGTCGTCGGCGGCGCCGCCGCACCGCCGGCAATGATGAAAGCCTTCTCCGAGGAGTTTGGCGTCACAGCGCTGCATGCCTGGGGGATGACGGAGATGAGCCCGGTCGGAACGTTGTGCTCCCTCAAGGGCAAGCACCTGACACTCGGTCAACACGAAAAGGACATGCTGCGCGCCAAGCAGGGACGTCCCCTGTTCGGGGTCGAACTGGAAATCGTGGACGAAGAAGGCAAGCCACTGCCCCACGACGGCAAGGCCTTCGGCGACCTGCTGGTGCGCGGGCCCTGGACTTGCGCCTCCTATTTCAAGGGTGAGGGTGGCGATATCCTCCGGCCCGGCGGTTGGTTTGCCACCGGCGACGTGGCCACCCTGGATACCGACGGTTACATGCAGATCACCGACCGTTCCAAGGATGTCATCAAGTCCGGCGGCGAATGGATCAGTTCCATCGAACTGGAGAATCTCGCTGCTGGCCCATCCCGCCGTCGCCGAGGCAGCGGTGATCGGCCTGCCACATCTGAAATGGGACGAGCGTCCCCTGCTGGTGGTGGTGAAGAAGAACGATGCCGCGCTGTCACGCGACGATCTAATGGATTTCATGCGAGACAAGGTCGCCAACTGGTGGCTGCCGGATGACGTCGTGTTCGTCGACGCCATACCCCACACCGCTACCGGCAAGGTGCTCAAGACCAAACTGCGGGAGGACTTTCGCAACCACAAGCTGCCGTCGGCTTGACCGTCTACAGAGGTGGCCCTCGGAGACTTCTCCGGGGGCCATTTTCATGCCCACCTGGACAGCTTTTCGAACGATAGATCGCTAAAGGTTTGTTTGGGAACATGATCGCCAACGTCGACCTCGGCAGCGGCCGCATGGGTGTGCTGTAGCCCCTCTGCGCACCGGCTCGCAGGGCTAAGGAGTCGGTCATTGCAGACGTTATGTTCGATCGGGAATGCGGAGGCCGTTGTCAGTTCCGACCGGGAAGCCTCATCACCGTCCGCACGATGGGCAACAACGACTTTTGCCATAGCGTCGCCGGGATGCCAAAGGGCGGATCGAGATTGAACACGCGGGCGGTCGCTATCGTCTGCGATTCGGTGTACTTCAGCAGGCCCTCGGGACCGTGCCTGCGGCCGACGCCGGAAAGGCCCATCCCGCCCATCGGGGCGCTAAGGCTGCCCCACGCGAACGCGTAGCCCTCGTCGACGTTCACCGTCCCCGACCGCAAGCGAGCTGCGATCTTCTGGCCCTCTGCGGGGGAGCTGGCCCAGACGCTGGCGTTGAGTCCGTACTCGGTGTCGTTGGCCTTCTCAACGGCTTCGTCCACGCCGGCGACGGGATAGATCGAGACGAGTGGCCCGAACGTCTCGTTGGCCGCGCACTCCATCTCGGGCGTGACGTCGGTCAGAACCGTCGGTTCGTAGAACAGCGGCCCGATGTCGGGTCGAGCTTTGGCGCCCGCAATCACCTTGGCACCCTTGGCGGTTGCGTCGTTCACGTGGTCCGACACCGTTTCCAGCTGACCCGCGGAGATCAAACTCCCCATGTCGATCGAGAAGTCATATGCGGTGCCCAGCTTCATATTGCGCACCGCAGCGCCGAACTTGCTGATGAACTCGTCGGCGATGTCCTTCTCAACGTAGATCCGCTCAATGGAGATGCACAGCTGGCCTGCGTTCGAAAAGCATGCGCGGGTGGCCGCCTTGGCGGCCTTGTCGAGCTTGGCACCCCGCGCGACGATCATCGCGTTTTTCCCCCCGAGTTCGGCCGAGAAACCGATGAGGCGACGGCCCGCGTGCTCCGCGAGCCGTCTGCCGGTTGCGGACGAGCCGGTGAACATCAGGTAGTCGCAGTTGTCGGTGATTGCGGTGCCGACCACCGAGCCTGGGCCAGGCACGACCGCGTATAGGGCGCGCGGCAGGCCGGCCTTGTACAACAGCTCGGCACACGCGAGCGCGCAATAAGGCGTCTGGCTGTCCGGCTTGAGCACCACCGCGTTGCCCGCGAGTAGTGCAGGTACTGAGTCGGAGGCCGTTAGCGTCATGGGGTAGTTCCACGGCGAAATCACCCCTATCACGCCCTTGGGCTGATAGCAGACCATAGTCTTGCCAATCCCGGGGAGCAGTGCCTGCACCTTGCGAGGCTTCAGCAGGTCCGCGGCAACGCTTGCGTAGTAGTTCGCGTTCGCCATCAGATCGACGATTTCTTCCTGCGCGGCCCATCGGGCCTTGCCCGCCTCGGCTTGCAGGAGGTCCATCAGAAATTCGCGGTTCTCGATGACCAGGTCGCGATAACGGCGGACGACCTCAACGCGCTCGGTGACCGGGCGAGGCGCCCACTCGATCTGCGCCGCACGGGCTTCGGCGAAGGCAGCTTCGACGTCTTCGGCCGTGCCGACCGGGATCGTAGTCAGCGGCCTGCCGGTGAAGACCTCGTCGATCCTTTTGGTCTCGCGTGCGGTGACGTCTTTGATCGCGGCGAGCTGACGCAAGCGGTCGAAGACCTCGGCTGACGGTGCAGGCATAATGTTCTCCTTCAAAAGCACAGGCGTCTGGGTCCAGACTATTCGGCCTGCAATGCCAGGGCGATAGTTGCCGAGCGCGGCGGCCACGCCCTCGAGCACTTGGTCCAGCGCCCGCCCAGCAGGTCCAGCCCGGGCTCGTCGCCGCGCGGTAAGCGCATGTGCTCTCGGTTGGCGGAGGCGGCTCGTAGGCCGACCCGACCGCCTCAGGGCGTATCTGGAAGGCGACGCGGGCCGCCGGCTGTGAACCAATTTGTGAACGAAACCCGATGCAATGGCCGAGATGGTGAGGAACGGGACGTGACGGCTTCGACGTGCACACCATTGCGACCTGCAACTATGAGACTGACCGAAGCGGGGGAGACAACGACCGGTTAGCTCATAACCCAGCGACCATGGTTCCACGGGCGCCAGCATTGTTACGTCGCGCAACACGTCGCCGCATATCTCCAGGACAGGGACAGCTCGCGTAACAACGCCTGGATCGACAAAGCGCATTTCACAAGCTGTTTTTGCAGGAAAGCGCGGGGGTTCGAGTCCCCTTAGCTCCACTCGGACACCCTGGCTTCCGTGGGCCTGATTTTCGGGCGTTTGACGACAACTGTGGCTCGTATCATGACGACCAGCCCTGCGGTTTCGTCGCCAAGGTAGCGTGTTTTAGACGCTCTCGGTAGCGACCGCGAGGACTCTCAAGCATTTCAGGCCTGATGCAGCCTTTCAAAGGCGAAGCAAAGGAGGGGACGGTGAATTTCAGTCTGTATGGTTGTGTGACGATACTCGCCGCGGTGCTGGCGTTGGTGTTCGCCCCTTGTGCATATGCATTCGTAAAACGGTTAGAGGCTCGGACAAATCATCCGCTAGGCGAAGAAGTGGGGGCCCACAAAGCGGTTCTGAGTAAATTGCGCAAGCGTGAATCAATGTCGCAGGCTGAGGTCGAATACGGAGCGCAACTTATTTCTGACAGTCGATCTCCACTCGCCTACTCGATACCCGCTACCATCTTCACAGTCGGGTGCTTTTATGTGTTTGGGTGTCTTGAACAGTTGCACGGCGCCAGGCTCTCCGCGCGACCATTTATCGGGCTGATCCCCATGTTGGCGGCCACAAACCTAGCCATTCAGCTACTCAGGGTCGCAAGATTGAAAGGGCGTCTGCAGGAAGCTTCTTCGACGTGGCCCGAGGAATCTGCCGCGGTCACCCACAGTGCAAGCGGCTGATTATGAAGCCAGCACCAGCACCAAGACGTGGAGCTGTTTGGCGAAATCGGTATGGCGTCGGCCCGCGCAGGCGCGCCAGCGCCACGCCGCCGCGACTGCAGCCGACTAGCTGCTGATGCGCAACGTCATGGATGAGTGCGCGACGGTCGTTCGGAGGTTACCGCTGAGTCCCCGTCCTCCCACAGCAGTAGTTGCCGAACCGCGTGGCGTGTTCCGTAGGGCCGAAGCATTCGGCTTGCCGGGCGGGGGCGCACTCGTAGCGGCCACCAGAACCAGCGCCCGAGGAGCGCTGCGATGGACGGCGTCATGAAAGAACGCACGATCAGCGTGTCGAACAGCAGACCCAGCGCGATGGTGGTCCCTATCTGACCGAGAATCCGCAAATCGGCGAACACGAAGGAAGCCATGGTGGCCGCGAATACCAGCCCGGCCGCCGTCACCACCGCGCCGGAGCCTGCCATCGAGCGGATGATGCCGGTTTTCAGGCCGGCGCCGATCTCCTCCTTGAACCGCGAGATCAGCAACAGGTTGTAGTCCGACCCCACCGCTAACAGCAGGATGATGGCCAGCGCCAACACGATCCAGTACAACTGGATACCAAAGATGTCCTCCCAAATCAGCACGGAAAGCCCGAAAGAGGCGCCTAATGACAGTGCCACTGTGCCGACGATCACCAGCGCAGCGACCAAGCTGCGGGTGATGATCAGCATGATGAGCAGAATCAGGCTCAGCGCGGCCAGTCCCACGATCAGCAGATCGTATTTGGCGCCCTCTTGGATGTCTTTGTAGGTGGCCGCGGTGCCGGTGATGTACAAGTTGGCGCCCTCCAGGGGGGTGCCTTTCACGGCCTCGTCTGCCGCTTGTCTGATCGGGTCGATATGCGAGATGCCCTCGGGGGTGGCGGGATCACCTTTATGGGTGACGATCATGCGAGCGGCCGTGCCGCCCGGCGAGACGAACAGCTTGAGGCCTCGCTGGAAATCGGCGTTGGAGAATACCTCTGGGGGCAAGTAGAAGGAGTCGTCGTTCTTGGACTTGTCGAACGCTTGCCCCAGCGCGGCCGGGTTATCGTTGGCGAAGGTCGACTGGTTGTTGATTCCGGAGTTGGTGGCATAGTTGGACAGCGTCAGTTCGAGATTTGTTTCCTGGCTGGCAATCTGGGGAGGTAGCAGTTTCAGCAGTTTCGACTGGGTCGAATCTAGTTTGTCCAACGAAGCCGTGAGGCTTTGGAATTGCTCGCTTAGCTTGTCGATGCCGTCAATCGCGTCGAAAATCGATCTCAGCGCCCAGCAGGCGGGGATGTCGTAGCAATGCTGTTCCCAGTAGAAGTAACTGCGGGTCGGACGGAAGAAGTCGTCGAAAGTCGCGATCTTGTCGCGCAGGTCGTTGATCACGGCGATCGTGTCGTGGAAGCTTTGCGTCTCCTGGTGAGTGGCGTCGCCGAGCTCCTGTTGCAGGGCGTACTGCTGCTGCAAGAGGTTGATCGTTTTCCGTAGTTCACCGGTCTGCCTGAGCAGGTCCGCCGCGCGGTCCCGTTGGTAACCCAAGTTCATGACCTGCCCGACGCTTTGCTGGCTGAGCTGAAACGGTATCGAGCTGTGGTCAAGCGGCGTCCCCAACGGCCTGGTGATCGACTGCACCTTGGCGATGCCGGGCACGTGGAAGATCGCTTTGGCAACCCGTTCCAAGATCAGCATGTCGGCCGGATTGCGCAGGTCATGATCCGCCTCGATCATCACCAGCTCGGGATTCAGCCTGGCCTGCGGGAAATGTCGTTCTGCGGCCGCATAGCCGATCTTGGCCGGGGCCCAAGCAGGCATGAAGGGGCGGGCGTCGTAGCTGGTCTTATATCCCGGCAGGGCGAGCAGACCCACCAACGCCACCGCGATCGTGACCACCAGGATGGGCCCGGGCCAGCGGACGATGGCCGTGCCGACGCGCCGCCAGCCCCGGGTGCGCGTCGCGCGTTTGGGGTCGAACAGGCCGAAGTGGGGGCCGATGGTCAACACCGCCGGCGCCAGGGTGAGTGCGGCCGCCAGCGCGACGAGGACGCCGATTGCAGCGGGAATGCCGAGGCTCTGAAAATACGGGAGCCGGGTGAAGCTTAGACAGAATACCGCGCCGGCGACGGTCAGGCCCGAACCCAGGATAATGTGCGCGGTGCCCCGGTACATCGTATAAAAGGCTGTTTTACGATCCTCCCCGGCATTGCGCGCTTCGTGAAAACGGCCAAGGATGAAGATTGCGTAGTCTGTTCCGGCAGCGATGACCAGTAACGTCAGCAGATTGGTGGAATACGTCGACAGCCCGATCATTCCGGAGTTCGCCAGAACGGCGACGACTCCGCGGGCCGCGGTCAGCTCAATCA
Organism: uncultured Actinomycetota bacterium; assembly: GCA_963805675.1. Lineage (GTDB taxonomy): Bacteria > Actinomycetota > Actinomycetes > Mycobacteriales > Mycobacteriaceae > Mycobacterium. The sequence continues at coordinate 81,676 of CAWDVY010000001.1, forward strand.
TCACCGTCAGAAGCACGACAATCACCGTGACTGAGCGGTAGACGAAAAACAGCATTATTGCGATCACCGCGATAGTGATGAGGGTGACCTTCAGAGTGCCTTTGCTGCCCACCTGGAACTGATCGGTTATCAACGGCGCGGCGCCGGTGACATAGGCCTTGACCCCGGGTGGTGGCGGCGTATGGTCCACGATGTCGCGCACGGAATCGACGGACTGAGAAGATAACGTCTCGCCCTGATTGCCGGCGAGGTAGACCTGCGCTAATGCCGCCTTGCCGTCGGCGCTCTGCGAGGCCGCCGCCGTCAGCGTATCCCCCCAGAAATCCTGAATGTGCTGCACATGCTTCTTGTCTTGGGAGAGCTTCCGAATCAGGCCGTCGTAGTAGTGGTGCGCCTCGGCGCCGAGCGGCTGATCGCCCTCCAGGACGATCATGGCCGCGCTGTCGGAATCGAACTCGTGAAACACCTTGCCGATGCGTTTACTGGCCTGCAGAGACGGCGCATCGCGGGGGCTCAGCGACACGTTATGGGCTTGGGCAACCTTTTCTAATTGCGGCACAAAAACATTCGTGACCGCGGACAGAGCCAGCCAGAAGAACGCGATCGGCACCGCAAGCCGCCGGATCGTCTGCGCAACCGAAAACCGGGGGAGGTGATCGCTGCTCATCCGGACTTGTCCAGGCAGAAGGTGTAGGCGTTGACTTCGTTGACTATCCTCTCGTCCTTGACGACGTCGTTGATGGTGATGCGGCAGCCCAGAGTGTTGCCGTTGCCTTGCGCTACCAGGTTGGCGATGACCGCGGGGTCGGTGGTGATGATCTCGTACTTCCACGGCAGCGCCACGTGGTCAGCTCGCTGCGGAGCCGCATGGACGTCCTGATAGTTGACGGTTGCCACCGCCCCCGGGTCACCGAAGACTTCGTAGATCACATGCTTGGGGTTGAACTGGACGATGTCGTCAGATACGCCGGTACCGGTTGAGGTGTTGGTGTGCGAGGCGAAGATGCCGTGCAGCCGATACACGAGGAACCCGGTGACCGCGACCACCGCCACAGCGACCAGCAGCACCCACCGTCGTCTGACTATGCGGCCAACCGAGATCCGTTTCACCCGTTAGCCTTTCGATAAACGGTGACAGGATCGCCTGCGTGAGATCAACCGTCCTGCCCTGGGTGGGCTCGACTGCAGAAACAGTACGGTACGGGACCGGGTCGAGCAAGGCATGGCGGCGTGCCCACTGGGCAGACAACGTGAACCGCCTTAACCAATTGGCCGGGTGAGGCTGGGAATCACGACCTCGTCGACGAGGGCTTGCACGGTGTGACGGGTGGGGGGGTCACCGGGCATGAGGCATCGGGATATCAGGTAGCGAGGCACCAGGTCCCAGAGTTCGTCGGTGATCGCGGCGTCGTCGATCTCTCCTCGGTCGACGGCCTGCAGCAGGACGCGGTTGATCAGGGCTTTCCGCTGCTCGAGGAACTGCTTCATCGCGTCGTTCAGCGCGGGGTTGCGCGACACCTCGACAAGCACCGCGCGCAGGGTGCTGGCGTGCGCACCGGCCTCCTGGCACACCAGCTCTCCCAGTCGCAGCAAATCGCCTCGCAGCGTACCGGTATTGGGTGGCACCGCGACCTGGCGGACGCCCTCGATGAACGCGGCCAACACCAATTCGGCTTTCGACGGCCAACGCCGGTAAATCGTGGCCTTGCTGGCTCGGGCGGTGGCCGCGACCGCCTCCACCGTCAACCCCTCATACCCGTGCTGCTGCAGCAGCCGCAACGTCACCGCAAGCAACTCGGTCTCCCGTGGCGACCACGGTGAGGACTCTGCGACGCACTCGTCGATCCGGCTCACCACGTCACCATAGAACCATTGCCGCAGTACAGACCAGTACCGTACTGGCGAAACCGCACGGCGGGATGACCCCAAGCCTCGGGTGGGTGCGGCTTTCAACGCGCGCATCAACTGCTCCACCGGATTCGACACGTCCCTCGCCGGGCCTCGAATCGTGCTCAACGGTGGTGCGGCGGCTGTCAAGGCCACGCCGTAACACAGTCGGCTCCAGGCCGAGCCTTAACAGCCGCCGCACCACCGTGCGAACCGGCCCATACAGCGAGCGAAGTGGTGAGGTGCTTGAACGACCGTTACGGGGAAACCATGGACTTACCGCTACGATCCGAAGGTGGAATGCTAGCTATTTCCGGCGGGCAGCAAACGCCGTTGAATCTCTCAAAGCCGAGCCCGCGAGCGAGCGACGTTGTCAGAAACTAGGCGCGAATTAGGGGATCTGACGGGGGACGGCATGAGACGGTTTGGGCTGGTCAAACCGCTTCGAGAGTCATTGCAAGACAACGAAATTCACCCGATGTCTGGCTGGGGGTCAAGTGGTTCAAACGGATATGGTCGCTTGCTGAGTGCGGTTTGGCCGGCGGCCGTCACAGTTGCCAAATGACGACAGTTCTGACGACAACCGTGACGACAGTGGGCCCCTCAACTACGTCCCCTGCAGCCCCAAAATGCGCGTATCGTGCCTGGTCACGGCTCCTGCCTGGTCCTGGCAGTGTGGGGGTCAGGGGTTCGAGTCCCCTTAGCTCCACCAGGAAACCGCAGCTCACGGCCTTAGAATCATCCAAACCACAAGCCACGCAAAGACTGCCGCCAAGATCCGCACCGTTTCGGTGTAATCGCTGGCGGCACCGCAGAGGATGCGGCGCCTGTCCATCGCGCCTCCCGAAGCCAGTGGATGTAAAAGAGCTATACGTGAGAGTACCTACAGGCTGTATGTGGGTTAATGGCGCAGCCTGTGAAGGCGGTTACGCGGCATGGGAGGCTGCGCCGAATCACCCTGTGCGAGAGTGCAGTCCGGCTAGCAATAGGTCCAGGGTTTGCACTGCTTGATCGCGGGCCTTCAATGGGTCGGAGGCGTTCGCGATGAACAGCGCCGCCTCGTCCGCAGCGGCCAACAGCACGTGTGCGAGCACGTCAAGGGGCTGGCCTTCGGCGAGATCGCCTTCCTCGGCGGCGCGTTGCAGCATCGCGTGAATCGCGCCGAGTCCGTAGTGACTCTCCAGCTCTCGCCATTTGCGCCAGCCGAGCACGGCGGGGCCGTCGATGAGCAGGATCTGTTGTGCGGGTTTAGTCAGCGACGCGTCCAGAAAGCCGAGCAGTCCGTGCCTCAAGATGCCCAATGCCGAGTCGTTCGGGTTACCTGCGAGGTTCTGCGCAGCCGAAATGATCAGGTCCTCCTCGACGGCGACGAAGACCGCCTCGAACAGGGCCTGCTTGTCGGCGAAATGGTGGTAGAGCGCCCCGCGAGTTCCGACGTCTGCGGCCGCGACGATTTCCTCGGTCCCGGTGCGGTGATATCCCTTTTCGACGAAAAGGTCACGGGCAGCCCTTATTAGGGCTGCACGCGTGGCTTCCGCTTGCGCGGCGCGCCGCGCTTTGGGGTCGAGGTCGGCACCGTCGGCCATGGTGCGCAGCCTATTGCATACACTTTGTATGTCACCTACAGTCCGTATGCGAGCCCAGAGTCCCTGTTCCAATGTGTCCGCAGCTGGAGGTTCCTGATGTCTGAGCCAGTCGAGGTCGTGCGCCAGTTCTGCGCACTGATGGAGAAGCGCGATCCGGAGGCGTTACGGCCGCTTGTCGCCGACAGCGCGGTCTACCAGAACGTCGGGATGCCGGCCTTCGCGGGCGTCGATGCCATCGTCGAGAACATGGCCGCCCAATTTGGGATGTTCCCGGATTCGTATGCGTTCGAGATCGTTAACATCGCCGCGGACGGACAGGTCGTGTTGACCGAGCGCGTCGACTACATCCGAACACCGGCGGGCGCCGTTGCTGGAGTGCCGGTCATGGGAACGTTCGTCATCGATGACGGCGGCAAGATCACCCGTTGGACGGACTACTTCGACCTATCGTTGTTGGTCAAACTCCTTCAGGGCGAGGACATTAGCGCCGTCGTGCCTGCCACCTCCTGAGGGGCGACCTGGCGATACCACCCATAGGCCGTCGCCCCTATTGAACTGCCTTGCCCGTTGATCCAGGCAGTGCGGTGGAGACGTCGGCGGCGGCCAACAGCAGCCCGGCGACAATGTCGGCAACGTGCTCGCGGGTGGTGTCGAAGTCGCCGCGCAGCCAACCAGCGATCACTTCCATGGCACCGCTGACGAATGCGAATGCAGCCATATCGGTGTCGAGCTGGCTGGCAGCGGAAGCACCGAGCGGCTGCCTGAGCATCGCCGACATCGCAGTGGAGATCGCGCGAGTGCTGTCCAGGCGGGCGCGCTGCAGCACTTCGGAAGTATGAGAGCGCAGAAGCAGTGGCCGCGGCGCGGGTCGGCGGTGAGGAAAGCAAGAGCTGCGTCAGCGGTGGCGTGGACTTGCGCACGAATATCGGGTGCGACGCTACGCGTGGCGGCGTTCACCGCCTCCAATCCTTCGGCGGTGAGGTCGCGAGTAATCGCTTCGAGCAACGCATCGGAGTCGGCGAAATGCTCGTAAAAGTACCGGTCGTTGAGTCGCGCACGCGCGCACACCGCACGTTTGGACACTGCGCGTGCACCGTCTTCGGCAAACAAAGCAAGCGCTGCCTCGATCAGGGCTGCGCGACGGACGGCGCGCCGTTGCTCGGCGGTGACACCACCGTAGTTGCGAGCTCGCGGTTGCCATCGACTGCATTGTCTCTCAGACGCCCTTGACCAATCGATACTTTCTGGTGCAGTCTGACACCACAATACTTTCTGGTGTCGCACTGCACCAGAATTGCTCGGCGAGAGGAGGCAAAGACATGTCGGTCGAATCTGCGGAAACCGACGGTCGAACCTGCGGTACGCGATCGAATCTGCCGACAGCCGCGGTCGAAGCTGCCGAGGCGTCGATGAGGTCGGTCGATGCGTCGACCGACGTGGTAGCTCGGTTCGAGCGAGTGATCGGGTCGCGGTTGCTGGCCTTGTTCTGCCCCCGCGCTTTTCGACGAGATGATGCTGCCGGCGGTGTCGGCGGCATTAGTGGACACGGCCCGGATCCGCGACGACCCGTTCGGGCGGGCGCGCCGCACGGCCGCCTCGGATCAACTGGCGCTTCTTCGGCCAAAGCGTCCACCGCCGCGAGGAAATGCAGCGGCTTGTGGAACTGCACCGTGACGTGAAAGGCGTTGGGCCCGATGGGGGTCCGATACAGCGCCCTGAGCCCTGAGCCGTGGAACTGGAATTTGATCAGCATCTTCTTCATGCACCGGGGGGCCTTCATGGCGATCACCGGCGAACGGCTCAGCGACGACGGAGAATCAGGCCATCTGGGACCGCTTCCGGGCGCTGTGCGAGGACCTGCAGATGCCCGGGCGCGCACGACAACTCACGGAGAACTACGAGGATTTGTGCGCGTACTACGACCATATGGCCGCCGAGAAGCTGAAGCACACGGCCAGCTCTGGACATCGTTATGGACGCCACGGTGCGACCGAAGACGCCCGGCACTACATGCCGGCCGTCACGGCGCCGCTATGGACACTGCTCGGACCGGTCGCGGGACACATCGTTTCTGTGCTGGGGTTCGGCATCATGCACCCGCGTGTGCGCGAGATTGTGCCGATGACCTGGACCGCCGGCACGATCTCGAGTTCACGGTGCTCACCAAGCTGCTGCGGGTCGCCTACCGATGGTTGCCGAGTCGATTCACTGACACACCGTTGGTGCGTAACAGACGAGAGTATGAGCGAATCGTCGCGCCGCTAAAGGAGTTGGCCTGACGTCGTTCGTACCGGGTGCAACTCAGACCTGCGGTCGCTGAAGGCCGGGCCGACGATGACCAGCGACCCGGCTACCTGGTGGCGCGAAGGCTGGACGCCGATGGCGTCAGCTCACGTCTTGTCGACCGATTTGGTGAGGAATAGAGGATGACTACTGAGCAAACCAATGCACCGTCCGCAACGACGGGCACGGTGCCGAAGCGTTCGACGGCCGGGTCCGTGTGGACGTGGCTTTTCGCCGTCCTGGGCGTCAGTGCGGTGGTGGCGATCGCGTGGAACGCACGCGATTATCCCGATGCGCGGGTGGGCAATCCGCAGGTGACCGGGGCGCCGCGACCGGTGCAGTTGCTATTGGGCTTCAGCACTGGCTCGGCCTCCTTCAGGTGTTCACGATCATCGCCGTCACCGGCATCACGGTGGCTTTCGTGTGGGGTTGGCGCCGGTTCGGGCCCCATCCCGTCTTGCTGATGGGATTTGTGACCACGATCATCGTCTGGCAGGACCCGATCATGAACTGGGCGCCGTACGCGGTGTACAACCCGCGGCTGTGGCACTTTCCCGAATCGTGGCCGCTGGTCTCGCTCTCACCGACGATTGAGCCGTTCGTCGTCATCGGCTATGTGATGTTCCAACTCGGGCCCTACTTCCCGGCGATGTCAGATCCTGCGCCGCATTCAGGCGCGCCGGCCCGTTGACTCGTTCGCGTGGCGCCATCCCCTGATCAGTCTTGGCGTACTGATCTTTGCCGTCGGGTTCATCATCGACATGATCCTGGAGGTCACGTTGGTGCAGACCGGGATGTACATCTACTCCCATGTGATTCCGTTCGGGTCGATCTTCACCGGCACGCCACACCAGTTCCCGCTGATCTGGGAATCCAGTTTGGTCACCCTGGTGATGATCCCGGCGGGTGTGTTGATCTACCGCGACGACACGGGGCGCACGGTGGCCGAAAAGTTAGCGCAGCGCGTTCGCCTGTTCCCTAGTCGACCGGCTCTGGGCTCGTTTCTGGTGATGTGCGTGATCGTCAACGTCGCCTACTTGATGTATGGGGCTGCGTTCACGGCCATCAAGTGGTCGAAGACCGCAACCTCGGTGGCGTGCCCCTGGCCGTATCCGGACGCCAAGGTCTTTGACCCTCAAGGTTTCTACGAGAAGAACGGCCAGCAGGGTCGTACTCGGTGGGCATCTGGTCGACGTGGATGTCCGGCCAACCCCATGGCCGTCCGGACGTACAGCTGGCCTCGGATAGTGATCGGTGTGCACCCGGCCATGGGTGAGCCGCGAACCGTTGTCATCACCGGCGCCTCACGCGGACTCGGCCTCGCAGCTGCCGCGCATCAGGAGGACCAATGATGTCAACAACTTCCGAGACTTCCGGGTCGTGCTCTGACGTCGAACTTCCTGTGCTGCCGGTGCCGCGGGCGGCGCACTGCCCGCTTGCGCCCCCGGCTGAATTCGTGAACTGGCGGGCAGAGCCCGGGCTACGACGGGCGATGTTCCACGGCCATCCGATCTGGGTGGTGAGCCGTTATAAGGACATCAGAGCGGCGCTGGTCGATCCGCGCCTGTCCGCGAAGACCATTCCGGATTTCGACATGCTGTCCGACTCCGACGACAACGTACCCGTTATCTTTGCGCGGACTGACGACCCCGAGCACCATCGGATACGGCGCATGCTGACCAGCAACTTCACCTTCAGGCGTACCGAAGCGATGCGACCGCACATCCAGGACATGGTTGACCACTACCTCAGCGAGATGATCGGCAACGGGCCGCCAGCTGACCTTGTGCGCGACTTTGCCCTGCCAGTGCCGTCATTGGTGATCGCGCTGCTGCTCGGTGTGCCGCCCGAAGATCTCGGACTCTTTCAGCGCCAGACCACCATTGGGCTGGACCAAAAGTCCTCCGACGAGCAAAAGACGCAGGCCATGGCCACGATGTTCGCCTATATTCAGGAATTGGTGCAGCGCAAAGAGCGCGAACCTGGCGACGATTTGATCAGCCGCCTTATCACGGGCTACGTCGCAACCGGCCAACTCGACCGCGCGACAACGGCTATGACAAGCGTGATCATGATGCAGGCCGGCCACGAAACCACCGCCAACATGATTTCAATGGGAACAGTTGCGCTGCTGCAGCATCCCGAGGTCTTCGAGCGACTCGGCCACACCGACGATCCTGCCGTCGTCGCGAACATCGTCGAAGAGTTGATGCGCTACCTCACCATCGTGCAAAGCCAGGTCGATCGCGTGGCGACCGAAGACCTCACCATCGGCGGTCAATTGATCCGCGCCGGGGAATTCGTCATGATGAACCTGCCCGCTGGAAACTGGGACACTAAGTTCGTCGACAACCCAGAAACCCTAAACGCCGACCGAAACACCCGCGGGCAGTTGGGTTTCGGCTACGGCGTGCACCAATGCATTGGACAGAACCTCGCCCGAGTCGAAATGCAGGTCGCATTTGCCACACTCGCGCGACGCCTACCCGGGCTGACATTGGCGGTATCGCCGGATGCGCTGAGCTTCAAGGAAACCGACATCTACGGCATGAAGGAGCTACCCGTTCACTGGTGATCAGGTGCTAATCCCGCTGCTCGCCCTCGGGCGCAAAACCGGTCGTCACGCGCGCGGCAGCTATGCCGACCACGACCTCGTAGCGCACAGCGGGGTCAACGGTCAGATGCATGCCCAGCTCGGTGATCCTGCCGTCGAGGGGGTGCCAGGCGCGGTTTTCTGAGGGATCACGCCCCAGGAGCGGCTCCAGTGAGTCGATCGTCGGCTTCCACAGGTTCAGCCAGTTCCTGCTGGGGCCGACGACGAAGGCCAGTCGAGCCTGACCGGTTCGGGTTGCAATTCTGCTGCGCCGGCGACTGCGGCGTGGATCTGCTCCTTGTAGGCGAGTTTCTCGTACGACGCGGTCGTTCTCGCGACCAACACGTCCCTGATGGCGCAGGCATCGCGCGGGCGGCTTCGATCCGAACGAAGGAATGCTGGCTGTGCTGCTTCGTGCACCACACCGACGCCAGGCCAGCATCCTTCAGGCGCGAGGCGAGCGGGTGCGCGTAGTTGTCGGGGTCCGCCATATCGAGCAGATCCCGTCGAGTGGGGGAGCCCGACATCGAGTCGGAGCGCCCATGGGCCGTCGATCCGCGAAGCGGCGAGCAGCGCTTCGGTGTCGTTGAGAAATGCCCGCAGTCGAACCTGATCCGGATCGCTGGCCTTATTCCATGACTCCAGCCGAGGCTCAACCCTCAGCTGATGGTTGTCGCCTTCGGGGCGGGCGTACCGGCGCATCGTCACAAAGTAACGTGGCTCAATGACAAGAACGTAGAGCGTCTCATGGCGCGTAGATAACCGGGTTCACCGGCGGATCCTACGTTGCGACCAACGCGACTGCTCTTGACGCCGTCAAGAATTGAAAACGAAACCGCAGGTAACGAGCGGTACTGAACCGGAACGAGACGGAACGAAACCGCAGTTGAGACCGCGTTTCGCCTGGTCAGAGCTGGGGTTCGAGTCCCCTTAGCTCCACCATGTGATCGGGTCACCGGTCACACATGAGTCGCGTCAGCGGTTACAGGTTCCCCGGCCATCTGCCGGGGTTATGCTCACTCATCTGATGAGTCGGGTTATGGGTTACACGTGAGTCGCGTCATCGGTTACAGATTCCCCGGCCAAAGGCCGGGGTTTTTTGTTTGGTTGCGCCAGTAGTTGCGGTCGGGGTAGATGCGGTGGCTGCTGAGGTTGCGGTGTTGGTTTTGCTGATGACGGCGACGCTGTGGCTGGTCACGAGGATCAGTCCACCCGCTGGGCTCGACCGGTGAGGATTTTCAATACTGTTGATCAAGAGGATCTAGGCGAAGGCTCGATCAGGAACAGGCCCGGGCAGGGCGGCGGAGCGATCAGGTCCCACCGATCAATGACTGCGCCTCTGTGGGGCCGACTACGAGATCGTGAAGGTCGCCGCCGACCTCGAGCCGACCCGACTGTTCGATCCCGCCGACCTTCACCGGCTCGAACCCGGCTGTGCGAATCAACCGCTCGACTTGCTTGCCGGCACGGTCGTCGTCGGTCACGTAGAACAGCACCGCCCGCTCCGGTGACCGGTTGCTGGAGGACTCGAGGAGATCGGCCGACAGGGTTCCAAACGCCATGGCCAAGTGCGCCCCCGTCGGCAACCACTCCGCTACAACCTCGCCACAGGATTGCCCTGTCGGCAGCAGACGGACGACGTTGCCTTGTGCGTCGGTGGCGAGCGGGTTGCTGGGAATGACTACAAGCTTGTCGGTTAGCGAGTCGGCGATCTCGTCTATGACGCCCTTCAGGGCGGCAAAGCGCAGGGCGAGCACGACGGCATCAGTGCCCTGCAGCGCGTCGCGGTTATCGACGGCGACGACGGCAGCTCGACCGATCTGTGCAGCAAGCGTTCCGGCCGACTGATTGGCGCTCGAGAGTCGCAAGGTCTCGCCGCCGGAGGCGAGCTGGCGGGCGATGACCGATCCGAGCCCTCCAGTGCCGATGATCGCGGTGGTCATGACCGACACCTCCTCAGCGTTCTGGCACCAACAACGGCTGCCCGCAGCATCGCCCGAGCGGTCTCGCAGCGCCTCGCTGAGAACGGGCGGACGGCGGGGAGGTGCCGTGACCGCTGGTAGGGATCTCAGTGTCGGGGGACCTGGCCATCGCCGATGTGGGGGGTTTCGCTGGCGATCTCGGCATTCACTCATACTCCTCAACGGGCGCACTCGATGGCCACTGAACGGGCGCCCAGTCCCCTTCTGGGTCCGTCGTTTGCCCCACTTCGATCAAATGGCCGTCAGGATCGCGTATGTAGCAACGGATCTCGTACTGGTGCTGTTTCGGCGGCGTCAGGAATTGAGCACCCCGGGCGCTCCATTCGGCGTACACAGCCGCAATGTCTTTGACCCGGATATTGAGGAAACTGCTGACCCGGTCTGGATCACGGGGCGCCTCCAGGGTGACCGTCGGCTTGTCGTCGGTCGGGCCTCCGCCGACATTGATGATGATCCAACTGTTGGACAGCGCGACATAGGTGACGTCTCCGTGGAAGACCACCTTGCCGCCGAGTACTTCGGTGTAGAAGCGCCGCGAGCGCTCGACATCGTTCGAGACGATGAAGTGGGCCAGCACAATTCCCTCAGGGGGCTGTGGGAGCACGGCCATCTGGTATCTCCATTTCCACTGGTTGGGTCTCACACCCCGCTTACGTCAGGTTTTGCTCGGCAGCTGGCTGCCGAGGGCAGCCGGGCGCTATGGCGGGGTTTCATCTCCTGAAACGTCCGCGGCAACAATTCGCTGACGGTCGGGTGAATGTACATCGTGCATGAAAGCGTCCTTTACTGCTCTTGACGCCGTCAAGAGCAGTAAAGGAAACCGCAGGTAACGAGCGGTATTGAACCGGAACGAGACGGAACGAACCTGCAGCTCAAGTGGTATTTCCGCAGGTAGGAGCTGGGGTTCGAGTCCCCTTAGCTCCACCCATGTGATGAGTCGGGTCATGGGTTACACGTGAGTCGCGTCATCGGTTACAGATTCCCCGGCCAGCGGCCGGGGTTTTTTGTTTGGTCGGGCCAGTAGTTGCGGTCGGGGTCGATGCGGTGGCTGCTGAGGACGTGGTGGTGGTTTTTGCTGATGACGGTGACTGCGCAGTGAAAAGTTGATCCGCGGACCAACCGGATGACTGCGGTATTGCACTGCGTACTTGCTGATGCGGACGCACGCTCACGGCGGTGATGATCGTTCCGACAACGGACGGTTTTGATCGGCCAGTCACAACCGAGCAGGGGATAACGAGATGAATCTGTCACGAAGGACATTCGCCAAGATGGGGATCGCCAGTACCGTCGCGGTCGGCGCTGCTGGGCTGTCGAGCCCATCAGCGCGCAGCGATACACCGCCATCGGGGATACCGGTCGCTGCGATACGGGCCCGAAGCGTCGTCCTGGTTCACGGCCTGTATGCGGACGGCTCCTCGTGGATCGACGTCGTGCCGTACTTGCAGGCCGCCGGGCTCAACGTCGCCGTCGTCCAAAACCCGCTGACCACTCTCACCGATGCAGCGGCCGAGACCCGACGGGTCTTGTCGCGGCAATCCGGTCCGGTGGTCTTGGGCGGGCATTCTTGGTCGGGAACGCTGGTCAGTGAGGTGGGGATCGAGCCATCGGTCAGTGCGCTCGTTTACATCGCCGCTCGGGCGCCCGACGCGCACGAGGACTTTCCGGCGCTGTCCAAGCGGTTCCCGACGCCTCCGGCGTCCGCGGGCCTCGTCGTATCACCTGACGGATACGCCGATCTCGACGAGGCAACGTTTCTCCGCGATTTCGCCGGCGCCGTTCCAGTCGAACGATCCCGCGCGCTCTGTGCCGTTCAGGGGCGCAATCGGAGCACTCTGCCCGCTGAGCGCACGTCCGTGGCCGCCTGGCGCGATAAGCCGAGCTGGTATCAGGTGTCCACCCAGGACCGGACCATCGACCCGGATCTCGAACGGTTCCTTGCCCAACGGATGGGCGCGCATACGATCGAACTCGATACCTCGCACGTTTCGCTCATCACTCAGCCCGAGCAGGTCGCCGGGCTGATCCTGGCGGCCGCAGGTATTCCGCAAGGTTAGGACTTGGGCGACGACGCGATCGGTGAAGGTCTTGCCGGCATACTTCGAGCGTCGCGTGATCGACGTAATACCGAAGGCGACGAACTCATCGCGCCTACCTTTCCCGTAGGGACGACGCCCGAGGGTCCGTTCTGTCTGATGTGGGGACCACCCGGGTGACCTTCTCCGACAAGGGGCCGAGCAGCTTGGTCACCGCCCGGTAAATGACAGCACCGTAAGGCCATTGGGTGACGACGCGGCCCGACGGGCTTTTGTAGTAGTTGTTGGCCTGCACCCAGACGGTCTTGGCGATCGCGCCCTGAATCCATTGGTTGTAGCGGCGGTAGAACGAAGGCCGTACCTCCACGGAGGCCACGTTCGGCCCGCGCAAGCGCTTGATGGATCGCACCGCGAACTCCGATTGGCGCTGTAGGGCTGAGACGATTTCGCCGCCATTGGTGTTGGGGCCGTAGAGGATGTAGAAGTTCGGGAACTCCGGCACAGTGATGCCGGCGAACGCCTGTGGTTCACCATGCCAAAACTCGTGCAGTGTGCGGCCAGTACGCCCGACGACGCGGTATGACGCGAGATAGTTCGCCGGCTGAAAGCCGGTCGCCATGATGAGAACGTCGGCGGGGTGCTCGACGCCGCGCACGTCGACGACCCCGGTGCGGGTCACCGAGGCGACCGCGTGGGGGATCAACTCGACGTCATCGCGCAGCAGACTGGGATAGAAGTCCTTCGTTAGCATCGGTCGTTTGCCGGGGAACGGGTATTTCGGCATAACCGCTTCGGCGAGGTCGGGCCGGTCGGCGAAGACGGCCGCGATGTAGGCGCGGCATCGCGATTCGGCAATCGAATTGATCTTGGTGCCCGGCCGGTGCAGTGCGCCAAATAGTTGACCGATCTCGATGAGCCAGAACTGGCGCAGTCTCTCGCGGCGCCCAGTCCGGGGTCGGCGCAGCCTGGCGCGCTCGTCATCGGATAGATCGCGGTCGGGCTTCCGTATGACCCAGCCGGGTTCACGTTGGAACAGCGTCACGCGCTCAGCCACGCCGGCGATCGATGGAACCACTTGCACGGCACTGGATCCGGTGCCGACAACCGCAACTCTCTTGCCGGCTAAATCGATCGGCTTCCAGCGCGCGGTGTGCAATTTGGGCCCGGCGAAGTCGTCGAGACCCGGCCACGTTGGGTAGTTGGGGATATTGAGCATTCCCACCGCGCTGATCACGGCACGGAAGATTCGCTTCTCGCCGTTGGCCGTCCGCAGAACATAGCCACTGTTCTGGTCGTCCCAGGTGACCTCTTCGACCGAGGTCGACAACCGGAAATGCTTCCGCAGCCCGTACTCGTCGACGACATCTTCGAGGTAGCGCTGCAATTCGGCCTGACGGGCGTGGGTGCGGCTCCAGTCGTGCGGACGAAACGAATACGAATACAGCTGGGAATGCACATCGACTTCGGCGCCGGGATAGCGATTGTCCCACCAGGTGCCACCGATTCCATCGGATTTTTCGAAGATGGTGAAGTCGTGCAGACCCGCCTCAGTGAGCTTGACGGCTGCGCCGATGCCGGCAAAGCCGCCGCCGATGATCGCGACCGACGGGCCCGCGGTGTGCCTAACCACGAGACGACGTCCCCCGGCTGCGGCCGGCGGCAACCTCAAGCACCGATCGCCTCGATGCTACGGGTCAGTTAGAAGCGTTGCGCAAGTAAGGAATTCGTTCGACTGACCTGTGGCTCGCGACAACTTCAGCTGCTTGGGTGTTGTCGCGAGATCGCGTGGCGCAAAGGTCGGTCCAGCCATACCCAACCTTTACATACGGCTGTCATCATGTAAAGCTAATTATCGTTGCGTAGTACCCCGTCTCCGTAAAGCGATTGGCGGTCATGGAAGGATCTGCGTGCCCGGAATTCACCACACAGCGATAGTCACCTCTGACGTCGAACGCTCGATACGGTTCTGGTGTGACGGCTTGGGTTTCACTGAATTATTCGATCACACATTCAGCGGCGACTGGCCCACGCTGTTCAATGCGGCGACCCACCAGTTGCGGTCAATATTTCTTGGTGACCCCAATACGCCTGACACCGGCATTGTCGAGCTTGTGGTCTTCGAAGATTCGCATCCTGCTGCGCCACCACCAGAGCGGCCAACGTACGGGTTCTTTCTGTTGTCGCTGGAGCGCGAGATAGACGTAGCGTTGGCGACATTGGCGCAGCACGGATTTAGCGACGGCGTGCGTCGGATCTCGATGCCGGCACCCGGCGGGAAGACGGTTCCTATGGCGGTGATCACCGCACCCGACGAAGTCCGCGTGGAACTCATCGGGGCGCCTTCATGACCGCGGTCGTCACCGGCGGCGGCTCAGGTATCGGCAGTGCGGTCGTGACTCGGCTGCGCCTGGCGGGCGAACAAGTCGTGGCATGGGACATCAAGGACGGCGACATCGATTGCGATATAAGCGATCCCGACTCAGTATCGGAAGCAGCTGCCAGGACACTGGCCGCTCACGGCGCGCCGAACCGGCTTGTGGCCTGCGCGGGCATTGGTGCATCGGGAATGTTGTTGGACCAGAGTCCCAATGACTGGCGGCGGGTCATCGACACCAACCTGACGGGAACGTGGCTGACGATGCGCGCCGTCGCGCGCATGATGATCGACTCGGGTTCGGGTGGGTCGATCGTAGCCGTGTCGAGCATCAGCGGAACGCTGGCGGACCGCGACATGGGCGCATACTGCGTGTCGAAAGCCGGGATCGACATGCTGGTGCGAATCGCGGCCACCGAGTGGGGCAGATATGGCATCCGCGTCAACGCCGTGGGTCCCGGCGTGACTCGCACGCCGATGCTGGCTAAGCCCGAGCAGCTTCCGGGCTGGGTGGAGGGACTGACCGAACGAACGGCGCTGGGCCGCATCGGCGAGCCCGACGACATCGCCGAGGCGATCGTCGCGTTGCTCGAGATGTCCTGGGTCACAGGACAAACCCTCTTCGCCGATGGCGGACTGGCGTTGCATAGCCCCATCGACGCCTACGGACAGATCCAGCGGTTGTCGCAGCGAGGCGGTCAGTAAGGGCGTGGCGTTCCCCGAGATCTGCCTGGGACGAAGGTGACGGGCAGCGTTCCCAATCCGGTCATGCTCGGATTGCCGAGGTACTCGTCGACGCCGTTGAGATCGACGCGGTAGCCAGGAATGCGTTCCAGTACGGCCCTCAGCATGACTTCGAACATCGTTCGCGCCAAGTGAGACCCGATGCAACGGTGCGGACCCAACCCGAAGGCGAGGTGGCGGTTGGGAAAGCGGTCGAGGATGACATCGTGGGGGCGGTCGAATTCCTCTTCGTCATGGTTCGCGGCCAACCAACTCAGCACGAGCTGGTCGTTGCGGCGCAGTTGCTGGCCACCGAGCACGACGTCACGGGTGACGGTCCGGCTCAGTTGCTGGTTCACCGAGAAGTACCTCAGGTACTCGTCGACGGCAGTCGAGTAGAGCTCAGGGGCATCGGTGAGTTGCTGACGCAGCTGCGGGTGGGCGGCCAAGTGCAGCAGGCTCAGCGCAGTCTGCGAGGTGGTGGTGTCGACGCCGCCGGCGATGAGGTTCCACAGAATATCGAGTAGTTGGCTATCGCTGAGATGGTTGCCGTCGAATTCGAATTCCACCAGGAAGCTGGTCAGGTCGTCCCGCGGCTCGGCACGGCGCGCTCTGGCGAAGTCCAAGAGGTCGTCCATCATTGCCGGGACGGCAGCGATCGCCTTGTTGTATGCGTCGCTGTTGGTCGGGTGGGCCATCACCGAGTGGAACAGGTTGGCGTACAGCTGCCAGTTGTCATACGGCAGGCCCATGAGCTTCATCGTCAGGATGGCGGGAATCGGGCTGGCGTAGTCGAGTACCAGGTCCATCTCGCCATCGGTGATTCGCTGATCGATAAACCAGTGCGCGGCCTGTTCGATGAATGGACGCATCTGCGCCACCGTTCGCGGAGAGAACGACGGGGCCAGCCCGCGACGCAGGGCCTGGTGGTAGGGGCCGTCGACTTCGCCGATGCCGAGAGCGGGCTGTCCCTCGGGTCGCGGAACACCCATCTCGCCTTGGTAATTCACGCCGTCGGCTGCGTCGGGATCGTATTTGTGGGCGAACGTGTCGCCGTCGCGTGCGGCCTGCGCGACGGCTTGATAGCTGGTCAGAAACCAAAAGCCCCCATAGTTCTCATTCCACGCGACCGGGCACCGGCGGCGCAGCTCGGCGTTGGCCTCGACTTCGTTGAGGTTGAACGCATCGGAGTGGTGATCAAAGTCCACCCTTACGTCATCGCTGATCTCTGGCCGTGTTGTCATCGGAAAACCCTCCAGCACAAGGAATCTGTCGGATCTGCTCAAGCAGGGGACGGTGCTCTTGCTAGGCTACCAAGCTATTAATCAATCTTTATATACTTTGACATTTAGACCAGAGCGGTTGGCGTCGTCAACACGGTACGCGCAGCGGATGGGGGGAGCGTGACGATCGAGGACTGGGCGGCGGGAGCGACGATCGGGGGTCTGCCGATCCCTGCGCGGCCCGATCTCGCGCGGATGCGTCGTGACCGGTTTGCGCGGTTACAGCACGAACTTGAAACCCGAAAGGTCGACGGCTTGGTGCTGCTCGGGTCCAGCGCGGTCAGTTACGCCACCGGGGCTACCGCCCCGGCGGCCGACGGTGATCGCGCGGCGCTGTTTCGCGCGGTCGTGATCATCGGCCGCGGTGACCCCGCACCACATCTGTACACGCTGTATCTCGACGGTGCACCGCCCGACTTACCCAGCGACCACCTGCACGGCCCACTGTTTCCCGACCTCGACGACGGATTCGATGAATTCGTTGCCGTACTGAACGCACACTTCGCCCCGAAAGCGCGGTTAGGTGTCGACGATCAGACCCACGCCATGCTGCGCGGACTCCCTGGCTTCGATTGGGTGGACGCCGGGGACGTGCTGGGTGCGGCAAAGATCGTCAAAACCCCCGACGAGCTTGCCTGTATCCGGACCGCACAGCGACTCAACGAACTGGCCATGGTCGACGCGCTGCGGTTGCTGCGGCCGGGCGTCCGCCAGACCGACCTGAGCGCAGCCTTTCTGCGTCGTGTGTTCGAACTCGGCGCCACCGCCGGCGGAATCGACCCGATCTGGCAAGTGATGGCCCCGACCAGAGCGGAAGGTCCATGGACGATTCACGGTGACCTCGCGTACCCCACGGTGACCACCGACCGCTTCTTGCGTCACGGCGACGTCATCTGGGTTGATGCCGGCATCATGTGGCAGGGGTACGCCTCCGACTACGGGCGGACCTGGGTTGTCGGTTCGGGTCCGAACGCTCGTCAGGAGGCGCAGTTTCGCCGTTGGCGTTCTGTCGTCGATGCGGCGCTGGACATCCTCGCCCCCGGTGTGTCGGCGCTCAAGCTCGGTGCGGCTGCCACCGCGGCCAACGATGGGGTGCGCCCCTGGATCACACACTTCTATCTCGCTCATGGAGTGGGCACGGAAAGCGCCGAGATGCCCTTGGTCGGAACTGACTTCGGCGAATCGTTCGACGACGCGCTGATCATGCAACCCGGGATGGTGCTGGTGTTTGAACCGGTGATCTGGGATGAGGGCGCCGCTGGCTACCGGTCGGAAGACATTGTCGCCGTGACTGATTCGGGATGGGTGAAGTTGAGCGGCTCCACTTACGAACCGTTCGGGTTAACCACATGAGCCCGGCTGCACGCGACCGCGGCCTACGAGTTGGCACAATGGCTCTGGAGGACGACGCGCGCACCGACTTTACCCGGTTGCGCGCGATGCGCCGCAACAAGGTGCTCGACGGAATGGCACGTCACGGCCTCGATGCCCTGCTCCTCGGGGGGGTCGGAAACGTCCGGTACGTCTCGGGTGCCCGCCAACTCGGCCGCGCCGGCGTTCTGCCGTTCGCCCCCACTGCGGTGGTCGTCGCTCACACCGGCAAAGTGCACTTGCTCTCCAGCTGGGACGAAGGTGTACCGCCGGAAATTGGTCGCGAAGATCTCTATGGACTGGTGTGGAACCCGGTCAATCTGGCGCGCGCGCTGGGCGAGATAGCCGGACTGCGCGCGGCGGCACGCGTGGGCACCGACGGGCTCACACCGATGTTCGCCGCGCTGATCGCCGACCACGTCACCGCCGCCGAGATCGTCGACGCCGCACCCGTGATGGAGGCCGCGCGCCGGGTCAAGACACCCGACGAGATCACCTGCTTGAATGTCGCGGCAGCACTGGCGGAGTCCGCCCTGACAGCAATGGACGATGCGCTACAACCCGGAGTTGCAGAATGTGACCTGCTCGGTGTCTACCACGAGCGCATCGCCGTTCTCGGGGCACCGAATCCCCCCTCGGAAGCGGTCTGCTTTGCCACACCCACCGTGGGCCCCGTGCGGTTTCGTCACCTGGCCACCGAACGGCCGATCGGCGATGGTGAGCTGGTTGTGCTGGCCCCGGGGGCGTTGTACGCCGGATACGAGGCGGCCCTGGCGCGCACGCTGATCGCTGGGCGTCCTGAACCGCCGGGTGCGGCGGAACTGGCCGAGCGCTGCGCACGATCTCTCGAAGCGCTGCTGTCGGTGTGCAGGCCTGGCAACACCGGTGCCGATCTTTATCGCGCGTGGCAACAAACCGGCAACCCCGAACCCGAGGTGGCACTCGCCCATGGGCTGGGCCTGGGCGCGGAACCACCAATGATCGGGTTCGGCCGCGGTGCCGATGCGGTGATCGAACAAAACATGGTGCTCTGCGTACAGTCGTGGATCACCGACGTTGGAACCGGCGGATACTTCGAACGCGTAACCGTCCACATCGACGGTGACGGACCGTCGCTGCTGACGCGCTTCGGAAGGCCGTGATGACCAGTCATCGAACGGTTTTCAACCACGTCGGCCTCTGTGTCACCGACCGGGATAGGTCGCGGCGATTCTACGAGGGTCTGTTGGGATTTCAGTTCTGGTGGGAACTCGATGCACCCGATGACGGCACTGACCGGTTGCTGCAGCTGGACCCGCCGATCGGTCTGCACGCGACCTATCTCATCCGGGACGGGCTGGTGCTCGAATTGCTTGACTATTCGAAGCGGCAACCGCGCTCCGGTGCCGACCGTGTGATGGACGACGTTGGCCTGACGCATATTTCGCTATCGGTGTCCGATCTGGCTGCCGTACTCGACCAGATCGTTGGATATGGAGGATCGGTCGTGGCAGAAGCAGCCACCGTGGGTTCGGCGATGGTTCGTGATCCCGACGGCCAACTGCTCGAACTGCTTACGGACGGGTGGCTGGCGGTTCTACCGCCGCGGCCCACATAGATCTGGACGTTATTGGGCTTTCTCGGGAAACGTAGTACGCCTGGGCTTTCGAGCAGTTTCTTCTCGGTCAGGCATTGCGGGAGGGAGTTTACGAAGTGAAAAACGTGGAGAAGCGTTCCTCAGCGTCCAGGTCAATTAGCGGCGGTGTTATCTCGGCCTAGGCCCGCACAGGGCGCCGGTTCCGACGATTCATGAAGTGAGGTCGAGGTCGTCAGCGGTCGGATGGATCAAATCCTTCGGAACACTACCGTTTGCCCTGACAACAGGATGAGCGGTCGTAAAGAAATTAGCCTGATGCTCACACGCGTCGCTCGACCATCAGTGGGTGCACAGGAGGCGGCGTAGCCGGCCGGGCTTCGCAGACCGGGGCCCCGGCACTGCCAGTGGTCTCTATCCCGCAGAGACCACCGCCTGGGCCGCGGCGGACCATCGGCCCTCGGCTTGTGACTTTCGACTTTGTTGGGTGAGGAACAAATTCGTCAGTAGGGTCCGCTATACTGCGTAGGTCGGAGTTTCAAGTGTTCGTGTTCCATGCACGCTCGCCCAGAACCTTGGTGCGGGCGTCTCTTTTCACCTTGCAGGGCAAGTCGAGAAGCAGTCGTCTGATCAACCGGCCGCCGGACCGCATAGTGCGGCCCGGAATCCTGACAAGGAGAAAACAAATGACACAGGGAACTGTGAAGTGGTTCAACGCCGAAAAGGGTTTCGGCTTCATCGCGCGCACGGACGGCCCGGACGTCTTCGTGCACTACTCCGAGATCGATGGCCAGGGCTTCCGTAGCCTCGAGGAGAATCAGCAGGTGGAGTTCGAGGTTACCCAGGGCGCCAAGGGTCCGCAGGCCAGCCGCGTTCAGGCAATCTGACCGTCGGCACGGCATGAAGGAGCCGTATCCGTGTGCTTAATACGCGGGTACGGCTGTCCTGCTTTATTCGCTTTTCAAGCCGTTTCTGGGGTTTGGCTGCGGGTCGGGGACGGCACCAGTCGCGCCGGGCATCAGATCTATCGGTTCTGGCCCGTCAACGAAAGGGCTGGTTTTCAGTCGGTTCGACAATCTTCGCCGGTATCGATAGGACGTCGGGAGACAGCGGTGCCTTCGGTATCAATAAAGCACTGGTCATCACGATGCTGTTCCGGCTGGAAAAAGTCGGCTGACAACGCGATACGGCCGCCCGCCACCCGCATGCCGATGCGGTCGGGGGTTTTGTCTTTGCCGTAGGGAGTCATCGACATGACCACCGGTGCCACGCTAGGCGGGCAAAAAACATTGACTCGCAGTATGTTTCCATCCGATACGCGAACCGGTACGTCACGTTCGACGATCACTGCTCGGCTCCCTTCCCCACCGTCAGCGCAACAAATAGCCCGTCCGCTCGGGCGCCGGAACAGCGCTTAAATCCCGAACCAATGCGTGAGCACGCTACGCAGTGCGCGCAATTCGTCCGGGTCGGGCTCGGTGAGCGACGACGCCCAGGCCACATAGCCATCGGGACGCACCAGCACAGCTGTGGCGGCTATCGCACCGACAGGATGGCCGGCGGCGACGGTGAACTGGTCCGCGATGTCGGTCACCGCGGCTTTGACCGTGCCGCTCTCGGTGAGATCAACAAGTAATGGCCGCCCATCGCGGGCCAACTCCGCAATGCGTTGCGTTGCATCGGAACTCGCCACAGCGAAGTCAGGCACCCAGCGTCCAACTAGCGGATGCGCTTTGGCGTCCGAGGCGCCCAGGGCGTAATGATTGTCGGCGCCCGAGAGCAGGTCACTGATCCGACGAACAGTAACGGGGTCGGTGAGCAGCTCGGAGAAGAGTTCGCGCAGCGCTGTGACTTCAGGCCCCGGTCGGAAGAGAGCCAACTGGGCCCGGCTTTGCATGATGAGCCGTTCGGCAGCAGGCCGGCGCTCGGTCTCATAGGTAGCGAGCAGCGCGGGCTCTACGCGCCCACGTGAAACCGCTGCCAGCTTCCAGCCAAGGTTCACCGCGTCCTGCAAGCTCAGATTGAGACCCGGTCCACCGATTGGCGAGTGGACGTGCGCTGCATCGCCGAGCAGAATCACCCTGCCGACCTGGTAGCGCGAGGCGATCCTCGAGTTGATGCCGAAGAAGCGACGCAAATCCATTGGTGCGTCAGGCGATATCGGCCGCAGCGGCACGTCGACTCCAAGCACACGCTTGGCGCTCGCC
Organism: uncultured Actinomycetota bacterium; assembly: GCA_963805675.1. Taxonomy (GTDB): domain Bacteria; phylum Actinomycetota; class Actinomycetes; order Mycobacteriales; family Mycobacteriaceae; genus Mycobacterium. Next base: position 103,574 of record CAWDVY010000001.1, read on the forward strand.
TCCAAGTCGGCCAGGCTCATGGGCGGCTCGTCGGCGTCGTCGTCGTCGCCACGCTGTTCCCGGGCCGTACTGTCCAGTTCGTACGTCATCACCGCCACCCGGTTGCCCATCGCACCGAAAGCGAAAACGCCTCGGTCAGTTCGGTGGAATCGCTGGGGTGGGAGTTGAGCGGACCCGGGCGCGTCGGGTGCCCCGCTGACCGGGGCAAGCCATTCGTCCGGCGGCAGGACGTTGAACCCGATCCGGACGACCAGGTCATAGGACGACATACCGGGAAAGTCGATGCCGGCGAGATGGCGTGTTTTGCTGTGACCACCGTCGGCGCCGACGAAGTACTTGGCCGTCAGATCGTAGGCACCGTCCGGGCCGGCGACATGTGCCGTGACGCCGTCGTCGTGCTGGTCGAAACCGGTCAGGGCGTGACCCCAACGAATGTCCGCCTCGTGTTCGCCGGCCCGTTCGGCAAGCACCTCGACGAGCCCCCGCTGTTGAACCGGGACGACGAACAGTTGGGAGTCCGGCACCGCCGTGAGGTCCAGTGGAAAGCCCGCGAACACCGACTGCGGAGCGGGTTTTGGCGGTTCTGCTGTCCCGGTGAGCGCGCTGTACAGACCTCGGTGATCCAGGATCCGGGCCGCTTGGCCCACAATGCGGTTGACCCGCGCCTGCGGGTTAGGGCCGGACGCCGGATCCAACACCACTGGCCGGATCCCGGCCAATCCCAATTCACAGGCCAGCATCAACCCATTTGGGCTGGCCCCGGCGACGACGACCTCAACCACAGAGCCTCAATCACCGAGCCGGCCTGCTCATGCAGCCATCGTAAATAGCAGATATTGGAATTGCCAGGGCCATCGATCGGGCGGAATTTATAGGACGACGAACCACACGGCGACATAGTGACTCACCGCCGCAGCTGCGGTGAAGGCGTGAAAAAACTCGTGATAGCCGAAGGTGTGCGGCCACGGGTTCGGCCAGCGGAAAGCGTAGAGGATGGCGCCGACGTTGTAGAGGACCCCGCCCAGGACGAGCAGGCCGACGACGATTGGGCCCCCGCCGTCGAGCAGGCTGCCGGCGAAGAAGATCGCCGCCCAGCCGAGTAAGAGGTACAGCGGCACGCCGACCCATCGCGGGGCGGATGGCCACCCAACCTTGAGTGCCACGCCGGCCACTGCGCCCGTCCACACAATGGCCAGCACTTCGGCTCCGGTGCGCGGCGGCAGCGCCAAGAGCGCGAAAGGGGTGTAGCTGCCTGCGATGAAGACGAAGATCGCCGAGTGGTCGAGCCGCTTCATCCATTTCAAGGCCGCCGGATTGTGCCAGTGCTTGCGGTGATAGATGGCGCTGACGCTGAACATCGCCACAATGGTGACGGTGTAGATCAGCGTCGCTAGGACGGCTTTCTGCGACGACGTGATTCCCGCAACCGACACCAGTGCTAATCCGCCCACCGTGGCGGTGACGGCCGAGCAGAGGTGAATCCAGCCGCGGGCGCGTGGCTTCCCGATGAGGTCGGCGACGGTGTCGGCGAGACCTTGGGGCAGGTCGTCGACGACTGGGTCCACCGGATCGCGCACTGAAGAAGCTGCGTTCGGCTCTGCCCTGCGGGATGTCATGGTGTGCTCACACGCTTCGCCTGAATCCGGTGTGGCTGCGGATCAGTGGCAACGACGCCATGGTGGCGAACCCGGGCGGGGCGGCGCAGATCGCCGGGACCGCATTGAGCACCTGCATGGCGGTGGCCACGCTGGCCGAGCGGACGTGGTCTGCCATGGTGGCCGCGCGGGTGAAGCTGGCCAGGGCGAAGAAGTGGGCCCGCATCGAGGGGTCGCCTTCGATGGTCAACGTCCAACCGTGCTCAGGTGTGGGCCAGTGTTCGGGATACTCCCCGCCCACAGTCCACAGCGCCTCGATCTCGATGAGCGGCTCACCGGCGCGGCGGCCGGTCCAGATCCAGCGCTGACCCGCGGTGGTTCCGGCCCGCAACAGGTGATCGAAGATCTGATGGTCCTGGTTGGCCGGAACCGCTTCGACAGTGGCGGTGACCTCGTCGATGCCGGCATTCAGCTCGTCGGCGAGAAACCAGACCTGCTCGGTGAACAGTGCGCTGTTGAATGCCAGGAACTCGTTCGCCGACGGGCTGATGTCCTCGACGGGTTGGCCGAACGCCATGTTGTCGAAGGTGATCGACGTGCTCTCGTAGACCGACCAGTCGGCTCGTTCCTGCAGGGTGATCTTGTCGATCGTTCGGCTCATCCCCGACAGGGCCAGCGGTAGCACGCCGGACAGGTTGCCCGGGTTGAGACCGCTGCCGTGCACCGAAGTGCCGCCGGCATCGCAGGCCGCGGCCACGCGGTCACGGTCAGCGGCGGTGATGCTGCGGGGGTGAAAGAGAAACGCCGTGGTGGCCACGTTTTTGCCGCTGGACAAGATGGCGCACACCTCATCGATGCTGGTGTTGCGCGGGGTGTAGAGGACGCAGTCTGCCTGCAGTGCGAGTATCTCGTCGACGTCGGTGGTGGCCTTGACGCCGATGGGGTCGCGACCGACAAGGGTGCCGATGTCCGCGCCGGCCTTGGCCGGCGAGTACACCCGAGCACCCACGATCTCCAGATCGGGACGGTGGTCGAGAATCGTCGCGACCATCTCACTGCCCACCGCACCGGTGCCCCATGCGATGACGCGAAGTCGCTGAGGCGCTGCCACTAACACGGTCCCAACTGTTGCCCGCTCGGGTCTTCGGGTCCCATCAGTCCTCCTGGCACGACCGTCAACAGGGGTGCGCTGCCGCAGGCTACCGCGGCGCAGCTTCGGGCGGCGTCAAAAAACGCCACCTGAACTCTCACCCGATTAGGTTTCTGACCTCGACTCGCATTACGCTTGCGCGCGGTCCATCATCCTCTCGAGAAAAACACCTATGACTATTCAGCCCACTTTGCGGCGCCCACAATCCCTGCGCAACGGCCGGACACGACGCGTTGCGCAGCGCGTGCAGGGCCCGACCTTTGGTCAGTGCTTCGACATCGAAGTCACCCGCGATACGGACGGGTGGGTGATCCGGATTCCCGAGATCGGTGGGGTCGCCCGCACCCGCAGTCGGGCCGCGGTGGAGGTTGCGGCGCGGGAATGCATCGCAACCCGGACCGGTATCCCCATCGGTTACGTCGCCGTCTTTGTCGCGCGCGAGATCAGTTAGCGCCGAATAGCTTTCGCGCGTGCGGCGGTTGGCCGATCCAGCTCAAGACAGCTCAGATGGTCACGGTCAGCGGCCAGACGCTTCCAGATGTCGTCGCAGTACTCGGCGATGGCGCGATCCGACGAGAACTTGCCGCTGCGTGCGGTGTTCAGGATGGACATCTTCGTCCACGATTCCCTGTCCTGCCACGCTGCGCTGACCTGCTCCTGGCAGTTCACGTAGGACGCGTAGTCGGCGCACACCAGGAAGGGGTCGTCGTAGCGCAGGTTGTCCACCAGCGGCCGGAACACCTCGGTGTCGCCGTGCGAGAACGTCCCGCCGGCAATCAGATCCAGCACCGCGCGCAGCTCGTCGTTACCGTCGATGCAGTCGGCCGGGCAGTACCCATTTGCCTTGACCGCCTCGACCTCCTGCTCCGTCAGACCGAACAGGAAGAAGTTCTCCGGCCCGACCTCTTCGCGCATCTCGACGTTCGCGCCGTCGAGCGTGCCGATGGTCAGGGCACCGTTGATCATGAACTTCATGTTCCCGGTGCCCGACGCTTCCTTGCCCGCAGTGGAGATCTGCTCGGACAAATCGGCGGCCGGATAGATCATGTGCGCGTTCTGCACGTTGAAGTTCGGCACGAATGCCACCTTCAGGAACCGGTTGACGTCCGGGTCGGCGTTGACCGTCTCGCCGACGGCGTTGATCAGCTTGATGATCCGCTTGGCCATGAAGTAGCCGGGAGCGGCCTTGCCGCCGAAGATGAAGGCCCGCGGCGGAATCGACAGGCCGGGGTTCTGCTTGAGCCGGTGGTACAGCGCGACGATGTGCAGGACGTTGAGATGCTGGCGCTTGTACTCGTGGATGCGCTTGACCTGGACGTCGAACATCCAGTCCGGGTTCAGCTCGACGCCCGCCACCGAGTGGATGTACTTCGGCCAGGCGTGCCTTGTTGCTGCGTTTCACGTCGCGCCACTGCTGACGGAAGGAGGCATCGTCGACGAACGGCTCCAGCCCGCGCAGGCGCCCCAGATCGGTCAGCCAGCCGTCACCGACGGTGCGGTCCAGCAGCTCCCGCAGCCCGGGGTTGGCCAGCGCAAGGAAGCGGCGCGGCGTCACGCCGTTTGTCTTGTTGCTGAACCGCTCCGGCCACATCTCGTAGAAGTCTTTGAGCACACTGACTTTTCAGCAGTTCCGAGTGCAGCGCGGCGACACCGTTGATGGCGTGGCTGCCGACGGTCGCCAGGTGCGCCATCCGGACGTTCTTATTGCCGTCCTCGCCGATCGATCGACATCCGGCGGAGCCGGTCGCCGTCGCCGGGGAACCGGGCGTGCACCTCGTCGAGGAACCGGTGGTTGATTTCGTAGATGATCTCGAGGTGGCGGGGCAGCGACTCGGCGAACATCTCCAGCGGCCAGGTCTCCAGCGCCTCAGGCAGCAGGGTGTGGTTGGTGTAGCCGAAGGTCGCGACCGTGATGTCCCACGCCTCGTCCCAGTCCAGCTGGCGCTCGTCGATCAGCAGCCGCATCAGCTCGGCGACCGCGATCGACGGATGGGTGTCGTTGAGCTGCAAGGCGAACCGCTCGGGGAGTTCGCGCACGGACGAGATCGGCGAGATCATCCACGATGTGCAGCACGTGCTGCAGCGAGCAGGACACGAAGAAGTACTGCTGCAGCAGGCGCAGCCGCTTGCCCGCCTCGGGTTCGTCATTGGGGTACAGCACCTTGGTGACCGTTTCCGACGTGACCTCGTCCTCGACCGCCTTGTAGTAGTCGCCGATGTTGAAGGCCTCCACCGCGAACGACTCGACGGCCCGCGCGCTCCACAACGTCAGCACGTTGCAGGTGTTGACCCCGTAGCCCTGGATGGGCGTGTCGTAGGCGACGCCTTTCAGCAGCCGACCCGGCACCCACCGGACGCGGTCGTGGCCGGCGTCGTCCGTGTAGTGCTCGGCGTAGCCGCCCCACTTGACCAGGTAGCTGACATCGGGTTTGGCGATTTCCCAAGGGTTTCCGTTAGCCAGCCAGTTGTCGGTCTTCTCGACCTGCCAGCCGTCGCGGATCTCCTGGTCGAAGATGCCGAACTCGTAGCGGATGCCGTAGCCGATCGCCGGACGCTCGAGGGTGGCCAGCGAGTCCAGGTAGCACGCGGCGAGCCTGCCGAGGCCGCCGTTGCCCAGTCCCGGTTCCGCTTCGCAGGCCAGGACCTCGTCGAGATCCTGGCCCATCGCCGCCAGCGCCGCCTTTGCCGCCTCGCTCCATGCGGAGGTTCAGCAGGTTGTTGCCCAGCTGCGGACCCATCAGGAATTCGGCCGACAGGTAGCACGTCACCTTGCGGCCGAGATCGAGTGAGGTTTGCGTCGACGCCACCCGGCGGTCCTGCATGCGGTCACGCACGGCCAGCGCGAGCGCCCGGTAGTAGTGCTCGGGGCGCAGGGCGGCGGCCGGACGGCCGATCGAGTAGCGCAGGTGGTCGGTGATCGCCCGCTGTAGCGCAGGCGCGCCCATCCCGGTGCGGGAGTGCTCGGCCAGGTCGGACGGCCTGGAACCGGCGGACATTTCGTCGGAGGGTGTCTGGTCGACATCGGTCATCGTGAGTCCTACTCCCTGGAGATGGTGTGGGCACCGCACCGATGTGCGCCGCGGCGCGCAGGCCGTCAGTCTGGCAGCGGTGTTTGCACATCAGGCGCGCAAATGGCGTCCGTCAGGTGAACGCGAACCCACGTACTCGCGACGAAAAGACGTTGTCAGCCACGATATTGATGTACCAGGGCGGCGTATTCGTCGAGCAATCGCAGTGACTCGTCGTGCGGCCGGGTCGGCAGCAGCAACGCGACCTGGCCGAAACCCAGGTCGTCGGCGGCTCGCCAGTAGTCAATATCGTTGGGTGTGCCAAACATCGCCAACGGGACGTCGTGGCCGGCGCCTTCGCGCAACTGGTCTGTGCGCCGGCTGAGCTGCTCCACGGGAAGCGGGTTGGAGATCCAGCCCGCGTCATGTCGGATCACACGCTTGACCGTGGCATCGGAGTTGCCGCCGATGAAGATGGGCGGATGCGGTTGCCGTACCGGCTTGGGTCGGCTGTACGACGGCGGGAAATCAACGTATTTGCCGTGGTACTCGGCAGGTTCGGTGGTCCAAAGCGCTTTGATGGCCTCGATGCGCTCGTCCAGCAGCGCCCCGCGTGTCTTCGGATCGGTGCCGTGGTCGCGTAACTCCTCGATATTCCAGCCTGCGCCAACCCCGAAGACGAACCGGCCGCCAGAAATCAGGTCGATGCTCGCCGCCTCTTTGGCGGTGATGATCGGGTCACGCTGAATGAGCAACGCGATTCCGGTGAACAGCTCGATCTTTGACGTCACGGCCGCAGCCGCGGCCAGCGTGACGAAGGGGTCGAGGGTTCGGTAATAGATTTTCGGCAGCTCGCCACCCATCGGATATGGTGATTCGCGGCTGGCCGGAATATGAGTGTGCTCCGCGATCACTAATGACTCAAAATCCCGCTCTTCAATGGCACGCGCCAGGGATACCGTGTCGATACTGTCGTCGTTGACGAACGTGGCGATTCCGAACTTCATGGCGTCTTCCCCTATCTGTCGCCTTCGCGTGACCGAACAGCTCTTCGTGACCGGTTATTCCCGCGCCAGAGGAATCGCCTGCGCCAGAGGGTAATTCGTGTGGTGAACAAGCTATCAGGCAGCGCGAGCAGTCCAGGTGAAGCTGTGCATGTCCGGAATCTGCAGCGTGAGGGCGGAGGCGACGGTGCGACCGATGTGATCGGCCGCAGCGAGCGGGGTGTTGGGGTCGAGGAAGCCTTCCACCTCGACACGCAAGGTCCGCCCGGTCCAGCGGGCCCGAGCGTGCGCATGCTGGACGCCGGGCACCGCGCTGGCCGTGGTTTCCGCGGTTGTGATGATGTCGGGGTCGACGCCGTCGAGTAGCCGGTGAGCGATATCCGCGGTCACCTCCCAACCGACGTGGCAGATGAATCCGGTGACGACGATTCCGGCGATCGCGTCGGCCCACATCCAGCCGAGTGCCACGCCGATCAGCCCGAGCATCGCGCCGGCCGAGGACAACGCGTCCAGCCACGAATGCTTGGCATCGGCCACCATGGTTGCCGAACGGATCCGTCGGCCCACGGCCAGTTTGTAGCGCGCCACAAGCTGATTGCCCGCGATACCCACAGCGGCCGCGGCGATGCCCCAACCAACGTGAGTCGTGCCGCCGTGACGTAGCAGCTTGTGGACGCTTTCGAAACCGGCGACCAGAGCGCTACCCCAAATCACTAGTGCCACACCGATTCCAGCGAGGTCCTCGGCGCGCTCGTAGCCGTAGGGGTATCGCTCGGTGGGCAGCCGGCGCGATGCCCGAAACCCGACGAACACCAGGGCGCTGGTCGAGACATCAGACAAGTTGTGCAGCGCATCGCCCAGCAGCGCCACCGAGCCCGACACCAATGCGATGGCCAACTCGACGAGCCCGGTCAGCGCCAGTCCTACCGCACTGACAGCGATGGCGCGGTTGGCCTGCCGGCGTTCGCCGGCATCGTCGATAGCGGTGTCGAGTGGAAAACTTGTCGCCGGGTCACGGACTCCGTTGATCAGATGCATACCGGCAAGGATGCCCCCCGCCGAGGGGATATCAAATACCCTATGGGCGACGCTTAGCTCAATCGGCCAGCGCGCAGCCCTCGATGGGTCCGGCTCGACCAGCACCTGGTCCTTGCCGCCGTAATCGAACTTGGCGAGCAGGTGGCGCTTGGCGTGGCTACGGGCACGCCAACTCGCTTTCACTCCGGCCGCGCCACGATCACCGGCACGCGGACGGATTGAACGACTGCGTTGCTGACCGACCCCAAGAACGTGCGGGTTAGGGCATTCCGGCCGTGACTGCCAAGCACGACAAGCTGCGCAGATTGCGATGTTTCGACGATCGCGCGGGCTGGCTTATCACATACGAGGAGCTTGTTCACAGTCACGTCGGGATAGCGCTCCTGCCAACCTGCCAGCGCCTCGCTCATAAGGCGCTCTTCGTCTGCCTTGACCGCCGGCCAGTTCACTCCCGGAACGTCGACGAGCTCTTTGTTACTCCAGGCGTGCAGCGCTATCAAGCCGACGTGGCGACGCGAGGCTTCGTCAAATGCGATCTCAGTAGCGAGCTCTGAAGCTGAGGAACCGTCCACGCCCACGAGAACAGGAGCATTTGCGGGGTGTGGCATCTGCGTCTCTCCCTCACGGATGACGGCCACGGGGCAACCGGCGTGCCGCACCAGTCCAGAACTGACCGAGCCGAGCAAACCGCGAGTCAGAGCTCCGCGGCCGTCGGTGCCGACGACGATCAATTCCGCACCTTCGGACCGGTCGACGAGCGCCGGGCCGGGGGCCGAAAACAGCAATTCGCCATTGATTGTTATCTGTGAAGTTTCGTTCGCGATGTCGTGGGCGATCTTCGATGCATTTGCGAGAATGCCGCCACCCTCAGCTTTCTGCCATCCCGCCACCTCTTCGAGCACCTTGGCCTGCGACCATGTCCTGGTTGCAGGATCTTGCACGTGGATCAAGGTGAGCGGTACGCCGCGCATGACAGCGTCGTGCGCGGCCCAACCAACAGCGGCATCCGATGCGGGCGATCCGTCGACGCCGACGATGATGCCGTAATGCTTTGAGGACATTTCGATTTCCTTTCGTCGGGCAGAACGCTATGTCGCATGGCACCGCCCGTCGTGAGGCTTTGGTCCTTACTCTGACGGTCGTTTGGGTCTTTTCGTGTTTTGCCGTCCATCGAAGCGACGGCCGGAGAGGCCGCATTACCTGTGTGGACATCGAATGTCTACTTCCAGTTAACGCATCACTTCAACTGTGTGCACTTGACCTAAGGCACGGTTGAGGTTCTAGCGTCAACGCCATGACACAATCCGTGATTCCGTCGGGCAATGGCTGGCCCGAGGAACTGGCCGCGATCGGCGCACTCCGATTCGCGCGCCGTTCAGCACATTTCGAGTCAACCGTACAGTTTTACCGCGATCTGGTCGGACTGCCACTGTGCGCCACATTCGCCGAAAGCTACGGCAGTACTGGGGCGATATTCGGCTTGCCCGGATCGGCGCTGACCTTCGAGATCGTTGAGGCCGTCGAACCGGTTGCGGTCGATGACCATGAGCAGCTGTGCCTGTACTTTCCCGATCCGACGGCTCAGCGCCAAGCGACAGCCCGACTTTCCGCCGCGGGAATGGAACCCGTTGATTCCCACCCGTACTGGGCGGCGGCGGGAGCTGTCACCTACCGAGACCCGGACGGGCGGGAGGTCGTGTTCGCGCCGTTTGTCTTTGGCGTCAACGAACCGCCAGGCGGTGAGACGTCGGGCCGGCACTGGACCGTTCCCTGAACAAGCGGAAGGCCACCGGGGTCGGGTCCACCGGTGGCCGTCCTCTGCTGTGGTCCGTTGCGGCTACTTCTTGAAGGCGTCCTTCACCTTTTCGCCGGCGTCCTTCAGGCTGGACTTCGCCTGGTCGAGCTTCCCCTCGTTTTCGGTGCTGTGGTCTCCGCTGGCCTTGCCAAAGGCCTCTTTGGCCTTGCCGGCGACGTCGTCGATCTTGTTGCTCACTTTGTCGTGGGCTCCCATGCGCTTCAGCTCCCTCTTCGTTGGACAATGCCGCTTCGCGACGGATAACTACCCGCCCCGGGAACCGGCCAAACCGGGTATGCGAAATTGGCACGATGCGGGTCGCGATCCTCGACGATTACCAGAACGTCGCGTTGAGCATGGCGGACTGGTCGGAGGTGGCGGCACGCGCCGACATCACCGTGTTCACCGACCACATCGCTGATCAGGACGCCGTCATCGAGCGGCTGGTGCCCTTTGACGTGGTGTGCGTGATGCGCGAGCGCACACCGCTGCCGCGTACCGTCATCGAGCGCCTGCCACGGCTGAAGATGATCGCCTCCACCGGGCCGTTCAACGCTTCGATCGACGTCGCGGCCGCCGAAGAACACGGCATCTACGTCAGCACGACCGGCGGTTACGTTGAGTCCACAGTCGAACTGACCTGGGCGCTGATCCTCACCGCCGCCCGCCGGATCGTCGACGAGAGCCTCTCGGTGCGCGGCGGTGGATGGCAGACATCCGTTGGCCGGCAACTGGGCAGAACGGTGTTGGGCGTGCTGGGCTTGGGCCGGATCGGCGCCAGGGTGGCGCGGGTCGGCAACGCGTTCGGCATGGACGTCATCGCGTGGAGCACGAACCTGACCCCGCAGGCCGCCGAACAAGCCGGTGCGACATACGTGTCCAAGGACGAGTTATTCAGCCGCGCCGATGTTTTGACCATCCACCTGGTGCTCAGCGAGCGCTCACGCGGTTTGGTCGGCGCGGCCGAACTGGGACTGATGAAACCGACAGCGTTGCTAGTCAACACATCTCGCGGCCCAATCGTCGACGAGTCGGCCCTCGTCGACGCTTTGCAGTCGCGGCGACTCGCCGGAGCCGGCCTCGACGTTTTCGACACCGAGCCGTTGCCGGCCGGGCACCCGCTGCGCTCGCTGGACAACGTGGTCGCCACGCCGCACATCGGCTACGTCGCCGAACAGGTCTACCGCACCTTTTACGGGGAGGCCGCCGGCAAGATCGGCCGCTGGCTCAGCCGGGTAGGCGACAGCTGACTTCGACTCACGGCGGCGGGACCACCACGCGTCGAAAAGGCCGAACACCACCGACACCATCGCGGCCAGCGCCCAGCCCAGCAGGATGTCGACGACGAAGTGCTCGGCGGAGTACACCAGCACGAAGGCCATCGCCAGCGGGTAAGCCACCAGCAGCGGGCGCCATCCGCGCCTGACCCGCCGCCACAAGAAGATCGAGATCATCGCGGTCAACGCGGCGTGCAGCGAAGGAATCGCCGCGACCAGATTCACACTGGCCTGTCCTGAGTTGACCAACGCCCCGGCCGACTGCAGATGCAGGGTTCCCCAGCCGCGGGTGGATATCCGCTCAACGAACTGATGGGCGCCGGGCTGGCTGGTGTGCATCCCGCCCAGCAGCCCGCCGTCGGGAACGCGGGCAGAGCTTCGGTACATGCAGTGTGGGTCGGACAGGCCACTCGCGATGTCGGCCGGGGTGCATCGCGCGGCCGCCCAAGGCGGCGCTGCCGGCATGACGATGTAGACGACGAGCGCGGCGAATGACAGTGCGACGAACCGCCGGATGAATGCCGCCCAGTCGCTTCGATTGTGCAGCCAGAGCACGCCGGCGACCACGTAGGGCAAGACGAAAAACGACATGTAAATGCCGCTGATGATGACTTCCCACCACGGTGGTTGCGGCAGTTTCAAGCGCTCCTGCAACCACACCGTCGGGACGGTGCCGAAGAACAACCACCGGTCCGCGTCGGGCTGGAATCGCCACAGCGTGGGCGCTCCGAGCAGCGTTGCCGCTCCGCGGCTGAGGTCGTACAGCAGCAGCACCAGCGCGAAGGGAAGCCAATCGCGCAGGACCGCGAAAGCTGTGCGACCACGGCCGATGCTCGCGGCGATCAGCCCGGTGGCGATGTAGAGCAGCAGCAGTTCGCGATTGAATGCCAGCCCGTCGGTGACGCTCCGGTAGGCCACCACCAGTATCCAGGTAGTGATGGCCACCCGCCGTGCGAGCGTGAGCCGTCGCTCGCGGCTGGCCGGGTCAACGTTGCCGGCGGATTCGGCGTCCCGGCACGGCGCCGTGGGCAGGCGCCTTACCCGGCTCAGCATCCTGCTCGCTGCAGCCTGCGCGTCGCGCTTGAACAGCCGGACCCTGCGATCGGTTGTTACTGACACTCGCGCGTCCTTGCCCGTTGCCGGCTGTTTTCCACCCGTTCATTCTTATCGGGATGTGCCATTTCACCAAACAATCTGCGAGAAACGCTGTAATTCAGCGGCTTTGGACCAGCTCAAACGGGTGCTGCGTCAACTGGCTATGCGCCGGCTGTGGATTCGGTCGATACCTCGTGATCGGTGTGCTTCGACGGCGCCAGGCGCAGGGCGTCCCATTGTCGTTGTACCTGCCGTTCTCCCGCAGATGCGATCATGCCCGACGGGGCGAACATCGTTGACGGCACTGGGTCATCCTCGGTCAGTGGTCTGCCGTGGCCGCGAATCGACTTGAATATCACGATGATTGCGGCAAACAGCACAATCACCACGACGACGGCGAAAACGATCGATAGCGTGCCCTGGACAAAGGTGTTCCTGATCACGTCGGCCAGCTGGCCGGGTGTCTTCGCCGAACCGTAGGCCGTCTTTCCGGATGCTTTGGCAGCGGCGTAGTGGAAATGCTGCGTCCAGTAGCCCACGCTGGGATCTGAAGAAAAGATCTTCTGCCACGACGCGCTCAGTGTGACCGTCAGATCCCAGAGCAGCGGAACCCCCGGAATCCAGGCCCACTTCAGGTAGCCCTTATTGATGACAATCACGGTGACGACGGTCAGCGCGATCGCGGCCAGCAGCTGATTGGCGATGCCGAACAGCGGAAACAGCGTGTTGATGCCGCCCAGCGGATCGGTCACGCCCATCAGCAGGATGCTGCCCCATGCCGCGGCCACGGCCAGGCTGCAGATCCATACGCCCGGGCGCCAGCTCGGGTTCCGCAGCTTGGCCAACGGACCACCGAAGTTACCCATTGCGTCGGAGAGCATGAAACGCGCGACCCTGGTGCCGGCATCAACGGCAGTCAGGATGAACAGCGCCTCGAACATGATCGCGAAGTGGTACCAGAACGCTTTGAGGCCCGCGCCGCCGAATACCCGCTGCAGGACTTCGGACATGCCGACCGCCAGCGTCGGTGCTCCGCCGGTGCGCGACACGATCGACTTTTCGCCCACGCCGGCGGCGGCTTGACTGAGCTCGGCGGCGGTCGCGGGCGGCCCCGACAAGCCGAGGCGATTGACGTAATCGGCGGCGGTCGCCGCGGCGCCGCCGGTGCGTGCGGCCGGGGCGTTGAGGGTGAAGTACAAATGCTGGTCGAGGATCGAGGCGCTGATCAGCGCCATCACCGCGACGAACGACTCGGTGAGCATGCCGCCGTAGCCGATCAGCCGCATCTGGCTTTCCTTCTCCAGCAGCTTCGGCGTCGTGCCCGACGAGATGAGGGCGTGAAATCCCGAGAGGGCACCGCAGGCGATGGTGATGAACAGAAACGGAAACAACGAGCCTGCGAACACCGGCCCGTCGCCGCGCGTGGCAAAGCGGGAGATTGCCGGTGCGTGCATGACCGGGTGCGCTATGCAGATGCCGACCGCCAGCAGGGCGATGGCCCCTACCTTCATGAACGTCGAGAGATAATCGCGCGGCGCGAGAAGCAACCACACTGGAAGCACCGATGCGACGAAGCCGTAGCCGACGATCAACCACGACACCGTCACCGGCGACAAGTTCAACCACGATGCGCCCCAGGCTGTTTCGCCGACAAATTTGCCTGACCCCACCGCGAGCATCAACAGCGCGAAGCCGATCACGGATACCTCTGCCACCCGCCCGCGACGAATGAACCGCAGATAGCAGCCCATGAACACAGCGATCGGGATCGTCATGGCGATGGAGAAGACCCCCCAGGGGCTCTGGGCCAGTGCCCGCACCACCACCAGTGCGAGCACCGCGATGATGATCACCATGATGATTAACGTCCCGACCAGAGCGGCCGCGCCGCCGATGGCGCCGAGCTCATCGCGGGCCATCTGGCCGAGCGATCGGCCCCGGCGCCGGGTGGAAATCCACAACACCAGGTAGTCCTGCACGGCACCGGCGAACACCGCGCCGACGACGATCCAGATGCTGCACGGCAGATAGCCCATCTGGGTGGCCAGCACCGGCCCGACGAGCGGCCCTGCGCCGGCGATGGCGGCGAAATGGTGGCCGAACAGCACGCGCCGGTCGGTCGGCACGTAGTCGATGCCGTCGTCAATGACTTCCGCAGGGGTGGCGTGGTCGTCGCGGGGGTGGACGATCTTCGCCTCGATCAGCCGCGCATAGAACCGGTATCCGATGACGTAGGTGCAGATCGCCGCGACGACGAACCACACCGCGTTGACCGACTCGCCGCGAACGAAGGCGATGATCGCCCAGGCCACCGCGCCGAGTATGGCGATCGCGCCGAAGAAGATCTTGTGCCCGGTGCCGATGGGTGAGCGGTCGATGATGGCGACCGGCGGCAGGCCGGCGTCGGTGTGGACGTAGCTCAGGTGCCTGTTATGGGTGTCGGGCGTCGCCGTGCGCTGCGGTGCTGACACGGCGCCTCCCTCCTGACCGCTATGTCAGTGGCACCCTACGCGACCAATGTTGCGGCGAAACGCATCCGGGCTGTGGTGACGACACGCCGGAATTGGCGCTGGCCGGCTCAGTCCCGCAGTAGGGCACGCACGGTGTCGATGGTGTCGGCCTCGTCGGGTCCCTTGTCGTCGCGGTAGCGCAGTACCCGAGCAAACCGCAGGGCCAAACCGCCGGGGTAACGCGAGGATGTCTGGAGCCCGTCGAACGCCACCTCGACGACCTGCTCGGGTCGCACCTGCACGACGTAGCCGTCGGTCGGACCGACGGCCAGTTCCTGAAAACGCACGGTCTGCCAGTCCAGTATCGCGTCGGTCATCCCCTTGAAGGTCTTGCCCAACATGACATGGCCGCCGGTGGCCGGATCGCGGGCGCCCAGATGAATGTTGGACAGCTTTCCCCGGCGCCGTCCCGAACCCCACTCGACGGCCAGCACCACCAGGTCCAGGGTGTGCACCGGTTTGACCTTGAGCCAACTCGCCCCGCGGCGGCCGGCCTCGTAGGCCGCGGTCAGCGACTTGGCCATCACACCCTCGTGTCCCGCGGCCAGCGTCGCATCCAGGAAGTCGCCGGCGGCGACCGGATTCGAGGTGATCAGCCGATTGACCCGGTTCTGCGCGGGCACGATGTCGTCGAGCGCCGCCGTGCGCTCGCGGGTTGGCGCATCGAGCAGGTCGATGCCGTCTCGGTGCAGGACGTCGAAGAAGAAGACCGACAGCGGCTGCCCGGCGCGGGCGGCCTCGACATCGACGGACCGGCCGAAGCGCGACCCGGTGACCTGGAAGGGCTGGGGTCGGCCGTCTGGACGTAGCGCGATCGCCTCCCCGTCGGCGATCAGCTCGCGGACCGGCAGCGCCAGCGTCGCCTCGACCACCTCGGGCAATCGCGCGGTGACGTCGTCGAGGCTTCGGGTGTAGACGGTGACCTGATCACCTGCCCGGTGTATCTGAACCCGGGCGCCATCCAGCTTCGCCTCGAAAACGCCGTCGCCGCCGAGCTTTTCCAGCGCCTCGGCTACGCCTGCGGCGGTTTGCGCCAGCATCGGGCCGACTGGTCGGCCCACCCGCAGGGTGAACGCGTCCAGTGCCGCCGTTCCGCCGGTCAAGCCCGCCGCGGCGACCGCCGGCAGGGCGCCGCCGAGCATCGCCGCGCGCCGCACCGCGGCGGCGGGGATCTGCGCCGCGGCGGCGATCGCATCGGTCATCACGCCCGCCAGCGCGCCCTGGCGCAGCTCGCCTGTCAGCAGGCGCCGCAGAAAAGTCTGCTCGACTCCGGTTGCGGACCCGAATAATTCGGCGACCAGCTCGGCGCGCCGCGCCTGTGAGCCCTTGCCCGATACGGCGCCGATCGCGGAGAAGGCGGCGTCGACGCCGATGACGGTCAGGCTCGGTTGCGCCGCGGCGGGCGGCACCGACCGCAATGCCGCCCAGCCGACACCGATTTGGCGCTGCGGCAGCTCTCCGGAAAGCCACGCCACCACGATCGCGACCAGCTTGGGATCGGATTTGGCGAGGCCGAGCAACTCGGCGATCCGCGCGATCTTGGTCAGCCGCGACGCGGAGCCACCCACGTCAACCGAGGTCGTCGCCACGTCGATCAGCAGCACAGCCCAGCTTTACACGCCTGACCGACAACGTCACGCGCGGCCGCGATAACGTGCAGCTAACGAGCAAGCGTGCAGCTGACCAACAAGGAGGTTTGGATGGAGATCAACGGCAAGAAGGTAGTCGTCATCGGCGGCGCCTCGGGCATGGGCCGCGCCAGCGCTGAGTTGCTGGCTGCTCGCGGGGCCAGTGTCGCGGTGCTCGACCGCGAGGGGTCGGACGGCAAGGACGTCGCGGCCGGCATCGGCGGCGAGTTCTATCCGGTGGACGTGACCGACTTCGCCGGCACCGAGGAAACCCTGCAGGCCGCGGTCGACAAACTCGGTGGCCTGCATGTCACGGTGACCACGGCCGGTGGCGGCATCGCCAAGCGGACAATGTCGAAATCGGGTCCGCACGATCTCGAGTCCTTCCAGTCCGTCATCGATCTCAACCTCATTGCCACGTTCAACATCAGCCGGCTGGCGGCCGAGCACATGAGCCGCAACGAACCGGAAGACGACGAGCGCGGCGTCATCATCAACACCGCGTCGATCGCGGCGTTCGAGGGTCAGATCGGGCAGGTCGCCTACACCGCCGCCAAAGCCGGTATCGCCGGCATGTGCCTGACCATGGCACGCGACCTCGGGTCGCTGGGCATCCGCGTATTGGCAATCGCACCGAGCCTGTTCGCGACCGGGCTGACCAAGGGCATTCCGGACGAATACGCCACCGCGCTGACCAAAGACGCGGCGTTCCCGAAGCGTCTGGGACGTCCGGAGGAGTACGCGAAGCTGGTCGCGGCCATCGTGGACAACCCGATGCTGAACGGTCAGTGCCTGCGACTGGACGCCGGACAACGGTTCGCGCCCAAGTGAGGCGGTAGCCGTCATCGCGGGCCGACCAGCCGGTTGGGAGGCGGTCGCATTTAAGTACACTCTTTCCAACCGGCCAATGGCGTCCAAGAGGAAGGCCCGCGAATGGGTATCGCACTGACCGATGACCACCGCGAACTCGCCGAGGTTGCCCGCGGTTTCCTGACTTCGCAGAAGGCGCGTGCGGCGGCGCGGTCCCTGCTCGACGCGCCCGAGGAGGAGCGCCCGCCGTTTTGGCAGGGCATTGTCGAACTCGGCTGGCTCGGCCTGCACATCGACGAGGAGCACGGCGGCTCGGGATATGGTCTACCCGAACTCGTGGTCGTCATCGACGAACTCGGTCGCGCGGTGGCGCCGGGGCCGTTCGTGCCGACCGTCATCGCTTCGGCGGTGATCGCCAAAGACGCCACCGCCGAGCAGAAGTCGCGGCTGTTGCCAGGACTGATCGACGGGACCGTCACCGCGGGCATCGGTCTGGACGGCCACGTACGGATCGGCGATGGTGTGGCCGACGGTGAGGCCGGAATCGTGTTGGGCGCGGGTCTGGGCGACCTGCTCCTGATCGCCGCGGGTGACGACGTGCTCGTGGTGGACCGGGACCGCGACGGCGTGTCGGTCGAGGTTCCGGAGAACTTGGACCCGACCCGGCGCTCCGGACGTGTCCGGCTGCAGAACGTCAGCGTCAGCGACGACGACATTCTGCGGGGAGCGCGGGAATCGGCACTGGCGCGTGCCCGGACACTGCTGGCCGCCGAAGCGGTCGGTGGGGCCGCCGACTGCGTCGACGCTGCCGTCGACTACGCCAAGGTGCGCCAGCAGTTCGGCCGGACCATCGCCACTTTCCAGGCGGTCAAGCATCATTGCGCGAACATGTTGGTCGCCGCGGAGTCGGCGATCGCCGCGGTATGGGACGCCTCCCGGGCGGCCTCTGAGGACGAGGATCAGTTTCGGCTGGCGGCCGCTTCGGCGGCCGCGCTAGCGTTTCCGGCCTATGCACGCAACGCGGAACTGAACATTCAGGTGCACGGCGGTATCGGATTCACCTGGGAGCACGACGCGCACCTGCACCTGCGCCGCGCGCTGGTGACCACGGCCCTATTCGGCGGCGACGCACCTGCCCGCGATGTATTCGAACACACCGCAGCCGGTGTCGCCCGGGAGAACAGCCTGGACCTGCCGCCCGAGGCCGAGCAACTGCGCACCAGAATTCAGGCCGACGCCGCCGAGATCGCCGCGCTGGACAAGGAGGCGCAGCGCGACAAGCTGATCGAGACGGGCCATGTGATGCCGCATTGGCCCAAGCCGTGGGGTCTGGCCGCCGACGCGGTGGAGCAGTTGGTCATCGAGGAGGAGTTCCGTGCGGCGGGCATCAAACGCCCGGACTACGGAATCACCGGATGGGTGATCCTGACCCTGGTCCAGCACGGAACGCCTTGGCAGATTGAAAGATTCGTCGAAAAGGCGCTGCGCAAGGACGAGATCTGGTGCCAGCTTTTCTCCGAGCCGGACGCCGGCTCGGACGCGGCGTCCATCAAAACCAAGGCCACCAGGGTGGATGGCGGCTGGAAGATCAACGGGCAGAAGGTGTGGACCAGCGGGGCGCACTACTGCGCGCGCGGCCTGGCCACGGTGCGCACCGACCCGCAGGCGCCCAAGCACGCCGGCATCACGACGGTGATCGTCGACATGAAGGCGCCCGAGGTCGAGGTTCGGCCACTGCGGCAGATCACCGGTGGCTCGGACTTCAACGAGGTGTTCTTCAACGACCTGTTCGTGCCCGACGAGGACGTGGTCGGGGAGCCCAACACCGGGTGGACGGTCGCCCGGGCAACGCTGGGAAACGAGCGGGTCAGCATCGGCGGCAGCGGGTCTTTCTACGAGGGGCTGGCTACCCAGCTGGTTCAGCTCGTCGGGGAGCAGCCGGATCGGTTGGCGGGCGGGCGAATTCGGGTGGGCTCGTATCTTGCCGCGGAGAATGCCCTGCGATTGCTGAACCTGCGCCGCGTCGCGCGCAGCGTCGAAGGAGCGGGCCCGGGCCCAGAAGGCAACGTCACCAAGCTGAAGTTGGCCGAGCACATGGTCGAAGGCGCGGCGATCATGGCCGCGCTGCTAGGGCCTGAGGTCGCGGTGCTCGACGGGCCCGGCGTGCTGTCCGGCCGGCTGATCATGGGCGCCCGCGGCATGGCGATCGCCGGCGGCACCTCCGAGGTGACCCGCAATCAGATCGCCGAGCGGATCCTCGGCATGCCACGCGACCCGCTGATCAACTAGCGGACCCGCCTTGGCGAGCAGACGCAAAAGCCCCCGACACGCCGGGCGTGCGGGGGCTTTTGCGACTGCTCGCGCTAGCCGGCGGGTGCGAAGCGTGGTGCACCGCCCGTGCCGGGCTCCGGCAGGGCCGCGACGCGCATTCCGCACACCACTGAATCAGGCTCACAGTCAACGATATTCGCCGCCACCCGCAGTCCGCTCTGCTCGGCGAGCTCGACCAGCGCGATGACGTAGGGGGTCGGAAGCTCCGGGTTGAAGGCGTGATAGTTGACCGTGTAGGTGAACACGCTGCCGTGGCCCGACACCGCCCGCGGGACCAGCGGACCGCCGCAGTCGCGGCATGTGCTGGTAGGGGGATGGACCCAGTGTGCGCAGTTGTCGCAGTGCGCGATCCGCAGCTGGGACGTCGCCTCAATCGACACGGGCAATACAGTACACTCAATTCGCCTTGGGTTGGTGTGCAGCGGGTTGGTCTAACGGACGGCGCAGATGAGCTACTTCGAAAAAGACGCGATCATTTCCGGCATCGGCATTTCGCGGATCGGCCGGCGCACCGGCATTCCCGGGCTGGACCTCACCATGGAAGCGGTCCGCGCCGCTGTCAACGATGCCGGCCTGGCCGCCACCGACATCGACGGCATTGCCACCTTGGGCGACACCCCCGCCGCCGAGGTCAACGCCGCACTGGGCATCGAGGCGGCGGACTGCGGGTCGGGTTTCGGCACCGGCGGTCTGCTGAACCCGGTCATGTCGGCGTGCCGTGCGGTCTCCGAGGGTCACGCGCGCCATGTGGTCATCTACCGGACGATCCAGATGCTGGGCGGCACAGTCCCGGTGAAGCAGGACGAGAATGCTCCGGCTCCGCCGCTTGCTCGGATGTTCGAGACGCCAGACGGCGCCGAGCCGCCCGCGGTCGGCCCGATGGACGATGTCAACGATCTCGTTGCCGCCCATGGGTATTCCGCCGCGAACTGGCTGGCGCTGAATTGTCGCCGTCACATGGAGCTGTACGGAACCACCAAGGAACAGCTGGGCTGGCTGGCGATCAACAGCAGGCGTAACGCGGCGTTGAACCCGCTTGCGGTGTACCGGGATCCGATGACCATGGCCGACTACCTAGGTGCGCGGCCGGTGTCGACACCGTTTGGGCTGCTGGACTGCGACGTCCCGATCGATGGGTCGATCGCGGTCGTGGTGTCGGCCGGCGACTATGCCGGAGACTGCCCGCATCGTGCGGTCAAAGTGGAGGCGATCGGTGGCTCGGACGGCGCGGGCGGCTGGTTTCACCGCGCCGACTATCCGAAGATGGCATCGGCGGATGCGGCCGCACAGATGTGGTCGCGGACCGATCTGACGCCCGCCGATCTGAACCTCGCAGAACTCTATGACGGGTTCACCTTCCTCACCTTCGCCTGGCTGGAAGCGCTGGGTATCTGCGGCGACGGCGAGGCCGGTCCGTTCGTCGAGGGAGCCGAGCGGATCGCCCTGGACGGCGCGTTGCCGCTGAACACCTACGGCGGCCAGCTCTCCGCGGGCCGCATGCACGGCTACTGGTTGCTGCACGAGGCCTGCCTGCAGTTGCGCGGCGAGGCGGGCGAGCGGCAGGTGCCCCGCCGGCCCGAGGTTGCGGTGGCTGCGGTGGGCGGTGGTCCGATCGCCGGATGCATGTTGCTGACGTGCTGAATCACCTTGTGCGAGCGTGTCATTGAATCCTGAAGCTGTTCTGCATGCGGGAGCCGGTGCTGCCCCCGGGCGCCTCCCCGGTAAGCGAGCTTCGCAGATCGCGCGTCGCATCGAGGCCGACATCATCCGACGAGGCTGGCCGGTCGGGCAGTTGCTGGGTTCCGAGCAGGCGCTGCAACAGCGTTACCGGGTGAGCCGCTCGGTGTTGCGGGAAGCGGTCCGACTCGTCGAGCATCATCGAGTCGCGCGCATGCGTCGCGGCCCGAACGGCGGACTGCTGGTCTGCGAGCCTGATGCAGCCCCGACCACTCACGCCATCGTCATCTACCTGGAATACCTGGGCACCACGATCGGTGATCTGCTGGATGCGCGGGTGCTGTTGGAGCCGTTAGCGGCATCGCTTGCCGCGCAGCGGATCGATGAAGCGGGCATCGACCGGCTGCGGGCCGTGGTGCGTGCTGAGCAGGACCGGACGGCGGATCCGAGGCCGCCGAGCGACGAGTTTCACGCCGCGCTGGCTGAGCAATCCAAAAACCCGGTGCTGCAACTGTTTATCGACATCCTCATACGATTGACCGTTCGTTATGCCGAAGATTCGCGACTGGACTCCGCCAGCGATGCACTCGAGGCGATCGAGCTGAGGCACCGTGACCACTCGGCCATCGTCGCCGCGGTCACCGCGGGCGATGCGGCACGTGCCATGACCCTGAGCGAACGTCACGCGGAGTCCGTGACCACATGGCTGCAAGACCATCACCATCCCGCACGCCGCCGACGCAAGCGGCGCGGCCCCGAACGCGCCGCGCCGCGCGGCAAGCTCGCCGAGGTGTTGGCTGCCGACATCCAAGACGACATCGCCAGCAGCGGGTGGCAGGTGGGCGAGGTCTTCGGAACCGAGGTCGCGCTGCTGGAGCGTTACCGGGTGAGCCGCTCGGTGCTGCGAGAAGCGGTGCGGCTGCTGGAATATCATGCGATCGCGACCACGCGGCGGGGGCCCGGCGGTGGGCTGGTGATAGCAGAACCCCAGGCGCAGGCCAGCATTGACACCATCGCGCTGTATCTGCAATATCGCCAGCCTCGCCGCGAAGACCTGAGTTCGATACGCGACGCGATTGAGATCGACAATGTCGCCAAGGTGGTCGGCCGCCGCGATACACCGGAGGTGCGTGCCTTCCTGGACAGGCATCGGTTGCTGATCGAGGAGGCAGGCGATGATCCCCGCGAGGCGGGTGTGGAGGAGTTTCTGTTCCACACCGGATTGGCGGCGCTGGCCGGTAACGCCGTGCTGGACTTGTTCCTGCGGATCCTCGTCGAGCTATTCCGCCGGCATTGGGCCAGTACCGAGCAGCCGGCCCCGAGCCACAGCGATCTCGTCGACGTACGACATGCTCACCTGCGAATCATCGAGGCCATCACGCAGGGCGACGACAGCCTGGCCCGCCACCGCATCCGGCGGCACCTGGACGCCGCTGCGTCCTGGTGGTTGTGACCCGGCGTAATGAAGTTGCGTCGCCCGCCCATCAGCGTCTAGTGTCGGCGACGTGCAACATCTTCTCGTAGTAGCCAGCACCCGCAGCGGGGTCTGATCCAGACCGACCCCCCGCTGTGGGTCGGAAGCTACTACCTGTCGGTCGCCACTGCAGACCAGAGAAGACCGGCACATGACAATCACCGACTTGCCCGACGCGGACATCGCGTCCGCTCCGTTCGACTCGCCGACCTTCCGATTTCACGGCATCCCGCTACCGCGTGGACTTCGGGAGGACGCTGACGCGATGTCCTGGAGCACATTCACCGCCACCTACGCGCCGAGTGCCGGGCCGCTGCGGTTGGGGCACTGGGAGTGCACGGACACCGACCGTCCCACCCGCCGATGGGGGCCGCAGCCCCAGACATTCCGGGCCACGCTGGCGCTGGGCGACCGCATCGAAACAGCCACCGCGACCGCGACCGGTCCGGTTGCCGCGCTGACCGCGATGCTCCACGACCACGGCGTCGCGGTCGAGATGCTGCGGTTTCATCAGCTGCGCTCAGACGACACGACCGCGACCTTCGTCCAGGGCACCGATGGTTGCCACGCCGAGTGGGCGATGGGCTGCTCGGCGGACCCCACGCAGTCGGCGCTGTCGGCGGTCATCGCCTGCGCAAACCGGCTATACCCCGAACACCCGTGAAGAGACGCAAAAGCCCCCGACACGCCGAGGCGTGGCGGGCTTTTGCGTCTTCTCGCGAAGGAGCCGCGGCTACAGCCGGCGCAGCACGATCGGCATGCCGTCCATCGGGATCGGCATGCCGCCGTAGTCCCACCGCGGCTGATAACCGGGGCGGGCCAGCTCGAGGCGGTAGCGGCGCAGCAGCCGGTGCATGACGGTCTTGACCTGCAACCGGCCGAACACCATCCCGATGCACTTGTGGGCGCCACCGCCGAACGGCGCGAACGCGTAGCGGTGTTGCTTGTGTTCAGACCGCGGCTCGGTGAACCGGTCCGGGTCGAACTTCAGCGGATCGGTCCACAGTTCGGGCAGCCAGTGGTTGGTGCCCGGCCAGGTGACCACGTTTGTCCCGGCCGGCAGGTAGTAGCCCAGCAGATCGGTGTCGCGCACGGTCTGGCGCATGTTGAACGGCAGCGGTGTGACGAGCCGCAGCGACTCGTCCATCACCAGATCCAGGGTCTCCAGCTTCTCCAACGCTTCGATGTCCAGCGGACCGTCGCCGAGCCGGTCCGACTCGTCGCGGCACCGCTCCTGCCACTCGGGGTTGGCGGCCAGGTTGTAGGCCATCGTGGTGGTCGTCGATGTGGACGTGTCGTGGGCGGCCATCATCAAGAAGATCATGTGGTTGACGATGTCCTCGTCGGTGAAGCTGTTGCCGTCCTCGTCCTCGGTGTGACACAACACGGTGAGCATGTCGGTGCCCTGCGCTCTGCGGCGCTCCTTGACCCGCTCGGTGAAGTAGTCCTCGAGAACCTTGCGGGCCTGCAGTCCGCGCCACCATTTGAACGGTGGGACGCTGGTCCGGATGATCGCGCCGCCGGCCCGGGTGGTGGTGGTGAAAGCCTGGTTCACTTTGGTGACCAGATCGTGGTCGGTGCCGGGTTCGTGGCCCATGAACACCACCGACGCGACGTCGAGGGTGAGTTCCTTCATCGCCGGGTGGAACAGGAAGCGAGCATCGTCGGTCGGCCAGTCGGCAACCATCGCCGTGGTCACCTGGTCGATGTGGTCGACATAGCCGGTCAGTCGGCTGCGGGTGAACGCTTCCTGCATGATGCGCCGGTGATACATGTGCTCGTCGAAGTCGAGCATCATCAGGCCGCGGTTGAAGAACGGCCCGATCACCGGATGCCAGCCCTTCTGCGAGTAGTCCTTATTGCGGTTGGAAAAGATGGCCTGGGTGGCATCCGGACCGATGGCCACGATCGACGGCAGGGCCGGCGACTCCGCGTAGAACACCGGACCGCGCGTCTTATAGAGATGCAGCGGAAAGTCGGGGCCCTCGCGGAACATCTCGATGATGTGGCCGAGAACCGGCAGCCCGCGGTCGCCCATCACCGGTTTAAGCCCGCTGCCCGGCGGCGGCTCGGCCAGGGCGCGCTGCTTCCAGTCGACGTTCAACAGCCGCTTTTCGATCAAGCCCATGCCGGGGATCGTGTTGACCGTCGGAGTCAGCCGGCGCTTGGCCTGATCGAGCAGGTACTGCGGGGTGCTGATGGTCGCCTTTGACACTTGTGACACTCCTTCTGGGGGCGCGCGGAGAGGTGCATCGGCTTTGTGGCAGACGTCACCATCTGCCATCCTCTCGGTGCGACTTGACGGCTGTCAAGTTTCCTTTTGGGTGTGGCGTAGTGCAAGGTCGAGGGGTGCGCATCGAGCAGGGGGCCGATCGGGCGGCGGACCTTGCCCCGGTCGTGCCGGTTCCGCGACGACGGGGCGACCGGCAGCGGTTGGCCATCGTGCAGGCGGTGCGTGAGCTGCTCCAGGAGAAACCGTTCGCGCAGTTGTCGGTGAGCACCATCAGCGATCGCGCGGGTGTGGCCCGTTCCGGTTTCTACTTCTACTTCGACTCGAAGTACGCGGTGCTGGCGCAGATCCTTGCCGACGCAACACGCGAACTCGAGGAGCTGACCGAGTACTTCGCTCCGCGCGGGCCGACCGAATCGCCGGCGGCGTTCGCCCAGCGGATGGTCGGAAGTGCCGCGGCGGTCTATGCCCACAACGACCCGGTGATGTCGGCATGCAACGCCGCGCGCAATAGCGACGCCGAGATCCGCGACCTCCTCGACCAGCAGGTCGAGGGCGTGGTCCAGCAAATCATCGGCATCGTCAAAGACGAACTGCAAGCAGGCACCGCCCACCCCATCAGCGACGACATCCCGACGCTGGTGCGGACGCTGGCGGTTACCACCGCGCAGACGCTGTCCGGCGACACTGCTTTCCTTGGCGCCGACGGTGACGTGCAGCGCGGTGTGCGGGTGCTCGAGGCGCTGTGGCTCAACGCGCTGTGGGGCGGCTCGCTCCCGACCTAAGCCGTTACCGCCGTATCGTCATCGCTGATGGCTAAGACGTTTCGTTCTGGGTTCGCGGGTAAGCGGTGTTTTATCACCGGTGCGGCCAGCGGCATCGGCCGGGCGACCGCTTTACGGCTCGCCGAGCGAAGGCGCCGAGCTCTACCTGACCGACCGCAACGCCGACGGTCTGGCGCAGACGGCGGCCGATGCTCGCGCACTGGGCGCACACGTCCCTGAGTATCGGGCATTGGATGTCGCCAACTACGACGAAGTCGCCTCGTTCGCCGACGACATTCATGCCAAGCACCCGAGCATGGACGTCGTCATGAACATCGCCGGGATATCGGCGTGGGGGACCGTCGACCGGCTGACCCACGAGCAGTGGGACAAGGTGATCGCGATCAACCTGATGGGCCCGATTCACGTCATCGAGAACTTCGTGCCGCCGATGGTGGCCGCGCGCCGGGGCGGTCATCTGGTCAACGTGTCCTCGGCGGCCGGGCTGATCGGGTTGCCCTGGCATGCCGCCTACAGCGCCAGCAAGTTCGGGTTGCGCGGCCTCTCCGAGGTACTGCGCTTCGACCTGGCCCGAAACCGCATCGGGGTGTCGGTGGTCGTACCGGGTGCCGTCAAGACCCCGCTGGTGAACACTGTCGAGATCGCCGGCGTGGACCGCGACGATCCTGCAGTAATTCGCTGGGTGGATCGCTTCGCCGGCCACGCGGTATCGCCGGAAAAAGCCGCGGAGAAGATCCTGGCCGGAGTCGTCAAAAATCGGTTCCTCATCTACACCTCGGTGGACATCCGCGCGTTGTACGCGTTCAAACGGGTCGCCTGGTGGCCCTACAGCGTGGCGATGCGCCATGTCAACACGTTGTTCGCCCGGGCGCTCCGGCCGGCACCCGTACCGCGCTGATCTCATTGCGGCATCTGCAGTTCCAGCCGCACCCCGAGCAGCCGGATCGGACGGTCCAGCTCGAACAGGTCCAGCACCCGCAGCGCGGCGGCGACGATCACGTCCACGTCAGTCGTGGCCTCGTCGAGTTTGCGGATCTTTGTGCGGGTATAGAACGTGGCGGTGCGGACGGTTACGGCGACCCGGGTGACGATTCGCGACGCCGCGACCACCTCGCTGTGTGCGCGTTGCGTCAATTCGGTTACCGCTGAATCCATTTCGGCTCGGTCAGTCAGATCCTGCGGGAAGGTGACGACGTGGCTGCGGGAGCGGGGTACCCACGGCTCGGAGCTGACCGTGTCGTCGCCGCCGCCGTTGGCCAGCAGCAACAACCATAGGCCGGTGCGCGGGCCGAACGTCGATGTCAGCAGCTCGGCATCAGTGTGCGCCAATTGCCATACCGTCGTGATATCAAGGCCAGCAAGTTTTTTCGCAGTCTTGGGACCCACACCCCATAGCGCGTCGACGGGCCGGTCGCCCATCACGGTCATCCAGTTGGATTCGGTGAGGGTGTAGACGCCGGCCGGTTTCGCAAATCCAGTGGCGACCTTGGCGCGCTGTTTGTTGTCGCTGATGCCCACCGAGCAGGACAGTCCGGTCGCTGACGAGATGACCGTGCGGATCTGTTCGGCGAGTTCGCCGGGGTCCTCGCTGTCCGCATCGAGGTACGCCTCGTCCCAGCCCCACACCTCCACCGGGTGGCCTAAGTCGCGCAGCAATCCCATCACCTGGTCAGAGGCCGCGTCATAGGCTGCGGGATCCGACGGCAAGAACGTGGCATCGGGACAGCGCCGGGCCGCGGTGCGCAGCGGCATACCCGCGTGCACACCGAATTCGCGGGCCTCATACGACGCGCAGGTGACCACCTTGCGCGCTTCGGTTGGATCACCGTTACCCCCGACGATCACTGGCAGCCCGGCCAATTCGGGGTGACGTCCCAGTTCGACCGAGGCCAGGAATTGGTCGAGGTCGACGTGCAGGATCCAGCGCGGCGTCATCGTCCACAAAGCTTGCGCGCCAGGCTTTCCCACGCATCCCCGAGCGTCTGCAGAGTATGACCGCGTTCGATGAGCTGGTATTCGATGTAGTCGGCCTCCAGCAACGCCAGTAAGGCATCGGTTTGGCTGTCCAGGTCGCCGGTCGTGCCGGCCGAGGCCAGCAGTATCCGCACATGGGTGCGCAGCACCATCGCCGCGGCGCCGTAGCGGGACTGCGGATCGCGGTTGGCGGCCGAGAGCAACTCGTGGTGGGTATGCGCGAAACGCAGCCGGTCACGGCCGAATGCCAGCAGGCGATCCAGCGGCGGCGCATCGGGGCCCAGTGGCGGAGGGCCGAACATGAACGCCTGCTGGCTGACCCGCTCGTCCTCGTCGAGCAGCACCATCATCAATCCGGCCCGGCTGCCGAACCGGCGGAACACCGTGCCTTTGCCGACGCCGGCGGCCGCGGCGATGTCGTCCATGGTGACCGCGTCGGCACCACGCTCGGCGATCAGCCGCCGCGCCGCGTCCAGTAACAGTGCGCGGTTGCGGGCCGCGTCGCCGCGCTCTTGCGGCGCGGAAACGGGCAGGTCGCGAACCGGGTCGGCGGCGCTCACGACGCCACTGTAGCGTGATCGGAACAAAACGGACCATAGTCCGGTTGGGACCTGCAAGGATGTACATCAACTATCGAAGGGAAGAAGAGCATGCCGGACATCAAGGTGTTGGCGCTGGTGGGAAGCTTGCGTGCGGCGTCGGTCAACCGTCAGATCGCCGAGCTGGCGACCGAGGTGGCCCCGGATGGCGTTGCTGTCACTGTCTTTGACGGCCTGGGTGAGCTGCCGTTCTACAACGAGGACATCGACAATGAGACCGACGTGCCGGTCGCGGTCACCGCGCTGCGGGCCGCCGCCGCCGATGCAGATGCCGCCCTGGTGGTGACCCCGGAATACAACGGCAGCATCCCGGCGGTGATCAAGAACGCGATCGACTGGCTCTCGCGGCCGTTCGGCAACGGCGCGCTGAAGGGCAAACCGCTGGCCGTCATCGGTGGGGCGTTCGGCCAATACGGCGGTGTCTGGGCGCACGATGAGACCCGCAAGTCCTTCGGGATCGCCGGCCCGCACGTCGTCGAGGCGATCAAGCTGTCGGTGCCGTTCAAGACGCTGAACGGTCAGCATCCGCGGGAGCACGCCGAGCTGGTCGCCAATGTGCGCGACGCGGTGGGCAAGCTGGCCGCCGAGGTGGGCTGACGCCGCCGCGCGGCTGACCGGCCGCGCGGCCCTCGGACCCTTTGCTGGACGGAAGCGGACGGCGGGAGCTGTCGGTGCCTGGTGGTAAATCTGTCTATACACCACCGCGAGACCACTTTGTGATCTGCGACACGCCGGAGAGGCTCCGGCGGCAGGGCTTACGACCAGGGAATTTCATGAATGTCTTTCAGAACATCTTGTATCTCTTCTTATTGTTACCCACTAGGTGTAGTGTTTCCGACACCGACAGACCCCAGGTTCGCCTGGTCGGCCGGGACGCGCCAACCGGCATCGCACGCCGGCTGACGCGGATCGGCAAGACGGGAATTCTGTGGCACGGCGGTCTGCTGAATAGCAGTGCAGATGCAGTACCACAGTAGTTGCCAGTCCGTATCGCTTTTCCCGCTGTCGACAGAGGAGTTGTACCGCCCATGAGCGTCACCGTTTACACCAAGCCGGCATGTGTGCAGTGCAACGCCACCTACAAGGCGCTGGACAAGCAGGGCATCGCCTACGACAAGGTCGACATCACCCTGGACTCCGAGGCGCGCGACTACGTGATGGCGCTGGGATATCTGCAGGCGCCCGTCGTGGTGACCGGCAACGAGCACTGGTCAGGCTTCCGGCCCGACCGGATCAAAGCGCTCACCGGTGCCGTACTGAGCGCGTAACCGGCGACGGCGCAGTAGGACAGGAGGGGATCGCCGTGCCGTCCTCCAGCGTGGTGTATTTCTCCAGTGTCTCGGAGAACACCCACCGCTTTGTGCAGAAGCTGGGGATTCCGTCGACGCGGATACCACTGCACGGCCGCATCGAGGTGGACCAACCGTACGTGCTGGTGCTGCCGACCTACGGGGGCGGCAAGGCCACCCCGAACATCAACGACGGTGGCTACGTCCCCAAACAGGTCATCGCTTTTTTGAACAACGAGAACAACCGGTCGTTGATCCGCGGCGTCATCGCCGCGGGCAACAACAATTTCGGTGCCGAATTCGCCTACGCGGGCAACGTGGTGTCCGGCAAGTGCGGCGTGCCCTACCTCTACCGCTTCGAACTAATGGGAACCCCGGACGACGTGGATGCCGTTCGCGAGGGTCTCGCTGATTTCTGGAAGGACCAGACGTGTCACCAACCGTCACAGCTGCAGAGCCTGTAGCCGCCCCGCACGCCCTCCCGGGCGAGACGGACTACCACGCGCTCAACGCGATGCTCAACTTGTACGACAACGACGGCAAGATTCAGTTCGAGAAGGACCGCGAGGCTGCGAACCAGTACTTTCTGCAGCACGTCAACCAGAACACGGTCTTCTTCCACAATCAGGACGAGAAGCTCGACTACCTGATCAAGGAGAACTACTACGAGCGTGAGGTTCTCGACCAGTACTCGCGCAACTTCGTCAAGACGCTGCTGGATCGCGCGTACGCCAAGAAGTTCCGCTTCCCGACCTTCCTCGGCGCGTTCAAGTACTACACCTCGTACACGTTGAAGACCTTCGACGGCAAGCGGTATCTGGAGCGCTTCGAAGACCGGGTCGTGATGGTCTCGCTGACCCTGGCCGCCGGCGACACCGGGCTGGCCGAGAAGCTCGTCGACGAGATCATCGACGGCCGGTTCCAGCCGGCCACACCGACATTCCTCAACTCGGGCAAAAAGCAGCGCGGTGAGCCGGTGAGCTGCTTCCTGCTGCGCATCGAAGACAACATGGAGTCGATCGGGCGCTCGATCAACTCCGCGCTGCAGCTGTCCAAGCGGGGCGGGGGAGTCGCGTTGCTGCTGAGCAACATTCGCGAGCACGGCGCGCCGATCAAGAACATCGAGAACCAGAGCTCGGGCGTCATCCCGATCATGAAGCTGCTGGAGGACTCGTTCTCCTACGCCAACCAGCTGGGTGCGCGCCAAGGCGCCGGTGCGGTGTACCTGCAGGCGCATCACCCCGACATCTACCGGTTCCTGGACACCAAGCGGGAGAACGCCGACGAGAAGATCCGGATCAAGACGCTGAGCCTGGGTGTGGTGATCCCGGACATCACCTTCGAGTTGGCCAGGAACAACGAGGACATGTACCTGTTCTCGCCGTACGACGTCGAACGCGTCTACGGCGTGCCCTTCGCCGACATCTCGGTCACCGAGAAGTACTACGAAATGGTCGACGACGCGCGCATCCGCAAGACCAAGATCAAGGCCCGCGAGTTCTTCCAGACACTGGCCGAGCTGCAATTCGAGTCCGGTTACCCCTACATCATGTTCGAGGACACGGTGAACCGGGCCAACCCGATCGAGGGCAAGATCACCCACTCCAACCTGTGCTCAGAGATCCTGCAGGTGTCCACCCCGTCGTTGTTCAACGAGGATCTGACGTATGCCAAAGTGGGCAAAGACATTTCGTGCAACCTGGGTTCGCTGAACATCGCCAAGACGATGGACTCGCCGGACTTCGCCCAGAGTATCGAGGTGGCGATCCGGGCGCTGACCGCGGTGAGCGACCAGACCCACATCTGGTCGGTGCCCTCGATCGAGCAGGGCAACAACGACTCGCACGCGATCGGGCTCGGGCAGATGAACCTGCACGGCTACCTGGCCCGCGAACACGTCTACTACGGGTCCGACGAGGGCGTCGACTTCACCAACATCTACTTCTACACGGTGCTCTACCACGCGCTGCGCGCCTCCAATCGCATTGCGATCGAACGCGGTTCGCATTTCAAGGGCTTCGAGCGGTCCAAGTATGCGTCCGGCGAGTTCTTCGACAAGTACACCGACCAGATCTGGGAACCCAAGACCGACAAGGTGCGTCAGCTTTTCGCCGATGCGAACATCCGCATTCCGGACCAGGACGACTGGCGGCGGCTGAAAGAGTCGGTGCAAGCCCACGGCATCTACAACCAGAACCTGCAGGCGGTCCCGCCGACCGGATCGATCTCCTACATCAACCACTCGACATCGTCGATCCACCCGATCGTGTCGAAGGTCGAGATCCGCAAGGAGGGCAAGATCGGCCGGGTCTACTACCCGGCGCCGTTCATGACCAACGACAACCTGCAGTACTACCAGGATGCCTACGAAATCGGTTACGAGAAGATCATCGACACCTACGCGGCGGCCACCCAGCATGTGGACCAAGGGCTTTCGCTGACGCTGTTCTTCATGGACACCGCGACCACCCGTGACGTGAACAAGGCGCAGATCTACGCCTGGCGCAAGGGCATCAAGACGCTGTACTACATCCGGCTGCGGCAGATGGCGCTGGAAGGAACCGAGGTCGAGGGCTGCGTCTCCTGCATGCTGTGACGTCCCGTCACTCGGCGCAAGCAGCCATGGACGCATTGACCGACGCCAGATTCGCGACGACCAAGAGCCGTGCGGTCGATGATTGGCAGTTAATCCTCGGTCCCGGTTTCAAAGGATAAATGAATGAGCTTGTCCATCACAGTAACCCAAACGTTCACGCGCACCCATGCCAAACATCTGGCTTCTAAGGTTGTCAGCGACTTGTACCAGTGCAACCGGTACTACGATCGGCTGTCCGAAGCCGAAATCGCTGACTACGAAGAAGAACTCGTGGTGATGCTCGCGGGCGGCTTCGTGAGCGCCTATGAGTTCGGATTTGAACGGGACGGTCGCCGTGTCGTTTCGTGGCAGTACAGGGTGAGCAGTAGCGGCGACCTTATCGGAGGGAGCGACGATCGTAGCGGTGGGATCTATGCCCGCGCCGATATTTCCGGATGCAGCTGCTTCAATTTCATGTCTTACAACCCGTCGTGGTTCTGCTTGACACCGTCAGAGCAGGATGCCGTACTGGGGCAGCATCGGGTAGAGCGCACCACGGGAGACCCCCCGATCGATGGGTATGGTTACTGGCGCACAGATCGCACGTACGGAAGCGGCGGTGTCGAATTGCAGCGCAGGACCTTTCGCCAACCATGACTGCAAATTATGAGCTCTTCGGCGACGTCATTGAATATCCGGACACGAACGCTCAACGCCGCTTCGCCGCGCTCGTCGGCATCGACCACATCAAAGAGCGGTTGGTGAACGAAGCTAGTGTATTGATTAATCCCGAGGTCCTTCAGGAGTGGAGCACCAGGCATCATGGCGGCACGCTCACTGTTGTCCACGTCGTTGAAGAACGCGCGCCGCTGATTGTGTTGACGGGTGACGTGGGCACAGGGAAGACCGAACTTGCCGAATCGGTTGGGGATCCTATTGCACGACAGCTCAATCTAGAATCGGTAACGCTCTACCCGCTTAGCCTCAGTGCTAGGGGACGCGGCCTCGTCGGCGAAATGACCACCCTAATCGCGCAGGCTTTCAAGCACGTCCGGTCCTCGCTGGCGGGAGCCCGCGATGAGCGAGGACGAGTTCGCAGCGCCGGCATCCTGCTCATTGATGAGGCGGATGCGATTGTGCAATCGCGAGAACTGACGCAGATGCACCACGAAGATCGTGCCGGAGTGAATGCGGTCATTCGAGCCGTGGACAGCTTGCGACGGGAGCGAGTACCGGTTCTGGTCATTATGTGCACCAACCGCGCCGAAGCTCTCGATCCGGCCATCACACGCCGCGCCGCCCACATCTTTTCATTCTGCAGGCCAAACGAGCAGCAGCGGATACAAGTGCTCATCGAGGCACTCGAGGGCACCGACATCGAGACCCGCAGAATTGAAGAAGCCGCACATAGCCTCGGTCCAACTGAGACGAGACCCTGTGGTGCTACCTACTCAGATCTTAGACAGCGATTCCTACCCGATCTCGTTTTGGCTGCGTACGCAAACGACAGCCCAATCACCGCCGAAGCGCTTGCCGTTGCGGCCACCGCATTCACTCCAACCCGCCCATTCGGCACCCCCGATGGCTAATCCCTATGGCCGTGTCTTTATCTCCTATAGGCGCAACAGACTTCCAGAGACTGGTGCGCTGGTTTGCGCACTCCATGACCGAGGCATCGCAACATGGATGGACGTCAACGACCTTGCAAACGAGCCGACTGAGGCCGCCATCCGCGCTACCCTCAACGACGTCAACACTTCGGGTGCGATCCTGTGGCTGACACCCGATGTTCAAGATAGCGAGATCATCCGGGCGGTCGAGGTGCCGGAGGCAATCGGTCGTTGTAAACGCGACGAATTATTCTGGCTCATCATCATTTTGGCGGACGGTCTGGACTACCGAAATGCGGGCGAGCTCTTCAAGGGCACGCTGAGGGGGGAAGACCTAAGTCTTTGGAACCTCAGAAAGGTTTCGGCGCCGTGGGCAAGTCCCAGCGACATAGCGGAAGTCGCATGTTCGGCGCTTGAAAAAAGGATGTCGGCGATCGAACGGTCCGCCGAATCCCTTGCGGCTGTTGATGTGGTGATTCACGCCAAAGGGACTCTGGTTGCTGGGGGCAAGGATGCGTTGGTGCTGGATTGGACGAAGTATTTCGCCGGCGGGCCGCCAAGTCCTGATGCATGGGAAGCTATGGACAGCGCAGCCCGCGATGTAGCAGCGACGCTGAAGCGAATTACTCCGCCTGACACAGCTATCCGCTTCAGGGGGACGCCGTCGTTACCGGCCTCCCTACTGCTCGGCGCAACCTACTCGAGTCGTGACGGTCGCATTCCCACATGGATGCAATTGCAGCCCGATGGAAGCACCATTCGCCAGTGGGCCATGGACGCTGCCCCAGACGCGACGCTTGCAGTGGGCGCCGGTTGGAAAGTGCAAGATCCTATCTACAGAGAGCCGTCCGGAGCTGCTCTAGCTGTCTGCATCGGCATCAGCGATGATGTCTCCGGTGCGTTCGCGCAGAGCCAGAACTAGCCAGTCTGCCCAGGTCAGCGGCTGCACCGGGGTAAGGTGCTTGACGTGGTCAGAATTCCCCGGCCCCCGCTGCCTCACCCCGGCCCGAAGCCTGGGGTGAAGGTCGACGCGCGCAGCGAGCGCTGGCGCGAACACCGCAAGAAGGTGCGCGGTGAGATCGTCGAGGCGGCGTTTCGCGCAATCGACCGGTTGGGGCCCGACCTCAGTGTCCGCGAGATCGCCGAAGAGGCCGGCACCGCCAAACCCAAGATCTACCGGCATTTCACCGACAAATCCGATCTGTTTCAGGCGATCGGGACACGTCTGCGCGACATGCTGTGGGCGGCGGTCTTCCCGTCGATCGACTTCGCCACCGACTCGGCTCGCGAGATCATCCAACGCAGCGCAGAGGAGTACGTCAGCCTGGTCGACGAGCATCCCAACGTGCTGCGGTTCTTCATCCAGGGCCGCTTCCCCGAGCAGTCCGAGTCGACGATGCGGACGCTCAACGAGGGCCGCGAGATCACGCTGGCGATGGCGGAGATGTTCAACAACGAACTGCGCGAGATGGAACTCGACCCCGCCGCGTTCGAACTCGCGGCATTCGCGGCGTTCGGTTCGGCGGCATCGGCCACCGATTGGTGGCTGGGCTCCGACCTCGACAGCCCGCGGCGGATGCCGCGGGAGAAGTTCGTCGAGCATTTGACCACGATCATGATGGGTGTCATCACCGGCACCGCCGAGCTGCTCGGCATCAAGATGGACCCTGATCAGCCCATCCACAACGCGATGCCGCACAACTCCGCCGCCAGGTGAGATTCGTCCGCGTTGACATCGTCGCGGCGATGAAAGACACTGCCCCGATACCACGGGTAACGGATACTTGCGAGAGAAAGACCGATCCGAGATGAGCCGCGCCGGCGACGATGCCGAGCGAAGCGAGGAGGAGGAGCGGCGCACATGACCATTGCCGGCGACGATGCCGAGCGAAGCGAGGAGGAGGAGCGGCGCACATGACCATTGCCGGCGACGATGCCGAGCGAAGCGAGGAGGAGGAGCGGCGCACATGACCATTGCCGGCGACGATGCCGGGAAGCGAGGAGGAGCGACGCACATGACTGCCGAATCGACCACGCAGCCCACCGCGCAGACTCTGCCAGTGCATACCCGCGCGGTCATCATCGGGACGGGGTTTGCCGGGCTGGGGATGGCCATCGCCCTGCAGCGCCGCGGCGTCGACTTCGTCATCGTGGAAAAGGCTGACGAGATCGGCGGCACGTGGCGCGACAACAGCTACCCCGGTTGCGCGTGCGATGTGCCGTCGCACCTGTACTCGTTCTCGTTCGAACCGAAGGCCACCTGGAGCAAGCTGTTCTCCCCGCAACCGGAGATCCTGGACTACCTCAAGGGCGTCACCGAAAAGTACGGGCTGCGCCGCTACATTCGATTCGGCGCGAAGGTCAACCGGGCGCACTGGGATGACAGCGAATACCGCTGGCACGTGTTCACCGAGTCCGGGGAAGAATACGTGGCCCAGTTTTTGATCTCGGGCGCCGGCGCGCTGCATATCCCGCGGCTACCAGACATCGAAGGGATGGATGAATTCCGCGGAGCCGCTTTCCATTCCGCGCAGTGGGACCACAGTGTCGATTTGACCGGTAAGCGGGTGGCGGTGATCGGCACCGGGGCCAGTGCCATTCAGATCGTGCCGGAGCTGGTGCGACGCGACGCCGGGGTGGCCGAGGTGCAGCTGTATCAGCGCACGCCGCCGTGGGTGGTGCCGCGGCCGAACAGCCTGCTGCCGGACACGGTGCGCAAAGCGTTCGCGTATGTCCCCGGTCTGCGGCTGGCGGTGCGGTCGGGAATCTACTGGGGACTCGAGGGTTTGGGGTACGCGATGACGCAACGCCCCGGCCTGTTGCGTGCCGTCGAGTTGGTCGGTAAGTGGAACATTCGGCGCAACGTCCGCGACAAAGAACTGCGCCGCAGGCTCACACCGCGCTACCGGGCCGGCTGCAAGCGAATCCTCTACTCCGGCAACTACTACCAGGCGGTGGCCAATCCGAAGGCGACGCTGATCACCGACCGGATCAGCCGCATCACCCCCGACGGCATCGTCACCGACGACGGTGTCGAGCACGCGGTCGACGTCATCGTGTACGCCACTGGTTTTCACACCACCGACTCCTACACCTATGTCGACGTGAAGGGTCCGCGCGGTGAGGATTTGGTGGATCGGTGGAACCGGGAGGGCGTGGTTGCGCATCGCGGTATCGCCGTCGCCGACATGCCCAACTTGTTTTTCCTGCTGGGGCCCAACACCGGATTGGGGCACACGTCAGTGGTTTTCATGATCGAGTCGCAGATCCACTACGTCACCGATGCGATCGCCGCGGTCGACAAGGCCGGCGCGCAGGCGCTGGCGCCCAGCCGCTCCGCCCAAGACCGGGCCAACGCCGAGCTGCAGACCAAGCTGGCCGGCTCGGTGTGGAACACCGGCGGCTGCAGCAGCTGGTACCTCGACGAGCACGGCGTCAACCGGACTCTGTGGAGCGGCATGACCTGGCAGTACTGGCGGGACACCCGCTCGCTGAAATTGGCCGAATACAAGTTCTTCGGCGTTGGCACGGGTTCGCGTGCGGTGGCTCGCGCGCCAATTGCCTGACCCCGCTGGGAAATCAGTCAGCTGCGCAGCAGTTTTACGAAGGCGTTCGCGGCGGCATCCACGCCGGCGTCATCGTTGGTGGCCACGAGATCCAGCAGTAGGCCACGGGTTACGGCCAGGCCGAGCCTTGCCATTGCACGGTCGTATGGAACGTCGGCGGTAGCCTCGGCCTCGCGCAGCCAGCCGTCGACGGCGCCGGGAATTATGCGCGTGAAAGGCTCTTCGCCCTGGGCGGCGCGTGAGTAGCATTCGAAGAAGAGACGTTCCAACTGCCGCAGTTCGGGACGACGAAGATCGGCCCACATGGCGGCGAAGCCTTCGGCGGGATTCATTGGTAAATCGGGCACGAGAGCCATCTGGCGGCGCTCGGCCTCCTCGACGATCGCGATCAGTATGCCTTCTCGAGAACCGAAGTGGTGCAGCAGCATCCGATGGCTGGTGCCGACGGCGTCGGCCACCTCACGTAGTGATCGGTCGCCGACGCCTCGTGCTGCGAACTCGGCAACAAGTGCATCGAGTAGCTGCCTGCGCCGCTCCAGGTTAGGAGTGCGAGCCATCGGCGCGGCTGAGTTGCTCCGACCGGGCCTTGAGTCCTTGAGCCTCCTGTGCGAGGAAGCGCTTGGTCTTCTTGACCATAAGCCGCCCGACAAGGGCACCGAGCAGGCCACGCTGGTCGAGTTGCTGGCGCACCAGGGTTCGGCCGCCGGGTTGGGGGGTGACCCAGTGACGAGCGCTCACCAGCACACCCGGCGATCGTTGCACCCAGGTCCAGGACGATCCTGGGTCGATTTCGGTGACCTTCCAGACGAGCTTCGACATGCCGGGTTGTTTGATAGCGAACCGTTTGCCGACGGCCAGGCCGGCTCCATCCCGCGCGACCAGAGAAGTCACCGACGCCGTCCACTCGGACCAGCGCTCGACGTCGCTGAAGACCTCCCACACCAGTTGTGCCGGCGCATCAATCTCGACACTGTCTTCGGTAATCATGTACCAAATGGTACATACCGTCTGCGCTTCTGGCTACCGCCTTACGCGACGCGCGCATTGAGCTGCTTGAGGGCCGCTTCGGCGCCGTTCCAGCCGGGGATGCCGGTGACGCCGGGACCCGGGTGCGTGCATTGGCCGCATAGGTAGAGACCGTCGAGCGGCGTGGCGAACTTGTCGGCGCCCTCGACGACGCGGCCGGTCCACAGCTGGTTGGGTTGGAGCAGACCATGCGAGTAGTCGCCGGCGTGCGCGCTGAAAGTACTGCCGAAGTAGCGGTTGGAGAACACCACGCGGTTGGTGACCGAATCGGCGAACCCGGGCGCGAACGTGTCGAAGATCCGCACACAGGTGTCGGCGTATTGCTCTTTCCAGCTACGGTTTTCGTCCGCATCCAGTCCGGTCGGAAAGTACGGGGTGAAGATCGTCGCGCTGTGCTTACCAGCGGGCGCCAGCGACGAGTCGACCATGCTGGGGATGTACAGATAGGTGGGAGGGGCGTCGGGAAGCTGGCCCTTCCGGTACTGCTCCCATGCGTCGCTGATGTATTCCGGTGACGGCGCATAAGCGACGGTGGGACACCATTGCCCATTGTCCTGCATGTAGGGCTGCAGCCGCTCGATCCATTGCGGGGCTTGATCAATCGTCAGGTGGGCCTGGATGTAACCGAGGTTGAAGTTGATTTCCTTGATCTTGCGGATGTAGTCGGGCGGAAAGTACTGCGCGCCGGCCAGATTGACGAAGGTGGTGTACGGATCAAGCGACGAGAGCACGACGTCGGCCGAAATCGTTGTGCCGTCGCGCAGTTCGACCCCGGTGGCGCGTCCGTCGTTGATCAGGATGTGCTTGACATGCTGCTTCATCTGAACTTCTGCGCCCAACGATTCGGCGCGCCGGCACAACGCTGTGCTCAGCGAGCCAATCCCGCCACGCGGCATGATGTATTCGACCTTGCCGCCGCCGATCAGATAGTGGTAGAGCGTCGACGCATTCGACCCCGGAGTCCACGGGCCGCCGTCGAAAGCGTCGATGGACATCGCCGCCAACGAGCCCTGGATGCAGCGCCCTTGGTCGGGCGCCAAGAAACGGCGGACTGTGTCCATGGTGCTGCCGTACCACATTTGGGCGAAGTCGTGGCGATCCTCAGGCGTGGGCTGGGCGGCGATCACCTCGATGATGTCCAGCGGTGGCCCGAACGCCGAGTCGACGAAATACGGTGCGAATCGGCCGATGTGGGCGAACAACCCGCCCAGTCCCGTAGCGACGTCCGCGCCGTGATCCTCCAGCAGGTGACGACCCATGCGTTCGAGGTCGTTGTACATCACGAACGGGGTGTCCTCGGCGTGGCCGAACGTGCAGGTCGATGTCCACTGGTTCATCAGCTCAAAGCCCCACTTGGTCAGCTCCAAGCGGTCGGTCATCTCCTGGCGCCAGATCAACACCGCCCAGGCGCCGACGCTGTGTTTGTAGCCATCGAAGAGTTCCCGCGTCGCGGCCATCCCGCCCAGGAAATGCGCCCGTTCCAGGACAAGCACTTTCGCGCCCTGCTTGGCCAGCACGTTCGCGGCAACCAGACCGTTATGACCTGCCCCGATGACGATCGCGTCGTAGTCCGACATGCTGGCCGCCCTTTCTCGATCCGCTGCCAATAGGTCGCTGGACAGTACAATGTCACGACTGACATTTTGGCGTCAAGACTGACATTCGGTGGGCGGCACAGCGGTGAAATCGGCAATCATGACCCGTAGCGAACGCACGCGTCAGGCGCTGCTGCAGGCGGCCATGCGGCGCTTTGTCGCAGACGGTGTGCACCAAACCAGCGTCGCCGACATCGCCGCCGACGTCGGGGTCACCGAGCGAACGTTCTACCGGCACTTCCCGTCCAAGCACGCGGTGATCTTCGCCGACTACGACATCGGCTTCGAGTGGTTCGCCCGCGCGTTGGCGCTGCGCGCGCACGGGGAACCGATCACGGTGTCAGTCCGAAAGGCTGTCGACGCCTTCCCCTTCGACTTCGCCATGGTCCGTGAGGCCGCCACCATCCGCGCCCGCGATCTCGACCAAGACATCATCACAAGTCATATTCGGCGGCTTCGAGATCAGCTCGCCGACGAGATCCAGCGCTTTATCCATCAACGATCCACGCCGACTGCAGACGGAGCCATGATCGCCGACATCGCGGCGCACAGCTTGGCCACCGCAGTGTTCGCCGCCCTGGAAGCCTGGATGAATTCGAGCGAACATGACAGCGAACATGACATTGATGAACTGAGCCGGCTCACCGACGTTGCGCTGAGCACCCTCGAAGACGGCCTCACTCACACGCTGCGACACGCTGGCCTGGATTAGCGCTGGCCGGCCGTCCCTCATCGCGACACGCAAACACAACTTCTGGTGTTACCGCGGCTTGTCGCACCCCAGGGGTAGTGTTTGTGGCCTAGGCATGCTCGACCATTCGTCCTGGTGAAGTGGGGTTCTGGTGACCGAAAATCTGAAGCTGATCGACCGGGTCTCCGCGATCAACTGGAACCGTCTGCAAGACGAGAAGGACGCAGAGGTCTGGGAGCGGCTGACCGGAAACTTCTGGCTGCCCGAGAAGGTGCCGGTGTCCAACGACATCCCGTCGTGGGGCACGCTGACGCCCACCGAGAAGCAGCTGACGATGCGGGTGTTCACCGGGTTGACGTTGCTGGACACCATCCAGGGCACGGTCGGGGCGGTCAGCCTGATCCCCGACGCGCTGACGCCGCACGAGGAAGCGGTCTACACCAACATCGCCTTCATGGAGTCGGTGCACGCCAAGAGCTACAGCTCGATCTTCTCCACGCTGTGCTCCACCACCGAAATCGACGAAGCCTTCCGGTGGTCGGAGGAGAACCCGAACCTGCAGCGCAAGGCCGAGATCGTGATGCAGTACTACCGCGGCGACGAGCCGCTCAAGCGCAAGGTGGCTTCCACTCTGCTGGAGAGCTTCCTGTTCTACTCCGGGTTCTACCTGCCGATGTACTGGTCGAGCCGAGCCAAGCTGACCAACACCGCCGACCTGATCCGGCTGATCATCCGCGACGAAGCAGTGCACGGCTACTACATCGGCTACAAGTTCCAGCGTGGGCTGGCGCTCGAGGACGCGGCCACGCAGGCCGCGCTGAAGGACTACACCTACGAGCTGCTCTTCGAGCTCTACGACAACGAGGTCGAGTACACCCAGGATCTCTACGACGAGGTCGGGCTGACCGAAGACGTCAAGAAGTTCCTCCGCTACAACGCCAACAAGGCGCTGATGAACCTTGGCTATGAGGCGCTGTTCCCGCGTGACGAGACCGACGTCAACCCGGCAATCCTGTCGGCGTTGTCACCGAACGCCGACGAGAACCACGACTTTTTCTCCGGCTCCGGATCCTCGTACGTGATCGGCAAGGCCGTCGTCACCGAAGACGAGGACTGGGACTTCTAGACCGCAGCTGATGTGATGCGCCTCCGGCTGATATTGCAACCCGCGTGGGTCCGATTTGCGGTGTGGGCGTTGTTGCTCGCCGTGTGGTGGGGTCTGTTCACCAGCCTGCAGTCGAGTTACGAGTTCGAAAGTGCGGTCCTGTCAGCTATCGTCTTCGGTGCCGCCCTCGGCGGATTTTTCACGGTGACGACCCAAGGCATGCACCGGGCAGCTCACGAGGCGGTTTCCGGTCTGGACCCAGCGAGACGTTCCGATGCGATCAACGCGGTCTTGCGGGGCGTCGCGCCTGCTGATCCCGATGTTCGGGCGTCGGCGACGCGGCTCGGCAGGGTCTATCTTCGCAACAAGTCGGCCGACCAGCTCAAGCGCGCTCAGATCTGGTCCTGGATCGTCGTGGCGATCCTCGTCGCCGTCGTCGTCGCTGGGGCGGTGGCGTTCAGCACCGACAGGCTGTCGTTTGTGGTGCTTGCCGTGCTGGCTGCGGTCCTGCTGCCAGTCTCGTTGCTTCAGTCGCGGCGTATTCAACGAAATGTCGCGCAGCTGGCCCAGGGGCCGATGTGATCGTCGTCCTGCCACAGACGGCGGTCACTCTTCTCACTGTTGCTGGTTGCGCTTGAACTCCTTGTGCGCCCGGACACCATCGACGGAAGCAGCTCGGACCGAATTGGCCCTAATTCTGCTTCATCCCGCGGACGTCGACCATTCGTACTTCGATGAGCTGCGGATGACCTCGTCGGCAGAAAGTACCGATGGGCTGGCGCCAGGTCATGGGCTCCATGCCGCTTGATCCTAGCGGCGTGCCTGGCCGACGGCCCCAGCAGAAAATGATGGGTCCCCGACCATCGCACGGCAATCCGCAGGTCAGCCCCGCCTGGCGCGCGGCCGCGGACGTATGTTCCGTGAACGGCGCGTGAATTGTCTAATCAGTCGGGTGCGAAAGTGGCGCCCCTGACCTTGCAGCCGTGACACTGGTCAGGTGGCGATAACCCCATCTTCCGCGGCATCCTCGGCGGCCAACTTCTTCCGTTCCGTGATCCAATGGCTGCAGGTCGGTTACCCGGAGGGCGTTCCCGGGCCTGACCGGGTTGCGCTGCTGGCGCTGCTGCGCAGCACACCGCTGAGCGAGGACGAGATCACCGAAGTCGTCGACGCGATCGACGAGGAAGAATTGTCGAACGACCAAATCAACCGTGATGTAATCGCGGATTTCATCTCCGACATGACGCACTACGACGCCGGTCCGGAGAACATCGCGCGGGTGGCGGCCCGATTGGCCGCCGCGGGCTGGCCGCTGGCCGGTATCGATGGCCACTCCGACGGCGATGGTGCGGACGACTCGAAGACGGCAGCCTCGGGGGCTAGCTCACAGAGTTGAGGTGTCGATCACGAAGCGGTAGCGCACGTCGCTGGCCAGCACTCGCTCGTAGGCTTCGTTGACGTAATCCGCCGCGATGACTTCGATTTCGGGCGTCAAGTTGTGCTCCGCGCAGAAGTTCAGCATCTCCTGGGTCTCGGCGATGCCGCCGATGTTGGACCCGGTCAGGCTGCGCCGCATCAACGCCAGCGCAAACGCGGGAACCTCCATCGGGCGCTCGGGGATGCCGAGTTCGACCATCGTGCCGTCGACGTCGAGCAGTTTGAGATACGCGCCGAGATCCAGGTTCGCCGAGACTGTGTTCAGGATCAGGTCGAAGCTGTTGCGCAGCTTCTTGAAAGTATCGCGATCGCTGGTGGCGTAATAGTGGCTGGCGCCCAGGCGCAGGCCGTCTTCCATCTTCTTCAGCGACTGCGACAGCACCGTCACCTCGGCGCCCATCGCGTGGCCCAGCTTGACGCCCATGTGGCCCAGCCCGCCGAGGCCGATCACCGCGACGCGTTTACCGGGCCCGGCGTTCCAGTGCCGCAGCGGTGAATACAGCGTGATACCCGCACACAGCAATGGCGCCGCGGCGTCCAGTGGCAGCCCGTCCGGTATGCGCAATACGTAGTTTTCGTCGACGACGATCGCGCCGCTGTAGCCGCCCTGGGTACGTTGGCCGTCTCTGCCGACGCCGTTGTAGGTGCCCACCATCCCGCTGCCCGTGCAGTACTGCTCCAGGCCGGCCAGACAGCTGCTGCATTCGCGGCAGGAGTCGACGAAACAGCCAACCCCGACGTGGTCGCCGACCTTGTGCTTGGTGACCTCGGAGCCGACGGCGGTCACCACGCCGGCGATCTCATGGCCGGGAACCACCGGGTAGTTGGGTTTACCCCACTCCGCTCTGACGGTGTGGATGTCGGAGTGGCAGATCCCGGCGAACTTGATCTCGATGGCCACGTCGTGCGGGCCGGGGTCGCGGCGGGTGATCGTGGTCTTGGTCAGTGGCTCGGTCGCCGAGGTAGCGGCATACGCGGAAACGGTGCTCATCGGTAATCCTCTTGAATGCGCTTGGTTCAGTATCGAATTCTCTTGAACGCGATCAACATTAGCATAGACAGGCTATGTATTTCTCTGGATGCGCTCGACGTCACACGACCGGTCAATTGATCGGGGCGTTGACAAAGCGCATGTCGTCGATTACGCCGCGGGCAGCGACCAGGCCCTCGCCGGTCTGCCAGATCTCGTTGTTGACCACAAAGACCCGATTGTCGCGGTTGGCGGACAATCGGCGCCAGGCGTCGCTGTCGAAGAGCGTAGGGGCGCGATCTTTGGCGGCCGGCGAGTCGAACGACACGTACACGATGTCGGCGTCGGCCGCAGAAAAGTCCGCGTGGTTCGCCAGGTCGGTGTCAGTGCTGCCCAGCTCGATGTAAGGCTTGTCGGTAAACCGTTGCGACGCAGGGCGATCGACACCGACCGCGGCGAACACGCTGGCCGGGAAGTTGTCGGCCCCGTAGACCCGGACCGTGTTCTCGGTGAGCTGCACGATCGATGCCTGATAGTGGGTGGCGTCATGCGCGGCGCCGTCCTCGTGGGCCTTTGTGATGAAAGCGTCGATCAAGCCGCCTGCGGCGTCGCCGCGTGCGGTCGCCTCGCCCACCGCACGCAGGTTGTCTTCCCAGGCCGCGCCGGGCGTCCCGGTGAACACCGTCGGCGCGATGGCTGCCAACGTCGAATACAGCTTCGGCGTCACGCCTTGCGAGCCGAGGATCAAATCAGGCTTGGCCGCCTTGATGGCAGCCAGGTCTGGGCTGCTGCGGGTGCCCACGCCCGGCAGCTGATGCACGACCGTTCCCAGGTAGGACGGTTGGGCGGAGGAGCCGTCCGGCAGCGCGGCTCCGACAATCCGGGACTGCAGGCCCAGCGCACACAGCGTGTCGAGCTGATCACCGGCAAGCACGACGATGCGCTGCGGATCGTCGGGCACCTCGGCCGT
This sequence comes from uncultured Actinomycetota bacterium, assembly GCA_963805675.1. GTDB lineage: Bacteria > Actinomycetota > Actinomycetes > Mycobacteriales > Mycobacteriaceae > Mycobacterium. The sequence continues at coordinate 148,388 of CAWDVY010000001.1, forward strand.
GTCGGGCTGCACCCCGGCCGCGTTGTGTGCGGTCCGAGTCGACGGCCCGGCATCCGGCCCGGCCGGTTGCGGTGCACACGACTCGTCGGGCCGGCGCTGGTTGCCCAAAACGCCCGCTCCGGCGACTTGGGTGGTGCTGGTGATCACCGACGCCGACGGAGATCCGCTGCGGCCGGACGGTCCTGATGTGCAACCACTGCACAGGACGGCTGCCATCGCTGCCGCGGCGGCAGCTGTCACCGCGCGTCGCACACCCCTGAGCAGCACGGGTCCGACGTTAACATCAGGCTTCACCGGGGAATTACGACAGTTTGTAGGACCAGTCCGTCGCCGGGCCCGCTCGAAGGCTAAACTCAAGTTCCACTGATCCCAGTTGCCCTGCCCGATGTTTGGAGGAGCTCTTGACCGCCGAAGCGCCCCCGCTGGGAGAACTCGAGGCCAGTCGTCCGTACCCGCCTCGAATGGGGGCCAAAGGCACGCTGATCTACCGGCTGATCACCACCACCGATCACAAGCTGATCGGCATCATGTACGTGGTCACCTGCTTCGTCTTCTTCTTCATCGGCGGCCTGCTGGCGCTGCTGATGCGCGCCGAATTGGCCGCGCCCGGTCTGCAGTTCTTGTCCAACGAGCAGTACAACCAGCTGTTCACCATGCACGGCACGATCATGCTGCTGTTCTATGCCACCCCGATCGTGTTCGGCTTCGCCAACCTGGTGCTGCCGCTGCAGATCGGCGCGCCCGACGTGGCGTTCCCGCGGCTGAATGCGTTCTCGTTCTGGCTGTTTTTGTTCGGCGCGTTGATCGCGACCGCAGGGTTTATCACCCCTGGCGGGGCGGCGGACTTCGGCTGGACGGCTTACACACCGTTGACCGACGCCATCCACTCACCCGGGGCAGGCGGTGACCTGTGGATCATGGGGCTGGCCGTCGCCGGTCTGGGCACCATCTTGGGCGCGGTCAACATGATCACCACCGTGGTCTGTATGCGCGCGCCCGGGATGACGATGTTCCGGATGCCGATCTTCACCTGGAACATCATGGTGACGTCGATCCTGATCCTGCTGGCGTTTCCGCTGCTGACGGCGGCATTGTTCGGGCTGGCCGCCGACCGGCACCTGGGCGCCCACATCTATGACCCGGCCAACGGCGGAGTGCTGCTGTGGCAGCACCTGTTCTGGTTCTTCGGGCACCCCGAGGTCTACATCATCGCGCTGCCGTTCTTCGGGATCGTGAGCGAAATCTTCCCGGTGTTTTCCCGCAAGCCAATCTTCGGCTACACCACGCTGGTTTACGCCACGCTGGCGATCGCCGCGTTGTCGGTGGCGGTGTGGGCGCACCACATGTACGCGACCGGTGCGGTGCTGCTGCCCTTCTTCTCGTTCATGACCTATCTGATCGCGGTGCCGACCGGGATCAAGTTCTTCAACTGGATCGGCACCATGTGGAAGGGCCAGTTGACCTTTGAGACGCCGATGCTGTTCTCGGTCGGCTTCATGGTCACGTTCCTGCTGGGCGGTCTGACCGGGGTGTTGCTGGCCAGCCCGCCGTTGGATTTCCACGTCACCGACAGCTATTTCGTGGTCGCGCACTTCCACTACGTGCTTTTCGGCACCATCGTGTTCGCCACGTACGCCGGGGTGTACTTCTGGTTTCCGAAGATGACCGGCCGGCTGCTCGACGAGCGCTTGGGCAAGCTGCATTTCTGGCTGACATTTATTGGCTTTCACACCACGTTCCTGGTGCAGCACTGGCTGGGCGATGTCGGGATGCCGCGGCGCTATGCCGACTACCTGCCCACCGACGGCTTCCAGGCCCTCAACATCGTTTCCACGGTCGGCGCGTTCATCCTTGGCGTGTCAATGCTTCCGTTCGTCTGGAACGTGTTCAAGAGCTGGCGTTACGGTGAAGTGGTCACGGTCGACGACCCGTGGGGATACGGCAACTCGCTGGAGTGGGCCACCAGTTGCCCACCGCCGCGGCACAACTTCACCGAGCTGCCGAGGATCCGCTCCGAGCGCCCGGCGTTCGAGCTGCACCACCCGCACATGGTGGAACGATTGCGCGCCGAGGCGCACGTGGGCCGGTCTCATGGCCCAGACAGCGGTGACGTCACCAGAGCCGATGACGTGAGCGTTCGCACGTAATGGCCTCTCGCGGCGGCAATCTGGGGTGAGTACACCCCACATGGCGTCGGCGTTGATCACCGTCACCGGGCACGACAAGCCAGGTGTGACGTCGGCGCTCTTCGAAGTCCTTTCCGGCCACAAGGTTGAGTTGCTCAACGTCGAGCAGGTGGTGATCCGGGGCCGGCTGACGTTGGGTGTGCTGGTGTCGGCGCCGCTGGAAGTCGCCGAAGGCGAGGCGTTCCGCGACGAAATCGAGGCGGCGATCCACGCGGTCGGCCTGGACGTGAGCGTCGAACGCAGCGACGATCTGCCGATCATCCGGGATCCCTCGACGCACACCATCATGGTGCTGGGCCGGCCGATCACTGCCGAAGCGTTCGGCGCGGTGGCGCGCGAGGTGGCAGCACTGGGTGTCAACATCGACCTCATCCGCGGCGTCTCCGACTATCCGGTCACCGGCCTGGAGTTGCGGGTTTCCGTGCCACCCGGGATCGGGGGCCAGTTGCAGGAGGTGCTGACGCGGGTCGCTGCCGACGCGGGCGTCGATGTGGCGTTGGAGGACTACAGCATCTCGCGGCGCGCCAAACGACTCATCGTGTTCGACGTCGACTCGACGCTGATCCAGCAGGAAGTGATCGAGATGCTTGCGGCCCGGGCGGGCGCCCTGGACGCGGTCGCCGCGATCACCGAGTCCGCCATGCGCGGTGAACTGGACTTCGCCGAGTCGCTACACCAGCGGGTCGGCACCCTGGCCGGACTGCCCGCCGAGGTGCTCGACGAGGTCGCCGAAGACGTGAAGCTGACCCCGGGCGCGCGGACCACGCTGCGCACGTTGCGGCGGCTCGGTTATCACGTGGGCGTCGTCTCCGGGGGGTTCCGGCAGGTCATCGAACCGCTGGCGCACGAGCTGATGCTGGACTTCGTCGCCGCCAATCAGTTGGAGGTCGTCGACGGCAAACTCACCGGCCGGGTCATCGGCCCGATCATCGACCGCGCGGGTAAAGCCAAGGCGCTCAGGGACTTTGCGCATCAAGTCGGAGTGCCGATGGCGCAGACGGTTGCCGTCGGTGACGGCGCCAACGACATCGACATGCTGGCCGCCGCGGGTCTGGGTGTGGCGTTCAATGCCAAACCCGCGCTGCGGGAAGTCGCCGACGCATCGTTGAGCCACCCCTACCTGGACACCGTGCTGTTTCTGCTCGGCGTGACGCGCGGCGAGATCGAGGCCGCCGACGCGCTCGACGGCGTAGTGAGCCGCATCGACATCCCCACCGAGTAGGCGCGCGAGCAGACACAAAAGCCCCTCACGCTTCGGCGTGTCGGGGGCTTTTGTGTCTGCTCGCCACGTGGACCCGACAGCCGCCGTGGCGTCGCGGTACGGCACGATGGTCGGGTGCCCGAAACCGGAAGCGAGGCAGTCGACCCCGACCTGCTGATCGACTTCACCGACGTGGCGCTGCGTCGCGACGGCCACACCCTGGTCGGGCCGGTGACCTGGTCGGTCGAACTCGACGAACGCTGGGTCATCATCGGCGCCAACGGCGCGGGCAAGACGTCGCTGTTGCGTATCGCCGCGGCCGCCGAGCACCCCTCGTCGGGCGTCGCCTACGTGCTGGGGGAGCGCCTTGGCCGGGTCGACATGTCAGAGCTGCGCTCCCGGGTGGGTTTGAGTTCCTCGGCGCTGGCGCAACGGATTCCCGGCAACGAGGTGGTGCGCGACCTGGTCGTCTCGGCCGGCTACGCGGTGCTGGGCCGTTGGCGGGAACGCTACGAGGACGTCGACTACAACCGGGCGGTCGACATGCTGGAAAGTCTGGGGGCCGAGCATCTCGCCGACCGCACCTACGAAACCCTGTCGGAGGGTGAGCGCAAGCGGATCCTGATCGCGCGCGCGTTGATGACCGACCCCGAGCTGCTGCTGCTCGACGAGCCCGCCGCCGGTCTCGACCTGGGCGGGCGCGAGGAGCTGGTGGCGCGGCTGACCGACTTGGCCGCTGATCCCGACGCCCCGGCGCTGGTCCTGGTCACCCACCACGTCGAGGAGATTCCGCCCGGCTTCAGCCACTGCATGCTGTTGTCGGAGGGACAGGTCGTCGCGGCGGGTTTGCTGGCCGACGTGCTGACCGGGGAGAATCTGTCCGCGGCGTTCGGCCAGTCGATCGCGGTGGACGTGATCGACGGGCGTTACTTCGCCCGCCGTAACCGCACCCGCGCGGCCCACCGGAGGCGCTTATGACCGACGACTCGCTTGTCCCGTTGACGCCGCGGCCGGCCGCGACCGTGATGCTGGTGCGCGATACCGCTGACGGTATCGCGGTCTTCCTGATGCGACGGCACGCCGCAATGGAATTCGCCGCCGGGACAGTGGTGTTTCCCGGCGGCGGCGTCGACGACCGCGACCGTAACGCCGATATCGCGTGGGCCGGCCCGCCGCCGTCGTGGTGGGCGCAGCGGTTCGGCATCGACACCGACCTGGCCGAGGCGCTGGTGTGCGCGGCCGCGCGTGAGACCTTCGAGGAATGCGGCGTGCTGTTCGCCGGCCCGGCCGACGACCCGGGCGGCATCGTCGGCGACGCATCGACGTACCGCGAATCCCGGCGGGCGCTGGCCGACCGGACGCTGTCGTTCGCCGACTTCCTGCGCCGGGAAAACCTGGTCCTGCGGGCCGATTTGCTGCGGCCGTGGGCCAACTGGGTGACCCCCGAAGCCGAACGCACCCGCCGCTATGACACCTACTTCTTCGTCGGGGCGTTGCCGGAAGGTCAGCGCGCCGACGGGGACAACACCGAATCCGACCGTGCGGCGTGGAGCGACGCCGCAGGCGGCCATCGCCGACTTCGAAGCCGGCCGCTCCTTCCTGCTGCCGCCGACCTGGACGCAGCTGGACTCGCTGACCGGGCGCTCGGTAGCCGATGTGTTAGCCGTCGAGCGTCAGATCGTGACCGTGCAACCGAACCTTGAAATCGACGGCGACAACTGGATTTTCGAGTTCTTCGACTCCGACCGCTATCATCGGGCCCGCAAAGCCGGCGGACTGGGATGGCGGCATTGAGCGAGTTCGTCAGCGTCCACTTGGGCGCAGACCATCCGGGCGTCGGAACCCTGGCGCTCTCGCGGCCGCCCACCAACGCCATGACCCGGCAGGTCTATCGGGAAATCGAGGGGGCCGCTGCCGAGGTCGCCAGCCGCGAGGACATCGCCGCGGTCATTGTCTTCGGTGGCCATGAGATTTTCTCCGCCGGTAACGACATGCCCCAGTTGCGCACGTTGACCGCACCGGAGGCCGAAAGCTGGATACGTGTGCACCGCGCCGCCATCGACGCCGTCGCGGCCATCCCGAAGCCGACCGTTGCCGGCATCACCGGATACGCGCTGGGCGCCGGCCTGGGTCTGGCGCTGGCCGCCGACTGGCGGGTGAGCGGCGACAACGTGCGGTTCGGCGCGACGGAGATCCTGGCCGGATTGGTTCCCGATAGCGGCGGCATGGCGCGGCTGGCCCGCACGGTGGGGGCCAGCCGGGCCAAGGAGTTGGTGTACAGCGGTCGTTTCGTCGACGCAGAAGAGGCGCTGGCGCTGGGCCTGATCGACGAGATGGTGGCCCCTGACAACGTGTACGACGCCGCCGCTGCCTGGGCGAGCCGCTTCGTTGACGGACCCTCGGCCGCGCGTGCCGCGGCGAAGGCCGGCATCGACGCCGTCTACGAGCTGACTCCGGCCGAGCGGTCGGCCGCCGACCGCCGCTACCTGGACGTGCTTGCCGACAACCTGAGGCGGCCGCCGGTAGAGGCGACTTAAAAAAATCTGAGAAAAGCCTTTGCACAGCGTGAGAGCCGCTCGCTACTATGAGCTGGCTCACATCGGCGTCGGCGTGAAATGGAGGTCGAGCTGATCTTCAGGACAGACCGCCGCAGGCGCGTAGTCGGTGTGGGTACGACCGTCGCGGCTTTCGTGGCGCTCGGGGTGACGGCGATGTCCACCCCGCCGTCCGCACGTGCCGACGATTTCGGTCTCGGCGATGTGATCAGCGACCTCATCGTCAGCGCGAGTTCTGCCGAACTTGGCACCCAAGGTGTCGATCAGGCGCTCGCCGCTACCGCGTCCAGCGCGGAAACGTTGTCCGGGGAAGCGCTTTTCCAGCAGGACATCTACGACCCGCTGCACGCCGGCGTCGAGAACTGGATCAACAGCTCGTTCGGTGAGCAGGTCGACAACTTCATCAACACGGCGTCGGGGCAGTTCCTCATCGGCAACGGCGTTGCGGGAACGCAGCTGGATCCCGGCGGTGGAGACGGCGGCTCGTGGTTCGGTGACGGTGGCAACGGCTGGGACAGCGATGAAGCGGGTGTGGCCGGCGGTTCCGGCGGGGATGCGGCGGGCTTCTTCGGTAACGGCGGTGACGGGGGAGATGGCGGGGCCGGCGCCGGCGGCGGTGACGGTGGTGATGGCGGCTCGCTGTTCGGCATCGGCGGCGATGGCGGCAATGGCGGGGACGGCGCCACCGCAGACGGTCTGCCCGCTCTCGGCGGGGCCGGTGGCAATGCCGGGGCGTTCGGCGAGCACGGAGCGGTCGGCGACTATGGCACCCTGCCTGCCGGATCGGGTGACGCGTCGGACGCCGACGGGTCGTTGCTGTCGGTCGGGACGACCGGCGACTGGCTGACCAACAGTGACGGTCAGGTCGTCATCCTGCATGGGCTCAACGAGGTGTACAAGGTGGCGCCGGGGGAGCCCTCCGCTGACGGGTTCAGCGACGACGACGCGGCGTTTTTGGCCGAAAACGGTTTCAACGCAGTGCGAGTGGGCGTCATCTGGTCTGACCTTGAGCCCGAGCCCGGCGTCTTCAACACCGCCTACCTCAACTCGATCGAGCAAACTGTCCAGACTCTGGGCGACCACGGGATCTACAGCATCATCGACTTCCACCAGGACGCGTACAGCACCGCTTTCGGTGGCGAGGGCGCTCCGGACTGGGCGGTGCAAACCGATGGGGCGGCCAACCCGCAGCTGTCGTTCCCGCTGAACGAATTCTTCGATCCTGCCGCGAACCAGGCCTGGGAGTCGTTCTGGACCAACGTCGACGCGCCGAACGGGGTCGGACTCGAAGACAACTACTCGCAGATGCTGGAGTACGTTGCCAACGCCTTCAATGGGAACCCCGACGTCGTCGGCTTCGAGTTGATGAATGAGCCGTCGCCGGGTTCGCAGTTGTTGCCGACGCTGTTGGGCAGCTCGTTCTTCGACTCCCAGCAGCTGACGCCCTTCTACGACCAGGGTGCAGACGCGATCCGGGCCGTCGACCCGAGCACCCCGATCTTCTACGAGCCGAACGTGTTGTTCGACGCGGGAGTCCCCAGCCACCTCGGCACGGTGGACGCCACGGGCACCGTCTTCTCGTTCCACGACTACTGCGAATTCGACCTCGGCTCGCTGGGCTGCGTGCCGAGCGTCAACGCGATCGTCGGCAACGCCGAGACGTACGCAGATGCGCAAGGAATCCCGGCGTTCATGACGGAGTTTGGAGCCACCAGCGACCAATCGGAGATCTCGGCCCCGATGCAAGGAGCTGACCAGCATCTGATCGGGTGGACGGAGTGGGCCTACTCAGGCCAGGGTGACATCACCACCAGCGCGAACCCGCCGAGCTCGGAGTCGCTGGTGTACAACCCGGAGGATCCACCGATCGGCGCCAACGTCAACACCGCCAACCTGGACACCCTCGCCGAGCCCTACCCGCAGGTGATCTCCGGCACCCCGGATTCCTACTCGTTCGACAACGGCACCTTCTCCTTCAGCTACTCCACCGAAGAGGCCGACGGCCTGGGCAGCTTCCCGGCCGGCTCGCAGACCACCATCGCGGTCCCGACCGTCGAGTTCCCGGACGGTTACCAGGTCAGCGTCACCGGCGGCGACGTCGTCTCGGCCCCCAACGCCGCTGAACTGGTGATCGCCTCGAACGCCGGCGCGAGCGCCGTCACCGTCACCGTGAGCCCCGCCGGAACCTAGCCAGAATGGTCGCTGACCCGGTCGGCCGATAGGCTGGGCCACCATGACCAGTACCGACCCGGCGCCGCAGCCGCACGCCACCGCCGAGCAGGTTGAGGCCGCCCGACATGACAGCAAGCTGGCCCAGGTGCTCTACCACGACTGGGAGGCGGAGAGCTACGACGAAAAGTGGTCGATCTCCTACGACCAGCGCTGCATCGACTACGCGCGGCACTGCTTCGACGGCGTCGTCCCCGACGACGAGATCCACCGGCTGCCGTACGACCGTGCCCTCGAATTAGGCTGTGGCAGCGGTTTTTTCCTGCTGAACCTGATCCAGTCCGGGGTGGCGCGGCGCGGGTCGGTCACCGATCTGTCGCCGGGCATGGTCAAGGTCGCCACCCGCAACGGGCAGTCGCTGGGGCTGGACATCGACGGTCGGGTCGCCGACGCCGAGCGCATCCCCTATGACGACGACACCTTCGACCTGGTAGTCGGACATGCTGTGCTGCACCATATTCCCGACGTCGAGCAGTCGCTGCGTGAGGTGCTGCGGGTGCTGCGGCCCGGCGGACGCTTCGTCTTCGCCGGCGAGCCGACCACTGTCGGCAACGGATACGCCCGTGCGCTGGCGGACCTGACCTGGAACGTCACCATCCGAGCCGTGAAGCTGCCCGGACTGGGCGGCTGGCGCCGTCCGCAGGCCGAGCTCGACGAGAACTCACGGGCGGCCGCGCTCGAGTGGATAGTCGACCTGCACACCTTCGATCCGCACGACCTCGAGCGGATGACCACCAACGCCGGCGCGGTGCAGGTTCGCACGGCCACCGAGGAGTTCACCGCCGCGATGTTGGGGTGGCCGGTCCGCACCTTCGAAGCGACGGTGCCGCCGGGTCGATTGGGCTGGGCCTGGGCGAGGTTCGCGTTCACCAGCTGGAAGACATTGAGCTGGGTTGACGAGAACCTGTGGCGTCGTATCGTCCCGAAGGGCTGGTTCTACAACGTCGTGATCACCGGGATCAAGCCGTCCTGACCTTTGGCCTCGACGATGTCGCTTACCTGGCGTCGGACGAGGGCTCCGCTGCGCTGGCCGTGGTCGCAGCCCTTCCGCTGACCGACCGCATCAGCGAGATCGCCGCGCTACGAGAGCAATTCGGCGACCGGACGCCGGTGTTGGTGGAGACGGTGTTGCTGCGCCGCCGCGCGGTCGCGAAGCTATCCGAACTGCACGGTACCGGCGACTGGCTGTTCACCGACGAAGCGCTGCAGCAAGCCAGCGCTGCACCCGTCGCTCTGCATCGGGCAAAGCGGCTGAGCGGCAACGTGATTCACGATGTGACCTGCTCGATCGGCACCGAGCTCGCGGCGCTGAGCGGCCCGGCCACGCGGGCGGTGGGCAGTGACATCGACCCAACGCGGCTGGCGATGGCACGGCATAACCTCGGCGCTACCGTCGACCTGTTTCGCGCTGACGCGCTTCACCCGGTAACCCGCGACACGGTGGTGCTGGCCGACCCGGCGCGGCGCGGCGGCGGGCGGCGGCGCTTCAAACCCCGGGACTACCAGCCCGCAATGGATCAGCTATTTGAGGTCTATCGCGGCCGGGAACTGGTCGTGAAATGCGCTCCCGGAATCGATTTCGATGTCGTGACGAGTCTCGGATTCGGCGGTGAGATCGAGGTGACCTCGTATCGCGGGTCGGTGCGGGAGGCGTGCTTGTGGTCGGCGGGTCTGGCCGAGCCGGGCGTGCGACGGCGGGCCAGTATCCTGGACCGCGGCGAACAGATCACCGACGCCGAGCCGGACGACTGCCCGGTCCGGCCGGCGGGCCGGTGGATCGTCGACCCCGACGGCGCGGTGGTACGGGCCGGTCTGGTTCGCCACTACGCCGCGCGACATGGGCTGTGGCAGCTGGACCCACACATCGCCTACCTGTCGGGCGACGAGTTGCCGGTGGGTGTGCGCGGGTTCGAGGTTCTCCAGCAGCGGCCCTTCGACGAGCGACGGCTACGTCAAGCGCTGACGGCGCTCGATTGCGGAACGTTGGAGATCCTGGTCCGCGGCGTTGACGTGGATCCCGACGCGCTGCGGCAGCGGCTGGCGCTGCGCGGCAGCGGCTCGTTGACAGTGGTGATCACCCGGGTCGGCTTAGGTGCGGCGGCACGGGGGACGGCGTTCGTCTGCCGGCCGTCGCGGTAGGGGTGCGACACCGCCGAAAATAGGGAAAATGCCCCATGCGCAGAGCCGGTCTTCTCGCGCAGGCTAGACCCGCAGGCGGACACGTGTCGGTCAAAGGCGGGGAGAAGAACCATGGTGAACGCTCGTGGTATCGGTCGGCTGGGCATATTGACCTGTACGACATCCTGTCGGGGTTAGGTAACGAATCCGGCGCTGCGGCCGCTACCAGCGGCGGCTTCCTGGCCGAACTCCTGTCGTTGTTCTGAGGGCACTGACCCGCCGCGATGTCACACCCGCAAGGTTGACGGAAAAGATAGGGAAATCTCCCCATGAACTGTGGTGAGTGGGCACCTCAGACTCGGCGGCCACCGTTTGCGACGCGGTGGCCGCTGACCTGCGCAGGCGATCATCTTTCGCCGGCAGAGCAGCCTGACCGCAGGCGTTTGCCATACGTCCCAATAGGGGCCAGGTAGGCTTGCGAAGCGGCATTTCAGCCGTTCTGAGTCTGCGAGGACAAGTCGACCGATGCGCAACATGATGTCGGCCGTGCTGATAGCGGCCGGAGCCCTGCTGGGCTGGTCCGGCGGAGCGGTTGCGGCCGCGGACTCGGCGTGCGCCAGCCTGGGCGGCGAACTCCCGGACGAGCAGACCTGTCATGTGCACGCCTCGTCGCCCACCTACATGCTGGACATGACTTTTCCGGTCGACTATCCCGACGAGCAGGCACTGACCGATTTCATCAGCCAGAATCGGGACGGATTCGTCAGCGTTGCGCAGACGTCGTCGCAGACTTCCGGCCCGCGCGATGTGCCGTACCAAATGGAAGTCACCTCGGAGCAATACCACTCCGGCCGGCTACCCGGCGGTACCCGGAGCGTGGTGCTCAAGGTCTTCGAAGATCTCGGTGGTCCGCGCCCGTCGACCTTCTACAAAGGCTTCAACTACGACTTGGGAGCGCAGAAGGCGATCACCTTCGACACCCTTTTCGCGCCAAATGCCAAACCGCTCGACTCGATTTATCCGATCGTGCAACGCGAGGTGGGACGGCAGACAGGTCTCGGTAATGCGATCCTGCCCGGGTCCGGCCTCGACGCGTCGCACTATCAGAACTTCGCCATCACCGACGACGAGCTGATCTTCTATTTCGCGCCGGGTGAACTCCTGCCGTCGTTGGCCGGCACCAGCCAAGTCCACGTGCCGCGCAACGCCGTCCCGCCGCTGTCGGTAAAGGGCTAGGGCGTCCTAGGCCGGAGCAGTCACAACTGCCACGCTAATCTCCGTGTCGAGCCGGTATCCAGTTTGCCCGCCTCGCAGCGACAAACCAAAGCGCAGTCGCTCACTGGTGCACAGTGTGTCGGTCGGTGATTTCTGAAGTGGTTGCTTGCACGATGTTTGTGTCGGAGGCCCCAGATGGGTCGTCGATGCACCCGAGGTGCCGTCGAGTCACTGCCGTAGTCGCTCGACACGCGATGTCCACTCTGAGTATTCGCGGGACTTGGCGGTTCCCGGGGTGTGGTGACCGTCGACAGGGCTGAGCGTCGAGATTTGAACGCCGAACAGTGAGCACACAGGTATTCACGCCCCGCACCGTTTAGGGTGCCTCCCCACTGGGTTCAGAGCGAGGAGGCTGTCATGCAGTATGCCCCAGTTACGTTGTCCGACCAACCAGTCAACGGCTTGACGTGTGGAATCGATTGGGCCCGTGATGATCACGCCGTCGCGATCGTCGATTCGGGCGGCCGTGCGGTCTACCGCGGCGTCATCGAACATAGCGCCAGGGGTTTGGCCGACCTGATCGTTGTGCTCAATCGAGCCGGCGCGACTGAGGTGGCCATCGAACGCCCCGACGGGCCGGTGGTTGATGCACTGCTCGAGGCCGGCCTCACGGTGGTGGTCATCAATCCCAACCAGGTCAAGAACCTGCGCAGCCGGTATGGCTCGGCGGGCAACAAGGACGACCGGTTCGATGCCTTCGTGCTGGCCGACACGTTGCGCACCGACTGAGCCCGGCTAAGTCCCTTGACCCCCAACGGCCCGCAGACCGCGGTGCTGCGTGCGTTGGTCCGGGCTCGCAAAGATCTGGTGATCCATCGCGTGGCAGTGGCCAACCAGCTGCGTGAGCACCTCAAACGCGTCTATCCCGGGCCGATCGGATTGTTCGACGCCTTGGACTCGCCGATCAGTTTGAGGTTTCTGACCCGATTCGACTGCCAAGACCGCGCCGACTGGCTGACCCCCAAACGGTTGGGCGCATGGCTGGCCACGATGGGTTACCGGGGCCGCACCGATCCAGCTGTTCTGCATGCTCGGCTTACCGCCAGCCCACGCGGCGCCACCGGCACCCAGGGCTGCGCCCACGCTGGGATCAGCCGTGCTCTGGTCGCCACGCTGAGCACCCTTGGGGACCAGATCGGCCTTTTGGCCGTCCAGATCGGTGAACAACTCGCCGACCACGCTGATGCACACATTTTCACCAGCCTGCCACGAAGCGGCACCGTCAGAGCCGCACGGCTGTTGGCCGAAATCGGTGACTGCCGAGGCAAATTCCCGACCCCGGACGCGCTGGCGTGCCTAGCCGGTGTCACACCCTCAACCCGCCAATCCGGAAAAATGCGCTCAGTCAGCTTCCGCTGGGCCTGCGACAAACAACTCCGCGACGCGGTCTGTGACTTCGCCAACGACTCCCGCCGCGCCAATCCCTGGGCCGCCGATCTCTACACCCGCGCCCGCGCCCGCGGACACGACCACCCCCACGCCACCCGTGTCTTAGCCCGCGCCTGGCTCCACATCATCTGGCACTGCTGGCAGACCAACACCCCCTACGACCCCGGCCGACACCGAGCCCTCCAAACCCTCCTCACACAACAACCACACGCCACCACTTGACACAGGGCTACTCAGAGGCGGGCACAACGAACACCCCCAACCCCACAGCGACGCGTGTGACTGTTGTGAAGATGCCGTTCCGGCTGGTCAGCTCGGCGCGAAGCTGTACACCTGGCCATCGCTGGTGGCGGTAACCACCCGTCGGTCACGGCCGATCGAGACACCGACGGGGTATCCGGTCGCCTCGGGCAGCGGGTAGCTGTTGAGGGTGCGGCCGTTGCCGGGATCGAAAACCAACAGCGTCATGCCGCGCGCGCCCTCGCCGGGCCCGCCGGTCACCACCGCATAGCCGACGGCCCGACCGGCCAGGCTCGACGTCGACAGCGGGCTGACGTCATTTCGGCGCCATACCTCCTGGGCGTGGTCACCGGCGTCCTTGAAGGCGACCAGCCGGGTGTCCGGGCCACCGCCCGACACGATCAATCCGCCCGGTGTCACCGACGGCGGGGTCTGCGCGAGGAACTTCAACGGAACCGACCATTTCGGCTTGCCGTCGGCGGCGTGCAGTGCCCACAACCGCTCGTCGCGCCCGTTGACGTAGATCGTGGTTCCATCGCTGGACAGCACCGGGCTGCCCAGCACGCCGGCGCTGACCGAGTTGCTGGTCCATTCCCGGGTCAGTAGCGGGTTCTGGCCCGGGTGGTACTTCAGCCCCACCAGCACCGCCGCAGGGGCGCCCGGCTCCCACAGGCCCAGCACGACCATTCCGTTCGAGGCCGCGAATGCCGGCGCCGCCGCGATCGGGCAGCCTGCTCGGGCCGGCCCGCAATCCGATAGCCCCCGGGTGAAGTCGCTCGGATCGACGTTGTCCACCAGGTCCACCGAGTTGTCGACCAAGGTGCCGCGATGGCTGTCGAAAACCTGCACCTGTCCCAGGTGTGTGACAACCAACAGTTGACCGTGCCCGAGAATCCTTGGCGTGGAAGGCATTCCGATGACCGGGCGGCGCCAGCGGATCCACTGGGTGACCGGGAAGGAGAGTATCGCCCCGGGCTGCCCGACATAGAGATTGTCGAAGCCGTCGAACAATGGGCCGGAGATACCGCCGCCCTGGAATAGCCGCGTGCACCACCGCTGCCGGCCGTTGTCGTCATTTTCCCACTCCACCAGCGAGCAGCCGCCCGGTGTCTGCGCGTTCGCCGCGAGCCAGTTGCGCGAGCTGAGCGCTACTGCCGCGGCCAGCGACCCCTTGACCGAACGAGTCCAGCGTAGGGTCAGGCCGCTGGCACCAGGAGTCGCGCTGTAGCTGCTGTTGGCCGCATCGCCGTACTGTGCGGGCCAACCCTGGGCGGGCACGGTGTCGACCCAGGAGTCGGTATTGCCGCAACCCGCCACGCCGACCGCCAGAACGATCACCGAGACCGCAGATGACCAATGCCGCACAGTACGGCGGGGGATCGGCCAGGGCACGGTGCGAGGGTAACCCGTGCCGGCTCGCGCAGGCCTGATTGCCCGGCTCGCCCCCTCGCCGCTTCGCGGCTGGGAGGTACCCCCACAGCCCGCCGTTCGGCGCGCATCGTCGCCGGGCGCAAGCCTGATTGCCCGCTTCGCCATGCTTCACGCCACGGCGATAGGCTCTTCGGCCATGACGAGCATGTGGGGTGCCCCGATCCATCGCCGCTGGCGGGGATCGAATCTTCGTGACCCACGCCAAGCCAAGTTCCTCACGCCGGCCTCGGTGCGGTGGGTGCTGCGAAACCGCGCTTACACGCCCTGGTACCTGGTGCGCTACTGGCGGCTGCTGAAGTTCAAGCTGGCGAACCCGCACATCATCACCCGCGGAATGGTTTTCATCGGCAAGGGCGTCGAGATCCACGCGACACCGGAATTGGCGCAGCTGGAAATCGGACGCTGGGTGCACATCGGCGACAAGAACACCATCCGCGCGCACGAAGGCTCCCTGCGATTCGGCGACAAGGTGGTGTTGGGCCGCGACAACGTCATCAACTGCTATCTCGACATCGAGCTCGGCGATTCGGTGCTGATGGCCGACTGGTGCTACGTCTGCGATTTCGACCACCGGATGGACGACATCAACCTGCCGATCAAGGACCAGGGCATCATCAAGTCCCCGGTCCGGATCGGACCGGACACCTGGGTCGGGGTGAAGGCAACGCTGCTGCGGGGCACCACCATCGGACGGGGCTGCGTGCTGGGATCGCACGCCGTGGTCCGCGGCGATGTTCCGGACTATTCCATCGCGGTCGGAGCACCGGCCAAGGTGGTCAAAAACCGGCAGCTCGCATGGGAGACCTCGGCCGCCCAGCGCGCCGAGATGGCCGCGGCGTTGGCCGACATCGAACGCAAAAAAGCTACCCGCTGACGGGCCCTCAGGGAATGCCTCGGTAGCGGCGCAGCGCCTCGCTGCGTTCCGCGCTGTGATCGACGATCGGCTCGGGATAGCCAGACGGCCGGTCGCCTTTGGTCAGACGGACATCGTCGGCGTCTGCGAGCTCGGGTACCCAGCGCCGGACGTAATCCCCTGAGGGATCGAATTTCTCGGCCTGCGTGGTCGGGTTGAACACTCGGAAGTACGGCGCGGCATCGGTGCCGCATCCCGCACACCACTGCCAGCCGTGCTGGTTGTTGGCCATGTCGCCGTCGACCAGCTGATCAAGGAACCAGCGGGCACCCCATTGCCAGGGCAGATGCAGGTCTTTGACTAGAAACGACGCGACAATCATCCGTGCCCGGTTGTGCATGAAACCGGTTTCGCGTAGCTGACGCATCCCGGCGTCGACGATCGGGAAGCCAGTTTCGCCGGCTTTCCAGGCCTCGAAGCGCTGCTCGGCCTTCGCGCCGGAATCCGTCTTGATCGCGTCGAAGTCGCGGTTCCAGTTCCACCAGGCGCTATCGGGCCAATGATGCAGCACCGCGGCGTAAAAGTCGCGAAACGCCATCTGCCGCAAGTACGCTCGAGCGCCTGCGCGACGCTGATCCAAGTCGGCGACCATCGTCCGCGGGTGGATGGTGCCGAACTTCAGATGCGCCGACATGCGGCTGGTGGCGTCATGGTCGGGTCGGTTTCGGTCCTCGCCGTAGTCTTCGAGCCCGTTGTCGACGAACGTCTTCCACTGTCGCCTGGCGGCCGCCTCGCCCGCGGGCAGGTCGAGTTCGACGCCCGGGTCGGGTATCTCCGCGGGTTTGGCGCGCTTGCCCACCTGCTTGGGATCGACCCAGCGCGCCGACTTGGTGCCGGATCGCGCAGCTGACCGCCACCCCATTTCCCGCCATCGCCCGAAGAACGGGGTGAACACCTTGTAGGGCTCGCCGTCATCCTTGGTCACCCGACCCGGCGACACCAGATACGGGGACCCCGTCGCCACCAGCGGCACGTCGCCCAACGCCGAGCGCACCCGATCGTCGCGTTGTCGGCCGTACGGCGCGAAGTCCTCCGAGACATGCACCGACGGGGCCTCGAGCTCCTTGACGAGTGCGGGAATGCGTTCCTCCGGCCGACCCCGCGTCACCAGCAGCCGCCCGTCCAGGTCGTCTCTCAGCTGTCGCAGTGAGTCGCACAGAAATTGCATCCGCCGGCCACCCGACGACGCCTCCAGGTGCGGATCGAGCACAAAGCAGGCAAGCACCTCGTCGCTGTCGGCGGCGGCCCGCAGCAGCGGAGGAAGGTCACGCAGTCGGAGGTCGCGGCGAAACCACAACAGAGCGGGCATCAGTGGGCCGTCTGTCTCATCGCCGGTTGAGTACCCAGATATGGCCCGACATTGCGGTGGCAAACGCACACCACAGCGGATACGGCAACAGCGCGGCTCCGGCGCGTGGATCCGCCGCGGCCGTCCGTCTGGCCAGGTCGGCGCTGCTGGCTGTCAATACCGCGGCCCCAACCGCCGAGGCGCCGAGCTTGTGGTACTTGAAGAACAGCCAACTCCATCCGGCGTTGAGGATCAGGTTGGCGGCCAGCGCGACGGAGTACTTGCGGGCCTCGTCGTGGTGCCCCGCCGCCCGCAACCGGTCGATCGCCGTCGCGGAGGTAATCGCGATATCGGTGTACAGCGTGGTCCAGGCAACCGGGAACACCCCGTTGGGTGGGACGTAGCGGGGTTTGCGCAACCGGTTGTACCAGGCCGGTGGCCGGTTCTTGCTGGCCACGCTCCCAGCACCGGCGGCCGCGGTGACCGCCAGGGCGGTAGCGGCCAGTGTCTGCTTATTCACGTTGTCTCCCTTCGTATTTTGTTTCAACAGTTTCGCCGGCACCCACTTTGGTGGGCCACCAGATGCGGTCACCGATCAGCGCGAACAGCGCGGGGATGACCAGGGTGCGAACGATGAAGGTGTCGAGCAGGATACCCAGGCCGACGATGATCCCGAGCTGGGTCAGCACAATCAGCGGCAACACCCCGAGCACGCAGAAGACCGCGGCCAAGACAATTCCGGCGCTGGTGATCACACCCCCGGTCGCTGCTACCGCGCGCACCATGCCGTCGCGGGCACCGTGGAGCACACCTTCTTCACGGGCGCGGGTCACCAGGAAGATGGTGTAGTCGACCCCGAGCGCGGCCAAAAACAAGAACGCGAATAGCGGTGTGCTGACGTCCAGTGCCGGGAATCCGAATACGTGCAAGCTGGCCCACCCGCCCGATCCCAGCGCCGCCAGCGCACCGAGAATGCTGGCCGCCAGCAGGGTTGGCGGCGCGAGTGCGGACCGCAGCAACACATAGAGCACGATCACAATGACGGCCAGAATCGCCGGGATCAACAGCAGGCGATCGCGCGCCGCGCCGTCGCGGACGTCAAGCGCTTGTGCGTCGGCTCCCCCCACCACCGCAGTGGGATCGGCCCTGTTGATCGAATACCTGAGCGCAGCAATCGTTTTGAAAGCATCGGCGGACGCCGGTGCTGAATTGGTCACTACTGTCCACTCGGTCAGGCCGCTCGGCGAGCGGCCTGAGTCGTTCGCCGACACCACCCCGCCAGTCGCTTTGATGGCCGACTGAACCTGTGCTTCCCGAGCGCTGCCGGCGATGACGATGGTGGGACTTGCCAAGCCGGCAGGAAAGTGGCCGGCCAGGACCTGGAATCCGGAAACCGAATCGGCCCGGACACGGAATTGTTCGGTTTGCGACAAGCCAATTCGGGTGCCGAGCAGGCCGGCAGCCAGTGCTGCCAGAACAGCGATCGCCACCGTGCCGATGAGTGCCGGCCGGCGGGCGACCCAGTCGGCGACCCGACGCCACGGGCCTGAGTCGACGCCGTCGTCGTTGTCCTGGCGTGGAATGAGCGGCCAAAACACTCGTCGGCCGCACAGTGCCAGCAGCGGCGGCAACAGCGCCAGCACCGACACGGCGGCGACCACCAGCCCGCAGGCCGCGAGCGCGCCGAGGCTTCGAGTGCTCGGGACCACCGCCAGAATCAGCGTCAACAGCGCCAACACCACGGTGGCGTTGCTGGCCACGATGGCCGGCCCGGCGCTGCGTACTGCGCGATGTAGGGCATCGCGATGTTCGCTGTGGCGCCGAAGTTCTTGGCGGTAGCGGGAAATCAGCAGCAGGGCGTAGTTGGTGCCCGCACCGAACACCAGCACACTGGTGATACCAGAAGTGGCGCCGTCGAAGCTCAAACCGGTCAGCCCCGCTACCGCGGTGCCCACCGACGTGGCCACCCGGTCGGCGAACCCAATCACGATCAGCGGCACCAACCACAGCACCGGCGACCGGTAGGTGGCGACGAGCAGCAAGGCCACCACCAAAGCTGTCACCACAAGCAGGGTGACATTGGCGCCGGAGAAGGCATCGGCTATGTCGGCGCCGAACGCGGGTCCGCCGGTGATGTGCACGTCCAACCCGCGCGGAAGGCCCGCGTGGACGGCGTTTCGGACGGTGGCGACGGTGTCGTCGAGAACGAGACCGGAGAGCTGCGCGCTGATCGGCACCACAGTGAGTGCGACTTTGCCATCAGCGGACACCTCCGGTGGCGCCGCATTGGCGCCGGAACCGGACTGGATGGCCGACTCCGCCCGGTCGCCGGCTTGTGCGGCGGCGGCCACATCCGCGGCCGACAGGACAGCGCCGTCAGACCTGCTCACCACGACGATGAGTGCCACCCGGTCGCGACCCGGAAACTGGTGCGCGAGGGCTTCGGCTCTGGCCGCATCCGAACTCGGTGGCAACGTCAGCGGAGCTCGACCTGCCGCGGCGTTGTCGCCGACCAAGACCATCAGAGCGCTGCCGATCACGACAAGGCCCAAAGCGACTAGCCAGGAGCGGCGGCCCGTCACCAAGGCGGCAACGCGCTCCCACGGCATTGTCGGATTATTTCAGTGGATTAAGTATTAATCAACTGAAGTACCCGCCGAATGCGGATAAACTGCACATTGTCATGGGCTCCGATGAGACCGCACGCGGCCGAGCCGCGCTTGAGTCGCAGATCTCGGCTGATCTGCGGGTATTGACGGCCGAATCTGAACAGATCGGCCGAGATTTCGCTGCCGTGCATGACGTGCGGCCCACCGACTTTCGCGCGCTGCTGCACGTCATGGTCGCCGAAACCGCAGGGGCGCCGATCACTTCAGGTGAACTACGCCAGCGAATGGGATTGTCGGGCGCGGCCATTACCTATCTGGTGGACCGGATGATGGCCTCGGGCCACATCACGCGCGAATCTGACCCGGGCGACAGACGTAAAGTGATCCTGCGGTATTCGGAATCCGGCCTTGCTACAGCCCGAGCGTTCTTCGCTCCGCTGGGAGCGCACACCCATGACGCGATGGCAGACTTGCCCGACGCCGACCTGTCGGCGGCCAGCCGGGTGTTCACCGTGTTGATCGAGGCAATGCGGCGGTATCAGCATGAGCTTCAATCATTGAAACGACCGGGGTAGCCAACATGCGCAAGCCCGCGCAAGCCAAGCGGAGAGGGGGTGAGATGCTGTGCCAACTGATTCGAGCGGAATGACAACTCGCAAGCGACGCCACATCGACGTGTGTCTGGACGACCAGGTCGCGTATCACGGGGTCACGACCGGGCTCGAACGCTACCGGCTGCCGTACAACGCGCTGACGCAGACCAGCCTCGCCCACGTTGACCTGTCCACCGAGTTCCTCGGCGTGCCCTTGCGCGCGCCGATATTGGTCGGCGCGATGACCGGCGGCGCCGAGCTGTCGGGCACGATCAACAAAAATCTGGCCGCAGCCGCCCAGCGGCTCGGCATCGGAATGATGCTGGGCTCGCAGCGGATCATGCTGGACAGCGCCTTGGGGGAGCAGGCGGCCGCCAGCTTCACCGTCCGCGACGTAGCGCCGGATGTGTTGTTGTTCGGCAATATTGGGCTCGCGCAGCTGACAGCGGCTGCGGTCGAGGATATTTCGAATGCGCTCAAACGGGTCGGTGCCGATGCGCTTGCCGTACATACCAATCCGCTGCAGGAGGCCGTGCAGCGAAATGGCGACAGCGACTTCTCCGGGTCGGTCGACCGGCTCCGTCAGGTCGCCGCCGCACTGGAATATCCGGTGCTTCTCAAGGAAGTGGGCCACGGAATCGGGACCTCGGCGGTGAGAGAGTTGATGGGTCAGCCCGGCGAGCTGCCGGTGGCCGCGATCGACGTCGCCGGCGCCGGCGGCACTTCGTGGTCACGCGTGGAGCAACTTGTTCGCTACGGCGAGGTCCGTTACCCCGATTTGGCCGACTGGGGCATACCCACCGCGCGGGCGATCGTGGAGGTGCGTGAGGCGCTGCCCGCGATCCCGCTGGTCGCCTCCGGTGGTATTCGCACCGGTATGGATGCGGCCAAGGCGCTGGCGTTGGGCGCCGACGTGGTGGCGATCGCCCGCCCGTTGTTGGCAGCAGCGATCGAATCCACTGAGGCCGTGGTGGATTGGTTGCAGCGGTTCATCGACGAACTACGCATTTGCTTGCATGGAGCCGGCGCAGCGGATCTACCGGCCCTGCGCGACGTCGGCGTCGCGCCGATCACGTAATCGCGGTTGGTTGGCGGATATGGCAGTCATCCTGGCGTACGGCTCGCCGGCGCTCGGACATCTTTTGCCGCTTGCTGCGCTGTTGAGCGAGTTGGCCGAGCGCGGACACCAAGTCCATGTGCGGACCATGTCGGCCGGCGTTGCGAAAGCGCATGCCGCGGGCATTGATGCAGAGCCGGTCGATACACGAATCGAGGCCATCGTGGCACCGGATTGGATGGCGCGAAATGCGCTGGATGTCTTGAAGATGTCGATCGACGTGTTGTGCGAACGAGCGGTGTTGGAGGTCGATGATCTGCGGGCCGCAATCGAGCGGGTGCGACCCGACGCGGTGATCGTCGACGCCAACTGCTGGGGCGCAATGTCGGCGGCCGACGCGGGCGATGTGCCCTGGCTGGTGTTCTCACCGTTCACGCCCTACTTGCGGTCGCCGGGTGTGCCGCCATTCGGCCCGGGACTGCGGCCACTGCCCGGCGTTGTTGGCCGACTGCGCGATGCGTCGATTCGTCCGGTCGTGACGCATCTCTTCGACCGGCGAATCGTCCCTCGGGTGAACGCTATTCGCGCAGCGATTGGGGCGCCGACGATCAGTTCAGTCGACGATCTCATGCGACGGGCACCGCTGTTGTTGGCGGTTGGAGGGGAGCCGTTCGAGTATCCGCATCCTGGTTGGGGTGATGCGGTCCACCTCGTTGGCGCCTGCGTCTTCGAGCCTGCGACTGCTTCGGTGCCCGCTTGGGTCGCATCGATCGATCGGCCGATCGTATTGGTCAGCACATCCTCGATCAAGCAGGCCGATACCGTGTTGGCGTGCACCGCTTTGCAAGCATTGGCCGACGAACCCGTGCACGTTGTCGCGACCTTTCCGGCAGGGGTGCCTCAGGGCCTGCCGGCCCCGCCGAACGCCACGGTGTGCCAATTCGTCCCACACGGCGTGGTGCTCGATCGCGCGTGCTGTGCGATCACGCATGGCGGAATGGGCACGACGGTCAAGGCCCTCGACCGCAGTGTGCCGGTCTGCGTCGTTCCGTTCGCTCGCGATCAGGCCGAGGTCGCGCGTCGCGTCGAGGTGGCTCGCTGTGGCATTCGGCTACCGGCCGACAAACTCAGCGCGCCCGCGCTGCGCGAATCTGTTCGCAGAGCGATGACGATGACCGACGGCGCCCGCCGTGTGGCAACCGGTTTCGCCGCGACCGGAGGCGTTGCGCGAGGAGCTGACTTGATCGAGGCGCACATGCGTCGGCCGGTCGCCAGGGGCGTCCGGGAATAGCCGGCGTCAGACGTGACCATTCGCCGACGTGGTTGGCGCAGCCGCCGACTTCGGTTGCGGGATACCCAGTTCCCCTTCGAACGTCGACATCGCGGCGATCATGGCTACGAACACTCGGTGCGCGGCAAACAGATCCTGATCAGGCAGGTCCGCGAGCGCGGCGCGCAGGTGAACACCGAGTGGGGTGAAGAACTCGCGTGCCAGTTCCATGCCGCTGTGTTCGTAGCGAAGAAGCGCTTTGCGCCGATCCGCGGGATCCGATTCGCGCCGAACATGGCCGGCGTCGATCATCCTGTCCACGAGGTAGGTGATCGCGGCGGGGGAGACATCCATCCGCTGCCGTAGCTGAGCCATCGTCAGCGGCGTCCCGGCAGTTTCGGCGACCATGACGTGCAGCAACGCGTGAAAGTCGTTGCCGCTCACGTCGTGCTGGCGCGCGAAGTAGCGACCGATCCGATCGGACTGTGCTGTAACCGCCCGCATATCGGCCGACATCAGCTTTTCAAGCTCTGGCCTGCTGGGAGGTGAACTGTTCGTGCCCCGCTTAGTCACCTGACCGCATCCTTATTCGCTATTGTTGCAAGAGTATCCGAAACCTGACGGATCAGCGACGATCCGCCGGCCTATGCCAAATGTGTCGCAACCTCGCTGCGGCATCGCCGCATGGTATATCCTCGCCGCCGGATCAGAGTAGCGGCCCGCATTAGATGTCACGACGACCCGTCCTCATCGCAGAAGTGGGGCTTGGCGGTCGACAGGTTGCGGTGGGTGCGCAGCCAACCCAGCTTTCTGAGTGTCCCTGTTGCGCAACGGGATCGATGCTCAGCGCGGGTACTTCGTAAGCAGTGGACGATCGCTGGTGACGACCCGTTGGGCTATGTGCGCAATCGGTGTGTTGGATTCTTGAGACATCTGCTTGAGCAAATCGAAGGCTTCAGCAGCGTCGATGTCGAAACGTTCCATCAGCCTGCCTTTCGCCTGGCCGATGATGTCGCGGGACACAAGCGCACTGCGGAACTGCTGGTCGCGACGCATCATGTTCCACACCAGCGCGGTGTGGGTCGCGAAAATCAGCCCCAAATTGAGTGATCCGTCATCGAAGGCGTTGGGCGGTTCGGCGTAGAAGTTCAGCGCGGCCGTGGTGCCGCCTTCTCTGAACATCCCGAACGACAAGATCGATCGAATCGGCGTCTGCTTGAGCGCCTCTTCCCGGTAGAGCGGCCATCGGTCATCGGCGTCGAGATCATCGATGCGGACGCTGTCTTGACGTGCGGCGGCCGTCAAGCACGGTCCCTGCTGGTAGCGACTCTGGATTTCGTCCAGCATGACCGGGTATCGATGGGTTGCCGCTGCGCTTTGGCTGCGTCGGCGCCTCTCGGTCACCGTGATTCCCGCGTATTCGGCGCCGGGCACCGACTCGGCGGCACCCGCAATCAGCTCGCGCAACAGTGCCGGTGTGTCGAACGACGCGCGTTGGTGGAGGTCCGCCACGAGCTGCGCCGCTTGTAAGAACATCGCGCTTTGCGAATTCACTGGAAGGTTTCCCCGGTCATTAATTTGTCGGGTCGCAAGGTGTCGTCGGTGATTTTCTCCTCCAGCGTTACCTTCACGCTCTGACCGTGGCTTTTCCATTCGACTTTGTCGCCCTTGGTGACGTTCTGCTCTCCCACGAGGTTCCCCTCCCGGCTATAATAAATTGAACCATAATCTTAACTATTAATCTTGTGAAGTACACGGCCGGATGGGATGGTCGCCGTTCGGCTCAATGACATCTCCGGGCCAACAGAGGAGTAAGCGATGCGCTGCGTCGTCTTCGGTGCCACGGGCTACCTGGGAGCCCGGCTGGTTCCCGAGCTGCTGTCGGACGGTCACCAGGTTCGGGTGATGGCCCGAACGCCCGCCAAGCTCGATGACGTGCCGTGGCGCGCGCGCGTCGAGGTGGTCGAGGGCGACGTCACCGACGTCGAACAGGTGCGCACAGCGCTGGAAGGTCAGCAGGTTCTCTACTATCTGGTGCACTCGATGCTGGGCGCGAATTTCGTCGACGTCGACGCGCGCGGGGCATCGATCGTCGCCTCCGCCGCCGCCGAAGCAGGGCTTTCGCGCATCGTGTATGTCGGCGGCATCATCCCCGATGCGCAGCAGCTCTCCGAGCACTTGGCATCACGGGCCGAAGTGGGCCGGTTGCTCCACGAGTCAGGCGTTCCGACCGTGGAGTTGCGCGCGGCGGCCATCATCGGAGCGGGGTCAGCCAGCTTCGAAATGCTGCGATACCTGACTGAACGACTCCCGTTGATGGTCACCCCACGGTGGCTGCGCACGCGGGTTCAGCCCATCGCGGTCCGTGACGTGCTGTATTACCTGACGAGCGCGGCGGAGTTGCCCGACGACGTGAGTCGCGCCTTCGATATCGGCGGCCCCGACACATTCACCTACACCGAGATGATCCGCAGATACGCGGCGATCGCGGGCCTGAAGCGACGTTTCGCCATCCCGGTACCGGTGCTGACTCCGCGGCTCTCGTCGCACTGGGTGAACCTGATCACCCCGCTGCCACGGTCGTTGGCGTCGTCGCTGATGGATTCGTTGGAAAACGATGTGGTCTGCAGTGAGCACGACATCGCCGCGCATATTCCGGACCCCGAGGATGGCTTGACGCACTACGAAGACGCCGTCGAATTCGCGTTGGCCCGGGTGCGCGACGGCGCGCTGCAGACCCGTTGGTCGCGCCTCGGCGCCGACGACTGCCCAGCGCAGCCACTGCCCACCGACCCGGACTGGGCCGGTGGATCACTGCACGAGCAGGTTATTGAACGCCGAGTAGAGGCCGACGCCGAAACGCTGTGGCAGGTCTTCGAGTCGATCGGCGCCAAGCACTGGTGGCGGGTCGAGCACATGGATCGCCCCCACCTGCTGCGGTTGCGCGCGGATGTTCCGCTACCCGGCCGGCTGTGGCTTGAGCTATCGGTGCACGAGGACGGCGACGGTGGGGCGCGTTTTCGCCAACGCGCGCTGTTCCAGCCGTATGGCCTTGCCGGAGAAGCGTTTTGGATAGCGTCCACACCGTTTCGTCACGCGGTCCTCGGTGGTATCGCCCGTGACATCAGCTCGCACGCGCGCCGCGCTGACGTTTCCACGCGAACATAACCCAGGAGACAGCGGCAGCAGAGAACGCCAACGCCTGCGCGGCGGCTGTCCGGTCGGCCGGGTAAAAGACCCCGTCAACGTAACGGTCGATAAAGCCAGACTCCGGCAGCCGATCCATACCGGCGCGGGCACGCGCCCGTTGTTCGAGTTCGGTCAGCGGACAGGGCAATCCGAAAACGACGACGGCGACACCCCAGATCACCACCGGCACGTGCAGCGCCATGCTGCGCGGCCAGCGCAGCGCCAGAAATCCGCCGCTGGGCAGATAGACCAGGTAGGCCAGGTGCCCACCGACAGTGAGAGCGACGGCGGCGACCCGCATCAGGTCCTACTGGCGCGCAACTGGTAGCGGCGTTCGGCGTAGGCGAGGTCGTCTTTCCACAGCCTCGACGCGGCAACGCGCATGAGCCCGCTGACCAACGGGGCGGCGTGGCGCGCCCGCTTGAATCCGGTCCGGTCGGAGTGGGCGACGACGGCTTCGATCACCGCCGTTCGCGGCCGATTGTCCGGGCCCAAACCGATTGGCGTGGCATGAGTCTCGACCACACTGCCCGCTCCCTCACCGTCCACGATGCGCATCACGATGGTGCGGGGCTCAGGGCTGGTGAACTCCGCGACGGTAGGTACACCGACGCGGCCGATACGGAATGTCACCGCGACCAGGAATCGGTCCGCCTCATCGGTGGGAGGGGTCAGCACCTCGAGCCGGGTGAACGAGTACGGGTGGTACCACGCGCCATGCCACGGATCGAGGCGGTTGGCGATGATGTCGGAGGGTTCGCAAGTACCGACCAGTCGGGTGACGGCGTGCAGCGTCTCGCCGGTTGGCCTGCCCGCAATCACCGGCTGATCGAGCGGCGCTTCGCCACCGACACCGTCCAGACGCACCCACACAAGCACGCCGTCATCGTGGCTGGGCAGTGGCCGCCAACCGAATTCGTCGGTGCTGCCATTTAGGCAGAGCCCGTGCCACCGGCAGATCAGGGCGCCGCGATGTACGGCGGCGGTAGCAAGGTCGGCGCCCAGGTGCGGACAACTGCGCGGGCCGACGCGCAGCAGAGATTGCTGATCGCGCCAGGCGACCAGTTCGACGCCGGCGACGCGGGTGCCGAACGGTCGACCGGTCCGGACGTCGCGGCTCGCCGCGAACGCATACCAGTTGCCGCTCGGTCGGCGTTGCGATCGGTCCAACGCGGCGTTGATGATCGCCGGCGAGGCCTCGCGGTAGGTCGGACGCTGGGCGGCCCAGGCCACCGGTGGGATCGCCTGCAGCGGCCAATTCTTGGGCCAGCGGCTCCGCACGTTGTCGCCGATGTTCATCGTCGCGAAAACCTTTCTCGACCGGCAAGATAGCGCAGCAGCGCCGAGCGACCTTGGGTCGGAACCGTCCACAGGGCATGGCCGGCAAGTCCCCACTGCGAGAGTATCTGGTTGGCGGCCGTCCAGCCGGTGGTAGCCGCACGCTCCATCAGCGCCACCGGCAAGTCGATGCGCACCCCGTCACCGGCCAGCAGTAGCCCGGGCAGCGGTGTGACGACGCCGGGCCGATGAGCATGGGTGCCGGGCGCGAACAGCGGACAATCGCGGTGATGCAGCATTCGTTCGTAAACGACTCGCGCGCCGGCGGTTTCCGGATACAACTCATGCAACTGACTCAGCATGGCGTTTTGCGGCCGCGCGGATTGCACTGCATACGAGTGTAATTCGACAACAGAGCCGCCGTTTTGCCGCGCCCAATCGGCGGCTTGGCGTTCGTAGCGGTCAAGGACGCTGATGTTGTCGAGCGGTTCGTGGCCGGCGGTGCCCAGGAACGCCGCCCGATCACCGGCAACGGGGCGGTCGAGCCACAGGCGATGCACCATGAACGGCGGGGCGGTACGCAGCTTCTTGATCCGTGCCTGCCAAATGTCGTCGCAAAGCCCAGGGGAGGCCGCCACAATCCGCTGCAGGCCGGCCACATCGGTGGCCAGCACGACGGCGTCCGCGTCCAGATCCTCGTCGGTGTCGGTGTGGACGCGAAATGTCTGTGCGTGGCCGCGGCCGATACTTGTGACGGCGCTGCCTTGATGGAACCGCACGCCGAGGTCGGTCAAATATTGCTGCAGCGGCTGCCACAGCGCGGTGTCGTAGTTGGCGTTGACGACGTCGAAGATCAGACCCTCGCTGGAGCCGAGGAAGTAGATGTGGAACATCGTGGCCAGTTCCGCGGCGGACAGCTGAGTGGGACTGGCGAAGAAGCTGCGAGAGAACACCTCGAAGGCGAGGTGGCGTGCCGCCTCGGGGAAGTTGAGGCTCTTCAGGAAGGTTTCGGCGTCGATGTGGTCGAGGCGATGAAAGATGTCGGGCAGCGACACCGCGGCAAGCGGCGCGGCAGCACGCGCATCGATCCGGGCCAGGTCGGCGAGTCGAAAGGTCGGGCTGCGCAACGCAAATGCCAACGCGTTCCACGGCGGTGTGCGGGGTAGACCACGGAAGCTGTCGCGCCGGCCGGCGCCGTCGATGAGCGGGTAATCGTCGACCGGGGTCAGCATGGACAGCGTGGGGTCGACGCGGCGCAGCAGGGCCCGCAAGTTGTAATACTGGCGGAAGAAGGCGTGGAAGCCCCGGTTCATGGCGACCTCGACGCCGTCGTATTGCTCGGTCCAGGCGCCGACCCGCCCGCCCAGGTAGTGCTCGCGTTCCACGACGTCGACGCTGATACCGCGTTCGGCCAGACCCGTCGCAGCGGCCAGGCCCGCGATCCCGGCACCGACGACAACGGCTCGCGGCTGTGACGACAGCGCCTTGGCGCTGGGCAGGCCCTGCGGAGCCGGAAACGTCCGGCGACGCCGATCGGTCATCGCGGCGCGTCCCCGAGGAAGGTGTGCACGATATTGGTCTCCCATCCCGGCATGGTTTCGCTGTGCACTGAGGTGAAGCCCGCGTCAACCAACCGTTGCCGGAATTGCCGTGCGCCGTCAAACGTCAGCACGCTGCGCCACAGATGCCGGTACAGCGTCGCGTCGCGGGTCTGTCGCCAGCCGGAGGGAATGATGATGCCCCAGCACACCGCGTGCCATATCCAGCTGGCGGCGTGGGAGTCGCGCACGGAGTAATCGTGCACCGCCAGCGTGGCGCCGGGAGCCAGCAGGTTGCGCAGCGCCCGCAACGACGTGTCGGGATCGGACAGATTGCGGATCAGATACGCGGCCAGGATCCCGTCGAACGGGCCGACGACGCCGTTGTCGGCAAGCGCTTCGGTGGCTTCGATGGGAGCATGCACGAACCGGACCGACGCGGGCCACGACTTGGCCCGCGCCTCGTCGAGCATTCCCCCCGAGGCGTCGACGGCGACGATGTCGGCCTCTGGAGCGACGGTCAGCAGAGCAGCCGTCGACGCGCCGGTGCCGCAGCCGGCATCGAGCAACCGCAGCCCCCGGCCGCGGCCGGGCAGTCGCAGCCGGCGCGCCGAGAGTCGAAGGTGGGCATGGTATCCCGGGCTCGCACCGACGAGCCGATCGTAGGCGTGCGCGCCGACGTCGAACGCGGCCGGCACGTCAGCGCGGGGCAGACCGGTGTCACCGACGCTCACGTTGTCGCTCCCATAGCAGCAGGACGGCGGTTACCAACGCGAAGCCGAACAAGAAATCTTCGACCGGGATGTCGAACGGAAACCGGACACCGATGGTTTGCCGATCGTCATACACCACGACCGGGGCGCTGAGCTTGGTCAGCCAGCCGTCGACCAGGATTTGAAATCCGACCACGATCAGCATGGACATCCAGTAGGCCGGCCGCCGAAAAAGACCGGTGCGCAAGGCCGTCAGCTCGAGCGCACCGACAGCCAGCACCGCGAGCACGGCCGGGACTGTGTAGCCGAGGCCGCTCATCGGCTGCTGAACCGCTCGAGAATGGCACTCACCGCGTTATAAGTCAGCAAGGCGCACAACGGAATTACGAGAAAGAACAGAACCTCCTCGATCGGCATCTGAAACGGGACGGTCACACCGGTGATGTACGCCCGGCTGTATCTCCACACGTGTGCGCAGATCGCCACCTCATCCCAGAGCACGAACACGGCGGCGACGGGTAGCACGGCGCGCGTCGCCCGCCACGCTTGACGGTAGACGCCGGGGCGAAAGATCTCCAACGGCAAGGTGATCGCCAGGCACGCCCCGAGAATGATCAGGTATTGCCAGTGATCCATTACGGATTCCCCAGCCGGGCCCGCCATGATCGCAGCAGGCCGACGCCGGCGACGCGCAGTCGTCGCCCGGTCCCCACGGTCGCGCGCTGGCTGAACACCGCGAAGTCGCTGTCTTCGATGCGGTCGAGAATATCCGAGTACAGCGTCAGCGCGGTGGCTACGCACGGCCGTGACCGCGGCGCCAACAGGGCCACACCGCCTGCGGCATAACGGTAGACCTGCCGGGCAATGTCATGCTGTTCGGCCAGTGCGTCGCGGACCCGAGGATCGGTCCGGCGATTGTCGTGGCACCACATCAGCAGGTCGCGATCGACGTCGTAGGCGGCCAGTTCGTCTGCGGGCAGGTAAACGCGTTGACGCAGCAGGTCTTCGTCGATGTCCCGCAAGAAGTTCGTGAGCTGAAAGGCTCTGCCCAGCGCCGCCGCGTGCGGCGCGGCCTCTTCGGCGGGTCCCGTGGTACCCAAGATCGGAAGCACTTGCAGGCCAATCGCTTCCGCGGAGCCCTTCATGTATTCATTGAGTGCGGCACGGTCGGGATAGTCGGTGATGGTCAGGTCCATCCGCATGGACGCCAGAAAGTCGTCGAACAGCTGGTCGCTGATGCCGTAGCGCCGTGCGGTGTGCCGCACAGCAGCGAGGACTGGATTGCTCGGGTGCTCGTCGGGGGAGAAGAGCTGGTCGCACAACTGCTGCAGCCGCGCAGCCCGGGTCGCGGTGTCCAAGGCCGGATCGAAATCATCGAGGATGTCGTCGGCGTAACGGGCGAAGCCATACAGCGCGTGCACCGGTGGACGTTGGTCAGGGGCGAGCAGCCTGGTGGCCAGAAAAAAGGTGCGGCCGTGGGCGGCGTTGAGAGTGCGGCAGCGCCTGTACGCGCCACGCAGGTCCGGATCGTCGATTCCGGCGGCGGTCAGCTCGGTGCGGATCATGTCAGGCCCGCTTTCGCCACGACGCTTCGCTTTGACCGTTCGACGTTGCCGGTGACCCGGTCGGCGGCCAGCCGTCCGGAGATCATGGCGGTGGGCACTCCGACGCCGGGCACGGTCGACGATCCGGCCAGCACCGCGTTGTCGATGCCCCGCACAGTGTTGGCCGGACGGAACGGTCCGGTCTGCGCGAAGGTGTGGGCCAGCGCGAACGGCGTGCCGGCGATCATGCCCTGGCGGGCCCAGTCGGCGGGGTTGACGACATGCAGCACGTCGGCGCCGTCGCGCAGGCCCGGAACCAGCCGGTTGCCAACGATCTCCATGAGCTGGTCGGTATAGCTGTCTCCGACGCGCGACCAGTCGACGACACCGCGAGTGAGGTTGGGGGCCGGGGCGAGAACGTAGAACAGATCGTGGCCGGGTGGGGCCAGGCTTGGGTCGCTGGCCGTGGGCCTGGTGACGAGCAGCGACGGATCCTGCATCAGCCGGCCGTCTCGGATGATGTCGGTGAACGTCTGCTCCCATTCGGCGCCGAAGACGATGTTGTGATGTGCCAGTGCGTCGTCGGCCGACGGCGCCCGCCGGCAGCCGACGTGGACGACGACCGCCGACGGCGCCGGCCGCAGGCGACCGATGCGGCGCGGCTCGCGGCCCAGCAGGGTGTAGGTCGTTGGCAGCTCAGTGGTCAACACCACCGCGTCGCAGGCGATGCGCTGATCCTGGTCGGTGTGCACCGCCGCCACGCGGTCGCCGGCGCGTTCCAGGCCGGTGACCGTCGCGTCGTAGACGAAGCGCACTCCGGCATCGGTCGCGGCGGCGGCCAGCGCGTCGGGCAGCGCCCGCATGCCTCCGCGCGGAAAGAAAACTCCGGCGACGGTATCCATGTAGGCGATAACCGCATACACCGCCAAGGCCTGCCGCGGCGCCACTCCGGCGTACAGCGACTGGAAGGTGAAGACTCGCTGGAGCCGCGGGTCGGTGATGTGGCGATTGACCATGGTGTCCCATTTGCGGAATCCACCAATCGCCGCCAGTCGTGCCAGCTGCGGATTGACCAGCGACAGTGGGGAATCGAAGTTCCTGCCGATGAATCCATCGAACTCGGTGGCGTATAACCGGGTCAGCCAGTCACGCAGCTTCCGATAGCCCGCCGCCTGTTTGGCGCCGGCGAATTCCCGGATAGCGCTCGCCATGCGATCCGCGTCGCTGTGCACATCGAGGCTGCTGCCGTCGGCGAACTGTGCACGATAGGCCGGATCCACGGTCATCAAATCCAGTCGGGCCGGACGGGTTTCACCGACGGCGGCGAAAGCATCGTCGATGATCTCGGGCATCGTCAGTACGGTGGGCCCGGTGTCAAGCCGATAGCCGTTCACGTCGAGACGCCCTGCGCGTCCACCCGGCCAGCTCTCGCGTTCGACCACGGTGACCTCACGGCCACGACCCGCCAAATGCAGTGCCGCGGAAAGGCCCGCCAGGCCGGCGCCGACCACGACCACTCGACTGCTTGG
This sequence comes from uncultured Actinomycetota bacterium, assembly GCA_963805675.1. Classification (GTDB taxonomy): domain Bacteria; phylum Actinomycetota; class Actinomycetes; order Mycobacteriales; family Mycobacteriaceae; genus Mycobacterium. The sequence goes on from CAWDVY010000001.1 coordinate 180,533, forward strand.
GCCTCGCACGGTCCGCATCAGCAGACGTCTCCTCTGGGTGACGGCCTCATTCGGTTCGCTCCGTGCACACGACGGCCATGTTGGTCAGCGCGACCTGTACCTGGTCGTCAATCCGAAGCTCGTCGAGTGCTTCGAGCGCCGACGCGACCCCGTCTCCGATCTTGTCTTCGATCCACTGTACGGCGCCGGTCTTGACGATCAAGGTTCGCCAACGGTCGATGTCGCTGTCGTCGAGGTCGCCGGCATTCATCAAATCTGTGAGCTGCCTGCGGCTGGAGGAGTCAGCCAGCTCGTGTGCGGCGATGACCACACTGGTGGCCTTGCGCTCGATGAGGTCTTGGCCGTCGGGCTTGCCGGTCACCGTCTCGGCGCCGAATACTCCCAGCACGTCGTCGCGCAGCTGAAACGCTTCGCCCACAGCCTCACCGTAGCGGCCGAGGCCGGAGATGGTGCGATCGCTGCAGCCGCTCAGCGCTGCACCGATCTCCAACGGACGTCGGACCGTGTAGTTGCCCGATTTGCGCCGCGCCACCTCCAGCACCGTGGCCATCGACGGTAGGTCGCGGACATCGTTTGCCAGATCGGCAAATTGGCCCAGCGCCAGCTCGGTGCGCATGGCGTCGTAACGGGGCCATGCCTGCTGCAGACGGCGATACTCGATGCCGCTCTCGCGCAGCATCTGCTCGGCCCAGATCAGGCAGAGATCGCCTAACAGGATCGCCGCCGATTCGCCGAATCGGTCCGCCAGCCCGGATAACTGTCGCTTTCGATGCCATTGGGTGAATTGGACGTGCGCGGCAGGACGGCCGCGTCGAAACGACGACGCGTCCATGACATCGTCTTGCAGCAGGGCGAAGGCGTGCAACAACTCCAAACTGGCCGAGGCGAAGAGCGCCTCATCGCTGTCCGCGGCGCCAGCCAGCCAGCCCAGGTACATGAAGGTCGAGCGCAGACATTTGCCGCCGGTCACGAAATTCACCAGGATGTCGCCGGCGACCTCCACGCCGGATTCATCCAACTCGGCGGCGCATCGCCCGGCCACGAATTCCGCGACGTGGGTCAGCGCTCGGCGGCGCAAACCGATTCGCCATACGTCGAACTGTGCGCGATCTGACCATTGCCGATCCAGCTCAGCAGGCTGCGCGGACGGTGCCGACGACAATGCACGCACCTCACCCACTGAAGCCCCTCTCGAAGGATCGTCTCCCCACCGACCCGCACGGCTCAGACTCACGCGCATACCTCCCTGATGACGAAGACAAACACGCCGGCCCGGTCGCACCCGGTTAACTTCACAAGTTGAAAGTTTAACTTACTGAAATTCTATCTCGCTCGCCAGCGAGATATCTCGCTAGTGTGAGGCCATGACCGCAGCCCAGCGTGAACGAAGCGCACTCGTGGACACCCTGCGTGCCGTCGGCCCCGACGCGCCGACCCTCTGCGACGGCTGGAAGACCCGCGATTTGGCCGCTCACCTGGTCGTTCGCGAACGGCGTTTGGATGCGACGCCCGGAATCATGGTGCCCTTCCTGTCCGGCTACACGGCAAAGGTGCAAGACAAGGTTGTGCAGTCGACCAGCTGGGATGACCTGGTCGACAGGGTGGCGTCCGGCCCGCCCATCTACTCGCCATTCAAGCTGCTCGACCCGTTAGCCAACGTCGGCGAGATGTTCATCCACCATGAAGACGTTCGCCGCGCGGTCGCCGGCTGGGAGCCGCGAGTCCTCGACGAGTCGGTCGTCTCGGTGCTGCGTCGCCAGCTCGGGCTGATGAGCCGGGTGACGCTGGCGAAAGTGCCGACGCAGGTCGTGCTGCGGACGCCGTCGGGCCGGCAGATTGCCCGCGTCGGTCGCGGCGATGCCGTCACCGTGACCGGCGAACCGCCGGAATTGCTGCTGTTCGCCACGGGCCGAGATGCGGCGCGCGTCGATTTCGACGGCGACCCGCAGTCCGTCGCTGCGGTCCGCTCGGCGCCACGCGGCCTGTAACCCCGGCCGCGACGTCGGCGTTATACCGGGGCGTGGCCGAGCAGATGCCGCAGCGTCTGCTCCAGGTCGGGGCGGCGGAACCGATGATCGGCTTGTTGCAGTCGGGCCGGCAGCACACGTTGACTGGCGAAGGCGAGCTCGCGCGCACCCTGCTCGCCGAGTAGCAGCCGCGGGCCAAACGGCGGTACCGGCAACAGCGCCGGCCGTCGCAGCACGTGGGCCAGCGTTCGGGTGTAGTCGACGTTGCGGACCGGGTCGGCGGCCACCGCGTTGACCGGCCCGGACAAGTCGGTGTCCCAGAGCCCTCGGTGGTAGACGTCGACCAGGTCGTCGATCCCGATCCAGGACAGCCACTGCCGGCCGTTGCCGACACGGCCGCCCAGGCCGGCGGCGAACAGCGGCCGCAGCAGGCGAAGTGTCCCGCCGGCGGGGGACTGCACGATCCCGGTGCGTACGCGCACCACACGCGCACCGGCCTCTTGGGCCGGGACGGTGGCGTCCTCCCACTCGGCGACGACGTCGGCCAGAAACCCGTCACCGCGCTCGCTGTCCTCGGTCAGCGTCTCATCGCCCCGGTCGTAGCCGTAAAAGCCGACCGCCGACGCGCTGATCAGCACCTTGGGCCCGTCGGCCGACTGCGCGATCAGCTCAGCCAGCCGGCGGGTCGGGCCGATCCGGCTGTCGCGGATCGCCGCTCGGTGTTCGTCGGTGAAGCGGCCGGCGATCGAAGCGCCCGCGAGGTGAATCACCGCATCCACGCCAGCCAGCAGGCCCGGATCGGGATCGTCCGGATTCCATTGCCGCTCATCGGGTTTGGTGGCCGCGTGCCGCACCAGACGGATCACCCGATGACCGCCGGTGGACAGGAAGGCGGTCAGTTGCGAGCCGACGAGTCCGGAGGACCCGGTGACCGCGACGGTGAGCGGCGCCAACCCGTGGGCGGCGGCGCGCCGGTGTACGGCGATGTCGTCGGCCAACTGGCGATGCCGGTAACCGAACATCGCCCGCAGCGCGGCGGCCGGGACCGGCGTGGCGACGCGGTCGGTCAGCCGGGTCCGCTCGCCGCTGAGCTCATCGAAGTCGTGGGTGTGCCGCCACCGGACCGCCAGCCGGACCGGCAGCGACGCCAAGCCCGTCGGTGCCGATCGTGTCGACGAAGCGACGCGGCGGATCGTAGGCATCCGGTTGGTGATCAGCCACCCAGCGCAGACCGCCCGGCAGTCCGAGTTCAGCGCGCCCGCTTTTCAGCGAATCGGCCTCGGCGATCACCCGGACCGGTTGCCAGGGCGGCGCCAGCCGGGTAAACGCGCCCGGCCGGGTGTGCCAGTCGAATACCTCGTAGATTGGCGCGTCGATCACACTCGAGTACACAAGTCCCATTGAGCCGACGGTACCTGCGAACCGACCGGGCCTGTGGAACTACCGATCCGGCAGCGCGTGCTCGACGATGGGCAGCCGCGGCAGCGGCTGGCGTTCGCGGCGCTTGGCCGCCAGGTACACCTGCGCCGTCTCATCGGCCACCGTCTGCCAGTCGAAATCCGCGGTCAGGCGTTGCCGCGCGGCCTTCGCCCGGCGTTGTGCGGCAGCCGGATCGTCAAGCACCGCGATGACCGCCTTGGCCAGCCGCGGCACATCACGCGGCGGACACGACATCCCGGTTTCGCCGTTGATCACCGCTTCGCCCAGGCCACCGATGTCCGACGTCACCAGCGGGGTGCCCGCGGCCGCGGCTTCCAGCGCCGCCAGCCCGAACGGTTCGTAGTGGCTGGGCAGCACGGCGGCGTCGGCGCGATGCAGCGCCGTCAACAGCTCGTCATGGTCGAGCCGGCCGACGAACCGGGTTGCCTTGAGCACCCGATGTCTACGGGCCTGCTCGAAGAGCCAGTCCTGCTGGGTGCCCTCACCGGCGATGGTCAGCGTTGTGCCGGGGTGGGTCCGCCTGATCCGCGGCAGCGCGGCGATCGCCTCGTGCACGCCCTTCTCGTACTCCAGCCGGCCCACGAACAGCAATTCCGGCGGACCGGTGCGGCGTCTGCGACGTGCGAACGGCCATCGCGCCGCATCGATTCCATTGCGGATCACGGCGATCTCGGCCAGTCCGGGCCCGAACAGGTCGGTGATCTCGTCGCTCATCGACGCCGAACACGCGATCAGCGAATCGGATTCACGCACCAGCCACGACTCGACCGCATGTACTTGTCGGCTCAGCGATCCGGAGACCCATCCGGAATGCCGGCCGGCCTCGGTCGCATGGACCGTGGAAACCATTGGCACATCGTAAAATTCGGAAAGCGCGACGGCCGGATGAGCCACCAGCCAGTCGTGCGCGTGTACCACGTCGGGTTGCCACGGGTGGCCGCTGCGCTGATCTTTCAGTGACAATCCGGCGCGGGTCATGGCATGGCCCATCGCCAGCGTCCACGCCATCATGTCGGTGCTGAAGCTGAACTCGTGCGGGTCCTGCGCGGCGGCGACGACCCGGACGTTCTCGCTTACTTGATCGGACGATGGGTGGGTGCTCGGATCGGTGCCTGTCGGGCGCCGCGACAGCACCACGACGTCGTGGCCGGCTGCAGCAAGCGCCGTCGACAGGTGATGGACGTGCCGGCCGAGTCCACCGATCACCACCGGTGGGTATTCCCACGACACCATCAGGATTTTCATCGCGGCAGCCTCCGTGCATCCAGCGCACCGAACAGGCCGTCGGCCCGGTTCCAGCCATCGGCCAGGCGCTGCGCGGCTTCGCGACGGCCCGACGCCAGCGCTCCGGCGATCTCGCGGGTGGCGTGGGCGTGTAGATGCGCCCGGTAGCGAGCGTAGTCGGCCGCCGAGTCCTTGCTCACCATGAACGGCCAATCGCTGGACACGGTGAGCAGGGTCTCGCGCAAAATCTGGTCGGCGATGTGGTCGCGGGGGGTCGGCCCGTCCAACGACGCGGTCTGCGCCAACGCCTTGTCGACAGTAGACAGTGCGGTGTCGACAACCTCGGAGTTGAGCTGCACCAGGTCGGCCACTTTGTCGCCGGCCCACACCTGCCAGTCCTTGCCGGAACCCCAAGAGCTGGGCGGCAATTCGACAGCATCGCCGACGAAGCCCGCGCTGGTGGCGTCGCTCAGCGTGCCGATGCGCACCCCGGCCTCCGGCAGTGCCCGCAGCACCCGTTCCAGCCACGCCGGTCCCTCGTACCACCAGTGGCCGAACAACTCGGTGTCGAATGCGGCGACGACGTGAGCCGGCCGGCCGATGCGCTCGGATTCGGCCAGCAGTCGACCGCGGACCACGTCGACGAAATCAGCGACGTGGCTGTCGATTGCACGATCGGCGCGCGCGGGATCATAGGGCGCCTTTTTCTCCGACGGCACGTTGCGGCCGGTGACCCGGGCCGGCTTGAGGCCGGTGCGATGGTCGTAGGTGTGGAAATCACGGTAGGCGGCGTGGCCGGGATAGCCGGATTTCGGTGACCACACCCGGTAGCTGACCTGCAGGTCGCGCCCGAAGGCGACGACGTCGGAGTCGCCGACCGGCCGGCCCAGCGCGGTGTCGCCATGCAGCGACGGCCCGTCGACCATGAAATGGCCGACGCCGGCCGCCGCGTAGTCGTGCTCCATGCCCGGCGCATAGGCGCATTCGGGCGCCCAGATCCCAGTCGGTGTGTGCGCCAACCGCTGCCGCGCGTCGGCCAGTCCTTCGCGCAACGCGAATTCGCGTAGCCGCGGCGTCAGCAACGGCTGAAACGGATGCGCGAGTGGGCCGCCCAGCAACTCGACCGTGCCCGCGTCGATCAGCCCGCGCAGCAGCGGGCTCACGCCATGGCGCCAGCTAGTGGTGAAATCCGCAAGGGCTTCTCCGGTTTCGGCGAGTTCACGAATCCCGAAGGCGCGCACCGCTTCCGGTGTCGAAGCCGTCGCGGTTTCCGATATGTCTCCGGGACGCAGGCTGGCGGCCTCGGCGGCGCGCAGTTGCCAATTGGCCAACCAGTGGTGCATCCCGTCAAGGCAGTAGGGGTCGTCGAGCTGCGCGGTGACCACCGGGGTGACACCCAGCGTGATCAGTCGATGCCGGTCCTCGCCGGCCAGCCTGCGCAGCACCCGCAGCAGCGGCAGGTAGGACGCCGCCCACGACTGGTAGAGCCATTCCTCGCCGACCGGCCAGCGGCCGTGGTGGGCCAGCCAGGGCAGATGGGTGTGCAGCACCAGGGTGAACAGCCCGGGCACGGGGCTCGCAGTCGCCGGTTTCACGGGAGCACCGCGATCGCAACCAGATCCAGGCTGTCGTCGATGTGACGCTTCTCGTCGGTTGCGGCCTCGACGATGTCGAAGTCCGCGCAGGTGACCGCGGCGACGTCGGCCAGCAGCTCCGCCGGCCAGGGCGCGTCGGCGACGGCACGCGCGATCTGGGCGTCGATGATCGAGCCGCCGTGTCGGGCATCCATCTCGGCCAGCCGCGGTCCATGAAAAACCCCGTACACGCCGTCCATCGCGAAACCGGCGTCGGTCAACAGCTGCGTCAGCTCGTCGGCATTCAGCTCGCGGGTGTGAAACGGATTGATCGGGGTGTCACGCCCCGGTGTGAACGTGATCCGGTTGGGGGTGGATACCATCAGCAGCCCCGTGCGGCGCAGCACCCTGGCGCACTCGCTGACGAATCGCGGCTGATCCCACAGGTGTTCGATGACTTGGAAGTTGACCACGACGTCGACCGAGTGGTCGGCCAGCGGCAGCTCGGTCAGGTTGGCATGCATGACCTCTACCCGCGGGTAGCGCGCCCGCACGTGTGCGACGGTGGCCCCGTCGTAGTCCAGCGCGGTCACCCGGCGCGCGACCCCGGCGATCAGGTCGGCGCCATAGCCTTCCCCGCAGCCCGCCTCGAGCACCTCGCGACCTGCGCAGCGCTGCGCCAACCGCTGGTAGACCACCTCGTGGCGGCGAAACCAGTAATTCTCCACGTCCAGGCCCGGGATGGTCCGTTCACCGGTCAACGGCAGAACGGCGTCCATGGGGGCGTGGGGAACGTCGGGGATGAATGCGCTCATTGCATAGGGAGGCTAACCCCTGGCGACGGGTTCGCGAATGGTTCACCGCGGGCATTCCGCTCGCAGAGGAGACACGGGGACAGAACCTGCAGGACGACCCGCTATGGTGAGAGAGCGAACCGCACAAAAGTTACCAGTCAGTAACATGCGCGTGCGGGAGGCGAAAGACATGAGCTAAGTCTTGCCGCTGGCGGCTGCAGGACTCATTCGAGGAGGACGAGCCACACTCATGACGAACATCGTGGTCCTGATCAAGCAGGTCCCGGACACCTGGTCAGAGCGCAAGCTCAAAGACGGCGATTGGACGCTGGACCGTGAGGCCGCCGACGCCGTATTGGACGAGATCAACGAGCGCGCTGTCGAAGAGGCGTTGTTGATCCGGGAGAAAGAGGCCGCCGACGGCACCGAGGGATCGGTGACCGTGCTGACTGCCGGCCCGGAGCGGGCCGGCGAGGCGATTCGCAAGGCGTTGTCGATGGGTGCCGACAAGGCTGTGCACCTGCTCGACGACGGGATGCACGGCTCGGATGTCGTGCAGACCGGGTGGGCGCTGGCGCGTGCGCTGGGCACCATCGAGGGCACCGAGCTGGTGATCGCCGGTAACGAAGCCACCGACGGTGTGGGCGGCGCGGTGCCGGCCATCATCGCCGAGTACCTCGGCCTGCCGCAGCTGACCTACCTGCGGAAGCTGTCGCTGGACGGCGACAAGATCACCGGCGAGCGGGAAACCGATGACGGCGTGTTCACCATCGAGGCCTCGCTGCCTGCCGTGGTGAGCGTCAACGAGAAGATCAACGAGCCCCGGTTCCCCTCCTTCAAAGGCATCATGGCCGCCAAGAAGAAGGAAGTCACCAAGCTGACGCTGGCCGAGATCGGTGTTGAGAGCGACGAGGTCGGGCTGGAGAACGCCGGCTCGAAGGTGCTGACGTCCACCCCCAAACCGCCCAAGACCGCCGGTGAGAAGGTCACCGACGAGGGCGAGGGTGGCACCGAGATCGCCAAATACCTCGTTTCCCAGAAGATCATCTAAGACTTGAATCCCGAACCGAAAGACACGGAATAACCCATGGCTGAAGTACTGGTGCTTGTCGAGCACGCTGATGGCGCTTTGAAGAAAGTCACCTCGGAATTGATCACCGCGGCACGTGTTTTGGGTGATCCCGCCGCCGTCGTGGTGGGTAAGCCCGGCACGGCCGACCCGCTTGTCGAGGGGCTGAAGGCGGCCGGTGCCGCCAAGATCTACGTCGCCGAATCCGATGCGGCGGAGAACTACCTCATCACCCCGTCCGTCGACGTGCTCGCCGCTCTGGCCGAATCCGCCAGTCCGGCAGCCGTTTTGCTGGCCGCTAGCGCTGACGGCAAAGAGATCGCCGGCCGGCTGGCGGCTCGGATCGGCTCGGGTCTGCTGGTCGACGTGGTCGATGTCAAGGAAGGCGCGGTGGGCGTCCATAGCATCTTCGGTGGCGCCTTCACCGTGGAGGCGCAAGCCAACGGCGACACCCCGGTGATCACTGTGCGCGCGGGCGCAATCGACGCCGAGCCGGCTGACGGCGCGGGCGAAAAGGTCACCGTGGAGGTACCCGAGCCCGCCGAGAACGCCGCCAAGGTCACCGCGCGCGAGCCCGCGGTCGCGGGCGACCGTCCGGAGCTCACCGAAGCCACCATCGTGGTGTCCGGTGGCCGTGGTGTCGGCAGCGCCGAGAAGTTCAGCGTGGTAGAGGAACTGGCCGACTCACTGGGCGCCGCGGTCGGCGCGTCACGCGCCGCAGTGGACTCCGGCTACTACCCGGGGCAGTTCCAGGTGGGCCAGACCGGGAAGACCGTCTCGCCGCAGCTGTACATCGCACTGGGCATCTCCGGCGCGATCCAGCACCGCGCCGGCATGCAGACCTCGAAGACGATCGTCGCGGTCAACAAGGACGAAGAGGCACCGATATTCGAGATCGCCGACTACGGCGTGGTCGGCGACTTGTTCAAAGTCGCGCCGCAGCTCACCGAAGCGGTCAAAACCCGCAAGGGCTGAGTTCTCCGCGAGCAGTCGTAAAAGCTCCCGCACGCGCGGCGTGTCGGGAGCTTTTGCGTCTGCTCGGCCGCGACTTAGCCTGGTTTCGTGAGCGCCGGCGGATCGGGTCCACACCGCGAGCTGGCGCGGCTGGCCGAGGGCGACGGTCCAGCGGCCGGTGCCGCACGGACCGCGCTCGGCGACGGGCCGGTGGACTCCCGGCTACGCGCCGCGATTCTGGCGTTGGCGCGCCATCGCGGACCGGGCTCCAGCATCTGCCTGTCAGATGCGGCGCGGGCCATCGGCGGAGACGGCTGGCGTGAGCTGACGCAGCAGAGCCGCAGCATCGCGTTCGCACTGGCCCGCGATGGCGACGTGGAAATCACCCAGCGCGGTGCAGTGGTCGATCCGGACCGGCCGTCGCGAGGACCCATCCGTATCCGGCCGACGTCAAGCGACCGGTCCTGAAGCCCGGCTGGTCGATTCAGCGTTTGGAATCGGACGCTGCGGTGTACAAACAGTTGCTACTCCGATCTAGGGAAGGTCAGACGATGAAGGCAACGGCGCCTGCCGCGATTGCGATCGCCGCGCTCCTGTTCAGCGGATGTTCGGTGTCACAGGTGATCAACACCGGTGGTGACACCAAGTGCAAGGACTTCACCACGCAGGACGAGAAGAAGCAGAACGACGAGGTCAGCAAGATGCTCAAGGACAAGAGCGGTGCTGATCCTTCGAATCTGGAGATCACTGCGACCCGTCTGTCGGCGGCGACCTATTGCCAAACGATCGGCAAGCCGGACAGCAAAATCTCGGAGGCACCGCACGGCTAAGGCGTTAATCGGTTGCGCCGATTCCTGACTCGCCGGCGGCTTGGAGCACCACGGTCGCCCGTGCGGCGATCCGAACAGCGTCGCCGGCTGAAATCGGATCTTCACCTTCGGGAGTTGCCGAAGCCACGGCTTCGCCGGAGGTGTCGATAACAGGCACCCACGCTAGACCGAACTCGCCCGGCGGCATGGTGAATTCGATCGGCTCGTGGTGGGCGTTGAAGCACAAGAAGAATGAGTCGTCGGTGACTCGCTGCCCGCGGGCGTCGAGTTCGGGGATGCCCTGGCCGTTCAAATAGACGGCTACGGATTTGCCGAAACCCGAACCCCAGTCGTCGTCGGTCATTTCGGAGCCGTCCGGTCGGAACCATGAGATGTCGAGTTGTCCGTCGGCACCTTTTCGGCGTACCGGCAATCCCGTGAAGAATCGGCGACGCCGAAACACCGGATGTGCGGCCCGCAGGGCGGACACCGATCGGGTGAACTCCATCAGCTCGGTGTCTGCCTTGTCCCAGTGCACCCAGGTGATCTCATTGTCTTGGCAGAAGCCGTTGTTGTTGCCGCTCTGGGTGCGGCCGAGCTCGTCGCCGTGCGAAATCATCGGAACCCCTTGCGACAGCAGCGTTGTCGCGAGGAAGTTGCGCTGCTGACGAGCGCGTAACGCATTGACCTCGGGATCGTCGGTCGGACCTTCCACGCCGCAGTTCCATGATTGGTTGTTGCTCTCGCCGTCGTTATTGCCTTCTTCGTTGGCTTCGTTGTGCTTTTCGTTGTACGAGACCAGGTCGCGCAGCGTGAAGCCGTCGTGGGCCGTGACGAAGTTGATGGACGCCACCGGGCGACGGGCGGTGTGCTCGTAGAGGTCTGCCGAGCCGGTCAGCCGGGAGGCGAACTCGCCCAGCGTCGCCGTTTCGCCGCGCCAGTAGTCGCGAACCGTGTCGCGGAACTTGCCGTTCCACTCCGTCCACTGCGGCGGAAAATTGCCGACCTGGTAGCCGCCCGGGCCGACATCCCACGGCTCAGCAATCAGCTTGACCTGGCTGACGACCGGATCTTGTTGCACCAGTTCGAAAAACGCCGACAGCCGGTCGACATCGTAGAATTCGCGGGCGAGTGTTGATGCGAGGTCGAAGCGGAAGCCGTCCACGTGCATTTCGGTCACCCAGTACCGCAACGAATCCATGATCAGTTGCAGTGTGTGCGGATGCCCGACGTGCAGGCTGTTGCCGGTTCCGGTGTAGTCCATGTAGTACTTCTGATCGTCGTCGACCAGCCGGTAGTAGGCGGCGTTGTCGATCCCGCGCATCGACAACGTGGGGCCCAAGTGGTTGCCCTCGGCGGTGTGGTTGTAGACCACGTCCAGGATGACTTCGATGTCCTCGTCGTGGAGTGCGCGGACCATGGTCTTGAACTCCTGCACCTGACCGCCGGGCGTGGTGCTGGACGTGTACTTGAAGTCGGGGGCCAAGAAGCCGATTGTGTTGTAGCCCCAGTAGTTTGACAGTCCCTTGTCCACCAGCGTCGAATCGTTGGCGAAGTGGTGCACCGGCATCAGCTCGATCGCGGTGACGCCAAGACTCTTCAAGTGCTCGATGATGACCGGATGGGCGATGCCGGCGTATGTGCCGCGGATCCGCTCGGGAATGTCGGGGTGCAGTTGGGTCAGACCCTTGACGTGCGTCTCGTAAATGACGGTGTCGGCGTAGTCGTGGCCCGGCGGGCGGTCGTTGCCCCAGTCGAAGAACGGGTTAATCACGACCGACTTCGGCATGCGCGGCGCTGAGTCGTCGTCGTTGCGGCTGTCGGGGTCGCCGAAGTTGTAACTGAACAGCGCCTGGTGCCACTCGAAGTTGCCGTCGATCGCCTTCGCATACGGGTCGATCAGCAACTTGTTCGGGTTGCACCGCTGCCCGCTGGCCGGGTCGTAGGGCCCATGCACCCGGTAGCCGTAACGCTGACCGGGTTCGACGGCCGGCAGAAAGCCGTGCCAGACGAAGCCGTCCACCTCGTTCAAGGTCATCCTGGACTCGGCGCCGTCGGCGTCGAAGAGGCAGAGCTCCACCTTCTCGGCGACCTCGCTGAACACCGCGAAGTTGGTGCCCGAGCCGTCGTAGGTGGCACCCAGTGGGTAAGCCTTTCCGGGCCACTGCTCGGTGGTGGCCGCCCGCGGCTGGTCGACCGAATCGACAGTTTCCGTCACAGCGCTCTCTTTCGCCCGGTGGCCGCATGCTTACGAGCCGACGCTGTGGTGTACCCACCGTGCGGCGAGTCACACCTGTGTGAATCGGGGCACAATGGCGCGCAGGCGGAGTAAGGGAGATTATCAGCGTGAAGCCTTGGCCGAAGCCCGACACCCCCGGTCCTGGGCAGGAGTCGGTGTGGGATTACCCGCGTCCGCCCAGGCTGGAAGAGTTCACCGGCTCGATCACGGTCGAGTTGGGTGGCCGCACGGTCGCTTCCACAACTCGCGCCTGGCGGGTGCTGGAGACCAGTCACCCGCCGACCTACTATCTGCCCCGCACTGCCTTCGCCGCGGGGGCGCTGCGTCCGGCCGACGGTGCTTCCTGGTGTGAATGGAAAGGGGAGGCAACGTATTACGACGTGGTGACCGATACGCGCGCGGCACTGCACGGGGCGTGGACTTACCTGCGTCCCAACCGGGATTTCGCACCCATCGCGGGTGCGATTGCCGTGATGGCTGCGGCGGTGGACCGTTGCACGGTGAACGGCGAACAGGTGATCCCGCAGCCGGGCGGTTTCTACGGCGGCTGGGTCACCAGCTGGATTGTCGGGCCTTTCAAGGGAATTCCGGGGTCTGCGGGTTGGTGATGCCCGGCGGACTACGGTGAATCGCTCAACATCGCGTCGATGCGGTGCAAGGCGATTGAGCAGACGGTCAGGTAGGCAGGAGCCCACCACGGAACGCCGATGGTCACCCGCGCGCGACGGCCGACCGACTCGACCCGGTGGTGGGTTGCCGGCACGCCGGCCACCTTCCACGCCCAATGCCGGCCCGGCTCGAACTCGGTGACGACGAACGGGACGGCAAACCCCAGTGCTGTATGCACGGTCCCGGTGGCGTGCAATGCCAGTTCGGTGTGCAGGGGATCAAGCCGGGCCCCGCGGACGGTCGGGCCCCATTTCGGCCATGCATCGAGATCGACCAGAACGTCCCATGCCGCCGACGACGGCGCTGCGATCAACTTGTCCACGGCCAACATGTGGACGGAGATACCCCCATTGCCCGGGTCGCACACCGACGGGCTAGGGGCGTGGCCGCCGAGGCGTCGCTGCTGTTCGACGACGTCGTCAAGATTGCTGAGGCGTCGTAGTCCGGCCAGCGGCTGGTTCATCCGCCGATTGTTCGCCAGGTGTTTCGCGTTGCGGTCCAGAAACCACCAGTATCCGCCGGTAAATGGGCAAGCCCGATCACCCACCCGTTCGGTGGGGCGATACCGGCATTGGCCGCAGTAGTCACTCATGCGGTTGATGTAGGGACCGCCCGCGGCGTACGGCTTGGTCGCCATCACACCGCCGTCGGCGTGCTGGGACATGCCGACCACATTGGCGACCATCACCCAGTCGTAGCCGTCGACGAAGCAGCGGTGGAACCAGTCGGTGACCGCGGCGGGATTCCAGCCGCGCTGCAGCGCGCAGTTGGACAACACCATCAACCTCGGGATGTGATGCACCCAGCCGTGATCGCGCACCTGCGCCAGAATGTCCTGCAGGCAGTGCGCGTCGACGGCGTCGGCATCCAGATCGGCGAACCATTTCGGCAGGCGGACGTGTGCTTGCAGCGCGTTGTGCCGGCGGTAGCCGCGGCCGAAATGCCAATAGACATGCCAGATGTAGTCGCGCCACCCGATCAGCTGCCGGATGTAGCCTTCCACGCTGCCCAACGGAGCACGGCCTGAGCGGTAGGCGTCTTCGGCGGCGTAGGCGCATTCCAGTGGGTCGAGCAAGCCGAGATTCATCGGCGCCGATAGCAGACTGTGCGCCATGAAGCGATCGCCGCTGAGCATGGTGTCCTCGTGAGGGCTGAAGTGCGGCAAGCGATCTCGTAGAAAGACCTCGAGGGCGGTCTGTGCTTCAGCTGCGGTGACGGCGAACTCGCGCGGGCCGTCGCGGCCGACAAAAGTCACCGCGCCGTCGCGTTCCCAGCGGTCCAGGTCTGTGCGGACCTGCTCGTCGATCTCGTCTTCATCGGGTCGCCATGGCGGTGGAGCCCCGAGACATCGGCGTTCGTCGGTGCAGGTTCACGGTTGTCGGCGTCGAAGTTCCACCGCCCCTCGGCGGGTTGGTCCCCGTCCATCAGCAGGTCGAACCGTCGGCGCGCGTCGCGGTAGAAGTTCTCCAGCTTCAGCGTGCGATGCCCCTGGGCCCATTCGCCGAAGGTCTCCCGGTCGGTGCAGAATCCGCGGGCCGGCAACACCTCTATTTTTGGGACCGTCGCTAACGACCGAACGAATCGATCGGCTGCCCGTGAGGTGGGCTGGCACACACTGACCGGTTCGTCGAGCTGGTCCAGCGCCTCGCGGTAGGTGCGGGTCTGCAGAAACGTGGCCTGGTCACCCAGTTCGGCCGCGCGGTGGCGCAACGCCGACAGCACCAGGTGGGCTTTGCGGCGATGGAAGCGACGGCGTTCGAACACCGCCCGTGACTCGATCAGCAACACCGGCTGGTCGAGTCGGTCCAGAAAGTGCGGCCCGAGCTGGTCGGCGAAACACCACCGCCGGGGGTCAACACTCATGTCGCCTGCCATACCCTTTGATGCAGAATCCGAATCGGCTGACATTCTCGGTCCAGTGGACGCCGGCGCGGTGTGACGCGGTAAGCGGCTGGTCTATTCACCAACACAACCGCCGGAGAGCTTGGATCAAGGAGCGCGATGACAGACGCTTTATCGGTATTGGGTGCGGAGAAATTCGTTTCGCTGACGACGTTCAAGAAGGACGGGGCCGCCGTCGCAACGCCAATGTGGATAGGGTGCGACGGCGATCACCTCTTCGTCTGGACGCCGACCGACAGCTGGAAGGTCAAGCGGGTCAAGAACAATTCCCGGGTTGTGCTGGCGCCGTGCGCACGTGGCGGGAAGGTCCGCGAAGGCGCAGATCCGGTCGACGGGGTCGCCGAGGTGATTACCGAGCCGGCGACGGTTCAGCGGCTGGCCGGGGTGATCCGCCGTAAGTACGGCCTGATGTTCAGCGTCGTGACGTTCCTCGAGCGCTTGCTGGCGCGGAAGCAGAAACCACGCGCGGTTCTGCGGATCGCCCTGACCGGATGACCGCCGACTCCCGTACGTCAAGGCCGTCGAGTGTGCCCGTCGACCGCCACGCATCGAGGATGTCGGCGTATTCGGTTGGGCTGCCGAAGAAGAAGCTGTCCTGGTTCAGTCGTGCGCTCGGGTGGCCTTCACGGTTGTAGTAACCGGGAGTGCACGATTCCCGCCGCCCGGCGATGACGCTTGAGCGCTGCACAACCGCGTCGACCCAGGCCGCTTCGGCATCGGTCGTCGCCTCCACCGCGCCTGCGCCGTGCTGCAGCGCCCAGGCGATTATCCAGGCGATATGGCGGGATTGCGTGTCGATGAGGTACGGGAAGTTCACGGTGAAGCCGGACTGGGCGATGCTCTCGATGAAGCAGTTCGGAAAGCCGTTGACGTGCAAGCCGTGCAAGGTCCGGACGCCGTCGGCCCATTTGTCGGTGAGGGTCAGCCCGTCGCGACCGATGATCTCGAAGCCGGTGCGCTGTGAGTAGCTGGTGCCGACTTCGAATCCGGTGGCGAAAATCAAACATTCCAGCGGGTATTCGACGCCGTCCACGACGACGCCGTCAGCCGTGATCTGCTCGACCCCGAGGCCGTGTGTGTCGACCAGGGTGACGTTGTCGCGGTTGAACGCCTGCAGGTATTCGTCGTGGAAGCAGGGCCGCTTGCAGAAGTACCCGTACCAGGGCTTGAGCGCGTCGGCGGTGGAAGCATCGGTCACGACCGCGTCGACGCGCGCCCGGATCTCCTCCATCTTGGCGAAGTCGGCCAGTTCGGCGGCGTTCGGCCCGCCCTCGTTCACGATCGGCAGCTTCTTGGTGAGGCTGGTCCACGCGTCGTCGACCAGGTCTTCATCGGATGCGCCGCCGGCAGTGAGGATTTGGAAGTTCTCCATGCGCCGCTGCTGCCAACCGGGCTCTAGCGACGCGGCCCACGCCGGCTCGGTCGGCCGGTTGGCCCGTACGTCAACCGTTGACGGGGTGCGCTGGAAGACGAACAGGCGATGCGCAGCTTCGGCGAGTCGCGGCACACACTGGATAGCCGTCGCGCCGGTCCCGATAATCCCGACGCGCTTGTCCGACAACCCGCGCAGGTCGGTGCCGGTGTAATCGTAGTCCCAGCGACTGGTGTGGAAGGTACGGCCGCTGAAATCTGTGATGCCCTTAATGCCAGGCAGTTTCGGCTTCTGCAGATACCCGTTGGCCATCGCCACGAATCGGGCGCGAATCTCGTCACCGCGGTCGGTCGAGATCACCCACCGGGAACTACTGGAATCCCAACGGATTTCCCGCACCTCGGTCTGCAGACATGCGTCACGGTACAAGTCGTAGTGTTCGGCGATTCGGCGGCAGTGAGCGAAGATTTCGGCGCCTTTGGCGTACTTCTCGGTCGGGATGTAGCCGAGCTCTTCGAGTAGCGGCATGTATACGTAGGACTCGACGTCGCAGGCGATTCCGGGGTAGCGATTCCAATACCAGGTTCCACCGACGTCGGCGGCCTTGTCGATCAACCGCACATTGTCGACGCCGAGTTGCTTGCACCGCGCCCCGATGAGCAACCCGCCGAAGCCCGCGCCGATGACCGCGACGTCGACCGAGTCGGTGATGGGGTCACGGGTGAAGTCTGGGTCGGCCCAAGGGTCGTCGCCGAACTCGCGGAATACGCCGGTGACCTGCACATACTGCGAGATGCCGTCAGCGCGCAGTCGCCGCCGGCGTTCCTCGGCGTATTTGGCGCGCAGCGCATCGGGGTCGAATGTTCCGGCGCCGCTACTAGACGTCACGGCTGAATACTGAACCAATTTTGTGAGCCAGGCAACGTCGATTGCGGGCGATTGTTCGGATTTTCGCTGGGACATCGTCATCTACCGTGCACGGACACGTTACGGCTGCGATGCCAGTTAGCTGATCAATCACGCAAATGTGGTGGCATGAGCGATTGAGATCGGTACTCATACCCTCATAAAGGCCTGACAAGCCGGTGACACGTTCTCCGGCCGGACCGCGGTATTCGCTGTTGCTGTCCACCGATCCCGTCCAGGTCGAGGCTGCCCAACGGCTCCGTTATGACGTGTTCAGCAGCGAGCCCGGTTTCGCGCTGACCGGGCAGGACACCGGTCTCGACGTCGACCGCTTCGACGAACACTGTGACCACCTGCTGGTTCGCGAGGATAACTCGGGGGAGTTGGTGGGCTGCTATCGCATGCTTTCGCCTACCGGTGCCATTGCAGCCGGGGGGCTTTACACCGCAACGGAATTCGACATTCGCGCGCTGGATTCGCTGCGGCCGTCACTGGTGGAGATGGGACGCGCGGTGGTTCACCACGATCATCGCAACGGCGCTGTCGTGCTTCTGATGTGGGCCGGCATTCTGGCCTACCTCGACCGATGCGGCTACGACTATGTCACCGGCTGCGTTTCGGTGCCCGTCAAAGGGAATGCCGGAGACGGCGAACCGCCGGGCAGCCAGATTCGCGGCGTGCGCGACTTCGTGTTGCGACGTCACGGTGCCCCGGCCAGCTATCGGGTGCGTCCGCACCGGCCGGTCATCATCGACGGACGTTCGCTGGACGAGATCACGCCGCCCGCGCGGCCGGTGATCCCGCCGCTGATGCGCGGCTACCTGCGGTTGGGTGCGCGGATATGCGGTGAGCCGGCCTACGACGCCGACTTCGGCGTCGGTGATTTCCCCGCGCTGCTGGACAAGCGTCAGGCCGACACGCGCTACCTGCGGCGACTCCGGTCGATATCGGCGGCCACCGAGACAGCGGGCAGGGTGGCGTGATGAGCGGTCCAGCGTCGCGCGACCACGCGTGGCTGCCGCGAGCGACCTGCGATGGGGAATGTCTGCGCGCCGGCGGCGCGGAAGCGTCACGACGCATGATCGTGGCGCTAAGGGTCGCGCGGCGGATCGGCTTGACGCTGCTGTTGGCGCCGGCGCTGCCACTGCTCGCGGTTGTGTTACCGGGCTGGTCGAAGTCGAGACAGGTTTACTGCCGGCTGCTGCTGTGGTGCCTCGGGGTCCGGATCACGCTGTCGGGCGGGCCGATTCGCAATCTGCCCGGTGTGCTGGTGGTCAGCGACCACATGTCCTGGCTGGACGTCGTGACGATCGGCGCGGTGCTCCCGGCACGCCGTTGGCGAGCGTCGCCCCTGTCGTTTGTCGCCCGCGCCGACGTGGCGGGCAGCCTCGCCGTGCGGATGATGGCGCGCATCGTCAAGGTCATCCCGATCGAGCGCGCCAGCCTGCGCCAGCTGCCCGACGTGGTGACCACCGTCGCCGCCAGGCTGTACGCGGGTCACACAGTGGTGGCGTTCCCCGAGGGCACCACCTGGTGCGGCCTGCCCGGCGAGCCCGGTGCGGCGCGGGGCAATCGCACCGCGGGTCGGGGCCGTTCTATCCGGCGATGTTCCAGGCCGCCGTCGATACCGGCCGACCGGTCCAGCCGCTGCGGCTGCGCTACCAGCACCGGGACGGCCGGGTCTCGACCGTCCCGGCGTATATCGGCGACGACACGTTGTTGCGCTCGATCGGTCGGCTGCTGGTCGCCCGCCGCACAGTGGCGCGGATCTACGTCGAATCACTGCAGCTGCCGGGCGAGGATCGGCGGGACCTGGCCCGTCGCTGCCAGGCAGCGATACGCCTCACAGCGGTGCCGCACCCAGGTCATGGGCAGCGTCCGTCCGTGCTGGCGTCCTGACCATCGGAGGGACGTCGGTATCCTGGGCAGGTCATGGTCTACCTGGATCACGCCGCAACCTCCCCGATGCACCCCGCTGCCGTCGAGGCGATGACGGCCGTCCTGAACACCGTGGGTAATGCCTCTTCGCTGCACACCACCGGCCGGACCGCTCGACGCCGGATGGAGGAATCCCGCGAGCTGATCGCGGCCAATCTCGGCGCACGCCCATCGGAGGTGATCTTCACCGCCGGCGGCACCGAGAGCGACAACCTGGCGGTCAAAGGCATCTACTGGGCTCGCCGCGACGCCGAGCCGCGCCACCGCCGCATCATCACCACCGCCGTCGAACACCACGCCGTGCTGGACGCGGTGAACTGGCTCGTCGAACACGAAGCTGCCGAAGTGACCTGGTTGCCCACGGCCGCGGACGGGTCGGTGTCCGCCGCCGCGCTGCGCGACGCGCTGCATTGCCACGACGACGTCGCGCTGGTTTCGGTGATGTGGGCCAACAACGAGGTCGGCACCATCATGCCGATCGCCGAACTCGCAGCCATCGCAGCCGAATTCGACGTGCCGATGCACAGTGACGCCGTTCAGGCGGTGGGGCAGTTACCGGTCGCGTTCGCGGCCACCCAGTTATCCGCGGTCAGTGTGGCCGCCCACAAATTCGGTGGCCCGCCCGGCGCGGGCGCGCTGTTGCTTCGCCGCGACGTCGGGTGTACGCCGTTGTCGCACGGCGGCGGCCAGGAACGCGACATTCGGTCCGGCACGCCCGATGTCGCCGGCGCGGTCGGCATGGCGACAGCGATGCAGCTTGCCGTGGACGGGCTGGAGGCCACTAGCGCGCGGTTACGACTACTGCGCGACCGTCTGATCGACGGTGTGCTGACCAGCGTCGAGGACACCCGCCTCAATGGTGCCACCGGGCCCCGACGACTGCCGGGTAATGCGCACTTCACCTTCGACGGATGCGAAGGCGATGCGTTGCTGATGTTGTTGGACGCCAACGGAATCGAGTGCTCCACCGGTTCGGCCTGCACTGCCGGCGTCGCGCAGCCGTCACATGTATTGCTCGCGATGGGCGCCGACGCTGTCAGTGCCCGGGGATCGCTTCGGTTGTCGTTGGGGCACACCAGTGTCGACGCGGATGTCGACGCGGCACTGCGGGTGCTACCCGCCGCCGTGGCCCGGGCCCGGCAAGCGGCGCTTGCCACCGCGGGGGTTTCGCGATGAGGGTCCTCGCCGCGATGAGCGGCGGTGTCGACTCGTCGGTCGCGGCCGCCCGCATGGTCGAAGCCGGGCACGACGTGGTCGGCGTGCACCTGGCCCTGTCGCAGGCCCCGGGCACGTTGCGCACCGGCTCGCGGGGCTGTTGCTCCAAAGAGGACGCCGGCGATGCTCGGCGGGTCGCTGATGTTCTCGGAATCCCGTTCTATGGATGGGATTTTGCGGAGAAGTTCAAAGAAGACGTGATCGACGACTTCGTGTCGTCCTACGCTCGCGGCGAAACCCCGAATCCGTGTGTGCGGTGCAACGAGCGGATCAAGTTCTCCGCGTTGGCGGCCCGCGCGCTGGCTTTAGGGTTCGACGCGGTTGCGACCGGCCATTACGCCCGGCTGTCCGGCGGGCGGCTGCGCCGCGCCGTCGACACGGACAAGGACCAGTCGTACGTGCTCGCGGTGCTGACCTCCGCTCAACTGCGCCATGCCGCGTTTCCGATCGGGGACACGCCTAAGTCGCAGATCCGCGCCGAGGCGGCGCGCCGCGGTCTGGCGGTCGCGGAGAAGCCGGACAGTCACGACATCTGCTTCATCCCGTCCGGCGATACCCGGGCCTTCCTGGGTGAACGCATCGGGGTGCGCCGCGGATCGGTGATCGACCAGGGGGGCGCCGTGCTGGCCACCCACGACGGCGTGCACGGCTTCACCATCGGCCAGCGCAAGGGACTCGGCATCGCCGGCCCGGGTCCGGACGGCCAGCCGCGCTACGTCACCGCGATCGACGCCGACAGCGGCACCGTCCAGGTCGGCTCGGCGGATGCCCTGGACGTGCGGCAGCTGACCGGTCACCAGCCGGTTTTCACCGCGGGCGTCGCGCCCGCAGGACCCGTCGAGTGTGCGGTGCAGGTGCGGGCGCACGGCGAGGCCGTCGACGCGGTCGCGGAGTTGGCGGGCAATGAGCTTCTGGTACGACTGCGCACCCCGCTGCGCGGTGTGGCGCCGGGGCAGACGTTGGTGCTGTACCGTCCGGACTCGGACGGCGACGAAGTGCTCGGCAGCGCCACCATCGCTGTCTCGGCCTGACCGTTCGCCGAACGTGCAGCCAGGGCGGAATTCCGCTGAGTTTTTCGCCACCAGTGCACGCTCGGCGCTGATGAGTTAGCCCGGCACGTTGGCGGCGATATTGGTGATGACGATCGTGGACACCGATTCCGGGAAGCCGCAGAACGTGACTTCCATCAGCACCATGGATTTGACCAGGTAATTGCGCCCGCAGTCGCCGGGTCGGGTATGCAGCGACCATTCGTCGGCATTCCAGGCGCCGACGTACCCGGGCCCGGCCGAGCTGTCTGCGCAGTCGCGAACGGTTGCCACCAGAGCGCCGAACGCGTGACGCGCGGTATCGGCATCGCGGTAGGCGGCGGCGCCCTCCGAGATCAGCCCGCCGCGAGGCGGGTACTGGAAGGTGGTTTTGTGGAACGCTTCGATGTCAGGCCCGAAGGTGGCCGTGTCGGCGTAGACGAACCGGCATTGCGGTGGCGCGATCTTGGCGAGGGTGTCGATGTCGACCGGTGACTTGCCGTCCATCGACGGGATGATGGTGAGGTGCTCGTCGGCGCCGGTGATCGCCTGCATTCGGGACTGATCGAGAAGAACCTGGTCGACGTCGACACCGGAAAGATTGGTTCCGGCACCGAATCCCGGCAAGGCCGTGCCGTCTGCCATGCGGGTGCACGCCGCGGCGAGCAGGGCCGCAGCGCAGAGCATCAGTCGGCGCACGATCATCTCAGCATCTTTCCTTGATCAGAGGGTAATCGCGCTGACATGCCCTCGCACGGGTCGTTCGGAACCCGATCGAATACGGTTGGCCGGTGAGTGTTTTCGCAACCGCCAGCGGCACCGGATCGTGGCCCGGTACCAGTGCGCGGCAAGCCGCCGAGGTCGTCGTCGGCGAGCTGGGCGCTGCGCTGGCCCACTTGGTCGAGCTGCCCGCCAGGGGGGTGGGCGCCGACATCGTCGGGCGTGCCGGTGCGCTGCTGATCGACGTGGCCATTGACACGGTGCCTCGCGGCTACCGGATAGCGGCCCGGCCCGGTGCGGTGACGCGGCGGGCGGTCAGCTTGCTCGACGAGGACATCGACGCGCTGGAAGAAGCCTGGGAGACCGCGGGTATGCGTGGGAGCGGACGGCCGGTCAAGGTCCAAGCGCCCGGGCCGATCACGCTGGCGGCCGAGTTGGAACTGTCCAATGGACACCGGGCGATCAGCGACCTTGGCGCCGTCAACGACATTGCCGCATCGCTGGCCGAAGGGGTCGCCGCACATCGGGCTTCGGTATCCCGTCGACTCGACACACCGGTGGTGGTGCAATTCGACGAGCCGTCGCTGCCGGCGGCGGTCACCGGCCGACTGGCCGGGGTGACCGCGCTGAGCCCGGTGGCCCCGATCGACGAGACACTGGCCACCGCAATGCTCGACATCTGTGCGGCGGCCGCAGGCGCCGAAGTGTCCGTGCACAGCTGTCGCGCGGCAATACCATGGAAAGTATTGCAGCGCAGCAATATCAACGCAGTATCGGTGGACGCCGGGACGCTTCAGGTCGCCGATCTGGACGCCATCGCGGAATTCCTCGAATCGGGACGTGTCGTCGTGCTGGGCGTGGTTTCGTCCAGCGCACCGCCGCGCCGTCCCGCGGTGGAAGAGGTGGCGGGCGCCGTCGTGACAATCACTGACCGGCTCGGCTTCAGCCGGTCGGCGCTGCGCGACCGGGTCGGCATCACGCCGGCGTGTGGACTCGCCGCCGCGACACCGCAATGGGCCCGCACCGCGATCGGCCTGGCCCGGCGAGCAGCCGAGGCCTTCGCCGAGGATCCCGACGCCATCTAGCTTCGCGTCGCAGGTATGTGCGCTGACGTTCAGCGCAACGCCGTTCATGCAGGAGCGTAGGCCAGTCGGTAGGCTGGGTGTCCTGTCGCGGGTGCTTCGAATTTTCGCCACCGTGCGGTGATGACCGGCATTGCGACGTTCGAACGGCCGTCGCGCTGGGCTGGCATCGACGGTCTCTGGTGGAGGGGACGATGGCGTGCAATTGAATGCGAAGACTGGTGTGAACGCCGCGATTTCTCGCTGGCGAGCGATCCTGGCGGCTGGGCTGGCAGTGGTGGGACTCGCCGCGACAGTGTTCCTCGTCCGATTTCCCGTGATGCCGTCCGCGAGTGGGACGACGTCGAGCGCAATTCCGGCACCTATGGTCGACGAACCGGCGACGGGGCGCCCCAGGCCTGAGACTGCGGTCCTGGCCGGTGGCTGCTTCTGGGGTGTGCAGGGCGTTTTCCAGCACGTCAAAGGGGTTTCAGCGGCCCAATCCGGGTACGCGGGAGGAGATGCGGCGACAGCTGATTACGACACTGTCAGCACCGGGACCACCGGGCACGCTGAGTCGGTGCGCATCACCTACGACCCGACTCAGGTCACCTACGGCCAGCTGTTGCGGGTCTTTTTCGCCGTCGTGCAAGATCCGACCGAACTCAACAGTCAGGGGCCCGACGTGGGCCCCCAGTATCGTTCGGTGATCTTTGCCCAGGACGACACCCAACGGAACATTGCGAATGCCTACATCACCCAGCTGAACCAGGCGGGCGCCTTCCCCGCGCCGATTGTCACTACCGTGTCGCCGCAAACCCAGTTCTTCCCCGCCGAGGCCTACCACCAGGACTTCCTCAGCTTGCATCCGAATAACCCATACATCGTTGCCAACGACCTGCCCAAGCTGGGCGCGCTCAGGTCGACGTTCCCGGACCTCTACCGCGACTAGCCGGGCTGAGCTGTCGGCGTCCTCCGATAGCCTGCCAAGGTGAGCTCAGCAGAGGCTGATCCCGTTGCGCCCGAAATCCGCCGTCGTTGGCGTGAACTGGCCGACGAGGTGCGCGAACACCAGTTCCGCTACTACGTGCGTGACGCCCCGATCATCTCCGACGCGGACTTCGACGAGATGTTGCGTGGTCTTGCCGCACTCGAGGACGAGCATCCCGAGTTGCGCACACCCGACTCGCCGACCCAGCTCGTCGGCGGCGCCGGTTTCGCCACCGATTTCACGTCCGCCGACCATCTGGAGCGGATGCTGTCTCTGGACAACGTCGTTCAGCACCGAGGAATTCGACCTGTGGGCGGCTCGTGTTCGTGCCGAAGTCGGCGGGGACGTGCCCTACCTGTGTGAGCTCAAGATCGACGGTGTCGCATTGGCTTTGGTCTATCGCAACGGCCGGCTGGTCCGGGCGGCGACCCGCGGCGACGGCCGCACCGGCGAAGACGTCACGCTCAACGCCCGCACCATCGACAACGTGCCGGAGCGGCTGACCCCCAACGACGACCATCCGGTACCCGACGTCCTCGAGGTCCGCGGCGAGGTGTTCTTCCGGCTCGCCGATTTCGAGGCGCTCAACGCCGCGCTCGTCGAAGACGGCAAAACTCCGTTCGCCAACCCGCGCAACAGCGCAGCGGGATCGCTGCGGCAGAAGGATCCTGCCGTGACCGCCCGCCGCAAGCTCCGGATGATCTGCCATGGGTTGGGGCATATCGAGGGGTATCGACCGGCCACCCTGCACGAGGCATACCTCGCGCTGGCCGCCTGGGGGCTGCCGGTCTCCGACGACACCGCCCGGGTGGAAAACGCGTCCGGCGCTCTGGAGCGCATCGCCTACTGGGGCGAGCACCGCCACGACGTCGACCATGAAATCGACGGTGTCGTCGTCAAAGTCGACGATGTGGCGCTGCAGCGCAGGCTCGGCTCGACCTCGCGCGCGCCGCGATGGGCGATCGCCTACAAGTACCCGCCCCAGGAGGTGCAGACCAAACTGCTCGATATCCGGGTCAACGTCGGCCGGACCGGACGGGTGACCCCGTTCGCGTTCATGACGCCGGTCACCGTCGCCGGATCGACGGTCGGCCTGGCCACCTTGCACAACGCCGCCGAAGTCAAGCGCAAGGGTGTGTTGATCGGTGACACGGTGGTGATCCGCAAGGCCGGCGACGTGATCCCCGAAGTACTGGGTCCCGTCGTCGACCTGCGCGACGGGTCCGAACACGAATTCGTCATGCCCACAACATGTCCCGAGTGCGGAACGACATTGGCTCCGGCCAAGGAGGGCGACGCCGACATCCGCTGCCCCAACGCGCGGTCCTGCCCGGCGCAATTGCGTGAGAGGGTATTTCACGTCGCCGGTCGCGGCGCCTTCGACATCGAAGGACTCGGCTACGAGGCCGCCATCGCGCTGTTGAAAGCACACGTGATCAACGATGAGGGCGATCTGTTCGGCCTCACCGAAGACGACCTGTTGCACACCGAGTTGTTCACCACCAAAAGCGGCGCGTTGTCGGCCAACGGCAAACGCCTGCTGGCCAACTTGGACTCCGCCAAGAAGCAGCCGTTGTGGCGGGTGTTGGTGGCGTTGTCGATTCGGCACGTGGGGCCGACGGCCGCGCGGGCGCTGGCCACCGAGTTCGGCAGTCTGGACGCGATGACCTCGGCGTCGACGGAGCAGCTGGCCGCGGTCGAGGGTGTCGGTCCGACCATCGCCGCCGCGGTGACCGAGTGGTTCACCGTCGACTGGCATCGCGAGATCGTCGACAAGTGGCGGTCGGCCGGAGTGCGGATGGCCGACGAGCGCGACGCCAGCGTGCCGCGCACGCTGGAGGGCCTGACGATCGTGGTCACCGGCTCATTGACCGGCTTCTCCCGCGACGACGCCAAAGAGGCCATCGTGACGCGCGGCGGCAAAGCCGCCGGTTCGGTGTCGAAGAAGACCGACTACGTCGTCGCCGGCGATTCCCCCGGATCGAAATACGACAAGGCCGTCGAACTCGGCGTGCCCGTTCTCGACGAGAACGGGTTCGCAAAGCTGTTGGCCGAGGGCTTCCGGAAATTCAGCTGAGGCATGACGACCAAGAGGTACTACGGTGGGCAACAGATCCGGGCAACTTGGGGGACGGTGAAGTGTGGATGACTGATCTCGAGGTCCACCACGACGGATATCCGACACAACGCCGGAAGGCCCGCTTCGACTGGTCGAACACCCCGTTGCACTGGGTTCCGAACGACCCGTTTTCCACCCACACGTTGAATGTGTTGCATCTGCTGCTGCCGGCAGGCGAGCGTTGGTTCATTCAGGTCATCACCGAGGCGGGACCGCTGGTCGACGACGCGGAGCTGAAAGCGGCCATAAAGCCTTTATCCAGCAGGAGTCCTGGCATGCCTGGGCGCACCAAATGGTCCTCCAGCATCTGGCGGAGCAGGGCATCGACACCACGCCTTACACCGACAAGCTGCAAAAATGGCTGTCCACGCTGGGTAACCAGCACCCGGGATGGCCACGGGTACTGCAGCGATGGTCGCTCTACCAGCGCCTCGCGGTTGCCGCGGCTTTAGAACCCTTCAACGTTGTGCTGGGTCAATGGGTGATCCAGAACCGGGGCCTCGATTACGCCGGAGCCGACAGACCATGCTTGACCTGCTGCGCTGGCACGGGGCGGAGGAGATCGAGCACCGGTCACTGGTGTTCGACGTCTACCAGAACGTGTGCGGCAACTACGCCTTGAGAGCGTTGACGATGCTGTTAACTGCGCAGATTTTCGTGCACTGGTGGATTGCGGGAGTGCGGTTTTTGATGGCGCAGGACCCGACCATCAGCGCTAAGCGCGCTGGCGAGACTGGTTGCGAGCGCCCGGCAGTACCGGGTGCCGGAACCGTGGCTGGTCATCGTGACGGTGCCGAGCCGCTACATTCAGCCCGGCCATCACCCCAGCGCGGAGGCGTCCACACAGCTGGCGATGGACTACTTGGAGCAGTCACCCGCGGCTCGCGCCGCCCGCAAACGGGCTGAAGCCCAGCTCTACTGGACCCGAGGGATGATCCCGGTCGGGTTTCCGGCGCACCCCGGCTGCCCACGATGCGCTCAAGCCTGTCCTGAATCAGGGCAATAGCGGCAGCCGCCACAGCGGGGTCTTCTTATCCAGCAGCCACATTCGGATCGCGCCAAACCGAACCAGTCGCAGTGTGCCGGTGATGAGCACGGCGGCCAGCGGCAGATCTCCGAGCGCGGCGGTCAGCACCGCGATCCGAAAGTCGTTGGCTCCGGCCGTCATCAAGTCGAACCAGGCATCGCAGACCAGCAACGTGCCGGTGGCGAATGCGGTCAGCAGCATCAGCTGTCGGCGCAGCATGCCGAAGACGACGGTCGCCGCCATCAGGGCCAGCAACAGCAGGTCGAAGCCGACCCAGGTCGCCGTCCAGTCATGCACCAAATAATCGTCGGGTAACGCGAAAGCCAGATAGATAATCCACGGGATCAGCACCAGCGTTCCGCCGGTCATGATCCCCAACCAGCCCCACCGGATCCTGTGCACCTCGGCGAGTGGCACCAACTCGGACAGCGGTCGCTCGAGGCGTCGTATCAGCTGACGCCGTTGGGCAGGGGACAGCGCGGCGATCTGGGCGTCGGATAACGGGCTCACATCTGGTGGATACCCCGTTTATCGGTGCGCTCAGTGCAGCAGGGTCCCGACGATCCCGGCCAGGTAGCCCAGCCGGGCCACCTCTGACGGGCGGAAGGCAGGACCACCCGGTCTGCCCAGCATCACCGCGGTGTCCGAAGCGCCCAACGGCGCGGCGACCAAGGTGGTGTCCAGCTCGCGCCACACCTGCGGCACCCAGTCGTCTGCGGCGTCCAGCGCGGTGGCGGCCTCGATAGGCATCCACGGCACGTCGTCCAGTCCGGTTTCCGGCGCGCCGGAACTGCCGACGACGGGCTGAACCCCGTCGTCGGAGCTGTGCAGCACCGTGCACCAGCTCACCCGCAGCACCTGTGGCGCCTCGTCGACGAGGACCTTCAGCTTGGCCGTGGTATCGCCTGCGGCGGCGACGTGATCGATCAGCGCCAGCTCTCGGTGCGTGTCCAGCTGCCCGGTGTGCGGCCGCAGGCTGTCCACCCGTACACCGTTGAGCGCTTCGGCCGCCGTGATCAGCGTGTCCGGCATGGCACGTGCCGGTAATTCGACGACGAGATCGTCGATCGCGTAGCCGGACCCGCGCTCCACGACGTCCAGCGACAAGATGTCAGCCCCCACCGATCCCAGGGCCACGGCCAGCGAGCCGAGGCTGCCCGGGCTGTCGGCCAGCTGAACTCGCAGCAGATAGGAGGACACGCGCACACTGTCGCACAGCGGCGCGCCCTCGGCATTTCGACGGGTGTGCTGCCAGCGTCACACTCGCGACGGCCCGTTAGGCTGTCCGGTCGTGTCCCAGATCTCCCGCGACGGGGTGGCCCATCTGGCCCGGCTGGCCCGGCTGGCGTTGACCGACGACGAGCTGGACAACTATGCCGGCCAGCTCGACGCCATCCTGACCCACGTCAGCCAGATCCAATCCGTCGATGTCACTGGCGTCGAACCGACCGACAACCCGCTCAAAGACGTCAACGTCACCCGCCCGGACCAGATCGCACCGTGCCTGACCCAGCAAGAAGCGCTCGCCGAGGCGCCCAACGCCGTTGACGGTCGCTTCGCGGTCCCGCAGATCCTCGGAGAACCGGAATGACGGACATCATCCGGCTGGACGCGGCGACGCTTGCCGCGAAAATCGCCGCCAAGGAACTGTCGTCGACCGAGGTCACCCAGGCCTACCTGGACCAGATCGCGGCCACCGATCAGCGGTACGGCGCGTTTCTGCACGTCGCGGCCGATGCGGCGCTGTCAGCCGCGGCCGCCGTCGACAACTCGCTGGCCGCCGGTGAGCACCCGGCGTCGCCGCTGGCCGGGGTTCCGCTGGCCCTCAAAGATGTGTTCACCAGCGTCGACATGCCCACCACCTGCGGGTCGAAAATCCTGGAGGGCTGGCGTTCGCCCTACGACGCCACGGTGACCGCACGGCTGCGGGCGGCCGGGATCCCGATCCTCGGCAAGACCAACATGGACGAGTTCGCGATGGGGTCGTCGACGGAGAACTCCGCCTACGGCCCGACCCGCAACCCGTGGAACACCGATCGGGTGCCGGGCGGTTCCGGCGGCGGCAGCGCCGCAGCGTTGGCGGCTTTCCAGGCGCCGCTGGCCATCGGGACCGACACCGGCGGCTCGATCCGCCAGCCGGCCGCGCTGACCGCCACCGTCGGGGTCAAACCCACCTACGGCACCGTATCGCGTTATGGCCTGGTGGCCTGCGCGTCGTCGCTGGACCAAGGCGGCCCGTGCGCGCGCAACGTCCTCGACACCGCGCTGCTGCATCAGGTGATCGCCGGACACGACGCACGCGACTCCACCTCCATCGACGCCGACGTGCCCGACGTCGTCGGCGCCGCGAAGGCAGGGGCGGCGGGCGACCTGAGCGGTGTGCGCATCGGTGTGGTCCGCCAACTGCGCGGCGAGGGTTATCAGCCCGGCGTGCTGGCGTCGTTCAACGCCGCCGTCGAGCAGTTGACCGCGATCGGCGCCGACGTGTCCGAAGTCGACTGTCCTCATTTCGATCACGCGCTGCCCGCTTACTACCTGATTCTGCCGTCGGAGGTGTCGAGCAACCTGGCCCGCTTCGACGCGATGCGCTACGGGCTGCGGGTCGGCGACGACGGCACTCACAGCGCAGAGGAGGTGATGGCACTGACCCGGGCGGCCGGATTCGGGCCAGAAGTCAAGCGGCGCATCATGATCGGCACCTACGCGCTGTCGGCCGGCTACTACGACGCCTACTACAACCAGGCGCAGAAGGTGCGCACCCTGATCGCGCGCGACCTCGACGCGGCGTATCAATCCGTGGACGTGCTGATATCGCCGACTACGCCGACGACCGCGTTCCCATTGGGCGAGAAGGTCGACGACCCGCTGGCGATGTATCTGTTCGACCTGTGCACGCTGCCGCTGAACCTGGCCGGCCACTGCGGGATGTCGGTGCCGTCGGGCTTTTCGCCCGACGACAACCTGCCGGTCGGGCTGCAGATCATGGCGCCGGCGCTGGCCGACGACAGGCTCTACCGGGTAGCGGCCGCCTACGAGGCCGCGCGCGGGCCGCTGCCATCGGCCATTTGACGGCGAGCAGTCCCCCGCAAGCGGGAGGTGCCCCCAGCAAAAGCCCCAACGCGCCCGCGTGTCGAGGAGCTTTTGCGTCTGCTCGCGCCACTTGAACGGCGGTCACGGGGCAAGATATTGGGATGCGGATCGGAATTCTCACCGGCGGTGGCGACTGTCCCGGACTCAACGCCGTCATCCGGGCGGTGGTGCGCACCTGCGACTCGCGATACGGGTCGTCGGTGGTCGGATTCCAGGACGGGTGGCGGGGGCTGCTGGAGAACCGGCGTGTGCAACTGGCCAACGACGACCGCAACGACCGCCTGCTGGCCAAGGGCGGAACGATGCTGGGCACCGCCCGCGTCCACCCTGACAAGCTGAAGGCCGGTCTGGACCAGATCAAGGAGACGTTGGACGCCAACGGCATCGACGTCCTCATCCCCATCGGCGGCGAGGGCACGCTGACCGCCGCGCACTGGCTCTCCGAAGAGAACGTCCCCGTCGTCGGCGTGCCCAAGACCATAGACAACGACATCGACTGCACCGACGTGACATTCGGCCACGACACCGCGTTGAAGGTGGCCACCGACGCCATCGACCGGCTGCACAGCACCGCGGAATCGCACCAGCGGGTGATGCTGGTGGAAGTGATGGGCCGGCATGCCGGCTGGATTGCGCTGAACGCCGGGCTGGCCTCCGGCGCACACATGACGCTGATCCCCGAACAGCCCTTCGACATCGACGAGGTGTGCCGATTGGTCAAGCGGCGATTCCAGCGCGGCGACTCGCACTTCATCTGCGTCGTCGCCGAGGGCGCCAAGCCGGCCGAAGGCTCGATGGAGCTGCTGCAAGGCGGCACCGACGAATTCGGTCATGAGCGCTTCACCGGCGTGGCGGCGCAACTGGCGTACGAGGTCGAGAAGCGCATCAACAAAGAGGTCCGGGTGACCGTGCTCGGCCATGTCCAGCGCGGCGGTACGCCGACCGCCTACGACCGCGTGCTGGCCACCCGGTTCGGCGTCAACGCCGCCGATGCCGCGCACGCCGGCGAGTACGGACAGATGGTGTCGCTTCGCGGCCAGGACATCGGCCGGGTATCGCTGGCCGATGCGGTGCGCCAGCTGAAGCTGGTACCGCAGAGCCGCTACGACGACGCCGCGGCCTTCTTCGGCTAACCGGCCATTTAGGATCGATTGCATGACTTCTGCTGCGAGCGCTGCCAGGGCGGCCGGGTCGGAGCTGCTCGACTACGACGAGGTCATCGCGCGCTACGAGCCGGTGCTCGGCTTGGAGGTGCACGTCGAGCTGTCCACCGCCACCAAGATGTTCTGCGGCTGCGCCACCGCGTTCGGCGCCCAACCCAACACTCAGGTCTGCCCGGTCTGTCTGGGCTTGCCGGGTTCGCTGCCGGTGCTCAACGAGGCCGCCGTCGAATCGGCGATCCGCATCGGGCTGGCGTTGAACTGCGAGATCGTGCCATGGTGCCGGTTCGCGCGAAAGAACTACTTCTATCCCGACATGCCGAAGAACTACCAGATCTCTCAGTACGACGAGCCGATCGCGATCAACGGCTACCTGGACGTGCCGATGGAGGACGGCAGCACCTGGCGCGTCGACATCGAGCGCGCGCACATGGAGGAAGACACCGGCAAGCTGACCCACCTGGGCAGTGAGACCGGCCGCATTCACGGCGCGACGACGTCACTGATCGACTACAACCGCGCGGGTGTGCCGCTGATCGAGATCGTCACCAAACCCATCGAGGGGACCGGCGAACGCGCCCCCGAGATCGCCCGCGCCTATGTAACGGCGTTGCGAGACCTGTTGCGCGCGTTGGGAGTTTCCGATGTCCGGATGGACCAGGGTTCGATGCGCTGCGACTCCAACGTGTCGCTGAAGCCCATCGCCGTCACCGAGTTCGGCACCCGCAGCGAGACCAAGAACGTCAACTCGCTCAAGAGCGTCGAGGTGGCCGTCCGCTACGAGATGCGGCGCCAAGGCGCCGTTTTGGAATCGGGCGGCCGAGTCATCCAGGAGACCAGACACTTTCACGAGGACGGCTACACCAGCTCGGGTCGCACCAAGGAAACCGCGGAGGACTACCGCTACTTTCCCGAACCCGACTTGGAACCGGTCGCGCCCAGCCGTGAGCTCGTCGAGCGGCTAGGCCAAACGATCCCCGAACTACCATGGTTGCGCCGCAAGCGGATTCAGCATGACTGGGGTATCTCCGATGAGGTGATGCGCGATCTCGTCAACGCCGGTGCCGTCGATTTGGTCATCGCGACCGTCGAGCAGGGCGCGTCCAGCGATCAGGCGAAGGCCTGGTGGGGCAACTTCCTGGTGCAAAAGGCCAATGAGGCCGGCGTAGAACTCGACGAGTTGCCGATCACCCCAGCCCAAGTCGCCGCGGTCGCGGCGCTGGTGGACAACGGCACGCTGACCACCAAGCTGGCCCGCCAAGTCGTCGAGGGCGTGCTCGCCGGTGAAGGCGAGCCCGACCAGGTGATGACCGCGCGTGGACTGGCCGTGGTGCGCGACGACTCGCTGATCCAGGCCGCCGTCGACGAAGCCTTGGCCGCCAATCCCGATGTGGCCGAGAAGATCCGGGGCGGCAAAGTGCAGGCGGCGGGCGCGATCGTCGGCGCGGTGATGAAAGCCACCAAGGGACAGGCGGACGCGGCCCGGGTGCGCGAGCTGGTGCTCGAAGCCTGCAGCTGACTCCAGCTCTGGCAGGGACTCAGAACAAGCTGGTCAATTCGGTGAACAAACTGGCCAGGGGGGCACCCACGCCGTCCCAGCCGATCGACTCGGCGACCGCTTCGTCCATCTCGAATAAGGACGCGATCGGCCCGACTGCCGTGGTCGGAACGTCGACCCGCCGGGCCACGGCCGCAGTCAGCCCCTGACGCAGATGTTCACCTTCGACGACTGCGCTCGCAGTGTTGCCGACATCCTCGACGGCCTCGGCATCGACCGGGCTCACTTCGTCGGTAACTCGTGGGGCGGCATGATCGGCGCGACATTCGCTGCGACCTATCCCGAGCGGATCGGGCGAGCGGTGCTGATGAACTGCACAGCCGGCAAGGCCGGTCTGCGTCAGAAGGTGCAATTCGCGACCTTGCTGCGGATGGCGCGATGGAACGGCGAGATAGGACCGTCGCTGATCCGACCGGTACTCAAGGCTTTCTTGGGACCGACCACCTTTCGGAAACGTCCCGACGTTGTGGCACACGTCCGTTCAGCGGTGAGAGACGTCAACATCGCATCCGTCTCCTGGGCGGTCAAGAGCGTGGTACCGGCCCGACCGGACCAGCGCGCGCTGCTGGCCGGCATCACGGCACCGGTGCTCGTCGTCGCGGGTGACGAAGACGCCACCTTCCCGCCGCGCGAGGCGATCGAGATGGCCGCCGCAATACCCGACTCGTCGGTGCGGGTACTCGACGGGGTGGCTCACCTCGCCGGCCTCGAGGACCCCACGTTGGTGAGCGGCATCGTCGAGGATTTTCTGTTCGCGGACGGCGGAAGCGGTTCCGGCGCAATGTAATCGCGCTTGCGCCCGAATCGTCGGCGACGTTGGGTCATCATGGCAGTGTGGGTGATGAGTCTTTCGACCGGCTGGTCGAGATGCTGGACTACACCATGTTCGTGGTGACGACCCGGGCCGACGCTGATCCGTCGGGCTGTCTGGTCGGCTTCGCTACGCAAATCAGCATCCGCCCCGCACGGTTTCTGGCCGGGGTGTCCAAGACCAACCACACCTGCCCCGTGGCCGCGCGATCCGATTACCTGGCCGTACATGTATTGGCGCGCCGCCACATTGGCTTGGCTCGCTTATTCGGCGGCCAAACCGGTGATCAGGTCAACAAATTCGATCACTGCTCGTGGCACACCGGTCCGCAGGGCATGCCGATTCTCGACGACGCGGCGGCATGGTTCGTCGGCAAGACGCTGCAGCGCATCGACCTCGGCGACCACATCGGCTACCTGTTGGAACCCGTCACCGGGGCTGTCATCGAGCGTTCGGCCGATTTGGTCGGCATGGCCGACGTCGCCGACCTCGAACCGGGCCATAAGGCCTGAGCCCCACGGCGACTGGTTCTGATTGCTCGCTAGGTCTTGTCCTCGTTGGCCCGCGGGAAACCGCCGCCCTGCGGGAACAGCGGGAACACCACGTCGTCGAGCCTCATGGCGTCGCCGTCGGTTTTGTTGACCGTCGCCCCCCACACGTTCCCGTCCGGCGACATGCGCAGCGCCCAGGCGTGTCCGTGGGTGTCCTGGCGAACGACGTCGGGTTGACCGGTGACCGCGCCGGTGCCCTGCGCCAGGTGGACGGCCACCGTCTGCTTGGTGTTGACCAGGTTGACCAGCACGGTGCCGTCCAAGGCCGCGCAACCGGCCACCCCCGGTCGGTCCGGCCACGTCCACACCGTGGAAACCTTGGAGTCCTTGGTGATTCGCTGCAGCCGGTCGGCGGTGGGAGAGCGGTCGAGCACGTAGAGCGAGCCGTCGACAGGGTCGGTGCACAGGCCGCCACCGGCGCCGATACCGCTCAGCGCCGTAGTCGGCGGTGCTGGGTGGAGCGTGGTCGGCTGCTCGAGACGAATGACCTTTCCGGCCAGCGATGCCGGGTCGTTGGCCATCGCCGGGTTGCCCGCGTCGCCGGTCAGCACGACCAGCGTGGTTGGGCTGGTGAAGAGCAGTGCGCCGGTATTCCCGTTGGCGCCCTTGGGGATTCCCGTCAAGATGTCTTTCGGGATATCGTCGTCGGCGACACGGATGACCCGGTTGTCGGAGGGCGTGCTGATGTAGGCGTACATCAGCCGGTCCTGTGAATAGGTCGGTGAGAGCACGATGTCCATCAGCCCGCCGTCGCCGGACGGGTCGACCGGGATGACGGTCTTCACCTTGGGCTCGGCGCTGACCGATACCTCTTTGACCGCGCCGGTCGTCCGCTCGGCGACGAGCGCCGACTTGCTGTCGGGTTGCATGAGCAGGCCGCTGGTGCTCTCCAAGCAGCCCTGCATGACTCCTGGCGCGGGGCATTTCTTCGGGAATGGTTTGTCAGGCAGCGGCGGCGGTGGGGGAGGCGAGGAACTCGGCGGGGCGTGCCGCTCGGGCTCGGTGGTGAACGGTTGTGACTGGGCATTGTTGAACTGGGCGCAACCGGCCAAAACCAGCACCGCCGAGCTGAGCACAGCCATACTGCGCCGCCCCGACCACCACAACCGCATAGCTGCCAGATTACGGATAGGTCGGACCTGGTGCCCGTGACGGGTGCCGCGCGCCATCCGCATTTGCTCGCAAACAGACGGCCCGCACCGGACGATGCGCGACTCGGAACAGCGAAAGCGCCGCTCAAATCCCCAATTCGTAGGAATTTGCCCTTACCCTGGCACGAGTGAGCAGTCAACCACATGACGCACATTGGCAACGGCCGGATCAATCCGCAGTGCCAACTCCGGTGCGAACGACCTCCGCAAGCTTGGTCGACCCTGAGGACGACCTGCCGTCAGACACGTATGCAGGCGATTTCGAGACGGCCCTGATTCCGCACTACAACTCCAACGACTCCGGCAGCGTCCGCTCGTCCAGCACGGGATTCGGCCTCATGGGGGCCCAGGAGCCGTTGCCCTACCAGCCCCAGCCCAGCGGCAGGCACTCTGTCTTCGCGCCGGATGGTGCGGACGAACATGACTACCACGACGACGAGCTGGTACGCGCCGCCGGCCGTCGCGGTACTCAGCATCTGGGTCTATTCATTCTGCGAGTCGGCCTCGGTGCAGTGCTCGTCGCGCACGGGCTCCAGAAACTGTTCGGCTGGTGGGGTGGGCAGGGCCTGACGGGATTCAAGGACTCGCTCTCCGACATCGGCTACCAGCACGCCGGCATCCTCACCTATTGCGCCGCCGGCGGCGAGATCGCCGCCGGGGTGCTGCTGGTGCTCGGGCTGTTCACCCCGCTGGCCGCTGCGGGCGCGCTGGCATACCTGATCAACAGCTTGCTCGCCGGGATGTCGGCCCAGCACCATGCCAGGTCCTTCCCGTTCTTCCTGCCGGGCGGCCACGAATACGAGATCACGCTGATCGTCATGGCGGCTGCCGTCATCCTGGTCGGACCCGGGCGCTACGGCTTCGACGCCGGTCGCGGCTGGGCCCGTCGGCCGTTCATCGGATCGTTCGCCGCGCTGGTGGTCGGCGTCGGTGCCGGCGTCGCGCTCTGGATGCTGCTCAATGGCGCCAACCCGGTGAGCTAGTCCGCATACGGATTGGGGACTCGGCCGGCGCTGGCCCGGGTCAGCAGCGGCAGCGTGGCGAAGGTGACCGCAGGTAGCCGCAACTCGCGCCCGCTTTTGAGCTGAGCGCGCGCCCAGGAGCTTCGCCGGAACCGTAGCCCGTCGATTTCGTCCCAGCGCACCGATTGACTGCCGAGCAGCGTGCGCACGGTAACGCCGTTGTCGTCGGCCTGCGTGCGAAGTCGAATAATCAACGCCGACAACAGCACCGGGACGATCAGCAGCGGAGCTGTCAGCGGCCAGGTCAGCACCGGCACCAGCAGCCCGAGTGCGAAGAAACCCACCGCGAAGTGCGCCATCGGCGAAATGTTGATCACCACCGGCGGTGCGGTCTCCGGTTCCTCCGCTGGATCGGTGGCCATGCATGCATCATGGCATCGATCGCTAGCGGCGATCCCAAGAGCCCCGCAACCACCGGGATTTGACGTTTGACCAGTACGGAGGCTACCGTCGAGGGCGATGATTACTTCCGGAACGCTCGTCGTAGGTCGGCGCGTTGGTGCCTGACTGATCAAGTACACCAACGCGCAACCCTCGTGCAGCAGTGAGCTGACGGGGGTTTTTTGTTGCCCACCATCCATATGGCGTCAGCACAATGATTGAGTACGACCTTCCAGAACCAACGAGTCAGAGCG
Organism: uncultured Actinomycetota bacterium; assembly: GCA_963805675.1. Lineage (GTDB taxonomy): Bacteria > Actinomycetota > Actinomycetes > Mycobacteriales > Mycobacteriaceae > Mycobacterium. The sequence continues at coordinate 217,529 of CAWDVY010000001.1, forward strand.
AACGCAGGACAAAGAAGGACAAGAGGACACCGTGAGCGCACCCACCAGGCCACATTCCGAGCCGCAGGCACCGGCTTCGAAGCCTGCGTCGCAGGATGTGGCCAGTATCGCCTCAGATGCGGCGAAACCCGCCGCTAAGCCGCCTACTGTTCGGCCGAAACATGTTGCACCTGAGCAACTTACCGGCGCACAGTCAGTCATCCGGTCGTTGGAGGAACTCGACGTCGAGGTCATCTTCGGGATCCCCGGCGGGGCCGTGCTCCCGGTCTACGACCCGCTGTTCGACTCGAAGAAGCTGCGGCATGTACTGGTTCGCCACGAGCAGGGCGCCGGCCACGCGGCCAGCGGCTACGCGCACGCCACCGGGAAAGTCGGCGTCTGCATGGCCACGTCGGGCCCCGGCGCCACCAACCTGGTGACGCCGTTGGCCGACGCACAGATGGACTCCATCCCGGTGGTTGCCGTCACCGGCCAGGTCGGGCGCTCGCTGATAGGGACGGACGCCTTCCAGGAGGCCGACATCTCCGGCATCACCATGCCGATCACCAAACACAACTTCCTGGTTCGTGCCGGTGACGAAATCCCGCGCGTGCTGGCCGAGGCCTTCCACATCGCGTCCAGCGGACGGCCGGGCGCGGTGCTCGTCGATATTCCCAAAGACGTGCTGCAAGGCCAGTGCACGTTCAGCTGGCCGCCACGCATGGATCTGCCCGGCTACAAGCCGAACACCAAGCCGCACAACCGTCAGATCCATGAGGCCGCCAAGCTGATAGCCGCCGCGCACAAACCCGTGCTCTATGTCGGCGGCGGTGTCATCCGCGGCGAGGCCACCGAGCAGTTACGGGAATTGGCCGAGCTGACCGGAATCCCCGTGGTCACCACGCTGATGGCGCGCGGCGCCTTCCCGGACAGCCACCGTCAGCACCTGGGCATGCCGGGGATGCACGGCACGGTGGCGGCGGTGGCGGGGCTGCAGCGCAGCGACTTGCTGATCGCGCTGGGCACCCGCTTCGACGATCGGGTCACCGGAATGCTCGACACGTTCGCGCCGGAGGCCAAAGTCATCCACGCCGACATCGACCCCGCCGAGATCGGCAAGAACCGGCACGCCGACGTGCCGATCGTCGGTGACGTCAAAGCCGTCATCACCGATCTGATCGCGGCGCTGCGCCACGACGAGGCAGCGGCCAAGATCGACATCGCCGACTGGTGGACATACCTCGACGATGTAAAAGCCACCTACCCGTTGAGCTACGGGCCGCAAAGCGACGGCAGCTTGAGTCCGGAGTACGTCATCGAGAAGCTGGGTCAGATCGCCGGCCCGGACGCGATATACGTCGCCGGCGTCGGCCAGCACCAGATGTGGGCCGCGCAGTTCGTCTCCTACGAGAAGCCGCGTACCTGGCTGAATTCCGGGGGCTTGGGCACCATGGGCTTCGCCATCCCCGCGGCCATGGGTGCCAAGCTCGCCCGGCCGGAGGCCGAGGTTTGGGCAATCGATGGCGACGGCTGCTTCCAGATGACCAACCAGGAGTTGGCCACCTGCGCGATCGAAGGCGCCCCGATCAAGGTTGCGTTGATCAACAACGGCAACCTGGGCATGGTGCGCCAATGGCAGAGCCTGTTCTACGAGGAGCGGTACTCGCAGACCGACCTGGCCACGCACTCGCGCCGAATCCCGGACTTCGTCAAGCTGGCCGAGGCGCTGGGTTGTGTCGGATTGCGTTGCGAGCGTGAGGAAGATGTCGTCGACGTGATCAACCAGGCGCGAGCGATCAACGACCGCCCAGTGGTGATCGACTTCATTGTCGGCGCCGACGCGCAGGTGTGGCCGATGGTGGCCGCCGGGACCAGCAACGACGAGATCCAGGCCGCCCGTGGCATTCGGCCGCTGTTCGACGACGAAATCGAAGGGCACGCCTGATGCGCGCCGGCGACGATGCAGAGCGTAGCGATGAGGAGGAGCGGCGCATATGACCGGATCACCGACCACGCACACCTTGTCCGTGCTGGTCGAAGACAAACCCGGTGTACTCGCCCGGGTGGCAGCGCTGTTCTCGCGGCGCGGGTTCAACATCGAGTCGCTGGCCGTTGGCGCCACCGAGCAGAAGGACATGTCGCGGATGACCATCGTGGTCTCCGCCGAAGACACTCCGCTCGAGCAGATCACCAAGCAGCTCAACAAACTCATCAACGTCATCAAGATCGTCGAGCAGGATGACGACAACTCGGTGTCTCGTGAGTTGGCGCTGATCAAGGTCCGCGCTGACGCCGGTACCCGCAGTCAGGTGATCGAAGCAGTGAACCTGTTCCGCGGCAAGGTGATTGATGTGTCGCCGGAATCGCTGACCATCGAGGCCACCGGTGACCGCGGTAAGCTCGAGGCGCTACTGAGGGTGCTTGAGCCATTCGGCATCCGCGAAATCGTGCAATCGGGTGTGGTTTCGCTTGCCCGGGGTCCACGCGGTATCGGTACCGCCAAATAACCTGTCGATTTCGAAAAGTCAACCGAAAAGCCCAGAAAGAAGGAGACATTCACGTGGCTTTGGAGATGTTCTACGACGACGATGCGGACCTGTCGATCATTCAGGGCCGCAAGGTCGGCGTCATCGGGTACGGCAGCCAGGGGCACGCGCACGCACTGAGCCTGCGCGACTCCGGCGTTCAGGTGCGCGTCGGGCTGAAGGAGGGCTCGAAGTCCCGGGCCAAAGTTGAGGAGCAGGGCCTGGACGTCGACACCCCCGCCGAGGTCGCCAAGTGGGCCGACGTGATCATGCTGCTGGCGCCCGACACCGCGCAGGCCGACATCTTCAAGAATGAGATCGAGCCGAACCTCAAGCCCGGCGACGCGTTGTTCTTCGGTCACGGGCTCAACATCCACTTCGACCTGATCAAGCCGCCCGCCAATGTCACCGTCGCGATGGTCGCGCCGAAGGGCCCGGGGCACCTGGTGCGCCGTCAGTTCGTCGACGGCAAGGGTGTGCCCGCTCTGATCGCCGTCGACCAAGACCCGACCGGTAACGGCGAGGCGCTGGCGCTGTCGTACGCCAAGGCCATCGGCGGCACCCGGGCCGGCGTCATCAAGACGACCTTCAAAGACGAGACCGAAACTGACCTGTTCGGCGAGCAGGCCGTCTTGTGCGGTGGCACGGAGGAATTGGTGAAGACCGGTTTCGACGTCATGGTCGAGGCGGGCTACCCGCCGGAGATGGCCTACTTCGAGGTGCTGCACGAGCTGAAGCTGATCGTCGACCTGATGTACGAGGGCGGCATCGCCCGGATGAACTACTCGGTGTCCGACACCGCGGAGTTCGGCGGCTACCTGTCGGGCCCGCGCGTCATCGACGCCGACACCAAGGAGCGGATGCGCGCCATCCTGCGCGACATCCAGGACGGCAGCTTCACCAAGAAGCTGGTCGCCAACGTCGAGGGCGGCAACAAGCAACTCGAGCAGTTGCGCAAGGAGAACGCCGAGCACCCCATCGAGGTCACCGGTAAGAAGCTGCGCGACCTGATGAGCTGGGTCGACCGTCCCATCACCGAGACGGCGTAGGTCCTTACGCCGCGAAATCGACGCTAGCGCTGGCCGCTTCGGCGTGTCGTCGCGCTAGCCTCGATTTCGGTTTGATCGTCGCGGCGCGCAGGGCAAATGGTCAGGTCAGGCCGACTCGCACGCCGAGCACCGGCTGCCGGGCCTGACCATTGCCGAATTCAGGACACCACGGCCTGTGCCCGAAGTCGTCGGGCCACACCAGCTGTAACGCCCGCAGCTCTGTGCCGTAGAACGCCACCGCCACATTCATGTGTGCGTCGGGATGCTCCACCTGAACAACCTCCAGCAGTGGACCTCCGCCTATTGAGACCATTTCGCCCGGTACCGGCCTTCCGCCGTCCAAGAGATATGCGGCGACGCTGTTGAGCAGCCGCACCGCCGACTGCGGTGGCAGGCCAGTCACCAATAGCTCAGGCAGGCCGCGCTCGTGTAAACCGACCGTGTATGCATACGGCGTGCGGTCGCTCTCTACGAATTGCACCGTCCAACCGTGCTTCTCCACCACTTCACGAATGGCCTCCAACCACTCCTGCACGGTGGCCTCCGGGTGATCGCATTTCCAGCACATGGGTGTTCCTTCCGTCGTCATGCTTACCGACAGAATCCACCCGGGCTCCGACATGGAAGGGTGCGCAATCCGGCCACAACCGTGACCGCAATTCGCTGCGCCCGGCTACGCCGAGGGTCGTTCGGCTCTGCTACGCCAGGCGCCCCGCGACCGACACCACCCGGCGTGCCAAGTGCTCCAGCGCCGCATTGGTCGCTTCGTCGAACTCGTCGATGTTGTCGTGGGTGGCGACCAGGCTTGCCCCGTACGGATTGCCGTCGACGAACTTGCACGGGTCGGTGTATCCGGGCGGCACGATGATGCCGCCCCAATGGATCAGCGTGATGTATAGCGAAAGCAGGGTGGTTTCCTGGCCACCGTGCAGCGTGTTGGACGACGTGTAGCCGGCGTAGACCTTGTCGGCCAGTTTGCCTTCAGCCCATAGCCCGCCCAGCGAGTCGATGAAGGTGCGCAACTGCGCGGCGGGCGAGCCGAATCGAGTCGGCGAGCCGAAGATCACCGCGTCGGCCCACACGATGTCGTCACCGGTGGCCGCGGGAAGATCTTTGGTGGCTTGGTAGTTCGTTGTCCAGGCCGGGTTGTGAGCGAACGATTCCGGGTCGTGGGTCTCGGCGACGTGCCGCACCCGGACGTCGGCGCCCGCCGACTCGGCCGCCTTAGCGACGCGTTTGGCCATCGTCGTTCCGTGGCCGGTGGCCGAGTAATAGATAATCGCCAGCTTCGTCATGGCGTCATCCTAGGCAAGGCGGTTATGCCGAACTCGTGGTTGAGGTCCGGAGCGAACCGCGCGAAAACGCTTCAGCCCACACCATTAGGCTGTCCGCGTGAGCCTGCCTGTTGTTGTGATCGCTGACAAACTTGCCGAATCAACCGTTGAGGCCCTGGGTGACCAGGTAGAAGTCCGCTGGGTCGACGGCCCGGACCGGGAGAAGCTGCTCGCGGCGGTGCCCGAGGCCGACGCGATTTTGGTGCGCTCGGCCACGACCGTCGACGCCGAGGTGTTGAGCGCTGCGCCCAAACTCAAGATCGTCGCGCGCGCCGGCGTCGGGCTGGACAACGTCGACGTCGACGCGGCCACCGAACGCGGTGTGCTGGTCGTCAACGCCCCGACGTCGAACATCCACAGTGCCGCCGAGCACGCGCTGGCGCTGCTGCTGTCCGCCGCCCGCCAGATTCCAGCGGCCGATGCCTCCTTGCGGGAGCACACCTGGAAGCGGTCATCGTTTTCGGGCACCGAGATCTTCGGCAAGACCGTCGGAGTGGTCGGGCTGGGCCGCATCGGACAGTTGGTAGCCCAGCGGCTGGCCGCCTTCGGCGCTCACATCGTGGCCCACGACCCTTATGTGTCGGCGGCGCGTGCGGCGCAGTTGGGCATCGAACTGCTCAGCCTCGACGATCTGCTGGGACGGGCCGACTTCATCTCGGTGCATCTGCCCAAGACGCCCGAAACCGCGGGTCTGATCGACAAGGAAGCGTTGGCCAAGACCAAGCCGGGCGTGATCATCGTCAACGCCGCGCGCGGCGGGCTGGTCGACGAGGCGGCGCTGGCCGACGCCATCACCAGCGGACACGTTCGGGCCGCCGGTATCGACGTGTACTCCAAAGAGCCGTGCACCGACAGCCCGCTGTTCGACCTGCCGCAAGTGGTGGTCACCCCCCACCTCGGGGCGTCGACTGAGGAGGCCCAGGACCGGGCCGGCACCGATGTGGCGGCCAGCGTGAAGCTGGCGCTGGCCGGTGAATTCGTTCCCGACGCGGTCAACGTCGGCGGCGGGGTGGTCAGCGAGGAGGTGGCGCCCTGGCTGGACCTGGTCCGCAAGCTCGGTGTGCTGGCCGGTGCGCTCAGCGAGGAGCTGCCGGCATCGCTGTCGGTGCAGGTTCGCGGTGAGCTGGCCGGCGAAGACGTAGAGGTGCTGCGGCTTTCGGCGTTGCGCGGCTTGTTCTCCGCCGTCATCGAGGACCAGGTGACGTTCGTCAACGCCCCCGCGATCGCCGAGGAACGCGGCGTGGCCGCCGACATCAGCACCGTCACCGAGAGCCCCAACCATCGCAGCGTCGTCGACGTCCGCGCGGTGGCCGGCGACGGTTCGGTCGTCAACGTGGCCGGTGCGTTGTCCGGTCCGCAGCAGGTGGAGAAGATCGTGCAGATCAACGGTCGCAACTTCGACCTGCGTGCCCAGGGCATCAATCTGGTCATCAACTACGCCGATCAGCCTGGGGCGCTGGGCAAGATCGGCACGCTGCTCGGCACGGCGGGGGTGAATATCCAGGCCGCTCAGCTGTCCGAGGACGCCGAGGGCCCGGGCGCGACGATTCTGCTGCGCCTGGATCGCGACGTGCCCGCCGATGTCCGCTCCGAGATCAGGTCCGCCGTGGCGGCCAACAAGCTCGAAGTGGTTGACCTGTCGTGAGACTCGCCGTCATCCCGGGTGACGGGATCGGGCCGGAGGTAGTCGCCCAGGCGGTCAAGGTTCTCGACGCGGTGTTGCCGGGTATCGAGAAAACGACGTACGACCTGGGCGCCAAGCGATTCCATGCGACCGGCGAAGTGCTGCCCGACTCAGCGATCGCCGAGCTGCGGGCACACGACGCAATCCTGCTGGGCGCGATCGGGGATCCGTCGGTGCCCAGCGGCGTGCTGGAGCGAGGTCTGCTGCTACGGCTGCGTTTCGCGCTGGACCACCACGTCAACCTGCGACCGGCGCGACTGTATCCGGGCGTGCGCAGCCCACTGAGGCTCGAGCCCGGGGTCAATATCGACTTCGTGGTGATCCGCGAGGGCACGGAGGGCCCCTACACCGGGACCGGCGGCGCGATCCGCGTCGGCACCGCCCATGAAGTGGCCACCGAGGTGAGCATCAACACCGCATTCGGCGTCCGCCGGGTAGTGGAAGACGCGTTCGCCCGTGCCCAGCAGCGCCGCAAGCATCTGACCCTGGTGCACAAGACCAACGTGCTGACATTCGCCGGGTCGCTGTGGTCGCGAACCGTGCAGGAGGTCGGGGAGAAGTATCCCGACGTCGAGGTGGGCTATCAGCACGTCGACGCCGCGACCATCCACCTGGTCACCGATCCGGGCCGCTTCGACGTCATCGTCACCGACAACTTGTTCGGCGACATCATCACCGACTTGGCCGCCGCCGTGTGCGGCGGTATCGGGCTGGCGGCCAGCGGCAATATCGACGCCACCCGGACCAACCCGTCGATGTTCGAGCCGGTGCACGGCAGCGCACCCGACATCGCCGGTCAGGGGATCGCCGATCCGACTGCCGCGATTATGTCGGTGGCGCTGCTGCTTTCCCACGTCGGCGAAGACGCTGCCGCCGCGCGAGTGGACCGGGCCGTGGCGTCCCATCTGGCCACTCGCCCGACTGAAAAGCTATCCACCGCCGAAGTCGGCGAAAGGATAGCGTCCGGGCTCTAGTCTCCAGGCCGGGCGGCAGTGTTTTGGCCGGCACGATCGGCACCGCTAACAGCGGGAACAGCCCGCACACCGCGAAAGCCAACGGGTAGCCCGCTCCGGCGATCAGCTCACCGAACACCGGTGGCGTGCCCGCTGCCATCAGTCGCTGATAGGTGTTCTGCAGACCCAGCGCGCGGCCACTCCAGAACGGTCCGGCGTATTCCGTGATCGCGGTGGACTCCAACCCGTTGTCGAGCACTGCGACGACCGATGCCGCGACCATCAGCGGCACGGCGACCGACGAGCGCAGCTGATCGGCAAACGCCAACCCGGCCAGAACCAGGACGCCGGCGATGGCCATGATCCGGACCGGACGCAACCGTGATCCGACCCGGTCCGACCACCGGCCGACCATGACCCGGCCCACCGCCCCGAGCAGCTGCGACAGCGTGACAGCGGCTCCCGCCGATCCGATCGACCACCGGTAGACGGTGATCAGCCAGATCAGCATGAACGTCACGGTCACCGTCTGCGGCACCATCAACAGCGCTGAGACCGCGTGGATTCGCCGCAGCACCCACGATCCGCGGTAGGGGTTGGCCAGCTCGCGCTCAGTGGCCTCATCCCATTCCTTGCGCGGCGGGTCCACGATCGCCACGGCGCTGAGCACCGCCGCCACCGCACACAGGACGGCCGGAAAGATCAAGCCCGACGTCGCCGACCGGCTGCGCTCAGCGAGCTCGGGAATGACCAGCGCGCCCAAGGCAATGCCGAGTGGCTGCGCGGCCTGGCGGACGCCCATCGCCAGACCGCGTTGCTCGGGCGGGAACCATCCGGAGACCAGCCTGCCGCCGGCCGAGTTGCAACCGGCGGCCGCCATTCCGCCGATGAACAGCCAGACCGCGAAGGCGATCATCGAGTGGACGGTGGTCGCCGCGTAGCTGGCCGCCGCGGTCAGCGCCGTGCCGATCGTCAGCACGATGCGTTCGCCCACTCTGTCGAGCAGATAGCCCCACAGAATCAGCGTCGCCACCATGCCGAAGCTCGGTATCGACGACAGCAAGCCCGCCTCGGCCAGCGGGGTGCCCCGATCGTCTTCCAGGGCCGGGATCAGAAAAGCGACGCCGTTGATGAACGCGAACGCGCTCGCCGTCACCAGCAAGGAGACGAGGACGATCGACCAGCGTCGCCCCGTACTGAGTCCGACCGCGCTGGTCGGGTCCGGCGGCATCAACCCATGCTCGCACAGCCATGTGATTGCTGGGGCTGAAGCGACAACTGGCCCGGCTGTACAGATCTCGGTTAGGCGTTAGTGGTTTTCGGTGTCGGCCCGCCGCGCCCGGCTTCGCCGCGCTCGCGACAGCCACTGGCTTTCGGTGTCGGCCCGCTGCGCCCGGCTTCGCCGCGCTCGCGACCGCCACTAAGCTCAGGCGAATGCGCCTTGGCCGAATTGCCAGTCCCGACGGCGTCGCGTTCGTCATCATCGAAGGCGACCCCGGCGAGATGACTGCCCGCGAGATCGCCGAGCATCCGTTCGGCACCCCGACTTTCACCGGTCGCTCCTGGCCGCTGGCCGACGTGCGATTGCTGGCCCCGATGCTGGCCAGCAAGGTGGTCTGCATCGGCAAGAACTACGCCGATCACATCGCCGAGATGGGTGGTGCGGCGCCGGCTGATCCGGTGATCTTCCTCAAGCCGAACACCGCGATCATTGGACCGAACGTGCCGATTCGATTGCCGGCCAACGCCTCGCCGGTGCACTTCGAGGGCGAGTTGGCCGCGGTCATCAGTCGACCCTGCAAGGACGTCACCGCCGGGCAAGCAGCCGACAGCATCTTGGGCTACACAATCGCCAATGACGTGTCGGCTCGTGATCAACAGCAGGCTGATGGCCAGTGGACGCGGGCGAAGGGTCACGACACGTTCTGCCCGGTAGGGCCGTGGATCGTGACCGACGTCGACCCGGCCGATCTGGAACTGCGCACTGAGGTCAACGGTGAGGTCAAACAGGACAGCCGTACCTCGCTGATGATCCACGACGTCGGAGCGATCGTGGAATGGGTCTCGGCGGTGATGACATTGCTGCCGGGCGATCTCATTTTGACCGGTACGCCCGCGGGTGTGGGGCCCATCGAGGACGGCGACACCGTCAGCATCACCATTACGGGCATCGGGACATTGTCGAATCCTGTTGTGCGGAAAGGAAAATCGTCGCTGTAACGCCGGCCAGCGCCCGATCGGCCGTTTTCGCTCGGCCCGACGGCGCCGCGCGCGGCTGCGGTAACCCCGCGGACCGGGCCGGGCGCGCGTGAGAGGTGAGGTGTTTGTTTGGTAGTCTGCACGTCGGCCCATAACGGCTGGCAGCAGTGCCGCGCGATTGTGTATCGTCTGCGGGCAGGGCTCTGACCAGCGGTTTTAGGCAGCCAATGGGGTATGGTGTAATTGGCAACACAGCTGATTCTGGTTCAGCCATTCTAGGTTCGAGTCCTGGTACCCCAGCAAAGTTTCGTCCACCGCAAGCGATTAGGTGGGCGTACAGCAGTGAGCTATGCTGGCTGCTCGGATCGGTTCTGGCCCCGTCGTCTAGCGGCCTAGGACGCCGCCCTCTCACGGCGGTAGCGTGGGTTCGAATCCCATCGGGGCTACTTCACCAGAAGTGATCTGCGCGCGCTCTTCGCGCTAGCCGGCGGCGGGGGCGGTAGAGCCGCCCACCGGCATGTGGGGCATTCCGAGCTTGCGGTGGTCCCAGGAGCGAGTGCGCCGGCTGACGATGCGTACTGCGACCCGCTTGTTCATCATCATGTCGACCGCCGGTTTCATCTCGTCGGTGTAGGGGCCGGTATAGCGCTCCCACACGCTGATCCCGACGCGGAAGATGGCGTCGGGATCGTCGACGATCTCCGCGACGCCTTCAAAGGACACACCGCGCAGGGTGTCGTAGGTTTGGCCGTCCTCGAGCAGGAAGCTCACCCGCGGATCGCGCGTGAGGTTGAGGGCCTTCTGCGACTTGGCTTTGGTCTCCAGCCAGATCTCGCCGTCGACCACGCCATACCACATCGCGGTCAAATGCGGCTGCCCGTCCGGACCGATGGTGGCCAGCGTGCCGGTCCGGCTACTGGTGACGAAGTCGGCGATCTCCGCCTCGGACATGACGATCTGCGCACGCTGATTCGTTCCCATGGCGACAGTGTTGCAGGTCGCCAATCGGCATCCGAACCGCGGGCAATGCGCTGCGAATCACAGCCGGCGAGTCAGCGCATCGGCGGCTGCCAGCAGATCGGCCGCCCAGCGCGCGCCCGGACGCCGGCCCATGCGGTCGATGGGACCTGACACGGAGATCGCAGCGATCACCGAACCATGGGCATCGCGCACCGGCGCCGACACGCTTGCCACGCCGGGCTCACGCTCGGCTGCGCTCTGAGCCCAACCGCGGCGCCGCACTTCGGTCAGCGTGCGGTCGCTGAATTTCGCGGCGGGCAGCACTGTTGCCCGGGTGGCGTCGTCGCTGAATGCCAACAGCACCTTGGCGCCAGAACCGGCCGTCATCGGCAAGCGCGCACCGACCGGGACGGTATCGCGAAGGCCTGCAGGCGGTTCCATCGCGGCGATGCAGATCCGCGAGCTGCCTTCGCGACGGTACAGCTGCACGCTCTCGCCGGTGATCTCCCGCAGTCGTGGCAGAACCGCCGCGCTGGCCGCCAGGAGTGGGTCGTTGACCTGAGCGGCCAGCTCGCTGACCGCCGGGCCCAGACGCCAACGCCCCTCGCCGTCGCGCGCCAGCAGCCGATGAACTTCCAAGCCCGCGGCCAGTCGGTGCGCGGTGGCCCTGGGCAGCCCAGTGCGATCGCATAATTCGGCCAACCCACACGGCGATTCCGCGATTGTGTGCAGCACCCCCACGGCTTTGTCGAGGACGCCGATGCCGCTATCCTGTCTCACAGAGAGATACTAACGTCTCGCATAGTGAGATCAAGGAATTGGGATGACCTCGTGACAAAAACTTCAGCCCACGATGATGCTGGGGATGCTGCGCGCCCGCGCACGCTGGCGCAGAAGGTTTGGGACGACCACGTGGTGGCCTCCGGCGGCGATACCGAGCCCGACCTGATTTACATCGATCTGCACCTGGTGCACGAAGTGACCAGTCCGCAGGCCTTTGACGGTCTGCGCCTGGCAGGCCGGCCGGTGCGCCGTCCCGAATTGACGATCGCCACCGAAGACCACAACGTGCCGACGATCGACATCGACAAGCCGATCGCCGATCCCATTTCCCGCAACCAGGTCGAAACGCTGCGCCGCAATTGCGCCGAATTCGGAATCCGCCTCTACCCGATGGGCGATATCGAACAGGGCATCGTGCATGTCGTCGGTCCGCAATTGGGTCTGACCCAGCCGGGGATGACGATCGTGTGTGGCGACAGCCACACCTCGACACACGGCGCATTCGGTGCATTGGCAATGGGCATCGGTACTTCCGAGGTCGAGCATGTGCTGGCCACTCAGACACTTCCGCTGCGTCCGTTCAAGACCATGGCAGTCAACGTCGACGGGCAGCTGCCGGCCGGCGTGACGGCCAAGGACATCATCCTCGCGGTGATCGCCAAGATCGGCACCGGCGGCGGTCAGGGCCATGTCATCGAATACCGCGGCAGCGTCATCGAATCGCTGTCGATGGAGGCCCGGATGACGGTCTGCAACATGAGCATCGAAGCTGGGGCCCGGGCGGGAATGGTGGCACCCGATGCCACCACCTACGAGTTCTTACGCAACCGCCCACATGCCCCGACCGGCGCGCAGTGGGATGCGGCGCTGGCCTACTGGGATCAACTGCGAACCGACGAGGGCGCCGAGTTCGATACCGAAGTCTATGTGGACGCCGCCTCGTTGAGCCCATTTGTGACGTGGGGCACCAATCCCGGGCAAGGAGTGCCCTTGGGGGCGGCGGTGCCTGACCCCGAGCTGATGACCGATGACAACGAGCGACAGGCAGCCGAGAAAGCGCTGGCGTACATGGACCTTCACCCCGGCCTCCCGATGCGTGAGATAGCGGTTGACACGGTGTTCGTCGGATCGTGCACCAACGGCCGCATCGAGGATTTGCGCGCGGTGGCTGACATACTGCGGGACCGAAAAGTGGCCGACGGAGTACGGATGCTGATCGTGCCCGGGTCAATGCGGGTACGCGCAGAGGCCGAAAAAGAAGGTCTGGGCGAGATCTTCACCGCCGCCGGTGCCGAATGGCGGCAGGCCGGCTGCTCGATGTGTTTGGGGATGAACCCCGACCAGCTCGCGCCGGGGGAGCGCTGTGCTGCAACGTCAAACCGCAACTTCGAGGGGCGCCAGGGCAAAGGTGGCCGCACGCATTTGGTGTCACCGGCGGTTGCCGCTGCCACCGCGGTGCGCGGGAAGCTCTCCGCCCCGGCCGACTTGAACTGACTGAGGGAGAAATCCAATGGACGCCTTTCACACCCACACGGGTATCGGAGTGCCGCTGCGGCGGTCCAATGTCGACACGGATCAGATCATTCCCGCGGTCTATTTGAAGCGGGTGACGCGAACGGGTTTCGACGACGGACTGTTCGCGGCGTGGCGGACCGATCCCTCTTTCGTGCTCAATCTCAGCCCGTTCGACAGGGGTTCAGTACTGGTCGCCGGTCCCGATTTCGGCACCGGATCCTCCCGCGAGCACGCGGTGTGGGCGCTTATGGACTACGGCTTTCGGGTAGTGATCTCGTCGCGGTTCGGCGACATTTTTCGGGGCAATGCGGGGAAGTCCGGGCTGCTGGCTGCCGAAGTTGCTCAGGATGACGTGGAACTGCTCTGGAAGCTCATCGAGAGCAGCCCTGGGTTGGAAATCACTGTCAATCTTCAAGATCGGAATGTGGCGGCGGGAACGGTGGTGGTGCCGTTCAAGATTGACGATTACACCGCCTGGCGTCTAACGGAAGGTCTCGACGACATAGCCCTTACGCTGCGGAAACGCGACCAGATCGAAGTTTTCGAAGTGGGTCGGCCGACCTGGAAACCGACGACGTTGCCCACTCCCTAACGGCTCAATCGTGCCCGAATTTCGGGCGCCGCATGGCCGTATTTGGCGGCTGCGCCACCGGCCAAGGGCGGCAACCGGATTCCTAAAAAGTTCGCCAGGAACCATTGAAATTGCGCGTGGCTCTTGGAAATCAGGCACCTTAGGGTTTACCGTGTCTGCTAGTTGGTTCAAGGAGGGCCACTAGCTTCGGAGGTTTTGGATGGTCAACAAAGCAGAGCTCATTGATGTGCTCACAGAGAAATTGGGCACGGACCGCCGGCATGCGACCGCTGCCGTCGAAAATTTCGTCGACACCGTTGTGCGCGCGGTGCAGAAGGGTGAGAGCGTCACCATTACCGGGTTCGGTGTATTCGAACAACGGCGTCGAGCGGCACGAGTAGCCCGTAATCCCCGCACCGGCGAGACGGTGAAGGTGAAGCCGACCTCCGTGCCGGCGTTCCGGCCTGGTGCGCAATTCAAAGCGGTTGTCTCTGGCGCGCAGCGTCTCCCATCGGAAGGACCAGCAGTGAAGCGCGGTGTTGTCGCAAGCGGGGCCGTGAAGAAGGCCGTGGTGAAGAAGGCCGGCCAAGAAGGCTGTGGCCCGCAAGGCCGTGAAGAAGGCCGTGGTGAAGAAGGCCGCCACGAAGGCTGTGGCCCGCAAGGCCGTGAAGAAGGCCGTGGTGAAGAAGGCGCCGGCCAAGAAGGCTGTGGCCCGCAAGGCCGTGAAGAAGGCCGTGGCGAAGAAAGCCGTCAAACAGGCCGTGTAAGAAGGCTCCGGCCAAGAAGGCAGTGACGAAGCGGGCTCCGGCCAAGAAGGCTCCGGCCAAGAAGGCCGCAACCCGTCGCGGCCGCCGGTAGGAGCTCACCACTTCAAACGCTGATTCGCCGCGGAGCCGGCTCTATCGAGACGCTCCGCGGCGAATCAGCGTGCTAGGTCAGGACGTTGATGGCCAGCGCGCTGCCGATGTGGTCGGCTGCTATCAGGTGGCCGTCCGCCAGAGACAGCACCCACGTGCTGCCCTTGCTGTTACGCGACGTGTCCGGGCGTACCCCGTCGCGTTCGCACCACCACGCGATCAGGTCCGGAATCACCTTGCCCTGCGTACAGATCACCGGCGTGCGGTGCGAGCCGGCAATCTGCAGAATTCGCCGCCGACCGCGTTTGGGGTTGTCGGCGTAAGCCTCCTCGGTCAGCGTCGGCTCGTTGCAGATGGCTACGCCCAACTCCTCGGCCAGTGGCTCCACCGTTTGGTGGCACCGCACGCGATCAGCGGCGTACACGTCGGTAGGACCGAAGGTCGACAGCTGTAGGACGAGTGCCTCGGCTTGCGCTCGGCCCTTCTTGTCCAGCGGTCGTATTTTGTCGTCACCGGAGAATCGGGACTTGCTGCCCGCGGTGCCGTGCCGGACTATCAGCACGGATTGGGTGTCTGCCGGCTGTTTGGCCCACCGACGCAATACCTTTCGGTCGTATGCGTAAGACACCTTTTTGATCGCGGCGGGAGCCGCCAGCCAGACGAGGTCGTCGACTTCATTGTTCGGGGCGAAGCTGCCACCGACGCTGCGTGCCGACCAGTACTGCACCTTCTTCGTGCGTTGTTCGATCGGATAGCTCACCGTCGCGATCCGACGGCCGAGGTGCACGTGGTGCCCCGTTTCTTCGAGTACTTCACGCACTGCGGTCACCGGTTCGGTCTCGCCTGGATCGACTTTGCCTTTCGGCAGTGACCAGTCGTCGTACCGCGGTCGGTGGATTACCGCAATCTCCGCGGCGGATTCGCGGTGGCCGGGTCGCCAAAGCACCCCGCCGGCGGCATGAACGACTTTGCTCGCCGAGCGCCCCGACGAGGATTGTGTCGACACCTGAACTCCTGCAGGTCAATTCGGGCCCACTGGACCCTGCGGCCAGAAGGTCGAGCGCTGAGCCTCGGTCAGGGACTGCGGTGTCTTTCCATCATCGACACCTGGTGATCGCGGACCGTGTGGCCGGCTCGCGGCAGCGCCGTCCACTGCCCTTCGGACCCCAGTTCCCAGCAGCGCGTGGCGGGATCCAGCGCCGACTCGAAGATGTCGTTCAGTTGTGTGGTCAATCGGGGGTCCTTGACTTGAGCCAGCACCTCGACCCGCCGATCGAGATTGCGGTGCATCATGTCGGCGCTGCCGATCCAGAATTCGTCGATGGAGCTGAAGTGGAGGATCCGCGAGTGCTCCAGGAAACGGCCGAGAATGGAGCGGACGGTGATGTTTTCGGAGAATCCCTCGACACCTGGGCGCAGCGCACAGATTCCGCGCACCACGACCTGAACGCGCACACCGGCCTGCGACGCACGATAGAGCGCATCGATGACCTGTTCGTCGACAAGGGCGTTCATCTTCAGCCGGATTCGCCCGTTTCCGGTTTCCTGGTGCGCGGCGATCTCCCGATTGACGCGTTCGACGATGCCGGTGCGGATTCCGTGCGGGGCGACGAGGAGGTTGCGGTAGGACAACTTGCGCGAATAGCCCGTCAGCGAGTTGAACAGGTCGGTCAGGTCGGCGCCGATGTCGGGGTTGGCAGTCAGCAGGCCGATGTCTTCGTAAAGCCGAGCCGTCTTGCTGTTGTAATTGCCGGTCCCGATGTGGCAGTAGCGCCGGATCGTGGAACCTTCGCGGCGCACCACCAGGCAGGTTTTGCAATGCGTTTTCAAGCCTACGAGGCCGTAGGCCACATGGACCCCCGCCTGCTCGAGTGCGCGGGCCCACCTGATGTTGGCTTGCTCGTCGAACCGGGCCTTGATTTCGACCAGCGCCACTACCTGCTTTCCGGCCGCGGCAGCTTCGATGAGGGCACGAACGATCGGTGAATCACCGGACGTGCGGTACAGCGTCTGCTTGATCGCCAGCACGTTGGGGTCGGCGGCAGCCACCTCGATAAATCGTTGCGTGCTTGTAGAAAACGATTCGTAGGGATGGTGAACCAACACATCCCCCTCGCGCAGCGTCGCGAAAATGCTCTTCGGCGTTTCCCGGTCGGCGAATGCGGGGTTGGTGGCCGGAACGAATGCCGGGTCCTTCAGCGCAGGCCGGTCGACGTCGTAGATCTGCCACAGCGACGAGAGGTCAAGCAGCCCCGGCACTTGGATGACGTCGCCGGGATGCACGTCGAGTTCGCGCAGCAGCAGCTCCAACATGTGCTCGGTCATGTCGTCGGCGACCTCGAGCCGCACCGGCGACCCGAACCGTCGACGGGCCAGTTCCCGCTCGAGCGCCTGCAGCAGATCCTCGTCGCGATCTTCGTCGACCTCGAAATCGGCGTTGCGAGTAATGCGGAACGCATGGTGCTCGACGATTTCCAAGCCAAGAAACAGCGACGGTAAAAAGGCCGCGATCAGCTCCTCCATCGGCAGAAAGCGGACTTCGCGCTTGCCGGCTGACTCTTCGGCGCCGTCTCGGCCGCCAAGTTCAACGAAGCGATCGACGTTGTCGGGCACCTTGACCCGAGCAAAGTGCTGACCGCCGTCGCTCCGGCTGCTTGACCGTGACTGCCAGGTTCAGGCTCAGGCCACTGACGAAAGGGAACGGGTGAGCGGGATCCACGGCCAGCGGTGTCAGCACGGGGAAAACCTGCTCGGTGAAGTACGTCGAGAGCTGGTCGCGTTCAGCCTGGTCCAGATCGGCCCACGTGACGATGTGGATACCTTCCTCGGCCAGCCCGGGCCGCACTGAGTCGAGGAAGACTCGTGCGTGCCGGGTGGCAATCTTTTGCGTCTGTTCGCCGATCCGACGCAATTGCTCGCGCGGGGTCAGACCGTCCGCGGAGCGCACCGACAGGCCCATCTCGTCTCGCCGCTTCAGGCCGGCGACGCGGACCATATAGAACTCGTCGAGGTTGGAGGCAAAAATCGCCAGGAACTTCGCCCGCTCCAGCAAAGGCAGCGAGATGTCCTCGGCAAGCGCCAGGACGCGAGCGTTGAAGTCCAGCCAGCTCAGTTCGCGGTTGAGATAGCGCTCCTCGGGCAGTGCGTTCTCGACTGCGGCGGCTGTGGTGGCGGGCGGCGCACCCGGCGCGGAATCGGCCGCTAGCCACGCGGGCGTCCCGGCGGCTGTGGCGGCGATTGCTGTGTCCGCGGCTTCAATTTCGGTCACCCGTGTGATCATTCCTCATCGCTGGGGGGTGCTGCCACCGACCAGCTGACGTCCATGTGCCGTTGAGGCGTTGTTTACCCGCCGTTACCGCCGCTAGCGTGACCAACTCCGACCGCCCTACTGGTCGCCGACCCCATTCCCAGACGACGCGCGACGGCCAAATCGTCGGGTGTGTCGATGTCGCAGCGCAATCCGGGCCACGCCCCGGTCAGTTCGATCGCACCCGAAAGTCGATGCTGCGCAGAGGAATCCGGCCCGAACCGGGGTTCGAGCGCGGTTCCGAACGCACAAAGCGCCGCGGTACCGGTGCCCAGTCGGTCGGCGACAAAACTACGTTCGTGCTGACGCGCTGCGGCAATCGCTTCGGCGAGTTCGTGTGTCTGTAATGCCGGCAGATCACCTTGCAGGACAACGATATTCGAGACTGATTCGGACATTACCCGCTCGGCAGCTTCGATCGCGTTGTTCAACGGGTCAGGGTGGCCATCCGGTGTCGGATCGGAGAGCGCCTGGGCGCCGAGTTCGGCTGCCGCAGCGGCCGCGACGTCGTCCGGCGTGACGACGGTGATGCGGCGAACGGAGCTCACCCTCGCCGCGGCGGAGAGGGTGTCGACCAGCATGGCCAGGACCACCTTCTCCCGCGTCGGTGCGGAGAACATCGGTGCCAGCCTGGTCTTGGCGGCGGCAAGCCGCTTGACGGCGAGGATCAGGCCGACATCACCTTCGGCGTCGGCTCGACTGCCGCTCATGGGCCCATCCTGCCAGTGTCGATCGCGGGGCGATCTGCATCGTCGCTGGGCGTGCCCCCACCTCAGATCGCTACGCGATCTGCATCGTCGCTGGGCTACGGTGAAGCGCCGGTAGTTAGCGCAGATCGATCAGACAGGGACCAAGGCAGACCATGGCCACCACGACAGCGGTAATGGGGGCCGGCGCATGGGGCACGGCACTCGCCAAGCTGGTCACCGACGCCGGCGGCGAGGTGACACTGTGGGCCCGACGATCCGATGTCGCCGAGGAAATCAACTCCAGTCGTCATAACCCCTATTACTTGCCTGGCGTGCAGTTGCCGTCGGGCATCCGGGCCACCGCTGACGCGGCCGAGGCTTTGAGCGGGGCGACGACGGTGCTGCTGGCCGTGCCTGCGCAGACGATGCGGTCCAACCTCGAACAATGGGCGGGTCTGTTCACCAGGGGAGCCACCCTGGTCAGCGCGGCCAAGGGCATCGAGTTGGGCACGCTGATGCGGATGAGCCAGGTCATTGTTGCCGCGACCGGTGTCGACCAGTCGCAGGTAGCGGTCATTTCCGGGCCGAACCTGGCCAGCGAAATCGCCGACGAACAGCCCGCTGCCACCGTCATCGCCTGCAGCGATTCCGGTCGCGCGGTCGCCTTGCAGCGCATGCTGAACACCGCATACTTCCGGCCGTACACCAATGCCGATGTCATCGGCACCGAGATCGGCGGCGCCTGCAAGAACGTGATCGCGCTGGCTTGCGGGATGGCGGCCGGGGTAGGCCTGGGCGAAAACACCGCGGCGGCGATCATCACCCGCGGCCTTGCGGAGATCATGCGGTTCGGGATCGCGGTGGGAGCCAAAGGGGCAACGTTGGCGGGTCTGGCCGGGGTGGGCGATCTGGTGGCCACCTGCACGTCGCCCCGGTCGCGCAACCGCACCTTCGGTGAATGTCTGGGCCAGGGCGAGACGCTGGAATCCGCGCAGCGGGCGCGGGGCGGCCATGTCGTGGAAGGGGTGACGTCGTGCGAGTCCGTGCTGGCACTGGCGTCGAGTTACGACGTCGAGATGCCCCTGACCGACGCGGTGCACCGGGTCTGCCACAAGGGGTTGTCTGTGGACCAGGCGGTGGTTCTGCTGTTGGGTCGCAGCACCAAGCCGGAATGAGCTTGTAACCAGCGCTGCGGCGTCAGACGGTAGCCTCTCTAGTTTGTGAACGCCCGCTTGCCGTCCCCGACGCCCGATCACGGTCGTGTGCGGGTGGCTGTCGTCTTCGGCGGGCGCAGCAACGAACACGCCATCTCGTGTGTCTCGGCGGGCAGCATTCTGCGCAATCTGGATCCCGAGCGGTTCGAGGTGGTCGCCGTCGGCATCACCCCGGATGGGTCCTGGGTGCTGACCGACGGCGATCCCGACGCATTGGCGATCGTCGGTCGGCGGTTGCCGGAGGTGAGTTCCGAATCGGGCACCGAACTGGCTCTGACTGCCGACCCGCGTCGGGCCGGTCAGCTGGTGTCGCTGTCGCCCGGTGGCGCCGAGGTGCTGGCGTCGGTCGACGTGGTCTTCCCGGTCTTGCACGGACCGTATGGGGAAGACGGCACCATTCAGGGTTTGCTCGAACTCGCCGGCGTGCCGTACGTCGGCGCCGGGGTGTTGGCCAGCGCGGCAGGAATGGACAAGGAGTTCACCAAAAAGCTGCTCGTAGCCGAAGGGCTTCCGATCGGCGACTACGCGGTGCTGCGGGCCTCGGAGCCGGCGCTGGACGACGATGCGGCGTGAACGGCTGGGGCTGCCGGTTTTCGTCAAACCGGCCCGCGGCGGCTCGTCGATCGGAGTCAGCCGGGTGACCAGCTGGCAGGAGTTGCCCGCGGCGATCGCCCACGCCCGTCAGCACGACCCGAAGGTGATCGTCGAGGCGGCGATCGTCGGCCGCGAACTGGAATGTGGCGTACTCGAATTCCCCGACGGCACAGTACAAGCCAGCACCGTCGGCGAGATCCGGGTGGCCGGGGTACGTGGACGCGAGGACTCCTTTTACGACTTCGCGACCAAATACCTCGACGATGCCGCCGAACTCGATGTACCCGCCAAGATCGATGACGACGTGAGCGAAGCGGTGCGCGAGTTGGCGATTCGGGCATTCAAGGCGATCGACGGCCGCGGTTTGGCGCGGGTGGACTTCTTCCTCACCGAGGACGGGCCGTTGATCAACGAGGTCAACACGATGCCCGGATTCACCACGATCTCCATGTATCCCCGGATGTGGGCGGCCAGCGGCGTGGACTATCAAACCTTGCTGGCGACCATGGTCGACACGGCGCTGTCGCGCGGGATGGGTCTGCGCTAGCCGGCCAATCAGCCCGGAGGCGATGGGCTGATCGGCCGCGCGGGCATGGTTCGGTCGATCAGCTCGGAGAGTTGCTGAATCGGCGTCGGTCCGGAGCCCGGCGGCAGCGTCAGCGCCACATAGACCGGCCGGTCGACGCTGTACCAGGTGGACCGATCATCTTGGCGAACCTCGAACCACTGCACCCGGTCGACGAGTTGGATCGCCGAGCCCACGACGAAGTCAGCCGGACGGTCGAGGCCACAGCGCAGCACCACCGGTTCTGCGCCTGCGGTCTGCCAGGCGGCGGCGCCGACGGGAGCCGGTTGCACTACCGGGGCCCGCACGTAGTCGCCGAGTCGCTGCGGCAATACCTCCAGCAGCTTTTGACACGCGGGATCTTGCGCATGTGGCGCCGGGACCGCGGCGATGACAACCGGCGTCGGCCGGTGGCGGGTCGCCGCGATCGCCAGAATGACGCCGAGGGCACCGACCGCGACGAGCAGGGCGGCGATCAGCACCGCCCGCGGCGGGCCGTCGGAGTCGGCCGCGGAATCGGCCTTGGAATCGGCCATTTCTCACCTTCTGCTCTGCCTGTCGCGCGAGTCGCATCGTCGTCGAGATGCTTACACTCCCGGAGTCGGCGGACACGAACCTACCGCGTTCGCCGATCGGTGAGGAGTTGGTGTGGGCAGCGGCGAGTCCGATCGCACCCTCGGTGAGCTCGGCGAGTTCGGGGTGATCGACCGGCTGACTCGGGGTCGGCCCCAATCGGTCGATGTCGCTGTCGGACCCGGCGACGACGGTGCCGTGGTGTTGGCCGCCGACGGCCGCGTAGTGGTGTCGACGGACATGCTCGTCGAGGGCAGGCATTTTCGGCTGGACTGGTCGACACCGCACGATGTCGGCCGTAAAGCCGTGGCGCAGAACGCCGCCGACATCGAGGCGATGGGCGGACGGGTCACGGCGTTCGTCGTCGGCTTCGGCGCACCGCCGGAAACCCCGACCGCACAGGTCAACGCGCTGGCAGACGGGATGTGGGACGAGGCCGGACGGATCGGTGCCGGGATCGTCGGGGGAGACTTGGTCAGCAGCCCGCAGTGGGTGGTCTCGGTGACCGTGCTCGGCGATTTGGCCGGCCGGGCGCCGGTGCTGCGGTCTGGCGCGCGGCCCGGCTCGCGGATCGCCATCGCAGGCCAGTTAGGCTACTCTGCGGCTGGATATGCTTTGTGGCACAACAGTATTGATCGATTCGACGACTTTCGGCGGCGTCACCTCGTGCCGCAACCGCCGTACCGGGAAGGTCGCGTAGCGGCCGAGGGCGGCGCCCAGGCGATGATCGACGTGTCTGATGGCTTGGTCGGCGACCTGCGCCATCTGGCCGAGGCGTCCAGCGTGGGCGTCGACCTGAGCACCGAAGCGCTGAGCGCCGATCGCCAGATACTGATGGGTGCCGCGGAAGTCGTGGGCGTCGACCCGTGGACCTGGGTGCTCGGCGGGGGAGAGGACCACGCCCTGGCCGCGGCATTCGCCGGTCCGGTGCCCGCGGGGTGGCGCGTGATCGGGCGAGTGCTCGACGGGCCGGCTCGGGTGCTCGTCGACGGTGCGGATTGGGGCGGGTACGCCGGTTGGCAGTCCTTCAGTCGCCCGGCCGATGACGATCCGGGCCGCTGAGCGGCCCGATGAGGAGGCGGGCAACGGGGGATTAGGGTGACCCGATGACCGTCTACGCGATCGTCCCGCGAAAGGGACCGGCGTGACCGCCCGGCCGCTGCGTGAACTCATCGAGGACGGTTGGGCGACAGCATTAGCGCCCGTCGAGGAGCAGGTCGCCAAGATGGGCCACTTTCTCCGCGAGGAGATCGCGGCCGGCCGTGGTTACTTGCCGTCCGGGGAAAATGTGTTGCGCGCCTTCACTTTCCCGTTCGACAAGGTGCGGGTGCTGATCGTCGGCCAGGACCCGTACCCGACGCCCGGACATGCTGTCGGCCTGAGCTTCTCGGTGGCCCTGGGTGTGCGGCCGCTGCCCCGGAGTCTGGAGAACATTTTCGCCGAATATGCCAGCGACTTAGGGTATCCGGCGCCGTCCTGCGGCGACCTCACGCCGTGGGCGCAGCGCGGGGTGCTGCTGCTCAACCGGGTATTGACCGTCCGGCCCGGTAATGCGGCATCCCATCGCGGCAAGGGCTGGGAGGCCGTCACCGAGTGCGCGATTCGCGCCTTGGTGAATCGCCGACAACCGATGGTGGCCATTCTGTGGGGCCGCGACGCCTCGACGCTGAAGCCGATGCTGGCCGACAGCGATTGCCTGTCGATCGAATCACCGCATCCCTCACCGCTGTCGGCGTCGCGGGGATTCTTCGGCTCGCGCCCGTTCAGCCGGGCCAACGAACTGCTCGCTCAGATGGGTAGCGACCCGATCGACTGGCGGCTGCCGTAGACCGCTTCGCGAACCCTCGAGGCTCTAGCCGCGGGCGACCTTACCGGCCTTGAGGCACGAGGTGCAGACGTTGACGCGGTGCTTGTTGCCGCCGGGGCGGTTGGCGACGCGCACGCTTTGGATGTTGGGATCCCATCGACGGCTGGTCCGGCGGTGGGAGTGCGACACCGATTTGCCGAAGCCAGGGCCCTTCCCGCAGATATCGCAGACGGCAGCCATATGTGAAACTCCTCGAAGCTCTGGGGCCAACGACCGACTCGCGGGTGGCCCGGCGACCTGGCAAGGATAGCCGCCGAAGGCCAGAACCGCCAAAACGATCCACACTCGCGAGGTGCCTTATGACCTGTGCTGTCGGCCTCAATGGATAGGCTGGCGCCCATCGCTGGCGGCGCGAGGAGGTGCCTTTCAGGTGGGTTTGGGCCGGGTGGGGTCAGGGCTGGTTGAGCCGAGTCGTGCGCTGGACGCGCCCGCTTTGCGCGACTGGGCGCATACCGCCGTCGGCGACCTGATCACCCACATCGACGAGATCAACCGGCTCAACGTGTTCCCCGTCGCCGACTCCGACACCGGCGTCAATATGCTGTTCACCATGCGCTCGGCGCTGGCTGAGGCCAACACCGAGGCCAAATCCGCCGATGTCGTGCGGTTGGCAGCTGCCCTCTCGGCGGGCGCGTTGAACGGCGCGCGCGGCAACTCCGGGGTGATCTTGTCCCAGATTCTTCGCGGTATCGCCGACGTCACCGCCCGCGCCTGCACCGACGCAGGTGGCCAACTGCGCGACATCGATCCGGCGCTGCTCGGCGCGGCATTGCACCGCGGGGTTGATCTGGTCGTCGCCTCGATGGGCGGCCAGGAAATTGCGGGGACGATCGTCTCGGTGCTGAAAGCCGCCGGTGAGGCCGTCGAGCAGGCCGCGAACACCGGGCGGGGGCTGCCCCAGGCGGTCACCGCCGCCACTGACGCCGCGGTGGTCGCGCTGGAGAAGACACCCGAGCAGCTTGACGTGTTGGGTGACGCCGGCGTGGTCGACGCCGGTGGCCGCGGTCTGCTGGTCCTTCTCGACGCGTTGCGGTCGACGGTCACCGGGCAGGCGCCGAATCGCCGGGTGTACGAGCCGGCACCGCGCCGACCGGCGGCCGAGACCGCCGCCCAACCTCCAGCGCCGCAGTTCGAGGTGATGTACCTGCTGGGCGGGTGCGACACCGAGGGAGCCGAAATGTTGCGCGAGCGGCTGGACGGGCTCGGTGAGTCGGTGGCCATCGCGACGTCCGGTGTCGTCGGCGGTCACTCGGTGCATGTCCACACCGACGACGCCGGCGCGGCGATCGAAGCGGGTCTGGCGTTCGGCGATCCGCGGCGGATCCAGATATCGGTGCTGACCAGTGGAACCAGCGGGCTGCCGCCAGGGAGCTGGACGCGGGAACGCGCTGTGCTCGCGGTGGTGGACGGCGATGGCGCGGCTGAGTTGTTCGCCGAAGAAGGTGCCTGCGTGCTGCGGCCCGACTCACTCACTGACGACCCGGCGACCGTGATCACCGCTCAGCAGCTGTTGCGCGCCGTCGTCGATACCGGGGCCGCGCAGGTGTTGGTGCTGCCCAACGGTTATGTGGCCGCCGAGGAACTGGTGGCCGGGTGCACCGCGGCCATCGGGTGGGGCATCGACGTGGTGCCGCTGCCGACCGGATCGATGGTGCAGGGGCTGGCCGCGCTCGCGGTACACGAACCAGGCCGGCAGGCCGTCGACGACGGCTACACGATGGCGCGCGCCGCGGGCGGTGCCCGGCACGGGTCGGTGCGCGTCGCGACCGAGACGGCGTTGACCTGGGCAGGTGCCTGCGAGCCCGGCAACGGGCTGGGTATCGCCGGTAACGAAGTGCTGATCGTGGCTTCCGACGTCGCCACGGCCGCGACCGGCCTGATCGATCTGTTGCTCGGTGCCGGCGGTGAGCTGGTGACGGTGCTCGTTGGTGGGTGCATCGAGGCGGATCCCATCGAGTCCCGGCTGCAGGCCCACGTACACGACCGCCACCCGGGCAGCGAACTGGTGACCTATCGCACCGGGCATCGCGGCGATGCGCTGTTGATCGGAGTCGAGTAGCCGTGGCGGCGCTGGGCGACCGCCTGGACTACATCGTCGGCGCCAAAGCCGCGAACCCGCTCGACGAGGTATTCGGCATCCGGACCGTCGACGACCTGCTGCGCCACTATCCCCGCAGCTACGTCGAAGGCACCACCGTGCGCGGCATCGACGACGACCGGCCGCCCGAAGGCGAGCACGTCACACTCGTCGACGAGATCACCGAGGCAGTGCTGCTTCCGATCAGGAACCGCCCTAGGGACAAGCTGTTTCGCGTCACCGTCGGCTCCGGCCGCGGCAAAGTCACCGCCACGTTCTTCCATCCCAGGAAGTGGCTCCAGGACCAGCTGACCAAAGGCACCCGCGTCATGCTGTCCGGGGAAGTGGGGTATTTCCGGGGCGCCATGCAGCTCACCCATCCCGACTTCCTGGTGCTGGACGCCGCGGACGGAAAGAACCGCGGCAGTAGGTCGCTGCGGATGATCGCCGACGCGTCGCAGGCGGTGAGCGGGGAGGTGTTGCAGGAGGCGTTCGAGCGCACCTTCTACCCGATCTATCCGGCCAGCACGAAGCTGCAGAGCTGGGACATCTTCAACTGCGTTCGTCAGGTGCTCGAGGTGCTCGACCCGGTGTCCGACCCGCTACCCGAAACGCTGTGCGCCAAGCACAGTCTGGTTGCCGAAAACGAGGCACTGCGCGCCATCCACCTGGCCGAAGACGCCGCCGACCGGCGGCGCGCCCGTGAGCGGTTGGCGTTCGACGAGGCCGTCGGGTTGCAGTGGGCGCTGGTGAGCCGTCGTCACGGCGAGCTCGCTCAATCCGGCCCGCCGGCGCCACCGAGTTCGGACGGTCTCAGCCAAGAGCTGCTGCGGCGCCTGCCCTTCGAGCTGACGGTCGGACAGCGCGAGGTGCTCGACGTGCTGTCCGCTGAAATCGGGGCGACCCGGCCGATGAATCGACTCCTGCAAGGCGAAGTTGGGTCGGGCAAGACGATCGTCGCGGTGCTGGCGATGCTGCAGATGGTCGATGCCGGCTACCAATGCGCGCTGCTGGCGCCGACGGAAGTTCTTGCTGCACAACATCTTCAATCGATCAGAGATGTACTCGGGCCACTCGCGATGGGCGGCCAGCTCGGCGGAGCCGACAACGCCACCCGGGTCACGCTGCTGACCGGCTCGATGTCGCAGGCCCAGAAGAAACAAGTCCGCGCCGAGATCGCCGGCGGCCAGGCCGGCATCGTCGTCGGCACGCACGCGCTGCTGCAAGACGCGGTCGACTTCCACCAGCTCGGCATGGTGGTCGTCGACGAGCAGCATCGATTCGGTGTCGAGCAGCGAGACCAGTTGCGGGCCAAGGCGCCTACCGGCATCACGCCGCACCTGCTGGTGATGACCGCCACGCCGATACCGCGGACCGTGGCCCTGACCGTCTACGGCGACCTGGAAACGTCGACGCTGCGCGAACTTCCGCGTGGGCGCCAGCCGATCACCACCACCGCGATCTTCGTCAAGGACAAGCCGGCATGGCTGGACCGGGCCTGGCGTCGCATCATCGAAGAAGTGGCCGAAGGGCGCCAAGCCTATGTGGTGGCGCCGCGGATCGACGACACCGACAGTAGCGGGCAGGGTGAGAAGGATGAAAGGCCTTCGGCGACAGTCGAAGAACTTTTCGAACGGTTGGGTCGCGATCAGCTGGCCGGTCTTCGGCTGGGACTCATGCACGGGCGGTTGAGCGCCGACGAGAAGGATGCCGTGATGGCGGCGTTTCGCGCCCGCGAGATCGATGTGCTGGTGTGCACCACCGTCATCGAAGTCGGCGTCGACGTCCCCAACGCGACCGTGATGCTGGTGATGGACGCCGACCGCTTCGGCATCAGCCAGCTGCACCAATTGCGCGGCCGCATCGGCAGGGGCGCTCACGCGAGCGTCTGTCTATTGGCCAGCTGGGTCACGCCGCATTCCCGGGCAGGCCGGCGACTGAGTGCGGTCGCCGGGACCCTGGACGGGTTCGAGCTCGCCGACCTGGACCTACGGGAACGCCGTGAAGGAGATGTGCTCGGCCGCAGCCAGTCCGGCCGTGCGATCACGCTGCGGTTGCTGTCGCTGATCGATCACCGACACGTCATCGAAGCGGCCCGGGACTTCTGTGAGCAGGCCTACGACGACCAGACCGCGCATCCCGGATTGGCACTACTGGCAGCACCTTTCACCGGTAGTGAGCGCATCGAGTTCTTGGACAAGTCATGACCCGCAGGACTTTGCTATGGCTGTCTGCGATCGTGATACTCGCCGTGCTGGTCGCCTATCAGGTCGTGGTCACCTCGGCGGGAGAGCGCGACAGGGAGTTCGCGGCTCGCGCCGACATTCCGACCGTGCAACCCGGTGTCGATGTGCTGGGCGGAATCGTGGTGGTGCCGATCAGGATTCATCGCTACGACTACCGTCGTGCGGCTTTCGGCGACGCCTGGACCGACGACACCGATGCGCCCGGCGGGCACAACGGATGC
This sequence comes from uncultured Actinomycetota bacterium, assembly GCA_963805675.1. Classification (GTDB taxonomy): domain Bacteria; phylum Actinomycetota; class Actinomycetes; order Mycobacteriales; family Mycobacteriaceae; genus Mycobacterium. The sequence goes on from CAWDVY010000001.1 coordinate 245,291, forward strand.
GACACCCGCGACGACATCCTCAACCGCGACCTGGTCGACAAGACATTCGTATGGACCAAACACTGCCCCGACGCCGTCGAGACCGGCACCCTGCACGACCCGTACACCAACGCCACCATCAACTTCCACCGTGGCGCCAAGATCGGGGAGGCGGTGCAGATCGACCACATCGTGCCGCTGGCGCTGGCCTGGGACATGGGAGCCTACGACTGGCCGATTGCCGAACGGATCCGCTTCGCCAACGACCCGGCCAACCTGGTGGCGGTGTCGGGGCAGGCCAACGAGGACAAGAGCGACTCCCAGCCGGCCCTGTGGATGCCTCCGAACGCGGCATTCCATTGCCAGTACGCGATGCAGTTCATCGCGGTGTCACGCGGGTACGGGCTTCCCGTCGACCTGGTGTCGAGCAACGTCCTGCGTCAAGCCGCGGCGACGTGCCCGACCGGATAGCGAGCTAGACCCCGGTGTAGGTCAGCGGATCCTCGCGCACCCGGGTGCCGTCGTTGAGCCCGTTGAGCGCTTCCATGTGTTCGGCGGCCAACTCGAAATCGAAGACGTCGAAATTGCTGGCGATGCGCTCGGGTTTGGCTGACCGCGGGATGACCACGTTGCCCAGCTGAAGGCTCCACCGGATCAGCACCTGCGCAGGCGTGCGGCTGTATTCGCCGGCGATCGACGTCACCGTGGGGTTGTCCACCAGCCTGCCGACCGCCAGCGGGCTGTAGGCCTCGGTGACGACGTTGTGTGCGGCGTTCACTGCGCGCAGCTCGGCCTGGTTGAGCAGCGGGTGCAGCTCGATCTGGTTGACCGCGGGGGTGACGAAGGTCAGGTCGATGACCGTCGACAGGTGTTCCTCGGTGAAGTTGCACACCCCGATCGAGCGGATCAATCCGTTGGCGCGTGACTGGATGAGGCCGCCGAAGCTGTCCACGTATTTGCCGAGCTGCGCTGCCGGCCAGTGGATGAGGTAGAGGTCGAGGTAGTCCAGGCCCAGCCGCTCCAGGCTGGCCTTGCAGGCCGCCTGGCTAGAAGTGATTCCCTGGTCGGCATTGGCCAGCTTGGAGGTGACGAACAGCTCCGCACGGGGTATCCCGGAGGCCGCGATAGCTCGGCCGACGGCGGCTTCGTTGCCGTATACCGAGGCGGTATCGATCAACCGATAGCCGATTTCCAGTGCCGCCGAGACCGCGCGCTCGGTTTCGTCGTCGGACAATTCGGCGACGCCGAGGCCGATCACCGGCATGGTGTTCTCGTCGTTGAGTGCTATGGAGGGGACGTAGGCGCCCGACTCGCCGGTCACGTCATTTACCTGCCTGTGAAGTCGAAGGTTCGTGGATTGGGACCGAGCCGGTTTCCGTCGTCGAGCGAAGAGATTGACGCCATGTCGTTGCTGCTGAGTTCGAAATCGAACACGTCGAAGTTGCTCGCAATCCGCTTAGGGTTCACCGACTTGGGGATGACGATATTACCGAGCTGAATATGCCATCGAATCAGAACCTGGGCAGGTGTTCGGCCGCAGCCGTCGGCGACCGCGGTGACGGTAGGCTCGGTCAGCAGCGAGCCCTGCCCGAGCGGGCCCCACGCCTCGGTCGCGATGCCCAGGCGGGCGTGCACCTCGCGCAACTCGGTTTGCGGCAACCGCGGATGCAGTTCGACCTGGTTGACGGCGGGCACGATCCCGGTGGCATCGACGAGAGCTTCGAGGTGCTCGGGCTCGAAATTGCTGACCCCGATGGACCGGGTCCGGCCCTGGTCGCGCAGGTGGGCGAACGCCTTGAAAGTCTCGACGAACTTGTTCAGCTTCGGTACCGGCCAATGCACCAGGTACAGGTCCAGATAATCGATCCCCAACCGCTGCATGCTGGCGTCGAATGCAGCCAGGGTGCTGTCGTAGCCCTGGTCGGCATTCCACAGCTTGGTGACCACGTAGAGTTCGTCTCTGGGCACGCCGGACTCGGCGATCGCTCGGCCGGTTTCGCGCTCGTTGCCGTACATCGCCGCGGTGTCGATGTGGCGGTAACCGGTTTGCAGCGCGGTGCCCACCGCCTGCTCGGTGTCGGTGGGTGGAATCTTGAAAACGCCGAATCCGACCGCGGGGATGGAATTACCGTCGTTGAGCGTGACCAAGGGACTCAAGGAACTAGCCATGACACGAAGTCTGCCAGGCGCGCCGGATCTGCAGCTCAGAGCCGCCGGTTGGTCCGGCCGGCTGCAGAGCGTCGCAACCAGCGTCGGTCTCAAGGTGATCCCCTGGGTGCCCACCGGCGCCAAACGACTGCTGTCGGGAGGCCGCTCGGTCACGATCGACGGCAACACGCTGGACCCCACATTGCAGTTGGCGCTGGCCGGGCTGCGCGCGTTCGGGATCAACGGCCTGGTGCTGGGCGAGGACGCCACCATCTCGCGGGCTCAGATGCGTGAGATGACTCTGGGGTTCGCCGGCCCGCAGATCCACGTCGGTGTGAGCGACGTGTCGATACCCGGGCCGGCCGGCCAGATCCCTGCCCGGCACTACCACCCGGCAACGTCCGCCCCGGCGCCGTTGGTGGTGTTCTACCACGGCGGCGGTTGGACCATCGGCGACCTGGACACCCACGACCCGCTGTGCAGGCTGACCTGCCGTGACGCCGACGTCCACGTGTTGTCGATCGACTACCGGCTGGCCCCTGAGCATCCGGCGCCGGCCGCGGTCGAGGACGCCTACGCGGCGTTTCGGTGGGCGTGCGAGCACGCCGGGGACCTCGGCGCGATCCCCGGCCAGGTCGCCGTCGGCGGCGACAGCGCCGGCGGCAACCTGGCCGCCGTCGTGTCACAGCTGGCCCGCGACGATAGGGCCGAAGGGCCCAGAAAAGCCCAGCCGGTGCTGCAGTGGCTGATCTATCCGCGGACCGACTTCACCGCGCGGACCCGGTCATTGAGCCTGTTCGCCGATGGCTTTCTCCTCACCAAGGCCGACATCGACTGGTTCACCGAGCAGTACCTGGGCAGCTCGGGCGTCGACGCCGCGGATCCGCGGGTATCGCCGCTGCTGGCTGAGTCGCTGTCGGGTCTGCCGCCCGCGTTGATCGCGACCGCGGGCTTTGACCCGTTGCGCGACGAGGGCGACCGCTATGCCGCGGCGCTGCGCGATGCCGGGACTCCCGTCGACTTGCGGTCGGTGGGTTCGCTGACCCACGGGTTTGCCAGCTTGTTCCCGCTCGGCGGCGGCAGCGCCGTCGCCACCACCGAGCTGATTTCGGCCCTGCGCGCTCACCTCAGCCGCGTCTGAGTTCGATTGCCAGCTCCCACGCCGGTACGCTTAGACGCTATCGCCGGCCGCGCCGCGGTCGGACAGCGAAGCCGACTATCACATAACGGAGTGTGAGCAAGCCCATGGGCGCCAAAGCCGCCAAATCAAAACGTCCAGCCAGCTACGACCTGAACGCCGCCGGGCGCAAACGCGACCTGTTGGTCAGGATCGGGCTCACCTCGATCGTGGTGCTGTTCGCCGTCGTCCTCGTCGGCTACATCGTGATCTCGCACGAAAAAAAGACGTCCGGCGCCGTGCGGTCGATACGGGTGACGTCGAGCAAGCTGGTCACCAAGGACGGCAGCCACGATCCGAAGGCGGTCGTGTCGTTCTACGAAGACTTCCTCTGCCCGGCCTGCGGGAATTTCGAGCGAGGGTTCGGGCCGACGGTGTCGAAGCTGATCGACAGCGGCGCCATCGCCGCCGACTACTACATGGTGGGGTTGCTCAGCAGGGCGCAGAACGACGAGTACTCGTCGCGAGCCGGCAACGCCGGCTATTGCGTCGCCGACGAGTCGATCGACGCCTTCCGGCGATTCCACACAGCGCTGTACACCAAGGAAATCCAGCCGTCGGAGACCGGGACGACGTTCCCCGACAACGCAAAGCTGATCGAGATTGCCCGCGAGGCCGGCGTGATGGGCAAGGTCCCGGACTGCATCAGGGACGGCAAGTACACCGCGATGGTCGACGGCTTGGCGACGGCCACCGGTATTCACGCCACCCCGACGGTCCGCATCAACGGCCAGGAATACCAATGGTCGACGCCGGACGCCTTCGTCGCCAAGATCAAAGAGATCGTCGGGCGATGTGCCCGGGCATCGACTCGGCTGCGACCCCCGCGGCGTCGTGACGAGTCACTGCGTCAGCCAAACCTGATGGGCCGGTAGAGAATTCGACACTGCCACCGTCAGGGCCCCCGGCGGCGGTGTCGCCGGCCAGCGCGTGGTGGGTGCTGATCGCCGGGATTGGTCGGGCTGATGGCCTCGGCCACGTTGACGGTGGAGAAGATCGAGATCCTGCTCAACCCGTCGTACGTGCCGTCGTGCAACATCAACCCGATCATGTCATGCGGTTCGGTGATGACAACGCCGCAGGCATCGGTGCTGGGCTTTCCGAACCCGCTGATCGGTGATCGGCGCGTTCACCGTCGTCACGGTCACCGGCGTATTGGCGGTAGCGAAAGTGTCGCTGCCGCGATGGTATTGGGTCGGGATGGCACTCGGGCACACTGGCCGGTGCGGGGTTCATGCATTGGCTGATATTCCAGAGCCTCTACCGCATCGGGGCGCTTGTGCCCGTACTGCATGGTGGTGTGGGCGGTCACCATCACGCTGCTGGTGGTGGTTTCCGTCGATCGCGTTCGCGCCCGGCGGTGAAGACCGCGGCAGCGCGTTGGTGCGAGAGCTCTACCATTGGCGATGGTCGATCGCCACGCTGTGGTTCACCGCGGTATTTCTGCTGATCCTGATGAGGTTCTGGGACTACTGGTCGACGCTCTCTGTAAGCCAGTCGACAGTGAAGAGGACGCAGGTGATCTCCAAAGTGCTGGTTGCCAATCGCGGCGAGATCGCCATCCGCGCGTTCCGGGCCGCCTACGAACTCGGTATCGGCACCGTCGCCGTCTATCCCTACGAGGACCGCAATTCGCTAGCATCGGCTGAAGGCCGACGAGTCCTACCAGATCGGCGAGGTCGGCCACCCGGTCCGGGCCTACCTGTCGGTCGACGAAATCGTCGATACCGCCAGCCGGGCCGGCGCCGACGCGGTGTACCCCGGCTACGGGTTCTTGTCGGAGAACCCTGACCTGGCCGCCGCGTGCGCGAACGCGGGTATCACTTTCGTCGGCCCCAGCGCCGAAGTGCTTGAGCTGACCGGAAATAAGTCCCGCGCGGTCGCGGCCGCCCGTGAGGCCGGGCCTGCCCGTCCTGACGTCGTCGGCGCCGTCGGCATCCGTCGACGAGCTGGTGTCGGCCGCGGCGGATATGCAGTTTCCGTTGTTCGTCAAGGCGGTTGCCGGGGGCGGGGGCCGCGGGATGCGCCGGGTCAGCGATGCCGCCGCGCTGCCCGAAGCGATCGAGGCCGCCAGCCGCGAGGCCGAGTCGGCGTTCGGCGATCCGACGGTCTACCTCGAGCAGGCGGTGCATCAATCCACGCCACATCGAGGTGCAGATCCTGGCCGACACGCACGGCAACGTGATCCACCTCTACGAGCGGGACTGCAGTGTGCAGCGCCGCCACCAGAAGGTCATCGAGCTGGCACCCGCGCCCGAACCTGGCCCGAAGAGCTGCGCGACCAAGATCTGCGCCGACGCGGTGGCTTTCGCCCGCCACATCGGGTACAGCTGCGCGGGCACCGTCGAATTCCTGCTCGACGAGCGCGGGCACTACGTCTTCATCGAGATGAATCCGCGGATCCAGGTGGAGCACACCGTGACCGAGGAGATCACCGACGTCGACTTGGTCTCCAGCCAGCTGCGCATCGCCGGAGGCGAGACGCTGGACGATCTGGGCTTGCGGCAGGAGGCGATCCGGCCGCACGGCGCGGCGCTGCAATGCCGGATCACCACCGAGGACCCGGCCAACGGCTTTCGGCCCGACACCGGGCGGATCAGCGCCTACCGCAGCCCGGGCGGCGCGGGCATCCGGCTGGACGGCGGCACCAACCTGTCGGCGCGGAGATCAGTGCGCACTTCGATTCGATGCTGGTCAAGCTGACCTGCCGGGGCCGTGACTTCCCGACCGCGGTGAGCCGGGCGCGCCGCGGCGATCGCGGAGTTCCGAATCCGCGGCGTGTCGACGAATATCCCGTTCCTGCAAGCGGTTCTGGACGATCCGGACTTCCAGGCCGGCCGCGTCACCACGTCGTTCATCGACGAGCGACCGCAGCTGCTGACCGCGCGCGTCATCGGCCGACCGCGGCACCAAGATCCTCAACTACCTGGCCGACGTGACCGTCAACAACCCGCACGGCTCACGACCGTCGACGGTGTACCCGCACGACAAGCTGCCCGACATCGATCTGCGAGGTCGCGCCGCCGGCCGGGTCCAAGCAGCGGCTGGTCGAGTTGGGGCCCGAGGGCTTCGCGCGCTGGCTGCGGGAGTCGCCGGCGGTGGGCGTCACCGATACGACGTTCCGCGACGCCCATCAGTCGCTGCTGGCCACGCGGGTGCGCACCAGCGGACTGGCCGATGGTGGCGCCCTATCTCGCGCGGACGATGCCGCAGCTGCTGTCCGTGGAGTGCTGGGGCGGCGCGACTTACGACGTGGCGCTGCGGTTCCTCAAGGAGGATCCCTGGGAGCGGCTGGCCGCGCTGCGCGAGGCGATGCCCAACATCTGCCTGCAGATGCTGTTGCGGGGCCGCAATACCGTCGGCTACACGCCGTATCCGGAGCTGGTCACGTCGGCATTCGTCGAGGAGGCCACGGCTACCGGCATCGACATCTTCCGGATCTTCGACGCGCTGAACAACCTCGAGTCGATGCGCCCGGCGATCGACGCGGTACGCGAAACTGGTTCTGCGATAGCCGAAGTCGCGATGTGCTACACCGGCGACCTGTCCGATCCGGGCGAGCAGCTGTACACGCTGGACTACTACCTGAAGCTGGCCGAGCAGATCGTGGATGCCGGCGCGCATGTGCTGGCCATCAAGGACATGGCCGGGCTGCTGCGGCCCCAGGCCGCAACGCAACTGGTCGGCGCGCTGCGCAGCCGCTTCGACTTGCCCGTGCACGTGCACACCCACGACACACCGGGCGGCCAGCTGGCCAGCTACGTGGCCGCCTGGCAGGCGGGTGCCGACGCCGTCGACGGTGCGGCCGCGCCGATGGCGGGAACCACCAGCCAGCCCGCGCTGAGCTCGATCGTCGCCGCCGCCGCCCACACCGAGTACGACACCGGTTTGTCGCTGTCGGCGGTGTGCGCGCTGGAGCCGTACTGGGAGGCGCTGCGAAAGGTGTATGCGCCCTTCGAGTCCGGGCTGCCGGGGCCGACGGGACGGGTCTATCACCACGAGATTCCGGGTGGTCAACTGTCGAATCTGCGCCAGCAGGCCATCGCGCTGGGGCTGGGCGACCGGTTCGAGGAGGTCGAAGAAGCCTACGCCGGCGCCGACCGGGTGCTGGGCAGGCTGATCAAGGTCACCCCGTCGTCGAAGGTGGTCGGCGATCTGGCGCTGGCGCTGGTCGGCGCGGGCGTGAGCGCCGACGAATTCGCCTCCGATCCAGCGCGATTCGACATCCCGGAATCGGTGCTGGGGTTCCTGCGGGGGGAGCTGGGTGACCCGGCCGGCGGGTGGCCCGAACCCCTGCGCACCGAAGGCGTTGGCCGGCCGCGGCGCCGGCCAGGCCCGTCCAGCAGTTGACGCCCGACGACGAGGCCACGCTGTCGCTGGCCGGGGCCGAAGCGCCAGGCCACCCTGAATCGGCTGCTATTCCCTGGTCCGACAAAGGAATTCGAAGAGCATCGGGAGACCTACGGCGACACCTCGCGGTTGTCGGCCAACCAGTTCTTCTACGGCCTGCGGCAAGGCGAGGAACACCGGGTGCAACTGGAGCCCGGTGTCGAGCTGCTGATCGGCCTGGAGGCCATCTCCGAACCCGACGAGCGCGGCATGCGCACGGTGATGTGCATCATCAACGGCCAGCTGCGGCCGGTGGAGGTGCGTGACCGCAGCATCGCCAGCACGGTTCCGGCCGCGGAGAAGGCCGACCGGGGCAATCCCGAACCACGTCGCCGCGCCGTTCGCCGGTGTCGTCACCGTCGGCGTATCCGTCGGCGACCAGGTGAGCGCCGGCCAGACCATCGCCACCATCGAGGCGATGAAGATGGAAGCTCCGATCACCGCCCCCGCCGACGCCACCGTGGAGCGGGTGGCGGTGTCGACGACACCGCCCAGGTCGAGGGCGGGGACCTGCTGGTGGTGCTCGCCTGAGCCGCGCCGGCGACGATGCAGTGGGGGCAGCCCTCGCGGCGCGGCTGGGGGTACCCACCCGCTTGCGGGGGACGGAGCGATGAGAAGGAGCGGCGCTTATGACGCGGATCATCGGCGGCGTCGCCGGGGCGGCGCATCGCGGTCCCGCCGCGGGGGACCCGGCCGACGACCGATCGGGTGCGCGAGTCGCTGTTCAACATCGTGACCGCGCGGCTGGACCTGACCGGTCTGTCGGTGCTGGACCTGTACGCAGGCTCGGGTGCGCTGGGCCTCGAGGCGCTGTCGCGCGGCGCGGCGTCGGCGCTGTTCGTCGAGTCCGACCGCCGCGCGGCGACGGTGCTCGAGCGCAACATCGCGACACTCGGACTGACCGGCGCGACGCTGCGCCGGGGGCGCGGTGGCAGCCGTGCTGGCTGCCGGAGCCGCGGCGCCGGTGGACCTCGTGCTGGCCGACCCGCCCTACGAGGTCGAGACCGCCGAGGTCCACGCCGTTCTGGCCGCCCTGACCACCTACGGCTGGGCGCATGAGAGGAACGCTCGCGGTCGTCGAGCGTGCGGCCGCCGGCGCGCCGCTGACCTGGCCGCCCGGCTGGCAGCCCTGGCGGCAGCGGGTGTACGGCGACACCCGTTTGGAGCTGGCCGAACGGGGTTGAGTCAGCGTGTACCGTCGTTACCACATGAGCGGCGCGGTATGCCCGGGATCATTCGATCCGGTGACGTTGGGCCACATCGACGTCTTCGAACGCGCCGCGGCCCAGTTCGACGAAGTGGTCGTCGCGATCCTGGTCAACCCCGCCAAGAAGGGCATGTTCGACCTCGACGAGCGGATCGCGATGATCGAGGAGTCGACGACGCATCTGCCCAATCTGCGGGTGGAGTCCGGCCAAGGGCTGGTGGTCGACTTCGTCAGGTCCCGCGGGATGACAGCCATCGTCAAGGGTCTGCGCACCGGCACCGACTTCGAATACGAACTGCAGATGGCGCAGATGAACAAGCATGTCGCCGGCGTCGACACGTTCTTTGTGGCGACCACGCCGCGGTATTCGTTCGTGTCGTCGTCGCTGGCCAAAGAGGTCGCGGTGCTGGGCGGTGATGTTTCCGAGCTGCTGCCCGATCCGGTGAACCGCCGGCTGGCCGAAAAGCTTCGCTCGGGCAACCGCCACTGAGCCACCAGCGCGGCCGGGCGAAAGCCGCAGCCGCGCTGGTGGTTCGGTTAGGTCAGCTCTCAGCCAGTGCGCTGTGCAGTGACCGCTTGGCTTCGGTGATCGCCGTCAGAACCTTTGTCCGCTCTTCGGCGAGTTTCTCCTTCTGCGCATCCGTGCCCGACCAGACGATGGTTCGCGCGAGCCCGGCGAGCTCGAACAATCCCCGCCGGATCTTGATGAAATCGCCGAACTTTGCGGCCCGCGCCAGCTTGGCGTGGATGGTTTCGCTGCTGATGCCCTTCCACGCCAACACATTCGTGCCCAGCTCAGTCAGGGTGGCTACCCCGTCGTCGACCGTCACGAAGCCGCGACCCGCGAGCAGTCCAATAGCGAACTCGACGACCCCCTCCGGGGGAGTGAGAGCACCGTCGGTCGCTTCAGAAACATGCTGCACGATCTGCGCGGCGTTTGCGGGCCCGTCGAGCAGCAGGGCGGCGGTGCCGATTACCACTCGCTTGCGGCGCCCACCAAAGCCGTGCCCGCCGGGTCCGCCCCAGCCGTGCCCGCCGGGTCCGCCCCAGCCGTGCCCGCCGGGTCCGCCCCAGCCTGCCCGCCGGGTCCACCCCAGCCACCGCCGCCGGGTCCGCCCCAGCCACCGCCGCCGGGTCCACCAAAGCCGGGTCCGCCGAAGCCGGGTCCGCCGAAACCTGGTCCACCCCAGCCGGGTCCGCCAGAAAATCCACCACCGAACACCTTGTTCTCCTTCAGGTAATGGCGACCAGGTCAATCGACCCACTCGCCAAGTTGATATCTAGTTCCTTGATACGCGGCCCGGCGGCATGTGTCAAGAAACTTGATATGAGGGTTCCGGTAGCTGCTCACCGCGCGGCGTGATAGCTAATCGGCGCGCTGGACTACGTAATCCATGCCAGCATGGAAGAGATGAGCGAACCCGAGGATCAACCGTTGGGTTATCTGGTGCGCCGGCTGATGGGGCGACTGCGACCCCATGCGGCCAAGTCGTTGCGCCCGCTGGGGCTCGGATTACCCGAGTTCGTCTGCATGCGCATTCTCGACACCTATCCGGGACGCACCAGCGCCGAACTGGCCCGCAACACTCACGTCACCGCGCAAGCAATGAACCAGGTTCTGCAGGGGCTGCAAGAGATGGGCCTGGTAACCCGCCCGGCGACCGCGCCATCAGGCCGTGCGCTACCCGCCGAGCTCACCCGCAAAGGCAAGGCGTTGCTCAGGCGGGCACAAGAAGCCGTCGACGCCGCCGACGAACAGATGCTGGCTCACCTCAGCGCCGCCGAACAGCGCCAACTCAAACGGCTGCTCTACCACGCCGGGAATCCGCCGACTGACGACGCCTCAGCGTGTGGGTCTGCCAGTGTCGTAGGGGCTGACCAGAAGTAGGGCGGTCCGTTGACAGTGTCCACCACGCTGGCCCACACCCTGCCAAAAGGGCAGCGATGATCGGTCTCCGCGGTGTGTCTAGGGGTAGTCATCGTCCTGTAGCAGTTTTTCGGGATGATGAAAGGCATTTATCCGAGGCCGTCCGCGATCGAGGTGGGCAGGTGGCAACCACTCGGTGCGGCCGTCTCTGCGTTTACGGGTGGTCCAGCCTTGTTCGGCAAGTGGGTGGTGACCGCCGCAGGCGAACGTCAAGTCGTTGATGTCGGTGGTGTGGCATTCGGCGTAGGGCGTGCAGTGGTGGACTTCGGAGTAATAGCCCGGGATGTCACAGCCGGGGTGGGAACACCCGCGGTCCTTGGCGTACAACACAAGTCGCTGCCCGGGGGAGGCCAGCCGTTTGGTGTGGTAAAGCGCGATTGCTTTGCCGTTGTCGAAGATGGCCAGGTAGTGATGAGCGTGGGTGGCCAGCCGGATCACGTCGCTCATGGGCAGCAGCGTTCCTCCGCCGGTGAGCGCCTTGCCGGCCTTTGCTTCCAGCTCGCGCAGGGTGGTTGTCACGACGATGGTGGCGGGCAGCCCGTTGTGTTGACCAAGATCGCCTGAGGCCAGCAGGGCACGCCCGGCGGCGTTGAGCGCGTCGTGGTTGCGTTGAGCGGTGCTGCGGGTGTCGGCATCGATCGCGTTCTGTAACGGTTGGCCGTGCACGACGGGCTGATGGTCGAGCGGGTTGCACATGCCCGGGGCGGCCAGCTTCGCGAAGACCGCGTCCAGGGTGGCGCGGGCCTCGGGGGTCAGGTATCCGTTGATCGGGCTCATGCCGTCGATGCCTTGTGTGCCGATGGTGATGCCCCGTCGATGGGCGCGGTCGTCGTCGGTGAAGTTGCCGTCGGGGTTGAGGCAGTCGGTGAGTTTGTCGGCTAGCTTGCTCAGCTCGTCGGGGCGATGCTGACGGCCCAGCCGGGCCAGCTGTGCCTCGGCCTGCTGGCGGGTTTCGACGTCGACGAAGTCCGGCAGTCGATGGACGAAGCTACGGATCACCGCCACCTGTCCGGCGCCGATCTGTCCGTCGCGCTGTGCGGCGGCGGTGGCGGCCAGCATGGGCTCCAACGGTTCACCCGTGATTGCCGTGCGCTCGCCAAGATCAGCGGCCTCATGGATGCGCCGCGACGCATCGGCGCGAGTGATGCGCAACCGGTCAGCCAGTGCGTGGGCCAGCTTGCCGCCCAGCTCAGTCTCACCGGCTTGCGCGCCGACCTGGTTGATCAATGGGTGCTCGACGGCCGGTAGCTGGCGACGGAACCTCTCGCAGCGTTCTAGCAAAGACAGCCGCTCGGGTGTAGTCAGCGCATCGAATGACAACTGCAAGGCGCGGTGCAAGTCAGCCTCGAGTGCGTCGAAGGCTCCGACGACCTCTTCACGGCAGCTCGAACGCATGTTCGAATAATACCGCGGCCTGCCGACAAGGCGAAGACGTTATCCACAGGCTTAAGCCGCTGTGACGCAAGTGATCTGGGAGGGTTAATGGCAGTCGTGGCTGTGGTCGTGTTCTGCGTCGGGGGAGCCGCCCATCATGCGCATCATCGGGATGCCGCCCGTGGTCACGAACCGAACGACCAACACCGCCGCCAAGCGCGAGGAACGCGATATTGAGCCAGCTGGTGTAGTTCCACGAAATGCCGGCCTCCATCACCGTCGCGTTGCGTTGTGACGGGATGAGACCTGCTGCGCCGAAGATCAATTCGACGACGTAGCCGGCCGTCACCATCGCGGCGTAGAAGGTGCCGAGCAAGGTCAGCATCATCGCCGTGCCGTAGTACTTCCGGTAGATGTTGAGGATCGGCAGGATGAGCAGGTCGGCGAAGATGAACGCGACGACGCCGCCAAAGCTGATGCCGCCGTTCCACAGCACCGCGGCCAGCGGCACGTTGCCGATCGAGCAGACGAACGAGACGATCGCAACGACGGGCCCCACAATCGGTCCCCACAGCGCCGACATCACCGGATGATCAACGAAAAAGAAGCGCTGCCAGAATGATTCGGGAACCCACGCCCCGATGGCGCCCGCGATCAGCAGGCCCAGGATGAGATCGCGAAGGATTGCGCTCCATTCCATGACGAACACATGGGAGACGGAGGTGAAACCCTCCCGCGACAACAGCCGTCGCCAAAAGGAACCCTCGCCCTGCACCGACATGTCCATGGCGGCATGGCCTTCCATCGACCCGGCCACTCCGCGATCGGCCTGTCGACGGGCGGCGTCGATCAATCGCGAGCGCACGAACAGCCGGAACAACACCGCCAGCGCCACGATCATCACCGGGCCGCCGACGAACTCCGCTGCGGTGAACTGCCAGCCCAAGAGCAGGGCCAGGATGATGCCCAGCTCGACCACCAGATTCGTCGAGCCGATTTCGAAAGCCATGGCGGCGGTGAAGTTGGCGCCCTTGCGGAACAGCGACCTGGCCAAGGCCACCGCGGCATACGAACAAGACGAGGAGGCGGCGCCAAGTCCTGCCGCGACGGCCAGGGTGCGGGGCCGGTCGTCACCCAGCAGCGCCACGATGGTCGACCGGCGCACGACGGCCTGCACCACCGCCGACAGGGTGAAACCCAGGATCAACGCCCACAGGATCTCCCACGTCATGGACCCGGCCAGCGCCAACGCATGTCCGACCGCTCGCGCCGCTTCGTTTGCCATCAGACCTCCACTTCGGTCCCACCGTATTGTCGGGCGCGCTTGCGGGCTACGCGCGTCCATAATTGCCGCAAGTCCGCCAAAACCGACATAATCACGTCAAGTGTGCAGGTAATTGGGACCATCCCGAGTCCTAAATGCCCGACACACCGGGCCTGGCAACGCAGTCACAGAAGCAACACCAGGCACACTGGTAACAACAACGATGCCGGGAGGGTGTTGCCGTGTACCGAGTTTTTGAGGCGCTCGACGAGCTGGGCGCCATTGTCGAGGAAGCTCGTGGCGTGCCGATGACCGCGGGCTGCGTGGTCCCTCGCGGTGACGTGCTCGAACTGATCGATGACATCAAGGACGCAATTCCGGGTGAGTTGGACGACGCCCAGGACGTCCTCGACGCCCGCGACTCGCTGCTGCACGAGGCCAAGGCGCACGCGGATTCTGTGGTGTCCTCGGCGGCCAATGAGTCGGATTCGCTGCTCAACCACGCCCGCTCGGAAGCCGACCGGATCTTGGCGGACGCCAAGGCGCAGGCCGACCGGATGGTCGGTGAGGCGCGCCAGCACAGCGAACGCATGGTCTCCGAAGCCCGCGAAGAATCGGCTCGCATCGCCGCGGCCGCAAAGCGCGACTATGAGGCCGCCACGGGCCGCGCCAAGTCAGAAGCCGACCGGCTCATCGAAAACGGCAACATCTCCTACGAGAAAGCCGTGCAAGAAGGCATCAAAGAACAGCAGCGCCTCGTCTCGCAGACAGAGGTCGTGCAATCGGCCAACGCCGAGTCCGCTCGGCTGATCGACGCGGCGCACGCCGAGGCTGACCGGCTGCGCGGCGAGTGCGACATCTACGTCGACAGCAAACTCGCCGAGTTCGAGGAGCACCTCAACACCACCCTGCGCTCGGTCAACCGTGGCCGTCATCAACTGCGGACGGCGGCGGGCGTGCACGACTACGCGCAGCGGTAGTCCTCCTAACCAGCGGCGCGAGGCGGCACGAGGCCATCTCGAGCCGCCCGTAGAATTGCGGCCATGGCCCGGCAGCACCGCCAGACGGCGCAACCGCATCCGGGTTCGCCGTTAGCCGTCAACATCGCACGGCTGGGACGGCGCCCCGGAGCGATGTTCTCCCTGCAGGAGACGGTGGCCAGCCCGTCGCACATCGGCCTGGAGATGGTTGGAATCACGCCCGGGGCGCCCCTGGACCTTGATCTGCGGGTGGAGTCGGTGTCCGAGGGCGTCTTGGTGAGCGGGACGCTGTCTGCGCCGATCACGGGCGAATGTTCGCGCTGCCTGACGCCGTTCAGCGAGCGCATCGAGGTCGCCCTGACCGAGCTGTTCGCCTATCCGGACAGCCTGACCGGAGCGACCACCGAGGAAGACGAGGTCGGTCATGTCGTCGGCGACACCGTCGACCTGGAACAGCCGATCATCGACGCCGTGGGCCTGGAGTTGCCGTTCTCGCCGGTCTGCCGGTCGGATTGCCCGGGACTGTGTCCCAAGTGCGGCGTGGTGCTGGCCGTAGAACCCGGTCATCACCATGACGAGATCGATCCGCGCTGGGCCAAACTCGCGGGCATGGTGGGCCCCGAGAACGACGGAGCCCGCGATGAGTGAGCTGCTCGACGCGCTCGGCGTCGACCTGCCTGACGAGCTGCTGACCCTGGCGCTGACCCACCGCAGCTACGCCTACGAGCACGGCGGCCTGCCCACCAACGAGCGTCTTGAGTTTCTCGGTGACGCCGTGCTGGGTGTGACCGTGACCGACTATCTGTACCACCGATACCCGGAACGCCCGGAGAGTGATCTGGCCAAAATGCGTGCCGGCGTGGTCAACACTCAGGCGCTGGCCGACGTGGCGCGCAGTCTGACCGACCAGGGGCTCGGCGCGCATCTGTTGTTGGGGAGAGGCGAGCTCAAATCAGGCGGGACGGATAAATCCAGCATTCTCGCCGACAGTTTGGAGTCGCTGCTCGGCGCGATCTACTTGCATCACGGCTTGGAGGTTGCCCGACGGGTGATTCTGCGGTTGTTCAGTGAATTGCTGGACGCCGGCGGCCTTTTGGACTGGAAGACCAGCTTGCAGGAATTGACCGCGGCCCGCGGGCTCGGCGCGGTGTCCTACCAGGTCACCGCCACCGGACCTGACCACCAGAGAGAATTCACCGCCGTCGTCATCGTCATGGACACCCGGTATGGGTCCGGGACCGGTCGGACCAAGAAGGAAGCCGAGCAGAGGGCCGCCGAGAAGACCTGTCAGGCGTTGAATCAGTTCGACCGCGCCCTACCAGGGGAAACTGTCGGCTAGATGCCCGAACTACCCGAGGTTGAGGTGGTGCGGCGCGGATTGCAGGCCCACGTGGTGGGCAAGACCATCACCGCCGTCCGAGTGCATCACCCGCGTGCCGTGCGCCGCCACGAGGCCGGCCCCGCTGACCTGACCGCGCGGCTGCTGGACGCCCGGATCACCGGTAGCGATCGGCGCGGTAAATATCTGTGGTTAACCCTGGACGAGGGCGATTGTGCGCTGGTGGTTCACCTCGGCATGAGCGGGCAGATGCTGCTCGGTGCGGTTCCCAACGCCGGTCACCTGCGTATCGCCGCGATGCTCGACGATGGCACCACAGTGAGCTTTGTCGACCAGCGGACATTCGGTGGCTGGATGTTGGCCGACCTGCTCACCGTGGACGGCAGCGTGGTCCCGGCGCCCGTCGCGCACCTGGCGCGCGATCCGCTGGATCCGCGCTTCGACATCGACGCGGTGGTCAAGGTGTTGCGGCGCAAGCATTCCGAAATCAAACGCCAACTGCTCGACCAGACCGTGGTATCGGGGATCGGCAACATCTATGCCGACGAGGCGCTGTGGCGGGCCAAGGTGAACGGCGCCCGCCTCGCCGAAGCGCTGACCCGCCGCCAGTCGACCACGGTGCTGGAGGCGGCCGCCGAGGTGATGCGCGACGCGTTGGCCCAGGGCGGCACGTCGTTTGACTCGCTGTATGTCAACGTCAACGGCCAATCCGGCTACTTCGACCGATCGCTGAACGTCTACGGCCGCGAGGGTGAACACTGCCGGCGCTGCGGGGCGGTGATCCGCCGGGAGAAGTTCATGAACCGCTCGTCGTTCTATTGCCCGCGCTGCCAGCCGCGGCCGCGGGGCTGATCCAGCCTCGCTGGCATGTCGAGATCGACACTAGCGCGGCGCTCGCTCAAATTTCCTGCACTGGCGTCGATCTCGAGCGCGAGAAGATTGCAATGCGGTCGATCTCGGTCGCAGCAGACCCGGTAGAAAGAAACCCATGACAGATCTGTGGGTGGAGCGCACCGGGGTGCGCCGTTACACCGGCCATAGCTCGCGGGGTGCTCAGGTGCTCGTCGGCTCCGAGGATGTCGACGGTGTCTTCACGCCCGGTGAGCTGATGAAGATCGCGCTCGCCGCGTGCAGTGGGATGTCCAGCGACCATCCGCTGGCCCGTCGACTCGGCGACGATTACCAGGCGAACGTGCGGGTGTCCGGTGCGGCCGACCGGGAGCAGGAGCGCTATCCGCTGCTGGAGGAGACGCTCGAGATCGACCTGTCGGGTTTGTCCGAGGAAGAGGCACAACGCCTGCGGGTCGTCGTCAACCGGGCCATCGACCACGTGTGCACCGTCGGGCGCACGCTGAAGTCGGGCACCACAGTCACCTTCGAGGTAGCCGATGTCGGAGCCTGACGTCCGGCTGACCGCGTGGGTGCATGGGCGCGTGCAGGGCGTCGGTTTCCGCTGGTGGACTCGATCTCGTGCGTTGGAGCTGGGTCTGACCGGGTATGCCGCCAACCGCCCGGATGGGCGGGTGCAGGTCGTCGCCCAGGGCTCCCGTGACGCGTGTGAACAGCTGTTGCGCCTGTTGCAGAGCGAAAAAACACCAGGCCACGTCGATAACGTTGTCGTCGATTGGTCGCCGCGCGGCGAAGCCATCTGCGGCTTTACCGAGCGGTAGTCTGGCACGTCGTGTACCTCAAGAGCCTGACGCTGAAGGGCTTCAAATCCTTCGCCTCACCGACGACTTTGCGGTTCGAGCCTGGCATCACCGCAGTGGTCGGGCCCAACGGCTCGGGCAAATCCAACGTGGTCGATGCGCTGGCGTGGGTGATGGGGGAGCAAGGCGCCAAAACGCTGCGCGGCGGCAAGATGGAGGACGTCATCTTCGCGGGTACCTCGTCGCGCGCTCCGCTGGGCCGCGCCGAGGTCACCGTCACCATCGACAACTCCGACAACGCGTTGCCGATCGAGTACTCCGAGGTGTCGATCACCCGCCGGATGTTCCGCGACGGCGCCAGCGAATACGAAATCAACGGCAGCACTTGCCGTTTGATGGATGTCCAGGAGTTGCTGAGCGACTCGGGGATCGGCCGGGAGATGCACGTCATCGTCGGGCAGGGCAAGCTCAACGAAATCCTGGAATCCCGGCCGGAAGATCGTCGGGCATTCATCGAAGAAGCCGCCGGTGTGCTCAAACACCGCAAGCGCAAAGAAAAAGCCGTCCGCAAGCTCGAGGCGATGTCGGCGAATCTGGCCCGGCTGACCGATCTGACCACCGAACTGCGCCGCCAACTCAAACCGCTTGGCCGCCAAGCTGAAGTGGCTCGGCGGGCCCAGACCATTCAGGCCGACCTGCGCGACGCCCGGCTGCGGCTGGCCGCTGACGACGTGGTCACCCGACAGTCCGAGCTCAACAACACCAACGAGGCCGAGGCGACGCTGCGCCGCGAGCACGACGAGGCCTCGGCCCGGCTGGCGGTGGCGTCCGATGAGCTGGCCGCCCACGAGACGGCGCTGACCGGACTGTCTGAGCGAGCGGAATCAGCGCAGCAGAACTGGTTTCGGTTGTCCGCCTTGGCCGAACGGGTGAGCGCGACGGTGCGCATCGCCAGCGAGCGTGCTCAGCATCTGGACGTCGAGACCACCTCGACGGGTGGTCCCGAACCCCGACGAGTTGGAGGCCGAGGCTGCCGAAGTCGCCGCCGCCGAGCAGCAACTGCTCGGCGAGCTGGCCGCTACCCGCACCCGGCTGGAGGCCGCACGTGTCGAGCTGGCCGACCGCGAGCGTGACGCTGCCGAGGCCGAACAGGCTCACGTGGCGGCGGTGCAGGCCGAGGCCGACCGCCGCGAGGGCCTGGCCCGGCTGGCGGGTCAGGTGGAGACGATGCGGGCGCGCGTCGAGTCGATTGACGACGGAGTAGCCAAGTTATCGGCGCGCATCGAAGAAGCCGCCGCCCGCGCCCATCAAGCTCAGGCCGAGTTCGAAACGGTGCAGGGCCGCGTCGGTGAGCTCGACCAAGGCGAAGTGGGTCTCGACGAGCACCACGACCGGACCGTGGCCGCGTTGCGGTTGGCCGACGAGCGGGTCGCCGAACTGCAATCCGCCGAGCGCGGCGCCGAACGTCAAGTGGCGTCACTGCGGGCCCGGATCGATGCGTTGTCGGTGGGCCTCGAGCGTAAGGACGGCGCCGCCTGGCTCACCCAAAACCGCAGCGGTGCTGGCATTTTCGGTTCAGTCGCGAAGTTGGTCACGGTGCAGTCGGGTTACGAGGCTGCCCTTGCCGCAGTCCTTGGCGCGGCCGCCGACGCGCTGGCCGCCGACAGCTTCAGTGCGGCCGCAGATGCCGTGAGCGCGCTGAAACAGGCCGACGGCGGCCGCGCGGCCATCGTGCTGCGCGACTGGCCCGCCACACGAGCCGGCGCCGGCGGACGTGCGCTGCCCGACGGCGCGCGGTGGGCGCTCGACCTCGTCGAGGTGCCGGCGCGGTTGCGCGGCGCGTTGGTCGCCATGCTCTCCGGCGTCGCGGTGGTCGGCGGCCTGACCGAGGCGATGAGTCTGGTCGCTGACCGCCCGCAGTTGCGCGCGGTCACCCGCGACGGCGATCTGGTGGGTGCCGGCTGGGTCAGTGGCGGCTCGGATCGCAAACCCTCGACGCTGGAGATCACCTCCGAAATCGCCAAGGCGCGTGATGAACTCGCCGCAGCCGAGGCGCAGGCCGATCAGCTCGGCGCAGCGCTGTCCGGGGCGACGAGCGAGCAAGCCGCCCGCCAGGATTCCGCCGAGCAGGCTTTGGCCGCGCTCAACGAATCCGACGCCGCCATCTCGGCGATCTACGAGCAGCTCGGGCGGCTGGGCCTGGACGCCCGCGCTGCCAACGAGGACTGGCGCAGGCTGCTGCGCCAACGGGAAGAGTTGGAGACCGGACGCGCGGAGACCCTCGGCGAGCTCGGTGAACTCGAGACCCGGCTGCGCAACGTCGAACAAACCCAACACGTCGCAGCCGAGCCGGTCGACCGGCAGCAGATCGCCGCGGCAGCCGAAGCCGCCCGCGGCGTCGAAGTGGAAGCGCGGTTGGCGGTGCGCACCGCCGAGGAACGCGCCAATGCCGTTCGCGGACGGGCGGATTCGCTGCGTCGCGCGGCTGCCGCGGAGCGGGAGGCGAGGGTGCGCGCGCAGCAGGCCGCATCGCGCGTGAGCACGCGGCGGCGGTGGCTGCCGCGGTCGCCGATGCCGGGCGGCGGCTCGCCGACGGCTGAGTCAGGTGGTCGCGGCCGCGTCGCGCAACCGCGACGTGCTGGCCACCGAACGCCAGCAGCGGTCTGTCTCGATGGCGGCGGTTCGCGAGGAGGTGAACGCGCTGGGCGCCCGGATCGGCACGCTCACCGAGTCGCTGCACCGCGACGAGGTGGCCAAGGCACAGGCGGCGCTGCGCATCGAGCAGCTAGAGCAAATGGTGCTCGAGCAGTTCGGCATGACGCCGGACGATTCTGGTTGCCGAATACGGGCCGCAGGTCTCGCTGCCACCGACGGAGCTCGAGATGGCCGAGTACGAGCAGGCCCGTGAGCGCGGCGAGCAGGTGACCGCGCCGGCGCCCATGCCGTTCGACCGGCCCACCCAGGAGCGTCGCGCCAAACGTGCCGAACGAGAGCTGGCCGAGCTGGGCCGGGTGAACCCGTTGGCGCTCGAGGAGTTCGCCGCGTTGGAGGAGCGCTACAACTTCCTGTCCACTCAGCTCGAGGACGTCAAGGCCGCCCGCAAAGACCTGCTCGACGTGGTCGCCGATGTCGACGCGCGCATCCTGCAGGTGTTCGCCGACGCCTACGCCGATGTGGAGCGTGAGTTCGTAGGGGTGTTTGCCGCGCTGTTCCCCGGCGGCGAAGGCCGGCTACGACTCACCGACCCCGACGACATGCTCACCACCGGCATCGAGGTGGAGGCCCGTCCGCCCGGCAAGAAAGTCAAACGACTGTCGCTACTGTCCGGCGGTGAGAAGTCGTTGACCGCGGTGGCGATGCTGGTCGCCATCTTCCGGGCCCGCCCGTCGCCGTTCTACATCTTGGACGAGGTGGAGGCGGCGCTCGACGACATCAACCTGCACCGGCTGATCGGTCTGTTCGAGCAACTGCGGGCGCAGTCGCAGCTGATCGTCATCACCCACCAGAAGCCGACCATGGAGGTCGCCGACTCGCTCTACGGCGTGACGATGCGCGACGACGGCATCACCACGGTGATCTCTCAGCGGATGCGCGGCCAGGACCTCGTGGCGGCCGTTTCATAGCGTCGACTGACGCTCTGCGGCCATGCTGAGCGCTGGCGGATTTGAGCCAAAACCGTTGTTTGCTATCGCACGGTCGGGCAAACTCGTCATCCAGCGGCGGGGTTCCGCCGGTCCCCCGAGCAATGGGTAATCGACAGGTCCCGTGTGTTCCTGAGCCGAATTTGCCCGTGCCGCCGGACGATTCAACTCAATAGCGCTCCGCCGATCACTCGGCGGGGCCCAGCCCGGCGCCGGGTAGAGGGCTGCATCAGGGGGCAGTAGGGGCGATGTCGTGCCCCTGGGAGACTGTCGGGGTGTCTGAACCTCTCTGGATCGCGCTCGCGGTCGTCGCCGCACTGATCGTCGTCACCGCCCTGGCCCTGGGTCTGGTCCGCTACCGCCGTCGGCGGATCAGTCTGTCGGCCCCCGAGCAAACCGCCACCCTCGATCGCTCGGGCGGCTACACGGCGTCGTCGGGAATCACGTTCAGCCGCACCGAACCCGAGGACCGGATCGATGCCACCGGATTGCCCGGGGTCGGCGATGAGGCGACCATTCCGCGCGACACGCCGAAGCGTTCGATCTCCGAAGTCCAACTGCCCGAACGGGATACCGTCGCACCGCCTCCATCCGAGACTGAGCCGGCACCCGCGCCGGAAATCGAGGCCATCGCACCGCCCGATGGGCGATTGGAGCGACTGCGCGGCCGGCTCGCCAGGTCGCAGAATGCGTTGGGCCGCAGCCTGTTGGGGCTCATCGGCGGCGGCGATCTCGACGAGGATTCCTGGGAGCAAGTGGAGGAGACTCTGCTGGTTGCCGACCTGGGTCCCACGGTTACCAATTCGGTGGTGGCTCAGCTGCGGGCCGGGCTCGCCAGCAAAGACGTAAACACCGAGGCCGATGCCCGCGCGGTGCTGCGCGAGGTGCTGATCGCCGAGCTGCAGCCGGGCCTGGACCGCTCCATACGCGCGCTGCCGCACGACGACCACCCGTCGGTGCTGCTGGTCGTCGGCGTCAATGGCACCGGCAAAACGACGACCGTCGGCAAACTGGCGCGGGTGCTGGTCGCCGACGGGCGACGGGTGGTGCTGGGCGCCGCCGACACCTTCCGCGCCGCCGCGGCCGAGCAACTGCAGACCTGGGCTGCTCGGGTGGGCGCCGACGTGGTGCGCGGAGCCGAGGGCGCCGACCCGGCTTCGGTGGCGTTCGATGCCGTCGACAAGGGCATCGCCGTGGGCGCCGACGTCGTCGTGATCGACACCGCAGGCCGGCTGCACACCAAAACCGGGCTGATGGACGAGCTCGGCAAGCTCAAACGCGTGGTGACGCGGCGTGCCGCGGTGGACGAGGTGCTGCTGGTGCTCGACGCCACCATCGGGCAGAACGGGCTGGCTCAGGCCCGGGTGTTCGCCGACGTCGTCGACATCACCGGCGCCGTGCTGACCAAGCTTGACGGAACGGCCAAGGGCGGCATCGTTTTCCGCGTCCAACAAGAACTCGGGGTGCCGGTGAAGCTGGTCGGACTCGGGGAGGGACCCGACGATCTGGCGCCGTTCGAACCGGCCGCCTTCGTCGACGCCCTGCTCGGCTGATCTGGCGGCGACCCGCTGCGCCCGGCTCCGCCGCGCTTGCGATCGCCGTCGGCTGAACCCCTTGCACGCCCGACTACTACGTTAATCCTGCCGAAACACGGTGGCCCCATTGCTGAAACAACCATTGCGCAAGGTTCTGGATCAGGCCACAGGCAAATGTCTGACGGCCATTCATGGCCAACCGGAGGTGATAGCGAGTGAGTTTCCCGATACTGGGCCAGCCCAATACCGGCGACACCGCCTGGATGCTGGCAAGTTCCGCGCTGGTGCTGTTGATGACGCCGGGACTGGCGTTCTTCTACGGTGGCATGGTCCGCGCCAGAAGCGTGCTCAACATGCTCATGATGAGCATCAGTGCGATGGGCGTGGTGACGGTGCTGTGGGTGCTCTACGGCTACTCGATGGCATTCGGCAACGACACAGACAACGTCGTCGGTGACCCGACCGAATACTTCGGTCTGAAGGGTCTCATCGGCGGCAACTCGGTGGCCGCGGATCCCACTAAAGGCGTTGCGGCGACGGATATCCCGCTGGCCGGTACGTTGCCGGCCACCGTGTTCGTGGCGTTCCAGCTGATGTTCGCGATCATCACCGTCGCGTTGATCTCGGGGGCGGTATCCGACCGGCTGAAGTTCAGCGCCTGGCTGGTGTTTGCCGGACTGTGGGCGACGATCGTCTACTTCCCGGTCGCGCACTGGGTATTCGCGTTTGACGGGTTCGCGTCTGAGCACGGCGGCTGGATCGCCAACAAGCTGCATGCAATCGACTTCGCCGGTGGTACTGCGGTCCATATCAACTCCGGTACGGCCGGCTTGGTCCTGGCGATCGTCCTCGGCAAACGCAGGGGCTGGCCCACCACGCTGTTCCGCCCGCACAATATGCCGTTTGTGATGCTCGGTGCAGGCCTGCTGTGGTTCGGCTGGTACGGGTTCAACGCCGGTTCGGCCACCAGCTCCAACGGCGTCGCCGGGTCGACATTCATGGCCACCACGATCGCCACGGCCACGGCCATGCTGTTCTGGCTGCTCACTGAGCGGATTCGCGATGGCCATGCAACGACGCTGGGAGCGGCGTCCGGCATCGTCGCCGGATTGGTCGCCATCACACCGTCCTGCTCGTCAGTCAACGCGTTGGGCGCCTTGGCGATCGGCGCTGTGGCTGGGGTGCTGTGTGCGCTGGCAGTCGGGCTGAAATTCAAGCTCGGCTTCGATGACTCGCTGGACGTGGTCGGTGTGCACCTGATCGGTGGTCTGGCGGGCACGCTGCTGGTCGGTCTGCTTGCCGCGCCGGAGAGCCCTGCCATTAACGGCGTGGCTGGTGTGTCGAAGGGCTTGTTCTACGGCGGCGGTTTCGATCAGCTGGAACGGCAGGCGGTCGGCGCGTTCAGTGTTCTCTTCTACTCTGCCATCGTCACTCTTATCCTGGCTCTGATACTGAAATACACGATCGGGCTGCGTCTGAGTCCTGAGGCGGAAGCGACCGGTATCGACGAGTCTCAGCACGCGGAGAGCGGTTACGATTTCGCAACAGCAACCGGCTCTGTTCTTCCTCATGCGAGTCTGCCGGACGCTAACGGCCTGGAAGAGCGAGTGGGCGACAAAGTAGAGGCGGAGCAGAAATGAAGCTGATCACCGCGATCGTCAAGCCGTTCACGCTCGAGGACATCAAGACGAGCCTTGAGCAGGTCGGCATCCTGGGGATGACGGTCAGCGAGGTCCAGGGGTACGGCCGGCAGAAGGGGCACACCGAGGTCTACCGGGGTGCTGAGTACTCGGTCGACTTCGTGCCGAAGGTCCGCATCGAGGTCCTGGTCGAAGACTATGACACCGACAAAGTCCTGGACAGCATCGTGCGGTCGGCGCGTACCGGTAAGATCGGTGATGGCAAAGTTTGGGTCAGTCCCGTGGAAACCGTGGTGCGGGTACGTACCGGTGAGCGCGGAGCCGACGCCATCTGATCGCCGTGTGAAGACTCCTTCGGAGTAGCCGATCCGACCTGGACGGGAATGAGACAGCCTGAGCAAGATTCACCCGATCCGTCATGGCCGGAGGCCGCGGCGGGCAAAAGTGCCGTCGCGGCCAGCGATTTGGCCGCTGCACGGGAAAAGCTGCTTGCTCGGGGACCGAATGAACTAGATTCGGCCGCGCTGCGGGAAGCGTGGGGCGAGCTGCATGAATTCTGGCTGACCACAAAGGCTTCCGAGATCGGTATCACGGCTGAAAGCGGCTTTGCGATCGTCGCGACCGGTTCGCTGGGCCGTCGTGAACTGGTGCCCTACTCCGACCTGGACTTGCTGCTGTTGCACGACGACGTGGCCGCTGACGGCGTTCGGGAGGTCGCCGATTCGCTGTGGTATCCGTTGTGGGACGCCAACATTCGTCTTGATCACAGCGTTCGAACCGTGGCCCAGACACTGAAGGTCGCCGACGCGGACGTGTCCGCCTGCATGGCCATGCTGGATGCCCGGCACATCGCCGGCGACGAGCAGCTGTCGGCCCGGCTCATCGAGGGAATCCGGCGCCAGTGGCGGGCCGGAATCCAGTCCCTGTTCGGCGAACTCGTCGACGAGACCCACGCCCGGTGGCGCCGCAACGGCGAGATCGCGCACCGTGCCGAACCCGATGTGAAAATGGGCCGCGGTGGACTGCGCGATGTTCAACTGCTCGACGCGCTGGCCATCGCTCACCTCGCCGACCGAGGGGCCTCGGGCCAATCGGACGACCCGCTGGGTTCGCTCACCGGCGCCCACCTGACCCTGCTCAACGTCCGCACCGAACTCCACCGGGTCTCCGGTCGTGGGCATGACCTGGTGTTGGCTCAGTTTGCCGACGAGATCAGCGCTGCCCTGCACATCGGCGACCGCTTCGCCCTGTCCCGGGCGTTGTCCGACGTCGGCCGCACCATCAGCTACCGCGTCGACGCCGCGCTGCGGACCGCCGCCAACGCGCTGCCGCGGCGCGGGATGTCGGCGATCCGGCGGCGTCCGCGTCGCCCCTTGGACGAGGGAGTGGTCGAGTACGCCGGCGAGATCGTGCTCGCCCGCGACGCCCGACCGCAAAGCGACCCAACACTATTGCTGCGCGTCGCGGCGGCATCGGCAGTCACCGGATTGCCGATCGCGGTCTCGACGCTGAGCCGGCTGGCCGATACCGCACCAGAACTCCCGTCACCGTGGCCGCGCGAGGCGTTGGACAACCTCCTGGTCCTGTTGACCGCAGGCCCGGACACGATCGCGGTCATCGAAACGTTGGATCGTACCGGGTTGTGGGGCCGGCTTTTCCCGGAGTGGGGCGCAGTCCGCGACCTTCCGCCCCGCGACGTCGTCCATATCTGGACAGTGGATCGACACCTGGCCGAAACCGTCTCGCGGGCAAGAATTTTCACCACTCGCGTCGCCCGTTCCGACCTGCTGATCCTTGGTGCGCTGCTGCACGACATCGGCAAGGGACGCGATGTCGACCACTGCGTGCTGGGGGCTCAGCTGGCCACCCAGATCGGCACCAGGCTGGGTATGTGGCCGTCGGATGTCGAGTTGCTTTCCAAGCTGGTGTACCACCACTTGCTGTTGGCGAAGGTCGCGTTCCGTCAAGATCTGAACGACCCGCAGACCATTGCCGCCGTCTGCGAGGCGTTGGACGGAGACCCGGTGCTGCTGGACGTGTTGCATGCGCTGACCGAGGCCGATTCGCTGGCCACCGGGCCCGGCGTGTGGAGCGACTGGAAGGCATCGCTTGTCGGTGATTTGGTGCGGCGCAGTCGCATGGCGATGAACGGCGAGGCGTTGCCGGAAGCCGACCCCCTCGACCCCGAGTACGTTGCGCTGGCGGCCGATCGCAAGGTGCACGTGGAGCTGCGGCCCGGTAACGACCGGCGCCTGTACCAGGCGGTGGTGATCGCCCCCGATCAGCGCGGGCTGCTGTCCAAAGCGGCCGGGGTGCTGACGCTGAACTCGCTGCGCGTGCATTCGGCGTCGGTTCACATTCAGGACGGCGTCGCGATCAGCGAATTCGTCGTGTCGCCGCACTTCGGCAGTCCGCCTGCCGCCGGCTTGTTGCGTCAGCAGCTCATCCGTGCGCTGGGCGGGCAGACCGACGTTTTGGGCACGCTGGAGGAGCGCGCCGACGCTGCGCACCCCAAGCCCGTCGGCGAGGCGCCGACCGCGGTTCCGGTTCATCATTCGACGGCCCCGGCGCGGATTTTGTGGTTCGACGGCACGCCTGGCCGATTGATCATCGAAATCCGCGCGAACGACCGCCCCGGTCTGCTGGCACTGCTCACCGGTGCGCTGGAACGTGCCGGGGTGAACATCGATTGGGCAAAGGTCAGCACGCGGGGATCGATGGTGGACGACGTGTTCTGTATCGTGTTGCCGGCGCGAAGCGCCGCCGCCAAGGCGGCCGGTGAGCCCGGCTCGAGCACCCGAACAGCGATCGAGCACCACCTGTTGTCCGTGTTGGAAGCGCCCACCGACACAGACGCTGCCGCTGTCTAACCAACGTCGCGACTCTGCAGCCACGTGTGAATTCGTTCGGCGACGCCGGCCCATCCGGGTTCGAGCATCATGTTGTGTCCCATGCCGGTGAAGAACTCTGCTTCGGTCTGGTAAGCGCGAGCTGTCGCGCGCACCTCGGCGTTGGTGACCATGCCGTCGTCGGCGGCGCCCAACACCAGCATCGGGGTGTTGACCCGCTTGCATTTGACCCGGCGGATCAGCGGATCGATCAGGGAGGCGCGCACCGCCTCGGATTGCACACTTGCTGCGCACGATTCGACGATGTCGTCGGGCGTCTGTGCACTGAAGAGGTGCTCACGCACCAGCGGCGTCGTACCGATGTACCCGGCTAAGTTGCCGACCGGCAGCGACCGCATGGAGATCCACGGGTGGCGGCTCCAGATGCGCATCGCCAGGCCGAGCACGCCCTGTGGCGGCACGGACGCCAGCAGGGCAGCCGCCGGCGCATCGTGGTTTTCGAGGTATCGCTGCACGACGAAGCCGCCCAGGGAATGGGCGATGAGCACTGGGTGGCCGCCAAGGCTGTCGGCCGTGGCCGCGACATCGTCGACGTAATCGGCGATCGAGCACGCGTGAAAGGGTTTTGCGGTGGGGCTGCCGCCGTGCCCGCGCAGACTCATTGCCAACGCGCGATAGCCGGCATGGGCAAAGAAGTCCACGAAGTTGTCCCAGCACGACGCGGAATGCCAACCACCGTGGACGAACAGCAGTGGCACCGGATGCGCCTCGGTGCAGGTTCCTTTGTCGATCACTTCGAGCATGTGTCCATCGTCACCGGGCTAGGCTGGTCTGCGTGTTTGAATCGCTGTCCGATCGGCTGACCGGTGCCCTGCAAGGACTTCGCGGCAAGGGCCGGCTGACCGACGCCGACATTGACGCCACCACCCGCGAAATCCGGTTGGCTCTGCTGGAGGCCGACGTTTCGCTGCCCGTGGTCCGGGCGTTCGTCGGCCGAATCAAAGACCGCGCCAAGGGCGCGGAGGTGTCCGGAGCTCTCAACCCGGCCCAGCAAGTCGTCAAGATCGTCAACGAGGAACTGGTCACCATCCTGGGCGGGCAGACCCGCCAGTTGGCGTTCGCGAAGGCGCCGCCGACCGTGGTGATGCTGGCCGGCCTGCAGGGCTCGGGTAAGACCACGCTGGCAGGCAAGCTGGCGCTGTGGCTGCGCGGCCAAGGCCACACTCCGCTGTTGGTGGCCTGCGACCTGCAGCGCCCAGGCGCGGTCAACCAACTGCGCATCGTGGGGGAGCGGGCCGGTGTCGCGGTGTTCGCGCCCCATCCTGGCTCGGCGGGTGCGGATATCGACCCAGCAGGCCGGCCCCGGTGATCCGGTCGCGGTCGCGTCGGCGGGACTCGCGGAGGCTCGGGCCAAACACTTCGACGTCGTGATCGTCGACACCGCCGGACGGTTGGGTATCGACGAGGAGATGATGGCCCAGGCCGCCGCTATCCGCGCTGCTGTCGAGCCCGATGAGGTGCTGTTCGTTCTGGACGCAATGGTCGGTCAGGATGCTGTGGCCACCGCTCAGGCGTTCGGCGAGGGCGTCGGCTTCACCGGTGTCGTGCTGACCAAGCTGGACGGCGACGCCCGCGGTGGCGCTGCGCTGTCGGTCCGCGAAATAGCCGGTGTTCCCATACTTTTCGCCTCTGCTGGGGAGAAGTTGGAAGACTTCGACGTCTTCCATCCGGACCGGATGGCCAGCCGCATCCTGGGCATGGGCGATGTGCTGAGCCTGATCGAGCAGGCCGAGCAGGTCTTCGATGCGCAGCAGGCGGAAGCCGCCGCGGCCAAGATCGGATCCGGCGAGCTGACGTTGGAGGACTTCCTCGAGCAGATGCTGGCAATCCGCAAGATGGGCCCGATCGGCAATCTGCTCGGGATGCTGCCCGGCGCGGGCCAGATGAAAGAGGCCCTGGCCGCCGTCGACGACAGACAACTCGACCGACTGCAGGCCATCATCCGTGGTATGACGCCGCAGGAGCGGGCCGATCCGAAGATCATCAACGCGTCGCGCCGCCTGCGCATCGCCAACGGTTCCGGCGTGACGGTGTCTGAGGTCAATAGCCTGGTCGACCGTTTCTTCGAGGCCCGCAAGATGATGTCCTCGATGGTGAGCAGCATGGGCATACCCGGGTTGGGCCGAAAGTCGGCGACGCGCAAGGGCGCGAAAGCCAAGGGTGGCAAGGGAAAGAAGGGCAAGAAGCGGGGGCCGACGCCGCCCAGGGTTCGCGGCCCGTTGGGCGCAGGCATGCCGGCCGGATTCCCCGACCTGTCGAACATGCCAGAGGGTCTCGACGAATTGCCGCCCGGGCTGGCCGATTTCGATTTGTCCAAGCTGAAGTTCCCGGGCAACAAGTAGTGCCCCAGCACGCGCCAATTCATCTCAAGGGCTGTGGCTTACCCGACGAAGAACCCGTCGAGCTGTGGATCGTCGACGGCCGGATCAGCCGCGAACCGGTCAGCGGTTCAGACACGGTTTTCGACGGCGGCTGGATTCTGCCCGGGCTGGTGGACGCGCACTGCCACGTCGGTCTGGGGTCGCACGGCGGCGGCATCGAGCTCGACGAAGCGGTCGTCCAGGCCGAAACCGAACGCGAAGCCGGCGCGTTACTGCTGCGCGATTGCGGCTCGCCGACCGACACCCGCAGTCTCGACGACCGCGAAGATCTGCCGCGGATCATCCGCGCGGGACGACATCTGGCCAGACCCAAGCGTTACTCGCCCGGTTTGGCCATCGACATCGAGGACGAGTCGCAACTGCCGGACTTGGTGGCCGAGCAGGCACGTCACGGTGACGGCTGGGTGAAGCTGGTAGGCGACTGGATCGACCGCGATCAGGGCGACCTGGCCCCGCTGTGGTCCGACGAAGCGCTCAAAATGGCGATCGAGGTTGCCCACCAGCAAGGCGCACGGGTCACCGCGCATGTCTTCGGCGAGGACGCGCTGCCCGGACTGATCAACGCCGGGATCGATTGCATCGAACACGGTACCGGGCTCACCGACGACGCCATCGAGTTGATGATCGAGCACGGCACCGCTTTGGTGCCGACGCTGATCAATATCGAGAATTTCCCTGGCATCGCCGACGCCGCGGTGAAGTATCCCGTCTACGCCGCCCACATGCGTGACCTTTACGCCAAGTGTTCTTCGCGAATGGCGGCAGCACGGGAAGCCGGCGTGCCGGTGTACGCCGGTACCGACGCCGGGAGCATGGTGGCCCACGGTCGGATTGCGGACGAGGTCGAGGCCCTCAAGGGCATCGGTATGAGCCCCACCGAAGCGCTCGGCGCGGCGTGCTGGGACGCCCGTCGTTGGCTGGGCCGGCCGGGCCTGGACCACGGTGCTTCGGCAGACCTGTTGTGCTACAACGACGATCCACGTCAAGGTCGGGCTGTGCTGAACCGGCCTGACGTGGTCATCCTGCGCGGGCAGTTCTACTGACCCGAAGGTCCACCATGCCGATTCCCGAATTCATCGTCGAGCTTCGTCGGCACATCGGACACGCACCAGTGTGGTTGCCGGCCGTTAGCGCTGTCGTGATTCGCGATCAGCAGGTGCTCTTGGTCCAACGGTCCGACAACAAGGCGTGGACCCCGGTGACCGGGATTGTCGAACCGGGCGAGAATCCGGCGGACTGCGCTGTTCGAGAGGTGTTTGAGGAGACCGGCATTCACGTGGTTCCCAGCAGGCTGGCCTGGGTACACGTGACCGCTCCGATGGTTCACGCAAACGGCGATCATGCGCAGTACCTCGACCACGTGTTCCGCATGGCCTGGGTTGGCGGAGAACCGTTCCCCGCAGACGACGAAAGCCTCGATGCTTGCTGGTGTGATCTCGCGGAGCTGCCGGATATGTCTGCTGATATGCGTCGGCGGATCGAACTGGCGAATGATGACAGCCCCAGTGCCCCCACGGTCTTCGACACCTGCTAAATGAATTGGTTATGACACACCAGACCCCTACGTACGCTGTAGACGATTTGGCCGACTTCGTGGTCAGCGCCAACGAGTCCAACTTGAGCGGGCATGTGCTGGCGACGCTGAAGCGAAACGTTCTGGACAGCATTGCCTGCGCGCTCGGCGCCCTCGACGGGGAACTCATCCCCGCGATCCGCGCGCACGCCGAACAGTTCAGCAGCCGCCCGACCGCGACGTTCGTCGGCGGTGGACGCGCATCAGTGGATCAGGCTGCCTTCTTCAACGCGGTGCTGGTGCGCTATCCCGATCTGCTCGATACCTATCTGACTCCCGGGGGTCTGTGCCACCCGGCGGACAACTTCGGCGCGGTGTTTGCGGTTGCCGAACACGTGGAGGCGCGCGGAGCAGATTTCCTGCTGGCTCTCGCGATCGCTTATGAGATTCAATGTCGTTTCAGCGCGGACGTTCCGGTGATGAGCCATGGCCTCAACCACGCGCTGCAACTGGCGATCTCGGCGGCCGCCGGCTCGGCCAAGCTGCTCGGGCTCGGCGTCGCGCACACTGCCGACGCCATCGCCGCCTCCGCGGTGGACAACGTCTCGCTCGCCGCTGTGCACGCAGAACCAGTCTCGACCTGGAAAGGCATCTCGCCGGCAATCACCGGGATGCGCGCGGTCTACAACACGATGCTCGCGAGCCGCGGGATCACCGGGCCCCGAGCACTTTTCGAGGGGCCGAGCGGCCTCGAGCAGTTGTTCGGCCAGCCAATCGACTTGCGCACATCCGACCGGTCGCTGACCGCCGTCGAGCAGACCTACCTCAAGCAGTACTGCTCACTGATCCACGGTCAGGCGATCATCGACGCGACATTGGCGCTTCGCGACGAACACGGCATCGCCGGTGCCGATGTCGAGGCGGTGACACTCGAGGTCTTCCAAGGTGCGTTCGACTTCGCCGGCGGTGGTCACTACGGGAACAAGGATCACCCGTGGACCAAGGAGCAGGCGGACTACAACCTCAAATACCTCATCGCGGTCGCACTGCTGGACGGTCAAGTGGGCCCCGAGCAGCTCGAGACCGAACGCGTCCGCCGCGGCGATGTCCAGGACCTGCTGGCGCGGGTGGACGTCAAAGCCGCACCCGACCTGACGGAGGCCTATCCCGAACGCACAGAGGCTCGCGTGCACGTCGCACTGCAGGATGGCCGGACATTGCACCGCGAACAATCCGACTTCGAGGGATCGCCCACGCGACCCATGTCGTGGGACCGGGTGGTGGAAAAGTTCCACTGGCTCGGCGAACCGTTCGCCGACGGCGCGCTGCGGGGCGAGATCATCGACGCCGTTCGGCGCCTCGACGAGATCTCGGTCGCCGAGCTTGCCGGGTTTCTCGGCGCGGTGAGTCCCGACGCCCGGCGTCAGCGAACCCGGGGACGGCTGTAGCGAGCCGGGCTAAGAAAGATTGCGAGTACTCACTATCTATGCTAGCTTCGCTACACCCCAACGACGCGGAGGACGACAGTGGCTTACGACGTGATCATTCGCAACGGATTGTGGTTCGACGGCACCGGCAGCGCACCGCAGACCCGCACGCTGGGCATCCGCGACGGTGTCGTGTGCACGGTGTCATCCAGCCCACTGGACGAGATCGGATGCCCCGAGGTCATCGACGCGAAGGGCAAGTGGGTCCTCCCCGGCTTCGTCGACGTGCACACCCACTACGACGCCGAAGTGTTGCTGGATCCGGGATTGCGGGAGTCGGTGCGCCACGGTGTGACGACCGTGCTGCTGGGCATGTGCTCGCTCTCAACGGTCTATGCGAACGCCGACGACGCCGCTGACCTTTTCAGCCGGGTCGAGGCGGTGCCGCGCAAATTCGTCTTGGGCGCACTGGAAGACAACAAGACGTGGTCCACGCCTGCGGAATATGTCGAGGCAATCGACCGCCTGCCGCTGGGCCCGAATGTCAGCTCGCTGCTGGGTCATTCGGATCTGCGGACCGCGGTGCTGGGCCTTGACCGTGCCACCGACGACGCCGTCCGGCCCACCGATGCCGAACTCGACAAGATGGCGGCCCTGCTCGACGATGCGCTCGACGCCGGAATGCTCGGCATGTCCGGAATGGACGCGGCGATCGACAAGCTCGACGGCGACCGCTTCCGCTCTCGCGCGCTGCCCTCCACGTTCGCCACGTGGCGAGAGCGCCGCAAGCTGATCAAGGTGTTGCGGAAGCGAGGCAGGATTCTGCAGAGCGCACCCAACGTGGCCAAAGCGGAGTCGGGACTGTTGTTCTTCTTGGCCAGCAGCCCAATGTTCGGGCTGCGCAAGGGGGTTCGCATGAGTCTTCTGGTATCTGCCGATGCCAAGTCGATGCCACTGGCCGTGCACGTCTTCGGCTTGGGCACCCGGCTGCTCAACTTTGTTCTGGGCTCCAAGGTGCGCTTCCAGCACCTGCCGGTGCCGTTCGAGTTGTACTCCGACGGCATCGACCTACCCGTCTTCGAAGAGTTCGGCGCAGGCACCGCGGCGCTACACCTGCGTGATCAGCTGGAGCGCAACACATTACTGGCGGACAAGGAATACCGTCGCAGGTTCCGCCGACAGTTCGATCGCGTCAAGCTCGGCCCGTCGCTGTGGCACAAAGACTTTCACGAAGCGGTGATCGTCGAATGCCCGGACCAGACGCTGATCGGGAAGAGCTTCGGAGCGATTGCCGATGAGCGGGGGATACACCCGCTGGATGCATTCCTCGACGTCCTCGTCGAAAACGGTGAGCGCAACGTTCGCTGGACCACTATCGTCGCCAACCATCGGCCCAAGCAGTTGAACAAGTTGGCCAACGAGCCGACCATCCACATGGGCTTTTCCGACGCCGGCGCGCATCTGCGCAACATGGCCTTCTACAACTTCTCGCTGCGGCTGCTCAAGCGCACGCTGGACGCCTACCGGGACGGCAAGCCGTTCATGACCATCGAGCGCGCGGTGTATCGCCTGACCGGCGAGGTGGCCGAATGGTTCGGCCTGGACGCCGGCACGTTGCGGGAAGGCGATCGGGCCGACTTCGTCGTGATCAATCCCGCCGGTCTGGACGATTCGGTTGACGCCTATCACGAGGAAAAGGTCGCGTTCTACGGCGACCTGAGCCGCATGGTGAATCGCAACGACGCAGCGGTGGTGGCGACGGGTGTCGGCGGCGCGATCGTGTTCCGCGACGGCCACTTCCGGGAGGGCTATGGCAAGACCGTGAAGTCGGGCCGGTATCTGCGGGCCACTGCGGGTCAACCACAACTCGCCGGCTCGAGCGCATAGGCCTGAGATGGCAAGAACCCAGCAGCAGCGCCGTGAAGAGACGGTGGCGCGACTGCTCGAGGCCAGCATCGCGACGATCATCGAGGTCGGATACGCCCGGGCCTCCGCGGCGGTGATCACCAAGCGCGCCGGGGTATCGGTCGGCGCCCTGTTCCGGCACTTCGACACCATGGGCGACTTCATGGCAGCAACGGCGTACGAAGTGCTACGGCGTCAACTGGATACGTTCACCAAGCAGGTCGCCGAAATACCTGCTGACCGGCCGGCGCTGGAGGCGGGCCTGACAATTCTGCGGGACATCACCAGCAGCTCCACCAACGCGGTGCTCTATGAACTGATGATCGCCGCGCGCACCGACGAAAAGCTCAACGCGACTTTGCAAAACGTTCTCGAGCAGTACACCAGCAAGATCTGCGACGCCGCGCGGGCGTTACCCGGTGCGGACAGCTTTCCGCAGGAAATGTTCGCGGTCCTGGTGGCGTTGTTGACCAATGCCTTTGACGGAGCCGCGATCCTGCGGGCGGTGCTACCGCAACACGACATCGAGAACCGGCGGATTGCCCTGCTGACGTCGCTGTTGAGCGGAGTCGGCCTGCCGGCCTGAAGTCAGCGGTCAGTGAGTTTGCTGACGGCGTCGTCCAGGCGCCGGCACAGGCACATCAGCTCGTTGATCCCCAACAAGGTCAGTGGCCGGTGCGTGGCCGGCCCGTCGGCGACCACGCAGAACGGGGTGGACTCACCGAGGGTGTCGCGGGTCTTCATCAACACGCTGATGCCGGCCGAGCCGAGGAACTCGACTTTGGACAAGTCGACGATCAGGCCTTTCGGCTTCTTGGCGAGCGCGGCGTCAATGGCCTCAGCCAGCCCGGGGGCGGTGAGCATGTCCACGCTTCCGCCCACGGATACCACGGCCAGCCCTTCGACCGACGACTCATGGGCGTTGAAGTCGTCCTTGTCGGATTGAGGAGGCGAACCAGAAGCAGCGTGTTGGTTTTCGGCCATCATCGATCCCTCATTCTTTACGGGCACCTGCGTTGGCTGCTTGCGACGCAGACGTCGTTGGCAATGGCTGTCGGACTCAACCCATGGACGGTGTCGACGCGTGTCGACAGGGCGCCGTGGCTGCTCATATTGGACTCCTGCGCAATAGAATGCCACGGCACTGGAAGACTAGCCCAATCCTCGGCCAGTGTCGTCAAAGGCCTACAGGGCACCGATCGCCGACTGCGGGTTCAGGGCAAAACCCCAGTCGAGCAGGCTGGCGGCCTGATCCCAGTAGGTGGGTCCGCCCTCGTGCACCAGCCCGTACATCATGGCGACCACCAGGTGTCGGCCGCCGCGGGCTGCGGCGCCGACGAACGTCTTGCGCGCGGCATCGGTGAAGCCGGTCTTACCGCCGATCGCGCCCGGATAGCGCTGCAACAGCTCGTCCTGGTTGGCGATCGGTCGATCACCGTCGTTCCCGGGGGAACCGGGAAACACAGCCGACGGTTCGGCCGTGATCTGTGCGAACACCGGATTGGCCATCGCCGCGCGGAAGATGACCGCCAGGTCGTGGGCTGTCGACCAACCCGATCCGCCAGGGCCGTCCAGCCCTGACGGGGTCGACGCATGGGTGTTCACCGCGCCCAGGGACGCCGCTTTGGCGTCCATCTTGGCCACCGTGGCCTCCGGGCCGCCGAGCATGTGCGCCAACGTGTTGGCGGCGTCGTTAC
Organism: uncultured Actinomycetota bacterium; assembly: GCA_963805675.1. Lineage (GTDB taxonomy): Bacteria > Actinomycetota > Actinomycetes > Mycobacteriales > Mycobacteriaceae > Mycobacterium. The sequence continues at coordinate 281,372 of CAWDVY010000001.1, forward strand.
CCGATACCAGTAGCAGGCCGTCCAGCAGTTGGCGCGCCGTGTAGGTGCGGCCGGCTTTCACGCCAACGCAGTTGCATTCGACGTGGCTGTCGGCTTCATCGGCGACAACGGTGGAGTCCAGGCTCAGCTCGTCGAGGGCCACGAGCGCCAACAGCACCTTGATGGTGCTGGCCGGTGGATGGCGCAGGTTCTCGTCCCGCGCGGCCAGCACCTGACCTGAATCGAGATCCGCGACCAACCAGGTCTGCGCCGGGCCATCGGGGATGGGCACCGAGCCGACCGGCTGCACGCCGGCATCAGCCCAGGCGGTGGTACTGGTGCCGACAAGGGAGATAACAGCCGCGACTGCGGCGAGCAGCATCCGCATGGCCGCTAACTCTACCGGCCCGCCTACTCCTCGGCCCGCGGTGCGGCCCGCATCGTCGCCGGGCGATACCCGGGCCGCCTCCTGGCCCGCACCGCCTGTCGTTGCGGTCAGAGGTGTTCAATCGACCCATGTTGAGCCATGCCGAAATCTCTGACCGGTTGGAAATCCAGCAGCTGATCGTTGATTACTCGACAGCGATCGATACGCGTCGCTTCGACGACCTCGATGCGGTGTTCACCCAGGATGCTTACATCGACTACACCGCCCTCGGCGGCATCGAAGGCCGTTATCCAGAGGTGAAGGCCTGGCTGGCGGAGGTGCTGCCGAACTTCCCGATGTACGCCCACATGCTGGGCAACTTCTCGGTCCGCATCGACGGCGACACCGCGGCGTCGCGGACGATCTGCTTCAACCCGATGGTGCTACCCGGCGACTCGGGAGGCGACCGGGACCAGGTGATGTTCTGCGGACTCTGGTACGACGACGAATTCCTCCGTACCGCCGAGGGTTGGCGGATGACCCGCCGAGTGGAGACGAAGTGCTTTCAGAAAATCCTGTAGTAGCCCGCGCCGGCGAATTTCTGACTTCAGGCCTGGTTCTGGCACAATGAGCGGCTGTCCGCCGCGCGACCCACCGCTACCGCGGTGCTTGTCCGGCGGTCACACACGCGAGGCAAAACCGGATTCCGGCATCCCGCCCGAATCGCTGAATTGCAGCGTGACACCTGTAGGAGAAGTTGCTTAGCCATGGCTGTAAAGATCAGGCTGACCCGGCTTGGAAAGATCCGCAATCCCCAGTACCGCATCGCTATCTCCGACTCACGGGGCCGGCGCGACGGCCGAGCGATCGAGATCATCGGCAGGTACCACCCCAAGCAGGAGCCGAGCCTCATCGAGATCGACTCCGAGCGCGCCCAATACTGGCTGTCAGTGGGAGCTCAGCCCACCGATCCAGTCCTCAAGCTGCTCAAGATCACCGGTGACTGGCAGAAGTTCAAAGGGCTGCCCGGCGCGGAGGGCAGGCTGAAGGTCGCCGCACCCAAGCCGAGCAAACTCGAGCTGTTCAATGCCGCCCTGGCCGCCGCCGACGGTGCTCCTGACACCGCGGCCGCGACGCCGAAGAAGAAGAAGGCTCCGGCGAAGAAGGCGGCAGCGGGCAAAGCCGAGAAAGCCGACGGAGCTGCCGAAGCCCCCAAGCCGGCCGCTGAAGCCGAGCCGGCCGCAAGCGCCGAGCAGGCCGAGCCGGCGACCGAGAGCTGACCACCGCTATGAGTACCGTCGTCGTCGACGCCGTCGAACATCTGGTCCGCGGGATCGTCGACAACCCCGAGGATGTGCGCGTTGGTCTGGTGACCAGCCGGCGTGGCAGGACAGTCGAGGTGCACGTCCATCCCGAAGATCTCGGCAAGGTGATCGGTCGCGGTGGACGTACCGCGACCGCGCTGCGCACACTCGTTGCCGGAATCGGTGGTCGCGGCATCCGAGTCGACGTGGTGGACACCGACCAGTAGCGGAGCCCAGCCGATGGAACTCCCTTGGAGTTGATAATCGGGCGCGTGGTCAAAGCGCACGGCGTCACCGGCGAACTCGTCGTCGAGATTCGCACCGACGACCCGGATCTTCGGTTCGTACCAGGCGCGGTACTGCGTTCACGCGCCAAGGGACCTGATCGTCGTGAGCGCAGCTACGCCGTCGAGACCGTCCGTGCTCACGGCAGCCGCCTGCTGGTGCGGTTGTCGGGGGTGGCCGATCGCGATGCCGCCGACGCGCTGCGGGGCAGCGTGTTCGTCATCGACTCCGCGGACTTGCCGCCCATCGACGAGCCGGACACCTACTACGACCACCAGCTTGAAGGTCTGCGAGTGCGTACGACCGCCGGCCGCGATGTCGGCATCGTCGCCGAGGTTCTGCACACCCCAGGCGGTGAACTGCTGGCGGTCAACCGCGACCAGGCAAGCGAGTTGCTGGTGCCGTTCGTCAGCGCGATCGTCACATCGGTGTCGCTGCAGGATCGCATCGTCGAAATCGATCCGCCCGAGGGTCTGCTGGAACTGGAGCAGTGAGGGCGCATCGTTATGAGAATCGACGTCGTGACGATCTTCCCGTCCTACTTGGATCCGTTGCGACAATCGTTGCCGGGCAAGGCAATAGAATCCGGCCTCGTCCAGTTGAAAGTGCACGACCTGCGTAGCTGGACGCACGACGTGCATCGCTCTGTCGACGACGCGCCGTATGGTGGCGGTCCGGGGATGGTGATGAGGGCACCGGTGTGGGGTGAAGTGCTCGACGAGATCTGTTCGCAGGAAACGCTTCTCGTTGTCCCGACGCCTGCGGGCACACTGTTCAAGCAGTCGACCGCACAGCGGTGGGCCAGTGAAGCACATGTGGTATTCGCCTGCGGTCGTTACGAGGGGATCGACCAGCGGGTCGTCGAGGATGCCGGTAAACGGATGCGCGTCGAAGAGGTGTCTATCGGAGACTACGTGTTGCCGGGGGGAGAATCGGCGGCCCTGGTCATGATCGAAGCGGTGCTGCGGCTGCTGCCGAACGTCTTGGGTAATCCTCTGTCGCACCAAGACGATTCACATTCCGATGGTGTGCTCGAGGGTCCGTCGTACACCAGGCCGCCGAGCTGGCGTGGGCTGGATGTGCCGGAGGTGTTGTTGTCCGGAGATCACGCCCGCGTCGAGGCTTGGCGGCGGCAGGCCTCCGAGCAGCGCACCCGCGAGCGCCGTCCCGACCTTTGGCATCCAGACACTGGAACCGATTGACGTCAGATGCGCCCGGAAGGGAACATCGTCTTGACCGCCTGGGTGATCGTTGCCCGCGCGGTGGAGTCATCGGAGGGTTGCAGCGACTCGATCACCATGACGTAGCGCCGGTCTGCGCCGATGATGCCGGTAGACAGATGCATCCAGCTGCTGCCGTCCACGCAGCACATCCAACCCTGCTTCACCGCAACCGGTTCGGCGTAGAGCCCGTCGGGAATGCCGAACCGCTGCGGGTACCCGTCGGCACCCGCAGCCGTCGAGCCGGCGAGGTCGTTGACGATGATCTCCGCGCGCTCGCCGGACAACCCGCCGGACCCGTTGAGCAGCATGTCGTAGTAGTGGACCAAGTCCGATGCCGAGCTCGTCGTGTTCCACCACCGCCCGTCGCTGGGCGGCGAGGTGGACGTCAGCCCGTACCGGGCCGTGACGTCGGTGATGATCGTCTCGGCGCCGCGCGCAGCCCAGAACGTCTCCGCGGCGCCATCGTCGGAGGACCGCAGCATGCTGTCCAGCGCCTGGCGATCTGCCGCCGAGAGCTTGGTGTTGCCGTCCGGGCTGCTCGATTCGTGCGACAGCAGATCGTCGGCGATAAATAACTTCGCCACGGATGCGATCGCGACGAGCTGATCGTTGCCGTTGGACAGCATTTTGTTGGTGTGCCGGTCGAGGACGGCGACCGAGATGGTGGCGCCGTTGGCGGCGGCGGCGTCGGTGGCCTGGGCGATGCGGGCCGGCAGTTCGTCGAACGCGGCGGCGCGCACACTGTGCGGCGACTCGGGCGGCGCGGGGACGCCGACCACCGGTGACGGACCATCGGGCAAGCCGTACACCTTGGCTTCACAGCCCGCAGTCGACACCGTCAGCATCGCCGCGGTGGCGATCAGCAGCATCGGCGGCCGCGCTCGCATGGCACTCCTCAGACGGTGACCGACAAACAGGTACAGGGACCGCCACGCCGCCATCCGCTGGAGGCTCCAGATTATGCGGGTGGCCTCGGCTTTATGTCATCAGGCCTTGGTTATTTCACGGTCATGTGTACCATTCGCCCACGTCACGGCTGGGTAAGCGGCGGCGGCGATTTGCCGTGATTTCGCTGCGTGGTCCCGATCTGGCACAATTGACCAGTTGTCTCCAGCGGTTGCCGGCCTCCCGTCCGCTCCCGCCTGCTGCGAGACGCGCCCAGATGCCCGAATCCATCGGCTAGGTTGACTGCGCACACGCCCGTAGCGGTGAGCAGCAGCACGCAGCCGCGACCGCAAGGAAGTGTCTCGGAAATGAACACGCTGGACTTCGTCGACAAGACGTCGCTGCGCGACGACCTCCCGGCCTTCCGCCCCGGCGACACCATCAATGTGCACGTGAAAGTCATCGAGGGCGCCAAAGAGCGCATTCAGGTGTTCAAGGGCGTGGTGCTGCGCCGACAGGGCGGCGGGGTCCGGGAGACCTTCACCGTCCGCAAGGAGAGCTACGGCGTCGGCGTTGAACGGACCTTCCCGGTGCATTCGCCCAACATCGACCACATCGACATCGTGACCCGCGGTGATGTCCGTCGCGCCAAGCTCTACTACTTGCGCGAGCTGCGCGGCAAGAAGGCCAAGATCAAGGAAAAGCGCTGACTTTCACCGGCCGGTCGGCGATTCTGCCTCGGCCGTGCCGAATTGCACGGCGATGCTGGCTACGCTGAAGCCGTGACTGAGACGACCGACTCGCCTGAGGGTCAACCCGATTCCGATCCGGCCGATCCAGAAGTCGCGACAAGTCCTCCGTCCATACCGGAGCCGGGTGCGGCCGACGCCGACGAGCCCCACGGCACGAAGCGGGCGGCGCTGCGGGAAACCGTGATCCTGGCCGTGATCGCGCTGGTGCTCTACTACGTCATGTTGACGTTCGTGGCCCGCCCGTACCTCATCCCGTCGGAATCCATGGAGCCAACGCTGCATGGCTGCTCGGGCTGCGTCGGCGACCGGATCATGGTGGACAAGCTCACCTTCCGTTTCAGCACACCGCACCCCGGTGACGTCATCGTGTTCAAGGGACCGCCGCCGTGGAATGTGGGCTACAAGTCGATCCGCTCCCACGACGCCGCGATCCGCTGGCTGCAAAACACGCTGTCGTTCGTCGGCTTTGTGCCTCCTGACGAGAACGACTTGGTGAAGCGCGTCATCGCGGTGGGCGGACAGACCGTGGAGTGCCGGAACAACACCGGGCTGACGGTCAACGGCGCGCGGTTGAAAGAGCCGTATCTGGATCCGGCCACGCTGAACGCCGACCCATCGGTCTACCCGTGCCTGGGGCCAGAGTTCGGGCCGGTCAATGTCCCGCAGGGAAGGTTATGGGTGATGGGGGACAACCGCACACATTCGGCGGACTCCAGAGCCCACTGCACCAGTACCCCCGGCGACGCCATGAACGGACTGCTGTGCACCGGTGATCCCATGGCCGGCACGGTGCCGGTGGGCAATGTCATCGGTAAGGCGAGGTTCATTGTGTGGCCGCCTTCGCGATGGGGGTCTGTGCGTTCGGTGAATCCGCAGCAGAATCATTAGGCATGGCGACTACCTGGCCGCCACGGACGGTAATCCGTAAATCGTCGGGCTTGCGCACCTTGGAGGCCGCGCTGTACCGCAGCGGTCTTGGACCGGTGGCCGGCGTGGACGAGGTCGGCCGCGGGGCCTGCGCCGGGCCGCTGGTGGTCGCCGCGTGCGTGCTGGGGCAAGGGCGGTTGGAAAGCCTTAGCGCTCTTGACGATTCGAAAAAGCTCACGGAGAAGGCGCGGGAGAAGCTGTACCCGCTGATTCGCCGTTACGCGTTGGCTTACCACGTGGTATTCATCCCGTCGGTCGAGGTCGACCGGCGCGGCGTGCACGTGGCCAACATCGAAGGCATGCGGCGCGCTGTGGCGGGTCTGTCGGTTCGTCCCGGCTATGTGCTCAGCGACGGTTTCCGGGTGCCGGGCCTGCCCGTGCCGTCGCTGCCGGTCATCGGAGGTGACGCTGCGGCGGCGTGCATCGCCGCGGCCAGCGTGCTGGCCAAGGTCAGCCGGGATCGGTTGATGGTGGCGATGGACACCGACTATCCGGGTTATGGCTTCGCCGAGCACAAGGGCTACAGCACCGCCGCCCACTCGGCCGCGCTCAACGATTTGGGTCCCTGCTCGGAGCATCGGCACTCGTTCATCAACGTCCGGCGGGTGGCATTCGGGTCGGGCACCCGGATGGTGGCCGAGTGCGCCCCGTGCGCCGATCCGGCCCAGCCGGGCGACGATGCGGTAGCACCGGATCGACACGCGAAAAGCAGGTGGGGAAAGATGGGAGCCCTCAAGCAACCACGGGCGGAGAAGGACGGCTGAGCAGATGAGTGCCGAAGATCTCGAAAAGTATGAAACCGAGATGGAGCTCTCGCTGTACCGCGAATACAAAGACATCGTGGGTCAGTTCAGCTTCGTGGTAGAGACCGAGCGTCGGTTCTATTTGGCAAACAGTGTCGAGATGCTGCCGCGCAACGCAGACGGCGAGGTTTACTTCGAGCTGCGGCTCTCTGATGCGTGGGTGTGGGACATGTACCGACCGGCCCGTTTCGTCAAGCAGGTGCGGGTAGTCACCTTCAAAGACGTCAACATCGAAGAGGTCGAGAAACCCGAGTTACGTCTGCCCGAATAGACCGCCGGCCGGCCTAACGCCTGCCTGACGGCAGGCCACCCTCGCCGAACATCGGTTTGCCGCGGCTATCGATGACCGACCGCGCCACGTCGGCGAGCTTGATGTTCAGCTCTTGCGAATACCGGCGCAGCACGTTGAATGCCTCCTGCTCGTCCACGCCGTGCAGCATCATCAGCATGCCGACGGCCTTGCCGATCTCGCGGTTGGACAGCAGCCCGCGCCGGAGGGTGGAGACGTCCTCGCCCTGAGCCACGGCGTTGATGGCCACGCTGGCGAACGATGCCAGCACGATGGCCTGGCCGGCGGACTCGGTGTCAAAGACGTTGGGCGTGTCGCTGAACAGGTTGAGCGCGCCGGTTTTGCGGCGATCTACCAAAATGCGGAAACCCATCGCCCCGCGCACGGGTGTCTCGGCGACCATCTTCGCTGCCAGATGGGGCCACTGGTTCGGCGTGGTCAGGTCCGTTTCGATCTGCGGCGTCTCTTCTTCGATCGCGTCGACGCACGGTCCGTCGCCGGCGAGGCGTTCCATGTCGTCGATCCGCTGCGCGATGCGGTCACTGGCGCCGACGGTGACATAGCGACTGTCGCGGCGCACCAGCAAGCTGGCGTGATCGCATCCCGTCACGACCAACGTCGCGGCGACGCAGATGGCCGCGTAGACCTCGCTCGACTCCGGGCCCTGATAGATGATCTCGGCCAGCGCGGAAAAAACCGTGGCAGGGTCTGCCCCCGCCTGTGATCCCCCGGAACCGTTGTTCGCTTCGTCTGCCACGTCGTCCATCATCTCAAGCCAATTTGCCTGCTGACCACTGTATCGACGTCCTCCTTCTGCGGGGCGGTCAACCTGCGCAATGGGGCGCGATCTCCGCGGAGGCGGGAAGCGTCGGGCGTCAAGATCCCGTAAGGAAGGCAGCGACGAGCCTCATCATCGGTTAGGAATAGCTCGTGACAGGTTCGGCTGCCGAGTACAAGGTTGCGCCCTCATTTTTTGACGGCTGGAAGCGGGTCTTCCTCGGTAAGCCCATGATCACCGACGAGCTTCAGCACGAGAAGTTGTCGAATCCTGTTGCGCTGGGTGCACTTTCGCCGGATGCGATTTCCTCGACTGCGTATGGTCCCGAGCAGATCATGGTGGAGTTGTTGCCGGCCGCCGGCATGGCGGCATTTGTGTTGTTGCTTCCGCTGATCGGTGTGATCCTGCTGATCCTGTTGCTGGTCACCGCATCGTATCGCCAGGTCGTGATGGCCTACACCCGGGCCGGGGGCTCCTACATCGTGGCCAGAGAGAACTTCGGGCCCCGGATAGCGCAGGTCGCAGCGGCGGCGCTGTTGATCGACTACGTGGTCACCGTGGCCATCCAGTGCGCGGCCGGCACCGTGGCGGTGGCGTCGGCGATACCGGTGCTGGGCCCCTACAGCCTGGAAATCTCGGTCGGTGCGGTGCTCATTTTCTGTTATTTCAACCTCCGTGGATTGCGGGAGGCGGGCCGGACATTCGCGGTGCCAACGTACTGGTTTATCGGCATGCTCACGCTGATGATCGTGGTCGGCCTTGCTCGTGAAATCTTCTGGACTCTGCCGCAATACGATCCGCAGCACCTTGATGGAGCAGTGCCGATGCACCAGGGTAACGGCCTGGTGATGGGCGCGACAATCCTGGTGATACTTCGGGCTTTCGCCAACGGCGGCTCGTCGCTGACCGGGGTCGAGGCGATCTCCAACACGGTCAACCTGTTTCGTAAGCCTGAAGGCCGTAACGCGCGCCGGGTGCTGACCTCGATGGCTACGGTTCTTGGGCTGTTGTTGGCCGGTGTGGCCTGGCTCGGCTACGCCACTCATTCCGTTCCGTTCTCTGCCGGATATCCGTCGATGCTCTCCGAGATCGGCCGGGCGGTCTTCGGCCACGGAATCATCGGCAACGTCTTGTACTTCCTGTTGCAGGCGGCGAGTGCGGCCATCTTGTACAACGGTGCCAATACCAGCTTCAACGGATTTCCGGCGTTGACTCACTTTGTTGCCGAGGACAGCTTCCTGCCACGGCCACTGATGAAGCGCGGTCACCGGCTGGTGTTCTCCAATGCCATCATCCTGCTGACCGCGCTCGCGGTGGCGCTTTTGGTCGCCACGGGAGGCGGCGTCAACGCGCTGGTGCCGATGTTCGCGATGGGCGTGTTCACCGCTTTCTCGATGGCCGGCTACGGCATGACCAAACACTGGCTGACCCAGCGTGGGCCTGGCTGGCGCTCCAAGCTGGTGATCAACCTGTCGGCGGGCATCTTGTCGACGAGTGTGGTGGCGATCTTCGCGATCGCGAAGTTCACCGAGGGCGCCTGGCTGGTGGTGGTGGTCTTTCCGATTCTGGTGTTGGTGTTGATGCGGCTCAACCGGCAGTACCGCGCCGAGGCCTCGGTGTTGGAGATGTCGCACGGCGAGCTCCCCGACCTGGACAAACATCCGCGTCACCGGGTGTTGGTCTTTGTCGACTCGGTCGACTTGGCCGAGGTCGAGGCGATGCGCTATGCCAAAGGGTTGGACGCCGACGACCTGACCGCCGTCCATTTCGTGTTGGACGAGACTCGTGCCGCGCGGTTGCAGGTGCGCTGGCGACACTTCGGCTACGACACCCCATTGCGGATGATCGATTGCCCGGATCGACAACTCAGCCGCGCCGCCGAGCAGCTGGTCGCGCAGGTCAAGCGTGACCATCCCGACAGCACGGTGACGGTGTTGTTGCCCCGTCGGATGTATTCGCCGCTGGCCGGCCGGCTGCTGCATGACCGCACCGCCGACAAGATCGGCCGGGTGATCAGCCGGATCCCGGGCGCAAGCGCCCAGATTCTGGCCTACGACATCGGGTCGCGGGTCGCGCGGGCGCTTCGGGATGCGGACGGTGACGGGCCTGGTCGATTGCCGGAGTCCACCGGAAAGCCGCAGGCCGACAACCCCGGCGTCCCGGGATGTTTTGTCTGTCAGCCGCGCCCGGAACATGATATTTGGCTGAGAATCCGTGTGGGTGCCCCCACCTAGGACCACCGAATCGTCGGCAAAGCCGCTAACGTCACGTTCGTATGTTTTTCGGATGTAAAGGGCGGGGAAGAGCATCACCGTGACAGATTCGGCTGACGAGCTAACGGTCCCGCCAACGTTCATCGATTCGTGGAAGCGGTTCTTTCTCGGAAAGCCGCTCATTAGTGAGAATCTGGAACACGAGAGTTTATCGAATGTCGTTGCACTGGGCGCGCTTTCACCCGACGCGATCTCGTCGACCGTCTATGGTCCCGAGCAGATCATGGTCGAGTTGTTGCCGGCGGCGGGATTAGCTGCGTACGTACTGGTGCTTCCAATCGCCGGTGTGATCCTGCTGATTCTGGCGCTGGTGACGGGGTCGTACCGGCAGGTCGTGATGGCGTACACGCAACGAGGCGGCTCTTACATCGTCGCGCGGGCCAACTTCGGGCCCCGGTGGGCGCAGCTTTCTGCCGCCGCACTGATGATCGACTATGTGGTCACCGTGGCGGTGCAGTGCGCGTCTGGCACGTTCGCGGTGGTGTCGGCGGTACCGTCTCTTGGCCCCTACCACTTGGCAATCACCGTGGCCGCATTGCTGATCATTTCTTACGCCAACTTGCGCGGATTGCGAGAGGCGGGCCGGATCTTCGCCGTGCCGGTCTACTCGTTCATCATCATGCTGACGGTGCTGATCGTGATCGGTGTGGTTCGCCAAATCTTCTGGGGCTTACCGCAATACAATCCGGCGCAGATTGCCGGGGCGGTGCCGGTGCATCAGGGCAACGGGCTGGTGATGGGCGCGACGATACTGATTGTGTTGCGGGCATTCGCCAACGGCGGCACGTCGCTGACCGGGGTCGAGTCGATCGCCGACGCGGTCAACATTTTCCGTAAGCCGCAAGGCCCCAACGCGCGTCGGGTACTCACCGCAATGGCCTGCATCCTCGGGTTCTTGTTGGTTGGTGTCATCTACCTGGTGCACGCCACCCACGCCACTCCCTTTGTCGCCGAATATCCGTCGATGCTTTCCGAGGTTGCCCGTGCGGTTTTCGGCCAGGGGTTGATCGGCAAGATCCTGTACATCTTTCTTCAGACGGCGAGCGCGGCGATCTTGTTCTTCGGTGCCAATACCAGTTTCAACGGCTTCCCCGCGCTGACGAGCTTCATTGCCGAGGACAGTTTTCTGCCACGGCCGCTGGTGAAACGCGGTCATCGCCTGGTGTTCTCCAACGCCATCATCACGCTGACCGCGTTGGCGCTGATACTGCTGCTGGTGACCGGCGGCTCGGTCGATGCAATCGTGCCACTGTTCGCGATGGGCGTGTTCACCGGATTCTCGATGGCCGGTTACGGCATGACCAAACACTGGCTGACCCATCGTGGGCCCGGCTGGCGGCGCAAGCTTGTGATCAACTTCTCCGCGGGGGTCTTATCCACGATCGTGGTCGGGATTTTCGCGGTGGCTAAGTTCACTGAGGGGGCCTGGCTAGTCGTCGTGGTCATGCCGACCCTGATGTTCGGGTTGATGCGGCTCAACCGCCAATATCGCGCCGAGAACTCCGTTTTGGAGAATCTGGTGACCGAGCGTCAGGACGTGGTCGGGCACCCGCGGCATCGGGTATTCGTCTTTGTCGATCACTTCGACCTCGCGTTGATCGAGGCGCTGCATTACGCGAGCGGGCTGCACGCCGACAAACTGACTGCGGTGCACTTCGTGATCGATGCGGTGCATGCGTCGCGGCTGCAGCAGCGCTGGGAGCATTTCGAGGACGAGATTCCACTGCGGCTGGTCGACTGCCCGGATCGTCACCTGAGTCGCGTGGCACAAGAGCTGGTAATGCAGGAGGTCGACGACCATCCAGGCACCCAGGTGACGGTGTTGTTGCCGCGCCGGACGTATGCGCCGCTGGTGGGCCGGCTGCTCCATGACCGCACCGCCGACAAGATGGCCGCGGCCATCAGCCGGGTCCCGGGTGCCACCGCGCAGATCGTGGCCTACGACGTGGGGTCTCGGATCGCGCAGGCGACGGCCGTGGCCCGTTCACGAAAAGACGAGGATTCCGTAACGCGTTGAGGCCGGGCGCGCTCAGGAGCCGCTGAGCCTTGCCTCTTCGAGGTCGAAGTCGCGTTCGATGGCGCGTAACAGCGTCGCGTTGATGCGGCCGTCGCGTCTCAAGGCCAGCAGCACCGACCGCTCGACGCCGAGCAGTCTCAGCCGCAACGCGCGATAGCGCTCCATCTCCTGGGCGTCGTCTGACTCCGCATCGCTCGGCGGGCTGAGCTGCAGGCGCCGCACCTTGGCCTCATACAGGGAACGCGCCGACTTGGTGGCTTCGTCGGCAGCGTCTGCGTGGCTGTGGTCGTCCAGCCACTCCAACGCGGCACGGGCCGCCTTCAGCCGAGTCTTGTTCTCCTCGGTTCCGAAATCCTCAGCCCGCAAGCCGAGTCGGCGTAACAGCCACGGCAGGCTGGTGCCTTGAATGAGCAGGCTTGACACGATCACCGCGGCGGCCACCACGATGACCAGGTCGCGGTCCGGAAACGGCGTCCCGTCGGCGAGCCGCAGCGGGATGGCCAGCGCGGCTGCCAGCGACAAACCGCCCCGCATGCCGGCCCACGCCACGACCACGCGTTCACGCCACACCGGCTCACCCGGTGCGCGCCCTAACAGCCGCGCGGTGGCAGGCCCCGACAGCATCCACACCAGCCGCGATGCGATCACCACGACAACGACGGCCGAGATCACCGCGACGACCCGCCCCCCGGACATGCCCGGCACCCAGTGCAGCGAGCGCACAAAGTTCCATGCCGACCAAGGTGAACAGCACGGCGTCCAGCAGGAAGACCAAAACATCGAGAAAGGCAAAGGCCTGCAATCGCGCACCGGGGGCGAAGATCCGGCTAAGGTGCGAACCCACATAAACCCCGGCGGCGACGGTGGCCAAGACCCCGGAGAGATGGGCGGCCTCGGCGAGCACATAGGTGAGGTACGGCGTCACCAGCGAGAGAGTGATCTCCAATAACGGGTGGTCGATTCGCCGCCGCACGTGCACGGCCAACCAGGCGACGGCGAGCCCCAGCACGGCACCGCCCGCCGGAGCGGCCAGCAGCGTCACTGCAAGCGGGCCGGGCCGCACCGCCCCGACCATCGCGGCGCCTACGGCGCCGGTGTAGAGCACCAAAGCGGTGCCGTCGTTCGTGAGTCCTTCGCCCTCGACGATTGTTGCGAGCCGCTCCGGTACGTCCAGCCGCGCGAAGACCGATGTTGCTGCGACGGCGTCGGTCGGCGCCACCACCGCGCCGGCCACCAGAGCCACCGCCAATGGCACGCCCGTGACACCCACCAGAACGCCTGCGACCGTCGCCATGGTGACTATCACGAGCCCCACCGACAGCAGACCTATCGACCGGGCATTGGCTCGAAGGTCATCTGGCGCAATGAAATACGCCGCGTAATACAACAACGGCGGGAGGAACACGTAGAACACGACATCGGGCGAGAGCTGCGGCACGTTGATCCCCGGCAGCCAGGCAAGCGCCGCGCCGACACCCACCAGCAGGACGGGATACGGCACGCCGACCCGATCGGCCAGCCACACCGCAGCGATGGCTGCCAGCGGTCCGCAGAGCAGGAGGACCCCGTAGCCTGCCGGATTCACAATCGCACCTCCCAATGCCGCGGCCGGGTATTGCTGAGCCGCCCAGCCGCAGCGGCTAGCCCAGCCTAAAGGCCTGGTGTCCCTCTTTCGACGGTGCAGCAGACCGTGGTCTCAACCGAGGAAGCGTCGCTTCTGCTCGATCACCTCCCAATGCAATGCGGCGCGCGAGCCGGTTGTGGATAGCCGCGCAACTGGGGATAACCGGTCGCCGTCTGGCACCGATCGCTGCGCGGTGGATATCCGCGTCGGTGCGCTGCCGCAGGGTGGCGGCATGACGATGTTGACGCGAGCCGAAATCGGAGCGCTCGGCGAGCGGTTGGCCGCCGAGCACCTGATCGGACTGGGGCTGCAGATCCTGACCCGCAACTGGCGCTGCCGCTACGGCGAGCTGGATGTGATCGCCGTCGACCCGATCACCGACACGGTGGTGTTCGTCGAGGTCAAGGCCCGTACCGGCGACGGTTTCGGCGGTCTGGCGCAAGCGGTGACCGCGCAGAAGGCACGCCGGCTACGTCGGCTGGCGGCGATCTGGCTGGCCGCTCAGGACCGGCGTTGGGCGGCGGTCCGCATCGACGTGATCGGCGTGCGTATCGGCAGACGCCGCACCCCGGAGATCACGCATCTGCAAGGTGTCGGCTGATGGCGCTCGGGCGCGCGTTCTCGGTTGCGGTGCTGGGATTGGACGGCCAGATCGTGGAGATCGAAGCCGATATCACCTCCGGTCTGCCGGGTGTGCATCTGGTGGGCTTGCCCGACGCCGCGTTGCAGGAATCACGAGATCGGGTCCGCGCCGCAATCACCAACTGCAACAACCGATGGCCGATGTCACGCCTGACGCTGGCGCTTTCACCGGCGACGCTGCCGAAAATGGGCTCGGTGTACGACTTGGCGCTTGCGGCCGCGGTCTTGTCGGCGCAACGAAAGACACCGTGGCGACAGCTCGAAACCGTCGTGGTGCTGGGCGAGTTGGCATTAGACGGACGGGTGCGAGCGGTGCGCGGGGTCCTGCCGGCGGTGCTGGCGGCCAAGGTTGCGGGCTGGGGCACTGCCGTGGTTCCGGTGGAAAACCTTCCGGAGGCCAGCCTGGTCGACGGCATCGATGTCTGGGGTGTGCGTACCCTGGCGCAGTTGCAGGGGTGGCTCAGCGGTTCGGCGCGGCTCGACCAGCGGATCAGCGGGACGGTTCCGCCCGCCGAGCCGTCCGCGGATCTGGCCGATGTGATGGGGCAGGCCCAGGCGCGCTTCGCCGTCGAGGTGGCCGCTGCCGGGGCCCATCATCTGATGCTCACCGGTCCGCCGGGCGTGGGGAAAACCATGCTGGCGCAACGTCTTCCGGGGCTCCTTCCGCAGCTGTCGGACAGCGAGTCGTTGGAGGTGACCGCGATTCACTCGGTGGCCGGCCTGCTGTCGGATGCCACACCGCTGATCACCCGGCCGCCGTTCGTGGCGCCGCATCACAGCTCCAGTGTCGCGGCACTGGTCGGTGGCGGTTCGGGAATGGCCCGGCCTGGTGCGGTCAGCCGGGCGCACCGCGGGGTGTTGTTTCTCGACGAGTGCGCCGAGATCGGTGTCAGCGCATTGGAGGCATTGCGAACACCGTTGGAGGAGGGCGAGATTCGCCTGGCCCGACGAGACGGGGTGGCGTGCTATCCGGCCCGCTTTCAACTCGTTCTGGCCGCTAACCCGTGTCCCTGCGCACCGGCCGACCCGCGTGACTGCATCTGCGCGGCCGCAGTCAAACGACGCTATCTCGGCCGGCTGTCCGGGCCGCTGCTCGACCGCGTCGACTTGCGAGTGGAGATGCATCCGGTACGGATGAGCGCGTTCGCGACCACCGACGCCGAGTCGACGGCACAGGTCCGTCACCGGGTGACCGTGGCCCGTGACGCGGCTGCGCAGCGTTGGCGCGCGCACGGATTCCGCACCAACGCCGAGGTCAGCGGAACGCTGCTGCGCCGTCGGTTCCGGCCCAGCAATGTGGCGATGCAGCCGCTGCGGACCGCGCTGGACCGCGGGCTGCTGAGCATTCGCGGCGTGGACCGCACAATGCGGGTCGCGTGGACGCTGGCCGATCTGGCCGGTCGCACGTCGCCTGGGCGGGACGAGGTGGCCGTGGCGCTGAGCTTCCGCCAGCCGGGAGCCTCGCGATGACCGATGTGACGACGCGGGCATGGGCTTACCTGTCGCGCGTCGTCGAACCGCCCTGCGCCGAGCTTGCCGCCCTGGTGGCCCGGGTGGGGCCGGTCGAAGCGGCCGAGCGGGTGCGACGGGGCCAGGTCGACGACGTTCTGGCGCGACGTACCGAAGCAAGGCGTGAAATCGACCGGGCTGCAGAGGATCTCGAACTGATCGCACGTCGTGGTGGTCGCCTGATCACGCCCGACGAGGACGAGTGGCCGACACTGGCGCTCGCCGCGTTCGGCGGCGCTGCCGCGGCGAAGCCGCAGGGACGGCCACCGATGGTGTTGTGGGCACTGGGCCAGGCGCGGCTCGATGAGACCGCACAGCGGGCCGCCGCCCTCGTCGGAACCCGGGCAGCGACCAACTATGGCGAGCAGGTGGCTGCGGATCTGGCGGATGGACTGGTCGAGCACGATGTCGCCGTCATTTCCGGCGGGGCCTACGGCATCGACGGCGCTGCCCATCGCGCGGCGCTGGCAGCCGACGGTCTCACCGCCGCAGTGTTGGCTGGGGGGCTTGATGTCCCTTATCCCGCAGGACATTCCGCCCTACTGCATCGTATTGGCGGCGAAGGGTTGTTGGTCACCGAATACCCGCCGGGGGTGCGACCGGCCCGGCACCGGTTCCTGACGCGCAACCGGTTGGTGGCCGCATTCGCAGGGGCGGCGGTCGTGGTAGAGGCCGGTTTGCGCAGCGGCGCAGCCAACACCGCCGCCTGGGCGCGGGCGTTGGGCAGAGTTGTCGGCGCGGTGCCTGGACCGGTCACCTCCTCGGCGTCGACTGGATGTCATGCGCTGCTGCGCATGGGCGCCGAAGTGGTCACCCGCGCTGAAGACGTCGTCGAATTGGTGGGTCGCATCGGGGAGTTGGCTCCTGAGCAGCCCCATCCTGCGACGTCACTCGACGGGTTGGGTGACGAGGAGCGCCGGGTGTACGAGGCGCTGCCGGGCCGCGGGGTCGCCACCATCGACGAGATCGCCATTGCTGCCGCGGTGGAGCCGGCGCGGACCCTGGCGCCGCTGGCGATGCTGGAAGTCGCCGGCCTGGCTGAGCGCCACGATGGCTGCTGGCGAATCGTTCGGAATCGTAGGCAACCGCCGTGACCGGCTGACTCGTATAGTCGAAAGGTCAGCGCTAAAGGGGAGGAACCAGGTGCCCGGTCGACCACTGCACACCTTCGAAGTGGTGCGCAGCGAACAACTCACGTCGCACATGATCCGGATTGTGCTGGGCGGCAGCGGTTTCGACACGTTCACGCCCAGCGAGTTCACCGACTCCTACGTCAAACTGGTATTCGTCGCCGACGACGTCGATATGGCCGCGCTGCCGCAGCCGTTGACGCTGGACAGCTTCGCCGGCTTACCGGCCGTCAAGCAGCCGGTAGTGCGGACGATGACCGTGCGACGCGCCGACCCGGCCGCCCGCGAGATCGCCATCGACGTCGCCGTGCACGGTGAGCATGGGACCGCCGGACAGTGGGCCGCGACGGCCGAGCCCGGACAGCCGGCGTACCTGATGGGGCCCAGCGGGGCCTACGCCCCCGACCCAGTAGCCGACTGGCACTTGCTGGCCGGCGACGAGACGGCCCTGCCGGCGATCAGCGTCGCGCTCGAAGCGCTGCCCGCCAACGCAATCGGCCAGGTGTTCATCGAGAGCGCCGACCCGGCCGACGAAATTCCGCTGACCGCACCGGAGGGCGTCCAGACCAATTGGATTTTCCGCGGCGGCCGAGCCGATCTGGTCGGGGAGGACCGAGCCGGTGACCATGCGCCGCTGATCGAGGCAGTCAAATCCTCCCACTGGCTTCCCGGGCAGGTGCATGTCTTCATTCACGGTGAAGCGCAAGCGGTCATGCACAATCTTCGGCCGTATATCCGCAAAGACCGCGGTGTCGACGCGAAGTGGGCGTCGATATCGGGTTATTGGCGGCGCGGTCGCACCGAAGAGACGTTCCGTCAGTGGAAGAAGGAACTCGCCGCAGCCGAGGCCGGGGCTCAGTAGGGCCTCGTCAGCCCGACTGCCGGCTGGCATGCTCATCGCATGGCGTTCGGCGACTATCAGAACGAGATCTACCTTCAGGGCCTGGCCGGAGTCGTGCCATCGCTGCCGATGATCTTCGCGGAACTGGAAGCCAAGGCCGAAAAGGCTTTGCCGCCGTCGGTGTGGTCCTACGTTGCGGGCGGGGCGGGCGACGAGCGCACCCAGCGGGCCAACTGCGAAGCCTTCCAGCGATGGGGACTGATCCCGCGGATGTTCGTCGGCGCCGCACAGCGCGACCTTTCCGTCGACGTGTTCGGACTGACGCTGCCGAGCCCGCTGTTCATGGCGCCGATCGGGGTGATCGGGCTGTGCGCCCAAGACGGCCACGGCGACCTGGCCACCGCGCGCGCTGCCGCCCGCACCGGGGTCCCCATGGTGATGTCGACGTTGACGGCCGACCCGCTCGAAGATGTCGCCGCGCAGTTCGGTGAGACGCCCGGGTTTTTCCAGCTCTACACCCCGACCGACCGTGAGCTGGCCGCCAGCTTGGTGCATCGCGCCGAGGCTGCCGGCTTCAAGGGCATCGTCGTCACCCTGGACACCTGGGTCACCGGCTGGCGCCCGCGCGACTTGAGCACGTCGAACTTTCCGCAACTGCGCGGGCACTGCTTGGCCAACTACACCAGCGACCCGGTCTTCCGCGCGAGCTTGGCGCAAACCCCCGAAGAGAACCCGCAGGGCGCCGTGCTGCGCTGGGTGCAGGTCTTCGGTAACCCGTTGACGTGGGACGACCTGCCGTGGCTGCGCTCGCTGACCACGCTGCCGCTGATCGTCAAGGGCATCTGTCACCCCGACGACGCGCGTCGCGCCAAAGACGGCGGTGTGGACGGCATCTACTGCTCCACCCACGGCGGCCGCCAGGCCAACGGCGGGCTGCCCGCGCTGGACTGCCTGCCCGGCGTGGTGGAGGCCGCCGACGGGCTGCCCGTGCTCTTCGATTCCGGGGTCCGCAGCGGCGCCGACGTCGTCAAAGCGCTGGCCCTCGGCGCGACCGCGGTCGGCATCGGGCGCCCTTACGCCTACGGCCTGGCGCTGGGCGGTGCCGACGGCATCGTGCACGTACTGCGGTCGTTGTTGGCCGAAGCCGACCTGACCATGGCCGTCGACGGGTATCCGTCACTGGCTGATCTCACTCCGGACACCCTGCGGCGCGTCAACTGAGCCAGACCCCGGATCTCTGCGACCGTGAGGTAGTGGAGGCGATCCTCGACGAGTTCGACGACTACCTGGCGCTGCAATGTGGTCGCTCGGCGCACACCCGCCGCGCCTACCTGGGCGATCTTCGATCGTTGTCCGCTTTCCTCGACGCGCGCGCGCCGGGGACTGGCCTGCAGGGATTGAGTCTGCCGGTATTGAGGTCGTGGCTCGCCGCGGGAGCAGGCGCCGGCGCGGCCCGCACCACGCTGGCGCGCCGCACCTCGGCGGTCAAGGCTTTCACCGCGTGGGCGGTGCGACGAGGGCTGCTGACCGGCGACCCGGCCGTCCGGCTGCAGACGCCGAAGGCGCGCCGCACGTTGCCGGCGGTGTTGCGACAAGACCAGGCGCTGGCCGCCATGTCGGCCGCGAAATCCGGTTCGCAGCAAGGTGATCCGCTGGCATTACGGGACCGGTTGATCGTCGAGTTGCTGTATGCGACCGGCATCCGGGTCAGCGAGCTGTGCGGCCTGGACATCGACGACGTCGACACCGGATACCGGCTGCTGCGCGTACTGGGTAAGGGCAACAAGCAGCGCAGCGCCCCGTTCGGGGAACCGGCCGCCGAGGCGTTGCGCGCCTGGCTGGCCGACGGGCGCCCGGCGCTGGTCACCGCGGAGTCCGGGCCGGCGTTGCTGCTGGGCGCCCGGGGTCGGCGGCTCGATGTGCGCCAAGCCCGCACGGTGGTGCATCAGACCGTCGCCGCGGTCGACGGCGCACCCGACATGGGGCCGCATGGCCTGCGGCACAGCTGCGGCCACCCACCTGCTCGAAGGCGGGGCCGACCTGCGCATCGTGCAGGAACTGCTGGGTCATTCCAGCCTGGCCACCACCCAGCTCTACACCCATGTCACGGTTGCCCGACTGCGGGCAGTGCACGACCAAGCCCATCCACGGGCCTAACCCGCGCGGTCAGCCCCGCAGGGGCTTCAGCCGCATCGGGGTGGACGCCAGCAGGCCCAGCGGATCGACGTAGTCTGCGCGGGCGGCCGGTCCCCACATCGCTCCCCAGTGCAGGCACGCCGCGACCGGACACCCCGGGTGGCCGGCCGACAGCTCACCGATTACCGTCCCGGCGTTCAGCAGCTGCCCAACCCGCACGGTGGCCCGCACCGGCTCGTAACTGGTGTGCAAACCGCCTGGGTGGGCCAGCGACACGAGCTGACGGCCGGCCAGCATCCCGGCATACACCACCGTCGCGGCACCCGCGGCATACACCGGCTGGCCGGGGGTGCCCGCCAGGTCCACCCCGCGGTGGCCGCGGTTCCAGTCCGGCGACGGGGCGTCGAAGGTTCGCACGACCGCCGGAGGCGGCCGCAACGGCCACTGCAGTCTGGTTGCGTCGCCGCGAGCCGGGAACGCGCAGACCAGCGCCGCGGCCCAGATCGTCGCCGCCCATCGCACCTCGTCAGTTCACCGCGGCACCCGCGAACCGGCCAGCCAGCGCTGTGGACAAAGCACCTGGCCGAACCGTGTAAACTCCTCTGCGCAGCCCGTTGCTACGAGCTGACTTCGCGCGTCTGCACCGCGCCTCCCGTTTCACTAGGAGTTCGCACCGCGTGCCGGGCGGTCCCGTCTCACGACGGGTCCGGCATCGCAGCAGCCGCCAGGGCCCGGCTTCACACCGATGCCGGGCGACAACCGACAACCGTAAGGCACAGCCATGGCCGTAGTCACCATGAAGCAGCTGCTGGACAGCGGCACCCACTTCGGGCATCAGACCCGTCGCTGGAATCCCAAGATGAAGCGGTTCATCTTCACCGACCGCAACGGCATCTACATCATCGACCTGCAGCAGACGCTGACGTTCATCGATAAGGCGTACGAGTTCGTCAAAGAGACCGTCGCCCACGGTGGCAGCGTCATGTTCGTCGGTACCAAGAAGCAGGCGCAGGAGTCCATCGCCGCCGAAGCGACCCGCGTCGGCATGCCGTACGTGAACCAGCGTTGGCTGGGCGGCATGCTTACCAACTTCCAGACCGTCCACAAGCGTCTGCAGCGCCTCAAGGAGCTGGAGGCGATGGAGCAGACCGGTGGTTTCGAGGGCCGCACCAAGAAGGAAATCTTGATGCTGACCCGCGAGAAGAACAAGCTCGAGCGCAGCCTCGGCGGTATCCGCGACATGGCGAAGGTGCCGTCGGCGGTCTGGATTGTCGACACCAATAAGGAGCACATCGCGGTCGGTGAAGCCCGCAAGCTGGGTATCCCGGTGATCGCGATCTTGGACACCAACTGCGACCCCGACCTGGTCGACTACCCGATCCCGGGCAACGACGACGCGATCCGCTCGGCGGCCCTGTTGACCAGGGTGATCGCCTCCGCGGTGGCCGAGGGTCTGCAGGCGCGCGCCGGTGTCGGCCGCGGCGACGGCAAGCCCGAGGCGGACGCCGCCGAGCCGCTGGCCGAATGGGAGCAGGAACTGCTGGCCTCGGCGACGGCAACAGCCGCCCCGGCAGAACAAGCCGCCGCGGTCGCATCGGAATCAACCCCCACGGAAGGCTGAGATGGCGAACTTCACCGCTGCCGATGTCAAGCGGCTTCGGGAGCTCACCGGCGCTGGAATGCTCGACTGCAAGAACGCGCTGGCCGAAACCGACGGCGACTTCGACAAGGCCGTCGAGGCGCTGCGGATCAAGGGCGCCAAAGACGTCGGCAAGCGTGCTGAGCGCGCCACCGCCGAGGGCCTGGTCGCCGCCAAGGACGGCGCGCTGATCGAGCTGAACAGCGAGACCGACTTCGTCGCCAAGAACGCGGAGTTCCAGAAGGTCGCCGAGGAGATCGTCGCAGCGGCGGCCGCATCCAAGGCAGCCGACGTCGACGCCCTCAAAGCGGCCGGCGTGGGCGACAAAACCGTCGAGCAGGTAATCGCGGAGCTCTCCGCCAAGATCGGCGAGAAGCTCGAACTGCGCCGAGTCGCGTTCTTCGACGGCAATGTCGAGACCTACTTACACAAGCGTGCGGCCGACCTGCCGCCGGGCGTCGGTGTCCTGGTCGAATACCGCGGCGGCCCTTCCGGAGCCGATGCCGCGCACGCAGTCGCGCTGCAGATCGCCGCGCTCAAGGCCCGTTACCTGAGCCGCGACGACGTGCCCGAGGACGTGGTGGCCAGCGAGCGGCGCATCGCCGAAGAGACCTCACGCGCGGAAGGCAAACCCGAACAGGCGCTGCCCAAGATCGTCGAAGGCCGGCTGGGCGGGTTCTTCAAAGACGTCGTGTTGCTCGAGCAGCCGTCAGTGTCGGACAGCAAGAAAACGGTCAAGGCGCTGCTCGACGAGGCCGGCGTAACCGTGACGCGGTTCGTCCGTTTCGAGGTCGGCCAGCAGTAGCATCAGCCGGATGCGACACGTGCACGCATTCGGTGACGACGCGCTGGGCCACCTCGACGCAGTCGGTGTGATCGATGCCATCAAATCTGGCCGGGTAGGTAGGGCAGAGGTCGTCGAGGCGGCCATCGCCCGCACCGAAGCGGTCAACCCCGCGCTGAATGGGCTGGCCTATCAGGCTTTCGACCTGGCCCGGGCCGAGGCGGCGAAGGCGTCAGGGCGGCCCGGCGACGGCTACTTCAGCGGGGTGCCCACCTTCATCAAGGACAACGTCGACGTCGCCGGATTGCCAACGATGCAGGGCACCGACGCGTGGCCGCCACGGCCGGCTGCGGTCGACGGCGAGTTCACCCGCCTGTACCTGGCCACCGGGATGACTCCGCTGGGCAAAACCCAGATGTCGGAATACGGATTCAGCGCCTCGGCCGAACACCCCCGCCTCGGAGCGGTGCGCAATCCGTGGAACATCGATCACACGGCGGGCGCGTCGTCGTCGGGTTCCGGCGCCTTTGTCGCGGCCGGTGCGGTGCCGATCGCGCATGCCAACGACGGCGGCGGCTCGATCCGAATTCCCGCTTCCTGCAACGGACTCGTCGGGCTTAAGCCATCCCGTGGCCGGCTACCGCTGGACAAGGAGGTGAGTCGGATGCCGATTCGCCTCGTCGCCAACGGGGTGCTCAGCCGATCGGTGCGCGACACCGCGGCGTTCTACCGGGAAGCCGAGCGCATCTGGCCCGCCCCGAAGCTCCCGTCGATCGGGGACGTGAAGCATGCGGGCAAGCAGCGGCTGAGGATCGCCGTCATCACCCACTCGCTGTTGCGGGAGTGCAGCCCGGAACTGCGCGAGCTGACACTGAAATCCGCCGGGCTGCTCGAAGAGCTCGGGCACCGCGTCGACCATCTCGAAAAGCCGCCGATCCCTTCCAGTTTCGTTCCCGATTTCGTGCTGTATTGGGGGTTGCTGGCGACGGGCCAGATTCAGCTCAACCGGCGCGCCATCGGCGACGCGTTCGACGTCACCCGGTTGGACAACCTGTCACGGGGCCTGGACCGGCATGCGCGCCGCAATCTGCATCGCATCCCGCTGGCGCTGACGCGTTTGGCTCGCGCGCGGCGACACACTGCGCGCCTGGCTCGCACCTACGAGGTCGTGCTGACACCGACCGTGGCCGACGAGCCGCCGCCGATCGGTTACCTCGACCCGACTGCGGACTATCAGCAAATCATCGACCGCCTGCAAGATTGGGTCGCGTTCACGCCATTGCAGAATGTCACCGGAGAGCCCGCCATCTCGCTGCCGCTGGCGGTATCCGCCAACGGACTGCCGGTGGGCATGATGTTCTCGGCGCCGATAGGACAGGAAGCCCGGTTGCTGGAACTGGCCTACGAACTCGAAGACGCCCGGCCCTGGGCGCGCATCGATCAGGTCTAGTTCGGCGACGATGCAGGGCGGGACGCCCTGAGGAGGAGTCGGACCATCAGGTCTAGTTCGGCGACGATGCAGGGCGGGACGCCCTGAGGTGGGGGTACGCCCCCTCGCCGCTGGGCGGCTGGGGGTACCCCCACCCGCTTGCGGGGGAGAGTCGGACCATCAGGTCTAGCCGGGTGCCAGAGTCTCCAGCATTCGTTTGAACTCACGCTGCTCTGATGCTGACAGCTTGGCCAGCACGCGGGCGTCGGCCTCCCGCACGGCACACTCGGCCAGCTTCAACAGCGTCCGACCATCGCCGGTGAGCGACGCCGGCAGCGCGCGGCCGGACGCCACCGACGCGGGCCGGGTCACCTTCTGCGCGTCTTCCAACTTGTGCAACACGGTGTTCATCGCCTGCGGTGAGACGTTGCCCAGCCGGGCCAGTTCGGCGCTCGACAGCCCCGGGCTCATGGAAAGCATTCGCATGCAAACAAATTCGGGCAGCGTCAGGCCGAGCGGGCGCAGCGCCGCCGCCACTTCCGGCCGCAGCGCTGCGACCACCTGATGCAGCAGGTATCCAAGCGGCGCGTTCGCGGTAGTGCTCATATCAATCATCTTGACACATATCAGCTAGGTTGATATACCTGGGCGATGACTGAAACGCAGAATTTCGATTTTGATTTCGACCCGGCCTACCGTGGCGAGGCCGCCGAGTTCGCGGGCGCGCGACCGCCGTGGAGTCTGGGTGAGCCGCAACCGGAGATCGCCGCCCTCATCGACCAGGGCAAGATCAACGGCGACGTGCTCGACGCCGGCTGTGGCGAGGCGGCGTTGTCGCTGCACATGGCGGCGTTGGGGCACAACACCGTCGGGCTGGATGCCTCGCCCACCGCGATCGCGTTGGCCAAGGCCGAGGCCACCAGGCAGGGGTTGACGAAAGCCTCGTTCGAGGTGGCCGACATCACTGACTTCACCAGCTATCCGACCGGTTCCGAAGGCCGGTTCGACACGATCGTGGACAGCACGCTGTTTCATTCGATGCCCGTTGAGTTGCGAGACGGCTACCAGCGCTCGATCGTCCGGGCTGCAGCGCCGGGCGCGTCGTACTTCGTGCTGGTCTTCGACCGAACCGGGATGCCAGATGGTCCGGCCAACCCGGTCACTGAAGACGAGTTGCGCGACGTTGTGTCGCGGTACTGGGTCATCGACGAGATCCGGCCGGCCAGGATTCACGCCAACTTTGCGGGCGGCGATCAGCCCGGGTTTCCTTTTGCCGACGTCCGCGACGAGGCCAACGGACGCAAATCCGTGCCGGCCTGGCTGCTCTCAGCCCACTTGGCTTGATCGACAAACCGCGAAAGTCGCTACAGGCGATGGGGTTCTCGGCAGACGGCCAAAAATCCCGCGACAATTTGGGATTGCCCGACGCGGACATGGGGTAGTCCCGAAAAAACTCGGCGAGCTGCCCAAAGGCATGGCGCAGCGGTACGCCGAGGGTTACCAACACGACGATCGCGGGAGTCACCATGCCGAAAACCACCAAAGACGGCAGGCCCAAGAAGAACGAATTGCCCGGCACGCTGCAGCGTTCGGACGCCGAAGCGCAGCGTACGTTTACCAAAGCGCATGACTCAGCCGCGGAACAGTACGGCAGCCAGGAGCGTGCCTACCGGGTGGCCTATGCGGCACTGAAGCACAGTTTCGAGAAAGTCGGCGATCGCTGGGAACGCAAGAAGGAAAAGGGTCCCTCGGATGCACGCGCCGAGCGGGGTGGCTTACATAACCCGATCCCGTCGGCCGAGGGCGTCGATGCCAACGCCAGCAATAGGCATCTGCTGGACATCGCGCGCCGGCTCGATGTCCGCGGAAGGTCGACGATGGACAAAACTGAACTGGTCGACGCGATCAAGAAATGCAACCGGCGGGTCCGGGGCCGCTGAGCTTCGGCGTTGCAAATCAGGCAAAGCCTGGCAAATCGGTCTGCCACCGGCTATAGCTACCTGCGCTGTAAGTACAAGGTGCCCACGTCGGAGGCCACCGGCTCCTCGTAGAGTCAAAGGTGGTCTGGTGACATTATGAGCCGACAGTATGGGTGGTAATCGGCCCGGAAAACCGCTTTTGAGCCCTGTGCAGTCCGCGAGTGGCTCTCCTTATACGACATGAATTTCGCGCAGTTCTGCCGCTCGGCTATCGGCGAAACTTGCAGCCGGCCAACGTCACGATCCCCGGTTACACGCCGCAGGGGCATCTGTACCAGGCGAACATCACCGCCGAGGCCAATAGCGGAACGGCGGCGCCGGTGGTTGCCGACTTCAACGCCCGCGCCGCCGGCGGCCAGCAGTACCGGGTGATCGATATGGTTCCGGTTCCCAACGGGCTGAGCCCCGCGCCGATTCTGCAGGGCAACCAGTCCACCGGAACGCTGTACTTCGACGTCACCGGCGCACCGCCTAACCAGGTCGTGTACAACGACGGCGTGCAGGACGTCCTGCTGTGGACCGCCTAAGGCGCTGAGCGCTTAGGCATTTCGAGTTCCCCGCGTCAGGCTACTGACGCGGGGAGCGCCGTCTGGGCCGATCAATGGCCATCCGCATCCGCGGTATTCGGCTCGCGGATTGCCCAGCGCTCAATCGGGTAACCGAGCCACTATGAGTGATAGCGATCACAGGCCCGCCGAGGTGCGCCGGCAGGCACGACGACACGCCGCCCAGGCGCGTACCGCAATGGAGGACCAACGTGACGGCAAAGCCGGCGGGCTGAGCGGCTGGGTAGCCGAGCGTGCCGGCGAGTGGGATCTCAGCGGTCCCGAGGAGACCGCATTGCAGCGACAGAAGTTCTTCTGGAATATGCTGGTGGACTACTGGTTTCGGATGGAGATCGACGGCTGGGAGAACGTCGGAGAACCGCCGGCGTTGTTGGTCGGTATCCACTCCGGTGCCCCGTTTGTCTGGGATGCCTGGACCGTCGGCCTGCAATGGTGGCGACGGTTCGGACAGGAACGCACCCTGCACGGCACTGCCCACGACGCGCTGATGGCCATTCCAGGCTTCGGCCGTTACTTCCGTTCGATGGGGGTGTTGCCCGCGGCCCCGGACGCCATCGCGACGGCGCTGGCCGAGGGGCACGACGTGGCGTTATGGCCTGGTGGCGAGGTGGATTCGTTGCGGCCGTGGAGTGAGCGCGACCGGGCGAACCTGGCGGGGCGAAAAGGCTTCGTGAAGATGGCAATCCGCGCCGGAGTGCCGATCGTGCCGATCGCGACGGTCGGAGGCGCCTACGCCATGCCGGTGCTGATTCGTGGCGATCGGCTTTCGCGCGCCTTACGACTGGATCGGCTGTTGCGGCTCAAGGTTTTTCCCCTGGCCATTTCGCTGCCCTGGGGAGTCGCCCCTGCCGCGTTGCCGCAACTGCCGCTGCCGGCCAAGATCCGGACCCGATTCATGCCCGCGGTCGAGATCGATCACGACCCGGCGCGTGCCGACGATGACGTTTACGTCGACCGCAAGTATCACGAAGTTGAGGACAGCATTCAGCACGGGATGGACGCGCTGGCCCGTAAGCGGGCATTGCCGATATTCGGTTGAGACGTCAGAAACATCAGGGCCCGGTCCGTCGTGGACCGGGCCCTGATGTCGTAGACGGTCTAGTCCTGGTGAGCCTGCTGGCGCTTCTCCGCTGCCTCTTCACCGGACCGAGCAGCTTCGGCCTCGGCTTCCTTCCTGGCGACGTCACGCTGGGCTGAGGCCTTGTCCTGCTGGGCCTCGCCCTCTTTCTCGAGATCTTTGTTCCCGATGACGCTGCCGACGGCTTCCTTGGCCAGGCCTTTGGCGCCTTCGACGACGCCCTTCACACCCTCTGCAGGTCCGCTCTTGTTGTCGTCCGACATGGAGTCCCTCCTCATTGGCTCAATTCATGAGCTGGTTCACGAGCTATTTCACGACCACCGGCCCGTGGCTGGACCGGATCAGGGCGCCTGCCCGATGCGCGTCAACTGATCTGCACCTGGGCTTTTTGCACCGCACGGGCTTTTTGCACCGCACGGCGGGCATTCCCCTACCGCGGGGTGGTCAAACTCCAGCGTGTGCCACGTCAACCGCGACCCAAGCGTGTCAAGATTTTCCGCGCTGGTAGGCGGGCCGGCATCCATCTCTGTGACAGTGAACACGCCCATATCGGCACGCGTTTTCTCCACGGCCCGTTGCAGCTGGCGGAAGTCAGGTGTAACCAGCTGAGTCTTGGGACGCACACCTTGGCAATAGGGCAGGATAGGACGTGCTGTCTCGGGGGCTAGCCGGATGGCGCCCTCCCATGCGAGGAGTCTGATGACGGAGCAGGAGCCGACGAGCACCAACGGCGCCCAGGCATTTCCACCGGACAACCAGCACCCGGCCGACCCCTCGGCGAGTCGTTCCACCTACACCCGCGTGCTACTCAAACTCGGCGGCGAGATGTTCGGCGGCGGAGAGGTGGGCCTGGATCCCGACGTGGTGGCGCTGGTCGCCCGCCAGATCGCCGAGGTGGTCCGCACCGGCGTGCAGGTTGCCGTCGTGATCGGCGGCGGCAACTTCTTTCGGGGCGCGCAGCTTCAGCAACGCGGCATGGAGCGCACCCGCTCCGACTACATGGGCATGCTCGGCACGGTGATGAATAGCCTTGCGTTGCAAGACTTTCTGGAAAAAGAGG
Source organism: uncultured Actinomycetota bacterium (assembly GCA_963805675.1). Lineage (GTDB taxonomy): Bacteria > Actinomycetota > Actinomycetes > Mycobacteriales > Mycobacteriaceae > Mycobacterium. Next base: position 309,671 of record CAWDVY010000001.1, read on the forward strand.
GCATCGCTACCCGGGTCCAGACGGCGATCACGATGGGCCAGGTCGCCGAGCCCTACATTCCGCTGCGGGCACGGCGCCATCTAGAGAAAGGACGGGTGGTGATCTTCGGTGCCGGCATGGGGCTGCCGTACTTCTCCACCGACACCACCGCCGCGCAGCGGGCTTTGGAGATCGGCGCCGATGTGGTCCTGATGGCCAAGGCGGTCGACGGCGTGTTCACCGACGATCCGCGGGTCAACCCCAGGGCCGAGTTGCTCACCGCGATCACGCATCGGGAAGTCATCGACCGGGGGCTGCGGGTAGCCGATGCCACCGCATTCAGTTTGTGCATGGACAATGGCATGCCGATTCTGGTGTTCAACCTGCTGACCGATGGCAATATCGCTCGGGCAGTCGCGGGTGAGAAGATCGGAACGCTGGTCACCACGTGAAGGGAGGAGCGGCGCAGAATGATCCGCGCCAGCGACGATGCAGCGTGAAGCGATGAGGAGGAGCGGCGCAGATGATCGACGAAACTCTCTTTGACGCCGAAGAGAAGATGGAAAAGGCCGTGGCGGTGAGCCGTGACGACTTATCGACCATCCGGACCGGCCGGGCGAATCCCGGCATGTTCTCCCGCATCGTCATCGACTACTACGGCTCGGCCACCCCGATCACGCAGCTGGCCAGCATCAACGTCGCGGAAGCGCGGCTGGTCGTCATCAAGCCGTATGAGGCGAGCCAGCTCGGGCCCATTGAGGCTGCGATTCGCAACTCTGATCTGGGGCTCAATCCCACCAACGACGGCACCCTGATCCGGATCGCGATACCCCAGCTGACTGAGGAACGCCGCCGCGAACTCGTCAAGCAAGCCAAAGCCAAGGGGGAGGACGCCCGGGTTTCGGTGCGCAGTGTCCGCCGCAAGGCGATGGAAGAACTGCACCGCATCCGCAAGGACGGCGAAGCCGGTGAGGACGAGGTCGCGCGTGCAGAGAAGGATCTGGACAAGGCCACGCACCAGTACGTGACCCAGATCGACGAGCTGGTCAAGCACAAGGAAGGCGAGCTGCTGGAGGTCTAGCGGCCGCCCAGCAAACCATGTCCGTGGCAGACACTGATACCGGCGCCGACACCCCGGCCGAGGGTTCGGTGCACGAGCCCAGAGAAAACAAGCGAAAGAAGCGGAAGAAGCCGCGCGCCGGCCGAAATCTGCCGGCGGCCATCGCCGTCGGTGCAACCATCGGTTTCACCATCATCGCGATCTTGATTTGGGACAAAATCCTGTGGCTTCCGCTAGTCGCCGCCGCCATCCCCGTGGCCACTCATGAGGTGGTGCGGCGGCTGCGCGAGGCGCGGGTTTCGTCATCCCGGTCATTCCGCTGTTGATCGGCGGCCAGGCCATGGTCTGGCTGACGTGGCCGTTTCATGCGGCTGGCGCGCTCGCCGGCTTCGGCGCCACGGCCGTGGTCTGCATGTTCTGGCGGTTGGTGCGGCAGGGCACGCCCACGCCGCACGGCTCCGCCAGCGCCGATTCGCCGTCGAACTACCTGCGCGACGTCGCGGCGACGGTCTTCCTGGCCGCCTGGGTGCCGCTGTTCGCGTCCTTCGGTGTGCTGCTGGTCTATCCGCACGACGGATCCGGCCGGGTGTTCTGCCTGATGATCGGCGTGGTCTGCTCCGACTCCGGCGGGTACTTCGTCGGCGTGTTGTTCGGCAAGCATCCGATGGTCCCGTCGATCAGCCCGCACAAATCGTGGGAGGGATTGGCCGGTTCACTGCTGTTCGGAATCACCGCGGTGACGCTGAGCGCGACCCTGCTGACCCACAAGCCGATCTGGATCGGTCTGCTGCTGGGCCTGACGATCGTGGCCACCGCCACCCTCGGCGACCTGGTGGAATCGCAGATCAAGCGTGACCTGGGCATCAAGGACATGGGCCGCATCCTGCCCGGCCACGGCGGCCTGATGGACCGGCTGGATGGCACCCTGCCGTCGGCGGTGGCGACCTGGATCGTCTTGACGCTGGTGGCCTGAGGTCCACCGCCGATGAAGCAACAGCTGGTATTCGAGGCGCCGCGCCGGGCGCTGCCGCCGCGCCATCTGGCCGACCTCGACGAGGCCGAGCGCGTCGAGGCTCGTCGCGGCGCTGGGCTTGCCGGCGTTTCGTGCCAAGCAACTCGCGCATCAGTACTACAGCCGCCTGATCGGCGATCCGCAGCAGATGACCGACCTGCCGACCGCCATCCGCGGTCAGGTGGCCGACGCGCTGTTGCCGAAACTGCTGACGGCGGCCCGCGACATCACCTGCGATGCCGGCCAGACCCGCAAGACGCTGTGGCGGGCCATCGACGGCACCACGTTCGAGTCGGTGCTGATGCGTTATCCGCAGCGCAACACGGTGTGCATTTCGTCGCAGGCGGGCTGCGGAATGGCCTGCCCGTTCTGCGCGACCGGACAGGGCGGTCTGACACGCAACCTGTCGACCGCCGAGATTCTCGAACAGGTGCGCGCCGCGGCCGCGGTGTTGCGCGACGAGTGGGGCGACCGGTTGTCCAACGTGGTGTTCATGGGCATGGGGGAGCCGCTGGCCAACTACGCCAGGGTGCTGGCGGCGGTGCGTCGCATCACGGCGTCTGCGGAGAAATCCGCCGGTTTCGGCATCTCGGCGCGGTCGGTGACGGTGTCGACGGTCGGGCTCGCGCCGGCCATCCGCAAACTCGCCGACGAGCGACTCGGGGTCACGTTGGCGCTGTCACTGCACGCTCCGGACGACGCGTTACGCGACACCCTGGTCCCGGTCAACAACCGGTGGAAGATCAGCGAAGCGCTGGGCGCGGCCGCCTACTACGCCGAGCAGACCGGTCGGCGGGTATCGGTGGAATACGCGTTGATTCGCGATGTCAACGACCAGCCGTGGCGCGCGGACCTGCTGGGCAAGCGGCTGCACCGCGCGCTGGGCCCGCTGGTGCACGTGAACCTCATTCCGCTGAACCCGACGCCCGGCAGCGACTGGGACGCCAGCCCGAAAGCTGCGCAGCGGGAGTTCGTTCGACGGGTCCGGGCGAACGGCGTGCCCTGCACGGTCCGCGACACCCGCGGCCGCGAGATCGCCGCCGCGTGCGGCCAATTGGCCGCTGAGCTGCCTACCTGAGCCAGCCGCGCCGACGGCCCCACCAGTCACGCACGACGAAGAAGAGCACCACCGCAGCGAAGCCGACCACGTACAGGTTCTCGACGTGGCCGACGTGGTTGCCGTCCAGGAACATCAGCAGCAGGCCGAAGATCAACAGGCCCGTCAAACGCCAGTTGCGGTGGTTGATTTTGCTCCAGCCCCAGTTCGCGGACGGCACATCAGCGACGTCGACTCCGCTGGAGCGCTCCACCTCGGTACTGGCCACGACAACTCCTCGGGTTGGAATCGGGATGCCACGACATTCTGGCATATCGAGATTCGCCGGGCACATCCGCGGCGCGGCACAATGAGTGGGTGACCAACCGCCGTGTCAAGACCCTGGTGCTGGGCAGTACCGGCTCCATCGGCACCCAGGCGCTCGAGGTCATCGCCGCCAACCCCGACCGTTTCGAGCTGGTCGGCCTGGCCGCCGGGGGCGCACACCCGGGCCTGCTGGCCCGTCAGCGCGCAGAGACCGGGGTGACCAATCTCGCCGTCGCCGACGAGCGCGCCGCGCAGGCCATCGGCGACGTCACCTATCACGGACCCGACGCGGTCACCCGGCTGATCGAGAACACCGAGGCCGACGTCGTGCTCAACGCGCTGGTCGGCGCGCTGGGGCTGCAGACCGACGCTGACCGCGCTGGCCTCGGGTGCCCGCCTGGCCCTGGCGAACAAGGAGTCGCTGATCGCCGGTGGCCCGCTGGTGCTGGCGGCTGCCCGGCCCGGCCAGATCGTGCCGGTGGACTCCGAGCATTCCGCGCTGGCGCAGTGCCTGCGCGGCGGCAGTGTCGACGAGGTCGCCAGGCTGGTGCTGACCGCCTCCGGCGGGCCGTTCCGCGGCTGGTCGGCCGCCCAGCTCGAGCGCGTCACGCCCGAGCAGGCCGGCGCGCATCCGACCTGGTCGATGGGGCCGATGAACACCTTGAACTCGGCGTCGCTGGTCAACAAGGGGCTTGAGCTCATCGAAGCGCACCTGCTGTTCGGCATCCCGTACGAGCGCATCGAGGTCGTCGTGCACCCGCAGTCGATCGTGCATTCCATGGTGACGTTCACCGACGGCTCGACGATCGCACAGGCCAGCCCGCCGGACATGAAACTGCCCATCGCGCTGGCGCTCAGCTGGCCGGCCAGAGTGCCCGCAGTGGCCGCGGCCTGCGACTTCTCCACCGCGTCGAGCTGGGAGTTCGAGCCGCTGGACAACCAGGTGTTCCCTGCCGTCGCGCTCGCCAGACAGGCCGGTGAAACCGGCGGTTGCATGACCGCCGTCTACAACGCCGCCAACGAAGAAGCAGCCGAGGCGTTCCTGGCCGGACGGATCGGCTTCCCGGCCATCGTGCGAACAATCGCCGACGTCCTGAGCGCCGCCGACCAGTTGGCCGCGCAACCCGCTACCGTGGAAGACGTACTCGACGCGCAGCGCTGGGCGCGGGCGAAGGCGAGGCGCCTGATCGAACGGGTCTCACAGGAGGTTCTACCAACTCGATGATGTTCGTAATCGGCATCGTGCTGTTTGCGCTCGCCATCCTGATTTCGGTGGCGTTGCACGAGTGCGGCCACATGTGGGTCGCGCAGGCCACCGGGATGAAGGTGCGCCGCTATTTCGTGGGCTTCGGCCCGACGCTGTGGTCTACCCGCCGCGGCGAAGTCGAATACGGCGTCAAGGCCATTCCGGCCGGCGGCTTCTGCGACATCGCCGGCATGACGTCGGTCGAAGAACTGCAGCCCGACGAGCATGACCGAGCGATGTACAAGCAGAAGACGTGGAAACGCGTCGCGGTGCTGTTCGCCGGGCCCGGCATGAACTTCGTCATCGGGCTGGTGCTGATCTACGCCATCGCGGTGATCTGGGGGCTGCCCAACCTGCACCCTACCGCTGTTATCGGTCAAACAGCCTGTGCGGCAAAGGAAATCAAGCAGGGCGATTTTGAGAAGTGCACTGGGGACGGGCCGGCGGCCGCCGCCGGGATCCGCGGCGGCGACGTGGTGATCAAGGTCGGCGACACTCCGGTATCCGACTTCTCCGACATGGCCGCCGCGGTGCAGAAGCTGCACGGCACCGTTCCGGTGGTGATCAAGCGCGACGGCCAAACGATGACCAAATACGTCGACATCGCCCAGCGGCAGCGTTGGGTAACCGACGGCAACGGCGGCGCGAAGCCGGCGACGATCGGTGTGATGGGGGTGATGGGCACGCAACCCGGGCCCACTCACTACAACCCGACCACCGCGGTGCCCGGCACCTTCGCCTTCACCGGCAATTTGTCGGTGTTGCTGGGCAAGTCGCTGGTCGCCATCCCGACCAAAGTCGGCGCGCTGATCCACGCGATCGGCGGCGGACAGCGTTCCCTCGATACCCCGATCAGCGTCGTCGGCGCGAGCATCATCGGTGGGGATACCGTGGATCACGGGGTCTGGATGGCGTTCTGGCTGTTCCTGGCGCAACTGAACTTGATCTTGGGCGCGATCAACCTGGTGCCGTTGCTGCCGTTCGACGGCGGGCACATCGCCATCGCGGTGTTTGAAAAGTTGCGGAACATGGTCCGGTCGGCCCGCGGCAAGGTCGCGGCGGCGCCGGTGAACTACCTCAAACTGATGCCCGCAACATACGTAGTCTTGGTGGTGGTAGTCGGGTACATGCTGTTGACGGTGACCGCCGACGTGGTCAACCCGATCCGACTGTTCCGATAGGGCCGACTGTTCCAGTACGGCCCAAGAGAAGGCGAGAGAAGGCAAACAGTGGCCACAGGTCTGGGTATGCCGGCGCCGCCGGCGCCCACGCTGGCGCCGCGTCGCAAGACGCGACAGCTGATGGTCCGAGACGTCGGTGTGGGTAGCGATCACCCGATTTCGGTACAGTCGATGTGCACTACGAAAACCCACGACGTCAACTCGACGTTGCAGCAGATCGCCGAATTGACCGCCACCGGCTGCGACATCGTCCGGGTGGCGTGCCCGCGTCAGGAAGACGCCGACGCGCTGGCCGCGATCGCCAAAAAGAGCCAGATCCCGGTCATCGCCGACATCCACTTCCAGCCGAAGTACATCTTCGCCGCCATCGACGCCGGCTGCGCGGCGGTCCGGGTGAACCCGGGCAACATCAAAGAATTCGACGGCCGGGTCGGCGAGGTGGCCAAGGCGGCCGGCGCGGCCGGTATCCCGATCCGCATCGGCGTCAACGCCGGCTCGCTGGACAAGCGGTTCATGGAGAAGTACGGCAAGGCCACGCCCGAAGCGCTGGTCGAGTCGGCGCTGTGGGAGGCCTCGCTTTTCGAAGAGCATGGCTTCGGCAACATCAAGATCAGCGTCAAGCACAACGACCCGGTGGTGATGGTGGCGGCCTATGAGCAGCTCGCCGCGCAGTGCGATTATCCGCTGCACCTCGGCGTCACCGAGGCCGGTCCGGCCTTCCAGGGCACCATCAAGTCCGCGGTTGCTTTCGGCGCGCTGCTGTCGCGCGGCATCGGCGACACCATCCGGGTGTCGCTGTCGGCGCCGCCGGTCGAGGAAGTCAAGGTTGGCACGCAGATTCTCGAATCCCTTAACCTGCGGCCCCGTGGGCTCGAAATCGTGTCCTGCCCGTCGTGCGGTCGCGCCCAGGTCGACGTTTACACCTTGGCCAACGAAGTCACCGCAGGTCTGGACGGGCTCGATGTCCCGCTGCGGGTGGCGGTGATGGGCTGCGTGGTCAATGGGCCGGGGGAGGCGCGTGAGGCCGACCTCGGCGTCGCCTCGGGCAATGGCAAGGGCCAGATCTTCGTTCGTGGCGAAGTGATCAAGACCGTGCCGGAAGCACAGATCGTCGAGACGCTGATCGAAGAAGCGATGCGGTTGGCGGCGGAGACGGGCGCCGGCGAGGCAACACCAAGCGGTTCCCCGGTTGTGACCGTAAGCTGACGGGTGGCCTAGTCGGGCCAACCGTAAGTCGCAGAAAGAATCACGATGTCGGCTCCGCCAATCCGCCGCATGGTCAGCGAGCGACGGGTGTCGGTAGTGCGCGACGACACAGCAGTGCGGCGTGTTTTCGACGACGATCCGGTGGGGTCATGCATGGTCGCCGCCCGGGTCGCCGATCACGGCATGGACCCCAACTCGATCGGCGGTGAGCTGTGGACGCGCCGCGGCCCCGATGAGTCGCTGTGTTACGCCGGGGCCAACCTGATTCCGCTGCGCGGCCAACTCAACGACCTGCATGCGTTCGCCGACGCGGCGACGACTTCCTCGCGGCGATGCTCGTCGATGGTCGGTCGGGCCGAGTTGGTGATGCCGATGTGGCAGCGGCTCGAGTCGACCTGGGGCCCGGCGCGTGACGTGCGTGACCGCCAGCCGTTGATGTCGCTGACCACGATGCCGACCTGCGCGATCGACCCGGGTGTGCGCCAGGTCAAGCCCGAGGAACTCGATACCTATCTGGTGGCGGCCGTCGACATGTTCATCGGCGAGGTCGGTGTCGACCCGCGGCTGGGCGACGGCGGCCGCGGCTACCGGCGCCGGGTCGCCAGCCTGATTGCGGCCGGGCGGGCGTGGGCCCGTTTCGAGGACGGCAACGTCGTCTTCAAAGCCGAGGTCGGATCGCAGTCGCCGTCGGTCGGCCAGATCCAAGGGGTCTGGGTGCATCCCGAGTGGCGCGGCAAGGGCCTGGGAACGGCGGGGACCGCGATGCTGGCTGCGGTGATTGTCAGCACGGGACGCATCGCCAGCCTGTACGTGAACGACTTCAACACGGTCGCGCGGGCAACCTACGACCGGATCGGCTTTGTCGAGGTCGGCACCTTCGCCACGGTCCTGCTGGACTGAAGCACGGGGGCGCTGCTCTACGCGCCGAGATCGAGTGTGCTTCTCGGGCGTCCATTGTGCATTCCGGGCGCCGACACGCCGATGACGCCCACCCTCAGCGCACGCTCGGCGCGTTCATCGCACACTCGAGCGTCGACCCGCAGCAGTTTTGCCGGTGTCACGGTTCTGTCTCGGTGCGCCTAAGCCCGCCGCGAGGCTTTAGTTCTTAACATCAGCCTCAATGGCAACAAAAGTCACACTGGTAACAGCTGCAAATGTCGCTATAGCGGTGGTCGTCTTGTCGACCGCGGTCTCGGCGTGCACCCCGCGCCCGGAGGGCCCCCTGCCGGCGGCCGACCGGTTCTTCGCCGCGTTGGCCACCGGCGACACGGCAGCGGCCGCCGAACTCAGCGACAATCCCAGCGATGCGCGCGAAGCGCTCAACGCGGCGTGGGCCGGCCTGCAGGCCACCCACCTGGACACCCAGATTCTCGGATCGAAGTACACCGAGGACATCGGCACGGTGAGCTACCGCTACACCTGGCACCTGCCGAAGAACCGGATCTGGACTTACGACGGCCAGCTGAAAATGGCTCGCTACGAAGGCCATTGGCAGATCCGCTGGAATAGCACCGATTTGCATCCGCGCCTCGGCGAGCATCAGACGCTGGCGCTGCGGGCCGACCCGCCGCGGCGGGCGTCGGTGAACGAAGTCGGCGGCACCGACGTGCTGGCGCCTGGCTACCTCTACCACTACACGCTTGACGCGTCCCAGGCCGGCGCCTTCCTGATCAGCACCGCCCGTTCAGTGGTCGACGCGCTGCACCCGTTCGACGACACGCTCAACGACCCGCAGCGATTGGCCGAGCAGGCCAGTGGATCGGGCAAGCCGCTGGACCTGATCACGCTGCGCGTCGACGACAACAACAATGTCGCTCCGGCGATCGGCAGTTTGCCCGGCGTGGTGATCACCCCGCAGGCCGATCTGTTGCCGACCGACTACCACTTCGCCCCGGCCCTGATCAATCAGGTGAAGAAGGCCGTGATTGACGAACTCGACGGCCAAGCGGGCTGGCGAGTGGTCAGCGTGAACCAGAACAACGTCGATCTGGCGGTGTTGAACGAGGTCGAGCCGTCGCCGGCGCCATCGGTGTCGATCAGCCTGGACCGGGCCGTGCAGAACGCCGCTCAGCATGCGGTGGACAACCAGGGTCGCCAGGCGATGATCGTCGTGATCAAACCCTCGACGGGGGAGATCCTCGCTGTCGCGCAGAACGCCGCGGCCGACGCCGTCGGTCCGCTTGCCACCACCGGCCTCTATCCGCCGGGGTCGACGTTCAAGATGGTGACCGCGGGTGCGGTGCTCGAGCGCGACATGGCAAGCCCTAACACGCTTTTGGGCTGCCCCGGCAAGATCGACATCGGGCAGCGCACCATCCCCAACTACGGGGGGTTCGATTTGGGTGTGGTGCCGATGTCGCGGGCGTTCGCCAGTTCGTGCAACACCACGTTCGCCGAACTGGCCAGCCGGATGCCGCCGCGCGGTCTGTCGCAGGCCGCCAACAGGTACGGGATCGGGCTGGACTACCAGGTCGACGGCATCAGCACGGTGACCGGATCGGTGCCGCCGACGGTCGATCTGGCCGAGCGCACCGAGGACGGCTTCGGTCAGGGCAAGGTGCTGACCTCCCCGTTCGGCATGGCGCTGGTCGCGGCGACGGTGGCCGCCGGGAAGACGCCGGTGCCCAAGCTGATCGAGGGACGGCCGACGACGATCGCCGGCGACACCACACCGATCAGCGAGAAAATGATCGACGGTCTGCGCCCGATGATGCGGCTGGTGGTAACCAACGGCACCGCTAAGGACATCGCCGACTGCGGCGCGGTGTTCGGAAAGACCGGTGAGGCCGAGTTTCCCGGCGGGTCGCATTCCTGGTTTGCCGGCTACCGCGGTGATCTGGCATTCGCGTCGTTGATCGTCGGGGGCGGCAGTTCGGAGTACGCGGTGCGGATGACCAAGTTCATGTTCGACTCGATGCCCGCGGATTATCTGGCCTGAAAGGCATTCTGCGGCAACGATTTAGATGGCTTTTAGAGGGCCCAAATAGCCTATCGCCCGGCCACGAGGGGCGACCGGGCGACAGGGTTTATCGCCGAGCTAGGGAACCCGGGGGCTCCGGGGTATCCCGCTGCTGGCTCGACGTTTGGCGTCCGAACCGGTGGGGACAGGCCCCCCCAACCCCACCGGTCCAGACAGCCACCTTCGAGAGGTGGATTAATCGGACGTCTAGCTCAACTAGCCGGGCTGCCCCAACAGAATGTCGATGAGCGGGGTGAGGACATCGGTGAGGCCGGTTGGGGTCAGCAGACCGTAGTCAAGGCCGGTAGCGAGGTAGCCGAGGTTACTGTCCGGAACAAGGTACGCGCCAACACTGTCGGCGATGGTGCCAACGTTGTCGCTCGATGGCTGCTCGTAGAACGCGCTGGGGTCGAGGGCATAGATCAGGTTCTCCAGCCCGTGGTCACTGGCGGTTGATTCGAACGTGGAGACGCTAGCCCCGAACAGGGCAGTGTAGGGATCGGGATAAATCGACCGGCCTCAGCGGGGCGCCCGTGCGGCGGGCTTGGTCGTCGATACGCGGCCTGTCATCGCGGTAGATTGATAGCGCCATGACGCGTCCCGACGAAATGTCCGAACTGCGGATCTCAGATGCCGACCGCAACGGCACGCTGCGCCGCCTTCACAACGCGGTTGCGCTCGGGTTGATCGACATCACTGAGTTCGAGGAACGGTCCTCACAGGTGTCCTATGCGCGGGCCCGCAGTGAGCTGGACAGCCTCGTAGGCGATCTGCCCGGGCCGGGGGCGATCGTCACGTCCGCCGCCGACCGAGTCGAGCTGCGCGGCTGGGCCGGGTCGCTCAAGCGTCACGGGGAATGGACGGTCCCAACCCGGCTGGCTTTGGTGCGCCGGCTGGGCTCGGTCGAACTGGATCTGGTCAAGGCCAGATTCGCCGGGCCGGTGGTCGTCATCGAACTCGACATGAGGTTCGGATCGGTCGAGATCCGATTGCCCGACGGCGCCAGCGCGTCGATCGACGACGTCGAAGTATATGTCGGCAGCGCCAAGGACCGCCGCAAGAATGCCCCGGCCGAGGGCACACCGCATGTGGTGTTGACCGGTCGGGTGGTGTGCGGCTCGGTGGATATCAAAGGGCTCGCGCCGGTCGCTGCTGCGCCGCCATGGCCGCGATTGACCCGCTGGATCTGATTGCCCGGCTCGCCCCTCGCCGCTGCGCGGCTGGGGGTACCCCCACCTCAGGCCGTTAGACGGCCTGCATGTCGCCGCTGGATCTGATGGCCCGGCCCACCTCAGGCCGTTGCACGGCCTGCATCGTCGCCGGGCGGCCCGATATCCTGGCAACATGCCTGTTCGTTCCGCGCTGTCAGCCGGCGTGCTCTCACCGACGTTGCCGGTGCCCAAGTCGATCCCGCGACCGGAATATGTCGGCAAGCCGACGGCCCGGGAGGGCACCGAACCGTGGGTGCAGACGCCCGAAGTGATCGAGAAGATGCGGGTTGCCGGGCGAATCGCGGCCGGTGCGCTCGCAGAGGCGGGTAAGGCCGTCGCCCCCGGTGTGACGACCGACGCGCTGGACCGCATCGCGCACGACTACATGGTCGACCACGGCTCATATCCGTCGACGTTGGGCTACAAGGGTTACCCCAAATCGTGCTGCACGTCGCTAAATGAGGTTATCTGCCACGGCATCCCCGACTCGACGGTGATCGAAGACGGCGACATCGTCAACATCGACGTCACCGCCTACATCGACGGCGTGCACGGTGACACCAACGCAACGTTCTTGGCCGGCGACGTCTCAGACGAGCACCGCCTGCTCGTCGAGCGCACGCACGAAGCGACGATGCGGGCGATCAAAGCCGTCAAACCGGGCCGTGCACTCTCAGTTGTCGGGCGCGTCATCGAGTCCTACGCAAACCGGTTCGGCTACAATGTCGTTCGTGATTTCACCGGTCACGGTATCGGTACCACCTTCCACAACGGAATGGTGGTGCTGCACTACGACCAGCCGTCGGTCACCACCATCCTCGAGCCGGGGATGACGTTCACCATCGAACCGATGATCAACCTCGGCACGTTGGACTACGAAATCTGGGACGACGACTGGACCGTCGTCACCAAAGACCGCAAATGGACCGCGCAATTCGAGCACACCCTGCTTGTCACCGAGTCCGGCGCGGAAATCCTCACCCTGCCGTGACGCTTCTAGCGCGAGCAGACACAAAAGCCCCTCGTCGTCGGCGTGTCGCGGGGCTTTTGCGTCTGCTCGCCACCGAAGGGTGAGCGGCGCGCTGCTGGTCGCCGGCACCACGTCCGACGCAGGGAAGTCGATGGTGGTCGCCGGACTCTGCCGCTTGTTGGTGCGCAAAGGAATTCGGGTCGCGCCGTTCAAGGCGCAGAACATGTCGAACAACTCCGCGGTCACCGTCGAAGGCGGTGAGATCGGTCGGGCGCAGGCGATGCAGGCGCGGGCAGCCGGCCTGGCACCCAGCGTGCGATTCAATCCCATTCTGCTCAAACCCGGCAGCGACACCACCTCGCAACTGGTGCTCAAGGGACAGGTCGTGGGCACGGCCACCGCAGCCGAGTACTGGTCGGATCGCAATCGGCTAGCGGCCGTCGTGCAAGACGAATTGGCACAGCTGAGAACGGAATTCGATGCGGTCATCTGCGAGGGTGCCGGATCGCCGGCCGAAATCAACCTGCGCGCAACGGACTTGGTGAACATGGGTCTGGCTCGCGCGGCGAACCTGCCGGTGATCATCGTCGGCGACATCGACCGCGGCGGGTTGCTTGCGCACCTGTTCGGGACGGTGGCCGTGCTCGAACCCGACGACCAGGCGTTGATCGCCGGATTCATCGTGAACAAATTCCGTGGCGACGTCTCGCTGCTCGAGCCCGGGTTGCGCCAACTCGCCGAACTCAGCGGCCGCCCCACCTACGGCGTATTGCCCTACACCGACGATCTGTGGCTCGACACCGAGGACGCGGTCCCGGTCCTGGCTCACCGCGTCCTGGGCACACCGCAACCGCCCCGCGGCTCCCAGTGGCTGCGGGTCGCGGTGCTGCGGTTGCCGCGAATCTCCAACTCCACCGACGTCGAAGCGTTGGCCTGTGAACCCGGCGTGTTGGTGCGCTGGGTCAGAGAACCAGCCGACTTGGCCGACACCGACGTGATCGTGGTGCCGGGCACCAAGTCCACCGTCGCCGACCTGGGCTGGCTGCGCGACCGCGGCCTGGACCAGGCCATTCGCTCGCATGCCGCCTCGGGCCGCGCCGTGCTGGGCATCTGCGGCGGGTTCCAGATGCTGTGCCGCTCGATCGACGACCCGGTCGAAAGCCGGTCGGGCCGGGTCGAGGCGATGGGGATGCTGGATGCCGACATCGTGTTTGCGCACGACAAGGTGCTGTGCCGTCGGCAGGGGTCGCTTGCCGGCTACGAGATCCATCACGGGCGGGTGGCCCGCTGTGCGGAGGCTGCGTGGTTCGAGGTGGACGGGTGTCCGCAGGGGTATCGGCGCGGCCAGGTATTCGGGACGCACTGGCACGGCTTGCTCGACAACGACGACTTCCGGCGGCAGTGGTTGAGCCTCGTCGCGGCGGCAGCGGGCCGGGAGGGATTCGTCGTGGCCGACGGCATCGATGTGGCGGCGCGGCGGGACGCCCAGCTGGATGTGATGGCCGATCTGTTGGATGCCCACCTCGACGTCGACGCCGTCATCGCACTGCTCGACGATGGTCCGCCGTCGCGTCCGACCATCGTCGCCGCACTGCGCTGACCACGGCCGGTGGCATGTCTAAAGCCCATCCAATCAAGGGTTTTCGCGAAGAACGTTGCATATTGTCGCCGTCATCGTCGCAAGCGCGGGTATCAGTTCGATGTTGCGCGAACGTTTCCAATTGCAACTTGCCTAACCAACCGCACGAAAACGCCCCGCGCGCGGGTCAATTGACTGTAATTTGCGGTGGTGCCTTCGACGATGATGACTACCGTCGACGGGTTTCCCATCCAGGTCTGCGACACCGGTCCGGAGAAGGGCTCCGTCGTGGTCCTGCTGTGCGCGGCCCAGCGGACACTCGCCGCGTATGACGCGGTGTGCGAGCGTCTGCACACCGCGTCGCTGCGCACGATCGTGGTCGGTCCGGACCCGCGCCTGACGCCCAAGGCGGTGGTGGGCGTTCTCGATGCGCTTGACATCAGTTGGTGCGTGCTGGTCGGCGACGGCGTCGGCGGCGAACTGGCATGGGAACTGGCGGCGACACGGCTGGACCGTTTCACCGGTCTGGTGGTCATCGACCGGGGCCATCCACGGGTCGCCGACCTCGGCGGCGTGATCCGCGACGACCACTGCCCACCTGTCGAGATCAACACAACCGCGCTGGTCAGCACCACCGCGGCCCAGGCAGTGGCTCAGGCCAGCCAGCGCTACGTCTACGGGGATTACCGCGTGGTGGAGTTACTTGGCAGGCGCAATGCGCATGAGTCGACCGCGCAGCTGGCCGCCGAGATCGTCCTGCGCACCAGCACCTGGTGACGGAAAACGCTCGCGTGCGCGGCGAGGCGGCGTTGTCGCGCGACAAGCTCGCGCAACTGGTCGCCGCCGGCGATGTCGACACGGTGATCGTTGCGTTCACCGACATGCAGGGCCGTCTGATGGGTAAGCGGGTGTCGGCGCGCTTTTTCGCAGACGAGGTGGCCGAACGCGGTGCCGAGTGCTGCAACTACCTGTTCGCCGTCGACGTCGACATGAACACCGTCGGCGGCTACGCGATGTCGAACTGGGACACCGGATACGGCGACATGGTGATGATGCCGGACCTGACGACGCTGCGGCTTATTCCGTGGCTGCCGGGCACGGCCCTGGTGCTGGCCGATTTGGCGCGGCACGATGGTCGGCCTATCGAGCCGGCACCCCGTCGCGTCCTGCGCCGCCAGCTTGACCGACTGGCTCAGCGCGGGCTGCGCGCCTACGTCGCCACCGAACTGGAATTCATGGTGTTCGACGACACCTATCGCCAGGCCTGGGCGAGCGGCTACCGCGGGTTGACGCCGGCCAGCGACTACAACATGGACTACGCGCTACAGGCCTCCAGCCGCCTCGAGCCACTGCTGCGCGACATCCGGCAGCACATGCAGGGCGCGGGTCTGCGCTGGGAGGCCGTCAAGGGGGAGTGCAACAGGGGACAGCAGGAGCTCGGGTTCAGCTACGACGAGGCGCTGGTCACCTGCGACAACCACAGCGTGTACAAGCACGGCGCGAAAGAAATCGCCGACCAGCACGGCCAAAGCTTGACGTTCATGGCGAAATACGATGAGCGCGAAGGCAACAGCTGCCACATTCACCTGTCGCTTCGCGCGGCGGACGGCTCTGCGGTGTCAGCCGATGGCAACCAGCCGTGGGGCATGTCGCAGACGTTTCGCAGCTTTGTCGCCGGCCAATTGGCGACGTTACGCGAGCTGACGATGTTGTACGCGCCGAACATCAACTCCTACAAGCGGTTTGCCGATCGCAGCTTCGCGCCTACCGTGGTGGCATGGGGAGTGGACAACCGGACCTGCGCACTGCGTGTCGTCGGTCACGGTGACAGCCTGCGGGTGGAATGCCGAGTGCCCGGCGGCGACGTGAACCAGTACCTGGCCGTGGCGGCGCTGATCGCCGGCGGGTTGCACGGTCTCGAGCAGGGTTTGGAGTTACCGGAGCCCTGCTCCGGCAATGCCTATCAGAAAAGCGAGGACGGCAATGCCGAGCGGCTGCCCGGTACGCTGGCCGAAGCTGCGACGCTTTTCGATGCGTCAGCGGTCGCCCGGCAGGCTTTCGGGGAAGATGTGGTCAGCCACTACGTCAACAACGCCCGCGTCGAGGTGGCCTCGTTCAACGCGGCGGTCACCGATTGGGAGCGAGTGCGGGGTTTTGAGCGGTTCTGACAAGGCGGCGCCCGTGATCGGCCTGACCACGTATCTGGCCCAGGCGCAGACCGGAGTCTGGGACGTGCCCGCCAGCTTTCTTCCGGCCGTCTACTTTCAGGGCGTCACAGCGGCCGGCGGTGTGGCTACGTTGCTTCCGCCGCAACCGGTGGATTCCGGCATCGCCGAGCGAGTGCTCGATGGTCTGGACGGACTGCTGATCACCGGCGGCAAGGACGTCGATCCGGCCGCCTACGGCCAAGAGCGGCATCCGGCCACTGACCAGCCCGGGTGCCAGCGTGACGCGTGGGAGTTCGCGCTGCTGGAAGCGGCGCTCAAGCGTCGGCTTCCGGTGTTGGGCATTTGCCGCGGAGCGCAGGTGCTCAACGTCGCGCTCGGCGGGACACTGCACCAACACCTGCCCGACGTCATCGGCCACAGCGGTCACCGGGCCGGCAACGCGGTGTTCACTTCGTTGCCGGTGCGCACGGTTCCCGGCACCCAACTGGCGGCGCTGGTCGGTGAATCCGTCGACGCGCGGTGCTATCACCATCAGGCCATCGCCGAACTCGGCGAGGGCCTGGTCGTCAGCGCCTGGGATGCCGATGGTGTGATCGAGGCGTTGGAGCTGCCCGGGCCCGGCTTCGTGCTCGCGGTGCAGTGGCATCCGGAGGAAACTCTGGACGACCTGCGACTGTTCTCGGCGATCGTTGAGGCGGCGCGGGCATATGCGAGCGAGGAGCGACGCTGAATGAGTGTGGACCTGAGCCGGCGGCTCGGCGGCAAGATCGCCGTGGTGACAGGTGGCGGCGGCGGTATCGGGCTGGCGTCGGCGCGGCGGCTGCATGCCGAGGGAGCCACCGTGGTCATCGGCGACATCGACGAGCGGACCGGCGCGGCAGCTGCCGACGAATTGGGCGGTCTGTTCGTTGCGGTGGATGTTGCCGACGAAGCCGCGGTCAACGCGCTTTTCGACACCGCGGTCAGCAGCTATGGATCGGTGGACATCGCGGTCAACAACGCCGGCATTTCGCCCCCGGACGACGATCTGATCGAGAACACCGAACTGCCGGCGTGGCAGCGAGGTGCAAGACGTCAACCTGAAATCGGTGTACCTGTGCTGCCGGGCGGCGTTGCGGCACATGGCACCTGCAGGGCGCGGGTCGATCGTCAACGTCGCCTCGTTCGTCGCGGTGATGGGATCGGCGACCTCGCAGATCTCCTACACCGCGTCCAAGGGCGGGGTGTTGGCGATGTCGCGGGAGCTCGGTGTGCAGTTCGCCCGCCAGGGCATCCGGGTCAATGCGCTGTGCCCCGGGCCGGTGAATACCCCACTGCTGCAAGAACTTTTCGCCAAGGACCCCGAACGCGCGGCGCGGCGGCTGGTACACGTGCCGATGGGCCGGTTCGCCGAAGTCGACGAAATCGCCGCCGCCGTAGCATTTTTGGCCAGCGACGACGCATCGTTCATCACCGCGGCGACGTATCCTGGTCGACGGCGGAATCAGCGCCGCCTATACCACGCCGCTGTAGCGTTTCCGGTCAGCCCGCCGCCGGTGGGTGTGCCATCACCGTCAGGTGGAGCCCATATCGGGGAGCGGCGGCGTTGAAGCGGTTTCCGGCCGCATTGGCGAACGGCATCCCGGGCATGCCGGCCGCGACTGCAGGCGGAGGGGCCAGCGGCATCCCTCCCAGCGCCTCGGGCAGCGGGCTCACCGCGGGGGCGATCTCATCCCAACTGGGCGGCACCGCCAACACTCTGAGCGCCGCACCACGACCCATGGCCGCCGACACCCCGCTGCCAAGGCCGCCGAGCTCGCTCAGTCCCGCAGCCGGGGCGGCCGCCACCGCAGCGCCGATTCCGTCTGGCCGCCGCCGCTTCCCGGCCGCCCCCGCCGCGTCCCCGGCCGCCGCTTCACCCGCAGCCGCGCCGCCGAACAAACTCGTAAAGGCGCCCAGCCTGTTACTCGGCATGTAGAAGCCGGACGAAAATATGGTGTTCCAGATATTGGCGTTCAGCCCCAAGCCACTCGAGCTGAACAGGTCATTGAACAGCCCCGAAAGTCCCGTCGTGGACGTCGAATTCCCGGTCAGCAAATCCAAAAGCCCCTTGAGTCCGGATCCCGACGACGTCGACGTCGCGGGGGAGGCCAGCCCCTGTAGCGCCGCGGGGACCGAAGTCACCAGCTGCGACAGCGTCGTCGGTGTCCCCGTGCCGGTGGCCTGACCTACCGTGGTGGTCGCCGGCGCCTGAGCGAACGGCGTCAATGTCGATGCGGCGGCTGAGGATCCGGCGTAGCCGTACATCGCCGCGGCGTCTTGAGCCCACATCTCGGCGTAGTGGGCTTCGGTGGTCGCGATCGCCGGGGTGTTCTGCCCGAGGACGTTGGTGGCGACCAGCGATGCCAACAACGTACGGTTGGCGACGATGACCGGTGGGGGCACCGTCGCTGCGAACGCAGTTTCGTAGGCACTGGCCGCCGCCTTGGCTTGGTCGGCGGCCTGTTCGGCTTGCGCGGCGGTGGCATTCATCCACGACACATATGGTGCGGCGGCGGCAGACCATCGACGCCGATGCCGGGCCCCGCCATGGACCACTGGTGAGGCCGGAGATCACCGACCCGTAATCACCTGCCGCCGAGTACACCTCGGTGGCCAGGCTGTCCCAGGATGCCGCCGCGGCGATCATGGGCCCGGAACCCGGTCCGGCGTACATCCGCCCGGAGTTGACTTCCGGCGGTAATGCTGCGAAATCCATTGCGAACACTCCTTAACTGGTAGCGACCGCGTTGGCGGCCTCGGTAGCGGCGTACGAACCGGCGCTGGCTAGCCAACACCGTCACGAACATCTGGTGAATCGCCGCGGCCTGCGCGCTGACCGTCTGATACATCTGCGCATGCGCGGCGAATTGCATTGCGGTCAAGGCTGATACCTCGTCGGCGGCGGCAGGGACCACACCGGTGGTGGGGGCTAGCGCCGCGGCGTTCTGGGCTTGTACTGCCGAGCCGATAGATTGCAGGTTGCCCGCTGCTGCGGACAGCATTTCCGGTACGATGGAGACGAACGACATGGAATGCTCCTTCGGAAAGTGGGCTCCAGAAGCGGCACCCCGGGCATTCCGGGTGTGTCAGCGCGCACACCAGTAACGCACCTGTCCCGCAGTGCGGGGGAGTGCGGAAGTCAAGGCGGCGCAATCAGTTTCAGAATGTGGAAAATGCGCCGGGACCGGATCGGAGAGATTCGGCCATTGATTTGGGATTGTGACTAGCTTGGATTAGATCTGGCTCACACCTCCTTACGGTCGGCATCCGCCGCAGTGCCGCACGCCGCCATGCTGGCGGGGTGGCGCAGACCAGGAATGACGGCAGGCATGTCCGGTCCAATAGCCGTCACGGCTCACGGAGATCCAAGTCCGTTCAGCGACACGGGCGCTAACTGTCGCCGCCCGGCGGCGGTGACGGCTTCTGTCGGCGGGCCTCGGCGAGTTGCCCGAGGGTGGGGTCTGCGCATTTGACGCGGCGGGCATGGCGCGCACCAAGGCGCAACGCCAAGTTCTCGTCGCTGACCGCGGGCTGCGACGCCGGCCAGTCATCTTAGGGAGTTGATAGCCGGGCCACAGACGTCACCTTTCGTTGGTAACCCCCCACTTCAAAGTATAAGTTCGGGGGGCCAAACTTTACAATTCGTATCAACTAAAAATTACCGATTCGCGCACTGACCGTCGCGTTGCACTGTCCACTTCTCCTCGATGCGCGCATAGCGCCAGATCAGCAAGGCGCCAACCCATGTCACCACGAACAGGCCGACGATCAGAAAACCGATCGCGTTGAGGTCGATGCCGCCCAGCCAGCTCCAGAATCCGCCGCTCCAACCGAGCTGACTGGCCAGCAGCCCGAGCAATTCGACACTGCCGCTGAGCAGTGCGGCGACGACCGACAGGCCGGTGATGGTGATGTTGTAGTAGACCTTGCGAACCGGGTTGGAAACGCCCAGCCGTAGGCGAAATTCATGAACGAGCCGTCGATGGTGTCGAGCAGGCACATCCCGGCGGTAAACAGCACCGGCAGCCACAAGATGGCATACCAGCGCAGGCCGGCCGCGACGCTGGTGCCGGCCAGCACCAACAGCGCGACTTCGGTTGCGGTGTCAAAGCCCAGCCCGAACAACAACCCCATCGGATACATATGCCACGACGCGCTAACCGATCTGGTGAAGCGGCCGAGCACCCGATTGAGCAATCCGCGATTGTTCAACTGCGCTTCGAGTTCGTCTTCGTCGTAGTGGCCGCGGCGCATCCGCGCGAACACGCCGCAGGATGCCCACCAGGATGACCACATTGATGATGGCGATCAGATACAAGAACACGCCCGAGACGCTGGTGCCGATCAAGCTCGTGTAGTGCAGGGCCGAGAGGAATCGTTAAGACTTGTGGATCAGCTGTCGCGCGACTTGCAAAGAGCGTCAACGAAGTGCTGGAACTCGCGCGCAGATGTTGAGCCGCGGGGCCGTACACAGACGCGTCCTAACGCGTCGAAGCGGACCGTCGCCGTTTCCCGAAGGTGTGGTGTCAGATCAGGCTGATGAGCGTGTCGTAGAGCAGGAAGAGGTTCAGTGTGGTTATGACGACGGTGATCAGGAGCATCAAGGCACTGGTCAGGCGGCGGTTGACCATGTCGGTCATGGTCTCGCGGGTGCGGGTAATCAGTAGTAGCGGGATGAGGGCGAACGGGATGCCGAAGGACAGCACGATTTGGGAGTAGATCAATGCCTGTGTGGTGTTGACGGCCAAGCCGATGACGATCAGTGCGGGCAGCATCGTCAGGGCGCGGCGCGCAAACAGGGGGATGCGCCAGTTCATGAATCCGGCCATGACGACTTGTCCGGCATAGGTGCCCACGCTGGAAGAGGACAGGCCGGAGGCGATCAGGGCGATCCCGAACGCCAGTGCGGCGCCGCCTCCGATGACGGTGGCGAGGTGATCGTGGATGGGTCCGAGGTCACTGATGGTCAGTCCGGGTTTGTGGAACAGGGCTGCGGCGATGCAGAGCATGGCGAGGTTGACCAGCCCTGCGAAGCCGAGGCCGATGATGCAGTCCCACTTATTGAACGTCAGCAGGGTACGGCGTTCGTGCTGGTTGGCCGCGGAGACCCGGTTCTTCTGCAGGGCGGAGTGCAGGTAGACCACGTGCGGCATGACGGTCGCGCCGATAATGCCGACGGTCAGGCTCAGGGTGTCGCCGCTGACGTGCGGCACCAGTCCGGCGGCGAGCTGCATGTAGTCCTGGCCCCCGATAGTGAAAAACAGGTAGAGGAATCCCGTTCCGACCAGCCCCAGCAGTGCGATGATGGCGAGTTCGAAGCGGCGATAGCCACGCTGCTCGAGTGCCAGGATCACGAACGCGACGACCGCTGTGATTAGCCCCGCTGATAGCAGGGGCATACCGAAGACGAGGTTGAGACCGAGCGCGGCGCCGACGAACTCGGCAAGGTCTGTGGCCATCGCGACGACCTCGGCCTGCAGCCACAACACGATGTTCACCCGGCGGCCGTATCGCTGCCGGCACAGTTCGGGCAGGCTCTGGCCGGTGGCCAGCCCGGTCTTCGAGGTGAGGTACTGAACGAGGATGGCCATCAGGTTGGCCATCACGACGACCCATGCGAGTTCGTAGCCGTGCTCGGCGCCGCCGGCAAAGTTGGTGGCGAAGTTACCGGGGTCGACGTAGGCAACCGAGGCGACGAACGCCGGACCCAACAGCGCGAGCACCATGCGGCCACGGCCGCGTGACTTCACCTCCTGCAGGGTGAGCTGGCCGTGTGGTGCTACCTCGACAAGGGTCACGGCGCCACCGTGCCGGACACCGCAGAGCTGACTGCGACAATGACCGTGTGGCGGTGCATATCGATCCCGGTCATCGCTCGTCGGCGGAGTGGGTAAACGGTCCTGGGACCCCGATCCTGCAGCCCCGACACGTCCCGATCGCAGTGGAGAATCCCGCGCGCCAACATCGTTGTCACGCTGCTAACGTAGCCTCTGCGTTAAAACAATTCAGGTATGCAAATACTATTTTTCGTGCGCCCGAACTCTGAGTTTATTGTCATACTTGGCGGATCGGTGATTTCAGGCGACCTCCGATCCCGCGTTTTGCGGCTCGGCGTTTGATGTGTCGGGCGTGATGTCGAAGGGTCGTTCAAGGAGCTTGCCCTTGTGGAAGACCGCGCCGGTACGCACGAGGGCGACCAGTCGCCGGTAGACAGCCCGTGCAGGTACAGCAGCGGCAGCACCTCGTTCATCTGCGGCGACCTGCGCGCCCACGCCGGCAGAATCGCCGACGAGAACCGTTGCCGCTCCCTGGTATCGGCGTCGACACGCCGGTCGTTAACACGCGGTGCCGCCACCGTCACAGCCCCCGCCGCGGTCAACACGTCCCGCACGCGGTGGTACCCGTTGCGGACCACTAGCCGCCGCCCGTCCTCGTCAACCTGATCGGTGAACTGGTCGATGTAGGCGGCGACCTCGGCGTGCAACGCCGCCGCCAACATCTGCCGCATTTGGGTACGACCCACACGCCGTTAGCCCCACAGGCTCATCAAATCGGAACTCAACCCCGGCTCCACCAGATTGGTGATCACGTCGGCAGCGCTCGACGATTCACTCCCGAAGGCGGGGATATTCAGATCGCGTAGCAAGGTGCCGACGACGCTCGTCACCTCAGACACCAAACTCTCACTAGGCTGGCCCAGGTTAATCGTGAGACCCGGATCCAGCGACGGAACAAACGGGTAGGTGTCCGGCATGTCCGACTCCGGCAACACTCCAGTGTCCACCAGGGCGGCCGTGATTCCTTGCACGGCTCCCTTAGCCAGGTCGACGGTGACAGTGATCGGGTTGATGAGCTCGATCAAGCTGGCCGGAGTGGGTAGATTCGCATAATCAGGATCGACGCTTCCGCCGATGTTGCCGTAGCCCAGGTCGACGAGCACCCGCAAGTCCGGGTTGAGCAGGTCGATCATCCACTGCGGTGCGCCAGCCTGCACCAGCGGCTCCAGCAGCGGCAGAGTCTGGGTGGGAATAAGGTCATATGTCGTGTCGCCAGCAGCTCCCGGAGACACCGGCTCGACGATCGCTGTCGCAACCTGCGCGGGCGTGAGGGTCTCATAAGCGGGGGTCGCACTCAGGTGGTCGTAGTACAAGCCGAAAATGGCGTTGATGTCTGCCAGGAAGTTAATTGGGTACTGGGGAAAGTCGCCGAAGCCGTCATATTGGATGGTGTAGATGTCGGTCGGGTAGTCCAAGTCCGGGGTCGCACCACTGTATGTTTCGTTGAAACCGGGTATGTACAACCCGTCGAAGCGTTCGAACATGCCACCGTCGGGATTGTTCGGGTCACCGGCCAGTACGAAGCTCAAATCGGCTGGGGCCGGAGGATTTTCGATGGAACCGTTGGCGAGTTCATCCAGGTAAAGGGTGGCGATGGTAGCGCTTTGGGAAAACCCGAAAACGACGGTGTCAATGCCCGACGGCTGGGTGGCGATCGCCTCCTGCAGAATCCCGAGTCCCTGAGCAACCGAAGCATCGAAAGTCAACCCGGCGGTCAGCGGGAAGCCCTCCTCGGGGGTGACCAAAGTGGTCGGGATGGCACTCTCCGGAGCGATATTCGGCAGAATGTAGTCGTTGTAAACGTCGACCAGATAGGTCTCGTCCGGGTCGGGGTCGCCGGTGCCGCCCATGATCAGCGCGGAGTCGTCCGCGTGTGCAATGACCGCCGATGTCAGCGCCAAGCAACCCACGCCGACGCTTCCCAGCAACGCCACACCCAGCCATCGCAACCTACGGTAGGCCATCACGACTCCCTAACTGTTGCAACCTTATTCGTTCTCATCTTCCGCCTGCCCTGAATCTCCGCTGGGGTGACTGCCCCAGGTTTGCGGCAGCTTCGGCGTGGTCGGTCCGCCACCAAAGCCATCAGCCAGAGCAATCAACCCTTCCGGGCTGACCCCGTCGGTCTTCGACACCGTCCCGGTAAACCCCAACGACCCGGCGCCCCGGTTTGAGGCAGCTGTCGAGGCGGGCGCGCCGGCCGGCGGAGCGTCCATATCGGAGTCCATGTCCATGTATTCGTCGCCGTGGCCCCTCATTACGGTCTGCCGTCGTCGCCGCGACCGCTCCTGCGCTGATGCCCGCGCCGGGGCTGCGGCCGCCGCGAGGATATCCGCCGGCGGCGCCTTGGCCTTGCCACGGTCGATCAATGTCGGGCCTTGCCCCTCGTCAGGTCCACCGCCGGACACCATGTAACCGAAACTGGCTGCACCGGCCACCGGTGCAGATGCCGATGCCGGCGCGGCCGCGGGAGCCGGTGCGGGCGTCACCACACCCGACGCCCCCGACGCCGCGGTCCCTGGCGCCGCGACCGATACGATCCTCGCAACTGGCCGCGCCTGGGTAGCAGGGGATTGCGGAATCTGGCTGCCGGTAGCCGGCGCCTGTCCCGGCTGAGGTAGCCCGCAAGTCCGGCCAGACCCGCCAGACCGGCCAGGCCGACGAACGGTAGGAACGGAGCACTCAACAGCGCCGCGGGCGAGAAGAACAGGGTGTCGAAGGCGACCTCAAAGGTCAGTGCAAACAGCAGAGCACTAAAGAGCGCCGGGGAAGGATCCTCCAAGAACGCCATCAGCGCTGGAAGGAGGTAGGGCGGGCTCTGGACGCCGAACAACTGATCAGTGACCTGCTCGACGAAATTCTCCCATTCGGTGAGGATGTTGCCAGGGGAAACGTCGGCAGCACTGGACGGGTCACCGGATTTCAGCACTATCGGTGCCGGCGATGTGGTCGGTTGCGCCGCCACGGCCTCGGCGGAGACCGCTTGATAGATGTTCATGGTGGTGGCGGCCTGAATCCACATCCGCACATAGTCGGCCTCGTTGAGTGTGATGGGGATGGTGTTGATTCCAAAGAAATTCGTTGCCACCAATGCCGCGTGAGTGACGTGGTTGGCGGCCAGCTCACCCAGGGTGGGCATGGAAGCTAGCGCGGCGGTGTAAGCGCCGGCCGCGGTCTCGTGTTGTACGGCCGTCGCGGCAGCGTTGGCGGCCGTCTCGGCTAGCCAAGCCACGTATGGCGCATTGGCGGCTGCATACGACTCGGCGCTGGGGCCCTCCCATGCTCCGGCCTGCACTGTCGCCACCAGCGCCGACAGTTCGTCGGCCACCTCGGCGTATTCGGCGCTCAACGAATTCCACGTCCCCGCCGCCGCCAGCAACGAGCCCGGTCCCGGGCCGCTACTCAGCAATGCCGAATGGACCTCCGGTGGGGACGCCATCCAGACTGGCGCGCTCACCGTCAGCCGGGCGCGATCAGATACCAGGCATGGGCAGTCGGCCGAATAGCCGGGCCTCTTGGCAATACCTGCAACGTCATGGCAGCCACGCAGCTTTCATCGACCTATCGATGCCGACGGGCGGCTCCGGCACCCGCCACCCAGACGGTAAACCCGCGTGCCGACTTGTCGCAGGCGATTTGCAGGAATCCTGCGAAAACTTTGCAGGTGGGTCGGCAGGTGCCGCTCACCACAGTGGCGCGCGACCGTGCTATACCAGACATCACAGGGGCGCCAACTGTTTTCCAACTTGGTGACGAAGAGCATTATTACGAGGTCAGCCCGCAGCAGGACAGTTGCGATGGAGGATAAGCGTGCGACCGCATACGGCACCAAGACCCGGGCAGGCGCCAGCGATTCTCGAATCCGGCCCGGCCAACTCTTATCGCGTGCGGACTGCTGTCAGCGGTCAGCTCCCTGGCCGGCATGGCGCCATTGGTTGTCGTCGTGGAGGTAAGCAGACAACTCTTCGCGGGTGACACCAACGTCTGGCCGATCATCATCGTGGCGATCGTCGCGCTGGCGGTCAAACAACTGGGTGTCTTGGCCGCCGGGGTGATGACACATCTGGCTGACATCCAGGTTTCGTTTCGAATCCGCCGTGAACTCCTGGTCAAACTGAGCAGGGTGCCGCTCAACTGGTTCAGCGATCGCAACTCGGGCATCGTCAAGAAGGCTGTAGAAGATGACGTCGCGGCGCTGCACCAACTCATCGCGCACTCGATCGTGGAGCTCAGCGCGGCCGCGGTGCCGCCGCTGGTGGCGTTTGTCTATCTGTTTGCTCTCGACTGGCGGATGGCATTGGCGGTCCTGCTCCCGGTGTTCGCCGGGCTGGCCGCCTACCAACGGGCGATGGCCAGCGCGGGGACCAAGTATCCGGAGTTCATGGAATGGTTTAGCGCGCCTCAATGGTGCAGCGGTGGAATTCGTGAACGGCATTGGTGTGGTTAAGGCTTTCGGCACGCCGGGCGCCGTGAGTCGCCGTTTCCAGGAGGTGGTCCCGCGGCTTCGCGCACTTCTTCCTCGACTGGGCCAAATCTACGAGCGTGGCAAGCGTGACCGCCGAGATACTCCTGTCGCCGCCGAGCATTCTTCTCGTCGTCGCAACGACCGGAGGGATCCTCACCGCCAACGGTGATCTTTCACTTGAAAACTTCATCGCATTCTTGGTGTTTGGCGGCCGTCGTAACTTCCGGATGGATGACCGTGCTGATGTCGTTGCACCCCTTGGTCACCGCTTTGAAGGTGTACCGGGGCATTACTGAATTGCTGGCTACCCCGGAGCTTCCGATACCGGATGAACCGGATCGAACTGGATCCCATGACCGCTGGGCCAGTCGTGCGGAGTGCGCGGCGTGCGCGTCACCTACGGCGAGACCGTCTGCCCTCACCGGAATCGACCTTGCGCCTCGATCGGGGGACCATCACTGCGCTGGTAGGCCCGTCCGGTTCCGGAAAGTCCACCCTGGCCAAGCTGCTTCCCCGGTTCGATGATCCGTGCGAAGGTTCCGTCGAACTGTACGGAGTCGATCTGCGCCGGATTGATCCCGCCGAGCTATATCAGCATGTCGCGTTTGTCTTCCAGGACTCCGGGCTGCTGTCGGCTATGAGCATCCGCGACAACCTCCGTCTCGGTCGTCCCGGCGCCGACGATGAGGCGGTGCGCGATGCCGCCCGCAAAGCCCAGATACTTTCGCGGATCGAGAAGTTGCCGCGAGGACTCGATTCGGTGGTCGGCGAGGACGCTTCGCTCTCGGGGGGTGAACGGCAGCGCGTCTGCATCGCGCGGGCAGTCCTCGCCGACCGTCCGATTCTGGTTCTCGACGAGGCCACCGTCAGCACCGACCCGGAAAACGAGGCTCGGATTCAAGACGCGCTCAGCGAGGTTGCGCGGGTGGCCGGACTGTGTTGGTGATCGCTCACCGGCTCAGCACGATTCGTGGTGCCGATGCCATCGTCGTGCTCGATGGTGGCCGGATCGCCGAACGCGGTAGGCATTCCGAGCTGCTGGAGAACAACGGAATCTACGCACGGCTTTGGGAGCGCGAAAGGAACACCGAACACTGCGTCGCCGAGCAGCTGGAGGCTGGTCGGTGATCACGATCATTCGCTATCTACTCGAGCTACTCGACGATCGAGGGTGCCGCCATCTGCGTACGATGCTGGTATTGCTTGGCGCACAAGGAGTTTTACAGGGCCTCGGTTTCCTGTTCGTCGTTCCCCTTATCGGCGCTCTTATCGAACGACCCATGCACTGGGGGTATCTGTGGTTCTGGATCGTGGCGATCGCCGCGATCGTGGTCGTCCATCACGGCTTGCTGGCGTGGAGCACGTCCCTGGGCTATCTAGTCGGCACCGGCGTGCTGACCAGTTTTCACACCCGGATCGGGAATCATCTGGCCACGCTGCCCTTGGGCTGGTTCGGTGCGGGCCGCACCGGACCGGTCGGACGTCTGGTCACCAAAGACGCGGTCGATGTTGCGGCCTTGCCTGCGCACCTGCTCCGGCACGTGATCGTCGGCGTGACCGCACCGGCCACCCTGATCGTCGGCAGTTATCTGAGCGACTGGCGTATCGGGTTCGCGTTGACTCTGGGCGCTCTGCTGTGCGCAGTAGCACTGCGGTTGTTCATGGTGATCGTGCACCGCAACGATGCCGAATACGAACACGACATCGGCGTAACCGCCTCACGCATCGTCGAGTACGCCCGTCTGCAACCGACGCTGCGGGCCTACGGCGTCCTCACCCACCGGGAACTCGGCACACTCGAGGAATCCCTTGTCCGCCAACAACGGTCGCAGTCCCGGCTCACGGTCCGCGGGGCGTGGGGTTTGATCGGATGCTTCGGCACGATGCAACTGGTCGTCACGACGATCATCGCGTTCACCGTTTTCTTAACACTGCACGGCGCGCTGGCCCTGTCCACGATGATCGGTCTGCTCATCATTGACTTTGCGGATGATCGATCCGATCTCCCAACTGGGTGACCTCTCTGGCCACATCCAAGTCACCGCGGACGCGGTCAGCCGGGTGCGCGAGTTGCTGGCAGTGCCGCCTCTTCCGGAACCTGATCGGGACGTGGCACCCGCCAGTGCAGAGATCGAATTGCGTGGTGTGCGTTTCGGTTACGACGACGGCGACCCGGTCATCAAAGGCATCGACGCCATCATTCCGAATGGCAGCCTCACCGCGATCGTCGGCCCATCCGGTTCCGGAAAGACCACGCTGCTGCGACTGATTGGCCGCTTCTTCGACGTCGACGACGGCAGCATTCTTGTTGGGCGGCCACGACGCGCGTGAACTCGGCACCAGCAGGGTCGCACACCTGACTGCGCAAGTCTTTGAAGACGTCTTATCTTTTCGATGGCACCATCGCCGACAACGTGCGGATGGCCGATCCCGACGCGGGACGGAAGCGGAGTTGAATCACGTCGCCGCCGTTGCCTGCCTCGACGAGGTGATCGACCGGCTACCCGATGGCTGGGACACCCGAGTCGGCGAGGCCGGGATCTGCGCTCTCCGGTGGTGAAAGGCAGCGTGTCGCCATTGCCCGCGCCCTGCTCAAGAACGCGCCTGTGGTGCTGCTGGATGAAGCCACGGCCGCGCTCGACGCCGTCAACGAAGCCGCCGTAGCGGGCGCCATTCGCGAACTGGCCCACCAGCGCACCGTTGTCGTTGTCGCACATCGACTTTCGACTGTGATCGCCGGAACCAACCGGATCGCCGTTCTCGACAATGGTCGGATCACCGCGCGCGGACCCCACGACGTGCTGGTCACCGCGGGTGGAACGTACGCCCGATTCTGGGAAGAACGCCTGCGCGCCCGCGGCTGGCAGCTGCGATGAGATCTACCAAAGGTTGTGGCTGTGCAGGAATGCATCGAAGACGAGCGCTAGCTCCGGCGGCCAGGCACAGTCCACGGACCCATACCGGGCCATAGTCGGTGATGACACTCACGAGGCCACGTTGGGCACGCCGCGCTTCTTGCTTGTTCGCCTGGTCGCCAAGAAGAGCACCAGCAGGGGAGCGGCGATAGTTCGATGGTGCAGTACGCAACCACCATCAGCGGCCAGAGCAACGGTCGGGGATGGTAGGCAGCGAGCATGGCGGAGCGCGGCCAGATACACCACGTCGGTCGCCGCCTGGCCGAAGCCGAGTGCTGCGCCGCCGCACGTCAGCAGCCACGGACGTTGTCGGCATAGCCGCGAACGCCCAACGCGGGGAAGCTCTTTGCGCTGCCGATGGAAAACATGCCAAGCAGACGAAAACCGAACCAGCTACCAACTCGCCGCGATAGCGCATGGCCGGCTCTCAGTCTGACGGCGGTCAGCTCAGGAAACAAGGCCACACCCAGCACCACAGTGATGCCGACGGCCGCGGTCGCTACGAACAAGCCGGCGATAAAACTCAGCACCGCCGGACAGTAAGGGGATCGGCGGTGCAGCCGACTGTCATAAACGATCGCCGAGGTAAGACCGAGGTTGAGGACGTTCAGTGATTCGACAACCGCCAACCCCGACAGCGTCAGTAGTAGTGCCAGCATCCGCGCAGGAATTGACTTTTGCGGTGTCGCGAGTCTGGAACAAATTGAACTTGTAGGTGTTGACGATCGGCGGCGCAAGGCGCGCCAGCACCGCCATACCGTAACGGCGTTGCGGTGGCCAGGTTTTCGCCATCTCGGGTTGCGGGGTCGCCAGCGTTCGGGTGTCGAGCAGTTCATGGCCCCAGCGCTCGATGTCGCGTGGGTTGTCGCAGATCCATTCGCAACCAGAGCACTCATCTGCGCTAGTGATCGGTTGTGCTCCTGGTTGGAGACCATCCGTTTGCCCGCGGTGTCAAATGCCATCAACGAACCCGGGAATAGGTGCGAGAGCTGGGTGACAACACGACGTACTTCATCGGCGCTGAGATATATCAAGACGGCTTCGCTCATGAACGGGTGCCGGAGGGGGAGGCGTGGCATCCACGATGCCGAACCACTCGACGTCGACTATCGAGCCGGCGAGCATCCTGCACCGCTCGCTATCGCTGAAAAAATGGCGGCGCAGTGCAATTGCGTCTGGAAGGTCGAGGTCGAACCAATGCACCCGGCGAGTCGAGGCGGTCGAACCTGGTGTTCAGCCCGGTGCCCAGTTCGACGACGGTTCCAGCGGGATGCTCGCGTAGGAATTGCGCCGTCCAGCCGTCGAAGATCGATGATCCGAGACACGGAACCGCCCAGCGACGAGCCGCACGAATCGCGAGAAGTCGTAATCGATGGCGTCGACGAGTTCGCGGGCCCGGCGGTCGCCGAGCACCGGGCGTCGTGAGGCGGCGTCACAAGCCCGGGCATACAGCGGAATCAGCAACGTTTCCTGAACTTCGCCCAGTTCGGGCGCGGTCCTGCTCATCAAGCCACCTTCTGTGAACGCGTTCGCTTGCCGGCATCGAGCCAGGAGTTACGGAAAGAGCAGGCTGCCGTTGAATATTTCCCCAAGGGTGCTCAGCAGACCGTCCACGGCAGCGATCGGACCCACCCCAATGGCGGGGACATCCACCGTGGCGCCGGCGTCGTCGTCTGGCAACTGGAAGGCGAGTTCGAGACCAAGGGAGTTGAGAAGCGAGCCGCCGACACCGTTCTCAACACCGCCGACACCGTCGACCACACTGCCGGGACTGAACAGGCCGCCGAAGGCGAAGCTGAGGCCGGTGATTGACTCTCCACCGCCGTCGCCGGTACTGACGAACGACTCGAAGAGCGGTGCCAGCGAGTCCAGGTTGAGAGTGGCGCCGTTGAAGAAAGCGTCGACCATGTTGATCGGTGTGTCCTCGATTTCGGTGAGCGCCGCCGTCGTATCCCCAGAGGTGACGTCAGTCAGGGCGCTGTCCACGCTATTGAGCAGCGCCACCTCGGGGCTGATGAAGGGGCCCGCCAAACCGATGATCACGCCGCTCAATGGCGAGGCGGCGAAATTATCGAGACTCGCGATCAAGTCACCTTCCGCACCACCCGGTACGCCGAAACCTTGGCCAAGGAGACCGTCGTACACCTGCTCATGTACGCCCTCAATCGGAATCGCTAAGCCGCCGTTCAAAAGGCCGCCGGCGGTCGCCTCCGAGACACCACCCAGCGTCTGGTCCGTCACCGCCGACGAAACAACGCTGGGGGCGCCGATCAACGTCACGGCCTCCAGTGCGGTCTGCAAGTTCCCCGAAATCGCTGCTGTATCACCGGAAAGCAGAGTGCTCAGGGCGTCCTGGTCGGCGCTGAGCACCGTCTGGGCATTAGCGATTGTGGTGCTGAAGTCCTGCTCCAACAATGCGATCGGGTCAAGGGGTGGGGTGACCGGCGAGGTGACCGTCGGGATCAGGGCGGATGCGTCGGCGCCCAGCTGGGCGGCAACCGTGGAATCGTCGGCGTACAAGACGTTATCGAGGTCGGTCACCTCGGTGATCTGCGCCGCGGTGGCTGTGGACGGAAGCAGGTCAGCGAACGGGTCGTCGGCGGTAGGGGCGATCGGGTCGGTCGTCGGGATGCTCGACGGGTCCAACACATACGCGGCAAACGTGGCGGCCAGGGCGGGATCGGCCTTGATGAAGTCCCCGTCCAGGCCGGCCACCCCGGGAGGGCTGAGGATCGACGAGACGGACGCCGCCAACTCCGTGAACGGATCCGCGGGCGGAGTGGCCACGGTTACGGTGGTGGATGTCAGGGCGGCGGCGTCGCTGGCAAGGGTGGAATCAAGGCTGGTGTCGCCGGCGTTCGTCAAGCCGGTGTAGAGGGCGTTATCGAGGTCTTCTGCCTCGGTGATCTCCGCCGAGGTGGCGCCGGAGGGAAGCAACTCGGTGAACGGGTCATCGCCGCTGGGCGCCGTCAGCAGCCCGCTCGGGGAACTCAAA
The DNA here is from genome assembly GCA_963805675.1 of uncultured Actinomycetota bacterium. Classification (GTDB taxonomy): domain Bacteria; phylum Actinomycetota; class Actinomycetes; order Mycobacteriales; family Mycobacteriaceae; genus Mycobacterium. The sequence goes on from CAWDVY010000001.1 coordinate 341,838, forward strand.
ATACCGTCAACGTAGCCGTTTAGTACGGAGGCGAGGCTGGGATCGACGTTGGTCAGGGCCGCGTCCAGGCTGGCCACCCCGGAAGCGGAGTCGGTCGACCCGACCACCGTCGCGAAGTCCGAGAAGGGGTCATTGAGTGTCGGCGTCACCGAGGGGGCGTAGAAGGCAGACTCGGCGCCCTGGTTGGGAATGTCCGCGTAGAGGACATTATCCAGCTCGGCCGCCTCAGTTATCTGCGCCGCGGTGGCGTCGGCTGGGAGCAGCGCGGCGAACGCGTCCTCGGCGGGGGGCGCGGTCGGGATGCCGCTCGTCGGGATGGTCGACGGGTCTTCCACATACCCCGCCAACGTGACGGCAAGATTGGCATCCAAATTCGCATCAAGAACGGTCGCATCCGGGTCGGGGTTGCCGACGGCGGCAGCGAAGTCGGTGAACGGCTCCGCGTTGGCCGGGGGGACGACCGATGTCAGGGTGCTCGCCTCGGTGTCCAGCGAGGCGATAGTGCTGGTCTGGCCGACGGCGGCCAAGTCGGCGTACAAGATGTCATCGAGCTGGTCCGCCTCGGCGATCTGCGCCGCGGTGGCGTCGGACCCAAGCAGGTCGCCGAACGCGTTATCGCTGCCGGGGGCGGCCGTGAGGCCGCTCGTCGGGATGGTCGACGGGTCTTCCACATACCCGTCGATCGAGGCGGCAAGACTAGGATCGGCGCTGGTCAACGTGGAATCGAGGCTGGACGCGACACTGGCCGCATCGGAGTTTCCAACCGCGGTGGTGAAATCCGCGAACGGGTCATCGTCGGCGTAGGCGAGGGCCACGGGCAGGGCAGCCGAGGCCAGCAGCGCACCGGCCACCCCAGCGATGGCGTGGCGGCGAAGAGCGTGCGCCATCCGAGGTCTCCTTTCGAACCGCTTCCGACGTCACGACGAAGAACTTATGCTTCGCGAAGAAAAACCTGTGATGCACATCACTTGCATGTAATAAATTGCATCTGGAAGTACCGCTTGTCAACCCTGCGGGATACGTCATCCGAGCGTGGGCTGTGGCAGGGGCGTACGTGACCGAAAGCTGATCAGCTCGCCCGCATCGACTCCGATCGGAGGAGTAAGGGATGGTGTTCACGGCAACTGGGACACCGAAGTTCGGAAACCACTTTGGTCAGTTCGAGCACAACCGGCTAACTACGCCAGCGTCTGATCGTCGCGCCAACGACGTGATCGCCGAGTGGGTCGGCCGGCGGCCCGACGCGGTCGCGCTTCGGATGGTCGACATGGCCGGAACGGATGTCTGGACGTATCGGCGGCTGTGGGACCGGGTCTGCCAGATCCGGGACGGCGCCTTCGCCGATCTCCCGTTCGGCTCGCGTGTCGTGATGGCCCAGGCCGGCGACGCCGACTACGTGGCTGGGTTCGTCGCCGCACTGGAAGCCGGGCTCATCCCGGTTCCGTTGTATCTGCCCTCCGCCGATGCGCCCGAACGGTTTCTTCGAGCGGGCCCAACACATACTGCGGGACTGTGAACCGTCGGCCGTCTACACCAGCGCCGACCTCGTCGATGTGCTTGCACGCGATGCCTCACTGGGCGGGCTTGTCCATCCTGCACTCCGGACTCCACGCGCCGACAGCCTCGCGGCTACCATCCGACGGCGCGGCAACCACCACCACCGGACAGGTCACGTTCTTGCAGTATTCCTCAGGCTCCACAGGGGAGCCGAAGGGAATCGTCAACACCCACGAGTCGATGCTGCATCAGCTCACTATCGCCATGGCGCTGTGGAACCGCCCTGATGACATACTGCACTGTCAGTTGGCTGCCGCTGTATCACGACTTGGGCATCTTCTGGGGGGTACTGCTGGCGCTGGGCGACCGGCGGGACCGCGAACGTCATCCCGCCATTCGATTTCGTGCGCAACCCGCGCATCTGGCTCGAAACCGTCGACGAGGTGCGCGGAAACTGGGTCGCCGGGCCAGATTTCGCGTACCGGCTCTGCATCGACGCTTTCGAGGCTGCCGGAGACGCGACGATCGAATCTCTCGACCTCTCCTGCCTACACCTGGCAACCAATGGCGCGGAGCCTGTTCGTGCAGTCCACGTCTGCGCGACTTCGTGGCGAAATTTCGACCAGCGGGCCTGCGAGCCGATGCGATGGCGCCGCAATACGGGCTCGCCGAGGCCGGCCTAGCAGTTGACCGGAACGCTGCAAGCCTCGGCTTTGGGTGCAGGCGAGCTTCGATGCCGAGCAACTCAACCGTGGTCGCGCAGTCAAGATCAGCGAGCCATCGCCAGAAGGTCCAGTAGGTCGGCGCAGCTCGCACGCTGATCAGTTGTGGCGACAGCACATTCGATTGGGATGTGCGCATCGTCGATCCGGAGCGGCGAACCGTCGTGCCCGACGGCGAAGTCGGCGAGGTTTGGGTGGGTGGAACCGGTCTGCCGCAAGGATATTGGCATCAGCCCGAGGAGACGGCAGAAACATTCGGCGCCACGACCGCAGATGGAATGGGGCCCTACCTTCGCACCGGTGACGCGGCATTCCGGAGCGACGGCGAACTGTACATCTGCGGGCGTTATCGCGACCTGATCATCGTCGGCGGCGGCAACTACTTCCCGAACGACATCGAGTCGACCGTCGAAGGGGCGCGCTGCGGTGTTGAAAGCGGCGGCGCTTGCGCCGTCCAGTCCGAGGCATCCACGGCAGCCGACGAGTGGTGGCTGGTCGTGGAAACCGCGGCTCCCACCGAAGACCTCGATGACCTGAGTCGGATACTGCGCCGCAGAATTCTCGCGGTACACCAGATCGCACCGGAGCGAATCGTATGGGTGCGCCCACGCGTGCTGCCCAGGACGACGTCCGGCAAAATCAGGCGCCGCAAGACACTCAACATGCTCAACGCCGGAGAATTCGATGTCGTGTACCGGGTTTCGAGCCGGCCGGAGCCGTCGAGAGCTGTCCGGCGGGTCACCGAGTTGGCCGAATGCGTCGCAGCCCTGCTCGGTGCGCACGTTCAAGACCTCGGCAGTGACACCGATCTGACCGCACTGGGCCTGACCTCGATGATGACCGCGCAGGTTGTCGAATGGTCGGCGGCGCGGAGCGCGGCACCTGGACTTCGCCGATCTGTATGCCGAACCGACACTGCGCAATTGGCAGCGGCTCTTCGACACCGCGCCACCGACCCCGGCGCAGAACTCCGGCATCGGCCGAATCTGACACATGCGCGATGACAGCGCTGCAACGCGCGTACTGGATCGGCCGCGGTGCAGAACAACCACTCGGCGGAGTGGGCTGCCAAACCTGTTTCGAACTCGCCGGCGCCACCATCGACCCGGTTCGGCTCGACATTGCGCTCGATGCGGTGGCGCACCGACACCCCATGCTGCGCAGTATGTTTCCAGACGTCAACCGATGTCGCATCGAGCCCGAGAACATTCATTCCCCGGTGCGGGTACACGATCTGACCGAGGCTACCGACGCCGCGCAGGGCCGGCACCTCGACGAGGTCCGCAACAGGCTGCGCACCCACCGATTCGGTATCGAAACGGGAGACACCTGGCGGGTCGAACTGACCCGCCTGCCCGACCGTTGCATCCTGCATTTCGCGATCGATCTCATCATCGCCGATCTGACCAGCATCGGTATTTTTCTGCGCGACCTGGCCGCGCTGTACCGCGGGGACGAACTGCCTGCCGTATCAGCGACATTCGGCTGGATCCTGTCCGCGCGGCGCCGTCGCTGCCGGCGAATGCCGTCGAACGGCTCCCCGAGTGTCCGCAGCTGCCCCGGGCCGAAGAACGCGACATCTCCTTCCGCCGCGAGCAGCATCATGTTGGACACGCAACGCGATAACGGCCCTCGACGAGGCTTGCCGGGCTCACGGCAGTCACCCGCGCGGCGGTGTTCTTGGCTGCCTACGCCCTTGTGCTGCGACGCTGGAGCAGCACCGACGACTTCCTGATCAACGTGACGACTTTCGGTCGTCCGCCGGGCGTCTCGGACGTGATCGGCGATTTCACCCAAGACCCATCTCTTCCGGAGCCGGTATCGACCAGCCGACCGGGTTTGCCGACCAGGCGCGCGCCGCGCAGCGGGGCCTGCGCGCCGCGCTGACAGCACCCGAATCCACAGAGCTGCTGGCGGCCCAGCTGCAGGGCGGTACCGGACATAGCGGAATTGCCCCCGTGGTGTTCACTTACGCGGCGGACACGACCGTCCTGCGGTCAACGCGACGCCGAGACACTGGGTGCCGTCAGGCGAAGTGACATCGATGACTCCGCAGGTGATCATCGACAACCAGGTGGGCGCCGTCGGCGACAACCTGATCGTGTCGTGGGATTACCGTGCGGGCTGCTTTCCCGCCCAATGTCGTCGTGGACATGTTCGGCTGCCTACGTCAGCCTGCTTGAGAGTCTCGGCGCCCACGATTGGTCCACGCCCGCGGTAATCGAGTCTGCCGCAGCATTCCCGACTGATCCGCCAACAACGCAACGCCACGAGCAACGCGCCGAGGCCTGCGGCGGCCTGCTCTACGACGCATTCCGCCGGCCAAGCGCAAGTTCGATCCCGGCCGGATCGCGCTTGCGCTGGGGCGGCCGGCGAGTTCGACGACGCACTCGACGAAGACCCTGTCGCACTGCACAAATCCGCACTTGTCCTACCACGCACTCGACGAACTTGCCCGGCGCGTCGCGGGGGCGCTGGCCGACCGACATGCCCCGGGCTCGATCATCGGAATACAGCTGCCCAAAGGGCCAGCCCAGGTCGTTGCCGTGCTCGGGGTGTTGATGGCCGGGTGCAGCTTACCTCCCGGTGGGTGTGGACCAACCCGATGACCGCTTCGCCCGCATCTGCGCGCTCTCCGGAATGTCGGGGTTGATCCGCTCGGAAACGCCCGGAAGGCAACGCGATTGCCGGCTAGTCCGGTGGTCCACGACATCGAGGCGATGATCCGGTGCGCTCCGGTCGAGCCGATCCGTGTGGACTCCGGACGACACCGCCTACGTGATCTACACCTCCGGCTCCACCGGTGAACCCAAGGGAGTGCTGGTCTCCCACACGGCGGCGTTGAACACGATCGTCGACGTGAACCGGCGCAACGGCATCGGCGCCACCGACGTACTGCTGGGGGTGTCGGCCTTGGACTTCGACCTCAGTGTCTACGATATCTTGCGGGGCGCTGAGCTGTGGTGCGACGTGTGGTGGCCGTATCGGAGCGGCACCGGCGCGACGCGTTTCGCTGGAATGCGCTCATCGCCGAGTTCGGGCGTCACAGTATGGAATTCCGTTCCGGCGTTGATGGACATGTTGCTGATCGCGGCAGGCGAAAGGGCCGGCTGCGCTGCCGAGTCTGCGGTCGGTGTTGCTCTCCGGCGACTGGATTCCGCTGGACATGCCGCGGCGGCTGAATGGCGCGGCGCGCCGGGGGCGCGCCTGGTCGCGATGGGCGGGGCGACAGAGGCCGCGATCTGGTCCAACGAATTCGTCCTGCCGGTGACCACCGACGTCGACCCCGAATGGGTGTCCGTTGCCCTACGGATATCCGTTGTCCAACCAGATGTTTCGTGTTGTCGACGACCTGGGCCGCGATCGCCCCGACTACGTCGCGGGGGAGCTGTGGATCGGCGGGACAGGCGTCGCCCAGGGCTATCACAACGCGCCCGAGCTGACCGCCGAGCGGTTCCTGCGTTGGACGAGACAGGCATACCGGTGGTATCGGACCGGCGACCTCGGCTGTTACTGGCGCGACGGCACGCTGCAATTCCTCGGCCGGACTCGATTCACAAGTCAAGGTCGGTGGCCACCGAATCGAGTGCGGTGAGATCGAGTACGTCTTGCGTGAGCATCCATCGGTCGACAGCGCGGTCGGTGGTACCGCTTCACGGCAACACGGGGCTGGGCGCGATCATCGTCTGCGGTTGCGGTGCTGGGGAATCACGATGCAGCATCGGCCGAACTGCGAACCTACCTCGCGGATCGGTTACCGCAATACATGATTCCGAAATCGTTCCTCTGCCGCGCCGAGCTACCACTCACCGGCAACGGCAAGGTCGATCGCCGCCTGGCCGCCACGGAGGTGGAGACGTACGCGCGAACCGCGGTCCGGCCGCCGACCACCGGACTCAGCCCGGTCGAGCAACTGGTGGCCGACGTGTGGTCCGACGTGCTCGGCGCACCGATCACAACGCCCTGCCACAACTTCTTCCTACACGGCGGCGACAGCTTGCGCGCGACACAGGTGGCGGTGCAGCTGAGACGCAGGGGAGTCCTCGGTGCGGACGTCGGTGAGTTGCTCCGCCGCCAGACGCTAGGCGAGTTCAGCTCGGTGTGTGTTGTCAGCGGGCTCGGGCACGGCCCGGCTGACCAAGGAGTTGAACCCGTCGGCAGCGATGCATTTCCGCTCACGCGTCTGCAGCAGGCGTATGTGCTCGGGACCGCGGGACTGAACGGAAGCACCTATGCACCAACATACTTCGCTCTAGTCCTGGCGGCCAATGCATCGGGCGTAAGCATCGACGTCGACCGGTTCGCCGCTGTGCTCGCGCGGTGTGTCGATGAGTTCGCGGTCCTGCGCTGTGCTTTGGATGCCGACACGAGCCAGCGCGTGCACTCCGGCGCGCAGCCAGCCGTTACCTGGGTTCCCGACAGCCACCCGGACGCATTGATGCAACGCATGGCTGCCGCATCGTTCGACCCGCGGGCAGTTCCGGTGATCCAGTGTTTCGCCCCGTCCCAATCGTCGCGCTATATCGGCCTGCTGGTGAACTACCTCGGCCTGGACGCCCGAAGCCTGGCCACCGTCGTCGCGACGATCATCGCCGACTACCAGCAGACGCCGCGGCCTCGCAAGGTCGAGCCCAGCGCCGACGTCTTCGCACGCTTCTGCGCCGAAGACGAGGACACCGGAGTCGGTCGCGAGGTCAGCCCACCGCCGACGCTGCCACTTCGCAGCCAGCATCTCGACTCGGCCACCCGGGTCACCTTCGCGCGCACAACTTTCACGCTGGACCCGCATGTGTTTGCCGGCCTGCGGGATCGGGCATCGCAACTCTGCGTGACTCCCACCGCGCTGATCTTCGAGGCCTTCACCGACGCGCTGCATTCCATCGGTGCCGGCGACCGATTCGCGATCGTCGTTCCCAAGTCGCACCGCCCCGACTATGCCCCGGCCGACCGTGAGGTGCTGGGCAATTTCACCCGACTTGCGCTGTGCAACATCGACTATGGCGTCGCGGAACCCGGGTCCGCGGATGCGGTCACGGCCGTGCACGAACAGCTCTGGCGCGCGGTCGGCGACGGCAGTGACGCAACTCCGCTGCTCGCCGCGATGCGGGCGACCGGGTCGGCCGGGTACCCGATCGTGTTCACCAGCACGCTCGGCATCGCGCCGCAGGGGCCGGCCGGAACTGTCGAATATCCGCACCCTCACCCAGACTCCGGGTGTCTGGCTGGACTGCCAAGTCGAGGATGACGATAAGGACGAGATTGCCGGCGTCCGAATCAGCTGGGACACTGGCCACCGGCGTCATCTCCGACGATCCACTCGCGGCCGCGTTTTCGCACTTCGAGCAGGCGGTGCGCCGACACGCCGGACAAGTCGACGAGGGTTCCGTTCCGCAGGTCGCTGACTCCGATTGGGCGAGCGCGGTGATCGCCGCTGCCGCCGACCTCTGCGACGCCGAGCAGATCCTGCCGGAGTACGCCGCGCTGGTGCGGCGCTGGCGGCAACTGCCGACCAACCCAGCGGTGCCCGATACCGAACGCGCGGCGCGGAGGCTGGCCGACATCGTCGTTGGAGCGGCCTCGCCGCAGACGCTGGTCGGCGACCCGCAGCTCGCACCCGAGGCGATGCTGCTCGCCGAAGGGCGGATGCAATGGGCGCTCGATGAGCTCAGCGAGCGTGTCTTCGGCCATGCACGCCGGGTCGGCCGGCGGCTTCGCATCATGGAAATCGGTTCCCGGACCGGGCTGATCACCCAACGGCTCGCCGACATGATCGGCGCGGTGGTCGAGGAGTATCTGTGCTTCGAACCCAACCCGGTGCTGGCGGAAATCGCTGCCGGACGGCGCATTACGACGGCCACGCGGCAGATCGCATCGGCTGAACAGCTCGCGGCGGCCGAGGTGGACGTGGTGGTCTGCTGCGGGTCGCTGCACCACCTCCTCGACGTGGAGTCGGTGCTCGATGACCTCAGTGTCGCCGACGGCGGCTGGCTGTGGGTCGCCGAGACCTGCGAGGTCACCTCCGCGACGCTGGCCAGCGCCGCCGTGCTCAACCCCGGCCTGTTATCGGCCGATCCGTTCTGGGCGGCCGACCAATGGTGGCGGTTCATCGCCCAACACCGCTGGCAGCCGGCGCAGATGACGCAGGACGGCCCCGGCCTGACGATCGTCGCCCGCCGACAGCAGAGCCTCGCGCCGACGCGGCGGGCGCCCCGGGCCACGATGGCACCATCCTTCGCAAAGCCGCCACGAACGTACGTGGTCGACGACGAATCGGTGCTGACCGTGATCGCTGCGATCTGGCAACGGCATCTTAATACCGCGGCGCACCCTTTGCCCGCCGCCACCGACGATTTCTTCCTGCTGGGCGGTGACAGCCTGGTGGCGACCCGGGTCTACGCCGATCTGCGCGCGGCGGGCTTCGGGGAGCTGGCCCTGGTCGATCTGTTCAACTACCCGGTGCTGGGCGAACTCGTCGCGCACGCAGGCGCGCGCACATCCCCGCAGCCCACCCATCCTCAGGCGGTCGAGCCGTACGACGAAACCGAATTCCCGCTCACGGTCGTCCAGCACGCATACCTCGCTGGCCGCGAAGGCGGCTTCATGTTGAGCGGCGTTGCGGCACATGTTATTTCGAGTTCCGGCGCGAATTCGACCGGTCGAGGTTCGAGGCGGCCGCGCGAGCACTCATCGAGCATCATCCCGGACTGCGCACGACGGTCGCCACAAGTAGCAATAGCACCAATGGCGCTCAGCCGCCGCGCCTGCGCGCCGTCGTGCACCCGGCGCCGATCGAACCCGTGGTGAGCGATTAACGACGTGCGGGCACGCATGCGTGATCAGGTCATCGACCTTACGACGCGGCCGGGAATCGACTTCGGGATTCAGACGGGCGAAGACGGGCGTTGCTTCGTCGGGATCAGCATGGACAACATCATGCTGGACGGCACCAGCATGATGATCGCCCTTGCCCAGCTGGACCATCTCTATCGAGGCGCGAGGGCCGACGAGCTACCTGAACTGAGAACATCTTTCGCGCAGTACGTGGGCGAGCACCCCGAATTATGGCCCGGCGCGGACGAGTCGGCGCTGCCGCAGCTCGCGGTGAGTCGCGACTATTGGCGTGCGCGGCTGCCGTCGTTGCCGCCCGCGCCGGAACTGGCGCCGATGCAGGCGATCCTAGGTATCGACAAACCAGTGTTCGAACGCGTGGAAGCCGCTATCGCGCAGGCTGACTGGGCCCGCATCAGCCAAAGGTGCCGCAACGAGAGGGTCACCGCGGCGTCATTCTTGCTGGCCAATTACACGCGGGTGCTGGCGCAGTGGGCGGGAACGTCTCATTACTGCATCAACGTGACGCTGTTCGACCGGGACCCCACCGTCCCCGGAATCGAACACGTCATCGGTGATTTCACCTCGCTGCTGTTGCTGGAGTGCCACGTAGGCGCGACAGAGTCGATCTGGGAGCAGGCCCGCCGACTGCAGCGGCAGCTGATCACCGACCTGCCGCACCGCACCGCGGACGCGGTGTGGCTGCAACGTGAATTGCTACGCCACCACGGCCGGCCGGCACACGCGGTGTTTCCGGTGGTGTTCACCAGTGGGCTCGGACTGATCGACACCGCGGGCCGCTCGTCGTTCGACTTCGGCGAAATGGTGTACGGCCTGTCCCAGACACCGCAGACGGTACTGGACTTCCAGATGTGGGAGAAGGCCGGATCGCTGGCATTGTCGTGGGACTTTGTCACACAGGCGATCCCCGCGGAGGTTGCGCGGCGCCACCTCGACGCGATGGTTGACGCCATGGTCTTGGCCGCCACTTCCGTGAGCGCGGCCGATGACCCGGGGTCGGCGACGAGCAAGTCGAACGCGTCTTGCGGATATGCGCAGCAGCCCTAGGCCTGCCACGAGTCGGGCTGCCGACAACTTCTTCCAGCTCGGCGGCGACTCGGTGACCGCGACCAGGGTGGTGGAACAGATAAGCCGGGAGGTATCGGCCACAGCGACGCTGCGGCTGCTGTTCGAGAACCCCATGATCGGGAAGTTCGCGGAAAGACTCAAGACCGTCGCCGCGCCGAACATTCCTCCATTGAAGAGGGTGTGTTGTGAGCGCCGCCGAGTTGATCGACCAAGTGCGCCGCATCGGCGTGCAACTGTGGGTCGACGGTGAGAACCTGCGCTTCCGCGGCGCCGCAAGGCGTGTTGGGCGCGGATCTGAAAGCACAGCTGGCCGCGGCCAAACCAGACATCATCGCCGAGCTGACGCGCGAGACTGAGGTGGTGCGGGCACCGCAGGACAGGTTCGAGCCGTTTCCACTCACCGACGTACAGGCGGCGTATTCGGTCGGACGCACGTCGGCGTTCCGCTGGGGCGGTGTCGGCTGTCACGGATATGCGGAATTTGCCGTCGACCACACCGTGGCGAAACCGAGCGCCGAGCAGTATCGGTCGGCGTGGCGCAAGATCGTCGACGCCCATGACATGTTGCGCTGCGTCGTCCATCCCGACGGCTACCAGATCATCCGTCCCGACCTCGGCGACGGGCTGGAGGTCCAGGAAAGCTCCGATAGTCAGCACATCGCCCGCGAGCGCGCCCGCATCGCGGACGAGCTGAGCGAGCCGCACCTACCCGCTGGGCGAAGGGCTGATGTACGACATCGTCGTGACCATCGGTCCCGGAGACACCGTGGTGCACGTTTCGGTCGATCTGCTGATCGCCGATTTCGTCAGCATCTTCACCTTGATGACGGATTTCGGGCTGTCGTTGCTCGACCCGGGATACTCGCCTCCCGCTATCGATTTCAGCTTCCGCGAATACCTGCTGAACCTCATCCGCTACCGCAACTCGATGGCCGGATCCCTTCGTCGACAACGAGACCTGGACTACTGGCAGGCCCGACTCGATCAGCTCCCGCCGCCGATTTCGTTGCCGCTGCTGCCGATCGACCAGAAAGGGTCGGCGGCCGAAGTCGCGCCCACCTTCTCGCGGCGGTCAATGCGGCTGTCGGCCAACCATTTCGCGGCCTTTAGTCGCCGGGCGAAGGAGCATGGCGCCACCGCCAGCGTGGCGATCACAGCGGCGTTCAGCGCGGTCCTCGGCCGTTACGGTGATCGCGACCACTTCCTGTTGACGCTGACGACGATGGCGCGCCATCCCTTTACCCCGGAGGTCGGTCGACTGGTCGGGGACTTCACCGGCACCAGTTTGTTGGAAGTAGACGTCCGCGGGCAGCGCACGTTCGCTGAACTCCTGCGTGGGATCGGCGGGCGCCTCTTCGATGACATGGACCATGCGACCATCGGTGGCGTCGACATCGCGCGCATGCTGGCGCGAAGTGACGAAAACCGGGGCGAGCATTCGCCGGTGGTGCTCACCTCGACGTTAGGCGCCGGCACGCGAGGCCTTTGTGCCGACGCGTCGTTCCTGCGCCCGATACCGGGCCGGGGCCTGAGCCAGACCCCGCAGGTGCTGCTGGACTGCCAGGCATTCGAGATCGACGGCGCGTGCGAGGTCAACTGGGACACCCGCGACGAAGTGATCAGCGCCGAGGTGCTCGACCGCGCATTTGCCGACTTCCGCGGCGCCCTCGAGACGTTGAGCGCCGACCCCCTCGGCCTGGGAACGCCCTTGCTGCCGGTGGTCGCCCCCGAACTCACCCGGTTCAGGGACCACCGAGCGGCGCAGTCCGCACTGATCCATTCCGGGTTTTTGCGTCATGCGGCGCAGGCTCCGGATGCGGTGGCGATCTGGCACGGTGATCGGTCCACAACCTACGGTGAGTTGCTCGCCGCTGCCATCGGTCGCCTCCGAGTTGTCGGCAGCCGGCGTCGTTAACGGCGGCTACGTCGGAATCCGCTTGCCGGAGGGCCCAAGCCAGATCGCGGCGATCCTGGGCACCGTGCTGGCCGGTGCCGCCTACGTGCCGCTCGACGTGCGTGGCCGGATCACCGGATAGCGCAGATCACCCAACAATGTTCATTGGCTGTCGTATGCGAACCGGGCGGACGGGTCGATGAGCTGCTCGCCGACCCAGCGGTCTGGTTACCGCGCACCGCGACGGCTGAGATGGCAGCAGCGGGCGCGCCGCTGAGCCCGATGACACAGCCTATGTGATCTTCACCTCGGGGTCCACCGGAACGCCGAAGGGAGTCATGGTTACTCACCGTGCCGTGATGAACACCGTAGACGATATCAACGATCGGCTGAAGTCTGCGCGACCGATCGGTGCTAGCCGTATCGCAGCACACCTTCGACCTCTCGGTTTACAACATCTTCGGGATCCTTACCGCCGGCGGCGCCATCGTGTTCTCCGAAGGGGCAGCGCGCAACGATCCGCAAGCGTGGTTCAAGCGGTATCCAAACATGTCGTCACCATGTGGAATTCCGTTCCGGCGCAGATGCAGCTTCTGCTGGACCATGTCGGCGACCGGGAAACGCTACCAACCCTAAGGCAGATCATGTTGTCGGGTGACTGGATTCCGGTGTCTCAGCCCAAACAGATCGCGTCATTGGCGCCGGGGGCTTCGATGCTCAGCCTCGGCGGTGCGACCGAAGCAGCGATCTGGTCGATCAGTCATCCGCTCACGCACGGCGATATGTCCGCAGCGTCCCGTACGGGACCGCGATGCGAAACCAGAGCGTCCACGTCCTGACCCACCGCGGTGAGCCGGCAGCACCGTGGCAGGTCGGTGAGATACACATCGGCGGGGTGGGTCTTGCGCAGGGCTATCTCGGTGACCCGAAGCGCACAGCAGCAGCGTTCATCGAGCATCCGATCAGCGGTGAAAGACTCTACCGCACAGGTGATTATGGCCGAATCACTGACGAAGGAGTGATCGAATTGCTCGGCCGCCGAGACAACCAGATCAAGATCCGCGGTCACCGAATCGAATTGGCGGAAGTGGATTCCGCACTGTGCGGCCTGCCCGGGGTGCAGACCGCGCTGAGCACCGTCATCGGGCAGCCGCCACACGGCCGGCTCATCGCGGCTGCAGTCATACCCGACACCGCCGGCGACGACGAGGAATCCGAACGCCGTCGCAGCGCAACGGCAATCCACAGCGCCATCGAAGAAGCACATCGACACCAGACCGCCGATCTCGATGCCGAGAAACTACTCCGATTCGCCTCCGCGGCCCGCGCGGCCGCGCTCGACAGCATGTGCGCCGCGCTGGGCACGGCGGCACGGCCGGCCGAACGGATCACCGTCGACGAGCTGGTTTGCCGGTTGTCGCTGCCCGACGGGCTACATCGCCTATTCCGCCGCTGGCTTGACGTACTGGGCGACGAGGGCCGGGTAACGGTGGGTCCAGGACCGAATCTGGAACTGATTGCGCACCATGAGCTTTCGGATTGCGTCGCAAAGTGGCAGCAGGTGCGGGAGCTGGGCGCCGCAGTCGACTACGGCGACGACCTGCTGGCCTATGTGGGTGAGTGCATCCAAAACCTGCCCGGCCTGCTCGCGGGCGTGGTGGACCCGCTTGGGCTGTTCTTTCCGGAGGGGACCGTCGACACCGCGACGGCCGCCTACCGCGACAACCTGGTTAGCAGGTACACCAACCGACTGGTCGCATCCGGTGTTGCTGCACGCGCCAATCGGGCAATTGAACGGCGACCGCTGCGGGTCCTGGAGGTCGGTGCCGGCGTCGCGGGCACTACCGCGGACCTTATTGCCGCGCTGGCGCCCCACCATGTGCACTACACGTTCACCGACGTCTCGCGCTTCTTCCTCGCCCAGGCCCGCCAGAGGTTCGCCGAGCACGACTTCATCGACTGCCGGATATTCGACATCAATCGGCCGCCCGCGGAGCAAGGCTTTGCGCCGTGCTCGTTCGACGTCGCCATCTGCGCCAACGTGCTGCACAACGCGATCAACATCGACGACACGCTCGCCATGCTGAATCGTGTACTGGCGCCGGGGGGCTCGCTGGTCTTCATCGACGCCACAGCGGTCAATCATCCGTTGATGATCTCGATGGAATTCAAGGAGGGCCTGCACGGCTTCACCGACGCGCGGGCCGGGACGAACTCGGCATTTTTCAGCTATGCGCAATGGCAGGAGGCACTCGCGCGATCGCCGTTCGGCGAGGTGCGAAGTTTCCCGCCGCCCGATCATCCGTTGGGGCTGCTCGGCCAGCACGTGTTCTGGTGTGACTCAGCATCGACCGCGCATGCGCTGCGGCCCACGGAGGTCATCGAAGGCGCCCGGCAGGTCCTGCCGAGTTACATGGTTCCACAACAACTTATCTGTCTGCCGACGCTGCCCCTGACGGCTAACGGCAAGATCGACCGTTCGGCGGTGACCGCAGAACTCCAGTCGCTGCGGTCGGCGGCCCGTACCGGCGACCGCGACGCGATGAGGTCATCGGGCACCTTGGATGCGATGCAGTCCCGCATCGCCGCTATTTGGGCCGCGGTGCTCGGGCTCGCGTCAGGCGAAGCGCTGTCGCCTACGTCAGACTTTTTTGCCCTGGGCGGCGACTCCCTGCTGATGGCCCAGGCCATCGGCCGAATTCGCCACGAGATCGTCGAAGCCTCCGGGCTGGCCTGGGATGATCTACTGCGTGCGATGGTCTCCAATCCGACCCTGGCCGCGGCCGCCCACGCGGTGCGCGGGCGCGCGACGGGGGCTCGGCCGAGCCCGGCTCTCGTGCCGTCAGCTCACCGCTGGTGTATCTCGGTGCGGGCCAAGGTTTTACCGCGAGTACCGAGATCGCGGTCTGTGTGCACGACGGAAGCGGGGGACTGGCACCCTATGACCAGCTGGTCCCACATCTGCTGGCGCAGGACGAGGCGCCCGATGTGTACGGCCTGCGCCGGACACCCGGAGACGGCTACTCCCAGATGGCGCCGGAGGAGCTGTTCACGACATTGGCGGCACGCTACAGCGACTCGATTATCGCCCTGGCGCCCAACAAGGTTCATTTGCTCGGGTACTGCATGGGCGGCTTGCTGGCGGCCGAGATCGCGAAATGCCTGGAAGAGGCCGGCGTTGAGGTCGGCACCGTGACCGTGGTCAGCTCCTACCGGGTCCCCATGGACGTCGAAGACGACGACGTTCTCGACTACTGCTTCGCCCAGATTCTGGGCGTGCCACCCGAGACCCTCGGGCTGCAGGTCGACGATGACGCGGTCCGCGGCGCATTCACGCGCGCCAGGGCACGCTATGCCGACGTGATACCGGCCGGGGCGCTGCGTAGCGTCGCCGAACCGGTGCTTGCCGCCTGCCTCGAGCAGAGCGCCGAAGCCGGGGAGCCACGGCTGAAGCTGTTGGCGAAATCGGGCGTGCTGGGCGAGTCGTGGGACGTCGAATCGCTCGCCGAACTGCGGTCGATCTTCGTGCACAGCCTGCGTGCCGTCGTCCGTGGGGCGGCCGAACCGTTCCTGGGCGACATTCACTTCCTGCGGCAGCGGGGCGACATCCATTTCCTGCCAACACTGCAGGAGGACATGACCGCGTTCTGGGCCGACTACTGCCTGGGCGAGTTGACGATCACCGACATCGATGGCAACCATTTCGACTGTCTGACAGGACAAAACGCGCCACTCGTCGCCAAGTTGCTGGTCGATTCGTGGGCCAAAGAGACGTGAAGAACGTCCTGCTGTTCGGCAGCACCGGAGCGGTCGGGCGGGGTTGCCTGGACGCTTTGACACGACGCGACGACGTATCCCTGGTGATTGCCGGCCGCGACGAGGCGCGCCTGCGCGCGGTGATCTCGGAAACGCGGGCTCCGGCTGATATCGAGATCGCGCGGCTTGACCTCACCGATTCCGCGGCCGTGACCGCCGCCGTCTCGCGCTGCGACATCGTCATCAATTGCGCCGGACCCTCGCAACGGCTGAGCGCGGACGTCGCCGGTGTCGCCGTTGCCGCCGGGGTGCCCTACGTCGACCCAGCGGGTGATCAGGCGCTGCTCGACCGGCTCGTGGCGGCGGGCACGGGCGTTCCCGTCGTGCTGCAGGCGGGTGTGCAGCCCGGCCTGTCCGGATTGCTGCTGCGCGTGCTGGCCCAGAACCGAACCGACATAACCGACAACGTCACGGCATGGTGTGGCGGGCTGCAGCCGCTGACGCCGGCGTCGGTGCTGGAATACCTCGCCAGCCTGCACGACATCCACAGCCACCCGGGTTCCGCGCTGGTTGACGGGGCGGTCCGGCGGGTCGGCCGTGGTGACAGTAAACCGGCTCCTACACAGTACTTTCCGGACACGGTCACGGTGCACCCTCACCTCGACGTGGAAACCGTTGCGGTCGCCGGGCATCTCGGCATCGGGAATGTCTCGTGGCTGAACGTATTCGACGGTGTCCACACGACGCGGGCGATGCAACTGCTAGCGCTCGATGACGAACGCGGGGCAGACCTGGGTCCCGTACTGGCCGCGGCCAGGCTGGACTTGTTCGGTCGCCAGCCGTATTTCGCGATAGTGTGCACCCCGGCGCGACGACGGTCGCGTTCACCTGTCCGGACAGCTACCGCGTCACCGGGGCGCTAGCGGCGTTTGCGGCCCAACACGTGGCAGACATGCCGGCGGGCGTCCGGTCGTTCTGGAGCCTCGACGAGCCGCGGTCGGCGCTGGACTTTGTGGCCGAAGCTGTTCCCGAGGCTGAGTTCTCGGTTGTCGATGAGTCGCAGGGGGCTGCAACCCACAGGATGATCGAGGAAGGCTCACTGTGACCGCGGGCTAGAGGGCGTCCGCGGGCCATCATCGTCGGAGCGACATTCGGAGCCGTTTACGCCGGGGCCCTGGCCGCACCGCAGTCACCGGTCGAGTTGGTCGGGGTGCTCTCCACGGGGTCAACGGCGTCGGCAAAGCTGGCGGACCGCCTCGGAGTGGCGCGGTACACGAGCCCGGGCGGCCTCCCGCCCGTGGACATCGCATTTGTGGTGGTGCGCTCGGGTGTGGTGGGCGGAGAAGGTACCCAAATCAGCGAACAGCTGCTTGCACGCGGTATCCATGTGATGCAGGAGCAACCCGTGCACGCCGACGAGATTCTCTCCCTACTTCGCGTCGCAAAGGCGAATTCGATGCTATACGCTGTGAACGACTTCTACAGCCGCATCGCGCCAATGCGTCAATTCATCTGTGCTGCAAAAGCTCTCGACAAAGTAGCGCGATTCGCTATGTCCACGCCCGTTCGTCGATCCACGTCGCCTACCCCTTGTTCACCATTCTCGGTGCCGTCGTCGGCCCGCTGACACCGGCGCGGATCAGGTGCCGCAACGCATAGGAAGCACAGCAAGCACGGAGAGCTCGTTTGTGGCCGGCCGCATTGTGCTCGGCGACGTAACCGTCGACCTGCTGATACAAAATGAACTGTGCGCCAACGACCCCGACAACCACGCACGGCTAATGCATACCATCACGGTCGGGTCCGACGCCGGAGAATTGGTCCTCGCCCACACCCACGGGTCGACGCGGTGGCATCCGCGTCCGCACGTGGAAGCCGGGGCGACAGAAGTGCGGATCGCCGAACCTGTCGGGGTCGACTTCGAACTGACCACCGCGCAGGTGCGAAACGAGCTGTGGCCGGGCGCGGTTCGGCTGGCAGCATCTGACTTCATTGAGTCGATCGACCGCGGCCGCACCGTGATCTCGCAAAGGTTCGTTCGTGCGACCCGGTTGTGGTCGGATTTCACCTCAGCAATGGGGCCGGCGACATTAATTGACCCGGAACCGCCGGTACGGATCTCGGCTTCGGAATTGGTTGCCCGATGACTGCCCGCGTGCGGGCGCTGTCGCAGTCGACGGCCACCGGTCGACTGTTGTTACAAGGCGCGTTCTCTCACGACCCGCGCCAGATCGATGCCGTGAATCCGGCGCAGGATAGGTATTTGGGCGAACGCCGCAGCGAGGAGAATGCCGCACGCCACCGCCACGGGTGTGGTCGGCTGCATCTCGAGTCGCAGGTGGTAGCCGAGACTGTGATAGGTAGACAGCAGACGATCCGCGAGCACTACGCCGCCCACCACACCGAACGGAACGGCGATAAGGGTCAGGCTCAAGTTCTCGGCGGCGATCAATCGGGACAGCATGCCGGCGCCCATCCCCTCAGCATGCAGTGCGCCAAGCTCGCCGAGCCGTTCGGACATGTTGGCGGACATAGCGTTGTACAACATGACCGCCGCCATGACGGCGGCGAAGACAAGCATGACGCCGACCAGGGTGTCGTAGAGGCTGAAAGTGTCCCGCATGGTCGATGCCAGCGATGTCGTCGACCGGTACGCCGCGACTCCCGGTATCGCTGCGATCCGGTCGCCGACCACACGTCCCTCAGTTCCGGGTCTCAGCTTGACCAGCACGCCGTTGGCCGGCAGCGGACCGGCCTGTGATCGCAGGTGGTTCGGGGAGATGTATACAACCGGTGAGAACGGTTCGTCGACGAATCCCGCCACTCGTTCGGTGAATCCGAGCCCTGACTGCGGCATCACTATATTGATGCGATCTCCCAGAGACAAAGACAGCATGTCGCGCAGGCCTACCCCGAGTAGGACCCCATCGTCTGGCAGTCGGTCAGCTCCCGATTCTGCTGGAAAGCGTGCATTTGGGTCTCTGGCGTCAGCCCGATCATCAAGGTGTCATATCGGTGCGCGCCGGAAGAAACGGTGACGCCGTAGGAACTGTAGGCCTCGGCCGCCGCGATGTCGTGGTCCGCGCCAGCATGCCTAATACCGCGTCGGTCGAGCCGGACGCTGAGCCGGACAGCGAGACCTCCCCATCTTGCCGCTCGATTTGCCCGAACTGGCGATGAACTATGCCGGGAAGTGTGTCGCGCATGCCGGCGAACACCATCACCAAGATGATTGCCACCGCCACCCCGGCAGCCGTGAACACGGAACGCCGCCGATTCCGAAGGATGGCTCGCAGCATCATCCGCCACCGCGCGGGGATGGGTTCAAGCACGGGCAACAGGCGTTCGATGACGCTGCGATGGGCCCGGTCCATGGGCGGGGCAGCGCGCATGGCTTCCGCAGGTTGCATTCTGGCTGCGGCATTGGCCGGTGCCGCCGCGGCCAGCAGCGCGACAGTAACAGCGGCGACGACAGCGACCAGGTAGGTGAGCGGGTGCATCGATGCGACATGCATCGGCAGCGCGATCGCCTCGGTAAACCTGGCCGTGATCCATTGCGCCAGTAGGTAGCCGCCGAGTAGCCCGGGCGGGGTCCCCACTGCGGCACAAGCAAGGCCGTATCCCAGGTAATGTCTGCGCACCGCGCCCGCTGAGAGTCCATTGGCTATCAGCGTCCCGATGACAGCTCGCTGCGCTGCCACAATCCGTGAGAGCAGCACGTAGGTGCCGAGTACGACCGCCGCAAGGAACAGCCACGGCAAGAGTCGGGCGAGGGAACCGAACTGGACGACGTCGTCCCGCAGGGTATGGAATGACGCCTGCTGCTCGCGGGGAACGAACTGCAGCCCGGCATTTCGCGCAAGCTCGCCCGCGGCAGCGGTCAGGGCTTCGACCGCGACGCGTTCACGCGCGTACACAGCAATTTGTTCGACAGGCTGTGACAGTGTGCGTTGCACGTCGTCGTCGGGAAGGAACACCACCCCGAAGTCCTCGGGCGTGGTCAGGACGTCCTGGCCGGAGCGTGCGGGCCAAAGGTACTCGGTAGACAGAGCTGAGCCCGCGACCGTAAAGGGCTGCCAGCCTTGCTGTCCCAACAGGTCGACGGTGTCTCCGGGACCAAGGTGATAGTGGTTGGCGATGTGCTGCTCGAGCACAAGCTGCCCGGAGGGTGGCAGTGTGCCCGTCCGCATGTCGAGCAATGACACATTCGGCTGGCGGGAAACGGGCACGCCGACAGCGCGGCCGTAAACAGCGTGTCCGTTCAACCGGATGCCCACATCGGCTTGATGACGAACATCGACCAGCGGCCTGCCCGGCATGTTGGCCATGGTGTCGCGCAGCCCGGTTGCACCGAGCCCGGACACGACCGCGTCCGGCAGCCGTTGAATGGCATACGCCCGGTCGAAAGATTGGTCGAGGTTTCGGTAGCTATCAGTGGCGGCGATGAATACGGCTACGCCGATGGCCATGATTGCGGCGATCGCCGCGAAGCGCCACCGTTCCCGCCACACGTCACGAAGCACTTTGTGACGCAGTGTGCGACTCACCAGTTCAGTTCCGATGCGTCCACGGGATTCTTGGTCTCGGACTTGCTTATTGCGCCCGAATGTAGCCAGAGCACCCTATCCGCCATGCGGGATATCTCGGAGTTGTGGGTTACCACGATGACTGTGTGCTGACCGTTTCGCGCCAAGTCGCTCAACGCGGCCAAGACCTGTCGGCCGGTGACCACGTCGAGGCTTCCGGTCGGTTCGTCGCATAGCAAGAGAGGGGGCTGCTTGACGATTGCTCGGGCGATCGCCACTCGCTGTTGCTGGCCCCCTGAAAGTTGCGCGGGGAAGCGGTCTGCGATCTCACCGACACCCACTCGTTCCAATGCGGCACGACTGCGTGATCGCGCGTCGGGTCCGGTCAACTCTGCAAGGAGTTCGACATTCTCGCGCGCCGTCAAGGTCGGCACCAGGTTGAAGAATTGGAAGACGAATCCGACGTGATCGCGGCGATATTGCGTACTCAGTTTGCGGCTGAGCTTTCCGATATTGTGGCCGTTGACCTCGATCACTCCATCGGATGGCTGCTCGATTCCGCCGATCATGTTGAGCAGCGTCGTTTTTCCTGATCCCGATGGGCCGAGTAGAACCACAAATTCGCCGGCTCTGGCTTCCAGGTTCACCTCATGCAGAGCGACCACCCGTGTGGGCCCGGAACCGTAGGTCTTGCTCACTTCGATTAAGCGCAATGCGGGTGATTCGCCGCCGAGAGACCTTTGCGTCGAGACTGAATCGCCGATATCTGACTTTGCGCTCATGTCCTCACCAGTTCATCTCGACCCGGTTGTGAACGACGGGACCACAGGCCACGCTTCGTTTCGTCGGCGCCCCATCGGTCTCGCCTCTTTTCGGTGATCGTGGACCGCTCACATTTGTTCTGATGGGCGAAAATCCACCAAGCCCGACTGTAATGTGCGTCATAACCACATGTCACTGATTCGCAGGAGTGGCCCGCGACCAAGGCCAAGGCGCCAAATGACGCGCCTAGCAATAGTCAATCCCGAATAGTGATCAGCGGGATCGCCATCTCGACCGGGGTGGCGGCCCCATGGAAGCCGATGAGTTGAGCCACTTCCGGTGGCTCATGATCGCTGGCCAGCACCGCCGTGTCACCGATGCAAGTGACGACGACATCGCCGATCCGGGGCAGGTGGTCGGGACGCACGGTTCCGAACAGCCCGGCCGCGACGGCGTCGTCGCGGCTGCGCACCTCGGCCCGGCCGTTCAGCAGCTCGCTCCAGGCCGCGATCACGTCGGAAGCCGCGCCCGGCTCGGTGTGCAGGTAGCGCACCCGCGGATCGCCGGCGACCACTCGCACTCCCGCGCTCAACCGCGAATCGGCGTCTAGGTCGATCCGCGCGATGCGCTCGGCACATTCAACCCGCCATGGTCCGCGGTGATCAGCAGCGCGGCATCCGGGGGCAACGCCTCGACCAGTCGGGTCAGCAGCGCATCCACGTAGGCCCCGGCGGCGTGCCACTCGGCGGAGCCGATGCCGAACACGTGTGCCGCGGTGTCGAGCACGGCGGTGTATGCGTAGACGAGTCCCGGCGCCGCGCGCACCTGGTCGATCACGAGTTGGGCATAGTCATCGTCGGTTTTCGCGGCGACGAAGTTGGGCGCCCCGATATGCCGCCTCGGTGAGGCCGCTGCCGATGAACGCCGCAGGCAGCACCGCACGGGCGCCGACGCCGGCCTGCTGCAGTCGCTCGAACCACGTTGGGACGGGCTGCCATTGGGCCGGCGGGGGATCGTCACGCCAAAAGATGTGGTTGAGCACCCGGTCGGTGTCGGGCAGCTTGACGGTGAAGCCCAGAATCCCGTGCTGGCCCGGTGCGACCCCGGTGCCCAACGACGCCAGGCTCGTCGGTGTGGTGGAAGGGAAGGTGCAGGCGAGTTCGTCGAGCCGTCCGGCGCCACCGGCCAGCACCGACGCCAGCAGCGGCGCATCGGCGGCCAACTCCGGCAGCAAATGCCAGCCCATCCCGTCGACGAGCACGACCGCGACGCGTCGCACGTCGCCGACCCACTCGGTGACGCCCAGCGCGTCGACCGCTCCGGAAACTGACAGCAGCGCAGCCGCGGCGGGCAACACATCGCAGATGGACCCGGGCACGACGTCAGTCTGACAGCCGCACCGAATCATGCGCAGGTGCGGCCGATCCAGCCATTGGCTGCGATTCGACGATCGGCTGCGTGATACTGGACGGGTGGCCAAGCCCTCGGCATTGGATCCGGCCGTCACCGAGCGGATCGGCGAGGTGCTGCGCGCCCACGGGCTGCGCCGGATGGCGTCTCGAATCGCGGTCTTGGCGGTGCTCGAACCGGCTAACACGCACCTATCCGTCGCCGAGATCGACCAGCGATTGCGCGAGTGCCTGCCCGCCGAAGAGCAGGCGCCGGACTTGGCGACGATCTATCGCACGGTGACCACGCTGCTCGATCAGGGTGTGCTCCACGCCCTGGCCGTCGAAGGCGGGGTCACCACCTATGGCCTGGCCGACTACCCGCACCATCACGCGGTCTGCACGCAATGCGGCTCGATCATCGAAGTGCCCGCCGGACACCTGGCCTCTGCGCTGGAACATGCGATGGCGGGCAGTTCGTTCGCGCTGTCCGAGCGCGCCGGCCTCACCCTGCACGGACTATGCCCTCAGTGCCAGGGCCCTCAGTGCCAGGGCCCTCAGTGCCAGGGAGACGGACCCAGCGACGCCATTGACGCCGGCCAGACACGATCGCCGCGAAGCTAGACGAGCGCCAGTCGCTGATTTGTCACGTGGAGCTGGCGGCTGGTGCTGTCGGCCAACGCGTGGATTTGGTCGGGTTGCAACCGCCCGCATAGCCGGCCCCAGTGAATCGCAATCTCGTCACCGGCCGCCACGTCCGGCATCGCGCTGTACCCGTCGGCGAACACGTCGAGACGGCGCGCCGACGGCTCGGACAGACCGAGCGCGTGCCCGTCCCACGCCAGTCGGCAACACGACACCTCAACGTCGTCGCCATCGCGGGAAAGCACTGTCCCCCAAGTGATCCGGCAATTGTCCAGCACACTCAACGGGTGTTCGTCCATGCCGCGGCCAAGAAACCGCGTCCACGGATAAACGCCGAATACATGAAAGCAGTGATTGCCCGCCGCCTCGCACGCCAGGTCCGGCGTGAGATGCGACCAGTATCGGCCCGCCTGCGGGCCGATGATGGCCAGCAACGCATCGAAAAGTTCGCCCGGGTCAAGGTTGGCGCCGACGCCGCCGCCCAGCCAATACGACTGGACAAGCCGGTAGTCCAGCGGGTCGGCGATACCGGTCAGCACGGACAGCACTCGCAAGTATGGCCAGGCCCCGGAAAACTTCGTCGCGGCCAGCCGCACATCCTCGACCGATCCGTCTCGCAACGTCGCCCCCAGCGGGGGACCGCAATAGCCCAGCGCGTTGGGCGCATGGGCGTACCGAGCGAACATTTCGGCGCCGCGGCTCTCCGGGTCCAACTGTCACACCCGCCCGGATTGCCCCACCAGCTTGGCGGCGTCGCGATGCATGCGGCCGAAGTTGTAGTAGGCCGCGCAGGCTCCCTCGGGTGACACCATGCACGTCCCGATCGGGGTCTCCGGCGTGCACGCGGTGCCGAAAACCTTGCATTCCCAGGGCTTGAGCACGCCCTTGAGCACCTCGCCGCATTGGCACGCCTTCGGGTCGGCGACCCGCACGCCGGGCATCGCATACCGCAGCTCGGCGTCGAACTCCGCGAAGTCGTCGTGCAGCCGCAGCGCGCTCTGCGAGATGAACCCCAGCCCACGCCATTCGAAGTGCGGACGCAGAGCGAACACCTTGCCCATCAGCGCCAGCGCCGCCGGGTTGCCGTGCTCGGGCACCACTCGCTTGTATTGATTTTCCACCTCGCACCGGCCTTCGCGGATCTGGCGCAACAGCATGGTGACCGCCGCCAGAATGTCCAGGGGTTCGAATCCGGCCACTACCAACGGCTTTCGGTATACCTCGGTCACGAACCGATACGGCCGGTTGCCCACCACGGTCGACACGTGCCCGGGGCCGATGAAGCCGGACAGCCGCAGGTCCGGCGATTCCAGGATGGCCTTGATTGGCGGCACGATCGTGACGTGATTGCAGAACACACTGAAATTGCTCAGGCCAAGGTCGCGGGCCCGCACCAGCGTCACAGCGGTCGACGGCGCGGTGGTCTCGAACCCGATGGCGAAGAACACCACCTGTTTGTCGGGGTTGTCGATCGCGACCTTGAGCGCGTCCAGCGGCGAGTAGACGAACCGCACGTCGGCGCCGCGCGCCTTGGCGTCCAGCAAGCTGCCCGCCGATCCGGGTACCCGCATCATGTCGCCGAAACAGGTGAAGATCACGTCGGGTTGGCCGGCCAGCCACATCGCGTCGTCGATACGGCCCATCGGGATGACGCACACCGGGCACCCGGGGCCGTGTACCAGTTCGACGTTGTCGGGCAGCAGGTGTTCGATGCCGTGCCGGTAAATGGTGTGGGTGTGCCCGCCGCACACCTCCATGAACTTGAAGTGGTCGGGGCCGCTACCCGCCAGGTGCTCGATGGCAGCCAGCAGCTTGCGCGCCGCCGCCGGATCACGGAATTCGTCAACGAATTTCATCATCGTCCCCCTTAGACAATCGCCGACGAGTCGAAGGCTTCGATTTCGGTGGTGTAGGCCTCGCCGAGCTTCTTGACAGCAGCCAGGGTGAGCAACGCCTCGGTCTCGTCGATCTTGGCCATCGCGAACCCGACATGGACCAGTACCCAGTCGTCGGGTTCGGGCATGTCGTCGTCCAGAAGTCGCACGCTGATCGTGCGCTGTACGCCGCTGACGTCGACCTTCGCCAAATAGTTGGCGGGGTCGGTGATCTCAACGATCCGACCCGGAATCCCAAGACACATGTGCGTTCTCCTCTCTCAGCAGATTCGCGGCAGCGGGTCGCCGACGAGCATGTCGACGATCCGGGTGCCGCCGAATCCGGTGCGCAGCACTACGCTTTCCGCCGGTTCGGTGACGATTTCCCCGACCTCGGCCGCATCGGCGCCCAGCGGATGCGACCGCAACGCATCGAGCCCGGCCTGCGCCTCCTCCGGGGCGACGACGGCGACGAACTTGCCCTCGTTGGCGACGTAAAGGGGATCGATGCCGAGCAACTCGCACGCGCCATTGACCATGGGCGCCACGGGTAATCGCTCCTCGTCGAGCACGACCCCAAGGCCGCAGGCCTGGGCCAGTTCGTTGCAGACGGTCCCGACCCCGCCCCGGGTCGCGTCGCGCAGCCAGCGGGTGGACGGCGCGGCCGCCATCAGCAGTTCCACCAGCGGGCTGACCGACGCCGTGTCGGAATGGATATCGGCCTCGATGGCCAGATCGCCCCGGGCGAGCATCACCGCCATGCCGTGATCGCCCATCGAGCCCGACAAGAGCACCTTGTCGCCGGCGCGTACCGACGCGGGCGAAAGTGTGCGCCCCGAGGGAATGACACCGACCCCCGTTGTGGTGATGAATAGGCCGTCGGCGGCGCCCCTGGGTACCACCTTGGTGTCGCCGGTGACGATCTGCACACCCGCTTTGGCTGCGGCGGTAGCCATGTCGGCGACGATCTCCTTTAGTTCCGCGATGCCGAAGCCCTCTTCCAGAACAAACGCCGCCGCGATCCAGGACGGCACGGCGCCGGCCATCGCGAGGTCGTTGCACGTGCCGTGCACGGCAAGCTCGCCGATGGAGCCACCGGGAAAACGTCTTGGCTGCACCACAAATGAATCGGTGGACATTGCCAGCCGCTCGCCACCGGGCAAGGTCAGGACCGCCCCGTCGCCGAGTGACTCCAGTAACGGGTTGCGAAACGCCTCCATGAACACCGCGTCGATCAGCGCGGCCGAGGCCTTGCCGCCCGCTCCGTGCGCCAGGTTCACGTGGTCGTCGAGCAACCGGGGCCGGCGCCTGCGGAACGATTCGATCCGCTCGATCACCTCGCCTTCGGCGAACCGTGGCCCCGACGACAGGTATTCACCTGCTGGCTTGCTCATGCAGCCCCCAAACCTTGCTCGTCGCCCCGTTGTTGGGTGGCCAACCACAGCTGATAGCCCAGCAGCGCTTGCGATTCCTGAATACGGTGCACACTTTGCGAGCGAACGATGAAGCAGGTATCGACATGTGGATTGCCCGCGAAGGCACCGCCGTCGTAGCCGGCGAAACCGATGGTGTACAAGCCGCGCTGGTGCGCCTCGGCCAGCGCGGTGAGCAGGTTGGGCGAATTGCCGCTGGTCGACATGGCGATCGCGATGTCGCCGGCCTTGGCGCGGGCGATCAACTGGCGGGCGAACACCAGCTCGAACCCGACGTCGTTGCCCAGCGCGGTGACGATCGCCTGATCGGCGGCCAACGACCAGGCGGGTAACGGATTTCCGGCCGGCGGGCGGGAGAACAGGGCAGCCAAGGTGGTGGAATCGGTGCAGCTGCCGCCGTTGCCGAAGGTGAACATCCGGCCGCCGGCCGCGAAGCGGCGTGCCATCTCGGTCGCGGCCTGGTCCAGCAGGTCGGCGTTGGCTTCCAGGGTCGTGCGCCGCAGCGCCAGGCTCTCGGCCGCCTTTGCCTGCGCTGACGCGGCGAGATCGGCAAGCAGCGACTCCGGGTTGTCTTCCTGTGCATCGATGAACGGATAGAGGAAGTTGGTGGGTTCTGCATCGTCGCCGGCGCGGGCCATCAGGCGTCCTCCTCATCCAGTCTGCTGATCGCGGTCCCCGCGTGCACCAGTACCAGATCGCCTGTGGTGACCGGGTCGACGAGCGCCGTCACCACGTTCTCGACGCCCCGTGCGGTGCGCACCGCGGCCGTCCCCTCGGCCGACGCCGTCACCACCTCACCCAGGCGTCCCTCATCACTACACGTGACGCAAACGTGTTCGGCACATTCGGGTTTGAGCAAGCCCGAGTGCTCGAAACACACGTGGGTGAGCTCCCACAACAGGTGATAGAACAGCACGAAGCCGCCCGTTGCGGGGACCCGCGGGTCGGGGTCGTCGAGCCACAGCACGTGATCGGCTGCACCCGCCGTGGGCCGCTCACCGCTGCCGATCCAGATCGTGGTTGCGCCCCAGGCCGGGCTGCGGCGCATCACCGAAAGCAGGTCGGGGTCATCGGCGACACCAACCCCGATCACGATGTCGCCGGGCCGCACCGACACCCGCACCAGATCGACCAGGTTCGGTCCGGTCAGCGCGACGGCCGGCAATGCGCGCTTTCCCATGATTACCGGATGGACGAACTCGACCGCGATGTGCATCGCGTGCGGCTCCCACGACGGGGCGATGGACCACATGGTGGCGCCCGCCGCGAACCGCTTGGCCAGGGTGAAGGAGGTCGCGGCCAGATCGGCGGCCAGCTCGGGATCAAGCCCGCGATCGATCGCAGTAGGGGTCACGACTCAGCCCTCTTCCAGCGCGGTGAGCACGGAGATCGCGGCCTGACCCAGCGCCAGCCCGCCGTCGTTGGGCGGCACGATGTGATGGGTGAGCACTTCGAATTCCGCCTGCTGCAACCGTTGTCGGCATCCCTGCAGCAGCAACACATTCTGGAAGACCCCGCCGGTAAGGCCCACCAACCGCACCGGCCCGGCGACCATTTCCACCGCCTCGACGACGGCGACCGCGATCGCCTGGTGAAACTCGGCGGCCAGCACCGCCGGTTGCACACCTGCGCGCAGGGCCGCCACCATGGTCCTCAGCATGCCAGCGGGGTCGATCACCCCGTCGGGGCGTACCGCCAGTCGCAGTTTCGGTCCCGCGGTGTCGCCGATCGAGTCGGCGAGCGCCTCGAGCTCGATGGCGGCCTGGCCTTCGTAGTCGATCTGGTGCCGCAGCCCCAGCAGCGACGCGACCGCGTCGAACAGCCGGCCCATGCTCGAACACGGCACACAGCCGGTGCCGCATTCCAATTGTGAACGGATGAGCCGCAATTCGCCTTGGGTCGCCGCGGTGACCGGCGGTAAATCCGGTGTCCAGTCGATGCCTGCCATCCACAATTCAGACAGCGCCATCCGCCACGGGTTACGCACGGCCGCATCACCGCCCGGCTGCGGTACCGGCAACAGGTGGGCTGCCCGGACGAAGCGGTGGCTGTCGCGCCCGAGCTTGAGAATCTCGCCGCCCCAGATCGTTTGATCACAGCCGTAACCGGTGCCGTCGAACGACACCCCGATAATGGGTTCGCCGATCCGCCCGTGCTCGGCCAGCAGCGACACCACGTGCGCGTGGTGGTGCTGGACCAGATCGAGCGGTCGATCGCCCGCGCGACGTTCCGCCCAACTGCGGGTGTGATACCCCGGATGCAGATCGGCGGCCAATCGCACTGGCTGGCGCCGGATTTCGCTGAGTTGGCCCACCGCGCGCTCGAACGCCCGCAGGGTTTCCAGCGTCTGCATGTCGCCGATGTGCCCGGACAGGTAGGCGCGTGCACCATCGGTAAGGCAGAAGGTGTTCTTCAGTTCGCCGCCGACGGCCAGCACCGGCGGGCCGTCGCGGCCGAGGTCGACGGGCAGTGGCGCGTATCCGCGGGACCGGCGGATCGGCAGCTCCCAGGCCACTTCCTGGTCTCTGACCACGCGCACCACCGAGTCGTCGCAGGGCACATGGATGGGCCGGTTGTGGTCGAGCACCGCGTCGCACAGTCGCGGAAGATGTTGCGCAGCATCGTCGTCGGTGAAGCAGATGGGAGCGTCGGAGCGGTTTGCGCTGGTCAGCACGAGGGCATCGGGTACTGGTGCTTCGACACCCGGGACGGACGCAAGCAGTAAGTGATGGATGGGCGAGTAGGGCAGCATCAGCCCGACCAGCGGGCTGCCGGGTGCGACGGCGTCGGCGACCGGCGCATCCCGACGGCGCCGCAGCAACACGATCGGCCGGGCCGCACTGGAGAGCACCGCGGCTTCGGTGTCGTCGATGTGTGCGTAGCGGCGTGCGACGTCGAGATCCCGCACCAGCATGGCCAACGGTTTGGCGCCCCGCGCTTTCCGGGTCCGCAGCGCAGCGACTACCGCATCGTCGTCGACCCGACAGGCCAGGTGATAGCCGCCGATGCCCTTGATCGCGACCACGGCGCCCCCGGCCAGTGCCTGCTGCGTGGCCCCCAGCGCGGCATCAGATCCGTCGACCCGGTCGGGGTCCGCGGCGAACCACAGCGATGGCCCGCAGTCCGGGCATGCGATCGGCTGCGCGTGGAAGCGGCGATTGGCCGGGTCGTGGTATTCGGCGGCGCAGCGCTCACACATGGTGAACGCCGACATGGTGGTGGCCGGACGGTCGTAGGGCAGCGCACGGATGATGGTGAACCGGGGACCGCAGTTGGTGCACGTCACGAAGGGGTGCCGGTAACGGCGGTCGTTCGGGTCGAACAACTCGGCGATGCAGTCGTCGCAGACGGCGATGTCAGGCGGAATCGGGGTCGTGGCGCCGGCGACCGTCTGGCTGTTGACGATGCGAAATATGCTGTCGCACATGCGCTCGGCGCTGACGTCGACGACGTGGACAGCACTGATCGCTGCCAGCGGCGGCGCCTCGGCGCGCAGTCGGCGATGGAATTCGTCAATACGTGCGCACGGGCCCTGCACCTCGAGGAAGACCGCGCCCGAATCGTTGCCGACGAATCCGGTGAGCCCAAGATCGCTGGCGATCCGGTGGACGAACGGGCGGAACCCCACCCCCTGGACGACACCGGTCACGGTGAACCGTCGTCGCACGTCGACGGATCCCACCAGCGTGTCAGTCATATCGACCACCCGCCGTCTGCTCGAAGGCGGCGGTGTCCGCCGGCTCGTCGCGGCCCCGGCCCATCAACTCCAGACCGGCCATCGCCTGCTCGGCGCCGGCCCGGTCGGTCTTCTCGACGACGAAACCCATGTGAATGATCACCCAGTCGCCGGGTGCAAACGTTTCCTCCGGCAACATGCCGACATTGACCTTGCGTTGCTTTCCGGCGACGTCGACCAACGCGAGTTGCCCGTCATAACCGTCCAGCATCCTGACAAGTTGGCCCGGTATGCCCAGACACATCGCTCAGCCCCGCCCTTCTACCGATGCCGCCGGTGATCGAGCACGCAAACCCGCGACGACCTCCGCAACGGTGCGGATGGCCCGTGGCACAGCGCCTGCGACGGCCTCGGTGAGGCCGATGCCGTCGTCGACGCTCCCGGCCTCGCAGCCGATGACGACAGTGTAGGGCGGTCTCCCGCCGAGTGCCTTCAGGCTGGCGAACACCGCCGCGGGATCCATACTGTGGCCGTCCAGAGCGGCTGTGGCCGAGGGTGATTCATGGTCGGCCTCGAAGACGTGTAGGGCGCCCGGGCTGCCGCGGCTGGGTATCGCGTCGACGATCACCAGCGCATCCCAGTCTTCAAGCAAGTCGTAGGCCAAGTGCATGCCCCCGATGCCGTAGTCGACGACCCGCACCCCCGCAGTGTCCTGCTGGACCGGGACGTGCCGGACTACCTCGGAGCCGAACCCGTCGTCGCCGAGGAAGATATTGCCGATGCCAGCCACCAGGATGCGCACTGGACCGCCCGGCGCGCTACATGTGCCGGATCTTGAGGTACCGCCGGGCATCTGGAACGGATATCAGCCCTATCACGACTCCGCCCAGCGCGACCAACGCCAGCAGGCCGATAAACACCCATCCTACGATTGCCATGTCGAATTCCTTTCTGTGGTGGTGGTTTCGAGTGGCTCGACTTCGTCGGGGGAGAAGTACAGGTAGCGGCCGTACCACTCGTGTAAGTCGGCCGCCGGATCGTCCTCGACGACGACACCGACGTGCTGGTTGCCGTCGACGTCTTCGTGCACCGACGTGACGCGAGCCGACTTCCCCGCGAAGAACAGGTCTTGCGCGTCGGCTCGGCGTGCCGGATGCAAAAGCACTCGACTGCCCCGCGCGACCCGGACACCGTTCACCAGGACCGCGTCCAGGTCGGGTTGTACCGCGTTGTCGGCCAGCGGATCCCACCAATCGACGCCTTCGGGCACCTCCGGAATCAGCCCTGCAGCCTCGCGTGGATCCCGCAGGGCTCCATGCAGGCGCGACATGGCCTCAGGCGACATGGCGTCACAGCGATCGATGATTTGCGCGGCCAGCGGGTCGGTGGCCCGGGCCTGCGCCTTCTCGTCGTCGGTCATCGTCATCACCCGCAGGGTCAGGATCTCGTCGATCTCGGTGCAGTCATAGAGCGCGGTTTCGCTCTGTTCGGCGACCTCGGGGTGGTCGTAGAGGATGATCGGGGAGATCAGCAGCAGATCCCCGGCGCCGGGCGCGCCGGCCAGCACCGGGAAACAGCGGTGCCGGCTGCATCGGGACACCGCGTCGGCGGCGGGTGCCGGCGGCTCGAGGAGCGAGACGAACCGGCCGCCAATGGCTTCTGCGATGACGTGAGTACCGATCAGAGATCGCGCGATCGCGTCGTCCTTGTCAGTAGCAGGAGCACCGGTGTTTGCGATGCGTACCGAGACCCGATCCAGCGCACCGTCCGGCTCGACGCCTACGGTCAACGTGGCGCTCACCTCCCGCCGTTCCCGGACAAGCCGACCGCCTTCGACCGGTTCGATTTCGGTTGCCGCCGGGGCGGTCAGCGACAGCGTCCATGGTTGAGCCGATTCGTGGAAAGCAAAGGGGCCAAAGGACTCCTCATGCTCGACCGCTTCGTCCCACGTCAGCCATGAACCGGACGGTGTGATCAGTTCGCTGACGGGTTCGAAGCGCCTCCAACCGGTTTCCCGCTCGGCGCGACGGTGCTGCAGTTGCAGGAAGCGCACCACCAAGTTGATCGCCTGCGCTCCGTCGACGAGAAACTGCGCCGCGATGGTGTCGTCCTCGCCGATTCCGGCTTCGGCCGCGCCGGCAGGACCCAAAACGCCCCACTGCCAACGTGATCGGTTCCTGCTCGACGACGCGCGGTAAGGGTAGAGCAGGTAGCCCTCGTAGAGCACGGCGTCGGCGACGGCGCGGGCCCGGCCCCAGTCCGCTGTCATCGCGCCTCCTGACGCGCGGCGCCGAGCAGCGCGGTGACGGCGTCCTCGATGCTCAACAGGCCGCGTGCTGACTTGTAGGCGGCCAACTCAGCGACCGCGTCGTGAGACAGGCGCACCCATCCGGTGTTCGGGTAGTGCTGCCGGATCAGCTCCCGCCACACCGCCACCGGCATGTCGTAGCGGTCCTCGCAGTCCCACGACACCTGCTGAACGGAAAAGCCTCGCTCACCCGCCTTGAATACTGTTCCGCTGAAGAGGAATTGCAGTGGCACGGCACCGTCGCGCAGCGCGTGGAGGTACTTGGCGGCGGCGACCTCGAAATCGTAAGTGCACTCCAGGGGCAGCGAGATCTCGGTGGCGTCGACGAACGCCGGCACCATCGCCGTGCAGTGCTGCCACAGGAAGGTGTGTTGGGTGGTGGCCCAGCGTTCCCGCGGCCCGAACAAATCAGTCAGCCCCACCGCTTCCTCGTCGGAGTAGCCGCGTCGCAATGGTTCGATGCGGACCTGGCACCGCAGCGCGATCGCGTGCACCGGTTCGTCGTCGGGCGCCGAAACGCTGACGCGCGCGGTCAGCACCGGCACGGCCGCGTAGGGTTCGGGGGCCACGTCGAGGACGGTGAATGCCAAGCCGCTCGGCTGGTCGGCGGGGCCGGTCATCGCCGTTGCTCGGTACTGCGGGTGGCCAGCTGCTCGAAGAACCCGTCGATGAATTCGCGGGCCTGCTGCCCACCGTCGAAGCCGCGCCACAACATCCGCAGCCCGCCGATGAACTCGTAGCAGGCGTCGATCGGGACCAGATAGCAATCGGGCTGTTCGTCCTCGCGCACTCGCACCAGCAGCGCCTCGACGTCGTCGGTGAGCAGGCCTACCCGGGGGTCGGCCGAGTTGATCGCGGTCCACGCCTCGAGGTCGAGGTCGGATTCGGTTGCCCCCGCCGGTCCCGGGTAGAACGCGACGGTGCGGTCCAGCGCGGAGTTACGGAAGAAGAACGCCAGCCCGACCGGGATCTGCAGCGCTTCCCAGGTGCGGCGATCAAGCGCGAAGTCGGGAAATGCCAGGTACCGGTCCGGGACCGAGCGGTAGCGCAGCTGCGCGTGGCTGTCGGTGAACAGCAGATAGCAGCCACGACATACGCACATCAGTTGCCGCCCAGCCACATTCACCACATGCTGGTGCTCATCGGAGATGGCCTCCGAGCACATTTCACACCGCTCTCCGGCCGGCTGCGGTGCTCGCCCGTTGCTGGTGATTCGGGCCAGGACGTCGTAAGGGGTCGTCATACCGGCGCGCCCATTGGCTCGGATGGTACCGCGATGGACAGCACGCCGTCGCGCACTAGCAGCGGGATCGGATCGAGGTGGCCCACGGCGCCACTGTCGCCATTGTCGAGTCTCGCCCCGGCGTGCACGACGTCGAAATGCGCGTGACAACGGGGACATCGCAAGACTGGCTCGGCGGCCGTGGTCCGTCGGTGCAGCGCCGCGCCGGCCAAGGATCCGTCGCAGGCCGGGCAGTGGTCACGATAGGCGTACAACTGGCCGCCGACCCGGCAAGCCAGCACCACGGTGCCGGCAACCGAGAAGCCGCCGACTTCTCCGGGAGCCAGGTCAGCCAGGTCGGGCACCGGATGCCAGGCCGCCGGGCTGCCGCCGTTGGCGTGGACCCTGGAATGGACCTGAGCCAGCAGCGATTCCGCCGGGATCACCGCGGCCGGCTCGGCCGCGTCGGCTTCGGGGGCCACCACCTCAATCGACGAAACCTCCGGTGCGGCAGCGCGAATCGCGTCCTCCACCGCCAACTCCAGTGTCACCGCTGACGACGGACAACTCTTACAGCTACCGGCGAACTGAAGCTGCACGGTGTCGCCGGCGATGTCGAGCAGATGCACATCGCCGCCGTGTGAGCCCAGGTACGGCCGGACCCGGTCGAGTGCGTCGGAAACCCGGCGATGCACGTCGTGCGGGTGCAGGCCATGGACGAGCAGCAGGCTGGCCACCAAGTCGTCGGTGACCAGGCGGTCCAGCAAGCCGGGGGCCGCCTGATCGCCCACTGCCGCGATGATCCGCGACAGGCCCGCGCCGTAGAGCTCGACTACCTCGCGAACCAGCTGCTCGGCGCGCTCCCGCGCGAGCGCGCCGCCGGCCGACGTCGCATCCAACAGCGTCTGGATCCGATCGCCCGCCGAGCGCCACTGTGCGTCCCCCTGCGACTCCTCGGGGCGATCAGCCATACATCACTCCCCGGTCGCTGCTTGCGTCGGTGAGTGCAGCCGCTCCAGCGTCTTGCCCTTTCCCAGGTACATGTGCACACCACAGGGCAGGCAGGGGTCGAAGCTGCGCACCGTGCGCATGATGTCGATGCCCTTGAAGTGCTCCCGGTCGTTCTCCTCGAAGATCGGCTGTCCTTGCACCGCGTCCTCGTAGGGGCCCGGCGTGCCAAAGCTGTCGCGCGGGTTGGCATTCCACGGAGTCGGCGGATACGGGTGGTAATTGGCGATCTTGCCGTCCCGGATCACCATGTGGTGGCTCAACACCCCGCGCACCGCCTCGGTGAAGCCGCAGCCGATGCCCTCTTTCGGCACGTCGAACTTCTCCCAGGTCTTAGTACGCCCAGCGCGGATTTCCGCCAACGCCTTCTCGGCGAAGTGCAACGCGCACGCCGCCGCATAGGCCTGAAAGTAGGTGCGCGCCCGGTCACGCTCGATGGTGTTGGACCCGTGCTGGGGGATCTTCCACTCGAACTCGACCGGCCCCTTGAGCGCGGTCTTGGGCAGGTTGATCTGCACCGAATGTCCGGTGGCTTTGACGTAGCCGATGTCGACCAAGCCGGCCAGCGCGGTCGACCACAGCCGGGCCAGCGGGCCGCCGCCGGTGTCCAGAGCCAGGTGATCCTTGCCGTCGAACCAGCGCGGCGACATCACCCAGCTGTAGTTGCCGCCGTCCATGTCGCGTTTCTGCGGGTGTGGGTTGGTGTGCTGGTTCCACGGGTGACGCCGGTCGACCGGATTACCCAACGGGTCGGTCTTGACGAACATCTCCTGCTCGGTCCAGTCGTCGTAATACGAACTGCCCAAGAGGATCCGGATGCCCAGGTTGATGTCGACCAGCGAGTGTGTCACCAGCTTGCCATCGACGACGACACCGGGTGTAACGAACATGGCGTTACCCCACCGCTCCATGTCCTTGTATTCGAAGTTGCACACGTCGGGGTCCTGGAACGAACCCCAGCACCCCAGCAGCGTGCGGCGCAGTCCGACTTTCTCGTAACCGGGCAGCGACTCGTAGAAGAAGTCGAACAGGTCGTCGTGCATGGGCACGACCTTCTTCATGAACTCGACGTAGCGCATCAGCCGGCTCATGTAGTCGGTCATCAACTGAATGGTTGCCACCGTGCCGACGCCGCCGGGGTACAGCGTGGACGGGTGGACATGCCTGCCCTCCATGAGGCAGAACATCTCCCGCGTATACCGGCTGACTTGCAGCGCCTCGCGGTAGAACTCGCCGCTGAACGGGTTGAGCGAGCGCATGATGTCGGCGATCGTCTTGTACCCGTGCGCGTCAGCGTGCGGTGCCGGGGTGTTCTCGGCCTTGGCCAGCACACCCGGGTTGGTCTCGGAGACCATCTTTTCGCAGAAGTCCACGCCGACCAGGTTCTCCTGGAAGATGTTGTGGTCGAACATGTATTCCGCGGCCTCGCCCAGGTTGACGATCCACTCGCCGAGGTTCGGCGGCTTGACGCCGTAGGCCATGTTCTGGCAGTAGCAGGAACAGGTGGCGTGGTTGTCACCGCAGATGCCGCAGATGCGGCTGGTGATGAAGTGGGCGTCGCGAGGGTCCTTGCCTTTCATGAAAATCGAGTAGCCGCGGAAGATGGATGACGTGCTGTGACACTCGACGACTTCGCGGTTCTCGAAGTCGATCTTGGTGTAAATGCCGAGGCTGCCGACGATCCGAGTGATCGGATCCCACGCCATCTCGACAAGTTGGCCGGGCTCGCGCTTCGCGTGGGACGGCTCGGGGATGATCGTTGTCATCGAACTTTGCTCCCTACTTTCAGGCTGAGATCGTGCGCACTACCAGGTGCGGTGTGCGCCGGTCGTGAGTTTGTCGCCCTTGTGTCGCCAGCGCGGTTCCTTGTCGAGGGTGCGGTTGGTGATACCGCGCAGGTTGCGGATCACCGAGCCGTACAGGCCCACCGCTGTCGTTGAAACCTTGCCGCCCGGCGGCTCGTCCATGAACGGCATGAATTTGTCCGGGAATCCCGGCATGGTGCATCCGATGCAGATTCCGCCGACGTTCGGGCAGCCGCCGATGCCGTTAATCCAACCTCGCTTGGGCACGTTGCACTTGACCACTGGGCCCCAGCAGCCAAGCTTCACAATGCATTTCGGTGATCCATACTCGGTGGCGAAGTCACCCTGCTCGTAGTAGCCGGCCCGGTCGCAGCCCTCGTGCACGGTGCTGCCGAACAGCCACTGTGGCCGCAGCGCGTCATCAAGCGGGATCATCGGTGCTTGCCCGGTGGCCATGTAGAGCAGATAGGTCAGCGTCTCCGACAGGTTGTCCGGGTGGATCGGGCAGCCCGGGACGCAGACGATCGGGATTCCGGCCTTGCTCTTCCAATCCCAGCCCAGGTAGTCGGGTACGCCCATCGCCCCGGTCGGGTTGCCGGCCATCGCGTGGATGCCGCCGTAGGTGGCGCAGGTTCCCACTGCGACCACCGCGGTCGCCTTGGGAGTGAGTCGGTCGAGCCACTCACTGGTGGTCATCGGCTGCCCGGTGGCCGGGTTGTTGCCGAACCCGCACCAGTACCCCTCGTTCTTGATCGCCTCGTTGGGAATCGAACCTTCGACGACGAGCACGAACGGTTCGAGCTCACCGCGGTCGGCCTTGAAGAACCATTCGAGGAAATCGTCCGCGCCGCCGGTGGGGCCGCACTCGAAATCGATCAGTGGCCAGTGCACGGCGATCTTGGGCAGTCCGGGGAGCGCGCCGAGCGCGATCTCCTCGATACTGGGTTGAGTGGCGGCAGTCAGCGCCACCGAATCGCCGTCACAACTCAGACCCGCGTTGATCCATAGAACGTGGATCAATGTTTCTTCCGCTTTGACTGCTGCTTCCGTTGGCATACCGCAGCTTTCCGGGACCCGGGCTAAGGTCCCTGACACCGCGGGAGTCGACCGTCGGCCCGCTTAAGCGGCGCTATGTCCTGGGTCTACTCTCGCCGAACTACCTTGTCAACGATGTTCTGGCAAATTCGGAGGCCGCGTACGGGTTTCCGGATTCTGGTCTGATTTCGTCAGGCGGCGGCGTATTATTGCCGACTGATCGCCGTCGGGGTGCGTGTCGGCTAGCAACACGGTTACTCTCTTGCGAATCAGTTGCATGTGTTGGTATTCAAGCGATTTCCGCCTGACGTCCGGCCCGGGCTCTCGCGATGGCGCCACCGTGCTCTCAGGTCGCTGAGCCTGCCATGAACTGCCGTAGCCAGCCGAACCAGTCGGCCATGCCGACACCGGTGCGGGCACTGACTGGCAAAATCGTCGCCGTCGAATTGACCTCGCGGACACGGGCGACATACGAGTCGACGTCGACCTCCAAATACGGCACCAGATCGATCTTGTTGAGCAGCACCACGTCGACGGCGCGGAACATCACCGGGTACTTCAGTGGTTTGTCGTCACCTTCGGTGACCGAATACACCATCGCCTTGGCGTGTTCGCCGACGTCAAACTCGGCCGGGCACACCAGATTTCCGACGTTTTCGATGATCACCAGGTCTAGACGGGTCAGATCCAGTCCCTGCAGGGCGCGGTTGACCATGGGTGCGTCGAGGTGGCATTCGCCGCCGAATCCGTTGCCAGTGTTCAGTAGGGATATCTGCGCGCCCCGGCCGCCGAGCTTGGCGGCGTCCAGGTCGGTGGCGATGTCACCCTCGATCACCCCGACGGCGATTTCGCCGGCGAGTTCATCGAGGGTGGCTTGTAGCACGGTCGTCTTTCCGGAGCCGGGGGAACTCATCAGATTGATCGCACGAACTCTGTTGTGCTCAAACTCTTTTCGATTAGAGTCGGCCCGCACGTCGTTCTCGGCGAATATCGCCTCCAGCACGTCGATCCGCTGGGAGCCGGTGCGATAGCCACTGTGATCGCCGTGGTCGTGAGTGTGGGTGTGATCGCCGTGCTCGTGGGTATGCACGGTTCCGTCGTCGTGCCGATGAAATCTACCCATCGTCAACACCTTTCACGAGACATCCAATGACGTCACCAGGAACTCGTTGCCGTGCAGCACCTCGACGTCGGCGCTCTCGCAACGCGGGCATAGCAATGACCACTGCGAAGTGATCGCCGACTGGTGGCCGCAGGACCGGCAGCGCACCTCAGCGGTGACAAACTCGAGTTCCAACTCGGCGTCGGGCATGTCCTCGTATTCTCGGAGCAGCGTCCAGCAAAACGACAGCGACTCGGGAACCACCTGCCGTAGCGCGCCGATCCTGACGCGCACGACGTCGACGTGGCGGCCGTCGGCGTACGGTTTGACCACGCCGGCGATCGCCTCGCACAGCGACAGCTCATGCACGGCTGATCACCGCCATGTCCTGGAGCCCTCGCACCTGACAGGCCATGAGCACTGTTCTACACCGCGCAGGCCGCCAGGGGAGCGGAGCGGACAGGACTGCGCGCTCTGGGATTGACCGGGCGGCAGGTCTACCCTGAAGCGGCGGGGCGAACGATGAACCGAGACGAGCTCTTTGCCTCGATCGAGGTGATGCGCCCCGGTCGCGATGACGTCGTGTGTCTGCGGGGCCTTGGCCACATTCTCACTCAGCGGCGGGCCCCCTGATGGCCTATCGGATTGCCGAGAATGACCGGGTCCGATTTAAACGGTGCCGCCGGCAATGGGACTTCGCGTCGCCGCATCGCCGTGGTCTTGTGCCCGTCGGCGCCGTCGATGCCGGCCTAACGGCGTCACTCAAGGACGCACTCGCCACCTATTACTACCCGGGCACGTGGGACTGGCAACGCGAGCTGAAGCAATCGCTCGTCCATAAGGCGCTCAAACGCGCGCTCGACGATGGTGGCGAGACGCATGCGCTGGAGACCGCAACGGCGCTGCTCGACTCCTACGACGCGTGGGCGACCACGGTCGATGACTTCGCCCCGGTGAAGATTGACCACGACGTCCAGGCATTGGTGCCCGACCCGCGCGACCCCGAACGCGGGTTGACGACCCCCGATGGATCCGCGGTGATCTACACGTGCCGGATCGACCTGCTGGCGATCGACGCCGCCGACGAGTACTGGGTCGTCCGCCACCAGATCGTCGACGACTGGCAGGAATCGGAGGCATTGATCCGCGACGAGGCGGCGGTCGCCGCCTGTTGGGTCTGGGAGCAGGAATACCTGGGTATGGAGATCTCGGGCACGATCCACAACGAGATCCGCATCAGCGGCCCGCTTGATCCGCCCGCCACCGATCGCTCCGTAAGCGGTGCGTCATTCCGGGTCCGCCAAAGCGAGCCCAGCGGTGGTGGTCGGGCAATCCCGCAGCACAGGCGGTTGTTGGCGCGCACGGCGCGAACAGACGACAAGAACCGCGTCGTGCAACGCACCGCAGGCCTACTACGGCGGACCCAGATCCGCCGAAGCCGAACCGAAATCAACCTGGTTCCTGCTTTGATCGGTGCTGAGGCGATCGACATGACCAACAATCCGGCGACCTACCCGACATTCGCCCCGCACTGCCAGATGTGTGAATTCAGCAGGCCGTGCCTGGCGCTCATCGAAGGAACCGACGCCGAGACAATTCTGGCGCAACGTTTTCGCCGCCGACCGACCGAGGACTCGCCCAAACCAAGACTGGGACAGTCGACGTGGGGCTTCGGCAGAGGCGCCGCACCGCCCCAATGGTGAACACGCACCCCGCCGCGAATTGCGCCCGCGTCGAGCCACGACCAGCAGTTCTCGGCTGGACGAGTGTGACCAACCTCAATTTCCAAATGTGACGTAAGCCATTGCCGGCCGCGGCCGGAACCACTCGGGCCTGGATGACGAACAGCAGCGGATTTACGACGATCTGGTGGCCGCTGGAGTGCTTCCAGACCGGGAGGCCGGCCGTGTTGCCGATTGATCCCACCGCTGATCGGGGTCGGCGCGCCTGGTTCGGTTGCCCACA
This sequence comes from uncultured Actinomycetota bacterium, assembly GCA_963805675.1. Classification (GTDB taxonomy): domain Bacteria; phylum Actinomycetota; class Actinomycetes; order Mycobacteriales; family Mycobacteriaceae; genus Mycobacterium. The sequence continues at coordinate 382,373 of CAWDVY010000001.1, forward strand.
GTGCAACCACGGCGTCGGTTGCGACGAGTGCCAAAGCAGCCGCAATTGCGGTGTCCATTGGCAGTTCCTGCTGAGCAACCAGGCATGGCTACTGCACCTGCAATGCCCCGAGTGCGGTCATCTGTGGTCGGTCGACAGCCGGCGTCGCGGTGGGTCGTCAAGCAGCGCCGCCTAGCGTCAATCCCAACGACGTCAGTCCGACAGTCCCAGGAGCGCGTTCTCGACGACCTCCGGCAGCGCCGGGTGGATCCAGTACTGGCCGCGCGCCATCTGCTGTGCGGTCAGGCCGAAGGTCATCGCCTGAATCAGCGGCTGAATGATCGACGAGGCCTGGGGTCCCATGATGTGTGCGCCGAGCAGTCGGCCGGTCGCGGAGTCCGCAACGAGTTTGACGATGCCGGTGGTGTCCTCGGTTGCCCAGCCGTAGGCGACGTCGGCGTAGTTCTGGATCTTGCATGACACTTCGAAACCCTTTGCGACGGCCTCGTTCTCGGTCAACCCGACGGTGGCGACCTGCGGATCGGTGAACACGGCGGAGGGAACGTAGCGGTGATCGGTGGCGATCATCGCAGCGGTGTCGTCCCACTCGCGGAGCAGGTTGTGCTGCACGACGCGCGCTTCGTGGTTGGCCACGTGCTTCAGTTCATATGGCGACGAGACATCGCCGAGCGCGAAAACGTTTCGCGCCGAGGTCCGTTGGTATTGGTCGACGACAACTCGGCGATCGTCGATCTCGACACCGGCCTTTTCGGCGTCCAGCAGATCGCCGTTGGAACGCCTGCCGGTAGCCACCAGCACCGCGTCGGCCTTCAATTCCGAGCCGTCGTCAAGTTCCAGCACGATGCTCGAGGAGTCCTGGTGGGAGCCGACAACATTGCGGTGGCTGCGCACTTCCCACTTGGACGAAGCGATACGGGTGAACCGTCCGCACAGCGTGTCATCGAGGTGCCGAAGTAGCGCGCCGCCGCGGATCACCAAGGTGATCCGTACACCGAGCGCGGAGAAGACATGCGCGAATTCGGCTGCGACGAAGCCGCCTCCGACAATGACCAGGTGTCGGGGCAATTCTGGTATCCGCATGATGTCGTCGCTGGTGTAATAGCGGACCCCGCAGTCGAGGATGGCCGGCGGAATAACCGCCCGCGCTCCCGCGGCGATCACCACCTGCTCGGCGATGAACTCCTCGCCGTCGTCGGTGCGCAGCAGATAGCGACCATCGGACTGGACTGCCCCAAAACGGGTGTGCCGGTCGTAGACGTCGACGTTGCGTTCCGCGCGCCGGTAGTCTTCGCCGCCGATCGCGATGGGATCGATGCGCCCGAAGACGCGCGAGACGATGTCGTCCCAACGCACCCGGTCGATGTGTGCGTCGATCCCGTAACGTGCTGCGGCGCGGATCGTCTCGGCGACCTCGGCGACGTAGACGAACATCTTGGTGGGAATGCAACCGACGTTGAGGCAGGTCCCGCCGAACGTTCCCTGCTCGCAGATCGCGACGCGCTTGTTCGCATAGCGCTCGTCGAGAATGCTGTTGCCGGAACCGGTTCCGATGATCGCCAGGTCGTAGCTTTCCATCCGGTAGCCCTTCAGCCGTTCTGGGATGCGGCGTTGGAGGCTGCGCCCAGGTAGTCATCCAGCCAGGTGTCCAGCTGCTGGTAAGCCACCTGCCGGGGCCGCGTCATCGACAAGAACACATCATGCTTGGCATCGGCCACCGGGACGATAGTGCTGCGGTTGCCGATACAGCCGGCCCAGCGCGCGATATGTCTCACGTCGAGAACAGCGTCGCCGCGTTGCAGCGCGACGGCGTCCCCGGCTTCTGTCACGCTGTGATCGGAGCGCAGGATCAGGTTGGGCACGCCCACGTCGAGCCCGCGGTGCAACCGGATCTGGCCATGCCGCACCGCAGACAGCCAGCCGAAGGTAACGGGGAAGCCGCTTAACGGTTTCCACTGCAGGTTGTAGTCGAACTCTCCGTGGTAGTCGCGGTGCAGGCTGGCGCCATAGCCCCCGCCGTCCTCATTCGGCGAGCGGGCGACCCGTTTGTCGCCGACCCGTGCGATCGCGGCGATCAGCGCCCGCGTCGGCGGCCAGCGAAGCACCATCGGACCGGGCAGGTCCAGAAATGGGCTGTTGAGTACCAGTCCGGCCAAGCCTTTCTGCGCGGTCGCGCCGCGCTGTCGCGTCCGGTCCAGCCACAGCGAGACGATGAGCCCGCCGGCGGAATGGCCATACACCAACACCCGCGCCGAACCCGTTTCTCCGCCGATGACATCCAGCGCACGATCAAGCTCAGCGTCGTAGCACGCCAAATCGGTGGTGAAGTGTGGGGTTTGGCCGCTGCGCGACGAACGTCCACATTTACGCAGATCCAGGGCGTAGAAGGCCAACCCGCGGCGGGCAAAGTGATCGGCCAGCGTGGTGTGGAAGAAGTAGTCGGTAAATCCATGCACTGCCAGGACGGCGTCGGTGGCCGGCGCGGCGTCGCCACGACGCAACAGTGTCGCGTCGATGTCGCCCTCGCCGTCGGGGTCGGCGCCCAGCGGGATGGTGAGCTGCCAGTAGCCGGGCAGGACGTCGGGCTGCCAGCCAGTCACGCAGGCCAGCTTAAAGCGTGCGTTTGTCGGCCACCGCGGCCCGGCTTCTCCTGAGCCGTCGCGGCCGGGCCGGGATAACCTGGCGATCGATACAGCGCGCTTCACTGCAAAGGACGAACAGCTCGGTGCCACACCCGCAGGCAAGGACAAACCCGGAGGTCGACGCCGTGCTGGTCGGGACCGGGATCATGAGCGCAACGCTGAGTGCGCTGCTGCGTCGGCTGGAGCCGGACTGGTCGATCACCGTGATCGAGCGGCTCGACGCCGCCGCGGCCGAAAGCAGCGACCCGTGGAACAACGCCGGTACCGGACATGCGGGGCTCTGCGAACTCTTCTACACGCCGCAGCTGCCGGACGGGTCGATCGACATCACCAAAGCGGTGCGCGTCAACGAGCAATTTCAGGTCACCCGGCAGTTCTGGGCCTACGCGGCCGAGAACGGCATAGTGTCCGACGTGCGCGGCTTTGTGAACCCGGTTCCGCATGTCAGCTTCGTGCAGGGTGCCGATCGCGTCGACTATCTGCGGCGCCGCCGCGAGGCGCTGGCCGGTAATCCGCTTTTCGCCCGCACCGAATGGATCGAGGACGCCGACGAATTCGCCCGGCGACTGCCCTACATGGCCGCCAAGCGCGACTTCGGTGAACCAGTCGCACTCAACTGGGCCACCGACGGCACCGACGTCGACTTCGGCGCGCTGTCCAGACAACTCATCGGCTACGGCGTTCGCAACGGCACAACCGTGTTGTTCGGTCACGAGGTCCGCAATCTCTCACGTCAGCGCGACGGCAGGTGGACCCTGTCAGTTCTCAACCGCCGCACCAGTGAAAACCGCAAGCTGGCGGCGAAATTCGTCTTTGTCGGCGCAGGTGGGCAGGCACTGCCGTTGCTGCAGAAGTCCGGTATCAAGGAGGCCAAGGGCTTTGGCGGCTTCCCGATCGGCGGGAGATTCCTGCGCAGTGCCAATCCCGCGATCACCGGCGCGCACCGGGCCAAGGTCTACGGCCTGCCGGCGCCGGGCGCACCGGCGATGACGGCGGCGCACCTGGATGCGCGAATCGTCAACGGTAAACCATGGCTGCTGTTCGGACCGTTCGCCGGGTGGTCGCCGAAGTTCCTCAAACACGGCCATTTCAGCGATCTGCCGCGATCCGTAACGCCGGGCAATCTGGCGACCGTGCTCGGGGCGGGCGTCAGCCAGCTGAAGCTGATGCGTTATCTGATCGGCCAGTTGCAGCAGTCGGAGCCCAGCCGGGTCGGCGCGCTACGCGAATTCGCCCCAAGCGCAGTGGATTCCGACTGGAAGCTGACGACGGCCGGTCAACGTGTGCAGGTGATCCGGCCAGCCTTGCGCAGAGGCGGAGCGCTCGAGTTCGACACGACCGTGCTCGCCGCTGCCGACGGCAGCATCGCCGGCCTGCTCGGCGCGTCGCCGGGCGCCTCCACCGCGGTGTCGGCGATGCTCGACGTGCTGCAACGCTGCTTTCCCGACCGGTATCAGGCGTGGCTGCCTACGCTGAAAGGCATGGTGCCGTCGTTGGGGGCCTCGCTGTCCCGTGAGCCGGTGCTGGCAGAGGAATTGTGGTCGTGGAGCACCAAGGCGCTGGGACTCGATGCCGATTGCCCGCCTCGCCCCCGCAAGCGGGTGGGGGTACCCCCAGCCGCCCAGCGGCGAGGGGGCGTGCCCCCACCTCAGGCCGCTTTGCGGCCTGCATCGTCAACGGGCGATGCCGAATCGGCGGGGGCGTCATGACTGTCGCACTGCGCCGCGCATGGGCCAAAGACCTCGACGTGCCAACGCTTTACGCGCTGCTCAAGCTACGGGTAGAAGTCTTCGTGGTCGAACAGGCCTGCCCGTATCCCGAACTCGACGGGCGCGACCTGTTCGCCGAAACACGGCACTTCTGGTTGGAAGCCCCGGACGGTGAGGTGATCTGCACGCTGCGGCTGATGGAAGAGCATGCGGGCGGCCACAAAGCATTCCGGCTCGGGCGCCTGTGCACCAAACGCAGCGCGCGTGGTGAGGGCCACACCACCCGGCTGTTACGCGCGGCATTAGCTGAAGTCGGTGACTATCCGTGCCGGATCAACGCTCAGGTATATCTAGCGGACATGTACGCCCAACACGGATTTGTCCGGGACGGCGACGACTTCCTCGACGACGGCGTCCCGCACGTGCCCATGCTGCGACCGGGATTCCCGCAAACGTGACACCAGCGGATAGCTGATGACCACACCGGAGAACCCGTACCTTGTCGGTCTGCGGCTAACTGGGAAGAAGGTCGTCGTGGTCGGCGGCGGCAACGTCGCACAACGGCGACTCCCGCTGCTGGTGGCCAGCGGGGCAGACGTCCACGTCATCGCCCGCAGGGCGACCCCAGCGGTCGAGGCGATGAGCGGCATCACTCTGTCGCTGCGCGGCTATCGCGATGGTGACCTGACCGGTGCGTGGTATGCGATTGCGGCCACCGACGACGCGCAGGTGAATTCGGCCGTGGTGGCCGAGGCTGACCGAAACCGAATCTTCTGCGTCCGGGCCGACATCGCCGTGGAAGGCAGCGCGGTAACCCCGGCGTCCTTCGACTACGCGGGACTGTCGGTGGGAGTTCTGGCCGGTGGCGAGCACCGTCGTTCGGCAGCGATTCGCTCCGGGATCCGCGAGGCACTGCAGCAGGGGCTGATCTCCTCGGACAGCTTCGCGGGTACCGACGTGGTGCCCGGCGGGGTGGCGCTGGTCGGCGGCGGGCCAGGCGATCCGGAACTGATCACCGTGCGAGGCCGGCGCCTGCTCGCGCAGGCCGACGTCGTCGTCGCCGACCGGCTGGCGCCAGCGGCACTCCTCGCCGAGCTGCCCCCGCACGTCGAAGTGATCGACGCCGCCAAGATCCCGTACGGCCGGTCCATGGCCCAGGACGCGATCAACGCGGTGATCATCGAGCGGGCCCAGGCCGGGCGATTCGTGGTGCGACTCAAGGGCGGCGATCCGTTCGTGTTCGCCCGCGGCTACGAGGAGGTGTTGGCCTGTGCCGACGCCGGTATCCCGGTGACCGTCGTGCCCGGTGTGACGAGTGCCATAGCGGTGCCCGCATCTGCGGGCGTCCCGGTCACTCATCGCTCGATCAACCACGAGTTTGTGGTGGTCAGCGGACATGTTGCGCCGGGGCACCCCGAATCGTTAGTGAATTGGGATGCGCTCGCTGCAATGTCGGGGACCATTGTTTTGCTGATGGCGGTGGAACGCATCGAACTTTTCGCCGAAGTCTTGTTAAAAGGCGGTCGACCTGCGGATACGCCGGTGTTGATCGTTCAGCAAGGTACGACGGCGGCTGAGCATACTTTGCGAGCCACCCTGGCCGACGCGCCGGAAAAAATCCGCTCGGAGGGTATTCGACCTCCCGCGATCATTGTGATCGGGTTGGTGGCGGCATTCGGGATTTAAAAGATCCCTAAGATTACTGTAGGGTAAGTTCTTATGACGGCTCTCAATGATGCAGAGCGGGCTGTCCATCGATGGACTACTGAACCCTCGAAGCGAGCAGTTCATATGCCCCCAGTGCGCCCAGCAAAGACCGCCGTGTCCTCGACAACCAAGAGTCCTCCGACTTGGCAGCCGTCGCGGCGGTTCTTCGCCGCGGTCATCGCGATCGCTGGCATGCAGCTGATGGCGACCATGGACGGCACCATCGCCATCGTCGCGCTGCCTAAGATCCAGAACGAGCTGAGTCTGTCTGACGCGGGCCGCAGCTGGGTGATCACCGCTTACGTGCTGACGTTCGGTGGTCTGATGCTGCTCGGTGGCCGGCTCGGCGACACCATCGGCCGGAAGCGGACCTTCATCGTCGGCGTCACGCTGTTCACCATCGCGTCGGCGTTGTGCGGTATCGCATGGGACGAGGTCACCCTGGTGATCGCCCGGCTGCTGCAGGGCGTGGGCGCCGCGATCGCCGCGCCGACCGGTTTGGCGCTGGTCGCCACGACGTTCGCCAAGGGGCCCGCGCGCAACGCCGCTACCGCGGTGTTCGGGGCGATGACCGGCATCGGCTCGGTGATGGGGCTGGTGGTCGGCGGAGCACTCACCGAGGTGTCCTGGCGGCTGGCGTTTTTGGTCAACGTGCCGATCGGGCTGGTGATGATCTACCTGGCCCGCACGACGCTGCGGGAAACCCACCGCGAGCGGATGAAACTCGACGCGGCCGGCGCTGTGCTGGCCACGTTGACCTGCACCGCCGCGGTGTTCGCCTTCTCGTTGGGGCCGGAAAAAGGCTGGATATCGGTCACCACGATTGGCTCGGCGGTGGTGGGGCTCGTCGCTTTCGTCGCGTTCGCCGTGGTGGAGCGCACGGCCGAAAACCCCGTCGTGCCGTTCACGCTGTTCTTCGACCGCAATCGGCTGGCTACCTTCGCGGCGATCTTCTTGGCCGGTGGGGTCTTGTTCACCGTCACGGTGCTGGTCGCCATCTATGTGCAGGACATCATGGGTTACAGCGCCCTGCGCGCCGGTCTCGGCTTCATCCCGTTCGCGATCGCGATGGGGATCGGGCTGGGCGGCTCGTCGCAACTGGTGTCGCGCTTCCCACCGCGGGTCGTGGTCATCGCCGGCGGTGCGCTGGTGGTCGGCGCGATGGTCTACGGATCGACGTTCAACGGGGCTATGCCGTACTTCCCGAACCTCATCGTGCCGGTTGTCATCGCCGGTATCGGTATCGGCATGATCGTCGTTCCGGTGGCGCTGTCGGCGATCGCAGGCGTCGGGTTCGACCAGATCGGACCGACCTCGGCGATCGCGCTGATGCTGCAGAACTTCGGTGGCCCGGTGGTGCTCGCCATCATCCAGGCCGTCATCACGTCGCGCACGCTGTACTTGGGCGGCACCAACGGCCCGGTGAAATACATGAACAAGGCCCAGTTGCATGCGCTCGACCAGGGTTACACCTACGGGTTGTTGTGGGTGGCCGGCGTGGCCGTCATCGTCGGTGGGGTGTCGTTGCTGATCGGCTACACCGCCGAGCAGGTGGCCCACGCGCAGGAAGTCAAAGACGCCATCGACGCCGGCGAGCTGTAGCTCCCAGCCTCACCCCGCCAAACAGAAGCCACGGTCGTCATCTGCCGCGGGTGACAGCCGTGCCTGCTGTTTGGCGATCCGATGCGACCCCGCTTCGCCCGGCTTTCAGCCGCGCTCGCGATCGCCGCGGCGCGTGATGGCGGCGACCCGCTTCGCCCGGCTTTCAGCCGCGCTCGCGATCGCCGCGGCGCGTGATGGCGGCGACCCGCTTCGCCCGGCTTTCAGCCGCGCTCGCGATCGCCGCTAGGCTTGCCCGCTGTGATCACCCGGATGTCAAAGCTGTTCTTGCGCACGCTGCGCGACGACCCCGCCGAAGCCGAAGTCGCCAGCCACAAGCTGTTGATCCGCGCCGGCTACATCCGACCGATCGCACCCGGCCTCTACAGTTGGCTGCCGCTCGGGCTACGGGTGCTGCGCAAAATCGAGCGAGTCGTGCGGGAAGAGATGAATGCCATCGGCGGGCAGGAGATCCTGTTCCCGGCTCTGCTGCCGCGCGCGCCCTACGAGACGACGAACCGGTGGACCGAGTACGGCGACGGCGTGTTTCGGCTGCAGGACCGCCGTGGGAACGACTACATGCTCGGCCCGACCCACGAAGAGCTCTTCACCCTGACGGTCAAGGGGGAGTACAGCTCCTACAAAGACTTTCCGCTGTTGCTCTTCCAGATCCAGAACAAGTACCGCGACGAGGCGCGGCCCCGCGCCGGCATCCTGCGCGTGCGCGAGTTCGTGATGAAGGACTCCTACTCCTTCGACATCGACGACGCCGGGCTCAAGAGCGCCTACCACGCACACCGCGAGGCCTACCAACGCATTTTCGGCCGACTGGAGGTCCGCTACGTCATCGTGTCCGCCATATCCGGCGCAATGGGTGGCTCGGCCTCTGAAGAGTTCCTGGCCGAGAGTCCGGTCGGCGAGGACACCTTTGTCAGGTGCCTGCAGTCCGGCTACGCGGCCAACGTCGAGGCCGTCGTCACCGCGCGACCCGAGGCTCTGCCGGTCGACGGCCTGCCCGAGGCGGTGGTTTACGACACCGGCGACACCCCGACCATCGCGACACTGGTCGAGTGGGCCAACGGCGCCGACCTGGGCCGCAGCGTCACCGCTGCCGACACGCTGAAGAACGTCCTGCTCAAGGTGCGCGAACCCGGTGGCGACTGGGAGCTACTGGGAATCGGCGTGCCCGGTGATCGGGAGGTCGACGACAAGCGGCTGGGTGCCGCGCTCGACCCGGCCGAGTACGCGCTGCTCGACGACGCCGACTTCGCCAGGCACCCCTTTCTGATCAAGGGGTATATCGGTCCGAAATCGTTGCGCGACAACGGTGTTCCCTACCTCGTCGACCCACGGGTGGTGGACGGCACCAGCTGGATCACCGGCGCCGACCAACCCGGCAAGCATGTCGTGGGCCTGGTGGCCGGCCGCGACTTCACCGCCGACGGCACCATCGAGGCCGCCGAAGTCCGCGACGGCGATCCGTCGCCCGACGGCGCCGGGCCGCTGGTCTCCGCCCGCGGGATCGAGATCGGCCATATCTTCCAGCTGGGCCGCAAATACACCGACGCTTTCACCGTCGACGTGCTCGGCGAGGATGGCAAACCGGTGCGGTTGACCATGGGCTCCTACGGTTTGGGGGTATCGCGGCTGGTCGCGGTCATCGCCGAACAGCACCACGACGAGCTGGGGTTGCGATGGCCGTCCGAGGTTTCGCCGTTCGACGTGCACCTGGTGATCGCCAACAAGGACGCCGAAGCGCGCGCCGGGGCCACCGCGCTGGCCGCCGATTTGGAACGGCTGGGTATCGAGGTACTGCTCGACGACCGGCAGGCATCGCCCGGGGTGAAGTTCAAGGACGCCGAGCTGCTCGGTGTGCCCTGGATCGTCGTGGTGGGGCGCGGTTGGGCGGACGGAACGGTCGAGCTGCGCGACCGGTTCAGCGGCCAGACGCGTGAGCTCGCGGTCGGCGCTGGGCTGGCCACCGACGTGACGGCCGCCATCTCGGGCTAGTGCGACGTCGCCGAGCAGACGTAAAAGCCCCTCACGCCTCGGCGTGTCGGGGGCTTTTGCGTCTGCTCGCCGTCAGTCGGCGCCGGGAAAGGCCGTGGTGATCGGCCAGTCGCCCAGCGCCTGCTTCCATCGGGCGGCCAGCACTGCGCTCTGGGTCAGTGCCGTCACGCCGAATGTGCGGTCGTCGGGTTTCCGAGCCTGCTCGATGACTGCGCGCCAGGCCACTTCGGTGTCCTTTTCCATTCGCTCGGCCAGCCGCACCGCATCGGTGGCGGTGTTGACCGGCATCGGTAACTGGTAGCCCGCGGCGGCCACCGGACCGGTGACCGAGCGGCCGACCAGCATCGCGATGACCCGGTCGCGCCGCTGGCGGTGCTGATTCAGCGCGGATGACACCAGGTTGTTCACTTCCGGCTGGCAGTGCGCGGACACGATGCCGTAGCCGTAGATGACGGCGTGCTCGTTGGTCAGCGCAGCACACAGGGCGGTGTCGTAGGCCGTGGCGGCCGGCGACGGCTCAGCGGAGGTCACGACGCCGGTGCTCCGATCGCCAGCGCGACGGTGTAGGACGCCGTGCACGCGGCGGCGATGGAGCCGAGCAGCCCGGCTCGGTAACCCGACGACGTGCTCGCCAGCTGACTGGCGCTGCTCGCGGACGCCCGCAAGGACATGACCACATCGGCCAGCGGTGGTGGGGGAGCCGCGGCGGCCGTACCGGTGGTGGTCGGACTAGTGCTGGCAGGCGAAGTTGATGTCGGGTTGACGGCAAGGCGCGCGATCTCGGTGGTCAGGGCCTGCGCGTGTTGGGCGCGTTCGGCGGCGACCTCGGACAGCGCCGCGCTGACCGGATTGGCCGCGGCTGCGGCCGCCGCCGCGGCGAGCTCGCTGTCGCGCCGGGCCAGTGCCAACTGCGATACGAGTTCATCGACGGCCGGGGGCGCGGGCGGTGAAGTGCACGCGGGCACCGCAATCCCGAGCACGGCGAGAGCGACACCACCCGCCAACGCACGTCGCCTGCTGACGACCGGCTCGAAACCAGGCTCTGTGCGCGGCACAGCAACATCCTGCCATTGCCACCGCAACGCGTCTGAACGCCGGCTGTAACGCCAGGTGGCCTCGCCGCGATCACGTCTTACAGCAGGATTCCTGGCGTATCGTTGATGGCTGGTTCCTCGGAAGCGCTAATACTTCGCACCGCAGGGCTGTCTGACCGAACAACTCAAGATGAGGAGCTCGCCGTGGCCACCGGGCTACCGTCACAGACGCAGGTGATCGAGCTGCTCGATGGTGAGTTCGCGCGGGCAGGGTACGAAATCGAGGATGTCGTCATCGACGCGCGGGTCCAGCCGCCGCGGATAACCGTGATCGCCGATGGCGACACCGCACTGGACTTGGACACCATCGCCGAGCTGTCTCGGTCGGCGTCGAGCGTGCTGGATGCGGTGGAAAGCATCGAGGGCGGCTACGTCCTGGAAGTCAGCTCGCCGGGTGTGGACCGCCCGCTGACCACCGCGAAGCACTTCCGCCGCGCGCGGGGCCGCAAGATCGAGCTGGCATTGACGGATGGAACGCAGGTCACCGGTCGAGTCGGTGAGATGCGCGAGGACACGCTGAGTCTGGTGGTTCGCGACGATCGGACCCGGGACTGGACGGTACGCCCGATATCCCTCGATCAGATTCTGAAAGCTGTTGTCCAGGTTGAGTTTTCGCCTCCTTCTCAAGGAGAGCTGGAGCTGGCGACTGTCGATCGAATCGTCGGGGCGGAGGGCAGAACATGAACATCGACATGGCCGCTCTGCACGCGATAGTCGTGGAACGGGGCATCTCATTCGACGACTTGCTCGAAGACGTCAAGGCCGCGGTGTTGAGCGCATACCGGCACACCGAAGGTCATCAGCCGGACGCGCACATCGACATCGACCGCAAATCGGGGTCGGTCCGGGTGTTGGCCCGCGAGCTCGACGAGGACGGCAACGTGCTCAGCGAATGGGAGGACACCCCGGAGGGCTTCGGCCGGATCGCGGCCACGACCGCACGGCAGGTGATGTTGCAGCGGCTGCGGGATGCCGAGAACGAGCGCACCTACGGCGAGTTCTCCACCCACGAGGGCGAGATCGTTGCCGGTGTGATCCAACGCGATAGCCGCGCTAATTCGCGTGGTCTCATCGTCGTCCGGATGGGCAGCGAGACCAAAGGGTCGGAGGGTGTGATCCCCGCGGCGGAGCAGGTTCCGGGTGAGGCTTACGAGCATGGTGACCGGGTGCGCTGCTACGTGGTGGGTGTGAGCCGCGGAGTCCGCGAGCCGGTGATCACCTTGTCCCGCACCCACCCCAACCTGGTGCGCAAGCTGTTCTCGCTGGAAGTCCCCGAGATCGCCGACGGCTCGGTGGAAATTGTGGCGGTGGCGCGCGAAGCCGGTCACCGCTCGAAGATCGCCGTGGCGTCACGGGTGCCCGGCCTGAACGCCAAGGGCGCCTGTATCGGCCCGATGGGCCAGCGCGTACGCAATGTCATGAGCGAGCTGTCCGGGGAGAAGATCGACATCATCGACTTCGACGACGACCCGGCCCGCTTCGTCGCCAACGCGTTATCGCCGGCCAAGGTGGTGTCGGTGACTGTGATCGACCAGAACGCCCGGGCCGCTCGGGTGGTAGTGCCCGACTTCCAGCTGTCGCTGGCTATCGGCAAGGAGGGCCAGAATGCACGGCTGGCCGCTCGGCTCACCGGATGGCGGATCGACATCCGCGGCGATTCGCCCGATGAGTCGACCGACCACCCCGAGCATGACGCCACGCACGGGATGGCGCACGACCACTAGGAGACTCCTGAATAATCCGCGTGGCGGTCGGCGGGTTGGTCGCGGGTTGTTGGGATGATTGTGGGGTGCAGGGTCGCTCTGATGATCAGCGGGAAATTTTCGATGCGGAGTCGGTGACGGGGCATCTCCTCAAGCCGGGCAGTGTGTTTGGGTTCCTGGCCAAGAATCGGCGGGAGTTGTTCCCCGATGAGATGTTCGCGGACTTGTTCCCGACGGGCCGGGGCCGCCCGAGCGTGCCCGCTGATGTGATGGCCGCGGTGATCACGTTGCAGTCCTTGCACGGTCTGTCTGACAGCGAGACCGTGGATGCGGTGACCTTCGATCTGCGGTGGAAGACCGCGTGCGGGATGGCGGTCACCGACTCTGCGTTTCATGCCACGACGTTGACGTATTGGCGCCGGAGATTGGCCGCCTCGGCGTCCCCGAACCGGATCTTCGAGGCGGTCAAGACCGTCGTCGCCGCGACCGGTGCGTTGAGGGGCAAGACCCGGCGGGCGGTGGATTCCACGGTCCTCGACGACGCGGTCGCCACCCAGGACACCGTCACCCAGTTGATCGGCGCGATCCGCCGGGTGCGCCGCGAGGTCCCGGGTGCGGCCGAGGTGATCGCCGAGCAGTGCACTGCTCATGACTACGACGACCCGGGCAAACCGAAGATCGCCTGGAACGACGAGCCCGCCCGCGAGCAGCTGATCGATGCCCTGGTCAGCGACGTGCACCGAGTGTTGGGCCATCTCCCCGAGGCCGAACTCGGCCCCAAGGCTGCTGACGCGGTGGCGTTGTTGGCGTTGATCGCCGGCCAGGACGTCGAACCCGTGGAGGGCTCCGATGGCACCGACGGACGCTGGCGTATCGCGCAGAACGTGGCCCCGGATCGGGTGATCTCCACCGTCGACCCCGACGCGCGCCACGCCCACAAGACGGTGGCGCGTCGCCAGGACGGGTACAAGGCGCACATCGCGATCGAACCCGACACCGGGATCATCACCGACTGCGCATTGAGCAAGGCCAGCGGCACCGACAATCACGAAGCCGTCGATCGCCGTGGCGTTGCTCGAAGGTGAGGACCAGCCGCTGCGGGTGCTCGGCGACTCCGCCTACGGCACCGGCGAGGCCCGCGCCGCACTCGCCGCGGCCGGCCATGTCGCGGTGATCAAACCGATCCCGCTGCGCTACGCGGTGCCTGGTGGTTTCACCATCGACGACTTCACCATCGACTTCGACGCGAACACGGTCACGTGCCCGGCACGACACACCGCCACCATCCGACCGAGCCGAAGCGTCTCCTTCGAACGCCACTGCCGCACATGCCCTTTGGCATCCCAATGCACGACCGCCGTGCGGGGACGCAAAATCACCATCGGCGCTCACGAACAGCTCCAACGCGCCGCGCGGGCCACTGCGCAGGACCCGGACTGGCAGGACGAGTACCGCCAACACCGGCCCATGGTGGAACGCTCCATCGCCTGGCTGACCCGCGGGAACCGCAAAGTCCGCTATCGCGGTGTCGTCAAGAACGATCACTGGCTCCATCAACGCGCCGCGGCGCTCAACCTGCGCCGATTGATCACCCTGGGCCTCGCCCACACCGGCACGAACTGGGCCATCGCCTGACCCAGAGGCTTGCCTTCCCGCCGAGGCGACTGCAAACTCGAATCGGCGGGGCGACCTCTTTTGCCGACCGAAAGGTCTGGCTCGCATCAACGCCATATGGCGTTCGAGGCGCCCCGCCCCCAAGACCCACTAATTCAGGAGTCTCCTAGCCGCGGAGCCGCCCACATCACCGGGGTTGCCGGACGCCGCGGGTGGTACTGAGCACCGGTTGGGTGCAGGTAAGCTAAGTCGTGATCCAGCGCGAGACTTCGGCCTCGGCGCATCGACGTACCGATGGACCGGTGCGGACGTGTGTCGGTTGCCGTAAGCGAGAGTTGGCCGTCGAACTGCTCCGAGTGGTGGCTGTGTCGACCGGGAACGGTAAATACACCGTGACCGTTGACCCAGCAGGTACTCTGCCGGGGCGGGGTGCATGGCTGCACCCCGTACCGCAGTGCGCCAAAGCAGCAATCCGGCGGCGAGCTTTTGCTCGAGCGTTGCGCATCGCCGGCGCACCCGATACGTCAGCGGTGGTCGAGCACATCGAGTTCCTCGGTGCGCCCGATCATCCCGCCAACAGAACAGGCAGCAGAAGAACATGAGCACACCGTGAAGTCCCGATGACCATGCGTCATAGCTAAACCCGAGGCGCGGCCCACCACCGCTGTCGCCTCATAGACAGGAGATGTAGTGGCAGGCAAGGCCCGCGTACACGAGTTGGCCAAGGAACTCGGTGTTACCAGCAAGGAAGTTCTCGCCCGGCTGAGCGAACAGGGCGAATTCGTCAAATCCGCGTCTTCGACAGTAGAAGCGCCCGTCGCGCGTCGGCTGCGTGAGTCGTTCGGTGGTGGCAAGCCCGCACAGGGCAAGGCCGCCGGCAACGGCGCGTCGGCTCCCAAAGCCGCCGTCAAAGAGGCGGCCCCGGTGCCGCAGAAGCCCGCCGCCCCCAAACCGTCCGCGCCGGCGGCGCCTGAGCTGCTGGCGCCTGAGACGCCGGCCCCGGCTCCCGCAGAGCCGCAGGCCGGTCCGACGCCCAGCCCGGCTCGGCCTGGACCGACGCCCGGTCCCCGCCCGGCCCCGAAGCCCGCGGGACGCACCCCGCGCGTCGGCAACAACCCGTTCTCCTCAGCGCAGCCGGTGGAGCGGGCGATTCCGCGTCCGCCGGCGCCGCGTCCCGGTGCGCCCCGTCCTGGTGTCCCGCGCCCCGGTGGTGCCTCGCCCGGCAACATGCCGCCGCGGCCCGCCGGCGCCGGTGGGCCAGGTCGCCCACCCCGTCCCGGTGGTCCCCGACTCGGTCCCGGCGGCCGGCCAGGCGCCCCGACAGGTGACCGTCCCGGCGGCGGCGGCGGCGGTGGTGGTGGTAACTACCGCGGTGGTGGGGGCGGCGGCGGAGTCGGTGCCCCACCGGGCAGCGGCTTCCGTGGCCGTCCCGGCGGCGGCGGCGGCGGTGGCGGTGGCGGTGGACGGCCCGGCCAGCGCGGCGGCGCTGCCGGTGCTTTCGGCCGTCCCGGCGGTGCGCCACGGCGGGGCCGCAAGTCGAAGCGCGCGAAACGCGCCGAATACGAGAACATGCAGGCGCCGGTCGTCGGTGGCGTGCGGTTGCCGCATGGCAACGGCGAGACGATCCGCCTGGCCCGTGGCGCGTCGCTGAGCGACTTCGCCGAGAAGATCGACGCGAACCCGGCCTCGCTGGTGCAGGCGCTGTTCAACCTCGGCGAGATGGTGACGGCGACCCAGTCGGTCGGCGACGAGACGCTCGAACTGTTGGGCAGCGAGATGAACTACGTCGTCCAGGTCGTCAGCCCCGAGGACGAGGACCGCGAGCTGCTGGAATCCTTCGACCTGACCTACGGCGAGGATGACGGTGACGAGGACGATCTGCAGACCCGTCCGCCGGTGGTGACCGTGATGGGTCACGTCGACCACGGTAAGACTCGACTGCTGGACACCATCCGGAATGCCAGCGTCCGCGAGGGCGAGGCCGGTGGCATCACCCAGCACATCGGCGCCTACCAGGTGACCGTCGACCTCGACGGCAACGAACGGCCGATCACCTTCATCGACACCCCGGGTCACGAGGCGTTCACCGCCATGCGTGCCCGCGGCGCCAAGGCCACCGACATCGCGATCCTGGTGGTGGCCGCCGACGACGGCGTCATGCCGCAGACGGTGGAGGCCATCAACCACGCGCAGGCCGCCGATGTGCCGATCGTGGTGGCGGTGAACAAAATCGACAAGGAGGGTGCCGACCCGCAGAAAATCCGCTCCCAGCTCACCGAGTACGGGCTGGTGGCGGAGGATTTCGGCGGCGACACGATGTTCGTCGACATCTCCGCAAAGGCCGGCACCAACATCGAGGCTCTGGAGGAGGCGGTGCTGCTGACCGCCGACGCCGCCCTGGACCTGCGGGCCAACCCCGACATGGAAGCCCAGGGTGTGGCGATCGAAGCGCATCTGGACCGCGGTCGCGGACCGGTGGCGACCGTGTTGATCCAGCGCGGCACGCTGCGGGTCGGCGACTCGATCGTCGCCGGCGACGCCTACGGGCGCGTCCGCCGTATGGTCGACGAGCACGGCGAGGACATCCACGAGGCTTTGCCGTCGCGGCCGGTCCAGGTCATCGGCTTCACGTCGGTGCCCGGCGCCGGTGACAACCTGCTGGTGGTCGACGAGGACCGGATTGCCCGCCAGATCGCCGATCGCCGCAGTGCACGCAAGCGCAACGCGCTGGCAGCACGCTCCCGTAAGCGCATCAGCCTGGACGATCTGGATGCCGCGTTGAAGGAGACGTCGCAGCTCAACTTGATCCTGAAGGGCGACAACTCCGGCACCGTCGAGGCGCTGGAGGAAGCCCTGCTGGGCATCGAGATCGACGACGAGGTGGAACTGCGCGTCATCGACCGCGGCGTCGGCGGTGTGACCGAGACCAACGTCAACCTGGCGTCGGCATCGGACGCGATCATCATCGGGTTCAACGTGCGCGCCGAGGGCAAGGCCACTGAGCTGGCCAACCGCGAAGGCGTGGACATCCGGTACTACTCGGTGATTTACCAGGCCATCGACGAGATCCAGAGTGCGCTCAAGGGCATGCTCAAGCCGATCTACGAGGAAAACCAGCTGGGACGCGCCGAGATCCGCGCGTTGTTCCGGTCGTCGAAGGTCGGTGCCATCGCGGGCTGCCTGGTGACTTCCGGGGTAATACGCCGCAACGCGAAGGCCCGGCTGCTGCGGGACAACATCGTGGTGGCCGACAACCTCACGGTGAGCTCGCTGCGACGCGAGAAGGACGACGTCACTGAGGTGCGCGACGGATACGAGTGCGGTCTGACGCTGACTTACTCCGACCTCAAAGAGGGCGATGTCATCGAGACCTACGAGCTGGTTGAGAAGGAACGCGCCTGAAAATGAGCTCCGACAAGCTGAACCCGCGGCATGGCTGATCCGGCGCGGGCGCGTCGACTGGCCAAGCGGATCTCCGAGATCGTCGCATCGGCGATCGAGTACGAGATCAAGGACCCGGGACTGGCCGGAATCACCATCGTCGACGCGAAGGTGTCCGGTGATCTGCACGACGCGACGCTGTACTACACGGTGATGGGCTCGACGTTGGACGACGAGCCCGATCACGTCGGGGCCGCCGCAGCGCTGGAACGCGCAAAGGGCGTGCTGCGCAGCAAGGTTGGGGCCGGTACCGGTGTGCGCTTCACTCCCACGCTGACCTTCACCCGCGACACGGTGTCCGACTCCGTGCAGCGGATGGAGGAATTACTGGCGCGCGCGCGTGCCGCCGACGCCGACGTGGCTCGGGTTCGCGAGGGAGCTATACCGGCCGGCGACGCCGATCCGTACCGCGAGAGCGGTGCGGGGCATGACGACGACGCGCTAGGCGACGATGCGGGCCGTGTTGCGGCCCGAGGAGGAGTCGGGCAATCGGACGCGCTAGGCGACGATGCGGGCCGTGTTGCGGCCCGAGGAGGAGTCGGGCAATCGGACGCGCTAGGCGACGATGCGGGCCGTGTTGCGGCCCGAGGAGGAGTCGGGCAATCGGACATGGGGGCACCAACCGCTAACGGGGAAGGCGCCGGTGACGACCATCAACCCGAAGACTGAATCAACTTCTACGGCACGACGCGTCGACGCGGTCGGCGCCGCCAAGGTGCTCGACGACGCCGCCACCGTCGGGGTGCTCTGCCATGTCCATCCCGATGCCGACACGCTCGGCGCCGGGTTGGCGCTGGCCTTGGTGCTGGACCGGTGCGGCAAGTCCGTCCAGGTCGGCTTCGCGGCGCCCGCGGCGCTTCCGGAGTCGTTGCGGTCGCTGCCCGGCGGTCGGCTTCTGGTCGATCCCGACGTCATGCGCCGTGATGTCGATCTGGTTGTGACCGTTGATATTCCGAGCATCAATAGGCTCGGAGACCTGCGCGATATGGCCGCTGCCGGCCAGGAAGTTCTGGTGATCGACCATCACGCGTCGAATCAGCTGTTCGGCACTGTGAATTTCGTCGAGCAGTCAGCGGACTCCACCACGATGATGGTTGCCGAACTGCTCGACGCCTGGGACAAGCCGATCGACCCCGACGTGGCGTATTGCCTCTACGCGGGGCTGACCACCGATACCGGGTCGTTCCGATGGGCCAGCGCGCGCGCGTATCGGTTGGCGGCGCGGCTGGTCGAGGTTGGCATCGACAACGCGGCGATCAGCCGGACACTGATGGACACCCATCCCTTCGCCTGGCTGGCGATGCTGTCCCGGGTGTTGGGCTCGGCACAGCTGTTGCCCGACGCCGCCGGCGGTCGTGGTCTGGTGTATGCCGTTGTCGGACACCAGGAGTGGACTAGCGCACGGCCGGAAGAAGTCGAGAGCATCGTCGACATCGTCCGCACCACGCAGCAGGCCGAGGTGGCCGCGGTGTTCAAAGAAATTGCGCCGCAGCAGTGGTCGGTGTCGATGCGGGCCAAGGCCGCAATAGATCTCTCCGCTGTCGCCTCGACGTTCGGCGGTGGTGGTCACAAGCTGGCCGCGGGCTACTCGACCACCGGTTCGGTCGACGAGGTAGTGGCGATGCTGCGCGCCGCTTTGGGGTGAGCGAGCCGGGCCAGCCGCCGCTTTCTGCCGTTGGTCTGGCTGTCGCTGGTGTTCGGCTCTGGCTGAGCATGTTCATCGTGCTGCGCCTGCTCTTCGTCGGTTGGCGGACAGTATCGGGTCGCTGGGCAGTCACCGGTAAATGAGGAGGACGCGTGCGAAGTCAGCGCGAGCGGATGCTCAGCGGCGAGCCGTACCAAGCCAACGATCCCGAATTATCGGCGAGCCGCAGGGCATGTCAGCGCCTGCTCGAGGTGTTCAACGCTGCGCAGGCAGACGACGAGCGAAGCAAGCATGTATTGCACCAGTTGCTCGGATCGTTGGGCGAAGGCTCCGTGATACTTCCACGGTTTCAATGTGACTACGGCGCGCACATCAACGTCGGGGCGAATTGCTTTCTCAACTACGACGCGATCTTGCTGGACTGTGCACCGATCTCGCTTGGCGACAACGTGTCGATCGGTCCACGCGCACAGCTTGTTACGGCACTTCATCCGGTCGACGATCACGATGCCCGACGGGCAGGCTGGGAGTCGGCGTCTCCGGTTGTGGTCGGCGACAACGTATGGCTGGCGGCCGGAGTGATCGTAGGTCCGGGAGTAACTATTGGCGCGAACTCGATTATCGGGGCGGGCAGCGTCGTAATCAGTGACATACCAGCACACGTGCTGGCGGCCGGTAACCCGTGCAGAGTCATCCGAGGGCTTCCCTAGGCACGGTCGCCGCACCCGCACCAACTCGGCGTCGGCAATCGGGTGAAAGCTGCGCGCGCTGCATCAACACGCGGCCAACGCCTAACCCGGCGCCAAATACTGACCGAGGCTCGGGCCACAGAGCGGTCCGTATAAGCCAAATGCGGTCACAATAGTGACCTGACGCCGACGCACATCGAAAGGCGGGGCAAGCACGATGGGAAACGCAGGCCGCGGGTTTGGTGTCTTGGGGCCATTGCAGTTGAGCGCGCGCGGCGGCGCCCTGGTGCAGTTGGGCGCCCCGAAGCAGCGGGCAGTGTTGGCCATGCTGGTGATGAACCGAAACCGGGCGGTGTCGGTCGATTCGCTGATCGATGCGGTCTGGGACCGGCAACCCGTGCCGGCTGCCCGGACGAGCATCCACTCCTACGTGTCCAATCTGCGCCGACTGGTCGGCAGCGCGGGTTACGACCCGGGCAAAGTGCTGGTGAGCGTCTCGCCGGGTTATCAACTCAACGTCGCTGACGCCGACTGCGATCTCGGGCGCTTCATCACCGAAAAGAACGCGGGCGTGCACGCTGCTGCCACCGGACGGTTCGAAGACGCCAGCAGCTCCCTGTCGGCCGCGCTGGCCGAATGGCGCGGGCCGTTCCTCGATGACCTCCGCGAATTCGCCTTCGTCGATACGTTCGCCACAGCGCTGTCGGAGGTCAGAGTGGCGGTCCAAACCGCCCTCGCCGAAGCCGAGATCGCGTGCGGACGCGCCGACGCCATGATCCCGCGCCTGGAGGTGCTGAGCGCCGAACATCCCTATCGCGAACGGCTCTGGGCTCAGCTGATCACCGCCTACTACGTCGCCGAGCGGCAGTCCGATGCCCTTAACGCCTATCAGCGACTGAAAGCGAACCTGGCTGAGAATCTCGGCATCGACCCCGGTCCTACAGTGCGCAGCCTGCACGAGCGGATCCTGCGCCAAGAGCCCTTGGAGACCAAACAGGCGGCGCAGACGATCGCGACGCACAGCGTCGTCGATCTCAGCCCGCACACCGGCACGCTGGCCGGCCCGCCTGCCATCGCCGAGCTGCGGGGAAACGACGGGCAGCGCTACCGGTTGGAGGGTTCGACCCGGATCGGGCGCCGGCCTGACAACGACATCGTTCTCGACGACGAGGACGTCAGTCGCTACCACGCCGTCGTCATCGACACTGGGAGCAGTTTCGTCATCAGCGACCTGCGATCGACCAACGGCGTCCAGGTAGGAGGCCGGCGCATCCGAAGCAGCGCCATGCTGGCTGACGGTGACCATATCCGCATCGGCGGCCACGAGTTCACCTTCGAAATAAACCCTGGCTGAGCTGCGCAGACGCGGGGCACAGCAAACGCAAGAATTTCGCAAGAATCTCGCCAGGATCCATCAAGGCAGCTGGTGCATGCTCGTGATGTCGGGAAATAGCAACCGACCCCAGCGAAGGATTGACATTCGGACCTGGGACAACTGCCAGGTAAGGAAACCACCATGAATGCCAAAGCTTCCAAGGTGCGTGTCGCAGCAGCGGGCCTGCTGGCCGGTGTCGGTCTCTCCGTGCTCGGTTCGCTCGCGGCGCCTGTCGCGTCGGCCGACCCGTGGGTGCCGTGCAGCGGACCGCTGCACCCGATCCGCCACTACGCCGCGGACGTGCTGCACCCCATTTGGACTGTCAGGCACCCAGTCCGCGCAGCCATGCCCTGATTCGCGGACCACGCCGGTCGCGTTCTGCCCCGTTTCCTCCTCCGGAAGCGGGGCAGAACTCGGTCTGCGGGTGCCAGTGGACGTGGGCTGGCCCACCCTCGCACCCTCGAGGAGAGCTTGGTTACAGCTCGGCGGAATCCATGGTCACAACGCCAGCCCGCGGTCGCCTAGCAGAGTAATGTGCCTGGTTGTTGCCCGCACCTGGCCTGTTGTTCGACGGGACCATGAATACACAACCATTCATGCGGCGCTCGTCGAGCAAACAGGCGTCTGCGGCATCGTCATCCTCGGCGATGCGGGGGTGGGAAAAACAACTCTTGCACGCCTGGTGACCAAGACATTGCCGATCCCGGTCCGGTGGGTTGCCGGGACCGAGTCAGCGCGTAGCATCCCGCTCGGCGTGTTTGCCCATCTCGTCGGCGCGGCGTCGTCGCGAGACCCCATCGCCTCTTTGGCGACGGCGCGGGAAACTATTATCGGCGAAGGACATTCGGTCATCGGCGTCGATGATGCCCACCTGCTGGATCAGCTGTCGGCAACGTTGTTGCATCAACTGGCGCTCGACGGCTCTGTGCGCATCGTGGCCACAGTGCGCACGGGTGAAGTGGTGCCGGACGCGATCACGTCGTTGTGGAAAGACGGCTACTTACAGCGGCTGCACTTGACTCCGTTCAGCAAGGATCAATGCGTCGGTCTGATCGAGCAAGCGCTCGGCGGCCGCGTGGAGGGCCTGAGCGCCGACCTCATGTGGGAGGCGTCGGGTGGCAACGCGTTGTTCGTGCGCCATTTGGTCGAGGGCGCGCTGGAGGCGGGCACGCTACGTCAGGTTCGCGGGGTCTGGCAGCTACGCGGCCGCACGGCCGTCACGTCAGAGCTCGCCTCGTTGCTCGATGCCCGTGTGGAGAAGCTGCCCGACCCCGTGCTGCACACACTGCGGCTGCTGACATTTTGCGAACCCATCGATCTCGACACGCTATCCAAGATCGTCGGCGATGACGCCGTCGAAGAGGCGGAGTCGCGCGGGCTGATCCGCGTCGCCGAACACCATCACGGCATCGACGTCCGGTTCAACCATCCGCTATTTCGTGAAGTCATCCGGCGGCGCCTCGGGATGGCGGCCTCGCGGCGTTTGCGGGGTGAGCTGGTTCGTGCATTGAGCGAGCAGCCACCGACCACACCATCCGCGCGGATACGATTGGCGGAGTTGACGATTGACAGCGACCAAACCGCCGACGTCTCGCTGTTGGTGACGGCGGCCCGAGATGCGATCGCGCTGACCAATATTACGCTTGGCGAGCGCTTGGCTCGTGCTGCGGTGGGCCGCGGCGGTGGGCTGGCGGCAAGCGAATTGCTGGCCCGATCACTGTTATGGCAGGGCAATGCCGCCGAAGCCGAGCAGACGCTGAGCGCGTTTGAATCCGACGCGATGAACGAACTCCATCTTGTCCGTTGGGGTTTGGCACGGATCGCCAACCTGCAGTGGGCGATGGGCGACGCCGAGGGCGCCGATGAGGTGCTCGAGATGTTGCGGGGCCGGGTGACAGACCCCGCACTGCGGCTGCTGGTTGACGGCGTCGCTTCGGCCTCGTTGGTATTCGAGAACGATCTCGAGCAAGCCGTCACGCTGTCTCAGCGCGTGCTCGCCGACCCGTCGGCGTCTGCGGGAGCCGTTGGATGGGCGGTGTTCGGCGGCGCGTTGGCGCTGGCATATATGGGATGCAGAGACGAGGTCATCGCCGTCGCCGAACGCGGTAACGCGGTTGAGAGCGAGGTGGACGGCTTGTTGCGGTATCTCACCGCGTTCGGTGAGGTACGTGCTCTGGCGCTCGCCGGCGAATTCGCTGCCGCGGCAGAGCGATCCGCGGGAATTATGGAGATTTCATCGGCCGGCCAGTATCTGGCGTGGGGTCTGGCCAACGTGCTGGTCGGCACGGTTGACCTGGCCCGCGGCCGCTTCGCCGAGACCGTCACTCGGATGGAGCAGACCGTCGCGGCGCTCACGTCAGAGTCGGCGGCCTCGTGGAGTTTCCCGGCCCGACTCCTGCTTGCGCAATCCTATTGCGTGCTGGGCCGGGTGGAGCCGGGCGCCAAGATGGTGGCCGAGGTGCGAACCCGATACGGCAGGCACGTTGCGGTGTTCGGGCCGCAGCTGCGGATCGCCGAGGCGTGGCTAGCCGCAGCGGAAGGAAACGTCAGCGCAGCGGTCGATTCAGCACTTGATGCCGCCCGTCTCGCTGCCACAGCCGGCCAGCGGGCGATCGAGATGCTGGCATTGCATGACGCAGTGCGCTTCGGGGATGAGACCAGCGTGCAGCGGCTGGTTGACATCGCCGAGGCCGTCGGGGGGCGGTTGGGGGAAGCGATCGCCGCCCATGGCGCCGCAGTGCGAGACCACGATGCCGAGGCGATCTTTACGGCCGCGCAGCAATTCGAGCAAATCGGCGCGCTATTGTCGGCGGCGGACGCCGCCGCGCAGGCGGCGGAAGAGTTTCGGAATGCAGACGATCGAGGGCGGACGGTTGAGGCCGCGGCCGTTGCGAACCGTCTTGCCGTCGAGTGCGGTGGCATTTGCACGCCCGCATTGGAAGTCGCCGCTCACCCTTTGCCGTTGACGACCCGGGAACGCGAGATTGCGAATCTGGTCGCGGCCGGCCTGACCAACAAGCAGATCGCCGAGCGGCTGGTGGTATCGGTGCGCACCGTGGAGGGACATCTCTACCGCGCATGCATCAAGCTCTACGCCAACGATCGTGAACATCTCGCGACGTTAATCCGCTCCCACCGCGAGGGCTGAGCTCCGATCGTCGCGGTAGCCGGCGTTCCACTCGGGCGCCGCTCGCGCCATCGCCGTAGAGGATTGTTGACAACGAAGCACAAGGACGACGGACAGGTGCTGCGTCCCAGCTGTATTGCCGGTCGTCGATACGGCGCTGACCCCGAGGCCATACAGGTAGTGATCCGCACGGTGCAGTAGTAGTCATCGGCAGATTTAAGTGACGGGCTACGCTACCTCAGCCCCTTTTCCCGCTCGGATACTGATGTCACAGTCAGCAACTCGACACGGGAAGGAGCTCCAATGGCATTTGTGACTACTGAGCCGGCACTAATGGCAATGGCCACTGGCGATTTGCAGCTTATCGGTTCTGAGACGGCTGCGGGTAAAGCCGATGTGGCAAGTCCTATGTTTGTCACCAGCCGGTGCGGCCGTGGCTGCGCGGATTGATCGCGGTGCTGTCGGGCGCGGTGTAGGTGATTGGGCGGGTGCTCGGAAACCGGTTCGGCGTGGCGGCCTGGCTGCTGTTGATGCCAGTGTAGCCACGCCTCACCGGGGAAAGTCGGCAGTGTTCGACCGGCGGGGCTCGGGGTTCGTTGGGGAGGTCGTGGAGGATGACCCGAGCATCGCCGGCCGGTTCGCGCGGCTCGCGGCCCGGCTCACCATCCGCCCGGTCCTTACAATCGGTAGCTACTTGGCGAACGCGCCGTGGCCATGGGACCTCGTCGAGTTGGCTGCCGGGGCGGTGACGCCGGTGCGGGGCAGCGTTCGGGTCACAATTCGGCTGCTGCACTGCACCGCGCGGTTGGTCCGCGCCGCCGGTGTGCTGCCTGCCGACGGCAGCCGGCGCGTCATGTTGTACATGCACGGTGGCGCCTTTTTGATCTGCGGCGCCAACACCCATGACCGGCTGGTCACCGCGTTGTCGCGGTACGCGGATACCCCGGTGCTGGTGGTGAACTACCGGATGCTGCCCAAGCATTCGCTCGGTGCGGCGATCGACGACTGCTATGACGGCTGCCGGTGGCTGCGTTGCCGTGGTTATGAGCCCGAGCAGATCGTCTTGGCCGGCGACTCCGCCGGGGGTTACCTGTCATTGGCGCTGGCCGAACGGCTGCTCGGCGAGGGCGAGAGACCCGCGGCAATCGTCTGCATGTCACCGCTGATGCAGCTCGCGAAGGCCCCTAAGCAGGTACATCCCAACATCGGCAGTGATGCGATGCTGTGCGCCAAGGCGTTTGACGCATTATCTGAGCTGGTTGCCAAGGCGGCCCGGCGTCACCTCATCGATGGGCGCCCCGAGGAGATCTACGAGCCGCTTGACCACATCGTGCCCGGTCTGCCGCCCACGTTGATCCATGTGTCGGGTTGCGAGGTCTTGCTGCACGATGCTCGGCTGGCCGCGCGGCGGCTGGCCGCGGCCGGGGTACCGGTTCAGCTGCGGGTGTGGCCCGGTCAGATGCACGTGTTCCAGATCACCGCGCCGATGGTGCCGGAGGCAACCCGGTCATTGCGGCAGATCGGCAGCTACATCCGCGAGGCGACCGACCGAAAACTACGCCACTACCCGTCGGTTGTTATGACCGCCGCTACCTGTCAGGGTTAGCCATCGCCCGGTGACCAAGAAGTTGACGATAGCCGGTGCTCATGGTCCCGCGAAGGTCGCCATCGCCGTTGTGAATGCATCGGTCGATCCTTGCTGTGCAGGTTTGCTTGATGGGCAACCTCAGCGTCGAATCCCCGCGCCGGCTTCGAAAGCGTAGTCGACTGTTTCAATCGCACCGCCCGATGCCGTCGCTGCTAGCTGCGTCAGGGACCCACTCCGCTTAGTGGCCTGTCCGGGATGCACAAATTCGGGCAACTCCCCAACTTCGGAGATGGCGAAACGCCGATGCAACCGTGCGAGAGGTCCCGGCGCCCACCAGTTAAGCGGGCCGAGTATCCGCATGAATGCCGGCACCAGCAGCATCCGAACCAGCGTGGCGTCTATCAGGACTGCCAACGGCACTCCGACACCGAACATGCACATGAGTGACACCTTCGCGGTCATCAGCGAGGCGAACGTGACTGCCATTAGCAGCGCCGCGGCCGTTACCACGCGGCCGGTGCGGGCCAGACCTAACGCGACGCTTTCAATGTTGTCGACGCGCGTCTTTCGTGATGCCAGCCAAAACTCGCGGATCCGCGAGATCAAGAACACCTCGTAGTCCATCGACAGCCCGAAAGCAAGGCAGAACAACAGCACGGGGACGCTTGCCTCCAGTGTGCCGGTGGCCGTCGTGCCGAACCCACCAAGGTGGCCCTGCTGGAAGATCCACACCAGCGCACCAAACGCGGCTGTTAACGACAACATGTTGAGCGCCAACGCCTTTAGCGGTAGGACAATGCTGCCGGTCAGCAGGAACAGCAGCACGAAGGTGATCACTGCCATGACCGACAGCACCAGCGGCAGTCGTGAGGTGACCGCTTGCGAACTGTCGCGGTTGATCTGTGCCCAGCCTGTCATCTGGACGTCTGCGCCATGTGGAGCTGTGACGGCGTGCAGCTGATCCAGTTGAGTCTCCGATGCCCGCGAGTACAGCGGCGCAACGGAGTTGACGGTGAAAAAGGCACTGCCGGCTTTCCATCCACTCGGGGCCGAGGGCGGCCCCACCAAGGCGCCGCTGGCGTAGGTGCCGGCAGCTGACGATACCGAGGACACATCCGGCACCCTTGATAGCTCCGCTGCATACAGGCCGAGTTCGCGTGGTGTCACCTCGGCCGCATCGGGAATCACGACGATCACATCGGTCAAAGAGTTGACCGCGAAATCCGAACGCAGTTCGTCATCGACCTCGCGCGCGGAAGCCGAGGCGGGCAGTATGCGACCATCAGGATAGCCCCAGTTGACCCCAAGAAACGGTGCGCCCAGTACCAGCAACATCGCGATGATCACCAAGCTTACCGGAAGCGCCTGCCGCATAGCGGCTTTGGTCCAGCCATACCAGAATGTTTCCCGGATCGCCCGTTGCGCCGGCTGTGGCCGGCCCAACATTCTGCGGATTCCACGGCGCAGGTCCAGGGAGTCGATCCGGTCGCCGAGCAGTACGATCGCCGCCGGAGTCACCGTCACCGAGGCAACCGCCGCCAAAGCGACCACCGCGACACTGGCATACGCGAACGACTTCAGAAAGTACATCGGGAACAGTGCCAGCGCGATCATCGACAGCGCGACCGTGGTCGCCGAGAACAGCACGGTCCGACCCGCGCTCGCCATCGTGCGGACCAATGCCTCTTCACGGGCTGCGCCGCTGGCCAACTCGTCGCGGAACCGGCTCACGATCAGTAGTGTGTAGTCGATTGCCAGCGCGAGTCCCATTGCCAAGACCAGGTTCAACGCGAAAACTGAGACATCGGTGGCGAATGTGATCGCGCGCATCACCGCCATCGAGCCCACGATCGCGAAGACGCCGACCGCCAACGGCAGCGCCGCCGCTAACAGACCGCCGAAAACCCATACCAACACAACAAAACTCAGCGGGACGGCGATGGCTTCCATGACCAGCAAGTCCTTTTTTATTTGTTCGACGGTTTGGGCGGTCGCGGTAACCTCACCACCTGCCTTGACCGTGACGCCGTTGAAGTGGGGGAGCCGATCGAGCAGTTGTGAGGCGTGTTGCTGCGCAGCGGTCTCACCACCAGTGATGCCGGCGACGATCAGTCCGGTCTTGCCGTCCTTGCTCACTAGCGCCCGGGCAGCCAACGGCGACGCTGTCCACGCGGATTTCACGTCGGTCACGTACGGCAAGCGCTTCAACAGCGCGACCAGTTCGTCACCGGCAGCACGCGCTGCGTCGCTACGTGCGCCCGCGTCAGAGTTCACGGCCAGGATCAGTTGCATGTCGCCGAGGTCGAACTTGTCGGCTATCAGCTGCGACGCGCGCCGGGACTGCGACGTCGGGTCCTGAAAACCACCGTTGGACAAGCTTGTGGTCACCGGTATGCCGAAAACAGCCGCGGCGACCATGATCAGCAGTGCAGCCGTGATAATTCGCCGGGGGGCGGCGATGGCCGATCTGGCGATCTCCTGCAACATGGAAGCACCTTCCGGTTGGTCAAGGCGAGCCGCATCGGGCGGCTCGGCCGCATCACTGAGACATGGGATAAACCTAGGAACGGTCGGCGGCCATGACACGCGTAGTCCACTACCTGCATTCCGCCGCATCCCTACCCGGCCCGCAGATTCCAAGTGACCGCGGATCACCCACGTCATCGACGACTACGCGTGCACCTGATCGCAGTAAGAGTCCGAGTTTTGTTGCCGGACCGTGGCTTTGCGACACGCTTAAGTGAATGTGACGTCGATCACGCAACTGCCACGACGCGATAACGCTCGAGTGGTAACCGAATTCATCTGCCTTGGAACGGCTTTTAGGCGGCCCGTTCATCGGACGGCGGACCTGCCAGGCGGCCGACGATGGTCGTTGCCAATGTTTCGATCGAAGGGCCGGCCGCCAGGTCCATCGCGGACAACCGCAACCCCAGCGTCTTCTCTATTCCCGCCGCGATCTCCAAAGCCATGATCGAATCCAGCCCGACTTCGTGCAGCGGCTGAGAGAAATCGAAGCGCGTCTCGTCCATTTGCAGCACGCCCGCGACGATCTTGGCGAGCAAGGACTGCACCCGTTCGTGGCGGGCCTCCTCGCTGAAGCCCTCGAAGAGCTTGATCACATCCTCAGCGGCCTCTTTGGCATTGTCTTCGGCGCCGGCGAGCAACTCGATTCGGCGGTCGCCGGCCATCGGCATGGCAATCCTCGCTAATCGCGACCAGTCGGCCTCCACCAGTGTGAGGCGGTCCACATTGGAGTGAATCACCTCACGCAGGCCCAGCAGTGCGTCGTCGACATTGACTGCACTGATCCCCATCTGCTCGAGGTACCGGGCGAGGGTTGCATCCCTCGCCACGATTCCCGTCTCGCCGAGCACGCCCCACTGGATCACCGATGCCGGCAGGCCGCGGCGACGGCGAAGCGCACCGAGGGTGTCCAGGAAATTCTCCAGATTGAGCGTGTCGAGGTCGATCGCCGGATTGACATTCGCCAGGTGCAGGTGTGGCGGAACAGCGCCGTGTTTGAGGCACATCGCGGCTTTGAGGACACCCGCGACACCTGCCCCGGCCTCCAAGTGCCCGATGTTGGTCTTGATCGAACCGATCGGGCACTTCTCGCCGGCACGCCCGGCGCCCACTACCGTCCCGATCGCGTTGGCCTCGATCGGATCGCCGACGGGAGTTCCCGTTCCGTGTGCCTCGACGTAGGCGACTTCCGAAGGCTCAACGCGGGCCTGCCGATACGCGGCACGCATCACTGCGATCTGGGCGTCACCGTTGGGCACGGTGATCCCGTTGGTCCGGCCGTCCTGGTTGGTTGCCGTGCCCAGGATTAGAGCGTGCACGCTGTTCCCGTCGCGCCGGGCGGCTGAGAGGGGTTTGAGCAACAGCACCGCCGCACCCTCCGCGCGCACGTAGCCGTCGGCGTCCTCACTGAAAGCCTGGCAGAGCCCCGTCCGCGAGAGGAAGCGGCCCTTGGCCATCGTGATCTGGGTTTCCGGTTTCAGCAGGACGTTCACGCCACCTGCCAGCGCGGCGTCGGACTCGCTCGACCAGATGCTTTGGCAGGCTTGGTGAATAGCGACCAGCGACGACGAGCACGCGGTGTCCAGCGAGACGCTCGGCCCGCGCAGATCGAACGAATACGACAGGCGATTGGACAGCATCGTCAGCGTGCCGGCAGTCGCACTGTGGGTCGAGATTCGGGTCCGGTTTTGCATGTCGAGACCGAGGTTCAACCGGTCCAACATGAACCCGCCGATGAAAACGCCGGTCTGCGCGCCGGCATGGTGGCCCGGGGGTTCCCCCGCGTCCTCGAACGCCTCCCAGGTGCACTGCAGCAGTAACCGCTGCTGCGGATCGAGGGCCGCCGCCTCCCGGGGCGGGATCCCGAAGAATGCGGCGTCGAACGCCTTGGGATCCTCGGTGAGCATGCCCGCCTTCTGTACGTAACTGCGTCCTGGTGCCCTGCCGGTGGGATCGAGGAACTTCTTTGGGTCCCAACGGCTTCCGGGGATGTCAACCACGCAGTCGCGGGCGTCGAGCAGCGCTTTCCACAAATCGTCGGGATCGCTGATGCCACCCGGCAACCGACATCCGATGCCCACGATCGCGATAGGTTCGCGAGCCCACGGCTCGGTGACCCGGGGCGTGCCGGCCGGTCGCCGCGGTAGACCGAAGGCCATCTCGGAGGTGGTCGGGCGGTGGCGGCGGCGCAAGCCGAGGTGGAACCTCCTCTTGCGTGGCGCTGGCAAGTAGCTCAGGTAAGGGTGATGTTGGTTTCACGGGACTTCCTCCCTAGTGGCGATTGAATGTTCGGTTTGCTGAGGACATGCCCGTGGGGCACTAATGACTAGCGCCGGCAATCTGTCGAACACACCAGCGCCCTCTGCGTTGAAAACTCTGAAAAACCCAGGAATTTCAGCGATTTCAGCGATCAAAACGCACGACTGCAGACCATGGCACGTACGCGAGTTTGCGTGGGTTGAGATCTGGAATGTAGGCCGCTGGGCGCAACACCGTGGGCAGTCGCTTCCAGCGTCCGGCGTATCCGTGTATGGTGCGTACGCTGCCCACCGACCATTCGTGCCGTTCGAAGAATGCGACGCCATCGGTCGGTTCAAATGTCATGGGCGCCTTCTCCAAGCTGGGCATTTGCCGCATCATTCCCCGAACGATCACCGGTGCGATGAGGTCGGTGATCCATCCGCCGATCTCTGGGCGGCGCAGGTCATCTGCGAGAGCCCCGACCTGCTGTTCGCTGAGATAGAGCAGCAGACCTTCGGTGATGACCACGGCGTTGCGGGCACCGCTGGTCGCGTCTGCCAAGAAAGCTGCGCGACTGCGTGCATCTGCGAGATCGACAGCGACTCGCGACAGTTGGCAACGAGCTGTTTCACCGGTCAGCAGCCGCTCTTTTTCGTTAACGATTTCGGGGAGATCGGCTTCAATCCATTCGAGCCCTGTCGGTAGCTCAAGGCGATAGGGGCGGGTGTCGAAGCCCGTCGCCAGGTTCAGGACACGGTCGCAACCGCTCTTGACCGATTCGGCGATGAGGTCGTCTATCAGCTTGGTGCGGATGACCCACCACCACCCGCTGCGCACCAATCGCGGTGTGGCTGCGGCGATCGCGCGGCCGCGGTCGCCGGCGAGAGTGTCAGCGAAAGGGTCGTCGAAAAGTGCGTCGGGCCGTGCGGTCTCAGCAGCCCGGTAGGCCGCCATCCAGCGGGCCGTATCAGATACGTTGGAAATCAACGGCATTGCTCGCCTGCGACTCCTCAGTCGAAGTCGCCGCGACTGCCACGTCTGCACCTCGCTCACTAGACATGTGAGGCCTTGCGGTTGAGCACGTTTTGAAGGCGGACATGCCCGATTGCGCATTCGTGACCGCGCGCGTCGGTGATGACCACCCGCCACACCTGCTGGCTGCGGCCACGGAAGACCGGCGCGGCGTCAGCGACCAACACGCCATCGCGGACGCTGCGGAGGAAGTCGGTGTTGTTGTTGACCCCAACCGCATGGCCCTCGCCGTCGAGCAAGAGCGTGCCGCCCCAACTGGCGACGCTTTCTACGATCGAGCAGTACACACCACCATGAACTATGCCCCCCGCTTGGCGCAGCTGCGGGCCGACGGCGACTGTGGCACGTACCCGCTCGGCGGTGGTCTCGGTGAATTTCAGCCCGATATGCCCCTCCAAGTTCAATGCCGTAACCGCGTTGAGGTCCGCGGGTGCGACTGTGTAGTTGCTTGGTTCGATTGCTAGGTCGGTCATGACGCTGGCCCTTCACTCGTCTCTAACGGTGAGCCGCACCCCACCGATCGGCGGCTCGGCTGTACTTCTGACATGGGCCAACCTAGGAACGGCCGGCCGGCCAGGACACGAGTAGTCCAATACCTGTGTTTCGCATCACTCTTGCGCGGACAGCCGCTTCACCGCGTCGCGCCGACTTGGATCGCCGAAACCGGACGCCCTTCGGTGCGAAATCGCTTCGCCCCCAACCTGGGCGGTGACGGCGCGGTGGCTGACGGTTGGTGTCCGCGGTTCCGCGACCCGACATCAGCTTCGCGCGGGGGTGCGACGAACCTTGCTTCAACACGGGGCGACCCGCGAGAAGCGGCCTATGCCGCAAGTCGCGGTTGCGCTACTCAGTCAGTTACCGGGTGGAGGCGAGTCACATCAGCGCACCTGTGAGCGACCCCGCGCAAGCACCGCTTCTCGGTTGGCGGCGATGTCGTCGCCGGAGGTCCGGAATTGTCTGGCCGCCATCGCTTCCAGCCACAACCCTGAATCGGTCTGCGATTCGTCGATGCGGTGGTAGGAGGTCAGCAGCGCCCGTACCGCGTCCTGGTTGTTGCCGACGATGCTGTCGGCCACGCGGCGGGCAGCAGACAGCAACTGGTCGTGGGGCACCACTTCGGTGACCAGGCCGGCCCGCAGCGCATCCTCGGCGGACAGGTAGTCGCCGGTCAGGCTCATCCGGCGGGCCACTCCGACACCCACTTTCTGTGGTAGCCGCACGCTGAGCCCCCAGGTTGGCAGCAGCCCTACCCGCGCATGGGTGTCGGCGAATCGTGCGTGCTCCGAGGCGATCAGGATGTCGCAGTACAACGCCAGCTCGAGGCCGCCGGTGACGGCGGCGCCGTTGATGGCGCCGATCACCGGTTTGCTCATCGGTGGCCAGCGCGGCGAGATGTCGGGTAGCGCCGAGGAGTCGCCGAGCTCTTTGAGGTCGAGCCCCGCACAGAACACCGGATCGGCGCCGGTGAGGATGACCACGTCGACGCCGTCATCGGCTTCGGCCTCGGCCAGGGCCCCGAAAAATCGATCCCGCAGTGCGGCCGACAGCGCATTGCGGGATTTCGGCCGGTTCAGGGTCAGGGTCAGCACCCGGTCGTCGGTGTGGGTCAGCAAGGTGTCGTCGGGCATTAGCGCCACTCCTCCTCATCGCTCCGCTTCGCATCGTCGCTGGCGCGGGTCATAGGGTAACCGTAGTCAGCCCGGTTCTTCGCTAGACGACCGCCTTATCGTTGAGGAATGACGCACACCGCCACGATGCCTGCGCTCAAGGAGTGGAGCGCGGTGGTGCACGCGCTGCTGGACGGCCGGCAGCGGGTGCTGTTGCGTAAAGGCGGAATTGGCGAGAAGCGTTTCGAGGTTGCCGCCCGCGAGTTCATGCTGTTCCCGACGGTCGCACACAGCCACGCCGAGCGGGTGCGGCCAGAATTTCGCGACCTGCTCACCGCCGCGGCTTTCGACAGCACCGATGACCGCTTCGTGGTGCGGGCGGCGGCGAAAGTCGTTGCAGCGCTGCCGGTCAATCGGCCGGACAACATCGCGGCGATCGAGGACTTGCATATCTGGACGACTGAGTCGGTGCGACGGGACCGGCTGGACTTTCGCCCGAAGCATCGGTTGGCGGTGTTGGTCGTTCAGGCCATACCGTTGGTGGTACCGGTAGAACTGCCACGAACTCCCGGCTACGCCGGCTGCACGAGCTGGGTGCAGTTGCCGGTGACCCCGTCGCTGGGTGTACCGGTGCACGACGAGGCGTCGCTGCGCGAGGTCGTCGCACGCGTTCGCGACGCGGTTGAATGACGATCAGCTGTAACGATTGTCACGGAGTCTGATCGACGAGAACCGCGCCGTCAGGCCGGTCGTCGAGAGTGCGCAGCGACGTCGGCGCCGCGGCCGCGGTGAGTCGCACAACCTGCGCCAGCTCCGCCGGGGCATCGCATTGCAGGTAGTGGTCCGCGGTCGGCAGTATCCAATAGCGGTTCCGTCCGGGCTTGTTCCTGAGGAATTCCTGCCACACGTAGTTCGCGACCCGGACGGGGGAGACATTGTCGTGCAGGCCCCAAACCAGGCTGGTGTTGACTTCGCTGGTGGAAAGCGCTTGGAGCCAATTGGTTTCGTCGGCGGCGCGCTCGTTGAGGTATTGAATCGTATCCGGCAGGACGCCGATCCCGTCGTTGTGCGCAAAGCATTGGGCTAACGCGGCGATCTCGGGATCCGCAGGGTCTCGGCGCGGCATGAAGGTCGTCATGCCCATACCCGCGGCGAGCATCTCCGGCGTCGTCGCGCGCGCGGTGCTTCGCGCGACAGCGGGGTCGAGAAGCGCCTTCTGGAATCCGGTCAGATTGGCCAGCGGGAGGTAGATGTTGGCATTCGTCAAGATGACTTCGGAGGGCGGGCTCGCATCATCGTGGTCGGCGAGCACGGATAGCGCGATCATGCCGACGCTGGTGCCGCGGTCATGGGTCAGCATCGTGTAGTCGTTGAGCTGCCACACGTTCGTGATCGCGTGGATCAACAGGCGTGCATCGTCGTATAGCGAGTACACGTAGGGCGCGGCCGGCTTGTCGGAGAGTCCGTAGCCGGGGAAGTCGAGCAGGAAGATGTCGAACTCGGCGTGGAGTTCGCGGGTCAGGGCGAAGTAGTCAATGCTTGCCGTGGGGAAGCCGTGCACGCAGACCAGTGCCGGTGCCCCCGGCGTGCCGCAGCGGCGGGTGAAGACGGTGACGTCTGTTCCCTCGTTGGCGGCGGTTGTCGACTGCCAGTGGATTTCCGTTCCGCCGCTTCGCCATTCGTCGAAGGCGCCCATCACGAACCCACCGGAAGCACGACCCGTGACGTGCCGAAGTGGACCTCGTGGGTGGACGGTGTGAGTTGGCTGCCTGTCGATGTCGCCTCGCCGGTCCCGAGGTTACGGGCAAAGCGGGGATGGCTGCCGCCGGCGATCAGCACGCGGATGCGCGATCCGGCGCGGAACCGGTGAGCGATCGCGTCGAGCTCGAGGCTGATCGTGTTCCCGTCGAGGGGAATGCCGTCCAGGCGGCGGTAGGCGTCGCTCACGTTGCGTGAGCGGCCCTTGGGGTCGACCTCGCTGATCCGTACGAACACATCGACGTTCGGGTTGTCGAAGCTGTAGGCCAACTCGGCGACCGGGTTGCCGTGCACATGTAGATCGGCGGTGAGCACGTCACCGGTGAAGCTGAGCACGTCACGCCGGGCCGCCAGCGCGGTGTCGTCGCGGTAGCCGCCGTCGGGGGACAGCAGTCGGCCGCCGATGGTGGGTGTCGGTTCGTTCGGGTGATAGCGAAAGCTCGCAGAGGACCCCGCCGTCGGCATCGTCTCGGCCAGGCCGCCGCCGGGCCGCAGGTAGAGCACGCGCTCGGTGGTTGCGGGCGGCCAGTCCGGCAGCTCGCGCCAACCTTCGCCTCGCACGAAGAACCGGACCCTGCCCGAGCGTGGCTCGGCCGGGCGACCGCCGAGGTGGGTGTCCAACCAGTCGCCGGTCTCCTTGGCGATGGTGGCCAGGCCGGCCACGAGCAGCTGGGTGTGGGTCCACGGCCCCATGGTCAGCGCGACCTCGACGCCGCGATCACGAAGTTGCCGATACTGCTGCAGCGTCTGCGGCAGGAACAGGTCTTGCCAGCCGCTGAGCAGCAGCACCGGCACGTCGACGCGGCCCAGTGCGTCGGGGACCCGCAGCGCTTCCCAGAACGGGTCCTCGGTTTCCGGTGGTTTCAGCCAGTTCTCCCACCACGTCGCCGCTTCGCCGAGCAGCGCTCGGCCGGCCGCCCCCAACGGCACCTCGCCGGCGGCGCGGACGACGTGTTTCTGGGCGCGCATCTGGCGAATGCCTGCCCGGATCCGGCCGGGATCTTCCTGGTGGGCCACCAGGTTGCTCCAGCCGAGGAAATCGTTGACCGTGAACGAGCCAGTGCCCCACGCCGATGCGCTCAAATCGTGCGGACCTGCGGTGATCACGGCCGCAGCCAATTCCGGCGGCGGATCCTCCAGCATCGCCCACTGGGTGAAGCCCAGATAGGAGATCCCGACGGTGGCGAAGCGACCGCTGAACCACGGCTGGCGTCGCAACCATGCGACCGTGTCAGCGCCGTCGGCGACCTCGTTAACCATCGGATTGAAGGCGCCGCCCGATCCGAATGTGCCCCGCACACTCTGCAGAATCACCCGGTAGCCGCGGGCCGCGTGCAGGTAGGCGAATATCAGCGAGAACGGGAATGCCCGGCCGTAGGGTCCGCGGGCCAGCAGTGTGCCAACCACTTCGCCGACGGGCTCGTAATGGTCGGCCACCAGCTCGATGCCGTCGCGCATGGGGATCTTCACGCTGCTGACCGTGTAGTTATGGGTCTGCGCGGGCAGCCGCAGGATCCGGCCGAGTGCGCGGCCGGCGAATCGTCGGGGGAGGGCGCGCAGCGTCGACTTTGCGGGTCGGGCGGATGTGGTCGTCACGGCATCAGGTTATGCCGGGAGCCGACGACGCAGACTCAGAACTTGTAGTACGGCGAAAGGTCGTTGGCGCGCTGCAGGTTGGTGGACGGGCAGTCGACCTCCGGGCTGGAGTAGACCGTCGAGTAGAACAGCGACTGTTGGATGACGCCGTAGCTGGTCTTGAAGGCCACCATGCAGGAGAAGTACCAGTAGCTGTTGTGATAGGTGGGCTTGAGGTTCCACCACTGTGCCGCGCGGTGGCCGTTGATCGTGGTTTCGACGGCGTCGGCCGGCAGCGACTGCTCGTAATTTCGCCAGATGATCGGCTCGACGGCCACCTGGTAGTTGCCCGCGTCGTAGTGACAGCGGAGCCCTTCTTCGTGCGCCGGTGGTGTGAAGGACAGGCCGAGCCGCTGGACGACATCGAACGGTATGTCCTGACATGGATCGAACGGGCTGGGGTCGGTGGTCGCCAGGATCGGGCTTTTCATCGTCGTGGGCGGGTCCATCGGCGCGGCGGTCGACCGCAGTTGCACCCTCGGGACGCCGACGTTGACCGGCGGCGCGCTTTGCCACACCACCACCACGGCCGTGAACAGGGCACCGAGCGCGGCAAGCAGACGCAGCTTGGTGACCATGACATCCCCTCCGCTGACTGTGATTGTCCGGCGACTACTGCCGGGAGTTTACAAGTCGCGAGTCCGCCGCCACACCGTAAACGAGAACCTGTTCTAGTCCCGTTGCGAGTCGTCCACCGGCAGACTCGTTAGGCTGGTGAGTCGTGGCTTGGCAAGAACACGGGCATCAGCCCACGACGGCGCGGCAGCCGACGCTGTGGGCGGTCTCCGATTTGCACACCGGTCACGTGGGCAATAAGCCCGTCGCCGAATCGCTGTACCCGTCGTCGCCGGACGACTGGCTGATCGTGGCCGGCGACGTCGCCGAGCGCACCGACGAGATCCGGTGGGCGCTGGATCTGCTGCGACGACGGTTCGCCAAGGTGATCTGGGTGCCCGGCAACCACGAGCTGTGGACCACCAACAAGGATCCGATGCAGATCTTCGGGCGGGCCCGCTACGACTACCTGGTCAACATGTGCGACGAATTGGGCGTCGTCACCCCCGAGCATCCGTTCCCGGTGTGGACCGAGCGGGGCGGTCCGGCAACGATCGTGCCGTTGTTCCTGCTCTACGACTACTCGTTCTTGCCGCAGGGCGCGACGACCAAAGCCGAGGGGCTGGCGATTGCGCGGGAACGCAACGTCGTATGCACCGACGAGTTCCTGCTCTCGCCAGAGCCGTACCCCACCCGCGAGGCGTGGTGTCGTGAGCGCCTCGCCGCAACCCGCAAGCGCCTCGACGACCTTGACTGGATGACATCGACAGTGCTGGTCAACCACTTCCCGATGGTGCGCCAACCCTGCGACGCGCTGTTTCTCCCGGAGTTCTCGCTGTGGTGTGGAACCAC
Source organism: uncultured Actinomycetota bacterium (assembly GCA_963805675.1). GTDB lineage: Bacteria > Actinomycetota > Actinomycetes > Mycobacteriales > Mycobacteriaceae > Mycobacterium. The sequence continues at coordinate 420,519 of CAWDVY010000001.1, forward strand.
CGAGACCGCCGACTGGCACACGCGTTTCAACGCGATCTGTTCGGTGTACGGTCATCTGCACATTCCCCGCACCACCTGGTACGACGATGTCCGCTTCGAAGAGGTGTCGGTGGGCTACCCGCGGGAGTGGCGCCGCCGCAAACCGTACAGCTGGCTGCGCCAAGTGCTGCCCGATCCCCAGTACGCGCCCGGCTATCTCAACGACTTCGGCGGTCATTTCGTCGTCACCCCGGAGATGCGGGCGCAGGCGCAGCAGTTCCGTGAGCGACTGCGCCAGCGGTAGTCACGATGACGCTGACCAAACTGATGTCGTCAGTGCTGCCCGGCACCGGGCCGGCCGGCGGGAACCTGGCGTCTGCCGAGCTGTATTCTGACCCGCCCGGGTTGTCGCCGATGGCCGAAGAAGAGCCGTTGATCGCGCGGTCGGTTGCCAAGCGGCGCAACGAGTTCATCACCGTCCGTTACTGCGCTCGGACCGCGCTGGGCGAGCTCGGCTTCCCGCCTGCGCCGATTCTCAAGGGGGACAAGGGCGAACCGTGTTGGCCCGACGGCGTGGTGGGCAGCCTCACCCACTGTGCGGGCTACCGCGGTGCGGTGGTCGGCCGCGCCGGCATTGTCCGCTCGCTGGGTGTTGACGCCGAGCCGCACGACGTGTTGCCCGACGGTGTGCTCGACGCGATCAGCCTGCCGGCCGAGCGGGCCGAGTTGGCGGCCCTGCCCACCGGCATGCATTGGGACCGAATCCTGTTCTGCGCCAAGGAGGCAACGTACAAGGCGTGGTTCCCGCTGACAAAGCGCTGGCTTGGGTTCGAAGACGCGCACATCACCTTCAACGTCGACGGCACCGGCGCGGCCGGGTCTTTCGAATCGACGATTCTGGTAGACGGGGCCGCGCTCTCCGGTCCGCCGCTGAGCTCACTGGCCGGACGGTGGTCGGTGGACCAGGACTTGGTGCTGACGGCGATCACTTTATGAACGCGGGTCTTGTCATCGTCGACAAGCCGCCCGGTATGACGAGCCACGACGTGGTCGGGCGTTGCCGGCGCATCTTCGGCACCCGGCGGGTGGGTCATGCCGGGACGCTAGATCCGATGGCCACCGGTGTCTTGGTGATCGGGATCGACCGCGCCACCAAGATCTTGGGGCTGGTGACAGAGACGTCAAAGTCCTACGCCGCCACTCTCCGGCTAGGTCAAGCAACGTCGACCGAAGATGCGGAAGGTGTGGTAACGCATCAGGTTTCAGCGCAGCACGTGACCGACGAGGCGATCGAGGCGGCGATCGGTGGGTTTCGCGGCGACATCGCGCAGGTCCCGTCGGCGGTCAGCGCGATCAAAATCGACGGCCAGCGGGCCTATCGTCTCGCTCGTGAGGGGCGCATCGTCGAACTGCCCGCGCGACCGGTGCGCATCGACCGGTTCGAAATGCTCGCCGTGCGCCGCCACGATCACCTGATCGACGTCGACGTCGAGGTGGACTGTTCGTCCGGCACCTACATTCGCGCGCTGGCCCGCGATCTGGGCGCAGTGCTGGCGGTGGGCGGGCACTTGACTGCCCTGCGGCGGAGCCGGGTCGGCGGGTTCGGGTTGGACCAGGCACGCACACTCGACGATCTGGCTCAGCGGCCCGGGCTGAGCCTGACCCTCGACGACGCCTGTCTGCTGTTGGTCCCCCACCGACAGCTCACCGATGAGGAGGCCGACGCGGTCGCCAACGGCCGGGCGCTGAGCCCGGCCGCCATCGACGGCGTCTACGCCGCGCACACGGCCGACGGCCGGGTTATCGCGTTGCTGCGCGACGACGGGTCGAGGACGAAGTCTGTCGTCGTAATCCGGCCGGCCACACTGTAATCCGACGGGGTGTCAGGACCATCTACCGTATTGGGGCAGATCAATCTGCCCCGAATCACAGGAAGGCCCGCGCGACCGCCAACGGACCGCGGGAGCGTATACGGCCTGACAAATCGACTGTTACCGACTCACCGAAGTACCTTTCACCGCTGATCTCGGGGAGCCCGCCGCCAGAATCTCGTGTGGCCTGCGAGGGCGGGCGATTAGCCTTCCGGAATGGCATTGAGCGTGTCGGGGAAGATTGCATTCGTTACTGGCGGCGCGTCTGGCATCGGCGCCGCGTTGACGGCCAAGTTGATTGACGGTGGCGCCGAGGTCTGGATCGCCGATCGTCAGATCGGCGCGGCGCACGAGTTGGCGCAACGTCTTGACAGTGGTGGCGCAAAGGCGCATGCGATCGAGCTCGATGTGCGCAGCTACCCATCGTTTGAGCGCGCCGTCGCCGAGGCGGTGCAGCAATCCGGGCGGATCGACTACCTGTTCAACAATGCCGGCATCGGGGTTGGCGGTGAGGTCGACTCCTATGCGCTCGATGACTGGAACGACGTTTTCGAGGTGAACCTGCGCGGTGTGGTCCACGGCATCCAAGCGGTTTACCCGATCATGATCCGGCAGCACTCCGGCCACATTGTGAACACCTCTTCGATGTCCGGTCTTGTCACCACGGTGAGTCAGGGCAGCTACGCCGCCACCAAACACGCCATCGTCGCGATCTCGAAGACGTTGCGGGTGGAGGCCGAGCGCCACGGCGTACAGGTGTCGGTGCTGTGTCCCGGAGTGATCCGGACCCCGGCCCTCACCGGCGGCAAGTTCGGACGAAGTGCGTACAGCGATGAGGATCTCCTCAAACTATCGGAGCAAGGGCGGCCCATGGCACCCGAAAAGTTCGCCGAGCGCGCCCTTCGTGCCGTGGTGCGTGGAGACGCAATCATTGTGGTGCCGGCATGGTGGAAGGCCTGGTGGTACCTTGAGCGGCTCTCGCCAGCCTTATCGATGCGAGTTGCAAAAGTCACGATGCTCAAGCCAATGCGTGCAATGGAGTCCAACGCCTCCTGATCCGCTGCGTATCTTATGAGCTTTCCCGAACGGGAGATTTGACGTGACCATAATGGAGCCGATCTCAGACCGGGGGCCATCAGATGGAATGCATCGACTACGCGAAAACCCGGACATTATGGGGCCAGAACATCGGCCAGTTCCAGCTCATTCAGCTTAAGCTGGCCGAGATGGAAGTCGCCCGTATCAACGTGCAGAATATGGTGTTTCAAACGCTGGAGAAAGCCCAAGCCGGCCGGGTGCCGTCGCTTGCCGAGGCATCGGCGATCAAGTTGTACTCGTCGGAGGCCGCCACCGAGGTGGCGATGGAGGCCGTGCAACTGTTCGGGGGTGACGGCTACATGGCCGAATACCGGGTCGAACAGTTGGCGCGTGACGCGAAGTCGTTGATGATCTATGCCGGTGGCAATGAAGTCCAGGTAACCCACATCGCCAAGGAGCTGCTCGTCGGATGAACACCCGGGCGACGGCAAAGGTGCTGCGGCGCAGATCGATCGCCGTGGTCGACCAACTGAGCTATCTCCCGGTTTCGCGGCTGCCCCTCAACATCATGCTCAATATGCTGGTGTCGCAACAGTGGTTGCTCGCGGGGCTGCGCCCGGCGGCCGACTATCTGATCGCCCGCACCACCCCGGTGGTGCCCGGCGTCCGGGTTAATCGGGTCTCGGCATCGGTGCAAGGGGAGTGGGTTTGGGCACCGGAAGCCAACGACGCTGCGGGGGTGGTCTTGGTCTTGCACGGCAGCGGGTATCTGATCTGCTCGTCTCGTACCCACCGCGGCTTCGCCTCGCATTTGTCCGAATACTCCGGCATGCCGACTTTTGCCATCGATTACCGGCTCGCGCCGGAGCATCCGTTTCCGGCGGCCGAAGACGATGCATTCGCCGCCTACCGTTGGCTGCTCACGCAGGGACACGATCCGGCGAAGGTCGTCGTCGCCGGCGACTCGGCCGGTGGGCATCTCGCGGTCGCACTCGCTTTGCGGCTCCGCGCGGAAGGGCTGCCCGCGCCGGCGGCGCTGGTGCTGTTCGGCCCGCTGATCGATCCGTCATACCGGGCCTGCATCTCCGACCCGCGTGTCCGGCGTCAGCCGCTGGATCCGCGCACGGCGAGACGCGCTGTTGCGCTCTACGTCGGTGATCACGACGCCCAGGATCCCCGGCTGTGTCTGTTGAATGCCGACTTGTCGGATTTGCCGCCAATCCAAATACATTACGGTTCAAGGGAAGTCATGCGCGCTGATGCCGAGGCATTCGCTGCGCAGGTGGTCGAATCGCGCGGTCGCTGCGACGAGCAGATGTGGCCGGGTCTGATGCACGGGTATTGGCTCTGGCCGCGTGACGGCGGACTGACCAGCCTGCGGGTAGCGGGGCACTTTATCCGCACCGCGGTCGCCCAAGCGAACACCGCGTCGTGAACCTGCTCGGCCTCGCCCACGTGAGCGACCGGCTGGCCGCGGCTCGGGTGCTGCAGCATCGCGGAATGGTCGACCGCAACGAAACCGGCAAGGTGCTGCGAAAAAAGCTGGTCGAAAAGTAGGCGGACATCCGTGGGGGCGGTGACCCACCCAGCAGGCGCCGTCGACGCGGCTGCTAGCCCGAAACCATCCAAATCGCTTGAGCAGCAGGGCTTCCCAGATCCACCGTGGTGGGTGCGCCGTCTGCCGACTCGACCGCGATGGAAATCATCCCGGCGAACTCCCGGCGGGTCAACACCCGCAACCGCGAATCGAGGTTGATACCGATGCTGTCGAAGTAGCGCAGCATCTCGGGATCTTTGTCGGAGATCCGCGCCACCGTTCCGGTGTCGCCGTCAGCGCACGCCCACAGCTGACGAGCCGGTGGGGTCGGCACCTGCCCGTCCGAACCCGGGATCGGGTCACCGTGCGGATCACGCTGAGGGAAGCCCAGCTTGGCGTCGATGCGCGCCACCAGCCGATCGGACACCGCGTGCTCGAGCACCTCGGCCTCGTCGTGCACTTCGTCCCAGCTGTAGCCGAGTTCCTTGACCAGGAAGGCTTCGAGTAGCCGGTGGCGCCGGACCATCGCCAGCGCCGCCCGCCGCCCCGACTCGGTCAGCGTGACCGCGCCGTACTTCTCGTGGTCGACCAGACCCTGCTCGGCGAGTCTGCGGATGGACTCCGAGGCGGTGCTGGCTGACACCCCGATCTTTTCGGCCAGCATCTTGGTGCTGACCTTCTCCAACGACCACTCCTGGGCGTTCCAGATGACCTTCAAATAGTCCTGGGCAACCGCACTGAGCCCAGCGGGCTCCTCGCCAGGTATGTCAGGGCGCACAATGGAAGTTTAACCAATCCTCACCTGATCTGCGGCTCTCGCACGACTGGGCGCTACCTGGCGCCGTAGGCTGGCAGTTGTGCAACGGTGGCGGGGGCAGGACGAGATACCCACGGACTGGGGCAGGTGCGTGCTCACCATCGGGGTGTTCGACGGTCTGCACCGCGGGCATGCCGAACTGATCGAGCACGCGGTGAAGTCGAGCCGCGCGCGCGGCGTGCCGACGGTGTTGATGACATTCGACCCGCACCCGATGGAAGTGGTTTTCCCCGGCAGCCACCCCGCTCAGTTGACGACGCTGACCCGGCGCGCCGAGCTGGCCGAGGAGTTCGGCATCGACGTGTTTCTGGTGATGCCGTTCACCACGGATTTCATGAAGCTCACGCCCGAGCGCTACGTCCACGAATTGCTTGTGGAGAAGCTGCACGTGGTGGAAGTTGTGGTGGGTGAGAACTTCACCTTCGGCAAAAAGGCCGCCGGCACCGTCGACATGCTGCGCCGCGCCGGCGGGCGGTTCGGTTTCGCGGTGGAATCGATGTCATTGCTGTCCGAGCACCACGACACCGAAACCGTGACGTTCTCGGCGACCTACATTCGGTCCTGCGTCGACGCCGGAGACGTGGTCGCGGCCGCCGAGGCATTGGGTCGTCCACACCGAGTGGAAGGCGTGGTGGTGCGTGGCGACGGACGGGGGACCGAGATGGGTTTCCCCACCGCCAACGTGGCCCCGCCGATGTACTCGGCCATCCCGGCCGACGGCGTGTATGCCGCCTGGTTCACCGTCCTGGGCCACGGACCGGTGACCGGGACTGTCGTGCCGGGCGAGCGTTACCAGGCCGCGGTTTCGGTGGGTACCAACCCGACCTTTTCCGGGCGCACCCGGACGGTCGAGGCGTTTGTGCTCGACACCGCCGCCGACTTGTACGGGCAGCATGTGGCGCTGGACTTCGTCGCGCGTATCCGGGGGCAGGAGAAGTTCGGGTCGGTGGGCGACCTCGTGGACGCGATGAGCACCGACACCCAGCGTGCGCGTGCTCTGCTTTCGGCAGGCTGACCTGGGCTTGATTGGCCAGCTCGCCCCCTCGCCACTACGTGGCTGGGGGTACCCCCACCTCAGGCTGCGTGGCAGCCCGCATCGTCGCTGGCCTGCGGATTCAGGTCTCGGCGAGTAGCGCTGTTAGACTTCTCCGCGACATGGCGCGTGCTGCAGTTCGCGGCGGCCGCACCCCAGAGCACTGATCGCGGACCGATTGATGGAGATACTTCGTGGCGCTTACCGCCGAGCAGAAAAAAGAAATCCTGGGCTCTTACGGCCTGCATGAGACCGACACCGGATCCCCTGAGGCCCAGGTCGCGATGCTGACCAGGCGGATCGCTGACCTGACCGAACACCTAAAGGTGCACAAGCACGACCACCACTCGCGGCGCGGCCTGCTGCTGTTGGTCGGACGGCGGCGGCGTCTGCTCAAATATGTCGCCCAGATCGACGTCGAGCGCTATCGGTCGCTGATCGAGCGGCTGGGTCTGCGCCGCTGACCCTGCACGGCCCGCATGCGTGACGGCGGGCGTCGCGCTAGGGAAGAACTGCCAGGTCGGCGTGTAGAGTCAGGACGTTCTGGGCCAGTCGGCCCGAGCAGGTGCGGCGTGCGCATCCGCGCGCACCGTTCCAGCGAGGCACAACAGGACTTTGAAGGAAGACAGGTCTGAATCGCGCGGTCTTCGGTAGTGGCTGCCGGGCTCCCCGAAATCGGGGAAGGTCGGCCGCTTCGATCGACGGCCGTAGCCGCATCCAGACTCGCGTACTCGAGGTTGCCCTGGACCCTCCGGGTTGAGCGTGCCCACGCGAAATAGCTGAACAAATCCAGAGAGGCCGCACGGACGATTATGTCTGTAGCTGAAATTGACGAAGGCGTGTTCGAGTCGACCGCCACCATTGACAACGGGAGCTTCGGCACCCGCACCATCCGTTTCGAGACCGGCCGGTTGGCGCAGCAAGCCGCCGGTGCCGTCGTCGCTTACCTCGACGACGAGACCATGCTGCTGTCGGCGACTACCGCCAGCAAGAGCCCCAAAGAGCAATTCGACTTCTTTCCGCTGACCGTCGACGTCGAGGAGCGGATGTACGCCGCCGGACGCATCCCCGGCTCGTTCTTCCGCCGCGAGGGCCGTCCGTCCACCGATGCGATCCTGACTTGCCGGCTCATCGACCGACCCCTGCGACCGTCCTTCGTCGACGGCTTGCGCAACGAGATCCAGGTCGTGGTCACGATCCTGAGCCTGGACCCCAACGAGATCTACGACGTGGTGGCGATCAACGCCGCGTCGGCCTCTACCCAGCTGGCCGGCCTGCCGTTCTCCGGACCCGTCGGAGCGGTTCGAGTTGTACTGATCGACGGCACCTGGGTGGCGTTCCCGACCGTCGAGCAGATCGAGCGTGCGGTGTTCGACATGGTGGTGGCCGGCCGCGTCGTCGGCAGTCATGACGGCAAGCCGGACGTGGCGATCATGATGGTCGAAGCCGAGGCCAGCAGTAATGTCGTCGAACTGATCGACGGCGGCGCCCAGGCGCCCACGGAACACGTTGTGGCTGAGGGTCTGGAGGCCGCCAAGCCGTTCATCGCCACGTTGTGCGCCGCGCAGCAGGAACTCGCCGACAGCGGCCGCCAAGCCGACCGGCGAATACCCGGTGTTCCCCGCCTACGGCGACGACGTGTACTACTCGGTGTCCTCGGTCGCCAGCGATGAGCTGTCCGCCGCGCTCACCATCGCCGGCAAAGCCGAGCGCAACGACCGCACCGAAGAGATCAAGGCCGAGGTGCTCGCGCGGCTGGCCGACACCTACGCCGGCCGGGAGAAGGAGGTCGGGGCGGCATTCCGCGCGCTGACCAAGAAACTTGTGCGGCAGCGCATTCTGTCCGACCACTTCCGCATCGACGGCCGCGGCATCACCGACATCCGCGCGCTGTCGGCAGAAGTCGCGGTGGTCCCGCGAGCGCACGGCAGCGCACTGTTCGAGCGTGGCGAAACCCAGATCCTCGGTGTGACCACGCTCGACATGGTCAAGATGGCCCAGCAGATCGACTCGCTGGGCCCCGAGACCTCGAAGCGGTACATGCACCACTACAACTTCCCGCCGTTCTCCACCGGAGAAACCGGCCGTGTCGGCTCGCCCAAACGGCGCGAGATCGGCCACGGCGCACTGGCCGAACGGGCCATACTGCCGGTGCTGCCCAGCGTCGAAGAGTTCCCCTACGCGATCCGCCAGGTCTCGGAAGCCTTGAGCTCCAACGGTTCCACCTCGATGGGCTCGGTGTGTGCTTCGACGCTGGCGCTGCTGAACGCCGGTGTGCCGCTCAAGGCGCCGGTCGCCGGCATCGCGATGGGTCTGGTATCCGACGACATCGAAGTTGACGGTGGCGGCACCGAGCGCCGCTTCGTCGCCTTGACCGACATCCTGGGCGCCGAAGACGCGTTCGGCGACATGGACTTCAAGGTCGCCGGAACCAAGGACTTCGTCACCGCGCTGCAGTTGGACACCAAACTCGACGGGATTCCGTCGCAGGTGCTGGCCGGTGCGCTCGATCAGGCCCGAGACGCCCGACTGACCGTTTTGGAGGTGATGGCCGAGGCCATCGACGAGCCCGACCAGATGAGCCCGTACGCACCGGTGGTGACCACCATCAAGGTCCCGGTGGACAAGATTGGTGAGGTCATCGGCCCCAAGGGCAAGATGATCAATTCCATCACCGAGGAGACCGGCGCGCAGATCTCCATCGAGGACGACGGCACCGTGTTCGTCGGCGCCACCAACGGCCCGTCGGCGCAGGCCGCGATCGACAAGATCAACGCGATCGCCAACCCGCAGCTGCCCAAGACCGGCGAGCGATTCCTCGGAACCGTAGTCAAGACAACCGATTTCGGCGCCTTCGTGTCGCTGCTGCCCGGCCGCGACGGGCTGGTGCACATCTCCAAACTCGGCAAGGGCAAGCGCATCGCCAAGGTGGAGGACGTCGTTAGCGTCGGCGACAAGCTGCGCGTGGAAATCGCGGACATAGACAAGCGGGGCAAGATCTCCTTGGTCCTCGTGGACGAAGAAGCCGGAGCATCCGGCGACGGGGACGCACCCGTCAGCCCGGAGACTGCGCCAGCCGATGCCGCGACGGCCAGCAGTTAGCTCGGGGCCGCAGCCACTGCGCCGCGGCCGGCACACCGTCGAGCCGTCTACCGCGTTCCGTCGCACCACGCTGCCCGGCGGGTTGCGGGTGGTCACCGAATACCTTCCCGGGGTGCGCTCCGCCTCGGTCGGGCTTTGGGTAGGCGTCGGATCGCGCGATGAGGGCGCCACCGTGGCGGGCGCCGCGCACTTCCTCGAGCATCTGCTGTTCAAGTCCACCCCGACGCGCACGGCCGTCGACATCGCGCAGGCGGTGGATGCCGTTGGCGGTGAGCTGAATGCGTTCACCGCCAAGGAACACACCTGCTACTACGCGCATGTGCTCGACAGCGATCTCGAGCTGGCCGTCGACCTGGTCAGTGACGTGGTGCTCAATGGGCGCTGCGCCACCGACGATGTCGAGCTGGAACGCGACGTCGTCCTCGAGGAGATCGCGATGCGCGACGACGACCCCGAGGACGCACTGGCCGACCTGTTCCTGGCGGCGCTCTTCGGTGATCACCCGGTGGGTCGTCCGGTGATCGGCAGCGTGCAGTCGGTGTCGGCAATGACGCGCGCCCAGCTTCATTCGTTTCATCTGCGGCGCTACACGCCCGAGCGGATGGTCGTCGCGGCGGCCGGCAACGTCGACCACGATGAGGTGGTGGCGTTGGTGCGCGAGCACTTCGGGCCGCGGTTGATCCGCGGCCGTCATGCAGTGTCGCCCCGTAAAGGCACCGGGCGGGTCACTGGTCGCCCGCGGTTGACGGTGGCCACCCGGGACGCCGAGCAAACCCATGTCTACTTGGGGGTGCGGACACCGGGCCGGCATTGGAAGCATCGCTGGGCGCTGGCGGTGCTCAACACCGCGCTCGGCGGCGGACTGAGTTCGCGTTTATTCCAACAGGTCCGGGAATCCCGCGGGCTGGCCTATTCGGTCTACTCCTCGGTGGACTCGTTTTCTGACACCGGTGCTTTATCGGTGTACGCCGCATGCCTGCCCGAGCGCTTCGCCGAAGTGGCGCGGGTGACCGCCGAGGTGCTCGAAACGGTGGCGCGCGACGGCATCACCGAGGCGGAATGCCGGATCGCCAAGGGTTCGCTGCGCGGCGGGCTGGTGCTCGGCCTGGAAGACTCCAGTTCGCGGATGAACCGCATCGGTCGAGGCGAACTCAACTACGCTGAGCACCGAAGTATCGACCGGACCCTGCAGGAGCTCGATGAGGTCGCCCTGGACGACGTCAATGCGGCGGCGCGCCGATTGCTTAGCAATCCGTATGGCGCAGCCGTCCTCGGCCCGCATCACACGAAGAAGTCCCTGCCGCAACAACTTCGGACTATGACAAGGTAGTGCCATGGTACTGGGCTTCTGGGATCTCGATGTGCCGATCGTGGGTGCGCCGATGGCCGGTGGCCCAGGAACGCCGGCGCTCGCGGCCGCGGTGTCCAACGCCGGTGGCTTCGGGTTTCTGGCCAGCGGCTATGTGAGCGCGGAACGCCTCGCCCACGACATCGCAGCCGCACGCGCCGCCACCACCGGCCCGATCGGCGTCAACCTGTTTGTGCCGCAACCCAGCGTCGCTGACGTCTATGCGCTGGATCACTACGCCGAGGCGCTCGATGAGCTGGCCGAGCACTACGGGGTCGAGGTGGGTTACCCGCAGTTCGGCGACGACGACGGCTGGCAGCAGAAACTCGAGGTGGTGGCCGACCTACGGCCCGAGATGGTGTCGTTCACCTTCGGTGCCCCACCGCCGGATGTGTTGCGGTGGTTCGGTGCGCTGGGAATGCTGCTGTTCGTCACCGTGACGTCGGCCTACGAGGCCGGCGTGGCGATCGCCGCCGGCGCGGACGGACTGATCGTGCAGGGCCCGGAAGCCGGTGGCCACCGCGGCACGTTCGCACCGGACATGGAACCCGGCAAAGAGTCGTTGTACACGTTGCTCGCCCGGATCCGCAGCGGGCACGACGTTCCACTCATCGCGGCCGGCGGTATCGGCACCCCCGATGATGTGGCGGCAGTGTTGAACAGGGGAGCGGTCGCCGCACAGCTGGGCACGGCGCTGCTGCTGTCCGACGAAGCCGGCACCAACGCCGCACACCGTGCCGCCCTGCAGCATCCCGAGTTCGTCAGCACCGTTGTCACGCGGGCATTCTCGGGCCGCTACGCGCGCGGCCTGGAGAACGAGTTCACCCGCCTTTTCGACCAGATAGCGCCGCTGGGCTATCCCGAGGTCAACCAGATGACCTCGCCGATCCGTAAAGCCTCGGCATCCCTGGAAGACCCGCACGGCACCAACTTATGGGCGGGAACGGCGTATCGGGCGGCCCGCACCGGGCCGGCGAAGGACATCGTCACGACGCTGGGCCACGTATAGGGCAGTCGCGGCGCGGCTCAATTAATTGCGCCGCTCCTCCTCATCGCTTCGCTCTGCATCGTCGTCGGCTCACACCTGCGGCGTGCGGTGCGCCCACGGCTTGGCGGCTTCCAGTTGGCTCGCCACCCGGAGCAGAACGTCTTCGCGCCCATAGCCGGCCACCAACTGAACGCCGACCGGCAGCCCAGCGGCGGTCCACTCGACCGGCACGTTGATCGCGGGCTGACCACTCATGTTGAACGGCGGGGTGAACGGAATGAACTGGAACGCGCGCTCCACGGCAGCCATCGGATTGTCGGGGTTGTTGGCGATGGTTCCCAGCGGCAGCGGAAGTTCGGCCACCGTCGGCGTGAGCAACAAGTCCCAGCCATCGGCCCACCAGGCCTGCAACGCGCGGCGGAAGTGGGTGGCGGCCGAGAACGCAAGCGCATAGTCGACGGCGGTGAAATGCGCAGCGAGCTCCGCCTGTACGCGGTTCATCGGCTCGAATTCGTCCTCGGCGAGCGGTCGTCCAAGCTGTTCTTCGAACCGGCGAAGCCCGACGCCCATGTTCGTGCACCACAGTGTGGCGAAGTGCAACCTCAACGTCGCGTCCTCCAGCGCTGCGGGCCACGCCTGTTCGACGGTGTGACCGAGGGACTCCAACAGTCCACCGACCGACCGGGCAGCGGCCGCGCACTCGGGTGCAACGAATCCGCCTTGTGGGTGGTGGTCGAGTAGGCCGATGCGCAAGCGGCCGGTTCCGGCACCGAGCTCGTCGACGTAGCGGCGCGCGGGAGCGGGCGCGATGACCGTGTCGCCGATGGCGGGCCCTCGAACGGCATCGAGAAGTGTCGCGGTGTCACGCACCGTACGGCTCAGGCAAAGCTCGACCGACAGCGCGGTTTCGTCGCGGATCGGTCCGAGCGAGATCCGACCCTGACTGGGTTTCAGGCCGACCAGTCCGCAGCAGGACGCGGGAATGCGAATGGAGCCGCCGCCGTCGCTGGCGTGCCCGAACGGGACCATGCCGCTGGCGACCGCGGCAGCGGTGCCGCCGCTCGACCCGCCGGGCGAACGACTGGTGTCCCACGGGTTGTGGGTCGCACCCCAGGCAAGCGGTTCGGTGGTCGGAACGCTGCCGAGTTCGGGACTGTTGGTCCGGCCGGCAATCACCAAACCGGCGCTGCGGAAGCGGCTCACCAAGGTGGTGTCGGCGTCCGAAATTGCCGGCTCGTTCTTAAGCGCGACGTTGCCGTTGCTGATGCGCTGACCGGCGTAGCCGGCGAACAGATCCTTGATGAGGAACGGGACGCCGCGAAATGGCCCGTCGGGCAGATCGGCTCGGGCAGTGTCGCGGGCGTGATCGAACCAGCGGATGACCACCGCGTTGAGCGCGGGATCGATGCGCTCGATCCGCTCGATGGCCGCCTCGAGCAACTCGAGCGGCGTCACCTCGCCTTTGTCCACCAAGGCGGCCTGGTCGACCGCATCCATCCAGCGGGTGTCATCGGCGAGTGTGCTCACGCGGCTTGTGTAGCACGAAACCGCGCACGTCAGGCCAGCAGGGCAGCCGGGTCGGTGAACGGCAGCGACAGGTCGGTGGCCACCCGCTGAGCCAGCAGCGCACCCTCGTGGGTCGAAAGTCCCTTGGCTAGAGCAGGATTCGAACGGCAGGCAGCGTGCCAGCCGTTGTCTGCGAGCTGGATCACGTACGGCATGGTGGCGTTGGTCAACGCGAACGTCGACGTTTTAGGCACCGAAGCCGGCATGTTCGCCACGCAGTAAAACAGTGTGTCGTGCACCGCGAAGGTCGGGTCATCGTGAGTGGTCGGGTGCGAATCTTCGAAGCAGCCGCCCTGGTCGATGGCGATGTCCACCAACACCGCACCCGGCTTCATATGTGCGACAAGCGAATTCGACACCAGCGTCGGAGCCTTGGCGCCTGGCAACAGCACCGCGCCGATGACCAGGTCAGCATGTTTGACGGCTTCCTCGATCTCTAAGGCCGTCGAGTAGCGGGTCTGCACCCGGCCGCCGAACACGCTGTCGAGCTCGCGCAGCCTGTTGATGTTGACGTCGAGCACCGTGACCGTCGCACCCATTCCGTTGGCGACCCGGGCGGCGTTGTAGCCGGCGGTCCCTCCGCCGATGACGACGACCCTGGCCGGCTCGACACCCGGCACGCCGCCCATCAGCACGCCGCGGCCGCCGTGAGTGCGCATCAGGTGATAGGCGCCGACCTGAGCCGACAGCCGTCCGGCGACTTCACTCATCGGGGCCAGCAGCGGCAACGCGCCGTCGGCGGTCTGCACGGTCTCGTAGGCGATCGACGTGGTGCCCGAAGCCAGCAGCGCCTCGGTGCATGACCGCGAGGCGGCCAGGTGCAGGTAGGTGAACAGCGTCTGGTTGCGCCGCATGCGTGAGTACTCGATCGGCGTGGGCTCTTTGACCTTGAGCACCAGGTCGGCATCAGCCCACACGCCCGCTGCGGAGGTGATCAATTGGGCGCCGGCGGCTTTGAAATCGCTGTCGGCGATGGCCGAGCCCTCGCCCGCACCCGCCTGAATCAGGATTTCGTGGCCGCGACGGGTCAGCTCGGCGACGCCGGACGGGGTGATCGCCACTCGGAACTCGTTGTTTTTGGTTTCGGTTGGAATGCCGACGTGCATACCCTCAAGTGTGAAGAAACTTCGGACAGATCGCAAAGACCCCGAAGACACGCCTGTAGAATCCGATCGTGCCCGAAGAAAAGACGGACTATCCGGTCAATGCCGGGTCGTCGCCGAAGGATCTTCGGCCCGCCGACCTCGACAACGTGGACCGCAGAATCCTGAGCCTGCTGCATGCCGATGCCCGAATCACCAACAGTGCCCTGGCCGAGCAACTCGACATCGCCGCATCGACCTGTCACGGCCGGGTCCGGCGACTGGTGGACTCGGGCGTGATCCGTGGCTTCTATGCCGATATCGACCCGGTGGCAGTGGGATTGCCGCTGCAGGCAATGATCTCGGTCAGCTTGCAGTCCAACGCCCGCGGCAAGATCCGCGACTTCATCAAGCAGATTCGTCGCAGACCCCAGGTGATGGATGTCTACTTCCTGGCCGGTGCCGACGATTTCATCCTGCACGTCGCTGCGCGCGATACCGAGGACCTGCGTTCGTTCGTGGTGGAAAACCTCAACGCCGACGCCGACGTCGCGGGTACCCAGACGTCGCTGATCTTCGAGCACCTGCGGGGAGCGGCGCCCGTCTGAGCGCCGGGGATTCCCGATACCGGGGGTACCGGGTATGCTGCTGGACGATGTTCACGGTCAACGACGAGGCTGTCGGTCCGCACCTGCCAGTTCGCGGGGCTGGGCCCGACGAGCGGCACGATCACGAGCGACTGGTCCTCGAGGCGCGCGACGTCGAGTTCGACTGGGCGAAGCTGCCGTTGCACTACGTGCCCGGCGAGCCGTTCACCACTCATGTCCTCAACGTGCTGCACCTGCTGTTGCCGGCCGGCGAAGAGTTCTTCGTCGACGTGTTCAAGCAGATCCTGCCGCTGATCAAGGACGACCAGCTTCGGCTCGATGTGCAGGGATTCATCGGCCAGGAGGCGATGCATTCCCAGACGCATTCCGGTGTGCTGGATTACTTCGCCGCTAACGGCATCGACCTGACACCGTTCACCGACCAGATCAACTGGCTGTTCGGCAAGCTGATGGGCGACCGGCCGCGGTGGAGTCTGCGACGCCGGCGCAGCTGGCTGCTCGAGCGGGTGGCGATCGTCGCGGCAATCGAGCATTACACCGCGATCCTGGGCGAGTGGATTCTGGACAGTCCACAGCACGACGTGATCGGCACCGACCCGGTGATGCTGGACATGCTTCGCTGGCATGGCGCCGAAGAGGTCGAGCACAAGGCCGTCGCCTTCGACGTGATGAAGCATCTGCGGGCCGGCTACTGGCGACAGGTGCGCACCCAGCTGGTGGTGACGCCGATGATGCTGCTGATGTGGGTGCGCGGGGTCCGGTTCATGTACTCGGTTGACCCGAACGTGCCGGCGGGGGCCAAACCGCGCTGGCGGGATTACTTCAACGCGGCGCGGCGGGGCTTGGTGCCGGGGCCGCTACGGTTCCTGCGGGTCATCGCCGCGTACTACCTGCCGCGGTTCCATCCGGCGCAGCTGGGCGGTATCGAGCGGGCGGTCGACTACCTGGCCATCTCACCCGGCGCGCGCGCCTCGCACTGAGTCGAGAGGATCCGATGACCACCGTTTCGGCGAGTAGTTCTGACGTGCCGGCCCGCTTTACTGTGACCGCTTCAGACGGCGTCACGTTAGCCGTGCATGCTTACACCGGGATCGATCCGCACCGGCCGACGGTCTTGGCCATTCACGGCTACCCGGACAACCACCACCTGTGGGACGGGGTAGCCGAGCACCTAAGCGAGCACCGCAACGGCCAATACAACTTTGTGGCTTACGACGTGCGCGGTGCCGGTGAGTCGACACGCCCGGCGGGCCGGTCCAATTACCGCTTCCCCCAGTTGATCTCCGATGTCGGCGCGGTGATCGACAGCCTCGGTGTCGGCCGAGTGCACCTGCTGGCCCACGACTGGGGCTCGATCCAGGGTTGGGCCGCGGTCACCGACGAGACGGTGATGGGCAAAGTCGCCTCGTTCACCTCGATATCCGGGCCACACCTCAATTACGCGGGCAAGTTCTTGCGGTCGGCGCGTACACCGCGTGCCCTGTTCGACGTGATCAGGCAGTTCCTTGCGTCGGGGTACATCTGGTTCTTTTTGACCCCTGGCCTGCCGGAGTTGATGGTTCGAGCCGGGGTGGGCGTGAAAGTTGTTGAGGCTTTTGGCCGTATCGGCAACTCAAGCACGCGGACCCGAGCCGGCGAGCCAGTACGAGCGATCGGCGACTACGTCAACGGGCTCAATCTGTACCGGGCCAACATGCCTGCACCGTTTCTGGCGCCCGGCGCGGAGCTGCCAGGGACCACAGTCCCGGTCCAAGTGCTGGTGCCGCGTAAGGACATCTTCGTCACGCCCGCTCTGCAGCGGTATACCGGTTCAATCCCGTTGGGCAGCAGGGTCGTTCCGATCGAGGGTGGGCACTGGGTGGTGACCGCGCGTCCCGACGTCATCGCGCGTTTGGCCAGTGAATGGATCGACCGACACGTCGGCGAGGCTGCACCGGCAAGCGCAAGCATCGTGCGAACCGGGCCGCGTGACGTGCGGGGCAAGCTCGCGTTGGTCACCGGGGCAGGCGCCGGGATCGGCCGCGCCACTGCCATCGAGCTCGCCCGCCACGGTGCCGACACTGTGGTGATCGTCGACCGTGACCTTGCCGCGGCGGAGGAAACCGCGGTGGCCGTGCGGGAAGCCGGTGCCGGGGCAGCTGTGTATCAGGCCGATGTCAGCGACGACACAGCGATCAGTGCGCTTGCCGCACAAGTCAACGATGAGCATGGTGTGGTCGACATCCTGGTGAACAATGCCGGCATCGGGATGGCAGGCCGGTTCCTGGAGACAACGCCGGCGCACTGGGACAACATTTTGGCGGTCAACTTGCGTGGTGTGCTCAACGGAAGCCGGGCCTTCGCAACGCAGATGGTGGACCGCGGCGAGGGCGGCACCATCATCAATGTGTCGTCGGCCGCGGCGTTTCTTCCATCGAAGTCGATGATCGCCTACGGCACAACGAAAGCCGCCGTCCTGGCGTTCAGCGAGTCACTGCGCGCCGACCTGGCTGACGACGGCATCACCGTCACTGCGGTCTGCCCGGGATTCGTCAACACGAACATCGCCAAAAGCACTGTCTACGCGGGAATGACGGCCGACGAGCAGGAACGCGCCCGGCACAGGGCGGACGCCGCCTACCGACGTCGCAACTACACGCCTGAAGCCACCGCCAAGGCGATCGTCAAGGCCGTCAAGAGTGGCCCGCCGGTAGTGCCGATCGCGGCCGAATCAAAGCTCGGCTATGCGATGCGCCGCATCAGTCCCTCGTTGATCCGGCTATTGGCCCGCTACGACATCCGGCAGTCCTGAGGTCCTCGTGTCGCAGAGTATTTGGGCCAGCAGGCCCGCCGACATCTACGGTCGGCGTGAGCGGGACCGGCTCTACACGGCGTTGTGGGGCCTGGGCGTGCTCCTGGGCGGGTTCGCCTCGGCGACCCGATGGACGGCGGCGCGGGTTGTGCCGGTGGGGCGGACGCACACGGCGGTCGTCACGAAACGCGAGCTGCTCACCCCGGACGTGGTCGCGCTGACTTTCGCTGACGCGGATGGCGGCTTGCTTCCATCGTGGACGCCCGGGAGTCACATCGACGTTCAACTGCCCTCCGGCCGTCGTCGTCAGTACTCGCTGTGCGGGCCGCCCGGGCGGCGGACCGACCACCGCATCGCGGTGCGCCGGATCGCCGACGGCGGCGGCGGCTCGATCGAGATGCACGATGCGTTCGATGTCGGCGACGCGCTGGTGTTCGAAGGGCCGCGCAACGCGTTCTATCTCGGCAGCGACGAGCGCGACGTGCTGTTTGTGATCGGCGGAATCGGCGTGACACCGATCCTGCCGATGATGCGGGCAGCGCAGCAGCGCGGAATGAATTGGCGCGCAATCTATGCCGGCCGGAGCCGGGAATACATGCCCCTGCTGGACGAGGTCGTCTCGCTGGCTCCCACCCGCGTCACCGTGTGGGCCGACGACGAGCGTGGTCGATTCGCCACGGCCGACGATTTGCTCGTCGGCGCCGGACCCGGCGCCGCGGTGTACGTGTGTGGGCCGACGGCGATGCTGGAATCGGTGCGGGCCGCCCGCAGCGAACACGCGGACGGGCCGCTGCACTATGAGCGATTCAGCCCGCCCCCGGTCGTCGACGGCGTCGCGTTCGAACTGGAACTCGCCCGCTCCCAGCGGGTACTCAACGTCCCCGCCAACCGGTCGGCGCTCGACGTCATGCTCGACGATGACCCGACGACCGTCCACTCCTGCCGGCAAGGTTTCTGCGGGACCTGCAAGGTCAAGGTGCTCAACGGGCACGTCGACCGCCGTGGTCGCACCGCAGAAACCGACGGCGACATGCTGGTCTGCGTCTCGCGCGCCAACGGCGGCCGCGTGGTGATCGACGCTTGACGCGGCGTCGGCCCTCTGCTTAGGGCGCCAGAGCCAGTTGCAACTGGTTGGTCTCTTGGTAGCCCGCCGGGTTGCCGCAGGCTTGCACATTGTTGGTGATCTTCACCGTGCCGGCCAGGCTGTTCGGGTCCCACGAATAGTGGAAACCGATGGCGTGGGGAATGTCGCCCCCTTGTTCACAGGTCACGCCGCCACTGCCATCCAACGTCCACTGTCCGTTGACGAGATTTGCCTGCCCCAGATCACGGATCGACGCGCACCCGTCACCACAGGGAGTGATGTACCAATCATCGTGCACCTGATGACCGTCTGGGTAGGTTTCGGTTTCGATGTAGTGGCCGTTCAGCGGGTCCGCGGCGGACACGGGAGCAGTTAGTGCCAGGGCGAGACCGGCGAACATCGCGCCGGCGGCCAAGCCGCGTGTGATCCTCATGATCCGGTTCCTTTCATCAAGCTGGTCAGTGCGTCGCGCACTGTTGGTGAGTATCACAGCAGGCTCTCAGTTCGCGCGTGTTTGGCAACGTCTACTTGGTGAACGCACGGTTACGAGTGGTCGACAATGCGCTTAGCCGCGCGAGGACTCGTCGTCGAAAAATCTATCCGGATGATGATAGTCGTTGGTCCTCGCCTGGCCGTGGTCAAGACGCGAAGAGGGTTAGGCCGAAGCGGGAGAAGCCGTTCGCAGCCGAGTATGCGCTTCTCGCTGAGTTGGGGCTTCGTCGCAACTGATGTCGTGCACGGAGAGCCGAAGTTGCACGACTACGAGATGAACTGAGAAATCTTCCAGACGTTGGTATTCCAGATGAGTAGCGCCGTGATGGCCGACGCCATCGCGTTGCCTGCTTCGAGGTGATCCTCGGGCGTGGGTCCACGTCCGTCCCAGCGAGCGAGCGCGTTGGTCAGTTGTTCAACCAGATGTGCGGGGATCACTACTCGCTACCTTTCGTCTTCGGCAAGGACTCGGTAGACGGTGGCCCCGCTGACGCTGAGCGTGGCCGCAATCGTGGCGACTGGCTCATCGCTCGCATGCTGCCGCCGCGCCAACCCAGCCTTGACATGTTGAGTGCCTTGGGTAGCCCGATGTGCTCTAAGCGTGCCTCAGGCCGTGGGCGTCGACGGCCGATTCCGGCGATGCGCAAGGTGGCAGCGTGCCTGCTGTGAGATCTCACACTGACTTGTTCTGGGATCGCGGGCGTCGTCGCGTCCACGGGCAGATTCTGGTTACTCTTCTTCACGGTGGTCCCTTTGCTGTCGGAGTTCTTGGCGGAACGCCCGACACCTACCACACGGCAGGTCTCGAGCGGGGGACCGCCACCTCAAGTTCCACGACGCCCGGGACAACCTCTTTCTAGACGCGCTTGAGAAGAAAGCGAAGTAGAATATGGCTGCGACACAAGCTAACTCGGCGGGTTCTGAGTCCTGCCGGGATTCGGAAACGCCGGGTTAGTGTAGGCCGGTGTCTGTGGCTCATCGCCGACATTAGGATTCGCTACTGGTGGTGGTCCGGACACTGGCTCAGCCGGTGGAGTCGGGTGCGCCCGATGTTCGGGCGGTGGCGGCTTGGGCACCAAGTAGTTCTTCCACGCGCCCGGTGGGTTCGGTGCAGGGCCGATAGTGTTATCCGGCCAGCGCCATGAACAACCACCGGTAGCAGCCCCGAACTCGCCGGCAGGAAAGGTTACCCCAAAACCCATAAAAGTTCCACCGACGGGGGCGTTGCCACCTGGACCACCCAGGTTCCATCCGCCATATTCGCAGTGCCAGTGCGTGCTGTTCTCTTCGGTAGGAAAATCGCAGTAGTACGTCGTGGCCCCCGCCTCGAAATTACTTCCGCCAACACCGGGATAGTCGCACACGCCGGGGCCTGGAATGTTGCCGCCCGGCCCGGCCCAGGCCACGGGGGAATTGAGGATTACCCACAACGTAACCCCCAGTGCCACAAGTAATCTAATTCCGTTGCTCAACAACTCTTCCACTGTAAACGCCTTCTGGCTTCGGCAATGGCAGCGCGTACCTCGAGATATTCCTGAGCGTGAATCGTAACCGTATCCCTCGTTATCGCGATGAGTCTGCATCCTCGATAACAGTGTTTCTACCACCAGAATCAAATTCCGGGGGCAACGTCTCGCCGGTGATCGTGAACCGCGCGGTGAGTTGGTCGGCGTCGCGGCTCCGTCGGCGCGCCTCGGCGCAGCTGATCCGCAGCCAGTCGGCAATGACTTTGTGGACGGGTCCGCCGACATCGGCGGGATCCTCCTTGACCAGGCTCTCGATGAGATCGTGGCTGGCGACCAGCTGCCGGCGTCGGGCGGTCTCCAGCCGCTCCAGTGCGCACAGCCGAGTTGCGGGGTCATAACTGTCGAAGTCCAGCCGGCCGACTGTCGCCACGGCCGCGTCGAGTGCATCCAAGGCGGCCGCGACCCCAGGCGGCGGCGCCACGCATGTCGAACTCATGTTCGAAACGTTACCGGCGATGACCGTCGTCAGCCGCCCGCGGTGACTCATCCGATATGCGCGCGAAAGGCCCCGAAATGGTGCTTCGTTGCCTCATCTGAAATGCGCGCGTGCGGCGCGCCTACGTGATCGGTCAGCCATGACCTCGGTAGGCCCAGATGGTGGGGTTGACGTTGGCCGAGCGCAGGGCAGTGACCGAGACGACCGCGGTCCGCTATTCGTTGGCGGACAAACGGACCAAGGGCATCATTCTCGACGAGTTGTGCGCCACCACGGGCTGGCACCGTAATCATGCCCGTAAAGCGCTCGTGATGGCGTTGCAGCCCAGATTGGTGTCGCCGAGAAGTCGGCGGCCACCGAGGTATGGACCGGATGTCATTGCCGCGTTGACGGTGTGCTGGACGGTGCTGGGAATGCCGGCCGGCAAGCGGCTGGCGCCGATGCTGGGCGAATTGGTGGCGGTGTTGCGTCATTTCGGGGAGTTGGTGATCGATGAGGACACCGCGGCGCTGTTGGTGTCGATGTCGGCGGCCACCATCGATCGTCGCCTGGCCAGTGAACGGGCGCAAGTATCAGCTCAAGGGACGTGCGGCTACCAAGCCGGGATCGCTGCTCAAAAGTCAGATTCCGGTGCGCACCTGGGCCGACTGGGACGACGCCCGACCCGGGTTCGTCGAGATCGACCTGGTCTGCCACGACGGCGGCAACGCCGCCGGCCAGTTCGCGTTCACGCTGACGGTCACCGACATCGCCACCGGCTGGACCGAGAACCGCTCGGTGCCCAGCAAGACCGCCAAATGCGTCCTGGCCGCACTCAACGACATCGCTTACAGGATGCCGTTCCCAATCCTGGGGGTGGACTCCGACAACGGATCGGAATTCATCAACGTCTACTTGCTGCAATGGTGTCAAAGGCACCAGATCACCTTCACCCGCGCGCGGGTGGCGAACAAGAACGACGGCTGTCACGTCGAGCAGAAGAACTGGGCGGTGGTCCGCACCGTAGTCGGTTACCACCGCTATGACACTGCCGCAGAACTGTTGTTACTCAACGAGATCTGGCAGCTGCAGTCCAAGCTGACCAACTACTTCTACCCGCAGCAGAAACTGATATCGAAGGTCCGTGACGGCGCCAAGGTCTCCAAGAAATACGACACTGCGGTCACCCCGTTTCAGCGCGCGATCAATCACCCAACGATGACCGAGGGCCGCATCGTGGGCCTGGCCACAGCCCAGGGCCGGATCAACCCCGCCGCCACGCAGCGCCGGATTCAGGCCTTGACCAACCAACTCCTCACCCTGACCTCCAGCAAAGCCGGATCGAAAACCAACGCCCGTGCCGCTAAGCGCGCACTCTCAAATGAGGCAACCAGAAACTCGACGCGCGCATCTTGACACGAGGCAACACGGCCGCCGTCGAATCGTCGATTGTGGATAAACGACGGACTGTGGACAACTTCGGGCTCGACGGCCCGGTCTAGGGTGAGACCATGCGGGTAGCAGTGCTGGGATCGAAGGGCAAAGTAGGCGCGACGATGGTGCAGGCGGTGGAGGCCGCCGAGGATCTGAGCCTGTCCGCTGAAGTCGACGCCGGTGATCCGCTGAGCCTGTTGACCGACAACGAAACCGAGGTCGTGATCGACTTCACCCACCCCGACGTCGTGATGGAGAACCTGCGGTTTCTGATCGACAACGGGATTCACGCAGTCGTGGGAACCACCGGTTTCACCGACGAACGGCTGCAACAGGTCCGGTCGTGGCTGGCCGCCAAGCCGGGCGTCGCAGTCCTCATTGCGCCCAACTTCGCCATCGGGGCGGTGTTGTCCATGCACTTCGCCAGACAGGCCGCACCGTTCTTCGAGTCGGTCGAGGTCATCGAACTGCATCATCCACACAAGGCCGATGCTCCGTCGGGAACCGCCGCCCGGACCGCCGAACTGATCGCCGAATCGCGAAAAGGCCTGCCGCCCAACCCGGATGCCACCACATCGAGCCTGCCGGGTGCCCGCGGCGCCGACGTCGCGGGTGTGCCGGTGCACTCGGTGCGGTTGGCCGGGCTGGTGGCTCATCAGGAAGTGTTGTTCGGCACCGCGGGGGAGACCCTGACCATCCGGCACGACAGTATCGACCGCACGTCATTCGTGCCCGGGGTGCTGTTGGCGGTTCGCCGGGTCGCCGAACATCCGGGCCTGACAATAGGAATCGAATCCCTGCTCGACTTGCAATGACCGATATGACGGGGTCCGGCCCACCGGGGCGCAGCCTGGGTATCCAGCTGATGATCGCGTTCATGTGCCTGGCGCTGCTGGTGTACCTGGCGTTGCTGGGCCGGGCCGCCGTCCTGATGATCGGTTCCGGGCGCGCTGTGGCCGTCGCGCTGGGTACCGCGCTGTTAATCCTCCCAGGCATCGGCCTGTGGGCGATGATCGCCACTCTGCGTGCGGGTTTCGTTCATCAGAAGCTGGCCCGCCTCGCCGCCGAAGATGGGATGGAACTCGACGTGAGCGCCCTGCCGCGACGGCCTTCGGGACGCATCGAACGCGATGCGGCCGATGCCCTGTTCGACACGGTCCGTACCGAATTGCGGAGCGACCCCGGTGACTGGCGGCGTTGGTATCGACTGGCCCGCGCCTACGACTACGCCGGGGATCGCAGCCGGGCCCGCGAAGCCATGAAGAAAGCCGTCGAACTGCAGGGCTGCCAATGAGCAAGAGGCTGTTGGTGATTCATCACACCCCGTCCCCACATACGCAGGAGATGTTCGAGGCGGTGGTGGCCGGGGCGACCGACCCTGAGATCGAGGGCGTAGACCTCGTGCGCCGCCCCGCGCTGGCCGTGTCATCGACCGATGTGCTCGAAGCCGACGGCTACCTGCTCGGAACCCCGGCCAACCTTGGTTACATGAGCGGCGCCCTCAAGCAGGATTTAGTCGGATACTCCTCTTCTAGGCATAGGGCCAGCTTGTGGCACGTCTGCTGATCATCCATCACACGCCGTCGCCGCACTGCCAGGAGATACTCGAGGCGGTGGTGGCCGGTGCGACCGATCCCGAGATCGAGGGTGTGGAGGTCGTGCGGCGACCGGCGCTCACCGTCTCGCCGGTCGAGTTCCTGGAGGCTGACGGCTATCTGCTCGGCACCCCGGCCAACCTCGGGTACCTCAGCGGTGCCATGAAGCACGCGTTCGACTGCGCCTACTACCAGATTCTCGACTCGACGCGGGGGCGACCGTTCGGGCTGTACCTCCACGGCAACGAGGGCACCGAGGGAGCTGAGCGAGCAGTCGACAGCATCACGACCGGGCTCGGCTGGGTGAAAGCCACCGAGACTGTGGTCGTTTCAGGCAAACCGTCCAAGGACGACATCGAGGCGTGCTGGAACTTGGGCGCGACGGTCGCCGCTCAGTTGATGTGACGAGTCGCACGATCGAACGCGGGTAGTAAGCGTCGGCCCGAGGTGGGCGACAAGTACGGTCAATCTACGCGGGGTGGTCACGAGGTGATAAGAGCCGTAACGCGGTTCGTCGACGCGACCCGAGTGTGTGGCCGACCCGCGCAAAGCGCAGTGTCGCTGGGGTCCTTGGCCGCTCTGTCGGTTCCGGTTGAACCCTGCGCACCGAGGCTGACCGAAGCGTGGTCGTCGTATATGGCAGCCGGTCGACCGAGGTTGAATCCCGGCGGGCTTGTGCGACGGCGAACATCGGTGTGTGAAATCCTCTGCCGCAGTGCTGATCGGGCTCTTATCCGGGCGGATTCATCCAGAACCGGGCCACAGACAACAGATCGGGTGGAAACTGCTGGGTGGATGATCATGGCCGCTCCACGGTCCGGCTGCCGGAACAGAACGCGCACATCGACATCTCGTGCACCAAGGGGCACGCCGAGGAACTCACTTGTTGGCAACCAAGGATGATGACAACGACGATCGAGAATCACCGACCGGCACCGCACCGGCCTCTTCACGCGGGCGACATGGATGCGGTTATGTGGGGAATCGAGAACGATCCGCTGCTGCGGCAGACCATGACCGCGGTCCTGGTGCTCGACCAAGCACCCGACCCGCAGGTGCTGTTCGACCGGATGGAACATTTCACCCGTAGCCTGCCACCGTTTCGGCACAGGCTGGTCGCGACGCCATTGCGCTTATCGACGCCCCGCTGGCTCGTCGACCCCAACTTCGATCTCTCCTACCACGTCCGCTGGATTCGTGCGCCTGGCGACGGGTCCATCGACGGTGTGCTCGAGTTCGCGCGCCAGTCGGCGATGTCGGGTTTCGACCAGGCTCGTCCGCTGTGGATCGTCACCGTGGTCGAGGGTCTCCGAGAGGGCCGAGCAGCCGTGATCATGAATATCAGTCATGTAGTGACCGATGGGGTGGGCACTCTCGCGGTTCTGGCTCACCTCGGCGACTTCACCCGCGAGCCGCGCGATATTGGGGCCATGCCGGCAGTACCGCAGCCCGAAGACGACTCAGTGTTCCAACTGGCTGCCGAGGCGATCACCTACACGATGCGCCGGACCGTCGGATTCCTCAGCCGGTCGGCCAACGTGGCGGCCCGTGCGGTTCCGGCCGTCTTCTCCCGCCCGGCCGACACCGCCAACACCGTCAACAAGAACGTCCGGGCGCTGCTGCATGTTATGACCCCGCCACGCAAGAGCCTGTCCCCACTGATGGCCGAGCGACGAGGCTGGATGCGCTTCGCCGCCCTCGAGCTGGACCTGCCGACGCTGCGCGAGGCAGCCAAACCGCGGGGTTGCACGGTCAACGACGCTTTTGTCACCGCCGTCGCCCACGGGTTCGGCCTCTACCACGAGCGACATGGGAAACCCGTCGAGCGATTGCGTGCCGCCATCGCCGTGAACATCCGCCAGCCGGGTGACTACTCCGTCGCAAACCAGGTGCGAGGGGAGTCGATCGCGATCCCGGTCGGCACCGATGACCCCGCCGGCGCATTGGCGGTGTTCCACAACCTCCTTTGCGCGCTGAAGGAGGAGGTGAGACTGCCCTCGGCCACCGCGCTGGACGGGATGCTCGGCGCCCTCGGCCCCGCGGTGGCTCCGTTGTTTGGGATGATGCTCAAACACAACGACTTGGCGGTCAGCAACATTCCCGCGGGGGATCAGACGGTGTACATCGCCCGGGCGAAGGTCGTGGCAATCTACCCCTTCGGTCCCCTCATGGGCACCGCGGCGAACTGCAGCCTCTTGGGTTACGGCCATAAGGCGTTCGTTGGGATCAACGTCGATGCGGCAGCCGTGCCCGATCTGGACGTGCTTGCCAGCTGCATCCGCGAAGGGTTTGACGCCGTCGTTGCGCTGGCTGATGTCAGCTAAATAAGGAGCCACGAACTTGAGCACCACCACAGCCGAAAACGACATGATCACAGGGAATTTCGACGAAGAGTTCGCCGAAGTGGCAGACGTCTTCAGGACCCAGATCGCCCGCACCAACGGCGGCGCCGCGGTGGCCGTTTACCACCGCGGCAGGCTTGTCGTCGATCTGTGGGGCGGAGTTCGCAGCCTGAACGGAATGCCCTGGACACGCGACACCCTTGCCATGTGTTGGAGCACCACCAAGGGCGTCGTCTCGACCTGCGCCCATATCCTCGCCGACCGCGGCGAGATGGACTACGACGAACGCGTCGCCACCTACTGGCCCGAGTTCGCTCAGAACGGCAAGGAGGAAATCACCGTTCGCCAGGTGTTGAGCCACTCCGCGGGCTTACACCGCCTCGGCACGATCATCGACCACGGGTCGAGAATCCTCGATTGGGAGCACATGACCGATGCGCTGGCTCGGGCGAAGCCGGCATACGAGCCGGGTACCGCGGTGGGTTACCACGCGTTGACGTTCGGGTGGCTCGTCGGGGAGTTGGTGCGACGGATCTCCGGGCTGCCAATCAGCGATTTCATGCAGAAAGAACTCGCCGGACCGCTGGGTCTCGACGGCCTGTATATCGGTTGCCCGACCGACCAGCGGCACCGCGTGGCACCCCTGGCACCAATGTCACCTCCATTCGAGCGTTGGTCTCGGCCCGTCATCAGCTTCGTCTTCGACATGCTGACGAGGACTCTTCGCGCCGTCAGGTCGCCGATCAACCCGCATCGGATGATTAACGCAGCCCTATCCCGCGGTATGGAGGACGTCATCGTCGACCCGCGACTGCTCGATGTTGC
The DNA here is from genome assembly GCA_963805675.1 of uncultured Actinomycetota bacterium. Taxonomy (GTDB): domain Bacteria; phylum Actinomycetota; class Actinomycetes; order Mycobacteriales; family Mycobacteriaceae; genus Mycobacterium. The sequence goes on from CAWDVY010000001.1 coordinate 447,992, forward strand.
CGTTCCCGCGATGAACGGCCATTTCGACGCCGTGTCGCTGGGCGCCATGTACGCGATGCTCGCGGGCGGCGGCCAGTTCGGCGGTGTGCGCATTCTTTCCGAGGAGACCGTTCGCAAGGCCGCCGAAATCCAGAACGACGAGCGCGATCGGGTCGTCATGATGACCATGCAGTGGCGGCTCGGCTACCACCGGCTGCCGTTGCTGCACAAACAATTGCCCCTCGGCTTCGGCCATTTTGGGTTCGGTGGCTCTGGCGGCTTTGCCGATCCGGGGCACGACCTGGCCTTGGCGATGGTGTGCAACCGTGGGCGCGGCACCCCGGTAGGCGATCTGCGGATTCTTCGCCTCGGCCAGGCGACCGCCCGCGCCGTCGAATCACTCGGCTAGGACTGCTGAACAGCGGCTGGTCGGCGCGCGGCCGAGCTCAGCGTGTTTGCCTCCGAGACATGCTCGATACGGAACTGATCCATCACGCCCTCGCCGGGTCGGCTCCCTCACCCCTCAGAGCCAGCTCGGCTGGCCCGAGACAGCGCGCAGGACGCGGTCCAGTACAGATGTCAGGAGCTTCGTCGCGACGGCGAGCATCAACTTCGGCACTACGCCCACGACATAGCGCGCCCGGGGCCGGCGGGCCGTCAATGCCTCTTCGACGACGTGGGCGACTTTCTCCGGCGGTACCGCCGTCTTCCGCGTCCTGGCTATCGCCTTGCTCAAGCCAGGCAGGTGCCCTGCGTAAAGCTGCCGCGTCTCGGCTGTCATCGCGGCGGCCATCTGCTCCATCGAGGTGTTCGCGGTATGCCACATGTCGGTCTTGGTCTGCGCCGGCTCGACAACCACCACCGGAATGTCCCAGGGCTTCAGCTCCATCCGCAGCGCGTCGGCCACCCCTTCCAGTGCGAACTTCGACGCACAGTAGGCGCCAAGCAACGGAAAGCACACCCTGCCATTAAGGCTCGAGACGAACACGATCCGGCCGTGCGATCGACGCAGCCGGGGCAGCACGGCCTGTGTCACCGCCACCTGACCGACCACGTTGACTTCGAGTTGGCGACGCAGCTCTGCTGACGCGACTGCCTCCATCGGCCCAGTCACGACCACGCCGGCATTGTTCACCACGGCGTCGAGATGCTCAGGCAGGCAATCATCAAGGGCGGCAACGTTTTCTGGGTTTGTCACGTCGAGAATCACGGGCGTGATGCGGGGCTTTCCCCGCCGACCTTCTGTGCGTCGTGGTGCGTGCGAACACCCGCAAAGACCTCCCACCCGTTGGCCGCGAGGTGGGCGGCGATGGATTCACCGATGCCCCGCGATGCGCCCGTGACCAGAACCGAGGGCATGGCCGCGAGCCTAGTCGGGCGCCGTCACATGCACAGACGAACCGAAGCACTATTTGGGGATTTACCGGGCTTTTCAACATCGAGGCAGCTAGCGCCACGCCTGCTGATCGTGCACCACACGCCATCGCCGCACTGCCAGGAGATGTTTGAGGCGGTACCGGCCGGGGCGACCGACCCCGAGATCGAGGGAGTCGAGGTTGTGCGTCGACCGGCGCTGACCGTCTCGCCGGTCAAGATGCTAGAGGCCGACGGTATGTGCTTGGCACACCGGCCAACCTCGGCTACATTTCGGGCGCAATGAAGCACGCCTTCGAGGTTTTCTATTACCCGTGCCTGGACGCCACCCGTGGGCGACCGTTCGGTCTTTACCTGCACGGCAACGAGGGAACCGAGGGGGCCGAGCGTGGCGTCGACTCCATTACGACCGGCCTGGGCTGGGTGAAGGCGGCTGAGTACGTGGTGGTGTCGGGCAAACCGGGCAAGGCCGACCTGGAGGCGTGCTGGGAACTCGGCGCGACGGTCGCAGCTCAGTTGATGGTCTGAGCCGCGACAATCAGGTTGCTGACGGGAGAGTCTGACGTGGGAGTGATGGTCAATGCCGATAACTTCGTCCGGGCGGAGACGCACAGGATGTTCGCCGACTTCCAACGCGACGCGGGCGGGATCGGCGTGTTTCGGCACAATCGGCAGCCGGCATCGATCAACGAGCAGACCGTCATCCGGCTGAACCGGGATACGTTGTACAGCTTCGCAATCCTCGACCTCGCGAAGCCGGCCTGGCTCTCGCTCCCCGAGGCTGACGGGCGCTACATGTCGGCGATGGCGGTGAACGACGACCACTACATCAACGTGCTCCTGCACGCGCCGGTACGGCACGAATTGACCAGTGACCGCTGTGGGTCGCGGTACGTGATGGTCGGTGTCCGCACCCTGGTCGATCCGCTCGACCCCGATGACGTCGCCGCTGTTGGTGCCCTTCAAGACCGCATCACGCTTGAGACGAGCTCTTCGGAGGTGTTCACCTCGCCGGAATACGACAGAGAAAGTCTGGACAAGACGCGCCAAGCCCTGCTCAGCCTTGCGAGTGGGTTGACCGACTTCGGGGGAGCATTCGGAACCCGGGACGAGGTCGATCCGATCCATCATCTGATCGGCACTGCCGCCGGATGGGGAGGGTTGCCGACGTCGGAGGCTTCCTATGTCGGTGTCGACCCGGCGGTGCCGCCGGGCGAGTACGAGTTGACGTTCAAGGACGTTCCGGTGGACGCATTCTGGTCGGTCTCGGTGTACAACTCTGCTGGGTTCTTCGAGCCGAATTCACGGCACCTCTACTCAGTCAACAGCATCGCCGGGGTGCCCAATGAGGACGGCTCGATCACCGTCCGGTTCAGGGCTGACGTCGGCGAAGATGCTCCACCCAATTGCATCGTCACACCGCAGGGTTGGAACTACCTGATTCGGCTGTACCGCCCACGCGCGGAGTTCTTCGACGGGACCTGGACAGTGCCTTCGCTTACGCCGGCCAGTGGTTCGAAGGGTGCGTAGACGGCCGCCCCGGGCGCGGCAGACTCCAACGCGGCGCGCCCCAGTTGGTCGGGCAATAGAATTTCGCGCCTGCGACGCCCTCAAGCACGCTTTCGACGGTATGCCTGCTACGGGTCGATATGCGTTGGTGGCGTTCCCAAGACGGGGTCACCGGGGGGCGGCTGGCCAGCGCTCATGATGTAGCAGTCGGTCTGGGCGGGCGTATAAGGGCCGCCGTTGTGATACGTCAGGCAGCGTTCCCACATGCCGTCAGAATTGACGGGACTGTCGCACATTTGTGCAAGCGGGTGCGCCGCCCATCCGGGATCGAGGCATCCTGCGCTCGCCGGGGGTGCCGCGCTGATCAGTCCGCCTGCCAGCACCATGGCGGCCAGTCCTGCGAAGATGTATTGCTTAATGGCTCTCTCCTTTGCATCGTCGCTGGCAATGAAACTACTGGTCACATCGGCCGCGTTTGCTGCCTTTGACGGAAGTTTGCTGAGCCGCCCAGTCATAGTCGCAAAACCGCAGTAGCGGATGATGTGATCCGGATGGGAAATGATCGATCTTACGAAGGACGGGACGGGACGCGCCTGCTGATCGCGAACCGTGGTGAGATCGCGCTCCGGATCATCCGCACCGCTACCGAGTTGGGGCTCGGCACTGTCGCCGTCTACGCCGAGGACGATGCCGACAGTCCACACGTGCACGCCGCTGACGAGGCAATCGGTTTGCCCGGGTCCGGGCCGGCCGCCTACCTGGATCACACGGCGATCCTAGCGGCGGCCAAGGAGTCCGGTGCCGAGCTGATCCATCCTGGCTACGGATTTGTCAGCGAACAGCCTGAATTCGCCCGCGCCTGTTCGGCGGCGGGATACACGTTCGTCGGTCCGGATGCCGCCGCGCTGGAGTTGTTCGGCAACAAGTCATTGGCCCGTCGCGCCGCAGTCGCAGCCGGCGTGCCGGTGCTGCCGGCCACCGAGGGACCCAGCAACGTCGAGGACATTCGGGCGTTCGCCTCCGCGCACGACGGCGGCATCGTGATCAAGGCGCTGGCCGGTGGCGGTGGCCGCGGCATGCGAATCGTCCACAGCGCCGACCAGATTGACGACGCCTACCGGCAGTGCGCCGCCGAGGCCGAGCTGGGATTCGGCGACCGGGCAGTCTTCGCCGAGGTACACCTGGCCGACGCGCGGCATATCGAGGTGCAGATCGTCGCCGCGCCATCGGGCCCGGCAACGCGTGCGCTGGCGCTCGGCGACCGTGATTGCAGCATCCAGCGGCGCCACCAGAAGCTCATCGAAATAGCGCCCGCTCAAGGCCTTTCCGAGAAGCTGCGGCGCGGGATGCATGAGGCCGCGGCGAGGCTGTGCGCAGAGGCTGACTACCGAGGGCTGGCAACCGTCGAATTCCTGGTCGATGGTGATCGATTCGTGTTCCTGGAAGTTAACCCGCGAATCCAGGTCGAACACACCATCACCGAAGAAACCACCGGGCTCGACCTGATTTCGATGCAGTTGGCCATCGCCCGCGGCGCGACGTTCGACCAGCTCGGGCTACCTGCCGGAATGATCGCCGAGGGCAGCGAGGTCGTCGGCGAGCCCGCGTTGGCACAAGGCATCTCGATCCAGGCCCGGGTCAACACGGAGACGCTCGCCGCCGATGGATCCGTATCGCCGACGACGGGAACGCTGGCCGTGTTCTCGCCGCCGACCGGACCCGGCGTGCGTGTCGACACCCACGGCTGCCCCGGATACACGCCGAGCCCACGGTACGACTCGTTGCTGGCCAAAGTGATTACTCACGTGCGCAGCTCATCGTTTCCCGCGGCGGTGCGAAAGACGCAGACCGCGTTGGCGGAATTCCGCATCGAGGGCATCCGCACCAACATCGGGCTGTTGCGCGAAGTGCTGTCGAGCAGCCAGCTGCAATCAGGCTCGGTGACAACGAATTTCGTCGACGAAAACGTTGCCGTCCTCGTCGGCGCGGTGCAGTCTCGGCGCCCGGAGACCCGAGTCGCGTCGATCGAGCTGCATCCGGGTGAGGAGGTGCTGCGCGCACAATTGGCCGGCACCGTGATCGAGGCTGCGCCGGAGGGGGCCGAGTTCACCGCGGGCGCGCAGCTGGTCGTGCTCGAAGCGATGAAGATGCAGCATGTGCTGACCGCGCCGGACGCGGCGCGCACGGTCCGGACACTGGTGACACCCGGGCAGGTCGTCGGAACCGGAGACCCGCTGGTGGTATTCACCCGTACCGGCGAAGGTGCGCGGGCCGAAGATGTCACCAACCTGGATCTGGACCGGACTCGTGCTGACCTCGCCGAGGTCCGCCGCCGGCACCTGCTCACCCTCGACGACGGTCGGCCCGTGGCGATTACCAAGCGGCACAAACAGAATCGGCGCACCGCCAGAGAGAACATCGCCGACCTTGTCGACCCGGGAAGCTTCGTCGAGTACGGCGCGTTGACGGTGGCCGCGCAGCGCAGCCGGCGCTCGGAGGACGATCTGATCACCAACACCCCTGCCGATGGGCTGGTCGCCGGGGTGGCGAAAATCGGCGGCGCCGAGGCGGTCGTGCTGTCGTATGACTACACCGTGCTTGCCGGCACGCAGGGCATGCGCAACCATGCCAAGACCGATCGGGTCGTCGACCTGGCTGCCCGCAGAAACCTGCCCGTGGTGCTGTTCGCCGAAGGCGGCGGCGGCCGGCCCGGCGACACCGACCTCGGCAACGTCGCCGGCCTCGATGTACCGACGTTCCGCGCGCTGGGCGCACTCAGCGGCCACGTTCCGCTGGTGTCGATCGTGTCCGGGCGGTGCTTTGCCGGCAACGCGGCGTTGGCCGGGGTGTGCGACGTGATCATCGCGACTCCCGACGCGAACATCGGCATGGGTGGTCCGGCGATGATCGAGGGCGGCGGACTCGGGGAGTACCGGCCGGAAGACATCGGTCCCATCGGCGTGCAGCGGCGCAACGGGGTCGTCGGCCTGGTCGCCCGCGACGAGGCGCACGCAGTGTCGCTGGCCAAGCAGTACCTGTCCTACTTTCATGGCAGACTCGACGACTGGGAAGCTCCGGATCCTCGGCAGGCGCGACATGTGGTGCCGGAGAACCGGTTACGAGCCTACGACGTGCACCACGCAATCGACTCGGTCGCCGACGTGGGATCCGTCCTCGAGCTGCGTGCCGACTACGGGGTCGGAGTGGTCACTGCGCTCGTCCGGGTCGAAGGCGTGGCGTTCGGATTGCTCGCCAACAGCAGTCATCATCTCGGTGGGGCCATCGACGCCGAGGCAGCGGACAAGATCGCCGACTTCCTGATGCTCTGTGAATCGGCTGGGTTGCCGATCATTTCGCTGTGCGACACCCCCGGTTTCATGGTCGGCCCGGACGCCGAAGTCGACGCTGCGGTCCGGCGGATGAGCCGGCTGTTCATCGTCGGGGCGCGGCTGACCGTGCCGTTCGGGTTGATCATCCTGCGCAAGGGCTACGGGCTGGGCGCGATGGCGATGGCCGGAGGGTCCTTCCACGCCCCGGAGTTCACTATCGCCTGGCCGACCGGGGAGATCGGCGGGATGGGTCTCGAGGGTGCCGTGCGGCTGGGCTTCAGCAAGGAGTTGGCCGCCGTCGCCGACCCGATCGAGCGCCAGAACTTGTTCGACAAGCTGGTCGAGGCGGCGTATCAGCACGGCAAGGCGCTCACCTCGGCCACCACCTTCGAACTCGACGACGTGATCGACCCGGCGGACACCCGGGGGTGGATCGTCCGGCTGCTGTTCAAAAACGAAAGGAACCCGTTGTGAAGGTTGCCGAAAAGGTCGCTGTCGTCACCGGCGGCGGTAACGGCATAGGCGGCGCGCTGGCCGCCAAGCTCGCGCAGCAGGATGCGCGAGTCGTTGTCGCCGACATAAACGCCGACGCCGCGCTGGCGGCGGCAGACGGGATCAATGCCGATCGGCCCGGCGCGGCGGTCGGTGTGGCCGCCGACGTCTCCGACACCGCACAGATTCAGCAGTTGATCCAGCGGGCGGAAAGCGAATTCGGTCCCGTCGACTTGTATTTCGCGAATGCGGGCATCACCGGTGTCGCGGGCTTGGACGTCACCGAGGACGAGTGGGATCGCTCCATCGACGTCAACCTGCGCGCGCATATCCGCGCCGCACAGCTGCTGGTGCCCGGCTGGGTCGAGCGCGGAGAGGGGTACTTCGTCAGCACCGCATCAGCGGCCGGGCTGCTCACCCAACTCGGGTCGGCGACGTACTCGGTGACCAAGCACGCCGCGGTCGGCTTCGCCGAATGGCTGAACATCACCTTCGGCGATCAAGGGGTGCGGGTGAGTTGTCTGTGCCCAATGGGCGTCAACACCAATCTGCTGTATTCGCCTGGGAAGTCCGACGATCCGCTGGCCCGCCTGGCGACGCGGGCGGTCACTACCGCGGGCGATGTGCTGGAGCCGGACGACGTCGCCGACATCGTGCTGGCGGCCATCGACGAGGAGCGGTTCCTGATCCTTCCGCATCCGGCGGTGCTCGAGATGTACCGGCAAAAAGGCGCCGACTACGACCGATGGCTGGGCGGCATGCGCCGCTACCAGCGCAGCCTGATGGAGGACGTTCAATGATCTCAACGGATCTCAGCGGCCGCACCGCGATCATCACCGGGGCCTCGCGAGGTATCGGGCTGGCCATCGCACAGCGGCTGGCCGCCGACGGCGCGAACGTGGTGCTGACGTCCCGCAAGCAGGAGAGCGCGGACGAAGCCGCCGAGCAGGTCGGCGGCAACGCAATCGGAGTGGCCGCACACGCGGTCGACGAGGACGCCGCGCAACATTGCGTCGAACTGACGCTCGACCGCTTCGGCGGCATCGACATCTTGATCAACAACGCCGGCACCAACCCGGCGTACGGTCCGCTGATCGAACAGGATCACGGCCGCTTCGCCAAGACCTTCGAGGTCAACCTCTGGGCGCCGCTGCTGTGGACCTCACTGGTCGTCAAAGCGTGGATGGCCGAGCACGGCGGCGCGGTGGTGAACACCGCGTCGATCGGTGGTCTGCATCAGTCACCGAACATGGGCATGTACAACGCGACGAAAGCCGCGCTGATCCACGTCACCAAGCAACTGGCACTGGAACTTTCGCCACGCGTCCGGGTGAATGCGATCTGCCCGGGTGTGGTTCGAACCAAGCTCGCCGAGGCGCTGTGGAAGGACCACGAAGACGCGGTGTCGTCGTCGACGGCGCTGGGCCGAATTGGCGAGCCACCCGACGTGGCGGCCGCCGTCGCCTTCCTGGTGTCCGACCAGGCGAGCTGGATCACCGGCGAGACGATGGTGATCGACGGCGGTCAATTGCTCGGAAACGCAGCGGGATTCCGATGAGCGTCGACGAGCAGGCGGTTGCCGAGGACCTACGCGCACGGGTGCGGGCATTGCTCGACGAACACGACCCGGTGAGCAGTGATCCACACGATTTCCTGGGTGCCCGGTTCGACGCCGGCCTGGCGTGGGTGCACTTTCCGCTCGGCTCCGGCGGGCTCGACCTGTCGCGCAGCTTTCAGTCGCAGGTTGAGGAGGAACTGACCGCCGCGGGTGCGCCGCCAGGAGGCGGTGGGGGTCGAAACGGCATCGGGATGGGCATGGCCGCACCCACGATCGCAGCATTCGGCAGCGCAGATCAGCAGCGAAAGTTCCTGCGGCCGTTGTTCACCGGCGAGCACGTCTATTGCCAACTGTTCAGCGAGCCGGGCGCCGGATCCGACCTTGCCGGTGTGGCCACCCGTGCGGTCCGCGACGGCGATGACTGGATCGTGAACGGGCAGAAGGTGTGGACGTCGAGCGCACAGAACGCCCAGCGGGCGATCCTGGTCGCGCGAACCGATCCGGCGGTTCCCAAACATCAGGGCCTGACCTATTTTGTCTGCGACATGACCGATCCCGGCGTCGATGTCCGGCCGTTGCGCCAGATCACCGGCGAAGCCGAATTCAACGAGGTGTTCCTCACCGATGTCCGGGTGCCCGACGCCAACCGGCTCGGCCCGGAGGGCGGCGGCTGGAAGGTCGCGACGACCACGCTGAACAACGAACGCGTAGCCATCGGCTCGATGGCCGGTAGCGCACGCGAAACCGGGATCATCGGCAGGGTCACCGAAGCCTGGCGGGCTCAACCGGAACTGCGCAACCCGGCGATGCACGACGAACTGATGCGGCTGTGGGTGGAGGCGGAGGTGGCCCGGCTGACCGGGCTGCGACTGCGCCAGCGCATGGCCGTGGGTCAGCCCGGGCCCGAGGGTGCCGGGATGAAGGTTACGTTTGCGCGTCTGGCGCAGGCGATTTCGGGCTTCGACATCGAACTGCACCCCGAAGAGGGTTTGCGCTACGACGATTGGACCATGCGCCAACCCGAAGCGGTTGATTTTTTCGGCCGCGAGCCCGGATACCGCTACCTGCGGGCGAGGGGCAATTCGATCGAGGGCGGCACATCGGAGATCCTGCGCAACACCATCGCTGAGCGCATCCTCGGCCTGCCCCCAGAACACCGGGTTGACAAGGACATCGCATACAAGGACTTAGACAAAGGAACAGCCCTGTGACTGATCTGCTGTACTCGGACACCGAAGAAGCATTGCGGGACAGTGTGCGCCGTCTGTTCGCCGACCGGTGCCCGCCGGAAGCGGTGACGAGTTTGTACGATGCTGCGCCGCAAGATTTCTCCGGTGTCTGGCACACCCTGGCCACCGATCTGGGCATGGCCGGCTTGCTGGTGCCCGAGCAGCTCGGCGGCGCGGGCGCCGGTGCCCGCGAGGCGGCCGTGGTCATGGAGGAGATCGGTCGCGCCGTCGCGCCGGTGCCATTTCTGTCCAGTGCGGTGCTGGCCACCGTCGCGCTGCTGCACGCCGGCGACACCGAAACGCTCAAGGGTTTGGCGGCGGGCTCGCGCACCGGCGCGCTAGTGGTGCCGCTGTCTACCGCTCCGGGTGACGTGGTGGCCGGCGTCAGCGCAGGCGGCAACGGGCTGACCGGACGGATCACCAGCGTGGCCGGTGCGGACGAGGCCGACGTGCTGGTGGTGCCGGTGGCCGGGCCGGACGGACTGGAGTTGCACACCGTCGACCGTGGCGCAGCGGGCGTGGACGTGTCGCCGGTGCTCACCCTGGATATGACGAGACCCCTTGCAAATATTGACTTTTCCGGTGCCGCGTCGTCGCGTGTCGACACTGCGCCTGCTGACGTCGCAGTCGCGGCGGCGCTGGAGACGGGTGCAGCGCTGCTGGCGTCCGAGCAATTGGGCATCGCGCAATGGTGTTTCGGCACCACGCTGGACTATGCCAAGCAGCGCAAGCAATTCGGCCGGACGATCGGGTCCTACCAGGCCATCAAACATCGGCTTGCGGATCTGTGGATCGAGGTCAATTCCGCTGCGGCGGCGGCTCGATACGCCGCTGATGCCTCCGCCCGTCAAGACGAGGACGCGACGATCGGGGCGGCTGTCGCGCAGGCCTATTGCAGCGGCATCGCCGTGCACGCCGCTGAAGAATGCGTTCAGTTGCATGGCGGTATCGGAATGACATGGGAATATCCGGCGCATCTGTACCTGAAGCGGGCCAAGAGCGATCAGTTGGCCTTCGGCACCGCCTACCGTCACCGTGCCCGGTTGGCCACGTTGGTCGACTTGCCGGTGTCGTGACCAGCTGAATGACAGGAGGAAAAAGTGGACAAGCGCATCCTGGGTGACAGCCTCGAAGTCTCGGCGATCGGATTGGGCTGCATGGGCATGAGCCGCGGCTTCGGTCTGTCTGGGTCCACCGCCGAGATGATCGCGGTGATCCGTGCCGCGGTCGAGCGCGGTGTCACGTTCTTCGACACCGCGGAAGCCTACGGCAACAATGAAGAACTGGTCGGCGAGGCGTTAGGCGCCGTTCGCCGGGCAGGTGGTGATCGCGACCAAGTTCGGTTTCGCCTTCGCCGCCGACGGCAACATCGTGGGGCTGGACAGTCGGCCCGACCACATCAAAGAGGTTGCCGACAATTCGCTGCGCAGGCTGGGTGTGGAGACCATCGATCTGCTCTACCAACACCGCGTCGACCCCGAGGTCCCCATCGAGGACGTGGCCGGAACGGTCAAGGAATTGATCGACAGCGGCAAAGTGAGACATTTCGGGATGTCAGAGGCGTCAGCGCAGACCATTCGCCGCGCTCATGCCGTGCAGCCCGTGACGGCGCTGCAAAGCGAGTATTCGCTGTGGTGGCGCGAACCGGAGGATCCTGAGACTGGGGTGCTGCCCACGCTGTCCGAACTCGGCATCGGCTTTGTCCCGTACAGCCCGCTCGGTAAAGGCTTTCTCACCGGAAGCATCAGCGAGAACACGCAATTCGACAGCGCCGACATCCGCAACAGCATCCCGCGCTTTGCCGCCGACGTGCGCGGGGCCAACCGAGCCGTGGTCGACCTCCTCCAGACGATCGCCGCCCGCAAGGGTGCGACACCCGGCCAGATCGCGTTGGCCTGGCTGCTGGCTCAGCGGCCCTGGATCGTGCCGATCCCCGGCACCCGGCGCCTGGACCGGCTGCAGGAGAACCTCGCGGCGGCCGACGTCGAGCTGACCGCCGACGACCTCCGCGAGATCGACGACGCCGCGGCGGGCATCGAGGTGCAGGGCGCGCGCTATCCCGACTTCATGCAGCGGTTGATCGGGCGCTGACCTGGCGGGCGACTTCGCCGTATCGCTCGAAACGATCCTGATCGCCGACGGCGTTGTACAGCACGAGGCGCGTTGCCGCAGCCGCATATTTATCTGTCAGCACGTCGGCCAATGCGTCCCAACTCGACTCGGTGGCGAACGCGGCGATGTGGTCGTCGCTCACCTGGGCCGCCATACCTGCGAAGTCGCCGGCCTTCTGCTTCTCACGAATCCTGGCGGTCGTACCCTCGAACCCGGCCTCGTCCCAGATGAACGCGTAGTTGGGTGTGCTTCCGTAGAAGGCCATGCTGGCGCGCACCACTTCTCGCTGTTCGTCGCGCTCTTCATCGGTGTCGCCGACGATGGTCATGACCGGCACGATGATCGCGATGTCCGACCGTGAACGCCCCGTTTTCCTCGCTCCTTCAGCGACTTTCGGCAAGACATGCCGGGCCAGGTAGCCCGGCTCGCCGATCGGATGGACATGCACCCCGTCGGCCACTTCGCCGGCCATCCGCAGCATCCACGGATTCACCGCGGCGATATCGACTTTGGGGTCAGGAGCATCGATCGGCCCCGGACTCCACTGCGGCGTAATGAAATCGAGGTCGTAGAACTCGCCGTGGTGATCGAGCGTGCCGGAGCGGAACGCCGAGAAGCACGCCTTCACCGCGAGCAGGTAGTCCCGCAGCCGTGGACCGGGCCGTTCGAAAGCCGCGCCGTAACGCCGCACGACGTGAGTGCGTACCTGCGTGCCCAGGCCCAGCCGGAAGTTCCCGCCGGTTGCTTCCTGAAGTTCCCACGCGGTGGCCGCCGTGATGAATGGACTGCGCGGAAAAGCCACGGCGACACCGGTGGACAATTCGAGGCCCGGCGCGGCCTGCGAGGCCACGGCGGCGTTGAGATAGGCCGTGCGGCCCGTCTCGGTGAACAGCAGGCCGGAGAACCCGGCGGACTGTGCTCGTCGGGCCAGGTCACCTATCTGGCCGAGCGGCTGCGCAACCGTCATCGCGTCGACGTGCATGGTTTGCAGCTAACCGTGCAGCTTCGCTCCGAAGAACTCCCGGGTGGCCGTCCAGTGCCTTTCGGCGGCGTCGGCGTCATAGGACCTGTTGTCCGGCACGGCGTACCCGTGCGCGGCGGCATACGTTTCGATCGTGTGCTCGACGCCGGCCGCCGTCAGGGCTTTTTCGAGCTGCTCGGCGTGGTCGGCCGTGAACGACGCGTCGTTCTCCGCACCGCCCACATAGACGGCGGCCTGGATCTGGTCGGCCCGCAGATGCGGGCTGTCGTTGCCGTCGGTGACCAGCCCGCCGCCGTGGAACGACGCCGCGGCGGCCACCCGGTCTGGCACCCGGCCAGCGACGATCAATGAGGCGCGGCCGCCCATGCAGTAGCCGGTAGTGCCGAATTTGGTCCCGCTGACCTCGGGCCGAGCGGCCAGGTAGTCGAAGAATGCCGTCGCGTCGGAGGCCCAGCCGTCCGGAGTGATGCTGCCGACCATCGACATCAGGCGCTTGCGCTCGTTGTCGTCGTTGAATGCGGTCTCCATGTCGAACGCCGCCCACTCGCCCTGGCGGTAGTAGACGTCGGGCAGCAGCACCGCGTAACCGAAGTCGGCCAGCTTGGCGGCCATGTCGGCGAGGGTGTCTCGGGTTCCGCCGGCGTCGGGATACATGACCAAGCCTGGCCAGGGTCCATCCCCGTCGGGGGTGAACAGGCGGACGGTGCACGAGCCGTCGGGCGTGGTGACGGTGTCGGTGATATTCGGCATGGCATCCGTTCTACTCCCCGAGCATGGACGTGAGTTCATCGGCGTCGACCCGCCGCGCCCGGCTTCGCCGCGCTTGCGATCGCCGCTAAGCTGACCGCGTGGCTGACCGCGTGCCGATCGTGACGCCGTACGAGGACCTACTGCGTCTGGTACTCGAGCAGGGCACGCCCAAAGCCGACCGCACCGGCACCGGTACCCGCAGCCTGTTCGGCCACCAGATCCGGTATGACCTATCGGCGGGTTTCCCGCTGATCACCACCAAGAAAGTGCATCTGAAGTCGGTGGTGTACGAGCTGCTGTGGTTTTTGCGCGGTGACTCCAACGTCGGCTGGCTACGGGAGCACGGGGTCACAATCTGGGACGAATGGGCCAGCGACACAGGCGATCTCGGTCCGGTATATGGGGTGCAGTGGCGGTCCTGGCCCACGCCGTCCGGCGAACACGTCGACCAGATCAGCGCAGCTCTGAAGCTGCTGCGGACCGATCCGGATTCGCGGCGCATCATCGTGTCGGCCTGGAACGTCGGCGAGATCCCGCAGATGGCGCTGGCGCCATGCCATGCGCTGTTCCAGTTCTACGTGGCCGACGGCAAGCTCAGCTGCCAGCTCTACCAGCGCAGCGCTGACCTTTTTCTCGGTGTGCCGTTCAACATCGCCAGCTATGCGCTGCTGACCCACATGATGGCCGCCCAGTCCGGCCTCGGTGTCGGCGAGTTCATCTGGACCGGCGGTGACTGCCACATCTACGACAACCATGTCGAGCAGGTCACCCAGCAGCTGGGCCGCGAGCCACGACCATATCCGAAACTTATTCTGGCACAGCGTGATTCGATCTTCGATTACACCTACGACGATGTCGTCGTCGAGGACTATCATCCGCATCCCGCGATCAAAGCGCCCGTCGCCGTATGAGCTCAACCGACGGAGTGGGCCTGATCTGGGCTCAGTCGACATCGGGGATCATCGGCCGCGGCGGCACCATTCCCTGGGACGTGCCCGAGGATTTGGCCCGCTTCAAAGAGCTCACCGTGGGCCACACCGTGGTGATGGGCCGCCGCACCTGGGAATCGCTGCCGGCGAAGTTCCGGCCGCTGCCGGGCCGCAGAAATGTCGTCCTGACCCACCACGCCGACTTCATGGCTGACGGCGCAACGGTGGTGCAAAGCCTTGACGACGCGTTGACCGATCCGGACGCCTGGGTGATCGGCGGCGAACAGATCTACACCCTGGCGATGCCACGGGCCAACCGGTGCGAGGTCACCGAGATCGACATCGACCTGCCTCGCGACGACGGGGACGCGGTGGCCCCCGTGCTCGACGAGACGTGGGTCGGCACGCCGGGAGAGTGGCAGGTCAGCCGTGCGGGCGTGCGATACCGGTGCCACAGCTACCGCCGCGCGTGATCCCTCGGTTCTGCGCCGACGGCATGACCTGACATACCCTCGATTGACGGGTCGGAACAAAGGTTTCGAACAAACGTTTGCAGAGGGGGAAGTGGCATTGATAACCGAACCCACACGAAAGTTCTCTCGAATGTTCAGGGGCTACGATCCCGCCGCGGTCGATGCCCACATCGAGATGTTGGCCACCAAACAGCAGTTGCTGCTCGACGACGTCGAGAACCTCAGGGCCAAGCTGCAGGAACGCGGCAGTGAAGCGGCAGCGCTGCGTCAGGAGGTGGCCGTCCTCACCGATACGTCACCCTCGCCCCACGCGATGCAACAAAGGATGGCGAAGATGCTGCGGCGGGCAGTCGACGAGGTGTCCGAGATGCAGGCCGAGGCACGCGGCGAGGCCGAGGCGCTGATCGTGGCGGCCGAAGCCGAGATCGAGGCCGCACAGCTTGAGCACAAGGAGCGGATAGCGGACATGACCGCCCAGCTCAACAACCTCGAAGCCGAGTACCGAGAAACAAAGGAGCGGCTCGACGCCGAACTGGCCGGCTTGCGCGCTGACGCCCAGGAGGAGCGCGAGCAGCTCCTCGCCGACGCAAAGCACGAGGCTGATCACTATCATGCGCAGGCCCGGCGAGCGGTGGACGAGGCGATTCGACAGCGGATCACGATTCTCGAACAGCTGATGGGCGTATACCGCGATCTCGACGCGGTGCCGGCCACCCTCGAGCGGGCATACCAGGAACTCAAGAATCCGCCCGAGGGGAGCGCCCCGGTGGCGTTGGGCCAAGAAGTCAGCGCGGGATAAGCACCCGATAGCCCCGCCACTGTCATAGCGGACCGGTAGTCTCAGCGCCGTGTCGATCCGGCCCGCTAGCCTGACCGCCGCGCAGGCCCGGCGGATAGCCGTTGCGGCCCAAGGCTTTAGCGAGCCGAGGCCCGGCGGGCCGATCACCCGCGCGCACCTGCGTCGGCTGATCTCGCGCATCCAGGTGCTGCAGCTCGACTCGGTGTCGGTAGCGGTGCGGGCCCACTATGCGCCCGTCTTCAGCCGGCTCGGGCCTTACGACCGTGACGTATTGGACCGTGCGGCCTGGAGCCACGCGACGCGGTCGCCGCCGCGGGTACTGGTGGAGTACTGGGCGCACGAGGCCGCGCTGATGGCGGTCGACGACTGGCCGCTGCTGCGCTGGCGGATGCGCCAATATCGGCACGGTCGGTGGGGCAGCCACATCGTCAAGGCCAACCCGCGGTTGGCCGACGACATCGTCGCGGCGGTCGCCGACCTGGGGCCGTCAACCGCCGGGCAGATCGAGGAACCATCTGGCCGCGGCCCCTCGACGCGCGAAGGGTGCCTGGTGGAATCGCAGCGACACCAAGTGGGTCGCCGAGGCGCTGTTCGCCGGCGGCACACTGACCACGGCGACCCGGGTGGGGTTCGCCCGGCACTACGACCTGACGGAAAGGGTGCTGCCGGCCGACGTGCTGGCCCGCGAGGTGGCCGAAGACGACGCCGTCCGGGAGCTCACGCTGCGGGCAGCCACCGCGCTGGGGGTGGCCACCGAGGCCGATATCCGCGACTACTTCCGGCTGGCTGCCGGACAGGCCAAGCCGGCGATCGCCAAGCTGGTGGCCGATGGCGAGCTGAAGCGGGTGGACGTCGAGGGCTGGATGGTGCCAGCGTATTTGCCTGCAGGGCAGACGATTCCGCGACGTGACCGCGGCACGGCGCTGCTGTGTCCGTTCGACCCGCTGATCTTCTTCCGTCCGCGGGTGGAGCGGCTGTTCGGATTTCACTACCGCATCGAGATCTACACGCCGGCAGCGCAGCGCCAGTACGGCTACTACGTATGGCCGTTTCTGCTGGACGGGGAGTTGGTCGGGCGGGTCGACCTCAAGGCTGACCGTGCCGCGGATGCGCTGCACGTCGTCGGCGCGTTCGTCGAGGCGGATCGTCCGCCGTCGCGGGTGGCCGCAGCGTTGGCCGCCGAGCTTTCGACGATGGCGGGCTGGCTGGGATTGGCCGGCGTGACGGTCGGCAAGCGCGGCGATTTGGCGGGCGAGTTGAGGGCGGTGTTCGGCCAGCCGTTGGTGGTCGAGCCCACAAATCGGCGCAACGCTGAGTAGTGTGTTGCCCGTTGAGCATCCGACATCGTAGACGTTGGTCGTGCCGAGGTCATCGCCTCACTGCGCCTCGGCGAGCCGCTGAGCGGCGCCGTCGGTGAGCGGGCTCAGGGCAGGTAAAGCCCGCGGATGCGGTGGAAACGGCTGCGCCCAAGCAGTGCGTTAGCGGCCTGCAGCCCCGACATCACCGCTGCCTCGATACAGCCCGCGTTCATCCCGCAATCTGTCCAGTCGCCAGCCAGAACCAAGTTGTCGTAACCACTTTCGTCCGGCCGCAGGCGGTATCGATCGCTGCCGGGCAACGACTGCACGTAGCGGTCCGAAGGGTCGATATTCACGCTGACGTGCTGGGTCGCTAACGCCTCCCGTCCTCGTTGACCGTGCACGCCGCAGAGCAGATGCCAGGCGAAGCCCTCTTCGGTGGCGGCGTTCGGAAAGTACAGCCCGAGATGGTGATCAAGAAATCTGACGGCCGCGGACTGGACCTGCTCGGTGTATCGACTTACGTAACGCAAATGGTTATCCGTTGTGGGCCAAGGGGCGTCGAGGCTGCCGCAGAAGTACGCGACGGCGCCGGGCCGCTCGGTGCCTGGCCAGGCCTCGGCCCATAGCGTCTGGGGCATCGAGGACCAGGTGTCGAATGGCGGCAGGTAGGCGCTGATCGTCGCCCCGGGCCTGTTGCAGCCGAGTGATGCCTCGTTTGGCCGCAGCCAGATCTGGAACGCCTGGGTCGCCACTGTGCGGACGTGCGTCGTCATGTCGCGCCATTCCGGGCGATCCTTGACGAGCTCGTCGGCCACCATCGGGATCATTCCGATCGACACGGCGAGCACCACGTG
Source organism: uncultured Actinomycetota bacterium (assembly GCA_963805675.1). Classification (GTDB taxonomy): domain Bacteria; phylum Actinomycetota; class Actinomycetes; order Mycobacteriales; family Mycobacteriaceae; genus Mycobacterium. The sequence continues at coordinate 465,662 of CAWDVY010000001.1, forward strand.
ATCGAAATCGACACCACTTCGCAGAGTTCGTGTTTCGACATCGTCATGCATGCCGAAATGCGATTCCGTCGCATCCAGCCCAGCGGTTGTCCGGAGCTGTTCGGTGAGGGGCTGTTTCGGGAACACCGGGAGACCGCGAATTCTGGTAAGCGGTTCGTAATGTTGAAGGCCTTCGGCGAGGTCGGCTTGTCGGCCCATCGTTATCGTGGCAACCGACTGGCGCGAGGTATCCAGGTGCAGGGCGTCGAGACGGTGGAAGAACTCGAATTTCACACCGCGCCTTCGCAGTGCCTGATACAGCGGCGCGATCACGACATCGCCCATCCCGGCCGTCATCTTCCAGAAAATCGCTCCCCGGTAGCCGAAGAGCACTTGGCCGATAAGGAATGTCATTACGCCGGCACCAACCGCGGGCCGCCGCGGGTCGCCATCGCGGTAACCGAACACCAAGTCATACACGCCGCGCACCATGGCCGAATCGAGGACATCAGGATGTGCGCCGTGGCGAACGATCCAGTCGCAGAAGTCCTCATCGTTGATGCCCGCGAAGCCGTGGGCATCGGTGATCAGCTTGTCGGCGATGATGCCGCTCACGGCAGCGACGACCAGAGATATCAACACCCAACTGCGCCTGCGATCCACTCGGTTGTCAGCGTCGATTGCGTCGCGTACGGCAAGAAGCGTGTGTTCGAGCACGTCGGAAGGCGGGGCTTGGCTGAATTGCGGATCCACCACTGCCAGTAGCGTTGCCAGCGTCGCCCGCACTGCCCCGTCCAACGGTGGCGACAGCGGCGGCGCTGGGAGGTTGGGCGACGCGCTGAGCATCAGACGCCCCGGGGTCGCATCCCGGAGCGAGTCGGTGAAGGCGAGCACGAGTCGTAGGGCACGCTCAACAAATGCGATCGCGGTAAGTTCGCGGCCCGTGCTGTCCGGGTCACCCGGTAGCTTGTCGTCGCGCGGGTGTGTGCCATGCCACATGACCCAGTTGTCGTTCGAGTTGTCGGCCAGTCCGGGGTTGTCGGCCGGCGCGATCGCCTCTTCCCAGGTCTGTATCAGTGCTGCGGGATCGGTTGAGGCCCTATCTAATTCGGCATAACACTCGCGCAGCAAGGTGAATGCGTTCTCATACGATCCCAGCCAGATGTGCAGCCCGTGTTCCTCGATGCGCCCGTTGGGGCCGCGGCTGGATGCCGCCTTACCGCCGAGCCGCCAGCCGCGCTGGTACACGGTTATGGAGTCGAAGCGGTCCCGCGAATCCGGTTCGCTCAGCCGCCAGGCGGCGCTCAACGCCGCCATGCCGCCACCGATAATGGCGACCTTACCGCCGGGCCGTTTCACTCGAGCATTGCCTGCGCGGCCGCGACTTCTGGCCACGTGCTCCCGGTGGGAAATCGGCTCAGCGCGCCGGATACCGCGTGGCGGGCCGGTGCACCGTCGAGCTCGAAAAGATCTGTCGCGGCCCGTAGCTGGAAGACCGGCGCATCCTGATGCCGCGCCAACTCCCAGGCCGCCTCAAGATCTTCGCGACGCGCCCCGTTGTCGTCGGTGGTGTGGGCGCGGAGCCTCAGTAACTCCGCGTCGTAGAAGTGCATCCTGGTCCGTTCGGCCAATTCGAGGCCGGTCTGCAGGCGCTCGCGGGCCTTCGGCAAATCGCCGCTGGCAATGAGCAGGCGTGCCAGGATGGCGTCGTAGAAGGTGACGAGCGAAAACGTGTGCATCGCTCGCGACACCTCGACGAATGCGGTCAGCCCGTCTATGTGCGGCTGCAACATCACCCGATCGGCATTGTCTGCCAAGGCTGATACCGCCGCCACTGTGCCCCGTTGCGCCGTTCCGACCAGCGCCCAGAAATCGAAGCCGTGCTCCTCGCCCAGGGTGATCAGCTCGACCGCGGCTTCTGCGGCGCGGTGCAGCTGGCCGGCTTCCACCCGAATCAACAACTCCATTTGTCGCGCATAGGCCAAGCTGAAAGCACCCTTGGGAAACGGTATCTCGGCACAACGTTGTTCGGCTCGGTCCAACTCGGTGGCCACGCCGGTGAGGTCACCGTCGATGTAACGGGCCAGTGCCAGATGCGTGTACAGCCCTGCGGTGGCGTCGTTGGGCATGAACAACATTGCTTCGAGGTCGCGGGTACATGCCTCGGTCAGCGTGTTTGCTGCCACCTCAAGCTTCTCGCGGGCGTACCCGAATTCGCCCCGATACCAGGCCAGCATGCCCAGTCCGAATTCGTTGATGGGCAGGAAGGACGCACGCCTGCCGATGAGCTGCTCACGCACCGACTTGACCAGCCGTTCGGCACGGTCGAGGTCGGCCCGCATCGTGTAATACGGGTAGAGCGACATTACGGTCGAAAAGAGGTCGTCGTCGGCTAAGTCGCTGCTGCACAGGGCTAGACAACATTCGAAGTCGGCGGCGGCGTTCTGGCTTGCCACGCCCTCGGCCGCCTGCGCTAGGAACGCGCGTCCGAGTCGAAGCGCAATTTCAAGGCGGTCGCGTTCGCCTCCGGGCGGGGAGCTCTCGGCCTGTGAAATGGCATGCGTCAAGTAGGTCAGTGCCTCCCGGAGTGCGCCGCGCAGCCGGGCATTGGCCGACGCCGCCGCGTAGGCCGATGCCGCCTCGGAAAAGCGCTCGGCACGCTCGTAGTGACGCGCGATCAACGGCCAGTCGGGATTGCCCTGCGCCGACGCCAGTCCGTCCGCGATGCGACTGTGCAAACTGCGGCGAAGCGTGGGCGGCGAGAGTTCCTCCGCTACTTCGCGGAGCAGCTCATGACGAAAGCGAAAACTCTCTTCGCCAAGTGATTCCAGCACACGAGCACTGACCAGTTCGGTGATCACCGCGTCGACTTCACCCGAGGGCAAGTCGAGCACTGATAGCAGCAACCCACGTTCGATCCGGCTGCCGATAATGGCGGCCGCCTCGACCACCTGCACTGCGCTTTGACTGGACCGAAGCCGCGCGAACAACGCCTCGTACAGACTGTCGGGCACGCCGTGCGCGTTGGACGCGTCGGAAGGTTGCTCTTTAAGCTTCGCGACCACTTCTTCGATGTAGAGCGGAATCCCGATGCAGCGCTGGCGTATTGCCCGTTGTTCATCGGCGCGTACCCCCGGGTGCAAAGCGGTGATCAACTGGTCGGCTTCGTCGTCGCCGAGCGGCTGGAGCTCGAATACTTGCGCTTTCGCGATGTCGGGCAGTGACATTCGGGCGCGGTTGGTCATCACGACAAGGACGTGGCCGCCGAGGTCGGCACCCAAGAGTGAAGAAACCACGTCGTAAGTGTCCTCATCGAACCAGTGCATGTCCTCGACGAGAATGAGCGAGGGCGCATCTCGGGTGCATGCCATTAAATATTCGTGGACCGCGCCGGTAATTTGTTGATAAAGCTTCCGGCCCTCGGCGGGCACAGCGCTATAGCCGGTTTCCGGACCGATGCCCAACACTGGAGCCAAAAGCGGGACGGTGAAATCCGGGTCAAGCGAACGTTCCTCGAGCTCGCGGCGCAGGTGCCGAAGTCGTTCCTCCGGTCGGGATTCGCGGCCGATCCCACAGCGGCGTTCCAACAGCCGACGGACCGGGCGTAAGCCGACGTCGGTGTAGAACGGCGAGCCGATCAACTGAAGAACGACGCCGTGCGACCGCTCCGCCATTTCGACGACCGACCACGCCAGTCGGCTTTTGCCGATGCCGGCCTCGCCCACAAAGACCACTCCGCCGGTCTGTAACTCCCCGATGCTCGCCTGAGCCCACGCTTGTTCTAAGTAGGCGATTTCGCGTTCCCGGCCGACTAGCGGGCCTGCTGGACTCCGGGTCAGGTCGCGCTCGGCCACAACCAGGAAATAGCGGACCGGTTGGTCGACTCCCTTGACCGCCTTGGGAAGCTGTGCCTTGAGTTCGAATCGGGTACGGATGAGTTGCTCGACGGCCTGAGAAACAGCAACGGTGCCGGGTTCGGCGAGGCTGCAAATCCGAGCGGCGAGGTTGGCGGCGAAGCCGTAAACGTCATCCTGGAAGGTATCCAAATACGCTATTCCACGGTGGATTCCGACCCGCACGTCGATGTCGAAACCGAATCGGCGCCGCACACGGGCGCTGAGCAGGGCGACCTCGTGGGTAATGTCCAGTCCGGCCTGCACGGCACGTCGGACATCGTCCTCATGTGCTTCCGGGTGGCCGAAGACGGCGAGCAGCCCGTCGCCCTTGGTGGTGCCGAGGTGGCCACCATAATGCCGGATGACCCGAAGTACGTCGTCGCGGTAGCGCCCAACCACAGTGCGATATGTCTCGGGCTCGATTCGGGTCGACAGCGCAGTCGAATCAACAAGATCTGCGAAAAGGATTGTTATCCTTCGGATTTCGCCAGGGTCGGCCGGGGCGGCAAGCAGATCCTCGGCATCGATGTTGTGTCGGTCGACGGCTAGGACCTGCTCGGCGAGACGGTTGGCGGTCGCCCGATGCCCCTCGGCGAGCGCGCGCAGCGCGCGATCAAGCAGTTCGTCAACGCCGGGCGGTTGGTCGGGTCGGCTCACAGGTTGACAATGACCGGCGGAGCTAGGGTCGACGGGGCGCCATTGTTTATCGAAACGCTGATCTCGGCTTCGAACATGCCGCTGGCAATCCCTGCGGAGTTGATCGTGAACGAAAAAGCTTTCGTAGTACCCGCTTTCAACACGCCCCCGGCAGGCGTGAAGTTAACCAGGCCGGCGATGTTTTCATCTACGCCGGGGCGAGCCAGTTTTTCCACTTTCAGCACGACCTCGTCTGCGAGAGTGGCGCCGGTGACCGTGAACGGCCCAAACTCCATCACCGGATTGGCCAACACGCCTGGTCCGGCGACGATGGCTTCGGCGGCCTCGGCCGTCCGAAGCACGGCCACACTGGTCAACATGATCGCCGAGTCGACCCATTTGTCTTTGAACTTGCCCGCGTCGATCTTTTGAGCGGCGACACCGGCAATCTTCGCCACATCGGTCAGCGCAGTTTGGACGACCGACGCGACTTCGTCGGCGACCAGCATCGGGCCATTATCGGGCTGGATCTGCAACGGTATCCGGGCAAGCGCTGCCCCCCCGGTGATGGCGATGTCGGCGAGCTGGGTCATCGCTTTGATCGCGTCTTTCCCCTTGTATTTGCCGGGGCTGCCGTTGATCTTGTTGAAGGCATCGATCGCGACCTGCGTCGCGTCGTGGACCATTTTGCGTGTGATCGTCGCGTAACGCGTGGCGATCGCCGTCGGGTCATCCATTGGCGCCGTCCTTATTCGTTATTCGTTGGCGTCACTTGGGGTTTCACGTTACTTTCCGCGGTCTTGTATGCTTCCACCGCGAACTTTTCCAGATGCTTGCCGAATTCTTTGGTGATTTCCCTGACATCATCGCGCGTCATGCCGTCCAACCACCGATCGCCTGCCTTGGCCGCGAGCTTTCGCGACCGCTCGATGTGATGGGTCAGCAAATTGCGGACATCGCCCATCGCGTGGCCGAAATCCGGTGGCAGCTGGGCAGGTCCGTCGACCGGCTGCCCCACGCCGGACAGCTTCTCTTTCCCCTTCAACACCGTCTCCACGAACGGCACGGTAACGATGGACGCATTTTTGAGCACCTCGGTGGCTGTCCCTGACAGCAAATCGTTGGCGTAGGTTCCCCAACCCAGCAGGCAGCCGAGGGCAGCGGTGGCGGTCGGGCTCAGTCCCTGAACGCGTTCCTGCTTGCTGGTGCGGATCCGCACGCCCTTCTGTAACGGGTCGGTGCCGTTCAGCGGCGTGATCCAGATATAGCCGTTATCGACCTCAACCATGCCCGAGTCGTCTTGGCGGTCGGGATCGAGGTCATAGTTGAGGAAGACGCCGCCGTTGTTGTCCTTTCCGTAATAGAAGAGCAGCGCCGTTTTCATGCGCCACTCAGCGCATTCGGGGCCGATCGTTTCCAGAATCCGTGCCCATCCGCATGCGGTTTCCGGCGGGTTTTGGGCAGCGACATCGCAGAAAAACTTGGCGAACAGCTTCCAGTTTCTGGGATCGAGGATTTTCTCGATGTTATCGACCGACAGGTCGTCATCTGTCGTGTTGGTGTAGAGCGTGCTGCAATACTGGTCGCCGAACAACTCGAGTGTGCCGAAGCACGGCAGGGACTGATCGGCGAATTGTTGATTGATCTTCTTCGCGGCGAAGCTGTGCCACTGTTGCCGTGACTCGACTCGCTTCGCCTCGTCGAGCAGCTCGCGCACGGTCTGTTCCAACGTCGGTCCGGCGAGGGTGGGGCCTCCCCAGGAGCCGACCGCCGCCGCCATGATTTGCGCAGGCAAATCCGGTATCACGGTGAGCTGGGGCGGCAAGCCGCCCAGGTCGTCGATTCTTGCCAGCACCATTGCCGCGTAGGCGGAACGCGCCAGCACAGGATCGTGGTACGAGGTGTATTGACTATCGGCAACACGCTCCGGCAACGCGGCGGGAGTCCTTGGGGGCTCGGCAGGGGGCTCGTTCGTGCCCTTGGGAGGGGGTTCAGAAGGGGGCTCGGTCCTGGGCTGCGGAGTGGGCTGGGGGGTTGGCTCGGTGCCCAGCGCAGCGGTGGCGAGCTGCATCCGCTCCTCCGCCGTCGAGGCCTGCAGATACTTGAGTGACTGCTCGACACTGGGAAACGTTACGAGCCCGCGCAAACCGGGATTACGTACTCCTTGCCGGTTGGCGAAATCTAGGAGTTCGTGGTACCAGCCGGCCTGCCCGAAACCGGTCGTGCCGGGCAGCAAGGTTCCCACGCTGCGCAGCACGGCATCCCGATTGTCGCCGTGGCCCTCCTTGGCGTAGAGGACCGCCTCATCGATTGCGCCGAAAAACGACAATTGGGACTGCAAGAGATTCAGCAAGGGCCCGACCTCCGGCTGTTAACGCCGTTAGCATACCGATGAGCCAGCCAAATGGCTGGTTATCCACCGGAGTCCACGGGAGCAAAATGTGACCGAGCGGGACAATGACGCCAATGTCTCCGATATTCCGTGGGCGTCGGTCTTCGACCCGGCCTTGAACATCCGGGCACTAGGTGACATTCAGGCTCGCGGGTTTCGGGCCGCTACCGAGGTCGTCAATCGGTTCATCCGAATGGCCGACACCAAATCCGCCACCGACTCTGCCGGTAGCGAGCAGGCGCCGGCCGAGCAGGCCACGCCGCCGGATGTCGACCAATTGCTGCAGGTGTGGCAGCGGTTGGCCACTCAAGCGGTCGAATCGCTGCGCGGGGCAGCGCAACCGCGCGGTGGGGTTGCCTCGGTCGATATTCAACAAGCCACGTCGAGCGGAGCTGTTTCTTTGGTGGCCAGTGAGCCCGGCGCCGTGTCGACCGAAGTGTGGCTGCACAACCACGGCGCCGAGGATCTGGGCAAGGTGCGATTGCGCTGCAGCGATTTGCTGGCCCACGACGGAGCGCTGATCGACTCCGCGTTGGTGCGCTTCGAACCGGACACCGTGCCGATGGTGGGGCGATGCAGCCGGGGTGTCACGGTCGAGATCGACGTGCCTGACGACATCGCTGCGGGCAACTACCGTGGCACGTTGCTTGCCGATGGTTATCCCGACATTTGGTTGCCGGTCGTGTTGAGCGTGCTGCCGCGAAGCTCATGACCAGCACTGCCGATCAAGCTGAACTCGTTTCCACCGTCGAAGACCGGCTGCGGCAGGTCGGCAAAGTGGTGCGCCGTTCGATGCTGGACGCGTTGCCTGACGGTGAACCAAGTCAATGGCTTTACGCGCCGATGCGGGAATACCCGTCGCGGCCGGGCAAGGCGTTACGGCCGGCGCTGTGCCTGTCCGCGGGCCGCGCCTTCGGCGCCAACCCGCACGACCTGCTCGGTATTGCCGTGGCAATCGAGCTGATGCACAACGCTTTTCTCGTCCACGACGACATCGCCGATGGCAGCGAAATGCGCCGTGGCCGGCCGACGTTGGCGACGACATACGGAGCCGCCGCGGCGCTCAATGCCGGTGACGGCTTGGCGATCGTGGCCAGCCAGGTGCTGCGCCAGGCCACCCGACGCCTCGACCGCGATCTGGCTGATCTGGTCTGGGCCGAATTCGACACCATGGCAATGCGCACTCTCGAGGGGCAGGCGACCGAGATCGGTTGGCAACTCGACGAAGTGGAGGATCTTTGCCCAGAGGACTACCTGCACCTCATCATGCACAAGACATGCTGGTACACCACCATCCACCCATTGCGCGTCGGCGCGATCGTCGGTTCACGCGGCAAGGCGGAGCTGGGTCCGTTGGTGCGGTTCGGTTTTCACTTCGGCGCGGCGTTTCAGATCCGCGACGACTTGCTCAATCTGGTCGGTGACGAGCGAATGTACGGCAAGGAAATTCTGGGCGATCTTTATGAAGGCAAACGCACGCTGCCGCTCATGCACCTGCTCAGCGTCGCTCAAGGCGCCGACCACTCGCTCGTCCGCGAATATCTGCACCTGAAGCGATCGGAGCGGTCGGCCGAGCTGGTGCAGCGAGTGCGCGCCTTGATGGACGACTACGGCAGCATCGCGTTCACCAGTGAATACGCCGAAGGCATCCTGCTGGTCGCCGAGGAGTACTTCGAGCACGCCTTCGCCGGCGCCGAACCAGGCCCCGACCTCGATTTCCTGCGAGCGCTAGTGCCCTACGTGTGGGCGCGCTGGCGCTGACGCCTGCCGCGATATGGTTTCGCCGTGGCCGAGACCGCGCCGTTGCACGTGCAACTGATCGCCAAGACCGAGTTCGTCGCGCCGCCCGACGTGCCGTGGAGCACCGACGCCGACGGCGGCCAGGCGCTGGTCGAGTTCGCCGGCCGGGCGTGCTATCAGAGCTGGTCCAAGCCCAACCCGAAGACCGCTACCAACGCGGGCTATCTGCGCCACATCATCGACGTCGGGCACTTCTCGGTGCTCGAGCATGCGAACGTTTCGTTCTACGTCACCGGCATCTCGCGATCGTGCACCCACGAGCTGATCCGGCACCGGCACTTCTCCTACTCGCAGCTGTCGCAGCGCTATGTGCCGGAAAAAGACTCCCAGATCGTCGTCCCGCCCGGTATGGAGGACGACCCGGAACTGCGGCAGATCCTCAGCGAGGCGGCCGACGCCAGCCGCGCCACCTACGCCGAGTTGCTGAGCCGGCTGGAAGCCAAGTTCGCCGATCAATCCAACGCGGTTTTGCGCCGCAAACAGGCCCGTCAAGCTGCCCGCGCCGTATTGCCCAACGCCACCGAGACCCGCATCGTCGTCACCGGCAACTACCGAGCATGGCGGCATTTCATCGCCGTTCGGGCCAGCGAGCACGCCGACGTGGAAATCCGCCGGCTGGCCATCACGTGTCTGCGACAGCTCGTCGACGTCGCGCCCGCGGCGTTCGGCGACTTCGAGATCGCCACGCTGGCCGATGGCACCGAGGTGGCGACCAGTCCGCTGGCCACCGAGGCCTGAGCACAGCGTGCTGCGCTGACAAATAGTGTTGGCGCCGCCAGGTAACCTTGGGTCCGTGAGCACAGGCGGATTCGACGTTTACACGCGCTTGGGCACGCTGCTGACCGCCATGGTGACGCCGTTCGCCCCGGACGGCTCCCTGGATATCCCGGCCGCGGTGCGCCTGGCGCATCACCTCGTCGACGCCGGCTGCGATGGCCTGGTGTTATCCGGCACCACCGGCGAATCGCCGACCACCACCGACGCCGAGAAGCTCGCCCTGCTGCGGGCCGTACTCGAGGCGGTCGGCGACCGTGCCCGCGTCATCGCCGGCGCGGGCACCAATGACACCGCGCACAGCATCCAGTTGGCGAAGGCAAGCGCCGCCGAGGGAGCGCACGGACTGCTCGTGGTCACGCCCTACTACTCCCGGCCGCCACAAGCCGGGCTGATCGCACACTTCACCGCAGTCGCCGATGCAACGCCGCTGCCGGTGCTGCTCTACGACATCCCGCCGCGCTCGGTGATACCGATCGAGTCCGAGACGCTGCGCGTATTGGCGGCACACCCGAACATTGTCGGGGTCAAAGACGCCAAGGGTGATCTGCACGCCGGTACGCAGCTGATGGCGGAGACCGGACTGGCCTACTATTCCGGCGACGACGCGCTGAACCTGCCCTGGCTGGCGATGGGCGCGGCCGGTTTCATTAGCGTGATCTCCCACCTGGCGGCCGGTCAGCTGCGGGACTTGTTGTCCGCCTTCGCCTCTGGCGACGTTACCACCGCGCGCAAGATCAACGTCGGGATCAGCCCGCTGTGCAATGCGATGAGCCGACTGGGCGGTGTGACGTTGTCCAAGGAGGGATTACGCCTGCAGGGTATCGAGGTCGGCGACCCGCGGCTGCCACAGGTGGCCGCGACAGCCGAGCAGATCGACGCACTGGCCGCCGACATGCGCGCGGCCTCGGTGCTCAGATAACCCGAAGGGTGGCTCACCGGTGGATGTAGACCTTAAGCCTCCAGGTCCGTTGGCCACTGGAGGGTTGCGGGTCACCGCACTGGGCGGAATCAGCGAAATCGGCCGCAACATGACGGTTTTCGAGCATCTGGGCCGGTTGTTGATCATCGACTGTGGGGTGATGTTTCCCACCCACGACGAGCCGGGCGTCGACCTGATCCTGCCTGATCTGCGTCACATCGACCGCCGTCTCGATGACGTCGAGGCGCTGGTGCTGACGCATGCGCACGAAGATCACATCGGGGCGATCCCGTTCCTGCTCAAATTGCGGCCAGATATTCCGGTTGTCGGCTCGAAGTTCACCCTGGCCCTGGTCGCCGCGAAATGCCGTGAGCATCGGGTGAAGCCGGTGTTCGTCGAGGTGGCCGAAGGGCTGCGCACCACGCATGGAGTGTTCGAGTGCGAATTCTTCGCGGTCAACCACTCCATTCCCGACGCGCTGGCCATCGCGGTGCGCTCCGGCGCCGGGACCGTTCTGCACACCGGCGACATCAAGCTCGACCAATTGCCGCTCGACGGCCGGCCCACCGACCTGCCGGGCATGTCACGGCTCGGCGACGCCGGCGTGGACCTGCTCTTGTGCGACTCGACCAACGCCGAGATCCCTGGTGTGGGGCCGTCGGAGAGCGAGGTTGGGCCGACGCTGCACCGGCTGATTCGCGGCGCTCACGGGCGCGTCATCGTCGCGTGCTTTGCCTCCAACGTCGACCGGGTACAACAGATCATCGACGCGTCGACGGCGCTGGGCCGACGGGTGTCGTTCGTCGGGCGGTCGATGGTGCGCAACATGGGAATCGCGCGAGACCTGGGATTTCTGCGGGTGGCCGATTCGGATCTGGTTGAGATCGGCGCCGCGGAGATGATGGCGCCCGAGCAGGTTGTGCTGATCACCACCGGAACTCAGGGCGAGCCCATGGCGGCGCTGTCGCGGATGTCGCGCGGCGAGCATCGCAGCATCACGCTGACGTCCGGGGACCTGATCATCCTGTCGTCCTCGTTGATACCGGGCAACGAGGAGGCCGTCTACGGGGTGATCGACGAGCTGGCCAAGATCGGGGCTCGTGTTGTCACCAATCAGCAAGTCCGCGTGCATGTTTCGGGTCATGCGTATTCCGGTGAGCTGCTGTTCCTCTATAACGGGGTGCGCCCGCGCAACGTCATGCCGGTGCACGGCACCTGGCGGATGCTACGCGCGAACGCCAAACTGGCCGCCAGCACGGGGGTGCCAGAAGAATCGATCGTGTTGGCCGAGAACGGGGTCAGCGTCGACTTGGTAGGCGGGAAAGTGAGCATCGCCGGTGCGGTTCCGGTCGGCAAGATGTTCGTCGACGGGTTGATCACCGGTGACGTCGGCGACACCACGTTGGGCGAACGGCTCATTCTCTCATCGGGTTTCATCGCGGTGACAGTGGTGGTGCGACGTGAAACCGGGCAGCCGGCGGCCGCGCCGCATCTGCATTCGCGGGGCTTCTCCGAAGACCCCAAAGCGTTGGAGCCGGCCGTCCGCAAGGTCGAAGCAGAGCTGGAAGCGCTGGCGGCCGAGAACGTCACCGACCCGACCCGGATCGCGCAGGCAGTCCGTCGCACGGTCGGCAAGTGGGTGGGGGAGACCTACCGCCGCCAGCCGATGATCGTGCCGACCGTCATCGAAATCTGAGACCGCATCACCCAATTCCCGCGGCCGCGGGGGTCGGTGACGGGTAGCGCCTGCCGGTGAGCCCGCGTGCGGTGCGCAACGCGACGGCCATGATCGTGTTGGTGGGGTTGGAGCCGCCGGACGTCGCGAACACGCTGCCGTCCGAGCAGAACACGTTGTCCATCTGGTGCATTCGTCCATTACCATCGACGACGCTCGTCATCGGGTTCACGCCCATCTGCATCCCGCCCATGGTGTGCAGGCCGGTCGGTGGTGCAGTGCCGCCCAGGGAATTTGCGGTGCTCTGAGGTACGGCGGCGTACAGCTGTGCGCCGGATGCCCCGCACATCGTGGACAGCAACGGCACGAAGAAGTCTTGCGACACCTTCTCGAACTTTCCGATCTTGTAGGTGATCCGGGGCGCTGGCTGCCCGTTCAGGTCTTTGATCGTCGGGTCGAGCGTGACGTTATTGGTCAGGTATGGCATGTCGGTGGCGAAACAATCGACGCCGGCGAGCCGGTCGCGCAGCAGCGAGGCGCGCATCAGCTCCTTGAACGGGCTGCCGAAAAACTGCACACCCGGCAGAAATCCCAGGATCTCTTGGTAGAACTTGCCTTCCGCGATCGGGTTCTGGCTGCCGCCGAGCTCGCACAGGCCGGCACGGATATAGGGCAGCCCGGCCAGCCGCGCGAAGACTCGAGCTCCGGGGAAGTCGGGATCGTTGAAGTCGAACACCACCTGCGTGCACGAGCGACCGCGGTAGGCGTGCACTCGCTGGTTGAGAAAGATGGCGAAGCCATCGTAGAAGTTTTGAAACATGATCCGTTTGCCAATGCGGGCGTAGGGGTCGGGCAAGTTGGAAAGCAGCGCCAGCCGCGGCGTCAACACCGCGGAGCAGGCCAGCACAACCACGTCGGCGCTCTCCCCGCCGGCATTGCCCGCTGCGTCGATAAAGGAGACGCCGGTCGCGCGACGGCCGGTGTAGTTGAGCTGGGTGACGGTCGTCTGTGGCCTCAGTTGCACCCGCCCGGTGCGCAGCGCCCGCCGAAGCATGATGAGGTTGCCTGGCTTGGCGGAGATCGGGCACCCGTAGCCCGAGCAGAACCCGCAGTTGTTGCACGCCGGAGAGCCGTTGTAGGGAACCGAATTGGCCGCCATCGGGAAGTAAAATGGATGCAGCCCAAGGCGTTTCGCTCCTGCAGCAAGCAGCATCGACGAGCGCATCTGCGCCCCTGGCGGCATCGGGTAGGGCTTCTGTTGCGGCTGGTGCTTCTGTACGAATGCCGGTATCGACGCGACATCGCCTTGCACTCCGATCAGCGTCTCCACCTCGTCGTAGTACGGCGCGAGCTCGCTGTATTCGAACGGCCAATCCGCCATGTCCGCGCCCGGCACCGGGCCGAGCAGCGACAGTCCCTTGAAGTCGATGTCCCACATCCGGGTGACCTTCACGTCCGAGTGCGGGAATGCGCCGCCGACCTGGTTAGGCAGGTCATTGACGTCGCCGACGTAGGTGTTGGCCGCTGTTTGGCTCGCGATTTGGCGAAACGTGCGCGGGTAGGCCAACGGGTCCGGCTGCTCGAAGTAGCGGTACTGGGACTTGAGCTCGTCGTTGGAGAAGACGGTCGGGAACGGCCCTTCCCCCTCGAGGTTGCTGTAGTAGCTCGGCCCCATCTCGAAGATCACGACGTCCCAGCCGGCCTCCGCGAGTTCCATTGCCATCACCGACCCACCCGGTCCGGAGCCGACGATGATCGCTTTACCGGCCGGCATTAACGCCGGCCTTTCCGCCCATCTTGGCGATAGCCTGCGCCCACCCTCCGCGCACCAGCAAACCGACGATCCCGCTTTGGGCCAGCATGTCCCCTTGGGACGCCTCCACCTCGGCGTCGGTGTAGCCCCGCGGCTCGATGTCGCCCGGCCAGGCGATGTCTTGCCAACCCACGAGGTTCGCGTTGCCGCCGTACTCCGGGACGGAGTACATCCCCTCGATGGCGTGACCGAACAGCAATTGGGTGAAGGACAACGCCTGTCCGTATGTCAGGATGCTGTCCTGTTTCGTTTGCGACGCCGTGGTGAAGTCGCCACCGGCCAACTGGTCAAGCAGCGCGATGCCGTTGGTGTACTGGCTGCGGAGGTCGGTGATCCGCTGTTGCCAGCGCGTAGTTCTGGGCGCGGTCGAGCGGGACGAAGTTGGCCATGAAGTCCTGGGAGCCGCCGGCGCGATCGCTCCACGGCCCGCCTGCGTGCACCTTGGGCGGCGAGAATGAGAACGCTGCCAGCATGACGTCCAGGTAGCGGACCACGTTCGCCTCGTGCGCCCCCGGACTGGTTTCCTGTGCGTCATCTGCCGGTCCGGGGATCAGGCGGCGAGTGGCGGCGTCGAGCACCGCAGCCTGGTGCGCGGAGAGGTACAGGTACGGCGTGTCGGCGGCATCGATGGCATCGGCCGGATCGGCGGAAGCGGCCGGGAGAACGCCGTTTACGGCAACCAGTGGCAACAGGCTTAGGCCGCCGAGCACTCGGCGCCGGGACACCGGCGCCGAGAGACCGTATCCGGGGACGGCCCCGTCGCTGGCCACGGGCAGATTATGACGCGGATTTGATGTCGATCAGAGGAACACCCGCATCCGGCGTGTCGGACTGGCTATCCGGTTTCGCGGCAACGGTGGGCCGCTTCAGCCGATTATCGGTGCAAACGTTCCACCGAAACTTAAGCCATTGCGATTCCGGTCGGCGAGTTGTCGCAACGGTTTACGCGTCGCGGCATGACGCGCCGGCCGGCGTCCTCCGGCGCGGCGTACATCGCCTGAACAATGTGATCGACCAGCAAGCTTGCGAACGGCGCCACCCGACTCTGGGACAGGATGAGGTCCTGGCTGAGCGGCGGCACTGCCGTGAAGTCGCCGCCGGCCTGCTGGTCGAGCATCGCGATGCCGCTGGTGTATTGGTCGCGAAGGTCGGCGACCCGAAGACGACCTGCGGCGTCGAGCTGCGACAGCAGCCGGTCCACGTAGGTGACCACGTGTGCCTCGCAGGCTTCCGGGAGGTCGAGCCCAAGCGGGGCGTCATCCGGTCTGGGGATCAGGCGGCGGGTAGCGGCATCAAGCACGGTGGCTTGGTGCGCCGACAGAAATCGGTAAGTGCGGTCGGCAGAAACGCGCGGGAGGGCATCGAACACCTCGCGTCGAGAGATCGACGCTGACGAGCGGTGCAAGCGGGCCGCCTCGTCGCTAGCCACGGCCTGAGTATGACGCTGTTATGGAGCTGACCTGGGGATGCTCACGTTGCGGCGTGTCGGAATTCCGCCGATCCGGGTTCGCGGTGGCTAAGCCTTCTCCGCGTACGCCGACCACTCAACCTGGGATGCGGTCAGGTTGCGACCGGTCGGCTCGACGTAACGCTGCATGATCAGGTCGGGCCCGGCTTGCTCGGCCAGCCGCCAGCCGTGTCCGCTCAGAAACGTCGCAACCTCCTCGGGCGGCAATCCGAAGTGCCACAACTGTTGCCGCTCCCGGAACCTGCGGTACAACGGCTCCGCGCCGTACAGGTTGACGCCGTCGATGAAATCCTTTCGGACATAGGTGAACACCAGCCGGCTGCCCGATGCCACCGGCCGCAGTCCTTCCAGCGTGGCGTGCACGGCGTCGGCGGTCAGATACTGGGTCACGGCTTCCCAGATGAAGAAGGTGCGGCTGTCCGGGCGATAGCCGTGGTCTGCCAAGACGCCGAGCACATTATCGTGCTCAAAGTTCAACGGCACCAACCGAACCGAGCTTGGTTGCTTGCCCAGCACCCGCCGCACGGCCGTCGCCTTGCGGGTGATGTTGATGGGTTGGTCGACCTCGAAAATCGGAATGCGAGTTGTTCTCGCCAACCGGTAAGCCAGGGTGTCGAATCCGGCGCCCAGAACGACCACCGCGTCGATGTCGTCGAGCGATTCGGCGACCTTGTCGGCGATGTAGCGCTTACGGCAGGCCGATGCCGGCCCACAGGCCGGGGCCCTCGCGCTCCATTGCGGCCATTGTCAGGCGTCGCATCAGATTCGGCGGTGTCGCGGCGACCAGCCACCTCGTCGGCGCCGGCAGGAACCGCGCCGCCAGGTCGTCGTCGACCAATCGCCGCCCTGGCGGTTCGCTTTGCTCCAGGGCGACCAGCACCATCGGGCCGAACGCGGTCTGCGCCGCGGGGTTTCGCGCCACGCGTTACTTGTTCAGAAAGCCTGCGTCGACCGGCAGGGTGACGCCGGTGATGTAGCAGGCCTGGTCGGACACCAGCCACGCCACGGCGTTGGCGATGTCCTCGGGCTGCAGCACCTCCACCGGCATGGCATTGCCCATGCTTCCCGGCGAGTCGGAGGCAGCTGCCATCGTGGCCAGCCATCCTCGGGTGAAGTCGTTGTCGATCATCGGGGTTTCCACGCCCGTCGGGTGGATCGAGTTGACCCGGATGCTTTGCTTCGCAAGCAGATTTGCGTACACGCGCATCAGCCCGACCACGCCGTGCTTGGCGGCCGCGTAGCCCACCGAACCCGCGTCGGGACTGCCTACGCCGGCCAGTCCGGCTGCGGAACTGATCAGCACGATCGATCCGCCCGCGCCCTGCTTGACCATGGTCGGTATCGCGGCCTTGATGGTGTTGTAGACGCCGGTCAGGTTGACGTCGATGACGTCGCGCCAGCCGTCGTCACCCGATTGCATGGGGGCGATACCGGCGTTGGCAACCACGATGTCGAGTCGGCCGAGTTCGTCGATGCCCGCCTGTACCGCGGCCGACAGCGATGCTCGGTCGCGGACGTCGGCCTCCTTGGCCACGATCCGTGCGCCGGTGTCCTCGACGAGCTTGACGGTGATGGCCAGATCGTCGGCAGTGGCCAGCGCATACGGCACGCTGGCGATCGGCGCGCAGATGTCGATCGCGATGATGTCGGCGCCATCGGAGGCCAGTCGCACCGCGTGGGCGCGGCCCTGCCCGCGGGCGGCGCCGGTGATCAGCGCGACCTTTCCTTCCAGTGGCCGGACCATCAAGGGCGCAACTGTCCCTTGTCCGGGATCGCCCGCCGGAACGGGCTGCAACATCTTGATGTCCGGAGCTCCGGCCAGGTGCTCGCCGGCCGCGCTGAACATCTTGCCGATTGCCGGCGCGGTGCTGTGGGTCTTCAGCGCGTCTTCATCGGCCCATTGCTCGACGAAAACGAAGGTCTCGCCCGATTGGTGCAGCGAGTAGAGCTGGCAGCCGGGTTCGTCGTGCACCTCTTCGACCGCGGTGGTCAGGATCTCGCGGACGGTGTCGACCGATTCAGGTTTCACGGTCATGGTGGCGACGACGACGACAGGCATGCGGTCCTCCTGCAAATTTGTGGGGCGGTGGTGGATGGGGTGGACAGGAACGTGACGGCTGTCACCCTACCCAGCCTTTTCAGCGGCTGAATCGGCGGTCGGACGGCCAGACCATATAAACCAGTGTGGCGGATGGTGCAGATGGTGCATTTGCGATTAGGCTTGCCCTCATGCCTAGCAAGACTGTCGCCCGGTCCGGGGGCCGAACGAGCAGGTCAAAGGCCGCTTCACGGGGCGGCGCCCGGTCCGCGCAGCCCCGACCAAAGCCTGCAAGAAGGCCCGTCAAGGCTCCACGCAGACCTGCCAGGCGCCGCAATCACTCGTTGGTGACCAACGCCGGGCTGACCTGCGGGCGGGCCGTGCGAGCGACGTGGCTGATGTTGGCCAAGGGGACCGGTAGCACGGCGCGGTCGGTAGGCCGGGCCCGCGACATCGATCCGGGCCACCGCCGCGACGGGCTGGCCCTGGCCCTGTTGGGACTTGGCGTCGTCATCGCCGCGAGTTCCTGGTTCGACGCGGCCCGCCCGGTCGGCGCATGGGTCGACTCGGTGCTGCGGATCTTCATCGGCTCGGCTGTCGTGGTGCTGCCGGTGGTCTGCGCTGGGGTGGCGGTGCTGTTGATGCGCACCGAGCCCAATCCGGACGCCAGGCCGCGGCTGGTTCTCGGCTCGACGATGGTCGCGTTGCCGGTGCTGGGCCTGTGGCACCTGTGGGCCGGTTCGCCGGACACCCCGGCCGGGCGCGCGCACGCCGCGGGATTCATCGGCTTCGCCATCGGTGGACCGCTGTCGGAGGGGTTGACCGCGTGGATCTGCGCGCCGCTGCTGTTCATCGGTGCGCTGTTCGGCCTGCTGCTGTTGACCGGCACCACGATTCGCGAGGTGCCCGACACGCTGCGGTCCATGTTCGGCACCCGGATGTTCGGCTACGGCGACTCCGAGCCATGAGTACGACGAGGATGACCCGGACATCGAAAGCGTTGTCGCCGAAGACTTTTCCGACGGTTACTACGACGGTCCGTCGGCATATGGCGACGACGAAGCCCAAGCGTGGCCGTCGGGCACCTCGCCGGTCGAGCGCGGACGACAGCCCGACAGTCCCGGAGCCCGCCGTGTCGCGCAGCCGCAAGCGCGCCGCCAAATCCACTGCCAAGCAAGACACCCTGGTGCTCGACCGGGTCGTCGAGGGCCCGTACATACTGCCGTCGCTCAGCCTGCTGATGGCCGGCGATCCGCCCAAGAAACGCAGCGCCGCCAACGACCAGATGGCCGATTCGATCAGCTCGGTACTGCAACAGTTCAAAGTCGACGCGGCGGTCACCGGCTGCACCCGCGGGCCGACAGTCACCCGGTACGAGGTCGAGCTGGGACCCGGCGTCAAGGTCGAGAAGATCACCGCGCTGCAGCGCAACATCGCCTACGCGGTGGCTACCGAGAGTGTCCGGATGCTCGCGCCGATCCCGGGCAAGTCCGCCGTCGGTATCGAAGTGCCCAACACCGACCGCGAAATGGTGCGGCTGGCCGACGTGCTGACCGCGCCGTCGACTCGTCGCGACCATCATCCGCTGGTGATCGGGCTGGGCAAGGACATCGAAGGCGACTTCATCTCGGCGAACCTGGCCAAGATGCCGCATCTGCTGGTCGCGGGCTCCACGGGGTCCGGTAAGTCCAGCTTCGTCAACTCCATGCTGGTGTCGCTGCTCACCCGCTCGACCCCGGAAGAGGTCAGGATGATCCTGATCGACCCGAAGATGGTGGAACTGACGCCCTACGAAGGCATTCCGCACCTGATCACGCCGATCATCACCCAGCCGAAGAAGGCGGCGGCGGCGCTGGCGTGGCTGGTCGAGGAGATGGAGCAGCGCTACCAGGACATGCAGGCGTCCCGGGTGCGCCACATCGACGACTTCAACGACAAGGTGCGCTCGGGGGCCATCACGGCGCCGTTGGGCAGCCAGCGGGTGTACCGGCCCTACCCGTACGTGCTTGCGATCGTCGACGAGCTGGCCGACCTGATGATGACCGCGCCGCGCGACGTCGAGGACGCCATCGTGCGGATCACCCAAAAGGCCCGCGCCGCAGGCATTCACCTGGTGCTGGCCACCCAGCGGCCCTCGGTCGACGTAGTGACCGGCCTGATCAAGACCAACGTGCCGTCCCGGCTGGCGTTCGCGACGTCGTCGCTCATCGACAGCCGGGTGATCCTGGACCAGGCCGGCGCGGAGAAATTGATCGGCATGGGCGACGGCCTCTTCCTGCCGATGGGCGCCGGCAAACCGATCCGGTTGCAGGGCGCGTACATCACCGACGAGGAGATCCAGGCCGTTGTCGCCGCCTGCAAAGAGCAGGCCGAACCCGAATACACCGAGGGCGTCACCACGGCCAAGCCCACCGGGGAACGTACGGACGTCGACCCCGATATCGGCGACGACATGGACGTGTTCCTGCAAGCCGTCGAGCTGGTGGTGTCCAGCCAGTTCGGCTCCACCTCGATGCTGCAGCGCAAGCTTCGGGTCGGGTTCGCCAAAGCCGGCCGGCTGATGGACCTGATGGAGACCCGCGGGATCGTCGGCCCCAGCGAAGGTTCCAAAGCGCGCGACGTGCTGGTCAAGCCCGATGAGCTGGCCGCCACCCTGGCGTCCATCCGCGGAACCGGCAGCGATGCCGACGAGGTCGACGAATAGCCCGCCGAGCAGACGTAAAAGCACCCAGCCGATCGGCGTGTCGCGGGCTTTTGTGTCTGCTCGCGGGAATTACAGCACCAAAAGCATCCGCGAGTTGCCCAGCGTGTTCGGCTTGACGTAGCTCAGGTCCAGGAATTCCGCGACGCCGATGTCGTAGGAGCGGCACATCTCCTCGAACACCTCGGCGGTGACCGGGGTGCCCTCGATCTCGGTGAAGCCGTGCTTGCCGAAGAACTCGGTCTCGAACGTCAACACGAAGAGCCGCTCCAACTGCAGATCGCGGGCCACCTCCAGCAGCCGGTCGACGATGGCGTGGCCGATGCCCTGCCCGGTCATCGAGGGTGCGACGGCCACCGTGCGGACTTCGCCCAGGTCGGCCCACAGCACGTGCAACGCGCCGCAGCCGACCACCTCGTCCTCGTGCTCTGCCACCCAGAACTCCTGGACGGCCTCATACAGCGTGACCAGGTTCTTTTCCAGCAAGATCCTGCCCGCATAGGTGTCGACGAGCCGCTTGATCGCCGAGACGTCAGACGTTCGCGCGCGACGGATCACCGGCTGGTTGGCCGGTGGACCGCTCGCTGCGTTCACGGGTGCAGAGTATCGGTTTCGAGGCCACCCGCGACGATGCAGTGGGAGCGCCACCAGCCGCGCAGCGACGATGCAGAGCGCGTAGCGCGATGAGGAGGAGCGGGCCATAGGCCCAGCAGCCCGATAACCGATATTCTGATGCCGTGTCGGGGCAGCCTCAAACAGGTCCAGTAGTCCCGCGCGTCCGGGTCACCAACCTCGCCAACATGCTCACGCTGTTGCGGTTGGTGCTCGTCCCTGTCTTCCTGCTGGCGTTGTTCGCCGGGAATGGCCACGAAACCGCCAGCCGCATCGTCGCTTTCGTCGTTTTCGCCGTCGCCGTGATCACCGATCGCTTTGACGGCGCGCTGGCGCGCAACTACGGCATGGTGACCGAATTCGGCACGATGGCCGACCCGATCGCGGACAAGACCCTGATCGGTGCGGCGTTGATCGGGCTGTCCATGCTCGGCGACCTGCACTGGTGGGTGACGGTAGTCATCCTGGCTCGTGAGGTCGGGATCACCGTGTTGCGGTTTGTGATGCTGCGCCACGGTGTCATCCCGGCCAGTCGCGGCGGCAAACTCAAAACGCTCGTGCAGGCCGTCGCGATCGGGTTGTTCGTGCTGCCGCTATCGGGATCGTGGCTGGTCGCCGCGTGGGTGGTGATGGCGGCCGCGATCGTGCTGACCGTGGTCACCGGCATGGACTATGTCGCCTCCGCCGCAAGGGATGCCCGTGGACGACCCGCTGCTGACTGACGATGCGCGCGGACTGGTCGCCGACCTGACGGTCCGCAGGCAGAGCATCGCCACCGCCGAGTCGCTGACCGCCGGATTGCTCGCCGCCACCCTCGCGGGGGTGCCGGGCGCGAGTGAGGTACTGCGCGGCGGCCTGATCACCTACACCGAGCACACCAAGGTCGCCTTGGCCGGTGTCGCGCCGCAGATCCTCGACGAGGTCGGCCCGGTCGCAGGCCCGACTGCCCGGGCGCTGGCCGTCGGCGCCCGCCAACGCTGCGACTCCACCTGGGGTGTCGGGCTGACCGGCGTCGCCGGACCCGAGCCGCACGGCGGGCATGCGGTGGGCACGGTGTTCATGGGCCTGGCCGGGCCCGGTGAAAGCGGCGCCATCGAGGTGGTCGAGCTGCAGTTCACCGGCACGCGCTGGGACATTCGCATCTCGGCTGTCCGCGAGTCGATCAGCAGGCTGCGGGCCCTGGTCGCGGCCGCCTGAGCCAGCCAATCCGATCCCGCCCGGCCACGATGCTGGGCGCGTAGCAGCCGGGCGATCCCGCCCGGGAACCAATGACCGCGCGGCGGGCGTTGACCTGATGGAGTATCAAGCTGACCGGACGTTAGGAGAGCGCGATGCCGTCATTGCTGCGCGAGGTCCTCGGCGACGTGCTGCGTCGGGCCCGCACCGAACAGGGCCGGACTCTGCGCCAGGTGTCCGACGCCGCGCGGGTCAGCCTGGGATACCTCTCCGAGGTCGAGCGCGGTCGCAAGGAAGCATCCAGCGAGCTGCTCAGCGCGATCTGTGTCGCGCTGGATGTATCGCTGTCGCGGCTGCTCGTCGAAGCCAGTGAGGAACTGGCGCGCCGGGAGCGCGCTCAAGAGTCCACGGTGGTCAGCACGCCCAGCGCGGCCAATATCGATGCCAGCACCAAGGTCGTCATTCCGTCGGTTGTCTCCATGGCCGTCGCCTAGCTCGGGCGGCAAGGGTGTGGCAAACGGCGTGAAACCGATAAATTGAGCTGCAGGGTGAGCGAACTAGTGCATCCGGCAGGCATCGACACACGAAGGCGGAGCTAATCCATGGCCAATCCGTTCGTCAAAGCGTGGAAGTACGTTATGGCGTTGTTCAACGCGAAGATCGACGAACACGCCGACCCCAAGGTGCAGATCCAGCAGGCCATCGAGGACGCGCAGCGCCAGCACCAGGCGCTGACCCAGCAAGCCGCACAGGTGATCGGCAACCAGCGCCAACTCGAGATGCGGCTCAACCGTCAACTGGCCGACATCGAAAAGCTCCAGGTCAACGTCCGGCAGGCGGTGACACTCGCCGATCAGGCCACCGCCGCGGGAAACACCTCCAAAGCCACCGAATACAACAACGCCGCCGAGGCGTTCGCGGCCCAGCTGGTGACCGCTGAGCAGGGCGTCGAAGACCTCAAGGCGCTGCACGACCAGGCCCTTGGCGCGGCGGCTCAGGCCAAGAAGGCGGTCGAGCGGAACGCCATGGTGTTGCAGCAGAAGATCGCCGAGCGCACCAAGCTGCTCAGCCAGCTCGAGCAGGCCAAGATGCAAGAGC
Organism: uncultured Actinomycetota bacterium; assembly: GCA_963805675.1. GTDB lineage: Bacteria > Actinomycetota > Actinomycetes > Mycobacteriales > Mycobacteriaceae > Mycobacterium. The sequence goes on from CAWDVY010000001.1 coordinate 488,642, forward strand.
AGGTCAGCGCGTCGCTGCGGTCGATGAGCGAGATCGCAGTGCCCGGCAACACCCCGAGCCTCGACGAGGTGCGCGACAAGATCGAGCGCCGCTACGCCAATGCGCTGGGCCAAGCTGAGCTGGCTCAGAATTCGGTGCAGGGCCGGATGCTCGAGGTCGAGCAGGCCGGTGTCGAGATGGCCGGCCACTCGCGGTTGGAGCAGATCCGCGCATCGATGCGCGGCGAGGCGTTGCCGGCTGGTGGGCCGGCCGGCGGGGCGGTGGGCGATCACGCTGCTGCCCCCGGCACACCGGCAGCGGCCCCGAACGCCACGCCGGTCGAGAAGCCCATCGGCCAGTAGGGGACGAGCGAGCGAATGGCGGTGGGGTCGGGTCGCGGGGTCCTGTGGCGGACCATGCTGATGCGTGGTCTCGACACGGCCAACGAGCTTTCCGACTGGGTGGCGCAGAAGATCAGCGCTGCCATCGATCCGCGGGAAAAGCTGCTGCGCCGACGCCGCCGTGCGCTGCGATGGGGCCTGATATTCGCCGCTGGGTGCGTGTTCTGGGGTGTGGTGACGGCGATTCTGGCAGCGTGGGGCTGGTTCGCGTTGCTGCTGGAGATCACCGGCGGGGTCGCGGTCGTGCAGGCGATGATCGCTACGCTGCTGCTGATTCGCTACCGCTGGCTGCGATCGGAGCCACTGCCCGTGCAGCGGCCCACCAGCGGCCGACGCCTGCCACCGCCGAGTTCGGCGGCACGGTCGGCGATATCGGCGCTGGGAGCCTCCGAACGGGGATTCTTCTCGTTACTCGGCGTTATGGAGCGGGGCAACATGTTGCCCGCCAACGAGATTCGTGACCTGACCGCGGCGGCCAATAAGAGCTCGGCCGCCATGGCGGCAACCGCTGCCGAGGTGGTGTCGATGGAGCGGGCGGCCCATGGCACTCCGCAGTCACGGTCGTACCTGGCGCCCACCATCAACGCGTTCACCGCGCAACTTAGTGCCGGCGTGCGTCAGTACAACGAAATGGTCACCGCCGCAGCTCAATTGGTATCTTCGGCGAACGGAGGTCGCGGCGCCGCACCGGTGCTGTCACGGCAGCGCTATCGCGACGAGCTGGCCGGCGCGACCGATCGTCTGATCGGCTGGTCGCAGGCTTTCGACGAACTCGGCGGGCTACCGCGGGCGTAGCTCGATTGCCCTGCTAGATGTCGGTGCTGTGCGGGTTCGACTCCGGCCGGGGGCCGTAGCGTTCGATGTAGTCCTGGTGGATGTGGGCGTCGCGCTGACGACGGCGCTCGTCGACCAGATTCGGGTCGAGGTTGTGCACCTGCAGCATGTGGCGGCGCCACACCTTGTTGAGCGCGTGCGAGAAATACACGAACGGGATCAGAATGGGCAGCGTCATGCTCAGGTGGACGTCCAGCGTCGTCGGGATCAGCCAGAACGGCGCGAGCACCAGGACCGCGGGAACAGCGACCCGCATCATCATCCGGCCGGTCGCACCCTTACCCGCCAAATCGTTGCGCACCCAATCTCGCATCGAGTCGGGTAACCGCCCCCCGCAGCAGTACCGGACGTACTGCAACGCGCCGGGCCGCCGGCGCACGTCGCTGTCGCTCATCGCAGTGTCCCGCCGATCAGAACGACGCCCGCAGCGCCGGCACCAGTAATCCCGCCAGGCCGCGCAAGGTCGCCTTGAACATGTCGAAGAAGTCGAAATAGTCCCGCCACAGCGTGATCTGTCCGTCGTGGACCTCGAATACGCCGCAGACCCAGAATTGCAGCCGCAGCGGGCCGAAGATCAGCGCGTCGGTGCGTTCGGTGAGCACCGCGGCGCCGTCGGCGGCGATGCGGTGGATTTTCACCTCGAACGCACTGGCACCGCCCAACGAGCTGAAGAGCTTGATCGCCCGGTTGCGGCCATGGATCGTCGGCAGACCGACGTTCTGGTACACCAGATTGTCGGCCAATGCGGCGCCTGCGGTTTCGAGGTCCGCGTCCTGCAGCGCATGCAGGAAGACCTCGACAGTGTGGGTGTTCTCGAGAGTGTGCTCGGTCATGATCACCAGCCTAACGAGGAGGCGGCGGCGAGCTGCTGTGGCAGGGTGGGGCGATGCGCGTCGCGGTGGTGGCCGGGCCAGACCCCGGGCACTCGTTTCCCGCCATCGCGCTGTGTCAACAGTTCCTGGCAGCCGGCGACACACCGACCCTGCTGACCGGCACCGAATGGCTCGACACCGCTCGTGCCGCCGGCTTCGACGCCGTCGAACTGACCGGGCTGGATCCCACCGAGGACGACGACGACCTCGACGCCGGCGCCAAGATCCACCAGCGCGCCGCCCGGATGGCCGTGCTGAATCGTTCGCAGCTGCAGGCGATGGCGCTGGATCTGGTGGTGTCCGACGTCATCACCGCCTGCGGCGGGATGTCGGCTGAGCTGCTGGGAATCCCGTGGATCGAACTCAACCCGCATCCGCTGTACCGGCCGTCGAAGGGGCTGCCGCCGCTGGGCAGCGGACTGGCGCCCGGCATCGGCATCCGGGGCCGGCTGCGGGACGCCACGATGCGCGCCCTGACCGCGCGATCCTGGCGGGCCGGCCTTCGCCAACGTGCGCAGGTCCGCGTCGAGATCGGTTTGCCCGTAACCGATCCCGGCCCGCTGCGCCGGTTGATTGCGACGCTGCCTGCCCTGGAGGTTCCGCGCCCGGACTGGCCGGCCGAAGCCGTGCTGGTGGGCCCGCTGCACTTCGAGCCGACCGACGAGGTGTTGTCGATCCCGCCCGGCTCGGGGCCGGTGGTGGTGGTGGCGCCGTCGACGGCGCTGACCGGGACGCAGGGGATGGCCCAGACGGCCCTGGAGTGCCTCATACCCGGAGCCGGCTTACCCGCGGGCGCACGAGTGGTGGTGTCGCGACTGAACGGTCCGGATCTGACGGTGCCGCCGTGGGCGGTGGCCGGACTGTGCCGCCAAGACGAACTCCTCGCGCATGCCGACCTGGTGATCTGCGGCGGGGGACACGGCATGGTGGCCAAGACGCTGCTGGCCGGCGTGCCGCTGGTGGTGGTCCCCGGCGGAGGCGATCAATGGGAGATCGCCAACCGGGTGGCACGGCAGGGTAGTGGGCGCCTGGTGCGGCCGTTGACCGGCGAGGCACTGGCCGGCGCCGCCGGTGAGGTGCTCTCGACGCCGAGCTACCGCGACGCCGCCCGGCGCGCCGCGGCCGGCGCTGCCGAGGTCACCGACCCGGTGCAGGTGTGTCACGAGGCGCTGACCCGCGCTAGGTAGCTTGGCTGAGTGCGGCTGACGGAATTCCACGAACGAGTCACCTTGCGGTTCGGCACGACTTACGGCGCTTCGGTGCTGGCTGACCACGTGCTGACCGGGTTCGAGGGGCGCACCGCCGCACAGGCGATCGAGGACGGCGTGGACCCGCGCGACGTGTGGCGGGCACTGTGCGTCGACTTCGACGTCCCTCGCGAACAGTGGTGACTTGCCCGGGACACGCCCGCGGCGCGCCTGCTTGCTATCGAACACTTGTTCGCTACTGTGGTGATCGTTCGACAGATGCCGACTTGTCGGTGGGCTGCTTTAACGTCGCGGCCAACTGACCGATACCGGTCAACCGAACACCGACTACACCGAGAGGTAGCACCATGGCACAAGCCCCCGACCGCGAGAAGGCCCTCGAACTGGCGATGGCCCAGATCGAGAAGAGTTACGGCAAAGGTTCGGTGATGCGCCTCGGCGACGAGGTGCGCCAACCGATCTCGGTCATCCCGACCGGGTCGATCGCACTGGACGTGGCCCTGGGCATCGGCGGTCTGCCGCGCGGCCGCATCGTGGAGATCTACGGCCCGGAGTCCTCGGGTAAGACCACCGTCGCACTGCACGCGGTGGCCAATGCCCAGGCTGCTGGTGGCATCGCGGCGTTTATCGATGCCGAGCACGCGCTGGATCCCGACTACGCCAACAAGCTGGGCGTAGACACCGATTCGCTGCTGGTCAGCCAACCAGATACCGGCGAGCAGGCGCTGGAGATCGCTGACATGCTGATCCGCTCGGGTGCGCTGGACATTCTGGTCGTCGACTCGGTGGCCGCACTGGTGCCGCGCGCAGAGATCGAAGGCGAGATGGGCGACAGCCATGTCGGACTACAGGCCCGGCTGATGAGTCAGGCGCTGCGGAAAATAACCGGTGCGCTGAGCAATTCGGGCACTACGGCGATCTTCATCAACCAGCTTCGCGAGAAGATCGGAGTGATGTTCGGGTGCATGAACTACGCCACCCGAGTCACCCTGGCCGACGGCACCACCGAAAAGATCGGCAAGATCGTCAACAACAAGATGGACGTCGAGGTGCTGTCCTACGACTCGGACACCGACCAAATTGTGCCCCGAAAAGTAGTGAATTGGTTCAACAACGGGCCAGCCGAACAGTTCCTTCAGTTCACCGTCGAAAAGTCCGGCGGCAACGGCAAGTCGCAGTTCGCGGCGACACCCAACCATCTCATTCGCACACCCGCCGGCTGGACTGAAGCCGGTGACCTCAACACCGGAGATCGGGTGCTTGCGACCGAACCCCATCTACTCAGCGACCAGCAGTTCCAGGTGGTACTCGGCTCGCTGATGGGCGACGGCAACCTGTCGCCCAATCGACGTGATCGCAACGGTGTCCGCTTCCGGCTGGGACACGGGACCAAGCAGGTGGAGTACCTGCAGTGGAAGACCGCGTTAATGGGCAATATCCGGCATACGGTGCGAGAGAACACCAAAGGTGCGAGCTTCGTCGACTTCACCCCACTGGCAGAGCTCGCCGAGTTGCAGCGCGCGGTATATCTCGGGGACGGCAAAAAATTCCTCTCCGAGGAATATCTCAAGGCGTTGACGCCGCTGGCCCTGGCCATCTGGTACATGGACGACGGCTCATTCAGTTTGCGCTCCAAGGGATTGCAGGAACGCACCACCGGTGGTAGCGGGCGCATTGAGATCTGCGTCGAGGCTATGAGTGACGGCACGCGAGTGCGGTTGCGTGACTACCTACGCGACACCCATGGATTAGATGTTCGTCTGCGCTCTGCCGGCTCGGCCGGCAAGGCGGTGCTGGTGTTCTCCACGGCGGCGACAGCGAAGTTCCAAGAGATGGTGGCGCCCTATATGGCACCGTCCATGGAATACAAGCTGTTGCCGCGGTTCCGTGGTCGGAGTCAAGTGACGCCGCAATTCGTCATACCGACGCAGCGGTTGGTACCGGCTCGGGTGCTGGATGTGCATGTCAAGCCGCACACCCGGTCGATGAATCGATTCGACATCGAGGTCGAAGGTAATCACAACTACTTTGTCGACGGAGTTATGGTGCATAACTCGCCCGAAACGACAACGGGCGGAAAGGCTTTGAAGTTCTATGCCTCCATCCGACTGGATGTGCGGCGGATCGAGTCACTCAAGGACGGCACCGATGCGGTCGGTAACCGCACCCGGGTCAAGGTCGTCAAGAACAAGGTGTCGCCGCCGTTTAAGCAGGCCGAGTTCGACATCCTCTTCGGCAAGGGCATCAGCCGGGAAGGCTCGCTGATCGACATGGGCGTGGACCAGGGCTTCATCCGCAAGTCCGGGTCCTGGTTCACCTATGAAGGCGAGCAGCTCGGTCAGGGCAAGGAGAACGCCCGCAACTTCCTGATTGAAAACGCCGAAGTGGCCAACGAGATCGAGAAGAAGATCAAGGAAAAGCTCGGTATCGGCGCGGTAGTTACTGATGACTTGACCGATGACAGCGTCTTGCCCGCCCCCGTCGACTTCTGAGCCATCGCGCGACGAGCAGGCGCGGGCGCTATGCCTGCGCCTGCTCACCGCACGGGCGCGCACCCGCGCCGAGCTAACCAGTCAGCTGGCCAAGCGCGGATATCCCGACGACGTCAGCACCCGGGTGCTGGACCGGCTGGCCGGCGCCGGGCTGGTGGATGACGCCGACTTCGCCGAACAGTGGGTGCACTCGCGACGGGCGAACGCGGGAAAAGGCAAGCGCGCGTTGGCCGCTGAGCTGCACACCAAGGGCGTCGACAACGACGTGATCACTTCGGTGCTCGGCGGTATCAACCCCGCTGCCGAGCGTGGCCGCGCCGAACAACTCGTTCGCAAGAAGCTTCGGCGGGAAAACCTCAGCGACGACGTCCCGGTGATCCGTCGGTTGGTGGCGATGCTGGCACGTCGTGGGTTCAGCCAATCGATGGCCTATGACGTGGTCAGCGTCGAGCTGGCCGGCGAACGGGAGCGCAGGCGCGTATAGCCGCGGCTAGTGCACGTGTCCGTGGCGAATCCGCTAAACCGGGCGGTGCCGCTTCGCCGTACCATGGCCCAGTGACTTCGACGGTGACATCGCACGCAGCGCCCATACCGGCGCCGCGCGAGCAGTCGTCGCTGCCGTCGGACCACGTGCGGACCTATGAGGTCCGCACGTACGGATGCCAGATGAACGTCCACGACTCGGAGCGGTTGGCGGGCCTGCTGGAAGCGGCGGGTTACCGGCGGGCGCCCGACGGCGCCGACGCCGACGTGGTGGTCTTCAACACCTGCGCGGTACGGGAGAACGCCGACAACAAGCTGTACGGCAATATCAGCCACCTGGCCCCGCGTAAGCGCAGCAACCCGGACATGCAGATCGCGGTGGGTGGCTGCCTGGCCCAGAAGGACAGAGACGCCGTGCTGAGCAGGGCGCCGTGGGTCGATGTCGTCTTCGGCACGCACAACATCGGATCGTTGCCCGCGCTGCTCGAGCGGGCCCGCCATAACAGGGTTGCTCAGGTCGAAATCGCAGAGGCGTTACAGGAGTTTCCGTCGGCGCTGCCAGCCTCCCGTGAATCTGCTTATGCCGCTTGGGTTTCCATCTCGGTGGGATGCAACAACAGCTGCACGTTCTGCATCGTGCCGTCGTTGCGGGGCAAAGAGGTTGATCGCAGCCCCAACGACATCCTGGCTGAGGTGCGGTCGCTGGTGGACGACGGCGTGCTGGAAATCACGCTGCTGGGCCAGAACGTCAACGCATACGGGGTGTCGTTCGCCGACCCGCGGCTACCGCGCAATCGTGGCGCTTTCGCCGAGCTGTTGACTGAGTGCGGCCGCATCGACGGACTGGAGCGGGTGCGTTTCACCTCGCCGCATCCGGCCGAGTTCACCGACGACGTCATCGACGCGATGGCGCAGACGCCGAACGTCTGCCCGGCCTTGCACATGCCGCTGCAGTCGGGTTCGGACAAGCTGTTGCGCGCGATGCGCCGCTCTTACCGTGCCGAGCGTTATCTCGGCATCATCGACCGGGTGCGGGCGGTGATGCCGCACGCCGCGATCACCACCGACCTGATCGTCGGCTTCCCCGGGGAAACCGAGGAGGACTTCACCGCCACGCTGGACGTCGTGCGACAGGCCCGGTTCGCCAGCGCCTTCACCTTCCAATACTCCAAACGCCCCGGCACCCCCGCCGCCGAACTGGACGGTCAGGTGCCGAAAGCCATCGTGCAGGAACGCTACGAGCGACTGGTGGCGCTGCAAGACCAGATCGCGCTTGAGGAGAACCGCAACCAGATCGGGCACACCGTTGAGCTGCTGGTGGCCACCGGGGAAGGCCGCAAGGACAGCCGCACCGCGCGGATGAGCGGGCGCGCGCGAGACGGCCGCCTGGTCCATTTCGCACCGGGCGGGCAGCTGGTGCGCCCGGGCGACGTCGTCACGACGACGGTCACCGGCGCCGCGCCGCACCACCTCATCGCCGACGGTGAGGTCATTACCCACCGCCGCACCCGCGCCGGTGATGCGCATGCCGACGGGAAACGTCCCAGCGGTGTCGGCCTTGGCATGCCGGGTATGGGGCAACCGGCCGCGACGGTTCAGCCAAGCGGGTGCACTCGATGAGCCAGAAAGAGCCGAATCGGGGGGAGTTCGACGCTTTCCGAGACGATATCGAAGCGGCGGAACGGCGTATCGCGGGCGAAATCGACCCGGGCGCAAGGGCTTTGGTTGTCGCCGTCTTGGTGTTCGTGCTGATCGCGTCGTTCATTCTGCCGCACACCGGCGACGTCCGCGGATGGGATGTGCTCTTCGCGACGCGGGGTGCCGGCGCGGCGGCGATCGCGCTGCCGTCACGCGTATTCGGTTGGCTGGCTTTGGTTTTCGGCGTCGGCTTCTCGATGCTGGCGTTGTTGACCCGGCGCTGGGCGTTGGCCTGGGTGGCCCTGGCGGGTTCGGCGGTGGCCAGCGCCGCCGGATTGCTGGCCGTGTGGTCGCGGCAGACCGTGGCCTCGGGCCATCCCGGTCCGGGCATCGGGCTGATCGTCGCCTGGATCGCCATCATTCTGTTGACTTTTCACTGGGCGCGGGTGGTCTGGTCGCGCACGATCGTGCAACTCGCCGCCGAAGAGCAGCGCCGTCGAAGCGCCGCGCACAAGCAGGCCAGAACACTGCTGGAAACCCTCGACGACCCTGACCGGGCCCAGCCGCCCAAGCCCAATGGCAAGGGCTCGGCGGGCTCCAGCTAGCGCTTGCGGGTCAACGCGTCGGCGGCAGCGTCAGCCCATTGCCGCCACTGCTCGGCGTTGGCCTTGGCCTCGGCGGCTTCCTTGCTGCGCCCCGTCGCCTCAGCCTTTTGAGCCTGGCGTTCGAACTGCTCGGCACGCTCCCGGAACTGCTCGGCGCGGGCCTGAGCCTGCGGGTCAGACCAGTCCGACTCGCCCGCGTCGCGGACCTTCTTCTCGACCGCGCGCCATCGCCGCTCAAGGTCGGCCGACTGCTCCCGGGGAACCTTGCCGATCGCGTCCCACTTCTCACCGATAGACCGCAACGCCGTCCTGGCCGCCTCATGATTTTTGGTGTCGAGCTTTTCCGCCTCCGCCAGCAGAGCCTCCTTGGCAGCGGCGTTCGTATGGAATTCGGCGTCTCGTTCGGCGGTCGCCGCGTTCCGGGCCTTGAAGAACGTGTCCTGGGCGGCTTTGAAGCGGTGCCACAGGGCGTCGTCGACATCGCGGGCGGTGCGTCCGGCGGCCTTCCAGTCGGCGAGCAGGTTGCGGAACTCGGCGCTGGTGACACCCCAATCCGTGGAATCGACGAGCGCTTCGGCCTTGACGCAGAGCCGCTCCTTGGCCTCGCGGGCACCCGCGCGCTCGCGGTCCAGTTCCGCGAAATGCGATCCGCGCCGTCGGTTGAATGTTTCCCGCGCCGCCGAATAGCGCTTCCACAGCGCGTCGTCGGTTTTGCGGTCCAGGCCGCTGATCGTCTTCCATTCGTCGAGGATCGCGCGCAACCGGTCGCCGGCGGCTTTCCACTGCGTCGAGGTGTTGGCCAACTCCTCGGCTTCGGCGGCCAGGGTCTCCTTGCGCGCAGTCTGGGCCGCGCGATGTTCGTCGCGACGAGAACGCTCGGCGGCGGCGGTGGCATCGGCCTGGTCAGTGATGCCGGCAAGCCGCGCGGCCAGCGCATCGACATCCCCGAGCACATGTGCCGTCGGCAACGTCTCGGCCAGCCCTGCCGCGGTGGCTTTGATCTTGCGTGCATCGCCGGTACCTGCGGCCAGCCGCTCTTCCAGCAGCGCGATTTCGGTGCTCAAGTCGTCGAACCGCCGACCGAAGTGGGTAAACGCGGCTTCGGTGTCGCCGGCTTGCCACGACCCGATGACCCGCTCGCCGGCCGCGCTAATCAGCCACACCGTCCCGTCGTCGTCGACGCGGCCGAAGCGGTGAGGATCGCTGGTCGGCGGCAAAACGATCGGGTGGGCCTGAGGGCGGGGTGTCGGTCTGGGCCCGGGCCGCGGTCCGGGCCGTGGAGTGGGCCTGGGTTCGTTGTGTGGCTCGTCAGGCGTCATGAACTACCGTCACCTACCCTTCGCGCGGTTGTTGGCCGCACACCTGCCGCGCATTGCGGCGCCGTCGAAACGAGGTGCTCCCGTGGAGAACCTCACCAGTATTGAAGCAGCTTGTTGCGCGGAGCGTCCCAGGTTGGTGGCTCAGCCCGTCCAAGCGAAGCTTTTTCCTGCGTCAGTTTCCGCCGTGGCGTTAGCCGGAACTGCCCCTTGTACATGAAACAATTTGTCACTCGGACACGACGTGAATAGCGGCAATGGCGCCGTTGACGAGGGGGGTCTCCCATAACGAAGGTCGATATCGCAGCGCTACTCGCGGTAGTCGCGGCATTGATATCCGGGGTCGGGGATGTGGTCCGTCAGCGCTCCGCGCAGGAGATCACCAATGAACGGGTCGGCCACTTCGAGCTGTTCCGCTTATCGTTGCGTGACATTCGCTGGTGGTGGGGCGGTTTGGCCGCGGCTGCCAGCTTCGCTCTACAAGCCGTCGCGCTGGTGCTGGGTTCGGTGGTGCTGGTCCAGGCGTTGCAGGTGACGGCGCTGCTTTTCGCGTTGCCGACCAATGCCCGTCTGACCGGTCATCCCGTGACTCGCCGGGAGTGGTTGTGGGCGGTGCTGCTGGCCGGCGCGGTGGCGGTGTTCGTCATCGTCGGCGACCCGGCGGCCGGCTACCAACGCGGCGCGTTGACGGCCTGGTTCATCGTGGCCGTCGTGTTGGGACCGGCCTTAGTGGTGTGTGTGCTTGGCGCGCGGGTTTGCTCGGGACCGCTCGCCGCGGTGCTGCTGGCCGTGGTGTCCGCGTCGTCGTGGGCGTTGTTCGCGGTGCTGACCAAGGGTGTCGTGGAGGTGTTCCGCGATGGCCCGGGCGCGGTGCTGCGCGCGCCCGAACTGTATGCGTGGATATTCGCGGCGCTGGTCGGGACGGTATTTCAGCAGTCGGCATTCCGCGCCAGCACATTGACCGCCTCGCTGCCGGCGATGACCGTCGCCGAGCCGGTGGTGGCATCGGTGCTGGGCGTCACGGTGCTCGGCGAGACGTTGGACACCCCAGGTCCGCAGGTGTTCGTCCTGGTTGCGGCGGTGATCGCGGTGGTGATCGCGACGACGGCCCTGGCCCGCGGCGAGGCGGCCACCATGACCGCCGACAGTGACGGCCAGCCGGCGTCCGACGACCAGGAACGGGAGTTGCTGGCGGCAACGGGCGCCGAGCTGTAACCGACGGCCGCTCACCGGTCGCCCTAGGCTGGTCGGTGGAACTGGTCGTGAACGGGCGGTGAACGATGTCGAAAACGGACTTCGCGGTGTTGATCGCGCTGTGCGCCGCACTGGCGTCCGCGATCGGCGACGTGATCCGTCAGCGGTCGGCCCAGGAGATCACCGATAAGCAGGTCGGCCACCTCGAACTGTTCTGGTTGTCGGTGCGAGACACCCGCTGGTGGTTGGGCGGTATGGGTGCGGTGGCCAACTACAGCCTGCAGGCCGCCGCGCTCGCCTTGGGCTCGGTGATGCTGGTGACGGCGCTGCAGGTGACCTCGCTGCTGTTCGCATTGCCGATTTACGCGCGGCTGGCGGGTCATCGGGTGACGCGCTGGGAGTGGATGTGGGCGGCGACGCTGGCTGCTGCGCTGGCGGTGCTGGTCACCGTCGGCGACCCGGGTGCCGGGCACTCGCGTGGTTCGTTGGGGACCTGGCTGGCGGTGGCCGTCGTGATGGGTCCGGGCTTGGTGCTGTGCGTGTTGGGCGCGCGAATCTGGTCCGGCGGCCAGGCGGCACCGGTGCTGCTGGCGGTGGTGGCCGGCTCGTCGCTGGCGTTGTTCGCGGTGCTGACCAAGAGCGCCGTTGGGGCGGTGTCCGGTGGCTTCGGGGCATTCCTGCGCGCGCCCGAATCCTACTGTCTGATACCTGCCGCGCTGGCGGGAATGATCTTCCAGCAGTCGGCATTTCGCGCCGGTGCGCTGACCGCTTCGCTGCCGACGGTGACCGTCGCCAAGCCGGTGGTGGCCTCGCTGCTCGGCGTCGTGGTGCTCGGCGAGACGCTGAACGCCAACGGCCCGAAGGTGGTTGCGCTGATCGCCGCCGCGGTGCTGGTGATCATCTCCACAATTGCCCTGGCTCGCGGTGAGGCGGCCACCATAGCCGCAGGCGCCGGCCGCGACGTGATCGTCGTCGACAAAGCCCCGTTGAATAGTTAGCTGCCACGCGCGGCGCCGGGGCCGTCATCCCGCGCCTCAGTACCGTGGCATGGAAGAGTCGGTGTTCGGCCGAATCGAGTGCCGGTGAGGAGGTAGCCCGTGCCGAAGGCAGATATCGCCATACTGCTGGCCTTGGGCGCCGCGCTGGTATCGGCGCTCGGCTCCGTCATCCGGCAGCGCTCCGCGCACGAGATCGTCGACAAGCCGGTCGGCGCATGGAAGTTGTTCCTGCTGTCGTTGCGGGACACCCGGTGGTGGCTGGGCGCTGCGGCTGCAGTCGGCAACTACGCGTCTGCAGGCCGCGGCGCTGAGCATCGGGTCGGTGATGTTGGTGACCGCGCTGCAGGTGACGGTGTTGCTGTTCGCGTTGCCGATCAACGCCCGGATCACCGGACTCCGAGTACCCGCCTGGGAATGGTTCTGGGCCGCGTTGCTGGCCGGCGCGGTCGCGATCATCGTCGCGGTCGGCAATCCGACGGCGGACCAGCAGCGCGCCCCGCTGTCAACCTGGGTAGTGGTGATCTTGGTGATGGGCCCGGCATTGGTGCTGTGCCTGCTGGGCGCCCGGATCTGGCCGGGTGCCGTCGCCGCGGTGCTGCTGGCGCTGGTGGCGGGTTCGTCGCTGGCGCTGTTCGCGGTGCTGACCAAGGGTGTCGTCGAGGCGGTTCATGGCGGCATGGGGGCGCTGCTACGCGCGCCCGAACTGTATGCCTGGCTCGCCGTTGCGCTGGCCGGCATGGTCTTTCAACAGGCGTCTTTTCGCGCCGGTTCGCTCACGGCCTCATTGCCGACGATGACATTGGCCAAACCGGTAATCGGATGGATCTTGGGAATCACCGTGCTCTCTGAGGACCTGCACGTCGACGGCGTGCACATTGTTGTCCTGGTGGCGGCGGTGATCGTGATGATCGTGTCGACCGTGGCGCTGGCCAGGGGCGAGGCCGCCGGTATGGAGGCGTTTGGCAGGCGGCGGTCGAAAGCCACCCGGCAACCCCTGGCGCCGTCGAACCGCTAGTTTGATGGCGTGTTGAGCGCCATCGCGATCATCCCGTCTGCGCCTGTACTGGTCCCCGAGCTCGCCGGAGCCGCGGCCGACGAGGTGGCTGAGCTGCGGGCAGCCATGGTCGCCGCTGTCGCCGCGCTGCCGCCGCGCTGGGTTGCCGTCGGTGGCCGGGCGCCGCGGACGGTGTTGTCGGCCCGGACGGCGTCGGCACCTTTGCGGGTTTCGGTGTCGACCTGGCGGTGCGGCTTTCGCCGCAGGCAAGCGCCCAGCCGGGGGAGTTGCCGCTCTGCGCGCTGATCGCCGGCTGGATCCGGGCTCAGGCCCAGCCTGACGCTTCGACGGAGGTCCGGGTCTACGCCGAAAGCCACGACGCCCAGACCGCGATTGCCCTTGGCCGCAGGCTGCGCGGCGAGATCGACGAGTCGGCCGAGCCGACCGGAGTGTTGATCGTCGCTGACGGTGCCACCACGTTGACCCCGGCCGCCCCCGGCGGTTACCACCCCGAAGACGCCGACGTGCAGCGAGCCCTGGATGACGCGCTGGCCTGCGGCGACGTGGCCGCGCTGACCCGACTGCCCGAGCAGGTCAGGGGACGGGTGGCCTTCGGCGTGCTGGCGGGCCTGGCCGAGCCGGTGCCGCGGTCGGCCAAGGAGCTCTATCGCGCGGCGCCCTACGGCGTCGGGTACTTCGCCGGTGTCTGGCAGCCGTGAGGCCGCTGGCGATCGTCGGGCCGACCGGGACCGGCAAGTCGCAGCTGGCCCTTGACGTCGCAGAGCGGCTCGGCGGCGCGTCCGGCGCGGAAATCGTCAACGCCGACGCGATGCAGTTCTACCGCGGAATGGACATCGGCACCGCGAAACTGCCCGTCGCGCAACGCCTTGGCATCCCGCATCATCAGCTCGACGTCCTCGACGTCACCGAGACCGCGACCGTCGCGCGCTTCCAGCAAGAGGCCGCCGCCGACATCGAGGCGATCGCCGCGCGGGGCAAGGTTCCGGTGCTGGTGGGTGGCTCGATGCTGTACATCCAATCGCTGCTCGACGACTGGTCCTTCCCGGCGACCGACCCGGCGGTACGCGCGAAATGGGAGCGGCGGCTTGCCGAGGTCGGCACCGACAGCCTGCACGCCGAGCTGGCCGGTCGTGATCCTGCGGCAGCGGCATCGATCTTGCCGACCGACGGGCGGCGCATCGTGCGCGCGTTGGAGGTGGTGGAACTCACCGGTCAACCGTTCGCCGCGTCGGCGCCCGTCATAGGCACACCGCGCTGGGACACCGCGATCATCGGATTGGATTGCGACACTGAGCTTCTCGACGAGCGGCTGGCCCGGCGAACCGAGACGATGTTCACGCACGGGCTGGTCGACGAGGTGATCACGCTGCTGGACCGCGGGCTGCGCGACGGCGTCACTGCGTCACGGGCGCTGGGCTACGCGCAGGTTCTCGCCGACCTCGACGCGGGGGGTGACGGCGACGCGGCACGGGAGCCGACGTTCATCGGCACGCGCCGCTATGTACGACGGCAGCGGTCCTGGTTTCGCCGCGACCACCGGATCCACTGGCTGGATGCGAGCGCGCCGAACAATGCGGACGATGCGTTGCGGGCCTGGCGGCACGTATCCTGAGCCGGTGATCCGCACATGATCTTCGCCAAAGGCCATGGCACCCAGAACGACTTCGTCGTGCTGCCCGATCTGGATGCCGCGCTGACGCTGACGCCGGCGGTGGTGGTGGCGTTGTGCGATCGGCGTCGCGGTCTTGGCGCCGACGGGGTGCTGCGGGTCACCACCGCGGGGGCGGCGCTGGCCGCGGGGGTGCTCGACCGGGTGCCCGACGGCGTGAGCGCTGACGACTGGTACATGGACTACCGCAACGCCGACGGGTCGATCGCGCAGATGTGCGGCAACGGCGTGCGGGTGTTCGCCCACTACCTGCAGGCCAGCGGCCTGGAACACCGAGACGAGTTCGTCGTCGGGTCACTGGCCGGCCCGCGGCCTGTTGTATTCCATCGTGTGAATGCGACCTACGCCGACGTCAGCGTCGACATGGGCAAGGCCAACAGGCTGGGTAGCGGGGGCAAGGCCTTTGAGGTCATAGTCGGCGGCCACATGTTCAGCGGGTTGGCGGTCGACGTCGGCAACCCGCACCTGGCCTGCGTCGACCCCGCGCTGACGGTCGAGGCGTTGGCGGCGCTGGATGTCGCGGCGCCGGTGAGTTTCGATCACGCGCAGTTTCCCGACGGCGTCAACGTCGAGGTGCTCACCGCCCCGGCCGACGGCGCGGTGAGCATGCGGGTGCACGAGCGGGGAGTGGGCGAAACCCGTTCCTGCGGAACCGGAACCGTCGCCGCAGCCGTGGCCGCGCTGTCGCACGCCGGTGCGACCATCGGCACACTGACCGTGCGGGTGCCGGGCGGCGATGTCGTCGTCACCATCACCGAGGCCACCAGTTACCTGCGTGGGCCGTCGGTGTTGGTGGCCCGAGGAGAAGTCAGCGAGGAATGGTGGCAGAACGCTCTGCGTTAATTCGGATGCATGTCGTCGATTCGGTGTGCACCATGAGTAATTACCTATGACATACCCGGACTCTCCTCACTCGCCCTGGCCCGACCAGGACACCCCGAGCACGGGTGAACTCGCGCTTGATGACCGCGCCGCGCTGCGCCGCGTCGCCGGGCTGTCCACCGAACTCGCCGACATCTCCGAGGTCGAGTACCGCCAACTGCGCCTCGAGCGGGTGGTGCTGGTCGGCGTGTGGACCGACGGCAGCGCCGCCGACGCCGACGCCAGCCTCGCCGAGTTGGCTGCGCTGGCCGAGACCGCGGGCTCTGAGGTGCTCGAAGGCATGGTCCAGCGCCGAAGCAAACCGGATCCCTCGACCTACATCGGCTCGGGCAAGGCGCAGGAGTTGCGTGACGTGGTGCTCGCCACCGGCGCCGACACCGTCATCTGCGACGGCGAACTGTCCCCGGCGCAGCTGAACGCGTTGGAGAAGGCCGTCAAGGTCAAAGTCATCGACCGCACCGCGCTCATTCTGGACATCTTTGCCCAGCACGCCACCAGCCGGGAAGGCAAGGCGCAGGTGTCGCTGGCCCAGATGGAGTACATGCTGCCGCGGCTGCGCGGCTGGGGTGAGTCGATGTCGCGGCAGGCCGGTGGTCGTGCCGGTGGCAGCGGTGGCGGGGTGGGTCTGCGTGGACCTGGTGAGACCAAGATCGAGACCGACCGGCGCCGCATCCGCGAGCGAATGTCCAAGCTGCGCCGCGACATCAAGGACATGAAGCAGGTCCGTGACACCCAGCGCAGCCGCCGGGTGAGCAGCGATGTGCCGTCGATTGCGATCGTCGGCTATACGAACGCGGGCAAGTCCAGCCTGCTCAACGCGCTGACCGGCGCCGGGGTGCTGGTTCAGGACGCCTTGTTCGCCACCCTGGAACCCACTACTCGCCGTGGACATTTCGACGACGGGCGGGCCTTCGTGGTCAGCGACACCGTCGGTTTCGTGCGGCACCTGCCAACGCAGTTGGTCGAGGCGTTTCGCTCGACGCTCGAGGAAGTGGTCGACGCCGATCTGCTGGTGCACGTCGTCGACGGCTCCGACGTCAACCCGCTGGCTCAGATCAGCGCGGTGCGCCAGGTGATCTCCGAGGTGATGGCCGACCATCACGGCGATCCGGCGCCCGAGCTGATCGTGGTCAACAAGATCGATGCCGCAAGCGGTTTGGGGCTGGCCAAACTGCGCCGCGCGCTGCCCGGCGCGATGTTCGTGTCGGCCCGCACCGGCGACGGCATCGACCTATTACGCCACCGGATGGCGGAGCTGGCTGCTGCCACTGACACCGCGGTCGACGTCGTAATCCCTTACGACCGTGGTGATCTGGTCGCCCGGGTGCACGCCGACGGTCGGGTGCAGGAAACCGAGCACAGCAGCGACGGCACCCGCATCAAGGCGCGGGTGCCGGTGGCGCTGGCCGCCAGCCTGCGCGAGTTCTCCGCGACCTGAAACGGCTGCAGATAGCAGAAAGCGCCGGAGCCCCCCGCCCCAGCGCCTCTGCTGCTCTGGTGTCGAAACTATTACAGCGACGGGACGTCGAAGAACCCGGTCAGGTCGGCCAGGCCGGCATCGAAGAAGGTGGTGGCGGCTCCCACGTCGGTGCCGGTGCCCAACGCAATGCCGATCTCATGCGCCGATCCGAACAGGTCGGCTTCGGGGACCAAGGCATTGCTGTTCAGCAGCCCGTACGCCTCGGAGTTGTAAGCGTCGTCGAACTCGGTCAGCGCGCCGTTGAACACGTTGTAGGAACCCGGGTCAGACGCGGGGCCAGAAAAGGCCGGGCTGATCCCGTACAACTCGTAGTCGAGGGGCGTGTAGGGGGTCGTGTTTTTTGTGCGTCCACCAGCGGGATGGTGTCGAACGGCTGGGCGACCGTGCCTGGGATGACGGCGCTGCCGACACCCGCGAGGTCGGCTTCGCTTGTGATGATGGAGTTCAGCGACGAGATCTCACTCTCGAAAGTGGTGGTCAGGTCGTCCGCGGACGCAAGCGGCGCGAACGCGAGTGCCGCCCCGGCCGCGAGGCCGCCGATCACAGCGATTTTGCGCATGGTCATAGTTATTCCCTTTGTTTATCTCCGCTGGCGGCCGGTGGTACCGCCAGAGGTCCCCCGCATCCCGCGGCTGAAAACCTGAGGGGAGCCTAACAGGAAACTATGTGTGTGGTAAGCCATTTGCCTTGCGCGGCATCGTATTAACGCCGTTAACAAACTTTTTTAGGGCGAATTGCCTTTTACCCCAGCGTTACTCACTGTCAAGGAAATCACTCAGCATCCACTCAGATAGACGCCGAGTCTATGTATCCGGATTAAGTGACCAGTTCGCAGACGTCTTCAGCGGTCGCGGCCAGCACCCGCTGCGACAGCTGTGCCTTGAGCTGATCGAGGTGCGCCTCTTCGGCCTGATCGCGCTCGGATTTGGCGGCGAGGTCGATGAATTCGGCGGTGACGAAGCCCTTCCGCAGCAGCAGCGTCGCCGCGCGGCCGGCGATGGTGACCTGGAAGACGAAGCTTTGCAGCAGTCGCCCACGGTCGGGCCGGGCCAGGGCGGGATCGACCGTGTAGCGGCCGTCGGTGAAAGCCCGGGTGACGGCTTCAAAGCCGTCACGGGCCCCGGGCCCCGCGAAGGCAGTCCGGATCATGATCGACCGCCGTTGCGGCGGTTGGTTCCCGGATAGCGCGGCAAATGCCCGCTGCATCACCTTGAAGGCGGTGGCCACGCCCGCCGGCGAGTACGGCCCGGCGTAACACAGCATGTCGGTGTAGGAGAACTCGAGCAGTTGCCCGCGTTCCTCCACCAGGATCGTCTCGTCCACCTCGCTGACTGTATGCCCAGGGACCCGGGACCCCGGCCGCCCAACCATTTGGTTGGTATATCTTGAGCGGCAGAGTCCCCCAACCCGCCGGAGGTCATCCACCATGGGTAGCGCCGTCAAGTATCAGCGCACGCTGTTCGAGCCCGAGCACGACTTGTTCCGCGAGTCCTACCGGGCGTTCCTGGAGCGCCACGTCGCGCCGTACCACGATGAGTGGGAGAAGGCGAAGATCGTTGACCGCGGGGTGTGGTTGGAGGCCGGTAAGCAGGGCTTTCTGGGCATGGCGGTGCCCGAGGAGTTCGGCGGCGGCGGCGACCCCGACTTCCGTTACAACACGATCATCACCGAGGAGACCACCGCGGGCCGCTACAGCGGCATCGGGTTCGGGCTGCACAACGACGTCGTCGCGCCCTATCTGCTGCGGCTGACCAACGAGGAGCAGAAGCAGCGCTGGCTGCCCAAGTTCTGCACCGGCGAGCTGATCACCGCGATCGCCATGACCGAGCCGGGCACCGGCAGCGACTTGCAGGGCATCAAGACCCGCGCGGTCAAGCAAGGCGACCACTACGTGCTTAACGGGTCGAAGACGTTCATCACCAATGGCATCAACTCCGACCTGGTGATCGTGGTGGCCCAAACCGATCCGGACAAAGGCGCGCAAGGCTTTTCGCTGCTGGCGGTCGAACGCGGCATGGAGGGGTTCGAGCGCGGCCGGCACCTGGACAAGATCGGCCTGGACGCTCAGGACACCGCTGAGCTCTCTTTCACCGAAGTGAAAGTCCCTGCGGAGAATTTGCTCGGTGAAGAAGGACTGGGTTTCATCTACCTGATGCAAAACCTGCCGCAGGAGCGAATCTCCATCGCCATCATGGCGGCGACGGCGATGGAGACAGTGCTGGAGCAGACCCTGCAATACACCAAGGAGCGCAAGGCCTTTGGCAGGCAGATCGGCAGCTTCCAGAACAGCCGATTCGTACTCGCCGAGTTGGCCACCGAGGCGACGGCGGTGCGCATGATGGTCGACGAGTTCATCCGCCTGCACCTCGACGAAAAGCTGTCCGCCGAGCAGGCTGCGATGGCCAAGTGGTACGCCACCGAGAAGCAGGTGCATCTGATCGATCGTTGCCTGCAGCTCCACGGAGGCTATGGCTACATGCGTGAATACCCGGTCGCGAGGGCGTATCTCGATGCGCGGGTGCAGACGATCTACGGCGGCACCACCGAGATCATGAAGGAAATCATCGGCCGCAGCCTCGGCGTCTAGCCTCGTTGCGACCGGGAGCCTGTCGCAGGAGCATCATGCGCGCGGTGGGCTCGCCCCAGTAGCTTCGACAGCTCTCGGCTACGCCGGATTCTGCTGCGATGTTGCGTCGGGAGCTCGGCGATTTCGCTTTCTTCGGCATTCTGCGCCCGACCGCGCCGCGACAGCAACGACGCCGCCGTGGTGATCCCCAGGATGACGACGATCACCGTCAACGACATCACCGTGCCCGCTTCGGCGACCGGGACCGGATGGCCGCCGTCGATGAAGGGAATGTCGTTGTCGTGCAAGGCTTGCAGCAACAGGTTTGCACCGATGAACGCCAAGATCGCCGCCACGCCGTAGGACAGGTACACCAGCCGGTCGAGCAGACCGTCGATCAGAAAGTACAACTGGCGCAAGCCCAGTAGCGACAACGCGGTGGCCGAAAGCACCAGGGCGACGTTTCGGGACAGCCCGAACAGTGCCGGGATCGAGTCGAAGGCGAACAGTACGTCTGCCCCGCCGACAGCGATCATGGCTACCAGCATCGGCGTCATCACCCGGCGGCCGTTCTCGACGGCGAACAACCGGTCGCCGTCGTAATTTTCCGAGGTGCGCAACAATCGCCTGGCGACGCGGGTAATCAGCGAATCCGGGCTGCGGCCTTCAGATTCCAGGCGTTTGGCAAGGTTGGCGGCCATGATCAGCAACACGACCCCGAACAGATAGAACGCCCAGTCAAAGGTCGTCACCAACGCAGCCCCGAGGAAAATGAAGCCGATGCGTGCGACCAGCGCGAAGACGATGCCGAACAAAAGGACTTTCTGCTGGGCGATCCGCGGTACGGCGAAACTGCCCACGATGTAGAGAAAGACAAACAGATTGTCGATCGAAAGCGCCTCATTGCTGACGTAACAGGCGAAATATTCGACGCCGAGGGATATCCCGCCGACGGCCCACACGCCGATGCCGAACGCGATCGCAATTGCCGCGTAGATCGCCGACCACACCGCTGCTTCACGCAACGTCGGAGTATGCGTGCGGCGGATATTGACGAGGTAGTCGAACACCACGAGTGCGACGATCACGGCGATAAGCGCGAACCAGATCGGTCCGGAAGCACCCATGTCCGCTCCGATTCGTTGGGCGACGTTGCCGTGGGGTATAACCCCGATATCGGGGCAACGTAACGCAAAACCGCACGAGCAGAATGCGACACAGAACAGCGTTGTGGACAGTAATTCCAATCGACGGGACATCCATTCCGTAGGGTCTTCATATGAGTTTTCGCTCGTCGTCGGCCGCGGCGGAGTTGTGGCGGCCGGCCGGGCGGTTGAAACTGGCCCCAGGCTTCGGACTGGGCGGCCGCCGGGAGGGTGGATGACAGGGCAGCAAGGTCGATCTGGCGCCGTCGCGCGCGCGGCGCGTGGTCTGGTGGCACTGACGGCAGGCTTGATCTGCCTGGCGCTGCTTGCGCCCGTCGCGGCGGCGTCCCCGCTGGGCGAGGCCGACGACGCGATGACCGCTGCCTGGAAGGACGCCGGCGGCGACCATTCGGACCTTGGCGCCAAACAGGGCGAGGCGTATGTCGCCGGCGCAGGATTCGCCCAGGACTTCGTCCACGGCAAGATGTTCTTCACCCCGGCCACCGGTGCCAGGTCGATGACGGGCGCCATCCTCGAGAAGTACGAAGCCCTTGGCGGCCCGGCGGCCTCCGACCTGGGTTTTCCAACGATCAACGAAGCACGCGGGCTGGCCGGCCCCGACAGCCGGGTCAGCATCTTCTCGGCCAGCGACAAGCCGCTGATCTACTGGACTGCCGACCACGGCGCGTTCGTCGTGCGCGGGGCGATCAACGCCGCGTGGGACAAACTGGGCAGCTCGGGCGGCGCCCTGGGCGTCCCGATCAGCGATGAAACCCACGACGGCGAATTGGCGACCCAGACGTTCAGCGGCGGCAAGGTGTCCTGGAACAGGCTGACCAAGGCCTTCAGCACCGTCCCGCCGGATCTGGCGACGAAGCTCACCGACCTGCAGGTACCCGTCGATCCGACAGCGGACATCAACATGGCCTGGCGGGCAGCCGGCGGCGCCTCGGGCCCGCTGGGCGCCAAACAAGGCGACCAATATCCGGTCGGCAACGGCGGGCTGGCCCAGAACTTCGTCGGCGGCAAGATCTTCTTCAGCCCCGTCACCGGGGCCAACGCCGTCGAGGCCGACATTCTGACCAAATACGAGTCGCTGGGCGGCCAGCGACCTTGGTTACCCGATCGCCAACGAGGCCGATGGCGGTCTCAAACCGGCCAGCCGGGTCAGCGCGTTCTCCGCCAACGACAAGCCGGTGATCTTCTGGACCCCCGACCACGGCGCAATCGTGGTCCGCGGCGCCATCAGGGCCGCGTGGGACAAACTCGGCGGAGCGACGGGCAAACTGGGCGCGCCGCTAAGCGATCGGACGGTCAATAAGGACGTCGTCACGCAGAAGTTCACCGGCGGCCAGATCGCCTGGAATCAGACGAAGAACGCGTTCACCACCCAACCGGAGAGCCTGGCATCGGCGCTGTCCGGTCTGCAGGTGCCGGGGCAGAAGACACCGGCCGGCGCGGGGTCCTCTGGCGGCGGGGTGGGCGCGCTGACGTCTCACTGGTGGTGGTTGCTGGTCGGTATCCCGGCCCTGCTGTTGATCGGCATGGCGGTGCTGGTGGCTCGCGGGTGGCGTCGACGTCGTGCCGCCAAACGTGACAAGGCCGGCGGACGGGGCGATTCGGACGAGGCCGTCACCGAGTCGGTCTCTCAATGGTCGCCGGATGCTGACGATGATGTGGCGTCGTCGAGCTTGTCCGACGACTACCGGCCGCCACGTCGGACCGTGCGCCTGCCCAGTCAGCCCGTCAGCGAATGGATGCCACCGGGCCGTAGGAGCTTGGTCGACGAGCTGCTCGAGGACGAACCCGAAAGTCCCGATGAGTTGTCCGGCTTCGCCGACTTTGACCACGATGTCGACGAGGACCTCGACGAGGACCTCGATGAGGACTTCGACGAAGATTGACGAAGACTTTGAAGAAGACCCCGATAACGTGGACACGGCTCCGACCGGGATTCCGTCGCCGGGTGAAGGGCGCGGCGGACGGCACGCAGCCGCGGATGCCGACGGCGACGACGCTGACGTCACTGCGGCGGTGCCGACACCGCGAATCGCAGCCGGGCAGTTGGCAATTCATCTTCCGATGGACGACCCCTACCAGGTGCCGGACGGATATCCCGTCAAGGCCAATGCGAGCTTCGGCCTCTACTACATGCCGGATAGCGCGCTATACGAAGACACACTGGCCGAAATCTGGTTCGCCAGCGAGGAGATCGCGCGGGCCAACGGATTCCACAAGGCCGGGTAGCCGACCGCGTCGCAGCGACGTCAGATCTTGCGGATCACCGTGACGACCTTGCCGAGTATGGCAGCGTCGTTGCCCGGGATGGGGTCGAAGGCCGGATTGTGTGGCATCAGCCAAATCTGGCCGCCGGTGCGCTTGAACGTCTTGACGGTGGCCTCCCCGTCGATCAACGCCGCCACGATATCGCCGTTGTCGGCCACGTTCTGCTGACGGATGACCACCCAGTCGCCGTCGCAGATCGCGGCGTCGATCATGGATTCGCCGACCACCTTGAGCAGGAACAGCGCGCCCTCGCCGACGAGCTCCCGAGGCAACGGGAAGACGTCTTCGACGGCTTCCTCGGCCAGGATCGGCCCGCCGGCTGCGATACGCCCGAGCACGGGGACGAACGTGGGTTCCGGCAATGCGTCCGAGCCGGCGACGTCGGTGATGACCGGCGGCCTCGAGGCATCGTCGGCCGAACGGACATCGACCGCGCGAGGGCGGTTCGGGTCGCGGCGGAGGTAGCCCTTGCGCTCCAGTGTGCGCAATTGATGAGCCACCGAGGACGTCGACGTCAGGCCGACGGCATCGCCGATTTCCCGAATGCTCGGCGGGTATCCGCGAGTGGTCACCGACGCGCGAATGACGTCCAGGATTGTGCGCTGCCGTGGTGTCAGCACCGATTCCGCAGGTCGCAGGGCGCGGTTAGAGCCGGCGTCCGGAGTGTCGCTATCGCTCATACGGCCGAATGTAGCCGCAACGCGCCCAGATATCAAACATGTGTTCGACGCGTGTCGCAGTCTTGCCCCCTGCCGGCGGCAGGAGCTTGTCGGTACCGCGTTCTATGGTCTTCAGCGTGTGCAACAGTTCGATCACATGTTCGGTATTCGAA
Source organism: uncultured Actinomycetota bacterium (assembly GCA_963805675.1). Taxonomy (GTDB): domain Bacteria; phylum Actinomycetota; class Actinomycetes; order Mycobacteriales; family Mycobacteriaceae; genus Mycobacterium. The sequence continues at coordinate 512,537 of CAWDVY010000001.1, forward strand.
CGCATTATCGATTATTCTTCGAACAAGTGATCGACACAAGCTGACTGGAGGAACGTACATGATGCCCATCGAGACGATCTCGCCAAGCGCGCCGATCCGCATTCGGCCGGTCCAGGTGCGTCCGACCGGCCGCCGCGGCGGGCCCGGACCCCGCGGTCCCCAGCCGTCCAGGCCAGTCGCCGCGCCGCCGCGTTACCGGGGCACCGGTGTGTTGATGTCGACGGCGCCGCATCGGCCGCGTCCGATCACGCCGGCGACCACGGTCACGCTGGCCCTGCTGGCGGCGGCGATCACGGTGTGGCTCGGCATGGTGGCGCACTTCGGCGGCATGTTGCACGGCGGCACTGATCAGGCGACGGGTCGGATTCCCGACCGGCTCGCCGTGGTGCGGGTCGAGCCAGGGGAGACGTTGCAGCACCTGGCCGCCCGGGTAGCACCGGACGCGCCGACCGGTCGGGTCGCCGCCCGCATCCGCGAGCTCAACGAACTCGACTCCGCGGCGGTGACTGCGGGTCAGACGCTGATCGCGCCGGTCGGCTGACGGCCTCGCCGTGTACTGCCACCAATCGCGTGCCGTTTACCAGGCGCGACATCCGGCGACGCTAGGCCCGCGGCCGAGCACGCAGGTAGGCTCGTGGTGGTCTGGAACACCCCAAAGTCAGCGCGGCGAAGGAGCGGCCATGCATTGTCCGTTCTGCCGGAATCCCGATTCCCGGGTCGTTGACTCCCGTGAGACCGATGAGGGACAGGCGATCCGACGCCGCAGGTCGTGCCCGGAGTGTGGACGGCGGTTCACCACCGTGGAAACCGCGGTGCTGGCTGTGGTCAAGCGCAGCGGTGTGACCGAACCGTTCAGCCGCGAGAAGGTGATCAGCGGTGTGCGCCGGGCGTGTCAGGGCCGTCAGGTCGACGACGATGCGCTCAACGTACTGGCCCAGCAGGTCGAGGACACCGTAAGAGCTGGCGGGTCGCCGGAAATTCCCAGCCACGAAGTCGGCCTTGCGATACTCGGTCCGCTGCGAGAACTCGACGAGGTGGCCTATCTGCGATTTGCCTCGGTGTACCGATCCTTCTCGTCTGCAGACGATTTCGAGCGGGAGATCAAAGCGCTGCGTGCCCACCGCAAGGTTCCCGCTTCCGGTTGACCAGCGCGTGAAAACTGCCCGCAAGTAGTGTCGGGTCATGACGCGAGTTCTGCGAGCCCAGGTCTGTGTTGCGGGCGGCGGTCCCGCGGGCATGGTTCACGCTCTGCTGCTGGCCCGCGCCGGGATTCGGGTTGCTGTGTTGGAAAAACACAACGACTTCCTGCGTGACTTCCGTGGCGATACTGTGCATCCGACCACGTTACGGATCATCGACGAGCTGGGGTTCATCGATGAGTTCCTGCGGCTGCCGCACACCAAGATCACACGAGTCGCCTTTGACACCGACGGCTCGCTGCGCACGTTCGGGAACTTCAGCGCGCTCAAATGGCTCGGCTTCAAACAGCCGTACATCGCCTTGATGCCGCAGTGGGACTTCCTGGACTTTCTCGCCGAAAAGGCAAGTGCCTATCCGGAATTCACCTTGGTCCGTAACGCCGAGGTCAAGGATTTGATCTTCGAGGGCGATCGAGTCGTCGGGGTGCGCACGCCGGAACTGGAGGTGCATGCCGAGCTGGTGGTCGGTGCTGACGGGCGCGGATCGGCGGTGCGCGCCGCGGCGGGGTTGGAGGTCGCCAGCACGCACGCTCCAATGGACGTCTTGTGGTTCCGGCTGAAGTGGCGCCCGGGCGACCCTCAAGAGCTCTTCGCAATACTCCGCAAGGGACTGCTGATCGGCATGATCTACCGGGGCGACTATTGGCAGGTCGCGTACCTCATGCCGAAGGGGGAGAACCCGCGAGACGGCTCACTGGAGACGTTCAAACAGCGTTTGGCGTCGGTGCAGCCGAAGCTGCGTGAACACGTCAACGACCTAAGCTCCTGGGACGACACCAGCCAGCTCGATGTCCGGGTCGATCGGCTCAAGACCTGGTGGCGTACGGGTCTGCTGTGCATCGGCGACGCCGCGCATGCCATGTCACCGGCCGGCGGGGTCGGCATCAATCTCGCTGTCGCTGATGCTGTGGCAGCGGCCAACATCCTCTGTGCTCCGTTGCGCGAAGGTCGGTTGACAGATGCCGACCTCGCCAAGGTGCAGCGCCGGCGTGAGTTACCCACCCGGATCATCCAGGCCGGTCAAGTGTTCATCCAGAACAGGGCGGTTGAACCTTATTTGACCGGTGACCTGTCGCCGATCCCTATGCCGAAGATCGTCGGCCGGGGTCCCCTACAGTTCATCCCGCCGCTTGTTGTCGGTCGTGGCTTCCGTCCCGAACACGTACGCACCCCGGACGTACACGCCGTATAACGCGCTTCGGCATCCGGCGTCCGACCTGGGCCATTCTGGCCCGGATCGTTGCCCGACTACTCTGACGGGATGCCGCCCGATCTCCATCCCGACCTACGAGCGCTGGCCCCGTTGCTCGGTGCATGGCAGGGCCGCGGGTCCGGCGAATACCCCACGATCGAGCCGTTCGACTACCTCGAAGAAGTCGCGTTTTCCCACGTGGGCAAACCGTTTCTGGTTTACGGGCAGAAAACCAGGGCCGCAGCCGACGGGACCCCGCTGCATGCCGAGACGGGTTATCTTCGCGTACCGCGACCCGGTCAGGTCGAACTCGTGCTGGCGCACCCGAGCGGCATCGCCGAAATCGAGGTGGGCACCTACACGGCCGACGGCGCCACGATCGAGCTCGAGATGACCGCGACGCAGATCGGTCTGACGCCGACCGCCAAAGAGGTGACTGCTCTTGGTCGGCGCTTCCGGCTCGACGGCGACGAGCTCTCCTATTCCCTGCAGATGGGGGCGGTCGGACAACCGATGCAGCATCACCTTGCAGCGGTGTTGCACCGCAAAAGCTGAATGTCTGCACTTCGCTCGACAACCTGAGGAGGCCATCCCGTGGATGTTGAAAACCATGTCTACCCAACGCGTTCCCGCGTCGAAGCGCTCACGGCGGATGCCTCGGACACTCCCGTTGTGATGCTCAACCTGCTCAAATTCCGGGCGAAGGCGGCCTATCCGGACGGGCGCGCCAGCGACCTGACCGGTCGCCAAGCGTACGACCTCTACGGCGCGGCGATGCAGAACGTCATCGAACGCAACGGCGGGCGAGTGGTGTTCGGCGGCGATATCGCGTCGCTGGTGATCGGCGAGGTCGACGACATCTGGGACACCTGCGTGCTGGTCGAATATCCCTCCGCCGCATCGTTTGCCACGATCGTGACATCCCCGGACGTGACGGAGATCGGCGTCCACCGCGCCGCCGGGCTCGAGGGTCAGTTGCTGATCCGCCTCACGCCGTCGTTGATGACGCGACCGGCAACCTGAACCCAACCCTGAGGGCTCCAGGTGGTTTCGATCACCGATCCCTCGCCCTGAGTAATGCTCAAATCGCGGCTGAGGTAGTCCGTGATCCGGACAGCGGCGGATCCCGTCGCTTCATCTTCTGTCACACCGAGATTGGCGGCGAACAACCGAGAGCGCAGTTTTCCTTTCGCCTCGTCGATCCATGTCCACAGGTAGTGCGCCACATCGTCGGGGAAGTCGGCTGCGTCGGCGGCGGCGAGGTCGTCAAGGGTGTCGAGATCATGGATAGCGAACTCCGGAGCCCATTCCGAGCGGGCGCTGATGGCCGTGACGTCGTCGTCGTAGCTCACCTGCACAACCCCGGCTGGCACCTGCAGCGTGTGAATCGGTGTACCTGTGGCTCGCAACCACCATGACGCGCCGACCGGCGGGTGCCCGGCGAACGGCAGCTCGGTGAGCGGGGTGTAGATGCGAGCGTGCGCAGTAGGGGAGTCGGCGGCGGGCAGATCGACGAAAATCGTTTCGCTGTAACCTAATCGAGCTGCCAGCGCTTGACGCTGATCTGGCTCAACCGTGGCGGCGTCGACCACGCCGAGCGGGTTACCGAAATTACCCGCAAGATCGGTGAAAACGCGCAACACCGTGACATCGATGCTCATGAATCGACTGTACGGCGTCGGGTTGCCGCAGTGATCAGGTGGCGCTGCGCTCGTCGGAACCCATGGCGTTCAGCACGGCGACGCGGGTGTCCACCGGGCCGGAGACGGTCCGCGCGCCGCCGCCGTTGCGCAGCAGCTCGCGCAGGGCGATTTGGTCGTACGTGGACGGTTCAGTGGTGTCGATGAAGCGCTCGACGACCTCGATGAAACGATCGGGATCGTCGTGGAACGGAAAATGACCGGAGCGCTCGAAAATCTCCAGTCGGGAGCCTGGCATCGCGGCGTGCGCCATCCGGGCATGGCTGACGGGGACCACCACATCGTGGGTGCCCCAAATGATCTGCACCGGAACAGATTCCGTCAAATAACATCGATCCAGCATGGTGACGCTCTGGCCACGCCAGTCCACCACCGCCCGCAGCGTCCGGGTGAACGCAGCGGACGCCATCGGCTCCGGTAACCCGGCCAGCACCCGCAGCACGTCGGGCAGGTCGTGGCCCAACGCGGTGGAACCCAACGCCAAGCCGGCCGCGCGCCCGAAGATCTGTAATGCCGGTAGCACCAAGGGCAGCCGCAGCAACGCCAGCGCCTCGCTGCCCAGCGGCAGCGACGCCAGCCGCAGGATGAGGTTGACGTCCTTGGTGACGCCGCCGGCGCCGACCAGGACCAGCCGCTCGACCAATTGCGGGAACTGGTAGGCGAACTGCATCGCCACCCCGCCGCCGAGCGAATGGCCCACCACGGTGACCCGCTCGATGTCGAGGACGGAAAGCAGATCGCGCATCCCGTTGGCGTACGCCGCAATCGAGTAGTCCGCGCGCGGCTTGTCCGATTGTCCGTGGCCCAGCAGGTCGACGGCGATCACCGTGAACCGCTGCGCGAGCCTGGCTTGAACCGTCTCCCAGGTGGTGGAGTTGTCGCCAATCCCGTGAATCAGCAGGATGACCGGGCCCGAGCCGGCGATCCGGAACGCGCGCTGGTAGCCGTGGACGGTCCGAAACTGCAGTTGTGGCGTGACCTCTCGCACCGGGCGCAGATTGGGCTTCCGCTGGGTCATGTCGCCAACTTCGCTGTCGGGCCCGGGAGGGCGATCAGGTCGGATCGTCGTCGTCGAACTTCTTCTCTGCCTGCTGCGCAAGGAACTTCTCGAACTCCGCGCCGAGTTCGTCGCCGCTGGGCAGATCCTCATCCCGCGTGAGCAGTGAGCGATTCTCCTGAGCGGCAATGAAGGCATCGTACTGGCGCTCCAGCGCGGTCACCACTTGAGCGACTTCAGAGCTGGCCTCAACCTGCTCGTCGACCTTGATCTTGATCTCTTCTGCGGCCTCGGTCAGCGCCTTCCGCGGCAGCTGCAGCGAGCCGGTTTTGCCGAGCTGCTCCAGCAATGCCTCCGCGGCCGCCGGATAGTCCGTCTGCGCCAAGTAATGCGGGACGTGGACGGTGAAACCGACGACTTCGTGCCCGTGTTGAGCCATCCGGTATTCCAGCAAGTTCGACGCGCTGCCCGGAACCTGTACCTCGGAGATCCACGGCGTGAAGTCGGCGATCAGCTCGCGGTTGTTGGAATGCGCGGTCATCGTGACCGGCCGGGTGTGTGGAACCGCCATCGGAATCGTGCCCAGGCCGATGGTCTGCCGGACACCGAGACGCTCAGACAGCAACCGCACAGCGGTGATGAACCGCTCCCACTTCAAGTCCGGCTCCATGCCGGCCAGCAGCAGAAAGGGCGTTCCGACACTGTCGTGCAGCGCGTAGAGGCTGAGGTCGGGATCGTCGTAGCTGGTGAAGTGATCGGTCTTGAACGTCATCAGCGGCCGCCGCGACCGGTAGTCGAGCAACTCGTCGATCGCAAAGGAGGCCACCAGCTCGGTGTCCAAGGTGTCCTTGAGATGACGGGAGGCCAGCCGGATCGCATGACCGGCGTCGGAAAAGCCTTCCAGCGCATGCACCAAGACCGGGCCGCGGCCGTCGGTCGACGACAGCTGGGGCGCCGGGAACTCGAGCTCGTACATGCCGTTGTGCTCGGGCTGGTAACGCGGCTCCCTGTCGGGTATGTCGGGGGGCTGGTTGTGGCTCATCGCAATGCCTCCTCGCCACGGCGCGGTGTGGTGCACCGTGTCAGATAAGTGTCCCTCAGATCGGCGAGCTGCGGATACCGGACCCGCTCCGAATCCCCGCCTATCCGCTGAAAACGCGGTCGGGGACTGACCGCATTCCAGGGGGTACCCGTTTCTTGCGGTGCCGAATGTGACCCGAAGATGTCGCCACTCGTCGCCTGTGCCCGCCCGATCGGGCATGATCGACGGCGATGCGGATTCTGGCAGCAGCGGTGGGCTCGACCGTCGGCATGGCCATGGTGATGGTCGGCTGCGGACATCAGGCCCAATCTGCACCCGTCACCAGCAAACCCGAACAAACCGTCGCTGATGCGGTCAACCGGGTGGTCGCCGCATCCGTGGATCCCGATCCCAGGGTTGGTGCGGTCTTCCTTTCCGGCAGTGACCTGCATGCCTGTACTGGCTCGGTGCTGCATTCGGCGGCAGGCAATCTGGTGCTGACCGCCGCACATTGCCTGAGCCCCGGTGCTCCGGCACGGTTCGCTCCCGGGTTCGCCGGCAAAGCTTCAGCTGATGATTTGTGGACCGTGGATGCGCTGTATCTGGATCCGCGATGGCTGGCCAATAAGGATCCGCTGGCCGACTACGCGATCGCGCGGGTCAGCCGCCCGCTCGGCGGATCAGTCGAGGGCCTGGTTGGCTCGGGGCTGTCACTGGGTGCCACACCGGCGCGCAGCACCCGGGTCACTGTGGTCGCCTACCCCGCGGGCGTCGGCGGCCTGCCCATCGGCTGTCAGGCCGGCACCGGACTCAGCGATGGCGGCTACCCGGAGCTGCCGTGCGCGGGCCTGGTCGACGGCACCAGCGGCGCGCCCTGGATGAGCGGCTCGACCGTCACCGGGGTGATCGGTGGCCTGCATGGCGGCGGCTGCGCGGAAAATCTGTCCTACTCGTCGCCGTTCGACCAGCACATCGCCCAGCTTTACGCGCGCGCCGAGGCGGGCGGCCCGGGTGATGAGCCACCGACCGCCTACGACGACGAGTGCTAGCCCGGCAAGCGGGAGGTGCCCTATCGAATTGGCTTAGCGCGCGCACTTTGTTCATCACGTCCAGTGCGGCGACCTTGTAGGCCTCCGAGAACGTCGGGTAGTTGAACACCGCGTCGACCAGATACTCCACCGTGCCCTCGCAACCCATCACCGCCTGGCCGATGTGCACCATCTCGGTGGCGTTGCTGCCGAAGATGTGCACACCGAGCAACTTGAGGTCGTCGGTGGAGACCAGCAACTTCAGCATCCCGTAGGAGTCGCCGGCGATCTGGCCGCGGGCCAGCTCGCGATAGCGGGCCACACCGACCTCGTAAGGCACCGCCTGCCTGGTCAGCTCGACTTCGGTGGCGCCGACGTAGGAGATCTCCGGGATCGAGTAGATGCCGATCGGCTGCAGCGCCGTCAGGCCGTGCACCGGCTCGCCGAATGCGTGGCAGGCCGCCACCCGGCCCTGGTCCATCGAGGTCGACGCCAGCGCGGGGAAGCCGATGACGTCGCCCACGGCGTAGATGTGGTCGACCTTGGTCCGGAACAACTCGTCGACGAAGATCCGGCCGCGGGCATCGGCCTCCAGCCCGGCGTTGGCAAGTTCGAGGCCCTCGGTCTGGCCCTGCCGGCCCGCCGAGTACATCACCGTCTCGGCGGGGATCTTCTTGCCGCTGGCCAAGCTGGTGACGGTGCCCGTTGAGCCGACCTGAACGCGGGTCACCTCTTCGCCGAAGCGGAATGTGACCGCCAGGTCGCGCAGGTGGAAGCGCAGCGCCTCGATGATCTCGGGGTCGCAGAAGTCCAGCATGTCCTGCCGCTTCTCGACGATCGTCACCTTGGTGCCCAGCGCCGCGAACATCGATGCGTACTCGACGCCGATCACGCCCGCGCCGACCACCACCATCGACGTCGGGATGGATTGGAGATCAAGGATGCCGTCGGAGTCCAGCACCCGCTGCTCGTCGAACTCCACCCCTTGGGGGCGCGCGGGTTTGGTGCCGGTCGCGATGACGATGTATTCGCCACTGACCGTGGTGCGTTCGCCACGGGAATGGTCTTCGACGAGAAGGGTGTGTTCGTCGCGGAACCGGGCCTGGCCGGCGATCAGATCGACCCGGTTGCGCATCAGTTGGTTGCGCACCACGTCGCCTTGCTTGCCGATGACGTGCTGAGTTCGCGACAGCAGGTCGGCCGGGGTGATCTTGTCCTTGACCCGATAGCTGGCGCCGTAAAGCTCGCGCTGGTTCATCCCGGTCAGGTAGAGAACCGCCTCGCGCAACGTCTTTGACGGGATGGTGCCGGTGTTGACGCAAACGCCGCCCAGCATCGGCCGCTGCTCGATGACCGCGACTGATTTGCCCAGCTTGGCCGCCGCGATCGCGGCCTTCTGGCCGCCCGGGCCTGAGCCGATGACGACCATGTCGTACTCGAGTATCGAACCCATGACTAGACAATTACGCCCGTTGCGTTGCATGCGCACGTCGGATACGGCTACATGCACGTGAACAAATACTGTGGCCTCGCCACGTTGTCCCCAGCCGCGAGTTGGTCCACAGCTTGCGGGTCGCGCGGTCTGTGCCGCCGGCGGGCTGACGGTGCCAGTTGCCAGCGTCGTTGCCATGACCAAGCAGCGACATGACTTTGAACTGAATCGCCCCGGCGCGGTGATCGCCGCGCTCCCGGCTGTGCTGGGTTTCGTGCCGGAGAAATCGTTGGTTTTGTTATCCGTCGACGGCGGCGAACTGGGGTCGGTCATGCGGGTCGACCTCTCCGATGCACTTCCTGACCAGATCGGGCATCTTGCGGAGGTCGCCGCGGCGGCCGGCCCCGAGGCCGCCGTCGCGGTGATCGTCGACGCCGACGGCGCAGGCTGCCCGATGTGCAACGAGGAGTACCGAGATCTGTGCTCGACGCTCACCGGCGAACTGTGGCGGCACGACATCGCGCTGTGGGCCGTCCACGTGGTGGACCGGGTGGCCGCCGGCGGCCGGTGGCACTGCGTGGACGGCTGCGGCGCGGGCGGTGTCGTCGACGACCCCTGCGCGTCACCGCTGGCGGTGGCGGCCGTGCTCGACGGCCGTCGCCTCTACGCGCGGCGTGCCGACCTGCAGGCGGTGATCGCTGTCGACGACCAGGGCCACAGTGCGTCGCTGAGCGGTCTGATCGCCGAGCACGCCACAGCGCGGGACGAAGCACACCGTGCTGACCCGATGGCCTGCGTCCGTCGCGACGTCGAGGACGCGATGGCTGCCGCCGCCCGAGTCGGCGACGGACAACAGCTCGCCGACACCGAGTTGGCCGGCCTGGCGTGCGCGCTGGTCGACGTACAGGTGCGAGACACGTTGTATGCCTTGGCGGTTGGCCACAGCGCCGGGGAAGCCGAATCGTTGTGGGCGCTGCTGTCGCGTAGTCTGCCCACGCCATGGCGGGCGGAGGCACTGGTGTTGCTCGCGTTCAGTGCCTATGCCCGCGGCGACGGACCACTGGCCGGGATATCGCTGGAGGCTGCGCTGCGCTGCGAACCAGGTCACCGGATGGCAGGCATGCTCGACACCGCTCTGCAGTCAGGCCTACGGCCTGAGCACATTCGCGAGCTGGCGGTCACCGGGTATCGGCTGGCCGAGCGGCTCGGCGTGCGCCTTCCGCCGCGACAGGCGTTCGGTCGCCGCGCGGTTTGATGGCGCCGCTTGCCCCCGCAAGCGGGAGGTGCCCCCACCTCGGGCCGTACCGGCCCGCATCGTCGCCGCGCGGTCTAGACCTTTTCGACCTTGACCGCGTGGGCCATCTCGTGCGTCAGGCTCACGTTCTCGTGGCCCGGAATCACGATCATCACCCCGCCCGCCGGGTTGGTCTCGACGGTCACGCGCGCGTTGGGAACGACACCGGCGTCCTTGAGGCGGGTGATCAGGTCGATGTCGCCCTGCACGTGTTCGGTCAGCTGACGCACGACGACGGCGACAGGGGACCCGGCGGGCAACTCCGTCAACCGCACCAGGTTGGCGCCCTCGACGCCGAACCCGTCCCCGACGCCCAAATCCAACAGGCCGGGAATCGGGTTGCCGAACGGCGACGTAGTCGGATTGTCGAGCACTTGCACAAGCCGACGCTCGACGTCTTCGCTCATCACGTGCTCCCAGCGACAAGCCTCGGCGTGGACCTCTTCCCACGGCAATCCGATGACATCGACCAGCAGCCGTTCGGCCAACCGGTGCTTGCGCATCACGGAAATGGCCAACGCCCGGCCCTTGTCGGTCAACTCGAGGTGGCGGTCACCGGCCACGTGCAACAGCCCGTCGCGTTCCATCCGCGACACGGTCTGGCTGACCGTGGGCCCACTCTGGTCAAGCCGTTCGGCGATCCGGGCACGCAGCGGAGTAACGCCCTCTTCCTCGAGGTCGTAAATGGTCCGCAGGTACATCTCGGTGGTATCAACCAGGTCGTTCATTCCGCACCCTCCATTGCCGCTGAGTCTACTTGCCCAGCTGCGCGAATGGTCTGCTAACACTCCAGCACAGCACTACGCCCGCCGCAGGTGCGACGGGCGTAGTGCTCGGATGCTGATGCGGGTCGTCAGCTCGCGTATGACCGCAGCCGGTCGGCTCGCTCACCGTTGCGAAGCTTGGCCATCACCTCGCGCTCGATCTGGCGAACCCGTTCCCGGGACAGACCGAACAGCTTGCCGATCTGGTCGAGCGTGCGAGGTTGCCCGTCGTCGAGCCCGAAGCGCAACCGGATCACCTGGTGCTCCCGCTCGTCGAGCGTGGCAAGCACGCTGCGAATGTCGGTGTGCAACAGTTCGGCGATCACTGCGTTCTCCGCGGACATCGCTTCGGCGTCCTCAATGAAATCGCCCAGCGGCGCTTCCTCCTCGGACCCCACCGGCATGTCGAGGCTGACCGGATCACGGCTGTGCTCGAGCAGGTCGTTGATCTTTTCGACCGCAATGCCGGACTCTTCAGCGAGCTCCTCGTCGGATGCTTCGCGGCCGAGCCTCTGGTGCAACTCGCGCTTGATGCGCGCCAGCTTGTTCACCTGCTCAACCAGGTGAACCGGCAGCCGGATGGTGCGGCTCTGGTCGGCCATACCCCTGGTGATCGCCTGCCGGATCCACCAGGTCGCGTAGGTGGAGAACTTGAATCCCTTTGTGTAGTCGAACTTTTCCATTGCGCGGATCAGACCGAGATTGCCTTCCTGGATGAGGTCCAGCAGCGGCATTCCGCGACCCGTGTAGCGCTTCGCCAACGACACGACCAACCGAAGGTTGGCTTCCAGTAGGTGGCGGCGCGCCGCTTCGCCGTCGCGGACGACGGTGGCCAAGTCGCGTTTGCGGTTCTCGCCGAGGCGCTTACGGGTCGCCAGCAGATGCTGAGCGTAAAGGCCGGCTTCGATGCGCTTGGCGAGTTCGACTTCGTCGGCGGCGTTGAGCAGTGCCGTTTTGCCGATCCCGTTCAGATACACGCGCACCAAGTCCGCGGCTGGGCTTTGAGCATCCAGATCGCTGTCAACCCGGCTTGTGGTGGCATTTGCCATGGCGGCCTCCTGATAGGCGTGAGCTTTCACGGGGTACAACGACCAGACCCGGGGTAGTAGTTCCCACCGGGCAGCCAACTCACACCCGTTGACGTGCGCGAATGTCCGCCCGCCCTGAGAATGTGCTGAGAACCCGCTGCAGGAGCGGGTTATTCGGAACCGTCGGCTTTGGCGCCGGGCGATTCCGGTTGCGGCGACGGGCGGATGTAGCGCTCGAGCGCCGGACGCTCGGCGGTGGGGAAGAGCGGAGTCCGCCGTGCAGGCCCATCAAATCGACGCGGTTCGTCGGCCCGGCGCGGCGGCCGGTCGTTGGCGATCAGCACCGCTACCCAGGGCAGCGGGATCGACGCGGCAATGATCAGCAGTGAGACAAGGCCGTTGTGCCACATGCCGTATGCGACGGCGGCCAACACCAGGGCCGGAATCCGGAAGGACATTATCGTCAAGTATTTACGCACCCGTTGACGGTGCTGTACCTCGTACGCGGGTGCGGCGGCGGTGATGAGGATTGGTCGACCATCGTCGTCGAAACCCAGCTCATGGCTGCGCCTCATCTCTCCACTGTTGCACAACTTCGCTTACGGTGACGCGCCCGCTTGCGGCACAATAAGAGCCATGGAGACCCAGACGATCGAGCGCACCGACACCGACGAACGCGTCGACGACGGGACCGACAGCGACACTCCCAAGTACTTCCACTACGTCAAGAAGGAAAAGATCGCGGAGAGCGCGGTGATGGGCACGCATGTCGTGGCGCTGTGCGGCGAGGTGTTCCCGGTGACGAAGGCGGCCAAGCCGGGTTCACCGGTATGCCCGGACTGCAAGCGGATCTACGAGTCGCTCAAAAAGAGCTGACCTGACTGGAGCTGGCGTCAGCCGGTTCGTCGGTGGCGTCGTCGTCATCGTCGTCAGCCTTGGTGCGTGAGGCCAGCCACCGTCGCAGCCGGTGGGCATGGGTGCGCGGCGCCGGCCACTCCTCCTGGATCGCGGCGTTGAACTCCGCGCCCAGCATGATGGAGAAGCCGGCGAAGAAGGCGAACAGCAGAAACGCGATCGGTGTGGCCAGTGCGCCGTAGGTGTAGCCGGTGCCGGTGATGTACCTCAGGTAGATGCGCAGCCCCAGCGTTGCGATCACGAATGCCACGCTGGCCAGCGCCGCACCGAAGATCAGCCGGTGCGACGGCAACGGTTCCGGCAAGGCCACCCGATACAGGACGACCACGGTGACGATCAGGCCGGTGAGCAACGCCGGGTAGTAGCCGTAGGCCAACACATCCTGCAAACCGTCGGGGATTAATTCGGCGAGCTTGCGCGGTCCGCGCACCATCAGCGGGGCAGTGACGATGACGAAGAGCAGCATCACCACATACAGCAGTAACGCGAACAGTCGCTGGCGCACCGGATGACGCAGCGGAGTCTGGTCGTGGGCTTCGACCACCGAATCGACGAAGGCAGAGATTGCCGACGATCCCGCCCAGAGCGAAATCAGGAAGCCCAACGACACCACTTCGCCGCGAGCGCCCCGATCGATATCGGCAATGGTCGGCTCGATGATCTCGTGAACGACGCTCGGAGAGAAGACCTTGTTCGACATCGACACCAGACGTTGCTCGATCACCGACATCGTGTCCGGTCCGAACAGCGGAGCCACGTAAGCGAGGCTGCCCAGCATTCCCAATAACAGCGGTGGCAGCGACAACGCCGACCAGAATGCTGCTTGCGCGGACTCGGCGAAGATCGAGTCGTTCCAACTTTTCGACAACGCCCGCTTGGTGATACGCCAGATGTGATGGCGCGAGGGCTTCACTGCTGGGTCGGTCATGACCTGTTCAGGATTCCTGACGAATTGCCTTGCCGCCAGGATCGCAGGTGGCGAGTCGTGTTTAGGACTCCGGCGGGCCCGCGCTGGCTTCCAGCACCGCGGACAGCTCGATCAGTTTCGCCTCGTGCTCGTTGGCGTGATGTTGGCAGAACAAGAGTTCTGCGCCGGAGGGCAGCTTGGCGCGCACGCGTGCAGCAGCGCTGCACCGATCGCACCGATCAGCCCTGGTTAACTCTGGACTGGTCAAGGTCGCGGTCATGGCTACTCCGTTCTGCCTTCTTCACTGTCCCAGATGTCTGGACTTTTGGCCGTCTTCACCGCGGGTTTACCCGCTGTGTCATTTCTCACCCCTGGCTATTGGGCGCCGAGGGCAGGATGGCGGTATGAATCAGCCGCCAACGGTGCTGGTACACCTGTGTCCCACCGACGACTGGTCGTCCGCCAAGATCCGCGGCGAGCTACGACCTGAGTCCCTTGCCAGCGTGGGGTTCATCCACTTGTCGACGCCGGACCAAGTGCACCTACCGGCCAATCGCCTTTATCGCGGACGCGAAGACCTGGTTCTGCTGCACATCGATCCGACCCGTCTGGACTCACCCATTCGTTGGGAACTAGGGGTAGCAACGGATCCAGAGTCGATGCTGTTCCCGCATCTGTACGGAGCCTTGCCTGTTGGGGCTGTGATCAATGTCACCAGCTACCGGCCAACCGCTGACGGGAGCTTCCCGCCGGCCGGGGGATCGGCCGGCGAATAGGCGTCGGCCTCGATCTCCACCAGCAGCTCGGGCGCAATGAGCGCAGCTACCTCGACCATGGTGGCCGCGGGGCGGATCTCACCGAAGATCCCGGCGTGCACTGCTGCGACCTCGCGCCAACGGGAAATGTCGGTCACATAGATGCGGGTGCGGACCACGTCGTGCAGCGTCGCGCCTGCCTCGCCGAGCGCGACCTCGATGCGACGCAATGCTTCTCGCGTCTGGGCGCCGATGTCATCTGCCGGTCCGGGCCCGGTCGTCCCGGCCACGGTGACATGTGGGCCTACCCGCACCGCCCGGGAATAGCCGACGGCCGACTCGAACTCGGATCCGGACGATACAAGGATGCGGCTGACCGACATTCGGTCAAGGTAGGGCAGCCGCATCTCCGGCGCAGCTGAATTATCTGCGCGGGAATTCCGTGATGAGGCTCGTCATCCTATTTGGTAGGAACCCGGCGAAACGTAGAAGAAATGGCCGGTGCTCGAGTCGGTGCACCTCATCGCCGCGGTCTCGCTGGTACAGCTGAGGGTCCCGGCGGCCAGTGTCTGCCCGTCGTTGACGACCTGCTCGCCCTGCACGTGCAGTGTGTCGTTATGGCAATCCATCTGGACGGTGCCGCCCTGGTTCAGCGAGAAACGGTCACCCCACGCGGAGTGCTGCGCACATGGCGGCGGGGGCGTAGACACGGTGTAAGCGCGGTTGCTGATCTCGCAGGCGGCGCCGCCGCTGCTCAGGTTGCATGAAACGTTTCCCGACGAGTTCTGGAATTGATACGACTGCGCCTGCGGTGGCGGGGGTGGCGGGGATGGCGGCGGGCCGCCGGCGTGTGCGGTTGCCGCGAACCCGATCATGGTGGCGGTTGAGGCCATCGACATCGCCTGAATCGCTGTCATTTTCATGGCATGTGCTCGCATTCTGTTGAGGGGTGATGGCCTTGGGGCGATGTGGCCTCAATGCACCGGCGGGGACTGCAAGATCCATTCCGGCGGGCAGCTTCTGCTGGGTTGATCTGGTCAACTCCGCCAGCTCTCTCCAAGACCGGTGTCGAGCCACAAATGTCCCTGACCTTGCGGTTCGGATTATCACCCCGGCTAACGCCCAGTGTTGGGCAAATGCCAAATAATCGTCCAGGTATCCCAAAAATCAGAATTTGGCCGACCGCGGGCATTCAGCCGGATGCACGCACGAAACCGGCTAGCGGGCAACGGGTCCCATCGCGGCGATCCAGCTCTATCGCGAGCTGACCGGCGTGGGCTTGGCGGAGGCGCAGGCCGTCGATGTACGGCGTGGTGCCGAATGCCTTTAGTTGCACCCGCTTACATGGATTCGCCGGCCGGCTCCAACGCAGACACTTACCGGCGGCGGTGGTGGTGGTGGCGGCGGAAAGTCCTGCGGCAGCGGCGCATAGTCGGCCGGCGGCGGGACATACGTGTTGACCGTATCGGCAACGTTGGTGCACCCGCTGACTGAAACACGCCTGCCGACGCTCGCGCAGACGTCGGCGTTGGCCACACCGGAGGGCTGCACGAAGGTGTATATCTCAGGAATCGACGTAAGAGCCAACACCGCTATCCCCGCGGCAGTCCAAGATCGCACCCAGAGATTCATCGCGATCTCCTTCCCGTCACGGCCGGGGCTTCTTTTGGCCATAAGTGAGCTGAGGGCCGAAGTATATTCCTGTGCCTACACGCTGAAACCTGAATTCGTACAGCCGATTGCGCTCGGCGAGTGTCGTCAGCTTTGGGGCATGGTTATGTGCGCGGCCCGATCGCTTAGGGAGTGGAGCCGCCCTGCCCAAGTAATGGAGTCCACTGGCAACGCTGCCTGACGTCAGTCAGCGGCTGACGGATGCCCTCAAGATCGGCTTGCTCTTGCGGGTTGGCGTTGAAGTAGTTCTGCACGTCGACGGTGATCTGATCTTTGGGCTGATCCTGAAGGTCGGTATAGAACCCGTTCACGTCCGGGTGGGTGAACAGGTAAGTCGAGAGCGCCGTCGCAACACCCGCCGCGACACCGGCTACGTCCGCAGCTGTGCAGTTGGGCGGCCGAGCCGGTGGATCAGCCGCGGCGGTCCCCGCGTTAGCGCATAACAGCGTGCCGGTAACCGCTCCAGCGCCGATCGCGCCGACGACCACCCGGCGCGGAATGATTTCTGAGAGAAACATAACTGGCACCTTCATCCGGTAATCAACCTGGCCGCGACCGATGGCGGTCGTCGCTCGGCTCAAGCTAAGCAGATAGAGATAACCACTTTTTTGCGATACAGCGGATTAATCCGCAGAAAGCGCAGCCCTCACTGGTGTCGATCAGTCCAGGTAGTCGCGCAGCACCTGCGAACGGCTGGGGTGGCGCAACTTCGACATCGTCTTCGACTCGATCTGGCGGATACGCTCGCGGGTCACGCCGTAAACCTGGCCGATCTCGTCGAGGGTGCGGGGCTGGCCGTCGGTGAGGCCGAACCGCAGCCGTACGACGCCGGCTTCGCGTTCGGACAGCGTCTCGAGCACCGACTGCAGCTGATCCTGTAGCAAAGTGAACGACACGGCGTCGACAGCCACCACCGCTTCGCTGTCCTCGATGAAATCGCCGAGCTGGCTGTCGCCCTCATCGCCGATGGTCTGGTCCAGCGAGATCGGCTCCCGGGCGTACTGCTGGATCTCGAGGACCTTCTCGGGAGTGATGTCCATTTCCTTGGCCAGCTCTTCAGGGGTGGGCTCGCGGCCCAGATCCTGCAGCAGCTCGCGCTGGATGCGACCCAGCTTGTTGATCACCTCGACCATGTGCACCGGGATGCGGATGGTGCGGGCCTGGTCGGCCATCGCGCGGGTGATCGCCTGGCGGATCCACCACGTCGCATAGGTGGAGAACTTGTAGCCCTTGGTGTAGTCGAACTTTTCGACCGCACGGATGAGGCCGAGATTGCCTTCCTGGATCAGGTCGAGAAACGCCATGCCGCGGCCGGTGTAGCGCTTGGCCAGCGACACCACGAGTCGCAGGTTGGCCTCCAGCAGGTGGTTTTTCGCGCGGTCGCCGTCGCGGCAGATCCACACCATGTCGCGGCGCTGGGCGGCGGGCAGCTTCTCGCCGCGGTCGGTCAGGTCGGCCATCAACTGGGTGGCGTAGAGGCCTGCCTCGATCCGCTTGGCCAGCTCGACTTCCTCTTCGGCGTTGAGCAGCGCCACCTTGCCGATCTGCTTGAGGTACGCGCGAACCGAGTCCGCGGACGCGGTCAGCTCGGCATCCTTGCGGGCTTGCCGCAAAGCCTCCGACTCGTCCTCATCCCAGACGAAATCGCCTGACGCCTTGTCCTTTTCGCTCGGCTCGACGATCTCTTCTTCGGCGGTTTCTTCGCCGGCGGCTTTCGCCGGGCTCGCGGCAGCCACTACTTCGGTGTCGGGCTCGTCCTCGAGGTCTTCGAGGTTCAGGTCTTCGGCATCGAGATCGATGTCGTCGCCGGTCGCGGTTTCGAGGTCCGGCTCGCCGTCGAGCTCCTCGATGTGCTCTCCGGTGCCCAGGTCAGCTGTCGTGGCCTCGACGGCGTTAGGGTCGCCCTGCTCCGACGTTGCTTTCTTCGGGCGGCCGCGGGCGGGCGCCGACTTGGTCGCGGCACCCTTGGCCGCGGCGGTCTTGGCGGACTTCGCCGGCGCTTTGGCCGGCCGCGTCTCTGTCGGAGTGGTGGAGCCATTGGCGGACTTGGCCGCCGGACGCTTGACCCCGGCGCTGGCGGGGGACTTGGCGGCGGTGCGCTTCGCCGGCTCATCGGTTGCCGGTCGTGCTTTGGTCGCTGCCACGTAAACCCCTTCGGTAGGACTCACTTCCGGTGCTCTAGGCACGCTCAACCGGAAGATGTCGGCTATGTCGGATGACGGCGTCGATTATCAGGGTGGATATTCGCCGCTATCGGTCAGGCGGCTGCCGGTGACCATTGTAACGACAGCACGGCAATCCCCTGGCCACGCCGTGCAAATCAGTGCGTCACGTCGCGCGTCGCCGCCATCGCCGCGCCGACGATTCCGGCGGTGTTCTCCAGGCTGGCGGGAACCACCGGGGTGCGGTTTTGCAGCAGCGGCACCCAGTCGTCGGCATTGCGGCTGATCCCGCCGCCGGCGATGAACAGCTCCGGGCACATCGCGCTCTCGATGGCGACCAGCACCTTCGTCACCTGCTTGGCCCACTTTTTGTAGCTCCAGCCGCGCCGATCCCTTACTGACGACGCGGCGCGGTGTTCGGCTTCTTTGCCGCCGACCTCGAGATGCCCGAACTCGGTGTTGGGCAGCAATATCCCGTTGTGAATGACCGCCGACCCGATTCCGGTTCCGAATGTGAGCAGCACCACCACGCCGGTGGTGTCTTTGCCCGCCCCGTAGCGCACTTCGGCCAGTCCCGCCGCGTCGGCGTCGTTGAGAACCGCGACCTCCTGGCCGTTCAACTCCGAGCTGATGATGTCGCGCACGTTCGTCCCGATCCACGATTTGTCGACGTTGGCCGCGGTCCGCACGATGCCGTGGGTGACGACACCCGGATAGGTGACCCCGAGCGGGCCGGACCACCCGAACTCGTTCACGATCGCGGCGATCGTCTTGGCGACTGCCGACGGAGTGGCGGGCTTAGGTGTCAGCAGTTTGACCCGGTCGCCGATCAGCTGGCCGGTGTCCAGGTCGACGATGCCGCCCTTGATCCCACTGCCACCGACGTCGATGCCAAAACCCTGCCGCGGCGGCGTGTCGGTGGTCGAGTCGGCGCTGGTCATCGAATCTCCTCGGCGGGGGGTGGCTGTCGCCCACACCATAGTGCGTGGATGGGCGGCTGGCTGAGCTGTTTCGCGGTCGTTCGCCAATCCGCCAGCGGGAGGCCCAGGCATCACCTGTGATGCGATGGACCGGTGAGCACACCTGAGAACCAGCCGGCACATTTGCGTTCGGTGGCCGAAACGTTGGCCACCGAAGCGGCCGCGTTCGTCCGGCGCCGCCGCGGCGAGGTCTTCGGCGCCGACGCGGGTGCCGTTGACGATGCCGCGGTGCGAACGAAGACGACCCCGACCGACCCGGTCACCGTCGTCGACACCGAGACCGAACGGCTATTGCGTGATCGGTTGGCGCAACTGCGATCCGAGGACGTCGTGCTCGGCGAAGAAATCGGCGGGCCCACCGATCCGGCGACCGCCGCTGCCGGCACCGTGACCTGGGTGCTGGACCCGATTGATGGCACGGTGAACTTCGTTTACGGCATCCCGTCGTATGCGGTGTCGGTGGCGGCGCAGGTCGACGGCGTGTCGGTGGCAGGCGCGGTCGCCGATGTGGTCGGCGGGCGGCTGTATTCGGCCGCGGCCGGGCTGGGTGCGCATGTCGTCGACGCCGAGGGCTCCCGTCGGCTGCGATGCAGCGGCGTCGACGAGTTGTCGTTGGCGTTGGTGGGCACTGGATTCGCCTACTCCAAGCAACGCCGCACGGTCCAGGCGGCGCTGGTGTCCAAGCTGTTGCCGGCGGTCCGGGATGTGCGTCGGATCGGTTCTGCGGCACTGGATTTGTGCATGGTCGCTGCAGGTCGGCTCGACGCCTACTACGAGCATGGTCTGCAGCGGTGGGACTTCGCGGCCGGGGGGCTGATCGCCGCCGAGGCCGGCGCCCGGGTGCTTTTGCCGGAGCCGGGGGATCCGGAGGGTACCGCGGCCCTGGTGCTCGCCGCGGCGCCCGGGATCGCCGACCAGCTGCTGGCTGCACTGGGGCAATTCGACGGCTTGGCGCCCATTCCGGGCTGATCGGCCGGCGAATCCTGAGGTCAGCAGTTGCCGGCGTGGATCTTCGCCAACAGCGCGGGATCGGCCGGCTCGGTATCGCCCGGGCGCAGTCCGGCGAGCACCGCGGCGATGTCATCGCTGTGCGCCAGTGCGCCGAACTCGGTGCCCAGAACCAGGTCGACGGAATCGTCGCTGCGCTCGTCGCGGTACAACTCGGTGCACGGCGCTACCAGCCACACCGCTGCCGCCCCGGCCTGACCGGCCTCGCCGAAGCGAATCTGCCCCTGGCAGTTCAGCCGGGTGTGGGCGTAGATCGGATCGTTGGCCGCGGTCGGCTGCGCGAACCCAAGGTCTTTCAATGCGCTGGCGACGTCGGCGGCCTGACCGCCCCGCCCGCTGGCGTTGAGGACGCGGATTTTGGCATCGGCCAGCTTGGCCGGCGCGACATTGACCATCGTGCTGCGCGACACCGCGGTGCCCAGTCGCGGCTGTCCTGGATCCGGCTGCTCCGGTGGTGGGTTGCACACGGTCGCCTCGTGGACTTCGGGCGGACGGGTGAGGGCGACCGTCCACACCACCGCGCTGCCCACCAGCAGCACCACTAGCAGGGCTATTGCGGGCCGGGCGTTCCGCCGGCGGAAGGGGCGTCCGTGCTTATCGAAAGCAGTGCCCTCGGTGATTTGCGCGACCACGTACGCACTCTAAGACGCGATGTTTAGCGCGAGGTAGCGCGGCTAGAAATCTGGTGTGACGTAATTCACACTTGAACACTCTGGTATACGGGCACGAATTATTTGGTGAATGCGTTCGACGCTGGTACAAAGCGTTGCTTGCAGGGTTACGAGGGGACACGACGATGGCTACCGATTATGACGCCCCACGGCGTACCGAAACCGACGATGTTTCCGAGGATTCCCTAGAGGAACTCAAGGCACGGCGAAACGAAGCGGCGTCGGCGGTGGTTGACGTCGACGAATCAGAGTCCGCCGAGTCTTTTGAGCTGCCCGGTGCCGACTTGTCCGGCGAAGAGCTGTCCGTCCGTGTGGTGCCCAAGCAGGCCGACGAGTTCACCTGTTCGAGCTGCTTTCTGGTGCAACACCGCAGTCGGCTGGCCAGCGAGAAGAACGGCGTGATGATCTGTACGGACTGCGCGGCCTGACCGCATGGTCGGGAAGTCGCCGACTAACTGCGCAATGCCGACAACACGTGCTCGGGGTGCCGCGAGCTCAGCAGCCAGTACGGCGTCGGGTCGTCGGCGTCATCCAGAACGGCCAGCACCATCGGGCCGACCCAGCCTCGGTGCACCACGAAGGCCGCCGGGTCCAGTTGCCGTCCCAGCGCCGCGGACTTGGCGGAGCGGGGAATGTCAGCGGACCGGGCGATCACGGTGACGGGCAGATGCGCCTCGCCGGCCCATAATTGGACTTGGCCGTCATCGGCGGTGACCCGGATCTCGATGCGACCTAGCCATAACAACGCTCCGGAGGCCACCACGAACAACACCGCGAACGGCAGCCAGCGCGGGATGCTCGGCACGCCCTGGTTGACTTCCAACGCAACGATTGCCGCCAGCGCGAAACCCAGTGGCCACCACCACCACGGAACCCACAAACGCTCGCGATACCGCACGCTTTGCGGCGTGACTGGCGTACCTGACACGCGGTCAAGGGTAGTCTGTGGCCCCGTGTCGACCAGTCTGGCGGTTGTTCGTCTCGACCCCGGGCTTCCGCTGCCCGCCCGGGCCCACCACGGTGATGCCGGCGTGGATCTCTACAGCGCAGAAGACGTCGAGCTGGCGCCTGGACACCGTGCGCTGGTGCGGACCGGGATCGCGGTCGCGATCCCGGTCGGGATGGTGGGGTTGGTGCACCCGCGGTCCGGATTAGCTGCGCGGGTGGGGCTTTCGATCGTCAACAGTCCCGGCACCATCGACGCGGGTTACCGTGGTGAGATCAAGGTCGCGTTGATCAATCTCGACCCCGCGGTGCCGATTGTTGTCAACCGCGGTGACCGCATTGCCCAGTTGTTGGTGCAGCGAGTCGAGTTGCTCGACCTGGTCGAGGTGTCCTCGTTCGATGAGGCCGGCCTGGCCGACACTTCCCGTGGCGACGGCGGCCACGGCTCCTCCGGCGGACATGCGAGTTTGTGATGGCCGGCGACGATGCAGAGCGAAGCGATGAGGTGGGGGCACCTCCCGCTTGCGGGGGAGAGCGGCGCTATGGCGGAGCCGGCGACGATGCAGAGCGGAGCGATGAGGTGGGGGCACCTCCCGCTTGCGGGGGAGAGCGGCGCTATGGCGGAGCCGGCGACGATGCAGAGCGGAGCGATGAGGTGGGGGCACCTCCCGCTTGCGGGGGAGAGCGGCGCTATGGCGGCGCCGGCGACGATGCAGAGCGAAGCGATGAGGAGGAGCGGCGCGGATAATGGCATTCGGTAGACGTAAAACCAAAGAGCAGCCAGTCGACGAGCCGGAATCCGTGGGCGCACATCGAGAACCGGAAGCCCGGGTGGAGAGCCCGGTCGCCGACGACGCGTACGGCCCATTCGACATCGAGGATTTCGACGACCCCGCGGCCGCCGTGGAGGGTCGCCTCGACCTCGGCTCGGTGCTGCTGCCGCTGCCCGCGGCGGCCCAGCTACAGGTTGAGCTGACCGAGGTCGGCGTCCCGAGCGCGGTGTGGGTGGTGACTGTCAACGGTCGTTTCACCGTTGCCGCATACGCGGCGCCCAAGACCGGCGGTCTGTGGCGTGAGGTGGCCGGCGAGCTGGCCGAGTCGCTGCGCAAGGACGGGGCCACGGTGAGCATCCACGATGGTCGCTGGGGTCGTGAAGTGGTCGGCACCGCATCGGGCGTCGTGCGGTTCATCGGTGTCGACGGCTACCGCTGGATGATCCGCTGTGTGGTGAACGGCTCGCCCGAGAGTGTGGACGCGTTGACTGAAGAAGCGCTGGAAGCGTTGGAGGACACCGTGATTCGTCGCGGCGACACTCCTCTGCCGGTGCGGACACCGCTGCCGGTGCAGCTGCCGGAGCCGATGGCGTCGCAGCTGCGTGAGGCCGCGGCTTCGCAGGGTGCGGCGGGGGGAGAGGTGGTCGCGCCGCCGGAGCCTGACGTCGCAGGCGAAGACGTCCCAGGTGGAGAAGAAGCGCCGCCCACGCCGACCGAGCGCCGCAGTGCCTCTGGTTCGGCGATGCAGCAGTTGCGCAGCACCGGCGGCTAGCCCGCTGACGATGCGGGCCGGGACGGCCCGAGGAGGAGGCGGGCAATCGAGCTAGCCCGCTGACGATGCGGGCCGGGACGGCCCGAGGTGGGGGCACCTCCCGCTTGCGGGGGCGAGGCGGGCAATCGAGCTCAGACAGCCTTGAGTGCTGCCAGACAGGCCACACCGAGCGCCGCCGGGTCGGCGCCGATCTGGTCAAGGGTGAGCGTGCGAAGCGCTGCGTGCGGTGCATCGGCCGCCCATTGCCGCCCTACGTCGAGCGGGTGAATCGGGTCGTCGCTGGCCGCGGCGACGCCCATGGGCGCCGTCAGCCCCTTTAGCTGCGTGTGAGTCGGGGCAACGAAGCCGGCCGCTTCCTCCATGGCGTCGGGTAGATGCGGCCACTGGCCCCGCCACGACCGGGTCAGCTCCTCGGCCAACCACGGCGGGCTGGACGCCTGCATCTGTGCCGTCCTCGCGGCCAGACCGTCGTCGCGCAGTTGTCGCGCGGTGTACCTAGCCGCCAGGGCCGCGGGAGAGCTGTCGGGTGCACCAGTCCACGCCGGCAAGGCCGCCAGCACCGCGAGCGTGCGTTCGGGATGCCGCAGCGCCCACGCGACGGCGACCGCAGCGCCGATCGAAATGCCGCCGACCGCGATCGGTCCGCCGCGCGCGGCGTCGTCCAAGCCGGTCAGGTAGCCGTCGATCAAGCGATTCGGCTGTGGCCGCGGCGCGAGGAGTTGGGCGCCTGCGTCGCGCAGCGGGCCGGCAAACGCCCGGGTGACGTACTCGTCGTCGGACCCTGTGCCCGGCAACATGACGGCTGTCACCCCGTGCAGATCGATAGCCACACGTAGATACTGCCCGTAGCGATATTGCCCGGGCGTCGGGAACCTTCGGGTCTAGGTTGTCCGTTGGCGTGAGAGGATCGGCGGTGACAAGCCGATGTGAACCAACAGGATGCTCAGGAGAGGCCATGGCGGCGGAAAGTTATCTGCGCCGGCTGACTCGTCGGTTGACCGAGCACCCCGAGCAGCGCGACGCCGAGGAGCTGTGCGACGAGGCGGTCACTACTGGCGCGCAGCGGGCCATCGACTGTCAGCGCGGTCAGGAGGTCACCGTGGTCGGGACTTTGCGCAGCGTGGAATGCAACGGCAAGGGCTGTGCCGACGGGGTTCGCGCCGAACTGTTCGACGGAACCGACACCCTTGCGCTGGTTTGGTTGGGACAGCGCAAGATTCCCGGGATCGAGTCGGGTCGCACGCTGCGGGTGCAGGGCCGGGTGGGCAAGCTGGAGAACGGCACCAAAGCGATCTACAACCCGCACTACGAAATTCAGCGGTGAGGCGCACTCCGTGAACCCTGCGACAGACGCCGACGAAGACGTGGCTGACGCCGCCGATCGCACCCCCGCTGATCGGGTGATGGCACAGCTGGGTGGCGTTTCAGGGCTGATTTATTCATCGGCGCCGGTTCTGGTCTTCGTGGGAACCTCGCGGCTGCTGGGCCTGCTCGCGGCGGCAGGCGCCGCCGTCGGCTCTGCCACGCTGATCCTGCTGTGGCGGCTCGTCCGGCGCGAGTCGGTGCAGCCGGCACTGTCCGGACTCATCGGCGTCGCTGTCTGCGTACTGATCGCCTACCTGCTGGGGGAGTCCAAGGGCTATTTCCTGCTGGGCATCTGGACGTCGTTGGCATGGGCGGCGGTATTCGCCGTGTCCATCCTGATCCGGCGGCCGGTTGTCGGCTACATCTGGAGCTGGCTGCACGGGCACGACCGGGCTTGGCGCGGCGTGCGCCGCGCGGTCTACGCCTTCGATATCGCCACGTTCACCTGGGTGCTGGTCTTCGCCGCCCGATTCGTGGTGCAGCGCGTGCTCTACGACTCCAACCACACGGGCTGGCTCGTGGTGGCACGGATCTCGATGGGCTGGCCGTTGACCGCAGTGGCTGCGCTGGTGACCTTCCTGGCGATCAAGGCGGCACAGCGCGCCTTGGCGGACGCCTCCGTCACTGCGGCGGCAGTAGAAGCCGCTGCAGCTCCTCCTCCACCTCGCTGACGGCGACGAACAGCAACTCGTCGCCACCTTCGAGCGGCTCGTCGCCCTGCGGCACGATGACCCGAGGCCCCCGCAGAATCGTGACCAGCGCGGCATCTCGGGGCAGCTGAAGCTTGCGCACCGGCTTGCCGCCCCACGGTGTGTCGTCGGGCAGCGTGATCTCGAGCAGGTTGGCCTGACCCTTCCGGAACTCCATCAGCCGGACCAGGTCGCCGACGGCGACGGCCTCCTCGATCAGCGAACACAGCATGCGCGGGGTGGACACCGCCACGTCGACGCCCCAGGCAGCGGTGAACAGCCATTCGTTGCGGGGATCGTTCACTCGGGCCACCACCCGAGGCACCGCGAACTCGGTCTTGGCCAGCAAGCTGAGCACCACGTTCGCCTTGTCGTCGCCCGTGGCAGCCACGACGACGTCGAACTCCTCCAGGTGTATCGACTGCAGCACGCTCACCTCGCAGGCGTCGCCGAGGCGCCAGTGCGCGGCCGGGATGGCGTCGACGTCGATGTGCTCGGGGTTTCGGTCGATCAGCGACACGTCGTGACCGTTTTCGACAAGCTCGCGGACGACCGAGCGGCCGACCGCGCCGGCTCCGGCGACAGCTACTTTCACGGGCGCCGCTCCTCCTCATCGCTGCGCTCTGCATCGTCGCCGGCGCGCTTCATGCGAACCACCCGCGCACGGCTAGAGGTCCTCGCCGGGCGGCAACGCGGCGATGGCCACCGCCTCGGCCGCGCGTCCGGATATGGCGGCGATATAGACCTGATCGCCGGCCTGGATGACCGTCTTGGGTTCCGGCAGCACGCCGGTACCGAATCGAATCAAAAACGCCACCCGAGCGCCGGTTGCCGCCTCCAGATCGGTGGCCCGGCGGCCCACCCAGTCCTCGTGGAAGACGACTTCGGCGACGGCGACGGTCCCCGTCGGGTCTCGCCATTTCGCGGTCTCGCCCTCCCGGGTGAGCGCGTTGAGCAGTCGGTCGGTCGTCCACGGCACGGTGGCGACGGTGGGAATGCCGAGACGTTCGTAGACCTCGGCGCGTTTGGCGTCATAGATCCGTGCGACAACCCGCCGCACCCCGAAGGTTTCCCGAGCCAGCCGGGCCGAGATGATGTTGGAGTTGTCGCCGGATGACACGGCGGCGAAAGCGTCGGCCTCCTCGATACCGGCCCGCAGCAGCACATCCCGGTCGAATCCCATACCGAGCACGCGATCACCGGCGAACTCCGGACTGAGCCGGCTGAACGCGATGCTGTCACTGTCGATCACCGCGACGTCGTGGCCGATCCGAGACAGCCCGTCAGCGACCGACGAGCCCACCCGGCCGCACCCCATCACAACCACTCGCACGTGTGGTCCTCTCGGCCTGCGTCCCGGTCGTCGGCCCGGCCGGCCGCGGTGGCCAGCCGGTTTGGGCGAGACATTCTCGTCAAGGGAACCGTACCGGCAGGCCCGGGTGGGCTTACTCTTGGCACTCGTGTCCAAACTTTCGACCGCGGCGCGTCGATTGGTTTTGGGTCGGCCGTTTCGCAGCGACCGGCTGAGCCACACCCTGCTGCCCAAGCGGATCGCCTTACCGGTGTTCGCCTCCGATGCGCTGTCCTCGGTTGCCTACGCCCCCGAGGAGGTCTTCCTGATGCTCTCGGTGGCCGGCCTCGCGGCGTATTCGTTGACGCCGTGGATCGGCGTCGCCGTGGCGGCCGTGATGCTGGTTGTGGTGGCCAGCTACCGACAGAACGTGCACGCCTACCCTTCCGGCGGCGGCGACTACGAGGTGGTCACCAGCAACCTGGGCCCCAACGCCGGCCTGACCGTGGCAAGCGCGCTGATGGTGGATTACGTTCTCACAGTTGCTGTTTCGACCGCATCGGCGATGTCGAACATCGGATCCGCCATCCCGTTCGTGGAAGACCACAAGGTGCTGTTCTGCGTGAGCGCGATCTTGCTGGTGATGGCGTTGAACCTGCGTGGTATCCGCGAATCCGGGGTGGCCTTCGCCGTCCCGACCTACGCGTTCATCGTCGGCGTAACCATCATGCTCGGCTGGGGCCTGTTCCGGATCTACGTGTTGGGCGAACCGCTACGGGCCGAATCCGCCGGCTTTGTGATGCACGCCGAACGCAGCTCGATCGCCGGCTTCGCGTTTGTGTTCCTGGTGGCGCGGTCGTTCTCCTCTGGCTGCGCGGCGCTGACCGGTGTCGAGGCCATCAGCAACGGGGTGCCCGCCTTTCAAAAGCCCAAGTCGCGCAACGCGGCAACGACGCTGCTGCTACTGGGCACGATTGCGGTCAGCCTGTTCATGGGCATCATCCTGCTGGCCAAGGAAACCCGGGTCCAGATCGTCGACAATCCCGCCGCCCAGCTCAGCGGTATCCCGCGCGGCTACCAGCAGAAGACTCTCGTCGCTCAGATCGCGCAGGGCGTCTTCGGCAGCTTTCACATCGGATTCCTGCTGATCGCCGTCGTCACCGCGCTCATCCTGGTGCTGGCGGCCAACACGGCGTTCAATGGGTTTCCGGTCCTGGGCTCGGTGCTGGCGCAGCACAGTTACCTTCCCCGCCAACTGCATACTCGCGGAGACCGGTTGGCTTTCTCCAACGGAATCGTGTTCCTGGCGGTGGCGGCCCTCGCGGCGATCATCGCGTTCCGGGCGCAAGTCACCGCGCTGATTCAGCTCTACATCGTCGGGGTGTTCATTTCGTTCACGCTGAGTCAAATTGGCATGGTGCGGCACTGGACTCGGTTGCTGCGCAACGAGACCGACCTGGCCGTCCGGCGAACGATGATCCGCTCCCGGGTGGTCAACACGATCGGGTTCGTGGCGACTGGCGCCGTGCTGCTCGTAGTCATGGTCACCAAGTTCCTCGCCGGCGCCTGGATCGCTCTTGTCGCCATGGTATTACTCTTCGCCGTGATGAAGCTGATCCGCAAGCAT
This sequence comes from uncultured Actinomycetota bacterium, assembly GCA_963805675.1. Lineage (GTDB taxonomy): Bacteria > Actinomycetota > Actinomycetes > Mycobacteriales > Mycobacteriaceae > Mycobacterium. The sequence goes on from CAWDVY010000001.1 coordinate 540,723, forward strand.
TACGACGCTGTCACCCGAGAGTTGCAGCAGCAGACCGCCGAGGACCATGACGTCGTTCTGCCCAGCCGCAACCACGCCGTCGTGCTGGTGTCGAAGATGCACCTGCCGACGCTGCGGGCGCTGGCGTATGCGCGCGCGACGCGTCCCGATGCACTGGAGGCTGTCACGGTGAGCGTCGACGACGCGGAAACCCCTGAGCTGGTCCGCAGATGGGAGGACAGCGATATCAGTGTGCCGCTGAAGGTCATCGCGTCGCCGTATCGCGAAATCACCCGTCCAATACTGGATTACGTCAAGCGGGTGAGTAAGGAATCGCGACGCACCGTGGTGGCGGTCTTCCTTCCGGAATACGTTGTGGGCCATTGGTGGGAACATGTGTTGCACAACCAAAGCGCGCTGCGGCTGAAGGGCCGGTTGCTGTTCATGCCCGGGGTGATGGTGACATCGGTTCCCTGGCAACTTAATTCGTCGGAGCGGCTCAAGACGATGCAGCCGTATGCGGCTCCTGGCGATGCCCGTCGGGGGATCTTCGATTGACACCGCAAGCCACCCCGGGGCTGCCACCGGCGCTGGGGGATCTGACGTTGACCGTCGGTGCGCCGGCGAACGGGGGCAGCTGCGTGGCACGCCACGACGGCCGGGTGGTGTTCGTCCGCTACGCGCTGCCCGGCGAGCGGGTGCGGGTGCGGGTCACCGCGGACCGGGGTTCGTACTGGCACGCTGAGGCGGTCGAGGTGATCGAACCCTCCAATGACCGCACCGCGTCGCTGTGCCCGATCGCTGGTGTGGAGGGTGCCGGGTGTTGCGATCTGGCGTTTGTCGACCCGGTGGCGGCTCGCGCGCTGAAAGCCGAAGTGGTGTCCAATCAGCTTGCCCGCCTTGGTAATTACCAGTGGCGTGAATCCGTCCAACCGTTGTCGCCCACCGGCCCGACCGGCTGGCGAACGCGGATCAGGCTGGACGTCGGGGCCGACGGTCATGTCGGTTTTCATCGATACCGCAGCGGCGAGCTGGTCGCCGATCTCAACTGCGGTCAGCTGCCGGCCGGCATGATCGACGGCCTGGACCACACCGAATGGCCGCCGGGCGCGCAGGTGCATGTCGTCGTCGACGACGACGGTCAGCGGCATGTGGCGCGTACAGTGCGCCACGGTCGACGCAGCTTGACTGACGTGATCGAGGGCAGCCATCAGGGCGTGCAGCGAGCCGGTGGGCACAGCTGGCAGGTTCCGGTGACCACGTTCTGGCAAGCCCACCGTGACGCAGCGCGGACATACAGCGCGCTGGTCAGCGACTGGGCCCAGCCGAGTCCCGGCATGACCGCCTGGGACTTGTACGGCGGCGTGGGGGTTTTCGCCGCAGCGCTCGGCGACGCGGTCGGGGAGTCCGGACGGGTTGTCAGCGTCGACAGCTCACGGGCGGCGTCGCGGGCGGCACGCGCCACATTGGCCGACCTCCCGCAGGTGAGTGTGATCACCGATTCGGTGCGGCGGGCGCTGACCGCGCAACACGGGGGTGCCGATGTGGCCGTGCTGGATCCGCCGCGCGCCGGTGCCGGACGCGAGGTGATCGAGCTGCTGGCCGCGGCGGAGGTGCGTCGGGTGGTGCACATCGGTTGCGAAGCCGCGTCATTCGCCCGCGACATCGGCCTGTACCGGCGTCACGGCTACGCGGTCAACAAGATTCGGGTCTTCGACTCGTTCCCGCTGACCCATCACATCGAATGCGTCGCGCTGTTGACGCGTTGACGCAGAGGATCACGCGAGGACGAAATACCGGAGCCACAAGTAGAGCGCGCAGAGCACGGTCGAAATCGTGGTGATCACAATGCCCTTGCGGGTGAACTCCCAGAAAGAGATCGAGTTGCCGGAGCGCAAGGCGATGCCGAGCATGACGATGTTGGCGCTCGATCCTACGGCGGTCAGGTTACCGCCCAAGTCGCCGCCCAACGCCAGCGACCACCACAGCACGTGATGGTGCGAATGTCCCGCCATTGTCGAGGCCAGGTGGCTGACGATCGGCGTCATGGTGGCCACGTAGGGGACGTTGTCGATGAAACCGGACACCAGTGTCGAGACAACCAGGATCAGCATGGTCGCCAGCAAGACGTTGCCGCCGGTGAATTTGGCCGCCAGCTCGCCCAGAATCTTGATGACCCCGGTCTTGAGCAGGGCGCCGACCATGATGAACAGGCCGACCATGAACAGCAGGGTGTCCCATTCGACGTTCGACAGGTACTCGGACTGTTCCAACCGGGACGTCAGAATCAGAAGGCCGGCGCCCAGCAGCGCAACCAGGGACGGCGCGATGTGGATCGCCGGGGCGAGGATGAACCCGGCGAACACCACGACCATCACAAGGCCGCACCTGAGGAGCAGCCCACGGTCTCGGATGACTTCAGCCTCTTTCAGCGACATCACGTCAGCGACGCGTTCGGCATTTACGGCCGAAAGGCCGCGGAACAACACAGGTGACATGGCCAGGAGGACAATCATCACAATGACAACGATCGGGGCCATGTTTGCCAGGAAGGCGTTGAAGGACAGGGCCTTACGGGCGCCGATGATGATGTTCGGCGGGTCGCCGACCAGTGTCGCCGCACCTCCGACGTTGGAGGCGAACACCTCGGCCATCAGCATCGGTACCGGATTGATGTCCAGCGCATCGCAGACCAGCAAGGTGACCGGGGCGATCAGCAATACCGAGACGACGTTGGGCAGCACCGCCGAGGCGAGCGCCATCACCAGCATCAGCAGCATCATGATGCGTAATGGCGAGCCGTTGGCGCGTTTGACGGCCCAGATCGCGACGTATTCGAACACACCGGTCTGGCGCAGGATGCTGACGATCATCATCATCCCCAGCATCAGAAAGATGACATCCCAGTCGATTCCGCTGTCCTGGGAGTAGAACACGTCGGGAGAGTCGATCACCGGCAGGCAGACCATCAGCCCGGCGCCCACCAGCGCAACCTTGGTCTGGTTGAAGCGCTCGCTGATGATGAAGGCGTACGCGACAACGAACACCGTGATCGCGTAGTACATCGTCGGTGCGAATCCCCCGACGGCCTCGGCACGCCGGCAGCCTATAACGGAATCCTTCGATGTTTCTGTGAGGTCGTGTGCCGTGCCGTTAATGCGTCCGGATGGTGAAATCTACAGGGCTGCTTGGTAAATGCCCGCAGCGGGTTGCCGGTGGAGACGGACTAACGCCGTCGCCGCTCCGGTGGCTGCCCGATCACTCTTTCAGCGCCGCGGCCAACAGGCGCGATGCGGTGATCACCCCGTGCAACTTGCCGTCTTTGACGACGGCGACCAGCGGACTCCTCAGGCGCGCCATGACCTCGGCCACCTCGATGATGGTGTCATCGGCTTCGGCCACGGGTATGTGCTGGCGTTGCTTTGGCAGCATGTCGCGGATCGTCCTGCCGCGCAGCTTCTCTGCTGCGTGGTCGGCCATCGATTCGGTCATGACGGCGGCCAGCCCGGGATCATCTTGCACATAGCCGGGCACGATGAATCGGACGACTTGGGAGGCCGGCAGCACGGCATACGGCGTTTCGGAGGTGTCGGTGACAACCACCAGCCCGTTCAGCCGGTGCTCGGCGAGCAGACGGACCGCATCAAGCGCATCTGAGTCGATTTTTACAACCGGGAACTTCTCGTCGAGATCCTCTGCCCGCACACCGACACAATACGTCTGCCGAGAGCTTTCGGTTATCAGGATCGGTGTTCGGGGTGTCTCAGCCTGCGTTCGAGGCGGCGCCCGGCTAACTCAGAACGAAGTAGCGCAGCCACAGATAACTGATGGAAATGACAAACGAGACCGCGGTCACCACCGCCCCTCGCCGGGTGAAGTCCCAAAAAGACACCGGGTTGCCGGAGCGCTGCGCAATCCCGATGACGACGACATTGGCGCTGGCCCCCACGGCGGTCAGGTTGCCGCCGAGCACGGTGCCCAATACCAGGGCCCACCACAGCACATCAGAGCCGGCATGACCGTGGATAGTCGAGACGAACTGTCCGACGATCGGCGTCATGGTGGCGGCGTAGGGAACGTTGTTCACAAATCCGCTGAACAGGAAGGACACGCCGAGGATCAGCACCGTCGTCACCCATTCGTTGCCGTGGGTCGCATGGCTGGCCGCATGGGCCAAGTTGTCGATGACGCCGGTCCGCACCAGCGCCCCGACCATGATGAACAGTCCCGCGAAGAACAGCAGCGTCTCCCACTCGACGCTGGCCAGGTAAAACTCACGGTCCAGGCCGGAGATCAGGATCAGGATGCCCGCACCGGCCATCGCCACCAGCGACGGCTCCATATGAATCTCTTTGTGCGCGACGAACCCGGCGAACACCGCGAGCAGCACGATCCCGCACTGGATCAGCAGCTTGCGGTCACTGATCGCTTCGTTCTCGTCCAGCGACATGACATCGGCGACCCGCTCGGGGTCGACGGTGAAGGCGCCGGGAAACAGGCGGGGCAGCAGCATCAGCAGTACGGCGAGCACCATGAGCACCGCCGGGCCCATGTTGGCCAGGAACGAAATGAAGCTCAGGTGGGCCCCGGTGCCGATGATGATGCTGGTCGGATCGCCGACCAGGGTTGCCGCGCCCCCGATGTTGGCGGCGAATGCTTCGACGATGAGAAATGGCACTGCGCTGACCGCCAGTCGCTCGCACACCAGCAGGGTGACCGGTGCGATCAACAGGACCGTGGTCACGTTGTCCAGGAAGGCTGATCCCACCGCGGTGACCAGCACCAGCAGGATCATGATCCGCAGCGGCGAGCCCTTGGCGCGTTTGGCCGACCAGATTGCGATGTATTCGAACACGCCGGTCTGGCGCACCACGCTGACGATGATCATCATCCCCAGCAGCAGAAAGATGACATCCCAGTCGATCCCGGTGCCCTCTGAGTAGAAGACTTCATGAGAGTTGATGACGGGCAAGAAGAACATGGCCGTCGCACCGGCCAGCGCCACCATGGTCTTGTTGAAACGCTCGGTGGTGATCAACGCGTAGGCGACCACGAATACCGTCGCCGCGTAAATGGCATGAAAGAGGTTCATCGGCCGTCCTGCGGTCGGGTGTGCGCCGCGGCTTTGTGCCGCGAGCGCTGAAGCGGTGCTCAAGATTTGAGCGCCGCGGCCAGCAGGCGTGACGCGGTGATCACGCCGTGCAACTTTCCGTTCTTGGTCACTGCGATCAGCGGACTTCGCAGCTGCACCATCTCCGCGGCCAGCCTTGAAGACGCTGGCGCGCGCATCGACCGAGGTTACGTTGCGCGGGTGGTCGGGCAGCACGTCGCCCACCGTCTTGCCCGCCAAATTCTGCGTGGCGTAGTCAGCGATCGCGTCGCCCAGGACGCCCGCCAGCGCCAGGTCGTCCTGCACATAGCGCGGCAGAACGAAACGCAGCATCTCGGACGCCAGGCAGTACCGCGTAGGGCTTTCCGGACGTGTCGGCAACCACGAGGCCCGGCAGACTGTGCTCAGCGATCATGCGCGCCGCGTCGAGGGCGTCAGAATCCACGGTCACGATGGGGAACTGCTCGTCGAGATCCTCTGCTCGCACAGGGACACATACGGGCTAACTCCAGGCGAAGTAGCGCAGCCACAGGTAGCCCACGGAAAGTGCAAACGACACCGCGGTCACGACCGCGCCCTCGTCGGGTGAAGTCCCAGAAGGAGACGGGATGTCCTGCGCGTTTGGCGATCCCGACCGCGACGACATTGGCGCTGGCCCCGATGGGGGTGAGGTTGCCGCCGAGGACGGTGCCCAGGAGCAGGGCCCACCACAGCACACCGGAGCCGGCGTGGCCGGGGATGGATGTGGCGAACTGTCCGACGACCGGCGTCATCGCGGCGGCATACGGAACGTTGTTGATAAAGCTGCCTAACGTGAAGGACACGGTGAGGATCAGCATCGTCGCCGTCCAGGCATCGCCGCGGGCGAGATGGCTGGCCTGTTGGGCCAAGTTGTTGATGACGCCGGTCCGCACCAGGGCACCGACCATGATGAACAATCCCGCGAAGAACAGCAGCGTTTCCCACTCGACGCTGGCCAGGTAAAACTCACGCTCCAGGCCGGAGATCAGGATCAGGATCCCGGCGCCGGCCATCGCCACCAGCGACGGCTCCATGTGGATCGCCTGATGCGTGACGAATCCGGCGAACACCGCGAGCAGCACGATCCCGCATTGGATCAGCAGCCGGTGATTACGGATCGCTTCTTTCTCGTCGAGAGCCATGACATCGGCGACCCGCTCGGGATCGACGACGAAGAAGCCCGGGAACAGGCGAGGCAGCAGCGCCACGAAGGCGACGAGGACGAGGAGCACCGCCGGGGCCATGTTGGCCGTGAACTCAATGAAGCTCAGGTGAGCGCCGGTGCCGATGATGATGCTGGTCGGGTCGCCGACCAGGGTCGCCGCGCCCGCGATGTTGGCGGTGAGAGCCTCGACGATGAGAAACGGCGCCGGATTGACCGCGAGCCGGTCGCACACCAGCAGGGTGACCGGTGCGATCAGCAGGACCGTGGTGACGTTGTCCAGAACGGCCGTGCCGACCGCGGTGACCATCATCAGCAGGATCATGATTCGCAGCGGGGATCCCTTGGCGCGTTTGGCCGCCCAGACTGCGATGTATTCGAACGCGCCGGTCTGGCGGACCACGCTGACGATGATCATCATCCCCAGGAGCAAGAAGAGGACGTCCCAGTTGACCCCGGTGTCGCGTGAGTAGAAGACCTCGTCGGAATTGATGATCGGCAAGAAGAACATGGCCGTCGCGCCGGCGAGCGCCACCAATGTCTTGTTGAAGCGCTCCGTGGCAATCAACACGTAGGCCACCACGAACACCGTCGCCGCGTAAATGGCATGGAAGAGGCTCATCGGCCGTCCTGCCGTCGAGCACCCGCCTGGCTCAACATGGGCGGGGAAGTGGCGCTGAAGATTTGAGCACCACGGCTGAAAAGCGTGACGTCGTGATCACGCCGTCCAACCTGACGTCCGCCCGCTCGGCGCGGTCGCGTCGACCGTGCAAATCATCGTGTACTCCTGAATTAGCCCCGAATATCAGGAAGACCCGAATAGCACGAAAAAACACGCCGACCAGGCTTCCCGGCTCACCGGGGAATTACGCTAGCAGGGTTACCTGGCCGGTGCCTGTGGGTCTAACGACCAGAATCGGTCGCCACCACGGCATCTCCGCAGGTCTAGGTGTCGGGCTGGCGGTCATGCGTAGACTGGCCGGATGCTCGAACAGCTCCGTGGGCCCGCCGATCTGCAGCACCTCTCCGATGAGGAATTGCGCGATCTGGCCAAAGAGATCCGCCAGTTCCTGATCCACAAAGTAGCCGCGACCGGTGGCCACCTCGGCCCCAACCTCGGCGTCGTCGAGCTGACGCTGGCGTTGCACCGAGTATTCGATTCGCCGCATGACCCGATCATCTTCGACACCGGCCACCAGGCCTACGTGCACAAGATGCTGACCGGTCGCGCCGCGGACTTCGAAACGTTGCGGAAAAAGGGTGGGCTGTCGGGTTATCCGTCGCGGGCCGAGAGCGAACACGACTGGGTTGAGTCGAGCCACGCGAGCGCGGCGTTGTCGTATGCCGACGGGCTGGCCAAGGCGTTCGAGCTGACCGGCCACCGCAACCGGCATGTGGTGGCGGTGGTCGGCGACGGCGCGCTCACCGGCGGCATGTGCTGGGAGGCGCTGAACAACATTGCGGCGGCCCGCCGGCCGGTGGTGATCGTCGTCAACGACAACGGCCGCAGTTACGCGCCGACGTTCGGGGGGTTGGCCAACCACCTGGCCATGCTGCGGCTGCAGCCCGGCTATGAGCATCTGCTGGAGCGGGGCCGCAGCGCGGTGCGCGGGATGCCGGTCTTCGGCGATTTGGCTTACCAGTTCATGCACAGCGTCAAAGTCGGTGTGAAGGACGCACTTTCGCCACAGCTGCTGTTCACCGACCTCGGCCTGAAGTACGTAGGGCCGGTCGACGGCCATGACGAACACGCCGTCGAGGCGGCATTGCGCCGTGCCCGCGGATTCGGCGCTCCGGTGCTGGTGCACGTCCGCACCCTCAAAGGCAGGGGCTACGGTCCGGCCGAGGCCGACGAGGCCGAGCAGATGCATTCCTGTGGGGTGATCGACCCGGCGACCGGGCTGGCCACCAAGGTCCCGGGGCCGAGTTGGACGGCGACGTTCTCCGAATCGCTGATCGACTATGCGACCACACGCCGCGACATCGTCGCGATCACCGCGGCCATGCCCGGACCCACTGGCCTGACCGCATTCGGGCAGCGCTTCCCGGATCGGTTGTTCGACGTCGGCATCGCCGAGCAGCACGCGATGACGTCGGCGGCCGGGTTGGCGATGGGCGGACTGCACCCGGTGGTGGCGATCTATTCGACATTCCTCAACCGCGCGTTCGACCAGATCACGATGGACGTGGCGATGCACAAGCTGCCCGTCACGATGGTGCTCGACCGGGCCGGGATCACCGGACCGGACGGTGCCAGCCACAACGGTATGTGGGATCTGTCCATCCTGGGCGTCGTTCCCGGCATGCGGGTGGCCGCACCACGGGATGGCGCCCGTCTGCGCGAAGAACTCGGCGAAGCGCTCGACATCGACGACGGTCCCACCGCGATCAGATTCCCGAAAGGCGATGTCGGCGAGGATATTCCGGCATTGCGGCGACACTCCGGAGTGGATGTGCTCGCCGTGCCTGCCGAAGGGCTGAGCGCCGAGGTGCTGTTGGTGGCGGTCGGGGCGTTCGGGTCGATGGCCTTGGCGGTGGCTGAGCGCCTGCGCAATCAGGGCATCGGCGTGACGGTGATCGACCCGCGGTGGGTGCTGCCGGTTCCGGATGCGGTGGCTGAATTGGCGCTGGCGCACAAGCTGGTCGTGACACTGGAAGACAACGGTGTGGCCGGCGGCGTCGGATCGGCCGTGTCGGCAGCCTTGCGGGCCGCCGAGATCGATGTGCCGTGCCGCGACGTCGGTCTGCCGCAACAGTTCTTCGATCACGCGTCGCGTGGCGAGGTGCTCGCCGCCGCCGGGTTGACCGACCAGGACGTGGCCCGCCGCATCACCGGATGGATTGCTGCGCTGTCCCGCGACGATGCGGGCCGGGACGACCCGGGGAGGAGCGGGACCATCGATCTGTCCCGCGACGATGCGGGCCGGCACGACCCGGGGAGGAGCGGGACCATCGATCTGAGCGGCGATGGTGTCGAATCCCAGCCTGAGATCACCGACCCCCTGGACTGACGTCCCCGGTCTCCTCGGGTGTCGCAGGCAACGCCGCGGCCAGCACGGGGACCACTAACTCGCGCTGCCAGCGGCGGGCCTGCCCCGCCGCCAGGAACTCGTCAATCGCCGTCGCCGTGTCGTCGGCGCCCTCCCAGTCCCAGCACAGGCGTCGCACCAGTTCGGGCGTGACCAGGTTCTCGGTCGGCACCGAGACCCGCGCCGACAACTCCCGCAGCGCGCCGCGCGCCGCATCGAGCCGCGCCGCTGCCTCCGGCCTCCGCCGAGCCCAGCGCGCAGGCGCCGGAGGGCCGTTGGGCGGTTCGGCTTCCTCTGCGGGGCCAGGGTTTTCCCGCGCCGCTTTCAGCGCGGCCAACCACGTGGCGGCGCTGCGGCGCTGCCTGGGGCCGCGGAATATCGGCAGAGCGATCAGATCGTCGAGGGTCTTGGGGTCGGCGGTCGCGGCATCGATGATCGCCGAGTCGGGCAGGATGCGCCCCGGTGCGATGTCACGGCGTTGAGCGATTTCGTCTCGCACCATCCACAGTTCACGTACCGCAGCCAGAGCGCGTTGGTTGCGCACCCGGTGAATGCCGGACGTGCGTCGCCAGCGGTCTCGGCGGGTCGATGGCGGGGCCTGATCTACGGTTGCCCGAAGATAGTCGAATTCTTCTGCGGCCCAAGCGGTTTTGCCTTGCTCTGCGAGCACGGCTGCGATCGCCTCACGCAGGCCGATGAGCACTTCGACATCGAGTGCCGCATAGTTGAGCCACGCCGACGGCAGTGGTCGTTTGGACCAGTCCGCCGCGCCGTGGCCTTTGGCCAACCCCAAGCCGAGCAACCGCTGCGCCATCGCCGCCAAGTTGACCCGGTCGAAGCCGGCCAGCCGCCCGGCCAACTCGGTGTCGTACAGCGCCGGCGGCCGCATGCCGACCTCGGCCAGGCATGGCAGGTCCTGATCGGCTGCGTGCAGAATCCACTCGTCCTTCGCGAGCACCTCGGCGACGGGCCGAAGCACGGACAGCGGAGTCGCCGCCGTGGCTGACCGGATCGATGAGCACGGTGCCGGCGCCGGTCCGCCGGATCTGAATCAGATAGGCGCGGTTGGAGTAACGGAAACCGGAGGCCCGTTCGGCGTCCACCGCGAACGGGCCGTGGCCGCGGGCCAGCAGCTCAGCGGCGGCATTGATTTCGCCGGCAGTCGTGGAGAGGTCGGGCACCCCGTCGGTGGGATGGAGTAGCGGCGTGACGTCTGGTTCCGCGCTTTCCGGCTTCTCGGCCGGCTTTTCGGCTGTCGCCTCGGACATCTCAAACGCGCGACCGGGTGCCCAGATCTGTCACCCCGACCGGTGGCAGCCCCGCGGCGTGCTCGAGCACCTCGCAAAACGCTTCGACGTGGGTACCGATGTCCGGGGTGATCGCTGTCCAGGACGCGCGCAGCTCCAACTGGTGGGCGCGCGGCGGTCCGGAGATGTCACCGTAGCGCACCGAAGTGGTGGCGGTGACGGTGCCGCCGAGTGCGGTGACGTGCTCGGCGCGCGCTTCCAGCGCTTCGACCAGCCAGCTCCATGCGACCTCCGGCAGTAACGGGTCGATCGCTTCGCTGGAGTCCAGGTCGGCCTGGATGTAGGCGACCAAGCGCATGGTGCCGTCCCACGCGTCGGCCCCCTCGGGGTCGTAGAGCAGGATCAACCGGCCGAACGCGTCGCCGTCGGACCGCTCCGGGACGATGTCGAGCTCGGGACGCTTGACCTCGGCGCCAAGCGCATAGCTGTACGGCGCGAGACGCTGCGGCGGCCGGATGGGGCCCAGCTCGATTTCCGATCGCACGCTGGCTGCGCTCATGGCCGCGACTGCCTCGCGAAACGGGACCGGTTCGGCTGCTGTCATAAGCGCCGCTCCTCCTCGTCGCTACGCTCCGCATTGCCTCGCCGGCGCGCGTCATAAGCGCCGCTCCTCCTCGTCGCTACGCTCCGCATTGTCGCCGGCGCGCGTCATAAGCGCCGCTCCGCTCCGCATCGTTGCCGGCGGTTCACAGCGTCTGACGCTAGACCTTTCCGGCGACACGCGGACACAGGCGCGCCGTTTCGGTCGCCGGGCGCCGGTGAGCGAGGGTTGATGCCGAGTTTCCACGGCGGCGTCTTAGTCGGCGGAGAAGCGCGCCGGCCGCTTCTCGCGGTGGGCGGCTAGGCCCTCCCGCACGTCAGGCCCGCCGAACCCCAAGAACTCCAGGCCAAGGGATGTTTCGAAGGCCGGCGCGAACATTCGATACCAGTGGTTGAGGCTGTGTTTGGTGAAGCGGATCGCCGATTGCGCGCCTTGGGCGAGATCGGCCGCGATGCGCGTTGCGGTGGCGAGCACCTCGTCGTCGTCCACGCAGAGCGAGACCAACCCGATGCGTTCGGCTTCGGCGCCGTTGAGCGGCTCGCAGGTGAGCAGGTAGTACTTGGCTTTGGCCATCCCAACCAGTAGCGGCCAGCAGATGGCGGCGTGATCGCCCGCGGCGACGCCCAGCTTGGTGTGGCCGTCGATGATCTTCGCGGTGCGCCCCGCCACCGAAATGTCGGCGAGAAGCGCCACGACCAGGCCCGCGCCGACCGCCGCCCCGTGGATCGCCGAGATCACCGGTTTGTCGAAGTTGACCATGTTGAGCACGAGATCGCGGGCCTCACGCATGATCCGCATCCGGTCGTCGAACTCGCCCATGGTTTCGTCGATCAATTCGAAGCTGCCCCCTGAGGAGAAGGCCTTGCCTTCGCCGCGGACCAGGACCGCACGCACGTCGGGGTCGCGACCGATGGCCGGCCAGATGTCGGCGAGATCGCGGTGCATCTGCGGCCCCACGGAATTGAGCCCGGGCGCGTCGAGAATCAGGTGCAGCACGCCGTGATCGGTGCGTTCGATGCGCAGGCTCGGGAACTCGTCGTGGCTGACTTCTGCGTAGCGAACTGGCATCCCGGCTCCTGACGTCTGGCTCACGGACTTCGACCACGACGAGATTACGCACGAGTCGAGGTGCCGCTCACCGCACCTGTCAACTGCTCCACGGGGAGTGGCAATGTTAAGCCCACGTTAACGGGCAACTGGGCGTTTTTCCTTGGCAGCTCTGATCCCCAGGGTTCACACTTGCCTGTGAGGAGGCCTGCAATGGGGCATCCGATCCGATTTAATCGCGGCGTAACAATTGCTCTGGTGGGCGCGGGTCCGCTTGCCGCCGCAGCGCTCGTTGGTCCCGCCCCCTTGGGGCAGGCCGCGGTGAACGCGCCGACCTCCGTGCCCTCCGGTGACGCGGCGTTTCTGGAGCCGCCAGATCCCGACCCCTCGATGCCTCTGCCGGAGATCGATGAACCGGCGATCGGGGGACCGTCTTCTCCCGCCGACGAGTCATCATCGTCATCACCGCCCTTCGTGGCATCCGCGCGCGTAAATCCCTCCTGTAGGCCCGTCATCGGTCATGCCGTCAGGCTCGCGATCGTCGCGGCGTGGCAGCATTGAACCTGATGACCAACCGTCGCACGCTTCCCGAATCGCCGTATCTGGCCGCGGCTGCGGGCCGCAAACCGCATCGGGTGCCGGTGTGGTTCATGCGGCAAGCCGGCCGTTCCCTGCCCGAATACCGTGCCTTGCGGTTGCAGCACAGCATGATGGCGGCCTGTTTCGACGCCGAACTGATCGCCGAGATCACTCTGCAACCGATACGCCGGCATGACGTTGACGCCGCAATCCTGTTCTCCGACATCGTGGTTCCGCTGCGTGGCGCTGGCGTCGACTTGGATATCGTCGCCGACGTCGGCCCCGTCATCGCGGCGCCGATACGCACACCCGCCGATGTCGAGGCCCTCAAACCGCTCGAACCCCACGGCGTCCAGCCGGTGTCGGACGCGGTCTCGCTGCTCGTGCGCGCGCTGGGCGATGTTCCGCTGATCGGCTTTGCCGGTGCGCCGTTCACGCTGGCGTCCTACCTGGTCGAGGGCGGCCCGAGCCGCCACCACGCCCGGACCAAGGCGATGATGCTGGCCCAACCGGCTTGTTGGCATGCGCTGATGGAGAAGTTGACCGACCTGACCATCGAGTTCCTGCGGGTTCAACTCGACGCCGGGGTCGACGCGATTCAGGTGTTCGATTCGTGGGCCGGCGTGCTGTCGCTGGCCGACTACCGCCGGCATGTGCTGCCGCACAGTGCGCGGGTGTTCGCCACGCTGGCCGATCGTGGCGTTGCGATGACGCACTTTGGCGTGGGCACCGCCGAACTGCTGGGTGCCATGTCGACGGCTGGTGCGACGGTTGTCGGGGTCGATTGGCGGACCTCGCTCGTCGACGCCGCTGCCCGGGTCGAGGCCGGTAAGGCATTGCAGGGCAACCTCGATCCGGCGGTGCTGCTGGCGGGCTGGCCGACGGTCGAGCAAGCGGCGCGCGCGGTGGTTGACGACGGACGGCGTGCTGTGGACGCCGGCGCGGCCGGGCACATCTTCAACCTCGGCCACGGGGTGCTGCCGGAAACCGATCCGGGCATTCTCACCGATCTGGTGTCGCTGGTTCACTCGCTATGACGTCCGGTGTGCGCTCGTATTGTGTTGTCGGTGGTGGGATTTCGGGTCTGACCGCGGCTTATCGATTACGCCTGACCGCCGGTGACGAGGCGAACATCACGCTGTTCGACCCTTCGGACCGGCTCGGCGGCGTGCTGCGCACCGAGCAAGTCGGCGGAGTTGCCATCGACGTCGGCGCCGAGGCTTTCGTGGTACGCCGACCCGAGATGCCGGCGCTGCTGGCCGAACTGGGCCTGACGAATCGCCAAGTCGGCACCACCGGGGCGCGGCCGCTGATCTACAGCCAGGATCGGCTGCATCCGCTGCCGCCGGGAACGCTCAACGGCATCCCGTCATCGTCGGAGTCGATGGCCGGTCTGGTCAATGATGCGACCCTTGCGCGTATCGCCGCCGAACCGAACCAACCGTTGAACTGGCAGCCCGGCGACGATCCGGCCGTGGCCGACCTGGTGGCCGACCGGTTCGGCGAGCAAGTGGTGGCTCGGTCGGTGGATCCGATGCTGGGTGGTGTCTACGCGGGATCGGCGGCAACCATCGGCCTTCGCTCTGCTGCACCGACCCTGGCCGCGGCGCTGGACGCCGGCGCCGCCCACCTCACCGACGCGGTCCGCCAAGCGCTCCTGAGCGTCACCGCGGGCCCGATCTTCGGCGCGGTGGGCGGCGGGTACACGGTGCTGGTCGAGGAACTGGTCCTTCGCAGCCGGATCAATTGGGTACAGGCGGCGGTCGCCGGTATCGAAGCCGTGACAGGTCCCGCGCGGGGCTGGACGCTGCGCGACGACGCCGGTGGGGAGTGGCACGCCGACGGGGTGATGTTGGCCGTGCCGGCTCCGCGACTCGTCGGGCTGGTCGATGCCGTCGCCCCGCGCGCCGCGGCGGCGGCCAGCCGTATCGCCAGCGCATCTTCGGCGGTGCTGGCGATGGCCGTACCCCGCGGCATCGGTTTCCCGCAGAATTCCGGCGTGCTGGTAGCCAGCGGAGAACGGTTGCACGCCAAGGCAATTACGTTGTCGTCGCGAAAGTGGGGACGGCGTACCGACGTGGAGCTGTTGCGACTTTCGTTCGGGCGATTCGGCGATGACCTGGCAACCCGGGCATCCGACGACGAGTTGCTGGCGTGGGCGATACAGGACCTGTCGACCGTTTTCGGGCTGGCGATCGAACCGGTGGACGTCCGGATCAGGCGCTGGCCGGACGCGATGCCGCAGTATGGCCCCGGCCACGCCGACCTGATCGCCGAACTGCGGGCCGGTCTGCCGCCGACCCTGGCGGTGGCGGGCAGCTATCTCGACGGGATCGGGGTGCCGGCGTGCATCGGCGCGGCCGGGCGAGCGGTCACCGGCGCGATCCAGGCGGTCGAAGCCGCCGTGGCACGATAGTTCTCATGGCCCGCTTGGACTACGACGCTCTGAACGCCACCGTTCGATACCTGATGTTTTCGGTGTTCTCGGTCCACCCCGGTGCACTCGGGGAAGCCCGGGACGCCGTCATCGACGAGACCGCGACCTTTCTCAAGCAGCGCGAAGAGCACGGAGTCGTGGTGCGCGGTCTCTACGATGTCGCCGGGTTGCGGGCCGACGCTGACTTCATGATCTGGACGCACGCCGAACGCCTCGAGGCGCTGCAAGCCACCTACGAGGATTTCCGCCGTACCACCACGCTGGGCCGGGCGTGCACGCCGGTGTGGAGCAGTGTCGCGCTGCACCGGCCGGCGGAATTCAACAAGAGCCACATCCCGGCCTTCCTGGCCGGCGAGGAGCCGGGCGCCTACATCTGCGTCTACCCGTTCGTGCGGTCCTATGAGTGGTATCTGCTGCCCGACGAGGAGCGCCGGCGCATGCTCGCCGAACACGGCATGGCGGCCCGCGAATACAAGGATGTCCGGGCTAATACCGTGCCGGCGTTCGCGCTCGGCGACTACGAGTGGATCCTGGCGTTCGAGGCCCCCGAACTGCACCGCATCGTTGACCTGATGCGGGAACTGCGGGCCACCGACGCGCGCCGGCACACCCGCGAGGAAACGCCGTTTTTCACCGGCCCGCGCGTGCCGGTTGAGCAGCTGGTCGCCTCGCTGCCGTGACGACGGACACACCGTAAACGAGGGGCAGACATGACAATCCAGTTCGATCCGAACGATCCCGCCCGCTTTGAAGATATGTACCGCGATCAGCGGGTCTCGCACGGCTTGCCGGCAGCCACACCGTGGGACATCGGCGGCCCGCAGCCCGTCGTGCGGCAACTTGTCGCGCTGGGGGCGATCAAGGGCGAGGTTCTTGACCCGGGTACCGGCCCAGGCCACCACGCCATTTACTACGCGTCACAGGGGTACTCGGCCACCGGCATCGACGCGTCACCGACCGGGCTGGAGCGGGCGAAGGAGAACGCGCGAAGGGCCGGGGTGTCGGTGAACTTCCAGCTGGCCGACGCGACGAAGCTGGAGGGTCTGGAGAACCGCTTTGACACGGTCGTCGACAGTGCCTTCTATCACACGTTTTCGACCGAACCGGAGCTGCAGCGGTCATATGCGCGGGCGTTGCATCGGGCGACCAAGCCCGGAGCGCGGCTCTACATGTTCGAATTCGGCCCTGGCAATATCAACGGCTTCCAGATGCCACGATCATTGTCTGAGGACGACTTTCGGCAGGTGTTCCCCGACGCCGGTTGGGAGATAACGTATTTGGGGCCGACCACCTATCTGATCAACATGAGCGTGGAAACCCTTGAGCTGATGCTCGCGCGCAACCCCGACATGGCCGACCAAGTTAAGCCGCTCGTCGAGCGATTACGGATCATCGAACCGTGGCTCACCAACGGCCGGGCCCACGCCCCGTTCTGGGCAATGCACGCCACTCGAGTGGACTAGGCCGGCGCGACGTCCGCGGCGAGCCGCGCGTGGTATCGACAAACGCTTTATCGTTACCGGATGGGCCAGCCAATACATGTCGATCCAACCCGCTACGAGAAGATGTATGCCGATCAGCAGGTCTCGCATGGCTTGCCGGCAGCCACTCCGTGGGACATCGGCGGCCCGCAGCCCGTCATACAGCAACTTGTCGCGCTGGGGGCGGTCAAGGGCGAGGTTCTTGACCCGGGTACCGGCCCGGGCCACCACGCCATTTACTACGCGTCACAGGGCTATTCGGCGACTGGCATCGACTCCTCACCGGCCGCAATCGAGCGGGCAAAGGAGAACGCGCAGAGAGCGGGCGTCTCGGTGAACTTCCGGGTGGCCGACGCGATGACACTGGAGGGTCTGGAGAACCGTTTCGACACGGTCGTCGACTGCGCTTTCTATCACCTCTTTTCAGACGTGATGGAGCTCAAGAGGTTGTATGCGCAGACTTTACGCCGGGCGACGAAGCCCGGAGCGCGGCTCTACATGTTCGAGCACGGCCCCGGCAATGTTAACGGCTACGGTGCTCCGCGGTCGCTATCCATGGACGACTTCCTGCAGGTGTTCCCCGACGCCGGTTGGGAAATCACGTATTTATGGCCGACCACTTATCAGGTCAACATCAGCGTGGAAGCCTTCGACATGATGATCGCGCGCAATCCCGATAAGGCCGAGGAGATCAAGCCTCTCGCGGAACGGTTCCGGTTGGTCGAGTCGTGGCTGACCAATGGTCTGGCGCACGCGCCGTTCTGGGAGATGCACGCCACCCGACTGGACTGAATCTCTGCGCCCAGTGGCCAGTTATGACACACGATCGCCACAAAAAATGCGTGCAATAACTGGCCACTCGACGCTCAGGAACCGGTAGGCACCAGCCGCAGCGAGATCGAGTTGATGCAGTAGCGCTGATCGGTCGGGGTCGGATAGCCCTCCCCGGCGAACACGTGGCCGAGGTGGCTGTGGCAGTTGGCGCACAACACCTCGGTGCGGACGGCGCCCATCGAATCGTCGGGTCGCAGGATCACCGCATCGGAGTCCGCCGGGTCGAAGAATGACGGCCAGCCGCAATGGGATTCGAACTTTTCGGAGCTGCGGAACAGTTCGGCGCCGCAGGCCCGGCACTGGTAGACGCCGTCGGTCTTGGTGTCGGTGTATTCGCCGGTGAACGGGCGCTCGGTGCCGGCCCGGCGCAGCACGTCGAACTCCTGCGGGTTGAGCTTCTTACGCCACTCGTCGTCGCTCAGTTGCAGCTTGGGCTGGGGAGAGGTCATGCACCACTCCTCCTCATCGCTTCGCTCTGCATCGTCGTTGGCGGAGTCATGCCTCCACGCTAGCGCGCTGCGGCTCGGCCGTCAGCCACGCTGGGTCGATGCCGTCGTCCAACCGGTGTTCGGCCTTGGCGTCGAGGTAGCGGAAGTAGAGCACGGTGAACACCACGATCATCACCAGCGACCAGCCGTAGGTGATCTTCAGGTATTCCAGCGGCCGGCCGACGTACATCCAGTTGAACAGCAGCCAGCGGTCCATCGTCAGGAATCCGTAGATGCCCAGCCACGCGGGCCAGTTGCGGATCACCGAATTCGGCAGCACCACCGTCATCAGGAACGGGAACAGCATCATCGAGTAGTAACCCTGGGCCAGCGACAGCACCAGCCACGACCACAGCAACAGCACGCCCGACGATGTGGTGAACCAGAACAGCGGGTCGCGGGTGCGGTAGTAGCGATGCAGCAGCCACAAGCTGCCAATAGCCAGCAGGGTGAACAGGATTCGCAGCGACAGGATCAGCCAGAACGGCAGACCGAAGTAGACGCCGTTGCCTTCGATCGAGCTGTTGAAGTAGTCACGAACGCCCAGCATGTAGGGCACCGTGCGGGTGACGAAGTCCAGCGGGTGGACAATCAGCGGCCACGCGGCAAGGTTGAACACCAGCGGCACCACGATGGCAGCCACCACCGCGCGCCACTGACGGTTCAGCAGCGGCAGCAACAGCAACGGGCCGAGCAGTGGCTTGACCACCAGCGTCAGTCCGATCGCGAGACCGGCCCACCATTGACGGCGTGGCCGGCCGTCCAGCAGCCACCGCAAGAACAACACCTCCAGCAGCAGGATGCAGCCGTTGATATTGGTGAAAACCAATGTGTTGGTGACGGATTCGGTGCAGAACATCGCCAGCAGAAGTGCTGGGGCCGCCACCGAGGTCAGGCTGAATTTGAACATCTTCAGCAACACGAACGCCGCGATGACGATCGCGGCGCTGTTGACAGGCGATGAACAGGTAACGCGACTCCGCGAACGGCAGATAGCCGAACGGCGCCATCATCAGCGTGCCGCCGGGCGGGTACAGGTAGTGCGGGTCGACGTAGTCGAAATGCTCGTTGTAGATGTCCCAGCCACGCCGAAAGTTCAGCACCGCGCGGTAAACCGGCTTGAAATCGTCGGTGATGTTGCCGTTGGTGGTCACCACGATGGTCCGGTGGATCACCGCCAGGATGGCCACCGGCCATAGCACCGAGCGCAGTACGGTCGCGGTGCTCGGCGCGGCGGTTCGGGGAGCAAGTGCGGCGTGCGCCCAGTCGCGCAGACCGCCACGAGGGGATTCAACTGCCGTCACGAGCGCACCGTACACGGATCGTTGCGCGAAGGATCAGGCGGGACAGTAGGTGTCGGTGGATGGCAACGTGCCGCTGTCGAGGTAGCCGATCAGCGGGGGGACCGCGCACGACGAGTAGATGCTGGCGCCGTGGCCAATGCCCTGCCACATCACGCGCTTGCTGGCCGCGGTCGCGTTGATGATGGTGGCGGCGGTGGCCGAGACGCCTTCGGACCCGACGATCGGGTCGTTCTGCACGCCCATCAGAAGCACGTTGACCTTGAGCACTTTTGGCGCCGGGGGTGGCGTCGTGCTCGGCCAAGAGACGCACTTGACTAGATTGAGCGCGCCGACGGCGCCGAACTGCGGGTAGAGCTTCGCCCAGGCGACCACCAGTTCCCGGATCCGGTCGGGCGTGGGCCGATTGAGTGCGTCACTGCAGGTGTTGACGAACTGTCCGTCGGTGCCGGTGGTGGCCTCTGCCCGGTTGATCAGGCTGGTCAGCAGGTTGGTATCACCGGATCGGGCGTTGGCCAGGGCGGTGGCCAAGTCGTTGGTGGTGCTGACGCGGTCGCCGGTGGGGTAGCCCAGCGCGGTGTTGATGGCCCTGGCGACGGAGGCTGTCGACGCACCCGCCGGGCCGTGGCCGGTTCGAGCGTCGGCGAGCAGCGAGCTCACGGCGGCCTTGGGATCAGGGCCCAGTGGGCAGTTCACCGCGGCGCATTGTGCGGCGAACGCATCCAGCGCCGCCTCCTGCCCTTTGACCTTCTGCTCGGCGGCGGCTTCGGCGCCCACACCCAACGCGACCGGGGAGTCGAGGACCAGCCTGGCGACCCGGTCCGGGTGGGAGCTGGCATAGGACAGCGCCACCTGGGCGCCGTTGCCGATGCCGATCAGCGCCAGCGCCGGCACATCCCAGGTGCTGCGCAGCCGCTCGATATCGGTGGCGGCGTGGGTGTTGTCGTAGGCGGAGTCACCGGGTGCGATGGTGTCGGTGCAGCTGGTGGTGGCGTTCTGCACGATGTCCGCGAGATTGGCGACCGGGTCGTTGCCGGCTTCGAACTGCGCCTGGTCGTGGATCTCCTGGCGATCGAATTGGTCGAGGCAGTCGACCGGGCTCGATGAGCCCATGCCGCGGCGGTCAATGGCGACGATGGGGTGGCTGTGCAGCACGTCGGCGCCTGCGCGCGCCAGCCACACCGGCAGTTGCAGCGACGACGGCAGGTCAGAACCGGTGGTGAAGACCAGCGGGCCGGCGTCAGACGGCGTCTGCGCCGAACGAGCGCGCACCACACCGATGCTCAGCGTCCCGGCTGCACCGTTGACCGGGTCGAGGTCGGCGTCGTAGCTTGCGCAATCCAGCTTGACGCCCACCGGCGCGGGGACCGCGGCATCACCGAATTCCCGCGACGTGCAGTCATGCCACGGCAAATCGTTCTTCGGCTTGGCAATCGGCGGCGGGCCGTTGGGCGGCGTTGTCGTCGTGGGCTTTCCCTGCGGCCGGGCGCCGGCGTTGGTGGCGAATCGCGGGTTTGCGGCCAATCCAGGTGCGCAGCCGGCCAGCAATGCGCTCACCACGATCAGCGACGCGGTGATCGCGGCATGCCGGCTCATGCCGACCACAGTAACCATTGGCCGACCGATCAGATCGATTGCCTGACTTTCCCCCTCGCCGCTCCGCGGCTGGGAGGTGCCCTCACCTCAGGCCGGTTCCCGGGCTGCATCGTCGTCAGGCGTCCGCACGTAGCGCGTGTACAGGTACCCGTCCTCGTCGGTAAGGATGTGCGCGCAGCGCATCCCGGTCAGCACCTGCCCCGGGCCGACGGCAATGCGGCCGGCCTGGCCGCCGACGAGGCGCGGCGCAATGGTCAGGCACAGCTCGTCGAGCAGCTCGCGTTCGACGAACGAGCTGAACAGCGTCGGGCCGCCCTCGGTCAATGCTCGGTGCAGTCCGCGACCGGCCAGCGCGGCCAACACCGAGGCCGCGTCGACGTCGGCCGGATCGTCGGCCGAGCAGTCGACCACGTCGGCCAGGCCGGCCAGTCCGCGCCGGGTGTGGTCGGCCGCCGCCGCGCAGGTCAACACCAGCGGTGGCACCTCGGTACGGGTGAACACCGGCATATCCCGCTCCAGGCGGCCGGACTTGGTGACGATCGCGAGCTGCGGCACTTCGCTTTGCCCGCAGGCCTGTCGGCGTTGCCGTTGGGCGACGGTCGGGCGCGCGCCGGCATAACCCTCGGCTCGCACCGTGCCCGCGCCGACCAGGATCACGTCGGCCAGTTCCCGCAGCAGGCTGAACACCGCTCGATCACCGGGCCCACCCAGCTGGCCCGACTTGCCGCCGAAGGTCGCGCCGCCGTCGAGGCTGGCGATGAAGTTCGCGCGGAGGCAAACGCCGCTGGCCTCTGCGGGGTAGCCATAGAGGTCGGGCAGCTCGCCGCCGTCGAGGTCGCGGACGGAGCCGAGCAGTCGCAACGGCACCCCACCGGCGTCGTCAGCTGAAACGTCAGCCATGGGGATGATTGCAACACGTCGGTGGGGTACCTGCATGCACGGGGTTGCTCACCTGGTTGATCGCCAGCCGACCTAGTCGGCGGCCGTCGCGGCCGTCGACGCTCAAGCCGGGCGCACCATGACATAGTCGTGCTCGACATGCGCACCCAGTTGAAACGTCCTGGTGCCGTTGACGGTAAAGCCGCACTTTCGGTAAAAGCGTTGAGCGCGTTGGTTTTTCTGATTGACGCCGAGCCAGACACAGTCGGCCCCCCATTCGGCAGCCGCGGCGAGCGCCGCATCCATCAAAGCCGTCGACACGCCCGAGCCGTGATGCGCCGGCAGCACGTACATTTTCGACAGCTCGGCGGCCGGTCGAATGTCCACTGCCTGCCGCACGTCGGGATCGTCGTTGACGCCGTTGATCAGCATGGCGTAACCGGTGATTCGACCGTTGTGGCCGGCGGTCAGGATCAGCCGTTGCGGGTCGGCCAGATACTCGGCGAAGCGCTCTGCGGACAGGTTGGCGTCGATGAACGATGCGATGTCCTCGGCCGCGACCGACGGGGGACAGGCCAGCGGAAAGGTGCGTGCGGCGACTGCAGCCAATTCGACGGTGTCGACCGAATCCGCCGTGGCGATCCGAGCTACAGGTTCCACTGCGCCAGGTGATAACCCGTCTTCTTGTCCAGCAGAACAACGGTGGAGACCGGGTCGCGGTAGGCCTCCCAGTACACGCCGCCGCGAACTATCGAGCCTGCCGGCGCGTTAGTCAGCGCGGCGTCCAGCGCGTCGGGCGCATCGGATGCGCGTGACTTGTAGGCATCACCGAACGGGGTGACCCCGTCGAAGGTGAAATCGGTGACCATCTGGTACGGGTTCGGTACGCGGACCGCGTGGATCGCCACGTCCGCGCGCATCACCGCGCTGTTCGGGAAGCTCTTGACCGGGACGCCCACGCGGTTGTAGCCGAACCCGGGCGGGGGGTCGACGGGTGCGACGCTGCTGACGGTGATGTCCGCGATGATCTTTCCGGTGTCGACCCGCAAGGTGTCACCGAGGTGGCCGATCGGTGCGTCACCGGCCGACGCGCGCGGTATCGCGATCAGCGTGGCTGCGAAGACGGTAATCACGACAACCAGGCAGCGGCGCATCTTTCCTCCTCGGCGACCATCGCATGATGGCACACTGCGCGGCTCACGTCGTCGGGTTGTACAACCCTCAGCTTTTCTTGCCGACGCGCGCTGTGACTAGGCCTTCGGGTAGCCGCGCCGCACCGTGCGATCCAGGATGCCCAGCGATGCCCGCAATGCGAGTTCGGAGACCACGGGAAAAATCCCGGCTTCGCGCCACTTCTCGTCGATCTGCGACCAGTCGTAGAACGACGTGACGAGCGTGCCCTCGCCCTGCTCGTCGGGCTCGAGGCGATAGCCGTAAACGTGGCCGATCTGGGGCCGGATCTGACCCAACACCGTCCACGCGATCAGCCGGTCCGGCTCGAATTCGCTGATGCTGACGGTCACGTCGTACTTGCCGAGTGCCGGAAAGTCATTGAGAGATTCACGGTCCATGTGCACGACGAAGCTGTCACCGACGGCGCCAACGGGCGAACCGTCGGCGTCCTGCAACATTCCGGACGAGTCGATCGCGACGTGACCCTGCGGATCGCAGAGGACTGCGAAGATATCGGCTGCCGGAGCGGGGATCGTGCGCTGGACTTCGATTTTCTCGGCCATGGTCTGATCCTGACAGGACGATTGTGGCAATGTCGCATTTCGAAGCCACCCAGTCGGTTACGACAAGGGCGCCAGCGTGCGCGATGATGGTGCGATGAGACGTCCCCTGGCGATGCTGGGCGTGGTCGCCGCACTGGGCGTGATCCCGCCTGCGAATGCCGACCCGGGCAGCCCCGATCCGAACCTTGATGCGAGCTTTCTCGATTCGCTCATCAAAGCGGGCATCACCGTCAACAGCCGGCCAGGCGCCGTCAAGGCCGGTAAGGCGGCATGCGGGATGATGGAGCAGGGGCGGCCGGAACTTGACGTCATCCAGCTCGTGACGAGGCAGAATCCCGGCTTAAACACGACCAGAGCGGCGCAGTTCACCGCGATTGCGGCCAGCGCCTACTGCCCGCAATACCTGCAACGCGCCGGCGACAACGGTGGGGGCGACAACCACCCACCTCAGTAAGGGGCGACAGTCGCGGCGAGCCCGATGGCGCCGATGTGAGCGATGATGATGCGATGAGACGTCTCCTGGTGCTGCTCGGCATCGCCGCGACTCTGGGCTCAGGGATGCCGGCTCATGCCGACCCAAACAGCACGGACCCAAAGGTTGACGCGAATTTTCTCGACGCGCTGACGAGGGCCGGCATCACCTTCAACAACGGAAGTACCGCCGTCAGCGCGGCCAAGACGGCGTGTGGGCTCATGGACCAGGGTCAGGCCGAACTCGACGTCATCCAGCACGTGACGGAGCAGAATCCGGGGATCAGCACTACCAGTGCTGCCAAGTTCACCGCGATCGCGGCGAGCGCCTACTGCCCGCAGTACTTGCAACGCGCAAGCGATAACAGCGGCAGCCAAAACGAGCCCCCGCCGGACCGGGTGGGAGTATCAGGCGGACGTCGAGAGTGAGCAAACGCTGACCGGGGGCAGTTGTGAAAGTCGGTTTAGCGGCGCAGGCGCTTCCTATGCGCTTTTCGCCGATGGCGGTGACGCGAGGCAGTTATCTTTCCGCGGTAGCTACCCGGGCGGATTCATTCTGGCTGGCCGACCATCTGAACTCGTTGTTTCCGCGTTCGATGGCCAAACCGAAACACATCGGTGCCGCACGACTGACCCCGAAGGTCGACGCCAATCTCGAACCGTGGACGGTGCTCGGACATCTGGCTGCCCGAAATCGATTGGGCGGATGCGGCTTGGCATCGGCGTGACCGACGCCGGTCGGCGCAATCCTGCGGTCACCGCTCAAGCGGCCGCAACGCTGCACCTGCTCACCCGCGGGCGGGCGATCCTCGGCATCGGCACCGGCGAGCGCGAGGGCAATGAACCCTATGGCGTGGATTGGTCCAAACCGGTAGCGCGGTTCGAGGAAGCCATGGCCACCATCCGGGCGCTGTGGAATTCGGGTGGGGAGCTCGTCACCCGCGACTCACCCTTCTTCCCGCTGCACAACGCTGTGTTCGACTTGTGGCCGTATCGCGGGAAGTGGCCCGAGATCTGGATCGCCGCACACGGACCCAGGATGTTGCGTGCCACCGGCGCTACGCCGACGGGTGGTTTCCCGCAGCGGTGTTTTCGCCCGCGGACTATGCGCGTGGCCTGGATGCGGTCCGTGCCGCGGCGTCGGATGCAGGACGGGATCCGCTGTCGATCGTCGGTGCGATGTTTTTCTTCACCGTCACCGGCCGCAACCGGCAAGAGATCGACGAGGCGCTGGAGTCGACCGCGATGAAGACCTTCGCGTTGAATGCCCCCGCGGAATTGTGGGAGCGTCACGGCGTTTCTCACCCGGTCGGTAGCGGTTACCAGGACATCATCCCGCAGGTATTCGACGAGGAAAGCCTGCTGGCATACACGTCGGACGTACCGCTGTCGTTACTCAAAGATGCGTGCCTGCAGGGCACACCCGACGAGATCGTCGACCAGATCGCAGACTGGCGCGATCACGGGCTGAGCTATCCGGTCCTGCTCAACTTGAGCACGCTGCAGCCGAGTTTCCGCCGAGGCATGGCCGCCGGTAACCCGTTCGCGAAGGCGTTGCGCGGTATTCGCAGGTTGTGACGCCGTCAGAAGCCGACCCAGACCCACTGCCGACTGCCGCCATCCCATATCGGGTGGAGCTGCTGCGCCCATGGCGGCGGGGGAGGTGGCGGCGGCACGTCCAACGGTGCGAACGGCGGCGCGTATGCCGGCCGGGGGGTCCACCACGCCGGCGGGGCCGGGGCCGGTTTGCACTCGTTGGTCCAGACATTGTGCGACCAGTTGGGGTCGCAATCCGCTGAGCTCACTGCCGACGTCGCGACCGTTAGAGCCGCCAGCGGAACTAATCCGACCGCAGTAGTGGCGGCCAGCCGGCGAGTGAAGCTCGTCATCGCAGAACCTCCCCAGCAGGACCCGTGCCCACCTTGGGTTGCATCAGCTTATGCCCTCGACGCGCGGCGGCCGGTGGCGTTTGGCAAAAGGCGGCTGAAGCTGAATTTCGGCGGGTGCCACCCCAAGTGGATGATGGCCTGGCGCCGGGCGCATTCGACTTCGACCGACTCAATGCCCGCTATGGCCGGGCATGTGACGCGGCTCGGCGGCAACCCGTACCCACGTACCAGGTGCGTGATACTCGGTCCACTTTGATTTGTTGGGGGCGTAGGCGATCGAGAGCACCCCGCTGTCCAGGAAGTCGTACACGTCGCCCGTGTCGTAGTCGTTCGTTCCGTCGCGCTCTTCGGTGAATCGCACTTTGAATGCCATACCCGAGAGCCTGCCACTGAGAGCCGCAGTCGGGACAGTTCCCACCGCACTAACGTTCACCGGCATTGGCCGCTACAGCGGCTATCGCCAGTGCGAGTGCGGCTAGTGCCGCGACAGCGCGAACCGGTGCGCGCGTGACGGGTTGGTCAACCTAGTCCGCTGGCACGGTGAAGTCCTCGGCGGGTTCGCTTCCCCAGGCGTAGATGGCCTCGGTGGGGGGCGCCTCGGTGTCGGCCCGAACTGTTTCGGTGCTCATGGGAGGCGTTCCCAGTTCCCGATCGTTGGGACGTCCTCGCCCTGGACATCTATATAGGAAGCCTCCGTCAGAACCGGCGCCGAGAAGGTTCGGCCGCCGGTTCTATTTTCAGTCACGCTGACGCCGTAGGGCCCAGGCCCACGCTCGACCTTCACGCTGGGGTCGTCAAGCTTCAGCCGCCACCGCGGCTGGCTGCTGATCGGCGCCAAGAACTCGAGTGCGTCTTCCTCCGTTGGGAATGACTGGCCCCAAATGGGAAGCTGCTCGTCCCAGCGATAGATCAGGAAGCTGACCTTCCCATACCAGTTTCGATACACCACCCAGTAACCAAGTTGCGAAGCTAGCTCGCCCAGTTCGTCCCTCACGCCGCGCCTCCTCCTTCCGCTTCGATCATCGCCTCGGAGTCTGACATTGCTACGGCCGCAGTCAAGCGGTCCACTAGCTCAAGCCGTGAGTTGCGGGCGGCCGCCTTGCCAAACGAAGGACACGACATTCCACGCCAACGAAGCCACACCAGTCACAGCCCCGATAACGGCCAAGGCGAATGTGGCGACTGGCATCATCGCCACCCTACCGCCGGCGCGGAGTCCGGTTCAGACGGTGGCAGGTCCATTCATCGAGTGAGCCGATCGAAAGGCTCAATGCAGGGCATCGGGGCGCCCAGCTCGGCGGCGGTGCGACGTATAGCTGCGATCAGCCGCAGCTCGGCCGATGCAGGTTCCAGGTAGAACGCCCACAAAGTACAGGTAGTCACCTACTCATGTCAGGTGCACGCGCACCGTTGCATCATCGAACGGTAGCCAGCGGCCCCGACTCCACGGGGTGATTGAAAATGCACACGGCCCCAAGGGGGAAGAACTCATGGGAAACATCCCTCCTGGGCTGTCGGTACCTGTCAGAATGGCCAACAGCGCCAGCGTTGACGAAGGTCAACTAACGGCCTTGATCTCTGCAGTCCGAAGTCAGAAATCCAGGGTGACGGGTTCCTCGGTGGCGCCGAGCGGACCGCAAACTAACCACCGCAGCGTGGTCCTAGATGAAGGATCGGCACTAGTTGAGCTGACGGAGGCGAACCAAGTTTGGACGACTCCAACTGACATGCTGGACAGTTCGAAAACCGACTCGCTGCATAACTGGGCGCAGTTCTACTTTAATGAATTCAATGATGTCGATAATGCGTCGGCGTCTGTCGCCTTCTATTTCTATTTCAAGAACCCCTCACCAGATTATGTGACAGTCCTCAGCCCACCGGTAACCAGTCTTACTGCAAGCGGGATCATCTCAGCTGAAGCCAACGGTGCCATCACTCCGGATTCCAACACTGCTAACTTTGATGCAGTGGCGTATTTCCGCGTCTATACCCCGGCCTCGGCGCCCAGTAGCATTAGTTACATAGAGACAGATTATGCGCTCGGTGGTAATAGGGCTGCAGGCGGTGAAATAAGTAATGATAACAAGAAACTTAATTGTGATGTCACCGGTCAATCACTGTCGTTATTGGACAATATCGAATTAGCGCCTGACGCTTACGCGCTATTTGAGGTGATGCTGCAGGTGACGTATTCAATCGACGGCGACTCGGGCATTATTCTCGACTTCGCCTCCTCCGACGATTATGAATTCAGCTGCACGGAAGTGAAGTTTGACATCTTGACAAATAATCTCGGTGGGGCCGGCGCGCAGCCGACATCCACTAAAGGCACCACAATTAGGGGTTAGAGAACTTGGATAAGCAGGTTTCGCGACCCTGATACCACGACTCAATCAGTCGGATGGGCTATCGCTTGATGTAGTCTCGGATCGCGATGACGACCTGCCCGCTGGTTGCGATAACCAGTCCAACCGTTACCCAGACAAGCGACGGTTCGCTCGTACCTGGTGTTCTATTGCCCAGAGATCCATCCGGTTCTGTCAGTATGGCGACAGTGAGTTCGGGCAGAACTACGTGACTTTCCGTACGGAAGGCCGTTTTGCTATCGGCGTTATGTATCCGACCGCGATTAACATCGTCACCGGTCTACCGAGCAGCTAGGGGTTTGTGAATGTATATACAGATTCCAAGGGTAACCGCGTCGCGGTATATAGCCCGGGCTTGGCGCCTGCCGTTTCCCTAACTGGGGTTTCGGCGGTTCAGTCTGGGATTGCGTTGGACGGTTTGTCCGTTAGGCAAAATGCCGTATGACGGTAACCACGACCGCTGGCGCAAGTGCCGGCGATGTGCAGTTGCAGGGCTCTCTGGACGGCACGAATTTCGTTAATCCGGGTAGTGCGGTCAGCACTACTGCCGCGAGTACAACTACTGCTGTGGTCGTACAGACTGCCTTTGTGAGGTATGTGAGGGCGTCGATTACGACGGCCATCACCGGAGGCCAGGTTAACGTCTCAGTCGGGGTTTCGGGCTGAGATAGAAGTCTTACTGTATCCGTGTTTATAGCATTTCCACGGATAAGGCAGAACGGTTCAATGCTTGTTGTCGCGGTCGCGCATTGCACCAACGCCCGGGGGGCAAGGTATCCTTTGTTCCTTGTCCTCCGGGCACCCTAAACTTCCCCTTTAGGGGGGATCGCCCAGACTTAACTCACCTGGGCGCTAATGGCCGGGGGACGGGTTGATTTTCTAATCCTTGGTGGGTCTCCTCGTCCCTCGGCCTCTCAACTTTCATACTTGCCGTGCTGCGCCTCTTACCGGGCTGCGCCGGCATCGCACGGACCTCACCCTCTCGGTCCGTGCCCAGCCCGGAGGGCGCGGGGGAAGTTCTAAAAAACGCGCCTTCCGGGCTTCCAGGCTTCCCTGAGTGAAAGCAGGGTTGCGGTCCGCACATGGCGGACCGGTCAACGGGGGTTGGGTTCTTACGCATCGCAGCGATCGGGGCCGACTGCCTGTTAAAAAAGCCACGTTTCTTCTCTTGGTTAGGGTCTCGGAAGCGTGGTTAGGGGGGGTCGGTTTTTTGAAAACGGGGCCGACCCCGCTCACCCAATTCTTTTATCGAGGAGCGGCTTTGTTCGACTTAGGGGCGCAGCGGCGGATGGACAGGGACTTAAAAGATCCCGACAGCCAAATCCATATAAAGCTGAGCGGGTTGAAAGCGGCCATCGACCGGGGCCGGGCCTTCTGGGGGGCAAAAATCACACCCCCCGGCCCAAGCAGCCCTTCCGACATTTCCTCTTGTCTTCTGTCGTGTCGATAACGGCGCCGCTTGAGTCGTAATGGTCGGTGACCGTGATATCAACGACTCCGTCCTCGCATAGGCGACACGCCCGCTGAATGATTCGAGTAGCCATGAGTTCCTCCTGATTGGGTGCGTTCTGCACCTTTCAGCGTGGGACGCATTTCGCGAATAGCGGGGCACCGACACGCGCTCCTCGGACGTGATCATGCCAACAAAACTTGCGTGACCCATGCCACGGCCAATTACCCGTATTGCGGGCAGTAGCTTTCTATCGCATCGTGAACCACCTGCGCCGCCTCTTGGTGTCGTTCATGCCGACGACGTTCCGGTGGTCGGCGGGTGGTCGTACAACGCCAGCGCCTCGGCCTCCTCAATCGCCGCGCTCAACGCGTCGCGGAGTGGCCCGCCCTGCTCGATGTTGAGGGGGTAGTCGCGGTGCAAGTCCAGCCGCAGGCAGCGCTCGACTTGGCCGCTCGCCCACTGGGTACCCACGATCTCCACGGTGACATCGGGGCCGTAGGAGCCCGTCGAACCATCGTCAGGCCGCTCGATGGCCCAACTGCTGCCATTGAAGTATCGGCGGTATCCGTTTTCGTCGCCGGTTACCTCGGACGGCTCCCAGTCATAGACCTTGGTGGCGCCAGCGGGGTTGGGGAGGTCGATCATGGCTGGGGGCTCCTCTCCGCGGGTTGATAATGCCCCGAGACGGTACGCTCGCAGGTGGCTGGTGTCAAGCGAAAGTTGTTGTCCCACAAAGTAATCTACACGTTCGGTATACGTACTGGCGCCGTCAGAGTGGCGTGCGCTGCTGGGGCTTTCGGCTTCGCGATCTCAGCGGGAACCCTTCCAGCACAATCAGCGCGGTAGACGGACTTGGTCCCGTGTACGTCACGATCGAGCCTTCAGATGCCGCATTTAAGACAAGCCACTGTCAGACCTGGCAGAAGGTCGGCTAGATAGGCCACTGGCTTACGCCGCCTGGGTATCAACTGGTTTTGGGGTCGCGATACTCGTGTGGTCTTTTGTGGGTGCGAACTTTGATGTTCACCGCTGGGAAGCACTATTTCGACGAGAGTTTCCGCCAACTGAATACCGCGATCACGGTGCCGATCAGCACCGTGATCGGACCATTGATGGACCAGGTCCTCGTGTTGCTCATCGGGCTACCACCAAGCACGCCGAATCCCTGGAGCGCCCAGATCAGACCGAACACTGCGAGGATCAATCCGACCGCGAATGTAACGACGAAAGCCGTTCTCATATAGCGATGCTACGCGCCGGACAGGGGATGCCGCGCCTTGACCCAGCAGACCGCGCAGGCCATCGGGCCTTCTAGGCGCCTATTCAGCGGCGTAGTGCTCTAACTTCTTCGTTGGCGTACTCTGGTCGCCGCCACCTGCAACAACTACTGAGCGGATTGGGCGCGCGTGGCTTAGCAGTCGCCTACTTCGTCGATGACGTTCTTCAATGTTGGTGCGGGGCGAGCATCGACGTCGTAGCTGGGGTTGTCACAAGCCCATCCGATCTTGGAACAGTATCCGGGGCCGGCGGGCTGCTCGGCTCCCCACGTATCGAGCGTGGGTTTGCAGTGCACCAGGTCGGCGTCTGTCGCCTGGAGGCTGGCGACGTCGGCCGCTCGACGTCAGCCGGGATCGCGGTTTGAGCGATACCGGTTAAGCTGCCCGCGCCCAGTGACGGGTCATCGTCCGGTCACCGCAACTTTGGAGAGTCGGACAAGGGTGTAGGAGCCGCATCTTTCTCGGTATGAACGGTCCGTTCGTCGGCTCCGCGCGGCCTGAGACCAATCACTACGGTTGGGCGGGTTTGAACGTTTGCCGTCAACCGCAGGCGAAGCCCAGCCGCTTCCAACCTATTTTGGGTTGAGCAGCAGCGGCGGGGTGCGCAGCAGCGGCGGGGGCGCCCCAGCCTGGTACTGCGGGCAGTAGACGTCAATGGCGGCCATGGCGAACTCCCGAGACGTTTCGATATTCGCCTGGCTGGAATTAACCCAAGCCCCGGCTTGGATGTCCGCGACCACCTGGTTGAACGGTTCGCGGTGGCCGAGTGCCTGACAGACATCGTGGCCGTCCCCGATCAGCGCGGCGGCGTCCGCTTCAGGTTTAATGCCGATTCGGCCCAGCGACGTAAGAAACTGCTGGTCAGGCGTGGGAGGCAGCGGCGGCTCGGTGCTCGGTGACGGTGGTTCGGCGGTCGCGGCAGGTATACCCCGCTCCCCGTACAGCGTCACCCCGAACCAAGCCACGGCACCGGCCGTCCCCAGCGCCAGAACGATGGCGACACACCACAGGAGGGCGCTGCGTGATCGGGATGGCCGGAAGGGCGCGACGTCGGGCGCGTCGTCCTCGAGCGACCAAGCGGTGATGGTGGCCTCGGTCTCCTCCGAGGGCGCTGCGGGCGCCGTCTTCTCGGGCGAGACGCCATCCGCGTCCATGAACTGAGAGTTTAGTTCGATGAATGCTCGCCGTCATCCCCCCGCGTTGACTCAGCAAAAATGCCCGCGTAGCCCTGGTCGTTGCCTCGTCTAGAAATGCCCGCGTAGCGGCGTGTCGAAGCGGCGATGCCGGCACCGGGCCGTACGCCGAGACGATGGGGCTGTCGATGAGTGAACGCAAGGCCGTGACGAAGACGATCGCGAACCGGTACCGCCGGGCCGACAAGGCTGGTAAGGGCCGGATCCTCGATGAGTTGTGCGCGACCACGGGCTGGCATCGTGACCATGCCCGT
Organism: uncultured Actinomycetota bacterium; assembly: GCA_963805675.1. Taxonomy (GTDB): domain Bacteria; phylum Actinomycetota; class Actinomycetes; order Mycobacteriales; family Mycobacteriaceae; genus Mycobacterium. Next base: position 573,153 of record CAWDVY010000001.1, read on the forward strand.
AAGGCGCTGCGCACAGCGTTGCGGCCGACGGTGGTCAGACCGAGAGCCCCGCGCCCACCGAAGTACGGACCGAAAGTGATTGCGGCGCTGATCTTCTGCTGGGCTGTGCTGGGTATGCCGGCGGGCAAGCGCCTGGCGCCGGTGCTGTCCGAGCTGGTTGCGGTGCTGCGCCGGTTCGGTGAGCTGGACATCGACGACGGCACCGCTGCGCTGCTGGTGGGCATGTCGGCGGCCACCATCGACCGCCGGCTTGCGCCCGAACGCAAGAAGCACGAACTCAAGGGCCGCTCGACTACCAAGCCGGGGTCGCTGCTCAAAAGCCAGATCCCGGTGCGCACCTGGGCCGATTGGGACGACGCGAAACCGGGGTTCGTTGAGATCGACCTGGTCGCAAACGACGGCGGCAACGCCGCCGGTGAGCACGCCTGGACGCTGACCGTCACCGACATCGCCACCGGCTGGACCGAGAACCGCAGCGTGCGCAACAAGGCCCGCAAATGGGTGCTCGCCGCGCTTGACGACATCGCCCGCGCTATGCCGTTCCCGATCCTGGGCGTAGACAGTGACAACGGATCGGAGTTCATCAATTACCACCTGCTGGCTTGGTGTGAGCAGCGCCAGATCACCTTCACCCGGTCGCGGCCGGGCAACAAGAATGACGGTTGCCACGTCGAACAGAAGAACTGGGCGATCGTGCGCATCGTGGTCGGCTACCACCGCTACGACACGAAGGCAGAACTGTTGCTGCTCAACAAGATTTGGGTACTGCAGTCGAAGCTGACCAACTACTTCTACCCGCAGCAAAAACTCGTCTCCAAGGTCCGAGTCGGTGCGAAGGTATCCAAGAAACACGACACCGCGACCACCCCGTACCGACGCGCCGAGTGCCACAAGGCTGTCGCAGCCAAGGACAAGGAGGTCCTCGCCGAGACCTACACCGGCATCAACCCCGCCGCCGTCCAGCGCCAGATCCAGGCACTAACCACCGAGCTGCTGACGATCACCACCAGCAAGGCCGGACCCAAGACCAAAGCCACCCTCTCCACACCAGCTACGCGGGCATCCTCGGATGAGTCAACGAATCAGATTTCGCGGGCATCTTGACACGAGGCAACAGGTGGGGTGTCGCCAGTTCTTCCTGCCCCGTTCGTGTCACCGTTACGCGGCTGGGAGGTCGCCCCGTTGGGGTGGATTGCGTGCCGCCACTTCGGGCCGATCTCGGCGCCCGTCGTCGCCGCGCCTAGTCTTGGGGGATGCAACGGATTATCGGAACGGAGGTCGAGTACGGCATCTCGTCGCCATCGGACCCGACCGCCAACCCGATCCTGACCTCAACGCAGGCCGTGCTGGCCTACGCTGCAGCCGCCGGCATTCAGCGCGCCAAACGCACCCGCTGGGACTATGAGGTGGAATCGCCGCTGCGGGACGCCCGCGGTTTCGACCTGAGCCGCTCGGCCGGACCGCCACCGGTGGTCGACGCCGACGAGGTCGGTGCCGCCAACATGATCTTGACCAACGGCGCGCGGCTCTACGTCGACCACGCGCACCCGGAGTATTCGGCACCGGAGTGCACTGACCCGCTGGACGCGGTGGTCTGGGACAAAGCCGGCGAGCGTGTGATGGAGGCCGCCGCCCGGCACGTCGCAAGCGTGCCAGGCGCTGCGAAGCTGCAGCTGTACAAAAACAATGTCGACGGCAAGGGCGCCTCGTACGGGTCGCACGAGAACTATCTGATGAGCCGGCAGACGCCGTTCTCGGCCGTCATCGCCGGGCTGACCCCGTTCCTGGTGTCCCGCCAGGTGGTCACGGGCTCCGGCCGGGTCGGCATCGGGCCGTCCGGCGACGAGCCGGGCTTCCAGCTCTCGCAGCGATCCGACTACATCGAGGTCGAGGTCGGGCTGGAGACCACGCTGAAGCGCGGCATCATCAACACCCGCGACGAGCCGCACGCCGATGCCGACCGTTATCGGCGGCTGCACGTCATCATCGGCGACGCAAACCTCTCCGAGACGTCGACCTATCTCAAGCTCGGTACCACCGCGCTGGTGCTCGACCTGATCGAGGACGGCCCGGCGCACGGAATCGACCTCAGCGACTTGGCGCTGGCCCGGCCGGTGCACGCCGTGCACGCGGTCAGCCGTGACCCGTCGCTGCGTGCCACCGTCGCCCTGGCCGATGGCCGTGAGCTGACTGCCCTTGCACTGCAACGGATTTACCTGGACCGGGCGGCGAAGCTGGTCGACGGCCGCGACCACGACGCGCGCGCGGCCGACGTCGTGGAGACCTGGGCGCACGTGCTCGATCAGCTCGAGCGCGACCCGATGGAGTGTGCCGAGCTGCTGGACTGGCCGGCCAAGCTGCGACTCCTGGAAGGCTTCCGGCACCGGGAGAACCTGAGCTGGTCGGCGCCCCGGCTGCACCTGGTCGACCTGCAATACTCCGACGTCCGGCTGGACAAAGGTCTGTACAACCGGCTGGTTGCGCGCGGTTCGATGAAACGTCTGGTCACCGAGCAGCAAGTGATCGACGCGGTCGAGAACCCACCCACCGACACCCGGGCCTACTTCCGCGGGGAGTGCCTGCGCCGCTTCGGCGCCGACATCGCGGCGGCCAGCTGGGACTCGGTGATCTTCGACCTGGGCGGCGATTCGCTGGTGCGAATTCCGACACTGGAGCCGCTGCGGGGCAGCAAAGCGCACGTCGGGGCGCTGCTGGATTCGGTGGACAGCGCGGTCGAGCTGGTGGAACAGCTGACCACGTGAGCCGTCGGACACCGGGCTTTCGCCCGAGCTATAACGCTATTGACCGGTAGGGTGGAGAAACAACGGGCGTGTTTCACGGCCGATGACGATGCAGGAGGCAGCCATGGCCCAGGAGCAGACCAAGCGCGGTGGTGGCGGCGGCGATGATGACGACCCCACTGCCAGCACGGCCGCGGGCCAGGAGCGTCGCGAGAAGCTGACCGAGGAGACCGACGACCTGCTGGATGAGATCGACGATGTTCTGGAAGAGAACGCCGAAGACTTTGTCCGCGCATACGTCCAAAAGGGCGGACAGTGACCTGGCCTAACCGCGATCGCCTGGCCACCAACTCTGCCTTTCCCGGAACCGCCTCTGGCGGTCTCTCTTCATTCACCGACCATTTACGCCGCGCGGCGCCAGAGCTGCTGCCTGCGGCCATCGGTAGCGCCGACGCCTTCGCGCCCAGCTCTGCGCTGCCGCATGGAACGACCATCGTCGCGCTGAAGTACCCGGGCGGGGTGCTCATCGCCGGCGACCGTCGCTCGACCCAAGGCAACATGATCGCGGGCCGCGATGTGCAGAAGGTGTACATCACCGACGACTACACCGCGACCGGGATCGCCGGCACCGCGGCCATCGCGGTTGAATTCGCCCGCCTCTACGCGGTCGAGCTCGAGCACTACGAGAAGCTTGAAGGCGTGGCGCTCACGTTCGCGGGCAAGGTGAACCGGCTCGCAATCATGGTCCGCGGCAACCTCGGCGCCGCGATGCAGGGTCTGGTGGCGCTGCCGCTGCTCGCCGGTTTCGACATCGGCGATCCTGACCCGGAGAAGGCGGGCCGCATCGTCTCCTTCGACGCCGCCGGCGGCTGGAACCTGGAGGAAGAGGGCTACCAGTCGGTCGGTTCGGGCTCGATCTTCGCCAAGTCGTCGATAAAGAAGCTGTATTCGCAAGTGACGGATGCCGATTCGGCGCTTCGGGTCGCTGTCGAGGCGCTCTACGACGCGGCCGATGACGATTCCGCCACAGGAGGACCCGACTTGGTCCGCGGGATCTATCCGACCGCGGTCACCATCGGTGCCGACGGCGCAGCCAATGTTGCCGAGCGACGCATCGCCGAGCTGGCCCGAGAGGTCATCGAAACACGTTCGCGTGCTGATACTTTCGGCCCGGACGCGGATCACGCGGGAAGTGATTCATGAGTTTTCCGTACTTCATCTCGCCCGAGCAGGCGATGCGCGAGCGCAGCGAACTGGCGCGCAAAGGCATCGCCCGAGGCCGCAGCGTGGTGGCATTGGCCTACGCCGGCGGTGTGTTGTTCGTCGCCGAGAATCCGTCGCGCTCGTTGCAAAAGCTCAGCGAACTCTACGACCGTGTCGGCTTCGCCGCCGCCGGCAAATTCAACGAATTCGACAATTTGCGTCGCGGCGGGATTCAGTTCGCCGACACCCGCGGCTACGCCTATGACCGCCGCGATGTGACCGGCCGGCAGCTGGCCAACGTTTACGCGCAGACGTTGGGCACCATCTTCACCGAACAGGCCAAGCCGTATGAGGTCGAGCTGTGCGTTGCCGAAGTCGCTCATTACGGCGAGACCAAACCGCCTGAGCTGTATCGGATTACCTACGACGGGTCGATCGCCGACGAGCCGCATTTCGTGGTGATGGGTGGGACGACCGAGCCGATCACCAACGCGCTGAAGGACTCGTACGCCGAGAACGCCAATTTGGCCGATGCGGTGCACATCGCGGTCAACGCCCTGCAGGCGGGCAGCAGCAACGGTGGCGACGAGCCCACCCAGGGAGTGTCGACGTTGGAGGTCGCCATCCTCGATACCAGCCGGCCCCGGCGTGCGTTCCGGCGCATCACCGGCGCTGCCCTGGAGCGGCTGCTGCCCGAACGCAACGGCTCAGAGTCGGCGGACGACTCGCCGGAGAAACCGTCGAAATAGCCGCTGCGGGCCCCGCGCAGCAGTCTCGTATTGTCGGTGTGTGTTGATCGGCTTACTGCTCGCCTTGGGCACCTCGGTGTGTTACGGCACGGCGACGGTGTTGCAGGCTGTCGCGACGCGCTCGGTGGATGCCGGAAGCGACTCTGGGGTCGATGCGGCGTTGTTGCTGCGGGCGCTGCGGCAGTGGCGCTACCTGGTGGGCATCGGGCTTGACGGCGTCGGTTTTGTGTTGCAAGTGGCCGCGCTGCGCCTCGTACCGATTTATGTCGTCGCCGCGGCGATCGCGGCGTCGCTCGCCGTCACCGCGATCGTGGCCGCCTGGCTGCTGTCGGCGCGCCTGTCAACAGTGGAGTGGACGGCCGTGGCCGTGGTGTGCGCGAGCCTGGCGATGCTTGGATTCGCCGCCGGACCGGAGGGCTCTCAGCGCGGGCCGGCCGGACTCCGCTGGGCACTGCTTGCGGTGGTCGCCGCCGTGTTCATCGCCGGCGCGGTCGGAGGCCGCCTGGGCGAGCGCTCCCGGGCACTCGTTCTGGGCTTAGGGGCCGGCGCGCGGATTCGGAGTCGTCGAGATCGCCGTCCGCCTGATCGATGCGATCGATCCGACCAAGGCTGTTTTTTACACCAATCCCGCTGTCTACGTGGTGATCGCCGGTGGGCTGGCCGGATTTCTGCTGCTCACCTCAGCGTTGAGCCGCGGATCGGTGACCACCGCTGTCGCGGGGATGGTTGTCGGAGAGACGGTTGGCCCCGCCCTCGTCGGGGTGGTGTGGCTGGGCGACCAGACCCGTCCGGGCCTGAGCTGGATGGTGGTAACGGGGTTCGCGATAGCGGTCGCCGCCACTCTGGCACTGAGCCGTTTCGGCGAAGCGCCCACCCCCGCGGAGTCCTGACCAACGTCCAAAAGCCCAGCGACGGCAACCGTTTCGGCGCTGTCCGCGACGTATCCACACTCGCGTTGCCGGGACCTGGATTCGGCGCTATCCTGCGTAAGCACCTCGTTAGGCGAGGCTTCTGAAGCGAACACAGGCCACTGATCTGACGACGTCGAGAGACGCCCAAGATCAGGACAGATCTCCCCGGCTTAAGGGGTGGTCCCAAGTGGCTTTCCCGGCGGTGCCGGGAATACGTCGTCCAGTGCCAAAGCTCAACGTGTGAGGGCATCGTCGCCGCTCCACCGGTCTGCCGGAGTCCCTCTTTGTGCATGTCTTGACCGACATCGACTGTGGAAGGCAGGTGTTCCCATGACCAGCATGATCGACGTCGCCCGAGTCGAGATTGGCGGCTCAGCCGATGGGCTGCGCCTGACTCCCTATGAGGCGATGGTGCGCGACCTGTTGTTCATCCGCACGGAATTGGAGATGGCGGGAATTCCGTTCCTGCTCATCCGGGGTGCCGACGGGCGTCCGGCACTCGTCGTTGACATCGGCCTGCGCGCCCGCGTGGCTGAAACGCTTATGGCCGCATGCCTGCAAGCGCCGTTGCGTGCCAAGATCCTCGACGGCACAGGGCGCAGCTCGGTGTACCTGGCTGACGGCCTGCTGTCGGCAGACCCGGACCCGCGGCTGCTGCGGGTGTTTCGACGGCGTGAATGCCCGCGGTCCGGCCTGCGTTACGGCGCCTCGGCCGGAGTGGAGATGCAGTTCTGGGTATTCGACGGGCAGCAGGCGATCTGCCCGATCGAGAATTCGCTCACGCGGAAAGCGTTGCCGCTGAGTGAGATTGTGTACGCAGGCGTCGAGCTACACGGCCGCAATTGGCCGACGATCGCCGGAATGTTCGCTCCGCACGCCGGCGACATCACGTTCGACATCGACATGGTGTTCTCCTGGGTGGACGGCAACGACCTGGAGTTGGGCGCGCGCCGCGCGGCAGCGATGGCCAATCACGTTGTCGGCGAGGGCGATGATGCCGACGCACGGATCCGGCAGATCGACGAATTGAAGTACGCGCTGCGTTCGGTACACGCCTTTGCGCCATGGGTGCGGCGAATCTTCATCGCGACGGACTCGCCGGTCCCGCACTGGCTCGCGCCCCACCCGAAGGTCACCGTCGTGCGTGCCGCGGATCACTTCACCGACCCGTCGGCGCTGCCGGTTTACAACAGCCATGCAGTGGAGACTCAGCTGCACCACATCCCCGGTCTGGCAGAGCATTTCCTGTACTCCAACGACGACATGTTCTTCGGCCGGGCGCTCTCGCCGACCATGTTCTTCTCGCCGGGCGGGGTGACGAAGTTCATCGAAGCGGGCACGCGCATCGGACTGGGGGTCAACCACCCCGAGCGCAGCGGATTCGAGAACGCGGCGCGGGTCAACCGGCAGCTGCTGTGGGAAAGGTTCGGAAAGATCATCACCCGACACCTCGAACACACCGCTGCGCCGTTGCGCAAGAGCGTGCTGTGCGAGCTCGAGGGGGAGTTCGCAGCGGACTTCGCGCGCACCCAGGCCAGCCGGTTCCGCGCGAGCACCGACATCTCGGTGACCAACTCGCTGTACCACTACTACGCATTGATGACCGGACGTGCGGTGCAGCACGAGTCCGCCAAGGTGCTCTACGTCGACACCACGTTGCGGTCCGGGCTGGCGAAATTGCCGAAGCTGCTGCAGAAGCGCACGTTCGATTTCTTCTGCCTCAACGACGGCAGCTTCCCGGAGGTGAGCGCGCAGCAGCGAGCCGACGTCGTCGGCGAGTTCCTGCAGAGGTACTTCCCGGTGCCCGCGCCATGGGAGCGCGCGGCCGGCGACGAATAAAAGCTCCCGGCGGGCGGGGGCGCGTTGGTCCCCCCGTCCGCCGGGACCTCGGCCAGGCGTGTGCGAGCTGCTGTGTGCTCAGGTCTTAGATGTCGCTCGCCACCAGGCCGCGATATAGAGCAGCATCGAGACCACCAAAGCCACCAGTACCCACAAGACGATGGTGAGGTCGATCCAGCTTCCGAACGCCGGTGAGCCCGGAAGTGCGTTTCTCAGCGGTACCACCGCAAACAGCATCGCCGCATACCAGGTTGTCATCGGCGACTGAAATCTCCGTACATCGCGAAGCGTCTGAATCGCAACGAACAAGCCAATTGCCGCGATCGTGACGAAGATGCAAAGGATGACGATCGCGAACATCATCGTGCTCGCCGACCGCTGCAAGTCAACTTCGTAGGGTGCCAACGCATTGGCGTTCACTCGCGTCACGTTGGATTGCCAGCCAGCCAGCCGATCGACAAACGTCACATTGGCGCGTTCCGGCGGTCGCCCTGCGCCGGGGAACAGCTCAACCGTGATCGGCCCGGTGTAGTAGCTATCGAAAGGCCAACGTTCGACGTCGCGCGCCAAGGTTATCGGGACAGGGAAGACGCCGGGCAACATACCCTTGGACCAGGTGCGTCTGATCGGCGTCGTCGCGGATGTGACTGCCACGGTGAGGTCTTGCTTGAGACCGTCGGTCGCCGGATCCACCAACGCAGGCCCGGGCTTGACGATGAGGTCGCCGACCAGCTCGGTGTAGCTGTTTTGAACTGCTACCACATCAAATGTCACAGTTGTGCCGCTGGCGGTGGGCGTCCCATGAGCTGGAATACGCTCGGACGCAGCGCCATTGACGTACAGAATGACCGACGTGAGCATTGCCCAGACGACGACCCCTGTCGCCGCGATGGTGCCGAGCCGCATGCGCGTCCACGACCGGCGGCGGCGGACCTTTGGCTGGGGCCGCTCGTCCAGCCGCAACGGCTCACGATGTGTTGCGGTTACGACGTGCTCTTTGTCGTTGCTGACCTCAGTGCTCAATAGGGGTCCTTATGCCGGAATTACCGCTGGGTCAACACCATCCGCCACTAGCTGGACATCTTCACGTGACGCACGAACACGCGCGCGGTTGTAGATCGCGCGGTACAGCGGAGCCGTCGCCGCGGTGGTCACGATGGCAAGCGAGCACAGCATCGCAAACGCGTAGGGGCCGATCAAATGGGCTTGGAGACCGATCGACGCAATGGCGAGTTCGGTGACGCCGCGGCAGTTCAGCAAGACGCCAAGTTTAGCTGAAGTGATAAGCGGCCAGCGCAGCATCCTGCCGGCCACGAGACCGACCGCGATCTTTGAACCGGAAGCGGCGATGATCAGGGTTAGCAGGCACAGCAGACCGCTCCATCGACACAGATCCGCCAGAACCTGCAGCGGCACAGACAGCGCGCTCGAAACGAAGAACGCAGGAATAAGCATGTCAGCAACCGTGGCTATGGCCCGCTGCGATGCCTCGTTGGCCAGCCCTGCGGGGAAGAACAGACCGGCAAGCACGGCACCGAGGGCGGGGTGGAGACCGAACACCTGCGTTGCGGCCGCACCGACCAGCACGTAGGCGAACATCGCCACCACAAACGGAGCAGTACTCAGCTGGGAGCACCTGGGCCCACCGCTGGAGGATCCGCGGCAGCACAAACATCACCATCATCAGCAACCCGGCGCCGATAGATAAGGCAGTCACAGAAAGCGACCTCAAGTCCGTGGTCAGCAGGATCAACACGGTCACCAGTGCCCATGCCGTCGCATCAGTCGCGACGGCAATTCGCAGCGCGGCCCCCGGGATGGGTGCCGGGACCTCGAGATCTCTGATAATCAGCACGAGAACCGGAACGGCGGTGACGCTCAGCGCCACACCGATGAATAACCAGACATGTAGCGGATTGTGGTCTGGGCCAACGAGTTGGTGCGCAAAGGGAAAAGCTGCAGCTGCACAAACGATGACCGGAATCACCACGCAGGGCACCAGTTGCCAGAGTGGTGACCGCTCGCTTTGATTGTTTGCTGTAGCTACGCAGCTCAATTCCGACCAAGAACAACAGCAACAAGAGGCCTGCCTGGCCCGCGTCGTCGATGAGAGATTTCGAGGTCGCCTGAAAGTAACACAGACTTGAGGGAATGAGAACTGAGGGTCAGGATTGTCCCCACCAACAAGGCCGAAAAGGATGACGCCGACGACCGCGGGCTGATGAAACCGACGAAAGAGGTTTCCGACAAACACTGAGCCGACCGAGACTGCGGCCAGCATGATGAGCGCTTGCAGCACATTACCGAGTGGCATCGATTTCCCCTATTAACTATTGAGGTAACAAGCGGGAGACATCTTTGTGTCCCTATCTGAGATTCAATTAACGGAACCGTACGCACGCGCGCAGGTTCAATTAATCACGGAACAAAGCAATTTGGGTCGGCTGCGTTGCAACCTGTATACCGAGTTGCGTGACACGGCGCAACGATCGTCTTGATCGCCAACACATTCCATGATGCGTTCTTAACGCGAGACAGACGAAATCATGACGCTTTCTTGACGGCCATTTTGACGCGGCAAGTGTCTAGAATTCTCGGGCTAATCGCGCGTATTTCCCGGGTCCGACCAACTCGATGGCGTCGTGCTGAAGTCTGGCCGTTGCGCGATCTGGCCTGGCACTCGATCTTGCTCGGATCTTGTTGGAAGACAACCGATCTCGAGCCTGATCAGCCGTCCGCGCCTCGCCTAGGTGCGTGCGAGCGTGCTGTGCGACGCGCGGGTATCCGGCTGGCCGGCAGGATGCTCACCGCCGCATCGGCGAGTTCGGCCTGCACGGTCTCCGGCGAGACGAACCGCCCGACGGTGGGGCCGGCGGCCAACGGAATAACGGTGTGCACCACCGTTTCCGGGTAGCAGTGCACAAGGTTGAACGCCTGTGCGCCATCGCGGCCCCGGGTTCCCGCCGTCAGGAGGTCCTGGGTGTAGCAACTGGCCGAGGCCACCGAGACCGGGATTCCGGCGAACGTTGCCGTCGTGGAGTAGTGCAGGTGCCCGGCCAGGATGCTGCGCACGTCGGTGCCGCGCAGCACTCGGCAAGTGGTGCTTGGTCGCGCAGTTCCACCAGGGCGGCGAGGTCCTGCACGCTCGGAATCGGTGGATGGTGCATGGCAAGGAGGGTGCCGAATGGTGCGGGCTCGGCCAGTTGCGCCGCGAGCCAGTGCAATTGTTCCGGCGCGACTTCGCCGTGGTGCTGGCCGGGAACCGAGGTGTCCAAGACGATCACGCGTAAACCGGCGACGTCATGCACGCGGTCCATCGGCGCCATCGTCGGCGCCTCGTGCAGCAGGTGTTCACGCAGCGCCGCTCTGTCGTCGTGGTTACCCATCACCCAAATCAGCTGCGCACCAAGACGATCAGCCAACGGCTCGACCAGGTTGCGCAGCTTGCGGTAGGCGTCGGGTTGCCCTTTGTCGGCAAGGTCGCCGGTAAAAATCAAGGCACCGGGATGAGTTTGAGAATCCTCCAGCCGCTCGAGCAACTCGGATAATCGGGCCTCCGCGTCGACACCGGTGTCCGGGCCGTAAAGGTCGCCGTCGCCGGCTATGAGATGGGTGTCGCTGATGTGTGCGATGACGTGGTCCGGCCGCGGGTGCTCCGCGACCCTGGCTCTGTCCACAGGACTGCAGAGGCCTTTCTGACGACTGTGCTCGCGGTAAGGAGCATGCCGATCTTACCCGAGTAATGGGGTGCGCCGCAGATCACGCCACACTCTCTGCGGGGGTTCCGCACTAGTTGGGCACACAACCAGTACCCTCGAATTGTGCAGCGACGGATTATGGGCATCGAGACCGAATTCGGTGTCACCTGCACTTTCCACGGTCATCGTCGGCTGTCACCGGACGAGGTGGCCCGCTACCTGTTTCGCCGGGTGGTCTCTTGGGGGCGTAGCTCCAACGTTTTTCTGCGTAACGGCGCACGGCTGTATCTCGACGTCGGCAGCCATCCCGAATACGCCACCGCCGAATGCGACAGCCTGGTGCAGCTGGTCACCCACGATCGCGCTGGCGAGCGGGTGCTGGAGGACTTGCTGGTCGACGCCGAGCAGCGGCTGGCCGACGAGGGTATCGGCGGCGACATCTACCTGTTCAAGAACAACACCGACTCGGCGGGCAACTCGTATGGTTGCCACGAGAACTACCTGATCGTGCGCGCCGGCGAGTTCTCCCGCATCTCCGACGTGCTGCTGCCTTTCCTGGTCACCCGCCAGCTCATCTGCGGTGCGGGCAAGGTGCTGCAGACCCCCAAGGCCGCCACGTTCTGCCTTTCGCAGCGCGCCGAGCACATCTGGGAGGGTGTCTCCTCGGCCACCACCCGCAGCCGCCCAATCATCAATACCCGCGATGAGCCGCACGCCGACGCCGAGAAGTATCGGCGGCTGCACGTCATCGTCGGCGACTCCAATATGTGTGAGACCACCACCATGCTCAAGGTGGGCACTGCGGCGCTGGTGCTGGAAATGATCGAAGCCGGCGTGGCTTTCCGCGACTTCTCACTGGACAATCCGATTCGGGCCATCCGGGAAGTCAGCCACGATGTCACCGGCCGGCGGCCGGTACGGCTGGCCGGCGGGCGTCAGGCCAGCGCGTTGGACATCCAGCGGGAGTACTACGCGCGCGCCGTCGAGCATCTGCAGACCCGCGAACCCAATGCGCAGATCGAGCAGGTCGTCGACCTGTGGGGTCGCCAACTCGACGCGGTGGAAAGCCAGGACTTCGCCAAAGTCGACACCGAAATCGACTGGGTGATCAAGCGCAAGCTGTTCCAGCGCTACCAGGATCGCTACGACATGGAGCTATCCGACCCGAAGATCGCCCAGCTGGACCTGGCCTACCACGACATCAAGCGCGGCCGCGGCGTCTTCGATCTGCTGCAGCGCAAAGGTCTGGCGTCGCGCATCACCACCGACGAGGAAATCGATGCCGCCGTCGACGAGCCGCCGCAGACCACCCGGGCACGGCTGCGCGGTGAGTTCATCAGCGCCGCCCAGGCCGCCGGTCGCGATTTCACCGTCGACTGGGTCCACCTCAAACTCAATGACCAGGCTCAGCGCACCGTGCTGTGCAAAGATCCGTTCCGGTCGGTCGATGAGCGGGTCAAGAGGCTGATCGCCAGCATGTAGCCCGACGACGATGCAGCCCGCGAAGCGGGGTGAGGTGGGGGCACCTCCCGCTTGCGGGGGAGAGTCGGGCAATGCGTTTAGTTCACCCGCGGTCGGGCGAGGACTCGCGTCAATTTCTGTTGTCGCCCCGCGCTTTGAGTGCACCCAGTTGGTTCTCGATGGCGATAGACGCGCCCGTGCGGTCCTTGTGGTTGTGCTCATAGCGCAGCAGGGCGGCCAGTCCGGCGGGATCGCTGAGTTTCTCGACCGCGACCTCGACTTCGTTGACGGTGAGGTCGTCGTATCTGTCGACGATTAGTTCGTCTTCGGTGAGGCCGCCGGCGAGGACGCGGGTGCGGTGCAGGCTGGCGGCCGTGGCGTGTGCTCCCTTTCGGGTGGCGATCTGCTCTGCTTCATGGAGTCCAGCGTCGCGGCCCGCGGCCAACGAGTCGGCGGCAGCATCGGTGACAGTGGCGACGCGTGAGCGGGTCCGGGCAACGGCATCGACAGCTTGGTTGATCCGCGAGGCGGCCCAGCGGGTCGGGTAATTAGCGGCCCTGGTGAGTCGACGGACTACCTTTTGCACCGGGGTGGGCTGCACCGCGGTCGGCTTTCCGGAGGCTTCTTCGGCGAGCACCGAGGTGATCCACCCGACAGTTTCTTGATGCGCAGCTTGCAGACGCCGCGCAAGTAGTCGGATCTCGATGTGATCTGCCGCGTTGGCGAGGGCCTCGAGATAGATTGCGCGGTCAAGCAATTGGTGTTCGAGGGCGAGGTCACCGAACAACGCGCCGGTGAGCGGTTGCGCCTGCTCGACTACGGCCTTGGCCAGGGCGGTGGCGCGTCCCAGCGCGGGAGTGATCACGTCAGGAACACCACCGAGTTCGCGCAGCGCGGCCGCGATCAGCTTCGCACGTTGTTGCGCATTGGCCGCGTTCGTGGTGAATTGTTGGCGCACAGTATCGTTGCGCGCCTGCACCTGCCGGGTCTGCGCGATCTGAATCTCGCTGTTGGTGAGTTGATGCAGGACGCGAAGCTGGCCTATGAGCTTCTCGGTTGCTGCGTGGGTCATTGTTTTCTCCTGACGATTCTGGTTCTTCTGCGTAGAACTTCTGAGATTTGTGCCCTGCTCGAGGGCGAAACGAATCGTCGAGATCAGCGAATCGCATTGTAGTAGAGCCGATTTGAGTTAATTCGGTTCTTCGAAAGTGGAGGCGGCCTGCCGCCATGATCGGTAGCAGGCCTCCCCGACAACAGTTACTTCTTGAATGCGTCCTTGATGTTTTCGCCGGCCTTCTTCACGCTCGACACGGCTTGGTCCTTCTTGCCTTCGCCCTCGGTGTGGTGATCGCCAGTGACTTTGCCTACGTGCTCCTTGGCTGTACCGGCGACGTCCTGAGCGGCATTTTTGGCCTTATCGACGATTCCCATTGGGTGTATCCCTTCTGTGGTGGTCACCGCGAACCGCGAATGACCGTGCAACGACCCCGCGTTGGGGTCGCCCTGGACTCGCATCCGGTTCAAACCGGGTGCGAGAGATCGTGCTATTCCTCGTGCTGCGCGAAATGCCGGTCATGTCGACCTGAAGTTGGCAAGGCTGCGCGAAATAGCTTGGTGGCGCCGAGTTTCGGCACCGACTGGTTTGACGGCGTCCGATGGAATCGGATCGTCGAATGCGACGAGTCGCCTCGGAGTCAAGCGAACTCAGATGAGGTGTCCGGCGGTGGGCATGTGCCCGCGGCTCGTGACTGGACCGCTGCGAACTGGTTGAGTAACAACCAACACGAACGCTACCCGCTGGTGGGCCATTTGGCGAATAGCACGTATGTGCGGCGCTCCGAAGCGGTGCCGCCGTCCCGGTCCGAGAGCCGGTGGGCCGGCCGCTTGAGACGTCGTCACTCGTCGCTGGTCGACGCGACTGACGCGTCGATCCCGGACTGGCTTTACTGCACCCCTAAGCTGCTACGAGTGGCGGTTTCCAAAGTCGAACGGTTGATGAACCTCGTCATCGCGCTGCTGTCCACCCGCGGCTACATCACCGCGGAAAAAATCCGGTCCAGCGTGGCGGGGTATGCGGACAGCGCCAGCGACGAAGCGTTCTCGCGAATGTTCGAGCGCGACAAGAACGAGCTGCGGGATCTGGGCATCCCGCTGGAAACCGGCAAGGTGTCGTCGTTCGATCCGGTGGAGGGCTACCGCATCAACCGCGACGCGTACGCACTCCCCGCCGTCGAGCTGACCGGCGATGAGGCGGCCGCCGTCGCCGTCGCCACGCAGCTGTGGGAGTCGCCGGAACTGATCACCGCCACGCAGGGTGCGCTGCTCAAGCTGCGCGCTGCGGGCGTGGACGTCGACGCGGACGCGCCGGTCGCCATCGCATCGCCCGCCGGGACGTTGGGACTGCGGGGGGGCGAAGACGTTCTCGGAGGCTGTTTGTCGGCGATCGATTCCGGTCAGGCCGTGCAGTTTCGGCACCGGCCTTCACGCACTGAGCCGTACACCGTGCGCACGGTCGAGCCGTGGGGCGTGGTGACCGAGAAAGGCCGCTGGTATCTCGTCGGACACGATCGCGACCGCGGCGCTACCCGCACGTTCCGGCTGTCCCGGATCGGCGGCGAGGTCACACCGATCGGGCCGGTCGGGGCCGTCACCAGGCCCAAGGATGCCGACCTGCGCGAGATCGTCGCCGACGCGGTCGGCGACGCGCCGTCCGGCGTGCGGGCTCAGGTCTGGGTGGCCAATGGGCGGGCCACCGCGCTGCGGCGCGCCGGGACATCGCTGGAGCCGCGGCAGGTGAGCGGCCGCGACGGCGACATCATCGAACTCGACATCGGAACCACCGACCGATTGGCCCGCGATATCGCCGGTTACGGCGCCGACGCTTTGGTGCTGGAACCCTCGTCGCTGCGCGAGGAGGTGCTGGGCCGGTTGCGCGCCCACGCCGGCGACGATGCAGAGCGGAGCGATGAGGAGGAGCGGCGTCGATGACTCACGCAAGCGATGAGGAGCGGCGTCAATGACACCCGTATCGACACGCCTGGTGCGACTGCTGAACATGGTGCCGTATTTCCAGGCCAACCCGCGGGTCACCCGCGCCCAGGCCGCCGCTGACCTGGGCGTTTCCGTCAAGCAGCTGGGGGAGGACCTCGACCAGCTGTGGCTGTGCGGCCTACCCGGCTACGGCCCGGGCGATCTGATCGACTTCGAATTCACCGGTGACACCATCGAGGTGACGTTCTCGGCGGGGATGGACACGCCACTGCAGCTCACCTCGCCGGAGGCCACCGGCTTGCTGGTGGCGCTGCGTGCGCTGGCCGATATCCCGGGTGTGGTCGATCCGGAGGCGGCGCGCAGCGCGATCGCCAAAATCGAAACAGCCGCCGGAGCCGCCGGACATGGACACGACGTCGCCGCGGTCGACGAGCCGGCGCCGGTCGAGAGTCAGGCCGCCGCTGCGGTGCGCGCCGCGGCGCGGGACAACCGGGCGTTGACCATCGACTACTACTCCGCCTCGCATGACACGCTGTCCACCCGGATCGTCGACCCCATCAGGATCGTGCTGGTCGGCAACCACAGCTATCTGGAGGCCTGGTCGCGGGAGGCAGAAGGCGTGCGGCTGTTCCGGTTCGACCGCATCGTCGAAGCCACCGTGCTCGACGAGCCGTCCGCACCACCGGAACCCGCAATCCAGGCGCTACCGGACACCTCACTGTTCGACGCCGACCCGTCGCTGCCGTCCGCGACGCTGCGGCTGGCGCCTGCTGCCTCGTGGATGTTCGAGTACTACCCGATGCGTCTGCTTCGGGAATTGCCCGACGGTTACTGCGAGGCGGCGATGACCTACGCCTCCGAAGACTGGATGGCCCGCCAGGTGCTGGGGCTGGGGAGTGCCGTGCGCGTTCTGGCGCCGGAATCGCTGGCCGCGCGGGTGCGCGACGCCGCCGCGGCCGCACTGGAGTCTTACCGGGCCGCGGCGCGGTCCGGCTCATGAGACGGCGGCTGCGGTAGCATCGTGGAGACGTTTGGAGGTAAACACACGTGAACGCTCTTACTCCGGGTCACCTGGCTATCATCGCGGTCCTGGTGATCGTGTTGTTCGGCGCCAAGAGGCTTCCCGACGCGGCACGTTCGCTGGGCAAGTCATTACGGATCTTCAAGTCCGAAGTCCGCGAACTGCAAAACGACAACAAACCGGAAGCGCCAGCCACCCCGGCCGCGCCGGCCCAGCCGGTGCATTCCGAGCGGGTCGAACCGCCGGCGGCCGACGGACGGTCGGCCTAGCGCTGGCACCGCTGCCGCGGCGCCAGAGCGCCTACTTACTGTGCGCACCACCGGACTGTTCAGGCGGCTAGATCCGCGTTCCCGTCGCAGCCGTACCAATCCCGACGCGACCATGTCGCTGGTCGACCATCTCACCGAGCTGCGCACTCGGCTGCTGATCTCGCTGGCCACGATCGCCCTCACCACGGCGCTGGGGTTCGTCTGGTATTCGCATCCGTTGTTCGGGCTGGAAAGCCTGGGCGAGTGGCTTCGACACCCGTATTGCGCGCTGCCGCCGTCTGCGAGGGCGGATATCGCCAACGGCCGGTGCCGGTTGCTGGCCACCGCGCCGTTCGACCAGTTCATGCTGCGGCTGAAAGTCGCATTGACGGCTGGGGTTGTGCTGGCCTGCCCGATCTGGCTTCACCAACTGTGGGCATTTATCACACCGGGGCTGTACAAGAAGGAGCGTCGCTTCGCGGTGGCGTTCGTGATCCCGGCGGCGGTGTTGTTCGTCACCGGTGCGGTGCTGGCGTATCTGGTGCTGGCCAAGGCGCTGCACTTCCTGTTGACCGTGGGGAGCGACGTGCAGGTGACAGCGCTGTCCGGCGACCGGTATTTCGGCTTTCTGATCAACCTGTTGCTGGTCTTCGGCGTGAGCTTCGAGTTCCCGCTGCTGATCGTGATGCTCAATTTCGTCGGCGTGTTGAGCTACGCGCGACTGCGGTCGTGGCGGCGTGGCCTGATCTTCGGGATGTTCGTGTTTGCAGCGGTTTTCACGCCGGGTTCCGACCCGTTCTCGATGACGGCGCTGGGACTGGCGCTGACGCTGCTGCTCGAACTGGCTATCCAACTCGCCCGCGTGCACGACAAACGGAAAGCCAAGCGCGAGGCGCTGACCGCCATCGCCGACGACGAGGCCTCGGTCCTCGACCCGCCGTCTGCGGTCGGGGCGCCGTCGAGCATCGCCGGACCCCATGACGACATCACCTGAAGACCGCGCCGCGACGATGCAGAGCGAAGCGATGGGGAGGAGCGGCGCTGAAGACCGCGCCGCGACGATGCAGAGCGAAGCGATGGGGAGGAGCGGCGCTGAAGACCGCGCCGTCGGCGAGTTGTCGCGGTTCGCTGCGGAACTGCCGTTCGGACTCGACGGCTTTCAGCAGAAGGCTTGTGCAGCCCTGGAAAGCGGCCACGGTGTGCTGGTGTGCGCGCCAACCGGTGCCGGCAAGACCGTCGTCGGGGAATTCGCGGTGCATTTGGCACTTGCGTCCGGGGGGAAATGCTTCTACACCACACCGCTGAAGGCGCTGAGCAACCAGAAGCACACCGATTTCGTGGCCCGTTACGGCAAGGATCAGATCGGGTTGCTCACCGGCGACCTGTCGGTGAATGCCGACGCCCCCGTCGTGGTGATGACCACCGAGGTGCTGCGCAATATGCTTTACGCGGATTCTCCTGCACTGCGAGGGCTTTCGTATGTCGTGATGGACGAGGTGCACTTCCTCGCCGACCGGATGCGTGGTGCGGTGTGGGAGGAGGTCATCCTGCACCTGCCCGACGACGTCCGTCTGGTCAGCTTGTCGGCGACGGTGAGCAACGCCGAGGAGTTCGGCGGCTGGATTCAAACCGTGCGCGGCGACACGTCGGTCGTCGTCGATGACCATCGACCTGTCCCGCTGTGGCAGCACATGCTGGTCGGCAAACGCCTTTTCGACCTGTTCGACTATGACGTCCAGGGCCCGGGGGACCGGCGGCAACCAATCGTCGACCCGAACCTGTTGCGCCACATTGCCCATCGCCGCGAGGCCGACCGCCTCTCGGACTGGCGTAGCCCCCGTCGGCAGGCGGGAAGAGGAGGTGCTGGACGCCCCGGCCGGTCGGGTTTCTATCGGCCGCCGCCGCGGCCTGACGTGATTCGGATGCTGGACGCCGACGGCCTGCTGCCGGCGATTACCTTCGTGTTCTCTCGGGTCGGCTGTGACGCCGCGGTCACCCAATGCCTGCGGTCGTCGCTGCGGCTGACCACCGAGGAGGACCGGGCGAAGATCGCCGAGGTAATCGACCACCGCTGCGGCGATCTCGAGGATTCCGATTTGGCCGTGCTCGGCTACTACGAGTGGCGGGAGGCGCTGCTGCGCGGCATCGCCGCCCATCACGCCGGATTGTTGCCGGTGTTCCGGCACACCGTCGAAGAACTGTTCACCGCCGGGCTGATCAGGGCGGTCTTCGCCACCGAAACACTGGCGTTGGGCATCAACATGCCCGCCCGCACCGTGGTGTTGGAACGGCTGGTGAAGTTCAACGGGGAGCAGCACCTCCCGCTGACCCCTGGCGAGTACACGCAGCTCACCGGCCGGGCCGGCCGGCGCGGCATCGACGTCGAAGGTCACGCCGTGGTGCTCTGGAATCCCGGTGAAGAGACCAGTGAGCCGGCAGAAGTCGCGGGCCTGGCCTCCACCCGCACCTTCCCGCTGCGCAGCTCGTTCGCCCCGTCGTACAACATGACGATCAACTTGGTGAACCGGGTGGGCCCCGAGCAGGCACACCGGCTGCTGGAGCAGTCGTTCGCGCAATACCAAGCCGACCGTTCGGTGGTGGGCCTGGTCCGTGGCGTGGAGCGCGGACAGCACATGCTCGACGAGGTCGCGGCCGAGCTCGGTGGGCACGACGCGCCGATCCTCGAGTACGCCCGGCTGCGGGAGCAGATCAGCCAGCAGGAGCGCGCTACGGCCCGCGCGTCGCGACTGCAGCGCCGGGCGGCGGTCAACGACGCGCTGGCGGCGCTGCGCCGCGGCGACATCATCACGATCACCCACGGACGACGGGGCGGCCTGGCCGTTGTGCTGGAACCCGCCCGCGACAGCACCGACCCGAGACCGCTGGTGCTAACCGAAAACCGCTGGGCCGGAAGGATTTCGTCGGCAGACTATTCCGGCGCGTCGGCGCCGGTGGGGTCGATGACATTGCCCAAGCGGGTCGAGCACCGACAGCCCCGGGTTCGCCGCGATCTGGCGTCCGCGCTGCGTTCGGCGGCCGCCGGATTGTCGATTCCGGGTGATCGCCGCGGCAAGAGCACCGAAGGACCCGACCTCGACCCGGAGCTGGCGTCGTTGCGCGAACAGTTGCGTCGTCATCCCGTCCACGGCGAACCCGACCGGGAGGTCCGCGTCCGGGTTGCCGAGCGCTACTTGCGTGCCGAACGCGACAACGCCGCGCTGCAGAAGAAAGTCGCCGCCGCGACCAACTCCTTGGCCCGCACCTTCGACCGAATCGTCGGGCTGCTCAGTGAGCGCGGGTACATCTCGGTCACCGACGGCGACCTCGCGGTGACCGACGATGGCCGGCTGCTGGCCCGGATCTACAGCGAGAGCGACCTTTTGGTTGCCGAATGCCTGCGCACCGACGCCTGGACGGGTCTCCAGGAGGCCGAGTTGGCCGCCGTGCTGTCGGCGGTCGTTTACGAATCGCGTGGCGGGGACGGTCCCGGTCCACCGCGAAACGCGGAGATACCCAACGCGTCGTTGCGGCAAGCGCTGAAGCGAACGCGGCGGCTGTCGGCGGAGTTGCGCGCCGACGAGCAGCGACACCGCATCGCGCTGAGTCGCGAGCCCGACGACGGTTTCGTCGCGGCCATCTACCGCTGGGCCAGTAGCGGTGACCTGGTGACCGCGCTGGCCGCCGCCGACGCCGAGGGCACCGGTTCGCCGTTGTCGCCGGGAGATTTCGTGCGCTGGTGCCGGCAGGTGCTCGACCTGCTGGACCAGGTCCGCAACGCCGCGCCGCAACCGGAGCTGCGGGCGACCGCGAAACGCGCGATCGACGCGATTCGGCGCGGCGTCGTAGCAGTTGACGCCGGGTAGGCTGAGCCGAAGCTACGGTGGCTAACGGCGACCGATGCCAGGACTGCAAGCAGGATCGAGAGGACTGACAGACGATGAGCGGACCCCAGGGACCCGACCCGACGCAGCCGTGGCAGCCGCCCCAGGGTGAAGGTCAGCAAGCCGGCGAGGAGCAGCACGTGTCACCCTGGCAGCAGCAACCTTCCGGCGACCAGGGCTGGCAGGCGTCGGGCGGGGAGCAACAAACCTGGCAAGCGCCCGCCTACACGCCCACCGAATACGGGCAGTATCAGCAGCCGCCGGCCCAGTACTACCCGCCGTCTCAGTCGTTCCCGCAGGGTTACCCGCAGCAGGACCAGTACGGCCAGGCCGCTCAGTACGGCGCGCCGACCACGCAGTACGGCCAGCCGGGTCAGTACGGCCAGCCGGGTCAGTACGGCCAACCGGGTCAGTACGGCCAACCGGGTCAGTACGGCCAGCCGGGCCAGTACGGTCAACCCGGCCAGTACCCGGGGCCCTACGGCCAGCCCCCGGCGGGCCCGAAGCGGTCGCGGGCGCTGGTCGGCACGGTGATCGGTGTGTTCGCAACCATCGTCGTGGCGGTGGTGTTGGTGCTGGGCTTCTGGGCGCCGGGGTTCTTCGTGACCACCAAGTTGGACGTCGGCAAGGCCGAGGTCGGCGTACAGCAGATCCTGACCGACAGCACCAACGGGTACGGGGCCAAGAACGTCAAAGACGTCAAGTGCAACAACGGTCAGAATCCGACGGTCAAAAAAGGCGCCAGCTTCGATTGCGACGTCAGCATCGATGGTACCAAGCGTCAGGTGACCGTGACTTTCCAGGACAACAAGGGCACCTACGAGGTGGGTCGGCCCAAGTAGCGTCGATTCACGACGCGGGCAGCGCGTCGAGCGCCTTTTGCAGCCGCGCGATCGATGACCCGACGCCCAGCCGGGTCGCCAGTTCCGCGGTGCGCGCCGGGTCGGCTGCCACCAGCGGTACGGCGTCGGTGTCCGACGACAGCGTGACGGGCGCATCGATGGCCACCCGCACCACCGGGCCGGCGGACTCGATGTAGTCGGCGGCATCGCGTAGCTTGGCCCTAACGCCTTTGGCCAGCGACGATTTGGGGTTGTCAACGGCGGCCAGGATCGCCGCCAGGGAGCCATGCTGACCGAGCAGCGTGGCGGCGGTCTTCTCGCCGATACCGGGGACGCCGGGCAGCCCGTCGGAGGGGTCTCCACGCAGCAGGGCCAGCTCGGCGTAGCCTGCGCCGGCCCGGTCGGCGGGCACGCCGTAGCGCTCGGCGACTTCGACGGGACCCATCAACGTGGCGTTGCTCAGGCCCCGTCCGAGGTAGAGCACCCGCACCGGGACCGGATCATCACCGACCACTTGCAGCAAGTCGCGGTCGCCGCTGACGATGACGACGGGGTCGCGTCGCTCCTGGGCGGCCAGCGTGCCGATCACATCGTCGGCTTCGAAGCCCTCGGCGCCGCCGGTGCAGAGGCCGAACGCGTCGAGGATCTCCAGGATCATGTCGACCTGCGGCGACAGATCGTCGGGAACTTCCTCGACATCGGTTTGCCCGTCGGGGTTTTCCTCCTCGACCCGATGGGCCTTGTACGACGGGATGCGATCAACCCGGAATTGCGGGCGCCAGTCCAAATCCAGGCAGACCACCAACCGGCCGGGCCGCTGCCGGGTGATCAGCGTGGCCACCGAGTCCAGAAAGCCACGGACCGCGTTCACCGGCTCGGCCGTCGGGCGAGGTGATCGAGGACGGGACGCCGAAGTACGAACGAAACCACATGCTGGCGCCGTCAAGCAGCAGCAGCGGCGCGGACATGCCCGCCATCCTGCCAGTCCGCGCTATGGCTAGCCTCATTGTCATGGGTTCTCACCGCTTCGACGCAGAGGTCTATCGCCGCCGGGTGGCCGCGGCGACTGCCGCCACCGCCAAGGCGGGTCTGGCCGGCTTGGTGATCACCCCGGGCTATGACCTGCGTTATCTGATCGGCTCGCGGGCACAGACCTTCGAGCGGCTGACGGCCCTGGTGCTGCCGGTCTCCGGCGACCCGACCATGGTCGTGCCACGCCTGGAGTTGGCTTCGCTGAAACAGTCCGCTGTCACGGATCTGGGTCTGGCGGTGCGGGATTGGGTCGACGGCGACGACCCCTACCAACTGGTCGCTGCAGCCATGGGCGGCGTTCCGGTGGCAACGGCGGTCACCGATTCGATGCCCGCGCTACACCTGCTGCCGTTGGCCGACGTCCTCGGCGTGCTGCCGGTGCTGGCCACCGACGTGCTGCGGGAACTGCGGATGGTCAAAGACGCCTCCGAGGTCGATGCGCTGCGCAAGGCGGGCGCTGCCATCGACCGGGTGCATGCCCGGGTGCCGGAGTTCCTCGTACCCGGCCGGACCGAGGCCGACGTCGCCGCCGACATTGCCGAAGCCATTGTCGCCGAGGGACATTCGGAAGTGGCATTTGTCATCGTCGGATCCGGCCCGCATGGCGCAGACCCGCATCACGAGTATTCGGATCGGGAAATTCGCGTCGGTGACATCGTTGTCGTCGACATCGGCGGCAGCTACGAGCCCGGATACAATTCCGACTCAACGCGTACCTACAGCATCGGTGAACCCAGTCCCGAAGTGGCACAGCATTATTCAGTACTTCAACAGGCGCAGCGGGCAGCAATCGAGGCGGTGCGCCCAGGGGTCACCGCCGAACAGGTCGACGCCGCCGCCCGCGGCGTGCTGGCCGAAGCCGGTCTCGCCGAATATTTCGTGCATCGCACCGGGCACGGCATCGGGTTGTCGGTGCATGAAGAGCCGTACATCGTCGCCGGCAACGATCTGCCGCTGCAAGCAGGCATGGCGTTTTCCGTCGAGCCCGGGATCTATTTCCCCGGCCGGTGGGGGGCCCGCATCGAAGACATCGTGGTGGTCGCCCAGGACGGCGCCCAGTCCGTCAACAACCGCCCGCACGAACTGATCGTCGTCCCGGTCTAGGCGTGGCCCGGCACTGACCCTCGCCCGCGTATTAGGCTCGTGCGATGACCGATCACGACCGCGCCGCCGCCCGCCGAGAGATCACCGACGCCTTCCTCGCCGCGCTGGAACGTCGACATGAAGTGCTGGACCTGATCGTGGAGGCCGATGACCGGTCGTCGGCGGTCGACGGCATCGTCGAGCTGCTGAGCACGTCGCGGCTGGGTGCCGAAGCGGTGATCGGCATGTCGTTCGATCAGCTGACCAAGGACTCACGCAAGAAGATCGCCGCCGAACTCGAAGACCTGAACAACCTGTTGAGTTTCACGTTCAAGGACCGGCCGGCCAGCTCTGGCGACAGCTTGGTGCTTCGCTTGTTTTCGGGTGCGTCCGACCGCGATGTCTTCGCCGCACGCACCGAAGAAATCGGCGCCAAGGGCGACGGGTCCGGCGCGCCCTGCGGGCGGCCTCGACGACGAGATCCGCGCGGCGCAAGAGCGATTCGACGCCGAAGAGGCCGCCTGGTTCGTCGCGGTCGATGGCGAGGACAAGGTCGGCATGGTCTTCGGCGAGCTCGACGGCCACGAGGTGCACGTCCGGATATGGATCCATCCTGACCACCGGCATCGCGGCTACGGCACCGCGGCGCTGGCCAAATCCCGCCCAGAGCTGGCGGCGTATTTCCCTGCGGTGCCGCTGGTGATTCGGGCGCCGGGCGCCACACTCATCTAGCGGGCTAGTCGGTCTTGCGAGCCAACAGATCCGAAGACCCCAAGACCCGCTCGACATGCAACTCGATGACCACTCGTCGCGGGTTTTCCCGAGGTGTCCGGTAACGCTGGGCGTAGCGCAGCTCCGCGTCGCGCACGGCGTCGATCTCACCGTTGACGCTGGCCTGTCCCTCCAGCGACAGCCAGCGGGCCCCGTCGACCTGACTGAGTACGGCGACCCCGCCGCGCTCGGCGTTGACTGCCTTCTGCGAGCCACCGGTCGTGATCACCCGCGCGATGTGGGTCTTGGGGTCGAAGGTGAAGCCCACCGCCACCACGTGCGGCGTATTGTCCGCCCGCAGCGTGGTCAGCATGGCGAGATGGCGCTCTGTGAGAAACGCCAACGCGTCATTGGTCAGCCGGGCAGTGGGGTTCGCCATCACCGCCCACGCTAGCGCAGGACATAATCGCAACCGTGGATGACACGGGCGCACCGACGGTGCTGATCCTTGGCGGCCGCAGCGAAATCGGCATCGAGCTCGCGGTGCGGCTCGCTCCCGGCGCGTCCGTGGTGCTGGCGGCGCGGGACGCCGACCGACTCGGCGAGCAGACCGCGATGATCCGCGCCGCCGGGGCGGCGGCGGTGTCGACCGTTGAGTTCGACGCCGATGACCTTGACTCACACGGGTCACTGGTGGCCTCGATGATTGCCGAGCATGGCTCGATCGACACCGCGGCGCTGGCCTTCGGGATTCTCGGCGACCAGGGTCGCGCCGAGACCGATGCCGCGCATGCGGTGGCCGTCGTGCACACCGACTACGTCGCGCAGGTCAGTCTGCTCACCCATCTGGCCGCTGCGATGCGGCAGGCCGGCCAGGGTGCGCTGGTGGTGTTCTCCTCGGTGGCCGGCGTGCGGGTACGGCGGGCCAACTATGTCTACGGGTCGGCGAAAGCGGGCTTGGACGGGTTCGCCAGTGGGCTGGCCGATGCGCTGCACGGCACTGGCGTGCGGCTGTTGATCGTGCGGCCGGGATTTGTGATCGGCCGGATGACCCACGGCATGACGCCCGCACCGCTGGCCAGCACGCCCTCGCAGGTGGCCGCGGCGACGGCGCGTGCGCTGGCCAACCACCGCCGCACCGTGTGGATCCCGTGGACGCTGCGGCCGCTGTTCTTCTGCATGCGGCTGCTGCCGCAGTTCGTCTGGCGCAGGATGCCCCGATGACTAGTGGCGGATCTGCCGATAGGCCAACGTCGTCGGCGTAAGGTGCAGGCCAGCGAAAGGTGCGGGTGATTGCCATGACGCACAAGCGGTCACTGAAGGTCGCGGTAATCGGCGCCGGGATGTCGGGCTTGTGCATGGCGGTCAAGCTGCAGGATGCCGGCATCGACTCGTACACGATTTTCGAGAAAGCCGACGACGTCGGCGGCACCTGGCGCGACAACACCTATCCCGGTCTTACCTGCGATGTACCGTCGCGTTACTACTCCTACTCTTTCCGGCCGAACCCGAACTGGTCGCACCTGCTGCCGCCAGGTCCCGAGATCCAGGCGTATTTCCGGCAAGTGGCCGACGAACGGGGCATTCGTCCTCACATCCGGTTCGGCGCCGACGTCACGGCTGCCCGCTACGACGCTGGGAAGTGGCACCTGACCATCGGCGACGGCGAGGAGACGTTCGACGTGCTCGTCACCGCGACCGGTGTCCTGCGGATACCTCGTTATCCCGACATCCCCGGGCTAGAGACGTTCGCTGGTCCCGCGTTTCATTCATCGCGCTGGGATCACTCGGTCTCCCTGCCGGACCAGCGAATCGGTTTGATCGGGACGGGCTCGACCGGTGTACAGATCACCGCGGAGCTCGGAGGCAATGTGCGTGGGCTGAAGATCTTCCAGCGCACCGCGCAGTGGGTCTACCCAATGCCTAACGTGCGTTACTCGACGTTGACCCGGGCGGCGCTGTCCCGGTGGCCGACGCTCAACAGGCTGGGCTATTGGTTCTGGGGGTTGTTCGTCAGGCGCATATTGGGTCGCGCGCCGATCCGTCCGGGATTCCGGCGCCGTCTGGTCCAGGCCGAGTGCCGATGGAACCTGCGGCTCTCAGTGCGCGACCCAAAGTTGCGGGCCAAGCTCACCCCGAACTATCAGCCAATGTGCAAGCGGCAGGTTATGGCCGGACATTTCTACCGGTCTGTGCAGCAACCTGGCGTCGAGGTGATCACCGATCCGATTGACCACATCGAACCTCGCGGCGTCGTGACCGCTGACGGCACTCTGCATGAACTGGACCTACTCGTCTATGCCACCGGGTTTGACGCCCGCGCCTACGTGCGCCCCCTGGAGGTGATCGGGGAGGGTGGACGCACCTTGGACGAGGCTTGGGCTGACGGCCCAATGGCTTACCGTTCGGTCGCGGTGCCCGGATTTCCTAATCTGTTCATGCTGATGGGCCCGCACTCGCCGATCGGCAACCAGTCACTGATACCGGTCGCCGAAGACCAGGCCGACTATGCGATGTGGTGGATCAACCAGCTTCGCGACGGTGTCGTCCAAGCTGCCGCGCCAACTGAAGCTGCGACCAAGGAATACAACGAGAGCATGAAAGCCGCAATGCCGCAGACGATCTGGGTGACTGGCTGCAGCAGCTGGTATCTCGGCAAGGATGGCCTGCCGGAGCTTTTCCCCTGGACGCCAGAAACCCACCGCCAGCTCCTGCGCCAACCCGAGCTTGCGGACTTCGACGTGCGTACCGCCTGACAATCGTTGCGACGCAAGCCCTCAAGACGTCCCCGTGCGCCGGGCGTAGCCTTTGCGCTTGTCGACCTCGACGTCGCTGGTAAAAACGCGGCCCGTGCCCAATGCGCGTCCCAGCGCCTCCGACGCGCGCTGCGGCATCAAACGCTGACCTGCCACGACCGCGCCGATCGAACGGGGAACGAGTACGCGTGGTTTCGGTTTGGCGATCACCCCGGCGACTGCCCGGGCGACGTCGTTCGGCTCGGCATTCTTGAAGCCCTTCGCGTGCCCGATGCCGGTAATCATCTCGGTATTGGTCAGAGTCGGCAGAATCGCCGAGAAGTGGACACCGCTGCCGCGGTTTTCCATGCGAACGGTATCGGTGTAGCCCAGCACGGCATGCTTTGTCGCGCAATAGGTTGCGACGCCCTCGGTCGGTAGCACGCTGCCCAGTGACGCGATGTTGATGACGTGACCGTGGCCGCGCGGCAGCATCCGCTGCGCCGCCAGCTTGGTTCCGAGGATCACGCCGTAGATGTTGACGTCAAGCAGTCGCTGTGTGACGGCATCGGCCTCGTCGACCGCGCTGCCGACAGCGATGACCCCGGCGTTGTTCACCAATACGTCGACAGTCCCCAGCCGCTCTTCGACCGCGTCGAGAAAATCGGTAAAGGATCGTCGATCCGTCACGTCCAGTCGGCGGCCAACCTCGAGACCCAACTGGCTGCTCGCTTCCTTGACGGCCGACCTGTCGATATCGCCGATCGCGACCTTGGCGCCCAAACCGTGCAGAACCGTTGCCGTGGCCAGGCCGATCCCGCGCGCACCACCGGTGACGGCGACGACTTTGTCTGCAACCGAGGCACGTTTCATTCCCTTGATGCTCCTTCTTGTTCCGGGTTAAAGCCTAGGCGTCTGAGGGCCACTCGAAAGCCCCTAGACTGTTGCGATGTCACCGACCTTCGCAGACGTCGCCAAGGCGCAGTACGTTCTGCTGACCACCTTCACCAAGGACGGCCGCCCCAAGCCGACACCGGTCTGGGCCGCGCCCGACGGCGATCGCCTGCTGGTCATCACCCAGGAGAAGTCCTGGAAGGTCAGGCGGATTCGCAACACCGCTCGGGTCACGCTGGCCGTCTGCGATATGGGTGGACGCCCCAAAAGCGAGGCCATCGAGGCCACCGCGACCGTCCTCGACAAATCTCAGACCGGGGTCGTGTACGACGCCGTCGGACGGGAGTACGGCCTGATCGGTCGAGTGTTCAACCTCTTCAGCAAGCTGCGCGGCGGCATGCACAACAACGTCGGCCTCGAATTGCGGGCCGCGAGCTAAATTACGCGTCGCTGCGCAGGTGTTCGCCGAAGAACGCGAAGACGCGCGCCCATGCGTCTTCGGTGGCGTCCTGGTTGTAGCCGAATCCGCCAATGCGCATCAGCGGTTGGGCGGGCAGCTTGTTGGCAAAGCTATGGCCGGTGCGCGGGTAGACCTTGACGTCGTTGGTGATTCCTTTTTGGTCGAGGACCTGCTGCAGCTTCTTGGGTGCCCCGATGCCGATCGGATCACGGCTGCCGAAGCTGGCGACGATCGGGCAGGCCCCGTCCAGCGTTTCGCTGAGCTCACGCGGCAGCGGGGTGCCGTAGAACGGCGCCGAGGCAGCAAACCCCTTGGGCGACATGACTAATGCGAACTGCCCACCCATGCAGAACCCGGCGATGCCGACCCGGCCGGTGCATTCCGGCAGGGCCTGCAGGTGGTCGCGGGCAGCCAGCACGTCGTCAAGCGCGCGTCCGCGCTTGGTGAGCAGCTCGCGCATGACCTTGGTGACACATCGCGCCCAGCCGCCCCGGGCGAACAGGTTCGGGGTCAGCGCGACGTATCCGGCCGTAGCGATATGGCTGTTGATCGACTGCTTGTCCGGTCCGTAACCGATCGCGTCGTGAATCACGACCACGCCCGGCCAGGGGCCCTGGCCGTCGGGGATATCGAGCAGGGCATCGATCGGGCCGGCTGGGGTGTCGATCTCGATTGTCGTCACGTCAGCCATCTAACCGCGCGACGGCGGTCTGCGGAACTCCGGGAACCCTCCATGACGTTGCCATCTCATGGTGTCGCGACTGTTTCTGATCTACGTCGTCGTCGAGCTCGCCGTGGTGGTGGGCCTGGCGTCGACGATCGGGCTCGGATGGACTCTGTTGCTGTTGCTGGTCGCGTTTACCGTCGGACTGGCGCTGGCGGGTTCGCAACTCAAGGTCCAGCTCACGCGGTTGCGATCCGGGCTGAACGCCGACCAGCCGCGGTTAGCCACTGATGGCGCGCTGGTCGCGCTGGGCACGCTGCTCGTCGTGGTGCCGGGCTTGGTGACCACCGCTGCCGGGCTGCTGCTGTTGTTGCCGCCGAGCCGGGCTGCCGCTCGCCCGGTGCTGACCGCGATGGCCGCCCGCGGTGTCGGTCGACGTTTCCCGCTGATCACGGTCACCACCGTCGCAGCTGACCGGTACGGCCACCGGCAACGGCCCGATTACATCGACGGCGAGGTCTTAGACGTCACTGACGTCAACGAAGTCGACCCGCCGGCGATACCCTTGCGGCCTGAATAACGTCCGCGTGTCTCAGCTCGGTACAACCCTGTTGGTCAACGGCCGGGTTCACAGCCCGCCCCATCCCGACGCCACCGCGATGGCGGTCCGCGACGGCGTCGTGGTGTGGCTGGGCAGCGACGATGTCGGTCGGGGCCAGTTCGCCGGTGCCGAAGTCGTCGATCTCGGCGGTGGTTTCGTCGCGCCGGGTTTCGTCGACAGCCATATCCACCTCACCGCGACCGGGCTAACGGTGACCGGTCTCGACCTGCGGACTGCGACGTCGCGCCGGCATTGCCTGCAGTTGATCGCCGACTATGCGGCGGCCCATCCCGGCCGGCCGATCTGGGGCCACGGCTGGGACGAATCGTCGTGGCCGGAGAACACGCCGCCGACCACGGCAGACCTGGACGCGGTGCTGCGTGAGCGGCCCGCCTATCTGGCCCGGGTCGACGTGCACTCGGCGCTGGCGTCGACCGGTCTGCGCAGGCGGGCCGCCGGGCTGCCCGCGGCGTCCGGGTACGACGAACAGCGACCGCTGGTCGGCGACGCTCACCACTTGGTCCGCGCTGCCGCGCGCGACCTGCTGACCGACGGACAGCGTGCCGAAGCCCGGCTAGCCGCGCTGGACACTGTGGCCGCCAACGGGATCGTCGCCGTGCACGAATGCGCCGGTCCCGAGATCGGCGGGCTGGACGACTGGCACGAACTGCGATCGCTCGACCACGGTGTCGAGGTGATCGGCTACTGGGGCGAGGCGGTGAGCAGCCCGGCGCAGGCGCGCGCGGTTCTCGACGACACCGGCGCGGCCGGGCTGGCCGGTGATCTGTTCGTCGACGGCGCCCTGGGATCGCGGACGGCCTGGCTGCATGAGCCGTACCAGGATGCCGCGCACCACACCGGTACCTGCTACCTGGACCCGGAGCAAGTCGCCACGCACCTGCGGGCGTGCACCGAGGCCGGCGTGACGGCCGGCTTCCACGTGATCGGTGACGCCGCGGTCTCGAGCGTCGTCGCCGCGTTGGAGCGTGTCGTCGAAGACCTCGGCGTGGCCGCGGTGGCTCGCTGCGGTCACCGCTTGGAACACCTGGAGATGGTCACCGCCGACCAGGCGGCCAAGCTCGGCGCGTGGGGTGTCATGGCCAGCATGCAACCCAATTTCGACGCGCTCTGGGGCGGCCCCGACGGCATGTATGCCCGCCGTCTCGGTATCGACCGAGCGGGGCGTCTCAACCCGTTTGCGCTGCTAGCATCCCAAGGCGTGGCCCTCGCGTTCGGATCCGACGCCCCGGTGACAGGCCTCGATCCCTGGGCGACGATCCGCGCAGCCGTCAATCACCACACTGCAGGTAGCTCGATCTCTGCGCGGGCGGCATTCGCCGCGGCGACCCGCGGCGGCTGGCGGGCCGGCGGCGCCGGAGACGGGCCGATGGGCAGCCTGGTGCCGGGCGCGCCCGCGTCCTACGCCGTCTGGGATGTCGGCGAGTTCAGCGAACTCGAAGCCGGCGCGCCGAGTGACGCCGTGCGGCGTTGGTCTACCGATCCGCGGTCCCGGGTAGCGGCATTGCCGCGGCTCGGCGCAGGCGACTCGTTACCCCGTTGTCGGCAGACCGTGCACCGAGGCGCGGTCATCTATGGCTAAAGGCATCAGGCGGTTCGACCGCCGGATCCGGCCCGCCGAGGACACCGACGTCTTCCCGGCAATCAGAGACGACGACGCCGGAGAAATTCCCGTCCCAGACGCCGAGGACACCGGGGAGATTCCGGTTCAGGACGGCGAGCACGATGACGAGCACGCCGGCCTCGAGACCGACCCGGGGTCACCAGTCACTGACCTCCCGGGTGGAGCGGATCGGTGGTCGGGGCTCCGCGATCGCAGCGTTGCGCTGGCCAAATATCTGGGCCGGCGCCTGGTTCAGATCAGCGCTGTGGTGCTGGCGTGGCTGAGCCGCGAGTTGCGACGGCGGTTGCCGCAGTTCGGCAGGGCGTTACTGCCGCGGCTGACGCGGCTGGGGGCCTCAATTCTCGCCGGTCTATTACTTTGCTCGAGTTATCCAGGGTTCGACTGGTGGTGGGCGGCCGTCATCGCGTTTGCCGTGCTGGCCTGGGTGCTGACCCGCCCTGCCACTACACCCGTCGGCGGATTCGGTTACGGCTTCCTGTTTGGGCTGGCGTTCTATCTGCCGTTGATCCGCTGGATCAGCATCCTTGTCGGCGTCACACCGTTGCTGGCGCTGGTGCTGGTATGCGCGGTTTTTCCCGGAATTTTCGGCCTGTCGGCCGTGGTGGTGCGGCAGCTACCTGGATGGCCGATCTGGTTCGCCGTGTTGTGGGCGGCGCAGGAGTGGTTGAAGTCGACGGCTCCGTTCGGGGGATTCCCGTGGGGCGTGGTGGCCGCCGGTCAAACCGCCGGCCCGTTTTTGCCGCTGGCCCGGTTGGGCAGCGTTCCGCTGCTTTCATTGGCGATCGTGCTGACCGGATGCAGCGCCGCCGCGATCGCGCTGGAGGCCGTGTCGTGGTGGCGGACATCCCGTCAGCCGCGAACCGGCGAAGAGGCCCAGGTCGCCGACGCGCCACCTGCGGTCGTGCTGCCCGCCTTCTGTATCTGCCTGGTGTTTTTCGCCACCGCCGCCGTCTGGCCGCAGGTCCGCCACTCCGGCACCGGATCGGGTAACGAGCCGATCGTCACCGCGGCGGTGGTTCAGGGCAACGTGCCCCGACTCGGTCTGGAGTTCAACGCGCAACGTCTCGCGGTGCTGGCCAACGATGTCCGGGAGACTCGCCGGCTGGCCGACGACGTGCATGCCGGTCGCGCGCCCCAACCCGACGTTGTCGTCTGGCCCGAGGACGCATCGGAAATCGACCCGCTGCGCAACCCCGACGCGGCACAGCAGATCGCGGTGGCCGTCGAGGCGATCGGAGCCCCGATCCTGGTCGGCACGGTGCTCGACGCCAGCCGGCCGGACGCCCCGGCTGAAACAAACACGGTGATCGTCTGGAATCCGAAGACTGGACCCGGCGACCAGCACGACAAGCGGATCGTGCAGCCATTCGGCGAATACCTGCCCTGGCGTGGCTTTTTCCGGCATCTGTCCGGGCTCGCCGACTGGGCGGGCTATATCGTCCCGGGCAACGGCACCGGGGTGGTGCAAGCCGCCGGGATTCCGGTGGGGATCGCGACCTGCTGGGAAG
Source organism: uncultured Actinomycetota bacterium (assembly GCA_963805675.1). Lineage (GTDB taxonomy): Bacteria > Actinomycetota > Actinomycetes > Mycobacteriales > Mycobacteriaceae > Mycobacterium. Next base: position 606,068 of record CAWDVY010000001.1, read on the forward strand.
TGATTTTCGACCGCGCCTTGCAAGACTCGGTCCGCAACGGAGCCCAACTGCTCGCGGTGCCCGCCAACAACGCCAACTTCAATCAGACCATGAGCGAGCAGCAGCTGGCGTTTTCCAAGCTCCGCGCGGTGGAGCTGGACCGTTACATGCTGGTCGCCAGCAACGTCGGGATCTCCGCCACGGTCACCCCCGACGGCCGTGAGCTGGGACGGACGAGGTTTTTCACGCCGGCGTATCTCGACAATCAGGTCCGTCTCAAGACAACGCTGACGCCGGCCGCCAAGTGGGGGCCGATCGTGCAGGGGAGTCTGGTCGTAGCCGCCGTCGCGGTCCTGCTTGCCGCGATGCTGCACAATGGATGGTTCACGGAACTGAACCGGCGCCTCACGGCGTTGACGAAGAACGTCGGCACAACGCCGGAGGAATCCGACGACGACCCGCCTGGCGACGACGTGGCAGCCGACGGCCGGCCTGTTAAAGAGGTTGCAGCCGACGCCGAGCTCGACGAGGACGGCCGATATTCCGCCCGCGGACCTGTTCAGCGGCCAGAAAAAGGAGACATATGACCACCGGCGATCCGGTGTCTCGGGTTGCGGGCGATCGTCCCACCCTGCGCACCCTGGTGATCATCCCCACCTTCAACGAGCGGGAGAACCTCCCGCTGATCTTGCAGCGACTCCACCGGGCTTGTCCCACTGTCCACGTGCTGGTCGTCGACGACAACAGCCCAGACGGCACCGGGGAGCTAGCCGACGAACTGGCCGCGGCGGACCCCGAGCGCCTCCACGTCATGCACCGCACCGTCAAGGACGGTTTGGGCGCGGCGTACCTGGCCGGATTCGCCTGGGGGCTCAGCCGGCACTACACCACGCTTGTCGAGATGGACGCGGACGGCAGCCACGCGCCCGAGCAACTGCACCTTCTGCTGGAGGCGGTCGACGGCGGCGCCGACCTGGCCATCGGCTCGCGTTACGTCGAGGGCGGCAACGTGCAGAACTGGCCGTGGCGGCGCTGGGCGCTGTCCTGGACAGCCAACACGTATGCGCGACTGGCCCTGGGCATCGGCATCCATGACATCACCGCCGGCTACCGCGCCTACCGTCGGGACGTCCTGCAGAAGATCGACCTCGACCATGTGGATTCGAAGGGCTATTGCTTCCAGATCGATTTGACGTGGCGCACCATCACCGATGGGTTCGTCGTCGCGGAGGTGCCGATTACCTTCACCGAGCGTGAGCTCGGCGTGTCCAAAATGAGTGGATCCAACATCCGCGAGGCGCTGGTCAAAGTCGCGCAGTGGGGCATCGACGGACGGCTGAACCGCAGACGCACCGCGCCGGTGAATCGGTGAGCTAGTACCCGGGCCTGAGGTCAGCTGCCGCGACGGCGCGTCTTGATCAGGTCGAGTCGCTCCTTGAGCAGTTCGTCGAGCTCCTCGACCGAACGGCGCTCAAGCAGCATGTCCCAGTGGGTGCGCGGCGGCTTGACCTTCTTCGGCTCGGGCAGGTCACCATCGATCAGGGTGCCCTCCATGCCGTTCCGGCACGGCCAGGCGCCGGGGATCTCGGCGTCGTCGGCGAACGGCACCTCGAACTCTTCGCCGTTATCAGTGCGGTACCGCGCGACCTGCCGGGGGGCCAGGTCGTGATTGCGGTCGGTTTCGTAGCTCACCGCCCCTAGGCGACTGCCTCTCAGGACACGATCAGCCATTGGTCAGCACTCCTTCTTAACTTCTTCTCAGCAGCTAGCGTCTTGAACAACGCTGCGCCGGACGACGTAGTTCCCGGGCGATTACTTGACTGTCCGGCTCCTCCTCGGGCCGTTTACCGGCCCGCATCGTCGCCGCACGTACGACCCGACTGTCCATGATACCGGGATTCGGCCGGCACCCCGACTAAAGTCGGCGCCGTGACTCGTCGCGTCCGCTCGCAGCCCTGCCGCTGGTGTGGACGAGACGTCGCTGACAGCGGGTTGGGCCGTCGCCGCCAGTATTGCCGGCAGTCGTGTCGGCAGCGCGCCTACGAGCAGCGGGCCTCGATCAATGGTGTGAAAGGCGCGGCGTTGCCGGCCGACGCGGTGGTGCTGTCGGCCGACGAGGCCGCTGACCTGGCCGACCGTGTCTACCAGGTGCGATGCGCGGCGGAGGATGTCGCCATCGCGCTGGACGAAGGCGCCGGTGCTCCCGAATTGCGAGACCTGTGCGCTGCCCTGATGCGGGCCGCCGAGGCCGCCGACGGGTGGCGCTGACCGGCTTGAGACCGGGCTGACCGCCGCTTAGCCCCGGCTGACTTGTGGCGGGTACAGTCTCGCCATGGATCGCTGGGCAACGCCGGAATTGGTTGCGGCGCCAGACCATGGATCAGGCGGGCAGGTCGGCGCACGGCGCTACTTCTCCGCGATGGAAACCGGGAGTATCGGACGTATTGGGAACCCAGCCGCAGTTGGCGACGCACGCCAACGATGTTCTCGCGTCGAGGAGCAGGCGCTCCGTTGGAGCAATTCAAGCCCGTGCAGCGATTGACTCTGCTCCTCATTCCAGGGCCGCATTCCGGATTGAGCAACGACCGACGTTAGGCGAGGGGTAACGACATGGCTGATCAACTTCAGCATGCAACCGAGGCGTTGCGGAAAGCGCTGGTCCAGGTCGAGCGCCTGAAGAGCAAGAACCGGGCCCTGCTGGAGCGCTCCGGTGAGCCGATCGCGATCGTCGGGATGTCGTGCCGATTCCCCGGCGGGGTCGATTCGCCGGACAGCCTGTGGGACATGGTCGCCGACGAGCGCGACGTGATGTCGGAATTCCCGACCGACCGGGGCTGGGATCTGGCCGGCCTGTTTGACGACGACCCCGATGCGCCGCACAAGTGTTATGCGCGCGCGGGTGGATTCGTTGATGACGTCGCGGATTTCGACGCTGGATTCTTCGGCGTGTCGCCGACTGAGGCACTGGCCACCGACCCGCAGCATCGCATGCTGCTGGAGTTGTCGTGGGAGGCGTTGGAGCGAGCCGGAATTGACCCAACAGCGTTGCGGGGCAGCGCCACCGGCGTCTTCGCCGGAATCATCGCCCAGGGCTACGGCATGCTTGCCGAGGAGATCGAGGGCTACCGGTTGACCGGTATGACATCCAGCGTGGCCACCGGCCGGGTGGCCTACGTGCTGGGGCTGGAAGGCCCGGCGGTGTCGGTGGATACCGCGTGCTCGTCGTCGTTGGTGGCCTTGCACATGGCGGTGCAGTCGTTGCGGTCGGGTGAGTGCGATCTGGCACTGGCCGGCGGCGCGACCATCAACGCCACGCCGACGGTTTTCGTCGAATTCAGCCGGCACCGCGGCCTGTCGCCGGACGGCCGGTGCAAGCCCTTCTCGGGGGCAGCCGACGGTGTCGGCTGGTCCGAGGGTGGCGGGATGCTGGTGGTGGAGCGGCTTTCGGATGCACAGCGGTTGGGGCATCGGGTGCTCGCGGTGGTGCGCGGTACAGCGGTCAATCAGGATGGCGCGTCCAACGGGCTGACCGCACCCAACGGTCCGTCCCAGCAGCGGGTGGTGCGCTCGGCGTTGGCCAATGCCGGGTTGAGCGCGGCCGAGGTGGACGTGGTGGAGGGCCACGGCACCGGGACGACATTGGGCGATCCGATCGAGGCCCAGGCATTGCTGGCCACCTACGGCCAAGACAGGGCCGAGCCCGGGAAACCTTTGTGGCTGGGGTCGATCAAGTCGAACATGGGTCACACGCAGGCCGCCGCCGGGGTGGCCGGTGTGATCAAGATGGTGCAGGCGATGCGCCACGAGGTGTTGCCGGCGACGTTGCACGTGGATGTGCCCAGCCCGCATGTGGATTGGACGGCCGGGGCGGTGTCGTTGTTGACGCAGCCGCAGGCATGGAAGCGCGAGTCGGCCGGTCGGGCGCGCCGAGCCGGCGTCTCGTCGTTTGGGATCAGCGGCACCAACGCGCACGTGATCATCGAGGAGACCCCGCAGGAGGAGCCCGTCGAGGGCGCGGCTTTGCGACCGTCGGTGGTGCCATGGGTGGTGTCGGCCAAAAGTGCGGCCGCGCTGCAGGCGCAGGCGTCACGGTTGGCTGAATTCGTCTGCGCCCGAGAGCAATTGGATGTCGCCGATGTCGGGTGGTCGTTGGCGGGGCGCTCGGCTTTCGAGCATCGGGCAGTGGTGCTCGGTGGTGATCGCGGCCAGTTGCAGGCTGGATTAGGAGAGCTGGCCGAGGGGGTGCCGGGTGCGTCGGTGATCACCGGGCAGGCCACCCCGGCCGGCAAGACGGTTTTCGTATTTCCCGGCCAAGGCTCCCAGTGGCTCGGTATGGGTGTCGAATTGCTCGATACCGCAAAAGTTTTCGCTGAGCAGATGAACGCGTGCGCGGCGGCGTTCGATGAGTTTGTCGACTGGTCGCTGATCGACGTCCTCCGTGAGGCGCCGGGCGCGCCGAGCCTGGACCGCGTGGACGTGGTCCAGCCGGCGCTGTTCGCGATAATGGTCTCGCTCGCCGAATTGTGGCGATCGATCGGTGTCCGTCCGGACGCCGTGATCGGGCATTCACAAGGTGAGATCGCCGCCGCCTACGTCGCCGGGGCGTTGTCGCTGCGCGACGCCGCGCGTGTGGTGACACTGCGCAGCAAATTGCTGTTGGCGCTGTCCGGTCGCGGCGGTATGGCCTCCCTGGCATGCGGATCCGAGCAAGCGCGAGAACTGTTGGCGCCCTATGGCGATCGGATCAGCATCGCCGCGATTAACGGGCGATCCGCCGTTGTGGTCTCCGGCGAAGTAGACGCGCTCGACGAACTTGTCGCTCGCTGCACCGAACGAGAACTTCGGGCCCGCCGCATCGACGTCGACTATGCATCGCATTCCGTTGCCGTCGAAGCGATCCGCGAGCAACTCGCCGACGCGCTGTCCGGCATCGAACCACGTTCGGCACGCACCGTGTTCTTCTCCACGGTCACCGGCGGCATCTTGGACACGGCCGGCCTGGACGCCGACTACTGGTTCCGCAACATCCGCCAGACCGTGGAATTCGATCAGGCAGTGCGCACCGCATCCCAAAACGGCTACCGGACTTTCATCGAGTCCAGCCCGCACCCCGCGCTGATCGCCGGGGTCGAGGACACCGCTACCGACGGCGTTGGCGGAGCCGTGGAAGTCACCGTCGCACCCACCCTTGGCCGCGAGGACGGCGGCCTGCACCGGTTCCTCACGTCGGCGGCGCAGGCGTTCGTTTCCGGTGTCAAGGTGGATTGGCGTGCGGCGTTGCCGGGCGCCGGCTTTGTCGAGTTGCCGACGTATGCTTTTGAGCGACGGCGATTTTGGCTCTCCGGCGATGGTGCCGCGGTTGATGCTGCCGGTCTCGGATTGGGAGCCACTGAGCACGCTCTGCTGAGTGCGGTCCTGGAGCTTCCGGACTCGGGCGGGGTGGTCTTGACGGGCCGGCTTTCGGCGGCCACGCAAGGATGGTTGGCCGATCACGCCGTTGACGGGGTGGCGGTTTTCCCGGGTGCGGGCTTTGTCGAGTTGGCCATCCGGGCCGGCGACGAGGTCGGCTGCCCGGTGGTTGACGAACTGACGTTGCAGTCGCCGTTGATGCTGCCGGCCTCGGGTTCGGTCGCGGTGCAGCTTGTCGTGGGAGCGGCCGACGAATCCGGCCAGCGCAGCATGTCGGTATTCTCCAGGGACAGTGCGGATTCCGCATGGAACTGCCACGCCACCGGGTTGTTGTCATCCGGATCGGTTGAGCCGTGCGCGGATCTGTCGGTATGGCCGCCGGAGGGCGCGACTGCCGTCGATGTGACCGACGGCTATCAGCGATTGGCGGCCCGCGGCTACGAGTACGGCCCGGCGTTCCGGGGATTGACCGCGCTGTGGCGTCGCGGCGACGAGTTCTTCGCCGAAGTGACGCTGCCGGAAGCTGCCGGGGGTGTAGTCGGATTCGGTGTGCATCCGGTGTTGTTGGATGCGGCCCTGCACGCGGCGGCGGTAACGCACGAAGGCGAGGGTGTGGCCTTGCCATTCTCGTGGCAGGGTGTCTCGTTGCATGCGGCGGGGGCGTCGTCGGTGCGGGCGCGGATTGCGCCGTCGGGTCCGTCGGCGGTGTCGGTGGAGTTGGCCGACGGGCTGGGGTTGCCGGTGCTGTCGGTCGCGTCGATGGTCGCTCGTCCGATTTCCCATCAGCAGTTGATGGCGGCGGTCGCCGGCGCTGCCGGGGATCGGCTCTTCGAGCTGGTTTGGTCGCCCGCGTCGCCCGCGTCGCCCGCGTCGCACGCCGAGACACCGGCCTACGAGCTGTTCGAATCCATTTCTGCCGCCGGGGATCCGGTGACCGGCAGCTATGAGCGCGTGCACACGGCGTTGGCTGCGCTGCAATCCTGGTTGACCGATCATGACTCGGGTGTCCTGGTGGTGTCGACCCGCGGGGCGGTGGGCCTGCTGGGGGAGGACGTCACCGATCTGGCTGGTGCCGCGGTGTGGGGGTTGGTGCGTTCGGCGCAGACCGAGCATCCGGGCCGGATTGTGCTGGTGGATTCCGATGCCCCGCTAAGTGATTCGACCATCGCGAAGGTACTGGCGGTCGGCGAGCCGCAGGTATCGGTGCGTGGTGAGACGGTGTACACCGCACGGATCCACGGCAGCCGCGCGGTGGACGGCGTACTGGTGCCGCCAGTTGACGGGCCGTGGCGGTTGGGTCTGTCCACCGCGGGCACCTTCGAGAATCTGCAACTGGAGCCGGTGCCCAATGCCGACGCGCCGTTGGAACCCGGCCAGGTTCGGGTAGCCATGCGCGCCATTGCCACCAACTTCCGTGACGTCATGATCACCCTGGGCATGTTCACCCATGACGCGCTGATCGGTGGCGAAGGGGCCGGCGTCGTCGTCGAAGTCGGGCCCGGAGTCACCGAATTCGCCGTCGGAGACGACGTGTACGGATTTTTCCCGGACGGCAGCGGCACGCTGGTCGCCGGAGACATCCGGCTGCTGCTGCCGATGCCGTCGGACTGGTCATACGCCGAAGCAGCCGCGATATCTGCCGTTTTCACCACCGCTTACTTCGCGTTCGTCCACCTTGCCGATGTCAAGCCGGGCCAGCGGGTGTTGGTGCATGCCGGCGCCGGTGGGGTGGGGATGGCTGCGGTGCAGTTGGCGCGGCACTTGGGGTTGGAGGTGTTTGCCACTGCCAGTCGGGGCAAGTGGGACACGTTGCGGGCGATGGGTTTTGATGAGGATCACATCGGTGATTCCCGCACGCTGGAGTTCGAGGACAAGTTCCGTGCGGTGGTCGGTGACCGGGGCATGGATGTGGTGCTGGACTCGCTGGCCGGTGAGTTCGTGGATGCCTCACTGCGTTTGGTGGCTCCCGGCGGGGTGTTCTTGGAGATGGGTAAGACTGACATCCGCGACCCCGGCGTGATCGCGGAGCACTACCCTGGTGTGCGCTACCGCGCCTTCGACCTCTTCGAGCCCGGCCGCAACCGCATGCACCAGTACATGCTGGACCTCGCCGAACTCTTCGACGCCGGGGTGCTGCGGCCGTTGCCGGTGACCACCTTCGATGTCCGTCGGGCGCCGGCGGCATTGCGTTATCTGAGTCAGGCGCGTCACACCGGCAAGGTCGTGTTGATGATGCCGGATGCGTGGGCGGCGGGCACGGTGGTGATCACTGGTGGTACCGGGATGGCGGGTTCGGCGTTGGCGCGTCATGTGGTGGCCAATCACGGGGCGCGCAATCTGCTGTTGATCGGTCGGCGCGGTCCGGACGCGCCGGGGGCTGCGGAGTTGGTCGCTGAGCTGCAGGCCGCCGGTGCGGCGGTGTCGGTGGTGGCTTGTGATGCAGCGGATCGGGAGGCGCTGGCCAAGGTGTTGGCCGATGTCCCGGTGCAGCATCCGTTGTCTGCGGTCATTCACGCCGCGGGTGTTCTTGACGACGCGGTGGTGACGTCGTTGACGCCGGAACGGGTCGATGCGGTGTTGCGTGCCAAGGTGGATGCGGCGTGGAATCTTCATGAGTTGACCCGTGAGGTGCCGCTTTCGGCGTTTGTGCTGTTCTCGTCGATGGCGGGTTTGGTGGGGTCGTCGGGTCAGGCGAATTATGCGGCGGCCAACAGCTTCTTGGATGGGTTAGCGGTGCATCGGCGGGCTCAGGGTCTGCCCGCGATGTCGCTGGGCTGGGGCCTGTGGGATCAGGCAAGCGACATGACCGGTGGACTCGACGCCGCGGGTCGGGCCCGGTTGGCACGCACCGGCGTGAAAGCGCTGTCGTCGGCCGACGCGCTGCAGCTTTTCGACACCGCGATGGTGATCGACGAGCCGTTGCTGCTGCCGGCCCACATCGACATCACAGCCCTGCGCGCCAATGCGGCGGTGGTCCCGGCGATGTTTGTCGACCTGGTCAACACCCCGACCCGGCGGCGAGTCGATGACTCGCTGGCCGCCAGTAAGTCAAAATCCGCTCTGGCGCAGCGCATACACGGGCTGCCCGAGGATCAGCAGCACGCGGTGCTGCTGGATCTGGTGCGGTCGCATATCGCCACCGTGCTGGGCAATACCACTGCAGAGGCCATCGACCCGGACAAGGCGTTCCAGGAGCTGGGCTTTGACTCGCTGACCGCTGTCGAGATGCGCAACCGCCTCAAAGCCGCCACCGGGCTGCGCGCTGTCACCCACGTTGATCTTCGACTACCCGACACCGAGCCGGTTGGCCTCCTACTTCCGCACCGAACTCGCCGGCGTCCCACAAGAAGTCAAGAGCGTACCCGCGGTGCGGGTCGCCGGAGACGATCCGATCGCGATCGTCGGTATGGCGTGCCGGTATCCGGGCGGAGTGAGCTCTCCGGAAGACCTGTGGGACATGGTGATCGAGGGCCGCGACGTCGTCACCGAATTCCCGGACGACCGCGGTTGGGACCTGGCCAACCTGTACAACCCCGACCCCGACGTCCCCGGAGCCTGCTACACCCGCACCGGCGGCTTCGTCGAAGGTGTCGCCGACTTCGACCCGGCGTTCTTCGGAGTGGGGCCGTCGGAGGCGCTGGCGATGGACCCTCAGCAGCGCATGTTCCTCGAGTTGTCGTGGGAGGCGTTGGAGCGAGCGGGGATTGAGCCCGGCGGTTTACGGGGCAGCGCCACCGGCGTATTCGCCGGGGTATACACCCAGGGCTACGGTATGGGCGCCGCACACGTCGCGGAGGGTTTCCGGCTGACCGGGCAGTCGTCGAGTGTCGCTTCGGGACGAGTGTCCTATGCGTTAGGGCTGGAGGGTCCGGCGGTGTCGGTGGACACTGCGTGCTCGTCGTCGCTGGTGGCCCTGCACATGGCGGCGCAGTCGTTGCGGTCGGGGGAGTGCGACTTGGCTCTGGCCGGCGGTGTCACCGTCAATGCCACACCCGACATCTTTGTGGAGTTCAGCCGCATGCGTGGGTTGTCTGCGGATGGCCGCTGCAAGGCGTTCGCCGGCGCTGCCGATGGCACCGGATTCTCCGAAGGCGGCGGGATGCTCGTGCTGGAGCGGCTTACCGATGCGCAGCGACTGGGGCACCCGGTGCTGGCCGTGGTGCGAGGTTCGGCGATCAACCAGGACGGCGCATCGAATGGATTAACCGCACCCAACGGTCCGTCGCAGCAGCGAGTCGTCCGCTCGGCGTTGGCCAGCGCAGGACTCAGAGGCGCCGACGTCGACGTGGTCGAAGGGCACGGCACCGGCACCACGCTGGGCGATCCGATTGAAGCCCAAGCGATATTGGCGACCTATGGCCAGGGCCGGCAGACGCCGCTGTGGCTCGGGTCGATCAAGTCGAACATGGGCCACACCCAGGCCGCGGCAGGCGTCGCGGGTGTGATGAAGATGATCCTGGCGATGCGCCACGAGGTGCTGCCTGCAACCCTGCACGTGGATGTGCCCAGCCCGCATGTGGATTGGTCGGCCGGGTCCGTGCAACTGCTGACGGAGCCGCAGCCATGGAAGCGCAAGTCGGCGGACGGTCGGGTGCGCCGGGCCGGGGTCTCGTCGTTCGGGATCAGTGGCACCAACGCGCACGTGATCATCGAGGCGGCGCCGCCGGTCGAGCAGACCGTTGAGAGTCCGGTCTCACCGCCGTCGATCGTGCCGTGGGTGGTGTCGGCCAAGTCTGAGTCGGCGTTGCAGTCTCAAGCTTCGCGGTTGGCCGGGTTTATCGGTGCCCGTGATGAATTGGCGGCCGCTGACATCGGGTGGTCGTTGGCGGCGCGGTCGACGTTCGAGTATCGCGCGGTGGTGCTCGGCGCCGACCGGGGTCAGTTGTTGGCAGGTTTGGCTGAGCTGGCCGATGGCCAACCGGGTGCATCGGTCGTCACCGGACAGGTCGGCCCGGTCGGCAAAACCGTGTTCGTCTTCCCCGGTCAAGGCTCGCAATGGCTCGGCATGGGTATGGGACTACACGCCGCACACCCGGTCTTCGCCGAAGCGTTCAACACCGCGGTCGGCGAGCTGGACCGCCACCTACTGCGCCCGCTGCGCGAAGTCATGTGGGGCCACGACGAAAACCTCTTGAACACTACGGAATTCGCACAGCCGGCGCTGTTTGCCATCGAGGTCGCGCTCTACCGCTTGCTGGAGTCCTGGGGAGTCCGGCCCGACTTTGTAATGGGCCACTCGATCGGCGAGTTGACCGCGGCGCACGTCGCCGGCGCCCTGTCGCTGGAGAACGCCGCGCTGCTGGTGGTCGCGCGCGGTCGATTCATGCAGGCGCTGCCGGCCGGCGGTGCCATGTTCGCGGTGCAGGCCACCGAGGACGAAGTGCGTCCGCTGCTGACCGACAGCGTCGGGATCGCCGCGGTGAACGGCCCGTCATCCGTGGTGGTTTCCGGAGACGAGGATGCGGTGACCGCTATCGCGGACCAATTGCGCGCCCAGAGTCGGCGAGTCCACAAGCTCGCCGTCTCGCATGCTTTCCACTCGCCGTTGATGGAGCCCATGATCGGCGAGTTCAAAGCCGCGGCAAGAGAACTCGCGGTCAACCCGGTCACCATTCCGGTGATCTCCAACATGACCGGAGAGCTGGCGGGCGATGACTTCGCGTCCGCTGACTACTGGACACAACACATCCGGGCGGCCGTCCGGTTCGCCGACAGTATCCGCTACGCGAATTCGACTGGCGCCAGCCGATTCCTCGAGGTCGGCCCGGGCGGTGGCCTGACCTCGTCCATCGAGGAATCACTCGCCGATGCCGACATCGTGTCGGTGCCGATGCTGCGCAATGACCGTCCCGAGCCGAACAGCCTGATCGCCGGCCTGGCCCAGGCTTTCGTTGCGGGTGTCGGGCTGGATTGGCGTGCGACGCTGCCCGGTGCCAAGTTTGTCGAGTTGCCGACGTATGCCTTCGAGCGACGGCGTTTTTGGCTTTCGGCCGACGAAGCCGCCATTGATGCTGCCGGTCTGGGATTGGAAGCCAGCGAGCACGCCCTGTTGGGTGCGGTGGTGGAGCTGCCGAGCTCAGGTGGGGTGCTGCTGACGGGCCGGCTTTCTGCGACCTCCCAGGGCTGGCTGGCCGACCACGCCGTTGGCGGCGTGGTGGTGTTCCCGGGCGCGGGCTTTGTCGAGTTGGCGATCCGCGCCGGGGACGAGGTCGGCTGCTCGGTCGTCGATGAATTGATGCTGGCGGCGCCGTTGGTGATCCCCGCAACCGGCGCGGTGTCGGTGCAGGTGGTCGTCGGCGGCGCCGACGAATCGGGCAGCCGTGCGGTGTCGGTGTTTTCCCGTCGCGACGCACACTCGGGCTGGACTCTGCATGCCGAAGGTGTTGTCCGACCCGGCGCCGTCGAGCCGGGCGCCGATATGTCGACCTGGCCGCCGGTGGGTGCGACACCGGTCGACATCGACGGGCTTTACGACCGGTTGGCGGCGCGCGGCTACGGTTATGGACCGGCGTTCCAAGGTTTGACCGCGATGTGGCGCCGCGGCGATGAGGTATTCGCCGACGTGTCTCTGCCCGGCGACGCCGGGGTATCACCGGCCGGATTCGGTGTGCATCCGGCCGTCTTGGATGCTGCCCTGCACGCGGTGATCGTGGCGACCGGGGCCGACCACGACGCCAGCAGCGGTGTCCTGGTTCCGTTCTCCTGGCAGGGCGTGTCGCTGCATGCGGCGGGGGCATCGTCGGTGCGGGCGCGTATTGCACCGTCGGGCCCGTCGGCGGTGTCGGTGGAGTTGGCCGACGCGCTGGGGCTGCCGGTGCTGTCGGTGAAGTCGATGGTGGCGCGGCCGGTGTCACAAGAGCAGTTGATGGCAGCCGTGTCGGGGTCAGGCCCGGACCGGATCTTCGAGCTGAACTGGTCACCTGCGACGCCCGAATCGCATGCCGAGACACCGTCATACGATGTGTTCGAATCTCAGCCCGGCGACAGCGATCCGTTGGCCGCGACATATCGACGCACGCACGAAGCATTGGCTGCGCTGCAATCCTGGTTCTCCGAGCACGACTCCGGAATGCTGGTGGTGGCGACGCGCGGGGCGGTGGGCCTGCCGGGGGAGGACGTCACCGATCTGGCCGGTGCCGCGGTGTGGGGGTTGGTGCGTTCGGCGCAGACTGAGCATCCCGGCCGGATTGTGCTGGTGGATTCCGTTGCGCCGCTGAGCGACACGACTATAGCCGCGGTTCTGGCGGCCGGTGAGCCGCAGGTCGTGGTGCGCGGTGAAAAGGTGTACATGGGTCGGGTGCACGGAAGTCGGGCGGTCGACGCCCTGCTGGTGCCTCCGGGTGACGAGCCGTGGCGGCTGGGCATGTCCAGCAAAGGCACATTCGAGAATCTGGTCCTCGAGCCCATCCCGGACGCTGATGCGCCGTTGGAGCACGGACAGGTCCGGGTCGCGGTGCGCACCATGGCGGCCAACTTCCGCGACGTCATGATCGCTCTGGGTCTGTATCCCGACGACGACGCCGTCATGGGCGTGGAAGCATCCGGCATCGTGGTCGAAACTGCCTCGGATGAGGTTCGTTTCGCCGTCGGCGACCGGGTGACCGGGCTTTTCCCGGAAGGCACCGGCACCATGGCGATCACCGACGCGCGCCTGCTGATGGACATTCCGACGGGATGGTCCTACGCCGATGCCGCAACGGCACCCGTGGTCTTCGCGACCGCCTACTACGCGCTGACGACGTTGGCCGATGTCAAGCCGGGCCAGCGGGTGTTGGTGCATGCCGGTGCGGGTGGGGTGGGCATGGCTGCGGTGCAGTTGGCGCGGCATTTGGGGTTGGAGGTGTTTGCCACCGCCAGTCGGGGTAAGTGGGACACGTTGCGGGCGATGGGTTTTGATGAGGATCACATCGGTGATTCCCGCACGCTGGAGTTCGAGGACAAGTTCCGTGCGGTGGTCGGTGACCGGGGCATGGATGTGGTGTTGGACTCGCTGGCCGGTGAGTTCGTCGACGCCTCACTGCGTTTAGTGGCTCCCGGCGGGGTGTTTTTGGAGATGGGTAAGACCGACATCCGCGACCCGGACGTCGTCGCCGAAGAACACTCCGGTGTGCGTTACCGCGCCTTCGACCTTTTCGAGGCGGGGCCGGATCACATCGAGCGGATGCTCACCGACCTGTCCGCGATGTTCGATGACGCAACACTGCGGCCGTTGCCGTTGACCGCTTTCGACGTCCGTCGCGCGGGCGCGGCGTTGCGTTATCTGAGTCAGGCGCGTCATACCGGCAAGGTCGTGTTGACGATGCCGGATGCGTGGGCGGCGGGCACGGTGATGATCACCGGCGGCACCGGGATGGCCGGTTCGGCGTTGGCCCGTCATGTGGTCGCCCAGCACGGCGTGCGCCAGCTGATGCTGGTCAGCCGGCGTGGTCCGGATGCGCCGGGCGCCGCGGAGTTGATAGCCGAGTTGACCGCCGCGGGAGCGCAGGTGCAGGCGGTGGCGTGCGACGCCGCGGACCGGGAAGCGCTGGCGAAGGTGATCGCCGATATCTCTGTGCAGCATCCGCTTTCGGCGGTGATGCACACAGCCGGCGTTCTTGACGACGCGGTGGTGACGTCGTTGACGCCGGAGCGCGTCGATGCGGTGCTCCGGGCGAAGGTGGATGCGGCCTGGAACATTCATGAGCTGACCCGTGAGATGTCGATCTCGGCGTTTGTGCTGTTCTCGTCGATGGCGGGTTTGGTGGGGTCGTCGGGTCAGGCCAACTATGCGGCGGCCAACTCGTTCCTCGACGCCTTGGCGGTGCGTCGACGGGCTCAGGGGCTGCCGGCGATCTCGCTGGGCTGGGGCCTGTGGGACCAGACCAGCAACATGACCGGCGCACTGGAAGCCGTCGACTTCGCGCGGTTCGCCCGCGACGGGATCGTCGCGATGTCCTCGACCGAGGCGCTGCAATTGCTCGACACCGCGATGGTGATCGACGAGCCGTTCCTGCTACCCGCCCGCATCGACACCGTCGCTCTTCGTGCGAAGTTCGACGGCGGCACATTGCCGCCGATGTTCGTCGATCTGATCAACGCGCCGGCGCGGCGTCAGGTCGACGACTCGCTGGCCGCCGCCAAGTCGAAGTCCGCACTGCTGCAACGTCTGGAGGGCCTGCCCGAGGATGAGCAGCACGCGGTGCTGCTCGATCTGGTGCGTTCGCATATCGCCACCGTGCTGGGCAACACCACGCCGGAGTCCATCGACCCGGACAAGGCGTTCCAGGAGCTGGGCTTTGACTCGTTGACCGCTGTCGAGATGCGCAACCGGCTCAAAGCCGCCACCGGGCTGGCGCTTTCGCCCACTCTCATCTTCGACTATCCGAACGCCGCGACGCTGGCCGGTTACTTCCGCCAGGAGCTTGTCGGCGCCTCGACCGAGTCGACGCCCCTGGCTGCGCCCGGCGAGGCGGAAATCCAGCGCGTCGTGGCGTCTATTCCGGTCAAACGCCTTCGGCAGGCCGGTGTGTTGGACCTGCTGCTCAGCCTGGCGAACGAGGCGGACGGCGCCGACGCAGGGCAGGGACAGGGAAAAAGACATCGCAGCGATGGATCTCGACGACCTGGTCAATGCTGCGTTCCTCGACGACGACGAGTAACCGGATGAGGTCGAGGTTCGCCCGTGAGGATCGCCGTCACCGGGGCCAGCGGAGTGATCGGTCGCGGCGTGGTCGCTGCGACTGCTCAGCCTGGGCCACGACGTCGTCGGACTGGCCCGCAACCGACCCGAAAGCTGGCCGAGCGCAGCGAGATTCGTGCAGAGCGATATTCGCGACGCTGCAGGGGTACGGCGTGCGGTCGCAGGCGCCGAGGTCGTCGTGCACTGCGCCTGGGCGGTCAACCCGGCCGCTGACCACCCGGCGGACCGCGAAATCAATATCGGCGGGACCGCGCAACGTCCTTGACGCGATGGCCCGCAGCGGTGCCCGCCGCATCGTCTTCGCCTCGTCGGCACACGTCTACGGCCTGGATCGAGGTGTCAGCATATTTCTGTCGGAAGCACACCAGCTGCAACCGGTTCGGCGCACGGGCTGGACAAGGCGCGGGTCGAAGAGATGGTGGCGGCCTGCGGTGCGGAATGGGTGGCGATCCGTTCGGCGATGATCCTCGGCCGAAACGTCGACAATTGGGTGCTGAAGAGTGTTGGCGTCGGCGATTCTTCCCCGACCTCGACGGGCTCCGCGGGTCGCAGCCGTGCAGGTCGTGCACAGCGACGACGCCCTTCGGGTATTCATCCGCGCAGCCTTGATACCGGGCATCGACAGCGGGCCGGTGAATCTTGCGCGCCCGGAGAGCCGTTCATTCGGTGAGATGGCCGACGCGCTCGGGCGGCCGGTGGTGCGCAGCCCGGTGGAGCAGGCTGTTGCGGCGGCTGGTCGGTGGCCGCCGAACTGGACATGTGCCGGTGCGCCGTCGATGGACACCTCGCGGCTCCGTGACAAATGGGATGTCACCCCGGCCTGGAACGCCGAGGAATGCGTCCGAGACTTCGCATTGGCGGTGCGCGGTCGGGTCGGCGTCGGTAGGCGCGTGGTGATCGCTGCCCTGGCGGCTGACCAACATCCAGGACATCCCGGCGGTCGACGCGCCGGCCGTCGACGGGACGTTCCCGGTGTTGGCCGGCCCGACAGGCGGCAACGGTGAGTTCGACACACCGATCGACCCGCGGTTTCCGACGTATCTGGCCACCAATTTGTCGGAGGCGCTGCCGGGACCGTTCTCGCCTTCATCGGCATCGGTAACCGTCAGAGGACTCCGCGCGGGCGGTGCGGCAATTGCCGAACGGTTGCGGCCCGGCGGATTGATCCAGCACGAGATGGCGACCCGCACTGTCGGGGTCTTCGGCCATCGCCTGTACGGAGCCATCACGACCGCGCATTTCATGGCCGAAACGGTGCCGTTCGTCAAGCCCGAGACGGTGATTCGTCAGAGCCAGTTCTTCGGTCAGAGTGTGGCCGCCATGCCGATTTACGGGGAGCACCAGCTGCCGCGCGAATCCGGCGGGACCGTGGGTCTGTTGCGCACCGTCCGCAACCTGGGCGTGTTCGCAGTCAACTTGGCGGGCCTGACCACCGGCGCAGCTCGCGACACGCGTGACTTCATCGACGATATCGATTACTTGGAAGAGCTTGCAGTTGGCGATCTTTCGCAGCTCACCGATGTACGATTGCAGAGTTTGATCTTGTTGGCGCGCGACCATGTCGTCGACGGCTGGGTGCTGGCGTCCGGATCATTCATGGCGTTCGCCGCGCTCAGCGTGATCCTGCGCGGCCTGAACGGACGTGACATGGTGCTGCCCGTCGGTCAGGAGTTGGCCAGCGCGCAGCCGCTGAACGCCGTGTACCGGTTGGCGGACGCCGCGCAACGCGACCCCAACGTGGCCCGGATTCTGGCGGGCCCCGGTGACCATCTTGACGAGCTGTCTGTCCAGGCCCCGGAGTTCCACGCGGCCGTGCTTGCCGAGTTGAAGGTATTCGGGCACCGCGGTCCCGCGGAGGTCGAGATGCTGTCTTCCAGCTACGCCGACGACCCGGAGCTACTGGTCCGCATGGTGGCCAAATCGCTTCACACCCCGAGACGGCCGGAGACAAGCCGTCCGGCGATCCCGCTGCGGGCCCGGCCCGTCGCAGTGCTTGCCGCCCACCAGCTTCGCGACCGCGAAGTCCGTCGCGACCGAATGGTGCGTGCGATCTGGGTGTTGCGCAACCTACTTCGTGAGCTCGGACGCAGGCTGGTGAATTCGGGTGTGTTCGAGGCCGCTGACGACGTGTTCTATCTGCTGGTTGACGAACTCGATGCGCTTCCTGCCGACGCGGCCGGGCTGGTAGCGCGCCGTCGTGCCGAACAGCGCAGGCTGGCAGGCTTCGTGCCGCCCGCTGTCTTCAGCGGCGATTGGCGCGCGGCCGGCGTCGTGGCGGCCGTGCTGGCCCCCGGGCAGGCTCTGACGGGCGTCGGCGTCTGTGGTGGACGAGTCCGTGGGCGGGTCCGGATCGTCAGGCCTGAGACCATCGACGACCTGGAAGCCGGAGAGATCCTCGTCGCCGAGGTCACCGATGTCGGCTATACCGCCGCGTTCTCCTACGCGGGCGCCGTGGTGACGGAGCTTGGTGGACCGATGTCGCACGCCGCCGTCGTAGCACGCGAATTCGGCATCCCCTGTGTGGTGGATGTGCAGGACGCAACGCGGCGTCTGCCGCCCGGGGCGCTGGTCGAGGTCGACGGCACCAGCGGGACAATCCGGGTCCTCCAACTCGACCTGCCGCGCGCCACCCCCTGACGTTCGCTACCGTCAGGTTATGCACGAACACACCGTCCGCGTGACTACGGTCGCCGGCACCGTCGAAGGCTTCACCCGCGACGGCATGCACCGGTGGCGCTCCATCCCGTACGCCCGCCCGCCGGTTGGTGCGCTGCGGTTTCGGGCGCCGCAGCCGGTCCAGCCGTGGCCGGGTGTGCGGTATTGCCACGGGTTCACCAAGTGCGCACCCCAGGAGCGTCGCTACACGTTGATCGGCGTCGGCAAATACCAGCCGATGGGCGAGGACTGCCTCACCCTCAATGTCGTCGCCCCGGAAGCCCCGGAAACCGAACCGCTACCCGTCATGGTCTTCGTGCACGGCGGGGGATACATCCTGGGTAGCTCGGCCACTCCGATCTACGACGGGGCGTCCCTGGCTCGTCGAGGCTGTGTTTACGTATCGGTCAACTACCGCCTCGGCGCGCTGGGCTGTCTGGATTTGTCGTCGCTGTCGACGGCGGATGCCACTTTCGACAGCAACCTGTTTCTGCGTGATCTGGTGCTGGCGCTGCGTTGGGTCAAAGACAACATCGGGGCCTTCGGCGGCGATCCGGACAGTGTGACAGTGTTCGGCGAAAGCGCCGGCGCGCATGCCGTCGTCTCGTTACTGGCGGCACCGGAGGCGGAAGGCCTTTTTGCACAAGCAATTTCGGAGAGTCCAGCCAGCGGAATGACGCGCTCGAGCGAAGTCGCAGCGGAGTTTGCCGGGCGATTCACAACGTTACTGGGCGCCCGCAAGCAGGATGCCGGCCACGCGCTGAGGGCGGCGTCCCCGGCCGAATTGGTGGATGCGCAGAATCGGCTGATCGAGGACGGCGTGCGGGACATGCTGGGCGCGTTCCCAATCGGCCCCGTCTTCGGTGACGACTACCTGCCGCTGGATCCCTTCGAAGCAATGCGGCAGGGCAAAGCGCACCGGGTCCCGCTCATCGTGGGTACCAACGCCGAAGAAGGCCGCCTGTTCACTCGCTTCCTGCAGATGTTGCCGACGACCGAGCCGATGGTCGAAGCGCTGCTGGCCGAGGTGGATCCCGCTGCGCGGGAACGCATTACCGGCGCCTACCCCGATTATCCCGAGCGATCTGCGTGTATACGACTGGGCGGGGACTTCGCCTTCAGTTCCGCGGCGTGGGAGATCGCCGCGGCCCATGGCAGGCACGCGCCCGCCCATCTCTATCGATACGACTACGCACCCCGTGTACTGCGCTGGTCGGGGTTGGGGGCTACGCACGCCACCGAATTGCTCGCGGTCTTCGGTGTCTACCGCACCAAGTTCGGCGCCTTGCTGACCGCGCCCGTTGATCGGCGATCTGCTCTGCGGGTCACCAACGAAGTACAAAGGCGCTGGGGGTCATTCAGCCGCTCGGGCAAACCCGGCGACGACTGGCCGGCCTACACCGATGCCGACCGCGCAGTGATGGTGTTCGACCACAGGTCACGTCTCGAGTTCGATCCGCACCCCGAGCGGCGGCTGGCTTGGGAAGGGTTCTCCCTGGCGCGATGATGCGGATGTGATTTCGTGGACGAGCCCGGGGCCCCGGAGAGTAGCGGAGGTTGACACCACGCAACTGACCCGGGAGATGTCAATGAAACTATGCTCTGGCTCGGTTCTTTACTCCGTTGCGGCGATATGCAGACCGTAATCCTCTGCGGCGGAAGAGGCATCCGAGCCATGCCCTCGACCCTCGAGGTGCCCAAGCCCTTGCTGCTGGTCGGAGACCGTCCGGTTCTCGCCCACGTGATGGAGATCTACGCCTATCAGGGCTTCACCGACTTCATACTGGCCGCCGGCTACAAAGCCGAGCTGGTATGGAAATTCGCGCAGTCCCTGCCTGCCAGTTGGCAGGTCGAGGTGGTTGAAACGGGCGAGGAGACCAATACGGGTGGTCGTGTCATGAGGGTGCGCGAACGTCTGGGCGAGGAGTTCTTTCTCACGTACTGCGATGGCCTGGGAGACGTCGACCTCCACCACCTCTTGGACTTCCACCGCGGCCATGGGGGAGCAGCGATAGTAACCACGGTTTCTCTTCCTTCTCCGTACGGAACCTTCGATCTCGATGAAAGGGGAAGGGTGAGCGGATTCCGAGAGAAGCCGAAGTTGCACGACCATCTGATCAACGCCGGGTTCTTCGTTATGGACAGCCGAGTCTTCGATCGCTGGGACGGGGAGGATCTCGAACGCGAGGTTCTTCCTTCGTTGGCTAACGCCGCCGAGTTGTTCGCCTACCGTCACGAAGGATTCTGGAAGTCCTTGGACACCCAGAAGGATGCGCAGGAGCTGACCGCGCTCTGTGAGGGAGGACGCGGGCCCTGGGTGCGATTGACCGGCACCTGAACCGATCCACACCAATGGGAAGACAAGCGATGACGACCGGAACGAATATCACACCGTTCGAACCCAACCGGGACTTCTGGGACGGACGCCCGGTAGCAGTGACAGGAGCAACCGGATTCCTCGGTAATCACCTGACCTCCGCCCTCGCGGCACTCGGGGCACGCATCGTCGTGCTCGTTCGCGACACCGTTCCGTCCTCGGCCATCCGGGACGGGTGATGGCCGAAGGTGTCGATAGTCACGGGGGCGGTCGAGGATCAGTCCCTCATGGAGCGGATGCTCGGAGAGTACGACGTGGCGACCGTCTTCCACCTGGCTGCTCAGGCCCAGGTGGGAGTGGCGAATCGCAACCCGGTGCCCACCTACGAGGCCAATGTGCGGGGAACCTGGGCGCTCCTGGAAGCGGCGCGCCGCAGCAGTACGGTTCGCCAGATCGTCACGGCGAGTAGCGACAAGGCGTACGGAGAACAAACCGTCCTTCCCTATACGGAAGATATGCCACTCCTCGCTATCAATCCTTACGATGTCTCCAAGGCCTGCTCGGACCTCATCGCCCAGAGCTTCGCTCGCGTCTACGCCGTCCCCGTCGTCGTAACGCGGTGCGGCAATTTCTTCGGTCCCGGAGATACGAACTGGGAGCGGCTCGTCCCGGGCACGATACGTCTCCTGCTCAAGGGCCAACGTCCAGTGATCCGCTCGGACGGGACAATGACCCGGGACTATCTCTACGTGTCCGACGGAGTGCTCGCCTACCTGCAGCTCGCCGAGGCGATCTACGAGAACCCAACACTTGGAGGCGAGGCGTTCAACTTCTCCACCGAAAGTCCCCTTTCCGTTCTGCAATTGGTCGACATGCTCCAAGCTGCGACTGGGACTGAGCTGGAACCGGACATCCGGGCCACCGCCCGCCACGAGATATCCCACCAGTATCTATCTGCCGCGAAGGCCCGCACGATGCTGGGTTGGGAACCGCGTCACTCCATGGAGGAGGCGATCGCCGAGACCGTTGACTGGTACCGGGGCGTTCTGCCTTTCGGGGACTCAGCAACACCGTAATTACTGTCGCGGTAACAGGGGCCGGAGGATTCATCGGTGGCCCGCTTATCAGTAAGCTCGTAGCGCGATGACGGCGGATGTGATTTCGTGGACGAGCCATGACATCGCACACCGACAACGTCGTCGAACGGCCGGCGGACCTCAGCGCCGCTTGGCTGACGTCCGCCATTGGCGCCGGAACCATCGCCGATTTCGCCGTCGAGCGCATCGGCACGGGTCAGATGAGCGAGTGCTACCGGGTGCAGCTGACGTACGCCGACGGCGCGCCCGACAGCGACAAACCGGATTCGGTGGTGCTGAAGGTCGCGGCCACCGATCCGATGAGCCGCCAGACCGGGATGACGCTGGGCCTTTACGAGCGCGAAGTGCGCTTCTACCGCGACATCGCCCCACGGCTACGAGGACCGGTCGCACCGTGTTATCACACCGCATTCGACGCTGCGTCAGGCACTTTCGACCTCCTACTCGGCGACGCGAATCCGGCTGTCGTCGGTGACGAAATCCGCGGCGCCACAACGGCTCAGGCCCGGCTCGCGGTCACAGAGCTGGCCCGCTTACAGGGTCCGCTGCTCGGTGACACCACGCTCGCCGAGGCGCCATGGCTGAACCGCGACACACCGGTCAACCAAGCGCTGATCACTGCGCTGCACGCCGGTTTCGTCGACCGCTACGGTGACCAGATCGCGCCGCAGCACCGCATGGTGTGCGAACGACTGGTCGGCGGATTCGACGAATACCTGGCCGACGAGGCAGTCGCAGGTCGGATCCACGGTCTGGTGCACGGCGACTATCGGTTGGACAACATGCTGTTCGGCGCCGCCGGCGCCGACCGCCCACTGACGGTGGTCGATTGGCAGACGGTCACCTGGGGCCCGGCGATGACTGATCTGGCCTACTTCCTCGGTTGCGCGCTGCCGGTGACGGACCGGCGCACGCACTACGAGGCCCTGCTGGACGCCTACCACGCGGCGCTCGGGCCGGACGCACCGATCAGCCTCGCCGATGTCCGCGACGGAGTGCGCAGGCAGTCCTTCTTCGGGGTGATGATGGCCATCGTCTCGTCGATGCTGGTGGAACGTACCGAACGTGGCGACGCGATGTTCATGACAATGCTGCAACGCCATTGTGAGCATGTGCTCGACGCTGACGCACTGGCAATCCTGCCCGCACCGACGACGATCGAGCCGCTGTGTCCGTCGCCTGACGACGAGTCGGCCCACACCGCGACCGGTGAGCCGCTGTGGAACGAGAGCTGGTATGCCGACTTCGCCGATGCCGCAAACGGATTCGGCGGCTGGATACGTATCGGCCTGATTCCCAACCAGCAGACGGCGTGGCTGCATGCCCTGCTGTGCGGTCCTGAGCTGCCCACGGTCGCAGTGGTCGACGTCGAGGTCCCGCTGCCCATCGACCCGTGGACGCTGCAAACGGGTGCAATCGATTTCACGCACGCTGCCGATGACCCACTGCGCACCTACCGCATTGCCCTGCGTGGACACGGCCAGTCCTACCCTGACCCGGCCGCGCTGTTGCGGGCTGAACAGGGAGTGCCGGCCGAGGTGGCGATCGATCTGGAGTGGACCACCGACGGCACGCCTTATCAGTATCGGCTGGCCACCCGCTACGAAATACCCTGCACCGTCTCAGGATCCGTCACCATCGATGGCCATCGCTACACCGTCGATTCGGTACCCGGTCAGCGCGACCACTCGTGGGGAGTGCGCGATTGGTGGAGTATGGACTGGGTCTGGAGTGCGCTGCATCTCGACGACGGGACACACCTGCACGCGGTGGACATCCGGATACCGGGCGTCCCGCCGGTCGGTATCGGCTACGTCCAGGACCGCGGCGGCACGGTCACGGAGTTGCAAACCGTCGCTCCCCGGCAGACATTCGATGCCGACGGATTGCCGGTTAGCGCGACACTTTCGGTTGATCCCGGTGGTGTCACCGCGACCGTCGACGTGCGCGGGCACGCGCCGGTACGCCTGGTCGCCCCGGACGGGCGGATCAGTCAATTCCCGCGCGTGTGGGCCACCGTGAGCACCGCTGACGGGCGAACCGGCGTGGGCTGGCTGGAGTGGAACCGCAATCTGCCGACGCCGTGACGGGGACGCGTGTGCGCTGAAAAGCTCGGTCCGCCAGGCATACCGGTCGTGGTGATGGGTGTCTCCGGGTCAGGCAAGTCGACGGTGGGCGCGGCGCTGGCGCGCCGCCTCGGAGTTCCGTTTGCCGACGCTGACGCCTTTCACCCGCCGGCCAACATCGCGAAGATGGCCGCGGGAACGCCGCTTGCCGACGACGACCGCTACCCGTGGCTGGACGCGGTGGGGCAGTGGTTGGCCGGTCACGACGACGGCGGCGTGATGAGCTGCTCGGCGCTCAAGCGCAGATACCGCGACCGGCTACGTTCGCACTGTGTGCATATCGAGTTCCTGCATCTGACCGGTTCACCGGACCTGATCGGCCGCAGACAAGCCGGCCGACCGGGCCACTTCATGCCGTCCTCGTTGGTGGAGTCCCAATTCGAGACGCTGCAGCCGCTGGATCCCGATGAGCATGGGATGGCCATGGATGTGGGCCAGAGCGTGGAGGCGATCGTCGAAACGTTTCTGGAGTATGTGGACCAGCGGCGCCGGGGATGACCGCGAACCCGCCGTGAAACTGACGGCTACGACGGCGTGGCGCGAGTAAGTTGTTCAAAGTCCACCGGCGCCGGTTCGAACCGTTGGATAATTCTTCGCACGCAGCTGCGCGGTGCAATGAGGCAACCCAGATATTTTGCGCCAGGCTCACGACAAAGAGGACCGGATATGCGGGGACTGCGTTTCGTGGTCGTGGCCGTGTCGATTGTTGTGCTAGCCGGATGCGGGCTCACACACACCACAGCCGGTAGCGCCCGCACCGCCGCGGCGGGGACATCTCTCCAGCCCGCCCAGCAGCTGCAGTCCGCTACCCGGCTGCGGGCAGACCTCGACGCGGTCAAGGCGGCAGCCACCGAAGGAGACCTGCTAGTCGCTGTCGCCCAAGCGCAGCGGGACTGTCAGGCGGTCACCGGCACGCATGCGAACTCCAACGACGCCCTCTGGCAGCGGGTGCTGACCGACCTGCAGCAGGCACTCTCCGACGTCAGCCAACTGGCAGACG
This sequence comes from uncultured Actinomycetota bacterium, assembly GCA_963805675.1. Lineage (GTDB taxonomy): Bacteria > Actinomycetota > Actinomycetes > Mycobacteriales > Mycobacteriaceae > Mycobacterium. Next base: position 630,330 of record CAWDVY010000001.1, read on the forward strand.
CCCATTCGTCGACGCCCGACGCTACTAATCCACTCAGGTTGAGGGCGTCGGGTGGCCATTCAAAACCCGGGCCTAAATTCCGGTCGCCGTCAAAACCCCCGTCGTCGTCCTCGTCGCCAATGATCAGCGAGCTGCAGAACGCCGACAAGCTACTCCGCAGGGTGGGACAAGGTCTGGGCTACGTCATCAGCGTCAACAATGGCCGCCAACCAGGCGGAACCGTGACGATACTCAACACCGGCGACGGACCGTACCCGGATATCCACTGCGGGATTGCGGAGGCCACCTGCTCGGGCGTTGTGTTGGCCCTGAACACCGTGGGCATCAGTTTCCAACCCAAATCGGGCGTCAGCGTTTATACGATCGGAAAGATCGACTCCACCCCCGACGGGGCCTGCAACGCCTTGTACCAGGCGAAGCCCCAGCCGCCGGGGACGCAGGCAAGCTGCGACGTGACGGCCACCAGCGGCCAGAACATCACCATCACCCCGCACTGGGTACCTAGGTAACCGGACGCACTGGCAACGCATCACTCGGAACGGTTGGCTGCCATTAGAAAATCTGGCCGGCACCCGAACGCGCCGGACCGTCAGCGCTTGACCACCTCGGTACCGCCGGCCAACTCGTCGTGCTTGCCCTGTTTGGTGGGGCTGGCGCTAATCGTCACCGCGATAACGACATAGGCGATGAACGCCAGCAGGCCGCCGATGTAGGGAATCACCGCCAGCAAGGTGAACGAGTTGCGGATGGCCGCCTGTCGGACGTCGGGCTTCGGCGCGCCGCCCGGGCCGCGGACGGCCAGACCGAGAAGTCTCTTGCCCGGGCTGCTGCCGTAAGAGACTTCAAACAACACGAAGTAGCCGAACATCAGCACGCCCGAGAAAAGGCCGGTCACCAGCCACCAGTAACCCTGGTCGAAGAGGAACATCGACAGTAAAAACGCCACGATGTTGACCAGGATGCCGTCGATCACCCGGGCAAAGAATCGCGCGCCGAGGCCGCCAGGTTGGGCATGCGCCCACTGTGGCGAACCGGCAGGCGGATAGCCGTACTGAGGCGAGTTGGGGTCGAAGTCAGCTGATGTCATGAGATTCGCTCCTGGCCGCGTTGCTGTGTGCCAATCTACCGTGCCGGCTGGCTAGCATGGTGATCTTGTAAACACGGCACTTCATCTGGGCACCGTCCGTTGGACCAGCGATGAGCGAATCGAAGCGCGCTGCGGTCGTATCACGTGACGGCGGTTAGCGATGTATCACGTCATGGTCGTCGTTGCGCTCGTCCTGCACTTCGCTTTTCTTTGCTATCTGATGGTCGGCGGGTTCGTCGCGTTGCGGTGGCGCCGCACGATCTGGCTGCACGTGCCGGCAGTGTTGTGGGGGATCGCGATCACCACGCAACATCTCGATTGCCCGTTGACTTGGCTGGAGCGTTGGGGGCGCGCGAAAGCCGGGATGGCGCCGCTGCCACCGGAGGGCTTCATCGCCCGCTACATCATCGGTGTGCTTTACCCCGCCAGCTGGGCCGACGCGGTCCCGGTCGTGGTGTTTGCCCTGGTGGCGGCGTCTTGGGCGGTTTATGTGTGGCGGGGTCGGCATCGCAGCGAAGCGAAGCCTTCTGCTATTCGGCCGATTAGCGCCAACGACGAGCTTTGACCCGTCCGCGGTGGGCCAGTTCGACGCCGCGTTCGCGGGCGGTTTCGGCCAACTCCGTACCGTGTTCACGGGCCCACTCACCGAGTTCGCTGCCGCGGTCGCGCGCGGTTTCTCCAAGTTCAGCGGCCAGTTCGACGCCGCGTTCCCGGGCTCGTTCACCGAAATCGGCGCCGCGGTCGCGCGCGGTCTCGGCCAGCTCGGCGCCGCGTTCGCGCACAGTCTCCGCCAGCTCGGCGCCGCGCTTACGGGCGCGCTTGCGGGCGGCTTCGACCACGGGAGCGCTTCGTTCGGCGGCTGTGCTGGCCAATTCGCCGCCGCGTTTGCGGGCAGCCTCGACCAGCGGTCCGCTCTTCTCGGCGGCCGTGCTGGCCAATTCGCGACTGCGCTCGGCGCCCACGTGCAGGCCGTGCGCGATTCGTTCGGCCAACTCGGAATCGAGCAGCGAGTCGTCGGATCCATCCAGCGGCAGTGCAGCGGAAACCGCCTCCGAGATCCGGCTGGCCGCCCGTCGACCACGCCATCCCAATGACGGCTTGCCGGCCGTATCGGCCGCGGCGATGATCAGCCCGCCCAGCAGGCTCAGGTCGGTGAGCAGGTCGCGGCGTTTCTGCACCTTGAGTTCCGGATCGCTCTCATTCCAGAACAGATGCCCACCAAGGCTGCCCGGTACCACGGTGAACGCCAGCGCCGCCGAGGCAATCCGCGGCAACTTGCCGGTGGCGAGCAAGAGACCACCGCCGACTTGAACGGCCGCGTTTATCCGTGCGACTGTCTCCGGGTCCGACGGAATCTTGTTTCCGACCGGATCCGGCAACGTCTGTAACGCCGTCACAGCGGTCTGCGCCGCATCGAGGGTGACTTTGGGATTGCGCAACGTTTCGACACCTTGGCCGATGAATGCCGCGGACAGCAGGGGACGAGCGATTCTGCGGATCAACATGGCAGGTGTGTTCCCGGCTTGTCCACTCTGCAAACCGGCCTGCCGCGGCGGCGCCGTCTCTACATGGGTTGCGGCGGCTCATACCGCACCCACAGCGGCACCACCACCCAAAAATAGACCTGAGCGGTTAGCGCGCATATCCCGGCAATGGCGCCCGCCGTGTGGCCGGCAACCACGCCGAAGATGATCACGGCTACGCCGGCAAGGGCCAAACCCATGAGTAACAGTCCGGAGTAGGCGAGTCGATGCGCGATGGATACCACCGACAGCAGCCGGTGCCGCCGGAACAACAAGCGATGTATTCCGACCGGAGCCTCTAACAGCACCGTGGCGGCAACCGAGCAACCCACCGTCGCCAAATAGACCACCCGCATCGCCGTGCTCAGCCCGTCGAAGCGCGGCTGGAACGGCAACGTCAACAAAAAGCCGGTGAGCAGTTGGACGCCGGTCTGAACCACCCGCAACTCTTGCAGCAGGCTGACCCAATTACGGTCTAACCGTTGCATTTCGGTCTCAGATCGCGCCGTGTCGTCCCAAGCCTGGTCGCGTTCAGGGTGATCGACGACGTCCATGGGCGTTGATCATGCCAGCCGGTAACCGCTTGGATGCCAGTTCTCGCCGCGGGCAGCGCTGCTAGGGCGTCCCGTCTCGGGGAAGGACCGCGTCTGCGAGACCAGACGGCTTTTCGGCCAACAACAGTCGTGCCGATGTCTCCAGCCGATCGGCGATCTGGGTGTAGGACGCGTATCCCATGCCGGCGCGTACCAGTGCTCCCGCGTAGAGCAGCTCGAGTGATTCGACCAGGTCGGGGGTGTGATCGGGGCCCAAGGCCGTGACCAGACGTTGATGAATTTCGCGGCCGATGCGCAGCCGCAGATGCTCGACCTCGGGATTCTTGCCCAGCAACGCGTTGGTCACCGCACCGGCGAGTTCGGGTTCTTCAGCAACCAGCAGCGCGATCTGGCGCAGGACGGCGATAACCCGCACGGTCGGATCCGCCGAATCGGTCGGCGGAACCGGGCTGGAGGCCAACCGTCGCCAGAAAACTTCCGCCACAAGGTGTTCTTTGGATGAGAAATACGTGTACGCGGTGGCCGCGCCCACTCCAGCTTCGGCCGCGACCATGCGAATCGTCAATCCGGAGAAGCCTTTTCGGCTCAATACGCCGATCGCGGCATTGCCCAGCCGGTCAACGGTGTCGGCTTGCTTGGCGGTCAGTCGCCGTCTTGTCGATTCCCGAGCTACCGGGTTGGACACGTGTCCGGACACTACTACAACGGCACTGGTGCGGCAACCGCGTGGCCCACGCTGTGCGTTACCGTTCAGGTGATGACGTTCTCCTCAGATCGCACTGCTCACGACGGGCTCACAGGTCGATTGTTCGACTTGGCCGAGCGAATTACCGGCTTCATGCCCGCGGACGAGGGCCGCGCCCTGCACGATGCGGCGCTGCGCTACTTCGATCATGGTGTCGGGGTGGAGATCGGGACGTACTGCGGCAAGTCAACGGTGCTGTTGGGCGCGGCGGCGCTGGCCCGTCAAAGCGTGGTCTACACCGTCGACCACCACCACGGCTCCGAAGAGCATCAGCCCGGGTGGGAGTACCACGACACGTCGCTGGTCAACGACGCCACCGGACGCTTCGACACCTTGCCAACGTTGCGCCACACGCTCGACGAGGCCGGCCTGGATGACAACGTGGTGGCGGTGGTGGGCAAGTCGACCGTGGTGGCCGGCGGGTGGCGCACGCCGCTGCAGCTGTTGTTCATCGACGGCGGCCATAGCGAGGACGCCGCGCACCAAGACTTCGACGGCTGGGCCAAGTGGGTAAGCGCCGGAGGCGCCCTGATCATCCACGACGTCTTCCCGGACCCGCGCGACGGTGGTCAGGCGCCGTACCAGATCTATTGTCGCGCTCTGCAAAGCGGCGCGTTCGTGGAGAGATCCGTCACCGGGTCGATGCGGGTGTTGGAGCGGATAGCGGGCGACGCCGGCGTCGCGGTTTAGCGGTCCGACGGGCTGGTCGCACACTCGCAGTCGTAGTCGCCCTCCAAGCCGCGCGGCAGATCGGTGCCGCGGAAGATGCCGCTGCCCGCGGTCGTGGACGACAGCGCGTCGGCGGCGAGAATCACCGCCGCTCCGGTCCAGGTGGTTCTCTCGACAGGCCAACGCTTTCCGTCGCTGAACACCAGTCCGGTCCAGTAGGAGCCGTCCTTCTCACGCAAGTGCTGCATGGCGGCGAACTGCCGCAGGGCCGCCTGCCGGTCGTTCATCGCATCGAGCGCAAGCACCAGTTCGCAGGTCTCCGCACCGGTCACCCACGGCCGGTCGTCGACACACCGGATGCCCAGACCGTCGACGACGAAATCGTGCCATCGCTCGGCGATCCGGGCGGCTGCCCCGGGACCGCGAAGCGCACCGCCCAGGATTGGGTAGTACCAGTCCATCGAGTGACGCGGCTTCTCGGTGAACGCCGACGGATGGGCAGTGATCGCGTGGCCCAGCCGGCCAAGCGCGACCTCCCATTCCGGTTGCGGCTCGTCGGCCAGATTCGCCAGGGCCAGCGCACAGCGAATGCTGTGGAAAATGCTGGCGCAACCGGTGAGCAGCGCCTCTGTCAACGGGCCGGAAGGGCTACGCGCCCAACAAATTTCACCGCCCTCGAGCTGCAGCTCCAAGACGAAATCGATTGCGGCGCGCACCGTCGGCCACATCGCGGCCGCAAAGTCCCGATCGCCGGTGACCAATACGTGGTGCCAGACGCCGACCGCGACATAAGCGCAGAAGTTGCTGTCGCTGTTGGCGTCTTCGACGACGCCCGCGCGAAGCTGGATCGGCCAGGAGCCGTCCGCGCGTTGTTGGCGACGACACCAGTCGAAGGCGCGTCGGGCCGGCTCCGTGAGGCCCGCCGCCGTGAGCGCCATCGCGCATTCCACGTGGTCCCAAGGGTCGGTGTGCGCACCCTGTGACCATGGGATCGCACCTGACGGCTCTTGCAGTGCGGCAATCGATTCCGCCGTCTGTCGGCATTGCGCGGGAGAGAGAACGCCAGGGACGCGCGGTTCCTTAGACCAGCTCAACGGCGGGTACCGGTTTCTCGAAATACAACGCGACGCTCTTGCCGATCACCGGGTTCAGTGTCGATTCGGCCAGCCGGGTCAGCACGGGTCGCCGCATCATGTCCCACACCAGCATCTTGTGGTAGGCAACGACTGCCGGATGGTCTGAGTTATCAACGCCGACCATGCATTTCAGCCACCAAAATGGGGCGTGCAACGCGTGTGAATGATGAGTGTGGGTGAATATCATGCCGCGACCGGCGATCTTGCCGCGCAGCTCGTGTGCCCGGTAGATGCGGATGTGGCCGCCCTCGTTGCCGTGATAGTCATCGGAGAGCAGCCAGCACAATCGTTCGGGCAACCACCGGGGTACCGTGACTGCCAGTCTGCCGCCGACCTTGAGCACGCGAATCAACTCGGCGATGACGGCATCGTCGGCCGGGACATGCTCGAGGATCTCCGACGCGATGACGCAGTCGAACGTCCGATCGGGATACGGCAATGCCTGTGCGTCACCGACGACGGTCTCCGCGTGAGCCGATGCCGGTGCCTCGCCGGAATCGGCCATGGCGCGCAACACGGTGTGGACGTTGTCGAGCTCGGCGGCGTTCTGGTCGAATGCCACAACGTCGGCGCCTCGCCGATAAGCCTCGAAGCTGTGCCGGCCCGCCCCGCACCCGACGTCGATGACTTTGGTGCCGTGACCGATATCGAGACGGTCGAAATCTACCGTCAGCATGGCTCGCCCACCGCCTGGCCCGAACCCTCGGCCGACGCGCTGCGCGCGATGGCCTGTTCGTAAACACGTACGGTCTGCGCAGCCACCGATTCCCAGCTGAACACCTCGACGGCCCGGCGGCGACCTGCCGCGCCCAGTCGCTGCAACTGGTCGGGCGAGACCAGCAGCTCGCCCAACACCCGAATGAGCTCGGCGGCGTCGCCGGGGCGTACCAGCCTGGCGCAACCGCCGTCGGGTCCCAGCACCTCAGGCAACGCGCCGGCACGGCTGGCCACGATGGGTGTCCCGCTAGCCATCGCTTCCACGGCTGGAAGTGAGAATCCTTCGTAAAGTGAAGGGATACAGGCGATTTCGGCGGAGGCGAACAGCCGCGCCAACTCGGTATCGGAAAGTCCGCTGGAGGTGTGGACGATGTCGGAGATCCCGAGCTCGGCGATCAGCTTTTCGGTGGGGCCGTTGGGTTCGAGCTTGGCGACCAGCTGCAGCTCCAGGTCGTGTTCGGCGCGCAGCTTGGCCACCGCTTGTAACAGGTGCCCGACGCCCTTGAGCGGCCGGTCGGCGCTGGCAATCGCAATGATGCGGCCGGGAATTCGCGGCTGCGTCGTCGGAGCGAACATGTCGGTGTCGACACCCAGCGGCACCACATGAAGCTGGTCAGGGTGCACTCCGAAGTCCGTGGTGATGTCGGTGGCCGACGACGACGAGACGGTCAACAACTCCGGAATGCTGCGGGCAACGTGCTCTTGCATCTTCAAAAAGCCATACCACCTGCGCACCAATGGTTTCCGCCACCACTGCGCCGCGGCGAGATCCAGCAGCCGGTCACGGGTGATCGGGTGGTGCACGGTCGCCACCACGGGTAGGCCGGTCGCGGCGATGTCAAGCAGGCCGACGCCCAAACTCTGATTGTCATGTACGACGTCGAACTCGTGCTGCCGATCGGCCAGTAGGCGTGCGGCGCGCAGGCTGAAGGTGCGCGGCTCGGGGAAACCCGCCGTCCACACAGTGGCCAGCTCGAGAAGGTCGATGCGATCCCGAATTTCCCACGGATGCGGGATGCGGAACGGGTCCGGTTCGCGATACATGTCGAGGCTGGGTAATTCGGTCAGCACCACCCGAGGGTCGAGCTCTTCGGGGTACGGCTGACCGGAGAACACCTCCACATGGTGTCCCAGTTCGACCAGGCCGCGGCTCAGGTGCCGAACGTAAACCCCCTGGCCGCCGCAGTGCGGCTTGCTGCGATACGACAGCAGCGCAATCCGCATACTCATGCCCGATCCGATTTGGCGTTGCCGAAAGAGATCACGGCGAAAGGTTCGGAGGAGGCGTCAGCGAACTTTCTGGACACGTGTCTGGACTATAGTTTGACAAACTAGCTTCTGCAACGCGCAGCTCGCGGCCTTGACTTTGCCGATCCTACCCAGGCGGACGGTCGCGCCGACTCTATACCGTGGTGTCATGCGCGCGCTGATCGTCGTCGACGTTCAGAAGGACTTTTGCGAGGGCGGCTCGCTGGCCGTAGCCGGTGGGACGGCGCTGGCGGGCGCCATCAGCGCTTACCTGGCCGACGGCGCCGAATACCGCCACGTGGTGGCCACCCAGGATTTTCACATTGATCCGGGTGACCATTTCTCCGAGCATCCGGATTACATCTCGTCGTGGCCGCCGCACTGCCGCGCAGGCAGCGCCGGCGCCGAATTTCATCCCGATCTCGACTCCGGCCGGTTCGAGGCGGTCTTTCGCAAGGGCGCCTACGACGCCGGCTACAGCGGGTTCACCGGCGTCGACGACTCCGGGACACCGCTGGCCGACTGGCTCCGACAGCGCGACGTCGACCAGGTCGACGTGGTGGGCATCGCCACCGACCATTGCGTAGGCCGGACCGCGGAGGACGCTGCGAAAGAGGGCTTGGGCACTCGGGTGCTGGTGGACCTGACGGCAGGCGTGGGGGAGGAGTCGACCGCTGCGGCCATCGAAGCTTTGCGCGCTGCGGGTGTCGCGATTGTGGCAAGCACATGACGGGCCCGGCGGAGCCGGCATTGCTGGCGGCGGTGGAGCGTTCGCCGCAGGCCGCGGCGGCGCATGACCGCGCAGGTTGGGTGGGCCTGTTCACGACGGACGGCCGCGTCGAAGATCCGGTGGGTTCGCGGCCGCACGTAGGGCCGGCGCAGATCGGCCGGTTCTACGACACCTTCATCGGGCCGCGCGATATCGCCTTTCATCGCGATCTCGACGTCGTCCGCGGTTCGTCGGTAATTCGCGACCTCGACCTCGAGGTGGTGATGGGTTCGGCGGTCACCATGACTATTCCGGCGTTACTTCGTTATGACCTGCGCGAGGTCGACGGCGAATGGAAGGTCGCGATGCTGCGCGCGTATTGGGAGCTGCCCGCCATGATGTGGGAGTTCCTCCGCAACGGCGTGTCCGCTGTGCCCGCCACCATTGCACTTTCGCGAGGACTCCTCCGCAATCAACGACTACGCGGCACCGCCGGATTCGCAGCGGGGTTCCGTCGGGTGGGTTCCCGGCACAAAGTGTTGGTGGACACCTTCGTGAACGCGGTTGGCAGAGGCGACCAATTCGCCGCGCTTCAAACGTTGTCACCAGGTGCGACAATCACTTTCGGCGACGGCGAGGCCGCCGAGAGTATCGATATCGCCGAGCTCATCGAGCGATGTCCCGGCGCGGGCGCGTCGAAGCTGATCGCTGCAGGCCCCACCGTTGCCGCCTCGGTCACCTCACGGCAACAGCGTGGCATTTTGTTCGCCGACGTGGCCCGGCGTGGCGTGGGTATCCACCGGGTGCGTTATTTCCCGCAGTGGTGACCGCGCCGGCGAGTGACGGCATCCAGGAACACCACAGCCGGGCCGACTACGAAAGAACCACGGAAACCATCACTGCGAGCCGGAGACACACCACGAACACCAGCCTTGGGTGCGGTACGCCCTTCGATCGGCGAACCCTGCTGCGTGGCGCCGGGGCACTCGGCGCGGCGTCGCTGGCGTTGTGGCCCACCGCATGTAGCTCTGATGACGATGCACTGACGTTCTTCTTCGCGGCCAACCCCGAAGAGGCGGATGCGCGGCTGCGAGTCGTCGACGCCTTTGCGCGCAGGCATCCCGACATCAAGGTTCGGACGCTGTTGTCCGGGCCGGACGCTTTGCAGCACATGTCAATCTATTGCGCGGGCGGCAAGTGTCCGGACGTGCTGATGGCGTGGGACCTCACCTATGCCGGATTGGCGGACCGGGGAGTGCTGCTAGACCTCAACACCATGTTGGCGCATGACACGTCCTTCGCCGCGGCGCTCAAGTCGGACAGTGTCTCCTCGCTGTACGAGACATTCACCTATGACGGCGGGCAGTATGCATTTCCGGAGCAGTGGTCCGGAAACTTCTTGTTCTACAACAAGAAATTGTTCGCCGAGGCCGGTGTGCGCCCACCGCCCGGGCGATGGGAAGAGCAGTGGAGCTTCGGCGAATTCCTCGACACCGCCAAAGCGCTCACCAAGCGCGACCGATCGGGCAGGGTCAGTCAATGGGGATACGTCGACACCTGGGCCGCGTCGTACTCGGCCGGACTATTCGGCATGAATAACGGGGTCCCGTGGTCGACACCGCGGATGAACCCGACGCACCTCAACTTCGACAACGACGTGTTCATCGAAGGCATCCAGTTTTACGCCGACCTAGCCAACAAGCACAAGGTTGCCCCCACCGCATCGGAGACGCAGTCGATGTCCACGATGGACTTGTTCTCCTCGGGCCGTACAGCGATGGCGCAAGGCGGGCATTGGAGATATCAGACGTTCGACCGGGCCAAAGGTCTCGATTTCGATATCACCGTGCTGCCGACGGGTCCGAAAGGGCATGCCGCTTGCTCGAACATCGGCACAACGGGGCTCGCCATTGCGGCGAGCAGTCGCCGCAAGCAACAGGCTTGGGAGTTCGTAAAATTCGCCACCGGCCCAATCGGACAGGAAGTGATTGCTGAATCGGGCCTGTTCGTCCCGGTGCTGCGGTCCGCGATCGAGTCGGCTGGATTCGCCGACGCCCACCGTAGGATCGGCAATTTCGCTGTGCTGACCGGCGGGCCCGCCCATTCCGAGGGCATGCCGGTCACCCCGGAGTGGCCGAAGATCGCCTCGTTGATGGACCGCAATTTCGGCCCTGTTCTGCGCGGCGCGCGGCCGGCGACATCGTTGGCGAGCGGGCTGTCACACGCGGTCGACGAGGTGCTCCGTAGCCCATGACCGCGATCGATGAATCCGCCGCCGCAGTGACCCGGCGTCGCCGGTTTTCCAAGCGACGCGCCCGTGCTGGGCGCATGTTCGTCGCGCCGAACTTGGCGGCGGTCGCGGTGTTCATGGTGTTCCCGCTCGGGTTCTCGCTCTACATGAGCTTTCAGAACTGGGACCTCTTCAGGCCCGCAAAGTTCGTTGGTTTGGCGAACTACCGCAGTCTCTTCACCGGCGATCCGCTATTCAGCATCGCGTTGCGCAACTCGGTGGTTTACACCGTCGGGACCGTCGTTCCCACGGTCCTCATCAGCCTCGCCGTGGCCGGTGTGCTCAACCGAAAAATTAAGGGAATCAACTTCTTTCGAACAATTGTCTTTCTGCCGCTGGCGGTATCGTCGGTGGTGATGGCCGTCGTCTGGCAGTTCGTCTTCAACACCAACAACGGTCTGCTCAATATCATGCTCGGCTGGATCGGTATCGGTCCCATCCCGTGGCTGGTAGACCCTAAATGGGCCATGGCCTCACTGTGCATGGTCAGCATATGGCGCAGCGTGCCTTTCGCGACCGTCATCCTGCTGGCTGCGATGCAAGGCGTGCCGGACACCCTCTACGAGGCCGCCCGACTCGACGGGGCGGGGGAGTTGCGACAGTTCGTCTCGATCACCGTGCCGTTGATTCGCGGCGCAGTTTCGTTTGTGGTGGTGATCTCGATCATCCACGCATTTCAGGCTTTTGACCTTGTCTACGTTCTCACCGGACGTAACGGTGGCCCGGAGACGGCAACCTATGTCCTCGGCATCATGCTGTTCCAGCATGCGTTTGCCTTCTTGGAATTCGGTTACGCTTCCGCCCTTGCATGGGTGATGTTCGCCATCCTGCTGGTGTTGACCGCGGTGCAGTTACGGCTCGCGCGTCGTCGGACCGCCCAGGAGGAACGATCGTGGGCCTAGCCGACCGGGTGATCAAACCCAATATTCTCCGTGGCTTTGCGCTGTATACCGCGCTGGCGGGTATCGCCTGGTGTGCGCTGTTTCCGATCCTGTGGGCGGTATCGGGTTCGCTGAAGAATGAGGGCGAGGTGACGATGCCGACCTTGTTTCCCTCGCATCCGCAGTGGTCCAACTACCGCGAGGTGTTCGCCCTGATGCCGTTTTGGCGGATGTTTTTCAATTCCGTGTTCTATGCCGGCTGCGTGAGTGTCGGACAGGTGTTCTTCTGTTCTCTGGCCGGATATGCCTTCGCGCGCTTACGGTTTCGGGGCCGCGACACGTTGTTTGTTTTGTACTTGGGGACGTTGATGGTGCCGCTGACGGTGACGGTGATCCCGCAATTCATGTTGATGCGCATCGCCGGACTGACCGACACGCCGTGGGCGATGATCGTGCCGGGATTATTCGGCAGCGCGTTCGGCACCTACCTCATGCGCCAGTTCTTTCAGACCATCCCGGCCGAATTGGAGGAAGCGGCCATCCTCGACGGCTGCTCGCCGTGGCAGATCTATTGGCGGATACTGCTTCCACACGCGAAGCCGGCAGTAATGGTGCTGGCTGTGCTCACATGGTTTAACGTTTGGAACGACTTTCTCTGGCCGCTGTTGATGATTCAGCGTGGGAGTATCGCCACTCTCACCCTCGGGTTAGTACGGATGCAGGGCGAGTACGTTGCCAGATGGCCCGTGCTGATGGCCGCGTCCATGCTCATCCTGCTGCCGCTGCTTCTTGTCTATGTGGTTGCGCAACGCGCCTTCATCCGTGGCATCGCTGTCACCGGACTGGGCGGGTAACTCATGGCATCGGTGACTTTCGACCAAGCCACGCGGCGCTACCCAGGCGCGGACCGGCCCGCGGTCGACCGCTTGGATCTGAGCGTCGGTGACGGCGAGTTCGTGGTGCTGGTCGGCCCGTCCGGGTGTGGCAAGACGACGTCGCTGCGCATGGTCGCCGGGTTGGAAACGGTGGACGCGGGCTGCATACGTATAGGTGCGCGCGACGTCACCGACGTCGATCCCAAGGATCGCGACGTGGCGATGGTCTTCCAGAACTATGGCCTGTACCCGCACATGACGGTTGCGCAGAACATGGGCTTCGCCCTGAAGATCGCCAGAATGCCGAAAGCCGAGATCCGGCAACGGGTATTGGATGCGGCGAGGCTACTCGACTTGGAGCCCTACCTGGCCCGCAAACCCAAGGATCTGTCCGGAGGTCAACGTCAACGAGTGGCGATGGGACGAGCGATTGTTCGCCGACCGCAAGTGTTCTTGATGGACGAACCGCTGTCCAACCTGGACGCGAAACTGCGGGTGCAAACCCGCAATCAGATTGCCGGATTGCAACGGCGACTGGGCACCACCACCGTCTACGTCACCCACGATCAAGTCGAGGCGATGACCATGGGTGATCGCGTCGCGGTCCTTCGTGACGGCGCCTTGCAGCAGTGTGCAGCACCTCGGGAGCTGTACCGAAATCCGGTCAACATGTTCGTAGCGGAGTTCATCGGGTCGCCTGCGATGAACCTGTTGACCCTTCCGGTCGTCGATCGCTGCGTCGCACTGGGTGACTGGCGAATCCCGCTGCCGCGCGAGATCGCCGATACGACTGGAGAACTCGTTGTCGGCATCCGCCCAGAACATCTGGATATCGGCGGCAGCGGTGCCGAAATGCAGATTGACGTTGTCGAGGAACTCGGTGCGGACGCCTACCTGCATGGACGAATTACCGGTCCTGACAACGCATTGAGTCAGTCGATCGTCGCACGCGCCGACGGACACGACCCGCCGCCGCGGGGCAGTCGCGTGCGCTTACAACCACAGCCCGGACATCTGCATTTCTTCGCCGTCGACGGTCGCCGGCTGCCGTGAGCCCGGTGACGATCCTGGTGAACCCTTAGGCGGCGTTTTGCGAAGTAGGCCGTGCGGTGGTGGTGCTACTTTCCAGCAGAACACATACGGAGGCGCTTCATGATGATCGCTGAGCTGATGAACGACTCGGGTAACGGTTTCACCGGTAATAAGCCGGCATCCCAGTGAGGCCCTACCCTCGATGGTCACGTGCGTGTGCCGTGGTCGTGCTGAGCGTCAGCGCGCTGCCCGGGTGCGCGCGGTCCGTCGAGGGAACGCCGGTGGTTTCGCACAACAAGGACTACGACATCAGTCGACTCAGCCAGCTGCAGAGTGAGTTCCCACCCGGATTCGGCCGAGTCCGAGCTACGCCCGTGGCGACTCTGGGACCAGATGCCGACAAGTTCTCTGCCATCGGTGTCGGTGACGTCGTTGCAGTCGACCCGCCGACTTGTCGATCGCTGATTCAACCCGTGCGTGCGCCCCGCGATTCACAGTTCACGATGGTCGGCGGAATCGGAAAAGGGGCGATCATGGTCGGCGCCGTGAATTCACCCGTCCCGCTGCCGAAGACCGCCGTGCCCGCGGGCTGCGACCATGTCGCGGTCACGCAGAAGGTTTCCGGACGGCGGTTCGAATCGACGGTCACACATCTTCCCGGCCCCTCCATCCAGGGTGTCGTCACCACGGAATCCATGACGGTCGCCGCTCAGAGAGGAACCAAATCCTACGTTTTCGCGGCGTTTCTCAGCGATACGGTGGCCGTCGCTGTCCAGGGTGTTCTTCCCGGCGATCCCGACGCCGAAGACGTCCTCCGGGACCTACTGGTCAAAGCCGTGGACATCATCCGTGCGGCCTAGACCGTATGGGGGCTGGGGCCTCCTCGCGCATGTGATCGTGGGTTGCCGACAGGGTGGTCCTGGCCGGTAGAGCCAACAGATGTGCGGTTGTAGGAGGCCCCAGTGAAGGTTCAGCGTACGAGCGTCGGCTTGGATGTGCACGCACGTTCAGTAGTTGGATGCGGTTTGGATGGGGACACCGGTGAGGTGTTCCAGCGGCGGTTGACCCCCGATCACCGAGAAGTCCTGGACTGGGTGCAGGGGTTGCCGGGTCCGGTGGCTGTCGCCTATGAGGCCGGCCCGACCGGGTTCGGGTTGGCGCGGGCATTGACGGCGGCAGGGATCGATTGTCAGGTGGCCGCGCCGTCGAAATTGCAACGACCCTCTGGTGATCGGGTCAAGACCGATGCCCGTGATGCCGCGCATCTGGCCCGGTTGCTGCATTTGGGTCAGATCGTGGAGGTCACGATCCCCAGCGTGGCACAGGAGGCGGCCCGGGATCTGGTACGCGCGCGTGAGGACTGCCGGGGTGATCTGATGACAATGC
>CAWDVY010000002.1:0-15429 GCA_963805675.1 uncultured Actinomycetota bacterium
ACTACCCGAATTCAAAAAGGACCGCCCTCTGGCGATGAACATGTCGGCGTACACAGCGCTGCCCCGCCCGGCACCGCACAAGACTGACCCCGCCGGGCGAGTCGGTGACCCGCTCACATGTCAGGATGGCCCTGCCAGAGCGCGACACGAGTAATCGACTACTCTACCCGGGGAGCCCGCCATCAACAATGATGAGTCGGTGGCACACGACGACATCGATGCTTACGAGGCAGCGTTGCGGCAGCTGCCCGAAGCGCATTCGCTGGCGCTGCGGTTGAAAAGGGCCGACGCCGCCGATGAGGTCGTGCGCGGCTATCTCGACCGTGAGCACCGTGTGTCTCCACAGAGCCACGCCGAACCTAAGTAAAACCTCACTCCTGAAAGGTTTTTCATGAAGAGTGTCACCGGCAACGCCGCCGTCTACTCGACGCGTATTAAGGACGCGTAGTGACCGCCGCCGCCAACCAACTAGGATCGGTCGAGCACATCGTCGTTCTCGTGCTCGAGAACCGGTCGTTCGACCACATGCTCGGATTTCTTTACGCCGACTCGGGAAACGTCTCACCTGCCACCAAGCAGCCGTTCGAGGGTCTGACGGGTAAGGAGTCCAATTCGGATGCCACCGGCGCCTCGGTGCCGGTGAGCGCTTTGGCCGCAACCACACCCAACGTCTATTTCACCCCTGGGGCGGATCCCGGCGAAGGCTTCGTGGCCACCAACGAGCAACTTTTCGGAGAGGCCAGCCCACCTGCCGGGACTTCGGCGACCAACAGTGGCTTCGTGACGGACTTCGCGGAAACGCTGAAGGGCATCGACGCGCACCGGCCGATCATTTCGGGCACAACAGCTTCCGACATCATGGAAGTCTTCACCCCTGAGCTGTTGCCGGTGCTGTCGGGACTGGCTCGCGGCTTCGCGGTCTGCGACCACTGGTATAGCTCTGTGCCGACCGAGACGTTTCCCAACCGGGCTTTCCTGTGCGCGGCGACCAGTCAGGGCCACATGGATGACTCCACATCCAAATACACCTCGCAGAGCATCTTTGGGCTCCTGAGCGCGCATAACCTGGCCTGGTCGATCTACGGCTACACCAGTCCCCCACTGACCCGGCTGAATTTTCCCGATACCACCGACGCGCCCGAGTCGCACTTCGGCGTTTTTCGTGACTTTCAAGCGGCTGCGGCGGCGGGAACCCTTGGCGCCTATACGTTTTTGGAGCCCAGCTGGGGATCGTCGGGCAACAGCCAGCACCCCAACTACGATGTGGCCCTCGGGGAGCAACTGATCCACGACGTGTACTACGCGCTGCGCAACGGGCCCGCCTGGAACCAGACCCTGCTGATCATCACCTACGACGAGCACGGCGGCTGCTATGACCACGTCGCGCCGCCGACCGGCGCGGTGCCGCCGGACAGCAGCGCGGGTGAGTTCGGGTTCGACTTCACCCGCTTCGGTGTTCGGGTGCCGACCGTGCTCGTCTCACCGCTCATCGCGGCGGGCACGGTATTTCGTCCGAGCGGAACTGTCCCGCTGGATCACACGTCGATCCTCAAAACCGTTGAAACCCGTTGGGGCTTACCGCCGTTGACCGCCCGCGACGCGGCGGCCCCCGATGTCGGCGACGTGCTGACCCTGTCGCAGCCGCGCACCGACGACCCGCTGACCGGCGTCACCGTCCCCGCGTCGACGGTCGCCAATCCCGTCGCGGGCACCCCTTCCCACATCCAGCAGACGTACGCCCAACTGGTCTCCGCGCTGCCGGTCAACGACACCCAAGGCCAAACCCACGCCGCTATGCCCACACTGACAACCGAACAGGACTACCACGACTACATCACGTCACGCTCGGCGGCGTGGACAGCCGAGCGAACCCGCGGAACGCAGTAGGGAGACCATGGTGACTTCTAACCCGCCGGCCACACCCGGAACCCCCGCGCAGATCTACGTCATTCGCCACGGCGAGAAACCGGCCGATCCGCCGCCCGGAAAGCACGCCCCACCGCCGAGTCCCCCATTCGGGGTCGACGTCGACGGCAACCAGAACATCCATTCCCTGCTACCGAGGGGATGGCAACGCTCGGGAGCGTTGGCGGTGCTTTTTGACCCGACTGTCGGCGCGTTGCAAGCGGGGCTGCGCACTCCCACCGCGTTGTACTCACCCTCCTACGCTGATCCGGACAAGACGCAGAATCACCGCACCTACCAGACCATTCAGGGTCTCAGTGAGCGACTAGGTGTCCCCATCCAGTCACCGTTGCCCGAAGGACAGGAACCCGCCCTCGCCGCGGCGGTTCTGGCCAGCGGCGGCGAGGTGGTGCTGATCTGTTGGGAGCACCAGCACATCCCCGCCCTCGCTCAGGCCGTCCCCACCCTCGACGCCACCACCATCCCCTCCGCGTGGCCAGGCGACCGATTCGACGTCATCTGGACCTTCACTCTTGACCCCGCCACCGGACGCTACGTGTTCGGCCAAGTCCCTCAACAACTTTTGGTCGGCGACACCGACACGGTGATTTCGGATGACGACACAGGAAGCGTGAGTTAATGCCTGCGCAGCCGACGATCGATTTAGTGACGGCAATAAAATTCGGTCAGCTCCTGAACACAACCTATGACACGTTGCCCAGTGACGTGACGAACCAGGCCGGTCAGAAAATAAGCGCCGGCGGCACAGACTACACAGTGGTCACGACGATCTATGCCAACGATCTTTCCACCGACATCAACCCGAGCCGAGGCGACGACGAGGTTTCCATCGGGCTGATCTGTCAGGATCAAACCGGCGATGTGGCGATCGCGATCCGGGGTACCGAAGGAACCCTGGAGTGGATTCACGACGCCGAATTCCTCTCAGTGCCATGCCCCTTCCTGACCGGCGCCGGCCACACCGAAGACGGCTTCACCGCCATGTATGAGTCCCTGCGGACCGGTGTTGCATCGAATTCGCCCACCGTGGTCAACGCTTTGGCGAAGCTTCCGTTCCCCCGCCCGGTCAGCTCCGTGACGATTTGCGGTCACAGCCTGGGAGGAGCCCTTGCGACGCTGCTCGCCCTGGACGTGGCGGCAAATACGGTCTTCAAGGACCCGGCCGCTTACACCTTTGGCAGTCCGCGCACCGGGGATTCGCTGTTTGCAAGCACCTACGACCAGGTGGTCAAGAACTCGTATCGGGTCGCAAATCGCCTCGACATCGTCCCGACATTGCCTCCACCCGTGGACTATGACCATGTGCTCAATCCCTATGAGCTAAACCCGATTCGATTCTTGCCGCTTCCTCCAAAAATTTTGGTCAAGTTCAACCCGGGGTGCGAACATTCGCTGCAAACGTACCTGTATCTGTTGTCCCTTCAATCCGGCGGACCCGTCCTTCCACTCGAGTCCACCTGCCAACCCTGAACCGACAGGCATGGCCTCGAAGGGGCGCCCAACACACTGTGACATACCGACGGCGCAATCCGAGTAATCGACTACCTAATCTGGCGCGCCGAACCTCGTCGACAATTGAGTCGGTGGCACATGACGACGTCGATGCTTACGAGGCAGCATTGCGACGGCTGCCCGAAGCGCATTCGCTGGCGCTGCGGTTGAGAAGCGCCGGCGTCGCCGACGAGGTCGTCTGTGACTACCTCCACATCGAGCCTGAAGGGCTGGACACTTTGTTGCGGGTGGCCTAGGAGAAACTCAAGGCCGAATTGCACAAGCGATGATCACCGGATCCGTTAAGAAACTTAATTGACGCGCGTATAACAAAAATGATTTAGCATTTGCCGTATGCAGGCCTGGCCACTGACGGGTCGCGCCGAGGAACTCGAGGTCATCGCGGATGTGCTCTGCGCTGACGGACCATACGCGGGCGTGGTGATCGCCGGTTCTGCCGGTGTGGGCAAGACTCGGCTGGCTCGTGAAGCGATGGCCCTCGCAGCGGAGCGCGGCTGGGCGGTGCGTTGGGTAGCGGGTACCGTTGCGGCTCAGTCGGTCCCGCTGGGCGCGTGCGCGCAATGGGCCGACCGGCTCGAGGGCAATCCGCTGCAGCTGGTGGGCAGCGTGATCGCCAAGGTCACCGCGTCGCCGAATGGCGCCCCGGTGTTGGTGGTTGTCGACGACGCACGTCTGCTCGACAACTTGTCGGCGTTCGTGCTGCAACAGCTGGTGCTGCGACGAGCGGCCACCGTGATCGCGACCATCCGTACCGGCGCTCCGGCACCGGATGCGGTGACCGCACTGTGGAAAGACGGGCACTTGCGGCGGCTGGATCTGCAGCCGCTCTCGCGTGGGGAATCCGACACCTTGCTGCAGTCGGCCTTGGCGGGACCGGTCAATACCGCGTGCGCCGAGCGGATGTGGCGCCTAACCCGCGGCAACGTCTTGTTCTTGCACCAACTGGTCACACAGGAAATGCAGGCCGGACGCCTTGTCAGCCGCGACGGTAACTGGCAATGGGTGGGCACCATGGAGGTGTCACAGTCGCTGGTCGATCTGGTCGACCTGCGCATCGGCGCAACCCCCGAGCCGGTGCTGGAGGTAATCGACTTGGTTGCGGTGGCCGAACCCCTCGAGCTGGCCTACCTGACCGCACTGGCCGATGCGTCGGCGATCGAGGATGCCGAGCGCCGCGGCCTGATCACGGTGTCGCGCACGACGCCGACTAGTGTTGCGCGCCTGGGCCATCCCCTTTACGGGGAAGTCCGGCTGGCACAGGCGGGCCAGCTGCGCCTGGAGCGGCTGCGGGGACGCATCGCCCGCACGATGGCCGCGCCCGATGGGGCCGTGGGCGCGCCTGATCCCGTGCGGCTGGCGCCTGCTGTGGCTGCAGTCGGATCTGCCGCCGGATCACGACCTCTTCACCCAGGCCGCCCAAGCGGCATTCAGTCGTCTGGATGTGGACTTGGCTCAGCGACTCGCCGCGGCGGCCATGGCTGCCGGCGCCGGTGTGGACGCTGAACTCCTGTGCGCCAACACGCTGATGTCGTTGAGCCGGGGCGCCGAGGGTGAAGAGCTGCTGAAGTCGCTGACCGCCCGCCCGCTGCCCGAGCCGGCCTGGTCGACCGCGGTGAATCTTCGCGCCGACAATTTGTTGTGGCCACTTGGGCCAGCCCGAGCAATCTCGGAAGGTCATCGACGACGCGCTGGCCAGCGCATCCGGCGCCAGTCTCGCACCGGTTGTTAGCCTTTCGCGCGGTGCAATTGGCCGTCGAGGCGCGACCGGCCGAAGCCCTGCGCGTTTGTGAATCCATCGACCGCACTGCGCTGTTCGCACTGCCGGCACTGAAATTGGCGTGCGCGCACGCCATCGCATTCGGTGACCTCGGACAACCCCTGCAAGCCGCGGCGAGTGCCGAGGAAGCTGTCCGGTTGGCCGAGGCCTCACCGGAGGCCGCCTTCTTTCAATCGATCATCCTGATCGTCTATTACACGCAGGCGCTGACTCTCGGGGGCTGCCTCGCAGAAGCCCTGGCCGTCGCCGACCGCGCCTACCAGCAGTGTGCCGACGTCCCGGGCACCGCCCAGGCGTTCGCCGCAGCCATCAGCGGCATCGCGGCGCTGGGCAACGGAGACTTGGATATCGCGACCGAGCGCCTTCGCAACGCGGTCGCCGGATTCGCCGACAGAACAGACGGCGGCTCGTATCACTTCGGCATCTACTACGCCGAAGCACTGGCCCGTAAGGGCGATCTGGACGCGGCGAGTGAAGTGCTCGCCAAGGTGCAGCGAAGTCGGCATCCGGCCCACGCCTACCGCGAATCCGACAGCATGTTGGCCGCCGCGTGGGTGGCGGCCGCCCGCGGGCACACCTCACAGGCACGCGCCTTAGCCAGGGAGGCAGCCGAGTTCGCGCGCACGCACGGGCAGCACGCCCGCGAGGTGGTGTGTCTGCAGGCCGCGATTCAGTTCGGCGACCAGCACACCGCCGGCCGGCTTGCCGAACTCGCCGAGCTGGTGGACGGTCCCCGCGCGGGGCTGGCGGCGCGCTGGGCGGCCGCGCTGGCCGACCACGACGGCGACGGCGCTGCTCGCCGTCTCACACGACCTGGAGGCAATGGGCGATCGCATCGCCGCAGCCGACGCGGCCGCTCACGCCTCGCTCGTCTTCCACGACAGAATCGGCGCGGCCCGGCCCTGACCGCCAGCGGCCGCGCCGACCGACTGATCACCGACTGCGGGGCCACCACCCCGGCCACCCAGGCCGCGCGCATGCCGTTGCCGCTGACCGACCGCGAACGCGAGATCGCCACTCTGATCTCTCAGGGTCTGTCCAACAGCGAGATCGCGCGAAGCCCTCACCTTGTCGGTCCGTACTGTCGAGGGTCACATTTACCGCGCATGCGCGCGTGTGGGCGCAGCCACCAGAACCGAACTCGCCCAGCTCATAACCCAATTCGCACCACCACACGTCGTCCGCCGCCACTGACCTTCGCACCGCCGCCCTCCATCGCGGCGCAGCGTCTTAGCCGAGACTCAAATACGCCAAAACGAGTAGTGCACTACTCACGACGAAGCTGCGCAACTGACAGATGATCGTTTGCATCAGCTAACGGGGTGGTTGGGTGGTGGCTCATGCCGAAGATCGGTGAGCATGCGGTGGTTCTTGGCGCAAGCATGGCCGGGCTGTTGGCCGCGAGGGTGCTGGCCGACTTCTATGAGACGGTCACCGTGGTCGAGCGGGACGTGCTGCCCGACGATGCAGCGAACCGGCGGGGGGTTCCGCAGGGTCGCCATGTGCATGCCTTGCTGGGACGAGGCTCCCAGGTCCTGGCCGAGCTATTTCCCGGATTCCTTGACGACCTCGTCGCGGCCGGAGTCCCCGTCCTCGACTACACCGACCTGTCCAACATCTTCACTTCTGTTGCCGGCCATCCATTTGTGCGCAGTGGAGGGTTCAGAGACATCCCGCCCGCCTTTATCCCCAGCAGACCATTACTGGAGTGTCTTGTTCGGCGACGGGTGCGTGAAATAGCGAATATCACGCTGCATGAGGACCACGACGT
This sequence comes from uncultured Actinomycetota bacterium, assembly GCA_963805675.1. Lineage (GTDB taxonomy): Bacteria > Actinomycetota > Actinomycetes > Mycobacteriales > Mycobacteriaceae > Mycobacterium. Next base: position 6,987 of record CAWDVY010000002.1, read on the forward strand.
TGTTGATTTGACGACGACCACGGCTAGGGATCGTGTCACCGGCGCGCGGGTCCGTTCTCGTGACAGTGGTAATGAACGCGTGTTGACGGCGGATCTGGTCGTTGACGCCACCGGCCGGAGCGCGCGAACACCGGCGTTCTTGGACGCCTTGGGCTTTGGCCGCCCGACTGAAGACCACGTAAGTGTGCGTGTGGTGTATTCCAGTCAACTGCTGCGCATCCCGCCCGGCACGCTCAAGGAAATGGTGGTCCTCGTCACTCCCGCCCCGGGCCGGCCGATCGCAATGGCGTTAGCCGGGTACGAGAACGACACCTGGATGTTCACCGTGGGCGGGATGGTGGGTCTCGAACCGCCATCCGAACGGGCCGAAATGCTTGCCTTCATTGAGGGTTTGGTTCCGGCGCATCTGACGGCGGCGATCCGTGCCGCTGAGCCGTTGACCGAAGTCTGTCGTTTCCGCTACCCCGAGAGTCGCTGGCGACGCTACGACAAGATGCACCGGTTCCCCGCCGGTCTGCTGGTTGTCGGCGACGCAATCTGCAGCTTTAATCCCATCTACGGCCAAGGCATGACGGTGGCCGCCCTGCAGGCGCAGGCGCTGCGCCAATCTCTACAGCGCGGCGCAAATGGCTTGGCGCGGCGTTATTTCCGTGCCGCGGCGAAACCAATCGGGGTCGCCTGGCGATTCGCGGTTGGCGGTGATCTGAATCTGCCCGAGGTCGAAGGCCCCAGGCCACTGTCATTGCGCCTGGCCAATAAGTACGTCGACCGGCTTCAGACCGCCGCCGAGTCCGACCTCGCGGTTGCCGAACAGTTCACAAAGGTCGTCGCACTCGTCGACCCGCCCACTCGGCTGCTGCAGCCGCAAATGATGATCCGCGTCGCGGCCGCCAACCTGCGCCGCCGCGAAGGCCTTATGGGCGGCAGCAGCACGCGGGCACACCTCACAGGCACAGGCCCTCGCCGACAAACCGGCTGAGTTCGCGCACCGTCCAACAGACCGAAGCATCTGACTGGCTGGGCGGGTACGCACGATCTTCGGCCACCAGAACCAGCGCCCAAGCAGTGTGGCGATCGACGGTGTGATGAGCGAACGCACCACCAATGCGTCGAACAACAGCCGCCGGCCGCGGGCATACTCGAAGTGAAGAACAGCCGAAAGGAAACGGGACAACACGCATGACCAAGGCGAAGCGCGGCTCGACAGAGAAAAATGGAGAGCACTCCCCCTCCCAGCTGATAGACGCCAGGGTCACAGAACTTGACGATTGGCGGGGCGAGACGCTCGCCTGCATCAGGAAACTGATCAAAGAAGCCGACCCCGATGTCGTCGAAGAGTGGAAATGGAGAGGCGTTCCGGTGTGGTACCACGCTGGAATGATCTGCACCGGCGAGACGCACAAGAACGTGGTGAAGATGACCTTCGCCAAGGGCGCCTCGTTGCCAGACCCGTCGGGTCTCTTCAACGCCAGCTTGGACGGCAACACCCGGCGTGCCATCGATATTCATGACGGCGACAAGATCAACGAAAACGCCTTGAAGGGACTCATTCGCGCGGCCGTGGCGCTGAACACGGCCTAGCCGCAGGGGTGCGTTTTTCCGTCACTGTGACGTTGCACCTGCCGCGGGACTTCGGGACCCGCTAGCGTCGGGAGGTGCTCTGCATTCACCGCCGCCTGAGTCAGCTTGTCCCTTCAACCTCGGACTCTTCGTCGGAGTGCTGGACGTAAGCCGCTGCTCGCACCGCCTCATCGGGTTCCAGCGCCGCACCCAGCGCGCCGCCGATCATCGCCAACGAGGAAGTCAGCCAAGCTAATTCAAAGTAGTCGCGAAGCGACGCCGGATGCCCGACCTGGTCGCGCCAGATCTGCGGCACCACGAACCAGAACGCGGCGACCAACGCCAACAAGAAGAGCGCGGCATAGAGAACCGCCACGCCGATCAGCACAGTGATCACCGTTGCAACGTTGAACAGAATCACCTGCTTGCGCACTGCCCGGCTGACGATGGGCTCCCATAGCTCAGCTCCGATAATCAGGGTCGCGACGGTCGCACTGACCGAAACCAACGCCGTACCCGCGAGCCGGTCCCACCCATAAGCATCGGAGAGCCGCCAGATATCCGCGGTCACCAACCCGAACACGCCGGCCGCTACCGCGCCGGTCAGCGCACGCGACAATCGCAGCGACAACCGCCACGGCTCGTTGGCGGCCACCATCCCGCCGATCAACGTCAGATTGCCCGTCAGTACTCGGGCGGTGTAGAAGAAAGCTTCATCGGCCGGGTCGCTGCCCAGTTCACGAACCCGCTGCACGGTGACCCGTCGTGACGCTCGGCCCGCGCGCTGAGCGTAGGCGCCACGCTGTTCGGCAGATCCGATCAGCCGCACCAGCAGACGCATGATTATCTCGCGAATCCGCTGGCGCGCCCCCATCGCGCCCAGCGCGGGCACCGACACGATCGCCACGTTGCGCACCGGATTGGCGTGGGCCACGACCGGGCGTTGGTCAACGTGCAGCGGGAGATCGGTCAGACACACCACCACGTCCCACCCTTTGTCGAGCAGCGTTTTCGCGCGGCCTTCACGATCTCGGCGTCGGTCGCCGGCGGCTGTACCAGGCGGTCCTCCATGACCTCGATACACCAACGGGCCCCGGGCAACCGCTCGTCGAGCTCCGAATTCAACCCGGAATCGGCGAGTTCGCGGGCCAATGAAAAAGCCGCTCCCGGAGCGCCGACGAGACCAAGCACGATATGCGGATCCGAAGCAGCGTCGGCTGGATCAATCGCAGGCACCATGCGTCGATCCTCACATTCGCACGGTTCGTGCGCGTCGCCGGTCGCGACATCGCTGACGCCTGCGAACACGGGTGCGTGCGATTGATTCGTCACCGTGAAGATTTTCCCTTGTTCCGGGGGCAACGACGTTAAGCGTTGTCAAACAGCATGTTTCACAAACGAGGACGCGGCGGTAGCGCCGCGAGCCACGAATCCGCGAGCAGCTCGATCAGCTGCCCATCCGGGTCACGGATCATTGCCGACTGCGCTGAAACACTGCCCTGCACCACCGATCCCCCGAAACCCTCCACCGATGCCAGCACGGCGGCAAGGTCCGACACCGACAGCGATACATGGGTCAGACCGACCTGGTCCATGACGCGCTCCGGCCCGGCGCGCAGGTCGCGCTGCGAGTAGGCGAGCAGCTCGAGCACCAAGCCGTCGCGAACTAGTGGTGTGTCCTGCAATAAATTGGCTATAGGTTGGGTATGATCTCGGTGTGAGACAACCGGTGCCTGCGTTGGAGATGTCGGCAGGACAACGCGAGGTACTTGAGTCGTTGGCTCGGTCGCAGTCGGGTGCGCATCGGGAGGTGGTGCGGGCAAAGGCGCTGTTGATGGCGGCCGATGGTGCGGCCAACACGGCGATCGCCGGGTCATTGTCGGTGTCGCCGGCGTCGGTGAAGAGCTGGCGTGACCGATTCACCGAGGAGGGCTTGGCGAAGTTGGGTCAGGTCCGCAAGGGTCGTGGCCGCAAACCCTCGATCCCCCAATCCAAGATCGACGAGATCCTCGATCTGACGCAGAACTACCGCCCGAAGGGTGAAACCCATTGGAGTTGTAGGACGATGGCCGCTGCGGCAGGGGTGTCGAAGTCGACGGTGCAGCTGGTGTGGCACGCGCGGGGGCTCAAACCGCATCGGGTCAAGACCTTCAAACTGTCCAACGACCCGCGTTTCGAGGAGAAACTGGTCGATGTCGTCGGGCTGTACATGAATCCGCCGGAGAAGGCGATCGTGTTATGCGCGGACGAGAAGTCCTCGGTGCAGGCATTGGACCGCACGCAGGCGTCGCTGCCGATGGTCAAGGGGCGAGGCGAGACGATGACCCACGACTACAAGCGGCACGGCACCACCACCCTGTTCGCTGCCCTGGACGTGTTGACCGGCATGGTGATCGGGCAGTGTATGGCCCGCCACCGGCATCAAGAGTGGTTGAAGTTCCTCAAAACCATCGACCGCGAGGTGCCTAAAGACCTGGCGATCCACTTGATCCTGGACAACTACGCCACCCACAAACACCACGACGTTCGCACGTGGCTGGACAGCCATCCTCGGTTCCACCTGCATTTCACCCCGACATCCTCATCCTGGTTGAACCTGGTGGAACGCTGGTTCCGCGAGCTGATCGACAAGGCGTTGCGGCGCGGGGCATTTCATTCCGTGCCCGACCTGATCGCCTCGATCCAGCAGTACATCGACTCACACAATGACACCCCACGGCCCTACGTGTGGACGGCGACCGCCGAATCCATCCTCGCCAAAGTCGCGCGCGGACGCATCGCCCTTGAAAGAGTCAGCTAAATCCAGGACACACCACTAGATACGTCGCACGTAATCCGATTGGCTTGTTCAGCTGCAGAAGTTGATCGGTGCCCTCGTCGGGCGGCTCGAGCTCCCACCAGAACGTGAATCCGAGCAGTTCTTCATAGAAGCGGCGCGACCGTGCGGTGTCCGCGACACACAAGCCAACGTGATTGAAAACTATTCGTTGACTGGCCATGACAGCGCTACCTACGGGATCCACTAGTACTGCAGCCGTAGATTGTGGTTGGGCTGTTGTGGCGTGTCTGCGCTGGTAAGGGCGGTGACCGCGGCATTGTTCGGAGTTTGTGAAGACAACAGAATTAGCCGCGGTCGCCGCGGCTCATAGCGTAGACCCTGATCGGTGGCAGGCAGAGTTCTCGGCGGTACTGGATCGGATCGCGCCGCGATTTCGTCGTTTCGAACCTCTTCGGCATGCTGGCGCGCTGATGGCTGGGATGGTCTCGGGTCTGGACCGCAAGAATTGCTGGACCATCGCCGAACACCGCGGTGCGGCCACCCCGGATGGCCTGCAACATCTGCTGGCGCGGGCGAAATGGGACGCCGAGGCTGTTCGTGACGATCTGCGTGACTACGTCGTCGATGCCTTCGGGAATGCCGATGCGATCTTGGTGGTCGACGAGACTGGCGACGTGAAGAAGGGTGTGCACAGCGTCGGGGTGCAGCGTCAGTACAGCGGCACCGCGGGCCGCATCGAGAACTCTCAAGTCGCGGTGTATCTGACCTACGCGGCCCCGCGCGGGCACGCGCTGATCGATCGTGCTCTATATGTACCGCGATCATGGGCCCAGGACCCCGACCGCTGCACGAGTGCCGGAATCCCCTGTGATAAGCAGGGTTTCGCGACCAAACCCGCCCTGGCCGCAACGCTGATCGACCGCGCGGTGGCCGCCAAGATCCCCGCGGCGTGGGTGGCCGGCGACGAAGTTTATGGCGCCGACCCGCGGCTGCGGGCGACCATTCGCAGTCACGGCCTGGGGTATGTCATGGCCATCGCGGCCAACCGGCGCGTGCCCACTCATGCTGGCCCGGTCCGCGTCGACGCGCTGCCGGCACTGATACCAACACACGCCTGGCAGAAACACTCCGCCGGTGCCGGAGCCCACGGCCCACGCCTGTACTCGTGGGCCTGGTTTCGGCTGCTGGCCGAAGACGACACCGGCACCGGTGCCCATCATTTGCTGATCCGCCGCAACGACGCCACCGGCGAGCACGCCTACCTGCGCTGCTACAGCCCCAAGCCGGTTCCGTTGCGCACCCTGGTTACCGTCGCCGGCCAGCGCTGGCGCATCGAGGAATCGTTCCAGGCCGCCAAAGGGCTGGCCGGGCTCGATCAGCACCAGGTCCGCCGCTGGAACTCCTGGCACCGCTGGACCACCCTGGCCATGCTCGCCCATGCCTTCCTGGCCGTAGCCACCGCGATCGAACGCGACACCGCACTCACCCCAACAGGACTAATCACGTTGACCGTCAACGAATTCCGCCGACTCTTCGATGCCCTGCTGCTGGCCACCGGCCACACCATCACCAGCCTTCTGGCCTGGTCACGATGGAGACGACGACACCAATACCGAGCCCGACAATCCCACTACCGCAAGCGCGAACAACAATGATCGCGATCTACGGCTGCAGTACTGATATGGGGAGCATTCTGTCAAGGGGCAGGGTGAAGCGGCGGCCGCAACCGTCGTTGCGGCCGCCGCTTCCTTTGACCGGATGAGCCGCAGCGGTGTCGAGCGTGTCGATGTCGACGCGTGTCAGTCTGAAATGCGCGGGTTGGTTACCGCAGGACCGTAGGTTCGAGTCGGAGTGGGCCCGCTTGTCTAGGATCGAGCGTGAACACGTTGTGGGGCAACGGGTTTGCTCATAGAACTGACGCGGATCACTCCAAGACGCTTGCCGACACCTTCTGCTTGCTCATCTGGACAGTTGTGGGGGTGTTAGTTGTCGAGGATGGCCAGTGACCAGCACCAGCCGGCCAACTCACGGGCGATCGCGGCGTTAGCGACCACCGATCGTTTCTTACGTTGGTCGAAACGCACCCAACGGGTATGGAGGCGATGGTTAGCCGTATGTCCGCGGGCCTGTGCAGCCTGCGGGGCAGCGGTCCAGCGTTGACGCAGATCGCGTCCGGGCCGATACGGTGCGCGGTGATGCCAGGCCGCCTCCACCAGCAGCCGGCGGGCATGTCCATTACCGGTCTTGGTGACCCCGCCCTGGACCCGGCTGGCGCCCGAGGAGTACTCACAGGGCACCAAACCCAGGTAGGCGCCGATCGAGCGCCCGGTCAACCTACCCCAATCGCCGATCTCGACGGCCAACCCGAACGCGGTCAGCGTGGAGATCCCACGTAGACAGCCCAGTCTGCGCACGACCGGGGTGAACTCGCTGTCGGCGGCCATCGCCGTGATCGCGGCATCGAGACGGCTGCGCCGGTCCACACAGGCGAGCATCGCCTCAAACGCGCTGTCGTAGGCCAGCTGCAGGCCGGCGGCGTCGAACCGCTGCGCACGAGTACTGCAGCCGTAGATTGTGGTTGGGCTGTTGTGGCGTGTCTGCGCTGGTAAGGGCGGTGACCGCGGCATTGTTCGGAGTTTGTGAAGACAACAGAATTAGCCGCGGTCGCCGCGGCTCATAGCGTAGACCCTGATCGGTGGCAGGCAGAGTTCTCGGCGGTACTGGATCGGATCGCGCCGCGATTTCGTCGTTTCGAACCTCTTCGGCATGCTGGCGCGCTGATGGCTGGGATGGTCTCGGGTCTGGACCGCAAGAATTGCTGGACCATCGCCGAACACCGCGGTGCGGCCACCCCGGATGGCCTGCAACATCTGCTGGCGCGGGCGAAATGGGACGCCGAGGCTGTTCGTGACGATCTGCGTGACTACGTCGTCGATGCCTTCGGGAATGCCGATGCGATCTTGGTGGTCGACGAGACTGGCGACGTGAAGAAGGGCGTGCACAGCGTCGGGGTGCAGCGTCAGTACAGCGGCACCGCGGGCCGCATCGAGAACTCTCAAGTCGCGGTGTATCTGACCTACGCGGCCCCGCGCGGGCACGCGCTGATCGATCGTGCTCTATATGTACCGCGATCATGGGCCCAGGACCCCGACCGCTGCACGAGTGCCGGAATCCCCTGTGATAAGCAGGGTTTCGCGACCAAACCCGCCCTGGCCGCAACGCTGATCGACCGCGCGGTGGCCGCCAAGATCCCCGCGGCGTGGGTGGCCGGCGACGAAGTTTATGGCGCCGACCCGCGGCTGCGGGCGACCATTCGCAGTCACGGCCTGGGGTATGTCATGGCCATCGCGGCCAACCGGCGCGTGCCCACTCATGCTGGCCCGGTCCGCGTCGATGCGCTACCGGCCCTGATACCAGCACATGCCTGGCAGAACACTCCCGCCGGTGCCGGAGACCACGGCCCACGCCTGTACTCGTGGGCCTGGTTTGGCCTGCTGGCCGAAGACGACACCGGCACCGGTGCCCATCATTTGCTGATCCGCCGCAACGACGCCACCGGTGAACTCGCCTACCTGCGCTGCTACAGCCCCAAGCCGGTTCCGTTGCGCACCCTGGTCACCGTGGCCGGGCAGCGCTGGCGCATCGAAGAATCCTTCCAAGCCGCCAAAGGGCTGGCCGGGCTCGATCAGCACCAGGTCCGCCGCTGGAACTCCTGGCACCGCTGGACCACCCTGGCCATGCTCGCCCACGCCTTCCTGGCCGTAGCCACCGCGATCGAACGCGACACCGCACTCACCCCAACAGGACTAATCACGTTGACCGTCAACGAATTCCGCCGACTCTTCGATGCCCTGCTGCTGGCCACCGGCCACACCATCACCAGCCTTTGGCCTGGTCACGATGGAGACGACGACACCAATACCGAGCCCGACAATCCCACTACCGCAAGCGCGAACAACAATGATCGCGATCTACGGCTGCAGTACTGATATGGGGAGCATTCTGTCAAGGGGCAGGGTGAAGCGGCGGCCGCGACCGTCGTCGCGGCCGCCGCTTCGTGTTGACCGGATGAGCCGCAGCTGGTGTCGAGCGTGTCGATGTCGA
>CAWDVY010000003.1:0-132205 GCA_963805675.1 uncultured Actinomycetota bacterium
CACAAGACGGTGACGCCCCGGATTGCCATCACGCAATGAAGCTATCAGTCCGCAAGGGCCCCTGAACACACCCTGCGGTAGCTTGCCTTCAGCGATCGACCGTGTGCGATCGCTACGAGAGGACCCCAATGAGCACCATGCCTTTGCCGGTGCCCCAGAGTTGGGAAGACATCACGCCGGCCTGGATGTCGACGGCTCTGGCCGGGCATCATCCCGATGCCACCGTCGACGAGGTAACCGTCGAACTTCGTGACGACGGGACCAATCGCCGCGCCCGGCTAGGGCTGACGTACTCGGCGGGCACCGGTCCGGCAACCGTGTTCGTCAAGGCCGCCGATCCGGCGCACAAAGAGATGATCCGCCTCACCAGCGGCATGTTCCACGAGCCACGACTCTTCATGTCGGGTCTCGAGCTGCCGCTCGAACACCCGGCCGTCTACACCGCCTTGATCGATGAGGACGCCTACGACTTCTTCATGGTCATGGAGGATCTCAACGCGCGCGGGGCGGACCCTCGTGATGCGCTGCGACCGCTTACCGTCGAGCAGGCGGCCTCCGGCGTACGTGCGCTCGGCCGGTTGCACGGCCGCTATTGGGGCGAGCGTGTGTTCCAAAACCCGGGCCTCGAATGGCTCGAGCCCTTCCTTCCGTTCGACGGCCTGCAGTACGCACCGCTGCCGTCGGCGCTGGAGCGCCTCGACGCCGACACACCGGAGGAAGTGCTATCGCTGACCATCGACGAACTCGTCGAGTCGATATGGAAGCCCTACATCCGCACGCTGACAGAGTCGCCGCAGACCCTGCTGCACGGTGATCCCCATATCGGCAACACCTATGTCACCCCCGACGACGAGGTCGGCTTCCTTGACTGGCAGATGGCGCGCCGCGGTAACTGGTCGCTGGACCTCGGGTACTTCCTGCAGGGCGCGCTGACAATTGACGATCGACGGAAGTGCGAAGGCGCCCTTTTGGAGGAATACCGGGGCGCGCTCGCGCTGCCCGGTACCGAGGCGCCGTCCATCGACGAGATCTGGATGCGCTACCGGGCATCGGTCGCACACGGGCTGACCCTGTGGCTTTGCACGGCCAGCGCCGGCGGGGGGCTGTGGCAGCGCACTGAAGTCGCCGTTAGCCTCGCCCAGCGGTACGCCGTTGCCTACGGGGACCTGGAAACCTCAGCCGCGATTGCCGCCATCGCCGTGTGAAAACATGTTCTTAGCCGCTGGGTGGCCGGGGCGGCTCGCGAGGTTCTCCGTCCGGGGCTGAATCGCGCGGCGAGTCGTTCAGATACCGCCGCAGTCGAACCAACTGATTGATCACCATGCCGATGCCCAGCAGCATCAATCCGACCACCACTGCCACCACGATTGCGGTGCTCACGGGTTCCATCATGACAGGCGCCGCGCACCGTAGGTTTCGGCAGCGCCCCCTGTTGGGTAGTCCCCGGCAATGAGCAACGAAGACAAACTGAAGAACAAGATCGAGGACCTCGGCGGCCGGGCCAAGGAGGCCGTCGGCAAGGCGACCGGTGACCACGACACCAAGAATGAGGGCCGCGCGGACCAGGCGAAGTCGAGTCTGAAAGACGCGGGCGAGAAGGTGAAGGACGCGTTCAAGAAGTAAGTAGAAGCGTCTTGAGGTCGACCAGGGTTAAAGCGGCGCGCCGTCTCACGCCGTTCGTCGGGACGGCGGCGGTGATTGCCGCGTCGCTGGTGTCGGGCGCGCCGTCGGCGGCGGCTGTTGAGCCCTGCCCCGATGTCGAGGTCGTGTTTGCCCGGGGTTCCGGCGAACCGCCGGGCATCGGCGGGGTCGGCCAGTCGTTCGTCGACGCGTTGCGCACGCAGATCGGCAACAAGTCACTCGGGGTGTATCCGGTTAACTACCCGGCGAGCACCGATTTCGCGAACAGCGATTTCCCGTCGACCGTCATCGACGGCATCCGCGACGCCAGTTCGCACATCGAATCCATGGCGGCGAACTGCCCCAACACCCGCGAGGTGCTCGGCGGTTATTCGCAGGGCGCGGCCGTCACCGGTTACGCCACCTCGCCGGCCGTGCCCCCGGGCGTGCCCGCCGCGGCGGTGCCCAAGCCGATGCCGACCGGCGTCGCGAACCACGTCGCCGCGATCACGTTGTTCGGAACGCCTTCGGGTGAGTTCCTGGACAAGTACCACGCACCGCCGCTGGTCATCGGACCGCTGTATCAACCCAAGACCCTTGAGCTGTGCGCCCAGGGCGACGGGATCTGCGGCAACGGGGATGACCCCGCGGCCCACATTTCTTACCCGGTGAATGGGATGACCGGACAGGCCGCCGCCTTCGCCTCCAGCCACCTGTGAGGCCCGCGTGCTGCCGTGCAGAATCGCAGCATGCGCGTTCTGATCACGGGCGGCACGGGGTTCGTCGGCGGGTGGACCGCCAAGGCCATCGCCGACGCGGGGCATTCCATCCGATTTCTGGTGCGAAATCCCAAGCGACTGCATACCTCGATCGCCAAGCTCGGCGTCGACGTGTCGGACTTCGCCGTCGGCGACATTGGCAGGTCCCCGATAGTCGGTCCACCTGGTTTTGAGCCAGGTTGTGTTTGATACCGATGTCAGTTGATCTCGCAGGCCACGGGGTGATGGGTGTGGCTGCATCGGGCAGCGTACTCGGCGGGGGTGGGGTAGCCCAGCGCCGAGTGGCGGTGTCGATGATTGTGTTCGTGCTTGAAGTCGCCAATGACTACACGGGCTTCGAGCAGGTTGGTCCAGTGGTTGCGGTTGATCACCAGACGGCACAAGCCGCCTGACCCTTTGTCCACTAAACGGGGTCAAGCCCAATCCTCTTGCGGTACTTTGCACCCATGCGTTTCGCCGTCGCGATTGTGTCACCTCCCGACCATCATGACATCAGCGGCGGAGCTTTTAACGAGGTCGCCGAGGCATTGCACCATGGTCTTCTGGCGCTTGGCCATGACTCGGTGCTGACCAACCGTCTCGACCTCGACGAGCGCCGCACCATCGTGCTCGGCGGAAACCTCCTCGTCCAGTACGGCTTGGAGCCGCCAAAAAACCCCATCTTCTACAACCTCGAGCAATTGGGTGACGACTTGCCGTGGATGACGATGCCTGAATTCGTCGACCTTTTCCGGCGCTACCCGACATTGGGATTACAGTCAAGCCAACGTCGAGTACCTCGCTGCCCTGGGACTGCCCCGGCCCACCTACGTTCCGATCGGATACGTCCCCGAGCTGACACGGATCGCCCCAGCCCCCGAGGACATCGACGTACTTTTCTACGGCGCGCTCAACGGGCGCCGATACGCCGTTCTCAGGGACCTGCACGACCGAGGTCTTCGTGTCAAATGGCTACCCGGCGCCTACGGCGCGAGCCGCGATGCCTGGATCGCACGCTCGAAGATCGTCCTCAACCTGCACTACTTTGAAGCGAAAATCTTCGCAATCGTGCGTGTTTCCTATCTGCTCGCCAATAGACGGGCGGTGGTCTCCGAGCATAGTGCCGATCCGACATTGGAGCGCGACCTGGCAGTCCGGCATCGCGTTCGCGGACTACGACGAACTGGTCGATCGCTGTGTGGAGCTCGTCGGCGACGAGCGCGCGCGACGCGAGCTCGCCGAGCGGGGCTACCAGGCTTTCTCCGCTCGCGACCAGGCCGCCATCCTGCACCGCGCGCTGTCGGAAGGCCTCGAGGGTGTCACCCACCAGACCGCTGCGCGGGACGACCCTTGCATCGATGTGCGCCTCGAAGGCAAAGACCACAGCGCAGATGATCAGCTCCGCGACCGCCAACTGTTCACCCGCAACCTGTTCAAGCATAAGTCTGCGCAGGAGCGCGATTGGTTGCTGGCCAAGGTCAAACGCAACCCCGAGGATGCGCGGTCGGTCTTTTTCCTAGCCGAGACCTACTTCCGTATGGAGGATTTCGTCAACGCGCGCAAGTGGTATGCGCGGCGGGTCGAGATGGGCGGCTGCGACGAGGAGGCCTACTGGGCGATGTACCGGCTCGCGCAGTCGATGCCAGCAACTCGGTACGCCGTGGCCAGACTGTGAGGACGCCTACCTGCGCGCCTGGCACTTTCGACCGACCCGCGCCGAGCCGCTGTATGCCGTCGCCGCTGCGTATCACGCCATGCAGCGCTACCGGGTCGGTTACCTGTTTGCCCAGCGCGCCGCCGAAATCCCATTTCCCGAAGAGGACCTCTTTGTCCCCGGAGAGATCGAACAGGTCTACGCCTGGCGCGCAACCGATGAGCAGGCGATTTGCGCATCCTGGATCGGTAAGCACGCCGAGGCGTTCACGCTGTGCCGGCGCCTGCTGGCCCGCCCCGACCTCCCCGACCCTGATCGGCAACGGATTGCGGCCAACCGCGACTTTTCGGTGCCGGCCATGATCGAGGCGGCCTCACCGTACCCCGAAGCCCTGGTGCAGTCCCTGGCCGCCGGTCCCGGTGAGGCCGAGGTCACCGTCAGCCTGGTCGCCGGACCGGACCGGCAGACCACCGAGCAGACCATGAACTCGTTTCTGACCTGCTGCCTCGATGTGTCACGGGTCGGGCGCTTCCTGGTGCTCGATACCGGCCTGTCCGCCCCCGACCGCGCGAAGCTGCGGAAGCGCTACGGTTTTCTCGAGTTCGCCCGTCGCAGATCCGGCGACAAGCCCGCCGCCCAGCTGGCGCAGCTCCGCGCTCAGATCGACGGACGGTTCTGGCTGCACCTGGGCGCGGGCTGGCGGTTTTTCGCCCCCGAGAACTTCATCACCCGCCTGACCGCGGTGCTCGACGCCGAACCACAGGTGTTTCAGGTGGGCATCAACTTCGCCGATGCGGTCAAACTGACCGGCGCCAGCGCCGCCGAGCAGGCGATACGCCGGGCACCCGACGCCGGCCGCTACCTCCTGACCGAGGCGATGGCCACCGGCCCGGCGATGTTCGACACCGCACGCCTGGATCGGGCCGGCGGCGTGCAGAACAGCGACCCCGATCCGCCCGCCCAACGTGGGCGACCGGCCGCCGGCGCCGGGCTGCGCACCGCCAGCCTCGACGAAGTGCTCTGCATCTCAGGTCTGGACCCCGAGTGACAACTGCCCGAAACCACCTCGGTCGCGGATATTCGAGAGTCTCGGTTCGGTGTCTACGCCCGGGCCCAGGTCCGGCGACTACTACAACCCACAACACCTGCAGCCATATGTGGGTGGCGAATCCCAAGCTGGAAGGGTCCGCCGACATGCTCGTCATGGAGGACGTCTGCTCGCGGATCGTCGCGCCGGCGGTCCACGACGACATGGCCGACGACGACGTCGCACGGATCCTTGCCACCGCGAGGGAACGGGGCTCGCGGTGAAACCGAAACGGATAGCAAGGAACCGACCCAAGGTGAGCGTGGTGACGACCACCCACAATCAAGAAGCCTACGTCCGCGATGCTTTCGACAGCTTTGTCGCCCAGCAGATCGACTTCCCGATGGAGATCATCGTCGCCGACGATGCCTCGACCGATTCCACGCCGGCGATCATCCAGGAGTATGCCGATCGGTACCCGCACCTGTTCCGGCCGATCCTCAGGCCCAAGAACCTCGGCCTCAACAGGAACCTAGTCGGCGCCCTGTCAGCTGCTCGCGGCACGTACATCGCACTGTGTGAGGGAGACGACTACTGGATCGATCCGCTGAAGCTGAGCAAACAGGTGGCGTTCCTCGACCGGCATCCAAAGACAGCGGTGTGCTTCCATCCCGTGCGAGTGATCTGGGAAGACGGCCGGGTCGAGGACGAAGACTTCCCGCCGGTCAGCTGGCGCGACGACCTGAGCTTGGATACCTTGATCAGGCGGAACTTCATCCAGACCAACTCGGTCGTGTACCGCCGCCTCCCGCGCTACAGTCGCATCCCGGCCGATGTCATGCCTCTGGACCACTACCTTCACGTGCGCCATGCGTTCAGCGGCAACATCGCTATGCTGCCGGAGACGATGGCCGTCTACCGCCGCCACTCGCAAGGTATGTGGAACAACCGGGTCGTAGACCCTCGAAAGTTCTGGCTGCTGCTAGGTGGCGGGCATGCCGCGATGTACGACGCGATGATCGACTTGGCCGCAGGCGACCCCGCGCGCGAGGAGGTCATCGGCGGGATGGCTGACTGGATTTTCAGTGAGATCGGGAATGTTCCGGGCCCAGAGGGTCGCGCCGCGCTCCTGGACTCCATCGCGCGGCACCCCCGGTGCGCGATGCTGGCCCTGCAGCACCGATGGGCGAACGACCCCGATCGGTTGTTGGCCAGGGTCGAATGCGACCCCGACGATGGGCGGTCGGTCTTGCACCTAGCCCAGCACTATTTCGATCGGGGCGATTTCGTCTAACGCGCGCAAGTGGTATGAGCGGCGGGTCGAGATGGGCGGCTGCGACGAGGAGGTCTACTACGCGATGTACCAGATCGCGGAGTCGATGTCGAACCTCGGTGAGCCGTGGCCAGACGTTGAGGACGCCTACCTAAAGGCCTGGCAGATCCGACCGACCCGCGCCGAGCCGCTGCTACGCCATCGCCTTTCGGTATCGCGTCGAGCAGCGCTACAAGTTCGCGTACCTGTTTGCCGAGAGCGCCGCCAAAATCCCGCTCCCCGAAGAGGACAGAATATTTGTCAGCGCAGACATCTACGCTTGGCGCGCAACCGATGAGCAGGCGGTGTGCGCATCCTGGATCGGTAAGCACGCCGAGGCGTTCACGCTGTGTCGGCGCCTGCTGGCCCGCCCCGACATCCCCGACCCTGATCGGCAACGGATTGCGGCCAACCGCGACTTTTCGGTGCCGGCCATGATCGAGGCGGCCTCACCGTACCCCGAAGCCCTGGTGCAGTCCCTGGCCGCCGGTCCCGGTGAGGCCGAGGTCACCGTCAGCCTGGTCGCCGGGCCGGACCGGCAGACCACCGAGCAGACCATCAACTCGTTTCTGAACTGCTGCCTCGATGTGTCACGGGTCGGGCGCTTCCTGGTGCTCGATACCGGCCTGTCCGCCCCCGACCGCGCGAAGCTGCGGAAACGTTACGGTTTTCTCGAGTTCGCCCGTCGCAGATCCGGCGACAGGCCCGCCGCCCAGCTGGCGCAGCTCCGCGCTCAGATCGACGGACGGTTCTGGCTGCACCTGGGCGCAGGCTGGCGGTTTTTCGCCCCCGAGAACTACATCACCCGCCTCACCGCGGTGCTCGACGCCGAACCACAGGTGTTTCAGGTGGGCATCAACTTCGCCGATGCGGTCAAGCTGACCGGCGCCAGCGCCGCCGAGCAGGCGGTACGCCGGGCACCCGACGCCGGCCGCTACCTCCTGACCGAGGCGATGGCCAGCGGCCCGGCGATGTTCGACACCGCACGCCTGGATCGGGCCGGCGGTGTGCAGAACAGCGACCCCGATCCGCCCGCCCAACGTGGGCGACCGGCCGCCGGCGCCGGGCTGCGCACCGCCAGCCTCGACGAAGTGCTCTGCATCTCAGGTCTGGTACCTCTAGCCTAGCGACAACTGCCCTGAACCACCTCGGTCGGGGATGTCATTAACGAGCTGCTTATCGCTGGTGCCGGTCGCCACTCAGTACGGATGGTCCCAGCCCGCGCTTCGGTGCGGTGGTGGCGAATTCGAAAGTCTCGGTGTCGTACCGCGCGGAGAAACACGCCCTTCTCGAAGAAGATTTTCCGGCTCACCGTGGGTGCCGCGAGATGATCCTCAACCACATCGCGCAGCACACCCTCGGCTTGCCGAGATCGTATCGGTCGATCGGTCGTTAGTGCGGTTGCTGCTTAGCGGCAGGCTGCGGGCATTGGCCTTTATTGTTGGCGGGGCCCAAGGTGACAACCGTCGCCTGCAGCGTCCCGCCCCCATCCTTGGTTCCCCGTGCGGTGATGCACTTGCCTTGCGCGATGGCCTGCGAAGTTGCAGAGGCGCCCTTGGTGTACTGCGTCTTGTCGGTGACCGTCACGTCGGTTTGAGAGGGATTGCCGTTGGCGTCGGTAACGGTCACTTTGATGGTGTTACCCGCCACAGAAGCAACCGTGCCGGGAAGTTTCAGGCCCGGCTGGCGACGGCTGTCGGGCTTCGGTTGCGGGCACTTGCCGTCACCCGCCGGCGGGTTCAGTGTGCACGGATACGGCCGTGACAGGGCCACCGGGGGCCGGGGCGGGTTTGGCAACCACGCTCACGCAGTTGCCGGCAGCGACATCGGTCAGCTGAGCCTTGGTGTACTCGGTGACCTTTGTCGAGGGGCTGACGTCGACGGTGGCCGTCCCAGTCGTCTCGGTGACCTGGACCGCGTTGCCGGACACCGACGCGATCAGGCCGTGAACCGAGTCTTTGTCTTTGCCGTTGGCGGCCGCCGGTGACGACGACGTAGCTGGGGACTTCGCATTGTTCGACGAACTGCACGCGCCCACGGACAGCGCGGTTGCGCCCGCAACCGCGAGGATCGCGAATCCGGTCAGCCGGGCGGGCTCGAAAGTTAGTTGCATCGAGATCCTTTCAATCGTCGGCCGCTTTGGCCAGATCAGCTAAGCAACGGTTCCACCAGCGGCGGAACTGAGTACCGGCCGATGGCTCGGTACCAGACTACTGTGTTTTTTGGGCAGTCGTGCCGATTCGTCTGACCGGAAAATCATCCAGAGTGACCGGACACGGCGAAACCACCCGGCGCGGCCGGGTCACGGCTTGTGACGATGCTGCCGGTAGCGGTTCGCCGACGGAACGTGTCCGTTGTTCGCGGTTGCGGTCGGCGGCCGTCGCCGAGTGCCCCCGTTGACGATACCGGTTGCCCCTGCCGGTGCGTTGACCGGCCGCGGCTGGATCGCTCCGGACTGCGATGGTGCGCGGGCTCACCAGCTTTCTGCACTGCCAAGCGCTGCCCAGTCATTATCGGTAACACTCTGGCCTATTTCGACCAGAAGCATTCGACGATCGAATACGCCGAGCTGTTGGCACCGGTACTCGGTGCGCTGGCCGACCGCGCGTTGGCCGGGGGTTGACATATTGCGCACGGATGGCGACGCCAGGCAAGACGAGAGTGCACAACACGTGGCCTCGCGTGCCCGCGTAGCCGTAGAGACCATTCTGCGGGACCGGTTGGTCGGCAAACCAGCCGTCACCGGTGCAGACGCCGGTAGGGTGGACCTGAATTCCAGCGGTAGCACAGGCCTTTCGGATGGCGTGCGTCCTGACGGCGCCCCAAGAAGATGAATTGAGTTCGAACCAGAACCATCCCGACGGCGACACGCGACGCACACCGGAGGTGAGCGGCGTCGGCTCACGCCTTGCGCCCAGACCCATCAGGCGACGGCCAGTCGACCCGGTGTCGCAGCGTGCTTTTGCCCGTCCGCCGGGTTTTGCAGGATCTTTCCAGGGTGCAGCAAAGTACCGGGACAAACACGACAATCCGTGGCGCGACCCCGGCGCCTTCGCGGCTCTCGGTGCACCGGCGCTAGTAGAACGGCCCCGCCCTCCGGCCAGCTCCACCACCGCCAAGCTGGGTGTGCGCGACGTGCTGTTCGGCAAGGTCTCCCACGTCTCACTGGCCATATTGGCGGTCACCGCGCTGCTAATCGGCTTCACCGGCGGCTTGATCGGCCGAAAAACCGCGGAGGTTACCGAAACGTTGACCAACTCGAAGGTCGCGCTGTCGAACCACGGGGCCAGCCAGTCACCGGAGTCCAGGTTCGCCAAAGTCGCCGCCGCAGTGCAGGAGTCGGTGGTCGAGGTCGTGGCCGCTCAACGACCAAAGGTATGAGGAAGGTTCGGGCGTGATCATCGACGACCGTGGCGACATCATCACCAACAACCACGTGATCGCTGAGGCGGCCGAGAACCCGGGCCAGTACAAGGTGACGGTGGTCTTCAACGACGGCAAGAAGGTGCCGGCCACCCTGGTCGGTCGTGATCCTGAGACCGACCTGGCCGTACTGAAGGTCGACAACGTCAACAACCTGACCGTCGCGCGCCTCGGCGACTCCGACAAAGTGCACGTCGGCGACCTGGTGGTGGCGGTCGGCTCACCATTGGGGCTGCGCAGCACGGTGACGCACGGCATCGTCAGCGCCTTGCATCGCCCGGTGCCGGAGGGCGACACGGTGCTCGACGCCGTGCAGACCGATGCGGCCACCAACCCCGGCAACTCCGGCGGCGCGCTGATCGACATGAACGCCCAGGTGATCGGCATCAACACCGCGCGCTATCTAGGAAAGGGCGGGTCTCAGGTGGTTTCCATCGGCTACGCCATCCCGATCAACGAGGCGAAGGGCGTCGCCGAAGTACTGATTCGGGACGGCAAAATCCACCACCCGACGCTGGGCATCAACACCCGATCGGTGAGCGATTCGCTGGCCGAGGGCGCCCAAGTGGCCAACGTCAAGGCCGGCAGTCCCTCGCAACAGGGCGGCATCCAGGAGAATGACGTGATCGTCAAGGTCGGCGACCGAACCGTCGCCGACGCCGACGAATTCGTCGTCGCGGTCCGTCATCTCATGATCGGGCATCCCGCACCGATCGAGGTCGTGCGCGACGGCCACCACCTCAGTCTCACCGTCGTCCCCGGCTCCGATAGCTAGATCACTCGTAGGCAGTCGCGGGCGATCGCCAGCTCCTCGTTGGTCGGGATCACCAGCACGGTGATCGGCGAGGTCGTCGGTGGAAATCCGCCGGGCATCCTTGGCGGACTGCGTGTTTCGCTGCTCGTCGATCTCGATGCCCAGCGCCGTCAGCCCGCTCAGCGCGTCGCGGCGCACCGCCGCGACGTTCTCACCGACGCCCGCGGTGAAGCTCACCACATCGGTGCGGCCCAGCACCGCCAGGTAGGCGCCAACGTATTTGCGCAGCCGGTGGATGAACACGTCATAGGCCAATTGCGCTGAGCTGTCGCCGGATTCGATCATCTGCCGCAGCCGGCGGAAGTCGCGCTCGCCGGCCAGGCCCAGCATCCCGGAGCTGGTGGTTGAGCATCGATTCGATGTCGTCGACGCTCATCTTGGCCTCGCGGTGCAGGTAGCTCACGACGCTCGGGTCGATGTCGCCGCTGCGGGTGCCCATCACCAGGCCCTCCAACGGGGTCAATCCCATCGAGGTGTCCACCGGGCGACCGCCGGCGATCGCCGACGCGGACGCACCGTTACCCAGATGCAGCACAATCTGATTCAGCTTCTCCCACGGCTGACCCAAGAACGCCGCGGCCTGTTCGCTGACGTAGCGGTGCGAGGTCCCGTGAAACCCGTACCGCCGGATTCGCCACCGCTCCGCCAGCTCACGGTCGATCGCGTAGGTCGCCGCGGCCGCAGGCAGATGGTGGAAGAACGCGGTGTCGAACACCGCAACATGCGGCACATCCGGCAGCATCTTGCGGGCGACCTCGATGCCCTGCACGGCGGGCGGATTATGCAACGGGGCCAGCATCGACACTGTTTGAGCTCGGCGATGACCGCGTCATCGACGACGAGTCGGTCGGTAGAAAACCGCCCCACCGTGAACTACCCGGTGCCCAACCGCGACCAACCCGCAGGCCTTCAGATCGATACCGTCCTCGGACAGCTCCTCGAATGCCACCCGCAGCGCCGCGCCATGGTCGGTGACAAGCGACGATGGCTCACCGATCTTCTCGACGACGCCTTCCGCCAGCGATTCACCCGAATCAGGTTCGATCAGTTGATATTTCAGCGACGACGAGCCGGAGTTCAACACCAGCACCACGCGGTCAGTCATCGAGCACCCTGCGCCTGGATCGCGGTGATCGCGACGGTGTTGACGATGTCTTCGACCAGGGCGCCGCGGGACAGGTCGTTCACCGGCTTGTTCAAACCCTGCAACACCGGACCGATCGCGATCGCCCCCGAGCTGCGCTGCACCGCCTTGTAGGCGTTGTTGCCGGCGTTCAGGTCAGGAAAGATCAGCACCGTGGCGCGACCGGCGACCGGCGAATCACGCATCTTGGTGGCCGCGACGGACGGTTCTACCGCGGCGTCATATTGGATGGGGCCCTCGACCGGCAGCTGCGGTGCCCGCATGCGCACCAATTCCGTTGCCTTCCTGACTTTGTCGACATCGGCACCCGTGCCGGAGTCGCCGGTGGAGTAGGACAGCATGGCCACCCGCGGCTCGATCCGAATTGCGCGGCGGTGTGCGCCGAGCTGATCGCGATATCGGCGAGCTGTTCGACGGTCGGGTCCGGGACGATCGCGCAGTCGCCGTATGCCAGCACCTGATCCGGCAGGCACATCAGGAAGATGCTGGACACCGTCGAGATGCCCGGCGCGGTCCCGATGATCTCGAAGCGCCGGCCGAACCGTGTGCGCCGTGGTGTGCGCGGCGCCGGACACCATGCCGTCGACCATGCCGTTGTACACCAGCATGGTGCCGAAATACGACACGTCGCGCATGATCTCCTGGGCCTGCTCGACGGTGATACCCTTGTTCTTGCGCAGCTCGCGCATACTGGCTCGGCGAACTGGTCGCACAACTCGCTGGTGCGCGGGTCGATCACCGTGGCGTCGTCCAGGTTCGACACCGAGTTCGGCTGCGCGCAGGCGGATCTGGACGCTCGTCGCCGAGGATGGTCAGATCCGCGATACCGCGCTGCAGCAGGTCGGCCGGCAGACTTGAGGATGCGATCGTCGTCGCCTTCGGGAAGCACGATGTGCTTGCGATCCGATCGCGCCTGCTGCGCGCAGCCGGTAGGTGAACATCTGCGGTGTGGTCACCGTCGGGATCGGGATGGCAAGCTGCGCCAACAGATCCGCGACGTCGACGTGGCGCTCCATCAGTTCCAGTGCGGTGTCGATCTTGCGCTGCGAGGTCGCGGTGACCCGGCCGCGCGCCGACGCCACCGCGCTGGCCGTTTCGAAGGTGCCCAGCGTGGTGGTCGATGATCGGCAGCCGCAGCCGCAGGCCGGCCACCAGCGCGGCGATCGACGGATGCAAGCTCGAACCCGCCGTTGAGGATGATGCACGACAGCGACGGAAAGCCTTCGGCGGCATGGGCGCTGGCGACGGCCAGCACGACGTCCGAACGGTCACCGGGGGTGATTACCGCCACCCCGCTCGCGCAGCCGCTCCAGCACGTGGTCGGCGGTCATCCCGGCGACCAGCCACACCCATCACTTCGCGTCCCATCAGCGCGCGCGTCACCGCTGACCAGAGTCCCGTTCACGGCCGTCTGCAGGTCGGCCACCGTCGGCGCTACCAGCAGCGGCTCGTCTGGCAGCACATAGGTCTGCGGGGCGAAGCGCGCAGCGCCTCGGCGACGGCGGCTCAGCTGCGACGGCTCGCAGCGGTTGGCCACCACCGCCGCGGTATGAGCATGCTGGGCGGCCAGCTCGGCCAGACACAGCTCGACGACGTGCGCGACTTCCTCGGCGGTGCGGCCGCTGGCCCGCACCACCAGCAGCACCGGCGCGCCGAGGTTGACCGCGATACGGGCGTTGACGCTCAGCTCGGCGGGGCTGGCGACGTCGGTGTAGTCACTGCCGACGATGACGACCGCGTCGCACTCGGCCGCCATCGCGTGATACCGCTCGACGATGTCGTCGATGGCGGCGTCACGATCGGCGTGCAGCTGCTGGTAGGTCACGCCGATGCAGCGCTCGTAGGGCAGGCCGGCGGTGGTCTGCGCCAGCAGCAGATCCAGGATGTAGTCGCGGTCGTCGCCGCCCACTCGCGTGATCGGCCGGAACACACCGACTTTGGCCACCGTGGCGGCCAGTCGGTGCAGGATCCCCAGCGCGATCGTCGACTTGCCGGTGTCCGCGCTCGGGCGCGGCGATGTAGATCGCGGAGTCCAGCGACGCGACTGGCGTGAGCCATGCCTGCCGTCAGCCCAGCCGTCGCAGCCGGGGCTCCAGGTCCTTCTGGAAAAGCTCCAGGAAGCGGCGCTGGTCGTGACCCGGCGCGTGGAACACCAGGTGGTTGAGGCCCCACGTGACGTACTGGCCGACCTTCTCGACGGCCTCGTCGGGGTCCGATGCCACGATCCAGCGCTTGGCGACCTGCTCGATCGGCAGCTCATCGGCGGCCTTCTCCATCTCGAGCGGGTCGTGGATGCTGGTCTTCTGTTCGGCGGTCAGCGACAGCGGCGCCCAGAACCGCGTATTCTCCAGCGCCAGTTCGGGATCGGTGTCATAGGAGATCTTGATTTCGATCATCCGGTCGATGTCGTCGGGATTCTTGCCCGCCGCCTCCGCGCCCTCCTTCATGGCGGGGATGAGCTTGTCCTTGTACAGCTCCTCACCCTTGCCGGAGGTGCAGATGAAGCCGTCACCCGCGCGGCCCGCGTACTTGGCAACCTGGGGTCCCCCGGCTGCGATGTAGATCGGGATGCCGCCCTCGGGCACGTCGTAGATCGAGGCGCCCTTGGTGTGGTAGTACTCGCCCTCGAAGTCGACCCGGTCGCCCAGCCACAGCTCGCGCATCAGCCGCACCGATTCGCGCAGCCGGGCATAGCGCTCCTTGAACTCCGGCCAGTCGCCCTCGTACCCGGTAGCGATCTCGTTGAGCGACTCGCCGGTGCCCACGCCCAGGAAGATGCGACCCGGGTAGAGACACCCCATGGTGGCAAACGCCTGCGCAATGACGGCGGGGTTGTAGCGGAAGGTCGGAGTGAGCACCGAGGTACCCAGCTGCAGCCGCTTGGTGCGTTCGCCCACCGCGGTCATCCAGGCCAGCGAGAACGGCGCGTGCCCGCCCTCGTGGCGCCACGGCTGGAAGTGGTCGCTGACCGTTGCGCTGTCCATGCCGTGCGCTTCGGCGGCGACCGCCAGCTCGACGAGTTCCCGCGGTGCGAATTGTTCCGCCGACGCTTTGTATCCAAGTTTGAGTTCAGCCACGCTGTTGTTTCTACTCCCCCGCGGCGATCGCGACCCGCTGCGCCCGGCTTTCGCCGAGCTTGCGATCGCCCGGTGCTTAGACTCTGGGATATGGCACCGGTGCTGAACGCCGTCACCGAGACCGTGCATCTCGTCCAGGGCGGCGCGGTGAACTGGCTTCTGGTCACCGACGACAGCGGGGTCATGCTCATCGACGCCGGATATCCCGGTGACCGCGACGATGTGCTGGCCTCGCTACGGCAGCTGGGGTACGAGGCCGGCGACGTGCGCGCGATCTTGCTCACCCACGCGCACATCGACCACTTGGGTTCGGCGATCTGGTTCGCCAAAACCCATGGCACCCCGGTCTACTGCCACGCCGACGAGGTCGGTCATGCCAAGCGGGAGTATCTGGAACAGGCCTCGCCGGTCGACGTCGCGCTGCGCCTCTGGCGACCCCGATGGGCGTTGTGGGCCGCCCACCTCGTGCGAGACGGCGGGCTGAGCCGCGAGGGCATCCCGACCACACAGCCGCTGACCGCCGAGGTGGCCGCGCAGTTGCCCGGCCACCCGATGGCCATCCCCACTCCCGGTCACACCGGCGGTCACTGCTCGTATCTGGTCGACGGCGTCCTGGCCAGCGGCGACGCACTGGTGACCGGGCATCCGCTGTTGGCGCACTCCGGGCCGCAACTGCTGCCCGCGGTGTTCAGCCACGACCAGGACGGCTGCATCCGCAGCCTGGCGGCGCTGGCGCTGCTGGATACCGAGGTTCTGCTGCCCGGCCACGGCGACTTGTGGCGCGGCTCGATCCGCGAGGCCACCAAACAGGCGACCGCGCTGGCCTATAGCCCGGATCACGATTCGATCACGCTGCACGTCACGATTAATTAAGAGACGCACACGTATTCTAAGAAATCGAGCCCGGCTCTCACCGATTCCTTATCGAAAGCGGCCTCACTTGCGACTCAGTTCACATCACGTGCCTAAAACACCTCCCCCGCAACGCGTTTCCGCAGCTTCAGCACACGTCGCGCCCGATCGCCCTTCGCGTACCTTGGGGTTTGGGTCTCGGCAACCTGTAATCAAGTGCGACCTCAAGGAAGCAAACAATGATGAAGTTCAGTGGTAGAACCGCGCGCCGGCAAGCCGCCGGCTACTGCCTACTCGCCGGTCTGGCCGTTACAACGATTGCCGCCCCGACGGCGTTCGCGGCGCCGGACTGCAGTGCGGCCGGAGTAACCGGCACGGTCAGCTCGGTGACGGGTTCGGCCAACCAGTACCTCGGCAGTCACCCGGGCGCGAATGCGGTGGTGACGGCGGCGAAGAACGAGCCGCGCCCGCAAGCGGAAACCGATCTGCGTAACTACTTCACCGCACACCCGCAGGAGTACGTCGAGTTACGCGGCATTCTGGCGCCCATCGGTGACACCCAGCGCCAGTGCAACACCACGGTGCTGTCGCCGGAACTGGAGTCGGCCTACAACGAATTCATGGCCGGCTAGACCTCTGCTGTGAGCCCGAGATGCTCCCGCAGGGTGTGACCGCTGTATTCGGTGCGGAACGCTCCGCGCTCCTGCAGTAGCGGCACGACCTGGTCGACGAAGTCGTCCAGACCGTGCGGGGTCAGGTGCGGCACCAGGATGAACCCGTCGCACGCGTCGCCCTGTATGTACTGGTCGATCTCCGCGGCGATGTGGTCGGCGGTGCCGACGAACTGCTGTCGACTCGTGACGGCGATGATCAGTTCGCGGATCGAGAGATTCTCGGCCTCAGCGCGTTCACGGTAACGGCGGGCTACCTCGATCGGGTCTCCGTGGCGGACACGACCCTGGGTGATGCCGGTATCGCCGGTCGGATCGTCTTGCGGCAGTGGGCCGTCGGGGTCGTAGTCGGAAAGGTCACGGCCCCAGACCTGCTCGAGCATCGCGATCGCCGTCGGGCCGCTGACCTGCTGGTGGCGAATGTGCTTCGCCTTGTCTTCAGCCTCGTCGGCAGTGTCACCGAGCACGAAGGTTGCTGCCGGAAAGACCTTGAGCTCATCCGGGTTTCGACCGTAGGAGGCCGCGCGGCCTTTCACGTCGGCGTAATAGCGCTGGCCGTCTTCCAGCGACGCATGCAGGGTGAACAGCGCGTCGGCGTAGTGGGCGCCGAAGTTTCGGCCCTCGTCGGAGTCGCCGGCCTGCAACAGAATCGGATGTCCCTGCGGCCCGGCGGGCAGCGTCGCAACTCCGCGCACGTCGAAGTGGGGACCGTGATGATCGACCGCGCCGACCCGGCTGGGATCGACGTAGGTTCCGGCCTCGACGTCGGCCAGCACGGCGTCGGCTGCCCAGCTGTCCCAGAATTCGCGCGCCACGCTGAGGAACTCCTCGGCCCGCTGGTAGCGGTCGGCGTGGTCGAGGAAGCCGCCACGCCGGAAGTTCTCGCCGGTGAAGGCGTCCGACGAGGTCACGATGTTCCAGCCGGCGCGACCATCGGACAGATGGTCAAGGGTGGCGAATTGCCTTGCCACCTCGAAGGGCTCGTTGAACGTGGTGTTGATGGTTCCGGTCAAACCGAGACGGTCGGTGACGGCGGCCAGCGCCGCCAGCACGGTGAAGGTATCCGGCCGGCCCACCACGTCGAGGTCGTAGATCTGGCCCCGATGCTCACGCAGCCGCAGCCCCTCGGCCAGGAAGAAGAAGTCGAACAGCCCGCGTTCGGCCGTGCGGGCCAGGTGGACGAACGAGTCGAACTCGATCTGGCTGCCCGATGCCGGATCGGTCCACACGGTGGTGTTGTTGACTCCCGGAAAGTGGGCGGCTAAGTGAATAGGCTTGCGGTGCTTTCCTTCCCGCGTGCTCATGTCCCGATTTTCCAGCGATGGGCGAGCAGCTCGTGCGAGCGGAGCCGGTCCTGGTGGTCATGGGTCACCGACGTGACGACGAGTTCGTCGGCGCCGGTCAGTCGTTGCAGCGCCGACAGCCGCTCGGCGACCTCATCCGGGTCGCCGACGAATTGCGTCTCCAGCCGGTCCTTTACCACCGGCAGCTGTTCTTCGGGGAGCGGCGAGCAGTCGTCGGGACCGCGGGTAGGGCACCGCGCCCACCCCGGTGCGGATGGAGTACACCCACTGCCCGTAGCCGGCCGCCAGATCGCCTTGCGGTGGCGCTGTCTTCGGCGACGACGACGTCGGCGGACACCACGACGTAGGGCTGCTGCAGTGTCGGTGACGGGACGAACGTGTCGCGGTAGGCGTCGATGGCCTCCAGCGCGGTCGCCGGGGTGATGTGGTAGCTCGCGACGAACGGCAGCCCGTGCGCGCCGGCCAACCGCGCACTCTGGCCCCTGGTGCTGCCAAAGATCCACGGCCGCAGTCCGGATCGCTCACCCGGCACGGCGTGCACGTCGAAACCCTCGACCTGGTAGCTGCCATCGAGCATCGCGAGGATGTCGCCGAGTTGCTCGGCGAAGTCGGGCGCCACGGCCTCGGGCTGCTGCAGGATGCCCATCGTCGCCAGCACCCGTTCCGTGTCGAGCAGCCCACGCAGGTCGAACGGCAGCGGGATCACCACCCCGTCGACTTCGCGCCACTGCCGCGGCGGGCGGTCCTTGGCCGACGGCGGCTTCGGCTTGAACCCGCTGTCGCGTCGCTGCCCTCGGCCGACGCCAAGGTCGATGCGGCCCGGATAGAAGGCGTCGAGCATGCCGAAACTCTCGACCACCGCGGCTGCCGTGGTGTGACCCAGCTGGACCGCCGCCGACCCGACCCGAATTGTGTTGGTAGCGGCCGCGATCTGCCCGATCAGCACGGCCGGTGCCGAGCTGGCGACGCCGACGAAGTGATGTTCGGCGATCCAGAACCGCCGATACCCCCACTGCTCTGCGCGTTGCGCGAGATCGATCGTGTTGTGCAGCGCCGTCGCGGCGTCGCTGCCGGCACTGATCGGCGCCAGGTCCAGGATCGACAGTGGTACAGCGGTCATGGGTTCACCTTCGCATACCGGTTGGGTGCGGTCGGCAGGCCGAGTCGTTGACGCAGCGTCTCGCCGCCGCGATACGCGGCGCGAAACCGCCCGGCGCGCTGCAGCAATGGCACCACCTCGTCGACGATCACCGGCAGATCGGTGGCGTTGACGGCCGGCCGCAGCCGCGCACCGTCGATGCCCCGCCGCTGCCAACCCAGTAACAGGTCGACGACGTCGGATGCGCTGCCACCGAAAATCAGCGCGTCAGAGCCGAAGTCGGTGTCGCCGCCAAACGTCACCACCACATCGGCATAGACCTTCAAATGCTGTCCGCCCGCCGCCTTGACCTCGTCGAGGATCGCGTCGAGCGACGCATCATCTGTCGGCGTGATGAACACGAGATCCGCGCTGGCGGCGGCGAATTCGTAGATACGCGGCGCGTGGGCCAGCGCTGCCACCACCGGCTGGCCCTGGGGCGGACGCGGCGTGATCGAGGGGCCTTTCACCGAAAAGTAATTTCCCGCGAAAGTCGACGTAGTGCAGTTTGTTCCGATCGATGTAGCGCCCGGTCGCCGCGTCGCGGATGATCGCGTCGTCCTCCCAGCTGTCCCACAACCGGCGCACCACCTCGACGGCATCCGCGGCTTCGTCGAACAACTCGTCGGCATCGATTGAGGCCGTGGCGGCGTCCGAACAGCGCGGCCTCGTGGGCGGTCGAGCTCACCCGCGGCTGCCAACCCGCCCGCCCGTGCGACACATGGTCCAGGGTGGCGATGGCCTTGGAGACGTGGAACGGCTCGGTGTGGGTGACGGTCGCCACCGGGATCAGCCCGATGTGCGCAGTGACGCGGGGCGATGCGTGCAGCGACCAGTACGGCGTCGCCGCGACCGGCCAGCCGCCGCGGGCTGATGGGTTCGCGGCGGCCGGGCTGGGGCATCAGGGTGTCGTCGATGGTGAGGAAGTCCAGCAGACCGCGCTCAGCGGTGGCCGCCAAGCCCGCCCAGTACCGGCCGCTGAGCACCGACTCGCTCGCCGGGTCGGTGCTCAGCGTGGTTCGCCACGCGTGCGGGTGCCAGCCGTAGCCGTCGAGCCCAACGCCCAGGTGCAGCTGATCGGCGGTCATGCGCGCCACTCTCCCCCGCAAGCGGGTGGGGGTACCCCCAGCCGCCCAGCGGCGAGGGGGCGTGCCCCCACAGCATCGCTGCGCTCTGCATCGTCGTCGGCGCGGGTCATCGCAAATCCTTTGCGAACGCAATGGGAAAGACTGGTCCGCGCGACGGCAGCGGTTCGGAAAGCCTTGTATAACCAGCCGATTCATAGAGGGCCTCGGCCTCGGGCTGGCGGTTGCCCGTCGTCAGGTAGACCCGCATGTAGCCGCGGGCGGCGATGATGTTCTCTAGCTCGACCAGTAGCGCTGTGGCCAAGCCGCGGCGGCGATGCGCCCGATCGGTCCAGATCCGCTTGAGCTCGGCCGTCTCGGCGTCGAATCGCTGGAACGCGCCGCCGGTGACCGGTATGCCGCCAACCTCGCCGATGATAAAGCCGCCGTCAGGCGGTGCGAACTCCGCGATCGGGACCGCCTTCAACCACGTCAGGACGGTCTGCACCGTGCTTTCGTAGCGCTGTGCATACTCGACGGCCAGCTCGTCCAGCAGAGGCTGAGCCCGTGGATCGTCCTGGTTCACCGCCACAAAACGAAGCTGCTGTGGCGGGGCAGGGCGGCGTCGGGGCATCACTTAGTTGTCCAACGTCTCGTTGTCGACGGCATTCCGGCGCAGCTACGTCAATATCGCGCGGACATAGCGACCGGCGACGGGCGCTCCGTTGAGATCTTGACGACGCAACCCCGGCAGCCCGGTAGCGGTGAACAGGTCCCCGAGCCCGGACACCACGGTTCGCCAGCCAAGCGCGGCCAGCGACTCTGCGGCGTCGTGATGCTCGTCTGGATACGTGAGCTCGGCCATGTCGCCCTCGAATCCGAACTCTCGCCAGCGATCCGCCAGAGCGTGCTCCTGGCTCACCAACGGCCGTCTCCCGTCTGGCAGATAATCGGCGGCCGCCCGGCTGCCGGCGGCGCTCAACGCAGTGACGTTGTCCAGCAACCGGTCCTGGTTGGCCGGCGTGAGAAACCCGATGAATAGCCCCTCGGCAATCCACACGGTGGGCTCGGTGGCGTCGAAGCCGATCCGCCGCAATGCCTCCGGCCAGTCCCGCCGAAGATCGACACCCACCGCGCGTCGATTGGTGCTCGGCGTCGCGTCCAAGCCCCGCAGCGTCCGGGTTTTGAAGTCGATCACCTGCGGTTGATCGATTTCGTAAACGGTGGTCCCGGCCGGCCACCACAGCCGATACGGCCTGGCGTCCAACCCAGACGCCAGGATCACCGCTTGTCGAATGCCGGCCCGGCCGGCATCGGTGAGGACGTTGTCGAAAAATCGGGTGCGGACCGCGAATAGATCGGTCAGCAAAGCCAATCCGTTGTTGTCACCGAGATCGCTGAGGGCCAACTCCCCGCTGGCCACCTTCGTGAAAAAGTCCATTCCCACGGCGCGTACCAATGGCTCGGCGAACGGATCGTTGATCAACCCCGCCCTGTTCGCCAGCGCCCTCGCGGTCGCCACCAAGGTGGCGGTGGTGCCGACGCTGGTGGCCGGATCCCAGGTGTCGTTGTCTGTGCGGGCCATAGGTCACGCCTGCCTTTTCGAGGGCTCTGCGCGCCGCGTGAGCCGAGCCAACGCTCGCCAGCCCAGCAACAGCAGCGCGGTGACCGCTGAGGCCACCACCACGAAACTGGCCGCTACGCCGGCGGAGGTGGCTTTACGCAGCAGCATCCCGACGGCGA
Organism: uncultured Actinomycetota bacterium; assembly: GCA_963805675.1. Classification (GTDB taxonomy): domain Bacteria; phylum Actinomycetota; class Actinomycetes; order Mycobacteriales; family Mycobacteriaceae; genus Mycobacterium. The sequence continues at coordinate 21,602 of CAWDVY010000003.1, forward strand.
CCGTGCACACCCACACCACGACCCCGGTGGGAAACAGCGCCGTCGGGCGCCGCCAGGCCTGAGCGGCCAGCCATCCCAGGGCGGTCCCGCTCAGGAAGGGCCATGCGGTCGTGGCGATGCCGGCGACGTTGAGCCCCTCGTCGTGGCTGCGCCGCCCGACGGCACAAAACACCAGCACGCAGGCCACATCGATGCCGAACCACACCCAGACCGCGTCGCGGACGCTTCATGCCGTGAGGCTACCGGGCAAGCGACGTGTCATGGCCGATGCGGCGCCGACCGGCCGTTGTACCCCATTGGGTGAACGCCTGTTCAAATGTGTCCATACGCCAGTATCCCTAATTGCGCTGTTAAATGGCATAAATAGGGCGCAATGTTTAGCCCAGTGTACAAGTGTGAACCCTCCCAGTCATGGCAGAACGCGGTGCTCAACCTCCGGTCCCACGGGGTCGGCGGTTAATCCTGCGGGCCGTGCGGCATCTGTTCAGTCCGCTGCGTCCCGACGACTACCTCGAGATGATCAACCCGCTGTGGACGACGAAGGAGCTGCGCGGAAAGGTCGAGCGTATCGAGCCGCAGGGCTCGGAAGCGGCGAGCGTGCTGATACGGCCAGGCTACGAATGGGCGGGCCATAAGCCGGGCCAGTATGTGCGGCTCGGCGTGGTCATCGACGGCCGATACCACTGGCGAGCTTATTCGCTCACCTCCGATCCGACGCCCGAAGACGGCCTGGTCAGCGTGACACCCAAGAAAGTGGACAGCGGTGTCGTCTCGCCCTACTCTGGTGGAACGTATCCAACCCGGTGACGTAGTGCGACTCGGCGAGGTGGAAGGAGTGTTCACCCTTCCCGACCCGTTGCCATCCAAGATGTTGTTCATCAGCGCCGGCAGCGGCATCACGCCGATCATCAGCATGCTGCGCAGCCTGGATCGGCGAAACGAGGTCGGCGACGTGGTGGTCATCCACTCCGTCAGCAAGCGCGACCAGGTCATGTTCGGGTCCGTCCTCGAAGACCTCGACGGACGCCACGAGCACATGCGGCTGGATTTGCGGCTCACCTCGGAGCGCGGCCGAATGTCGCCGAACGACCTGGACGAGTTGTGCCCGGACTGGCGCGAACGCGAGGCGTTCTGCTCCGGACCCGGCGAACTGCTCGATGCGCTCATCGAGCACTGGGAACACAACGGCAACCCCGATCGCCTGCACTTCGAACGATTCCAGCCGAAGATCAGCGGCGATGGGGGCGAGGGCGAGGGAGGCGAAGTGTCCTTCCTCGAAAGCGAGACAACTACTGAATGCGACGGCGGCACACCGATTTTGGAAGCCGGCGAGAAGGCCGGCCTCAACCTGGCGTACGGCTGCAGAATCGGCATCTGCCACACCTGTGTCGGGACGTTGAAGTCGGGCAAGCTGCGCGATCTGCGATCCGGTGAGGTCACCGAGCCCACCGGCCAGGACGTGCGGATATGCATCAACACCGCCGAAGGCGATGTTGAACTTGAACTCTGATCGAAAGGAACCCCAGTGACCACACCTGTGGAAAGCCCGCTCGCTCGACTGAGCGAACAGGAACTCGAAAAACTCGCGAAGGAACTCGACGCGATTCATGACGAGGTGTTCGCCGACCTCGGCGACCGGGATCGCCATTACATCAAAACAGTGATTTCCGTAGAACGCCAGATCTTGGTCCTCGGCCGCGTGCTGTTGTTGGCGTCGCGGTCGAAAACCGCGTGGGTGTTGGGCACCGCGTGTCTGGGGATGGCCAAGATCTTGGAGAACATGGAGATCGGCCACAATGTGATGCACGGTCAGTGGGATTGGATGAACGATCCCGACATCCATTCATCGGTGTGGGACTGGGACACCGCCTCGACCGCGCAGTCCTGGAAGCACTCGCACAACTTCGTCCATCACACCTACACCAATATTCGCGGCAAGGACCGCGATCTCGGCTACGAGATCATGCGCATCGATCCCGCGCAGAAATGGCACCCGGCCTGGCTGGGCCAACCTTTGTACAACTTGTTGCTCACTTTGTTGTTCGAGTGGGGCGTCGCTGTGCACGACATCGATTTTCAGGCTGTGCGGGCCGGTGATAAGTCGTGGTCGGAGGTGCGCAAGGACCTCAAAGGCATTCGCGGCAAGGCGCGTGCGCAGATTCAGAAGGACTACATCGGCTGGCCGGCGATCAGTGCCGGCGCGTTCGGCATCGCGCAGCTGGCCTCGCGTGGCCGCATCGATCAGCCTGCGCAATCCCGTATCGGCCGACGACTTCGCCGGATTTCGAGCAAAGGCCGCCTCGGGGCGACGGCACGTTTCGCGGACCGAGTTCTGCCAGGGGTGGAAAGCACCTTCCTGCGTACCCTCGCCGCCGATGCGCTGGCCAACCTGATCCGTAACGTGTGGTCGCACGCCATCATCTTCTGCGGCCACTTTCCGGACCAGACCTATACCTTCAGCGAAGAAGAGGTGCAGGACGAGACGCGCGGCGGTTGGTATGTCCGCCAGTTGGTCGGCGCGGCCAACATTGAGGGCAGCCCATTGTTTCACCTCGTCAGCGGCAACTTGAGTTATCAAGTCGAGCATCACCTCTATCCCGACATGCCCAGCAGCAGGTACTCGGAGATCGCGCCGAAGATCAAGGACATCTGCGAGCGCTACGAGTTGCCGTACAACACCGGGCGGTTTTCCAAGCAATGGTTCTCGGTGCATCGCACAATCTTCCGGTTGGCGTTCCCCGGCGGTAAGCCGCGCCCGAAGCCGGGGCCTTACCACAGCGAGAAACGGGTTACGGGCGAACACGATTCGAGCGAAGCGACCCGATTCCGCGGTCGCCTGCCGGCCGAACACCCAGATGCCGGCCCAGAGCACGTGTCGACCGGTGTCGAGGTTCAGCCGCCGCCACGCGGGAAAAACTGACGCGACGCGCGATCCAGGAGTCCGGCCGGATGAGTTCCGCTGGCCGGATGGACGGAATTGCTTAGGTGTCAGGCCGGTTCGCTCTCGGATGACATTTGTCACACGACTCCACGGCTTGATTAACTCTGGCCTCAATGGGTAGTCGAACAAGAGACGCATAACGCGCCGATGGACCTCAAACCACAAGCCAATCCACAAGGAGAAGTTAGCAAGTGACTACATCCGATACCGGCACCTTGATTGCGCAGCTGCGCACAGTGCTGGATCTGACCAATACCGAAATCCAAGTCGCCGAAACCCGCATTGCTCAAGCCCGCACCGACGCAGTTCGGCGCGAGTTGACCCAGAACGCTGCCAACGGCCGTGCCCGGGCCGCATCCATTGCGTCGGCGATCCGCGACCTGGGCGGCTTTCCCGACCTGATCGGTCCGTTTTTGGGGCGCGCGGCGGCCGCGGTCAAGGCCCTCACCGAACAGGCCCAGCCGTTTAGCGAGGCGCTCTTGGGCGACCTTGCCCTCGAAGGTCAACTGCTCGACCGCGCTCGCTACATCAAAGCCCTCGCGGTCGCCGCGGAACGATCGGATATCGAAGATCTGGCCACGCGCCTGGTGACCGCGCACTCCGCGACGGTGGACTGGATTACTACCGTTCTCGCCGAAGACGCGCTCGGTGGACCGGCTGCGCTACGCCGCACACCATTGCAGGCGGCGGCCGGGTCGGTGGTCAAACTGGTCAACCTGCCGGTCAATTGGTCTACCCGTGGTGTCGACCGCGCCTTGGAGGCTGTGCGCTCGACCGGGCCAGCGCTGAACGACTTGTTCAGCCGCGGCGCGCATGCCGGCGATGTGGCGGCGAAAGCCGCATCCGCCGCACGAGATGCAGCGCTGCAGACCGCGGAGAAAGTCATTCGCGACCAAGGAAGCGCTCAGGTAGCCGATGTTGTCCACTCGGCACGCAGCGCTACCGGTGTTCTCACTCCCGATGAGCTGCCCATCGCCAACTATGACGAGCTCAACCAGAACGACGCGGTGGCCGCGATCAAGGAACTGACCGCGCCGCATGATATCCGGGCGATCGTGGCCTATGAAGAGGCTCATAAGGACCGTCCGCGCGTGGTGTCTGCTGCTCAAACCCGCGTGGCCGCCATCGCCCAAGAGGTCGTCGGTATCAACTGAGATTGTCAACGCTCCGCGATAAGGACCCCCGCAGAAAGTGAGCTGCGGGGGTCCTTCCGTCGATCGTGAACACGACGTGGGCCTGGCTTCAGTCCGATGCCGAACCACCCCAAACCGCGTCGCGGACGCATCATGCCTCGGGGCTGCCGATCTTTCGGAATCCCTAAAGCCGTCCCCAGCCAGTGTCGGGCGCCATCACGGCAGGGGGACGACGCGGGGCTATCGGCGTCGAGGGCCAGCGCCGCGGTCCCGTCCATAGCGCCGGAGGCGCGTCGAGTTGCTTGGCGAGCAGCAGCGCCGTCGCGTCGTAGTTGGCCCGCCACCCCCGAAAGTGAGGCCACGCCTCTTCGTCCGAGCGATCGATCGGGTAGTCGACCTCGCGCAGCATCGCGGTCGCGTGCCGAAAGTCTTCGTACGTCAACGAGAGTGGCGCATCTGGATCGGGTTCATCGGGCACCGGATACCGCATTGTTCTGGCGATCTGACCCAGAGCGACGAAGCCCATCCGAAGCGCTAGCCGCGCCGCTAATTTGGGTTCCCGCGAGGGGGCCAGTGCCAGGTGCAGAGCCGCGGCGTCCATCACCGCGATCAACGACGTCAGCCAGTGCGACAACGGACGAGGCGAGCGGAACCGGGCCAGGGTGAAATAGGTGGTGTGGGATTCGGCGACCTCGGCGGCCCACCGCTCCCAGGAGAAGAACAACGTCTCGAGTACCGGCGCTATGTTGCCGTCCTCGATGCCCCACCGGCTGCGGGCCAGAAGTTCTGGACCCCATGACGGGACGCCGGCACGCGACCCGAGCAGGGTGACTTCGGTTTCCCGTTTGTTGAAGGCGGCGTACAGCGTGGGCAGGTAGCCGACCTGCAATCCGATCACGACCAGCCCGGTGAACGCCGCCAGGTATTCGAGTGTTGTGCTGTCACCGCTTGCCGGTGCTGCGTACCCGAGTGTGAATACCGATGATCCAGCTTCGGAAAATGCCTGTCCCAGATGCCCTTTCAAACTCGGTAGCAGCAGGAGCGCAAAGCCGACAATGAGCAGGCCCAACCACACGGCCAGCCGGATAAGTAACGACAAGGGCGCTTGCCATGCCAGGATCCGATCCCGGCGCTCAAAGGAGCGCACCCGCCTCGCCGTGAACAAGAACGCGATGTCGAGGAACCACTCGACCAAACGCGAGATCGGGGAATTGACCGCGCGCGGAACAACCAGGGTGCCCGCGACGCTCATCAACGTACTCATCACGAGCATCAGCCCAACCGCGAAGCCGATCCACGCAGCGACCATACGAGCATTCAAACCAACCACACCCGCGCTGCGCCACAGTTCGCGGAATGAAAAGCAGCGTCAGCCACCAGCTGTTTGAGCGCGTTGCAGCGATTTGCTCGGTGAGGCCAGAGCCAGCGGGTCGTTGGTCACCGGTCAGGTCAGTGTGCGCGGCGGCCGCCGATGGCAGGATGAGGCCAATGGGCACTGACAAACCGCCGGCTTTCGACCCGCACGACCCGCTCGGCCTCGACGCGTCGCTCTCCGACGACGAGATCGCGGTCCGCGACACGGTCCGCCAGTTCTGCGCCGAGCATGTCATTCCGCATATCGCGGAATGGTTCGAGATCGGTGACCTCCCGGTCCGCCAACTTGCCAAGCACTTCGGCCAGCTCGGCCTGCTCGGAATGCATTTGGAGGGCTACGGCTGCGGCGGGGCCTCGGCCGTGCACTACGGGCTGGCGTGTACCGAATTGGAGGCCGCCGACTCCGGTATCCGGTCGATGGTGTCGGTGCAGGGGTCGCTGGCCATGTTCGCGATCTGGAGATTCGGCTCCGAAGAACAGAAGCAACAGTGGCTGCCGGGCATGGCCGCGGGCGAACTGCTCGGCTGCTTCGGGCTGACCGAGCCCGATGCCGGATCTGACCCCGCGTCGATGACAACCCGGGCGCGACGCGACGGGTCGGACTGGATCCTGAACGGCCGCAAGATGTGGATCACCAACGGCTCGGTCGCCGACGTCGCGATCGTCTGGGCCGTCACCGACGACGGGATCCGCGGCTTCATCGTCCCCACCGATACGCCGGGGCTTTTCCGCCAACACCATCCACCACAAGCTCTCGCTGCGGGCGTCGATAACCAGCGAGCTGGTGCTCGACGACGTGCGCCTGCCTGACGATGCCCTGCTGCCCGAGGTGAAGGGGCTCAAAGGCCCGCTGTCATGTCTGTCGGAAGCGCGCTACGGCATCATCTGGGGTTCGATGGGCGCCGCGCGCTCGGCGTGGCAGGCCGCGCTGGACTACGCCACCCAACGCACCCAATTCGACCGTCCGATCGCCGGATTCCAGTTGACCCAAGCCAAACTCGTCGACATGGCCGTCGAATTGCACAAAGGCCTGTTGCTCGCGCTGCAGCTGGGACGGCTCAAGGACAGCGTTGGTCTACGGCCCGAGCAGGTCAGCTTCGGCAAGCTCAACAACACCCGCGAAGCCATCGAGATCTGCCGAACCGCGCGAACCATTTTGGGCGGCAACGGGATATCGCTGGAGTATCCGGTGATCCGGCACATGGTCAACCTGGAATCGGTGCTCACCTACGAGGGCACCCCGGAGATGCACCAGCTGATCCTGGGCCAGGCGATCACCGGCCTGGACGCATTCCGCTGACGGGAGCATCCGAATGAACGCACGCCTGGAATACACCTCCGAGCATCATCAGTTTCGCGAGCTGGTCCACGACTTCGTTCAACAGACGGTGGTCCCCGCCCACGAGCAGTGGGAGAAGGCCGGCTCGCTGGACCGCTCCCTGTTCACCGAGGCGGGAAAGCTTGGGCTGCTTGCTTTTTCAGTACCCGAGGAGTTCGGCGGGCCGGGCGTCGACGACTTTCGCTACAACGCGATCGTCGTCGAAGAACTTCAGCGGGTCGGCGCTGCCGCCGAGGCTGTCGCCTTGTCGCTGCAGAACGACATCGTGCTGCCCTACCTCACCGACCTGACCACACCCGAACAACAGCAACGCTGGTTGCCCGGTGTCGTCACCGGAGAGACGGTGATCGGCATCGCGATGACCGAACCGGGTGCCGGCAGCGACCTGGCCGGGATCCGCACCACCGCGGTGCGGGACGGCGACCACTACGTCGTCAACGGCGCGAAAACCTTTATTTCCCACGGGCAGACCGGGGACTTGTTCGTTATCGCCGTGCGCACCGCACCCGATCGGCACAAGGGCTTGTCGCTGTTGATCGTCGACCCAGACACGCCGGGTTTCAGCCGCGGCCGAAACCTGGAGAAGATCGGTCTGCACGCCCAGGACACCAGCGAGCTCAGCTTCACCGACATGAGGGTTCCCGTCGAGAACCTGCTCGGAGAGGAAGGCAGGGGCTTCTATCAATTGATGAACAACCTGCCTCAGGAACGGCTGTCGCTGGCCGTCGGCGCTGTGGCCGCCGCCGAGGGGGTATTGGCCGAAACCCTCGATTACGTCAAGCAGCGCAACGCGTTTGGCTCCCCCATTTCCGGCTTGCAGAACACTCAGTTCGTGCTTGCTGAGCTGTCCACCGAACTCGACATCGCGCGTACCTATCTCGACGACTGCCTCGCTGAACACCTGACCGGTGCACTGACCGCGGCCCGCGCCGCGCGGCTGAAATGGTGGACCACCGAGCTGCAAGTGCGCACCGCCGACCGGTGCCTGCAGCTGCATGGCGGATACGGGTACATGCGGGAATACCCGGTGTCGCGCGCGTTCGTCGACGCCCGCATCCAGACCATCTACGGCGGAACGACCGAGATCATGAAGACCATCATCGCCAAGGATCTCGGCATCTAATCCGGCTCCCTGCCCGTCGACGAGGCCGTCCGTGCCGCGGCTGAAAGACCCGGCGCGGATTCCGTAGTCAGGCGCTCTCGGCGGAGATCATCGACATTCCGCCGATCCCGGGCACGGGTGGCGCTTCGGCCGGGGAAGGCAGCTTCACCGCGGCCCCGACCAAGACCAGCGCCGCGGCGGTGGAAGGATCCACCTGCCATTGCGATCCGCTGCCATATTTGAGCAGTTTGTCGCGGGTTTCGGTATCCGCAGTCGCGCGGTTGAACCCGCCCCACGGCCGCTGACCAGCGACAAATAGCGAGGTCTGCGGCTCCTTCCGTCGGCCGCATCGGGGTCGCAGACGCCACGCACCGCATCCCCGCGCAGCGTCAGAGCTTGGTTCCCCACCGGACTTGACACCTGTAAAGTCCGTCGGCATGGACAACATCAGGGGCAAAACCGTCGTCATCACCGGGGCTGCCCGCGGCATCGGGTATGCGACCGCGCAAGCGCTGCTGGCGCGCGGAGCGCGAGTGGTCATCGGCGACCGGGACGTCGACGTGCTCGAGAACGCGGTAGCCGGCATCAGCAGCCTGGGCCCGGTGAGCGGCCATCCCCTCGACGTGACCGACAAAGAGTCATTCGCGGCGTTCCTCGACAAAGCCCGCGCCGACGGCGGCGGGCACATTGATGTGCTGATCAACAACGCCGGCGTCATGCCGGTGGGACCCTTCCTCGACCAGTCGGCGCAGGCGATCCGCTCGTCGATCGAGGTGAACTTCTACGGAGTGCTCACCGGCTGTCAGCTGGTACTGCCGGAGATGGTGAAACGCCGCAGCGGGCACATCATCAACATCGCATCACTGGCGGGCATGGTCGCGGTGCCCGGTCAAATCGTCTATGCCGGAACTAAATTCGCGGTGGTAGGGCTGTCCACTGCGATGGCGGACGAGTTCGCCCCGCACGGCGTCAAGGTCACCGCAGTACTGCCGACGTTCACCAACACCGAACTGATCTCGGGAACGTCGCCGTCGGCCGCGCAGAAGCCGGTGGAACCCGCGGAGATCGCCGCCGCGATCGTCAAGGTGCTCGACAAGCCGAAGACCCGCGTGTCGGTGCCCGGTTGGGGTCGGTTGTTCGCCGTGTTGGCCACGCTGCTGTCGGACCGTGGCCGCCGCTGGCTCAACAAGAAGATGGGCAACGACACGGTGTTTCTCGACGTGAACACCAGCGCCCGTCGAATCTACGAGGACCGCGCACAGCACGCGACGGGTGTCGTCGAGCACAAGGATTGATCAGCGCCCGCGCGGCGCGTACATGATCACGCCGACCCCGGCCAGGCATACCGCCGCGCCGATGATGTCCCACCGGTCCGGCCGAAACCCGTCCAGCGCCATGCCCCACGCCAGCGACCCGGCGACGAACACACCACCGTAGGCAGCCAGCACGCGACCGAACTGCGGATCGGATTGGAAAGTGGCGACAAAGCCGTAGGCACCCAAAGCGATCACGCCGAGGCCCGCCCAGATCCAGTCGCGGTGCTCGCGGACACTCTGCCAAATGAGCCACGCACCGCCGATCTCCAACAGCGCAGCCAACACAAACAGCAGGATCGATCTGGCGACACTCACCGCGGCACCGTCGGGCTACCCTAGCCCACCGCTGAGGCGCTCAGGGTTCTGATCGTCTGAGATTCGTTGTTCTGGAACGCTGTTCCATCCGGTCGCAGCAGATCGTGAAACCACACTTTCGGGACCGCTGAGTACGGGTGATCCCAGGAGTCCCACGGAAAGTAGGTCTGCGTCTTCCCGGCCACCAGGCCCCAGTTGATTGCACCGACGTTGTGGCGCTTGGCAATTGGCAAGATTGTGTCGATGGTACTGCCCATTGGTCGAGCCATGTACTCGGTGCACAGGATCGGCCGACCCTGCGGGACGAGTTCGGCGATGCGGGACTCGAAGGTCGCCGGTTCGGCGTAGGAGTGGAAGGTGATCACGTCGGAGTTGGCGAGCTGGATGCTGGGAATCGTGCCGCGGCTTGCGGGATCTGCCCACTCTCCATCCCACACACCGCTGGTCAGCGGTTGACTCGGATCGACCGAACGCGCCCAGCCGAACACCTGGGGAAGCAGGTCTGCCACACGTTCCAGCTTGTCGCTGCGTTCGACGGTGCGATACTGCTTCGCCGGATTGTCGGGTTCATTCCACAGGTCCCAACCCAAGACCCGGTCATCATTGCGGAATTGGGTCAACACGCCAGTGACATAGTCCTGCAGAGTGCGGGTGTAGCGACGGTCATCGATGCGTTCGGCGCCGGGACTCTGCACCCAGCCGGAGTTGTGCATTCCGGGTGTCGGTGCATGCTGCCGGCCCAGTCGGGGCATCGGATCCCAGCAGGAGTCGAACAACACAAACAGCGGTTTGATGCGATGGCGGGACGCGATGCCGACGAACTGCGCCAGACGTGTTTGAAAGCCACGGGAATCCTGAGCCCACAGCTGGTCGTGAAGGAAAACCCGCACCGAGTTGAGTCCATGGAGCCGGGCCCAACCCAGTTCGGTGTCGATGCGCCGGGGGTCATAGGTGCCCGGTTGAAACATCTCGAGCTGATTGATGGCGGTCGAGGTGATGAAGTTAGCGCCGACAGGCCAACCCTGGGCCTGATACCAGCGGTTGGCACGGTCGGGTGACCACCGACTCAGCTCGGCGGACGCGCGCGGTGGCTCAGCGGAGGCACGCGGCGATTGGGCCAGCGCCGTGCCAGCAGCCAACAGCAGCGGCAGCTTCAGGACGGTACGGCGGTACACAAAGCGACGATAAGTTGCGCAAGGCGCTGTTCCCGGTATTCACTCAGCGCGTCGCGCTACTTTGTTGCGGGAATTGTTATCTCGGCGTCATCAAGCAGGACGCGGCAGGCTCGGCCTGGCGCGCCGGGTGCCCGATCACCGCGAGACGGCGAGCATGCGCTCCAAGGTCAGCGCTTGCGCCCCGGCCGACACCGACGTCTGCCCCGACGTGGCGATCATCGCCCAACGGCCGGGTACGACGGCGACTTCCTCGCAGGGCTGTTCGGCCGTTGAGAATTCCGATACCAACGAGCGGATCTTGTCTGCGCTTTCCGTAGCGTCCGGAATAAGAACACGTGTCGCAGCCCCTCCCCCGACAGCGGGATGGCGCGCCATGAACTCGCGCAAGAATAAAGCGCCCGTCACTTTCGGATTGATGTCCTGGACAGCAGCCACGACGCTATCGCCGAACTTCCCGCCTAAGGTACCGACGGCAAAGTCAATGCCGCAATGCAGCAGGCCCAGCCGCTCATGGAGATCGGCCATCGTCTTTCGCAGCCTGGTGTAGACGGTTTTTTCCAGTCCCAGGCCCTCCCAGTCCGCTGCGCCGACAAAAATGTTGCCCTTCCATGAGGTGCCGCGCATGAATTGAAGGGTGAGCCCATCCAGCAACTTCCCCGCGCGAACATGAGCCGACGGTGTGGTCAAAACTGGTTCTCCGCCGACGTGCCTCTCGAAATAACTGACGTGGGCCTCGAGGACTTGATCACCGCCTAATTTCCACGCGTTAGTCGCGAGCTCCTCCAGGCGCCGCGAGTCTTGGAGGTCAATTTTCGGTACGATTCGCCCGCCATTTCCGCCGTCGGACGGTTTCAAGGCAGGCATGCGATAGTCCGTAGCGATCCTTCAAAAGTGTTCCTGCGCAGAGGAGATTGTGACCAAAATCGCCGCGATTCGCCTGCCATGGGACCGTGTAGCCCGGGACCACTGGTAGAGCTACATGCAGCGCCTGAAACGCTTCACTGGCCCGATGCTCCTGTTCCAATATGGCTGCGCCTATTTGGCCCGCCACCTGGCCATCGAGGCTCAGCGCAGATTCGACCGTTGGATGCAGCATGCGCTTACGGTTCCACACCCCGAGACGGGAATCGTTGGCATCAACCCGAATTCGCCCAATCCCGGCAACTCGGGCCAACCAGGTCACCAGTACTTGGAACTCGGGCTCGAAGTCGTATGGGCACACCACTGCCGAAGGTCGTTCGCGCAGAAATTCAATGATCTGGCGCATCACCAGATCGCGGTCGCCGCCGTCGACCGCGCGTCGCAGCAGCGCCTGGGACATGTAGTAGTAGTCCGCATCCGGGAGCACCAGGCGCTGAACGCCTTTGGCCGCAACGGCGGAACGCCACGGCCGAGTTCGACCGACGACGAGATCGCCGCTGCGCGCAAGATACAGACCGCGAGTCTCCACATATGTCGTGAGGTCCGATACCGGCCGTCCCTCAACCATCGCGGTGAGGTCCGTCTCGAAGCTGTTCGCGTAAGGAGTGGTTGAATGCACCATCAGGCGCGATTGCTCATCGTTCGGCGATGAGAATTCGACATGCTCCAGTACCAGATCAGGCAGGTCGCAGGGTTCGACCGACAGCAACTTGCGGGTAGCTATCGCGAACTCAGTCTCATCGAATCTCAGCGGGCCGGCGTAGCTCTGCCAAGGAATTTCGCGACCGTCGACAACGACGGTCCATTCATAGAAGTCACCGGTCAGCGGGTGGGGCGACGTCCGCGGCCGGCTCATGCACGATATCACTCAAGTCTCTCCATATCTGGCCCAGCGCAGTCGGGCTGGGCGACGTTGCGGTGCACACCGTTACTATCGCGGTTAATATCGCGCCAAAGGTTCTAAGAGACCAAACCTGTTGGAAAAACTGGCTAAAAGCAACATGAACAACGTGATAACGCGCTGCGAGAGCGGCGACATCGCTTGTCGGATGTCGCGATTGCAGACCACGTGAGATTCGCTGCCAACCCTGACGCCCTAACGCAATGCCTGATCGAGATCGGTGATGAGATCGTCGGTGCCTTCCAGTCCGACCGAGATGCGAACTACCCCGTCGCCCAGACCGATAGCGGCGCGCCCTTCGGGTCCCATCGCGCGGTGAGTGGTCGTTGCCGGATGGGTGACAAGGGATTTCGCGTCGCCCAGGTTGTTGGAGATGTCGATCAGCTTCAGTTTGTCCAGCACCTCAAAAGCCCGTTGCTTGGCCGCGCTGTCAGGCACGTCGAGTTCGAAGGTGACGACGGTGCCGCCGCCGGACATCTGTCGCTTGGCCAGGTCGTATTGCGGGTGCGATGCAAGGAACGGGTAACGCACCCACCGCACCGCCGGATGCGCCTCCAAGTACTCGGCGATCCGCTGCGCCGAAGAGTTCTGGTACTCGACCCGAATCGCCAGCGTCTCAAGGCCTTTGAGCAACACCCAGGCGTTGAAGGCGCTCATCGCGGGTCCGGTGTGCCGCATCAGTTTCTGCACCGGGCCGTCGATGTATTCCTTGTCGCCGAGGATCGCCCCACCCAGCACCCGGCCCTGCCCGTCGATGTGTTTGGTGCCCGAGTAGACCACCACGTCGACCCCGAGCGGAAAACCCTGCTGCAGCAACGGGGTCGCAAAAACGTTGTCCAGCACCACTTTCGCCCCGGCAGCGTGAGCGAGCTCGGTGACCGCGACGATGTCGACCAGTGACTGCATCGGGTTCGACGGCGTCTCGAAGAAGACCGCCTGGGTCGGAACGGAGAGCGCCTTCTCCCATTGGGATAGGTCGTCGCCGTCGACAAATACGGTCTCGACCCCCCAGCGCGGCAAGATCTCGCTGCACACAACAAAACACGACCCGAACAGGCTGCGCGCGGCGACCAGCCGATCGCCGGCTGCCAGCAGCGCCCCCAACGACGTGAACACCGCCGCCATCCCACTCGCGGTGGCGAACGCGGCCGGCGCACCCTCGATCAGGCGCAAGCGTTCCTCGAACATGGTGATCGTCGGGTTGCCGTAGCGCGAGTAGACATAGCGGTCAACCTCACCGGTGAAGGCACGCTCCGCCTCAGCCGAGGAGCCATAGACATAGCCGGACGCCAAATACAGTGCTTCGGCGGTCTCTTCGAACTGCGACCGCAAGATGCCACCGCGCACTCCGATGGTGGCTTGGCTGACGCCGTCGGGCAGCGGCTCTGGTGTGCGGACCGAGCGCTCATCAGTCATGTTTGCTTCCAGGGCAACCCGATTGCCCGCCAGCCGCTTCCGCCGCGGTGGCTATCGCCGTCGAGATGACCTTCGAAACCGTCGAGCACGTTGTAGGACGGCGCGATGCCGGCCTCGGTGGCGGCCTCGGCCGCGCCGATCGAGCGGTTACCCGAGCGACACAGGAACACCACCGGCCGATCGTCGTGGGCCGGGACCCGCTCCACCAGTTCAGCCACGAAATTCTCGTTGTGCTTACCGTCGGCGCCGTTCCATTCGATGTAGACGACATCGCGGCCGAGGCTGGCCAAGTCAGGCACACCGACGAATCGCCATTCGGCGTCGGTGCGCACGTCGACCAGAACCGCCTCAGGGTTCTCGCTGAGCAGCTTCCACGCCTGCTCGGGGGTGATATCTCCTGCGTAGCTCACCCGCGTGAGTCTCGCATACCTGGCTGGGGGGGCTATTAGCTGGGCAAGGACTTCGCAGACTTCGCAACCAATTACCAGAGTCTGCGCAATGCCGCCGACACGTCCCGGGCGCGGCTGCGCGCGATGGTCACGTCCGAAGCGGTGCTGACGGCCGCGCCCAGCGGGCGCCGTGCTTCGCGGCCGTGGCGGGCGAACACCCGCACGTCGCTTTCGGGCGCCCGCAGCGCATCGGCCAACACGTCACCGGATTGCGAGCCCCGGACCGCGCCACCGGGAGCGTCGTTGCCGGCGTAGATCACTTCCGCGGCACCCGGCGAAATCATGATGGTGTCGGCAGGCAGCCCCAGGATGGCCCGGGCGTGCAGCTCGAACTCCGAGAGTCGTTGGGTGCGCACAGTGACCAGGCCGCTCTCGAACGGGTGGGCGGTGACATCGCTGAAGTACACCTCATCGCCGCGGACCATCAATTCCACCCCGAACACGCCGCGCCCGCCCAGCGCCTTGACGATGCGGGCCGCGATCGACTTGGCGGCGTCCAGCGCGGCCGCGCTCATGTCCTGCGGCTGCCAGGACTCCTGCACGTCACCGATGGCTTCGCCATGACCGATCGGCGCACAGAATTCGATCGTCGGCCCCGCCGGCCCGCGGCTGCGCACAGTGAGCAGGGTGACGTGGAAGTCGATCTCGACCACGGTCTCGGCCAACACCCGGCTGTGGGCCAGCCGGCCGCCGCCGGACACCGCCCGCTGCCAGGCCGGCTCGAGGTCAGCCGGTAGCAGCACCACCGACTGCCCCTCGCCGCCGACGGCAGCCACCGGTTGCACCCGCAGCGGGTAGCCGGCGTGGTCGGCTACGGCCCTGAGCTCGTCAAGCGATCCCGCGAACCAGAACGGGGCGGTGGGCAGGCCCAGTTCGTCGGCGGCCAGCCGGCGCAGGCCCTCCCGGTCGGCGGTCAGCCGGGCGCACCGCGCGGTGGGGAAAACCTCGGCGGAACCGGTTTCGGCCACGGCCGTCAACGCGTCGGCGGCAACCGCGTCGGACGCCGTCACCACGAAATGCGGCTGAAGTCGTCCGATCACTGCGCCCAACTGATCGGCGTCGGTCATGTCGACCACGAGTGACTGGTCGGCCACGCCGTGGGCGGGGGCATCGGCATATCGCTCGACGGCGATCACGTGCGCGCCGAGCCGCTGAAGGGCGATCGCCAGCTCGCGGCTGAACTCTCCCGATCCCAGCAACATGACCTTGGTCGGGTGGGCGTCGCCGTGCTCAGCCAGCGGTTGCTCGTGCGTTCCGTGAGTCGACTCGTCGTGCGGCAAGCCTTCAGCCACCGGTTTCACCTTCTCCCTCAGTCAACGCAGCCCAAGGACTAAAGGATAGGTGCGTTGAAAGGGAGGGCCCTACGGCTGGCCCGGCAACAACCGCACCATCAAGCCATTGGCTTCGGCCAGCAGCGTGTTGCCGTCGAGCAGTTCCCCACGGACAAACGCCTTGCGGCCCTCGGTCGCCGCGACATGACCCCGGACCACCAACGGGGTGTCGATCGGGGTGATCTTGCGGTAATCGACGTGCAGGAAGCCGGTGCGGCTGATCGGCCGAGCGGCGGCGTGCACGACCATCCCGAAGACATGGTCGAACAGCAGCGGGAGCACACCGCCGTGCACCGCACCGTTGCCGCCGACGTGGAACCGGGTGAAGTAGCCACGCATCTCCACACCATCGGGATCGAACCTGCTCATCGTCCACGGCGGCAGCAGCAGGCTGCCCATCCCCGGCAATTGCGGCGATCGGCCCGCCGGAGCCTGGCCCTCGGGAGCCTGAAACGGCGCCAGCTGCGCGGCCAGAGCTTCGGCGTGCCCGGCGGCGTCGTTCCAGACGTCATCGCCGGGGTCCGCGGACACCGCCAGATCCTGCAACCGCCGCATGGCTGCGACGAATCGACCGAAACCCGGCCCCGGGCTGGCTGCGCCGTATTCCGGGAAGCCGCCGTGATGGTCGTAATCGGGATCGAGTTGTTCTGGGCTCTGCGAGGAATCCGTCACGGGCGGGCCGCCAGAACGTCGCGACGCACGATGGTCTGGTCTCGGCCCGGACCGACGCCGATGCACGAAATATGAGCTCCGCCAAGCTCTTCGAGCCGCAACACGTAGTCACGCGCCTTGGCAGGCAGGTCGTCGAACTCTCGCGCCGCCGAGATGTCTTCCCACCAGCCCGGCAGTTCCTCGTAGATGGGTTCGGCGCGGTGGAGATCGCTTTGGGTCATCGGCATCTCGTGAGTGCGTTTGCCGTCGACACGGTAGCCGACGCACACCGGAACGGTTTCCAGGCTGGACAGCACGTCGAGCTTGGTCAGGAAGTAGTCGGTGATCCCGTTGACGCGGGTGGCGTAGCGCGCGATGACGGCGTCGAACCATCCGCAGCGCCGACGCCGGCCGGTGGTCACGCCGAACTCGCCACCGGTCTTGGACAGGTATTCGCCATTCTCGTCGAACAATTCGGTGGGGAATGGGCCAGAGCCAACGCGGGTGGTGTAGGCCTTGAGGATTCCCAGCACAGTGGTGATCCGGGTCGGCCCGATGCCGGAGCCGACGGCCGCACCGCCGGCGGTCGGATTCGACGACGTCACATAGGGATACGTGCCGTGGTCGACATCCAGCAACGTGCCCTGCGAGCCTTCCAGCAAGACGGTCTCGCCGGCCTCCAACGCATTGTTGAGCAACAGCCGGGCATCGGCGATGCGGTGCTTGAAACTCTCCGCCTGCTCCAGCAGGGCATCGACGACGTGGGCCGTCTCCAACGCTTTGCGGTTGTAGATCTTGACCAGCACCTGGTTTTTGAAATCCAGTGCGGCTTCGATCTTGTGGGTCAGCAGCTCCGGGTCGAGCACGTCGGCGACCCGGATCCCGATGCGGGCGATCTTGTCTTGGTAGCACGGCCCGATCCCGCGGCCGGTGGTGCCGATCTTCTTGCTGCCCATATAGCGTTCGGTCACCTTGTCGATGGCCACGTGGTAGGGCATCAGCAGATGCGCGTCGGCGGATATCAACAGCCGCGAGGTGTCGACGCCCCGGTCCTCGAGGCCCTTCAACTCCTCCAGCAGCACGCCCGGATCGACCACCACGCCGTTACCGATGACGTTGGTGACACCGGGCGTCAGCACGCCCGACGGGATGAGGTGCAGGGCGAAGTTCTCGCCGTTGGGCAGCACCACGGTGTGCCCGGCGTTGTTGCCGCCCTGATATCGCACCACCCACTGAGCGCGGCCGCCGAGTAGGTCGGTGGCCTTGCCTTTGCCCTCGTCGCCCCATTGGGCGCCGATCAGGACGATTGCCGGCATGCCGTTCTCCCACTGGTATCTGCCGCTTATTGTGGTCCAGCCGGTGATTCACACTAGACGACAGAGTTTGCGAGGGGGTCCGTCCGGCGACGATACGCGCCGGACGGCGCGAGGAGGAGGCGGACAGGGAGGCGGGCGGAGACGATGCGGCTCGCGAGGCGAGGCGCCGAGGAGCCGTCGAGGAGGCGGGCAATGAGCGACGCCGACATCGCCGTGCTGGTGTTCGGTGGAGGTAGTGCCCGGCGACGATGGGCCCGCGGAACGGGCAGCGGAGGAGGCGGGCGAGCGGGCCGGTGCCGCACCCGCTGCGGGGGCTGGCAGTTGTTGATCCCGGCGACATCGACGCGGCGATCGCCTGGGCGCGACGGCTGGTCGTAGTCGGCGCCGACGCTGACCTAGCGACGGTGCTGACCCTGCTACTGCGCGCCGAGCGACTCGACGTCGAAGTGGCCTACGTGCCGCGCCGCCGTACCCCAGCCACCCGGGTTTACCGGGTGCCGGCGGGCCGCCGGGCGGCCCGCCGGGCGCGGCGCGGATCGGCTCAGCGAGTGCCGCTGATCCGCGACGAGACAGGGTCCGCGGTCGTCGGAGCAGCCCACTGGCGACCAACGGGCGACGCACAGCTGCTGCACGGTGAGGCCGTCGTCGACGACGCCGTGCTCTTCGACGGCGACGTTGCAGGGGTGCGGGTCGAGCCGACAGCGGCGCTGCCCGGCCTGCGCGCACGGGTGTCAGGCAGCCGGTCGCGCCGCTGGCTGACCGGTCGAGCGGCGCAACTGGGCAGCAACGGTGTAGCCGTGGTCCGCGACGGCGTGGCTGCGCCGCGAACGGCGCGGCGGTCGACGATCTACCGCAACACGGAGGGTTGGTTACTCGTCAAGTGACGAGCGTCGGTAGTTTCGTCGGGTGAGCGACCGCGACTTGCACCGATCGGTGCGGCCCAGCCCGATCTTCTGGGCGATCTTCGGCCTGACGGTGTTAGGTGGCGCGCTGGCATATTGGGACGGCTCCGATTGGGACAACGCACTGGCCTACGCCGCGGTGTTCATCTTCGTGATCGCCGGCTGGGTGGTGTCGCTGTGCCTGCACGAGTTCGGTCACGCTTTCCTGGCCTGGCGATTCGGCGATCGTGACGCCGCGGTGCGGGGCTATCTGGACCTGGACCCGCGGCGTTACAGCAATCCGGTGCTCTCGCTGGCGTTGCCCGATTCTGATCACCGCAATCGGCGGGATCGGCCTGCCCGGCGCGGCCGTGTACGTGCGGACGTCGTTCATGACCGCGAGGCAGCGCACCCTCGTCAGCCTGGCCGGCCCGGCGGCCAACCTGCTGCTGGCGGTGCTACTGCTGGGGCTGACCAGGCTGTTCCTCGACCCGACGCACCTGGTGTTGTGGGCCGCGGTGGCGTTTTTGGGCATCCTGCAGATCACCGCGGTACTGCTGAACCTGCTGCCGATCCCGGGCCTGGACGGCTACGGCGCGCTGGAGCCGCACTTGAGTCCGGAGACTCAGCGCGCGCTGGAACCGTTCAAGCCATACGGTCCCCTGCTGTTGCTTTTCCTGATCTTCGCCCCGCTGGTTAACCAGTGGTTCTTCGGGATCGTCAGCTGGCTCTATGGGCTCTTCGAGGTGCCGGCAATGCTGGCGAATCTCGGCATGCAGCTGACCCAGTTCTGGCGCGATTGGTTCTGACGCGCGGCTGCCGGCTGCGCCGAGATCGACGCCAGCGCCAAAAGATCGCGGAATCGCTGCTCTGACGTCGATCTCGCGTAAGAGAGGTGGCAGAGGCCCTGCCGATCTTGCAATATATGCGGAACTCCGCATATATTGCCGGCTATGGGTGCCGGCCACGATCATGCGAACACCGGCACACCCGTGCCCAGACTGGCGGTTGCCACCGCGCTGCTGGCCGGGTTCTTCATCGTGGAACTCACCACCGCACTCCTGATCGGCTCCATCGCATTGCTGGCCGACGCCGGCCACATCCTGACCGACGTGGCTGCCACGTTCATGGGGCTGTGCGCGGTGATACTCGCCCAGCGCGGCAGCACGTCCCCGGGCCGCACCTACGGGTGGCACCGCGCCGAGGTGTTCACCGCGGTGGCCAACGCCGTCCTGCTGATCGGGGTGGCGACGATCATTCTCCGCGAGGCGATCGGGCGGATCGGCCACGCGCCCGAAGTGTCGGGAATTCCGATGATCGTCGTGGCGCTGGCCGGGCTGGCCACCAACGCCGCGGTAGCGCTGCTGCTGCGATCGCACTCGACGCAGAGCCTGGCCGTCAAAGGCGCCTACATGGAGGTGATCGCCGACACGGTCGGCAGCATCGGTGTGCTCATCGCCGGCGTGGTCACCATCACCACGCACTGGCCCTACGCCGACGTGGTGGTCGCCGTTCTCGTGGCCATGTGGGTGCTGCCCCGGGCGTTGTCACTGGCCGCGGGCGCGTTGCGCATTCTGTCTGAATCGTCGCCCAGCCACATCGATGTCGAGGAGCTTCGCGCCGCATTGGGAGCGGTCGACGGCGTGACCGACGTGCACGATCTGCACGTCTGGACGCTGGTGCCCGGCAAGGACATGGTGACGGCCCACCTGGCCAGCCGCGAGGACTCGGCACGGGTACTGAGCGAGGCTCGGGCAATCCTTGCCCGGCACGGACTGGGCCACGCCACCATCCAGGTAGAGCCGCCGGACGGTGTCGGCGACTGCATGGCCGGCTTCTGAACGCGGCTCAGCTCAGCCCCAGCGCCTGGCGGGCGCCCGCGTCGCAATCGTCGAGCAGGTCCAGACACCGAGCCTGCTCGTCGGTCTCACCGATAGCGTCGGCCGCCCGGGCCAGCGCCGCCACACACCGCAGGAAACCCCGATTGGGCTCATGCGCGTACGGCACGGACCCAAAACCTTTCCAGCCATTGCGGCGCAACTGGTCTAGGCCGCGGTGATATCCCGTCCGGGCATAGGCGTAGGCGGTGATCGCCTTGTCGTCAGCCAGGGCATCTTCGGCCAGCGCCGCCCAGGCCACCGACGCCGAGGGGTGTGCGGCGGCGACGACGGCCGGGCTTTCGTTGGCGCGCAACGCAGCCTCGGCGTCGGGGTCGCCGGGCAACAAGGTCGGATCGGGTCCCAGCAGATCATGCATCGGCGTCATGGCGCTATTGTGCCGTGCGACGACGATGCCGCCACCCCAGACCGGGCGTTGGGTCGCTAAGCTCCAATACGTATTTCACATCGAAGAGGACAGCAGCGCCTATGCCCAATCCATCAGGGCCTGACCACGACCACAAGTCGAATGCGGCGGGGTTCGACTCAGCCGCCGTCGATCGAGGTGCCGCAACCGACCCGGTGGAATCCGACGCTGATACGGCCGTCGAACTGCCGGCCGGTGTCGACGACGACGTGACCGAGAGCTACCGCGCGGCGGAGCCGGCGACCGAGGTGATCGCTTCGTCCGAGCGCGAGCAACAGCCGCCCACACCTGCGCTTCAGCGCGGTGAGCGCCGCTATACCGCCCCGGGTTTCGACGCCAAGGAGACCGCGGTCCTCAATGCCGCCTCCGACCCCGCCACCGAGGTCTTCGAGCCGGGCCAAGCACCGCCGAGAACCGCGATGCCACAACTGATTCCGCCTCGGCTGGGCGCCAGGCTGCGCCCGTCGAACCAGCGCAGTTGGGGCTGGGTGCTGGCACTGATCCTGATCATCTTGGCGTTGGCCGCGATCGCAGTGCTGGGCACTGTGCTGCTGACCCGTAACGACAGAAAGCCGAAGGCCTCACAAGAAGAGCGGGTCCGCAGCACCATCCAGAGCTTCGACGCCGCGATCCAGACCGGCGACCTGACCACACTGCGCAGCCTCACCTGCGGGAGCATGCGCGACGACTACGTCAACTACAACCAGCGGGAATGGGACGACACCTACCGTCGGGTCGCGGCGGCCAAGCAATATCCCGTCGTCGCCGACATCGATCAGGTCGTCGTGAACGGCAACCACGCCGAGGCCAACGTCACCGCGTTCATGGCCTACGCGCCGCAGACCCGCTCGACTCGCAGCTTCGACCTGCAGTACCGCGACGATCAGTGGAAGATCTGCGAGTCCAGTACGGGCTGACTCTGTCCGATTGCCGGGCTCGCCATGCGCTCACTCGCGCTACGCGTCCCCCTCGCCGCTGCGCGGCTGGAGGTACCCCCACTGCATCGTCGCCCGGCGGGCTTCAGCTCGCCGAGACCGACTTGCCGTCGCAATGTAAGTCGTTGCAGGCCTCGATAACCCGCTCGGTCATCGACGCTTCGGCCTTTTTGAGGTAGCTGCGCGGGTCGTAGGCCTTCTTGTTGCCCACCTCGCCGTCGACCTTCAGCACGCCGTCGTAGTTGGAGAACATGTGGGCGGCTATCGGGCGGGTGAACGCGTACTGGGTGTCGGTGTCGACGTTCATCTTCACCACGCCGTAGCGCAGCGCCTCTTCGATTTCCGACTTCTCCGATCCCGAACCGCCGTGGAATACGAAGTCGAAGGGCTTGGCGTCGTCTGACAACCCGAGCTTGGCCGACGCCACCTTCTGCCCCTGGGCAAGGATGTCGGGGCGGAGCTTGACGTTGCCCGGCTTGTAGACGCCGTGGACATTGCCGAACGTCGCGGCCAGCAGATACTTGCCATGCTCGCCGTGGCCCAAAGCGTCGACGGTTTTTTCGAAGTCCTCAGGGGTGGTGTAGAGCTTGTCGTCTATCGCGCCTTCAACGCCGTCCTCTTCGCCGCCCACCACGCCGATTTCGACCTCCAGGATGATCTTGGCGGCGGCAGCAGCCTTGAGCAGGTCCTGGGCGATGGCGAGGTTTTCGTCGATCGGCACCGCCGACCCGTCCCACATGTGCGATTGGAACAGCGGATTCTTGCCCGACGCCACCCGTTCGGCCGAGATCGCCAGCAGCGGGCGCACGTAGGTGTCCAGCTTGTCCTTAGGGCAGTGGTCGGTGTGCAGGGCGACGTTGATCGGGTATTTGGCCGCAATACTGCGGGTGAATTTGGCCAGCGCCACCGCGCCGGCCACCATGTCCTTGACCCCGAGCCCGGAGGCGAACTCCGCACCACCGGTCGAGAACTGGATGATGCCGTCGCTGCCCGCGTCGGCGAAGCCCTTGAGCGCGGCGTTGACGCTCTCCGAGGATGTGCAGTTGATCGCCGGGAACGCGTACGAGTTCTCCTTGGCACGTCGCAGCATCTCGGCGTAGACATCTGGCGTTGCGATGGGCATGAGTTCTCCTCCTGAGCAGGTGTTGCGCAAAGCCCGCGGACGCCGGCCGGCGGCCAGGTTTGCCCATCAGTATCGCAACAAGGACGGCACCCCCGCAGGCCGCCCGGGCTGCGCCCGGTAAAAGCCGGTCAGCCGCGCCGGTATCTTGAACACCGTGAGCATCGCCGTGGTGGCCCTGCCCAACATCCTCGACCCGATGTACTGGATCGGTCCCAAGGGACTGTTCGCATCGGCGGTACTGCCGACGATCCTGACCATCGTCTTCGTCGAGACGGGTCTGCTGTTTCCCCTGCTCCCCGGCGAGTCACTGCTTTTCACCGGTGGGTTGCTGGCGGCCCACGGCACGCTCGACATTTGGGTGCTGGCGCCATCTGTGGCAGCGGTCGCGATACTCGGCGATCAGACCGGCTACTTCATCGGCCGCCGGATCGGGCCCGCGCTGTTCAAAAAGGAAGACTCGCGCTTCTTCAAGCAGCACCACGTGACCGACTCGCACGCGTTCTTCGAGAAGTACGGGCCCGCGGCGATCATCCTGGCCCGGTTCATGCCGTTCGTGCGGACCTTCACCCCGGTGGTCGCCGGGGTGTCGTACATGCGTTATCCGGTCTACCTGGCATTCGACGTCGTCGGGGGCATCCTGTGGGGCGGCGGCGTGACGGTCGCCGGCTATTTCCTGGGCAACGTGCCGTTCATCCACCAGAACCTGGAAAAGATCGTCCTGGTCATCTTGTTCGTGTCGCTGCTGCCGGCGTTCATCGCCTCCGGCCGGGCGTACCTGAAGCGCCGGCGGGCAGCCCGGGACGACGAACGGCTGCCGGTACCCGAGTAGCTCGCGCGCGCCGCAATCGCCCATCGAGTGGGCATCCAAGGCGTCGAGTGTGCGTTCAGGGTGGCGACGCTCGGCGTGTCGTTGCCCTGAGTTCACAGTGGACGCCCTGCCCCCGACGCCTCAGACGGCGACCGTGAAATCGCAACCCGTCTTGGCGCGGACGTCGGCGACCGTCACCCCGGGATGCAGTTCGGTGAGCGTGAGGCCGTGTTCCGGCTCGACGTCGAAGACGCACAGGTCGGTGATGATCATGTCCACCACGCTCTTGCCGGTGATGGGCAGCGTGCACTGCTTGAGGATCTTCGGGCTGCCGTCCTTTGCGACGTGATCCATCACGACGATCACCCGTTTGACGCCGGACACCAAATCCATTGCGCCGCCGGGCCCTTTGACCATCTTGCCGGGCACCATCCAGTTGGCCAGGTCGCCGTTCTCGGCAACCTCCAGGCCGCCCAGGATGGACAGGTCGATGTGGCCGCCGCGGATCATCGCGAAGGAGTCTGCGCTGCTGAAAAAGCTCGACCCCGCCAGGCTGGTGACGGTCTGCTTGCCGGCGTTGATGAGATCGGGGTCGACCGCGTCCTCGGCCGGATAGGAACCGATGCCGAGCAACCCGTTCTCGGACTGCAGCGTGACCATGATGCCCTCGGGAATGTAGTTGGCCACCAACGTCGGGATTCCGATACCCAGGTTCACGTAGTAGCCGTCGCGCAGCTCCTGAGCGGCGCGACGGGCCATCACCTCGCGGATCGGACTGTCGCCCTTGAGCGCCGAGCCGCCACTGGTGGTGCGGAACTCGATGCGCTTCTCGTAATTGGCGCCTTCGATGATGCGGTCCACATAGATGCCGGGGGTGTGGATCAGGTCGGGGTCCAGCTCGCCGACGTCGACCAGTTCCTCCACCTCGGCCACGGTCACCGTGCCGCAGGTAGCGATCATCGGGTTGAAATTGCGCGCCGTCTTCCGATAGACCAGGTTGCCCGCCCTGTCCCCTTTCCAGGCCTTGACGATGGCCACGTCGGCGCGAATGCCTTCTTCCAGAACGTATTCCGTACCGTCGAACACCCGAGTGTCTTTACCTTCGGCGAGATTCGTGCCGTAGGCCGTGCGAGTGTAAAAGCCGGGAATGCCTGCGCCGCCGGCACGTAACTTCTCCGCGAGTGTGCCCTGCGGCGTCAGGACGAGGTCCAGTTCTCCGGCCAGCACCTGGCGCTCGAACTCCTTGTTCTCGCCCACGTACGAGGCGATCACTTTCGTCACCTGACGCGCCTTGAGCAGCAACCCCATGCCGAAATCGTCGACGCCGGCGTTGTTTCCGACGATGGTGAGGTCCTTGACACCGCTGTCCACCAGGGCCTGGATCAGTTTTTCCGGTATGCCGCACAGACCGAAACCGCCTGCGGCGACGGTGATTCCGTCCTTCAACAGGCCGCGCAAAGCCGACTCGGCATCGGGGTGGACTTTACTCATGGCTGGTCCCTTCATTGGCGGTCACGGCGTGTGCGGCCTCCATCAGCATCCAGCCGGACAGTTGCACGGACAGATCACGCTCGGGCGATCTCCGAACCGGTGACCGCGCCCCCGACGAACTGGGCCTGCTGTCCATCGGCGGTCGGCAGCTCAGCGGTTTGATCCCAGAACGGCCCGAACAACGGCAGCCCCTGCACCGACTGGCGGTTGTCCCACGCAGCGTGCGCAGAGGACAGCACGATATCGCGGGCGGTCTCGCGGGCCTCGGCATCGGCGGCGGAATCCCCCGGCAACGTGGTGGCGACCAATGCCAGGTAGCGCGCGGTGATCCCGGAGAACAGGCCGCCGTCGCCACCGCCGGAACCCCGCAGCACCCCGGCCGGCGCCATGTGCTCGTCGACGGCGGAGACCAGTCGGTGTACGCGCGGCGCGTGCCGCTCGTCAGCGGTGCGGGCGGCTAGCTCGGTCTCCAGGCCGAGCACCACGCCCTGGCAGTAGGTGTACTGCGCGCGCACCAGTGAACCCGCCTTGATGCCGTCGAACACCAGATGCGTCTCGGGGTCGATCAGCGTGTCGTCGATCCAGTCCGCCATCTGCTGGGCGCGCCGCAGCCGGTCACCGTAGCGCGCCAGGAAGATCCCGGCCGGGCCGTTGGCCGGGGCGTTGAAGAACTGGTCCTGCTTGCGCCACGGGATGCCGCCGCCGTCCTCGGGCACCCACGCTTTAACCAGTTGGTCGTTCAGCTTGTGCAGCGCGCGTTTGCGGTCCACGCCGGCGATCCGGGACGCCCGCTCCAGCGCCAGCGCCAGCCAGGCCATGTCGTCGTAGTAGTTGTTGACCCAGGATCCGTTGTTACGCAGTCGGTGCGAGCGGATCTGCCGGTGGATCTTGATACGCCGCTCCGGCTGTGGGTCGCGCTGTTCCGCGTCGACCAGGCAATCCAGCAGATGCGCCTGCCACCAGTAGTGCCAGCCGCCGAACCATCGGTCCCGCCGGGCCGGCGGCCAGGCCACCACACCGAGTTGGGTACCCGGCAGCGCCCACAGCCGTCTCAGATGCCGCCCGGTGACAGCGGCTTCCGCGCTGACCGCCCGGTTGAGCCATAGCTGATCCATGTCTGCTGATCCTGCCCTACTCACCCTTACCAAGCCCTCGGCGATATTCCCGTGTTGGCTGATCCAGGCTATGCATGGCGATCCCCGCCGCGACCGCGACGTTGATGCTGCGCGTCGACCCGAACTGGGCGATCGAGACGGTCAGCGAGGCGCCCGTCCGGGCGTCGTCGCTGATGCCTGGGCCTTCTTGGCCGAACAGCAGCAGACAGTCCCGCGGCAGCGTCGTCTGTTCGAGCCGCGCCGCACCCGGCACGATGTCGACAGCGACCACCGTCAGGCCTGCTCCGGAGGCAAAGCTCAGCAGCTCGGCGGTGGAGTCGTGGTGGCGAAGTCGTTGGTAGCGGTCGGTGACCATGGCGCCGCGGCGATTCCAGCGGCGACGGCCGACGATATGGACGGTGTCCACGGCGAACGCATTGGCGGTACGTACTACCCCACCGATGTTGGCGTCGTGGCCGAAATTCTCGATCGCCACGTGGAGCGCGTGTCTCCGTTTGTCTATGTCGGCGACGATCGCCTCACGCGTCCAGTACCGATAGGCGTCGACGACGTTGCGGGTATCGCCGTCGCGCAGCAACGCGGGGTCGTACCGGGGGTCGTCGGGCAGGGGACCGACCCAGGGGCCGACGCCGGCTGCCGGAACGCCCCATTCGGTGGGACCGGGTTCGGTCATCTCGTGGTCCAGACCGCGGCGTGGGTGCCCACGATCGCGACAGTCGCGTACAGCAGCGCCTCGTTGATGTCGCCCTGCGTGCACAGCGACGCGCTGACGTGCACCGCGTCCAACGACGCCTCGGGCAGGATCAGTACCGACGACCCGTACGCGGAGCAGGCCTCACTGAGTCCGGGAGCCGGAAGGGTCGGCGATGCCAGCAACATCATCGGTCCGCCACGGGCCGCGGACTCGTCGCGGTATTTGGCCGCGATGGAGTCGGCGTCCACACCGAGCAGCATGTAGCCGCTGCCGGTGAAGGCAGCCGGATCACCGAGCGAGGCCTGGGTCAGCTGGGTGCCGTCCGCCCGCCACGCGGCCACGCTGGTGGTTTTGACCACCAGGCCGGTGTCGTTCTCCTTGGTCGGCAGCAGTCCGACCGGGAACGCCGCCGGGTAGGCCGCGGCGGTGTCGGCGATACGGTCGCGGGGTGAGTAGAGGTACACACCGCGGACGGCGCTGCGATCCTTCAGCGGGCCCAGGCACACCGTGCCGGTCAGCCGTGTGCCGCCAGGTGCGGAAAGTGATTGTATGACAGTGTTTTTCACATTTTCGCAACTGGCGATCCCAGCGGCTTCCATCGGATGCGCGAGCGCACCGTAAAGTCCGAAGCGGACGTCGCGAGGATTTGCATGAGCCTTGGCGGGGTCGGTCGGCGCCGCATCGACGTCGACCAGCACGTAGTCGTCTTGCCAGCGCAGGTTGGACACCGACGTGTTCCAGCCCAGCACCGCCAGCGAGTCGCCCAGCCGAGCGGTGCCCGCGCCGTAGACCAGGTCGCGGTGACCGGCGCCTGCGCAGGCCGCAGAACACGCCAGCGCCAACGCCGCCACCATCGCGATGAGAGTCCGCACGGCGATCTAGCGCAGCCCGAGGTCCGCCAGCCCCAGCACGCTGCGGTACGGAAAGCCCCCAGCCTCAACGGCTTCGGCCGCGCCGGTCGCGCGGTCGACCACAGTCGCCACGCCGACCACCTGTCCGCCGGCGTCCTGGACGGCGCGCACCGCGGTCAGCGCGGAAGCGCCGGTGGTGCTGGTGTCTTCGACCACCAGAACCCGTCGACCGGTTACGTCGGGGCCTTCGATAAGTCGTTGCATGCCATGGGTTTTCACCGATTTTCGCACCACGAAAGCATCGATCGGGCGGCCGGGTGCGTGCATGACGGCGGTCGCAACCGGATCGGCGCCCAGGGTCAGCCCACCGACCGCGGCATACTCCCAGTCGTCGGTGAGTTCGCGGACCAACCGGCCGATCAGCGGGGCAGCCCGGTGGTGCAGGGTGGCGCGACGCAGGTCGACGTAGTAGTCGGCTTCCTTGCCCGACGACAACGTGACGCGGCCGTGCACCACCGCCAGCCGGCGCACCAGGTCGGCCAATTCAGCGAGCTCAGGTGCGGCCACGGCCCCGGCCGAAGACGCTCGTGGCGGCGCGCGCCAGCGTTCGCGGCACCATCCGGCTCGCGGTGGTGATCGCCTTGTACTGCACGCCGGGAATGATGACCACCCTGCCCCGGGCGACATCGGCAAGGCTTTCCCGGACCACGTCGTCGACCTCGAGCCACATGAACGACGGCAGGGACGACATGTCGATGCCGGCCCGGTCGTGAAATTCGGTGTGCACGTATCCCGGGCAGACCACATGTATTCCGACGCCGGTGCCCCTCAGCCCAACGGCCAGCCCTTCGGTGAACGACACCACCCACGCCTTGGACGCCGAATAGGTCGAGCCCCGCCCGGACAACAGCCCCGCAACGCTGGCGACGTTGATGACCGTCCCGGCACCGGCGTCGATCATCGCCGGCAACGCGGCCCGGGTCAGCTGCATCACCGCGGTGACGTTGACGTCTAGCTGGGACTGCAGCACCGCTGGGTCGGCGGTCCAGAATTCGCCGGATGTACCGAAACCGGCGTTGTTCACCAGGACGTCGACACCGGCGGCCAACCGCACTCCGACCTTGTCCCGGCCGGCGGCCTCGACGAGATCGGCCGGCAGCACCTCGACGTTCGGCCCGCCCTCGTAAGACAACTCGGCGGCCAGCTTCGTCAGGCGATCAGCGACGCGCGACACCAGCACCACGTCATAGCCGTCGGCGGCGTAGCGGCGTGCGAAGCCCTCGCCGATCCCGGATGTGGGTCCGGTGATCAGGGCGACGCGGCGAGGCACGGCGTCAGTGTACTTAGCGTGAATTCGCGGACAAGGCCGTGCCGGGTGTGACGGTTGCCGGATGGTGCGGCTGAATTCAGCGCTGGTGGTGGGTGGCCTGATGGCCGTTTCGGCCGGAGGGCGGACGCCGCACTGATCCGTCGCCGGCATTCTCCCGGCGCGCCGGGTCGGCCGCTGGACGGTGGACCGGCTCATGACGCGCGGGCGGCGGGGATCCGGCGCCGCGGGCCGCTGCCCCTCCCTCGCGGGGAATGGCCTCCGGTTGCCGCGGCGACGGCTCGCCCCGGCCGGCCGGGGCCAGTGGACGGCTGGGCGCCGCTGTGCGGCGTCCGGCCGATTGCGGCGCGGAGGCCGACTGCGGCACCGGCGGCAACACCCGCAGCAAGTCGTTGAATTGGCGCACTGTGCGCAGGCCCTCGTCCCATTGGGCACGAGTACCGCCGATCGGCATGCTGACCAGCGTCCAGTTCTGCTCGTTCCACATGATCTCGGCGCAGTCGGGTGCGGTATGCGCGAAGGTGACCATGCGGCGATCGCAGGCGCGTCGGGCGGCGTCCATGTTGGTCGAGTACACCATCCGCGGCCCGATCGCGCCGAGCAGCCAAATGTCGTTCTCGCGAGGCTCTTTGAGGCCTTTGAGACGCACGTCGACCACGACGTTGGTGCCCACCTTGCGGTGCAGGGCGATCACGGTGGCGACTTCCTCGAGGTCGAAGATGAACACCGCCTCACCGCGAATCTGGCCTAAGACGACGTTGCGCGCCGGGATGTTGCTCCCCACGGTCGACATCACGCCGCGCTTCCAGCGCTTGAGGATTTCGGTGGATTCCTGCTCGTAGTCGAATCCGTGAGAACGTGCCCACGACTTGCGGCGCCGGCCTCGTCCTCGGCGGCGGTCGATGTCGACGTACAGCAACACCGCCGCGCCGACGAAGCACAGCGCGGAGAGCGTAAACCAGAGCGGAACCATCGCCACGTAGCCTAGCCGCTGTTAGCCCCTAAGCGGGAATGCCAGCAGGTCACAACCGAATTAAAGTTTGCTACCGCTTTGGCGCCGAGCGACACCGAAGCGGTAGCAAGTACCGCGTCAGCCCGTGGCGATCGCGAGCGCGGCGCAGCCGGGCGAAGCGGATCGCCACATCAGCCCGTGGCGAGCGCGAGCGCGGCGCAGCCGGGCGAAGCGGATCGCCACATCAGCCCAAGACCAGAGCGTCGCCGTCTGGGCTGACGTTCACCGGCACAGTGTCGCCGTCGTGCACGTCACCGGAAAGCAGCAGCTTGGCGAACTGGTCGCCGATGGCCTGCTGGATCAGCCGCCGCAGCGGGCGGGCGCCGTAAACCGGGTCGAATCCACGGTGCGCCAGCCACGTCTTGGCCGGCAACGACACCTCGAGCTGCAGCCGCCGCTGGATGAGCCGCTTGTCCAGCTGGTCGAGCTGGATGTCGACGATCCGCACCAACTCTTCGGGGTTGAGGCCGTCGAAGATCAGCACGTCGTCGAGGCGGTTGATGAACTCCGGCTTGAACGCCGCCCGCACCGCGGCCATCACCTGCTCCTCGTTGCCGCCCGACCCGAGGTTGGACGTCAGGATGAGGATGGTGTTGCGGAAGTCGACCGTGCGGCCCTGACCGTCGGTGAGCCGGCCTTCGTCGAGCACCTGCAGCAGCACGTCGAACACGTTCGGGTGGGCCTTCTCGACCTCGTCGAACAGCACGACGGTGTAAGGCCGGCGACGGACCGACTCGGTCAGCTGACCACCCTGGTCGTAACCGATGTAGCCGGGAGGCGCACCCACCAGGCGGGCCACCGAGTGCTTCTCGCCGTATTCGCTCATGTCGATGCGGACCATCGCCCGCTCGTCGTCGAACAGGAAGTCCGCCAGCGCCTTTGCCAGCTCGGTCTTGCCGACACCGGTCGGGCCGAGGAACAGGAACGAACCGGTGGGCCGGTTGGGGTCGGCGACCCCGGCCCGCGTGCGGCGCACCGCATCGGACACGGCCTGCACGGCCTTCTTCTGCCCGACGACGCGCTTGCCCAGCTCGTCTTCCATCCGCAGCAGCTTGGCCGTCTCGCCTTCCAACAGCCGGCCGGCCGGGATACCCGTCCATGCCGACACCACGTCGGCGATGTCGTCCGGACCGACCTCTTCCTTGAGCATGACGTCCGTGCGGGCCTGAGCCGTGGGCAGCGAGGCGTCGAGTTTCTTCTCCACTTCGGGGATGCGGCCGTAGCGCAGCTCGGCGGCCTTGGCCAGATCACCGTCGCGTTCGGCCCGCTCGGACTCCCCGCGCAGCGTGTCCAGCTGTTCCTTCAGTTCGCGGACGATGTCGATGGCGTTCTTCTCGTTCTGCCACCTGGTGGTGAGCTCGGCCAGTTTCTCCTTCTGGTCGGCCAACTCGGCGCGCAACTTCTCCAAGCGCTCCTTGGACGCCGCGTCTTCTTCTTTGGCCAGCGCCATTTCTTCGATCTCGAGCCGGCGTACCAGCCGCTCCACCTCGTCGACCTCGACAGGCCGGGAGTCGATCTCCATCCGCAACCGGCTGGCCGACTCGTCGACCAAGTCGATGGCCTTGTCCGGCAGGAAGCGGGCAGTGATGTAGCGGTCGGACAGCGTCGCGGCAGCCACCAGCGCGGAGTCGGTGATGCGCACACCGTGGTGCACCTCGTAGCGGTCTTTGAGCCCACGCAGGATACCGACGGTGTCTTCCACCGACGGCTCACCGACGAACACCTGCTGGAAGCGCCGCTCCAGTGCGGCATCCTTCTCGATGTACTTGCGGTACTCGTCGAGCGTGGTGGCGCCGACCAGGCGCAGTTCGCCGCGCGCCAGCATCGGCTTGATCATGTTGCCGGCGTCCATCGCCGACTCGCCGGTCGCACCGGCCCCGACGATGGTGTGCAGCTCGTCGATGAAGGTGATGATCTGCCCGGCGGAGTTCTTGATGTCGTCGAGCACGGCCTTGAGCCGCTCCTCGAATTCGCCGCGGTACTTGGCACCGGCCACCATAGAACCCAGGTCCAGGCTGACGACGGTCTTGTCACGCAGGCTCTCGGGGACATCGCCGGCGATGATGCGCTGGGCCAGACCTTCCACGATGGCGGTCTTACCGACACCGGGCTCGCCGATGAGCACGGGGTTGTTCTTGGTGCGACGGCTCAGCACCTGCACGACGCGGCGAATCTCGTTGTCCCGCCCGATGACTGGGTCCAGTTTGCCTTCACGCGCGCGGGCGGTCAGGTCGGTGGAGTACTTTTCCAGCGCCTGATAGGTCGCCTCGGGG
The DNA here is from genome assembly GCA_963805675.1 of uncultured Actinomycetota bacterium. Classification (GTDB taxonomy): domain Bacteria; phylum Actinomycetota; class Actinomycetes; order Mycobacteriales; family Mycobacteriaceae; genus Mycobacterium. The sequence continues at coordinate 54,096 of CAWDVY010000003.1, forward strand.
TCGGGGTTGGTGACGCGGGCGCTGCCCCGCACCTTGACGAACGCGTCGCGCAACGCCTGCGGTGAGGCACCGTGTCCGGTCAGCAGCTTGGCGACGTCGGAGTCGCCGGTGGCCAGCCCCACCAGAAGGTGCTCGGTGGAGACGTACTCGTCGTCCATCTCGGTGGCCAGGTGCTGGGCGGTGGTGATGGCGGCCAGCGATTCGCGGGACAGCTGCGGTTGCGAGCTGGCGCCACTGGCCTGCGGCAACCGGTCCAGCAATCGCTCGGCTTCGGCGCGGATGGTGGCGGGCTCGACGCCGACAGCCTCCAGCAACGGCGCGGCGATCCCGTCGTTCTGCGTCAGGAGCGCCAACAGCAGATGCGCCGGCCTGATGTCAGGGTTGCCGGCTGCTGTCGCCGCCTGTAGGGCCGATGTCAAGGCCGCCTGCGTCTTGGTTGTCGGGTTGAAAGAGTCCACTCCGGCCTCCATCTGGGTTGAGTAGGGGTGGTTGAAAATGCTTGTCTCGTTCTTCAACGCCGTCAATGTTGAGTCTGTTCCACTCAACCCTAGCGGATATTGCCAGCCGGCGGCGCGCCGGGTGTCGTCGTTGGTTACCAGACCCCCCAACGGGCGGCTGATTCGAACGTATGATCGATCGGTGGGCGACCTCGCGTCGATCGGATACAACGGACAGCCGGCCCGCAATCCGTTTCGGGTGGTGCGCCCGCCGATCACCGTGCTGGTCGATCTGACGGTCCTCTTCCCACGCGAACCGCACCGGTCGGGGCGCTATCACGCAGGCGGCCTGCAGCTGCACAAAGTCGTCGAAGGCCGGCTGACTTGTTGGGGCATCTGCGAGCAGGGCGACTGGTGGGGGCTGGTGACCTACCCGATTGCCTACGGCTCCAAGCGCAAAACCGTCACCCACTGGGTACCGGCCTGGACGCTGCGACGAAAACACTAGTTGAACCGTCGGCTCTCACGCAGCGCTCATCGGCGGGCAATGGGAAGATGCACCGCGTGACAGGAAGTTGGGGCTCCGTGCTGGCCACCCTAATTCCGCTGGCGCTCGTCGTCGCGGTCTCACCGCTGTCGATCATCCCGGCGGTGCTGGTGTTACAAACGCCGCGCCCGCGGCCGACGGGCCTCGCCTTCCTCGCCGGCTGGCTGCTCGGACTGGCCGCGCTGACCGCGGCCTTCGTCGCGTCCTCCGACGCGCTGGGCGCGCTGCGCGACTCGCCGCCCGCCTGGGTGTCCTGGCTGCGCGTCGTCCTCGGGTCGGCGCTCATCGCGTACGGGATCTACGAGTGGCTATCCCGGCACCGCCACACCGAGTCACCAAGGTGGATGCGGTCTTTCGCAAGCCTCACGCCTGCACGCGCCGGACTCACCGGGCTGGTGCTGGTGGTGGTCAGGCTCGAGGTGCTGACCATGTGCGCGCTCGCCGGTTTGGCCATCGGCGGCGGCGGGCTGGGCGTCGCGGCGGTCTGGATCACTGCGGCGATCTTTGTCGCCATCGGCGCATCCACGGTCGCGATCCCCGTCTTGGCCTACGCGGGCGCCGGTGACCGCCTCGACGAGCCGATGGCGCGCCTCAAAGATTGGATGGAGAAAAACAACGCCGCGCTGCTGGCCGCGATCCTGGTGTTGATCGGTCTGATGGTGCTCCATAACGGCGTTCGAGCGCTCTAACAGAGGTTGTCCGACGGCGCATAAAATCGGCGCCCGTGAGCCTCAACGACCGGGACGCGCTGGCGGTATTGCACGCTGCCGTCGACCGGGACGACGAGAACGGGCTCATCGGGCGGTTCTACACCCGCTGGTTCTCCCTCGACCCCTCGCCGCGCGATCTGTTTCCACCCGACATGGCCCGCCAGCGAGCCGCCTTCGCCCAGGCGCTGAAGTGGGTCTACGGCGAACTGGTGGCCCAGCGCGCCGAAGAGCCGGTGGCGTTTCTGGCCCAGCTGGGACGCGACCACCGCAAATACGGGGTGCTCCCCGAGCACTACGCGACGCTGGGCCAGGCACTGTATGCGACCCTGCGCGACGAGCTGGCCGCGGCGTGGACCGACGCCGTGGACGCCGCCGCCCAACAATCGCTGAACCTGATCACCGGGGTGATGAGCGGCGCCGCCGACGCCGACCAGGGGCCGGCCTGGTGGGACGGGACGGTGATCGAACACCTTCGGGTATCCCGCGACTTGGCCGTGATCCGGCTGCAACTGGACCGCCCGATGACCTACCACGCCGGCCAATATGTCAACGCCGCGGTGCCACAATGCCCGCGGCGGTGGCGATACCTGACACCGGCCATCCCGCCGGATGACACCGGCGCCGTCGAGTTCCACGTCCGCGCGGTGTCGGGCGGGCTGGTCAGCAATGCCATCGTCAACGAGACCCGGCCCGGGGACCGGTGGCGGTTGTCCAGCCCGCACGGCGGCTTGCACGTCGACCGCGACGGCGGCGACGTGCTGATGGTGGCGGGCAGTACCGGGCTCGCGCCGCTCCGCTCGATCGTCATGGACCTCACCCGCTGGGGCGTGAACCCGCGTGTGCACATGTTCTTCGGTGGCCGCTACCCGTGCGAGCTCTACGACCTGCCGACGTTGTGGCAGATCGCCGCGCACAATCCCTGGCTGTCGGTGACGCCGGTCTCCGAGCACAACGGTGACCCCGCCTGGGCCGCCGACTATCCCGATGCGACGCCGCCGCGTGGACTGCACCTGCGCCAGACCGGCAGGCTGATGGACGTCGTCACCAAGTACGGCGGCTGGGGCGACCGGCAGATCCTGATTTCCGGCGGACCAGAGATGGTGCGCGCCACCAAGGCCGCGCTGATCGCCAAAGGGGCGCCGCCGGAGCGTATTCAGCACGACCCGTTGTACCGCTAGTCTCGCGGGGTGAAGATCGTCACGCTGCGCGACCCGTCATCACCCCTGGAGGCTCAGTTCGTGCCGGACGCCGGCATGATCGGCGTTTCGTTGACCGATTCGGGTACAGAGCTGCTCGGACAGCGTCGCGGATTGGACGCCTATGTGGCCGACGGCAAGACGATGGGTATCCCGCTCTTGTATCCATGGGCAAATCGACTGGGCGCCAACACTTACACCGTCGCCGACACCTCCGTCACGCTGACACCCGGGCGTAACAGGGTCCGAGCCGACCCCAACGGACTACCGATCCACGGTGTGCTTGCCGCCTATCCGAACTGGCGGGTCACGCATGAGTCGGCCAACGAACTCACCGCCGAAGTGGACTTCAGCGCCGATCAGGACTTGCTGGCCAGCTTTCCGTTTCCGCATCGGCTGGCGCTGACCGTCACGCTGTCCGAGCGGGCCTTGCGGGTGCGCGCCTCAGTGACCCCGACCGCGGACCGGGCGGTGCCGCTGTGTTTCGGTTTCCACCCGTATCTACAGCTGCCCGGTGTGCCGCGCGCGCAGTGGATCATCGAGACCCCGCCGATGCGCCACCTGCAGCTCGACGGGCGGGGGCTGCCGACCGGCGAGGCAGTACACGAACAAGCCGCCACAGAACCGTTGGTCGACAAGGCTTTTGACGACGGCTATGACGAGGTCGCCGAAGGCGCGGTGTTCGCGGTGTCTGGTGGTGGCCGCCGCATCGAGGTGCACTTCGAGCAGGGCTATCCGGCGGCGCAGATCTTCGCGCCGCCCGGCGAGGACGTGGTGTGCTTCGAGCCGATGACCGCTCCCACCGATGCGCTGCGCCGCGGCGGTTACCGGTCAGCGCATCCCGGCGAGTGGGGGGTCGCCCAGTTTTCGATCTGGGTCTAGCGGAGCTATTTGACATGCGCTGAAATCAGCGCGGCTGACCGGTAGCCTTAGCCAATCCCGGGCAGGAGGAGCAGGTGAGCCCTGGCGAGAGTGGCGCATCGATCGATGAATTGCTGGACCGCGCGGTTCGGGCCATCAACGAGGGCGACCGTGCCACCGCGACCACGCTGGCCGGGCAGGTTCTATCGGTCGACCGTGGCAACCCAGAGGCAGAGGACCTGCTCACCGCGCCGGCTCGATACGGTGAAATCCGCCGACTGACAATCATGTTCGCCGACCTGGTCGACTCGACAGCGCTGTCCACCCATTTGGAACCGGAGACGTACCACACCTTGGTCGGCCGCTACCGGGATGAAGTGCGCCGGGTCGTCGATCGATACGAGGGCCATATCAGCTATATCAAGGGCGACGGATTGTTAGCGGTGTTCGGCCACCCCAAGGCGCATGAGAACGACGTGCGACGTGCCGTCGCGGCGGGGCTGGATATCACCCGCGCCGTGGCGCGGCTCAGCGAGCAGGCCGAACGCAAGTTCGGCGTGGCCATCAACGTGCGGGTCGGCATCCACCGCGGCCTGGTCTATCTCGACACCGACCAGGACGACGTGTACGGGTTTGCCGCTAATCTGACCGCCCGGCTTTGCGGTGTGGCCGAGCCGGGCACGGTAACGGTGTCAGATTCGGTCGCACGGTTGGTGGGTGGCTCGTTCGAACTCGAGACACGTCCGCCGGTCCCGGTGAAGGGTGTGGATGCCCTGATCAGCCATCACCAGGTGCTCGGCGAGCGACAGGAAGCGCCGCCGCTGCAGTCGCCGCCCCTGATCGCGCGCGACCGTGAGCGCAGTTGGCTACAGCAGAGCTGGCAGCGGGCGCGCGACGGGCTGCTGACCAGCCCGGGTGTGGTTTTTCGCGGCGAGCCGGGAATCGGTAAGACTCGGCTGGCGACCGAGGCGGCCGAACTAGTCCGGAGTTCAGACGCGCCCGTGATAGAGCTTTATGGCTCGCCGCTGCACACCGACACCGGCCTGCATCCGGTGCGCAGGCTCATAGAGCGCCGGTGCGACATCACCCGCCTCACCGACGGCCGGGAACGTCTGCGCTTACTTCAAGCCGAACTGCGCGCGTGCGGCCTGGATCCCGCGAACGCGGTGCCTTTGCTCGCGCCGGTAATTGGTGTCGGGCCCGAGCACGGCTACCAGGCGGTTGCCGTAGAAGGCCGAACTCTTCACGAGTTGATCGGCGTGACGGTTCAGCAGTATGTGCTGGCCTGCATCGGTGATCGAGCCGGATTAGTGGTGGCTGAGGATGTGCACTGGTTCGACCCGTCCACCCTGGAGCTGCTCAACTCGTTGCTCGCAGCCGCGGACGGGCGGCTGCTGGTGGTCTTGACCGGACGCGAAGGTAGTTGGCTGCGAACCGATTGGCCGGTAACACTTTTCGAACTCACGCCGCTGACCGACGAGCAGTCCGAGGCGCTGATCGATGCGTTGGAACCGTCGGTGACTGAGGCCCAGCGGGCGGCGATATGCAGCCGATGTGACGGGGTGCCGTTCTATATCGAACACGTCGTCAGCGAACTTGATGCCGCCGGAGCCAACTCCGGGGTACCCGAGGCGTTGTATGAGTCGCTGTTCGCCGGGCTGCATCACCCGCACGCCGATGTTGTGCCAGTGGTCGAGGCGGCCGCCGTCATCGGCCGCGCCGGTGATCTCCCCCTGCTTCGCTCCGTGGTCGGACGAGACGCCAAAGACATCGACGATGTCGTCACCGAACTCGTGCGGGCACGTGTGCTCGAACGACGCGGGACCGACGGCTGGCGATTCCGCCATGAGTTGCTCCGGGAGCTGGCGGCCGAGTTGGCCCCGCCATCCCTAAGCCGTGTCCTGCACGCGCGCGCGGCCCACGCGCTCGTCGACGCGGCGGCCATCGTCGAACCAGACTGGCGTGTGGTCGCAACCCACTTCGAGCACGCACGGCGATACGCCGATGCCGTGGAGGCCTATCAGAAAGCCTCGGTGAATGCCCGGCGGCGCGGCGCTATACACGAAGCGCTGGCTTGCCTGACGAAAGCACTCAGCCAGCTCACCAGCTGTGCCGCGGGGTCCATGCGAGACCGCAAGGAAATCGCCATCCGGCTCGAGCGCGGTTTCTTGGCGGGCACCACGCAAGGCAGCCAGACCGGTGAGGGACCCGGCGACTTCCAACGGTGCCTGGCATTGGCGAACAACGGCGACTATGAAGACGAGTTGTTCATGACGCTCACAGCACTGATCAGCTACTACGTTCCGCGGGCTGAATTGCGCCGGGCCCATGAACTGCTCGACTCGCTGTCCGCCCGGATAACCAAGGATCGGCCCTGGAGTTATCCCGCAATAGCGTCATCGTTGGGTTCCGTCACCTGGCTACAAGGCGACTTTACCGCGGCGCGGGGACATCTGATGCGGGCGCTGGCCGATCGTTCCGCCGCCGATCCGCGGGTGCTGGAAACCGCCTGGTGGGTAGTCGTCGACCCGATCTCGGCGGCACACAACTTCCTGGCATTAGCGCATATGGTCTGCGGCGACCTGGACCGTGCCGAAGCGGAGTTGGCTGAATCGGTCCAGCGCTGCGCTGGTCTGGGGTTCCCACAGAATGCCCACAACAGGGCACACACCTACTTCATGGAAATCTGGGTCTGCTTGGAGGCCGGCCAGATTGAGGAGGCGGCCACCCTGGTCGCCCGCCTTCGCCAGCTCAGCGAGCAGTCGGGGCTCGACCTGTGGCAATGGGTCGGCAGAACCGAACACGCTACCGTCAAGGCGCTGGCCGCGCTTACCGCTGGCGCACACGCAGCCACGCTGACCGACCAGGCCGACAAGCTGGCGCGACAGGTGGACGGGTCGCGCTTCATCCACCTCAATAGCTACCTCACCTTTCACGACGCGATTATCGGCCGTCTCCTGATAGCCGCCGGTCAGCCTGCGAAGGCGCGCGAGCGGTTGGAGATGGCCCTGCACCACGCGGATGAGACGGGGATGCACTTTCATGACGCCGAGCTGATGCGCGTGCGCGCTCACACCTTCAACGAGCTGGAAAAACGCCGCACCGCCCTCGCCGATGCGCTCGCGTGCGCACGCCGTCAAGGCGCGACCCTGTTCGAACTGCGCTGCCTGCTGGATTCTTTCGACCTCCTCGGCGAGGCGGATCGGTCCGAGCTGGCCGACGCTGTCCGCCGCATCCCCGGTGCCGCTCGTTGGCCGGAATTCGCACGGGCGCAAAGGATTCTGTCGTGACCCGCCGTCGCTAACAGGTCAGAGGTAAGCCTTGTTCAGCTTCTCCGGGGTATTCGTTATCCCTTCGAGCGCCCGGATGTTGACGGCAACATCGCGGCTCTCATGCTTGGCGATGACGCGAACGAGTACGGGGAAAAGTGTCCACCGCGCGGACGGTTGCAGGTACCAGGAACCCACCGCCGCCGTCCAAGCCTCGTGGTTCACTGTCTTCTCCCTCCCGTTCTGCGGGTGCGTCGCCATGTAGATGGCGAAAAGCCAGGCGCCTCTACGTAATTTCGTCAGCACCCGCTTGAGGAGGCCGACCTCATCCGGTATCAGCCGGCGGATCAAGCGCAGGTCGGGGGAAAGCTGCTGGACGACGTCGAGGATGCCGGGGATCTGGGAGCACAGTAGGGCGTTGACCCGGTTGAAATCGTTCTCCAGCGTGTCCAGCGAGTTACCCGCAATCGCCAACGTGGCTAGGCCTAGATCGAAAGTGATGTGTGCATTCAGTCCGGCCATCATGTGCTGCAACATGATCGCCTTATGGTTTTGGTCGCCGACGAACGAGACCTCCCAGGGAAGTGTCAGACCCTGGCACTCATCCGGGTAGAAGTACGCATTCAACGACTTGAAGTAGCGTTGGGAAAAGACGATGCCGAGCTGACCTATACGGTCGCCGTCGTCGAACACACCCTCTGTGATGGCGTCCTGAATGGCCAGGGTGATCCGCTTGTATAGCGCAGCGAAGTAGCCGATGTGGCTTTCTGCTTTGATGGCCCAGTCGACGACCTGATCTATGCCGCGCACAGAGTCGTCGAGTGTTTTGGGCTCTTCGAGGCGTGCCATTTGCAGCGGCGGGCGTGGAGTCACAGTAGTGGACATTTCAGAGGACCCTCCGGTTCAATCGGTCTACGCGCAGTTCAGCCCGGGCTCGGATGGGGGCGGCGGCGATCATCGTGAATGGGGTAACGGTGGGGAAATCGCCGCTCAGTGAATCGATTTCGATCCGCCGAAGGATGGTCGCCAAGGCGAGGGTTGCCTCGAGCATCGCGAAATGATCGCCGATGCATCCGCGCGGGCCGCCGCCGAACGGCAGGTACTGCCAACGGTTGCGGCCCTTGCAGCGCTCAGGGCTGAACCGGTCGGGGTCGAAGCGCAGCGGATCTTCCCACAAGGCTGGGTCGCGATGCATGGCGTAGATCGCGACGAGGGCAACCGTGCCCGCAGGTAGGCGGTAGCCGTCGACCTCGATGTCGGCCATCACCATCCGCCCCACTGCCGGCGCCGGCGGGCACAGCCGCAGCGCCTCGTGCAGGACCTGCACGGTGTAACGCAGCCGCGGCACGTCCTCGTGAGTGAGCCGACGGTCACCGAGCGCGCACGATTCTGCCGCTACCCGTTGCTGCAGTTCGGGCCGGTGGCCCAACGCCCACAGCGCATAGGTCAACGCGGTGGAGGTGGTGTCATGGCCGGCGAGCAGAAATAACACCAACTCGTCGCAGATCGCGCGATCAGACAGCGGCTGGCCGGTTTGCGGGTCGATGGTCTGCATCAGAGTACGCACCAGCGGCGCGTCACGCGTCGGGTCGGCTCGGCACGCAAGCAGGATCTGGGCCGCCAACGTGTGCAGGGCAGCGCCCGCCGCGCGGGCCCTCCGCTGCCCACGCGTAGGCCACCAGCGTGGCGGGTTAATCGGCCGCGATGCGCGGTCGGCCGCCCACTTGAGGCTGGTGCGAAGCGCGGCTCCCACCATCTGCGGTCGGTCGCCCAGATCGATTCCGAGAATTGAATGGCATAGTGCCCGCAACGTCAGTGCGCGGCATTCGGCGTCCAGGTCGACCGCCGCCCCGAGGGCCCAGTTGTCGGCAAGTTGTTCGGCGACCTCAGCCATGTGCCCGGCAAACCAGGGAACGTGTTGTTTGGTGAAGATCGGCTGCAACTCGCGGCGGCGCGGCAGCCACTCGTGATGTGGCACCACGAGCAGGTTGTCGCCCAGCAGCCGACGGATCTCTGATGCCATAGGCGTCGCCGCGCGCTCGGCGAATGCGTCCGTGCGTGCCAAAACGTCGTGGGCACCTTGCGGGGAGGAGACAATCACCAACGGCGGCATGATCCACCGCGGCCCCAACACATTTCGGGTCACCGATCCGCCCGACTCGCGCATCAACTCGAAGCCGGTATCGAACCGTCTGGTTGCGGTGAGCCGTCGCCAGTACGGCAGTGGGTTTTTCGGCGGCAGCGGCGCTGCGCTGACGTCTGGGCCTGCGGTCGTCGCCGTCATGTCGGCAAGCATGGGCCGCTGAGGCGAGGCAGGCACGAGTAGCCGACTACTGCATCTTGCCCGCGACGGTACTCGAGCTGTCACGCCAGAACGTCCCAGTTGCGGCCGAGGTGATCGGGTATGTCGAAGGGGGCCCGGTCGCCACCCCGCTCCAACTTGAGCCCTGCGTCCAGCAGGTCGCGCCCGAATGGCGCGGCCATTCGCGACGCCAGTTGGTAGCGCGGCAGGTCGCGCTCGATCTGGCCCAAGACGTGCACAAAGAACCACTTGGCAATGCGCGCGAGCGGCCCGAGGTGGTCGGCGAGATCCGATTTCGGAACGAGCAACAGGTCGGCGGTTTCGTCGCCGATCAGGTGGCGAATCAACGGCGGGATCGTGCCGTCGAACCGGTGCACGGGTGTCAGCTGGTCCATCAGACCCAGCAGCGCACCGGTGAGTTCTTGCCCTTCGGCCGACGCCTCGAACTGCCTGCGCCGGATGGTGTCGACCAGGGCGGTGGCATCGGCGACGTCGCGCACCAGCAACTCGTCGCGCAGACCGAGCAGGTGCCCGATGACGTTCCACAGGTGCAGGTAAGCGTCGACGTCCTTGGCGGGCACGCGCACGCCAAGGCGACGCATCGGCTCGGAAAAGACATACGAGAAAGACATGCGTGTCCCGGCGAGGTCCTCCTGGTTGATCGGTGTTCCCCAGTCGGGGTGCCACATGCCAGGTGTCAGCTCGTTGCGGGCCTTGATCAAGTGCCGAACAGCGGCATGCATCAATCGGACGCGCTGAATGGTGCGCCGGCCCTTGCCGTTTTCGGCAAGCCCGCCGACGGTCGCCACATCGATCAGGAACTGACCGGTCTCCATCACCCGTCGGCGCGCGTCGGTATCGAGCCGAGCGGTCAGGTACAGCACCTTCACGCCCTTGGCTGCCGCGTACGCCGACGGGAGCGATGCACAAAACAGGCAGCATGCGATCTCGAGGCCCCATGTCTCGAATAGCTGCTGCCCGCGTTTGATCTTGCCCATGTCGGCCCAATCCGGCAGCGGCAGGGTCTCGGCCAGGTAGGCCCGGATCTCGTCGGGTAACGCCTCCGGCGCGGGCTGGTCGACGCGGACCAGCGTCTGCATCATCGCATTGACCGCATCGACGCCACCACGCTCGAGCACGGCCGCGACCGGCCCGTCGGCCACCGGATCACCTAGCTCGCGCATGCGATCGAGCAGTGCATCGGTCCATCTGATGCTGTCGGTTGCACCCGCCATGCGGGCAGCTTGTCAGATTTTGCGTACTTTGCCAGGGCGTACCCGTCGGTTGGGTAGACATCAGTCGTAATACGAGTAGTCCACTACGCGCGCTTGGTGGTCGTCGCCAGTCGTACGTTCCAGGCATCACAGCCCACACGATCTGGAGGCGATCAGGAATGTCGGCTTTAAGACTGTCCATCGAGGCAACGCAGGATGCCATCACCAGCACCCAACTGACGGTAAGTAGCGACGAGTCGTCACAGCCGCCGGTTCTGATCACCGAACAAGAGGTGATGTTCGGCACCGCGGCAGCTGTGCGGCCGGGGTCCACCCCGATCACCGGTCGAATGATCGGCGCGCTACGGGTGGTCGCCGCCGCCTTGCGCCCACCACCGCCCCGGCGCCACTACGCTCATCGCGCCCGGTACATCGAGCACGCTTGCATGTCACGAGAAATGGACAGGTTATGAGCCGCCTTGGCCGGCTCGCAATATCTCGACCAACTCCTCGCGCGACTGGGCGCCCAGCCGCTGGTACGCGCGATACACGTGGCCCTCAACGGTGCGCACCGACATGACGAGACGTTCGGCGATCTCCTTGTTAGACAACCCAGCGGCGACCAATTCGATGATCTCGCGTTGACGGCCGGTCAGCGGTTGGCCTATCGGGTTTCGCAGCGCGGGTGTGCACAGCCCGCCGCACTCGGCGGCCAGCTGCTGCGCCAATGCCGCGGCATACAGACTGCGCTTGCGCTGCTGGTTGCGGCTGAATGCCACGGCCGCCTGGGCGGCGACGTCAGCGGCAGCGGCCCGATCGCCGAGCGTCCGGTAGTCGGCCGATGCCGCGAGCAGAACTTCCCCCTCGTCGGCCCGCAACGATTCCGTATGGCGCGCAACGGCGTCGGCAAGAGGAAGCGATAATTCATTGGCGAGTTCCCGCGCGCGTATCGAGCCCGACGTATCGCCCCATTGAGCCGCCACTTGCAAGCAGGCGAGTTCGTGCGTTGGCTGATTGCGCTTGCGCGCCTCCTCGCCGGCAGCACGGACGATCGAGATCGCGTCAGTCAGGTACCCGCTGGCCGCCAGCGCCCAGCCGCTGGCCACCGCCAGAGCGGTCTGCATGAACAGGTAGTCGGCCGGCACGCATTGCCGTGCTTCGGTGATCGCGTCGTTCGCGGCATCCGGCTGACCCAGCTTGGCGTGTGCTTCAGCCAACGCGAAGCAGGTCGCTGCTCGTAAACCGGTTGTGACGCTGTGCTTTTCCGCCCCAGCCAGCGCCTCGTGCAGAAGTTTCACCGCAGCAGGGATCTCCCCGCGAATCAGCTCGGCGTGGCCCAGCAAGAATGCCAGGTTCGCGTAGGCAAGACCGGGAACGTCGCGTGCCGACTCGGATAGCTGCTCGGCTGAGCGCATACATTCGTCGATGCGTCCGCTCAACCGGCAGGCGCGGGCATAGACGCCGCCGTACCAGAACCTCATGGGCGACGCCTGAAACGAGGTGATCGCGCGGTCGATGGCCTCGGCCCCGACGTTGGAAACCTCGTCGATTCGGCCGCGGGCGCCCTGCGCGATGGTCAAGGCTACGGATGCCAACATGGCGTGGAAGTCGGGCAGCGTTGGTGAGTTCAGTGCCGCCCGTGCTTTTTCCGCCGCTGTTTCGCAACGAGTCATGACTGCGTCCACGCATGATTCGATCGCGGCGCGCTCGGCCCGTTCCGCCGCGGACTCCCGCGTCGATGCCAGGCCGTCGAGAATGGCCGACGCCTCCCGCGGTCGGCCGAGATTCCAGATCAGGTTCGCTGCCCGCACGGTTGCCCAGTGATGGCCCTCCGGGTCGTCCACGCCAATCCGGGCCAGGATTGCCTCGGCCTGGTCGCCGTGCCCGCGCCCGGCGAGGCTGATCGCGCGCAGACCGACAGCTTCGCTGACCCCCGCATCGGCCGCAGCGGTGGCGAATCGATCGGACAGGTCTAGGTCGAGCAGCGTCATCGCGAATCGCGCCGCCTCCAGGTACAGCTGCGGGTCGGGAGGAAGGTCTGATTCGAGGGCGAGCAGTGCCCGGCGCACCGTCGCGTGCATGTCGGCGTCCGCGTCCTTGGCCAGCCGTTGTGCGAGCTTGCCGCGGATCCGCGACAGATAGATCTCGCTGGCCGCGGCCCGCCGAAGCTCGCCGAACAGCGGGTGGGCCAGCCGGGCCATGAGCTTGGAGCCGCTGCGTTCCACGCTGACCAGGTTCATCTGCTCGGCCGCCTCGAGATCGCGGCGATGCACCAGGTCGCAGAGCACGTCGACCGCGAGCGGCTCGTACTGCGACAACGTATCGACGACCAGCGCCACGTCGGGGGCGAGCCGGCTCAATTGCCGACCGACCATGTCACCGATGCTGTCCGACACCGCGACGCGCTCGTCCCACATCCACACGCCGGCGGCCTGCCGTACCGCGCCGGCGGCGATCTGGTCCTTGAGCAGCTGCCGCAAAAACAGCGCGTTGCCACCCGTCAGTTTCCAGAACCGCTTGGCGCTGCGACTATCTACCACGCCGCCGAGCATGGTCTCGATCACGCGGTGGGTGTCCGGAGCCGACAACGGCTGGAGGTCCAGGCGGGCGAGCAGGTCATCCTTCCACAGCGCAGTGATCGCGTCGGGCTCTTCCCCGCCCGCGCGCACGGTGACCAGCAGCCGTGTTCCACGGACCTGGGCCAGCTGGTGTACGACGTGAGCCGATAATCCGTCGAGCAGGTGCGCGTCATCGACCCCGATCAGCACACGTCCCTGACGCTGTTGCGCGACCAAGGAATTGATGACACGTCGCACACCAGATATCGGATCGGAGATGGTGTCGGATATCGACGCGATGAACGCGCCTAATGGGAGCTGTCGCGCGGACTGGGTGCCCACAATCCAGTACGTCCGCTCACCTGACGCTTCGGCACGGGCCAGCACTTCACGCGCGAGCCGGGTCTTGCCCACGCCTGCGGCCGCAACGATGACGGCACCGGAGTAATTGCCAACTCCGCTGAGCGTGCGGCGGACGAAAGCTAATTCGTTGTCGCGCCCAGTCAGCGAGTCGCCGCTGATCATCGGCCGACTATAACCTGTGTTTTTCGAGTTCACGGCACGAATTCACCTGCCGTCGGGCCGCTTATGGGATTGTTCGGCTCGAGCAGCTCGGCCATAATTTCGCGCAGTCGCTCCGCGCCCCGCGCCGCGGCGATGTCCACGGAGTGCACCACGTCGGCGAACAGCACCGTCACCTTCTTGTACTCCGCCGCCGGCGTGGATGCGCTGGCCGGCGCGCCGCAGTCACTGCAGAACTTCGCGCTCGACCGCACTTCTGTGCGGCATGTCATGCACGCAGTAACAGCCGTCATGCCAGCTCCACCGATCCCGAGGTGGTACTACCTCGATCGGCCCAACAATAGGGCTTTCACCAGCAGAAAAAGACACTATCGACGTAGTGTTACTAGTTCTTTCATGATGAACTTCCGGCGCCGATATCCGCAAAACGCTGTGAAAACTCGGCAGCAACCACTTCATCAGACTTCAGGTCGCGGCTTCAGGGCGGTCGTCGCTGATTTCCCGGCGAGCGTTTAGCGGCTCAGGCTGTCGGGGCTTGCCGAGCAGACGTAAAAGTCCCCGACACACCGACGAAATGGGCGCTTTTGCGTCTGCTCGCGGGCTCGGTCATCGCCGCGGATGCCGCGGCTGCCAGACCACCACGGCGGTGCTCTTGGGCACTACCGCGATGTCGCGTCGCTGGTTGGCCCGCAGCAACTCGATCTCGGCAGCCATCTCCTTCAGCCGTAACTGCAGCGCCTCGACATGATTGGTCAACTCGATAATGCGTTTGATACCAGCCAGATTGACGCCTTCATCCTGGGACAGCCGCTGCACCTCGCGGAGCAGTTCCACGTCATGCTCCGAATAGCGGCGTCCACCACCGGAACTGCGGCGCGGACTGACCAGTCCGAGCCGATCGTAGGTACGCAGCGTCTGCGCGTGCATGCCGGCCAACTCGGCGGCCACCGAGATCAAGAAGGTGCGGGCCTCGTCGTTGCTCGCCATCAGCGATTACCCGCCCATCCGGCCCGCGGGTCGAATCCACTGGACCGCTCGGCGACCGCGTAGGCTTCCAACGCTTCTTTGGCGGCGCCTTCCAGGCCCGGTGGGACCGCGACTTTGACGGTGACCAGCAGATCACCCTGGCCGCCGGATCGTTTGGCCACCCCGCGCCCGCGCACCCGCAGGATTCGACCGTCGGCCGTCCCCTTGGGCACCCGGACACCGACTTTGCCGTCTAGCGTCGGCACCGAAAGCGTTGTGCCTAGCGCCAATTCGGTGAAGCTGACTGGGACGGTGACGGTGAGGTCATCGCCGTCGCGCGCGAACACCTTGTCCGGCCGCACGTGCACGGTGACATACAGGTCCCCTGACGGAGCGCCGCGCAATCCAGCCTCGCCTTGGCCGGCCAGCCGGATCCGTTGACCGTCCTCGACGCCCGGCGGAATCCGCACGTTGATGGTGCGGGTGCGAGTCGTGACACCGGTTCCCTTGCACTCGTCGCAGGGGTGTTCGATGATCGATCCGCTGCCGCGGCAGTCGGTGCACGGCTCGGAAAAGCCGAAAGCGCCTTGGTTGCGGTTGATTACACCCGAGCCGTTACACGTCGGGCAGACCTTCGGGCTGGTGCCCGGCCTGGCTCCGCTGCCGTGACAGTTGGTGCACGGCGCCGGGCTGGTCAGCCGCAGCGGCATCGCGACGCCTTTGGTGGCTTCCAGGAAGCTCAGCTCAGTTTCGGTCTCCAGGTCGTTGCCGCGGCGGGGACGGCTGGGACGTGGTGCAGCGCCACGGCCGAACAGGCCGCCGAACAGGTCACCGATGTTGGCGCCGCCGCTGCGGCCGGCAGCGTCGAACAGATCGTTGAGGTTGAACTCGGCGCCGTCTCCGCCTGCACCGAAGCCGCCAGTGAAATCGCCGCCGTTGAATCGGCGACCGAATCCGCCGCCGGCGAAGAGCCGACGGGTTTCGTCGTACTCCTTGCGCTTCGCCGGATCCGTCAGCACTTCCTTGGCCTCGGAAACGGCCTTGTACCGATCTTCGGCCGCCTTGTTGTCCGGGTTGCGGTCAGGGTGATTCTCAGCGAGCAGCTTGCGCGCCACCCGCTTGATCTCGTCTTGGCTGGCGTCGGGAGAGACGCCCAGCTCCTTATAGAAGTCCTTTTCGACCCACTCGCGTTGAGCCATGCCGCGTCACCCCCTCCCGCCTTCCTTGAGTTGTGGTGTCCTGCCCGAACCGGCCGTTACTTCTCCGACGGTTCTGATTCTGCGTTGTGCTCACCCTCGGGTGCATCGTTATCGACTGTGTTGGCGGACGCGGAGTTGGCGGCACTGTCAATGACGGTGTCCACCACGCCGACCAGCGCGTGCCGCAGCACCTGGTCACCGAGTTTGTATCCCTGTCGCATGACGGTGCCGATCACCGGCTTGGAGCCTTCCGAGCCATCGCCCTCGTGCTGCACGGCCTCGTGCAGCGCTGGGTCGAAGTCGTCGCCCTCGGCCCCGAAGGCCGACAACCCGAGTCCGGTCAGCGCGCCGAACAACTTGTCGGCAACCGACTTCAGCGGACCCGAATCCAGGTCTCCGTGACTGCGTGCGCGCTCGAGATCGTCGACCACGCCCAGCAATTGGCTGACCACAGCAGCTTTCGCGCGCTCGGCGGTTGCCTCCTGATCGCGCAGCGCCCGCTTGCGGTAGTTGGCGAAGTCGGCCTGCACCCGTTGCAGATCGCCGAGCAGTTCGGCCGCCTTGTCGGCCTCCTCCGGAGTTTCGCCGGCGAACGCCCCGGATGCCGCCCCACTGGGGGCGGCACCGGATGCCACGTGTCGTACTTCGCCGGTCTCGGGATCAATCCGCCGTTTGTCGGTGACGGTTACGTGCTCGTGCGGGTTGCCTTCGCTCACTGGCCCTCCTGGTCATCTTCGACCACCTCCGCGTCGACAACGTCATCGGCACCGGCCGGACCGGGCTCGCCGCCACCGGCGGCCTGCTCGGCCTGGGTGGCCTCGTAAATGGCCTGACCGAGGGCTTGCGACTCTTGGCCCAGTTTTTCCATCGCGGACTTGATGGCGCCGATGTCGGTGCCGCCCAACGCCGTCTTGGCTTCGGCCACCGCCGCGTCCACCTTGTTCAGCGTGTCCTCGGGTACCTTCGAGCCACCCTCGGCTTCGCGCTGCTCCTTGACGAACTTCTCCGTCTGGTAGACCAGCGTCTCGGCCTGGTTGCGGACGTCAGCCTCTTCGCGACGCTGGCGGTCCTCGTCGGCGTGCGCCTCGGCATCCTTGATCATCCGGTCGATCTCCTCCTTGGACAGGCCGGAGCCCTCCTGGATTTTGATCGTGTTCTCCTTGCCGGTGCCCTTGTCCTTGGCCGTGACGTGCACGATGCCGTTGGCGTCGATGTCGAAGGTGACCTCGATCTGCGGGACGCCGCGCGGGGCCGGCGGGATACCGGTCAGCTCAAAGGAGCCGAGCAGCTTGTTGTGCGAAGCGATTTCGCGCTCACCCTGGTAGACCTGGATCTGCACCGACGGCTGGTTGTCGTCGGCCGTGGTGAAGGTCTCCGACCGCTTGGTCGGGATCGTGGTGTTGCGCTCGATGAGCTTGGTCATCACGCCACCCTTGGTCTCGATACCCAGGCTCAGCGGCGTAACATCAAGCAGCAGAACATCTTTCACCTCGCCCTTGAGCACGCCGGCCTGCAAGGCGGCGCCAACGGCCACCACCTCGTCGGGGTTGACGCCCTTGTTGGGCTCCTGGCCGCCGGTCATCTCTTTGACCAGATCCGACACCGCAGGCATCCGGGTGGAACCACCCACCAGCACCACGTGGTCGATCTCCGACACCGCGATACCGGCGTCCTTGATCACCGACTGGAAGGGCTGACGGGTGCGGTCCAGCAGATCCTGAGTGATCTTCTGGAATTCCGCGCGGGTGAGCTGCTCGTCGAGGAAGAGCGGGTTCTTGTCGGCGTCAACGGTGATGTAGGGCAGGTTGATCGAGGTGCCCTGACTCGAGCTCAGCTCGATCTTGGCCTTCTCGGCCGCTTCCCGCAGTCGCTGCATCGCCATCTTGTCCTTGGTCAGGTCGATGCCGCTGGTGCCCTTGAACTTCTCCACCAGCCAGTCGACGACGCGCTGATCCCAGTCGTCACCGCCGAGGTGGTTGTCACCGGAGGTCGCGCGGACCTCCACGACCCCGTCGCCGATCTCCAGCAGCGACACGTCGAAGGTGCCACCACCGAGGTCGAACACCAGGATCCGCTGTTCCTTCTCGCCCTTGTCGAGTCCGTAGGCCAGCGCGGCCGCGGTGGGTTCGTTGACGATCCGCAGCACGTTCAGGCCGGCGATCTGGCCGGCCTCCTTAGTTGCCTGGCGCTGGGCGTCGTTGAAGTACGCGGGCACCGTGACGACCGCGTCGATGATGTCCTCACCGAGGTAGGCCTCGGCGTCACGCTTCAGCTTCTGCAGGATGCGGGCGCTGATCTCCTGCGCGGTGTAGTTCTTACCGTCAATCTCCACAGACCAGTCGGTGCCCATGTGCCGCTTCACCGAACGAATGGTCCGGTCGACGTTGGTCACCGCCTGGTTCTTGGCGGGCTGGCCAACCAGCACTTCGCCGTTGCGGGCGAACGCCACGACAGACGGAGTCGTCCTCGCGCCCTCGGAGTTGGCGACGACGACGGGGTCGCCACCCTCGAGAACTGAAACGACGGAGTTGGTGGTCCCGAGGTCGATACCGACCGCACGAGCCATAGTGGATCCTCCCTGATAATCGAGCTTCGTAGGCTTTACGCTGCTGAGTGAACCTCGCTCAAGACTGCCCCTGACGGAGTGTCGCTGTCAAGTCAATGTTGAGTCTATCTCACTCAAGGTTGTCACTGGACCCAACACGGGGGTCCGCGAGTTTGTTCCCCATCGGTTGAGGCGTAGATCACGCCGTGGGATAGTTTCGCCACCAGCCACCAGCGGACGTGCCCGACGCCGCAGCGTTGCACCACGACGATAGGAAATCGATGCCGCCGCTGCCCAGCACGCCCGGCCCTGCTGACGGCGAATCGGCATTGTTCGCCCGTGAGGACGCGGGCTATCACCACGACCTCAAGCCTCGCCAGCTGCAGATGATCGCGATCGGCGGCGCCATCGGAACCGGCTTGTTCCTGGGCGCAGGCGGCCGGCTGGAGTCGGCGGGACCCGGGCTGTTCCTGGTCTACGGGGTCTGCGGCGGCTTCGTGTTCCTGATCCTGCGCGCGCTCGGCGAACTGGTACTGCGTCGCCCGTCGTCGGGATCCTTCGTGTCATATGCCCGCGAGTTCTTCGGGGAGAAAGCGGCGTTCGTTGCGGGTTGGATGTATTTCCTGAACTGGGCAATGGCCAGCATCGTGGATTCCACGGCGATCGCGAACTACTTCCACTACTGGACACCGCTACAAGCGATACCGCAGTGGGCTATCGCGCTGATCGCACTGGTGGCCGTGGTGTCGGTGAACATGATCTCGGTGAAGGCCTTCGGCGAGCTGGAGTTCTGGGCCGCATTGATCAAGGTGCTGGCGTTGACGACGTTCTTGGTCGTCGGAGCCGTCTTTCTGGTCGGGCGTTTCAAAGTCGACGGTCACACCACCGGGCCGGGCCTATGGTCCCAGCACGGCGGGTTCTTGCCGACCGGCCTGGTGCCGGTGGTGCTCGTCACCTCGGGGGTGGTGTTCGCCTACGCCGCGGTCGAGTTGGTCGGAACCGCTGCCGGGGAGACGGCGGAGCCGGAGAAGATCATGCCCCGGGCGATCAACTCGGTCGTCTTCCGTATTGGGGTCTTCTATGTCGGGTCTGTTGCACTGCTGGCGTTGCTGCTGCCGTACACGACCTACAGACACAACGAGAGCCCGTTCGTCACCTTTTTCTCGCGAATCGGTTTCGGCGGCGCCGGCAGCCTGATGAACGTGGTGGTGCTCACTGCCGCGTTCTCGAGCCTGAACGCCGGGCTGTATTCCACGGGCCGCATCCTGCGATCCATGGCGGTCAACGGCAGCGCGCCAAGGTTCACCGCGCGGATGTCGAAGAACGGGGTCCCCTACGGCGGAATCCTGTTGACCAGCGTGATCGGCCTGTTTGGTGTGGCGCTCAACGCCATCACACCGAGCCAGGCCTTTGAGATCGTGCTCAACATCGCGGCGTTGGGCGTTCTGGCGGCTTGGGCGACGATCGTGCTGTGCCAGCTCCGGCTGTATCGGTTGGCTAATGCCGGGACCACGTCGCGGCCGGCTTTCCGAATGCCGTTGGCACCCTACAGCGGCTATGTCACTCTGGCCTTTCTGGCGGGCGTGGTGGTGCTGATGGCGCTCGACGCCGAGCGGGGCCCCTGGATCATCACGGCCCTGGTGGTCGCGGGACCGGCCCTTGTCGGCGGCTGGTTCCTGGTCCGCAACCGCGTGCAGGCCGCGGCGGCCGAGGTCGCCGCCCCAGCCGGAGGCGTCTCGCACGCCTCGGAGCCGGATCCGGACGATCGACCACCCGCGCCGGCCAATCCCGCGGTGCGATAGGCGTGCCCACTCTAAGGTGAGAAATCGTGGGAATCAGCCTGACCTACGAAGAGAAGATTGCCGTCCTCGATCTCGGCGACGACGAAAACCGTTTCTCACCTGAGTTTCTCGACGAGATCGACGCACGCCTCGACGAGGTCGTCGGCACCGGCGCACACGGGCTGGTGACCACCGGCGGCGCCAAGTTCTACTCCAATGGGCTGGATCTGGATTGGCTGACCGCGCACGGAGACCAGACGCAGTGGTATGTCGGACGCGTGCAGGGCATGCTCGCCCGTGTCCTTACCCTGCCCGTTCCCACCGCGGCCGCGGTGGTCGGACACGCGTTCGGCGCGGGAGCGATGCTGGCGCTGGCCCACGACTTTCGGGTGATGCGCGCTGACCGCGGCTACTTCTGCTTTCCCGAAGTCGACATCCGCATCCCCTTCACGCCCGGAATGGCAGCCGTGATCCAAGCCAAACTCACCCCGCAGGCAGCGGTCGCCTCGATGACGACGGGGCGCCGCTTCGGCGGGGACGACGCCGCGAACCTGGGCATTGTCGACGCCGTCGCGGGCGAGGGCGCGGTGACGGCGTCGGCCGTCGACATCCTGCGTCCGCTCGACGGCAAGGACCCCGGCACGCTGGGCGCAATCAAACAAACCATGTTCGGTCCCGCGGCGCACGCGCTGACCGCCGGCAACGCGTAGGCGCTAAACGACCGAGGCGAGAAAGAAAACCAATGACGACGGTGCAGGCGGTACTCGACGAGATCCGTGAGCGGCCCGGCACCGGTGACGTGATCAGCGTCTTCGATCCCTCGACCGAAGAGCCGATCGCCGAGTTCACCGACGGCGGCCCCGACGCCGTCGACGCCGCGGTCGCCCGCGCGAAAGCGTCTGCCGAGTCTGGTGTCTGGTCGGGCCTGCCCGACTACGAGCGGGCCAAGGTGCTGTGGCGGGTCGCTGACCTGATCGACCAGAACGCAAAGCTGCTTGCCGAACTCGAGATGCTCAACGGCGGCATGTATCCCGCTCAAGCGGAGATGCAGGTGAAAGTCGGCTCCGAGTGGTTCCGCTATTACGCCGGGTGGTGCACCAAGATCGACGGCATCGCGCGCGACGTCAACACCGGCGGCCTCACCGGCATCGACTCGCACCTGCACACCTACACGCTGCGCGAGCCCTACGACGTGGTCGGGCTGATCTTCCCGTGGAACGGCCCGGTCTTCAATTTCTGCGCCAAACTGGCACCGTCACTGGCAGCGGGCTGCAGCAGCGTCGTCAAACCCGCTGAGGAGACACCACTTTCGGCTCACGTCCTGATGCAGATCCTGGCCGAGGCAGGAGTGCCTGACGGGGTGGCCAATCTGGTCAATGGCTACGGCCACACCGTTGGCGCCGCGATCACCGCGCACCCCGACGTCGAGAAGGTCGCCTTCACCGGCTCGACCGAGGTCGGCCGCGCGATCGTGCATGCCTCGGCGGACAGCAACCTCAACAAGGTCACCCTCGAGCTCGGCGGCAAGTCGCCGGTCCTGATCTTCGACGACGCGAAACTGAAGAAGGCCATTCCGCTGTCGGCATTCGGCACGTTCGTGCACTCCGGGCAGGCCTGCGTGTGCGGATCCCGGATCCTGGTGCAGCGCGGCGTCTACGACCAGGTCGTCGAGGGCATGGCGATGGTCGCGGACGCGATGAAGATGGGCGGCCCCAGAGAGGAGGGCACCATGAGCGGCCCGCTAATCAGCCAGAAGCAACTCAACCGTGTGCTGGGTTATCTCGAGCAGGGTAAGTCCGACGGCGCCGAGATCGTCACCGGCGGGCATCGGCTCGACCGCAAGGGCTACTTCATCCACCCGACGGTCGTGACCAACCTCGACCCCGACACGAGCAGGCTGTTCCAAGAAGAAATCTTCGGGCCGGTCGTGACGGTGCTGCCGTTCGACGACGAGGACGAAGCCATCGCGCTGGCCAACAACAGCACATACGGGCTGGCCGCCACGGTCTGGACCAAGGACCTCGGCCGCTCCCACCGACTGGCCAAGCGGCTCGAGGCCGGAACCGTCGGGCTCAACTGTGCGTTTCCGTACGACCACTCCATGCCGTTCGGTGGCTACAAGCAGTCCGGGTGGGGGCACGAGTCGGGCAAGGCGGGCATCGAGACCTACCTGCAGACCAAGATCGTCTGGGCGCAGATGTAAGAGCGGGGCGGTATGAGTCCCGAAGGTCTTGAGGCGCAAGGTCCGCGGTGCCGCAAGGGCTGTTAGCCGCACCACGCGGGCGCGTCACTGCAGTCACTTGCGTTGCTTCATGCGTACGCTGGCTTTGCGATGTTTCCGCCCAGCGTCAAGACCACCACCGCAGGCGGCCGGCTATTGCTGGCAGGCCTGCTGCTGAGTGCCGCGCTGCTCGGCGGATGCAGCTCCCTCACCCACGGAAAGCCGGTGGCCTCCCCGGGCGCGGGACCCGCCGAACCGTCGTTCCCGAAAGCCAAGCCGTCGATCCCCAGGCCGGCCCCGTCGCAGCCGGCCCCACCGAGCGCCAACCCGCCGGCGGGCGCCATCCCGCTGCCCCCTAACCCCAACGGCTACGTGTTCATCGAGACCAAATCCGGCCAGACCCGCTGCCAGATCAACAGCGACAGTGTCGGTTGCGAGGCGCAGTTCACCAACTCACCGATGCAGGACGGCGAACGCGCCAACGGCATCAACATCACCGCGAGCGGTTCCGTGCAGTGGGTGGTGGGCAACCTCGGCGACATTCCCACCGTGACCATCGACTACCGCACCTACGACGCGGAAGGCTGGACGATCGCGGCCAGCGAAAGCGGCACCCGGTTCACCAACGAACACACCGGGCACGGCATGTTCGTCAGCGTCGAGAAGGTGGAAACCTTTTAGCGGACCGAAAGCCAACGTCAGAGCACTAGTGCGCCGAGCTGGTCCGCAACTGGTCCGCAGTAGATCGGATAGCCGTGTCCAGCCGATCCGCGACGCCGTCCAAATCCTCGTCGAATAGGTCGGCGTAGACGTCTAGCGTCATGGATGCCTTGGCGTGCCCGAGCATCCGTTGCACAGCCTTCACGTTGGCTCCTGCGCTCACGGCCAGGCTGGCTGCTGTGTGGCGTAGGTCATGGGGCGTGATGGTCGGGAATGTGTTGTCGACCTTGCGGCACTCCTCGACCGCTGACGCGAATACCCTGCGGCGATAGTTGGACGCGCGCAGCACTTCGCCGCGCCCGCTGGTGAACACCAGATCGTCACGGCCCCTGCCTATCATTAGCGCGGCCAACTCGTCGGCCAGCGACGCCGGGAACGGTTCCTCGCAAGCCCGCCCCGAGCACGACAGCCGCATCACGAACACCCAGCGCTCAGTGAGAACCGAGGCGTATACCAGTGCCGGGCCTGCGGACCCGAATTGTTCCGCAGCACAGAGAAATTCGAGTCACATTGTAGCTGGCCATCGTTCTTCGACCCGTCACACTCCGATGCGGTGATCCTGCGCCCAGACGACTCACTGGGCACGCACCGCGTCGAGGTGTTGTGCACGCACTGCCACAGTCATCTCGGGCACGTGTTCTCCGGCGAGGGCTACCCCACGCCGACCGATCAGCGCTACTGCATCAACTCGATCTCGCTGAAGCTGGTCCCGACGGGCCAGTAGCGCTCGTCGCGGGGGTCTTCAACAACGCGAGCAACTCCTCGGACGTCACGGGCGGGCTGAGGAAGTAGCCCTGAGCCACGTCGCACCCGTATTCGCGGAGACGTGCCTCGGTCTCGGCGTCCTCGACGCCCTCTGCGACGATGGTCAGACCGAGAGCATGGACGAGATCCACCACAGCACGCACGATGACCGCCGCGTGCTCGTTGACGAGAATCGGCGCAACGAAGTTGCGGTCCAGTTTCACCTCGTCAATGGGCAGGTCACGCAGATAGGACAGCGTACAGTAGCCAGTGCCGAAATCATCGATGGCGATCCGAATGCCGTTGCGCCGCAACTGCTCCAGAACCGTTTGCGTGCGTTCCATGTTGTCGAGGAACAGGTGCTCGGTGATCTCGACGGTTAGCGCGGCCGAACTGAGGCCTCGGGCGGCCAGCGCGTGCGCGATCGCGCCGGGCAGCTTGAGGTTGGCCAGCGTCGGCGGGAAGAGGTTCACCGCAACCGGCACGTCGACGGATGCGGCGTGCCACACCACAGCATCGTCGAGCGCCCTGTTCACCACGAAATCGTTGACAGGTCCCATCAGGCCGTCCCGACGGACCAGGGGCAGGAACTCCTCCGGTGCGAGGATGCCGCGCTCGGGGTGGGGCCACCGCAGCAACGCCTCGACGCCCACGATCTTCGTGGTGCGCAGGTCGAACTTGGGCTGATAGACCAGTGTCAGCTCGTGCCGGTCGATGGCCTGACAAAGTTCCCCCAGAAGCTTGACCATCGCCGCTCCGTCGGACGCAGCCAAAGGTGGCGCGCCCCGCCGCAACAGGGCCTTATCAATGGTGTCGGACGACTGCATTTCCGGTTTGAAGGTGTGCACTCCGCCGATCCGTGACCGCTTGCCGGAGTACATCGCCAAGTCCGCCCGTTTGAGCAGTTCTTCGGCCGAAAGGTCCGGTTCGTCGTGCGTGTACTGCTGCGCTGTGCGAGCGACGAACTGCTCAACGTAGGGCGCTAACTGCGCCGGAACGATCGCGCGAGTGATGAACAACCAGGCTTGGGATGTTTGAACGAGGACATCTTCTTCGGTCACGTCTGACAGTAAGAGGGTGCCCAGCCCGATGGCCCAGATTGTGCGGCCTACTTGGTCTGGGTTGAGATCGTCGAGGAGATCACCGTCGGCGATGGCCTTGTTGACCGCGCTGACAATAACCGGCAGCCGTCGGGGGTAAGTTGCCCGTCCGGCGGCGCTGACCTGGCTCAATGCCTGCTCGAGCAGGTGTCCGACCCGAACCCGTTGGTCATGCTTGACCATGTCTGCCACGACGAAGGTAGCGCGGATGAGGTTCTCCAGCGCCCGCGATGTGGTGCTGCGCAGGATGGCATCCTGAATTCGGGCGTCGGCCTCGTCGATGATCGCGGTGGCCACAGATTCCTTGGTTGGGAAGTGGTAGTAGAACGCGCCCTTCGTGATTCGGGACCGGTCGATGATGTCGGTCAGTCCGGTCTCGCCGTAACCGACCTCGTCGAACAGGTCGACGGCGGCGTCGATGATCCGCTGCCGCGTCGCCTCGGCCCTGGCCTGGACTGCCATGACCTGACCCCCCGACTCGGATATCACCATATTTTGACGATGACAAATCTAACGACCTCGTTAGTATGGCAGGCACTGCCGCCCTGAGCCAGAAATGCCGCAGCGTTCTCCTTGACGGTTAAATGAGGCTGTGGAAGAGGCAGCACAGTCGCAGCGGCAGGCGATCCTCGACGCCGCGCTGGCCGAACTCGTAGCCAGGGGCATCGACGAGTTCACCGTTGAGGGCGTCGCCAAGCGGGCCGGTGTGGACCCGAGGGTGATCATCCAGATGTGGGGTGATCGCCGAGTGCTGCTGTTGGACGCCCAGCTCAGCCGCGCCCACCTGCGGGTTCCGACTCCCGACACGGGCAGTCTGCGCGGAGACGCTCTAGCCGTTGCTGCGTCACTGGCTGAGCAGACCCAGTCGCCGCAATGGCGAGGGTGGTTTCAGCGGCTTCTTCCGGCAAGCCGGGACGCGGACCTCTCGGAAGTCCGATCCGACTTCTGGCACGTGCGCTTTAACGACTTCGCCCCGGTTTTGCAGCGAGCCGCCGAGCGAGGCGAGTTACGCAAGGGCATCGACCCGATGGAGGCGGTGCGGATGTTCTTTTCCGCCTATCTTTTCGACGTGATCTTCGCCGATACCCCCGTCCGACCCGAATACGCCGCCCAGGTGCTCGACATCTTCATCCACGGCATCACCCGGTAGGAACTCACCGGCTTGGGGTCAGCTCGCCTTGGGAGCACCGGCCAGGTGGTCGAACCCGGCCTGTAGCTCGGCAATGATCGCCTCACATCTGGCGGTGTTCCAGCCGCTCAGCCGGTCGATGGGCGGGAAGTCCGCACCGCACCATCCGCCTGGGGAGAGGCACGCCAATGCGGTGCTCACGCGCGTCCAATGAGGAGGCATCCGCACCCTACTGCAAGCCCAGCGGTGAACTTGCTCAGAAAACGGCGGCACCTACGCGGCTGCGATTGAAGCGGTGATGCGCTAGCTGCAAGACGACCTTGGCCAGCCGAAGCCGCCGCCGTGGCGGCCACCCGGCGTTGGGCCGACAACCCGCCATAATTCGTCGGGTCTCGGCGTTTGCTCGGGCGAGAAGAAGGCGACGCTCGCCTCCCGACCCCAACCGACCGTGTCTCGAAAGAGCAAATCTGTGACGCGCGGAAGTTCGTCTTCGAACCTTGCATCTCGTGCTCTGGATCTGGATCGGGGAACGGGCCGATAGAGCGTTTGGCTCGGGTGTCGGTGCCGCGCGCGCTAGGCTTTGCTGTCGCAGCTCACGGGCAGGCGGGGCGTCATGACGGATTCAATGAACTACGACGTGTTCATCAGCTATGCGCGCAAGGACGATGCTGGCGGCTGGGTGTCCGGGTTGCGGGACGCAATCTACTACTTCTGGTCATCCCGGTGACTGCGGTTGTGCAGGGCGCTGACCAGGTTGCCGCGGAACAACGCGCCCCACACGGAGCGACCGCATGTTCCGGCCGCCTCTCGATGCTACGTCGCGGTAACCTCCCGGATCTGGTTGCCGCCGGAGCGTTTCGCGTCATACATTGCGGCATCGGCGACGGCGATCAGGTCGTCGATCGTCTCGCAGCCGAGGACTGAGACGGACTTCAGAGGAAGGCGGGCGACTCCCACGCTGGCCGTGATGCCGAACGGCATGGCCGCGACGGCGTTTCGTACAGCTTCGGCCCACCCGTTGATCTGATCATCGCTGGCGATATCGGCGATGCAGAATTCCTCGCCCCCCACCCGCGCGACGACCGCGCTGTCGCCGCTGTGGTCACGAAGGATTTTGCCGACCGCGATCAGTGCCCTGTCGCCTAACGCGTGGCCGTATGTGTCATTGACGTTCTTGAAGTGGTCCAGATCGACCATCGTCACGGCCAGACACCGGTCGGCGGCAAGGGTATGCGCGGCCACCAGATGACCGGCCGAACGATAAAACCCGCGCCGATTGAGCACTCCGCACAGCGGGTCGATATCGGAGTCCATCACGTCGACACCGAGGAAATGCACCAGCGTATGGCAGACGAACGGCACAGCGGCCATTACGACAGTAATTCCCACAAAGACGCAGGCGGCTCCAACAACGTCGCCGCTACTGGCGGACAGCTTGATCGCCAACGCCAGTGTCGTGGCTGCTGCGATGGCCAGGGTCAGGAGCAAAAGAGGAGCCCTATGGAAGAAGGCAACATATCCAGCCAGCGCGGCAAACGCCATACAAGCGATCAGGCCGAATAACGCGTTCGAGTAACTCAGGCAGACAACGGCAATGCAGGCAACGACCGTAACGGCATAACAGATCGATTGCCGTCGCGTCGGCCACCGGCGCGCCCAGAGCAAAGCCAGCGCCATGCACCACGCCACTGACAGCAGCACTGCTATGTAGGTCACCGCGCGGTCGGGACCAGCGGGACTCCACGTCATGGCCAGTGTGATCGCACTGAACGTGGCGGTTATGGCAGCGACGGACAAACGGACGAACGTGTGCAAATCCCGCGACGCCAGATAGCCCGTGAGCCAGTCGTAGTGGTCGGGTTGGCGCCACCACACCGCCAAGCGACTCACGCCGCACGCCATCTCGTCGGGCGACGGTGCCGCTCTCGTTTTGACAGCCCGGAACCACCATGAGTGACCCCCACGGCATGCTGGTTCGCCATCAGCCTCCCGCGAGTTGCTGGCATCGTTCGTCCTCAGCTACGGGCGTTAGCCTTTCCATCAGACCACAGACTATCGTTGGCTAACAACGCTGACCGCAAGGTCACAGGCCGCCGAAGCGACAAGACCTCGATCACCCGTTCGGCAACCGTGGTGGTGTACCGGATCATCGAAGCGATCCATTCCACGGTGCCAGAGGAGCTGTGGCCAGAGATACTGCGAAAGATAGATGGGCCTGTCGCGGCTGATTCACCGGCGGATGAGTTTGAAGACTGTGACCAGGGGGACGACGAATACGACCCCGTGGAATCCGCGCAGGCAGACGAGGACTACTGGACTCAGCGCGCGGGGGGAGACTGATCACCGCGAGTTCGGATGAAAAAGGGTGTCCGCGACGGTGCCTTTCATCGCTCGGCACAATGCGCGAACGGCGAGTTGTGGGATCCGAAGGCCAACGTGTGCCGGCGGCGAGTGTGGACAGCAGCGCCTTCGCAACCGATCATCGCTAGAGGAGTCCCATCAGTCGAAGGGCACACCGGGGTTGAGCACCCCGGCCGGGTCGAACGCGGTCTTTATCCGCCGCATCAGCGCGATCTTGGCGGGATCCTCCAACTCGAGGAAGTACCGTTTCTTCTCGGTGCCGATCCCGTGTTCGCCCGAGATCGCGCCGCCGAGTGCTAGCCCGGCGGTGAAGACCGCCGTCAATGCCTGGTACCGCTTCTCGGGATCGGCCTGGAAGATTGACATGTGCACGTTGCCATCGCCGGCGTGCCCGCAGCCGAGGATGTAGGAGCCGGTCTCCTGGCCGGCCTGGGCGATCGCGGCGAGGTAGTCGGCGATCTGCGCCCGCGGCACCACCATGTCGATGATGTCGTGCGCGCCCGCCGCCTTCGCGGTGAAGAACGCCTTCTCCCGGGCCCCGATCAGGGCCGCGCCCGCGTGCCCGCCCAGCACGTAGACGTCTGCCGCACCGAGCTCGCCGAGCAGAGTCGCCGCCTCGGCGACGTCCTCGTCCAGCCGGTCCGTGGTTCGCGACTCCAGCACCACCACCAGGTAGGCCTTGCTGGTGTCCTTCACCTGCTGCGGCACCCCGAGGTCGAGCTGTGCCGAGTGGGTGATCGCGGCCATGCTGAGCTGGTCGATGTACTCCAGAATCAGCGGCCCGACCCCGCTCTGCACGATCTTCGGCACGGTCGCGGTGACCTGCTCCAGGGTGGTGAACGGGGCGAGCAGCGTGGCCGAGTGCGGCAGCCTGGGCTGCAGCTTCAGCGTCGCCTCGGTGACCAGGGCCAGCGACCCCTCCGAACCGACGATCAGCTGGGTGAGGTCGTAGCCGGTGGAGGTCTTGACGAACTTGCCGCCGGAGTGGATCACCTCGCCGGTGCCCAGCACCGCCTCGACGGCCAGCACGTGGTGCCGGGTGACGCCGTACTTGATCGCGCGCATCCCGCCTGCGTTGGTCGCGACGTTGCCGCCCAGGCTGGCGGACAGCTCGCCGGGGAAGACCGGATAGACCAGCCCGTGCTCGGCGGTCGCCTTGTCCAGCTCGTCCAGCGTGACGCCCGGCTGGACCACGGCGACCTGGTTCGCGGTGTCGATCTCCAGGATCGCGTTCATCAGCTCGAAGGAGACCAGGATGCCGCCGCCCCGCGGGTTGGCCGCTCCGGACAACCCGGTCCCGCTGCCCCGCGCGGTGACCGGCGTGCCCAGCTCGGCGGCCAGCTTGATGATCGCCGACACCTCGGCGGCGGTCCGCGGCAGGACCACGACGTCGGGGCGGTGCGGCTGCGCGGTCAGCGCCTCGTCGTGGCCGTAGTCCTCGCCGATAGCATCACCGCTGCGCACCCTGGCCGGTTCAAGCACGCCGGCGAGCCAGTCGACCAGATCGCTCATGACAGTGACCCTAGTCACGCAGCCCGGGCCGGTTCTATCAACCGCGGGCACCCTTCGACCTCTGCGAGGTGTCATGTCCCGCGCCGAGAAGTCCCATGCGGCTCTGCTCGACGAGCTGGCCGCCCTGGACCCGCCGCAGCGGCGTGAGGTGGCCAAGGAGCTGCGGAAGGTGGCCGAGCCGTTCGCCGGGGTGCCAGACGGTCGGGACACTGCTCACATGCCCGGGATGCTGGCCCAGATGCTCGACACTCCGGCTGATGGGCGCTGACCCGGTACTTGTCCTGTCTCGAAACAGACGTAACCGAATCGGACCTTCTGCTTTCGGTCACCAGGCGATTGAGCCGTAACTTCATGTACCTGGACTGCAACGAACCGCGCGCGGCCCTGCTCGATAACCGCGTGGACGCGGCGATGGTCCGGCTGCCGTTCCCGACCGACCAGTTGCACGTGACGGTCCTCTACGACGAGCCCCGAGTGCTGCTGGTTCCGCTGGACCACCACCTGGCCGGCAAGGAATCCATCACCCCTTGACCACATCGCCGACGAACCCCTACCCCGGGGGCGCCCGACCCCGCCTGGGACGCCTTCTGGCGCATCGACCCCCGACCCGACGGACACCCGGCGGCCCCCTCGTCGAAGCCATCGAGGACAAGTTCGAACTCATCGCCAGCGCGCAGGCCGTGGCCATCATCCCGGCCAGCGCCGACACCACCAGCCTGCGCCCCGACCTCACCACGGTTCCCCTCGAAGGCGTCGAGCCGAGCCACGTCGTCCTGGCCACCCGCGCCGGCGACCACAGTCGCCTCGTCGCGGCCTTCCGCAAATGCGCCGAAGCTCACCTCACCGGACCCGGCCCCGCCAAACCAGCGAGCGTCCCTCCCACACGAGCCGAGGACTAACCGACGCCGCGCCCGAACACGCCGACGGCACCTTCGACCTGTCCCGTCGCCGGGTCCGGCACGAGCAGTAGCTCCTTGAGAGTGGCCTTCTGGCGGCGGGTACGAGCTCGTGGTATGGCGCTCAGCGCGCCTTCCCGCTAGGGTCCCGAGGACTCCGCGCGGGCTGTTTGGGTGCCCGGGACAGCCCTCGGTTTTTCGGTCGACACGGCCGCACCGCGGGCCAGTGCCGCCGTGGCCGCGACCATCACGACCACCGCCAGCGCGAGCGCGAACCTGCCGACGTCGTTGGTCTGAAGCCTCTCGCCGAGCACGGTCATGGCACGGGCCATTCGTGCACTGGGGCGCCGGTGTGCGCGTGCTCGGCGTACCGCCGGGTCATCTCACGCAGCGCCAGGATGCGTTGCAGCCCGTGCTCCTCGAGGTAGCGCAACGTCTCGGTCTGCCAGACAGCGCCGGTGTGGCCGCATCGAACCCGCGCTTCGATGACACCGAGGTACCGGTCGCGGTCGTCCGCGTCCACGCCCCAAGCGTCGAGCCCGGCCGCCGCGGCCGGCAGCAAAACCTCACGGGTGAGCTGGTCGACGGGGTGGTCGACGCCCTGCCAGCACAGCCGCGCTGCCAGCCCGTCTCGTGCCGCGCGGTGCAGGTTCTGCTCGGCCGCCGCGAAGGGCATCTGCTTCCAAGGGGTGGGGTCGCTGTCGACGATCGCGCGGACCAGTCCGTAGTAGAACGCGGCGTTGGCGACCATGTCGACGGGAGTCGGTCCGCTGGGCAGTACCCGGTTCTCGATGCGCAGCTGCGGGCGCCCGGCCTGGACGTCGTAGACCGGACGGTTCCAGCGCCACACCGTTCCGTTGTGCAGCCGGAGCTCACGCAGGGCCGGAGCGCACCCGGCCCTGAGGGCGGCATCGGGATCCTCGGCCTCCAGCGTCGGAAACAGCGGCCGAAACAGCCGCACGAGGTCGTCGAAGAGCTCCACGGGGCTGTTGATCCACCGGTCGCCGAGCCGGACGCGCGCCGGTGCGCCGGCTCGGACCTCCCTGCGGCGGCGGGTGTCGAACAGCTGCTCTAACAACGTGATGCGGGTTTCTTGCCATACCTGGCGGGCGAGCAGGTACGGCGAGTTCGCGGCCACCGAGACCTGCGCCCCGGCGATCATTTGGGCGGCGTTGTAGTACGCGGCGAAGCGGTCCGGTGGCACCCGCAGGTGCAGCTGCAGGCTCGTCGTGGCGGCTTCGGGAGCGACCGAGTCGGTGGTGAACTCCACCGGCTCACACCCGTCGATGATGCGCACCAGGAACGGCCTCTGGCGAGCGGCGCGCATGCGGCGGCACAGCAGCGCGTAGCGCGGGTTGCTGGAGATCCGCTCGATGGTCAGGTGCTCGGCGCTGAGGGTGGGCAGCATGCCGACGGCGAGCAGCCGAGCGCCGAGCCGTTCGATCCGCGCCCGGCACGCCTCGAGCACGTCGGCGAGGTCGCGCTCGCTGTCATGCAGCACGCGGCCTTGCAGCCGACGTGGAGCGAGGTTCAGCTCGACGTTGAACTGGCCGAGCTCGTGTTGCATGTCCGCCCGGCCCAGCCGTGCCAGGACGGCGTCATTGATCAGCCGTGGCCGGCCTAACGGATCTACGAGATCGAGCTCGACCTCCATACCGATGGTGTCCTCATGGCCGTCGAACCAGCCGCCGTCGACCATGCGCTGCAACGCGGCAACGCACAGCTCAAGCCTGCGCCGCACCTCGTCGGCTTGGCCAACAACCAGGGCGGAAGCATCGACGCGGTCACCCACGTGCGTCCGCGATCGCGCCCGCCGCTGGATCGTAGCCGAAGCCCTCTTTGATACGGCAGTCGTCGGCGAGCAGCCGCAGAAAGCCTCCCCGGCTGCAGCCGACGTCGAGCACCCGCGTCCCGGCGAGGTCGACATCGATAGTGTCCAGCATCGCCGTCCAGACGAAGCGGTGCTCGTCCTGCATCGCCTCGTCCTCGGCCGCGCCACGCCAATAGGTCGTACTCATGATGATTGCCGATGGTAGACCCCCTCATTGCCCGCGCGACGAAACCCGAGGTGGACTCTCCCGGTGCCGGTCAGACCGGATGGTCGTCGCCAGCTTTCGGATCGGTCTGACGGTCACTGGCGGAGTTCAGCGAATGCGGCGACTGGGGTAGGAGCGGCTCATGCGTGCGCGGGCCGTGTCCTCAGGATTGGGGCGCGTCTTCCTCCACCCAACCCCAGCGCGTCGGGCTGATGGTCAACTTCGACCCGTCCTCGTGCCAAATCTCGAGTGCGCCGCCTTCGATCACCTTGTACCTGTCCCCGTCGCCAAACTCGTCGAACGGCTCAGACTTGTATCCATAGACCTTGAATCCCACAGCGGAGACTCTACGAGGCTGGGCACGGCTCACCCGGTGGGCAGAGCGGAGGCGGGGGAGGTGCTGCGCTCGCCGCGCCGGAACCCAGCCCTACGACGGCCAAACCCAAACCACAGGCGACAGAGGCTGCTGCCACTCGTCTCTTCAGGTTCATCGCGCAACTCCTTGTCTGAAAATAGACGGCTGGCCCGGGTCCGCCGGGCCTAAGGACCCTGGCCGGGGGTCTGCGCGGGGGCGAAGCCTCGGGCGCGGGAGCCTCGTGTCCGTCGAAACCGCCGAACGAGAGTAGGTGGCAGTCAAGTGAGCCGTGTACCGGTGCCCGAATCAGGGATGTCCCCGACGCCCCGGATTGCTCGCTCGCCCCGCAACAAGGCCAAGGCCCATGCTTTGGGGTTGACCTCGGCCACCGGGCTCGTGGTCGGCAGCGTGGTCGGGACCGGTGTCTTCACCATGCCCGCGGTGCTGGCCGGTGCAGACACGATGGGCATCGTTGTCCTGGCGGTGATCGCGGTGGGCGCGATGCTGCTGGCCGCGCTGTTCGGGCAGCTCACCGAGCGGATTCCCCACAGCGACGGTGGCCTGTACGCCTACGCCCGCCACGAGTTCGGTGATTTCACCGGTTACCTTGTCGGCTGGTCCTACTGGATCTCGGCCTGGGCCGGTAACGCGGCCGCGGTCGCATCGTGGGTGTTCTACGCGGACGCCTTGATCGATCTGAAAAACCCGAGCAGCCTCGTGAACTGGGGTATCGCCCTGGTGGGGTTGTGGGTGCCGGCGATCGTGAACCTGGTCGGGGTTCGCCAGATGGCGTGGTTTCAGAACGTCACGGTGGTGTTGAAGTTCCTGCCGTTGCTGTTCGTCGGCGTCGTCGGCTGGTTCTTTGTCGAGAAGGCCCACTTCGGGCCCTTCAACGCGTCCGGCGGCAGCCTGTACGGCGCGATCGGGATCGCCGCCGGGGTGGCGCTGTTCTCCTTCATCGGCGTGGAGGCGGCTGCGATCACCGCCAAGCGGGTGATGCACGGGCAGGAACGTCGGTCGGGCGTCGTTGATCGGCACCGCGACCGCCGCCCTGCTATACGTGCTGGTGACGGCGGCGGTCATGGGTTTGGTTCCCCATGGCGCGCTTGCGCACACCGGGGCGCCGTTCGTCGCTGCCTTCGAAGCGATGTTCTCCCAGAATGCTTGGGCGGGAAGGTTTTTCGCCGCGGTTGCGGTGATCTCGGGGATCGGGGCGCTCAACGGCTGGACGCTGATCGTCACCGAGGCCTCGCGGGCGATCGCCCAGGACGGCTTATTCCCGCGGCCCTTCGCCTGGACCGATCGCCACAACACGGCGTGGTTCGGCATCGTGGTCGGAGCCACCCTGCCGTCGCTGCTGATGCTGTGGCGCTACACATCGACCTTGGGGCTGACGGTCTTCACGTATCTGGTGAACCTCACCGTGGTGACTGTGGCCATCGCGTACGTCTTCTCCGCGGTCGCCCAGCTGACCTACCTGGTCAGTCGGCGCCGGCGGGTGCAGGGCTGGCGGCTGGCCCGTGACCTCGCCATTGCCGGGGCCAGCACCTTGTTCTCGATGTGGGTGACCTTCGCCTCCGGGTATCAGGTCGTGCACCAGGCCCTGGTGGTGATCCTTACCGGCGTCGTGCTGTACGCATTCTTGAACGCGCGTCGGTAGCGAGTCGGCGAGGTGAGCGAGCCGACGGACCCTCCCGCGCAGGAGCCCGCCGTTGCGCCAGCCCATGACGACGGAACGGGCCAAGCAGTACCCACGCGGGGAGCGGTGACCATCGGCCCTACGAAACGTCGGGTTCGGAGCGCATACTCAGCCGCGGGCATTCACAACTCGTGTGTGCAGTTACTCTTAGGAGCGCGATCATGACAAGCACTGAGAAAAAGACTGTGGTGGAACAAGCGGCGGGTCTGTCCGACGAGGTGCTCGAATCGGTTGAAGCCGGACGGCGGGCCGCGATCGAAGCGGTGCGCAAGTTCGTTGACACTGTTGATGAGGTGACTCCCGCGCTGGTCGACGCGTCGCGGCGCAAGACGATCGTCGACGCCGCCCTGGATTTGGCCGACTCGCTGGTCACGACGCGGGTGGAGTTTCTGCGCAGCGTCGTGCGCAGCGCGAGCGAGGCGGTAAGCAGCAAGCCGGGTGCCACCAAGGAGTAAACGGCCGCAGCTGTAATCCTTTCGGTTGCTGGCGCGCTGAGCGATCTGAAGCCGACGGCCAATTTCGTGGCACACAAGTTCGGCACTTGGAGAGACCGCTTCCCAGCCGAGGGCCCCGCGATGTCGGCACAATCAGCAAGCGAGGAATATAGCAGAGGGAATCGTCAAATAGTTCAACAGCGAGAAGGGCTTTGGCTTTATCGCGCACGACGGCGGCGGAGTCGATGTGTTCGTCCATCATCTGCGATCCACCAGTCCGGGTGCGAAACAATCGAGGGATCCGCGGCTTATCGATCCAGCCGAAGCGCCCGAAAGGAGCGTCGATCATGAAACCGGAAGCCTCTTTTTACCCGGTTCGGGTCCGTGGTGACCTCGACCCCGCGCTGTCGCGCTGGCAGTGGCTGGTCAAGTGGATCCTCGCCATCCCGCACTACATCGTCCTGTTCTTCTTACAAATCGCCTACGCCGTGGTCACGGTGATCGCGTTCTTTGCGATCTTGTTCACCGGCAAGTACCCACGCGGGCTGTTCGACTTCAATGTCGGTGTCCTGCGCTGGCGCTGGCGCGTGTTGTTCTACGCGGTGTTCGCGCTGGGTACCGACAAGTACCCGCCGTTTAGCCTGAAGCCGAACGTTGAGTATCCGGCCGACCTGGAAATCGACTACCCGGAGCGCCTGCATCGGGGTCTGGTACTGATCAAGTGGTGGCTGCTGGCCATCCCGCACTACCTGATACTGATCGCCTTCTACGGCGGCGTGCGATTTTTCGATAGCAACGACGCTGGCGGCTGGGGCGGTGGCTACCTATGGGTGCCGCTGATCCCCGTCCTGCTGCTGATCGCGATGGTGGCCCTGCTGTTCACCGCGCGCTACCCGAAGGGCCTGTACGACTTCGTGATCGGCATCGACCGGTGGGTTCTCCGGGTGCAAGCCTACGTCTCGCTGATGTGCGACGAGTACCCCCCGTTTCGTCTCGACATGGGGCCGCGTGAGCCCGAATCTCTGGCCGCACCCGAATCTGCCTGAGGCACTGAGGAACTATAACTCTCCAACGATGCGGCTCCGGATCGTCCCGGAGCGGTCGGAATATTCTCTCTCCCAACACCTTTCAATTCCGCTGCGGCGGTATGCGCCGGGCTCTCGTCGTAGTCGGCGCAGTGTTCGGTGTCGCGCTGCTCAGCTCTGGTGTGGCGAGTGCCGCCGGCCCCGTCCAGTTGAAGAGCCGAATGGGCAATTGGTGTCTCGACGGCCCGAATGGGAACAACACTGCGACGATGGTCAACCCCTGCAATGGATCGAAATCCCAGCTCTGGGTTTTCAACTCTGCTGGTCAGATCGAGAGCGTGGCCTTCCCCGGGCATTGCGTGGGCATCAACGACGCAGCGGATAACACACCGGTGATCCTCTTGCCCTGTCAGACCAATGCGAACAACGAGCGTTGGAATCCCCAGACCAACGGCCAGGTCACGAGTGCCCTCGGTCCCTGCCTCAACGTTTTCGGTGGCGTGGCGCAGCCTGGGACTCCGGTGATCGCCTACCATTGCCTGGCCGATGTAGACGACGAGGAGTGGGATAGCGTTCCGTGACCGGGCCCACTGGGGTACTTCTCGTCACCCATCGAGCCATCCCGCGTCGACGACCTCTGAAGGGTTCTTCATGGGTCCGGTGTCATCACCTGCTGAAGACTTTCTGGACGGGCAATGCCGGCTAGGAGACTCCTGAATTAGTGGGTCTTGGGGGCGGGGCGCCTCGAACGCCATATGGCGTTGATGCGAGCCAGACCTTTCGGTCGGCAAAAGAGGTCGCCCCGCCGATTCGAGTTTGCAGTCGCCTCGGCGGGAAGGCAAGCCTCTGGGTCAGGCGATGGCCCAGTTCGTGCCGGTGTGGGCGAGGCCCAGGGTGATCAATCGGCGCAGGTTGAGCGCCGCGGCGCGTTGATGGAGCCAGTGATCGTTCTTGACGACACCGCGATAGCGGACTTTGCGGTTCCCGCGGGTCAGCCAGGCGATGGAGCGTTCCACCATGGGCCGGTGTTGGCGGTACTCGTCCTGCCAGTCCGGGTCCTGCGCAGTGGCCCGCGCGGCGCGTTGGAGCTGTTCGTGAGCGCCGATGGTGATTTTGCGTCCCCGCACGGCGGTCGTGCATTGGGATGCCAAAGGGCATGTGCGGCAGTGGCGTTCGAAGGAGACGCTTCGGCTCGGTCGGATGGTGGCGGTGTGTCGTGCCGGGCACGTGACCGTGTTCGCGTCGAAGTCGATGGTGAAGTCGTCGATGGTGAAACCACCAGGCACCGCGTAGCGCAGCGGGATCGGTTTGATCACCGCGACATGGCCGGCCGCGGCGAGTGCGGCGCGGGCCTCGCCGGTGCCGTAGGCGGAGTCGCCGAGCACCCGCAGCGGCTGGTCCTCACCTTCGAGCAACGCCACGGCGATGACGGCTTCGTGATTGTCGGTGCCGCTGGCCTTGCTCAATGCGCAGTCGGTGATGATCCCGGTGTCGGGTTCGATCGCGATGTGCGCCTTGTACCCGTCCTGGCGACGCGCCACCGTCTTGTGGGCGTGGCGCGCGTCGGGGTCGACGGTGGAGATCACCCGATCCGGGGCCACGTTCTGCGCGATACGCCAGCGTCCGTCGGTGCCATCGGAGCCCTCCACGGGTTCGACGTCCTGGCCGGCGATCAACGCCAACAACGCCACCGCGTCAGCAGCCTTGGGGCCGAGTTCGGCCTCGGGGAGATGGCCCAACACTCGGTGCACGTCGCTGACCAGGGCATCGATGAGCTGCTCGCGGGCGGGCTCGTCGTTCCAGGCGATCTTCGGTTTGCCCGGGTCGTCGTAGTCATGAGCAGTGCACTGCTCGGCGATCACCTCGGCGGCACCCGGGACCTCGCGGCGCACCCGGCGGATCGCGCCGATCAACTGGGTGACGGTGTCCTGGGTGGCGACCGCGTCGTCGAGGACGGTGGAATCCACCGCCCGCCGGGTCTTGCCCCTCAACGCACCGGTCGCGGCGACGACGGTCTTGACCGCCTCGAAGATCCGGTTCGGGGACGCCGAGGCGGCCAATCTCCGGCGCCAATACGTCAACGTCGTGGCATGAAACGCAGAGTCGGTGACCGCCATCCCGCACGCGGTCTTCCACCGCAGATCGAAGGTCACCGCATCCACGGTCTCGCTGTCAGACAGACCGTGCAAGGACTGCAACGTGATCACCGCGGCCATCACATCAGCGGGCACGCTCGGGCGGCCCCGGCCCGTCGGGAACAAGTCCGCGAACATCTCATCGGGGAACAACTCCCGCCGATTCTTGGCCAGGAACCCAAACACACTGCCCGGCTTGAGGAGATGCCCCGTCACCGACTCCGCATCGAAAATTTCCCGCTGATCATCAGAGCGACCCTGCACCCCACAATCATCCCAACAACCCGCGACCAACCCGCCGACCGCCACGCGGATTATTCAGGAGTCTCCTAGGCAGACCAGCAGAAGCCCGACGGCACAGAAATCTTTGTGAGATACAGGTCTGGCGGAGTTTCCGCAGGTTCGAATCCTGCCGGGGGCACCAGTGTTCTTGCAGTTCAGAGGCTATTTCTGCCTAGACCGAAATGCCGTGTGCCATCCATGTGCCATCCACCTTCGCCTGCTCGCACGGTTCGCCGCTCCACCGAACCAACCTGCGCGGGAGAGCAGCAATGACTACCGCATCCCCCAGCCTCCACGAGACTGCGATCGGATCGCTTACCCTCTCCGCCGCCCTCGCGGATCAGGGACGGCCATGTCGCGAGGCAGCGGGCGGCTAACGCTTCATGCTCGCTTTGGTTACGAACATTGGCCAGCAGTGCTGGTCCGGCGAAGACGGTGGTTGGATCGGGCAAGCGGCCTACGCAGACGACGGCCCGGAGGTTGCGATATGGGGTCGCTCGGACCGACACATCTGACTTCTCTGCTCCTCGCGGTAGCCATCATTGCGGCGACATGTGGATTCATCGCATCGGCTGTTGTGCGCAGGAACAAGCGACGCGCACGCAGGCTCTTCCTTCTGGGCTTCTTCTGTGGATTGATGGCGGGCGCGATCCTGCGCGGAAGGCGTCGCGGCCTGAACGCGCTCGGAGCCGTCGCCCGGTGCGCTGATGTCCGCCCACTGAGAGCCGGGATACGTCGTGGCACTGGGCGTTTCGCTGCTCGCCCACTCACTATTGCGGCATCACATGTTCGACTTGGATTGTCACCGCCGCAATGGCACCGCCAACTTCGGATGTAGCGCAGGGACGCCCGCGCCTGGAACCGCTGCCAACAAGTGCGGGACCTCGACGCGAGCTTGATCCGCAGCCCTTCTGGTGGAGCTGCCGGGAATCGAACCCGCCTCTCTACCAGGCAAAATGCATCCCGACCTGCCGGTTCGATCCCTCTCGTTCCGGCTCAGTCCCGGTCGTTACCAGCGGTTTCGGTCTCGGGTCTTGACGGCGTCAAGGGTCTCGTCGGCTAACCCCTACACAAGAGCGGAGCTTCTGCACATGTCAAAGGTTCAAAGCGGCATCGCGGGGATCGGCACCGCACTAACCTCCACCGTCATGGAGGTCAACGACGACAGCCCGGATGAGGCGGTCGCCGCTGAGTCGCATGACAGCGACAGCACCGCCATATGGGACCAGGACGACGCGGGCGGTGACGCGACTGAAGTCGTCCCTGCTATCACACAAGCCGCGGCCGAGTTGGCGTGGTCGGCTGGCAACCCCGGAGCCGGGCCTGCACCCTCCCCAGCGGGGTCTTACGGTCCCAGTCGCTGAACGATCGGCCAACCTCGGCGCGCCCGCACAATCCGCGAAAAGCTCTCAAGCGTGCGGCGTGGCGGGCGCTGGCGAGGTCGTCGCTCTCACTACTCTGAGGGCGACAAACGGTGGGGGGCACCGCGACCACAGAAAGGACGCGCAACGTGAACCTCTGCAGCCCGACGAAGAAACGGGTCCTCTCGGCGCTGGGCGTGGCCGCGTCCGCCGTCTTGTGGTTCGGTGCAGGAACCGCCCGGGCCGACACCGCCAGTGTCCAGTTCCAACCGGCAACGCTGAACAACATTCCAAGTCTGAAAGTCACTGTCACAGACACCAGCGGAAACGGGAACCCCGGCACATACGGCTCCTGCACTTTCAACGCCACCCCGACGATGGGGACCATGGACGTACTCCAGGGCATCGGCACTCCAATGGCCCCGCTCAACCAGACATTTCAGCTGAACCAGGGGGGCCAGCAACAGTTGAACTTCGCGCCCGAGCTCCCGACGGGCACGCTTTGGAACGTCACCATAACCTGCACTGACCCCGTCCAAAACCAAACCGGGACTATCTACAACCAACCGATGCCGTTCTGACCACTTCACCACGAATGACCGGAATCGGCGAGAATCGTCCGGTTGTCGCCGAATTTTCGACCGTGCCAATCCACTTGTCCCACAAGCTCGTTAGGCAAAGATTGGCGTCGTAAGGTCATACAGTTTGGTAATTTTGGTCGCGGGTTCGATTCCCGCCCGCCGCAGGTCAGAGCCTATTTTTCAAGGTGATTTCAGTCGAGCCCAGCCGGTCCGACGAAGAGCGGCGCTTTCCCGCAGGAATTTTCCCCGCGGCGACGCCGCAACCTTTAGTCCGCTTGTTTCTCCTGGTCAGGTCACTAGCGCAGGGCAGTAGAGCGGAAATCTGTCTGCGGTAGCGTTGGTACTGGACTTGTCTAGCGAAACCGCTAATCGCAGCGTCTTGTAGGGATGGAAGCCAGCGGTGAGGACTCATCCCAATTGATGTCCTTCAGGCGGCGGGTTGCCGTACTGGCGGCAATTATCGCAGCTGGTGTCGTGCTGGTGCAGTGCACCGCCACGCTGCCACCTCTTGCCGCTATGCCATCACCGTCTGCCACACCGTCACCGTCGGCCGCCGCGTCGTCGTCGGCCAGCGCGCCGCTTGCACCTGGTGGTTTGACTGGAGCGGCGGGCGATAGGTCAGTTGTTAGCGCGGGCGTGGGCAGCGACGATATCGCACACCATGCGGTCCAGACGTGCTACGGCGGCGGTCATCTCGTCGGGTTGGGTCTCCCACAGCCGCGTGGAGCCCTCGACGTCAGCCAAAAGCAGCGTCACCGTTCCCGTCGGCAGCAGCCCGCTCACGCCCAGCTCACCAGCGGCGTGTCCGCGCGCGGATCAACCTCGCTCATGCTAACCAGCGTGCGGCAGCGACGAGCCGCAAAACATCAGCGGAAACGCGTATGACTCCCCAAGTGGCCCAAGGCAGTTGCCAAGATCACCGAGCGCATCGACGTGCTCCTTGCGTTCTACGACTACCCGGCCGCGCACTGGATCCACCTGCGTACCAGATAACCATCGAGTCGACCTTCGCCACCGTCAGGCTTCGGCAGCGAATCACCAAGGGCCCGGGCTCAAGAGCAGCCGGCGTCGCGATGGCGTTCAAGCTCATCGAATCCGCACAAGCCCGCTGGCATGCCGTCAACGCCCCCCATCTCGTCGCCCTGGTCCGCGCGGGAGCCAGGTTCGAGAAGGGCACGCTCGTGGAACGACCCGACGAATCAGGAGGCGACCAGCAAGTCGCGTGACACGCCGATCCAGAGAGGTCTTGACTATGCCTCTTCCCCGAAAGCGCCTCTCTAGAAAGGAGCTTCGCCCCGAAAGGTGAGTCGGGGCACCTCACTGGAGGCATGCAGTCGGGTCGGGTTTGTGGTGGTGCGCCGCTTCGACCGGCTGACCTTCGAGGTAGTTCGAGACGATGTGCTTGAAGTTCGCGCAGCGAGCGATGTCGTCGTGGGGGCAGGCGAGCGCGTGCGCAAGCGCGGTTCGGGCGAGGTCGATCTTCGTGCGGTGGTCGTCGAGTTCGGCGAGCTTTCCTTCGATCAGTTCGCGCCACGCGGCCGGTGATTCGTCGTGGGCACGGAAGACCTGCTGGGTCTCTCGGAGGGAGAAGCCGATGTCGGAGAGGAGGCGGATGACGCCGACGACCGCGACCGCGTCCGGTCCGTAGCATCGGTGCCCCGACACCCGACCTGCCGGCTCCAGGAGCCCACGCTCCTCGTAGTAGCGGAGTGCGGACACGGTCGTGTTGGTGCGGCGAGCGAGCTCGCCGATTGGAAGCAGGCCGTCGAGTTCCACTGGACCTCAAGCGTACTTGAGATGGTTCGCTCTCAGAAGCGGCGTCGGTCTAGGGCCGCCATAAGAGATTGGGATGTGTCCATGAGCCTGGAGAACGCGCCGGCGTCGTCGGGGACGCCTGGGTCAGACGGTGTCGCCAACGAGGAACAGCGCGCCTACTGGAACGGCGAGGAAGCGGAGCATTGGCTCCAATATGAGGATCGCTACGAAGAGATGCTCCGGCCCTACACACGGCGTCTACTCGACGTCGTCGGGCTCGACCAGGCAGCGGTCGCCGGCCGACGTTCGGGGCATAGGCGATGACACCACCGCAGGCGCTCGTCACCCGGGTCGTCGCCCAGTTCCGCAGGCCCCAGGGCCTTGCGGGCCGGGCCGCGGGGTGGATCATGGCGCACCGTCGTTCGAACGTCGAACGCAACCGC
The DNA here is from genome assembly GCA_963805675.1 of uncultured Actinomycetota bacterium. Classification (GTDB taxonomy): domain Bacteria; phylum Actinomycetota; class Actinomycetes; order Mycobacteriales; family Mycobacteriaceae; genus Mycobacterium. The sequence continues at coordinate 96,992 of CAWDVY010000003.1, forward strand.
TGGGTCGTGTCCCTGCTTGACGTGCGGCCCAGCGATCGGGTGCTCGAGATCGGTTTCGGACCCGGGATTGGCATCGCCGAGCTGAGCCGACGAGCGGTCAAGGGCCGCGTGTACGGGCTCGACCACTCCGCGGTCATGGTGCGCCAGGCCGCCCGCCGCAACCGCGCCGCCATCCGCAGTGGGCTCGTCGAGCTTCGCCAAGCATCAGTCGACTCGGCGTGGGAGTTCGAGGACCGATTCGACAAGATCCTGGCCGTGAACTCGATGGGGTTTTGGCCCCAACCGGCCGACCAGCTCACCAAGTTGCGCTCGCTCCTCGCGCCCGAGGGGATCGTCGCGATCGCATCACAACCCCGATGCCCGGGCGCCGACGCGCGCACCTCGGCGCAGGCCGCCGCCGAGATCGAACGAACCCTGCATCAGGCGGGGTACGAGGTGTCGAGGGTGGAGACGCTCGAACTTGAGCCTCCTGTCGTGTGTGTGATCGGCGAGCCGCGACGGTCGCCGAACCCACGTGCGTGATCCCGGATGACCGCGACCGGGCTGGTCATCGGAAGAACCTTCGCTACGAACCGGGTCGCGTGGCGAGTACTGTCGCGCGCGTGGCGACGGCCGTGATGCTCATGCGGCTGGGTGCGCGCAACGACGGGCCGTGGTACCGAACGACGGATCGGGGCGCGTATCGATGAACGAGACAGCGCCCCATAATGCGCGCCTACCGTTGGCCGACAACGCTTCCCCGAGGTGCCCGTAAGCGGCTCGGCCCGTCCGGGGCCGTTGATCAGAACCGTCGATCCACAGGTCTTGATATTCCTCAGACGATGACGATTGAAGGCGATGAATCCAGTTTCGCCCGCGGCGCAGCTCTAGCTTGGAAGGTGGTACTGCGAGTCTTGCCGGCTCTTCGGATGATCGCCGCGCGCGAAAAATTGGAAATCACAGTTGAAATCAAGAGACCACAACGCGATTGATTAGGTAGCCCATGGCATACATCCGGACTCACGAGACACAGCAACGCGCTCGCGGCAAGCCAGTCAAGACTTTTACATGCCGGCCAACGGGTTGACCTCACCGGCCAAGCGCACCGCCGGGGCGGGACCGACCTGCACCGGGTCGGCAAGAAAACCTATGCCGGCAACGGCCGCAACCGTTAGGAAGGGGGCGATCCACCGCGCGACTGCACCAGCAGCTGAGAACATCACCCCAGGAAATTAGCGCTCCAGAACATTGAGCGCCAATCGCCGACGGCAGGTGATGGCGCGATCGGCGCTTGGCACCGTAGCGGCGTCGTGGGGCTCGGATTCCGCAAGCTCACCCATTACCGAATCGCTCACTGCTCCACCGCGGCGCACTCCACACCATGGTCAATGCACTCTGAATTACGAAGAGCCGAGAAACCCCTAACCAACCAGCGAACTACCGCATGGGGCGGGGACTTCTACCTGGCCACCAGCGGGGAGCCGTCGCAAAGGGGTCCAGATTCAGCCGCCGTTGACAGTGCCTACGGATCACGGGTTCGTTTTCATCCGCCTCGGATCCGCCACCCCGTTCATATCGCGTGCTCTGAAGCCCTGAGATGGGTCCAATTCGTCCAGCTTGACCAGCACAAACGTCTCGCGTCTGACTTCGCCTCAGCCTGAAAAGCGGAAGGTCGCCGGTTCGATCCCGGCCCTGGCCACCAAGATCCGTGCATTACCAAGAGGAACTGCTCGCCGATGATTCCGGTCGACATGGCAACCTTGCCTCTGCTGGGCGGGCATCATCGTCCCATGGCAGGCGCCCAGACCACCGTGTTCACCGCACGCCGGGTGATCACTATGGACTCGAATTTGCCCGAGGCCACCGCGGTCGCGGTGTCCGCTGGCCGGATCACTGCCGTTGGCGCACTCAACGATCTGCGCGAGGCCACCACCCTCGTCGACGACACCTTCGCCGGCGCCGTGATCTGCCCCGGGCTGATCGACCAACACCTGCATCCGCTGCTCGGGGCCACCACTCTGGTCACTGAGGTGATCGCCACGGAGGACTGGGTTTTGCCTGGCAAGACGTATCTGGCTGCGCGCTCGGCCGCCGACTACCAAGAGCGGATCACGGCCGCCGAACGGGCACTGACCGACCCCGGCGAATGGCTCTTCTCCTGGGGCTATCACAAGTTGTGGCATGGCCCCCTGGACCGGTCCGCGCTCGACGGCGTCAGCGCCACGCGGCCAATCGCAGTGTGGCAACGCTCGTGTCACGAGTGGTATCTCAACACCGCGGCGATTGACGCACTCGGCTTCACCGCCGCTGACATGGCAGGTCACAGCCCGGCCAGTGAGATGGTCGACTTCGACGCCGGGCACTGGTGGGAAACCGGGATGAATCTGTTGCTGCCCAAGCTTTCCCCGGTTTTCCTGAGCCCTGAGCGAGTGACTGCCGGACTAAAACAACTGGTGGCTTACCTGCACCGCAACGGTGTCACGGCCATCAACGAACCGGGCATCATGTGGGACCTGGAACCCTGGGGGCTTTACCAGCACATCCTTGGTGCCACCGAAACGCCCTTTGTGTCAACGTTTCTCGTGGACGCCCGTGGCCAGGCCGATTCGGGCATGGATCCCGCCGCCGCCATCGCCGACGCCGAGGAGCAGGTCGCGAGGGCATCGAGCGGCAAGGTGCGGCTGTTGCCCAAGCAGGTCAAGCTGTTCGCCGACGGGGCGATCATCAGCCAGTTGATGCAAATGCGCGATCCGTATCTGGACGACGACGGCAACCCCGACCTATGCCACCACGGTGAATGGATGATGCAGCCGAGGGTGTTTCGCGCGTTCGCCAAGGTCTACTGGGATGCGGGCTGGCAGCTGCATGTCCACGTTAACGGCGACGCGGGACTGGATCTGGTGCTCAACACCGTCGAGCAGTGCATGGACGACCATCCTCGAACCGACCACCGCACCGTGATCGTGCACTTTGCCAACTCCACCGAGGAGCAGATCGATCGGATCGCCCGCCTCGGCTGCATCGTGTCGGCCAATTCGTACTACCCGGTTGGGTTCGGCGACCAGTATGCGGCCCACGGGCTAGGCGCCGATCGTGCCGACACGATGGTGCGGGCGGCGTCGGTGTTGCGCCGCGGCATCCCGCTGTCGATTCACTCCGACCTGCCTATGGCACCGGCAGCTCCTCTGACCCTGGCCTGGTGTGCGGTCAACCGGCGGACGCCGAGCGGCCGGACCGCAGGACCGGAGCAGTGCATCTCGGTGCACGACGCCCTGCGCGCTGTGACGATCGAAGCGGCCTACTCATGGCGAATGGAGGACGAGCTCGGCAGCATCACACCCGGCAAGCTGGCCAACTTCACGGTGCTCGCCGAGGACCCCTACGCGGTGGAATCACTGCGGTTGAAAGACATCGCTGTGCTGGGCAACGTCTACGAAGGACGCTGGTTTCCGGTGCCGGCCGGCTGTCCATAGGAAATTGGTCTCGGCGTCGTCACTCCTGTTGCGGGCACCAGCGGTGCAGTGATTGCGATCCCCATCCATCGCGGGGGATTGTGGCTGTGGCGGATCGCCGTTGCTCACGCATCACCCCTGACCTCGCCCGTGCAGACCTGTCCGGTGCAGCGTGTGCAGGTCGTAGCAGCGACTGGACACTATTGGGCCGCGACCACCCAGACGCAGAGCAGCACGCCCAGCAGGCGGTGTCGGCTTGTTTGGCCTGCCCCGCTCTGGACCGCTGCACCCGCCTGCTGGCCATACAGGACCCTCTTGTCGGCATGATCCAGGCCGGGCGAATCTTCGCCGACCGCCGTTCGGTCCTGGCGGGCAAGCGGCAAGAGCGGAACCCCGTGGCACCTGCGGAAGAAGGCGGTCGTGGGCCTATATCCGGCCCGATACAGGGGCAAGGTCATCTGGGACGCCAACGTCGATCAGTAAGTGGGTCGACGCCGTGGGGGCAGTTCGGAACGATCTTGCTGGTTTGGTGACATCGCTGGCGTTGATTGCGCAGAATGTCGATGCCGCCGAGTTGCTCGGCGTGCGGCGCGACATTGCTCTCAGGCACCGCTCTGGGGAGGGGCAGCCGATGGACAGGCCCGGCACTGGCGTGGCCTTGGAAGCGGCGCTGGCTCGATGGGGCCGCGCCGCTGCTGTGGTCGTGCTTGTCGTCGCTGCCTTGGACTGGGTGGGCTGGGCGACTGGTGTCGAGGGGTTGACGCGGGTCTATCGGACCTGGCCGCAGATGGTGCCGTGGACTGCTCTGTGGTTGGCCGCGCTGGCGGCTGCGATCCTGGCGCAATCGGGGCAGCCGTCGCGTCGTCGTGTGTGGGTCGGGCGTGGCGTGGCCGTGGTGGTGGGTGCCTTAGCCGTCGTGGTCTTCGTGGAGTATGCGACCGCTCGGTCGTTGGGCCTGGACCAGGTGTGGTTCGGGGAGGCAGTGCGCACGCTGCAATCGTCCTGGCCTGGGCGTCCGAGCCCGCTGACGGCGGCGTCGGTCCTGCTCCTGGCCGCCGCCGTTGCGCTGACCCGATTGGATCGCCGCTGGACCTGCGTGGTCTGGCCGGTGTGCGTCGTAGGTGGCGCGGTCATCTCGTTTGTCTCAGTCGTGGCCTACTTGTTCGATGCTATGGCGCTGGCAACCGGCATAGCGATCTCGACCGCCTTGGCTGTGCTGCTGCTCGTCGTGGCGACGTCGGTGGCGCGCCCTGACCGGCCTCCGCTCGCCTGGCTGCTCGCCCGACCCGACCGGGGGGCGCTGGTGCGTTTGTACGGCCTCGCCGTCGGCTTTCTGATCCTCGTGGCGTTGTCGCGGCTGACGTTCCTGGCCCTGGGCCGGAGCGAGAATGCGGCCTTTGCCCTCTCGGTGATGGTGTGCACGGCCGTAGTCGTGTTGGTCGGGTTCCGCTTGCGCCACCAAGAGCAGAGTCTGCTGATAGAGAAGGAGCAACTGAGCAGGGAACGCGCTGACGCTGAGATGCGCTACCGCATCCTCGCCGACAACGCTGTCGACATCATCGTTCACCTTCGCGGCAGCCAGGTCGTGTGGGTCTCGCCGTCGGTGGAGGCCGCGTTGGGGGGGCCACTTCAGCGGTGGATCGGCTCAGGCTTCCGCCGCCGCATCCACCCCGACGACCTCGACACACTCGCAATCGCGCTGCAGAGGATCGCCATCGGCGAATCGGTCCTGCAACGGTTCCGGGTCCGCTCCGTCGACGGTGGTGACCACTGGGTCGATGGCCACGGAAAGCCCTACGTGGATGGTGAGGGCAACACCGATGGGCTGATCGCGGCGCTGCGTATCGTCGATGATCGGGTCGAGGCAGAGCGGCAACTCGAACGGTTGGCCCGGTTCGACACTCTCACCGGGTTAGCGAATCGTGCCGAGGCGATTGGCCGCCTTGAGTCCGCGTTGGAGCACCCGCCAGCTTTTGGAACGCACCTCGGCATCCTGTTCTGCGACGTCGACCACTTCAAGGACATCAACGACACCTGGGGACACGGCATCGGCGACGCCGTGCTCACAACTTTGGCGGCCCGAATCCGCGGATCTGTCCGTCAAGGAGACACGGTTGGACGGACGGGAGGTGACGAGATACTCGTCGTGTTGCCCGGCCTCCACAGCATCGATGAGGTCGCCCGCATCGGCGAGAAGATTCGCTGTCGCGCCACCGAACCGATCCACGAATCCGGGAAGACGATCCACGCGACCTTGAGCATCGGTGCCACTATCGCCGTTCCCGGCGAGCCCGTTTCCTCGGTCACGGCCCGGGCCGACGCGGCGATGTACCAGGCCAAGTTAAGCGACAGGAACACCGTCATCCTGATCGAACCAACCCAGCGATCACGACCTACTGTTCGGTAATCCGCTTTTCCCTGGCTGTCGTTCGACACGACGAAATGGATCTCCACGGTCCCAGGGGCAGCAGTGGAACCCGACGACGGGCTGCGTCGGCCTCGTGGTCACCCCTTATTTATCTCCGATCGGGCCACCGTGGCCGATTTTGTCTCGAAACAGACGAGATATGAGAGTCTCAAAACTTCGTATCGGCATCACCAACCGTGAAGCCAACAACGCCTCGTGGAGTGTCCGATCGCCTATCCTGTGAGAACCGGGGGCCGGGATTGGCGGAGGGTCGGGTGACGGCCATAGCAGCGTGCCGGACGTGTGGCATTGAGCCTCTGGAGAACGCCCGGTTTTGCCACGGCTGTGGCTCCCCAGTCCAAGACGGCGATACCCGCGCGGAGTACAAGCAGGTGACGGTTCTGTTCGCCGACGTAGTCCATTCGATGGACATCGCTGCGGCGGTCGGGCACAGAGCGGCTACGGGAGATCATGGCCGAGTTGGTCAACATCACTACAGTGGTGGTGCAGCGTTACGGCGGCACGGTGGACAAGTTCACCGGTGACGGCATCATGGCGGTGTTCGGTGCGCCAGTTGCCTTGGAGGACCACGCGGTTCGTGCCTGTCTCGCGGCGCTGGGCATCCAAGAGGAGACCATCCGGTTGGCTACTGAGGTCAAAGACCGCGACGGTATGGACCTGCGGTTGCGTGTTGGTCTCAATTCCGGTCAGGTCATCGCTGGAGAAGTCGGCTCAACGTCGTTGGGCTACACCGCGATCGGCGAGCAAGTGGGTATGGCGCAACGGATGGAATCGGTCGCTCCGCCCGGTGGAGTGATGGTGAGTGCGTCGACTGCGCGGCTGGTCGAAGACGCGGTCGCGCTCGGTGCGGCTGAGCTTGTCCACATCAAGGGCACCGATCGAGCCATCCACGCCCAACGGTTGCTGAGCATGTCGGAAGAGCGTCGCCCTGTTGGCCGTGCTGAGTCGAAGCTGGTGGGTCGCCGGTGGGAAATGTCCGCCGTCGAGGGCTCGTTGGACCGCGCACTCGGTGGACATGGCGCTGTGGTTGAGGTGGTGGGCGAACCCGGCATCGGTAAGAGCCGTCTGGTGCGCGAGGTCGCCGCGATGGCAGCGGTCCGGGATGTGGAGGTGTTCAGCGCCTTCTGTGAGTCACACACCAGCCAGGTCCCATTTCATGCCGTGGCGCGTCTGCTGCGGGCGGCCACCGGCGTCGAGGGTTTGACGGGCAGGCGGCCCGCGCCCGAGTGCGAGAGCAATTTCCAGACGCAGACCCTGAGGACGCGCTGCTGCTTGATGACCTGCTCGGCATCGCCGAACCGAGCACTGCCATACCGGCGATTGATCCCGATGCGCGTCGGCGGCGGTTGGCGGCGCTGGTGAACGCCGCCAGTTTGTCCCGCCAACGCCCGGTGGTCTATGTCGTTGAGGACGCCCACTGGATCGATGAGGTCAGCGAGTCGATGGTGACCGATTTCCTTGCGGTGATCCCGCAGACGCCCTCGCTGGTGCTGGTCACCTACCGACCCGAATATCACGGCGCGTTGACCCGAGTGGCCGAAGCTCACACCGTAGCCCTTGCGCCGCTGAGTGATTCAGATGCGGCAGTACTAGTCGCAGATCTGCTCGGCCCCGACCCGTCGGTTGATGCGCTGGGCCAGAGAGTCGCCGAGCGGGCTGCCGGTAATCCGTTTTTCGCCGAGGAGTTGGTGCGCGATCTTGCCGAGCGCGGTGTGCTGCATGGGGAGCCCGGTGCCTTCACGTCGGTGGCAAAGGTTAGCGAGGTGAGCGTGCCTGCCACGTTGCAGGCGACTATTGCCGCGCGCATCGACCGGCTCGATCCGAAAGCCAAGCGCACGCTGAGCGCGGCGGCGGTCATCGGCTCGCGGTTCGGTCTCGACCTACTCACGGTGCTGGGTGTTGAGCCGGTGATTGCTGACTTGGTGGCAGCCCAGCTCATCGACCAGGTCGGGTTCACTGAACAACCGGAGTATGTCTTTCACCATCCGCTCATTCGTGCGGTGGCCTATGAGGCCCAGCTCAAATCGGATCGTGCCGAGCTGCACCGGCGGCTGGCCGTCGCGATCGAAACCCGCGAGCCGGAATCGGCCGACCAGAATGCGGCGCTCATCGCTGAACATCTGGAGGCCGCCGGTGATTTGTACGCCGCCTACGGCTGGCACATGCGGGCCGCCGCATGGGCGACCAACCGCGACATCGCGACGGCGCGGCTGAGTTGGGAGCGCGCCCAGAAGATCGCCGACGCCCTACCCGCCGACGACCTCAACCGGACCGCCATGCGCATCGCCCCGCGCACCATGCTGTGCGGGACCGCCTGGCGAGTGCATGTGAATGTAACCGGGGATCGCTTTGACGAGTTGCGTGAGTTGTGCGCTGCCGCCGGGGACAAGGCGTCACTGGCCATTGGCATGGCTGGGCTGGTGATGGATCACGCGCATCAGGACCGGATGCGTGAGGTGTCGCCGCTGACATCGGAAGCGATGGCCCTCGCTGAGTCGGTCGGCGATGCGACCTTGACGCTGGGACTGTCTTTTCCGCTGATCTACGGCAAGATCGAGAGCGCCGAGTGGTGTGAGGTGCTGCGATGGTCACAGACCGTGATCGATCTGGCCGACGGTGATCCGTCGAAAGGCAACTTCCTTGTCGGGTGTCCGTTAGCGCTGGCCATCACCACGCGGGGTATGGCCCGATATTGGTTGGGTCGTCCCGGATGGCCAGAAGACCTGCGGGACGGCCAGCCTATCGCCCGCGGCGTCGACCCCGCGTCCTACGCCGGGGTTGTCGGCTATACCTACTTGATGGGGATACCTCTCGGCGTGCTGAGGCCCGATGATCGTGCGCTGTACGAGATCGAGGATGGGCTACGGATCGCCGAGCGATCCAGTGATGACACCGTGGTGGGCTACATCCGGGCGGCGTTGGCGCTTGCGCTGATGCATCGCCAAAAGGCTGCGGAGCGTGACCGCGGACAGAAGCTCGGGGCCGAGGTCGGCGAGGTGCTCCTCAACCAAGGACGCAACCTATGCGATTTGCCGATCATCGAGGTCTACCTGGCACGCGAAAGGGCTAGAGCGGGGGACCGCGATGACGCAATAGCCCTCATGCGCTCCACCGTCGACCATCTGTTCCGCACCGGACGACTGCTGATGTGGGGCGTTCCCGCGACGGGTGTTCTGGTCGAAACGCTGCTCGACCGCTGCGCCGACGGTGACTCGGAAAGTGACTTAGCCGAAGCCGAGGCCGCGATCGAACGGTTAGCGGAAGCGCCAGCCGACGAGGGTCTGGTAATACGCGAGATCTGGCTGCTGCGGCTGCAAGCTCTGCTGGCGCGGGCTCACGGTGACGATGCCCGCTATCGCCAATACCGGGATCGCTACCGCGACATGGCGAAAAAGCTTGGCTTCGAGGGGCATATCGCGTGGGCCGAGGCGATGCCATGACGGTGGTCGGATCGGAGGACGAACCCCGCGTCTCGGAATAGACCAATAACGAGACATCCTTCGGCCTCATGGCGGTCACGCACTACGTTGAGTCACCGTCGCTCCAATTCGGATACGCCTGTCTCGAAAACGATGGGTTGATGGGACTGCGATGTCTCAGTCGTCAGCATGCGTGCTTGCTGGCTCAACGATTCGATCTCGTGTCTTGAAAACCTGTCTTATAACCGGTGGTATCAAAACCGGGAGTTCGGCGGGATTATGAGACAAGGGGGAGCGCCCAAGGAGTCTCGTTAGCGTCGAGAAGGTCGACACCTTCTAACGGAGCATCTCAGCAAGTCGGCATACTCTGGCGCTCGTGGATTTTCGGGTATTCGTTGAACCGCAGCAAGGCGCCAGTTACACCGACCAGCTTGCGGTCGCGCAGGCCGCGGAGTCTTCAGGGTTTTCCGCGTTCTTCCGGTCCGACCATTATCTGGCGATGAGCGGCGACGGACATCCCGGTCCGACCGACTCCTGGGTGACGTTGGGCGGGATCGCCCGCGAGACGTCGACGATCCGGCTGGGCACCCTGGTCACGTCGGCGACGTTCCGTTATCCCGGCCCGCTGGCCATCTCCGTGGCCCAGGTCGACGAAATGAGCGGCGGGCGAGTCGAATTCGGACTCGGCACCGGTTGGTTCGAAGCCGAACATCTGGCCTATGCGATCCCCTTTCCGCCGCTACGTGAGCGATTCGCCCGGCTCACCGAGCAACTCGAGCTCATCACCGGCCTGTGGACTTCCCCGGTCGGTGAGACGTTCGACTACGCAGGAGCTCATTACGCCGTCAACAACTCACCCGCGCTGCCCAAGCCGGTGCAGCGGCCGCATCCACCGATCATCATCGGCGGGACGGGCGCCAAGCGGACGCCGGGGCTGGCCGCAACATTCGCCGACGAGTTCAACGTGCCGTTTGCGCCGTTGGACACCATCAGGACGCAGTTCGAGCGGGTCCGCGAAGCGGTCGATGCGGTCGGCCGGCCCGCCGATTCGATGACGTACTCCGCGGCCTTCGTGGTGTGCGCCGGGCGCGACGACGCGCAGATTGCCAGACGCGCTGCCGCTATCGGACGCGAGGTTGACGAGTTGCGGTCCAATTCTCCGCTGGCGGGCACGCCCGACGAGATCGTCGACCACCTCGGACCATTCGCGGAGATTGGCTTACAGCGGGTGTATCTGCAGCTGCTGGACCTGTCCGACCTCGAGCACCTGCGCCTTTTCGCCGACGAGGTGCAGCGGCAGCTCTGACGTAGCATCGGGGCGTGACTGGCCCCCCGGACGATCCGAGCGAGCGGCCGACGCTGATGGCCGATTACGGCGCGGTCGGTTCGCCGCCGCCGGATGTCGACGACGAGCCGAACGACGCCGATTCCGCTGAATCCGACTCCGCGCCAGATCCCTGGTATCGCAATCGCGTCCTGCTGGCCTTATGGGTGGCGATGGTCGCTCTGCTCGTCGTGTTGATCATCTACGGCCTCGTCGAGCTTTCGCGCGGCGGCGAGGGTGGCGGCCCGTCCACGACCACGCCGTCCACCACCACGCGATCGTCGACCACCTCGCCGACGACCACCACGACCACCCCGTCGTCAACCACCACGGCGCCCGAGACGCCCGAACAGACACCCGAAGAGGCGCCGCCACCGGCGAGTGGTTACTCCCCCGCGCCCGCCGAGCCGCCGCGACATCACCACCACCTGCCACACATCCCGTCGACGATCACGTTGCCGCACACCGTGGTGACGCTGCCGCACGGCTTTTGAGGCGCGGCCGCTCAGGCGTCGGCGGCGAAGTCGTCAGGATTCGGCGCTAGGATCAGCGCCCGTGACGGGCTACGGACCTCCAGACGACCCCAGTGAAGCGCCGACCGGCTACATCGACTACGGCGATAACGGGCAACAGCAACCACAACCCGGGTCGCCCTGGTATCGCAAGCCTCTCGTTCTGCTGGGTTTGGGCTTGCTTGCCGCAATCCTGATCGCACTGGCGATTTATGTCGTCGCCGACCGGACCCACGGGCGTGGCGGTTCGACACCCACCTCCACGTCGCCGACGACATCGACCGGGGTCACGACGACCGCAAACACCCCGGCGCCCACGACGACCGAAGTTCCGGTAGCGCCGGCTCCGACGACCACCCTGACTTCCCCGCCGACCACCACGGCACCGGCCACGACACCGCCGACGAGCACGAGCATCGACGACGGCCGCCACCATCACCACCATTACTTCGGCGGTACGCCGTAGCCGGGACCACCAGCAGCGGTGGTGCCGTTGCGGTGAGTGCCGATACGATTTCTTCTCGTGGGGGGCAGCCGACGACCGTACGACGTCGATGGTTTCTCAGAGCGCGACTTCGGCATCGGCGACACAGTTGACGAACGGTTCGGTGCCACCGAAAACACCTCGCCCTGGTATCTCAAACGATGGGTCCTGGCGCTGTGGGGACTGGCGGTGGTGATCCTGATCGCGACGATCATCTACGGCCTGGCCGTCCTGGCCAAAGGCGGCGGGGCCGGCGCACCGGCCACCACCACGACGCGGCCCTCGACAACGTCGCCGTCGCGGACAACCAGCCCGTCGCTGACACCGTCGTCGACCGTCCCGACCACAGCTCCCCCGTCGACAGAGACCACGGAACCTGCGCCACCGCCGACCACCGCGCCTTGGACGCAGCAACATCCGCATCGTCATTGGTGGCTGAGCAACCTGCCCCCGTTACCGCCGATTCCGCACTTTTCAGCCATCACCCCGTAGTCGGCCGGGCGCGGCGATATCCGGCGGGCGCAGGCCTGACGCCAAGTGTGACGGCGGCCAAGTTAGGGCATCCTTCGTCGCGGTGACCCTCGCGAAGATGTCACTATGAGCAGGCTCAGACGGCTTGAGCAGGTGCAGTAGTCAAGTTACCGGTGAGTAGCATCAGCGTAGTTACTGGCCGGTAACACGGATTTGGGGAGACGCTCCGTGCACACGCAGATCTTGATCAGACTGGTTGTGGGGCTGGGCATGACGGCGATCATCGCCGTGCTCGCCCTACGCCGAGTCCTGTGGCTGGCCAAACTCACGCTTTCCGGCCAACCGGTCAGCGGTCGCACCGACGACATCGGCACCAGGGTGTGGACGGAGATCACCGAGGTGTTCGGCCAGCGCCGGTTGTTGAAATGGTCGATCCCCGGTGTGGCGCACTTCTTCACCATGTGGGGCTTCTTCATCCTGCTCACGGTCTACATCGAGGCCTACGGGGTGGTGTTCCAGCCGAACTTCCACATCCCGCTCATCGGCCGCTGGGACGTGCTGGGCTTCCTGCAGGACTTCTTCGCGCTCGCCGTGCTCGCGGGCGTCGTCACGTTCGCGATCATCCGGTTACGCACCGAGCCGAAGGAATACGGCCGCCAGTCCCGGTTCTACGGCTCACACCTGGGCGCTGCCTGGCTCGCCCTGTTCATGATCTTCAACGTCATCTGGACGTACGCCCTCTTCCGCGGGGCGTCGGTCAACACCGGCAACTTCCCCTACGGAAGGGGCGCGTTCTTCTCACATGCCATGGGTGCCCTGCTGCATCCGCTGGGTCACGCCGGCAACGAGACACTCGAGACTGTCGCGCTGATGCTGCACATCGCCGTCATGCTGGGCTTCCTGCTGATCGTGTTGCACTCCAAGCATTTGCACATCTTCCTGGCGCCGATCAACGTGGTGTTCAAGCGGCTGCCGGACGGGTTGGGCCCGCTGCTGCCGATGGAGTCGGGCGGCAAGCCGATCGATTTCGAGAATCCGGGCGAGGACGACGTGTTCGGCCGCGGCAAGATCGAAGACTTCACCTGGAAGGGCATGCTCGACTTCGCCACCTGCACCGAGTGCGGGCGCTGCCAGTCGCAATGCCCGGCCTGGAACACCGGCAAACCCCTGTCGCCCAAGCTCGTCATCATGGACCTGCGCGACCACTGGATGGCCAAAGCGCCCTACATCCTGGGTGAGAAGACCTCCGAGCCGCTCGAGGGTCTCGACCTCGAGACGGTCAAGGAGGAGGGCCACCACGTGCCGGAGTCCGGCTTCGGGCGGGTGCCCGGGCACGGGCCCGAGCAGCTGGCCCGCCCGCTGGTCGGCACCGCCGAACAGGGCGGGGTGATCGATCCCGACGTGCTGTGGTCATGCGTGACCTGCGGCGCCTGCGTCGAGCAGTGCCCGGTGGACATCGAGCACATCGACCACATCATCGACATGCGCCGCTACCAGGTCATGATGGAGTCCGAGTTCCCCTCCGAGCTGTCGGTGCTGTTCAAAAACCTTGAGAACAAAGCCAACCCGTGGGGCCAGAACGCGGCCGACCGCACCAACTGGATCAGCGAGGTCGACTTCGACGTCCCGGTCTACGGCGAGGACGTCGACAGCTTCGAGGGTTACGAGTACCTGTTCTGGGTGGGCTGCGCCGGCGCCTACGACGACAAGGCCAAGAAAACCACCAAGGCGGTCGCCGAACTGCTGGCCGTCGCCGGGGTGAAGTATCTGGTCCTGGGCACCGGCGAAACCTGCAACGGCGACTCGGCCCGCCGCTCCGGCAACGAGTTTCTGTTCCAGCAACTGGCTCAGCAGGCCGTCGAAAGCCTGGACGGGCTGTTCGAAGGAGTGGAGACCGTCGACCGCAAGATCGTGGTCACCTGCCCGCACTGCTTCAACACCCTCGGTCGCGAATACCGCCAGCTGGGCGCGAATTACACCGTGCTGCACCACACCCAGCTGCTCAACCGGCTGGTGCGCGACAAGAAGCTCGTCCCGGTGAGCCCCGTCTCAGAGGACGTCACCTATCACGACCCGTGCTATCTGGGCCGGCACAATAAGGAGTACGAGGCGCCCCGCGAGCTGATCGGGGCCGCAGGCGCGACGCTGACCGAGATGCCACGGCACGCCGACCGCAGCTTCTGCTGCGGCGCCGGTGGCGCGCGGATGTGGATGGAAGAGCACATCGGCAAGCGCATCAACCACGAGCGGGTCGACGAGGCGCTGGCCACCGGCGCCACCACCGTCGCCACCGCATGCCCGTTCTGCCGGGTGATGGTCACCGACGGCGTCAACGACCGTCAAGAGGCTGCCGGACGCGAAGGCGTCGACGTCCGCGATGTGGCCCAGCTGCTGCTCGAGTCACTCGACCGCAGCACAATCACGTTGCCGGAGAAGGGCTCTGCGGCAAAACAAGCCGCTGAGCATGCGGAAAAAGCCGCTCCCAAAGCAGAGGCAGCACCTGCCCCGACCGCGACCGAGCCGGCCGAAGCCACCACCGAACCGGAAAAGGCCGCACCCACGCAGGAGAAGGCCACCAAGGCCGTCACCGGACTCGGTATCGCCGGCGGCGCCAAGCGGCCCGGGGCCAAGAAGGCAGCGCCCAAAGCCGAAGCCGCGCAGGCTTCGTCGGCATCCGACGAGCAAACCACCGAAGCCAAGGCGCCGGCCGCGCCAGCCAAGGGGTTGGGCTTGGCTGCCGGAGCCAAACGACCCGGCGCGAAAAAGACTGCCGCACAACCGGCGGCCTCAACAGAATCCGCTCCGGCGCAACAACCCGAAGCAAAGACCGAGTCCGCAGCCGCTCCGGAGGCCAAGGCGCCGGCCGCGCCGGTGAAGGGGCTGGGAATTGCCGCCGGGGCGAAGCGACCCGGTGCTAAAAAGGCCGCAGCCCCCGCGGAACCCGCGGCCCCGGAGCCGGCGTCCGAGGCCAAGCCGGAGCCCCAGGCAACCGAAGAGCCGCATTCCAAGCCCGCGGACAGCAACCGCGACGACGGAGGCCAGGATTCGCCCCCGGCGCCCGTCAAAGGACTGGGCATCGCCCGCGGCGCCCGTCCACCAGGTAAGCGCTGATCAGTGGATTGCTGAATTATTAATTAGCTGGACAGCCGTGGCACCATGGTTGTCGTGACCACTCACCAGCTGCCCTGGCACACCGCGGGTCATCAGCCGCGGCAGCGTACGTTCGCGCAGTCGTCGAAGCTGCAGGACGTGCTCTACGAAATCCGCGGGCCGGTGCACGATCACGCCGCGCGGCTGGAGGCCGAGGGGCACCGCATCCTCAAGCTGAACATCGGCAACCCGGCGCCGTTCGGCTTCGATGCGCCCGACGTGATCATGCGGGACATGATCCAGGCGCTGCCCTACGCGCAGGGCTATTCGGATTCCAAGGGCATCCTGCCGGCGCGGCGCGCGGTGGTCACCCGCTATGAACTCGTCGACGGCTTCCCGCGGTTCGACGTCGACGACGTGTATCTGGGTAACGGGGTCTCGGAGCTGATCACGCTGACCCTGCAGGCCTTGCTGGACAACGGTGACGAAGTGCTGATCCCGGCCCCCGACTACCCACTGTGGACGGCGTCGACATCGCTGGCGGGCGGCACCCCGGTGCATTACCTGTGCGACGAAACCCAGGGCTGGCAACCGGATATCGCCGACATCGAAGCGAAGATCACCGAGCGCACGAAGGCTCTGGTAGTCATCAATCCGAACAACCCGACCGGCGCAGTCTATAGTCGTGAAATCCTCACGCAGATGGCTGATTTGGCGCGCAAACATCAGCTGCTGCTACTCGCTGACGAGATCTACGACAAGATCCTCTACGACGACGCCCAGCACATCAGCCTGGCTTCGGTCGCACCCGACCTGTTGTGCCTGACGTTCAACGGGCTGTCGAAGGCCTATCGGGTGGCCGGGTATCGGGCCGGCTGGCTGGCAATCACCGGACCCAAGGACCACGCTAGCAGTTTCATCGAGGGCATCCACCTGCTGGCGAATATGCGATTGTGCCCGAATGTTCCTGCCCAGCACGCGATCCAGGTCGCCTTGGGTGGTCATCAAAGCATCGACGACCTGGTGCTTCCGGGTGGGCGACTGCTCGAACAACGCGACGTGGCATGGTCCAAGCTCAACGAGATACCCGGGGTGTCTTGCGTCAAGCCCGCCGGCGCGCTGTACACCTTCCCCCGGCTGGACCCCGAGGTGCACGAGATCGTCGATGACGAGCAGCTGGTCCTGGATCTGCTGCTGTCGGAGAAGATCCTGGTTACTCAGGGCACCGGATTTAATTGGCCCGCACCGGATCACTTGCGGATCGTGACGCTGCCGTGGTCGCGCGACCTTTCCCGCGCCATCGAGCGGCTCGGCAACTTCCTGGCCAGCTACCGTCAGTAGCGCGCAACAATCACGGGTTGTCGACAACGCCGTCCGGGCAGTAGACGTTGATCGCGGTGTTGGCGAAACTGGACGCGGTATCAAGCGACATGCCCGGTGATCCCTGAAGAATGTCCTGGATGATCTGCTGTTGGCTCTCGCCGCCCGCATACCGCGTATACACGCGACGCGCGTCGTTGATAGCCGCGTCGCTCGACCGCTGTAGCTGCAAGCCTTGAGCCGACAGCCGCCATAGGAATTGGCCGTCTTTATCCAGGTGATCCCGCGGCGGATCGGCGGCCAACGCTGACGAGGCGTGTGCCGCCGGCGAGGATTCTTTCGGCCGGAAAAGGTCATGCCTCGTTCGGCCAAGGACGAACACTGCCGCGACGGCGCCAACGGCGATGACCAGCCCGGCCAGTAGGGCCAGACTGGGAAGAGGCTGCGGGTTCTGTGGCGGTGTTGCTGTCATGGCGACACGCCCAGCGTATGCGCCGTTCACCCTGTCGTGCGGCAACGTTCGCTGAGCGTCTCCGCCGAATTTGCTGACAGGTTTCCAGCATGCGGCGCACTCTCCCCGTGATCGTGAGAGTCCCAATCTCTGACGATTATTTGAGTCTTCTATGAGTTCGGCCGCTGGGCGCGCGCAGCGCCGAGACCTAGATGCACGATGGATTATTACTGGTCCATGCGTTCGACTTATCAGCTTTTCACACGGTCGCCGTCGCCCGAGTCACTTTGTAGCGCAAAAGATCTGCTGGTCGATACACAGGCGAACACTGAAAGCTGCTCTGGTCTGTCTCAAATGATCACGGCGACAACGGGTCTGGATTGATCGGAGCATAACGAAAGGAGGATCGCGATGCCTTCTGTTTCGACGCAAACGCCGTCGCAAGCAGCAGACTATCGCTTCCACTCGTGTACATCGACGCCTAGTTTGGAGTGCTGACGATGGATTTTGGAGCGATACCACCGGAGATCAACTCTGCGAGAATGTATTCCGGGCCCGGCTCGGCGCCAATGCGTGCCGCATCGGTAGCGTGGAATCTGCTCGCGGCGGAGCTGGAGTCGGCAGCAACCCAGTACCAGTCGACGATCGACACGTTGGCCGACGACGAGTGGCGGGGGCCGACATCTGCAGCGATGGTCGCCGCTGTCGACCCCTACGTCACATGGATGAACACCACCGGGGCGAAAGCTGAGCACACCGCGGCCCAAGCCTCAGCCGCCGCAAGTGCCTACGAGGCGGCATACGCGATGACGGTGCCCCCGTTGACGGTCGCGGCCAACCGCGCGCAGCTGATGGTTTTGGTTGCCACGAACGTCGTGGGTCAGAACACGCCGGCCATCGCGGCCAATGAGGCGCACTACGGCGAGATGTGGGCGCAGGACGCCGCAGCGATGTACGGCTACGCCGGGAATTCGGCCACGGCCGCTGCGGTGAAGCCATTCACCCAGCCGCCGCAAACAGCGAGCCCCAGCGCTCAGGCCCTGCAGTCCTCCGCGGTTGCGCAGGCAACCAGCACCAGCACCGGGTCTGGGGCGCAGTCGCAGCTGTCGCAGCTGATCGCCTCGGTGCCCTCGTCGTTGAACCAACTCACCTCGCCGGTATCGTCGGCGACGAGTACGGCCGCCACAGGTCCAATCGGCGAACTCCTCAACTTTTTGGATGGCGCGGACGGCAACCCGCTCGGAACCTTCCTGAACTCTTCGTTGGTGAACGGTGTCGTGTCAGGCGCATACGTCAGCCCCGCGATCCTCACGCCCGCGGTCACCAGCGGTATAGCCGACATCAACTCGCTGAATGCGGGTGCGGCGGCGGCTGGGGGCGCCGGCTTCACGGGCGTGGTCACGCCGCAGCCGCCGGTGAGCATGCCGAGCGTGGGCGGGGTGTCAGTGGACACGTCCGGAGCCACACTGGTCGGCAAGCTGTCCGTACCACCGACGTGGACGGCGGCAGCACAGGTCGCCAACCACAGCGGTGTCACCTATGCCGGCGGCGGCTGGACCAACGCGGTCGGCCCGACCGGGGGCGCCGCGGAGGCCGTCCCGGCCGGCATGCCCGGTATGCCGGGAATGGCCGGCGGCAGGTCGGGTGGATTCGGTCATGGGCCTCGCTACGGAATGCGCTTAACCGTCATACCGCGCCCGCCGTCGGCCGGCTGACCGCGGGGTCAGCGCCGCTCCAGCAGGTGCAGCAGATAGCTGCCGTATCCGGACTTCAACAGCGAGTTGGCGCGCTGCGCCAACTGCTCGTCATCGATGAAGCCCATCCGCCACGCCACTTCCTCGGGGACGCTGACCTTGAGGCCCTGCCGCTGTTCCAGGGTGCGGACGTAATCGCAGGCGTCCACCAGGGTGTCGAACGTCCCGGTATCCAGCCAGGCCGTACCACGGGCGAGCACCTCGACGCTGAGTCGACCCTGATTGAGGTAGGTCCGGTTGACGTCGGTGATCTCGTACTCGCCGCGCTCCGAAGGCCTTAGGCCCCGGGCGATCTCGATCACGTCGTTGTCGTAGAAGTACAGGCCCGGCACCGCGTAGTGGGATTTCGGCGTGGCCGGTTTCTCTTCGATCGACAACGCCATGCCGTCGGCGCCGAATTCGACGACACCATAGGCCGACGGGTTGGCAACCCAGTAGGCGAAAATGGCTCCGCCACTGAGTGATTTGAAGCGCCGGAGGTTGGTCCCCAGGCCCGGACCGTGAAATATATTGTCGCCCAGCGCCAACGCCACCGAATCGGTGCCGATATGGTCAGCGCAGATCACGAACGCCTGGGCCAGCCCCTCGGGCCGACCTTGTACCGCGTAGCTGATGTTGATGCCGAATGCGCTGCCGTCACCGAGCACTCGTTCGAATGCGGGTGCATCGTGGGCGGTGGTGATCACCTGGATATCGCGAATGCCGGCCATTATCAGCGTGGACAGCGGGTAGTAGATCATCGGTTTGTCGTAGACCGGTAACAGCTGCTTGCTGACGCCCATGGTGATCGGATACAGACGCGTGCCCGAGCCGCCGGCCAGAATGATCCCTCGCATGTCCCACTCCTCAGTCGACGAGGTCGGCGTCGGTCAACTCGGTCGCGGCCAGTGCTGCTCTCAGGTCGTCGTGCCGGAACACCGAGGTGACGTGGTCGTGGACCACCCGAAAAGCCGACGCGACAGTGACGTTGGCGCCCGATTCGCCCGGGCTGCCGATCTTCTGTTCGACGACGACGACGCCGTCGTGGACGTATGTTCTGCCCACTTCGGCGTGTCGGGGGTGGGCGGTTGCCCATTCACGCAACGCGGCGTGGCCCTGCGCGGCGCCGTGCGCGTCGCCGACTTCGATGTCATCACTGGACAGGGCGACCAGGGTGTCGATGTCAGACGCATTCAACGCGTCATGCCAAGCCAGTACGGTGGCGATCTCCGATGTGGTCATGGTGTGAAACGTACCGCGTGCGTCTATAAGGGCGTGTGGTCGAGCCACGTCTGCCATATCGCGGCGTCGCCGGCCAGCGCGACGTCGGTGTCGTCGATTCGAACTCGCCGCAGCAGCGCCAGCAGCAGGTCGACGGCGCCGCCGCGCAGCACCACTGTGCCGTTGTCCTCGCCGTGCGACCACGAGACGCGGCCCGCGTCGGAGCGGATGGTCCACCGTCCGCCGACCCCCACCCCGGGATCGGTGGCGCGCAGATGCAGAATTTGGCCGTCTTCCAACGGAAGTGGTGCGTTGTCGTGGCCGGCCTGGCTCACGACCCGCTCAAGCCATTCGCTGATCCCATCGGCTGCCAGTTCGGGTGCCAGCGCGTAGTCGAGCCCGAGCGCCAGCGCGGCGTCGGCGCGGTGCACCGTCGCCTCGTGCAGGCGGCGCCGGACCCACCAGTACGCGGGGCGCGGGCCCAGGAATGTCCATACCGGGGTTTCCACACCGGTCTGTTCGACCGCGTCGATCAGCCGCTTCGCTCCGCCGTGCAGCCACGAGATCGCCTCGTCGGGGTCGGGTGGCGGCTTGCCGTTCTCGACTGCGCGCGGGTCGAGAGGGTGGTCGACCCGGTCGGCGATGATCTGCGCGGCCCAGCGATCACCGCGGCCGACATGGCGGAACAACTGGTCAAGGCTCCAACCCGGACAGGTCGGTACCGGGGTGGACGGTTCGCCGCTGCGGATCACCTCGCCGAACGCGCGGTTTTGCTCCAGGAATGCGACCGCGTAGTCCACGCGGTCAGGCTACGCGCCGCCCCAGGCAGTGCACGCGCCAACCGGCTTGCTGCCACCGTTGCACGTCAAGGCAGTTGCGGCCGTCGACGACGACGCGGGCTCGCACCCGGTCGGCGAGCAGGTCGGGGTCGAGGTCGACGAACTCCGGCCACTCGGTGAGCACCAGGACCGCGTCGGCGCGGTCACAGGCTTCCTCCACCGAGACCGCGTAACTCAGCGTGGGGAACAGCCGCTGGGCGTTCTCCAGCGCTTTGGGGTCGTAGACGTTGACCGCTGCGCCGTTGAGCTGTAGCTGCCCCGCGACATTGAGCGCCGGTGAGTCGCGCACGTCGTCGGATTCGGGCTTGAACGCGGCGCCGAGCACCGCGATGTTGGCGCCCAGCAGCGAGCCGCCACATGCTTTGGTGGCAAGTTCGACCATGCGGGTGCGGCGCCGCATGTTGATGTTGTCGACTTCGCGCAGGAAGGTCAGCGCCTGATCAGCGCCCAGTTCGCCGGCGCGCGCCATGAACGCGCGGATATCCTTCGGCAGGCAGCCGCCGCCAAACCCTAAGCCCGCGTTGAGGAATCGGCGCCCGATCCGTGGGTCATGCCCGAGTGCGTCGGCCAACAGGGCGACGTCGGCGCCGGCGGCTTCGCACACCTCCGAGATCGCATTGATGAACGAGATCTTGGTCGCCAGAAAGGCGTTCGCGGAAACCTTGACCAGCTCCGCGGTCTGCAGGTCGGTCACCAGGAACGGAACCCCGGCATCCAGCATCGGTGCGTACATCTCGCGGATCGCCGCCTCAGCACACGTCGAACCGTCCTGGACGCCAAGCACAATACGATCGGGGTGCAGGGTGTCGTGGACCGCGAAACCCTCACGCAGAAACTCCGGGTTCCACGCCACTTCCACGTCGACGCCGGGCCGCGCAGCTGCGCGGGCCCGTTGGACAAGCTCGGCGGCCGTCCCAACAGGAACCGTGGACTTGCCGACAATCACCGCCGGTCGACTCAAACGCGGCACAAGCGCGTCGATTACGGCGTGTACGTGGCTCAAGTCAGCGCCGTATTCGCCCCTCTTCTGCGGAGTGCCGACGCCGAGGAAATGCACGTCAGCGAAATCGGCGGCCAGGTCATAGTCGGTGGTGAACCGGAGACGGCCAGCTGCGATGTTGTCGCTCAACATCTTTCGCAGCCCAGGCTCGTAAAACGGAACGTCACCAGCAGCCAGCTTGGCGACCTTACCGGGATCGATGTCGACGCCGACGACCTCATGCCCCAGTTCGGCCATCCCGGCGGCGTGGGTAGCACCCAAATATCCCGTACCGAAGACGGAGCACCTCATACACCCGTGTGTAAGTCGCCGCAATGAGCTGACGGCATCGCTCTTCTGAGCGGGGGGCAAACGTCAGGTGACGGTTTGCAGTCGGAGGTTAAAAACCGTGGCCAAAGCCAAATCCGCCGCGGCCGCCGAAGCCGCCGCCGGGGTAACCGCCGTGACCCCAGCCTCCGCCACCGTGATCGCCGCCCCACGGCCCGAGCGGCGGTCCCTGCCGAGGCCCGAAGATCCCCGGCAACGGAATGGGCACCGGAACCGGGACAGGAGCCACGGGAGGCGGAGCAACCGGCGCGGGGGCCGGGGCCGGAGCAGCAGGTTCTGGAACCGGGGCCGGCGCGGCTGGTACAGGTTCTGGAGCCGGCGCAGCTGGTTCGGGGGCCGGCGCGGCCGGTGCGGGTTCTGGAGCAGGCGCAGCCGGTCCCGGGGCGGGCGCGGCCGGTGCCTGCACCGGAGCTGGGGCTGCCGGCGCGGCGGGTGCCGGCTTGGGCGCCACCGCATTGTGGCCCGGCTCGGGCCGAACGGAGGCGGTTGGTCGCATGCTGATCGCCATCGCGACCAGCAGGGCCGCGGCGCCCACCACGAAGATCGCTGCGACAGCGCTGGCCACCAGGACGAGGGGTCTGCGGCCGCCGTCCACCGGAGCACCGATGACACCGGTGTAGGTGCCGGTCTCGAAATCCCCCTCGCCGGCGAGTGCGGTGTAGGCGTCGGCGTCATCGTCGGCAACCGCGCTGTAGGCCAGCGCCTGCTCACCGGACGCGTTGTCGACGGCAACGTCGAAGTAACCGGGAGCGACCGCGTAAGGATTGATGAAACCGGTCCCGGGATCTTGTGCATAGGCCAGCGCAGCGGTCGACGACGAGAACAGTGGCGCGTTGGCCGACGCCAGCGCCGCGCCGCGGGCAAGCGCGGTCTCCGGCTCCTCCGGGGCACTGACGATCAGCGCGGTTGCGGCCTCCACCTGCGACTTGAGCGGGACGATATCCACGCCGGAGCCGACGAGAAACAGGCCATCGGGCCGCGTCTCCAACGCCTCAGCACCGGAAGCCAGCGCGGCCAGCTCAGCAACCGGATCGCTGCCGGGCGTCAGCGGCTGGCGATGCACGTCGGTGATCGAACCGTCGGCGGTGTTGACCACGGCCAGCGTCGCCGTGTCGGGCTCGACGAACAACAGCCCGGTCTGGGCGTACCCGACGGAGCTGCCGACGACTTGGGCCAGGGCCGCGGCGGCCAGGAAAGACGACACCAGCATGACGTTCTCGACCTTGCGTGCCGCCAACGCATCACGCAGCGCAGCGGCCTCGACCGGATCGGTCCAGGTCACGCCCGTCGACCGCAGTTGGTAGCCACTTTCGGCAGCACCTTCTTGGGTGCCAAGGATTGCCGACACGACATGGTCGGCCGCACTGACGGTTGCCGCGTCGGCCGCGTTGACGTCGATGGCGTCCTCGTCGACTGTGACGCCGTCGGCATTTTCGCCCTCTACGAGAACCATGCGGACTGCAGTGGGTGTCATCGACACGCCAAGTACGGTGTCCACTTCCCCTCCAAAGCTGTTGAATTGCCGACCGGGTTCGATCAAAAACTGGTTACACGCCTGGCCATGCGTGGGGATTGCCGAAGTTTCCCCGAGCGCTGGCAGGGCGACGCAACTTAATTTCCCGGTCTACGCCACTTCGACGATACCGACGGCGGAACCCGGCGGCTATGTGTTAGTCGCAGATCGCCGACGCTCACCAACGGCCATGGCCGCCGCCGAAGCCGCCGTGGTGGCCGCCCCCGAAACCAGGGCCGAAGCCCGGGCCACCGAAACCAGGGCCGCGGCCCCAGCCGCCACCGCCGTGACCCCAGCCGCCACCGCCGTGATCGCCGCCGCGCGGTTCGCCGCCCCACGGGCCCTGCGGCGGGCCAAACAACGGCGGCGGCAGGAGCTGCGGAATGAGCGGCGGAATGATCGGCGCCATTGGGGCAGGCGCGGGAACGAAAATCGGCGCCGGTGCCGGCACATGAACGGGAACCGGTGCCGGAGCGGCTGCGTGGACCGGTGCCGGCGCCGCTACCGGGGCCGGGGCCTGCACGGGTGCGGCTGGCACCCGGACCTGCGCCTGAGGCAGCGGGGCCGGCACCGGCCGGGCCGGGGCCACCACGTTGTGGCTGAGGCTGGGCCGCGAACTGGCCGACGGTCGGATGCTGAACGCCAGCGAAATCACCAATGCCATCACCCCGACAACAAAAATGATCAACACGCTCATCGCCGCGAAAAATGGTCTTCGACCTGCGTGTTCGTGCTCCATCATGCCGAAGTCGGGGTACATGCCGGTGGTGAAGTCGTGTTCCTGGTCGGCGCCCGCGTAGGCCTCGGGACCTTCACGGGTATAAACCGCGGCCGAGTCGTCGGCAACGGCGCTGTAGGCCAACGCCTCCGCGCCCGGCTCGGCGTCGGCGACCGCGCCGGCGACGGCGAGATATTCAGGCGCAAGCGCATGCGGGTTCACTGAACCGGTTCCTGGGTCCAGCGCATAGGCCAGCGCGGCGGTCGACGAGGCGAACAGAGGCGCATTCGCCGATGCCAGCGCCGCACCCCGGGCGAGCGCCATGTCATGCTGTTCGGGCACGCTCAGCGGAAGCGACGTCGCCTCTTCCAGCGCGGGCCTGATCAACGGAATATCGACGCCCGAGCCCACCACCAAGACACCTTCGGGCTGCTCTTCGAGCTCCTCCGCAGCAGAAACCAGGCCGAGCAGCTTGGCTACTGCCTGATCGTCGTCGTCGGGCAGCAGCTCGCGCTGGACGTCGGTGATAGAACCGTCGGCCGTGTCCACCACGGCCAACGTCGCGGCGTCGGGCTCGACGTACAGCAGTGCGGCGCGCGCGTAGCCCGTCGCGCTGCCGATCGACTGAGCCAGTGCCGCCGCAGCCAAAAACGACGAGACCAGCATCACATTCTCGACCTTGCGAGCCGCCAACGCGTCGCGCAGCTCGACGGCCTCCCGCTGGTCACTCCATGTCACGCCGGTCGACAGCAGCTGATAGCCAGCCTCACTGGCACCTTCTCGGGTGCCCAGAATTGCCGCAACCACCTGGTCCGGCGCGCTGAAGGTTGCGGGGTCTTCGCCGTTGGTGACGGCGAAGTTCTCCTCGTCGACGGTTGCCCCGTCGGCGTTTTCCCCCTCAACCAGCACGATGCAGACCGTCGTGGGTGCCATCGACACACCAAGTACGGTGTCCACAACTCCTCCAACTCGTTTGCTAGCGGTCTGCGGGCTGCCTGCGATAGCGCACCCCGATGAGGTCGCCAAACACAAAAAAATATCGCCACACCAGAGCGCGGCGTTACGACCGCGGCATTAGCTGTGCGTGTGAAGTTCTAACCAGGAGCCCGAAGTCGATGCCCCCCGGCAGACCCTCGTCCGACGACCTTACCCCGCCGCACCCGGGGCCGCAGAGACTACCGGTGCCCGCCCCCGCCACCGCCGTGGCCACCGCCGAACCCGCCCCCGCCGAACCCGCCGCCACCGAAGCCGCCGCCACCAAAACCGCCAAAGCCGCCAAAGCCGTGGCCACCGCCAAAGCCGCCCGAGTCGCCACCGAAGCCGCCTGGGCCGCCGCCAAAGCCGCCCGGCCCGCCGGAGTTGCCACCAAAGCCTCCCGGGCCGCCGCCAAAGCCTCCCGGGCCGCCGGGGCTACCACCGAAGCCGCCAAAGCCGTGGCCGGCGCCAGTGTCGTCGCCCGGCGAGTTGAACGACGGGCCTTGCATAGGAGGAGCACCAACGTCCGGGGCACGCGGACTGTCCGGCGAGGCTCCGGGAGCCTGGATGGCAGGCATCCCGGGTGCCTCCGGGGACGGGAATGACGGAGCCGCCGGAGCGTCGGGGGCCGGCATCATCGGAGCCGGCATATGCACCGGCAGGTCGGGCGCTGAACCGTGAGCCGGCGGCTGGGGCGCAACGACCTGAATTGGCTCTTGCGGCGCCGGCACGTGCACGGGGGGTTGAGGGTACGGCTGGTGAACTGGCTGCGGACGCACCGGAACGCTGACCGGCGGCTGCGCCGGGAAGCTGACCGGCGGCTGCGGGACCGGGAAATGGACGGGCGTAGGAGCAGGCGCGTGCCACGGGGGGATGCGGACTGGCGGCGGCTGAAGCGCGGGAATCGGCAGCGGAATCAGCACCGGTACGTGGGGCGCCGCCACCGGCACGGGGGCCGCGACCGGCGCCGGCGGCGCGGCAGGTACCGGTCGCGCGGCCGGAATCGGCGCAGGTGCCGGAGCTGCGCGCGGCGGAGCCGGAATCGGTGCGTTTGCGCGCGGAGACACCACCGCCGGAGCGGGTACGTGATTGGCCTGAGGTGACGTGGCACTTGCCGGAGGCGCGGCAGGCGCGGGGGCCTGCTGTGTCGGGACGATGAGGTTCTGCAGTGGTCGGGGCAGCAGGGCGACGCTGGGCCGGATCCCGAGTGCCAGTGCGACCTCCAGTGACAGGAAAGCGGCCACGATGACAATCGCCAGCACGGTCCCGGCCAGCAGCAGCGGTCTGCGCTCGGAGCCGCCGTCCAGATGCTCGACGGCGGCGGGCTCATTCAGGGCAGCGGTGTGGGCTTCGGCTTCCTCATCCTTCACGGCGCTGTAGGCGAGATCCTCTTCGCCCAGCTCGGTACCGAGCGGAACATCCGGTACCGCAAGGTATCCCGGGGACAACCGCGTAGGGGTCGATCGCGCCGGTACCGGGATCTTGCGCGTACGCCAGCGCGGCGGTCGACGAGGCAAACAGCGGCGCGTTGGCCGATGCCAGCGCCGCGCCCCACGCCAACGCGGTCTCTGGTTCTTCGGCGGCGGTGACCGGGAGTGACGTCACCGCCTCCAACTGCGGCTTGAGCGCGGCGATGTCCACACCGGAGCCGACGACGAACACGCTCTGCGGGCTGCGTCTCCAGCGCGTCCAGGCCGGCGACCATCCCGGCCAGTGCCGCAACGGTGTCGGCGCCGGACATCAGCTCTTTGTGGACATCGGTGATGGAACCGTCGGCGGAGTCGACGACGGCCAACGTCGCGGTGTCGGGCTCGACGAACAGCAGGGCGGTGTGGGCGTCGCCGACCGTGCTGCCGACCATCTGCGCCAGTGCGGCCGCGGCCATGAACGCCGACACCAACATGACGTTTTCGATCTTGCGGGTGGCCAGAGCCTCACGCAGGGCGGCGGCGTCCACCGGGTCGGTCCAGGTAACGCCGGTCGATGCCAGCGCGTGGCCGGCCTGCGTGGCGCCCTCCCGGGTGCCCAGGATGGCTGAGACCACCTGATCGGCCGCGCTCAGGGTTGCCGCATCGTCGTCGGTGGCGATGTCGAAGTTATTGTCTTCAACCGTGACGCCGTCGGCGTTTTCGCCTTCCACCAGCAGCATTCGGACCGATGTGGGTGCCATCGACACCCCGAGCACGATATCCACCGCGCCTCCACAACCTATGGCAGCGCGCCACGGTTTGAGGCGGAGGAACCACCGCGACCGGCGCTACATATTGATGGTCGTTGTGGATGCTGTGCGGCGTTACAGCCGAACTTAAGAGGACCGTATGAAGTTTTGATACGACCGCGACGGCGTCGGTCCGCGTTGGCCCTGATACTTCGAACCTGCCCGCGCGCTGCCGTAGGGATGCTCGGCGGGGCTGGTCAGCCGCAGGATGCACAGCTGACCGATCTTCATCCCCGGCCACAGCGTGATCGGCAGGTTGGCGACGTTGGAGAGCTCCAGGGTGATGTGACCGCTGAAGCCGGGATCGATGAAGCCGGCGGTCGAGTGGGTCAGCAGCCCCAGGCGTCCCAGCGACGACTTGCCCTCCAGCCGGCCCGCCAAGTCCTCCGGAAGTGTGCACAGCTCCAACGTCGAGCCGAGCACGAACTCGCCGGGATGCAGCACGAACGGTTCCCCGTCAGCGGGTTCGACCAAGCTCGTCAGCTCGTCTTGTTGCTGCGCGGGATCGATGTGGGTGTAGCGGGTGTTGTTGAACACCCGGAACAGACTGTCGAGGCGAACGTCCACGCTGGACG
Organism: uncultured Actinomycetota bacterium; assembly: GCA_963805675.1. GTDB lineage: Bacteria > Actinomycetota > Actinomycetes > Mycobacteriales > Mycobacteriaceae > Mycobacterium. The sequence continues at coordinate 125,041 of CAWDVY010000003.1, forward strand.
GCTGGACCAAGGTGTCGTCGAACGGATCAATGCCCAACCGGCCGGCGGCGATTTCGGCTCTGAGGTCGCGATCGGAGAGCAGCACGCGACGAGCGTAGCCGCTCCCCTGCCGCTCACGATCCTGATGAACGACGCGAGCGCCGGATGCTAGCCTTCCGCAAGCAACATCGCCGATGTAGTTCAATGGCAGAACATCAGCTTCCCAAGCTGAATACGCGGGTTCGATTCCCGTCATCGGCTCCACATCACCTCAGGTCAGGGGCCCTACCGTGTGGATCCGAGTGATCGCCAAAGGCATTCTTTGACCGCTGTTTGACCGTGGGTTGGTGAGACGGTGACCGTATATCTGTTTGCTGACCTGTCGGTTCCTGCTGGGAAACTGAACGCCGATGCTTGCGAAGAGACTCAGCTGGGGCAGGGGCGCGATCATCTCCACGCTCACCGTCGATCTGGCGTGGGCGCAAGCAGCAAACCATCTTGCTAAGCGGTCGATCGGCGTAATTGGCGGCCTCCTATTTATCGCCTGCATGATGGCTAGGGCACAACGCCCTCGTGGCGAGGGACCTGCCGACTACCACTGGACTCGCGGCCGTATGGCCCGTAATGGCGAGGTATTGCGACCCTAGATTCCGCTAGCTGCCGCTGATCGACTGAGTGTGAGTTCGTTTCGCCACTCCACCACGCTGTGCGCGTTGGCAGTGGTGTGTACACGGAAAGTATGTGCGGCCGAGAGGATCAGTGGTGATGGCCGGTACAGATTCTGTGGCCGTGCGGTGGTTGTCGCGGCTGCGCCCGCTGATCGAACCGGCCTTGGTGGTGCTCACCCTGGGCGCGCTTGCCGGCGGCGGGATCGCATGGCTGGCCGGTTGGCGCGATGTAGCCGATGGCTGCTGGATCGCCGGCACAGTGCTTGCGGTGGTGCCGGCGTTGGTGTGGGTGTTGGTGGCATTGCGCCGGGGACGGGTCGGCGTAGATGTCATTGCGGTTCTGTCACTGGTCGGCACCGCGCTGGTCCACGAGTATCTGGCTGGCGCTCTGATAGCAGTAATGCTGGCCGGCGGCCGTGCGTTGGACGCGGCAGCTACGCGGCGTGCCTCACACGATCTGCGGGCCTTGCTGGAGCGGGCGCCACGGTTCGCGCGGCGACGCGTCGGGTCGCAGGTCAGCGTGATTCCGCTGGCCGAGGTGGCAGTCGATGATGTGCTGGTCGTCGGGCCCGGCGAGGTGGTGCCGGTGGACGGGCGGATCCTCGACGTGGTGGCGGTGCTGGATGAGTCGGTGTTGACCGGTGAGCCCTTGCAGGTCGAGCGTGCTGTGGGTGAACCGGTGCGCAGCGGTGTCGTCAACGCCGGCGGCGCGTTCGAGCTGTGCGCCACGGCAACAGCCGACGACAGCACGTATGCAGGCATCGTGCGGCTGGCTCGGGAGGCGGGGGCGGAGAACGCGCCGATCGTGCGGTTGGCCGACCGCTACGCGGCGTGGTTTTTGCCGCTGGCACTGCTGCTGGCCGGTGGGGCGTGGCTTGCCAGCGGGTCGGCCGTGCGAGCCGTGGCGGTGCTGGTGGTGGCGACCCCGTGCCCGCTGCTGCTGGCAGCACCGGTGGCGATCGTCTCGGGGCTGTCGCGGGCGTCGCGTGCGGGGGTGGTCATCCGAAGCGGTGGCGCGTTGGAAAATCTCGGGAGTGCAACGACTTTGGTGATGGACAAGACCGGCACCCTGACAATGGGACGTCCGGTGGTCGTCGACGTGGTCGCCGCGCCCGGGGGTGACGCGTCCGAGATGCTGCGGCTGGCGGCGTCGGTGGATCAGCTTTCCCCGCACGTGCTGGCCGAGGCCATCGTGACCGAAGCGCTCGCCCGCGGTCTTCAGTTGTCGTTGCCCGCCGATGTGATGGAAGAGCCGGGCCGCGGCGTAACCGCCGCCATCGGCGGCCAAAGAGTGACCGTCGGAAAACTGCCGGCTGACACGGCGACCAGCGCGTGGGCCCATGCGGTTGTAAACCGGGCCCGCTTGGACACCGCAGCTATCGCATGGGTGTGCATCGAAGGCGAGCCGGCCGGTGCGGTGTTGTTGCGGGATCCGTTGCGCCGCCATGCGCCTCGCACGGTGCGGCGGTTGCGCGCGGCCGGTCTGAACCGACTGGTGATGCTTACCGGCGACCGCGCCGAGCCGGCCCGCGAGGTCGCGACGGTGCTGGGACTAGACGAGGTCTACGCCGAACAGACACCGACCGACAAGGTCGCCGCGGTACGCGCCGAGCGGGAACGGGCGGTGACGGTGATGGTGGGCGACGGGATCAACGACGCCCCCGCCTTGGCGGCGGCGACGGTGGGTGTGGCGATGGGCGCGCGGGGAGCCACCGCGTCTTCGGAGGCCGCCGACATCGTGTTGACCACGGATCGTGTCGATCGCCTCGCCGATGCGATGGATATCGCCCGCTGGTCGCGGCGCATCGCGGTGCAAAGCGCGGTGGTGGGCATGAGCCTGTCGCTACTGGCGATGGCGATCGCCGCGCTGGGCTGGTTGCCGCCGGCGGCGGGTGCGCTGCTGCAAGAGGGCATCGACGTCGCGGTGATCCTCAATGCGCTGCGGGCCCTGCGCGGAAACCCGGCCACCGAGGTGCCGTTGCGCGCCGACACCGCGCAGATGCTGCACCGCTTCGCGACCGAACACGACGAACTGCGCGACACCCTCGGCCTGCTGCGCGGCAGCGCCGATCGGCTGGTTAGCGGCCCCGACGCTGCGGCGTTGGAGTCGCTGGTCGCCGCGCACGCCTTGCTGGCCGACCGGATCCTGCCCCACGAACACGCGGAGGAAACCCAGCTCTATCCGGCGTTGGCTCGCCCCCTGGGCGGTGGTGAGGCCACCGCCACCATGAGCCGCACCCACGCTGAGATCCAGCGCCTCGCCGATCGCATCGGCGCGCATGTGGATCTGGCGCAATCGGCAGGCGCGATCCAGCTCGACCAAGTCGATGACCTGCTGGCGTGCCTGTACGGCCTGTACACGTTGCTGCGGCTGCACTTCCTGCAAGAAGAAGAAAACTACTTCACCCTCGCCGAGGACGAGCCCACGACGCCCGAAACTACCCGAGCACAGCGCCCATCAAAGCGAGCCGACTCCGCGGCGACACGGTAGATCAACCACGATGGGTCCGATAAGCGCGGTCTCGACCGGGATCCTGGTGGCGGTGATCGTCACTGCAGTGTGGCTCACGCTCAACCAACATCGGCTGCAAACCGCGACTGCGCGGATGCGCGACGCGGTTCAGCGGTTGCTTACCAGGCATCTGGGCCACCTCGGTCAGCATGGAATACGCTGGGCAACAAGGCTATTCGGCGGGAAGGCGCTGGCCGTGTTGACCATCGGCCTGATAACTCTGTGCGGCCTGTCCGCGCTGTTAGCCTACGTGTCCGACAGTGTCCGGGAATACGACGGAATCGCCGTGGTAGACCGGCCCATTGTGGCGTGGTTCGCCGCCCACCGCGAGCCCGTACTGACCACCTTGATGCGCACACTGAGCACGGTGGGCAGCCCGGTTTCAGCGGTCGCGGTCGCTGTAACCGTCTGCGCCGCGGCGGCGTGGCGGAGCCGTAGTTGGTTGCCGGTCGCGACTGTCGCAATCGGGCTGGCAGGATTCGCTTTGGCCGTGACGGTGGTCAAACTCGAGGTGGCTCGCCAACGTCCGCCTCTGCCTTACGCGGTGATGGCGGTCGACGGCTACTCGTTTCCGTCTGGGCACGCCCTGGGCGTCACGATCGCGGCGTTGATCTCGGCATGGGTGCTCGACCACTGGTTGATTCGGTCGTGGAATGGCCGAATCGCGGTGTGGACGACCGCAATCGTCATCATTGGTGGTGTCGGCTTCTCTCGAGTCTATCTGGGTGTGCACTACCCAAGTGATGTGATCGCCGGGTGGCTGCTCGGCGCGATCTGGGCCGGTGCACTGCTGACGTGCGCCGGTATGTGGAGTCATGTCCGCCGTGACCAGCATCGGACAACGCCGGCTGTTCACGGTGCGCAGCGGCGTCCTGACTGGCCGTAGACGTTTCGTGGACCCGTCAGCCCTGTCGGGGATGGATCAGGCGGTCAGCGCTGGTGCGGTGGGTGGCTCCTCTGCGGTGGGGGTGGTGAGTGCGGCGCGGGAGCGGCTGAGTACATCAAGTCCGAGGTAGCGGCGGCCTTCGATCCATTCGTCGTGTTGTTCGGGGCAAGCACGGCACCGACGAGGCGGATGATCGCGGTGCGGTCGGGGAAGATGCCCACGACGTCGGTGCGGCGGCGGATTTCCTTAACGCGCGCGGTCGCCTCGATCGAATCGACGCGCAACAGATCCGTGGGCAGACTAGCAGCGCTCCACATCGCAATTATATGCAGCGCAACATATTTCCTTTTTGAGAATCTACAACCGGCTCCGAGGGGCGTTCCGTACCAAGTCGCCCCACGCAACCTCCACTGGGTGTCACCCACTGCCTCGCGCACGCGAGCCGCCCACTTTGGCGCCACGGTCCCCCGTAGCGCCGCCAGATAAGCATTCTGCATGTGTCCCCGCTGGAGGTTAAGGTCACCCGTCCATAACCCGAGCTTTTGGATGCGATAACACTCGCCCACGCGGTTGCGATCACGCGCAAACGAGTCGTGCGATGGCGGCGGCGGCCAACACCGACGTATTCGCGCGCCATGCTCGGGAAGCCGTCAACTCGACTTCTTCCGGATCATTTTTGGCAATGAAAGGCGAGATGGACGTCCGCTATCTGACTCCAGCAAAAGGGCACGGCGGTCGCCATGGAAATAGGTGTCTGCACCAAGTTTGGCTTTCAGCGTGGCCTTCATATCGATCTCGGTGAGCAGCACTGTCTGATCCTCGGGCATGCAACCCACCCTTGGCGCACCGGGCGGTGAACGTCGACCGCCAGATCGGTTTGCTGTTGCCGTGCAACGTCGCGGTGTGCGCCGACCCCGCGTTAGGCGATGACTCGGTGATCATCGACGCGATGGACCCGCAGGTGATGGTTCAGGTGTCCGATCAGCCGGCACTGCGTGAGGTTGTAGACGCCGCCGCGGCCAAGTTGCAGGGTGCGATTGATTCCCTCGGCCTGACCGCCGACACGCGCTAGACCGGAAGGCGGTCCCTGTCTATGTCCGGGACGCGGGAAATCACGAACGTGAGTAGCGTGGTCGTCACACTCGTGCTGGCCTCAGTGCGTGCCGCTCGCTCGGGTTCCTCGACGCCGGTCGGTTGATCCTGCCTGCTTCCGGGCACTCGCCGTTGAGCACGCAGCTAACCGCCCAGGTCTAGGTAAGTAAAGGTGAGGAGGCCATCACCATGATGGGCTGGACTGGAATGGGCGGATGGTGGATTATTTGGCCGCTGCTGGTGTTGATCGGGGTACTGCTGCTCGGCTACCTCGCCTACCGCCTCATCGCTGATCGAAGCGCGGACCGGCCAGCTAGTGGCGTCAGCCCGGCGCGCCGCATCCTCGACGAGCGATATGCCCGCGGGGAGATCGACGACCAGGAGTATCGCCGGCGCCGGGGCGAGCTGACATGACACCCGCTCCGATCAGTCGCCGCCGCGCGATGGTGCTGGGTGGGCTCGGTGCGGCCGCCGTTGCTGCCGGCGCGACCGGCTGGATCGCCAGCATCCGAGGCACCGGAACCGGTAGCAGGTTGATCCCCGCCGGCACCGGAGCTGAGCTGACCCAACCGCCGCTGCTCGACAGCCGCGACGGACGCCTACAGGTTGAGCTCGCCGCCGCCGCCGGGATGCAGCTGGCCGGGCGCAGCACGCACGCGTTGGGTTACAACGCCACCTCGCCCGGGCCGACGCTGCGGGTCCGCCCCGGCGACGAGCTTGCCGTGAGGCTGACCAACCATCTCGACCAGCCCACGAATCTGCACACCCACGGGCTGCGGGTATCCCCGCTGGCCAACAGCGACAACCCGTTCCTGCGCATCGACCCGGGAACCTCGTTCGACTACCTGATTCGGATTCCGCCCAATCACCCGGCGGGCACCTTCTGGTATCACCCCCACCACCACCGCATGGTGGCCGACCAGATCTTCGGCGGTCTCGCCGGCGCGCTGCTGGTCGAGCAACCACCCGAGCATTCACCCCAACTTCCTGTGACCGCCGACCGGGTACTGCTGGTCACCGACATCACCCTGGAGGCCAACGGCACCGTCGCTCAACCCAGCACCATGGACCGAAACATGGGGCGACAGGGCGAACTGGTCTTAGTCAACGGCCAGCACCAACCCGACCATCCCCGCAGCCCCGGCGCAGGTTGCAACGCTGGCGAATCATCAACGCCTGCGTATCCCGGGTCCTGGCCATCCGCCTGCAAGAACACCAACTACTCCACATCGCCCACGACGGCACCTTCCTGCCCGCCCCGGCGACAAAAGAGCAGGTAATACTCGCCCCCGGTAACCGCGCCGACGTCATCGTGCGCCCCACCGCCGCCGGCCGCTATGAGCTCACCGCCGAACCGTTCCAACGCGGCGACATGGGCATGATGGGAGGCATGATGGGAGGTGGGAACGCAGCGAGTGGGTCCGCCACCCTCGCGACCATGGACACCCAGGGAACACCGGTCGCCCCGTCACCGCTGCCTGCCACCCTGCCCGCCGAAACACCGCCCACCGGGCAGGTTGTCACACAGCGTCAGATCGCGTTCCAAATGAGCATGGGCGGAATGGGCAGGCATGGGAGGCATGGGATGGCCTTCACCATCGACGGGCGCACTTTTGACCCCCAACGTGACGACCAAACCACCACCCTGGGTGCCACCGAGGAATGGACTGTCACCAACACCAGCCCGCTCGCGCACCCATTCCACCTGCACGTGTGGCCGTTCACCGTGCTGGCCATCAGCGACAACACCCCACCACTCGGGATACCCCAAGACGTCGTGTTGATTCCGCCGCGGGGCTGGGTTCGGCTCCGAATTCCCTTCACCACGTTCGCAGGTCGAAGCGTCTACCACTGCCACATCCTCGACCACGAAGACCTTGGCATGATGGCGACCGTCAACGTTCATACCTGATGCCGCCAACTCATTGTCCGATCTCGCAATGCCAGGCACGAATCTGAGCGGCGCCTTTTCGCACAGGTATCACGCCCCCAACGCAACCGTGTTGATGAGCCGTAGGGCTATTATTT
>CAWDVY010000004.1:0-214360 GCA_963805675.1 uncultured Actinomycetota bacterium
TTCTTCCAGGTCGCCGCCGCGTTCTGTTTGTTGTCGGAGTGGTCGATGGTGATGGTGGCATCCACATCCAGATGCAGCCACCCATCGTGGGCGGGGGCGCCACCGGCGGCCCACGCCTGCGTCCGGGCATGGGCTCGCGCCGCCCGGATTGCCGGCAGGTGAGCGGCGTCGAGGCGCTCGTCGACCAGCCGCCACAGCGTGGTCGTCGAGCCCACAGCGCCGAAGGCGTGCTTGCGATCGGCCCACAATTGGCCAACCCCGTCAACACAGTCCGCGCCGTCGGCCACCGCGGCGACCAGATCGGCGAACACCGCACCCGGGGCATGGATCCACGGTCCGTTATAGGTGTCGGCCAACGCGGTGGTGACCTGCGCCGACAGCCCGGTCAGATCCGCGACCTCGCGCAGCAAGCCCGTCCCGGCGTGCGACACCACACCATGGCCGTCCGCCGACACTTTCACCCGGCCAACCGCTGCGCTACTGTTCACCTAGAAAGTGCCTTCCCGCTCGGAATCATGGAATCTCAGCAATCCCATTATCCCGTGCAGGACAGGCACTTTGTTAACTCAACACCGTGTCAAACGAAGTTTCACGAAAACTCGAAGGCTAGCCCGGATCTTTCGTACGGGTGATGTGGTGGCCTGACTGGTTTCGGATTGGCTTGTTGATCTTGAATTTTGTGGTTCGGGTTCGTTGAGGCGCCCGGTCAGCGGGTTCTGTCGGGTTCCAAGGCCCGGGGTGAGATTGTCCTTTCGGCTGGTTGTGATGGGTTGGTGCTTGGTCAGTCGGGCTGTAGTCGGGTCAGCGCGGTGGTGAGCAGGGCCGCCCAGGGGGCGTGGGCGGCGAGCCGGAGTCTGGTTCGTCGGGCATGTCGGGCGATGCGGCCGGCGATCGAAAACAGCCGCAGCCGTAGTCGTTTGGGTTCCCAGCGGCGCGCGTCGTGGCCATGCAGTGCCAGTATCTGCAGCCACGCGGTCAGCTCCATGGCCAGTTGCACCAGGGCGCACCAGATCCGGTTTGGGTCGAAGCCGTGCAGTGGAAGGTTGGCCAGCCCGGTGTCTTTGGCGTTGCGGATGCGGTCCTCGCAGCGGGCGCGGCGGCGATGCCGCAGCTCCAGATCGGGTAGTTGCCCGCGGCCGGTGTTGGTCGCGAACGCGGTCAGCCGCAGCCCGTCGCGGTCGGTCAATCGCAGCTGGGCGCCGGGGTGCGGGCGTTCTTTCCGCACGATCACCCGCATGCCCTGCGGCCAGCCGGACAGGTCAAGCACGCCGGTGGCCTCGGCGACCCACGCCCCGTCACGGACCTGCCCGTCGGCGTTGTAGGCGGGAGTCCAGGCCGCCTCGGGTATCAGATCCAGGGCTGCGGCGGCGGCATCAGACAGGAAGAACCCGACCGAGTACGACAGGCGCCGGGCGTGGAGGTGGTGGATTCGACAACGAGCGCAGCCACACCGGCAGGGGCGGTAGAGGGACCTAAAAGAGGTGGCCGGGGCCTCGTCTACTCGCAGGGGCCCCGGCCACTCGGGGCGCCACCGTCCGGGGGTCGGCGGCGGTTTTTAGCCCCGCAATCTGGTCACACGCGCACGGGAAGCTATACCAGAAACGCGTCAGGCTGGACGCCGTTTTTGAATACCCCGTGGGTTTTGTTCAGCCCTTCCCCCGAGGGTCCTTTCCACATCAGGCGGAGCAGGGACCATCGGCCCTATAGAACGCCGGGGTCGGAGCGCATTCTGATGCCGACACTCACTGCTGCACTCAACCCCAGGAGCGCGATCATGGTAGAGAACACCGAGAAGAAGACCGTGGCGGAACGAGCGTCAGACCTGACCGAACGAGCAGCAGGCCTGTCCGACGAAGTGCTCAAGTCGGTCGAATCCGGACAACGGACCGCGATCGATGCCGTGCGCAAGTTCGTTGGCGCCGTCGATGAGTCGATGCCCGCGCACGGCGACGACCACCCGTCGAGACGCAAGACCATCGTCGACGCCGCCCTGGAGATGGCGGACAAGCTCGTCAAGACGCAGTACGAGTTCATACGAAGCGTCATTGGCAGCGCGAGCGAGACGCTGAAAAGGCAGGGCGACGAAAAGGAAAGTGGCTGATTAGTCGCTTCCCGCGGGCGACATCGCCCGCACCGCCGCCAACTATTTCCAGAACTTGGCGACCTTTTCCCGGCCAGTATTCAAACCCTGCGAGGTAGGAAACGCGCAAAGATAATTCTCGTGGGAACGGAAGCTTGCAGTCAGGTCGGCGGCGGCTGGAGTCGGACTCACCTTGCAATTATATTTGTCGAGCGCGACGGATCGGCACAACGTTCGGCGCGCTAACCGAACGGCTCATCGCGCCCAGAGCTGCCATTGCATCGGCGTGATCGTCGTCGAACAGATGCCGTGTAGATCGCCAAGCGTCGTCGTCACCTTCGCGTGGCCCATGAACCGCGACAGCTGCAATGGCGGGATACCGGCAGCGACGCACAGACTCGCGTAGGTGTGCCGCAACGCGTGGAACTTCAGCGCCACCGACAATCCGACGTGCCGCTAAGAGCACGGCCAGCCCCGAGAAGAAAACCACGGGCAAGTTGCCCCCGCGCCCGGCTGCCCCCGTGACCCCGGCGTGGCCCCGGCGACCAGGGGCGTTTCGCGCCCGTACCGTAGCCGTACCGACCCCGTACCGTAAACGGTGCTGAAAACAGCAAAACGCGAGGCGCACTTGGTATCTGGGTTAGCTGACAGCCCGCTGACGAGGCATTTTCCGGCCGCCCCAAAATCACATCGTCGCTTTACGAGCATTCCGAGACGTGGACGTCCACGACGGGTGAGCAAGGCGTACTGAGGTTCGTCACCGTCCATAAGGTCGTCGGCGGGAAGGTCGCGGTCTGGAAAGGCTATTGGGATATGGCCGGCCTCACCAGCTTTGCGCCGCCGACTTGGTTGGAGGACCTTGCCGCCGCTGATACGTCGTGGATTTTCGACGCGACTGGCCTGATCTGAACCGGTTATCGCGCCCTACCGGCGGCTCATTCGTGGTTAGCTCGCGAAACCTGTACCGCGCCACACGCCGGGACGAACGCCCTTGCCGCTATCGCCGGCCAGGTGCTAACCCGTCCTGGCCTGGCCTAATCTCATGCCCCCAGTCGGACTCGAACCGACACTTGACGGATTTTAAGAACGGACGTCGGCGGTCCCGTATGCGCCCGTACTGCGCCCGTACTGCGCCCGTACTGCGCCCGTACTGCGCCCGTACCGTAGCCGTACCGGACTAGTGCGCTAGCCGTACTCAAATTGCAGGTAGCGTTGCAATATGGGTTAGCTGTCCGGGGCGTCTACCAGGCGTTTTCGCTCACGCGTGCGGCGCTGGAAATAGCTTCCCAAGCTGAATACGCGGGTTCGATTCCCGTCATCGACACCGTCATCGGCTCCAGTTTTCGCCCGGTCAACGGGACTACGGCCCGCACGCTTGTTCTGGAGTAACATCCGCGGACGTGGCGCGAGCATCGCACGCTCGCATCAGCGCGGCCGTGCTGGCCGTGCTGCTTCAAGGGTGCGCGCCGACGCAATTAAGCGAGCCGGCCCAGACAGGCCAGCCGGCGCGCTTTACATATGTCCCCGGGTCGACGCAAGAAGTCTGTCAGTTGACGGGCGCAACGAACCAGGTCAATGCCGAGCGCTTCGGCCTGATCGCGGCCGATCGTGGCTACTCGTTCCTGCACGAAGGAAAACTGTGGTTTCTCTTCGGCGACTCACAGCCGACCCCGTTCTTCCCGCGAAAAGGCCCGCACGATCCCAATACGAACAACACCCATAACCGTTGGGGCCCTGGCAGTAGCACCGCCAACCTCAACAACGACGCGATCGCGTTCGCCGCGACGACCGCGCCCGGTGTGTGCCCGAGCTTGCAGTTCATCCCGCAGCGAACGCCGGCCGTCGGCGCCTACACGAGCCCATCGCTCAGCTACGACGGGACGGCTGTTCCGTTACGCACCAACGAAGGCCCGTTCGCGGGCGTCGACGTCAACGGCAACGCGTACGTGATCTTCGGGACCAACAATCCGAACGACACGAACACGCCCGAAACATGCCGGGACGAAAAGACGCAATTCTGTCTGGGGAGTCCGTTCACCACCGTCCTGGCAAGAATCGACGACCGCGACGCACTGCAGTTCACGGGACTCTACACATTCTCCGGTCCGCCGCCCGGACAAACTCCGACGACCGCCGGACGGTTCATCCAAGTCGCGATTGCGCCCGGGCCGGACGGCTACCTGTACTTCTTCGGGACGACCGGGGGAGGACAACGCCCTGGTGCGCGCCCGTGCGGAACGGCCGACGAATGCTATCGCCACAGCTACGTGCGGCTGGCGCGCATGCTGCCGCAGGAGATCGGGCATGCGACGAACGGCCGTGCGGCGAAGCTCGAGTTCTGGGCCCAATCCGCCGGCGCAACGGGCGATTGGGTAGACGGCGACGAATCGGCGGCGACCCCGCTCTTCCGCGACGACCCGCCGTGCATGGGCGAAGCTGGTGTCGAGTACAACCAGGGGCTACGTCAGTGGGTGATGCTCTACAACTGCGTGACCGCAACTCCGAGCGGGATTCAGATGCGCACGGCGCCGAGTCCGCAAGGGCCATGGACTGCTCCGCAGGTGATCTTCAATCCGGAGCGCGATCGCGGTCTGTGCTACTTCATCCACTCGCAGGACGGCCGCAACTGCCCGCCGGGCGCGCCGAACCCGCCGCAGGGGAAGCCGCACGCGCAGAACGGCGGCAATTACGGGCCGTACTTCATCGCCGGCTGGACGACGTCGTCGACCGCTGCTGACGGCGGCGCGACCTCGACGTTTTACTACACGATCGATACGTTCGTCCCGTATGGAGTGGTAATCGAGAAGTCGACGATCCACGCAAATCCGTGACCGGGGTGCTCAGGGCGCACGAACTCGAACGCGCCGAGACGGCAATCGGTACTGCTCTATGTCGTACTCGTCAAGCAGATTTGCATCGAAATAAAGCCCGCCGCAATCGATTTCGTGGGACGCGCGCCGACGAGAAATCATCCAAGCCATTATCCGGCTGGTAGCTTAACCACCTATGGGCGCCTTGGATGGACGCGTGGCCTTGATAACCGGCGGAGCTCGGGGGCAGGGGCGCGCGCATGCGTTGGCGTTGGCGGCCGAAGGAGCCGACATCGCGGTCGCCGATGCTCCCGCTGCGATGACGGAACTGACCTACCCGCTCGGCACGCAGGACGACCTACGGGAGACGTCGGCGCTGGTTGAAGCGCTGGGGCGGCGCTGCTTGCCGATAACCCTGGACGTTCGTGATTCGGCCGCGGTCGACGCCGCGATCAAGCAGACGGTCGCCGACATGGGCAGCCTCGACATCGTGGTGGCTAACGCCGGAATCGTCAGCACCGGGCCACTGGAAGGGGTCAGCGACAACGTTTGGCAGCAGCTGGTCGACACCAATCTGACCGGCGCATTCCACACCCTGCGGGCGGCCATACCGGTGATGCGACAGCAGCGGTTCGGACGGATCGTCGTGACCTCGTCGATGGGAGGCCGAATGGGCATCCCTGAGCTGGCCGCATACAACGCCACGAAGTGGGGCGTCATCGGCCTCGCAAAGTCCGTCGCACTGGAGGTCGCCAAACAGGGCATCACGGTCAACGTCATCTGCCCGACCACAGTGCAAACACCGATGGTGCAACCCGCTGGCGGTGACGACATCCCAGACGATCTGGTGCGCCGGATGATGAAAGCCAATCCGATACCTCAACCATGGCTGCAGCCCGAGGATGTCAGCCGCGGCGTGCTGTACCTGGTCACCGACCCCGGGGTCATCACCGGCAGTGTCCTGGAGATCGGCCTCGGCGGGAGCGCCCGCATCCATTGACCCAGGTCGACGGAGCCTCCGCTCCGCGTCGAGTTAAGCTGTGCGCTCTCAAAGGAGTTGACTCGTGTGTGATCATGGCGGTCGCTTCATCGTTCCAACCGGCGTCCTACGCAAGCTCGCCGAAGACGATTCGCTTCCGGCACAGTCGCGACAGGCGATCCGCGAAAGCATCGCGGTCGAAGCGGCATGGCGAGGGCTACGGAACGCTCACACCGAGGCGGTACAGTCCAGTCTCCTCGCCAGGCGGATCGCCGGCCTGCGGGTTGCCGGTGTGCTCGCATCTGTCCCGGCGGTAACGGTTTACGACTGTAAGAACACTCAATCGCTGCCCGGCTCGCCGGTCTCTAATCCCGGTAAAAGCTCGGACATCACGGCGCAGCGCGCGTTCGATACAACCCGTGCCGTCGTCGATTTCTACCGACAGTGCTTCGGGCGGAACTCGGTTGACGATGCCGGCATGACGCTGATGTCGTCGATTCACTACGGTGTGCGCTACGACAACGCCTTCTGGAACGGCTCTCAGATGACATACGGAGACGGCGACGGCCAGGTATTCACCGACTTCACGAAGTCGGATGACGTTATCGGTCACGAGTTAACGCACGGCGTCACTCAATTCACCGCGGGCCTCGACTATTCCGGCGAGTCAGGTGCTCTCAATGAGAGCGTCTCCGATGCATTCGGTGCGATGTTTCACCAATGGCGGAGGAAGCAGACCGTCGTGCAAGCGGACTGGCTCATCGGCGCAGGTGTGCTCGGTCCCGTGGCAATTGCGAAGGGGTACACATGCCTTCGCAACATGGCTCAACCCGGCTCCCCGCATTGCCTGTCACCGCAACCGTCGCAGTACAGCGAGTACATTTCCGGCGGCGATCCGCACGAAAACAGCGGCATCCCGAATCGTGCCTTCTACCTTGCGGCGACGACTATCGGTGGACGATCGTGGGAAAAGGCCGGAAAAGTCTGGTATGCGGCGCTGACCAGTACTGATGCCCACTCGTCCATGGGCATGGACGAGTTCGCCACGCTTACGCGCGCCGCCGCAAGATCGTTATTCCCCCGCGATCGCGACGTATATCGTGGGGTGGACGACGCATGGACGCGCGTCGGTATTCCAGCGAGCGACATCTCCGTCTGAACCGTTGTCGAACCAGTGAACGATCGAGGCAGCAATGCAATACATCATTGAGCGACGTGGCGGCTTCGCCGGTCTGAAGGCCAGTTGCACCGTCGATGGTGACGCACTGGATCGCGACGATCGCGAAACACTGGAAGCGCTAATCGACAGCAAAGAACCATTCGACAGGGACCCTGGCGCAGACCGCTACACCTACGTCGTTACACGTGAAAGCCCGTCGGGAAGAACAACGCGCGAGATTCCTGAAAGCGTGATGCCCCGCACGGTGGCAAGCGTTGTCACTGCCGAGATCTGACGGCGGCGCTCACCGTCCCACGTGCCGCGGGCCGTGCGGCCGAAGACGATCGGGGCGACGCAGGACTAGGCGGCTGACTTTTCGAGGATGTGGACGCCGCACGCGGAGCCCAGGCCGATCACATGGGCCAGCCCGACTTTGGCGTTTTCGATCTGGCGGTCGCCGGCTTCGCCGCGAAGGTGGTGGCAGATCTCCCAGATGTTGGCGATACCGGTGGCCGCGATGGGATGGCCTTTGGATTGCAGCCCGCCCGAGACGTTCACCGGGATCGAGCCGTCGCGCCACGTCGCACCCGTGTTGAAAAAGTCGGCTGCTCCGCCCTGTTCGCACAGCATCAAGTTGTCGTAGTGCACCAGCTCGGCGGTGGCGAAGCAGTCGTGTAATTCGACCAGGTCGAGGTCGTTCGGGCCGATACCGGCCTGCTCATAGGCGGTCGCGGCGGCGTTGCGGGTCAGCGTGTTGACGTTCGGCAAGACCTGACAGCCATTCTCGTAGGGATCGCTGGTCAGTATCGACGCCGCCACTTTCACTGCGCGCCGCCGCTGCTGCAACGACAGCGATTTCAACGTCTCGCCGTTGCACACGACCGCGGCCGCGGCGCCGTCGCAGTTAGCCGAACACATCGGCCGGGTGTTCGGATAGGCGATCATGACGTCGTTCATGATCTGCTCGAGGGTGAACCTCTTCTGATAGGCGGCCAGCGGATTCAACGTCGAGTGGGCATGGTTTTTCTCGCTGATCCGGGCGAACAGCTCAAAGCTCGTTCCGCCGTATTTATGGCCGTACTCGGTGCCGATCTGGGCGAAAACACCGGGCATGGCCTCGGTGCCGATCCGCCCGTCGACCGGTGCGACCGCGCCGTAACGGCCCTTGGGCTCCCAGACGTCAGCGCTGTCCTTCTGTTGACCGCCCGCGCCGAGCAGCCCGGCGCCGGACAGCTTCTCCACACCGACCGCCATCCCGTACTCGGCTTCGCCGGCCTTCACGGCCATGATGGCGGTCCGCAGCGCGGTCGCCCCGGTGGCGCAGGCGTTAGCGACGTTGTACACCGGAATGCCGGTCTGACCGATCTGCTTTTGCAGCTGCTGGCCAATCCCGGCGTTCGCGGCCATCAGGTTCCCCGCCGCCAGCACACCGATGTCGGCCATGCTCACGCCGGCATCGGCAAGCGCGCCGGTCGCCGCCTCGGCAGCCAGGTCAACGGTGTCCCGGTCGGCGTGCTTGCCGAATTTGGTCATCCGGATTCCGAGAATCCAGATTTCGTCGCTGACGCTCATCGTCGATGCTCCTTCGTCGGTGTGGTGTCGTTCGGTGGGTGTCGTTCGGGCATCAAGCGGGCTCGAAGCCGAAGCCGATCGCCTCGATGCCCGCCGAGTCGGTGCCGATCGGGTAGGTCGCCAGCCGCACCTTCATCCCGTCGCGGATTTGCTCGGGGTCGGGCTCGACGTTGATCAGGTTGGCGCGCACCTGGGTGCCGTCACAGTCGACCACGGAGGCCACGAACGGCGTAGGGATACCGGGTGCGGCAAAAGTGACGATCGTAAACGCCCGGACCGTGCCCTCGGTCGCGACCGAAACGGTCTTGAATTCGGACGCGAAGCAGCCGGCGCAGGCGTTGCGCCGATCGAAGAATCGGGCGCCGCAGTTCGCGCATTCCTGCGCCACCAAGTGCGGTTCGCCGTCGAGCACCAGATAGTCGACCAGTGGGATTTGCCCGGCCATGCAGACCTCTTCGTCGTAGGTACTCTTGACCGTAGCGAGTGCGGCCCGGCTACAAATCCCGAATATCAAGATCGGGCCCAACTAAAGCGAGACTTCCGGGTCGCCGGTCATCTCGACTTCAGCGGGCTGACGTTTCTGGACTCGGCGGCCCCGTCCGGTCTGCTTCTCATCCACCGCCGCACCTCCCATTCAGGGGTCCAACTCCACCTCGACCATCGCCCGCCGTTCCTCGACCGCGTCCTGCAGGTCACTGGGCTGTTCGAGCACTTTGTTTCATCGCCGTCGGATGCGACAAATGGTGACCCAAGCCTGTTGGGCCAGGCCAGGTCAGGCGGAAAAGGCGTTCGCTGAGCCCAATGCTCGACTAGCACCAGCGATCTCATACGATATTTCGCGGGACCTCACGTTGTCCGTCGAGACGAAATCGCGGGCTTCGAGTTCCGCTCGCCGTATCCAAAATGTGACAGATGCTTAACCGAATTGCCCACGCGCCCTTCCACGTCCAACATTCCGGACACACTTACGATCGCTATTGCAACTCTGCCTACTAAAGGAACTCGAGCATGCGCGCGATTTTTCGTTCTGTTCTTGTGCTGCTCGGGATCGGCGCGTCCATGGTCGCCGGGCCGTCCGGCGTCAGCCTGGCCGCCGCCAACCAGTCGTACGATTTCGCCATCGCTTCGGTTCGACCGACGGCGGGTCAGGTAGTGGGTGTGGCACACCCCGTAGTGGTGACGTTCCGCACGCCCGTCCTCAACCGGCGTGCGGCCGAACGGACCATTGAGATCGCATCCGCACCCTCGATGACCGGCAAGTTCGAGTGGCTCAACAACGACGTGGTGCAGTGGGTTCCCGACCGATACTGGCCGGCGCACAGCACGATAGCGCTGTCGGTGGGCGGCTTGTCGACGGATTTCAAAACGGGTCCTGCCGTGCTCGGCGTCGCCGACATCTCAGACCACACATTCACCGTCAGCATCGACGGAATCCGAACGGGACCCTCGCCTCGACTACCCGCCCCGCACCACCAACCCCACTGGGGCGAAGAGGGCGTGATGCCGGCCTCGATGGGTCGCCCGAACTTCCCGACGCCTGTTGGCGTCTACACGGTCATGTCCAAAGATCGCTCAGTGATTATGGATTCGAGCAGTGTCGGCGTTCCGCTGACCGACCCCGAGGGTTACCGTGTCCCGGTGGAATACGCCACCCGTATCAGCAGCCGCGGCCTGTTTGTGCATTCAGCCCCGTGGGCTGTCCAATCATTGGGGCGCGAAAATGTCAGCCACGGCTGCATCAGCCTGAGCCCCGCCGACGCAGAGTGGTACTCCAACACGGTCAACATCGGCGACCCGGTGGTTGTGAAAGAGTAAGCGGAGACGACAGCGGCCGGTTGTCACGAGGCGCGCATCTACGTCGGAACCTGCACCAGAATGGTGTTGTTGTGTAGGGCATTTCGCATTCATATCCGTGCCGTTGGCAGGTACGGATGCTAAATCGCGCCCCCGGGCCTGACCCGGGGGCGCGAGATCGTCACCGTTACTGCGGAGGACCGGGCGGAAGCGGCTGACCGGGCACAGGTCCGCCCGCCGGCGCCGGGCCGGTCGGCGCGCCTTTACCTCCAGGGCCACCGGCCAAATCCGTGAGTACAGCACCCGGCACCGGACCACCCACCGGCCCAAGCGCAATCAGCGGAGCACCAACGGGAAGCGGCGCACCCGCCGGAATCGGCGCACCCGCCGGAATCGGCGCACCCGCCGGAATCGGGGCAGCAGCTGGAACCGGCGCAACCGCTGGCGCACCAGCCATTCCAACGATCGGGGCTCCCGCCGGTGCAGGCGGAACACACACCTGCGCGACCACCGGGCCACCGGCGCCTGCTGGGCCACCGGCGACTGCTGGCGCACCGACTTCGCCCGCAGCTCCTTGGATGCACGCATAGCCGCCTGTTTTCAGCGGGGCAGCTGCCGCGTCCGGGCTCAGCGCTATCGCGGCCCCGCACAACCCAATGCCGGCAACGACTTTGATGTTGAATCGGTCAAAGGTTGTCATCGACGTCAACTCCCTCATCCACCTTCGGGTATTCCTGCACATCACAAGGTGCGGCCGAAAGCCAGGGCCGTACCGGAGTCGTGTTCGACGACCTGCACCATTTTTAATGGGCCCATGTTCAACATGCACCACGCCGCACCGCACTGTTTCCAAATAGTGACGTTTGACTTGCGATTGGCTCCACAGGCGCCGGTACCGATGCCGAGCGGCCCAGTCGACTACCCGCTGGCGCTGGGCTTTCAAACGAAGAATTCGGCGCGATCGTAACTGTCGCCGAAAAGGCTCACCCCTCATAGCGTTTGACGCGGCAGATCAAAGAAACTCTGCGGAGCTGAAAACGCACTGCCGCTTAGTAGAAACGAGGATCACCATGGCTTCAACGCTGAAGGACTTACTCGACCTCAAGGGTGTCGTTGCGGCGGGCGAGTTTTCGCGTGACGGCTCGCTGGAGAACTTCGAAGCGAGCGTTGACTTCCCCGAGGACCTGGCGAAGACGACGGCACAATTCACGGCAGCGGTGACCCAATTGTTCGACGTCCTTGCCGGTTCATACACCAAGCTCAATCCGCAATTCGCCTTCACGCCGCAGCACGGTTGGGCCTACTCGGGCGGCGACTGGTCGATCGCGGTCGGCGGCAACCGCGGTGTGTTCGTCAGGACGTCCGACGCCGACTACAACGAATTGTTCTCTACGCTCGTGGGTCCGCGCTGACGGGCTAGCGAACGTAGACTTCCCCGCCGGTGGGGTATCCGCCGCCGTGGGTGGTGATGTGGACGTGGTCGTAGTGGCCGTAGCCGGATCCTGACGGCCCGCTGGGCGTGTAGTAGGTGCCGCGCCAGATAACGTCCTGCAATGCGAAGCGGTCTGCGTTCTTGAACGCGAACCGGACGATCTCGTTGCCGAGCGCTATGCCCGCGGCGCTCGACGGGTTGGGAATCATGATGTCGATCGCCAAACCCCGCGGATGCCATGGGAGCGCATCTGGCCGGACGCCGCCGATGCTCTTGATCTCCGGGAATGCCGCGCTGATGCTGCGAGCGGCCAAGATCGTCTTGACCTGTAGGCCACGTTCCGGAGCGATTCCCACGGGCAGTACGCGCGGGGCGTCCTTGGCGACGACTCGCCATCTCGACGCTCGTGATGCCGGCGCCGTCTCCGCTGGGCCAGAATTCACATTGGACTGGGTCCACGAAGCTGTGCCCGACGCCCCTGTTGTGACCTGCAAAGAGCCCGGCCCGAGGCCATCAGCAACCGAGGCGGCGTTACTCACGGGGCTGAGCTGATGGCCACTTCCGCCGAGGGCAAAGAGGATGGCGACCGGGGCGGCGACTACAGCCACTGCGACCGGTGATTTTCGCCGGTTGCTGGCTAATTCATGTCGCCCCACGGCGAGCAGCTTACGGGCAAATCAAGAAATAGTCACGATCGGATAACGAGCGACCGGTGAAGCGGCTGTCTACCTCGGCCAGGTGCTGGCTTCGGGCGCAAAACGAAGCCTGGCCGCCGGGGGCAATGGCCGCCGATCATCGGCCGATATCGCGTCCAACATGAGCGCGACATAGCGACGCCAGCCATCACTGTGGGCATCCATCGTCCACAGCACGCTGTGGAGCATCGCGATCAACCGCGGCAGGTCGTCAGCCACCAGGTCGGACCGGACGACACCGGCGTGCTGGCCGCGCTGGGCGAGTTCCTTTAGGGCCTCGTACAGCGCGGTCGAGACGTCGGGAGTCAACGACCCGGCTCGTGCGCGCCGCGGTCAACAGGTTGTGTTCGCGTGCGCCCAGCGATATCGCCGCCTCGATCAGCTGGGCGAGGCCGTGCAAGGGGTCAGCGGCGCCGCGGACGGTCTCGATCGTCGGCGTGAGGTCCTCGGCGATGCATTGATCCAGCGCTGCCCGGACCAGCTCGGCTTTGGTCGGAAACCTCCGGTAGAGGGTTCGCTCACCGACGCCGGCCCGACGGGCGATCGCCTCGATGGGAGCCTCCGGGCCCGAACTCGCTGTAAATCTCCCGCGCGGCGCGCAGGATCCGCTCGGCATTGCGCGCAGCATCGGCTCGCAACGGCCGGTCGGTCACCGCAGTCATGACATCAGCGTAACTGACAGTTGACTGCCAATCAGCTAGGTTTTACGCTCATCGAATTGGCAGCCATCTGACACTTAATGGGAAACTCCGGTGACATCAACGACTTCCGATCTACCCGTGATTCCACTGCGCGCGCGCCGCACAATGCCCGCTTGCGCCCCCACTCGAGTTCGCGAGTTGGCGACAAGAGCCCGGCCTTCAGCGGGCGATGTGGAACGGCGAGCCGACCTGGATAGTGAGCCGCTACCAGGACATCAGGGCCGCTCTGGTTGACCCACGGCTATCCGCGGATACCCTCTCGGATCTGATCAGGCCGTCCAGCGATGAAGGCACGCCGGTCATCTTCGCGCGCATCGACGATCCCGAGCATCACCGCTTGCGACGCATGATGACCAGCCAATTCACTTTCCGGCGTACCGAAGCAATGCGGCCACAGATCCAAGAACTGGTCGACCACTACCTGGACAAGATGATCGACAAGGGACCGCCGGCCGACATCGCGCGCGACTTCGCCCTACCGGTGCCGTCGCTGGTGATCGCAATGCTCCTGGGCGTACCCCCCGAAGACCTGGAACTCTTCCAGCACAACACCGCCGCCGGACTGGACGTGAACTCCACCGACGAGCAACGGGCGCAGGGCTTCGCCGAGATGTATCTCTACATACAGGAATTGGTGGCCCGTAAAGAGCGCGAACCCGGCGACGACCTGATCAGCCGCCTCGTCACCGACTACGTCGCGACCGGCCAACTCGACCACAACACCGTGGCCGTCAACGGCGTGATCATGATGCAGGCCGGCCACGAAACCACGGCCAACATGATTTCGTTGGGAACAGTTGCGTTACTGGAGAATCCCGAGGTGTTCGAGCGGCTGGGCCGGACTGAAGACCCAGCCGTGATCGCCAATGCCGTCGAAGAGCTCATGCGTTATCTCACCATCGTGCATGCGCAGGTGGACCGGGTGGCGACCGAAGACCTGACCATCGGCGGCCAATTGATCCGCACCGGAGAAAAGGTCTTGATGAACCTGCCGGCCGGAAACTGGGACACCGAATTCGTCGACCATCCAGAGGCTTTCGATGCCGAACGAAGCGCCCGCGGGCACCTGGGCTTCGGTTACGGCGTGCACCAGTGCATCGGGGCCAACCTCGCCCGGGTCGAAATGCAGGTTGCGTTCGCCACATTGGCGCGCCGACTACCGGGCTTGCAATTAGCAGTGCCGCCCGATGAGCTGAAGTTCAAAGACGCCGACATCTACGGCATGAAAGAGTTGCCGGTTACCTGGTGACCAACGACATGCGGTTCGACGACCAGGTCGCGGTGATCACCGGGGCCGGCGGTGGCCTGGGCAGGCAATACGCGCTGCTCCTCGCGTCGCGCGGCGCGCGTGTCCTGGTCAACGACACCGGAGCCTCGGTGACGGGAGGAGGCTCGAATACCGACGCCGCCGCCACGGTCACCGAGGAGGTGCGCCGGCAAGGCGGTGAGGCGGTCGCCGACACCCATAGCGTGACCAGCCCTGAAGGCGGGCAGGCGATCATCGAGGCCGCCCTGCGCGCCTGGGGACGCGTCGACATCGTGATCAACAATGCCGGCATCGTCCGGGACGCGCCGTTCGAGGACATGACCACCGACCGGCTTGACCCGTTGGTGGATGTGCACTTGAAGGGTGCGTTTTATGTGACGAGACCCGCGTGGAAAGCGATGCGCGAGCGAGGCTACGGACGAATCCTGAACACCTGCTCGGCCGCGGGACTTCTCGGCGCCGAGCGGATGAGCAATTACGGCGCGGCCAAGACCGGGTTGGTCGGCTTGACCCGGGTGCTCGCCGCCGAGGGGGCCGACCACAACATCAAGGTCAACGCGATTGCGCCGATCGCCTACACACGGATGCTGGCACATTCCGTCGACGGAGCCGGCCGGCCTGACGACGCATCGGCTCAGGCGATTCTGGATGAGCTTGTGGCCCAATATCTTCAGAAGCTTGATCCGGCATTGGTGGCGCCGGTGGCGGCGTTCCTGACGCACCGGGACTGCCCGGTTTCCGGCGAGATCTACACGGTCGGCGCCGGGCACGTCGCCCGATTCTTCATCGGCAGGACGAAGGGCTTCTACGATCCCGCACTGTCGGTCGAGCAGGTGCGCGACCATCTCGACGAGATCCGCGACCAGGCCGGCTACACCGTGCCGGGCGGTCCCGCCGACGAGATGGGCGAGCTGTTCGCAACGATCATGGCCGACCAGCCCGACTGACGGCTACAGATGGCTCGCGGCGAAATTCGCGGCCTGACCGACCATGCCGTTCACCGGGTATGAGGCGTGCGCGAAGCTCGGCGGCCCGCCGGGATCACCGTTGCAGATCGTGTCGCCATCGGCGCACAAGTCGTCAGTCTTCGGCGCATACAGCGGGCCGATGACGACCACCGGCGCGCCGTAATTCTGCAGCCACTGGGCTGACGGCTTGCCGAAGAGCGTCACCGCCGCCACGTGGTTGGCGATCTCCGGCGGCATCGGCTTGGGTAGGAATGGCACGTACTCCGCAGGCACTCCCGCAGGGATAGCCGCCGAAGTGACGAAGCCGGCCACGGCTGCACCCTGGGAATACCCGCCGAGCACAATCCTGGTCTTGGGGCAGTTCGCCGCAGTGGCCTCGATATGACTGCTAGCGTCCTTGATCCCGTCGACGACGCTTTGGGCGAACTCGATGCGGTCGGAGAAGTTGCTGCTGGCTTCGTAGTTGACCGGGTACACGTCGAGCGACTTAGGACCGACCGCCGAGCGCAACGCGTCGACGAATGGTTCCCCGATCCCGCCGACTCCGGGTGGCTCGCCGGTGCCACGGGCGAACACCGCCTCGACGTCAGGGCATGGCTGTGCAGACGAGACTGGCATGGGGGCGCTTAGCACGCCGCCACCGGTTACCAGCGCTGCGATAAGGACATAGCCGATCCGGCGTGCGCACATGGTCAACATTCTGGCGTTGTACCCCCGAACCTGTCCCGATATTCCCAGCGTGACCGACGTCGCGGTTTTCCCGGCGCACTGGGTTTACGGTGCCTCGTCCGAATCGTCCAGGACGCTGACGGCAATGCCGTACGGGAGGAATCGGACCTTGCGGCTCGCGTCGGTGTTGTTCCTGTTCGCCCGCAGCGCATCGAGTTCGGTGGCGAACACCTCCTCGACGCGGGCGTCGCCGTCGGCGCTCACGGTGTAGATCGCCCAAACCCCGTCACCGGTTTCGCCGGTGGTCTCGGGCCTGGTCCGGGTGCGCCGCGACAGATCCGCGAAGACCGACGACCACCCGGACCGATCACCGGGCACGGTGAAAAACCGGCTGACTCCTTCGATCGCGTCGCGCAGTCCCTCGCTCGCGTCGCGGATCACTCGATCGAAGTCTTCCGGATCGAATCCGAACCGACCGTTGTCGTCCATTGCGGCCTCCTGGCAGCTCACTCGAATACATCCAGTGTGCGCATATCGAGTGGTTCGCGCCACGACTAGTAGCCGTACCCCGGGATTCAGCCGCCGACTGCTACGGCCCTGGCGGCGGGGGCGGCGGGGGCGGCGGCGGGTTGATCGGAATCGGGACAGTGACAAACGGCAGACGAAGGTACATCACCATCGGCGGCAACCGCGGCTCCGGGGCAGCGGGCGGGGGTGCGGCCGGCGGAGGCGGCGCGGCCGGCGGTGGCGCCTCGTCTGCTGCGGGAGGCGGCACGTAGACCGGTGCTTGCCGATTCGGCCTCCGATAGACCGGGTTCGGGGTCACAGCCCGCTGCGGCAACTGGCGCGCCACCGGAGTCGGCGCCGTGATCGTCTGCGCCGGCGGTAGAGGCGGTGCGGCCGATGGCGGCGGTACTGCCGACGGCGGCGGTGCTGCCGACGGCGCGGATGAACCGGGCGCGGCAACCGCAGGTGCGTGCGCGCTCGGCGGCGCCGGCACCTGCTGTGTGGGGACGGCGTTTCTGCGGTGGCCGGTTCGCTGGCCGACCGTCGGCCCGACATCGCCTACCAGCGAAATCGCCAGCGCCACAATGCCGATGAGGATGGCCGCCACCGCCCCACTACTCGCCAGCAGGAACGGCCGGTGTCCGCGGAGGCCCTCGTCGACGTCCTCGTCCGCTAAGGCGCTGTAGGCGAGGGCGCGGTCACGTAACCGGGCGTTGCCAGAAACGTCGAGATACGCCGGAGCCAGCGCGTTGGGGTTCACCTCACCGGTACCCGGATCCTGCGCGTAGGCCAGCGCAGCGGTCGACGATGCGAACAACGGCGCGTTTGCCGATGCCAGCGCCGCTCCACGGGCGAGCGCCATGTCCGGTTCCTCGGGTGCGCTCACCGGAATCGAGACCGTCGCGTCCAATTGCGGCTTGATGGGGACGATATCGACGCCGCAACCGACGATGAACACGCCGTCCGGCCTCGACTCCAGCCCGTCGAGGGCAGCGACCATGGCCGCCAACTCGGTGACTGCCTCGGCGCTGCGCCGAGCGCAGCGCACCCGCTGTCGGTGCAGATCGACGATCGAACCGTCGTTGGTCTCGACCACGGCCAAGGTTGCGCTTTCCGGCTCAACAAACAGCAGCGCGGTGTACTCGTAATCCATCGCATCGCCGACCGTCTGGGTCAGCGCGGCCGCCGCGAGCAACGGTGAGACCAGCATGACGCTTCGCATCTCGCGGAAGGCCAGCGCGTCGCGCAGCGCGCCGACCTCGGTCGGCTCGGTCCAGGTCACCCCAGTCGACATCAACCGATAGCCGCCTTCAGCGGCGCCTTCCCGGGTACCGAGGATCGCGGCGATCACCTGCTCGGGTGCCCTCGAGGTTGCCGCGCCGTCCGCGGCGACGACGTCGAAGTTGTCTTCCTCGACGGTGACGCCGTCGGCATTTTCGCCTTCAACCAGCACCATGCGGACCGTCGTTGGTGCCATCGACACACCAAGTACGATGTCCAATGCTCCTCCGGAGTCCTTTGCTAGCCGCGGTCTAGGCGGAAATGTGCACCGCGCGGGCCCTAGACAATCTTCATCGCCCGCGCAAGATGCGGCGTTACTTCCCCGATGCCCGTTATGAACTGCAGGTTGTACCGAGACGGTGGCGACGCCACACCAACCCGGCCGACCCGGCACTTCCATCCGCTCGTCAAGTGTCCAAACAAGCCCGGGACATACTGGGCGAGCTGAAGATACTTAGCTTGAGTCCGCCCCGCAGGTTCAACTCCCCAGTCGCGACCACCGGAACGACCGCCACGCCTAGTAGCCGTACCCCGGGTTCGGGTAGGGGTTCTGCGGCATGTACGGGCTCTGCTGGTAGGGATTCTGCGGCTGGTAGGGGCTCTGTGGCTGGTAAGGGTTCTGCGGCTGCTGGGTCGCCCCGCCCTGCCCCTGGGGCACCTGAACCGGAATCGGCACCGGCACGAAGGGCAGATTCAGATACGTCGTCGTCATCGCGACCGTCGGCGGGGTGCTCGTCGTCGGGGGCGGCGGCGGTGGCGTCGTGCTCGGGGTGGTGCTGATCGCCTGCGGTGTGGTGGTCGTTGGCTGCGGCGCGGTGGTGGTGGCCTGCGCCGTCGTGATCGGCGGCGGCGCGTACGTCGTGGTCACCGGCGGGGGCGGAGGCGGCGGCGGTGGCGGAGGTGGCGGGGGTGGCGGCGCTTCGCTGGTGGGTGGCGGGGCGACGATGGGCGAGGGCTCTGCGCTGGGCGGAGGCGGCGGCAGCGGGCTCGGCGACGGAAGCTGCGAGCTCAGTGGCGGCGGCGGTATCGCCGTGGTGCTGCTGGGCAAGGTGGGCACGCGGTTACTGTTGCTGGTCAACGAGAATGCCACCCCGCCGATAGCGATCATCGACACCAGCGCTGCGAGTCCCAAAAACAGCTGCGGCAACCGACTTCCGCGCTGCGTCACGTGGAGTGGCTCGACTTTCGGCAGTTGCATCAGCTGCGAAGGGGTCGCACGGTTGTTGTCGTCGTCATAAGGCTCGCCGGTGTAGACCACCGGCTCGTCGTCGGAATCGTCGGCCTGCGACCAAGCCAACTCGTGCAGCGTCTCCGACGGGTCCTTGTCGAACAGGTTTTTATTGAAAAGCGCATCGGCAGTGGGAACCGGGAACGTGCCCGTCGGAGCACCGAATGTGCCGGTGGGGGTGCCGAGTGAGTCCGTGGGCGCAGCGAAGGTACTGCTCGAGGTGGAGAAGCCGCCGGTCGACGTTGCGAAGCTGCCGGTCGATGCGCCCACCAGTGCGGCCATCGTCGTCTCTTCGAACTCCTCGCCTTGCTGCCCGATCGGTTGCCGGGTAGAGAGCATCTTCGCGCCGACCGCCATGGCAAGTCCGGGCTGCACGGCGGTTACCACCGAGGCTTTGGTGTGGGCCGAAAGACGCTGGGCGACAAGCGGAATCTTAGCTCCACCGCCGGCCATCGCCACCGCCGCGAGATCTCCGCGGCGAACTTTGTTGCGGCGCAACAGGTCATCGAACGCGGAGAGCAAACCGTCGAGCTTACCCTCGATCAGGCTATCCAATTCAGCTCGGCTTACCTCGACGCGGGCGCGCTGGCCGGGCAGTTCGGCGACGAGTTCGGTCACCGTTTCGCTGGAGAGCCGTTCTTTGGCCAGACGGCACTCTTCACGCAGACTGGCGAATTGCGCGACGACGGCGGTGCTGGCGGGGTCGGCGCCATTACTGTGGCCCGCGTTGTCCAAGGCGTGCACGAGCAGTGCCTGATCAACGATGTCGCCGGAGAATTCCGAGTAGCGCAGCGTCTCTGCTATGGGGGTGAAACCCGACGCGGCGTCGGCCAGGGTGATGCTTGTGCCGCTACCGCCGAAATCGAAAAGCGCGACAACCCCTTCGGCGGGCAGCCTGGAATCGGAGTTCAACGCCGTCAGCGCGGCAACCGAATCCGTAACCAGCCGCGGGGTTATGCCGCTACGGACGAAACCGGAATGGGTGCTCAACGCGTCTTGAAGTCCCCGCAACGCCTCGGATCCCCAATGCGCGGGAACCGCCATCGTGATATTCGACGTCGATGCCTCGCCACCAGTCGCGGTGATCAATGCATCCAACGCCTCGACCAGCAACAGCGCCGGGTCGTGCGTCGAGCCGTCGGCAGATTTCAGAGTGTTCGACCCACCCACCCGCTCTACGAAGCCGGCCATCAGCGTGCCGGTGTCTGCCGCATCCGAATTCTCCATGGGCACACCGAGTTCCGGTGCGCGATCAGGAAAGAGGGTCAACACAGCGCGGCGCGAGACGGGCGGATTCCCGCTGCGGACCGCGACTAAATTAGTGGTCCCGATCGATAACCCCAACGGGTCATACATAAAGTGCATACCTTCGTCGATAGCGGTCGGTGGCCAGGGTTAACCATAACCGCGGTCACGCTACGACGATCGGGCACAACGTCATCGGTACACGGTCGATGCGGTTGCGTCACCGAAGTGAGACAGCCGACATCTTGACAGATTCGAGTCGCGTCACACCACAGTCAACGGCAGTGATCGCCGCGGCTGGAACTCAAACGTCGACCCGCCACTGACCTTGGCGATTGCAACCTCGGGCAGCTCTGTTGCGGCGACTGTCAGTCTCGGACAACTCGACGGCCCAGTCGGTGTTGTCTCCGCTGACCTGGACGTGGATGTGCGGGTCGACCGCGGTGGCGATCGCTTGTAACGGCTGGACCGACTCCGGTGAGCACAGCGAGATCCAGGCGGCATCGTCGTGGGCCGGTGATCGGTGAACGTGAAATCCGGCGTGTGTCTCTGCGTTGACATAGCCCTGCGGGTTGAACAACGGGTGCAGCTCGAAAACCCTCAGCACACCGTCGATCCCGCCGGGGAGCGACAGCGCTCGATGGATGCGCTCGGCGCCGAGCCCGGCCACGCCGATTAGCTGGCGAGTGCCCACCGAGGTGGCCAACGCGGCGTCCGACCCCGCGCGCGCTCGCACTGCGACCGCAAAGGACAGATACAGCAGATGCATCTGCAGGCATACCTCGTCGGCCATCCGAACGAGCGCCGAGTGCGAGAAGGCTCCGAAGTCGAAGTCGGATACCAGCGGGCCCGAATAGTCGGCCAACCCCTCCTCGGATCGATCGATCGTGCCGAGTTCCCATGTTGCAGCGCGTGTTTCGCGAACGATGTCCAGCGCTGGGATGCTCTGGGCCTGCGGATGAGACTCGTCGATGATAACGGTCCACGCACAGTGCGGATGCCGGTCGGACGGGACCCGGGGTGGCCGGTGAATGGGCCGCATCTGTGCGCGTGGGTTGGTCGCTACCGCGGTGGCGTCGAACGTCGGGTCCTCGATGGTGTGGCACATGCCGAAGACGTACTCGTCGCCCATCGGCTCCACGTCGAGCAGGGCGCCGCAGTGGTCGAGCCGAAATTCGCCGTGCCAACGGTCGTGGATGGTGTAGCGGAAATCCATGAACTGCGGCGGAGCGCCGATGTCGAGCTGCAGGCCCTTGAAGATGGTGGGCACGTCGTCGCCCTCGTAGTTCAGTGCCCGCTGCATGCGCCTGGTGTAGATCGGGCTGGCACCGGCCCACTCCTCGATGGCGATCTGCACCATCTCGTCACGACCGAACTCCTGAATACACCAGGCCATGCCGGAGCGGTCGATCATGTGCCCGATCAACAGGAGCTCGGGAACCAGAACTGCCAGCTCCTGGCGGGACAGCTGCGCGTAGCGGGATTGGCTCACCGCCCAAAAATAGTTGTGACTATGTTATAAAGTCAACAATGTCCATCGCCGCAGGTCGGAAGCCCCGGCCGCCCGTCACTCCCACGCGGCGGACGAATGCGCCGCGCAAACGGGGGGACGACACCCGAGCGAAAATCATCGACGAAACGGTCCGCTGCATCGTGGAGGAGGGGTTCGCCGCCGCGACCGCCAAACACGTCGCCGAACGTGCGGGCGTCACGTGGGGGGTGATCCAGTACCACTTCGGCGACCGCAACGGTCTGCTGATGGCCGTTGTCGACGACGGGGTGGCCCGGCTGCTGGAAAGCCTGTCGTCAGCCCACGTCAGCGAACTGCCGTTGCGGGAGCGCATCGAGGTCGTGGTCGACACCGCCTGGAGTTGCTACAGCAGCCCGACGTCGATGGCGGCGTTCGAGATCCTGCGGGCCAACCGCGGTGGCCCGGGCGGTTCCTCGCGGCGCCACCTGTTGGAGATGAACGCGGCAATCGGCCAGCTCGGCAGGCTGATAACCGACGAACCATCTAATGATGGCGTGGCCGAGGTGATTTGGGCGACGCTACGCGGTGTGGTGTTGGCGCAGATGATCGTGGGGACCCCGATCGACTGGCATCTGGAGCGCCGCGCGCTCATCGACATGGTCACTCACTACCTGCGTTGAGTCCGGTTTACCGCAGGGCGTCACACGGCGTGTGCTGCAATGACGTGATGAGCTCTTACGATCATGTCGCCTATCTCTCCGACGTCGCAGCGATCGAACTGATCAAATACCGCTATCTGCGTGGGCTGGACACCAAGCATTGGGACGATTTCGCCGACACACTCACCGAGGACATCGTCGGCGACTACGGATCGTCGATGGGCGAAGAGCACCACTTCACCAATCGCGCCGACCTGGTCGAGTACATGCGCTCGTCGCTAGGACCGAACGTGATCACCGAGCACCGCGTCACCCATCCGGAGATCACCGTCAGCGGCGACGAGGCGACGGGCATCTGGTACCTGCAAGACCGGGTGATCGTGGCGGAATTCGATTTCATGCTGATCGGTGCCGGGTTCTACCGCGACAAGTACCGCCGCACCGCCGACGGATGGCGGATTAGCGCAACCGGATATGACCGGACCTACGACGCCACAATGTCGTTAAAAAACCTGGACTTCAAGCTGTCGCCGGGTAGCGCACTGGCCTGAATTCGATTGCGCCTGAGGCTTATTGGGTGATCGCCATCACGGCCCCGGGACGCAGCCACTGGATGATCTGCACGAGCTTGGCGTCGTCGATCGCCACGCAGCCCTCGGTCGCACCACCGTCGGTGGTGTGAAAGAAGAACGCAGCGCCTTTGCCAGGTTCATGGTTGGGGTTGACGCCCATCACCACCGCGTGTTTGTACTGCGGGATCTCGAGGTTTTCACTCGCGCCGGTGTCGAACTGGCACTGAGCCTTCTGGCAGACCTGCATGGTGTTGAAGGTGGGGCTGTTGTCGTCGCCGTTCCACCAGTGATTGGGCCCGACTTGCACGTACTTCAGTCCCCCACCGGGATTGGGCGCCGTCCCGAACGCAAACGGCAATGCGAACACGCCCATCGGGGTCGCCGGATAGCCGCTTTTTGCCTGCGCCGCAAGACCCGCCGACCCGATGTGCGTCGGTATGCCAGCCGCGACTGGCTGCCAGCCTGCGGCGCCGCGTTGATACACATCCATCTTCGCATTCGAACCGCCAACTCCGACAACGGAAATCACCTGAGCGGCATTGCCGACCGAGGGCGCAAACCAAGGTGCGCCGACTGCACCCCCCTTCGGAGCTGTCGCCAGGGGCACAATGGCTGCGCACACCACAGCGCACAGGAGGCCCAGCAGTCGGCGCACAGTCTTCATCGTCAACGCCGCATCATCCCGAGGTCAAGTCAAGGTTTAGCTTCGATCAGGTCACCGCGCGGACGCGACGCCGCGCTCGCCACCGGTCGCTGCTGGAGGCACCTATATGTTCGTATGCGTCGCACACAGGATCTCGGGGTATAGAAAGCATTGAATGTCACCGTCAGATCACAGCCGCACGCCGTCTGGTGACGGCAGCACGACAAAGCTCGCCGCGGCGAGCGGTGTCGGCGTGCCGCCACTGACGGTCTGGCTGGGATCGGCGATGTACACGTTTCCGGTCGACAGGGATGTCATCGTGGGCCGCGACCGCGAATGCGACATCTGTTTCCACGACATCAATCCTGACGACCTCACGCTGATATCGCGGGTGCACGCGATTCTGCGGTTCGACGGCGCGCAGTGGGTGGTCGTCGATAAAAGCCAAAACGGCGTCTACGTCGCTGGGTCACGCGCCAACCTGGTGCCTATCCACGATCGCCTGAGCATCGCGCTGGGCAGCCCGCGTGGCCCGCAGCTGACGTTCCGGGTCGCCACGTCGGCGGGACCCCTCGAGCCTCGAACGCATCAACGCCCCGCCGATGAGGCGCTGGGCGAGAGCCCTAAGACGGCCATGTTCCGGCCGGCGGGCCCGACGCGTCCACCATCGCGGCCCCCGGTTCGTCCAACGGGATCGCAGCCGAGCCAACCGGCCCCTCCTCTACCGGTCAGTGAAACCAGGCGAGTGCCGACTCCACCGGCCCCGTCGCGGACGGCGGAGTCACGGGGTTCGTTGACGGTCGGGCGCGCCAAGACCAACAGCGTCGTCGTCGAGGACGCGCTGGCCTCTCGGGTCCACGCGGTGCTGGTATCCGGCTCCGGCCGGTCTCGAGGTCCGCGACAACAACAGCAGCAACGGCACGTTCGTCAACGGCACCCTGATCACACGCGCGATGCTGCGCGACGGCGACATCGTCACCATTGGCAACACCGACCTGCTCGCGACCGGCAACACCCTGGTGCCCCAGCCCGCGGCAGCCCGCACCAGCGGGCTCACCGCCCACGGGCTGGCATTGACCGTTGACGGGCGCCAACTGCTGCAGGATGTGTCCTTCACCGCGAAACCGGGGACACTGACCGCCGTGATCGGGCCGTCCGGCGCCGGAAAATCCACGCTGGTCAAGCTGATCGGCGGCGCGATGCCGCGCAGCGCCGGTGTGGTTGCGTTCGACGGGCACGACGTGCACGCCGAGTACGCCTCGATGCGCTCGCGCATCGGCATGGTGCCCCAGGACGACGTCGTGCACCGCCAGCTCACCGTCGAACAGGCCCTGCACTACGCCGCGGAACTTCGGCTGCCGCGGGACACCTCCGCCGATGACCGGCGGCAGGTGGTCGAGCGGGTGCTCAACGAGCTGGAGTTGACTGCGCACAAAAAGACCCGCGTCGACAAGCTGTCCGGCGGGCAGCGCAAACGCGCATCGGTGGCCATGGAACTTCTGACCGGCCCGTCGCTGCTGATTCTCGATGAACCGACGTCGGGTCTTGACCCGGCGTTGGACCGCCAGGTGATGACGATGTTGCGGCGACTTGCCGACGCGGGCCGGGTGGTCATTGTCGTCACGCACTCGCTGACCTACGTGGGCATGTGCGACCAGATCCTGCTGCTGGCACCGGGCGGCAAGACCGCCTTCGCCGACCCGCCCGCGCAGATCGGGCCGGTGATGGCCAGCACCGACTGGGCTGACATCTTCGCCCGGGTCAGCACCGACCCCGACGGCGTGCACCGCGCGTATCTGGCCCGTCATCCTGCCGGCCCACGGAGGCCGTCGCCGACTGCCGGGGCAGCGCCACTGGGCCGGCCGCCACACACCAGCCAATGGCGTCAGGTCGTGACGCTGGCACGCCGCCAAACCCGGCTGATCACCTCCGATCGCGGCTACTTCGCGTTTCTGGCGGTGCTGCCGTTTGTGCTGGGTGTGTTGTCGCTGGCGGTGCCCGGCAACACCGGGCTGGGAAACGCCAACCCGACTGGGCCGGAAGAACCCATCGACATCCTGATCCTGCTCAACATCGGCGCGGTGTTCCTCGGCACCGCGCTCACCGTGCGCGACCTGGTCGGCGAGCGGTTGATCTTCCAGCGCGAACGAGCCGTCGGCCTCTCGGCGTCGGCCTACCTGATGGCCAAAGTCGTCGTCTACAGCACCGCGGCGCTGATCGGCACCGCGGTGATGGTCGCCATCATGACGATCGGCAAAGGCGCGCCCTCGCACGGCGGCGCGGTGCTGGGCCACGGCGTCGTGCACGGCGTCGCCGAGCTGTACCTGGGGCTGGCGCTGACGGCCATTACCTCGGCGATGGTGGGGCTGACGCTGTCATCGCTGGCCCGCTCCACCGAACAGGTGCTGCCGATGCTCGTGGTGACCATCATGGTCTCGATGGTGTTGGCCGGCGGTTTGATCCCGGTGACGGGACGGCTGATCTTGGACCAGATGTCATGGCTAGTGCCCGCTCGTTGGGGGTTCGCCGCATCGGCGTCAACCGTAGATCTGAACAACGTCGAGGCGGGACTGCCCGCCGACCGGTTGTGGCGGCATGTGTCCGGCGCGTGGCTGCAAGACATGGGCATGCTCATGGTGCTGGCGGTCGTGTTGGCAGGCCTGGTCCGGTTCAGGCTGCGGTTGGGTGCGCGCGCCCGCTGAGCTGAACGTGAATTGACGCTCTGCGTCGACGGCGCTGGCCAAGGGCGCTGACACCGGCCGCGGTCATACTGGAGTGATGCCGGTCTTTGTCCGCAAGCTCTTCGGCATCGGCAAGCTGCCCGACGACCTGCGCGCCGAAGTCGAGGCCGAGGGGGTTCTCTACCTCGCCGATTACGTCCCGGTCACCCGACGGTTCAGCGGCGCCATTCCGGGTCTGCGTTCGGCCCACAGCGTCGCCAGCTACGTCGGGTCGCTGGTGTTCACCTCACAGCGGGTGCTGGCAACCCTGTCGTCCCTGCCAAAGCTGGCCGGCCCGGCCGTAGACACACGTTGGGACGCCACGCAATCCGGATCAGCGACCGCACAGATATCACCGACCGGTCTGCACGTCGACGTCGATGTCGGCAAGGTAGACCCGTCGTTCACCGGGCAGCTCTCGCTGCACTACAAGGCCCCGGTTGCCGCCGACGTGCTCGCCGGGCTGCCCCGCCGATCACTGAACTTCGACATGCCGCCGGAATACGTGTTCCGCGCGGTCGGCGTCACTTATAGGCCGTGACTCGTCAACGCCGCGACCAGGCCGCCGATGTCGCCGACAAGTCGGGCCACGGCGGGCGGCGCACCAGGGCGATACCGGCTATCACCGCCGATATCAGCCCGGTAATCACCCCGATCAGCGCAATCCGGTTTGTGTCGATGGCCGGCACCCAACGTGCCGTCCCGCCGTGGACAACGAAAACACCGAGCGGTGTAGCGGTACCGGCGTGGACCTTGGCAGCGGTGATCACCGTCCCGCCGTCCGCGGTTCGGTAGGGGTCGCCGTAAACGCGTCCGCGTGTGCCATTGGTGGGCAGTTGGTCCACTGACTCAGGAATATTCATGGGACTGATCCTATTGATGGGTTCTCTTACAAGTTGGCCGACGCAGCGCCCCGACACGGCGAGTTGGGCATCGTTTGCCACGTGAACGCCCGACGTTTCTACGATGACTGTGTGGGCGATCACGCGTTCAGTCCGACAGAGCGGCAAGCTGTTTATCGCGTGATCTCCGAGCGGCGCGACATGCGCCGATTCGTGCCCGGCAGCAAAGTTCCCGAAGACGCTCTTGCGCGCCTGCTGCAAGCCGCCCACGCCGCACCCAACGTGGGGTTGATGCAGCCATGGCGATTCATCCGGATCACCGACGACGGGCTGCGACGACGCATTCACACCCTGGTCGACGAGGAGCGTCTGCTGACCGCACACGCGCTGGGCCAACGCGAACAGGAATTTCTGGCGCTGAAGGTCGAAGGCATCCTCGATTGCGCTGAGCTGCTGGTGGTGGCGTTGTCCGATTGCAGGGACAGCTACGTGTTCGGCCGTCGCACCCTCCCGCAGATGGATCTGGCATCGGTATCGTGCGCGATCCAAAACCTCTGGCTGGCGGCACGATCCGAGGGGCTGGGGATGGGATGGGTGTCGCTGTTCGATCCACCAAAGCTGGCGACATTACTGTCGATGCCCGCTGATGCCGAGCCGGTGGCAATCCTCTGCCTTGGTCCGGTGCCGGACTTTCCAGACCGGCCCTCGTTGGAATTGGACGGCTGGGCGCTTGGGCGGCCGCTCGCCGACTTCGTCTCGGAGAACGGTTGGGGACACGCTTCGCGACGCACGACCTGAGCCTCAAGCCGTCGCGCCTGGTGCATCGCGCCAAGTACATCAGGGCTCACCGGCGCAGGGGCGGTTACGATGCCGGGGTGCAACCTCCTCCGCCAGGCTTTCCCTCGCCATGGGGCAATTCGCCGGACGATGCCCAGGGGCACGTCGATCCTGGCTACGGCGGCCAGCCGAGCCCGCAGAACTACGGCCAACAGCCGCCTCCGTCCGGGTATGGGACGCCGCCGACCGGTTACGGCCAGCAGCCCGGCTACGGTCCGCCGCCGTGGAGCGGTTACGGTGCGCCCGCGTCCGCCCCGACTTCTCAGCAGACCATCGGCTGGATCACCTTTGCCGTCATCGGGCTGCTGGGGTTGCTCGGCGCCATCCTCACGCTGACCCTGTGGATCAACCTGAACAGCGCAGTCAGCCGCGCTTCGGATGTCTGTAATCGATACAGCGGCGAATACTCCAGCATCTGCCGACAGCAGATCCAGAGAATGGTCCCCAGTGTTCCCATGGTCCTGGTGGTTTGCCTGTTCCTGATAATCGGGGCCGGCCTCGCAGTATCCGGTGGCGCAGTGATGCTCTTTCTCAAGAGGCACCTGGGGCAGTTCCTGATTCTCGGCGGCGGAATCGTGATGCTCATGTTGGCGATCGGTTGCGAAGCTCGCTACGGCACCACCGCTCGAATTACCTACGACCTGATTGCGGGACTCGTCGCCGCCGTCACCGCCGGCCTGATGTTCGTTCCGGCGTTCCGCGTGGTCCTGGGACTGCCGCCGAAACTGACCGGCGGCTCCGGGCCCGGCGGGTTCCCGGGCGGCGGGCAATGGCCCTACGGGCAGCCGCCACCGCCGCAATATGGCCCGCCCGGCCCGGGCCGACGTCCGCCGCAACAGTGGTGAGCGGCTGCCGGCAGGCCTGACCAGACAAGCCCCGCCATACACACCGGCTCGACACAGCCGATAACGTCAACAGGGCCCGGCAAGCTCAGGAGGTGGCGGCGATCGACGACGCAGGCGTAAATCACGGTGTGACGCAGCGGCAGCGCGACAATGTGCTCCTCGTGCACTGGCACGATCTGGGTCGGTATCTCGGCGTCTACGCTCACGCCGATGTTTCGAGCCCGCGGCTGGACCAGTTGGCCGGCGAGGGCATTTTGTTCACCAGAGCACATGCCACAGCGCCGCTCTGCTCTCCATCGCGCGGGTCTCTGTTCACTGGCCGCTACCCGCAGAGCAACGGACTGGTCGGGCTGGCGCACCATGGTTGGGAGTATCGTCCAGGCGTTCGAACACTGCCGCAGATTCTCTCTGAATACGGCTGGTACTCGGCTCTTTTCGGGATGCAACACGAGACGTCGTATCCGTCCAGATTGGGTTTCGACGAGTTCGACGTGTCGAACTCATACTGCGAATACGTCGTTGAGCGGGCTCAGCAATGGCTGCGCGATTACGACGGCAGCCAACCATTTCTGTTGACGGCCGGCTTCTTCGAAACGCACCGCCCGTATCCACGGGATCGCTACGAGCCTGCCGACGCCGCCGCCGTCGATCCGCCTGACTATCTGCCCAATATCGTTGAGGTGCGCCAAGATCTGGCCGAATTCTACGGATCCATCGCGACCGCTGACGCGGCGGTCGGTCGGATATTGGACACGCTTGCCGCTACCGGCCTGGACACCAGCACGTGGGTGGTGTTCCTCACCGACCACGGTGCAGCCTTCCCGCGAGCGAAATCCACGCTGTACGAGGCAGGGACGGGAATCGCCATGATCATCCGCCCTCCCACCCGAATGGCAGCTCCCCCAAGGGTTTACGACGATCTGTTCAGCGGCGTGGATTTGCTCCCGACTCTGCTGGCGCTGCTCGGCGTCGCCCAAGCGGACGACATCGAGGGCATCTCGCACGCGCAGGCGCTGCTTGCGCCCGATCGCACCGAGCCGGTGCGCGACCACGTGTTCACCTGCAAGACGTACCACGACTCGTTTGATCCGATCCGGGCGATCCGAACGAAAGAATTCAGCTACATCGAGAATTACGCGCACCGGCCGCTGCTGGATCTGCCGTGGGATATCGAGGAGAGCCCGTCCGGCCACGCCGTTGCACCGCTGGTCACCGCGCCGCGCCCGGAACGTGAACTCTACGATCTGCGCGCAGACCCTACCGAGACCAACAACCTGCTGGCCGGAGACGGCTTGGACGGCATCCGATCTGATCGCCTCCGATCTTGCCGTCCGCCTGCATGATTGGCGTCAGCAGACCGGCGACGTGATACCGTCCGATTTTGCCGGCAGCCGCATCGCGGCACGCTACACCGAGACATATTTGCAGATTCACGAGAAAACCCCAACCAGCCGGTCAGGCGATCGCCGTCGACCGTGGCATCGAGGACGAAATCAGTCAAACGGAGCGATAGTTTCGGAGTAGCCGGCGCTCAGCCACCCACCTGCGCGACGAAAAACACTCGCCGGAAGGGGAAGAACGTGGTCCCGTCCGGTCGGGCTGGATAGGCCTCTGCGAGCAGCGGGATGAGCTCCTGGCGAAACTGTTGGTAATTCCTGCCCGTTGAGCCGTTCACTCACTGGCAGCAGCGCGGTGCCACTGATCCAGTCCAGCACCGGATGCTCGCCGGTGAGCTGGTGTATGTAGGTGGTTTCCCAGGCGTCGACGGTACACCCGGCTCCGATCAGCAGCTCGGCGTAGTGCGTCGGCGTGTCGACAACTGTTCCTACCCGAAACGGGATGTCCCGCAGCACCTTTGCGTATGGCTCACGTCGGGCCACCGCGCGTACCGCGGCATGCGACGGAGTTTCGAAGTTGCCCGGCATCTGAATCGCAAGCCATGATCCCGCGGCCAGTTGACCGGCCCATCGGACGAACAGCTCGTCGTGTTCGGGCACCCAATGCATGGCGGCGTTGCTGAGCACCACGTCGGTATCGGGCTGCGGCGTCCAGGTACTCAGGTCTCCGACAGAGGCGTCCACGCCGCGCTCGCGGGCGGCGGCAACCATCTCCGGTGAGCTGTCCAGCCCCTCGACCACCGCATCCGGCCAACGCCGGGCCAGCTGGCCGGTCAGGTTGCCCGCGCCGCACCCCAGGTCGACAACCCGACGTGGGGTGGCTGCCCCCACCCGAGACAGCAGATCGTAGAACGGGCGGGCGCGGTGATCGGCGAAGGCGAGGTAGACATCCGGATCCCACATCTAGGTCCTCCTGTTCAACAGCGCGCGGCGACTGATATAGACAAACGGTATTACCCGCCGCTTGCCGGACGAGTCGAGGATGGATCATGGCCGACGAAGACGAGGCCGCCGAGGTGCGGCAGATCTGGTCTGCCCTGGGCTTGCCCGGCGTGATCGATGTACACACCCACTTCATGCCGAAATCGGTGATGGACAAGGTGTGGCACTACTTCGATTCTGCGGGCCCGCTGGTCGGCCGTGAATGGCCGATCACCTATCGGTCCGCTGAGTCCGAACGCCTGCAGACGCTGCGGCGGTTCGGAGTGCGCGGCTTCACCGCACTGGTCTATCCGCACAAGCCTCAGATGGCGGCGTGGCTTAACCAGTGGGCCGTCCAGTTTGCCCGGTCTGCGCCGGATTGCCTTGCCACCGCGACGTTTTATCCCGAACCGGACGCCGGAGACTACGTCGAGGCGGCGATCCACGACGGGGCCCAGGTCTTCAAAGCGCACGTCCAGGTTGGTCGCTACGAGCCCAACGACGCACTCCTCGATCGTGTCTGGGGAGCCATCGAGGATGCCCGGATACCGGTTGTTATCCACTGCGGTTCCGGACCGGTGCCGGGCGAGCACACCGGGCCCGATCCGATACAGCTTCTGCTGCAACGCTATCCGCGACTGCGATTGATCATCGCGCACATGGGAATGCCGGAATATGCGGACTTTCTGGACATCTGCGACGGCTCAGCCGACGTGAGGCTCGACACCACAATGGCTTTCACCCCGTTCGTCGACGAAACCATGCCCTTTCCGGCCTCACAGCTGCACCGGCTGCGGCAAATGGGTGATCGCATCCTGTACGGCAGCGACTTCCCCAACATCCCCCACGGCTACGCCGACGCTATGCGGGCGGTCACCCGAGTGCCGGGCATCGACGACGCCTGGCTACGCGCAGTGTTTTATGAGAACGCCGCCGCCCTGTTCTATCCGACCGGCGTGCCTACCTAGTCTCGGCGTGCTCGCGACCGGCTGCGGTTGGGTCGTGCTGGCCCAGCGCAACCGCTCCAGCAACAGCGATTCGGGTAGCGCGACATGACCGTCGAGCCGCTGGCTCGATATCGGGTCCAAAGCCGCCAGCGCCGCTCGCTGGTTGCCGGATTGCGAAATCAGCCCGGGAAGTGGCCCGCTCGCGCCGGGGCTGGCATCGGTGCGGAATGCGCACGCGACGGCCAGCGTCTGGTCGTCGCCGGCACCGGTGACCTCCGCTGCCGTCCAGACTTCGCGGACCGGGTACGACCAGATCGCCGCGAGCGTGTTCGGCAGCGCGGTGTCGACCTTGACCCCATACGCGGCAAAGTAATCCGTGCTCCCATGGCGAATCCCGGCCCAGGTTTCGCGGGCGGACCGCGGATACGGCGTCGGAACATCGTCGGGGGCGGCGAGGGCGGCCGTCCATCCGCTCTCCCGCAGGTGGTCGGCGAGCCGACGCGCCGCGACCTCGGCGGTCTCGTGCAGCGGAATCTGCGGCGAACGGGCTTGCAGCGCCGCAAGATTATCGGCGGCTGACAACGTCAGGCCGATCCAGGTTTCCCGTTCCCGCGCGCCGGCTTCGGATGTGCTGTCGCGGCTGGTCACGCGAATCGCGTCCGCGCGCAGACCATAGCGTTCCGCGTAGCCGGCGATCAGTGGCAGCGGCAGGATGTCGGCATCTGCTTGCGGCGGGGTGACGCGCAGCAGCGCGGTCGTCCGCACGTCGGCGACGGATTCGTCGGCCCGGCGTGCGCCCCGGTTGGGGCGCAGAATCGCCAGTCGACGACGCAGGATCGTGGTGACGGGCAGTCCCTGCCACCGCGCCAGCAGCACGATCACCGCGACGATGGCGATGCCGAGCACCCAACGCTCGCGCGCTGAATGCCACGGGAAGGCGATGGCCGCGGTGACAACGGCCAACAGCACCAAGGTGATTCGTCCGGTGGGCGGCGAGGTTGATTGATGCGCACTCACAGCGTGAGTTCCTTTCGTCGGCGTGCGGCGATCGCGGCGGCGGCCACGACGGCCAATATCAGAGCAGCCGTGCCACCGAACGCGACGATCCGCGGCACCGCGCTCTTCGGTGCCGGTTCCGGTGGCGCCGCAACGTGTTTCACCGGCGACTGATCGGCTCTGGTGGCGGCGGGAAGCTCCCAGGTCAGGGCGGCAACCGGGTCTACGGTGCCGGCGCCGACGACGTTGGACGGCGCGCGGGCACCGTTGCGCGCGGTAGCGGTGATGCGCTGGATAACCTGGCCGGCGTTCAGTGTCGGATACTTGCTGCGCACCAACGCTGCGACGCCCGAGACGTACCCGGTCGCGTAGTCGGTGCCGTTGAGCGGGACAAGCTGCTGGTGTTGGTTGGGCTGGCCGTTGGCCAGTCCCCCGTCGTCACGGTTGCTCACCGAGACGATGTTCTCGCCCGGCGCGGCGATGCCCACCCACGGCCCGGCCATGGTGAACTTCGACGGCTGGTCGCCCGGCGTCAGCGATCCCACCGACAACACGTACGGCTGCCACCACGACGGCACCGACACCGACGTGACACCCGCCCAGTTGCGGGGGTCGTCGGGATGGCTCAAGTCGGTGAGCGGGTTGGACTCGCATGACGCTGCGTTGGAACCCCAGCCGGCGGAACCGCTGTCGCCAGCGGCCGCGACGATGACCGCGTCCTTGTCGATGGCCGCGTAGCGGATCGCCGCACCCAGCGCGCCCTGGTCGACGTTGCGGTCGGCGGGCAGGCAGGTGATCGTCGAGATGTCGATCACCCGGGCGCCGAGGTCGGCTGCATGCACGATCGCCCGGCCCAGCGCGGTCACGTCGACGGTGGCCCGCGCCAAGGTGGGATCGCCGCCCGCGGTGCGCGCCGAGAACTTCGCGGACGTGACCCGCAACGAGACCAGCCGGGCCGCGGGCGCGATCCCGGCGAAGCCGTCGTCGCCGGGCTGGCCGGCGATCAGGCCGGCGACCGCTGTTCCGTGTCCGTCACAGTCGGTCAGGCCGTCGGTCGACTCGACGTAGTCGCCGCCGGGTTGCACACCGGGCAGCCGCGGTCCCGGCCGCACCCCGGTGTCCAGAACCGCCACCAACTGTCCGTCGCCGCGGGAAAACCGCCACGCCGCAGCCGGATCCAGCATCGTCTGGCTTGGCGTCGCGGCAGCTGAAGTCGGTGCCTGGGATGACGCCGGTGATGCTGCACTCGCCGTTCTTCTCCATCGGCTGCACCGGACCAGGCGCACCGTTAGGCGGCGCCGACGCCCGGGTCGACCTGCGGACGACTGATCGCCAGGGCGGGCGGGCAGACCCACAGCGCAGCAACCAGAACCGCTGCGAGACAACCGCTTCGGCGAGACGTGGGCAGAGATCATCGATTGAGTACCCAAGCGAAGAGTCCGACCAGATAAGCGATCACCGGGATCAGCGACGCGTCGATTCCCGACGCGACGAAGCCCACCAGTCGGCGCAGCGGCAGCGAGTAGGTGTCCGGAGAAGCGATTGCCGGGCTCAGCGCAACCACGACCCATGCCAGCACCAGCGCCGCAAGAACCACCACGACCATCAGCGCGGCCACGTAGTGCGCGGTCGCGGTGTAAAGCACCACCAACACCACAGCCACCAGGACGGCTGGGCCAGCAGCCAGGCTTTGCACGCGGCCGAGTCCCACACCCGGGCCCGCAGCGCAGCCGCGGCCGCGAACGCGGCCACCACGTACCAGCCCCAGCGCGGACAGCGTTTGCGGCCGCGAGGCTATCGCCAACGACCCGAGCACGCTGAGCAGCACAGCCCCTGCGATGAATCCGGTCTGGTGCGCGTCGCTGATCCGGACCCGTCGCGGCAGGTCCTGCAAGCACCCGCGAGGACGGCGCCGACGGGGTGGGATCACCGGGCGCCGGTATGACCGGCAGCGGGAACCGTGCCCACAGCGCGGAGAATTGCGGTGGCCTCGACAGTGACCAGCAGCGCCACGACGAGCAGACCGGAGCCCAGGCTCACCAACGGCAGCTGCCACAGCGAACTCGCGCCCGCAGCCAACAGCACACCTGCGCCCAGCACCGCGGTCGCGGTGAAAAATCCGATAGGCGCGTGGCTTTCGCGGCGGGGAAGGATCAGGCTGATCAGCGACCACGCGGCCACTCCGGCCGCGCGCCAACGTCACCTGGGCCGCGCCGAAGCTACCCGGCACCGCCAAGGCCAACGCCGCGGCGACGGGAACCAACGCGGCGGCCGACAAGGCCGCGCCGGCGCGGGGCGACCGCGTAGCCAGGCCGGCCAGCACGGTGAGAAGCGCTATCGCGCCGACGGCGAACAGCCCGGCCGACGAGCCGGTGACGACCCGGTGGGTAACCCCCAGACCGGTTGCCGCCCAGATCAATCCGATGAGACCGCGCAGCTGCGCCGCGCTGGATATGCGCGATCCCCCACGGCTTCAATCGAGATGCCGAGAAGATGACCGCCGCGTCAGCGATGTCCTCGACGATGCCCGGCGCGGCCGGCCCCACCGGGACCGGTTGCAACGCCAACAGGTCACCGTCGACGACGCCGACTGTCC
This sequence comes from uncultured Actinomycetota bacterium, assembly GCA_963805675.1. Taxonomy (GTDB): domain Bacteria; phylum Actinomycetota; class Actinomycetes; order Mycobacteriales; family Mycobacteriaceae; genus Mycobacterium. Next base: position 35,834 of record CAWDVY010000004.1, read on the forward strand.
CCAGACTGGCGTCCAGGCTGAACGGCGCACCGCCGATCGGAGCAAGACTGAGCCGAACGGGCGTCGCCGGTTCGGTCGCCGCGCTCGCCGTTGGCAGCCGTCATCCTCAGCGACGGCAGGAACCACCAGACGTTCCACCGCGGGCAGGATTTCGCGCAGTGGCAGCTCCGCGGGCAGCGCTATTTCGGTCAGCCGGCTGTCCGCGAGGATGGCGACCCGCACGATGGGTATCACAGCGCTGGACATCACCGACTCCTCAGACTTCTGCGTGGACATTGCTTCTCTTTCTCTTCGTGACTAGCGATTGTTCTGGGAGGGTCAAACGGCTTGTGAGTTGGACTGCGTAGCTGAAATCTCGGGAGAGCCGATTGCCCTCGAACCAGTGGCCGTCCGGTAGCTCCGCGGTGAGCTGTTCGACGGCCATGGCGATGGCGAACGGGGTTCCGGGGCTGAACGTGGAGATCCATTCGCCGTCGAAGGCGCGCGACGGGCTGACCAGTACCCGACCCGCCGTGGTGTCGACGATGCTCATGCCCACTTCGGTGCTGGTGTGCCGTCCGTCGTGGTGGCAGCCGGCGACGATCTCCACGTAGCTGCGCGGCCCGGTGAACACCGACTCCACCACCGAACGCGCCGACTGCGGGATGCCCAGGTAGTCAAGGACTTCGGTGAGCGACGCGCCGTTGCGCAGCCGCTCGTCGGCCCGCGCGCCGACCTGGGCGGGCAGGCTGAACTCGTCGAACCGTGCGGGCGAACGTTGCGCCAGCCCGACACCGAGCACCGGCACCAGCGCCCGGGCGTCGTGGATGTCCATCGCCGTGAACGTCACCAGCTGCGCGTTACGCAGTGCCACAACAGTTTTCCCATTGCGCCGTGCGATGATCCCCCGCAGGAGATCGTCGCCCCCGGAGGCGGCAGCGGATCCCACATAACGCAGATCCAGCCACCGTTCCGGGAAGCACACCACCCGCACCCAGTCGGCTACCGCCGAATTGATGGCGCCGTCGGCAGCCATCATGCCCATCCGGGTCAGTTCGGCGTTCTGGCGATCCAGGAACGCACCCCGCTCGGCGGCATCGGTGTAAGGCGTGGTGATCGCCAATACCCATGGAAACGTCCCCGCTCCAACGGTTTCAGCGATAAACCACGCCTGGTCGACGGTGAGCTCGACGGCGTTGGGCTTGGCAGACATCTACGTCGCGGACCCGCCTCGCGCAGATCGCTAGCCGCCCCATTTGGCGCCTTCGGCTTGGTCGCGGGCCAGCATCGAGGTGGTGTTGTTCTCGTGCGTGCCCGCCATCGCGCGATAGGCCAGCACCAGTTGCTCCATGGTCTGGTTCCACTGGGCCTGCCACGCCTGATAGCTCATCCCGGTGTCACCCTGCCAGCCCGCCTGCAACGCGGCCTGCTCACTGGCGATATCGGCGCCCAAACTCTGCAACGTGCCCGCATAGCCGGCCATATCGGCCGAATGCGCCAGCATCGCCGGGTAGTTGTACATGATCTGCGACATCACAAATCCTTTCGTCAAGTCGTAACGGTCTCAGAAGCCCGGGTAGCTGCTCGCCGCAGCGGCGTCGGCGGCCACATAGGTGCCCGCGGCATCCCCGATGTTGGCCTGAGCGATATCCAGCAGCGAATTCACCTTGGCCGCTGCCGCCACGAACCGGGCATGGGCAGCCTGAAACGCCGCCGCCGAATCCCCGGCATGAAACGCCTGCGCCGACATCGCTTCCTGCTCGGCCTGACCAATCGTCGAGCGCATCAACCCCGCCTTGGCGCCAAACGCCGACTGCGACGCCACCAACTGCGGAATATGTGCATCCAACAAACTCATCCCTGAAATCCCTTCATCTAGTCGATTACCGTTGCCACACAACACACTCAGCCGTCGCCCCCCTCCCCCTCCGGCGCCTCCGGACCCCACGTGCCCGGCACCATCGGCATCTTCGGCCCATCACCAAACCCGTTGCCGCTCAACGTGGCCAGTCCCGCCGCCGCAGCGGCGGCGTCCTTGTCCACCGTCCCGGCGAACCCCAGCGCGCCTGCACCCCGATCCGAGGCCACCGTCGATGCGACTGGCTCGCGGTCGGCGTGCGCACCCCATTGCGGGTCGACCTCGACATTCATGTCCGCGAACTCGTCGGCGTGGTCGTGCAACTCGCCCCGACGTCGCCGCCGAGCCCGTACCTTGTCGCGACCCACCGCACCCACCGCGGCCGCTGCGGGAATGGCGCTCGCCGGCGCCTTGGTCTCGTCGCGATCGATCAACGTCGGCCCAGGTCCGTCGTCCGGACCGATACCGCCCACCATGTAGCCGAAGCTGGCGGCGGGCGCGGCCGCCGGCGCGGCTGCGGCCGCGGTGCCCACCGCTGGGTGCCGAGCCAGCGGTCGTCGTCGCGGTAGCACCGGTCGAAGCCAAGCTGACGGCGGGCATCCCGGCAGCCGTCCGGCCGGATCCAGGCGCCCCGACCACCGCGGGCACGGCCGCCGGCCCGGCCAAGACGCCGCCGCGTAGAGAGCCAGACCCAGGATGAGCGGAATCAAGGCCGGGGAACTGAGCAGGACCGACCAGAAGGTGGTTCCGAACGGGATGAAGAACGCCTCGTAAGCGACGAAGAACAGCAGTGGGAACCACGCGCTCGGGTTGGCGAAGATGGAGCTGATCGTCCCGGCCGGGTCCTGGAAGAGCTGGACCAGCTGGTTGAACATGTCGGTGAGGAAGTTCCCTCCCGACGACGGGGCGTCGGCGGCGGCCGTCGCGTTGTTCGTCTTGACCACCGGCGGCGCCGTGCGTGGTGCGGGCGGACGCCGACGCCAACGCCGTCCCCGAAATCGCCTGGTAAGTGGCCATCGTCGTGGCCGCCTGGATCCACATCCGGGCGTAGTCAGCTTCGTTGAGTGCGATCGGAATCGTGTTGATTCCAAAGAAGTTCGTCGCGATCAGCACGCCGTGGATGGCGTGATTGGCGGCCAACTCCGGAATCGTGGGCATCGCGGCCAGCGCGGTGGTGTAGGCGGCCGCCGCGATCTCGTGCTGAGCAGCCACCCCGGCGCTGTTCGCGCTGGCTTCCGTCAGCCACGCGAGATACGGCGCATGTGCGCTGACATACTGTTCGGCGCTGGGACCTTCCCATGCGCCGGCCTGCACCGCGCCCAAAAGTGAGGTGAGTTCGCCTGCTGCCGAGGCATGTTCATTGCTCAGCGTGTTCCAGGCCCCGGCGGCCGCGAACAGCGACGCGGGTCCAGGACCGCTACTGAGGAGCGCTGAATGCACCTCCGGTGGCGAAGCCATCCACACCGGCGCGGTCATCGTCAGTGGCCGGCCAAGTATGTCGCCGCGGCAGCCGCGTCACCGGCTGCGTAACTGACACCGGACTCGCCGACACCGACGCCGGCACGGCCGAGCTCTTCCACGCCCTCGGCCGCCACCACGGCGTGCTCGGAGCCCTGGGCGCTGAAGCCGGCCGCGGTCTGCAGCGACACCGGATCGGCCGCCGACGGAACCACGGCCGTGATCGCCGGGGCCGCGCCCGCATGCACGGCGGCTAACCGCGCGGTGATCGCTTCCACAGCGGCGCTGGCCGACGCCAAACCTTCCGGGACTACTCGCAATGTCATGACACATATTCCTTTCGAGGAAACTCAGCGACCATCAGCAGCCACACTTTCGTCGACGAGCGGATTGACCAACTGCACGTACGTCGGGGTGTCGCTGTCGGTCAGCAGAATTGCCCGGCCGGCAGGCAACCGGTCGAACCGTTGGCCGCGAACCTTGCCGCCGTCGGCGGGGTTGCCCGACAACATCAACGTGGTTGCTTGCAGGTCATTGAACCGGCGCAGCAACGGGCTGGTCATCAGGGCGTGCGCGGCACCGCTCGCGCGCGCGGTGACGATCACCCGCAGACCCAGATCGCCGGCTTGCGCGAGCAGCCCGATCAGCGGGGTCCAAGGACGCTGTCCCACATAGGGACCCGTCATCGCCGGGGTGTCCGGAATCTGATCGACGTCGTCGATAATCAGGTAGTGGGTGTGGCCCTCGAGTGACCAGCCGGACAGCTGCGCCGGTGTGAAGCCTGCCGGTGGTCGCCGCTGTTCGATGAGCGCCGACAGCCCGAGCATCGCCGGGGTCACCCGGTCGATGTTGGCGGTGTATTCGTTGTCGGGGAACAGCGGCTCATCGACGAGATGCAGCCGACGATCAAACACCGTGAACGCGACGCGGTCCGGTGTCGAGTTGTCGCGGATGGTGCGAATGATGTGCCGCAACAACGTGGTCTTGCCGGATCTGGTGTCACCCAACACCAACAGCAACGGATTCGCGGCGAAGTCGAGTTCGACTGCGGCCAAGTCTTCTTCGCGCTGGCCGACCACGATCCGATCGGTGCCCCCGTACAGCAGGCCGACCGCGGCGGGCTCCAGGTTGGTCGGCAACAACCGCACCGGTGGCGCCGTGATCCCGGGGTGACGGGCATTGATGGCGGCCACCTGATCCAACTCGGGTGCCGCGAACAGGAAGTGCTCGGCGGCCATGGTCAGACCCCGACCCGGCTGGTCGGCGGGCACCGCCTCGGCCGGACGGTGCAGTGCGCCGACCACGCGGACATTGCTGTCGCGCGCGTCATGCAGTTTGAGCTCCAGCCGAAGCCCGAGGCCGTCCCGCATGGCCAGCGGCACCTCGAGCCAGCTGGGCGTGGTGACGACGACGTGGATGCCGTAAGCCAATCCGACGTTGACGAGTTCGGTCACCTTGCTCAGCAACGGGTTTCGAGTGCTGAACTGGTCGGTGTTGTCCCGGCTGAAGGCATAGAGGTTGTCGATGACCAGGAACACCTGGCCCAATCCGTCATCCGGCCCTTGCTTGTCCCGGAACACCTCCCGCTGTTGACGTGACCGCAGCAGTTGTTCGAGCTCCCCGAAAGTGCGACGGATGCGTTCGGGTTCCAGCGGCGACGCCACGCTGCCGACATGCGCAAGGTCCTCCAGCGCCCGCAGCTGACCACCGCCGTAGTCCAGGCAGTAGAAGCTCACCTCGCGCGGCGAGTGCAGGCTTGCCGCCGACAAGATGAACGTTTGCAGCGCGGTCGATTTACCCGACTTCGCCCCACCGTGGATCACCAGGTTGCCGGCCGACGACCTCGCGTCGAACACCAGCGAGTCGCGGCGCATCTGGAACGGCTTGTCGATTTCACCCAGCGGCCAACGCCATTCGCCGCGTGGCACCGCTGCGCGGGCCAGCGCCGCGCTCAGCGGAATCACGTCGTCGAGCGGCGGCAGCCACAGCTCGGGCGCACGCGGCCCGAAACGCGCGAGCTGGTCACCGATGGTGGCGATCAACTTGCGTGACGGGGCGATCGGCTCCTCGTGGCCATTCTTGGCGATGACGGTGGTCTGGTCGGGTTCCACCCGGCCCGCAGTGAACAACTTCGGCTCGGGAACCGAATGCACCACAAGGGTTCTCGGTGCCTGAGGCGGATCGTAGATGCCGTCGACGTAGGTGCTGCGGAATTTGATCGGAGCGGCGCCAGGAGCGGGCACCAGGAAGCCCACGCCTTTGTGTTCCTTGCCCGATTCGATGTGGTAGGCGTCCTCCACGCCGATGATCGACCTCGACACGGCGGGGCTGGCCACCTTCAGACCGATCCGATAGGAGGTGTTCTTGTCGATGTCTTTGATCTTTCCCACGTCCAGCGTTTGCGACGCAAACAGGATGTGGATCCGGAACGAACGGCCTTTGCGTGCGACGTAGTCGAACAACTCCGCATACTCGGGATGGTCGGCCAACATCAAGGTGAATTCGTCAGCGACGACGAACAGCGTCGGGATCGGCGCCAGGTCATGTCCGGCGGCGATCGCGTTTTCGTATTCGGTCACCGAGTTGAACGCGCTGCCCTGCACTTGGCGTCCGGCGTCGCGCAGGATCATTTCCCGGCGCGACGACCTCGCCGCGCAACGTGTCGGCGAACCGGTCGGCCAACGACTTCTTCTCGGCCATGTTCGAGATCACCGCGACGACCTGCGGGAAGTTGCGGAAAATGTCCGCGCCGGCCTCACCCTTGAAGTCGGCGTAAATCACGATCAGCCGGTCGGCGGAGTGAGTCGTCAACAGCGACAAGAGGATCGACATCAAGGTCTGTGACTTGCCTGCACCGGTCATACCGATCATCAAGCCGTGCGGACCCATCCCGCCTTCGGCTTCGTCTTTGAGGTCGAAGATCAGCGGCTCACCGGTCGCGGTGACACCGATCGGAACCCGCAACTCGTCGTCACGGCGTCGCGGCGCCCACAACGTCGGGACATCAAGCCGCGACGCGTCCGGGATTCCCAGCAGCGTCGTGAAGGCGGCACCACGGGTGGCCGTCGACTGCAGACCGCTGTGCGTCGGGTTGGAGTCCCATCGGGACAGTCGGCGCCCGAGGTGAGCGGCGTCGTCGACCCCAAGCTGGTCGGCGCTGTCGATGTAACGCTGCCAACCGCCGGTCTGCCAGCGGTCGATCGCACCGTCGGCGATCCGCAGGATCGGCCGTTCGGGATCGGAATACTGTTCCCGATGCGGTGCCGTCGCCGATCGGTGCACGACGGTGATCCCGGCCCGGCCCGCCGCCAGGGGCGAGGCGCTCAGGTCGAAATCCGGATCGTCAACGATGATCAGCAAGTGCCGCAACGCATCTCCCGAGCCGCCCGTGAATGCGGGGCGGTCGCTCAGCGAACGCCCAAGCAGCGCGGCCAGCTCGTCGGGCTTGCTGGACAGGTAGCGGGCCGGGCCGACACCGTCGACTTCGGCCGGGATGTCAACGTGCGGCAACCACTTCAGCCATGACCAATCCGGCGACTCGAGATCCGGAGTAGCCACTGCGACGCCCAACACCGTCGGGTCATGCCAGGTCACCGCCTGAGCGACCCAGGCACGCAGCGCGGCGCGCACGTCGTCGGCATCGCCAAGCACGGTGATTCGCGAAACCTTGGCAAGGTCGATACCGGTCGGCACATCGCGGACGGTGCGTTGGGTGTCCAGCAGACTGCGTAATGCGCTGTGCGACACCGGTTCCAGGTCGATCTCGTCGGCGGTGTCGTTGACGCGCAGCGCGGTGTCCAGCGTCGCGGAGTGCACGCCGGCGCGCACGACCAAAAAGTCGCCGTCGTGAGGGTCGCGCTCCCACTGCCGTCGCGACCCGGGTACGGCGGCCAGCTCCGCCGGGTTCGGGTGCGACCATTCGGCCGCGGCGCGTTGCGCGGCGGCCTGGGCCCGGATGTTGTCCCGAACCACCGACAGGTAGCGCAGGTAGTCGGCACGCTCGGCGTCGACTTCCTCGGTGCGCGACTTGTTATCGCCCCCACGGAAGAACGCCGTGGCGGCGAGCAACAACACGAAGGGGAAGAACAGTGTCTGCGGCGAGATGAGTCGCATCCCGGTGGCGACCATCGCGACGATCATTCCGACGATCAGCAGCACGATCACGACCGGCAGCGCGCGGCGCAGCAGCGACGGCGGAATCACCCGGGGCAGCTCCGGGGGAGCTTCGATGCTGATGCTCCCCTTGCGGGTCGCCGGCGACGGCAGCCGGCGGCGGGCCTCGAAGATCAGGCGGCTCATCAGTTTTGCCCTTCGGCTGAGGTGCGACCGGGTCGTGAGTCTGGCGCCAGGCCGTCGTGGGCGAGCAGCGCGTCGGCCCGCGACAGTGTTGGTCCGGGCGCATACAACGACAGGATGGACCACGGAATCGGAGTCGGCGACGGGCTCAAGCCAAGAGCCTCGGCGGTTTTCGCGTTTCCGGTAGCGCCGCCGGCTTCGTTGTCAATGCCGTATCGGACGCCGGTGTCGGAGATCCAGAACAGCGACCCGGAAGCTGGTGACGCCGCGTTTTGTCCGACGGTCTGGGCAAAGTATCCGGTGCCGGGGGCAATCGCGACCCGGCTGGCGGTACCGCCGGCGCCGGCGCCGACCAGATCCTCGGTGTGCACCCCATCCGGAATCGGAAGCGCCGAACCGGCAAGCAACGTCAGCGAATTCGTGCTCGCATCGGCCAGCTTGCTCCAGTGCGCGCAGGTCACCGGATCACGGGCCGCGTCGAGCAGGCTGATTCGCTGCTCGGGGTAGCGGCTGGTATCCAGCTGCCGCGACACCGGCAGCTTGGCCACTTGGTCGGCGCCCAGCCGCGGTGGGTGATCCAGGCCGTAGGAGTTGGAGTTGCGCAGGACCGCGGCCAATACCGGCGAGATCGGCTGCAGGCCGTCGGTCAGCACCGCGTAGTAGAGCGCGCCGTTGGCTGAATTGCTCTCCAGGCCATGGGCTTCGACCACCGCCCCGACCGGTGCGGGCACCGGCAGGCCGAACGGTGCCGGGCTGCCGGCAGCGAGGATGACGGGCGCAGACAGCGGCGGCGCCTCGGGGATCGCATTGAATAGGCCGGCGGCGATGGGCCGAGGCGCAGCGCTATCGGTACCCAGGCCCAACGCGCTGGTCACGGCATGGTCGGCGAGGTCGATCCGGCTGCGTCGGCCATCCCACAGCAGCCAGCTGCCGCTGGGGTTTCTGACCAGCACGGCGTTCCCGGTGCCCAGCGCCGCGGCCCGAGCGCCGGTGCTCTCGGGGGCTCCGGCGATCACCGTGACCCCGGCGGCAGCACCGCCGACGGCATCGCACACCGTCCAGTCGGCGTCCTTGCGGGTGTTTTGCACCATCCGCTGCGGTGCACCAGGGATGCCGATCAGGTTGCCGAGCGGAAACTTGTCCAGCTCACTGCTTTTCACCGTGGTGGGATTGACCGGCCGACCCGCGATCAGCCGGGCCGAAGCCAGGTTCAGCACCGGATGTAACTGATCGCCCACCCGCACGTAGAGCGCGGCGGTGGACCGGTCGGCCAGCACCGGGTTGTTGGCCGCCGATCCGTTCGGCCGGATCAGCGAAAAGACAAAGCAGCCCACCAGCGCGGTGATCAGCATGAGCACGCCCATCAGCACCGCGCGCGTCTGGGTGCGCAGTGGGTCGACGAGCATCCGAGTGTCATGCAGCGCGACGCCGGAAGCAATGCGGCGCATGACAAATCGCCAGCCGCTCACCTGATGGCGCGTGACGAAGCCACGGCGGTAGACAACCTTGTCGGGGTTGTCGTTGACGGGGGTTCGCGACGCGAACGAGCGCCGGTCGTCGGCGGACTCGGGGTTCGTCATGCCGGCATCTCCAACCGCAGGCCTTCCAGCAGCGGCGGCACAGTGTTGGCGACGTCGGCTGCGGTGATCGTTATGAGCTCCTCGTCGGTGAATTCACCGGTTTGCGCGTGCTCGGAGTGGTCCAACCGGAATTCCCGTTCCTCTTCTGACTTTTCGACGACGTTACGAACGAATCGACCGTTGCCGGCGATATCCAGGCCGCGACGCTCGACTCCCACCGAATCGGCCTTCATCGTGCTGGCCAGGTGGGCGAACAGTGCTTCCATATCGTCGAGTGCCGGCTGTTCGAAGGCGCTATCGCGCCGCCTGGCCATGAAGTTGGCGATCTCTATCAATTCGGCCGGCTGGTAGGACGGGAAGTCGATGGTGCGAGTGAACCGCGATCGCAGACCTTGGTTGGTGTCGAGGAACCGATCCAGGTCGGCGCGGTAGCCGGCGATGATGACCACCAGCCTGTCCCGGTCGTTTTCCATCCGGGCCAGCAATGTGTCGATGGCCACCAGGCCGAAGTCGTTCTTGGCGCCGGTGGCAACCAGGGCGTAGGCCTCGTCGAGGAACAGCACGCCGTCCAACGCGCTGTCGATGATCGCGTTGGTCTTCGCCTCGGTCTCCCCGATGTGTTGACCGATCAAATCGGCGCGGTGCACCTCTTTGATGTTCTCTTTCTTCAAAAGGCCAAGGCCGCAATAGATTTTGGCGACGACACGGGCGATCGTGGTCTTGCCCGTTCCTGGCGGCCCGGTGAACACCAGGTGGTGGGTGCGCTGGGCCACTTCCAGCCCGCGCTCCTTACGCACCAGTTCCATGGCCACGGCGCTCTTGAGCCGCGCGACCTGGTCTTTGACCCTCTCGAGGCCGATGAACTCGTCAAGCTCACGCTCGGCCTCAGCCAGCAGCACGGCCTTGCGCTCCTGTGCTCCAGGGTCGACGAAATCGCCGGGTTTGGGCTCGGTCGCAGGGTCCCACGGGTCGATGCGGGCATCGATGCGGTCCGCGCTGGTGGGCACGATCCCGAAGCTGGTATCCGACAGCGCCTCCTCGACCTGGGCATTCTCCGGGTTGGCGGCATAGAGGTCCTGCAGCACCTCGCGAGCGGTGTCCTCGTCGCCGTCGGCGCGCAGCGCCAGTGCCTTGGCCAGCGCACCGTCTACCGCGGCGACGGCGACCGGACCGTCCGGTTCTTCGAGATAAGACAACGCCGCGGCAAACATTCCCAGCCGTGCCAGGGATATCCCCAGCGCAACCTTGACGGCGTGCGCGAACCGCTCGTCGAGGCCAGGGTCGTTGACGATCGGCGACAGCAGCTTCACGACGTCCGCCCAGCGCTCGGCCCGGTAGTGGGTGGTGGCCGCGACCCAGCGGGCCTCCCGTGAACTCGGTCGACGCTGGCTGACCTCGCCGACCAGTTTGTGCGCGTCAGCGAACCGCCCGTCACCTGCCAGTGCCGCGGCGTAGGCGAGGTGAAAATCGTCGGGCTCGGTCGCCCGGAACCGTAGATACAGCCCGGTGTCGTAGTGGAACCCCAGGGCGCCCGGCGCCAGCGTCTACCTGGCGCTGCAGTAGTCCCGCTGTCGCGGCGTTATGCGAAATCGCTTCCAGCACATGGCTGGACACGTCGCCGGCGGCGGCCAGTCCGACCCACGCATCGCACTGGTCATGGGCGATCCGGACAAGGCCGGTGAACCCTGACCGCGCGGCGGCCAGGTCTGCCGGACGCTTGCGGTCATAGATGCTCAGCCCGAGCGCCCGGCAACAGGTCGCGAATCGGCTCGTTACGTCGTCGTCCACCCGGACCGTTGCCGGCCGGGTGGCGATGATGCCGGTATCAGCGATCTCCACGCCTCAGTCTCCCCTTCGGACATAGTATTGCCTAAGCTAACTTCGGCGAAGTTAGCATTGCATAAGTTACGTGTCGAGACCCACCTATCGGCTGGGTACGTGGACTCGGTCACGCGGGCACGAAAGCCTAAGCGCTGCACGTCAGTCGGCATGGCGGTGCCTCGTGACCCCTATTTGGGCGCTGCGAGACAAAGAGCCATCCGCGCTGTCAACCCGTGGCTTAATGAAAATGAGTGTCATTACCGAAGAACTGTACGCCATGGAGTCGTCACTTTTTGACGGCCCTGACCAATGTGTTGCGGGCGATCATGGGCGCGGCCTCGGTGTCCGGTCCGGGCACCGGGCGGCCCACCTCTCGTAGGTAGTCCGCCAACGGAGTCGCGACCGCCGTCCAGCCGTGCTCGCCGAACCACTGCTGCGCCGGGGCGTGCTGCTCGTTGTAGATCAGTTTGAAGAACGACCGCTCGTCACCCTCGGCGTTCGCCGCGCGTTCTGCCTCGACGGCAGCTTGGAAAGCTTCGGCAGGCATCGGTGCGCCATCTTCTACAGCAACATGACTTCCCGTGCCGGCCAGTGCGTCGATTCCGGTGAAAAGCTGCTGCTGGGCGGCGGCCGGCAGGTAGATCAGTAGGCCTTCGGCAATCCACGCCGATGGCTTTGCAGCGTCGAACCCACTGTCCTGCAACGCCTTGGGCCAATCGTCACACAGGTCGACGGCAACCTCGCGGCGCTCCGCGGTGGATTTGGCTCCCTGCTCGGCGAGCACCTCGCGCTTGAAGTCGAGAACCTGTGGACGGTCCAGCTCGAAGATCGTCGTCGCATCGGGCCAGGGCAGTCGGTACGCGCGGGAGTCCAAACCGGCGGCCAGGATCACGACCTGCCTGACCCCGGCATCGGCGGCCCGCCGAAAGTAGTCGTCGAAGTACTTGGTGCGAGCACCTTGGAAGGTGACGAAATGGTCGCCCCAGTCGGGGGTTTTCAGTTGGTGTTCGGGAACTTTGCCGTCGAGCACGTCGGCCGCGGGACCGCCCACCGCACGGCAGAAAATCTCGGCAAACGGATCAACCGCCAACGGGTCGGGTTTTTGCGCCTCCAATGCTCGAGCGGTGGCCACGAATAACGCGGTCGAACCGACACTTGTGGTGATGTCCCAGCTGTCATCTTCAGTACGCATGGCCACCGACCCTACGCGCGCCCAGCAGCGCGCTTCCGTCGGTGCGGCGGGCGCGAAAAGACACGACCGGCATTCAATACGACGCAGTGTCGTACAACAAGACCCCTTCCCGGTAAGGGGTATTCGGCTACACCAGCGGGCGGCCGGCCTTGATCCGTCGGTCCAGGTCCCACAGCAATACGTTGAACGGGAAGCGCCGGACAAACCGCGGCATCACATTGTTCACCGTCCGCAACACGGCGATCAGCCGGTCGAACCGCCGTTGCCTGGCACCGTCCCACGAGAATCGCATCTCGTCGCGGAAGCGTTGCGGCAGAAAGCCGCTGGTGATCAGCAGCCCGAGTTTTTCGGGCTGGCTACGTACGAGATCCGGCAGCGATAGGGCCTGTATCCGGCCCACGCTATCGGATAGAGGTAGTCACGCACGGTGTCGTCGATGTGGACCTTGTCCAGTTGCTGCTGCCAGTAGCGGTCGAACGCGGCCCGGTCAGGCGGCCACATTTCCGGCGGCACCTGCAGGGTGGTGCCGAGCACCACCGCCTCGCGGTAATGGCGGTCGGCATCCTGCTCGTCCATTTCGCCGATGAACGTGCGGTAGAAGTCCAGCCCACCCTTGTACAGACAAGCGGCCACCCACAACTGCAGATCGGGGTCGAAGGCGTTGTACTCGACCGGACTGTCGGCTGTCGAGTAGACCTGCGCATGCGCGCGGTTGACCGCGCGCCGAAACGCCGTCTTCTGTGTTTCGGTGCCGGCCACGGCCACCGCGAGATAGGTGAACGTGGTGCGGGCGCGTTTGATCGGATGCAAGTCGATGCGGCCACTCTCTACGCGACTCTCCAGCACGCCGTAGCCCACGCCCGGGCGCGCAAGTTGCATGATCACGTTGGCCGGTCCGAGCAGCAGCGCCAGCCCCATCAGCGTGTCGTCCAGCCTGGGCGTTCGCCGCGGCCGGCGGCGCCCCGGCCCGCTGACCGGTGGATCACTCACGGCGCGGTCGACATGCCGGATTGGTTCGCTGACCGTCATCGCTCACCTGCCCGCCAATTCTGAGAACGCTTGTTTCCTGATATTGCAGCCCGGCGGCGACCGGTGTCAAGATGGGGCCCATGGCCTTAGCCGAGACGACGAGCGCGCGGCCATACCGTGGGGTCGAGGCCGCCGAACGACTGGCGACCCGCCGGGCCCGGCTGCTGGAGGCAGGCCTCGATCTACTGGGCTCCGATCAGCAGGACGCTGCGGAGTTGACGGTGCGCGGCATCTGCCGGCAGGCCGGGGTGGCCGCCCGCTATTTCTACGAGAGCTTCGCCGACAAAGACGAGTTCGTCGCAGCGGTCTTCAACTGGGTGATCGCCGAGCTGGCCACCACCACGCAGGCCGCGGTCGCCGCCGCGCCGCCGCAGGAGCAGACCCGCGCCGGCATGGCCAACATCGTCCGCACGATCGGTGGGGATCCGCGGGTGGGGCGCCTACTGTTCAGCGCGCAGTTGGCCAACGCCGTGCTGGTGCGAAAGCGGGTCGAGTCCAGCGCCCTGTTCGCGATGCTGTCCGGCCGTCACGTCGAGAATGCGCTGCGGGTACCGGAAAACGACCGGATCAAGGCGGCCGCGCATTTCGTGGTCGGCGGGGTGGCACAGACGATCGGCGCCTGGCTGGCCGGCGACGTGCGGCTCGATCCCGACCAGCTGGTCGACCAGCTCGCGTCGCTTCTCGACGAGCTCGCCGACCCTGATCTGTACCGCGACTAAAGCCAATATGGCTTGGGCGCTGTCGATCACGCGGCGAGCGCACTGATCTTGATGAGGTTGTGGGTCAGGACGCCGTACCTGGTCCAGATTCGGGTGCCTTCGGTGCCGTCGATGCGGGTGCGATCCCAGCCGTAGCCACGCTTGAGGATGCTGATGCGGCCTTCACTTCCGCTGCGCCACTTGATTGTTCGCCGGAAGGCTGGCCGGTGTTCCTGGGCTCGCCGGGCCCGGGAAGGTTTGCCTTTGCGGGGTATCACGACCGTGCGCACGCCGAGGTCATGCAGGGCGTCATCGACACGTTTCTCGCCGTAGCCGAGGTCGGCGGTGACGGTGCCTGGCGCGCGCCCGGTTCGTGTCTTGACCCCCGCGACTGCCGGCGCCAGTTGCGGGGCGTCGGGCGGGTTGCCCACCTCGATGGTGTGGTCGAGCACGATCCCGTCGTCGTTGTCGGTGACCTGGGCCTTGTAGCCGAACTCGACCGGTTTACCGAGGCGGCCCTTGGCGATCGGGCGGGCATCCCCGTCGTGCAGACTGACCCGCCGGGTGGCGCCCTCGGGGATCTGTCCGGACACCCGTTGGCGCGTCTGCGCGGCGATCTGGCGGGTCGCGGCCAGCAAGCTTCTGGAGGTCGTTGACCGCACGCACGAGCCGGCCAGGGCGCCGGCCCGCCGCCGCGTCGCGCTCACCGCGAGCACGCAGCGCGGCGGCCTTGGCCGTGGCCCGGCGCACTGCCCGCTTGGCGTTGAACAGCAGCCGCTGGGCATCCCGCACGGCGCTCTGAGCTAATCCGGCCAGCTCACCGGTGCTCTTGAGTACCGCGGCGGTGGCCTCGTCGCGGCCCAAGGCGGTACGAGAGCGAAGTTTCGCCGCGACCGCGTGGGCCCGCTTGCCCGCCGCGCGGGAGCGGTCGCGCACCCGGGGACCCACCGCACCGCCGGCGGCCTGGATCCGTCGACTCGTCGCCGCGATCCGGCGTACCGCCTTGGCCAGCAGCCCCGAATCGGTGGGATAGGCCACGTTGCCTCACCAAGGCTTAGCCACGCCCCACTTTTTCAGGTCGAAGTAGCTAGTGCGAGTGGGGGTTTAAAGGCGCGCCAGCGAGCGTGACGAACCGTTATGATCGGGTCATGATTGCGGTCAATCCTGCCGCGCGTCGGTGGCATAGGTGAGCCGCTCCGCCCCCCCGCCGCCCCCGTTCATGGACGACAGTAGGTCCCTCTTGGCCAAGGAGCCGAGGGACTATTGGCGCGCGCTGCGGGGCGGTGCTGTGTTTCGCGAATTAAGCGGTTACTACGTCGTGACCCGCCGCGAAGACGTGCGCGCAGCGCTGCGCGACCACGACACATTCGTCTCACGCCGGAAGCAGCTCACGCCATCCCCCGGCAGGGTGAAATCAGTGCCGATTCCACTCCCGATCGCATACGATCCGCCTGAGCACACGCGCTTCCGCCGAATTCTGAAACCCTACTTCAGCCCCCGGGCGGTGGATGGGCTTGTTTCCGCGTTGCGGGAGCAGGCATCAGCGCTCATCGGCACTGTCGCGGCCAACGGTGCATGTGAGGTGATCAGTGACATCGCCGACCCGTTCCCGTTCGCGGCGTTGGCGACTCTATGCGGGCTTCCGTTGGACGATCGAGACAAGCTGGTCAGTTGGGCGGACGCCGTTGACTGGAATATGCCCGAGGCGGCATACGCAAATGAACTACTCAACTACCTTGTCGAAGCAATCCAAGGGGATGAGCCGCCCGCTCTTGCGGCCAAGCTGCTCACCAGCAACGACCCGCTCACCGAAGACGAAGTTATCGGGTTTTATGCCCTTCTTTGTTTTGCCCAGGATGGCATGCAAGCGGCCATCGGGTCTGCGCTATGGCACTTGGCCCGCAGTCCCCAGCTTCGTTCCCTGCTTCGCGACAACCCCGGCAAGATCAGGGTGTTCGCTGAGGAAGTTGTGCGACTTGAGACGCCGCTTCCGTTCATCGGACGCTTCACCACACGAGATGTGACCATCGCCGATGTCACGATACCGGCGGGCTCTGCAGTGCGCCTATGCCTGGCGTCGGCCAATCTCGGCGATGGCGAAGAGTCATCGGTGACCGTGAGCGACGACGGAAGCATCCGCCCCAAGCAACACAGGAGCTTTGGCGGCGGCATCCATCGCTGCCTCGGCAAGGCCCTGGCCCGCCTGGAACTGGCCGTAATCGTGGCCGAATGGTTGCGCGCCATACCGGACTTCGAATTAGAACGTGGCTTCACCCCAAGCTTCACCTTCAGGCACGGTGGCGCGGTCATACTAAGCAGTCTGCCGCTGCGATGGGAGCAACCACGCGCTTAAGCTGGTTGTCGTTGGTGGCGACTAGCCAGCATCCGCGGATCGAAGAACGGCACAAACGATGTGAAGAAGGCCGGATCGTCGAACAGCGCGTCCACGCGAGCCAACTCCTCCGGAGCCGCTGAAACTCTTCGGGCAGAACTGTCTCCCACAACGAGCACTGATCGCCTACAGTACGGAACACGATGGCCCCAATCCCTTCCGGCACAAGGGCTTGAGGCCATCCTCCCTGTTCAACGTCACAAGACCGCGGATCAACCCGCTGACTTTTTCAGGTCGAAGTAGCTAGTGCGCAACCGGAACGCGGCGATCGGCCGACGTCTTCGGCACAGCCCGCGCGTCATTTGTCCCGAATTCCTTTGTCCAGCAGGCAAATTCGAGCGTTATGCCGTCGGGATCCTGGAAGTAGAACGATCGCACGTAGACACCGGGATGCACGGCGGCCGCGACCTGCGTATCGCTCTCGTCATGATTGAGCACCGGGCCAACCCGTACACCTTTGTCCTTGAGCCGCTGACGATAGGCGTCGAACTTCTCGGCCGGCACATGAAACGCCAGGTGGTTCATGGTGCTGACCGCGCTGGTGATGTCGCCGATGCCCGGGATCGCTGCCGGCGACGAGAGTCCGGGCACCCGGTCGGGCGCGTCAGCGAACCAGAAGAACGCGACGCAGTCGCCGTTGCCGGCGTCGAAGAAGAAATGCTGTCCGGCACCGCGCGGCAGGTCCAGCGACTTGATCAACGGCATTCCGAGGATGTTGCTATAGAAGTCCACGGTGCGACCCATGTCCGAGCACACCAGCGCGACGTGGTTGATGCCGCCGAGTTCGAACTCGGAATTGACGTTGCGCGGCTTGATCATCCCGGGCTCCCGTCCGTCGGCGTTGCGATTCGCTGGTTCCGTGGCGGAGATCCAAATCTGAACCTAACATCAGATTCAGCTCTATCCCGGAGAATGCGGCGTTCTCGGGATCGCGGCGATCCCACGGTCAGGACGAAGGAGGCCCAGCGGTGTCCACCGTGTCCGATCAGCCGCAGGCCGCGATCGACACCGCCGCTCGCACGGTGATTGCCCACAAAGAAATTCTGGCGGCCACCATCGCCGACATCGCCACCGAGGCGGGCCGGTCGACGGCGTCCTTCTACAACTATGACGACTTCGCCCAGTATTGGGCCGAAATCTGCGCCATCCCAACCTCGTTCATCACCGAGATGGTGCGACGCGCCCAATCCGACGGCTACTGCGCAGGTGACGACCCGCAGCTGATCGCGGTGGCGATCGTGGCGATGTTGAACCAGTTCTGCTATCTCCAACTGGCCGGCCCTGGGCCGGGCCCGGTTGGCGACCCCGACGATGAGGCCTGCATCACTACGTTGGCGAACATTTTCTACCGAGCCATTTACTACAAGGAGGGCCGCTGAGGTGACTCGCGCTGCCGGCACGCCCGGGGTTATCCGAGAATTCGTCGGGCTGCCGTCGCCGACCGCCAGGCGTGCCGGCGCGGGTGGACACCCGTGCCAGGGGCTGTATCACCGCGGTGTCGGCCGTAAACCGAAAGTGGCGGTCATCGCCGCCCACTACCAGATCGACTTCTCCGAGCACTACCTCGCCGATTACCTGGCGACTCGCGGTATCGGATTCCTGGGTTGGAACACCAGGTTTCGCGGTTTCGAGAGCAGCTTTCTGCTCGACCATGCACTGGTCGACATCGGCGTCGGAGTTCGCTGGTTGCGTGACGCGCAGGCGGTGGAAACTATTGTACTGCTTGGCAATTCCGGAGGTGGCTCATTGATGGCCGCCTACCAGGCGCAGGCGGTCGAGCCGCACGTGACGCCGCTGGCCGGTATGCGACCCGCCGCCGGGCTGACCGACCTGCCGCTTGCCGACGGCTACGTGGCCAGCGCTGCGCATCCTGGCCGCCCGGACGTACTGACCGCCTGGATGGACGGCGCCGTCGTAAACGAGAACGATCCAATCGCCGCCGATCCCGACCTCGATCTGTTCGACGAGCGCAACGGACCGCCGTATTCGCCGGAGTTCCTGGCCAACTACCGGTCCGCACAGGTGGAGCGGAACAACACGATCACCGACTGGGTCGAGGCGGAGTTGAAACGCGTTCGGGCAGCAGGGTTTTCAGATCGGCCTTTTTCCGTGATGAGGACGTGGGCCGATCCGCGGATGGTCGATCCGACCATTGAGCCGACGACCCGCCAGCCAAATACGTGTTATGCCGGCGTCCCGGCCAAGGCCAACCGTTCCGCCCACGGCATCGCAGCCGCCTGCACATTGCGTAGCTGGCTGGGGATGTGGAGTCTGCGATCCGCCCAGACCAGGGCTGAGCCGCATTTGGCCCGGATCACCTGCCCTGCCCTGGTGATCAACGCCGAGGCCGACACCGGTGTCTTCCCCTCCGACGCCCAACGCATCTACGACGCGCTGGCCAGCAGCGACAAATCACTGTGCTCGATCAACACCGACCACTACTTCACCACGCCGGGAGCGCGCAGCGAGCAGGCCGACACCATCGCCAAATGGGTTGCCAAGCGGTGGCGCTAAGGATCCTCGCCCACTTCGTTCCCGGTCCCAAGGTGCTGGATTTCCTTGCATCGGAAGCCGATTGGCTTGACATCCGTTGGTGCGCCGACGACGACTCTGCCGAGTCACAAGCCACGTTCTATCGGGAATTAGCTGAGGCCGACGTACTTTGGCATGTGCTGCGGCCGCTGTCCGGCGCTGACCTGTCGCGTGCGACTCGGCTGCGGCTGGTTCACAAATTCGGCGCCGGGGTCAACACCATCGACGTCGAGACGGCCACCGAGCGCGGTATCGCCGTCGCCAATATGCCCGGCGCCAACGCGCCGTCGGTGGCCGAGGGGACAGTGTTGCTGATGCTGGCCGCCCTGCGCCGCCTGCCTGCGCTGGACCGCGCCACCCGCGAAGGCCATGGCTGGCCGTCCGATCCACAGCTCGGCGAGACCGTCCGTGATATCGGCTCGTGCACCATCGGGCTGGTCGGCTACGGCAACGTCGCCAAGCACGTCGCCGGCATCGTGACCGCGATGGGCGCCACCGTGCTGCACACCAGTACCGGCGACGACGGGCTGCCCGGCTGGCGGCCGCTGTCGGAGCTGTCCCCCGCAAGCGGGAGGTGCCCCCAGGCCGGCAGCGACATCGTGTCGCTGCACCTGCCGTTGACGGCCGACACCCACGGTCTGCTGGGCGAGGCCGCGCTGACCCGCATGAAACCCGGTGCGGTACTGGTCAACACCTCACGCGGCGCGATTGTCGACGAGCACGCCCTGGTCGGCGCGCTTCGCGACGGCCGGTTGGCCGCAGCCGGCCTCGATGTCTTCGGCGTCGAACCAGTACTGCCGGACAACCCGCTGCTCGGACTCGACAACGTCGTGCTCACACCGCACGTCACCTGGTACACCGTCGACACCATGCGGCGCTATCTCACCGAAGCCGTCGCCAACTGCCGCCGGCTGCGGGACGGGCAGCAGCTGGCCCATGTAGTCAACCAACCCACCGGTTATTAGATTGGGGGTCGAGCTGTCACAGGCCCCGGGAAAACCAAGGAAGGCGACCAATGCCGATCGCGATCACTCCTGAGCATCAAGACCTGGCCGATTCGGTGCGGTCCCTGGTGGCGCGGGTGGCACCATCCGAGGTGTTGCACGCCGCGCTGGAAACACCGATCGAAAACCCGCCGCCGTTTTGGCAGGCCGCGGCCGAACAAGGCTTGCAGGGCGTGCACTTGGCCGAATCCGTTGGCGGGCAGGGTTTCGGGATTCTCGAGCTCACCGTGGTGCTCGCCGAGTTCGGCTACGGCGCGGTACCCGGCCCGTTCGTGCCATCGGCGATCGCCAGTGCGCTGATCTCGGCGCACGACTCGGATGCCAAGGTGCTCAACGACCTTGCTTCTGGAACGGCCATTGCCGCGTACGCGCTGGACTCCGGGCTGACCGCCACGCGGCATGGCCCCGAAGAAAAAACCTTGGTTATCCGCGGTGAAATCCGCGCGGTGCCGGCAGCGGGTGAGGCGTCGCTGCTGGTGCTGCCCGTGGCGATCGACAGCGGCGAAGAGTGGGTTGTGCTGCGCGCGGACCAACTCGAGATCGAACCGGTCACCAGCGTCGATCCGCTGCGGCCGATCGCGCATGTGCGCGCCAACGCCGTCGAAGTCGACGACGATGCCGTGCTGAGCAACCTGAGTGTGGTCGCTGCGCGTGCACTGATAGCGACGCTGTTGTCGGCCGAGGCCGTCGGCGTCGCACGATGGGCCACCGACACGGCCTCGGACTACGCCAAGATCCGCGAACAGTTCGGCAGGCCGATTGGTCAGTTCCAGGCCGTCAAGCACAAGTGCGCCGAGATGATTGCCGACACCGAGCGGGCGACAGCGGCCGTGTGGGATGCCGCCCGCGCGATCGACGAAGCCAGCGAGCACGTCGAATTCGCCGCCGCCGTGGCAGCCACGCTTGCACCTGCTGCGGCCCAGCACTGCACGCAGAATTGCATCCAGGTGCACGGCGGCATCGGCTTCACCTGGGAACACGACACCAACGTGTACTACCGGCGCGCGCTGATCCTCGCCGCCGGCTTCGGTCGCGCCTCGGAATACCCGCAAAAAGTGGTCAATACCGCGACGACCACCGGCATGCGCGCCATCGACATCGACCTGGACCCCGATACCGAGAAGCTCAGGGGCGAAATCCGCTCCGAGGTCGCCGCGCTCAAAGAGATGGACCGCGAACAGCGCACGGTCGCTCTCGCCGAGGGCGGGTGGGTGTTGCCCCACCTACCGACACCGTGGGGCCGCGCGTCCAGCCCGGTGGAGCAGATCATCATCGCCCAGGAGTTCGCCAGCGGGCGGGTCAAGCGGCCGCAGGTCGGCATCGCGGCGTGGATCATCCCGTCGATCGTCGCGTTTGGAACCGAGGAGCAAAAGCAGCGCTTCTTGCCGCCGACCTTCCGCGGCGAGCTGATCTGGTGCCAGCTGTTTTCCGAGCCGGGTGCCGGTTCCGACCTGGCCGGTCTGAGCACCAAGGCCACCCGCGTCGACGGCGGCTGGCGGATCAGCGGGCAGAAGATCTGGACGACGGCCGCGCAGTTCTCCCAGTGGGGCGCGCTGCTGGCACGGACGGACCCAAGCGCGCCAAAACATAACGGCATCACCTACTTCCTGCTGGACATGAAGAGCGAAGGCGTGACGGTGAAGCCGCTACGCGAACTCACCGGCCAGGAGTTCTTCAACACCGTCTACATCGACGACGTGTTCGTGCCCGACGAGTACGTGCTCGGCGAGGTGAATCGGGGCTGGGAGGTCAGCCGCAACACCCTTACCGCGGAACGGGTTTCGATTGGCGGCAGCGACCTGAACTTCCTGGCCAGCCTGCCGCAACTCGTTGAATTCGTGTGCGACGGCCACTTCGATCAGGTCGCTCGCCACCGCGCCGGGCAGCTGATCGCCGAAGGGCATGCGGCCAAGCTGCTCAACCTGCGCTCGACGCTGTTGACCCTTGCGGGGGGTGACGCCATGCCGTCGGCGGCGATTTCCAAGCTGCTGTCGATGCGCACCGGCCAGGGTTATGCGGAGTTCGCCGTGTCCTCGTTCGGCGCCGACGCGGCGATCGGCGACCCGGACACACCGCCTGGTAAGTGGGACGAGTTGCTCCTGGCCAGCCGCGCCACCACCATCTACGGCGGCACGTCGGAAGTGCAGCTCAACATCATCGCCGAACGGCTGTTGGGGCTGCCGCGCGACCCGTAGTCCTGCACGCAAAAATCCACGCCGGCCTGACAACTGTCAGACCGGCGTGGATTTGCTTCTCGGCGAGGGCCGGCGAGCCTGTGCCTATCGAGGGACGAGGCTAGCCGCTGTGACCCCCGGCTGAGGCCTACGCGATGTGGATGCCGCCGTGGCGGTGGCTGTGGTGGTGGTGGCCCCACCACACGGGGGCGACATGGGCCGTGCCGACCGTCTGGGGTGCAGGCGCCAAAGCAGCGTTGGCCGCGGGGAGGGCGCCGAACAGCATCGCACCGGCCACCGCGCTTGTGCCAACTGCACCGGCTGCGAGACGACGGGCTAGAGAGAGTGAAATCGACATCTTGGTTTCTCCTTGAATCAATTGGGACCGACACGAAGAACATTAAATCGCAATCCTTAGCAAACGCTGATTTACTCCATCAATTTACCTAAGAGAATTGTCTTGGCGCTTTTTTATCTGCCGCAGAAAATTGATTCCGTGAATACTGAAATCTTCGATTTCTCTTTATAATACATTCTTGACTTCACAAGCTCGAGGACATCCCACGGCAGCTATGGAGATATATAAGGCCAGTTCAAATGGCATATGCGGCTCTACTGACGCCAGCACCTCGTTGACTTATTACCTAAGTAATTTCGCACCTCAGTAGAATCGTAATTATGCTTTCAGTATCTATGCATTAGACCAATACGGCGAACTGCTTATGACAATTACGTCCGGGTCCTTCACCTATCTATTGCGTCGCTAGCAATCGCGACGGAGGTTTAGCACAAATACTTACATCCTGATCTACTGAAAACTCACGCCGAGAGCGGGTCACCCAGCCGCAAGGAACCCGGCGTCGTATTCCCCTCGAACGAATCCACGCTGCTGACCCTGGCCGGGGTGACGCCATTGCTCCGGCGGCGAGGCAGCGATCGGTGACCCGGACGCACCGCCTGGCAAGTGGGACGAGTTCCTCCGTCGGCGGTGCACCTCAGAGGTGCAGCTCAACATCGACGCCGAACGGCCAGTGGGCTGCCCTGCGGCCCCGTAGTCCTGCATGCAAAAATCCACGCCGCCTGACACTTGTCAGATCGGCGCGGATTTTATTTACCGGGGGCCGGCGAGCTTCGTCTGTTCGTGGGGCGAGGCTAGCCGGCATCCACTCGGTGGATCAGGCTCACCACCAGCCGCGGTGACCCCAGCCCCAGCCGCGGTGGCCCCAACCGCCGTGACCCCAGCCGCCGCCGCGACCCCAACCACCGTGACCCCAGCCGCGTCCCCAACCGCCGTGGCCCCGACCGAAGCCGCCGTGGCCCCGACCGAAGCCGCCACGGACCGGCTCGGGGTGCCAGCCGGCGGGAGCAACATGAGCAAAGCCGACGCTCTGCGGCGCCGGCGCAGGGGCGGCGTTGGCTGCGGGGGTAGCGCCGAACAACATTGCGCCGGCCACCGCGCTTGCACCTACTGCGCTAGCGGCGAGGCGACGGGCCGAAGATAGTGAACTGAACATTTGAGTGCTCCTTCGTCCTGGAAACTGATAGCAAGAACGCTAGATTCCAATACTTAGCAAATGGTAAATTACTCTATGAATTAGCCTGAGAATACTTTGCAACTTTTGATAGCTACTGCGTTATAGAGAACATTAATTTACTGATTGCTTCCATTCCAAATTTACTGCAATCCTGATCTCATGAGCTCCGTCAGTACTGGTATCACTATCTAATGATCAACACTACATGCAGCTAGATACCCACCTGCGGGCCTACTGATGTCAGTACATCCGTCACTCATTACTTAAGTATCTACATCTCAGTACCGTGTGAAATATGATTTATGGAATTTGCGACGGTAGTCGATCTGGCAACAACATATCAGCGACTCTGAGTGTATTAATGCTAAACTCTACATGGCCAGTAGCAATCACGAATTAGTCCAGCTTGTTCTTCGGCACACTCCGCCTCCGGCTTCGCGACGGGTCGCTGCCCCTGACCACAACATCCGGGCCTCGGACACGCCGTGCGGTCGGCAACCGGTGCGTGCCTGCGCTTTGACGGACATACTTATGTCCTGATCTACTGAAAACTCACGCCTACCGAAGGTCAGCCAGCCATATGGAACCCAGCTCGCCGTCGTTTCGAGCCAAGCCGCCCGCACGCGCCGATGCCTCGGCGCGCACCGAACGCATCACGAGCATCCGGCAGAACTTCGATCATCCGAAACCCGACCCACCGTCACGCAGCCAACGCACGCGACGCACCGTCGACCTGTCCCCCGCCACACACCGGGCCCTCGACATCTGGCAGCGCGAAGCCGCCGACCGGCTCGGATTCGCCCGCGTCACCGGGCAAGAGGTCATTTCCGCGCTCATCGAGTTGCTGCTGTCCGACCCGAAGCTGACCGCCGAGGTAACCCGGAGCATCCGGGAACGGCGCTGATCCCGCGAACGAGCGCGCGGTGCTAGCTTCGCCGACATGGCAGAAACGCAGCGTCCCGATCGTCGCGAGCACCAGGTAGCCGGCGAGCGCGCCACACTGGAGGCCTTCCTCGACGACTATCGAGACATCGTGGTGCGCAAGGTTTCCGGTCTTTCCGATGCCGATGGCCGCCGGACGCTCGTCACGTCGTCGACAACCGTGGGTGGGCTGATCAAGCACCTGCGCTGGGTGGAATACGGCTGGTTCGAGCAGCTCTTGCAGGAACGAAGCGACGACAATCGTCGTACGCACGAGCGCTCCTGGGAGTTCGAATTCCTTCCGGAGGAATCACTGCCGACACTGCTAGCCGAGTACCAGAACCAGTGCGACGAATCCCGGCAGATCGCCGTGCGATATCCGCTCGATCACGTGGTGCCGCATCGTCGCTTCGGGACGGTCTCGCTGCGCTGGATCTACGTGCACATGATCGAGGAGACTGCCCGTCACACCGGACAACTCGACATCCTGCGCGAACAGCTCGACGGCGCAACAGGATTCGACGGGTGAGCCTTCTATCCGCTAGTCGACGTCGATGTCGCGCAGCTCGCGTTTGAGGATCTTCCCAGTCGGGTTGCGCGGCAACTCGTCGAGGAAGATCACCTCGCGCGGCACCTTGTACTTGGCCAGGTGGTCGCGGACGTAATGCTTGACGGTGTCCTCATCGAGATCGGCGTTCTGCTTTTTCACCACGAAGGCGCGCAGCCGGTGACCCCATTCTTTGTCCTCGACGCCCAGCGCGGTGGCCTCCACCACGTCGGGATGCCCGCTGATCAGGTCCTCGATCTCGGCGGGGAAGACGTTTTCGCCGCCGGAGACGATCATCTCGTCGTCGCGGCCACTGATGTAGAGCAAGCCACGCTCGTCGAAGTAGCCGACGTCACCGGAGGACAGTAGGCCGTCGATGATCTGCTTGCCGCCACCGCCCGTGTAGCCCTCAAACGGGAAGCTGGTGCCGACGAAGATCCGTCCTACTGCACCCTGCGGCAGCTCCGTGCCGTTGTCGTCGTAGATCTTGACCTTGACACCCTTGACCACCGGCCCCGCCGTCGACGGGTTGTGTTTCAAATGCTTCGGCTCCGCGATGGTGGCGAAGGCGATCTCGGTGGAGCCGTACATGTTGTAAATCACCGGACCGAAGTCCCTGAGCCCGCGCTCCGCCACGTCGGCGCCCAGCGCCGACCCGGAGACGAAGATGATTCGCAAGCTCGACAGATCGGGTTTTTTATCCATCTTTTCCAGCGCGTCGAGCATCCGCGACAACATCACCGGCACGACGACGACCGCGGTTACCTTGTGCTTTTCGATGTCTTCCAGCACGCCGGCCGGTTTGAACTTGTTGTGCAGCACCAGCGTCGAGCCTAAGAACATCCCGATGGTCGCGTGCAGGAAGCCCAGCGCGTGGAACATCGGCGCCGGCAGCGAGGTCACCTCATTGGCCTTGAACGGGACATGCGACAAGATGCCGCCGATGGGCGCCAACGTCGGCGGAGTGCTGCGGTTCGCCCCTTTGGGGGTCCCAGTGGTGCCGCTGGTCAGGATGATGATCGACGAATGCTTGCTGGCTTTGGGTGCCGGCGATTTGCTGTTGGCGGCAACGAGATCGGCCAATGTCTCGTCGGTGCTGCCCGACGGCTCGTCGCTGTCGGGGGTGACACCGAGCGCCCGCAGTTTGCCCAGCGGCGGGTCGGCCTTGCTCACGTCTTGGGTGTACTCGTCGTCGTAGATGATCAGTTTGGCGCCCTCGCGCTCGCAGACTTCTTTGATCTGCGGACCGGAGAACGAGCTGTTGAGCAAAATGATGCGGGCCCCGACCCGCGCGCACCCGAACTCCGCAACGGCAAACCAGCGGTTGTTACGCGCCAGGATCGCGACACCGTCCCCGCCGCGCACACCCTTGGCCAGCAGGCCGTGAGCCACCGCATTGGCGGCCTCGTCGAGTTCCTTGTACGTCAGCATGCCCTCGTCGTCGATGATCGCCGCGCGATTCGGCGTGCGTCGCGCATTGAATGACGGCAGCATGCCGATCTCGCCCCACTTACGGATGTCGGCGGCCATCGCGGCATAGTTCAGCGGCGGCTCCAACCGGAACGCGCCCGACTCGATGATCTTTCGGAGATAGTGCAGTTCAGCGGCCCCACGCTCGGCATACCGCAAAAGCGTGGCTGCCACCTGCCCAGGCACATCAATGAGGTTAGGCATGTCTCCACCCTATGTGACGGACGTCGCACCGAGGCCTGAAAGGCCTGCGGAATTACCATCGATCCCATGGGGCCGGTGTCACTGGAAGTGGGCGGACGCCAGGTCGAGGTCACTCATCCCGACAAGGTGATTTTCCCCAGTCAGGACGGGCGAGCCGACTGCACCAAGCTGGACCTGATTCGCTACTACCTCGCCGTCGCCGACGGCGCCCTGCGCGGTGTGGCCGGGCGCCCCATGATCCTGAAGCGTTTCGTCAAGGGCATCGACCACGAGGCGATCTTTCAGAAGCGAGCGCCGGCGAAACGGCCCGGCTGGGTTGATGTCGCCGAACTGCGCTACGCATCCGGCACCTCGGCCAAAGAGGCCGTCATCCATGACGCGGCCGGCCTGGCCTGGGCGGTCAATCTGGGCTGCGTTGACCTCAACCCGCATCCGGTGCTCGCCGACGACCTGGACCACCCCGACGAACTACGCGTCGATCTGGACCCGATGCCCGGCGTGGCATGGCGACAGATCCTCGACATTGCACAGGTGGCCCGCGAGGTACTCGAGGACCATGGACTGACCGCGTGGCCGAAGACGTCCGGGTCGCGCGGATTCCATATCTACGCGCGCATCGTGCCGAGTTGGTCGTTTCGCCAGGTGCGGCTGGCCGCTCAAACGGTGGCGCGCGAGGTGGAGCGACGCGCACCCGAGCTGGCAACCAGCCGCTGGTGGAAGGAAGAACGCGAGGGGGTGTTCGTCGACTTCAACCAGAACGCCAAAGACCGCACCGTCGCGTCGGCGTACTCGGTGCGGGCCACCCCGGACGCGCGGGTCTCCACGCCGTTGCGTTGGGACGAGGTCGCCGACTGCGACCCCGCCGCGTTCACCGTGGCGACGGTGCCGCAGCGGTTCGCCGACTTCGGGGACCCGTGGGCGGAAATGAACGACACCGCCGGCGGCCTTGACCGGCTGCTCACGCTGGCCGAGGAACTCGGACCTGCCGAGAAAGCGCCGAGGGGTGCACGTCGGGGCGACGCGACGGGCCGACGTCAGTCAGTGATGCCGCTCATAGAGATCGCCCGCACCAGGACCAAGGATGAGGCGATGGCCGCCCTGGCCACGTGGCGCGACCGCTATCCGGCCGCGGCGGATCGTCTGAAGCCGGCCGACGTGCTGGTCGACGGCATGCGCGGGCCGAGTTCGATCTGGTACCGGATTCGGATCAACCTGCAGCATGTGCCCGGCGACCAGCGGCCGCCGCAGGAGGAGCTGATTGCCGACTACAGCCCTTGGCCGACCCGCTGAAGGAGCACGCCTTGTCCTGAATGGACACTGCAACAACGAGTTTGATAATAGATCGCCGTCAGCGGCGCGGCTCGTCCGTAGGCCGCCCACGGTCGAGGACGTCCCGCACATCCGGGGCTTCGTCGACGGCGGCATGCCGTTGACCTGAGCGAACGCTATAAACTCACGCGATGCACGAGCAGTGGAATCGACGGGGATTCTTGCGCGCCGGCGCGGCAGCAGGACTGCTCGCGTTCGCAACGCCCGCGGCCTGCTCGTCGCACAAACCGCCGCCTAGGGCCGGCGGTGGTGGCGGACCGGTGACCATCACGCACGTCTTCGGTGAAACGACCATCCCCGAGCCCCCCAAGCGGGTGGTCAGCGCCGGCTTCACCGGGCAGGACGACCTGCTGGCGCTCGGTGTCGTGCCGGTCGCCGTGACCAACTGGTTCGGCGATCAGCCGTTCGGGGTGTGGCCGTGGGCCCAACCCAAACTCGGCAACGCCAAACCCGTTGTGCTGAACCTCGACGACGGAATCCAGGTGCAGCAGATCGCCGGTCTGAAACCAGATCTCATCGTCGCCACCGACGCCGGACTCGACCAGGACACCTATCAGAAGTTGGCCGCGATCGCGCCCACACTTGCGCAGTCGGACGGCTACGCATTCTTCGAACCGTGGAAAGACCAAGCGACCGCCGTCGGCCAGGCGGTTTTCCAGCCCGGCCAGATCACATCGCTGATCAGCGGTGTCGACAAAGGTTTCGCAGCCATCGCGGACAAATATCCACAGTTCAAAAACAAACGGGTGCTGCTGCTGCAAGGCAAGCTCCACCAGGACAACGCGGTGGCGACAACCGGTTGGCGCACCGAGTTCCTCACCCAGATGGGTCTGGCCATCGCCGAAAGCATCACCGGCCTCGCCGTCGATCAGCAGCGTGCGTTCATTCCGCGCGACAAGATCAAGTCGGTTCTCGTTGCCGCCGACCTACTGATCTGGACGACGGAAAGCGACCAGGATCAAGCGGAGTTGATGGCCAATCCCGACGTGGCGGCGCTGCGGTCGCGCAGCGTATTCACCACCAAGGATCAGGCCGGGGCAATCGCCTACTCCTCGCCGCTGAGCTATCCGCTGGTGGCTGATCAGTTGCCTGCGCTGATCGCCAACATCCTGTATTAGGGCAGGCCGTCCATCGCCCTCTGAGTGTCGGCTAAGGCGCCTCTGGCAGTGTTCGAAGTTTTCTGGCCGCCGTCGGATCACGGGGTTACCGTCGAGTAATGAGCGAGGCGACGGAGCTGAGCGAGACCGACACCGTTCTCGACTATGGTGACCAGGCGTTGCTGCTGCAATTCGGCAGCACCGCCGACGTATTGGCGTGGGCGGCTGCGCTGCGTGACGCCGCGATCGCCGGCGTTCTCGATATCGTCCCGGCCGCCCGCACCGTGTTACTCAAGCTCGACGGTCCTGGCCGACAGGGCGCTATCCGTGGTCGACTCCGCACGCTGCGGGTGGCTCCCGACGCCGCGTCGACAGCGCCGGCCGAGCCCACGGTGATCGACGTCGTCTACGACGGCGCAGATCTCGCCGACGTGGCTGAACACAGCGGACTGACCACGGCGCAGGTCGTCGACGCCCACACCGCCAGCCCCTGGCAAGTCGGATTCTGCGGTTTCGCACCGGGTTTCGCGTACCTGGTCGGCGGTGATCCGCGCCTGGCGGTACCACGGCGATCCGAGCCGAGGTCATCCGTCCCGGCCGGTACAGTCGGCCTCGCCAGCGAATTCACCGGCATCTACCCGCGTCGCTCCCCCGGCGGATGGCAGCTGATCGGCCACACCGAGGCGGTGCTGTGGGACATCGATCGGCCGAATCCGGCGCTGCTGGCCCCCGGCCAGTGGGTCCAGTTCCGAGCCGTCTAGTGTGTCGCGCCGTAAATTCATATGTTAATTCGGTATGATGTTGGGGTGGCGAGAACGGGTCGGCCGAAGGCCGAGTTGGTGTTGACCGCGGATGAGCGTGATCAGCTGGTTCGGTGGTCGCGTCGGGCGAAGTCGTCTCAAGCGTTAGCGTTGCGGTCGCGAATTGTGTTGGCGTGTGCCGAGCCCGGGGTCATGAATACCCAAGTTGCCGATGATCTTGGGGTGGCGCCCAACACGGTGAACAAGTGGCGTCGACGGTTCGTGGCCCGGCGCCTGGGTGGTTTGGTGGACGAGCCGCGGCCGGGTCGCCCGCCGTCGATCCTGTTGGACAAGGTCGAAGAGGTGCTGGTCGCCACCCTGGAGGAGAAGCCGGTGAACGCGACGCACTGGTCGCGGACGTCGATGGCGGCACGGTCGGGACTCTCACCGACGACGATCGGCCGGATCTGGCGTCGCTTCGACCTCAAGCCGCATCTGGTCGACGGATTCAAACTCTCCACCGACCCGATGTTCGTCGCTAAAGTCGTCGATGTCGTTGGCCTGTACCATAATCCGCCCGAGAAGGCAGTCGTGTTATGTGTCGACGAGTCGGGTCGGACTGGGGCGCGTTGACGCCTTCACAAGCGTTACGTTTCCCCAGCCCGCCCTCCGAACCGGACGTGCGTGTCTCCACGCATCCGGCTCTCCACGAGTTTGTGCCGTCGGGCTATGCAACTGATTCTGTTCGGCTGGCCCATGGTGTGGCGATGTTGTCCGCCCGATAGCGGTAACGGCTGACCGTCACCGTCTGCGGTTGGAACAACACGACCCCGTCCTCGGTGGGACGCCATTGTGGTAGATAGCGCCGGAGGAGGACCGCCCACTTCGCCTTGTGGTGTCGTTTGCGGATCCAGCGGACCACCCGATGCCAGGTGTACTGGTCGAGGTATCCGAAGGTCGCTTTCGACACGCCGTGGCGGAAGTAAGTGCACCAGCCCCGCAGCACCAGGTTGAGTTGGCGCAGCAGGGCGGCCAGCGTCGGATGCGATGACCTGCGGGTCAGCGCGCGGACCCGCCCGACGATGGAGGCGAGCGCCTTCTTCGACGGGTAGGTGTAGACCACGCGCTTGGTGGTGCCTCGCTTACGTCTCCGCTGGATGCGGAACCCGAGAAAGTCGAAGCCCTCGTCAATGTGGCAGACCTTCGTTTTCGCCTCCGACAGGCGCAAGCCCATCGGGGCGAGCACCGTCGCCACCTCCTCCCGCAGGTCCTGCGCATGCGCTTGGGTTCCGGCCACCAACACCACGAAATCGTCGGCATAGCGGACGATCCGATAGTTGGCGAGGCCGAGTCGGCGCCGCTTAGTCCGTTGGTAGGTGCTGCCGCAATTCGTCTGCCAGGCCCCGGTGAAATGCTCATCGAGGACAGACAAGGCGATGTTGGCCAACAACGGCGAAAGAATGCCGCCTTGGGGAGTGCCGGTGGTCGTGGTCCGCATCTGGCCGTCCTCACCGAGGATGCCCGCATGCAGGAACGCCTTGACCACCGCCAGGATGCGTTTATCCCCGATACGTCGCCGCACCCGGCCCATCAGAGCCGTGTGGTCGATCTCATCGAAGCACGCCTCGATATCACCTTCGAGTACCCACTCATAAGAGCGAGAAGCGAATTGGTGAATCTCAGCGATCGCATCCTGTGCTCGACGCCTCGGGCGGAAGCCATAGGAACATGGCTGGAAATCCGCCTCGAAGATCGGCTCGAGCACCAATTTGAGGGCCGCTTGCACGGTGCGGTCCCGGGCCGTGGGGATGCCCAATCTCCGGCGTTTACTGCTACCGGGCTTGGAGATCATCCGTTCCCGCACGGGCACCGGAGCGAACTGTCGCGCCATGAGGTCCTCTCGCAGCCGCGGCAGAAACCCCTCCGCGGCAAA
Source organism: uncultured Actinomycetota bacterium (assembly GCA_963805675.1). Classification (GTDB taxonomy): domain Bacteria; phylum Actinomycetota; class Actinomycetes; order Mycobacteriales; family Mycobacteriaceae; genus Mycobacterium. The sequence goes on from CAWDVY010000004.1 coordinate 67,623, forward strand.
GAAGATCGCCTCCGGTCTGATCCCGTCCACCCCAGCTGACCGCTTACCCCTATTGCCCCTGACCCGCGCCCACGCCACCACGAGGACGGCCGGATCACATACGAGGTTGAACAGATCATCGAACCGGCGATCAGGATCATTGATCGCCCATTGGTGCAACTTGGTTTGGATCCGCAGTACCTGCATCTCGGCCCATTCTTGCTCCGGCCACAGCACGCCCGTATTCACCGACGATCTCCTGCCCTTCCAATCCCTCGTTGCGAAACTCGCTGCCGCCCTTCGCCATGTGACCGGCTTTCCCGGTCTCGGACTACTACGACGGCTCCGCCACGCCCCGGCCCGCTCAGCCGACGACGAACCACACCCGTTACCGACCTGGACGGCCGACCACGGGACCAGCCCGGGACGCTTCCCACGTTCACCGCACACCGGTCGACGGGGTCGGTGCCCAACTTTGCCCCTGCGATCTCGCCACGAGTACGCCGCAGCCCTTCCTCGTGGCCTCCCTACCGGCCACTTCAACCGGCCCGGGAGTCGCCCGCCATCGGCGGACGTGCATCACACCCCGGCCCATATCCACCAGATTGGAGCCGGCGTATCTCTTGAGAGGCGTTACACGCTGGTTCCTCACGTACACCTTCCCGTCTCGCTAGACGGGCCCGGGCCGTCTGGCAGTACCGACCCGCCCCGCCGTTGTCAGGGCTGCTCCCACCCTCCCCGGCGTCTCCCGGGTCGGGCTGCCCTCAGCTTCCCCGGCCTGCTGCGACAGACCGGAGACAGAGTCCTCTCACCTCCATCCGGTAATGCAGCGCCTCGTGGCGCACGAAATCGCAGATGCAGGCGCTGGACCGCTCCCAGCCGGTGCTGCCGATGATGCCGGGCATGCCTGAGCGGCGCACCCACGACTACGCCCGGCACGGCGTGAGCAGCCTGTTCGCGGCGTTCAACATCGCCGACGGCACCGTGATCAGCCAGATCCACCGCCGGCACCGGACCGTGGAGTTCAAAAAGTTCCTCATCGCGATCGACAAAGCCGTACCCGCCGAACTCGACGTGCACCTGGTCTGCGACAACCTGGCCACCCACAAGACCCCGACTGTCAACGACTGGCTCGCCAAACATCCCCGTTTCCACATCCACTTCACCCCGACCGGCTCCTCCTGGATCAATCAGGTGGAGCGCTGGTTCGGCTTCCTCACCGACCAGCTTCTGCGCCGGGGCGTCCACAAAAGCGTTGCCGCACTGGAGAAAGACGTCCGCGACTGGATCTCCGGCTGGAACACCGACCCAAAGCCATTCGCCTGGACAAAGACCGCTGAAGAGATCCTCGACTCACTCGCAAGATATATCGCACGAATTTCCGGTGGACGACACTAGCGGCAGGCGTGCGCAGAGCCCGAAAAAGGAGAGGTTCTTGACAACGTTGGAGATCCTGCACACCGGACCGCTGGCCCTCATCCAAGACCTCGGACGGGTCGGACTCGCCCATCTCGGCGTCACCCGGTCAGGGGCCGCCGACCGGCGTTCGCACACGCTGGCCAACCGACTGGTAGCCAATCCCGACGACCGCGCCACCATCGAGGTGACCTTGGGCGGGTTTTCCGCACGGGTCCGCGGCGGCGATGTCGACATCGCGGTGACAGGCGCCGATCCTTCTCCGAAGGTCGGTGAAACGATGTTCGGCGCCAACAGCATTCAGCATGTCCGTGACGGTGAAGTGATCTCACTGGGCGTCCCGCAGTCCGGGCTGCGAAGCTATGTGGCAGTGCGTGGCGGCATTGATGTGACACCGGTGCTGGGCTCCCGCAGCTACGACGTGTTGTCGGCGATCGGCCCGTTGCCGCTAGAGCCGGGTGATGTCTTGCCGGTCGGCGAACACACCGAGGAGTATCCCGAAGTCGACCAGGCGCCGGTGGCGCCGATCTCCGAACGCATCGTGGAACTCATGGTGGTGCCGGGGCCGCGGGACGACTCGCTCACCGATCCCGACGCCCTGGTGCACACCGTCTGGATGGCCTCCGACCGCAGCGACCGAGTAGGCATGAGGCTGGAGGGACGCCCGCTGACGCAGCGTAACCCAGGCCGTCAATTGCCCAGCGAAGGCGCTACCCGCGGCGCGATTCGGGTGCCGCCCAACGGATTACCGGTGATCCTCGGTCACGACCACCCGGTCACCGGCGGCTATCCGGTGGTCGGCGTGATTGCCGACGAAGACATCGACAAGGTCGCCCAGGTGCGGCCAGGCCAGCATGTGCGGCTGCACTGGTCACGCCCCAGGACCGCGCCGGCTTCTGCGTCCAGTTCGGTGGCGGCGGACCAGCCCAACTGGTAGACCAGCAGTGTGCACACCCAGGTACACACCGCTCGCCTGGTCCACACCGCCGACCTGAAGAGCGACGCTCGGCAGCGCGCCTACGAAATGGTCAACGACGCGTTTGCCGGCGAGTTCAGCGACACCGACTGGGACCACGCGCTGGGCGGAATGCACGCCCTGATCTGGCATCGCGGCGCGATCATCGCGCACGGAGCGGTCATTCAACGACGCCTGCTTTACCGCGGAGTCGCGTTACGCTGCGGCTACGTCGAAGCCGTTGCGGTGCGGGAAGATTGGCGTGGCCAAGGTCTGGCGATCGCGATTCTCGACGCGTGCGAACAAGTGATCCGCGGCGGCTATCAGCTCGGAGCGTTGAGCTCCTCGGACCGCGGCAGGCGGCTCTACACGCTGCGCGGTTGGCTGCCGTGGCGCGGGCCGACCTCGGTGTTGGCGCCAACCGGGCTGACCCGGACTCCCGATGACGACGGCTCGGTGTTCGTCTTGCCACTCGGTGTCGACCTGGACGAGACCGCAGCGTTGACGTGTGATTGGCGCGACGGGAATGTCTGGTGACCATCCCGGCCCGCGCCCCGGGTGACGCTCGGGCCCACCACATCGCGGGCAACGCTTCAGCAATTGCAAGGTAACCGGGCCGAAATTTGGCGGGCATACACAATTCATATGAATCACACACCCGCGCCGTCGCTCGCCGGTTATCGGGTGGCAGTCACCTCGGCGCGGCGTGCCCGTGAGCTGTGCACGTTGCTGCACCGCCACGGTGCCACCGTCGCCAGCGCCGCGGCAATCACCATGGTCGCGTTGTCCGACGATTACGAATTACACTGCAACACAGAAGCATTGGTGGCCGATCCGCCAGACATCGTGATCGCGTCGACCGGTGTCGGATTTCGCGGCTGGATCGCCGCCGCCCACGGTTGGGGACTGGCGGAGCGATTGACCACGACGTTGTCCAAAGCTCGAATCGTGGCCCGCGGACCAAAGGCCACCGGCGCATTGCGCGCCGCAGGCCTGCGTGAGGAGTGGTCCCCGGAATCCGAGTCCTCCCGCGAGGTCTCGCAATACCTGCGGGACTTCGGCATCAGCGGCTGTCGTATCGCGGTGCAGCTCCACGGCGCCAGCAAGGACTGGGATCCGTTTCCGGAGTTCCTCGACGAGCTGCGCTCCGCCGGCGCAGAGCTCGTCCCGATCAGGGTTTACCGCTGGAATCCGGCACCGGTCGGCGGCGAGTTCGACCAGCTGATCAGACAGATCGCCCTACGGGAGTTCGACGCCGTGAGTTTCACGTCGGCGCCGGCGGTAGCGGCGACGCTGATGCGGGCCGCCGACCTCCGCATCTCTGGCCAGCTGCTCGACGCGCTGCGTTCGGACGTACGGGCCATGTGTGTCGGCCCGGTCACCGCTCAGCCACTGGTGCGCCTCGATGTTCCGACGTCATGGCCCGAGCGAATGCGGCTGGGCGCGCTGGCCCGACATATCGCCGAGGAGTTGCCCGTGCTGCGGTCGCGGACGCTGCGGGCTGCTGGTCATCGGATCGAGATCCGGGGCTCCTGTGTGGTCATTGACGACGCAGTCCAGTCGCTGTCGCCGGCCACGATGGCGATTCTTCGTGCACTGGCGCACCGTCCGGGCTTCGTCGTCGCACGCAGCGAACTGCTCCGAGCTCTGCCGGGCACCGCCAGTGATCCTCACGCCGTGGATACCGCGGTGCTGCGGCTGCGAAAAGCGCTTGGCGACAGGCGCATTGTCGCGACAGTGGTCAAACGCGGTTACCGACTGGCGATTGACGAGACCTCCGGTGTGGCATGAATTCGGAATGTGCCGGTAGCCGTTCGCTCACGGCGAACGCGTTGGCGGAACTTAAGCGTGGCGGACTCATGTTTGTACATGTGAAGCCGGCAAGGGGTCGGCAATCACAGAGCACGAGGAGACACGAATGAGCAACCTGACCTTGTGGTCACGACCCGCATGGGATGTCGACCGCTGGATGCGCGATTTCTTTGGCCCGGCCGCGGCGACCGACTGGACCAAGCCGGTAGCCGGTGGGTTCAGCCCTGCCGCTGAAGTAGTCAAGGACGGCGAGGACGCGGTGGTCCGGCTGGAGCTGCCGGGCGTGGATGTCGATAAGGACGTCAACGTCGAGATCGAGCACGGCCGCCTGGTCATCCACGGTGAGCGTCGTGACGAGCATGCCGAAGACAAGGACGGGCGCACGCTGCGCGAGGTGCGGTACGGATCGTTCCGTCGGTCGTTCCAGCTTCCTGCACACATCACCGGCGACGCCGTCTCGGCGTCCTACGACGCCGGCGTGCTGACCGTCCGGGTTGCCGGTGCTTACGCCGGGACTCAGGCGCAGCGCATCGCGATCACCCAGTAATCCGCGGGAACCCTCGCAATCTACCCGAATCCGGTGGGGCTCAACGGCTCCACCGGATTCGGGCTACGAGGCGAATGCCTGCCCGGCGTCTACCCCTACGACGCGGAGCAGGTTCGCCACTTTGCGGTCCAGCCCCGCACCGACTTTGGTCACCTCGGCGATGCCGAGACTGCCGAATGCCGGGCTGGGTTGGTCCATCGTGAAGATCGCGTTGCCGTCTGCATCGCCGTAAATCAGCAAGCGGAGCGGCGCGTACAGCAGTGCCCTCGGGTCGTGGCGGAACATGGTCTCCGCGATCACGTGGTTGCCGACCAGGTACTCGGTCGCCTGGGTGCGATGTCCGGCGACGCCGAACAGCGCGGTGGCATCGATTTTGGCGTACACCATCAACTCGTTCGGCGCATTCTTCGCGACGGCGGCGCGAACGTCATCCCAATCGCCGCCGGCCGCGGCGATCCGCTCCATCGCCGCCCGATCGATCGGCGGTGCCGCCTTCTCGAACGCATTGATGAACTGGCCAAACGGAATACCGGTGGCGATGTCGACACGAGTCATGCCGTGGCGTTCACGATGAAAGCCGGTCATGACGTCTGCTCAGACGCGGTCACGGGGGCTTTCATCTGATCCGCCTTCCATGGTTCATTGACCGAACTTTCCAAACCGGAAGTATATGGTTCGGTGAACGAACCTGCAAGCGTACGATGCGAGCGTGGCCCTGCCCCGCGAATACGCCGCTGAGAGTTGCCCCATCGCACGATCGCTCGAGATTGTCGGCGAGCGGTGGACACTGCTGGTCGTCCGCGACGCCTTCTACGGCGTCCGTCGCTTCAGCGACTTTCGCGCTCATCTTGGCATTCCGAAGGCCGTTCTTTCAGAACGGCTTTCACTTCTGGTTGACCAGGGTGTGCTCACCAAGGCCGCGGGCAGCCGCGGTCGCGACGAGTACGTGTTGACCCCCAAGGGCCGGCGATTGTGGCCAACCATCTGGTCGTTGGCCAGCTGGGGCAACGACAACTACGTCGAGCGGTCCCACCGCCGCAGCTATCGGCACGCGGACTGCGGCGGCGCCATCGAACCAGACCGCGTCTGCTCGACGTGCGGGCAGCTTCCCGACGTCGCCGATCTTCTCGTGTACCCACCACGCCGGCCGCGTGACCGCTGCGGGCGCGACGATCCGGCCAGCAAGGCTCTCCGTCGGCCCCACCGGATGCTGGAGCCGATTCCTTCGGGGTAGGCGCGACGGACCCTCGCCGGGCGCGATCTGTCTCACCATGCGGCTGTGCGCTGGATAGGATCGGTGCCGTACTGTGATCCATGACACCTTATTCCAGGGAGATCCGTTGTCCCCGACCACTGAACTCGCCGAGTTGCACGACCTCATCGGCGGCCTGCGGCGGTGCGTGAGCTCACTGAAGGCGCGCTACGGCGACAGCCCGGCGCTGCGCCGCATCGTCATCGACGCGGATCGGATCCTCGGCGACGTCGAATTACTTGACACTGATGTTTCGGAATTAGATTTATCCCGCGATAGCGTGCAGCAATCCGGCGAAAAGATCGCCATTCCAGACACCCAGTACGACAGCGAATTTTGGCGCGATGTCGATGACGAGGGTGTCGGGCGCCACAGTAGGTCCTGACAATTCAAGCCCGCCGGGAATCCGAGGGCTGTCTCTGTGTACTCTTTCGACCAACAGCCCGTTCGAAGAGGAACATTTGATGAGCGCACCCACGGCGAACCGTCCTGCGTCCGGTGTCTTTTCACCTACGCGCGCACACATCCAGCAACGGACGCTGCGTACCGACCGGTGGTGGTTGTCGCCGCTGAGGATCGACCTGGGCTTCGCCGCATTTGTCATCTACGCGACGCTGCGCGCGTTCCAGCAGGATGACTTCTTTGTCCCGAAGTACCACTACCTGACGCCGTTTTACTCGCCGTGCCTAAGCAAGGCTTGCGGTGAGGCCAGCGACTTCTGGCCGCAGATCCTGCCGAACGTATGGTGGCTGCCGTTCGCGGCGCTGTCGCTGCCGTTTCTGCTGCTCTTCCGGCTGACCTGCTACTACTACCGCGGCGCCTACTACCGCACGGTGTGGCAGTCGCCCACCGCCTGCGCGGTGGCCGAGCCCCGCGTCCACTACACCGGCGAGACCAGGTTCCCGCTGATCGTCCAGAACACCCACCGGTACTTCTTCTACGTCGCCGGCATCATCTCGGTGATCAACAGCTACGACGCGATCGTCGCGTTCCATTCCGAGGACGGACCGGGTGGATTCGGCTTCGGCCTGGGCAACGTGATCCTGGTCGGCAACGTGATCATGCTGTGGGTCTACACGCTGTCCTGCCATTCGTGCCGGCACGTCACCGGCGGGCGGCTCAAGCACTTCTCCAAACACCCTGTGCGGTATTGGATCTGGACCCAGGTCAGCAAACTCAACACCCGGCACAAGCTGTACGCGTGGATCACACTCGGCACGCTGATGCTCACCGACTTCTACATTGCACTTGTGTCCAGCGGCACCATTCCCGACCTGAGATTTATTGGCTAAGAAGCCATTTCAGAATTACCGAAATAGCTGAGCGAGGATTTCATGACTGAGGTCGAACGGCACTCCTACGACGTGGTCGTGATCGGTGCCGGCGGCGCAGGTTTGCGCGCGGTCATCGAGGCGCGGGAACGCGGCCTCAAGGTAGCGGTGGTGTCTAAGTCGCTGTTCGGCAAGGCCCACACGGTGATGGCCGAGGGCGGCTGCGCGGCGGCGATGGGTAACACCAACCCGAAGGACAACTGGACGACCCACTTCGGCGACACGATGCGCGGTGGGAAGTTCCTGAACAACTGGCGGATGGCCGAACTGCACGCCAAGGAGGCACCCGACCGGGTGTGGGAGCTGGAAACCTACGGCGCGCTGTTCGACCGCCTCAAGGACGGCAAGATCAGTCAGCGCAACTTCGGCGGTCACACCTACCCGCGGTTGGCGCACGTCGGTGACCGCACCGGCCTGGAACTGATCCGCACCATGCAGCAGAAGATCGTCTCGCTGCAGCAGGAGGACCACGCCGAGCTGGGTGACTACGAGGCCCGGATCAAGGTCTTCGCCGAAACGACGATCACCGAACTGATCAAGGACGGCGACGCGATCTCGGGCGCATTCGGCTACATACGCGAAAGCGGCAAGTTCGTTCTGTTCGAGGCTCCCGCCGTGGTGCTGGCCACCGGCGGAATAGGCAAGTCCTTCAAGGTCACGTCGAACTCCTGGGAGTACACCGGTGACGGCCACGCGCTGGCGCTGCGCGCCGGCGCGACGCTGATCAACATGGAGTTCATCCAGTTCCACCCGACCGGCATGGTGTGGCCACCCAGCGTGAAAGGCATCCTGGTCACCGAGGGTGTCCGCGGCGACGGCGGGGTATTAAAAAACTCGGAGAACTCCCGGTTCATGTTCGACTACATCCCGCCGGTGTTCAAAGGCCAGTACGCCGAAACCGAGCAAGAGGCCGACCAGTGGCTCAAGGACAACGACTCGGCTCGTCGTACCCCGGACCTGCTGCCCCGTGACGAGGTCGCGCGCGCGATCAACTCCGAAGTCAAGGCCGGACGCGGCACCCCGCACGGCGGGGTCTACCTCGACATCGCCTCGCGGCTGACACCCGAGCAGATCAAGAAGCGGCTCCCGTCGATGTATCACCAGTTCAAAGAGCTGGCCGGCGTCGACATCACCAAGGAGGCGATGGAAGTCGGACCCACCTGTCACTACGTGATGGGCGGCGTCGAGGTGGACGCCGACACCGGCGCGGCCACCGTCCCCGGGCTGTTCGCCGCCGGTGAGTGTTCCGGCGGAATGCACGGCTCCAACCGGCTGGGCGGCAACTCGCTGAGCGACCTGCTGGTCTTCGGACGGCGGGCCGGCTTGGGTGCCGCCGACTACGTGCGGGCTTTGAGCAGCCGTCCGAAAGTCGCTGAGGATGCCGTCGAAACGGCCGCGAAGCGCGCGCTGGCCCCCTTCGAGACACCGACGAACGGCACCTCCGCGGAGAACCCCTATACGTTGCAGCTGGAATTGCAGCAGTCGATGAACGACCTGGTGGGCATCATCCGCAAACAGGAGGAAATCACCGAGGCGCTCGGTCGGCTCGATCAGCTTCGCGAACGGTTCAAGCACATCCACGTCGAGGGCGACCGGCGGTACAACCCCGGCTGGAATCTGGCCCTCGACCTGCGCAACCTGCTGCTGGTCAGCGAATGCGTCGCCAAGGCAGCGTTGGAGCGCACCGAAAGCCGGGGCGGCCACACCCGCGACGACCACCCAGCGATGGACTCATCGTGGCGCAAGGTATTGCTGGTCTGCAGCGCCGCGGGCGGCGACGACGTGATCCCCGACATCTCGGTGACGCACAAAGACCAGGTGCCGATGCGGCCCGACCTGCTCGAGGCTTTCGAGATCTCCGAGCTGGAGAAGTATTACACCGAAGACGAGCTGGTCGACCACCCAGGACGGAGAGGCTGATGAGCTACAACGGGACCTTGCGGGTATGGCGTGGCGACGAGGCCGGCGGTGAGTTGCAGGACTTCACCGTGGAGGTCAACGAGGGCGAGGTGGTGCTCGACATCATCCACCGTCTGCAGCAGACCCAGACGCCCGACTTGGCGGTCCGGTGGAACTGCAAAGCCGGCAAGTGCGGCTCGTGCTCGGCCGAGGTGAACGGCAAGCCCCGATTGATGTGCATGACGCGGATGTCGACCTTCGCCGAAGACGAAGTGGTCACCGTGACGCCGATCCGGACGTTCCCGGTGATCCGCGATCTGGTCACCGATGTGTCGTTCAACTACGAGAAGGCCCGGGAAATCCCGTCATTCGCGCCGCCCAAAGATCTTCAGCCCGGTGAGTACCGGATGGCGCAGAAGGATGTGGAGCGTTCTCAGGAGTTCCGCAAGTGCATCGAATGTTTCCTCTGCAACAACGTCTGTCACGTGATCCGTGACCACGATGAGAACAAGGAAGCGTTCGCCGGCCCGCGCTTTTTGATGCGGATCGCCGAGTTGGAAATGCACCCGCTGGACACCTTGGACCGGCGCGACCAGGCGCAGGAGGAGCACGGGCTCGGCTACTGCAACATCACCAAGTGCTGCACCGAAGTCTGCCCCGAGAGCATCAAGATCACCGACAATGCCCTGATTCCGATGAAGGAACGCGTCGCCGACCGCAAGTACGATCCGGTTGTCTGGCTGGGCAACAAGCTTTTCCGTCGGTAAGCATCGGTGTGCTGAGCCATCGGTGTTATGGCTCCGCTGATCCGGGTATGCGACAGACACCGGAAAGGCGGTCAGCATGGCTATCCGACAACCCCTCAGCATCAACGACATTCGAACAGCGATCCGCGAACTCTCGGTGCGCGCTGATCTCGCGCACAAGGAAGGGCGCGGTCAGGACGCCGCGGAAATCGAGCGCCGCATTCAGGCCTACCGCGACGAACTCAGCAGGCGCCCCTAGCCCCTGAGCTACACCCCGAGTCGCCGGAACATGCTGCGGTGGAAAACGATGGGCGCGACGTCGGCATCGACTCGGACATCGCTGACACGTAGCACCACGATCGTGTGATCCCCGGCGGGAATCAATTGCTCGATCGCGGTTTCCAACCAGACGCTGGTCCCTTGGATGAAGACCGCACCACTGGTGTTTGACACCGTTTCCAAATCGGCGAAACGATCGCCTGTCTTGGCGGCCAGAGTGCGCGCAGCATCGTCGTGCGACTCGCCCAGGACGCTGATCCCCAGCGCGCGCACATTTTTGAGCTTCGGCCACGTCGTCGAGGTGTTCTGCACGCAGAACGACACCAATGGCGGATCCAGTGACACCGGGACGAACGTGCTGGCCGCCAGCCCCTCCCGGATTCCGTTGATTTCGGCCGCGATGGCGATCACGCCGGAGGGAAAGTGGCCAAAGGCCTCGCGGAGGGAGGAAGGCGTCAGCTTCTCAGGTGTATTCACTGGGCTTCATTCGCGTCGAAGAGGACTTTAGTAGAGCTGACCCTACCCGTACGGCGTTACAGATTTCGCGGTGCCCGTCACGTAGCCGTGCGCGGCAGCGACGTCGGGATGAGCCCGCAGCCTGCTTTTCCAGGCATTACGGCCGTAAACGGAGAAGATCGGGTCGGATGGGTCCGCGCGCAGGCCGCCGCGGTCTGCCAATTCCGCGGGCAACGACAGGGTCGGGATCTGCGCGTCCAATCGCGGATTGAAGAAGTAGGGTACCGAGATCCGATCAGCCGCGTGACGCAGATTCACCCGGTGCTCGGTGGCCCGAAGGTAGCCACCGGTCGCCAGCTCCAGCAGCTCGCCGATGTTGACGATGAACGCCCCGTCCCGCGCGGGAACGTCGACCCAGCCGCCGTCCCGTCCGGCCCGCACCTGCAATCCCTGACTGCCCGGCTCCGCGAGCAGCAGCGTGAGCACACCCGAATCTCGATGCGCGCCCACGCCCTGCGAGCCGGCCGCAGTCGCCGGGTAGTGCACGATCTTGATCAGGGTGGCCGGCGCCTCAGCGAACGCGGCGTCGAAGACATCGGGTGCGCTGCCCAACGCGGCCGCCCAGTGCCGCAGCAGCGTGCGGGCTACCACGCCAAGCGCCGCATCCCACTCGGCGACGATGCCCGCCAGCTCCGGCACCCCCGACGGCCACTGGTTGGGGCCTTGCAGCCACAGATAGTCGGGCTTACCCTGCCCGCCGATCGGGTCGCACTCGGGGCCGATGTCGATCTGCTCGCGCCAATCCACTTCGCCGCCGGTCAGCTCGCCGCCAAGCCGGGTGTAGCCGCGGAAGTGCGGACTGTGCACCATCGCGACGGCGTCCTTGTCCGCCTGCGGCAGCGCGAACAATCGCCGCGCCGCCGCCAGCACCCGGCCAGTGAGCACCTCGGGCACGCCATGCCCGGTCAGGTAGAAGAAACCCACCTCGTGGGCCACCTCGCGGAGGCGATCTCGCAGTTGGCCAGGGCGGTCGCGCAGGTCCACTTCGGGCAGCGTCGTGACGCTCGACACAGTTGACACCTATCCATCATCGGCGCAGGTGACACGGTATGCCACGGTCTTGATCAGCGGGAACCCAACTGGTTGGTTGATATTTAGCTCACAGTCGGTTGCATTGGCTTTCTAATGGGTATAACTTAACGATAGTTACTGGTGGGTAACTTAGCCCTAGTACCCAACCATAAGTGGCGTTCTCATCGAGGAGGAACCAGTGAGCCACTACAAGAGCAATGTCCGCGACCAGGTGTTCAACCTGTTTGAGGTCTTCGGCATTGACAAGGCATTCGGCGAAGGCGACTACACCGACCTGGACGTCGAGACCGCCCGCGAGATGCTGGCGGAAATGAGCCGGCTGGCCGAAGGTCCAGTCGCCGAGTCGTTCGTTGAGGGCGACCGCAATCCCCCGGTGTTCGACCCCGAGACACATTCGGTGACGCTGCCCGAGTCATTCAAGAAGTCGGTGCGCGCGGTCGTCGAGGCCGGTTGGGACAAGGTCGGCATCGACGAGGAACTCGGCGGCACGCCGATGCCCAAAGCGATGGTGTGGTCGCTGCACGAGCACCTGCTGGGCGCCAACCCCGCGGTGTGGATGTACGGCGGCGGCGCAGGTTTCGCCAGCATCTTCTACCACCTCGCCACCGAGGAGCAGAAGAAGTGGGCCGTCATCGCCGCTGAGCGCGGCTGGGGTTCGACGATGGTGCTCACCGAGCCGGACGCCGGCTCGGACGTCGGCGCCGGCCGGACCAAAGCCGTCAAGCAGGACGACGGCTCGTGGCACATCGACGGCGTGAAGCGGTTCATCACCTCCGCCGACTCAGATGACCTGTTCGAGAACATCTTCCACTTGGTGCTGGCACGCCCCGAGGACGCCGGGCCGGGCACCAAGGGTCTGTCGCTGTTCTTCGTGCCCAAGTTCCTGTTCGACTTCGAGACCGGCGAGATTGGCGAACGTAACGGCGCCTTCGTCACCAACGTCGAGGACAAGATGGGCTTGAAGGCCTCCGCAACCTGTGAGCTGACCTTCGGTCAGCACGACGTTCCGGCCAAGGGCTGGCTGGTCGGCGAGGTGCACAACGGCATCGCGCAGATGTTCGAGGTCATCGAGCAGGCCCGGATGATGGTGGGCACCAAGGCCATCGCGACGCTGTCCACCGGCTACCTCAACGCCCTGGAGTACGCCAAGTCCCGGGTTCAGGGCGCCGACCTGACCCAGATGACCGACAAGACGGCGCCGCGGGTAACCATCACCCACCACCCGGACGTACGACGCAGCCTGATGACCCAGAAGGCATACGCCGAGGGTCTGCGCGCGCTGTATGCGTACACCGCGACCTACCAGGACGCGCCGGTGGCCAAGGCAGTCCACAACGTGGATGCCGACCTGGCGGTCAAGGTCAACGACTTGCTGCTGCCGATCGTCAAGGGTGTCGGCTCCGAGCAGGCCTACGCCAAGCTCACCGAGAGCCTGCAGACCTTCGGCGGGTCCGGCTTCTTGCAGGACTACCCGCTCGAGCAGTACATCCGCGACGCCAAGATCGACTCGCTCTACGAGGGCACCACGGCCATCCAGGCGCAGGACTTCTTCTTCCGGAAGATCGTCCGCGACAAGGGTGTGGCGCTGGCCCACGTGTCGGGGCAGATCGAGGAGTTCGTCAAGAACGAGTCCGGTAACGGCCGACTGAAGGCCGAGCGTGCGCTGCTGTCCACCGCGCTGGCCGATGTCCAGGCGATGGCAGCGACGCTGACCGGCTACCTGATGGCCGCGCAGGAGGACATTTCCAGCATTTACAAGGTCGGCCTCGGCTCGGTGCGATTCCTGATGAGCGTCGGCGACCTGGTGATCGGTTGGTTGCTGCAGCGTCAGGCCGCGGTAGCCCTGGAGGCGCTCGACGCCGGCGTCAGCGACGCCGACCGGGCCTTCTACGAGGGCAAGATCGCCGTGGCGTCGTTCTTCGCGAAGAGCTTCCTGCCATTGTTGACCAGCACCCGCCAGGTGCTGGAAACGATCGACAACGACATCATGGAGCTCGACGAAGCAGCCTTCTGATCCAACAGCACAGCAAAAATCCCCCGTTCTCGTGGCGGGGGATTTTTGCTACGAATCTGCACTCACGGGAGGGGCCGCCGGTAGATCCCCTCATTCTGCCGGCGGCCCCAGTCTCGACCTGATACCCGCGAACAGGTACACGGTCAATTCATAAGGACGCCCCGCGCTGCCATCGGGTCGGGGGTCGGACGGCAACACGGAGCTATCCGACAAGATGGCTACCCGGACGGTGTTGTGGCTAAACTCCGGCAACACCATGGCCAGGCTGCGGCAATCAGGCCTCCAGGATGGCGGCGACGCCCTGGCCACCCGCGGCGCAGATCGAGATCAGTCCGCGCAGCGGCTTTCCTGCCGCCCCCTGCCGCTGGGCCTTGGCCTCGGACAGTTGCTTGGCCAGCTGCGCGAGAATTCGCCCGCCAGTGGCGGCGAACGGATGGCCGGCGGCCAGCGACGAACCGTTGACATTGAGCTTGGACCGGTCAATGGACCCCAGCGCAGCGTCCAGGCCTAGTCGCTCTTTGCAGTATTCCTCGGACTCCCAGGCCTGCAGGTGCGCCAGCACCACCGAGGCGAACGCCTCATGGATCTCGTAGAAGTCGAAGTCCTGAAGGCTGAGCCCATTTCGTGCCAGCAGCCGCGGCACCGCGTACGTCGGCGCCATCAGCAGGCCGTCGGCGCCGTTGACGTAGTCGACCGATGCCGTCTCGGCGTCGACGAAGTAGGCCAATGGGGTCAGCGAGTGCTCGGCGGCCCATTCTTCGGTAGACAGCAACGCCACCGAGGCGCCGTCAGTCAACGGAGTCGAGTTGCCCGCCGTCATGGTGGCGTCGCCGGCCTTCACCCCGAACACCGGCTTGAGCTTGGCCAGCTTCTCCGCCGACGAATCCGGCCGCAGATTGTCGTCGCGGTACAGACCGAGAAACGGGGTGACCAGGTCGTCGAAGAAGCCGCGGTCGTAGGCCGCCGCCATGTTGCGATGGCTGGCCGCGGCCAGCTCATCCTGGTCGACCCGTTTGATGCCCAGCTGCTTGGCGGTGATGGCCTGGTGCTCACCCATCGACAGGCCGGTGCGCGGCTCGCTGTTCACCGGAATCTCGACGCCGAGGCTGGCCGGGAGTTTGCCGACCAGCTTCAGCCGGTCGACGTTGGACTTCGACCGGCGCAGGCCCAGCAAGGTGCGGCGCAGGTTGTTGCCCAGCGCGATCGGCGCGTCGGACGTGGTGTCCACCCCGCCGGCGGCGGCAACCTCGTAGCGGCCCGAGGCGATACCGTCGGCCGCGGCAATCGCCGCTTGCAGGCCGGTGCCACAGGCTTGCTGCAGGTCGAACGCCGGCGTGTAGGACGACAGCGCGGATCCGAGCACGCATTCGCGCATCAGGTTGAAGTCGCGGCTGTGCTTGAGGACGGCGCCGCCGATGACGGCACCCAACCGCTCACCAGACAGACCGAACCGGTCGACCAGCCCACCCAGCGCCGCGGTGAACATGTCCTGGTTGGACGCCTCGGCGTACGCGCGGTCCGAGCGCGCGAACGGGATGCGATTGCCGCCCAGCACAGCGACACGGCGCAGGGAACGTGCAGAGGAGGTGTCGGAAGCCACGCTTATCTCCGTCAGTTGTGGGTTATCAGCGGTTGTGGGCCATACTACTCACTGTTCTTACTCTGGAGTAAGTTCGCTCTCGATACGGTAGTCGACAGATGACCACGCTCGATACGGAAGGCAGCTCAGTGGCCCCCAAGGTTTCACCCGATCTATTCTCCCAAGTCGTCAACTCCGGGCCCGGATCGTTTCTCGCCAAGCAGCTCGGTGTCCCGCAACCCGAGAAGCTGCGACGTTATCGGGCCGGCGATCCGCCGCTGGCCGGATCATTGCTGATCGGCGGCGAAGGCCGGGTGGTCGAGCCCCTGCGGGCGGCCCTGGACAATGACTACGACGTGGTGGGCGCCAATCTGGGCGGCCGCTGGGCGGATTCGTTTGGCGGTCTGGTCTTCGACGCCACCGGCATCACGACGCCGGCCGGGCTGACGGCTCTGCACGAGTTCTTCACGCCACTGCTGCGCAACCTCGGCCACTCCGGTCGCGTGGTGGTCGTCGGTACCACTCCCGACGAAGCCAAAAGCACCGACGAGCGGATCGCGCAGCGGGCGTTGGAGGGCTTCACCCGTTCGCTGGGCAAGGAGCTGCAACGCGGTGGCACCGTCGCGCTGGTCTACCTGTCCCCCGACGCCAAACCGGCCGCCACCGGCGCAGAGTCGACCCTGCGGTTCATCCTCTCCGCCAAATCGGCGTACGTGGACGGGCAGGTGTTCTACGTCGGCGCCGCGGACTCCACGCCGCCCGCCGACTGGGACCGGCCGCTGGACGGCAAGGTGGGCATCGTGACCGGTGCCGCGCGGGGCATCGGGGCGACGATCGCCGAGGTATTCGCCCGCGACGGGGCCCGCGTCGTCGCGATCGACGTGGAGTCCGCCGCCGAGGCCCTGGCCGAGACGGCCACCCGCATCGGCGGCACCGCCCTGACCCTCGATGTCACCGTCGACGACGCCGTCGACCGGATCACCGAGCATCTGCGCGACCACTACAACGGCCGGGCCGACATTCTGGTCAACAACGCCGGGATCACCCGCGACAAGCTGCTGGCGAATATGGACGATGCGCGGTGGAACTCGGTTCTTGCCGTCAACTTGCTTGCGCCACAACGCCTTACTGAGGGGCTGGTCGACAACGGCAGCATCGGGGACGGCGGTCGGGTGATCGGCTTGTCGTCAATGGCGGGCATCGCGGGCAACCGCGGGCAGACCAACTACGCCGCCACCAAGGCCGGCATGATCGGGCTTACCCAGGCACTGGCGCCTCAGCTCGCCGAGAAGGGCGTCACGATCAACGCTGTCGCGCCCGGGTTCATCGAAACCCAGATGACGGCTGCCATCCCGCTGGCCACCCGCGAGGTGGGCCGTCGACTCAACTCCCTGTACCAGGCCGGACAACCGGTCGACGTGGCCGAGACGATCGCCTACTTCGCCAGCCCTGCGTCAAACGCGGTGACGGGTAACGTCATCCGGGTCTGCGGCCAGGCCATGCTCGGCGCTTAGTTCGGCTTAGCCAGTAAGGGAGAACTCAGTGACGCAACCAAGCGGTCTGAAGAATCTGCTGCGCGCGGCGGCAGGCGCGTTGCCGTTCGTGCCACGCGGCGGCCACCTGCCCACCAGGACGCTGACCGTCGACGACTTACCCATCGATCGCGCGAACGTCGCCGACTACGCAGCGGTCACCGGGTTGCGCTACGGCGACGCGGTTCCACTGACCTATCCATTCGCATTGACCTTCCCGACGGTGATGTCGTTGGTGACCGGATTCGATTTTCCCTTCGCCGCAATGGGATCCGTCCATATCGAAAACCACATCACCCAGTACCGGCCGATCAAGGTGACCGATACGGTCAATATCGCGGTACACGCGGAGAACCTGCGCGAACACCGCAAGGGCCTGCTGGTGGACCTGGTGACCGATCTCAGTGTCGGCAACGAGGTGGCGTGGCATCAGGTCACGACGTTCCTGCATCAGCAACGCACCAGCTTGTCCGATGAACCCAAGCCGCCACCGCAGAAACAGCCCAAGCTGCCGCCGCCCAACGCCATCCTGCGGATAACCCCGGGCCAGATCCGTCGCTACGCCGCCGTCGGTGGCGACCACAACCCGATCCACACCAACCCCGTCGGGGCCAAGCTATTCGGATTTCCCACTGTCATTGCGCACGGAATGTTTTGTGCAGCAGCGGTATTGGCGAACCTCGAAGCTAGCCTCCCCGACGCGGTGACATATGCGGTGCGGTTCGGCAAACCCGTGCTGCTGCCCGCCAGTGTCGGACTGTACGTCGATCAGGTCCAGGACGGCTGGGACCTCAGCCTGCGCAATATCGCCAAGGGCTACCCGCATCTGACCGGCACGCTACGGGCGCACTAGCCCGCGGCCGCGTTCAACGAGGACCTGCAAACCGTACGCGCCCAAGGCGGCGGTCAGGAAAACCAGCAACAGCCACAGCGGCGGCCTGGCCAATTCCCAGACGAAGATCGCGGCCCAAAACGGCGTACGTTGCGTGACCGCGAGCACTCCGGCGGCGCCGGCCATAGAGATGGCCGGGACATGAAACTGGGTTCCGGCGACGGCATTGACGGTCAGCACGAACAGCGTGCCAGCGGCCGCGCCGGTGGCCAGCGCGGGGGTGAGCATCCCGCCCGTCGCGCCGGCGCGCAGAAACACCGCCGTCAGTAGGGGTTTCAGAACCAAGACTGCCGCCGCCGCTGCCAAGCTCATCCCGCCGGCGAGGGTTGCGGTCAGGATCGATCTGCCGTTGCCGGGCAGTTCGGGCCACCAGTGCGAGCAGATACCGATCAGCAACCCAGCGCCGGCGATCGCCGGGATCACCAGCCAAGATCGAGTCAGCGCGACCTGATTTGCCGCCGCCATGAGGCGATTGAACGCTAGTCCCACGACGAGGGTCAGCGGGGCCAACGCCAGTGCGTAAGCGATCAACAGGTAGGACAGGTGCGGCGTCGGGCCAGTGCAGGTTCGGCTGATTATGGGTGACGAACGAGGCAACCGAGACAGCCAGGCTCGAGGTGATCAGCGCGGCACCCAGCGCTCGGGGATGCCAGCTTTTCAACATGATCCGCACTGCGAACAGCGCACCGCCGAGTGGCACCGCGTACACCGCACCCAGTCCGGCGCCGGCCGCACACGCCAGCAGGATCTCACGGTCGCGTGCCGACAGCCGTTTCAGCCATCCCGTACCGAAATCTCCAAGGGCCGCGGCGAATTGGCGCGGAGCCCCCTCCCGGCCCAGCGAAGCACCAGAGCCAACCACCACCACCTGCAGCGCCGCGTCGATGCCGAAGGGCAACAGGCGAATACGCTCACCGCTCTCGATGGCTGCGGGCAACGGCGGAATATCCGCCCTTGACCGCAGCATCCACCAGCCCAGCCCTGCGAGGGCGCCGCCGACCATCGGCCCCACGGCGCGACGGACCGGGCTGCTCGCGGCGACGCCCTCCAGCAGTGATCCGAATGTGTAGTGATAGGTGAGGTGTTGAACGAAACGCAACAGCAGCAGCGTCGACGACCCGGCAACCCCGGCGAGCAGACCGACAATCAGCACCGCGCACAGAAAGTCGGTGTTGCGACGGCACATTGCGCGGACCCTGTGAGCCTGCGGCTAGCCGGATTCGGTGGCGGGTTCCGCCGCGTCTCGATCGGTCGGCACGCCCTTGAGTCCGCGCCAGAACAGGTTGATCATCAGCTCGGCCGCCTCGTCGACGTCGGTATCGCCGGTGCTGAGCCGGGTCGCGATCGCCTCGCCGGCGCCCACCAGCGCCACCGCCATCATCTCGAAGTCGGCGTCGGGTTCGGGATTTCGGGTGCCCGCCTGCAGCAGTCGGGCGACCATGGCGATCATCTGCTCACGTCCCTCGCGCACGGTGTGGGCGAATGCCTGCGAGTTGGTGGCCTGGCCATACATCACGACCCACGACGCGCGGTTGGCGTCGATGTAGCGCAGGAACGCCACGATAGCGTTGCGCAACAAGTCTTTCGGGCCCTGCTCGAGATCGATCTCTTCCCGCACACCGTCGACGAATCGCGTCATCTCGCGGTCCAGGCACGCGCCGAACAGTTCCTCCTTGGAGCCGTAATACAGGTACAGCATCGGCTTGGAGATCTCCGCCTTGGCCGCGATAGCGTCCATCGACGTGTCGTGGTAGCCGTTGATGGAGAACATCTGGACAGCGGCATCGAGCATCTGCTGCTCACGGACAGCACGAGGTAACCGCTTGGTCCCACCTGCCATGCTGTCCCCTTCTAGCGGACGCCAGCGCGCCAATATCGCCGCAGCTTCCCACCACCTGCTCGTTTCCATCCGAGACTGTGTGATTTCAGAGTAAGCAATGCGTGGTCGCGCCGCCGCGTTACGGCCCGCAGTCCGGCTTGGGGCCTTTGAACTTCGCGATCCGCAGGACGGACGCGTCGACGGCCGGCATCGCCAACTCCCCTGCGGCCAATGCCTTCTCCAGCCGGTCCAGCACCGCGGGCACCTCGTCGGTGGTAACCCAGAGCGCGATGTCGGTGCCGGCCTGCAGCGTGCGCAAGACCGCGTCGGGCACGCTGTAGCGCTCGTTGATCGCCGCCATACTGGACAGGTCGTCGCTGAACACCGGGCCGTCGAAGGCGGGGCCGTGGTATCCGGTACCGGCGCGCAGCAACTGCACGGCGGCCCGGCTGAGGCTGGCCGGCTCGTTGCCGGTGAGACCAGGTACCTGCAGGTGGCCGACCATGACGCCGACCGGGGCGGCGGTCACCAGCGTTCGATACGGCACCAAATCGTCGTTCTGCAGCTGATCCAGGGGCGGCGTGACGACCCCACCGGTGTGCGAGTCTCCGGACCCGTGCCCGTGGCCGGGGAAATGCTTGAGCACCGGCAGCAGCCCTGCGTCGCGCAGACCCTGGGCATATGCGCCGGCGTACGCGGTGACCTTCGCCGGATCCGAGCCGAACGACCGGTCACCGATCACCGTGTCGTCGGCGGCGTCGGTGACATCGACCACCGGAGCGAAATCCACGGTGATGCCGAGGCCGCGCATCCGGTGGCCCCGGTCCAGCGCCATGCCGTGGACCTCGTCGGGCGTGTGAGTCTGGGCCAACACCCGCGCCGACGGCGCCGGCCCGATCAGCGAGGACAGCCGCGCCACGCGGCCGCCCTCCTCATCGACGCTGACCGCCACCGGCAGCGCCGTGTCCGCGGACAGGTCCTTGACCAATTTAGGTGCCAACATCGACAGGTCGGTCCAGCTGCCGATGAAGATGCCCCCGACGTGGTGGTCTGCCACCACGTTTTTGGCGTCGTCGCCGTTGCGCACGCCCACCATCAACAGTTGAGCCAGCTTGTCGCGGGTGGACATCGCCGCCAGAATCGCCCCCGGATCCCCGCAGGCCGGTCGGGCCGGCGGGAGCGCCCGGGCCGCCGACGAAGTGGCCGGCGCCGACTTGGGCCGCTGCGGGGTGTGGCCACACCCCGCCATCAGCGTCGTAACGGCGGCAAGCACAGCCAGGACGCGCGGGAAACCCATCAGGCCATGCTGTCATGGGATCGATCGGCGACGCCGCCGCCCCGGTGCGTCTGCAGGTACGCGCTGCGTGACCCGCGGCCACGGACCGCCGGACTGGCCGCGACCTCGTCTTCTGCTAGGTTTGGCCCCAAAGCACACCTGCACGTCCAAGGAGCCTTCCCGATGAACCGCTTTGTTGCGCCCGCCGCCGCCAGCGTCGTGGTCGGCCTGTTGCTGGGTGCAGCCGCGATTTTCGGGATCACGCTGATGGTGCAGCAGGACACCAAGCCGCCGCTCCCCGGAGGCGACCCGCAGTCGTCGGTGCTCAACCGGGTCGAGTACGGCAACCGCAGCTAGCCCCCGGATGCGGGCCGATATCGGGCCCGTTGAGGTCATACCGCTATCACGGCGCTGGTTGTGGCTGGTCTCGGCGGTCGCGCTGGCGTTGAGCGTCGGGTCATCGCCCGGCCAGATCTCGCCCGACACCAAGCTCGACCTCACCGCGAACCCGCTGCGCTTCCTGGCCCGGGCGACCAATCTGTGGAATAGCGAACTGCCGTTCGGGCAAGCGCAGAACCAGGCCTACGGGTACCTGTTTCCGCACGGCACGTTCTTCCTGGCCGGTCATCTGCTGGGGCTACCCGGCTGGATCACCCAGCGGCTGTGGTGGGCGCTGCTGTTGACGATCGGATTTTGGGGGTTGCTGCGGGTCGCTGAGGCGCTGGGTATCGGCGGCCCGACGTCGCGCGCGGTCGCCGCGGCCGCATTCGCGCTTTCGCCGCGGGTGTTGACCACGTTGGGGTCGATCTCGTCGGAAACCCTGCCGATCATGCTGGCGCCGTGGGTGTTGTTGCCGACCATCCTGGCGCTGCGCGGCGGCGACAGGTCGATCCGCCGGCTGGCCGGGCAGGCCGGGGTGGCCGTCGCGCTGATGGGGGCGGTCAACGCGATCGCGACGCTGGCCGGGTGTCTGCCGGCGGTCATCTGGTGGGCTTGCCACCGGCCCAACCGCCGATGGTGGCGCTACACCGGGTGGTGGTTGCTGGCTTTGGCGCTGGCGATGACCTGGTGGCTGGTGGCGTTGATCTTGATGGCCCGGATCAGCCCGCCGTTTCTGGACTTCATCGAATCCTCGGGCGTCACGACGCAATGGTCGTCGCTGGTCGAAGTGCTGCGCGGTACGGACAGCTGGACGCCGTTCGTGGCGCCCACCGCCACCGCGGGTGCACCGCTGGTCACCGGGTCGGTCGCCATCCTGGCCACCTGCCTGGTGGCAGCGGCCGGGTTGGCCGGGCTTGCGCTAGGGGACATGCCGGCACGCGGGCGATTGGTGACGATGCTGCTGATCGGGGTGGTCCTGCTGGGCGCCGGATACAGCGGCGGGTTGGGCTCGCCGCTGGCGCAGCATGTGCAGGCCTTCCTCGATGCCGGCGGCGCACCGCTGCGCAACGTGCACAAACTGGAGTCGCTGATCCGCATCCCGATCGTCTTAGGGCTGGCCCAGCTGCTGGGCCGGATCCCGCTGCCGGGTAGCGCGCCGAAAGCATTGTGGGTCGAGGCGTTTGCTCATCCCGAGCGCGACAAGCGGGTCGCGGTCGGCATTGTGGTGCTGACCGCGCTGATGGCCGGCACGTCGCTGGCGTGGACCGGCCGGATCACCCCGCCCGGCACGTTCAGCGCGATACCGCGGTATTGGCATGACGCCGCCGACTGGCTTTCCGAGCACAACACCGGTGTGCCGACCCCGGGCCGCGTGCTGGTGGTTCCCGGCGCGCCGTTCGCCACCCAACTGTGGGGCACCAGCCACGACGAACCGCTACAGGTGCTCGGCGACAGCCCGTGGGGGGTGCGTGACTCCATCCCGCTGACCCCGCCGCAGACCATCCGCGCGCTGGACTCGATCCAACGCCTGTTCGCGGCCGGAAGACCCTCCGCGGGTCTGGCCGATACGCTTGCTCGCCAAGGTATTTCGTATGTCGTCGTGCGTAACGACCTCGACCCGGACACGTCGCGATCGGCACGCCCGATCCTGGTGCATCGGGCCATCGCGGGATCGCCGCGACTACAGAAAGTCGCCGAGTTCGGCGCGCCGGTCGGCCCCGGCCCGGTGTCGGGATTCGTCACCGACAGCGGATTACGCCCCCGGTATCCCGCCGTGGAGATCTACCGTGTCGACGCCGCAGCCGGCGACCCCGGCGCTCCCTACCTGGCCGACATCGACCGGCTAGCCCGCGTCGACGGCGGGCCCGAGGTGCTGTTGCGTCTCGACGAACGTCGTCGGCTGACTGGTCAGCCGCCGTTGGGTCCAGTGCTGATGACCGCCGACGCCGTCAGAGCAGGCCTGCCGGTGCCGGTCGTCACGGCCACCGATACACCGCTCGCGCGGGAGACCGACTACGGCCGGGTCGACGACCACTCGTCGGCGATCCGCGCTGCCGGCGACGCGCGGCGCACCTTCAACCGGGTGCCCGACTATCCGACCCCGGGCGCCGACACCGTCTACGGCGCGTGGACCGGCGGCCGGCTGACGGCGTCCAGTTCGTCGTCGGATGCCACGGCGCTGCCGGACGTCGCCGTCGCCGCGTCACCGGCGGCCGCGATCGACGGCGATTCGGCGACCGCGTGGGTATCCAATGCACTGCAGTCCGCCGTCGGTCAATGGCTTCAGGTGGACTTCGACCATCCGGTGACCAACAGCGTCATCACCATCACCCCCAGCGCGACCACCGTCGGCGCCCAGGTGCGCCGCGTCGAAATCGAAACCGCCACCGGCACCACGACGGTGCGGTTCGACGAAGCCGGCAAGCCGGTCACCGCGGCGCTGCCCTACGGCGAAACCCCATGGGTGCGAATCACCGCGATCGGCACCGACGACGGGTCCCCCGGAGTGCAGTTCGCGATCACCGACTTGTCGATCACGCAGTACGACGCCCATGGCTTCGCGCATCCGGTCAACGTGCGATACACGGCGCTGGTTCCTGCTCCCCCGCCGAATGCTGCTGTCGCGCAATGGGATCTGGGCTCCGAGCCGCTGGGCAGACCGGGCTGCGCGATAGGCAAGGACACCGTGCAGTGCGCACCGTCCATGGCGCTGGCACCGGAAACGCCGGCGACGTTCAGCCGCACGCTGAGCGTGCCCCAACCGATCTCGGTGCGGCCGACAGTCTGGGTGCGCGCACGCCCTGGACCCAAATTGGCCGATCTACTCGCCGAGCCGGACACCGCCCGGGCCCGCGGCGACTCCGATCTAGTCGACGTGCTCGGCGCCGCCTACGCCGCCACCGACGGTGACCCGGCCACCGCGTGGACAGCACCGCAACGGGTGGTGCAGCACAAGACTCCCCCGACGCTCACCCTCACCCTGCCCCGGCCCGCCGAGGTCACCGGGCTGCGACTCATGCCCAGCAGGTCATCGGTGCCCGCGCACCCGACCATGGTGGCCGTCGACCTCGGGGACGGTCCGCAAGTCCGCACACTGAACACGACCGGGGCACAAGATCTGCCACTGAAACCCCGCGTTACCGACGCCGTGATGATCAGCCTGCTCGACTGGAAAGACGTCATCGACCGCACCGCGCTGGGCTTCGACCAGCTGAAACCACCGGGGCTTGCCGAGATCGCGGCGCTGGGCGCCGACGGCAAACCGATCGCCGCCGCCGATGCCGCCCGGAACCGGGCGCGTGAGATCAGCGTCGACTGCTCCCAGGGACCGGTCATCGCGATTGCCGGCCGGTTTGTGCATACCGCGATCCACACGACGGTGGGCGCGCTGCTGGCTGGCGCTCCGGTGGCCGCCCAAGCCTGCGACCCGCAGCCGATCATGTTGCCGACCGGTCAGCAGGAGCTATTGGTAAGTCCCGGAGAGCAATTCGTCGTCGACGGCGCGGAATTGTCCGGGCCTCTCGCGGCGCAGCTGGCCAACGCCACAGCGACATCGGTGACGCCGGCGTCTACCGGGGCCTGGGGTCCGGCCCGCCGCGAGGTGCGCCTACCGGACGCGACGACGTCGCGGGTGTTGGTGGTGCCGGAAAGTATCAATCACGGCTGGGTGGCACGCGCCGGCGCCGGGACTCGGCTGGCGCCGGTGGCGGTCAACGGATGGCAGCAGGGGTGGGTGGTGCCGGCGGGGACGTCGGGCACCATCACGCTGACCTTCGCACCCAACTCGCTTTACCGTCTCGGCCTGGCCGCCGGGCTGGCGCTGCTGCCACTGCTGGCCCTGATGGCGTGGTGGCCGCAGCGGCGCCGACCGGGCGACCGCGAGGCGCGCCCGTGGTCGCCCGGGCCGTGGTCTGCTGCCGCGATGCTGGCGGCCGGGGCGGTGATCGCCGGCGCGGTGGGCGTCGCAGTGTTCGGTGCCGTGCTGGGCCTGCGGTGGGTGCTGCGCGACCGTCCGCGGCGCCGCGACGTTCTCACCGTGGGGCTGAGCGCCGGCGGGCTGATCGTGGCCGGCGCGGCATTGTCCCGGCATCCGTGGCGATCGGTCGACGGTTACGCCGGCCATTCGGCCGGCGTGCAACTGCTTGCGCTGATTTCCGTTGCGGCGCTGGCCGCGTCGGCGACGATGCGGGCCGGGAACCGGCCCGAGGAGGAGCGGCGCCCTCAACATCCGTCGGCGACGATGCGGGCCGACTCGTCGATTGGTGAGCGTTAATCCCCAGCTGTGCATACGGATCCCGTTCCGCGAGGAACGCGTCTTCGGGTGAGTTGCAGGGCCTCTTCGCTGCTGTTAGGCCGGGGACATGTTTCGGGTTGACCTGGAGGCTCTGGCGGGCTCGGCGGCGCATGTCGCCGGCCAGGGCGAAGATTTGGCGAGCGCCCATGTGGCGTCGGACAACCGGATAACGGCTGCCCAGTCGGGTTGGGTGGGTGCTTCTGCGGCGGCGCTGCATACCAAAACCGCGACCTGGCTCCACACCTCACGTCGGCTTTTGACCCGGGTTGGCGGTCACGCGCTGGATTTGAACAACGACGGAATCGACTTTGCGGCAGCGCAGAACGTGAACGTCGCCAGGCTGCGCACGTTGGGTTCGGCCTGACCCGTGGCGTTGACAGTGGCCGACATCGATCGCTGGAGCGCCGAAGCGGTACGCGAGGTGTTCCACGCGGCCAGCGCGCGTGGGCAGGCGACCTTGGAGGCCGCACGTCAACTCAGCTCGTTGGCGGTGTTCGACACCTGGGAGGGCGCCACCGCGCAAGGCCGCCGGCACACCAACGCCTCGATCCGCCAAGACCTCGATGCGCACGGCAACGAGTCGCTGGCGGTGGCGCGCGCGGCCGGCAGGGCGGCCGACGGCATCGCACAGGTGCAGTCCGAGTTGGGCACTTTGCGCCGCGACGCCGCCGAACTACACATGGCGATTGACTCTCTGACCAACAAGGTGGTCCCGAGTTCGAGTTTCCACGGTCTGCCGGTGGAAGCGCTGATCGCCGAAATGCAGCTGCAGCCCCGGTTGGATGCCATTGTGGCGGAGGCAGATTCGGCCGACCAAGAACTGGCGAGCGCGATCAACATGGCCGACGGCGACCAGTCGATCCCACCGGGACCACACGACAACCGACCGCGGATCCAGGATGCGCTGTCCACGCCGTTGCCCGACGATCCGAAGCAGTTCAACGAGCTGTGGGTTCAGCTCACTCCGGAAGAAAAGGACTGGCTTTACCGCCAAGATCACAGCATCGGCAACCATGCCGGGATGCCGTGGGATCCTCCGGACCACTTGGGCAAGGACCACTACAACCGGTTGCACCTGGCCGAGCTCGAGCAGCAAACGCAGTCCACCGTTGACCGGATCCAGCACAGCCTCGATGAGTTGGTGGCCGCACCCAACATCGACGATGGCGCGCTCTATGCGCTGCAGTCGCAACTGGCTGCAGCCAGAAAGCACCTCGAGGGTTACCAGGCCGTCGAAGCCGACGTGAATTCCACCAACGGGCCGAAACGCTACCTGGGGCTGCTCGACGAGCTCGGCCACGGCGCGGTGTCGATCGGAAACCCGGACATCGCGGGCCGCAACGCGATCTTCGTGCCCGGCACCGGCCAAGACCTGACCCGGCTGCCGTTCAGCGACAAACGCGCTTTGGCCATGTACATCGCGGCATTGACTGCCGACCCTCGCCTGAAGCCGGAGGATGTTGCGGTGATGACGTGGATGGGTTATGACCGCCCAATGGATCTCAGCCACGCGGCCTCGCCGGAGCCCGCGTACCGTGGCGCGGACCATCTGGACACATTCGAAACGGGGCTGCGGGCCTCGCACGTCGGCTCGCCGTCAATCGACACCGTGATCGGCCACAGTTACGGCTCGACCGCGGTCGGGGCGGCCGCGTCCGGCGGGCACCACCTCGACGCCGACAATGTCATCGCGGTGGGAAGCCCCGGCATGCTGGTCGAACGTGCCGGCCGGCTGAATCTGAACCCCGGCAGCAACGTGTATGCGATGCGGGCTGCTAACGACATGATCGGTATGGGTGGCGTCGTCACCGAGTGGACGTTAGGCGCCGACCCGACCGCACCGGGTTTCGGCGCTACGCGTTTGACGGCCGACCCTGGACCCACCGGTCCGCTCGGGCTTCCCAGCGTCGGTGCGCACAGCAGCTACTGGTTCGGCGGCAACAAGGCGCTGGAGAATCTCGGTGCCGTCATCGCCGGCTTGTCGCCGCCGTACGTCGTCGGGTTTCCCGACCGGCCAGAGGGGTACGCGCGACAATGGGACTTCCACCGTCGCTGGGAGCTACGGACATGGGTTGGTTGAGCGCACCGGAATATTGGTTGAGCAGACTGGTACTGGAGCGCGGTATCGCGGCCGTTTATGTCGTCGCATTCGTTGGGGCCGCACGACAATTCCGTGCGCTGATCGGGGAGCACGGGTTGCTGCCGGTGCCGCAGTATCTGGCCCGGCAGTCCTTCAGACGAACGCCGAGCATCTTCCATGTCCACTATTCCGATCGGTTTTTCGCGGCGGTGGCCTGGTCGGGTGCGGCGTTGGCGGCGGCGATGGCCGCAGGATTGGTCGATGTGGTGCCGCTTGGTGTCGCGGTGTCGTTGTGGCTGCTGCTGTGGGTCCTCTATCTGTCGATCGTCAACGTCGGCCAGACGTGGTACTCGTTCGGCTGGGAGTCGCTGCTGCTCGAAATCGGTTTCCTGGCGACCTTTCTGGGCAATGACCGGGTCGCGCCGCCGGTGCTGGCGATGTGGCTGGCACGGTTGCTGCTGTTCCGGCTCGAGTTCGGCGCCGGTCTGATCAAGCTTCGCGGTGATTCGTGCTGGCGAGATCTGACCTGCCTGTACTACCACCACGAGACCCAGCCGATGCCGGGGCCGCTGAGCTGGTTCTTCCATCGGCTACCCAAGTCGCTGCATCGGGTGGAGGCCGCCGGTAACCATTTCGCGCAACTCATCGTTCCGTTCGGTCTGTTCGCGCCGCAGCCGGTGGCCAGCGTCGCCGGGGCGATCATCGTCATCACCCAGCTATGGCTGGTGGTATCCGGTAACTTCGCCTGGCTCAACTGGTTGACGATCCTGCTGGGCTGCAGCGCGATCGACGCGCCTTCGGTGGCGGCAGTCCTGCCCGTCCCCCACCAGCCGGCGCTGACCGAAGCTCCGCGCTGGTTCGCCGCGTTCGTGATCGTGTTCGCGGCGCTGACACTGATGTTGAGCTACTGGCCGGTACGCAACATGATGTCGCGCCGCCAACGGATGAACATGTCGTTCAACCCATTTCATTTAATCAACACTTACGGAGCGTTCGGCAGTATCGGGCGCACGCGCCGCGAGGTGGTGATCGAGGGCACCGACGAACCGAACATCACCGAGCAGACGGTGTGGAAGGAATACGAATTCAAGGGCAAGCCAGGAGCGGTGCGCCGACTGCCTCGACAATGGGCGCCGTATCACCTGCGACTGGATTGGCTGATGTGGTTCGCTGCGATCTCCCCGCACTACGCTCACTCGTGGCTTCGCCCACTGATGGTACGGCTCTTACAGAATGATTCGGCGACGCTGAGTCTGCTCCGCCACAATCCCTTCCCGGACAGCCCGCCGCGTTTCGTGCGCGCCCAGCTGTACCGATACCGCTTCACCACCGCAGCTGAACTGCGGCGCGATCACGCGTGGTGGCATCGCACGCTGGAAGGCGGTTACCTCGCGCCAATGTCGTTGCCTCGGGCGACAAATCAGCAAGCCGGATAGATCACATCTGCCACTCGCGTCTCCGATCAGGAAGGGATACACCTTTTGCCCGGCTCCGAGCGACTGTCTCAGCGCCCGGCGGATTTGATGCTTAGGCGGGCAAAAACCCGAACCTCGGAGGGCCGAGACCAGCGTGGCGGACGTGATTCAGGGGCCTACAGCGTCTCGTCGAGCTCGCCGAGCCGGTCGGTCAGCCGCAGATTTTCGGAGTAATCAACCGGGCAGCAGATCAGCGACACCCCGTCGTCCTCGAGAGCGGCCTTCAATGTGGGCAGCAACTCCTCAGCACTGTTGATGCGATATCCCTTGGCACCGAAGCTTTCCGCGTATTTGACGACGTCGGGGTTCCCGAACCTCACGTAGTGGTGTTCGCCGAGTTCGAGATCCATCTTCCATTCGATGAGGCCGTAACCGCCGTCCTCCCAGATCAAGACGACCAGCGGTATCTTCTCCCGAACGGCGGTCTCGATCTCCTGCGAGTTCATCAGGAACGCGCCGTCACCCACCACGGCCAACACCTTCGACTCCGGCTGCGCCAGCTTGACTCCAAGGGCTCCAGGTAGCGCAAAGCTCATGGTGGACAAGCCATTTGAGACAAGGCAGGTATTCGCCTCGTAGGTCGGGTAGAGCCGCGCCATCCACATCTTGGTAGCACCGGTGTCGACCAGCACGACGTCGCTGCGGCCCAGCGCTTCGCGGGTATCGGCGACCAGCCGCTGAGGTGCCAGTGGGTATCGCGAATCCTGTTGTCCCCGCTTGAATTCCTCGTCAAGCAAGCCAGAACCGGGTATCTCCGGATCGGCATCAAAGACATGATCGTCGAGCGCTTCGGCGAGCGCGTCGAGTGAATCGCTGATGTCGCCGATGATCCCGACGTCGACCGAGTAGTGCATGTCGACCTCGGCCGGGAATCGATGAATATGGATGATCTTCTTGTCGGCCTCGGGATTGATCCGGACAGGGTCGAACTCCTGCAGCTCATATCCGACCGCGATGACGACGTCGGCGTTGTCGAACCCGAAGTTGACGTAGTCGTGCCGCATGAACCCGAGCGTCCCGATGCTATTGGGATGGTCGTCGGGCATGACGCCTTTGCCGTGAAAGGTGTTGGCCACCGGGATGCCGAATTTCTCGGAGAACCGCACCAGGGCCTTGGTCGCGTCGGAACGGGCGGCGCCGTGCCCGGCCAGCACCACTGGCCGCTTGGCGTTGCGCAGGGTGTCGACGGCGCGCGCCACTTGGCGGAAGGCCGGCGCATCGGCGCGAACGACGTTGCGCGGCAATGGGCCGAGGTCATAGTCGGTTTCGTCGGCATCGATGTGCTCGGGCACGGCCAGGTAGACGGCCGCCGGGCGTTCGGTCTCGGCGAGCTTGAACGCTTTGCGGACCATCTCCGGTATGGCCCGCGCGGTCGGGATACCGGCGGCCCACCGGGTGATCGGCGCGAACATCGACACCAGGTCGACGTACTGGTGCGACTCTTTGTATTGGCGGTCCTGACCGACCTGGGCGGAGATCGCGACCAGGGGTGTGCTGTTGGTGGTCGCGTCGGCGACGCCCAGCTGCATGTTGATCGCCCCTGGGCCCAGCGTGGCAGACACCACCGCCGCCCGCCCGGTGACCCGCCCGTACATCTCGGCCATGAACGACGCCGCCTGCTCATGCCGCGTGAGCACATACCGAA
The DNA here is from genome assembly GCA_963805675.1 of uncultured Actinomycetota bacterium. Taxonomy (GTDB): domain Bacteria; phylum Actinomycetota; class Actinomycetes; order Mycobacteriales; family Mycobacteriaceae; genus Mycobacterium. The sequence goes on from CAWDVY010000004.1 coordinate 98,374, forward strand.
TGTTGGACGATGCCAGCGCCTGTACGAAGCGGATGTTCTCCTCACCCGGCAGGCCGAAGACCACCTCAACACCCTCATTTTCCAGGCACTTGACTATCAGCTCGGCCGCTTTGCTCATCCGGCACCTCCCTTTCGGCCAGAGTAGTGGCAGGCTGGAGATCGAACGTTTTGCAAACCCACCCACCGAAGGATGTCAGCGTGTCCATCGCCACGATCAACCCTGCCACCGGCGAAACGGTCAAGACCTTCACGGCGGCAAGTGACACCGAAGTCGAGGCAGCGATTGCCCGCGCCCATGAGCGGTTCCTCGATTACCGCCACTCCACCACGTTCGCCCAGCGCGCCGAGTGGGCCAACGCCACCGCCGACCTGCTGGAGAAGGAAGCCGACGAGGTCGGGGCCATGATGACCCTCGAGATGGGCAAGACCCTCAAGTCGGCCAAGGCCGAAGCGATCAAGTGCGCCAAGGGTTTTCGCTACTACGCCGAGAACGCCGAGAAGCTGTTGGCCGACGAGCCGGCGGAGGCGTCGAAAGTCGGCGCGAAGAGGGCCTACACCCGCTACCAGCCGCTCGGGGTGGTGCTGGCCGTGATGCCGTGGAACTTCCCGCTGTGGCAGGCCGTCCGGTTCGCCGCGCCTGCGCTGATGGCGGGCAACGTCGGCCTGCTCAAGCACGCTTCCAACGTGCCGCAGTCGGCGCTGTATCTGTCCGACGTCATCAGCCGCGGCGGCTTCCCGGAGGGGTGCTTCCAGACGCTGCTCGTTTCATCCAAGGCCGTCGAGGCCATTCTGCGCGATCCCAGGGTCAAGGCGGCCACGCTGACCGGCAGCGAGCCTGCCGGTCAATCGGTCGCCGCCATTTGTGGCGACGAGATCAAACCGACCGTGATGGAACTCGGTGGCAGCGACCCGTTCATCGTGATGCCGTCCGTCGACCTCGACGAGGCCGTCAAGACCGCGGTCACCGCGCGGGTGCAGAACAACGGTCAGTCCTGTATCGCCGCCAAGCGGTTCATCGTGCACACCGACATCTATGACGCTTTCGTCGATAAGTTCGTCGAGAAGATGCAAGCGCTCAAGGTCGGCGACCCGACCGACCCGGACACCGACGTGGGTCCGCTGGCTACCGAGTCAGGCCGCGACGAGATCGCCAAGCAGGTCGACGACGCCGTCACGGCGGGCGCAAAGGTCCGCTGTGGCGGTCACCGCCTCGACCAGCCGGGGTGGTTCTACCCGCCGACGGTGGTCACCGACATCAGGAAGGACATGGCGCTCTACACCGAAGAGGTCTTCGGCCCGGTGGCCTCGATGTATCGCGCCTCGGGCATCGACGAAGCCATCGAGATCGCCAACGCCACCACCTTCGGGCTGGGGTCCAACGCCTGGACCAACGACGAGGCCGAGCAGCAGCGCTTCATCGACGACATCGAGGCGGGCCAGGTCTTCATCAACGGGATGACGGTGTCCTACCCCGAACTCGGGTTCGGCGGCGTCAAGAGGTCGGGCTACGGCCGCGAACTCGCCGGCCTGGGCATCCGCGCGTTCTGCAACGCCAAGACCGTGTGGGTCGGCTGACCGTTCTCCTGGCGAGCAGACGCAAAAGCCCCCGCACGCGCGGCGTGGCGGGGGCTTTTGCGTCTGCTCGCCGTTAAACGCTCGCCAGAGCCCGCTGGTCCTCGTCGGCGAAGGTATCCTCCAGCTGCACCGGCGAGTAGTCGAGGTCGATCTCAGCGAGCGGGCGCCCCCGCGCGCTGCTGATAGTGCCGAATCGCCGCATCCCTTTGTCGGCGGCGTACTGCATGAATTCGTCCACCGAGAGGTCGAACGGCATCGGGTCGTAGAGGGCGAAGCCCTCCTCGGTGAGGCGCAGCGCCATCGGCATGAGTTCGTTCATGCGCGTTTCGAAGACGTCCCAGTTGGCGTCGTCGGCGGCGACGTGGCGCCTGCACGTGAAGGTGCCCCACGCCATATGGCGCCGCTCGTCGTCGCCGATGCGGCGGACCAGCTCCTGCATGCCGGGAAGGATGCCGCGTTCCACGCAGATCTTGTGCCAGCCGAAGTAGCCGGTCAGCGCCAGCATGCCCTCGACGATGTGGTTATAGGTGACGGACGCGCGGACCTGCGCGGCCGGTGAGGCGTCGGTCTCCAGTGCGCTGAGGCAGGCGGGCAGCTCCTCGTAAAAGATCGCGCGGTAGGTGGGGACGTCATCGAGATAGTGGTGCAGGTCGTCGGTGACACCGACGGCGTCGAGCCACATGCGGAACACCTGGACGTGCTTGGCCTCCTCGAAGGCGAACTGCGTCAGGTACATCTCGTCGCCGAGCCGTCCCTCGGCACGCATCGCTGACATGAACGGCTGGATGTCCTGGGTCACCGACTCCTCGCCGGCGACGAACTCGGCGCACAGCCGGGTGGCGTAGTGGCGTTCGTCGTCCGTCAACCGCTCCCAGTCCGCCCGGTCGCGGGAGAAGTCGATGTCGGCGGGGTTCCAGAACTTCGCGTTGCCACCGGCGAACAGCTTCAGGGGCAGGCTGTCCCAGTTGAGCCCGCCCGCGGTGAGCGAGCCTAGCTGTGTCCGTGTCATAGTGACCTCCTCAGATCTTTTTCGGCTGAATTGTTTTGCGGTCGAGGGCGATTCAGAAAATGCTGCGGACAACACGCCGACCAGACGGCGTACCGCCAGCGCCGGCTGCTCCGGAGTGGGGTCGTCGAGCCCGAGGATCGGATCCAGTCCGCGCATGTACGGCGCCAGCGCCAGGTGCGGAAATATCAACAGCAGCAGCGACAACAGCGCGTCGGTGTCGGCGTCCTCGCGGAAATCGCCGCGGACACGGGCGTCGCGGACCAAGGGCCGCAGCACTTCCAGGTAATGGCGGTGGATGACGCTGCGCACGCTGATGCGGGCATCGGTGTCGACCTCGAGGCTCGCCGCCGCATGCAGCGAGCGTTCGTGCGGATGGTCGGCGAAATACGCGACCCACGCATCGAGCCAGTCGGTCAGGAAGTCGAAGAACGGTCGGCTCGGGTCGAGCTGGCGGATCCGCTCCTCCATGTATGTCCGCACGCGCTGGCTGGCGACGTCGGCGATGAACGCGTACAGGTCGCGCTTGTCGGCAAAGTATTGGAACAGGCTGCCTTTGGCGACGCCCGCACGCCGGGCGATGACGTTGAGGCTGCCGCCGGAGAAGCCGTGCGCCCCAAACTCGGCCTCGGCAGCCTCCACTACCGCTGCGCGGCGCGCGGGGTCGACGCGGGCCCAAGTCACCGTCGGCATCAGGCCTCCTCCGTTGGATGACCACTGGTCATACTAGTGTGAGCCAGCTCACTTCTCAACAGGGGGTCTGCGCGCCAAGTTGATCCGTCTCTTCGATCTCGACTAACCGACGGCGTCGGAGCCTTAGCATCGGCTACGTGTCGTTACTGAATACCGCTCAGGGACCTGTCAATACCGCTGATATCGGCGTCACGCTCATGCACGAGCACGTGTTCATCATGACCACCGAGGTCGCGCTGAACTATCCGGAAGCATGGGGTGACGAGGAGCAACGGGTGGCCGATGCCATCGCTCGGCTCAACGAGTTGAAGTCCCGCGGCGTGGACACCATCGTCGACCTCACCGTGATCGGGCTGGGCCGCTACATCCCGCGCATCGCCCGCGTCGCCGCGGCCACCGAACTGAACATCGTCGTCGCGACCGGCCTGTACACCTACAACGACGTCCCGTTCTGTTTCCACTACCTGGGCCCGGGCGCGGAACTTGGCGGGCCGGAGATCATGACCGACATGTTCGTCCGCGACATCGAGGAGGGCATCGCCGACACCGGCATCAAGGCCGGGCATCCTCAAGTGCGCCACCGACGAGCCCGGCATCACCCCCGGTGTCGAGCGGGTGCTGCGCGCGGTCGCCCAGGCGCACAAGCGCACCGGGGTGCCGATCTCCACGCACACCCACGCGGGGCTGCGGCGCGGGCTCGAGCAACAACGCATCTTCGAAGAAGAAGGTGTCGACCTGAGCCGGGTGATCATCGGTCATTCCGGCGACAGCACCGACGTCGGCTACCTCGAAGAGCTCATCGCCGCCGGCTCCTACCTCGGGATGGACCGGTTCGGCATCGACATGATCTTGCCGTTCGAGGAGCGGGTGAACATCGTGGCGCAGATGTGCGAACGCGGCCATGCCGACAAGATGGTGCTCTCGCATGACGCCAACTGCTATTTCGACGCGCTGCCCGAGGAGCTGCTGCCGGTGGCCGCCCCCAATTGGCATTACCTGCACATCCACAACGACGTGATCCCCGCATTGAAGGAACGCGGGGTCACCGACGAGCAGCTGCACACCATGCTCGTCGACAACCCGCGACGCATCTTCGAGCGACAGGACGTTTATCAATGACGCAGAGTGAACCGATCCCACCGATCGGCACCCAGATTTCGGCGCTGGCCGCGCTCGCCCCCGACGAGCCGGCGGTTACCTGCGACGGACACACGCTGACTCGCGGCGAACTCGACCGCTCGACCAACCGGCTGGCCCGCGCCTACGCCGAGCGGGGCGTCGGCGCAGGCGACTACGTGACCATCGTGCTGCCCAACTCCGTCGAGTGCGTGCAGGCCATGGTGGCGTGCTGGAAGCTGGGCGCGGTGCCGCAGCCGCTGTCCGCGCGGCTGCCCGACGCGGAGTTCGAGGGCCTGCTGGAACTGCGGCCACGCGCGCTGCTCGTGGGACGGACGCACCCCCGAATACCAAGTGTTCCTAGAGGTTTCGTCCCCGACGAGGCGTTGTCGGATGACCCGTTGCCGGAAGCGGTGTCACCGTGTTGGAGGTCGATCGGCTCGGGCGGCAGCACTGGGCGTCCCAAGCTGATCGAGGCGGGCGGCGACAGTCGGCTGGGGCCGGCACTAGGGTACGCCGTGGGTGGTCAGGAGGGCGATACCGCGCTGGTGCCAGTGCCGCTGACGCACACCACCGGCTTCACCTCCGCGGCGGTCGCGCTGGTGATGGGCCAGCACCTGGTGCTGATGGGCCGGTTCGACCCGCACGAGTTCCTGCTGCTAATCACCGAGCATCGCCCCCATCTCGTCACCACGGTACCGACGATGATGCAACGGGTACTGGCGGTCTACCGCGCCGATCCGGGTTCCCATGACCTGTCCTCGATCCGGCGGTTCTGGCACCTGGGCGCGCCGTGCCCGCCGGCCATCAAGCAGGCCTGGATCGACCTGCTGGGCCCCGAAAGGATCTGGGAGCTTTACGGCGGCACCGAATTTCAGGCGATGACCTTCATCTCCGGCGACCAATGGCTGACGCATCCCGGATCGGTCGGTGTGGTGGTCATGGGCGAGATGAAGGTGCTCGACGACGACGGTAACCCATGTCCGCCTGGTGTGGTCGGCGAGATCTACATGCGGCCCAACCCGGGCAGTGTGCCGTCGTACCGGTACATCGGCACGACGGCGAAATCCCGCGACGGCTGGGACTCTTTGGGCGACCTGGGCCATTTCGACGAGGACGGATTTTTATACCTGTCCGATCGCCGGGTGGACATGTTCACCGTCGGCGGCCGCAACGTCTACCCGGCCGAGATCGAGAACGCGCTGTCGGCGCACCCGGATGTGTTGTCCTGCTTGGTTGTTGGTGTACCCCATGAGGATCTCGGGCAGGTGCCGCATGCCTTGGTTCAGGCCGGGTCGGCGCTGGATGAGCAGACGGTGCAGGCGTTTTTGCGCGACCACATCGCCGGGTACAAGGTGCCGGCCACGGTCGAGTTCGTCGACACGCCGTTGCGCGACGACGCCGGCAAGGCGCGCCGCTCAGCGGTCCGCGCCGAGGTCATGGCGCGATTGCGTCTTCCTGACGCTGGCTGACCCCACCGTCGCGTCCCGCAGCCGGCGATTGCTTCCTGCGAGATTCCCAGCCTCGCAACCCTTCCCGACATGGTGATTCGACGAGCGCATAACTCACCGCGGCGATGGCGATACTGAAGATCAACGTCAGCGCCAGCACCTCGGGCATGTGCCCCCGGAACGAGAATTGACCGATCACCGGGAACACCATCGTCAGCGCGGCAAGATGCCAGATGAAGATCCCGTAGGACCAGCGTCCCAGCGTCACCATCGGGGCGCTGCCCAGCAGCCGATGGCTGTCGTCAACCCGGTCCAACACCAACGGCGCCACCAGACCTGCCGCCACCAACGCACCCATCGCGGTCTTCATCGTGAACTGTGCGGCGCTGCTCGGGACCAACCCGGCGGGCCCGGCCAGTGGCGAGGCGGCCACCAGATAGGCCACTACCACGACAAGGGCCATCAGCACCCGACGTCGTGCCAGCCGGTGTGGCCAGCCAAGCGGGCTGGACACCCACTCGGCAAGCAGCATGCCCGCAGCGAACCAGGAGAAGAACGCAGGCGGCCAGGTCAGCGGATTGAGCCCAGCCGGAGCGGCGAACGGAAGCCAGCCCCAAAACCAGCTGACGACAGCCACAGCGGCGATCGCCGGCACCCGGCCACGGACCGGTAGCCGGGCAGCCAGCATCGCAAGGATCGGCAACGCCAGATAAAAACTGACCTCGACCGACAGGCTCCACATCTGGGTCAGGCCGGCGGTCAATGTCAGCGGCACATACACCTGGGTGAGCGACAGATTCGCCAGCCACACCGTCAGACTCGGATGATTGCCGTCCGGCAGCAGGGTCAGAATCACCACGACAGCCACCAGGTAGGCCGGCATGATGCGGACGACCCGCGATCGCAGATAGTGACCCGTGGACGGGCGCGACGCCAGGCCGCGCGCCGCCGCAGCATGGGTGCGCCACAGCAAAAACCCCGACAACGCGAAGAACACCGCCACCGCCAGATCGAAGCGGCCGAACAGCCGACCGTCGAAGCCGCTGGAGTGCCCGGTCTCAAATGCCACGTGGGTGATGACGACGCCGATAGCCGCACATGCCCGCATCCCTTCCACGGCGGGCAGGAAGCTGCGCGTGCCGCCCAGCTGGCTGTCGGTCATCACGTCAGTCTGCCCGTGACGGGGTTGCCCGGCAGCTTGGGTACACCCGATTTGCCCACCGCGGGGACATAAATCGCCACCTTAAGCATTGCTGTTAGGGTCGAACGAGTTTTGCTTCGCTGCAGCGCCGCAAGCGGGTGGAACCCCAGGTCGCGGGGGTTCGGGGCGGAACGGGTTTGCTGGCCTGAATCCAACGAGACCAGAAGGAGGTCAAGGCAACGTGAACCGAGCAGTCATGTTGCGGATGGCCGCATGCGGGATCATGGGACTCGGCGCCGCCTTGCTGATCGCCGCCTTACTGTTGTCGACCTACACCAGCAGCAGGATCACCAAGATTCCGCTCGATCTGGATTCCACCCTCATCAGTGACGGCAGCGGGACGGCGGTGGACCCCGCGTCGATGTACAGCCAGAAGCTCGTCGTCAACAAGAACGTCTCGCTGGTGTCCCAGCAGCAGATCGATGTCGAGTCCCCCGCCAACGCCGACGTCGTCACGCTGCAAGTCGGCACCTCGGTTCGACGTAGCGACAAGCAAAAGGATTCCGGCCTGCTGCTCGCCCTGGTCGACACCGTCACCCTCAACCGGAAATCTGCGTCAGCGGTTTCTGATGACACCCATCCCGGCGGTGCCGTGCAGAAGCCGCGCGGGTTCAACGACGAAAACCCGCCCACCAATATCGCGTTGCCGCACGACGGACTGTCCTATCGATTCCCGTTCCACACCGAGAAGCGGACATACCCGTACTTCGACCCGATCGCGCAGAAAGCGTTTGACGCCAACTACACCGGTGAAGAAGACGTCAACGGCTTGGCCGCCTACAAATTCACTCAGGACGTCGGCTACGACGCCGACGGCAAGCTGGCCGAGCCGATCAGGTACCCGTCGCTGTACGCCGACGACGCGGACAGCAAGGTCACCGCGCCCGCGTCGATGTGGGATGTGCCCGGCGATCCGGACGAAAAGATCACCATGACCCGCTACTACGCGGCGCAGCGGACCTTCTGGGTGGACCCGGAGTCGGGGACGATCGTCAAACAAGAAGAGCGCGCCAATCACTACTACGCCCGCGATGCGCTGAAGCCAGAAGTGACGCTGGTCGACTACAAGATCACCACCAACGAGGCGACCGTCGAGTCACAGGTCAATGTTGCGCGCAATGAGCGCGACCGGTTGGCGTTGTGGTCCCGGGTGCTGCCGATCACCTTCACCGCCTCGGGCGTGATCGCGCTGATCGGCGGGCTGCTGCTCGGTTCATTCAGCTTGCGGACCGAGTCCGCGTTGTTCGACCCGGGCTTGGACACGGCCGACCATGGTTTCTTCGGTCGAGGCGAGCAGCCGGCCGAGCGGGTGCCCGGGGCCGAAGCGGTGACCGAGAAGCTTCCGACACCGCCCAAAGACGTCCAGCGAGAGCAAGGTCAGGACCCGTCGAGTTCGGGAGGCCCTCCGACGTCGGCTCCACCCGACCGCTCCTAGCTAGTCCGGCGCGTGCGGGCGGTACCCCACTGGACTGTGCGGTGGTCCCGTCCCGGGTACGCACTGGCGTTGGCGCTGACGGTCGTGGCACCGCTACTGGGTCCCGGCTATCTTCTGCTACGCGACGCGGTATCCACGCCACGGTCGTATCTATCCGATAGTGCCCTCGGGCTGGTTTCGGCTCCACGGGCGACGCCGCAGGATTTCGCGGTCGCGTTGGCCTCGCACTGCGTCGACGGCGGCATCGTGGTGAAGGCCTTGCTCGTCGCCGGGCTGTGGCTGGCGGGCTGGGGTGCGGCTCGACTTGTCGCAGACGTATTGCCAGAGTCCGGTGCCGGCGGTCAATTCGTGGCGATCACGCTGGCGATCTGGAATCCGTACGTCGGTGAGCGGCTCCTGCAAGGGCATTGGAGTCTGCTGCTTGCTTACGGCTGCTTGCCGTGGGTGGCGACGACGATGCTGACGCTGCGGTCGACCGACAGTGCTATCCTGGCCAAGCCTTTTCACATTGGCGTTCTGGATCGCGTTGGCCGGGCTGACCCCGACCGGGCTGATCCTTGCCGCCGCGGTCGGATTGGTTTGCGTGGCTGTGCCTGTTGAGGGCCCGGGTGGGCCCAGACCGCGCTGGCTATGCGCCGCAGTCACATTGGCCGACGCCGTGGTGGCGGCGCTGCCGTGGTTGACGGCGGCGATCCTGGGCTTGTCGTCAGCGGACCATATCTGGGCTCGCGTCCCCGACGTCGCCGCGTTCGCGGCCCGCGCCGAGCCTGGTCTGACCACACTGGGCAGCCTGGCCGGCCTGGGTGGAATCTGGAACGGTGAGGCCGTACCAGCTTCGCGGGCAACGCTTTTCGCGGTCGTGTCGACGGTGGTGTTGCTTGCGGTGGTGGCCACCGGCCTCATTGCGGTGGTGCGTTACCGCGCTGCCGTGCCGCTGGTCGTGCTGGCGGTGGTGTCCGTGCTGCTATCCGCTGCGCTGGCCACCGGCCCGGGCCTGGCCGTGCTGCGCACCATGGTCGACGCCGCGCCCGGTATGGGGGTGCTGCGCGACGGGCAGAAGTGGGTCGCATTGGCGATGCCCGGTTACGCCCTGGCCGGTGCGGGCGCGGTGCTGATGTTGCGGCGCTGGCTAGGTTTTTCAAGGCCCATGGGCCCGCGCTGTTGTGCTGCACCGCACTGGTGCTGTCGCTTCCCGACTTGGCTTGGGGCGTCGGGGGAAAAGTCGAGGCGGTGCGCTATCCCAGCGACTGGACGACCGTTACGGCGGCGATCAACCGCGAGCCCGCAGAGGTTGCGGTGTTGCCGGCCGGCATCATGCGCCGCTTCGCCTGGTCCGGGCCGGCGCCGGTATTGGATCCGCTGCCACGTTGGCTGCGCGCCGACGTTCTGACCACCGGCGACCTGACGATTTCAGGGGCAACGGTTCTCGGTGAGGGAAACCGGGCCCGCGCTGTGCAGCGACTGCTGTTGGCGGGCGCCGATCCGCAGGCTCTTCGCCGCGCCGGCGTGGGATGGCTGGTGGTCGAAGTGGGCACACCCGGCGATATGGGCTTGGCCGCAAGGACATTCGAGCGAATGCCGGTGGCCTATCGCGGGCAAGACCTGATGTTGTATCGGGTGGGCGGTGCGGCAGGCGGAGTGTCCGCCGATCGGCGATTGCTCGCGATGATCGCGCACCTGGTGTGGTTGGCGACGCTGATCGGTGGAGCCATCGGGACGATGGTAGCCAACTGGCGTCAGCGTGCCCGTCGGCAACCACGATCCGGCACAGACACCTGATCAAGCCAACGTCCACGGGCCGTTACGTGTCGGGCTCTACCCCAGCCGCGAAGACTGGGCCGAAGCCCGCGCCGCCGCCCACATCACCAGCAGCAACCACGACGACATGCACGCCGGCGAACTCGAAACCTCCATCCTGCTCGCCGCGTACCCGGTATCGCGCGTATTTCTGACCGTTAGCGGCCGCAGGCGGGAACCCCCGTTGAAAAATTCGTGCGCCCGCACAGGGTTCCCCAGCGTCGTTAACAGCGCGCTTAGCGGCCCTGGTGAGGCATCGTCACATGCACCCTTGGTCCAGCGCTGCTACCGGAAGTTCAGCACGTCGCTGCCCCACGCGACTCGGATGTGCGCGTCGATGTCGTGCACGACGGAGTCGCGCTTGTCGATGATCAGGCAGGCGCGGTCGGTCTTCTGGTAGGGCGTCCATTCCGGTTCGCCCGGCGGCCCCATGGGCTTCGCCTGCGTCGCGAAGTTAATCCACCGGGTCCTGACTCGCTCGGAGACCGCCTTGGCGGTCTTCACGCCGCCGAGCTTCAACGACGGATCCTTGGGTCCCCCGAGATTGCCCCAGACATAAGGCAATTCCATGGCATGAGCGGCACCGATTTGCAGCAGCTTCAGCATCGGAGTGGACCAGTCAAATCGGTACAGGTACACCGGCGCCACCGTGCTGTGGCCCTCGGCCAGCCACACCGTCGGCATCCGGAAGCCGATGTCGCTCGCGATGCTCAGCCCTCTCGCTTTGACCCGCATTCCCGAATACGCCGACCCGATCTGCTCCTCCGTCGGCAATTGCAGGTCGGGCTGTTCGGCTGCCATCTCGGCGACCATCGCCGTGATCGCGTGCGGAGTGATCGGCATCAGCGGCGACTTCATCCACCGGAATAGCGCCGCTTCATGCTTGTTGGTGCCGATGATCAACGGGACCGGATGCGAACGGCCCTCACGGGCCAACTTGACCGGGTAGTCCTTGAGCAGGTCGCCATCGACAATTGGGACAAAAGCCAACGTGCCCGGGTTTCGTACGGGGACTTCGTGGAACACTTCGCTTGACGCGGCGAGGATCGCGGCGATCGGCACGTCGGGCAACCGGTCCGCGTCGGACGGGCCAATGCCCAACTTGTCGAGGATGCACTCTGCGACTCGCCGGCCCCGGCCGCGGTCGTACACCGACGTGGCCGGTGAGCTCTGCGCGATCGCGCCGGCGAACAGACCCTTGGCCGCCGGGCTGGCGAGCAGGGTCGTGACGATCCCGCCGCCGGCGGATTCGCCGAACAGCGTGACCCGCCCGGGATCGCCACCGAACGCCGCGATGTTGTTACGCACCCAGTGCAACGCGGCCAGCACGTCACGCAGCCCGACGTTCGAATCGAAACGTCGCCGTGGACCGTTGAGCGACGACAGGTCAAGGAAACCCAGCGCTCCGAGCCGGTAGTTGAGCGTCACCACGACGACATCGCCGCTGCGCGCCAGCCTCTGGCCGTCGTAGACCGCCTGGCTGCTCGACCCGAGGACGTAGGCGCCACCGTGCAGCCACACCATCACCGGTTTGGCGTCGCCCGGCTCGGTGTCCGAGGATGCCCACACGTTTAGGCTCAAGCAATCTTCGCCCTGCGGCGCGCCCAGGTCGAGCGGGATGTTTGGAAGACCCGGTTGCGGGCAGACTGGCCCGAACTCGGTGGCGTCGGCGACCTCGGTCCACCGCTCGGGCGGTTCTGGCGCCCGGAAACGCAGCTCGCCGAGCGGCGCCGCGGCGTAGCGAATGCCCTTCCATACCCTGACCCGGCCGTCGTCAATGCCGCGCACCGGGCCATAGGTCGTCTCGATCACAGGGTTGTCGATCGTCATACGTCTCGCATTCCCCTTCCGATGCCTTGCCTCAGGTTACCGACCGGTAGGCACTGCCGAGGACGAACAACACGAAGTAGCAGGACTGGGGTGGTCGTCAGCGCACCGCGAGCTTGACGAGCCGGTCAAGCACCGGCCTGGGCAGGAGTTCCATAATCCTGCGGTACACCGGGGCGTCGACCAGGTACCGGGGCTTGGGCCGCCTGCTGGTGACCGCGCCATAGACGGCGCGTGCCAGGATGTTTGGGTCGCGCGCATTCTTCTCTTCCCTTGCACCGTTTCGTGCGGTGAACGCGACGAGCGGCTCAAATGGTGTTCCGGATGTGACGGAGGCGGTCAGGCAGTCGACGATGCCTTGGCTCATCGGGGTCCGGAAAGCGCCTGGCTCGATGACGATCACCGGAATGCCGACAAACATCAGCTCTTGGCGCAGCGCATCCGAATAGGCCTCGACCGCGTGTTTGCTCATGGCGTACGGCCCCGAGGTGAGGCCGGCGCGGAACCGGCCCTCCGTGGAACTGATGTTGACGATGCGCCCGCCACCGGCTCGCAGCAACTCAAACATCGCCCGGTTAACCCGGTGGGTTCCAATCACATTCACATCGAGAATGCGCCGCAGCCGCTCCTCAGACACTTCCATCAACGGGCCCAAATCCAGCAGACCCGCGAAGTTGATGACCGCGCCGAGCCCATCGGTGTGTTTCGCCACCTCTCGCGCGGCTGCTGCGCAGCTGTCGGAATCGGTGACGTCGAGCGTGATGGGGATTCGGTGTGAGGCGGCCGCCGACGCGACAAGGTCGGCGGCGAAGACCTCCCAGCCCTGCTTGGCGAACTCCTCAGCTGTGGCGGCGCCCAGGCCCCCGGCAGCGCCCGTGATGAACACTGTGTGCCTCATACCAACCACCCGAACCCTCTCCGTCACCCTCAGATGCTAAACGCCTATTTCCGCGCCCGGACCGGACCTGATGGACAACGGTTGGAGATCGACATTGCGGACAGCCGGCCGTCTCTTGACCGCACAATGTTCTGGCTGACAGGGGATATGAGAGCATACGGTCAGCAGTGGAGAGGTCAACGTGTCCGACGTGGGGAACGATGCCATGGCGTTCCAGCAGTGCATAGCCGGGTTGTTCACCGACCTCTAAGGAGGTCACGATCGAATCGTCGTCACCCCTTGCCGGTCAGCCGTTCTCAGCGATCCACACCGTGGTGAAGCGCTGTATTGCAGTGATCCGTTCGACTACCTGGACGCCGATGTAGCTCTCGATCTTGCGGCCGACCAACGGGATTTTGACCTCCACGGTCGCGGTGTACTTCAGCAGTGAGCCGTTCTGCGCCGGCGCCAGCAAAGCCGCGCCGAGCCCGGATCCCGGCGCCCCGGGCACCGCGATGCTGACCTGCCCGCGCACCCGGCCACCGCCGATCGGGCTCCACGTCTCGTTGTGCACGACTTCCAGATCACCGGGATAGAGCTTGGCGAACAGCCCGGGCAGCAGGTCGTGGCGCAGGTCCTGGGTGGTGGCCACGGTCACGGTGCCGCCGGCGTCGACGATCAACGAGTCCAGCGTGGCGGTGCCAAGGGCGGCCAGCCTCGCCCGCCAGTAATCGTCGTCGCTGAACGCCGAATGGACTTGTTCGACGCTGGCCGCGGATTCGAACGATACATCGAATGAACGCGGCATAGCACGGAAGGCTATCGTTATCGGCCGGGGCACGGGTCGCTATTGGACGACGCGGTGCGCGCGCCCACATCCCGCTCCGCATGCTATCCCTCGGCGCTCCTCGTTAGCCGCCGGTTGCAGACATGAGACCATCCGACGCCGCGTGCGAGCGACAGCAAGAATCGAGGCCACCGTCCCATGAGTGGCGAACAGCATTGTCCGAAGCTTCATCCTGTCCCATCCTGTTGCCGACCACCATCTGGTGATTGGCTCAGGCTCACCTCAGACACCGGGGCGCACAACCCTCAGGACTGAAGCAGCTGAGTTCGGGAGGTTGCACACGATAGGTTGCGGTGTCGGGCCGCCGCCATGTCCACGAAGCGAAGAACCGGTGCCGCCAGGCGGACTCACGAAGGGCTGAATTCCGTAGAACCCTTCGAGGGAGTGTTTCCCCTTTGTGTGTGGTCGTGCCCCACGCAGCCCATGGTCCAACCCATCGACGTCCCCCACCCGGTCAACTTCGCTTCGAGGAGTTGCCCCGCCTCACCGAACTCGATGAAGCTACCGCTGGCCGGGGCTATTGTGATCACACTCACACCGGACGAGATTGGAGTCTGATCCGATGGACCGGCTGGACCCGTTGGACGCGGCGATGGTGACCGTGGAGCCGCTGAGCCACCCGCAGCACGTGGCCGCTGTGTTGATCCTGTCGCCCTCCGACGATGCGGGCCCGGGGTATGTCGATGAGGTGTATCGGTGCGCGCTCGCCGCAACGGAGCCGATCGACCCGCGGCTGCGCCGATATCCCCATCGCGGCTTGGACACCGGCGGCATCTGGGTCTGGCGTGATGCCGACACCCTCGACATGAGCCAACACGTCAAGCGCAGGACACTGCCGCCCGGCGCCGGCCGAGACGGGTTTTGGCGGCTGATCAGTGAGCTGTACGCCGAGCGACTCGACCGGTCCCGCCCCATGTGGATGTCCTATCTGATCGATGGTTTCGACGATGGCCGGTTCGCCTTCGTGGTGAAGCTGCATCACGCAGTAATGGACGGCGTCGCCGGTTTCCAGCTGATCGCCGACGCGCTGAGCACCGACCCGACACGCCGGTCCATGCCGCTCCTCCCAGCCCAGCACGACGAACCCACCGCGCGGGCCACGTCGGCTGGCGGGCGGTTACCCAATCCGTTCACGATGCTGCGGTCGCTGCTAGGCGCGGCCACGTCGAGCACCGCGCTGGTTGAGAAAGTCGTCACGGGCGAGGTATCCAACCTGATCGCCAGCATGACCACAGACACGACCATGCCGCCTCTGGGCGCTCCTTACACCCGGTTCAACGGCCGACTCGGCCACGAGCGCACCATCGCGGCCGGCAGCTGGTCGAAGAACCGTGTCCGCGCCGTGCAAGACAAGGCCGCAGTGACCGGCAACGACGTCGTCGTCGCGGTGATCGCCGGGGTGTTGCGCAGTTGGCTGCTCGACCACGGGGAGCTCCCCGAACGGTCGCTGGTGGCCCTCTGCCCGATCACCGTGCGTGGCCACGAGCACGGGGGCGACGACACGCACGGCAACATGTTCGGGCTCTGGCCGTGCCCGCTGGGCACCGACCTGGAAGACCCCGCCGAACGGCTGGATCTGATCCACCGGTCGATGTCGGAAGGAAAGCAGCAGGTAGCCAGCCGCGGGTCGGCAGCATCGCTGTTGCTGCTTGTGCCGACCCAAGCGCTGAATGTGTTGTTACCGAAGGTGCCGTTTGCGCCGAAGGTGCGCACCGGATCCAACGTCCCGATCTCCAATGTTCCGGGCCCACCGACCGAAATGTATTGGAACGGTGCGCATGTCGAGGAGATCTATCCGGTGGGGACGGTCTACGACGGCCTGACACTGACCGTGATGGGGTGCTCGTACGCCGACCGCATTAGTTTCAGTTATCTGACGGGCCCCGACGTGATGCCCGACATCGAGGCGGTGGTCCCGCTGACCGAGCGGTGCCTGGCCGAACTCGAAACGGCAGTCGGAGTGGCGCGCTGATGTAGGTCGGCCCACCGGACCGCCGTGGCGCGTGATGGTGCGTTGGTGCACGCCAGATCGCGATAGAAGCCACGCCTCAATGGTCTTCGGCAACAAGGACCGGAATCAGGACTCGACAAGTTGATGCCCTATGGGCTGCAGCCATACACGATGTCGCGAGTGGCGACGATTTGAGCTCCGGCCGGGCCGCTGGTGATGAGGTGCTGAGTCCAGTGCGGCGGTCCGCTATCTGGGCGCGAGCGCGGCCCAGGGACTGGGCTGTCACATAACCGCGCGGGGCTCCATACGATTTGGGGTCCAGCTTCAGGCAGGCTGCGACCATGAGCGCAGTAGTTGCTGACGGCGCATCGCAAGAGCTTCGCTGCTTACGCCGTATACGCCCGCGACAAAATTGATGTTCTCGTCGACCGTCAGGTCCGCCCAAGTTCCCCACGAGGATGGCATGTAGCCGACATGAGTCTTGTTGGGGGGCGCTTGACAACACCGCTGGTCGGGACGATCTCGCCGACTAGGGCGTGTCTCCTATTGATGTGGGGCGTTGGCAGTGACGATCTGTCTCATGACGCATGCGGGAGTGATATCGGATGAGTTCTGGGCTGTTGCCGCGCCGCTGATGCCGTCGGATGTGGGCAAGCGAGGTCGTCGGTTCGCCGATCATCGGTTGATTCTCGAAGGGATCGCGGGGCGGTTCCGGACTGGGTCGCCGTGGCGGGATCTGCCTGCGGATTTCGGTCGTGGTCATCCCTGTTGACCACCCACACAGGAGCTTCCTGTTCCGTCTGGAACGTGAGGGTGGCGTGCATTCTTCCTGCCGTCGAACAAAAAGTCTGGCGCTGGAGCGGCTGGGCGTGTGCGGCTCGGTATATTCACGAAGCGGCTGAATCCGGACCCATTTGTGTAACGCACGCGACGCTGAGGGGTCAAGTGTCATCCACGAATCGTGGAGGCTTTGCCGGTGGAAACCGACGGACCACGCGGGAACCGTTTCGTCTGTGCGGTGGGGTCGTCGCCTTTGCACTATGCCTGTATCAGTTCGCGTGTGTGGTCGGATCACCCCTGTTCAGTTACTCAGGCGGCTCGTCGGAAACGGTATCGACGGCTGGCTGCTGCCTGCGGGTTTCCAGGCGGTAGATGTTGATATCGGCCGGGACTCCGGTGGGCCGGTGCGCGAACACCGCACGGCGCACCCGCCTGGCGGTAACGCCCAACTCGTCAAGCTGTTCGGGGGTCAGCCGCTGCAGCGTCGCGCCGGAGATCAGCACACCGCCTTTGTCGGCACATTCCATCACCCTGGCCGCGATGTTGACGTCGACGCCGAGCCAGTCCGACCCGATGCGCTGCGGCCGGCCGGTATGGATGCCGACCCGCATCGTCGGCGTATAGCCGTCGACCTCAACGGTTTTCAGAGCCTCCCGTGCGGTCCGCACCCCTGAAATGGCGGTGACCGGATCGGGAAAGACCGCCATGATCCCGTCACCCATGCGCTTGACGACCTGTCCGCCGGCTTCGAGCAGTGGCGGTTCGACGACCTGCGCGACCCAGCGCAGCAACCTCAGCATGGCGTCATCGCCGGCGCGTAACGCCCACTCTGAGAAGCTGACCAGGTCGGTGAACACCAGCGTGACTTCCTGATGGGCGGGCCGCCCGGTCACGCGCTCCCTGAACGCGTGCCACACCTGCAGGGCCCCCAGTCTCAACTCCCGCGACGCGGCGTCACCGCCGCCGAGCAGCCGATCCGCCGCGCGTGCCGCGACCTCGAAACCGCCGGATCCCGTCGTGGACAATCGGTCGCCGAAATACGGATCACCTGGGAACGCTCGCCGGGCACGACGAAGGAAGGCGATCACCGCGGGGTTGTGATTGGTGTCCTCCAGCCACGCCGCAGGTCCGCTGGACCGCTGTGGCGAGGGGTCGGGTCGATTGTCCGTTGACCCGTCAACTTCCCCGAGGGCGCGCCAGCGACGCCACCCCAAACGAGATCGCCGCGCAGCCGCCGCATCGGGGCCGGTTGGCGGCGGTGCGGACGATGACACCGGCAGCGACTAATCAGCAGCGGGCTTTGCGGCGGCCTTGGAAGCTGGCTTTGCGGCGCCCTTAGCAGCTGGCTTTGCGGGGGCCTCAGCGGCTGGCTTTGCAGCGCCCTGCTTTTTCAGCGTCTCGCTCGCGCTGTTAATGACGCTGCGCACGAACTCGTGCTGCGTCTTGACGAGCTTGTCCGCCATCTCCAAGGCGGCGTCGACGATGGTCTTGTGTTCCGACGGGCGATCGCCGCGCGCGGGAATCGCCTCATCGACGGTGCCAACGAACTTGCGCACGGCATCGATCGCGGCCCGCTGTCCGGATTCGACCGACTTGAGCACCTCCTCGGACACGTCTGCCACTCGCTCCACCACGGTCTTCTCCTCCAAGTTTCGCTGGACTGCACCGAGGGGTGAAGGCCGCCGAGTGAGCTCTGCCATGATCGCGCTCCTAAGGGTTGAATGCAGAAACGAGTCTTGAATGGCTCGGCATCAGGATGCGCTTCGACCCCGGCGTTCTATAGGGCCGATGGTCCCTGCTCCGCCTGATTGGAAACGACCTCAGGGGGAGAGGCGACGCTAAGCCTGAGCAGCGTCGCTCAGCGGAGAAGCCTCCCCACCCCCGTCTACCTGCTGGTTGCGCTCAAATCGGGTGAAATCGCGTTCTCGCACGGCATAAGCTGAAGCCGCGCCGGCCAACTTGCCGACGTCCAAGCCCTCAAAACCGACGCCCAGTCCCGCGGCTGGACCGACGAAGCCGCCCGCCACGAGCGGGTCGCGCACGCCCTCACCGACCACCTCCACCGCCTCGACCGCTAAACCAAACAGGGCGCACAGGGTTGACCCACCCCAAGGGCCGGATAAAGTAGCGACTCAACAAAGAGATCCGCCGCCGCACCGGCGTCGTCGGCATCTTCCCCGACCGTGTGGCCTTGATCCGCCTCGTCGGCGCCGTCCTCGCTGAACAGCACGACGAATGGTTGAGTCTCGCCGCTACCAGGATGTCCCATTGATGTACTCGTGGACGCGATCAAACTTTCCGTCTCGAATGTGGCAGGTGATGCAGAACCTGCTCGACTCCGCTTTCATTCTCACTCTGAGGAGAATCTCGTTGGCCTCCTTGAGATCCCGCAATTCCCGCTCAAGATCCTTGATGCGCTGCTGCTCCGCGGTGGTGGCGCCCGGCCGCTGGGCGGCATCGATCTGGGCCTGCAACACCCAGCGGCGCAGCGACTCCGCGCCGACCCCGACCTTCGGGCCGATCGCCTCGCAGGCGGCATACACCGACCGGTACTCATCGAGGTGATCGAGCACCATCTTCACCGCACGCTCGCGCTGCTCGACTGGGTAGTGGCTTGGACATGATCAGCATCCTTCTCACAGAAGGAAGCGGCATCAAACCAGGAACGGTTGAGTTCTTATTTGTGCCGGAGCTCTGGGAGTGAGCTAGCAAAGGCCATCGACGAACCTCCTCAGCGAGGGGTCAAAGTCAAACCACTCCGGCGACACGGTCGCCGGCCATCACCGACTCCAGCACCGTGCGCATCGCGTCTGCGCTTTGCCGCCACGAGAATTCGGCGCTGCGCGCCTGCGCCTTGGCGCCGAGTTGATCGCGCAGCACCGGATCAGCCAGTAACTGTTGCAGTCGATTCACCAACTCGGCGCGGCTGTCGACCAGCACCCCGGTTACCCCGTCGATGATCGAGTCGGCCAACCCGCCGGAAGATCGGTAGCCGATCGTCGGCACCGCGTGCTGAGCCGCCTCGATGACCGCCAGACCCCAGCCTTCTTTGCGCGACGGCAACACGTGTACCCAAGACTGTTGAATCACATGGTGTTTGGTGACGTCATCGACATGGCCGTGAAACGTCACCGCGTCGCTGATGCCCCGCCGCGCCGCATGGTCGATCAAGCGCTGCCACCACCACCCGCCGCCGACGATGTCGAGATGCAGCCCGGGTATCGATGGCCGCAGCAGCGCCACCGCAGCTAACGCGTCCTCGATCTGCTTGTGCGGCACCAGCCGAGACAACACCAACACCCGCGGTGTGGCCGCCCGTGGGCCACGCAGAGACGGCTCGGGCGCCTCGTCGAGACCGTTGCGCACGACAGCAATTCGCTCGTTGCCGACACCCAGGCCGACCAGGTCGCGGGCCGACGGCAGCGACACCGTCACGTACTGGTTGCGGCGGTGCAGCCTCGGCGACACCCGCGACTCGACGAACCAGCCGAGCCGGCCGAGCACCGGCCCGGCCACCGGCCACTGCTCGCGATGGCAGTGGTGTACCAGCACCGCGACCCGCTGGCCGTAGATCAGCCGGGCTGCAAACGGCAAGCCGTTCTGGGTGTCGACCACAACATCCGGGCGCACCCGCCGCAGCGGCCCCATCCCCAGCCGCCCGGCCGCCATCGCCAACAGCGCCCACACGTATACCGAATACCGCCCGCCGGCGCGGCTGATCCGCACCCCGTCGATCACCTGCCGCCGCGCCGAACCCGGATAGCGGGCGGTGCGCAACGTGACCGCTACGCCGGACGCGGCCAACTGGGCTCCGATGCGCTGCAGGTACGTTTCGCTGCCACCGCCCTGGGGGTGCCCGGTATCGCGCCAGCACAGGAGTAGTACCGCGCCGAGACTCCGGGTCTTGCGGCCCTTGGCCTCACGTCGCGCGGCAAACATCGCCGTCCAGCCTAAACCGTAGGGTGTGTTGGATGGCCGCCACCGACGTGTTCGCACGGCGGGCGACGCTTCCCCGCTCGCTGCGGCTGTTGTCCGAGTTCCGCTACGAGCAGCACGACCCGGCCCGCTTCTACGGCGCGCTGGCCGCCGATACCGCGGTGATGGTCGGCGACTTGTGGCAGGGCATCCACGGCAACTCAGCGGTTGGCCGCACGCTGCTCGACGTCGGCGGAGGTCCGGGATATTTCGCGGCGGCCTTTGCCGACGCCGGTATCCGTTATCTGGGAGTCGAGCCGGATCCGGCCGAGATGCACGGCGCTAGAACGGAACTCGCCGAGGCGTCGGCCACATTCGTCCGAGCGTCCGGCATGGCCCTGCCGTTCGCCGATGACTCGGTGGACATCTGCCTGTCGTCCAACGTCGCCGAGCACATAGCGCGGCCCTGGCAGCTCGGCGGCGAGATGCTGCGGGTGACCAAGCCAGGCGGCCTCGCGGTGCTGTCCTACACAGTTTGGCTCGGGCCGTTCGGTGGCCACGAGATGGGCCTGACGCACTATCTGGGCGGCGCCCGGGCCGCAGCGCGTTACGCCCGCAAACACGGTCACCCGGCCAAAAACAACTACGGGTCGTCGTTGTTCGCGGTATCGGTGGCCGACGGCCTGAACTGGGCGGCGAGCACCGGCGCGCTGGTCGCCGCGTTCCCGCGCTACCACCCCAGATGGGCGTGGCGGCTGACGACCATACCGGTGATACGTGAGTTCTTGGTGAGCAATTTGGTGCTGGTGCTGCGACCGCAGTGAGGCCACTATGCCACTTGATTGAAACGTGTTCTCGTTTTGCGGTCGGCTGGGTAGGGTGGCGCCATGGGCGACATTAAGACCGAATACGACAAACTTTTCATCGGCGGCAAATGGACGGAGCCGTCGACCTCCGAAGTCATCGAGGTGCACTGCCCGGCCACCGGCGAGTACGTCGGCAAGGTGCCGCTGGCGGCGGCCGCCGACGTCGACGCCGCGGTCGCGGCGGCCCGGAAGGCATTCGACTCCGGCCCGTGGCCCTCAACGCCGCCGAAGGAGCGCGCGGCCGTCATCGCCAACGCTCTGAAGGTATTGGAAGAGCGCAAAGACGTGTTCGTCAAACTCCTCGGCGACGAAACCGGTCAACCGCCCCTCATCGTCGAGACGATGCAGTGGATGAGTGGGATTGGGGCACTGAATTTCTTCGCCGGCCCCGCTGTCGATCAGGTCAAATGGCAGGAGATCCGCAACGGCGGCTACGGGCAGACCATTGTCCATCGGGAGCCGCTCGGGGTGGTGGGCGCGATCGTGGCCTGGAACGTGCCGCTGTTCTTGGCAATCAACAAGCTGGGCCCGGCGCTGCTGGCCGGCTGCACGGTGGTACTCAAGCCGGCCGCCGAAACACCCCTGAGCGCAAATGCTTTGGCGGAGGCGTTCGCCGAAGCCGGTCTACCCGAGGGTGTGCTGTCGATCGTTCCGGGCGGGATTGAAACCGGACAGGCGCTGACGTCCAACCCCGACATCGACATCTTCTCTTTCACCGGCAGCTCGGCCGTCGGCAAGGAGATCGGCAAGCGCGCCGCGGAATTGCTCAAGCCGTGCACCCTGGAGCTCGGCGGAAAATCGGCGGCCATCCTCCTCGACGACGTCGACCTGGCCGCCTCGATCCCCATGTTGGTCTTCTCCGGGATCATGAACACCGGACAGGCCTGTGTGGCCCAGACCCGAATCCTGGCCCCACGCTCGCGATACGACGAAATCGTGGACGCGGTAAGCACTTTCGCGCAGGCGCTGCCGGTGGGACTGCCCTCGGACCCAGGCGCCCAGATCGGGTCGCTGATCTCGGAGAAGCAGCGGGCCCGGGTCGAGGGCTACATTGCCAAGGGCGTCGAAGAGGGGGCACGGCTGGTGTGCGGCGGCGGACGCCCCGAGGGCCTGGATTCCGGCTTCTTCGTGCAGCCCACGGTGTTCGCCGACGTGGACAACAAGATGACGATCGCTCAGGAGGAGATCTTCGGGCCGGTGCTCAGCATCATCCCCTACGACACCGAAGAGGACGCGATCAAGATCGCCAACGATTCAGCGTATGGGTTGGCCGGCAGCGTGTGGACCACCAACGTGCCCCGCGGCATCGAGATCTCCGAGCAGATCCGCACCGGGACATACGCGATCAACTGGTACGCGTTCGATCCGTGCTGTCCGTTCGGCGGCTACAAGAACTCCGGCATCGGCCGCGAGAACGGACCGGAGGGCGTCGAGCACTTCACCCAACAGAAGAGCGTGCTGATGCCCATGGGCTACACCGTCGACGCCTAGCGCGCATCGAACGTCACGCCAGCGTGACGTTCGAGCACCAGCGCCACGCTGGCGTGACGCTCGGCGATGCCCGCGGGCGCTCAGAAGGCCTCTTCGCGCAACTGCATGACCGCGAGGTCGACGTTCGCCGCGATCTCGCGCTCAGCGGTCAACCGCGGCAGCACGTTCTTGACGAAAAACTTTGCCGTCGCGACCTTTCCGGCATAAAAGGCACCGTCGGCCGGTGCCGGGTCGCCGTCCAGCGCTGCCAGCGCGATCTCCGCCTGCCGAAGTAGCAGCCATCCGATCAGCAGATCGCCGACCGCAAGTAGGAATGGCACCGACTCCAAACCCACGCGGTAGAGTTCGCGAGCACTCTGCTGGGAGTCGACCAGATACCCGGTCATGGTGTTGACCCAGGCCTGCAGGTCGTCGAGTGCGGTGGCCAGCAGCGAGCGGGCCTCGGCAAGTTCGGGGCGGGCATCGTCGCCATCGAGGAACGTCTCGATCTGCGTGATCAGATGGTGCAGCGCCCCGCCGTGGTCGCGGACGATTTTGCGGAAGAAGAAGTCCTGCGCCTGAATCGCGGTGGTGCCTTCGTAGAGGCTGTCGATCTTGGCGTCACGGATGTACTGCTCCATGGGATAGTTCTGCAGGAAGCCGGACCCGCCCAGCGTTTGCAGCGATTCGGTCAGGCATTGATAGGCACGCTCGGAGCCCACGCCCTTCACGATCGGCAACAGCAGATCGTTGACCCGATCGGCCAACTCGGCGTCGGCGCCGGACACCACGGCGGCGGCTGCGGCGTCCTGGTGTGCCGCGGTGAAGAGATACAGCGCGCGTAGCCCTTCGGCGTAAGCCTTCTGCGTCATCAGCGCCCGGCGCACGTCGGGATGATGAATGATGGTGACCCGCGGCGCTGTCTTATCGGTCATCTGGGCGAGGTCGGCTCCCTGGACCCGAGACTTGGCGTAGTCCAACGCGTTCAGATAACCCGTCGACAAAGTTGCAATAGCTTTGGTGCCCACCATCATTCGGGCATATTCGATGATCTTGAACATTTGGGAGATCCCACTGTGGCTGTCGCCGACCAACCAGCCTATGGCGGGGACACCGTGCTGCCCGAACGTCAATTCACAAGTGGCGGAGACCTTCAGGCCCATCTTGTGCTCCAGCCCGGTGACGAATACGCCGTTGCGCTCCCCTGGCTCGCCGGTTTCCGGGTCGAGCAGGAACTTGGGTACCAGGAAGAGACTCAGCCCCTTGGTTCCCGGCCCAGCGCCCTCGGGCCGGGCCAACACCATGTGCAGGATGTTCTCGAAAAGGTCGTCGGTATCGCCGTTGGTGATGAACCGCTTGACGCCGTCGATGTGCCACGTGCCGTCACCCTGGTCGATCGCTTTGGTCCGGCCGGCACCGACGTCGGAGCCGGCATCGGGTTCGGTGAGCACCATCGTTGCGGCCCAATTGCGCTCGATCGCCAGCGATGCCCAGTGCCGTTGTTGATCATTGCCGATCCCGTACAAGATGTTCGCCATGATCGGACCGGCCAGGTACATGAACACCGGCGGGTTGGCGCCGAGTACCAACTCGTTGACCGCCCATTGCACCATCGACGGGGCCGGCACCCCGCCGACGGCTTCGTCGAGCCCGACCCGGAACCACTCACCCTCCCGCCACGCGTGCAGTGACTTCTTGAACGGGTCGGGCAGGCTGACAACGTGCGTGTCGGGGTCGAATGTCGGTGGATGGCGATCACCGTCGGCGAACGACTCGGCCACCGGCCCCTCGGCTAACCGGGCGGCCTCGGAAAGCATCTGCCGCACCGATTCGCCGTCTAGATCTCCGAATGCCTCGTCGGCCAGCACCTCGTCCAAAGCCAGCGCTTCGAAGAGGTTGAACTCCAGGTCGCGCACGTTGCTTTTGTAGTGGCTCATGGCTACGCCTCCCGGATCGGCTGCGCCGAGCCTAACCCCGTCAGCGCCCCTGGAATTGGGCTTGGCGGCGCTCGATGAACGACTGCACGCCTTCGGCGGCGTCGGCGGTGCCGAACAGGGCGGCCACATCCGGTCGTAGCCGCTCGATGGCGGCCGCGTCGCCCTGCTCGCGGGCCAGGTGCGCGGACGCCAGCGTGGCCCGCACGGCCAGCGGCGCTGCGCGCCCGGCGATGGTGTGGGCGATCTCGCGGGCGCGCACCAGGGCGGCGGTGGCGTCGTCGGCGACTTCTTGCACCAAGCCGATGCGGTGCGCCTCGGCGGCGTCGAACTCGTCGCCGGTGAGCAGCCAGCGCATGGCATTGCCCCAGCCGGCCTCGCGGGGAAGTCGCAGGGTCGCGCCCCCAAACGGGTAGATGCCGCGCTGCACCTCGAGCTGCGCGAACCGGGTGCCCGTCGCCGCGATGCGGACGTCGGCGGCCAGCAGCAGCTCGATACCCAGGGTCATGCACCAGCCGTGCGCCACCGCGACCAGCGGCGTGGTCCAGGAACCGTCCAGGCGCCACGGGTCCCGTCCGTCGGGTGGGACGGGCAAGTCGCCGGAAGCAATGTTGGGGCCGACGTCGACAAGGTCCAGACCGCCGGTGAAGTGAGCGCCGTGCGCGAACAGCACACCCGCGCGCACCGATGCGTCGGATTCCAGCAGCCCGTAGGCGCGGGCTAGGTCGGCGAGCATCGCCTGATTGAAGGCGTTGCGTTTGTCCGGTCGGTTCAGGCCGATCAGCAAGACGTGTCCGTCCCGCTCAAGCGTGACGGTCTCCAGGGCCGGCAGCGCGCCAGAAGTGCTAGTCATCCGTCGAGTCAATCGCACGACGGCAAAATATGCAATAAGACATATCACTGATTCGCCGACTGTCCAGGCTATACAGTCGGTGGCGCGGTACAAGCGATCAAACTGGACATTCAACGACGCGGAAGTGGGATCGGGTGTCAGCGCTTGCTCGTTGCACATCGTTGTTATATGGTCTATTGCATAATCATGAGTCGGCAGACCCGGCGCATAAGGGCATTAGCTAGCCCAGGAGAAGATCACGATGATCGTCGAACTCAATCTCGCCGGCTACCGCTTCAGCGGGGAGATTCCCGATATACGCCACAAGCCGCTGCGATCCGTGCGATTCGGTCCGCGGGCAATTCAGTGGCGAATTCCGCAGCTTCGCCACTCGCGCGCCGCCTGACGGCCGGCCGGTACGGAGAAAGCACGCCCATGTCGTTAGCGACACAGGCCCGCAGGAAGCGCGGCGATACCCGAACCAAGATGCTGATCAGCGCCGCTGAGGTGATGCGGGAGCGCGGCGCCGCGGGCGTGACCATCGACGAGGTGCTCACCCGCAGTGGTGCGCCCCGCGGCTCGGTCTACTACCACTTTCCCGACGGGCGCAACCAGATCCTCGCGGAGGCGCTGCAATACGCCGGGGATGCGATCACCGCTGATATCGACGACGCCGCCGGCCGCGGCGCCAAGGTGCTGCTACGGCAGTTCGTCGAATTCTGGGAACGCGTGCTCGCTGAGAGCGATTTCCACGCAGGCTGCCCGGTGGTGGCCGCGGCGATCGGCTCGGCCGACGACGACGTCCCGTTATCCGCCGAGGCCGGACGGATCTTCGCGCACTGGCGCACGGCGCTGACGTGGGCGTTCGTCGCCGATGGCTTCGGCGAGTCGGACGCTGATTCATTGGCGGTGATGTCCATCGCCGCGCTGGAAGGCGCTGTCGTGCTGTGCCGCTCCACCCGCAGCAGCGAACCGCTTCGCACGGTCTACGACGAGCTTGAATTTCTGGTCAAGGCAAGGGAATTCGTCCGTCGAAACGGACTGGCAGCGCGGCGGGCTAGACCCGATCGCCCACCTCTCCTCAGACCGCTATGCGGTCTGCAGCGTCGGCGGGCTAGACCCGATCGCCCACCTTCTCCTCAGACCGCTATGCGGTCTGCATCGCGGCGGGCTAGTCGCTGGCCGGCAGCGGCTTGGCTTCCTTGAGGCTCAGCGCGGTCTCGCCTACCGCCAGCGTTCCAGCGCCGGCCTTGGTGACCAGCACCTCGGCACCGGTCTCGTCCACGTAGCGCTTGCCCATCACGCTGCCGTCGGCGAACGTCGGATCCAGCTCACCCGAACGCTCCGCGCCCAACTCGATCATCGGCGCGCCGCCGCAGCGCAGATCGTCGAGGCTTTCTGCGCTTCGGACGACGATGACCTGGGTGTCGCACACCTGGCTGGCCAGACGGGTTCCGTTCTTGATCATGGTTTCGATCCTCGGTTCGTTTGCTGCTCGGCCGGGGCGGCGCGAAGCTCTTCGACGATTTCGCGGCGAAGCACCTTGCCCGTCGCGTTGGTGGGCAGCTCGTCGCGAAAGACTACCCGGTCAGGGGTGCGTGACCCCCGCAAGCTCTTGCGGACATGCTCGCGCAGCACCTCCGGATCGGGGTCGATACCCATAGCCGGCACCACCACCGCGACGATCGCCTGGCCCCACTGCGGATCCTCGATGCCGACCACCGCGACATCGCGCACATGGGAGTGCTCGATGAGCACCTCCTCAAGCTCGGCAGGCGCGATGTTCTCACCACCGCGGATGATGGTGTCGTCGCTGCGTCCACTGATGAACAGGTAGCCATCTTCGTCGAGGAGTGCGATGTCCCTCGTTGGGAACCAGCCGTCCTCGTCGAGCACCGAGCCGATCCCGGTGTAGCGGCCCGAGACCTGCTCGCCGCGCACGAACAGCTCACCGCTTTCACCCGGCCCGAGCACCGCGCCGTGCTCGTCGCGGATCTGCAGCTCGATGCTCGGAACCGGCTGACCGACCGAAGCCAACCGCCGAACCACGGCCGGATCCGAGGCGGCCTGCGCCTCGCGGTGGTCGTCCGGCGTGAGCACGGCGATGGTCGAACTCGTCTCCGTCAGGCCATAGGCGTTGACGAATCCGACATGCGGCAACAGCTCCAGGGCCTTACGGACCAGCGGCAACGGCACCTTCGATCCGCCGTAGGCCAGGTTGCGCAACGACGGCAGCTCATGGCCGCCCTCCTGAAGCACGGTGATGATGCGGTCGAGCATGGTCGGCACCACGGTCGCGCTGGTGACGTGCTCGGCATCGATCAGGTGCACCCATTCCTCGGCATCGAAGACGGGAAGATAGACCATCTTTCGTCCGGCGTACAGATTCGACAGGGCCGCACTGACTCCCGCGATGTGATACGGCGGGACGCAGATCAGCGCCGCATCGGTCGGCTCGGCTGACCCGAATTCGACAGTGCCGGTGACGTAGCTGGTCAGGTTGTTGTGCGTGAGCTCGACGGCCTTGGGTTGCGACGTGGTTCCCGAGGTAAACAGCACGATGGCGACCGAGTCCGGGTCGGCGAACTCCGCGGCCGGTTCGGCGTCGTCGGCCTGCGCCACAAACTCGTCGGAGACGATGACCTGCTTGGCAAAGCTTTCGAGGCCCTCCGGCCCAACCAGCCCACCCAGCTCGTCGAGGTAGCGGCTGTCGACGACCACCAGCGGGTCGGGCAGCCGGGCGATCAGCGTTCTGATGCCCTCAGCGGACAGCCGGTAGTTGATCGGCGTGAACGCCACCCCGGCCCGCGCCGACGCGAAGATCAGCAGCGGAAGCATCGCGCCGCCGGTGCCGACGTAGGCGACGTGCGACGCCTCCGAGCGCGCGATGATGCCGGCGCCGCCGTCGGCGAGATCGCTGAGCTGCTGAGTTGTCAGCCGGACATCTCCCGAGACGACGGCCGTCCGATCGGGATCGTTCGACAGCGCCATCTCGAGAAGTAGCGAAATACTCACGCTCGTGCTTTCTGTGGTGTCAAAACGTTACAAAGCTCGGCAAAAGTGTCATGCCGCGCCAAGCAATAGTTTAGATGACACAACTATCTTCCGGCTCGGGCCGCCGAGCCGTGGCCGACGTCACTAGTGCAGTCGCGTTTACCCCCGAACCGATGGGTTACCCCGCTCCGAGGCCGCCACGAGTGGACCGAAGCAACGACGAGCGAGTTGGGGATTCCACGTTGACGACCTTCGCAGCAGAGACACCGCTCAAGCCCACCACCTCCACCAGGCTGCGCGCCGGGATACCAGGCGCGATGCTGGCCGAGTTCTTCGGCACCTTCGTGCTGTTGCTGCTCGGCCTGGGCACCTGTGCGGTCAATGTGGTCGGCCTGTCCGGTTCCGGCAGGCAGACCGTACCGTTCGGGCCGGCCAACTGGCTGATCATCGTCTTCGGCTGGGCGTTCGCCGTGATGCTGGCGGCCTACGTCTCTGGCGGTATCAGCGGCGCACATTTCAACCCCGCGGTCACGCTGGCCTTCGCGGTGGCGCGAAAGTTCGACTGGCGCAACGTGATCCCCTACTAGGTCGCCCAGTTCGCCGGAGCCTTCTGCGGGGCCGCCGCGGTTTATGCCGTGTACCTGCCCGCGATAGACAGCTATAACGCCACCAACCACCTGGCCCGGCCGGATTCGCAAGACACCTACTCGATCTTTGCGACGTTTCCCGCCTCGTATTTCCACGGCGGCTACGTCGGGCCGTTGGTCGATCAGCTCGTCGGCACCGCCATCCTCGTCGTGCTGATTGCGGCGTTGATCGATCACCGCAACCAGGCGCCGGCCGGCAATTTGGCCCCGTTGCTCATTGGTTTCATCATCGCGGTGATCGGGTGCTCCTACGGCACCAACGCCGGGTATGCGCTGAACCCGGCCCGCGAACTCGGCCCGCGCCTGTTCGCGTGGTTGGAGGGTTGGGGGAAGTTGGCGTTGCCCGGTAACTACGGGCAGACGACCAATTACTGGTGGATCCCGGTGTTCGTACCGCTGTTCGGCGCGGTCGCCGGCATCCTGCTGTACGACTTCTTCATCGGTCACGTGCTGGACGCGCGCGCCGCGATGCTGCGCACCCCGGAACCGGGTCTGGCTCCGCTACCCACCACCGACGCCGCGTCGGGGGTGGCCGGTCCCGTCACCGCCGAAGACAGTGCGGAGGCCGAGGAGCGCGAAGAGGATCGGGCCGCCTGATCTCAGGTGCCGGTCCAGCGCGCCGGCCGCTTCTCGGCGAACGCGATCGCGCCTTCCTTGGCGTCGTTGGATGCGAATACTGGCATCAGGATCGTGTTCTGTTCGGCGAACCTGGTCGCGGGGCTCCACCCGCGCGATTCGACGATGATGCGCTTGGTGGCGGCGACGGCTAGCGGACCGTTGGCGGTGATCCGCTCGGCCAGCTCGATCGCCGCCTCCAGCGCGCCCCCGGGTTCGGCCAGCACGTTGACCATCCCCAGCGCGTGTGCCCGCTCGGCGGTGAAGTTCTCGCCGGTCAGCGCCAACTCCATCGCGATCGCAGGCGGGATACGCTCGGGCAGCCGCAGCAGTCCTCCGCCACCGGCCACCAGCCCGCGTTTGACCTCGGGAATGCCGAACGCCGCGTCTTTGGATGCCACGATCAGGTCGGTGGCCAGCGCTAGCTCCGTGCCGCCGGCCAGCGCGTAGCCTTCCACCGCCGCGATCAGCGGCTTGACCGGCGGGCGCTCGGTGAAGCCCATCCCGCGGCCCTCGACGATCGGAACCTCGCCGCGGGCAAAGGCTTTGAGATCCATTCCCGCACAAAACGAGCCACCCGCGCCGGTCAGGATGCCCACCGAGAGGCCCTGGTCACCGTCGAGCCGGTCCATCGCGTCGGCCAAACCTCGGGCCACCGCGGCGTTGACCGCATTCTTGGCCTTCGGCCTGTTGATGGTGATGATCAGGATCCGGTCCCGCTGCTCGACGAGGACCTCGGGTTCGCTGCCGGCTTCTTCACTGCTCACGACGCTGTGACGCTCCTTCTTTGAATTTGACGGGTAGTCGAAGAGATCGTATCCAGCCATAGTGGCTGGGCTAACATCACAGCCAAACCCGCGCTGAAACTCCAGGGGACTGCGTTGACCGCAACCGATACCGAACCTACCGAATCTTCCAAGTGGGATCCCGGGCTCACCGAACGTGTGGTCGGCTGGCTCCGTCCGCTGATCAAGGGCTACCACCGCGCCGAGGTGCGCGGGCTGGAGTCCTTCCCGCCGGGCGGCGCGCTGGTGGTGTCCAACCACTCCGGCGGGTTGTTCCCGATGGACGTTCCGGTCTTCGCCACCGGCTTCTACGAGCAGTTCGGTTATGACCGGCCGGTCTACACCCTGAGCCACGACATGCTGTTCAACGGCCCGCAGGGTGAGTTCCTCATCCGCACCGGCTTCATCCGCGCCAACCACGAAAATGCCGACGAGGCACTGCGATCCGGCGGTGTGGTCGTGGTGTTCCCCGGCGGTGACTACGACGTCTACCGTCCGACGCTGACGGAGAACCTCGTTGATTTCGACGGGCGCACCGGATACGTCCGGGCGGCGCTGAACGCCGGAGTTCCCATCGTGCCGGCCGTCGCCATCGGCGGTCAGGAAAGCCAGCTCTACCTGTCCCGAGGTATGGGACTGGCCAAGGCGCTGCGATTGGACAAGCTGATGCGGGTGAAGATCCTGCCGATCTCGGTGGGCTTCCCGTTCGGGCTTTCCGCGGTGCTGCCGGTCAACCTGCCGCTGCCGACCAAGATCGTGATGCAGGTACTCGAACCGATCGACGTGGCGGCCGAGTTCGGCGAGCAGCCCGACATCGATGCGGTCGATGCTCATGTCCGTCGCGTCATGCAAAAGGCGCTCGACTCAGTTGGCCAAAGAGCGTCGCCTCCCGGTAATCGGCTAGCAGCGCCGATGGCACCGCTCGGCCTGCTGGGCACCATGGTCCGCGCGGGAATCATCGCCCCGCTGCGGCCCGACAAGTATCTGCGTATCGCCGCGGTCGCGCGCCGCGAAGGCCTCTCCGTCACAATGCGGATTCGCGATGTCGGCGCAACGCTGCCCGAACCGTCCGGCGCTGATCGACGAACTCGGAACGCTGACCTACCGTCAGCTCGACCAGCGCGCCGATGCGTTGGCCGCGGCGCTGCAGGGGTTGCCCGGCGGAACCCCGGACGTGGTGGCGATCATGTGCCGCAACCATCGCGGCTTCATCGAAGCGTTGATCGCAGCCAACCGGATCGGCGCCGACGTGCTGCTGCTCAACACCTCGTTCGCCGGTCCGGCGCTGGCCGGGGTGGTCAACCGCGAAGGCGCGGACGCGGTGATCTACGACGAGGAGTTCACCGATTCGGTGGACCGCGCGCTGACCGATAAAGCCGACACCACGCGTATCGTCGCGTGGACCGACCATCCGGAGCCCACGACGCATGCGTCGAGAAGCTGATGTCACCCACACCGGCCGGCGGCATGCCACACGGATCGGAAAAGCAGGCTGATCCTGCTGACCTCAGGTACTACCGGTAATCCCAAGGGCGCCAAGCATTCCGGTGGTGGCTCGACCGAGCTCAAGGTGATCCTCGACCGCGTACCGTGGCACACCGAGGAGACGACGGTGGTGGTGGCGCCGATGTTTCACGCCTGGGGCTTTTCCCAGCTGGTGTTCGCCGCGTCGCTGGGCTGCACGGTGGTGACCCGGCGCAAGTTCGACCCGGAAGCCACCCTCGACCTTGTCGACCGTTACCAGGCCACCGGCCTGTGCGTAGTGCCGGTGATGTTCGACCGGATCATGGATCTGCCCGACGATGTCCGCCGTCGCTACAGCGGTCGCTCGCTACGGTTCGCCACCGCGTCGGGATCCCGGATGCGCCCCGACGTCGTCACCCGCTTCATGGACGAGTTCGGCGACATCATCTACAACAACTACAACGCCACCGAAGCCGGCATGATCGCCACCGCGACGCCGGCAGACCTGCGCGCCGCGCCGGACACCGCGGGAAAACCCGCGGTCGGTACCGAGATTCGCATCCTCGACGCCGATCATCGCCCGGTAGCCACCGGCGAGGTCGGTCAGATCTTCGTGCGCAACTCCAACCGCTTCGACGGTTACACCTCCGGCGCGGGCAGGAACTTCCATGACGGCTTCATGGCTTCCGGTGATGTCGGTCGGCTGGATGAGGCCGGGCGACTGTATGTAGTCGGGCGCGACGACGAGATGATCGTCTCCGGTGGTGAGAACGTCTACCCGATCGAGGTGGAGAAGACGCTGGCAGCTCACCCGAATGTCGCCGAAGCCACGGTGCTGGGAGTCGACGACGAACAGTACGGGCAACGGCTGGTGGCTTTCGTTGTGCTGGCGCAGGCTGGGTCGGCGACCGTGGACGTCCTCAAGCAACATGTCCGGGATAACCTGGCCAACTACAAGGTGCCGCGCGAGATCGTCGTGCTCGACGAGCTGCCGCGCAGCAGCACCGGCAAGATCGCGCGTCGTGACTTACTGGCCCGGCTCGGTGGTCAAGCCTGAGCCATCGCGCCTTCGATGACCGTCAGCTTCTCGGAAAGCCCTGCAGCGCGGCGGATTTCGATGAAATCATCGATGATCGCGTCGGTTAGCTCATGCGGGTCGTCGAGGGTGGCGCCGTCGGTGAGCACCGAAACGTTGAGCTGGTCGACATAACTCCACACCGTGATGTTCAGGCCGCTGCCGGTGGTCAGCGGTCCCACCGAGTAGATCTCGGTGACCAATGCGCCGCCGACCCGCCCGTGTTCGCGCGGACCCGGGACGTTGGAGATCGGCAAGTTGAGCACCTTGTTCTGGCCGTCGCGGTTGGCCAGCCAGCGAAACAAAGACTCCGACGGCGCCGGCGGAAAGTAGGCAGCCCAACGGCTTATCAGCTCCGGTCCGAGCAGGTGGTGGCTCTCCTTGGCCTCGACAGCGTTGTCATGAGAACGCCGTACCCGTTCCAACGGGTCGTCGACGTCGGACGGCAACGCCGTCAGCATCCCGGTGAAAAAGTTCCCCGAGATCCGGTCCGCAGAGAAGTCGAAGCCCACCGGCACCGACGCCAGCAGCGGATGATCGGCGTTGCCGTCATAGCGCAGCAGCAGTTTGCGCAACGCACCCGCGGACAGCGCCAGCACCATGTCGTTGATCGTGACGCCGAGGGCCTTACCGGTCTCCTTGATATCGCTGAGCGCCAAGGTCGCGGTCGCGAATCTGCGCTCGGGAGTGAGCATGTGATTCATAAAGGTCGGCGGCGGAGTGAACGGCCGGGTCAGCTCCGGGGAGAGCTTGCGCGCGCTGCGGCGCACCCGGTTGATCCCCTGTGCGGTGTAGCCGACGGTCCGCGGGATTCGCCCGAGATGCCGTAGGTGATCAACGAATGCCGAGCCCACCAGCGTCGCGTTCGACGGCGCCGGGTCGGGCGCATACCGGGCCTGGCTGGCCGGCCCAGGCGCGAGGTCCATGCCGCGCGCCAGCAGATTCGCCGCGGCCACCCCGTCGGCCAGCGCGTGGTGGATCTTGCCGACGACCGCGATCCGACTGTCGGCCAACCCTTCGACGAAATACATCTCCCACAACGGGTGGCTGCGGTCCAGCGGAGTGCTGGCGATCTCTCCGATCGCCTCGTCCAGCTCGCGACGACCACCCGGCTCGGGCAGCCGCCACGGGCGCACGTGATAGGTCAGGTCGACGTCGCAGTTCTCCCGCCACATCGGATGATGCAATTTGAGCGGAATGTCCACCAGCTGATAGCAAAACGGCTCCAGCTTGTACAGCCGACTGTGAATCACCCGGCGGAACTCGTCGATGCCGAAGTCACGACGGTCGGGGTCCAGCTCGATCACGGCGACTTTGAGTGTGTGCATATGCACACCCGGTGTTTCGCTGTACAGCAGTACCGCGTCCCAGCCGCTCAGCCTTTTCACCTGTATGCCTCCCTCAGGAGGGACCCTACAGTCGGGCGGCCACTAAATAACCTCTTTGGCCGCGATCATCCGGTTGCGATAAACCTGGCCCAAAAACAGCCCGACCGCGGTGGCCATCGCACCGGTGCGCGCGCCATCGGTCAGATCAAAACCATGCCCGGCCCCGGGCAGCTCCACGTAGCTGACCACCGAACGGGAAACCGAGCGGAGCCGCTCGACGAAGCTGCGTGCCTGCTCAACCGGTATCACCGTGTCACTGCTGCCGTGAATCACCAAGAACGGCGGGGCTTCTGGATGTATCCGCGCGATCGGCGAAGCATCGCGGAATACCTCGGGGTGGCGGTCGATCCTGCGCTTGACCACAACCCGCTCCAGGAAATCGATGAAGCGGTCCCGCTCGACGGTCGAGCGGTCCTCCCAGTCGTAGCGGCCATAGATTCCCACCACCGCATCCGCGGTGGTGTCCGAGCCCGCCGGCAGATCGGTCTGCATGTCGGGCTCGTTGCCGGTGAGTCCGGCCAACGCGGACAAGTGCCCACCGGCCGAACAGCCCGCTACCGCAATGAAATTGCGGTCACCGCCGAATTTGTCGACGTTGGCGCGCGCCCATGCGACGGCGGTTTTGACATCGGTGATGTGGGACGGCCAACGGTGATGCGGTGAGACTCGATATTGCACCGACAGGCAGACCCAACCCAATTCGGCCAAATGCGACATCAGCGCATAACCCTGCAAGGCGCGGCCACCGTGCACCCAGGCGCCGCCGGGCACGAAAATCAACACCGGTGCCGGGCGCACCGGCAGATCCTTTCGACGCCATACGTCCAGGAGTTGCACCGGGTGCTTGCCGTAGCGCACCGACGTGCGGTGCAGGAAACGACGATGGTGCAGCGCACGCCAGAACGGTGGGGTTCGCTCCGGCGCCGGCCACTCGATGTCGAGGTCCTTGCCCGACACCACGCCGCGCAGCGCAGCGTCCGAAACCGCGTGAGTCTGGTCGCGCTCAGCCTTGCGGATCTCGCCGATGCCCGGACTAAGCCAGGACTTGGCAGACGCGGTCACGAATCCCGGCACCTGCCGGTAGCCCCAGACGCTCATCGCGGCTACGCCGCCGAGAGGCTCCAGATGCCTGCCGACCACCGGTAGTGAAGCCATCGCGTCGCTTAGTGCCAGCATGTAGTCGCCAGGTCGGGCCCGCAGCAACCACTTCGCCCGGGAAGTGATAGTCGGTCCGCGAAAGCGGGTCGCCGGTCGTACTGTCATCACGGGAGCGTACCCCGCAGAGTATCCGTCAACACCGCAAACGCGACCGCTTCGTCGACCCGCGATAGCGGCCCCAACCAGTAGGTGACGGCGCTGCCGCCGACCATAGTGACCATGAGCAACAGCCAGTGCCAAGAAACGCCAGCGTAGGGTTGGTGTTGGCGAAGGCATCGGGGCGGGATCAAAACCGGATTCGGATCGCTCACCCTGCGCGTCAACCACCAACCTGACGTTGGTGGTATTGCGAACGGGTTCGGTTGCCCAGAGGGTTCAGCGCGTGACCTACTGTATCGGCGTAATGCTCGACAAGGGCATGATTTTCGCCTCGGACTCTCGTACGAATGCCGGGGTGGATAACTTCGCCAAGTTCTGCAAGATGACGGTCTTCGAGCGTCGCGGCAACCGCGTTGTCGTTCTGCTGAGTTCGGGAAACCTGGCCGGAACCCAAGCCGTCATCAGCGTATTGACGCAGCGTTGCGCTGACGGCGACGCGGCCACCAATCTGTTGGGTGCCCGGACGATGTTCGACGTCGTGAGGCTGGTCTCCGACGCGACGCGCGACATCGAGAAACGCGACGCCGGCTACCTGGAAGAGAATAACGTCCGCTTCAATGCCTCGTTCATCGTCGGTGGGCAGATCGCCGGCGAGCCCATACGGCTGTTCCGGACCTATGCCGAAGGCAATTTCATCGAAGCAGGGACCGAAACGCCCCTCTTTCAGACCGGTGAAACCAAGTACGGAAAGCCGATCCTCGACCGAGTAATTACGCAACACACGCCCCTTGCAGACGCCACGAAATGCGTCTTGGTGTCCTTCGATTCGACCATGCGCAGCAACTTGTCAGTGGGCATGCCGATCGACCTGATTTGCTACGAACGGGACAGCCTCGAAGTGCAGTGGCGGCGGCGATTCGATGAAGGGGACGCCTATTTCACCGCCCTCAGCGGTCAATGGGGCGAAGGTGTGCGGCAGGTCTTTCGCCATTTGCCCGATCTGCAGTGGTGACGGGTCATCACGACGATGGATACCTTCATCATCACCTGTGAACACGGCGGGAACCGCATACCCGCGCCCTATCGGCGGCTGTTTCGGGGACAACGGGGGCTGCTGGATTCCCACCGCGGCTACGATCCCGGGTCGCTGGTCATGGCGAAGGCACTCGCCAGAGCCGTCGCGGCGCCGCTGGTGGCTTCGACTGTCAGTCGTCTGCTTATCGATCTCAATCGCCCGATCGGGCACCCACAACTTTTTTCGGCGATGACCCGCGCCGCGCCGGCCCAGACCCGGTCGCAGATCGTCGAACAGCATTACCGGCCCTATCAAATGCAGGTCGAGCGTCTCGTCGGGCAAGCGGTAGCGCGCGGGCATCGCGTTATCCACATTTCGTCGCACAGCTTTACCGCGGAGCTAAACGGCAGGGTGCGCAGCGCCGATGTGGGTTTGCTCTACCACCCCGGTAGGCGCGGAGAGGCCGAGATGTGCGCCCGCTGGAAGGAAACACTGGGGGCATTGGCTCCGGAGCTTCGTGTACGCCGCAATTACCCCTATGCCGGAAAAGGAGACGGGTTGACCTCGCACTTGCGGGTGCGCTTCGCGCCGAGCGACTACGTCGGAATCGAACTGGAAGTCAACCAGGGCATCGTTTCGGCCGCGGGCCGACGCTGGACGGCGTTGCGGCGCATGCTGATCGATTCGTTACGCACGGCATGTGCGGCCTGAGCGCCCATGATTCACGCCCCGCGCCGAGGCTCCCGAGTGAGAACCTTATCCACCTACGCCGCCAGCCAAGCGCGACCTCAACCGGCGGATACCGGAGACTTATGATGCAAATTCACGTCGGCTTCGAAATGATTTACGACTGCCCGCAGCCCACCCCGATGATCTTCAACCTCAACGTCCACTTCACCCGCGTGTCCGATCTGGTCGGCCGTGACGTCCTGGTGGTCGACCCGCCGGTGCCGATGGCCGCCTATCGTGACGACTTCGGTAACTGGTGCACGCGCATTGTTGCGCCGCAAGGGCGCACGCGGATCTCGGCCGACGCGCTCGTCAACGACACCGGACTCCCCGACGTCATCGTTCCCCAGGCGCAACAGATTCCCGTGCCGGACCTGCCCGAGGACACGCTTATCTTCCTGCTCGGGAGCCGGTATTGCGAAACCGATCGGCTGTCCGATACTGCGTGGAATCTCTTTGGGGAGGCCCCAGCGGGATGGGGCCGCGTTCAGGCAATCTGCGACTACGTTTATCGACATCTCACGTTCGGCTATGAGCACGCGCGCATGACTCGGACGGCGCTGGAAGCTTTTCACGACCGGAGGGGCGTCTGCCGTGATTTCGCGCATCTTGCCGTAGCCTTTTGTCGCTGCATGAACATTCCCGCGCGCTACTGCACGGGATACCTCGGTGACATCGGTGTCCCGCCAGTGGACGATCCGATGGATTTCTCTGCCTGGTTCGACGTGTTCCTCGGCGGCCAATGGCATACCTTCGACGCGCGCCACAACACCCCGCGTATCGGCAGGGTGTTGATCGCGCGTGGCCGCGACGCCGCTGACGTCGCGCTCAGCAACACGTTCGGCCCCACCACATTGACAAGATTCAGAGTATGGGCCGACGAGGCACCCAACGGTTAAGTCAAGCAGCGCTGCCTGTGGCGACATCACCGGGCGGTTGTCGAGGGCGCGCTTCCCAGAGGTTCGATCGACAAACTGGTGTCGATCGGCTGAGTTCCTCTGGGAACTAATGGACTACCGCATTTCCATACTCGCCCCCAGTGACGAGAAACGGCGTAACCTGGTAGTCATCGGGCAGCTCGGTTGCGGGCGAAAATGTTCGATTGAAAAGGAAAACCTAATGGCATCACCAACGACCATCCGCTCGCCCTACGTCCATCGTCTCGAACTGGTCAGGGACACCCTCAAGTCTCATTCCAAGCTCGGCGACAAGGAAGCAAGCGAACTGGCGGAACATGTTCTGCAAGCGCTGAATTCGATTCCCGAAAAGATTCGCTGAGCTGGAACCCGCGACGGTTCCGGGTTGGAACCCGCGACGGTTCCGCATTTCGCGATCAAACGGCTCCTGATTCGTGTGCACATCTGATTCGTGTGCACATCGTGTTCAACGATTCGCCAAAGGTGGGCCCATCACTCACGATGCCTAACGGCACTTTGCTTGCGCAGCAGAAAGTTTGAACCAACGACAGTTACCGTGACGCTCCGAGACGGCGACACCGACAAATATATGCGGTTCGCTGACGCGTACATCAAGCACAACGATGGCACGCTCGACGTCGTCCGAAACGGCGCCAAACAGCCACATAGCTACGCACCGGGTGCTTGGAGCAACGTACAGGGCGACGAAAAGCAATTTAAGCGTGGCCGTTTTCAAGGTTGGTTCAAACGGGGAGCCACGGATTCCCCATAGTCGTAGAGCCGCTCGGCGGTAGCGTCAGCGCGAAAAGCGACGGCTGTTCGAACCGGCCGGGAGTTGAACGCACCCGAGGACACCGATGTTGCATCATGGTGGAAACCCCTTTGCCGCATCGATAATCTGCGCAGGGTTTGGAAAATCCCATTGCCGGGAAGTCTGCGCCAAAGCGACGGCTTGACGGATCCAATTCGAGACTCAGCGGCGAGGCACGGGCCAAAGTTGCCTCGTCCGCTTTGCTGTCCAGGCGCTGCGGCGAGCTTTGCTCGGATTCGATCACCGGAGGTGCCAGATGACTCGAGCCCATGAAGACCAACCTTCAGCAGCACCCAGTCACGCCGCCGCAGCTCATCACCCCTTTGTCGCCCAACCGCACTCCGGCGAGGAAGGTCCGGTCGCGGAAGCGGAACTACTTGCAGCGGAGATGAGTTCCGATGAGCTCCCGCTCGGTTCACTTGGGCGACGATTTAATCGACGGTCTCCGTTTTACATTGGATTGACCGCATCGGCCGGTGTCGCCGTGACATACGGGATAGTGCGGGTCCTCGGGTCATTGTCATCGGTGTTGATACTGATCGGTGTGGCGTTCTTCCTCGCGATCGGGCTGGAACCGGCAGCCTCGTGGTTCGTCAACCGCGGACTTCCCCGGTGGCTGGCCACGACGCTTGTGTTCGTCGTCTTTCTCGCGGCGATGGGCGGCTTCGTGGCTGCCGCGATCCCCCCGCTTGTCCAGCAAGCCGAGGACCTCGTTCACCAGGTGCCGAATTACCTTCAGCAAGCCCAAGACCACTCCTCGGCCATCGGTAGGCTCAACGACCGGTTCCATCTCCAACAACGGATCACCGACGCGGTCAAAGGTTCAGGCGGATCTGCCCTGAACGAGGTAGTCAGCGCGGGAACCGCGGTCTTCGGAGCGTTGGCCGACTCCTTGATCGTGATCGTGTTGACCGTGTACTTCCTTGTCGACATGCCCCGCATCCGCACCACCATGTACCGGCTGGTGCCCGGTACCCGTCGGCCCCGCGCCATCCTGATCGGCGATGAGGTTTTCGCCAAGGTCGGTGCGTATGTGCTGGGCAATGTGCTGATATCGGTGATCACCGGCGTCGCGACCTTCATCTGGCTGATTGCTTTCGGCGTCCCCTACCCGTTACTGCTGGCCATTTTCGTCGCCGTTCTTGATCTGGTGCCCATCGTGGGATCGACAATCGCCGGTGTCGTCAGTGCCGCGGTGGCTCTGACCGTCTCGCTTCCGGTCTGCATCGCAACGGCCGCGTTTTTCATTGTGTTCCGGCTCCTCGAAGACTATCTACTGATGCCGCGAATCATTGGCCGAGCGGTGAAGGTACCGGGCCTGATCACAGTGGTCGCAGTCCTCATCGGGGGTGCGCTGCTCGGGATCGTTGGTGCGCTAGTGGCTATTCCGATCGCAGCCGCTCTCCAGTTGCTAACCCAGGAAGTGCTCTATCCCCGACTCGACGAGGTCTGAGGGGCAATTCGCACGATGATTGAAACCTCAGCCCGCGCCTGCCAGTAACTCCTGAAAAGCCTG
The DNA here is from genome assembly GCA_963805675.1 of uncultured Actinomycetota bacterium. Classification (GTDB taxonomy): domain Bacteria; phylum Actinomycetota; class Actinomycetes; order Mycobacteriales; family Mycobacteriaceae; genus Mycobacterium. Next base: position 139,160 of record CAWDVY010000004.1, read on the forward strand.
TTCCATGCATTCGGCGTACGTCGCCGGGTCCGGCAGGGCATCGCGATCCGCCGTAGCGCTGATCGACAAAGTTCCGTTGTAGCTCGCGACGACATGGATAAGGTTCAAGCCGCCCACCAGGGGTCCGAGGCCGGCGGCGCGTACGAGTCGGGCGCCGCTGAAGTAGATCGGTACGGGTGGACCTGGGACATTAGTCACGGTCGTGTTGGCCACCGTCGGACCGGAGAACGGAAGCGCGCTCGCGGCCCTCGCCGTCATGCCGAGCAGTGCGGTTGGCACTATTCCAACCAGATCGATCACCTGGGTCCTCACCGAGTGATCCGACTCCGAACGGCTCCCCGCAGTCGACGCGGCGATTGAGGCGAGCCGTTCGAGCGGATCGGCGATATCCGTACCGAGGCTTTGCAACCGGCCGAACAACGCGTTGCCCTCACGGGTCTCATCGCCCTTCTCACGCAGTGACATTGGGCATGCCGCGACGAGTGACTCATCGGGAAGCTCACCGTGGCCATCGAGATATACGCGAAGGGCGCCGCCCACGTAGGCGAGCGCTACATCGTTGACCGTCGAGCCGGGCACGCTCGCCTTGATCCGTTTGAAATCGGCCAGGTCGTGGAAACGCGCCTCGAATACGCGGTGCGGCGACACTGTCTGGTTGAAACGGGTCTTCGGCGGGAACGACGGCACACTACCCCCGGCGAGCCCGGATACGACACCACCAACCAGCTTGCCCGGCAGGCCGGCTAATCCGCGGGCTAACTTAGGGGCACTCGACGCGAGCGTCGCGCCCGCCCGCACAGGGTAGAGCGCCGCGTTAATCGCCGTGCGCGAGAGCAAGTTTGCTGTCGTCGGAAGAGGGGCGGCGCGCCAGGGACTATCAGGCCCAGCGGGGCGTTGGCTATCCGCGGCAAGGTCGTGCAATGCCGCGATCATCTGAACGCTCGCCATGCCGTCGACCACACAGTGGTGAAGTTTCAATGCCATGGCGAACGAGCCCTTCGGCACCCCCGGCACCGAATTCAGTCCCTCGATGACAGTGATCTCCCACGGCGGACGTCGCAGGTCGATCTGTCGGGCGTGCAGGCGTGCGACCTGGATGCAGAGCTGTCGCCAGTCACCGGGCTGAGGGAGCCCGATATGACGGACGTGATACTCAAGATCAAAGTTCGGGTCATCCACCCAATACGGCCTGTGCAAACCGCCAGGCAGCCCGGTCAGCCGCCGCCGAAATACGTCCGCGAGATGCAGCCGTGCGTCGAGCTCCTCGAGAATCCCCTTGAAGGTCACCTTGCCGTTCGGGGCAGTCGACGGGTCATAGATCAGCAGCAGCTGAATCTGTAGTGGCGTCGCCGGTCCCTCAGCACGCAACATCATGTCATCGGTCCAACTCAACTGCTGCACAGACGGCTCCCTCACGCACGCTCCCTCGGAGCGCGATTCCGTTGGCACTCGTCCAGTCGGCTCGCTTCGCGGCGGTCGCTGGCTTCCGTCGTCCGGTGACGCGCACTGCTGCGGTGGCGCGCGCGACTACTCTCTCACTTGACGATTGACGAGACCCGTAACCAGCCGGGAATCGATCTCCTCACCTCCGTCGCCGTAGTAGACGCGGTACTCCTCGATTGCCGACGTCTCCCCGTCCGAGCCCCCGTCAGTGACGCGCATCTTGCTGTCGGCTGTTTGCGCGACTTTTATCCATTTGCCAGACCGCGGATCTTGGAGCATGTCACCCTCGCGGATCTCCGATAGCGGCACCCGTTCTGTTGCATGTTCCGAACTCATTGCCCTCCCGAATCGTCGTGATGGTTCGGCGACGTCTTCCCTTCGAGTGATCGTCCCGGCGATCACCTTGAGGATTCTCCCGCCAACGCCACCGGTCAATCACAGATTTACCGGCGCCTGCTGGACCGAGGCGCGACGAACAAGTCGGCTGGGGAATCGGCCGAGCAGCAGGCGGGTCCGGTTGGCGAGTCAGCAGGCCTGCATCGTTCGGTATCCACCAGCGTGTCCGGCATGATCAACCTCCAGTTCCTGCTCCTCGAGTGCGAGCGCCATCGAGCCCTCGCCGACCGCCGACCCCCTGGTGAGTACCCCTGTGGGGCGGCGTTGTCGGCGTGATGGTGGTCCCGGCGGTGCCCGCGAACAGCGCCTGCGCGTCGGCCAGGGCGCCGATCGTGGCCGGGTGCCCGGTCGCGGTGACAAACCGGCGGCAGGCCTCGATCTTGGGTCCCATCGATCCGGTCGGAAATACCATGCCCCCCAGGTCATCTGGATCCAGAGCCGTCAGTGGTGTGGCCTCCGGTGTGCCGTAATGCGCCATGACCGCGGACACGTCGGTGAGCACCAGCAAGCGCTGAGCTCCAACCGCGATGCCCAGCAATGATGCGACGTAGTCCTTGTCCACGACCGCGTCGACACCGCTCAGCTGGCCGGCGATGCTCTCGATGACTGCCGCGCCCCCACCGCCGCCGCAGATCACCACCGAACCGGCGTCCAGGAGCCTGGTGATCGAATCCTGCTCGACGATGCGGAGCGGTTCGGGTGAGGCCACTACGCGGCGCCACCGACCATTGTCGGCAGCGATAGTCCAGCCATGCCGGTGGGCCAGCAACTGGGCCCGATCCCGTGCGTAGCCAGGCCCGACGAACTTGGTCGGGGCGGCGAACGCCGGGTCGGCGGCGTCGACCAGCGTCTGCGTAATCAGGCCCAGGACCGGCTTTTTGACCCCTGCGTTGTGAAGCGCCTGGGCCAGCCAATAGCCGATCATGCCCTGGGTCTGCGCGACAAGGTCATCGAGCGGGTAGGGGCGGGTCAGGACGTGGTCGGTTTCGCTCTCCAGCGAGAGCATGCCGACCTGCGGTCCGTTGCCGTGACAGATCACCACATCGTGGTGCGCCGCCAACGGCGCAATCGCCTCGGCAGCAGTCCCCAGGTGCGCCAGCTGGATGGTGGCGTCGGGCTTGTCCCCGCGCGCCAGCAGTGCGTTACCCCCCAGCGCGATCACGATCCGCATCGACACCACGGGTCACGCACCGAACGCTTGGGTCATCACAATACCCAATCTGCTCCAACAGGCCGTCATGTTGTTCGGTCATGGTCTTGTCCATCGCCGTGGTCCCGCTGACCCGTGTTCGGGGTCGGAGCTTCGTCATCCGGCGCCCACCCGGCCTCCCTGAGCATCCGGCGCAGGTCGACAGTCATCTGCACATCGATGTCTTTGCCCCGCGGAGCCTCGAATAGTTGTGCCTCGGGTCCCAGGTTCACAGTGAACTTGCCGTTGTGTTCGTGTTTTACGGACCCGAGGTCCTCGAGCAAGGACAGGACCTGGCGCCACTCGATGTTCCTGCCTGCCGGGTGCCTGAAGATCTTCTCGATCGTCAGCCGATGGTGACTGCTCAAGTGCGAGTTCACTAGTTGGTCCTCTCCTTGTCGTCCCACTGGATCATTCGTGTCAGCCAGCCGCGAGCGTCAGGTCGTGAACTGGTTCGGCCCTTTTCTCTGCCTTCTTTGCCGGGTCGAGGAGGCGGTAGGCGAGAAGTTTGATGCGGTCGCTGACGAGGAACCAGATGAGGGCGTATCCCCACACCGCGGCTGCCCACGTCCAGCCGAGCGGGGTCATGAATAGCCCGTAAACGGCAATGAATGTGGCGATGGTCTGGGTGCCGAGGACGGCGATCAACAAGATGCGGGCGGGGCGGATAGACCAGAACGGGCCGCGGGTTCGGGTCAAGAAGATGGTGAGGTGTCCGGCGACGGACAGCATCAAGTACATCAGTGTCTGGACACGCGGGTGGCCGAGGTCGAAGACGCGGTCGCCCAGGTAGAACAGGCCGAACGCGGCGATCGGCCCGATGACACCCAGCACGGTGGAGATACCAAGTACCAGGCGCATGTTCCACGCTTCGGGCTCGTTCTTGTAGCGGACGTTGTCATACGCGATGGACAGGATGGCGCCGTCGTTGAGCAGCGCGAGCATCACGATCATGATGGCGGTGAGCGGGTAGAAGTTGAAGACCAGGATGGCGACGGTCATGAATAGCAGCACCCGCAGCGTTTCGGCGATGCGGTACATCGCGTAGCTGTTCATCCGCTGAAAGATCTTGCGGCTCTGTTTGATCGCCTCGATGATCACCGAGAGGCCGGGCGTCAGCAGCACGATGTCGGCGGCCGCGCGGGCGGCGTCGGTGGCGCCCGATACGGCGATGCCGCAGTCCGCTTTTTTCAGCGCGGGGGCATCGTTGACCCCGTCGCCCGTCATTCCGACGATATGGCCGCGCTTCTGCAGCACGTCGATGATGTGGTACTTGTGCTCGGGGAATACCTGGGCGAAACCGTCGGCCGCCTCGATGGACTCGGCCACTGCGGCCGATTCGTTCTTCTTCGCCTCACCCAAGGCTGCGGCGTCGAGGATGTCGGTGCCCAAACCGACCTTGGCCGCGGTCTCCTTCGCGATGGCCAGCGCATCCCCGGTCACCATCTTGACGGTGACGCCCATTGCTGCGGCGGTGGAGATGGTTGCTGCCGCGTCGTCGCGCGGTGGATCGAATAACGGCAGGACACCGACGAACTGCCAGTCGCCGTCCCCGTCACGGCGTGCTACGCCCAGGGACCGGAAGCCCCGGGCGGCGAAATCGTTGACTGCCTCGTCGACGGCGGGTTTGATCTGCGCGGCGTTGGCGGCCAGTGTGAGGATGACCTGCGGTGCACCCTTGGTGACCCGGAACGCGGTCCCGTCGGCGTCGGTGACGGTGGCCTCGGTGCGTTTGTGCACCGGGTCGAAGGGTTCGAAATGGGTGACGGTGTAAGCGTGGAGGACCTTGGTGTCCTCGAGGCCGCCGAGCACCGCCCGGTCGATGGGGTCGTCGTTGTCCGCGCGGGAGGCCAACGCGCCGTCAAGGATGACAGTCGCGGGGGTGACGGTGTCGACGGTGAACGGGGTGCCCAACGTCAGCGAGTTCTGGGTCAGGGTGCCGGTCTTGTCCGCGCACAGCACGTCCACACCGGCCAGTTCCTCGATGGCGACCAGCCGGCTCACGATGGCTTGTTTCTTGGCGAGCAGCCGTGCGCCGACGGCCATCGTCACCGACAGCACGGTGGGCATCGCGACCGGGATCGCGGCGACGGTCAGGACCAGGGCGAACTGCAGCGTGGTCAGGATCGCGTTACCGCGCAGCAGGGAGGCTACGACAATGACGGTGACCAGCGCGACAGCGAGGATGATCAGGTAGTTGCCGATCTTGAGCACGGCGCGCTGGAAATGGCTGACGGTGTGCGCGTCTTGGACAAGCTCGGCGGTCTTCCCGAAGTAAGTGCCGGTGCCGGTGGCATAGACCAGGGCGCCGATCTCACCTTGCCTGACGATCGACCCGGAGAACACGGCGTCACCGGTTGTGCAGGTCGCGGGTAGCGACTCCCCGGTCAGCGCGGACTGATCGACCTCGATCTCGTCGCCGTCCAATAGCCTGGCGTCGGCGGGCACGATGTCACCCAGGCGCAGTCGGATCACATCACCGGGCACCAACTCCCGCGCCGGTGCGGTGATCCATGCGTCGTCGCGTTTCACGCGGGCGTTGATCGCCAGCTTGGCTTTGAGGGCTTCAATCGCGTTGCCCGCCTGCCGTTCCTCGGTGTAGCCGACCACACCGTTGGCCACCAGCAGCAGCAGGATGATGAAGAAGTCCGGCCAGTGCCCGACCGCGCCGGACAGCACGACGGCGATCTCGATCATCCATGGGATGGGACCCCAGAAGTAACTGAGGAACTTCAACAGCGGGTTGGTCTTGTGTTCAGCGATCTCATTCGGCCCGTACTGCGCCAACCGCTTCGCCGCCTCGACCTTGCTCAATCCCCCCGGCGAGTAGCCCAGCTCCTTTTCCAGCTCGGGCATGGTCGCCGATTTGAAGTCGTGGCCTGGTTCGGCTTTGCCCGCAGCGGAGGAGGGCGTGACATGCGGTGTGTCAGTGGTCATGGCGTCCGGTCCGTGCGCCGGCCGGTTCGCAGCATAGGCGATTTGGGCGGTCACGCTCGAGCAGAAATAAAACGCTGCCGATCGGAAAGTACTGTGCGGGATCTGTTTTCGGTGTTCCGGGACCGGGTGGTGTAGTGATGGTGATCCCCCGGGTGTGCGGTTGTCACCGGAGCGTTCGGCACGAGCGGCTGCTCTATGAGAGCAGCGGCGGACAGCCACCCTCATCCCGGACTGGTTGAGCTCCCAACGTCGTTGACGCTACACCCTGCGGGCGGTACTGTCCGCGCCGTTACCCGAGGAACGCGACCTCGCGCCTGAATCTGTCGACCACCCAATGTGGCGAGTCCTGCAAGGGAGACGCGCGAACGGGATTCGGCGGGTAAGTCCCCACGGGGTGTAACGTCGGAGGTGCTGAGAATCTCAGCCGGTTCGGGATGAGTTCAGCTGTCCGCTGCAGAACTTGAGGAGCATTGGCTCCAAGGCCCCTACGCCCCGGTGATCGTCTGCGCATCAGGATCACCATGACTGCTCCACAGAGTTTCTCCACTCGACCGTCCCGCTTACAACACCCCCGAACAACGACGGCTGCGCATGACGTGGCCGCAGGCAGCCCTAAGCACCGCTCACCGACGGGTGCACGGCGGTGAAAGCGGCGGGCGTCGTCGTCGTTGTTCTGGTCCTGCTGTCGCTGCTGGTGCTGGCGATGGCGGTGCGGATCGTCAAACAATACGAGAACGGCGTGCTGTTCCGGCTGGGTCGGGTGATCGGAGAACGCAAACCCGGGTTGCGGCTCATCATTCCGTTCATCGATGTGCTGCAACGGATTTCGCTGCGAATCGTGACGATGCCGATCCAATCCCAGGGGATCATCACCCGCGACAACGTCAGTGTCGACGTCTCCGCGGTGGCGTACTTCAAGGTCGTCGACGCGGTGAAGTCGGTGGTGGCGATCGAGAACGTCTACTCCGCGATCGATCAGATCGCCCAAACGACACTGCGCAAGGTCGTCGGACAGCACACCCTGGACGAGACGCTCTCGGAGACCGACAAGATCAACCTCGATATCCGCGCAATCCTCGACGTCACCACCATCGAATGGGGTGTACAGGTCACCCTGGTGGAGCTGAAAGACATCCAACTGCCCGACAGCATGAAGCGGGCGATGGCCCGCCAGGCGGAGGCGGAGCGGGAGAAGCGCGCGAAAATCATTGCCGCCGAGGGTGAATCGCTGGCCGCTGCCGCCTTGGGTGGCGCCTCGGACACCATGATGGCCCACCCCCTGGCGCTGCAGTTACGCAATCTGCAGACACTGGTCGAACTCGGCGTCGACAAGAACAGCACCGTCGTGTTCCCGGCGCCGTTGATGTCGACCATCGCCGAACTCGGCACCTTCCTGGCCCGGGAAAGCGGCGCAGCAGCCCGGCCAGAGCTAGCGACCGCCGTCCTGAAACCGACTGCGGTGGTGGCCAATGGGGGGTCGACTGCGGGGAGCCAGCCATGATCATCATCCTGCAGTTTCTCCTGCTCTTGCTGTACAGCTGCTGGATCATGCGCCGCGCGGCGCGTGGGAGGTCGGCGGCTGAGGCGGACCAGCGTGCGCCCCTCAGAGCGACGGTGATCGGGCTCGATGACGACTCCCTGCACCGGCCGCCGGTTAGCCGCGGCGCCTGGACCGCGCTGGACGAGCGCCAGCTCATCCAGCTGCTCAAGGACTCTGCGCCATGACACCAACAAGCCAACGAACTTCTGCCGATGGACCGGAGCAGAGCGGGCAGATTGTCGTCGGTGTGGACGGGTCTCAAGGATCATTGAATGCGCTGCTGTGGGCGCTGGGGGAAGCGCGGGCACGCAAGCTTCCGGTCAACGCGGTCTTTGCGTGGGAGTACCACCCACGTTGGGTCGACCCTGGGCTGGGCAGCATGTTCCCGTTGGCCTATCAACCGGAAGGCGGTGTGCCTGCAGACGAGTTCGCTGACACAGCTGCTTCTGTGGAAAAGCTGCTGGACGCCGCGATCAGCAAGGCCGTCGAATCCGACCCGGACCGCGCGTCGAGTCAGGTCCCACTCACGCGGGAGATGGTGCAGGGCCACGCCGCGCACGTGCTGCTCAAGAGCGTCAGCGAATGCGACACGCTGGTGGTCGGCTCTCACGGGCACGGCGGATTCCTGGGGGCGGTGCTCGGCTCGGTCAGCCAACACGTCGTGTCCCACGCGCGGTGTCCGGTGGTGGTCGTCCCCGCCCCGCAGCGGACGCCGAACGGCTGAGCAACCTTCCCTTGGGCACGGGGGCAAACCTCACCTCACCTCACAACGAAGACCGTCAGTCGACGAGCCCGCGACGCGACCGGAGTTGGCCACCACCCTTCTGCGAGGCTGACAGTGATCGTTGCCCTGCGCACGCGACACCCCGGACAATGGGCAGATGACATAACCAGGAGGCGAAGTTGTCGGCGCACTGGAAACGACTGGCGGAGGCTACCCGGGTAAAGCCGGGGTCCAACGTGGACCTGGCCAAAGACTTCGATCCCGGCCGCCACGACAAGCAGCTTCGAAAAGACCACGGTGCTGCGGTCCTGGCGGACGCGAAGGCGGCGCTGCTGGATTTGCAGGACCGCTTCTTCGCCCAGGCCGACCGCTCGCTGCTGATCATCCTTCAGGCGATCGACGCGGCCGGTAAGGACGGCACGATCAAGCACGTCATGAGCGGTCTTAACCCCGAGGGTGTCGACGTGTACAGCTTCAAGATGCCATCGGCGGCCGAGCAGGCACATGACTACCTCTGGCGCCACCAAAGGTCGCTGCCGGAACTGGGCCGCATCGCGGTGTTCAACCGGTCCCACTACGAGAACGTATTGATCACCCGTGTGCACCCTGAGACGTTATGGCCACGCACCGCAGTGCTCGACGCTGGTGACATCTGGCAGCGGCGGTATCGCGACATCAACGACTGGGAGCGCTACCTCACCGACAACGGGACCGTCATCGTCAAGCTGTTTCTCAACGTCTCCAAGGACGAACAGGCGCGCCGGTTCCTTGAGCGCATCGACGAACCCGAGAAGAACTGGAAGTTCTCCGTCGCGGACCTACGCGAGCGCGCGTTCTGGGACGACTACCAGCGGGCCTTTCAAGACATGCTCAGCCACACCAGCACCGTCTGGGCACCCTGGCATGTGATCCCCGCAGACCACAAATGGTTTAGCCACGTGTCGACTTCCGCGGTGCTGTTGGAGACGCTGCGGGATCTCAACCCGCAGTATCCGCAGGTCGACGCCGCCGCCAAAGCTGAGCTGGCAGAGGCAAAGAAGGAGTTGGTGGGCAACGACGGTGACGCGGCCGCACAGTCGTCGTAACAAGGTGGACCCGCAGTGGACAATCCAGCGGATCCGCTACGCGGGCAGATCCACCCGCAGCGCCAGGTGTTGATCGAGTATCCGGCGCAGCGCGGCGTCCATCGGATGCGCGGATGCGAGGTCGCGGCCGAACCGGCTGTCCACCGCGACTACCGCGCCCTCATGCAGTTCGGCGGTGTCGACCTGATCGACGAAAGGATCGAACAATGCGGGCGGCGTGGCCAGGTAATACAGCGCCCGGCGCGACTTGTTCAACCCGGCGGCATACATCAGTCCGTGTTGGGTGATCACGAAAAGTTCCGAGGTGATCTTGGCGTTCGGGATCTCGGCCTTGCCCCATGCCATTGCGGCGCACCGGGTCTGTGTCAATCTATCGGGGACGTCGTCAGTCAGCGTGAGTAACCTCTCGACGAGTGCGCCACCCATTCGCGGATATGCGTCGATGGCCGGTCTGAAGTACCGCTGGAAGATCTCGCCGAAAAAGTCGTACAGTTGCTCGCTCATCGCAGCTCCCCAGGTTTCAGACGGACACTTCAATTGTGGGCCCATACCGTCAGCTGAGCACGAGTTTGGCGAGGACGGCGGCCTCGCTGCCGTTGACGCATAACGGTTTTTCTGTCTCAGTACAGATGCGCACTGGCTGGTTCGGCCTCCGTTTCATTCGTCGAAGCCGACAATTCCGAGCGCCAAGACCGTGTCCAGCACATCGGTCCCTGGTTTGACGGGGTTGCGATGATGGGTCGATGCAGTCGGCGGCAGGGTTCACGGCGCGGGTGCTGGGGGCGCGGTCGATGCTGTTGTCCTCACTGCACGGCTACCGATCGTCGTGGGTGATTGGCGACCTGGTCGCAGCGCTGACGTTGCTGGCGATCGCGGTGCCTGAGCAGTTAGCCACCGCCCGGCTGGCCGGTATGCCGCCGATCACCGGCTTGTACGCGTTTGTCGCGGGCAGCGTGATGTTCGCGCTGTTGGGATCGAACCCGCAGATGTCGGTCGGCGCCGATTCGACCATCGCCCCGCTGTTCGCCGTCGGCATCGCCGCCGTGGTGTCGGCCGTCTCCCCTGACTACGTGGCGTTGATCGGAATCCTCGCGGTGATGGTCGGTGTGGTGGTGGCCCTGGTCGGTCTACTGCGGCTCGGGTGGGTCGCCGAGTTTCTGTCGGCGCCGATAATCAGCGGATTCCTTGGCGGGGTAGCGATCATCATCGTGGTACACCAGCTACCTGATCTGCTCGGTCTGCCCGGCGCCAGCGGCAGCACACTGCACCGGGTGGGTGTCACGCTCAGCGGCCTGCATTTGATCAACGGGTGGGCGCTGGGCATCGGGGCCGGCGTGTTCACCGTCGTGGTCGTCGCCGAACGGGTCGATCGCAGGCTTCCGGGGGCGTTGGTCGGGCTGATCGGCTCGACGATCCTCGTCGCTGCGTTGAAGCTGCACGCCCACGGGGTGATGGTGTTGGGTGCGCTGGCCCACGGCGCGCCGCACCTCGGGCTGCACGGGCTGTCCTGGTCGGCGCTGGGTGCGGTCGCGCCGATCGCCGGCGTCGTCGCCCTGGTGATTATCAGCCAGACGGCGGCGACGACCCGCGCGTTCGCCGACCAGGGCGCATATGAGGTCGACGTCAATCGCGACTTCCTCGGCGTCGGAGCCGGCAATGTCGTCGCCGGCCTGGTCGGCGCATTCCCGGTGGACGCAAGCCCGCCACGAACCGCCGCTGTGGTCTCGGCCTCCGGGCGGACCCAGGTGGCCGGACTGGCTGCTGCCGGTGCCCTCGTGCTGTTGATCCCTGCCGTCGCCCTGCTCGAGGACCTGCCCTTGGCCACCCTGGCGGCGATTCTGATCTTCATCGCCACCCGAATCTTGCACATCCACGATCTCGTCGACATCGCCCGCTACGATCGTTTCGAATTCGGACTGGCTCTGATCACCCTGCTCACGGTCGCACTCGTCGGCGTCGAACAGGGCATCACCGTCGCGGTCGCGTTGGCCATCCTCGACCGCACCCGCCTCACCGCCCGCCCGCACCTGCACGTCCTGGGCCGCATCCCCTCGACCACCAGTTGGGCCCCGCTCGCGGGCAGCGAACACGCCATCGAGGTTCCCGGGGTACTCGTGGTGCTGTTCTCGACACCCCTCTGGTATGCCAACGCCAGTCGTTTCAGGACCGACTTGACTGCCGCGGTCGACCGCGCAGGTCACTCACTTCGGCTCGTCGTGCTCGACGCGATGGGAATGACTGATGTTGATTACACCGGAGCATCGGCATTACGCCAGATGCTCGACCAACTCGACCACAGTGGCGTGTCCTTCGCGATGGCAAGAACCAACAACACGGTCCGCGCCGGCTTGGCGCGAAGTGGCCTGCTGGCGCGGATCGGCGAGGACCATTTGTTCGCCTCCGTCGGCGAAGCAGTTAACGCTCTGCACCCCTAAGCGTCGTCGAGTTTGAGCACCAAGACCGACAAGGTGCCTTAGCGGACCGCGTCGCGATCTGTCTGGCGGGCGATCTGATACGGCAACGGCGGTGCCTGAAATTCGATGATTGGGTTGCTGCCGGCACTACCGCGGTGTCGACAAGAACTCCAGTGAGTGGCTGAGGTTGTGTTGCGCCGAGCTGGTCAGTCCCTCCTGGAGTTCCCATTCGTAGCCGCGGATCGCCAGCAAATAGGCGTCGGGGACGTGCTCGAAGCACTGTTGGGTGGTCGCCAGGATTGACGGCACGGAGAGTGCGTGCGAGGTGAAGCTGAAGTCCAGCTTCGGCTCCGGACGGCTCAGGGTAAACGATTCGACCGCAGGGTCTTTCGTGGCATCCACGAACAAAACTCGCGTGTATCGGCTGATCAGATCGGCGTCTTCGAGGCCCAGCTGATAGGTGCGGCGCAGGCGTGCGCGAGGCTGAGGATGGATTTGCTCGAGCCGTTCGATGAAGGCCCAGCCCAATCCGTCGTCCTGACGTCCGGCGTTGCCGATGCCATAGATCAGCGACGTGGGGTTGTCGAAGAGCCCCAGAGTGACGCAGTGCGGTTCAGCGCGCGCGCTCATCGAGCACCCGCCCCTGCGCGTCCACAACGGTGACGATCAATGGCATCTGCCCGAGGGCGTGGGTGGCGCAGCTCAGGCAGGGATCATAGGCGCGGATCCCCACCTCGATGGCATTCATCATGCCCTCGGTGATCTCAGCCTGGCCGCCGAGATAGTCCTCGGCGACGCTGCGTACCGTTCGGTTGAGCACCTGGTTGTTCTGGGTGGTGGCCACGATCAGGTTGGCAAAGGTGATGTTGCCTTCGCGATCGGCGCGGTAGTGGTGCAGCAGGCTCCCCCGGGGGGCTTCCACCACGCCGACCCCCTCCCCGATCCAGGCGTCCGCACCGGGTGACACCACCAGGTCATCCTTTTGCAGGTCGGGGTCGTTGAGCAGGTCCCTGACAACCTCGGCGGCGTGGATGATTTCGATGGTGCGCGCCCAGTTGGTGTGCAGCGTCATGTTATTGGCGCGTCCGCCGGTGTAAGCGTGGAACTTCTCCAGCGCTTCGGCGGCGATTGGGGTCGACAGGCCCCGTGTGACGTTGAGTCGGGCCAGCGGGCCCACCCGCACCGACCCCGCGTCGCGGCCGAGGTCGGTGAGGAACGGGAACTTCATGTAGGTCCACTTCTCGACACCCTCGGAGAAGTGGTCGAGATAGTCGCGGTAATCAAACTCACGTACGAGCTTCTTCTGCTCGTCGACGACCCTGAGCCGCCCATCGTAGTAATCGACGTTGCCGTCATCGTCCACCAGACACATGTTCAGCGCCGACACGTTGGCGAAGCCGTCGACCTCGGCTGCGGTGCTCGTCGTGGAAGTCGTAGAACATCTGCAGACCCAGCTGAGCGTCGTCGATGACCTCGTCGATGGAGGACAATCCGTCCTCGCCGCGCAGGAATCGGTCCACGTCGGCCGCTGTGAGGCTTTTGTTCACGCCGCCGGGCACCGCGGAGACGCCGTGCATGCGCTTTCCGAAGACGGCCTCGATGACCTCCTGGCCCCACTTGCGCAGCCGGACAACACGTTTGACGAGACCAGGGTTGGCCTCGATCAGTCCGATAAAGTTGCGCTGCTCGGGAGCGGCGTCGATCCCGAACAACATTTCCGGCACCACCAGGTAGAAATAGGCGGTGACGTGTGATTGCAGCATCTGTGCGTAGTGACCCAGCCGGCGCATCTTGATTGCGGTCGGGGTGAGACAAGTGCCCGACGCCGGCCCGACCCCGATCATGTCGTCGAGGGCCTTGGCCCCGCCAAGGTGGTGGCTGACGAAGCAGATCCCACAGATCCGCTGCATGAGAACTGGCGCTTCCCAGTACGGGTGGCCCTGGATGAACTTCTCATAGCCGCGGAATTCCACCACATGCAGCTTTGCGTCGATGACGTTGCGGTCGTCATCGAGTTCGATGACCACCTTTCCGTGTCCCTCGATCCGGGTGACCGGATCGATTACGAGTGTTTTCGCCATACCGGCCATTCCCCGATCAGTCGAAACGGTTGAGAGACTTGGGCAGATTCACGGGACGTCCGTTGACCAGATCCTCCAGGACCTCGAGGATTGCGTCCGCCTCCGGCGGGCAGCCCGGGACGAAGTAGTCCATCTGCACGACCTCGTGGCACGGGTACACGTTGTTGGTGAGGATGGGGATCCGACGGTCGTAGGGCACCACCGGGCTGGAGCCGGGCGGCGCCGTCGGGGAGTTCGTGTAGGCCTCCGCCAGACAATCCTTGAGCCCGACCAGGTTACGCAGCGACGGGACACCACCCCAGATCGCGCAGGCGCCGACCGAGATCAAAACGTCGCAGTTTTCCCTGAAGTGCCGCAGCGTCCTGATGTTCGCCTCGTTGGCGACCCCGCCCTCGATGAATCCGATCGCACACCGCTCCGGAATGCGCTTGATGTCGGTGAACGACGATCGCAGTATGGTGATTTTGTCCAACAGGGCGATCATCCGTTCGTCGATGTCGAGCAACGACAAGCTACAGCCCCAACAGCCGCATAGGCTGATCATCGAGACCTTGATCTTCTGGGCGCGCTTGGCGGCCACTTCCGGGTCGAGCGGGGTGGCCGGAAGTTCATGCGATGCAACCTCATTGGTGTCCGACGTCGTCACTTTCCTGCCTCCGTGATGGTTCGAGTGCCCGGTCCTTCACCGATTCGACATCGTAGCGCCGCTCGCCGATAGGCTCGTCGTAACCCACCCCTTTTTCGAGTATCGTTCCAACGGGACAGATGTCGACGGCCTCGCGGACCTGTTCGGCGGGCATCTTGTTGGCCAGTTCGACATCGATCTCGATGCGGGCCTGCGATCCGCGGCCGCTGATGCTGAAGATCTTCTTGCCGGTCTCGCGATCCCGAACGAACTCCACGCAACGCTGGCAGAAGATGCAGCGGTCGCGCTCCAGCCAGATCGTCTCCGACGCATGGTCGGCAACCCGCTCAGGGAACTGGTACGGGAAACGGGACACCATCATGTCCACCTCATAGCCGACCGCCTCCAGCGTGCACCGGCCGGCCTTCTCACAGCTGGGGCAGTTGTGGTTGCCCTCGGAGAACAGCATCTCCACCAGCGCCTTACGTGCATCGGTGGTCTCCGGGTCGTTGACCTCCACTCGCATCCCGTCGCTGACCTTGACCGCACAGGCGGCGGCGACCGCACCGTTCACCTTGACCGAACACACCCGGCAGGTACCCAGGGCAGGATGTTCGGGCAGATAGCACAAGGTCGGTATGTAGACGCCCGCCTCGGCGGCGACATCGACGAGCGTCCTGCCCTCCTCGCAGGTGACGGTTTTGCCGTCGATCTCAATCCTGATGCTCACAGCGACTCCTGTGGTGCGAGCGCGGCAACGGCTTGGGCATAACCGGTCAGCTCAGCCGCTGGGTCGAAGGACGGCAGCAGGCCACCGTTGCGCTCACGAAGTCGGGCCGAATAGATTTCCGGGAACTTCTTCAGCGTAGTCAGAATAGGATTGGGCGAGGTGACACCAAGCCCGCATCGGCTGGTGCGAGCGACGATCCCACCCCAGGCAACCATGTCGTCGAGATCGGATCGGACCGCCCGACCCGCGGCCACCAGGCCGACCTTCTGCCGCAGCATCACGTTGCCCGCTCGACAAGGCACACAGATGCCGCAGGACTCGTCGACAAAGAACTGCATGAAGTCCCCAACGATGTCGATCAGGTCGCGTTCCTGGTTGAACACCATGAAAGAGCCGCTGCAGGACAGATCGTCATAGGCGAACCTGCGGTGGGCGTCGGCGGCCACCGAGAGCATCTCCCCGGCGGGACCGCTGATCTGTACGGCCCGGGGGTTATCGGCGCCGATCATGTCGAGCACCTCGCGCAACGTAACCCCCCACTCCACCTCATAGATCCCGGGGGCGGCGCAGTCGCCGGCGACGCTGATCAGCCGGGTGCCGGTTGACCCTGGTACCCCCTTTGCCGCGAACCACCCGGCACCCTCCTGCATGATCCGGCTCGCCGCGGCGAATGTCTCGACGTTGTTGACCACCGTCGGCTTGCCCAAAAAACCGTTCTCGACCGGGAAAGGCGGCTTGAGTCGCGGCGTTCCCCGCTTACCCTCGCAGGACTCGAGGAGCGCGGATTCGTCGCCGCAGATGTAGGCCCCGGCACCCAACTGAATACGGATGTCGAACCTGTCGCCGAGTACTCCATCTTCGCGTAGCTCTACCAGCTGCCGTGCGAGGTAGTCGCGCAGATACGCGTATTCCGCGCGAAGGTAGAGGATGCCTTGCCGGGCGCCAACGCCGTGGGCCGCGATCGCCATGCCCACGAATACCTGCTTGGGGGAATAGGTCAGCAACGCCCGGTCCTTGAAGGTCCCGGGCTCGCCCTCATCGGCGTTGCAAATGATGTACTTCTCGTCGCCGGTGGCTGCGCGGCAGAACTTCCACTTGTTGCCGGTGGGGAAACCCGCGCCGCCTAGCCCCCGCAGGCCAGACTCGGAAACGGTGGCGATCACGTCCTCGGGAGTCATCGCGAGGCAGCGCTGCAACAACGCGCTGCGATCGGTGTCACCGCAGAAGAACACCGGCCCCGACGTATGCACGGTGGTGCGTGTCAGCGCATCGACATACGCCACATCGTCGCGTGGCAGGCCGGCCGGATTGGCGATCTGCGCCGGAGAATCACCCCTTTTCAGTCCCTCGATGATCTCGCCGACCAAAGCCGGTGTCAGGTCTGTGAACACGACACCGTCGATGAGCATCGCCGGTTCGTGGTCGCTCAACCCGATGCAGGCCGTTTCAAACAGCCCGAAATCGGCCGACCCGGGCCCGCCGAATCGTGTCCCGGTGTCGAGTTCCAGGGCCTCATACACCTGGCGGTAGCCGTGCATTTTCGCGATGACGTTGTTGCTCAGATAAATTCGGTGACGGCCCGACGGCGTGGTGTGGAAGAAATGGTAGAACGTCGCGGTCTCCAGAACATCCTCGACGGACAGCCCGAGCCGATCGGCTATCCCGGCGGCGGATTCGGCGGAAATGTAGCCGAATTCGCGTTGCACGTCCCACAAGATGTCCATGAGCCCAGTGCGGTCTGGCTCGTGCCGATCGAGAATCGTCGCGATACCGGAAGTCATCGTTGCTGCACCACCCTGTCACTCAGGGTATCGAGTTCGTCTGAGGGAGAAAGAGGGAATTAGAGCGGCGGCGCATGATTTGGGGTCTTCCCACCCGCCCGGCTTGGGCCTGTGGTGTGCCGCGAGGATACCACGGCCGAGGGGCTCTTGCGTTGACGAGCAAGCGTTTTCGTCAGCGGTCTGCGGGCTGAAAGTTGTCCGACGGGTGTAGCGTCAGAGGCGGCTGAGAATCTCAGCCGGTTCGGGATGGGTTTGGCTGTCCGCTGCTGAACTCGGGGAGCGTTTGCTCCGAGCCTGAACATGCCGGTGGCCTCGGAGGAGTTCAGGTGACCGTAAGTTTTTCGTCGATGTCGGCGATTGAGATTCTTGACTCGCGTGGTCGGCCCACCCTGCGTGTGCGAGCGACCCTGTCCGACGGTCGCAGCGTGACATCGGGGGTGCCCTCCGGCGCATCGACTGGCAGCCGCGAGGCGGTTGAGTTGCGAGACCACGACGAGAAGCGGTACTCGGGGTTGGGCGTGCAGCAGGCGGTTGCCCACGTCAACGGAGCGATTGCCGATGCCGTGACCGGTCGTTCGTTCGCCTCGCTTGAGCAGGTTGACGACGCCCTTCGTGGGCTGGACGGCACGGCCGACAAGTCGCGGTTGGGCGCCAACGCCATTGTGGGTGCGTCGATGGCCGCTGCCCAAGCATTTGCTCTCGAGTCGGGACAGCCCCTGTGGCGGTGGCTGACTCCTGACGGGGTGATTCCGCGGCTACCGGTTCCGCATTTCAACGTTGTCAATGGGGGTGTGCACGCGAGGAATGCCCTCGATTTTCAGGAGTTCATGATCGCGCCGATCGGGGCGCCGTCGCTGCCCGAAGCGGTCCGTGCCGGCGCCGAGGTCTATCAACGGCTGCGTGCGGTACTGGCGGAACGTGGCTTCGAGACAGGGCTGGGGGATGAGGGTGGCTTCGCGCCCGAAATCGCCTTGCCAGAAGAGGTTTTGGGGCTGATCGTGCACGCCATTAGCGACGCCGGTTATGCCGCCGGGCGCAGACGGCGTCGCCATCGCCCTCGATCCGGCCTCAAGCGAATTTCACCGTGACGGCCGGTACGCCGTTGGCGGCGAGTCGTTGTCGAGCGAGGACATGATCGATCGCTACGCGCAGATGATCGACAAGTTCCCCATCTGGAGCATCGAGGATGGCCTCGGCGAGACCGACACTGCAGGCTGGCAGGAGCTCACCGCCAGGCTTGGCGAACGCGTCCAATTGGTGGGTGACGACAACTTCGTCACCAACCCGGAGTTGATTGCGTGCGCCGTCAGCGCCGGCATCGGCAACGCCGCCCTGATCAAGGTCAATCAAGTCGGAACCGTGTCCGAAACACTTGAGGCGCTTCGGGTATGCCGGGATTCCGGATACGCCGCAATGATCTCGCATCGGTCGGGCGAGACGGACGACACGTTCATCGCTGACCTGGCCGTCGGTTCGGGATGCGGCCAGATCAAGTCCGGTGCACCGGCGCGAGGGGAACGCGTCGCGAAATACAACCGACTTCTCGAAATCGCGGCCTCGGCCCCGAAGCATCCGTTCGGGTTGACGAGCTGACGACAGCCAGGACCGACGTAAGCGACCGCGCGTCCAGGGCTCGATCAGGTGTACAAGGCATCGAGGACTTGCTTGTTCTGTTCGGCCACGACGGACCGTTTCACCTTCAGAGACGGTGTCAGCTCACCGCGCTCGATGGACAGATCGTGGTCGAGCAGCACCCACTTTTTGATGGTTTCCCATCGGTTGAGTTCGCCGTTGAGCTTGGCTATGTACTCTCCGATCATCTCCCCCACCGCCGGCTCGTTGACCAGGTCCTGATAGGTCGCGCCGTCGAGTCCGTTCTCCGCTGCCCACTCCGACATCAGGTCGGCATCCAGGGCGATCAACGCCACGCAAAAGTTGCGGGCCTCCCCGAACACCATGAACTGGCTGACATAGGGACACATCGCCATGAACTTCGCCTCGATCGCCGGCGGGGCGATGTATTTGCCGCCGGAAGTCTTGAACATCTCCTTGATCCGGCCGGTGACGGTGAGGAAGCCGTCGGCATCGATTTTGCCCAGGTCGCCGCTGCGCAGCCAGCCGTCGTGGGTGAACGTCTCCGCCGTTTTGTCGGGCAGGTTGTGGTAGCCGTCCATCACACAGGCACCGCGGATCTGGATTTCCCCGTCGTCGTCGTTGATGCGTATCGACGTGCCGTCCATGGGCAGGCCCACGGTGCCCAACTTGTACTGATCGGGCCGGTTGACGCACGCCCCGGCCGCGCTCTCGGTCATCCCATAGCCTTCCAGGATCAGCAGGCCCGCGGCGTGGAACCACTCGCCGATCTCGCGGTTCAACGGTGCCGCGCCGGAGATGAAAAACCGGATGCGCCCGCCGAACACTTCACGCACCTTGCTGAACACCAGGCGGTCGAACAGCCCGTAGAGCAGCGACATCGGCAATGACGCGGCGCGGCCGGCGCGCCGTCGCCGGTCCACCTCCAACCCCACGGTGAATGCGGCCGCGAACAGCCGGGCCCGCAGGCCCCCCTGGGCTTGCTGGGTAGTGACGATGCGGGCGTGCGCCTTTTCGAAGATGCGGGGTGCGGCGCCCATGACCGTCGGTTTGACCACCGCCATGTTGTCGACGATCTTGTCGACGCGCCCGTCGATCGCGGTGACGAACCCGCACGCCAGCTGGGCGGTGATCAGGACCTTGCCGAACGCATGGGCCATCGGCAACCACAACAACTGCAGATCGTCCTCGCGCATCAGGTTCAACCCGACGGTCGCCGTCCCCTCATAGGCCCAGGCGGAATGCGGCAACCGGACACCCTTGGGCGGTCCGGTGGTTCCTGAGGTGTAGATCAACGTCGCCAACTGCTGCGGGGTGATCGCGTCCGTTCGGGTCCGCACACCCGACGGATGCTCGAGCAGATACTTCTGCCCCAACTCGGCGAGGCCCGCCAGGGTGATCACCCAGTCGCCGTCGCCGGGGCCGTCGAACAGCACCACCTTGGTGAGGCTGGGCAACTCGGCGCGGCGTTCGGTCAGCTTCGCCAGCTGCCCGGTGTCCTCGGCGAACACGACTCGGCATTCCGAGTCGGCCAGAATGTAGGCGGTGCCGCCGGCGTTGGTGTTGGGATACACGGTGGTGGTGGCGGCCCCGGAACACATGATCGCCAGATCGGCCAGAATCCACTCGTATCGCGTGCTCGACGCGATACCGACCCGCTGCTCGGGTTCGATGCCCAGCGCCAGCAGGCCGGCCGCCAGCGTCTCGACGCGGTCCGCGGTCTGCCGCCAGGTCGCCGAGACCCACTCGCCGGCAACGAGGTAGCGGAAGGCCTCCTTATCCGCCGACATCTGAACGCGGTCGAGAAACATCGACGCCACATTCGTCGCTGTGCTGGTTGTGGCTGTGCGGTCGTCATCGATCGTCATTAGGGCCTTCCCGGCGTTCGTCGCTCTCTGCTGCCAACCGGCGGCCAAGCGTCACGCCTACCATGAGGTCGGTGGTGTGCCGATGCATGATTGGGTCATACCATCACGCCGAGGGCCGATGGCTATTGCTCGCAACTTTCACTCAACGCCTGCGGCGGCGCCGCGGTAAGGGTCGAAAGACCTTGAGTAGCTGTGAATCGCCGTCGAATGTGTGCGAGCCGCTACGGTTACCAGGGGCCGTAGTCGGTGCTGTCGGCTTGTTGTAGCGCGCTGACGTAGTCCCAGCGTTCGCGGGTCGTCTCGTCGGCGCCGACGGGTACCGCGAGCAGCCCACGCAGTTCCTCAACGGTGGTAAATCCCTTGCGTCGCATCCATTCACACAAGCCGTCGAGCAGTACGGTGGCGTGTTCCGGGCCGTGGCGCAGCAGAGCTGACGCCGTCATCACCACATCCGCGCCGGCCAGCAGGTACTTGATCAGCTCAATGGAGCTCTCGACGCCGGTCGTCGCGGCGAGCGACGCGCTGACCCGTCCGCGCAGTAACGCAATCCACGTCAGCGGCAACCGAATCTCCGCCGGGGTGGACAGCGACACCGCGCGCACCACGGTGAGGGTCTCGGGCTCGATGTCGGGCTGAAGGAATCGGTTGAACAGAACAAGCCCGTCCGCACCGGCCTCGTCGAGGCGCCGCGCCATCTCGCCGGTCGCGCTGAAGTACGGACTGAGCTTCACGGCCACCGGTACGGTCACCGCGTCCTTGACCCGCGCCAGGATGTCGAGGTGACGCTGCTCGACATCGCGGCCGCATATGTGCGGATCGCCGGGCAGGTAGTAGATGTTCAATTCGATTGCGACCGCGCCGCAATCCTGCATTGACCGGGCGTAGCGGGCCCAACTGCCGGGCGTGCTGCCGTTGAGGCTGCCGATCACGGGGACTGAGACCGCGCCGGCCGCACGTTCGAGCAGGCTCAGGTACCGGCGTGGGCCGTGATCCTGGTCGGCGGCGTGCGGGAAGTACGACAACGACTCGGCGAAGCTCTCGGTGCCTGCCTCGGCCAGACGTGCGTTCTGCTCCGCCTCGCGGCGCAGCTGCTCTTCGAACAGCGAATAGAGCACGACCGCACCGACACCGGCGTCGGCGAGGCGCGCGATGCCGTCCACGGTCTGCGACAGCGGAGATGCCGCCGCCACCAGGGGGTTGCGCAACGTGAGGCCCAGATAGCGGGTTGACAGCTCCATCAGCGTTCCCTGCGGGCGTCGGCGGTGAAGTGTTGCGGACCGTGAGACGCCATCTCCTCGTACACCTTCCAGCGCTGAGCAATAGCCTGTTCGGCGAGGCCGAGCAGCCGGTCGTACTCGGCCGGATCGGAATTGGCCAGTGCGCGGTACCGCAGTTCCCGGTTGCGGTAGGCGTCGAGCGGGATCCGCGGCCGGTGCGAATCGAGCAGGAACGGGTTCTCCCCGCCCGTCCGCAATACCGGGTCGTAGCGGATCAGCGGCCAGTGCCCGCTGGCGACCGCGCGGTACTGCTGATCCATCCCGAGACGCATATCGATGCCGTGCGCAATGCACTGGCTGTAGGCGATCACCAACGAAGGGCCGTCGTAAGCCTCCGCTTCGCGGAAGGCCTGCAGAGTCTGCTGCGGGTCGGCACCCATGGCGACCTTGGCGACGTAGACGTTTCCGTAGGCGATCGCTTGAAGAGCGAGATCCTTCAACGGCTCCGTCTTGCCGGCGGCGGCGAACTTGGCGACCGCGCCCAGTGGTGTCGCCTTGGACATCTGCCCGCCGGTGTTGGAGTAGACCTCGGTGTCGAGGACCAGCACGTTGACGTTGCGACCGGTGGCCAACACGTGGTCGAGCCCGCCGGACCCGATGTCGTAGGCCCAGCCGTCACCGCCGACGATCCACACGCTGCGCCGGACCAGGCTGTCCACCACGCTGCGCAGGTCAGCGGTCACGGCGGGATCGAGGCCCGCAAGGCGGTTCTTGAGCTCGGCCACCCGCTCACGCTGGGCTGCCAACTCCGACTCCCGCAGCTGCGGTGCCGCCAGAATGGCGTCGACGAGCTCGGCGCCGAGCGCGTCGCGCAATTCGGCGAGGCGTCGCCGTGCCAGTTGGGCGTGTCCGTCGCTGGCCAACCGCATGCCGAGCCCGAACTCCGCGTTGTCCTCGAACAGCGAGTTCGACCAGGCCGGGCCCCGCCCGTCGGCGTCGGTGGTCCACGGGGTGGTGGGCAGGTTGCCGCCGTAGATGGAAGAGCAGCCGGTCGCGTTGGCGATCATCAGCCGGTCGCCGAAAAGCTGTGAGAGGAGCTTGAGGTACGGCGTCTCGCCGCACCCCGCGCACGCGCCGGAGAACTCGAAAAGGGGCTGCAGGAACTGGGTGCCGCGCACGGTGCCGAAGTCCACCCGGGACCGGTCATTGGTCGGCAGGGTCTCGAAGAAGCTGATGTTCTCCCGCTCGACGATCACCCGCGGCTCGCTGGGGCCGAGATTGATCGCCTTGGAAACGGCGCTACCCGGTATTACGACCGGGCAGGCTTCGACGCACAGGCCACACCCGGTGCAGTCCTCGACGTACACCTGCAACGAGTACCTGGCGTCCGGGAGGCCGACGGCGTTCAGGGGTGCGGAGTCGAATTGTGTTGGCGCCCCGGCCAGCTGGGACTGGTCGTAGAACTTGGACCGGATCACGCTGTGTGGGCAGACGAAGCCGCAGTTGCCGCACTGAATGCAGCTGTCGGCGTCCCAGACCGCGACCAGCTCGGAGATGTTGCGCTTCTCGTATGCGGTCGTGCCACTCGGGTAGCTGCCGTCCACCGGAAGTACGCTGACCGGCAAGGCGTTTCCGCGTCCGGCCATCATCTCCGCGGTGACCGTGCGGACGAACTCCGGCGCGGACTCGGGCACGGTCGGTGCCGGTGTGCGGGTGGAGGTGACCAACTCGGGAACCTCGATCCGGTGTAAGCCGGCCACGGCGCCGTCCACCGCGGCCAGTTCTTTCCGCAGCACGTCGGCGCCGCGGTTTCCGTACATCTTTTCCACCGACTCCTTGATCCGGGCGATCGCCTGCTCGCGAGGCAGCACGTCCGAGATCGCGAAAAAGCATGTCTGCAGCACGATGTTGATCCGCCCGGCCAGCCCGGCCTCACGTGCGATCCGGTCGGCGTCGACGGCGTACAGCGTGATCCGCTTGGCCAGGATCTGCTCCTGAACCAGCCGGGGCAGAGCGTCCCAGACCTTGGCAGCAGGCTGCCGACAGTTCAGCAGCAGCGTCGCGTCCGGGGCAGCCCGACCCAGCACATCCAGTTTGTCGAGAAACCGGAACTGGTGGCAGCCAACGAAATTGGCCGCAGTGACGAGGTAAGGGGCGCGGATGGGATCCGGCCCGAAGCGCAGATGCGACTCGGTCTGCGAACCCGATTTCTTCGAGTCGTAGACGAAGTAGCCCTGGGCGTGCAGCCCTTCTTCGGACCCGAGGATCTTGATCGTGTTCTTGTTCGCGCTGACGGTACCGTCCGAACCCAGCCCGAAGAAGACCGCCCGGAACGTGTCGGGTGACTCGATGTCGAACGACGGGTCGTAGTCGACGCTGGTACCGGAGACGTCGTCGTCGATACCGATGGTGAAACGGCGCCGCGGTTGCTCGCGAGCGAGTTCGGCGAACACCCCGGCGACCATGGCGGGCGTGAACTCCTTGGAGGACAGTCCGTATCGTCCACCCGTCACGCGCGGCATGACGGGTCGCTCGCCGTCGGCATGGGCCTCGGCGAGCGCCGCGACAACATCCAGATACAACGGTTCGCCGATCGACCCGGGCTCCTTGGTGCGGTCCAGAACGCCGACCGTGCGCACCGTCGCCGGCAGCGCTTCGAGGAGCGCTCTGGTGGGAAATGGGCGGTACAACCGCACCTGGACAACCCCGACCCGCTCGCCGCGCTCGACGAGATCGGCGACGGTCTGCACGACGGTCTCGGCGCCCGAGCCCATCACCACCAGCAATCGCTGCGCCTGCGGGTGTCCGGTGTAGTCGACGATGTGCATCTTGCGGCCGGTGCGCTCGCCAAGGCGGGCCATCAGGTCCTCGACCACGCCCGGAACCCGCGCGTAGAACGGGTTCACCGTTTCACGCGCCTGAAAGTAGACGTCCGGATTCTGCGCGGTGCCGCGAATGAACGGGCGCTCGGGAGACAGCGCCCGTCCGCGATGAGCCCACACCAACTCCTCGGGCACCAACGCGCGCAGGTCGTCGTCAGAAAGCGTCTGAATCGTGTTGAGCTCGTGCGAGGTTCGGAAGCCGTCGAAGAAGTGCACGAACGGTACCCGGGTCGCCAGTGTGGCCGCCTGCGCAACGAGCGCCAGGTCCTGAGCCTCCTGCACGGAGGCCGATGCGAGCAGCGCGAATCCCGTTTGCCGCACGGCCATCACGTCGGAATGGTCCCCGAAGATCGACAATCCCTGCGCCGCAACTGATCTGGCTGCCACGTTAATCACGGCCGACGTCAGTTCTCCGGCGATCTTGTACATGTTCGGGATCATCAACAGCAGACCCTGCGACGAGGTGAAGGTCGTGGTCAACGCACCGCTCTGCAGGGCGCCGTGCAGAGCTCCGGCCGCTCCACCCTCGCTTTGCATTTCGACCACTGTCGGGACGGTGCCCCACACATTGGGCCGCCCGGCGCTGGACCATTCGTCGGCCAACTCGGCCATCGGCGATGACGGTGTGATCGGGTAGATGCAGCACACCTCGTTGAGTCGGTAGGCGACCGAAACGGCGGCCTCGTTGCCGTCCACCGTCGCACGTGTCATTTCGGCTCCGGGAACATCTCGATGGCGTGCACCGGGCACTGATCGAAGCAGACGGCGCAACCGGTGCAGCTGTCGTAGTCGAACTTGTAGCCGTGTCCGACCCCGAGTTTGATCACCGCGTCCTCCGGGCACGCGCCGAGGCAGCCGTCGCATTCGAAGCAGTTACCGCACGACAGGCAACGCCCCGCCTCGTAGGTTGCCTCCTCGGCGGACAAACCGCCGACGACCTCGTCGAAACTCGCGACGCGCTTCGCCGGCTCGAGTTCGGGCTGCTGACGCCGGGCGGTGTCACCGAAAAACCACAGGTGCAGCGAGTCGAACGTCGCCGTCGGGTGTTTCGCGGGGCGTGCGCCTGTCGCGTCGCGCAACCAGGCGTCGATATGGTGTGCAGCCTTTTTCCCGTGGCCGACACCCACTGTGACGGTGCGCTCGCTGGGCACCATGTCGCCACCGGCGAATATGCCCGGACAGCCGGTCATCAATGATTCCGAGACACGCACGCTGCCGTCACTATCGAATTCAACTCCTGGCAGCGTCCGCATGAACGCCGATTCCGTTTCCTGACCGAGTGCCATGATCAGGGTGTCGGCGGCCAGCGTCTCAAAGCGTCCGGTGGGTCGCGGGTAACCCGAGTCGTCGAGTTCCATTACCTCGACTCGTAATTCGGGGCCGTCGAAGGCGCTGACCGTCCGCAGCCAGTTGATGCGCACGCCCTCGCGTTCGGCATCCTCGGCTTCCTCCTCGTGCGCGGGCATCTGCTCGCGAGTGCGGCGGTAGACGATGACCGCGTCCTCGGCGCCCAGGCGGCGGGCCACCCGGGCGGCGTCCATCGCGGTGTTGCCGCCGCCGTAGACGGCCACGCGGCGCCCGATCGTCGGCGTTTCGCCGGAGGCGACGTCGCGCAAAAAAGACACCGCGTCCACCATCGTGCCGGCGTCGCGGGCGGGGATGTCGACTCGTTTGGCCAGATGCGCACCGACCGCGACGAACACCGCGTCAAAGCCGCCCTCGTCCCGCTCGGCCGCGAGGTCATCGACCCGATGATCGCTGGTCAACTGGACGCCCATGGCCGCGATCCGGTTCAGCTCGACATCCAGCACGTCACGGGGCAGCCGGTAGCTCGGAATGCCGTACCGCATCATGCCGCCGGGCAGGGTGCCCGCGTCGCGGATCTCGACCTGGTGGCCGAGGCGTGCCAGATGGTAGGCGGCGGATAGTCCGCTCGGCCCCGCGCCGACGACCAGGACTCGCTTGCCGGTGCAGGTAGGCGGCGGTTCGAAGCTCCAGCCGCGCTCGGATGCAAGGTCACCGAGGAACCGCTCCACCGAATGGATCGACACGGCGCTGTCGAGATGGGCGCGGTTGCAGACGGTTTCACACGGGTGGTAGCACACCCGGCCATGGATTCCGGCGAATGGGTTGTCCGTAACGAGCTGACGCCAGGCCTGCTCGTGCCGGCCGGCGGTGGCATGGGCAAGCCAGGCTTGGATGTTCTCCCCGGCGGGGCAACCGGCATTGCACGGCGGCAGCAGATCGACGTAGACGGGTCGGCGTTCGCGCACCGGTCCGGCCCGAGACTGCCCGTGCGACAGGTCCGCGAGCGGCGTGAGGTCATGCGGCTCCATGCCGGCCGTGCCTCGACCGGCATCCCTGCCGGCGTGCTCGTCACCTGCCATTTCCCCAGCATAGGGTCCATGGGTGAATTTGGGGTTGGCTGCGACCACCGCCGGTTCTGGACTGCCGGGTTGTCTGCTCACGAATACTTCTTTCCTTTTGCAGTCAGTTAGCCGGTGCAGCGCTGGATTTGGTGCGAAGCCACGCACCGATGGAGAGAATGAGCAGGATCGCCGCAAAGAAGCCGCCGGCGATTCCTGAGATCAGTAGCGGGAGTTGGCCTCTTGCCCCCCACAGCAGACCGGCCCACAGACCTGCCGACAAAACCGCGAAGCCCGTCGCGCCCTGAAATATGCCCTGCGCGCTCGACTGCAGCTCGGCGGGAACAAGTCCAGATATCCATGCCTTTCCGACGCCGTCGGTGCATGCGGTGAACAGTCCATACAGCCCGAGGATGAGCCATGCCGCGACTCTGTCGGTTGTGAGCCCGAGCCCGATGTAGCCGACCGCGAAAAAGACCATGCCTATCCCGAACACCGCAGGCCTTGGGATGCGGTCAGCGAGTGATCCGGCCGGGTAACTGCCCAACGCATATACCATGTTGTATCCCGCGTAGGCCAGGATCACCTCGGCCACGGAAAACCCGATCCCTTTGAGGCGCAACAGGATCAGGGCATCTGGGAAGTTGACGACACCGAAGGCTGCCAGCAGCGCGATCACCCGCCAATACCGGCCTGGCAGCTCACGCAGGGCCGCCCTCAGCGGTAATCGGTGCGCACGCCCGACCGGCCGGGGACGCTCGCGCACGAACGCGACCAAGGCCATACTCAGGACGGCCGGAACGATCGCGATGTATAGCAACGGCGGAATCTGATGGTCGAGTAGCTCGTATCCGGCAAGCCCGATTAAGGGTCCGACAACCGCGCCGAGCGTGTCCATCGCGCGGTGAAAGCCGAACACGCGGCCGCGGCTGGCTTCATCGATTCCGTCTACTAGCAGTGCGTCGCGCGGTGCGCCGCGGACACCTTTGCCGACCCGATCGACTACGCGTCCCGCCAGGACCCCGGGCCACGCACCGGCGACCGCAACGATCACCTTGCCGAGCGCGGCCATACCGTAGCCCGACGCGATCAGAGGACGCCGCGCAAACCTGTCCCCGAGTGGCCCAGCCGTCAGTTTTGTCAGCGACGCCGCTCCCTCGGCCGCGCCTTCGACAGCTCCTACGACGGCCGGCGGCGCACCGAGAACTGCGGTGAGGTAGATCGGTAACAGCGGATACAGCAGTTCACTGGCGGTGTCCTGGAGGAACGACACAGCGGATAACACCCATACATTGCGGGTCAACCAGCTGCTGTTTTTTGCCATACGAACGATCACGGGTCGACGTCGCGACGCTCGCCGTTGCACGAATTGCGATCGTACCGCCGACGTTGACTGCCCCGCCCCCCCTGCATCTGTCGGTTGAGCAACGGTCAGCCGGGAAATCGGACAGTGGTCCCGGGCATCAGTTGAACGACTCGACCACGGCATTCCACTTCGACTCCGGCAGCATCGCGTGGATCGACACTGATGATCACGCCCTTTCCGCTGACCCGCAGGTGCAGGTGCAGACCGCGGTAGTGGATTGGGAACGCCAGCACGCCAAGCTCTTCCGGCCAGTGCGGGGAGAGGATGATGCGGTTGGACCGGGTCTCGATGCCGGTGAAGCATCGCTGCATGAGGTCGACGCTGCCTGCCATCGCCGCCAGGTGAATGCCTTCGGACGTGGTGCCGCCCTGGATATCGGAGACGTCGGATTTCAGCGCCTGTTGGAAGAACTCCATCGCACGATCGCGGTTGGCCCGGGCGAGCACCCAGGTGTGCACCACACCGCTGAGCGTCGACCCGTGCGAAGTGCGGGCCAGGTAGTAGTCCACCATTGTTGGGATCTTGTCGGGCATGAAGCGATAGCCGAGCCGCTCGAGTAGCTCACCCAACTCGGTTGCCGACATCAGGTAGAGCAGCATGAGGACGTCGGCCTGCTTGGAAGCCTTGTATCGGTTCACGTCATCGTTCTCCGCCTCGAGGATGCGGTCGAGGCGTTGGATATTGCCGTACTGCTGCCGGTAACCGTCCCAGTCGAGTTCCTCCAACTCGCCGTATCCCTCGAACTGGCTGATGAGGCCGTCGTGGAACGGAACGTACATCCGTCGGCTTACCTCTTCCCAGTGCGCCAGTTCGTCATTGTGCAGTCCGAGCGTTTCTTTTAAGTCAAGTCGGTTCGGCAGCGGTAGCAGCTTCAGTGCGTCGAGGGACCGCATGATCACCCAGACCGCCATCACATTGGTGTAGGCGTTGTTGTCGATGCCGTCGTAAGGAGCGTCGGGGTAGCCCGAGTGAAATTCATCGGGCCCGATGACGCCTCGGATGCTGTAGCGTTCGCGTTCCCGGTCGTAGCTGGCCCTACTTACCCAGAAGCGTGCGATCTCGGCCAGCATCTCCGCGCCATAGTCGATGAGGTAGGCGAGATCCCCGGTCACCTGATAAAACTTCCACGCGCTATAGGCGACGGCGATGCCGATGTGGTGCGCACGAGCGCTCGAGTCGGGGTTCCACCGGCCGCTGCGCGGATTGAGGTGCAGGCGTTGGCTTTCCTCGCGTCCATCACTGCCGGATTGCCATGGGTACATCGCGCCGGAGTAGCCCGCCGCCTTGGCGGCGTGACGGGCCTCGGGCAGTCGCCGGTAGCGGTATCCGAGCAGCGACCGGGTGATCGTGGGCAGGCGTAAGTTGAGCACCGGGTAGATGAACAGCTCGTCCCAGAAGATGTGCCCGCGATATGCCTCACCGTGAAGTCCGCGAGCCGGCACCCCGACATCGAGGTCGGAACTGTTGAGCGAAACCGTCTGCAGCAGATGCAGGAGATGCAGCCGCAGAATGCGCGATTCGTCGGTGAAATCTTCGAACTCGATGGACAGGCGCTCCCACAGATGTACCCACTCGGTCAGATGCCCGTCGCGCAGCTCGGCGAACCGACCGAGTCGGCTCAGCCAGCGCTCGGCGTCGACAGCGGGTTCGGACGTCGCGACATCGCGCCCGGTGAAGACGGTCACGATCTTCTCCACGGTCAACTCGTCACCGACTGACACCTCGACGGCGATGTCGTGCCCGATTTCGGCTCCCTCGTCGACAAGGTGGTAGGTGGCCGGGACGGGCGTCCCGTCACGCCACACGATGCTTCGCGCCGCCATGGCAATGGGAATGCGCGATTGGGTCGTCTGAACTGTCAGCAGCACAGAATGATCATTGATCTCCCGCTTTTCCACCAACCCAAGATGATCGTTGGACAAATCCCGATACCGCTCGACTAGCGAGTTCGTGACGTTGCCGTCCAGCGTGGATCGAATCTCGATTGTCCCTGACCAGTTCTCGGCGACGATCGTCGTCTGCAGTGCACCGACGTGGGGCATGTGCATCGCGGCGAATCGTTGCTGGGTCAGCGAACTGGTGCGTCCGGCGTCATCACAGAAGCGCATCTCCCTCGTCAGTACCGCGCCGCGAAGGTCGAAGGTCTGTCGGTACGACAGGACGCTGACCGCGTCGATGTCGAACCAGCTGCCGCCGTCGACCCGGAAGGTCAGGGCAAGCCAGTTAGGCAGGTTGACCAGACTCTCGTTGTCGATTGCGGTGCCCGATACGTCGTCGACGAGACGGTTGTATACCCCGGCGGCATAGGTGCCCGGATAGTGCACCTGGTCGGCCTTCGATTCGGGCGCCGCGCCCCGGGTGGCGAAGTAGCCATTTCCTACCGTGCACAACGACTCATGAAGCTTCTCGCTCTGCGGGTCATACCCCTCAAAGGTGAAATCCCAGGCCTTGTCCGACGTCTGGTGCTTGTTCGCCAGCCAATTCGACCCGCGCTGGATGAACTCGCGCACCTGATCGGGACTCTGCAGAGCGAAACGGGCGGCCGTCTTGCGGTCGCTATCCTCGTTGTGGCGTACGACAATCCCGATGCCGTCGAATTGGACTGCGTCGAAAGCGTCTTCGTCGGTGAGGTCGTCGCCGATGTAGATCGGCAGCAGCGAACCCGTAGCGTCGATGCGATCACGAATCCAGGCCAGCGTGGTCCCTTTGTCCCAGTCGAGGTCGGGCCGCAGCTCGACGAGCATGCGCCCGTTCGTCACACGTAGGCCATCTCGCTGTCCGACCTTGTGTGTGGCAGAGACGATCTCGCCGATGTGCTCCGGTGCGACCTGGCGGTAGTGAACCGCGACGGCGAAGCGCTTATGTTCCACCCGTACTCCGGGAATCTCCGCCAGGGTCTCGCTTAACTCGGCCGCCGCACGTTCGAGGACACCGACGGCGGCGGCGGCCGCTTCGTTCTGATGGTAGGTGCCATCCGGTTCGGTCAGCTCAAAGCCATGGCTGCCCGCGTACCAGATACCCGGTATCGGCACCCGGGTGCGGATATCGGCGAGGTCGCGGCCGCTCAGTATGGCGACGGGGCATTGCGACGCCACACTTTCCAGCGCTTCGGCCGCTCCGTCGACGAGGGTGGCGGCGCTGGGATCGGCAACGATGGGGGACAACGTTCCGTCGTAGTCGACAAACAACATTGGCTCTCGCGCACCCAGAACACCGATGATCTGACCGTATGACTCCACCGCATCGGGGAGCGCGGAGATCCGCCTGTCGCCTACGCGTACAGCGACGTCTTCCAGGTCCGCGACCACGACGTCGGCGCCGCACCCCAGTAGTCGGTCGGGATTCCCGGTGCGGTCGACACCGACGACAAGTGCGAAACCATCGTTCCGGGCCGCCGCTATCCCGGCACCGGCGTCGTCGATGACGACAGACCGTTGCGGACGCACACCGAGTTGGCGAATGGCTTCGACGAGGAACGCGGCCGGGACGCCATCGACACAGACACCGAAGAGGTCATCAATCCCTGCGGATTTCAAGAGCTGTTGACCGCCTGGGCACAACGAATAGACCGCCGTGGCGACCCCGACGTCGAGTAGTTTCCGCACCAGGTTGATCGTCAACTCGAACGGCGGAACACCATCAGGATCGGTCAAGACAGCGTCGACGTTAAAAATTACGGCGTCGTGGTAACGCGGGTCGACGGTGACCGGCAGCGTCATGGCGATGTCTTTGCTTGAGCGGACAACCATTGGCCGCCGTCGACATCTACGGGGTCGAGGACCATCTCGAATAACCGCTCGACATCTTCACGGGTGCAGGGCGCGGTCCCGGGAGTGAGCAACATGGCCGCACCGGCGGCGAGGCCCAGCCGCACCGCCTTGTTGAGTTGCCAGCCACGGCTCAGGCCCACGGTGATGCCGGCGACCATGGCGTCGCCGGCGCCCGCGCCGCTGCCGGAAGGCACCGTTACAGGTGAATAACGTTGGCTTCCATGCGGTGTAGCAAGCAGAGCGCCCCGGGACCCGAGTGACACGACGACGAACCGAGCGCAGCCGCGGTCGACGAGTTCGTGCGCCGCGGCGAGCTGCTCTGACTCGCTGATGAGTTCCCGTCCGACACATTCGCGCAGTTCTCGCACGCTCGGCTTGAGCAGAAAGGCACCGGAAGAGATATGTCGCAGTCCAGCTCCGGAGGTGTCCAGAATCAGCAGTGCACCGCGCTCGCGACAGATGTCGGCGACCAGTTGATAGAAGTCGGCAGCCACACCAGGCGGCAGGCTACCGCTCGCCACGACAAACTCCGCGGATCCTGCAGCAGCACTTAGCTTTTCGAGGCACTCGGTCTGCTCGGCACCGGTGAGCTGCGGACCCGGGAGCACGAACCGGTACTGCTGGCCGGTGCTGCGCTCGTCCACGGTGAAGCTTTCCCTGGTGGAGCGAGCCACGGTGATCCGCTGCACCGGAACCCCTGCGTCAGCGACAAGATCGGTCACCTTGTCGCCCGTGTGACCGCCCGCGGGAAAGAGCGCCGACACCGACGCGCCGAGCACATGGGCGATTCGCGCGACGTTGATTCCGCCGCCGCCGGGATCGTAACGGGACACCCCGCATCGCATTTTATGGGTGGGAATGACCCGATCGGTGTCCGTGGTGATGTCGAGCGCCGGATTCATCGTCAGGGTCACAATTGTGCATCCCGACGTGGTCGGTGGTTTCATGTCTGCTACGCCGGATGCAGCGCTTGGCGGTAGAGAGCGGCACCCGCGGTGACTCCCGCGCCGGCGGCAACGAGCAGAATGCGGGCGCCGGGCGAGAGCTTTTCGGCCGCACCACTCAGTGCCGACACCAGCGAGGCGGTATGCATGCTCTCGTCGTCGGCGACGGTGATCCGTTCGACCGGTATTGCGAGTTTGGCGGCCAGTGCCGCGCGATAGCCGTGCCGGGCCGGCGAGGCGACGATCATGTCGACGTCGGAAAGGCCTAGCGAGGCCTCCTGGAGGCAGCTTTGGGCGACTTGGGCGCCGGCGGCGGCGAATTGCTCGTCCATCGCCGCCGACCCACTGAATCGAAGCACATTGCGCGCGTCTTCGAGTCCGACAGTGGCGCGGAAGTTTTCACCGTCGTCGGGGATGTTCACCCAGTGCACACGGCCGAGTCCGAAGTCGTCCTCGCTCCAGTCGCACAACAGTGCCGCCCCGACGGGGGAGAACGGAAAGTGCTCGCTCATCCCGCGCCCCGGATCGGCGTCACTCGTGACGACCAGGGCGCAATTGATGGTGTGCGACCGCAGAAAGCCGTCGACGATTTGCAGCGCGGTGAGGATTCCGCACGTTCCGTTCGCTATGTCGAACGAGAACGTGCCGTGAGTGTCCGACATGCGGGTCCTCAGGGTTGGCCCCGATGTCCTCCTGGATGAGCGCCGCGAGGGCCGGCTCGGCCAGATTCTTGTCGCGGTAGATGCCGGTATTGATCAGAAGGTCTACGTCGTCGGGCTTTCGGCCCGCTTGTTGCAAACAGGTCTTGGCCGACGCGACCGCCAGATGCAGTGCGCTGTGCCGGGTGCGCCAACCTGCTCGGGTGACGTCGAGGCGCTCAATCACTGTGCCCATAGCGGCCCACCAAATCCTCGTCCACGGTGAGGAGAACGACGCCGATCTCCAGACCTGATGCCAGCGCAATCAAGGCGACCGTTTCGCCCGGCCGGATCCGCCCGGCTTCGAGTTCTTCCACAAGTGCCACGGTGTGGGTCGTCGACGCCGTGTTTCCGTAGCGATCGACGGTGATCACGGCGTCGTGTTGCGGACTGTCACCGAATGAAGCCGACCACGCGGCCATCCCCTTGCGTATCGCGCGGGCCGAGGTCTGATGCGTGATCACGTGATCGATGTCATGCATCGCGATGCCGGCTGCATCGAGGACTTCGTGGAGCAACAGCGGGGTGTCGGCAATGGCTGCCCGCTGGATCCCGCGGGAATCAGTAAACATCCGGGCCCCGGGATCATGCCCCTTCGGGTAGGCAAGACACAGCCGGCTGTGGTCGGCAACCGTGGTGAAGCCGGCAACGCTGATGCCGCCAGACCCGGGGGTGGCACGCTCGAACAGAAGCGCCGCTCCCGCGTCGCCCAGCGTCAGGCAGGCGAGTTCTTTGCTCATGATGTTGCGGATGTGCCGGGCCGCATTCTGGCCGAGTTGCGAGATGTACTCGCCGCTGACCACCAAACCGCGCTCGACGGTGCCCTGCCGGATCCAATCGTTGAGCACCGTGACACCCGTCAGCATTCCCGCACATGCGTTGGACAGGTCGAACGTCACTGCTTTCTCAGCCCCGATCGCATGGGCAACGGCACTACTCATCGTCGGCTCTACCCACTGCGTCAGGCCGCCACGAAACTTCGTGATACTGCAACTGATCACCACATCGAGTGACGCCGCCTGCTGTTGTGCCTTGTCCAGGCAATCCAGCGCCGCCGAAGTTGCAAGACTGTAGGAGTCCTCGTCGCCGATCGAGACGCGACGTTCGTAGATGCCGGTCAGGCGTTCCAGATCAATGTGCGTGTGATGTCGTGTGCTCGCCATCAATTCGTCTGTCGTGAGCACGGTGTCCGGCAGCCGCCGCCCCGCCCCGGCGAGTCGGGCGCGATACGGCGCCGCGGGTCCGTCACCCTCCATCACCAACCAGTTCTTAGGCATTCGTCTCTCTCCTTCGCTTTCACAGGATGGTTCGCGAGGGCACCGGCCACCAGAGGATTTGGACCCTAAGGAGCGATTGACTTCCGCCACGTGATGGCATCCGGCAGATAGATCGGTGACTTACGGCCCTCCGGCCCGACGAGTCGGTGGTGGAAGCTAGCGAAATGACCAACACGGTAGCGCGTCCGTCGGCGAAAAGCGGTGATTCGGTTAATCGCCTTCAGTCACCGGTTGCCGGCATCCCCGAGGAGAGCCAAATGCAAGCAGACGACTACGTCTGCGACATCTCGACCTTGCGGATCGAAAACGCAAAAGAAGCGGGCGGCAAGGGCGCCAATCTGGGTGAGCTCGTCGCCGCGGAGCTTCCGGTGCCGCCCGGCTTCGTGCTGCTGCGGGCCTCCTACCAGGACTCGATGCGAGCGGGTGGAGTGAGTGAGGAACTCGCCGCCGCCCACCGCGAGGCCTTGACGAAAGTCGGCCAAAGTTCGCAACTGGGTGAGTTGTGCGAGCGAATGCAGTCCTTGGTGCTCAAGGCCGGAATCACCAATGACGTCCGTGATTTGATGTTGGCCGCCTACCGACGGCTCGGGCAAGGAGCCGTAGTGGCAGTCCGATCGTCAGCGACGGGCGAGGATGGCCGCGACGCGTCGTTCGCCGGGATGAATGCGACCATCACCAACGTCACCGGCGGCGATGGCTTGATCGACGCCGTGCAACGCTGCTGGGCATCGCTGTTCAGCCCCCGGGTTATCACCTATCGGGCCAGCCGGGGCTTCGCGGCTGATCCCGCAATGGCCGTCGTCGTGCAACTGATGATTCCTGCCGAGCAGGCGGGAGTGGCCTTCACCGCCGACCCGAGCACCGGCGCGGTGGATCGCGTCGTCATCGAAGCCGCGTTCGGACAAGGTGAGGTCGTGGTGTCGGGCAGGGTCGAACCCGACACCTACGTCGTCGCCAAGGACAACCTGAGCGTGCTCGACGCCCGCATCGGCCGCAAGACATTCAAGATCGTCCGCGGCCCCGACGGCCATGATCGGACTGTGGAGCTAAACCAGGCCGCCGCTGAATCACGCGTTCTCGACGATTCCGCATTGCGACGGATCGCGAGCCTGGCGATCGCAACGGAGCGGCACAATGGTGGCCCGCAAGACGTGGAGTGGGCAATCTCGGCCGGCAAGACGTGGCTGGTGCAAGCCAGGCCGATTACGACGCACGGCACCGCCGTCACCGCTGATACCGATCAGACCACCGTGCTGGCGCGCGGGTTGCCCGCCGCGCCCGGCGTCGCGTCCGGGTTGGTGCGAGTACTGCTCACACCGGACCTGGGTGACTGTTTAGCCGACGGTGAGATATTGGTGGCGCCGATGACCAATCCTGACTGGCTACCCACCATCCGGCGGGCGGCGGCGATCGTCACGGACTCCGGCGGCATGACGTGTCACGCCGCGATCGTGGCCCGCGAGGTAGGGGTGCCCTGCATTGTGGGCGCTCGGACCGCGACCACCGATCTTCGCGACGGCACCATGGTCACGGTTGACGGCACCCACGGGAAGGTTCACGTGGGCCGCCCGGTCGCTACGGAGCAGATGTCGGCGATTGACCGCCCGGTGGCGGCCACCGCCGCCGCCGAAGTCACCGGAACCAAGATATATGTCAATCTCGCGATGCCGGAATCCGCGGAACGCGTTGCGGCACAGGACGTCGATGGTGTCGGCCTGTTACGTGCCGAGTTCATGCTCACCGAAGCACTGGGCGGACGGCACCCCCGCGACCTCATGGCGCACGGTGAGCAGCGACAGCTGGTCGACGCGATGGCGGCATCGGTTGGTCGCATCGCCGCCGCATTCACGCCGCGTCCGGTGGTCTATCGCGCAACAGACTTCCGTAGCAACGAGTTCCGTGGTTTGCGCGGTGGTGAGACCTACGAGCCCGTCGAGCACAATCCGATGATCGGCTACCGCGGCTGCTACCGCTACGTCCAGGACCCTGATCTGTTCAGGCTTGAACTGGAAGCACTCGCGCGGGTGCGCGAGCAGAACCCGAACGTGCACTTGATGATTCCGTTTGTTCGAACCGGGTGGGAGCTCGAGGAATGCCTGTCGTTGGTCGACGCGAGCCCGCTGGGCCGTCAGCGCGGACTGCACCGCTGGGTAATGGCCGAGGTCCCTTCGGTGGTGCATTGGCTGCCTGAGTACGTCGGGATGGGTATAGACGGGGTGTCGATCGGCAGCAACGATCTCACACAGCTGATGCTTGGGGTCGACCGCGATTCCGACGTGTGCGCGGAATTGTTCGACGAGTCCGATCCCGCTGTGCTCGATGCCATCGCCCAGATCATCGAACAGGCGAACATGCTCGGGATTACCTCCTCACTGTGCGGTCAGGCGCCGTCGACCAACCCCGCCTTCGCCGAACATCTTGTCCGGCTGGGCATCACATCGGTATCGGTTAATCCCGATGCGGTCGGCGCGGCGCGACACGCCGTCAGCGCAGCCGAACGACGGCTATTGCTGGAAGCAGCCCGGCGGTCATAGTCGGGGTAAGAGCGAGGCCGGCGGTTCTGTTAGTGCTGGGGCGGGTGCGTTGTCGCGAGGCGAGGTGAAACCGCCCACGTTGACGCTGACAATCTCACGTCCGCTTTTGGGCTGAAGGCCGCCTGCAGACGTTCTTCACGGCTGCTCACGGCGCGAGCCGGGGTACCAAGAGTGCAGGGACCCCAGCAGTGCGTTCTTCTTGTAGTGATGATCCGTCATTCGCCGAAGGATGCTGTCGAGGACGACGACGGCGTCGTTGATATACGGCCCTTTGTTGAGCATCGCGCATTCGGCCCGTTCGCTCATTGCCGCGTCGCTGATCTCCGCGCGCGAGGGATTGCCTGTCTTAGTGAGCTGTTCGAGTACCTGGGTGGCCCAGATCACGGGCAGGTGCGCCGCCTCGCACAGCCACAGAATCTCTTCCTGCAACTCGGCGAGGCGTTCGTATCCGCACTCGACGGCAAGGTCCCCCCGAGCGATCATCACACCGACGCGCGGATGCCGCATCGCCGTAAGCAGCAGTTGCGGAAGATGTTCGAATGCTTGCCGGGTCTCAATTTTCAGTACGATTCCCAATGAGTCGCCGCGGAGGCGGCTCAACGCGTCGAGTAACTGCTCGACATCGGAAGGGTCTCGTACAAAAGACATCTCGACCAGATCGGCCAGCTCGACGACCGTTGATAGGTCAGACAGGTCCTTCTCGGTCAGGGCGGAGATCGGGAGGTTGGCGTCGGGCACATTGACTCCCTTGCCGGCGCGGAGGCGCGACCCTGCGTCTGCGGCGTGGTCGATCCGCAACCTCAGCACGCCAGCACCTACGCTGACTACCTCGCCGCTGATCCGACCGTCATCGAGGTGCACCTTCTGCCCAATGTGAGCATGATCGAAGATCTCGGGCAGCGTGCACCCAATGCGCGGAACACCCTCGGCGGCCAGCGGCGCCGGCGAGCAATCTCTGGTCAGTTCGAGAATGTCTCCGCGATGCAGGACAAGGCTCTGTTCGGTTTGCGGGAGTTCTCCGAGGCGTGTCGAATCCTCGATGCCGTGGACGTGCAGCACCGTCCCGGTGGCCAGGTAGGTGGTCTTGCCGACAGTCGCGACGAATCCGCAGGGGGCGCCTGGCTTCTGGCCAACCGCTTTCAGCACCAGCCTGCGTTTCGAGCCGCGGGTGTCGTGCAGATGCAGGACGTCGTCGTCGTGGCGGCGGCTGAGCCATTGCCCGGACACCGGTAGCGAAACCATACCGGCTTCGGGCGGGTCGGTCGGGTCTTCCGCCGCAGTCAGCCACGCCCGCGCCGGGGCGGTTTCCTGCCCAAGCGCGTTCCTGGATGGCCGGAGTTTCACGATGCGCGGCCCGGGTTCAAGCGGCCCAGTCCGCAGCTTTGGTCCCCCAAGGTCCATAGCGACCAAGCAGGTTCGGCCGGTCGCCTCAGCCGCTTGCTTGACATGTTGTGCCATAGAGCGCCATGCCTCGGCATCGTCGTGCGCGCAGTTGATGCGTGCGATGTTCATGCCGCGTTTCACCAACTGGCGAACCAAGTCGCGGTCGGTCGCAGCCGAGGAGGGCAGTGTGACCATGATGCGGGTCACGCGATCGACTGGCTCCGGGCCGAGCAACTGCTCTGTTCGGTGGCGGAGCAGCTCGGAGCCGTTCTCGACACTGGCGCCGGTCAATGGGGGTTGTTGCCAGATGCCACCGAGCATCGCAGAGATCGCCGACCTCACCAAAAGCAACGTGGCCTCGACATGAGGCTCGCTGCGACCCAATGAGGACAGCCCGTAGGCAGCCAGCCGGGCCTGCAGGTCGCGCAGATCGCATTGCCGAATTGCCCAATAATGCAGCATGTTTCGGGCACTCGATCGATTCTGGGCCGCCACACCGGTGAGCCACCAGGACCACTGTGACTCGGCTGTGGCCAATCGCGCCAAGAGGTCGTCTACGTCGTCACGCAACTGGCCCAACTGCAGGCTCGTGAGATCAATGTCGGTATTCGTATTGGGCACTGATGCTCCAAAGTATTCGATAGCGCCGAAGTCCGGCGACGGTAGCCGTTAAGCGGCCCGAAGCTGTGACACTGCCCAGCGGTCAGGACGGCGGTGCGTGGTGACCTCGCCAGTTAGGAGGCTGCGCCGACTCCGTTGGCATCCTGCCCTTTGTCGTCCTCTACGGTACGGAGACCCCAAACTGGGCCCTAGGGGCATTGGTCCCCGATCCCTGACGGCATTGCAACCAGGCAGCGGCGATTAACGGAGCGCTTCCCTGCCGATTTCTCTGACTGGTGAGTCGACGCCTTCGAAAGACAGAATCTCATGCCGCACGATCGACTGCACCGAAGGCGATCTCGCAGTTAGGGTGCTGGCTGAGTTATCTGGGGTTCGGGCGGCTCCCTCGCCAAATCAATCGACGTAGGTGGTGCCTCAACCGTTTTGGAGTTATGTGTTGCCGGCGCGAGTTGTACGCCGTCACTCTTCTCGTGCTGTAGCTGCGAAAGCGTGAAGCCTTCACCGGTGGTCATGATCTCTCCACACATAAAACTCGTCGCGGACCAACTTCATGAATCCGTCGAGATATACCTCATGACGCGGTCAAGGAGGACGCTGCACGTATCGCCATCATCGGCGACTCGTGCCATCCCGCGATGCCGAAGGAAACCTTCGAGGCGTCGATCGAGCGGCCAATTTATATACGCGTAGGCGGCGTAGTCAGAATGCAGGAATTGGTACGCGAGGACATCAACGTCGGGGTCGGTCAACAACAGCGCATCGCCGGCAGCAGTCGTCATGTCATTACCCTTCCCGGGTTGTCAGTCCGCCCCGATCAAGGCGACGCTGATCCCATCGTTTCGACCGCCCCCACGCCTCCCTAGGGTCCAAAGTCATCACGGATAGCGGTCCGTTGTCACATGCAGGGCCCGTTCCCACCTCGCCCGCGACAGACCATCAACACGGGCTGTGTGTGGTGGACACGCTTTGTATTCGCAAAGCAGCAACGATTTTGATGAACCGACAGAGATCCTGTCAGCCGATCCTTCATGGTTGATCAGCCCATCGGGCTGATGTCGACCAGCACTCGGCTCGAGACGCCGATCCCGAACTCCCAGGAAAGCGAGGACCTTGTCCTCTGCTGCTCGGCCCGAAGCGCGGTCAGACTCAAGGTGGCGTGCAAGCGATGATGCGCCCAGACCACAGAACTACGAGGAGATCACCATGGCTATTCGGGTAGGCGTGAACGGTTTTGGGCGTGTCGGCCGAAACTTCTTTCGTGCGGTGGACGTACAACGCGCGGCAGGCACCACCGACATCGAGATCGTCGCGGTGAATGACCTCACGGACAACAAGACTCTGGCGCACCTGCTCAAATACGACTCCGTCCTCGGACGCTTACCCCACGACGTATCGGTCGACGGCGAGGACTTCGTGGTGGGAGACCACCGGATCAAGGCGTGGTCTATCGCCGACGGGCCGGCGGCGGTGCCGTGGGGAGATCTCGGCGTGGATGTCGTAATCGAGTCGACCGGTCGGTACACCGCCGCGGAGCAGGCCCGCGGTCACCTTCACGGCGGAGCGAAGAAGGTGGTGGTGTCCGCGACGTCGAAGGGTGCAGACCTGACCGTTGTGATGGGTGTCAACCACCGCGACTACGACGGCACGCAGACCGTCGTTTCCAATGCCTCGTGTACTACCAACTGCCTGGCGCCGATGGCGATGGTGCTCGACGAGGTGTTCGGAATCGAGCGCGGGCTCATGACTACCGTCCACGCCTACACCCCGGACCAGAACCTGCAGGACGGTCCGCACCGCGACCTTCGCCGGGCCCGCGCCGCGGCGATCAACGTGGTGCCCACGTCCACCGGGGCCGCCCGCGCGATCAGCGTGGTGTTGCCCCAGCTCGAGGGACGGCTCGACGGGTACGCGTTGCGGGTGCCGGTGCCCACGGGTTCGGCTACCGATCTCACCGTCATCGTCCGAGAGCCGGCAACCACTGAGGCGGTCAACGCGGCGTTTGCGGCCGCGGCCGACGGTGAGCTGAAGGGCTTCCTCACCTACACCGAGGATCCCATCGTCTCCTCCGACATCGTGACCGACCCGTCGTCGTGCATCTTTGATTCCGGGCTCACCAAAGTCACTGGTGATCTGGTGAAGATCGTCGGCTGGTACGACAACGAGTGGGGTTACTCCCACCGCCTCGCCGATCTGACCGGCCTGGTGGCGTCGACCCTGTGAGCCGCTTGCCTCCCAT
The DNA here is from genome assembly GCA_963805675.1 of uncultured Actinomycetota bacterium. Classification (GTDB taxonomy): domain Bacteria; phylum Actinomycetota; class Actinomycetes; order Mycobacteriales; family Mycobacteriaceae; genus Mycobacterium. The sequence continues at coordinate 180,860 of CAWDVY010000004.1, forward strand.
GGTGCTCCAAGGCTCTGCCGGAGCACCTACACGAGGCGGATAGTGATTGAACCGAAACAACTTTGGAGGCCGCTGGTGGAGCACTTGACGACACTTGATGCCGGCTTCCTCGAGGCCGAAGATTCCGACCGGCACGTGAGTCTGGCGATCGGCGGCCTGGCCGTCATGGAGGGGCCGGCCCCCGACCACGCCTCGCTCGTCTCGGTGCTCGCCGAGCGGGTGTCTGAGATTCCCCGGTTCACGCAGGTGGTGCACACGCATCCGCTCGACCTCGCGGCGCCGGAATGGGTCGATGATCCGCAGTTCGATCTCGCCCATCATGTGCATCGAATTGCGCTGCCGCAGCCCGGCGATGATGCAGCGCTATTCCGGGTCGTCGCCGATATCATGGAACGACGCCTCGATCGAGATCGACCGTTGTGGGAAAGCTGGACTATCGAAGGACTGGCCGAGAATCGCTGGGCGGTCCTGACTAAGCTGCACCACTGCATCGCCGACGGAATCTCCGCGACGCGCCTGGTCGCGGGGCTATGCGACGGCGCGGATGCAGAAACGTTCGCCAACCGGATACGTGCCGCCGCCGAGTCGCCGGCGCCTCGTCCGTCCGGGCCGAGCCTGAATCCGCTGGACTGGGCTGGCGGCATCTGGCACCTTTCTAACGCCGTCACGAGTGCCGCTGCTCGCATTGCGGCCGGCGCTGTTCAAATCGTCGCCGGCATCCTGAGTCCGGCGGATTCCTCGCTGATCGGCCCGGTCAGCAATCTGCGGCGTTACAGCGCAGCCCAAGTCCTCCTTGTCGATGTGGCCATGATTTGCCATAAGTTTGACGTGACCATCAATGATGTTGCACTGGCTGCGATTACCGATAGCTTCCGGGCAATGCTGATCCACCGAGGCGAACAGCCGCAACAAAATTCGCTGCGCACATTGGTGCCGGTCTCGGTGCGGTCGGCCGACGCATCGAACCAACTCGATAATCGCGTCTCTCTCATGCTGCCATACCTTCCCATCGAGCTCGAGGATCCCGTAGAACGGCTGCAAGCGGTGCACCGCCGATTGACAAGAGTCAAGTCCGGCGGGCAACGACAAGCCGGATCTGCGATCTTCTCGGCAGCCAACTACATCCCCTTCGCTTTGACGGCCTGGGCGGTTCGGTTACTAACCCGGCTTCCCCAACTCGGGATCGTCGCCTTGGCAACCAACGTGCCCGGCCCCCGTCGTCGGTTACGCATGATGGGTCGAGATGTGCTGCGCCTGCTACCTATCCCACCGATCGCACTTCACCTCCGCACGGGCATCGCGATGCTCAGTTACGGGGACGATCTGGTGTTCGGTATCACCGCCGACTATGACGCGGTACCCGATGTCGACGAGCTTGCCGATGGTATTGAACGTGCGGTGACCCGATTGGTTGCGATCAGTGAAGGGGCCGGGTGATCAGGGCAGCGGTGCTGACCAGCGCAGCACGGTGCCTCCGCCGGGAGCATCCGCGATGCTGAACGCGCCGCCGGCCTGCTGCGCGCGGTGATGCAAGCCGGTCAAGCCCCTGCCGGTGATGCCGCCGGCGACGCCTCGACCGTTGTCGATAACCTCGATGCACACGTCGTCCTCGACCTTGACCGTCACCGCAAGTTTGGTCGCGCCAGCATGCCGGACAACGTTGCCGACCGCTTCGCGCACAACGGCTTCGGCGTGATCGGCGAGTGCAGCATCGACAACCGACAAGGGGCCCACGAATTGGACCGTGGTGCCCAGTTCGGATCCGCAGAACTGCGCGACTGCGTTGTCGAGCCGCTGTCGCAGCCGGGTGATGTGCGGCGGTGCGCCGTGCAGGTCGAAAATTGCGGTTCGGATCTGCTGAATGACGCCTTGAAGATCATCAATGCTGCCGGACAGTCTCTGCTGCACCTCAGTTGATCGCGCCCGCGGAATGGTCCCCTGCAGAGCCAGTTCGACCGCGAGGATCTGCTGGATCACGTGGTGGTGCAGGTCGTGGGCGATCCTGTCGCGGTCAGCGAGAATGTCGAGTTCATGCATTCGGCGCTGTGTGGACCCCAGCTGCCAGGCGAGCGCCGCCTGGTCGGTAAATGCGGCCATCATGTCGAGTTGCTCGTCGCCGAACGTCGGCGCGCCGTCGCGCCGCAGCGCGACCAACACCCCGGCCACGCTATCGGTGGTGCACAGCGGAAGCACCAGCGCTGGGCCGGCATGTTGGACGCCGTCGATGGCGACGTCGAAGTTCTTCAGTCGTCGAGGGGTCCGCTCCACGAAGGCCTGCCCGATCGAGGTACCGGCGAGGGAGATGACATGGGCCGCCGGCGAGGTCATTGCAGCACCGGCGGTTTCCACGATCATCAGATCGGCCACCTCCGACGTGGGTATGTCGTGGTTGACTGCGACGGCGACCAGTGTGATTTCTGCGCCCGTCAGCTTCAGCGCTTGTTGGGCGATGGACCGATATACCGTTGCGGGCATCAGCGCCGGAGAGTAGTTCGGTTCCGACGTCACGCGTGGCTTCGCCGCTTTAACAGCAGACATGGTCATTCCGATCACCTCAGATGTCGTCATGGCGCAGGGTTCCATCTCCAGTTGCGGATTTCGGGGTGGTCTTGGCCGTGGGTGCTGATGTAGCGGGTGTGTTCGACGAGTTTGTCGGTCATGGTCTGTTTGAGGTAGTCGCCCTCCGCGCCAAGTTGTGGCAGGCGGTCGATGACGTCGCTGACCAGGTGGAAACGGTCGAGTTTGTTTTGTACCCGCATGTCGAAGGGTGTGGTGATGGTGCCTTCTTCGTTGTAGCCACGCACGTGCAGGTTGTGGTTGGTTCTGCGGTAGGTGAGTCGGTGGATCAAGGTGGGATAACCATGGAAGGCGAAGATGATGTGTTTGTCGGTGGTGAACAGGGTGTCGTAGTCGCGATCGCTGAGTCCATGTGGGTGCTCGCTGGCTGACTGCAGTTTCATCAGGTCCACCACGTTGACCACGCGAATCTTCAACTTGGGCAGGTGTTCCCGCAGGATCAATACCGCGGCGAGCACTTCGAGGGTGGGGGTGTCTCCGCAGCACGCCAGGACCACATCCGGTTCGGCGCCGCGGTCGTTTCCGGCCCATTCCCAGATGCCGATGCCTTCGGTGCAGTGCACCACCGCCTCATCCATGCTCAGCCATTGCGGCATCGCGCGTTTGCCGGCGACGATCACGTTGACGTAGTGGCGGCTGCGCAGACAATGGTCGGTAACCGAGAGCAGGCAGTTGGCGTCCGGCGGCAGGTAGACCCGCACGATGTCGGCTTTCTTGTTGACGACGTGGTCCAAGAAGCCGGGGTCTTGGTGGGTGAAGCCGTTGTGGTCTTGCTGCCAGACATGAGAGGCGAGCAGGTAGTTCAGCGATGCGAGGTCACGGCGCCACGGCAATTGCGCAGTGACCTTGAGCCATTTGGCGTGCTGGTTGAACATCGAGTCGATGATGTGGATGAACGCCTCGTAGCAGTTGAACAGCCCGTGCCGGCCGGTCAGCAGATAACCCTCCAGCCAACCCTCGTTTTGGTGCTCGCTGAGCATCGAATCGAGCACCCTGCCCGCGGGAGCGAGGAACTCGTCGTTGGCGACGGTGCGGGCCTCCCACTGCCGGTCGGTGACCTCGAAGACCGCGCCGAGCATGTTCGACAGGGTTTCGTCGGGGCCGAAGATCCGGAAGTTGCGCGCCTCGTCATTGAGCGCGATGACGTCGCGCAAAAAAGTGCCCAGCACGCGGGTGTCCTCGGCGTCCACCGCGCCGGGCGCGGCCACCGCGACCGCGTGGGCGCGGAAGTCGGGCAGCCGTAGGTCACGCAGCAACACCCCGCCGTTGGTGTGCGGGTTGGCGCCCATCCGCTGTTGCCCATCCGGGGCCAGCGCAGCCAGGTCGGGCAGCAGTCGCCCGGTCTGGTCGAACAGCTCTTCGGGTTTGTAGCTCCGCATCCAGCTGTCGAGTTGCTCGACGTGCCCGGGATGGTGTTCATCGACGAGCAGCGGCACCTGGTGCGCCCGGAAGGTGCCTTCGATCTGCTGGCCGTCGACTTCTTTGGGTCCGGTCCAGCCCTTGGGGGAGCGCAGCACGATCATCGGCCACCGTTTGCGGGTGGTGTCGCCGGCGGTTCGAGCGTTGCGTTGGATCCCGTGGATCGCCTCGACCGTCTCATCGAGGACGGTGGCCATCAGCTCGTGCATGTCTTCGGGGTCCTGGCCCTCGACGTAGCGCGGTTCCCAGCCGCAGCCGCGCAGGAACTGGTCCAGCTCCTCGTGTTCGATGCGGGCCAGCACGGTGGGGTTGCTGATCTTGTAGCCGTTCAGATGCAGGATCGGCAGCACCGCTCCGTCGCCGATCGGGTTGAGGAACTTGGTGGAATGCCAGGCCGTCGCCAGTGGCCCGGTCTCGGCCTCGCCGTCGCCGATCACGCACGCGACAACCAGGCCCGGGTTGTCGAAAACAGCGCCGAACGCGTGACTCAGCGAGTAGCCCAGTTCCCCGCCTTCGTGGATCGATCCCGGAGTCGTCGGTGCTACATGGCTGGAAATGCCTCCGGGAAAAGAGAATTGGGTGAACAGCTTCTTCAACCCGGGCTCGTCCTGGCTGACATCGGGATAAATCTCCGAATACGAGCCCTCGAGGTAGGTGTTGGCGACCAGGGCCGGGCCGCCGTGGCCGGGGCCGGCGACGTAGAACATGTCCAGGTCGTACTTCGTGATGACCCGGTTCAGGTGCACGTAGATGAAGTTCTGCCCCGGCGTCGTTCCCCAATGGCCGACCACCAGCGGTTTCACATCCGAGAGCGCCAGCGGACGTCTCAACAATGGATTGTCATACAGATAGATCTGGCCGACCGACAGGTAATTCGCCGCCCGCCAGTAGGCGTCCATCTTGTGCAGCAGTTCAGGTTCGAGGGTCCGGGTCGTCATTGTGGTGCTCCCTTGGTCGACTCGCATCTACCCGGTTCGTGTTGACGTGTCGGCCCCATTCGCGGTGGTGACCGGTTGGGTCGGGGACGCGGCGGCCGCACTTTCTCTGGAGAGGAAGGCGCCCAGTTCACCGATCGCACTCATGAGCGGCGCCGGGAACACGATGGTGGTGTTCTTCTCCACCCCGATTTCGACAAGCGTTTGCAGGTTGCGCAGTTGCAAAGCCAACGGGTGCGCCATCATCGTGTCCGACGCCTCACCCAACGCGGCCGCGGCCATTGATTCGCCCTCCGCCGCAATAATTTTGGCTCGCTTCTCGCGCTCGGCCTCGGCTTGCCGAGCCATCGCGCGTTTCATACTGTCGGGCAACTGGATGTCTTTGAGCTCGACCAGTGTCACTTCGACACCCCATTCGAGTGTTGCGATGTCGAGGATCTTTCGGATATCGGCGTTGATCGCGTCGGTCTCCGCCAGCGCCTGGTCAAGGGTGTGCTGGCCGACGACATTGCGCAGCGTGGTCTGCGCAATCTGGTTGATCGCGGCGTTGACGTTCTCGATGGCGATCACCGATTTGACCGCGTCGACAACCCGGAAGTAGGCGACCGCCGAAATATCGACGCTGACGTTGTCGCGGGTGATGATGCCCTGGGACTGGATCGGCATCGTCACAATCCGCAGCGAGACCTTCAACAGCCGATCGATGACCGGGATGATCACGGCCAGCCCGGGGTCCTTGACACCGACCACCTTGCCGAGGCGGAACAACACACCCTTCTCGTATTGCGTCACCACTCTGATCGACAGCGGCAACACGATCAGGCCGACAAGAACGAGCACCACAACCAGGGTGATCAAAGCTTTCATCGCATGTCCTTCATAGATATCGACGAATCCAGGGTTTTGCCCTCAATCGGGGATGTCGCCTTTGTTGCGGCCTTTGTTGCGCATGAGGAAGTCCGCGAGGCAGCCGTCGCCGGAATCTGTTGCGCCCGCAGGTAGGTGGGTTGATGACCGCGGTACACATGGGTCACCTGGGTCACCGTCTGCTCGTTCACCGGGTCATCGAGCAGGGAAATGCCGTTGTTGGCACAGAAAGCAAGTGAAGTGGTCATGGTGACCTGACGTGCATTGGATCACCGGTTGTGAGGGTTCGGAGCCAATGCTCCTTGAGTTAAGCGGCGGACGGCTGAACTCATCCCGGACCAGCTGAAATTCTCAGCACTCTCGACGCTACACTCATTGGACGGCTCGCGTTGACCGCGTAGCAGCCTACAGGCGCGACAGTGTGTTTCTGCTCCGCCGCTGTCGGCGTACTATCAATTTGACAATCATGTCGTGACGCGTGCGCCACGATGGCGCTGGGCTTCGCTATTCGATTCCCAGCTCCGCCAAGACTATTGAGCGCAGGTATGACGGAGTTGACCGAGAACGCCGACGGCTCACCGTTGGGGTCGCTGAGCGCGCAGCAAGCTGGCGCTGATGCCGCTGGCTTGCGGGCCGGGATCGACGACCTGGCGGGCTTGGTGGCGGGCAGTCTGGGGTTGCCTGAGTTGCTGACCGAGGTGTCGACGTTCGCGGTGCGCGCGATACCGGGCGCCGACGGTGCCGGGGTGACCTTGTTGCAGCTCGACCGGGTGGACAACATGGTGGAGGCGTTGGCCGCGAGTGCCCCGTTTGTCGCCGAGATCGACGAGATTCAGTACGTGACCCTCAAGGAGGGGCCCTGCATCACCGCGGCGCTGGAGCGGCGCACGGTGCGGTCTGGGTCATTGGGTGGGGAGAAGATGTGGCCGCGGTTCGGTCCGCGAGTGGGCCGCTTGGGCGTGCACAGTGCGCTGTCGCTGCCGCTGCTGCTGTCGGATCGGGTGATCGGCGCGATCAATGTCTACGCCCACGGCAAAGACGTCTTCGATGAGCACGCCGCTGAACTAGGGGAACTGTTCGCCAAACCCGCTGCGGTGGCGGTGCACAATGCCCAGGTTCTCGCGCACGCGATGGCGCTGACCGCCCAGTTGCAGAAGGCGCTGTCGACGCGCCCGGTGATCGATCAGGCGATTGGCCTGATCCGGGGACGCAGCGGGCGCAGCGCCGAGGAGGCGTTCACTCAGCTGCGCGCGATCAGCCAAACCGAACACCGCAAATTGGCCGAGGTGGCCCAGCACATCGTCGATGAAGCCGTGCGCCGCGCCCACGCCCGACGCAACCCGATCTGAGCCCGAACCACCAGGTCGTCCTTGGGCCGAACTGCCGCTGCACGGTGTGACGCGCGTAGGTTGGAGAGCGGGTAAACAGTCAACGCGACGGGTCCCGGCTTGCGTCGCGCGTTGCCCACCCTGCAGGCGACTCGCCTGTTCGGCACCGGCAGGCTCGATCCGCGCTCGGGCGCGCCCAGCGGAGCAATCCCCTCATGAAGATCGGTGCGGCCCTGGCCGCCGATTTGGGCATCCTCACCGCCGCCCTGGATGAGCCCGGCGCCGATGTGCTGCACAGTCTGCGCCGCTTGAGCGTCGACGCCCAAGCGGCGGTTCCCACCTATCTCGGTCTGAGCGTGATCGTCACCGGCAGTGATCCGCCGTTCACGTTCAGCACCCTCGAGGACGGCGCGGCCGACAATGCTCGAACCTCGCTTCGGCTGACGCTGCTGGCCGGTGTCGGCGACGGCCGGGCAGCGCCGTTGGTTGCCCTGATCTTCTACGCGGCGACGCCGGGAACTTTTGTCGACCTCACTGCCGACCTGGCGTGGCTAACCGGCCGTCCGCCCAGCGAATTCGCGCTCGATCAGCACCTGAGCGTCCCTGCCGGCTCGGACACCGCGACATATCTGCGACCTACGTCGGTCATCAATCAGGCCATCGGGGTACTCATCGGCCGTGGCTACACTCCGCGGCAAGCACACTCGAAATTGGACACCCAAGCTGATGGCGCGCGCACCGATCGATACACCGCCGCGCGGTTCATTCTCGACGCGCTCACTGCCGCGGACCCAGCCGACGCCGAGCGCGCCGATCAGGAGCCAAAAATGGGCTGAGTACGCTGAACACGTAAAAACCGCGCGTGCCCGCGCCATATCACGTCAGCGATGTTGAGAACCCAGTCAGTCCGGGACGAGGTCAGCTGTCCGCCGCTCTCCTCGATCGTGCGGATGACCTTCTCCGCCAGCGTAATCCGTTCGACGAACACGTCATGCCACATGCGAACACGCCAGGAGCAGGGACAGGTAGCCGGTTCTCGGGACGACGCGCACAGCCGCGTTCTTGTTCGCGGTCGCCGCCGCCTGCCGGAGGAGCTGCGGCTAGCCGCGCGAGTCATTGAGCCCCAACGGGACCCGCGCGCCCGGCTCTCTCCCGACACCGAACGCTGCCCGGCTCATACCACCTGGCTGCACGCCCGCAATCACCACGGCCACAACGGACTCGGCGCGCAACCACCGCTACCCGTTGTGGCTGACCTGTCAGGTCAGAACAGTTGGCCGGCGGTAGCCGACCGGTGTAGCCTTGGAGTTGCTGGGTCCTTCAGCCGGGACGGAACGGTTTGGTTGTACGCCGCCGAACTTGATGAGCATTCGCTCGAGCCGCACATTCTGAATCAATCCTTTTCGGTCAGAAAGCATGATGCCGGGAATACTCCGCCGCGCGCCGAAAGACGCGGCAATCGGGCGGGACACCACCAAATCGCCTGAGCACCAGGCTAAATGATGCCCTCCGAAACTGACCCGGCCATCCTCCTCCCACATATTTACAGAAACTAGGTACACGTCATGATCGGCCTCGGAATCCTCCTCATCGTCCTCGGGCTGCTCCTCCCCGCCCTCGTCCCTACCTTCGCCTACGCCCATATTTGCTTGGTCATCGGCGTCATCCTCCTCGTCGTCGGCCTGCTGCTGATGCTGATGGGACGGATGGGACACGCCGTCGGCGGCCGCCGCCACTATTACTGAACCGGCCCGATGCACTCCCCGGCTCGGCCAGCAGGGCTGGCCGAGCCGGGTGATACGAACCCGAAAGAAAGCAGGATAATGGCGATCACTGACGTCCCAGCCTTCGCTCACCTGACCGACGCCGACATCGAGAACCTGGCCGTTGAGCTGGATGCGACCCGGCTGGATATCGAGGATTCCCTTGGCGAGCGCGACGCGCGCTACATCCGCCGCACGATCGCCGCGCAACGTGCTTTGGATCTCACCGGCCGGCTCATGCTGGCCGGTAGCTCGAAACGCTCGGCATGGTGGGCAGGAACGGTGACCCTCGGTCTGGCCAAGATCATCGAGAACATGGAGATCGGCCACAACGTCATGCACGGCCAGTGGGACTGGATGAACGATCCCGAAATCCACTCCTCGACATGGGAGTGGGACATGAGCGGGGCGTCAAAGCACTGGCGATCCACTCACAACTTTCAGCACCACAAGTACACCAACATCCTCGGCATGGACGACGACGTGGGCTACAGCACCCTGCGAGTCACCCGTGATCAGCCCTGGAAGAGCTACACCATCGGCAACCTGCTGTTCAACACTATCCTCGCACTCGGATTCGAGTGGGGAATTGGCTTGCAGCCCATCGATTTCGGCAAAATCCTCAAGGGCGGCTCGGAGCGCGAAACCACCCTCCGGCAGATCCGCGAATTCTCCGCCAAGGCCGGCAGGCAGGTCATCAAGGACTACGTCGCTTTCCCGGCTCTGACCTCACTGTCGCCGGCGGCGACCTACAAATCGACGCTGGTGGCCAACGCGGTGGCCAACGTGATCCGCAACGTCTGGGCCAACGCGGTGATCTTCTGTGGGCATTTCCCCGACGGCGCAGAGAAATTCACCAAGACCGACATGATCGGCGAAACCCGGGGTCAGTGGTATCTGCGCCAGATGCTGGGCAGCGCCAACTTTGAGGCCGGGCCGGCGATGCGATTCATGAGCGGCAACCTGTGCTACCAGATCGAGCATCACCTTTACCCCGATCTGCCCAGCAGCCGGCTGCACGAGATCTCGGTGCGGGTCAGGCAGGTCTGCGACAAATACGACCTCCCGTACACGACGGGTTCGTTCCTGATGCAGTACGGCAAGACGTGGCGCACCATCGCCAAACTGTCGCTGCCGGACCGCTACTTGCGCGCCACCGTCGACGACGCTCCGGAGACCCGCAGCGAGCGGATGTTCGCCGAACTGGAGCCCGGTTTCGCCGGGACCGACCTAGCCACAGGGCGCCGCCGCGGGCTCAAGACAGCGATCGCGGCGGCCCGCCAATGGCGGCGCGACCAGCGCAGATGACCGTGATCTACTGACCGGTAACCTACGCGACCGTAGGTTACGTTATAGTCGGGTAGTAATCGGGCCGGAATGCCAGAACACCGTTGGATGGAGGCCAGTTCACGTGACCGAGATGAGCTATCTCGATCTGCACGGTGAGCGTATTGCCTATCGGGACGCGGGGGCCGGCGAGGCGCTGCTGTTGATTCATGGCATGGCGGGAAGTTCGGCGACTTGGCGTGCGGTCATCCCTGAGTTGTCGAAAAAGTATCGGGTGGTCGCGCCGGACCTGCTGGGGCACGGCGAATCAGCCAAGCCGCGCGGTGACTATTCGTTGGGCGCGTTCGCTGCGTGGCTGCGTGACCTTCTCGATGAACTAGGCATCAGCCGGGTGACCGTGGTCGGTCAATCATTGGGTGGCGGTGTGGCCATGCAGTTCACCTATCAACATCGCGACTACTGCCAGCGCCTGGTTCTCATCAGCAGCGGTGGCCTCGGCCCAGACCTGAACTGGATATTGCGGATCCTCTCCGCACCCGGAGCCGAGCTGGTGCTGCCGGTGGTCGCTCCGCAGCCGGTTTTGAATATCGGCAACAAATTGGGGTCATGGCTCGCGTCGGCCGGAATCCAGTCACCGCGCGCCGGCGAGATGTGGAACGCCTATTGCTCGTTGTCGGATCGGCCGACTCGGCAAGCATTCCTGCGTACGTTGCGCTCGGTGGTGGATTACCGCGGCCAGGCGGTCAGTGCGCTCAACAAGATCCATCTCAGTCATGGATTACCCACCTTGCTGATTTGGGGTGAGGAGGACCGGATCATTCCTGTCGCCCACGGCTACGCCGCTCATGACGCCGTGCCGGGTAGTCGACTTGAGGTCCTCGCCGGTGTCGGGCACTTCCCGCATGTCGAGTCCCCGACAGCGGTGGTGGACATCCTTGACGACTTCATCGCCACGACAGGGCGGGATGTCGATCTGACGAATCAAAAACCTGATCAGATGAGTCACCCAGCGGGAACGACCGGCTGATCAACGCTATCGTCGCCACGCTTCTGATTCGCTCGGACCGGGCATCTCCCCACCCATTCCCCGGGCCGCAGATCTTCGGTCGACAATCGTTGCGGCGGCATCCCAAGGTCCGATCCACAGGTCTTGACAATTGTTCCCGCGGGGTGGAGCGTCAACTGGGTTGAGACTCTCAACCAGTTCGGGATGGGGTCAGCCGTCCGCCGCTGTCCTCGCAGAGCGTTAGCTCACGCCGAACATGTCGGTGACAACCGCATGTCGGGGATCACCATGAATGCCCTTCCTAACCCCTCTATGCCGCCGGTCGGCGACTTTCTTTCCCAGCCATGGGATAGTCACACCACACGATTAGCCCATCGTCGGCTGCGATCATCGGTAGCCGTCATCAGCGCCCGCGGCCACATCGATGCATCCAACGCTGACACTCTGACCGAGTACACCCTGGGGCATCTGACGGGTTGCCGCGGATTAATCATTGATCTGCGCGGCCTGGATTTCTTTGGAACCGATGGCTTCTCGGCGCTGCACAGGGTCTCCGTCTGCTGCGCGCACCCTGGCATACGCTGGGCAGTAGTACCCAGTGGGGCAGTCTCCCGGGTGCTGCGGATCGGCGACCCACAGGGTTTGCTACCCGCCGCAAGCACCGTCGAGGCAGCGATGGCGATCATCCAGGACCAGTCGCACCGTCCACCACGCCCATCGCGAGCCGCGCAGACCCCGGACAATCCCCGAGATGCCAACGCATGGTGTGCTTAGTCTGCGTTGACGGTGGTTGACCCTGGGGTTCGAAGATGCGAAATCTGAGGTTGTGGAGTGCGGCGCCGGCCAGCGATGTCGAGACGGCGTCGACCCCGACGGTTAATGTGTTGCGGGGGTTGGTGGCTCGTGCGACGACGCCGCTGCTGCCCGACGACTACCTCAAACTGCTCAATCCGCTGTGGTCTGCGCGGGAACTGCGGGGCATCGTCGTCGATGTTCACCGGGAAACCGAAGACTCGGCCACGGTCACGATCAAACCCGGATGAGGCTTTTCCGGTGACTACCAGCCCGGCCAGTACCTCGGCATCGGAGTGCGTGTCGGTGGGCGCTGGCATTGGCGGTCGTACTCGCTGACGTCGATCCCACGGCGCGACAAGAAGTTGATCTCGATCACCGTCAAGGCCACGCCCGAGGGCTTCTTGTCATCACATCTGGTGAACGGCGTCGAGGCCGGCACGGTTGTTCGGCTCGCGGCCCCGAGGGGCGATTTCGCTCTACCTGATCCGGCGCCGGCCAAGTTGCTGTTCGTGACGGCGGGCTGCGGCGTCACTCCCGTGATGGCGATGTTGCGTTCGCTGCGGCAGCGTGGCGAGAGTCCCGACATCATGCATGTCCATTCGGCGCACGCCATCGGCGACGTGATATTCCACGACGAGTTATGTGCGCTGGAGCGCGCCCAGCCCGACTACCGGCTGCACCTGCAGCTAACAGCCGACATGGGCAAGGTCGACTTCGCCGCGCTCGACGGCCTCGTCCCGGACTGGAAAGACCGCTCCACGTGGGCGTGCGGTCCGCCCGCCATGCTCGACGCGGTCGAAAATGCCTGGACGGCAGCGGGTATGCGGGACAAGCTGCACACGGGACGGTTCGCCATCGCGCGCACTGACAGAGGCGGCGAGGGCGGCACGGTCACCTTCAAGATCTCGGACACGAGCATCAAACTCGACGGTGCGACAACGCTGATGGAAGGCGGCGAGAAGCTCGGTATTCAGATGCCGTTCGGATGCCGAATGGGCATCTGCCAAACCTGTGTATTGCCGCTGGAATCGGGCTACGTGCGCGATCTCAGGTCCGGAACCGAACACCGCGCGGGCGATCGAATCCAGACCTGCATCTCCGCAGCATCCGGCGACTGCACCATCGACATTTAGGGGCGCGGCATGGCCATCACCGACATCAGGCAGTACGTACACCTCACCGCGGCCGACATCGAGGAATTGGGCCGCGAACTGGACGCGATCCGAACCGATATCGAGGAGTCCAGGGGCGAGCGGGACGCCCGCTACGTGCGCAGAACAATCCAGCTGCAGCGCGCTTTCGTGGTCGGTGGTCGAATTGCCTTGCTGGCGAGCAGGAACAAGGTCGCCTGGGTCGCCGGGACCGCCCTGCTTGGCATCGCGAAGATCATCGAGAACCTGGAACTCGGGCACAACATCATGCACGGCCAATGGGATTGGCTGAACGACCCGGAGATCCACTCCACCGAATGGGAGTGGGACACCACTTGTCCGAGCGTGCAATGGAAGCACACACACAACTTTGTGCACCACAAATACACCAACATCGTCGGGATCGACGACGATGTCGGCTACGGACTCCTGCGCGTCACCCGAGACCAGCGCTGGAAACCGGAATATCTCGGCAACCCTGTCTCCAACCTGCTGCTCGGAACGCTCTTCGAGTGGGGTGTCGCGCTGCACGGGGTTGAAATAACGAAGGTCCGCAAACGCGAGAAAACCATGGCCGAGGCCCGTAAGGACTTGCGCGTGATCGGCAAGAAGGTCGCCAAGCAGGTCGGCAAGGACTACATCATCTTCCCTGCCCTGTCGGGCCCCGGGTGGAAGCACACCCTGGCCGCGAACGCGATAGCGAACCTCATCCGCAACTACTGGGCGTACCTGGTGATCTTCTGCGGGCACTTCCCCGACGGCGCCGAGAAATTCACCCGCGAGGAATACGAGAACGAGACGCACCCAGAGTGGTACTTGCGGCAGATGCTCGGTTCGGCGAATTTCACCGCCGGCCCCTGATGGGCTTTATGAGCGGCAACCTGTGCTACCAGATCGAGCACCACTTGTTCCCCGACCTGCCAAGCAACCGGTACGCCGAAATATCCGAGCGCATCAAGCCTTTATGCGACAAGTACGACCTGCCGCCGTACACGACCGGATCCTTAATGCACCAGTACATGCAGACGTTCTGGACAATCGTCAAGCTCTCGGTCCCGAACAAGTTCCTCGAAGCTACCTCGGACGACGCGCCCGAAACCCACTCGGAGCTGAAATTCCGAATCCGTTCGGGCGTTCGCGAAAGCTTCGGTGTCGACCCCGGCACGGGCAGACGTCGCGGGCTGCGGACCGCGTTGCGCGAGCTTCAGACCGGTGAGGTCGCGACAGCCTGAGCAGCCGCGCGTCGCGCTGCTCAGAGTTCGAGTCGCTCGCAGTGCGCTTGCTCCGGCGAGCAGACCGCGACCGGCTCCGCGCCGGGAACCTTTGTTGACCTCGCCGCAGACCTCGCGTGGCTCACCGCCCAGCCCCTATGCGACTTCGTCCTCGATCAGCACTCGCCAGCCCCCTGCCGAATATGGCTCCGCAACAAGCCTTTTCGAGGTGTCCGTCATCAAACAAGCTATCGGGGCCCTCATCAGGCAGGGCTACACGCCCGAGCAGCGAGTGCATCTCACGCTAGAGTGCCGACGCCGGTATCAGCCGGCACGCCGTTGGCCTCCGCATCTTGGCGGGGCTCAATGCGCGGTAGCCGCTTATCGCGTGTAGTCTTGGAAGGGTTGGGAACCCAGCCAGTCCCGGATGAAGTCAGCTGTCCGCCGTTGATTTTGAAGAGCAACAGCTCGCGCCGGGCATGCCGGTGACAACCTACGTCGGGATCACCTTGAGCGCTGAATCCACCCTTGAAGTATCGAATGCCCCTTTTGTTAGGCAAGGCCCCTCCGGCTCGGCGAGTTTCGGCATTCTCAGTACATATCCACCGACACCGTGCGGGTTGGCGACGTTCAGTGCTGCCTTGTCAAAGGGGTTGTGCGCGAATGGCTCTGACGTCAGCGTCGTGCGGGTGGCCGACGGTTCGTTATGTCCTGACCGTCGGGTGATCGGAGAGCTGGTCAACGGTTCGGCGACATCCGTGGCTGCAACCTCCGAACTGCTGAACGAGAGCGACATCGCGGTCGTGCAGCATGAGTACGGCATCTACGGCGGTATCGACGGCGACGAAGTGGTGGACATCATCGGCGGGCTGCACATCCCTTCGATCGTGGTCGCCCATACGGTCCTCAAAGACCCGACGCCGCATCAGCGTTCGGTGCTTGAAGCGATCGCTGCGATGGCGGCTCAGGTGGTTGTCATGTCTGAGGCGGCCAGTCAACGGCTGTGCCTCGGCTTCGACGTCGATCCCCGCAAAGTCACCACGATCGCGCACGGCGCGACCGTCCCGAGGCAGATCCCCCCGCGCGCCCGGTCCGACAGGCCGACGTTGTTGACGTGGGGCCTGCTGGGGCCGGGAAAGGGCATCGAGCGGGTCATCGACGCGATGGGTTCGCTGCACGACCTACCGGTCCGGCCGCGCTACCTGATTGCCGGCCGGACGCACCCAAAGGTCCTCGCAGCCGATGGCGAGGCATACCGCGACGCCCGTGCCGAACAGGCGCGGCTAGGTGGCTTAACGGACTCGGTGGCCTTCGACGCGAGCTACCGCGATGTGTCATCGCTGACGGCGCTTGTCCAGTCCTCGGCTGTGGTCGTGCTGCCCTACGACTCGACCGATCAGGTCACCTCGGGTGTCTTGGTCGACGCCATCGCGAGTGGCCGGCCGGTGGTCGCGACCGCCTTTCCGCACGCCGTCGAGCTCCTCGCCAGTGGGGCGGGGATCGTCGTCGACCACGACGACCCCGATGCGCTGGCATCGGCTCTGCACCGGCTTCTGACCGAGCCGCACCTGGCCGCGACGATGGCCGCGGAGGCCGCACGATTAGCCCCACAGATGGCGTGGCCGGTCGTGGCCAACGCCTATCAGGTTCTGGCACACCGCCTTCTCGCTGAGCGTCCGGCAATGGTATGACCGCCACCCTGCCGGACCCGCGATTCGACCACTTGTTGCGTTTGACAGACCGCCGCGGCACGTTCGAGCATGCCTGTTTCGCCGAACCCCGGCCCGAGCACGGCTACTGCACCGACGACATGGCCCGGGTTCTCGTCGTCGCCACCCGAGAACCCAACTCTGGTGGGGAGGTCAACGGCCTTGCCCGCGTGGCCGTGCGGCTTCCTGAACGATGCGCAGTCCTACGCCGGCGCCTGCCGAAACCGGATGGACAGCAAGGGCCGTTGGGAGGACGAGCCCTCTCTGGGGGACTGGTGGGGGCGCTGCATCTGGGGACTGGGAACTGCCGCTGCGCACAGTGACGTCGGTCTGGTTCGGCGATTGGCCGTCATTCAGTTCGAACGTGCCGCGAAGGTGCGATCGCCCTCGCCGCGGGCGATGGCGTTCGCGGCGTTGGGCGCCGCCGAACTCCTCTCCGTCGACCCCGGGCACCGGGTCGCCCGCGCACTCCTTACCGACTACGCCGACACCGTGGCCAAACCGAACGGCGACGCGGCGTGGCCATGGCCCGAGCCGCGACTCACCTACGCGAATGCGGTTCTCGCCGAAGCGATGATCGCCGCGGGCGTTGCGCTGGACGATTCGACACTGCTGCAACAAGGCTTGCATCTGTTGGGTTGGCTGGTCGAATACGAAACGGCAGCGGGTCACCTCTCGCCCACGCCCGCTGCGGGCAGAGGGCCGGACGACCTTCGGCCCGCGTTCGATCAGCAGCCGATCGAGGTGTCCACCCTCGCCGACGCGTGCGCGCGCGCCGCTGCCATAGACCCTGGTTCGATCTGGCGGGATGGGGTCCTGGCCGCCGCGGCCTGGTTCATGGGTGCCAACGACGCGCGACAGCTCATGTGGGACCCTCACACCGGCGGCGGATTCGACGGCCTGCTAGCCGATGGGGTGAACCGCAACCAGGGCGCAGAGTCGACTCTGGCGGTGCTCTCGACGTTGCAACACGCTCGGCGCTTCTCGACTGTGCGGCAATGACGTCCGTGCAGACCGGGCTCGTCACACGCAGCCCCCAGCGGCTGGCGGCTAATCCGTCGCGGGTCATCACCCGACTCTTCGTGCCAGGCCAGGAAGGCTTCGAGCACCAGGAGTCCCGCGCGGGAGCGGTGCTGGCGCGGATCCTGGCCCTGGACGAGGGGCAGGTGCGGTCTTCGCTCGACGATGTCGTCATCCGCTTCGACGGGCGTCACCGCGATCTTGCCGGCACCTTCCGTCGGCACGCCCGTGAACTCGCCGATCGGCTGGATCCCGGCAGGGAGCTCTCCGAAGCGCGAAAGTTGTTGCTGGGCGCGACATTCACCAGCGAATACGCCATTGAAGGTGCGGCGTTGTGCAACCCCAGCATCGTGGCCCATCCCGACCAGGCTGGAACCGTCGCAGGCAGCCTGCGATTCGTGATGAGCGTGCGGGGCATCGGCGAGGGGCACCGTTCGTCCATCGGGTTCCGGACCGGCGTCGTCGACGCGGCTGGCCGCGTCACGATCGACGACCCGGCTCCGTTCGCCACCGCCGGATCACCCAAGCCCGCCCTCCTCGACGCAGCCGTCTTCCGCAGTGAACTCGCTCGGCTCGACGAAGCCGGCGAGGCCGCCGACTATGTCCTCGACGGGCTCGGCCCGAGCTTCACCCGAGCTGCTCTCGATCAACAACTCGCCGAGCTCCAGACTCATCTCAGCACCCGCGGACACGCCGAGGAGACGATTTCCTCATTCCGCGGCATTGCCGAGCGGACGTACGCCGTCGAGTTCTCTGACCGCACAACACTTTCCGAGCGGGTCCTGTGGCCCTCGATGGGCGCAGAGCAGGCCGGCATGGAGGATGCCCGCTTCGTTCGTTTCATCGACGACGACGGCTCCATCACGTTCTATGCCACCTACACGGCCTACAGCGGATCCCGCATCAGCCAGCAACTCCTGGAGACCACGGATTTCCAATCCTTCACCTCCGCGCCGATCGTCGGACGCGCCGCCGCCAATAAGGGTCTGGCGCTGTTTCCTCGCCGGATTCATGGTCGCTTCGCCGCCATGTCGAGATCAGATCGCGAATCGAATACGGTCGCCTACGCCGATCATCTGTCCGTTTGGCCGGGTGCGTTTGCCTGCCAGAGCCCGACCCGAGCCTGGGAGGTGTTGCAACTCGGGAACTGCGGTCCGCCCATCGAAACCGACGCCGGGTGGCTGGTGCTCACCCACGGCGTCGGACCGATGCGCACCTACCGCATCGGTGCGATTCTGCTTGATCTCGACGACCCGACACGGATTCTTGGTCAGCTACCGCAACCGCTACTGAGCCCCGCTACTGATGAGCAGGACGGCTACGTGCCCAATGTCGTCTACTCCTGCGGCGCACTGGTCCACGCCGACACCCTGGTGCTGCCATACGGCATCAGTGACGCCGCCATCGGTATTGCCACTGTGCCGCTACCCGAACTCCTTGCAGCTCTGAGCCGCTGAGACCCAAGACATTCAAATTGCACTCCGCGCGTCTACGACGTAGGCCAGCAATGTCGACAGGCTGTGGAACAGCGTCCCGCGCGACCGGGCCGACCCCAGCGTCCACTCAGCTCTGAATCACCGAGAGCTGCACCATTATTGCCGTGCCATCGCGATCGTGAGCCGGTCCTCGGGTTTGATCAGGTGATCTTGGCTGTCGTCGCCGATGTCGATCTGCACCCAGTCGATCTGACCGGAGAACTTGTTGCCGGTGGGGCCGTAGTCCGGGGATGCGGGTGAGCCGGTGTCCGCGCCGACGTCGCAAGCCTCGTCGGCGGAGTAGATCATCGGCTGCGTCCGTTCGACGCGGCCCTGGCCCACGGATCGGCCGTCGTAGTAGAGGGTGACGTCACCGCCTTTGCCAAGGCCGCCGCCGTCATAGCCGAATTCCATTCGCACCTGGTGCTTTCCGGCTGGGATGGGCTTCCCGGCGGTGACCAAGTAGTGGTCGATGCCCAGGAAGTTGTAGCAATATTTGAGCCTGCCCTCGTGCGCATACAGCGACCAGCCGCCGACCAGGCCACCCTGGGTGATGATGACGCCGGTGGCACCCGAATCCGGCACGGTGATGTCGGCGGTCACCGAATACGACTTGTTTTTCAGGGTCAGCACGCAGTTCTCGCTGACTCGCATCCCGGGGAACAGCAGCTGGTGGTTCCCGCGGATCAACTGGGGGCGCCCGGCGAGATCGGGGTTGAAGCGCTCGAAGGTCCGATCATCAAGGGGCACAACGTTGTATTTGACCGCCTCGATGAGCCACAGGCGCTGCATGTCGGCTAGCTTCTGCGGATTCTCCTTGGCCAGGTCGTGCGCCTGCGTCCAGTCGTCGGGTGCGTACAGCTCCCAGACATCGTCGTCAAACGCCGGCGGCGCCTCGGTGGTCCACGGTGTGCGGTGCTTGGTCACCGCGGTCCAGCCTTTGTGGTAAATGCCGCGGTTACCGAGTATCTCAAAATACTGGACGTCGTGGTGCTCGGGTGCATCGCCGTCGCGCAGGGTGGGCAGCATGCTGACACCTTCGAGCGGCGCCTGCGTAATGCTGTTCACCACGGTGGGCTCGGGCAGTCCGGCTGCCTCAAGGATCGTCTTCGCGACGTCGATGACGTGGTGAAACTGGCTGCGTATCTTGCCTTTATCGGCCAAGCCGTTGGGCCACTGCACAATGGTGCCGTTGCGCGTGCCACCCCAGTGTGAGGCCACCTGCTTGGTCCACTGATACGGCGCGCACAGGGCATGTGCCCAGCCGACCGCGTAGTGGTTGTACGCCTTTGGCGTGCCGAAATCATCGATCTTGGAAAGCAGGAACTCGGTGGTCTCGATTTCCGGCATGCCGTTCAGCATGGCCATCTCGTTGAAGGAGCCGTTCAAGGTTCCTTCGGCCGAGGCGCCATTGTCGCCGATGATGTAGTAGATCAGCGTGTCCTCGAGCACCCCCAAGTCGTCCAGGGTGTCGACGAGACGCCCGACCTCGTGGTCGGTCTGCTCGAGGAAGCCGGCGTAAAGCTCCATCTCGCGGGCCAGCACGGGCTTCAGCTCAGCAGGCATATCATCCCATGCCGGGATCTCGTCGTGGCGTCTGGTGAGCTCCGCGTCGGCGGGCACGACGCCCAGTTCCTTCTGGCGGGCAATGATCTGCTCGCGCAACGTATCCCACCCGTGGTCGAACTTGCCTTTGTACTTGTCCGACCACTCCTTGGGCACGTGGTGTGGCGCGTGGGTGGCACCGGGGGCCCAATACATGAAGAACGGCTTGTCGGGCACCAGCGCCTTCTGCTGGCGCACCCAGGTGATGGCGCGATCGGCGAGATCCTCAGTGAGGGTGTAGCCCTCCTCGGGTGACTTCGGCGGTTCCACCGGCGAGGTGCCTTCATAAAGCCCGGGGTAATACTGGTTAGCCTCGGCACCGACGAAGCCGTAGAAGTACTCGAACCCCGAGCCGGTGGGCCACTGGCTGAACGGCCCCACGGGGATACTTCCCAGACCGGCACCTCGTGGCACTTGCCGAACTGCGCCGTCGAATAGCCGTTGAGCATAAGAGTTTCGGCGATGGGTGCCTTGTCCTTGGGCCGCACGCTGCTGTTGCCCGGCGCCGACGTGGCGATCTCGGTGATGCCACCCATCCCCACCGAGTGGTGATTGCGCCCGGTCAGCAACGCCTGCCGGGTGGGCGAACACAACGCCGTGGTGTGAAAGCGGTTCAGCTTCAGCCCGCCCGCGGCTAGCCGCTCTGCCGTCGGCGTGTTGCACGGGCCGCCGAAGGCCGACGAACCACCGAACCCCACATCGTCGAGCATCACGATCAGTACATTGGGTGCGCCCTTGGGCGGGCGCAGTGCGGTGATCGGCGGATATGTGGTGTCCGGGTCTTTGGCGTCATACGTCGTCAGGCCGACATGCTTGGCGTCCGGGATGGGCAATATGTCCCGTCGCACCTGGTCCTCGGTGGGCTGGCCGGCCTGGCCGTCAGATGCGGCAGCGTGCTGGTGGCCGTTGGGTTGTGCTGATGACTCAGCCATGATGGACCTCTCTCAAAGCGTTTGGGTAGCTCTGGGCCAGCCGATCGAGGCTGAGCCTGCGGACAGATGAGTCGCAGTGTTCGAACTGCGGGTGGTCGAGGAAGTTCAGCACTACGAAAAGCTAGCTGGCGCAAGGGCTTTTGAGCGGCCGATGCGGCCAATAAGAATGATGCCCGGCTTGTGCTGGGTCCTGCTCATCTCGCGCCTACTGTCACTGGAAGGCATGACCGCCAGCTGGGCGGCTACACCGCGAGCTCGTCTGGGTGGGCCCGATACCCCACCCTAGGCTGCCCGGCTCATCGAAAACAGCCCCGCTGATCACAAACATCCGCGGTTTCCGAATCGATAACTCTCGCGCGCATTCAGTTCGCCGATTCGTCACGTTCACCGGCTATCTGACGGTTGCCGAACGCCCGTTGGACCCGGTCGACTTTCCCAGCGCCCCGGCCCAGAACCTGCAGCCAGGTTCAATGGCGGGTAAGTCCGCAATCATGGCGCGCCAATCGTGCCCAGTTTGGCGAATCCCGCGAAGCGCTACAGCCTGAAGGCCACGAGGATCAGCGCGATGGCACCCAGAACGGCGATGAAGCCAGCCATGGTGCCGGCTATCGAGTACGGCATGGGTCCAACTTCTGCCTGTAGTGCTTTCATCTCCTGGCGATGCTGAATCCACGCCATCGTCAAGCCCGTAAGGCCCACCAGGATCATCATCATCCCGACGACCCAGGGACTAACGATCGGTTCGCGACGCCGCTCATTCGTTGCGAGGTACTGGAAAAATTTGAAGATTGTGAAACCAAAAGTGATCAAAGACGTACTTGTTCGGATCCAGGCCATCAGGGTTCGTTCCAGAGCCAGGCGTGTGCGTTGCGCCGCGAGACGAGTGGAGGCGTCGAGGGGTTGCTCTGCCACTCTCCAGCCTTTCCGTTGAAGCGGCGGCTAGCGCCCATGTGCACCGCCCAGAACGCAACCGTCGCCAGCGACGATGCCACCCCTTGGCCGGGACCGCTCCCGGTTTGATTAAGGGACGATGCAACGTCGTTGAGGGTGCCATTCGGAAGCCTAAAGGGCCAGAGGGGGTGTCCACTATTGGTTGGAAAAGCACACCTCTCAGAACACCGGTTTGCCTGAGCGATTGTCCGATCTAGACCCGACACTTCGACCGAAGTGAGTGCCCCGGGGCGACTAGCGTTCTCGGTGCTGATTATGCGGATGCATGGTTTTGCGTACGCTCATGGCGAGGCCTCGAGCAGCATAGAAGGCGGTCACCACCGCAAGCAGGATTAACACGATGAACATCGGCAGCCAGTTAGTCCTACTGTGGGACAGATTCCACCAGATGACGGCGAACAGCACGACGCAGACAAACAGCACCACGTCGCGCCAATTGCCCTGGTAGCCGCTGGCCTCCTGACGTAGCGAGCGGCTGCGGTCGGTGGCAGCGATGAGGTCATCGATGCGCACGTCGATGGTGCGCTGCAGTTCGGCCCGACGCGCGGTCTGCTCCGGCGGAATACCCTTCAGCAGGTCCTGATCCTGCCTGATGAGCCCGCGAAAGTCCGGAGCCTTGAGCGGACCCTTCAATTGGCCGGCCGCCGTTGCCAGCAGTGCCCCACCTGCGATCGGAACCGTGCCCAAAGCAAGTCCGGCCAGACCAGACATACGCCCATCTCCTCCGTCACTTCATCAGCACCGCACCCATCAGAACACGACCTTGACCGCGGCGGGCCGGACGACTAGCCGCAGCCGCCGACGCTGACGCGGCGACCGCTGACATCGGCACAGGCCGTGACGTCGGGGCCCGGTCGGCAGCTAGTGGTGTGTCCTGCAATAAATTGGCTATAGGTTGGATATGATCTCGGTGTGAGACAACCGGTGCCTGCGTTGGAGATGTCGGCAGGACAACGCGAGGTACTTGAGTCGTTGGCTCGGTCGCAGTCGGGTGCGCATCGGGAGGTGGTGCGGGCAAAGGCGCTGTTGATGGCGGCCGATGGTGCGGCCAACACGGCGATCGCCGGGTCATTGTCGGTGTCGCCGGCGTCGGTGAAGAGCTGGCGTGACCGATTCACCGAGGAGGGCTTGGCGAAGTTGGGTCAGGTCCGCAAGGGTCGTGGCCGCAAAGCCTCGATCCCCCAATCCAAGATCGACGAGATCCTCGATCTGACGCAGAACTACCGCCCGAAGGGTGAAACCCATTGGAGTTGTAGGACGATGGCCGCTGCGGCAGGGGTGTCGAAGTCGACGGTGCAGCTGGTGTGGCACGCGCGGGGGCTCAAACCGCATCGGGTTGCGACGTTCAAACTGTTCAAAGACCCGTGTTTCGAGGAGAAACTGGGCGATGTCGTCGGGCTGTATATGAACCCAGCGGAGAAGGCGGTCGTGTTATGCGCCGATGAGAAGTCCTCGGTGCAGGCATTGGACCGCACGCAGGCGTCGCTGCCGATGGTCAAGGGGCGAGGCGAGACGATGACCCACGACTACAGGCGTCACGGCACCACCACCTTGTTCGCTGCACTGAACGTGTTGACCGGCATGGTGATCGGGCAATGTATGCCGCGCCACCGGCATCAGGAGTGGTTGAAGTTCCTCAAGACCATCGACCGCGAGGCGCCCAAAGACCTGGCGATCCACTTGATCGTAGACAACTACGCCACCCACAAACACCAAGACGTTCGCAAGTGGCTGGACAATCAGCCTCGGTTCCACCTGCATTTCACCCCGAATCCTCATCCTGGTTGAATCTGGTGGAACGCTGGCTCCGCGAGCTGACCGACAAGGCGTTGCGGCGCGGGGTATTTCATTCCGTGCCCGACTTGATCGCCTCAATCGAGGAATACATCGATTCACACAATGACGACCCCACGGCCCTACGTGGGGACAGCGACCGCCGAATCCATCCTCGCCAAGGTCGCCCGCGGACGCATCGCCCTCGAAAGAGTCAACTAAATCCAGGACACACCACTAGAGACCAACGGCGACATGGGTCGGCGGTGCCATCAAGGCGAAAGCAGCGTTATCCGTTCACAACTCGCACTCACCGTGCGCATAGCAAGGCACAATAAGGACCTTGCACAGTCGCGCTCACTCGAGGGCAGCCCGCTGTTCGTCGATGTACCCCGCGCGGAGCAAGATCAGTGCGCTCACGATCAACACCCAGACGGGAAATGCCAATGTCAGCCACATGGAGACGTCGCCCGCGATGAGCAACCCGAGCGCCACGAGATAGCTGACGGCGACCAGCCACCGCGGCATCAGCCCGGTCTTGAGCCAGATGGTGGCCAGGGAAATCATGAACACCGCCGCCATCCGGATGGCGTAGGTTTTGGCGGCCGACACCACGATCATCCTGCCGAACGCGATCACCTCGACATGCGCCGCGGGATCGGTGACACCCGCATTGGTAACCACCAGCGCGGCAGCGACTGCGGTCGAGACGAACATCATCGCCAGAAACAGCAGACCGCTGCCTAAAACCACCGATGCGAAGAACCGATCCTCGTAGCGCCCGAGGTTGTCCCGCACGACGCCGATGAACCACAGGAAGGTGATACCGACGAACGGCATCAGCTTCGTCGCCGTCAAGATGCCGTCTTTTTGTGAGTCGAGCCATTCCGTCGAGTCACCCACTCCCTCTGGCATCTTCACGCGGATCAGGATCAGCGTGGCGCCGAAAAGCAAGGCGAACAGAACCCCGGCCACGGCCGCCGCTCGCGGCGTCGTCAACTGGTGCAGGCTTGGCCCTGCTGCGTGGGCGGGACCGTTGGGTGTGGACACCGCGTCATCGTGTCAGACCCGCCGCGCCCGTGCGTGATTTCAGGTCCGGGTGCTTGGAAACCGGGCTGCAATTCAGGAATTCACTTGCGGCGTTCCGGTGGGCTGTCGGTCGGAGTGTCGTCTTCTTGCTGGCAGAGTCGAATGCCCGGTGCAGCGGTAATACTGTGCAGGATCAGGCTGAGCGTGACGATCACAACCACGGCCTGAGTGATCAACGCCCCCTGTTGTATCTCGCCTTCCCCGATCACGATCAGGCCAAGCACGATTGTTCCAATTCCCCGGGGGCCGAACCATCCCATGAACAGTTTGCTGCGCCTCGGTAGACCGCTACCGGCCAATGCGATCGCGAGTGCTGCGATACGTACCACGATCAACGCGAGAGCTGCGAAAACGACAACCCGCCAACCAGCGTCGCGCCACGCCGGCACGACTGCCGCCGCGCCGAAAAGCGCGAACACCAGCAGTTCGAGAAGTTGGCCCGCCGCGTCGGAGACCTGTGTCGCCGCCGCCTGGTTACCGCTGCGACGCGAAACAACTGCGTAGGCCAACCCGCCGACGAAGGCGGTGACAAACCCGCTGCCGTGCAACCGCTCGCCAAGCCCGAAGCAGACGAGCGCGAGTGCCAGGGTCGCCAGCTGCGCCCAGGTGCCACTCATCCACCCGCGCGCACTGGATCGTGAGATCACCACGCCGCCGATCACACCAATGAGCACGCCGACCGCCAGCGAGGCGAACTCGGTACGAAACGCGAACCAGGCCCAGCGGACCGGAGCGGGATCAGTCTGCTCCGAGGCGAGCGCCAGCGCGGCCAGCAAGGCGGCCAGCGCAAAGCCGTCATAAAGGCCGCTCTCAATCGAGAGCGCATGACGGACACGCTCAGGGATGCGCCGATCCTCCAGCAGGGCGTCCACCAACGCCACCTCGGTGGGCGCCACGATGACGGCCAGGCACACCGCTTCCCAAAACGGCAGCACCGGCAGCACTGCGACGGCGATTGCCGTGTTGAGGGCGATCGTCACGGGTATCCCTATCGCCATCAGGCGCATCGGCAGATGGCCCCGCCGGAACACCGTCTGCAGGTTCAGCGTGGAGGCTTGGTTGAACAGAATCACCGTCAGCGCCAGCTCCGAAAGGACCGTGAAGCCCTTCGTGTGGGACCCCGCCTCGATCAACCCCAAGCACGACGGACCGAGAACTATCCCGAGGACGACGAATATCAGTGCGGGTGCCAGGTACCAGCGTCGGACCAGCCCGGAGACGGTTGCGTAGCACAGCACTAAAACTGTGAGGACGAGCGCGGTCTCACTGTGCATTCTCTGCTCCTGCCTCAGCGTCGGCTCCATACTGACACTCGTCGACATGCCCCCAGGGTCCTCGTCTGCGGTGTCGCCTCAATGTGTTCCTTTCTGGATGTTCGCTGCGCGCCACCGAGCGGTGAGATGCCAACGGCCGCGGGCGGATTCGTCGGGCACCGGATGCCTTGACCGGTCACCGGTCTCGGAGTCTGCCGACACCCATTGCCGAGCCGTGGGATTGGCGCTCGCCGTCGGTCCCCGCGAGATTTGCTCTTGCGGTTGCTTCCGAATTGTTATTCGCCACAATGTCTTATTTTGTTGTGCTTAGCTAACTGGTAGCGATAGCCGTTCGGACACTGAGTGAGAAGGAGCAAGCATGATGCTGTCAAGGCGTGCCATGCGTAGCGCGCTGGTGGGAGCGATCGGCACTTCGGCGATGGCCGGTGTGATGCTGTTTGGGGGCGCCTCGTTGGCGTCTGCTGAGCCGACGCCCGCACCGCCACCTCCTGCCCCTGCGGCCCCGGCGCCTGGGTGCACGGCCGCCGACCTGGCGCAAGCGTCGGGCACAGTCGGGACGGCGATGGGGGGCTATCTGTTTAGCCACCCGGACGTCAACAACTTCTTCACCGGCCTTCGTGGGCAGCCGAACGAGGAGATTCGCGGCGACGTCCAGAACTACATGAACGCCAACCCCCAGGTTGAGTCCGAAATCAACGGGATCCGCCAACCCCTCACCGACCTGAAGAATCGCTGCGACTACCAACCGAATTTGGGTCAATAGTCACCTAAGTGGTGTTACGCCCGACCATCACCTTCGACATAGATAGGCCAGTCACTTCGGTGAGGAGACAAGCAAGATGAGTCATTGGAAACGGTCAGGGACTATCACAGCGGCGACCGTCTTGGCGCTCGCGGCCGTCCCCGGGGCGATCGTCACTATTCCCGCACCCGGGGTCGCTCACGCCGACGTCTGCGCAAGCGCCGGCCGCCGGGTATCGGTGAGTGGCTGCGCGAACCTCGCCGACGCGGTTGCGCCGTACGTTCCGCCGCCGGCCTACTACGCCCCCATGCCGTACGACCCACCGCCGCCCCCGAACGTCAGCGGGTGTGTCAGCTACAACGGTCGGTGGGTCAACGCCGGCGGGTGCAATTAAGCCCTTCCCCTATAGCCAACGGATCGCGTGGCGCCCGGTGGGCTGCGCCGAGCGGGTCGGGGTGCACACGCTCACACTGCTGCCGGTTTCGAGTTGATCAACCTCGCGCGGGGGGTTGTCGTTTGGGCACCCGGCTTGACCGGGATCGCTGCCATCGCCCGCTCGGCCATCGCCGTGATCGTCAGGCTCGGATTTACGCCGGGATTGGCCGGGATGACCGCACCATCGCAGACCAGGAGGTTCTGGTAGCCGAACACTCGATGCTCGCCGTCGACAACGCCGTGCTCGGGCGTATCGGCCGCTATTGCACCACCCAATATGTGTGCAGTGATCGGCATGTTGAACAGCGCTTCGGTCAGCCAACTCTGCGCTGTCCCACCGGTCCGGTCGGCCAGTCGCCGGGCGAAGTCATTGGCCACCGGCAGGAATGTGGGCGTCGGGTGGTCCGGATCCTGGCGGGTGGTGAGCCGCAGCCGCCGGCCGAGTATCCGCCGCTTGGGCACCAGCGACAGCGATGTGTCGGTGGTCTGCATGACGCCGGTGATGAGCGACCGTTGCGACCAGCCGCGCGGATTGGTCACGCGGACAAAGCGAATCGGGTGCCTGCAGATTTGGGCGAGCAGCTTCAGCGGCCGGGTGATTCTCGTGCCATCACCTGTCAACAATGTGAACATCAGGCCCATTGTGTTGCCGCCCGGCCCGTAGGTAACGGCTTCGACATGGCTGTCCTCGGTGGGGTGCACGCTCGAGGTGATCGAAACGCTGCGACCCCATCCTCGGTCGTCCGGTGTGGTCACCGCGGTCATCGCCTCGCTGTTGGTGCGGACCAACTGGCCAAGGCGATCGGAGATCCGGGGTAGCGTGCCGTCCCTCTTACATTGGGCGAGCAGTTGGTTGGTTCCTAGCGCACCGGCGGCTACGACGACACCGCGTGCGGTCTGCGTGCGGCGGTCCTTGCGAATCCAGGAGCCAGTACGTTCGCTGGTCACGGCGTACCCATCTGAACCGTCCGCCGCCCCCAGCGGCTGGATCGAGGTGACCGTGCGTTCGGGATCAATCTGCACACCGAGGCGCTCAGCGAACCATAGATAGTTCTTCGGCAGCGTGTTCTTGGCGTTATTGCGGCATCCCAACAGGCACAACCCGCATTCAATGCAACCCGACCGGGCCGGACCGGCGCCGCCGAAATACGGGTCGGCGTGCTACGACGCCGGGCTCGCCGAAGTAGACGCCAACCGGGACTGGGCGGAAGGTGTCGGCTACACCTAGCTCGACGGAAATGGCCTCGATGGCTTCGTCGGCGGGCGTGCGCCGCGGCTGTGTCACGACGCCGAGCATGCCCTCGGCCAACTCGTAGTACTTTTCGAGATCCGGGGCGTCTCCGCATACTTTGCGCCAGTCGTCGAAGAATCCATCCCCGGCGCGCCAGAGGGTCTGCGCGTAGACCAGGCTGCCGCCGCCGACGCCGCTTCCGCTGAGGATCATGACGTCCTTGAAGGGTGTGATCCTCAGAATGCCCTTCAAGCCCAGCTTCGGCGCAAACACCGTCCGGCGCAGCTGCGACAGCCGCTCGGCGAAGTCGTGGTCCTCGAAACGACGCCCCGACTCCAAAACGCTCACACGATAACCCTTCTCGGCCAAGCGCAACGCCGATACGCTGCCGCCGAAGCCGGACCCGACAATGAGGTAGTCGTAGTCGTGTGCCTGGCTCATCGTCGACTCCCTAGCGGGTGCGAGTTGCTTGTTGTCTGGTACTCGCCGGAGAGCGGATCCAGCATATAGACCCCTGGGCCGGGCGCGGGTCGGCCGCCTTCGGCGAACGCGCTTGGCAGCGGTCGATGCGAAGTGCTGGTTGGGATGCGCTCGACAACGCGCACGAGATGCGGTCGACGATCCGGGGGCAGCTGGCTCAGCGCAACGGAGAGGTCGGTGGCGTCCATTGATCGTTGCGACCGCAGCGTGACGGCGGTGACCGCGAGGTCGTCGCCGTCCGCTCCGGGGATGGCGTAGGTGACGCTCATGTCGATCGCGTCGACGATGCCGAGTGCGTCTTCGACGGCGGACCCGCCGACGACCCCATGGGCTGTAACGACGAGCGAGTCGGCACTGCCTGCGAGCCAGAAGTCGCCGTCCTCATCGCGATAGAACAGGTCTCCGGTCAGCAGCCAGGCGTCTCCGGGAGCGAATAGCCCGCGAAGTGGACGCGACGGTTGCGACATTCCCGGCTCGACCCGGGATAGCAACATCCCGATTTCCCTGGGCCGGCACTGCTCGGCGGAGCCGTCGGCGCGAAGGGCCAGCTGCCGGGTGGACTCGTCAATGCGGGCGATGCGCAGCTCGGGACTGCCCGGAAGCGGGGTGCCCATGCAACCGACCTTTGTGCCGGGCATGTTGACCAGGATCGCGTCGGTCTGCGCGGAGGCGTAGTACTCCACCACCCGGGCCGGGGCGAAGCGCTCAATGACCCTGTGCCACAGTCCGACCGGCATGCCCGAGCCGATGAATGTGCGGATCGTGTGGTGGTGCTCACCCGGATGCGGTGGTGCCTCGACGAGGTCGCGGAGCTGTGTCCAGGTGTAGGACACCACGGTCACCCCGTAGCGGCGGGCTTCATTCCAGAACGTGTCGGGGTCGAACCGGCTGGCCATCGAAAAGCGGGCGCCGCTGGCGACGGCACCGCCGAGGGACATCAACAGGCCCGACGGGTGGTGGATCGGGTTGACACTGAAGACCGTGTCGCGCGCTCCGAGTTCAGCCGAGGCCGCGGTTCCGAAGGCGGCCCGTGCCCAGCGGGCATTGGTGATCATTCGCGTCCTCGTCGACCGACCGTCGCCGGTGAACAAGACAAAGGCGGTTTCGCGCGCCAGGCCGGGATTCGGTCGATACCAGGTCGGGAGGATGACTGCATCTGGATCGATGCGCTCCAGGTCGATCACCCCGTCGACGCCGAGGTCCCGTTGTCCTCCCCCGCCGCCGAGCACGAACACCTCGGCGTCCGTCTGCCCGTGGACGGAATCAACGTGCTCCGGGTCAGTCACGATGCGCGCGGCGCCACCAAGTTTGATCTCCTCGGTGAGCGACCCATCTGGCCGCAACAACACGACCACCGCTCCGATCCGGTTGAGCGCGGCAACGGCGATAAGCATGCTGGGGCGGGTGTCCATCAGGACGCCGACCGATTCACCCTGACGCACGCCGACCGACAGCAGTCCCGCCACCACAGCATCAATACGCGTCTTCAGAGCAGCGTGCGTATGGGCGCGATCCTCCCACAAGAACCCGACTGCACCGGGGTGCCCTTCGGCGCGTTCGTCGAGGAGGCGGCCGAGCGACACCCGCGTCTGCGGGCGCACCAATTCCAGGCGCAGCAGCCGCGGCAGAGTAGTGGCGACGCCCGCCGTGAGTGCCCACGTCGCGTCGAGCGTCGACGCGCCCAAACGCCAGCCGGCCTCCAATCCCTTACCCACTGCTGAGATCAGCGGGTTGCGCCTTCCGCTGCCCGAAGCCGGCTTCGACGTGGCAATCGGCTCGATGATCTCCGGCAATTCCGTCCCGTTGTCGAGATACGTTGCCCAGGCGGCAACCGCCGGCCAGGTTCGGGTCGTTGCCACCGAGCCCACGACGATGCCGAGGTGTCCGACCGGCAGCGACACCTCGTGGATGTCGGCACGCGGAGCCGCGCGGGCGATCGCCCGGACCGCCTCGGGCTGTCCGATCTGGTCGTTCTCGCCGACAAAGCACAGGACGGGCCGATCGATGTCGGCGAGGGTCAGCGGTTGCCCGTCGATGACCATGCCGCCGGACAGCATCCGGTTCTGCGCGATGAATTGCCGCAGCGCATCGGCGAGCGCCGGAGCCGGCCAGGCGATCCACCCTTCAGACTCGATAAAGCGCCGCCGGCGCTCGTTGGGCAGCAACGCTTCGCGATCGTGCAGTTGCCGCAGGAACTGGATACGTGACCGCACATTCTTCACCGGATCGAGCAGCCGAAAGCCTTCGCGGGTAGCCCATCCGGGCAGTCCGGTGCGGTCCAGTAACGCGGCGACCGCATCTGCGGCGAATTCCATCACGGGTTCGGGCAACGAGAATATCGCCCACCGACTTGGTGTCGACCGGACTACCGAAGGAGATGACGCTCGCCAGTCCTGCACCGCGGCGGTACGCGGCGACGGAGTAGGAGAACACGCCACCCTGGCTGTAGCCGCCCAGGTGGACGTCTCTGCCGGTCAGGTCCCGGACCCGGTCGACGATCTCGCTGGTCGCAACGATGTGATCGGCGAGCGTCCGCTGCAGCCCACCTTCCTCATGTTCGGGTGCGCCGAAGTCGACCACCCACGGATCGATGCCGTGCTCATGCAGCACGCTCACCGCCGATGAAGTAGAGGACACGTCGTAGACATCGGCCACGAACATCATCGGCGGGACGAGAACCACCGCCGGCCGTCCGGCGCTGTCACTATCCGGGAAATACCGGCGCAGCCGGTACATCGGCTCCTTTGCGACCACCTCGAACGGCGAGCCCTTCTCGCCCGTCTCGAACCCACCGTGCATGAGCAACTGCGCCGCGTTCATTGCCACCGCACCGAGTTGGTCGGTCCGTTTAGCCAATCCCACCCGTTCCATAAGGGCCGTTACTTGATTCGAGATGTCCACGTCGATCCGTTCCGGATAAAACCAGTCAGAGCTGACTAGATTAGTCTAGTAAAGCAGGGATCACAGGGTCGGTCAATACCCCCGTCCCGGGGTTGTAGCCGGGCACTTGGTTATCGGACCCGAACAGCACACCGACGAGGTCTTCGCCGGCTGGCTGAACTGGCCGTTGACCGGCACCGGCGGGACCGCTAGCCTCAAAACCAGTCAAGTCTGACTAGTTCAGGAGTATGTCAACCGGATGCGCATCCCAACCCGTCACTGTCCTTTCCCGACACTCTCAGCGCTGCGCGAGCAATGCGCCGCCTTTCGCGACGCCGTCCTGCCTATCCTGCGCGGCTACACCGAACTGCCGGTGCGCTTGACACCCTCGCAGGTGATACTTCGACGCCGTTGCGCGTACCCGACGGGTCGGTCATGGCTCAGTCGATCAGGCCCAATGGAGATTCCCGATGTCCGTCCCCCTGGCCGAGCCACCGACCCAATGTGCACTACTGAATGTTAGGAGCGACGCGTGTTAGTAGATGGGACCATCGGAGGGACGGCGGAGGGTGGCCATATCGGTGCCATCGTGGAGCAGCTGGCCAACGCTGACCGGATGGGATATGCCGGCGTCTGGTCCACCGAGGTGGCAAGGGATCCGTTCCTGCCGGCGCTGTTGGCAGCGGAGCATACACCGCGCCTGACTATCGGAACGGCCATCGCGGTAGCGTTCGCACGCAACCCGATGAGCATGGCTACGGTCGCCAACGACTTGCAGTCGCTGAGCTCGGGTAGATTCATGCTCGGGCTGGGTTCCCAGATCAAGGCGCACATCGAACGCCGGTTCAGCATGCCGTGGAGTCGTCCCGCGGATCGAATGCGTGAGTTCGTCGCCGCGATGCACGCGATCTGGGACAGCTGGCACAACGACCAGCCGCTGGACTTTCGTGGCGACTTCTATCAGCACACTCTCATGCCGCCCGCCTTCCGCCCGGGCCGGAACGTTTTCGGAGCCCCGCCGGTACTCATCGCGGCAGTGGGGTCGCAGATGACGTCTGTCGCTGCTGAAGTAGCAGACGGGCTGCTCGTCCATGGCTTTACCACTGAACGGTATCTGCGGGAAGTGACTGTTCCGCAGGTTAATTCAGTCTTGGAGCGGGAACGAAAGTCCGATTCCGATTTCGTGCTGGCCTATTCGGGGTTCGTCGTGACGGGGCTGGATGAACGCTCTTTGATCGAGGCCGCCACTGCCGTACGCCGCCAGATCGCGTTCTATGGCTCGACTCGGGCCTACCGCGGCGTGCTCGACCTGCACGGCTGGGGCGATCTGCACACCGAACTGCACCGGCTGTCCAAAATCAATTCCTGGGAAACGATGACCGGACTCATCGACGACACCATGTTGAACACGTTCGCCGTTGTGGGCGAGCCCAAGGAGGTGGGCGCGGAGGTTCGTCGACGCTTCGGTGACATCATCGACCGCTTTTCCTTCTACGCGCCGTACCGACTCCACCCTCAGGCATGCGAGACGATGCTCTCCGCGATCGGTGCCGGCATCGGAACCGT
>CAWDVY010000005.1:0-619381 GCA_963805675.1 uncultured Actinomycetota bacterium
GCCGACTTGGTGCATTCGATGGACATCGCCGCGACCTTGGCTCCCTGGCCGGTCACGAATTCGGCTCTAAACCCGCTAGGAAAGGCGGAGCTGCAGCGCCGTCCGCATGCGGTCTATCGAGCGCGCTTCGCTTTCGAGTGCCTTGATGATGTTCCGCTTGCTGCGGACGCGGTGCTCGTCACCGATACGCTCCAACCTCACCAGCTCCGTGAGCACGTCTTCTAGTGGTGTGTCCTGTATTTAGCTGACTTTTTCGAGGGCGATCCGGCCGCGTGCGACCTTGGCGAGGATGGACTCGGCGGTGGCGGTCCACACGTAGGGTCTGGGGTCGTTGTTGTGGGCGTCGATGTATTCCTGGATAGAAGCGACGAGGTCGGGCACGGAATGGAAGACGCCGCGCCGCAACGCTTTGTCGGTTAGTTCCCTAAACCAGCGTTCGACGAGGTTGAGCCACGACGACGATGTCGGGGTGAAGTGGAGGTGGAACCGGGGGTGTTTGTTCAGCCACTGGCGGACGTCGTCGTGCTTGTGGGTGGCGTAGTTGTCCAGGATCAGGTGGATCTGCAGGTCCTTGGGCACCTGGCGGTCGATGGTCTTGAGGAATTTCAGCCATTCCTGATGCCGGTGCTGAGGCATGCACTGGCTGATGATCATGCCGGTCAGCACGTTCAGCGCGGCGAACAAGGTGGTGGTGCCGTTGCGCTTGTAGTCGTGGGTCATCGTCTCACCGCGGCCCTTGACCATCGGCAGCGATGCCTGGGTGCGGTCGAGCGCCTGCACGGAGGACTTTTCATCGGCGCACAACACGATCGCCTTCTCGCGGTGGATTCATATAGAGCCCGACGACATCGACCAGCTTCTCCTCGAACTTCGGATCGTTGGACAGCTTGAACGTCTCGACCCGGTGCGGTTTGAGGCCCCGGGCCGACCACACCTGCTGCACAGTCGATTTCGACACCCCAGTGGCCGCGGCCATGGTCCGGCAGCTCCAATGGGTTTCGCCCTGCGGGCGGTAGTTCAGGGTCAGATCCACGATCTCGTCGATCTTGTCCTGCGGGATCGTCTTCTTCCGACCCCGGCCCTCGCGGACCTGCGCGAACTTGACCAGCCCCTCCTCGGTGAACCGGGCGCGCCACCCGCTGACCGACGCCGGCGACACCGACAACGCCCGCGCGATAGCCGTGTTCGCCAGACCGTCGGCTGCCATCAACAACGCCCGCGCCCGGACCACCTCGCGATGCGGCGCCGACGACGACCGCGACACGGACTCAAGAACCTCACGCTGCCCTGCGGACACCAGCAGAGCCGGAGCGGGTCGCCTCATGCTGGGAATCATACAAGATAATCGCCAATTAATTGCAGGACACACCACTAGGTGCTCGTTTAGCTCGGCACGTATACGGCCAAGTAGCCAGTGGAGGTAGCGAGCCTGTTGGAGGTCGGCGGCGGCCATCGGGGCACGGTTGCGGTTTCCCACGGCGATACGCTAACCCTGGGCCAAACCGAAGGCGGGTGAAAACCCAACCGATAAGGGTCAGGCGTTGAGCTTCGTCAACTCCGCATGCGCGTTTCGTTCGACGAACAAGGGCACAAAGTCCCGCACCGGGCGTCCATCGAACTTGGTGTGCATCTTTTGAACGACGTCAGCGATTGTCTGCGGCGACAAGTCCAGGTGTTTGTGAGTGAGTCGCTCGATGACCTCCTGGATAGCGGTCCGTTCGCTCTTCTTCCTCTCAATCACCCCGTCAGCGTGGCACCCCCATCGGAAGGACCGCAACCCTCCACATGGTCCCGGTTCGTGACCCCAGAAGCGCGGTGAGACGCCGCTCGACCAGGGCCAGGGCATCTTTGTGGGCGAGCCTACAAAGTTGAACTGTTCTTCGATGACCCGGGTGTCACCACCGGCGAATGGCCCCGGCTGCACCCGGCCTGGCGGATGTGGAGGGTACTCCTTTACCTCTAAGGAGGAGCCGATCGAAATGAAGATGCCTGACATGGCAGCCCGGATGTACCGGGCGACGCCGCAACTCAGGGCCAACACAAGTGGTCGACCTCATCATCTTCTCCGTGGGTGCGTACTGCCCGTACGACAGCGACAAGCTCAATGTCTAGAGAGCCACGAAATGAAGATCATCACGAAGAAGAGCCGCACCTTCGCCGCTGCCGCTGCGGTGCTTCTGTTCGCGGGTGGTTGGGTAGTCCAAGCGCCGGGCGCACCGGCCGATCCGCCGTGTCATGACGGTGCTGTCGTTTCCGCGCCCAGCAATGGGCGAGCCGACGCGTACAACATCTGTCAGAGCGGTACGTGGGTGCATGTCGTGCCCTACACCGATCCGAACAGCGCCGACGGCTATGGCTCCAACCAGACGCTGCCGCCCCTGTGCATCCGATTCCCGGGCCAGTTCCCCTGTCCGCAGTGACATGACGGCTCAACACCTTCAGGGGTTTGCTCAGCGCCGAGTTATCGGCGCGCTGGTTGTGGCGTCTGGCCTTTTCGCGATCGTGGCCGCCACAGTTCCCTGCGCCAGCGCGTACCCCCCGTCCCAATACGTCAGGACCGAATCTGGCCGGGTACGGTGCGTAGTGCAGCCGGAGAGAGTCGCTTGCGAGGCGAGTGGGATGGATAGCGTGGGCTTCCCGCAAGCGCCGATATCTCTGCCGGAATCGCAATGCCGAAACCCCTGTCCGGGTGGTATTCACTTCGATATAGCCGAGGTCACGGCTTCAGGCGCTTTCCGCTGGATGGACGGGAATATTGGGGGTGCCGGTGAGCCCTACGTGCAAACCGATACCACCCTGAACTACGGACAGACGTATCACATCTTGGGCTGGACGATCCTGCCCAGCAGCGACGGCACCCGCTTCACCAACGACGGCACCGGTCACGGCATGTTTGTCAGCATCGAGAACGTTGCACCCTTCTGATCCCGCATTGCAACAGAAGCGGGAGGGCCGTTTCCGAACGCCTCGGCTCAAGGATTGATTATCGTCACCAAACCGGGCCGCAGTTTGGGGCGTGGCCGCATAATGTTGCCCTGAACACGAGACTCCAGTACCGCGCGCAGAGTGGAGCAGGGTGTAGTGGAACAAGCGAGCACGAAAAGCCTTGCGTGTCACGCCATGTCCAACTACGAGGCGAGAGTCATGCGTATTTGGGGCTGTGCTAGCGGCAGTGAACGCGACAACGGCGAGCTAGCCGTGAGCTAGCCGCGGAACTCCAACACCTCAGCCAGTGGACGGCGAGGCGTGGCCGGCAGAGCATCGTCGGGCAGTGGCACGGTACCCACCCGGATCAATACCTGGGGCAGCCCAGGTGTTCGAATCACGTCTCGCACAATGTCGCGGCTGGCGCCCAGTTCAACCATGTGCGTCAGTGTGCAGGTCGCCAGGCCGGCGATCGTGCATTCGAGCAGCACCGCCGACAGCGCTTCACCGCAACGCAGCACCGCAGCTGTGCTGTCGT
Organism: uncultured Actinomycetota bacterium; assembly: GCA_963805675.1. Lineage (GTDB taxonomy): Bacteria > Actinomycetota > Actinomycetes > Mycobacteriales > Mycobacteriaceae > Mycobacterium. The sequence goes on from CAWDVY010000005.1 coordinate 3,464, forward strand.
TGTAAGTGGACAGCACCAGAATCTTCGACTGGTCGGCGGCGATGTCCTCGGGGTGTTCAGCCGTACCCGCGACCGGAAAGGCGCGGGCCACGTCGATCCTGCCGGCCTCCGATTTCGATGGCAGCACACTTGGTGCCATGCCGTGGTCAAACCCTGACCCCGCTACTGTCCACCACGCTAATTCGGCATGGTAGAACGAATCATTAGCGCGCAGTGCCTCGGTCAACCGCGATGCACGCGCCAATCGCGGACGAGCTTCCTCGGCCACCACATCAAGCATCGCGGCCTCAGCATCGAACGCGCGGCGCAGCACGGGTTCAAACGACTCCCAATCTTGGGGAGCGGCAAACGCACGCCGATCGGTTCGGCGCCGAAGGATCGCCTCGGCGCGCCGGCGATGGGCGTCGGTGACTAACGACAGCGCGGTAAACTCCAGCGACGCTAGGTGGTCAGGGTCGTGGGGATTGGGCAACCGCTTCGTGTGGGTGTCGAAGCCGGCGGCGGCCATCGCTACCCTCAGATGATCGAGCACCGCCCCGCAGCTCAAGGTCACTTCCCGCCCCGAGCTATCGGTGGCCTGCCCGACGCGGTCACGGTCGGCGAACAGGTGCAGAGCCCCCGCCTCGGCCACCCAGGCCCACGGCTGGCTGTTGTGCAGCGATGGTGCGCGGCAGGCTATCTGCACCGCGCTGGCGATCACCTCAGAATCGATAATTTTCATGTCCACCTGGCAGGCTACCCATCGTTGGCGACTGGTTCAGCTCGAAGGAATCTGGCAAACCCCCGGATCGCAATCGATGCCGCCCTGGCCGAAACCAGCGCGGCCAGTTTGCACCAATTTGGTGCGGCGACATTCAGCAGCGGCCATTCCGGCGGGGCAGCGGGACCAAAAACGGTGCGGCTGCGCGGCCTTCCTGGCGGCGGCGGAACGCCAAAATCTAGCGTTGTAGCCTATTCAGGTTGTCATTGGCATCTAGGGCGCTAGCGGCCATTCTGTAGCCTTGTATGACGCCTTCAAGCCGTGCGCGGGAACCAGAGAAACAAGCCCAGTCAAACACGGCTTGACATGCATGGTCGGCGAGACCGCGCAGGATTTCATCTCGGGGCGGGTTATCGATAACTCTAATAGCAGCCCTGCAAAGCATTCCCTTTTCGACGTTATCGCCCTGAATCGCCCGCTGAGCCAGCGTAACTAGCTCTTGCGTGTAATCACACTCGAAATCCATTTTCTCTTTCCTGCATCAAAAAGGGTGACTCCAGCGCGCCCACGCCCGCAGCCCGAAACACAAATCTTCCGTCCATGCCTGGAAACCGGAAAGCACTAAATCCGCAGGGTCGTTAACTTAGGCCGCGAATGTGTATGATTCGGCCGCTCCGCGTTGACGAAAGGTGAACGGGATGCAAACCTGTGGTGGTGATCGAGTTGAGCGAACAGACGATCATCGATCAGATGAGAGCGACTGATGCGTAAATATCCGGCTGTGCCGCCGGACACCGTCGCCGCGGTCGTTAGGGGGACTTATGCTCGGTTCGATGGACGACCGCTGAGGGATTACGTGCCTCTGTTGGTTGAGCGACGTGCGCGCAGCGAGTTGGTTAAGGCCAACGCGTAGCGGCGTCTGCCTGCCGCCGCGCACCGAAGCTTCGGCAGTGCTGAGCGAACTCGAACCGGGACTCATCCGACCAATGCCAGCGCCTCACCACCCCGAAGCCGCTTCCTGCCACGACTGACCGATCCGTACTTCGTGATCGTTCTCGTGCTTGCGGTCGGATTCTGGATTACCTCGGCCATGGCTGCATTGATCTTCACGCCCGACGACCGGCCTTGGTCCTTCTGGTGCACACTCCTCCTATTTCTTGGCCCGCTCGGTGTCGCGGTGCGTCAGCGTCGCACACGAATGCTGCGCATCGTGCAGCCCTACGGTCACTGCGGCTTTGTCTTGGATTAATGCGTCCGAGGTACGGTCGGAGGCGCTTTCCCAACCAGTAGGTAGGCGGGTTCATGGCAGATCATCGCACGGAAATCGATCTCCCGGACTCGCTGCATGGTATGGACGACCTCGCACTCGACATGCGGCTCATCTCGTCGCATCGTGCCGATCGCGTGTGGCAACGCGTCAATCCGGAGCTCTGGGCTGCGTCGCGCAATCCCTGGGCGGTGCTCAAATCGATCGGCCAGCCCGAGCTCGAGGAGCTGGGCAACGACGACGCGTTCAGCGCCGCGGTGCGCACACTGATCGAAGATCGCCGAAGGCGCAACAGCGACCCGTTCTGGTTTCCTCAGTCGCAGGCGGCGAAAACCCTGAATCTGACCGCGTACTTCAGCATGGAGTTCGGTCTTTCCGAAGCGTTGCCGATCTACGCGGGTGGGCTCGGCGTCCTCGCGGGTGATCACATGAAGTCGTCGACCGATCTCGGCGCGCCGGTGGTCGGAGTCGGCTTGCTGTACCAGCAGGGGTACTTTCGGCAGGCCCTCGACTCGCAGGGAGATCAGCGCGAGCTCTACCCGTTTAGCGATCCCAGCGAGATTCCGGTGCAGCGGTTGCGCGGCAAGGACGGTGCGTGGATTCGCATCCCGCTGGAGTTTCCGGGCCGGACCGTGTATTTGCGTGCCTGGGCCGTCAACGTCGGCCGGCTGTGGTTGTACTTGCTCGACAGCAACGATCCGGCCAACGACCCGTCAGACCGCGGTATCACCGCGCAACTCTACGAAGCTGATCCTGAAGTCCGGTGGGGGCAAGAGATGGCGCTCGGGTTCGGCGGCTGGCGGCTGCTGCGCGAGCTGGGACTCGATCCGGACGTCTGTCACCTCAACGAAGGGCATGCGGCATTTGCCGTGTTGGAACGCGCCCGGTGGATCGTGCGGGAACAGAACGTACCGTTCGACGTCGCGCTGACCGTCGCGCGCGCGGGCACCGTGTTCACCACCCACACGCCGGTCGCCGCGGCCTTCGACCGGTTCGATCCCAGCTACGTCGTCGGTTACCTCTCGCCGTTCGCCGCCGAGATGCGCGTCAGTATCGGCAAGATCCTCAGCCTGGGCCGCATGCAGCCGAACGACGATTCCGAACCGTTCAACATGGCGTACCTCGCGATTCGCGGGGCGTCCCGCATCAACGGCGTGAGTCGGCTGCACGGCGAGGTGAGCCGCGAACTGTTCGCGAATCTCTTTCCGCGCTGCCCGATCGAGGAAGTTCCGGTCGGGCATGTCACCAACGGCGTCCACGTTCCATCGTGGGACTCGCCGGCCGCCGACGAGCTGTGGACGGACGCCGAGCTGCGCCAGCAGTGGCAGGGCGTTCCGACGGACATCGTCGAGCGGATGGAGAAGGTCCCGACGGCCGAGTTGTGGAGGATGCGCAATCACAACCGCGAGCGCTTCGTGCTCTGGGCGCGCCAACGGCTGGCACGCCAGTTCACGATCGCCGGCGCCGGCGCGGATCGCATCGATGAAGCGCAGCGCATTTTCGATCCGAACGCCCTGACGCTCGGTTTCGCCCGGCGCTTCACTGAGTACAAACGCACCGCGCTGCTGCTGCACGATCCCGACCGCTTCGCGCGCATTCTCACCAATCCCGAACGGCCCGTGCAGATCGCCGTCGCCGGGAAGGCGCATCCGGCCGACACGTTCGGGAAAGCGATGATCGAGCGCTGGTATGCCTTCTCGCAACGCCCGGACGTTCGCTCGCACGTCGCGTTCATTGCCGACTACGACCTGCTGCTGGCCGAACAGCTCGTCGACGGCGTCGACGTCTGGATCAACACGCCGCGCCGGCCGTGGGAAGCCAGCGGGACGAGTGGGATGAAGGTGCTCGTCAACGGCGGCCTGAACCTGTCGGAGCTCGACGGCTGGTGGGCCGAGGCGTACACCCCGCAGGTGGGTTGGGCGATCGGCGACGGAGGGGAACACGGTAACGACCCGCAGTGGGATGTCGAGGAGGCCAACGGCCTCTACGCGCTGCTGGAAAACGAGATCGTCCCGATGTTCTATACGCGCGACGAGAACGGGATCCCGGACGACTGGATGGAGCGCGTGCGCGAGAGCATGGCGACGCTGACGCCCCAGTTCTCGTCGGAACGCATGGTCCGGCAATACGTCGAGGAGCTCTACGCCCCCGCGGCGGCCGCCTACCGCACGCGCCTGGCCGACCATTGCCGGGTCGGGAGCGACGTGCAACGCTGGCGGGAAATGATCGCGAACTACTGGAGCGACGTGTCGTTCGGCGCACTCCACGTCGAGCCGGCCGGAGCCGGGCACGAGTTACGAGTCCTCGTTTCGCTCGGCGCGATCGGACCGGACGCGGTGCAAGTGCAGCTATACGCCGCCGCCTGGCAGGACGGTGCGACCGAACGGATACCGATGGAACGCGGCGACGAAGTCATTCGCGGGACGTTCAGCTACCACGCCCAGGTCGAAGGGCCGCGACCGCCCGAGGCGTACACCCCTCGAGTCGTGCCGTATCACCCGGACGCGTCGTTTCCGCTCGAAACCGAAAAGATCTGCTGGTACGGCCGCTAGCTACTTCGACCTGAAAAACCCTGATCGCCGTGATCGGGGCTGAGCGGGTGGGTGGCGATGTCGAAATCTGGGGTGTTGGTGTCGCCCCGGTGCCGGTGTCATGCGGTGAGGGCGGCGATCTTGGTCAGGTTGTGGGTGAAGATCCCTTGCCCGGTCCAGGTTTTGGCTCCTTCGAGGGTGTCCAGGCGGGTTCTGTCCCATCCGTATCCGCGTTTGAGGGTGCTGATTCGGCCTTCGCATCCGGTTCGCCATTTGATGGTTCGTCGGAATGCTCGGCGGTGCTCGAGGTGCTGGCGGGCGGCACCGGGTCTGCCCTTGCGGGGGATCACGACAGTGCGGACACCGAGGTCGGTCAACGCGGCGTCGACGGCGGCCTCGCCGTACCCGCGGTCTGCGGTCACGGTGCGCGGCGAGCGGCCACTGCGTTGTTTGATCCGTGCCACGGCGGGGGCCAGTTGCGGTGCGTCGGGCGGGCTCCCGGCCTGCACGTCGTGATCGAGGACGACCCCGTCGTCGTTGTCGGTGACCTGTGCCTTGTAGCCGAACTCGACGGGTTTACCGAGCCGGCCCTTCGCGATCGGCCGGGCCTGCTGGTCGTGCAGGCTCACCACCCGGTGCGCCCCATCGGGGGTGATCCCAGCAATGCGTTGGCGGGTCTGGCCGATGATCCGGGTGGTCGCCTCCAGCAGGTTCGACAGGTCGTTGACGGCGCGGGCCAGCCGGCCACGCCGGCGCCCCGCGGCAGCGTCATGGCGCCCGGCCTGGGCCAGCTCGGCTGCCTTGACGTGGGCACGGCGCAGCGCCCGTTGCGCGTTGCCCAGCAGTCGGTGCGCGTCACCCACGGTGGCTTGGGCCAGGTCGGCGAGTTCCCCGGTCTTCGCCAGCACCCGGTCTTTGACCTGGTCACGACCCAATTGACTACGGGAGCGCAGTTTCGCGGCGATCGAGTGCGCGCGTTTCCCGGCCGCCCGCGACCGATCCCGCACCCTGGTGCGCACCGCGCCGCCGGCGGCCTGGATCCGCTGCCCGGTCCCCGCGATCCGACGGATCGCTTTGGCCAGCAACCCCGAATCCGTCGGATACGCCACGTTCGCCGGGACTACCGTAGTGTCCGCGCGAACCCGGCTGGTGCGCAACAGTTTCGCTTCGGCGGCCTTGGCCAGCAAGGCCTCGTTGAGTCCCGCCACCGCCGCGCTCCCGCACCGGGTGCTCAGTTTCATCAACGTCGTCGGATGCGGCACCGATCCGTCCAGCGGGATCCGGCAGAACCGACGCCAGGTGATCGAATCCGTCACCTCCCGGCACAACGACTCATAACCCAGCCGGTAGCGGAACTTCAAGAACATCAACCGCAGATAGGTCTCCATCGGCGTCGACGGACGCCCAACCCGCGGGTCGAAGAACGGTACGAACGGGGCGAAGAACACCGGATCGTCCAACAACGCATCCACCCGCGCCAACTCCACAGGCAGCGTCAACAACTCCGGCGGCAGTACCGCCTCCCACAGCGACACCTGATCGCTTACAGTACGAAACACAATGACCTCGTTCCCTTCTCGCCAAGGGTTCGAGGTCATTGTCCCAGCTCAGGCCCCACCACAGGCTGAGCCACACCGCGACTTTTTCAGGTCGAAGTAGCTAAGCTACCTAACAGCTAACGGAACAGCCGTCCCGCGGCCTCCAGGTGCTCGGCCGCCTGGTCATGTGTGCCATTCGTCAAATGGATCTGTAGTTTCGACGCGGCTACAGGCTGCGAATGCGACGATTGCCCCATGCGGGATCGCCAGGCTGCCCAGGCTGTGGAGTTGGTCCGCGCGTTGAGCCATCAACTGCACGAGATGATTACCAAGTTAGCCCGGGTGGAACGCCAGGGCGTTACCGGCATGAACGCCCGGGCATGCGCGATGCGGTTGGAAGCAGCCGCGCTGCGCCGCGACATCCGAGAGGCACAGGTTCTCATCGATCGGCTACGGCGCCGTTACCTAAGCAGCGACGAGCGCACCCAACAGCGTCCAGCCGGAGGACAGTCCCGAGCCATGGTGGAACTCCAAGCCAAGTGACGTTCCCCGTCGAGTCCGGCCCCCAGCCGGGGGAACACCACCAGGGGCTGCTCGATGAGACCGAGCGGCGGCATCGATGACCGGTTGCACCCGCTCGTGCAGGATCACCGGAAGCCGTGTAAGTCGGCCCGCGACCCAGCACGATGACGGGCCGACCGGGCGTTAGTTCGTCACACGTGAGCGTGGCACCGTCGGATCACCGGGGATCCGACGGTGCGGCAAACTTGCAGCTCGGTGATGTCACCGACCGGTATGTCAACCACCACCGCCGCCGTCGGCACCTGTACCATAAGCCCACCAGTCATACACCACCGGCGCTTGGGCTTGCGGTTGCGGAGGCGGTGGCGGCTCTGGTGCATCGGTGGATGGAGCCGCCGGCGGCTGCGCCGGGTGCATACCGTACGGAGCCAGCGTATTCGACGTGCCGCCGAAACCGGGCGTCGCATGCACCGGAACGCTCACACCAGCCGTGGGTATAGCGATAAGCACCCCTGCCACCGCTATCTTCGTGATGCTGCTGCGGACGCCGGATGACATTGCCCTAATCATTGATTAATCCCTCCAGAGGGTCGCGGTTAGCACAATAATGCCACTAACACCACCTAATTAATCAATGCGATACGTAACGTCTTCGTTACAACTTACTTCCTGGTCAGGCAGCCGAAACCTGCGCGCCACTCAGCGCTCGCCAGCGTTAACTGCCGTTGGCGGGTAGCAGCGTCCCAGCAGCCGGATACGAGCCACTGCGACCTCCTCGCAGATCCGGACGAATTCGACTGTGGCGCTGGCGATTAGCCCGGAATGGTGAAGGTCTGGCGCACCGGATTGCCGGTCAGCCGTCCGTACTCCTCACGGTCGGGCGGCCAGTTCAGGTCGCCCCACCGCTGGCGGATCTCTTCCAGGTAGACGATGCGCTCGTCGCGCAGCCACACCAGTAGCCCGTGCGTCGGCATGCCCCGGTAGGTGAACTCGCAGTCCTCCCATGCCACGCTCCCGACGTAGCCGACGACCTGCTCGCGCACCCAGTCCGGTATCGGCTCACCCTTGCGAACCGCCGCCACCGTCGGCATGTCCTTGGTCGGCCAGTACGGGCGCTTCCGCAGCAGCCGTCCGTCCTCACCACTTCCCTTCCAGCCCAATGACTCTCGGGTGATCGCGACGAGTTCGCGCTCCTCTAGCGAGCGCACTGCACGTCGACTCTGCCTGTCGGAGCAGCCAATTCGCTGCGCCAGGTCTGCGACGGTCTGCGCACGGTGCTCCTGCTCCTCGGCCAGTGCGGCCAGGATGCGCTGCAACTGACGTCGTGCTCGGTCATCTGGGGGTGAATGTGCCCGATCTTGATGCTGCGCGGACCTACTACGACGAACTGATGCCCCTCGTCGGCTTCGAGTCGTTCTTCGCCGCCGCCGATGAGTTCTCGTACAGGCCAGCCAGCAACCGGCCCGGGACGTACTTATTTTTCTACCCTGCGACATCTCCGGGCAGCTACTCGGCGGACCGGACAGGTTTACAGCATCTTGCGTTCATGGTTCGACGCCGATCGCTGGTCGACTGAGTTCATGATCATGTTGTGAACTCAGGCGGCAGCGTCATACACGCTCCTCAATACTTCCCGCAGTATCCGGGCCACTACTACGCCACGTTCTGGTCCGACCCGTTTGGCATCAAGCTCGAAGCAGTGTGCCACCACGACCGCGAGTAGCACTCTGGAAATCACTGCCCCTGTCTCGTTACTAAACATCCGGGACCCGCACGAGCCGGTCCACAGGCCTCGGAACAGCCCAGGTCGGAGAGTCCGATATCCCAGTGTCACAGGCGAGTCCGGGTTCCCGTGAATCTGACACCGGATGAATTGTCGGACCTCAGTGGTTGCATCAGATATGACCACGGCCGCGTACCTCAGGGTGTCCACCGGGCAGCAATCCGTCGATCAGCAGCATGACGCCATCGTGGCGGCTGGCATCCCCCCCGACCGGGTCTTCACCGACACCGCATCCGGTCGCGCTGGTAGCAACCGACCCGGCTGGGCGGAGTGCATGGGTTACCTCCGTGAAGGCGATCACCTCGTGGTCGTCGCCGTAGACCGGCTCGGACGCTCCGTCCGCGAAGTCGCCACGGCTCTCCATGAGCTGACCAGCCGGGGCGTCCACGTGCGGTCCCTGCGGGAAGGGGTGGACACCAGCACTCCGACGGGGCGCGCCGTCACCAGCATCATGGCCACGATCGCCGAACTGGAACTCGAACTCGGCAAGGAGCGGCGTGCGGCATCTCGTGAGGCTCGGGTGGCACGCGGACTGGCCGCCACCAAGCCGATGAAACTCGGTGTGGCCCAGCAAAAGCGACTTCTGCGCCTGTACCAGCAGGGCGAGCCTGTGAGTGAATTGACCGCCATGTTCGGAATCAGCCGGAGCACGCTGTTCCGGACCCTGAAAGTCCTCAAACAGCAGCAGCCGGTATCAGCGTGCGACGTCAGCCCTACCCCGCGCCATAACGTGCAGCCCATTTAGTCCTGGGCAGTCACGGTCAAGTTGCGGCTAGAGGTCGATGTCCACCCGGACTGGCTCCTGGTCCCCTCGTCGTAACTCCGCTCGGCGGACGAACTGGACAATGTCAGAAACCGCATACGGCACGGTGTTGTCTCCTCGATCAGCGGTTGCTTGCGGCGGACATCGCACTCTGGTTGCTTCAACCGTAATGAAATCCCCGGTATTCTCTATCGCTGCCGATCCAGCTATGCGAAAGGGGCGCTGCGTGGGGGCGAGGAAGACGGATGCGGCGTCGCAAATCGGCACACGTGTTCCGGGGTGGGCACGGTTCACCGCTGCCACGGTGGGCACATCATTGACGGCAGCCGGTACGGTCGCTGTATTCGTAACCAGTAACTCCACGGGGGCTGCGTCATTGGTTGTGGCTGGCGTGGTGGTCGGGGCTCTGGGGATGTTCGCCAACCGGATTCAGAGTCTTGAAGCCGGTGAATTTAAAGTTGTTCTGGCCACCGTTGCCGAGTAACCAAGGCTGCTAGGGAAGCAGAGCTTGCAGGCCAAGGTGAGGTGGCGGGGGCGCTACGCGACCAAGCGCATCTTCTCCTTTCCGCTGCTCAGCCGTTCGCGGCACAATTCGAGACATTGAGACGAGACCTTCCGCACAGTTATGAGCGAACGGGCCGCCTTGAAGCACTTCTCGCTGCGGCGCAGCGGTCGACAGACACCGGTAGCGCTGAGGCTGTCGAGAAACTATTCGATTCGGGCAGCGATGGGAACCGGATCGTTGCGATCGGGATCATGCAAAAAAAGCCGGAGATAGCCACCACCCCAAGCGTGATGTCAGCGCTGCTGAACCCACGTTCCAAGTTCGAGAGGTACCACGCTCTTCGCGTCGTTGAGGAGATGGCCAAACACGCTCCTGGCTCACCAGAAGTCGTCGAACTTTACGATGTGATCACCCAGTTGGTGCAAGGCCGAAGCCTGGACGAAGGCAGCGATTCACGCGGTCTGGCTGACCGCATCCTTTCGAAGGGGTTGGATAAACCGTTGCCGGATCACTGAGGATTTCTCAGTCTGTTCCAGAGCAAACAACCTTTGAGGGCTTTGCCCTGAAGCATTCCTCAGGCAACATCGACATCTGCCAAGTACGTCTCATAAATGGGCCCAACGCTAGCGAACCTTGGTCGCTAGGACTTTGACACTTGAGCAGAGTTTTGGGGACGTCTACGGTGGTGGTTGCCCGCTCCAATTTCTGCAGACAGTAGGTCTGACCAGCCACTTTGGGTGGCACGGCCGGTCGCTTCGGTGATCGGACTTCGGCGCAGCCGGTGGCGGCGGTCTGCCGATCATGACCGCCGGCCCTTGCGTGAGCCTGCCCCAAAATCGAGTCAGTCAGCGAGAAGCCCAGCTCAGCCGCCCACCTCGGCGGTCAGAGGCGCAGCCTCACTGGTGGTCCGTGTTTGAAGTGGGTTTGGTTTCTTGGGATTTCGGCGGTTTGGCCCTCGTCGCCCCGCTGCAACCGGCTATCGAGGTCTTTGGAAGGAGTCCCTTTTGTGCCATATATAGAATGCGAAGAGCGCGGCCAAGGCAGTGCCGACAATGATGGCTAATACTTGCTTGACCGAACCGGTCGGATAGAGACCGGTGACAACCATGACTAGGCGCCCGACGACATCGACTACTAAGCACCCAATCGCCAGCCACGCCGCCCAGCGCCTCATCGTCAAGGTCAGCACGCCGGCGGCAAAATACAGCAGGCCGAGCGTCGCCCCGATGCGGGCCGAAGCCGATCCCTGGGTAGTGGTGATTCCAAAGAAGTCGTGATCGAGTCCTGTCGCCACTTCAGCGATGCCAAACACGATCATGAGCACCGCAATGACAATGATGGCCCGGGGGCGTCGTATTCGGTTCGATCTCGAGGTCATCATGCCTTCTTCCGCGTTGGGGTTTTGGCGTGGTGTCCAACGCACTGAAGTGTTGGGTGTGCGGTTGGGGCCGGCGATGCGGTGATCGTGTTCGGTATTCCACCAGCGAATCAACCCGCTAGAACTGTCCGGGCTGTTCCTTGGCGTGGTGCAGCCAGAGGAACTCGTGAATTCCGGCGGTCCGCAGAAACGATCCGCTCCCATGCCGGCCACGTGTGCATCACCTCGGGTCCGGAAATGATTTCGGGCCGCTCCAGCTTGTAAGTGTGCCCTTTCCAGGCAAGGGTGCAGGTCCCGGCGGCCATCACGTTGCGGCACCAGTCGGTTTGGCTGCCGTAGGCCAGCGACAGGACGAAACCATCACCGTAGGCATATGCACCCAGCGGCGTCTCATAGCTCCGCCCGCTGCGACGCCCGACGTGGGTGAGGATCGCGGTGGCTGAACGCTTGCTTCCCGCGCTCTTGAGCCTGCTGAGGTTGACCCGCTTCAACAGGCACATCATTGTGTCGCTGCGCCTGACCCGGTCCCAGTTCTGTCGGGCCATTCTCGGCAACAACGAGTACACGCCCACCACCGCCGCGCCAACACCCAGCAGCACGACAGCGCCAATACGGGCGATCCGTTGTCGACCAGGGTGCTTATCAGCGGGCACGAATGCCTCCTCGAGGTCCACCTCACACGAGCGCCCGTTCGGTAGATCAGCACCGAACATAGATCATGGCCATGTTGGCGCTGCGGTGGCCGAGGATAGCCATGATCACGTGAGAGGCTGGTCCGGCTATCGCCTGTCACTCGCCCTGGCGGTCCGCTTCGCGCTCGTAGAGTTGCGGCAGGAAGTTCTCGAAGTTGGCCATCTCCTCGATACCGTGCTTGAGCCACGCTTCCCCCATGGCGCGGGGCCACACCCGCGGCGCAAGTAACTTGCCTAGGGTCGTCGACTCGCCTGGGACGTACATGACATGTCCGAGGCGCGTGCCGTCGGGGACTGCCTCGAGCTCGTGGTCGAGGTGGCCGATGGCGACACCGTTCTCAAACCAGGTGGTGGTGATTGCCTCTTTGTCGATCTGGTCGACGCGCACCGCGGGGTTGGTGTAGTACTCGGGTTTCCGACCGAAGAACTCCTCGAGCTCGGCGATCGCTCCTTGCTTGGCCTCAAGGGGTCGATTCAACAGCAAACGCGCGTTCACGTGGTCGTAGGGATGCCAGACCCGGTACCGTGAGACGGGACGGCCGTCGATGTCCATGTCTCCCAGAAGGCCGCCGCTGAACCACCACACGAACATCTTCGGCGTGATGCCCTTAAGGATCTCGTCGACCCAGTATTTCGTCCGCCCGTCTCGGAGCTCGTCCACTCCGGACTTAGCGGTCAGGTTCTCTTTGAGTTCCCAAGGGAGCCTGAGCGGCTCGGGCAGTGGCGGTCTCATGGCCTCTCTCCTTTTTGGCGCTTCACCGTCGCAAGATTTGCCGCTCAGTGTTTGTGTTCGATGCAATTCCGGTGAGTAACAGGTCGACGACCATTTCGACGACGGGACCGTCGACAGGCTCCCGGGTCATGATGATGCGGTGCGTCAGCAGCCCGACAAGGGTCTCGAGGGCGATGCGATGATCGACTCCGTGACGTAGTTCCCCACGCGCTTCTGCCTGTTGGAGCACAGCCGAGCCCACCGAGAGGCGTTCGGTCCAGATTAGGTCGCGCGCCGCCTCGTACTCCGGCAGGTCGTGGCGAGCGGAGAGACGCAGCAATGCCTGACCGAGGGGGCTCGCCAGAAAGTCGGCGATCTTTCCGAAGAGTTCGATCAGGTCACCTCGTAGGTTTCCTGTCTCGGGCTTTGGGATTTGACGTTCAAGATGGCTGAGGACTGCGTCTATCAGCAGGCTGGCCTTCGATCCCCAACGTCTGTAGATCGACGATTCATGCACGCCTGCTCGTTGGGCTACTTGCGCGATCGACAGGTTGTCTACGCCGTCATTGAGCAGGATGTCCAGGGCGGCTCGCAGAACGTCGGCGCGCACCCGGGCGCTTCTGCCGCCGGTGCGGCGCCTTGGAGTGCGAGGACGATCTTTACCCGGCATGCGAACATGATCGGGGTTGTGCGGCCCGACGGTAGTGCTCATGACCACCGTCGGAAGAGCTCATGCTCGATGGCGAACTGGTCGAGGATCTTGCCGGCGATGTGACCGAGTAGGTCATCGATCGACCGTGGCTGGTGGTAGAACGCTGGGACGGGTGGGAGGACCACGGCGCCGGCGAGCGTTGCGGCTTCCATGTTGCGGAGATGGACCAGGCTCAGCGGCGTCTCTCGGGTGACGAGGACCAGGGTGCGCCGCTCTTTCAGGCAGACATCGGCTGCGCGTGCTAGGAGGTTGGTGCTGAGCCCGTTCGCGACTGCCGCAAGGGTTTTCATTGAGCATGGAACGATGACCATTCCGGCCGTGACGAATGACCCCGAGGAGATCGCCGCCGCCATGTCGTCGGGGTCATAGACGACGTCTGCCAGTGCCTCGAACACGTCACGGCCGACGCCCATCTCGGCTTGCATCGTCGTCTCGGCGTTCTTGGAGACGACGAGATGGGTCTCGATCGTGGAATCCGCCTGCAGGGCCTCCAGAAGGGTCCAGGCCAATTGCGGGGCACTTGACCCTGTTACCCCGATGATGAGGCGTCTGGTGCTGGTCACTGTGCGTTCGACGTGTCGGGGGCCTCGATGACCCCGGTCTCGTAGTAGGACGATTTGGTGCGAAGGGCTCGGAACTCCTCCCCGGTCTGGAGGTATTGGCCGGCGACGGCACGTTTGGTTGCACGATCCCAGCTCTCGGGCCAGTAGCCGAGCTCGTAGCCGAACCAGGGCAGCCGGGGACTGAGCGCAGGTAGACCGAGCTCGTTTTCCCAGATTGCTCGGGCGGTTTCCATGTGTTCTCGGGTGGGGAGGCTCACGGGCGGGTAGGCCCAGTTCATGGTGGCGTCGATGAGGATCTGCGACCCGCCGAGACCGTCGGGGTAGGTCCGCTCGGTGAACGAGGCGGCCACCGGCGCGGCCGACGGGTCCAGATCGGTGGGTCGGCCCCGCTGAATCTGGATGTCGCGATGGGGCTGGACGCGCCAGGCCATCGCCCAGAACACGCTTTCCAGGTCGGTGATGTCGATGTCGTCGTCGACGGCCACGACCCACTTGAGTCCCGACATGTTGACAGCCGACCCGGCAGCGCGAAGCGCCATCCACACCTCCCCGAGGTCGTGATCGCGCTTGAGAGCGATGGCGAGCACCTGGGAGCTGCCGGCGAACTCGAAGAAGTTCACCCCCGCCAGGTGGGGCACCTTCGACGACAGTTCGAGGAGGATGACTGCTTCGAAGCCGAACTTGCGGATGCACGAGCTTTCGCTCGGCGGCATTTCGCTGATGAAAGCCTGCAGCACCGGTCGGCGGCGGTGGGTGATCGCGGTCACCTCGAAGAGCAGTTGGTAGTCCTGGGTGCCGGCGTACCCGCCGTACTCGCCGAAGGGCCCCTCCATCTCGAGCACGTCGGTTCGGAAGCGCCCTTCGATGGCGATCTCGGCCGTGGCCGGGATGAGCAGGTCGACCGTCTCGGCGCGGACCAGCTCCAGGGGCGCGCCGTTTAATGCCCCTGCGACTCCGTACTCGGGCTGGCGCAGCTTGGTCGCGCTGCACAGCGCCAACGCCGGTATCGGGGACAGGCACAGCACCGCCTCCAGCGGACGACCCAGCGCCCGGGCCTTCTCCCAGTGGATTCGGCTGTCCTGGCCGTAGAGCATCATGACTCCGGCCCGATCAGGCGCCTTGACCATCACCCGGTAGGTGCCCACGTTGTACACGCCGGTCTCGGGGTCCCGCGTTATCCATACCGGGCAGCTGAAGTAGGCAGACACGTCGGTACCCGGATTCGTCACGGTCACCGGGAACATGTCGATCCCGCCGCTCGCCACGACCTGGTCTGCGGAGACCACGACCTCCTTGACCGGCGCCTCGTCTGCGCTGATCTCGATCGGCTCGAGCGGGTTTCTGAGCGCCTCGAGCCACTTGACGTTGATCTGCTCCGGGGACTCGACGCCGAGCGCGGCCGCGTAAACCGCTGGTGATGCCCCACTGATGGCCACCGCCACCGACGCATCGAACCTGCGGCCTCGCGAGTCGGTCAGATTCTCAAACAGCCAACCCTTTCGCTGCGCCTCGTCGAGCCCGCGGAACTGCCAGCGCACCAGCGGCATCACCTCGGTGTCCTTGTTGGTCAGGCGTGTCGACGCGGATCAGAAGATCGCGGCGCTCCAATTCGGTCAGGTATTCGCGGATGTCGCGGTAGACAGGCGCACCGCGCTGCGAGGTGGGCGACGTCGGGGAAGTTTCGGCGTCCTGCCTTGCAAGAGGCACCTGGAAAGCGTCCGGCGCTGTCGGCATCGTTGAGCCCTCCAAGTCCCAGGCCCGATCAACCGACCGCACATCGAATCGAACTGCAGGTCAAGGTGGCGTCCGAGTCGGGGTTCGGTTCCACAGAGGTGTCGGTCATGGTTACTCCAGCAAAGGCAAATCAACCCCTGTGCGCTATTGAGCGCCACGGATATCCAATGCGCCGACCGGCCAGCCGGTCGGCTTTCACCGTACTGATGTAACCCGCATCACGTCAAGAAGGCGGCGCATCGCCTAGGCGGGGGACGGGCCCGCCACCCGGACACTGCCGAGTAAGAACTCGAGGAACTGGGCGCCGATCTGCTGTGGAGTCCGCGGTCCCTCCTCGCGGTACCAGAATCCGGGCCAGCTCGTCATCCCGTCGATGGCGAGCATGAACATGTGCGGGTCGACGTCGTGACGGATCTGGCCCGCATCACGGGCGGCCTCGATGAGTTCACGCGCCCCGCGCCGGTATTGCGCGGCGCCCGATTCGGCGATGCCGGCGACCTCCGACGGCCAGGGTTGTTCGCGCCAGACGACGGTGAATACGTCATGGTACTGGCTGATGAGCTCGACACGGGTCAGGATGAAGGCGGATAATCGATCAAGGGGAGATCCCGTTGTGCTGCAGGCATATTCGAGTTGATCGAGCATGAGCCTGTGTCCAAGCAGGATGATGTCGATGAGTATGCCCTCTTTGCTGGGGCAGTGGTGGTAAAGCCCCGCTTTCGACAGGCCGACCTCGGCGGCGATATCGCGCATGCTCACCACCGCGAAGCCGCGCTGCCTGAACAGCCGAGCCGCCGCGGTGGCCACGGCAGATCGGGTGCTCCCAGGCGTCACAGGGAATTCACCCGGGACCTGAGCTACTGGCCGCGCCTTCTCGGTCATCACCGCACCCCTAGCCCTGTACCTGCCCAACTGTCCCGTAGGCGACGCACGGAACGCGTCCTGCCCTGCGACGGTAGCACTCGGCTGGCGAGGGCCTTGACCGCCGCGCTTGACGGTGGC
Source organism: uncultured Actinomycetota bacterium (assembly GCA_963805675.1). Classification (GTDB taxonomy): domain Bacteria; phylum Actinomycetota; class Actinomycetes; order Mycobacteriales; family Mycobacteriaceae; genus Mycobacterium. The sequence goes on from CAWDVY010000005.1 coordinate 19,866, forward strand.
CCGGGAGTCGTGCCTATACTCCGTACCGACCGGCCAGCCGGTCGGTCACGCTCGTTCGGAGGAGACGTTGGTGAGTCGGCGACTACGGCGCAGTGAATTGGCGGTACCCGCCAGCAACCCCAAAATGATTGGCAAAGCAGCTGGCGCGGGCGCCGATTTGGCCTTTCTCGACCTCGAAGATGCTGTCGCTCCCAGCCAGAAGGCGGCAGCGCGACGAAACGTCATCGACGGTTTCTCGACACACGACTGGGGCTCGACCGTGCGTTGCTTCCGGATGAACGGCGTACACACGGCGTGGGCTGTCGACGACCTGACCGAGGTCGTCGGTGCGGCCGGCAACCACGTCGACGTGGTGATGGTGCCCAAGGTGCGCTCACCACGTGACATCTGGTTTGTCGAGACGCTGCTTTCTCACCTCGAGCGCAAACACGGGTTACAGCGGTCTATCGGTATCGAGGTGCTGATCGAGGAGGCCGAGGCCCTGGCCAATGTGGAGAGCATCGCCGCGGCCTCGCCCCGCCTCGAGGCGCTCATTCTGGGATTCGGTGATTTATCCGCCAGCCTCGGGATGCGCGCCGGATGCCTGGACTATCCCGGCGACGTCTGGCATCACGCCCGAGCCCGGATGATCGCCGCGGCGCGCTCCCATGGCGTCGATCCCATCGACGGCCCTTACCCGGCGATCGCCGACTCCGACGGATATCGTGTCGAGGCGAACTGTGCCGCGGCTCTGGGCGCGGTCGGTAAATGGTGCCTTCACCCCAGCCAGATCCCGATCGCTAACGAGGTGTTCGCCCCCACCGCACAGGAAGTAGACCACGCGCTCTCGGTGCTCAAAGCGATCGAGGCCGCCGCCCGCGCGGGCAGCGGGGCGGCCGTGCACAACGGGATGATGGTGGACGCCGCCAGCGCCCGCATCTTCGAGGCCACAGTGCAGCGTGCGCATGCCTGCGGAATGGCTGTTGGAGATGCGCCGCCGCCGGTCGACGCAGTGGTCGGGAGCCAACCGTGACCCCGCGGCTGGGCGCCCCAGCGCTGCGGCGCCTCAACCATTTCGAAGATTTCGAGGTCGGCCGCGAGTTTCGTCATCAGCGCGGCCGCACGATCACCGAAGGCGAGGCCGTCGACTTCGCGACCCAATGGCTGCAATTCGAGCCGGCCTTGCTCGACCGGGGCTATGCGATCTACCTCGGCCACCCCGACCTGGTCGTGTCGCCCCTGCTCGTCTACGCAGTCGTCTTCGGCCTCACGGTCGAGGATCTCTCCGAGGGCGGCGGGATCCTGCTCGGAGCTGACGCGATCCGTTTCCACGCCATAGTTCACCCCGGCGACACGCTTCATGCGCGGTCCACGGTCGTCGCCGCGCGGCCGTCATCTAAGAACCCCCAGGCCGGTGTAGTCCAGTGGGCCACCACAGGGTTTAGCGACCGCACCGGCCCGGTGGTCACCTTCACCCGCTCCAACCTTGTTCTGCGCGCACTCCCGGAGGGGACGAGATGACCTACTTTGAGGACTTCACCGTCGGGCAGGTGTTTGAACACCACCGCGGCAGGTCGATCACAGAATTCGACAACACCCGATGGACGTTGGCCACCTTGAACAGCGCGCAAAGTCACTGGAACCGCGAACTCACACCCACCGGCCGCGACGGCACGCCGGCGGCTGGCCCAATCATCAACGGCGCGTTGGTCTTAGCCCTCGCCGTTGGCCTGACCAGCCAGGACGTGTCAAGCCGCTCGCTCGGCGACGTCGGCCTGGATTCGGTGCGGTTCGTGTCGCCGGTCTTTCCCGGCGACACACTGTACGCACGCAGCGAAATCGTGGCCCTCGACGAGGGTCCCGACCCTAACGAGGGCGGCGTCGTCACCTACCGCATCGAGTGCACCAACCAACACGACGCACTCGTCTTAGAAGCGGTGCGCATCGTCGGCATCAAGAAGGCCGCAGCCTGGCGCGAGCGTGACGCCGCGTACACCGACCGCGTGTTTACCGCAAGCCAGCCCAACTGAGTGGAGGCGCTCCTGATGGACTCACCATCGTGCCCTGTCGACCACAGCTCACGCTCGGGCGATCCCGCCGGCCTAGCCGTCTTCGGTGGCCTGAGCCACGGAGAACGCATGTCGATCTACGCCGACATCCGCGCGCACGACGGTGTCACCTACATCCCCGAATTGGATGTGTGGGTGGTCAGCCGCTACAACGACTGCGTTGAGGTCTACAAGCACCCTGAGGCATTCTCCTCAGCCCAGGCCGCGTCCTTTGCCAGTGCGTTCCGCCGGTCACCGGCCGCACTGGCGGTACTGAAGACATCGCGGATCGGTACGCGGGCCCGAACGTTGATCACCACCGACCCACCGGTCCACACCCGGTACCGACGCGTCATGCAGCGGGCGCTGGAGCCGGGGAAGTTCATGCGCCAGATCACCCCGCGCGTCCAGGGGATCGTGGCCCAGTTACTCGAGAGGGCCACGGCCGTCGGGCATTTCGATGCGGTCGACGACTATGCAGTCCACGTGCCGATCCGGGTGGTTGCCGCGGTTCTCGACGTCCCCGAGGTAGACGTGCCGCAGCTCAAGCGCTGGACCGACGACTTCTTCGCCGTCCAAATCGACACAGTCGACGAACGAACCGTGGTGCGCGCGGCACATAGCGTGATCGAGATGGAGTCCTACTTTCTCGCCAAAATCAAGGAGCGGCGCCTTACCTTCTGCGACGACTTCCTCGGACGTCTTCTGGTCGACCAACCCGGCGAGGACGTGCTCACCGACGCCGAGGCGCTCAACCTCATCACCCAGGTGATGGTTGGCGGGACGGAGAGCACGACCAATTTCTTGGGGAGCCTCATCCACCTGGTCCTTGGAACCGATGGCCTGCTGGATCGTCTGCGGGCCAACCGTGCCCGCATCCCTGACGTGATCGAAGAGTGTCTCCGATTCGCGTGCCCGCTCGAAGGGAGTTTCCGCATCGCGATCGGCGACCAGCGGATCGGCTCGACCGTGGTGCCCGACGGCGCACGGGTGATGGTCGCTATCGCATCAGCCAACCGTGATGACACGCAGTTCGGCGACCCGGATTTCGACGAGAGCCGAAACATGCGCGACGCACCACACCTGACCTTTGGCCGCGGCGTGCATGCGTGCATCGGTCAACAGTTGGCTCGCCGGGAGGCGTTACTCACCGTCGAGGGCCTCCTCGACCAGCGACCGGCCCCCCATCTCGACCCGCGGCACCAGCCAGAACCGCTCGACACCCTCGGCGCGATCGGTTATCGGCACTTACCGGTGAGGATGTCATGAAAGTGCACATCGACAGCGGCCTTTGCGAAGGCAACGGGCTGTGTGAATTCTATGCCCCCGCGGTGTTCTCCCTCGACGATCACGGCACCGTCTGCTACCGCGTGGACGTGCCGCCCGGACAGGTCAAGGCCGTCGAAATCGCCGAACAGATGTGCCCGCAACGTGCCATCGAGATCCGGCGTTGAGCGGAACCCGGCGAGCCCAACCACAGGAAGCGGCCATGCACTCAATCGACGGACTTCTCGACCTCACCGGTCGCGTTGCGGTGATCACGGGCGCCGCGAGCGGCATCGGCGCAGCCGTAACGCGCCGGCTCGCCGAAGCCGGCGCGGACGTGCACCTGCTAGATATCGACAAGACCGCAATGGATGCCCTGGTCGACCAGTTGCGCAGCGCAGGCGTTCATGCCGAGGGCTGGACGGTTGATCTGCGGTCTGAGGAATCGATCGAGGACTTCTTCACCGCGTTCGCCACCGCCGGCAACTCGCCCCACATCTTGGTGAACAACGCCGGGGTGGCGCCCCGAAGGCCGGCCCTGCAGATCAGCGCCGCAGATTGGGATGACGTCCTTAACCTCAACCTTCGCGGAGCGTATCTCGTCGCTAGTCGAGCCGCTCAGGCAATGATCGACGCCACGTTTCCGGGCGTCATCGTCAACATGTCCTCATCGACTGCCCACCGCGCCGACGCCAACCCACTGCACTACCGGGTCTCCAAGACCGGTCTGGTCGCGATGACCCAGAGCCTGGCAGTCGAGCTGGGTCGGTACGGCATCCGCGTTGTGGCCGTTGCACCGACGCTGGTCAACACCCCGGCCCTGCAGCATGCACTGGAGGCGGCAGGACCCGACGCGTTCCGCACACTCGGTCTCGAAACCTTTGTGAAACGGCTGCCGCTACGTCGGATGGCCGAACCCAACGACGTTGCCAACGGCGTCCTGTTTCTCGTCAGCGATATGGCATCCATGATCACCGGATCGGTGCTCGACATCGACGGCGGTCAAACCGCGAAGTGAACGGGGCCGCACCTACCGTGGTAAGGCCGGAAAGGAAATACGGTGGAAACCCCGACAATGGCGCAGAACGACGAGCTTACGCCGACATCCGCGAATACCTGGCCGAACTCGACCGGCGAAATCTGCTCATCAGAGTCGACCGACGTACCAATAAGGACACCGAGATCATGCCGTTGGTTCGCTGGCAGTACCGGGGTCTAGACGAGGAGAAACGCAGAGCCTGGCTGTTCGAGAACGTCACCGACTCCCGGGGGCGTGACTTCGACGGCTCGGTGGCCGTCTCGATCATCGGGGCGCGGCCAGGGCCGCGGGCGGCTCGGTGAACGATGCCTTCGTCGCCGCGCTGCTCGGCGGCATGCGCCGCTACCACGACCTGCACGGCATCCAGATCGACACCCTGCCGATGGGGATGCCGGTGTCGCTGCGCAAAAGCGATGACCCGATGGGCGGCAACAAGTTCGCCGGGGCATTGTTCGCCGCTCCCGTCGGGATCGAGGATCCCGCTGAACGCATCAGCGCAATCCGCGGTCTCGTGCTGTCGGTGCGCACCGAGCCCGCGCTGGACTCGGTCGCCTTGCTGGCACCGGTCGTCAATCGGCTGCCTTCGGCGGTCGGGGCCGCCATGCACCGGCTCGGTATGTCGGTGGACATGATCGCGTCGAACGTTCCCGGCTCGCCGTACCAGACCTACATCGCCGGGGCCAAGGTCGAACGGATGTACCCGTTGGGCCCACTGCCCGGGGTCGCGGTCGCGGTCGCGATGGTCTCGCACGTCGGGACCTGCTGCCTGGGGTTCAATATCGACGGCTCGGCGGTCAAGGACCACGATGTGCTGATGCGCTGCTTCGCCGACGGACTGGACGAGGTGCTTCAGGTGGGCCGTGTGGCGGGAGAAAAACAGTGACCGTCCATGTCGAAGGCCGGTTCATCGGCGCGGCGGGCAAGCAGATCTACTGGCAGGGTTGGCTGCCCGACGGCGACCCGACCGGGGTCGTCGTGCTGGTCCACGGCTACGCCGAGCACAGCGGGCGCTACCTGCACGTCGCGCAGCGGCTGGTGTCTGCCGGTTATGCCTCCTACGCCGTGGACCACTTCGGGCACGGGAAGTCGGAAGGACCGCGGGCCAACGTCAACCGGATGTCCGAGGTCGTCGCCGACATCGACCGCGTGGTCCGGATCGCCGCGGCACAGCACCCCGGTCTCCCGGTGTTCCTGGTCGGTCACAGCATGGGTGGGTTGCTCACCCTCGACTATGTGACCAAGACGTCAACCGGCAGCCGGTACGCGTTGACCGGGGTCGCCGTTTCCGCGGCGGCGATCGACATCTCGATCGGTTCCGCGCCTGAGCGGCTGCTCGCGAAGGTGCTGTCCAAGTTCGTTCCGAACCTGGCTGTCACCCCGTTGGACTCGACAATGGTCAGCCGCGACGCGCAGGTGGTAGCCGACTACGACAGCGACCCGCTGAATTATCACGGCCGGATCAAGGCGCGCACGGGTGCCGAAACCATCGCTACCGCTGAGAAGGTGAGGGCCCGACTGACTGAGATCGATCTTCCGATCCTGATCATGCACGGCAGTGACGACAAGGGAGCTGCGGTTTCGGGGTCGAAACTGCTTGCCGAGAAGGCGTCGTCGAAGGACGTGACGCTCAAGCTCTACGACGGCCTCTATCACGAGGTCTTCAACGAGCCGGAGCGCGACATCGTCCTTGGCGACCTCGTGGACTGGCTCGAGGCTCGCACGTAGCGGCAGGCATCGGCATCCGCGAGACATTGGCTGACGTGTGTGGCGTGTCGCCGGACGCCAGCCCAATCCGGGAGTTTCGCAAGGCGCTGCGACGACTCCATCCAGTCGCGCACAAGACCCCGAGCGAACTAGCTCGATGAAGCGGTGACACCTGGGGACCATCGCTATGTATTCGTGCGCTAATCGCTCCCGTCGAAGGCTCCTTCTGAGTCCTTCATCTCCTGCACAACACCGCCTACGGAAGCTTGCCTATCACGCTCCCCTCAGCGTTCGTGACACACATGGATTCAGGCTAAGCGGGTTCGCTTTCTTCGCCGGCCGGGGTGCGCCAGAGGCCTTCGAAGGCGTCGAAAGCAGTCGTCGCGCCGATGACCACCTGATGGACCGCACGAGAAATTGGCAGATCCAGCGAGTACCGATCGGCCAACTCGACCGCTGACGCCGCGGTCCTGACCCCCTCCGCGACCATGGTCATCTCGGAGAGGATGTCATCGAGCTTCCGGCCCATACCGAGCTGCTCGCCCACATGGCGGTTCCGGCTATGGGGGCTGATACAGGTGGCGATCAGGTCACCCATGCCGGCGAGGCCGGCAAAGGTAAGGGCTTGACCGCCCATCGCGATGCCAAGCCGGGTGAGCTCGGCAAGGCCGCGGGTGATCAAGGTGGCACGGGTGTTGTCGCCCACGCCGAGCCCCTGAGCCATGCCGACCGCGATGGTGATGACGTTCTTGAGGGCCCCTCCAACCTCGCAACCGATCACGTCCTGGTTCATGTACACCCGCAGCCGGCGGCGGCTGAACACGTCCTGCAGCGCGCGGGCCACGGTCAGGTCCGGGGTCGCCAGGACCGTCGCCGCCGGCTTCCCCGCCATGATCTCCGTGGCCACGTTGGGACCCGTCAGCGCTGCCGCCGGATGCCCGGGGAGTACCTCCTTGACCACCTGGGTCATGCGCAGCAGCGAACCCGGCTCCAACCCTTTGGCCAGGCTCACCACAGGGATCCAGGAGGGCACATAGGGCGCGGCCCGCTCGATGACGCCGCGGAACACATGAGAGGGCATGCCGAGCGTCAGCACCTCCGAACGTGCTAGGGCATGCTGGAGATCGGCGGTCGCCTGGAGCCGTTCGGGAAGCCGGAACCCGGGCAGGTAACGCTCGTTGGTATGCGCCTCGGCGATCTCGCGGGCGACCTCGGGCTCCCAGGCCCACACCATCGCGTCGTTCTTGCCGGACACCAAGGAAGCGACAGTGGTCCCCCAGGAGCCGGCACCAAGCACCGTCACTCGCATTCCTGGCCCTCCTCGTTGTCACGAGTCTCGGATACCCAGGCGGCAGATCACACAGCCTACTGGTGGAACGGAAAGGATTCCAGCCGGTCTCGGCCAGTCAAGACCTACACCGTGGTCTGGACCGAGCCGGTTCTCGACGAATTCGGCTTGCCGGTGTGTAGTACCACGCGGTATCCAACCGCAAGGTGGCGGGCCCTTGCCCTCACCCAGCATCCGATCCGCGGTCGCCAACTTGCGCACAACCTGCTCAGCAACTGTGTCGTTTCCTCGTCGTCATCGCCATCGAGCCTTCCTGCCCACATCCTGGGCGGCAAGACTCCCACACCACCTGGATCACCGAGCCGAGGTCACGGCACGCGCTTCGGTCAAGGACGGCCACCATATAGGCGAAGAGTCCGGTGGACCACACGATCCAGGGAGCATGTTGCGGAGCCCTTTCGTTCCGAGTAGTTGAGCGCGGTGTGAGCTAGCGACAACCGATTCAGCGGCGCGAGGCGACGCAGTTATGACCCGTCGCGCACTGCAGCAGCACCGTGACCGTAAGGACGTGCCCGGCGACAACATGGAGCAAAACGCCGGGGGTTCATGATCGAAATCGGACAGTGCCTCCGGGCGTCAGCTTCTTGACGCGACCACGGCATTCCACTTCAGCCCCGCCAACGCCCCGTGGATCCACGCTGATGATCGCGCCCTTCCCGCTCACCCGCAGGTGCAGGTGCAGACCGCGGTAGTGGATCGGGAATGCCAGCAGGCCAAGTGTTTCCGGCCAGTGCGGGGCGAGGATGATGCGATTCTGGCGGGTTTCCAGCCCGGTGAAGCACCGCTGCATGAGGTCGACGCTGCCGGCCATCGCCGCGAGGTGAATACCCTCCGACGTGGTGCCGCCCTGGATGTCGGCAACGTCGGACTTGAGAACCTGTTGGAAAAACTCCATCGCGCGATCGCGGTTGGCCCGGGCCAGCACCCAGGTATGCACCACACCACTGAGCGTCGAGCCGTGCGACGTGCGGGCCATGTAGTAGTCGACCATCTTCGGGACCTGGTCGGGCATGAAGCTGGTAGCCGAGCCGATCGAGCAGCTCGCGCAACTCCGTCGCCGACATCAGGTAGAGCAGCATCAGCGCGTCGGCCTGCTTGGAAGCCTTGTAGCGGTTGACGTCGTCGTTCTCGGCTTCGAGGATGCGGTCGAGGCGTTGGATGTTGCCGTACCGCTGGCGGTAGCGCATCCCAATCCAGTTCGGCCAACTCGCCATATCCCTCGAACTGGCTGATCACGCCGTCGTGGAACGGGACGAACATCCGTCGACTCACACGATCCCAGTGCGCCAGTTCATCACCGTGCAGTCCGAGCGTTTCCCGCAGGTCGAGCCGGTTCGGCAGCGGCAGCAAATGCAGCGCGTCGAAGGCCCGCATGATCACCCAGACCGCCATCACGTTGGTGTACGCGTTGTTGTCGATGCCGTCGTACGGCCGTCCGGGTAGCCGGAATGGAATTCGTCGGGCCCGATGACGCCGCGGATGCTGTAGCGATCGCGCTCTTCGTCGTAGGTGGCCCTACTCACCCAGAAGCGCGCGATCTCCGCCAGCATCTCCGCGCCGTAGTCGATCAGGTACGCGAGATCCCCGGTGACCTGATAAAACGTCCACGCGTTATAGGCGACGGCGATGCCGATGTGGTGCGCACGGTGCGCTGGGATCGGGGTTCCACCGGCCGCTGACGCGGATTGAGGTGCAGCTGCTGGCTTTCCTCGCGTCCGTCGCTGCCGGATTGCCATGGGAACATCGCACCGGCGTAGCCGGCCGCCTTGGCGGCGCGGCGTGCCTCCGGCAGGCGCCGGTAGCGGTATAGAAGCAGCGACCGGGTGACGATGGGCAGCCGCAAGTTGAGCACCGGGAAGATGAACAGCTCGTCCCAGAAGACGTGGCCACGATATGCCTCACCATGCAGACCCGCGGGCCGGCACCCCGACATCGAGCTCGAGCTGTTGTAGTGACACCGTCTGCAGCAGATGCAGGAGATGCAGCCGCAGGATGCGCAATTCGTCTGCGTGACTCGTCGAATTCGATGGACAGCCGCTCCCACAGATGCGCCCAGGTGAGCAGGTGCGCGTGCCGTATCTCGGCGAACCGGCCTTGGCGGCCCAGCCAGCGCTGGGCATCGGCAGCAGGTTCGCGACGTCGCGACATCGCGCCCGATGAACAGGGTCACGATCTTTTCCACCGTCAACGACTGACCCGCTGCCAGGTCGGCGACGATTTCGTGACCGATCTCGAAGTCCCCCTCGACGAGCCGATACCGAGCCGGCACTGGAGTCTCGTCGCGCCACACGGTGGTCCGCGCCGCCAGGGCAATGGGGATGCTGCGACTGTGTCGTCTGAACTGTCAGAAGCACCGAATTGTCCGACAGCTCCCGCTTTTCCAGCGAGTCGAGGTGATTGCTGGCCAAGTCCCGGTAGCGCTCGACCAGCGCGTTCCGGACGTTGCCGTCGAGCGTCGAGCGAATCTCGATCGTCCCCGACCAATCCTCGGCGACGATCGTCGTCGCAAGGGCACCGACGTGGGGCATGTGCATCGCCACGAATCGGTGTTGGGTCACCGAACTGGTGCGGCCGGCCGCGTCGCGGAAGCGAACCTCCCTGCGTCAGCATCGCACCGCGAAGGTCGAGAGTCTGCCGGTAGGAGAACAGCGTGACTTCGTCGATGTCGAACCAGCTGCCGCCGTCGACACGGAACGTCAGCGGAAGCCAGTTGGGCAGGTTCACCAGGCTCTCGTTGTCGATTGGTGCTGCCCGATACGTCGTCGTCGAGACGGTTGTAAACACCGGCGGCATAGGTGCCCGGGTAGTGCACCTGACCGGCCTTCGACTCCGGCGCGGCGCCCCGAGTGGCGAAGTAGCCGTTACCCACCGTGCACAACGCCTCACGAAGCTTCTCGCTGTGCGGGTCGTAACCCTCGAACGTGAAATCCCAAGCCTCGGCAGACGTCTGGTGCGTGTAGGCGAGCCATTCGTATCCCCGCTGGAGGAACTCCCGCACCTGATCGGGACTCTTCAGGGTGAAATGGGCGGCCGACCGTGCGGTCGCCATCCTCGTCGTGCCGCACGACGATCCCGATGCCGTCGAATCGAATCGCGTCGAACGCGTCTTCGTCGGTGAGGTCGTCGCCGATGTAGATCGGCAGCAGGCGACCCGATGCGTCGATGCGATCACGAATCCAGGCCAGCGTGGTCGCCCTTGTCCCAGTCGATGTCCGGCCGCAGCTCGACTACCTTGCGGCCAGTCGTCACCCGCAGGCCATCTCGCTCGCCGTGCCGGTGTGTGGCCGCGACGATCTCAGCGACGCGCTCCGGTGCGACATTGCGGTAGTGGACCGCGACAGCGAAGCGCTTGTGCTCCACGCGTACTCCCGGGAATCGCGCTCAGCGCGTCGCGCAGTTCGGCCGCCGCTCGCTCGAGGACGGGCACCGCGGCGATGGCCGCGTCGTTCTGGTGATAACTGCCGTCGGGTCCGATCAGCTCGAAGCCGTGGCTGCCGGCGTACCAGATCCCGGGTATGCCGACCCGGCTCGTGGATATCCGCCAGATCGCGGCCGCTCAATATCGCGACGGGGCACCGCGCGGCCAAGTACTCCAGCGCCTCGGCCGCTCCGTCGACGAGCGTGGCCGCGCCGGGTCGGACACGATCTCGGACAGCGTTCCGTCGAAGTCGAGGAACACCACCGGACTCCCGGGCGCCGAGATACTCCGACGAGCTGACCATAGGACTCCAGCGCATTCGGCAGTTCCGACATGCGCTTGTCACCCGTGCGGACCGCGACGTCGTCCAGGTCGGTGACCACCGAATCTGCACCGCACCCTGCAATTCTTCGGCATGTCCGGTCTGGTCGACACCGATGACGAGTGCGAATCCGCCAGCGCGGCCCGCGGTCGACCCCGGCGTCGGCGTCCTCGACGACGACAGACCGCTCCGGACGCATACCGAGTCGGCGCGCGGCTTCGAGCAAGACGGCCGGATCCGGCTTGCCCGGCAGGCCCAGTTCGTCGGCAACGACACCGTCGACGCGGACAGGGAACAGGTCATCAATCCCGGCGGCTTTCAAGACTTGTTCACAGTTGCGGCTGATGAGTAGACGGCGGTTGCGATACCGGCATCCTGGAACTTTCGCACCATCGTCGACCGTCGAGTCGAACAGCGGCACACCGTCGGCCAACGATCCAGAAAGATCATTTGTTGCCGGTTGACAAGCCCGCACACAGTGTCGTCGTGCCGTCGCGATGGCGGACCTCGTACAGCGAGATCCCCCGCGAAGCGAGGAAGTCGGTCACGCCGTCATAGCGCGGCTTGTCGTCTACGAGGTGCCGGTAGTCGTCATCGGTGAAGAGGGAGTGATCCTCGCCCGAGTCTGCCGGCCGTCGTGCCAGGAAGCCGTCGAACAACCTCGCCCACGCCGCCGCGTGAAGCGATGCGGTAGTCGGTGACCACGCCGTCAAGGTGGAAGATAACCGCGTCGTGAAAGCGCGGGTCGATGACGACTGGCAGCTGCATGGCAAACTTCTTTGCTCGAACTGATAGCCGCCTGCGCGGCAATGGAATGAATGCCTTCGACCATCATAGAGGCGGCGCTGCGCGGCGATGGCGCCCCGGCTCCTACCGTATCCACAGTGGGCGTGCCGATGCCTGTAGTGGCGGTGAAGGTGGCCGGACCCCAGCAATTGATCCAACAGATCTGGACCCCACGGTGTCTACCGCGAGTGAGACCCGGGACAACCTCCGCCGACACATCGCCGTCCGCACCGAAAACCTGCCAGGCGCCCCCATGCCTGGGCAGGCGCGCCGTTAGTGCAGTCAACAAGACGGCGCACACGCGCGCTCGACGATGGGCGCGGCCAGCTTGTGTCGTTCGACAAACAGATCCGGCTTGATCTTTGCGATCTTCGGCAGCCGGCCGGCGTCGGAAAATAGCGCGGACACCGCGGCTGCGCCTATGTCGCTGGTGAGGACATCCACCATCCACCGGGCGAACTCGCGCAGGTCGGTCTCGATCGAGCCGGTTGCATGACGGCCGCTACCCGATTCGAGATGTCCACATCGACCCGCCTCTGAAACCAGTCAGAGCTGACTCGATTTACGTATAGTTAAGCAGGGATCGGCCCTGCGGTCAGCGATGCGAATCCGCGCCTTCGCGGTCAGGTCCTCGCCGCTCGTGAACAGAGGAACGACCTGTGTCATGCCGGCCATGTTAACTCTTGCTCAATCGACTGTACAGCTGTATGTTAATCTATACGTTCGTGTAGTGAGGGGCGATGTGCCTGACCCGCTGACCGGAGTTCGCATGGTGACGCTCGCCGTGAACTTGCCCGGCCCGTTGGCGGCCGCCCGTTTGGCAAGCCTCGGTGCCGACGTGACCAAGGTCGAGCCACCACACGGTGATCCGCTCGCGACGGCCTCGCCCAGTTGGTACAAGCAGCTCACCGCGGATCAGCGGGTGATCGTTCTCGATCTCAAGTCGTCGTCGGAGCGCGCTGCACTCGACGCCGAACTTGTGCAGGCCGATCTCCTTGTCACGGCGATGCGGCCATCGGCGCTGCGGCGCCTGCGGCTCGATCGGGACCTGCCGACCCAGCTGTCGCACATCGAGATCGTCGGACACGACGGCGCACTCGAAGAGCAACCGGGTCACGACCTCACCTATCAGGCGACATGTGGGACGCTGCAGCCGCCACGCATGCCGACGGCGCCGATCGTGGACATGCTCGGCGCGGAAAGGGCGGTGTCGGCCGCGCTGGCGAGCCTGCTGGAGACCGCCCGAACCGGAGTCGGACGACGCCACCGCGTCGCCCTCGAGGATGCGGCCAAATTCGCCGGCGCCGCGGTCCGTCACGGTCTGATGGGCGGCCCGCACACCATGTTGGGCGGCGGCCTGCCGACCTATGGAATCTATGCTGCCGCTGACGGATTCGTGGCGCTCGGCGCGATCGAACCGCATTTCCGGGATCGGCTGCTCGACGTGCTCGGCGTCGGCGATACGCATGCCGACATCGCGCACGCGCTGGCCGGCCGCACCACCGCCGAGTGGGTCGCGCTCGCGCAACAAGCAGACATTCCACTGGCCCCCGTCACGGCATCGTCAAGTTGTTGACCTGGTGTGGTGGCAGCGAGGATTGGTCGTTGCGGCGAGGTACAAGGGTTACCGGTATCCCATCGAGGTCATCGGGCACGCGGTGTGGCTGTATCAGCGTTTCGCGCTGAGCCTGCGCGACGTCGAGGAGCTGATGCTGGGCCGCGGTGTCGTGGTCACCTACGAGACGATCCGGTCCTGGTGTGCGAAGTTCGGCCCGGACTACGCCGCCCGGTTGCGTCGGCGGCGACCCCGTCCCGGCGACAAGTGGCACCTCGACGAGGTCTTCGTGAAGGCGCGGATGCCGCGACAAAAAGCGCTGACGCTTCCAGGGAGCGGACCGGTTCACCGGAACGACCACGACCGATGGGACCGCCTCATGATCCTCTGGCTGCATCGCGCCAGGTCAGAAGAACGGCAAGGTGCCGATGCCGGCGCCGAAGAACTCGGTCGTCATTAGAGGTGTGGGTCGCTGTAATCAATCACCGCGAAGTCGAGGCGGTGGCGCCAACCTCGCCCCCGCGTCTGAGCCGCGCCGTGGCGCAGTGGGTCGAGCCCGATCACGGGTGCAGATCGGTCCTGCCCCGCCGGTCACGATCGCACACTTCAGCTTTGTGGGGTTGAAGAAGATGCGCTGCGGGGACCGGCCAACTCGAACGACAGTGGCTCTTCACCCCTCGCCAGATGGCGGCACAACTCGTCGAGGTCGTCCCGATACAGCACTCGGTGCCCAGCATCGAGGAAAAGTGTGTCGGTCAGCGGTGAAGTCACCGTGCACTTGCCGAAAACCGTGACCTCGAAGTCCGCCGTTGGGTGTCATGGACATACCTCCATCGCTCACCGCGGCTCTTGTAGCGCAGGCACGCCGCGACCGACGGGCCTCGAAAGAGGTGATCTCGTTGAAGATTTCGGGCTAGGCATAAGGCTAGACCTGCTGTGCCGGGCCAGGGGCCGCGAATCGGGAAGGCCGGCTGCGGTGGTTGGGCCCATTGGGCGCCGGTGGCGTCGAACAGCCGGCTAATCTCGGCGATGTGCATGTCGGCGAGGTCCCCGACGTCGGGGACGAGGTCGCGATCGACGATGACAGGGAGAGCTCGCGCACTGCTCAACCGTGGACACGCACCTCGAGTTCGGGTTTGCCCGTGGTGAGCTCGTCTGGTTCGGTGAGTTGTTCCCACATGGCGTCGATCATGGGTTGCAGGAACTGCTGTCCGAGCTGGCGGACCATGACGCCGATGACCTGTGCGGCTTCCGTGCGGGTGGTCGACGCGACACCGGCGGCCCGGGCTTTGGCGACCTCAGTGCGGGTCAGTTCGGTCAGACGTTGCAGTAGGCGCGCGCCGCGCGGCGTGGTGGGGTCGAGAATTGTGCGTCGGAGATAGTTCACGATGACGGGGTTGGCGGCGAGCATCGATGTGACCACATCGTCGCGGGCTGCGGCGAACTCCGCCGGTGTGCCCGCCACCGGCACTCGCGCGATGGCGTGCGCGAAGTAGTCCACGAGCTGCTCCTCGACGGCTTCCCCGATCCGCTCTTTGGTTCCGAAGTGGTGGACCAGTAGTCCGACCGTCACGCCGGCGGCGCCCGCGATGGCCCGCATCGACGTGCCGTCTTCGCCGTTCTCGGCGTAGAGCTCCATCGCCGCGATGCGAATCCGCGCCTTCGCGGTCAGGTCCTCGCCGCTCGTGAACGGAGGAACGACCTGTGTCATGCCGGCCATATTAACTCTTGCTCAACCGACTGTACGGCTGTATGTTAACCTATACGTTCGTGTAGTGAGGGGCCGATGTGCCTGACCCGCTGACCGGAGTTCGCGTGGTGACGCTCGCCGTGAACTTGCCCGGCCCGTTGGCGGCGATGCGGCCGTCGGCGCTGCGGCGCCTGCGGCGCGATCGGGACCTGCCGACCCAGCTGTCGCACATCGAGATCGTCGGACACGACGGTGCACTCGAAGAGCAACCGGGTCACGACCTCACCTATCAGGCGACATGTGGGACGCTGCAGCCGCCACGCATGCCGACGGCGCCGATCGTGGACATGCTTGCGACCTACGCGAATCACTACCGCAGGCCCCCGCGGCCAGTCCCGCCCGAAGGAGGGGTGCTGCAACGCAAGCTGGCAAACGAGGAGTCGGTGAGCCTGGAACTGTTCCGCCCCGCGCTGCGTTTGGCGCGACACCGCAACCTGCTCGGACCGGGTGGGCCCGAACTGACCGAACGCCGCACTGCGTTCGTCGAGGAGGTCCGCGCCGTCACCCGCCGGCTTGCAGTGATCGCCGACATCGCCCGCTCGAAAGGCGAAACCAGATGACCGGATACGGCACCTACCGCGCGGGCACCGGAACACCCCTGGTGCTGTTACACGGGGCGCAGGCATCGTGGCGGATCGGCGCCCGGTCCTGCCGTATCTCGAGCCGTTCCACGAGGTGTACGCGCCAACCCTGCCCGGCCATCGGGGCGGATGCCGATTGCCGCCGACCAGGCGGGCTTCACCGGATTCGCCGACGCACTGGAGGCGCAACTCGACGAGGCTGGGCTACCGCAGGCCCACCTGGCCGGCAACTCCCTCGGCGGCGCCTGCGTTCGAGGGTCAGAAGGGCCAGGCGGCCTACAGCGCGAGCAAAGCCGGCCTGATCGGGTTGATGCTTCCCGCGGCTCGCGACCTGGCTCAGTACGGCATTCGCGTGGTGACCATCGCGCCCGGTCTGTTCGATACCGGCATCTTCGCCGAAGTCGATCCCAAGGTGGTTCAAGCCCTGGGCTCGGCCGCGCTCAATCCGTCGCGACTGGGTGAACCCGGTGAGTTCGCGTCACTGGTCATGCACGTCATCGAGAACAGATACATCAACGCGACGACACTGTCGATCGACGCCGGTGCCCGGCTACCCAATGTCTAGCCGCGACCTCCACATCCAAGAGGAAATCATGACTGAGCCACACAGCGGAATCTCGTACTCGGCGTTGATCGTCGAAGCACTGACCCGTCACCGCGATCGCACGGCGTTCATCCAGGGAGACCGCTCGCGTTTCCTACGCCGAGGCGGCCGACACGACGAGTCGGATACGCAGGGTGCTGGAAGGCAAGGGCAGCAGCGAAGGGCAGCTGCGTCGGTGCGCTCAGCGTCAATTCCCCCGACGTCTGGATGGTCCAGGCCGCGATCTGCCTGAGCGGCGCGATGTACACCGGGCTGCATCCGCTGGGATCCGTCGACGACCATGTGCAGCTGTGCGAGGACGCCGAGGTCGACATCCTCATCGTGCATCCCAAGTTCGCCGAAATCGGCGCCCAGATCGTCGCCCGGGCCACCAGCGTCAAGCATCTGCTCACGCTGGGGCCGGCGGACGTCGGCGAGGACCTGCTGGCGTTGTGCGCCCAGGTTGGACCGGAAACGCTCACCCGCGGTGATGCCGAGGAAGAAGACATCGCCTGGCTGCAGTACACCGGGGGCACCACCGGGCGGCCCAAGGCCGCGATGATCTCCCATCGCGCGATGGTCCAGCAGGTGTTTTCGCTGATCGCCTCCTGGCGACTGCCGTTGGACCCGCGGACCCTGCATCGCGACCCCGATCACCCACGCCGGTGTCCTGCCCGTCCTTCCCACGCTGCTGCGCGGCGGCACCGTCGTTCTGCAGGCGGGCTTCAACGCCGAGCAGTGGCTTGCGGCGGTGCAAACCCATCGCATCAACTACGTGTTCACGATCCCCACCGTGCTGTACGCGTTGCTCGATCACGGTGGTCTGGACCGGTTCGACCTGAGCTCGTTGGAGACCGTCGTCTACGGTGCGTCGCCGATGTCGCCCGTCGCGCATCGACGAGGCACAAGAGGCGTTCGGCCCGATCCTGTTGCAGGGGTACGGCCAGACGGAGTGCGTCGGCATGGCCACCTGTCTGTTGCCCTCCGAACACGATCCGGCGAACCGGACCTCCTGCGGTCGCGCGGTCGCCGGGGCGCTCGTCGAGGTCCTCGACGAGGACGGGCAGACGGTGCCGAACGGAACGGTCGGCGAAATCTGCGTGCGGTCACGTTCGGTGATGTCCGGGCTACTGGAAGCGCCCGGCCGAGACCGCCGAGGTGCTGCGCAACGGCTGGCTTCGCACCGGGGACATGGCCTACCGCAGCGATGCCGGCTTCTTCCACATCGTGGACCGCAAGAAGGACATGGTGATCTCCGGCGGCTTCAACATCTATCCCCGCGAGATCGAAGACGTGCTGGCCGACGATCCGTCGGTGTCGATGGCCGCGGTGATCGGGGTACCCGATCCGAAATGGGGAGAGGCGGTCAAGGCCTTCGTGGTGCCCCGGCCCGGCGCCACACCGGACACCGACGCGTTGATCGCCAGCGTCAGAGCGCGAAAAGGTCCGCACCACGCTCCGAAGTCCATCGAGGTGGTCGACCAACTACCCCTGACAAAAGTCGGAAAGATCGACAAGAAGGTGCTTCGCGCCACCTATTGGGCGGGTCTCGAGAGGGCAGTCAACTGACATGACCGACACCCAGAGCACCACTACGGCCCCATCGCCCACCCTCGCGAAACACCGTGCCGGAGCTGCTGTTTGGCTACGGCTGCAACGTCCGGCCGCGATGAACGCCATCAGCACAGACCTGCTGGACGAATTGAACCTGGCGCTGGACGAGATCGAATCTGACGAATCCGTCCGGGTGGTCGTGTTGACCGGTACCGGCCGGGCATTCTGCGCGGGCGCCGACCTGAAGGCCCTCGCCAATGCGGCCGGCGAGGTCGATCCGAGCCAGGTCGTCGAATTCGTCACCTACGCCGGCCGGACCATCGAGCGGCTTGCCGCGCTTGCACAACCGGTGATCGCGGGTGTCAACGGGTTGGCGCTGGCCGGCGGACTCGAACTGCTGCTCGCGAGCGACATCGTCGTGGCTTCGACAGCAGCGCGCATCGGTGATGCGCACGCGAACTACGGACTGATTCCCGGCGCCGGTGGCTCGGTTCGGCTGGCGCGGGTCGTGGGCACGCAGATGGCGAAATACCTGGCCTTTACCGGCGGTCACTTTCCGCCGTCGTCGCCGGTGCTCGCGGGACTGGTCAGCGAGATCGTCGACCCGGGGGAGCTCGAGACCCGGCTATCCGAACTCGCCACCACCTTGGCCGACAAGAGCCCGCTGGGGCTGCGTCGAATGAAGCGCCTGATCAACGACGCACCCGATCAGTCCCTTCGGGACGCACTCGCCGCCGAGCAGCAGGCCCTTGCCGAGCAGTGCCGCTCGGACGACTTCGCCGAGGGGATCGCGGCGTTCGCCGCCCGGCGCACCCCCATCTACCAGGGCCGATAGGAGAACCAACCGTGGATACGACAGTGCCCTTCACCCTCAGCGAAGACCACCTCGCCTTTCAGCAATCGGTCCGGACGCTGGCCCGATCGCGCTACGCCGACTCGATGCTGGCCCGGTCGCAGAGCGAGAAGTTCCCGACCGCCGAGTTCGGTGAACTGGGCGCCGCGGGGCTGCTCGGACTCCTGATCAGCGAATCGGCGGGCGGCCAGGGCGGCGACGTGCTGGCTGTCGGCATCGCTGTCGAGGAACTTGCCTACGCCGACCCCGCGATCGCCTACCTGGCGTTCGCGGCAAATGTCAGCAATGCTCTGCTCGCCGCACACGGCAGCGACGAAGTTCGCGAGCGGTGGGTCACCCGCGGTATCGCCGGCGAGGCCGTCATCTGCCTCGCGCTGACCGAACCGGGGGCCGGGTCCGACGCGGCGAATCTCTCCAGCGCGGGCCACCCGGGTCGAGGGTGGCTGGCGGATCTCCGGCGAGAAGACCTCGATCACCCAGGCGGTGCACGCCGATGTCGCGATCGTCGATCGCACAGACCGAACCCGGGTCGGGCGGCAAGGGCATCGGAATGTTCCTCGTCGACATGGACGATCCCGCGGTCACCACCCAGGCCATTCGTGATCCCGGCTTCAAACCACTGGGTCGTGGCTCGATCTTCCTTGACGGTGTGTTCGTGCCGGACAGCCACGTACTCGGCGAGATCGGACGCGGATTCGCGATGGTGATGCACGAATTCGATTTGAGCCGAACACTGATCGCGCTGATGAACATCGGCACCGCACAACGCGCGCTCGACATGGCGATCGAATACTCCAAACAGCGTCAGACATTCGGCCGGCCGCTGGCGGCCAATCAGGGTGTGTCGTTCGTGATCGCCGAACACAGCACCTACGTTTCGGCGGTACGGGCGCTGGGCTATCACGCTCTCGGACTGCGGATGGCGGGGCAGCCGCACACCAGTGAAGCCGCGATGCTCAAGTGGTGGGGACCGCTGGTCGCGCACAACGCGATCCGCGACTGCATCGTGCTGCACGGCCAAGTCGGCTGGTCCGATGAGATGCCGCTGCAGGCAATGCTGCGAGATGTCTCCGGGCTGCATGATCGGCGACGGCACACCTCAAATTCAGAAGCTCGTGATAGCGCGCGAGCTGATCGGCAAGGAGGTGCTGGCGCGATGACCAATGACGAAGCTTCACTGCGCACCGTCGTGGTGGCCGGGGTCGGAATGACTGCATTCGGCAAATTCCTCGACCGCAGCATCAAATCACTTGTCGCCGAATCGGTTCAGGCCGCGATCAAGGATTCGGGGATGGGCGACTCGGACAAGGGCATCGATACGATCTACTACGCGAACACCGCGTCCGGGATTCTGCAGGGTCAGCACTCCGTGCGCGGACAGCACGCCATGCGCGAGGCGGGGCTCAACGGCATTCCGCTGATCAACATCGAAAACGCCTGCGCCTCAGGGTCGACGGCACTCAATCAGGCGTGGCTGGCGGTCGCGTCGGGCTATGTCGATGTCGCGCTGGCGGTGGGTGCCGAGAAGCTCTATCACCCCGACAAGCAGCTGACCTTCGCCGCCATGGGCAGCGCGCTGGACCAGGATCGGCTCGCAGAGATCTTCGCCGAAATCGGCGTCAGCGGCGGGGACCAATCGGTCTTCATGGATGTCTACGCGAAAGCAGCCACCGACTACATGGACCGCACCGGGGCCACCCAGGAAGACTTCGCTCGCGTTGCGGTCAAGAACCACGACCACGGTGCGCTTAATCCCAAGGCGCAGTACCGGACCCGTTTCACCCTCGAGGAGGTGCTGGCTGCACGCAAGATCTCCGGTCCGCTGACCCTGCCGATGTGTTCGCCCATCGGCGACGGCTCTGCTGCGGTCATCGTGACCACGCCGGACATCGCGGCGCATTGGGGCGCTGAGCCGATCACGGTGCTCGCCACCATGACCGGCGCGTCGAAACCCGGCGTCGGCGGGGAGCTTGTTGCCGGTGTGGCGAAGCGGGCGTTCGACTGGGCCGGCATCGACCCGGCCGAGGTGGACGTGCTGGAATGCCACGACGCCACCTCGCCGGCCGAGTTGATCGTGCTCGAAGAACTCGGGCTGGCCAACCCCGGCGGGGCCGTGGAGATGATTCGCAAGGGCGACACCAGCATTGGGGGCAGGCTGCCGGTCAACACCAGCGGTGGCCTGGAAAGCAAAGGACACCCGATCGCGAGCCAGCGGTCTCGCGCAGATCGTCGAGCTCGCCGAGCAACTCCGCGGCCGTTGTGGCGAGCGTCAGGTCGACGGCGCACGGATCGCCGTGGCAGAAAACGCGGGCGGCTACATGGGACCCGACGCGGCAGTGGCCACCGTGACCATCCTCGGCGCAACATCCAGATGAGCGGGCACCAGGGCAGCGTCGCCCTGCGCCTCGTCAACCCGGTGTTCCGTGGGGTGTGCCAATCGGCGTTTCGTCGATACCACGACG
Source organism: uncultured Actinomycetota bacterium (assembly GCA_963805675.1). Lineage (GTDB taxonomy): Bacteria > Actinomycetota > Actinomycetes > Mycobacteriales > Mycobacteriaceae > Mycobacterium. Next base: position 41,114 of record CAWDVY010000005.1, read on the forward strand.
ACCTCGACGGGATGCGCACGTTCCTCGACCGTGCCGGTGCGGCGTCGGGCCTTCTCGCCCGGCCCGCACCGGGATGCCGGATCGTCGACGGGCAGCTGGGCGGCCTGACCACCCGCGAATTCCACCCCGCTCGCGCACAGCACGGGCGCACCGTGCTGTACCTGCACGGTGGTGGATTCCTGATGTACGCGCGCAGCGCCTACACCGGATTCCTCTCGCGGCTGGCGAATGACCTGCGGACCCGGGTCGTCGTTCCGGCTTACCGGTTGGCTCCCGAGCACCCGTTTCCGGCGGCCATCGACGATTGTCTGCGCGCCTATGAGGCATTACTCGACGCCGGGCAGGAGCCGGGTCAGTTGATGATCGCGGGCGAGTCGGCCGGCGCCAACGCTGCCCTCGTCACGTTGCAGCGGGCCCGCGACGCCTCCCTCCCGATGCCTGCGGGCGCGATCATGATGAGCGGCGGCTTCGATTTCTCCTGGTCCAGCCCGTCGATCAGCATCAATGCGCGCCGCGACACCGCACTGGGGGCGCGTGGGCTGGCATTCCTGAAGCGTTGGTACCGACCGGATGTCGATGCGACAGACCCCCTGATCTCCCCGGTGTTCGGTGACTTCGCGGGCCTGCCACCGCTGCTGTTCCAGACCGGGCACACCGAGGTGTTGCGTGACGATTCGGTGCGGGCGACCGAGCGTGCCCGAGCGGCCGGAGTACCGGTTTGGCTCGAGGTCTTCCCACTGGTTCCGCACGCCTGGCATCAGCTCGGGACGTGGCTTCCCGAGACGCGCGACCGCGCTGCGGCAAATCGGGCAGTTCGCCAACGCCATCCACCAGCTCGAGGAGCACCTCGTGAGTATCGATCAACTGTCGCCCTCGGGTACCGAGGTAGTCGACGTGCGCAACCCCGCGACGGGTGAGCTCGTCGGAAGCGTTGCAGTGCAATCCGCCGAGGCGGTCGCCGCGGTCGTGGACGAACTGCGCACCCATCAGTCGTCCTGGGAGGCGCTGGGGCCCGATGCCCGGGCAGTCTGGTTGCGAAAGCTGCGGAACTGGTTGCTGGACAACGAATCCCGGCTCGTCGATGTGGTGGCTGCCGAGACCGGTAAGCCTCGAGTCGAGGCCGCATTCGAAGTCATGGTCACCTGCGACGCGATCAACTACTACGCCGACCGGGCACGGAAGTTCCTCGCCGAAAAGAAGTTCAGGCCGCACGGCCCGCTCACCGCCACCAAGAAGCTCACCAGGGTGTACCGCCCGTACCCGGTCGTCGGAGTCATCACGCCGTGGAACTTCCCGTTACTCATTCCCGGTGTCGACGCCGTCGCGGCGCTGCTGGCCGGCGCGGCCGTCCTCGTCAAGCCCTCGGAGGTCACTCCACTGTCCGCCTGCGAACTTGCCCGCGGCTGGGAACAGATCGGTGCACCGCCGGTGTTCGGGTGTGTCACCGGTCTGGGCGCAACGGGCGCAGCGGTGGTGGACTCCGTGGACATGGTGCAGTTCACCGGTTCCACCAGGACCGGACGCGCCATCGCCGCGCGGGCGGGCGAACGATTGATTCCCTGCGGCGTCGAACTGGGCGGCAAGGACCCGGCCATCGTCCTAGCCGACGCCGATCTTTCGCGCGCCGCCAACGGCATCGCGTGGGGGGCACTGTTCAACTCGGGTCAGGCCTGTATCTCGGTGGAGCGGGTGTACGTCGAGGCACCGGCCTATGACCGGTTTGTCGCACTGCTCACCGAGCGGGTGCGGTCGATCAGGCAGGGGGTCGACAATGGTTCGTACTCGGCGGATGTCGGCGCTTTGGTCACCAAGCAGCAGGTCGAGATCGTGAGGAGCCACGTCCAGGATGCCGTCGCCCACGGGGCCACGATCGCGACCGGCGGAAAGACGACCGGGAACGGCGGGTTCTTCGAGCCCACGATTCTTCTCGACGTCGATCATTCGATGGCCTGTATGCGCGACGAGACTTTCGGCCCGACGATCCCGGTGATGAAGGTCGCCGACGAAGAAGAGGCGATCCGGTTGGCAAATGACTCCCAGTACGGGCTGTCGGCAACGGTGTGGACCAAGGACATCGGTCGCGGACGCGACATCGCGCACCGGCTCGAAGCCGGCGCCGTGAACATCAATGACGCCTACTCGAACCTGTTCTGCTTCCCCCTGCCACAGGGCGGCTGGAAAAGTTCCGGCCTCGGGTACCGGCTGGGCGGCCCCCAGGGTATCCGGAAGTACTGCCGTCAGCAGGCCATCACCACGCCACGCGTGCCGAGGATGGAGAACCAATTGCTGTGGTACCCCTACTCGCGTCGGCGAGGCCGCGTCGTTGCCGCGTTGCTGCGCCTGTTCGTGGCCCGCGATCTCCGGCGACGATTATGGCGGGCCGGTAGCCGAAACCACGGTCACGCGTCACTTGTCTCCGGGGCGAAGTAGAGGTCGGGAATCCGCCGCCACGCTTCGAGCAAGCGCTTCTCCTCCGTGCTGCCATGGCCTGGTTTGCTGGCCGCAGCTCCCAGCATCGAATTGATCACCACGATGCAGAATTCGGGGAATCGTTTGTGGCCGGCGCGCTCCTCGCCGAGCAGCGCCTTGCACAAGTCGAGGTTCGCGCGCGCGAACTCGCTTTCCAGGGGCTTCAGGTACTCACGCATGTCGGGATCGTGTCGGGCAACAATGAGCAGCTCGAGGGAGGCTCCGCCCAAGGGACCGGAGACGACCTGCCAGAGCAGCGAAGCCCAGTCCTCGCCGTTGAGCGCCTCGGTGGCACGCAGCCGCGCCTCGCCGATCTTCGTGGCATACAAGCGGCGTGCCGCCGCGCTGATGAGCTCGCCCCGGGAGCCGAAATAGTGCAACAGGACACCGCGAGAGACGCCGGCTTGCTTTTGCACCTCGAGCGTGGTGGTTGCCGCGTAGCCGCGCTCGATCAGGATCGAAACCGTGGCGTCAAGCAGCTTTCGTTCCGCGGCCTGACGACGCTCGCGCTGACTGATCCGGGCGGGCGGGGTCGCGGTCGAACTCCTTGCAGTCAAGGTGAACTCCTCAAGTTGTGCGGCAAATTGACACACTACAGAAAACAGCGCTAGCCTCAATAATAGTCAATATTGACTAGTATTGCAGCGTTGAGTGGAGACGGACATGACGACTGGCCCTTTGTCCGGTGTGAAGGTTCTCGAAATGGCCGGGATCGGACCGGGTCCCTTCTGCGGAATGCTGCTCGCGGATCTGGGTGCTGATGTGGTGCGTGTCGATCGGCCCGGTGGCGGGGGCATGCAACTAGTGCCGTGGGCCGACGACCTGCTCAACCGCGGAAAACGCTCGATTGCCATCGATCTCGCGGTACCCGGCGGCGCCGAGACGGTGCTGAAATTGGTCGAGCACGCCGACATCCTGTTCGAGGGCTTCCGCCCCGGGGTGGCCGAACGTCTCGGTATCGGACCCGAACCATGCCTGCTGCACCGACCCCAATTGATCTACGGACGGATGACCGGATGGGGTCAAGACGGCCCGATCGCGCACACCGCCGGACACGACATCACCTACATCGCACCCACCGGAGCGCTGCACGCGATCGGGCAAGCGGGTGGCCCCCCGCAGATCCCGCTCAACCTGGTCGGCGACTTCGCCGGTGGAAGCATGTACCTGCTGGTGGGCATGCTGGCCGCCCTGGACGAGGCCCGACGAAGCGGTCGTGGCCAGGTGGTCGACGCGGCGATCGTCGATGGCACTACCCATCTGATGACGATGATCTACAGCTGCTACGCGGCGGGAGTCTGGTCCGATGAACGCGGCACCAACCTCGGTGATGGCGGTTCGCCGTTCTACGGCGTCTATCAGACTTCGGATGCAAAGTTCATGGCCGTCGGGGCGCTCGAACCGCAGTTCTACGCCGAGTTCCTGCGCCTGCTCGAACTCCCGTCGGACCCCGCTGCGCAGTTCGACCGACCCGCGTGGCCGCAGCTGCGAACCAAGATCAGCGACGCCTTCGCCGCGCGCCCACAACAGGAGTGGACAAAGATATTCAGCGACAGCGACGCCTGCGTGGCGCCCGTGCTCGGCATGGCAGATGCGCCGGGCCATCCGCAATTGGCAGCCCGCAAAACCTTTTTCGTCGGCGATGGCATAACCCAGCCGTCCCCGGCCCCCCGATTCTCGCGCACTCCGGCAGTCGTCGACAGCCCGCCATGCGTGCCTGGCCAGCACACCGACGAAGTGCTCGCTGACTGGCTCAACTGAACATTGACCGGCAACAGTCCTGTCGTAAAATAACAGTCACTGCTGACTATTTATGGGACGGAGCATCTCCACGGGGTGGCTCGCCGCCGATGGTGGCCAATTGTCGATAGTGGCCATCGGTGTGGTCGTGGTACCAGGTCGTGTCCCCGAGCGCCGGCAGCCCGGCCTCTCGCAGTGTGGTCGACAGTGGGCGGTAGGAGGGCGTGAGCGGGATGCGGTCAACAATATGGACGATGGCAGGACGCTGGTCGCGAGGAAGGCTGCTCAACGCGGTGGTCAGGCTAGCCGCGGTGAGGTTGCCGCCTTTGCCGATCGTCACGGCCGCGACCGCGACGTCGTGCGCGTCGGTCGCAACGGGATAGACCACGGCCAGGTCGATCACGGTGATGTCGCCGAGGGCATCACAGATCGGCTGGCAGAAGACCGGTCCGCGCACCGACTGGATCACGGTGTTCCTGTTGTCGACGAACCAATAGTCTCCGTCGCTGTCGCGGCGAAACAGGTGGTCCGTGGTGATCCAGCTGTCTTCCTGGGCAAATACCCCGCGCATCGACACGGGTGCGGCCCGGCAGCGGCCGACCCTTGGCTCCGGTCTTCGTCCCGGCCACATTGGCCAGCACCGCGTCCCCCTCGGCGGACGCATAGAATTCCAGCACCCGGGCCGGGGCGAATCGGTCGGTGACCTTCCGCCACAGCCCGATCGGCATTCCGGCTCCGATGAACAGGCGGATCGGATGGTGTTCCTGAAGCTCGGGCGACGTCGCCTCCACCAGTTCGCTCAGCATGGCCCAGGTGTAGGACACCACCGTCACCCCGTAACGATGGACCTCGTCGGCAAACCGCATTGGGTCGATGCCCCGGGTCAAGGCGATGCGCGACCCGCCGGCGACCGCGCCGCCGAGGCCGACCATCAGAACCGACGGATGGTGCAGCGGGGACAGGCAATAGATCGTGTCACCGCGGCCGAGCGCGGCGGCTGTGGCCGTGCCGTAGGCCGACAGCGCCCACCGAAGATTGGTGACCTCCTTGACCACTCGGCGTCCGCCCGTCGTGCTGAAGAACACGAAGGCGAGATCACTTGCCCGGCCCGGGTTCGGGCGATACCACTGCGGCAGCCGCGCTCCGGACAGGTCGAGGCGGTCCAGCTCGACGACCCGGTCCGACTCTCTTCGGCAGAGGTCCGCGGTGTGGCCCTGACCGAGGATGAGCACCCTGGCGCCGGTCGCGGCGGCCGCCGCCAGATGGTGGGGATCGGTGACGATGTCGGCCACTTCGCACAGCTGCACGGCGGTGGCCAGGTCGTCGTCCGGGGGTAGCAACACCGCGACCGCCCCGAGCCGCGACAGTGCCGCGATCGCGGCCACGGCGCTGGGGCTGGTATCCATCAACACACCGATGTGGGCTCCCTGCCGGACACCGACGGCGATGAGGCCGCGCACCACGTCGTCGATGCGGTGATCAACCGCCGCGTTGGTGTGGACCCGATCATCGAAGAGGAAGCATTCCTCCTCGGGCGCTTTGTTCGCCTGGTCGGCCATCACCCCGCCCAACGACACCCGGGTATGGGGCTGCAGCCTGCCCGAGGCGGGCGAGCCGGGGCAGGGTACGCACAGCCTCCCCGGCGATCTCCCTGCCACTGCGCGCCGCCCCCACCGCGGCGTCGGCCAACCCCAGGCTCACGCCGATGCCCACTTCGGCCAGCGCACCCGCCGAGTGAGCGATACGCGACGACAGCCCGGCAGGCATCATCGATCCCGACGTTGGGGTCGGCCTCCATCGCATGTACCTCGTGCGGCTTGGGTCCTCGACCGTCTTGCCACAGCACCCATTTACCGACGGCGGGCCATGTGTGCGCGGCGGCGGTCGATCCGACAACGAGCCCGAAGTGACCCGCCCGCAATAACACCTCGGACACCTCGGCGCGGGGGGCGGCCCGCCGGATTCCTCGAACGGCCGCGGGTTGGCCGATGTCATCGACTTCGCCGATGAACGCAAGGATCGGACAGGTGATTTCCGCGAGCGTGATCAACCTGCCATCGATCGCGGCGCCGCCGGCCATCATGCGGTTATGGACCACGAACTGCCGTAACAGTTCGGCGACCGCGGGACCCGACCATGCCACCCAGCCCTCCACCTCGAGGAACCGGCGTTGCTGTTCTCTGGGCAGCAACGCCTCTCGGTCATGGAGTTGCCGCAGAAAGTCCCACCTCGCCCGGACGGTCTTGATCGGGTCCAGAAGTTGAAACCCGCTACGGGCCATCCATCCGGACACCGAGAGACGGTTGAAGACGTGATCGGCGATCAGCTGGGCGCCGCGGCCCGCCAAGGCCGCGGGAATTCCGAACGGCAGACCGCTGAGCGAATCGACGGCGGCGCCGAATGTGATGACGCTGGCCAGGCCCTCGGAACGTCGGTAGGCCGCGGTTTGATAGCAGAACATGCCGCCCTGCGAGTAGCCCGCCAAATGCACCTTGCGGCCGATGTGTGCGTGTACCGAGTCGATGACCCGGCTCAGCGCGACAACATGGTCGCTCAATGTGCGTTCGAGCCCATCGGTTTCCCGGTCCGGTGAGCCGAAGTCCACCACCCACGGGTCCACACCGAGATCATGCAGGACTCCGACCGCGCCCTGGTCTCTGGTGACGTCAAACACGTTGGCCGACATCATCATCGGTGGAACAAGTATTACCGGTGGCCGGGACGGATCATTCGCACTGTCGGGGAAGTAGCGTCGTAGCCGGTACATGTCGCAGCGTTCCACGGTCTGGAACGGCGACGGACGTGATCCGGTCTGAAGGCCGCCGAACCGCAGCACCTCGATACCGTTCTGCATGGTCGCGACTACCCGGTTGACAGACCGGCGATCAGCCCGCTACCCCATGTCACCGAAACCACATGTCACACCGACACTCCCGGTGATCACGCATGATTTGACGTCACCCCTCGACACTACGCGCAGCGAGGGTGCCGCGGTGGCAAGCCAACACCTGGCAACCCTCGTCATTCGAACACACACGATGTTTTCGCCGTTAACGGCGGAGCCCGGGACATGGCGGCCGGTTGGCGTTGGCGATACTGGACGGATGCCGAGCACCGATTTCCACCCCGATCTCCGCAGATTCGCCCGCCTCGCCCCGCGAGCAATGATCGGCCCGCGCAGTCTGCGGCTGATCCGGGCGCTAAGCGGCTTGCAGCGCAGCCGAAGCCGCGACGGCGTCGAGGCGCTGATTCTGGGCTCTGGTGTCGGTGTGCGACTGCACCGACCGGTCGGTATCAGCCAACCTGCTCCTGCGCTGCTGTGGATCCACGGCGGCGGTTACGTCATGGGCACCGCGCAGCAGGACGACGCGGTGTGCCGTCGTTTCGCGCGCGAGCTGGGCATCACCGTCGCGGCGGTGGACTATCGGCTGGCACCCGAGCATCCGTATCCCGCGCCCTTGGAGGATTGCTATTCGGCGCTGACCTGGCTGGCCGGTCTGCCGGCGGTCGATCCGGCGCGGGTAGCAATCGGCGGGGTCAGTGCCGGCGGCGGGTTGGCGGCAGCATTGGCACTGCTGGCGCGTGACCGCGGGGAAGTGACGCCGACCCTGCAGCTGTTGGCGTACCCGATGCTTGATGACCGCAGCGGGTCGGGACCGAGCAATCCGAACTACCGGCTGTGGAGCCCGAAGAGCAATCGCTTCGGCTGGGCGGCCTACCTCGGCGGCGCCGACCCGCAGGTAGCGGTTCCGGCGCGCCGCGACGATCTGAGCGGGCTGCCCCCGGCGTGGATCGGCGTCGGCACCAATGATCTGTTCCACGACGAGGATCTCGCCTACGCCGAGCGCCTCACCTCGGCTGGGGTGCCATGCCATGTCGAGGTCGTCTCCGGGGCTTTCCACGGATTCGATCAAGTGGTACCGAAAGCGGCGGTGTCACAGGCGTTTTTCGCGAGCCAGTGCGCCAGCCTCCGCACGGCGCTGGCGCCGAAGGGCTGATCGCCGGATATGCGCAGCAGCGCACCGTTCTCGGTGACCGATGAGCAGCACGCGCTGCGCAACGCGGTCGCCGAGTTGATGGCACGACGTTCGGCGGAAGCAGAGGTGCGGGCGCTGATGGCCACCGACACCGGTTTCGACCCTGCGGTGTGGCGCGAACTGGCGGCCATGGGCCTGACCGGACTGCTGATCGACGAGGAGTACGGCGGCGCCGGTGCGGGCCCGGTCGAAATGGGCATCGTGCAGGAGGAGATGGGGCGGGCGCTCTTGGTCAGCCCGTTCATGTCGACGGCGGTGCTGGTGCCCAACCTGTTGGCCGAGACCGGTGACGCAGCCGAATGTGCTGCTGTGCTGCCACGAATCGCGGCCGGCGACCTGATCGCCACCGTCGCCTTCGCCGAGGACGGCTCCGCCCGGTTACCTACGACGATCGCGACGTCGGCGGGTGCCATCGGTGGCGCCTGGCACATCACCGGTTACAAGCACTTCGTGCTCGATGGACAGTCGGCGGACCTGTTGTACGTGCTGGCCGGCACCGACGCCGGACCCGCCGTGTTCGCGGTCGACGCGGGTGCTCCCGGCCTGGACGTGACTCCGTTGACCACGGTGGACCCGACCCGCAAGCAGTGCCGCGCTGCAATTCGTCGATACCCCGGCGCGTCTGGTCGGGCGGCCGGGTTCCGGTGTCGAGGTGTTCACCGCAGCGCTGGACCGCTCGGCGGTGGCACTGCTCAGCGAGCAGGCCGGCGGTGCACGGCGGGCAGTCGAGATGGCCACCGAATACGCCAAGACGCGCTATCAGTTCGGCCGGGCGATCGGCAGCTTCCAGGCGGTCAAGCACATGTGCGCCGACATGCTGCTGGAGGCCGAGTCGGCAGTGTCCGCGGCGCGCTTCGTCGCTGGATCGTTCGCCGAGCAAGCACCATCTCGGATCGCGGATCTTGCCTTGGCGCAGGCGTATTGCTCGGACGCGTTCGTCTACGTCGCGGCAACCAATATCCAGGTACACGGCGGCATCGGCTTCACCTGGGAGCATCCGGCGCACCTGTACCTGCGCCGGGCCCGCAGCGATGCCCAGCTGCTGGGTAGCCCGTCGTGGCACCGGGAACGCTATCTGCAGCAGATCGGAGCCTGAGCCGTGACGCGCGTCGGCGACGATGCAGAGCGAAGCGATGAGGTGGGGGCACCTCCCGCTTGCGGGGGAGAGCGACGCTTGACGAACGTCGGCGACGATGCAGAGCGAAGCGATGAGGTGGGGGCACCTCCCGCTTGCGGGGGAGAGCGACGCTTGACGAACGCCGGCGACGATGCAGAGGGGCGACGCTTGACCGATGACGAAGTGGTCGACGAAGTACGTAACTGGCTGGCGGCCAACTGGGCTCCCGGCATCGATCGTGCCAGCTGGGCCCACATCGTCGTCGACGCCGGATGGGCAGTGCCCAGCTGGGAACCCGAGTCGTACGGCCGCGGCCTCTCGGACTCCCAATCCCGGCTCGTTGCAGCAGAATTCGCCGCAGCCGGTGCGCCGGGCACCGGCCACGACCGCGCGAATCTGTTCGCCTGTACCCTGCACGACGCCGGAACCGACGAGCAGAAGCGGCGGCTGATTCCGCCGTCGATCAGCGGCGAGAGCAAGTGGTGTCTGCTCTACAGCGAGCCCGGTGCCGGATCTGACCTGGCCGGGCTGCGCACCCGCGCCGAGCGCCACGGCGACGAGTGGGTGATCAACGGGCAGAAGGTGTGGACGTCGTTCGCCACGACCGCCGACTACGGCATGCTCGTGGCCCGGACCGACTGGGACCTGCCGAAGCACCGAGGTATCAGCTTCTTCATGCTGCCGATGCGGCAGCCCGGCATCGAGATTCGGCCGATCCACCAGATCACCGGCGAGTCGGAGTTCAACGAGATCTTCATCGACGACGCCCGTGTTCCCACCGAGAACCTGGTCGGTGAGCTGAACGCCGGTTGGTCGGTGCTGCAGACCGCACTTGCCTACGAGCGCCGGTTCATGGGTGATCTGGCCCGCACCGCCAAAGACAACAGGCGGCCCCGAGCTGAAAAGACAAATGTGCTGATCGAATTGGCACGGGACGCCGGCCGGTTGAGCGACCCCTACATTCGTCAGCAGATTGCCCGCGTCGACGCGCTGGCCACAGTCAATCGGTGGAACACCCAGCGCTCCAAAGCCGCGGTCGATCGCGGCGAGGCAGCGACGTTGATGGCGCTCGGCAAAATCGCGATGTCACGGATTTTGCATGAGACAGCCCGGGTGGAAACCGAAATCGTCGGCGCCGAGGCCATGCTGGCCGGACCGGACAACCCCGTCGGCGACGCGGTGACATTTCGGACGATGAACGCCTACTTCACCTCGATAGGTGGAGGGACCGATCAGATTCAACGCAACATCATCGGCGAACGTGTGCTGGGCCTGCCGAAAGAACCTGAGCCGTACCGCAACACACCGTTCCGCGATTTACCGCACTGATTGGGTTCCGGCCAGGTAGGCGAGCCGGCCGCCGACGATGGTGGCCGTGACCATGTCTGCGTCCAGCTCGGCCAGTGCGGTTTCGGGCGGCACGCTGAGCAGACACAGGTCCGCAGGCTCTCCCGGCTCGACGGTACGAGGCCGGTTGGGCTGATCCGGTCGGCCCAGGAACATCGTCAAAGCCGTTCGCGCCGAGATGCGTTCATCGACGCCAAGGATAGCTCCGCTGGGTGTGACCCGATGCACCGCCGCGCGCATCGCCGCCCACGGGTCACCGTCGCCGAACGGCATATCGGTGGACAAGGCCACGGGCACGCCCGCGTGAAGCAGCGATGCCACGCGCCAGAGTTGATCATGTTCGGCGGCGGGCACCTCCTCGAGGTACTGATCACCGCGCTCGGCAACGAAATTGGGCTGGGTAACGACGGTGACTGCGAGGTCGGCCAGGTCGGCCAGGCAATCCGCCGGCACGACGGCGGCATGTTCGATGCGGTCGCGCGGGTGGCAGCCGGCTTCGCGCAGCGCCGCGATCGTCACCAATAACTGGGCGGCGGTGACGCAGTGAATGGCGACCGGACTACCGTCGCGGTGCCGCTCGGCGATCCAGCCGGTGAGCTGCTCGAGGTCAAGGTCGTCGTCGTGCAGGATCCGTTTGCCCGGGGCCAGGCAGTGCACGTGTTGGTGCAGTTCACCGTGCCGGTGCAACTCTGAGAGCCGCACGATGTCGGCGATGTCGAGATCCGGTGTGGCGTCGGTGATTCCGGTGAGGCCGTAGCGGCTGAGCTGTCCACTGAGGTCAGCCAGTTTGGTTTGGCTGCGACTCAGCGCATCCGACCAGGAGTCGGCGCTGCGTAGCCTGCCGTCCGGGTGCCCGGCCAGACCGACGCGAACCAAACCCGCCGAGTTGAGGATCCACAGCACTCCGCTGCGATGCTGAACCCGCAGCGGCGCCGACGAAACGACCGCGTCCAGCGCATCGCGGTCCAGCGGTCCGGCGACCGAATCGTGGTAGCCCACGGCACGGATCCAGCCGTCGTCGCCTGCCTGGGCGCTCGCCAACGCCGCGGCGAATCCGCCGCGATCGCGTACCTGCGGCGGCCCGACCCGAATCGAGGTCTCCGCGGCCGCCGCGGAGTACAGGTGCACGTGGTGGTCATGCAGGCCGGGCAGCACGGTCCCGCCCGCGGCATCCAACACATCCTCTCCGGGCCGAGGGGCCAACGTGTCGGCTATCTCGTCGACGCACCCGTTCACCCGGAGGTCGACTATGACCCCATCCAGTGTAGTCGCGCGCTGAATCAGCATGTCGCACAAAATCTCTCGGAGACGATGTGCCGCACCGCGGTGTTGTCGGCACCCAGTGGCGACGCCGACGGGACAGCCGGTGGCGGCTGGGGCAGCTCGGCAAACGCAGCACAGCTCGATGACTGCGGCAATGCCGCGTATCTGGCAGCCACCTGGGCCATCGATACGTCGATCACCTCGCCGCCGCCGCGGCGCAGCGACTCCCCCACCGTGCGCACCGCCTCCAGTCCGCTGAGCGGGTCCGCGATCGCGTCGCCGCAGAACACCGGTCCACCGACGGCAGCACCGACCAGGCCACCGCCGACTGCGGCGTCGTCGCCGAATGCCGGGCGATGCGGCTGGTCGCGATAGCCGCTGATGCGTAACCAGATTCGCCCCGGCCGGGCAGGAGTGTCCTCGGCACTCAGCCGGCGGCGTCGCAGCGCCGCAGGGCGTGAGCCCTCGATGACGATGTCGGCGGCGGCGATCAGCCGGCGCAGCGCATCGCTTTCACTATCGAAATCGACGGCATAGGAAAGCTTTCCGGAGTTCATCCAGTCGAAAAAGGCAGGCTCGCCGCTTCGGGTGCCGTCTGGTCGAATCGGGCTTTCGACCTTGACGACGACGGCGCCCGCACGAGCGAGCAACTGGGCGCACAGCGGCCCCGCCCACAACGACGACAAATCCGCCACCAGTAACCCATCGGCACGTCGTGGCCCGGTACTACCGCCGAACCGTCGCACCGCCGGTGGCCGCGCCGCAGCTTCACCCAGCGCCGCGGCAGCGATGTCGAGCAGCTGAGCGCGCGCGACCACGTGTTCAGTCGAACACATTGCGGCCCAATCCAACAGCGCCGTCCAGGCATCGCCGGCGACCGCGTCGACTTCCATCAGCGCAGGCAGCGCCGCAATGTCGTCCGCGCGCGGCAGCGCGAGAGCACACCAGCCGTCGGCGGTGGCCAGCAGTCGCGTGGCGCCGCCCGCCGAGATGCGGCCCCGCCGGCTGAAGTTCATGATCGCCGCCCGGCCCGCCAGCATCGTGGCAGCGTCAACCTCGACACCGAGCAGCCCGGCGATATCGGCGGTCACGCGGCGGGCTTCGGCCAGCACAGCAGCACGCGAGAAGTCGGGCGCGCTGTCGGACGGGCCGGTCAAATACGCCAGCCCGCTACTGGCCCAGTCCGACGCCGCGTCCACGTCCACCATTGTGCGCGCCGTCGGTCGGCGGCCTAGAACTGCAGCGCGCTGAAACGCCAGTCCAGGACCTGACGCGGCTCATCCTTCGCGTCACTCACCGCGTAGACCAGCGATCGCAATCCCAGAATCCCGCCGCCGCCGGTCGGCTCGGTGGAATCGATGTGCAGCTCGCTGTAGAGGGTGTCGCCCTCATATACCGGGGCGGTGTGGTCGCACGACTGCCAGCCCAGCACAGTCGCCAGGTTCGGCAACAGCCGACTGGCCTGCGCCAACGCCAGCCCGATGGTGTGCCCGCCGTAGACCAAGCGACGTCCACCGATGCGCGAATCATGATGAACAGCAGCGATATTCAATGTAACCCGGGCCAGTTCCGGTGCACTGCTGACCACATCGGCACTGCTGTGCAGTACCGTGCCTGCCACGTCGGCATCGAAGTGCGGGCCGGGAACACGCTCGCGAAACACCTCGCCGTTCCAATCGGCTGCGGCCGACGGCGGCGGGGCCAGATCGGCACCGACCTTCGACAGGTCGTCGGAGTGGTCCGCGTCGTCGGGGCCCGCACCTGAACTCAGCGGCAGCATCGCGCAACGGTAGAAGTCCAGGATCAGCCGATCGGCTTGGTCGATGGTGGTCATCCGCAACGCCATCAGCCCGGTGGGCGCCCGGCCCGGCTTAGCCGAATTCCTCTTCAACCCAACGACCTCGGTGCGGGTGAATAACGTGTCACCGATCGCCGGGAAGCGGTAGAACACCAGCCCGCGGTAGAACAGATTGGCTTTCACATGCTGGGTCGCCAGCGTCGACTGGCCGATCGCGACGTCGCAGACCAGCCCCGGGTGCGCCAGCGGCGCCGGCAGTCCGGTGACCGCCGCGGACAACTCCGCATCCAGTGGCAACCGCAGCCGGTCACCGAGGATGCTCTGGTGGACGGCCGCCAGCCCAGGCGTCAGCGTCATCGACGGCGCACCGGCGAAGACCTGGCCGGTCTGCAGCTGGTCGAAGTAGGGGCCGCCTGTCATCGCGACCCGGCTTCCCGGCATGCCACCATTGCCGCATGGCTCGCATTTCTAAGGGGTTGAGTGCCGACGAGGCGATGCTGGTCGCGACGGTGCGCGAGTTTGTCGATAAAGAGGTCAGGCCGACGGTGCGCGAACGGGAACACGCCAATGAGTATCCCGAAGCGTGGATCGAGCAGATGAAGCGCATCGGCATCTACGGGCTGGCCATCCCCGAGGAGTACGGCGGCACACCGGTGTCGATGCCGTGCTACGTGCTGGTGACCCAGGAGTTGGCGCGCGGCTGGATGAGCCTGGCCGGCGCGATGGGCGGCCACACCGTCGTAGCCAAGCTGCTCACCCTGTTCGGCACCGAGGAACAAAAGCAGAAGTACCTACCGGTCATGGCCACCGGTGAGGTGCGCACGACGATGGCACTCACCGAGCCCGGCGGTGGCAGCGATCTGCAGAACATGTCGACTACCGCTGTGCCTGTTGGCGTCGGCGGCTCCGAAGAGTTGGTGGTCAACGGATCGAAGACCTGGATCAGCAATGCCCGCCGATCTGGACTGATCGCCCTGCTGTGCAAGACCGACCCGAAAGCGACGCCTCGCCACAAAGGCATCTCGGTGCTGCTCGTCGAGCACGGGCCGGGGCTCACGGTGTCGCGGGACCTGCCCAAGTTGGGCTACAAGGGTGTGGAGAGCTGCGAGCTGTCGTTCGATGGCTATCGGGTGCCGAGGTCGGCGATCCTCGGCGGCCAAGCGGGCAAAGGCTTTTCGCAGATGATGAAGGGGCTTGAGACCGGGCGAATTCAGGTCGCCTCGCGCGCCCTGGGTGTGGCGACCGCTGCCCTCGATGATGCGCTGGCCTATGCACAGCAGCGGGAGAGCTTCGGTCAACCGATCTGGAAGCACCAGTCAGTCGGCAACTACCTGGCCGACATGGCGACCAAACTCACCGCCGCCCGCCAGCTCACCCGCTACGCAGCCGAGCGCTACGACAGCGGGGAACGCTGCGACATGGAAGCCGGTATGGCCAAACTATTCGCCTCCGAAGTGGCAATGGAAATCGCGCTGAACGCCGTGCGCATCCACGGCGGCTACGGCTATTCCACCGAATACGACGTCGAGCGCTACTTCCGCGACGCACCGCTGATGATCGTCGGCGAAGGCACCAACGAGATCCAACGCAACGTCATCGCCGGGCAGCTGGTCGCCCGCGGGGGCATCTGAACACCTGGCCCACGCGGCGGGCGTCAGCGCATTGTGATTCACCGCGTTGGCCTACAACCGTTTTGCGGGCACCGCGGCAACGGAATCACCGGACCGATGCTGGGTGACACGTGGCTATCCGGTGAACCAGAGGAGTACGGAATGCAACGGTTCCGACGATTGTTCGAGGTTGTTCGCGCGTACAGGCCCCAGGCGATACGGTGCATTCCGTGACCGAGTTGCGGGTGCAGTATCACCAACGTCTCCACGACATCGACGCAGCCGTCCGGCAGATGATCTCGCTGGTTGAACAAGACATACTCGACGCGGGTGCGGCATTTCTACACGCTGATGAGAAGGCCGCTGACGCGCTAGAAGCCAACGACGGCGTCATCGAGGACTCCTACAAGCAGGTCGAGCAACTGGTGATAAATCAGTTCGCTCGTCAGGCCCCGGTCGCCGGGGAGCTGAGGTTTCTGCTGACGGTGTTTCGGATCCTGCCTGAGTTGGTGAACGCGCATGAGCAGGCTGCGCAGCTGGCCCGAAAAGGCCTCACCGGCCTGGCGGGCGAGCTTCCCGATCGGGTGCGCTGCCTGATCACCGAACTGATCGACGCGGCTGCGCAAATGTGGCGGCAGGTGGGCGCGGTGTATTTGAGCGGCTCTACCGAAATCGCCGATCACACCGAGGCCGACGACGACGAACTTGACGAGTTTCATGCCAGCCTCAGCGCAGAGCTGGCTTCAGTCAATCTCCGCGCACCGGTTTTGCTGGAAATGGGCTTGATCGCCCGGTTGCTTGAACGGCTTGGCGATCACGCCGTCGAAATCGCTCGCCAGATCGAAGCGTTAAGCCCACCCCGACT
The DNA here is from genome assembly GCA_963805675.1 of uncultured Actinomycetota bacterium. Lineage (GTDB taxonomy): Bacteria > Actinomycetota > Actinomycetes > Mycobacteriales > Mycobacteriaceae > Mycobacterium. The sequence continues at coordinate 57,360 of CAWDVY010000005.1, forward strand.
CAACCATAGTGTCTAACTGGCCGTCGCCGGCCGCGTGGGCAGTCAACCGATCCCGTCCACCAGCCCCCAGGCCAGCGCGGTAGCGGCGTCGACGGTGCGGCCGGACAGCACCAAATACGCTGTGCGCCAACGGCCGATACGCCGTGTCACGCTGACGCGTGCCACCGGCGCCGGGAATCAGGCCGAGGCTCAGTTCGGGCAACCCGAACACCGCATCAGGCGAAGCCGCTACCCGACCGCAGAAGGCGGCCATCTCCAGGCCGCTGCCCAGCACCCGGCCGTGCACTTCGGCGCGGCACGCTTGGCCCAGTCGGGAAGTGAGCGCGTCGAGCATCAGCGCCGGGCTGTAGCGGGTGCGGGCCAGGTGCGCGCTGGCCGGGTCGCTAAACGTCCCGAACTCGGCCAGGTCGCCGCCGCTGCAGAACGACGGTCCGTTGCCGGTCAGCACGACCTGGTCGACCGATGGATCGAGTTGCGCCACGGTCAACGCCTCGAGCAGCGCGGCGCGGGCATCTGTGGAGAATGCGTTGTGGCGTTGCGGGCGGTTGAACGCGATCCGGAGCGTGTCGCCGTCGCGGTGGGCCTGCACCGGATCGGCGATGTGCGGCATCGCGGCCGGTCCGCGTTCGGCCAGCCAACGGGCGAACTCCGGGCCCGCTTGCAGCGTGGAATAGGCCAGCGACTCGGTCACCACCCCCGGCAGTGCCGGTCCCGTCGGATCCACTGACCGCAGCACGTCGTCACATGTCGCTGCGGCGATCGGCCACCGGTCGACCCGTCGCGACCAGATCCTCAAGCGCCGAATCGATCGACGCGACGGTGATCGCCCGACGGTCGTCGGCCTCATCCTCGGTGAGGGTGAATGTTGCCCGCTGCAGCCAGAATTCGGATGCTCGGTCCAGCGACCCGACGGCAACCACCGGATCGCCAACGGGTGCAACGTCGAACTCGGAGCCCGGCTCCGATACATCGACGACGCGCAGAGTCACACCGAATACTTCTCGACCAGTTCGTTTTTGTACAACTTGCCGGTATCGGTCCGCGGCAGCTGTGCTTCGAACGAAATCGACCGCGGACACTTGTAGTGCGCCAAGCGGTCTCGCAGCCAACCCTGCAACTCTTCGGCGAATTCGTCGGTGGAGTCGGCGGGGTCGACGGTCTGTACCGCCGCCTTGACGCTTTGGCCCATCTCGTCGTCGGGAATGCCGAATACCGCCGCGTCGAGCACTTTCGGATGCGTGACGAGCATGTTCTCGGCCTCCTGCGGATAGATGTTCACCCCACCGGAGATGATCATGTGATGACGGCGATCGGTCAGGAACAGGTAGCCGTCCTCGTCGACGTAGCCGACGTCGCCGACGGTCGTCCAGCCGTGACTGTCGTGGGCGGCCGCGGTCTTCTCTGCGTCGTTGAGGTACTCGAACGAAAAGCCGCCCTCGAAATAGATTTCGCCGGCCTGGCCCGGCGGCAACTCGTTGCCGTCCTCGTCGAGGATATGGAGCTGACACATCATCGGCTTGCCCACCGAGCCGGGATGGGCCAACCACTCCTCGGCGCTGATCAACGTCGACCCGATCGCCTCGGAGGATGCGTAGTACTCGTCGACGATCGGCCCCCACCAGTCGATCATCTGTTTCTTGATCTCCACCGGACACGGCGCGGCCGCGTGCATCACCCGCTGCAGGCTGGATAGATCGTACGAATTACGCGTTGCTTCAGGGAGTTTCAGCATCCGGGTGAACATGGCCGGCACGAACTGTCCGTGCGTGACCCGATGGCGCTGGATGGCATCGAGGCAGCCTTCGGGGTCGAACTTCTCCAAGACGACCGTCGTGATGCCGCCGGCCTGCACGGTCATCGACCACACCGACGGCGCGGTGTGATACAGCGGCGCCGGGCTCAGATAGACCGCGTCCGGGTGCATCCAGAATCCGACCAGCGCCGACATCATGCCCGGCGCGTCGGCGGGTGAGACGTGCGGCAGTTCCCGTTTGATCCCCTTGGGCCTGCCGGTCGTGCCCGAGGAGTACTGCAGCAGATCACCTTCGCGCTCATCGTCGATCGGCGTATCCGGTTGATCGGCAACGCATTCGGGGTAGCGCTGCCAGCCATCGAGGTCAGCCTCCCCTTCATCGCACGCGATGACCACTAGGTCGGGCAAGCCGTCGGGTAGGTGCTCGGCGAGGTTCTCGCAGGTCTTGCGCAGCGCTGCCGAGCCGACGATCGTCTTGGCGGCGCTATTGTCGACGATGTACGCCGCCTCCGGCGCGGTCAGGTGAGTGTTGATCGGCACGTAGTACAGGCCGCTGCGCCGAGCCGCCCACATGACCGCATGGATGTGCTCGTTGTTCTCCATCAGGATCGCGACGGCGTCGCCTTCAACCAGGCCGGCCTGACGGAAGAAGTGCGCCAGCCGATTGGCGCGGGCCTCCAGTTCGTCGAAGGTGACCACCGTGCCCGATGGGTAAAGGATGATGGCGGGCTTGTCGGCGCTTCCCTGACCAGAAGTGTGCTGACGAATCTGCATGGGCAGACTGTACCGTCGCCAAACTTGACAGGTGTCAAGGGTGCGTCCGACCGCTACGCCGTCACCCCTGATGTGCCTGTTCCGACAGTTGGTGCGGGTGCCCACCGTGCCGCTTGGCCCGACCGGCGAACGGCGCGGCCAATGTCGGCAATACCTCGCGGCGGTGGTACACCAACGCCCCGGCAGCTATCACCCCATATGCGGCGCTGAGGACGAGGCGTCCTTCGGTCGCGGTGATCGGGAACTGCACGAGGAACAATCCGAGCAGTGTCCAGGCGGCCCAGCGCTGGAACCGCAGGCCGAGTAACAGCGTCACGCCCATCACCGTCTGCGCCGCGGTCAGGACGATCTCCTCGATCTGGCGGCCGTCGAGGTGCATCGACGCGCTTCCTCCGCCGAGCATGTAAGCCACCGGCAACGACCCGATGAGCAGCGTCCACTGGTTCACTTTCGCCGAGATCAGCGTCGCGATTGCGGCCTCACCCTTGCCCCGAGCAGCAAAGATCGTCGCGATGATGAATTCCGGCGCCTCCGATGCCAGCGGGGCCAGCCATTGCACCAGCAGGAAGCGATCGATGCCCAGCTGTGTGCCCGCGTCGATCAGGTTGTCGGCGAACGGTTTTGCGCATGTCACGATCACCGAAGCAGCGAAGATGAACATCGCGCAGACCGTGATACGGCGCGTCCGGTCAGGAAGTGCTCCCAGCGCCGCCGCGGTGCCGACCAGCTCGGGCTCCTCGACGTCGCCGCGGGTCAGCTTGAACAGGTAATAGCCGAACCAGCCCAGTAGGGCCAGCCCGAAGGCGATGTGGATGCGCCCCGTCACGGGGATGACGAAGGCGACCACCCCGGCAATCATCAGAAAGCCGATCTCCAACCGACTGCTGGCGTCGAGATCCAATCCGCTCGTGTTACCGGCGTTGGCCCGGCGCGCCACCAGCACGCTGACGAGAACGACGACAGGCCATCCGATACCCATCAGCAGCCGATTCGAGCCGGTCATGTTTGCCGCGGCGTACTGCGTGTACTCGGGCACATGACCGGCGGTGTAGGCGTAATAGAGGTCGACCGCGTACTCGGGCAGCACGGCGATGACCGCCAGCACGGCCACGGCCAGGCTGCCAGAGACGTCGATCTGGGCGGCTTCAGCGGCCCACGCCAGCACGAAGCTGGCTGCGACCACGGCGGCGCCGTAAGCGATCAGGCTCAGAATCGGACTCGGCTGAACGGAGAGAACGCGCAACACCAAAGCGGGGCAGATGATAACGACGACGATCGTCAGTGAGCGGAACAGTGTCCGAGACGTGACGGCCGACTCCACTGCGTTACGGGCGGCGGTCGTCACGGGCACCTCGTCGGCCTATTCGGAGTGAGGCCTGCTGCGACCCACGGTGGCTAAGCTACCGGCTGGGCACCTATCCAGCAACATAGCCGGGCTACGAATACCATGCCGACCGCGTATCAAATCCGCTGCTCAGCGGGGTCACAAACGAGAGTTCGGTTCGCCGATATCTTATGTGTGGCTACCCTGCTGCGGCCAGCGGGGAGTTAGTCCGACTGGGCCAACCGCTGCTTGAGCGCCTCGAACTCGTCCTTGACGCCGGTAGGCAACTTCTCGCCGATGAATTCGAACCACTCCTCGATGAGTGGCAGTTCCTCGCGCCATTCGTCGACGTTGACCTGCAGCGCCTCGGCCACGTCGGCAGCACTGACGTCCAGGCCTTCGAGGTCCAGATCCTCAACGGCGGGCACGGTACCGATCGGTGTGGACCTGCCACCGGCCTTCTGCTCGATGCGGTCGACGATCCACTTCAGCACGCGGCTGTTTTCACCGAAGCCAGGCCACAGGAAGCGGCGGTCGCTGCCGCGGCGAAACCAGTTGACGAAGAACACTTTCGGCAGCTTGGACTCATCGGAGTTCTTGCCGACGTCGATCCAGTGCTGCATGTAGTCCCCGACGTGGTAGCCCATGAACGGCAGCATGGCCATTGGGTCGCGCCGCACGTTGCCGACCTTGCCCTCGGCGGCGGCGGTCTGCTCCGAGCCGAGGGTGGCACCGATGAACACGCCGTGTTGCCAGTCCCGCGCCTGGGTCACCAACGGCACCGTCGTCTTGCGGCGGCCGCCGAACAGGATCCCCGAGATCGGCACCCCCTGCGGATCGTCCCACTCCGGCGCCAAGATGGGGCACTGCGACATCGGCGTGCAGTACCGCGAATTCGGGTGGGCCGGCTCGGTTTCCGTCTCGCGGAAGTACCAGTCGTTGCCCTTCCAGTCGATCAGGTGCTGCGGGTCGCCTTCCAGACCCTCCCACCAAACATCACCGTCGTCGGTCAGCGCGACGTTGGTGAAGACGGTGTTGCCCGCCTCGATGGTGCGCATGGCGTTGGGGTTGGACTTCCAATTGGTGCCCGGGGCGACCCCGAAGAAACCGAACTCGGGGTTGACCGCGTACAGCCGGCCGTCCTTGCCGAACCGCATCCAGGCGATGTCGTCGCCGAGCGTTTCGGCGCGCCAGCCGGGGATGGTCGGCTGCAACATCGCCAGGTTCGTCTTACCGCAGGCCGACGGGAATGCCGCGGCGAAGTAATACGCCTTGTTCTCCGGGGAGATCAGCTTGAGGATCAGCATGTGCTCGGCCAGCCAGCCCTCGTCGTGGGCCATCGCCGACGCGATGCGCAGCGAATAGCACTTCTTGCCCAGCAGCGCATTGCCGCCATAGCCGGAGCCGTAGCTCCAGATCTCCCGGGTCTTCGGGAAGTGGGTGATGTATTTGGTGTCATTGCACGGCCACGGTACGTCCTTTTGGCCCGGCTCCAGCGGGGCGCCGACCGAGTGCAACGCCTTGACGAAGAACCCGTCGTCACCGAGCTTCTCCAGGGCGGCGGTGCCCATCCGGGTCATCACCTTCATCGAGGCGACGACATATTCCGAGTCGGTGATCTCGACGCCGAGCTTGGGGTCGTCCGCACCGAGCGGGCCCATGCAGAACGGGACGACCCACATCGTGCGTCCACGCATGCTGCCGCGGTACAGCTCAGTCATGGTGGCGCGCATCTCGGCAGGGGCCATCCAGTTGTTGGTGGGGCCGGCGTCGATTTCGCGCTCCGAGCAGATGTACGTCCGCGACTCGACCCGCGCCACGTCGGACGGATCCGAGAGCGCCAAGTAGGAATTCTTGTGCTTCTTCTCGTTCAGCTTCGTGAACGTGCCGGCCTCGACCAATTGGTCGGCAAGCCGCTGCCATTCCTCGTCGGAGCCGTCCGCGAACACCACCCGGTCCGGCTGGGTGAGCTCGGCGACCTCCTCAACCCAGGCCAACAGGCCCCGGTGGTTCGTCGGGGCAGTATCCAGACCAGGAACGGTCGCTGAAGTCATGAAAATCTCCTGCAGTCGCTTTGCACGTGTTGCGCGGCTTGTTTGCGGCGGCCTCAACACAGGTTATCGCGAGCTGTATACCCATAAAGGGTCGGGAGTGTATTGGCTAACTCACAGGAACGATTCAGATCGCGTTATCCGCGGTATTCGTCGACGAAGTTTCGGCAATTTCACCGCCCTCGGCATCGGACGGCACCGAGTCTCGGACGGTGGCCGAGGCGTCGGACTCGCCGTCACCGGGGCCAGCCGGTTCGCCGAGCTCCGCCCGCACCGCCTCGAGGGCGGCCCGCAGCGTCGGCATCTCCCGCCCTCGCAGCGCCGCGGCCCGCGCCCCGACGACGGAGTGCTCGCGCAGCTCGGTGTCGATGACGCTGACCTGCTCGGCCACCCTCGCGCTCTCGCCTTCGTCCTGCTCGCCCAGAGCGGCGGTGAGCGACGACTCCGCCGCCAGCACGCGAGTCGCGACCAGCTGCTCGACCGCGGACTGCACCAGCGCGGTCGCCTCGCCGGTCCAACGGTCGAGCAACGCGCGGTCGCGGAGCAGCCCGCGGGTTCCGACCACCCAGACGGTGAGCCCCAGCCCGATCGCCGCGCACGCGACGGCTCCGGCCACGGTGAGCCCCGGCGCCAGGTCGGCCAACAGCCGACTGAGCGTCAACGCCACCCCCAACCCGAAACCCGCGCCCACCAGCATCATCAGCCGGGTCTCCAGCCGTCGCGACTTCAGCTGTGCAGGCGGGAGGTCGACCGTGGGCAGCGCGGCCGACGCCGGCGAGTCGACCGCCAGGCCCAGGCTTTGCGCGACGTCGGCCAAATGCGTGGTGGTGCCGTCATCCACCTCGGCAATCACCTCGTTGAGACGGACAGCGGCATAGGACTCGAACTCCGGCAGTTTGCCCCGGGCCAGGCCCGCCGCATCCTCTTGCAGCTCCGAGCGCACCGAGGCGCAGCGGTTGCGCGCGAAGTACGACAGCTGAACCCGTGCCTGCTGGGTCTGGCTGCGCAACGCGATCGTCCGCTCGGACTTGGACAGCCTTCGCTGCCGCAGGATGTCGCTGCGCTGCTCGCGTAACGCCTCGACCCGCGCCCGCCGGCCCGCGCCGTCGGCGTCGCGGTCGTATCGTTCGGCGACGGTCTGTAGTCGGGATTCCCACGCCCGCAACCTGTTTCGTCGCGGAAGTTCCGCGTTGGCAAGTTGGTCGTTTACCGCCGCGACGAGCGCGTCGATGCGTGGTTCGCCACCTTCGGGCGCGGCGGCGACCCCGACCCATGGCGCGTCACGGTAACGCGGCGCATGCGCCGCCAACACCTCGCGGTCGGCGGCCAGGACTTCCTCCCAGTTGCGGTGCACGTCGATCTTGGACACCACACCGATCACCGCGTCGGTCTCGGCGGTCGCCGCGTCGAGCAGCGCGCAGTCGGATTCGGTCAACGTTGCGGCCGCCGAGACGACGAACACCACCGCCGCCGGCGCTTCGCCGGCCGCCAGGTCCGTCGACTCGATGAACCGGTGCTCGGGCTGCCGTTCGCTGAGCGCGGCGACCACGCCGGTCACCCCGGCCAGCCATGGCCCGGTCACCAGCACCGCGTCGAGGCGATTGATGATCGGCGCAGCCTGCCGGGGCCCGATCGCCGCCACCATCGCGTCCACCTCGGCAACCGTGTCGTCGGCTGGCTGGTCGGTCACACCGACCCCCCGACCTTCGCCCACAGCCGCAGCGAACCCCTGACAATGTCCGCGCCGCAGGCGCGATGCATGCCCGCGACCGGCCCACACCGGTATCGGTGCCACTGCACCGCGCGGCGCAGATGCGCGGCGGCCGTGTCGCAACGATCGACGTTCATACCGACCGCCTCGACGACGTCCATCGCGGCCAACATCCTGGCGACCACCGTCTCGTCGCGAGACAGGAACTCGGCCATTCGCCGGTCGGTGACGGCCAGCGTTTCCAATTCGGCCGCAGCGTCCAGCACCCGCTGGTAGTGCACCTGCGCGCCGAGCACCCCGATCTTGTCGACCACCTCGTCGACGCAGCTCAAGCCCCGCAGCAACGCGCCGGTTTCGGCGCGGGACGCCCCGCGCCGGATCGCGGCCACCGCCTGCGCGACGCCGAACACGTCAAGAGTGTCCACGAGCCCACACCGCAGCTGGGTCGGCACGGAACGCTGGGCGGCCAGCGCCTGCAGCGCAGCCCACATCGTGTCGTCCACCAGGTTGTCCAGCACAGCGACCGCGAGGAGCCCCACCAACGGTTCGACGGGCATTCCGGTGCGGGCGGACAGCCGCGCGCACCGGTTTCTGGCCGCGACGGTCGGCCCGTGCGGATGGCGGCCGGGTTCGGTGGTGGCGATCAGATCAGCCTTGTTCAACACCGCCAGCACCGGCCGAGCGGTCGCCGCGATCGCGTCGCGGTCCTCGGGTTTGACCACGTCGGCGACGACGTAGACGTCCACGTCGGCCCGTGCTGGCTTGGATGTCAGGGTGATTGTTCCGCGCAGGTCTCCGGCACGCGCCAGTGCGTGCGCGACGGTGCTGCGGCCGACGCCGCGGCGTCCCGACACGGCCACCCGCAGCGGGGTGGCGACCCGCTTGGCGATCGCGGTGCAGCGCGGGTCGGAAACCTCGGCCGCAAACCGCTCCAGCTCGTCGACGAAAATCGGACGCCCCTATCCGCTCATGTTTCGCCTAGCAGTTGCTGCTATCGCCCCATTGTCGCCGAGCAGCTGCCGATCGCGGCGTAGCGCCACTGGGTTGTCGGTCGAATGGTGACATCTGCGCAGCCCGGAAGCGAGTCACCTAATACCAGCCAAAGGCAACTGTTGGGTATCAATCTGCCCCGCGGGCGGCGACATGATGGGTTCATGGGTAACGATGAACGGATGCGTGCGCAGCCCTGGGTGGAAGCGGCCACACCGCCGACGCCTTCCCCCGACCTGCCCGCGGAACGTGATACCGGCGGCTTCCGCCGGACCACCAGTTTCCGCTCGCGGCGTTCTGCGTTGTCGCCTGCCCGGCAGCGGACCTGGGAGCGACTGTGGCCGGAGCTTGGCTACGTCGCGACGCCACGGCACGACTCCGAGGCTGCCAGCGAACCGCTCGACACCCATGCCTGGTTCGGCCGCGACGCTCCACTTGTTCTTGAAATCGGCTGCGGCACAGGAACTTCGACGTTAGCGATGGCGCAATCCGAGCCAGACGTCGACGTGATCGCCGTCGAGGTGTACAGGCGTGGGCTGGCGCAGTTGCTGTCGGCCATCGACCGGGAAAACGTCACCAACATCCGGTTGATCCGCGGGGATGCCGTCGACGTGCTGCAACAACTGATCGCGCCCGGCTCGCTGAGCGGGGTCAGGGTTTTCTTCCCCGATCCGTGGCCCAAAGCCCGTCACCACAAGCGCCGGCTGCTGCAGCCCGGCACGGTGGCGCTGATTGCTGATCGGCTGCAGACCGGCGGGGTGCTGCACGCCGCCACCGACCACCCTGGCTACGCCGACCAGATCGCCGAGGTCGGCGACGCCGAACCCGCGTTATCCAGGCTGGATACCCGCAGAGAATCAGCGATCTCCGTCGTCCGCCCGGCCACTAAATACGAGAGCAAGGCGCAAGATGCCGGCAGCGCCGTCACCGAATTGCTCTGGGAAAGAAACCGACCATGAGCCTGACCGACCAAACGACCACCGAACCGGCCCCACCGGTCAGGGCACCCGTGGGCCTGCCCGGCGACCCCATACCCGGCGCCGGCCCAACGGTTCGGCGTGTGCTGCTGGTCTGGGACGCGCCGAACCTCGACATGGGCCTGGGATCCATCCTGGGCCGCAGGCCCACCGCACTGGAACGCCCACGCTTCGATGCGCTCGGTCGCTGGTTGCTGGCCCGCACCGCCGAGGTGGCGGCCAACCGGGGCGACGTCAGGGCTGAACCCGAGGCCACCGTGTTCACCAACATCGCGGCGGGCAGCGCCGATGTGGTCCGGCCGTGGGTCGACGCCCTGCGGAATGTCGGGTTCGCCGTCTTCGCCAAGCCGAAGCTCGACGAGGACAGCGATGTCGACAGCGACATGCTCGAGCACATCGCGCAGCGCTCGCACGAGGGGTTGGCGGCGCTCATGGTGGCTTCCGCCGACGGCCAGGCCTTCCGGGCGCCGTTGGAGGAAATCTCCCGCGGCGGGGTACCCGTCCAGGTGCTTGGATTTCGCGAACACGCGAGTTGGGCGCTAGCGTCGGATACCTTGGAGTTTGTCGACCTGGAGGACATCGCAGGTGTGTTCCGGGAGCCGCTGCCGCGAATCGGCCTCGATTCGCTGCCTGAGAAGGGGGCGTGGCTGCAACCGTTCCGGCCGTTGTCCTCGTTGTTGACCTCGCGTGTCTGACAACTCAAAACCAATGCGCGGGTCGTTGCAGATCCAGTAAGGAGCTTACGTGTTCGCCTGGTGGGGACGAACTGTGTACCGCTTCCGTTACATCGTCATCGGTGTCACGGTGGCGCTGTCCTTGCTCGGCGGCATTTTCGGGATGAGCCTGGGCAAACACGTTACCCAGAGCGGTTTCTACGACGACAACAGCCAGTCGGTCAAGGCATCGGTGATGGGTGACACCACCTACGGCCGCGACCGAACCAGCCACATCGTGGCGACGTTCACCGCACCCAAGACCGTCGAAGACCCCGCGTGGCGGCAGAAAATCGTCAACGAGCTCAACGACTTCAAAAAGGACCACTCTGACAAGGTCGTCGGCTGGGCCGGTTGGCTGGCCGCGCCCACCAGCACCGATCCGGTCATCAAGGGGATGGCCAGCGAGGACGGCAAGCACACCTTCGTCAGCATCCCGCTGAAGGGCGACGACGACGACACGATCCTGAACAACTACAACAGACCTCGAGCCGGATCTTCAGAAGCTGAACGGCGGCCAGGTCCAGCTCGCCGGCCTGGAGCCGATCGCCAGCGCGCTGACCGGCACCATCGCCACCGACGAAAAACGCATGGAAGTGCTCGCCGTGCCAATGGTCGCAGTGGTGTTGTTCCTGGTCTTCGGCGGGGTGATCGCCGCGTGCCTACCGGTGATGGTCGGCGGGCTGAGCATCGCAGGAGCCACCGGGATCTTGCGGCTCATTGCCGAATTTGGGCCCGTTCACTTCTTCGCCCAGCCGGTGGTCTCCCTGATCGGTCTCGGCATCGCGGTGGACTACGGGCTGTTCGTAGTGAGTCGTTTCCGTGAGGAAATTGCCGAGGGATACGACACCGAGGCCGCCGTGCGCCGCACGGTGATGACCGCAGGACGCACGGTGACGTTCTCGGCTGTGCTGATCGCCGCGTCGGGGGCCAGCCTGCTGCTGCTTCCGCAGGGCTTCGTCAAGTCGCTGACCTACGCGCTGATCGCGGCGGTAACGCTGGCTGCGGTCTTGTCGATCACCCTGCTGCCGGCCTGCCTGGCGATCCTGGGCAGCAACGTCGACGCCCTCGGCGTGCGGACTCTGTTCCGCATCCCCTTCCTCGCGAACTGGAAGGTATCGCGGGCATATCTGAACTGGCTTGCAGATCGGCTGCAGAAGACCAAAACGCGCGAAGAAGTTGAGGCCGGGTTCTGGGGCAAGCTCGTCAACGTGGTGATGAAGCGACCACTGCTCTTTGCCATCCCGATCGTCGTGGCCATGATCGCGCTGGTCATTCCGCTGCATAACCTCTCTTTCGGCGGTATGAGCGAGAAATATCTTCCGCCGGACAACTCGGCCCGGTTGGCGCAGGAGAATTTCGACAAACTCTTTCCCGGCTACCGAACGAACCAGCTGACGCTGGTGATCAAGAGCAATAACCACAGCAAGGTCACCGACCAGCAGGTCGCCCAAATCCGTAGTGATGCCGCCTCGATCAGCGGATTCACCGACAAGACCTGGCAAGAGCGGGCCTGCCCGGCGATCGCGGGCAATCCGTGCGTCGCGGGACCGAATGGGACGACCCGTCCCAAGGACGACTCGGTGCGGGTGATCCAGAACGGTCTGAAAAGCCCGAACGACGCGGCCAAGAAAATCGTCGAATTGCGCTCGATCACTCCACCCAAAGGATTGAGCCTGCTGGTCGGCGGAGTTCCGGCTCTCGAACAGGACAGCATCCACAGCTTGTTCGACAAAGCTCCAATGATGCTGGCGGTTCTGCTCACCACGACAATGCTGTTGATGTTCCTGGCGTTCGGATCGGTTGTGCTGCCGATCAAGGCCGCGGTGATGAGCGCGTTGACCCTGGGCTCCACGATGGGCATCTTGACCTGGATCTTCGTCGACGGACACTTCGCCAAGCTGCTGAATTTCACACCGACACCGTTGATGGTCGTCCTGATCGCATTGGTTGTCGCGGTTGGTTTCGGCCTGGCCACCGACTACGAGGTATTCCTGGTGTCGCGGATGGTGGAGGCCAGAGCACGCGGCATGTCTACCGCGGAAGCCATCCGGATCGGGACGGCGACCACCGGTCGCCTCATCACTGCGGCCGCGTTGGTCCTCGCCGTGGTCGCCGGTTCGTTCGTGTTCTCCGACCTGGTGATGATGAAGTACCTGGCGTTCGGTCTGATGGCGGCCCTTCTGTTGGATGCCACCGTCGTCCGGATGTTCCTGGTGCCGTCGGTGATGAAGCTGCTCGGCGACGACTGCTGGTGGGCCCCGATGTGGATGAAGCGCCTACAGAACCGCTTGGGGCTCGGCGAGATCCACCTGCCCGACGAGCGCAAGCGTCCCGTTCCTCGCACGCGGGCCGAGCGGCCGGCGGTCGCCGCACGCCCACCGGTCGCAGCGATACCGCGTCCACCACACGACCCCACCCACCCCGGCGCGGAAGCTCCGCAACGCCCAGTCAGACCGGCTGGGCCCGGTGCTCGGCCGGAACACCGGCCGCCGGCTCAGGACACACCGTCAGCCGCCGGCACCACGAAGATGCAGACCCCTGGCCGGCCTGAGCCCAAAGAGCCACCGACGACTCGCTTCTCGGCCCCGCAGAACGCTGCGCCCATCGCCTGTGCCTGGACGCGAACGTCCGCCGGTGCCCGGGCCCCAACAACCCGCCCGCGGTGAAGACCGCGAAATCGAGTCCTGGCTCAGCGAGCTGCGCGGGACGCAGCCCGGCGACCGTCCCGCTGACCCGCGCGGCCCCGCCCCGGTGCCGCCGCCGCAACCGTCGGCCGATCAAACCCGGGCGATGCCGATCCCGCGGGAACAACCCTCGGATCAACCACCCACCGAACCCGAAGACGCCACCACCGCAATCCCGACCGCCCCACCGCCGGACGACGACCCCGAGACCGCCACTGAGAAGATGAATGCTCGCGGCGAGAACCCCGACCGGCCCCGTCAACGCCGCGGCGGCGGACTCAGCGCTCAGGATCTGCTGCGCCGCGAGGGCCGCATCTAGCCGCGAATTCGCTTCCGGCTATTCGCTTTTGGATTTCAGCTCGTCTGGTTCAGCTTGGATGAGCGACGCATCGTCGTCGGTTTGCTCGGACGCGTCAGCGGTATCCTTGGCCAGCAACACCTTGAACGCGTTGTTGAAGAACGCGACCGTCGGCACGGACAGCAGCGCACCGACCACCCCGGCAAGCACGCTGCCTGCGGCGATCGCCACGACCACCGCCAGCGGATGGATCGACACAGCCCGGCCCATCACCAGGGGCTGCAGGATGTGGGCTTCGAGCTGATTCACCCCGATCAACACGCCGAGGGTGAACAGCGCGTACACGAATCCCTTCGCGAGCAGCGCCACCACCACCGCCAGAAAACCGCTGAGAACGGCACCGATCAGCGGGATGAACGCACCGAGGAACACCAATGAGGCCAGTGGCAGCGCCAGCGGCACGCTCATGATCGCCAACCCGGTGCCGACTCCCCCCGCGTCGACCAGCGCGACCAAGAAGGTCGCCCGCACGTAGCCGATCAGCGAGTGGTAACCCGCGCCGCCCGCAGCGCGTACCCGGTCCCGGACATCGGTAGGGAAGATCTTCGTGAGGTAGTCCCAGATATTGCGCCCGCCGTAGAGGAAGAAGATCAGCGTGAACACCATCAGCAATGCCGCGGTGACGATCTCGGTGATGGTGGCCGCGGTCGACAGTGCGCCGCTGGTCAACTTCGCCTGATTGTTCTGCAGCGCCTGGATCGCCGAGTTACCGGCGTTGTCGATCTGCTGGCGGCTCAGATGCAGCGGCCCCTCGATCAGCCATTTTTTCGCGGAGTCGATGCTGCGAGTGACCTCGTTGACCAGATCCGGCACACCGATCACGAACTGGCTGACGACGAACGTCAAGATTCCACCCAGAATCGCAAAGCCGACCAGCAACACCAGGGCGACCGCGCCACCGCGGGGCGCGCCCCGGCGATCCAGCCAGTCCACCATCGGGACCAGCAATGCACTCAACATCAATGCGAGCAGCAATGGGACAACGATGATTTCGAGCCGCTTAATGACCCACAACAACGCGACCAGAGCCGCCAGGATCACTAGCAACCGCCACGCCCAGGCGGCGGTCTTGCGAACGATCGGTTCTACCGAATCCCCGTAGTCGGTGACGACCTTCGACGGCATACGCCAACCCTAACCGTCGGCCGCAGGTCACCTCCGGTAAAAGAGTGCGGACACCTGCGTCGAGCATCGATCCGGGCGCGACCTGCGCCGCTACGCTGAACACGTGTCGCACGACGCACCGGCCAGGAACGACGTCAATGGTCAGCACGAAGAGCATGGCCACGGCAAGTACTGGTGGCTGCGGTGGGTCGCCCTGAGCATCGTCGCGATCGTGCTGGCCGTCGAGGTGGCACTGGTCTGGGACCAGTTGGCCAAGGCCGCCCGGAGCCTCTACTCCGCGAAATGGTGGTGGCTGCTGGCCTCTGCGCTGGCGGCCGTCGTCTTGATGCACAGCTTCGCTCAAGTCCAGCGGACCCTGCTGGCATCGGCCGGGGTGCATGTCAGGGAGTTGCGATCCGAAGCCGCCTACTACGCGGCCAATTCGCTGAGCACGACGTTGCCCGGCGGTCCGGTGCTGGCGGCGACGTTTCTACTTCGGCAGCAACGGATTTGGGGCGCTTCGACATTGGTGGCGTCGTGGCAGCTGGTGATGTCGGGTGTGCTGCAGGCCGTGGGGCTGGCGTTGCTCGGGCTGGGCGGCGCCTTCGTCCTGGGCGCCAAGAACGACCCGTTCTCGTTGCTGTTCACCCTGGGCGGCTTCGTCGCGTTGCTGTTGCTGGCCCAGGCTGTGGCGTCACGACCCGAACTGATCGACGGGATCGGATGCCGGGTGTTGTCGCGGTTCAACTCGATTCGCGGCAGGCCGGCCGATACCGGCCTGGCCAAGTGGCGCGAGATGCTCTGCCAGCTGGAATCGGTCAGCCTGAGCCGCCGCAACTTAGCGACCGCGTTCAGTTGGTCAATGGTCAACCGGTTCGCCGACGTGGCGTGCCTGGGCTTCGCCGCGTACGCGGCCGGTGCGCACGCGTCGGTGGGCGGGTTGACGGTCGCCTGCGCGGCCGCTCGCGCGGTCGGGACCATTCCACTGATGCCGGGCGGCCTGTTGGTCGTGGAGGCAGTGCTGGTGCCCGGTCTGGTATCCAGCGGCATGTCGCTGCCGGGCGCCATCTCGACGATGTTGATCTACCGGCTGATCAGCTGGTTGCTGCTCGCCGCGGTCGGCTGGGTGGTGTTCTTTTTCATGTTCCGCACCGAGAACGAGCCCGATCCGGACGCCATAGAGGCCTTGGAAACAGACACCGAAGCAGACACCGCAGCGAATACGGCGGCCGGTCCTGCGTCCGACGCAGAACCCGACGACGCGGCACTGCAAGGCCCGGTGCCGCCGCCCGAGCCGACGGCACCCGCCGATGACGCGTCAGCGACCCGCGAGCGGACTACTTGACAGCGCTCAGCCCCGGCATTGCTGCTGAACCAGGCACGACCGCGGGCAGCGCACCCTGAGCCCCGGCGACCGCCTGCGCGGCGGCGCCACCTCCCGGCAACCCGCCGGGAAGGCCACCCTGCGCGGCCTGCATGAAGCCGAGCACCTGGGGAAGGCTGATCGGCATCTGGCACCTGCTCGACAGTCCCGCCAGCGGCGACGCGATGGTCTGTAGATCGCTGGCCGCCTTGGGGTTGGCGTCGAAATAGCTCTTCAGCGAGTTGACCGACTGCGGTCCCGCCGGTTGCTGCAAGACAGAGGTCATCGCCTGATTGGTCTCCGGATGCCCGTCCAGGTAATCGCCTGCGGAGCGGGCCACGTTGCTGATCGCCCTGGCCATCTCACTGGCGGCGCAGGGATCGGACGCCCCGACCGCCGAGGGCGCGGACAGCAACACCACCGCGGTGGCGCCGCCCAGCCCGGTCGCGGTCAGTGCGCCCAGCAGCCGACGGCGCAGCGTCGCGGTGCTCCCAGTCAGGGAAGTCATAGATAACTCCTTGGTGGCTTGCGAGTACCGATTCGTCTCGCGGACGGCTGCGGGCGGATAGCCAACGCCGTCGCCGGTCATCCTGCCATCGACTCCGGCGCCGCCGCCAATTCAGCCGACTCCGAATCTGATCACACTGTGCTGCACTCGATAGCGTTGCCGAGTTGTTGCAGCTCAGCGAGGCTTAAGCGGCATCGCCACATAGGTTGCTGCGGTAGGCTCGCCTGCACGCAACGCTAATGCGGGGAGACCAAAATCCAGCACTTCATGATGCGCCTAAGCAGCAACCTGCGCAGATTCCGCTGGCTGGTCTTCACAGGTTGGGTGCTCGCGCTGCTACCCGCGATCTACCTGACGGTGACCCAGTCTGGTCACCTCACCGGCGGCGGCTTCGATGTGCCCGGATCCCAGTCGCTGCGCGTCCATGACGAGTTGGAGGCGCATTACCCCGACCAAGGCACGTCACCGTTGGCGCTGGTGGCGGCGCCGCGCGCAGACGCCAGCTACGAAGACATGAACGCCGCTGCCGAATTTCTGCAACAAGTCGCCCGGCAGATCCCCGATGTCGCGGTGGTGCCCAACCCGGCCCAGCCGGCGCCGCAGCCCGACCGGCCGTACGTGGTGTCGTTGCGACTGGACGCCTCCAAAAGCAGTTCCAGCGACGCCGCCAAGAAGCTGCGCGCAAAAATCGGTGTCCAGGGCGAGCGCGCGGGCCAAATGGAAGAAGGCCGGGTCCGCCTGTACGTCATCGGCCAGGGCGCGCTCAGCACGGCCGCGGCGGCCAACACCAAGCACGACATCGCCAAAGCGGAGCAGTGGAACCTTCCGATCATCCTGATCGTGTTGCTGGCGGTGTTCGGCTCGCTTGCCGCCGCCGCGATCCCGCTGGCGCTGGGCATCTGCACCGTGGCCATCACGATGGGGCTGGTCTACCTGCTGTCGGCCTACACCACGATGTCGGTCTTCGTCACGTCGACGGTGTCGATGTTCGGCATCGCGCTGGCCGTCGACTATTCGCTGTTCATCTTGATGCGCTTCCGCGAGGAACTGCGCGCCGGTCGCCAACCCCAGGAGGCGGTCGACGCGGCGATGGCGACGTCGGGCCTGGCCGTGGTGCTGTCCGGCCTAACCGTCGTCGCGTCGCTGACCGGTATCTACTTGATCGACACCCCCGCGCTGGCGTCGATGGCCACCGGCGCGATTCTTGCCGTCGCCGTGGCGATGCTGACGTCGACCACCATGACGCCGGCGGTGCTGGCGACCTTCGGCCGGTCGGCCGCCAAGAGGTCGGCGGTGCTGCACTGGTCGCGGCGTCCCGAAACCACCCAGTCGCGGTTCTGGAGTCATTGGATCGGTGCGGTGATGCGCCGGCCGTGGGCGTCGGCGATGACGGCATCGGCTGTCCTGATCGTGATGGCGGTGCCGGCGCTGTCGATGGTGCTGGGCAACAGCCTGCTCCGCCAATTCGACTCGTCACATGAAATCCGCGCCGGGGTGTCGGCGGCGGCCGAGGCGCTGGGTCCCGGTGCGCTGGGCCCGGTGCAGGTGCTGGTCACCTTCCCCGACGGCGGGGCGTCCTCGCCTGCGCACGCGCAGACGCTCGCCGCAATCCGTCAAGAGATGGGCCAAGGCCCCAATATCATCTCGGTGACCCCGCCGGTGTTCGCCGACAACAACAGCAGCGCCATGCTGTCCGGGGTGCTGTCGGTGGATCCCGAGGACCTCGGCGCCCGCAACACCATCGCGTGGATGCGAAGCCACCTCTCGGCGGCCGGGACCGGATCGGCGCAGGTGGACATCGGTGGACCGACCGCGCTTATCAAAGACTTCGACGACCAGGTGTCCAGGACTCAGCCGTGGGTGTTGGTGTTCGTCGCGCTGATCGCCTTCGTCATGCTGCTGATCTCGATTCAGTCGGTGTTCTTGGCGCTCAAGGGCGTGCTGATGACGGTGTTGTCGGTGGCCGCGGCGTACGGCAGCTTGGTGATGATCTTCCAGTGGGGTTGGCTGGAAAAGCTCGGGTTCGCGCCGATCACCTCGATCGACAGCACCGTTCCACCGCTGGTGCTGGCCATGACATTCGGCTTGTCGATGGACTACGAGATCTTCCTGTTGACCCGCATCCGGGAACGGTTCCTGCAAACCGGCAACACCCACGACGCCGTGTCCTATGGCGTGAGCACCAGCGCGCGCACCATCACCAGCGCCGCGCTGATCATGATCGCGGTATTCATCGGTTTCGCCTTCGCCGGTATGCCACTGGTGGCCGAAATCGGGGTGGCTTGCGCGGTCGCGATCGCGGTGGACGCCACGGTGGTGCGACTGGTCATGGTGCCTGCCCTAATGGCGATGTTCGCCCAGTGGAACTGGTGGCTGCCGGCCTGGCTGGAACGCATCCTACCGGAAGTTGACTTCGAAAAGCCTTTGCCGACAGTTGATCTCGGCGATGTCGTGATGATCCCCGATGACATCTCGGCGCCGGCAGTGCCTGGCGCCGACCTGCGGATCGTGCTCAAGTCCGCAGCCCGGCTCAAGAGCCTGGTGCCGGATGCGATCACCGTGGCCGACCCGCTGGCCTTCACCGGTTGTGGACGCAACGGCCAACTGCGGGGACGGATCGGAGGCGGCGACGATGCCGGCACCCGCCAGTTGGTGGTGGTCGGGACGCCGGCGGGGACCAATGGCCACTCGGTGGCCAGGAAGTTCGTCGGCGGCTTGTCGCATCGCAACGGCGCAGGCCGCGCGGCACCACGCGCGGTGCGGGCCGTACATCCGGTCACGCTGTGGCGTGGTCGGCTCTCGGTCGCTCTGGACGCGCTGGAGACCGCGGCCGAGACCGACCAGCCGCAGTTCGAGCGGCGCAGCCCGGTGGAAACCACCCAGGTCCAGCTGCCCACCGGTGACCGGCTGCAAATCCCGACCGGCGCCGAGACGTTACGGCTCAAGGGCTACCTGATCATGAGCCGCAACAGCAGCCGGGATTACGCCGATTTCGCTGAGCTTGTCGACACGATGGACGCTGAGACCGCCGCGGTAGTGCTGGCCGGCATGGACAGGTACTACTCTGGTCAATCACCTAGGCGGCAGTGGATCGCTACCCAGTTGGTCCGGCGGCTCGCGGACCCGCATCCGTCGGATCTTGACGACGACGGTTGGCCCGGGTCCGATGCGAAGGCAGACTGGGATGTGGTCAGGCAACGCTGCCTGTCGGTAGCGGTGGCGATGTTGGAGGAGGCGAGGTGACGTTGGCAGCGGACCGACGCCATGGACCGGCGCCGCACCGAGTTCCCGCCCGCCCCCGCAACGGTGATCGGCCGGTGGAGTTCTGGCCGACTTCGGCCATCCGCTTGGCGCTGGAGGGCGGCGACATCGCCACCTGGAAGCAGATCGCGGTCGCGATCAAACGCGATCCGTACGGGCGCACCGCCCGGCAGGTCGAAGAGGTGCTGGAGACCTCGCGGCCGTATGGCATCTCCAAAGCCCTGGCGGAGGTGCTGGACCGTGCCCGCGAACACCTGGAGGCCAACGAGCGCAACGAGGTGGCCCGTCACGTACGGGTGCTGATCGAACGATCGGGGCTCAAGGTGCCCGAATTTGCATCCCGGATCGGGGTGCCCGTCGACGAGCTGGGCGCTTACCTCGAAGCCACGACCAGCCCGTCGGCGTCGTTGATGATCCGGATGCGTCGACTCTCTGACCGCTTCGCCAAGGCCCGATCTCACCAGCCGCCGCAGCAGCCGACCCAGCGGCCGCCACGCGGCCATTGACGATCGGCCACGCCCGGCTGCACTGACTATCGTCAGCGTGGGTTGAGCGGCGACACGCCCAGCACCAGCCACTGGTCGTTCTGCTTGGTCAGCGCGACGCGTAGGGCCAGCACCGCGTTGCTGGTCGGCTGGCCCGGTTCGTTCTGGGTGGCGCGCAAGATTACCGCCACGCTTGCGGCAGCGGGCCCGATCGCCTCCAGGCCGGCTTCCATCGTCGAACCGGTAGCGGTGACGTTGCGGTGCGCCAGATCTGTTGTGGCCTTTCCGAATTGATCCCTGAACGCCGTCGCCCGTTCGGGCACCATCATGGCCGCGGCCCGGTCGATGGCGGCCATCGGTTCCTGCGGCGAGAACGTGGCCGTCGCCTCGGCCATCCCGGTGGCGATCCGCACCACGTCGGCCGAGTCGACCTTCAGGTCGTGGTCCGGCCGCGTCCAGTGCGTGTATCCGGTCAGCACCGCCGCGATCACCGCCACCGCGCACAGCACGACGACGGCCAAACGCAATCCGGGGGCGTCGTCGTCGGTGCCGACAGTCACCGAATCACGGCGCAGCAGCCAGATATTCACCGCCACGCCTTCGACGATCAGCAGCACCAGCACCGAACACAACGACACCCACCACAGCGGCCAGGTC
Organism: uncultured Actinomycetota bacterium; assembly: GCA_963805675.1. Lineage (GTDB taxonomy): Bacteria > Actinomycetota > Actinomycetes > Mycobacteriales > Mycobacteriaceae > Mycobacterium. The sequence goes on from CAWDVY010000005.1 coordinate 78,076, forward strand.
AGGACGAAACCGATCGCCAGCAGCGCGGCGATCGCGGCCAACGGCGCCGCGGCGTCAAAGACCGCTACCCGCCACGCATTTCTCATGACGCCCGGACCTGGTCTCATCGAATCGACTCGAGCCGGGAGATCATCAGCTTGCCGTCCACGTCGGAGACCCCCAGCCGCAGGTTCCAATGCACCGTCTGCGGTTTGCCGCCGGCGTTCTCGCTGACCGACGTCGCCACCACCATGATCGTGTCGGTGCGACGGGCGATCGAGGCCGGCAATTGTTCAGCCGGTGCGGGCCGTCCGGGCTGGGCGTCCAGGTCGTGGTGCACCGCTTCCAACGCCACCGCCTCGACCTCGCCGCGGCTACGCGATTGCAGCCGCTGCACCACTTGCTGGTAGGGCTGGATCGCGGAGTCGAAATCGGCGTTCAACTCCCCGACAGTCCCGTCGTGCAGCCGCTGCAGGCTGGCCGCGACGTTGTCGGTGTTCATGTTGATCAACATGCCCGTCCAGTCGACCGCGGCCTGCATGGCCCGGCTCTGGTAGCCGCGTTCGTTGACGTCATTGCGGTGGGCCGTCCAGATCACCGCGCCCAGCGCGATCGAGGCCACCGAAAGCGCTCCCAGTACCGCCGAGGCGATGCCGTAGGCCGAGATGGCCGGGCCGTCGGATTCTTCGGGTGTGGCCCCGTCATCGTGTTCTTCGACGGCCGGCTCCGTCTGCTCCTCGTCGGGCATGGCCGTGAGGGTACCCGGGCGACGATGCAGGGCGCGCAGCGCGCTGAGAAGGAGCCCGGGCAATCAGACCCAGCCGGGCGACGATGCAGGGCGCGCAGCGCGCTGAGAAGGAGCCCGGGCAATCAGACCCAGCCGGGCGACCATGCAGTGGGGACACCCCAGCCGCGTAGCGGCGAGGGGGACGCGTAGCGCGCTGAGGTGGGGGCACCCCCAGCCGCGTAGCGGCGAGGGGGCGAGCCCGGCAATTCGACCCAGCCGGGCGACGGATCGACAAACTGCACGGCTCGACGAGATGGAAGGATGGTGGCGTGACGGTAGAAGCTATCCGCTCGGGGATCGACCTGAGCAATGTCGACGCTGGTGCCCGCCCCCAGGACGACCTGTTCGGCCATGTCAACGGTCGCTGGCTGACCGATTACGACATCCCCGCCGACCGAGCGACCGACGGCGCCTTCCGCTCGTTGTTCGACCGGGCCGAGGTCCAGGTGCGCGACCTGATCGCCGAAGTCAGCGGCGCAGCTCGGTCTTCTGCGACGTCCGGCACCGACGCGCAACGCATCGGCGACCTGTACGCCAGCTTCCTCGACGAGGACACGGTCGAACAGCGCGGTGTGCAGCCACTGCTCGACGAGTTGACCGCGATCGACGAGGCCGCTGACCCCGACGCGCTGGCGGCCGTTGTCGGCGCCCTGCAACGCACCGGCGTGGGCGGCGGTGTGGGCGCCTACGTCGATACCGACTCGAAGAACTCCAGCCGCTATCTGGTGCATGTCAGCCAGTCGGGCCTGGGACTGCCCGACGAGTCCTACTATCGCGACGAGCAGCATGCCGAGCTGCTGGCCGCCTACCCCGATCACATCGCGCGGATGTTCGCGCTGGTGTACGGCGGGACGCCGGACGACCACCGGCAGACCGCGACACGGATCGTGGCTCTGGAGACCAAACTGGCTGCCGCGCACTGGGATGTGGTCAAGCGACGCGATGCCGATCTCACCTACAACCTGCGCACGTTCGCCGACCTGCAGGCGGACGCCGCCGGCTTCGACTGGTCCGGCTGGGTGAGCGCGTTGGGTAGCACACCGGACGCGGTCACCGAACTTGTTGTGCGCCAACCGGACTACCTGACAACTTTCGCCCAACTATGGCGCAGCGAGGATTTCGACGACTGGAAAAGCTGGGCCCGGTGGCGGCTGATCCACGCGCGAGCCGGGCTCCTCACCGACGCCCTGGTCGCCGAGGACTTCGCGTTCTATGGCCGCACGCTCACCGGCACCGAGCAGATCCGTGAGCGCTGGAAGCGCGGAGTCGGTCTGGTGGAGAATTTGCTGGGCGACGCCGTCGGAAAGCTTTACGTCGAGCGCCATTTCCCGCCGGATGCCAAGGCCCGCATCGACGCGCTGGTCGCCAATCTCCGCGAGGCCTACCGGGTCAGCATCAGCGACCTGGACTGGATGACCCCGCAGACCCGGGAACGCGCGTTGGCTAAGTTGGACAAGTTCACCGCCAAAGTCGCCTACCCCAACAAGTGGCGGGACTACTCGACGCTGGTCATCGACCACGGCGACCTCTACGGCAACTACCGGCGCGGCTACACGGTGAACTCCGACCGGGAGCTGGCCAAGCTGGGCGGGCCGGTCGACCGCGACGAGTGGTTCATGACCCCGCAGACCGTCAACGCCTACTACAACCCGGGCATGAACGAAATCGTCTTCCCCGCAGGTATTTTGCAGCCACCGTTCTTCGACCCCGATGTCGACGACGCCGCGAACTACGGCGGTATCGGCGCGGTGATCGGCCACGAGATCGGACACGGCTTCGACGACCAGGGCGCCAAGTACGACGGCGACGGCAACCTGGTCGACTGGTGGACCGACGACGACCGCGCCGAATTCGGTGCCCGCACCAAGGCCCTGATCGAGCAGTACGGCGTCTACACGCCTCGCGGGCTCGAGAACGGCCACCACGTCAACGGCGCTTTCACCGTCGGGGAGAACATCGGTGATCTGGGTGGGCTGTCCATCGCGCTGCTCGCCTACCAGCTGTCGCTGAAAGGCGAGAGCGCCCCGGTCATCGACGGCCTGACCGGCGTCCAACGGGTGTTCTTCGGCTGGGCGCAGGTGTGGCGCACCAAGTCACGCGACGCTGAGGCGATCCGGCGACTGGCCATCGACCCACACTCGCCGCCAGAGTTCCGGTGCAACGGCGTCATCCGCAACATCGACGTCTTCTACGACGCGTTTGATGTCGCCGAGCACGACGAGCTATACCTGGAACCGCAACGCCGGGTGCGTATCTGGAACTAGGTCCGCGCGAGCAGACGCAAAAGCGCCCGACACGCCGGCGAAAAGGGCGCTTTTGCGTCTGCTCGGCGTCAGAGCTGCCAGTCGTTGGAGCCGTCGTTCTTCGAGTAGGTCCCGACGGAGTTCTTCACGACGATGGGATCGCCGGCACCGAAGTTGTCGAAGAACCACTTCGCGTTGGACGGGCTGATGTTGATACAGCCGTGGCTGACGTCGCGCTTGCCCTGGTCGGCCACCGACCACGGCGCGCTGTGCACGTAATCACCGCTGTTGTCGAACTGCACGGCATCCTCGACGTTCACTTTGTAACCGTAGGCCGAGTTGACCGGCACGCCGTAGGTGGACGAATCCATCACGACCTTGGCCTTCTTGTCGAGCACGTAGTAGGTGCCGTTAGGCGTCTGGTGGCCGCCTGCCGCCATACCCATCGACATCGGGAAGGTTTGCTCCACCGTCCCGTTACGGGTGACGATCAGCTGGTGGGTGGCGTCGTCGGCGGTGGCGATCAGCGAGTCGCCGGTGACGAAGGTCGACACGGTGCCCGCGGCGTCGACGTGCACCGCGGTATGCGCGGGCCAGAAGCTGAGCGGACGCCAACGCACCTGGCTGGGGGTCAGCCAGTAGAACTTGCCGGGCACCGGCGGGGTCGACGACACATGGATGGCCTGCTCGGCCATCGGCTGGTCGGCGATCGGGCGCGCAAAGTTGATGATGATCGGCTCACCCACCCCGACCGTTGAGCCGCTGACCGGATTGAACGTCGGCGGTACGAACGGCGGCGCGCCGGTGAACGGCGCCGGGTTCTGCCCGGCAACCGGCCCCGCCGGCACGCTGGCCGGAACCGCCGGCGGCGGTGCGAGCGGGTCCGCCGGGGGCGGCGGGGGTGCGAACGGGTTGGGCGCCGGCGGTACCGCCAGCGGGTCGGCGGGAGGTGGCGGCGCCAGCGGGTCACCTGGTGGCGGCGGAGCCGGGGCCTCCACCCCGGGCGCAGGCGGCGGTGGCGGCTCCGGGTCGGCGAGCGCCGAACCGCTACCCAACGTCAGCACAGCGGTCACTCCGATTGCACTGAACGCAGCGGCCAGCGGACCCTTGGTCCATCGCGACATTTGTATCCCTCCAAGTCACGGTCTCAACCCAGTATGCAGGAGAGGGGGGGCCGGCTATTAATTCCGCGGTCGCCGCAGAGCCCGGAGACGGGCCTCGTCCAGGCCATTGACCTGCGGTTTTATCCCCGGCTAAGTGAGGATTGTTACGGCTGGCCGACCGTGGGAACGTCGAACAGCTGCCGCTTCGCAGTCATCCCGATGGTTCCGGCGCCGATCAGCGCCGCCGATGCGGCCAACATCATCAGCACGCCGTGCTCGTAGAAAAATCCGCCGGCGAACGATCCGGCCATGATGCCGACCTGGAAGGCCGCCATATACAGCCCGGACGCGCCGTCGGGGTCGTCGGCGCCGGCGCGCATCGCCGCGGCTTGCATCATCGGCGATACCGCGTTGGTGGTGGCGCCCCACAATGCGATGGCACCGATCCCGATCAGGGCCGTCGCCGCGGCGGGCAACCGGTGGAACGCCAGCCCGGTCAGCACCAGCAACGTCAGCCACAGAGCCCCCATGCAGCTGATGACGGCAGCTCTGGGGCGATGGTCCAGCGGTCGGGCCACCAGCGGCATCGCCAGCAGGCCCGCGACGCCGTAGATGGCCAATAACCAGGCGATATCCGGTCCGCGCACTCCCACGACGTCGCGGATGATCACCGCGATGAACGTGAAGGAGATGTAGTGGCCGGTCACCGCGACCATGGTGAGCAGGCTCACGATGACCAGCCGTCGATTGCGGTGGTGCCCGGCACCGCGGCCGACGAAGGCGAGCTGGTCATCGCTCAACGCCAGCACCGGCAGCACGGCCCAGGCCGCCACGGTCACCGCGGCGGCCACGGCGGTCACCGCCGCGACGGCGATCCGCCAGTTCCACGCCAAGCTGATCGCCGCCGTGGCCGGGCTACCCACCACCACGGCCAGGCTGATGCCGACGTAGATCATCGTCGTCGCACGTCCGGAGTGGCTGGCCGGGACCAGCCGGGTGGCGATCGGCGCGATGACCGACAAGATCAGGCCGTGCGTGACCGCCGAGAGCGCTCGACCGCCGGCCAGCACGGCGAAGTTGGGCGCCAGCGCCGAGACGAGCTGGGAGGCGGTCAGGCAGGCCAGCGACAGCAGCAGGGCGCGACGTCGCGGCCAGCGCGCGGTCCAGCGAACCAGCGGAATCGTCGTCACCGCCGCCACCAGGGCGTACCAGGCCAGCAGGGTCCCGACGACTGGAACGCTGACGTGCAGGTCCCTGGCGATCGCGGGCAGCGCGCCGACCGGCAGTAGCTCGGCGGTGACGTAGGTGAAGGCCGCCGCCGCCAGAACCGCCAACTGCACCGCAATCCGGGCTGTCCACGGCCCGCTCGCGGCCCGTAATCGCGTTGCTCCGTCGGCACGGGCTGGCCCCACGGCCACTACTCAACCATGCATTGCGCGCATCCGTAACGATCAGGACCGGACGAGTCGCGCGATCGCGGCGGAGGCTTCGGCGAGCTTTTGGTCGGCCTCGGTCCCGCCCTCGGCGACCGCGCGGGTGACGCAGTGCCCGAGGTGCTCGTCGAGCAGGTTCAGCGCCACCGACTGCAGCGCGTTGTTGGCGGCGCTGATCTGGGTGAGGACGTCGATGCAGTACTTGTCGTCTTCGATCATTTTCGCGATGCCACGCACCTGGCCCTCGATGCGCCGCAGCCGTTTGGCGTAGTTGTCCTTATGCGACGAGTATCCGTGTGCGGGTGCCATTTACCCCTCCAGCATCTTGGTCATCTGATCGTGCTCGGGCCATCGCGACGGCGCCGGTGTTGTCACCATTGTCAATGCCTGCCTGTGCAATCGCCACAGCGCCCTGCTGAACGGGCGTTTCGCTGCCATATCGATGATACCGGGTGGGGGTATATAAATGATTTTGGCCGACATGCCGCTACGCGCATACTTGGACCGTGCCTCAAACCAAGCCCCACGCCAAGGCTCATGCCAACGATTCATCGGCCGCCATCGACATCAAGCCCCGCAGTCGTGATGTCACCGACGGCCTGGAGAAGACCGCCGCCCGTGGCATGTTGCGGGCGGTCGGCATGGACGACGACGACTTCGCCAAGCCGCAGATCGGGGTGGCGTCGTCGTGGAACGAGATCACGCCTTGCAACCTGTCATTGGACCGGCTGGCGAAAGCGGTAAAAGAAGGTGTGTTCGCCGCGGGTGGCTATCCACTGGAGTTCGGCACGATTTCGGTGTCCGACGGCATCTCGATGGGCCACGAAGGCATGCACTTCTCCCTGGTGTCGCGCGAAGTGATCGCCGACAGTGTGGAAACCGTCATGCAGGCCGAACGACTGGACGGATCGGTGCTGTTGGCCGGTTGCGACAAGTCGCTGCCCGGCATGCTGATGGCCGCGGCGCGACTGGATCTCGCGTCGGTGTTCCTCTACGCGGGCACCATCCTGCCGGGCCGCGCCAAACTGTCCGACGGCAGCGAGCGTGAGGTGACCATCATCGACGCGTTCGAGGCGGTGGGCGCGTGTGCCCGCGGATTGATGTCGCGCGAGGACGTCGACACCATCGAGCGAGCGATCTGCCCCGGCGAGGGCGCGTGCGGCGGCATGTACACCGCCAACACCATGGCCAGCGCGGCCGAGGCACTGGGCATGTCGCTACCCGGCAGCGCAGCACCGCCGGCCACCGATCGTCGCCGCGACGCATTCGCGCGTCACAGCGGGGAAGCCGTCGTCGAATTGTTGCGTCGCGGCATCACCGCCCGCGACATCCTCACCAAGGAGGCGTTCGAAAACGCGATCGCGGTGGTGATGGCCTTCGGCGGCTCCACCAACGCGGTGCTGCACCTGCTGGCCATCGCTTACGAGGCCAACGTCAAGCTGGCGCTGGAGGATTTCAGCCGGATCGGGTCACGCGTGCCGCACCTTGCCAATGTCAAGCCCTTCGGCCAACACGTCATGTCCGATGTGGACCACATCGGCGGTGTTCCGGTGGTGATGAAGGCACTGCTGGATGCCGGGTTGCTGCACGGCGACTGTCTGACGGTGACCGGCAAGACAATGGCCGAGAATCTCGCGCACATCGCCCCACCGGACCCGGACGGCAAGGTGCTGCGGGCACTGGACCATCCGATCCACCCCACCGGGGGGATCACGATCCTGCACGGGTCGCTGGCGCCCGAGGGCGCGGTGGTCAAGTCGGCCGGTTTCGACTCCGACGTGTTCGAAGGCACCGCAAGGGTTTTCGAGCGCGAACGGGCAGCCCTGGATGCGCTCGAAGACGGCACCATCACCGCGGGTGACGCCGTGGTGATCCGCTACGAAGGCCCCAAAGGCGGTCCCGGAATGCGGGAAATGCTCGCCATCACCGGCGCGATCAAGGGCGCCGGCCTGGGCAAGGACGTGCTGCTGTTGACCGACGGCCGGTTCTCCGGCGGCACCACCGGCCTGTGCGTCGGGCACGTCGCCCCCGAGGCTGTCGACGGGGGGCCGATCGCTCTTCTGCGCGACGGCGACCGGGTGCGGCTCGACGTTGCCAACGGCACGCTGGACGTGTTGGTTGATCCCGACGAATTCGCCTCCCGTCGTGAGGGTTTCACTCCACTGCCGCCGCGTTATCGCACGGGTGTGCTGGCCAAGTACGTCAAGCTGGTGGGCTCGGCCGCCACCGGAGCGGTGTGCGGGTAGGTCACGCGGGCGCGGGTTACTTCACCAACGCGATCGCAAAGCCGTCCCAGTGCTTGGCACCCACCGTCTGGATCACCGCGGTATCCAACTGCGGATGCTCACCCAGGATTTCCAGTGCCCGCCGGGTCCCCTGCACCACGGCGTCGGGGTCCGACGACAAGATCGCACCCTCACGAATGACGTTGTCCACCACGACAACTGAACCAGGGCGGGTCAGCTTGACGGCCCATTCCAGGTAGCCGGGATTGTTCTCCTTGTCAGCATCGATGAACACCAGGTCGAACGGAGCGCCGGTCACGGTCGGCAGCGTCTCCAGCGCGGCGCCGACGATCACCTCGACTCGGTCGCCGACGCCGGCGCGGTCGATGTTGGCCCGAGCGACCTCGGCATGCTTGGGCTCATATTCCAGCGTGGTGACCCGACCGTCCGGGCCCGCGCCGCGAGCCAGCCAGATCGTGCTGAAGCCGCCGAGCGTGCCGATCTCCAAGATGCGACGGGCCTGGACCGCACCGGCAAGCAGGCTCAGGAACTTGCCCTGTTGGGCCGATACGGCGATCTTGGGCAACCCGGCTGCGTCGCTGGCCTCGAGGGCGGCAGACAACGCGGGATCGTCGCTCAGCACGGTGGCGTCCAAGAAAGCATCGACGTCGACGGGATTCGGCTTTTGGGTCATGAGCCCACGCTAGCTCGGCGGCAACGCCGTCCGCCACTGCATTAAACCGTCCTTGGCATATACCCCCCAGGGGTATATGCTGTCGTGTGTCAGTCCGTACCAGTAAAGGTGGAAAACATGTCAAACGAAGCCGGAACGCTGCTGAGCTGTGGCCACGACGGCTGCGGCTGTCGAGTTCGCATCGAGGTCGAGTGCCACTGCGCGGGCGCGGATCAGCCGTACAAGTGCACGTGCGGCGACGATATGGTCGTGGTCAGCTAGCCCGTCGGCTAGCGCACCCCCTCTTTCGCGTACACCACCCGCAGCACATGGCCGAGCTCGGGCCCCATGACCAGCTCGGCCAGTGTGCACAGCGTGGCAACGTACTGCGATCCGTGCGGCGGCGGCGCGTCGCACAGATGGTGCGCAATTTCATGCAGCACGACCAGCTCACGCATCGCCCAGTTGGCGGTAGCGAGATCGGGAACCGCGATAATCCCCATGCCGCGGCGGTTTTCGTAGTGAGCCGCGGTAGCGGCCCGTCGTGCCCGCACCGTCAGGGGCGCCACCTCGGGCCACTGCCGTCGCACCGCGGGCAAGGCCAGCACCTCGTCGACGTAACGCTGGACCGCGGGCACCGACCCGAACCACGCTTCGGGCGGCAGTGTCAACTGCGCGCCGAAGAACTCCACGCTGCGTGATCCGTGTTCGGCGGCGCGGTCGAACAATGTCCGCACGAATTCTTCTGCGGCATAGACTTTTGCGCGCTGCCAATCCCGCGCGGTTGATCCGCCGGCGTTCACCGTTCCAACGCGGAGCGCGCCCCGGAGAGCTCTGAGGCGGCGCCCAGTCTAGCCCGTCTGCCCGCTCGGTCCCCCGCCCGCCGGGCCGCCGACGAATACCCCGCGGCAGCCCGGCTGGCCTGCCAGGTGCCCCGCGCTCTGGACGCGGTGCGATAGTAGTCGCGAAGTTCGAGTTCCTTGTTCCGCAACGCGATAGCCGTTCCGGGCGGACGACGGCGGTCTTTCTTCGCGTCTCGCTGGGTCTGCTCTCGGGCCTCGGTCAACCGGTGGCCGATTCGAGCACCGAATGCCAGCTGAAAATTCAGCCGGGCGGTGATCGTCGGGGTCGGCCGGTGCGCGCCGGACGAGATGTAGCCGTCCGACGCGCGGACCATCTGAACCACCAGGCTGGCGTACAACGCGTGGGTGGCGTCGATGTCCTCGGCGAACCCATAGGCGTACACGAACGTCGAGTTGGACGCCACGTCGCAGCGCACATCGTTGGCCGAGGCGATGACCACGAACAGTTGCACATACGTCCGCAATCCTCGGGTGCCGGCCGCGCCGATGGTGACGGTGCGCTGGATCGGCGTCTGCGCCGGCGTGCGCTTGTCGGCATGCGACCGGGCCACAGCCAAGTCGATGGACGTCGCGGTGGCCAGCCGTTGCGCGGCCGCCATGAACGCCTCGGCCTCATGGGAGTTGTCGGTGCCTTCGGCCTGACGCAACAGGGCGGCGATGCGCGCCAGCATCTTGTCGTCAGTCATAGCGCCGCTCTCCCGCGCAAGCGGGTGGGGGTACCCCCAGCCGTCCCGCGGCGAGGGGGCGTGCCCCCACCCCATCGCTCATTGTGTATTCGTCGTCGGCGGCTCATGGCACCAAACTAGGTCAACGGTGCGACTTTCCGTTGCGACGCCTCACAGGCGGGCGTTGATCCACGAGACCACGTCGTTGAGCACCTGTTCACGCTCCGGCTCGTTGAACACCTCGTGATACAGGCCCGGGTAGACCTTCAGCTCGACATCGGAACTACCCACCGCGTCGACCAATTGTCGGCTGCCGTCGACGGGGATCAGCCGATCCTCTGATCCGTGCACCACCAGCAGCGGCGCGGTCAACGCGGCGGCTCGTTGCGGCATCGTCTCGCCGACCAGCAGCAGCGCCCGGGCGACGCCGCCGGGGATCTTGCCGTGATACACCAGCGGGTCGGTGTTGTAGGCGTTCACCACAGCCGGGTCGCGGGATACCGCGTTGGCGTCGAGTTCCTGCAGCGGCAAGCCCGGCGCGATCGCCCCGACAGCCTTGGCGACCCACGCCAGCAGCGGCGAAATAGCGGTCTGGGCCGCCACCGCCGGTCCGGACAGCACCATCAAGTCGTAGTCGTCGGGACGTTCGACGCCGTAGGCGAACACAATGCCGCCGCCCATGCTGTGGCCAAGCACGACGCGCGTCACACCGGGATGTTCTTTGCCGGCGATGCCGGCGAGCGTGTCGAAGTCGCCGGTGTACTCGGACATGTCCTTCACCAGCACCCGCTTGCCACCCGAGCGGCCATGTCCGCGGTGGTCGAGCGCGTAGGTCACCAAGCCTTCCCGGCCGAACCGCGCAGCGACATGGTCGTAACGACGCGCGTGCTCCCCCAGCCCGTGCGCGAGGACGACCACGCCGCGCGGATCGGTATCGGGGGTCCACACGTCGTAGACGATGCGCACACCGCCGACCCCGTCGAAAGTCCGCTCGGTACGCGTGGTTGTCATCAGGGGCAGCGTAGACCCAATCGCCGGGCGCAGCGCGTCCTCTCGGCGGCCTTGACGTGGACCGGGTGTCACAGGCGGTACGTAAGCTCGGTCCGGTGAGCGTGCTGGCCCGAGAGCTGCCCGATGACGGCGGTAGGGATTTTTCCGCCACCGCCGAGCCCTACCGCCGCGAGCTACTCGCGCATTGTTACCGGATGACCGGGTCGCTGCACGATGCCGAGGACCTGGTGCAGGAAACCTTGCTGCGCGCCTGGAAAGCCTACGACCGCTTCGAGGGAAAGTCCTCGGTGCGCACCTGGCTCCATCGGATCGCCACCAACACCTGCCTGACCGCGCTGGAGAACCGCCGGCGTCGGCCGCTGCCTATCGGGTTGGGCGCGCCGAGTTCGGACCCGACCGCAGAGCTGGTCGAGGGCACCGAGGTGCCGTGGCTGGAGCCATTGCCCGAGTTGTCGGGTGGTCCGGCTGATCCTGCTGATCCTTGCACGATCGTCGGATCGCGCGAATCGATCCGATTGGCGTTCGTGGCGGCCTTGCAGCACCTGTCGCCTCGACAGCGGGCGGTGCTGGTGCTGCGCGACGTACTGCAGTGGAAGGCCGCTGAAGTGGCAGACGCGATCGGCACCAGCACGGCCGCCGTAAACAGCCTGCTGCAACGTGCGCGGTCGCAACTGGACGCTGCCCGGCCGAGTTCCGACGACCGGCTGACGGCACCGGAGTCGGCGGACGCGCAGGAGCAGTTGGCCCGCTATATCGCCGCTTTCGAGGATTACGACATCGACCGGCTGACGGAGCTGTTCACCAGCGAGGCGATCTGGGAGATGCCACCGTTCGTCGGCTGGTACCAGGGACCGCAGGCGATCGCCACACTCATTCACCAGCAGTGCCCCGCGCGGGCGCCCGGCGATATGCGGCTGATCCCGTTGACCGCCAACGGACAGCCCGCCGCTGCGATGTACATGCGCGACGGCGAAAACCACGTGCCGTTCCAGCTACATGTGCTGGACATGCACACCGACGGGGTGTCCCGCGTCGTGGCTTTCCTCGACACCACGCTGTTCGCGAAATTTGGCCTGCCGCCGCATCTTTGAGCGTCGAGTGGCCAGTGGCCACTCGACCCCGCACTAAAGCAACCGGCTGTCCGGTGACGGCCCGGGCACCGAATGGACCAACCCGGCGCCGGTCACCAGCGGCAGATCCAGCGCGGAAAGCAGTCCCGGCGGTGCCTGGCAGACCGCCGGGATGACGTTGACCACCCGGGATGCGCCGGCCATCCGTGCACCCAGGTCGTGGTCGTGGTCGTCGGCCATCTCGAACTCGCAGCGCATGCTCGGCGAGCCCTCGATCTCGACACGGTAGAGACCGCGGCCGGAGGCCGGACCGTAACCGAGATCACGCGGCGGTATCGAGATGTGCGGTTGCGGCCAGTCGGGAGCCAGGTCGTCGTGCATGCGCGTGACGTGGTCGATGACGAAAGTTGGCTTGCCGTCGACGTATCCGGTCAGCGTCGAGCGCATCGCACCGATGGTCCCGGCAGCGATGTGCCCGGTGGGCGTGTCGAACGACTCCTGCGAGACGATCCGTTCGACGTTTTCGTCCAGGTTGTCGATCTTGACGCCCAGGCCCGCGGCGAGCTGATGCAGCACCGGACCCCAGCCGAACGTGAACATCCCCGGCGCCGCGGCGAAGGCGGTGAATTCCGGCGGCTTGCCGAATCCCAAGATCTCGTACACCGCGTCTTTGTCCGGGTAGGTCGCATAGTTGAACATCTCGGTCAGCCGGACCGACTCGATGACGCGCGATACGCCGGTAAGCACCAGCGGTAGAACGTCGTTGGCGAATCCGGAGTCGATCCCGGTGGTGAAGAACGACACGCCCCCGGCGGCTGCGGCCTCGCGCAGCGGCGCGGTGAACGCCGCGTCGACGCCGTCGGGATAAACCAGCGGCACCACCGAGCACGACACCACGTTCTTGCCGGCCCGCAGGATCGACACCATGTCCTCGATCGCGTCCGCCGGCCGTAGGTTGGCCGCCGCGGCATAGACCACCGCGTCGGCGTCACCGGCCAGCAACGCCGCGGGATCCTGGGTTGCCGTGACGCCCACCGGCGCGATCCCGCACAACTCCCCCGCGTCACGACCCGCCTTGGCATCGCTGTGCACGACAAGATCCACGAGTTGCAGCTGTGGGTGGTCGATCACCCCGCGCAGAGCGATCACCCCCATCGAGCCCGGACCCCACACGCCGACCTTGTACATATTTTCTCCTAATATTAGGAAATAATTATTGAGATTTCGGACGGATGGTAGGAAGGTCGCCATGGGTTCGTCAACAGCGCCGGCGCACGGGGCCGGACCGGCCAAGTCGCCGCCCACCGGGCGCGTGATGGATGTGCTTGCGGCACTGTCGGATTCACCGAACGGCCGGACGTCGGCGGACCTGGCGAAAATCTGTGGGATCAGCACCTCGACATGCGCGCTGGTACTGGCCGAACTCGAACGACGCAGCTGGGTAACCCGTCAGGAGGATCGCCGCTATACGCTGGGCAGCGGATTGTTCGGGCTGGTACACGGCCTGCGAGCGCAGTTCCCGCTGTTGGACCGGGGCCGCGACGCGCTCAACTTCCTGCACACCACGCTGGGCGCGGGTTGCTCGATGTCCAAGATCGGACAGACGCACCTGATCACCGTCGACGCGGTCGGCCACGGCACCGACGGCGAGCACGCCGTTGGCCAACGCTTCCCGATCGGACCGCCGTTCGGCCTGGTGGCGATGGCCTGGCGCGACGAGGACGCGATCGACGCGTGGCTTCGGCGGGTCACACCGCGGCTGACGCACGCCGACATCACTGCGCATCGGCTGGTCCTCGCCGAGATTCGCGACCGGGGCTACGGGGCCTGGCGCTTCGACGCCGCCCATACCTCGCTGCACGACCGACTCGCCGCGGTGCTCGCGTCATTGGAGCCGACCGCCCAGGTGACTCGAGAGCTCAGCACTCTGATGACAATCATGACGCTGCAATCGGTGACGAGTGCACTCGAAACCGAGCTGGCATCAACCGAATTCGTCGTTCTACCGATCTTCGGGCGCGACGGCCAGCCGGAGTACCAGATCGAGATCCACCTGGGCGGCCGTGACGAGTTGGCGCTTCCCGACCTCGATGCGGCGCTCCGGCACGCCCAGGCGCTGCTGCACCCCGGACTAGCCTGAAGACATGCATGCAGGCGTCGACATTCGACGTGCGCACGACCGGGCGGTCACCACAACGTCGTGGCTGACGTCCCGGCATTCGTTTTCGTTCGGCGATCACTACGACCCGGGCAACACCCACCACGGCGTGTTGCTGGTCAACAACGACGACGTCGTGGCACCGGCTACCGGCTTTGATACCCACCCGCACCGCGACATGGAGATCGTGACCTGGGTGCTGGACGGCGCGCTGGCGCATCGCGACTCCGCAGGCAACTGCGGCGTGGTCTATCCCGGTCTTGCGCAACGAATGTCGGCCGGCACCGGCATCTTGCACTCGGAAAGCAATGCGTCGACCACCGATCCGGTGCGATTCGTGCAGATGTGGGTGCAACCCGACGTGTCGGGAATCGCGCCGGGCTACCAGCAGCACGCGATCGGCGACGATCAGCTCGACGGGCAGCTCGCGACGATCGCGTCGGGAATGCCCGGGCACGATGCCGCGATCACCATTCACAACCGGTCGGCGGCATTGCACGGAGCGCGGTTGCGGCCCGGCGACGAGGCTCACCCTGCCGGCGGCCCCATACCTGCGTCTGTTCGTCGCCCACGGCCAACTGACCATGCACGAGCTCAATACTGACGCCGAGCTGGCCGAAGGTGACGCGGTGCGATTGACCGCATCGAGCCGTACGCGCGTCGCAGCCCGCGAGTCCGCCGAAATCCTGGTCTGGGAGATGCACGCAGCCCTCGGCGGCTAGGGTGGGCGCGGACGAAAGGGAGCCAGAATGTCTGATCCACACCCCCGTCACGCAGCACCCGACGTCACAACCGGCAACGACGACGCCTTCGCGGACCGCCCGATCCCGCGGCCGGGTTGGCCCCGCCGCCCCGGCCTGGCCAACCCGAGAGCGACGCGCACGGTGTGGTTCTGGACTGTCCCGATCGTTGTCACGCTCGCGGTGTTGTCGGCGTTGGCGGCCTTCTATCTCGGCGGAATCCTGCGGCCGATGACGAACCTGCGGCATTTTCCGATCGCCGTATTGAACGAGGACGCCGGGCCCACGGGCGCGCAGGTCGTCAAGGGCATGCTGGCCGGTTTCGACAACGACGCCTACGACGTCCGGCAGCTGAGCCACGATCAAGCCAAGGAGCAATTGGATACCGCACAGATCTACGGTGTCGCGGTGATACCGCCCAACTTCTCCTCGAAGTTGCAGGCCTACGCGAAAAGCGCGCTGGCGCCGGGGCGCGTCGACCGCCCGGTCATCATCATCTCGACGAATCCACGAGCCGGCACGCTGGGCGCCAGCATCGCCGGCCAGACACTTCAACGCGCCGTCGCAATGGTCGATTATCTTGTGGGTAAACGGCTTTCGCAAGAGGTCGCGCAACAAACCGGCCGAGCGCCCGAGGCCGGCGCGGTGGCGCTGATGCTCGCCAACCCCATCGAAATCAAGTCGACCGTGCACAACGCGTTACCGGATGGGACCGGTAATGGCCTGTCCGCGTTTTACTATTCGCTGCTGCTGCTGCTCGCCGGGTTCACCGGAAGCATCGTGATCAGCATGCTGGTGGACTCGATGCTCGGCTTCGTACCCGCCGAATTCGGCCCGGTCTATCGGTTCGCCGAACAGGTGAAGATCTCGCGGTTCCGCACGCTGCTGATCAAGTGGGCGTTGACGGTGGTGCTGGCGCTGCTGACGTCGGCCGCCTATATCCTGATCGCCACGAAACTGGGTATGCCGGTCCAGAACAGTTTGGCATTATGGCTTTTCGGAGTATTCGCGATCGCTGCCGTGGGCATCACGTCGACGTCGCTGATCGCGGTACTGGGCGCACTGGGGCTGCTGGTCAGCATGTTCGTGTTCGTCATACTCGGGTTGCCGTCGGCAGGAGCAACAGTGCCGTTGCAGGCCACCCCGACGTTCTTCGGCTGGTTGGCACAGTTCGAGCCGATGCACCAAGTGTTCTTGGGCGCAAGGGCTTTGCTGTATCTCGATGGCCGTGCCGACGCGGGCTTGACGCAATCGCTGGAGCTGACCGCGATCGGACTGGTGATCGGACTGCTGCTCGGCGGCATCCTCACCCTCATCTACGATCGTCGCGGTTACCACCGTCTTCCGCCGGGGCTCGCGGCGGCCACCGCCACCGAAACGGCCGCTGCCGCCGGGCCGACAGCAACGCCGGAGACGACGGTCGTCGCCGACGAAGTACCCGGAGCCATAACCGGCGATCGTCCGCCCACCTGATGGCCGCAAATTCCCAGCGGCCGAACGTCATTGGCCCGCGGCTAAACTGTCACGTGACTGTTATGCAAGTTTGCTGTGTAAATCCTGAGCTAAATGCTGTGCTGGTTGCAACAACTTTCGCGCCGAAAGGGCAACCGTGCCGTATCTCGCCGCCGCCTTGCGGCGCATCGCAGCCTGCTGCGCCGGGACAACACTGTGCCTGGCACTGTCGACCAGCACGGGGCAGCCGGTCGCGCGCGCCGAGGCGCGCGAACTGTTGGCCAGTGCCATTGCCAACACTCAAGGTTCCTACCTGGTGTACAACTTCGGCGGCGGGCATCCCGCGCCGATGCTCAACGCGGCCGGCAGCTGGTATGACGGGACCAGCGGCGGCCACCTGATGGTCATCAAGGCTGCCTCGCAACGGCTTGAACCGCATCTGCTGGTGGACAGTCATCGCGGTTATCAGGCGCGTTGCGAACGCAACCCGCGGGCACGCACCAGCGACGGGCTGATGCAAGCCTCCGAAACCTACACTGCGGTGCAGGCCTGGCAGGCGCTGGGCCAGCCGACGATCGCGATCAACGCCAACTTCTTCGACATCCGGGGTCAGAAGGGCGGCTCGTGGCGGTCCACCGGCTGCAGTTCACCGCTGGGCACGTACGTCGACAACACGCACGGGCAGGGCCGGGCCAACCAGGTAGTCACCGGCACCATTCCCTACGCAGGTAAACAGGGCCTTTCCGGCGGTAACGAAAATTGGAGCGCGTTGGCGACGATGATCCTGCCGACGCGTGGTGCGCCATCGGTGGTGTGGCCGCGGGGCGGCCGGGACGGTCACGACTACGACGCCGCCACCCAGGTCGTTTCGGGGTTGGTCGAACGCGGCGAGCAGTTCGTCGCGGTGAGCGGGCTCGGTCTGTTGTCCCCTGGAAACGGCGGCCAGCTCAACGACGGCGGTCCGAGCGCCGCCCGCACCGCGCTGGCCTACTCCAAGCCCCGCGACGAAATGTATGTGTTCCAAGGCGGTACCTATACGCCGGACAACATTCAGGACCTGTTCCGCGGTCTGGGTAGCGACACCGCGGTGCTCCTCGACGGCGGCACCTCGTCGGCGATCGTGCTGCGCCGCGACACCGGCGGCATGTGGGCGGGGGCCGGAGTGCCGAAGGGCAACTGCGACACTCGCGAGGTTCTTTGCGACTCGCACGAGCGCTCACTTCCGGGCTGGCTCGCATTCAACTAGATCAGCGGGCAGCCGGTTCCCTTTGGCGTCAGGCTTTTTAGAACTTAGGAGTCAGATCCAGCGAGGTAATGGTGGTCATTTTGGTGACCAGCCAGCGTGCATGATCCCGTTGTAAGACGAGCCGATAGGACAGGTACTTCAGCGAGGGAACATCTTTGGTAGCCGGACTGGTCGACGTCGTGTTGGTGTAGACGATCGCGGTGGCGTCGGGCCCGTTCAGTGACTCCACAGCGGCCCCGGTGACTTGGGTCGTGTTGGTGACCTGGGCCTGCTTGTTGGGTGCGGCGATCGCGTCGATGTATTTACGGTACGAAGCCTCGAAATCGCCGCTGAGGTACTGCGATGCCCGATCGGCCAGCTTGTCGATGTTTTCCGGGGTATAGGTCCACAACGTCGTGATCGCGTTGGCCGCGGTGCGCGCGACCCGCAGTTTGGTGGCCACGGTGGCGCGATCGGTCAGGTACGGCTGCATTGTCGCCCCGGCGAACGCCGCAGAGCCGACGAACAGTGCGGCGGCCACAGCCGCCGCGATCGCCGACCACTTGCCGACCGGTCGTCGTTCTCGCACGCCAACGGCGGTTTCGTCCGACGCCTCAGCGACGTCGGAGTCCTCGTCTTCGGTTGTGTCATCGGCGTTTTCATCGTCGGTAGCCGACTCGCCGCCGGCTTCCGGGTCGGAAGCGTCGGCCACGGTTTCGGCAGCGTCGGTTTCGACGGCTGCGTCATGTCCCGACGGGCTATCGGGAACCTCGTCGGTCAGATCACCTGTTGCAGGCTGCTGATCTTCCACTGGTTGCCTTCCCGCTGAGCGGTTACCACCCAACGATTTGTGTTATCGAGTTTTTGCTTTCCGTCGGGAGATTTGAACGTGACGTCGGTGGCCACCATGACATTGGCGCTGCCGTCGTCGTTCCACCGTTCCACCCCGGCGGCAAGAGCGGTGCCCTTGGTCGGCTCGGCCTGGGCGATCCGGATCAGGATCTCGTTCTGCTTGTCGTGATACTGCTTGGCGAAATCGCCTGTCGCGTGGGCCAATATCCGATCGACATAGGCGTTGGCGTGAAATGGATCCAGCGTCGTGAACCCGGTCATGAAGGCTTTGACGAAGCCGAGCACGTCGACGCTCCTTCATCGCTACCTGGTGATGCGAATGCCTCTGTTTGACCAGAAAGTATGCGGACGTCGTGATGCGCCTGTCGCGAGCAGCGCGGCGGCGAGCGATCGCCAGAGGCAGCGCCCAATCCCGCGACGGTTTCCACCACTGCCGCGGCAAGTCGACCGAAGCGGCAACCTCGACCACAGCGTCGACTTCGGCGACCTGATCGTGAGCAGCGGCTCTTCGCCGGGCTGGATTCGGCGGCGGGGGCTCACTTTTTCCCCTTGGCCGGTTTGGGTTTCGTCACCACGGTCAGGTCATCGACAAGCCAGCGCCCGTCTTTGGCCTTGACGAAGGAGACCCGAACGGTGGCGGTGATGAACCGATCCTCGTCGCCTCCGCCGCGGTGCCCCTGCATGAACAACAGCATCGTCGCCGCGATCCGGGCTGCGGACAGCACCGCGCTGTCGGTGACCCAATACTCGTTGACGACAGGGTGACCCTTTTGCACCGACTCCTGCTGTTTGACCAACTGCGGCCGATACTCGATCGGTCGTCAGCGATCGAGCCTGCGCGAATTCGCTGCTGCAGCGATTTCGGGTCGTAGGTCAGCATCTCGGTGACGATCTTCGGCCCCTGGGCAGCAATGTCGTCGCGCGTCTGGTCGGAGGCCCGATCGGGCAGGAAGATCGCCACCACGCCCGATCCGGCGCCGGCGAGGCAGAGCAGTGCCGCGATCGACACAATGATCGCGGCGCATTCGCCGCGATGCCGCGCGGGCGACGATCCGGTTCCACACGGCGCACCTCGGTGCCAGCCAGCAGGTCGGCGAAGGTACGCCGACGCGAATCCCACAGCGGCCACAACCATCCGACGAATACCGAGATGGTGTCGAGCAGGTGGGCGAGGTCCTCGGACAGCAGTCGCCCCACCCCGGGCGGACGTCCCGTCCGGGACGCACGACCGCAATCCCCATCAGCGCGCGTCCCAGGCTCCAACCGCTGATCGCCGGCGACACCACCCGGTTGACCATCGTCAGCAGCGTCGCGGCCGCCAGGACGGACATGCATGACCCACCACCACACGCTGCGTAGCGGCACTGCCAGCCAGACCAATGCCATCGTCGTCACCACGGCAAGACCGGGCAGCACATCGACAGCAACGCTGCTGCGCGAATGTGCCAGCTCGCCAACTCATTCGGCGTTGGTTCCGCAACTGCCGGTGTGGTCTCGGTCTCGTCGACCACCACTGTCACTTGGCCACCTGGTCAAGCTTTGCGATCCGATACCTGCCCTCGTCGGACACCATCGTCACCCGCAACCGGTAGCCCGCTTCCTGATTCTGCGTTTCGCTGTTGGACACCTTGACCCGCAAAGGCACCAGGACTCGACCGAGCCGTCGCTGTTGTTGCGTTCCACTGCCGCGCGCAGATCGGAAACCTGGACTTGAGCGTTGGCAGCCTGATAGGCCTCGACGAGCAGACCGCTGTACAAGATCGCCTGCGAGCGGAAAGCTCCGGTGCCACAGTCGATGATCTTCTGCGCGCTGAGGGCCATCGCTGATGTGTCGGGCGCCTGCGTTGCCGAGACGCAATCCTTGGCGGCCTGCACGGCCGCGTCGTCTGGCGCGCGATGGCCCGCTCTCTTGATGGAAACGCAGCGGGACGAAATAGCCCCCGCCCCGAGACCGCCGGCGATCAGGACCAGAGCCGCCCCGATACCGACAAGCCAGCCACGACCCAGCCGTGAGGGGCCACGCTTGTCATCTACTGCGTCGGTGCTCGCCGATTCCGCCACATCGTCAGCGGCCGATCTCGGTTATCTCATTTGGTCGGCTGCGTCCTCGGACTCTGCTGACTTCGGCGGTTAACTCGGTGATGTCATGGTCGGCGGAGCCTCGGATTCTGCCGAATCCTCGGCCGTCACCTCCGGCGACGACGAATCATCCGTGTCGTTCGGGGTCAGCCGGCTGGCGCCAGCATCTCCTTCCATCCGTCATCTCCTGTATTGCGTGAGTTGTTGACGGAGTATTTGGAACCGTCGGGGCCCATCACCTCGCCACTCATCGGACTATAGACGGCCGCCGGGGGACCGCCCGGAGTGTAAATGCAGGGGTTGGGCTGTTGCCCGTTGCACTGGACGCTACCGCTACCCGGCCGCTGCAGCGGGTCGCTCGATCGGCGGCGGCGTCAGTCCTCTGGGCGGCAGCCTGTCGGCGGGCAAGCGGGTTCAGGCCGTTATTGACCGACGGCGCCGGTATCACGTGGCCGGGATCGACCGGCTGATCGCATCGGGCGCCGGGTGCCGGGCAGTTCCGGATCTGGTTGGGGTCGCCGAACCACGGGTTGGTGCCCAGCGGCACGTAGGGTTTTTGCTGCGGCAGTCCATGCGGCGTCGGCGCGCGTTTGCCCGGGACATCGATGCAAGGCATGTTGCGCGCTCCGCGCACCGCGTTGGCCTGGATAGTCTTGCGGAATCCTGCAGTACTGTCCGGCGCGAGCGGCGCGATGCTGGTGTCCGATGGGGGCGCGCCACTCCGGTGCCGGAATAAACCCGGTCAGACAGGGCGGCGGGTAGTTGATCGCCAGCGAGAGGTCCAGCGCAGCCATCCGGTCCTTCTCGTACGGCGCGGATATCGCCTGCACGATCGACCCGAGCTGCGGCAGGAACACCAGCACCTGCTCGACGCCAGGGTGGTAGCGCTTGAGCATGTCGATCACGATCTCGAGGTTGGCCAGGGTCTGCGGCAGCGATTCGCGGACGTCACTGAACACCGAGTTGACCTGATCGGCGGTCGGCGCCGCTTGGGACAGAGCGCTTTTCAGATGCGAGTCTTGTTGAGCGGATTGCGCCGCCAACATGTTGAGGTTGTGCGCCCACCGGTCGATCGCGCTACTCGAGTTGGCCTGGCTGTCCAAGATCGGCGCGGAGTTCTGAATGATGTCGTCGACTTGGTTGATGTTGGTTTTGAAGTCACCGACGATCGCCTGAGTGGAGTCGACCAGTCGCTGCAATGCCGGACCCAATCCGCCGACTGATTCCGCCGTCTCGTCGAGTAACTGGCCGATCTTGTCCTTCGGCAGCACCGCCAACCCACGGTTGGCGGTGTCCAGCGCCGGGCCGATCTCACTCGGCACCGTGGCCTTGGTCATGGTCTGACCGGGCGAGAAGAACCTGTGCGGGTTGCCTGTGACACCAGGTCCAGATACTGCTCACCGACCGCTGACACCGAATGCACGTTCGCCGATCGCATCGAGCGGGATCTTGTACCGCTGTCGATGCTCATCGTCGCCTGGGCGCCGTTCTCGGTCGGCTCGACGTCGGTCACCTTGCCGATCGTGATGCCGCGATAGGTCACGTTGGCCGTCGGATACAAGCCGCCAGAGGCCGGCAGTTCGGCCTTCAACTGGTATTGGCCGATGCCCACAAGAGCTTGGAATACGCAGGTAGTACCAGCCCAACACCAACAGGGCAACCACGGTCAGGATGCCGAACAGCACAAGCTGGCGCTTGATGAAACGAGTCAGCATTGCCGGTCCGCCCTCTCCACCAGTGGTCCGCCGGGGGCGTCGTTCGGGTTCGGCGTGTAGCGCACGTCGGGAATCATCGTTTGCGGGGTCGCGACCATACGACTGCTCCAATGCCCGCAACGCCCCGGAGAACCCGGTGCCGGTGAGGAACGCGTTGTCAATCGCCGACAGCGTCGTGTCGACCTCGAGCGACGAGTTCATGAAGTCACCGCGGATCAGCTTCGGAGCGGTGTCGAGGTCGAACGGCGCGGTGAAGATCAACTTCAGTGCGCCGAGCAGATACGGCGAGGCACGGCCCAGCTCCTTCAACGGGCACTGCAGCAACTGCAGGTTCTGGTGCAGCGGACCCCGCGCCTCGCCCAGGTACAGGTTGGCAGCTTGGCTGAGCTGGCCCACGGAATCGACCGCGTCGACCAAGTGCTGTTGATAGTCCTTATTCGCCAAAAACTTGATCAGCGGCGGGAACTCGGTCAGCGTGCGATCCAGAACGTCCGATCGGGTGGCCACGTAGGCCAACAGCCGGTTGGTGGAGTCGATGGCATGGGTGATGTCGTCGCGCTGCTCATTGAGTTGGCGGGTGAAGGTGTCCAGTTTGCCCAGGAACGCGCGGATCTGCGGACCCCGGCCGGTCAGGATGCTGTTGACCTCGTTCTGGATGACTTCCAGGTTCGGGAGACCGCCCCCGCGCACGATCATCGCCAGGCTGGCCAGCGTCTGCTCGGTGCTGGGATAGGCCGACGAGTTCTTCAGCGGGATGGTGTCGCCATTCTTCAGTAGTTGTGGCGACGGGTCGGTCGGCGCGGCCAACTCGATGTGCTGAGAGCCCAGGAGGCTGGTCTGCCCGATCTTGGCGGTGGCATTTTTTGGCAGCTTGACGTTCTTGTCCAAGCCCAGCGTCAGAGTGGCGACCCAGTTCTTGAGCTCGATCTTGCGGATGGTGCCGACGAACACATCGGCCACCATCACTTTGCTGTTTCCGTTGATGGCCAACGTGTCCGGCATCTGCACGTACACGGTGTAGGCGCCGCCCCCGTTGCCCGGACCGCCGGGCAGTTCGACGTTCGAGATGCCGCGCCAGCCGCACGAGCTGAGCACCATCGCGGCCACCAGTAACACCAGACCCTGCCAGGCACGGTGCCGGATCATGCGCATCACGCCCTTCACTGGCCGCCTCCTGCCGGTGCGGATGCTGCCTCAGCAGGCAGCGGAGGTCCGGGTGCCGGCCCGGGCGCAGGCCCCGACACCGGCGCCGGCGTGGGTGCGACGGGACCGGGAATCACCTCGGGTCCCGGCGGCGGCGGCGGTATCGGTCCCGGGTGGCCTGGCACGCCGACGTAAGGCGCCGGGCCGGGCTCCTCGTTGTAGGCGTTCGGGTAGCCCGGTGGGGTCTGCAGGTTCGATTGGACCGGCACGATGTCCGGCCCGCCCATGAGTTCGGCAAGCGATTCGGGCGTCAGCAGACTCGCGGTGACCGGCCCCACCTTCACGCCCTGCATGCCCGGCGCGGTGATCCAGCCATGCTGGGTGTTGCGGTGCGACGTCGGTGTGTCGGGCACCCAGATACCCGGCACGGTGGTGTCTTTGTAGCCATTCGGCGGATGCAACCGGTCCTCGGAGTAGGCGACTTCCTTGGGCAGCGTCGCGGCGAGACTGAACAGGTTCAGGCCGAACGGCGGGTAGTTGAACTTGATCGCATCGAGGATCGGCGCCAGGTATTGCGCACAGAGCTCGGCGGATTCCTGGTAGCCCAGCCGGCTGCCGGCCTGAATGGCGCTGCAGAGGAATTCCATCGGGTTCGCGAAGCCCTGCGTGCCGACTACCCCCGCCGGCTGGCCGACGATGGCACTGTGCGCCGGATGGTAAATGAGGTTCGCGTTCGCCAGCGCCGTCGGCAGGATGTGCAGGCCGGTTTCCAAACCGTTCAGCGCGTCGGGTTGGACCAGGGCATTGGTCGTGTCGCCGAGGTTGTTGATGTCGTGGGTCAGCACCTCGCGGTTCTTGTCAAGGAACGGCCTCACCGTCGTCAGCAGTCCGTCGACCTGCTGCAGCGCGTTGGCCAGGTCGTGATCGGAGCCGGTCAGGCTGTTGGTGAACTGAGCCAGGTTCTTGTTCAGCGCCACGAATTTCTGATCGTCGGCGTGCAGTGCGTTCACGAACAGCGCCAGGCTGCGCACCACCGCGAAGAAGTCACCCCGACCTTGGTTGAGCGCGGTCAGCGCCCGCGACAGGCCGTTGAAGGTGGTGTTGATCTGCTTGCCCTTGCCGGCAAGCCCATTCGCGTAGGCCTCGATGACGTCGCCGAAAGGCCCCTTGGGCTGCTGCTTGGTGGGCCCCAGTTTGGAGATGACGTGAGTGATGCTGTTGCGCAGCTCGTCCCACTCGGTGGGCACCTGGGTGCGCTCTTCCGGGATCACCGCGTTGTCCGCCAGCACCGGACCGCCCTTGTAGGGCGGCTCCAGCTGAATCAGCCGTGACGCCACCAACGTCGGGTTGAGGATCACCGCCTGCGCGTCGGCGGGCACCTTGTACTTGTTGGAGTAGTGGAAGGTCACCTTCATCTTGTCGCCGGCCGGCTCGATCTTGTCGATCGCGCCGACCTTGACGCCCATGATCTCGACCTTGTCGCCGGAATACAGGGCGTCGGCCGCCGGGAAGTAGGCCACCACAGTGTTATTCGTCAGCTTCTTGTACAGCTGGAAACCGACCAGCGCCAGGACGATCGCCGCCACGATCGCGAGCACCCCGATGATGATCGAGGCCCGTGACAGCTTCGGCAGCCGGGCGTTGCGGAAATCAAAGACGGTGCTCAATTCCCGCTACCTCCCTGCGCGCCGCTGCCTCCGGCTCCACCTGTGTTGCCGATGTACGGCGCCGGCAGGTTATTGCCGGGTCCCGGCGGGGCCGGGGGTCCGGGTGGCAACCCGGGTGCGAAAGTCGACGGCGGTGCGGCCGGACCGGCAGGTCCCAGCGGCTCGGTGCGCCCCCCGGGCGGTCCCGGCGCGATCGGCACCGGGGTGCCCGGCACGTCGGGTGCCGGACCACCCGGTCGCCCGGCGATCGGGATGCCCGGCGTCGGGGGCAGGCCGTTGGGGTTCGGCGGCGAGGAAGCGACGTCGGGCAACACCGGGTACGGCCCGTTAGGCCCGAAGGGACCTTGCCCCTGATCGATACCCGCGCACGGCATCGGGTTACCCGGCCGCGGCAGCAGCGCCGGCGACGGCACATACGAGCACGGCGATCCTGGCGCCACGGCCGGCCCCGGATGATCCGGGGTGCCCTCCAGCGCGGGCGGCGCCGGCGGCGGCGCACCGTTGGGGAACCGGGTGCCGTTGGGATCGGGGAATCGGAACGCCGGCAACCCCGCACTGCGCCAGAAGTCCTCCGGGTCGACACCACGCTTCTTGAACGCGGCATCCACCCACGGCTGCAAGATCCAGTACGGCAGCAAGTTGGTCAGCTGCACCTTGAAATACGGTCCCGATGCCACAGTTTCGTTCAGGCCCGCGACGGTTTTGCCGAACGTCTTGAGCGTTAGAGCCAGATCGTCCTTACGGGCGTCCAGGAGGTCGCTGACGGTGTGCAGCTGCTCCAACACGTGATTGAGGCTCGGGTTGTCGTTGATGAGGTTTTGCACCTGGGCGGAAAAGGCGGCCACGTTGCTCAGCAGCGCGCTGATCGCCCGACTGCGCTCGTTGAATGCCGCCAGCAAGTTGTTGGAGTTGACGAACAGCCGGTCGATCTGTTGGCTTCGGTCGCCCAAGATGCTGGCGATCTTGTTAGCCTGCGCGAGCAGATGGGTGATCTGGTCGTCGCGCTTGCCGATGGTGTCGGAGAACTTGGCCACCCCGTCGAGAGCCGCACTCAGGTGCGGGTACGTCTGATCGATGGTCTGCGACAGCACATTCAGCGACTGTTTGACGGTGTCGATGTTCCAGCCCGCGGCCGCCTTGGTGACGTCGAAGAAAGCGTCGTAGAGCTGATAGGGGGTGGTGCTTTGCCCAAGTGCCAACGTGCCACCGGGCTGCAACGTCTGGGTGCCCCGCGGCTCGATCTCGAGCACCTTCTTGCCCAGAATGGTGTCGGTCTTGATCGCCAGTCGGCTCTCGGTGCCGATGGTGTTGCTGCCGGTCGAGAACTTCATCACGACGTGGTCGCCGTCGATCTTGATGCCCTCGACTCCGCCGACGTCTACGCCGGCGATACGGACCTTGTCGCCTTTGTTCAGCTGACCTGAGTCGGTGAACTGCCCGAAGTAGCTGGGCTGAGCGAACAACATTGGGGTACTGGTGAAGGTTTGGCCGACACCGACGACCATCACCGTCACGATCAAGCCCATCAGGCCGATCCGCTTCCGGTTGGCGGGTTCCAGCGTTCTCATTGCGCCGTGCACCTACCCGTCGGCTGCGACCAGACCCTGACCGTGCGGACCGGGCCGCCGGCCTGCAGTCCGTTGGTCTTCAGGGTGAGGTCGCACAAGTAGAAGTTGACCCAGTCGCCGTAGTTGCCGACGGCGTTGCCCACGATGTTCATTCCGATCGGCGTCCGGTGCAGCTGGTCGTCCCAGAGGTCGCGCTGGTCGATGATCGGCTGCTGAATGGGCTCAAGGTAATTCAGCGTCTTGTGCAGCAGAGTCCGGTTATCGGCGAGCAGGTCGGCCACTGTCCCAGCCGCGTTGCTGATGTTCGCGATCCCGGTCGCCAGCGGCTCGGCATGGTTGTTCAGGCCGCTGATCAGCTTCTCGAAATTGTCGACGGTCTGGTCGAAATCTTGGCGGTGCTTGACCGTGGTGTCCAACACGATGTTGAGGTTTTTGACTACCTCGCCGATCGCCTCGTCACGCTCGGCGATGTGAGAGGTCAGCTGCGCGGTCTGGTCGAGGATGTCGTTGATGGTGCCGCCTTGCCCCTGGAAGACGGTGATGATGGCCGTCGCGATGTTGTTGACCTTCTCCGGGTCAAGCGCACGGAACAGCGGCTTGAAACCGCCGATCAGCGCGTCCAGATCCAGTGCGGGCTGAGTGTGCGACAGAGGGATGAACCCGCCCGCCGGCAGAACCCGGTCTGCGCCCTCGCCGTCGCCACGCTTGAGCTCGAGGTAGCGGTCACCGATCAGGTTGAGATACCGGACCTGCGCGGTCGTGGACTGGTACAGCGGCACCGAGTGGTCGACGTCGAATTCGACCCTTGCCCGATGACCGCCCTCGACCAGCTTGATGTCTTTGACCTTGCCGATCTCCACCCCGGAGGCCCGGACGAACTGGCCGGACCGCAGCCCGCTGACGTTGTTGAATTCCGCGGCGTAGCTGCTGGTCCGGTCGAAGCGCACCTGACCGAACACGACGATGATAAGCGCAGTGAAGAACAGCAGCACCAGCGAGATGATGCCGAGCTTGACGAGGGTTCCGGTGATTTTCATGGGTTGATCGTCTGGTCCCCCATTTGGCGGCCCCATACGTACTCAACTGCGTACGGCGAGCCGGTGTCGACGTGGTTATACGGAGCGAGGCTGTTACCGGTGTCCATGACCAGCGTGGGCGCGGGCCACAGCTCACGGGTGATGGTCTGCCAGCAACCCGGCGCACCGCCCGGCCCGCCGTGAGCATTGACCCGCGGCAGGTTGTCCGGGTAGACGTACGGGTTGGGCGCTCCACCGACCAGCCCGCCCGCCGCCAGCAGCCCCCCGGTGGCGAGGGTGAGGCCGAGCTGTGGCAGACCCAGAGCCAACCCCAGTCCGGAAAAAATCTCGGTCTCGGACCGCAGCGAGTACGGGCTGGTGAACGCGGCGACCTTGGGCTCGGAGTCGTGCAAATTGCGGACGGCGCAGAACAATTCCGGGCTGTAGGTGTCCAACAACTGCGCCGACGGCACAAGATCTTTGGCCCCGCGGGCAAAATACGGCCCGCCGCGATTGAAGATGTCGGCGCCGGTTTTGCCGAAACCGGCTGCCGCCAGCAGGGCCTGGTCCAGATCCTTTTCCTGCCCGTGCAGCGTATGCGCCGTCGTCACCGCGTTGTTGAGGAAACCGAACAGATCAGGAGAGGCGTCGGCATAGGTGTCGCCCACCGCCGCCAACTGCTGGATGTCGTGGCGGAACATCGGCATCCGCGGATTGACTTCATCGAGCGCGGCGCTGCCGTTGATGATCGACTGACCGAACTTGTCGCCCAACCCGCTCAACGCCTGCGCTGCGGCACTCAGGGTCAGGTTGACCTTGACCGGATCCACCTTCTCGGCGATCGAGATGATCGTCTGAAACAGCGTGTTGATCTCCGTCGTGACCGACCGGGCGTCGATCACATTGCGCGGCGTGATCCGTTGCGGCAGAGGGTTTTCCGGCGCCGTCATCGACACGTACTTCTCACCGAACACCGTAGTGGCCACGATCCGTGCGTCCACATTGGCCGGAATCAGCCGCAGGTACTTGGGATAAACGTCCAAGGTGAACTTGGCGGCAGGCTTGCCATCACGTTCGACCTCGGTGATGTCGGCCACCCGGCCGATCTGCACCCCGTTGTAGGTGACCTTCGTGCCGGGATCCATCACCAGGCCCGCCCGGTCAGACAGCATCGTCAGTTTGGTCTTCGCGGTGAAGTCCCCGCTGTACTGCAAGAACACCAACCACAGCACGAGCGCACCGACCAGAAAAACGACCACACCGGCCACCCGATAAGGCTGGAACGGCGCCTTGTTGACCTTCCCGCGCTGAGTCGTCATGGCCCCGCCTACACCGTGAAGTTGAAGTTCGGATTGACGCCGTACAGCGCCATCTCGGCCAACAGGATGACGACAGGCGCCGCGACCAGCGAGAAACGCATTGACCGGCCGACCGCCTCGCCCACACCGACCGGGCCCCCGCTGGCGTTGTAGCCGTAGTAGCAGTGGCTGAGCATTACGACCGCAGCGATGATAATGACCTCGACGAATGACCAAAACACGTCATCGGGGCGCAAGAACGTGCGGAAGTAGTGCTCGTAGGTGCCGGACGTCTGTCCGTACAACAACGTCGTGACGACCTGCGGAGAAAAAAACGACAAGATCAGGCCCACCGCGTAGAGCGGGATGATCACCACCAGCCCGGCCAGCATCCGGGTGGATACCAGGTACGCCGTCGACTTGACGCCCATCACCTCCAGCGCGTCGATCTCCTCGCTGATCCGCATGGCGCCCAGTTCGGCGGTGGCGCCGGCGCCCACCGTGGCCGCGAGCGCGATGCTGGTGACGATCGGGGCGACGAGGCGCACGTTGACGAAGGCGGAGACAAACCCGAGCAGCGTCTCAAGTCCGACGTGGCCCAGCGACGCCAAGCCTTGAATGGCCACCAGCGAGCCCGCGGAAAGGGTCACGAAACCGATGATGACCGCGGTGCCACCGATGATGGCCATGGCGCCGGTGCCCATGCCGACCTCGGCGATCAGCCGCAGGATTTCCTTGCGGTAGCGGGTCAGTGCCCAGACCATGTCGCGTACGCCGATGACCGCGAACCAACCGATCTTTCCGGCTTCGTCAAGGGGTCGGCTCGCGGCGCCACCGTAGCGACGAACGCTGGCGGATGACCGCGGGAAACGGCCGCGCAATACCTGGCCGGTCGACATCTCAGCTCCCCGTTCCGAATCGCACGCCGATAGTGGTCAGCACCACGTTGACCGCGAACAGCGCGACCACGGTCAGCACCACGGTCTCGTTGACGGCGGTGCCCAGCCCCTTCGAACCGCCGCGCACGGTCAGCCCGCGGTAGCAGCCGACCAGGCCGGCAATCACCCCGAAAGTCAGGGCTTTGATCGTCGCGATGACCACTTCGGGCAGTCCGGTGAGCGTGGTCAGCGTGGCCAGGTAGGCCCCGGCCGACACGTTCTGCAAGTAGACGCCGAAGAGGAAGCCGCCAACCAGGCCGACCATGCTCACCAGGGCATTCAGCAGCATGCTGACCAGGGCGCAGGCCACCACCCGCGGCACCACCAGCCGGTGGATGGGATCGATGCCGAGCACCTCCATCGCGTCGATCTCCTCGCGGATGGTGCGCGCGCCCAGGTCGGCGCAGATGGCCGTCGACACCGCGCCGGCGATCACCAGCACCGTGTTGATCGGGCCGATCTGGGTGATCACCGCGATCCCGGCGCCCGCGCCCGAGATGTCGGCGGCACCGACCTGGATCAGCAGGATGTTGAACGTGAAGATGAAAAGTGCGGTCACCGGCACCGAGACCGCCATGGTCGGCAGAATGGCGACCCTCATGATGAACCAGCACTGCAGGATGAACTCGCGCCACTCAAACGGGAAGCGGAACAACGCTTTTCCGGTGAGCACACACATCCGGAAGAACCCGCCGACCAGAACCAGAGGGGGACCCAGTTGGTCGCGAACGTAATCGGTGACTCGTGGCTGCGTTGTCGTCACTGGCACCCCCTCCCGATATAACCGTCCGCCTCGCGGGGGAGCGGCGGATTGTGTCGCACGCCGCCTCCTTGCCCCGTCCCCAAGTGTGTGACCTCCGTCTCCCTACTCGCAGGTAGTAAGGCAGACCACAGGACTGTACCCGATGGCCTCGCGGGCGTACATGGCATCCGCACTATTAGCCTTTCGTCAATTTGACCTGCGCGTTTTTCGTTATGGCAGCTTCAGTTATCCCTCTTTTGATCCGTTGACGGGTAAGCTATCCCTCTTTTGATCCGTTGACGGGTAAGCGCTTTGAGGCGCGGCTAAGGCTCCGTAGCGCGTCCGCAATTCGGTCTTGAGCACTTTGCCAGCGGGGTTGCGGGGCAGCGCGTCGACGATCTCCAGGCCCTTGGGGTGCTTGTAGCGCGCCAGGCGCTCGCCAAGGAACTCGTCGAGGTCCTCGATACGCAGACTGTCTTCGGTTGACCGCCGCAACCGCGACCGGCACCTCACCCCACTTCTCATGTTGACGACCGATGACGGCGACCTCGACGATCGCCGGGTGCGCGGCGAGGACGTTCTCCACCTCCGCGCAGTAGATGTTCTCGCCGCCGGAGATGATCATGTCCTTCTTTCGGTCAACCACCCACACGTAGCCTTCCTCGTCCATTCGGACCAGGTCGCCGGAGTGGAACCAGCCGCCAGCGAACGCCTCTGCGGTCGCCTCCGGGTTGTTCCAGTAGCCGTTCATCAATGTGGGTGCACGGTAAACGATTTCACCGACCTCCCCGATGGGCACATCGTTCATCTCCTCGTCGACCACGCGAGCGGCCACGGTCGGGATCACCTTGCCGACCGAGCCGCGCTTTCTGATCGCGTCTTCGCCGAGCAACATGCAGGTAACCGGCGACATCTCGGTCTGGCCGAATGCGGCCAGTATCTGTGTCCCGGGGAAGGTGTCCGACATCTGTCGCAGCAGGGTATCCGATGCCGGCGCGGCGCCCCACGAGATCACCCTCAACTTGACCTCGCGTGGATTCGCCTGCTGCGCACTGCATACCGCCTGCCACTGGGCGGGGACCAGGAAGATCCCGGTCACCTTCTCGGCAGCCAGCACGTCGAGCAAGTGTCCGGGGTCGAATGCGCCCAGCGGGTGGATCACCGTGGGCAGCCCGAGCAGCATTCCGGTTAACAGGTTGCCTACTCCGGCTATATGGAAGAAAGGGACGCCGATGAACCCGACGTCGTTGGCGTCGACGCCATGGGTAAAGAGGTTGGCCATCGTCTGTCCGGTCAAGTTCGTGTGGGTCAGCACGGCACCCTTGGGCCGGCCGGTGGTGCCGGAGGTGTACATGATCAGCGCCGGCGAGTCGTTGGGGACGTCCACCGGTTGCGCCGGATCGCCCGGCTCGTTCACCAGGTCCTCGTAGGACAGCAGACCCTCGTCGGCGGCGTCACCGGCGACCACGATGGTCTTCAGCACCGAGGTGATGTTGCGGACACCGGCAGCCACCGCGCCAAGGACCGATTCGGTGATCATCACCCGCGCCTCGCAGTCCTCGACCAGGAAAGCGATCTCAGACGGCGTGAGCCGGAAATTGACCGGGACGGCGATGGCCCCGATCATGTTGGCCGCCAGCACCGACTCGACGAACTCGGTGCGGTTGAGCATCAGGATCATCACCCGGTCGCCGTATCCGACCCCTCGGCGGATCAAGGCTCCGGCCAGCGCCGCGACTCGGCGGCGAAGGTCGGCCCACGTGACGGTGTTGCCCATAAATCTCAACGCAGTAGCGCCCGGCTGCATCGACGCGTGCCGTTCGAGTTGATTGACCCAATGCTGTCGTCGCGCCAAATACGGGTGTTCGGTGAGCCGGACATCAGAGCCGTCGGGGGCTCCGGGGGCGCTGTGGGCCCCATAGGCCCCGGAGCCGGTCAACTGCGCGGTCAACTCGTCGCTTCCCTTCTCGAGGCCGACTCTCGCCTCAAGTTGATATTTGATAAAACTTGGTGTTGTCTGGGTCACATTATGGTCTTGGCGGCGCGAAGACAACCCCGGCGATTCAGGTGAGCGCACCGGTTTCTGCGCGGCTTTCTGCGCAGCGGGAGACGCGGCTTCCGCTGCGCCGAGCACAGTTGTCTGACGAGGTCGCGGGCCATCTACGGTTCGCGATCATGTCGGGTGCGCTGCGGCCGGGGACGTTCATCCGGCTCGACGAGACCGCGGCCAAACTCGGCGTCAGCGTGACGCCGGTGCGCGAGGCCTTGCTGAAGCTGCGTGGTGAGGGGATGGTGCAACTCGAGCCGCACCGCGGCCACGTCGTGTTGCCGTTGAGCCGCCAAGACGTCGAGGACATCTTCTGGCTGCAGGCGACGATCGCCAAGGAACTCGCCGCCACCGCGGCTCAGCGCATCACCGATGCCGAGATCGACGATCTCGACCACATCACCGACGCGCTGGCCACCGCCGTCACTTCCGCTGACATCGACGCGATCGCGGCGACCGAGTTCGCGTTTCACCGCGCCTTCAACCACGCCACCGGGCGAATCAAGCTGGCGTGGTTCCTGCTGCACGTGGCGCGGTACATGCCGTTGACGGTGTACGCCGCAGATCCGGAATGGGGTGCCGTCGCAGTCCAGAACCACCGGGAGTTGATCGCAGCCCTGCGCCGCCGCGACACCGCTGCGGTCGTCGAGCACACCCACTGGCAGTTCACCGACGGCGCGCGCCGACTCACCGAGAGGCTGGACAGCAGCGGGATCTGGGACTAGCTCGACGACCCGAGCTCCTCGGCACGCTTCTTCAGATTCTCGGCGAGATAGTCCAAGACGTTGTTGGCCATCGTTTTGACCATCGGCGCGGGGATCGGCAGCGAAGGCTCGACGTCCAGGTCCACCGTCAGCAGCGACGACGCACCCGTGTCCACAACGCTGAACAGCTGCTCCTGCTTCTTGAACAGATTGCCCTGCTGCAGCACGGTCTGAATTTGAGTCGCGCTTGGGTAGTAGACCGCCTGGATCAACGAGTCTTCGATGGCTTCATACTTCGCATCGAGACGCAGCTGGCTGGGCCGTCCGTCGTCGTAGCGGGCCAGCACCCACAGCCCTTTCACTCCGTCGTTCCACAGCGGATAGGCCTCGAAGTCGGCGACGATGGCCAGGATCGAAGCGGCGTCGGCGGAAACCTCAACGGTCTTGCTCACAAATGGCATTGGCCGAGCATAACGAGAACGGGATCGCGCTAAGGCCGATGGCACGGCTCTCCCCCGCAAGCGGGAGGTACCCCCACCTCGGAACGCTGCGCGTCCCGCATCGTCGCCGAGCTAGCTCACGCAGGCTGTCGACAGCAGCGAGCCGATGACGTCGGGAATCGGTACCGGTCGGCGGCTGGTGCGATCGATGTAGACGTGCACCCAGTGGCCGACCGCGGCTATAGCTTGCGGCTCATCGCCTTCTGCCGGTTCTTCGCGCTCTTCGGGGGCCCGGAAGACGCCGAGCCGATAGGTGACGCTGCTGCGCCCGAGCCGGGTCACGGCCACGCCGACGACAAGCCGTTCCGGGAAGTGCAGTTCGGAGAAGTAGCGACAGCCCGATTCAGCGACGATGCCCTGGGCCGTCGTGGTGACCGGGTCCAAGTCGACATTTGTTTGGATCCAGCCGTTGATCGCGGTGTCGAAGAGTTGGTAATAGACGGCGTTATTCAGGTGGCCGAACATGTCGTTGTCGGCCCATCGGGTCGGCACCGGCCAATGCACCGGAAAGTCGCGGCTGGTGAGCCCGTCCGGTGCGGGCGGAACCGAGGTCATGGTTGTATTCGACCATGCCGCAAATCCGGGGTGCTGTGCTGGAGCACATCGGGTCACCCCGGCCGTACGCGCAATCCCGGCCCATCACCGTCGCCCAGGTTGAGCTGGACCCGCCCGGTGCCGAGGAACTGCAGGTGCGCATCGAGGCCGCGGGCGTGTGTCATTCCGACTTGTCGGTGGTCGACGGCAACCGGGTGCGGCCCACGCCGATGCTGCTCGGGCACGAGGCGGCCGGAATCGTCGAGCGCGTCGGTGACGGGGTCACCGACCTCGCTGTCGGTCAACGGGTGGTGATGACCTTCTTGCCGCGCTGCGGCCGCTGCGCGGCGTGCGTGACCGACGGGCTGAACCCGTGTACGCCAGGCAGCATGGCGAACAATGCCGGGACGCTGCTCGGTGGCGGGATGAGGCTGACCCGCAAGGACGGCCGGGTCTATCACCACTTGGGCGTGTCCGGTTTCGCGACGCATGCCGTGGTCCACCGGGCCAGTGTCGTACCGGTGGATCGCGATGTCCCTCCGCCGGTCGCCGCTTTGCTGGGCTGCGCGATGCTCACCGGCGGCGGCGCGGTGCTCAACGTCGGCCGGCCGCAACCGGGGCAGACGGTAGCCGTGGTCGGGCTCGGCGGCGTTGGAATGGCTGCGGTGATGACGGCACTGTCCTACGCCGGCGTGCATGTGGTGGGTGTCGACCAGCTGCCGGAGAAATTGGCCCGCGCCCGCACTCTCGGTGCTCACGAGACCTACACGCCGCAGGAGGCCGACGACGCTTCAGTCAAGGCCGCCGTGGTCGTCGAGGCTGCCGGCCATCCCGCCGCGCTGGAGACGGCGATCGGGCTCACCGCCCCCGGTGGGCGGACCATCACCGTCGGGTTGCCGCCGCCGGATGCCCGGATCAGCTTGTCGCCGTTGGGTTTTGTCGCCGAGGGCCGGTCGCTGATCGGCAGCTACCTCGGATCGGCAGTGCCGGCACGTGACATTCCGCGGTTCGTCGAGTTGTGGCGCTCGGGCCACCTGCCGGTGGAGTCGCTGGTCTCCTCGACACTGACGCTCGACGACATCAATACCGCGATGGATCAGCTGGCCGACGGCGTCGCCGTACGCCAGGTGATCGCGTTTGACTAGATCAGGCGAGCAGACGCAAAAGCCCTCCGACACGCCGCTATTCGGGCGCTTTTGCGTCTGCTCGGCCTATCTAGCCCCGTAGAAGGCCCGCCGTAACGCCCGACCCTGCAGAGCGAACAGCTGCTCGGAGACCTCCCAGTCGGGCAGCAGCGAGTCGAAACCGTGGCAGGTGCCGGCGAAGACATGGAGTTCGGTGGCAACTCCGGCCCGCAGCAGCCGCAGGGCATAGTCGAGCGCCTCGTCGCGTAGCGGATCGATATCCGAACAGGTGATGAATGTGGTTGGTAAGCTGTGTAATTGGTTACGGCGGGCGGGGACGGAATCCGCCGACGGCGCCGTCGACCCGAGGTAGTGTCGCCACATCAGCTCCGCGGCGGGACCGTCGAACGCAGGGGTGGCCGCGAACTCCGTCTTCGACGCAGTACCCCGGTCGTCGAGAACCGGCTGGTGCAGCATCTGGTACACCACCGGTGGCAGCGATCCGTCCGCGCACCGTTGCGCAAGGCATGCCGCCAATACGCCGCCGGCACTGCTGCCGGCCACCGCGATGCGCGACGGGTCGACGCCCAACTCGTGTGCGTTGGCGCTCAACCAGTTCAGCACCGCGACTGCGTCGTCGAGCGCAGCCGGGTAGGAGTGTTCGGGCGCCAGCCGATAATCCAGCGACACCACCGAACAACGCCCACGGCGGGCCAGCTCCACGCACTGCCGGTGATCGGTGTCCAGATTGCCCAGCACGAATGCTCCTGCGTGGCAATAGATGACGGTAGGTGCCGGTGCAGGCGCACCGCGGTAGATGCGCACCCGCACCGGAGGCGACTCCCCCGTCGTGGTGTCCTCCGAGATCGAAACGCCCGCGGTGTCGATGTCTTCGACGGCTGCGCGACGACGTTGATCAAGTGAGTCGCGGAGCAATCCGACCTTGGACAAGTCGGTCAGGTCGGTGCGTGTCGTCGCGACAGCACGCAGCACCGGGTCGAGTCGCTCGTCCACTACCCGTGCCCGGACAGCTGCGTCGCCGGTGCGTCGGCGGGCACTGGTGTGAAGGTGTAGTCGGCGGTCCTGAAACGGCGGGTCATCGCCCAGAACGCGCGTGCACTTCGCGGCCACTGCGTCACCACGCGCCCGTTGGCAGCACGAAAGTAGTTGCTGCACCGGGTTGTCCACACAGTGCCCTGCATCCACTGGTCGATCTTGGCGAGGAAACTCGCCATCGCGGCGGGCCGAACCGCGACATATGACTTGTTTCTGCGCCGCAGGTATCGCAGCGCCCGCACGATGTAGCGCGCCTGGGCTTCGAGCACAAAGATCACGCTGTTGGAACCGACGTTGGTGTTGGGCCCGTACAACATGAAGAAGTTGGGAAACCCGGGCACTGCCATACCCAGATATGCGTGCGCCCCGTCCCGCCAGACGTCGCGCAACCTCACCGCGCCTTCGCCGGTCACCTCGATCTCACCGAGATAGTCGGCTGCGGCGTAGCCGGTTGCGCACACCACCACGTCGACCTCGCGCTCGGTGCCGTCTTGCATCACCAGCGATCGCGCCCGCAGGTATCGCGCCGGGCTACTCAGCACCTCGACGTGGGGCTGCGTCAACGCGGCGAGATAGTCCGACGAAAAGACCAACCGCTTGCAGCCCATCGGATAGTCCGGCGTCAGCTTGCCGCGCAATTGTTCATCAGGAACCGAATTCTCCAACAGGCTTCGGGCAATGGCGGTGAACTCCTGGGTCTTCTCGCTACCATGCTCGATCACCGAGATGTTCGCCTCGCTGCGCAGCCACAGCCGAGTCCTGTACAGCTTCTTGGCGAACGGACCATGCTCGAAAACCCAACGCTCCCTTTGGCTGTAGGGTCGATCCGGTTTGGGAAGTATCCAGGTGGGCGAACGCTGCACCGAGTACACCTTGCCGGCGACCCTGGCCAATTCCGGAACCAGTTGTGCGGCGGTCGAACCCGTACCCAGGACGGCAACACGCGCGCCCGCGAGCTCGACCGAATGGTCCCACCGCGACGAGTGCATCACCGTTCCGGTGAACGGCTGCTGTTCGATCAGCTCCGGCAATACCGGCTGGGTGAACAGCCCGACGGCCGACACCACCACGTTGAATTCGTGCTGCTCACCCTCAGCCGTCGTCAGCCGCCACCGATTCGTGCGAACATCCCACTGCGCGGACTGGATTTCCGTGCCGAGCCGCAAATGTGGCCGTAAGCCCTGTTCTTGGACGCATCGCTCGAAGTACTCCAGGATTTCCGGCTGGCCAGACCACAGCCGCGACCAGTGCGGGTTCAAATCGAACGAGTAGGAATACAGATGTGACTTGACGTCACACGCTAACCCCGGATAGGTGTTGATCCGCCACGTTCCACCGACGCCGTCTTCCCGATCGAAGATGGTGAAGTCATGAAAGCCATTTCGCGCCAGCAGTATCCCCAACGCGATGCCGCCGGGGCCGGCGCCGATGATGCCGATCGAAAGCGTCTTCGTCATTGGATCTTCAGGCATTGGCCACCGTCGACGACGAGTTCCGAACCGGTGATGAACGACGCCTTGTCGGAGACCAAAAAGGCGACGGCATCGGCGACTTCGGACGGCTCCCCGATCCGCCCACTGGGTGATGTCGACGCCAGCCTCGCCTGGGTCTCGTCATCGAGCATCGGTGTGGCGATCGGGCCGGGAAAGACCGCGTTGACACGAATGCCCGCTGGCGCAAGCTCAGCCGCGGCGGCCTGGGTCAGCCCGCGTAGCGCCCACTTGGACGAGCCGTAGGCAATGTGGTTCGGGAACGGCCTGATCGCGCCGGTGCTACAGGTGTTGACGACGGCCGGACCCTGCGCGGCACGCAAGTGATCCACCGTGGCCTTGATGCCAATGAAGGCTCCCAGACAGTTGACCCGCCAAGCTCTTTCGAATCCTTCCAGCGACTCGTCGGCGATCGACGCGCGGTGCAGGACGCCGGCGTTGTTGACCAGGGTGCTCAACGATCCGAACTCCCCGACGGTGGTTGTCACCGCCTCCTGCCATCCCGATGGCGACGTCACGTCGAACGGAATCGCGATCACCCCGTCGTCGTGCAGGCCGCCGACCACGTCGCTCAGTTGCCCGGCGTTGACGTCGCAGGCCGCCACGCAGAACCCGTCGGCGCGTAGCCGTTGCACGATGGCCCAACCCTGCCCGCGGGCGGCCCCGGTCACCAGCGCGACGCGCTGCGCGGTCACTGGTATCCGCCTTGCGGCGAACCCGCGGAGGGCGCCCGCCGCGCGCTCGCCTCAGCGAGGATGTCCGCGGCCCCGCGCCGCAGCGCCTGTGACTCGGCTGCCAGCGTGATCATCTGAAAACCTAAGGTTGCCATAGCTTTTCCCATCACGCTGGTACCAGCGTGAATACCGGTGACCACGCCGGCGGTCGATGCGGCCCGGTGGATGTCGGCGATCGCCTCGCGGACCGTTGAGTCTGTGGTGGCCTTGGTGACGTCGACGCCCATCGAAATCGCCAGATCGGCGGGTCCCACGTAGATGCCGGCAAGCCCGGGCACGGCGCAGATGCGCTCGACATCGGCCAGCGCGGAAGCAGTTTCGATCATCGCGTACACGCTGGCCCGCGCCTGCAGGGCTCCGATGTCGGTGCCGAGGCTGGCCCGCAACGGGCCGAAGCTGCGTACACCGTCCGGCGGGTACCGGGTGGCGGCCACCGCAGCAGCGGCCTGGTCGGCCGACTCGATCATCGCGATGATGACGGCATCGGCGCCGGCGTCAAGCACCCGCCCGATCGGTGCCGGGTCGGCGGAGGGCAACCGCACCGCGGTTCCGATCGGCACGTGTTCGAGCCGACGCAGCATGGTGGCGATGTCGGCGTCGTCGAGGTAGCCGTGTTGGGCGTCGAAACCGACGTAGTCGTATCCGACCCGGGCGAATTCTTGGGGCCCGATCGCGGTTGGCCCGGTGATCCAGCCGCCCCACACGGGTTTACCGTGGGCAAGCGCGTCCTGCAGGCGGCTTGTCGTCACAGCGCACCTGACTCGGCGATGGCGATTTTCACCCGTCCCGGATCGGGCCGACTGGCCAGCTCGAATGCGCCCTGAACGTCGTCGACGCCGAAGGTATGGGTCAGATACCTGGCGAGCAGACCGGGATGCTCGGCGGCGAACTTGCCGGCACTGATCCAGCATCCGTCGACGATCCAGTGCTACACCGGATTTCAGGGTCAAGTTGTTACGCAGCATGGTGCGCATGCTGATCGGATAACTGTCGTCATCTGGCACCCCGAAGTAGAACACCGTGCCGCCGGGAGCGGCGGCCTCGATCGCGTGGTTGAGGGTCGCCACCTGATGACCGACGGTTTCGATCACGATGTCCGGCCGGTCCTCGCGGGCCAGCTGACTGACCCACCGGTCGCTGGTGGCCCGCACGAAAGTGTCAACGCCGAATTTCTCGGCGATCTGCGCGCGGTCGACCGGTTCGACGCCGGTGACATGGCGGGCGCCCGCCGCTTTGGCCACACACGAGAACAGCAGCCCGATGGAGCCCTGCCCGATGATGCCGACGTGGCGACCGTTGAGGTCCGGCAACTGCTCGACGGCGTAGAGCACGCACGCCAACGGCTGCAGGCCGACGGCCTCCGCCGGGTTGAGCCTCGAATCGTAGGGCGCCACCTGGTTTCCGTCGGTCACGACCCGCTCCATCAAACCGTCGAACGCCGACGCCCATCCCACCACCCGGTCACCGGGCCGGTGCTGCCGATGGCGGCTGGCGAGCACTTCCCCGACGACTTCGTGGATCGGATAGCCGTCTTTCTCGGCACCGCTGCGACCGTCGTCACCCGGAAGCTTGCCGCGCACACCGCGAAAGGCGGGCATGTCGCTGCCGCACACTCCGGCGGCCAGAAACCGCAACAGCACCTGGCCGTCGCCGAGGCAGTCCGGTGTCTTCTCAGCGATCGACGCCTTCTCGAACTGATATGGCGCGACGATCCGGTAGGACCACACGTCAAACCTCCACCGGCAAGCTGCTCCAGCCCCATTGGAAGCTCGACGGCGGCCGGAAAGCGGACTCTTCGATGATCCGGAAGTCCGGCACCCGCCGCAGCCATTCTTCGATCATCACGGAAATTTCGAGACGAGCGACGTGGTAACCCAAGCAGAAGTGCTGGCCGCGGCCGAAGGCCAGCATCCGCTGGATGGGACGGTTCCAGACGAACTCGTCGGGTTGGGGATACTCGCGCTCGTCGCGGCCGGCCGATGCGAGCAGGGTGATCACCCGCTGGCCCGGCTCGATCGTGGTGCCGTGAATGGTGTACGGCTTGCGGACTGTTCGGGCGAACCACTGCGCCGGCGCGCAGTAGCGGATCATCTCCTCGCGTGCGACGGGCACGTTGGCCTTCGGGTCCGCCTTGACCGCGGTGAGCTGGTCGGGATGACGCAGCAACTCCCACAACCCGTGCGCGACGATCTTGGGCACGGTTTCGGTGCCGCCGATGAACA
The DNA here is from genome assembly GCA_963805675.1 of uncultured Actinomycetota bacterium. GTDB lineage: Bacteria > Actinomycetota > Actinomycetes > Mycobacteriales > Mycobacteriaceae > Mycobacterium. The sequence continues at coordinate 119,132 of CAWDVY010000005.1, forward strand.
CGCACAGCATCTGGGTGGCAACCTCGACGTCGTCGAGTGGGCTGTCGTCAGGCAGCCGGTAGCCCAGCAGCCCGTCAACCACCGGCAAATCCCCGTCGGAAGCGTTGGCGCGCCGACGCCTCACCGACGGGATCAGGTAGTCGAGATAGTTGGGCCGCGACTGCGCGGTGTCGACGCCGCTGCCAGGTTCGGCGAGGCTGCCCGCATTGACCGAGGCGAGCACCTCGGGAGCTAAATCCACCGGTATTCCGAGGAATTCGCACACCACGGATGCGGCGACGATCCCCCCGTAGTCCTGAGTGAGATCGAATGTGCCGCGCGGCAGCAACTCGTCGAGCCGTTCATTGGCCAGTTCGCGGATCCGCGCTTCCAGTTGTGCGGCGCGTTTCGGCCGGAACGGTTCGCTGTGCGCGCGACGCACGCCGTCGTAGATAGGTGCGTCGAACACCGCGTGGAACGGCAGCGGATGCCACGGCGGGTCGGCGACCGGCCCATCGTTGTGGTGACCGAGAGTCGACGCGGGCGGCAGCGTGCCTTCCGACGCGACGAATGTTCCGTCGTTGACCGCCAGCACATCCCAGATGTCGGCGAATCGCGACAGCGCAAAGGTATCCCACTGCGCCAGGTAGTAGAGCGGATACTGGTCGCGCAACACCCGGTAGTACCCCAGCGGATCGGCCATCACTGCGGGGTCGAACGGGTCATACGAGAAGTCTTGCGCTGCAGTACTTTTCATTGCAGCGGTGCGGGTGGTAGCGCCTGCAGAATCGAGTCTTCCCAGCCGTCACGTAGGGCCGGGGCCACGCTCATCCAGGTGACGATCTCGGCGGGCGGGCTTTCTTTCCACGACGGATAGTGCTCGGCGAAACATTCCCAACCGCCGTCAAGCGCCCAATAGTGGATGACCTCGTTGTAGCGGAACGTGGTGGTGAATGAACCCAGCCAGCGTTTGCCGGTGCGCTCCGACCACGGCACGTAGAGTCGCTCCAGTTCGCGGATGTAGTCGTCTTGGCGACCGGGTTTGGTCTGCATAATTTCTTGAATCACCACGGACGCAGTGAAATTCGTGTCGCGGAGCTCGGCAAGCGTCTTGTTGCTCGGTCCCGGGTACATGATCCGGCCCTCCCCGGAGGCCCCGATATCAGCGAGGAACGCCGACCATGTGGCGGCGCTGGACTCGTGACTACCGCCGCGCGCTTGCGCCGCTCCGATACGGGCGTAGTCGGCAAAGGCGTCGATCTCCCAGATGGTCGTCACCTGCGGCCAGTGTCCGTTGTAGGGCGTGGCTTCCCACATACCGAACAGTCGAGCGCCAAGGTCTTCCATCATGGGCTGGTAGGTGTCGACGAACACCTCGGTGAAGCGGCCGCTCGATCCCGAGCCGAGCGCGATCGTCTCGTGCAGGTACAGCAGCGTGTGGCCGTGATACTTACGCATCAGCCAACCGGGATCAGTTCGGAATCGACGGGCAGACAGGCCTTCATGTCGCTGCGCAACGTCTCGGTCGCGCCGACGGGACACGAAATGCCGGCCGCGGTGAGCGCGTGGCGCTTGAACGCGCGCGCGGCGGCGCTGAGGACATGCTGCACCGTCGTCGTCCGGTGCCCGACGGCCAGAGGCCAACCGTCGTGCCAGAGAGTCACTTCCGTCATCCAGCGATCCAGCGCGTTGAGCACCTCCTGCCGAATCCGCGACATCGGAAGCGAACATGTCCGCGCTGACCGCCAAGCCACGTGCCGCGCACCCCGTACTCGCGGACAGCATCTGCGAGTCAAGATCGACTGCTTGGATGCCGAGGATCTGCAGCGGACGGCTATCGCACCCCGTGCGGTAGCAGAACGTTGACGTCCCAGCCGGCCCTGACCCGGTCATAGAGCCAGCCGCCGACAGAGCACACCACGTCGGCGGGGTTGGCGGCGACGACGTCGAGTCGGTAGGTGACCGAGGCACGGTCGGATACGCGCGGCCGCCGTTTCTCGAAGTCCACCTCGACGGTCTTCATCGCATCCCTTCAGCAGATCGAACGCCACCCGCGTCCGGTGGCCCTGCCGACCCAGCGTGACACTTTTAGCTCAATCTGTAAAGCCTCGGTTGAGTCAAGACTGGCGCCGCGCCTTGAGCTCGGCGAGGATTTCGTCGGTGTGCTGGCCGAGAGTCGGCGCGGTGGACCGCGGCGCCCACGGGGTGCCGTGGAAGTCCGCCGGCGTCGCGACCATCGGCACGGTGCCATGTCCGTCGGGCACGTCGACCAGACCGCCGGCGGCGTGAAACTGCTCGTCAGCCACGACGTCCTCGATGGTGTTGATCGGCGACCAGAAGAAGTCGGGCTCACCGGCGAAGACCTCTGCCCATTCGTCGAGGGGCTTGGTTGCGAAGATCTGGTCCAGCTCGGCGATCAGCTCGACCGCGTTGACGGCGCGTGACCGCGCCGACGAAAACCGGGGATCCGCCAACCAGTCGGCGCGACCGATGGCCCGGCACAGCGCCGGCCAGTGCCGCTCGGCTTCCAGCCCGACGATCCAGAACCGGCGACCGTCGCCTGCGGCGTAGTTGTTCATGCACGGGTTGCCCATGGACTCCCGTTGTCCGATGGCGATGGGCTGACCCGACATCAGGTACGTGTTCAAGTCGAAGCTCACCGTGTAGGCGCCCTGCCGATACAGCGACGTGCTGACCAGCTGCCCGGTCCCGGTCCGGTCGCGGGCCACCAATGCGGCGCAGATCGCCGCGGCCAGCGTCATGCCGGCCATATGGTCGCCCATCCCGCCGCGCTGAAACGGCGGCGTGTCACCGGGCCGGGTCAGCAGGTGCGCCAGCCCGCCACGTGCCCAGAACGCCGCGATGTCGTAGGCAGCCCGGTCGGCGTCGGGCCCGGTTTCGCCGTAGCCGGTGATCAGCCCGTAGACCAGGCGGGGGTGGGCGGCAGCGAGCGACTCGAAGTCGAGTCCCAGCCGTCGCAACGCGCCGGGACGGACGTTCGTGACGAATACGTCTGCGCCGCTGATCAATTCGAGCGCCGTCGCGCGCCCGTCGTCGGTCCTCAGGTCCAAGACGATGCTGCGCTTGGATCGGTTGTCCATCTCGAACGGCGGGCTGACGTCGATATCGAGGCCCAGCATCCGGCCGAACAGGCGCCCGGGGTCACCGGTGGGCGGCTCAATCTTGATGACGTCCGCGCCCCAATCGGCGAGGATGCCACCCGTCGCCGGCCCGGCCACCCACACTCCGAGCTCGACGACTCTGACGCCTTCCATTGGTCCGGCCATGCTCGGCATCCTCTCGTCGACTCCGCTAAAGCACCATAGGCACTCCGCTGGGCCAGGTTCACCGGGTACCGTCACGTTTCGAGGTGCGAGCTGTGGCAGGGAGGGCTTGTGAGCATGGTGACCGGCCACGGGCCGCTGAGTAGTGCTCCGGCCGGATGGTTTTCGCCGACGTTGCCCGCCGACGTGGTCTACGTCGAGCCCCACCCCCGCCGTGTTCAGGCGGTGAAAGACGGGCGCACGGTGATCGACACCGAGCGGGCGCTACTGGTGCACCGGCCCGATCGTCCGCTCAGCTTCGCCTTTCCCGCCGAGGAGGCACGCGGTCTACCCAGCGAGCCGGTCGCCGAGGCGCCGGGATTCGTGCATGTGCCGTGGGACGTCGTCGACACCTGGGTCGAGGAGGGACGTACGCTCGTGCACTATCCGCCCAATCCGTATCACCGCGTCGACTGCCGCCCGACGACACGGCGTCTGCGCGTCACAGTGGCCGGGACCACCCTGGTGGACACCGACGACACGGTGATCGTGTTCGAAACCGCGCTGGAACCCCGCCTCTACGTCGATCCGGCGCACGTGCGCACTGACCTTCTGCGGCAAACGGAGACGTCGACGTACTGCAATTACAAGGGCTTTGCCACGTATTGGTCAGCTGTCGTCGGCGACACCGTCGTGCAGGACGTGGCGTGGAGCTACCTGAGCCCGCCGCCGGAAAGCCTGCCCATCAAGGGATTCCTCAGTTTCGACGCCGCCCGCGCTGACGTTGTCGCCGAGTTGCCCGTATCTCAGGACTTCGGCGGCGAATAGTTCGCCCGCCCGAGCCCGAGGGCGTGCTGGGCGATCATGTTGCGGAACACCTCGAGGGTGCCGCCGTAGATGCCGGTGGGCGAGGCCAGCCGGAAAATGTATTCGGCGCCGCCGTCATCGGCAGACCCGTTGGTGTCGACCGGCAAGGCGGACGCGGCGCCCAGCACGTCCATCAGGTCCGGCGTGACGTCGCGCATGGTCTGCGCGTTCGCCACACGTCCGAACATGCCCGGGGTGCTCAAGGCCGCCTCGGTGCGAGCAACACTGCGGCCCAATCGATATGCCACCGACTTATCGTCGAGCAGGCGACGGCCGTCAGGGCCCTCGCGCGCGACCAACGCCGCGGCCGTGTCGATCGCCTCGGCCATCAGCGTCGCGTGCTCGCTCATCACCGCGATTCTCTGCAAGCCGTCCGCCTCGCCTTGGACCGTCCCGTGCTCGACGTCCAGCGCGGCCCGCAACACCGCCCAGCCACCGTTGACAGCACCGATGCGGTACTTGTCGTCCACCCGCACGTCGCTGTAGTAGACGATGTTGGTCCGGTCCCCGTCGATGGTGCGGATGGGCTGGATGTCGACGCCCGGCGAGTCCAACGGCACCAGAAACATGGTCAGGTTCTTGTGTTTTGGCGCGTCCGGGTCGGTGTTGGTCAGCAGGAAAACGTATTTGGCGTTGTGGGCGTTGGAGGTGAACATCTTGGAGCCGTTGATAATCCAGCTCGCGCCGTCGGAGACCGCGCGCGTCTTACATGTCGCCACATCGGAGCCGCCCTCGGGTTCGGTGTAGCCCAGGCAAAGCCGGATGTGGCCGGACAGCACGCCGGGCAGCACCTCGTCGGTGAGCTCGGCGGAGCCGAACTGCTGCACGGTGTGAGCCACCATCGCGGTCGTGCCCCAATGAAACCACGGCGTGTGGGCCCGGCCGATCTCCAAATCCCAGATCCGCCGGTGCAGCGTGCTGAAGCCGCCGTCGGACTCGTCGTTCCAGTCAGCGGACAGGTAGCCCGCGGCGGCCAGCGCCACGTGCACGCCTTCGTCGAAGTTCTCCCCGGTCTCGCGGTCGCGTCGGCGCACGTCGTCAGTGACTAGTTCGGTCAGGAACGCGCGCAACCGATCACGGAATTCCTTGTCGTCCGTGGTTAGTTCGACGACCGAGAAGTCCATGACTGTTAAAGCCGCGCTTGGGTTTTGATTGCGGTGTCGCTGGTGCGCAGCGGCCGGATCAGCGCTTCCTGGGCGAACGAGGCGATCAGCTCACCCTCTTCGGTGTGCACGGCGCCGCGGACATACGACATGCCCGCACCCACCTGGGTGCTTTCGTGCGTGTATAGCAACCAGCCGGTCCATGACACCGGCTCGTGGAAGCTGACCGTCACCGTCATTGGCGCGGTCGACACGGTCAGGTGCGATTGGCTGGTGCCGATGCCCTCGTGCGCGCGCATCGTGGTCGAGATGCCGAGGTGACCGGTGAAATACGCGATCAGCGCCTTGGCCAGATCATCGCGGGTCGGGATCGGGTCGTAGTGCAGCCAGGCGTAGAGCTCCGGCGGCCCGACCTCGTCCGGGCTGTTCACGTCGACCACGTCGACCAGCCGCAGCTCCCGCCCGGCCATCGGCATCGATCCGTCGTTGGCGTCGGCGGGCGCGGCGACCTCGGGACGGGGTAGGTGGTGGCGGATGACGTCGTCGGACGGCACGTCCAGCAGCGTCGTCACCGTGATGGCGCGACGCCCGTTCTGCGACACGCTGACCACCGCTGTGGCCGTCGAGCGACCCTCGGCGACGACGTCGATGTCGAACTCGACCGGCGGGCCGACCAGCACGGCGCGGGCGAACACCGCGTGCGCCGAGCGCACCGACTTCTCCGGAAACCGTTTGGCGACCGCGACAATCACCTGCGCCAGCACCTGAGTGCCTTCCACTACCTGACGTTCGTCGTCGGCGGCGATGCCGGTGTCGGCGGTGAAATGGTCGGGCCCGTCGGGGCGCGCGTCGAACAAATCCAGGAGGCTGTCGACTGACCAGTGCGCTTGCTCAGATTCCGTTGTCACCTAGCGAGAATGACATTCTCACCGGATCTTGTAAAGGCGAGTACGCCGTCGTCCCGGCCTCAGGCGGCGTCGATCACCAGCGTCTTGAATCGCTCGATGACGTCCAGGGCGTGCGTCAAACTGTCGCCGGGCAGGGCCACCTGCACCCAGGTGACGCCCAGCTTGGCCAGCCGTTCCAGCCCGGTCAGATAGGCGTCGGCGTTGAAGTCGTCGTGAGCCGGACTGCCGCCGTCGAAGTTGGTGAACACCACGTCGACCGTCGAGGCGTCCCGGCCCGCGTCGTCGAGTCGGCGGCGCAGATCGTCGATGCCGTCGGCCAGCCCCTCCAGCGAGTCGATGGACGCCGTCCGCGCGGTCTGGGCCAGCGCGGCGGGCGCGGGAAACGGACACCAGCCGTCGCCTTTGTGGGCGACCCGCCGCCGGGCGGCCCCGGTGTTGCCGCCGATCCAGATCGGCGGATGCGGATCGCTCACCGGTCGCGGATGCGCGGTGATCCCGCGGGCGCTGAAGTGCTTGCCCTCGAAGTTCACGTCATCGGTGGTCCAGATCGCCCGGATCACGTCGAGCGCTTCGTCGAACAGGTCGGCGCGCTGCTCGAAGTCCACGCCGAGGGCGGCGAACTCGCGCTTGAGATAGCCGACGCCGACGGCAAGGGTGAATCTGCCACCGGACAGCAGATCCAACGTCGCACCAGACTTGGCTACTACGAACGGATTTCGATACGGCAGCACCACGATATTGGGTATCAGCCGCAGCGTGCTGGTGCGGGCCGCGGCGTAGCCCATCGCCACGAACGGGTCCAGCGCGTCGTGTCCGCCAGCCTCCAGCCACCGCTGGCTGGGCGCGGGATGGTCGGTGAACCCGAACCCGTGAATGCCGGCCGCCTCGGCAGCAACGGCGACCGTCGCGATGCCGTCGCCGCTGACCAGCTCCGGGTTGTATGGGTGGCTGTGCATCGGATGGGTGATCGTGAAATGCATCTGCCGCTTTCCTTACCTGGTCGCCGACGCTATCCCCGCGAAATTACCGCGTGACACTCATACGATAATCTGTAAAGCCAGCCGGGCGACCCGCTGGCCCGTTTTACCGCCGCAAAGGAGCGACCCAGTTGGGCATCGTGACCACGAGTTCCGAAACGGCCTTCGCCCGATCGCCCGAGACCATCTACGACTTCGTGACCAACCCGGCGAACTGGACCAAGACCTATCCGGGCAGCGCGCACATCACGAACCTGCCTGATGAGTTGCCGTTGAAGGTCGGCGACACCTGGCAAGAGTCCGGCCCCGACGGCGACCGGATCTTCACCTGGCATCTGGCGATCGCCATGCGACCGAAGCTGTGGATGTTCAATTCCGTTGGGCGACTTGGTCATGACCGCGACGGCAAAGGTGGAATGGAGGGACGCATCACGGTCGAGTACCAGTTCACCAGGCCGGGCCAGGACATCACGCTGTTCACCCGCACGATGACGATCGAGGCCTATAAGCACGCGCCGCTACCCGACGCCCTGTTCCAGCAAGTCAACCCCGCCAAGATCGACGCCTACCACGCGGCGATCGCACGAGAACTGGATGCGCTCGGATGACGGCGATCGTCGAGGGCCTGACGCCGCTGACCACCGGGTTCTGCTTCGGCGAAGGTCCGCGCTGGTTCCAGGGGCTACTGTGGTTCTCCGACATGCTCGGTGAGGCCGTACACACCGTCACCCTGGGCGGGTCGATGACCACGTTGCCGCTGCCCGGACATGCTCCCTCGGGCCTGGGGTTCCGGCCGGACGGCTCGCTGCTGATCGTGTCCACCGAAGCCCGTCAGCTGCTGCGCTACGACGGCGAAGTCGTCGACACAATCGCCGATCTGAGCGCTGTGGCGCCGGCCGATCTGGGCGACATGGTGATCGACAGCCGCGGGCGTGCCTACATCGGATCGCAGGCATTCCACGGCGGCGTCGTCGTGCGCGTCGATCCCGACAACACCGTCAGCGTGGTGGCACGGGATCTGGACTTCCCCAACGGAATGGTCATCACCGCCGACCACAAGACCCTGATTGTTGCCGAGTCGATTGGCCGGCGACTGACCGCGTTCAGCATCGGCGAAGACGGTGACCTGTTCGACCGAAGGGTCTTCGCCGACGGTCTCGACGGGCCGCCCGACGGCATCTGCCTCGACGCTGACGGCGGTGTGTGGACATCGATGACCCTGGCGCACCAGTTCGAGCGCATTACCGCCGGCGGTCACGTGACCCATCGCATCGATATCGGCGAACGCGCCGCGATCGCATGCACGCTCGGCGGACCCGCGGACCGCACGCTGTTCATGCTGTCGAGCACCGACGCCTATCCCAAACGCCTGGTAGGCACCCGGCTCTCCCGGGTCGACACGGTGATCGTGGATACTCCTGGCGCCGGCCTGCCCTGAAAGGTGAACGATGACCGATTCCTATTACGAGGTGATCGATGACGCCGACCCGTTGGGCGAAAAGTTCTGCGCCACAGACCTAGTCAGAAGCACGTGGTCGGCAGCGCTTCAGCATGCCGCACCGGTGTCGGCGCTTCTGGTCCGTGCGCTCGAACGCTGCGCTGCGCGCGACGACACCCGGCTCAGCCGGGTCGCCGTCGATCTGTTGGGACCCGTTCCCGCCGACGGCGATTTGTGGGTTCGCTCGCGGGTCGAGCGCCCCGGCAAACAGATCGAGCTGCTCAGCGCCGAAATGCTGGCGCTGGGACCCGACGGTCAGCCTCGCCCGACGGCCCGGGCCAGCGGATGGCGGCTCCAGCAACTCGACACCGCCGACCTGGTTCACGCCGCCGCGCCGCCGCCGCGTCCCCTCAGCGAGGCCCGCAGCCGCAATCTCGCGAAGGACTGGGACCGCAACTACGTGCACAGCTTGGACTGGCGCTGGCTGACCGAGCCGCTCAATGACGGCCCGGGAGAATCCTGGATCTCGCCGACGGCCAACCTCGTCGACGGCGAGACGATGACGCCGTTGGAGCGGCTGTTCGCGGTCGCCGACTGCGCCAACGGCATCGGCTCCAAACTCGACATCACCAAATGGACGTTTTTGAACAACGACCTCGTCGTGCACGTGCACCGGATTCCCGACGGCGACTGGATTGGCATCCGGGCGGAGACCAATTACGGGCCCGACGGCATCGGCACGACGGTGGGCACCCTGTTCGACGAGACCGGGGCCATGGGCAGTATTCAGCAGTCGGTGTTGGTGCGCCGACGGTCCCGATCTTAGGGCAGCGCCGAGATCGACGATAGTGCAACCATTTTCGTAATTTCCTGCACTAGCGTCGATCTCGACGTCCACGAGGACTCGGTCGTCGATGAGAGCCGTCTGAGCTCTTCCCCAGAGGACACGAAATAGTGTGACTATGTGGATATCGCCACAATATGCTTACGCAAAGGCGCAGCTAGAGGCATTTAAATGCCCTCTTGAAATATGGCCACTATCCGAATAGCGTCGATATCTCGTAATCATCCAACATGACTCGCCGAAAGGAGCCAAACGGTGACCGCGAACATCGACCACGAGGTGTTGATCATCGGAGCCGGGTTCGGCGGGATCGGCGCCGGCGTCGAGCTGACCAGGGCCGGCATCGACGACTTCCTCATCGTCGACAAGAACGACGGCATCGGCGGAACCTGGTGGGCCAACACGTATCCCGGTGTGGCCGTGGATATCCCGTCGATCTACTACAGCTTCTCCTATGAGCCGCCCAAGAAGTGGACACGGCTGTTCGCGCCGGGCGCCGAGGTCCAGCAGTACGCCGAGCAGGTCGTCGACTCGTTCGGGCTGCGCTCACGAATCAGGTTGAATACCGCAGTCAACGGTGCGCACTGGGATGAGGACCAGCACGTGTGGCGGGTCCAATTGCAGTCCGGCCAGACGCTGGTCACCCGATTCATCATCGGCGCGGTCGGTGGTTTAGAGATACCGCAGCTGCCCGATATCTCCGGGATCGACGACTTTGCCGGCAAGACCATACACACCGCACAGTGGGACCACGACTTCGACTACACAGGCCAGCGGATCGCCGTCATCGGCACCGGAGCTACCGCCCTGCAACTGATTCCGGAGCTGGCCGATATCGTCGAACGGCTCACCGTCTTCCAACGCACCCCGATCTGGGTGGCGCCCAAACCGGACTTCGCGATCCCGTCGCCGGTCAATACCGCACTGCTGCATCTGCCCATCCTGCGTCGTGTGATCCGGGCCGCCGTCACCGTGGGCATCGACTTCGGCATTAGCGGCATCGGGGTGTTTCACGAACGGGCGCCGTTCCTGGCGAACACACTCAAAAGAGGCGGCGCCGCGGGCTACCGACGATGGCTGCGCGGGCATCCCGAGTTAGCCCGGCAGCTGACACCGGACTACGCATTCGGCTGCAAACGGCCCTCCGTGTCGAACCGGTATCTGAAGACCTTCACCCGGCCGAACGTCGATTTGGTCACCGACCCGATCCAGAAGATCACCGAGCGCGGGGTGATCACTGAGGACGGCACTGTCCGCGAAGTCGACGTGCTGGTGTGCGCCACCGGGTTCAAGGTCCTGGCCAAGGGCTATACGCCGCCGTTCCCGTTACACGGCGTCGATAGCCTTGACCTCAACACATTCTGGGATGAAAACCGATTTCAGGCCTACCAAGGTGTGTCGCTGCCGAAGTTCCCCAACTCCTTCTTGATCACCGGACCCTACGGGTTCGCCGCCGGCTCGTATATCGCGATGATCGAGTGCACCAGCCGCCACGCCGCCCGCGCCATCACCGAGGCCCGCCGACGTGACGCGACCAGGGTGGAAGTCAAGCAGTCGGCGCACGACGCCTATTACGACAAATACCGCCGCCGCGGGGAGAGAACCCTATGGCTGTCGACCGCCTGCGAGGGCTCCAACACCTATTACGTCAACTACCACGGTGACGCCGCGACGATCCGGCCCAGTACTCACTTTGAAATGTGGTGGGGGAACAAGCATTTCCCGCTCGACCACTACGCCTACACGCGCCTGCTCGCAGATCTCGATTGCGATGACGAGCGCACGCCCGCGATAGTATGAAACGGAAACGGCGCTTCGCGTGCGCGTCGACGACGGCTGGCCGGACTGTCGTTTGAACTTGGCGACGCGAACTGCACACGATGACGGAGGGTGCCGTGGCTGCTCGAAAGGTGCTGACTCGCGCAGAGAGTCAGGCCCAGACCCGCCAGGAACTATTGGATTCGGCCGAGCAGATGTTCTACGCGAACGGATACCACGCCACATCGATCGCCGCGATCGCCGCCGAAGCCGGACGCACCATCGGCGCCGTGTACAGCAACTTCGAGAGCAAGGAAGCGCTCTGCCTCGAAGTGCTCAAGAACCGGCTGCTGTCCGAGATGGCGAAGCTCCTCGAGGTTTTGGTGACGGCTGGTGAATCGCTCGACGCGCGGCTCGAGGCACTCTCGTCTTGGTGGTCACGGCTGTCCACTGAGACGTCCCTGGTCATTGTTACCGCCGAATACCTGACGAGCACGTTCAATGACGAAGACCGAGTCACCAACAACCGCGAAGTGGTCAAGCGGATAAAGGAAGCGGCACGCGCACTCTTTGAGGACACGCTGCCCGAAAAAGTCCCCGAGACAGATCCCCGGGTGGACGATGCCATCGATGCCCTGGTCTCGACCGGCATCGGACTGTCGATTACCCAGGCGATGGGAGTCATCGACGCCGCGGGGGGCGCAAGGTTGATGGTGACCACGCTGCGCATGTGGTTCGATCGACTGAGCAATCCCCTCGAGGCGGTAGCCACCAGCTAACCGATCCGCTCAGCCTGCTTCCGTTACGACGCTCATCGACTCCTGCGCTCCTGCGCCAAAGTCGTTGCGGGAACAGCTGGGATGACGTCGACGACACGCAGGTGCATCCGGTCAGGCGAGCTGATCGCCGCGGCGATCAGACATCCAACGTCGTCCGGCGGCACCGGCCCCGTCGACCGCACGATCGAGGCTCGCACGCCGGTGCCCACGAATTCGGCGTCCAGGCCGCCTACCCAGGTCTCGATCATCCGGCGCGCACCCGCCGGCGACGCCCCGACCAGCTCGGGGCTGATCAGCACCACATCACCACGCCGGTTGTCGATCATCGGCGGGATGACTTGTGCCGCAAGGTGTTGTGCTCCCACCCAGGAACCGTCGGCGAGGCCAGCAGCACTGACCAGCACGTCGACGGCGCCGATCAGGTAGTCAGCGGAGCGGAGGAACCGACCGATGGACCGCGGATCGGCGAGGTCCAGGTGAGCGGCGAAGGCCGCTGCGCCACCGGATCGAAGGCGGGCCGCGAAATCCTCACAGATCTGGGTCCGGCGGGCGCCCATCAGTACCAGATCCCCGCCGACGGCCAACCGCGCCGCGGTCGCAAGTGCGACGGGCGATGAGGCTTCGGTGATGACCACCGCCCTGATTTGGCTCACGACGGGTGCCGATCGGCCGCGATGTGCTGGGCCTGCCCGGCTAAGATCTGGTGGTCAGCTACCTGGTGCGGGGGCGAAGAGACCCCGGCCAGAAAACATGGCAGTGGCACGAAAACAGCGTGACACTTCGGACAAACTTTGTAAAGTTGCGGGTATGGAGCAGACGCCGACCATCGAAGGCGACACCTCGACGCAGCAGCGGATCCTCGCGGCCACCGCTGAGGTGCTCAGCCGCAACGGCAAACGCAAGCTCAGCCTGTCCGACGTCGCCGCCCAGGCCGGGGTGTCCAGGCCGACGCTCTACCGCTGGTTCGCCTCGAAGGAGGCGTTGCTCTCGGCGTTCTCACATTACGAACGACAGGGCTTCGAAAGCGGTTTGAGCAGGGCCACAGCCGGCCTCAAGGGGGTTGACAAGCTCGACGCCGCGTTGCGGTTCATCGTCGAGTACCAGCATTCGTATTCAGGCGTGCGCATGGTCGATATCGAGCCCGAGCACACCATCAGCCAGTTTTCTCACGTCATCCCCCAGATGCGCGACGGCCTGCAGCGTCTGCTTCCCGGGCCCAACGCCGCGGTGAAAGCGGCCACAGCGATCCGGGTGGCGATTTCGCACTACATGATCCGCAGCGACGACGCCGACCAGTTCTTGGCCCAACTGCGCCACGCGGTGGGCATCAAAACGGGACCGGACTAGTCAAACAGCACCGCGGCGTTGAGGTAGCCGGCCGGGTCGAAAGCCGTCTTCAGCGTTCGCATCGCCGCGATATCGGTGGCTTCGCGTGACATGCCCAGGTAGCGACGTTTGCGGCTGCCGACCCCGTGTTCGGAGCTGACGTTGCCGCCGCATTCCGCGATCAGATCCATCATCGCCGCGTACACGTCGCGTTCCTGTTCTTCGTTGCAGCGCAGCACGTTCAGGTGCAGGTTGCCCTCCCCGATGTGCCCGAACAGCACGCCAACGGCGTCGGGCACGTGGCGCTGCACCAGCGCGTCGGCGTCGCGGGCAAACGCGGCGACCGCCGACAGTGGTAGCGACACATCGAACTTCACCGGCGGTCCGAACAAGCCGACCACCTCCACCAGCGATTCACGAACCCGCCAAAGCCGTTGTTGCGCAGTCAGATCGACGCCTACCGCTGGCTCGCTGCACGTCTGAACTCCCTCCAGCGCGTCGGCCAGCCGCTCGGTCTGGTCGTGATCGGAGGCCAGTTCCACCAGCAGCAGCCAGTCACCGTGCACCGGCGCGGGCACGCCCAGATGCTCCTCAGCCAGCGCGCTGGCCCGTCCGTCAATCAGTTCCAGGGCGGCGATGCCGTCCAGGTCGCGAAACAGTCGGCCGGCGTCGACCAGCGCGCCGAGGTCCCCGAAGCCACATACGGCGGTCACCCGATGCGGCGGATCCGGGTGCAGGCGCAAATCGAGCGAGGTGATCACGCCCAGCGTTCCCTCGGCGCCGACGAAGAGGGCCGGCAGGTCGTAGCCGGTGTTGTCGGCCCGCACGCGCGAGTGCCGTTGTACCACCGACCCGTCGGGCAATGCGACGTCGAGCCCGATGACCTGGTCGCCCATATTGCCGTACCGCACGGTGCGCAGCCCGCCGGCGTTGGTCGAGGCCATGCCGCCGACGGTCGCGGTGTCACGCGCGGCCAGATCGACACCGAACACCAAGCCGGCGGCGGCGGCCGCGCGTTGCACCGCGGCCAGTGTGGTCCCTGCCCCGACCTGGATGCGGCGTTCGGTCGTATCGACATCGCTTATGGCGCAAAGCCGCTCGGTCGACAGCAACACATCATCGTGCTCGGGCACGGTGCCGGCAACCAGTGAGGTTCGACCGCCCTGGATGGTCACGTGCGTCCCCGCGTCGCGGCACAGCCGCAGCACCTCGGCCACTTCGTCGGCCGAACCCGGACGAACCAGGGCGCTCGCGCGGCCTCGGTAGCGGCCGGTGTGGTCGACGCTGCGGCCGGCCAGCACATCGGGATCGGTGCTGACATAACTCGGCCCCACCAGCGACGACACCTTCTGCAGCACACTCGGGGTCATGGCCACGGTGTACCACACTCACCGGCGCCACGACTGATGCAGGATGAGTGTCGTGAGCATGCAGCGTGAGGATGTCTGGTTCAACTCCGGCGGTGACCGGATCAGCGCGTGGCTGTATCGGCCGGCGGTCAACGGTGATGCACCTCTGCTGGTGATGGCTCACGGGCTGGGCGCGGTCCGCACCATGCGACTGGATGCCTACGCCGAACGCTTTTGCGCGGCCGGTTATGCCTGCCTGGTGTTCGACTACCGGAACTTCGGCGATAGTGAGGGTGCGCCACGTCAGCTGATCGATATCCGCATGCAATTGCAGGATTGGACGGTTGCCGTGGCCTACGCACGCACGCTGGCGGGAATCGATCCGAACCGAATTGGATTGTGGGGCACGTCTTTTAGCGGCGGTCATGTGATCGCCACAGCTGCTCGGCTACCGGGCATCGCGGCGGTTGTCGCGCAATGCCCGTTCACCGACAGCGTCGCCTCCCTGGGCACGCTGAGCCCGCTGATCAGCGCTCGCATCACGGCTTTGGCGGCGCGCGACCTGGTCGCCGCCCGCCTCGGCGGGACGCCGGTGATGGTGCCTACCGTCGGCCACCCGGGCGAGGTCGCCTTGATGAACGCCCCGGACGCCTACCCGGGGTTTGTGAAGCTGGTACCTGATGGCACGCAGCTGCGCAACGAGGTGGCCGCGCGAATCGGGGTGAAGATCCTGCCCTACCGTCCGGGTCGGCTCGCGGCGAAGGTACCCTGCCCAATCCTGTTCTGCGTGTGCGAATCTGACTCGGTCGCACCGTCGGAACCGACCCGTCGCTATGCGGCGACGGCGCCGCGTGGTGAGGTCAAACTGTATCCGGAGGGCCATTTCGACATCTATGTCGGCGACGCCTTCGAACGCGTCATCGCCGACCAGCTCGACTTCCTCGAGAAGAACCTGAAGTAACGCCGAGCAGACGTAAAAGCACCAAATTGCGCGGCGTGTCGGGGGCTTTTGCGTCTGTTCGCGCGACCTACCGGATGACAGCGATTCCCGTCATCAGGAACTACGACCGGCTGTACCGATTTCGGTTCTGACGCCCAGCGGCGACTCCACCCGAACCGACTCGTCGCGGATCAGACCCCGCAGCAGTGCGGTGCTGAACTCGGCGGCGATCTCCTTGGCGCTGCGGCGTCCACTCGGCCGCAGCCAGCGGTAGGCGCCCAGCGTCATACCGATGTATCCCAGCGCCAGGACGTGCGAGTCGCACTCGTAGAACTCGCCGCTGGCGATACCGCGGTCGATGAGCCCGTGCACATGCTCATAGACCTGGGTTTCCTTCTCGCGGACCGCGGCCACCTGCTCCTCGGTGAACCACTCGGTGATGTAGGGCTGCTCCTGGAAGTACACCGCCGCCCCTTCGGGGTTGGCGGCGATCTGGTCAAGCAGCCGCACCGTGTACTGGTAGAGCGCCTCACGCGCCGACATCGTCGGGTCGTCGTGCACGGCGGCCAGCGTGCGCTCGGCGGCCTGCTGATAGATGTCGTAGAGGATCAGCGACTTGCTCGCGTAGTAGTGGTAGACGGTGGCCTTGTTCAGCCCGACCACATCGGCGACGTCGTCCATCCGGGTGCCGTGGTAACCGCGTGCGGAGAACAACTTGGTGGCGACGGCCAGCAGCTCCTCGCGGCGGGAGAGCCCGTTCTCGGATGGCATGTCTACTCGCTATCGGCAGGCCGGGACATGCCCGGTGTCAATCAACTAGTTGGGTAGTCTAGGCAAGGCGGCTGTTCCCTGTTGCGCGTTGCCCGGTGGGACTAGACTCCTGCATGAAGCACGTCGCAAGTCGAGAGGTGGTCCGATGAATCCCGATCCCGATCCGAGCTACGACGTTTCCGACGAGGCCGAGTTCTACTTCAGGTACTTCACGTGGGGCCTGCGCGGTGTCGTCGACGGCCAGGGTTACCCGCCGCCGGCGTATCCGCCCGTCTAGAGCGCTTTCAGTTCCTCGGCGATCTGGGTCACCGACTTCTTCGCATCACCGAACAGCATTGTGGTGCCGTCCGCGTAGAACAGCGGGTTGTCAATGCCCGCGAACCCGGAGTTCATCGACCGCTTGAGCACGATCACCGACTTGGCCTTGTCCACGTTGAGGATCGGCATGCCATAGATCGGGCTGGACGCGTCAGTGCGCGCCGCCGGGTTGGTGACGTCGTTGGCGCCGATGACGATCGCGACGTCGGTCCGGGCGAACTCATCGTTGATGTCGTCCATGTCCTTCATCGCGTCGTAGTCGACCTCGGCCTCGGCCAGCAGCACGTTCATGTGGCCTGGCATCCGGCCGGCAACCGGGTGGATCGCGTATTTCACCGTCACACCCTTGTCCTCCAACAACGCCGCCATGACCTTGACGGCGTGCTGGGCCTGAGCGACGGCCAGCCCGTAACCCGGGACGACGATCACCTGGTTGGCGTAGGCCATCTGGATCGCGGCATCGGCCGCCGAGGTCGCCCTGACGGTCTTGTCGCCACCGTCGCCACCGCTTGGCGCCACACCGCCGCCACCGAACCCGCCGGCGACGATCGCCGGGATGGAGCGGTTCATTGCCTTGGCCATCAGGTTGGTCAGGATCGATCCGGAGGCGCCGACGATCATGCCGGCGACGATCATCGCGGTGTTGTTCAGCGCCAGGCCCGCCGCGGCCGCCGACAGCCCGGTCATCGCGTTGAGCAGCGAAATCACCACGGGCATGTCGGCGCCGCCGATGGGCAGCACCACCATCAGGCCCAGCACACCGGCCGCGGCCAGCAGGCCGACCATCCACCACAGCGAGACCCCGCCGGTGCCGGGATGTGCATCCAGGCCAATGACCACCGCGGCGGCCACCGCCGCGATCAACAACAGCAGGTTGATCGGCTGCTGGGCCCTGCCTAAACCGATCGGGGAACCGGAGATGATCTCCTGCAGCTTGCCGAACGCGATGATCGAACCCCAGAACGAGATCGACCCGATGATCGCGGCGAACAACGAAGCGACCACGATGTGTACCGTCGGCGACTCGTGGTGTTGGAATGCCGAAAAACCGCTGGTATCAATAAATTCCGCGAGTGCGATGAGCGCGACGGTGCCGCCGCCGACGCCGTTGAAGAACGCCACCAGCTGCGGCATGGCGGTCATCTTGGTCAGCCGCGCCGGCGGAACGCCCAGCACGACGCCGACCACCAGCCCGGCGACGATCAGCGGCCACTGGTCGGTGTGGCGAATCTTGATCAGAGTCGCCGTGACGGCGAGGGCCATGCCCGCCGCAGCGATCAGGTTGCCCCGTACCGCCGTCCTGGGCCCGGTCAGGCCCATCAGCCCGTAGATAAAAAGCGCGAACGAGATGACGTAGAGGCCGACCACCCAGTAGTTCATTTGGCGGCCTCTTCGGTCTTGGCGGGCTTCTTCTTGCCCTTGAACATGCCCAGCATGCGGTCGGTGACGATGAAGCCGCCGATGACGTTGAGCGTGCCGAACACCACCGCCACGAACAGGATGATCTGCGCCGCGAGCGACGGGTGCTCTACCTCGCCGAACACCACCAGCGCGCCGAGGACGACGATGCCGTGGATGGCGTTGGTCCCCGACATCAGCGGTGTGTGCAGTGTGTTGGGCACTTTGGAGATCACCGCGAACCCGACGAATCCGGACAGCACCAGGATCGCCAGGTTGGCCAATAGCTCGTCGTACATCTAGTCCTCCCCGACCGTCTCGCGCGTGACGCACGAGTCCGCGATGACTTCGTCGTCGAAGTCCGGAGCCAACGTGCCGTCGGTGACCAGTAAGTCCAATAGCGCCGTGATGTTCTTGCTGTACAGCTCGCTGGCGTGCTCGGGCATGGTCGCCGGTAGGTTCAGCGGCGAGGCGATCGTGACGTCGTGCTTGACGACGACCTGTCCCGGTTCGGTCAATTCGCAGTTGCCGCCCGTCTCCCCCGCAAGGTCGACGACGACGCTGCCGGGCTTCATCGCTTCCACAGCGGCGGCGGTCACCAGCTTGGGCGCAGGCCGGCCCGGGACCAGCGCCGTGGTGATCACCACGTCGAACCCGCTGATCGCATCTTCCAGGGCTTTCTGCTGCTGGGCCCGCTCGTCTTCGGTGAGTTCGCGGGCGTATCCACCCTCGCCCGCCGCATCGATCCCGACGTCCAGCCACTTCGCACCCACCGAGCGGACCTGGTCGGCCACCTCGGGACGGACGTCGTAGCCGGTGGTGCGTGCCCCCAGCCGTTTAGCCGTCGCCAACGCCTGCAACCCCGCCACCCCGACGCCGAGCACCAGCACGGTGGCCGGCTTCACCGTGCCGGCAGCGGTGGTCAACATCGGGAAGAACCGGGTCGACTCCGAGGCCGCCAGCAGCACCGCCTTGTATCCGGCGACGTTGGCCTGCGACGACAATGCGTCCATCGCCTGCGCCCGCGAGATTCGCGGAATGGCCTCCAAGGCGAACGCCTGGATACCGGCCTGCTTGAGCGCCCCGATCGAGTTGTCGGCATTGCGGGGTGCCAGGAAGCCGATCAGCGTCTGCCCACTGCGCAACCGGCCGACCTCGTCAGCGGTCGGCGGTGCGACCTTGACGACGACGTCGGCCGCCCAGGCATCACCGATGGTGGCCCCGGCATCGGCGTACAGCTTGTCGGGAAGCAGCGCACGCTCGCCGGCGCCCGACTCCACTATGACCGCGACCCCGCTTTTCACCAGCGGGCCGACTGCCTTCGGCACCAGCGCGACCCGTCGCTCGTCGGCGCCTGACTCGGCAACCACCCCCACCGTCGTCTGCGTTTCTGTCATGACGTCCGCATCTACTTCCCTGTGCTCCCTACCCCGGTAGACCGGGACCAACCCTAACGTGGACGCCCGAGCCCACTCGTGCCCGCTACCAGAGCGGGAAGTCTTGGCCGTATTCCGCGCGCGGACGTGGCCCGAAGTAGCGGCGCTGGGACTCGTCGATCGCGACGTCGTTGATGCTGGCCTCGCGCCGGGCCATCAGGCCGGCTTCGCTGAACTCCCACAACTCGTTGCCGTAGCTGCGCCACCACTGGCCGGAAGCATCGTGGGACTCGTACTGGAACCGGACGGCAATGCGGTTGTCGTGGAAACTCCACAGGCTCTTGCGTAACGCATAGTCGAGCTCGTGTTGCCACTTGCGGGTCAGGAAGGCCACGATCTCGTCGCGGCCGACGATGTGCTCTCCCCGGTTGCGCCACTGCGAGTCGACGGTGTAGGCGCGGCTGACGCGATCGGGGTCACGGCTGTTCCAGGCGTCCTCGGCGGCCTGAACTTTCTGGATCGCCGCCTGAAATGTGAACGGCGGCAGCGGCGGGTTGGTGTCGCTCATGGCCTTCATCCTGCGCCCCCGATGTGGTCCTGCGCGAGGTGGCTTATCGTGACGGGCATGGACTTCGCGATGTCGGCCAAAGCCAGTGACTACCACAAGCGGCTGACCGAATTCATGACCGACTATGTCTTTCCGGCCGAGGCTGATTACGACAAGTACCGGGAGGAGGCCGGCCCGCACGACCACACCGTTCCGCCGGTCATCGAGGAACTGAAGATCAAGGCCAGAGCCGCTGGCCTGTGGAACCTGTTCCTGCCGGCAGAGTCGGGCCTGACCAACCTGGACTACGCGCCGCTGGCCGAGCTGACCGGGTGGAGTCTGGAGATCGCGCCCGAGTCGCTCAACTGCGCGGCACCTGACACCGGCAACATGGAGACCCTGCACCTGTTCGCCACCGAGGAGCAGCGCAAGCGGTGGCTGGAGCCGTTGCTGAACGGTGAGATTCGCAGCGCGTTCTCGATGACCGAGCCGGCGGTCGCCAGCAGCGACGCCCGAAACATCGAAACCTCGGTCGTGCGCGACGGTGGCGACTACGTGATCAACGGCCGTAAGTGGTGGACGTCGGGGGCGTCGGATCCGCGCTGCAAGATCCTGATCGTGATGGGCCGCACCAACCCGGAGGCCGCCAGCCACCAGCAGCAGTCGATGGTGCTGGTGCCGATCGATACGCCGGGCTTGACCGTTGTGCGCTCCACAACAGTCTTCGGTTACCAAGACCAGCCCGGGCACTCCGAAATCATCTACGACAACGTCCGGGTGCCGGTCACCAATCTGCTCGGCGAAGAGGGCTCCGGCTTCGCGATCGCCCAGGCCCGGCTGGGGCCGGGGCGCATCCACCACTGCATGCGCGCGCTGGGCGGAGCCGAACGTGCGCTGGCCCTGATGGTGAACCGGGCCAACACCCGGGTGGCATTCGGTCGGCCATTGGCGGACCAAGGTCTGGTACAGCAGGCAATCGCCAAGTCCCGCAACGATATCGATCAAGCCAGGCTGTTGTGTGAGAAGGCGGCGTGGACCATCGACCAGCATGGCAACAAGGCCGCCCACCTACTGGTCTCGCAGATCAAGGCGGTGGCGCCGCAGGTGGTGTGCGACGTCATCGACCGCGCCATCCAGGTACACGGCGCCGCGGGAGTCAGCGACGATACGGCGCTGGCGCGGATGTACGCCTGGCACCGCGCCATGCGTATTTTCGACGGACCCGACGAGGTGCACATGCGATCCATCGCGCGCGCCGAGATCGGCCGGGAGAAAAGCGCTTTCGCTGCGGCGGTCACCTGAGATGGCCACCGGCGTGCGGGCTCTGCAGGGGGCCTGGAACTTTCGCGACGTTGCCGACACCACCGGCGTGCTACGACCGGGTCGGCTGTTCCGCTCCGGCGAACTGAGCGAGCTCGGCGATGACGGCCGCGACGAACTACGCCGACTAGGCGTCACCGACGTTGCCGACCTGCGTTCGCGCCGGGAGGTACAGCGCCATGGCCCTGGCCTGGTGCCCGACGGAGTCGACATCCACCTGTTGCCCATCCCGGACCTCGAACCCGACGAGGCTAACCCGGACGGCGATGCTCCGCACGAGCACGCGTTCAGGCGGCTGCTGGAAGACAAGCCCGACAACGAACCGGTCGGCGAGGCATCCACGCGCTACATGGTCGACGAGTACAGCAGGTTTCCCACCTACCCCGGAGCGCAGCAGGCGCTGCACCGCGTCGTGAACCTGCTGGCCGACGGGCGCACGGTGCTCGCCCACTGCTTTGCCGGCAAGGACCGCACCGGCTTCACCGTGGCGCTGGTGCTGGAAGCCGCCGGTGTCGAGCGCGACGCGATCGTGGCGGATTTCCTCGGCAGCAACCAGGCGGTACCCCAGCTGCGGACCCGGATCCTGGACGCCGTCCGGCAACGGTCAGACGTCGAAGTGACGCCGGAGTTGATCGCGTTCACTGAGGCGCGACTGTCCGAGGAGGTTCTCGGCGTGCGGGCGGAATATCTGGATGCGGCGCGGCGGACCATCGACGACAATTTCGGCTCGCTGGAGGGCTACTTCCGCAGTGCCGGCATTACCGCGTCCGACGTGACCCGGCTGCGCGACGCGCTGCTCGGCTAGGCCGATCACTCCCTCAGCACCAGTCACACCAGCACCAAGCCTCGACCATGACCTGCTGTCTGGAAACGATGGCACATGCGATATCAGCCGGGTCCGTGATATCGCCCGCGCCATCGAACTGACGAAGGCAACAACCCTTCCGACAGAGCCTGAAGTGGCTGCTGAATCACGTGAGGTTCTTGCGACACGTTTCTCGCCCGCGGCCTGTGAGCACCGCGAGGAAAACTTAATTTTCGCCAACGAAAACCTGTGGATTTCTTAGACATTGGCGGCCAAGTGGAGTAGAACATATGTGGAATACCGGCTGCTGGGGCATTGACCTGCTCTGACGACGCGTAACCGGGCAAAGGACTCTTTCCAACGGTGTGGAGGTCGCAAAGTGTCAGGACGTAAGGCTCGTTGGATCGGGTTCGGACTGGCAGCGACGGCCGGGGCCGGTGTCATAGGGCTGTCGGCGATGATGAATCCGGCATCCGCACACGCGGACGAAACCGATGTCGGGTTGGTCATCGGCGGCAGCGCGGACCCCATCCCCGGCCCCGAGTACGTGTACGCCGCTAACGGCCTCTACCTCGACAACCCGTACACAACGCTCTACCCCGACCTGACCTTCTACCAGGCGACGCCAACCAACCCCTTCGGCAACGGCCTCTTCACGCCCGAAGGGGCTTATCCGCTGTTCGGCCAAGGCGTCCAGCAGTTGTATTTCAACTACCCACTCGATTCCGATGGCCTTGCGGGCCCCAGCACCTCGGTGGGCCAGGGCGCCGCCATTCTGGAAAGCACGATCCTCGGCAACCAGGCAGCAGGAGACGGCTCAACGGTGTTGGGCTACTCGCAGAGTTCCACGCTATCCGGTGTCACGATGCAGCTGCTCGACCCGTCCGGCACGCCGGAAACGGGACCGCTTGACCCGCAATTCCTGCTGCTCGCTGACCCCAACAATCCCAACGGCGGGCTGTTCGAGCGCTTCAACGGCTTCGAAACGACGTCGGGCCAGACCACTGTCGACCAGCTGAACCTGGCGAGTCTGGGTATCGCGTTCAGCGGCGCGACGCCGTCCGATGACTTCACCACTAACATCTACTCGCTCGAATACGACGGCTTCACGGACTTTCCGCGCTACCCGATCGAACTTGCTGTCCGACCTCAACGCCTTTTTGGGCATCGAAGACCTCCACGGCACGTATCTCAACGGGGGCGTCGACGGAAGCGGTCCCACGGCCGAACAGATCGCCAACGCGCTTCTGCTACCGGGCTCCGCATTGTCCGGCACCACGGACAGCCTCACCAACTACTACATGATCGACGAGACTGCGCCGCTGGTCTCCCTGCTACCGACACAGCTCCAAGAATTGCTGGGGCCCGACCTGACGTATCTGATCAACTTGGGCTACGGCGATGGCAGTCTCGGTTACTCCGTGACGGCTGATTCACCGGCGAACGTGCCCACCCCGTTCGGGCTGTTTCCCGACGTCAGCCTGTCAACAGTGCTCAGCACCCTGGCCACCGACACCGAGCAAGGCTTCCAGAACTTGATAAGCGGCACAGACCCCTACTCGGCGGCGCTGGATCCGGCGACCTCGTCGGCGGCGAGCTTCTCGGATCTGCTGTCGGCATTGTCGGCCGACGCCGCGAATCCCGCCGCTACCTTTACCGACCTCGTCAACGCGCTCTCAAGTGCGGCTTCGACGGCCTACTCCCTGTTGCTGCCGACGGCGGACATCGTCAACTCACTGGTGACCAGCCTCCCCGCGTGGGAAACCTCGATATTCATTGACAACCTGTCGAACGGTGACTTCGTTGACGCTCTCGGCCTACCGGTCGCGGGTACCTTTGCGATCGGCACCCTGGCAGCCGGATTCGAGATCTCCATCATCCAAGACGCGGCCTCGCAGATCGCTGCCGACTTCTCGGGTCTGTTCTAGTCACGAGGGGAACGGAACGCGCCGCCACCGGTTTGCCGGTGCGGCGCGTTCCGCCGGGGAGGATGCAATGCTAGGCCGTCGCCCTGCCGCATGGCAGCCCGCCGGGCCAGTGCGAAGTACATGGTGTTGTAGTTCACCAGCAGCGATACCGCTTCGGCATCGTCGAGTTCCGCGGGGCTGCGGGTCACGTTGGCCACCGGAGCGACAACCTGTTCGGCGAAGCCGCCCAGCACCCCGAACGCCGAAACCCGATCTCCCACTGTGAATTCGGATTCCTCTGGCGCCCAGTCCACCACGCCGGCGGCTTCCATGCCGGGAATGAACGGCGGCGGCAGTTTGAGCTGATACTCGCCCTTGCTCAGCAACAGGTCCGGAAAGCACACCCCGGCGGCGCGAACACCGATGACGACCGTGTCGTTGTTGCCTGCGACGTCGTCGACATCGGTGTAGACGAGACCATCTGGACCTGAAAGCTCCTGTACAACACAGGCTTTCACGAAGTCTCGATTACCGGATCGAGAAATTGGCCGGTTTGGCGGCAGACAGGTCCTCGATCTCGCCCCAATGCGAGGCGATGTCGTCGACCGACGGCGGCTTCTTGAAGGTGACGCCTTCGTTCTGGAACAACGCGGTGCGCTGCACCTTGCCGCCGCCGACGATGAAGATCGAGCCGGTGTCGGGCACCTCTTCGGTGCACAGGTAGGCCACCACCGGCGCCACGAACTCCGGCGTGAGGTTCTTCAACACCTCCGGCGGCAGGATGTCCTCGGTCATCCGGGTGGCGGCGATCGGCGCCAGCGCGTTGGCCTTGATGTTGTACTTGGCGCCTTCCTGGGCCAGCGTGTTGATCAATCCGACCAGCCCCAGCTTGGCTGCGCCGTAGTTAGCCTGACCGAAGTTGCCGAACAGCCCGCTGGTGGAGGTGGCGACGAGCACGCGACCGTAGCTCTGCTCGCGGAAGTGCGGCCACGCGGCGCGAACCACGTTGTAGCCGCCGTAGAGGTGCACCTTCAGCACGGAATCCCAGTTCTCGAACGACATCTTGTGGAAGGTGCCGTCGCGCAGGATGCCGGCGTTGCTCACCACGCCGTCGATCTTGCCGAACTCGTCGATGGCGGTCTTGATGATGTTCTCCGCACCCTCGGACTCGGCCACACTGTCGTAGTTGGCGACCGCGCGACCGCCGGCGTCCTTGATCTCGCTGACGACCTGGTCGGCCATGTTGTGTCCGGCACCGGTCCCGTCACGGGAACCGCCGAGGTCGTTCACCACGACGCTGGCACCCTCCTTGGCGAGGGTCAGGGCGTACTCGCGGCCCAGGCCGCCGCCTGCTCCAGTGACGACAATGACGCGGTCCTGCACTCCGGGCATTACGTTCCTATCTCTCGATCCTCAGTGACCAACAGCTTCAAACGGCCGGCACATTCTAGAAAATCCTGCGCGCCAACTTCCACGCCTTCTCTGTATACGGCGGGTAGATCATCGCGGTTAAGTCGGGTCGGGTCGGCTTGGTCAGCACAGACTTACGGTGGCTGAATTCCTCGAAGCCGAACTTGCCGTGGTATGCACCCAGACCGGACGGGCCGACGCCGCCGAACGGCAGCTTGTGGGTGGCGAAGTGGAAGAGCAAGTGGTTGATCAGCATGCCGCCCGCGGGCACTTCCTTGATCACCCGTTCGCGCACCGCCTTGGTCTTGGTGAACAGGTAGGCGGCCAGCGGCTTGGGCCGCGCGTTCACGAATTCGATTGCCTCGTCGAGGTTTCGAACGGTCACCACCGGAAGGATCGGGCCGAAGATCTCGTCGGTCATCAGCGGCTCGTCGATCGCGGGGTCGACTACAACGGTTGGCTGGATGTTCAGGCTCGAGGCGTCCGAGCCGCCGCCGATAACGATCTCGCCCTTAGTCGCGGCGAGTGCGGTAGTGAGCCGGTTGAAGTGTCGCTCGTTGACGATCCGTTTACCGCCGGTAGCGTTCTCCGCCTCGAACCCAGCGACCGCCTTCTTGATCTCGTCGACCAGCTCGTCTCGGATCGGAGCCTCAGCCAGGACGTAGTCGGGTGCGATGCAAATCTGCCCGGAGTTGATCAGCTTGGTCCACGCGATCCGTTTCGCGGCGACCTTGATGTCGGCGTCGGCCGACACGATGACCGGGCTTTTGCCGCCGAGCTCGAGCGTCACCGGAGTCAGGTGCGACGCCGCGCTCTCGTAGACCTTGCGCCCGATCTCGGTGCCGCCGGTGAACAGCAGGTGGTCGAAGCCCTGCGCTATCAACTCCTGGCTGACGACGCCATCACCCTCGATGACGGCGATCGCGTCGTTGTCGAGGTAGCGCGGCACCAATTCGGCCATCAGCGCCGAGGAGGCGGGCGTCACCTCAGAAGGCTTGAGCACCACGGTGTTGCCCGCGGCGATGGCGCCGACAGCGGGACCAAGTGTGAGCGCGAACGGGAAGTTCCACGCGCCGATGATCAGCACAGTGCCGTACGGCTCGTACTCCACCCAGCCTCGGCCAGGCAGCTGCGACATCTCCAGCAGGCGGTGGCGGCGCTTCGCCCACTTGCCCACGTTCTTCGCCGCGTAGGCGGCCTCGCCGCTGGTGCTGGCGACGTCGGCGAGCCACGCCTCGAAGGGCGAACGTCCCAGGTCCTTCTCAAGGGCGTCGGCGATCTTGGTCTCGTTCTCGACCAGCAGCCGCTGGAGCGCACGCAACTGCTCCTTGCGCCACTCGAAATTGCGGGTCTTGCCGGTGGCAAATGTCTGGCGTAGCCGTGCGACCGTCTTCGCGACGTCGGGGCCGGGTGCTGCGGTCGTGTGTGTGGTGATTTTGGTGGCTTCGGTGGTCATGGGGGTCCCTTCGTGACCGGCGAAAGCCCAATCCTAATCAACCGGCCGGTTGGGCAACAGGTGCCCTCAGCTAACGGCGGCGCGCACCGTCACGGCTTTTCGGCGGAGATCCACACAGCCCGGAAGGTTGCCGCGACGCTGGGATCTTCCGGTAGCGGCCGGCCGACTTGAGTGAGGTAGTCGCGGCCTTTCAATGCCTCGACGCTCCAGCCCCGCGCGTCGAACCAGGCCGCCGGATCCCGGCGCTCGTCCTCCGTGTACCAGAGGTCGCCGGGATCGAACACGTTCTCGTCGCCCAGCCGACGGCGCAGTTCGTCGGCTTTGATCCGGCGTTTCTCATACGCCTCACGGGCCGCGTCGTCGACGGTGAAGTCCTCGATGCAGGCCCGGCTGCGGGGTGCGCTCAGCGCGTCGATGTCGGCGAACAACCGCTCCTCAGCATCGCCGGGCAGGAACATCAGCAGTCCTTCGGCCAGCCAAGCCGTGCCTGCTCAGGGTCGAAACCACTGTCGCGCAACGTTTTCGGCCAGTCGAACCGTAGGTCGGCCGGCACCTCGCGCCGGTCGACCACCGGTTGACGCCATGGCGGCCAGCGTCGCGGCCTTGTACTCCAGCACCTTGGGCTGGTCGATCTCGTACACCACGGTCCCGGCCGGCCAGTCCAGCCGGTAGGCCCGCGAGTCCAATCCGGACGCCAGGATCACATGTTGACGGATGCCCGCCGCGGCCGCCGCGGCGAAGTACGCATCGAAGAAGTGGGTGCGCGCGGCCTGATAGTTAACCATGTGCGCACGGACAGCTGCCTGCTCGGGATCGGCCGTGTAGGTCGCGGACATCTTCGCCACCAGTGCCGCGAGCTCCGGGCCGTCGATCAGTAGCTCGGCGAACTCATCGCGGATCAGTGGTTGGTCGCTGGCCGTCTCGACGGCTCGCGCGGAGGCCACCATGACGGCGGTCGCGCCGACGCTGGTTGCGATGTCCCAGGTGTCGCCGTCTGAGCGGCCCGACGTGCTCATCCGCGTTCAGCGGTCACGAACTGTGAGAATGCGTCCCTGTCGTCGCCCATCGGAACGCCGTCGACCCAGCGGTCCAGCCGGCGCATCTCGTCTCCGGAATTCTGTGCCGTGGCCCGCCAGCCATGGTCGTTGAGCCAATCGACGACGACCGCGCGATCCTCGTCGTGATAGATCAGGTCCTGTATGTCGACGGTCCGCTCGATGCCGATTTCGGCGGCCAACCGCTCGAAACGGTCGCGCATCTCCTGGCGACGCTCGTCTGCATGGCTGGCAGCGGTCTCCACCGCGATCCGGCTGCCCAGTGCGCTCAACTCGGTGATCTGCGTGAACAGCCGGTCCTGGGCGTCGGCCGGCAGGTACATCAGCAGCCCCTCGGCCAGCCAGGCCGTCGGCGCTTTCGGGTCGAAGCCCTCCGCAATCAGGGCGGCCGGCCAGTCCTGGCGCAGGTCGATCGGCACCTCGCGGCGGTCAGCCGACGGCGTGGCGCCGTGAGACGCCAGCGTCTCCAACTTGTAGGCGAGCACCTTGGGCTGGTCGATCTCGTACACCGTGGTGCCGGCCGGCCAGTCCAGCCGGTAGGCCCGCGAGTCCAGCCCGGACGCCAAGATCACCACCTGGCGGATGCCGGCGGCCACCGCCCCGGCGAAGTGGTCGTCGAAGAAGTGTGTCCGCACGGCCTGATAGCTGCGCATGTGCTGGAAAACCGCGGCGGTCTCCGGATCTAAGGACTCCACCTTGGCAACCAGTGCGTCGTCGAGCATGCTCTCCCACACGCCGGTGCCGGCCTGGCTGACCAGGAGCCTCGCGTAGGGGTCGCGGATCAGCGGATCGGGCCGGTCGGTTTCGTAGGCTCGCGCGGCGGCGACCATCACCGCCGTGGAGCCCACGCTCGTGGCGATGTCCCAGGTGTCGTCATGGCTGCGCAAGTTGCTCATCGTGCTCCTGCCTCCTGCGAATAGGTTCGGTATTCAATCAGTTTTGCTGAGTCGGGCGCGCAGCAGCCTCGTGGTGAAGGCCTCATCAGCCAGGTCCGGGGCAATCGGGCGGCCCAGTCGCGCCATCTCGTCGGCATTGCTTACGGCACTTACCTGCCAGCCGTGCTCGGTCAGCCATTCCGCGGCATCCGCGCGGTCGTTTTCCTGGTAAGTCAGAGTTTCGACGTTGATGTCGAGGCCGAGGCGTTGGCGCATCCGCTCGAAGCGCGCCCGCCGCGCGGTGCGACGTCGTTCGTTGTCGGCAGCACCAAGGCTGAACGCTTCGACGGCCACCCGGCTGCCGGGCGCACTCAACGCCGTCAGCATCTCGAACAGCCGATCCTGAGCCTCGGCCGGTAGATACGGCAGCAGGCCCTCGGCAAGCCAGGCGGTCGGTTGGCCGGGGTCGAAACCCGCAGCTGTCAGCGCGGCCGCCCAGTCGTCGCGCAAGTCAACCGGAACGGTGCGCCGATCGGCGGTCGGAGCCGCGCCGGCTGACTCCAACGTGGCCGTCTTGTACGTCACCACCTGAGGCTGGTCGATCTCGTAGACCGTGGTACCGGCAGGCCAGTCCAGCCGGAAAGCCCGTGAGTCCAGCCCCGCCGCCAGGATCACCACCTGCCGGATCCCGGCAGCGACGGCCTCGGCGAAATACGAGTCGAAGTAATGCGTGCGCACTGCTTGGTAGTCGCAGGCCAGGCGATGGGCCCGCCGTCCGTGATCGTCGTCGCCGATCCACTCCAGGTCGCTGGCCAGCCGCGCCCACGGCTGTCCGGCCGACGAGACCAGCAAGTAGGCGAACTGGTCGCGGATCAGTGGATCAGCCGTCGCTGTTTCGACGGCGCGGGCCGCGGCGACGCTCAAGGCGGTGGCGCCGACACTTTCGGTGATGTCCCAGCTGTCCCCTTCGGAACGCACTGAGCTGACGGCATGTAGATCAGTCATAGCGCCACCCATCGCTACCTAATAACTTAGGTAAACTATCTGGTTGTGTGCGCTACATCACTGGTTCATTAGTGCTGCCGGGTGAGGCTGCGGGCGAGCAACAATTTCAACTGGTCGGTGATGGTGTCGAGTGCGTGGCGGCTGCCGACAAAGCCGGCGTAAAAGCCGACACCCAACAACACCGCGAGCAGCGTCTCGGTGAGCGCTGAGGCATCGGTGTCGGCGTTCAACTCTCCGCGCTGGATTCCGTCATCGATCGCCCACAACAGAAATTCCCGGGTGGTGCTCACCGGGTCGATTCCGGACCGACTCAGCTCGGGGTGACGCTGCGACTCCAACGTTGCGGTGATCAAAAATGCCGCCGCCTTGCGCTTTTCGATTTCGGCCTCGATCACGCCCTCGATGAACGCGGACACCCGGCCGGTCAGAGTGGTCTCACGCCGCGCCTGCCGGGTACTCGCGGCGACAAGGGCGTCGTTGGTGTCCTCCAGCACCTGCCAATACAACACGCGTTTATTTGCGAAGTAGTGGTTGATGGCAGGCCGGGTCAGGTCGGCCCGGACCGCTATCGCCTGAAAGGTCGCCCCGTCATAGCCGCGTTCGCTGAACACTTCGCGAGCGGCACGCAAGATGCGCTTACGCGTCTCGGCCGCCTTAGCTGCGGGGGGGCGACCCGGTCCCCGGCTCGCGGGCTGCACCACAGGGTGATTGTGCCACAAATCACAATCCAGGCCGCCATGCCGGCCGAACCGCTTGTTAGCTGGCCGGTGTCGGCGCTGTGCGGTGGGGCATCAAACCGTTGGGCGGCACGCTGCCGAACTTGCCGGCCTGGAAGTCGTCGAGTGCCTCGATCAGCTCGGCCTTGGTGTTCATCACGAACGGACCGTAGTGAACCACCGGCTCGCGGATCGGCTTCCCGCCCAGGATCAGCACTTCCAGTGCGGGCACCCGCGACTCCTGCGATGGCGCGGCGCTGACCGTGATCCGGTCGCCGGGACCGAGGACCGCCAATCGTCCCTGCTGCATCGGATGCGCGATCGGGCCGACCGATCCGCGCCCGGCGAGGACGTAGACCAGTGCGTTGTATTCACGATTCCACGGGATGTTCAGCCGCGCGCCCGGTTGAATCGTCGCATGCGCCAACGTGATCGGAGTGTGCGTGACGCCGGGCCCGCGGTATCCGTCGATCTCCCCCGCGATGACACGGATGAGCGCGCCGCCGTCGTCAGAGGACAGCAGTGCGACGTCGGTGCCCTCGATGGCTTGATATCGAGGTGTAGCGAACTTGTTCTTCTTCGGTAGATTCACCCACAGCTGGATGCCGTGGAACATCCCGCCGCTGTCGATGAGCTCCGCTGGCGGCGTTTCGATGTGCAGGATGCCGGCACCCGCTGTCATCCATTGCGTCGCGCCGTCGGCGATGAGTCCGCCAGCCGCCGTGTGAATCCTGGTGTGCGAACCGGCCGTCGATCATGTAGGTGACCGTCTCGAACCCGCGGTGCGGGTGCCAGTCGGTTCCCCTGGGCTCGCCGGGCTGATATTCCACCTCGCCCATCTGGTCCATGTGCACGAACGGGTCCAGCGCTGCGGTGCTGACACCGGCGAACGCGCGGACCACCGGGAACCCTTCGCCCTCGTAGCCGCGCGGCCCGGTGGTGATCGAACGGACCGGACGTTCCGTATCGCCCGGCCCGGCCGCGGAGATCCGCGGCAAGGCCAATGTGTCTGCGGTGATTGCGGGCATCTTGAGCCTCCTTGCACTTCGGTTATCCGGTGTAACCGGACTGCGGTCCGATTATTCCGTGACAACCGCTGCGAAGGTCTCTGGCAATGCTGGCGGCAGAAGAACCCAGCGCGCGTTCAGCTCTTGCGTCGGGCGGTTTTCGCCGCGCTGCGTTCGGTGGACGAGCCCGCGTGAGCCAGTTGGCCACCCGCGTTCTCCAGATGGGCCCGCACAAACCACTGGAACTTCTCCAGCTCGGCCGCGTGGTCGATCAGGATGTCCTGAGTGACCGGATCGAGGTCGTCGGTTTCATGGATAGCCTTGCGGGTGTCTTCGATGACGCCGTTGTAGACCAGGTCCAGTGCGGCCAGATGCGCCTGGACGACGTCACGGCCAACGGAGTAGTCATCCCAGGTGCGGTCTTTGAGAATGGCGCCCGGCGTACCTTGCGGCGACCCACCAAGGGTCGCGATCCGCTCGGCCACTTCATCGGCATACCCACGCACCAATTCCACCTGAGGGTCGATCATCTCGTGCACCCCGATGAAGTTGGGTCCGACCACGTTCCAGTGGACGTGCTTCAGCGTCAAATGAAGGTCGTTGTATGTGCTCAGCTGCTTCTGCAGCAGCTCGGCGATCTTGATTCCCTGCTTTTCGGTCAAGCCCGGGATCGTGAACTGCGTCATGGCTTCCCCCTCGAATTTGTCGCGAGCAGTCTGGGCCCGCATACCCGATGACCGCGGGCAGTAACCCAGGGCGCTTCACAGCGCGCGAATGTCCTGCACCGGCAGGCGCGCGCCGCGACGCGGTTCGTAGGCAAGCCCACTGGCTTCCAGTAACCGGACAACCCGGTGGCGGTGTGGCCGCATCGGTTCGAGCAACTCAACCATGTCGGCGTCGACGATCGGATGTCCCAGCAAGGTCCAGCCGATCATCTTGGGGATGTGGTAGTCGCCCACCGACAGCGCGTCGGGATCACCGAACGCACGTTGCGCCGTCTCGGCCGCCGTCCACACCCCGACTCCGGGTAGCGACGTCAGCGCCTCGCGGGCCTTGGCAGCGGGCCATGACGTGAGCCGTTCCAAAGACGGGCCCCGCTGCGCGCAACTAACGACAGTCCGGGCCCGCCCCGGATCAACGTTGGCGCGGTGAAACTCCCACGACGGGATGCGCCGCCACACCTCGGCCGATGGCGGCACCCGCATCCGGGCCGGCGCGGGTCTCGGCGGCTGAGTACCGAATTTGGTCACCAGTAGGCGCCAGGCGCGGAAAGCATCCGCACCCGGCACACGCTGCTCGAGGACCGCCGGGATCAGGGCCTCCAATACCCGATCGGTGCGCCCAAGCCGCAGGTGTGGCACCCGCCGATGCGCATCGGCGACGATCGGGTTGACCGGTGCGAAATCCGAGGGATCGTCTTCCGCACCGAGCATGGCCGGAAGGGCGTCGAGGAACTCGTCGGCGCCACTTCCCCACGCCGTGCAGTCGACGGCATTCGGCGCGGCACGGTTGATCCGCGCCGTCACTGATCCGCTGCCCAACAGGCTGGTCCGCCAGATCGCGCCGTCAGCGCCGACCTGGAAACACGGATCACGCGGACCTCGGCGCAGCGGGAAGAGGGTGATGCCCGGGCTCACCACGCTGGGGAACGTCACCGTGCGAGCGCTACCCACCATGTGCTCCCGCCGGATGCCGCAACTGCTCGATCCCGATGATCATAGGTTCGGCTCGGCCGCGCGCACGCCCCGCGCATGATTGACCGGTCACCGTCTTGCGGTCAGGATGACGAGGTGACCACCCCGTTCGACGATCCGCAGGCCGAACTGGCGTGGATGTTTCTGCAGTGTCTGTCCGAGGGCGCAGACGTCGACGAATGCTTCGGGCTGTTGAGTGACGACTTCACCTACTGGAGCATCGTGACCCGCAAGACGGTTGACAAGGCGACGCTGCGCGATGAAGTCGAGCGGCGTAAGCGCCGCGTCGAGCTGAGTCTGGACTTCATCCAATGCTTCAACGACGGCGAAAGCGTGGTGATCGAGGCGGAAGCCGACGGCGAAACCGCTGACGGCCTGCATTACAACAGCCCCGCCGTCTTCATCTTCGAGACGAAGGACGGACTGATCGCGTCGTTGCGCGAATATAGCGACACGCAGGTGGCCGCGCACGTGTTCGGTCCGACGAATGCCTAATCAGGTTCGACGCTGACTTCAGCCTTGTCGGGATAGAACGCCACGTGGCCGGCGATCTCCGCGACCGCCGGGTAGGGCTGCTCGTACGTCCAGATCGCGTCGTCGACGGTGTCGCCGGCGGCGGTGGTCACCCTGTAATAGCCGGCTTCGCCCTTGTACGGGCAGTAGGTGCTGGTGTCGGTGCGGGTCAGCAGGCCTTGGACGACATCATTGAACGGAATGTATTGCACGGCAGGGTAAGTGGACTCTTGCAACTGCAGTGCATCGTGTGTGTCAGCCACGACCTCGCCGTTGACGCGGACCACAACCCGCGCCCCGGTCGGGCTGATCGTGATCGGATGCTCGGTGGTGGGTTCCAGAACCGGCCTGCTGGTCATCGTGGCCTCTCCTCAGGTGTGAATGTCAGGTGCAACACCGGGCGGCGCGCAAGATTCCCGTCGCGGGTGAAGTCGGGTCGTTCCAAATGCATAGCGGTGGTACTGCGACATGTACCGCAGAGCGGGCACCCATGACATGACCTTCGCCATCACCCGATACGCGGCCGGCACACGTTTGAACGTGTCGGAGTCGAAGGTCGATATCCAGGCCAGCAGCCGGGTGCCCGGT
The DNA here is from genome assembly GCA_963805675.1 of uncultured Actinomycetota bacterium. Lineage (GTDB taxonomy): Bacteria > Actinomycetota > Actinomycetes > Mycobacteriales > Mycobacteriaceae > Mycobacterium. Next base: position 153,424 of record CAWDVY010000005.1, read on the forward strand.
ACCGCCTGCAGAATGACGTCCGGGCCATCGATGCCCCAGTACAACGTCGCTCCCGCGCGCCGCACCACCGCGTTCATCCACTGCGACCTGATGCCCAGCCGGTTGAAGGCGTCGAATTGCAGTTCACCCGACGGAAACCGCTCGACGATCCGGCGCAGCAATGCGATGCCATCGCCCTCGTGCAGGTACATGGTCAGACCTTCACCGATCATCAGCGCCGGGCGGTCGGCAGGAATGTCGGCCAGCCAGGCCGGATCGGTGACCGAAGCGCTGACGAGATGATAGTTGTCGCGCGACGGGAAGAATTGCTTGCACAGCGCTGTCACATCCGGGTAGTCGACGTCGTACCACTCGACGCCAGGGCCGGGTTGCAGCCTGAAGAACCGGCTGTCCAGGCCGCAGCCCAGGTGCAACACGACCGCTCGCGGATGGGCGGCCAAAAATTGAGTGGTCCAGGCGTCGAAGTGTGCCGTCCGGGTAGTCACCCCCGGCGAGCTGCGCGGGGTGATGGTGGTCTGCTGCCAGTCGTAGTCGATGCGCTCAACCATCTGTTTGGCGAACCGATCGCCCAGAATCGGCTCCTCGAGGTCGGCGTCCAGTGCCTTGGCGTAAAGGGTCGCCAGCATGGTTTGCGGTGCTCCGCTCAGGTGGACGCGCACCCGTTCGGCTGTCACGTTGCCCGAGGCTAGTCCGCTGCCGGACACCGTTACGAGTTCAGCCGGCTGGCGCCAGCATGTCCTTCCACCCGGCGTCTCCGGTGTGCCGCGAATCTTCGAGGGTGTATTTGGCCCCGTCGGGCCCGACGACTTCGCCGCTGGACGGGACATAGACGGCCGTCGGGCTTGCCGGCGTATAGATGCACGGGTTGGGCTGCTGCCCGTTGCACTGCACGGTGCCCGATCCGGGGCGCTGCAGCGGATCGTTCGCTGGCGCCAGTGGTCGTTGGGGCAACCGATCGGCCGGCGCCGGGTTGAGCCCGTTGTTGACCGAGGGCGCCGGTATCACCTTTCCGGGGTCGACCGGTTGGTCGCAACGAGCGCCCGGCGCCGGGCAGTTGCGCAGCTGATTCGGATCCCCGTACCACGGGTTGGTGCCCAACGGAACATACGGTTTGTTGTCGCGGCATTCCCGTGGCGTCGCCGCCCGCTTGCCGGGGACGTCGACACACGGATAGTTGCGGGCACCGCGCACCACGTTGGCCGGCGTGTCCTGCGGGATCTTGCAATACGTTCCGGACGGCAACGGCGCCATGCTGGTGTCCGCCGGCGCCCGCCATTGCGAGGCCGGCAGGAACCCGGTCAGGCATGGCGGCGGATTGTTGATTGACAGGTTGAGATTCATCAGCACCGACCCCGGCGCGGACGCGACCAATGTCTGTGCGATCGAACCGATCTCCGGCAAGAACACCAACAACTGCTCGAGGCCTTTGTTGTAGCGCTTGAGCATGTCGGCGACGACTTCCACGTTCGCCAGGGTCTGCGGTAGCGACTCGCGGACGTCGCTGAACACCTCGGCGACCTGATCGGCCGTCGGCGCCGCTTTCGACAGGATGCTTTGCACCTGCTGGTCGGTTTGCGCGGTCTGGGCAGTAAGAACCTTGAGGTTGTGCGACCACTGCGCGATCGAGTCGCTCGAGTCGACCTGGCTGTCCAGGATCGGTGCCGCGTTCTCAATGATGTCGTCGACGTCGGACATATTCGCCTGGAAATCACCGACGATCGACTGCGTCGAGTCGACGAGTCGTTGCAGCGTCGGCCCCAATCCACCGACCGCCTGCGCCGTTTCGTCAAGCAGCGACGCGATCTTGCGCTTGGGGAGCACTGACAAACCACGGTTGGCGGCGTCGAGGGCGGGGCCGATTTCGCTGGGCACGGTGCCCTTGGTGATGGTCTGTCCGGGCGAGAAGAACCTTCCCGGGTTACCGGTGGACACCAGGTCCAGATACTGCTCACCGATCGCCGACACCGAGTGCACGTTGGCTGACGCATCGATCGGGATCTTGTAACTGCTGTCGATGCTCAGCGTCGCCCGGACACCGTGTGCCGTCGGCTCGACCTTGGTGACCCGGCCGATCTGGATTCCCCGATACGTCACGTTGGACGTGCGATACAGACCGCCCGACGCCGGCAGCTCGGCGACGAGTCGATATTGACCCACACCAAGCTGGCTCGGGATACGAAGGTAGTACCAGCCCAGTGCAACCAGTGCGGCCACCGTCAGGGCGGCGAACACGATCAACTGGTTGCGGATGAAGCGCGTCAGCATTTGTTACTCGCCTCGCTCCACCGGCGCGTCGGCCGGGTTGGGCGAAAAACGGATGTCGGGAATCATCGTCGCGGGGTCACGGCCCCAGGACTGTTCGAGAGCGCGCAAGGCTCCGGAGAACCCGGTTCCGGTGAAGATCGCGTTGTCGACGGCACTCAGCGTCAGGTCCAGTGCTCCGGAGACGTTGATGTAGTCGCCGCGCACGATCTTCGGCACGCTGTCGATGGCGAACGGTGGTGACAGCAGGAGCATCAGTGCGTCGACCAAATATGGTGCGGCACGGCCCAGTTGCTTCAGCGGTCGCTGCAGCTCTTGCAGGTCCTGATGAAGATTGCCCCGCGCGGCCGACAAGGTTTGGCCGGTGACGTTGCTGATACGGCCCACTGCCTCGACCGTGTCGGCGAATAAGTTCCGTTGCTGTGCGAAATGCTCTACCAGTGGCGGGAATTCGGTCAACACTTTGTCCAGGGTGGCTGTGCGGGTACCCGCGTACGACAACAGCCGGTCGGTGGAGTCGATGGCCTGGCCGATGTCGTCGCGTTGCTGGTTCAGCTGGCCCGCGAACGTGTCCAGTTTGCCGAGGAAATCCCGGATCTGATGGGCCCGCCCGGTCAGGATCTTGTAGACCTCGTTCTGGATCACCTCGAGATTCGGGATACCGCCGCCGCGCAGCACCATCGCCAGGCTGGCGAGCGTCTGTTCGGTGGAGGGGTAGGCCGACGCATTGCTCAGCGGGATGGTGTCGCCGGCTCTGAGCTGCTGTTGCGACGGGTTGGGCGGTGCGGCCAATTCGACGTGCTGAGAACCCAACAGGCTGGTCTGGCCGATCTTGGCGGTGGCATTCTTCGGAAGCCTGACGCCCTTCTCCAGGTCCACGGTCAGCGTGGCCACCCAGTTCTTCAAGTCGATCGCACGCACGGTGCCGACGAAAACATCGGCTACCAGGACTCGGCTATTTCCGTTCAGCGCCATCGTGTTTGGCATTTGCACGTAAACCCGGTAGGAACCCGCGCCGCTGCCAGGCCCGCCGGGCAACGGTACGTTGGCGATCCCGCGCCAGTTCCCGCAGGATGTCAGCACCACCGCGGCCATCAGCAACGCCAATGCCTGCCAGACCACCCGGCGCACCAGCCGCACCGCCGTCACTGGCCAGGTCCTGCCGGTGCGGGCGCCTCTGCTGCGCCGAGCGGGAGACCAGCAGGCGGCGGGGCCGGCGGTGGCGACGGCAAGGGCTGCGGGTACCACGGTGGCGGCGGCGGATTGTTCTCGTCGTAGGCGTTTGGCGGGCCGGCCATGTTGTGCCCCGCCGGTGGCGCAGTGATGTTCGGCCCGCCCATCAACTCGGCCAACGATGCCGGCGTCAACAGGTTCGCCGTGGCCGGCTGGACCTGTACTCCCTGCATGCCCGGCGCGACGATCCATCCCGGCTCCGAATTGCGGTGCGACCACGGTGTATCCGGTGAGAAGATGCCGGGGACCGTGGTGTCCTTATAACCGGGCGGTGGCTGCAAGCGCGGCTCGGAATACGCGACGTTCTTGGGTAACGTGTCCGCGGTGCTGAACAGGTTCACCCCAGACGGAAAGTAGTTGAACTTGATCGCGTCCAGGACCGGCGCCAGGTACTGCGCACACAGCTCGGCCGAGTCCTGATAGCCGAGCCGACTGCCGGCCTGAATTGCGCTGCAAATGAACTCCATTGGATTAGCGAAGTTGGTCAGCGCGGCCACCCCGGTCAGGCTGCCATGCGCCGGTTCGTAGATCGCCAGCACATTAGCCGCCATGTTCGGCAGGATGTGAAGCGCAGTCTCCAATCCATCACGCGGAACCGGTTGCATGATCGCGGTGGTCGCTTCACCGAGGTTGTTGACGTCGTGTGTCAGCACCTCATGGTTCTCGGTCAAAAAGGTTTGGGCGGTGGTCAGCAGGCTGTCGGTTTGTCGTATCGCGTTGGCGGCCGTCTGATCCGAACTGGTGAGCTTGTCGGTGAATTGGGCCAGATCCGTGTTCAGCGCGACGAACTGCTGGTCGTCCTGATGTAGTGCATTGACGAACATCGCCAGACTGCGCAGTACGGCGAAGAAATCGCCGCGGCCTTCATCCAGGGTGCTCAGGGCTGCCGACAAGCTGTTCAGCGTGGTGTTGATCTGCTTGCCCTTGCCGGCCAGCCCGTCGGCGAAGGATTCGATGACATCGCCGAAGGGGCCTTTCTTCTGCTCCTTGCTCGGGCCGAGTTCGCCGATGATGTGAGTGATGCTGTTGCGCAGGTCATCCCATTCCACCGGCACTTGCGTGCGCTCGATCGGGATCACCGCGTTGTCGGCCAGCACCGGGCCGCCCTTGTAGGGCGGATCCAACTGGATGCTCCGCGAGGCGACCAACGTCGGGTTGAGGACCACCGCGGACGCGCTGGCGGGCACCTTGTATTTGTTCCGGTAGTGAAAGGTCACCTTCATCTGGTCGCCGGTGGGTTCGATCTTGTCGATCGAACCGACGCGGATGCCCATGATGACGACCTTGTCCCCGGCATAAAGCGCATTGGCCGCCGGGAAGTAAGCGACCACCGTGTTATTGGTCAGCTTTTGGTAGAGCTGCCAGCCGACGACGGTGACAACAAGGCCCACTGCCACCACGAGCGACCCGATGATCACCGCGGCTTTCGACAGCCGCGGCAGCTGCAGTTTACGAATGTCGAAGATCGTGCTCATTGTCTGCTACCCCCCGTCCCCGCCGGGCGTGACGAATGGCGCCGGCAGCCGCGGGCCCGGGCCCGGCGGCGGTGACGGCATCGGCGGCAGCCCCGGTGCGAACGTCGACGGCGGTGGAGTCGGGCCGGCCGGTCGCAGGCCTTCGGTGCGCGCCCCCGGTGGCGCTTTCGGTGGCAGCGGCACCGGTGTGCCCGGCAGGTTAGGCGCCGGCGCCCCGGGGCGCCCGGCGATCGGGATGCCCGGAGCCGGTGGCAGGCCATTGGGATTCGGCGGCGACGACGCGACGTCGGGCAACACCGGGTAGGGCCCGTTAGGCCCGAACGGACCCTGCCCCTGATCGATACCCGCGCACGGCATCGGGTTGCCCGGCCGCGGCAGCAACTCCGGCGACGGTGCATACGAGCACGGAGATCCCGGCGCCACGGCCGGCCCCGGATGATCCGGGGTGCCCTCCAGCGCCGGCGGCGCAGGCGGCGGCGCACCGTTGGGGAACCGGGTGCCGTTGGGGTCCGGGAACTTAAACGCCGGCAACCCCGCACTGCGCCAGAAGTCCTCCGGGTCGACACCACGCTTCTTGAACGCGGCATCCACCCACGGCTGCAGAATCTGATACGGCACCAAGTTGCCGATCATCACCTTGAAGTACGGTCCCGAGCCGACGGCCTCACTCAGCGCCGCAGTGTAGTTGCGCAACGTATTGAGCACGGAGACAAGGTCATCCTTGTGCGCGACCAAAACGTCGGTGACGCTGTGCAGCTGCTCGAGTAAATGGTGCAGGTTCGGATTGTCGTTGATCAAGCCCCGCACCTGAGTCGAAAAAGCCGACACGTTGGCCAGCAGCGCCTCGATGGCCTTCCCACGTTGGTTGAACGCCGCCAACAGCGCCTGGGTGTTTCGCAGCAGCGCGTTGATCTGCTTACTGCGGTCACCGAGCACACTGGCCACTTTCCTGGCCTCCGTCAGCAAGTGCTTGAGTTGTTCGTCGCGCTTGCCGATGATGTCGGAGAACTTGGCCACCCCGTCAAGCGCCGCGCTCAAGTGCGGGTACGTCTGATTGATGGTGTGTGACAGCACATTCAGCGACTGTTTGACGGTGTCAATGTTCCAGCCGGCGGCGGCCTTGGTGACGTCGAAGAACGCGTCGTACACCTGGTAGGGGGTCATGCTTTGTCCCAGCGGCAGCACGCCGTTGGGGCGCATCGGCTTGTTGCCGCGCGGCTCGATCTCGAGCACCTTCTTGCCCAGCAAGGTGTCGGTGCGGATCGCCACACGGCTCTCGGTCCCGATGATGTGCGTTCCTGTCGAGAACTTCATCACGACGTGATCGCCGCCGATCGCGACGTCTTGCACCGCGCCGACGTCCATGCCGACGATGCGCACTTTGTCGCCTTTGCTCACTCCGCCGGAGTCACTGAACTGGGCGTAGTAGCTCGCGGTCGCGAACAACACCGGCAGACTGCTGAAGCTCTGTCCCACACCGACAACGAGGACCACGATCGCGATGGCCAACGCCCCGACACGCACCCGGTTGGCGGGCTGCAGCGTTCTCATTGCAGCGTGCACCTACCCGTCGGCTGCTGGAAGAGTTTGACCGAGCGAACGGGTCCGCCCGGCTGAAGTCCGTTGACCTTGATCGACAGGTCGCAGAGGTAGAAGTTGAAGAAGTCGCCGTAGATCCCGCTGGCCCGGCCGATGATGTTGAACGCGTTGGGCAGCTTTCCCAGCAGGTCGCCGACCTTGTCGCGCTGCTCGACGAGGGGCCCGGCGAGGGTCTCCAAACGGCTGACCGTGTCATGCAGCAGAGCCCGGTTGTCGGCCAGCAGGTCGGCCACCGTCCCCGCCGCGTTGCTGATGTGCGCGGTCCCGTCAGCGAGCGGAGCGGCCCGGTCCTTCAAGCCGGTAATGAGCACCTCGAATTTGTCGACGGTCTGGTCGAACTGGTCTCGGTGCCGAACGGTGGTGTCCAGCACGGTGTTCAGGTTGGTGATCACCTCGCCGATCGCCTGGTCGCTTTCGGCTAAGCGGTCGGTCAACTGCGCGGTCTGGTCGAGGATGTCGTTGATGGTGCCGCCCTCGCCCTGAAAGACGGTGATGATCGACGAGGCGATGGTGTTGACCTTCTGCGGATCCAGCGCCCGAAACAGCGGCTTGAAGCCACCGATGAGCGCGTCGAGGTCCAGCGCCGGCTGGGTCCGCGAAAGCGGAATGAATCCGCCTGGTGGCAAAGCCCTTTCAGCGCCCTCCCCGGTTCCTCGGCTGATTTCCAGGTACCGGTTGCCGATGAGGTCCTGGTAGCGGATCTGCGCTGTCGTCGACTGATAGAGCTGCACCGAGCGGTCAACGGAGAAATCAACGCGTATCTTCTTGTCTCCCTCGACCAGATCCACCTTCTTGACCTTGCCCACTTCCACGCCCGAGGCGCGGACGAATTGACCGGCACGTAATCCGCTGGCATTGCTGAACTCCGCGGAATAGCTGTTGGTCCGGTCGAAACGCACTTGGCCGAAAACCACGACGATGACTGCGGTGAACAGCAACTGCACGGAGACCACCGCAGCGAGCCGGACGACTGTACCGGTGAGTTTCATGGGTTGATCGTGTTCTCCCCGTATTGACGCCCCCACACGTATTCGCTGGCCAGCGGCTGGCTGAGCTCAAAGTGGTTGTAGGGCGCAATGCTGTTGCCGGAGTCCATCACCAGATAGGGCGCCGGCCACAGCTCACGGGTGATCGGCTGCCAGCAACCGGGCTTGCCGCCGGGTCCACCACGCGCGTTGATCCGCGGCAAATTGTCCGGATACAGATACGGGTTCTCGGTACCCGCGATAGCCACCCCGAGTTGCGCCGCATAGTGGTTGCCGCTCTCGAGAACGGCGACTCTGGGCGCAAGGTCGGCGAAATTGCGAATGGTGCAGAACACTTGCGGGCTGTAGGTGTCGAGGAGGTGAGCGGTCGGCAGCAGGTCGGCCGCAACGCGTTCCAGATACGGCCTGCTGCGGGTGAAGATGTCGTTCCCGGTGTTGGCGAAGCCGATCGCCGCCAGCAGGGCTTTGTCGAGTTCGGCCTGATGCCGATTGAAAGTGCGTGCCGTCGTCACCGCGTTGTCAAGCGCGTCAAAGAGATCCGGTGCAGCGCGGGCGTACACGTCGCCGAGCGCCGCGAGCTGTTGGATGTCGTGGCGGATCGTCGGCATCCGCGGGTTCACCTCGTCGAGAATCTTGTTGCCGTTGACGATCGACTGCCCGAACTTGTCACCCAGTCCAGTCAACGCCTGCGCCGCGGCGCTCAGCGTGAGGTTCACCTTGACCGGGTCGACGTTCTCGGAAAGCTCGACAAGCGTCTGGAACACGGTGTTGAACTCCGTCGTGATCGACGTCGCGTCAATCACATTTGCCGATGTGATCCGTTGTGGTGCTGGCTCTTTGGGCGAGGTGAGTGAAACATACTTGTTGCCGAAAACCGTGGTCGCCTGGATTTTGGCGATCACGTTGACCGGAATGAGGTCGACGTACCCCGGGTCGACATCGAGGGTGAACTCGGCCGCCGGCTTGCCGCGATGCTCGACTTCTGAGATGCCGGCCACCCGACCGATGCTGACGCCGTTGTAGGTGACTTTAGAGCCCCGGTCCATCACCAAGCCGGCCCGCGCGGCCAACATCGTCAGCTTGGTCTTCGGCGTGAAGTCGCCGCGAAACTGCCCGTATATCAACGCAAGCAGCAGGGCACACGCCAGCAGTAACCCCACGCCCGCAGCGGTGTCCGGCCAGGTCCGGGTCTTGCGCTCTTTCTCTCTTTTCACGGGAATTGTCATCGCGCGGCTACACCGTGAGGTTGAAGTTCGGATCGACGCCGTAGAGCGCAAGCGAAGTCAGCAGGACGACGATTACCGTGGAAACCAGCGAGAAACGCATCGACCGACCGACGGCCTCCCCCACACCGACCGGTCCGCCGCTGGCGTTGTATCCGTAGTAGCAATGGGTGATCATCACGATCACCGCCATGACGATGACTTCCCCGCCCGACCAGAACACGTCCTCGGTGCGCAGAAAGGTCCGGAAGTAGTGCTCGTAGGTGCCCTCCGACTGCCCGTAGAACAGCGTGGTGACGACCTGCCCGGACAGGAAGGACATGACCAGCGCCATCGCGTACAGCGGGACGACCACCACCAATCCCGCCATCAGTCGGGTCGACACCAAAAACGCCACCGACTTGATGCCCATCACCTCGAGGGCGTCGATCTCCTCGCTGATCCGCATCGCTCCCAGCTCAGCGGTCGCTCCCGCTCCCACCGTGGCCGCGAGCGCGACGCCGGTCACCACCGCCGTGACGACACGCACGTTGGCCAAGGCGGCGAAGAACCCGGTGAACGCCTCGACGCCGATGTTGCCCAGCGACGCGAAACCCTGGATGGCAATCAACGAGCCGCCGGACAGCGTCACGAATCCCACGATCGCCGCCGTACCGCCGACGACGGCCATCGCGCCGGTGCCCATGCCGATCTGAGCGATCAGCCGCAAAGTCTCCCTGCGGTAGCGGCGCACCGCCCAACCGATCGACCAGCCGCCGATGATGGCGAACCTGGTGAGGTGTCCGGCCTTGTTGAGCGCCCGAATGGCGCCGCCGCCGTACTGGTCGACGTTCGCGACCGTGCGCGGGAACCGAGCACGAACGACAGCCGCGGTCGACATGTCAGCGCCCCGTCCCGAATCGGACGCCGATGGTGGTCAGCACCACGTTGACCGCGAACAGCGCGATCACGCACAACACCAGCGTCTCGTTGACGGCGACGCCGACCCCTTTGGGCCCGCCCTTGGTGGTCAGGCCGCGATAACAGCCGACCAAGCCCGCGATCGCTCCGAAGATCGCGGCCTTGATCGTCGCGATGATCACCTCGGGCAATCCGGTGACCAGGGTCAGCGTGGCGAGATACGCACCGCCCGAGACGTTTTGCAGGTGGACGCCGAAAAGGAAGCCGCCGACCAGGCCGATCGTGATGACCGTTCCGTTGAGCAGCGTCGCGACGACCGTGGCGGCCACCACCCGGGGAACCACCAGTCGGTGGATGGGATCGATGCCAAGCACTTCCATCGCATCGATCTCTTCGCGGATGGTGCGTGCCCCCAAATCGGCGCAAATGGCCGTAGACCCGGCGCCGGCCACCACCAACACGGTGGTGAGTGGCCCCAGTTGAGTGACCGCTCCCAGGGCGGCGCCTGCGCCGGAGATGTCAGCGGCGCCGAACGCGGCCAGCAAGGTATTGAGCGTGAAGACGATCAAGACGGTCAGCGGTATCGAGACGGCGATCGTGGGCAGCAGCGCAACGCGGGTGATGAACCAGGTTTGAACGATGAACTCGCCCCAGTGAAATGGCGGACGGAGCAACGCTTTTCCGGCCAGCATGCACATCCGGGCGAATGCCGCCGACTGTCGCCAGCGGCGGCTCGAGCTGGTCGCGCAGGTAACCGGCGAGCCCAGCTGGCGTCGCTGTCGTCACCGTTTCCTAGCCCCGCAAGCGCAACAGTCCGCACTAGGCGCAGGGTGACATGCTTCAGTGCGGTGGCACCACACATTCACCATGCGTCACACTATGTAACAAAAATCACTTTAGCTGCACGGGACACGCTGAAGTGCGCCGTCGAGAAGGGGCCGACGACCGCGGCCGCCAGCTCAGTCACTGATCAGCAGGAGCAGCCTTGCTGTTGCGTTTGGCGGTTTTCAGGTCGGCCCAGAAACGCGCGGCCTCCCGAATGGACTCTTCGACCGGCCTTGGTTCCCAACCTAATTCACGGGTGGCCTTGCTGTGGTCGACATGGGCTTCGGCACGCATCATCCGCACCGACGCCATGCTGAGTTCGGCATCTTTACCCGTCAGCCGGGCCCTCAGGCTCCCCAGTGCGCCCAGACCGTACAGCACCGGCACCGATATCGACCGCCGTGGCGCCGGCACACCGGCCTCGTCGGCCGCGATCTTGACGACCTCTTTGAGCGGGATCATCCGCTCGGAAATCAGGTAGCGCTCGCCGGTGCGGCCCCGCTCGGCGGCCAGCAGCAGTGCCCTGGCCGCGTCGTCGACACCGACAACCTCCAACTGGATGCCATTCATCAGGAACGGCAGCTTGCCGAAGACCGCGCCGGCGATGAACGCCCCGTGCGGGGTGCGGCCCCAATCGCCGCTGCCGTAGGTCGTCGACACGCACATGGCCACGGCGGGCAGGCCTGCTTCGGCCGCATACCGCAACACCATCTCCTCGGCCTGGACCCTCGACTCGACATACGGGGTGAGGCCGCGGCGGTCGATCACGTCGTCCTCGGTTGCCACATGGCCATGACGACGGCCCACCGTCGCGTAGCTGCTGGTGAACACGAACCGCTTCAGCGTGGCCGAAATGGGCTCTTCCACAGCAACATTCAAGACATTGCGCAGTCCCTCGACGTTGGTCCGAAACAGCGGTGACGGGTCTTGCAGCCACGCGCGGGTGTCGACCACGCAGTAGTACACCTGGTCGCAGCCCTCCATCGCCTGGCGCACGGTGGCGGTGTCGAAGACGTCTCCGTGAAATCGGGTGACCTCCAGATCGTCGATGCTGCGGGTGTTCGCGGTCGGGCGCACCATCACGCGCACGTCGGCGCCCGCGGCGACGAGTTGGCGGGTGACATGCGAACCCAAAAAGCCGTTGGCGCCGATGACCAGCTTGGGAGCGCTCACTGTGTCCCTCCATAAGTCCTGCCGTATACCTGCATCCAGCGAGCGGCGTCGTCGTCGAGCGTGCCCAGCGCCTCCGCTTTTTTGCACCACTTGATTCCCGCCTGCAAAAAGCGCAGCGGGTTGTAGATGTCTTCTTGCCGGCACCACTGGCCGTCACCCGCGTACGTGACGATCGAGATGTTCGTCGCGCTGATGATGGTGCCGTCGCCGGGGTCGACCATCGGGTTGTCCAGTTCGCAGATGATCCGCGCGGTGGGCGCGTCGATGACCGACCACAGCGACGGAAAGGCCGTCATGTGGCTTCCGGGAAAGGTCGTCATCGTCTTACGGATCCAGGTGAGCACCTGTTCGCGGCCCTTCATGGTGCCGGCCGCGTGCTCGATGTAGTCGACGTCCGGGGTGTACTGCTGCACCCAGTCATCCCAGTTCTTGGTCTCGGCCGCGCGTGCCACTGTCTGCTCGAAACTCTCGAACGCGGCGGCGAGTTCGTCGCGGGCAAAAACCTGCTTCACGCAAGAAACTAGAACACGTTCTATCGCGGTTTGTCGAGCAAGTGGATAATCGAGAAGATGACGGACTACAGCAAGGCATTATTGGCCGGCGGCTGCTTTTGGGGCATGCAGGACCTGATCCGCAAGCAACCCGGAGTCGTTTCCACCAGGGTCGGCTACACCGGCGACCAAAGTGTCCCTAACGCGACGTACCGCAATCACGGAACCCACGCCGAAGCCATCGAGATCACCTTTGACCCGGCACGCACCGACTTCCGGACGCTGCTGGAGTTCTTTTTCCAGATCCACGACCCGACCACCAAGAACCGGCAGGGCAACGACGTCGGAACCAGTTACCGCTCCGCGATCTTCTACGTCGACGAGGACCAGAAGCACATTGCGGCGGACACGATCGCCGACGTCGAGGCCTCAGGTCTATGGCCCGGCAAGGTGGTGACCGAAGTCAGTCCCGCCGGCGACTTCTGGGAAGCCGAGCCCGAGCACCAGGACTACCTGGAGCACTACCCCAACGGGTACACCTGCCACTTCATCAGACCGGGCTGGAAACTGCCGCGACGGGCCGCCGCCGACCGCTAGTTCGTGCCGATCAACGATTTCGCCGGTGGACGACGATCTTCCCGCCGTCTTTCGGGGTGAAGGCGACACCGCGAGAATGCCAGTTCTCCCCTGGCGTGGTCGTGGTCTCGATAGTGAAGTGGCGCAATACCGTTCGCAGCACGACATCCATCTCCATGTTCGCGAACACGGCGCCCACGCAGCGCCGGGCGCCGCCGCCGAACGGGATCCAGGCGAAGCTGGGTGGTTTGGCTCCGACAAAGCGTTGCGGGTCGAAGCGGTCGGGGTCAGGGAACACATCAGGGTTGGCGTGCAGTCGCCCGATGCTGATGAGGATCGACGACCCGCGCGGAATTGCCCACTCGCCGAGTTGATAGACGGGCGCGTAGACATGACGGCCGGCGAAGTCGATAACCGTTCTGCTGCGCTGCACCTCGAGGATCGTCGCCTGCCGCAGTTCGTTGCCGTCGGTGTCGGCCTCGGCGACCAACGCGGCGAGCACATCGGGGTGCCGGCTCACCCGTTCGAACGCCCAACCCAGCGTGGCCGCCGTGGTTTCGTGTCCGGCCGCCAACAGAGTCAACAGTTCATCACCGATGTCATTGCGCGACATGGTCGAACCGTCTTCGTAGGTGCTGCGCAACATTACCGCCAGCACATCGGCGCGATCCTCGAAATTCGGATCGGAGAGTTCCTTGTCGATGAGCTTGTCGAGGATGACGTCGTATTGGCGCCGCCACTCGGCCATCCGTCCCCACGGGGAATAGCGACCATAAGTTCGCTTCGGCTTGGGCAGAACCGCCATCCGTGAGCCCAAGGTGACCCACGGCGGCAGGATCTCGCGCAGCTGATCGAGCTCGGCGCCTTCGGCCCCGAAGACCGCGCGCAGGATGGCGTTGAGCGTGATCCGCATCGTCGACGGCAGCGTGGCGAACGCCGTGCCCTCCGGCCAGCCGGCGATCTCGCGCAGCGTCTCTTCTTCGATGATGTTCTCGTAGTTCTTGATGCTCTTGCCGTGGAAGGGCGGGGCCAACAGGCGGCGCCGCTGCCGGTGTTCGTCGCCGTCGAGCGCGAACACCGAGCCCGACCCGAGCAGCCGACTCAGGTTGGGTCGGATGTTGCCGAGCACGTCGGGGCTGGTGGTGAAAATCTGTTTGGCCAGTTGCGGATTGGCCACCACCACGATGGGGCCATAGACCGGGACATTGAGCATGAAGACGTCGCCATGACGGCGGGCCATCTGCCGGACGATCCATCGCCGCGAGATCGAGAATGCCACGCCCTGAACGGCTTTTGGGATGCGTGGGGCTGGGGGCAGCCGGACAGCGGGCGGCGCCGGGGCCGCGTGGGTTTCGACGGTGCTCATCGCTGTGCACTCCCAACCGTTAGCCTGCCGAGCAGACGTAAAAGCTCCCGCGGGCGCGGCGTGTCGGGAGCTTTCGTGTCTGCTCGCCCTTGCATCGCGCTGCGGTACTGCGGCGTACCACGACTCATTCGCGTACGGTACCGTGTGGTACCAAGTGCTGGCAAGGGTTGAAGCCTGCAGGTTTCACCAGGAGGAGGCGCTGTGGCGACGACCGTCGCTGACGATGCGGCTTCGGCTGGGGCTTCGGATAAGCCCGTCGACATCGACCCGTTTCGGCGGCGGCTGCTCGACGGCCTCGCGGCTTCGATCACCGAGCGCGGATACCGTGCCAGCACCGTGGCCGATATCGTCCGGCACGCCCGCACGTCCAAGCGCACGTTCTACGACCAGTTCCCCAGCAAGGAGCAGTGCTTCCTCGAGCTGCTGCATGCCGACGTCGGGAAACTGGCCGAGGACATTCGCGACGCCGTCGATCCCGATGCCGACTGGCAGGCTCAGATCCGGCAGGCCGTGCAGGCCTACGTCGGCCACATCGAGTCCCGGCCGGCGCTGACGCTGAGCTGGATCCGCGAGCTGCCGTCGCTGGACGCCGCGGCGCGGCCGTTCCAGCGTCGCGGCATGCAGCTGCTGACCAGCTTGCTGGTGAACCTCAGCGGCAGCCCGGGCTTTCAGAAGGTCGGCCTGCCGCCGTTGACCCGCCCGAAAGCGGTGATCCTGGTGGGCGGCCTTCGTGAACTCACCGCTCTCGCGGTTGAGGACGGGCGCAGTGTGCGCGAGATTGTCGAGCCCGCGGTGGATGCATCGGTCGCGCTGGTCGCGTATCGCCGCTGGCAGCTCTGCTGATCAAAGCTTGAGGAAGGCCCGCAGCCGGTCCAGCACCAGATCGCCGCGCTGCTCGACGATCCAGTGGCCGACGCCGTCGACGAACTCGACCTCGAAATCGCTGATGTGCTTAGCATATCCGTCGACCAACTCCGGGGTGAGCACGGGATCTTTCACGCCGCTGAGCCAACGGACCGGCACGTCGACGCGAACGTCATCGAACTCGCCGCGCATCCAGCGCATCGCCTCGGTGGCCTGAAATGACCGGTACCACCGCGACCCGGCCACGGCGTGCCCGGGCTGGCGCATGCACTCGACGTACATCGCGACATCGTCGTCGGGCAACAGGAAACCGCCGCCGACCCACGAGGCAAGCAGGCGGAAGAACCGTGCCTTGCGATCTCCGATGACTCGCGGACCGATCACCGGCAGCGCCATCGGTATCTGGTACCAGAACCGCCAGAGGTTGCGAAGCGACGACAGATCCCGATTCACGTACGGCGCCGCGGTGTTGACGCCGAAGAACCCGGTCACCTTCGCCGGGTGGCGCAGCATCATGATGAACGCGACCGGCCCGCCCCAGTCGTGGGCCACCAGTTTCACCGGCCCGACACCCAACCGGTCCAGCACGGCCGCCAGATCGTCGGCCATCTCGTTCTTCAGGTAACGGGAACGCGGCGCCGAACTCCACCCCGCACCGCGCAGGTCGGGGCACAACACACGGTAGCCGTCGGCGGCAAGTGGGCCGATCAACTCGTGCCACTCCCACCAGTTTTCCGGGAAGCCGTGGACCAGCATCACCGGCGGCCCCTCGGCCGGTCCGGCGTCGGCGACATGTATGGTCACACCGTCACCCAGATCGACGAACTTGTGCTCGACGCCATCCAGGGCGGGCATAGTAACCATGGCTTGACAATCTAGCAACGGAACCGAAACTCATCGGCGGTATGCACTAAGAGTGTTCAGTCGTAGTAGGGCGAAAGGCATCCAACGTGCCGCCCGGCGCACGCCATCGGATGCCGCAGAGGAGCCCCCTCATCGATGTTTGCAGACACCTGCCCAGCATCTGAATCATCGCTCCGGGCAGGTTATCCCGCGGTTCAGCAGCATAATTCGAAACGCCGGCAGAGTCGGGATGATTGCGGGGGTGTGTACGACAATCGCCGCGGCAATGATCGGCTCGGCCCCAAGCTCACACGCCAGCCCCTTCTCCGATCAGTTCCAGTCGCCATCGGGCGACATCTCCTGCAACCTGGTTAACGCCCCTCCCCTAGGCACCCACACGCTCGGAACGAATTTCGTGCAGTGCGACATCGCTAACCACAGCTGGGTGCCACCGCGGCCGCCCCCGCCGGGCCGGGCCGACGCCACCAGCACCTTCGTTCTCATGCGGGGCCAGGTGCCTGTTGTGGCCTACGGTCCAGGCAACTTGGCAAGTCCCGACCCGATGGATGACGGCGAAGCGCGGTCCGCGGGCGCGATCACCTGCAGCAGCGAGCAGTCGGCCATGAGATGCACCGACGTCAGCACCGGGCACTTCTTCCGGGTGTCGCAGGAGTCCTACGAGCTGGGGTGATGATCCCCATTTAGCAGCCAGTCGCTGCACTCAGGCGGCGACCCGCTCGTTGACGCGCTTCGACTCGATGCCGCGATCCTTCGGCGGGAGCGCCAGTTTCACGATCTTGCGCACGACGGTGCCGAACTGTTTCGGCAGCGAGCCCGCGTTGTACGGGATGCCGTAGCGCCGGCAGATCTCGCGAACCTCGGGCGCGATCTCCGTATAGCGGCGGGCCGGGATGTCGGGGAACAGGTGGTGTTCGATCTGGTAGGACAGGTTGCCGGACAGCACATGGAAGAGCTTGCCGCCGGTCAGGTTCGCCGAGCCCAGAATCTGACGGAAGTACCACATGCCGCGCGATTCGCCCTGCGTCTCCTCGACAGTGAATACCTGTGTGCCATCGGGAAAGTGCCCGCAGAAGATGATCATGTAGGACCACACGTTGCGGATCAGATTGGCCGACAGGTTGCCGGCGAAGACGAACGGGGCAAACGGTCCGGCCAACAGCGGGAAGGCGACGTAGTCCTTCAGCATCTGCTTGCGGGCCTTGCTCCAGATCTCTTGCAGGATCTCCCGTTTGTCAGCAAGCCGGATCTCGCCGGCGCGGATGCGCTCGGTTTCCACTTCGTGCAATGCCACCCCGTACTGGAACAGCACCATCAGCAGGAAGGCGTAGAGCGGGTTGCCCAAGAAATAGGGCTTCCACGGCTGGTCCTCGCTCATCCGCAGGATGCCGTAGCCGATGTCGCGGTCCATGCCCACGATGTTGGTGTGGGTGTGGTGCATGTAGTTGTGCGAGTGCCGCCATTGATCGGCAGGGCACGCGGTGTCCCATTCGAAGTCGCGGCCGCGGATCGCCGGGTCACGCATCCAGTCGTACTGGCCGTGCATGATGTTGTGGCCGATCTCCATGTTGTCGAGGATCTTTGCTATTCCGAGCATCGCGGTACCGGCCAACCAGGCCGGCGGCAGGATCCCGGCGAACAGCAGAGCGCGGCCGCCCACTTCGAGTTCGCGCTGCGTCTTGATGACGCGGCGGATGTAGTCGGCGTCGCGCTGGCCAAGGTCGGCCATGACGCGTTCCTTGATGGCGTCGAGTTCACGGCCGAACGCGTCGGCCTGGTCGGGTGTGAGGGTGAGCGTGGGCTGCGACATGGTGGAGCCTCCGAGTCTCTAGAGGGCGATGTCGACATCGCCGACGGGGACGGACACACAGATCTGCACGTCCTCGTCGGGCGCGGTCGACACCGCACCGGTGGTCAGGTTGCGCACGACACCGCTGGTTTTGCGGCGCGTGCAGGTGTGGCAGATGCCCATCCGGCATCCACTCTCCGGGGTCAGGCCAGCCGACTCGGCCTGCTCGAGCACCGGGCGGCCATCGTCGACAACGTCAATACCGCTGTCCGCGAAGCTGATTCGCCCACCGGACGGCTCGGCGGTCAGGTCCAGCGTTGGCGCCACGAAGCTTTCCGAGTGCACGTTCTGGCAGTGCTGACGGACAGCGTCGACCAAGGCCGTTGGGCCACAGACGAACACAGCGTCGGGCGCCGGCATTGCCGCCGCCAGATGTTCGGGGCCGAACCGACCTTCAGGTCACCGCCGGCCGATCGGGTGTAGCCGTGCAGCGCGCGGACGCCTGGCATCGCGGCGAGCTCGTCGCGGTAGCACGCCTCAGCGCGGTTGCGCGCGTAGTGCACGAACGCGATGTCGCCGTCGTGGCCTTCGTTGACCAGCGTGCGCAGCATCGCCATGACGGGCGTGATGCCGCTGCCACCGGAGACGAACAGAATCCGCCGCGGCCGCGGCTCGCCGTTTCCGCCGGGCAAGACGGAAGTCGCCGCCGACGCCGGCAAGCCCGACCACCATCCCGCGCCGCGCACGCTCGTACAGAAATGTCGAGACCAGCCCGCCGTCGTGATGTCCGATCGTCAGCTCGAGATGCGAGGAGCCCTCGGCGTTGGCCGGCGAGTAGCAGCGGGTGTGCCGGCGTCCGTCGATTTCAACGCTGAGGTTGACGTACTGCCCGGCACGGAGAGTGCTGGCCGGTGTCGGTGAACGCCGCGTTGGGCGCCAGCACCAGGGTGACGCTGCGCGGGGTGCTCCGCCGCACGTCGACGACCTTCGCGCGGGCCTCGGCCAGCGTCCAGGTCGGGTCCACCTGCTCGGTGTACCGGTCGACGCCGTGCGGGCCGGTGAGCAGGTTTACCAGGTCAGACCCCAGCACCCGCTTCTTCAAAGTTTGGGTGAACATCTGTATACCGTGCGCTTCATTGGCGCAGATTAGTCAAGGGTTTACGCAGGTCTGTGTTAGAGTTCACACAGTGAACAGTCGTATGCCTAGCTCACGGCCGCACCGGTCGGGCCGCGGCCGTACCCGCGAGAGGCCCGTCCCGCGAGGAGCGCAAAGAGGCGACCCGGCGGGCCATCGTCGCCGCGGCGCTCAAACTGCTCAGCGACCGCAGTTTCAGCGGCCTGAGCCTGCGCGAGGTGACCCGCGAGGCCGGCATCGTCCCGCGCGCGTTCTACCGTCACTTCGAATCGATGGAGGCCCTCGGACTGGTCTTGATCGACGAGTCGTTTCGAACGTTGCGCGACATGTTGCGCGGCGCCCGTGCCGGCAAGCTCGACCCCAACCGGGTGATCGAGTCGTCCGTCGAGATCGTTATCGCCAGCGTGACCGAGCGACGCGAGCACTGGCGCTTCATCGTGCGCGAACGATCCAGCGGGGTCACCGTGCTGCGGTACGCCATCCGCACCGAATTCGGCTGCTCACCTCGGAGCTGGCCACCGACCTCGCCCGGTTCCCGGGCCTCAACGCGTGGAGCACCGACGACCTCAACGTGCTGGCGACCCTGTTCGTCAACTCGATGATCGTCATCGCCGAGGCGCTGGAAGACGCTCAGGGCGCCGAGGCGATCGACGACATCCGGCGAACCGCGGTCAAGCAGCTGCGGCTCATCGTGATCGGCGTCAACGGCTGGCGCAGCAGCCCGTAATGACAACTGCGCGCAGTGGCGCAGCGCGGCGGCATTCCAGGCGATGCTGCAGGACGCCACGGCCCAGCAACAGATGGCGCAATGTGCCGATTTGGCCGACGGCTACGACCCCCACCTGTACACCGTTGAGTCGGTGCACACCGCCGGGTCCTAGCCCGCGGCGCGATGATGGTGCAATGGGCACCAGAATGCGAGATCTGCTCGACACGCGCTGCCGTCGCTGCGCTACGAGCCCACCGAGAAACATCTTCGGATTCATCTGGACGGCAAACCGGTGGCCGACACCGCCAACGGATTGCTGGTGTGGGAGCCGCGGCGGATGGTCCCGACATACGCGGTGCCGCTGAAGCGGATGTCGCCGCCAGGCTGGAATCGGCGGGCAGGGTCGACGACCTCGCCGCCTGCCGGTTCTGGTCCCGACCAACCCCTTCACGGCGCACACTGTACCGGCGAGATGTTCGACGTCATTGTTAACGGGGTCGGCGGGCGGCGATGCCCGTCAGCGGCCTTCCGGCCGGACGATCCGGACCTCACCGGCTACCTCACGTTCGATTTCGCCGCCTTCGAGTGGAACGAAGAAGACGAGCCGATCGTCGCCCACCCGCATGATCCGTTCAAACGCATCGACATCCTCGCCAGCACCCGGCATGTCCGGCTCGAGCGGGAAGGCCGGCTGCTGGCCGAGTCGTCTCGTCCGCTGCTGTTGTTCGAAACCTCGCTGCCCGTGCGGTTCTACCTTCCGCGCGCTGACGTCGTCGTCGACCTGGAGCCGAGCGACACGGTCAGCTACTGCGCATACAAGGGCCGGGCGTCGTACTCTCTCGGTGCCAGACGGGCCTGCGGATGTCGCGTGGACGTATCACCAGCCACTCCGCGAAGCAGAACCCGTCACCGGACACGGTCGCGTTTTTCAACGAGCGGGTCGACGTCATCGTCGATGGCCAACGCCAACAACGACCCACGACCCCGTTGTCGGACTGACCGCAGTGGCTACCGCGCGTCGCAAGAGGGCAAGCTGGCCGACATCACCGGTCCCGGCATCACCGACCGGTGGGGCGTGACATGTACCGACCTGGGCGCGTCGATCGTCGCCCCCAACGGGACGCTGGTGTCGGTATTCGGAGATACCTTCTCGGGCAACCGCGTTGGGCAAGGCGACTGGCGTTCTCCGGTGATCCTCATCGGTACCGGCGACGCCACATCACCCGATCAGCTACCGCCGCGCCGGTGGCGCCGATCCTGAGTACGCACAGCAACTTTGGCACTACACGCATCGCGCCGTTGCGTCGGGCCGGCCGCGCCGCGGCATCAGCACGGTGATCCCGTCCGACCTGCTGAGGGTGGGCGACACGCTTTACCTGCATGCGATCGTCAACCGGGGCTTCGGCAACGTGGTGTGGACCGAGATCTGGCGGTCCGATGACAGCGGCGTCTCGTGGCGGCACCTGGGCAAAGACACGACGTTCCCGGCAGGATTGCACAACGGTCACGCGCAATGCTGGTCGTGGGATTACGACCCGGTCGACGGCTGGATCTACGTTGTGTCCACCGGCTTTCAGCGTGACAAGGGGATCATCCTGAAACGGGTCCGTCCCGAGCACATCGGTGATCGGCGCAAGTACTCCGGGTGGGGACGCGTCGACGGTCGCTGGTCATGGGGCGCGGAGCCGGCGCTGATCACGCCCGAGGGCGAGACGTGGGGCGAGCTGTCGCTGCGACGGCTGGCGAAGGGGAAAGTGGATTCTGGGCGGATTCGTGTCCTCGGATTACTCGCTCGGCTACCGGGTCGTCGAATCCCCTACCACAGTGCATGATTCGCCGCTACAGCAGCCGGTTGTCGGATCAGCCTGGGACGCCGAAGACCACGCGAAGAGCCGGGTCGCGCAACTCTACGGCGGATACATCCTGCCGGGCTCGACGCTGGGTGCTCTTGGCGGCGTCGGCCTGATGGTTTCGCAGTGGAACACCACGCATGGATGGCCTTACCGGGCAATGCAATTCCGTGCGACGCTGCACGACACCACGATGTCGCGTCACTCGTCGACGTTGAACAGCGAATCGCCGTCCTCGGGAGCTCCGTCGATCTGACCCCGATGCACGCGATCTGGGCGCAGCGGAGCGGGACCCGCGTCAGTGGGCACGTCGGGCTCCTCAGCGAGGAGCTTGTAGTCCAGAGACTCCCCCTCGCGCTCTTCGCGCGCCGTCATCCCGAACTTATCGGCCTCGCTCCAATCGTCGGGCGGGTCAACGACGATGTCACCGTCGTCGTTTCGCACCTCGTCGGAGTCGGTCGACTCACTCGGGCTCAGGGTGTCGTCGCTAGCCATAGCCATTCAAGTCCCCTCATGCTTGGGCCGCTAAACACGTAATGGTCGCATTGACTTCGCGGTCAGGAATTCGAGTGTGCAGTGACGGCGACGCGTTCCGGCGTGTCGTCGCCCTCCGTGCACACTCGATGTGAGCTGTGAGGGCTGAGGCATTGCCGTTACTATCTCGGTGCCCGCCACATCGGCCACAGGGTCGGGCCGCCATCGGGCAGAACGATCTCGCCGGTGACCTCGAAGCCGAACCGTTGGTAGTAAGGCACGTTGTCCGCTTTGCTGGATTCGAGATAGGCGGGGGCATGTTCGGCGTCGACGCGATCGAGGCGTGAGCGCATCAAGGCCTGCCCATAGCCTTTCCCGCGCACGGACGTGTCGCTGCCGATCACCGCCAAATACCAGTGCGGTTCCTCGGGGTGTTGTTGCTTCATCTGCTCGAGCAGTGCGCCGAGTTTGCGACCCGTGGTCAGCCGCGGTCCGAATCCGAAGATGAACGACGGCAGCATCATCAGTTGTTCGCGCACCGACTGCTTCCATCGACCCGGCGGATCCCAGAGCGCTGCCGCGCCGATGGTCGGCCCGTCGCACGCCACTTCCACACCGCCGCCGGCGAGGTGATGGTGGCGGGTAGTCGACGCGAAAAATTTCCGCAGATGCGCCGCCCGCGCTTTGTCGTCGGGCATGATCCAGATCGAGACCGGGTCATCGTAGAAGGCCCGGCCGAGGGCGTGGGACAGCTCGGTGATGTCAGCTTTTCGTGCGGGACGTGTGTGGATCGCCATCGCTAGCCAGATTAGTCATCTCGTTTCACCGCCGGGTTGGCTGTAGCAGTCTGAGCTATGACGTTGGAAAAACGAGCCGGGAGATGTCATCGTGTGGGACTTTGAAACGGACCCCGAATACCAGGAGAAACTGGACTGGGTCCAAGAGTTCATGGTCGACGAGCTCGAGCCACTCGACCTGGTGGCGCTTGACCCGTACGACAAGAAGAACGCCGAGACGATGGCGCTCCTGCGGCCCCTGCAGCAGCAGGTCAAAGACCACGGGCTGTGGGCCGCGCACCTGAAGCCAGAGCTGGGCGGGCAGGGCTATGGCCAGGTCAAGCTCGCCCTGCTCAACGAAATCCTGGGCCGGTCTCGTTGGGCGCCGTCGGTGTTCGGCTCGCAGGCACCCGACTCCGGAAACGCCGAAATCCTGGCCCTGTTCGGGACCGCTGACCAGAAGGCGCGCTACTTGCAGCCGCTGCTCGACGGCGACATCACCTCCTGTTATTCGATGACCGAACCGCAAGGCGGCTCCGATCCGGGCCTGTTCGTGACCCGCGCCGAGCGCGACGGCGACTCGTGGGTCATCAACGGCGAAAAATGGTTTTCCACCAACGCCAGGCACGCGACGTTTTTCATCGTCATGGCGGTGACAAACCCCGACGCGCGCACCCGCGACAAGATGTCGTTGTTCATCGTCCCCGCCGAGACACCGGGCGTCGACATCATCCGCAACGTGGGGGTCGGCACGGAGTCCCACGCCACTCATGGCTACGTCAGCTATAACGACGTGCGGGTGCCGGCCGACCACATACTCGGCGGCGAGGGGCAGGCCTTCGCGATCGCGCAGACCCGGTTGGGCGGCGGTCGCATTCATCACGCCATGCGCACCATCGCCTTGGCCCGGCGGGCGTTCGACATGATGTGTGAGCGGGCGGTCTCACGCCAGACCCGGATGGGTCCGCTGTCGAACTTCCAGATGACCCAGGAGAAGATCGCCGACAGCTGGATCCAGATCGAGCAGTTCCGGTTGTTGGTGCTGCGCACCGCGTGGCTGATCGACAAGCATCACGACTATCAGAAGGTGCGCCGCGATATCGCCGCGGTCAAGGTTGCGATGCCGCAAGTGTTGCACGATGTCGTGCAACGCGCCTTGCACCTGCACGGCGCGCTCGGGGTCTCCAACGAAATGCCGTTCATCAAGATGATGATCGCCGCGGAGTCCTTGGGGATTGCCGACGGCGCCACCGAGCTGCACAAGATGACCGTCGCCCGCCGTACCCTGCGCGAATATCAGCCGGTGTCAACGCCTTTCCCGTCGCAGCATCTACCCACTCGACGCGCTGAGGCGCAGGCACGGCTGGCCGAGCGCATGGAGCACGCGGTTGCCGAGTTCTGAGAGCGGACTTACGTCCGCATCCAGGCGAATTGGCTGGCCCAGCCACCGGTCGGCAGGTCCAAAGTCGCTGGATCGAGGGCCAAACGGCCCTAGATCGGCGCCGCCCGCGTTGTTTAGCTTCGAGTTGCCCCCCAGGCCATCACGAGCCATCACGAGCCACCATCCTACGAGAGCTGAGACATCGCTATGAGCACTCACTACGAGGCCGGCCCGGCAGCAGGCGAATATAGCCCGGACGACGACAACCAGCTGCAGCCAGAGGACACTCTCATCGACCGTGGCGTCGATGATGTACTCGATGAAGGTTTTTCGCCGCCCGAGCAGCCATACGGGCCCGGTGCATACGGACCGTCGGAGAGCCTGGACCAGCTGCTTGCCGAGGAAGAGCCGGATCCGGCGGCACGAATCAATGTCTGGCTCGACGACGAGGAGCAGCAACGCTCCGACGAGACTGAGCGTGAAGCCGAATTTCCCGAGTCACGTGAAGTCGGCCGTGTGCGAGCGGGTCGGCTTGTCGCGCCGGACTAGGGGTTTGGCGAAGACACAGAGGCGGAGTTGGTAGCTGAGGACGCCGGTATCAGCGGCGGCGCGGCCTCCGCTGAGGAAGCGGCGGTTCACATCATCGAAGACGAGGAGTGAGTCGACCTCGCAAGCTCACCCGCCGGCTGGGCGGTAGAAGACGGCCGTAGCGATAGTGGACGCTGGCAATCGAAATGACACCCAGTGCGGTGGAGAGGAACCGAAGTGGACTTGTCCAGTGTGCGCAACGCTATCGAAAGATACGCCCGCGCAGTGCAGGAAGCCGACATCGACGAACTGCGCCGTATTACGTCTGGCGTTCTTCGCGAGCGACTTTCTCCGGAGAAAACTCAACTGATAGTGGCCCACCTGACCGCTGACACATGTCAGCACGGCTCGATAAGCGTCCGCGATTTCCGAGATGCGCATTTCGACGCCGATCAGTGGAGGATCACCGCGACCGTGGCCTTCGAGCAGGCACCGCCGTTGGATGTGCGATTCGGACTGATCGAATTGCAAGGTCGGTGCCAGCTCGTCGGCGCAGACGCTCTGCCCCGCGCTCCGAGTGGACCACTGGCGTCCTTTTGCGAGGAATCCGGTCTGGATCGCGAGGGCGTTGCCTAGGCCGCAAGCGCGACGTGAACCGATAGATGCTCGCCGACAGCGTAGGCGGCGGGCCAGTCGCCGTTGCGGACCGCTCGCGCAAGGTCCTCGACCATGGGGCTGTGAGACGCCCAACTCGGCCAGCCACGCCGAGACCGTAGGACCAATGGCGTTGAACGGCACCCGAACTGTGCGTCCTTCGTGCAGGCGATCTGTTAGCTGATACAGGGTCGTCGGTGAACCGGCGTCTCCCAGGTGGAGGTGCGCCCAGCGACCATGTGTGCCTGGCCGCGGTCCGGGCTGATGAACCCATGATGGCCTCCTCGTCCAGCAATCCTATGGCTTCGATTCGACCATGCCCGGTTGGCGCGCCGTAGAGCGTAAAGCCACCGCGATGGTGGGTCCTTGGCGGTCGACTCAGCCTCGCTGAAGTCCTGGCCGTGTCAGGGACTTTCGGCCACGGGAGTCAGGGCCTGATGCCCTTCCGCCGTCGCCCCGGACACCTGCACGATTGAGCTTCAAACGAAAGGGATGTTCATGAAGGCGAAGGTTGGAGACTGGCTGGTGATCAAGGGCACGACGATCGATCGACCCGACCAGCGGGGGCTGATCACCGAGGTCCACTCATCCGATGGTTCCGCGCCGTATGTGGTGCGGTGGCTCGACACCGACCACCTCGCAACGGTATTTCCGGGCCCGGACGCCATTGTCGTCACCCCCGAAGACCAGAAAGCGGCTGACGAGCGGGCGCGGAATCGGTTCGGCGCGGTGCAGTCGGCGATCGTCCACCCTACGAGCAAGTAGGCGGTTTCCAAGTCAGGCGATGTAATCGAAAGTCACGTCTGCCGAAAACGATCGAAAACAGATTGGGGCCGCCCATAGCGGGAAGGCTATGGACGGCCACCGTTTGGCCGTAGGTGTTGGGCTACTACTTGGTTACCGCCTCGCCGGCACTTCGCACTACAGTGCGGACGAACTCGATCTGCGTGGTGGCCAGCTCTTCAGCCAACTTCAGGGCAGCGTCGATGACGTTCTTGCGCCCCGACTCTCCCTCGACCCCTGGCTTCACCTCATCGACGAATGTGCGGACGGCTTCGATCCCTCTCTTACGTCCGGCCTCGAGTGATTCGAGGACGTCGTCGGAAAGTTCGGCCCAGCGTGGCTCGGTCTTTTGCGGCGCTTGCGTCATGATTTGTCTCCTTTTGTTGATCTGACTCTCCGACACTATGACGGCCCCACAGCGCAGACGAGTGCCTAAGGTCATGAATGACGGCATCATTCGGCTCTTATTGGGGCGTCGTAGGCACGTCGATCGCTGTATCCGTCAACAAGCTTCCGTGGTGACCTTCGGCGGGACATAAGTCCCTACCACGACCTATGACGTGGTCTTAATGTCTGCCACCATGGCAATACCGTCGCCCGAGGAGGCCGATCGACACTCGTACCGGGGCCTACCCGGTACGGTTTTGGGCAATGCGGTCCGACCGCTCACGCGTACCGGTCTGTTCGTTGCTCGTTCGTGGCTGAAATCCATCGATCGCAAGCCTGATGAGCTTCCGATCGCTCGGCCCACTATCGCTTTGACGGGGCAGGCTTTTCGCGATGAGATCGTCCTGATGGGGCTCAAGGCTCGCCGCCCGGTTAGCCAGCCCGCGTGCGTTCGAGCGAATCGACCGCGAAGTCGTCGCGGCACTGGAGTTTTACGGGAACAAAGGGTGGCTGGAAAGACCGAGGGGATTCTACGTTAAGCCCCCTCCGCTTTCGGATGTCACCGTCCGGCCGGTGAAGGGGCGCAGACACAGCTTTCACCGGATCGAGTTCGACAGCGGATACGCACCGCACCCGGGTGAACCGGGTGCAGAGCGATGGCTGGGATATACCGCCAACAACCGCGAGTACGCGCTGTTGTTGCGCCACCCGGAGCCACGGCCGTGGCTGGTGTGTGTGCACGGAACCGAGATGGGCCGCGCGGCGCTTGATCTCACGGCGTTTCGTGCTTGGCAATTGCATGACGAATTCGGCCTGAACGTCGTCATGCCCGTCCTTCCGATGCATGGCCCTCGTGCGCGCGGACTGCCGAAGGGCGCCGTATTTCCGGGTGAAGACATCCTCGATGACGTGCACGCGACAGCGCAGGCGGTCTGGGATATCAGGCGGCTGTTGACCTGGATACGTTCCCAAGAGCCGCAGTCGCCGATCGGGTTGAACAGTCTGTCGCTGGGGGGCTACATCGCAGGATTGGTTGCCAGTCTCGAAAAGGGTCTCAGCTGTGCGATCCTCGGTGTGCCGGTGGCCGATGTGGTCGAGGTGGTGGAGCGCCACGCTGGGCTCGCTCGCAACGATCCCCGACGTCGCACATTCGAATTGGCCGCACCCATCGGACGAATGGTCTCACCGCTATCGCTTACTCCGCTGGTGCCCATGCCGGGCCGTTTCATCTACGCCGGCGTGGCTGATCGGCTGGTGCATCCACGCGAACAGGTGACGCGGCTCTGGAAGCACTGGGGCAGACCGCAGATCATGTGGTATTGCGGCGGCCACATCGGGTTCTTTCGCTCGCGACCAGTGCAGCAGTTCGTGCGGGATGCGCTAAAGCAATCAGGTCTCCTGGACGGCTCGTCGGTGCCGCATGCTCGCCCTGCCTAGCTGCGATGAGGCGGCGTCACCGGGCTGCACAGGATAACCGTCCTCCGCCGTACCCTGCGCGAATATTAGCCGGTGTCAACGCCTTTCCCGTC
The DNA here is from genome assembly GCA_963805675.1 of uncultured Actinomycetota bacterium. Classification (GTDB taxonomy): domain Bacteria; phylum Actinomycetota; class Actinomycetes; order Mycobacteriales; family Mycobacteriaceae; genus Mycobacterium. The sequence goes on from CAWDVY010000005.1 coordinate 181,253, forward strand.
GCAGCAGCTACCCACTGGGCACGCCTTCGCTACCGGTGACGCGGTCGATGTGGGCGAGAAAGTGCGTCAGCACGGCATCGGGTGCCTCGAGTTGCGGCCAATGCCCGATGTCGTCGGCGAGCATCACCACATCGGGTTCGGGTATCACCTCGGTGTAGCGGCGTGCCATGTGTGCACCCGAGTTGGGATCGACCGGCCCGTCGATCAGCCGCATCGGAACCTTGGTCTGCCGCATGGCCCGCACCCACCGATTTCGATGCGTGTAGCGGTCGTTGATGAAGCGGCCGACCTTGTGCAGCACGCGGCGGCCGTCGTTGTAATCCAGGATCTGGTTGAACACGTCCATCATGTGCCGCGTCGGTTTCGTGTTCGGGCCGAACATCTCGCGCAGCGTCGGTTCCAGCAGGCGACGAGACAACGGGCTGTTCTGCACGTGACTGAAGATGTCGCCCAAGGGAGTTCGTGACATCAGCTTCTGCGCCGCCCGGGGCGTGTAGGTCTCGACGAACATGCCTCCGTTGAGCCAGGTGATCGACTCGATGTGCGGCGCACCGTAGGCGTGTTGACCAAACTCGTGACGGGCCAACAATTCCTGGCCCACGGAGTCACCGATGTCGTGGGCCAGGATGTGCGCCTTGCCGATGCCCAGGTGGGCCAGCAGCGCCTCGTGCATGTCGGCGTGGTCGTGCACCGAGTACTCGTAGGCGACCGGCTTCGCGGAGAAGCCCATGCCCATCATGTCCGGCGCGATGACGGTGAATCGCCGCGTCAACGTCGGCCAGATCGGCGCCCAGTCAAAGGAATTGAACGGGTAACCGTGGATCAGCAGTAGCGGAGGTCCGCTGCCCTCTACCCGGTAGAAGACGTCGAAGCCGAGGTAGTCGAAGTAGTTTCCGGCATCCAGCCAGGATGCCAAATCAGCGTCCATGGTCTGCGGCCTACGAGACGTAGCGAACGACGCTTTCGGCCACACAGGCGGGCTTGTCCGACCCCTCGACCTCCACAGTGGTCGACACGGTCGCCTGCACCGCGCCGTTCCCCAGGTCCTCGACACCGACCAAGGAGCTCTGCGCGCGAACCCGGGAGCCGACCGGGACCGGGGCGGGGAAGCGGACCTTGTTGAGACCGTAGTTGATTGCGAGTTTGATGCCGTTGACGGTGTACATCTGGTGCTGCAGCCGCGGCAGCAACGCCAACGTCATGAAACCATGGGCGATCGTCTTGCCGAACGGGCCCTTGGCCGCTCTTTCCGGGTCGACATGGATCCACTGGTGATCACCCGTTGCGTCGGCGAAGAGATTGACGTCCTCCTGGCTGATCGTCACCCAGTCGCTCTGCCCGATGCTTTGACCCTGGATCGCGGCGAGGTCGGCGACTGACTCGAAGGTGCGCATGGTGTTCTCTCCTCTGTTGTCGGCCCGACGGCAGAGCGGGCCACGCTGTTAAGCATCGTGCCACTGCACCGTCGAGGGGCCGCCGTCAGCCCCGCACCGATGACGCCACACCTGATGCAGGATGGCTCTGTGAGATTGCTACTGGTCGCCGACACGCACGTTCCGCGGCGCGCCCGCGATCTACCGCCGCAGGTATGGGACGAGGTGAGACAGGCAGATGTCGTCCTGCACGCCGGCGACTGGGTGGCACCCGAGTTGCTCGACGAGCTGGCGGAAAAAGCCGTTCGGCTCCTGGCGTGCTGGGGAAACAACGACGGGCCGGTGCTGCGGTCGCGGCTGCCCGAACGTGCCGACGTGGTGTTGGACGGGCTGCACTTCACCGTTGTCCACGAAACCGGCGGCACCGCCGGCCGAGAATCCCGGATGTCCCGCCGCTACCCCGATACCGACGTGTTGGTGTTCGGCCACAGCCACATCCCGTGGGACTCCACGACCAGCACCGGCCTGCGGCTGCTGAACCCCGGGTCGCCGACCGACCGCCGCAGGCAACCGTTCTGCACCTACATGACGGCACGCGTCGAGGACGGCGCGCTCGCCGACGTCGTCTTGCATCGCCTGGAGAAGTAGCTCGCTGCTAGCTCAGACATAGCGTCCACACATATTTAGCTCGTAAACAGAGACAAGTGAATACTCTCATCGACCCAGTCACCGAGGTGTCGCGCGTCGTCGGCAGATTCCGTCGGCAGCTCCGCAGATCAGCCGGGCGCGGTTTCGACTCCACTCGGCTCACCGAATCGCAGTCGGAACTGCTGTGGCTGGTCGGCCGGCGACCCGGCATCTCGGTCAGCGCGGCCGCGGCGGAATTGGGCCTGGTACCCAACACCGCCTCCACCCTGGTCTCCAAGCTGGTGGCCAGGGGCTTACTCATCCGGACCGCGGGCGTGACCGACCGGCGCGTCGGCCACCTACGACTGGCCGAGGCCGCCCAGCAGATCGTCGACACGTCTCGCGCGGCACGGCGAGCCTTGCTGGCCCAGGTGCTGACAGAGCTCGATGACGGCCAGATCGATTCTCTGACAAAGGGGTTGGAAGTTCTCGACACGATGACCCAACGACTACAGGAGCGACGACAATGAGCGGATCACTGCCGATGGCGGTCGACGGCCGGAACCTGACCTACCGCTACGGCCAGTTCACCGCGGTCGACGATGTGACGTTGCAGGTACGACCGGGCGAGACGATGGGCCTGCTCGGACCCAACGGCGCGGGCAAGACGACGGTGGTGCGCATGCTCACCACCCTGACACCCGTGCAGCACGGCGAGCTCCATATCTTCGGCCTGGACGCCCGCGACCAAACCACCGACATCCGAAGCAATATCGGCTATGTCCCTCAACAACTTTCGATAGAGCCCGCGCTGACCGGCCGGCAGAACGTGGCGTGGTTCGCGCGGTTGTACGGTGTGCAGCGGGCGCACCGGGCCGAGCGGGTCGACGAGGCGCTGGAGGCCATGGAGTTACTCGACGTCGCCGATCGGCTGGCGGGGACGTACTCCGGCGGCATGGTGCGCCGTCTGGAGGTGGCACAGGCGCTGGTCAACCGTCCGTCGCTGCTGGTGCTCGACGAACCGACGGTGGGGCTGGACCCGATCGCGCGCGACCGCGTGTGGACGCACGTGCTGAACATGCAGAGCCAGTTCGGCATGACGGTGTTACTGACCACGCATTACATGGAGGAGGCCGACGCATTATGCGATCGGGTCGCGCTGATGCACCACGGTGAGCTTCGGGCCGTCGGAACACCCACCACGTTGAAGTCGACGGTGTCGGCGTGCGCCACGCTTGAAGATGTGTTCCGGCACTACACCGCGTCAGATCTGGCGGAGCAGAACGAGACTTCCGCATCTTTTCGTGAAATCCGGTCGAGCAGAAAGGTTGCCAGCCGTGTCGGTTGATAACGCCGTGACGTCCACACCGGTCACCCTGGCCCGTGCTCCGCGCGGCTGGCAACGGGTCCACGCGACCTTCGGCCGCGTCGGCGCATTCGCGATCGTGGAGATGCAGAAGCTGCGGCACGACCGCACCGAACTAATCACGCGGATGGTGCAACCGGCGCTGTGGCTGTTGATCTTCGGCACCACGTTCAGCAAATTGCACGTCATCAACACCGGGCCGGTGTCCTATCTGGCCTTCCTGGCGCCGGGGATCATCGCCCAGTCCGCGTTGTTCATCTCCATCTTTTACGGCATCCAGATCATCTGGGACCGTGACGCCGGCGTCCTGGCCAAGCTCATGGTGACACCTGCGCCCGCTTCAGCGCTGATCACCGGCAAGGCGTTCGCGGCGGGAGTTCGATCGGTGGCCCAAGTCGTCGGCGTGCTGGTACTGGCCTACGTCATGGGTATCGGTATGACGTTCAATCCGCTGCGGATACTGGCCGCCATGGCCATCGTCATGCTGGGCTCGGCGTTCTTCGCCTGCCTGTCGATGACGCTGGCCGGGTTGGTGCGCAGCCGCGACAGGTTGATGGGGATCGGTCAAGCCATCACGATGCCACTGTTCTTCGCGTCCAACGCGCTGTACCCGGTCGATGTGATGCCGGCGTGGCTGCATGTGCTCAGCACCGTCAACCCGCTGAGCTACGAGGTCCACGCGTTGCGGGCCATGCTGATCGGCACGCCGTTCAACCCGTTGGACGTCGTGGTCTTGGTGATTGCTGCTTTACTCGGAATCGCCACTGCGTCAACATTATTGCGACGTCTGGTCGCCTAGATCCGGGGTCGTCAGCGCCCGGAAGTGCCAGCGCCCCTGGGAATCCCAAAAAGCAGCCGGTCACTTTGCGACGCGAATACGACGACGATTCACCGATAGTTTCTTAGCGCGGAAGCCCCGCACTTTGAGTGTGTGGAGGAAGCGCATCAGGTTTACGCTTAGCGAAACCGCTGCTATGCGTGTTGCGACGTCGCCGCGCTGTCGGTGGCTGGTGTTAGGTTGCGGGCATGTCGGTTAGACCCGTTGAACACAGCGGCGGTAGGTGTATGCGCTACACCTACCGCCTGCGTGTGTCAGCGTTGGCGCAGACGGCGCTGTTGGTCGAGTGGGATCGCTGCCGGTGGGTGTGGAACCAGTGCGTGGCGGCGTCTCGGCGGGCCCATGCCGCAGGTGAAATCTGCGGTGCAGCCGCCCTAGATAAGCGACTGACCGGGTGGCGGGCCGAGCATGAGTGGCTGCAAGCTGGCGCGTCTGTACCGCATCAGCAGGTGATCCGCGACTTCGCAAAATCGCGTGCTAAAGCGTTGAAAGACATCAAGAACCGGGTACCGATACACCGGCGGGCGGGCTTGCCTAAGTTCAAAAAGAAGCATGTGGCCGCGCCGACGCTGAACTACAACCGCAACGGTTTCAAACTCAAAGACGGGCGGCTGTTCTTGTCGAAAGGCGTTGTGGCACGCCCTGTGTGGTCCCGTCCGCTACCGGGGCACCCGAGCAGTGTGCGGGTGTATCGGGACAGTCTGGGCCACTGGTACGCCTCGTTTGTGGTGGCCGCTCAAACCGAACAATTACCAGCCACCAGCAAAGCGGTTGGAGTGGATTGGGGTGTGCGCCAGATAGCGACCACCACCAGCGACGACCATGATTTGCCGCACCCGCAGCACGGTAAAATCGCTGCCGCGAACCTCGCCCGCTACCAGCGGATGATGGCGCGCCGCCGCACACCGAAAGGCCAGCCACGATCGCGCAGATACCGCAATGCAGCTCGGTTGGCGGCCAAGGCACACAAGAAAGCAAAGCGTCAACGGCAGCACACCGCCCGCGTGTGGGCGAAGAAAGTGGTGATCGACTTCGACCGCATCGCCGTCGAAGATTTCCAACCCAAATTTCTGGCGAAATCCACCATGGCGCGCAAAGCCGCTGATGCGGCAATCAAGACTACAAAAACTGAGCTGATGAACATGGCGGCCAAACACGGCCGCCATGTCGTCCTGATTGATCCGAAACACAGCACTACCGACTGCGGCACATGCGGGACAAGAACCAAGGACCGCCTGCCGTTGTCGCAACGCACCTATACCTGCGCATTCTGCGGGCACACCGCGGATCGGGACAAAAACGCAGCGCAGGTGATCCTCAACCGGGCAGGGCTAAACCCGGCTGGTGCAGACGGCATAAGACCCGGCGCGGCGAAGCCACGCCGAGCAGCCTGAGCCAGAAATCGTTCGCAAGAATGCGGGACAATAAGAATCCCCCGCGTTCATGCGGGGGAGAAGTCAAAATCGTTATCTTTGAGTCCGCGCCGAGGCTTAATCGTTAGCCAACCGCGATCCCACACCCCGAGGCGCTAAACGGGAGTGGGCCGCGTGCCGTGTTTGACTGCCGTAGACAGCTATTCGACCGCTTGATGCGGCAGATGAAAGTTGGGATGGGTAGGAGCTATGAAGTTCGTTGAGAGGTTCCGCGGTACTGCGACACGTTTGCCGCGCCGGCTGGCAATCGCGGTCATGGGGGCAGCACTGCTGTCCGGCGTGGTCGGTGCTATCGGCGGCTCGGCGACCGTGGGGGCGTTCTCCAAGAAGGGTCTACCGGTCGAGTATCTCCAGGTACCGTCCGCGGCGATGGGCCACGACATCAAAGTTCAATTCCAGGGCGGCGGACCGCACGCGGTCTACCTGCTCGACGGGTTGCGCGCCCAGGACGACTTCAACGGCTGGGACATCAACACCCCTGCGTTCGAGGAGTACTACCAGTCCGGCCTGTCGGTGATCATGCCGGTCGGTGGACAGTCAAGCTTCTACAGCGACTGGTACCAGCCGGCGTGTGGCAAGAGCGGCTGCCAGACCTACAAGTGGGAAACGTTCGTGACCAGAGAGCTTCCGACGTACCTGCAAGCCAACCGGGGTATCTCCCCGAATGGCAATGCCGCGGTCGGTATGTCGATGTCGGGTGGTTCCTCGCTGATTCTGGCCGCGTACTACCCGCAGCAGTTCTCCTACGCGGCATCGCTGTCCGGCTTCCTGAACCCCTCTGAGGGCTGGTGGCCGACGCTGATCGGTCTGGCGATGGGCGATGCGGGCGGTTACAACGCCACCAACATGTGGGGTCCGACCAGCGACCCGGCGTGGAAGCGCAACGACCCGATGGTCCAGATCCCCCGTCTGGTCCAGAACAACACCCGCATCTGGATCTACTGCGGCAACGGCACTCCGAACGACCTTGGCGGCGACAGCATGCCGGCCAAGTTCCTGGAGCAGTTCACGCTGCGCACCAACGAGCAGTTCCGCGACAACTACGCCGCCGCGGGCGGAAGAAACGGCACATTCAACTTCCCGCCCAACGGAACGCATGACTGGGGCTACTGGAACCAGCAACTGGTCGCCATGAAGCCCGACATTCAGCGGACGCTGAGCGGTGGTCAAGGCGCCACCTGACGTACCCCCCAAAGCATCGGCAGCAGCGCACCCCCAGCGCTGCTGCCGATGTGTTTGTCCAGGAAGTTATTTCAGTAAGGCGCGACGGTCCTGGTGGAAGTACGTGTATCCGGTTGTCAACGCGCACAATGCCGAAGCGGCTACCAGCATCCCGGTCCCGTTGACGACCAAGCTGATGCCGCCGCCCACAGCGGCGCCCAACACGAAGCTGGCGAACAGCAGGAAGTAGCCAAGCCAATCTGCCACATTTCCTCCGGCGATATGGCGTTCGATGCCCTGGCCCAACTTGACCAGCGTGCCGGTCACATAACTCAACGGCACCGACACCTCGCCATCCTTGACGAACGACGTGTTCAAGCGCGCCAATACCGAAGACCACCAACATAATCGGCGCGAAATCAAGCTGAGCCTCTTCCCAGCCCTCATCGATGACGTCCACTGCTGTAGCCGCCAAAAGACTGAAGGTAGTCAGCACGGTCGGTCCGTGCGGATGTGCCACCCAGAAATGCCGCCTGCACACCGACGCAACCACTACGCCGGCGACGAAGCACAGTAGCAACAGGCCGGCCGTCACCGACAGCCACACGTCGTCCCGGAAGTATCCCAGCACAGCGCGTTGCGCGTTGCCGGTCATGAACGTGACGAAATATCCTGCGGAGTGGGTGAATGCCGTCGCTCCCAGCACTCCGGCAAGTACCGCCAGCACCCATGACAACCGCGCCTCACTGTCGAAAGTCTCACGCCGCATGTGACCATGCTTGCATCGGAACCACGACGCCCGCAGATCAGGGACGGCGACTCAGATGAGACTCACATCAATCTGCTACCAACCTGGCGATCGACCGCAGCGGAATGGGTAACCAACCTGGCCGGTGCCGAGACTCGTAACCGGCCTCATAGACCGCCTTGTCTAATTCGTAGGCCGCCAGCAGCTGCGCCGAGTCACGCGGGTCGACGCCGGATGCCGTCGCGTAGCCGTCACAGAATGCTGTGCGGTTGCGCTGCACCCACTCTCGGGCACGCGCCGCGAGTTGCTTGTCAGCGGACTGGTCGACGAGCGGACCGTAGGCGGCGTAGTCGAAAGAGCGCAGCACGCCGGCAACGTCGCGCAGCGGCGAGTCTGGCGCGCGCCGTTCCTCCAGCGGTTGACCCGGCTCGCCCTCGAAATCGATCAATAGCCAGGACTCCGGCGTGCGCAGCACCTGGCCCAGGTGCAGGTCCCCATGGATGCGCTGCACGGTGATCTGCTGGTCGGCCAGTTTCTGGAAGCGTTCCTCGACCGCCGCAGCGTGCTCGTCGAGTTCGGGCACCGCCGCGGTCGCCGCCGCCAGCCGGCCCAGCATGGTGTCCACCGGGAAGGCGACTTCCGACGTGCCCAGCGTCTGCGCCAGCGTTGCGTGCACCGAGGCCACCGCCTCACCCAGACGATAAGACTCCCCGGCGAAGTCGCCACCGACCTCGTAGGCGTAGAGGTCGCCCTCGGCGAACAGGTCACGCACGCTCGCGCTGGCCATGGCCCAGCCTTCGGCCGCGTTGGCCTCGTATTCGGTGACCATGCCCAGCGGCGCTGTCGTATCCGCGTCGTGCTGTGAAGTCAGCTCGTAGGTGCCAAGCAGTCGTGCGACATGGGGGTTTTCGGCCCGGCCCAGCACCCGGTTCAGCTCGATGTCCGGGTTGATACCGCGGCTGACGCGGCGAAAGACCTTGAAGATCGCATCGCGCTCGAAGATCACGCTGGTGTTGCTCTGTTCGACATCCGACACCCGGGGATGAGCCTTCACCGGCAGCGTCACGTCGGGCTCCTTGCCGAACCGCACGTCGTCCCGGCTGGCCGATGTGTCGATGAGCGACAGCAGAAACGCTGCGGCGCCCGGGTCGTACAACGCGTCGTAGCCGATGCGGTCACCGTCTGCGCCGATGGTGGCGATGTCGCTGTACTCGGCAGGCAGCTCGGAATCCCAGCCGACGACCACCTGGTACCGCTCCGCTGAGCCGTCGGTGTAGTCGACGTCCACCAGGACCAGATCCAGACCGTCGCGCAGACCGACGACGTGGCCTGGCTCGGCGGCAGCCAGCTTGCGACTGCGGCCGGCATACCAGCGTTGCTGCGGCAGCCATACCGCCCAGGGCAAGTTCATTGCCACTCCTCAGACCCGCACAACTGGAACCAGTAGAACCCATGCCCCGGAAGGGTCAGCAGGTAGGGCAGGTGCCCGATACGCGGGAACTCCACTTGCCCGGTCAATTCCACCGGCGTGTATCCGGTCCATTCCTGCAGGTTGAGTTCGATGGGCTGCGGAAAACGGGACAGGTTATTGACACAGATCACCACGTCATCGTTGGTGAGGCGAGCATAGGCGAGGACCGACGGGTTCGAGCCGCCCAGTTCCTCGAAGGTCCCGAGGGCGAAGGCGTCGTGTCGGCGGCGCACGGCCAGCATGGTGCGGGTCCAGTTGAGCAGCGACGTCGAGGTGTCGCGCTGGGCTTCCACGTTGACCGACTGGTACCCGTAGATCGTGTCCTGGCTGGCCGGTAGGTAGAGCCGGCCGGGATTGGCCGTCGAGAAGCCGCCGTTGCGGTCGGGGGTCCATTGCATCGGGGTGCGCACCCCGTCCCGGTCACCCAGCCAGATGACGTCGCCCATCCCGATTTCGTCGCCGTAGTAGAGCACCGGCGAGCCGGGCAGCGACAGCAGCAACGCCGCGAACAGCTGGATCTGGTTGCGGTCGTTGTCCAGCAGCGGAGCCAGGCGACGGCGGATGCCGACGTTGGCCTTCATCCGCGGGTCTTTGGCGTATTCGGAGTACATGTAGTCACGCTCTTCGTCGCTGACCATCTCGAGCGTCAACTCGTCGTGGTTGCGCAGGAAGATGCCCCATTGCGCCGTGTCCGGGATCTCCGGTGTCTGGCCCAAAATCTCCGAGATCGGGAATCGTGATTCGCGTCGGACCGCCATGAAGATGCGCGGCATCAGGGGGAAGTGGAATGCCATGTGGCATTCGTCGCCACCCGTGCTGGGGTCCCCGAAGTACTCCACGACATCGGCCGGCCATTGGTTGGCTTCGGCCAACAGCACCCGTCCGGGGAATTCGTCGTCGACGACCTTGCGCACCCGCTTGAGGAAGGCATGGGTTTCGGGCAGGTTCTCGCAGTTGGTGCCGTCCCGCTCGAACAGGTACGGCACAGCGTCCAACCGGAAGCCGTCGATGCCGAGGTCGAGCCAGAAGCGGATGACGTCGATCATCGCCTCCTGTACAGCCGGGTTGTCGTAGTTCAGGTCCGGCTGGTGGGAGAAAAACCGGTGCCAGTAGAACTGGCGGCGGACCGGATCGAAGGTCCAGTTGGACTCCTCGGTGTCGATGAAGATCACCCGGGCGTCGGTGTAGCGGTCGCTGGTGTCGCTCCAGACGTAGAAATCGCCGTACGGCCCGTCCGGGTCGTTTCGGGACGCCTGAAACCACGGATGCGATTCCGAGGTGTGGTTCATCACCAGGTCGGTGATCACCCGGATACCTCGCTGATGCGCCGCGTCGAGCAGCTTGACGAAGTCGTCGACGGTGCCGAACTCCGGAAGCACCTTGTAGAAGTCGCGGATGTCGTAGCCGCCGTCACGCAAGGGCGAGTCGTAGAACGGCGGCAGCCAGATGCAGTCGATGCCGAGCCAATGCAGATAGTCGATGCGCTCGATCAGTCCGCGTAGGTCGCCCGCACCGTCGGCGTTGCCGTCATAGAACGCCCGCACCAGCACTTCGTAGAACACCGCGTGCTTGAACCAGGTCGAATCCGGCGGCAGTGCGCGGGCGTCGCCGAAGTCGTCGGCATCGGGATGCTCGACGACGCCGGCTTCGACGTGACTTCCCTCCGCAGGATCATGCTCGACCGTGTCGTGTTTGTCCCTCGTCAAGTCCACGAGTCTACACGTACCCGAGGTGCGGAATCGAAAACCACATGCACGCCAAACGAATTGGACGCAGCCTCATGAGCTGCGCCGTTCGGATCAGCCCGGCGGACCGTCCGACAACGTCACATTGGTGTCCCGACCCCCCAGCCCCACCGAGACGCCGTCGCCGGGATGGTGCTGATCGAGAATGTTGGTCAGCGCTGTGGCCGAGTCGACGGGTTGGCCGTTGACCGAGGTGATCACGTCGCCCGGGTTGATCCCGGCCCCCGCAGCAGGCCCGGTCGGAATTACCTGGCGAACGATGGCGCCCCCGCCACCGTGGGCGTCGTTGACACCGACACCGAGGAACGCGGTCGGACCGATGTGCACCGTCGGCGACGAAGCGCCGGACCGGATCTGGCCGGCGATGGCCATGGCCTCATTGATCGGGATCGCGAAGCCCTGCCCGCGGCCGAGGTGGTAGTTCTCGGTTGCGGCAGTGTTCATGCCGATCACCTGGTTGGCGGAATTGACGGTCGGCCCACCGGAGTCGCCGGGGCGGATACCCGCGTTGAGCTGAATCAGCCCGTTCAGCGTCTCCGTGCTGCCGGTCAGCGCATCGCTGGCCGACACCGTCTGGCCCAGCGCGGAGATAGTGCCCGGTTCCGCACTCGGCGCTCCGCCGGCGCCGCCAGCATTACCCAGCGAGACGATGGGCTGGCCCACGGACACCGAGTCCGAGTTGCCGATATTGGCCGAAGGCAGCCCGCCCCCGGCAAGTTGCAATACCGCGATGTCGTGTTGACGGTCGTAGCCGATCACCGTGGCCGGATAGGTCTGGCCGTTGCCGATGGACCTCGCGGTGAGGTTGGTGGCGCCGGCGACCACGTGGTTGTTGGTCAGCACCACACCATTGGGATCGATCACGATGCCGGTTCCGGCGCCGACCGCGCTCTGATAGCCCAGCTTGGCGTCGATGTCGACGATCTGCGGGCCCACCTGTGCGGAGGCCGACGCGGCGTCTCGCGGCGCCGGCGGCGTCAGCGGTGACGCGTGCGCGGGCGCCGTTGCCAGGCCCAGGCCCAGCACTGCCAGCAAACTGAGCAAGCGCAGCGACCCCCGCGGTTCACGGCGGTGCGATCCGCTCATCCCGTCACCTCCTGCATAGATTCCAGCCCGGATTAAGCCAGAAATGCCGCAACGTTCGGCTGTTAACGACGCGACATTTTTCAGTTCACCGTAACCTGCGCTGCGCGACTGAGCACGCCGGCGTCTCTTTTCCCGTCTTTCTTGGCTGCTAAACGGCAGTGGCCGTAGGGGTCGATGCGGGCCGCGTTATAGCTTCATAGTTTCCGCTGGACTGCGAGCGAGGTGTCTTTGCATGGGCGTGCTTGATTCATTCCGACTGGACGACAAGGTCGTGGTCGTGACCGGCGCTTCGTCGGGGCTGGGTGTGTCATTCGCCCAAGCGTTCGCCGAGGCCGGTGCGGACGTCGTATTGGGCGCGCGCCGCGTCGACAGGCTGGCCGAGACCGCCTCGCTCGTCGAAGCCACCGGCCGCAAAGCGCTGACGATCGCCACCGACGTCAGCGTCCCGGAGCAGTGCCTGGCTCTGGTGGACTCGGCAATGCAGACATTCGGCCGGGTCGATGTGTTGATCAACAACGCCGGCGTCGGAACCGCCCACCCGGCGACCCGGGAGACACCCGAACAGTTCCGCTCGGTGATCGACGTCAACCTCAACGGCGCCTACTGGGTGGCACAGGCCAGCGGGCGCGTCATGCAGCCCGGGAGTTCGATCATCAACATCGCCAGCGTTCTGGGGATCACCACCGCCAGCCTGCCGCAGGCCGCGTATAGCGCCAGCAAAGCCGCGATCATCGGACTCACCCGGGATCTCGCGCAGCAGTGGGGCTCGAGAAAGGGCATCCGGGTCAACGCACTGGCGCCGGGATTCTTCAAAACCGAGATGACCGACGAATACCAGCCCGGGTACCTGGACAGCCAAGCGCATCGACTGATCCTGGGTCGCTTGGGCGACGCACGTGAACTCGCTGCCACCGCGGTATGGCTGGCATCGGCGGCCGGCGGTTACGTCACCGGGCAGACGATCGTCGTCGACGGCGGCCTCACCATTACGTAGCTTTCGCGGGCCTCTAGGCTCGGTGACGTGGTCGACTTCGACCCCAAGACCCGCTTCGCGCAAGCACCGGTAGCCCGCCTGGCCACCGTCGCCCCCGACGGCAGGCCACACCTGGTGCCGGTGGTGTTCGCGGTTGACGGCGAGGTCATCTACACCGCTGTGGACGCCAAACCCAAGACGACCCAGCGGCTGCGCCGGCTGGCCAACATCGACGGAAACCCGCGGGTGAGTCTGCTGGTCGACCACTATGCCGAGGACTGGACGCAGTTGTGGTGGGTCCGAGTCGACGGTGTCGCGACGATCCATCACGACGGCAACGCGATGCGCATCGGACGAGACCTGCTGCGGGCGAAATACGCCCAGTACCAATCGGTTCCGTTGAATGGCCCCGTCATCGCAGTCACCGTCCGGCGCTGGAGCAGCTGGCAGGCCTGAGCACGACCGGCTACTGGCACGGGGTTCACCCTTGTGCTGCGCGGGCGCCAGGAGAAAAGTGACCTACATCACGATATTGCCCGGGGCATGAGGAGACACGTCATGGCAGACAAGTCCCATAGTTCTCAGGGCGCAGGAGCCGCCCCCGCCGTGGCCGATCCGGCCGCCGTACGGAACGTGGTGTTGGTAGGCCCGTCCGGCGGCGGCAAGACCACCCTGGTAGACGCCCTGCTCGTTGCCGCTGGCGTGTTGTCGAGGCCAGGCTCGATCGCCGACGGCACCACGGTGTGCGACCACGACGAGGCCGAGATCCGCCAGCAACGGTCGGTCAGTCTTGCCTTGGCGTCACTGGCACACGACGGCGTCAAGGTCAACCTCGTCGACACCCCGGGCTACGCCGACTTCGTCGGCGAATTGCGGGCCGGGCTGCGAGCCGCGGACTGCGCTCTCTTTGTGATCGCGGCCAACGAAGAGGTGGACGAACCGACCAAGTCACTCTGGCAGGAGTGCAGCCAGGTCGGGATGCCACGGGCGGTGGTCATCACCAAACTCGACCACGCCAGGGCCAACTATCAGAACGCACTCGCAGCGGCGCAGAATGCGTTCAGCGACAAGGTTTTACCGCTCTATCTCCCCGCTGGCAACGGCCTGGTCGGGCTGTTGTCGCAGACGCATTACGAGTACGCGAGCGGTAAGCGGACCACTCACCCACCCGATGCCTCGTACGCCGACCAGATCGACGAAGCCCGCGGCACCCTGATCGAGGGAATCATCGAGGAGTCCGAAGACGAATCCCTGATGGAGCGTTACCTGGGCGGCGAAAAGGTCGACGAGTCGGCCTTGATCGACGATCTGGAGAAAGCAGTCGCCCGTGGCTCCTTCTTCCCGGTCATTCCGGTCTGCAGCAGCACCGGCGTCGGCACGCTGGAGCTACTGGAGATCGCCACCCGCGGATTCCCGTCACCGCGAGAACACCCACTGCCTGAAGTCTTTACGGCCGAAGGCGCTGCCTTCACCAAGGTGACGTGCGGCTCCGACTCACCGCTGCTGGCCGAGGTGGTCAAGACGACGTCAGACCCTTACGTCGGCAGGCTCAGCCTGGTCCGGGTGTTCTCCGGAACCATCAGGCCCGACACGACGGTTCATGTGTCGGGCCATTTCTCATCCTTCTTCGGCTCATCAGACGGCATCCATAACGGAGCCGGCTCAGCTTCCCTCGCTGGCCACGTCGACCACGACGAGGACGAACGCATCGGTGCGTTGTCGTTCCCGCTGGGCAAGCAGCAGCGGCCCGCCTCTGTTGTGCTGCCGGGTGACATGTGCGCGATAGGGCGACTGAGCCGGGCGGAGACCGGAGACACGCTCTCAGACAAGACCCAACCGTTGGTGCTCAAACCGTGGACCATGCCGGAATCGCTGCTGCCGGTTGCCATCCAGGCACACGCCAAGACCGACGAGGACAAGCTGTCAGTCGGGTTGGCGCGGTTGGCCGCCGAGGATCCCACCCTGCGGATCGAACAGAATCCGGAGACGCATCAGGTTGTGCTGTGGTGCATGGGCGAAGCGCACGCCGGCGTGGTGCTTGACGCACTGGCCAGCCGGTACGGCGTCGGCGTGGACACCGTGGAGCTGCGGGTGCCGCTGCGAGAAACGTTCGGCGGCAAGTCGAAAGGCCACGGTCGGCACGTCAAGCAGTCCGGTGGACACGGCCAGTACGCGGTCTGCGACATCGAGGTCGAGCCACTAGCGGAAGGCTCGGGGTTCGAGTTTCACGACAAGGTGGTCGGTGGTGCGGTGCCGCGGCAATTCATCCCTAGCGTCGAAAAGGGAGTGCGCGCTCAAATGGAGAAGGGCGTGCACGCCGGTTACCCCGTGGTCGACGTCCGGGTCACACTGCTCGATGGCAAGGCACACAGCGTGGACTCCTCAGATTTCGCCTTCCAGATGGCCGGTGCGCTGGCGTTGAAAGAGGCCGCCGCGGCGGCCACAGTGAGGTTGCTCGAGCCGATCGACGAGATATCGGTGCTGATACCCGACGATCTCGTCGGCGCAGTGATGAGCGACCTGTCCGGACGTCGCGGCCGGGTGCTGGGTACTGACACCGTCGGAAGCGACCGCACGTTGGTGAAATCCGAAGTGCCACAAGTCGAGTTGACCCGTTACGCGATCGACCTGCGCTCGCTCTCACATGGAGCGGCCTCCTTCACCCGTTCCTTCGTCCGGTACGAGCCCATGCCGGAATCCGCTGCGGCTCGGGTGAACTCCGCCGACTGACACCGCCGACCGCACGTGCCGCCACCTGTCAGCACGGCGATCCGCGCTTGCCAACTTGCATCCAGCTTGACGAGTTCGAGATCACGTCCTTGGCAGTAATGCCCCGTCGATCAGGGCGGATAATCGATGCTTTGCTGCCCTAACCGCGACTTGCGCAAACGATAATGGGTTTGCTGAGCGCCGGATAGGGCATATTAGAGATACCAAATGTGAGCGCTTCGGGCTCGCATCATCTCGGAGGGTGGAGGCCGTGGGCAGAGCGATGCGAATTGTGTGGCTCGCGGTATTGGTTGCCGTGCTGGCCATGGCGGGGTCAGGCGCTCCGGGCATGGCGGCAATCGCACCCCCGAGCCCGACCGACAGTGTCGCGTCGATCCAGCCGGCTGACGGCGCGGTCGTCGGTGTGGCCCACCCGGTGATGGTCACCTTCACCGGCCCGGTGACCGACCGGAGGGCGGCCGAGCGGGCAATCAAGATCACCGCGCCGAACCACGTCGCTGGGCGATTCAGTTGGGTCGACACCAATGTCGTGCAGTGGACGCCGGACGGCTACTGGCCCGCACACAGCCACGTCGGCGTCCAGGTGCACGCCTTATCAACCGGTTTCGACACCGGCGACGAAGTGGTTGGCGTTGCCAGCATCTCCGAGCACACGTTCACGGTCAGCATCAACGGTGACGTGCTGCGCACGATGCCGGCGTCGATGGGCAAACCCACTCGCCCAACGCCGATCGGTAATTACTCCGCGCTGTCCAAAGAGCGCACGGTCGTGATGGATTCACGAACCATCGGCATTCCACTCGACTCGGCGGAGGGATACAAAATCACCGCCCAGTACGCCGTTCGTGTCACCTGGAGCGGTGTGTATGTGCATTCGGCCCCGTGGTCGGTGGACTCCCAGGGTTATGCGAACGTCAGCCACGGCTGCATCAACCTCAGCCCGGACAACGCGGCGTGGTACTTCGACACTGTTCACCTCGGTGACCCCATCAACGTGGTGGCGTAGCCCCGCTGGTGACCTCGCACCGCCTCGGTATGGCGACGGTTACACCTTTGCGATGGAACACGTCGGCCGGTCGCGGAGTTTGAACGTAAAGATGGTTGTACCGGGCCCGCTGTATCGGAATAGCTAAAGTAGTTGCAGGCGAAGGTATTTCGCGCTAAAAAGTAAATGAGGAACCGGGAGGTCAGGATGGCACCTGCACGAGCGCGAGCGGTCCGCTTCGATAGCTACGGCGGGCGTGAGGTGTTGTACGTGGCCGATATCGACAGGCCGGTCCCCGGTGCCGGAGAAGTGCTTGTCGAGGTTCGCGCGGCCGGAATCAATCCCGGCGAGGCGGCCATCCGCACCGGTGCACTCCACGAGCAATTCCCCGCCACCTTTCCATCCGGCGAGGGCAGCGACTTGGCCGGCGTCGTCGTCGAGGTCGGCAGTCATTTAGTTGGGGTCAGCGATTTCTCTGTTGGCGACGAGGTGCTCGGTTTCAGCTTCCAGCGATCCAGCCACGCGACGCACACCGTCGTCCCGGTCGACCAGCTGATTCCCAAACCGCCCCAGCTGAGCTGGGAGGCCGCGGGCTCGCTTTACGTCGTCGGCGTCACGGCATACGCGGCGGTTCGCGCCGTCGCGCCGCAGCCCGGTGAGACCGTCGCGGTCTCCGCGGCGGCCGGAGGAGTCGGAAGCCTGGTCGTTCAGCTGTTGACTCTGCGTGACGTGCGGGTGTTGGGAATCGCATCGTCGGGTAACGCCGAGTGGCTCCGCGCTCACGGCGTCGTGCCGGTCGAATACGGCGACGGGTTGGCCGATCGACTGCGGCAGGCCGCACCGAACGGCGTCGACGCCTTCATCGATTTGTTCGGACCGGACTACGTTCAGCTCGCGGTCGACCTCGGTGTGCCACCCGAGCGGGTCGACACCATCATCTCGTTCCAGAAGGCCGCCGAGGTGGGCGCGAAGACCGAAGGCAGTGCCGAGGCGTCGACTCCGGCGGTGCTGAGCGAAATCGCCAACCTGGTCGCCTCCGGCGCGATCGACTTCGACGTCGCTGCGACCTACCCCCTCGACCGGGTCGCCGACGCTTTCGAAGAACTCGAACAACGACACACCCACGGCAAGATCGTTCTGTTGCCACAGGTTTCGTCACCCTAGCTAGGACGCGGTTGCCTGGTCGGCTAAGCCGTGGTCAACGTCGACGGCACTGATTGCGTATGGCGGCTTCTTGCCGATCCGGCTCCGGTAGTACGACCAGGGTGGACGCTCCTCTGCCGGAAGGCCAACCATCTGGTCGAGCAGGTTGGTGGCATGCAACGCTGCGGCGACATGGCGCTGAACCTGTCCCAAGTCGCTGAACACTTTGAAGGGGTCATCGCTGACGGCGCTGGGAGCGGTGCCCTCCGCGAGCACCTCCAGTGCACTGATAAGAGCCGCGCGGACGTCTCCGCAGGCTCGGTGGATCTGACGCTCTGGGTTGGGGCGGGCCATTAGCTGCCTCCTTGATCCGCCTGTGTAACAAGGGTTTCCATGATCATCTCCTGCCGGGAGCCCGGCCGATTGCCATCAGCGAGTGCGACCGCCGAGCCGAGTTTGATCATTCAAGTGCGCCAAATGCGGTTAGGTGCAACGAAAACCGCGTCTGAAGGGCTCAGGTGGCGAAATGAATGCCGCCGCCGGATCGGGACGAATTAGTTGTCGAATACGGATGCGGACTGTCACACGGACTCAATATCGCCCTCACCTCCTCGCGGCCAGGACACACGGGGGTGTCGCCAACGTGCACACGCGACAGAAGATCGGCGCCTGACGGCGACGCACCCCCATCGTCGGAGCTTCGGCACTGCACGGCGTATCCGGAATTACGTTTCCGGAAGCCACTTGGGCTCAACCCTTAGGCCGGGAGGAGCTGTCCTGACCCGGGGCGTCTCTCGACGTTCGGGGTCAGTGGCCTGTATCCGTGCAGACGCCTCACCTACCGAGGTGCTTGCCTGTCCATCCTGGCACCGGAGTCGGCGCTCGTCAAACAAGGTAGAGACCAATGCGCGTCGTCGCGCGGCTAGGCTCGAAAGGATGTCCACCACATTGCAGGATCGCCGAGTCGCAGCAGCCCTCGACCGGATGTACACCGAGACGCGGGAACAGACGCCTCAGCTGCGCGCCAGGCGAAATGACATGTCCCCGGCGAGGACCGCACAGGAACGCGCCGATGCGATGAGCACTTTCTACATCCCCGTGACGCCGGAGGCCGGCCGCCTGCTGTACTCGTTGGTGCGGGCAACTCGTCCGACGACCGTCGTTGAATTCGGTATGTCGTTTGGTATTTCAGCGCTGCATCTGGCATCGGCGGTGCGCGACAACGGCAGCGGCCGGGTGGTGACCACCGAGCTCAGCGCGGCCAAGATCGCCGCTGCAAAGCAGACATTCGCTGACACCGGCCTGGACGACGTGATCACCGTCCTTGAAGGGGACGCGCTTTCCACGCTTGCGAGTCTGGACGGATCCGTCGATTTCGTGCTGCTCGACGGTTGGAAAGAGCTGTACCTGCCGGTGATCAAGCTGCTGGAGGAACGTCTGTCACCCGGAGCTCTCGTCGTCGCCGACAACACGGAGATGGCGGATGCGCGGCCCTACCTCGACTACGTCCGCAGCAACGAGAACGGCTATGTGAGTGTCAATTTCGCCGCGAGGGAAAGTGACAGCATGGAAATCAGCTGTCACGTCGGCAGTTAGTCACCGCTTCCGCAGCGATTCCTCGAGCCACGGCGTCAGCCACTGCACGCCTTGGTCGGTGAGGTGTACACCATCGCTGCGGACCTGGATGCCGTCGACTTCGCCGGTATACACACCTTGTGGGCACAACTTCCTTTTGAAATCCATGATCCGAACGTCTGGACGATTCCCGATGGTCTTGCCCAACAACGAGTTCCACTCATCCACCCGCTTCGGCTGATCCTCTGGGTACAGGCTCCCGTCCGGCCGTTCGCCTCGCCTGCTGTACGGCAGGTTGGCAACGGTCAGCGGCGCACCGCCGAAGCTGAGGATGTCCACCGCGCGCCGAAGCTCACCGCTGATATAGGCGTCGAAGTCCGGGTCACCGATGTGGGTCCACCTGCCTTCGTTGACCCGATCCACGGTTTCCCAGCGGCCGACGACCAACAGGACGGCGTCAGGACGGTCGATGGCGACCTGCGATGTCCATCTGCCCGGCCACGATTCGCATTCGCTCTTTTGATCTAGGGTCTGGTCGAGATAGCGGTACGGGCCGCCGCGCACCAGGCTGCAGCCGATGACGGTGTGGTCGATGAACTGAAAACCCGGCGTCGCCGGCAGGAAGTGCATCAACGTCCAGCCGATCGAGTCACCGAACACCGAAACGGTGAAAGGCCGCCGCGGGTCCCGCTGGGTAATCGCCCGCGCGGATTTGAATCCCTGCGGAGGAGACGGCGACACGACCGCGACCGGCGACACACCGGGAGGCAAGCTGCCATCGTCGAGTGGCCCACTGCCGGGTCGGTGACCGACGGGAACGACCAGCAGCGTCACCGCGGCGGCGGTTGCCGCGGTCGCTCCGGCGAGCGGCAGTAGCGGCACCCGCACCGGTCGCCATTTCCGGATGGGCTGCTCGATCGCCCACCACGACACCGTCGACACCGCCAGCGTGGCGACGCACCGGATACCGAACAGCGAGAGTCCGGACCAGCCGGTCCGGGCGCCGTTGAGCACCAGAAAGATCGGCCAATGCCACAGGTAGACGCCATACGAGATGGTGCCGAGCCATGCCAGCGGACCCCAGGCCAGCACGACAGCAACGGGTCCGCGCTGATCCAGCGCCACCGGGGCGATCACCAAAATTGCCGCGACCGCGGCCACAATCAGCAGACCGCTGCGGAATTCGCGAGCGCTGCCGGTGGCGAAGTGCACAGCCGCCCCTAAAACCACCAGCCCGATGACCGGAAGCAGCCTGGCGACCCATCTGCCCCAGCGGGACCGGATCAGCGACCACCCGCGGTTCAGTGACGACCAATCGCCCACCAGCAACGCCGAGGCGGCAGCACCCACCAGCAGCGCCTGAGCCCGGGTATCGGTGCCGAAGTAGACCCGATCCCGGGTCGCATCGGACGCGAGCAGGACCGCGGCCGCCGCAGAACCCAGCGCTCCCAGCGCGGCCAGTAGGACCACCGTCAAGCGGACTCCACCGAGCGTGGCCCGACTGTCCCGACGACGTGCTCGTGCCGCCAGCAGCACAGCCACCGCGATAAGCACCAGCGGCCAGACGATGTAGTACTGCTCCTCCACACCAAGCGACCAGGCGTGCTGCAGCGGCGACGGTGGAGCACCCTGGGCGAAATACCCCGTCTTGTCGGCGACGAACATCCAGTTCGCCATCCAGAAAAATGCGGCGACGGCGTCATCGCGCAATCCGGCGATGGCCTCGGGTGAGAAGAACTGACGCCCGACGGCCACGGCCAGCACCATCAACACCAGCGCCGGCAGCAACCGCCGGGCGCGCCGAATCCAGAAGTTGGTCAGGTCAATACGGCCGCTGCGGCCCAGTTCGTCAAGCAGCAGCGAGGTGATCAGGAAACCGCTGAGCACGAAAAAGACGTCGACCCCGAGGAATCCACCCGACATCCCCGGTACGCCGCCGTGGTCGGCGAGCACCAGCACGACCGCCAGCGCACGCACGCCATCCAGCGCGCGAATACCCGGGCGGCGCGCTGATCGTTCGCCGTCGTCACTCGCTCTGGTGGTGGTCAGCCGCCCCGCTGGCGGCGGCGCAACCCAGCGAGGGCGCTGAGCACAACGAACCGGCGCGGGATATGCCCCGGCCGGTCTCATGCTCACCTCTCCAGCGCTCCGACCGGTCTGGTCAGTGCGTTTTTTGCCGCCGATGCTTGGATGCCCCTCCCTGCTGGATCACGCGTCAGTTTAGGGGCGCACCGACCTCATCAGCCGCAGACACGGCGCGGCGGTAACCCGAAATATGCTGCCCGCCTGGCGTTACGCCGAGCCGTGGACGGCTTCGGCGTCGAAGCCCAGCCCGAGTTCTTCGAGCACCTCGGCGGTGTTGGCGCCCAGCCTCGGAGCGGGACCGGCGACTCGCCCCGCCGTCCGGGAAAACCAGGTCGGCACACCGGGAAAGCGCACCGAACCGTCGGGAGTGTTCAGCGTCTCGAAAAACCCGACGGCGTTCAGATGGGGATCGTCGAACAGCGCGCCCGGGGTCTGGAGCGGGGCTGCCGGTATCTCCAGTTCACGAAACAGCGCCAACCATTCGTCGGTCGTTCGCTCGCCGGTGCGTTCCCGGTGGAACAGCGCCATCGTCGTCGCGTAGAGCGCTGTCAGACCGGCGACCTTGTCCGCCATGATGGTCCCCACGAAGTTGGCCTCGCCGGTCAGCTGTTCTTGGACGGCAGGCAGTCCGCATTCGGCCTGGATGGTGTCGTCGTAGGCGGGCAGATCGCGACCGGGTCCACGGCGGCCATATCCGTAGCAGTTGGTATCGACGATCGCGGGGTTGATCGCGGCGACCTGTTCGTAGCCGAAACCCAGCCGGGCAATCGCCTTGGCCCGCATCGAATGAATGAACACGTCCGCGGTCTCGATGAGCAAGCGCAGAGCGGCCTTGCCGGGGTCGGAGCGCAAGTCCAGGACGACGCTGCGCTTACCCCGAGCAGTTGATCGCTGCCGGGCACGCCGCCTGCGACAACTATGGCAGCTACACCTTGCTTCGCCAGATGTACGGCCTCCGGGAAGGAGGGATCTCCGACGATCAGGCGCGCAAGGTGATATTGGACGGGATCAAGGTGTATCGCCCGGAGAAGGACGGCGCGCTGGGGCTACCTTGAAAACCCCATCGTCATTGAGCTGATAGTGCTTGGAAGTGGCTGCGGATGCCGGCCAACATCGCGACGTGTGCGTCGACCGCTTCCCGTTGAGTCATCGCCGCGAGCAGACGGGGAGCCGCGATCTGCAGCCGCTCGGTGAGACGGGTGCCCGAGTCGATCGGTTGGAATGTCACGGCGCCGTTCAGCCGCACCCGTGGGAACTGACGCGCCTCGGTCAGCACGTCTCCGTGTTCCGCGACCTCGACTCGCGCCCAGTAGCTTATCCGGATCGCCAATGGCCCCAACGGGATACGGTCGCGCACCCGATAAGTCTGCTGGTAACCGTCCGGGGTTTGGCTGCGCGATATGGTTTGCACCGAAACAACCAGCGGATGAACGACTTTGACGTTGTCGAGGTCGACGTAGAAGTCGCGGACCTGGTTCGGCGGTGCGGGTATCTCTTCGGTCAGCGTGTGCGCGGCGTGGGTGATCCAGAAGCTCACAGCGGATTGACCTCAGCGGCCGCGGGCAAGGGTCTCGAGGAATCCGGCAATGCGGCCACGGGTTTCCTCCGATATCCAACTGGCCCGCACGTCGGCGTCCGTCGCCGCACCGGCATCGATCGCGGCGCGAGCCGGCCGGTGCAACTGCTTCTTGGTGGCCGCGTACGCAGCCGCTGAGTACTGACCGAGTTGGCGCGCGGCCGCCAGCGCGTGAGGAATCAACTCGTCATTCGGGACGACGGCATCGATCCATCCGCGGGCCAACGCGGTATCCGCGTCGATGGTTTTGGCCCCCAGCGCCGCGCGGGGTGCCGATATCCCCATCGCATAGCGACATATCTCAAGCGCTGCCACCGGGAATGGGACACCGACGGCAAGCTCGGTGAGGCCGATCGTCCCGCCCGACATCAGTCGCACGTCGGCACACATGGCCAGGACACAGCCGCCCGCGATCGCATGCCCGTTGATCGCGGCGACCACCGGTGCCGGGTGATCGAAGATGGCGAGAAAAGCCTCCGACAACGCGGTCACGAAGCGTTCGGCATAGTCGGAGCCGCCGTCGATGAGGGCGCGCAAGTCGACACCGGCCGAGAAACTCCGGCCGGCGCCGGTGATGACGACCGGTCCCTCGACGCCTCGCATCGAGGCGATGATGACCTCCAGCAAGTCCAGGTCGAGCGCGTTCACCGTCGCGTTGTCGAATCGGACGATCGTCACGCCGTCGGCTGTTTCGAGATCTGTCACCTATCCTCCTGCCGGTATTGCGATAGTCAGCCTGTACGCGAGCCAGAAGCCCCGGTCGTGAATTCGCAATTCTCACAGCCATCAGTTCTGCTTCGGCACATCCACCGGCTCCCCGCATTGCGTGGCCGCGCGGCCGAAGAATAGCATTCTCGTCATTAGCGAATGAGTGTCTCAGGGCTCGCGACGAAGGGAGCTCGATTGACGGTGACCGAGACGTTGAGCGTGCAGAGGCCGCACGCCGGCGTGGCCGTACTGCAGCTGAACCGACCCGAGCGGCTCAATGCCATCAACGACGTCATGGTCGGCGAACTCAACCGAACGCTCACCGCCCTCGGCGCGGACAGCTCGGTCAACACCGTCGTGATGACCGGTGCGGGGCGCGGATTCTGCTCAGGAATTGACATGCGCGACTTCGGACCGCGAATACCGGAAGCAACCGCTCCCGCGATCGACCGCCTGCGTTTCCAAGAGACGATGGCCGCACTGCCGCAGGCGCTGCGCGAGATCCCGCAACCGGTGATCGCCGCGGTCAACGGACCGTGCGTCGGCGCGGGTCTGGCCCTGTGCCTGGCCGCTGACATCAGAATCTGCTCGACCGTAGCAACATTCGGCAACGCGGCGATCCTGCTTGGCTTGTCCGGTGCCGAGATGGGGATGAGCTACTTCTTGCCGCGCATCGTCGGGACAAGTGTCGCCGCTGACTGGATGCTGACCGGCCGCACGGTCTCCGCTGGCGAAGCCGACCGCCGCGGGCTGGTGAGCGAAGCTCGTCGCACCCGAGGACCTGCTTGACCGCGCACTCGAAATAGCAACTCGCATAGCCGAACTCACTCCGCTGGGCGTGCAATTGACGAAACGTGCACTGCAGGTCAACGCCGACGCAGCCGGGCTGCAATCAGCCCTCGAACTCGAGAACCGCAACCAGGTCCTCAGCCACGCCACCAAGGAAGCGGCGGCTCGCCGACAGACGTGGACGTCATGACAGGACCCGTGCGCGGTGTGCGTGTGGTGGGTGACCTCGGCGCCGAGGTCAACAACTGAGTATTGATGAGACTGAAAGGACGATCGGTGGCTTGGGACTTCTCGACCGACCCACAATGGGCCGCACAACTCGCCTGGGTTGACGAGTTCGTGCGTTCGGAATGCGAACCAATCGATCTGATCATCAAGGAGTCTCACGACCTCAACGATCCGGTACGTCAAGCGCTGATTCCTCCGCTGCAGCAGGTCGTCAAGGAACGCGGGCTATGGGCTACCCACCTGGGCCCGCATCTGGGCGGACCCGGTTACGGCCAGGTGAAACTGGCGTTGCTCAACGAGATCCTCGGGCCGGTCCGAATGCGCGCCGATCGTCTTCGGCTCGCAGGCCCCGGATTCCGGCAACAGCGAGATCCTGGCCCACTACGGCACTCCCGAACTCAAGAAGCGTTATCTGGAGCCGTTGCTGGATAACAAGATCGTGTCCTGCTTCTCCATGACCGAGCCACAGGGCGGCGCCGACCCGAAAGAGTTCACCACCAACGCAGTCCAGGACGGCGACCACTGGGTCATCAACGGTGAGAAGTGGTTCTCCTCGTTTGCGTCCATGGCGTCTTTTCTGATCGTGATGGCCGTGACGGACCCCGATGCTTCGCCTTACCAACGTCATTCGATGTTCGTCGTGCCGTCGGAGACACCGGGCATTAATGTCCTACGCGATGTCGGGCTCGGTTACCAACCGCTCGGCGGCGGAGGGCGTGAGGGTTATGTCCGCTACGAGAACGTCCGGGTTCCGGCCGATCACATGCTCGGGCCGCGTGGCGGCGCTTTCGTCGTTGCGCAGACTCGGCTTGGTGGCGGCCGCATTCACCACGCGATGCGCACCGTCGGCCTGGTCCGGCGGATTTTCGACATGCTTTGTGAGCGAGCGGTTTCCCGGCACACTCAGGGGCAAATGCTGAGCGACAAGCAGCTCGTCCAGCAGATGGTCGCCGACTCGTGGATGGAAATCGAGGCGTTCCGGCTGCTCACCTTGCAGACGGCATGGAAGATCGACCAGCACAACGACTACAAGGCCGTGCGTGCCGACATCTCGGCGGTCAAGGCGATGATGCAGAAGGTCTTACACGACGTGTCGGCCCGTGCGCTGCAACTGCACGGATCGCTGGGCACCACGCACGAGATGCCGTTTGTTCAACACCTGGTGGAGTCGTTTGTGCTGGGGCTGGCCGACGGGCCGACCGAGGTGCACAAGGTCACGCTGGCGCGACTGCTGCTCAAGGACCGCAAACCTTCGCCCGACGTGTTCCCGTCCGAGCACCTGCTGCGGCTGCGTCAAGCGGCCGAGGCGAAGTTCGCCGACAAACTCGCCGGCGTGCCGCGTAACTAACCGACTCACTCGCGCGAGCGACAACAATGGCAAGCAGCGGGTCTTTCAGTGCAACCACCCGATTTCACGCAGGAACGGCTGCGTGTGGGCAATCCGCCCAGTCATCGACTTGGGATCTGCGGTGACCAGGGTGAGCGCGGTCTGGGTGATGAGCTCGATGTCTTCGGTGTCGGTCTTGGCCAGGTCGAGCGTGCCGGCGCCCGGAGTGGCCACCGGGTTCGACGGGGCTGCGGCATTCACCGCGATGCCATCATCATAGAGTTCGGCCGCAAGGCTTTTCGTGAGCCGGTTTAGCGCAGCCTTGACAGTGCCGTAGACCCCGAAGCCGGCTGTGCGGTCGAAGTCGGAAAACGGTGGTCCTTCGGGCAGATCGCCGCCGACCGAGGTGATATTGAGGACCCAGCCGCGACCGCGTTCGCGCATGGCGGGGATCGCCAACTGGGTCAGATGCATCGGCGCCATCACGTGCATTTCGATCATCAGCCGTACGCGCCGATCAGGGAACTCGTCGAGTGGACGCAGGAACGTCACCGCGGCGTTGTTGACCAGAATGTCCGGCGCACCGGCACGTTCGACCAACTCGGTGAAAAGGCGCTCTCGGTCGTCGGGTTTCGACAAGTCCGCTTGGATGGCGACCGCCGATCCGCCGGCGGCGGTGATCTCGTCGACCGTCTGTTGCAGCGATCCCTGGTACTTGGGATCGGGCTCCATGGTGCGGGCGGTGACCCCCACCGTGGCGCCTTCGCCGGCCAATCGCTGCGCGATCGCCTTGCCCAGCCCCCGGCTGGCACCGGTCACCAGCGCAATTTTGCCGTCGCAGGCTCCTGGCAACGTCGGCTCGCCTCCTCCTCATCGAGAACGCCTTCTCGCTTTTTGAGAATGCCGTTATCTGCTGAGCGCAGAGTATAGGCGGACCGAGCGGTCTGGGATGTTTGGCGTGGAGCCTCAGTCGCTGCCCATGGCTGCAACTTGGGCTTGGGTGACGAGCTTGACGGCTTCGTTGCGGCTCAACGACCCCAACATCTGCACGGCGGCACGCATCATGTCACCCACCATCAATGTCGGCCCGTTGCCGAGGTTTTCGAACGCCTCACTGATGACTTGATCGACGCCAGCGGCATCCGACGGCGTCTGGTCTTCGGAGGCGAGCACCCCCCGGCTGTGTTCGAGTCGACGCAATGCCGGCGTGTTGGTCTTGCCGAGGATAAGGCCGAGCACGTCGACGCCCTTGCCGTGCAGTTCACTCCATAGCGCCTCGGCGAACACCATATCGAACGCCTTGGTGGCGCCGTAAGCGACCATGTTCGGTCCACCGGCGAGTCCGGCGCCCGAACCGAACAGCACGATGCCGCCGCTGCGCCGGTCCACCATCGCCGGGGCGAAGTGATGACACAGCTGCATCGGCACCACACAGTTGCGGTGCACCATCGCTTCGGCGGTGGCGATCGGGTGGGCAAGGAACGGCTCGAAGTTGGGATCGGCTCCGGCACAGTAGACCAGGAACCCGATCTCGAGATCATCGGTGGCCGCGGCGATTACGGAAGTTGCGTCGAGTTCGGCGAGATCGACTGCCAGCGTGCGGGTTTGCGCACCGGTGCGGTCGCCGATCCCGGCAGCCACGTCGTCGAGCACCGCCTGGCGTCGCGCCACCAGAACGACATTGACGCCGCGCTCGGCCAGACCCTCGGCGAACGCCGCGCCGACGCCGTCGGATGCACCGGCGACCAGCGCCCACGGGCCGTATTTCTCTGCGAACGTCACGAGGGTTGTCCAACCGGGGCCACCCGCACCTGGATGAACCGGCGACGTGCGACCCGCCACCCGTCGTCGCCACGGACAAGGTCGTCGTCGTAGAAACCGGCCGCGTTCACACCGGAGTTGGTGTCGCCTACCATGATCAGCGCGTCGACGTAGGTCCTCGACTCCGCCTGATCACCGTCGACCGCGATCACCTGGTTGGTCAACCGGTGCATGGTGTGGCCGGCCATCGCGTGCGCCTGCTGCATGAACTCCGTGATGGCGTCGACTCCCTTCCAGGATCCGACTTCGCCGTAGTCCAATTCGCAATCGTCGGTGAAGACCGTCCGGAACAGCGGCCAGTCCCGGCGATCTATCCCGGTTGCATACCGCAGCAAGACATCGGCGATATCTTGCCTATCTTTTCGCTCGCTCACTTCACGTCTCCGTTCGGGTGGATCACGATTCGCGGTGGACCGTCGGACGTTCGGGCCAGATCGAGTGCGTCGGGAACCTCGTCGAGGCCGACGACCGCTCCGACACTGGGCAGCGGATCCAGCCGACCGGAAGCGATGGCGTCGAGGGTGCCGTACCAGTCCTGCGGGTGCGGGCCGCCGCCGAATTGGATGGTGACGCCCTGACGGGTCGCGTCGGTGATGCTCAGCGAGTCACCGGTGTACCACCCGCCGGCGCAATAGATCCGAGTACCCATGTCGGCGGACTGGACGATCTGTTGGATCAGGCCCGCGGCGCCCACACATTCGAAGACGACCAGCGGACCCCACAGTCCGCGCTCTGCGCGCAGCTCACGCCACACGTCGAAGGGAGACTGCTCCGCCGGATCAACGGCGATATGCGCCCCGAAGCTGCCGAGCGCCAGCTCTCGGCGATCTGATTTGTAGTCCGACACGATGATCGGCTCGACGCCCCGGGTGGCCAGCGCGGCGACCGCCGACAATCCGATCGCGCCGGCCCCGACAACAACGGGTATCTCCCCTGGCTGCATCCGCGCGGAACGCACATAGAACTCGCCGACCGCGAACGCGTCGGTCAGGGCCACGGCATCGCTTGCGACGTCGCCGTCGACAGGTTTAGCCATTGCCTCTGCGACGACCACCAATTCACCGAAGCTGCCCTGGGCCTCCGGGTGCTGGCCGATGATCCGCACGCCGTCGGCGCCGCCGTTGACCAGGCGGATCGGAATGGACGTCACTCGGGTGCCGACCGAAACTTGTTCGGTGCAGCCCGGTCCATGCCCGACGATCTCGCCGACGAATTCATGTCCTAACACGATGTCGCGGTTCGCGTCGTAGAGCGAGCGGCCGGTCGGGTCGTCGACGCCCATCTCCGGATGGTCCATGAAGTGCACGTCCGATGCGCAGATCGCGGTACTCAGTGTCCGCAGTAGCAGCTCGCCCGGGCCGGGAACCGGGTCGGCGATCTCCCGGACGCCTAGCCGACCGTCACGCAACACCACTGCACGCATCCACGCACCCCTTCGCGCTTGGCTGTTCTCGATTATTCGAGATAGCATCTCGATAATCTGAGGCTCAGAGTAGGAAGCGCGTCGAAAGGAAGTCAAGCCATCCCGCCGTCAGCCCCGACCATGCGCGTTCTCGACGTCGTCGAGCTGCTCGCCGGTTCCGGCGAAGCCCGGCTGCGGTTCTCCGATGTGGTGCGCGAACTCGGGCTGACCCAGGCGACCGCGCACGCCATCCTGACGACGCTGTGCGATCGCGGCTGGGTCAGTCGCGATCCGCTCGACAAGACGTATTCGTTAGGTCCGGCGCTGGCGGTGGTGGCGGCACGGGTCGAGACCGCGCGCCCGCTCGCGCACTCCGCCCGAACCGCGGCGCTACAACTTGCCGACGAATTCGGTTACCCCACATCGGTGGTCGAGCGATTCGGCGATGAACTGGTGATCACCGCGTTCGAAGACGCCGGGCAGTCGTCCGGCAGCGCACCCGGCGACCGGATCCGCTACGCCCCGCCGTTCGGAGTCGCCTTCGCCGCCTGGGACACCGACGAGCAGCAGCAAGCATGGATCCAGCGCAGCGCGGCCACCAACGCTGTGCTCGCCAGTCGCCTCCGAGAAGTCCTGGCCCGCACCCGCCATCGAGGATTCGACGTGGACTGCACCACACCGGCTTTGACCCAGGCGGCCCACGTGGTGGGAACACTGCCCAGCGACGGACTGCCCGACCGCGTGCGCCAGATCACCGATCAGCTACTGATGGAGTTCACCACGATCGGCTTCCTGTCCGATGACGACACCGCGCGTCAAGCGCAGCCGGTGGCGACCATCGCCGCGCCGGTGTTCGACCACCGCGGCCGGGTGGCGATGATTGTAGCGGTCCACCCGTTGCAGGCCCTGGCACGCAGACGGATCGACTCCATCGGGCGGCGCATCGTACGAGTCACCGCCGCGATCGGCGAGCCGCTGACCCCGGTTCCGCAACTTGTTACATCAACTAATTACTTGTTATGCTAACTAAGTACATCCCGACTACTCTGAAGGAGCACGCATGCCGCGCACCGACAACGACACTTGGGACCTGGCGACCAGCGTAGGAGCGACAGCGACCATGGTCGCCGCAGCCCGCGCCGTCGCCACCAAGGCCGACAACCCCCTGATCAACGACCAGTTCGCCGAGCCGCTGGTGCGAGCCGTCGGCGTGGATTTCCTCACCCGGTGGGCCGCCGGAGACCTGGCCGCCGCTGACGTCGACGACGACGACTCCAGCTGGAAACTTCAGCAGATGCCCGACGCGATGGCCGCCCGGACCCGCTTTTTCGACGCGTTCTTTCACGAGGCGACGCAGGCCGGCATCCGCCAGGCGGTGATTCTGGCCTCCGGTCTTGATGCCCGCGCCTACCGGTTGGACTGGCCCACCGACATGACCGTCTTCGAGGTCGACCAACCGGAGGTGATCGCGTTCAAGACCAAGACCCTCGCCGAGTCTGGGCGCGACCCCGACCACCGATCGCCGCACGGTCGCCATCGACCTTCGAAACGACTGGCCGGCCGCGTTGGTCGAAGCCGGTTTCGACCGAGCCGGCCCACCGCGTGGATTGCCGAGGGGTTGCTCGGTTATCTGCCTCCGGAAGCCCAGGACCGCTTGCTGGACAACATTTCCGCGCTCAGCGCCGACGGCAGCCGGCTGGCCACCGAGGCCATCCCGGACATGTCCGACGTCGACCACGAGCAGGCGCGCGAGATGATGCGCAAGGCCACCGAGAAATGGCGTGCGCATGGCTTCGACCTGGAGTTCAGCGAACTCGGTTACGAGGGCGACCGTAACGACGTCGCCGTCTACCTGGACACGTTGGGCTGGCGGTCGGTCGGCAAGCCGATGAGTCAGCTACTGGCGGACCACGGACTTCCGCCCGTCCCTCAGGGCAACGACTCGGTGTCGATGGCCGACACGATCTACTACACCTCGACCAAGTGACGCAGACGCCGCAACGGCGCGGTTTCAACGACGTCATCACCCGGTTCTGGGGTGTGGCCGCCCCGGCCTACAACCTGCCGTTCCTGCAACAGTGGGTGTACCGGCCGGCGCACGACGAGGTGGTCACGCAACTGCGTGACCACCAGTCTGCGGCGGTTGCCGATATCGCTTGCGGCACAGGGATTCTCGCTGATCGGATCGAACGCGAGCTACATCCCGCAGCGGTATACGGCGTGGACATGTCCGAGGGCATGCTGAAGGCGGCCCGCTCGCGATCGACGCAGGTGCAGTGGCGGCGCGGCCCAGCCGAGCAACTGCCCTTCGACGACGGGGCGTTGGATGCGGTCGTGACGACGTCGGCGTTTCACTTCTTCGACCAGCCCGCTGCGCTACGCGAATTCCATCGCGTGCTGTCACCGGGCGGGCTGGTCGCAGTGTCGACACTCAGTGCACGCAAACCGCTGCTGCAGGGGCCGTCGACCAGCAGGTGGGCACCGGCGCACAACCCGTCGTCCGCCGAGATGCGGCGACTGTTCGAGGACGCCGGATTCACCGTCGACACCCAGCATCGGGTCCGGCGACCACTATGGACACGTGCCATCTCGGACCTGATCACGGTCGGCATCAAGAGCTGACGACGTCGGCTGCCGGCTGGTCCCAGTGGTCGAGGTTCACCACCTCGCCCAGTGGACGCCGGCGCACTGGCCCGTGCCGTCCTTTCGGCCAGCCCACCACGATGTGCCCGGCCAGCATCCAGTCCTCGGGCACGCCGACGGCGTCCCGGAGCAACTGCTCGCCGCCGTACGCGCCCCAGCTGGTCAGACACGCGCCCAGGCCCTGAGCGCGTGCGGCCAGCAAGAAATTCTGCATCGCCGGGAAGATCGACCCGCCGAGTAAAAGCTCAGACGCCGTCGGGAAATGCTTCTGCGCGAACAGGACCGAGGTGAATTCACCGGCCCGATCGTGCAACTCGTAGGTCGCGCGGTTGGTGCGGGCGCGCCGGCTGTGGTCATCGTCGGCCGGTCGGCTCATTCCGTAGACGGGTTCGATCACCTCCAAAGCGCGGGCCGCCGCCTTGGCCACCACGGCCCGCTGCTGCGGCGAGCGCAACACGACAAAACGCCATGCCTGCGCATTGGCTCCCGACGGCGCCCACATTGCCGCCTGCAGACAACGTTGCAGCGTGGCGTCGTCGACCGGCTCGTCGGTAAACCGTCGGATCGTCCGCGCGGTCGACATCGCCTCCCAGACGTCGCTGGTTGCTTCCGGCATGCAGGCTCCCTTCTGGTTTCCTCCAGAAGAACCTAAGGGTGCGCGAGCGTCCGGTATGTCGCGGCCAACCAAGTCGGTCCGTTGCAGAAATCGTGGTCAATCCACCACACCAGCAAGCCCAACGTGGCAGAGGTATAGAACTCGGCGGCTACCTCGGCGGGCACCTCGGCGCCAGGGTGGCTGAATTGTGGCCGCAGGTGCTTTCGCAGTAAATCGCCAATCAGCCGACGCAGGTAACGCTGCACCAACGCACCGCCCTGATGTCCGCACAGGGCGCGGTAGACGCGTTGATTTCGGTGTGCGTGCTCGAAGAGCAGCGTCGCGGGCGGAGTCACGTCGATCGGGCCGACAGCCGGGATCTCGGCGAGTTGGCGCTCGAGCTGCGCTCCCATCTCGTCGAAGCTGGCCGTCAACAGCGCTTCTTTGTCTTGGAAGTGCACGTAGAAAGTTGATCGGCCGACGTCGGCGCGATCGAGGATGTCCTGGATGGTGATCTTCTCGTAGCCCTTCTCAATGACGAGCGAGAGGAATGCGTCGTGGAGCAGCTTGCGGGTGCGCCTGACCCGACGATCCGGCGCCGCGGCCCCAGAATCTCTGGGTTTCCGAACAATTCGCGCGCCATGTTCGATATCGGACATTTCGCCTCCATTGATTGTTGACGGAATTATCGGCACACCACTTGAATTGAACACCATGTCCGTAAACGTACTCAGCGTTTAGAAAACGATACATCGGAGAGGTCTATGAGCACACTGCCGATATATGTCTGGGCGATGGTGCTGGCCGGCTTGATCGGCACCACCACAACCATTTGCGTCATGTTCTGGCGCGGCGCTCTGACCGCTGGCTTGGGTCGCAGTAGCGCCACCCGGGCGGTCAGCGCGTTTGCGATTCTTTGGGGCGCTTGGGTGTTGGCCAGCGTGGTGCTTGCTGACGCCGATGTGTACCGGTTCGAGCCGACGAAGCTCGTGCCGTTGCTCCCGGTCGGATTGATGGGTGCCCTCGCCGTGGCGCTGCTGTTGACCCGTATCCCTGCGGTGTCGCGCATCTTGAACCGGCCGGACGCGCTGTGGCGATTGACGGTGCCGCAGATCTTTCGGGTGGAAGGCGCGACCTTCCTGATTGCGATGGCGTTGGGTCAGCTACCGGCCGTGTTCGCGCTACCTGCCGGGCTGGGCGATATCGCGATAGGGGTGGAGGCGGTGTTCGTCGCACGCAACCTTCGACGCGGCGTGGTCGGCCGCAGCGTGATGTGGTTCAACATCCTTGGCCTGGTTGATCTCGTGGTCGCACTCGGTGTCGGTTTCGCCGCGGCGCCTGCCGCTGTTCGACTGCTGTCCGTGTCGCCGTCCACCGAGGCGATCTCGCTGCTTCCGCTTGCGTTGATCCCGGCCACCTTGGTCCCGCTGGCGGCAGCACTGCACGTGTTGTCGCTGCAGAAACTGAGGGTCGCCGGGGAGCGGAAACCCGTCGCCGTCCCTGTTGGGAGCACGAAATGACCAAAACAATTCCCCACCTCGTCAACCGGTTCGTCATCGATACGGACGATACGTTCGAAGAGATCCGGCAACGCTATGAATCTCTAGTTCCCACAATTGATTTCGCGAGGCTCACCGAGTTGATCGAGGCGGGCGACCTCTCACACGTGCAGCGGTACACCGCCGAAAATGCGCCACACTCATTCGTCAACTTCTGGACCTTCGACCCGACGCCGATGATGCGACTGGTTGGGCATCCGATGCGGGCCATCACCTACATGATGGGAAATAACGTCGTCGTGGAGACGATGTTCCGCCACGACCCAGGCGTGATGCTGTATGCGCCTCTACGCACTGAGATTTACGAAGACAACAACGGCCGCGTCCACCTCAGCATTGATCAACCCTCAACCAGATTCGCCAGCTTCGGCGACCCGCGCATTACCGAGGTTGGTTTGCAACTCGATGGGAAACTCGCGGCCCTGCTGCACCTGCTTGGCTTGCCGGTTCCCACCGAACTGGAGCAGTCGTGAAGAACACCCCGATCCACACCCAATACTCGAATGGCCTGTCTCGGAGCAACATTGAGCAGGCGCTCGTTGCCGCGGGCAAGAACCTCAACCACCTTCAGCCCGCGGACCTCGGGCTGCTCGAGGACTTCCACACGATGGGGCGCATTGCCACCAGCCAACTGGTGAACATGCTCGACATTTCAGCTGAGGACAAAGTCCTCGACGCGGGGAGCGGGATCGGCGGTACCGCCCGCTTCGTCGCCGACCAGTGCGGTTGCCGGGTTGCCGCCGTCGATCTGACCGAGGAGTACTGCGAAACGGCGCGTTGGCTAAATCGGCTTGTCGGACTCGACGACCAGATTTCGGTCCGCCGAGCAGACGTCACCGAACTGCCGTTCGCCGACGCCGCCTTTCAGGTCGCTTTCAGCCAACACGTTCAAATGAACGTGGCCGACAAGACCCGCCTCTACCAGGAAACACGCCGAGTACTGGTCGACGGGGGCCGGCTCGCCATGTGGGACATCACCGCCGGCGGGCGAGGCGACCCCGACTACCCACTGCCATGGGCCGACCAACCGGAACTCACTCATCTGGCCACTTCCGACCAGTTGCGCGCCGTCGTGGAGTCCGCCGGGTTCGCGGTCGAGCACTGGGAGGATCTCACCGATCAGGCGGCCTCGACGATGCAGATGTTCCTGACACTGCCTGCCAACCCGCTCGGACTGCACGCCTTCGTTCCAGCCTTCGCCGAGAAAGCCCAGAACCTCACCGCTGCACTCACCGACGGGCGGCTCCGAGCTATCCAAGCCGTGGTACAAGCCCGCTAGCTCCGCGGAGGCCGGGACGGAGACACGCAGGGTTCGCCCGGTCAGTCGGCGCGCGGTGGCCGTTGGTCGTTGGGATCGTCAGGGTCCGGTTCGCCAAACCATCGTGACGGCTCGCGGACGCCGTACTCGTCGTGCCAGTCCCACCACTCGTAGGGCGGGCTCTGCGGGTAGCCCTCCGGCGAGTCCTCCCAGGTCTCCTGACGGCCGAGTGGCGTCATGTCCAGAAAGCTCCAGGTGTTCCCCAGCACCTCGTCGCCGCGGTTATTGATGAAGTAGGTGCGGAACACCCGCTCGCCGTCATGGATGAACACGTTGGTGCCGTGCCAATCGTCCACGCCGAAGTCGACGTCGAAGCTGTCGGTGATCGTGTACCACGGGATCTGCCAGCCCATCCGCGCCTTCAGGTGCTCGATGCCCGACTGCGGTGCGCGCGAGGCGAACACCAGCGTGGTGTCGCGGGCGTTCAGGTGGGCCAGGTTGCCGATGTGGTCGGCGATCATCGAGCAGCCGCGGCAGCCGTGATCGGGCCAGCCGCCGATGTCCGGCCCGACGAAGGCGCGGTAGACGATCAGCTGACGGCGACCCTGAAACAGGCCCAGCAGGTCGACCTTGCCCTCAGGGCCATCGAACTCGTAGGCCTTTTCCACCTCCAGCCACGGCATCCGCCGCCGCTCGGCCGCGAGCGCGTCATGGGCGCGCATCACTTCTTTCTCCTTCACCAGCAGCCGCTGGTGCTCGGCCGCCCACTCCTGCGCCGACACGATAGGGGGTGTCTTCATGGTTGTTCTCCACCTTTCGGTTTCAGTTACTTCAGGCCAGTGCCGACAGACCTGACGCTGTCAGTAGGTATGCCCCGTGGTCACGGTGTTGGTCACCGGCGATCTCCACCACGGACTGGCCGACTTGCTCCGCCGTAAGCGCGGGGCCGCCGGCCCGCACGAAGGTGTCGACGTCGATGCCTTGTCGGTCGGCGTAGGCCGCCACCGCCTTGGCGCCGAGCTCGGTTGCCGGCGTCAACCGCGGCAGAATGGACACGAACGTGATCCCCAGCCCGGCCCGCTTCGACTCGATCGCGGCGTAGTCGGCGATGAACTTGACGGCGGCTTTGGCCCCGGCGTAGCCACCGCTCAGCGGTGACCCGTTGATCGCCGCGCCGCTCGACATCACAATCACCGAGCTACCCGGGTCCAGCGGTCGCCGCAACGCATAGCGAGTCCAGTGGAACACCTGCGCGACGTCCACGTGCCAGGTCTGGCTGAAGGTTTCCCAGGTCTGTTCCTGCACTGGGCTCATCGTCGGGCTCGCCCCGGCGCATAGCACCAGCGTGTGCGGCGGGTGCTCGTCAATAATCCGGTTGGCCGCCGCCGGATCGGCGGCGTCAGCGATCACCGGGGTGAACGTGTCGCCCAGTTCGTCGCGAAGCTGGTCGAGCTGCGCGCCGGTGCGGGCGACACCGACGACGTGTGCGCCGGCGGCCGACAGTGCCGCGGAGATGGCTCGGCCGAATCCGCGGCTGGCACCGGTAACGATCGCCGTCGTACCGGTCAGGGCTGCCTGGGGCTGGCTGGTGGATAGTTGATTCGGGCTCATAGTGATTCCGATACGTCGCGGCGCCGAAATTCATCGCCGGGAGACCGATGAATTTTCGCGGCCGGGCGTCTCTACTGATAGAGGGACTCCATCCCGCCGCCCGACAGGAGAAGGACCGTGCCGGCCCAGGAGGATTTCATCGAGCAGGCGGCGCCTTTCCGTGCCGAGCTGATTGCGCACTGTTACCGCATGCTCGGCTCGGTGCACGACGCCGAGGATCTTGTCCAGGAGACCTATCTGCGCGGCTGGCGCGGCTACCAGGCGTTCGAGGAACGCGCAGCGTTGCGGACCTGGCTGTACCGGATCGCGACCACGGCGTGCCTTCGTGCGCTGGAGAACCGGTCCCGCCGGGTGCTGCCCGCGGGACTGGGCGACGGCTCGGTCGACCCGGACACGGACATCGACGGAGACGGCGGCGCCTATCACTGGCTTGAGCCGTTACCGGACGCGGTGACGCCCGAGACCGCAGTCACCGCACGGCACAGCGTGCGGCTGGCGGTTGCCACGGCGCTGCAGGAGCTCCCGGCGCGTCAACGCGCGGTGCTGATCCTGCGCGACGTGGTGCAGTTCAGCGCCGCCGAGGTGGCGGAATTGCTCGAAACGTCGCCCGCCGCGGTCAACAGCGCGCTGCAGCGGGCTCGCGCGCACCTCGCCGACGTTGCGCCCAGCGAAGACGACGCGGCCGAGCCGGACGACGCCGATCGCCGCGAGCTGCTTGACCGCTACTGTGCGGCCTTCGAAAACGCGGATCTCGCAGCGCTGACCGAGCTGCTGCAGACCGACGTCAGGCTCGAGATGCCGCCGCTGCCGATCTGGTTCACCGGGCGCGACGCCGTGACGCGATTTCTGGCGCAGCGCGCCTTCGCCGGACCCGGAGACATGGTGCTCGTCCCCACCGCCGCCAACGGGCAGCCCGCGGTCGCGGAATACCGCCGGGCCGCCGACGGGGTCCTACGTGCGCATTCCATCCATGTCCTGGACACTGGTAGGAGCGGGGTCGCCGCACTGACCGTTTTTCTTGACCCCGGGCTGTTTCCCGCGTTCGGTCTGCCGCCAACCCGGTGATCCGCGAAGCGAGTTCGTAGCTGCCGTCATGGTTGCGGTCAAGCCCCCGACGGGTACGTGTGGAAAGTTCGTTGCTACGTCGTAGGTATGGGCGCGATAGACGTTTGTGAAGGGTGAGGAATGAAGGTTCCGGGTGTGACCGCCGTTGTCGGCGGGATAACCGGTGGAGCAGTACAGATGTTGCAGGCCGGCGTGCAAAGTGTGGCGAACACCGCCGACACCGTGCAGTCGCTGGCCAGCCCGGTGGTGGAGTCGGTGGGTCACTCGACCAGCCGATTCTTGGGCATCGGTCGTTCGTCCAACGGCGCGCCCGAGCGCCGGACAGCGACTGTGCGCTGGCAAAGCGGACGGCGGGTACACCTCGACCTGGATCCGTTGCTGCCGTTCCCGCGCTGGCACCAGCATGCGGCGACGGTCGAAGAACCGGTGCGCAAGATCGCCGGCGTGGCCAACGCTCACGTCGAAGGCTCGCTGGGCCGGCTGGTGGTCGAACTCGAGGACGACGCCGACAGCGTCGCTGTCTTGGACGAGGTGCGCGATGTGGTCGACTCCGCGGCGGCCGACTTAGCCGCCTTAGGACCCGAGCCGCAAATCCGCACCGCGCCATTCGCCGACCCGGGTAACCCGTTGGCGATCCTGGTGCCGCTCACCGCGGCGGCGTTCGACGCGGTCGCGATCGGCGCCGCGGTCACCGGTTGGGTCGTCAGACTGCCCGCAGCCCCGAAGACCACCAGAGCGGCGGCGGCCCTGCTCAACAACCAGCCGAGAATGGTGGCAGTACTCGAATCGCGACTGGGCCGAGTGGGCACTGACCTCGCGCTCGCCGCATCGACAGCAGCGGCCAACGGGTTGACCCAGGCGGTCGGCACTCCGCTGTTGAACCTGACGCAGCGAATCCTGCAGATCTCCGAAGCCGACGCGCACCGGCGCCGCTGGCGGGACCGCGAGCCGCAGCTGGCCTCACCCACCCGGCCGCAGGCCCCGGTGGTCCCCATCATCTCGTCGGCCGGCGCCAGATCGCAGGCGCCACGGCACAACTGGGCGGCTGCCGCCGCGGGCGAGGCGTCCCACGTCGTCGTCGACGGAGCCATCGACGCGGCCATCGACACTGAGAAAGGATCGATGGCCGGGCCGGTCGAGGACTACGTCAACCAGGCGGCTAACGGTTCGCTGATCGCGGCCGCCAGCGCATTGGTTGCCGGCGGTGGCCCCGAGGACGCCGCCGGCGCGGTGCTGGCCGGGATACCGAAGGCCGCGCACATGGGGCGTCAATCCTTCGCCGCGGTGCTCGGCCGCGGGCTCGCCGACGACGGGCAGCTCATCCTTGATCCGGGCGCACTGCGTCGGCTGGACCGGGTGAAGGTGGTCGTCATCGACGGCGCGGCGCTGCGCGGTGATCACCGCGCCGTGCTGCATTCGCGCGGCGATGTCCCGGGCTGGGACGACGACCGGGTCTATGAGGTCGCCGACGCGCTGCTGCACTCCGAGGAGCCGCCCGAACCCGACCCCGACGAATTGCCCGCAACCGGCGCGCGGCTGCGCTGGTTGCGCGCGCAGGGACCGTCGGCCACCCCCGCCCAGGGTCTCGAACACGCCGACCTCGTGGTCGACGGCGAGACGGTCGGTCACGTCGAAGTGGGCTGGGAGGTCGACCCGTTCTCCATCCCGCTGCTGCAGATCGCGAACCGCACCGGCACCCGGGTGGTGCTGCGACACGTGGCCGGCACCCAGGATCTGGCCGCCAGCGTCGCGGCCAGCCATCCGTCCGGCACCCCGCTACTCAAGCTGGTACGCGACCTGCGGGCCGATCGCGGGCCGGTGCTGCTGATCACCGCCCTGCACCGCGACTTCGCATCGACGGACACCTTGGCGGCGCTGGCCATCGCCGACGTCGGCGTGGCCCTCGACGATCCTCGCGCGGCAACTCCGTGGAGCGCCGACATCATCACCGGCACCGACCTGGCCGCCGCGGTGCGGATCCTCTCGGCGTTGCCCGTGGCACGGCAGGCCAGTGAATCGTCGGTGAACCTGGCCAAGGGCGGCACCACGCTCGCCGGCCTGTTGCTGGTCACCGGCGATACCCGCACGACGACCAGCCCGCTTGCCCTGCAGCGCTGGCTCAATCCGGTCAACTTCGCCGCCGCCAGCGCCATGGTGTCGGGCGCCTTCGCGGCCAGCAAGGTGCTCCGCCAGCCCGACCCCACCCCGCAACCGCTCACCGCCTGGCATGCGCTGGATCCCGAGATCGTCTACTCGCGGCTGGCCGGACGTACCCGCCCGTTGACCGTCGAACCCGGTGCGCCGGCATGGCGACGCGTTCTGGAGGACCTTTCCTACAGTCCGCTGGTGTCGCCGCTGCGCGGCCCGGCCCGTCAGGTGGGGCGGCTGCTGGACGCGACCCGCTACGAGCTGCGCGATCCGCTGACCCCGATCCTGGCAGTGGGGGCGGCAGCCTCGGCGATCCTCGGCAGCAATGTCGACGCGCTGCTGGTCGGAGGCGTGATGGGCGTCAACGCGCTGATCGGCGGCGCGCAGCGGTTACGGGCCGACGCGGCGGCCGCTGAGTTGTTCGCCGAGCAGGACGCGGTGGCGCGCCGTGTCGTCGTCCCGACCGTCGCGACCTCGCGCCGCCGGTTGGAGGCGGCTCGAACCATCGAGCGCACTGCCACGGTGGCGGCGAGTTCGCTGCGTCCCGGCGACGTCATCGACCTGGTCGCTCCGGACGTGGTGCCCGCCGATGCGCGCCTGCTGGTGGCCGAGGACCTCGAAGTCGACGAATCCTTGCTCACCGGTGAGTCGTTGCCGGTCGACAAGCAGGTGGAGCCGGTCGGGGCCGCCGACACCGATCGCGCCAGCATGCTGTTCGAGGGCAGCACGATCGTGGCGGGGCACGCCCGCGCGATCGTCGTCGCCACCGGAGTGGGAACCGCTGCGCACCGCGCGATCTCGGCGGTTCTCGACGTCGAGTCGGCGGCCGGGGTGCAGGCGCGGCTGCGGGAGCTGACCGGCAAGGTCCTTCCGCTGACGCTCGCCGGTGGTGCCGCGGTGACGGGTTTGGCGATGCTGCGCCGCGCGTCGCTGCGTCAGGCGGTCGCCGACGGCGTCGCCATTGCGGTGGCGGCCGTGCCGGAGGGCCTGCCGCTGGTGGCGAACCTTTCCCAACTCGCCGCCGCCCAGCGATTGTCGGCGCACGGAGTGCTGGTTCGCGCGCCCCGCACCATTGAGGCGCTGGGCCGGGTGGACACCGTGTGCTTCGACAAGACCGGCACGCTGACCGAAAACCGTCTGCGTGTCGTGCGTTCGGTGCCGGCGGCAACCCCACCGCGTGGTCCGTTCCCGGACACCACCGACCCGCAGGGCGCCCACGTCTTGCGGGCCGCCGGCTGGGCATCCACCCAGCCGGAGGAGGGGCGGGGCCACGCTCACGCCACCGACGAGGCGATCATCAATGCGGCGGGTTCACTTGACGCTCATGGCGATTCGGAGTGGACCGTGCTCGCGGAGGTCCCGTTCGAGTCCAGTCGTGGCTTCGCCGCCGCGATCGGCACACTGAGCACGGACCCGTCCAAGCCGTTGCTGATGCTCAAGGGTGCCCCGGAAGTCGTCTTGCCGCGCTGCCGGTTCGCCGATCCAAATGCTGACCAGAACCACGCCGAATCTTTGGTGCACAGCCTTGCCGAGCAGGGCTTGCGGGTGCTGGCCGTCGCGCAGCGCCGCTGGATTCACGACACCGACGACGATGACGACACAGACGCCGACGCCGTCGACGCCGCCGCGCACGACCTGGAGCTGCTCGGGTATGTCGGATTGGCGGACACCGCGCGACCTTCATCGCGCCCGCTGATCGAAGCGCTGGTGGACGCCGAACGAAAGGTCGTGCTGATCACCGGCGATCACCCGGTGACCGCGCGGGCGATCGCCCACCAGCTGGGCCTGCCGACCGATGCTCGGGTGGTCACCGGCGCCGACATCGCCGGGCTCGACGAAGACGCCTGCGCCAAGCTCGCCGCCGACGTGCAGGTCTTCGCCAGGGTCAGCCCGGAGCAGAAAGTGCAGATCGTCGCGGCGCTTCAGCGCAGCGGACGGGTGACGGCGATGGTCGGCGACGGCGCCAACGACGCCGCCGCCATCCGGATGGCCGACGTGGGCATCGGGGTGAGCGGTCGCGGTTCGTCAGCCGCCCGCGGCGCCGCCGACATCGTGCTGACCGAGGACGACCTCGGCGTGCTGCTCGACGCGTTGGTCGAGGGCCGCACCATGTGGGCCGGCGTGCGCGACGCGGTGACGATCCTGGTCGGCGGCAACGTCGGCGAAGTCCTGTTCACCATCATCGGGACCGCCCTGGGCAGCGGACGGGCGCCGGTGGGGACTCGTCAGCTGCTGCTGGTGAACCTGCTCACCGACATGTTCCCGGCGCTCGCGGTCGCTGTCACCCCGCAGTTCGACGAACCCGATGCCGACGAATACGACACCGAGGAGGAGGCCGAAGAGGCCCGGCGGGCCTATCAGCGATCGGTGTTGACCGCGCCGACGCCGTCGCTGGACGCTCCGCTGATGCGCCAGATCATCACCCGCGGCGGAGTCACCGCTGCCGGCGCCACCGCGGCCTGGGCTATCGGGCGTTGGACGCCGGGCACCGAACGGCGCACGTCGACAATGGGATTGACCGCGCTGGTGACGACGCAGCTGGCCCAGACGCTGCTGACCCGCCGGCACAGCCCGCTCGTTGTCGCGACGGCGCTGGGCAGCTCCGCGGTTTTGGTCGCCATCGTCCAGACGCCGGGCGTCAGCCACTTCTTCGGCTGCACGCCGCTGGGGCCGGTCGCCTGGACCGGGGTGGCCGGTGCCACCGCAGCGGCCACCGGGCTCTCGGTGCTCGCGCCCAACTGGTTGGCCAAGACCGTCGGAATCGTGCAGCCCGACGAGGCTGAGATCGAGCCGACAGGCGGCCTAGTCTGAAACAGGGCAAATTCGCGTTTTTGCCATCCTGAGAAGGGCACTCCCAGCAAGATCGATCCCATGGCGATCGCAAGCGCGGCGCAGCCGGGCGCAGCGGGTCGCCATGCGATACATGGCGATCGCAAGCGCGGCGCAGCCGGGCGCAGCGGGTCGCCATGCGATACATGGCGATCGCAAGCGCGGCGCAGCCGGGCGCAGCGGGTCGCCATGCGATACATGGCGATCGCAAGCGCGGCGCAGCCGGGCGCAGCGGGTCGCCATGCGATACATGGCGATCGCAAGCGCGGCGCAGCCGGGCGCAGCGGGTCGCCATGCGATACATAGAGATGCGGC
Source organism: uncultured Actinomycetota bacterium (assembly GCA_963805675.1). Classification (GTDB taxonomy): domain Bacteria; phylum Actinomycetota; class Actinomycetes; order Mycobacteriales; family Mycobacteriaceae; genus Mycobacterium. The sequence continues at coordinate 224,466 of CAWDVY010000005.1, forward strand.
GTTGCTGAGAGCGTGAAGGAAGTCCGATGAGCCAGACGAGTCCTAACCCAACCACCCGCGCGCCCAATTTGGCGCAGGTGTTTCTGCAGCGCGTCGAGGCGTCGCCAGACCAAGGAAGCCTTCCGCTATCCCCGAGAACGGCACGTGGACCTCGGTCACCTGGAAGCAGATGGCCGAACGGGTGGAGGCGTTGGCGGCCGGACTGCTGTCGCTGGGCGTCGCAGCCGAGGACCGGATCGGTATCGCCTCAGCCACTCGGCTCGAGTGGATCCTGGCCGACCTGGCGATCTTGTGCGCCGGCGCAGCAACCACCACCGTCTATCCGAGCACGAACGCCGAAGACACCGCCTACATCCTCGCCGACTCCGAGCTCGCAGATCGTCTTCGCCGAGGACGACAAACAGCTGGAAAAGCTCAGGGAGCGACGCAGCGACTTACCCAACCTCGAGCCAAGGTGGTGGTGTTCGACGGAGCAGCTGATGGCGACTGGGTGATCACCTTGGATGACCTCACCGCACCTGGGCGCGAAGTATCTGGCCGAGCACCCCTACTGCGTGCGCACGTCGCCGAGGAGATCACTCCCGACCAGCTGGCGACGCTGATCTACACCTCCGGGACGACCGGCAGCCCAAAGGGGTGCGGCTGCGCCACGAGGCGTGGGTGTACACCGGCGCCGTGATCGCCGACATGGATCTGCTCGCGACGACGACCTGCAGCTGCTGTGGCTGCCCCTGGCGCACGCCTTCGGCAAGGTGCTGATCTCCACGCAGCTGGCGTGCGGCTTCGTCAGCGCGATCGACGGTCGCGTCGACAAGATCGTCGAGAACACCGGGGTGGTCAAACCGACGTTCATGGGCGCCGCGCCGCGGATCTTCGAGAAGGCGTACTCCAAGATCGTCACGCAGCAGAGCGGCGCTAAAGCCGTGCTGTTCAACAGGGCATTCGCGGTGGGCAAAGAGGTCGCCCGCCGACGCCGCGAGGGCAAATTCGTGTCGCCGCACTTGACGCTGCAGCACAAGCTGTTTGACCGGTTGGTGTTCGCCAAAATCCGCGACGTGTTCGGCGGGCGGATCCGGTTCTTCGTGTCGGGCTCCGCGCCACTCAACCGCGACATCGCCGAATGGTTCGAGGCCGCCGGCGTGTTGATCCTGGAGGGCTACGGGCTGACCGAGTCGTCCGGCGCGGGCTTCATCAACCGCGCCGGACAATTACAAGCTCGGCTCCGTCGGTCTGCCCTTCGAGGGCACCGAGGTCCGCATCAGCGAAGGCCGGGGAGGTCCAGTTCCGCAGTAACTGTGTGATGGCCGGCTACCACCACTTGGACGAGGCCACCGCCGAGGCGCTCAAGGACGACGGCTGGCTGTCCACCGGGGATCAGGGCACGCTCGACGACGACGGCTTCCTGACGATCACCGGCCGGATCAAGGAGCTCTTCAAGTTGTCCAACGGCAAGTACGTCGTGCCGCCGGCGATCGAGGCGAAGTTCGCGACGCTGTGCCCGTACGCCGGTCAGTTCATGGTGTTCGGCGAGGGACGCAATTTCGCCTGCGCGCTGGTCACGCTCGATGCGGACTCGATCGGCGGGTGGGCCAAAGACCGCGGCCTGGGCGACACGTCCTACGAGGAGCTCACGAAATCCGACGCGGTGCACGACATGATCGACGAGCACGTCCAGAAGCTCAACGCCAGCCTCAATCGGTGGGAGACGATCAAGAAGTGGGCCGTGCTCGACCATGACCTCTCCGTTGAAGGTGGCCAACTGACACCGTCACTGAAGGTGAAGCGTGGCGTGGTCGCCGAGCAGAACAAGGAGACGTTGGATGGCTTCTACTCCTGACAGCCGAATTGCCGCAGCGGAACGGCGCGGGCTGCCCGACGCCGTCAACGCCGCCATGCCGGGACATCTGCTACGGGCGCTGGAGTGGCGCACCGGCCTGGAGTATCTCGCCGCCGCCTGGCGATGCGGCGCAAACGCCGGCTGGCCGCACGGCGACGGCCATCCCGTTCTCGTGCTTCCCGGCTTTCTGGCCGGTCCATCGTCGACGGAGCTGCTCCGTAATGTCCTGCGCCACTTGGATTATCGGGTCTACGACTGGGGCCTGGGCTACAACATGGGATACCGCGCCAGCATGAAGGAGACGCTGCCCGCGCGACTTCGCCATATCCGAGAACAGTCCGGCGGGCACCGCGTAAGCTTGATCGGTTGGAGCGCCGGTGGAATCTATGCCCGCGAATTGGCGCGCGCCTTACCCGACGATGTCCGCTCGGTGATCACCCTCGGATCCCCGTTCCGGGGCAACCATCAGGCCAGCACCGCATGGCGGGTGTGGCGGCTGGTCAACCGCGGCGCCGATGCCGCCGAGTCCGTCTCCGACGCCGCGCTGGTGCGCCGCGCACAACCGTTGTCGGTGCCGACGACCTGCATCTACAGCAAATCGGATGGCATCGTGGCCTGGCAGTGCTGCACCAGCGTGCCCGCGCCCCATACGGAGAACGTCGAGGTGCGCAGCAGCCATCTCGGGTACGGCCACAACCTGCACACGCTGTCGGTGATCGCCGACCGTCTCGCTCAGCCGGAAAACCGCTGGCGGCCGTTCCGGCCGTAGGCGGCCGTAGCCCTACCAGGCTGGGTTGGGCGCTTGCCGGCTGACACCGGGCACGACGTAAGGGCACTGCTCTTGGAAGAGGCGCCGGGTCTCGACCTTGCCGCGACTGACGCCGTGGGTGTGGTGGGTCACGCTGTCCGGCAGAAACGCCTCGACCATCGCATCGATGTCCCAGGCGTCGAACAACCAGTTGACGCGGTTGATGAAGTCGATGGCACTCACGCGGTCCGCGACGTCCACCGGACTGTCAAGGACTATCGAGGGCAAGCTGGGCGTGTACATGTGAGTACCTTCCGATCGCTCATGGCCGTAGACGCGAGCCCAAGACCTGGGCAGTTAAGCTGTTGTTCATGTTTGATTCATTTAGAAGTCAGCGTTAGTTGGCCTCGTTGTCGGTCTGGCGGTTGGTTTCGTTACGGAGAGGTCCGTCTCGTGTCAGCACCGCCGGATATGTCGGCGTGGCGAATAGCACGGCGACAACCGGTTAACGGCGCACGAAAACCGTTCCCGGTAAAGCGGATTGGCGAGTTGCAGATTGCCCGGGCGATCCGGGCTGCGACATGATCGGCGGTATGGCCGACTTCGATTTTTCGTTGCTGGACGTGCCGCGTTCAGTGCCGGTGGACGACCCGGAGGCATATCTACGCGCTGCGATCGCGTGGCACTTCGGCGAAGAAACCGGCTGCGCGTTCTGGTTGCGGGCGGCCAGGACGCTGGACTTCAACCCGTTGACCGATGTCCACACCTTCGCCGATTTGCGACTGTTCCCCAACCTGCTGAGCGAGTTGCGAACCGAGCCCGTCGAGGACCTCATCCCTCGCGGTTACGGGTCCCCGTCGCCGATGCCGCAGATCTTCGAATCCGGCGGCACCACGGGTGCGCCGAAAAGGACCGTCCAGCTACCGGATTGGATCGAGCAGATCGTCGAATGGCAAACCGAGGACTTCGCCACCGGCGGTTTCCTGGGTGGCCGCGGCTTCTTGTGCATGATGCCGAGCGGGCCACACGGCGTGGGCTACTTCTCGCGTCTGGTCTCCGAGCGGCTCGGGTCGGTCTTTCATGCCATCGACTTGGACCCCCGCTGGGTCAAGAAGATTGCCGCCCGCAACGCCGCCGGCGAGGTGACGGCTTACGTCGCTCATCTCGTCGAACAGGCCGTCCACGTGCTGCAAACCCAGCACATCGCGAATCTGCACACCACTCCGCCGCTGCTGGAGGCCATTGCCCGCGACGACGATGTGGTCACGCTGGTGAACGAGAAGATCCGCTTCATGCTGCTCAGCGGCGCCCACGTGGACGCCGATACGCTGGACTTGCTCCGCGACATCTTCCCGCACACGACGATCACCATGGCGTTCGGCAGCACCATGATTCTTTCCCAAGCGATAACCCGGCGCACTGACAGTGACGACCGGTTCGTCTTCCATCCCCGCAGCCCCTACGCGGTCTTTTGGGTGGTAGATCCCGATACCGGCGACGAAGTTCCGTACGGGCAGCGCGGGCAAGTGGTGATGAACCACATCAGCAAGGGAATGTTCATCCCGAACAATCTGGAACGCGACAGCGCCATCCGGATGCGCGGACGCCGGCGGCCAAGTTGGTGACTTCGCTCAGCGAGGTGCGGCCCGTCGCCGCCTTCGAAGGCGAGCCCGTCATCGAAGGCGTCTACTGAGATGGACTCCGCCGGAGGGAAAAGCTCAGCGATGCAGGGGATCTGATCGCCATCGATGCGCTCGGTCCCGACGGCGCGTACCGGACCCGCAACCGCGAGCCTGTCACGACCACCGCCGGTGTCGCCGTCGCCGAGCTCAGCATCGCACCGCCGCTGTACATCTCGCGCGCCATCAACGCTCAGCGCAGTGCCCGGCCGTTGCCGATGCACGAACGCGAAGCAGCCCTGGCCAAGGCTGCCGACGCTTTTGCCAACGGGGTGATCGCGGGGCTGGACTTCGACGCGTACGCGGTTCTGGCCAGCCGGATTTCCGGAGTGCCGATCTCGGTGACCCGGTCGGCGGCCCGCAGTGTCGCCGACGGTGTCGCTTCGGCATTCGGCGCGGTGCGGCCGGCCCGGCCGACGGGCGCGGTGCACGATTGGCACGACGAGCGCACCCGCGACGGTGCTGCGGTGTGGGCCCGGCGGGGTGAGGTGTTCGCCGTACTCGCCTCCGGCAACGGCCCCGGCGTGCACGGGCTGTGGCCCCAGGCGCTCGCCCTGGGATACCGGGTCGCGGTCCGCCCGTCACGCCGTGAGCCGCTCACCGCGTACCGCCTGGTCCACGCACTGAAGCAGGCCGGATTTCGCCCGCAAGACGCCGTGTACCTGCCCACCGATCATCGCGGAGCCGACGAGATGGTCCGGTCTGCCGATCTCGCCATGGTCTACGGCGGCCAAGGCGTCGTCGACAAATACGCCGGCGATCCGACGGTGTTCGTCAACGGACCGGGCCGGGCGAAGATCCTGATCACCGCCGAACACGACTGGCGTGACTACCTCGACGTCATCACCGACTCGATCGCCAACCTGGGCGGGGTGGCATGTGTCAACGCCACCGCCGTGCTGTACGAGGGTGATCCCGCTCCGCTGGCCGAGGCGATCGCCGAACGATTGTCGACCATCGCGCCGCTGCCGACCGACGACGAGCGAGCAATCCTGCCCACTCAGAACATCGACGATGCAACAGCTTTGGCGACCCATCTGGCGACCGTGGCCGCGGGCACCACCCCGCTGCTCGGCGCCGATCAAGTAGTCGCCCCGCTCAGCGACAGCTGGGCCGCGCTGCGCCCGGCCGTGCACCTGATGGCCGAACCCGACGTCGCCAAACTCAACGTCGAACTGCCCTTCCCGTGTGTCTGGGTCTCGCCGTGGTCACGTGCCGACGGATTGGCGCCGCTGCGGCATTCGCTGGTGATCAGCGCGATCACAGACGACGACGATCTGATCGACGACCTGCTTGCCGAGCCGACCATCGCCAACGTGTACTGCGGCCATCATCCGACCCACCACACGGCCCCCGACATCCCGCACGACGGGTTCCTGGCGGACTTCCTGATGCGCAATAAAGGCTTCATTCGCGACTGATGTTGTGCAGCCTTATGTTTTCGCCGCTATGACGGACTGCGATGGCCGTAAAGCTGATGGAACTTTTCCACCCGCGTGGATTGACACCGATATGGCGGCCAATGTGCCGGATAGCAAAATCTCGACCGGCGACGTCGCCGGCCAGACGCTGGATGCCGTCGAGCGCGGCGACGAAGAGGTGTTGACCGACGACGGGACACGCGACGTCAAGGCGTCGCTACCCACCGACCTCGCGTCGCTCTACCCGGCGGTCCAGAAACAATGGGACGACCAGGACTGGCCGTGGAAAAACTGACGGCGTTTACCGGATGGTTCAGCGGGAAACTAATTCGCGGAAGTAGTCCTTCAGCGATCGGGGCTCCCGGCCGAGGATCGAACGCAACACCAAGGGGTTGCCGCCGGGCAGACCGTGCTTATCGTAATGGTCCATCATGCGCCTCATGCCGTCGCGGAACGACCCTTCTGGCAGCTGTGACGCGTATCGGTCCAACGGAATCTGCACCGCGGCGATCGGTCGTCCGAGAACCTCGCTGAGCATCTCCGCGGTCTGGTAGCTGTCTTCCATTCCCGGCGCACACAGTTCGAATGTGCCGTAACTCAGTTCGCTGCCGGTCAGCGCCATCGCGGCCACCTCCGCGACGTCGCGGTAGTCCACCGAACACATTTTCGCCGACAGTGAGTAGGGCTGTGCCAACCGGTTGTGCTCGACGATGTCGCTCCACGACCGCTCGAAATTCTGCATGAACCGTGCCGGCTGCAGCACCGTGAAATCCAACTCGGAGCTGTAGAGCGCCTCTTCCACCGGCAGTTTTGCAGCGGCGTGATTCGTCATCGCCGAGATCGACGGATGAATGACCCCGGAGAATACGAACTTTCGTACCCCGGCGCCCCGAGCGGCGTCCACCATAGCCACGCCCATCTCCGCCTCCCCCGCCGAGTGCGCCGGGCCGATGTGAAAGACGCCGTCCACCCCTGCGACCGCGTCGGTCAGGGTGGCCGGTTCGGTGAGGTTCCCGAGGGCCACCTCCGCTGCGCCGTTATCTCGGGCAACATCTGCCCGCTGTTGATTACGGACTAAGGCGCGCACCGAAACACCGCGCTTGGTCAGCTCACGCAATACCCAGTGGGCGTGGCGTCCGGTTGCCCCCACCATCAAGACCCGCATCGCAATCCTCCCGTCCGACGCAGCAGTTCCTGGCTTACCCGTTCAGCGTCGCGGTCATCCTCTCGTTGAAGGCAGGGTAGATATCGTCGTAAGCCCCGTCCCGCTCGGCGAACCGGAATCCCTTGGCGCGCTCCACGACGATCTCGTCAGCCTCCGGCTGGGTCTGCAGCAGCGTCATCGTCTCGTTGATGTATTCGTCGAGCGGCATCCCCCTCGGGTCGAATCCGCGCTCGCCCTGCAACGCGGTCTGCACCTGCGGTGGAATGATTTCGATGACCTGGACCGCGGTCTCGCGCAGCTGAAAACGCAGCGACTGGGTGTAGGTATGCATCGCGGCCTTGCTGGCGCAATACGTCGGCGTGAGTGCGCTCGGCATGAAGGCCAGAGCGGACGTGACGTTGAGGATCGCCGCGTGTGGTCTGCCGAGCAGCGATTGCAGCAATGCCGCGGTGAGCCGAATCGGGCCAAGCAAATTGATGGCGATGGTCTGCTCGGCCGTGCCGGGACCACCGGCGGTGATGTTCTCGACTCGCTGAATCCCCGCGTTGTTGACCAGGACGTTGAGCTCTGGATTGTTGTCGGTCAGCCCGGTGGCGAATCGCTTGATGCCGGCGGGATCACCTTGATCCAGCGACAGGTACTGGATGCCCGGGTTCGCCTCGACGACCGCCTTCAGGGGTTCGAGGCGACGGCCCGCGATGATGACGTTGTTGCCCAATCGGTGGAATGCCTCAGCCAGGCCGCGGCCAATTCCGGTGCCGCCTCCGGTGACCAGAACGGTGTTGCCGGTCAACTGCATGCGCTCTCCTTCTCCATCGCTTTCTGATACCTGCATACTCGCGGTAGCGGGTCTGCTGCGCGACTACCGCAAAGACGACCTCGTAAACGTGTCGGCGCGCTGAACTAGCCTGTAGCAGTGGCGCAGTTTCCGCGGACTCGCTACGCCAGTTGCAGCGAGGTCGACATCGCCTATCAGGTCCTGGGCGATGGGCCGACCGATCTGCTGGTGCTGCCGGGCCCGTCCATCCCGATCGACACGGTCGATGCCGAGCCGTCGATGTACCGCTTTCACCGCAGGCTGGCATCCTTCGCCCGGGTGATTCGGCTCGACCAGCGCGGCATCGGGATGTCGTCACGGGTCCCGTCGCTGGACGTGATCGGGCCGAAGTTCTGGGCCAAAGATGCCGATCTCGGTGCTGGACGCGATCGGATGCGAGCGGGCGACCGTTTTCGCTCCCTACTTTGCCTCGATGACCGGACTCGTTCTCGCGGCCGACTATCCCGAGCGAGTCAGCAGCCTGGTGATCTTCAACGGAGCGGCTCGTACCCGGCGTGCGCCCGACTATCCGATCGGGTTCGAAATCGTCGAGGCCGATCCCTATACGACCGTGGCGATGGAGCCGGACGCCGTCGACCAGGGCGTCGACATGCTCGGTGTCATCGCGCCCAGCGTGGCCGGCGACGACGCATTCCGCGCGTGGTGGGACATGGCGGGCAACCGCGCCGCCTCCCCCAGCATGGCCCGCGCGGTCATCCGAGGTCGTGCGCGACTCCGATGTGCGCGAAACCCTCGCGCGGATCACCGCGCCGACGCTGGTCATGCATCGCGACAACCCGGACTTCACCCCGATCGCCAACGGCCGTTATCTTGCCGAGCACATCGGCGGCTCGCGCTTCGTCGAGCTGCCGGGCGGCGACGCCCTGTACTGGGTCGGCGACACCGCACCGATGCTCGACGAGATCGAGGAGTTCATCACCGGCGTGCGGGGCGGGTTCGGCGCCGAGCGAGTGCTGACCACCATCATGTTCACCGACATCGTCGGCTCGACCGCAGCGCGCCGCCATTCTCGGCGACGATCGGTGGCGCGACCTGCTCGACAACCACGACACCATCGTGCGCCACGAACTGGAACGGTTCGGCGGACGCGAAGTGAACACGGCCGGTGACGGATTCGTGGCGACGTTCACCAGCCCGAGCGCTGCGATCTCAGGCGCGGACGCCATCGTCGACGCGATCCGCGTGCTGGGCATCGAGGTGCGGGTGGGGATTCACGCCGGTGAGGTCGAAGTGCGCGGAGCCTTGAAAGAAGATGTCGCGGGAATGGCCGTACACATCGGCGCGCGTGTCGCAGCGTTGGCGGGCCCCAGTGAAGTCCTGGTGTCGTCGACGGTGCGCGACATCGTCACCGGCTCGCGGCACCGGTTCGCCGATCGCGGCGAGCACGACCTCAAAGGCGTGCCGGGTCGATGGCGGCTGTGTGCTCTTGTGCGTGAGCTCGCGACCGTCAAGCAGTAGCAACCGACTCACGCCTGCTGCGCGCGCAACGATGAACAGGGACAGCGTGGGAGACGACACCGATCCCGCCGCCAAGGACGGGCCAGACCGGCCAGAAGTACCAGGCGCCCACGGTGACCGCGAGCGCCAGCCAGATGCCGGTCATCAGCAGTGACGCCGCCAGGTAAGCAGCCAGATGAATTTGCACTCCGCGGCGTGCAGCCGCGACCGTGGCTGCACGACGGCGGGGGTCGCCGCGGGCGATCCGGTCGACAGGAAGGTCGCTGAGAGGCTGATTCAGCGCGCCGGCCGTCTGAGCTTCCAAAGCCTGGTCGAGCCGGGTCTCATATTCGGGTATCGACAAATATCCCTGGGCGAACGCTTGACCGAGGTGGGCGATGACCTTCTCCCGCTCACGGTCGCCGACGCGCACGCCGAGATCGGCGTTGGCCGTGGAATGTAATCGTCGCGCTGAGCCTGTGACTATGCAATTCATCGTTTGCTCCTCGTTGATGGATTAACTGCTGTGGTGAGTCAGCCGACGATCGGCTCGGCGAGCGCTTCCTGGATACCGCTGGCGCCAAGGGTTTTCAGCGATTCGGCAACGAGCTGCGAGTCTTCGTTGGCATCAATGTCAACGACCTTTCCCCAGCGCATCCGCACGATGTGCACGCCGTGGTTCTCGTACGGTGCGCCGTCGGGCAAGGTCTGCGTGCCAACCCAGCGAATGATGACCGTCGTGTTGTGCGGCCAGCCCTTTACCCAGACATCTCGCACGGTCAGCTGCAACGTGGGGAACAGACGGCCCAGCCGCTCGAACCAGCGGCCGAGTGCGTCGCGGTCGTGACGCTCACCGCCGAGTGCGTGATGTCCGCCGAAGCGGTGATGGATGTCGGCGGCGCAGTCCTTGAGAATGGCGCCGTAGTCATGCGCGTTGACGCGCTCGAAGTTCTTGGTCGCGACCCGCTTGACGATCGTGTGGTACATCGTGGGGCTCCTTTCCAATTCCGTGTTTGACACTGTCAAACATCTCAAGTCAGCATCTCAGAGCTGTTTGACACTGTCAAGCGAAATAGGCGAGGATTACGGGCATGGCACCCGCCGCCCGCCCTCAAGTACGCGAGGCTCTGCTGGCTGCCGCGCGCGAAGAACTCGTCGAGCATGGTCGCGCCGCGATCAGCCTGCGCGCCGTCGCCCGACGTGCGGGCCTTTCGCACGCCTCTCCCAAATACCACTTCGGGGACCGGTCCGGGTTACTCACCGCGATCGCGACGGAAGGTTTCCATGCGCTCGCGCGTCACCTGTCCGAAGTGCACGAATCGGACGCTCGGCGGCAACTTGCGGCTCTGGGTCGCGCCTACATCGACTTCGGCCTGTCTCATCCGGCCCTTTTTGAGCTGATGTTTGCAGCCGGCGAATTGCACGCCACCGATCCGGAACTCATTGCGGCACAAAAGCAGGCCATCGGTTCCTTGACCACCGCGGTGAGCCGGTTGGCCGGAATCGACGCGACGCCGTCAGGAACCCCCAAGCCGGCGCTGATCAGCTGGGCGCTCGTGCACGGCCTGGTGGTACTTGCCCGTGACGGCGCCCTGCAGGCAGCGGCCGCGCCACAAGCCACCAACGCCGCCGAACTCGCCCATTCCCTCGCCGACCTGTTCACCCAGTACGTCGGTGACGACCTCGCTGGCAGGAAGACCAACCGCGCCGCGGATAGTGGTACGCAGTAACCACTCGCGACCCTCAAGCAGCAATGAGCAGCGCCACATTGACTTCACAGCCAGGTCACAAGTTGCCTGGATACGCTCGGTGGCATGCCACCGCGACTGAATCTTTTCAGTAATCGTCAGCGCGCCAACTCATTTGGTGGCGCGGCACAAAACTACGATGCCTATCGTCCGCGCTACCCCGACCAGTTGATCGACGACGTGCTGGCGCCCGGCGCTCGCCGCGTCCTCGAGGCGGGTGCCGGTACCGGTATCGCCTCGATGCAGATGATCGAACGAGGCGCCGGACTCCTTGCCGTCGAGCCCGACGCCCGCATGGCTGCTGTCGCCCAAGCCAAGGGCATCCCCGTTGAAATCGCGACATTCGAGCAATGGGACCCCGCGGGACGAACATTCGACCGGGTCGTGTTCGCCGCGTCGTTCCATTGGGTCGATCCCGCTGTGGCGCTGCCGAAAATACGCGGGGTCCTCGACGACGGCGGGAAGCTGGCGCTGATATGGAACCGGCTGCGGCCAACCAACCCGACACGCGCCGAATTAGAATCGATCTACCAGGACTACATGGACATCGGAACCCACAGGGGCGACGGTAATCCCGACGAGATCGTCGACCTGCTCGCCGCGGCGGGCTTCACCGTCGCCCAGCGGCGCTATCCGCACGACCTGCACTACTCCGCACAACAATGGATCGATATCGCGTTCACGTTTTCCAATCAACTGATACTCGCCGACGACAAAGCGGCCGCGCTCCGCGCACGGCTGGCCGATCGAATCGGCACCGCAGGCGTGTCGATCGGTGGGGATGCCGTGGCAATACTTCGCCACTCCCACGTAGCCGGCGGGATCTACGGGCGGGATCTACGGCCGGCTATACGGAAGACGTTGTCCCGGTCTCTTTTTCGCCGAATTCGAACACCTTCGCGGCAATCTCGTAATCGCACGCAAGGGCCGACCGGCCAACCAGCACCGGGCCGCCCTTCAGCCCGAGCCGGCCGTCGACGCCGACGTAACTGCCCGGCGGAATCGGTTCGCTGATGCAATACAGCGTCGGCGCGGCGCCTTCCTCGATGTCGTTGCCAAACCTGTTTGCCAACAACGTGACTGCTCGATGGAAGCCCGCCATCACCGGCTTGTTCGATACATGGGAAAGATTCGATGAGACCCAACCCGGGTGCGTGAGCTGGCTGGTGACCGGCGATCTGCGCAGCCCGCAACCGGCGGTCGAGTTCGAGACCCCAGAGCATCACCGCAAGCTTGGAACGCCCGTACGCCGGGTAAGCCGCCCATCGGTGCGAACGCAGGTGCATGTCGTCGAGGCGCAGTGTCGCCGATTTGTGCGCGTCGGATCCGACGTTGATGATCTGCGAGCGCACCCGCCCCAACAGTAGGTTGGTCAGCGCGAACGGGCCTAAAAAGTTTGTGCCGATGGTCATTTCAAAACCATCGACAGTGTCGGTGCGGTGCTGGCTCAGGCCCCCGGCATTGTTGATCAAGATGTCGACGTCGCCGTCGAACTGGTCGGGGAACGCGCGCACCGACGAGAGATCGGCGAGATCAAGTTTGGCGATCGATGTGGAGCCGCCGATCTCCGGCGGCTCGCCGGGCACCCAACTCGGTGTTACGGACCGCCAGGATCACGTGTGCGCCCGCGCGTGCGAGCAGGCGCGCGGTTCCAAGGCCCACCCCATTGGTCGCCCCGGTCACGATGATGCGTTTGCCGGTCAGGTTGCCGAGTCGGCTCGGGGACCACTCTGTCGTCACTACGCCGAGCACTAGCGTTGCCCCGCCGCTGATCAGCGAGCGGCCGGGAAGAGCTCCCGCACGGCGTCGGGGATGGGTGCCACGGCATCGGCACCGCGGATCGCCACCTGCAGCAGATAGCCCGGGAGCACACACAACAACGTCTTCGCTAAGACGTCGGGAGTCAGCACCGTAGCTGTCGGCGCGCTGACGCTTGCGGTCTCGGCGAGTGCTGCACCGGCCGCGTCAAAAGATTCCCGCAGCCGCGCCGCCAGCGCGGGGTTGCGTAAGGCTTCCGACCACACCACGAGTGCGATCGCGGCAAACCCGTCCTCGGCGTGGCGCGCGCTCACGAACTCCAATGCCGCGGCCAGGGCCGCGCCGAAGTCGGCGCCGTGCTGAACCGACTCCTGCACGATCGCGTCGATCTGGTCGAGGTTCTCCTCAGCGATGGCGACGATCATCGCGTCCTTGCTGGCGAAGTAGCGGTACACCGCGCCGGATGACATGCCGGCCTCGCGCACCAGGTCTTGCATGGACGTTTGATGGAAGCCGTCGCGCACAAAGCAGCGTCGGGCGGCGGCCAGGATGTGGGCTCGCCGCTCATCGCGGTACTGCGCTGAGATCTTCGGCACGACGACCATGCTACCAAAAAAACATGAACGTTCGCTCTTGACAGTGATCCCGTCCGTGGCGCAGGGTGAGAAACATAAAACGCGAACAATCATTCTCGGAAATAGGGAGGGACGATGTCCGACTCACCCGACTTCGGCACATTTGGCCGCTTCACCGAAACTCCGGTCGAGAGCATGCCTGCAGAAATGCGGGCCGCTTACGACTTCACCCGCCACCTGCGCGGACTTGTTCCCGGTCCGCACAAGATCTGGCTGGCTAACCCCCGGCTATCCCAGACGATCGTGCCGACCGGCGCGTATTTTCAGACGGACTCGACGCTGACGAAGGCGGAGATTGAGATCGTCACTAATCTCACCACTGGCCGCTGGCTGCGCCTTACGCCAACTACCAGCACGAAAAGATCGGTGTTGAACAGGGTGGCCTGGCGCCGGAGACGGTCGAGGGTTTGATCAGCGGTCACCCGGTGTCATTCGACGATGCGCGACAGCAAGTCGTCTACGAGCTGGCCTCCACCCTGGTTGTTCCGCGCTACGTGCCGCTGGGTCTGTACCGGCGCGCCAATACGCTGCTGGGTGATGCCGGAATCGTCGACGTCACGGCTCTCATCGGGTGGTTCACCGCCGTGTCAGTGACGTTGGCGGCGTTCGACGTTCCCGCCAACGCCGAAGGATTGGACCAGTGAGCGGCAACCTGGGCGGCCGGCTGCCCCTCGTCGAGGCCGACACCCTGGATGCCGCGCAGCGTGAACTCTTCGACTACCTCCGGGCACGGGTCGTGCCGTGGGCCGACGCCGCCGGGTTCCGCAGCACGACCGCGGACGGCAGGTTCATCGGCCCGTTCAACGCCGCCCTGCGCAGCCCGGCGGTGGCCGGCGCCTTCCTCGAGCTACAGGCCAGCGAACAACGCCACACGTCGTTGTCCGACCGCGTGCGGCAGGTGGTGATCCTGGCCGTTGGCGCGGCGTGGGCGGCCGACTACGAGATCTACGCGCATTCCGCAGTCGCCCGCCACAGCGGGATACCCGACGACGCCGTTCGTCGCCTTGCCGCCGGCAGTCTTCCCGACACGCTGAGCGACGAGGAAAAGGTCGCCTACCGCTTTGCGCAGAAACTCTCGACAACCCACCGCATCGACGACTCGACTTTCAACCAGGCCCGAAAAGCCTTCGGAGACAACGGAATTGTCGACATCATCATCCTGGCGGGCACTTACTACACGGTCTGCGGGCTCCTCAACGCCTTCGAAGTTCCCGCGCCATCTGAAACCCCTAGCTGACAAGGAGGGTCTCTCATGTCGATGACCCCAGTCCCCACGGTCACTTTGAACCCGATTGCCTACTTCCCGGAAAAGTACTTCTTGGAGAATCTCGCCGTCCGCGCCGATGGTTCGGTGCTGGTCACCGCGGTGCTGCAAAAGGAGCTTTGGTGTGTGCCTGGTCCCGAGCCTCGCGCCGACGTCCGCCCGGTTTTGGTGCATACCTTCGAGCACATGGTCTCGGGCATCGTGGAGGTCGAACCCGACGTGTTCATCGTCTCTGTCACCGACGCTTACGAAAGTCAGCGATCCTATTTGGCGCGGATCGATCTGACGAACTGGACTCTTGGTGAGCCGGTATCCCCGAGATCGTCTACAGCTTCGACGATCAGAGGACCGGACTCAACGGCAGCTGCTTGATCGGGCCCGGCGTCATGCTGGTCGCCGACAGTTTCGCCGAATTGATCTGGCGAATCGACCTGGGCCCAAATGCCAAATCCGCGACGGCCCGCATCTGGCTGGCCCACGACACGATGGCGCTGGACCCCGACAGCGGCGTCCCGTGGCCACCCCAGCCGGGCGTGAACGGCGTCCGCTTTGGCGCCAAGAGCGGTTACCTGTTTTACACGTCGACTGCTCAAAAGGTCTTCATGCGCGTCGCCGTCGACCCGAAGACGCTGGACCCCGCGGGCAACGCCGAGTTCGTTGCGGCCATCGACAACGCGGACGACTTCTGCCTCGACGAGGACGCCGGATTCGCCTACGTCACCCGGCATCGTGCTAACACCGTCGACCGGGTGCCGCTCGAGCCCCGGCACGGCAGCGAAGTCCGCCACATTGCCGGCGACCCGTTCGACGAAGTCCTGGTCGGCCCGTCCAGCGCCGTTTGGCGCCGCAGCCCCGGTGACCGTGGACGGGTGGCGTACGTCACGACCGACGGCGGTACCACCGCGTCGCCCGACGGGGTCGTGCGCAAAGCCGCACTGCTGCGTCTCGAATTCCACCCACCCGGGGCCTGACCTGCGGCTGGTGAATGCGTCCGCCGGCGCGGCGTAGGCTGCGAACGAAGGCGAGATGTCGTTTCAGATTGCGACTTCTGCTTCGTAAACGCTTGTGAAACTTGATCTTTCATTGAAGGAACATACATGGAGACTGTGCACACGACATTGCCTCCCGCGTTGCAGCGGGCGCTGGACCTACTCGTCGACCCACCGACCGAACCGGACGTCAGTAAGGGCTATCTCGACCTGCTCGGCACACCAGCCGCCGAGGACGGCGGCCCGGCCAAGAACAATGGCGCCATCCAGGCGGTGTGGGCATCACCGATCGGGTCATTTCTCTACGACAACGCGCAGGCCCTGACCCGCCGGTTCGTCGCGGCATGGCAACTCCCCGTCGACTGGTTGACCATCCCACCGGGCGGTATCGCGTTGGACGTCGGCTCCGGTCCCGGTTCCGTCACCGCGTCGCTGGCCCACGCCGCCGGACCCGACGGGCTGGCATTGGGTGTCGACATCTCCGAGCCGATGCTGGCCCGCGCGGTGCGCGCCGCGGCGGGTCCACAGGTCGGCTTCTTGCGGGCAGATGCGCAACGACTCCCGCTGCGCGATGAGACCGTCGATGCCGCGGTCTCGATCGCCGTGCTGCAGCTGATCCCGGACCCGGCGGCGACGTTGTCCGAGATCGCCCGAGTGCTACGACCCGGTGGGCGGCTGGCGGTGATGGTCCCCACCCTCCGTCCTCCTTTTGGCCTTTGGCAGAAGCTGCCCAATGGTGGGGCCCACGTGTTCGGCGAGGACGAAATCGGCGACATCCTGGAAGACCACGGCTTCCTCAGCGTGCGGACCAAGAGCGTCGGCACTTTTCAATGGGTACGGGCCAAGCGCGGCTGACATTGCGGCGGGCCGGTGGGTCATCAGGCCAGCGGATGGTTTTCGCGCACTCCGCGGTACATGCCCCACCGGACCATCACCCGGCATCACCACCCGTTCGACCGGCCACGACGGGATGCGAAACGCGTGGCCGGTCGGGCAGGAAGACCTCCAGCCCGTCGGGCTGTATCCCCAATAGCGATCCCCACCGCCGCCCGGGCGCCCGGAAGGTGCGCAGCCGTCGACCCGCGAACTCGGCGCGGATGTTGTGCGCCACGAGCGCATCACCGCGATTACGCGCGGAGCTGCGCAGCGGGTCGGTGGCCGCGACGTCCCCGATCGGCGAATACACCTCGACGACCGGGCAGCCGCAGCGCGGGTGTCACGCGCACATAGCCGTGCTCATCGAGCAGCTCGGGAGGCAGCCAGTCGGTGTTGGGTTGCACCCGCCCGATCGCCCAGAGCACAGCTTCGGCGAAAGCCGCGTGGTTGCCCAGTGCTCCAGTTGACCTGTCCACTGGTGATCTCATCGCCCGCAAAGCCGTTGGCGAGACAACCGCACGATGCCCAGGATGAAGACCCACTCCCAGGCCGATCAGGCGGTCGTGGACGCGTTTCCAGATCCGTGGGTGATACTCGCCCAGCGGGCGCTCTCCGGGGAAGTACAGATCGATTCGCTTGTCTGGCCACGTCTTTGCCATATTGGCGGCGCTGCTGACCGCTGCCGCACCGCCGCCCACGACGATCACTGAGGCGGCCGCGGCCAGGCGATCGTGTGCAGCGCGGAGATCGGCGCCGATCTCAGCGGCCGACTGCATGGTCGGCTGGCGCCAGAAGCCGTTGCTGACTCCGGTGCAGATGACCAGCGCGTCGTATCCCTCGGCGAATGTTGCGCCGTCGTCACTCCGGCCGGAGACCGTTTGCGCGGCCACGTCTAGGCCGGTCAGGGTGGCCTGGATGATCCGTACCCGATCCAGACGACGGAACCTGTCGAAGGGGATCCAATAGTCGCGGGCCCAATCGGGGGGGCGAGACAACCGGACGCCAAGCTCCTGGCCGCTGACCAACCCCGGCTTGACCGAGATGCCGACGACGTCGGCGTGGCGGGAGAGCCGAATCGCGGTGAGGATACCGACGTCCCCGAGTCCCGCGACGACGACACGTTTGCGGCTCATATCGTCGACGCTGTCACAGGAATGGGTTGCAACATGGCGGCCAGATCAGAATTCGTTGGCTCGCTGGACGTTTCGCGAGCCCGGAACGTTGCGGGTGATGACAACGCAATCCATCTGAGCCTCCTAAACGGCAAACTGTAACACGTTCTAGATGGATACGATCGGCGGGCAGCGGCCAGGGGGCCGCTGCCCGTTGAGTGTTCGTGACGCTATCCGTCATCCGAGTGCGGATTCCGAGCAGTTTCCTTCATTTTCGAAGCGCGTCGATTGCCGGTTTCATGCTGAAAGCCAAGTCCCCTTGAGAGGAATTCTGATCATGACTCATACAACCGACGCGGTGTCGATGACTGACACGGCGTTCGATCCGACCGTTGCTCTTGGCGAGCTGCTCGCCGATGTCGGGTTGTCCGTCGCCGACGCGGGCGGCCGGGTGACATTCGCCGGGCAGGACCCGATCATTGCGGCCCGTCACCGACTCGGCGCGGCGATCGGTATCCCGATGATGGGCAACGCAATTGCCGCGGCGACGATGCACCGCCACCGCGGCGGGCCCGGACCAGGACCTGCATCTCGATCTTCGCCAGGCGGTACACCACATCAACCCCAGCTTTGCCTGGAAGCCCACCCTGGCTGGGGAGTTCCCGTCGATCGCGCTGGTGCTGGATAACCCGTTTGCGCTGATTCCCTACCGCACCCGCGACGGGCGCACCGTGATGGCTTCGGCGGTTTACCCACATCAAGCAGCCAACTGGTGTCGCTTCCTCGACATGCCACCTGACTTCACCAAAGTCGCTGAGGCATTTACCAATTGGGACGCCCCCGAGCTGGAAGAAGCTGCCAATGAGGCCGGTCTGCCAGCGTGTATGGCCCGAAGCCCGGAGGAGTGGCTGGCGCATCCGCACGGAGCTCTGCTGGCCGGCCAGCCCGTCATCGGGCTGACCCGGATCGGTGACGCGCCACCGCGTGACCTGGGCCCGTCCGATCGGCCGTTCGGCGGTGTGCGGGTGCTGTCGTTCACCCATGCCGTGGCTGGGCCCACGGTGGGACGCGTGTTGGCCGAGCAGGGCGCCGACGTGCTGGGGGCGACCCGTCCGAATGATTTCGAGCACGACTGGGTCTACTTCGAAGCCAACATCGGATCACGCAGCGCCTGGATTGATTTGACGAAGGAGACCGGAAAGGCCAACGCCGACCGGCTGTTGCGCGAAGCCCACATCGTGGTCAACAACCACCGCGGCCTCAAGCTGGAAAAGCTGGGCATCGATCCCCGCGAGCTTGCGCAGACCCATCCCGGGCTGGTGCACGTCTCGGTCACGTGCTACGGATCGGCTGGGCCGTGGGCGAACCGAGGCGGCTTCGACATGAACGGCTCGGCGGCCTCCGGCTTGATGGTCATCGAAGGCGGCCCCGACCATCCCCAGCTGCCGCCCACCGGGCTGATCAACGACTTCATCACCGGCTACATGGGCGCCCTGGGTGCGGCTGCCGGGCTGATCAAACAGCAAACCGAAGGCGGCAGCTGGCACGTCACCGTCAACCTCACCCGCAATGCCATGTGGTACCAGACGTTGGGATTGGTCGACCCCGCCGACGCCGGTTGCGACGACGAACACACCATCGGCGTACCCGACGCGTACGACGCCGACACCCCGATGGGTCGGGTCCACATGCTCGCCCCACCGGTCAGCTTCAGCCACACGCCACCCCGTTGGCCCGATCCGATCCTGGTCCCGCGCGGATCCAGCCCGCCCGAATGGTCCAGCCTCAGCCGCTCGAGCACGTGACGTTGAGCGAGAATTGTCGTTGTGGGAGATGGTGTCGATGAGCTGGACATCGCTTTGCTCGATGCGCTGCACCTAAATCCGCTGGCGAGCTTTGAAGAACTCGGCACGGTGTTGGAGGTCTCGCCGGTCACCGCGGCACGGCGGTGGCGCCGCCTGGTATCCACCGGTCGGGCCTGGGTGTCCTCGGCGCCCGGCTTGCGGTTGCCGATGAGGGCGGCGTTGTTGGAGGCCGAGTGCCAACCCGGCGCCGCGCCAGCGGTGGCTAGCGAATTTGCCTTGGTACCCCAGGTTTTCAGCGTCAACATCACCACAGGCAAAGACAACCTGTACGCCCTGGTGGTTGCCGCCGATCAGCCGCTGCTGGCTGAATTGATCGTCGACACGCTACCGGCAGTCGCGGGACTCAACCGGGTGCAATCGGCACTCATCACGAACTTGTTCAGCGGCACGCGCTGGCGGCTGGGCGGGCTCAGCCCTGATCAGGTTCGGGCGGTAATACCCGAGTCGGCGAAAACCAATCCAGCGCATCAGTTCGACGACTTCGATCGCGAGTTGTTCTTGGCGCTGCAACGCGATGGACGGCTCAGTTTCCGTGATCTCGCCGCGGTGGTCGAGCGGCCCGAACCCACGGTTCGACGCCGCCTTCGCCTGTTGACCCACTCCGGAATGCTGGCGTTCCGCGCGGATTTCGCCCGGGTAGAAGCAGGCTGGCCGACCGCGGTGGCGCTCAAGCTCAGCGTGACCGGGTCAGCGGTGACCGCGGTGGGGCGCACACTGGTCCGGTACCCCGAGACCAGGTTCTGTGTTGCGGTTATAGGCGGCGGAGCGGCAGATCTTTTCGTCACGATGCAGCTCCACAACGTGTCCGACCTCGACCCGGTGATTCATCGACTGTCAGCCGAACATCCCGGCGTCGCGGTGCTCGACACCCGTGTGGTGCTGCGCTCCGTCAAATCCTGGGGACGGCTCCTGGGGCCCGACGGCCGCGCACGGCGCGTCGTGCCCGTCGACCTTTGGGCTCCGGTGAATAAGAGCTGACGCCTGCTGTCAGGGATGGCCAGGCAGCCGATTCAGATTTCTGACGGCACAATCAGCCGGAAGCTTCCGATATCAGACACAAGCGATCTAGAATCCGGCGTGTGATGACCCCGTCGACCCCCTGGGCAAACGAACGTGGGCAGCTACCGCAGCGGTTGCGGGTGCGAAGTCAGATCGTTGGCCGTCGTCAAGCACGACGGCTCAGTCGGCGCTTCGCGCGCGTCGGCGTGACAACCCCGCCGGAGCGGCTTCGGCTGATGCTGGCGGGCGCACCCGCCGCGCGCGCGGAGGTGGCGGATTTCAACTTCGCGCTGATAGCGACCCAGCTGAAGCGTGAACAGTTCGTCGCGAAGATCCGGCGTCTGAAGCGCTGCGGCGCACGGTCGCTGATCTTCGTGGGCCTGGTCCTTGTCACGCTGAATTTCCTGTTCTGCATGGCCTACGCCCTTTTCAGCTTGACGCTCGAGGCCTCGCCCCTGTGAGTTTGGTCCTCGCGCCGGCCGAGAATGTCTCAATTACCGGCGCTGGGGAATATGGCGCCAGCGAGCTCGAGGATTTCCTCGCGATCCGCGGCCAAGATGAACCCTGACTGGATCGCCGAGTCAAGCGACGCAGTGAAGCGTTCCAGATACTCCGTAGCCCCTCCCGGGTAAAGCTCACGCACGGTCGCGGCGTCGAACTGTTCACCGGAGCCGAAGATCGACGACATCGTGCTCTCGTCGCCCCCGACACCGGATGTCCGGGCGATCGGTACGTCCACCCACGGTGTCCTGACGCCGCCCTGCGCGAGCCCATGTGCGTCGAGAACGGGCTGGACGTCGCTCAATTCAAGAGGTGCAGCACAGGGCGGCGGCCGGCCCGTGCGCACCCAGTCGCAAAGCTGCGACAACGCCGCCTGCAGAACGTAATGGTGTTGCGGCGCAAAGTTGATGCAATGGTCCAATTCCTGACCCATCAGCACGTTCGTCGGCGCATAGGCCGCGACAATGTCGGTCAATGCCGCAGAACCGGTGTCGATCGGCGCTACCTGAATCGTGTAGTTGTCGGCATGAGCCGTGCCGGCGATCTCCCACGCCCGAAGCCGTTGATTGTCAGGCTGTCTCGCGCTGTGATAGCCCTGCCGCGGGCCGCCGAAGAGGTCTGTTTCGGTGATGATCGTGACGAGCGGGACACGCAGATCGGGACGAAACGCGACGCCCTGGGTCGTGTCGCTCTCCAGCGCGTCGAATATCGAACCACCGTCCAGCGGTGCGGCGGGCGCGAATCGCGAATGCACCAAGTAGCCGTCGTAAACCTGGGCGAGTGGGTCGACGGCATTGATGTACGTCGTCAGGAACAGCGCCGACTGCGACTCGCCCAGCGCGACGATGTGTTCGGCGCGCAGCCCGCGCAGAATCTCGTCCCGCAGTCCATCCCTGATGAGTCGCCCGGCCTGGGAAAACATGTCGTAGGCGTAGGCGTCGCCGGGATGGTGCAGGGATGAATACCGCTCCGGATTCTGGCTTTTCAGCGACATGTCGATGCCCATCATGTTCGCGCCGCCTTCGATGCCGACGCGTTGCGCCGACACCGCAACGTAGCCGTAGCCGGCGCGAATCATCTCGCGGTGCGCCATCATCCAGACTGCGGGCGCATCGATGCCGCCGCTGACATTGAGCCACTCGACGAGCATTGTCCCGTTGAACCGGGCCCGATCGGTCGGCGTCAGCACCACTATCCGGGTGGTGAAGTCCGCGGCACCTGACGGTGTCACGCTCCACCGGCCGTCCGGGCTGAGCTCGCCCACAGAAGCGTAGGACGACGCGGTACCAGAGATGAAGAATTCCTCGGCGACATAACCCGCGCTGGCTATGTCGAAGGCGCCCAACAAGAGTGCGGGCTTCCCGGGCACGGGCGTAAAGGTTGCCGCATCGCCACTGATCGGCACGTGGGCATCATAGCGCCGCCGACCCCGCCGTTCGCCGCTGTGGCACAGTTGCTCCCGGTGACGTCCAACAGCGATCGAGTGAGTGGGGAACACCCCGTGATCATCGTCGGCGCAGGGATATGCGGACTCGCGACGGCCTACGAGCTTGCGCGCCGCGGCGCGCAAGCTGTCGTCATCGAGCGCGGTGAGCCGTTCGCAGAGCAGTCCGCGGGATTGGCGCGGATCTTCCGTATCGCTCATCGGCGCCCCGAGTTATGCGGGCTGGCGATGCGGGCCCGCGCAGGCTGGCAGCGCTGGGAGGCGGAATTCGGCGCCGGACGGCTTCTTGGCTCCGAGGGCTTCATCACCGCCGGCGCCGGCGAGGACGTCGCGGCGGCGATGACCGAGGCCGGCGCCGCATTCTCCTGGCTTGATCGGCGCGACGTCACGGCGCGGATCCCCTTTGTGGCTGCGCCTTGGGAGAGCGGGGTTTTCGATCCACTGGGCGGGAGCCTCCGCATCCGCCGCGCGCTGACCGCCTTGGCACAGCAAGTCAGGATCCGCCGTGGCGAGGTCGTGGCGATCGACGACGATGGCGCGACGATGCTGGCCGATGGCACCGTCGTGCGAGGCGATCGGGTGCTCATCTGCGCAGGTGTGCAGACACCGACGTTGTTCGGCCCGCTCGACGTGGATTTCGCTCCGCACACTCGCTTCACCTATCAGGGCGCTGACGCGACCGGTGCCGCGTGCCTTTCCGTGCCGGAGGGCTACGGGTTGCCGCTTGGCAGCACCGGGCGTTGGGCCTTCGGACAGGAGGTGCCCGATCCGGCGACTGTCCGCGCGCTCTTCCCGTCGCTATCGCCGGTGGCCCAGGTGGATTGCGTCACCGTCCGCGCCCCTTGGCTCGACGCCGGTGGCGACGGATGGACGGTAGCGCGCCGCGGCCGCGTCGTCGCCTTCGTCGGCAGCAACCTGATGAAATTCGGACCGCTGCTCGGCGACCTGCTCGCTCAGGCCGTGCTGAGCGAGCGGCTGCCCAGCGACTTGATTCTGGCTCAGCCGTAAAGCAATGCGGTATTACGTGTTTCAACCCGGCATCCGCACCGCGGCCGCGACGGCCGCTGGCGCTTCGGATTGCGGGTAGTGGCCGACGCCGGGTAGTTCGGTCACCACGGCGCGCGGCAGGACCTTGGTCGCCGCCTCGATGACATGGCGTCCCGACACAGGGTCGTCGAGTCCCCACACGAGCCGCAGTGGACCGTCCCAGTCAGCCAGAGCCTTCTCCCACCGAGTGTGATGAGCGGCGCGTTCGGCGTTGTAGCGGATGAGCAGATGCGCAAGCTTGTGGCCGTCATGCAGCGATACGCCGTACCAGAGGTCGTCGAACTCGGTGTCGGTGAGCTTTGACCCGCGGACAGCGTCGAGCGCGGAGCGCAAGCGATTCGCACTGACCCGGCCGGCAAGCAGCTTGCCGATGACCGGCAGGATCAGCAGCTTCTGCATCCGCGTCGGTCGGTAGGCGCTGTAGACGATGCCGGAGTTCAACACGACAAGGCTGTCAATGGTGAAACCGAGCCGGCCCGCCAGGGCCCGGTACAGAAGCTCTTGGGCGACGATGCCCCCGTAGTCATGGGCGACCAACCGCACGGCGTCCAGGTGCAGGTGCGCGGCCAGATCATCGACTATGTCGGCTGATTCGGCGACGGAGTAGTCGTACGGGTTCGGCTTGTCAGAGGCGCCGTAGCCAAGGAAGTCCAGCGTGATCACGTCGTGGTCTCGCTGAAGGTCATTGGCGACTTCGGCGTAATCGTAAGACCACGTCGGGAATCCGTGGAGCATGATTACCACGGGACCCTGCCCGCGCCGCCGGAAGGCGATGCGATGCCCTCTGCGGCTGATGAGGGTCTGGCATTGGTCGATCCATTCCCGCGCCCGGGGAGCATCGGTCACGCTTGCACCGCCTCCTGACGTGGGTCTGTGGCGCCACACTATCGCGTGCCCCTGGCGGCGGGTCCGCCGTCAGTCGGACACCTTGACCGCGTACAGGTTGTAGGTGCCCTGGAGGCCTTTGAGTTCGACCTTGCGAGGTGGACAGAGCTCGATATCCGGCCGGCCGTCGACCGCGTCGCGCACCGATTCGCTGACGAGGATCTCACCACCGGCGGCTTGTCCCGCCACCCGAGCTGCCATCGCGACGTTGCGCCCGAAAAGGTCGTCGCCGCGCCTGACCGACGGCCCCACATGGATACCGATTCGGACGCGGACGCCCTCCCAGCGTTCTGCGTTCTCGAGTAGGGCTCGTTGCACGTCGACACCGCACAGCACGGCCTGCCCGGGATCGGCGAAGGCCATCATGAATCCGTCACCTTGATTCTTGACCACCTGGCCGCCATGGTCGTCGACGAACTTTTGGATGAGCCTGTTGTGCCGTTCCAGCACCTTCACCCATCCTTGGTCGCCCAAGGCTTCGTTGTGCGCGGTGGAATCCTCGATGTCGGAGAACGCGATCACGACATCGCCGTCGGCCGTGAGCCTGGCGAGATCGGGACGTTCGACCTGCGCCCAACCCGCGAGATCTTCGACCGAGTTCCGGAATGTGGCGCCGAAGCCTTTCGTCATCAGCGAATCGGCTGTCTTCCAAGCGGTTCTGATGGCAAAGGGCGCGACCCCGGCCCGCAGCCGGCGGCGCCTGGTTGTGTTGCTGCGGGTGCGCTCGAGTTCGGTTCGTGCTCCCTTGAGTTGCGATCGCGACACGATCAGCAGAATTCCGAGCGCGGTGATGCCGCCGAACTCGACGAATCCGACCACGGCCAGCAGCACGGTCACGCTCATTGCTCGTTACCTGCCACTGCGGCCGCTGTCATGTGCCGATTATGACGGCAGGGCACCTCAGCGGTGCGGGGCAGACCTTTGCATCGCCAGACCTACGGCGGCCACAACCACGTCGGGTTGGTGGATCTGGACGTAATGGTCGCTGCCGGTGGCGAAGAAGTGCGGCGTTTGCGGCCGCAGCGCAATGAGATCCGACGTGCCCTCCTGCCATGCCTGTTCTAATTTCGCGCCCTGCTCGGGCGGGGCGGTCGCTGGAATGCCGAACGGCTGGGTTCTCGACAGCACCACCGTGGGGACGGGCGGGAACGACGGAGCAGCGGCGACCTGCGCGACGCTTTTATCGATGTCGATCACCTCGAACAAAGGCGAACCGGCGAACTGCGGCAACGGTTCATCCAACAGTTGCCGATAGATGGGCCAGTCGGATCCCATCAGGTTCGGGATCTCGACGGCGAAGGCGTCGACGAACACCAATGCGCGCACCTGGTCGGGGTAGGTCTGGGCGTACAGCCGGGCAAACAGCCCGCCCAGCGAGTGCCCCACCAGAATGTACGGGCCCGGAACACGTGCGGCGGCCAGTAACGCATGCAGATCGTCGACAACGTCGTGCGCGGTACGTGGCATCGGCACCGGTGAACTGCGGTCGCTGATGCTGGGTGGGTCGCGATAGCGCAAGGTCCCGGGACGGTCGTAGGCGCAGACGCGGTGATTCCCGGCGAGGGCGGGCAGGACGGCGGGACCCACCGCAGGCGCGGCGGCGTCGGAGTAACTCCACGGATCCGACGAATTGTGGTACCCGGACTCCAAAATGACTGTCGGGCGGCCCTTTCCGTGACACTCGAGATAAAGGTGCCGTCCGTTCCCGATCTCGATCGGACCGGCAAAGTCGCCGTGTGCGCCGGATGCTGGGTTGGCGCCGCATCCGACCATGCGCGAGCTAGCAACACGATCGTCACAAGGAATCGACGGATTCCTTCAGCAGTGCGACTAAGGCCTCGACCCCGACTGAACGGTCCGTCGGTGGAATCGATGCCGTCTGACGATCCTGTTAGGCCGCCACCACTTTGCGTCGCCGGACACCGGCAACCGGTATCGGGCTGTTGCCCACCACGCTCAACCCGGCCAGGCGCCGCCACGAACGGATGGCGTTGCGGGTGACCTCCAAAATCCGCGCGGCGCCGGCATCGCCGTTTGCCAGCCTGTGCGCACGCAACGCGTTACCCGTTACTGCGTCGAGGGTGTCCCAATCATCGGTCTCGACAAGAGAAGTCGATTGAGACGCCGCCCGCACGGCATACAGTTCGGCGCCCTCCGACGTCTCACTGGCTGTGCGGGCGCCACGAGCGGCGCTGTCCCAGTTGACAATTGATGGCACGTCGCCAGGCGCGAATGTGCGATGTAGCTCCGCGACGTTGGTGATCGCCTCGGCCGCCGCGCCGCCGGCGTAGCGAACCACCCCCCACGGTGGGCTGATCAGCAGCTTGGTCACCCAGATGTGCATGATGGCGTCGGCGACATCAGCGGTTCCCACGGTCAGCCAACCGAGGTCGAGCACCACAAGACTGTTCTCTGGCGACAGGTAGCCGTCAGGCCCGGCCAGCAGGTCATTGCACAACTGAACGAACGATGCCAACGGACGAGCGGAGGTCGCCGGGAAGTCGGTGATCTGCTCGTCGCCGTTGATGTACGAAATCACGTTCATGGCACACCCTTTGCCCGATCCCGGCTGGTGGGATCCCCTGGCCAGTCGCAACGGGTTGGTGATGCGGTCGAGGTCCATAGCGTTGCTTCCTATCGGTTTCGTCGCCCGCGAGCCATCCCTGGAGATGGCCACCGTTACGGGCGTCGTGCCGCCGGTGCAGTGAAAAGCAGTCTATGGCAGACGAAGTCGCGGCCCGACCGCGACACGGCGGGCAACCTCGTTGAGTTTCGCCGTGCCTACTCGGAGAAGTCGGCCGTGAGCCAGCGGTCGGGGCGGATGGTGAACAGCACGCTTTCTTGTCCCTCGAGGCTTTGCACGAACGCGCGTCCGCCTTCCTCGCCGAGGTAGCGGATCGCGATGGCCTCCCGCACGTCCAGCGGCGTCGGCTTGGTGACGTCGACGACGGTGCCTTCCACGACGACGTACTGGTACGGCGGCTCCTCGCGCTGAACGACCAGGGTGACCGCACCGGCCCGCTCGACAAGCTTGGCCTTGCGAGACGACGCCCCGGTGTTGATTCGGATGTTTCCGCCGGGGGTGTAGTCGTACCAGATCGGGACGCTTGCCGGCGGGCGATCGTCGGCGGCGACGGACAACACGCCGACATGTAGCGCTGCGAGGAAGTCCTGGCGTTCGGTCTCAGAAAGAGGGCCCATGTGCGGCCCAACGTGTCAGCACCCCTCGCTATTCCCACCGCGATCTAAGGCGAGGATCAGCTTGCCGGTGTTTTCGCCGCGAAACAGCTTGAGAAGCGTGTCGGGAAAATCGCCGATGCCGCCGTGCTCGATCTGTTCATGTGATTGCAGTTCACCGGCGTTGATCCACTTCGCCAGTTGCGCAACGCCTTCCGGGTAGCGATCGACGTAGTCGAAAATGACGAAACCGCTCATAGACGCCCGCGCGACAAGTAGCTGCATGTAATTGGACGGCCCGCGCGGCGTGTCGTTGTACTGCGACACCGCGCCGCAGAGCACGATACGGGCCCCGCGCGCCAACCGGTTCAGCACGGCCTCCAACGTTGCACCGCCGACATTGTCGAAGTAGACGTCCACACCGTTTGGGGCGTGGGTTTTAAGCTCCGCGCGCAGGTCGGCGTTCTTGTAGTCGATCGCGGCATCAAAACCGGCTTCCTCGACGAGCCAGCGGCATTTCTGCTCGCCACCGGCAATGCCGACGGTCCGGCAGCCTTTGATCCGCGCAATTTGCCCCACCATCGCGCCCACAGACCCGGCCGCTCCGGACACCACCACGGTTTGGCCTGGCTCGGGTCTGCCGATGTCGAGCAATCCGAAATACGCGGTCAGGCCGCTGATGCCGAGCGCACCCAGGTGCACCGATGCCGGCGCGACAGTGGTGTCGATCGTGTTCACCTCAGCGCCGTTCGACACTGCGTAACGCTGAACGCCGAATATCCCGGACACTACGTCACCCGCAGCGAATCCGGGATGCCGTGATTCGACGACATGCCCGACGCCAAGCGCCCGCATCACCTCGCCGATCTCCACCGCTGGCACGTAGCTGCGGCCGGCATTCATCCAGGTGCGCATTGCCGGGTCGATGGACAGGTAGTCGACTTCGACAACGATCTCACCTTCGGCCGCAACGGGTTTAGGCTCCTCGACGATCGCCCAATCGCTGGCAGTGGGCAGCGCCGCTGGCCGTGCGGCCAACCGGCATTGAGTGTTGACAGCGGTCACGAGGCAGTCTCCTGAACTGATGCGATGGTTCGACGAATATCTGCGGCGCACGCAAGCGCGGCCTGGCCGGCGGGGTCCTCGGCCGTTACCGGTATCACGGCGACGGTGTCTGCGCCGGCTTGCAGATAAGCCCTTAGCCGGTCTCCGACCTGTTCTGGAGTGCCGAGTGCGGCCAACTGCTCGGCCAATTTGAGCGGAATCGCCGACGCCAAGTCCGCGCGCCGCGCGCCGTTACGGGCACGTTCGACGAAAGTGGCAAATCCCAGCTCGCAGAACATCTCCCCGTAGCCGGGCGGGGCAAAGTAGACCGCGAGCTGGCCGGCCAACTGCCGCAACGCGGCGTCACCGGGCCGCACCGCGACCGGCACCCACACCGTCACGTGTGGCGGCGTGCGACCTGCCGCGGCAGCATGGTGCTCCACTTGCTCGCGCACCTGTGAAACACGCCGCGGCGAAGCCAGATTGAGGACGACCTCGTCGGCGAACCGAGCCGCAAGCCGTATCATCATCGGGCCGAACGCACCGACTCCGATGCGGGTGTGCGGTAACGGGTGTCGCAGCCGAAACCCGTTGCTATGGATATGCCGGCCTTCGTATTCGGCGCGCTCGCCGCGCAGGATCGGTCGCAGACATTGAATAGTTTCGCGGATCCGCGCGGCGCTGCGTGACCATTCGCGGTCGTGCCAGCCCGCCACGATGAACGGGCTGGAGGCACCCAGCGCGATGTCGATCGGAGCGCCGGTGAGCACGGCAATCGAACTTGCCCCCAACGCGATTGAGACCGGGGTACGTACGCTGACCGGTAGCGGTCCGACCCGCAGCCCCAACCCCGGAGCGCGAACCCCGACGGCGGTGGCCAACGCGAATGCGTCGAAACTCGCCATCTCACCGATCCACAGCCCGTCAAGCCCGGCGGTGCTGGCCGCATCGGCGATCTCGACGGCCTCCAGGTCGGGCCGATCCAGCCAGAACGGCAGCACCGCTTCGATCGGCGACCTCACAGCATCGCCGCCTCGCTGGCCTGGCCCAGCAGGATACGACCGGGCAGCTCGCGTGATGCCTCGTTCACCTGGAAGTGCGCAGTGGCGGTGAAGGCGTCGCGGAAGCGCCGCTGCAGAGGTGCGCCGTCGTAGATGGCGCTGCCCCCAGCGAGGTCGTACATCGTGCGAACCACGTCAGCCGAGACGCGCACCCCGTGCGTGGCGGCGAGCCGTAATCGCATGCGTGCTTCCAACGGCACCGGAGCCTCGTCGTGACTCGCCCGCCATGCCGCGTCGATGGCCTGGTAGTAACCGGCTCGCGCCGCTTCCAATGCCGACTCCGCCGTGGCGACCGCCGTCTGAATGGTGGCCCGCTCGGCAAGCGTGCGGGTAGCGGCAACACCTTTTTTGGCGCCGGCGAGGTCGACGAAGTTGTCGATCGCCGCGCGTGCGTTGCCCATCGCGGCAGCCGTGATGCATGACGCAAAAAATCCGAACGGCGGGAAGCGGTACAGCGGCCTGTGGATCACCGGCCCGTCGAAGATCGAGATCACCCGCTCGTCCGGAACGAAGACCTCGTCGGCCACGGTGTCGTGACTGCCGGTGCCACGCAAGCCGAGGGTGTGCCAGGTGTCCAGGACCTGCAGTTGCCCGGTGGGCAGCGCGACCACCGCCGGGCGTTCGTCGAGCACGCAGCCGGCGAACAGCACGTCGGCGTGGGTGATGCCGCTGCAGAACGCCCAGCGTCCCGACACCACCACGCCGCCGGGCACGCGCCGGGCCCCGCCCTGCGGTGCCCACACGCCCGCAGCCACACCACGCCCATCACCGAACAGCTCGTCGCGGCTCGCCGGGGGCAGGTACGCGACCAGCAGGCTGCTGGTGATCGCGATCGACACGCACCAGCCGGCCGACGCGTCGCCGCGCGCCACCTCCTCGGCGCACCGCAGAGCGGTGCCCGCAGGCAGCTCGAGAGCGTCGACTTCGATCGGTGCGCCGGCTCGCAGCAAGCCCGAATCTCGCAGCGCCTCAACCAGTTCGGCCGGCAGCCTGCGAGCAGAATCGATGTCATCTGCCATGCCGCGCGCCAACTCGGCGATCTCGCGCGCCCGCGACAGTACGGGCACGGTGGCGACGTCGGTGTCCATACGTCCTCGCTTTGCACAGACGGAGTGACTGATTCAGTCACGTTAGCACTACCGGTTTAGTTTTTGAACCGGTACATTAGTTGAACCATGGATCACCCGGATCTGTCACATCGCTTCGACGGCGAGTCCGTTGCGCGCGCCCTGGAGATCGTGGGCGAGCGATGGACCCTGTTGATCCTGCGCGAGGCGTTCTTCGGGGTTCGCCGTTTCGGCCAGTTGGCGCGCAACCTACAGATTCCGCGCCCCACGTTGTCGGCACGTCTGCGCACCCTGGTCGACAAGGGACTGCTGGAAAAAGTGCCTTACGCGCGCGACCCCGACCGTCACGAGTACCGGCTGACCGACTCCGGCCGCGATCTGTTCGCAGCGATCGTGGTCCTGATGCAGTGGGGCGACCACCACCTGCCGCACCCCAAGGGTCCGCCGATCGTGCTGCATCACCGGCCCTGCGATCAGACCGCCGAGCCGGTTCTGGTGTGCGCACATTGCCGGCAGGAGATCACCGCGCACAACGTCACACCCGAACCCGGCCCGGGCTTTGTCGACGCCGAAGTCTCAGGCGACGCGAAAGACGGGGTACTGATCGACGATTCGCTCGAAGTCGTCCAGCGGCGCGCGCCGATCAATCGTGAAAAACGGACGCGCACCCGGCGCTAGCTCGAGATACCGGCGCAAGATCGCGGCCCGCTTGTCGGACAGGTCTTCCACCAACGTCACCTCTTCGCGCCGACCGCGCACCAAAACCCCATGGTTATCTGCGCGCAGGTTGCGCACCCAGTTCGCCTTCTGGCCGAGCATGCTGACCAGGTAACGCTCGCCCTGGTAGTCGGTGACGACAACCGGGAACGAAATGATCCGTCCGGATTTGTGGCCCCGGACTTCGAGCGTGGCAGCTCCGTTGGGCCCCATACCCTTGGCAAAAGA
This sequence comes from uncultured Actinomycetota bacterium, assembly GCA_963805675.1. Classification (GTDB taxonomy): domain Bacteria; phylum Actinomycetota; class Actinomycetes; order Mycobacteriales; family Mycobacteriaceae; genus Mycobacterium. The sequence goes on from CAWDVY010000005.1 coordinate 256,008, forward strand.
CAAGGCGCCCAAACGGTTTGCGACGCGCGCAGACCATCCGGGACGGCCTTTGCGATATTGCCATCGTTGAAAAGCGCTTACCACGCGGCTCAGCATGCACTCACATTACTGCGCCCGGCCACTCCTACATCTGCGCCCAAACGATTTTCGTTTGCAGGTAGGTGTCGATGCCGGCCTTGCCCGACTCGTAGCCCCAGCCGGATTGCTTGTAGCCGCCGAACGGCATCGAGTGATCGAACTGCATCTGACAGTTGAGGCCCACAGTTCCGGCCTTGAGCCGCTTGGCAATTCGGTGTGCCCGGCCGAGATCATTGGTCCATGTGGTGGCGGCCAGCCCGTAGCTGCTGTTGTTTGCCAGCGCGACGGCCTCGTCCTCGTCGTCGAACGGCAGGATGGTGACCACGGGGCCGAAGATCTCCTCCTGGAACAGCCGGCTCGTGTCGGGGTCGACGTTGGTGACGACCGTGGGGTGGACGAAGTAGCCCTTGCGGTCGAGGCGATGCCCACCGGTGACCAGTTCGACGCCGTCGGCCTTGCCCTGGTCCAGATAGCCCAGCACGCGCGATGAGCTGCTTTTGGCTGATCAGCGGCCCGACCATCGCGCCCTCGTCCTTGGGGCCGCCCAGCTGCATGACGTTGGCCATGTTGGCGATGCCCTCCACGACCCGCTCGTAGACGCCGCGCTGGGCGAAGATGCGCGACCCACACACGCAGGCCTGTCCGGAGTGGATGAAGGTGCCGAACGAGGCCATCGGAATGGCCAGGTCCAGGTTGGCGTCGTCGAAGATCACTACCGGCGACTTGCCGCCGAGCTCGAGGGTGACCTTGTTGAGGTTGCTGTCCGCCGCCGCGTGCACGATCGCCCGGCCGACTTCGGTCGAGCCGGTGAAGGCGACCTTCTCGACGTCGGGGTGCGCGGTGATGGCCGCGCCAGCGGTGTGACCGTAGCCGTTCACCAGGTTGACGACGCCCTCGGGCACCCCGGCCTCGGCCAGGATTCGGTCCAACACCAGTGCCGAAAGTGGTGTCTCCTCAGCGGGTTTGACGACGCTGCTGCAGCCCGCCGCCAGGGACGGCGCGAGCTTGGCGCAGAAATTGAACACCGGGCCGTTCCACGGGAAGATCAGGCCCGACGACGCCGTAGGGCTCGCGCAGGGTGTAGGTGTGCAGGTGCGAGTCGATGCCGGTGAGGCCGCCGGTGTTGACGTCGCGCGCGATGCCGTCGATCTTGGTGCACCACCCGGCGTAGTAACGGAACCACTCGGAGCCGACCTTGGTGATGATCTGCGCTTGCGCCGGCGGGATGCCGGCGTTCAACGATTCCAGCTCGGCGAGGATCTCGGCGTTCTCGTCGATGAGGTCGGCGACCCGCCACAGCACCTTGGCTCTGTCGTAGTCGGGCAGACCGGACCACACCCCGGAGTCGGCGGTCTCCTTCGCGCGGGCCACCGCGTTGTCGATCGCTTCGGGGCCGCAATCAGTGAATTCGGTGATCTGCTCTTCCGTGGCGGGGTCGATGATCGGAATCACGTCACCGGTGCCGGGCCGCTCACGGATTTCGTCCAGCACGTCCTGCACCGACATGGCTGCTTCCCTTCGCCTCGTTGCGACTCTATCTATGTAGAGATGAGGTCGTGAGTGTAGCTCAGGGCCATCTGCCTGCACTAGATGGGTAATTACGGGAATGCGGCCGTGAGCAGCTCAGTTCGTCTAGAGGTGCTGCGCGCGCGGACTGATGGAGGGGATGCCGTGTGAAGTTTCTGCTGATCACGCTCATCACGCACGTGCCGGATCCGGTCTCGGGTGAGAAGAAGAGTCCGGCCGAGCGGCTGCGCGATGTCCTCGACAAGGCCCTGCTCACAGAAGAATTGGGGTTCGACGGCTTTGCGGTCGGCGAGCGTCACGAGGATCCGTTCATCTCCTCATCCCCGCCGGTGGTGTTGAGCAACATCGCGGCCCGCACGTCGCGGATCGCACTGTTCACCGGGGTGACGACGTTGAGCCTGCTCGATCCGGTCCGCGCATTCGAGGACTACTCGACCCTCGACAACCTGTCCGGTGGGCGGCTCGAGCTGATCATCGGCAAGGGCAACGGCGCCGCGCAGGCCGAGTTGTTCCACGTGACGACCGAAGATCAATGGGACCGCAATCGCGAAGGCTACGAGCTGTTCCGACTGCTTTGGGAAAGCGAAAACGTGACGTGGTCTGGCCGGTTCCGGCCGTCGCTGGTCAACGCCAAGGCCCTTCCCCGCCCGCTGCAGAGCCGAATACGCATTTGGCACGGCAGCGCGACAAGCGCGGATTCCGTCGACCTCGCCGCCCGTCATGGTGACCCGATCTTCTCCGCGAACGTCAGCAATCCCCTCGAGCCCTACGCCAAGCTGGTCCGGCACTACCGAGAGCGGTGGGAGTTCTACGGCCGCCGGCCCGAGGACGCCTTGGTCGGTGCCGGAACCGCCGGGTTTCACGTGACCTCGATGTCGCAGGAAGCGGTGGCCACCTACCGCCCGATGTTCGAGGCTCGCCTGGCGTTCACGCGCCGAGCCGGGATTCCGGTGGTGTTCGAGTCGATCGAGGATTTCATCGAGCGCAGCTCGGCGCTTATTGGCAGTCCCGAGCAGGTGATCGACAAGGTGGGTCGCTATCACGAGCAGCTGGGGCACGAAGTGATGCACCTGAGTGCCGATGCCGACGGTGTGACGGCCGGCCAACAACGTCGTAGCTTTGAACTGTTCCAGTCCGAGGTCGCACCCGTGCTGCGTGAACGCATTCCAAGCCGCCCACTCATCTCACAGTTGGCGTAAACAGGTCGCGGTGGGCTCGCACGAAGTCTTCGACACTTTGTGGCGGGTGGCCGGTCAGCTGCCGCACCTGGTCGGTGGTGCGGTTGTAGCGGTCCTGGCTGTGTAATTTGGCCATGGTCGCAATGTGCTGGCGCACATGAGGTTCGAGCCCGCTTTTGGTGAGGTTGGTCAGCCAGTCGTCGAAGTCAACGCGGTCTGCGGTGATCGGTCGATCCAGCGCGCGGCTGTATTGCTCGGCGAGCCCGTCGATGTCGAGCACAGTGGGTCCGGTCAGCTCATAGACGGCGCCGACGTGCCGGGCCGGGTCTTGAAGGACGGCAGCGACCGTATCGGCCACATCGGCGGCGGCGATCGGCGAGGTGCGCCCGGCGCCGAAGGGCAATGCCAGCGCGGAGTGGTCGCGGATCGATTGGGCGGCCAACACGGTGAACAACGGGTTCTCCAGGAAGACGGTCGGCCGGATCTGCACTGCGGGGATCGGTGACCAGTCGATGACGTGTTCTGCCAGCCAATGCAGGCGCTGTTGGCCGGACTCTTCGGTGCTGGTGGGCGTCATCTGGGACACCGTCATCTGCGACATGTTGACCAGCACATCGAGGTCGGCGGTTTCAGCGGCGAGCGCGCACATGACGGTCGCGGCCTCCAGGTACGAGGCGGAGACGCTCATGCTGAAGAACACGCGGTCGACGTCTTGCAGGGCGGCGGCCACGTCGACAGGGTTCCTAAGGTCGCCGACGACGACCTGGGCGCCGACCCCGCGCAACGCCTCGGCGCGGCTGTCTTCCCGGTGCACCATTGCCCGCACCGTCTGGCGGGCGGCCAACAGCCGATCCACCACTTGCCGGCCGACACCGCCCACGCCGCCGCCGGCTCCGGTGACGAGATAAATCGGTTTGGCTGTCATGCGTTGTCGCTCCTATTTCCAGGCGAACACTGGTTGTTCGAGCTCGTCGACCGGGTCGTGGCGCCCCTCCATGCAGAGCCAACGCAGCTGCAGCAGCACAGCACCGGTCGGCGCGTGGATGAGGTCGTTGCCCAACGGTATTTGCACCACCGGCCGCGGGCTTTCCGGGATCGTGATGAATCGCGGCGAGTCTGCACGCTGCAGTTGATGGAGCCCCACTCGGTAGACCGCCACGACCTCGTCGGGCGCCGGTCGGGGGTCCAACCGTCCGCCGCCCCAGATCACCACTGGGGTGATGACGTATCCGGATCGCGTCGGGTAGTCGTCGAGCAGGCCTAAAACGGTCGAATCGGCGAGTTGGATGCCCACTTCTTCGTCCAGCTCCCGCAGTGCCGCGTCGACCGCGCTTTCCCCCGGGTCGACTCGACCGCCGGGCAGTGCCCACTGCGCCGCGTGCGAGCTCAGCCGAGAGGCTCTGCGGCACAACAGGAAAGCGGCACCACCGGACACGTCGACCATGCGACCGTCGAGGCCGGCCTCCGGCATCGGGCGTCCCGCGAGCCAGTCGTCCACCGGCGCCGGGTCGATCCTGTCCTCCCCGACCTCCGAGTCGACGAGCAGCACCGCGACGGCCGCGTGCCGTTTCGTAGGGTCGGCCACGACGCGACGGTCGTGACCCGCCAAACGATCCCGGATCTGCTCGCGCAGCACCTCGTCATAGGGGATCGGTCATCTTCCGAGCCTAGGCCGAGGGACGTCGGTGCCTGGCGGCCTAGCCGCCGAGATGGTGCGTTCTGAAGACTGCTGATTAACTGGTTCTGGCCGCGTGGTTCGTGGTTACCGCAACCCGGAGCGGTCAGGGGAGGTTGTGAGTCGAGATGGCTGAGATCACCATGTTGATCCTCGCCGACCATGACTGGTTTCGCGAACAATTCGCCAAGCTGGACGATCTGCAGGCGCAGACGCCGGTCGACCAGCGTGCGCTCGAACGGATATGGCGTCCGCTCGCCGACAAGCTCGACGTTCACGCCTATATCGAAGAGATGATCTTCTATCCGCAACTGCTGAAACGGGGCACCGATGATCCTGAAGGCGAAACGCTCGATGCGATCGGTGATCACAACGACATTCGCGACGGCGTGCGCGACGCGAACGCGCGCTGCGACCGCCACCGACGAGTGGTGGGCGGCGGTCGGCCGGACCCGCCTGGCCAACGACGACCACATGAGCGAAGAAGAACGGGAAGGACTGGCGGACTTTCGTCGCCACGCCCCGATCGGTCTGCGTGAAGCACTCGGGCGCCAATACAGCGAGTTCATGGCCCGGCATCCGACCACGAAGGGATTGTCGATCGTCGACCGCGACCCGAAAGAGTACGTCGAGGAACAAGCAGACGCGGCTCGCGGTCCACGCGCACCGACTATTCGCTGGGCATCGGCAGCCTGAAAGGCCAATGACAGCCTGCGCAAGCGACTCGTGCAGTCAGCCTGGCTCGACGGCGACCATGCGGCATGGGTCACCAGGCCGCATGAGTCAGTCGACTTGCTGGTTAGCGGGGTCAGCCGTGGCCGGAGCCGCAGCCGACACCCGGAAGACACCCGGTGCCGCCCGGCACGCCGCCCGGACCTGCGAACTGCCCGCCGGAGCCGCAGCCGACGCCCGGGACGCAGCCTTGCCCGCCCGGACCGCCGCCAGGCCCATTGAACTGCCCGCCGGAGCCGCAGTTGCCGCTGGGGTCACAGCCGCCGCCGCCCGGGTCCTGCTTGTAGACAACGTGAGTGGATGCGCCGCCCGCCGGGCACGCCGCATAGGCTTCAGCTGCCGCCACAGGCATCACAGCAATCGCCGCAGCAACAGCCCCACCAACAAACAGCGGTTTCATGAGATTGAATTTCTGTAGCATGCGGACGCATATACCCCCTTCCACACATGTCCAAAACATTCTCAATCGCGGTGATTCACGATGTTGATGACATTGCCGTCTGGCGCCCGAACGAAGAATCGCCGTAGGCTCCCGGCCTCAGCCGGGTAGCGCATTACTCTGGCGGCCATGAGCGGCAACCGGGTTCCCGGCGGAGTGGTACACAAGCTGCCCGCCGACCTGCGCGCAGGCGTTGATCGCCAACTCGACGGCGCTAGCTGCCTGGAAGGACATCACGCCGCTGGCGCGCAACGAGTTCATCTGCTGGGTCGATGACGCCAAGCAAGAGGCGACCCGAAAGCGCCGCATCCGCCGGACCCAGGAGGAGCTCGAGGAAGGTCAGCGCCGGCCGTGCTGCTGGCCGGGATGCAAGCATCGCGAGCGCACCGGCAGATAAGGCCCGGCTCTTCTAAATACGCGTACACTATTAAGTACTACGCTGTGTGGTACTACGCTGCTTAGTAGATACTCGTGGGTCACGAGCAGCGGTTGGGGATGGTTGTCATGAGCCGACTAGCGGATACCGCGGTGCGCCAAGCCGAAGATATTGATGCGCGATATCACCCATCGGCTGCGGTGCGGCGCCAGCTCAACAAGGTCTTCCCGACGCACTGGTCGTTCCTGCTCGGTGAGATCGCGCTGTACAGCTTCATCGTGCTGCTCATCACCGGCGTATATCTGACGTTGTTCTTCGATCCCTCGATGACCGCGGTCACCTACCACGGCGTCTATCAGCCGCTGCGCGGTGTGGAAATGTCGAAGGCCTACGCGTCGACACTCGACATCAGCTTCGAGGTGCGAGGGGGTCTGTTCGTGCGCCAGGTCCATCACTGGGCCGCGCTGATGTTCGCCGCCTCGATCATGGTGCACCTGGCCCGCGTCTTTTTCACTGGCGCGTTCCGCCGGCCGCGCGAAGCCAACTGGGTCATCGGCTCGCTGCTGCTGATCCTTGCCATGTTCGAGGGCTACTTCGGCTACTCCCTGCCCGACGACCTGCTGTCGGGTACCGGGCTTCGGGCCGCGTTCTCGTCAATCACGTTGGGGATGCCGGTGATCGGCACCTGGCTGCACTGGGCCCTGTTCGGCGGCGATTTCCCCGGCGACATCATCATCCCGCGCCTGTACGGGCTGCACATCCTGTTGCTGCCCGGGATCATTCTGGCGCTGATCGGCGCGCACCTGGCCTTCGTCTGGTTCCAGAAGCACACCCAGTTCCCCGGCCCCGGCCGCACCGAACACGACGTCGTCGGCGTGCGCGTGATGCCGGTGTTCGCCGTCAAATCCGGCGCCTTCTTCGCCCTGACCACCGGCGTGCTCGGCCTGATGGGCGGCCTGCTGCAGATCAACCCCATCTGGAACCTCGGCCCGTACAAAGCCTCGCAGATATCAGCGGGCAGCCAGCCCGACTTCTACATGATGTGGCCGGACGGCCTGGCCCGGCTCTGGCCGGCATGGGAGTTCTACATCGGCCATCACACCATCCCCGCGTCAGTGTGGGTCGCGCTGATCATGGGCCTGATCTTCACCCTGCTGATCATTTATCCGTTCCTGGAGAAGCGGTTCAGCGGCGACTACGGCCACCACAACCTGCTACAGCGTCCGCGTGACGTGCCGGTGCGCACCTCGATCGGCGCGATGGCGATCGCCTTCTACATGGTGCTCACCCTGTCGTCGATCAACGACATCATCGCGTACAAGTTCCACATCTCGCTCAACGCCACCACCTGGATCGGGCGCATCGGCATGATCGTGCTGCCGCCGATCGTCTACTTCATCACCTACCGGTGGTGTGTCGGCCTGCAGCGCAGCGACCGCGCCGTCCTCGAACACGGCGTGGAAACTGGCATCATCAAACGCCTGCCGCACGGCGCCTACACCGAGCTCCACCAACCATTGGGACCCGTCGACGACCACGGCCACCCCGTGCCGCTGGAATACCAAGGCGCCCCGGTACCGGTCAAAATGAACAAGCTCGGGTCCGGCGGCTCCCCCGGCTCCGGCAGCTTCCTGTTCGCCGACCCGGCCTCCGAAGACGCCGCGCTATCTGAAGCCACCCACGCCGCCGAAGTCCGCGCCCTCACCGCACTGCGGGAACGCTAGAGACCTGGGTGCCGTAATACGCTCATCGCATGACGGGAGGGCGAAGCCGGTATCGGGACGACCTGGCCGCTCTACCTCATTACCACGTTATCGCCGAAAACCATGACGGCGAGCTCATTTACAGCGACGAATTCACCTGGCCCGGCGCGCAGGGATTCGCCGCAGACCTGATTGCACCGCCGGCAGGTGCCGCTGTTTACGAGCCGGTAAAGGCGGTGTGGATTATCAAAGGCGAGCCACTATGGTGCCCGCTGGCGCATGGCGACGGCATCCCAGAAGACGAGCAAGCGGCTCCAGGGTTTATCGAGCAAGTGGTACAGCAGCGGCCCTACTGGTCGGCCTAGTTCTCTCACGCAACTTCAGCCGAAGCTCAGCGAGGCGTGCTGGTGCTAGTCGAGAATCAGGGCCACGCTAAGCGAGCGCCGCACACAAATCAAAAGTGGCCGGAAGCGAGCGGATCGTGGAATTCATCTTCAAAGATGAGGCATTCAAGTTCGAGACGTTGCGCGCCGCCGGATTCGCCGGTGACGCAGGCGCTGACATCGGTGAAGTCATCGCGACGACGTCCCAGATCCTCGATGGAGACGAGCAGGGATGGACTAATGCGTGGCGTGCGACCGCTGAGCGCACCGCCGCGCGTGGTGAGACCTCACCGGCGGGCCGCGCGCAACGCGAACGCAACGCAAATAGGTTCGGGATGTTGGGGTTTAGCGTTACGCGCGGCATGGGCAGCGAAGTCCGGCCTTGAACGGTGGCTGGCGACGAGATCGTAATTTAGCAACGAGTAAACAAAATTCGCAGGCAGGTGATGAGAAATGACCGCGATAGATGAACGATTCAGTACGATCACCGCGATCCCCACGGTCGCACTCAATGACGAGGCGCAGATGCCGGTACTCGGCCTGGGCGTCGCCAAGTTGTCCGACGCCGAGACGGAGAGCTCGGTGGTCGCCGCGATCGAAGCCGGCTGCCGGCTGATCGACACCGCTGCCGCCTACGGCAACGAGGAGGCCGTCGGTCGCGCGATAGCCGCCTCGGGGCTACCTCGCGAGGAGCTCTTTGTCACCACCAAGCTCGGCACCTCCAAGCAGGGCTTCGAAAGTGCCCAGGAATCCTGCAAGGCCAGCCTGGACCGGCTTGGGTTGGATTACCTGGACCTCTACCTGATCCACTGGCCGGCGCCGACGCTGGGCAAGTACGTCGAGAGTTTCGAGGGCATGATCCAGGCCAGGGAGCAGGGGCACGTCCGATCGATCGGCGTATCGAACTTCACCAAGGAACATCTCGCGACGGTGATCGAGGAAACCTCGGAGGTGCCCGCCGTGAATCAGATCGAGCTGCACCCCCGGCTGAATCAGGCTGAACTGCGTCAGACCCACGCCGAGCGCGATGTCATCACGCAGTCCTACAGCCCGCTGGGTGTGGGCCGGTTGATCGAGGAACCAACCGTCACGTCGATCGCCGCCGAGTACGGTCGCACGCCCGCCCAGGTGCTCGTCCGCTGGAACCTGCAACTGAACAACGTGGTCGTCTCGCGGTCATCCAAGCCCGAGCGGGTCGCTGAGAACTTGGACGTCTTCGACTTCGCTCTGGAGCCCGAACACATGGAGGCCATCGAAGCACTCCATGACGGCACCCGGGTGCTGCACGATCCGATGGTTTTCACGGGGACCTAAAGGGTTCGCGCCCGGCTCAGCGGCGCGCCCATTCCTCGGCAAGCAGCCGATAGGAATGCACGCGGTCATGGTGGCCGTGAGTGATCGTCGTAATGATCAGCTCGTCGGCCTCAGTGGCATCGCGCAGCCGCTCGAGTTGGTCGGCCACCTGGATTGCGGTTCCGACGAATTGGGTTTCGACCCGATCCGCACCCGAACCAAGTCGGATAGTCGACGTTTCAGCGGCGGTCAAGGCCAGCAGCACGGCGGGCGAGGTGCCCGCAACCCCGGGATTGAGATGATGTTCGGCGAACCAATAACGGTTGTAGCCAAGGCCTTCGGCCTGCCGAGCGAGATCGATGCTGTTGCGCAAGGCTTGCGGCGCGGTCGAACCCGATGAAACGGGGACGAGGTCGAGCACTCCTAACGTTGTCATGAGTCTCAGGAAGCCACGCCGGTAGCGTCATCCGCGTTAGCGTTTCGGCGCGGAGCAGGCAGCGGGGCCAGACCCAAGTGGTCGCGCAGTGTGGTACCCGTGTAGTCGGTGCGGAACACGCCGCGCTCCTGTAACAGCGGTACGACCTGATCGACGAACGGATCAAGGCCGCCGGGCGTGATGTGCGGCACCAGAATGAAGCCGTCGCTGGCGTCGGCCTGCACGAAGTCGTTGATCGTCGCCGCGATGGTTTGTGCTGAGCCAACGAAGGATTGACGCCCCAGCACCTCGATAATCAGTTCGCGAGTGGTCAAATTCTGCGCCTCGGCCTTGGCCCGCCATTCGTTAGCAATCGCGATCGAGTCCCTGAACATTCGGACGCTGGCCCGGCCGCGGGAGATGGTGTTCTCCCCCACTACGGGGTCCGCACTCGGCAGCGGGCCGTCCGGGTCGTGGTCGGACAGGTCACGGTTCCAGAGTTGCTCGAGAAACTTGATCGCCGTCTGCGGTGACACCTGCGCCAGCCGTACCTCGCGGGCTATCTCGTCGGCCTCGGCATCGGTGTCGCCGATCACGAATGTCGCAGCGGGCAGGATGAGCAACTGGTCACGACGGCGCCCGTATCGGGCCAGACGGCCCTTGACATCGTCGTAGAACGCTTGCCCGGCGTCTAAAGTGCTGTGCCGGGAGAAGATCGTGTCGGCAGCGCGAGCAGCAAAGTCCCGTCCCTGCTCAGAGTCGCCGGCCTGGAAAATGACCGGCCGGCCCTGCGGGCTTCGTGGGACGTTGAACCGACCGTGGATGTCAAAATGAGCGTCCTTATGCGCGAATGTGCCCGCGTGTGGAGTGGACAGAAAAACACCGGAGTCCTTGTCCGCCACGATCTCATCGCCGCGCCACGAGTCGAAGAGTTCCTGGGTCGTCTGCAAGAAAGTCTGTGCCCGCTCGTAACGTTGGTCTTCAGCCAAAAAGCCGCCACGGCGAAAGTTCTCTCCAGTGAACGCATCCCACGACGTCACGACATTCCACGCGGCCCGGCCACCGGAGAGATGGTCTAGTGAAGCAAACTGCCGCGCCACCTCGTAGGGCTCGTTGAAGGTCGAGTTGATCGTGCCGGTCAGCCCCAGCCGTTCGGTGACCGCCGCGAGTGCGGCAAGGACGGTGAAGGTATCTGGACGCCCGACCACATCGAGGTCGTAGATCTGGCCGTTCTGTTCGCGAAGCCGCAACCCTTCGGCAAGAAACAGAAAGTCGAACTTGCCCCGCTCAGCCGTCTGCGCGAATTGCGTAAACGAACTGAATTCGACGTGGCTGCCGGCCGCTGGATCGCTCCACACCGTCGTGTTGTTGACGCCCGGAAAATGCGCTGCCAAGTGAATCTGCTTGACCGGCTTGCTCATTGGAAATAATCCTCGTTATCGATGGTCAGGTGGTCGCGTAGCGGTTGGCGGGACGGGGCAATCCGAGTACGCCACGCAGCGTTGTGGCCTCATAGGCGGTACGGAACAGCCCTCGACGGCGCAACTCGGGCACAAGCTTCTCGGTGATCTGGGTGAGGTCGTGGGGCAGCGCGGCCGGCCGCAACCGGAAACCGGACAGCCCGGCGGCGTGCCACTCCTGCAGGATGTCGGCCAATCCCGCGGGTGTGCCGACGAAAATCTCAGCATCACTGTGGTATTCGGTGCCTGCGAGGTCGTCGAGTCGGCGCCGCCGCGCTTGTGCTGTCTTCGGCTCGTCGTCAAGGAACACCACCACGTCGCCGAAGAGGCGCACCGTGTCCTCGCTGCGGCCGACGGCCCGTTGCAACGCACCGATTTCGCCGGCAATGTCTGCTGCCTGCGTGGCGTCCTGCGGCGTAACGAATCCCACGTCGGTGCTGGAAGCGATGAGCTGGTAGGAGGCGCCACCGTGACCCAGTGCAGCGACGATCGGCTGGCCCTGAGGCGGGCGTGGCGTAATCGAGGGCCCTTTGACGGAAAACCAGCGTCCGTCGAAATCAATGTAGTGCAGCTTGTCGCGGTCGATGAACCGTCCCGTTGCGACGTCGCGGATCTCCGCGTCGTCCTCCCAGCTGTCCCACAAACGGCGCAGCACCTCAACGTAATCGGCGGCCTCGGCGAAGTACTCCTCGACTAGCTGTTGCGCAGCCGGATCGTCGATCGCGGCGGCCGATAGCCGGGGCAGTGCGCGGCGCCCGAAGTGGTCCGCCACGTCGTGGCGCGCCGAGAGCTGAACGCGAACACCTGCTCGGCCGGTGCTGACGTAGTCAAGGGTGGCGATCGACTTCGACACATGAAACGGCTCGGTCTGGGTGACCGTCGCAGTGGGGACGAACCCAATTCCCCGGCTGCGCGGCGCGATTCGAGCGGCGATGAGCACTGCATCCAACCTGCCCCGAACCCGATCCGTCCGATCGTCAGGCTCGAACGGATCGTCGGACTGCAGGCCCAGCGAGTCTTCTATCGTCACGAAGTCCAGTAAGCCCCGTTCGGCTTCGGCGACCAGGTCAGCCCAGTAGCCCGCATCGAACAACTCGGCCGGCCGAGCGTCGGCTTCACGCCATGCGGCCGGGTGCCAGCCGGCACCGTCCAATGCCACGGCGAGGTGCACGTGATTCGACGAATTAGCCACTGGACCTGCTTTCCTGACGGATACACCCATGGAACCGACGCGTCAGCGTCAGCTGTGCGTGACTAGAACCAACGCGCAGAATCGGCGGGCGATTCCAGCCCGGCCGCCGCACACGCCTGACGGCCCTAACCATGTGGTTGAAATTCTAGCTACGCGAACACGATCGCGCCGATGCGGAGATCCTCGCCGAACCGGTCCTACCGCCCGAAACGCGACGGAAGCGTTCAAATCAGCCGGATTGAAAACCCGTCTCACGCAGGAGTGGCAGCACACCTTCGGCGAACCAGTACGCCTCCTCCAGGTGCGGATAGCCCGACAAGATGAACTCGTCGAAGCCCAACGAATGGTATTCGCCGATCAGATTCGCGACTTCCTTGTGGCTGCCTACCAGCGCGGTGCCCGCGCCGCCACGGACCAGACCAACTCCCGCCCACAGGTTCGGGTAGATCTCGAGCTTGTCGACCCGCCCGCCGTGCAGCGCGGTCATCCGCCGCTGCCCCTCGGATTCCGAATTAGAGTGCAGCGCTGTGGCTTTGGCGATCTGTTCGTCACTGAGATCGGCGAGCATCTCGTTGGCGACGGCCCAGGCCGCATCCGAGGTGTCGCGACTGATGGTGTGCAGCCGGATTCCGAACCGGACCGTGCGGCCACGCGCAGCAGCCTGCTCTCGCACCTTGTCGATCTTGGCGGCTGCCGTCTGCGGCGGCTCACCCCAGGTGAGGTAGACGTCGGCGAACTCGGCCGCGATCGGCAATGCCGCCGCCGAAGATCCGCCGAAGTAGATCTCCGGCAAAGGATTTGGTGGTGCCGAGACCCGGTCATCAGCAACCGTTTAGTACTTACCCGTGAAATCCACCGACTCCCGTGTCCACACCGAGGTGACGATCTGCAGGAACTCTGCGGTGCGCGCGTAGCGCTCGTCGTGGCCGAGAAAGTCACCGAATCTGCGTTGTTCGGCGTCGTCGCTGCCGCTGACGACGTTGAGCAGCACCCTGCCTTCAGAAAACCGTTGCAGCGTCGCGGCCTGCTGCGCGGCCAGGGTGGGCGGGACCAGTCCGGGGCGGAATGCGACCAGGAACTTCAGCTTCTCGGTCTCGGCCAACAGCGCGGCCGAGGTCAGCCACGCGTCTTCGCACCAGGTCCCCGTCGGGGTCAGCACGCCCTCGTAGCCAAGCCGGTCGGCGGCGCGTGCCACTTCGGCGAGGTAACGCCGGCTGGGCGGATTTAACTCGCCCTCTGAGCCACGGCTCGGAGTACCTTTGCCCGGCGTGCCGCGCGACGTGTCGGCAAGATTACCGAGGCGCCTCCGCTGGCCCGGCGGGCACCAGACATGATGTCGTGATGACCACCGAGATCCGGGTGCTCGACGGCGAGGACGAACTCCTCGCTGCGGCTAACGTGTTTCGCACGGCGATGATCGGGTTCCCTCCCCTGTCAAACCTGGCGCCCGGCCAGATCACCACGCTGCTCGAACCTGGCCGTACCGTCGGAGCATTCGTCGAAGACCAACTCATTGGCACCACCGACGCGGTGACGAGCAGACTCACCCTTCCCGGGGGAGCGGTCGTAGGCCACGCGGCTGTGACACACATCGGTGTACTGCCGTCATTCACCCGGAAGGGCATCGCCACCGATCTCGTGCATCACCAACTGCACGACATCGCCGGACGGGGTGAGGTGGTAGCCACGCTGCGGGCGTCGGAGGCGACGATCTACGAGCGGTATGGCTACGGCGTGGCGAGTTCATCGCAGACCGTCGAGGTCCAGACGGCACGGGCGGCCTTGCGTCCCAGCGTCGGGGCCGGCGGGCCGGTCCGACTGTTGGACGCCGCGCACGTCTGGGATGTGCTGCCGGGGATCTATGCGCGGAATCGTCTATCCCGCCCGGGAACCATTGACCGGCCTGACGTGTGGTGGCAAGGCCTGCGCCTGCGAACCGAATCCTCATCGGGTCCTTGGTATGTCGCGGTGCATGGCGCTCCTGGATCGGAGACAGGCTTCGCCCGCTACCGTCCCGTTGATACCGGAACTTGGTTCGTCAGCGATCAGCGCACCATCGTGGTCGAAGATTTCTTCGCACCCACCACCGAGGCCTATCTTGGGCTGCTGCGTTTCCTTCTCGAACTCGATCTCATTGATCGCGTGGTGTTTTGGATGTTGCCGGTCGACGATCCACTGCCCTGGCTGCTTCGCGATCGCCGCGCCATGCGGGTGACTGCCGTGCACGACGAAACCTGGCTACGCATCGTCGATGTCGAGAAGGCTTTGACAGCGCGACGGTACGCGCGGGATGGCACCGTCATCATTGCGGTCGACGACCCGCTGTTGCCGGGCAATTCGATCAGCGTGAGCATCACCGGCGGCGGCGCCGAGGTGACGGAGCAGCGTCCTCAGCTCAGCGTCGGCGTCGAGGGTCTCGCCTCGGTTCTGCTCGGCGGCGCCATTTGGCGCAGTTTAGCCGCGGCCGGCCTGGTCCGGGCCGACGATCCGGCGGCCGTTGACGTGGCAGACCGATTGTTCGCGGTACACGATGCGCCGTATGCAGGATTCTACTTCTAGCACCGAGCCGGCAGAAACCTACACTGGTCGGGTGCGGATTGCCCTTTGCTCCGACGAGCCCTACCCCGTCCACGACACCGTGCGCGTTTGGCTCGAGGAACACGGTCATCAGGTGGTGCCATTCGGATCTGTCGCCGTCGGCTCGGAGACGCCGTGGGCGCTGGCCGCGGAGTCGGCCGCCGAGGCCGTGGCGCGCGGGGACTGCGATCAGGGTGTGTTCTTCTGCTGGACCGGCACGGGGATAAGCATTGCGGCGAACAAGGTTTCCGGCATCCGCGCCGCGCTGTGTTCCGATCCCGGGCAGGCGGAGGGTGCCCGAGTGTGGAACCACGCCAACGTGTTGTGCCTTTCCAACCGCACTCTCGCGGATGACCTGGCCAAAGAGATCCTTACCGCGTGGTTCGGCGCGCAACTGGACGGCCGCGGCGATGCGGGCGTCGCCGACCTCACCGCCGTCGAGGCGCGCCACCGTTCAGGTTGATCGGCCGTGGCGTACCGCGTATGCGGCCGCGCCGACGAGAAGGACCGCGGTGCCCAGGATCACCGCGTTGAGCGGCAGCGTAAGGGCCAAGACGAGACATCCGATGAATCCGGCCGTTGGGACGATCCTGCCGCCGAGCGTCCACGCCGAGGCATTGGCGATCGCGTAGTACACCAAAACGGCAAACGACGAGAACCCGATGGCGCCACGGACGTCGGCGGTTCCGGCCACCACCGCGACCACGACGCCGACCGTGACCTCGGCGCGGTAAGGCGTCTTGAAGCGGGGATGCACGGCTGAAAGCTGTTGTGGTAGATAGTGATCCCGCGCCATCGCGAAGGTGGTGCGCGAGACGCCCAGAATCAACGAGAGCAGTGACCCGAGCGCGGCTATCACAGCGACGATTCGCACAACGGGTTCCAGTCCGGCGGCCCCGGCGGCACGCACCATATCGGCAAGCGGTGCCGTGGAATGTGCCAGACGCTGGCTGCCCAACACGGCCAGCGCCGCAACGGCGACGACCGCGTACACGATCAGCGCGATGCCCAACGCCAACGGAATGGCGCGGGGAATAGTGCGCGCCGGATCGCGGACCTCCTCACCCAGGGTCGCGATCCGCGCGTAGCCGGCGAACGCGAAAAATAACAACCCCGCACCCTGCAACACCCCATGGGCGCTCGCGTCGGCGCCGATGTCGAGGCGGCCGAAGTCGGTGTCCGGAGCCGTCAACGCGACGACCGCAACCGCCGCCAGCGCCGCCAGCACCACGGCAACGATGATCCGTGTCGCCAGCGCTGACTTCTGAATGCCGGTGTAGTTGAGTGCGGTCAGCGTGAGGACGGCGATCACCGCGATGGCGTGGGCCTGAGCCGGCCAGGCGTAGAAGCCGACGATCAATGCCGCCGCTGCACACGAGGCCGTCTTGCCAACGACAAACCCCCAACCGGCGAGATACCCCCAGAATTCGCCGAGTCGCTTGCGCCCGTAGACGTATGCGCCGCCAGACTCGGGGTAGCGAGCAGCACAGCGCGCCGATGACGTCGCGTTAAGGTACGCCACCACCGCCGCGGCTGCCAGGCTGATCAGCAAACTGGTCCCCGCAGCCGCAGCGGCCGGCGCTAATGCGACGAAGATACCGGCGCCGATCATCGAACCCAAACCCATGACGACCGCGTCGGCGGTCCCGAGTCGGCGCTCCAACTGAGGGCGGGCTTCGAAAGGTTGGTCCGACCCGTCAGTCATGTGACACCGAGCAGGTCAGCCAGTTGCGTCGCCGAATAACGGCTTGGCCCATGCCCATTGCGCACCGCTGCACGCGCCACGCGCGCCAGCGCGGCGTTGACCGGCGCGGCGATACCGTGCCGGTGCGCGAGCCGGACTATTTCGCCGTTGAAGTAGTCGGTCTCGACGTTGCCGGTGTTGCGGGACAACGACTGCCAGGTGGAGTTACTTGCTCCGGTGTTCCGCCCTGGTACCCGTCGTGGCGACGGTCCGTCGGCCCGAGCCGCAGCGGATACCTCAAACGACACGAATTCGATTCCGGCGTAACGCAATACTTGCTCGCCTTCCTCGCGCACCGCGGCCACCACCCAGCTCACGTCGGCACCCTCTGCGGACAACGCACCGACGGCGTTGCCCAGGTTGCTCAGCAGCTTGTTGTACTTCCAGGGGGCGACGTCGTCGACAGCCCGCACCCGTATTCCTGCTGCGCTCCATGTCTCCGTCAAGCCCTGCAACAGTTCGGCGTCGGCGGGTGTGCGCAGCTGCGCCGGCCAGCGTCCGATGTGGAACTGTCCGACCACCGGCCACGACCTCACGATCACCTCACCGGGTTCGAGGTGCACTGCAGGCAACCAGACACAGATACCGAACACCGACCGGAAATAGCGCAGCGCTTTCTCTTCGGCGGCGACGCCGTTGAGTGCGGTCATCGCCGGCAGCAGCTCACCCGCAGTCCCGATGACACCGTCGGGGCCGTGGACCGGCTGATCCACCCATTCCTGCAACGCCGCGTCGAGTTGCTGGGTCTTGGTCGTGAAGATCAGCACGTCATGAGGAGTCAGGCGCAGCTGCTCGGGTTGGGACACCGCGGTGACCGGCGTATGGAAGGTACCGTCCGGCGTTCTCAGCGTCAGGCCTTCGGCCGCGAGGGTCTCGGCGTGGCGACCTCGGGCGACCAACACGGCGGGAATCCCGGCCCGCGTCAGCACCGCGCCGACGGTGCCACCGATAGCGCCTGTACCAACGATCACGTATCGGCGGTCATCTGGAGCCGACAGTGTCTCGTCCAATGCCATTGCCCGAGCTTATGTCTCCTACGACATCGGATGGTTCAGGCCAGTTGGTTCAGACCAAATAGTAGTAGTGCTTGGACTCCCCGTTGCTGGACAACGCAGCGACCGGAACCGGCGCGCCCGATTCGTCGAAGCCACGCAAGGCATGGGCGTAGCGGACGGCCTTCAGCGTTGCGGAGAATTCCTCGTCTTCCTCGGGGAAGACGCGCTCCGCCGGGAACCACTTGTCGAACCCGACATTCGTCAGCAGCGTCCACAGGTCAGGCTGTACACCCGCGAGCAGCACGGTCACACCGCGGTCGGTTTCCTCCCGCACGAACTTCTCGATCCGTTCGATGACGACGACGTCCGGGTGGCGCACCCGCTTGAGCCGCAGCACGAGGTATTTGACGTCGTCGTCTTTGATTCGCTGGCCCAGCTCTTCCAAATACCGCTCGAGTTCGGGTGCGGCACCGAAGAAAAGCTCGCCCTCGAAGTCGTAGATGAGCGTCGACGGATCGGCCGGATCGGCCGGCACCCGCTCGCGGACCACCCGTTCGGGTGCGACCACCAATTCCCTTGCCTTCAGTTTGGCCGCCCGCGGCACGAACAGCAGGATCGACAGGGCGACACCGAGTAGCACCGCGGTGTCCAAGTCGATGAGCACCCCAGTGAGCGCGGTGATCAGGACCAGCCCTGCGTCGTAGCGTGACGCCTTTATGGCGTAGCTCAACCGCTTGAAGTCGATCAGTCTTGCGGCGGTGATCAGTAGAAGTCCGGCCAACGCGGCACGCGGCATGTAGTGGAACAGCGGCGCGAACAGGAGCACAGCGATCGCCACCGTTATCGCGGCGACGACACCGGAGAACCGGGTCACCGCTCCGGCCTGGTAGTTGATCGGCGAGCGCGTCACCGAACCCGAGCCCGGCATGGCCTGGAAGAAGCCGCCGGTGAGGTTCGCCAGGCCCTCCGCGATGATCTGCCGGTTGTAATCGATCTTCTGCCCGCTCTGATAGGCAATGGCTTTGGCGATCGACAGCGCCTCGAGCAGGCCGATGAACGCGATGGCCAGAGCGCCTGGGGCCAACTGGCTTACTTCGCTGAGTTGCACGGACGGGATGTGTGGGAGCGGCAGACCCTGCGGAATTTTCGCGGTCAGGGTCACCGCGGTGTTACCGGTGTGATCTTCGGTTGACCATCCGGCGAGGTAAGCGATCAGGGCCGCGATGATCAGTACCGCCAGCAGGTCCAATTGTGGCAGCCCGAAGCGTTTCACCAGTCGCCGCAGCACGACCGCCAACACCACGGTCGCGGCGCTGAGGATGAGCGCGCGGTAGTTGAACGCATCGCCGTGGAACAGGGTGAGATAGGTACGTTTCAGCACCGACTGCCGGCCGGTGCCCTGGTCCTTCACCCCCAGCGCGTTGCCGAGCTGACCCACCGCGATCAGAATGGCCGCTGCCAGCAGAAAGCCGAGGATGACTGATTCGGAGATGTATCGGGTCAGATCACCGAGCTTGAACACCGCGATCAGGATTTGAAAGGTGCCGACCAGCACGCCGAGCAGGAACAACGCCTCGAACAGGACCGTCCGATTTTCCGGGTCCAGGAACGCCAACGAGCTGAACACCAGAAGCGATATGGCACTCGTCGGGCCGTTGACCAGATGCGACGACGAGCCGAAAACCGAAGCGACGAAGGTCACCACGATCGCCGAGTACACGCCGAATTTCGGGTCGACGCCGGCCACCAACGCATACGTGATGCCCTGCGGCAACGACACTGCCGCGACGGTAAGCCCGGCGACCAGATCGCGACGCGCTTTATCCCCGTCGTAGTTCAGGCTTTTCAGATTGTCCACAATGCTCATGGCGTCTTCGTCTTTCGCCGCGGGTGCGCAGACGCGACTCTGGCCGGAGCCGACGAGACCACGTCGTAGATGCCGTTACTGCCGAAGAATTTCTCCTGCGCGTCGTACCAGCTTTTGGCGATCGCAGTGATGGGGAACAGATTTATGGGAGGCAGCCGATCCGCATGTTTGGCCAAGATGTCCGGCTTCAGCGGACGATAGCCGTACTGGGCGACGGTCTCCTGCGCGGCGTCGGTGTAGAGGTACTCCAGGTAGGACTTGGCGTAGGACGCGATCTTTTTATTCGGGAGATTCGCATCAACCCAGGTGACAGCGGGCTCGGCGAGGATACTGACTGGCGGATAAACGATTTCGAATTCGTCCTTGTTCTCCGCGACTTCCCGGAGAGCTTCGTTCTCCCAGGTCAGGTGCACGTCGCCGATCTTTTC
The DNA here is from genome assembly GCA_963805675.1 of uncultured Actinomycetota bacterium. Taxonomy (GTDB): domain Bacteria; phylum Actinomycetota; class Actinomycetes; order Mycobacteriales; family Mycobacteriaceae; genus Mycobacterium. The sequence goes on from CAWDVY010000005.1 coordinate 276,070, forward strand.
CACCGAGTAGGAAATGGCGGCGCCGCGCGCTCCGGTGTCGGCGACCTTGACGTGGCTCAGCAGCGCTCTGACGTAGTCAGCAGCCTCTTGGTCGCTGCCACCGCGCGTCGTCACCGAACCCCAGGCCGCGAGAACACTCAACTTTCCATTGCCTGAGGTGCGCGGATTGGGTGACACGATCTCGACGTCATCTTTGATGAGATCGGGCCAGTCGTGGATCCCCAATGGATTGTCCTTATGGACGACGAACACGATCGTCGACGTGTACGGGACAGAATGGTTCGGCAGACGTTTTTGCCAGTCGGGTGCGATGAGTCCGCGCTTGCGCAGCGCGTCGACGTCACTCGGCAATGCCAGCGAAACGACGTCGGCCTTCTCATGGCCATTGATGACTTCGGCAGCCTGCCGTCCCGAACCACCATGCGACTGCTTGACTTCCACCGTCACGCCGGTCTGCCGCCGAAACTGGTCGACGAAGGTTTTGTCGAGCGCTGCGTAGAGCTCCCGGGTCGGGTCGTAGGAGACGTTCAGAATTTGGTTTGGGTAATTGTCGTGGTGCAGGTTGTGGACGGCGATGAGACTTGCCGCGACGATGATCGCGACAATTCCGAGGATGTTGAGCCGCGATACGGAAAACGGCAATTTGCCGCGGCGCTTTGATGGCCCCGTGGGCTCCGTCATTGCCACCTCCACATCAAGAATCGGAATCGTAGAAGTTGCCGGTCACCGGCGACTGACTGCTTCGCGCGCTGGTTGGTTCTCACCAGACGTGGGATTTGGAGCCTAACGACCGGACGGCTGCGACACATCCGTGTAAATCAGCCTGATCGCAATGGCTTGTTCGACAGGCTGTTTACCGACTTTTGTTTGGGCGGGCGGGGCGTCAGTGGCTCAAGTCGGTCACTAATGCGAGGCGGGATATGCGGCGGTTTTCCCGGTTTTCCAGGTCCGCAAGCACGCTCGTGTCCGTTGCCCTCCCTCGGGCGAGGGGTCGAACGGGATGCAGACGAACTCGTTCACGCCGGCGTCGCGGAGCACGTCGAGCTGCTGCCACACCGTCGACTCGTCGCCGATCAACGCGGCGTCTTCCGGGCCGGAATAGCCCTCTCGGTCGAGCATCGCGCGATAAGACGGTAGGTGGCCGTACATCGCGAACTGTTGGGCGGCGCGTGACCGGGCCTTTTCAACGTCGTCGGTCACGCTTACCGGCAGCGCTGCCGCGACCGCGACCGACCCGTCCGCGCGTCCGGCATCGGCGGCCGCGGCGCGCAGTGTGGGTCCGATATGTTCCCGCAACGTCTTCGGCCCCGTCATCCAGGTGATGGTGCCCGAAGTGCGTCGGCCGGCGACCCTCAGCATCTGCGGACCCAGCGCAGCGACATACACCTGCGGGGTCGGCGCGTGCGGGATTTGCAACGCTCCCCTCGTCGTGACGAGCTCGCCGGACACGTCGACCGGCTCCTTGGCGAGCAAGGGCAGTAAACCGTCGAGGTATTCGGAGAGCCGCTTCACCGACCTGTCCCAGGAGATGCCCCACATTCCCTCGGTTACGGCCCGGTGGGTAACTCCGATGCCGAGTGTGAACCGCCCGCCGCCAATGATGTTGAGGGTCAACGCCCGCTGTGCGAGCAGCGTCGGATGCTGGTTCTGGATCGGTACTACCCCGCTGGCCACTTCGACATCCGGAACTTCGCGTAACGCGACAGCCAGAACGGTGAGCAAGTCGACGTCGTAGGGCATCTGGGTTACCCACAGCCGCGCGAAGCCCTCGTCGCGCACCTGGATCAAGTCACGGATACAGGACTCGACTGGCGATTCGTTGTCGAGGCCGGTGATCAGGCTGATTCGCATGGGCTGACCCTTCGCCGTGGTGTGGATGAAGCCTATGCCACGTCCCTACCGTGTAGACCACGCCGGCGTTATTCACCAGAGCATCGAGGCGACCGAGCCTTCCTAACGCGGCACTGCCAGCCCGCTCCCACGGCGTGGGGTCGGTCACGTCAAGATGCACGAAAAAGGCTGTATCACATAGTTTTTCGGCGACGGAGCCGCCAGAGAAGTGACTACGTGGGGGCGGGCCCCACCAGGAGTTGCCGGATCACCGGGGCAGCCCAACGGCTGAGTTCTTCGCGGCTGAGGCTGGCCACCGGCGGATTCACCAACACATACCTTGTGATCGCGAGCCCGATGACGAACGCACCCATCAACCCGATCCGTTGCACGGGGTGGTCCGGAGTGGCGGTGATCAGTTTGGGCGCAACCTGCTCGGCAAACACGCGCCGTAACGCGTCGGCCGCGAGCGGGCTGGTCATCGCGGCCCGCAGCAAAGCCAGGAACGTTTCGTCCTCTTCCCAGACCGCGAAGAAACGCGGCAGCAAAATGCCGGCGATTTCGTCGGGTTCGACACTCGACAGGTCGGGCAGGTCGATCACGAAGTCCGCCGCCGCGGCGAACAAATCCTGCTTGCTGCCGAAGTACCGGATGACCAATGCCGCGTCCACTCCGACGTCGGCAGCGACGGCCCGCAACGTCGTCCGCTCGTATCCCTCGGACCCGAAGCGGCGACGCGCCGCCGACAAAATGTCCGCACGCGTCTGCGCAGCGTTACGAGGCCGCGTGACAGTCACACGAAAACCTTATGGCACCCGTTGTTCGCTTCGGCCGAACCCCGAAATTACGACGGCGCCGGCCCCACCAGTAGTTGCCGGAACACCGGCGCCGCCCACCGCCGGAGCTCCTCGCGGCTGAGCTCGGCCGCCGGGAGATTGCCCAGGACCGAACGGGTGGCGGCCAGCCCGATGACGAACGCGTCCGTCAACGCAATCCGCTGCTGGTGATGGTCGGGGGTCGCAGACTCCAGCGTCGGCGCGACATGCGCAGCCAAGGTCTCATTGAGGATGTCGGCAGCCACTCGGCTGGTCATCGCCGCCTGCAACAAAGCCATGAACGAGTGGTCCTCTTCCCACACGGCGAAATACCGCGGCAACAACATGTCCGCGATGTCGTCGGGGTTCGCGTCGGTCAGATCGGGCAGTTCGATGGTGAATTCGGTAGCCGTCGCGAACAGGTCCTGCTTGCTACCGAAGTATCGGATGACCAGCGCCGCATCCACCCCCACATCTGCCGCGATCGCGCGCAGAGTGGTGCGCTCAAAGCCCTCCGTCGCGAACCGGCGGCGCGCTGCAGCCAGGATGTCCGCCCTGGTCTGGGCGGCGTTGCGGGGCCGTGTTGTCATCGGTCCGCCAAGTCTATGTCATCAGCCGTTGACTAGATAGCCACCGCGCGTATGTTCAAGTCACCAAGTGTTGACAAAAGTCATCGGCTGTTGAAATCGGCGAGCGGGTGGTCCCCATGAACCGGACGCCGAGCAAAAACGTGAGGTTCTAAAAGCGGCAACGGTGCCGGCAAGCCACATCGTCGAAGAAGGGTGAGAAAAATGACGGCATCTCAGAGCGGCAACGGATTTCGGGCCCACAAAGCCAGCAGCGTCATAGCGGGTGTCCAAGGCGTCCTGCCAGAGCATCGCTATGCCCAGCACGAAATCACCGAGACCCTTGCCGCGCTCCCGGCATTCCAGAATCACGGGGACGCGCTGCGCAAATTCCATGCAAGTTCCAAAGTGAACAGTCGCTACCTGGTGCTGCCGCTCGAGCAGTACGCATCGTTGACCGACTTCGGCGACGCGAACAGCATCTTCATCGACAAGGCGGTGGAACTCGGTTGTGCCGCAATGTCCGCCGCGCTGGATGAGGCGGGGTTGCACCCGCAGGATGTCGACGTCGTCATGTCGACGACCGTCACCGGCCTTGCGGTCCCCTCGCTCGAGGCACGCATCGCGACGCGCCTGGGACTGCGCCCGGATGTGCGCCGGGTGCCGATGTTCGGCCTCGGCTGCGTCGCCGGTGCCGCCGGGGTAGGCCGGCTCAACGACTACCTGCGCGGTGCGCCCGACGACGTCGCGGTGCTGCTCTCCGTCGAACTGTGCTCGCTCACTTTCCCCGCGACAGGCCCGTCGCTGGCTTCTCTTGTGGGGACCGCGCTGTTCGGCGACGGCGCTGCGGCGGTCGTCGCGGTGGGCGAGCGTCGTGCCGAGCAGATCGGCGCCCGCGGACCGGAAATCCTCGGTTCACGCAGCCACCTATACCCCGACTCGCAGGACACGATGGGCTGGAAGATCGGTTCCACCGGATTCGGCCTCATTCTGTCCGCCGACGTGGCCGGCGTTGTCGAGCGGTATCTGGCCGATGACGTGGCAGGGCTCCTGGCGGCATACGGTGTGGACATCACCGATGTCGGTGCGTGGGTGAGCCATCCGGGCGGCCCCAAGGTCATCGAGACGATCGTCTCGTCACTCGGATTGCCGGACGACGCACTCGAACTCACGTGGCGCTCGTTGAGCGAGGTCGGTAACCTCTCGTCGTCGTCGGTGCTGCACGTCCTACGCGACACGATCGCCAAGCAACCAGCCGACCGGCAGCCCGGGAGTCATGCTTGCCATGGGACCCGGCTTCTGCTCCGAGCTCGTCATGCTGCGTTGGCGGTGAGACGGCTGATGACCTGGTATGTGTTGTTGATCGGCGCAGTCGCCATCGAGCGGCTGATCGAAGTGCGTGTCGCCGAACGTAACCGCTCCGTCAGCAAGACACACGGCGGCGTCGAATTCGGTGCCGGACATTACCCGGTGATGGTGACCTTGCACATCGGCCTGCTAGTGGGATGTCTCGCCGAGCCGATCATGTTGCACCGCAACTTCATTCCCGCATTGGGTTGGTCCATGTTCGGCGTTGTGCTGGCGGCGCAGGCATTGCGTTGGTGGTGCATCACCACCTTGGACTACCAGTGGAACACCCGCGTCGTCGTCATCCCGGGCGCGAGCCGCATCACCGGCGGCCCATACCGGCTCGTGCCCCATCCGAACTACGTCGCAGTGATCGCCGAAGGTGTGGCGCTGCCGCTGGTGCACACCGCATGGGTCACCGCGTTGGTGTTCTCGATACTCAACGCGGGCCTGCTCGAGCGCCCGCGTCAAAGTTGAAAATGCGGCACTCGCGAGCCTGACATGATCGACCTCCTGATCGTCGGCGGCGGCCCGGCCGGACTGGCGACCGCAATACACGGGGCTCGGGCCGGACTGGACGTGGTCGTCGTCGAACGGCGCCGCGGACCGATCGACAAGGCCTGCGGCGAGGGCCTGATGCCGCATACCCTGCGCCATCTGCAACGCCTTGGGGTGTATCCGCACGGCAAACCGATCCGGGGCATCAGCTACCGGGACGGCGAGCGGCACGTCGACGCGAAATTCGGGCCGGGCACCGGGCGCGGTGTGCGCAGGACCGTGCTGCACGGCGCACTTATCGACGCGGCCGTCGAGGCCGGCGTAGAAATCCACCACGACGAGATACGCGGGATAAGCCAGGACGCGGATGGCGTTCGCGCCGGGCGCTGGCGGGCGCGCTACCTCGCGGCGGCCGACGGGCTGCACTCACCCATCCGCCGATCCCTCGGCCTGGAGCAACCCAGCCCCGGCCCGCGCCGCTGGGGTATCCGCCGGCACGTGCAAACCGCGCCGTGGTCGGACCACGTCGAGGTGCACTGGGCGCTGGGCGCCGAGGCGTACGTGACACCCGTCGCCGACGACTGCGTGGGTGTAGCCCTGCTCACGTCGCAGCGCGGCGGATTCGATTGCCACCTGCAGAAATTCCCCGCGCTATGCGACCGGATCGCTGGGCAGCCGCACGAGCCGGACCGCGCCGCCGGGCCGTTACGACAGAGGGTCTCGAGCCGGACGGCTGGGCGCGTACTGCTTGTCGGCGACGCCGCGGGTTACGTCGACGCGCTCACCGGCGAAGGCCTTGGCTTGGCGTTTGGCGCGGCCGAACTGCTGGTGGACTGCGTACTAGCCGACCGAACAGAAGATTACGACCGCCGCTGGCGCCAACTGACTCGCCGTTATCGGATGCTTACTGCGGCGTTGCTTCAGGCGAGCGCCTATGCTCCCGCCCGGTCGCGCATCGTGCCGGCTGCCGTGGCCATGCCAACCGTCTTCACCCGGATCGTGAATCTGCTGGCGCAATAACGTCACAAGCTACCGTGGTGCCGCGGCCCCGTCGTACCTGGTGAATCGGCGTCGGTGGGGTTCCAGCCGATAACAAAGGCACACGTCAGGTAGCACCGGGCACGTCGTTTGGTGTACTAGGGTCACGAGGCGGGTAAAGTCGCTAGCCAGCACTAGTGGACATCCGTGGCGGCAACGGCAGCGAGATTCTCGATTCAGATCCTTTAGGAAGAACAGTGGTAAATACCTCAAGCGCAACACCCAGCCCGACGCCCCATGCGCAGTCCAAGTGGCTGTCGACGTCCGCAGCGCAAACGCGCGGTTCGGATGCCGGGGAGGTCCAGTTCCACTACGACATCTCCAACGAATTCTTCAGGCTGTGGCAGGACCCTTCCCAGACCTACAGCTGCGCGTATTTCGAGCGCGAGGACATGACCCTCGAAGAGGCGCAGCGGGCCAAAGTCGACCTGTCCCTCGGCAAGCTCGGCCTACAGCCCGGGATGACGCTGCTCGACATCGGATGCGGGTGGGGCTCCACGATCATGCGCGCGGTCGAAAAGTACGACGTCAACGTCATCGGACTGACGCTCTCGGAGAATCAGAAGCAGCACATCGAGGACCATTGGTTCGCGAACTCGACCAGCAAGCGCCACATGGAAGTCCGCCTGCAGCCGTGGGAGGAATTCGACGAGCCGGTCGACAGAGTGGTGTCAATCGGCGCTTTCGAGCACTTCGGCTTCAACAAGTACGACGACTACTTCAAGAAGACGTTCAACTTGATGCCCGACGACGGAGTGATGATGCTGCACACCATCATCATCCCCAGCGACGAAGAGATCAAAGAGCGCCAGCTGCCCCTCACGATGTCGCGGGTGCGGTTCATCAAGTTCATGATGGACGAGATCTACCCCGGTGGTCGTCTGCCGCTGAGCGCGCAGGTGGAAGAGCACGCGGTTAAGGCCGGGTACACGATCACCCGCAAGCAGGAGCTACGGCCCCACTACGCCCGCACGCTCGACACCTGGGCAGCCAATCTCGAATCGAAGAAGGACGAGGCCATCGCCATCACGTCCGAAGAGGTCTATGAGCGCTTCCTGCGGTACCTGACCGGCTGCGCTGACCTGTTCCGCGAGGGCTACACCGACGTCTGTCAATACACCTGCGAAAAAGCGCCTGCTTAGCCGGATTCGACGAGATGCGTTATAAAGTTCGAGTGCAACAGCACAATCTGGTGACTTGGGGAGATCACTTGAAAGGCAATTTCTTATGACCGGACACGGGTCGGGAGGCGCACCGAAAATGCGGCCGGCCTACGAGGATGTTCAAGCCCACTACGACATCTCCAACGAATTCTTCGGGCTGTTCCAGGATCCGACGCGGACGTACAGCTGCGCGTTCTACGAGCGCGACGACATGACGCTGGAAGAGGCGCAGATCGCCAAGATCGACCTCGCGCTCGGCAAGCTGGGCCTGCAGCCCGGAATGACGCTTCTCGACGTCGGCTGCGGCTGGTCATCGGTGATGAAGCGCGCGGTCGAAACGTATGACGTCAACGTCATCGGGCTGACCCTGAGCAAGAACCAACGCGCTCTCGGCCAACAGATACTCGATCAGATGGACACCGGCCGCTCCCGGCAGGTGCGGCTGCTCGGGTGGGAAGAGTTCGAGGAGCCCGTCGACCGCATCGTCAGCATCGAAGCGTTCGAAGCCTTCCCCAAATCGCGTTATAAGGCCTTCTTCGATCTGTGCTACCGCATCATGCCCAGCGACGGTCGGATGGTCCTGCAGACGATCATGGGTCACCCGCTCAAGCGCTGGCCGGAGATGGGCATCCCGATCACCATGAAAGATCTTCGGTTCATGCGGTTTATCGCCGCCGAGATCTTTCCCGGCGGCTCAGTGCCGTGCGACGAGGACGTCGTCGAATACGCGACTGGCGCGGGGTTTTCAGTCGAGGCACTGCAGAAGATGACCGCCCACTACGTTCGAACACTCGACACCTGGTCGACGAAGCTGGAAGCCGCCCGCGACGATGCCATCGCGGTGACCTCCCAAGAAATCTATGACCGCTATATGCGCTATCTGATCGGATGTTCTGACTTCTTTCAGCGGAACGTCTCTGAGGTCGGACAGTTCACCCTCGTAAAGGGCTAGCGGAGTCGAGCCCATCAGCGCTGGCGTCTACGGCAGGGCGCTCAAACCTGATTGAACCCGCTTAGGCCACAAGTGGTTTCGGGATGTCCACGACAGAATAGTCACTGGCGTCCCCGGAGACTACTCGGCTGTGTTCACCGTGCACACTCACCGGAATGTCACCCGCGAGAGTGATCCGGTGCATAGTGCGGCTTTGAGTGCCGTAGTCCGAGACCGCGTAGTGTTGGGTCGCCCGGTTGTCCCACATCGCGACGTCGCCGAGCTCCCAGTTCCACCGAATCGTGTTCTCCAGCCATGTGATTCGATCCTGGAAGATCCGGAACAGTGCCCGCGACTCGTCGCCGTTGACCCCCAGAATGCTCTTGACGAAGTTGCCGAGCAGCAGCGACCGCTCGCCGGTCTCCGGATGCACCCGCACCACCGGGTGATGAGTCTCGTAATGGTCGGAATGAAACTCGGCGGCGTACTTCAATACCGCTTCCGGGTCGGCCTCCAGCGCCGCCAGCTTCGCTGAGTCGATTTGGGCATAGTCGAATGCGTTGTTGTGCATTGCCCACAGGCCGTCCGCGAGCTGCTGCAGAGGCTGCGGCAACTGCTGGTATGCGGCGACGGTGGAGGCCCAGGTGGTGGTCCCGCCATAGTGCGGCAACTCCACGGCGCGCAGGATGGAGGCCTTCGGCGGGCGGTCGACGAACGTGACATCGGTGTGCCACTGGTTGGCGCCGGCGCCCCCGATGGATTCCAGTCGCATGACCCGGCTTCCCTCGAACTTCAGTGTGGGATGCGGCGTCGTGGGCACGCCCAGGCTCTCGGCGAAGGCGTAGTGCGAGTCGTCGTCGAGGTGATGCTGCCCGCGGAAGAACACCACTTTGTGGGTTGTCAGAGCTTTGTTGATCTCGGCCGCAGTCTCGGCATCGAGGTCACCGAGTCGCACCCCATCAATGCGCGCGCCGATGTTCTCACCCAGCTTCACCACACGAAATTCACTGCTCACTGCCACTCCTCCTGGACGCGTCCACCGGTGTAGGCGCTTGTCTACACTTCGTTGTCCGCTACTGTACACAGATGGCTACATCTGAGGCAACGGTTTTAGACACCGCGAAGCCAATTGGCAAAGACGAGGTCATCGCCGCCGTCCTCCAAGCGGCCGGTGAGTTGTTTGCGCAGAAGGGTCCGGCCGCGACGTCCATACGTGAGGTCGCCGCACGAGCCGGGGTCAACCACGGCCTGCTGCATCGCCACTTCGGAAGCAAACGCCAACTCCTGGCGGCGACCCTGCAAAACCTCGCCGACTCTGCGGCGGAGCTTCGTGAGTCTGGAATCCCTCCGGAGGAGTTGGAGGCCGCCTACGAGCTTCAGGCGCGCGTCATGGTGCGCTCGACGCTCGATGGCTTCCCGGTAGAAGAACTCCAGCAGCGCTTTCCCGGTATGGAAGCGTTCCTGGAACAGGTGCGGGCTGACCACAGCGACGACCGCACGGCCCGACTCCTGGCTGCCCATGGGATGGCTCTGCAGATCGGATGGGGCCTTCTCGGACCAACCCTACGGGTCGCGTTCGGCTTGCAAGACCTTGACGACGCCGAGATACGCGCGGCGGTTGCGGAGCAAATCGCGAAAATCGTCGCAGCTGAATGATGCTCATCCGGATGGAGACAGCACCGGCCTGAATCAAGGCGCCAGAGCGGGATGTCCGGCTGGTCACTCCGATGTAGCTCTGTTATCGGAACGTGGCCGGCGTGTGCCCGTTGTTGAGCTAGGTTTACGACTCGACTGATTTACAGCTGAGAATCTATGACGGGCAAGGAGTTCTATGGATTTCGAGGGTTGCCATGCCCGCGACCTCATGTCGCTGGCTCACCGAGCACTGCGAAGCGACACCGCCGATAAGGGAGCGCTTTGTGCGGCCGCGATCAGAGTCATCGACAACCCTCCTCGCGATGGCATCTTGCGAAGCCTGGCTGATCACGTGTGCCAAGCCGTATTCGACTGGGCTTGCTTCGACGGCTCATCGGCGCGGTTAGAGGGTGTCGTACAAGGCTACGAGACGGCAGCGAGCGCGCTCAAAGCACTCCAGGTAGAGGACGGGCTAAACACGCTGCGGCACTGAGCGACAGCGTGGTTCGGCCATGTCCGGCGACACTATTAAGCGAGCGTCGCCGTCAAATAACCAGACGCATCGCCGAAGGAAGCCAGCGCGTCGTCGGGCACCGTGAACCCGTTGGCGACGTAAACCTGTGCGGTCGTTCGGATGTCGACTCGCCAACCGTGTGCCCCCAGGTAGTCGGCGGCAGTGTTGCGGTCGCCGGTGTAGAACAACTCAGCCAGGTTGATGTTGGAGCCGATGCGTTGGGACCGCTCGGTGAGCCGCTCTGCCCAGTCTGATGGAGCGTTGCGCAGGTCCATGTGTTCGGTCGCGATGCGGCTGCCCGGTGCTGAAAGAGCCGCGATGTTGTCGAACAGGCGGTCCTGCGCGTCCGCCGGCAGGTAGACCAGTAGACCTTCGGCGCTCCAGGCAGTCGGCTGCTGCGCGTCGAACCCGGCCTCAACCAGTGCTGCCGGCCAGTCGTCGCGCAAATCGATTGCGACCGTTGTCCGTTGCGCAGTCGGTTCGGCACCCAGGTCGGCCAGAGTCCGCGTCTTGAAAGCGATGACTTGGGGTTGGTCGATCTCGTAGACCACCGTTCCGGTCGGCCACGGCAGTCGGTAGGCCCTGGTGTCCAAGCCGGATGCCAGGATCACGGCCTGCCGGATGCCTGACCCGGTCGCCTGCTCGAAGAAGTCGTCGAAGAAGCGGGTACGCACGGCGATCTGCTCGTTCATGGCCTGGCGATTCAGCAGCGGATCGTCAGTCTGTCCGATCTCGCCGTCGATCAGTTTCACAAAGGTGTCGATGCCCACCGCTCGAACCAGTGGGTCGGCCCAGGGGTCGTCCAGCAGAGCGTCCGGATTTTGTGAGGCCATCGCCCGCGATGCGGCGACCGCGGTTGCGGTCGCGCCGACGCTGGACGCTAGATCCCACGTGTCCATTTCTGTACGGCCCATGTAACTGACCCTTTCCACGTTAAGGATTTACTTAGCTTAGGTAACTATATCACGCAGTGGCTCGCCGCCTGCAACAGCCGATCGACCATGACCGCTCTCACGTTCGCCACGGGCGACGCATTCAGGACTAGCGCGCGGGGTCGACTAACGCCCCATACGTGATTGACCGCGATATCCCACGGATGTCGGGCACCGGATAGGGGCGCCCGGTCATCGCGTTACCGGCGTCTACCTGCTGGATCATGCCGATCACGATGACGTCGTAGGCCGGATCGACCCAGAACCAGGTGCCGTGCACGCCGCCCCAGTTGTAGCTGCCCGCACCGATCGCGCCGCCGTTGAAATCGGCGTGTGCCGGATCGAGCACGAGGCCGACTCCCATGCCGTAGCCGACGCCCGCGAATGGCTGATCGAAACGCATCGGAACACCGTCCGGCAGCAGGTTGCTCGTCATCAGCCTGACCGACGTCGGCGCCAAAATCCGGACGTCGTCGAGCATCCCGCTATTGGCCAGCATCTGCGCGAAGCGCAGATAGTCCTATGCCGTTGAATACAGCCCGGCGATCGAGAGCAGGTATCGCGGCTTCTCCCCCGGGGGACGCCAGCCAGGACCGGAAATGGCGATTGGTCCGCCGCCAGGCGCAGTCGTGAGATTCTCGTCGAGGGCGTATCGGGGTGCGATGCGGTCGCGGTCTTCCGGCGCGACGCCAAAGCCGGTGTCTTTCATGCCCAGCGGCCCGAAGATGCGCCGTTCGAGGAAGATGTCCAGCGTCTCACCGGATATTCGCTGGATGATTACGCCCTGAAACTCCTGCTGGAGGCCGTACCGGAACAGCGTGCCGGGCTGTGCTTCCAAAGGCAGTTTCGCCATCTTGGCGACCATGTCCTCGTTGGTGCCGCTGAATAGGCCGGCCGCGGCGTACATCTCGTCGAGCTTCGGATTGGTGCTGCCCACTGGCGCGCCGAAAGCGAAGCCCGCGGAGGAAGCCATGAGGTGACGCATGGTCATCGGACGATCGAGCGGGACCAGCTCGTCATCCTTCAACACCTGCAGATCGGCGAACTCGGGAATGAACTTGGTGACGGGGTCGTCGAGCTGCCACTTGCCCTCTTCGTAGAGGATCATCATCGCGGCGCCGATGATCGGTTTGGTCATCGAGGCGATGCGGAAGATGGCGTCTTCCCGCAACGGTGAACGACTTTCGAGCGTCTGATAGATGCAACGTCCACTGACGAATATGCGCTGCGCTCCACACCCGCGAAAACATCGGCTAAGCGTTGGCCATCGCGACCTATGCCGAAAACCGTTGCGCCCTGCTGAGAAAGCAACCGGGCAGTTTCGGCGCCAAGGCCCGACGACGCACCGGTAACCAAGGCGACCTTGTCCTGCAGTGCACCCATGCCAGTTTCGTCCTTCTTGGTCTACGGAGCCTCTCGGCCGCCATCAGCTGCGCGGGCTAATTCTGCTGTGGCCGAACGTAATTGATCGGAAGAATTCAAGCGCTCAGGAAAGCCGACTCGGGTGTAAGCGACCCCGCGTGAGGTGTCCACTCGTAGGTCTAAGCCGTAGCGGTCGATTCCAGTGCACACCGCCGCATTGGTGTCGGGATAGCCGCCGAACGCACGCGCCATCGCTGCCAGGGCGTCGGCGTGATCGGCGTTGAGGTGTGCGATGGCCCTGGCCGCAGCAGGGGCAACCGGATCCGGCGTCGCGGCGGTGTAGTCCTCGCCGGTGGCTGAATCCATCCGGCCGTACCCGCCAACCCAGCGCACCCGCTCAACCTGCAGCAGCCATAGCGTGAAGTCGCTGAAGTCGAGGTAGAACCGGGCAGCGGGCACCGCGTTCAGGTATGCCTCCCGGGCCGCATCCAGTTCGGCAACAGCAGGCCGAGTCACCTTGCCCGCCAATGTGATCCGGCTCCCGGACAGTGGGTCGGGGTCGCTACTCGCCGCCACGACCGACACGCTCGCGCGCGGGTCGCCTGCGAGGTTGCGGCCGTGCTCAGCGAGATTCGACACACACAGCACGGGCGCGCCGGCCAGCAACCCATACGCGACGAGCGACGCCCACGGGTCACCGGCGGCGGTCAGGGTAGCCAGCGTGGCGGCATTGGTAGCCGCGGCAATGGTGCGTGCGTGTTCTGCCGCCGACGGGTGTTCAGTGTGCGCCGGCGGCTGAAGCGGCGGCGGCATGGAGGGCGCGTCCCCGGGGTCGCCGTGATCGCGGATCGTCATCAACGCAAGGCTAGACCTCAGCCAGTAGACGACGCCCACTATCCGGCGGCCCGCTAGGGATCAGGTGCCGTTCTTGATGGCGTTGGCAGCGAAATCGGCGGCTTGGTCGGTCATTCCGTTGGACCGGTATGCGCTGTGCGCGGCGCGACTGAAGCCGCTCGTCGCACACACGGGATCGCTGGGCGCACACAGGTCGACCGTTTTTGCGGAATATAGGTGTCCGATAGTGATGGGCGGTGCGTTGCGGTCAACGAGATCGAGGAAGCCGTTGGAGGGCTTGCCGAACAGTGCGACGGCAGCGACGTGGTTAGCGATGTTCGGCGGCAGAGGGCCGCTGATTCCCGGTGGCAATGCGTAGCCTTCCGGCACTTTGTCTGTGGTGATGTAGGCCGCGATAGCGGCGCCCTGGGAGTAGCCGCCGACGACGATTTTGGTCTGCGGGCAGGCGGCCACGACGGAGGTGATCTTGTTGCTCGCATCAGCGACCCCGTCGGCCGCTCTGGAGAAGTCCAGAGACGCCGGGTAATCCACCGGATAGATGTCCACGGATTTACCGGGCAAGCGCGTGGTCAGCGCATCGGTGAACGCCTCGCCGGTCGCACCCACACCGGGCGGCTCGTTGGTGCCTCGGGCGAAGACGACTTCCACATCAGAGCAGGGGTCAGCCGCCGCGACGTTGTCGGTAATGACCGGCGCGAAAACCGATGCCGCGAGCACCGCTGCAATGACCCATCGGCGCATCGCGCCAACCGTGGGGAAGGGCCATGACGTGGCGCCGTTGCCTGAGGTTGTCGTCGCCATGTGGGTCCTTTCGAGCGGTGGGTACGGGGCGTGAGCCAGACGCACCATGCAATTGCGATTGATTTCATTCTGCAGTGTGGGCTGCAGCGCTGCTGCATGAGGAGCTCGGCCACCCACCCTGACCGACAACACGGCTTCGGGTGGAAATAGTCCTCCGGCCATTGGCGGGCGCACGGCGCTGTTCCCAATTAGTGCCGTTCAGCGCTGGTCCGGCCGACGCCGAGATCGATGATCCGACGAAACCACCCGGACCGACTCAGCGTTCCGGACGGTGCTCAGCTCTGGCGGAGCGAGTGACGGGATTCGAACCCGTGTGTACGGCTTTGCAGGCCGCTGCCTAGCCGCTCAGCCACACCCGCACAAGCCACCACCGTTCCAGCTCGGACCGCCGGTAGTCCAGCATTTCGCTCGGCCCGATCATTTCCGCCCGGCGGCGCTTTGACGACGGCGCCCGGGGCTGCGACAGAAGGTCGTGATCCGACGAACCCAGGTCGACATCACCTGTCCTCGGCGATTGGCGCTTATTGCGTCGTAACAATATGTTTTCGGGGTGATGTCCTCAGTTGCCGGCGCAGTCGCGCGGCGGATCTCCCCCTTCCTGGCGGTAGCCGCCGTCGTCGGCCTCGGTTGTTATGCCGACCCGGTACAGTCCGTAACCGCCCCGGGGGTGCGCCTGGTCGATGCGGCAAACCCGTTGGCCGGGCAGCCCCTCTACGTCGATCCCACGTCGGCGGCCATGCGCGCCGCGCACGACGCCAACCCCCCGAATCCCGAGCTCGACGCCATCGCCAACACGCCGCAGGCGTTCTGGATCGACCAGGCGGTTCCTTCCGCTGCGGTCGCCAAGTACATCGGCGGGGCGCAGGGCGCGGGCAGCATGCCGGTGCTGGCGGTGTATGCAATCCCACATCGCGACTGCGGTAGCTTCGCAGCGGGTGGGTTCGCGACGGCCGCGGACTACCGCGGGTGGATCGACGGTGTCGCGGCCACCTTGGGCTCTTCGCCAGCGACGATCATCGTCGAACCCGATGCACTCGACATGGCCGACTGCCTGTCGCCTGACCAGCGCCAGGAACGCTTCGGTCTGGTGCGCTACGCCGTCGACACGCTGACCCGCGATCCGGCCGCGGCTGTGTACATCGACGGTGGACACTCGCGCTGGTTGAGCGCCGACGAAATCGCCTCCCGGCTCAACCAGGTCGGTGTGGACCACGCGCGGGGTTTCAGCCTCAACACGTCGAACTTCTACACCACCGATGAGGAAATCGGTTACGGCGAGGCGATCTCGGGGCGCACGAACGGTGCGCATTACGTGGTCGACACGTCGCGCAACGGCGCCGGACCAGCGCCCGACGCCGCGCACAACTGGTGTAACCCCAGCGGCCGAGCACTCGGCGTTGCGCCCACCACGGCTACGGCCGGCGCGCATGCCGACGCCTACCTGTGGATCAAGCGTCCCGGTGATTCCGACGGATCCTGCGGGCGCGGCGAACCGGGGCCGGGCCACTTCATGAACCAGTACGCCATTGAACTGGCCCGCAGCGCGGGCCGTTAAGGACCTGCAGCGAATTTCGGCGTGTCGAGGGGAGCCTTCCGATCTTCATTGCGAGTCGACAGCTTCGTTCTGAGGCGCGTTAGGGTGCTTTGGTCGGCCTCCGCGAACAATCCGATAGAAATGTTGAGCACATTCATGACCGCAGCAGCAGAACCGTCGGCGCTCGAAGCGCGGGTCGGGCACTACTACGCCGCGGACAACACCTACCGAGTCGGCCGCGAGAAGGTACGCGAGTACGCCCGTGCAGTGCAGGACTATCACCCAGCACACTGGGACTTTGCCGCCGCCGCGGAACTGGGCTACTCGGGCCTGGTGGCGCCGCTGACGTTCACGTCGGTCCCGGGCATGACCTGCAATCGCCGGATGTTCGAATCGGTGGTCGTCGGTTACGACACCTACCTGCAGACCGAAGAAGTCTTCGAGCAGCACCGTCCGATCGTGGCCGGCGACGAACTGCACATCGACGTCGAACTGACCTCGGTGCGCAGTATCGCCGGCAGAGACCTCATCACCGTGACCAACACCTTCACCGACACTGCCGGCGAGCGGGTGCACACCCTGCACACCACCGTGGTCGGAGTCACCGCCGAGGATCTCGATCCGACGATCAAGACGGCCGTGCACAACGCGATGATGCACGACGTGAACATCCTCGCAGTCGGCCAATCCGATTCCGACTACCAGAAGACGGTGCGCCCGGAGGGCGAGGTTCGGATCTCCGAGGAAGGCACGACCCGCACGCCAGGGACGTCGTCCTTCGATGACATGAAGATCGGCGACGAGCTACCGGTGCACCATGCCCGACTGTCCCGCGGCGACCTCGTGAACTACGCGGGCGTGGCCGGCGACGCCAACCCGATTCACTGGGACGAGGACATCGCCAAGCTGGCCGGGCTGCCCGATGTGATCGCCCACGGAATGCTCACCATGGGATTGGGTGCCGGATTCGCGTCCGCATGGTCGGGTGACCCCGGTGCGGTCACCCGCTACGCGGTGCGGCTCTCCCAGCCCGCGATCGTGTCGGCCACCGAGGGCACCGACATCGAGTTCAGCGGCCGGATCAAGTCGCTGGACCCGGCAACCCGCACCGGTGTCGTCATCGTCGCCGCGAAGTCCGGTGGCCGGAAGATCTTCGGCCTGGCGACGTTGAACGTCCGCTTCCGCTGACTTGACGGCGGCGGTCGACGACGAAGGGGAGCGGCTATTTCGCTTGCGGCACAACGGTCACGAGAATCTACCTTCCGCTCATGGATTGGATTCGACGGGTACGGCAATCTCGTTGCGGCGCAACATTGGAACGGTCCACGGTGGATCGTAGAACCACGCGGCGGGCGTGCCGATGGGCTCGAAACCGTTTTCGCGCAGGGTGCGCATCAGCTGAGCAGTCTGGGATGCGACCGCGCGGGAGCTGGTGCTGCCCGAAAACCGACGCACTGCGACGGTCTCTGCCGGGACGCTTACGAGCCGCACCGCCCGGTCGTTGGGTTGGGGTAGTGATTTCATTGTCTTCCCGGCGGGCATGAAGAAGCGGATCACCCATTCGCCGTTGCTACCGGTGCTCGCGGACACCGGTGCCGTCATCGAAATCGTCTCGCCGCGAATGGCGCCGGCTTGCTGCGCAACGGGCGCCGTCATCGCGATTTTGGTCTCGGCGTGGTTGCCGCCAAAGATGTAGCCGGCAAGGCGGCGGAAACCTGCGCTGCGCGCGGCTTCTTCGTCGGCAGCAACTGTTGTCTCTGCAGCGATACGCGATCCGTAGCGGCGGATCTCGACGCCAGAAGTCAGCTGCTCGACGGTGTGCGCCGGCTCCTCGGTGCCATGACGCACCCCGACGATCGAACCGCCCGCTTGGATCAGTTGTTTCGTCAATCCCACGATCGCGCCCAGCACGTCCTCTCCCTTCGCCGTCGACTCCGATGTGGTCTAGCTCTTCTGGCGCCCGCCGCGTCTCTCCGATGGTTGCCATACGCGCGTGGATGTCGCGGATGTCGTCGCGTAGAGCGGGATGACCTTAAAGCGACGTGTTGCGTCGAATTCCCTAAGGATAGCGCAATTTTGGCATTATTGTTCAGTTAATTAATTTTTAACTGAACGAAAGGTCGATGGCGATGCCGCGGAGGTAGCTGCGCCACCGGCAAGTGCTCGTCCCATCCGACACGCCACGCGCGGTGAATGACAAACGGGTTGCTTTCTGAAACACTTTTAGGGCAAGCCGATCTACGCCAAAGCAGGCAATGGTCGGCTTTTC
Source organism: uncultured Actinomycetota bacterium (assembly GCA_963805675.1). Lineage (GTDB taxonomy): Bacteria > Actinomycetota > Actinomycetes > Mycobacteriales > Mycobacteriaceae > Mycobacterium. The sequence continues at coordinate 294,160 of CAWDVY010000005.1, forward strand.
TCGTACCCGGTCGAGGGGTGGTTGTCGTGGATGTTCTCGAAACGAAGCCAGTGACCGCGCAGGCCAGTGACGCCCTGGCCGCGCTCAGGCAAGCCCGCGAGAGCGGTCAGTACGTTCGGATCATGGCGGCGCAAAGCCGTTTCGACTGGCTCATAGACCAACTACCGAGGCCCGGGCGGCCGTGATCATCGACACCGTCCATTGCACCGAGCTGGGATGTACTTGTCCTGGCAACCGGTGGTGGACGGGATGGATTGGGCCGGCAGAGATTCACCTCGTCCCGATCGACGACTTGGAGCCGCACCACTTCGAAGCCTGTCCATGCGATCCGAGTATTGAGCTGCACGTCGCGGGCGATGGCTACCCATCGTGGCGGGTGTCGCATAACGGCTTTGACCGCCGCGAACTTACCGAACAGGCACTCCACCAGGAGAACCGAGGAGCCTGACCCGGTTCTGCGGATAGTTCTTTTGCGCAGTCCCTCGAGGTTGACTCTTTTCGTCCGACGGCCACGACAGCACGGTTCTGGGACGATGCGCGTTGCCGTTTCCCGGCTTCGATTCCCGCAGATGGCCGATGACGCCTCCGCACCCCGCGGGTTTATCATCTCGGCCTTGGGCAGGTCGCCTGACAACACCGTTGCCGCCGGATCCGTTTCGCCCCTGCGGCCGAGTAGTTTTAGGGCTGTTACATAGTCAGCATTTCTGTTCGGCGAGGCGGTGGTAGACGGTGGCTGAGGAAAAGTTACGGGTCGATCTGGAGGCGTTGGGATCTTCGGCGGCGCATGTCACCGGGCAGGGCGAGGACCTGGCGAGCGCCCATTTGTCGTCGGATAACCGCATAGTGGCCGCGCAGTCGGGCTGGGTGGGCAGTTCGGCGGCGGCGCTGCACACCAGGACGGCGACCTGGTTGGAGGCGTCGCGAAGGTTGGTGACCAGGGTGGGCGACCATGCGACAGACCTGAACCAAGATGGGATGGACTTTGCCGCGATGGAGCGCGACCACGCCGAGCAGTTGCGGGCGATCATCGGCCGCGCCGATGGGGTGGACGGGTCGGTGCGGGTGTAACGAGTGGCGTTGATGGTGGCCGATATTGATCGGTGGAGTGCCGAGTCGGTGCGCGAGGTATTCCACGCGGCCAACGCGCGCGGGCAGGCCACCTTGGAGGCGTCGCGGCAACTGAGCACGTTGGCGGTGTTCGACACCTGGGAGGGTGCCACCGCTGAGGCGAGAAAGCACGCCAATGCCTCGATCCGCCAAGACCTTGACGCCCACGGCAATGAGTCGTTGGCGGTAGCCCAGGCGGCGGGTAAAGCCGCGGACGACATCGAGCGGGTGCAGTCCGACCTGCGCACGTTGCGGCATGACGCCACCGAACTGCACATGACGATCGACCCGCTTTCCAACAAAGTGGTCCCGACACCCAAGTGTCTGCCGACCGAGGCACTCATCGCCGAGATGCAGCTGCAGCCAAGGCTGGACAAAATCATCGCCGAGGCCAACGCCGTTGACGCGGAGCTGGCAGCAGCGATCAACATGGCCGACGGTGACACGGCGATTCCGCCGGGACCGCACGAGAATCGACCCGACATCCAGCAGGCGCTGTCCAAGCCGCCGCCGACTGACCCCAAACAGTTCGCCGATTTGTGGAATCAGTTGACTCCGGAAGAAAAGGACTGGCTCTACAGTCAAGACCATGACATCGGCAATCACGATGGAATGCCCTGGGACCCTTCAGATCACCGGGGCAAGGATTATTACAACCGGTTGCATCTGCCCGAGCTTGAGCAGCGAGCTCAAGCCGACGTCGACGGGATGCAGCACAGCTTGGACGAGCTGATGGGCGAGCGCAACGCTGACGACGGCGCAATCTATGCGCTGCAGACACAGCTGGCCGTGGCCAAAAACCGCCTGCAGGGCTACAAAGACGTCGAAGCGACAATCAATAGGGATGGCCCGCACCGCTATCTGGGCCAGCTCGATGAATGGGGCCACGGCGCAATCGCGATCAATAACCCCGACACCGCCAAGCGCAACGCCATCCTGGTGCCCGGCACCGGCCAAGACTTGACGACGATGGACGGCGCTGACAACAAGTCGCTGGCCATGTACGGGGCCGCGCTTGACGCTGACCACAATCTCAAGCCCGGAGATGTGTCGGTGACGACGTGGATGGGGTATGACCGGCCTATGGATCTTGGCCAGGCAGACTTCCCGGATCCAGCGCGAGCTAGCGCGGCGAACCTGGACGCATTCGAAGCCGGGCAGCGCGCCTCACATGTCGGAGCGCCATCAATCGACACCGTGATCGGGCATAGCTACGGGTCCACCATGGTCGGCGCTGCCGCATCCGGCGGGCACCAGCTCGACGCCAACAACATCATCGCCGTCGGCAGCCCTGGCATGCTTGTTGACCATGCTGGCGATCTCAGTCTCGATTCCGGCGGGCACGTGTATGCCATGCGCGCAGAGAACGACATCATCGGAGCGGCCGGCGGGGTGACCCAATGGTCGCTCGGGCCTGAACCGGACCAACCCAACTTTGGTGCCATCCGGCTGCAGGCTGCTCCCGGACCCGCCTGGCCGCTGGGGCTTCCCAGCATCGACGCGCACAGTAGCTATTGGAGCCCGGAGAATCCTGCGCTGGCCAATATGGGTTCGATCATCGCGGGCAGGTCGCCGCCATTCGTGGCCGGGCAACAATGACACGCGCCGCCGTCATGCGATCCGGTATCGTCGCGGCCCTGCTGATGCTGGTGCTTGCCGCCGGGTGTGGTCGGCACAGTCCACTCGGCCCGCCAACACCTACTGGCGCAACGATTCTGGGAGGACCAGACGTGACATCCGCTTCGCCACCGCCGCCGGGCTGGACATCGCGGCCCGTGGTCCCGACCAGTCAACAGCAGGCCCAGGACACTATCCTCGGCTACCTCAAAAAGACGCTGCGTGCACTGCCGCCAGGAACCGCCCTGGACGCCACCCGCTACAGCGGCGCCACCAACACACCCCCCTGCAAAGACGTGACCACCGGCGTTGCACCCGTCTCGCTCTCGACGATCGGTGAACTCAATCTGCCGGCCGGTGTCGATCCCGTCGGCGTCGTGGCCCAACTCGGAGACACGTGGAAAAGCTGGGGCTGGTATGTCATTGAACGCGACGGCTTCCGCAAACCCAACCGCTTCGGCTACGCCCCAGACGGCTACATCCTGCACATCATGGCCAAAGACCCGGTGACCGATCCGCCGACACTGATAGCGGACTCCCCGTGCTTCGCCGGCGACCTACCCAAGGACCGCAGTCCCTTCCCAGTGGTCCTGCAAGCCGACTAGGGCGGCAAGGTCCGGGACTAGCGCCGCCGGTATCGCGAGTTCACCGCCGCCGCACTGGCGGCGTTGTTAGAACAAAGCCAGCAGTTCGCTGAGAAAGCCGCCGATTGTCTCCGCAGAGCCGGATTCGCTATCCAACAGATTGACGATGGCGTACGCGTAATCGGCTCCCTGTGCACTGGCGGTCGCGCCGTCAACCCCAAAGACGGCGGCGTAGTCGTAATCACCGTCGGCGGTGCTGTTGGCGCCGGCGTCGGCGACGCTGCCTGTGATGCCGGAGGGGTCGTAGACATAGGCGATGTCGTCGTTGCCGGTGGTCGTGCCGCCGTGCCCGCCAGCGTTGGCAAGTGCGTCGCTGCCGTCGGCCAAGGCGACGTCGCCGCTGCCCCCGGTGGCTTTAGCGGAGGCGCCGTCGCCGATGGCGATCGCGATGTCCCCCTGGCCCGACGTGGCGGTGGCATCGTTGTCCGCTGTGGAGAACAGGTTCGTACCGTCGATTGAGATCTGGATGTCCAGTGGTGACGTCGCCGTATCCGCAGGCGCCGACAGGCCACTCAGAACGCCATCGACCGATGACAGCCAATCAGACGAGTCGGCCGAGGCTGTCCCTGCTATCGAGGCGAATGCCGCCCCAATACCGAGCCCCGCGACCAGGACGCCAACCCGACCAATAGCACGAGCGTTCAACATGGTTCGTCCTTTGCCCAACGCACGCCTGAGGGGTGCGGAACTTTAGTCATCAGCGCCGGCCGCTGAGATTCGATGCTTAGTAAAAGCTAAAAGAAGCATCGGAAGAACTAATTAACTCCTGGAAAGTTAATTCTCAATCCACCGTCGTGGCGGCGCATCCCGTTCTGCAGCAGCGAGAAGAGTGACGTCAGTACAGCGACAGCAGCTCGCTCAGCAGTGCGCCACAGGTGTCGGCCGCCATGGAGGCAATCACGCGCCGCTGCGGCAGAGCAGGGCGCAAGGTCGCCGAAGGCAGGCAATCGCCATGACGGTCCGGACGTAAAGGGGCATCCTCGATAGACCGGACAACCGGGCCCGGTGTAATTGAGCCAACCCGGTCAGCGAGGAGCGCAGGTGGGTCGACGCAGGTTGGCACTTGTTGCGCTTGGCGCGCTAGTCGTCATCTTTGGCGGATGGCTGTTGGCGCGGACCCATCCTTCCGGCCCGGCACCGACGACAGCCATTGGAGTCGGGGCGCCGACATGCCCGATGGCCACCCTGCCGCCCGAGGTGGTCGACACCGTCAGGCGCATCCACGCAGGCGGCCCCTTTCCGTTTCCGCGCAGTGACGGTGTGGTGTTTGCTAACCGCGAGGGTCATCTGCCTAAGCAGCGCAGGGGGTACTACCACGAGTACACCGTGATCAACCCGCGTGCCCGAGACCGGTCGCTGAGGCGCATCGTCACTGGCGGAGCACCCTTGACCGATCCGACCCAATACTTCTATACCGGCGACCACTATGACTCGTTCTGTCTGGTCACTGACGCGGGAAGGCGACGATGACGCGAGAGCCAGCCGGCAACCTACCTGTGATCTTCCGAATCGACGGCCGAAAGATCCGATCAGCCAACGATTTCTATCGCGAGATCGGATCCTCCGTCAATGGGCCCGGCGGATACTTCGGCCGCAACCTCGACGCACTGGCCGACTGCCTACGGGGCGGATTCGGCACCCCCGAAAATCGGCCGTACGAATTCGAATGGCAGCACAGCGCGTTATCGCAGCACTACCTCAACGATGTGCGCCACGGGCAGCGCACGTTGTTCGATGCGATACAAGAAGTCTTCAACGACGCCGGAGTAACGCTGAAGCTTAGGTAACCCTGCGACCGACCGCGATCGCACCACCATGTCGTCGGCGGGTCGAGCGAGCTCGGTCGGATCGGGGAGGCGCCGTTGACCGCTAACGCCCTTGCTGAAGTAAACGGTCATCCGCCGGTCCCAACGGTTGAAGGTCAGGAGCACGATCGACAGCTCAGGCCCGGAACCCTCAGACGCTGACGACACATCGGAGGGGGTATTCGAAGATGCTCTCGTAGTTCACGATCTGGCAAGTGACCCTGGTAGCCGTCGGGAACTGGGCCCTGGTCTTGTCGGCGATTAGCCGGAGCGCATCCTCTGCGAACACCGCCTGGTGGTGGATGGCGGTGACCGCGTCGGCTTCGCCACGCCGCTTGTACAGCTCCCGCACCGGCCCGCTGGCCGCGCACTCTCCAACGGCGAGCAGGTCGGCCAGGGAACGACCGGCCACGGTCGTCAAGTCCCCGGTCACGGTGATTTCCAGGTCGCAAACCTGATTGTGGGACGGATGCTCGCCGACGTTGTCCATATCGTCACGGTCGAAGGCGATCGCGCTCTGGGCTTGAGGACAGGCCAGACAAACCTTGAATGCGGCGCCCCAGGTCACCTCGGTCCGCTCTGCCGCCTCGATCCTGCAGATCTCCTCGATCGGCTTGAACCCGCCGTCGTGCGGCAACACGATGGTGGCCCGCGCGTCCACCGACCAGGACGCGGCGCCGGGCACCGCGCCGCGCAGCCGCTCGAAGATGCCCTGGGCGTAGTCGAGCACGGTCGGCTGTGGACCTAGCCGGTCGACGCATTCGATCAGCCTGGACATGTGCGCGCCACGCTGGTGGGCATACAAACCGACTGAGATGTCCATGACGACCATCGCCGCACTGTCATGCTCATCGATCGCGACGATCCGCTTGACCCCGACATGTCCAACCGAATGCACTGGAATACAGATGTTCGGAACTTCCGAGTGCAGGTCCGGCAGCACATTACTGTCCTCATGGGCCATGCTATTCCACCCTTTCGAACTCTTAACCGCCAACAAACGTGCCATCAACTGTGAGTAGCCGCGAGTGGTAAGCACCGAGTTCGAGAGGCACCCCGGCGCTCACGGTTCGCAGGCCGCGTGGCCGATAGGCACTATCGACCGAACATGACACGAGTTCGGCGCGGGATCGGTTCACTCGTGAGACGGAGCGACTCCACTTGCGGAGTGTCACGCTTGATCCGACGCGGGGACGGCGGGACGCCGCTCTTGAGCATCGGCCGAAGCTGCTTGGGGCAACGATATCGCCTGCGTCAAAACCGACTAGTCGAGTGGGATGTCTTTCTGCTTCTTAGAGATTTCGATGTGGTAGCCGTGAAGAACTGTCACGATCATCGAGATTGAGACGACGCCTTCGGCGATAAAAAACGCCGCGAAGTCGATCAGCGAGCCGATCGGCGGGTCTCCTGGGACCGCGTTCCGCAACGGGATGAGTGCGAAGAGCAGTGTGCCGAGGAAACCGAGAGCAGACCAGAACAAGCCGAGCTTGCCGCTGGCGACGTACCACGCCGCGATGAGCGCGGCGATGGTGAGGCACCACATGAACACCATGATGAACACGGCGAACATGATTGTGCTCGTCGAACGTTTTACGGTTGCGGTTGCGGCCAAGAGTGATTGGGGCGTGGTGATGGTTTTGGCTGCTCCGTCACCCCGGTGCACTGCAATGGAGTTTTCCTGTTGCGGCGCCATTTTGAAGAAGGCGTCGATGTTGTTGAACACGACTCGGATCGGGACCGCGCGCTGATTCGCGCCGCTGCCGACCAGCACGTGGAAATAGAAGTTCGCCGTGTAGCTGTCGAGGGGGTAGTCGGTGATAACCCCGTCACGAAGCGCGAATTGGACCGCGACGAATTCTGGGCGCTCATTCGCTTTGGAAATCACGGTGGGGTTCGTGACCGCGTTGCTGATGAGGGTCGCATCTTCTTTCAGATCATGCGTGTGCTCGTCCACCAGCGAACCTGCGCCCCTGAGCTCCAATTGAGCGCTTATCCGTGCAGTGGACGGGTCGATCTTCTGGATGAGGACGGTGACGGTCATATGGTCCGGGTTGGCGGTGTCGCCGAGGACAGTCGCATGGCGGCCTTTGTGGTGCTCCAACCAATACAGGGAGATGCTCAGGACTGTGAGCGTAATGACGAGAAGCGCTAACGAGCTGAGCTTGGCCAGGCTGGGCAGGCGCGGTGAGCCGATTGGCGTTGACCTACTCGGCGTCGAAGTCGACCTACTCAGTGTTGACGTTGACATTTGAGCCTTTCCTGAGGTTTTCGGTGAGCGATGGCGCTGGCCAGCGCCCAGCCGCAAGCGCAAAAGCCGAGATATGCCCCCCTCAGCCCGCCATCATGCCTAGCTGAAGCCAGCGGCCCTCTGAGGACGTGCCGCGTCGTCCGCAACGGTTTGATGTCGGTCGGGGTACGTCTGCTGCTGATATCGCGTTGCATCAGGGTCAAACGTCACCGTCTACAACCTGGGCGGCACAATAACGGACCGCCCGGTCCTGAAGCCACGTGATGACGACGGACGTTGGATCGGCCGTTCCACCGGCCAGTGGATCGACGAATTAACCTCAGCGATAATCGATTACGGAGCAGGAGGCCTGATCTGCCTTCCTTTCGGCCGACCAGAATCTGAGATCGGCCGCTGGGTGCAAGAAGTCGTCCCGGAAGTACGCCGCGCAGTCGGCCAGTAGAGTCCGAAGCGAGACGGCAGGTACTTCACATTCGAACAGCTCAAAGGCTAGCGGTGCTCCAGCGATCGATCGACGATGTGGTAGGCAAGAGCGCCAACATTGATTGGTCGATTTGCGTTCGCGATGCCGCAGGTCACGAATTAGCCTGCTGCAATGCCGATCGTGCGATGAAGACTGCGAGCATCGGCAAGCTTCTGTTACTCGTCGAGGTCGCACGGCAAAGCGGCGAGGGTGATCTCACTGGCGCCACCTTGCTCGGCCGGGATCCGGAGCTCCTGGTCGCAGATTCAGGAATCTGGCAGCACCTCCAGGTCGAGAAATTATCTATCGATGATCTCTGCGTTTTGATAGCCAGCGTCAGCGACAATTTAGCAACAAACGTTCTGCTCAAACTTGTGGGCTTGCAAAAGCTTCGCAACCTTGCCGAATCCCTCGGTTTAGTCCACACAACGTTGCTTGACTACGTCCGAGACCACCGTGGCCCAGATGATCCGGCGACATTATCTACCGGCTCAGCGTCCGAGTTGTCGCGTGTGATGAGTCAGCTATCCCACAAAGAGCTGGTATCTCCCACGGTGTCAGAACAGGTGAACGCGTGGCTGGCAACAGGTGTAGACCTATCCATGGTCGCGTCCGCATTCGGTCTCGATCCGCTAGCACATCCGCCGTCGGATCGAGACTTCGTTATTCGCAACAAAACTGGTGCCGATACAGGCGTCAGAGCAGACGTTGGGACGATCGGGCGAAACGGCGTCTGGTTCACTTACGCCGTGATCGCCAATTGGGATGCTTCGCACTCTGACTTGCGAGATGCGGCGCTCTCGGGAATGCATGCCATCGGCACGACACTGAGGGCCATGATCGAACGTGATTCGTGATGATGAATCCGATCGGCACCGCGTTCTGACAAACATGCCGTCGCGGCGCCGCCCTCCGTTCCGCCGGCTGCCATTGTGTTGGTCTCCGGCGCGGCAATGTCCAGTCGATGAGCGACGCTGAGGACGCGCTTACCTCGTAGCCAACAACGTCACGGTGACGGAGATCGCTCAGTGCCGGGCAGGGTGTTGTTTGTCCCGCGCGGCGGTCGCCGCGGCGGCGTAGTATCCGCGCATGCCGTTGGCGAGCGGCGCGACTTTTGCCGGGTACACCATTTTGCGGTTGCTAGGCTCCGGCGGCATGGGCGAGGTGTACCTCGCTCAGCACCCCAGATTGCCGCGTCGCGACGCTCTAAAAATCCTCGCCCAGACGACGACAGCGGACAGCGCGTTCCGGGAGAGATTCCTCCGCGAAGCCGACCTCGCCGCCACGCTGTGGCACCCGAACATTGTCCAAGTGCACGATCGCGGCGAGTTCGAAGGCCAACTGTGGATCGCGATGGACTATGTCGAGGGAGCCGATGCCGCGCAGCTGATGAAGGATCAGTACCCGGCCGGGATGCCAGTGCGCGACGTGTGCGCCATCGTCACCGCGGTGGCCGGCGCACTGGACTACGCCCACCAGCGTGGACTGTTACATCGCGACGTCAAACCGGCCAATATCTTGCTCACCCATCCAGAAGACGGGCAACGGCGAATCCTGTTAGCCGACTTCGGAATAGCAAGCGAGAACGACGGCATCAGCGGACTGACGACCACAAACTTCACCGTGGGAACACTTGCTTACAGTGCGCCCGAACAGTTGATGGGTGAACATGTCGACGCGCGGGCCGACCAGTACGCGCTGGCCGCCACCGCGTTTCACCTCCTCACGGGTGCGCCCCCGTATCAGCATTCGAACCCTGTGGCCGTCATCAGCCGACATCTCACCGCGCAATTACCAACGCTGAGCGATCGGTGCCCGGAACTGGCCGCCCTCGATCAGGTGTTGTCGAGGGCACTGGCCAAGGACCCCGCCGAGCGGTTCGACCGATGCCGCGACTTCGCCAACGCCCTCACCGAACAGGCCCCCATAGACCCGGAAAGCGATCAACGCACCGATGCCGCTCCCACCGTCGCCGCGCCCAGGAGTCACGTCGCAATCCAACCGCCACCCTTGGGCGCTGAACCAGCATCGACGGCGGCGAAGCCGCAGCGGCGCAGGCGGTCCCGGATTCTCGTCGGGGCGGCGGCAGCGGCGGTACTGGTCACCGTCATCGGCGTCTTGGGCTACATGAGGCAGCCGACCAGGCAGACGCCCTCTGCCCCGGCAGCTTCCACCCCAGCTGACCACACCCCACCCCGGCCCGCCGTCGTACTCGACGGTACCTACCGCTTGGACTACGACTATTCAAAGCAAACGATCAACGGCGCCCCCTACGCCAAACCCAACACCGACAACACCAGTTGGTGGGCCTTCCGTTCATCGTGCGCATCCACGGGATGCGTTGCCACCGGAACCCTGCTGGACACGAACAACCACCAAATAGCGCACACACCAGCCAAGGCAGCCAATGCCCGTTTCGTCGACGGCCAATGGCAGGAGTCGCCGATTCAGCGTCAAATGCCGGAGCCGCGCTGTCTCGGAGCAGACGGAAACGTCGTAGCAGGCGCCGACACCGTCATGCTCGGTTGGTCATTGGAGCCACAGCCGGACGGCACGCTGCGCGGCGTTTTGACGGGTACCGGTCTCACCAATGAATGTGGCTTTCAAGGACAGGTGGGCAGGGTCCCCCTGGTAGCGACCCGGGTCGGGGACGTGCCGAGCGGCGTCGCCATCGCCGCTCCGACAGTCACCGGCGCCCCCTCGACCCGCGCCGCAGCCGCACCCGTTGCCGGTCCCGTGCTCGATGGCACCTACCGCGTGGACTTCGATCTTGCGACGCAGACGATCAACGGCGCCGTGACGGGCATTCGTGCCGCAGTCACCCATTGGTGGGCGTTTCGTTCCTCGTGCACATCGGCTGGATGCGTTGCCGCAGGGTCTGAATTAGCCGATTCCAACCACCAGGAGGGCACGGGTGTCACCAGCGTTCTCCGTTTCGCCGGCGGTCAATGGCATGGCACGCCTTACCTGCAGGCACCAATGCAGTGCGACGGAACAAAAACGGCGGTCACCGATGACGAGACGCGCCTTTGGTCATGGGAGCCGCAGCCCGACGGCACGCTTCGAGGCATTGAGATTGGCACCATGCTCAGCAATGAATGCGGCAATCAGGGAACGGTGTACCGGACCCCGTTTGTCGCGACTCGCATCGGCGATGTGGCGCCCAGCGTCGTCGTGGCCGATCCAGCGTTGTTCATGACACCGACCGCGCCTGCCCCTGACGGTCCTCACTGAATTGCGCGCTTAGCAACAGGGTGATGCTTCGCACAGTGGGCCGCAAGAGGTTTGCAGACCCGGTCCCGCTCGCAGCGACTTCGTCCCAAAGGCACTAAAGGCGTTGTCGCGCAGACATGTTGGGGCGATTCACGCAGCTAGTCGCCCTGCAACCTGTGGACCGCGGCCTCGAACTCCGCATCGGTGAGGGCTCCGCTGGTGTGCAGCTCGTCGAGTTTGAGGAGCGCATCGAGTTGGCCGGCGTCCGGGTCGGTGGCGGGGGCAGATCCCTTCGGCAAGCTGCCGGAAAGCTGCGCTTCTGCATCCCGCACCGCCTTCTCGTTGGCCTGGTCCACACGACTTTGACGCTCATCGCGTGAGCGCTGCTGCTCCGCTCTAAGCGCATTCTCGTCGAGCTCGACCTTGTCGCGGTTCCGCGGGTCGTAGCGAACTGGAACGATGCCGCCCACGGTGAACTTGAGATCCGTGCCGCCCATCCCACCGATTCGCCGCACGATGTCAGCTGTCGTGTCGTCCCCGAAGTGCACCCGCATCCCCACGTCGTAGGTGAACCCCGTCCCCCAGTTCGCGCGCATTCCCCCTTGGTACAGCTCGACGGACGTGACGACCGCCTTCGCCGCGGCACTTTCATGCGACAGCTTCGGTTTTCTGAACACCGAGACCCCACAATTCGTCGTTGATCTAGCGGAGATGCTCGCATGCGCGAGCGAAGAAAGCCACGGAGTCACTCGTGGAAGCCCGGAGGCGCCTGCGGCCGTTGGGGGTAAAGCCCGAAATGAGCTTCGCCTCAATGGCCTTACCGATTGCCTTGGCTACTGTCCGGGTGACCGTAAAGGTGGAAGGGCCGCTCCACGGTGAGTCAATGCAAGGCCAGCGCGTCGGCAACGGATCTGCCGACGGCTCAGTCATGGTGACCCGCGACGGACCCCGTTTGCGCCAGGTCCAAGCCGCTCGTCTTCGATCGACTCAAAGGGCCTCTGCGCGTATGTGAGACGCCGCTCCAGACCCGATCAGGGGCCGGTCTTCGAGCGTTTCGGCCTGCCCGGCTATCACTCCGGTCAGGATCGCCCGCGCGGTCGCGAGCAGTTCGGCGATGCGCGGCGAGGTCAGCGCGTAGGTCACCGACAGTCCGTCGCGGCGGGCGACGACCAGACCGGCGCGGCGCAGGACCGACAGCTGCTGGGAGAGGTTGGCCGGCTCAATCCCGATTTCGGGCACCATTTCGGAGACGGCATGGTCGCGTTCGCTGAGCAGCTCGAGCACCCGGATGCGTGCCGGGTGGCCCAGCGCCTTAAAGAAATCCGCCTTCATCCGGTACAGCGGCTGGCGCGATGCCTCTACCACGGGCTGTCCTCCGATATCGTCATACGCGGCCGGTGTTCGCCACGGCGCATGTGGCGCTATAGCTGAACATCGTTACTTGCGTACCTTAGCAATCTAGCATAATTCCTGCTTGTGGGCATGATTCTGGCCGTGGTACCCAGTCCATATTGAGCCCCGGGGGCGAGCCGGGTGTCGGTGCTGGTTAGAGGTCATTGCCGGCGTAGGACTGGTTGAAGCTTTTATTGGTCAGCGGGAAGTCCGGAACGATCGTGTTGGCCATCGCAACCGGCAGCGCGGGCCAGTTGAACCAGGACGGGTCCACGACCTTGGACCGGGTGATGGTGGCGGTGGCGTCGAGTTCGACGCGGTGAACGATGGTCCCCCGCCACCCTTCGACGACGCCGACGCCGCTGCGTACCGCAGCGCGTCGCGGCGGTGGTGCGGTGGCGTGGTCGAGGCGCCCGTCGGCGGTGTCGATGAGGTGACACGCCAGTGCGACCGAAGCGGCGAACTCGTCGCGGCGCACGGTATATCGGGCCAGCACATCCCCGGCGGTTGCGGTGATCGCGGTGACCGGCAGAGCCACGGTGGGATGCTCCAGGCGGGCGTCGGTAGCCACACCGCTGGCGCGCGCGACGTAGCCCAGGCAGCCCAGCTCGGCGGCCTGTTCGCCGCGCAGGACGGCGGTGCCGGCGAACCGATCGTAAATCCCCGCATTGCCCAGGGTCAGGGCGGCGACCTCGGCCAGGTCCGCGGCGATCGCCTCGAGTTCACCGGTGTCGGGCAGGGCGCGCAGCCCCACCCCGCCGGGGTGGATCGCACCGCGCAACAGCCGGTGCCCGGTCACGGTTTCGTTGACCCGTAGGAGGTGCTCGCGGATCCGTTGAGCGTGGCTGTTGGCCAGGGCGAAGCCGACGTCGTTGGCCAGCGCCCCGAGGTCGGTGGCATGGTTGTAGAGCCGTTCCAGTTCGACCAGCAGCGCGCGGAGCCGGTGCACCTCGTCAGGAACAGTGATCCCGAGAGCGTCCTCGACGGCTAGGCAGTGCGCCAGAGCATGGCCCGCGGAGGTGTCCCCGCTGATCCGTTCGGCAATGTCGGCGGCGCCCGTCGCGGCGCGGCCCTGGAAGAGTTTCTCGATGCCGCGGTGGACGAACCACAGCCGGATTTTGAGCCGCAGAACGGTCTCCCCGACCACGGAGAACCGGAAATGCCCAGGTTCGATGAGCCCGGCGTGCACCGGTCCGACGGGAATTTCGTACACCCCGTCGCCGTCGACGGTGAGGAACGGGAAGCGGCCGCTGGCCGCGAAATCGGGTGGTGGACCGGCGTCGGCGAGCATCGGATGCCAGTCCTGCGGCCAGTGCGCGTGGCGCACCAGTCGGCGCGGTCGCGGGTGCCCGATCAGCTCAATTCCGTACAGGTCCATCATTTCCCGCTCAAAACGCCCCGCCGGGAACGACAGGTGCGCCAGGGAACGCAGCGCAGGGGTGTCGCGGGGCAGCGTCAGGACAAGTTCCTCGCGCCGATCCGGCATCCCGGCCAGGAACAGCGACACGATCCGGATCGCGTCGCCGTCATCGTGGGCGGCGACCAACGCCAGCCGGTACCCCGCCGCCAGCATTTCCCGAGTCGCCTCGGGCTGTTCCTCAGCGCTGATGGTGCGGCTGCTCCGCTGCGCGCTCACCGCGGCACCACGAGTTGCTCGGCGGCGGTGTGCAACAGTGCCGTCACGGGTCCGGCGATGACACCGAGCACCAGGCTGGCGATGACCCCGACCAGCAGAGCGCCGGCGACGCTCACCGGCACCGGGATGGCAGGCGATCCTGGCGCCGGGGTTCCCAGCAGCACCTGTCCCGAATTGCGGACCAGCGCAGCGAACGCGATCACGATCAGCACCAGCGCGACGCCCAGCGGCCAGGCCAGCCGGGCATCGGTCATGGCGCGGGCGATGGACAGTTCGCTGGCGAACATCGCGAACGGCGGCAACCCGAGGAGTACCAACAGGCCGAGAGCGAATGAGACGCCGATCAGCCGGGATCGGCGGAGGACGCCGGTGATGTCGACGATGGCGGTGGACTGGTGGGCGGCCTGCAGTTGTCCGCCGGCCAGGAACAGCACCGTCTTGCCGACGCCGTGGGCCAGGACGTGCAGCAGCAACGCGGCGATCGCGAGTGTGGTGCCGGCGGCGGCGGCGATCGCGATCAGTCCCATGTTTTCCATCGAGGAGTAGGCCAACATCCGTTTGAGGTCGGTGCTCACGGTCAGCAGCATCGCCGCGACACCGATCGTGGCCAACCCAACGGTGAGTAACCCCGCGCGCAGGAACCCGGTTCCGACGGCCGTGTCGATGATCGGTTTGATGCGCAGCAGGACCGAGAAGGCGACCGAGAGCAGCACACCGCTCATCAACGCCGACACCGGGGCGGGTGCCTGGCTGTGCGCGTCGGCCAGCCAGGTGTGAAACGGGACCAGCCCGACCTTGGCGCCGTATCCGATGAGAAGCAGCCCGCCGGCCAGCCGGGTGACGCCGGGATCGAGGCCGTGCGCGTGGGTGATGAGGACGTCGAGATCCAGGGCGTGGCCGCTGTCGGCGCCGGCGTGGCGGGCCGCGAAATACAGCAGGATGGTGCCCAGGAACGCCATGGCGATCCCGACTGAGCAGATGATCACGTATTTCCAGGTGGCTTCCAACGCGGTGCGGGTGCGGCGGTGCCCGACCAGGAACGCGGTGATCACGGTGGTCGCTTCGATCGCGACCCAGGTGACACCGATGTTGTTGGCCGACACCGCCAGGACCATCGCGGCCAGAAACGCCGGGGTGAGCGTGCCGTACAGGCGGGCGCCCGCGGCGCCGGTGTGACCGTGGTCAAGTTCAGCGTTGATGTAGCCGACGGCGGCCACCGTGCTCAGTGTGCCGACCGCGCCGATGACGATCAGCATCACCACTGACCAAGCGTCGGCCCGCAGCAGCCCGCCCGCCAGGATGTGCGGGGTCGTTCCCACCCGGAATGCCAGCGCGACGCCGCAGCCCAGGATGCTCAGCGCTCCCATCACGGCCCCGCCGGAGGTCCACCGTCGCCAGCCGGCCGCGGCGGTGATCGCCGCGGCTGCCAGCGGCACAAGGATCGGGGCGAGCAGCAGCAGTGTCATCAGTCGTGCAACTCGTGCAGGGCGTCGAGGTCGGCGCCGCCGAATTTGCGGCGCATCCGGCCGGTCAGGACGCCAATCACGATGACCGCGAACAGCACGTCCAGGGAGGCGCCGAATTCCACGATCAGCGGCACCCCGGCCGTCAGCAGGAAGGCGGTCGCGGCGATCCCGTTGTCCAGCATCAGGAATCCGGCCGCTTGGGAGATGGCGTGGCGCCGGGTGACCATCACGAACAGCGCGATCAGGACCACCGCGAACGCGGCGGGGACCGCGCCGGTGGCGGCCCCGGGGTCGAGGTTTACCACCGGGCGGGTGACCGCGAACGCGGTCACCGTCAGGGCCGCCGCGATCAGCAGGGAGGCGGTGGTGTTCACCAGTGGGGTGGCTTCGCGTTGCCCGCGTTGTTCGGCGCCCAGGGCGCGGTTCAGCAGCCACGGCAACAGGAAGGTGCGCAGGAGGGCGATGGCGGCGCCGACCACCATGAGGGTTGCGTCGTGTTCGTGTATGCCGCGGATGACCGGGATCGCCGCGAGCGCTGCCCCCTGCCAGGCGAGTAGCCGGATGATCGAGCGCAGGTCGCGGCGCCACACGACCAGGACGGCGGCCAGCACCAGGGCGCCCGCGGCGAGGTCGATCACGCTGGCGAACGCGGCGTCGGTCATGGCGCGGCCCTCATGACCGGGTGGTGAAGAAGTTGGCGGCGGTGACCGCGAGCAGCGCCAGCAGGAACGACCCGGCGAGCAGCTCGGGCACCCGGAACAGTCGCAGCTTGGCCAGGAACACTTCGGCGCCGGCGAGCAGGATCGCCAGGACCGTGACTTTCGTCGCGACCGCGAGGATTCCGACTGCGACGTTCAGGGCGCTGGGATCCGGGCCGGCGATGCCCCACGGGATGAACAGGTTCCCCAGCAGCGCGAGCAGCACGGTCAGCCGCGTCCCGGACGCCCATTCGACCACTGCCAGGCGCGGTCCGGCGTATTCGAGGACCATCGCCTCGTGCACCATCGTCAACTCCAGGTGCGTGGCGGGGTTGTCGACCGGCAGCCGGCCCGTTTCGGCGATGATCACCACCACCAGCGCGACGAAGGCCAGCACCCCGGGCAGCGACACCACCTGGGCGGGGTTGGCCAGGGTATGGGCCACGATGGCACCGAGATTGGAGGACCCGGTCGGGATGGATAGCGCGAACACCGCCAGCAAGATGGTGGGTTCCACCAAGGCGGCGATGGTGATCTCCCGGCTGGCGCCCATCCCGCCAAACGAGGTCCCGGTGTCGATACCGGCCAGGGTCAACGCGACGGTCCCCACAAACAGCAGACCGACAACTGCGAACAGGTCGGCCACCGGGTCCAGCGGTGAGCCGGTCGCGACGAGCGGCAGCACAGCGACGATGAGCAGGGTGGTGCCGGCCAGGACGGCCGGCGCGGCGGTGAACACCACGGTGGTGCCCTGCGGGGTGATCTGCTGTTTGCGGAGCTGTTTGCGCAGATCGCGCCACGGCTGGGCCACCCCGCCGCCGACACGACCCTCCAGTCGGGCCCGGACCTGGCGTGTCACACCGATCACCACGGGCGCGCCGAGAGCGACGCCGGCGATCTGCGCGGCACCGGCCAGATACGACAAAGCGGTCATCGGGCGACCAGCAGGACGATCAGGACGCCGAGCGCCCCGTAGGCGAGGTACAGATGCACACTGCCGGTGTGTGCACGGCGAATACCGTTGGCGCACAGCGTGACCGCCCGGATCACCGGGGTGTACAGCAGGTCCTGCACCGCGTCGCCGATGCGGGCGTGGTAGGCGACTCCGGCCACCAGATAATGCGACTCCTCGAGCGGGGTGACCTCGATGTCGGTGTCCGGGCGCAGCACGTCGTCGAACACCCTTTGCAGCGGCTCGGCGAACGAGGTGGCCGTGTACTGCATCCGCGCAGTGAGATCATCAGCGCCGCATGCCCACAGCGGCAACGCCACCGGCGGGGGGCGCCGCCGCGATCCCCACCGGGATGCGCCGAGGACGACCAGCACCGCGATGACCAGGAAGACGGCGATCAGGCCGGGCGCTATCGATCCGGCCAGGCCGGGCAGGTGCAGAACGGTGCCCATCCCGGAGAGGTCGGCGTGCGCAGCGGCCGGCACCGCGGCCAGCACCCGGCGCAGCGGTGTCGCGAGCACGCACGGCGCGGCGGCCAGCACCACGCAGGCGACGGCGGGCGCGACCATGCCGGTGAGCATGCTGGCGGGCGCCTCTCGGGCGTCGGCGGCGGCATCGGAGCGGGGCCGGGCCAAAAAGCCGATGCCGAACGCCTTCACCATTGTCGCCACCCCGAGTCCGGTGGTCAGCGCGACCGCGCCGAGGACCAGCGGCGTGGCCAGCGCCACAACGGTGGAGGGGTGGGGTGCAGCGTGGATCAGCGACTGCACCAGCAGCCACTCGCCGACGAACCCCGCACCCAGCGGTAACCCGGAGGCGCCCAGCGCGGCGACCCCGAACAGGATCGTGGTGGCCGGCATGCGGCGGGCCAGACCGCCGAGGCGGTCCAGGTCGCACAGCCCGGTGGCGGCCAGCACCGACCCGGCTGCCAGGAACCCGAGGCATTTGAACGCGGCGTGACCCACCAGAAGCAGCAGCGCCGCGGCCATCGCAACGGTGGCCGCTGACGTGGCGCCCGTGGTTGCCAGCAGGGTGGCGGCGCCGAGCGCGACGGCGATCAGCCCCATGTTCTCCACCGTGGAATAGGCGAGCAGCCGTTTGAGGTCGGTGGCCACCGATGCCTGCAGCACCCCGTAGACGGCGGACACCGCGCCGATGACCAGCAGAGTCACTCCCCACCAGCGGGGTCCAGGCCCGAGCAGCTGCAGGTCGATGCGGATGATGCCGTAGATCCCGAGGTTGACCATGGCCGCGCTCATCAGCGCCGAGACGGGGCTGGGCGCCTCGGGGTGCGCGCGCGGCAACCAGGCGTGCAGCGGCAGCAGCCCGGCCTTGGAGCCGAAGCCTGCCAACGTCAGGACGAACACCGCGGTGCGGGCACCGGCGGGGACCGCCGACAGGTCGGCGAAACGGTCGGCGCCACCGGCCGCGGACAGCACCATCAGGCCGAGCAGGATCGCGACGAACCCGAGCTGGGTCATCACCGCGTAGAACACCGCGGCCTGGCGCACCGCGGGCCGCGCGTGCTGCGCGGCCACCAGGATCAGCGACGCGGCCGCCATCAGTTCCCACGCCAGCAGGAACGTCGACACCGACGCCGCCGCCGGCACCAGCATCATCGCCGCCGCGAACAGCGGCAGTACCGACAGCGGGACGGCACCCAGATGCTCGCGGCGGGCGTACCCGATCGCATACACCCCGACCGGGACCGCGACTGCACCGGTCAACGCGATGAAGAATCCCGCTAGGGGATCCAGCTGCAGCGCCACACCGATCAGCGGGACCAGCCAGCCGATCTGCACCGATCGGGGCGGCCCCAGCATCCCGGCCAGCCCGACCCCGACGCCGGCGACCCCCAGAACCGAGGTCAGGATCCCGGCAGCGACCGCACCGAACGCGTTATGGTGCGCCATAACCGGATCGGCGTCGGGTGTCGCGTCGAGGGTGAGGGTCACCGCCCGGTCACCGACCGCAGCGCGGACACAATCTGGGTGGGGGTCGGTGGGCAGCCCGGGATTTCGATGTCGACCGGTATCACCTCCCCCACGGCACCAACCACGCCGTAGGCGTCGCCGAACACTCCGCGGTTCAGAGCGCAGTCACCGCAGGCGATCACCACCCGCGGTGCGGGCGTCGCCTCGATGGTGTTGCGCAACGGTTGGGCCATGTTGCGGGTCACCACACCGGTCACCAGCAGCGCGTCAGCATGCCGCGGCGACGCGACCAGGCGGACGCCGAAGCGTTCGGCGTCGTAAACCGGGCCAAACGCCCCGGAGATCTCCACCTCGCAGCCGTTGCACGACCCGGCGTCGACGTGGCGTATCTGCAGCGACCCCGCCACCCCGGTGGGGGCCCCGAACGCGGCCGAGGGCGCGTCATCGGCTGGCTCGGTGACGCGGCTCACCGCGGCGATCTTGGCGATCCAGCCCCTCACGTGTCGGTCGCCGAACGTTCCAGGGCACTAACCTGATCACTTTGCAGACCGGAGAGCACGGTGCGGGACACCGCGAGCCGCTCAGCGATGTGAGGTGAGGCGCTCGACTGGGTCACCGTATTGGCGTGTCGACGGCCCACCACCACTCCCTCCCGGCGCAGCACCCCGAGCTGCTCGGACCTGCCGGCGACCGGCGACCGGACAGCGGCTCCACCACCCGACGCCCCCTGACGACTCATTCAGACCCGTAATCCTTCAATTAAAGAATTTAGCAGATAAGCATGCACCGCCCTCGCGTATCAGTCCCGGGTAAAAGCCTCGGGCGGCCCGTGGAGGCGTCGCCGCGTTCGAGTTCGTGCAGCGCGGCGGTGATCAGCCGGGAGCCCCTACTCCGAAACGTTCGATCATGCGCGTTCGCCAACGGCCCGCCGTTGCACCTGGTGATCAACGGACGAAACGATCTGTCGAAATGCAGGAAAGATTGACGAGACACGCCTACCTACTTTGAACAAGACCTCGGCGTGTCGCGTGAGCATGTCAATCTTCGCCGCATTAGCCCTACATCGCCGATTCGGCGACAAACCATATTGTCACATGTGTATGGTCAAGTCGGCGCGTCGATGCCGGGCGCGGCAAGTCGACCGGAGAGTGACCGATGCAAACCTGCACCGCGGAGTTCGCTCGCCTGAGCGCCAAGATGGGCGGACTGAAATGTGACGCCAATCCGTTCCTCACACTGAGGAGCCCGTTTTCGCTGCAGCACTGGACAATGCCGCTGATAGAGCTGACGCTGATCGCCGGCGCGGTCGCCGCCCTGGTGCATGCGCTGCACTGCCGTCGATCCCAGGGCGATTCCTCGAATCTGGTGATCTGGTTCGCCGGCATTTTCTGTCTGCTGCTCATCGAACCCATCGCCTACTTTCCCCAGTGGTTCGGTCTTGAGAAGACGATGGGGCTGACGTTCGTGCACAACCAATTCAGCGTGCAGTTTCTCTACGTTCGGCTGCCGCTGTACATCGTGGCCATGTACCCGTTCTTCGGCTACGCCGCATGGGTGCTCGTCCAGCGCGCGGGCATCTTTCGGCGTTACCACGCGCTGGTCGGGGCGTCCTGTGTGACCGTCGCCTTCTTCGCCCTCTACGAAGTGGTCGACATGGTCGGCCCCCAGTTCCGCTGGTGGGTGTGGAACGAGAACTTGTCGACGTCGACACCGACGCTGGGCCACGTCCCCTATGTCAACCTGCAGGCGTTTTCCATCGGCCTGCCATTCGCCATGGCGCTGGTAACTCTGCTGGTCAGCAAACAGGGCCAGACCAGTGGGCGGATCGTGGCCCGCAATGTCGTGCTGGTGTGTGCTCTGGTCTGGCCGATCCTGTTCCTGAGTTCCCTTCCGTCTCTGCTGATGACCCTGGTCGGCGTGCCCGTGGGAACCGCGCGCATCCTGGCGACCTGGCTGTTGATCGGCGCCGCCGCCATCGTGACCGCGGTCGCGTTCACCGGTGCCTACCGGGCTCGCCGCGAGGATCCAGCCCAAATCCCGGCAGGGGTGGACCGCGACTACTTCGGGGCGGTGTACGTCGGCGTGTACCTGACTGTCGCCGCGGTGTGCTGGGTCGCGGCGCTGCCCGACTACCTCAGCGCCAAGAACGGATTCACCGCAACGGGCGCACGCACCGGCTCGCTCCCATTCGCCGTCATCATGACCGCAGTGGCTATCGCGCTGACCATCGGTGCCTACCGCGGAAACGCTCGCCGTGTCAGCGTGATCGAGCCCGTCAAAGGACCGACGCCGGCACGAACCCTGAACGCGCACCTGATCCAATCCCGCCGCTAACGGCATCGACGCTGCCGCCGCTTCCATGTCATGCGAGTGGGGTTGCAGCCAGCTCATCGAAGAACGTGGTCATGTCAACGCCACGCTCGTATTCGGCCATCCACACCGCGGCCCACTCCGGCAACGGCTGGTCGGCCGGATTGTGATACGGGGCCTACGAGGCGATCAGCCGGCCCACCATCGCGACCAGTTCCCGTGAGGGTACATCGTGAAATGCCCTCGGCGGCCATGTATTTCGCGGCACTCCCAGGAATCGGGGCCGCAGCCGAGCCTTCAGCTCCCCCAACGCCATATACGACATCATCGCCGTGTGCGCAGACATCCCGCGTTCGGCCTCGGGTACGTGTCGATCGAAACCGCGGGCGATGGCCTCGACGACCGCGAGCACGTGCCTGGCCGTCGCCCGGGCGTACTTGGTTCTCGTCCACCGGCTAGGCGTCAAGTGCTGACAAATGACCAGCCCGGAACTGCGGTGCTCGATCTCCTCGACGAAGTGCCACAAGATGAGCGACGCGATGCGTGGATCACCACCACCGAAGATCGCGTCACGATGGTCCAGAAAGACTTTGAACAGTGGGGTGAACGTCGCTTCGATATTGGCGACGTAGGAGACATGGAACTGCGTGGAGCGGGTCGCCAAAAGACCGTCAAAGAGGTCCGAGACCTCACGCTGGGTCTCCTTGAGCCCCGGGTACTGCTTGGTCAAGGTGTTCAGGTGCTTACGGTGCGCCCACGAGTGCTGACCTTCCTGCCGCACGAAGGCCTCGGTTTCCTCAGCCACGGCAGGATCGGTGATCAGCTGTTTGGCGTCGCGCAGCGCGTTGATGATGTATTGCTCGAACGGCACGGCAAAGAACGTGAACACGTTGCCGAAGATCCCCACCACCGGATTCGCGGGCTGCCACTGAAAGGGCACCGACGTGTCGAAGGTCCACGGAAGCTTGCGGACCACCAAGTCACTCATCGGGCCACACATCCTCTCGGACAGGCTTCTTCGCCATCACGTCAACCGAGCATACATCTTATAGGATTTGTATGGTGTGGTTTGGCCCTAAAGGTCACAGAATGCCGCACGCAAGATTGGCTCAGTTTTGCACCATCCACTTGCAGTGCCCCCCAACACTGCAGTCCCGGCAGCGTTATCGACCGCCCACGGAGCAGGCGACTAACCCGCCTCCCTCGGCGGCGCCTGCGGGACGCGGGGACACCGTGCCGCGAAGAATTCGTCGAGGGAGCCTTTCACGCGTTCGACATGATCGTTCCCAACACGGGTCCATCACTGAGATTCTTTGCGAGTCAATGCGATTACCTGCGGACTACGCTTGCCCGCTAATGCAATCAGGTATCAGCCGAGAGCGACGCCGAGTTCCTGGGCGAAGACCCGGATCATGTGCTGGACGCCAATTTCGTTGCGGCCGATAATCATGTGGTCGTGCTGGCCGTGGCGCACGCCCTCCCCACACTGCGGCAACATGGCGAAGTCCTCGTCGCGTACCGCGGCGTGAACAGCTGCGAAGATCATGTCGTAACCGGACCGCGTCTCGTCGTCGGTGGCGGGCACGCGTGCCAGCCAGCTGTGGCGGACCGTGCACCGCGTCGGCGATCCTGCCGGCAGGATGTCGATCACCTCCACACCGACCGAGCTGTTGGCCAGAATCAGGTTCGGATAGATCCAGTAGATGACGCCCATGTTGTCGCGGACATCCCACGAACCGTTTGGATCGTTCTCCAGGTTGGTGATCCAGTTGAACGGAAAGCCCAGCCGGTGGTGCTTGCCGTACCCATCGTGGATGGACGTATTCGCTAGGGCGCTCTGTCCAATGAGGCTCTCGCCGTGGACGAACGGGAAGTGGTAGCCCTCGGCGAACGCCTCCAGCGCACCTTTCCACGACACCTCAGAGACGAACTCGCGATGATCGTGGTAGCCGAACGAGGGATAATCGATGGCTTCCAATTCGGGGCCCAGGTTGCCGAGATGGGCGTCGACGTCGATATCGGCATCGGCGCTCAGCACGGCCCAGATGAAGCCGTGGCGTTCCTGGTTGGGCAGCTCGACCAAGCCGTAATCGTTCTTGTCCATCCCGGCGAAACCGGCATTGCCCGGAACCGTGAACAGCCTGCCGTCGTTTTTGTACGTCCACGCATGGTAGGGACAGGTGAAGCGGGTGGCGCTGCCTGAGCCGCACGCCGGCATGGCGCCGCGGTGTCGGCAATAGTTTAGGAAGACGTGACTTACGCCGTCCTTGTCCCGCGTGATCAGCAGCGAATCGCCGAGTACCGAGCGCACGACGTAATCGTTGACCGCCGCAACCTGCGCGCTGGGGACGATGGCCAGCGGGGTGCGCCGAAGGATCTGCGATTCCTCGATCTCGGTGATCTTCGGGTCTCGGTAGTAGTGCAGGGGAACCCGCAGGACGTCGTCGGCCAAGTCGGTGGACTTGTCCAGCACAATCCGTAATGCCCGCTGGGTCAGCCTGGTGTCCCACACTCCCGTGCGCACATCCCCGTCGATGATGCTCAATTCAGCCTCCCTCGCCGTTGTCACACAAGACCATACACCCCAGCGCATATGAGTGGTCAGTAAGAATTGACTTACTCGCGGTAACGTTCCGGGTGTGAAGATGCGGGACGTTGATCGCTGATGCGTACACATGGATGGTCCGGTGCCACGCCGGCCGATGACGATGAGGCGATCGCTCGTATCCTGGACGCCGCACGGCGCAGGATCGACCAGTCCGGTAGGGACTTCGGCATTTCCGATGTGGCCAAAGACGTCGGCGTCACCCGCCAGACGGTCTACCGCTACTTCCCCAGCACCGAAGCACTCCTGTTCGCTACCTCGGTCGCGGAGGTGGGCCCATTCCTGGACAGCCTGGCCAAGCACGTCCGCAAGATCCATGACCCCGCCGAGGCGGTCGTTGAGGGAATCGCCCATACGTTGGAACGTCTGCCCCATGAAAGCTATTTGAGTCTTCTGCTAACCCCGGGGAAAGCCAGCGCCTTCTCCGCCGGAGTCACCTCTGACATGGCAATGTCGTTCGGCCGGTCGCTGCTCGAGCGTTTCGACGTCGACTGGACCAGCGTGGGCATCACCGACGACAACATGGACGGCCTCGTCGAGTTCATGCTGCGAATCTTTCAGTCACTGGTCATCGATCCGGGCCGACCACCACACAACGGCCAAGAGCTGCGGGAATTCCTGCGCCGCTGGGTGGCACCGGCGATCAAGGCCGGAACGACGATCAAGCGGCCGGCCCGACTATCCAGCGCCAAGAGACAAAGCCCACGAACAGCGGCGGCAACGAAGCGCAAGGTCACGACCTGAAACGACGGTGATCTCGCCGGTCACGGCGCCGCTGCCACCACTAAGACCTCAGAACGCGGGCACACCGTCACGGTGCGGGTGCAGTGCGCCGAGCGGCGACGTGAGCGGCAGGTGCAGTGCATCGACGATCCCCGCGGGCGCCTCACACACCCACGGGATGGCGTTGACTGCCCGCATCCCGGTGGCGAGCAGACCGTGTTCGCTGGCGCTTTCACCGTCGCGGTAACCGACTTCGAATTCTCCGTCGAAGGACGGCTCGCCATCGATGATGACGCGCCAGATGCCGTCGGTGCCGCCGGTACGGCCCGTTGGCCAGTGCGGCGCCAGATCGTCGGCCATCCGGTCGACGTGTTCGATGGTGATGACTTCTTGTCCGTCCACGACGCCGATGCAGCGTGCGTAGGTTGCACCTACCGTTCCGGCTTCGATGACGCCGCAGGCGGTGTCCAGTTGCCTTGGGGTGGGCAGGAACTCGCAGGTCTCGCGGATCTCGTCGAGTTCGACGCCCAGCGCGTCGGCCACCATGGTGACCGCGGCACCCCACCCCCACTTGAGCACCCCAGGGCGTTTGAGACCCCCTTGGTAGTCCAGCGGTTGGCCGAAGCCGAACAACTCTCGCACGTCGAATTGAACGGGGTACTGGGAGTAGTTGGTGATCTCGATGCCGCGTACCGAGTACACCCGGTGCGACATGGACAGCAGGGCGATCGGGAACAGGTCGCATCCGAAGCCCGGCTCGATGCCGGACGAGTAGATCGAGCTGTTGCCCGCGCGGCAGGCTTCGCGGATGGGCTCGAGGTAACGCTCGCGAGAGCGACCCCTTTTCGTAAACCAGGCCGGGCAGCGACGTCGTCACGATGTTCTTGCCCGCGGCCAGGATCCGGCAGAAGTCGGCCAGCGCCTCTTTGGGCCGAGGGCCCGCAGGGGCGGCGTACATGATGCAGTCGGCGTCCCCACCGAGCAGGGCGTCGACGTCGCGGGTGGCGGTGACGCCCAAGGGCTCGATACCCGCGAGGATGCCCGACGTCCTGACCGTCCTTGGCGGCCGAGTGAACCCATGCGCCAACGAGTTCGAGGTTGGGACGGTCGGCCGCCGTGCGGATGGCATAGCGCCCGACGCCGCCGGTCGCCCAGACCACGACCTTGTATGTCTTGCCCGTCGTCGACCTCACGGCGAATTCCTTTCTGAAGGATACTGACTCAACTAAACGATAAAATGTGTAATGTTTTTTTGTGGTCGAATCCAAGAACGAATCGCGCCGAGCGAGCAGCGTCCATCACGTGGTGTTCGCGGTGCCGCAGGAGCAGCTCCCTGAGACCGCGCAGTTCTTCTCGGAGTTAGGCTTTCGATTCCAGACCATCGAGCTCGATGACGTGGGCCTGCGAGTGCTGCTGGACTGGGACGGCGGCCTTGAATTGGTGACCCCACTGTCCTCTGAGGCTGACGGCGTCGGCGAGGTGGCGCAGTTCCTGCAGCGGAACGGCCCCGGCGTGTATTCGGTGGTGATCCGTGTCGGTGACGCTTCGGCCGCGGAGCAGGTGGCGCAGCGATACGGTGCGCAGACTCAGTTCCAGCAGCACCGCGGCGGTGACGGATTCGAGCTCGACGAGATCGAGATCTCGGTGCTCGGACTCCCGTTGACGTTCCTTTCCACCGATCTGCCGTAACCCCCGTTCAGCCGCCGCGCGACTCGACGTAGGCGGTGATCACTTCGATCAGCGCCTGGCGGTCACGGGAGGAGTCCACGGGTTCTGGCCACACCATCTGTGCGACCACCAGGCCGCGCAGGGTTGCCCAGATGAGGTTGCCGATCCGGCCGGCGTGCGGCGCGGACAGACCTTCTCCCAGGTGGCGGCCGAGGCTCGTCAGGGTGGCCATCAGGTCGGCGAGGTGGGTGTTGGCGACGGCGTCGCGAAGGCCGCGGGTCGAGATGAGAATCTCCAGGGCAGCCATCGACGTGGGGCTGGAGAACGCGTCCCAGATCGTGTCGATGACGAACTCGGTGCGCGCGCGCACGGTGCCCTCGCGGACGGCCTGAGGGGGTAGCTCGTCCAACGCGTCAAGCAATTCGCCGAAACCCTTGTCCACGACCGCCATCAAGCAGGCCATCCAGATCGCCGAAGTGATATTGGACCACGCCCCAGGTCAAGCCGGCGCGGTCGGTGATGTGCCGGACGCTGGGCGGCGCAAATCCCTCGTCGAGGATGCAGCGCACCGTCTCGTCGATGACGACTGCGCGGGTGCGTTCGGCGCGGGCTTGGGCGCCGGTGGGCGGCCGGCGGGGTGCGGTCATGGCATCGGAGTTACCACAGCACGCCCCGCACGTGGTCGGTAGGCCGCAAATGGTGCGCGGCGAGGATTCCGCTCGGAGCCTGGCATACGGCGTCGATGACGTTCACGGCGCGGGCCGCGGTGGCGATGACACCGCCCTGGTTGTGGTCGATGCCCGATATGCCCACGTGGGTGTTGATCTCGATGCCGGGGCTGCCCTCGACTCGCACGCGATGTACGCCGGGATGTCCGTCCGGCGGATACGGCCAATTCGGCGCGGCGGCATCGGTGAGCCGGTTGACGTGTTCCATGGTGATGATCACTTCCCCGCCGCGCACGCCTTCG
The DNA here is from genome assembly GCA_963805675.1 of uncultured Actinomycetota bacterium. Classification (GTDB taxonomy): domain Bacteria; phylum Actinomycetota; class Actinomycetes; order Mycobacteriales; family Mycobacteriaceae; genus Mycobacterium. The sequence continues at coordinate 321,611 of CAWDVY010000005.1, forward strand.
ACCGCGAAGCGGACGGCGGCCACCGTGCCGGGTTCGACGTTCATCATGGTGCACTGGATCGGGTCGGGCGTGACCCATTTGTCGTAGCGTTCCCGCACCTCGTCGAGTTCGATACCGAGATCGTCGGCAAGGCTTCGAACCTGCGCGCCCCACATCGACGCGAGGACGCCGGGCGAGAAGAGAATCGGGGTGTGGTCGGGGTTGGTCCCGAAACCGAAGGTCACGCCGGTGAATTCGGCGTCGTCGTAGGTCCCATAGTCGAAAATCTCCTGCACGGTGACTGCGGTGGCCCGGGCCGCAAGGCTCAGCGCGGTGTAGACCAGGGTGTCGCCGGAGAACCCCGGGTCGATTCCGTTGATGTACAACGTCGTATCGCCCTCGGAACAGGCCTGTGCCAGTGGCTCGCGCAACCAATTGTCGGCCTGCTCCGGCGCCACCAGCCAGACGAACGACGTCCCAACGACATTCGTGCCTGCCCGCAGAAATCGACTCATCTCGGCTAACGCTTCGTGCGGGCGGGTCTCGGCTTGAGAGGTGTAGACCACGCAGTCCGCGCTCAGGGCAATCAACGCGTCGATGTCGTCGGTGGCGAACACTCCGGTGGGCCGGTCGAGCCCACATAGGTCCGCGGCGTCGCGTCCGATCTTGTCCTGTCCGCGTGCGTGGACGCCGACGAGTTCCAGATCAGGACGCTCGATGATGCTGCGTAAAGCGTGGACCCCGACGTTGCCGGTGGAGAACTGGATGATCCGACGAGTCATTTGAGTCCTTTCAAGGCTGTCAGAGCAAGTCGGTGATGGTTTTGAGTCCGGCCTCGTAGAGCACGCCCGGCAGCATGCCGCCGTCGATTTCGATGGTCGTGCCGTTGATGAAATCGGCTGCGCCGGAGGCGAGGAAGACACACGTGCGGCCGACCTCTGCCGGTTCGCCACCACGCTTGAGCGGTAGCGCGTCGAAGTAAGTCGAGCCCGTCGGGTCGTCCTTGGGCAGGACGAACGATCGGAAGTTGTCGGTGATTGTCGGTCCCAGCGCTACACAATTGACCCGGGCCGCCGGACCCCACTCTTCGGCGAGGGACCGAGTGAGGTGGTTGAGTCCCGACTTTGCCGCACCGTAGGACACCAGTGTCGGCGAGCCCGCGGGATGGCCCGCGCCGCTGGAGACATTGATGATGCAGCCGGTGCCGTCCTGGTCGCGCATCTGCCGGTATACGCGGATGGCGAACCACAGCGGACTGATGAGGTTCATCTGGATGGCGAACGCGTGAAACAACACCGTGCGTTCGAAGTCGTCGTCGGAGCGGGGCGCGCCCTGGATACGCGACACCAGTACGGGAATCTCCTCGGCGTGCGGCGCGGGAACCGTCCCGCCGGCGTTGTTGACCAGGATGTCGATCCGACCGTGGCGCTCGACCACCGCGGTGACCATGGTGTCGATCGCATGGTAATCGCCTTGATCGCAGACCATTTGGTGTGAACGTTCCGCCCACCCCGGCTCTGCGTCCACACCGGGAATAGCGTCCAACTTTGACCGTGAGCACCCGATGACGGTGGCACCGGCGCGCAACAATTCATGAGCGATGCCCACCCCGACACCCCTACTGGTTCCGGTGACGATCGCGACCTTGCCGTCGAGCACACCCATGATCACTGCCCCTTGCCGTTCGATGCCGTCGGCGCAAAAAGCCTGCGGTGGAAAAATTACATGTGTAATCATTATCAGACAAGAGCGAAAGGGAGACGCAACGATGAGCCGAGAACCGTTGGATCACCCAGAGCAGCCGTACAAGGTGGTGGTGTGGGCGACCGGACGCGTAGGACGGTTGGCCATCCGCGCGGTGGCCGACCGCCCGAACCTTGAACTAGTAGGCGTCTGGGTGCACTCGGAATCCAAGGACGGCAAGGACGCCGGCACGATTGCCGGCATCGATCCATTAGGCGTGGCTGCGACCCGCGACGACGCAGCCATTCTGGCCGGCGACGCGGACTGCATCATCTACACGGGGCCTGCGACCAGCCGCCCTCGCGAGGCGATCAGCGACTTCTGCCGCATTCTGGAGTCGGGCAAGAACATCGTCACCACCTCGGTTCCGGGCCTGGTCTACCCACGAGGTTCCATCAAGCAGTCGACCGTGCAACGCATCGTCGACTCGGCGATAAAGGGTGGCAGCTCGATCTACTCGTCCGGCATCGAACCGGGTTTCGGTTGCGATCTGCTGGCCGTCGCGATGGCGTCGATGTCGAACCGGATCTATTCGATCCGAGGCTTGGAGATCACCGATTACTCGCGTGACAACACCGTCTACGAAATGCGGGAGCTGTTCGGTTTCGGTCAGCCGATGGACTATCAAGGCGGAATCATGATGCCCGGCGTGATCAAGTACGGCTGGGGCGCAGCGGTCACCATGGTCGCCGAAGCACTCGGCGTACAACTGGACGAGATTCGCGAAACATGCGAGTTCGCACCGTCGCCGCGGCGACTCGAGACCCTGTCCGGGGTGATCGAACCCGGCACCGTCGCAGCGGTCTGGTTCCGCTGCATCGGCGTGGTCGACGGCCAAGAAGTGATCACAATCGAGCATGTCGACCGGATGGCAGAAGACGTAGCACCGAACTGGCCGAAGAGCCGCGCCGGCGGCATCGACGGCGTATGGCGCGTGATGATCGAAGGCGAGCCAAGCTTCGACGCCGAATTCGAAACCGGGTTCAACTCCGATGAGGACTCTACTGACCACGGCCTGCTCGCGACCGGTATGCGTGCCATCAACGCCATCCCGTGGGTATGTCACGCGGCCCCAGGCCTGGTTGATGCACTGCACATCCCGCTAACGCCAGCGATCGGTTCGCTCCGCCCGCGCCGAGACGGAACCCCCACGATCGAAGGCCATCACGATGCCCGGATAGGAGCCTATTAGGCCGGCAACGCTTTAGCGATAACAGCTGTCGAGGCGCTCGATGAGATCGTCACGGATGGCGAATACGTCTACGGCATAAACGTATTGACCCGGCTCAGCCAGCGGGCTGGAGGCTCTGATCTGCACTATCTGCGTGTCATCGTCGCTGAAGTGCCTCTCAATCTCAACTGCATAGGCGCGCAAACCTGGCACGTATGGAAATAAGCTAATTTTCAACGAGATCGCCGACTAGATGCCCGACATCGCGAAACTAGCCGAGCCGCAACGCTTTCGCTCGGGATGGATCAACGGCGTCAAAAGCCTCAACGTGGCCTACCGCAACAACGCCACAACCCCCACAGAGGCGACAAACGCCGCCGACGTATAACGCGGATGCCGCACCCAGTCGAGGCGCGGAAGCCACCATCGCTTGCCTCATCAATTGGAACTTGCCACAGAGGCCCATATTAAATGCCTGTGCAGCAAAGCATTTCGTGTTTTGAGAACCCACCCTTAGATCCGGAAGCCAACGTGGGCGGCCTGTTACTGCCATCAGATCACCGTTGCAGGGCCCACACTGACCGAACTCTCCGCTCGCCGAACAAGTCGCTCACACTTCCTGAGCAGGTGGCCCTCGTTCGGGCGGGCGCAGTCTTCCCTAAACCTAAAGGCAAGCTCCCCGAACGTCCCACCGACATCGCCCGGCCACCGGGCCGGACCAACCACCCGAAACGGAGTCGCCTGAAAGTACCCGATCCACAGGAACTCCTTGAATCCGAGATTAACTTCCGATAGGAAGATGCGATGACGCAGATCACAGTACGGGCGCGCCGGTGACAAAGGAGCAGCGGTGAACGGATACAAGGTGCTCGCGAACGCCGCCGCCGCCGTTGGCATGATCGTTGGCATAGCTAGCGCGTCGACCAACCCAGCCGCCCACGCCGACGTGACTCTGCTGTCTGCGGACGACCCGCTAGCTGGGAGCGACACGGCGATCATCCTCGGCGGAACCACCGAGCCGACACCGTCGACCGCTTTCGCGCAGGCCGCCGAGGATCTGTATTTGCACCCGCTGGGTTTCGACGATGGCGCGACCTACTCGACGGTCTGCGACATGATCGGGACCGACCCGTGCAGCGCGCCGCTGCAGGTGCTGACGACGCCCGAACTGATCCAACAGGGTCCGAGTAGTCTCACAGCCGCGTCGGACGTCACGCTCGCCGTGGAGAACGAATTCAACGCGAATCCGGGCGCTTTCAGCGCCGAGGACCCGCTGACGATCTTCGGATACTCGCAGAGCGCCACCGCCGAGTCGATCGCGATGAGCCAACTTGAAGAAGCGGGCATCCCCAGCGCCGATCTGCACTTCGTGTTCATCGGCGACCCCTCCCTTCCGGGTGCCGTATGGCCCAATCTGGTACCCGACATGGACTCGATATTGGGCTCGAGTCTGACGAACACTATTCTCACGGATCTCGGCTTTGACGGCGTCCTTGGCAACTTGACGCCGGATGATCTGTACCCGGCGACGATCTACTCGCTGGACGGCGATGGGGTCGCCGACTTCCAACAGGACTTCACGGCCGGAGGTCTGCTGGACCCGTTAGCGGCCACATTCGTCCAGCACGTGGAGTACCTGGGGTTGACACCGACGCAAATCGCTGACGCGACCACGTCGACCAATGGCGACCTCACATATGTCGACATCTCCGACAACATCAACAACGTTGACGCGTGGATCGGTGCAATTGATCACGGGGTCGCCAGCAGCGGACTATTCGAGAGCGTATTCGATTCTCTGCAACTGTATTTGACCAACATGTTCTGACCTGAGTCGCTGCCACACCCAACAGCGGTGCCAGGCAAGCGTCAATTCGGGTTGTCAGGGGTAGCACAACCCTCGCTGCGTCGAGTCACTCCAGGCGATGTCTGACAGATTCGCGTAATCCCTAGGGTCGCAACGACGTTGAGCGGGTGTAAGTTCTCAAACCGGGCAAAGAATCAGACATGCTCACCGGATCCATCATCCCGGCTGACTTCAGTTCGACCAGGGGTACGCAAACAATGGCCCGGTGACTGCAGCTGTGAGGAGCCACACCAGTGCGCACAAGATCAGGAGCCAGATCGCCCGGGCGAAGAATCGGAACTGGTTCGCCGAGACCAGCTCGAACCGGATCACGGTGCTCAGCCCTTCCAGATCGCCGGCAGTCAGGAACACGCTTCCCGTTCCGACCCTCAGCAGGTAGCCGCGCGTCCCGTTGGGCCGGTCCACGCGTAGGAGGAGGAGCCGATCCCCATCGCTGTCTCGCAGGCCGATGAGGCTGGTTAGCTCAGGCTGTCGCACGGTATTCCCCTTAGGTTGGGTTGGGACTTCCTGTGCTTGGGGCGCTTACACTACTCGCCGCGATGATTACGCGCAATACTTTGTCTCACAAGCGAATTCGTATTGCCGCGATAGACTGCTGCCAACCCCCCCAACCAGCTTCGGGAGTGATTCCCCGGTAGCGGCGACCTTCGCCCGCCCCCTTCGCGCGTTCCGCCGTTGGCTATTGCGACCGTTGCGACCTGACTTCTTAGACATCAAACCTTCGGGCCTAGTGACGGGGCCGAGACGTCGGCCGTCGTCTTTACTCGTCTCACTGCGATGTCCAATTGGACATTCAGTGGACATCGCAAATGAGAATTGGACATCGGGAACGAGAACAACTGTGGAGATGCAACGAAGATTGACAAGAAACCCCGCGCTACTTTGACAAGACTTCGGCGTGTCGTCGGAGCTCGCTTGCATCCGCACTACTGGCAGTCCAGCAAACGAACGACTATCCAAGGGCCTTCGATGCACCCGCCCTCGGCCGTACCCCGCTGGTGGCCGCCCGGAAATCGCACCGCTCGCCGCAGATTCGACTGAAACGCTGGCCACCGCCCACGGCGGCCGATGAAACGGTGCAGAACCCGAACTGAAGTCGGCCAGCGAGGGCTACACCGTCAACAGCAGTCACATTGTTAACATCACGCGATGCAGGACTCGTCGGGGACTATCAGCCGCCGGCGTATCACGCCCGGTTTCCCGGCGTGACGCACTACGCTACGCCACCGCTGTGTCGGCGCTGGCCGGGCTGGGTGCGGCATCAGCAAGTGCCGGCACCCCCACGGCGGCGGCCGCCGCTCCCCAACTGATCGACTTCGCCATGCGCCAGATTCCAGCGGAGCACATCCGAACTGCTGGCTATTCCGGGGTAGTCAACTACGTCTCGCTATCGCGTCCCGGCTCGTCCTTTGGCGCCAAGCCGATCACCCGGCCCTACGCCGAGTCGCTGACCGCCGCTGGGCTGGTGATCGTCAGCAATTACCAATACGGCAAGCCGGGCGGGACAGCACCATCGGACTTCACGCGCGGGTTCGCCGGCGGCGTCGCCGACGCTCGCACCGCCTGGCAGCTGCATACCGCGGCAGGTGGCGGGCAAAGCGCACCGATCTTCTTCACCGTCGACGACGACATCAACCGCGACACCTGGAACACCGTCGCGCTGCAGTGGTTTCGCGGAATCAACTCAGTGCTTGGAGTGCAGCGCACCGGCGTCTACGGGGGTATCGATGTGTGCCAGTGGGCCGCCACCGATGGGGTTATCGGGAATTCGCGCACGCCCGGCCACCGGTGGGCCTGGCAGACCCGGTCCTGGTCTCGCGGTCAGATCGACCCCGCCGCAGTTCTCTACCAGCGCGTAGTGAGCACCGCGTCGAATCCAGGCCCGGTGGTCGGCGGGCTCGAAGTGGACGTCAATGACGTCCTGGCCCAGGATTGCGGCCAGTGGAACCTGCATCCGTGAGGTCGTAAACCACTCCAAGCGGTCGTGGCAGGACGCCACCATCACCGATACGTCCCCTCACCGCTTCGCCACGGACTTGGTGCAAAGGTCACGCTAGCGGCGAGGGCGAGCGCACCCTGAATGGTCTCAGCGCACCAGCGCGCAGGCAACGTAGCCATGCGTCAACCTTGTCGACTCGATGTCGTTTTTAGGTATTGTCTCGGCCGCGGCCGTCCTGTTACGCACGAGGAAACCGCCATGAACGGCTGCTGCGAATCGCTTTCATCACTGTAACGGACTGGTTCAACACGCGGCGTGAACTACCGCGTATTCGCTCTGGGCGTTGCCGAACAACGCATTTAAACGTATCGCCGCGACGATGCCCTGGGCGTCGATGCATATTAGGTTGCCGTTCAACGATATTCGGTGGACTCGAACCAGGCTAGTCCTGAATAGGATGATAGCCAACAGATCTGGAGCTCACAGCGTGACGTTGCCTATCAGAGAGTCAGGCCGGAGCCGTAGAATTGCGCCCGCCGATTCCCAACCTGCACAAGGACTCTAAGACGGACGCGGGCCGCCGCCGTTGTCGGTGTCGTCGGCGTACCCCATGGCGCCAGCGTCCGACGACGTCGTGCCCGGGACGGCAGTCTTCACCAGATGAGTGGGATGAGCTTCTTGGTCCGGCGACTGTAGTCTCGGTATTCCGGTAGGGCCCGTCGTAAGAGGTTTTCTTCGGCGGTGATGCGTCGGTGATAAGCGTGTCCCATCAGTGCGGGCACCAAGACGGTCGTCGGCGCACTGCGTGAGGCAAGCGCCAATCCGATCCACAACATCAGGGCGCCGGCGTACCCAGGGTGGCGAATCATCCGGTAGGGGCCGGTATTAACGAGGTGTTGCTCTTGGGTGGTGCGCAGCGTTCGGGTGTAGAAGCTGCCGAGTGTGCGCATGGACCACACCCGCAAAGCGAGTCCACCCGCCTCGATGATCAGCCCGGTGGCGGCCGCAGCCGACGGCATCATCGGCAGAGGAAGTCGGCGCAGCACCAGTGGCAGCCCATACCCGAGCCCGGCAGATGTCAGGAGCATGCGCGTGGTGCCGTTGTCGTCGTGTGACGCATTCAGGCTGGAGGCTATACCGGGCCGGCGAAGGAATAGCTCTTGGACGAAAAAACCGGCGGCCCCGGCGTATCCAGCCAGAAGCCAGCCGCTGCCATTACTCGAGACCTTATTGGGATGGTCCTTGGCGGCCATGCGGGCTCCTTGATTTCTGTACGCAGTTGACTGGTGTTTCGAGGTTGAATCGTTCCGGTGAATCCGGCTAAATCTCAGTTGAATGGAGTGAACCGAACGCACCAAGACAATTCAAGCTGGGAGAGCGATCGCCTCGCCGCGCTGGCAGGCCGTTCCCCGCCCGGTCCCCGTTATCGATGTTTCCGTTCAGCTGCGCGGGCGGCTGGCCTTTCGTGTCGCGACGGATCTGCCCGACTACGTCTTCGGGGTCACCATCGCCAACGACCTGTCCGCCCGTGAGGTACAGCTACCCCAGGGCCAATTCCTCAAGGGCAAGAGCTACCGCGCCTTCTGCCCGACCGGGCCCGTACTGGCCGTCCTCGAGCCTCAGGACTTCCGCCTGCTCGACGATCTGGAGCTCCGGCTGGACGTCGACAACACACCGCGCCAACGGGACAACACCGCCAACATGGTCTATCGCCCGGCGGAAACCTTGACCGAACTGAGAAGACTCCTGGATCACACCGCTACCGCACAAGGAGCTGAGCGCCAGCGAAGTGGACATGCTTAATGCAAGCATGTCGCGTTCTGCTCCGCTGTGGATTACAGGTGCTGAGGCTGCGCATATTGCAGACCTCGACCTAGGGCCAACTGCGCCACCCTTCGTCTCGCCTTTTGCGGGCTGGCCGGATCGCGGCTCACTCGGTAGCCATGACCGGGCAGATGACGTCGCACTACAGCCAGCCCTTGCCGCTGGGAAGGCATGCCGCTTCCAGCCGTTTTAGAGAGTCGGACGTGATATCTTCAGCTTCTTTTCAGGATTAACTAAGGTGCTGATGTGGGCGTTTTTGGGTGCCTTCGGGTTGTCGCTGCCATAGCGGTCGCCGGCTTGATCGCCGACTCACCGCCGCTACCGCCGGCAGCGCCGCAACCTGTGGTGCACTCAACTGCGGTCCGGCTCGCCAGCACTGACGCAGCGGATTCGCCTCTCGGAGATGGCACGGCGCTGCTGATGGGCGGAACGAGTATTCCGCAACCGAGCCAGCTCTACCTTGATGCGGCCAACACGTTGTATCTGCAGCCGCGGGGATTCGACGGCACCTTGCAATCGTTATTCACCCCGGAGAATGCAAGTTCCACGTCGGAGGCGCGAGGCGATCAGATTCTCGACTCCACGATCCTGCAAGAGTACGACAGCGGAGACGTGAGCGCACAAAATCCCATTGTGGTGTTCGGCTATTCGCAGAGCGCCTCGATCTCCACAGACGTCATGCGTGAGCTTGCCGGCCAGGGGGTGCCCAGCAGTGATGTGCACTTTGTGCTGATCGGCGATCCGGACAACCCCGCCGGCGGCTCGGAGGTGGTGACCAGCAACCTTTACCAGCAATACCTCCAGGACAACGTCGCGACCCCGAACGATCTGTACCCGACAGACGTCTACACCCATGAATACGACGGTGTCGCCGATTTCCCGAAGTATCCGATCGACCTGCTCTCGGACCTCAACGCCACGTTGGGCTTCATCTACGAACACGGCACCTATTTGAGTCTCACATCCGAGCAGATCAGCGACGCTATTCAACTGCCGACGTCGACGGCCGACACGATGGTCAATTACTACATCATTCCGGCCGAAAGCCTGCCGTTGCTGGATCCACTGCGGTTGATTCCGATTATCGGGCAGCCCCTCTATGACCTGCTCGAACCCGACACCCAAATTCTGGTTAACCTCGGCTACGGCAGTATCGATCAGGGCTGGACTTCGGGAGACGCCGACGTGGTCAGCACGGGCGGGTTGTTTCCGACTGACATCAACCTTGGCGATCTTTCTACCGCACTAGGTAACGGCCTGCAGCAAGGAGTCAGCGACTTCCTTACCGATTTGGGAAACCCAGACACCTACAAGATAACGCCCCTGTTAGAAAACCCGTCGTTGACCGAGGTCGCGGAGGCGGGCTACCTTTTCGGCTTCCTCGACTCGCCACAACCGACGCTGTCCGACGCCCTGCAAGGTATCACCGAGTTCATCCAAGCGTTCACCGCTACGACATGAGTTGCACCACTGAGTCTTTCGGGCGGCAACCGATTTAGCGTGACAACGCCGCGTTACCAACACCATGAGTATTGACATCGGGAATGAGAATTGAAGGTTCTCAAACTTCGTGTCATCTGACGATCCTTGACCTGCACCGATGGAAGTTGTCTCAGGCGGTGTCATCTGGCCTTTGTCTCAAACTCGTGTCATTTTTTCAGATCAGGCACCGGAGAGTTCCGACACGCGCGACCGGTCGTGCTCATTGCGATGCCTTCGGCCGGTCGCATTACGTCACGTGGCAGCGCTGGCGTACCCCTCGGCCCGCTCCCACCGCGCCACACGTGAATTATCTACGCACGAGAAAATTATTGCAGGACAACGGAATCGGCATGTCCCATCACCGCCCACTCGTGCCGGCTGCGCGGCCGCTAACCGCCGGTGGTGTCAGTCAACATCATCACCCATTTCCTATTGCAGTTGATGCAAGTTGCAGTTTGTGCAATTATATGGGTGTGGCTAAGGGCCAGCACGAGAACGGTAGGGAGCGCAACAAGCGTGCGACCCGGCAGGCACTGCGCCTGGCCACCTTGGAGTTGGCGCTGGAGCGGGGCATGGACGGGGTGCCGATCGAGGACATCGCGCGGCGCGCCGGGGTGTCGACGCGCACGTTCTTCAACTACTTCGACACCAAGGAGGATGCCGCCCTGCTGGAGTTGTTCCTCATCTCCGATGAGGAGCTCTCCGCGTTCGCGGTCGCGGCCGGTCACGGCGGCGCGTGGCGGGATCTGAGCCGGTTGTTCGTCGCCGATGTGGACCGTGTCGAACGCGATGACGGTCAGAACCTGTCGCAGTACCTGCAGCTGCACGCGCGTCACCCCGTGCTGGCGGCACGCCAGATGGGTTACTTCGCGATGTTTCTGGGCCGGCTGACCGAAGCAATCGCCACCCGTCTGGATGCGACTCCACTCACCCGGGTGCGGGCCGAGGTGATGGCTGGGTCGTGCATCACCGCCGTACGCGTCGGGTTGAACCAGTGGAGGACCCGCGAGGGCCGAACACCGGCAGCCAGCTGTGTCAGTGCGGCGTTCGCCGAGTTCGAGGGTGCATTCGGCGACGGGTGACTGCGCCCCTACTCAGGAGCCTCCGTTACCGGCGCACCGCGACCGCATCAGACACACGCCGCCGAATCCACTTCGCGACGAAAGGTCACCATGTTGTTCCGAACAGCCCGGACAAGGTCGTCGTCCGCATTCGCGGAGGATTTGTCCGCCGTCGATGTCACCGCGCCCGCGTTCAAAGCCGATCCCTTCCCGTTCTATGCCCGGTTGCGCACCGAGGCCCCGGCCTTCTCGGTGACCGCGCCACGGATGGGGCATGCCTGGTTGATCACCCGCTACGACGACGTGGCCGGTGTGCTCAAAGACGAACGGCTGGTGAAGAACCCGGCCGAGGCGATGACACCGGAACAGTTGAAGACGGTGCGGACCCTGCCCAAGATGCTGTCCTCTTTGCAGACCGGGTTATTGAGCACCGACGGGGAGGATCACGATCGGCTGCGCGCGCTGGTGCGCCATGCGTTCACCGCCCGCCGGGTCGAGCAGATGCGTGAGCAAGCCCAGGTACTGGCCGATGAGCTGCTGGATGCTGCCCAGCGCCGCGGCAGCATGGATCTGATCGCGGACTACGCCCTGCCCATTCCACTGGTGCTGATCGGGCGCATCCTTGGCGTCCCGGAGAAGGACAACGCAAAGTTCTCGGCCTGGTCCACGGCGCTGATCTCCTCTCCGGACCGCCGCAATCCGATGACTGCGATGCCCTCGGTCCTGATGTTTCTGCGTTACCTGCGCAGGCTGATCGCCGGACGTACTCAACGGCCGACCGATGATTTGATTTCGGCGATGGTCGCCGCGCGCGAGGGAGACGACCGGCTGACCGCCGATGAGATCCTGGCCATGTGCGTGCTGCTGCTCACCGCCGGGCACGAAACCACCCGCAACCTCATCGCCACCGGCACCCTGGCGCTGCTGCAGCATCCCGACCAGCTCACTCGGCTCCGCGACGACCCGACACTGCTTGGCCCGGGTATCGAGGAGCTGCTGCGCTTCGTGGTCCCCGCCGAAATGGCCACGCAACGCTACGCCCGCGACGACATCGTCATCGCCGGGACGGCGATTCCACGCGGTTCCCTGGTGCTGGCCGTCCTGGCCTCCGCCAACCGCGATCCCGCCTATTTCGAGAACCCCGACAGCCTCGACGTCGGCCGCACCCCGAACCGGCACCTGTCCTTCGGCCAGGGCATGCACTACTGCCTGGGCGCCCCGCTGGCTCGGCTCGAGGGCCAGATCGCCATCGCAACCCTCCTACGGCGCGCACCCGCGCTTCGGCTCGATGTCTCACCCGAACAGCTGGCTTGGCGTGGCGGCATCATCCTGCGCGGCCTCAAAGCACTCCCGGTCAGCCTCGCATGACGCGCTCCACACCCTGCGTCGGACAGCGCCAAGTAGCGCGGCGCCCAAACTAAAGTCCTGACATAGCCAGTCCGTGCGATCGAGTGTGTCATCAGTGTGGGTTCTCGTCGTCGGCGTTGAGCCCGCCGATTTGATTGCGCCAGCGATAGTAGGTCTGCTAGGAGACCTGCAGCTCGCGGCACACATCGGCGATCTCCTTGCCCTCAGCCAGCATTCGATCGGCCTTGGTTAGCTTGCGCACCACCTGCTGGGGCATGTGTCGTTTCCTCGTTGCCATCGCGATCGTCCTTCCTGCCCACAACCATGGGCGGCAAGACTCTCACTTAACGTTGGACCAACCAACCGGGGTCAGGACAAGACCGGGCAGAGAATCAGACATGCTCACCGGATCCATCATCCCGGCTGACTGACTTCAGTTCGACCAGGGGTACGCAAACAATGGCCCGGTGACTGCAGATGTGAGGAGCCACACCAGTGCGCACAAGATCAGGAGCCAGATCGCCCGGGCGAAGAATCGGAACTGGTTCGCCGAAACCAGCTCGAACCGGATCACGGTGCTCAGCCCTTCCAGATCGCCGGCAGTCAGGAACACCCTCCCCGTTCCGACCCTCAGCAGGTAGCCGCGCGTCCCGTCGGGCCGGTCCACGCGTAGGAGGAGAAGCCGATCCCCCTCGCTGTCTCGCAGGCCGATGAGGCTGGTTAGCTCAGGCTGTCGCACGGTATTCCCCTTAGGTTGGGTTGGGACTTCCTGTGCTTGGGGCGCTTACACTACTCGCCGCGATGATTACGCGCAATACTTTGTCTCACAAGCGAATTCGTATTGCCGCGATAGACTGCTGCCAACCCCCCCAACCAGCTTCGGGAGTGATTCCCCGGTAGCGGCGACCTTCGCCCGCCCCCTTCGCGCGTTCCGCCGTTGGCTATTGCGACCGTTGCGACCTGACTTCTTAGACATCAAACCTTCGGGCCTAGTGACGGGGCCGAGACGTCGGCCGTCGTCTTTACTCGTCTCACTGCGATGTCCAATTGGACATTCAGTGGACATCGCAAATGAGAATTGGACATCGGGAACGAGAACAACGGCCCCCGCAACCTCACCGCGCCATGTTGGTGAACCGCGACAGGTGCAGCTGGTGGGCGACGGTCACCGTCTTGGTCGGCCCGTTGCGGTGCTTGGCCAGAATCAAGTCCGCCTCACCGCCGCGGGGATCGTTGCGATCGAACGCATCGGGTCGGTTCAGCAGAATAACCATGTCGGCATCTTGCTCAAGACTATTATGTGCCGAAATCCCTTGTGCTACAAAGTTATTAGTGCCAGGTACAGTTCCATCGTAGACATCATGCTCACCGATGCTGCTGATCTCGACGATTTTGTCCCAGAAGACATCACTTGTTGCCAAGGCGTGGATTTCACGATCTTCGAGTAGCGCGGCGACTTGGTGCAACCGTGGTCGACCTGGAGCGAAGCGCCTTGTCGGACTTGCAAACTGTGAGTTCATCGCGGCTGAAAGTTCGGAATGGGTGACGCCTTTAGCAGAGAGTGCCGCTCCGATTTTGCTCCATACCCCTTTAGGTATCGTGTCGGCACCCGGACGACCGATACGAGCGCCGAGTTTGGCAAGGACCTCTCGCGCCTGCTCCCCCCGCGTGCCATGCACCCCGACGCTATTAAGGAAGCGGGCCTGGTTCTCCGCCCTATCGATATAAAGGTGCCAACAATCGCGGTATCCAGGCTTCCGCACGGGCGCTACTCGGGAAAATACGCCCAGACGGAGTAACAGCTGCGTTAGGTCATCGACCAGTTGCCGGCTCGTCGACGCATAGTAAATTCGCGCCCCGCCGAACGTGGCATCCCAACGCACCGAACCATCGGTCGCCCAGAGATGCCGCAGGAAAAGCGCCACTTGATCCGTTGGCAATGCGAAAACTGGCTGAGGCACGAACTTTTTATGGCTTCGTTGCCCGAACAGCCCAAGCTCATCCAGCCATGCGGCGATCGGATTACGTCGACCGTGCGTCAACCGATACGGCGCGGGCAACCGCAGCGTAGTAACCCTGGCGGCGGGGTAGTCGTCACGCACCGCCGTCACGCCAAAGTACGCAGCCGAAATCGTCACGGCGGCGAGATTGGCTTCGTCGACCGAGGCGTACCGGATCGGCTGCCTCTTGACACACGACCCGTCACCGATCATGTGCGCGAGCAGAATTACCTCGGATTCCGCCATCCGCTTTGTGTCAACTGGTTCGGGGACGCGGCGCGGCACCGCCAGACGGTCGCCAACCGTCAACTCTTCCAATGGTGTCCAGCCGTCGAGCCTCATGAACGGATGGTTGCCGGTGGCCTCGACCTCTCGTCCGGAAGCCAGCCGAAGGCGGAACACCTCCTTGTGGCCACTGGGGAACACGTTCGTCATGGGGCGAGCCACCATCCGCAGCTGCTCGTCCAGCGACCACACGAGCGGCCGCTCGCCGGAGCGCATCAGCTCACCGAACGTCACCTCGGCTCCGGTGTCCGCCCGGAGGATGCGGGTATTCGCGGTGAGGCATCCCGACTCCCGCAGGTCGGACAACATCGGCTTCTTGTCGGTGCGCTGCTCGGGACCACGGTTGAGCTGACTGATCGCAATGACGGGAACCTCGAGCTCCTTGGCCAAAAGCTTTAATTGGCGGGAGAATTCGGACACCTCGACCTGCCGTGACTCGACCCTTTTGCCGGACGTCATCAACTGCAGGTAGTCCACGACAATCAGCCGCAGATCGGCCCGCTGCCGCAGCCGCCGCGCCTTAGCGCGGATCTCCATCATGGTCAGGTTAGGCGAGTCGTCGATATACAGTGGCGCCTCACTGATTTCGCTCATCCGTCGTGCCAACCGCGTCCAGTCGTCGTCGCTCATCCGGCCTGAACGCATATCGGCCAGCTTGATTTTGGCCTCGGCGGACAGCAGGCGCATCACGATCTCGGACTTGCTCATTTCCAGCGAGAAGATGACGCTGGCCAACCGGTGCTTAATCGAGCACGACCGCATGAAGTCGAGTCCGAGCGTCGAGTTGTGCGTGGGGATCATGCCACGGCCAGCCAGGTACAGATGCGCGGCGCTGTCCACCTGCACGCAGCGCACCGGAACACTGCTGACCCGGCGCACCGCGTCCAACTGCAGCACCGGGGCCATCAACGTGGCGGGGCCGCCACGTTCCCCATAGCGGGCGATGGATCCGGCTGCGGCGATACTGTCCAAGCCGCAACGCAGTTGCGCTGTTCTGCGGATGCCGTAACCCGTCGGCCACTGATGCGCCACGTCGGCGACGATCACCGTGCCGTCGGAAAACTCCACTCCGTAACACGGCCGACCCAGCATCACGTCGGTCGCGGCCACCACCCGCGTGGGCTGCCCGTCGGCGCCCAGCAGTTCATCACCAACGGCAACGTCGCCCATGGTCGTCCAGCCGGTCGGCGTGGGCAGGGGCGTGTCCGAGGCCAACGCCTTCCCGACCCCAGGTCTGGCCGCAACGATGATCATCTGGCCTGGGTGCAGGCCATTGGTCACCTCATCGAGTTCGGTGAACCCGGTCGGCACTCCGCGCGCCAGACCGCCATTGGAAGCGATGGCGTCGATCTCATCCATCGTCGGCTGCAGCAGATCTTCCAGCGGGACGAAGTCCTCGGAGAGCCGACGATCGGTGACTTCGTACATCTCGGCTTGCGCTCGGTCGACAACCTCGGCGACGTCGGCGCCCTCGGCGCCCGCGTAGCCATATTGCACCACCCGAGTGCCGGCTTCCACCAGTCGGCGCAGCAGCGCCTTCTCCGCGACGATCCCGGCGTAGTAGCCGGCGTTGGCGGCGGTCGGGACCGTGGAGATCAACGTGTGCAAGTACGGCGCGCCGCCGATCCTGCGCAGTAACCCGCGGCGGTCCAACTCGGCGGCCACCGTCACCGCGTCGGCAGGCTCGCCCCGCCCGTAGAGGTCCAGGATGGCGTCGTAGACGTTCTGGTGCGCCGGGCGGTAGAAGTCGCTGGGCCGCAGCTTCTCCAGCACGTCAGCGATCGCGTCCTTGCTCAGCAGCATCCCGCCCAGCACCGACTGCTCGGCCGCGAGATCCTGCGGCGGCTGACGCCCGTAGTCCTCGCTGGGCGCGTCCCGTGCTTGGGTGCCCCAGATCGTCAACGACTGCCACAGGCCTCCCGCCTCCTTCGACACGACGTTCGAACGCGCATTCGATATCGATGGCCTGACGTTAAGTCACACCACCGACACCGCTCGACTCAGCCCGACCGCCCGATAGGCCCCCGTAATCGGGGGACCCCCCAACCTGGGCGCATCGTTGGACCTTCGCCCTCGTGACCGACTCGTCCCCGCAGGCGGCGGGACTCCACCGCGGGCCGCGTAGTCGGTCGTCGAACGCCGGCATCACCTCACGACGAGTTGACGTTAAAGGTTGCTGGCGAGGACACCAAACGGTCTTGTTCATAGACCTGTGCATCGTGTGTGCATATCCGTCTGCGCCCGTGTTGAGGGGGTGTGGAGAACTTGTGGAGCAATATGCGCCATTGCAGCATCACTGCAGATAAGCGCACCACACGGCTGCACTTTTCGTGTGGATGAGAATCTCTTCGGCGTGTCGTGCCGGGTTGCCGCTTCGGGCGTGTTGTGTTTCGCCGAATTATTAACAACGTTAACGGACGGTAACGTTCGCTATCGGTCGCTGTCGCTGGTGAGTTCGCTGTGCAAACAGCAATAACCCCCGAGGGCCGCCGATTCGGCTTGCCACCGGGGGTTATACCCGCTGAAGGTCAGCTCTCGGCGACGACGTCGAGCGCAACGTGCACGTCGACGTCAGGGTGCACGTGCAGGGTGATCGGATGGCTGCCGACGGCTTTGATGTGCCCCTTGGGCAACCGGACAACCCGCTTGTCGAGGTTGGGTCCACCGGCTTTACGGATCGCCGTGACGACGGCACCGGCGGTCACCGAACCGAACAGCTTGCCCGAGTCGCCGGCGGTCTTCACCGCCAGCGCGACAGAGCTCAGGCCCTCGATCGCTGCCTTGATTTCGTTGGCGTGCTCGAGGTCTCGCACCTGCTTGGACTCGCGGGCGCGACGGATGTCGTCCACCTGCTGTTGAGCGCCGCGCGACGCGACGATCGCCAGGCCGCGCGGAAGCAAGAAGTTGCGGCCGTAGCCGTCTTTCACCTCAACGGTGTCGCCGGCGGAACCGAGGTGGTCCACGTCAGCGGTCAAAATGAGCTTCATTGTTTCGCTAATTCCGTTCTGCGCTAACCGGTTACCGCGTCGAAGAGGTGAAGGGCAGCAACGCGACCTCGCGGGCGTTCTTGACCGCGATCGCGACGTCTCGCTGGTGCTGGACGCAGTTGCCGGTGACGCGGCGCGCGCGGATCTTGCCGCGCTCACTGATGTACGTACGCAGCAGTTGGGTGTCCTTGTAGTCGATCGTTTGGCCCTTTTTGGAGCAGAACACACATTTGCGTGTCTTGACCGGCTTCTCCGGCGCCGGACGCCGCTTGTTACTGGACTTGGCCATGTCTGTCTCTTTCGTTCTTTGGGTGAAAAAGTTGGTTAAAAATCAGAACGGTGGCTCGTCGTCGCCGCCGCCGAACGAACCCGACGCCGGGGCGCTGCCCCACGGGTCGTCGCCACCGGCCGCGCCACCGGTCGAGCCGGCGCCCTGGGCGGGCTGACGGGATCCCCCGCCGCCACCGCCGCCGCCGAAGCCACCCCCGCCACCGCCGCTGCGGCTGGCCTTGTTGACCTTGGCGGTGGCGTACCGCAGGCTCGGGCCGATCTCGTCGACCTCGAGCTCGACCACGGTGCGCTTCTCGCCCTCGCGGGTCTCGAACGAACGCTGCTTGAGCCGTCCGCTCACGATCACGCGCGAGCCGCGGGTCAGGCTCTCGGCCACGTTCTCGGCGGCCTCCCGCCAGATGTTGCAGCGGAGGAACAGCGCTTCGCCGTCCTTCCACTCATTGGTCTGACGGTCGAACATGCGCGGCGTCGACGCGACCGTGAAGTTCGCGACGGCCGCGCCCGACGGCGTGAAACGCAGTTCGGGGTCGGCGGTCAGGTTTCCGATGACCGTGATGACGGTGTCACCAGCCACAATGTCCTCCTGGGTGCAACCGAGATCGGCGAGTGATCATGAGCGGTTTCTCGCTGAGCCTACGCAACAGCTCGGACGCGACGCGGTCATTCGCCAACAGGTCTAGTGCTTGTCGGTGCGCATCACCTTGGTGCGCAGCACCGACTCGTTGAGGCTGAGCTGACGGTCAAGCTCCGACACCGTCGCGGGGGCGGCTTTGAGATCGATCACCGCATAGATGCCTTCGGCATGCTTGGCGATCTCGTATGCCAGCCGGCGCCGGCCCCAGATGTCGACCTTGCCCACAGATCCCCCGTCCTTACGGACGACGTTGAGAAAGGTCTCCAACGACGGGGCTACGGTGCGCTCGTCAAGCGTGGGGTCAAGGATGACCATGATTTCGTATGGACGCATGGGAACCTCATCACCTCCTATGGTCGTGTGCGGCCACGGTCTTTTCCGTGGCAGGAGAGTCGCCTGCGTCGGCAACCGACCCAGGCTACCGGACGGTTGCCGAGGTTACGAAATCCTGTTCTGCCGCGACGCTCGGTGCTGCCGGGCGCCGTAACCCAGCCGGGCGCAGCCACGCAGGAAGCCAGCCCGGCGGCGCGTCGGCGGCGCGGTCGAACACCCCGCCCCCCGGATCGTCCACCCGTCCACCCCAACGGACCAGATCGTCCTCGGGCCGGTAGATCCGGCGGACCACCAGCGCACACAAGCCCAGCACGGCGACGTCGCGCAACAGCACCGTCGCGGTGAACCACTGCTCGGGCAACCCACGGTCGGGCACGCTGTAGATGTAGAACATCCGCGGCACCCACACCAGCGCGTCGATCGTCATCCACGCCAACAGAATCCGGCGGTGCGGCAAGGCCAGCACCGCCAGCGGCACCAGCCACAGCGAGAACTGGGGACTCCACACCTTGTTGGTCAACAAGAACGCCGCCACCGCCAAGAACGCCAACTGCGCTACCCGGGGCCGGCGCGGAGCGGTCAGTGCAACGTAACCGATTGCCGCACAACATAAACCGAACGACACCAGCACGACCACGTTCAGATGATTCGGCGGCTGCCAAAAACCCCGGCCTGAATCGAAACCTTGCCAGCCGGTGAAGGATTTGACGACGTTGTACAGCGAATCCATGTCGTCGCCGCGGCGGGCGTTCAGCCGGAAGAACTCCGACCAGCCCCGCGGGAAGAGCACCAACACCGGCAGGTTCACCAGCAGCCAGGTCGCCACCGTCGCGGCCGCGGTACGGATCGGCTCACGAAGCCGCCCGGTCCGGATGCCCAGTGCCAGCAGCGGTCCTAACAGCAGCAGCGGATACAGCTTCGCCGCAACGCCCAGGCCGATCAGCACCCCGGCAAGCAGGGGGCGACGCCGTGCCCACGCCAGCAGCCCACCGATCGCCAAAGCCGTTGCCAGGGCATCGAAATTCGTGAAGATCTGGAAGATCACCAGCGGGGACGCGCCCACAAGAGCGGCGTCCCATACCCGCCGGCCCGCCAACCCCGCGGTGGCCCACAGCGTGCCCAACCAGGCCAACGCCAACCCGAGTGCGGCAACGTCGAAAAACACCACCACCTCGGCAACGACGGGCAGTGCGATCAGCTTGCTGAACGTGGTGTAGGTCTTGGCCAACGCCATCGCCACGTACTGATACATCCCGGTGAGTACGGGATACTCCATGTAGCGCACCGCGGGCCTGCCGTCATAACGGGTTTGCGGTTTGCCGGCGCCGTCCTTTTCGATCCAGCTCGACTTGTACGGAAACCTGCCCTGGCTCAACAACTCTGCGCCGTACAGCGGAACGGTGTCGGAGTAGCACAGCTCGTAATAGGCCCGCTGGTTCTGCCAATTGGCGACCCGCTGATCGCCCGGCCCGGTCCCGACGGTCTGCAAGCACGGTGCCTTCGTCGACCAACCCAACGCCAGGAACACCAGGGCGATCACAAACATCACGCGCAGCGGCGTCAGGACGGCTGTGCGGCCGATCACCGCGTGCCGGCCCACCGGACCGCCGACGATATTCGACAGCGCCGCGCCCAGAAAGTCGGTACGGCTGGGGCAGTCACGGTCGTCGGCGGAGCGCAGGTCGGCGGCCAACCGCCGCGGCGAGATGTCGACGCGGTCGATCACGGCGGCGGCGCTGGCGCGGGCTCGGGCGCTCCCGGTGGTGAGGGTGCCGGCCCGACGGGCACCATGGTCGGCGGCCCGATCGGAATGGTGATGCCAGGCGCCACTTCAATCGTGGGCTGGATGTTCGTCATCTGCGGCGGCTCGGGTGGCGGCGGCGGCGTGGCCGGCACCCCGGCGGACCCGCCGATCTCCGTCGGCTTGGGGAAGGACTCGACGGTGGTGCCTTTGAGTGCGCCGTCCATGGTCGACTTCCAGATGTCTGACGGCAGACCCGACCCGTAGACCGGCGAACCCCACTTGTTCACCAGCGGCACGTCGCCGCGGACGGTGCCCACCCACACCGCCGTCGACAGCGACGGGGTGTAGCCGACCATCCAGGCGTCCTTGTCGGCGTCGGTGTCACCCAACTGGGTGGTGCCGGTCTTGGCCGCCGACGGACGGCCGCCGACCAGCGCGTGGCCGCGCGAATACGCGGCGATCGGCTGCATCGCCGATGTGACGTTGTCGGCGACGTCCTTAGGGATCCGCTGCTCGCCGGAGTTGTCCGAGCCGGTGGCATCGAACAGCACGCGCCCATCGGCGTTGACCACCTTCTGCACGAAGTGCGGCCGGTGATACACGCCGGAGGCTGCCAGCGTGGCGTAGGCCGAGGCCATGTCGATCACCCGGGTCTGGTACTGGCCCAACACGATTCCGTTGTTGGGCGGTCCGCCCTTGCCGTCCTCGGACAACGTGTGCGAGACACCCGGGAAGCTGGTCGCGATGCCGGCCTGATGCGCGGCGTCCGCGACGTCGTCCGGACCGTTCTTCAGCTTGAGCATCAGCCGGTAGTAGGAGGTGTTCAACGACCGCTTGAGCGCTTCGGCGATATTGCAGACCCCGCAGCCCTCGCCCTCCACGTTGGTGATCTTGATGCCGTTGACCGTCAGTGGTGAGCTGTCCACCTGATAGCCCAACCCGATGCCCTGCTCGAGCGCGGCGATCAGCGCGAACACCTTGAACGACGACCCGGTCTGCAGCCCGGCTTGGGCGAAGTCGAACCCGTTGGCATCCGAGCCGCCGTAGTAGGCCTTCACCGCACCGTTGTGCGGATCGATCGAGACGACCGCGGTGCGCATGTCGGGTTTCTGCCCGTCCATGTACTTCGACACCGCGTCCTCGGCGGCCTTTTGCGCTTGCGGGTCGATGGCGGTGGTGATCTGCAGTCCCTGTGTGTTCAGCGTCTGCTCGTCGATGTTGAACAGCTCCATCAATTCTCGGGTCACCTGGCGCTGGATCAGCCCGTTGGGTCCGGTGGTCTGGTTTCGTGCGCGGGCCTGCTCGGGCGGGACCGTTGGTGGAAATATTTGTGCTGCACGGTCATTTGCCGGCAGCGCCTTGATTTCCACCATTCCGTCGAGCACCCAGTTCCATCGGTGCTTGGCGCCTTCGAGGTCCACCGCAGGGTCCAGCGTCGACGGGCGCTGGATCAGCGCGGCCAGCAGCGCGCCGTCGGCCACGGTGAGTTGCTCGACGGGTTTGCCGAAATAGGCCATCGAGGCCGCCGATATCCCGTAGGCGCCGCGGCCGAAGTAGATGATGTTGAGGTAGGCCTGCAGCACGTCGTCTTTGGACCACTCCCCCGACATCTTGGTGGCGATGACGAGTTCTTTGGCCTTGCGAACCAGACCGCCGATTCCGGCACGCTGCGCTCCCACCAATGCGTTCTTGACGTACTGCTGGGTGATCGTCGAACCGCCCTGCGTGTCGCCGCCGAAGATGTTGTTCTTGATCGCGCGCGCGAAGCCGGTGAAGGAGAAGCCCGGGTTGGAGTAGAAGTTGCGGTCTTCGGCCGCGATCACCGCCTGGCGCACATGCACCGGCACCTGGTCGATGTTGACGTCTACCCGATTGCCTTCGGGCGGCACGATTTTGGCCAGCTCGGAGCCGTCGCTGGCCAGGATCGTCGACACCTGATTGGTGCGGATGTCACCGGGCTTGGGAATGTCGACGATGAAGTAGGCCATCGCGAAGGTGACGATCGGCAGCAGCAGCATCACCACGACACCGACATAGAGCCCGCGACGGACCCACGTCCAGTTGATGTGGTGCAGCCAGCTCCAGTCGATCCGCTGTAGCCAGCCCCAGCCCGGCAGCGGCGGGCGCGGCGGACGTCCGCCCGGCGAGCCACCCGTCGGCTGCTGGTGACGCCGTGGCGTCTTGCCTTCCAATGCGGCCGTAGCCATCTCGAGCGGGTCGCGCTCCGCATCCCGCCCCGACGGCCGACCGCCCAGCGCGGCCTTCACCGCCTCGATCGGATCCCGCAGATGGGGCGGCCTGTCGTCCCTGACCGGCGGCAGGATCGTGGTCAACCGGTCGTCGGGCGGAACCGCGGATCTCGGGGAAGTCTGCCGCGGCGACCCGGACATCTGCCTGGGCCCGCGATCGGCCCCTGACCCGTTTGGGGTATCAGCGGCCGACTGGTCTTGGGGCCCTTCGTTATTCACTGGCCGTGCGGGCGCCGTCGCGCGCCGTCCGTGTGCTGCGCGACCCCCCTGGAGGGCGGGTCGGGCGGGCCTTGCGCGCGGCGCCGAGCACATACGACTTGACCAGGTGATTCCAGCTGCAGGTCCGGCATACCTCCACCACGTGTACCGAGAACTCGTCAAACCGGGTGGCCAGCAGGACTAATTCTTCGGCCGTCCGCGCAGACCCGGACACCGCGCCGAGATGATCACCGAACACCCACGACACCAGCGTGAGCTGCTCTTTGCGGCAGATCGGACACATCACCGTGCTGAGCTTCCCGTGGAACTTCGCTGCTCGCAGCAGGTAGGGATTGGCGTCACAGACTTCGGATACGCCGGTCCGCCCCGAGTAGACCTCAGCCAGCAGTGAGCGACGCCGAAGCGCGTAGTCCACTATCTGTCGCTGCAATCGCACGATGACCAGAGTACGTCCGCGAAGCCGACGCCGAGATGTAGGTCGGTTACGTTTCCGATGCGCGGAAGGAACGCCGACCGGACCGGCTCGGTCGGGCCGACCGCCGTGGCACCGTCGCCCAGCAGGCCACGCTTGGCGAGGATCGGGCGGACCCCTTCCCCGAAGATGTAGGCCTCCTCGAGGTGTGGATAGCCGGAGAGGATGAAGTGGTCCAGGCCCAACTCGGCGTACTCGGCGATACGGTCAGCGACCTCTGCGTGCGAACCGACCAGGGCGGTGCCCGCGCCGCCCCGAACCAGACCGACACCGGACCACAGATTGGGATAGATCTCCAGCCGTCGGGCATCCACCCCGGCGACGAAGTCGTCACCGCCGCCGTGTAATTGGCGCATCCGACGTTGTCCCACCGATTCCGAGCGGGCGAGCGACTGCTGCGCTGCGGCCACGGTCTCCGGGTTGAGCGCGCCCAGCAGCCGCTGCGCCTCGGACCAGGCCTGCTCGCTGGTGTCCCGGGAGATGACGTGTACCCGAAGGCCGTAACTCAGTTGCCTGCCCTGCGCCGCGGCCAGGCCTCGGATCCAGTCCAGCTTTTCTTTGACCTGTTCGGGCCGCTCGCCCCAGGTCAGATAGGTGTCGGCGGATCGGGCCGCCACGTCGCCGGCCTCCGGTGACGAGCCACCGAAGAAAACGGGCGGCAGCGGATCGGGACGCCGCGCCAGGGAGGCTTGCTCGACGTGCAGGTGTTCGCCGGCCACGGTCACCGGATCCTCGGACGTCCACAGCCGGCGGACGATGTCGAGGAACTCACTGCACCGCGCGTACCGGGCCTCCTTCGGCAGGAAGTCGCCGAATGCCCGTTGCTCGGTGCTCTCGCCGCCGGTGACCACGTTCAGCATCAGCCGGCCCTGTGACTGCCACTGAAAGGTTGCCGCCATCTGGGCGGCCAGCGTCGGGCTGACCAGTCCTGGACGGAAGGCCACCAGGTATTTCAGCGACGCGGTGCTGTTGATCAACATGGCGGTGGTCAGCCAGGCGTCTTCGCACCACAGCCCGGTGGGGGTGAGGACCGCCTCGAAGCCGTTGATTTCGGCGGCCTGCGCGAGCTGGGTGAGGTATCTCAGATCGGCCGGCCGGTCGCCCTGCATGGTACTGCCGTGACCACCGGCGATGAGGTCGCGCGAGTCTCCGTACGTGGGAAGAAACCAATGCAGATGTATCGACACGTTATCTGCTTATGCCCGAGGCGGAGCGGTACCGACAGGCTTGCAACCATGGAGATTTCAATCCGACCGGTCGCGCGTCGGGCGGTTTGTGCCGTCGTCCTGACCTACCGGCCAAAACCGGCTGAACGGAGAGCGAACACCAGCTGGAGTGGCGGCGAATATATCGGGGCGATACTATTACGCGACATTGTTCCCCGACATAACGGCGTCGCACTTGACCGAGCAAAGGAGGTGACCCGATGCTGGAGCTCGCTATCCTGGGACTCTTGCTCGAGTCACCCATGCACGGCTACGAACTTCGCAAACGGCTGACCGGCCTGCTCGGGGCGTTTCGGGCCTTCTCCTATGGGTCGCTCTATCCCGCGTTGCGCCGCATGCAGACCGACGGCTTGATTGCCGAGAACGCCGCCCCGGCCGGCATGCCGGTACGGCGGGCGCGACGCGTCTACGAATTGACCGACGCGGGCCGGCTGCGCTTCACCGAGCTGGTGGCCGACACCGGCCCGCACAACTACACCGACGACGGCTTCGGCGTGCACCTGGCATTTTTCAACCGCACTCCGGCCGCAGCGCGAATGCGCATCCTGGAAGGCCGCCGCCGCCAGGTCGAAGAACGCCGAGAAGGCCTGCGTGAAGCAATAGCGCGGGCCAGTAACTCACTGGACCGCTACACCCGCCAGCTCCATCAACTCGGACTGGAGTCCAGCGAGCGCGAAGTCAACTGGCTCAACGAGCTGATTGCGGCCGAACGCGTAGCGCAACGCAGCGCTGAGCAGGCCTAACGCCGATATATCACCACATTCACGACACCGATACGAGTTAAGGAGAGACGGCCCTATGAGTGAGCAGAACGCGCCGCAGACGGCGTCGACGGAGGTACGAGTCGCCATTGTCGGCGTCGGCAACTGCGCGTCCTCGCTGGTCCAGGGCGTCCAGTACTACTTCGACGCCGACGAGAACAGCACCGTGCCCGGTTTGATGCACGTGAAGTTCGGTCAGTACCACGTCCGCGACGTGAAGTTCGTAGCCGCGTTCGACGTGGACGCCAAGAAGGTCGGCTTCGACCTGTCCGAGGCGATCTTCGCGTCGGAGAACAACACCATCAAGATCGCCGACGTGCCGCCGACCAACGTCACGGTGCAGCGCGGTCCGACCCTCGACGGCATCGGCAAGTACTACGCCGACACCATCGAGGTGTCCGACGCCGAGGCCGTCGACGTGGTCAAGGTGCTCAAGGACGCCAACGTCGACGTGCTCATCTCCTACCTCCCGGTGGGCTCCGAAGAGGCCGACAAGTTCTACGCCCAGTGCTCGATCGATGCCGGCGTGGCATTCGTCAACGCGCTACCGGTGTTCATCGCCTCCGACCCGGTGTGGGCCAAGAAGTTCACCGATGCCGGTGTGCCGATCGTCGGCGACGACATCAAGAGCCAGGTCGGTGCGACCATCACCCACCGCGTCATGGCCAAGCTGTTCGAGGACCGTGGCGTGCAACTCGACCGCACCATGCAGCTCAACGTCGGCGGGAACATGGACTTCCTCAACATGCTCGAGCGCGAGCGGCTGGAGTCCAAGAAGATCTCCAAGACGCAGGCCGTGACGTCGAATCTGCAGCGCGAGTTCAAGACCAAGGACGTCCACATCGGACCGTCCGACCACGTCGGCTGGCTCGACGACCGCAAGTGGGCCTACGTCCGTCTCGAGGGCCGCGCCTTCGGTGACGTGCCGCTGAACCTGGAGTACAAGCTCGAGGTGTGGGACTCGCCGAACTCCGCGGGCGTCATCATCGACGCGGTGCGGGCGGCCAAGATCGCCAAGGACCGCGGCATCGGCGGCCCGGTTATCCCGGCGTCGGCGTACCTGATGAAGAGCCCGCCACAACAGATGCCCGACGACATCGCGCGTACCCAGCTCGAAGAATTCATCGAGGGCTGACGCCCGGTTCATCAATTCACAGCTGTCACAGCGAGTTCGGAGCACGACGATGTGCCCGCCTCACAGCGACAATGGGTAACGCCCCGATCGAAGTCCGGGCGTTTGTCGCTCTGAGGTGAGCACAAAGCCACATCGTCAGCTCCCGGTAACGGAGTGCCACGTGGGACTGGTGCGGCGCTCCTTTAATGTCAGCTGTTGTGACCGACATTTCCGAAGACGAGCTACTTGGACTGTCCGAATTCGCGCTGCTGCCCGAGAATGCCGAGCTGGCCGGCGTCACGGGTCCGCTGCCCGCGGTGCATCGGGTCGATTTGGGCGGCATCAGCGCACTGCAATGGGGCGAGCAGGCTCCGCGGGTGATGTTCTTCCACGGCGGCGGCCAGAACGCACATACCTGGGACACCGTGATCGTGGGAATGGGCCTGCCGGCGCTGGCAGTGGACCTGCCCGGCCACGGACATTCGGCGTGGCGCGAGGACGGTAACTATTCGCCGCAGAACAACGCCGCCGCGCTGGCTCCGGTGCTGACCGAACTCGCGCCGGATGCCGACCTGGTCGTCGGCATGTCCCTGGGCGGGCTGACTGCGATCGGGCTGGGCGCCATCGCGCCGCATCTGATCCGCGAACTCGTTCTCGTCGACGTCACCCCGTCGGCGTTGCGTCGGCACGCCGAGCTGACCAAAGAACAGCAGGGCACGGTGGCGCTGGTCCAGGGGGAGCGGGAATTCCCCAGCTTTGCGGCGATGCTGGAGCTGACCACCGCAGCGGCGCCGCATCGCGATCCGAAATCGTTGCGCCGCGGGGTGTTTCACAATTCGCACCGACTCGACAGCGGCGCCTGGACCTGGCGCTACGACACGATCAGGGAATTCCCCGACTTCGACAGCCTCTGGGACGACGTCGCCGGGTTGGCGGCACCCATCACACTGGTGCGCGGCGGCACCTCGGGATTCGTCACCGACGAGGACGCCGCCGAACTCAGCCGGCGCGCAACGCAATTCCGCGGCGTACACGTCGTCGACAATTCCGGGCACTCGGTGCAAAGCGACCAGCCCCGGGAGTTGATCGACCTTTTACGTGGGGTGCTCGACGGCGGCTGAGAGACTTACTCGGGCCAACTGTTGCTGAGGATGTTGTCGACGAAATTGTCACGGGCAAACGCGGGGTCGAAGCGCTCGAGGACATCGGCATTGCACGTCCCGAAGGTGGTCTCGGGCCGGTGCTTCATGCCGTCGTTGAAGGCCGCCAAGATCTGCCGCTTGAAATCGGGGCGCGGGTGCGCGGCGGTCACCGCGGCGAGTGCTTCGTGCGGCAGGTCGTCGCGGCCGATGCCGAGCACGTCGGTCTCAACGCCCGCCGTCACCAAAGCGGTCTCGGGCGCCAAGAATTCGGGCACGCCCGGAGTGGTGTGCAGCGCGATGCCCAGCCAGACCTTGTCGGCGTCGGCCTGGTCGACGTCGTGCTCCAAGAGGAATTCACGCGCCGCGTTGGCACCGTCGACCTCGAAGCGCACGGTCGACGCGCGGTAGCGCTCGGTGAGCCCGATGTCGTGAAACATCGCTCCGGCGTAGAGCAGTTCCATGTTCGGTTGCAGCCCGCGGCGACGGCCCTGTAACGCGCCGAATAGGAATACGCGGCGAGAGTGGTTGAAAAGCAGGTCGTCTTCGGCAGCGCGGATGTGGGCGGTGATCGCTCGCACCAGCGGGGTATCGGGGATGACGACGCCGGCAATGCTGCCGGCCGCGGTATCAGACATATGCAATTCCTGACATATGCGGTGTCGGGCGCTGTCGCGACCCGCGCCGAGCCTATCGCTCAAGGCGCCCCGCTTACGGTGGAAGCATGACTTCTTCCGACCGGCCGATCCGCATCGGCGTCCAGCTGCAGCCCCAGCATTCCCCGGACTACGCCAACATCCGCGATGCCGTTCGCCGATGTGAAGACATCGGTGTCGACATTGCATTCAACTGGGACCACTTCTTCCCGCTGTACGGCGATCCGGACGGTCCGCACTTCGAATGCTGGACCATGCTCGGCGCCTGGGCAGAGCAGACGTCCCGAATCCAGATCGGCGCCCTGGTCAGCTGCAACTCCTACCGCAACCCGGAGCTGCTGGCCGACATGGCCCGCACCGTCGACCACATCTCCGAGGGTCGGCTGATCCTGGGCATCGGATCGGGCTGGAAGGAAAAGGACTACGACGAGTACGGCTACGAGTTCGGCACCGTCGGCAGCCGTATCGACGATCTGGCCGAGGCGCTGCCGCGCATCAACGCTCGGCTGGCCAAGCTCAACCCCGCGCCCACCCGCGACGTCCCGGTGCTGATCGGCGGGAAAGGCCCGAGGAAAACTCTGCGACTGGTGGCTGCGTACGGCGACATCTGGCACGGGTTCACCACCGTCGACAGCTATCCGCAGGCCGCTGCGGTGCTGGCCGAACACTGCGCTGCGGTCGGTCGTGATCCCGACACCATCGAGCGCTCAGCCGGAGTCAGTGACAGCGACGGCGGGCTGATCGCCGACGCGGAAGGGCTGGTCGCCCTCGGCGTCACGCTGCTCACGGTCGGCGTCAACGGACCCGACTACGACCTGGGTAACGCCGAGGCGCTGAGCCGGTGGCGTGATCGGGGATGAGGGTCCGCGCCTCGAAGCTGGCCGCGCTGCTGGCCACAATCCTGCTGACCTACAGCCTTGCTCCGGTTGCGCCGGCTACGGCTGACACCAACCTATGCAAGCCGTCGGGAAAAGACGGCGCGATCGCGTTGCCCAGGAAGCTGGCTACCGCCAACCGACCCCAGGAAGACAAGTACACGACCGCCGACGTCGAGCCGTTAACTTCGGTGAACGTCGACGCGCTGGGTCTGCGTACACCCCGAACGCTGGTCGTCGGCACCCAGCCGGGGGGTCCTCCGACCAGCTGCCTGAACAGCGCGGGGCGCTACACCGGTTATGACAACGAGCTGCTGCGGGCGATCGCCGCCAAGCTGGGCTTACGCGTCGTCTTCGCCGGCACCGAATTCTCCGGGCTGCTGGCCCAGGTCGCGGCGCGGCGTTTCGACGTCGGTTCGTCGTCGATCATGGCCACCGAAGCACGCCGTCGCACGGTCGCCTTCACCAACGGCTACGACTTCGGTTACTTGTCGCTGATCGTGCCGTCCGGTTCGTCGATCGACAGCTTCGACGAGCTGGGCCCCGGACAGCGGATCGGCGTCGTTCAGGGCACCGTCGAAGAGGCCTACGTCGTCGACACGCTGCATCTCGAGCCGGTGAAGTTCCCGGACTTCACCACCGTGTACACCAGCGTGAAGACCCACCAGATCGACGCGTGGGTGGCGCCGGCAATGGAGGCGACCAACGTGATGCGGCCCGGCGACACCGCCGCCATCGCCGCCTACACGTTCGGTCTGGGTAACTACGTGGCCTATGCGGTGGCCAAAGACAACCAGCCGCTGGTCGCCGCGCTGAACGCCGGCCTGGACGCCGTGATCGCCGATGGCACCTGGTCGCAGCTGTACACCGACTGGGTTCCGCGGCCGCTGCCACGCGGTTGGAAACCGGGATCGAAGTCGGCGTTGACGCCGCACCTGCCGGACTTCGCGACGATCGCCGAGCATCATCACCGCGTGGTGGACGCGGTCCCCCCGCCGAAATCCGTCCTGGCTCAGTTGCGGGATTCTTTCTTCGATTGGGAGCTCTACAAGCAGGCCGTCCCGGTGATGGTGACCACGGGGCTGCCCAACACGCTGATCCTCACCGTCAGCTCCAGCGTCATCGGGTTGGCCGTCGGCATCGCGCTGGCGGTTGCCGGTATCTCGCGGGCCCGCTGGCTGCGCTGGCCGGCGCGGATCTACACCGACATCTTCCGCGGCCTGCCGGAGGTGGTGATCATCTTGCTCATCGGGCTCGGAATCGGGCCGATCACGGGCGGATTGACGAACAACAATCCCTATCCGCTCGGTATCGCGGCGCTGGGGCTGACGGCAGCGGCGTATGTCGGCGAGATTTTCCGCTCGGGCATCCAAAGCGTCGACTCCGGGCAGCTCGACGCCTCGCGTGCGCTGGGGCTGAGCTACCGCTCCGCTATGCGCCTGGTGGTGATACCGCAGGGCATCCGCCGGGTGCTTCCCGCACTCGTCAACCAGTTCATCGCGCTGCTTAAGGCCTCCGCGCTGGTGTATTTCCTCGGGCTGATCGCCGGCCAACGCGAGCTGTTCCAGGTCGGCCGTGACCTCAACGCGCAGACCGGCAGCCTCTCGCCGTTGGTGGCGGCCGGGGCCTTCTATCTGATGCTGACCATCCCGCTGACCCACCTGGTCAATTACGTCGACAATCGGCTTCGCCATGGTCGGCCCACGGCCGAGCCCGCGGACCCCTTGGCCACCAGCCAGGAGATGACGTGACGGAGCCACAGTCAGTATCGTTGGCAGGCAAAGGGATTCACCTGTCGTTCGGACGAAACGAGGTGCTGCGCGGGGTTGATATCGAGGCGCCCGCCGGCAATACGGTGGCGGTGATCGGGCCGTCGGGCTCGGGCAAGTCGACATTGCTGCGCATCTTGAACCGGCTGCATGAGCCCGACCGCGGCGACATCCTGCTGGACGGGCGGTCGGTCTTGACCGACGATCCCAACAAGGTGCGGCAGCGGATCGGCATGGTGTTCCAGCATTTCAACCTCTTTCCGCACCGCACCGTGCTCGACAACGTCATGCTGGCGCCGCGCACGCTCAAACGCCTCTCCGCCGATGCGGCCCGCGAGTTGGCGCTGGCTCAGCTGGACCGGGTGGGCATGAAACACAAGGCCGGTAGCCGACCGGGTGCCCTGTCGGGCGGGCAGCAGCAAAGAGTGGCGATTGCCCGGGCGCTGGCCATGACGCCGCAAGTGATGCTGTTCGATGAAGCGACCTCAGCGCTGGATCCCGAACTGGTCAAGGGCATCCTGGCGCTGATCGCAGACCTGGGCTCCGAGGGCATGACGATGCTGGTGGTCACGCACGAAATGGGTTTTGCCAGGTCCACATCCGACACCGTCGTCTTCATGGACCACGGTCAGGTCGTGGAGTCCGGGCCGCCAGATCAGATCTTCGAAGCGGCAGAAACCGAGCGACTGCAGCGGTTCTTGTCCCAGGTACTTTGACAGCAAAACCCAATTAACGGCCGCTGCAGTGCCGACAGGTTAGACTGTCGAACTATGGCGGAACGCAAAGCCACCGTGCCGGAAGCTACCGAGCTGGCGGAGGGGCTTCACCGCACCCTGTCCAAACTGTTTTCCATCCTGCGCCGCGGCGACCCCAGTGCCGGCAAGGAAACGGCCGGAGACCTCACGCTGGCCCAACTGTCGATTCTGGTCACCCTGCTCGACCGTGGCCCGATCCGGATGACCGATCTGGCCGCACACGAACGCGTTCGCACCCCTACCACGACGGTGGCGATCCGCAGGCTGGAAAAAATCGGCCTGGTCAAGCGCTCGCGTGACCCGTCGGACCTGCGCGCTGTGCTCGTCGACATCACCCCGCGGGGATTGGCCGTTCACCGTGAGTCGCTGACCAACCGGATCACCGCCTTGGCCGCGCTGCTCAGCCAGCTCAGCGAGCCCGACTTGGAGACGCTGACCCAGGCGCTCGCACCGCTGGAGCGGCTGGCCGCCAGCGAGCCGGTTACCAGCCCCGCAGCCGCGCAGACCAACGGCGACCAGACGTCGTAAACCGTTGCTGCCCTTAGGTTGCCTGGGGGCGACCCGTCCCCCGCAAGCGGGAGGTGCCCCCAGCGCCCGGCTCCGCCGCGCTTGCGATCGGCCTTAAGCTGGCACGCATGCGGACCGCACTGATCACCGGTGCCAGTCGCGGGATCGGCGCCGCCATCGCCGCCGCCCTGGCCCCGACGCACACCCTGTTGTTGGCCGGACGGCCCTCGCCTGCGTTGCAGGCCGTTGCCGAGCGGCTGGGCGCCACAACGCTGCCACTGGATGTGACCGACACCGACGCGATCCCGTCCGCCACCGCCGGCATCGGCGAGCTCGACGTGCTGGTACACAACGCCGGGGTGTTCTTCCCCGGGCCCGTCGCCGACTCGACCGTCGACCACTGGCGCGACACGCTAGAGGTCAATGTGGTTGGCGCAGTAGCTATTACGCTGGCGTTGTTGCCCGCGCTGCGACGAGCGGGCGGGCAGGTCGTCTTCATCAACTCCGGCACCGGACGCACGGCGTCCGCGACCATGGCGTCATACTCGGCCAGCAAGTTCGCCCTACGGGCGTTCGCCGATTCGCTGCGCGATAGCGAACCGACGCTGCGGGTCACCACCGTCTACCCAGGTCGCGTCGACACCGACATGCAACGTGAGCTGGTGTCCTTCGAGGGCGGCGACTACGAACCCGAGCGCTTCCTGCGGCCCGACACCGTTGCACAAGCGGTCGCCGGCGTGGTGGCGACCCCGCCCGACGGTCATGTCCACGAGATAGTGCTCAGGCCACCCGCCCGCTGACGATGCGGGCCGGAACGGCCCGAGGTGGGGGTACCTCCCGCTTGCGGGGGCGAGGCGGGTCTACACGACGAGGTTGACCAGTCGGCCGGCCACCACGATCACCTTCTTCGGTGTGGCGCCGCCCAGGAACGCTTGCACCTTCTCGTCGGTCAGCGCCGCCGCCTCCACCGCGTCGGCGTCGGCACCGGCAGACACCGTGATACGGCCGCGGACTTTGCCATTGACCTGCACCGGGTACTCGACGGTGTCTTCGACCAGGTAGTCGGGGTCGGCCACCGGGAATGGCCCGTTGGCAAGCGATGTCGCATGGCCCAGCCGCTGCCACAACTCCTCGGCCAGGTGCGGCGCCACCGGCGCCACCATCAGCACCAACGGCTCGACCGCTGCCCGCGGAACCGAATCACGGTGCTGCTTGGTCAGGTGGTTGGTGTACTCGATCAGTTTGGCCACCGCGGTGTTGTTACGCAGTGCCGCATAGTCTTCGGAAACCCCGGCGATGGTGCGGTGCAGCAGCCGCAGGGTGTCGGTGTCGAGGTCCGCGTCATCGGCAACCCGGATGCCGCCGGAGGATTCGTCGACCACCAGCCGCCACACCCGCTGCAGGAACCGGTGCGCCCCGACGACATCCTTGGTGGCCCACGGCCGAGACGCCTCCAGCGGGCCCATCGACATCTCGTACACCCGCAGCGTATCGGCGCCGTAGTCGTCGCACATTTCGTCCGGCGACACCGAATTCTTCAGGCTCTTGCCGATTTTGCCGAATTCCTGGAAGACCTCGATCTCCCCGTCCGGACCCGGGTAGACAAACGTGCCGTCACGCTCGACAACATCGGCGGCCGGTACATAGGCCCCGCGTGCATCGGTGTAGGCAAAGGCTTGGATGTAACCCTGGTTGATCAGCCGTCGGTAGGGCTCGCGGGAGCTGACGTGACCGAGGTCGTAGAGCACCTTGTGCCAGAACCGCGAATACAGCAGGTGCAGCACCGCATGCTCAGCGCCTCCGACGTAGAGGTCGACGCCGCCGGGATCGTCGGGCCCGTGCTCGGCGGGCCTGGGGCCCATCCAGTACGCCTCATTCTCCTTGGCGCAGAGGCGTTCTGCGTTGTGCGGGTCAGTGTAACGCAGCTCGTACCAGGAACTGCCCGCCCACTGCGGCATGACGTTGGTGTCGCGGGTGTAGGGCTGCAAGCCATCGCCGAGGTCCAGTTCGACGTGCACCCAGTCGGTCGCCTTGGCCAGCGGCGGCGACGGCTCGCTGCCGGCGTCGTCGGGATCGAACAGCACCGGCGAGTAGTCCAGGACATCGGGCAATTCAACCGGCAGCGCCGCGTCGTCCAGCGCGTGCGGGCGCCCATCGCCGTCATAGACGATCGGGAACGGCTCGCCCCAGTAGCGTTGCCGCGCGAAAAGCCAATCGCGCAGCTTGTATTCGATGCGCGCCCAGCCGCGACCATCGGATTCCAGACGCGCGATGATTGCTGCCTTGGCGGCCGCGACGTTCATTTTGTCGAGGTAGCCCGAGTTCACCAGGACACCCTCGCCGGCGTAGGCCGCGTCCGAAATATCGCCCCCGGCAATGACTTCGATGATCGGCAGGCCGAACTCGCGGGCGAATTCCCAGTCGCGTTGGTCGTGACCGGGAACGGCCATGATCGCCCCGGTACCGTATCCGGCCAACACGTAGTCGGCAATGAAGACGGGCACCTGCTCACCGTTGGCCGGGTTGATCGCATAACTGCCCAGGAAGACGCCGGTCTTGGCCTTGTTCTCCTGGCGTTCCAGGTCGGACTTCGCGGCGATGGCCTGCCGGTAGGCGGCGACGGCCTGCGCGGGGGTGGCCCCATCGAAGGTCCAGCGCGGGTCCGTCCCGTCCGGCCACTGCGGCGCCACCAGAGCGTCGACCAGTTCATGCTCGGGCGCCAGCACCAGATACGTTGCGCCGAAAAGGGTGTCCGGCCGCGTAGTGAACACCTCCAGATCCACGGCGTCGCCGTCGGCCGTGTGCGCCGAGAACAACGCGGCGGCGCCGGTGGAGCGACCGATCCAGTTGCGCTGCATGGTTTTGACCTTCTCCGGCCAGTCCAGCACGTCGAGGTCGTCGAGCAGCCGGTCGGAGTAGGCGGTGATCCGCATCATCCACTGCCGCAACCGCTTCCGGAAGACGGGGAAATTCCCTCGCTCACTGCGGCCGTCCGCGGTGACCTCTTCGTTGGCCAGCACGGTACCCAGGCCCGGACACCAGTTCACCATCGAATCGGCCCGGTAGACGAGGCGGTGACCGTCGACCACGTCGGCGCGATCCCCTGCCGACAATGTCACCCAATCCCGGCCGTCATCCAATTTTCTTGCACCGGAATCGAATTCGGCGACAAGGTCGGTTATCGGGCGTGCCTTGTTGACGGTGCTGTCGAACCACGCGTTGTAGATTTGCAGAAAGATCCACTGCGTCCATTTGTAGAATTCAGCATCGGTGGTGGAAACGCTTCGCCGGCTATCGTGGCCGAAACCCAGCCGACCCAACTGGCGGCGGAAATTGACGATGTTGGCCTCGGTGCGGGTGCGCGGATGGGTGCCGGTCTGCACCGCGTACTGCTCGGCAGGCAGGCCGAAAGCGTCGAAGCCCAAGGCGTGCAGCACATTACGGCCCAACATCCGGAAGTATCGGGCGTAGACGTCGGTCGCGATATAGCCGAGCGGATGACCGACGTGCAACCCCTCACCCGACGGATACGGGAACATGTCCTGGACGAACATCTTGTCGGCGGGCACCGCTAGGCCGTCCGGGGGCGCCAACGAGCCGACCGGGTTGGGCACGTTGAACGTGCCCCATTGGGTCCAGTTGTCCTGCCAGTCTCGTTCGATGCGGCCGGCCAGCTCCGCGGTGTAGCGATACCGCGGCGCGTCGGCGTCGGCCTGCTCGGCAGGGGCCGTCGGGGAGTCGGTCACGCCCAACAGGTTATAAGGGCGCAGGTGGCCGACCCGCCGGCCACCGATGTCTCGGTTGGATTGCAGACCGGTCAGCGCTTGATCCCAGGTGTATTCCAGGTCGATTCCAGTGCTGGTAACCGCCACTCACCCCTGGTTACAGTCTCTTTCTGCGCTTCGAACACGACACGACCTCGAGTCACTCAGAAGGACGTCCTCTGATGCAGATTGCCCGTAGCTGGCGAGTAGCGATCGCGGGTCTGGCCGTCGGCGTTGTTGGTGTGTTGGGCTTTGCGAGCCCCACCGCGTCGGCGGACCCGGTGTTTCCGCCCCGGCCCAACCCCGTTCCGGTCCCCGCCGCCCCGATGCCGCAGGCCGTCGCGGTCGTCCCCGGCGCCGCTGGAGTTGCTGCCAACGCCTTGCCGGGCGTGGCCGCCGTGCCCGCTCCGATCTCGCCCGCGCTGGCCCCCGCGGCGCCCGCACTCCCACCGGCTCCCCAGGTTGCCGCGGCACCGGAGCCCGTTGCGGCCAGTTCGGGGACGCTACGCGATTATTTCGGCAGCAAGAGCGTCAAGCTGGAACCGCAACAGGCGCAGAACTTCAAGGCGCTCGACATCAACCTGCCGATGCCGAACGGGTGGACGCAGGTACCCGACCCCAACGTTCCCGATGCGTTCCTGGTGACCGCCAACCGTCGCAGCAACAGCCTCTACACGTCCAACGCCCAGTTGGTGGTGTACCGGCTGGTCGGCGACTTCGACCCCAAAGAAGCCATCACCCACGGCTACATCGACAGCCAGCAACTGCCCGCCTGGCGCAACACCAACGCCTCGCTGGCTGACTTCAACGGCTCTCCGTCGTCGATCATCGAGGGCACCTACCGTCAGAACGAGATGACGCTCAACACCTCGCGGCGCCATGTCATCGTCGCCTCCGGCCCGGATAAATACCTGGTGTCGCTGGCCGTGACGACGGATGCCACCCAGGCCGTCGCCGAGGCGCCGTCCACCGACGGCATCATCAACGGGTTCCGGGTGGGCCCGCCGGGGTCCATTCCACCGGCAGCCCCGCCGCAGGCGGCCGGCGCGCCGGCCGCGCCCGCGGCACCACCGGCGGCGGCAGTCACTGCGCCACAGGCGCTGGCGCACTAGCTAGCACCCCGGGCGCGGGTCGCAGCGGCCGCGCGGGCCTCGTATTGTGTCCCCATGCTCATCGCGGGGGTGCTGTGCGTGTGCGTGGCGGTGGTGTTGGCCGTGCTCGGACTGCGGTCGCTGGCGCGCCCCGCCGGTACCGCCACCGCCGAGTTGGTGATGCGTTCGGTGGCGCTGCCGCAGCTGGCCGCCGCGGTGATGCTGGCTGCCGGGGGGGCGGTGGCGCTGGCCGCGCCGCAGGGCACCGCGTTGACGGTGGTCTGTGTCTGCATCGTGGGAGCGATCGGCACGGTGGCCGCCGGCTCCTGGCAGACCGCGCGGTACGCGCTGCGCCGCGAGGAGGCTTCGGCCGGCTGCGGCGGCGTGTGCGCGGCCTGCACGCTGGCATGCCATTGAACGGCCTGCCGTTGAACGACATGCTTGCGAACTCGGTGCGTCGTCGATCGTGCTGAGGCGGCTGTCGGCGCTGCCGATCGACACCTTTCTGCTGGCGATGGCGGCGACGGTGGCGCTGGCAGCGTTGTTGCCGGCCCGCGGCGCCGCCGCCGACGCGATGTCGGTGGCCGCCAAAGCCGTGATCGCGTTGCTGTTTGCGCTTTACGGCGCCCGGCTGTCACCGCAGCAGGCATGGCACGGCGTGAAGCGGTGGCAGTTGCATCTGCTGGTGCTGGCCACCACGTTCGTCGTCTTTCCCGTGCTCGGGCTGGCCGCCCGCGGCCTGGTGCCCTGGCTGCTGAACATCGACCTGTACCACGGGCTGCTGTTCATGTGTCTGGTCCCGTCGACCGTGCAATCCTCGATCGCCTTCACATCGATTGCGCGGGGCAATGTCTCGGCTGCGCTCGTCAGCGCATCGCTGTCCAACATCCTCGGGGTGGCGCTGACCCCGCTGCTGGTCGTGCTGCTGATGAACACCAGCGGCGTGACTCGGATGGACGCCACGGCGATCCGTGACATCGTGCTGCAGCTGGTGTTGCCGTTCGCGCTGGGCCAACTGCTGCGGCCATGGGTTGCCGAATGGCTTGCCCGGCATGCGCTGCTGACCGGGCTCGTCGATCGCGGGTCGATCCTTTTGATCGTCTACACGGCGTTCTCGATCGGCATCGTGGGACACATCTGGCGCAGCGTCGATCCGTGGCAGCTGGTGGCGGTCGCCGTCGTCGACACCGCGCTGCTGCTAGCGGTGCTGGTATTCACCTGGCTGATCGGTCGATTGTCCGGACTGGACCGCGGCGACGGCATCGTGCTGCTGTTCTGCGGCTCGAAAAAGAGTCTGGCGTCCGGTCTTCCGATGGCGCTGGTGTTCTTTCCGGCCGCCACCGTCGGCGTGATCATGTTGCCGCTGATGATCTTCCACCAGATACAGCTGGTGGTGTGCACGGTGATCGCCAGCAGGCTGTCCCGCGATGAACCGCCCGCCGTGGCGCCGGCTGCTTAGTTGCGGCTGACGTCGATCGGGTGGGTGGCCAGCAGCGACAGCGGCTGCGGCTGACGTCGCAGCACCCGGCCCCACAGATCCACCCGCGGCTCGCTCAGAACGTCAGATGGCAACGCCGACAACACAATCCAGTCGTCGCGCTCGATCTCGCCCTCCAACTGGCCGATAGTCCAGCCGGAGTACCCGGCGAAGATCCGCACGCCCTCCACCAGCGGGGCGATCGAGTCGGGGTCAGCGTCCAGATCGACCATCGCCATCCGGCCGGCCACATGGCGCAGGCCCGGCACGTCGTCGGGAACCGCACCCACCCTCAGCACCGCCAGGCACAACGCCGCGTCGCGCTTGACCGGCCCGCCGATGAACATCGTCTTGGGTTTCGCCGCCAGCTTGGCCCACTGTGGCAACACGTTGTAGACAGCGGTCTCGCTGGGGCGATTGAGCACCACGCCCAGCGTGCCCCCGTCGTTGTGCTCGACGATGTAAATCACGGTGCGACGGAATGTCGGCTCGTGCAGATCCGTGTTCGCCAGAAGCAAAGTGCCCGCTCGCACTCGATGTGCGGCGGGGGCAACATAGTCCTCCGGGTCTTCATGCTGCGCCACTACTCCATCATGGCATCCAGGCCGGACGACTGTGGTGAACACGAAGGCCGCTCGGCAAGAATTTGTACTGTTATTAACAGGGGCCCGATGCCCAGCCCGCGATTGCCGGGCCCCCACCGGGAAGTAGGTTCAGTGGCTCATCCGCGCGCGCCCGTCGCTGTCTGGCGCTCGGTGCGCGGCTTGCCCGACTTTTGGCGGCTGCTGGAGTTGCGGATGGCAAGCCAGTTCGGCGACGGTCTTTTCCAGGCAGGTCTGGCCGGCGCGCTGCTGTTCAACCCGGAGCGGGCCACCCGCCCGATGGCGATCGCCGGCGCGTTTGCGGTGTTGTTTCTGCCGTACTCGTTGCTGGGGCCGTTTGCCGGTGCGTTGATGGACCGCTGGGACCGTCGCCTGGTGCTGATCGCCGCCAATGTGGGCCGCGTGGTGTCGGTCGCTGCGGTGGGAATCTGCCTGGCGGTCGGTGCCCGCGACTTTCTGGTGTTGTGCGGCGCGCTGGTGGTCAACGGCCTCGCCCGGTTCGTGTCATCGGGGCTGTCCGCCGCCCTGCCCCACGTGGTGCCCCGCGAGCAAGTCGTCACGATGAATTCGATCGCGACGGCGACCGGCGCGGTCGCGGCGTTCGGCGGCGCCAACTTCATGCTCGTGCCGCGCGCGTTCGTCGGATCCGGCGATCGCGGGGCAGCGTCGATCATCTTCCTGGCCACCATCCCGCTGCTGATCGCGCTGCTGCTGTCGCTGCGATTCGCGGCCCACGTGCTGGGTCCCGACGACACCCGGCGGGCGATCCACGGATCGGTCGTCTACGCCGTGGTCACCGGATGGTTGCATGGCCTGCGCACCGTGCTGGACCGTCCCACCGTCTCCGCCACCCTGTCCGGGTTGGCCGCACATCGGATGGTGTTCGGCATCAATTCCCTGCTGGTGCTGCTGCTGGTGCGCACCGGCAGCGACGGCGCCGCGGTCTCGGGGTTGGGCAGCGCGATGCTGTTCGTCGCCGCTGCCGGCGCCGGATCGTTTCTGGCCAATGTGGTCACACCGCTGGCCGTGCGCCGCTGGGGCCGTTACGCCGCGGCGAACGGGGCATTGGCGATCGCGGCGGCCATCGAGGTCGCCGGACTCGGTTTACGGCTGTCCGTGTTGGTGACGTGTGGCTTCTTACTGGGCGGGGTCGGCCA
The DNA here is from genome assembly GCA_963805675.1 of uncultured Actinomycetota bacterium. Taxonomy (GTDB): domain Bacteria; phylum Actinomycetota; class Actinomycetes; order Mycobacteriales; family Mycobacteriaceae; genus Mycobacterium. The sequence continues at coordinate 362,131 of CAWDVY010000005.1, forward strand.
AGTGGTCAAGCTGTGCGCCGACACCGCCATTCAGGTCGATGTGGACGATGCTTTGCGCGGACATGTATTCGCGGTCCAGGATTCGTTGTTCTGGGTGGCGTTCATCGGTGCAATCACTGTGGCGGCGACCGTCATTCCCGGCGATGGCCACTCGCCCGCTCTGGTCGTGGCCGGCTCCGTGGTCTACCTGTGCGGGCTCGCCGCGCACAGTGTCATCGGGCGCCGCAGCCTGCCGGCCCCGAATCGTTAAGGTACACAGATGGCCGATCTGCAGCAGATCGTGGACGATCTGCGCGCCGAAAGTGACGAGCTCGACGCGCTGGTCGCGCCGCTCGCCGACGATCGCTGGACCGTGTCGACGCCCGCCGAGGGTTGGACCGTCGCCCACCAGATCGGGCACCTGCTGTGGACCGACCGCGTCGCACTCATCGCAGCCACCGACGAGGCGGCCTTCGCCGACGTGGTGAAGACCGCGGCGGCCGATCCGATCGGCTTCGTTGACACCGCGGCCGATGAACTCGCTGCCGTCGCGCCCGCCGAGTTGCTCGCCGACTGGCGGCTCACCCGCACCCGGCTGCACGACGCGCTGCTGACGGTTCCCGACGGTCGCAAATTGCCATGGTTCGGACCGCCGATGAGTGCCTCCTCGATGGCGACGGCGCGGCTGATGGAGACCTGGGCGCACGGACTCGACGTCGCCGACGCCCTCGGTGTGCGGCGGTCCGCCACGGCACGGCTGCGCTCCATCGCGCACATCGGAGTCCGCACCCGCGATTTCGCGTTCACCATTAACGGTCAACAGCCCCCGGCCGACCCGTTTCGGGTGGAGCTGCGCGCACCCGACGGCAGCACCTGGACATGGGGCCCGGCCGACGCGTCGCAACACGTCACCGGAGCCGCGGAGGACTTCTGCTTTCTGGTCACCCAGCGCCGCCCGCTGCGCGAGCTGGACATCACCGCCGACGGCGCCGACGCGCTGCGGTGGCTACCGATTGCTCAGGCCTTCGCCGGTCCACCGGGCGCCGGTCGATGAGCGCGCAGCGCGAAGAGAGCCGCGCCCACTACCCCAGCGCCGGTCGATGAGCGCGCAGCGCGAAGAGAGCCGCGCCCACTACCCCAGCGCCGGTCGATGAGCGCGCAGCGCGAAGAGAGCCGTCTCGATCCTGCCGCGGGAGCTGACCGCGGGACTCAGTGACGACGTCCGCGACGCTCCAGCGCCACCTACCCCGGTGCTGGCCGAGCCCTACGCGTTACGCCTGGTCGACCCTGACGCCGACGCGGAAATGATCTCGCGGTGGATGAACATGCCGCATCTCGTCGAAGGGTGGGAATCGGCCTGGCCGGTGTCGCGGTGGCGCGAGTATCTACGCGCTCAACTCGACGGCAACTATTCCCGCCCGTTCGTCGGCAGCATGCACGGCGAGGACGGCGGGTATGTCGAAGTTTACCGCGCGGCAAAGGATTCCATCGCCACGCGTTATCACGCCGATCCCTACGACATCGGGCTCCACGCGGCCATCGCCGAGCTGACGGTCGTCAACAAGGGGCTCGGCCCGTTCCTGTTGCCGCGTATCGTCGCAAGCGTCTTCGACGTCGAACCACGTTGCCGCCGAATCATGTTCGATCCCGACCACCGCAACACCTCGGCGCGACGGTTGTGTGAATACGCCGGGTGCGCATTCCTCGGCGAGCACGACATGAGCAATCGGCGGATGGCGTTCTATGCGTTGCCCCGCACTCCCGCCGACGTCCCCGAGGCCCGCTGGCGCAGCGCGCCGCCGATCAGTTCGTCGTGGCCGTCGCAATCGGGCTTCATCGCCGCTGCCACCAGTTCCCACAACACCTCGTCGGTGCCGCCGCCGACCCGGGCCAGCTTCATGTCTTGCCACCATCGGCCGATCGGCGTCTCGTCCACCAAATAGCCTGCGCCGCCGAAGATGCGCATGCATTCCGACAGCACCTCTGCGGTTTCGGTCATCTGGTCACCGCTGTCAGGTTGCGTTTGACCTCCAGCCGCGGCAGCTTGCCCGACGAGGTGCGCGGCAGCGAGCCGGGCCTGACGAACACCACGCTAGCGGGCACGATGCCGCACTCGGACGCCACCCGGGCGACCACATCGCTGCGGGCGCCGGCTTCGTCGGGGCCGCGGAATTCGGCGGTGATCAGCAGACCCGGCCGCGTCGTGTCGCCGTCGGTACCCACCGCCACCACCGCACCTTCGCGCACGCCGCGGATTTGCGCGGCGACCCGCTCGATCTCGGCGGGAAAAATGTTGCGGCCCGCGATGGTGATGATTTCTTTGGCCCTTCCGCACACGACCAGACCGTCGTCGGTGAGGTAGCCCAAATCCCCTGTCGGGAACCAGGCGTCGGATCCCAGCGGGGAGTCGCCGACGTATCCCGACATCATCGACGTGCCGCGGATCTCGATCTCGCCGACGTCGCGGTCGGGCAGCTCGGCCGAACGCTCGGCCACCTGGCCGATGCGAATTTCCATCCCGGCGATCGGCGCGCCCAGGATCGCATGGCGGCGCGGGCCGAGCGCGTCGGAATCGGCTGTGGCAGAAGGGACTTCGTCGTAGAGCAGGCCAGTGCCCGGGACGGGAATCGTGACCGCGCAGGTGGATTCGGCCAGCCCGTAGGACGGCGCCAGTGCGCCGGCGTCGAAACCGAACGCGCTCAAGGCGTCCGCGAACCGCTCCATTGCGGCGCAGTCGACCGGCTCGCCGCCGTTGATCGACACCCGCACCCACCCCAAGTCGACATCGGACACCAGCCGGGCGTACTTGCCGATCATGCTGTAGGCCATGTTCGGTGCGGCGGTCAGCGTTGCCCCGCTTTCGCTGAGCCAGCGCAACCAGCGAAACGGCGATGCGGTGAACGCCGCGGTGGAAGCCAGCCAGACCGGTGCCCCCGCCAGCGCGCCGCTGAGCAGAAACGTCAGACCCATATCGTGATAGAGCGGCAGCCAGGTACATCCGGGATCGACCGCCGGGTCGACGTCGAAGCGGTTGAGCAGGCCGTTCAGGTTGTTCAACACCGCCTCGGCGGACAATTGTGCGGTGCGGGGATTTCCGGTCGAACCCGCGGTGCCCTGCAGCACGGCGGGCGTGCCGGCTGCGGCCTCGACCGGCGTAAAGCTGGTCGACGGTTCGCGCCGCGCGGCCTCACCGAGGTTGAGCACCGCCTTCGGCCCGTTCGCGACGTTCTGGCCGGCCAGCAGGTCGAGTTCGGCTCCGTGACTGAAGACTGTGCGCACGCCGAGACCGGCGAATCGCGCGAGAGTCGCCCGCGCCCACTTCTGCGGGTCGGCACCGCGGACCGGCCCCGGCAGGATCGACACGCTCTGCCGGCCAGCCAGGCGCGGACGGCCGCGACGAAGTCCGCGGTCGGCTCGCCGACCAGGCCGACCGCACCGAGCTTCGGCTGGTCGAGGATGCGCGCGGCGACGCTCTCGGCGCGCGCGTGGACCTGCGACCAGGGGTGCCGCGTCCACTGATCGGCTTCCTTGTCGAAGACCACCAGATCGTTGGCTGATGTGCGCATCGCCCCGGACAGGGCGGTGGCCAGCACGCTCACCGGCCGACCGGGACCTTTGCCCGGATGACGTCCTCGAGGTCGCCGACGGTGTCGCAGCCCAGCAGCTCCTGCCCCGACACCGCCACCCCGAGCTTGTCCTCGATCGCCACCATGCCCACCGCGAAAGCCACCGAGTCCAGTCCGACATCGTCTACCAGCCGAGATTCCCGGGTCACCCGGCTGATGTCGACGTTGAGGTCGTCGCGCAGGATCTCGGTCAGGGCAGCGCTCACCGCATCAGGGCGTGACTGCTCCGACGTTCATGGGCCGTCACAGTACCGGGACCCCGCCGCGAACGGGGACCTACGGCTTGGGCTCCAACGCGCTGGCCGCATCGGCGGTGCCGTCGCCGTCGGTGTCGGTGAGCTTGACGTCCCAGCGTCCGTCGCCGTCCGTGTCGACGTAACCCGTCACGCTGTTGCCGCCGGACGTGATCGCGCGGTCCGCCAGCCCGTTACCGTCGCTGTCGAGCAGCCGGACCTCGGCCTGGCCGTCGCCGTCGAAATCCACCAGCGGGCCGCCGGTGTGCTCGACGCCGTCCAGGCCGAACCAGCGCAGTTCGCGGCTGTCTTGCGCGCGGGGCTCGACCGCCACCGACCAGGTCCCCGAGCCGTCGTCGGTGAAGTAGCGTTCCGCGGTGCCGTGCACGTCGAGCACGGCGTGGTCGGCGATCCCGTCGCCATCGAGATCGGCCAGCGCGTCATCGGCCAGGCCGTCGCCGTCGAGGTCCAGACCGACCGCATCCAGCCGGCCGTCGCCATCGAGGTCCAGATCCGGTCCGCGATCCCAGATCGTCGCTGCGCCGTCACCGGCGCTCAGGCAGTACTCCATGCCAATCGGACGCCGCCGCGCCGCTACTGGTTCCCGCGGGAACGCTCCACCAGGTCAGCAGTTCGGCCGTCGCCTCCTCGCGGGTCAGCGGCCCGCGGTCCAACCGCAACTCCTTGAGGTGGCGCCACGCCTCCCCCACCTGCGGACCCGCCGGAATGCCGAGCAACTCCATGATCGCGTTGCCATCCAGATCCGGACGGACCCGCTGCAGGTCCTCCTTGGCGGCCAACTCCGCGATACGCGCCTCGAGATCGTCGTAGTTGGCCTGCAGCCGGGCGGCTCGGCGCTTGTTGCGGGTGGTGCAGTCGGCGCGCACCAACTTGTGCAGCTGCGCCAACAACGGTCCCGCGTCGGTGACGTAACGGCGCACCGCCGAGTCGGTCCACTTGCCGTCGCCGTAACCGTGGAATCGCAGATGCAGATACACCAACTGCGAAACGTCGTCGACGATCTGCTTCGAATACTTCAACGCCCGCAACCGTTTTCGCGTCATCTTGGCGCCTACCACCTCGTGGTGGTGGAAGCTGACTCCGCCGTCGGCTTCATGCTTGCGGGTGGCGGGCTTGCCGATGTCGTGCAGCAGCGCCGCCCAGCGCAAAACCAGGTCGGGGCCCTCGTCCTCTAGAGCGATGGCCTGGCGCAGCACCGTCAGCGAATGCTGGTAGACGTCCTTGTGCTGGTGGTGCTCGTCGATGGCCATCTGCATGCCGCCGACGTCGGGCAGCACCACGTCGCCCATCCCGGTCTGCACCATCAGGTCGATGCCGGCGACCGGGTCGTCGCCCAAGAGCAGCTTGTCCAACTCGGCTGCCACCCGCTCGGCGGTGATCCGGCCCAGCTCCGGGGCCATGTCCTCGATCGCTGCGCGCACCCGCGGGGCGACCGCGAAGCCGAGTTGCGAGACGAACCGCGCGGCGCGCAGCATCCGCAGCGGGTCGTCGCCGAAGGAGTCCGACGGCTTCGCCGGCGTATCCAGCACGCCGGCGCGCACTGCGGCCAAACCTCCTAGCGGATCGACGAATTCGGCGGCCCCGGCGGCCGTCACGCGCACCGCCATCGCATTGACGGTGAAATCGCGGCGCACCAGATCGTCGTCGATGGAGTTACCGAAGGCCACCTGCGGGTTGCGTGACACCCGGTCGTAGCGGTCGGCCCGGAACGTGGTGATCTCCAGCCGCTGCTGGTTCTTTTCCGCGCCGACGGTGCCGAACTCGATACCGGTGTCCCACAACGCGTCCGCCCACGGCCGCAGCAACTTCTGCAGCTGATCGGGGCGCGCGTCGGTGGCGAAGTCCAGATCCGAGCTCAGCCGCTGCAGCACGGCGTCGCGCACCGAGCCGCCGACCAGATACAGCTCGTGGCCGGCCGCAGCGAACAACGCACCCAGTTCGCGCAGGACGTCGGCGTGCCTGTTCAACGCGACCGCGGCAGCGGCCAGCAGCTCGGCGTCCTGGGCAGTTTCGGGCACCCAGAGAGCGTAGTAGTCCGGCGACGATACGGCCGTGGACGGCCGGGAAGGAGCCGGACAATCAAGCAACAGTCCGGCGACGATACGGCCGTGGACGGCCGGAAGGCCGGACACGCGTGGGCCGATCTGCGACCGGGCAGCTCACTACCGGCGAGTGCGGCGGGAGCGTCTGAGCACGCCAGCTACTATCGCTTGGGTGTCCGACGGCGAAAAACCGCAACCACGTCGGCGCCGGGGGAGGCGCCGTGGTCGGCGCTCGGCGGGGTCAGGTGAGAGTCAAACCGGCAACGCGGCGACCGACGGCGGCACGGCAGCCGGTGCGGCCGAGTCCGGCCCACCACGCCCTGCGCGCCGCGGGCCGGAGCGACTGCGCACCGTGCACGAAACGTCGGCCGGCGGATCTGGTCATCGACGGTATCGATCGACCGCGTGAAGAACAGGTCGCTGCACTCATCGGTCGCGTCGACCGACGCGGCCGGATGCTGTGGTCGCTGCCCAAAGGCCATATCGAGCTCGGTGAGACGGCCGAGCAAACCGCGATCCGGGAGGTCGCCGAGGAGACCGGCATTCATGGCAGCGTTCTCGCGGCGCTGGGCCGCATCGACTACTGGTTCGTCACCGACGGGCGGCGGGTGCACAAAACCGTCCACCACTATCTGATGCGCTGCTCGGGCGGAGAGCTGTCCGACGAGGACGTCGAGGTCGCCGAGGTGGCGTGGGTGCCGATCGCCGAGCTACCGTCCCGGCTGGCCTACGCCGACGAGCGCCGACTGGCCGAGGTGGCCGACGAGCTGATCGACAAGTTACAGACCGACGGCCTGGCGGCGCTGCCACCTCTGCCGCCCAGCTCGCCGCGACGGCGTCCGCAAACCCACTCGCGCACCCGGAGCCGACGGCCTGACGAGTCCGTTCGAGGCCGGAAGAACGGTCGCGGGCCCGGGCCGTAGCCGCCGACGACAATGCAGAGCACAACTATGAGGTGGGGACACCACCCGCGTGCGGGCGCGGGTGGCCCGCGGCTCCGACGGGCCGCCTTGTTGCGCCTCGTCGTGATGGTCGGCGTCCTGACCGGTCTGGCGACCGGGCTCACACTTCCCACCGCCGCCGCAGGCGAGCCCGGCGCGACACCCTTCGTACAGGTCCGAATCGATCAGGTCACCCCGCAGGTTGCCACCACGACCAGCGAGCCGGTCGTCACCGTCGCCGGAACCGTGACCAACATCGGTGACCGGCCGGTCCGCGACGTGATGATCCGCCTCGAACACGCCGCGGCGGTGACCACGTCGGCGGGGCTGCGCACCAACCTCGACGGCGACACCGACCAATACGAGGCCGTCGCCGACTTCCTGACGGTGGCCCCGGAGCTGCAGCGCGGCCAGAAAGCGCGCTTCACGTTGTCCGCCCCGATGCGCTCGGCGACCAAGCATTCGCTCGATATCGGTGCGCCCGGCGTCTATCCGTTGCTGGTCAACGTCAACGGAACGCCCGACTACGGCGAGCCGGCGCGGCTGGACAACGCCCGGTTCCTATTGCCGGTGGTGGGGGTGCCACCGGATCCCCTGGACACCTCCGGCGACGCGATGGGCGCCGTCGTCGCACCCGACACCTCCAAACCTGTGCCGGTCACCATGCTCTGGCCGCTGGCCGACCAGCCCAGGCTGGCGCCCGGCGTTCCGGGCGGCACGATTCCGATTCGGTTGATGGACGACGAGCTGGCGACGTCGCTGGCCATCGGCGGGCGGTTGGACATTCTGCTGGGCGCCGCGGAGTTCGCGACCAGCCGCGACGTCGACCCCGACGGCGCCGTCGGCCGCTCGGTGTGCCTGGCCGTCGACCCGGACCTGCTGGTCACGGTCAACGCGATGACCGGTGGCTACGTCGTCTCCGACTCCCCCGACGGCCCCGCGCAACAGCCGGGCACCCCGACGCACCCGGGGACCGGGCAGGCCGCGGCGGTGAGCTGGTTGAACCGGCTGCGCGCACTGGTTCACCGAACGTGCGTCGCACCACTTCCGTACGCCCAAGCCGACCTCGATGCCGTGCAACGTGTCGGCGACACCGCGCTCAGCGCGAGCGCCACCACCGCGGCCGGTGACGTCGTCGACCAAATCCTGGGAGTCGTCGCCGTCCGCGGCGCCACCCTGATCCCCGACGGCCCGCTGACGCGGCGGGCCGTGGATCTGTTGAGCGCCAACGGCAACACCGTGGTGATCGCCGCCGCCGACTGCTCCGCCGGGGACTCCAACACCCCGATAACGGCGATCGCTGACACCGCGCCGCGCCGCCTCTCACCGCAGGTGGTGATGGCGCCGTTCGACCCCGCCGTCGGGGCCGCGTTCGCCGCGAGCGGCTCTGATCCGGTCACGCCCACCTACCTGAACACCGCTCTGGCAATTCGGGTTCAGCACGACTCGGAAACCGCTCGACGGCAGGACGCGCTGGGCTCGGTGCTGTGGCGCGCCTTGCAGCCCAGGGTCACCCCGCGGCCCCAGATTCTGCTGCCCCCGACCGGCTGGAAGCTGCGTGCCGACGACGCAGGCGCCATCCTGACCACGCTGGCGACAGCGATCCGATCCGGCTTGGCGGTGCCACGGCCGCTGCCCGCGCTGATCGCCGACGCTTCCGCCGTTCCGCCGGTCAACGGAACGCCGCAGCCCGACGTCGACGCCGGCGAACGTGGCCGGTTCAATGACGCCGTCATCACCAAGATCACCGGCGAAGTGGGCCGGCTGTCGGGGCTGACCGCCGCGTTGACCACCGATGCCCGTACCGGGCTGACCGGCGTCAGCTATACCGCGCCGCTGCGCGAGGACATGCTGCGCGCCATCAGCCAAGCCGACCCGCCCGATACCCGCAACGGGCTGGCCCAACAGCGGTTGGCGGTCGTCGGCGACGCGCTCGACGACCTGTTCGGCGCCGTCACCATCGTCAAGCCGACCGGGCCCTACACGCTGGCCACCGAACACAGCCCCCTGCCGTTGGCATTGCGCAACGGGCTGGCTGTTCCGATCCGGGTACGACTACACGTCGAGGCGCCGCCCGGAATGAGCGTGACCGATCTCGGCGAAATCGAGCTGCCACCGGGATACCTGCCGCTGCGGGTGCCCATCGAAGTGAACTTCACTCAGCGCGTCGCAATCGATGTCGCGCTGAACACTCCGGCCGGTGTGCCGTTGGGTGAGCCGGTACGGCTGTCGGTGCACTCCAACGCCTACGGCAAGGTGCTGTTCGCCATCACGCTGAGCGCGGCCGCGGTGCTGGTGGCCCTGGCGGGACGACGGCTGTGGCACCGCTTCCGTGGCCAGCCGGACCCCGCCGACCTCGATCGCCCGGATCCGCCCGATCCGGACCACCTCGTCGACGAAGAGCACCGCGTATGAGTCCCGCCGGCCGGCCCGAACCACCGCCGGCTCAACCACCGCCACAACGTCCGGGGCCGTCGGCCCCGCGGTCGCGGCCGAAACGAAGTCCGGGACCACCGACCGGGCCGCTGCCGCCGACCGGCCACGTGCCGTCGCAAGGCACGTCGCCGCAACCCCGTCCTGAGCTCTCCGACGCCGCGCTGGTATCGCGGTCGTGGGGCATGGCGTTCGCGACCCTGATCAGCCGGGTCACCGGCTTCGCGCGGATCGTCGTGTTGGCCGCGATCCTGGGTGCCGCGCTGTCCAGCGCGTTCACGGTCGCCAACCAGCTGCCCAACCTGGTCGCCGCGCTGGTGCTGGAGGCGACGTTCACCGCGATCTTCGTGCCGGTGCTCGCGCGCGCCGAACAGGACGACGCCGACGGCGGGGCGGCGTTCGTGCGGCGGCTGGTGACACTGGCGACCACCCTGTTGCTGGCCACCACGCTGCTGTCGGTGGCGTCCGCACCGCTGCTGGTGCAGCTGATGTTGGGCCGGAACCCTCAGGTCAACGAGCCGCTGACCATCGCGTTCGCCTACCTGCTGTTGCCGCAGGTGATTTTCTACGGCCTGTCCTCGGTGTTCATGGGCATCCTGAACACCCGCAACGTGTTCGGGCCGCCGGCCTGGGCGCCGGTAATCAACAACGTCGTCGCGATCGCCACCCTGGGCGCCTATCTGGCGACGCCGGGGCCGCTGTCGGTGGACCCGGTGCAGATGGGCAACGCCAAGCTGCTGGTGCTGGGGATCGGCACCACGCTGGGGGTGTTCGCGCAGACCGCCGTGCTGCTGGTCGCCATCCGGCGTCAGCGCATCAGCCTTCGCCCGCTGTGGGGAATCGACGACCGGCTCAAACGCTTCGGCGCCATGGCCGCCGCGATGGTGTTCTACGTGCTGATCAGCCAGATCGGTCTGATCGTCACCAACCAAATCGCCAGCACGGCAGCCGCCTCCGGCCCAGCGATCTACAACTACACCTGGCTGGTGCTGATGCTGCCATTCGGCATGATCGGGGTGACCGTGCTGACGGTGGTGATGCCGCGACTGAGCCGCAACGCCGCCGCCGACGACACTGCCGCGGTGCTCGGCGACCTCTCGCTGGCCACCCGATTGACGATGATCACGCTGATCCCGACGGTGGCGTTCATGACCGTCGGCGGGGCGGCGATGGGCAGTGCGCTGTTCGCCTACGGCCATTTCGGCAACGTCGACGCCGGCTACCTGGGCGCGGCGATCACGTTGTCGGCGTTCACGCTGCTCCCCTATTCGGTCGTGCTGCTGCAACTGCGGGTCTTCTACGCCCGCGAGCAGCCGTGGATACCGATTGCGGTCATCGTCATCATCACGACCGTCAAGATCGCCGCCTCCCTGCTGGCACCGCACGTCACCGACAACCCCGACCTAGTCGCGGGTTATCTGGGATTGGCCAACGGCCTGGGGTTTCTGGCCGGCGCGATCGCCGGCTATTACCTGCTCCGCCATGCGCTGCGGCCCGCCGGCGGCCACCTGCTCGGCGTCGCGGAGGTGCGGACCATCCTGGTCACGATCACCGCGTCATTGCTGGCCGGGTTGGTCGCGTATGTGGTGGACGTGCTGATGGGCATGCAGCGGCTCACCGCCTACGGCGGCGGGGCCGGCTCGCTGCTTCGGCTGTTCGTGCTCGCGGTGATCATGGTGCCGATCCTGGCTGTGGTCATGCTGCGCGCGCAGGTGCCCGAAGCTCAGGCGGCGCTGGCCGCGGTCCGCGGCTGGATCGGCGCGGCGCCGGCCCGTCCGAAAGCCGGCCCGCCGGCCGGCCGCGTGTCGCCGACCGGAACCGCTCCACGCGCTTCTAGCAGCTCAACCGATGTCGCCGCCGGCACACCAGGCAGCGGAGATCACCTGTTGCGCTCCGATATCGTCACGTACCCTGAGCAGAGGAATTCGTCTACGCGGGCGGGGCACCCGGTACGAGAACCCCTCCGGCGCAGGCATCCGCAGCAACCAACCGGGGAGGGGATGGGGAGAGGACCGGGGATGACCGACGGCCCATCGGACAGCACCGCAGCCAGCGCTGTCTCTGACCCCACTAACCCCTCGCTGTCGCCTGTCGCGGACGATTTCCAGCCCGATGTCCCACCCAATCTCCAGGTCGGCACCGTCGCGCCACCGGGGACCCCGCCGCCGCCCAACGGCGACCCGTCGTCCGATCCCGTCCTCGGGCCCACAGCTTTCAGCGACGGCGATCCGACCGGGTTCGATGGGCCGAGCCGCGCTGACGGCGGATCGTCTGCGCGGCAGGACGAACAGCACTTGGTTCCCGGCGCCAGCATCGCACGCGGTCGCTACCGGCTATTGATGTTCCACGGTGGGGCGCCGCACCTGCAGTTCTGGCAGGCGCTAGACACCGCGCTGAATCGGCAGGTGGCGCTGACGTTCGTCGATCCGGACGGGACGCTGCCCGACGACCAACTCCGCGAGATCTTGTCGCGCACTATGCGGCTGAGCCGTCTCGACAAACCCGGTATCGCCCGGGTCCTCGACGTCGTCCACACCGGGACGGGTGGCTTGGTGGTCGCCGAGTGGGTCCGGGGTGGTTCGTTGCAGGAGGTGGCCGACACCTCGCCGTCGGCTGTGGGCGCAGCGCGGGCGATGCAGACCCTGGCCGCCGCTGCCGAGGCCGCCCACCACGCCGGCGTCGCGCTGTCGATCGACCATCCCAGCCGGGTACGGGTGAGCATCGAGGGCGACGTGGTGCTGGCTTTCCCGGCGACGATCCCGGACGCCAGCCCCGAGGACGACATCCGCGGCATCGGCGCTGCGTTGTATGCGCTGTTGGTCAATCGGTGGCCGCTGCCGGAGTCCGGGGAGCCCAGCGGGATGGCGCAAGCACCGCGAGATCCGGCCGGTCAACCCCTCGAACCCAGTTCGATAGACCGCGAAATCCCCTTTCAGATTTCTGCGGCCGCCGCTCACTCACTCCTAGGTGATGGTGGAATACGCAGTGCTGCAACACTTTTGAATCTGCTGCAGCAAGCGACCGCGGTGGCGGATCGCACCGTGCTGCTCAGCCCCATTCAGGACCAGGACCCGCCGCCATCCCCGCGGACGAGCCGGTTCCGCACACCCGAGCTTGCGGATGCTCAAGAACACATCCGTCGCCGCCGCGCCGTGACAATCGGGGTTGGCGTCGGAGCTGCCGTGCTCGTGGTGGCACTGCTGGTCTTGGCCTCGGTGCTCAGCCGGATGTTCAGCGACGTCGGTGGCCTCGACAAAGACCAACTAGGCCTCAACGGGCCCTCGGCGAGCTCGACGTCCGGTGCCAGCGCGGCCGCGGGCAGCATCGTCAAGCCGGTGAGCGCCACGGTGTTCTCTCCAGGCCAGGAGCCCGATAACCCCGGCCAGGCCGGGCTTGCGATCGACGGCAATCCGGGCACCGCGTGGGAGACCGACACGTACCACGACGCGGTCCCGTTCCCGGGTTTCAAAAGCGGGGTCGGCCTGTTGCTGCAGCTGCCGCAACCCACGGTGGTGGGGGCCGTCACCGTCGACCTTGCCAGCACCGGAACGAGAATCCAGATCCGAGCATCGTCGACCGCAACACCGGCCAAGCTCGAAGACACCACCGCGCTGACGCAACCGGTCTCGATGCACCCCGGCCACAACAGCATTCCGGTTAACGCGTCGTCGCCGACCACGCATCTGCTGGTGTGGATCTCCACCTTGGGAACCACGAACGGCGCAAGCCGTTCCGGCCTCTCCGAGATCACCGTTCAGGCCAAGTCCTAAAAACGGCGTCCTAACAAACGGCCCGATCGGGTGAAGTGCCGGCTATCCAGCGATTGGTTACTGTCCGGCCGTGGCAGAACAACGCAGCGACGCCGAACTCTTGGCGGCTCACGTCGCAGGCGACCGTTACGCGTTCCAGGAACTGTTCTACCGCCACCACCGACAACTGCACCGGCTGGCCCGGCTGACCAGTCGTAGCGCCGAGGACGCCGAGGATGCGCTGCAGGAGGCCATGGTCTCGGCGCACCGCGGCGCCGGTTCCTTTCGGCACGACGCCGCGGTCAGCAGTTGGTTGCACCGAATCGTGGTCAATGCCTGCTTGGATCGGTTGCGCCGCAACAAAACTCACCTCACCACTGCACTCGACGACGTCTATCCGGTGCCGGATCGGACCGCGCAGGTCGAGACGGCGATCGCGGTGCAGCGGGCGCTGATGCGACTGCCCGTCGAGCAACGCGCCGCGGTGGTGGCGGTCGACATGCACGGCTATTCGGTCGCCGACACCGCCCGGATGCTCTGTGTCGCCGAAGGCACCGTCAAGAGTCGCTGCGCCCGCGCCCGGGCCCGGCTTGCCGCGATCCTCGGCTACCTGCATAGCGACTCCGCCCCCACCGTCCGGCCGGCTAGCCGCGCCCATCAACTCCTCGTGTCCCCTCATGGCATTCGCATTGCCGATGACGGACACTGAGGCGGATGGACGACGACGGGGCCGAGGACCCACCGCTGACCGTGGACGCCCTCGCCGACCTGCAGGCAGGACTGCTCGACGACGACACCGCTGCGCGGCTGCGTAAGAGGGTCCGCACCGATCCGGATGCCCAGCGGACGATGGCCGCGCTGAACCGGGTCCGCCGCGAGGTCGCCGCGCTGGGCTCCGACGCATCGTCGGCTCCGGCCGTGCCACCCGCGATCGTCGACGGCATCGGTAGAGCGCTTCACCCGCAGGCAGGTCAGTCAGGCGCCGCGCACACCGTGCGCCGCGGGCGTCTCCCCCGCTCGGCGCGGATAACTGTGGCGGCAGCCGGCCTGATCGCGGCGGCCGCAGGGGTCTGGCTGGGAACCACGGCGCTGCTCACCGCGCCGACACCGACTCCGAGCAGGCCGACCACCGTGGAACACATCACCGTGTCGCGTCCGCCGATGACGATTCCGCTGTCGGATCAGCAGCTCCTCGCGCTGCTCGACCGTAAACCGGACTTCGGACCATTGACCGACCCGCAACGCCGCGCGTCATGCCTGGCCGGTCTGGGCTATCCGGCGGACGCCCGGGTGCTGGGCGCCCGCCCGGTCGAAATCGCCGGACGCCCGGCCGTTCTGCTGCTGCTGCCCGGCGACACGCCCGGCGCGGTGACGGCGCTCGCGGTGGCGCCGACCTGCAGTGCAGTGGACACCGGCCTGTCGGCTGACAGGATTGTCCACCGCCCGTAGTGTTCGCGGGAACAGCACCGCCTACCCTGGCGTTCAACTGCTTTGAAGCGGCTTGAAGTACTCGAAAGGCTGGTATGAGCTCCTCAACCACCACCGTTCACGACGTGATCGTCATCGGCTCCGGACCTGCCGGCTACACGGCGGCGCTCTACGCGGCGCGGGCGCAGCTGGCACCGGTGGTCTTCGAGGGCACCTCGTTCGGCGGAGCGCTGATGACCACGACCGAGGTCGAGAACTATCCCGGTTTCCGCGAAGGGATCCTCGGCCCCGAGCTGATGGACCAGATGCGCGAGCAGGCGCTGCGGTTCGGTGCGGACCTGCGCATGGAAGACGTCGAATCGGTGTCGCTGGACGGTCCGGTCAAGTCGGTCACCACGGCCGAGGGCGAAACCGTGCACGCGCGTACCGTCATCCTGGCGATGGGCGCCGCGGCGCGCTACCTGCACGTACCCGGTGAGCAGGAACTGCTCGGCCGCGGCGTGAGCTCGTGCGCCACCTGCGACGGCTTCTTCTTCCGCGACCAGGACATCGCCGTCATCGGCGGCGGCGACTCGGCGATGGAAGAGGCGACCTTCCTGACCAAGTTCGCCCGCAGCGTCACCATCGTGCACCGCCGTGAGGAGTTCCGGGCCTCGAAGATCATGCTCGACCGGGCCCAGGCCAACGACAAGATCACGTTCGTCACCAACAGCGTGGTGGAGGCCGTCGAAGGCGACACCACGGTGACCGGCCTTCGGGTGCGCGACATCGCCACCGGCGAGGAAACCACCTTGCCGGTGACCGGGGTGTTCGTCGCGATCGGCCACGACCCGCGCTCCGGGTTGGTGCGCGGCGCCGTGGATCTCGACCCCGAGGGCTACGTGCTGGTCGAAGGCAACACGACACACACCTCTCTCGACGGCGTGTTTGCCGCCGGCGACTTGGTCGATCACACCTACCGGCAGGCGATCACCGCTGCGGGCACCGGATGCTCCGCAGCGATCGACGCCGAGCGTTGGCTGGAAGACCACGCCGAACCGGCCGAACGGACACAGACCGCAGCCGCCGAAACCCCGGCGGCAGCGACACTTTGATAGGAGTCTTGCGATGACGCACACCGAGTCGGCCGGCGCACCCGTGGATGTCTCTGACGCTTCCTTCGAAAGCGATGTGTTGGCCAGCAATACGCCTGTGCTGGTTGACTTTTGGGCTACCTGGTGCGGACCGTGCAAGATGGTCGCACCCGTGCTGGCGGAGATCGCCGCCGAAACAGCAGGGCAGCTGACCGTCGCGAAACTCGACGTCGACGCAAACCCCGAGACTGCCCGCAACTTTCAGGTGGTGTCGATCCCGACGCTGATCTTGTTCAAGGACGGTCAGCCAGTCAAGCGGATCGTTGGGGCCAAGGGTAAGGCCGCGCTGCTGCGCGAGCTTTCCGACGCGGTTCCGGACGTCGGTTAGTTCGCTAAGGATCGCCGCGCTTTGCCTGGCGTTTTCCCGAAACCGCCGCGCGTCTGCGACAATACCGCCAAGCCTGTCAATAAGCGGCAAGGCTGCCCACACCGGCTCACCGGAGGCCTTGGAATGTCGAGACCGCACCGCGGCGCTGGCGATGCACTGCGTTGCGGTGACCGTAGCGCAGCGGTCACCGAGATTCGGGCTTCGCTGTCCGCGCTTGGGCACCTGGAGGGCGAAGACGCGGATCTCAGCACCGGACGGCACGTCGCGCTCGATGTGTTCGACGAAGAGCTCGACCACGCGGTGCGGGCCTTTCAGCAGCACCGCGGGCTGCTGGTGGACGGCATCGTCGGCGAGGCCACCTACCGGGCGCTGAAGGAGGCGTCCTATCGACTCGGCGCCCGCACGCTGAACCATCAATTCGGTGCGCCGATGTACGGCGACGACGTCGCCACGTTGCAGGCCAGGCTGCAGGACCTCGGTTTTTACACCGGCCTGGTTGACGGACACTTCGGCCTGCAGACCCACAACGGCCTGATGTCTTACCAGCGCGAATCGGGGCTGTACGCCGACGGGATTTGCGGCCCGGAAACGTTGCGCTCCTTGTACTTTCTCAGTTCACGGGTGACCGGCGGCTCGCTGCACGCCATCCGCGAAGAGGAACTGGTCCGCCGATCCGGCCCGAAGCTGTCGGGTAAGCGGATCATCATCGACCCCGGTCGCGGCGGCACCGACCACGGTCTGATCGCTCACGGGTCCGCTGGACCGATTAGTGAAGCAGATATCTTGTGGGACTTAGCAAGTCGTCTTGAGGGCCGGATGACCGCGATCGGCATGGAGACGTTTCTGTCCCGGCCGACCAACCGCAGCCCCTTGGATGCCGAACGCGCCGCGACGGCCAACTCCGTCGGTGCCGACCTGATGATCAGCCTGCGTTGTGCAACCCAGGCCAGCCCGTCGGCCAACGGCGTCGCCTCGTTCCACTTCGGTAATTCGCATGGCTCGGTGTCTACCATTGGCCGCAATCTGGCCGACTTCATCCAACGAGAAGTCGTGGCGCGCACCGGTTTACGGGACTGCCGCACCCATGGTCGTACCTGGGATCTGCTTCGGCTGACCCGGATGCCTACCGTCCAGGTCGACGTCGGCTACATCACCAATCCGCGTGATCGCGCGCTGCTGATCACCACGCAGACTCGCGACGCGATCGCCGAGGGAATCCTGGCGGCGGTCAAGCGACTCTATCTGCTCGGGAAGAACGACCGGCCTACCGGTACGTTCACCTTCGCCGAGCTGCTCGCGCACGAGTTGGCAGTGGAGCAGGCCGGCCGGCTCAGCGGCTCGTAACCGACGCTCCCGCCGCGACCGGTTGTTGTAGCGACGCACTCTCCAGCAGCCGCTCCAGGGCCGCTTCGACTTCGGCTTTCCAGCCCAGGCCCTTGTCCAGCTCGAGCCGCAACCGCGGAAAATACGGATGCGGCGCCACCACAACGAATCCCACGTCAAGCAAGAAGTCGGCCTCGATCACACAGTGCTCGGCCGAGCAGTCACCCAGCACCTCGAGCACCGGCTGCAACTCGGGGTCGGTGGTCTGCAAGCCGGCCAACTCGGCGACCTTCTCGGTGCGACCGAACGCCTCCAGCGCACGCACGCCACGGCGAACCAGTTCGTCGACCACCCGCGCGACGAGGCTGTACGGCAGCTCGTCGGCGGCCGGTCCGGGCTCCACCCGCATCGAGGTCAGCAGCACGGCATCGGCCGACACCGGCGCGGTGGGAAACCGGTGCGCCCGCGGTACCGTGCGCGGCGGCGCGTAGAACGCGTAGCCCAGGCAGGCCGCTTCGCTCTGGCCAGATTCGGCCGGCGCCGCCGTGGCCACCTGCCCACACGATCCCCACTCCAGCATGACCATCGACAGCCACGCTTCTTTCTCAAATTCCGGATCCGCCAGCTGACCGTCTTGGCCGAGGGTTGCGGGGTCCACTTCCCAGAAAACGCAGCGGCGTGCATGCTTGGGAAGCTGGTCAAAGGCTTCGAGTCGCAACGGTGTGATTCGAGCGGACACTAGACTCCTGGGCCTCCGTGGGGTGCGGCCATCGATGGCCCGGCTTCCCCGCGAGCGGGTGGTACCCCCACCCCGCAGCCGAGCGTACCTCTCGGACGGGGCCGAGGGCGATACCCGCGCGAACCCACTTCGGGGCCCCGCTGCGCCCCCTGCCCGGCCGTCTCGGGCTCGGCGGCCACCCGCAGTGTGCCCGATGCGGTGCCGATAATGAAATTGCCTGGTGCACAGTCGGATTCGGTTGGTTGCGGCATTTCAGTGCAGCCTGATCTCGCGGATTGTCACAGTGACGTAATCAGCCGGTATGGCCGGTCAGCTGTTCGACGAGTTCATCAAGTCGACGATGCGCTGCAGATCGTCCACCGAACCGAACTCGACCACGATCTTGCCTTTGCGCTTGCCCAAGCTGACCGTGACGCGGGTATCGAAGGCGCTGGAGAGTCGCTCGGCGACGTCTTGGAGCCCCGGCATCTGGATCGGCTTGCGCCGCGGAGGCGCCGGCTGATTGGGCTCGGCGCGGTTGGCGAGAGTGACCGCCTCCTCGGTGGCCCGGACCGACAGCCCCTCAGCGATGATCCGCGCGGCCAGGCTCTCTTGGGCTTCCGGTCCGGCCTCCAGAGACAGCAGCGCCCGGGCGTGGCCGGCCGACAGTACGCCCGCCGCGACGCGGCGCTGGACGGGAATCGGCAAGCGCAGCAGTCGGATCATGTTGGTGATCAGCGGACGGGACCGCCCGATCCGGGAAGCCAGCTCGTCGTGCGTGACGCCGAATTCGTCGAGCAATTGCTGATAGGCCGCCGCCTCTTCCAGCGGGTTCAACTGCACGCGGTGGATATTCTCCAGCAATGCATCGCGCAGCAGATTGTCATCGCCGGTCTCTCGCACGATCGCGGGGATGGCGGTCATGCCGGCCGCTTGGGCCGCGCGCCACCGCCGCTCCCCCATCACGAGTTGATAGCGCGGACCCCCTGATGCTCCTGCAGCTCCGTCCAGTGCTCGGACCACGATCGGCTGCATGAGGCCGAATTCACGGATCGAGTGCACGAGTTCGGCCAGGGCTTCGTCGTCGAACACCTGCCGAGGTTGCCGCGGGTTCGGCTCGATGAGGGCCGGGTCGATCTCGCGGTAGACGGCGCCGACATCAGCCGCGGAGCCGGCGGCCGGTGGGCCGCCCAGCACCACGTCGGCGGCCGCGTCGCCCATCCGCGGACCCATCCGCGAAGCATCCGAGTCGCCATCGGCCGGCCCGGTGGGAATCAGCGACGCCAGGCCTCGCCCCAGGCCACCCTTCCGGCGCATCGGTTGACTCATTCTTGGTCCCCCTCATCGGGTGCTGGTCGGCCACGCTCGGCGAGTTCGCGGCCGGCGTCGAGGTAGCTCATCGCGCCGCGCGAACCCGGATCGTAATCGATGATGGTCATGCTGTAACCGGGCGCTTCCGAAACTTTGACGCTGCGTGGGATCACCGTGCGCAAAACCTTGGCACCGAAGTATCGGCGGACTTCGTCGGCTACCTGATCGGCGAGCTTGGTCCGTCCGTCGTACATGGTGAGTATCACGGTGCTGACGTTCAGACCGGGATTCAGATGAGCCTTCACCATTTCGATGTTGTTCATCAACTGCGACACTCCCTCCAGCGCGTAGTACTCGCACTGGATGGGGATCAGCACCTCGGGCGCGGCGACCAAAGCGTTGATGGTGAGCAGGCCCAGCGATGGTGGGCAGTCGATGAACACGTAGTCGAAGTCGGCGCTATCGAGCTCGGCCAGCGCGGTGCGCAACCGATTCTCTCGGGCCACCATGCTCACCAATTCGATTTCGGCACCGGCCAAGTCGATGGTGGCCGGCACACAGAACAGCCGGTCGCTGTGCGGGCTCTTCCGCAGCGCGGTGTGCAACGGCATCTCACCGAGGAGCACTTCGTACGACGATGGCGTGCCGGAATGGCGTTCGGTTATACCCAGCGCGGTGCTTGCGTTGCCCTGCGGATCCAGATCGATGACGAGCGTCTTGAGGCCTTGGACGGCCAGGGCCGCCGCCAGGTTCACCGCGGTCGTCGTCTTGCCCACGCCTCCCTTCTGGTTGGCGATGGTGAAGAGTCGACGGTGGCGCGGCCGTTGCAACGGTTTGTGGGTGGTGTGCAACACCTGCATCGCGCGCTCGGCGGCGGCTCCGATCGGGGTGTCGAACTCCGATGTTTCACGTGAAACATGCGCGTCGGCGTCGGGGCCGGAGGGGTCGTCTGGCGCACTCATAGGCTCTCCCTGTTCGACCGTCGACGCGACGGACCCCGGACGGGTTCCGGGTTCGCGCGCCACGCCACCACCACCCTCGTGGGTGTGGACAGATAGCTCACGCCACATTCCACCACCCTGGCATCCATGGCGCCCAACCCGGTCATCACACGCCGGTGCTCGCGTACTTCCTCGGCTGCGCGCTCGCCCTTGATCGCGAGCATTCGTCCACCCGGTCGCAGCAACGGCACACTCCACCGAGTCACCTTGTCCAGTGCGGCCACCGCTCGTGAGACGACAGCGTCGCACCCGCCGACGGTTTGCCGCACCGACGAGTCCTCCGCCCGCCCTCGGACCACCTCGACATCGAGGCCCAGTTCGCTGACTGTCGTGCGCAGGAATTCGGTTCGGCGCAGCAGGGACTCGACCAGGACGACCCGGAGTTCTGGCTTGGCGATGACCATCGGCAATCCCGGCAAGCCGGCACCGCTGCCGATATCGGCGATCCGCTCGCCCGGCTCGACAAGCTCGGCCACCGCCGCGCAATTCAACAGATGGCGGTCCCACAGTCGATCGACCTCGTGTGGTCCCAGGAGTCCCCATTCGACCCCGACGTCCGCCAGCAGCTCCGCGTAGCGTCGAGCCAGCCCCAATCGGTCGCCGAAGATCACGGTCGCGGCCTCGGGCGGCGGTGGAACCTGGGGCGCCGACCGCTTATCGGGAACGACATGTTTCACGTGAAACATTCCTCCCGTCCGCGCCCGCTGAGGCGACCGATCGAACTACACGGTTGTAACTCCGTACCGGGCTCAGTCGAGCAGTACGACGACCCGACGCGACGGCTCGACGCCCTCGCTCTCGCTATGCACACCGCTCACGGCTGCCACGGCGTCATGGACGATCTTGCGCTCAAACGGCGTCATCGGCGCGAGTTCCTCGCGCTCGCCGCTTTCCAGCACCCGCCTGGCAATCTTGTCCCCCAACGCGGCCAACTCGTCGCGGCGGCGACGGCGCCAGCCCGCGATGTCGAGCATCAGCCGGCTGCGCACGCCCGGTCTTCTGGTGTACCGCCAGCCGCGTCAGCTCCTGTAACGCGTCGAGAACCTCGCCCTTGCGTCCGACCAACTTGGTCAAGTCCTCGCTGCCGTCGATGCTCACCACCGCACGGCTACCTTCGACGTCCAGGTCGATGTCGCCATCGAAATCAAGCAGGTCGAGCAGCTCTTCTAGGTAGTCGCCCGCAATTTCTCCCTCGGCAACCAACCGCTCTTCCATGTCGCCCTCGCCCGCGGCATCACGCGTCACCCGCCTCGGCACCGTTGACGCGGCCTTCCAGGTCTACCCGTGTCTTCGGGGACTACTTCCGTTCGACGCCTCGTGTGCGTCGTTTCCGTTGATATCGACGTCGTCATGTCTGCCTTCTTCCTTCCCGTCATCCGGGACCTCTCCCGGCTAAGTCTGCCGTCCGGGTTCCATCACCGGACCTCTGCGTTGTTAACGCTTGCGCTTCCTCGGCTTGGCTCCCGGCCGCGGGGCGCGGCCGGCCGGATTGCCGTTGCGCGGCGTCTGTCGGTGTTGCCGGTGTCGGCCTCCGACGATTCCGTGGCGGGGGTTCCCCATCGACGCTCCCGGTCGCCGCCGCGGCGTTTCTGGCCGGCCGCTTCGGCTTGGCACCCGGCGCCGGCGCGTTTGCGGATCGCCGTTCAATCGCTTCGAGCTTCTTTTCCTCTTCTTCTTTCTCGATCATCCCGAACACGTACGTGCTGCTGGCCGAACGTCCAGATGTTGTTCGAGAACCAGTAGAAGATGATCGCCAACGGCAGGAACGGCCCACCGACCACAACCCCGAGTGGGAAGACGTACAGCGCCAGCTTGTTCATCATGGCGGTCTGTGGGTTGGCCGCGGCTTCCACGCTCTGCCGGGCCACCGACGCCCGGCTGTTGAAGTAGGTCGCGATGCCGGCCAGGATCATCACGGGAACCCCGACCGCGACGACGGCCGGGCGGCTGAATTCACTGAACGCCGCGAGGCTGGCTCCGCGTTGCGTCATGCTGGCGCCGAGCGGTGCCCCGAACAGGTTGGCGTTGAGAAAGTGATTCACGTCCGCGACAGAGAAGACGTAGTTCCCCAACTCGCGGTTGCGCTCGGGCGACAGGCCCAGCTGTCCGATACCGCTGGACGTCCGGTTGAAGCACCGCAACACGTGATAGAGCCCCAGAAAGACCGGGATCTGCACGAGCATGGGCAGGCAGCCGAGGATCGGATTGAACCCGTGTTCGCGCTGCAGCTTCTGCATCTCCAGCGCCATCCGCTGTCGGTCCTTGCCGTACTTCTTCTGCAGTGCCTTGATCTGTGGCTGCAACTCCTGCATCTGGCGGGTGGTGCGGATCTGGCGGACAAACGGGTGGTACAGGATCGCGCGCAGGGTGAACACCAGGAACATCACCGACAGCGTCCACGTGAAGAAGCTGGTCGGGCCCAGGCCCGGCACCGCGGAGAACGCCTTGTACCAGAGCCACATGATCGCCGAGACCGGATAGTAGAAGTAGTCGAGGCTGAACGGATCAAACGACAACAGAATCACTCTCCCCTAGCGTCGCTGGGGTGCCCCAGACTTGGACCCCGGCGCCCGGCGCTCCGGTACCGGATCCCATCCTCCCCGATGCCACGGACCGCACTTCGCCAGCCGGACGGCGGCCAGCCAACTCCCCCGCACCAACCCGAACTCCCCCAGAGCGTCGACGGCGTACTGACTACATGTTGGGGTGAACCGGCACGTCGGCAGTCGCAGCGGCGACACCATATGCCGGTACAGCTGGATGGAAAAAATCAGCCCACGCACCACCATCGTCTCGGCGCCGCGCAGCCACCGCGCACCCCGTACTGTCATCACATTCACCGGGCGGACCGCGCAGACTCGATCCGTCGCAAGCCGGCCCGTAGTTCTTCGGCCAACCGTGCAGAGCCAACATCACGACTACTCGGCAGTGCCCGAATCACCATGTACTCCGACCGGTCCATCTTGTCCATGACATCGCGGGCGACATGGCGTAGCCGACGGGCCAACCGATGTCGTTGCACCGCCGATCCGACTGATCGAGAGACGATCAGACCCACCTTCGGAGCATCCGCCGCCGTGTCATCCCCGCGCCGCACATAGATCACCAGATCCCGTTGCACGGCTTTAGTTCCGTGCCTGACCGTGGTATCGAAATCGGCTGACCGCGTCATGCGGTTCCGCGCGGAAAGCACCGCTGTGACACCGGGTTTGGAAATCAAGCAGTCAGCGAGCGACGTCCCTTACGACGCCGGTTCGACACGACTGCCCGGCCTGCCCTGGTCCGCATCCGCAGCCGGAAGCCGTGCACGCGGGCACGGCGCCGGTTATTCGGCTGGAACGTCCGCTTGCCCTTTGCCACGACTCTCTCCTCGTTGCCTCTGGCATCGTGCTCCGACCGGGCACCCCGTGCCGGAAGGTCACGCTTGCCCTCACGAAGCCCCGGTAGGCTTTGTGTCTCGCTGGTAACCGGCGCGGCCCCCGGGCGTAGAGCTCGGATCGCAGCCGTATCGCCGACTTTCGGGCGACTGTACGAGGGTACTGACCAGCGTTCGCCGGGTCAAACCTGGCCTGTGCGGCCGTCGCCGAGGGCCTGATCTTTAACTGATGTCACACCCGCCACCGGTGCGTTGAGCAATCTCCGGAAAGCCCTCCCCAATGTTGCAGAACGGTTGGCACTGTCCGGGAAAACTGTTAGCTTCGGGCAGTGCCGTTTCAGACCGGAACGGTGCCGGACAACGAAGCGAGGATGGCAGATCGGCATACTGGCCAACTAACTATGTTGGTTGCCTCGAGTGCGGATCCCGCGTGCCGTCGGCGATAAGCTGCGGCATGACGACGGCCGTCCTGTTCACACTTGTGGATAACCATGTGGACAGCTCGTCGTCGCAACCAACAGTCGTAGTTCGACGTCGTATCAGGGGGACCCGTCGTTGACCGAGGACCCCGGATCAAGTTTCGCAACGGTCTGGAGCGCGGTCGTCTCCGAACTCAACGGTGAGATCCCCGCCGACGGCCCCGCCTCCAACGGTGAACCGTACGTCCCGCCGCTGACACCGCAACAGCGAGCGTGGCTGAATCTCGTGCAACCGTTGCAGATCGTCGAAGGCTTTGCTCTGCTCTCGGTGCCGAGCAGCTTCGTGCAGAACGAGATCGAACGCCACCTGCGCACCCAGATCACCGACGCGTTGAGCCGCCGGCTCGGCCAACAGATCGAACTCGGCGTGCGTATCTCCCCCCTGGCCGCCGACGAATCCGACGACACGGCCGGCGCCGTGTTCGATGAACCGATCGCCGACAACGACGAGATCGACGAAGACGGCGAGGCCCTCGCCAGCGCGCACCAGAATTGGCCCACCTACTTCACCGAACGACCCCACAGCACCGCGGCGGATTCAGCCGCCGGCACCAGCTTGAACCGGCGCTACACGTTCGACACCTTCGTCATCGGCGCTTCGAATCGATTCGCCCATGCCGCAGCGCTGGCCATCGCCGAGGCTCCGGCGCGGGCCTACAACCCACTCTTCATCTGGGGCGAATCCGGACTGGGCAAGACACACCTACTTCACGCGGCCGGCAACTACGCCCAACGACTCTTCCCGGGGATGCGGGTGAAGTACGTCTCCACCGAAGAATTCACCAACGACTTCATCAACTCGCTGCGCGACGACCGCAAGGTGGCTTTCAAGCGCAGCTACCGCGACGTCGACGTGCTGCTGGTCGACGACATCCAATTCATCGAGGGCAAAGAAGGTATCCAGGAGGAGTTCTTCCACACCTTCAATACCCTGCACAACGCCAACAAGCAGATCGTCATTTCCTCCGACCGACCACCCAAACAACTGGCAACCCTCGAAGACCGGCTGCGAACCAGGTTCGAGTGGGGACTGATCACCGACGTTCAGCCACCGGAGTTGGAAACCCGAATCGCCATCCTGCGCAAGAAAGCACAGATGGAGCGACTTGCCGTACCCGACGATGTGCTCGAGCTGATCGCCAGCAGCATCGAGCGCAACATCCGTGAACTGGAAGGCGCGCTGATTCGTGTCACCGCGTTCGCCTCACTGAACAAGGCACCGATTGACAAAGCCCTGGCCGAAATTGTGTTGCGCGACCTGATCGCCGACGCCAGCACCATGCAGATCAGCGCCGCGACGATCATGGCGGCCACCGCGGAGTACTTCGATACCACGGTCGAGGAACTCCGTGGACCCGGAAAGACCCGGGCACTGGCCCAGTCACGACAGATCGCGATGTACTTATGTCGCGAGCTGACCGACCTGTCGCTGCCGAAGATCGGACAGGCGTTCGGGCGTGACCACACCACCGTGATGTACGCGCAGAAGAAGATCCTCTCGGAGATGGCCGAGCGACGCGAAGTCTTCGATCACGTCAAAGAGCTCACCACCCGGATTCGTCAGCGCTCAAAGCGCTGATCCTCGACCGAAATTCCAAAAAACTTTGGAAACGGCCACCCCACCTGTCACACCGTTCGACTGTGGATATCGCTGTGGGCAATCTGCTCACACTCTTGCCTCGACCACTCATTCGGTACACAACCGCGGCCGATCCCCAACCGCTACACACAAACCACACAACCCAACCGCTTGTCATCCACAACCCGGCCGGCACCCCCAGCAGCGCAGACGTCATGCTGTCCCCAACATGCACAGGCCTTAATACTGTTATTGAAATCTCTCCATAGTTTCTTCTTTGGAAAAGGCCTCTGGGGACGGGCCGTTCCACACCCCCATGCCGAGGCGAGAAGGACCGGAGTGTCACTGATTCCGATTAGCTTTCAAGTTGGCGTCCGACGCTCTACCGTTGTGGTTCGACAGCCGTTTCGGTCGTCGAGGCGGATTACGGGCACGGGCGTCCGTCGGCGGGGAGTGCACCTCACGCGGGGTGGAGCCGCTGAAGTGGCCTTGCTGTTCGAGGGGATGAAGGGACGCAATGGACGTGGCGACGACCACAGTCGGCTTGACCGACTTGAAGTTTCGCTTGGTGCGGGATGACTTCGCTGACGCGGTGGCGTGGGTGGCGCGGACTCTGCCCACCAGGCCCACGGTGCCGGTGCTGGCCGGCGTGCTGCTGGCCGGCTCGGATGACGGCTTGACCATTTCCGGGTTCGATTACGAAGTCTCCGCCGAAGTTAGGTTGGCAGCCGAAATCGCTTCTCCGGGTACAGCTTTGGTATCAGGTCGGCTGCTATCAGATATCACCCGGGCGTTGCCCAACAAGCCGGTCGACGTCCAGGTCGAGGGCACCAGGGTTTCCTTGGCATGTGGAAGCGTGAAGTTCTCGCTGCCGACGATGGCCGTCGAGGACTACCCCACGTTGCCCGCGTTGCCGGATGAGACCGGAGCCCTGTCAGCGGATGTGTTCGCCGAAGCCATCAGTCAGGTCGCGGTCGCGGCCGGCCGCGATGACACCCTGCCGATGCTGACCGGGATCCGAGTCGAAATATCCGGTGAGTCGGTGGTTTTGGCTGCCACTGACCGGTTCCGGTTGGCGGTTCGGGAGCTGACCTGGTCGGCGGCCGCACCCGATGTCGAGGCCGCTGTGCTGGTACCGGCCAAGACGCTGGCCGAGGCGGCCAAGAGTGGAACTGATGGCACTGAGGTGCATTTGTCGTTGGGCGCCGGAGCGGCGGTGGGCAAGGACGGATTGCTGGGCATCAGTGGCAACGGCAAACGCAGCACGACTCGGCTGCTGGATGCAGAGTTCCCGAAATTTCGGCAACTGCTGCCGACCGAACACACGGCGGTGGCCAGTGTCGGGGTGGCCGAGTTGACCGAGGCGATCAAGCGAGTTGCGCTGGTGGCCGATCGCGGGGCTCAGGTCCGGATGGAATTCTCCGGCGATGTGTTGCGGCTGTCGGCGGGTGCCGACGACCACATCGGCCGGGCAGAAGAGGACGTTCCCGTCGACTTCGCCGGCGAACCGCTCACTATTGCCTTCAACCCGACGTACCTCACCGACGGCCTGGGGTCGCTGCACTCGGAACGGGTTTCGTTCGGGTTCACCACGCCAAGTCGCCCCGCGGTGCTACGGCCGGCCGGCGACGACGACGGGCAGCCCAGCGACAGTGGACCATTCCCGGCGGTTCAGACTGATTACGTGTACTTGTTGATGCCGGTTCGTCTGCCCGGTTAGCAGTCAGGTGTACGTCCGTCATCTGGGCTTGCGGGACTTCCGGTCCTGGGCGAACGTCGAACTCGAACTGACACCTGGACGGACGGTGTTCGTCGGGCCCAACGGTTATGGTAAGACGAATCTCTTTGAGGCTCTGTGGTATTCGTCCACTTTGGGGTCGCATCGGGTCGCGACGGATGCGCCGCTGGTGCGGGTTGGCGCGCAGCGCGCAGTGGTGTCGACGATCGTGGTCAACGACGGTCGCGAATGCGCGGTCGATCTGGAGATCGCAGCCGGCCGGGCCAACAAAGCACGGTTGAACCGCTCTCCGGTGCGCAGCCCCCGCGAGATACTCGGGGTACTGCGCGCGGTGTTGTTCGCACCCGAGGACCTGGCTTTGGTCCGCGGCGATCCTGCGGAGCGCCGACGTTACCTTGACGATCTGGCGGCGGTGCGCCGCCCGCGGGTGGCGGCGATACGCGCTGATTACGACAAAGTTCTGCGCCAACGCACGGCGCTGCTGAAGTCTGCGTCGGGCGCGAGATTCCGGGGCGACCGCGGCGCACTGGACACCCTCGATGTGTGGGATGGGCATTTAGCCACGCACGGCGCCGAGTTGATGGCAGCTCGGATCACGCTGGTGAATGAGTTGGCGCCCGAAGTGCAAAAGAGCTACCAGCTCTTGGCGCCGGCATCGCGGCCCGCCTCGATCAGCTACCACGCCAGTGTGGATGTCGAGCCCGATGACCCCGAGGTGGAACTTCTGCGCGCGGCTCTGCTGGAACGGATGGCAGCACGCCGAGACGCCGAACTCGAGCGCGGAGTGTGTCTGGTCGGTCCTCATCGCGACGACTTGGAGCTGCGGCTCGGCGAGCAGCCCGCGAAAGGCTTTGCGAGCCAGGGTGAATCGTGGTCGATGGCGTTGGCGCTGCGATTAGCGGCCTATGAACTGTTGCGCGCCGACGGTAGCGACCCGGTGTTGTTGCTCGACGACGTCTTCGCTGAACTCGACTCCGCGCGGCGTGCGGCGCTGGCCGCCGCGGCCGCATCGGCGGAGCAGGTTTTGGTGACGGCGGCCGTTCTCGACGACGTCCCCCGCGATTGGGACGCCAACCGGGTGAGCATCACGCTCAACGACGACGACAGCGGGCCTGCGTCCGCGGTGCGGACGCAACGGCCTGAAGAGGAGAGCGACCAGTGAGCCCCGACGACGAGACACCCGACCCCGCCGACAACACCGCCGGACCGCCCGGGAACCTGAGCGGGCTGGCGGGTATGGACATGGTGCGGCGGGTTCTCGAAGAGGCTCGCGGGGCCGCCCGCACGCAAGGCAAGGACGTCGGACGCGGGCGCCGGCTGCCGCCCACCCGCCGCGTCGCCGGCAGTGCGAGCCGGCGTCGGTGGTCCGGCCCCGGCCCAGACACCCGTGATCCGCAGCCCCTGGCAAGTGCCGCCCGCGACGTGGCGAAGAAGCAGGGCTGGTCGTCGCGCGTCGCCGAGGGCGAGGTGTTCGGCCGGTGGACGACGGTGGTCGGGCACCACATCGCTGATCACGCGACGCCGACCGCACTGCACGATGGGGTGCTCAGCGTCGCGGCGGAATCGACGGCCTGGGCGACCCAACTGCGGATCATCCAGAGCCAAGTGCTGGCCAAAATCGCCGCCGAGGTCGGCGACGGCGTGGTGACCAGCCTGAGAATCACCGGCCCGGTCTCACCGTCCTGGCGGAAGGGGCGCCTGCATATCGCCGGACGAGGGCCGCGTGACACCTACGGTTGACCCACCGGGCGATCCGCTGAGGGCCGCCATAAGGCTGCAAATTGCCCCGTCAAGCGTCAGGACGCAGCCCAGATCGAAAAGTTCCGTACACGACGCAGATAGCTGTGTAGAAACGCCCTCGCAGAATCGGTGCGGGGCGGGCTTGACGGTAGACTGACCCAGAACCAGCGCACAGTCATCGGACTGCCTGCGCGCGCACCCCAAGGAGAGCCTTCCGACCGTGGCTGCCCAGAAGAAGAATCCGAAAGAGTACGGCGCCGACTCCATCACAATCCTGGAGGGGCTGGAAGCAGTCCGTAAGCGGCCCAGCATGTACATCGGCTCCACCGGGGAGCGCGGATTGCATCACTTGGTCTGGGAGGTCGTCGACAACGCCGTCGATGAAGCGATGGCGGGCTATGCCAACACCGTCGATGTGAAGATCCTGGAGAACGGTGGCGTCCAGGTCGTCGACAACGGCCGTGGGATCCCAGTGGCCATGCACGCCACCGGTGTCCCCACGGTCGACGTCGTGATGACCCAACTCCACGCGGGCGGCAAGTTCGGTGGTGACGACGGCGCCTACGCGGTCTCGGGAGGGCTCCACGGCGTGGGTGTCTCGGTGGTCAACGCGTTGTCGACCCGACTCGAAGTAGAGATCTCTCGCGACGGCTTCGAGTGGTATCAGACCTACGACCGGTCGGTGCCGGGCACCCTCAAACAAGGTGACAAGACCAAGAAGACCGGTACGACGGTCCGTTTCTGGGCAGATCCTGGCATCTTCGAAACGACGAACTACGACTTCGAGACCGTGGCCCGTCGGCTGCAGGAGATGGCTTTCCTGAATAAAGGTCTGACCATCAACCTCACCGACGAACGGGTGAGCAACGAAGAGGTCGTTGACGAAGTCGTCAGCGACACCGCCGAAGCTCCGAAGTCCGCGGAAGAAAAGGCCGCGGAATCCGTTGCGCCGCATAAGGTCAAACGCCGCACGTTCCACTACCCCGGTGGCCTGGTCGATTTCGTCAAGCACATCAACCGCACCAAGAACGCGATCCACAGCACCATCGTCGATTTCTCTGACAAGGGTCCCGGCCACGAGGTCGAGATCGCGATGCAGTGGAACGCCGGCTATTCGGAGTCGGTGCACACGTTTGCCAACACCATCAACACCCACGAGGGCGGTACCCACGAGGAGGGTTTCCGCGCGGCGCTGACGTCGGTGGTGAACAAGTACGCCAAGGACAAGAAGCTGCTGAAAGAAAAGGATCCCAACCTCACCGGCGACGATATCCGTGAAGGCTTGGCGGCCGTTATCTCTATCAAGGTCAGTGAGCCACAATTCGAGGGCCAAACCAAGACAAAGCTGGGCAACACCGAGGTGAAGTCGTTTGTGCAGAAGGCCTGCAACGACAAGCTGAGCCACTGGTTCGAGGCCAACCCCGCTGACGCCAAGACCGTGGTGAATAAAGCGGTGTCATCGGCTCAGGCCCGCATGGCCGCCCGTAAGGCCCGAGAGTTGGTGCGGCGCAAGAGCGCCACCGATATAGGTGGACTGCCCGGAAAGCTGGCGGATTGCCGCTCCACCGACCCGCGAAAGTCGGAATTGTATGTGGTGGAGGGTGATTCGGCTGGCGGCTCGGCAAAAAGCGGCCGCGACTCGATGTTCCAGGCGATCCTTCCGTTGCGCGGCAAGATCATCAACGTGGAGAAGGCCCGGATCGACCGGGTGCTGAAGAACACCGAAGTGCAGGCCATCATCACCGCGCTTGGCACCGGAATCCACGACGAATTCGATCTCAGCAAGCTGCGTTACCACAAGATCGTGCTGATGGCCGACGCGGACGTTGACGGCCAGCACATCTCGACACTGCTGCTGACCCTGTTGTTCCGGTTCATGCGGCCACTGATCGAGAACGGCCACGTATTTCTGGCGCAGCCACCGCTGTACAAGTTGAAGTGGCAGCGCAGCGAACCCGAATTCGCCTACTCCGACCGGGAACGCGACGGCTTGCTGGAGGCGGGCCGTGCGGCAGGCCGAAAGATCAACGCCGAGGACGGTATTCAGCGTTACAAAGGCCTCGGTGAAATGGACGCCAAGGAGCTGTGGGAGACCACGATGGATCCATCCGTGCGGGTGCTGCGCCAGATCACCCTGGACGACGCCGCCGCGGCGGACGAGCTGTT
Organism: uncultured Actinomycetota bacterium; assembly: GCA_963805675.1. Lineage (GTDB taxonomy): Bacteria > Actinomycetota > Actinomycetes > Mycobacteriales > Mycobacteriaceae > Mycobacterium. The sequence continues at coordinate 393,475 of CAWDVY010000005.1, forward strand.
CTCCATCCTGATGGGCGAGGACGTCGAAGCCCGACGCAGCTTTATCACCCGTAACGCCAAAGACGTTCGCTTCCTGGATGTTTAAGACGTCGAGACAGCTAGTTCTAGCGACCGAAGGAACACATGACTGACACCACGTTGCCGCCGAGCGGCGCGGCCGGCGACCGGATCGAACCGGTCGACATCCAGCACGAGATGCAGCGCAGCTACATCGACTACGCCATGAGCGTGATCGTGGGCCGCGCTCTGCCGGAGGTGCGCGACGGCCTCAAGCCGGTGCACCGCCGTGTGCTGTACGCGATGTTCGACTCCGGCTTCCGCCCTGACCGCGGACACGCGAAATCCGCACGCTCCGTTGCCGAGACGATGGGCAACTATCACCCGCACGGCGACTCGTCGATCTACGACACCCTGGTGCGGATGGCCCAGCCGTGGTCGCTGCGCTACCCGCTTGTCGACGGTCAGGGAAACTTCGGTTCGCCGGGCAACGACCCGCCGGCCGCGATGAGGTACTGCATCACAGGCGATGCGTTGGTGCGGTTGCCGCTGGGTCAGTCGGTGCGGATCGCGGATGTCGTGGCGAGTGCGAGGCCCAACTCGGATAACGTCACCGACCTTAAAGTCCTTGACCGGCATGGCAACCCGGCGACCGCTGATCGTTTGTTCCATTCGGGTGAGCACCAGACCTTTACGGTACGCACCGCAGAAGGCTACGAGGTCACGGGTACGGCCAACCACCCGTTGTTGTGCCTCGTCGATGTCGCCGGCGCGCCAACGCTGCTGTGGAAGCTCATCGAGGAGATCCGTCCGGACGATCACGTTGTGCTGCAGCGCACCCCGCCGACCGAGCTGGGTCCGGCCGACTGGCAGTCGACGATGGAAGCGCTTCTCCTCGGCGCATTCATCAGCGAGGGTTTTGTCTCGGAGAAACGGGCTGGCTTCAACAACCTGGACCGGGACTACTTCGCCACCGTTGTCGCGGCGTACGACGCGGTGGTGGGTGGTCAACGCTACCTGTCGTCCCGCCAGATCGCCTCCGGTTCAATGCTGCACGAGCTGGATGTTCAAAACCTCACGGCGCTGAGACGCAGTCGACTAAGTGAACTCGCCGACCAGCGGTCGGCACACAAGGTCGTGCCGGAGTGGCTCTGGCAATCGCCGGCACCCGTCAAGCGGGCGTTTTTACAGGCACTGTTCGAGGGCGACGGCTCGTGCTCCCTCTTGCCGCGCAATACGGTCCAGGTGTCATACTCGACGTTCAGTGAGCGGCTGGCGTCCGACGTGCAACAGATGCTGCTGGAGTTCGGAGTCGTCTCGAAGCGGTACCGGCACGCAATAGGCGAGCACAAGGTCGTCATCACCAATCGCGCGCAGGCCGAGATATTCGCGGCACAAGTCGGTTTCGGCGGTTCAAAGCAAGCCAAGCTCACCAAGATCCTGGCGGCACTTTCCACGTATGCAGGACGCGATAACGACCATGTCCCCGGATTGGCGGCGTTCATCCGCACGCAGGCGGGCGGTTCGTGGGCTGACCGCGATTGGCTCAACCGACACAACGCCGACCGCATCCAGCGCTGGAGGAGCAGCGGCGCAGAAATCCTTTCGCACATCGCCGACCCCGACGTCCGCTCCATCGCTAACGACCTCACCGACGGCCGCTTCTACTACGCACGCGTAGCGTCGGTGGTCGATGCGGGCGTGCAACCCGTGTACAGCCTGCGGGTCGACACCGCGGATCACGCCTTCCTCACCAACGGGTTCGTCAGCCACAACACCGAGGCGCGGCTCACTCCGCTTGCGATGGAGATGCTGCGTGAAATCGACGAGGAGACAGTCGATTTCATCCCGAACTACGACGGGCGCGTGCAGGAGCCGACGGTTCTTCCGAGCCGGTTCCCGAACCTGCTGGCCAACGGGTCCGGCGGCATCGCCGTCGGCATGGCCACCAACATTCCGCCGCACAACCTGAAGCGAGCTCGCGGAGGCCGTCTACTGGTGCCTGGAGAACCACGAGGCCGACGAGGAGGCCACGCTGGCCGCGGTCTGCGAGCGGGTCAAGGGGCCAGACTTCCCGACGTACGGTTTGATCGTCGGCTCGCAAGGTATCAACGACGCCTACACCACCGGTCGCGGCTCGATCCGCATGCGTGGCGTGGTGGAGGTCGAGGAGGACTCGCGCGGGCGCACCTCGATCGTCATCACCGAATTGCCGTACCAGGTCAATCACGACAACTTCATCACGTCGATCGCCGATCAGGTCCGCGACGGCAGGCTGGCCGGCATCTCGAACATCGAGGACCAGAGCAGCGACCGCGTCGGCTTGCGCATCGTCGTCGAGATCAAGCGCGACGCCGTCGCGAAGGTCGTGCTGAACAACCTGTACAAGCACACCCAGCTGCAGACCAGCTTCGGCGCCAACATGTTGTCGATCGTCGACGGCGTGCCCCGCACCCTGCGGCTGGACCAGATGATCCGCTACTACGTCGAGCACCAGCTCGACGTGATCGTGCGGCGCACCACCTATCGGTTGCGCAAGGCCAACGAGCGGGCCCACATCCTGCGCGGGTTGGTCAAAGCGCTCGACGCGCTCGACGAAGTCATCGCGTTGATCCGCGCGTCGGAGACCGTCGACATCGCCCGGACCGGTCTGATCGAGCTGCTCGACATCGACGAGATCCAGGCCCAGGCCATCCTGGACATGCAGCTGCGGCGGCTGGCGGCGTTGGAGCGGCAACGCATCGTCGACGACCTGGCCAAGATCGAAGCCGAAATCGCCGACCTGGAAGACATTTTGGCCAAGCCGGAGCGCCAGCGCGGGATCGTGCACGACGAGCTCGCCGAGATCGTCGAGAAGCACGGCGACGACCGCCGCACCCGGATCATCGCGGCCGACGGCGACGTCAGCGACGAGGACCTGATCACGCGCGAAGACGTCGTCGTCACGATCACCGAAACCGGGTACGCCAAGCGCACCAAAACCGACCTGTACCGCAGCCAGAAGCGCGGCGGAAAAGGGGTACAGGGCGCCGGGCTGAAGCAGGACGACATCGTGCGGCACTTCTTCGTGTGCTCGACCCACGACTGGATCCTGTTCTTCACCACCCAGGGCCGGGTGTATCGAGCCAAGGCCTACGACTTGCCGGAAGCCTCGCGGATAGCGCGCGGACAACACGTCGCCAACCTGCTGGCCTTCCAGCCCGAGGAGCGCATCGCCCAGGTCATCCAGATCAAGAGCTACGAGGACGCCCCGTATCTGGTGCTGGCCACCCGCAACGGGCTGGTCAAGAAGACCAAGCTGACCGACTTCGACTCGAATCGGTCGGGCGGGATCGTGGCTGTCAACCTGCGCGACGGCGACGAACTGGTCGGGGCGGTGCTGTGCTCCGCCGAGGAAGACCTGCTGCTGGTCTCGGCCAACGGCCAGTCGATCCGGTTCTCGGCGACCGACGATGCGCTGCGGCCGATGGGCCGGGCGACCTCGGGCGTGCAGGGCATGCGGTTCAACGCCGACGACTACCTGCTGTCGCTCAACGTGGTCCGTGAAGGCACATATCTTGCTGGTCGCGACGTCCGGAGGGTATGCCAAACGCACGGCGATCGAGGAGTACACCGCGCAGGGCCGCGGCGGGAAGGGCATCTTGACGATCCAGTACGACACCCGTCGTGGCAGGCTGGTAGGGGCGCTGATCGTCGACGACGACAGCGAGGTGTACGCGATCACCTCCGGTGGCGGGGTGATCCGGACGGCGGCCAGGCAGGTCCGCAAGGCCGGACGGCAGACCAAGGGTGTTCGGTTGATGAACTTGGGTGAGGGCGACACACTGTTAGCCATCGCTCGCAACGCCGAGGAAGCTGGCGTTGCCGACGAGGATTCGGACGCCGAACCAGAGGCGTAAGCGATCGCCGACCGCCCGGCGGCCGGAGGCACAGTTAGGAGCTGTGGGTGACTTCACCGAACGAGCCGGGATATGCCGGACCGGGCGACAGCCCGAACGGGAATGGCTCGGTCGACCGGGGAGGTGATCGGGCCGCCGACGCCGATGCGACACCGCGGAAGCGTGGCGCTGCCCGGCCCTCGCAGGCGCAGCAACGCCAGCCGTCGGAGGCGCCGAATCCGCGCGAGACCCGACCGAGTGGCCGCGCACCTGCCAGCCCCAACGCCGAGGCCCGGTTGAGCCGGTTCATCTCGGGCACGGCCGCGCCGGGCCCCGCCAAGACGCCACCGCCCGACGTCGATGTCCCACCCGCTCCCCCGCGCAACGACAGCCGGCAAAACGAGGCCTATGCCAGCGAATTGCCCGATCTCTCCGGCCCGATACCACGAGCCGGACAACGCAAACCGGCCACCGACCGGCCGGCTGACACGTCGACTGCACCGGTCCGATCGGAAGGCCGCATCCAGGTGTCCTCCCGGCCCCGGGGCCCGGTGCGGGCCAGCATGCAGATCCGGCGGATCGATCCGTGGAGCACCTTGAAGGTGTCGCTGGTGCTGTCGGTGGCGTTGTTCTTCGTCTGGATGATCGCCGTCGCGTTGCTGTATCTGGTGCTCGGCGGCATGGGGGTGTGGAGCAAACTCAACAGCAACGTCGGGGATCTGCTCAACAACACCGGTGGCAACGCCGCCGACTTGGTTTCCAGCGGCACGATCTTCGGCGGCGCCGTGCTGATCGGCTTGGTGAACATCGTTCTGCTCACCGCGGCGGCCACTATCGGTGCGTTCATCTACAACCTGACGACCGACTTGATCGGCGGCGTCGAGGTGACGTTGGCAGACCGGGATTAGTGGTTTGGGCGCAGACGGTCCGGTGGGGTAATCTCGCTCGCTCGTTCGTATGCGCGTGCGGGCCTATAGCTCAGGCGGTTAGAGCGCTTCGCTGATAACGAAGAGGTCGGAGGTTCGAGTCCTCCTAGGCCCACAACCATGTGTTCGCCAAGACGTTTCGTGAGACTGGTGTTGCCGCTGGCAGCGATCGCGGTGCTGGCGGTTGTGGTCCGGTCTCGGCGCGGTGTCGAGGTTTGGCATGTGGCGGCCGACCAGACCGATGGTCGACGTGAGGGGCCTTAGCTCAGTTGGTAGAGCGCTGCCTTTGCAAGGCAGAAGTCAGGGGTTCGAATCCCCTAGGCTCCACAAGCTAAATCCGCAGTTCAGGCGGTGCTTCGACTAAGCAGGGCCGACGCCGAATCGGTGCCACCGACCACATTTTGACCACAATTGCGAGTTAATAGCGCATTGATGGCCACGCCGCCGAGCCGACAGCCTCGACGTCAGATCCGTGAAGGTCGCCGTAGCGGTCCAGTGTCAGCCCCCGCAAAGGCCGGGGTCTTGCTAAGCCCGGTCAAAGCTTCCGGTCAGCTCGTTGCGATCGTCCAGCAAATCGTCGAGCTGACGACGCGACGTCATTGCATGGGTGGGTCGGCTCGTCACGCTGCGAGGCGTCTAAGGGCTGTTGCGCGGCGGTGGACCACTCACCGTCAGTGGAAGCGATACTGCTCCCGCTGCGCCGCTCATGGCAACGATCCAGCGACCATTCAAATTCAAGGTTAGTCGGAACTGGAAGCATGCAAAACCCGCATCCGCGTTCCTTAGGTTCGCGGGCAACTCGCGGTGCATATGCAGGGGTTCACCACCGTTGGGTGGCGAGACCTCTATAACAACCAGGCGATCTGTACTGCCGGTGTCGTTGTCCGCTTGCGTCAACACCACGATGTCAAACTGCGCTACTCGGTCGGGGCCGACGTTGTACTTGGATATCACACCGCCCTGTACGTTCAGCTTGTTGGCAGCCGCTGTGGTCTTCTCGGCCAGGAACGCCCCGCTTATCCGCATGCTTCCCAGTATGCGTGAACACTGGTTGCGCGGTACTGGGATTGAACCAGCTCATTGGGACGCGGCGCTACGTCCATCCACGAGATCGCGTCGATGGATCGTGGATGCCTCGACAGCCCGAGCGCGGCCACCGGCTCAGCGCGGAGGCACGTCGGCGACGTCAGTGGCTTGGGACCACCAACGCCGCCGCACGTTGCTTCCCCCGCATGGGACGGAAGACGGTCACAGCTGGCGAATTTGATCGCCAGGCTCGAGGGCCGCCTGACCAGGCCGCACCCGAGTCATGACTGGCGTCCCAGAACGGCGGCAGTACAGGACGATCCGGGGGGCGACACTAGTGGATGATCGCGCACCACAACATTAGGACGACGGCCAACGCTACAAATGCGGAAACCGCAATCAACGTTGTCCGGCGCGCTGACGCTTGACCTAGGCTGCACAGTTCGCAGCCGCGCACCGGATACGCCTAGGGGCGGGGCTGCACGTCGACGCTCGGCGGCAGCGATGACGGCTCCTGTTGCGACGAGCGGCGGACGATCGAGAACGCGGCCGCGCCACCGGCGAGGACAACCGCCGCGACGCCCGCGATCACCCATGGCCGCTTGCCGCGCCGCTGGGACCGCCGGGCCTGCTGCAGCGCTTCTGGCAGACCGGCAACTACCTCCTGGGCCGCCGCCAGTTCCTGCACGCAAAGCCTCTTGGGCGTTGCGCAGATCCCGGGCCAGCGGCCCTCGCGGTAACGGCGACGCAGGCTCGACGCGCCGGCCTGCGCGGAGTGAACGCCAAGACCGACCACGCCGCGGGTCACGTCCACCGGCCCGACCGCCGTGTACGCCAGACCGCGGTTCAGCCGCTGCCGCGGGGTCAGCCGGGTGTCGTTTCTTGAGCGCCATTTCTCGCCTTTCCCGGCCCTGCCGCAAGACCGTGCTCGGAATACTTTCAGACTGCCAGCGCCGGCCCGCCCGTGGGCCCGATGCGCTCGGGTACGGGCACTCCGATGACCGGCGGGCCGGACCGTGATGGCAGACTGTGATCCCGTGACTACCAGCCCGATTCAGACCGCCACTGCCACGCTGCACACCAACCGCGGCGACATCAAGATCGCGTTGTTCGGAAACCACGCACCCAAGACCGTCGCCAACTTCGTGGGCCTGGCCCAAGGCACCAAGGAGTACTCGACCGAGAACGCCTCCGGCGGTAGCTCCGGGCCGTTCTACGACGGCGCGGTCTTCCACCGGGTGATCAGCGGGTTCATGATCCAGGGCGGCGACCCGACCGGGACCGGGCGCGGCGGCCCGGGCTACAAGTTCGCCGACGAGTTCCACCCCGAGTTGCAGTTCGACAAGCCCTACCTGCTGGCGATGGCCAATGCCGGCCCGGGAACCAACGGCTCGCAGTTCTTCATCACGGTGGGCCAGACGCCGCACCTGAACCGCAAGCACACGATCTTCGGCGAGGTGGTCGACCCGGATTCACAGAAAGTCGTCGACGCCATCGAATCCACCGCCACCGACCGCGGCGACCGGCCGGCCGAACCCGTCGTCATCGAGTCGATCACGATCTCCTGACTCTCCCTTGATGGGGAATCAGGACTTCGCGTAACCGCCGGCGGTCAGCGCGTCGAGCACGTCCAGCGGGTCGGTGCCGAGGTCCCACCGGGAGAAGATGAACAGCCGACCGTCGTCGGCGTCGATCTCGAGCAGCCGTATTTTGCGGCCGATCCGGCGAAATTCGGTGATCCGGATGATCTTGATGTCGGCACGCACGCAACCGCTGGGTCCGCCACCATCCGCGGACCTGCAGACCGTCGGCGGTGATTGCCAGTTTTGGACGCGCGCGCCACGTTCCGCCCGCAAACAAGATCAGTCCAGCCCCGGAAATACCGAGCAAAAGTCGCCCCGGCGGGTCTGTGACGACGGTCACACATGAGATTGCCATCACAATTCCGGCGAGGCCGCACGCTGCGATTCCGAGGGCAGACGGCGCCCATTGTGTTTGCTGCACGGCGCTCCTAATGGGGTCTACCACTGCCGATGCGGTTATCCACAAGCGCTATCAACAATGGGGATGAATCACACGCGTGTGATCCAGTGCCCTCACCAGTTGCCAGCTCAGCAACGACGCAGACCAAGAATGCGGTCATGATGGGCGCGACGGCGCCTACCGCCACCGCATCGTGAGCAACAACCCGCTGATCATGAAAGCAAACGCGACAGCGTAGTTCCACGGGCCCAGCTCAGCCATCCAATTGAGGAACGAGGGCGCACCGGGGCCCGTGGCGGCCAGTTGGAACACCATCAGCCAGACCAGACCGATGAGCATCAGTCCGCAGAAAAACACAACGAACCACACACTGGATGGGCCGGCCTTGACCTTGACCGGGGTGCGGCTCACCGCGCTGACGGTGAAGTCGGTCTTCTTGCGGACCTTGGACTTGGGCATCGATACCTCGGGGATACGGTATGGAGAGCGGGTGCTCGCGGGTTCAGGGACGAGCCTAACGCACTCACCAGCAGCGAACGGAGAGCCGATGGCCATACGGATCTCCCGGCTGCTCTCCGCGCGGCGAGATCGGGAGGCGGCATCGCGCCGTTCGCCGTGGCGGGTCGGCGTCCCAGTGGTGTGTCTGCTGGCCGGGCTACTGCTCGGGGCTACGCACGGTGTGTCGCGTGGCGGCGAGATCCGGCGCAGCGACGCGCCGCGGCTGGTGGATCTGGTGCGCCGCGAACAGTCCGAAGTCGACCGCTTGAACACCGAACGGGATCGACTGGCCGCCACCATCGACGCAACGCACGGCCGATCTCCGGACGCGGCGCTGGCGGCCATGCGGCGGCGGTCCGCCGAACTGGCCGGTGACGCCGGGCTGGATCCAGTGCACGGGCCGGGCCTGATCGTGACCCTGAACGACGCGCCGCGCGACGCCAACGGCCGCTTTCCCCGCGACGCATCGCCGGACGACCTCGTCGTGCATCAGCAGGACATCCAGGCCGTGCTCAACGCGTTGTGGACCGCCGGCGCGGAGGCGATTCAGATGCAGGATCAGCGCATCATTGCCACCTCGGCGCCGCGCTGTGTGGGCAACACCCTGCTGCTCAACGGGCGAACCTACAGTCCGCCGTACACGATCACCGCGATCGGAGACGCCGCGGCCATGCAGGCGTCGTTGGCCGCCGCTCCCCTGGTGATCCTCTACAAGCAGTACGTGGTGCGCTTCGGCCTCGGCTACACCGAGCAAGTCTCACCCGATGTCCGCATCGTGGGCTACACCGAGCCGGTGCGGATGCACTCTGCTCAGCCCGCCGGCCCGGTCGGTTACTGAGCCCACCTGCGATTGGGCCCAACGGTAGCCTGACACGATGCAGATCTTGGTCGTCGACAACTACGACAGCTTCGTCTTCAACCTGGTGCAATACCTCGGCCAGTTGGGCGTGGAGGCGCAGGTGTGGCGTAACGACGATGCTCGGCTGTCCGACCCCGCCGCGATCGCTGCTGAGGTCGACGGGATCCTGCTGAGCCCGGGTCCGGGTACTCCGGAACGCGCGGGCGCCTCGATCGATCTGGTGCGTGCCTGCGCCGTGTCGCGCACCCCGCTGCTGGGGGTGTGCCTTGGCCACCAGGCCATTGGCGTAGCGTTCGGCGCCACCGTGGATCGGGCCCCCGAACTGCTGCACGGCAAGACCAGCAGCGTCTTTCACACGAATACCGGTGTGCTGCAAGGTCTTCCAGATCCGTTCACCGCGACAAGGTATCACTCGTTGACGATCCTGCCCGAAACGTTGCCGGCTGAGCTGGAGGTGACCGCCCGCACTCGCAGTGGCGTGATCATGGGTGTGCGGCACACCGAGCTGCCGATTCACGGCGTTCAGTTCCATCCGGAGTCGATTCTCACCGAAGGTGGCCACCGGATTCTGGCCAACTGGCTGGCCGACTGCGGCGAGGTCCGCGACGACGCGTTGGTGCGGCGACTGGAACGCGAGGTCTCCGACAGCCTGGCCACCGTGCGCCGCCATGACGACGACGCGACGGCGTCGCAACGGCGGCTGGCGGCTATTGACCGAACTTCAGCGTGACGCTGCCGTCCTTGTTCTCGCCCTGACCCGCGGCCGGGCTCTGATACACCACCCGGTTGTGTTGGGAGCCGCCCGCGTCGACGTCGGAGCCCTTGATCAGCACCCCGTTCCAGCCGAGTGCGCGCAGCTGTGGTTCGGCGTCGGTCCAGAACAAGCCCGACAAGTCCGGCATGACGAACTGGTTGCCCTTGGACACCTGAATCTCGATCACCGAGTCGACCGGAACAGTTGCTCCCGCAGGCGGATTCGTGCTGATCACGTCGCCGGCCGGGCGGGGGCTGTCGACGCCGGCCTGACTGAACTTGCTGAAGCCGTACACCGTGAGATTCTTTTGCGCGAGGTCGGCGGTCTGCCCGGCGACATCGGGCACCTGCTTGGTCAACGGACCCGAACCGACGATCACGGTGACCTCGTTGGTGATCGCCGACGTCTGATTGGCCGGCGGGTTGGTTCCGATGACTTTGTCTTTCATCTCCGGCGTCGACGGAGAGTTGGCTTGCTTGAAGCGACCGAATCCGGCGGCTTTCAGTTTCTTCACCGCCGCCGAATAGCTCAGCGATGACACGTCCGGCACCTCGCGCTGCTCGGGTCCGGTGGACACGTCGACCGTGATCAGGTCGCCGGCACCCACCTTCGCGTTGGCACCCGGGTCGGTACCGATGACGTGGTCGGGCGGAATCAGTCGAATCGGGCTTCTGCTGGGTGCGGGTCTTGAAGCCGTGATTCTGCAGGGCGGCGATCGCGTCGGCGGACGCCTGGTTGCGCACATCGGGCACCTGGACGTTGCGCAGGCCGCCGCCGAACGTGTTGATGAGGATGGTGACGACCACCGTCAGCACCGCCAGCGCCGCGACGGCGACGACCCATCGGCTCACCGAACCAGGGCTGCGGTCACGGGCGAACTCGAGTTGTTGGCGAGGCAACGCATCGGTGTGCGTACCCGCCGAGTCGCTGGAATGCGGCGAGGCCATCAGCGACGAGCGCTCGGCGTCGGTGAGGATCTTGGGCGCCTCCGGCGCCTCACCGTTGTGCACCCGAACCAGGTCGGCGCGCATCTCCGCGGCGGTCTGGTAGCGGTTCTCGGGATTTTTGGCCAGCGCCTTGAGCACGACGGCGTCCAGGTCGGCGGAGATACCCTCATGCCGCTGCGACGGTGGAACCGGATCCTCGCGAACGTGCTGATAGGCCACCGCGACCGGCGAGTCACCCACGAAAGGTGGTTCGCCGGTGAGCATCTCGTAGAGCACGCAGCCCAGCGAGTAGACGTCGGAGCGGGCATCGACGGTATCGCCGCGGGCCTGCTCGGGGGAAAGATATTGCGCGGTACCGATCACCGCTGCGGTCTGGGTGACGCTGTTGCCGCTGTCGGAGAGCGCCCGCGCGATGCCGAAGTCCATCACCTTGACCGCGTTGGTGGTGCTGATCATGATGTTCGCCGGCTTGACGTCGCGGTGGATGATGCCGTGCTGGTGGGAGAAGTTCAGCGCCTGGCAGGCGTCGGCGATGATCTCGATGGCGCGCGTGGGCGGCAGCGGTCCCTCGGTGTGGACGATGTCGCGCAGCGTGACACCGTTGACGTACTCCATCACGATGTAGGGCAGCGGGCCGGCGGCCGTCTCGGCCTCGCCGGTGTCGTACACCGCGACGATCGCCGGGTGGTTGAGCGCGGCGGCGTTCTGCGCTTCCCGCCGGAAGCGCAAGTAGAAGCTGGGGTCACGAGCCAGGTCGGCGCGCAGCACCTTGACCGCTACGTCTCGGTGTAACCGGACATCCCGGGCCAAATGGACCTCGGACATGCCGCCGAAGCCGAGGATTTCGCCTAGTTCGTAGCGGTCGGACAGGTGCTGCGGGCTCGTCATCGCGGTGTTTCGTGTTGGGGCGACACCGCGCAATACAGAGTCAGCGCGGGCGCCCGCCTGGGTGTGGGCAGCTGGCATTGCCCTCCAGGATTACCCGCTGACCCCCGATTCGTCCAATTTGTCGGATGTGCCGGCGCCGAGCCAGGCTTGCTGGGCGGGCTTCCGGTGTCGGTCACGGTCGGTGCGGATGGTTGCTGCGGGGAATTGTTGTTGTGCGAGTTGATCACGATGAGCACGGCGATGATGATCGCCAACGCGCCCAGTACGCCGGCGGCCCACAACAGCGCCCGCTGACCGGACGAGAAGGTGCGTCGCGGCGGCGGGGTGCGGTGACCGCCGGTGGTCGGGCGTGCACGACGGACGGCGGGCGCCCGGGTGGTGACGTTGGCCGCGGCGCGTGTTTGCGTGCCCGACGGAATGGCCGCCGGCGTGGCGCGTCCGCCGGAGGCCGCAGCGTTGGGTCGCGGCGGCCGGCGGCCGGCGCGGACCGCGGCGACGGCGTCGGCGAACGGTCCCCCACTGCGGTAGCGCATGCCGGGGTTCTTGACGAGGGTGGTCTCGATGAGCTCACGCACGTTGGGCGGCACGTCGGACGGCAACGGCGGCGGGGGCTCTTTGATGTGCTTCATCGCCACCGTCAACGCGCCGTCACCGGTGAACGGCCGCTTACCCGAAATCGCTTCGTAGCCAACCACTCCCAGCGAATAGACATCGCTGGCCGGAGACGCGTCGTGGCCCAGGGCCTGCTCGGGCGCGATGTACTGGGCGGTGCCCATCACCATGCCGGTCTGGGTCACCGGAACGGCGTCGACGGCCTTGGCGATCCCGAAGTCGGTGATCTTCACCTGACCGGTCGGGGTGATCAGGATGTTGCCCGGCTTGACGTCGCGATGCACCAGACCGGCGGCGTGCGCGACTTGCAGTGCCCGCCCGGTCTGCTCGAGCATGTCCAGCGTGTGCCGCAGCGACAGCCGGCCGGTCCGCTTGAGCACCGAGTTGAGCGGCTCGCCGTTGACCAACTCCATGACCAGATAGGCGGTGCGGCCTTCGTCGTCCATCTGCGTCTCGCCATAGTCGTGAACGCTGGCGATGCCGGGATGGTTGAGCATCGCGGTGGTGCGCGCCTCCACCCGGAATCGCTCGATGAACTCGGGGTCAGAGGAGAATTCGTGCTTGAGCACCTTGACCGCGACGCGCCGTCCCAGTCGGTTGTCGACCGCCTCCCACACCTGCCCCATGCCGCCGGTGGCGATCAGGCGCTGCAGGCGGTATCGGCCAGACAGCGTCACACCTACTCGCGGGCTCATGGTCCTCCCTGCAGCGCGGCCTCGATGACGGCGCGCCCGATCGGTGCGGCCAGCGCACCGCCGGTCGCCGACAACCGGTCGGCGCCGTCCTCTACGAGGACCGCAACGGCCACCTTCGGAGTTTGCGCCGGCGCAAAGGCGATGTACCACGCGTGCGGTGGTGTGTGGCGCGGGTCGGTGCCGTGTTCTGCGGTACCAGTCTTGGATGCGATCTGCACGCCGGGGATCGCCCCTTTCTGCTGTGTGACGTTCTCGGCGCCGACCATCAAGTCTGTTAGCTTAGCCGCGACCTGCGGGGACACCGCACGGCGCTGTTGGTGCGGCGCGGTGGTGCTGATGTTAGCCAGGTCGGGTCCCTGCAGGCTGTCGACCAGGTAGGGCTGCATCGTTATGCCGGCATTGGCGATGGTAGCGGCAACGAGCGCATTCTCCAGCGGCGTCAGCGCGACGTCCTTCTGGCCGATACTCGACATTCCCAGCGCAGCGGCATCTGGAATCGGCCCGACCGTCGATTCGGCGACCTGCAGCGGGATCGGGTCCGGGACGGCGTCCAGTCCGAACGACTGCGCCATGCTGCGCAGCGCGTCGGTGCCGGTGAGCAGGCCCAACTGGACGAACGCGGTGTTGCACGACCGGGCGAACGCCTCACGCAGCGAAACGGTTTCGGCGTCGGTGCAGGGTGCGCCGCCGTAGTTCTCCAGGCTGGCGGTGCTGTCCGGCAGCGGAATCGACGCCGCCGCGGTGAGCTGGTCGTCCTCGGTTGCGCCGTTCTGCAGGGCGGCCGCGGTGGTGATCACCTTGAACGTCGAACCGGGTGGGTAGGTTTCGGAGATCGCGCGGTTGGTCGTCGGCGAGAGTGGGTCGTCGCGAAGTTGCTGCCAGGTTTGCGCCTGCTGCTCGGGGTCGTGCGATGCGAGCAGGTTGGCGTCATAGGACGGCGACGACACCAGCGCCAGGATCTTCCCGGTCGACGGTTCCAGCGCCACCACCGCGCCGCGGCACGGTCCGTTGCAGCCCTGCTGCATCGCATCCCAGCCGGCTTGCTGGATTCGCGGGCTGATGGTGGTTTCCACGGTGCCGCCGCGGGGGTCGCGACCGGTGAAGAAGTCGGCCAGCCGACGGCCGAACAACCGCGGATCGGATCCGTTGAGCAGCGGATCCTCGGCCCGCTCCAGACCGCTGCTGGAATAGCGCAGCGAATAGAACCCGGTGACCGGGGCGTACACCGCGGCGTTGGGATATACGCGCAGGAAACGGAAGCGGCTGTCAGTGGCCACCGAGTACGCCAGCAGTTGGCCGCCGGCGGTGATCTGACCTCGCTGCCGGGAGTATTCGTCGAGCAGCACGCGCTGGTTGCGCGGATCAGCCCGCAGACCGTCGGCGGTGAACACCTGCGTGAGGGTGGCGTTGAACAGCAACAGCACGATCAGCGCCATGACGGTCACCGAAATCCGCCGCAGGGAGGTATTCATACCCGCTCGATCACCTCGGTGTTGGCGCCCGCGATCGGCGACGTGTTGCGTGACGGGCTGCGCAGCGGGCGCCTGGCGGCATGCGAAATACGCACCAGGATGGCCAGCAGCACGTAGTTGGCCAACAGCGACGAGCCGCCGTAGGACATCCACGGTGTGGTCAGCCCGGTCAGCGGAATGAGGTTGGTGACGCCGCCGACGACGATGAACAGCTGGATGGCCAGCGTGGAGGCCAGGCCGGCCGCCAGCAGCTTGCCGAAGCTGTCCCGCACGGCGATCGCGGTCCGCATGCCGCGGACGATGACAATCGTGTAGAGCATCAGCAGGCCGGCCAACCCCACCAGTCCGAGCTCCTCGCCGAACGCGGCGGCGATGAAATCGGTGGCCGCGGCCGGCACGGTATCCGGCTGACCATTGCCGAGCCCGGTGCCGAAGACACCACCGGTGGCAAAACTGAACAGCGACTGCACGATTTGATAACCGGCACCGTCGGGGTCGGCGAACGGATCCAACCAGGTCTGCACGCGGACCCGGACGTGATCGAAAATGAAGTACGCCGCAACACTTCCCAGCGCGAACAACGCCAGGCCGATGACCACCCAGCTGAACCTCTGGGTGGCCAGGTAAACCACCACCAGGAACGACGCATAAAGCAAAAGCGAAGTCCCCAAGTCCTTTTCGAAGACCATCACGGCGATCGAGGTCACCCAGGCCGCCAGCAGCGGAGCGAGATCACGCGGACGGGGCAGATCCATGCCCAGCACGTGCTTGCCCGCGCTGGTGAACAGTCCGCGCTTGGCTACCAAGACCGCCGAAAAGAAAATCAGCAACAGGATTTTCGAGAACTCAGCAGGCTGAATCGAGAAGCCCGGCAACCGAATCCAGATCTTGGCGCCGTTCTGCTCGGACAGCGACCGAGGCAGCAGTGCCGGTATCGCGAGGATGACCAGCCCGGTCAGCCCGCAGACGTAACCGTAGCGCGCGAGTTGCCGGTGGTCCTTCAACGAGATCACCACGAAAGCGAAAGCGCCCACGCCGACCAGCGTCCACAGAATCTGCGGATTTGCGACGGTGCGGCCACTCCCCTCGGCCAGCCTCTCGTCGAGATCGAGTCGGTGAATCATCACCAAGCCCAGCCCGTTGAGCAGCGCCACGATCGGCAACAGCAACGGGTCCGCGTACGGCGCATAGCGTCTGATCGCCAGATGCGCGACGACGAACACCGCCAAGAAACCCGCCGCGTAGTCGAACAGCGCCCAGCTGACACCGCGTTCCTGATTGGCCTGCACGATCGCGAAAGCCGCCGCCGTGATGACGGTGGCGAAGCACAGCAGCAGCAGTTCGGCATTGCGCCGGTTCGGCAGCGGGGGCGTGACGGTGACCGGCGGCTGCGGCTGCGTGGTCATTCCGGCGTCCGGCAGTCGGTTCCCGGCTGAGGTGGCGGCGGGGATAGTGCTGTGACAGTCGGCGCGGCCGGTGTCGGCAACGGGCTCACCGAGGACTCTTCGGGGGCCTCGGGAACCGACGTCACCGCGCCCGGCTCGGGCGCCTGGCCGATGCTCGGCGTGGGCTGCGGAGACGCGGACTGTGGTGTCGAGGCCGGTGGCGACTGGGCGCGCGCAAGCGGGCAGAGCGGCAGCAGCGACTCGGTGGCCAATCGCCGCAACTGCGCGTCGGCCTGCTCGAGCGTGCCCGCCGGAAGCCCGGCTGCTACTTGCGCACGCGCCGACTCGGCCAAGTCGGAGAGCTTCATCAGTCGGCAATCGCGGGTGGCGCCGGCCTGGCCGTACCGGATCACCGACAACTGGTTGCGGCTATTCAGGCAGCCTTGCGAATAAGCCTGGTGCAGCGGCACGCCCAGGACCGACACCTGAATGCCCTGCATGACGGACACCGCGCCGTTGTAGTCGGCGACGTAGTAATAACTGCGGATGACGGTCCGGCCGACGGCCAGCGCCGCGAGCACCAGCAGGATGAGGAGGGTGACCCCGATCAGTATTCGCCGTCGCGACCGGCGCGGCGGCGTGAGCGTCTCGACTTGGGGCACAACGCGTTTGGCGACCTCTTTGCGCGGGCCGATGGCCGAAGCCCGACCTGCCGCGGTGTTGGGTCGGGTCAGCGGGTCATGAACATCGGACTCACCGGATACTGCGCCCGCGATAATCGGCTGGGTGGAGCCGTACTCGTAGTCGACGACGTCGGCGACCACCACGGTCACGTTGTCGGGCCCGCCGCCGCGTAACGCCAATTCGATAAGGCGGTCGGCGCTGTCGGTGGCATCGGGAATCTTCAGGGCGTCCGAGATGGTCTCGTCGCTCACCGGGTCGGAAAGCCCGTCCGAGCACAGCAGGTAGCGATCCCCGATGCGGACCTCGCGCATGGTCAGCGTCGGCTCGACCTCATGGCCGGTCAGCGCGCGCATGATCAACGATCGCTGCGGGTGGCTGTGCGCCTCTTCGCGGGTGATCCGCCCTTCGTCGACCAGGGTTTGGACGAACGTATCGTCTTTGGTGATCTGCGTCAGCTCGCCGTCGCGCAACAGGTAGCCTCGTGAGTCGCCGATGTGCACCATCCCAATACGGTTGCCCGCGAACAGGATTGCGGTGAGAGTGGTACCCATCCCCTCGAGGTCGGGCTCCATTTCCACCTGCGCGGCGATGGCAGAATTGCCGGCGTGCACCGCGGCGTCGAGCTTGGCGAGGAGGTCGCCACCGGGCTCGTCGTCGTCGAGGTGGGCCAGCGCGGCAATGACCAACTGCGACGCGACTTCACCGGCGGCGTGCCCGCCCATGCCGTCGGCCAGCGCCAACAATCGCGCACCGGCGTACACCGAATCTTCGTTGTTGGATCGGACCAAACCGACATCGCTGCGCGCCGCGTAGCGCAAGACCAAATTCACGGGCGCAACTCAATTACCGTTTTGCCGATACGCACCGGCGTGCCAATGGGAACCCGTACCGCCGTCGTCACCTTTGCCCTGTCGAGGTATGTGCCGTTGGTCGATCCTAAATCTTCGACGTACCATTCCGAGCCTCGCTGGGAAAGCCGCGCGTGCCGCGTCGAAGCGTAATCGTCGGTCAGCACCAACGTGGAGTCGTCGGCGCGTCCGATCAGCACCGGTTGGCCGCTCAACGTGATACGCGCACCGACCAACGCGCCTTCGGTCACGACGAGATAGCGGGCAGCGCCTCCGCGCTGTCGCGCCGGCAGCAGGGTGCCTCGCAACGTCAAACCGCGTCGCACCATGACCGCGCCGGTGGGAGCGTAAATGTCGGTACGCAGGATTCGCAGGACCGACCAGATGAACAACCACAGCAACATCAAGAACCCGGCGCGCGTCAGTTGCAGCACGAGTCCCTGCATCTGACGTCCTCTCCGTCCTGGTGCCGCGTACTTCACGTGCCCGGATATAGCAACGTCACGATACTTGGACGGCGATCGACGCGGGGTGAAGCTGGATGGCTTCGCGACCTACGGGCTCAATGGATGTGGACGACGATCTCCGAATGCCCCAGCCGGATCACATCGCCGTCGGCCAACTGCCATTCCTGCACAGGCGCGTTGTTGACGGTGGTGCCGTTGGTGGAGTTGAGATCGGAGAGCAGTGCGACCTGGCCGTCCCAGCGGATCTCCAAGTGGCGTCGCGACACACCCGTGTCCGGCAGCCGGAACTGCGCGTCCTGGCCGCGGCCAATGATGTTGGGGCCCTCACGCAACTGGTAGGTGCGCCCGCTTCCGTCGTCGAGCTGCAGGGTGATCGCCGAGCCAGAAGAGGAGTAGCCGCCCTGCCCGTAGCCGCCGTAGCCGCCGGCTTCGGCGGGCTGGCCGTAGTCGTAATCGCCACGTCCGGGCTCGGCGTACCCGCCGCCGGGGGCGGCGTATGTCTGGCCGGGGGCGTCGCCGTATCGCCCGTACTCGGGCTGCTGGCCGTAGTCCTGCCGACCGTATGCCGGCCCGCCGCCGTAGCCCTGCTCGTAGCCGCCAGCCTGCTCGGGAGGCGCCGGGCGCTGGTCGGGGGCGCCGTAGCCGCCCTCTTCGTGGCGCCCCGGTCCGCGGCCGTAGTCGGTGTACTCGCCATAGCCCTGGCCGCCGGGTTGGCCGTAACCGCCCTGGCGGTAGCTCGGGTCGTAACCCTGGCCGCCGCCGTAACCGGCAGCCGGCCGCTGGTCATATTGCGGCGGGTAACCGCCTTGGTCCGGATATCCACCGCGCTGGTCGGGGTAGCGGCCCTGGTCTGGATAGCCGCCGCGCTGCTCGGGATATCCGCCGGGTTCCTGGTAGCTGCGCGGGTCGCCGTGGCGGCCCTGGTCTGGGTAGCCGCCTTGGTCTGGGTACCCACCCCGCTGCTCGGGGTACCACCCTGCTCGGGGTAGCCGCCCTGGTCGGGGTAGCCGCCTCTGGTCGGGGTAGCCGCCAGGCTCCGGCGGATATGGACTGCGCGGATCCGGTGCGGCGTGCGGGTCGTCTTGCGGATGCCCGTAGGGATCGTCGTAGTGGTCGTCTCCGGGCCGCCCCTGCCCCTGGCCGCCGCGGTAGCTCGAATTCTCAGTCATCGGTGGTACTCCTGGTTCTGCGCTGAACGCATGGTCTGATTGTGGCGGGGCGGGCTCGCCGGCTGTTAACCGGGGCTCGACATCGGGGTTGACAGCACCGCGGGTGCGGAACTGGCCGGTGTGCAGGTTCGCGGACTGCTCGAACCGGACGACCACGTCACCATATGTTTGCCACCCCTGTTCGCCGATGTATCCCGCCAAATGCTTAGCGAAAGCGTCCGAAGTGAGGTCCGGGTCGGCGCCCACTTTCTGGTAGTCGTGCATACCGAGGGTAATGATGTATTCGTTGGGAGCCAAAAGGCGATTGCCCGAAACCGGGCGAATTCCTTCTGCCGCCTCTCGGCGCAGCAGGGCTTCCACCTCTTGAGGGACGATCGATCCACCGAACACGCGGGCAAATGCATCGCCCAGGGTGACCTCGAGTCTGCGCTCGATGCGTTGAACTAGCCCTTTCTGGCTGCCCATGTTCAAACGCCCGCCTCTGTCCTTCTGTATAGCTGCTGCACGGCGTGTCGCCTCGCGCGTGTCGTTCTGCAGCATGGTATCGGCCCAGCGCAGCTCAGCGGCACCTACAGAACTCTGAGAATCGCATCGGGCCAGCTCAATCCAGGGTTCAGCGGCTGCGTCGGGCGATCGGCGCGGTTGGGGATGACGGCTACTACAGTGATAGGCTCCTCCGGTTGTTGAGGGCGAGTGGCGGAATGGCAGACGCGCTGGCTTCAGGTGCCAGTGTCCTTCGGGACGTGGGGGTTCAAGTCCCCCTTCGCCCACAAAGAGCGGTTCTACGAACTCAAGGCGGTTAGGTCACGAACTCGAAAGAGGTCGTGACCTTTGTGTTTTGGTGAGGTTTCTGATCCGGGGGGCTTAGCTGTTGCATCGAGGGGGCTCCGACGCGCCGATCCCCAGTCGGAAGTCCCGGTGGCCAGCCGACTGGGGGTTCGGCGACGAGCGTCGGGACCTAGAACATGCAGCACTTCAAACTTTTCTCGGACGGAGCTAGCTTCGCCATTTTTGGGCGGCTATCGGCGCGCCGGTTGGCCCCATTCCGGTCGTTAGCCGGCTCCTACATCATGCTCCCGGGTTTAACGGGATGCGGCGGCGTGGTTGACGGCACCTGCGAAAGCTCGAAGTCCGCGGTAACCGAAGCACCGATCGGCTGCGCAACCTGTGTTTTTTGGGGTTCGAAGCGCTTCGCCTCGACCGAGATGGTGTAGCCGCCGGTGTATGTGCCAGGGTTGACGTTGTTGATGCTGTAGTTTCCTTGCGCATCGGTTTGCGCCGAATACGTCTGATTGGGCTGATTCGGCGCGGACGCGTAGATAGTCGCACCCGCAATGGGGTTGACAGTGATGTCACTCGGGTCACTAAGCGGGGCGTAGTCGCCGGTGACCTGACCGATGATGGCAAATGGATGCGGTGTCACCAGGTTGAAGTTCTGGTCGACGGTGCCGCCGTTGCTAATAGTGCCGATGGGGTTCGCCTGGGGAGTGAAGCCGGGCGCGGTGGCGGTCACGGTGTAGCCACCGGTGTACTGGCCGGGATTGGTCTTGATGATGTAGCTGCCGTTGGGCTTCGGATTCGCGTTCGCGATTGAAGGGGCTGTTCGACTGCCTCGCCGACGAGGCCGGGCAATAAGCCGGCCGCGGCGAACCGAGCGACCACCTCGCCATCTGGCAACGTCCCCATTTCAATATCCGGCGGGCAGTCACGACCGTGGAAGCGGCAGCCCATCGAGCGTGCGACAACCACCGTATAGATCGCAAAGACTGGGCGGTGCTAAAACGCGCCCGGATTTTCCTCCAGCGGGACCCTCGCCGGTATATACTATCTTGTCACCGCATATATACCCTTCCTGAGAGGTCGGCATGCCCAAGAGATTGATCGACCTGGACGATGAGCTCCTGGCGGCGGCGCAGCGAGAACTAAGGACGACTGGGGTCTCAGACACTGTGCGGATCGCGCTGCAGCAAGCGGCGGCCAAGTCCGCCCGGGCACGCCAGATCGACTGGTTAGAGAGCGGCGGTCTTGAGGGCATGGCCAATCCAGATGAGCGCGGGGAAGTGTGGCGCTGATCGCCCGCTACCTGATCGATACCAGCGCCGCCGCGAGGATGCGCCACCCAGAGGTTTCGCGGCGCCTTCGCTCGCTAATCGAAGGTGGCGCGGTCGCGACAACAGCGTCGCTGGATGCAGAAGCGCTCTATAGTGCCCGCGGGCCGGCCGAATACGAGCAGCTCTGGGCGGACCGCCGCGCTGCCTACGAATACCTGCCGACCAATGACGAACATTGGCAGACCGCACTCGGTGCCCAACGGGCGCTCGCGACAACAAGCCAGCACCGAGCCGTGGGAATGGCGGACCTGCTAACCGCGGTTCTCGCCGCAACGCACCGACTCACCGTCATCCACTACGACACTGACTTCGAAACCGCCGCAACGGTATTGACTTTCGAGCACCGATGGGTGGTACCTCGGGGCAGCGTCTAAGCGCGCTGCCAACGCGAACGACGTTGGCGAGCTGTATCATTCGCCGCAAGGTGTGCCTGCCCGGTAACGTCCCAGTGATGTGTTTGCGGGGCACAGCATAGGTGCGCCCTGGAGCGCGGGCGTCGGACCGTTGAATGATGGCCGAGTATGACGGCAGCATTACGCGCGGGGCTTCCACCATGGCCGTTCAATTGCCGGTGCCACCCAGGCGAATTCGTCACCGTTGTCCGATCCGGAAGTTGTTGATAGTGGCGGGGCCGTGTGACCTGCGAGCTCTCATCTAGTCATGGACAGGGTTTGCCGCTGCCGTCCGAAAGACGTGAGAGTGTCGGCTCCTTGAGCTGCCTCCTCGCGTCGTGCGGGGAGTGGACTGCGTGACCTGGCTGCGGGGACCGTGGATAATCCCGGTTATCCATGAACAAAGTCTCCGACTTCGTTTGTAAAGGTACGCGACCGCGGTGCTGGCCCTGGATCACACGCGGGATGGGCGAGCAACCGGCGCGTACTCATATCGAGCCGCGCACCTCGGGTTTGCATTTCCACAGCTGCTTGACCCATTGGCTAGAAGAACCAGCCGGGGCATGATGGTGCCGAGACAAGTCGACCTGGCGTCCGCCGAATACGGAGTGCGCTTTCCGCCATGCAATCAGTCGCGGCGTTCAACGCCCCTGGTCCCGTGCCGTTTGACATCAACGACGCCAACAACCCTGATTGGGTGAACTCGCTGTGCCCATGCGGCTCTGGCAAGCGGGTGGGTGACTGCCACTCCAACAGGTCGACCAAACGTTGGCTGTTGCCTCGACATGCACCACTCCTCAGCGATCCGGTTACGGGTCACGCGCGCCAGGGCTGTTATGCCGCCTCGACTTGTGACTGTGCAGGCAAGCTGACCAAAGAGCACTGGATCAGCGAAGGAATCCTCAGGTCACCAACATTTGGCGATGGCAGGAAGGTGGACATCGGCGAACTTTTTTGGCAGCGCGAGACGTCTCAAGTCCTTCCAATCGCTGCCCTCGGCGCGAGAGTGTTGTGCGAGCGCCACAACAACGCCTTGTCGAGGTTGGACTCGACCGCAACCCGGCTACATGCCACGGTTGAGCGCTATTACCTTGCGCAGCTGCGTGAGCCAGACCGTTACGTGAGTGAGTTCGACCTCATCAGCGGCGAAGACATCGAAAGGTGGCTACTCAAGCTGGTGTGGGGAAGACTTGCGGCCGCAAAGGAGACTCCTACACTCTTAGAAGATACTCGTACACGAAAGGTGTTGCTGCAATATCTGTTTCGTGACGGAAAGCTTCCGAGAGGATGGGGCCTGTATATCAGAGGCAGGAGGACTCAAGTGAGCCAAGGTGACTTCACCCATACCGGCTGACCATCACCGCGCCCCCGCGTCCGCCACTGAACTCGCTTGGGCCAGCGGATTGATGATCGTCGGCTTCGACGTATTCATCGGCCAGCTAACCGATTCCACGTCGAGAAATCCGGGGTCATAACCGCATCCGCAAGCGACGGCGCCGCGACCCAGCACCGTCACCGGCTCCTCGATGGCGGCCATGACCCACCCTAACCCTGCCCTACGGCGGCCCTCAGCTCGCCACCAAGCCCGAGCTGGTCGACAGGTGGATTGTCGCTGATGTGCTCGGTGAGCACCGATCAGAGGAGCGACAACGATCCCGCGGACCAACGATCGGCATCGGCCACGTCGAGACCGGTGACCGGATGAAGCAAGGTGTCAATAGGTATCGGGTTCGGCTGGCGTGATGTCGACCGGCCGTTCTAGGAGTTTCCCTTTGTGGAAGACCGCGCCGTTGCGGACGAGGGCGACCAGGTGAGGTGCATTGACCGCGCGCCAGCGCGTCTCCGCGGCCTCGATTAGCTTGTAGGCCATCGCCAGGCCGGCTGCGCGCGAGCCGGGTCCTTTGGTTACTTTGGTCCGCAATCGCACTGTGGCAAAGGTGCTTTCGATCGGATTGGTCGTTCTTAGATGGATCCAATGCTCGGACGGGTACCGGTAGAACTCCAGGAGCACATCGGCGTCCTCGACGATCTTGGCGACCGCCTTGGGGGTATTTGGCGCCGTAGTCGATCTCGAACGCTTTGATCGCGACCTGAGCCTTGTCGATGGCCTCGGCGTTATAGATCTCCCGCAGTCGCGGCGAGACGCGCCGGGATGCGCTGATTTGGGCAGCGCAGCAAGAACATTGGCCTGCTTATGGAACCAGCAACGTTGCTCGCGGGTGTCGGGGAACACCTCGCGCAGGGCTTTCCAGAACCCCAGCGCGCCGTCGCCGACCGCGAACACCGGCGCGGTCATCCCGCGGCGGCGGCAACCTCGGAGCAGATCGGCCCAGGACTCGGTGGACTCCCGATAGCCGTCGGTCAACGCGACGAGCTCTTTGCGGCCATCGGAGCGGACCCCGATCATCACCAGCAGGCAGAGTTTCTCCTGCTCCAAGCGGACCTTGAGATGGATGCCGTCGACCCACAGGTAGACGAAATCGGTGCTCGAGAGGTCGCGCTCGGCCAAACGCTTTCGCCTCATCTTGCCACTGGGCAGTCAGCCGGGTGATTGAGGCCGCTGACAACCCGACGATTCAAGCCGAAATTTCAATCCTAGATTCGAGCGTTACTGCCCGGCATCGATCTCGGTCTGCTGGGCTTGTTGCTCGTGCCCAGATTGCGCTGTTCCCGCATTATGAACACATCACAGATCCGCTCAAACTGCGAGCCGGCTGGTGAGCGCGCGCGGCAGAGCATCAGCGCCATCCCCTAGCTAGGGGTAGAGGTGGGGCTCCCGGTTCGGGCGGATTTATCGGGAGGAGCTCGCCCGGTGAGGGCGCGGGGGTAATGGGGTAGTTGATGCATGTGCCAGCTTCCGGTTAGTTCGCGGCCGGATTCGTCACCTGACAATAGGGTGGTGGCCGCTGTGCGCGCCGAGCTCGACGCCTTTTAGGCCGCGCTGCCAACCGGGGCAACCTACTTGGATGGCAGTTGGCGAGTGCTGGCAGGAGGTAGGGCACGCTCAGTTGGAGCCCAGGTATGGTGGTTGTACGTCGCTGCCATGGGAGGGTGCTCATGCCAGACCCATTGCCGGGTCCTCGTCTACGCCAGGTGGCGCTGGTCGCCCACGACTGCGAGAAGACCGCCACCGCTCTCCAGGAGACGTTTGGCTGGCCGGATCAGTCTCATGATCTGTGGGTCGGGGAATTCGGGCTGATCAACGCCGTATTTCCCGTTGGGGACACCTTCGTGGAGGTGGTCTCTCCCGTACAACCCGACACCACCGCCGGGCGCTATCTCGCCCGTCGCGGAGCCGACAGCGGCTACATGGCCATATTCCAGATGCCTTCGCTCGAAGAGGCCCGCCGGCGGGTGACCGATCTGGGAGTGCGCGTGGTGTGGAAGGTCGACCTCGACGACATCGCCGGCACCCACTTGCACCCCAAGGACATCCCGGGGGCGATCGTGTCCCTCGACTGGGCGTCGCCGACCAACTCGTGGCGATGGGCGGGACCGGCATGGACCGGAACGGCGCCCGATCACCCGGCGGGCGGCATCGCCGGCATAACGGTCGAGGTGGAAGAACCGGCCGTGGCGGCCCAGCGGTGGGCCCGGGTTCTTGGTCTCGACGCCGAGGTGGACGGTGGGCTAGCCCTGGTCCGGCTGGACCCGGCCGGCCAATCGTTGAGGTTCGTCTCGGCGGTCGACGGCCGGGCCGAAGGCATTACCGAACTCTGGTTGACACCCGGCTTGCCGGGCCTGCCAAACGGTGACGGGCCGGTCACCGAGATCGGCGGAGTGCGGTTCGTAGTGCGTGCGCCATGACGGCCCTCGACACGGGCACCGAAGATCTCTTGGCCGAGGTGGACGACGGCGTAGCTGTGATCACCATGAATCGGCCGTCTAGGCGCAACGCCTTCTCGAACGACATGGTCGAGGCTTTGGGACGCGTCCTGGCCCAGGTCGAACTCAGCGATGAGGTTGGCTGCGTGGTGCTGACTGGAGCAGGGCGACGCCTTCTCGGCCGGGGGCGACGTGAAGGCCATGGCCGACCGGGGATCTTCAGGCGGGCCCCGGTGGCGGTGGACGTGGCGATCCACCGGCAGCGTCTGAACCAGCAGGCGACCAGCGGGAAACTGTGGCGGATGCCGAAACCGACCATCGCGCACATTCCGGCCCGGCTGCCGGCGCCGGCCTGTCGCTCGCCTTGGCCTGCGATCTCAGGTACGCGGCCGAAACCGCCATCTTCACTACCGCCTTCGCTCGCGTTGCCTTCGCCGGCGATTACGGCGGAACCTGGTTCTTGACCAGACTGGTCGGCCCGGCGAAGGCCAAGGAGCTGTACTACTTCTCGGAGCGGCTCACGGCCGATCAGGCCGAGAAGCTGGGTTTGGTCAACGCCGTCTTCCCGGCCGGCGAGCTCGAGAAAGAGGTGATGGACCGGGCTCGGCGGTTGGCCGAGGGTCCGTCGATCGCCTACCGCTACATGAAAGAGAACCTCAACCGGGCGGTCCACGGCAACCTCGAGGAATGCATGGACCTCGAGGTCACACACCGCATCCATACGGGCCTGACAGAAGACCACTGGGAAGCGGCGCAGGCGTTCGTGGAGAAGAGGGAGCTTCGGTTCCGCGGCCGCTGACGCGGCGATGTGGAGCGTCTGGTCAGAGGGCGCGGCCGGCTACGGCTCCGGGTGTTCATTGAAGAGTTTCCTTCCCCTGCAGGGGATACAAACCGATACACGCAATCCGAGGACCGCCGAGCCACCGTGGGCTGCGCTTCATATCTGCGATTTTGCGACCTTCGCCGTCACATGGACACGATCAGTGCGCAATGGCCTAGGACTGCGCCCGGCGCCCGGTTAGCCGCGATGGAGACCGTTCTTCGAGGGTCCCGTGCCAGAACCTCGTAAATCCAGATGCACACAACAGGATTGGCGCACACTCGCCGCCACCCGGCGGCGCGGGCTGTGGGCGGAAATACCCGGCGCTAACCACCGAGGTCGGGATTTCAATTCCGGGCCTCACCAGTAGTGCAGATCACCGTAATCCGGGACCTTGCGTTTCCGCATGCCGAAGGCCACCCTGGAGGCATCGATCAGGAATTGCCACGGGCGTACATCAACGTCGGGGCCGCTCACCAACAGCGGTTGGCCGGCACGGTCGTCATACCAATTTCCTATCGCCTTGACAGTTCACCGCAGCCCAGTCAGGCCGATGTCATCGTTTCGCCGCGACCGCCCGTGGGGATAGGGTCTGGAGAAATCACGGCCCCGGTCACACGTCGCGCGGCCGGCCGGCTCGGATGCGCGTGATCTGCAATCGCAAGCGATGATGACGATCGTGGATAGCAAAGGCCTCGACCGAGCCGACACCATGACGCTTCACGATGGCGCTGTGGTGTTATTGCGCCGTCTCGATGCACACGACGCAAAAGCGGTGGAAGCGTTTCATTCCGACCTCACCGATCGCGACCGCTACTACCGATTCTTTGTCATTCACCCGGGCTTTCTGCATAGGTTTGCCAGCAAGCTGCTCGAAAACAGTCCAACCAACTATGCGATCGGCGTGTTCGTCGCGCTGTTCGTACTGGCCGCGCTAGGGCTTCGCCCAGAATCCGGCGTTCCTGCCGATCGGCGGGCCTGGCGGCGTGGAGGAACTCGCCGACATCCCGCGCATAACCCAACGGCTCACCCCATGCCAAGAGGTCTGTTCCTCCCCCGCCGACTGATTGGGGACATGTTTGCCAGACGCGAAGTCGCCGGTCACCGGATGGCGCGGGTGGCGTCTCGAAAAGCTCGATTTCGGGAACTCTGTGACGCGGGATGTGTTTGCTGCTTAGCATTGCCCATTGAGTACGTGAGTGAAGAGTTACCCTTGAGCTTCGCTTTCGTCGCTACAGTGACTGCGGACGGGGCCGAATTTGTCATCCAAAGGACGTGACATGACCTCTGTTGGCGGCGATCGGCCGTTGGTGATGAATCACGACGTCGATCCCTCATACGGCAATTCCTGAACTCTGACTACGTCGACGACGAGTATGCGAATTGGCCGCTTGATCGACGCCTCGACGGCTTCCTTCGGAACCGCGGCCTGGCCCTCCTCGCCGACAACGGCGACATCTGCAACATCATTCTTGATCGCGTCATGATCTATTTTTTTTTTTTTTTTTTTTTTTTTTTTTTTTTTTTTTTTTTTTTTTTTTTTTTTTTTTTTTTTTTTTTTTTTTTTTTTTTTTTTTTTTTTTTTTTTTTTTTTTTTTTTTTTTTTTTTTTTTTTTTTTTTTTTTTTTTTTTTTTTTTTTTTTTTTTTTTTTTTTTTTTTTTTTTTTTTTTTTTTTTTTTTTTTTTTTTTTTTTTTTTTTTTTTTTTTTTTTTTTTTTTTTTTTTTTTTTTTTTTTTTTTTTTTTTTTTTTTTTTTTTTTTTTTTTTTTTTTTTTTTTTTTTTTTTTTTTTTTTTTTTTTTTTTTTTTTTTTTTTTTTTTTTTTTTTTTTTTTTTTTTTTTTTTTTTTTTTTTTTTTTTTTTTTTTTTTTTTTTTTTTTTTTTTTTTTTTTTTTTTTTTTTTTTTTTTTTTTTTTTTTTTTTTTTTTTTTTTTTTTTTTTTTTTTTTTTTTTTTTTTTTTTTTTTTTTTTTTTTTTTTTTTTTTTTTTTTTTTTTTTTTTTTTTTTTTTTTTTTTTTTTTTTTTTTTTTTTTTTTTTTTTTTTTTTTTTTTTTTTTTTTTTTTTTTTTTTTTTTTTTTTTTTTTTTTTTTTTTTTTTTTTTTTTTTTTTTTTTTTTTTTTTTTTTTTTTTTTTTTTTTTTTTTTTTTTTTTTTTTTTTTTTTTTTTTTTTTTTTTTTTTTTTTTTTTTTTTTTTTTTTTTTTTTTTTTTTTTTTTTTTTTTTTTTTTTTTTTTTTTTTTTTTTTTTTTTTTTTTTTTTTTTTTTTTTTTTTTTTTTTTTTTTTTTTTTTTTTTTTTTTTTTTTTTTTTTTTTTTTTTTTTTTTTTTTTTTTTTTTTTTTTTTTTTTTTTTTTTTTTTTTTTTTTTTTTTTTTTTTTTTTTTTTTTTTTTTTTTTTTTTTTTTTTTTTTTTTTTTTTTTTTTTTTTTTTTTTTTTTTTTTTTTTTTTTTTTTTTTTTTTTTTTTTTTTTTTTTTTTTTTTTTTTTTTTTTTTTTTTTTTTTTTTTTTTTTTTTTTTTTTTTTTTTTTTTTTTTTTTTTTTTTTTTTTTTTTTTTTTTTTTTTTTTTTTTTTTTTTTTTTTTTTTTTTTTTTTTTTTTTTTTTTTTTTTTTTTTTTTTTTTTTTTTTTTTTTTTTTTTTTTTTTTTTTTTTTTTTTTTTTTTTTTTTTTTTTTTTTTTTTTTTTTTTTTTTTTTTTTTTTTTTTTTTTTTTTTTTTTTTTTTTTTTTTTTTTTTTTTTTTTTTTTTTTTTTTTTTTTTTTTTTTTTTTTTTTTTTTTTTTTTTTTTTTTTTTTTTTTTTTTTTTTTTTTTTTTTTTTTTTTTTTTTTTTTTTTTTTTTTTTTTTTTTTTTTTTTTTTTTTTTTTTTTTTTTTTTTTTTTTTTTTTTTTTTTTTTTTTTTTTTTTTTTTTTTTTTTTTTTTTTTTTTTTTTTTTTTTTTTTTTTTTTTTTTTTTTTTTTTTTTTTTTTTTTTTTTTTTTTTTTTTTTTTTTTTTTTTTTTTTTTTTTTTTTTTTTTTTTTTTTTTTTTTTTTTTTTTTTTTTTTTTTTTTTTTTTTTTTTTTTTTTTTTTTTTTTTTTTTTTTTTTTTTTTTTTTTTTTTTTTTTTTTTTTTTTTTTTTTTTTTTTTTTTTTTTTTTTTTTTTTTTTTTTTTTTTTTTTTTTTTTTTTTTTTTTTTTTTTTTTTTTTTTTTTTTTTTTTTTTTTTTTTTTTTTTTTTTTTTTTTTTTTTTTTTTTTTTTTTTTTTTTTTTTTTTTTTTTTTTTTTTTTTTTTTTTTTTTTTTTTTTTTTTTTTTTTTTTTTTTTTTTTTTTTTTTTTTTTTTTTTTTTTTTTTTTTTTTTTTTTTTTTTTTTTTTTTTTTTTTTTTTTTTTTTTTTTTTTTTTTTTTTTTTTTTTTTTTTTTTTTTTTTTTTTTTTTTTTTTTTTTTTTTTTTTTTTTTTTTTTTGTGGGTTCCGGCCTCACAGCGGCGGTGCGTCGCGCGCCTTCATCTCGAGGTAAACAGAGGATGACGGTTGGCTCGACTCTGACCGCGTGCGGTGGTGGTTCGGCATCCCCGCGGTGTTCGATGAGGTAGTTGCGCTCGCTATTGGTAAAAGAATCCGAATTCCACCATTTATCGAGCTTCTTGCGGACACCGCCTAGCTGGCTTGCTACCGGTTCGGACAGCTTCCAGCGGTCCGAACCCCCGCGTAGCTGCTCTACTACAGCGTGCGCGCCCAGGCTGTCGGCGACGTGACCGGCAAGCTCACCTGAGATTGTGCGATGCGGGTCCCTCAACAGTGCGACTTGGTCCTTTATCGCCAGCTCGTCTAACCATGAGAGGCTCACAGACTCCGCAAACCCCCCGGTCATGAAACGAACACTAGTCCCCGCTGCCTGCTCGTAACGGGTTTCTATTTGTTGCGCGGGCGCTAGTAGTGACCGGCAGAGGGCGGTCAGGCTCAGGGGACTACTTCCTGCACAATCTTTAGGACACGCTGACTGATAACGCTTTACGTTAATAACGCATAGCGTTACTATGGGGAAGTGACACCCCGTTCCGGGACAAGGACACCGAGGCGATCTGGCATCGCCGCTACGTCAAGAAACTCAGCCCGGAACTCAGCAGGCTCGCATACAACAAGCTAGTTCTCATCAACGCCGCCGAGAGCATCAACGACCTGCGGGTGCCCCCGGGCAACCGGCTCGAGAAGCTGGCTGGCAGCCGCGCCGGCCAATACAGCGTTCGCGTTAACGACCAGTGGCGCATCTGCTTCACCTGGAGTGCTAGCGGCGCCTGGCAATGTCGAACTCGTCGACTATCACTAGAGAGGATCAACACAATGGCCGACTTCGCACCCACCCACCCGGGCGAAATCCTCAAGACTGAATTCCTCGACCCGTTGGGCATCTCGCAGTACCGGATCGCTAAAACGATCGACGTGCCGCCCCGCCGCATCAACGAGATCGTGCACGGCAAGCGCGGCATCAGCGCCGACACCGCACTAAGGCTTTCGCGCGCACTAGGACTGAGCGATATGTTCTGGATCAACATGCAGGTCCACTACGACGCCGAAGTCGTCCGCGAGGAGCTCGCCGCAGAATTGGCAAGCATCGACCGCATCGCCTGATTTTTTTTTTTTTTTTTTTTTTTTTTTTTTTTTTTTTTTTTTTTTTTTTTTGTTGCGGCTTCCGCGATGACGTCCATCACCTCGCGGCGTTTTCGCCATGCCCGGAGCTGCCGCATCGCCCCGTTGCCCTGCGCGCCGATGCGGTCGAGTTCGTCCACGACGCGGTCGTATTCACCGAGCGCGTCCAAGGCCGGGAACCGTCGTACCAGCGTGCTCAACTGCTCACGCGCCGGCACCGATCCGCGACCGTAGCTCAAATCGAGTGTACGACCGGACAATCCGTCATGGGCGGCCTTCCAGTACGCCGCCCGCAACGCACCCGCGGGAGGCGTCCGATGTCATCGCCCTGCACAGGCGCCTCGAGTGCCCTCATCACCGCGGCCCGGATCAGGGTGGCCGCTAGCACCGTTTCGGCGACCGTCGCCTCTACATCGGCCACTCGGACCTCGACCGTCGGGAAGTTCGCCGATGGGCGCACATCCCAGGGATCATCTGATCGAGGATCACTTCGGTGTCGACCAGCATGGTGGACCGTGCGGTTGTACTCTTCGGGAGAAGCGAAGAACGGCGGCGCGCCCGCAGCCGGCCAGCGTCTCCGCAGGACGCTGCGCCAACTCGCGTAGCCGGTGTCGGCGTTACGGTACAGCGCCGAATTAGCCGACAACGCAAGGAAAGACGGCAGCCAGGGTCGCAGCCAATTGCTGACCTGGATGGCGGGCGCGCGGTCGGGTACTTGCACGTGCACATGACATCCGCAGATCCCTTGCTCGTGCGCGATCATTCCGAACTCCGCACCGATCCGCCGGTACTGCTCGGTGCCGCTGACCGGGAACTCGTGCGGCGTACCGGCGTGAGCTTAGGGCCGGGGTTGGACCCGGCGGCCTCGGCCGCTTCGACCGCGCTGCGCCGCAGCGGGGTGAGTTCTTGGCCGAGTTCTGCACTGGTAGCTGCCACGCTGGAGGTGGTCTCACCGACAACCGCTCAGTTCCAGCTGCAGGTGCATGCTCGCGGCGCTCGGCCTCGCGGCCACCGCCGCGTTATGCGGGGCCGGTTCGCCGGTCCGCGGGTCAACGAGGAGGAACTCCTCCTCCACACCGACAGTGGGAAAGTCCCCACTCGAGCCTCCGGGCGTGCAGCTCGCAACTTCATTATCGTTATACGCTGCGCAGCGTCGAGGCAGGATAGCCGCCGGTATGTGCGATCCGCGCCGTGAACCCACTGCGCAGTTCAGGTAAACGATTCTGGCCCGTGCCCGGGCTCCACCATCCGACCCCTACTTTCTACCCTATCTCGCCAGTCCACTGTCCCCAATCGTCCCATCACAGTCCCTCCTGTAGCATCTAAAGCCTCAGCGCCACAGTGCATCCAATCATCTTCATAGCTCAGAAATTCTGCACGGCACGGCGGCACATTCGCGATCTCGACAGGGCCGCACAGGGTGACCCAACATTGGGCCCGCAATATCGTAGAGGCATTCCCCGATTTTACGGGCGGCACTACAACAGCCGGTTCGCCGGCGCCCCGTGTCTGGCGCTATTTCGGGCGGCGGTCACGGCGATGCCAGCCCGCCCCACGCTGTCGTTACCTCTCACGCATCCCGACCTGGCAAGCCGCATCGCGGGTGCGGCAAAGCGGCTAACTTACCGTGTCATCTGACCTCTCTGCATCGAACGCCAGCAACCCATCTACAAGACCTCATTCCGTCACCGTGACGTAATGAGGTAGGTATTGTAGGCCCCGGCTGCAATCGATGGGATCTATCGGGGTGACGATGCCGCCAATGTGAGCCGGCTGTCCCCACTTCGACTTCTTTTGCAGTGCACAGAGACTGGTGCGGCGACATCCCATCCATATCAGCGGCAGCCTAGAAGCGATACCAACTTGGCGCGTTGAATGATGGTCCAGTCACCGGCAGGTGCGCTTCGATGTCTCGAACACAAATCTGTGAACAGCTACTTAGTTCATCTACCGATAATATAGAATTATGACATTTCAACCACGCCATGTTCCCTAACTGTCTGTGCGACAAGAGCTTTCGTGATGCCACCTATGATGAAGTGTACAGTGCGATTTCTAATACGGTTCACATCAACGGATTTCGATGCCGCCGGGCCTGCTCAGTTCCGAGTTTGATGTTCCATCGTGTTAATCGAACTAGTCGATACCCAAGAGGGTGGTTCGGAGTGGTTGGGCAAGCGCCGCTCCCCCGCCGGGGGATTCGTGAGGGGGACCCGTTTTGTGGTCCAGTCGCTATGCGGCTTGGGGTTGGTGGGTCTCGGAGCGGTCGAGCTTCAGTGCGCAGTCGCCTCTAGGTGCAAAAATATTGCCCGTTGAGCAGACAATTCGACGGTGGCGAGTAGGAACCGGTCAGCACGCCTCTTAGACCACCTGTGGCTGAACCACCGGGTGCAATGATGCGATTCCAATTCGCGGGGGTGAGAACATAGTGCGTGCCAGATTGTGCAAGGGTGCTATTCCACGTGTGCGAGACGGATTCTCCCACCGGCAAGTCGAATTCAAGCTTCCAATCGGTTAGCGGCACCGTGCTCGAGTTGGTGATGGTGAAGTGGGCGATGAAACCGGTCTGCCACGTCGATGTCACCGACAACGTCGCCGTGGCCGCAGCCGCATGAGCTACGGGGGTGATGGCGAGTCCGAGGATGGCAACTATCAATGCCGACACGGTTACGTGAAGCGCTGTGCGCCAGCGCTTCACGTTATTGTCCAGTCCGGCCATAGCAGCCAACACTAACGCCAAACAGGCGGTATCGGCCCTCGCATCGCGGGTAAGCTGCAGTACCTTTGCTCAACTGAAACCGTCACGAAATTTTAGCCTCGATCCACCCTGCGCGATCTTGAGCGGCACCGCGACGAGGCACGCGCGGAACGACAAGCGCTACGCGCCGAGCACGCCGAACAACTCACCCAAGCCCAGCGCAGCGCCGACGAGCGTGTCCAAGCGCTCACCGAGGCCCTGGCCGTCGCCAAGGAAGCCACCGAAACCTATCGCGCACAACTCACCACAGCCGGCACAAGCAGCGGCAAACGCCCCGTCACCCGCAAGCGCACACAGTCTTAGGTCTCCGACCAGCGGTCCGTTCGTACGGCAACATCGGCAAGGACGACGACGTGACAGTATCCGCTGTCAGTATCCGCTGTCGACATCGCCTCGCCACCACCTGGTAGCGAAGCACCAGGCCACTACTCGTCGGAAAGATCGTCGGCCATTTCTGCAAGCGGATCGACAAGAAGTGCGGTGGTCGCACCGCTCCCCCGCTCCCCCGTTGAATCGGACGCCCCGAAGCCTGGCAATGTTGCAGCGTAAACAATCTCGTACCGGGTCCGGTTTCCTTGTCCGGCTTCGGGTTTCGGCGATGGTGCCCTTGAGCCGGACGGTGTCGAGGCCTGGTCAGGCGGGCAGTAAGCTAACTCTGCTGATGTAGCACATAGCGTGCTACCATGAGATTCGTGGACGTAATAGGAGTGCGAGAACTACGGCAGCACGCATCGCGATACCTCGCCCGGGTTGAAGCCGGCGAGGAACTCGGCGTTACTAACAAAGGACGGCTCGTCGCCCGACTCGTTCCTGTGCAGGCTGGAGAGCGTTCGCGTGAGGCCCTGATCGAATCGGGTGCGTTGATTCCGGCTCGTCGTCCTCGGAACCTTCTCGACGTCACGCCCACGCCGGCGCGCGGCGGCGAACGTAATTTATCCGATGTTCTTAAA
Source organism: uncultured Actinomycetota bacterium (assembly GCA_963805675.1). GTDB lineage: Bacteria > Actinomycetota > Actinomycetes > Mycobacteriales > Mycobacteriaceae > Mycobacterium. Next base: position 428,044 of record CAWDVY010000005.1, read on the forward strand.
GAGATGCGCGACGAGCAGTGATCTACATGGACACTTCGGCGCTGACTAAGCTGCTCATCGCAGAGCTTGAGACGCCTGAACTGCGGACATGGCTCGCCGCGCAAAGCGACCAGGGTGAGTGTGCGACGACGAGCGCGCTCAGCCGGGTCGAATTGATGAGAGTCGTTGCCCGATACGGGGAACCAGGCCAGGCTGAGCGTGCGCGTTACCTACTCGACGGGTTGGACATCCTCCCGCTGACCGAACCCGTGATCACTCTGGCTGAAACGATCGGCCCGGCCACCCTGCGCTCTCTCGACGCGATTCACCTCGCCGCGGCGGCCCAGATCAGGCGGGAACTGACAGCGTTCGTCACATACGACCACCGCTTGTTGGACGGCTGCCGCGACGTCGGCCTCGCGACCGCATCGCCCGGTGTAGTCCGGTGAACGTACGAAATATCAGAGGCCGCACCGAGGAACCCAATCCGGGTCTCGCGACCCCGGAACCAGTAGGCAGTTAGAACGCGAAACTAAGGAGCTCCAACATGGGAATACTGAACAAGCGCCACAACGACGACACCGCGCACACGTTCACCATTACGTTGGCCGACGGCAGCACCTGGACACCGCCGGCCGACCAGCGATACAACTACTCGATCGACGCCGGAGTGCTGACCATCCACCCGATCAACGCCGCCGGCGAGGTCTGGCCGGACTGTCGCCTGCCCGGCTGAGAAGCCTTTAACGGTGGTGCAGGCGGCGGATCGTCGGTCGTGGGAAATGTCACTCGAAAGCTTAAAAGAGCAGCTCAGCGGCCAGATTGTTGTAGATTCTCGTGGTTTTTGTCGGTGGCGCGCGGCATCCTGGGTACATGACAGGCGTGAGAATGTGCGACGCGCAAGACAAGTTGGATGCGACACTTGGTGCATTCTGCGCACAGCCGACGGATGGGGCTTGGGATGACGAAGATTGAAACCCTGTCTGACGACGAACTCCGCGATCGTCGGGCCGCGATACTCAAGAAGCTCGGCGTTGCGCTTGAAGACCTTCGTGATCGCGCCGACCACTATGCTCTAGTCGGTGACGAGCACGACGCGTGGGGCGAGCTGGAATCCATCGCGTTTTTGCTGGGGGAAACCGGGGCGTAGACGGGGCTGCCCGTGGCATTGACGCACGAGGAGTTCAACGATGCGGTGGGGGCCTTCGTCGCTGACGTCGAACGGGCCGTTAACTGTTTTCCGGCACAGCTTTGGACCATCGAGGCTGACCTCGCTTCGCCAGACAGCGACAGACTGCGTTCGGTTGTCAACGCCGAGGTGGACTTGCGGGGACCCCACGACGCATCCGACAAGGGGCTCGCTGAACTGGCGGCCAACTACAAGCTGTGCGTCGACTCCTACGGGGCTCATCTCGCCGTCGAGCATTCATCGTTTGTTCTCAAGGCGAAGCTGGACCGGGCGCCCATCATCAGATGGGACTACGACAGGGACGCCAGGAGCAAGCCCGCCTCGCATGTGCAGGTGACCGCGCACCGGGGCGCGTTATCTCATCTGCTGTCACGCCTGGACCACCGGACTCCGCACAGTATCGAGTCGCTGCACATCCCGATGGGCGGTGAGAGATTTCGGCCCTGCCTGGAAGACATTGTCGAGTTTCTGATCCGAGACTGTGGATTTCCGGGGACGGACGGCTGGGCGGCTGCCTTCGCGGATGGGCGCGCCAAGTGGCGTCGCATACAGACACGGGCTGTGGTTCGCGACTCGCCCGCAGAAGCTGTCGCCGCGTTGATCGCGATGGGGTACACGGTGAGTCCACCGGCCGGCGGCGATGAACCTCAGGAGCGGCTCGACAAGTTAACTGCGTGGTGACGATCGTTGATGGGGGAACACAGGAGCGTGGTTGGCTGACAGCCGCCGACGTCACCAAAAGTTGTCCCCCGTAGCGCTTTCCCAGGCAGGCTGTGCCTGTAGGGCTGGCGGAATCGTGAAGCCGTGCTCGCCGAGAAAGCGGAACGGGTCCGCGAGGAACAGCTCGGCTCCATGCGGGGCGGCATTTATCGCCACGAGGATATCGGGCTCGCGTTGCTGGAATTCGTCGATGCTGGCGATCGTGGTTGGTAGAGACATATCGACCGGACCTCCCTTTCTCTGATGATGTTTCGCAGGGTTGGCTACCTGCCGCCGTCCCGTCCTATCGGTGATTGCCGTTGCGCGCCTGGCTGGACCGCCATCTCCTTGTCGTGAACACCAGCGTGGTTTAACACTGCGCCGGCAGACGGGCTTCACGCATGGGGAATTCGCCCTATTTTTCGCAGAGAATCACGCGTCGCTCTCAGTGAACGTCGTCCGGCCCCGAGGCGGCGTGCATCAACCGTGGGCGCTTCGACAACTTTTTCGTCATAGCTCCGGAGGCGGCCATGGTCGGTTTGACGAATGCTTTGGCAGCGTGACCATCTGAGCTGGCCGCCCGCATCGGGATGCAGGGTCCTGCCCACCGACGTATTAGTCGACTCATGGGTTACACGGGATGTCCCGGTTCAGCAGAGTTGACGGCAAGTGTGTTGTTCTCACCTGGGTTCAGCGCTCGATGCACGAGTCACTGTCAGAAACCAGGCTGACGGCATCGCGTCGCGATCCGCTGTCGGTCGCCCGGCGTGCTTAGCATGGGCCATGCGGATTCCGTCTATCCTGCGGCAGAACCAGTCGACAACGCTGCACATCGGATTCGCCGCCATGGTCGGCGCGGGCGCCGGCACCGTGGTCGGAATTGCAGCGGGATGGCAGTACGCCCCGGCGGCAGGATGGATAGCGACCGCGGCCGTCTATCTGATCTGGACTTGGGCGAGCATCGCCAAAATGACCGCACCCGCGATCGAAATCGTTATACAGCAACGGAGTCCGGCGCGTGGCCCGGCCGACACGATCATCGTGATAGCCAGCATCGCCAGCCTCGGCGGTGTTGCCTATCTGCTCATCGCGGGCACCGCCAAAGGACCGGACGCCTCCATCGCCGCAGCCGTCGGGTTTTTGAGCGTGATCGCCTCGTGGTTGGTGGTGCACGCCGTCTACACCCTGCGCTACGCGATCTTGTACTACACCGAACCGGTGGGTGGGATCGACTTCAATCAGGACGACAAGCCGACGTTTGCCGACTTCGCCTACCTGGCATTCACGATCGCCGTGACATATGGGGTGACTGACACTGCCGTGAAGAATCGCGCCATCAGAAAGTCGGTGTTACAGCACTCCATGGTGTCGTACTTATTCGGCACCGTGATTCTGGCGATCACCGTCCAGGTGATCACCACGCTGAGCGGTCTGTAGCTGGCATCCACTGCTTGGGCACAACTGGCGGTGCCGCTGTGTTGCATAGGGATGCGTGCCACAACACGGAGGGAGGCGCGGGTGAAGATTCGCTTCGGGGTGGGGCTGGGTGCCAACACAGCTCCCGATCAGCTCGCAGCCATTGTCGATCACCTGGAGACCAGCGGGGTGGACTCGCTGTGGTTCTCCGAGTTGGTCTACTCGCCGGCGGTGGACCCCATGGTCGGCATGGCCTACGCATTGGCCCGGACGGCCCGGTTGAAGGTCGGCACCTCGGTGGCGGTGCTGCCGGGGCGGCATCCCGTGCTGGTGGCCAAGCAATTGGCGTCGCTGGCGGCCCTCGCGCCCAAACGGGTGCTTCCTGTCTTCGGATTGCGTTCGGCCATTCCGGCCGAGCGCGAAGTGTTCACCGTCCCTGACGGAGAGCGCGCCGCCGTGTTCGACGAATCTCTGCGGGTGTTGCGCGCAGCACTGGTCGACGATTCGGCGAACTACAGCGGCCGGTACTTCACGGTCACCGCGGCGGCGGTCGCGCCGCGGCCGGTACCCCCGCTGGACATTTGGCTGGGTGGCTCGGCGCTAGCGGCATTTCGGCGGATCGGCGCGCTGGCCGATGGTTGGTTGGGCAGTTTCCTGACACCGGGCGAGGCGCGGGCGGGGCGCGAGGCGATCGAACGGTCGGCCGAGCAGGCCGGCCGGCGGATCGAGCCCGATCACTTCGGTATTTCGTTGGCAGTCGCCGACGGCGAGTTGCCGGCGGAGTTGGCCGCCGCGGTGCGCCGTCGCCGTCCGGACGTCGATCCGGCGGAACTGGTCGCCTCCGACTGGGGTGAGCTGCACCGTCAACTCGACGCGTACCTTGACGCGGGTTTGACGAAATTTGTTATCCGGCAGGCTGGTTCAGCGCCGCTGGACGCCTTCATCGACCGGTTCGTCGCCGAGTTGGCCGGTCGGGAGAACTGAGCGGCGCCTGTTCAGAGCGTCTGGACCCACCGCAAAATCTCCGGCGTCGCGGGGTCGGTGATGTCGCTGAACTCAGGGTGTTTCTTGATAAATGCGGCCACCATCGGGCAGGTGGCAACAACACGTTTGCCGTCCGCGCGGGTCGCCTTGAGCCCTTCGTCAACCAAGATGGTGGCCAGGCCGCGTCCGCCGAACCGTTCGTCGACCTCGGTGTGGTAGAAGACCCGCTGATTGCCCCGATCAGCGACGGCTGCGAGTCCGACCGTCTCGCCGTCGACGGCGATGGTGTATTTCCCGTCGGCGGCGCTGACGGTGGTCTCGGCGCCGGTCTTATCGGTGGTCATGTCCGTTTCTTTATACCGCTCATTTACGCGGCAGTCGCAGCACTTGCATGGCGACCCGCATCAGCGGCCCGGGGACCCGGTCCTTGGCAGAAAGCGCCGCGTCGGCCACGCGACCCCGCAGTAGCGTGCCCCGACCGAACACCCGGTTCAGCGGTCCGCCCGACGGCTCAAGCTCGACGTGCAGCGGCGGCGCGCCTTCCGAAGCGCCGAGCGCATGGGATATGACGATCCGCTGAATCTCGCTGGTGCCTTCAAAGATGGTGTACAGCTTGGCATCTCGATACCACTTCTCGACCGGATGGTCGTTGATGTAGCCCCAGCCGCCCAGCGTCTGAATGGCCCGTTCGGTCGCGCGCACCGCGACCTCGCTTGCGGCCATCTTCGACATCGAGCCTTCCCCGCGCTCGAACGCGATCCCCTTGGCGGCCATCCACGACGCCCGCCAGGTCAATAGCCGCGCCGCATCGATCTGGGTGGCGATCTCGGCCAGCGGAAAAGCTATGCCCTGGTTGTCGATGATCGGTCCACCGAACGCCTCCCGCTGGGTGGCGTAGGTGGTGGCGTATTCCAGCGCCGCGCGTGCGATGCCGATCGCCTGGGCGGCGACCATCGGGCGAGTCTGCTCGAAGGTGCCCAATGTGGCCGACCCGGAACGCTTTCCACCGGCGACCACTTCTCGCGCCTTGGCGAGTTTGTGCTCGAGCTTTTCTTGTCCGCCCAGCAGATTGCCTTCGGGGACGCGCACCCCGTCGAACTTCAGTTCCGCTGTGTGCGATGCGCGGCAGCCGAGTTTGTCGAGTTTTCGCACCAACTCCAGTCCCGGGGTGCCGCCTGGGACGATGAACAACGCCTGGCCGCGGTGACCGAGTTCTTCGTCGACGACCGCGTTGACCACATGCACGTTGGCGATCCCGCCATTGCCGATCCACATCTTGTGACCGTCGATCACCCAGTCGCTGCCGTCGCGCCGCGCCGTGGTCCGCAGATTGCGGACGTCGCTGCCGCCTTCAGGCTCCGAGATCGCCAGCGCCGCGAGTTTGAGGTCGCCCGGTGAGCCGAAACATTCCGGCGCCCAATCCAGCATCTGCTCGGGAGACGCGGCTTGGCCGATCGCCGACAGCGCCAGCGCCGGCATCACGATCGCCAAACCGATTCCGGCGCAACCCCAAAAGAGCTCCTCCATGAACAGCGGCAACGAAATACCAGTCGGGTCACCGATGAGGTCGCGGTAGAACAGCGGACTGTAGAAACCGCGTTGGGCGGCTTCCTCGAGCACCGGCCACGGGAACTCCTGCTTCTGGTCGTAGTCCAAAGCGACGGGACGTATGACCGACTCGGCGAACTCGTGGGTGCGACGGGCCAGGTCGTGTTGTGCTGCCGTCGGCGTCAGGTCGAAAGTCATGGTCCCCCTGTCGGTTGACCTTCCTATTACCCCCTGTCGAGGCGTTCAACCCAGCCGCTGCGCCGACAACGGTCAGGCCGCCGAGCGCGGACCGACCCGGCGAACGGGCAGATGAAACACCGCGGCGGTCACCGGAACGGTGTCCCCCTCGCGCCGCGTCAGCAGGGCGGCGTTGTCGGGCAGTTGACGGGGGTTGATCTCCCCCGCTGCGATGCGGCGGAGGGTGTCATGCGCGGCAGCCAGCTGTTCCCGTTTCCGGTACTGGCCGCCTGGCAGTTTGACGCCGGCCCAGACCCCGTATTCCTCCCGGTTCTCGACCGCATATCGCGCGCACAGTCGTTGCTGCGCCAGAGGGCACCGCCGCAGGCACTGCAGCCGCGCCTCGGTGGCCGACTGCTCATAGGCACGCGCCTTGGCGGCGCCGTCGCCGCCGTCGTCATCGGCGTAGCCGAACCACAACTCCGGGTTGACCGAGCAAGGATGTGCCATCTGCCGCCTCCTTCGAATCAAAACGTATGCAGAAGCGTATACACACCCAACCAGGGATGGCAAGAGAAACGTGACAAAAACGTATATGCCCAGGAGAACCGATACGGCGTGTGTACTATTCGGATATGGCCGGAGCGCTACGGTGAGCCGCGAATCGGCAGGGGCGGCGATCCGGGAGTTGCGCGAGTCACGTGACTGGTCGTTGGCAGACTTCGCCTCGGTGACCGGCGTGAGCATCATGGGCCTGAGCTACCTTGAACGGGGCGCCCGCAAGCCACACAAAAGTACAGTTCAAAAGGTAGAGAACGGACTTGGCTTGCCGCCCGGCACCTACTCGCGACTCGTGGTGGCCGCTGATCCAGCATCGGAACTCGAGCGTCTGACGGCGGTGACCCCGGCAGAACCGGCGCCCGCGCGAGCCGCGGGGCCGATCGTGGTGGACCGGCACACCGACACCGAGGTGCTCGAGGGATACGCCGAGGCTCAGCTCGACGCGCTGAACTCGGTGATCGATCGATTGCCCGCGACGACATCAAACGAATATGAGTCGTATATTCTGTCTGTGATCGGACAGTGTGTGAAGGCCGAGATGCTGGCCGCCAACTCCTGGCGGGTGGCGGTTAACGCCGACGCGGCGTCGGCAGGACGACTTATGCAACACCTGGACGCACTGGAGTCAACGCGCGGCGCGCTCCTCGAGCGCATGCCGATGAGCCTCAGTGCGCGTTTCGATCGGGCATGTGCACAGTCGTCGCTGCCCGAACCGGTGATCGCGACGCTGCTGGGAGTCACCGCGGCGGAGATGTGGGACATCCGTAACAGGGGAGTCATCCCTCCTGGAGCCCTTCCTCGCGTCCGGGCGTTCGCCGATCTGGCCGACGACGCCGAGGGTGGCGGCAACGAGGGGATGAAACCGTGAGCGGAAGCGAGTTGGCGGCTTTGAGCCGTGCGCATGAACTTTTCGCCGGCACCACTCTGGACGTCTCACCGGATGCGCGCCTCGCGCCCTATGACGGATTGCTGGAGCGCGCCGGGGGGCTGAATACTGGTGGGGGACAGGGGCTTTACCAGTCATCGGTCGACCGTAGCCGGGAAGCGCTGCGCTCGGCGGCGACCATTGACGCCGAGATGGCCGCCACCGCGGCGCAAGCCCACCGGGATTACGCCACCGCCGGTGCGCTGACCAAGGGTGTTCTCGACGAGGCACGCGCCGACACCGCGGTGCCGGACAACCCGATTGCGCAGCGCGAAGCGATCCGCCGGCGGGTGGCGCGGTTGCGCGCGCAACAGGCGCATGTGCAGGCGGCCCGCCGGAAGGCCCGACGGCATCGCTCAAGGTGGCGCCCGTTGAGCTATCGATTGGCGCGCCGCGGCCTCACCCCGGACGGACTGCGGTTGCCGCCGGCGAACAGCCGCGCCGGCATCGCGGTGCGGGCAGCGCTGTCGCGGTTGGGTCGGCCCTACGTGTGGGGCGCAACCGGCCCGGATCGGTTCGACTGCTCGGGGTTGACCCAATGGTCCTACGCGCGGGCGGGAATCCATTTGGACCGCACCACATATCAGCAGCTATACGACGGAATCCCCGTCCCGCGCTCCCACGTCCGTCCAGGCGACCTCGTCTTTCCCAGCGCGGGACACGTGCAAATGGCGATCGGCAACAACCTGGTTGTCGAAGCACCCCATGCCGGCGCTACGGTGCGGATCAGCCCGCTCGGCACAGGCGTGCAGATCCGGCGTCCACGGGGGTAATGGCGATGGTTGTCGAGCGTCGACCCGATCAGTACGGTCAAGCCATGACAGAGCAGGCCGGGCTGTCGATCGGCGCGATCGGGGAGAAACAGGCCGCGCTGTCGACGCAGCACAGCGCAGCCACCGACGCCGACCGCGTCCTCGCCGAAGCCCTCGCCAGCGCGCACGCGGCAACGGCTGAGGGCATCAGGCGCCTCGACGCGATCGCGACCGAGATCGATAGCGCGGTAACCAATCAGGCCGCCCTCGGGCTGGACACCGCGATCGGTGCCCGTGAGTTCCAGAAGTTTCTGATCGCCAAGCAACGGGAGATTTTGGCGGTGGTGTCAGACGCTCGCGAGCTCAACGGCGCGAAGAAGGCCGTCCTGGAGAAGTTGAGCGAGCACTACACCGCGTCTGCCGGCTAGCGCCTGAGCGCCGGCGCGGTGTCGGCCGTACACACGAGTGAATTGTCGACGACGGGGCCCCTGGCTACTGTCGCCACCATGTTCGGGCAGCGAAGCGATGGCGACGCCTGACGACGTGCTCGCCGCGGTCGAGCACGTCAAGGAATGCACTGGCGACCCGAACGCCTGGTTGACCGGTCTGACACCGCAGGACGTAACGGATGCGGCGACGATATTCGCCGCAAGCCCGCCACGGCTCGACGGGCTGGTTTCCCGTATCCACCAACAGCATCCAGACCTTTTCGACCCGAAAACGGGGGAGATGATCTACCCGGCAAGGCCGGAACCCGCCGGCCGTCGGCCCGCCGAGCCGCGAGCCGATGGACCAGCCTCCGAGCACCAGGAAGGCGATGCCGCCGACGCGATCAGGAATGCGGAAGTCGCGCTGGCACAGCAGAACTCGTCAACTGCCCAGGTCGACCTGCAAGTGGTGACAGCAGTTCTCAATGCGCACCAGAAGACCGCCGCCGGCAGGGAGGCCCTCAACACGTTGCAGCGCGACATCGAGGGCGCGGTGGCAACACGATCTGATCTGGACACCCCGGCCGGAGCGCGGGACTTCCAGCGATACCTGATCGGCAAGCTCAGGGATATCCGTGCCGTGGTCGCCGGCGCGAGCCTCGATGACACGTCGGAGTCGGCACTGATGGCGGCGTGGACGTCGCTGTACAACTCTGCAGAGCCAGGCTTCGATGCTGCGGACAACCAGCGACGGTCAGCTGCCCAATCTGCCGATACCCCGGCGCAACGAGTTGCCCAAGGTCAGTCGGCAGCAGCGGAATCCGATCTGAATCCGTATTTCGATGCACTGCCGGAGGACGATGCGGGCCTGCCGTCCGAGGACATGGCTGCGCAAAGCGCACCGGTACCCGCGCCGACGACCGCGGGCATGCCGAGCATCCCCTCGCTTGCCGGGGGAGGGATTCCGGGCGGTGCGGCGACGCCCGGGTGGGGCATGCCGGGGGGATTTCCGCTGTCCGGACCGCTGCCGGGCAGCGACCAACTGTCGCCGAGGGATTCGAGCGATGCACTGCCAGAAGCCGACGACCCAGAGGGCGATCCGGTGTCCGACGACGACGGTCACGATCGGGCCGGCCATGAAGACGCCGAATCCACGGCGGCTCACCCTGCCGGCCCGACGACCGTGACGCTGCCCGACGGCGAGACGCTCACCGCCGCGAGCCCGCAGCTGGCCGCCGTCATCGAGGCTGCGGCAGGCGGGACGCCCATCGCCGATGCCTTCCGCCAGGAGGGCATGACGATACCGCCGCCGGGCACGGCGGTCACCGACCCGGTGGACCCGTCGCAGCTCACGCCCGGAGACATCGGGATGTTCACCGATCGCCACGCGCTGGCCCTCGGCGAAAGCAGGGCACTGGTCAACGGTCAGATCCAGCACATTTCCACCGTCAGCGGGCCGAGCTTCTTAGGCTGGGAGCATCCTCCGGCGCCGGTCAGCGCACCCGCACCGGACAAACCCGATCCACCGGCGCCTACCAGGCCGGCCACGGCCGACCGAGCCCAGAGCGTGTAGCAGGAATCCGGCGCCCGCCGGCACATCAAAGGAGACAGCGGATGGCAGACCGAATCCACGTGATACCCGCCAACTTGCGTGAGGCCGCCGGCCACCACCAAGAAACGTCGGAGTATCTGCGGACCCTGCCGTCCTCGCATCAGGCAATTCAGCAGAGCCTGGATTCGCTGGGTCCGATCTTTGGCGAACTGCGGGAGGCGGGACGCGCGCTTCTGGAGCAGCGACGCCAGTGCTACGAGCAACAAGCTGACAACCACGCTGAGATTGCCGACAACCTGACAAAATCGGCCAGCATGTGGGAACAGCACGAGTCGGAGGCCGTCGGGCAAATCGAGCGCATCTCTGACGACAGTCGATGACTGAGGCCGACCCTGCGTTCGACACCGTCCATCCGAGCGGGCACATCCTGGTCCGCTCCTGCCGCGGTGGTTACATGCACAGCGTCACGTTGAGCGAGGCGGCGATGCACACCGATGCGGAAAGCCTGACGCAGGGCATCATGCTCACCGCCGATGTCTCCTACCTCAAGGCGGTGATGGAAGTTCGCGGTGAGATCGTGGCGGCCGGCTACACCCCGTCGGCCGAGGTTCCAACCGCGCATGATCTCGACGTGGCGATCGAGAGACTGGTCGGGCACGAACTGCCCCGGCGAGACGACCGAAGCAGTGACGCCCGTCGGGCCTAGCGGATCCAGGTCTTGACGGCGTCTCGATCCGGAGCGATATCGGTGGGCGGCTCGACAGGATTGGCGCCGAACAACTCTCGCGCCCGACTAAGCAGCGCGCGTACTTCATCCAGCTGCTGCTGCAGCCCTGAATCCGCCACCCGCTCACGCTACCCAGACGAGGTTATTCCCACAATTCACCGCAATCTCCGGCAGCGCGGGTCGCCTTTGTGGCCGGCCTCTCAGCGAAGTTGTGGAGCCGCAGATGACGGTACGCTTGGGCGGTGGCGATCTTCGGTCGGAATACGGCGCGGCAGCGCCTCCGGCGAGCTGCCCAAGAATCGCTGAAGATTCCGGCCTTCAGCGCCCCTGTCGACTGCACTCCGTGGGTGACGGGCGGACTTTGGCCTGCTGAGCTGTCGACGGTGACCGCCGACACCGCTCCACTTGTCAAATACCTGAAGGCAGACTTACAGCGAATCGTCAATTCGGCAAACGAAGAACTCAAAGGCATTCGGCGAGCGGGATTGGCCGATTCCACACGGCAAGCCGAAGAAGCGCGAGTCATCAACGAAGCGCGCGCTTTTGCAGTAAGACGAGTCGAGTCGACAGTTCGTCATCTCCGTAACTTGAAGCAGAAATTGCCCGCGGCGGAGCATCGGCCGGTAAATGGTGCCGACGACACCGAGAAGACACAGCGATTCAAACTCAATCCTGCGCGACTGGAGGCGAACGAACCCACGGACGGGTCCGCATCGCCCAGCCCGGAGTATCCCGAACACGACTACCCGCTGGCGGCTCCCGTCGATCAGCCGGACACGTGGGAGCCCGCGGCGGAGACGACAGAACACGCTCCCCCGGTAGCGGAGCCGGAAGCCGCCGAGCCGGAGGTCGCCGAACCGGAAGCCGCCGCACCGACGACTCCGGAGCCGACCTATCCGTTCGACTCGGGGCATGACACTGAAGTGCTGGCGGAGATCGCGACGGTGCTTCAGGAGATCGCGCCGCTGGCGGAGGCTCCGGTCGATCGAACCCTTAGGCAGCAACCCGTAGAACGTCTTCCAGAGGCGCCGGCCCCGCCGCCGAGCCCACCACCTGCCGCCCCCCGGGCGGAGCCTGAGATCGATGACGCGCAGACCACACGTCACCAGGTGCCGCTGGTGGAGCCCGAATCGGAGCGCGAGCGGCTCGAACGCCTACTCGCGTTCGTTGCGCGGCAGGAACCGGGGTTGCGCTGGGCCATCGGTAATCGCGACGACGGCACCACGCTGTTGGTGACCGACCTTGCCCACGGCTGGATACCGCCCGGAATCACGCTGCCCGCCGACGTCCGGGTACTGGGACCGGGCCGGCGCACGGGCACCGCGACGGCGTTGCTCGGCCAGACATCGTTGTTGGCGACCTACGCCCCTGGTGACCCGCTGGGTTGGGCGACAGACTACGACGCCACGGACACCTCGTTGCAACCTCGTGAGCTGCCGCCGGTCGACGACCTGGGTTGGGTGCTGGGTGAGGCGACGCACTGGCGGGACGGCTTGCCGCGGATGGTCAATACGCTGGCGAAAGCGGGTGCCGCGGGAACGGGCATTCTCGACGCCGAAATCGACATCTTGCGGGTATACCTCGACACCTCGCGATACCAGCTGTTGGCTCAGTATCCCGACGTTGATCCCGGGTTGCTGCTGAATTGCCTGCTGCTGGCCGCCACCGAAGGTATTGCCACCAAGAACCCGGTGAACGCGAATTATCACTTCGCGTGGTTTCAAATGTTGAGTGCGTCGCCGGCCAGCGGGTGGAAGGCTGGCCCGTGATAGGTCGCGTTGCTTGAGCACGCAGACAATGAATTGACGCTGGTCGGAGGGGTCGAGATACTTTCATGATGCCGGGGCCGGGCAGTCGTGCGCAGCTGAGCGATAAGGATCTCGTCGAATCGGTCCTGCGTGAACTGAGCGAGGCCGCCGAGAAGTGGGAAGAGCTCGTGGGTCAGGCCGAGACGATTACCTACAGCGTCGATCTCGGCGATATCCAGGCGGTCGCGAATTCAGACGGCCGACTGGTCGAATTGGCGCTGCATCCGAGCGTTATGTCCGGCTACTCCCACGGCGAGTTGGCCGACAGGTTGAACCTCGCTGTCGCAGCATTGCGAGAAGAGGCAGAAGCCGAGAACCAGGCGCGGTATGGCGGAGCCCTTCAGTGATGTGGGATCCGTTGTCGCTCAAGGCACTCGAGTTGCTGGCCCGCGGGCACAACCTCTACGGGCCGTTCGATTGCGATGCCGGGCTGGGCGGATCCCCGGAGCAACTTAGGCAGCGCGCGGATCGGCTCATCGGGATCGGCGCCCCGGCGGGGATGCCGGGCACCTTGCAAGCGGCCGCTGGACTGCGCAGCACGGCTGACGCCGACAGCGAACTGGACGCCGTACTCGATGATGCGCGTAACGATCACAGCGCGGGTTGGCACGCCACACGCCGGATCCTCGACGACGCGCGCAATGACTCGATGTCCGGTGCCGATACCGCGATAGGGCAGCGGGAGGCGTTGCGGCGCATGATGGCTCGGCTGCATCAGCAACGACACCATCTGCATCGGTCGTATCAGCGCTCGCAACTGCGAGGGCGGCAGTTACGGCGGTTGAACTACCTGCGGGGGCGTCGCGCAGTGCGTTCGGGCGTGCTTCCACTCAGCATGGTCCGATACGAAAGGGTCTATGCGCCAGGTCATGTCAGACAGCAGATCGCCGCGGCACTGGATCACCTGGGCATCAACGATCCGGCGGCCCGCCGTCGTTGGATGCGAGGATACGAGACGTTGATCGCCAGAGAGTCCGGCGGCCGCCCCTCGGTGATCGCGTCCGATCCGGCGACGGCACCCGGTGTCATGCAGCCCGACGGCCGTGGCCTAGGCTTCGCTCGCGGTATCGCCCAGACGATTCCGGCGACCTTCGCCCGCTATCACCAGCCGGGGACGTCGACCAACATCTACGATCCGATCGCCAATATCTGCGCATCGATGAACTATGTGATCCATCGCTACGGCGTCAGCCTAGACGGCCGGAATCTCGCCGCGGCGGTGCAGCAGGCGGATGCACATCGACCGCCGAAAGGATACTGACCGTGCCGCTCAATCTCTCGAACCGAGACCAGAACTCCGGCCACCTGTTCTACAACCGCAGACTGAGGGCCGCGATCACTCGGTTCTCGGTGAGGATGAAGCACGACGACCGCAAACAGCAAGCGGCAGTGGCATTGTCGATGGTGTTCGTGCTTATCGGCATCGGCTGGATGGCGCTGCTGCACGTCATGAAGCCCGCCGGCCTGGTAGGGCAGTCCGCGATCATCGGAAACCGCGACACCGGCGCAATCTACGCGAAGATCAACGGCCGGCTGTATCCAGCGCTCAACCTGACGTCTGCGCGGCTGGCGGTTGGCAACGCGGCAACGCCGACCTGGGTGAAGGCATCCGAGATCGCCAAGTATCCGACCGGTCCGATGATCGGTATCCCCGGTGTGCCGGACGATCTCACCGTCATGCCGAGTTCTGTGTCGGCATGGTCGGCTGTGCGACACCGCGGCCACCCGGGGCACCGGGGCGCCGGCGTTGGTGACAGCAATCGCCGGAGAGCTTTCGACGGCGGGTCGGGCAGCCCCGTTGCCTGCCGGGCAGGCTGTCCTCGTCACCCATCTGGGTGCGACCTACGTGATCTGGGGTGGGCAACGTTCCCAAATCGATCCCGCTGATCGATCGGTGACGTTCAACCTCGGGCTCGACCCGGGAGTGACGTCTCCGATCGAGATTTCCAACGCCCTCTTCGACGCTTTGCCGTCGACGGAACCGCTTGTGATACCTGCGATCCCACAGTCAGGCACCCCTTCGGGGTTGCTGCCGGGCTCGGCTGTGGGAAGCGTGCTGGAAACCCGCGATGCCAACGGCACGGTCACGGGCTTCTACGTGCTCTTGCCCGACGGCGTACAGAAGATCACCAGTTTTGTCGCTGATCTGCTCCGCACCGCGAACTCGCAGGGCTCGGCGACGCCGACTTTGGTTTCGCCGGACAAACTGGTTCACATTCCCGTGGTCGACGTACTCAATGTCGGCTACTACCCTCCCGGCAAGCTGAATTTCGTTGACACCGCCGCAAATCCAGTGACATGCGTCGCGTGGCAGAAGCAATCCACCGACCCGCAGGCGGCGATCACCGTATTCAGCGGTAGGGGTCTGCCGGTGCCGATCGGCATGGATGCCCGGCTGGTTCGCCTCGTGCGCGATGATCGCCATCCGGATTCGGTGGAAGCCGACCAGACATTGGTGTTGCCGGGAGCAACGAACTTCGTTGCGACCACGAGCGGCGTCGCCACCGCGCAAAGCCGCGAGAGTCTGTATTGGATCTCGCCGCAGGGGGTTCGGTACGGGATCCAATGGGATGAGCGCACGCTGCAGGCCCTCGCGCTGGATCCTGGGACCGCGGCTCAGGCGCCCTGGCCGATCGTGCGCACATTTGCTGCCGGGCCGGCCATCAGTCGTGACAGCGCGCTTCTGGCGCATGACACCATCAATGGCAGCGGCGCGGTTGCGCCGATCCCGGAAGCCAACCAACAGGTGGGAGGTTAGGCGTGTCCAAACGCGGTTTCTTGAGGGGAGCACGGCAGCCGGCCCCGACGGTTCCGCCCGTGCGGGTCGCCGTCGCTCCGCCGCTGGCACTGCCCGAACGCGAGCCACGCAACATCCTGCTGATGATCGCACTCCCGGCGTTGCTGGTCGGGATCATCGGCACCCTGGTGGTGATGTACACGTCGGGGTCCGATCGCTGCAGTCGGGCTTCTTCCCGATGATGGGGCTGGCGGGTTTCGGTGCGCTCATGTTCAGCGGACGCTTCGGACGAGGACGGCGTATTTCGTGGGGCGAACAGGAGAAGCAGCGGCGAATTTATCTGCGCCAGCTTGACGAGGACCGCGACGAAGTGCAGCGCGCTGCTCAGGATCAGCGCCGCAGCCAGCTGTTCGTACACGGCGATCCGCAAAAACTGGACACCATCATCGGTGGCCCGCGGATGTGGGAACGCCGTGTCGGCGATCCGGACTTCCTCGATGTCCGCCTCGGAATCGGCGTGCAACAGGCCAGCGACTCGGCGGTCTCGCTGCAGTGGCCGGAGGTTCCGATCGGGGAGGAACTCGAGCCCGTCACAGGTGGGGCGCTACGCGATTTCATTCTCGAGCAAAGCAAAATTCGCGGGATCGGCAAGGTGCTGAGTTTGCGCTCAAAACCTGGATTCAGCTTCATCGGAACCGATCCGGCCGAACTGCACAACCTCGCCCGGTCGCTGCTGTGTTCGCTCGCGGTCTATCACAGCCCCAATGACCTCAAGCTGATGGTGGTCACCCGTCATCCCGAGCTGTGGTCGTGGTTGGTGTGGTTGCCACACAACCAGCATGACGAGATGTTCGATGCCTGTGGTCTGCGCCGGTTGGTATTCATCTCGCCGACCGAGCTGGAGGAAGCTCTCGACGCCGAATTGCATCGCAAGGGCCGCGGACCGTGGACGCCGCCGGTCGGGACCAGCCCGACGTCAATGCCTTCCGCGATGGCGTCGCCGGGTTTGATGCTCGGCCCGCACTGGGTGATCGTCGATGACAACGTCGGTACACCGGAACAGTGGAGGGCGTCACCGGACAGAAGGGTATGGCCGGCATTACCGTCTTGCGGTTAGCGACCCGGCCCGGTGTCGGCGTCGGCTTTGCCGACCAAGACCAGCGTTTCGATCTGCGTGAAGGCCGGCTCTATCACCGCGGCGCGTTTTACGCAGTGGCCGACATGCTCGCCGAGAGCACCGCCGACCGCTACGCGCGCGCGGTGGCGCGATGGGCCCCAATGAGCGCCGACGACTTGTCCGAAACCGACAGCCAGGGCGCCGAATTGCTACGGGCACTGGGAATCAGTGATCCGCGCCAGCTCGATGTCGACCGGTTGTGGGCCGATAGCCGTGGGCGAGGTGACGCGAAGTGGGCGATGGTGCCGGTGGGGGTGAAGCCGGGCGGAGAGTTCCGATGCGGCCATCTTCCGTGCGAAAGATTTCGGCGGATTCGGCTTTCACTCCGTGGTGATCGGAACATCCGGCTCGGGCAAGTCGGAGTTCTTCCTCTCGTTGTGCAACGGGATCGCGCTGACGCATTCTCCCGAGACTTTCATCGTCATTTTCGTTGACATGAAGTTTGAATCGGCAGCCCAGGATCTGGAGGGCTTGCCCCACGTTGCCGGTTCACTGTCCAACCTCGGGAAGGACGACCGGCACCTTGGCTGAACGGATGCGCAAGGCGGTCAACGGCGAGATCGCACGGCGATACCGGCTTTTCAAAGAGGCGGGCGCACGCGATGCCAACGAGTACGAAGAGATGAGGCTCGCCGGACGAGACCTGGAACCCGTGCCCATCCTGCTGGTCATCATCGACGAGTATCTGGAGCTGTTCCAGCCATCATCAAGAGTGGATTCAACTGGTGATCCACATCGGTCAGGAAGGCCGCGGCTGTAACGTCTTCTTCACGCTCGGCGGCCAGCGCCTGGATCTGTCGTCGCTCAGCAAGGCAAAGAGCAACATCGCGTTCCGGGTCGCGCTGCGCGCCGAAACGGCCGAGGATTCACGCGACGTCATTGGTAGCGATTCGGCACTGCATCTGCCATCGAAGGAAAACGGCTACGCCCTACTCAAAGTCGGTCCGCGCGACTTGGAGCCGTTCCGTTGCTTCTACTTGTCGGCGCCGTTCGTTCTGCCCAAGAAGGTCGCAAATATAAACACACTGTCGACGTCAGCTTCTCCCAGCCGCGGCCGCTCGCCTGGGAATACCAGCCGCTCAGTGTCGAGGACACCGCAGCTCTGGCGGTGGCCGAGGCGCCCGAGGAGCCTGACGAATTCCTCTTCCACAGCGATGGCTTCAAAAAGAAGAAACTGCTCGATGTCATCCGCGAATCGCTGGTGTCGAATTCTGCTCGGTTACCGCACCAAATCTGGCTCCCCCCATTGGAAGTCAGTGAACAGGTCGACGCCTTGGTGGCCTATTGGCCGGCCAAGCCCTGGCATGTCGACTACGGGCAGAACGTGGGCTTGATCTTGCCGTTCGCGATCGTCGACATCCCCGAGGACCATGTTCAACGGGTGCATGTGATCGACGCCGAGATGGACAACATCATGGTGGTCGGGACTGCGCAGCGCGGGAAGTCCACCACCCTGATGACCTTGATGACTTCGGCCGCATTGATGTACCGCCCGGAACGTGTGACGTTCTTCTGCATCGGGGCGGCGCTGTATCCCATGGAAGATCTTCCCCATGTGGCCGGTGTGGTCAGTCTGAACGACACCGAAGGGGTGTCGCGGACCATCGCCACCATCGAAGGACTGATCCGCGCGCGTGAGGCGTCATTCAAGCACTTTCAAATCGACATCTCGGAGTTTCGTGAACGACGTTTCGGAGCGGCCGGCGGTGGGGGGACTGATCCTGAAGACAAATTCGGCGATGTCTTCCTGGTCATCGACAACTATGGCGATCTATATGACAAAGACCCCGCCATGGGTGATCGCGCGATCGCCATCGCCCGCCAGGGACTGTCCTACGGCGTGCACGTAATGACCAGTGCCACAGCGTGGTTCGTCGGCCAGAAGCAGGGTCTGCTCAACGTGTCGAACGCGCGGATCCAGCTGCGGCTGAGCAATCCCGACGAATCACAGATGGGCACGTCGATGGAGCAGCGCAAAGCGGCACGAAATACTTTGGACAGGCCTGGATTCGGGCTCACCCGCGACGGACACGAGTTACTTGTCGGGGTGCCCGAGGTCACCGGAACCCAAGGCGAACGGGTCGGGACGCGGGGCGTCGGTTCG
Organism: uncultured Actinomycetota bacterium; assembly: GCA_963805675.1. Taxonomy (GTDB): domain Bacteria; phylum Actinomycetota; class Actinomycetes; order Mycobacteriales; family Mycobacteriaceae; genus Mycobacterium. Next base: position 446,807 of record CAWDVY010000005.1, read on the forward strand.
CTGATCGCCGAGGTTACCGGTACCGGCAAGGTGGAGCGGCTGTCGCGGCTGCCCGCACGGGTGTCGCTGAGCGAAATCACTGCCGCCTTCGCCCAGACGGCCCAGGCAACCGATCCGTTGAACATCCCGTTCGCTATCGGAGAGAGCGCACTTCAGCCGGTGGCGTTGCCAATGCGACTGACGCCGAACATTTTGGTGGTGGGCCGTCAGCTTTGCGGGAAGACCACGACGCTGGCAGCGTTCGGGGGACATCACCGAAAGGTTCACGCCCGAACAGGCCCAGATCACCATCATCGACCCGAAGACGACGCTGATCGGCCAGATCCGCGGTCCGCACGTGCGGGCCTATGCCTATACCGCCGACGACATCGACACCGTGATCAGGGAACTCGCCGCGCAGCTGCAGGATCGTCTCCCCCCTTCCGGTCTCACTCAGGAAGAGCTGTTGAACCTCAAGTCGTGGGAGGGGCCGCGCCATTTCCTTCTGATCGATGACGAGCACGAACTCCGTCCCCATAATCAGGCGGTCTGGCCGGCGGCGACGGCCCCCTTGTGGGGGTTGGTCGAACGCAGCCGTGAGATCGGCCTGCACGTCATCGTCTCGCGCCTGCCCGGCAACTGGGCTGCGCAGGTGGTGATGAACCCATTTGTCCAGCGGCTGACCGGATCCCGGTCGCCGACCCTATTCATGGACAACGACCCAGCCAGTGTCAAGGTATTCGGAAGGACGAGCGCTCAGCAGTTGGCACCCGGTCGCGGGCTGTTGGTGACTACCGAAGGAGAGATCGAAGGGGTTCTCGTAGGGAGTCCTGATTAAAAAGGACGGCTCGACAGCGTCGAGCGAGCAACTTAAACTCAGACAACTCATTCACGGTTACACGTATCTGCGGACGCACTTCGGGAGGCAGTATGACTAGCGGATTCGGCGTAACTCCATCCGCAGTCGATTCTGGCGGGATTTACCGAGTCAGGCATCGGTGCGGAAATGGCGGCCACGACCGCGGCCGGTGCGGCGGCACTGACCGGCGTGACTCCGATGGCGGCAGACGCGGATTCATTGGCCTTCACGCAAGCGTTGAACGCCACCGGCGCGACCTACTTGGCGACAATCGCGGACCATGTTCAGCAGCGAACCGCCTTTGCCGGCGCGCAGTCGCTGGCGTCCAGCACGTATTCGGCCGTGGACGCGATCCACGGCACCGCCTTGGGCTAACGGACCAGCATGCCGGGCGACCCACGATGGACAGGGCCACCAGAAGCGATCGCGACGACGTTTGAGGCCGGTTCCCCGGCATCGGTGATAAGCAACAATTTGGTCTGGATTACCGAAACCTCGCACCACGAACTCGCTGCCGGTGTTTCGAGCGCCAACACCGTATCCACGCTGGGGTCGTGGCAGGGTTTCGGCTCGACCGCGTCGGCTGCTGCCGCAACCGGTCTCAATGCCGGGTTGCAAACGACGGCAGGCTGGACCGCGCATAAGGTCGCCGTCACCCAAGGCGCAGTGGATGCCTTCGGCACGGCACGGTCCTCGGTCGTCCCCTCCGTGGTGAGCAAGGCGAACCGCACCCGCAGGGACGCAATGGACAAGGCCAATCCCGGTGCTCTCTGGTCATTAACCCCGGCAATTATCCAGCATGATCTCGAGTATTACGGGGAGCACTGGCCGCACAATTCAGCAGTGGGTATGGGATATTCCACCGCGATGAACGGATTCACCGCCGCATTGGGCATGCCCTCCCCGGTCGCTTCGGTGGGCGCGTCACCGGCCGCTCCAGCAGAAGCGGGCGACGCCGTTGCCCAGGCGGCGGCTACCACTGGCGGGCAAGACGGGGTGAGCTGAGAGTCAGGCCGCGCAGGCGGCTGGTCAGGCGCCAGCGTCCGCGACCTGCGGCGCTACCCGAGCAGCTCGCGGTACCGTAGTCCGGGGCCGGTGCAGGAGCGGCGTCATCCGCGGCCCAACCATTAGCCGGGTTGTTTCAAACCCCGTTGCAGGGGGTGCAAAGCCTCACCAGCTTGCCGTCATCGCTGATGGGGTCAACCAGCGGCTTGTTCTCTTCGGCGTTCTCACGGCAGGCGGCCGAAGCGGAGGCCATAGCGGGTCCCCTTGGTGCGAGCGGTGGTGCCGCCGGCGGCATGGGTGCCCGGGGCGGCTGGCGGCGTTGGCGCATTTTCTGGCGCCGGGCTGACCAGCTACACCCGGCCGACCAGCACGTTTGAATCGGAACCCGGGGGCAGACCAACCGGCCTGCGGACCGCTGCTTTCAACGCGGGCGGAACACCCGGTCCGACCAACTCTATGGGTAGCGGTGTCACTGGCATGCCGATGGCGCCGGGGGCCATGGCGGCGCGCGGCAACGGTGACGATTCTGCGAAGCAGGCTGTTACCCACGCTCGCATCGTTGTCGCCGGGGATCGCGTCGACTCGGATTAGCGCCTGACATCCGCGCGAATGGTGGCAGGAATTTAGCGCAGATGAGGTGCGCGGACGTCGGCTAGGATCTTGTCAATCGTGCTTGCCTGGCTGAGGAGGGTGGTCGTGGTGTTTGGGATGGAGCCGGCGGTGGTGGCGGCGTCGGCGGCGACGGAGGCTGGGTTGGCGTCGGAGACGGGGGCGTCGGCGGCGGGGGTGGCGCCGGCGGTGTTGGCGCCGTTGCCGATGGGTGCGGATGCGGATTCGGCCCGGTTTGCGGCGTTGGCGGCGGCGGCGGGTGCGGCGCATGTGGCGGTGGCTCAGCAGCATGGGGTGATGCGGGGGGTGTATTCGGGTCGCAGTCGTTGGCGATGACGACGACGGTGGTTACTGAGTTGATGCGGGCGGCGGCGTCGGCGCTCTGATCGCGGCGGTGGCTGTTCGGGGTTGTGTGGGGGTGTAGTCGATGAGCCATCCGTGGCCGATGTTCCGCCGAAGGTGAATTACACCTCGATGGTGTCGGGGGCGGGCCGGCGCCGATGCTGGCTTATGGTGAGGCGTTGACGGCGCATTCGGCGGCGATGACGTCGGTGGTGGGGGTGTCGGCGGCGACGGCGTCGGCCACGTCGGCGGCGTTTGTGGGGAGTGCGGGCACGGCGTCGACAGCGGCGGTGGTGGCGCATAACACCGAGCATGTGGCGTTTGCTGAGGAGACGTTGGTGCGGGCGCAGATTGCGCATTTGGCGGCGGCGGCGCATTCGTCGACGGTGGCCAGGATGGTGCCCTCGCCGCCGGCGCTGGCCAATCGGTTGGAGGAGGCCACTGATGAGCAGATCAATCCGTGGGTGTGGGGGGCGTTGACGCCGCGGATCGTGGATTTGAACACCGAGTATTTCGGGTTTATGTGGCCCAACAATGCCGGGGCCGGGGTCAGTTACGGGGCGGCGTTGGATGGGTTGGGTGCGGCGTTGAGTTGCCGTCGTTGCCGTCGGTCGCGGGGGGGTCGGTGGCCGCGGGTGTGGCGGCGGCGGCGTCGTTGGCTGAGGGTGCGGCGCTAAGTGGGATGCAGGCGGTGGTGCAGGTTGCCGGGACGGGTGTGAGTGCGGTGGCCTCGCCGGCGGCGGCGCTGCCGGCGGCGGAGCTCAGCGCGGTGTCGTCGATGTCGTCGACATCGCCGGTGACTAGTTCGGCGCCGGCGGCGCAGCCGATGGCCGCGGTGCAGCAGGCTCCGTCGGTGCCCAGCCAGTCGTTCGCTTCGGCGCAGGCGCCGGCGATCAGCATGTTCGCTCCGCCGCCCAATGCTGCGGTGAGTCTGCCGAGCGTGCCCAATCCGGCGGCCGCGGAGGCGCCGGCGGCGCAGATGTTGACCCCGCGCCCGGTGCCGCCGATGCCCCGCCGTGCCCGGGTGGCCGGTTTCGTGCCGCCCGCGGAGCCGTTCGCCCCGCCGTCGCCGACTGCGGGGCGCGCGAGCGGGCTGGCCCCGGGCATACTGAATGCGGCCGCTTTGCGCGGCCGGTGGCGGCCATGCCACTGACCACCACCGCGGCGACCTCGGGCCTGGCGACGGCCACCCAACCGCTGGCCTACGTTCCCCCCGACGTGCCACGACCCATCCCGTCCACTCCACCCCAACAGCCGCCGCTATCCAATAACGGCGACATCGCCCACATGCTCGACCCCCCGCCACAACCCCAACAATCCCCACCTCTACACAATCCGCCACAGCAGCCGGCACCCGGAAACGGCCCACCACCGGGTCCGTCAACCGGCAGTGGCGGTCCAGAGGGCTCCGGCGGCCCCGGTACTCAGACGCCTGGTTCTGGACTGGGCGGGGCCCCGCTGGCGCCTCCGCCTGCGGCGCCCCTCGACACGCGACCGCCGCCTATCCCGCCGCCGCCGTCGCCGGGCGAGCCCCCGCTGCGGCCCCCGTCTCCTCCGTCGTGGGCCTCACCGCCGGTACCGAAATCGGTGCAGGCAGCACAAGACCAACTGAAGGACTTGGAACGGCTAATAGGGCAGCACAATTCCAACCCGCCCGACCCCTCCAATTGGGGCGCGGTGGCCGATTAAACGCCGAAGCCAGTTACTACAACGCTTGGGCGGCACAGCTCGAGGGTCAGCTCGGTTCGTCAAGCACGCAGTACACACCTAGCACTCCAGCCCAGACCGCGCAAACACCGTCCTGGACACAACCAGCACCACAACAACCAGTGCACCAAGGGCCCGGTTCACAACCACAACCGGGCGCCCCTCCTAGTCCGAATCTTTCCCAGCAGGCCATGCAGATCGCGAAGGAAGTCGAGGCTGTTCCGCAGGGCTCAGGGCAGCTCCAATCCTTGGCGGACAAAGTGAGTGGCCTGCACCTTGATCAGCAACAGGCCGCGGAGGTAACTGATACTGCCGCGAAGGCTGCGTTCGGTGACACTGGGGGTATTGCCAACCTCCCCGACGGAACAAAGGTGGTGCTGCCCGCAAATATTCTGCAGCGGGCAGCGATGATAGTACATTCCGACGGATCGGTTACAGTATTTAAGGGCGACCTTACTCAATTCTTGCCCTACCTCGGCAGATGAACGGATAAGCGATGAATGTAGCTTCGATCCCCGCGCTAATCGAATTCGAGGTATACCTTCTGATGACGATGAAGCTAAGAATGAAAATGTCACATAATGAGGCCCGACTAGAAGCCAAATTGGCTGAACACGGGCTGTCTGTCGATGACGGGAATCGCATACACGAGCGGGTAGCCCAAACCCTTGGCGACGAAGCCTCCGGTTTCGGAAATCTGAAAAGCCTCCTTGGCATCATGGACCAGCACACTAGATCACTGAAATACAGCAGCGTATTGTGGCCCGGGTTTGACTTCACCGCGAGTACTGGGGAAGAAGGATTGCTTGAATCTGCACGGTATTGGCACACGAGAGCCGATTTACGTACACTCGATGACCCAACCGAGCTGACTATTTGGAGTCTCGACATCACCGAGTTCACGAAGCATTTCGGTCCCATGACTCGCGGCCGCCAGTGGCCCCTGTTCGATAAGCTTCTCCCCGGATACGAGGAATACGAATTCCAATGGAATGGAGAGCGTTGCGGTGCGGGATTCAGCTGGGGCCTATTTATCTATTCAGCGAAGTCGTGGCCTGAAGATTGAGAGATAGACCAGAGTAACGCAAGCTTTCGGAATCTTTGAGGTCGCTATCGAGCGTTGTAGGCTTCTTCCCGGTTACGAAGAGTGTGAATTTTCATGGGACGGCGAGAGTTATGGCGCAGGATTCAGCTGGGGGCTGGTTCATGTTTGCAGCGTTGATGTGGGATTGAATTAGACTCGGTCGCAGACGACAGCCGTGTACCAATGCACTCACGCGAGAAAGACCAGTCGACCACACCCCAGAGAGCGATAGGGCGCGGATTTCGCATGGTCGCTTCCCGTGCGGTCAGCGACGAACGACCGTCGTCCGAGGGCGGGACAGTCCGTTCGAACTGTGCAGGACGAGCTCGGCGATAGAGGGCGGACCCACGGCCGGGCAAGTCGCGAACATGCTGGTGAGGGCCATAGCAACCCGTAATGAGTTAACAATGGTGCCGCTGTGATGGAGGGATTCTGAAGGTGAGGTGTGATGCCAGCGCAGCTTGCCTACACTAACGCTGAGTCCCGGTAAGGGGGCACGAGCAAGGGAGAGGCAATGGCACTACTTCAGGTAACGCCGGACATGATGCGCTCGACGCAGCAGGCCATCGAGACGGCGCTCGAGCACGCAACCGTCATAGCGAATCAGTATCTCAGCAACCACGAGAACATGGGCGTGGGTTGGCAGGGTGACGCTTATCTATCGTCAGCTAACACGGCGGCGAAGGTTCAGCAGGATTTGGCGCAGGCAGTGACGTGGGGAACCAAGCTGGCTCAGGGACTCGGCAAGGTCGCGCTGATGATGGAGCAACACGAGCTGGATGGCGCGCACAGCTTTGCGGGCTTTGCGGGCGACGCCGGAATCAGCTCGTAGCACTCATTCGCGTAGGCACCCCACAAACCCCTCTGACGAGTTAGGACGCATCACAATGACAAGCTTCGGAAACATCCAATACGACCACGGCGTCGTCGACGATTTGGCTTCCGGTGTCGGAAACCAGGCCGCAATCCTCATGGAGCACCATGACGACATTAAGCATCGGACTGATCAAATCGCCGGTTTCTTCCAAGGCCAGGCGCACGCGGCCTTCTACGAGGCACAGATTCAGATGCTGAAAGGCTTTGAGGGCCTCATCGAAACCGTCGCGCAGCATGGCCAGACGATTCACACGGTGAACGCTTCGGCTCACGCGACGGACCTGAGTTCCGCCAACTTCTTCGTCTGACGCGGCCAGAGAACTGCTGAGCTGGGGCGCACTTCAGTGTGCGCCCCAGCGGCTTGGATAGACCGGTATGTTGACCACCACTATCGATGGGCTGTGGGTACTTCAGGTGCTCGCCGGTATCGAGGTGCTCGCTCCTGAGCTGGGTCTGCGGCCCATTTTGCCCAGCTTCGAGACAGCGCAGATGGCGCTGCAACATCCGATCGCCGCTGAGTTGCGGGCCGAGGGTGTCATTGACGAGTTGGGGACCGTCGACTCGGTCGTGGTCGAATGGATGACGGTGCTCGCACGACGCGATGTCGCACTTCTGATTGACGTCCGAAACCCTGATACCGGCGATCAACGTGCCAGCGCTCTGCTGGCACGTTTCGCGCAGTGGTGGGTGGTGATGGAGCGTTCAGAGGAATTAGTCCGCATCGGCGGGGCCGGAACGGCCAGCGCCGAAGGCGCGGCCAGCGCGGTGCTCATTGCCCAGATCGAAAGATTGTGCGGGACAAACACACCCGCGCCACTGCGGCCCATAACGCTCGATGTGGATGCACTGAAGTCGGGAGTAAGTAGTCAAGCAACACTGCAGAACTTTTTGACGAGCCAGCAACTGGATGCCGACCAGATGCGCATGGTGATGTTGGCCGCTGATCCCAAGCGCTCAACGCAGTCTTCGATTGTCGCGCTACAGTCCGGGGTAGAAACCGGCAGGCCGACGCGGACGCACATCGAGCAGAGCGTGGTGACCATAATCGATTCACCTGAGGGGCGGCTGGTGGCTGAGCACGTACCGTCTGCGGGCAAGAGTTGGATGGTGATTGCCCCTGGGTCGGCGACCAACATCGCTGCCGCCGTCAACCAGATGGTGCGGCGGCTACCCGCTAGCGAAGAATGGTATTCCTACCGAAAGGTTGTGTAAACGAGGGCTATGACGCACGATGTTAGCATCGGCATCGTGACAAATCCGTGGAACGCAACATCGCATTCGACGGAACAAGGTAAAAGCCCGTCGAGTCAGGGCGCCTCTTCTCGTCATCAACATCCGGACTCCGTTTCGGGGACTCTGCGCATCTCCGACATGGTTGCACCGCGGAAAATCCCGCCCGGATCTGGATGGCGCAAGTTTCTCTATAATGTCTCCTTTCAGTCCATAAACCTGGGCGAATCGCCGGCTGAGCGGCATTACCGTGAATTACAAGGCCGGATACGCCGCCATATTCGCAAGCAATACGTCATCGGCGTCGTCTCCGGTAAGGGTGGTGTAGGTAAAACCACGATGACCGCGTGCATCGGTGCGGTGTTCCGTGAGTGCCGTCCGGAGAACGTAGTCGCCATCGACGCAGCGCCCGGTTTCGGGACCCTCGCTGGGCGAATCGACGAATCCCCGCCGGGCGACTACTCCGCCGTCCTGAACGACACCGATGTTCAGGGCTATGCCGACATTCGGGAACACTTGGGGCAGAACAGCTTAGGGCTCGACGTGCTGGCGGGGAACCGGGCATCCGATCAACCGCGGCCGCTGGTGCCGTCGATGTTCGCCGGGGTGCTGTCGCGGCTTCGCCGCACCCACAACCTGATCGTGGTCGACACCTCTGACGATCTTGAGCACCCGGTAATGAAAGCGGTGTTCGACGCGTGCGACACACTGGTGTTTGTATCGGGGCTTACTGCCGATACTTCGCTGCCGGTGACGCGGGCGATCGATCTGCTGCGGTCAATGGGATACCACGAATTGGTGTCACGCAGCATGGTGATTCTCAACGACAGTCGCAATAAATATGATGCCGACGCGCGCGCATATCTGACAGAGCGTTTCGGTCAATCGGGTGCGACGGTGGAATTTATGCCGTACGACCCGCACCTGGCTAAGGGCGGAATCATCGACACCCAACACGAATTGCAGAAGAAAACACGGCTCAGACTATTCGAGATTACCGCGGCATTGGCGGATAAATACGTTCCGGACGCCGACAGGCCACGGTAATGCCCAAGGTCGCATTTCCCGCGCGTTGCGCAGTTGCGGTCGTATGTGGCGAACATCTTGTCTCGCAGGTCTATCCGGCATCGGTGCCGGTAGAGGTGTTCGTTGACAACATCGTTGAGTTGCTCAACGAGGAACTCAAGCGCCGCGGCCTTGCCGGCCTCGAATCCGGGGTCGGCTACGAGTTGCACAAAGCAAACGGCGTGCGCCTGGACGTCACGAAAACCCTCGACGAGCTCGGCGTAGAGGACGGCGCCACCCTGGTGCTGGCCCCCGTCGTCGAAGGTGACTCGTTCGAGCCGCAATACGAATCCTTATCCACAGGCCTGGCGCGGATCGGCAAGAAATTGTTCGAGCCCGTCACCGCCGTCACCGCGGCGCACACCGCGCTGTCGATTCTGGCGATGGTCTCCGCGGTAGTGCTCGGGTTGGCCCTGCGTAACCGCAATGTGGACGACTCGATGGTGCCCACTGTGGTCACTGGCGCAGCCGGGCTGCTGGCTGTCGGCGGCGCGGCCGTAGTCGCGCGGTGGTGGCCTCAGCGGGCCGATCTGTTCGACGGCTTCGCCTGGCTCGCGGCGCCGCTGCTGGCGGTGAGCCTCGGCGCGGGCGCTCCTGGACGCCTTGGAGCGGCGCACCTGTTCATCACCGCTCTCGCTTTCGGGATGATCACGTGCGGCATAGCGGTGGTGACGCGACGGCATATCGACGTGGCGGCCACGGTCGTGACCCTCTGCGCGGTGGGCGGTCTGGTTGCCGCGGCTCGGATGTGGCGGCCAAATTCCTGCCCAGTGGATGGGCATGCTCACATTGGTGGGCCTGCTGTTCTTACTGACGCTGTCGCCTACGGTCGCGCTGTGGTCGGCCCGGATCCGGCCACCGTATTTCGGGTCAGTCACCGGGCGGGATCTTTTCATCGCAGCGCCGGGTTACCGACCGACGCGGTGTCGCCGGTGGACGAGGCCGCTAGAGGAGGTGAGCCCGGACACGACTCCGCGGGGGGCGCAGATCGCCGGCGGCGCCGTCCGTGCGAACAACGTTTTGACCGGGATCTGCGGGCCGCCGGGCTGACGCTGCCCCTCGCGGTGTGGGCCACGTTAATGCCGGGTCGAAGCCGGAGTGGGGCCGCCGCGGTGTTGGCTGCGCTGTTCGTGCCCATCTTCATCAGCCGCGGACGGGCCTTCGCCGATAACGGCAGGCGATCGCGCTGGTGTGTGGGGCTGTGGCCGCGGTAGGCGTCGGCGTCATCAAATACGTGTTGCATGAGCCCGCGACATCGGCCGGCTCGCTGCTGTGGGGCGCGCTGATACTAGGTGGATTCGGCGCTGCTGGTCTGGTGGCGTCTCTGCTGGTGCCGATTACCAGGTTCACCCCGCTGGTGCGAATGATTGCCGAGTGGCTGGAAATCGTCGCGATCATCGCCGCACTGCCGCTGGCTGCGTGGATCGGCGGTTTGTTCACTTGGGTGCGGATGCGATGAGACGTTGGACTGCATGGGCATCGGCGGCGCGGCGAATCTTCGCTCTAACGCTCGTCGGCCTGCTGGTCGGCTTGCCCACGACTCTTCCTGCGGCGCAGGCCATTGCGCGACCAACCGTAGACCCCGGCCGGGTACCTCCAGACGGCAAGCCGGGCCCGGATCAGCCGATGCGGCAAAGCAACATCTGCGCGCGGACCATCACTGTGGCCGATCCGAATGTGGCCGTGCTGGCGCCGGGCTTCACGATGCTCAACATCGCAAGGGCCTGGCAGTACTCAACGGGTAACGGAGTTTCCGTCGCCGTCATCGATACCGGTATCAACCCCAGCAACCGGCTGCCGGTGGTTCCCGGCGGGGACTACATCATGGGTGGCGACGGATTGATGGACTGCGACTCCCACGGCACCGTCGTGGCCTCGGTGATCGCCGCAGCGCCGCAAGGCGCCCCGATGCCAGCCCCGATGCCTGCCGTCCCAGCATTTCCGCCGCCGGCAGGCCCGCCTCCCGTCGACGCGGCACCTCCGCCGCCCGGCGCACCGCCGGCCCCGCCCGCACCTCCGCCGCCACCGTCTCCGGTGACGATCACTGAGACTAAACCGGCGCCTCCGCCACCGCCGCCACCACCGCCGGACGAACCGTCGAACGGACCCGGAGACCCGGTCGCCGGCGCACCGGACGACCCTGAGGTGCCGCCACTTCCCCCCGGAGCGCCGGACGGGGTCGGCGGGGTGGCGCCGCACGCGACGATCATCTCCATCCGCCAGTCCTCGCGGGCTTTCGAGCCAGAGAAGCCTGGGGGCGGCGACATGGAAGCCCGAAAGAAAGCCGGGACGGTTGCCACGCTGGCCAGCGCGATCGTGCACGCGGCCAACATGGGCGCCAAAGTGATCAATGTCAGCGTCACCGCCTGCGTATCGGCGGATGACCCGTTGGATCAGAGCGCCATCGGCGCCGCCGTGTGGTACGCCGCGACCGTCAAGGACGCGGTGATCGTGGCCGCAGCCGGCAACGAGGGCGAAGACGAGTGCGCCCAGAATCCTGCCTTCGACCCACTGGACGTCTCTGATCCGCGCGACTGGCATCAGGTCAAGACGGTGTCGTCACCGTCCTGGTTCTCCGATTACGTGCTATCGGTAGGCGCGGTGGACAATAGCGGCGCTCCGATCAAGAAGAGCCTGGCGGGGCCGTGGGTCGCGGCCGCGGCGCCCGGCGTCGGAATCATGGGGCTGTCCCCGCAGACCGGGGGACCAGTGAACGCCTATCCGCCGATCCGGCCGGGCGAAAAGAACATCCCGTTCTGGGGAACGAGTTTCTCGGCGGCCTACGTCAGCGGGGTGGCCGCACTGGTGCGGGCCAAGTACCCGGCCTTGACCGCCCATCAGGCCATCAACCGGATACTGCAGACAGCGCACAACCCGCCTCGCGGTGTCGATAACCAGGTCGGCTACGGGGTGGTGGACCCGGTCGCCGCGTTGACCTTCAACGTGCCGCCCGGCGACCGGCTTGCACCGGGCGCCCAAAGTCGGTTGATCGTGCCGGCCCCACCGCCACCGCCGCCGGATCACCGCGCGCGCAATGCCGCACTGGTCTTCGCCGGGATCGTCGTGGCCGCGGTCGTGATTGCGTCGCTTATCGCCCGCGCTCGGAGGGAGCAATGACGGCCCCGACGAGGCTGGCGGTCATCGTCGGCGTCCTGGCCGCCGGCCTGTTGGGATGGGTCGTCGGCGGATACCCCGGCGCCGCAATCGGTTTGGCGATCGGGGTAATGGTTGGGGTGATCCCATGGCGCCGTCACCCGCTGTGGTCGTGGCTCATCCTGTTGCGCCAGCGCGGACGGGCGATCACGTTGAGCGAGCCCATCACAGTGGCCAACGACCGCGCCGGCGGTGGCGTTCGATACCAGGACGGCATTGCGGTGGTCGCCGTGCAACTGCTCGGTAAGGCACACCGACCGACCTTGCTCACCGGCTCGACGGCGACATACACCGAAAACACGATCGATGTCGCCGAGCTGTTGCCGCTGCTGCACCAGAGCCTGGGTTTGGCGATCGATTCGCTCAGCGTGGTCAGTGTGGGATCTCGGCGGCGCAGCAGCGGTGATTACCCCCGGGTCTATGACACGCTGATCGGCACCCCTCCGTACGCCGGGCAGCGCGAAACCTGGCTGATCGTTCGGATCGCGTCCCTCCCTAATGCCGAGGCACTGCAGTGGCGGACCTCGATCGGCACTGCGACGCTGGCCGCTGCGCAGCGGATCGCGGCAGCCCTGCGGCAGCACGGCATTCGGGCAAAGGTCGCCACCGCAACGGACATCGTTGAGCTGGAGCGGAGGCTGGGAAGCTCAGCGTTGACCTCCCAAAACCAGCGATGGCGCACAACACGCGGCGAGGGTGGCTGGCTGACGGCCTATTGGTACCGGCCCGGCGAGATCAACGCCGAGAACTTGGCGCACGCCTGGGCGCTGCGCGCCGACGGGATCATTCAAAACATCACGCTCTTCGGCGACGGCAGCGTGACTGCCACGGTGACCGTGCGCAGTGCACAGCCGCCGACAGCTCCGCCGAGTGTCATATTGCGGATGTTGCCGGGCGAGCAGGCGCGCGCGATCGCTGCGAATCTGTGCGGACCCCTGCCCACGCTGCAGGGCGTTCGCCGCGGCGTCTTGGCCGAACCGCTGATCATCCCGATCGGCCCGTCCGGTGTGCTGCTCGGCAAGGTTGACGCGGGGAACCGGTTGATGTTGCCTCTTGACGACCCGGGAGAGTTCAGCCGTGTGCATATCGCCGCGCAGGACGCACTGGCCAAACGCATCGTGGTGCGGCTGGCCGGCGCCGGTGAGCGGATCACCGTCCACACCCGTGACCTGCAGCGTTGGGCCAGCGTGCGGATGCCCGATATCGCTGTGGGCAGTCAGGTCAGGCCGATAGCCGGCACCACCGTCAGTGTGGTTGACGGCACTGTGACCCCGCGCCGCGCCCGAACACGCTGATCTCGATTGGAGAGCCAGGAACTCCTTACCGGGGATCCGCCGATGTCATCGTCACGCAAATCGGTCCGGCCACTGTCGATGTGACGGCCGCCGGACAACTGCATACGGTTGAGGTTGAGTTGTTCCGCGCCGAGAATCGCTACATCTCGTCGGAACCGACGAACCTGAGGACAACCGAGCTCGAATCAGTGGAATAGACGATGGCCGACCGCCGGCGACGATGCAGAGCATGAGAGCGATGTGGGGGCACCTCCCGCTTGCGGGGGAGAGGAGCGGCGCGTGACCAGCAGTACTGACACGGTCGCCGCACGCAAGCGGTTCGATCAAGCCATGGCGTTGTTCGACACCGACGTGTCGACGCGCTCAGGCGCGCTTCCGCGAGGCCAGCGAACTCGACCCGTCGATGGCTGACGCGTGGCTGGGCCGAATCGCCGCGGGCGACGAGGAGCTCTCGACGCTGCAGCAGCTTTACGCCTACGGGGCCCGGCTGCACCGCGAGAGCAATCGGCTCGGTGTCAGGCTCTCGGCAGCGATCAAGGCCGGGCCCGTATCTTTCGATCTCGGTGACGGAGTCGTCGCACGCGGGATTGGCGCTGGCAAGTGCGCTTGTCGACGACGGCCAGTTCGAGAAAGCCGAGGCGGTCCTAAACGATCCGGCTCTACTGGATACCTGGGAAAATCATCAGTGGCAGCAGTATGTGCGGGCGTACCTGATGTTTGCCACGCAGCGCTGGCCGGATGTGATCTCGACCGCGGCGACGATATTGCCGCCGCAGGCGATCATCATGTCGGCGGTCACCGCGGCCACCAACGCACTGGCGGCGCACGCCGCGGCTCATCTCGGTCAGGGACGTGTCGCGTTGGATTGGGCAGATCGGGTCGATCTGCGTGCAGGACAGGTCGGGGCCGCCGAGGCGCGCCGCCACCAACTCAGCGACACCGCGGTGACGGCGATCGACCCGAACGAATTCCCTTTGATTGCAGCAGATCTCGCTTACGTCCGGGGGATGGCGCACCGGCAACTCGACGAGGAGGACAAGGCCCAGATCTGGTTATCGAAGGCGGCGATCAACGGAGCGCTCATCGAGGCGGCCAAGGAAGCACTGGCCGACCAGAGCCTGCAACTGGTTGTCACCGACGAAGAAACCATCAACACGCGTACCAACAGATGGGACGTCACCACAGAGCGGTCCGAGCAGGATCGCCGCAACGAACGAACCGAAGTGCGGCGCGAAGAGTTGCTTGCCGAAGGCCGTGCCCTGCTCAACAACCAGGTCGGGTTGAGTGAAGTCAAACGGGCGGTGGCCGAACTCGAGGACCAGATCGAGGTCCGGGCCCTGCGGCTGGCGGCCGGGCTGCCGGTGAACAATCAGACCAACCAGATGCTTCTCGTCGGCCCGCCCGGCACCGGAAAGACGACCACGGCCGAGGCGTTGGGGAAAATCTACGCCGGACTGGGCATCGTGCGGCATCCCGAGATCATCGAAGTCAAGCGGGCCGACTTCTGCGGCGAGCACATCGGCGCATCCGGTCCGCGGACCAACGAGCTGATCGCGCGTTCGCTGGGCCGCATCCTGTTCATGGACGAGTTTTACTCCCTGGTGGAGCGCCACCACGACGGACGACCGGACATGATCGGCATGGAGGCGGTCAACCAGCTGCTGGTGGCACTGGAGGTGCATCGGTTCGATTTCTGTTTCATCGGCGCCGGATACGAGAAGGAAGTCGACGAATTCCTCACCGTGAACCCGGGTTTGGCGGGCCGATTCAACCGCAAGCTGCGCTTTGTGTCCTACGCTCCCGACGAGCTGGTGGAGATCGCGGTCCGCTACGGCCAGCCGCGCGCGACCGTGATCGAGCCCGCCGCCCGCGAAGCGCTGAACATGGCCTGTAAGACACTGCGCGCCTATCTGGCGCCGGACGGCACCCACGGAATCGACGTCATGCAGAACGGGCGATTCGCCCGCAACGTCGTCGAGCGCGCCGAACGGCTACGGGACTCTCGGGTGGCCGCCCAGCACCGCACCGACAAGGGCTCGGTGACCATCGAGGACTTGGAAACGCTGCGCACCCAGGACATCATCGCGGCGGTGACCGACGCATGCGCGGAAAAGCATGTGCCGGTCCAGCTTTGAGGCGAACTCAGCCCGTTAAACCGGCGTGTCCGGGTCGAATCGGAACACAGCGATCCGGCCGGCCAGCGCCTCGAATTCGTCAGGCGTGCCGTCGATGACCATTCCGGAGCGTTTGGCGAAGGCCACGCCGACCGGCACTTCGACCGGGAATGCCCGCAGCACCGGGCGCGCCTGGTCGGCGGTCAGTTCGACGACCCTGACCCGCCGGGAACGTCGTCCTCTGCTGAGCGTGCCGCTGCCGGCGGCCCTGGCGTTGGCGGCCCAGTCCGCGCCCGGATAGCCGGCCACGGCATACAGACCGCCGTCGAACTCGAACGGTGTCATCGGGGTACTGCGCGGCTGACCGGACTTGCGGCCGGGCACCGTCAACACCATGGCGGGCCCGGTGGGGATGCCGAGCTTCTGCACGGCCATCATCAGTTTGTTCATCGGCTTGAGGTAGCGCGGTGGGCGTGGGTCGGACATGGCTTGTCTCCTTTGCTATTTCGTGAATAGACGACGGTTGTCAGAAACCCACGGGCGAAGGGGGTCGCCGGCTGGCCGGTGATCTTCTCCACTTCGCGGGTCACCAGCGCCGGCTTGTCGACTGTCTCGGCGAGCATCGCCGTGTACGCGTCGGCGAATTCGGCGCCCAGACCGAGACCGATGAAACGTTGCCGCACGACGTCCGGCGGCGCCTCGACGTATTGCAGCGGACGGTCGCAGGACGGTGCCGATCACCTCGACCAGCTCGGTGTTGGTGAATGCGTGCGGCCCGGTCAACGGAATCTGCTGTCCGACAAGCTCGTCGGTCAACAGTGCCTGCGCTGCAACCGCGGCGATGTCGGCGTCGACGATCGGCGCGCTGGACGCGGCGGCATACGGGCCACCGACGACGTCGCCGGCGCGGATCTGCGCCGACCACATCCCGACGAAGTTCGACGCGAACACCGCGGGCCGCAGGCTGACCCAGTCCAGGCCCGAGTCGACGGCGAGCTGCTCGACTTCCTTGTTGCGGTCGCCGCGAAACCGCGACGGTTGCCGCGAGAAGTCGTCGTCGGCGTTGATGGCCGACAGCGCGACCAGCTTGGTGACCCCGCAGCGCCTCGCGGCGGCCACCACGTCGGCAAGGCCGTCACCCAGGGCCCGGGAATTCAGGAACACCGCAGAAGCTCCCGACAGCGCGTCGATCGCTGGGCTCACCGCCTCGACGCCGGCGGGAAACCCGGCCGTCTGCGGGGAGCGGGTGATGGCGCGTACCCGCGCGCCGGCCGCGGCGAGTTGGCACACAAGCGGGCGGCCGACATTGCCGGTCGCACCGGTCACAACGATCGTCATGATGGTCTCCTTCATCAACGGGCTTTTCCATCAAGGACGAGCCGGAAGGTGGGAAAGTTACGGCTCGACCTTGTAACTTTTTCGAGGGCCGGATCGTCGTGAATACATGAGCCAACCGCCGTCGGCGAGTGACCAGATCAGCGAGGCCTGGCGTCGGCACCGCCCGTACCTGGTCAACCTTGCCTATCAGATGCTGGGCGACGTCGGCGATGCCGAAGACGTTGCGCAGGAAGCTTTTCTGCGACTTTCCCGCGCAGACATCAACGGGATCGAAGATTTCCGCGCCTGGCTGACGGTGGTGGCGGGTCGCCTCTGTCTGGACCAGGTGCGTTCAGCCCGAGCCCGCTACGAGCGACCCGCCGACATTGGTCCGGAAGTGGCCGCGCTCAATCAATCCCAGCGGCTGGACCCGGCCGATCAGGTCACCTTGGACGACGAGGTCCGAACGGCGCTGCTGGAGGTGCTGCGTCGGCTCAGTCCGGGTGAGCGGGTGTCGTTCGTGTTGCACGACGTGTTCGGGGTCCCGTTCGACGCGATCGCCGAGACGGTGGGCCGCCCGGTCGGTACCTGTCGACAGTTGGCACGCCGCGCCCGGGGCAAATTCGCTATGGCGCAGCCGAATTCGGGCGACGTACTGATGGCCGAACACCAGGCCGTCACCGAGAAATTCATCACCGCATGCGCCAACGGCGATGTGGACGACTTGGCCGCGGTGCTCGACCCGACGGTATGGGGTGTCGGGACCGTGCTCGTCGATCCGGCCCCGCCACCGCAGATCAACCACGGCCCGCATGACGTCGCCGTCAATCTGATGCGGTATCTGGGGCCGGGCGTAACGGTGGTCAGCGGCCCTGCCGGCCAACCGGTGCTGCTGGCCTTCGCCGAACGACGGCTTTTCGCCGTCATCGTGCTGACGGTCCGCGACGACCTGGTGATCAAGATCGAGGCAACCGCGGACCCGTCGGCGCGCGCGGTCGGGCTAGCGGCGCTCTCGCGGGCCGTCCGGTCGTGCCGCGAAGAACCCGGCGATCGCCGCGGAAATCTGCAGGAATTTGCGCCGCGTCGTGCGAGCCAGCTCGCTCTTCACGTCGATGACGCCGCCGGGTCGCAGGTGAGGATCGAAGGGCACCTCCACCACCGTTTGCCCGCGGTCGATGAATTGGTGCGCAAGTACCGATCGGGTGCGCTTGTCCGAGTGCCCGTCAGAGTCGTTGAGCACCACCACGGTGCGGTGCAGCAGACCGGTGCGGCCGTGCGCCGCCAGCCATTCCATCGTCTGCGCCGCCGCCGAGGCGCCGTCCGCCCACGGCGACGACACCACGATCAGCGCGTCCAGGTCGCTCAGCGCCTCCTGGGTGACCGGCGCGTCCATCGTGGAGCCGCAGTCGATGATCGCAATCGTGAAATGGCGGTCGAGCCGCGAGGTGGCCTCGCGATACAGCGCCGGGTCGAGCACCCGCCGCGGCCCGGCCGTCGGCTCCCCGGCCAGCACGTAAAGGCCCGCGGAATTGCTGCCGACGCGCGCGCTCACGTCGGCGAATGAGCGAAGGTTCTTGTCGGCGGCAATTTCCCAGTACGAGCCGTTGGTCCGCGGGTCGACCCTGCTGCCGAGCCGGCCGAACGCGGTGTCGGCGTCGATCGCCACCACGCGGTCCTGGCGGCGTAGCTCAGCCAAGATCGACCCGACGCTGGCGGCGACCGTGGTCTTACCGACACCGCCCTTGCCCAGCACGCCGACCTTGTAGTTGCCGCGAAGCGCTGACCCGATGGCGGCTTCGTAGGCGGCTTCTTGCCTTTCGCCGGCCGAGGGCCCGAGGTTGACCAGTCCGAACGTGGCCCTGAAAACGACGCGCCGCCAACCGTATCTGGGACCGGGGCGCCTGGGCTGGGGCTGCGCCCGTGGCGCGAAGTCGATGTCACCCCACGATGGCCGGTCCGATGGCCGATCAGTCCGTGCGGCAGGACGCGGGGGAGCGGGCCACTGAGGCGGCGCCGGACGAGGATCTGGTGGCTGCGGGTGTGGCGTACCACTCGGTGGCCCCGCTGCACCGCCCGGCGGTGCGGGCCGTAGCCGGTCCCGCAGGAAGTCGTCAGGCTCGGTCATAGGCTGTGAGAAATCGCGGTATCGACACGTCAGGAACTCACCCGCTCGGATGTCCAGTACTCCCGCAAGCTGGCGACCCGATCGCCCTCGAGTTCGAGGATGGCGACTTCGCGCATCCGTTTACGGTGGCCGTCGACGACGTCGTCGAACCGTGCTTCCCACTCGGCGACGGCGGTCGTGCCGTCCAGATAGAGGCTGAGCAGCTCGGCCTGGATGTTGGCCTGCTCTTCGACGACTTTGGTCTGCCAGTACTCGCGGATGCCGGCGTGGTCGCGGATCGGCTGCTGGAGTACTCGCTCGTGGTACGTCGCGGTCGGGGTGAAGACGGTGAGGATCAGATCCGGATCCTGGGTGGTCCATGCGCGGATGTAGATCTCGATGAGCTTGCGCACGTCTTGCTTGGCCAAGCTCATGGATTCATCGTAGAGCCGCCGGGGCCGGACCAATGCCACTCGGCGGTTGCCGACGACGGAAACCACTGATCGCGCAGGTCACAGGCATCGTGGAAGGTCTCGTGCCGAAAATCCCCCGCCGGGCGGCGCGCTGTGAGCCGCCGGGCCCGTCGAGGCGTCCGTTTGACCGTAATCACAGCAAACTTCCGACCAGAATTCCCTGGACAGCAGGATGCATGCGGCCCTTTCACAACGGCCTCCGTTGCGCCCAATACCCTGTGGCACACACCGACCCGGTCAGCCGTGGTATCGATGGCACGACAACGCAGCGGCACTGTTGCCTGACAGGTTAGTATTGCTCAAGTTGGCATGTCAGGCGGGTTTTGTCATATCGTTTTACGACTTGTCGAAACCGGGTACTGGGCCACCGTTCAGCGCTGCACGGATGAATCCCAACCGGATCATCGCCACCAGGCGAACACCATATCGACAAGACCGATGGGGCCTACCCACAGCCTTCTGGGCGGCGCCAACGGAGCGATCTGAATTCCGCGGCGGAAAGTTCTGGTGAAGGGTCAGGTGGGAATGGCGCCCAACCGCGTCGGGCTCTACAACCCCGCATTCGAGCATGACTCGTGCGGGGTGGCCATGGTCGTCGACATGCACGGCCGCCGCAGCCGCGACATCGTGGACAAGGCGATCACCGCGCTGCTCAACCTCGAGCACCGCGGCGCTCAAGGTGCCGAGCCGCACAGCGGTGACGGCGCCGGCGTCCTGATCCAGATTCCCGACGACTTCTTGCGTGCGGTTGTCGACTTCGCGCTGCCCGAAGCGGGTAGCTACGCCACCGGCATCGCGTTCCTGCCGCAGTCGTCCAAAGAGGCGGCGACGGCGTGCGCCGCGGTCGAGAAGATCGTCGAAGCCGAGGGCCTGCAGGTACTGGGCTGGCGCGACGTTCCCACCGACGAGTCTTCGCTGGGTGCGCTGGCCCGCGACGCGATGCCCACCTTCCGCCAGGTGTTCATCGCCGGCGCCGACGGAATGCAGCTGGAGCGCCGCGCCTACATCATCCGCAAGCGAGCCGAGCACGAGCTCGGCACCAAGGGCCCCGGCCAGGACGGACCCGGACGCGAAACCGTCTATTTCCCAAGCCTTTCCGGTCAGACAATGGTCTACAAGGGCATGCTGACCACGCCGCAGCTGAAGGCGTTCTATCTCGACCTGCAAGACCAGCGGCTGACCAGCGCGCTGGGCATCGTGCACTCACGGTTCTCCACCAACACCTTCCCGTCGTGGCCGCTGGCGCACCCGTTCCGGCGCATCGCTCACAACGGCGAGATCAACACCGTCACCGGCAACGAGAACTGGATGCGCGCCCGTGAGGCGCTGATCCACACCGACGTCTTCGGGTCTCACGGCGCCGCCGAAAACCCGGTCAAGCTGTTCCCGATCTGCACGCCGGGCGCATCGGACACCGCGCGCTTCGACGAAGCGCTCGAACTGCTGCACCTGGGTGGGCGCAGCCTGGCCCACGCGGTGCTGATGATGATCCCGGAGGCCTGGGAGCATCAGGAGTCGATGGACCCGGCCCGACGGGCGTTCTACGAGTACCACGCCTCGCTGATGGAGCCATGGGACGGCCCGGCGTCGATGACGTTCACCGACGGCACCATCATCGGCGCGGTGCTCGACCGCAACGGCTTACGCCCGTCGCGGATTTGGGTGACTGAGGACGGCCTGGTCGTGATGGCTTCCGAAGCCGGAGTGCTGGACCTCGACCCGTCGAAGGTGGTGCGCCGGATGCGGCTGCAGCCGGGCCGGATGTTCCTGGTCGACACCGCGCAGGGCCGCATCGTCGCCGACGAGGAGATCAAGGCCGAGCTGGCCGCCGAGCAGCCCTACCAGCAGTGGCTGGACAACGGGCTGATTCCGCTGGCCGAGCTGCCGCAGGGCGACTACGTGCGGATGCCGCACCATCGGGTTGTGTTGCGGCAGTTGGTTTTCGGTTACACCTACGAGGAGCTCAACCTGCTGGTGGCGCCGATGGCCCGAACCGGCGCCGAGCCGATCGGCTCGATGGGAACCGACACGCCGGTCGCCGTGCTCTCCCAGCGCCCGCGGATGCTGTTCGACTACTTCCAGCAGTTGTTCGCCCAGGTGACCAACCCGCCGCTGGACGCCATCCGCGAAGAGGTGGTGACCAGTCTGCAGGGCACGGTCGGGCCGGAGGGCGACCTGCTAAACCCGAACGAGGATTCCTGTCGCCAGATCATCGTGCCGCAGCCGGTTCTGCGCAACCACGAACTGGCCAAGCTGATCAACGTCGACCCCGACGTAGAGGTCAACGGCCGTCGGCACGGGTTGCGGTCCAAGGTGATTCGCTGTCTGTACCCGGTCGCCGAGAACGGCGCCGGCCTCAAGGCGGCGCTCGACGACGTGCGTGCGCAGACTTCGGCGGCGATCGCCGACGGCGCGCGGATCATCATCCTTTCCGACCGCGAGTCCGACGAACGGCTGGCCCCGATTCCATCGCTGCTGGCGGTCTCCGCGGTGCACCACCATCTGGTCCGCGAGCGCAGCCGCACCAAGGTCGGCCTGGTCGTGGAGTCCGGCGACGCCCGCGAGGTGCATCACATGGCCGCGTTGGTGGGCTTCGGTGCGGCGGCGATCAACCCGTACATGGCATTCGAGTCGATCGAGGTCATGCTGGACCGGGGCGGCCTGGAGGGCCTCGACCGCGAGACGGCGCTGAAGAACTACGTCAAGGCCGCCGGCAAGGGTGTGCTGAAGGTGATGTCCAAGATGGGCATCTCGACGCTGGCGTCCTACACCGGCGCGCAGCTGTTCCAGGCCGTCGGCGTCGACGAAGACATCCTGGCCGAGTACTTCACCGGGTTGACTTGTCCCACAGGCGGAATCAACCTCGCCGATATCGCCGCCGACGTCGCGACCCGGCACGCGCTGGCCTTTCTGGACCGCCCGGACGAACGCGCGCACCGCGAACTCGAAGTGGGCGGGGAATACCAGTGGCGTCGCGAAGGCGAATACCACCTGTTCAACCCGGACACCGTGTTCAAGTTGCAGCACTCCACCCGCACCGGCCAGTACCAGATCTTCAAGGAGTACAGCCGTCTGATCGATGACCAGAGTGAGCGGATGGCGTCGCTGCGCGGCCTGCTGAAGTTCCGTGAGGGGACCCGCCCACCGGTCCCGCTCGACGAGGTCGAACCGGCCAGCGAGATCGTCAAGCGCTTTTCGACCGGTGCAATGAGCTACGGCTCGATCTCCGCCGAAGCACACGAGACGCTGGCCATCGCGATGAACCGGCTCGGCGGCCGGTCGAATTGCGGCGAGGGCGGCGAGCATGTCAGCCGTTTCGACCGCGACCCCAACGGGGACTGGCGCCGCAGCGCCATCAAGCAGGTCGCCTCGGCCCGCTTCGGTGTCACGTCGCACTACCTGAGCAACTGTTCTGACATCCAGATCAAGATGGCACAGGGTGCCAAACCCGGTGAGGGCGGCCAACTTCCGGCCAGCAAGGTCTACCCGTGGATCGCCGAGGTGCGACACTCCACTCCCGGTGTGGGCCTGATCTCGCCGCCGCCGCACCACGACATCTATTCGATCGAGGATCTCGCCCAGCTGATCCACGATCTGAAGAACGCCAACCCGTCCGCCCGGATCCACGTCAAGCTGGTGTCCGAGAACGGTGTCGGCACGGTCGCCGCCGGTGTATCCAAAGCGCACGCCGATGTCGTGTTGATCTCCGGGCACGACGGTGGCACCGGTGCTACCCCGCTGACGTCGATGAAACATGCCGGCGCGCCGTGGGAGCTCGGGCTGGCCGAAACGCAGCAGACCCTGCTGCTCAACGGATTACGGGACCGGATCGTGGTTCAGGTCGACGGCCAGCTCAAGACCGGCCGCGATGTGATGATCGCGGCGCTGCTCGGCGCCGAGGAATTCGGCTTCGCCACTGCACCTTTGGTGGTGTCCGGCTGCGTGATGATGCGGGTGTGCCACCTGGACACCTGCCCGGTCGGGGTGGCCACCCAGAACCCGGTGCTGCGGGAGCGGTTCAACGGCAAACCCGAATTCGTGGAGAACTTCTTCCTGTTCATCGCCGAAGAGGTCCGGGAATACATGGCGCAGCTCGGTTTCCGCACCGTCAACGAGGCGGTGGGCCAGGTCGGTTCGCTGGACACCACGCTGGCCCGGGCGCACTGGAAGGCACACAAGTTGGATCTCTCGCCGGTGCTGCACGAGCCGGAGTCGGCGTTCATGAACCAGGACCTGTACAACAGCTCCAAGCAGGACCATGGTCTGGACAAGGCGCTGGATCAACAGCTGATCGTGATGAGCCGTGAGGCGCTGGACTCACAGAAACCCGTCCGATTCTCCACCACCATCGCCAACGTGAACCGGACCGTCGGCACCATGCTCGGCCATGAGGTGACGAAAGCCTATGGTGGCCAAGGGTTGCCGGACGGCACGATCGACATCACCTTCGAGGGCTCCGCCGGCAACAGCTTCGGGGCGTTCCTCCCCCCGGGCATCACGCTGCGGGTCTACGGCGACGCCAACGATTACGTCGGCAAGGGATTGTCCGGGGGCCGGATCGTGGTGCGGCCGACCGACAAGGCACCGCCGGACTACGTAGCCGAGGACAACATCATCGGCGGCAACGTGATCCTGTTCGGCGCCACCAGCGGACAGGTGTTCCTGCGCGGTGTGGTCGGTGAGCGGTTCGCCGTGCGCAACTCCGGCGCCCACGCGGTGGTCGAAGGCGTCGGCGATCACGGCTGCGAGTACATGACTGGCGGCAAGGTCGTGATCCTCGGTGACACCGGCCGCAACTTCGCGGCGGGGATGTCCGGCGGCATCGCCTACGTCTACGACCCCGAGGACGCGTTGCCGGCCAACCTCAACCCCGAGATGGTCGAACTCGAGGCGCTCGACGAGGACGACGTCGAGTGGTTGCACGAGATGATTCAGGCGCACGTCGACGCCACCGACTCCGCGATCGGCCAGCGCATCCTGGCTGACTGGGCTGCCGGGCAGCAGCACTTCGCCAAGGTGATGCCACGCGACTACAAGCGGGTGCTGGAAGCGATCGCCGAGGCCGAGCGCACCGGTACCGATCCCGAGCAGGCGATCATGGCGGCCGCCAGTGCCTGATCCGAAGGGCTTCCTGAAGTACACCCACCGCGAGACGCCGAAACGCCGGTCAGTGGAGTTGCGGCTGCGCGACTGGCATGAGGTGTACGAAGACTTCCCGCACTCGACGTTGCAGCACCAGGCGGCGCGCTGCATGGACTGCGGGATTCCGTTCTGCCACAACGGTTGTCCGCTGGGCAACCTGATTCCGGAATGGAACGATCTGGTCCGCACCGGTCGCTGGCGCGACGCGATCGAACGGCTGCATGCGACCAACAACTTCCCCGAATTCACCGGCCGGCTCTGTCCGGCGCCATGCGAATCATCGTGTGTGCTCGGCATCAACCAGGATGCGGTGACGATCAAGCAGATCGAAGTCGAGATCATCGACAACGCTTTCAATGAAGGTTGGGTGGTTCCGCTGCCGCCGGAGCCGGATCAACACACCGGCAAGACGGTGGCGGTGGTCGGGTCCGGCCCGGCCGGTCTGGCCGCCGCACAGCAACTGACCCGGGCCGGACACACAGGTGACGGTCTTCGAGCGCGCCGACCGGATCGGCGGGTTGCTGCGCTACGGCATCCCCGAGTTCAAGATGGAAAAACGTCACCTGGATCGCCGGCTGGACCAGATGCGGGCCGAGGGCACCGAATTCCGCGCCGGCGTCGACGTCGGTGTCGACGTCACCGCCGACCAATTGCGCACCGAGTTCGACGCGGTGGTGCTGGCCGGCGGCGCGACCGCCTGGCGCGATCTGCCGATCACCGGCCGTGAGCTCGACGGCATCCATCAGGCGATGGAATACCTGCCCGTGGGGCAACCGGGTTCAGGAGGGCGACGACGTGCTCGGCGCCGACGGTGAGCCGCCGATCACCGCCAAGGGCAAGAAGGTCGTCATCATCGGCGGCGGTGACACCGGCGCCGACTGCCTCGGTACCGCTCATCGTCAGGGCGCTGCCAACATCCACCAGTTCGAGATCATGCCGCGCCCGCCCGAGACCCGGGCCCCGTCCACGCCGTGGCCGACGTACGCGCTGATGTTCCGGGTGTCCTCGGCGCACGAAGAGGGTGGCGAGCGGGTCTTCTCGGTCAACACCGAGGAATTCGTCGGCCGCGACGGTCATGTTGCTGCGCTGAAGGTGCACGAGGTGACGATGCAGGACGGCAAGTTCGTCAAGACCGAGGGCAGCGACTACGAAATCGAGGCCGACCTGGTCTTGCTGGCCATGGGATTTGTCGGGCCGGAGCAGCCGGGCCTGCTGACCGACCTGGGCGTCGACTTCACCGATCGCGGAAATGTGGCGCGCGACAGCAACTTCGAGACCTCGGTCCCGGGTGTTTTCGTTGCCGGTGACGCGGGCCGGGGCCAATCGCTGATCGTCTGGGCGATCGCCGAGGGCCGTGCGGCCGCGGCGGGTGTGGACCAATTCCTGATGGGTGAAACCGCTTTGCCGTCGCCGATCATGCCCACGGCGGCGCCGCAACGCTAGTCACATTTGCCACGCCAGCAACATTTGATAAATTGTGCGGCGAGTCTTACACTGTTTGCCAGCTGGAGGCTGTCTAATAGTTCGATATGGGCGCCGCGGGGTGTGGTGCTCGGTTGAGCTGATCGACCGCAGGAGTAAGCGCTGTGTATATGAACCCGATGGCCCGTTCAAGGGTCGGCCGAATCGCCTGGTCATGGTTCCGACACCCGGTTAAGAGCCGGACGTTCCCCGCCAAGCACGAGCGCTTGGTGACTGCGGAGGATTTGATGCGCTTCGGCGTCTAGCTCCCGCGGGAGCGTTCTGCTGATAACGGCGAACGTTTGCTCGATGTCATCAATTTGTTATGTGGATTCTCGGCGCGCTCCGGCTCAGGTGAGCAGCCCCGAATCCCGGATCGCCTCAGCCAGCGGCTCCAGAACGGCCGGGTCGTGCGGTGGCGGGAGGTACACGATGCCCAGATCGAGGCCTTCGGCGGTCAGCGCGGCGGCGTCCTCGATGACCTTCGCGTAGTTGAGGTCGGGCTCCAGGCGCAGGTGAGCCGACGTCATGATTTCCTTCGGGTCGCGGCCGATATCGGCGCAGTGGGACGCCAGCACCTCGCGCTTGTGCGCAAACACATCCGGCGGTCCGCCGACGAAATTCCAATGCTGGGCGTAGCGGGCGGTGATTCGCAGCGTGCGCTTCTCGCCGCTGCCGCCGATGCAGATCGGGGGGTGCGGACGCTGCGGCCCCTTGGGTTCGTTGTGGGCGTCTTTGAGCCGGTAGTAGGTGCCGTCGAAGTTAGTGGTCGGTTCGCTGAGCAGGCTGGTCAACACTTGGCAGGCCTCCTCGAACCGGTCGAAGCGCTCTTTGATGCTGCCCAGCTCGATGCCGTAAGCGCCGGACTCCTCCTCGTTCCAGCCGGCCCCTATCCCCAGCTCCAGTCGGCCGCCGGAGATGACGTCAAGTGCGGCAGCCATATTGGCCAGCACCGCGGGATGGCGGTAGTGGATTCCGGTGACCAGGGTGCCCAGCCGCAGTCGCTTGGTCGCCTGGGCCAGTGCGGTGAGCGTGGTCCAGCCCTCTAGACAGGGTCCGGCGCTGTCGCTGAAGATCGGATAGAAGTGATCAAAGGTCCACCCCGACTCGTAGACGTCGATATCGTCGGCGGCCTGCCAGACGGCGAGCATCTGGGCCCAGGTGGTGTTTTGGGGTGAGGTTTTGAACGCAAATCGCATGAGCCCGACGGTAGTCCAGCTTGTCGAGTCATGCCGCGACGCACTGCGCTACGACGTCAGGATCACGCTGTTGGCCGCGGGACTGATCTTCCTGCTCGCCTTGGTGCTCGGCGTGTGGAAGTACCGCCAGATGCTGATCGCCGACGATCACCTCGCGCATCCCTATGTCGACATCGCCCACCGTGCGGCGTTGCTGTACTCGTTCGCGACCTTGCTGGTCGCGGTCTTCGTCCAACTCAGCGTCTGGCCGGCGTGGGTCAATCTGACCGCGGCGTCGATCATCGTGTTCTTCTTTGTCGGGGCCATTCTCAGCTACATCGGCCACGGCCTGCGGCGCGACACCGTGAACCAGTTCGAAAACCCCGATCGGGCACTCAAAGTGGGGATGGCCCTGCTCGTCGCCGGTGAGATCGGCGGCTTCGCGGTGATTCTCGCCGGGTTCGTCGTCGGGCAGTTCTTCTAGCCGGCCGGGCACACTGAAGAGATGGACCCGGTAGCCGCGCTGCGTCAGATCGCCTACTACAAGGACCGGGCGCGGGAGGATTCTCGGCGTGTGATGGCCTACCGCAACGCCGCCGACATCGTCGAGGGCCTGGAGGACGCGGAGCGCGAGCGCCACGGCCAGGCCAACAGCTGGCAGTCGCTGCCGGGCATCGGGCCCAAGACCGCCAAGGTGATCGCCCAGGCCTGGTCCGGCCGCGAACCCGACGCTCTGGCCGAATTACGTTCGGCTGCTGAGGATCTCGGTGGCGGTGAGATCCGTGCGGCGCTACGCGGCGATCTGCATCTGCATTCGAACTGGTCGGACGGTTCGGCGCCGATCGAGGAGATGATGGCCACCGCGGCAGCGTTGGGCCACGAGTACTGTGCGCTGACCGACCATTCGCCACGGCTGACGATCGCCAACGGACTGTCGCCGGAGCGACTGCGCGCACAGCTCGACGTCATCGACGGGTTACGGGACCGGTTCGCGCCGATGCGCATCCTCACCGGCATCGAGGTGGACATCCTCGACGACGGCAGCCTGGACCAGGAGCCCGAGCTGCTGGATCGTCTCGACGTCGTGGTGGCCAGTGTGCATTCGAAGCTGTCGATGGATGCGGCGGCGATGACCCGCCGGATGGTGCGCGCCGTCAGCAACGGCCATGCCGACGTGCTCGGCCACTGCACGGGACGGCTGGTCGCTGGCAACCGCGGTATCCGGCCGGAGTCGACATTCGACGCTGAAGCGGTCTTCACCGCCTGCCGCGAGCACGGCACCGCCGTGGAGATCAACTCGCGTCCCGAACGACGTGACCCGCCCACCCGGCTGCTGCACCTGGCGCTGGAGATCGGTTGTGATTTCAGCATCGACACCGACGCCCATGCGCCGGGCCAGCTGGATTTCCTGGGCTACGGCGCTCAGCGCGCACTGGATGCGGGCGTGCCCGCCGACCGCATCGTCAACACCTGGCCGGTCGACAAGCTGCTGGCCTGGAGCCACCAGAACTAGGAGCCCGGCGCACGCAGTGCCAGCCTTTGTCACCCGACAAGGGGCCTTAAGTCCCTAGGTGGTGGCCGGTGTCGAGCAGATGCTTAAGATTGTGAAGAATTGGGGCTACGACGGCGGGTTGGGCTCGGCACAGGCCGCCGACGGCGCTCAGTTATTGAGCGACGCCGACGCGATGCGGCTGCTCGCCAGCGTCGACTACGGGCGGGTGGTATTCACCCTCACCGCGCTTCCGGCGATTCGCGTGGTCAATCATCTGGTGGACGGAGACCGGATAATCATCCGAACCCGGCTGACGTCGGCGATCTCGGCCGCCGTGCGATCCGCCGATGGTGTCGTGATCGCCTATGAAGCTGACAGCCTCGACCCTGCGACTCGGACGGGCTGGAGCGTTGTGGCCACTGGGCTCGCGCACACTCTGACCGATCCTGACGAAGTCTCGCATTATGAACAACTACTGCGTCCGTGGGTAAACCACGCCGACACAGTCGTCGCGATCGCGCCCGCGATGATCACCGGCGTACACATCGGTGCCACGGGACCGTGACCGCCGGCCGCCGCATCAGTCGGGCAGGTGCGGCACCTCCAGGCCGGGATCGCGGCCGACGAGCACGCCGCGGGTGAGCGCCGACTTCCCGTAACGGCGACGCACCTGATCGACGGCCGCGTCGACGGCCGCGGGTTCTGTTCGCGTGGTGAACGGCAGCATGAGCTGCTCGGCGCCGTCGCGGTCGATCTCGGAGACCGCGAAACCGACCAGCGTCAGTCCCCGCTCGGCGATCAGCGGCGCGGCGGCCGCGACGAGTCGCCGCGCCGTGGCGAGGATGGTGTGCGTCGAACAGGTGGCGTACGGCAAGGTGTGCGACCGGGTGGCGCGGCCGAAGTCGTTGAACCGCAACCGCAATGTCACCGTCCGGCCGGTTCGCCCGGCGGCGCGCATGCGCGTCGCGATGCGGTCGATCAGGCCGATCACCACTGCGTCGACCTCAGCCGGTGACATGGTGTTGCCGGCGCGCCCAAGCGCGCGCTGAGCTCCCACCGAACGTCGGCGCACGCCCGTCGAAACCCGGCGAGCATCGACATTGCGGGACAGCGCATACAACCGGCCGCCCATCGCCCCGCCCACCAGCGAGGCCAGCGTCGACTCGCTGAGCTCGGCCACGTCGGCGACCGTCGCGATGCCGTGGGCGTGCAGCTTGTCGGCGGTCACCGCGCCCACACCCCACAACCGGCGCACCGGGAGCGGATGCAGGAAAGCCAGCTCACGCCCCGGCGGAACCAGCAGCAGGCCATCCGGTTTGGCTTCCTGGCTGGCCACCTTGGCGAGGAACTTCGTCCGCGCGATACCGACCGTGATGGGCAGTCCGACCCGATCGCGGACCTCGCTGCGCAGCCGGGCCCCGATCTGGACCGGCGTCCCGGAGACGCGCCGCAACCCGCCGACGTCCAGGAACGCCTCGTCCACCGAAATCGGCTCCACCAGCGGCGAGGTGTCGCGGAAAACCTCGAAGACCGCGTCGCTGGCCTGCGTGTAGGCGGCCATCCTGGGCGGGACCACCGCGGCCTGCGGGCACAGCCGTCGCGCCTGGGCGCCGCCCATCGCGGTGCGCACGCCGAAGGCCTTGGCCTCGTAGCTGGCCGCCAGTACCACCCCGCCGCCGACGATCACCGGCCGGCCGCGCAGGGTCGGGTCGTCGCGCTGCTCGACGGAGGCATAGAACGAGTCGAGGTCCGCGTGCAGGATCTCGGCTGATTGGCGGGGCGAGCTCGACACGAACATATGTTCGCATCGACGGGCTGACTAGGATGCTAGACCTGGTGGTTCGCCGTAGATGCTGGTGACCCAGATGTGGATCAGGGTATCGAGCACGCCGCTCTCTGGCACCGACGGGCGATCCCCGGCGAACGAGCTCAGCATCACCTTCTCGTTGAGCAGGTTCAGAGCGCCGCCGAAGGTCTTCGGCCGGCAGTGTCACCGGTGCCGCGCCGCGGGAGCGTTCGGCCGTCGATCACGGTGGCGATGTGGCCGACCCACTTCTGCATGAACCGCGACCACAGTTCGCGCAGGTCCTTGTTGGTGCGCGCGGCATCGGCGGCCAGTGAGCACCGCGCGGTGCGAACCGAACGTCTCGACGAAGACGTTGATGCCGATGCGCCACAACGCTTTCAGGTCGGCCGGCGGATTGGCGACCATGCTTTCCAACGCCGAGTCGGCTTCGACGATCACGCGCTCGAACAGCGTGAGCAGGACCGCGTCCTTGGACGGGAAATAGAAGTAGAACGTCGGGCGGGAAAGGCCGGCCCCCTTGGCCAGGTCGTCGACCGAGATGTCGGCGAGCGCGACGCTGCTCGAGCAGCCGTTCGGCGGTGGTCAGGATGGCGAGCTCACGGTCGTCGCCCGACGGGCGTGCCGAGCGACGCCCCCTGGAGGTGCGGCTGGAGCTGACGGTGGTCACGAGCCGCTACTTTACACGGTGTTGAGAAGTTCGACAGGGTGTTGACGCACTCAACACGGTGTTGATAGCGTGACGCCATGACCGAACACCTCGACGTTGTCATCGTCGGCGCCGGCATCTCCGGCATCAGCGCGGCGTGGCATCTGCAGGACCGCTGCCCGTCCAAGAGCTACGCGGTCCTGGAGCGCCGCGCCGACCTGGGTGGCACCTGGGACCTGTTCCGCTACCCCGGGATTCGTTCCGACTCGGACATGTTCACCCTGGGCTTCCGGTTCAAGCCGTGGGAGTCGTCGACATCGATCGCCGACGGTGCGTCGATCAAGGCCTACATCAAAGAGACCGCGGCGGAGAACGGCATCGACAAACACATCCGCTACCGCCACCGGGTGCTGGCCGCCGAGTGGTCTGACGCCGACAATCGATGGACGCTCACCGTCGACGACAACGGCCAGCAGCGCGAGATGACGTGCTCGTTCCTGTTCGCGTGCAGCGGTTACTACAACTACGACGAGGGCTACCTGCCGACCTTCGAGGGCTACGACGACTTCGAGGGCACCATCATCCATCCGCAGCACTGGCCGGAGGACCTCGACTACACGGGCAAGAAGGTCGTCGTGATCGGGTCCGGCGCTACCGCAGTGACCCTGATTCCGGCTCTGGTGAATTCGGGTGCAGGCCACGTGACGATGCTGCAGCGCTCGCCGACTTACGTCGGGTCTTTGCCGTTGCACGATCCCGTTCGCAGAGCAAGCCAACAAGCTGCTCCCGACCCGTGCCGCACACGCCGCGAATCGGTGGAAGTGGATCGCGTTCAGCACATTCCAATACCAGCTTTCCCGGCGATTCCCCCGCTACATGCGCAAGACGCTGTTGACGATGGCCAAGCGGCGCCTTCCTGCCGGTTACGACGTCGAGAAGCACTTCGGCCCGAGCTACAAGCCGTGGGATCAGCGGTTGTGCCTGGCGCCCAACGGGGATCTGTTCAAAACCATTCGACAAGGTCAGGCCGACGTCGTCACCGACACCATCGACCGGTTCACCAAAACCGGGATCAAGCTCAACTCCGGTGAGGAACTCAAGGCCGACATCATCATCACCGCAACGGGTTTGAACCTGCAGCTGTTCGGTGGCGCCGAAATCCGGCGTAACGGGGCGCCCGTCGAACTCAACGAGTTGATGGCCTACAAGGGCATGATGCTGACCGGCATGCCGAACATGGCATTCACCATCGGCTACACCAACGCGTCCTGGACGCTCAAGGCTGACCTGGTATCCGAGTACGTCTGCCGAGTCATCAATTACATGGATTCGCACGGCTACGACACCGTCGTCCCGCAACACCCGGGCGAGTCGGTCGACGAGCGTCCGCTGATGGACTTCACGCCCGGATACGTGCTGCGGGCATTGGATTACCTGCCCAAGGCCGGTTCCGTCTCGCCGTGGCGGCTCAAGCAGAACTACCTGCTCGACCTACAGCTGATCCGGCGCGGCAAAGTCGACGACGAGGCGCTGCACTTCGCCAAAAAGCCTGCCGCGCTAACGGTTTAGCCAGCGTTAGCACGAGCGCCGGCGCCAGCACGGGCCGCGGCGACGACGACAATGCCGTCGTCGTCGCTGTAGGCGATGTCGCCCGGCACGAACTCCACACCGCCGAAGCTGACCGTCACGTCACGCTCCCCGGCGCCGGTTTTCTCGCTTTTGCGCGGGTTGGTGCCCAGCGCCTTGATACCGATCTCGATGCCGCCCAAGACCGCGGCGTCGCGAACGGCGCCGTGCACGATCAGCCCGGCCCAGTCGTTCGACCGGGCCAACTCGGCAATCAGGTCGCCGACCAGCGCCGTGTGCAACGAGGCGCCACCGTCGATCACCAGCACGCCGCCGTCGCCGGGCGTCGACAGCACCGATTTCAGCAGGGCGTTGTCTTGAACGCAGCGCACCGTGCTGATCGGCCCGGCGAACTGTGTTCGCGCGCCGAACTGGCGGAATTGGAGGTCGCAGCTACGGACATCGGGGCCGATGTCGTCGACCAAGTCGGCTGTGGGCCGGAATATCACAGTCACCGGGCCACGCTAGTCATCGTCACTCGTCCTGTTTACGAAGTTGGCGTATCAGCAGCACGGCGAGCAGGCTGATCGCGATCGCCACCGCCAGCGGTAGCGGAGACCGGCCGGCCCACGACGGGCCCGACTCGGCGGGCAGCGGGTTGCGTGCTGCGTCCACGGTTGACTTCGCTTGTGCCGCAACATCTTTGGCTGCCGCGGCAAGCTGACCGTTGGTGCCGGGTTGCGGTGGCGCGGGGGCCTGGCGTTGTGGTTTGGCGACGCCGGGTTCGACCTTTTTGGCGGGCGCCTTCTTTGCGGGCGCTTTCTTTAGTCGCCGGTGCTTTCTTGGCAGGCGCCTTTTTAGCCGCTGCCTTCTTGGCGGCAGCCTGCTCGCCCTTTTTGGTCGCCTTTGCCGGCGCGGCTTTTTTCGCGGGCTCGGCGGCGGCCTTCTTGGCGGGGGCCTTCTTGGCCGGCTTCTCCGGTTCCGGTGGCGGTGGCGACGATGCCTCCGCCGCGGGCTCGGTCGCCGGCGCCGTGTCAGTAGGGGGCGGCGTGGGGGTGTTGGGTGGTGCGGGCGCGGGGTCGGGTGTGTTGCCCGATTGATCCTGCGGGTCTGCCATCCGGCTGCTCCTTTGCGGTTTCTCGTCGCGTACACCAGCTCAGTGGAGTCGAATCCATCATGCCAGGGCCGCTGTGGTGGGTTAGCCGGGCGACCACGCGACAGGTTAGTGCTTGTTCCGTGCGGCCCACAGCGCGCCGCCGGCGACCAGCACAACAGCGCCGAGGATGAATGGCCAGGTCGGAACATCGTCGGTCGAGGTATCCGGGGACTGCGCGGCCGGCCCGGGTGTGCCGCTGCCCGGTGTCGTCAGCTGAAACGACCACGATCCGGAAACCACATGGCCGTCTGCCGACGTCACGCGGTAGTTGACCGCGTAGTTGCCGGTCGGCCCCAGAGGGCGCACGCCGACGCTGACGACCGTGCCGTGCACCTGCGGCGCTCCGACCGACCACAGGTTGCCATCCGGGCCGACCACCGTCATCGCCGCAAACGTGGTCTGCAGGTCTTCGTTGAAGGTCGCGCTGACCCGGCCCGGACCGGTACTGACGACGGCGTGGTCGGCGGGGTCGGCCGACACCCGGGCGGCGTGAGCACTGGCGGCCCCGGCCGTCAAGGTCGTCGCAAACGCGACTGCTGCCAGCAGCAGCGCCACCACGACCAGATGTGCCCGTCGGCTCATGTCCGTCGCACGACCAATGCGACACCGATGCCCAGAGCCCCGACGAGCAGGGCGGCGCCAGCAAGAATCCGGGCGGTGTTATCGACCGGCGGCCGGGGCTGCTGTGCCACTGGCGTCGCGGTGGCGCTCGGCGCGGCGGAGGTGGTCGGGGTTTGGTGCTGGGTGGGCGGTGTCGAGCCGCCGGCCAGGACGAGCGTCGGCGCCGGGTGTTCCGGCTCAGCCCCGCCGGGCGCCGGCGGCTGGTCCCATTTCACCACCGCTCTGTCGGCGTAGGTCTGGGTAGCCGGGAAGCTGACCGTGTCAGCGTCGGGAAGCTTCACCGATATCCGGAACACCCCGAATTCATCCACCGGGATTCCGCCGTTGGGCGCCGCGGTCCACGTCACCGAGCGGACGGAGCCCGACCCGGAGTCGCGGTCGAGCTTGGTCGTCCACCCGGGCTCGGCCTCGGTCTGTACCGCTGAGACATTGGTCAGGTCGATGGTGAGCGCGGTGGTGGCCGCCCCGGTCGTCGATTCGTTGGGCACCTGGAAGCTGACCAACGCCATGCCGCCGCGCACGGCGTCGGTGCTGCTGGCCTGGACGTGCGCCGACGCCGTCGTGATCGCGGCGGCCGGCCCGAGGTAGAGCATCGTTGCGGCGACAGCTCCGATCAAGGCGCGCCCAACGATCCTGCAGTGGCGTGACATCCGAATTGCTGCTCCTGTCTCGAAGGGTCGGGGGCGTCAGGTGGGCGGCCGCGTATCGGCGGGCGCCCTTGGCGTCAGGTCAGTCCGAGCCGCGCCATCAGGTCGGCGTCGATCTCGTCGAGTTGTCTGGAGATCGCGGCGTGTGCGCCGCGACGGCGCACGTCAGGCATGTTCTCCGCAGCGGTGACAGCCGCCGCCAGGTCGGTGAGCCGCTCGGAAATAGCGGTCACGAATTGCTTGGTCTCGGCATCCTTGGGCTTCTTGTCGTGCACGGCCCGCAACGACTGCTCGGCGCCGGCGATGCGGGCCGACAACCGGCCACCATGCCCGGAGAACTGGCCGATCTGAGCCAGCGGGACCCCGAGCTGGTCGGCGCGCCGCTGGTCGATCAGCCCGCGGGCAGCGATGGCAACCCGGTAGACCAGCGGCACCACGATCGGAGCGAGCAGCCGGGATACCGTCAGCAGTCGGCGAATTCGCGTCGGTGACAGCAGTTTGCCCTCGCGCACCGCCTTCAGCTGGGTCTCGGCAACCTTCAATGCTGTTTGGTCGGTGCTGCGCTGCGCCTTCAGCTGCTCGCGGAGAGCCTTGGTCTCGGCCCGTTGCGCGGCTTTGAATCGACGAACCTCGTTCTTCGCCGACAGCTTGGCCTCGAGTTTGGCCCGCGCCTTGATCGCGCGGGCCTCGGCACGACGCGTCGCGCGGGTCTTTCGCTTGCCGAACAGGCCCATTCGCGGCCGCCTCCCCGGAATCTCGTCGACTATCGCGGTGCCTGTGCGGCATCGGTGGGCCAACCCTAACCGGGCCGGCCGTGGCGACTGGCGTCAGGCGTCCAGGTGTTCCTTACGGCGTAGCTCGTCGACGCGATGAACAACGTCCTGCTGCGCCTCCGGCGACAAGCCGCTGGCGCGAATCGCGATGCGCCGAACTCCCTCGTCGCGCATGATCAGCAGCCACGACAACTCTTTCTCGAGCTTCTCGTAGTACTCGTCGTCGGTGAAGTAGGCGGGCCTGATGCGGAAGAAGTTCGCCAGGGCGGCCATCGTTGCAGACGACGGGTTTGTGCGGTTGCCGGAGCGTAGCTGCGATAAATACGGAGCCGACATCGTGACTCCCTCAGCCTTGAGCGCCGCGATGACTTCAGCTGACGTATGCGGTCCCCGCCCGGGTGGGTAAACCGTGTCGAACAGGCGGTTCAGGCGGGCGGAAAACGTCGTGCTCATCGATATGACCTCCACCGGGTTGGTAGATCGAATTGCTCCATCCAGGTATTTGCTGATCATCGTAGCCAGAGTTATCGCCGCAACCAAGTGCAAACTTGGACAGAATTGCCGCCGATGGTTGTCGCGGCCGTCGGTGTCGCCGCCGTGGCGCGCAGTAGCGCGCCACGCAGCGAATACACACGATATTCCAAGGGAATTGTGTCACGTTTCGCGGCTTCGGTGACGAGTGGCAGCGACGAGCGGCCTCGTCGGTCGAGTGCAGCCACGGTCTGCGGCAACATGCGCGGCCTGACGCCGCGGCGAAACGCCGATTTGCTGTCGTGGTCTACAGAGGCGCCGGTGAGGGCGATTTCGCCGGCACGCTGGATGCCGCTAATCGTCGTGGGCCGTTCGGTTCATCCAGCCTCGGGCCGACACGGTCACCGGGTCGGGCGGCGCGGCCTGGCCTGCCCGTATTCCGCCGCGCGCCGCCGAAATACCTACGCGGCAAGCAGCATGGCCAAGATTGCTGTGTCGGGATGGCTGATCGGGTCGACACCTACGCGGCTGACCATCGAGGTGATCGTGCCGTCGGCTTCTGCCTCGACCCACGCCGCGCGGTGCTCCAGCCCTAAATAAGGCAGGCCGGGCAGCAGCACGCATCCCGACGCTGCGCCATTGCATTCGGGCAGCGACGGCGTGGTCTCCGACGGCGGATGCAGCATCAACAGCGCCGGCGGCTGATGCTCGGCGAAATAGCCTGGCTGAATGGCGGATTCGCCAACAACCGGACCCTCAGCCAGCACCAGGCCCACGGTGCCCGGCGCAGGAGCATCCGGCAGTTCCTCACGAGCGCCGAATACCGTTGTGGTGTTGAGCAATCCAGGCAGCGACGCCACTCTCACCGCAACCATCAGCAGTTGTGCCCACTCTTTGGTCGAATCGGGCCACCGTCCGGAAATCACGAAACCTTTCAGGGCACCACGGGAATGGAAAGGGGCCACTTCGATGGCCCGGCCTGAACCAGCGTCCATTTCGCCCTCCGCCCATACTTCGGTTTGGCTACCCAGCGATACGCCGGTGGGTCGATCAGCCCAGCATGCGACAGCCGTGCAATGCCCGCAAGCTGACACGAGCAACCAACGGCGACAAAGCCAAAAAGAAACATGGCCGAAATAGTGTTCGGGGCGCCGCGCGAATGGCGCGACGCCCCGAACAGGCGAAACCAACTGGAGTCAGCCGGCGATCAGTCCCTTGGCCTTCGACGTCGCGGCCGCGTAACGGGCCTGCACATCTTCCCAGTTCACGACGTTCCAAAACGCTTTGGCGAAGTCGGCCTTGACGTTTTTGTATTGCAGGTAGAAAGCGTGCTCCCACATGTCGAGCACCAGCAGTGGAACGAGGCCGAGCGGGAAATTGGTCTGGTGGTCATAAACCTGGAATACCAACAGCTTCTGGCCGAGGCTGTCCCAACCGAGCGCGGCCCAGCCCGACCCCTGGACGGTGGTAGCGGCGGCAGTGAACTGAGCCCGGAACTTGTCGAAGGATCCGAACGCGTCATCAACGGCAGCCGCGAACTCGCCGGTCGGCTTGTCACCGCCGTTGGGGGACAGGTTCTTCCACCAGAGGCTGTGATTGACATGGCCGGCCAGATTGAATGCCAGATTCTTCTCGTTCAACACGATGGCCGACTGATCGTCCTTGGCGCGGGCCTCTTCGAGCTTGGCGACGGCGTCGTTGGCACCCTTGACGTAGGTGGCGTGGTGCTTGCTGTGGTGAAGTTCGTTGATCTGACCCGAGATATGCGGCTCCAGCGCTCCGTAGTCCCAATCCAGGTCGGGCAAAGTGTATTCAGCCACGGGTTTCCTTCCTTCGATGATCGTTGCCGATCTACTCTGACGCTTCCACTCGCAGGCTGTTAGCGGAGCGGCGGCTTTGGCGTCATCAACCCTGCTCCATCGCCGCGCGCACCGCAAGAACGAGCGCGATGCGGGGGTACCCAGCGGCGTGGCTTCAGAACCAAATGATCAGGGCGAGGACCGCCAGCAAAACCAATGCGATCAAGCCGGCACGTAAGCCGGCCAGCAAGTAGGAGCGATTGCACGTTGGCGACGTCGCATACCAGTGCGACGACGTTCTCGCCGACTGCGGTCCGATCGGTTGCGTTGTCATCGGATTGCCCCGACCTGCCTGTCCAAGTGTTTCCCCCAGTGAGATGAGTCACAAAAGATCCCAGTGATCGCGATCATAACCTCTTATGTACCGTCTGAAAAATTGAGCCGATCGCGGCTCGCTGACCAGCACCTTGTTGGCGGCTGACTTCGCTGCGCGGATCGCGATCGACCGGGGTCGGCCCAGCCGCGGCCGCCGGCCGCTACGGGCGAATTCACTGTGACATCCTCCATACGGGGGAGGTGGTCGGGGTGCCGTGAGATTAGCTAAGAATTCGCTGAGTGCCGGGCCGGGCTGTCGATCGCGACGCGGGAATGGCCTCGGTTATCCACAGCCGTCGCGTCGGGCCGGGTATTGACCGCGCGACGATGGAATCAGACGCCTGGTGGTGCCTGTGGATAAACCTGTGGAAACTGTTGATACCCGGAGATAGCTGGATATGGGCCTTCGCGCCCTCGGCCCACCCGTGCCAAGATCAACTCCATGGACGGTGAACCGGTGGTCGCGCAAACAGGCGTCGCCGACCTGCCCGCCGAATTCGGGCCGGCGGCGGTGTTGCTGGATGTGCGAGAAGACGATGAGTGGAACCGCGGTCACGCCGCGGACGCCCAGCACATCCCGATGGGTCAGGTGGCGGCCCGGCTCGACGAGATCGATCGGTCGGCGACGTTGTACGTCATCTGCAAGGCCGGCGGTCGGTCGGCGCAGGTCGCCCAGCTGCTTGCCCACAACGGCTACGAACCCATCAATGTCGCCGGTGGGATGCTGGCCTGGGCCCAGGCCGGACGCCCGGTCGTCACCGACGACGGCGGTCCTGGCAGCATCTG
Source organism: uncultured Actinomycetota bacterium (assembly GCA_963805675.1). Taxonomy (GTDB): domain Bacteria; phylum Actinomycetota; class Actinomycetes; order Mycobacteriales; family Mycobacteriaceae; genus Mycobacterium. Next base: position 485,939 of record CAWDVY010000005.1, read on the forward strand.
ACCGAGCCGCGCCGCCGTGGGCAGCTGATGTCAAACGCTAGGCTGATGCCGTGATCCAAGTGTGCTCCCAGTGCGGCACACGCTGGAATGTCCGTGACCGGCAGCGTGTGTGGTGTCCGCGCTGCAACGGAACGTTGCTGGCGCCCTCGACCACCGGGGCCACCGGGACAGGGGGCACCGACTCCGGCTGGAGTGCCGGCCCGAAAACACCGCCGCGGCTGCCACCGGGCTATCGATGGATCGCGGTACGTCCCGGCCCGCCGCCGCCGCCGCGCCGTCGCCGTCGTCCGCTGGGGCCGACCCCGCGCTACACCGCGATACCGCGGTGGGGCCTGCGGGACCCGGCCGACCCGGGCAGCGCTGAGTCGGGCCGGGCGCTGCGCGACGCGCCGTCGGCCGGCCGTGTTCGTACGGTGTTCTTCGTGACCGCAGTCACGCTGGGGGTGGCGGCGCTGGTGCACCTGGTGCGGTATCTGTTGCTGGTCATCAACCGCAACATGCTGCTGAACTGGCTGGTGGCTGACGCGGCGGCCCTGCTGAGTGTGTTGGCGAGCCTGGCCGCGATCGCTGCGGTGATGACCTGCGCCGTAGTGCTGACGCGATGGTTGATCGGACGTCGCGCCGCGGCTTTCGCGTATTCGGGCAGGCCGGAATCCCGTTCGCGTTGGGCGCTGCGGCTCGGCGCGCTGCTGCCGCCGTCGGTCGCGATGGTGTTGGCCATCATTGTCGCCGTGGTCCTGGCAACGTCCAGTCGATCGCCCAGCTGGGCGATGATGGCCGGTTTCGTGGCGATCTGTTGCCTCCCCCTACTCGGCGCGATCTGGGCGCTGGTCTATGTCATCGAGCTGGCGAAAACCGAGGATCACTACGCCCGGTTGCGCGGGGTGATCTGGGGCTGGTGGCTGTTGTGGCTGCTCAGCACCGTGACGTCAGTCTTCGCATCGGTCACCAGCGGGGCGCAGGACGCCCAGGGCATCGCCAACAACACGGTGGCCATCATCGTCGCTTACCTGTTGGCATTGGCCGCGGTGCTGGCGACCGCGCGGCTCTTCGAGGGATTCGAGCAAAAGCCGGTCGCACGTCCCGCCCACCGCTGGGTGGTGGTCGCCGATGACGGGGACGACGCGTCGGGATCTGCTGCAGCAGTTGAGTTGACGGGTGCAGAACCGGCAGCATAGGGGCATGACGCGGGCCGACGAGGTGGTCTCTCGGCACCCGTACGTGGTGGCCCATCGCGGCGCGTCGGCTTCTCGACCGGAACACACCCTGGCCGCATACGATCTCGCGCTGCGGGAGGGCGCCGACGGCGTGGAATGCGACGTCCGGCTCACCCGCGACGGGCACCTGGTCTGCGTGCACGACCGCCGGCTCGACCGGACGTCGAGCGGCGCCGGTCTGGTCAGCACCATGACGCTGGCCGAACTTCGGGAGCTGGAATACGGTGCGTGGCATGGCAGTTGGCGCGCTGACGGCACGCACGGGGATACCGGCTTGTTGACGCTGGACGCCCTTGTCCAGCTGGTGTTGGACTGGAAGCGGCCGGTGAAGATCTTCATCGAGACCAAGCATCCCGTCCGCTATGGCGCGCTCGTGGAGAGCAAGGTGCTGGCGCTGCTGCATCGCTTCGGCATCGCCGCGCCCGCTTCCGCCGACCGATCGCGGGCGGTGGTGATGTCGTTTTCCGCGGCCGCGCTGTGGCGGGTCCGGCGGGCGGCACCGCTGCTGCCGACGGTGTTGCTCGGCCGGAGTCATCGGTACCTCACCAGCAGCGCGGCCAGCACCGTCGGGGCCACCGCCGTGGGGCCGTCGATCGACACCCTGCGGGAACACCCCGAGCTCGTCGACCGGGCGGCGGCCCAGGGTCGGGCGCTGTACTGCTGGACGCCCGACGAGTACGAGGATGTCCGATTCTGTCGGGACATCGGCGTGGCATGGCTGGCCACCAACTACCCCGGCCGCGTCAAGGCGTGGCTGGAGGACGGCCTGACCGGCGCCGACCCGCACTAGTCAGAGCCGGCCCCCGGCGGCGGCCGGCGCGTCGGACCCGCTGCCCGACGAGACGATTTCGCGTGCGACGAAGTTCTCCAGGTCGAACAGGTTGGCTCCGGCACGATCGGCGACCCGCACCAGCGTGGTCATCAGCGCCATCTCCTCGACCTGCTCCTTGAGGAACCACTGCATGAATTGTTCGCCGAGGTGGTCGCCCTCGTCGCGGGCAACCGCTGCCAGCCTGCTGACCTGTTCGGTGACGGTTCGCTCCTGATCCAGCGCCAATGCCAGCGCATCGCGCGGGGTGTCGAACGTGTTGCGCACCGAATCGACCCCGGGGATCTCGACCCGCACGTCGCGGTCGAGCAGATACTGCACCAGCATCATCGCGTGGTTACGTTCCTCGACTGCTTGGCCGTAAAAATGTTTCGCCAGCTGACGCAGGTCGGCGCCGTCGAAATAAACTGCCATCGCAATATATTGCTGAGCATTGGTAAATTCGTGGCGGACCTGCTCCTGCAATAATGCGTGAAACTTCGTCTTGTGGGCATCGTGATCATTCATGTCAACTAAGATACGCAGCTCAGAGGGCATTGTCATCCAAAGGTGATGCTTACTCAGGGCAGCGTTCCCTAAGTAAAGCAAGGCTACGTTGATGAAATAGTCCAAGCCATTTCTGGAATTACGCGTAGCTGCTTGAGCAATTACGGTTGTTCGCCGAGGACGGTCGTCGGCACCGGCTGCGTCGGCCGCCAGTGCGTCGAACAACGCGGCGGCCTTCTCGTGATCCCACACCACCACCGAACCCGAGTCGCTGGTGGTGAGCTCGCCGATCGGCACGGTCAACGCGGTCGTCGATCCGTGCAGCGCCCAGCCCAGCCGGGCCAGGTCCCAGACATGGTCGCCGTGGTCGACGGTCAACGCGTCCACCGCCGCGCGCGGCACCGAATACCAGCGCCACGGGTTGAGCCAGACCCCCGGGCTGGCCGCCCGGTGCAACAGCGCCGACATGAACCGCCGCTGGTCGACCATCCGATCCAAATCGGCGCGCGGGGTGGCCCGGCTGCGGACGTAGCCGAGCGCGTCGCGGCCATGCAGCTTCTGGCACCCGGCGGGCAGGTTGATGCCGGCCAGCGGATCGTCGATCGGCGCGGTCGGGCAGACCTCGACCCCACCCAGGCCGTCGACCAGCACGGCGAAACCGCTGAACCCGATCTCGGCGTAGTGATCGAGCCGCAGACCAGTGGCTTGCTCGACCGTCTGCGCCAGCAACGGCGCGCCGCCCATCGCGAACGCCGCGTTGATCTTGTCGCGGCCGTACCCGGGGATCGGCACGTAGGAGTCGCGCGGAATCGACACCATCGTCGTCGGGGTGCTCGACCCGAACGCCGGCACGTGGACCACCAAGATGGTGTCGGTTCGGCCGTTGCCGGTGTCGCCGCCGGTCGCCAGGGCCTCCTGCTGCTCGGCGGTGAGGCCCTGGCGGCTGTCCGAGCCGACCAGCAACCAGGTGGTGCCGTGCCCGGACGCCGGACGGCCCGGGTAGTCCGTCAGCACGGCCTGGCGGTGCAGCGCCGTTTCCAGCCAGAGCGCGCCACCCAGGACGGTGGCGCAGATCAATAGCACAGCGATCACCAGGCTCAGGGAAATCACCTGTCCCCACGCCCGGTTTATGCCGCGGCGCCCGACGATCCCGCCGCGCGCTGCGGCCCCGGGGCGACACCGGCTTGGGTGGCGGCGGTGTGAGCGGCGGCGGCCGCCGCGGCCTGCTCGGCGGCGCAGCGCCGGGGTCGCGGCGAATGACCTGGGAGGGCTCCGGGCAGGTGGCGGTCAGTCATGTCATCTCAGTGCAGCCATCGCAGGTGGCCGGCCAGCAGGGCGTACCCGACGAACGCCACGGTGTCGATCAGCCCGTGGGCGATCACCAGCGGCCACAGCCGGCCGGTGCGCTGCCAGGAATATCCGAACACCAGACCCATCGCGAGGTTGCCCAGCCCGGCGCCGAAGCCTTGGTAGAGGTGGTAGGTGCCGCGCAGCAGGCTCGACCACACCAGCGCCGCGCGTGCGCTGACCCCCAGCTGGTCCAGCCGGGTGAGCAGATAACCGACGACGATGATCTCTTCGGCCCACCCGTCGGCAAAAGCGATGAGCACCAGCATCGGAACCCGCCACCAGGTGTCGCCCAGGCCGGACGGGATAACCGAGGCGTTGATTCTCAAAGCCCGCGCCGCGAGGTAGAAAGCCAGCCCGGGCAGGCCGATCAATGCGGCCAGGCCGACGCCGCCGAGCAGATCGCGCCGCCACTGTACGCGCGCCAGCCCGACTCGGGCGGGGCCTAATCCGGTGCGCCACAACAGGTAGAGGCCGAGCCCGCCCCAGGCGACCGATTGCACGACGACGGTCGCATTAAGGCCGAGGTCGATCAGGTCGAAGTAGGACCGCCGCGGGTTGAGCGGGATCCGCTGAGCGCTCAGGTTGCGCAATACCGAGTCGGCAAGCTGCAACACCGCGGTGACGGCGCTGAGGCCGAACGTCACGCTCAACACGATCGCGAGCTCGATGCGAAGCGGACGGCGTTCGGCCAACTGACCGTCGGCGTCGCCTAGGGGCGAAACCACCCCGACACGGTAGCCGGTGGAGGGTCAGTCCTGGCGCGCTCGCAAGCCGTTCGCGAACGGGCAGCCCATCAGCAACCGGATGGCCTGGCCCAGGCCGGTGACGTCGTCGACCGGCTTGCGGAACGGCAGCCGGATGTCGCGGTCGCCGTCGGCGCTTTCCACCCGCAGCCGCATGCCGTAGCGGTCGACGCCGAGCGGGCGGACATCTCCGCGCCGCAGCCGCGCCGGCAGCCGCGCGGCCAGCCGTGCGACCACGTCGCGATGAGCGGTGTCCAGGTGCCTGATCCAGCACGATTCGAACGCGCAAAACGGGTCCGGGCGTGCGGCCAGCAACGCCGCGGCATCGACGGCTTCGGCGCCGTCGGTGTCGGTCACCACCACCGACTCGATCTCCAGCCGCGCCAGCAGGTAGCGGGTGTCGTCTTCCCACTGACCATTGACCGGACCGGAGTTCGGCGTCTGCACCTGCAGCAGCGCGGGATGCGGGTGCTCGGCGGCGATCAGGTCGAGCAGCTCATGCACCGCCGGCGGCGACACCTGGTGTAGTCGTCCGCGGACCCAGACCAGCGAACGGACCGGTTCACGCAACGGCAACGGCGCGTAGTCGGCCAGCTCCAGCACGGCCTGCGCCCCGGTTCCGTCGCAGTCGCTCAGCTGCGCAGCCACTGCGCCGCCGACCGGAACACCGACGGCGAACGACCCGTCGGCAAGCAGATGGTGCAAGGGCGTGGTGAGCGGCTCGGCACGCTCGACCGCGAGCAACGCACCATCGGCTCGGACGCAGGTGCTGCGGATCCGCTCGGCCATCGTCGGCGCCGGGCAGTTGGCAAGTGTCATCGTTGACCGTTCTGAGTCGTGTGGAGATTAGTGAGGTAAGCCTAACTTAACTATGCACGATCGGACGGCGCAAGACGTTCGACCCGATAGGGTTTTGGTCGTGGCCAGCATCGCGTATCTCGGTCCTGCGGGGACCTTCACCGAAGCGGCGCTACGGCAGATGATCGACGCCGGCATGGTTCCGCGGCACAGCACGGGTGACTGGCAGCCGATGCCGGTGGACACCACAACGGCTGCGCTGGACGCGGTCCGCGCCCGCGTGGCCGAGTTCGCCTGCGTGCCGATCGAGAACTCGATCGACGGCTCGGTGATGCCCACGCTGGACAGCCTGGCGATCGGGACGCCGTTGCAAGTGTTCGCGGAGCACACGCTGGACGTGGCCTTCAGCATCGTCGTCAAACCCGGTCGCACGGCCGCCGATGTGCGCACGCTGGCCGCCTTCCCGGTGGCCGTGGCGCAGGTGCGGCAATGGCTGGCCGCCCATCTGCCCGCTGCCGAACTACGCCCGGCCAACTCCAATGCCGACGCGGCGCAGCAAGTCGCCGATGGACACGTCGACGCCGCAGTGAGTTCCCCGCTGGCCGCCACGCATCGAGGCCTGTCGACGCTGGCCGACGGGGTGGTCGACGAAGCCAATGCGCGCACTCGGTTTGTGCTGGTCGGTCACCCGGGGCCGCCGCCGGCTCGCACCGGTGCCGATCGGACGTCGGTGGTGCTGCGGATCGACAACGCGCCGAGCGCGCTGGTGAGCGCGCTCGCCGAGTTCGGGATGCGCGGTATCGACCTGTGCCGCATCGAATCCCGGCCCACCCGAACCGAATTGGGTACCTACGTGTTCTTCCTGGACTGCGTGGGCCACATCGACGACGACGCGGTCGCCGAGGCACTCAAGGCGCTGCACCGGCGTTGTACCGATGTGCGCTATCTGGGTTCCTGGCCGACGGGAGAGGTTGCCGGCGCGCCGCCGCCGCAACTGGACGAGGCGTCGCGCTGGCTGGTTGAGCTGCGCGGACGCTCCACGGGCGACGGGTCGGCGCGATGAGCGGCCGGCTGGTGCTGGTGCGGCACGGTCAGTCCCACGCCAACGTCGATCGCCGGCTGGACACCCGCCTGCCGGGGGCGGAGCTGACGCCGTTGGGCCGCGACCAGGCGCGCACTTTCGCGCGGACTGCGACGTCGCGGCCCGCAGTGTTGCTGCATTCGGTGGCCACCCGAGCGGCGCAGACCGCCGCGGAAATCAGCGCTGAGGTCAACGTGTCGGTCAGCGAGGTGACCGGCATCCATGAGGTGCAGGTGGGCGACCTGGAGAATCGCAACGACGACGACGCCATCGCCGAGTTCGACGCCCTCTACCGGCGGTGGCTCGAGGGGGAGCGGGACGTGCCGATGCCAGGTGGCGAGAGCGCCAACCAGGTGCTGGACCGCTACCTGCCGGTGTTGACCGACATCCGGATCAACTATCTCGACGATGACAACTGGACCAGCGACGTCGTCGTCGTCAGCCATGGCGCGGCAATCCGGCTGACGGCGGCCGTGCTGGCCGGCGTCGACAGCAGTTTTGCGCTCGATCATCACCTCGCCAACACCGAGGCGGTGACGCTGACGCCGGTCACCGACGGGCGCTGGACTTGTGTGCAGTGGGGAACCCTGACGCCGCCGTTCTACCCGGCGCCGGACGCCGCTGCGGTGCCGGAGGCGGTGGAGTCGAGCGCCGACCCGATGGGCTGACCCCGGTGGCGGTCTCCTCAGATCGCCAGCGCCGCCGGTGCGTCGATGTGCGCGCAGTCGCAGCCGACCGCATCACAGTCCACGACGAACGCGTGCGGGAACAGCTCCGGGCTGGTACAGCCCTCTTCGGTGCACTCCGACCGGCGCAGCCAGTGGCGAATGATCGTGCCGTGGCAGTGCTCCAAGCCTGCCTGGCAGTCGCGACAGTTGGTAGTGCTCATCTGCGCCACTCTCCCCCGTAAGCGGGTGGGGGTATCCCCAGCCGCCCAGCGGCGAGGGGGCGTGCCCCCACCTCATCGCTTCGCTCTGCATCGTCGCCAGCGCGGCTCATGGGCCGTTCATAGCACCGACGGCGGACAGATCCCAGACGGCGCGCCCAGCTAGGCCCAGCCCAGTTCGTGCAACCGGTCGTCGTCGATGCCGAAGTGGTGGGCGATCTCGTGTATCACGGTGATCTTCACCTCCTCGACGACCTGCTCGTCGAGGTCGCAGATGTCCAGCAGCGCGTCGCGGTAGATCGTGATGGTGTCGGGCAGCGACCCGGCGTAGTGGGAATCGCGTTCGGTCAGCGCCACACCCTCGTACAGCCCGAGCAGATCATCCTCATCGGGGTGACGGTCGGCGACCAGCACTACCACGTTGTCCATCACGGCAGCCAGCTGCGGCGGGATCAGGTCGAGCGCGTCGGACACCAGCTCGTCGAACCGTTGCGGATCCATCCGCACGGCCACTGGGCTATTCCCCCGGTGCGGGTGGCGGCGGAGGTTCGGCCGGAGCGGGCGGCGGTGGCAGCAACGGCGGCGGCGCCTCGGGAGCCGGGGGCGGCGCTTCGGGTGGGCGCGGGCGGCGCGGGCTGTGGCGGGGCGCGGCGGGGCGGCGCGGGCTGTTGCCCCGGAAGGTGTTGGTTGCCTTGCCGTTGGCCGGCGGATCCGGACGAATTGGTTGATCCTGACGAGCCGTTCGATCCGGTCGACGATGCGCTGCCGCCCGTGCTCGGAGTCATCGGGATCGGCGGCAGGTTGAGCCGCTCCTGCGGGATGTCCGGCGGCGGGACAGGGGGCTGGCCGTTGATCTTCAGCGGCCCCTTGGCGCTGTTGAGCAACGTCGCCCAGCCGCCGTTACCCAGCGTCGCCCCGATGCTGCAGGCAACCTGCCTGCTACCGGCCGACCAGCTGGGCAACGACAGCGTGCTGTAGATCAGCGTCAGCGTGGTGCTGCGCAACTGCACCGGAGCGAGGAAGGCGTCGGTCAGTCTGGTGCAGGAGTCCTTGATGAAGCCGTCCTGCTCGGGCTCCGGGGGCAGCGCGTCGGGAAACTTGGCGAGCAGGTTGACCGTGCCGGTGACCTCCATCGCGTGCGGCGCCGCGCAATCGACCGGAATGTCGGTGGGCTGGTTGGTTGAGGGCTCGATGCCCAGGCAGGTGCCGTCGGGCCAGACCTTGGACTGGTCGACGTCGGCGACCTTGCCTTTGAAGGTGATCTGCTCGTTGCCCGGCCCCGGCAGCTGCAGCCCGCACAGCATCCGTCGCTCGCCGAACTGCCGCCACGCTTTGTCGCCGGACCACAACATGCTGATGGTGAATTTGCTGTTGGGGTCGAACTTGGCGCCCAGGAAACGGCGTACCGCCGACTCGCACTGCTCCTGGCTGATCTGCTCGATACGGGTGGCCGTCGGCGGTGGGGCGGTGGGGCCGTACTCCGAACCGGGGAACGTGCGCATGTCGATGGACTCGGCGACCTCGAACCGGTGGTCGTCTTTGCAGTCGACGATGGTGGCGGCTTCGGGCATCCGATCCGGCCACATCAGACAGTTGCCGCTGGTCGCGCGGTTGAAAGCGTCATTGCCCTTCGCGCCGGTAGGGGGCACCGGGTCGATGTAGCCGGCCAGCCGTCCGGGACCGCCGCCGATCGGGAGGGCGGTGACGAGTCCGGCGATCAGCAGACCGCCCAGAGCGGTCAGCAGCAGCGCGCGCCGGGTGGCCGAGGCTTGCAGCGTCCCGTGCACGCTGGTCATCCACTCGAATCGCGGCAGCCGGCGTCCCTGAGGCCGGTCGGCCTCGGAGACGTCGCGCGCTTCCCGCGCGTCGAGCTCATCGCGCTCGGATTGATGCCACATCGGCTCCATTCTGACAGGCCGACCCCGCCGCGTGACAGCTGATGCAAAAGTTACTTCATGTGGTTGCCGCTGGTGGATGCCGCACGCGTAGGGTTCTAGCCCGTGATCGACCTGAAGTTGCTCCGGGAAAATACCGACGCCGTCCGCCGTTCTCAGACCAGCCGGGGCGAGGACCCGGGTCTGGTCGACACCCTGCTGGCAGCCGATACCGCCCGCCGGACCGCGATCTCGACAGCGGACTCGCTGCGCGCCGACCAAAAAGCCGCCAGCAAAAAGGTCGGCGCCGCCTCGGCCGATGAGCGGCCCGCGCTGCTGGCGCGGGCCCGCGACCTGGCTGACGAGGTCAAGGCCGCCGAGGCCAAGCAGGCCGACGCCGAGGCCACGTTCGCCGCTGCCCATATGGCGATCTCGAACGTGATCATCGACGGCGTTCCCGCCGGCGGGGAGGACGACTACGCCGTCCTCGACGTCGTTGGTGAACCGGCCGCGATCGACAACCCCAAAGACCACCTCGAACTCGGCGAGACGCTGGGCCTCATCGACATGGAACGCGGCGCCAAGGTGTCCGGTTCACGGTTTTACTTCCTGACCGGCCAGGGCGCGTTGTTGCAGCTGGGGCTGTTGCAAATGGCGATCCGGCTGGCCGCCGACAACGGTTTCGTGCCGATCATTCCGCCGGTGCTGGTGCGTCCGGAGGTGATGTCGGGGACCGGCTTCCTCGGCGCCCACGCCGACGAGGTGTACCGGGTGGAGGCCGACGACCTCTACCTGGTCGGCACTTCGGAGGTGCCGCTGGCCGGCTATCACGCCGACGAGATCCTCGACCTTTCCGGTGGGCCGCTGCGCTACGCGGGATGGTCGTCGTGCTTTCGCCGGGAAGCTGGCAGCTATGGCAAAGACACCCGCGGCATCATCCGCGTGCACCAATTCGACAAGGTCGAGGCATTCGTCTACTGCACGCCCGCCGACGCCGAGGCCGAGCATGAGCGGCTGCTGGGCTGGCAGCGTGAGATGCTGGCCCGCATCGAGGTGCCCTATCGGGTCATCGATGTGGCCGCAGGCGATCTCGGCTCGTCGGCGGCCCGCAAGTTCGACTGCGAGGCGTGGGTGCCCACCCAGCAGGCCTACCGCGAGCTGACCTCGACGTCGAACTGCACCACCTTCCAGGCGCGCCGGCTGGCCACCCGTTACCGCGATCCCGGCGGCAAACCTCAGATCGCCGCCACACTCAACGGCACGTTGGCGACCACCCGCTGGCTGGTCGCCATCCTGGAGAATCACCAGCGACCCGACGGCAGTGTGCGGGTTCCCGAGGCGCTGGTGCCTTTCGTCGGCGCCGAGGTGCTCAAGCCGGCCTAGGTCCGGCGTCGACTGTGTAGCTTGTGAACGAATTCGAGTCCTTGGGTTCATGGAGTAGTTGCAACACTTCCTAGTCAGGAGTGTTGATGCGTCCTCTGCCGCTGCCGAGTACGACCCGCGCGTTTTGGGAGTTGATTGGTCAGGGGGTGGCCCCTTTAGATGCTGGGGTGGCCGTCGGCGTGTCGGCGGGCACGGGCCGGCGTTGGTTTGCTGATTCTGGTGGGGTGAAACCACGTCTTACCGATATTGGACCGCGACGGCGGCCGCGGTTGAGTTTTGAAGAACGCGAGGAGATCTCTGTGGGGGTGGCCGCCCAGGAATCGGTCCGCCACATTGCCCGCCGGCTCGGCCGGGCGCCGTCGACGATTTCGCGAGAAATCAAGCGCAACAGCCCACCCGGACGCAACCACTACCGGCCGCAGTACCGGTTCGGGGCACGGTGGCGAGGTGGGCCGTTGCGACGTCCTCGGTACCGCGCCAGCACCGCTCAAGCCCGCAGTCAGCGCCGTGCTTGCCGCCCGAAGCTGGGTAAGTTGGCAGGCCGCGAGCGGCTGCGGCGGGAGGTGCAGACTCGGTTGGACCAGCAGCACAGCCCGGAGCAGATCGCGGTGCGGTTGCGGCTGGACTTTCCCGACGATCCGGAGATGTGGGTGTCGCACGAGACGATCTATCAGTCGATCTACGTGCAGGGACGCGGCCAGTTGCGTCGTGAGCTGCACCGGTGCCTGCGCACCGGGCGGGCCTTGCGTCGACCTCAACGGCGGGTGGCAGAACGCCGAGGGCGCATCCCGGGCATGGTCAACATCAGTGAGCGACCTCCTGAGGTCGCCGACCGTGCGGTGCCCGGGCATTGGGAAGGCGATCTGATCGTCGGTGCTGAATCGAAATCCGCCATCGGGACCCTGGTCGAGCGCACCACGCGCTTCGTGATGCTGCTGCACCTACCCGACGACCACGGCGCCCTGGCGGTACAGAACGCCATCGTGGACAAGATGACCCAGTTACCCGAGCACTTGCGTCGCTCGTTGACCTGGGATCAGGGCACGGAAATGTCCAATCACCTCGCCATCGCCGAAGCCGCCGCACTCGACATCTACTTCTGCGACCCGCACTCCCCGTGGCAGCGCGGCAGCAATGAAAACACCAACGGACTGCTGCGCCAGTACTTTGCCAAAGGCACTGACCTCTCGGTGTTCCCGGCCGACTACCTCGACTTCGTCGCCACCAAACTCAACACCCGACCCCGCAAGACACTGGCCTGGAAAACACCAGCAGAAGCCCTCGACGAACTACTCTCACAACCGTTCAAACCACCCGGTGTTGCATCCACCGCCTGAATCCGCCGTCGCATCCTCGCGCATAACCCGCACAGTCGACGCGTCCTTGGACCAGGATCCAGAGCCGGTACAACTGCGAGCGAATTAATGACTCAGGACACTAGGTCCGGCTCACGAGCGGCACCGCTCAGGGCGTTTGCGGGCGTAGAACGAGGCAATGTCCGATAGGTCGGATAGCGCTGCTTAGGACTTCGTAGCTGCTCTATCATTTTCTGACGAACGTCCTGCATGCGGGGGATGGGGCAACCGCGTCAGAGGGGTGTGTGAGCGCGATGGGTTGGCTCGTTCTGTGGGTGGCGCCAGTCCGATCACTATGACCGGCTGAGCGCGCACCTGCAGGCCCGCAACATGGGCGCCCTCATCCGCGCCACCATCTCGTTGATCGGCGCGGTGTTGGCCTTGGTCGCGGTGGGGACGATCTGGAGCCCGATAGGACCTCGCGGGTTCATTCAGGTCACGTGCGCGCTGGCCGCCGGCTGCGGCGCCATCAGCGGTGCTCTGCTGTGGGCGCTGCGCTGGCCAACCCGAGTTCAGGCGATTCGGTATCCCGTGCTGTCCAACGCCAGCATCGCACTGGCTGCGCTGGCCCAAAGCGAACCCAACTCTGCCCTGCTGGCCTCTATGGCCTTCGCGACATTGGCCGCCTACATCGCGCTGTTTCATACCGCGCCGATGATGGCGTACAACTTCGCGATCGCCAGCGGCCTGGAGCGCGGGGGTAAGCAACTCGCTCATGTCGTGATCACCGTGATCGATCTGGACTCCTTCAAACAGCTCAACGACAACTACGGACACAGCACCGGAGACGAGGCGCTGGTCTCGGTGGCACGCGCGCTGCGGGACACCACCGACGACGACACCGCAGTCATCGGCCGTTCGGGCGGTGAAGAATTCGTGATTGCCGACATCTGCATCCCGACGAAGTAGGCCGCACAGCGCAGCAACTCTGCGACGTGATTGCCGCACTACCCTTCGGTATCACCGCGAGCATCGGCACCGCAGGTATCCACCCGGCCTACCGGCCCGGCGATCGCGGGAACTTGCTTATCGAGTTGATCGCGGCAGCCGACGCTGCGATGTATGTCGCGAAACGCCGCGGCGGAAACCAAGCCGGCCACCACGACTGGCCGCTTCCGCCGTCTCTGGACAGCGTCATCGACGACGAAACCGACTACCGCAGCGATGGAATCAGCGCCTAGCCCGCCGCCGATGTAGACCGCGCAGCGGTCTGAGGAGAAGGTGGGCAATCGGGTCTAAGCCCGCCGCCGATGTAGACCGCGCAGCGGTCTGAGGAGAAGGTGGGCAATCGGGCCTAAGCGTCGACAGGCGCTGGCGCGTTGGCGGCGGGCGCATGGCGTCGCTGCCGCTCGATGGTGGCGAAGTAGAAGGCGAACGCGAACGCGAAACTGGTGAACAGGCTGGAGACGAAGTACAGCCACGGTCGCCGCAGCCCACGCCGATATCCGTCGACGACGGTGAACAGCGGCAACAGCACGACATTGGCGATCGTGTAATCCTGGCTCGCCGAACTGGCCGCCGGGTTGGTGAACATCAGCCGGATGTATTCGGCCCAGCTGCCGTGCTGACCCCACAACGGATTGGTCGATCCGTGTGAATACTCCTGCACGAAGCGGATATTGAAGTACCAGCCCAACACGACCGAGGCGATACCGACGACGTAGTAGAGGATTTCGAGCGGCGAGAACAACGAGCCGCCGGCCGGGCGGGAGAACACCTGGCGGTTGGAGGCGACGATCCATGTGATGACCGCAAGGCCGAGCACTGCATGCGTGAGAAGCGAGACCATGGGCGCAGTCTCACTCGCGGGCCGAAGTTTTGTCAATGTTGACATTTAGCCGGGTGGGGCTAATTTACAGACATGGTCCAGCCAGCTCAGACGGCGCGCAGCGAGCGCACCCGCGAGGCGCTGCGCAAGGCGGCTATGGTGCGGTTCCTGGCGCAGGGTGTCGAGGACACGTCGGCCGAGCAGATCGCGGCCGATGCCGGAGTGTCACTGCGGACTTTCTATCGCCACTTCTCTTCCAAGCACGATTTGTTGTTCGCCGATTACACCGGATTGCACTGGTTTCGCGCGGCGCTGGCCGACCGTGCGGCCACCGAATCGATCATCGATTCCGTGCAGGGCGCGATCTTCGCGTTCCCGTATGACGTTGACGCCGTGGCGAAGATCGCTGCGCTGCGAGACGACGAGATCGACGCGGGCCGCATCGTCCGCCATATCCGGGACGTGCAAGCCGACTTCGCCGATGCCATTGCGGCCCAGCTGCGACTCCGTAGCTTTACGGTTGATCCGACACCGGATGACCGGGTGCGCGTCGCGGTGATGGCCCGCTGCATTGCGGCCGCGGTTTTCGGCGCGATGGAGGTCTGGATGCTCGGTGAGGATCGATCGCTCGGCGAACTGGCGCGGGTGTGCCATCTGGCCTTGGAGTCGCTGCGAGCCGGCATCACCGACGCGTGGACGGATCAAGTTTCGTCATAATTGACAAAACTGTCCCAGCCGTGTCAGCCTGCGCAGCAGAGCGGAAGGCGGAGCAGATGACCGACTACGACGCGATCGTGATTGGCGCCGGACACAACGGGCTGGCCGCCGCGGTGATCTTGCAGCGCGCCGGCCTGCGCACGCTATGCCTGGAATCGAAGCTCTACGCGGGCGGCATGGCCTCCACGGTGGAGTTGTTCGACGGCTACCGATTCGAGATCGCCGGTTCGGTGCAGTTCCCCACGGCGTCGGCGGTTGTCGAGGCGCTCGGCCTGGACGCCCTGCCGACGATCGACTTGGAGGTGATGTCGGTAGCGCTGCGCGGTGTCGGCGACGATCCGCTGGTCCAGTACAGCGACCCGATCAAGCTGTTCACCCACCTCAACGAGGTGCACGGGGCCGACGCGGTCAACGGGATGGCGGGCTTGATGGCATGGAGTCAGGCGCCGACCCGGGCGCTCGGGCGGTTCGATGCCGGCGCGCCACCGAAAAGCCTTGACGAGATGTATGCCTGTGCCACAAACGAATTCGAGCGCTCCGCGATCGACGACATGTTGTTCGGCTCGGTGACCGACGTGTTGGACCGCTACCTACCGGACCGCGAGAAGCACGCTGCGCTGCGCGGCTCGATGACCGTGCTGGCCGTCAACACGCTCTACCGCGGGCCGGCCACTCCGGGCAGCGCGGCAGCACTCGCCTTCGGACTGGGCGTTCCCGACGGCGACACCATGCAGATGAAGAAGCTCCGCGGCGGCATCGGCGCGCTCACCTCGCATCTGGTCGAGGTGCTCGAGCGCAACGGCGGCGAGGTTCGGCTGCGGACCAAGGTCGCCGAGATCCGGGTTGTCGATGGGCGGGTCGACGCCGTGCGCACCGAGGCCGGCGAGGTGATCACCGCCCCGATCGTCGTCTCGGGTCTCGCCCCGGATCTGACGATCAACGAGCTGGTCAACCCGGCTGCGCTGCCCGCCGACATCCGGGCACGCTACGCGCGGATCGACCACCGCGGCAGCTACCTGCAGATGCACTTCGCGCTCGAGGAAGCCCCCGTCTTCGCCGCACCCTACGAGGCGCTCAACGACCCGGTGATGCAGGCGTCGATGGGGCTGTTCTGTACCCCGGAGGAAGTGCAGCGGCAGTGGGAGGACGCCCGGCGCGGAATCGTGCCGGCCGACCCGACGGTGGTTCTGCAGATCCCGTCGCAGAACGATCCGGACTTGGCGCCGCCGGGCAAGCACGCCGCGTCAGCCTTTGCGTTGTGGTTCCCGATCGAAGGCGGGGCGGACTACGGCGCGACGAAGGTCGAGATGGGCCAGCGGGTGATCGACAAGATCACCCGACTCGCACCCAACTTCGAAGGCAGCATCATCCGGCACACCACCTTCACGCCCAAGCACATGGGGGTGATGTTCGGTGCGCCGGGTGGCGACTACTGCCACGGGCTGTTGAACGCGAATCAGATCGGGCCCAATCGGCCCGGTCCGAAAGGCTTTCTAGGGCAGCCGATCCCGATCGAGGGGCTATACCTGGGCAGTGCGGGATGTCATGGTGGGCCGGGCATCACATTCATCCCGGGATACAACGCCGCGCATCAAGCGCTGGCCGACGCCGGGCGCTGACCTAATCCCGCTCGTCGAGCAACCGATCCAGCAGCGCGGTGAACTCGTCGGGTTCGGCCGGCGTGAACGCCGGGCTCGGTCTGGTGCCCGGCACATCCAGGGTGATCAGGGTCGACCGCAGGGGCCGCCGCACGTCCAGTGGCAGCCACCGGCGCAGGTCTGAGCTGCCCCAGATACGGAACCGGTGCAGCACCAACCCCAGCGGTTCGGCCCGATACCCGCGGAGCTTGTTCAGCGCGATGATCTTCGAGGTGCCGGACGGGAAATGGTAGCGGCGCAGCGTGATCGCCTCCCGGTCCAGTTGGACCAAGCCGTCATCGTAGGAGTCGTAGCTGGATGCGCTCATGGCCGCGAGCACCTAAGATCATGACCGCGGGCGGTGAGGCAGCGGCCGTTCTCCAGGTTCCACTGCCAGCCGTGCAGGTTGCAGGTCAGGGTGCTGCCCTCCACCACGCCGAACTTGGACAGGTCCGCTTTCAGATGCGGGCATCGCCGCTGAATGTGCCAGCCGTCCATGGTGATCGACGCAGAGTCATCGTGGGTCTCGGCAAACCAGCCATCGGCGTAGGCGATCCGCTCGCCGGTCAGGCATTTGAAGAACGTATAGAGGTATTCGTTGTATCCGCCGACCCGCCATGCCTTGAACCTGGTGGACAAGAAGATGGTGTTGACCCAGTCCGGTTCTTTGTCGCGCAGCACGGTACGTACCAGCTCGGGCGCTATCGCGAAGCCGTAGCGGAATTTCTCGTCGGGAACCGCTTCCCGCACAGTACGTTTAGGGAAGTCGAGCACCACCTGTTGGGAGCCCAGCACAAGTTCGACCGGGTAGCCGATGCCGTCGCAGATCTCGTCGCTGGCCAGCATGATCGGCTCGAACACGGCCCGCAGCGGCTCCAGCAGCGATTCACCGGCCGCGGGCGCCCAGCCCGCTTTCTCCGCCGCCAGCACAGGTTGCATGCGGGTGGCGTAGTCGGTGATGTAGGCCGCCTTGCCGGTGGTGAAGATGGTCTCGACTTGTTCGGTGGCCAGCGGGTGATGCAGCGAGTTTAGTTGTGCGCCAGAGAATTCGGCCGTCGACCCGGGAATCATCAGCAGGCCCCGGTCGTGGCCGTTCGCGCGCATCTGGTCGAGGAACACCATCTGGTTGGGGAAGATGTTGGCCGGATCCCCGTGGTCGTCGTTGAGGTCACGCAACTCGGCGTCCAGGAAACACGGCGGACCGGCTGAGGGGATCACCCAGGTCGCCCCGACCTGCGCGATGTACTGACGGGCGCGGTCCATCCCACGCTGCCGTTTCTGAATGCCGAACGTCTCCTTGGCGCGCGGCGGCATGTCGTAGACCATCGGATACCAGATCGCACCGGAGTACTGCAGCATGTGCACGTCAATGTGACCGAACGCGTGATTCAACACGTCCAGATCCACCGGTCGGGCGTCGTTCATGTTGAAAGCCGTGGTGACGCCGTCGCAAACCACCAGCGCCGAATCACCGATCGGGCCGTCGGCGGGCGCGCGCAGCGCGATGACCATGACGTCCAGGTCGCCCTTCGGCCCGCTGACGCGGTGCTTCACCGAATCGGTGGTCTCGAAAAACCGATGAAACCCCAGCGTCTGCAACGCATTCTTCAAGTCGGGCACCGGATAGTCCGGCAACAGGACCACGGCGTCCTTGTTGACGTGCTGAGCCAGCAGCTTGGCGTCGAAGTGGTCCTTGTGCAGGTGCGAGACGTAGAGGTAGTCGCAGTTGCCCAGGCTGTCCCAGTCCAGCCCGCTGTTGTCCGGGAAGGGAAACCAGGACGCGAAGTAAGCCGGGTTGACCCAGGGGTCGCACAGAATGCTGCCGGCTGGAGTCTCGATCCGAAAGCCGGCATGCCCGATGCTTGTGACCTGCACTGACGCCCTTCAATGCCTATTTTGATGATGCTCGTTTGTCGCCCCGAGCTTAGCGGGCGGGGCGAGGGGCCCGCCCGCTCGCACATTCTGTGCGCCCGACCCGCCACGCCGGCCTGATCGGAAACACTAAGGTGGGTCATCGTGGAACCGGTTTACGGGACGCTCATCAAACTCGCCCGTTTGACGTGGCGATTGCAGGGTTTGCGTTTCACGGTCATCGGGGTGGAGAACCTGCCTGTCACCGGCGGTGCCGTCATTGCCATCAACCACACCGGCTATTTCGACTTCACATTCGCCGGCTTACCGGCCTACCAGCAGGGCCTCGGGCGCAAAGTGCGGTTCATGGCCAAGCAGGAGGTCTTCGACAACAAGATCACCGGGCCCCTCATGCGGGGATGCCGGCACATCCCGGTGGATCGGGCCAGCGGCGCCGCCTCGTTCGACGCGGCCGTGCAGAATCTCAAGTCCGGTGAGCTCGTCGGCGTCTACCCGGAAGCGACGATCAGCCGCAGCTTCGAAATCAAGGAGTTCAAGACCGGCGCCGCGCGGATGGCGATCGCGGCTGACGTGCCGATCGTCCCGCACATCGTGTGGGGCGCCCAGCGGATCTGGACCAAAGACCATCCCAAGAAGTTGCTCCGACCGAAGGTGCCGATCACGGTGATGGTCGGGGAGCCGATTCTGCCGACGCTGCCCGCACCCGACCTGACCGCGTTGCTGCACTCGCGAATGCAGCATCTGCTCGAGCGGGTGCAGGACTCCTACGGAACGCATCCCGCCGGCGAGTTCTGGGTACCCCACCGGTTGGGTGGCGGTGCTCCCACGCTCGCGGAGGCCGCCCGACTGGACGCCGAGGAAGCCAGCCAGCGTGCAGCCGCCAGGGCGGCCCGCGACCGCGCGAATCCGGCGGGCGCCTCGGAGTAAAGCCTGGGAGTAACGACATGGAGCCGGTTTTCCGCACGCTCGAGATCGCGGCCAAGGCCTTGGTTATGGCCACCGGCACCCAGATCACCTACCAGCACCTGGAGCACATTCCGCGTACGGGCGGCGCGGTGGTCGCGATCAACCACACCAGCTACGTCGACTGGCTGCCGGCGGCGCTCGCCGTGCATTGCCGCGGCCGGCGCATCCGCTACATGATCAAAGCGGAGATGCAGCAGGTGAAGGTGGTCAATTTTCTGATCAGGCACACCAAAACCGTCCCGGTCAATCGCGGCGCCGGAGCCCAGGCCTATGCCGAAGCCGCCCGGTTGCTGCGGGCCGGCGAGGTGGTCGGCCTGATGCCGGAAGCGACGATCAGCCGCAGTTTCGAACTCAAGGACTTCAAGACCGGCGCGGCCCGGATGGCGCTGGAGGCCGGCGTGCCGACGGTCCCGCTGATCGTGTGGGGCGCCCAGCGGATCTGGACCAAAGACCATCGGCGAAATGTGGGCCGGGCAAAGATTCCGGTGATCGTCGCGGCGGGTCGGCCGTTGCCGCCGGCCGGTGACGTCGAGCATCTTGACGCCGCGCTTCGCGAGGAAATGACGTCGTTGTTGCACAGTGTGCAGGAGGAGTATCCGCACCCGGAAGGTGCTTATTGGGTGCCGCGGCGGCTGGGCGGCGGCGCACCTACGGTGGCGGAGGCAAAAATTATTGAGGAAACTGAAAAGGCCGAGCGCGCCCGTAGGCGGGCGAAGCACGGTCCGTGACGCGGGGAACAGCTAACGCCCATGCTCGCGTTCGTGACGTCAAATGGCGTTGAGAGGCGAGGAAAGGAGCAGCGGGGGCATGGCGGAGCCGTTCTACCGGTTCGGAGAGTTGGTCGTGCCGTCGCTGGTCGCCATGAACGGAACCAACTTCACCTTTCACGGCTTGGAGAACATCCCCGAGCGGGGCGGCGCGTTAATTGCCCAGAACCACACCAGCTACCTGGACTGGCTTCCGCCGTTGTTCGCCGCTCGCGAGCGCGGCCGACGGATGTACTTCATGATCAAGTCCGAGATGGCGGACGTGAAGGCGGTGAACTACGTCATCAAGCACGCCAGGCTCATTCCGGTGGACCGCAGGCACGGACACGACGCCTTCGAGGTCGCGGTGCAACGGCTGCGTGACGGCGAACTCATCGGGATGCATCCCGAGGCCACCATCAGCCGCAGCTTCGAACTCCGCGAATTCAAGACGGGGGCTGCGCGGATGGCGCTGGACGCCCAGGTGCCGATCGTCCCGCTGATCGTCTGGGGGGCACAGCGCATCTGGCCGAAAGACCATCCGAAAAAGGTGTTCCGCAACAAGGTTCCCGTTACGGTGGCGGCCGGGCGACCGCTGCCGCCGCGCGGTAGCGCCGAGGAACTCAACGTCGCGCTGCGTGAGGCGATGAACGCGTTGCTGTACCGGGTGCAGGAGGAGTATCCGCATCCCGAGGGGGAGTATTGGGTGCCGCGACGACTGGGCGGCACCGCGCCGAACCGGGACGATTCCCAGAGGCTGCGCACCGCGGAATTGCTCAAGCGACTTCGGCAAGAGGAGGAGCGGCGCCGGTGACGCAGCTGCATGACCAAGGCAGATTGGGCACAGTGGCCTGCAAATGACCCTGCCCGCGCTGATCGCCTGCGATGTCGACGGCACCCTGCTCGGCGAGGACGAGCGGATCACACCGCGTACCCGGGCGGCCGTGCGTGCGGCTGTCGAGGCCGGGGCGCAGTTCGTGCTGGCCACCGGTCGTCCGCCGCGCTGGGTGCCTCCGGTGGTCGACGAGCTCGGGTTTGCGCCAATGGCGGTGTGCGCCAACGGCGCCGTGATCTACGACCCCGCGACCGACCGGGTGCTGTCCGCCAGGACGCTGTCCGTCGCCAGCCTGGGCGAATTGGCGGAGATCGCGATCCGCGCCATCCCGGAGGCCGGGCTGGCGGTTGAGCGGGTCGGCCGCAGCGCGCATGACGCGGCGACGCCGCAATTTGTCAGTTCGCCGGGCTACGAGCACGCCTGGCTCAATCCCGACAACACCGAAGTGTCCATGGAAGACCTGCTCAGCGCGCCTGCCGTCAAGCTGCTGGTTCGCATGGCAGGCGCTCGCAGCGCCGATATGGCTGCTGAGCTGGCCAAGCACGTCGGCACCCAGGGAGACATCACCTACTCCACCAACAACGGGCTGATCGAGATCGTCCCGCTGGGCATCGACAAAGCCACCGGTATCGCCGAACTCGCCCGGCCGCGGGGCATCGCCGATGAGGACTGGGTTACCTTCGGGGACATGCCCAACGACGTGCCGATGCTGCTGCGAGCCGGCCACGGGGTGGCGATGGGTAACGCGCACCCCGACGCGATCGCGGCGGCCGATGAGGTCACCACCCCCAACAGCGACGACGGGGTGGCGCGAGTGCTGGAACGTTGGTGGCTTTAGCCCCGCGACAATGCGCGTCGCGTAGCGACGCGAGGAGGAGCGGGGCAATCGGCTGTAAAGCGGGCCCATCGGGTAGTGCGGGGCAACCAGCTCTAGTCGGCCGGATGCACGGGTGAGAACCGCTCGAGCTGAACCGGTGGTCCGGTTGCGGGCGGCGGCGGCATTTCCTCGACGACGCCATCGATGACTCGGCTGACCCGGCCGCTGAGCCGGTCGAAGTTCAGCGTGCCGTGCTGGAAGTTCTGCTTCACCCATTGCGGCTCTTGGAATTCGGCGCTGGTCGGCAAGCCCAGGGCCCCCCGCTCGTAGCCGAGCGAGGCCCACGCGTCGTAGATGGCTCCCGTCACCGGCTGCGGGCCGGTGTCCGGGGACCAGTACATCGCACCCTTATCGAAGTTGGCATAACGCGCCGCGTCCGCCCCGCCCGCCTCGGGTGAGGTCGGCGCGCCCAGCATGCTGTTCATGCCGCCGATCGCCTGCCACCGGTCATAGATGGCACCGCCCTGCAGCGACATCGCCAGGTCCTCGGGTCTAGGCGGGCCGCTGAAATGCGCTGCGGTGTCGCGTATTTCGTCCAGCAGCCCATACGCGACGTTGCCCGGGCAGTCGGTGGCGCCGACGTCGCGGTGGCTGAAGATGCTCGGCAGCGTCGCAACGGCATCGACGGGATAGTTGGTGTTGGGGCCACCTGCCGACGCCAATTTGACTGTGCCCCTGGGGTCGATGTGATCCAATCCCAGCCGCCAGCCGAGCAGCCGGCCGAGGGTATGCAGCTGGATCGGCGTCGGCGCCACGTCGTCGAAGTTGCCGATCATCGCCACACCCCAGCTGTCGCGGTTGAAGCCACCGGTGTGGTCGCCCTGCACCGGCCCGGTCAACGCGCCGGCACGGCCCTCGAACACCTGGCCGTACTTGTCGACCAGTGCGTTGTACGCGATGTCGCACCAGCCCAGGATCTGGGTGTGATACGCGTAGATCGACTGGACGATCGCGGCCGAGTCCTGCGGCTGGTAGTCGTTGCTCTCGGCGGTGTGATGAACGACCGCGGCGCGGATGGGCTGGTCGAACGGCCGGTTTCCGCAGTGCACCGCTTCGTCGGCGCCCCACTGCGCGCGAGGGATGATGGTGGGCGGCTGACCCGCCGCGATGACGGCGGTGGGCGGCGTCCACTGGGTGTCCGCCGGTGCCTGCGGCGGCGAGATGAGGATCGCCGAGATGTTCTGCGCCAGTGGTTGTTCCGCGGTGGCCGGGATGTAGCCGAGGTTGGCGGTCGGTGCTGTCTTGGGCGGCGAGGTTCGCGGCGCGCCGGGCGGGCGGCGGATTGCGATCTGAACGGTCGTGGTCTTGCCGACGAAGACGGGATCGGTGCCGTGCGGACCCGGTGTCGATCCGCGGCCGCCCGAGTTGAGCAGTGTCTCGGTCTGATACCACCGACCCCACGAGCCGTCGGCATGCTGGGCGCGGACCCGCGCGGAGGTGCCGGTGAGGTCTCCGCCGGTCAGCGCCACCATGGAAAACGTTGTGGCTTGGCTGATTTCGCGAACCGTGACGCCGCCGCCAACGCCGACCAGCGGCTGCTGGGCAAGCTGGGTGTCGCCGGGGCGGGCCTGCTGATCCCGGTGTCCGGTGGCCGGGCCGGCCGCCCACGGCAGGATGACGACGGTCGCTGCGATGGCGGTGAACAACAGCGTCGGCGCGGGACGGCGGGACGGCACCACCCGATGTTACGTATGTGTCTAGTGTTGCAAATGTTTCGACACGCTACTTAAGTGAACAAAGTGGATTGCCGCGGCACGGCACCGCAGAGTGTGGGCGACGCTGGTCAGACCAGGGTCCACTTCTGCGGTGCCGTTTCGGGTGACAGGTCCGATAGGCCTGCCGATTAGCCTCCGAAAAGCCGCCGCTGAAATCAGGGCGTCGGCAGTGGCGGCGCCGGGATGGCCGGCGGAGCAGCCGGAGCGGCCGCGCCGTGTGCCGCTTGCATGAGCCCCGGCATGATCATGCCTTTGAGCAAGTCAATGGCCTGGCCGGCGCCCAGCTGGTTGGCTGCGCTCATCATGTCGCTGACCAGCCCGCCGCTTCCGCCCGATGATGGGGCCGCGCCGAGCGACGGGTCGCCGAGGATCGGGTACGTGCCGCCGGCACCGGGGTCCAATCCGATCGGGTCGCTGATCGGAAGTTCGCTCGGGGTCGTCAGGCCGCCGGGAGTGGTCGCCGCCGGACCGAAGCCCGTCGGGCTGGTCAACCCCGGTGTCAGGCCCGGGCTGGTCAGACCGGGACTTGCCAGCGACGGATCGGTCAGGCCGGGGGTCAGGCCCGAAGTCGCGCCGGGGGTCAGGCCCGGCGTCGCGCCCGGTGTAAGACCAGGACTGGCCAGACCCGGCGACGTCAGACCCGGTGAGGTGAGGCCCGGTGAAGTGAGGCCCGGTGAAGTGAGGCCCGGTGTCAGACCAGGGCTGGTCAGGCCGGGTGACGTCAACCCCCCAGGGCTGGTCAGACCCAGGCCCGGCGAAGCCAGGCTGCTGGAGCTGGTGGCGCCCGTCAGGCTCGGCACGGGCGGAAGGGTCACCCCGAATTGCGACAACCCCTGCGTCAGGGCGCCGATCAGCTCGCCGGGCAGGTCGGTCATCTCCGCGGCCCGGACGAACTCGCGGTGCTGGGGTGCGGGCTTGATGTCGGCTGACAGGTTGCTAATGGCAACGAAAGCGAAAGGACTCGCGACCGCCAGAGCGGCGACTGCGCTCGTGGCTGTCGAGAGCCTGCGTCGACGTCGGTTCGGCACGGAAGTCTCCTCAATCTGGACTATGCGGTCTCGGTCTCGTGCCCGCCGGTGTGGGCGGCCACGGCGCCTGCTTGGTCGTTCGCAGGGCACATGACCGATGGTACTGACGTGATTGGTGTGACTAGAGTGACGAGATCGAATCGTGAGCCAATCGCGACCTTCGTCACCAAAATCCGCAGTACCGGCACCCGCGGCGCCGGTATTCCGGCACCTGATGGACGTCGCGCGAAGAACACCCGAGCGCAACGCCGCCGCCAAGCGGGCTGCGGTCTCGCAGTCGGATACCCTAGGCAACCGATGGCTTCTCCTTCCGGTCGCTTTGACCTCTATGTCGTCGGCTCCGGATTTTTCGGTCTGACGATTGCCGAGCGCGTGGCCACTCAGCTCGGCAAGCGGGTGCTCGTCGTCGACAGGCGTCCGCATATCGGCGGAAACGCCTACTCCGAGGCCGAGCCGCAGACCGGTATCGAGGTGCACAAGTACGGTGCGCATCTCTTCCACACCTCCAACAAGCGGGTGTGGGATTACGCGCGGCAGTTCACCGACTTCACCGGCTACCAACATCGGGTGTTCGCCATGCACGACGGGCAGGCCTACCAGTTCCCGATGGGCCTGGGCCTGGTGTCGCAATTCTTCGGTCGCTACTTCACGCCCGACGAGGCCAAGGCGCTGATCGCCGAGCAGGCCGCCGAGATCGACACCGCCGACGCCCAGAACCTCGAGGAAAAAGCCGTCTCGCTGATCGGCCGCCCGCTCTACGAGGCGTTCGTCAAGGGTTACACCGCCAAGCAGTGGCAGACCGACCCCAAAGAGCTGCCGGCGGCCAACATCACCCGGCTGCCGGTGCGCTACACCTTCGACAACCGCTACTTCAACGACACCTACGAGGGCCTGCCGGTCGACGGCTACACCAGCTGGCTGCGGAACATGGCCGCCGACGACCGCATCGAGGTCCGGCTGGACACCGACTGGTTCGACGTCCGCGACGAACTACGAGCGGCCAGTCCGGACGCTCCTGTCGTTTATACCGGCCCGCTGGACCGCTACTTCGATTATGCGGACGGCTACTTAGGCTGGCGCACTTTGGATTTCGAGTTAGAGGTGTTGGGTGATTGCGGTGACTTTCAGGGCACACCGGTGATGAACTACAACGACCCCGACGTGCCCTACACCCGCATCCACGAGTTCCGTCATTTCCACCCGGAGCGGGAATACCCGACCGACAAGACGGTGATCATGCGGGAGTACTCCCGCTTCGCCGAACACGACGACGAGCCCTATTACCCGATCAACACCGAGGCCGACCGCGCGGTGCTGGCCGCCTACCGAGCCAGGGCCAAGCATGAAACCGCTTCGGCGAAAGTACTTTTCGGCGGACGGCTCGGTACTTATCAGTATCTCGACATGCACATGGCCATCGCCAGCGCATTGAACATGTACGACAACATGCTGGCGCCGCACCTGCGTGACGGTGCGGCGCTCGAGGAAAACAGCAGAGGAAGCATCCGGGGATGAGTAAGACCACCGTCGACGATGCAGGACGTGTCGCCACGCCAGCAATCCGGTAAAGCGGTGAGCCTGCTTTCCCGCGTCATCCTGCCGCGTCCGGGTGAGCCGCTGGACGTACGCAAGCTTTACCTGGAGGAGTCGACAACCAATTCCGAAGCGCGCGCATGCGAGCAACCGCACATCGCTGCAGATCGCCGCCGAGTCCGAGGTGTCATTCGCCACGTATTTCAACGCTTTTCCGGCCAGCTACTGGCGGCGATGGTCGACCTGCACATCGGTGGTGCTGCGGGCCGAGCTGACCGGGGCAGGGCGAGTCGACCTGTACCGGACCAAGGCCACCGGTGCGCGGATCTATGTCGAGGGGCGCGAATTCGCCAGCACCGCAGACCAGCCGGCGACGCTCGAGTTCGAAGTAGGACTGCAGCCATTCGAAGACGGCGGCTGGATCTGGTTCGACATCACCACCGACAGTGACGTGACGCTGCACAGTGCAGGCTGGTACTCCGACAAGCCCGCGCCGGGCGTCGCGAACATTGCCGTGGGCATCCCGACCTTCAACCGGCCGCACGACTGCGTCAACGCGCTGCGGGACCTCACCTCAGATCCACTGGTGGACAAGGTGATCGGTGCCGTGATTGTGACGGACCAGGGCACGTCGAAGATGCGTGATCACCCCGACTTCGCCGCCGCGGCCGCACCGCTGGGTGATCGGCTCTCGATTCACGACCAGCCCAACCTCGGCGGCTCCGGCGGATACAGCCGGGTGATGTATGAAGCGCTGAAAAACACCGACTGCCAGCAGATCCTGTTCATGGACGACGATATTGCGCTGGAGCCGGACACCATTCTGCGGATACTGGCTCTGCACCGTTTCGCCAAGACGCCGATGCTGGTTGGCGGCCAGATGCTCAACCTGCAGGAGCCGTCGCACCTGCACATCATGGGCGAGGTGGTCGACCAGGCCAACTTCATGTGGACGTCCGCGCCGTATACCGAATACGACCATGACTTCGCCGAATTGCCGTTGAGCGACAACAACGCTCGCAGCACGCTGCTGCACCGGCGCATCGATGTCGACTACAACGGCTGGTGGACGTGCATGATCCCGCGTCATATCGCCGAAGAACTGGGCCAGCCGTTGCCGCTGTTCATCAAATGGGACGACGCCGATTACGGGCTGCGCGCCGCAGAACACGGCTATCCGACCGCGACCCTGCCCGGCGCGGCGATCTGGCACATGGCGTGGAGCGACAAGGACGACGCGATCGACTGGCAGGCCTATTTCCACCTGCGCAACCGACTGGTCGTGGCGGCGATGCACTGGGACGGCGACGTCACCGGCCTGGTCCGCAGCCATCTCAAGGCGACGCTCAAACATCTTTCCTGCCTGGAATATTCGACAGTAGCGATTCAGAACAGGGCAATCGACGACTTTCTCGCCGGCCCGGAGCACATCTTCTCGATACTGGAATCCGCGCTGCCAGAAGTGCACCGGATGCGCAAGGAATACCCGGACGCGGTGGTGTTGGCGTCGTCCGACGAGTTGCCGGCGCCCTCGGAGCGGAACTACGAAATGAAGCCGCCGGTGCACCCGCTGGCCGTCGGGTACCGGCTGGCCCGCGGGACGCTGCACCAGCTCAAAACGGCTGACCCGCAGCATCATCGGCGCCCGCAGCTCAATGTGCCGACCCAGGACGCCCGGTGGTTCCGGTTGTGCACACTGGACGGCGCCACCGTGACGACGGCCGACGGCCGCGGCGCCGTCTACCGTCAGCGCGACCGAGCCAAGATGTTCGCGTTGCTGTGGCAGTCGCTGCGGCGTCAACGGCAACTGCTCAGGCGCTTCGACGAGATGCGCCGCGTCTATCGCGAGGCGCTACCGGTGCTGTCCAGCAAGGAGAAATGGGAGACGGTGCTGCTACCGGCCCCGTCGGCCCACGACAATGCGGCTGGCAATGGCCGACATCACGGCTGAAACGGCTTCGCCACGCGGCGAAGTGGCTGTCCTGGTAGCGGTTCAATCGGCGTTGGCCGCATCGCCCCGGGGCGCTGGCGGCGGCGCGAGCCCTGTCCTATTTCGGCGAGCACAGCATCGGCTGGTTGGCGGTATCGGCGATCGGTGCGATCCTGCAGCCGGCACGGCGCCGCAGTTGGCTGGTGGCCGGCGGCGGGGCGTTCGCCGCGCACGCGGCTGCGGTGCTGATCAAGCGGCTGGTGCGGCGTCCGCGCCCGCATCATCCGGCGGTCGCGGTCAACGTCGGCACCCCCAGCAGCCTGAGCTTCCCGTCGGCGCACGCCACCTCGACGACGGCAGCGGCTATGCTGCTGGCCCGGGCAACGGGGTTGCCGCTGCCTGTCATGCTGGTGCCGCCGATGGCGCTTTCCCGGGTGGTGCTCGGCGTGCACTATCCCAGCGACGTGGCCACCGGTGTGGCGGTCGGTGTGGCCGTCGCGGGCGTCGCCGGCTGGGCGGACGGTCGACTGTTGGCACGCCCGACGACGATGCGGGCCGCGAAGCGGCCCGAGGAGGAGTTGGGCTAATGACAGAAGCCCGCGGAGCAGGTAAATGAGCGAGGACATCCAGGACAAGGTGCCGGTGACCGGGCCCGCGACGACCCGGCCGAGCCTGATCGTCGGCGTGATCAAGGCGATGCGCCCGCGGCAATGGGTGAAGAACATCCTGGTGCTGCTTGCGCCGCTGGCCGCATTGGGTGCCGATGCCCACTACGACTGGCTCAAGGTGCTTCTCCAAGTGGCGGTCGCCTTCGTGGTGTTCTGCCTGGCGGCCTCCGCCACATACCTGGTCAACGACGTCCGCGACGTCGAGGCCGACCGCGCGCACCCCACCAAGCAGTCCCGCCCGATCGCCGCGGGCGTGGTGCCCGAGTGGCTGGCCTACGCGCTGGCGGCGGTCCTCGCGACGGCGTCGCTCGGCCTGGCGTGGTGGCTCACCCCGAATCTGGCGGTGGTGATGGCCGTCTACATCGCCATACAGCTGGGGTACTGCTTCGGCCTCAAGCACCAAGCGGTGATCGACATCAGCATCGTCTCGTCGGGGTTTCTGATCCGCGGCATCGCCGGCGGTGCCGCCACCAGTATCCATCTGTCGCAATGGTTTTTGCTGACGTTGGCGTTCGGATCGTTGTTCATGGCGGCCGGCAAGCGCTACGCCGAGCTGCAACTGGCCGAGCGCACCGGAGCCAACATCCGCAAGTCGCTGGAGAGCTACACCAGTACCTATCTGCGCTTTGTCTGGACGATGTCGGCGACGGCAGTGGTGGTGTTCTACGGGCTCTGGGCCTTCGAGCGTGACCACGGCAGGGCCGGCTGGTTCGCGGTGTCGATGGTGCCGTTCACCATCGGGGTCCTGCGGTATGCGGTGGACGTCGACGGCGGCCTGGCCGGCGAGCCCGAGGACATCGCGCTGCGCGACCGGGTGCTGCAAGTGTTGTTCTTGGCCTTGATCGGAACCGTTGGTGTTGCGGTTATCCTCGGCTGACGTGGCCTCGAAGACCCCGGCCCCGTCGCGCTGGCCGGTGAACAAGCCGCTAGTGCGGGCCTCATTCCCCTACGACGCCACGGTTCGGGTCAGTCTGTGGGCCAGTGTGGCCGTGGTCGCGGTGTTGTTCGGTTGGGGCGCCTGGCAGCGGCGCTGGATCGCCGACGACGGGCTGATCGTGCTGCGTACCGTCCGTAATCTGTTGGCCGGCAACGGCCCGGTGTTCAACCAGGGCGAGCGGGTCGAGGCCAATACCTCAGTGGTCTGGACGTATCTGGTGTACATCGGCGGCTGGCTCAGCTGGCCGATGCGGCTGGAGTATGTGGCCCTGGTCTTGGCTCTTGTTTTGAGCCTGCTGGGACTGGCGCTGCTGATGTTGGGCACCGGCCGGCTGTTCGCACCCAGCTTGCTGGGCCGTCGCGCGATCATGCTGCCCGCCGGCGCACTGGTCTATATCGCTGTGCCGCCGTCGCGCGACTTCGCCACATCCGGCCTGGAAAGCGGTCTGGTGATGGGCTACCTCGGGCTGCTCTGGTGGATGATGGTCTGCTGGTCGCAGGCGGGGCGGACGCGCCCACCCGGCCGGGTCTTCATCGCCGCGCTGGCCTTCGTTGCCGGGTGCAGCGTGCTGGTGCGTCCCGAGTTGGCCTTGATCGGCGGCCTGGCGCTGATCATGATGCTGGTCACAGCGCAGGGCTGGCGGCGCCGGGTGACGATCGTGGTCGCCGGTGGGCTGTTGCCGGTGGCCTACCAGATTTTCCGGATGGGCTACTACGGGCTGTTGTTCCCCGGGACCGCGCTGGCCAAGGATGCGGCCGGCGACAAATGGTCGCAGGGCGTGATCTACCTGTCGAACTTCAACGAGCCTTACCTGTTGTGGGTGCCGTTATTGCTGCTGGCGGGGCTGGGTTTGGTGTTATGGGCTTCGGCTCGCCGCCGTAGGGGCATTCATGTGCCGTCGCCGACTCGTGGACCGGTGGCCCGCACGGTGCAGAGCCCGACGGCCGTGGTGGCGTTCATCCTTGTCAGCGGCCTGCTGCAGGCACTGTATTGGGTCCGGCAGGGCGGGGATTTCATGCACGGCCGGGTGTTGCTGACCCCGCTGTTGTGTCTCCTCGCGCCGGTGGCGGTGCTGCCGGTGGTATTTCCCGACGGGACCAGGCTTTCCCGCGAGGCCGGCTACTGGTTGGCCGGTGCGGTGAGCGCGCTGTGGATGGCGGTCGCGGGCTGGGCGCTGTGGGCCGCCAACACGTCTGGGATGGGCGACGCCGCCACCCGGGTCACCTACTCGGGCATCGTGGACGAGCGCCGCTTCTACGCGCAGGCGACGGGTCATGCGCACCCGCTGACGGCCGCCGACTACCTGGACTACCCACGGATGCGCGCAGTGCTGGTGGCGCTCAACAACACCCCCGAGGGGGCGTTGTTGCTGCCGTCGGGCAACTACGACCAGTGGGATCTCGTTCCGCCCATCACCCCTCAGGCGCCGCGCGGGACCGACAAGGGCCCGCACACGGTGTTCTTCACCAACCTCGGCATGGTCGGCATGAACGTCGGGCTGGATACCCGGGTGATCGACCAGATCGGCCTGGTCAACCCGATCGCGGCGCACACCGCCCGGTTGCAGCATGGGCGGATCGGCCACGACAAGAACCTCTTCCCGGACTGGGTGATCGCCGACGGGCCCTGGGTGAAGTGGTATCCGGGCATTCCGGGCTACCTGGACGCCCAGTGGGTGCAACAAGCCGCGGCGGCTCTGAAGTGCCCGGCGACCCAGCAGATGCTGGGTTCGGTGCGGGCTCCGATGAGCTTGCACCGGTTCGTCTCGAATCTGCTGCACTCCTATGAGTTCACCCGGTATCGAATCGACCGCGTTCCGCGCTATGAACTCATCAGGTGCGGGTTGGACGTGCCGGAGTCGGGCGGTGTCCCCTACACCGGTCTGCCCGCCACCGGGCCCTAGCCGAGGGTCGGTCGTCGCCCGCGAGCAGTGCTCGGCAGAGAAATTTTTGGCAGCCATTCGGTAGGTCTCGGCACAGCGCCGAATCCATCGCCCCGACCGTCGCTTAGCAACGCCGCATATGTATTCTTACCGGCGAACTACCGCTCGTCGGCACATTCACAGCGTGGTGATCCACCGCCGAATTGAGCGGGCCCGGCCGCAGCGCGGGGCCCGGTGACGGACCCACTCCAAGGAGAAGCCACACCGCAAGATGTGGTTGACTACGGGTGCACAGCTGCGCCGTCCGGCATCGATACGGGCTGAAACTGCCCGCGGAGAACCGGACACCCAGGCCGGCGTGCTCAGCATCGATGCGGGCCAAGGAGCGGTTTCGCGGAGAAGCTGGGCGACAGGGGCGATGCAGTCCGACCCACAGAGTTGGGCCCGACAATGAATGAGGAAGCAAGAATGAGGCTTGTTGACAAGTTTCGCGGTGCGGCAAAGACCATGCCGCGCCGGCTCGCGCTAGGGGCCGCCGCTGCGGCTCTGCTGCCGGGCCTGATCGGCGTCGTGGGCCAGACCGCGAACGCGGGGGCGTTCTCCCGGCCGGGTCTGCCCGTCGAGTACCTTCAGGTACCGTCGGCGGCCATGGGTCGCAACATCAAGATCCAGTTCCAAAGCGGTGGCGCCAACTCGCCGGCCGTCTACGTTCTCGACGGTCTTCGGGCCCAGGACGACTTCAACGGCTGGGACATCAACACCCCGGCTTTCGAGTGGTACCTCCAGTCCGGTCTGTCGATCGTCATGCCGGTGGGTGGACAGTCCAGCTGGTACACCGACTGGTACAAGCCGGCTTGCGGCAAGGCGGGCTGCCAGACCTACAAGTGGGAGACCTTCCTCACCAGCGAGCTGCCTGCCTACCTGGCGTCCAACAAGCAGGTCAAGTCCACCGGTGGCGCGGCTGTCGGCCTGTCGATGGCCGGTGCCTCATCGCTGAACCTGGCGAACTACCACCCTGACCAGTTCATCGAGGTCGGCTCGTTCTCCGGTCTGATGGACCCCTCCCAGGGCATGGGACCGACGCTGATCGGCCTTGCGATGGGTGACGCCGGTGGCTACAAGCCCGCCGACATGTGGGGTCCGAAGGAGGACCCGGCCTGGCAGCGTAACGACCCGCTGGTGAACGTCAGCAAGACCGTGGCCAACAACACCCGCGTGTGGATGTACTGCGGTAACGGCAAGCCGTCGGACCTCGGTGGCGACAACCTGCCGGCCAAGTTCCTCGAGGGCTTCGTGCGGACCAGCAACATCAAGTGGCAGGACGCCTACAACGCGGCCGGTGGCCACAACGCGGTGTTCAACTTCGACGCCAACGGCACGCACGACTGGCCGTACTGGGGTTCACAGCTGCACGCCATGCTGCCCGACCTCCAGCGCACGCTCGGCGCGACGCCGGGTGCGGGTCCGGGCCCGGGCGCGGCTCCGGGTGCTCCGGCCGCCTCTGCGACCGGCCAGCACACCTGACGGTTGCTTTAGCAGGACTGCCGGCGACGACCTCTCGGGGTCGTCGCCGTTAGTCATTTCTGGCGTCCCGTTCCACGGGGTGTGATTAGCTACCTTGCGGAACGGGGGCGATTTGCGGGCCCCGGGTTGGTGGTCGAGCGACAAGCGAGGTCAGGATGAGAAGTCTGTCGATGCTGGTACGGCTACTGTGCGCCGCCGTCTTGGCGGCCGGAGGCATCGCTGTGGCCCACGGCGGCTCGGCCCGCGCGGCAGGCGTCGAGATGCTGATGGTGCCGTCGGCGTCGATGGGCCGCGACATCCCGGTGGCCTTCCTGGCCGGCGGTCCGCACGCGGTGTACCTGCTGGACGCCTTCAACGCCGCGCCGGATGTCAGCAACTGGGTGACCGCGGGCCACGCGATGAGCACGCTGGCCGGCAAGGGGATCTCGGTGGCCGCACCGGCCGGCGGTGCCTTCAGCATGTACACCAACTGGGAGCAGGACGGCAGCAAGCAGTGGGACACGTTCCTGTCCGGTGAGTTGCCGGACTGGCTGGCCGCCAACAGGGGTCTGGCACCGGGCGGCCACGCGGTCGTCGGCGCCTCCCAGGGCGGGTACGCGGCGATGGCGCTGGCCACCTTCCACCCCGACCGCTTCGGCTACGCCGGCTCGCTGTCGGGTTTCCTGTACCCGTCGAATACCACGACCAACGGCGCGATCCTCGCCGGCCTGCAGCAATTCGGCGGCGTCGACGGCAACGGGATGTGGGGCGCGCCGCAGCTGGGCCGGTGGAAGTGGCACGACCCGGACGTGCATGCATCGTTGCTGGCGCAGAACAACTCCCGGATCTGGGTCTGGAGCCCGACGAACATGGGCGGCGACGCTGCCGCGATGATCGGCCAGTCGGCCGAAGCCATGGGCAACGCGCGATTCTTCTACCAGGAGTACCGCAACGTCGGCGGGCACAACGGCCACTTCGACTTCCCGGGCGGTGGCGACAACGGCTGGGGCTCATGGAGCTCGCAGCTGGGCGCGATGTCCGGCGACATCGTCGGGGCGATCCGCTAGATCGCCAGCCGGGCGCGGTGCCGCGAACCGGTACCGTGAAGGGGTGCAGCAGCAGTCACGCTCGTTTTCTGACGCGGTGCCGGTAGCCTGCCCAGCCGCCGACTGTGCAACCGACCGACTCTGCTAGCAGGAGATCATGGCAGTGAAATCCCGGCGGAAACGCCGCCGCCGCATCCTGGCGTTGATCGCCGCGGCCGCAGTGGCGCTCGTGGTGGGGCTGGTCATCTTCGCCGTGGTCGGCGTTCTGCGGCAACGGGAAACCCCGCCGAGCGCGGTGCCGCCCAGCATCGTGCCTCCGACCAGCAGTTCGGCCTACCCGCACAAGCCGCGACCGGCCTCTCAAGACTCGAGCTGCCCCGACGTGCAGCTGATCGCGGTTCCCGGTACCTGGGAGTCGTCGCTGCAGGACGATCCGCTCAACCCGGTCCAGTTCCCAAAGGCCTTGTTGCTCAACGTCACCCGGCCGATCAGCGGGCAGTTCAACTCGAGTCGGGTTGAGGTGTACACCGTTCCGTACACCGCACAGTTCCACAATCCGCTGAGTGGTGACCAGCAGATTTCTTACAACGACAGCCGAGCTGAAGGAACCCGCGCGACGGTCAAAGCGATGACCGACATGAACAACAAGTGCCCGTTGACCAGCTACGTGCTGGTGGGTTTCTCGCAGGGGGCGGTGATCGCCGGCGATATCGCCAGCGACGTCGGCAACGGCCGCGGACCGGTTGACGACGACCTGGTGCTGGGCGCGACGTTGATCGCCGACGGCCGCCGCCAGCAGGGGGTGGGCCAGGACATCGGACCCAATCCGCCGGGCGAGGGAGCCGAGATCACCCTGCACGAGATACCGGTGCTGGACGGCCTCGGCTTGACGATGACCGGCGCGCGGCCGGGCGGTTTCGGAGAGCTCAACGGCAAGATCAACGAGATCTGCGGGCCCGGCGACCTGATCTGCGCTGCCCCGCCTGAGGCGTTCAGCCTTGCGAACCTGCCCAGGACGCTGGACATCCTGGCCGGCGGCGCCGGCCAGCCGGTTCACGCGTTGTATGCCACCACCCAGTTCTGGAATTTGGACGGTCAGCCGGTGACGGAGTGGGCATTGAATTGGGCGCACGATGCGATCGAGAACGCACCGCATCCCAAGCACGGGTGATCGGGCCGCCAGACACGGGCCGATTTAGACACGGCCGATTTAGACACGGTCCGGCGTCATACAGGTGACGGATGCGAAAAGCGGTACGTTCGGATTTGGTTCGTGGCGCGCCGCCCACTAACATTAAGAGGAATTTAAGAACAGCTGTGTCGGCCTATCGCGTTGACGCGTTGCGGATCGCCGGGCGCGCTTCTGTAGCATCTGTGAGGTTTGCCGTTCGCGACAGCCCTGCGCAGGCGAAACATGCGACGTCCGATTGGCCGACCCGAGTCGGATGTAGCCGTCGGCCGAAAAACACGCAACGACTGCGGCCGACTGAGAACAGTTCTGACAGGAGAGAATGGCATGGCGTACCACAACCCGTTCATCGTGAACGGCAAGATCAGGTTCCCGGAAAACACCGACCTGGTCCGCCACGTCGAGAAGTGGGCGAAGGTGCGCGGGGACCAGCTGGCCTATCGTTTCCTGGACTTCTCCACCGAACGCGACGGTGTCGCGAGGGACATGTCATGGGCCGAGTTCGGTGCCCGTAACCGTGCGGTGGGCGCCCGGCTGCAGCAGGTCACCCAGCCGGGTGACCGCGTCGCCATTCTGTGCCCGCAGAGCCTGGACTACCTTGTCGCGTTCTTCGGCACCCTGTACGCCGGCCGGATCGCGGTGCCGCTGTTCGATCCGGCCGAGCCGGGTCACGTCGGCCGGCTGCACGCGGTGCTCGACGACTGCACCCCGTCGGCGATCCTGACCACCAGCGACTCCGCCGAGGGGGTCCGCAAGTTCTTCCGCAGCCGGCCGGCCAAGGAGCGGCCACGCGTCGTCGCCGTCGACGCGGTGCCCGCCGAGGTCGCCTCCACCTGGCAGCCCGTGCCGGCCAGCCACGACACCATCGCCTATCTGCAGTACACCTCCGGCTCCACCCGCACCCCGACGGGCGTCCAGATCACGCATCTGAACCTGCCCACCAACGTGGTCCAGGTGATAGATGCCGTGGAGGGCACGGAAGGCGACCGCGGTGTGAGCTGGCTGCCGTTCTTCCATGACATGGGCCTGATCACCACCTTGTTGTCGACGGTCGTCGGCTACAGCTTCACCTTCATGACGCCCGCCGCCTTCGTGCGCCGGCCCGGCCGGTGGATTCGCGAGCTCGCGCGCAAGGAAGGTGACACCGGCCAGACCATCTCCGCCGCGCCGAACTTCGCCTTCGAACACGCCGCGCTGCGTGGCGTGCCCAAAGAGGGTGAGCCACCGCTGGACCTGAGTAATGTCAAGGCGATCCTCAACGGCAGCGAGCCGGTGTCGGCGGCATCGATACGCAAGTTCAACGAGGCGTTTGCGCCGTTCGGCTTCCAGGAGGCGGCGATTAAACCGTCCTACGGTCTGGCCGAGGCCACCCTGTTCGTCTCGACCACCCCGATGGACGAGGCGCCCACGATCATTCACGTCGACCGGGAGGCGCTGAACAACAGGCGGTTCGTCGAGGTGGCCGCCGACGCACCGAGCGCCGTCGCGCAGGCCTCCGCCGGCAGGGTCGGTGTCGACGAGTGTGCGGCCATCGTCGACGCCGAGACCGCCACCGAACTGCCCGATGGGCAGATCGGCGAAATCTGGCTGCATGGCAACAACATGGGTGCCGGTTACTGGAACCGAGAAGAAGAGACGACCGAGACGTTCAAGAATATCCTCAAGTCGCGCACCAACCCGTCACGTGCTGAAGGCGCCCCCGACGACGGGACGTGGGTACGCACCGGTGACTTGGGCACCTACCACAACGATCACCTCTACATCACCGGCCGGGTCAAGGATCTGGTCATCGTCGACGGACGCAACCACTATCCGCAGGATCTGGAGTACTCGGCGCAGGAAGCCAGCCGGGCGCTGCGCACCGGTTACGTGGCCGCTTTCTCGGTGCCGAGCAACCAGCTGTCCGCCGAAGTGTTCGACAACGCGCACGCCGGGCTCAAATACGACCCGGAAGACACCTCCGAACAGCTGGTGATCGTCGGTGAGCGGGCCCCCGGCGCGCACAAGCTCGACTACCAGCCCATCGCCGACGACATCCGGACGGCTATCGCCGTCCGGCACGGGGTGACCGTGCGCGACGTGCTGCTGGTGCAGGCCGGGTCGGTGCCCCGTACCTCCAGCGGCAAGATCGGCCGCCGCGCCTGCCGCGCCGCCTACATCGACGGCAGCCTGCGCAGCGGCGTCGCAGCGCCGAATTCCTTTCCCGACCAGGCCGACTGACCACTGACATGACTGATACAGACCTCGGTTCCCAACCGTCGGCCGCCGAAGCCGCCGCTGAGCCCGTCAGCAATCCTGCTCGCACCGACATGACCGTCGCCGAGGTGCGGCTATGGCTGCGGAACTGGGTCTCCCAGGCCACCGGGCGGTCGCCCGACGTGATCGACGAGGTCACGCCGATGGTGGAACTGGGTCTGTCGTCGCGCGATGCGGTGGCGATGGCCGCCGATATCGAGGACCGCACCGGAGTCACGGTGTCGATCGCGGCCGCCTTCGAGCACCCGACGATCGAAGCTCTGGCCACCTGGATCGTCGAGGGCGACCCCGAGCTCGACAGCGGCGACGACGACACCGACTGGACGCGTAGCGGGCCGATCGAGCGGGTCGACATCGCCGTGGTGGGTCTGGCCACCCGGTTGCCGGGTGACATGAACAGCCCCGAGGAGACCTGGCAGGCGCTGCTGGAGGGTCGAGACGCCATCACCGACCTGCCCGAGGGGCGATGGTCGGAGTTCACGTCGGAGCCGAGGATCGCCGAGCGGGTCGCCAAGGCCCGCACCCGCGGCGGCTACCTCAAGGACATCAAGGGTTTCGACTCCGAGTTTTTCGCGCTGTCGAAGACCGAAGCCGACAACATCGATCCGCAGCAGCGGATGGCGCTGGAGCTGACCTGGGAGGCGCTCGAGCACGCGCGTATCCCGGCGTCGAGCCTGCGCGGTGCAGCCGTCGGCGTGTTCGTCGGCACATCCGTACCCGACTACAGCTTCTTGGCGATGTCCGACCCGACCGTCGCCCACCCTTACGCGATCACCGGGACCGCGAGTTCGATTGTCGCCAACCGGGTTTCGTATTTCTTTGACTTCCACGGCCCGTCGGTGGCGGTGGACACGGCCTGCTCGAGCTCGCTGGTCGCGACCCACCAGGCCGTCCAGGCGCTGCGCAGCGGCGAGTGCGAAGTGGCCCTCGCCGGTGGTGTCAACGCGCTGATCACCCCGGTGGTGACGCTGGGCTTCGACGAGATCGGCCAGGTGCTGTCGCCGGACGGCCGGATCAAGTCGTTCTCGTCGGACGCCGACGGTTACACCCGCTCCGAGGGCGGTGCCCTGCTGGTGCTCAAGCGCGTCGACGACGCCCGCCGTGACGGCGACCAGATCCTCGCGGTGATCGCCGGCAGCGCGGTCAACCACGACGGCCGGTCCAACGGCCTGATCGCACCCAACCCGGACGCGCAGGCAGACGTGCTGCGCCGGGCCTACAAGGACGCCGGCATCAACCCGCGTACGGTCGACTACATCGAGGCGCACGGCACCGGCACGGTCCTGGGCGACCCGATCGAGGCCCAGGCACTGGGCCGGGTCATCGGCCGTGGCCGTCCCGCCGACAAGCCGGTCCTGCTGGGCGCGGTGAAAACCAACATCGGACACCTGGAATCGGCGGCCGGTGCGGCCAGCCTGTCCAAGATGGTGCTGGCCCTGCAGCACGACAAGCTGCCACCGTCGATCAACTACGCCGGACCCAACCCCTATATCGATTTCGACGCATCGCATTTGCGCGTCCTGGACACCGTCGCCGACTGGCCCCGCTATGGCGGGTATGCCGTGGCGGGCGTATCCAGCTTCGGCTTCGGCGGCGCCAATGCGCACGTGGTGCTGCGCGAGGTGCTGCCGCGCGACGTCGTCGAACGTGAGCCCGAACCACAGCCCGCGGCACCCGCCGACGAGCAGCACGCCGAGCATGCGGAATCGGTCGGCGGGATGCGTTTCGACGAGTACGGCGAGTTCTTGGATTCTGCCGAAGACGGCACCACGCCGGCAGAGGCCGAATACGTGGGGGCACCTCCCGCTTGCGGGGGACTGCCCGGCATCACCGACGAGGCCAAGCGGCTCAAAGAGATCGCGCTCGAAGAGCTTGCGGGCGAAGAGCTTCCAGCGCCGTTGGTACCGCTGCCGGTGTCGGCGTTTTTGTCATCTCGCAAGAAGGCCGCCGCCGCAGAGCTTGCCGATTGGCTGGAAACGCCGGAGGGTCAGGCGTCTTCGCTGGAATCGATCGGCCGGGCGCTGTCGAGACGCAACCACGGCCGTTCCCGCGCAGTGGTGCTGGCCCACGATCACGACGAGGCAGTCAAGGGTCTGCGCGCGGTCGCCGACGGCAAGCAGAAGCCGAACGTGTTCAGCACCGACGGGCCGGTGACCAACGGCCCGGTATGGGCGATGGCCGGTTTCGGCGCGCAGCACCGCAAGATGGGCAAGAGCCTGTATCTGCGCAACGAGGTCTTCGCCGAGTGGATCGAGAAGGTCGATGCGCTGATCCAGGACGAGCGGGGCTACTCGGTGCTCGAGCTGATCCTCGACGACTCGCACGAGTACGGCATCGAAACCAGCAACGTCGTGATCTTCGCCATCCAGATCGCGCTGGGCGAGGTGCTTCGCCATCACGGCGCGAAACCCGCTGCGGTCGTTGGTCAGTCGCTGGGCGAACCCGCGTCGGCGTATTTCGCCGGGGGGCTGTCACTCGCGGACGCCACCCGGGTGATCTGCTCACGCTCGCACCTGATGGGTGAGGGCGAGGCGATGTTGTTCGGTGAGTACATCCGGTTGATGGCGCTCGTCGAGTATTCCGCCGACGAACTCAAGACGGTGTTCGCCGACTTCCCCGGCCTGGAGGTGTGCGTCTACGCCGCTCCCAGCCAGACCGTCATCGGCGGCCCACCCGAGCAGATCGACGCGATCGTGGCCCGCTGCGAGGCGGAGGGACGTTTCGCGCGCAAACTCCAGACCAAGGGCGCCGGCCACACCTCGCAGATGGATCCGCTGCTGGGCGAGTTCTCCGCCGAGCTGCAGGGCATCGCGCCGATGAGCCCGAAGGTCGGGATCTTCTCTACGGTGCACGAGGGGACTTACGTCCGGCCGGGCGGCGAGCCGATCCACGATGTCGCCTACTGGCTCAAGGGAATGCGGCATTCGGTCTACTTCACCCACGGCGTCCGCAACGCCGTCGACAGCGGGTACACCACGTTTTTGGAGCTCGCGCCCAACCCGGTCGCACTGATGCAGATCGGTTTGACCACCGCCGCCGCGGGATTGCCTGACGCGCAGCTGATCGCGACGCTGGCCCGCAAGCAGGACGATGTCGAAGCGATGACCACGGCGATGGCGCAGTTGTTCGTGTTGGGACACGACCTCGACATCCGCACCCTGTTCTCCCGCGCAGCCGGGCCCGAGGATTACGCGAACATCCCGCCGACCCGGTTTCGTCGCAAGGAGCACTGGCTCGACGCGCACTTCTCCGGCGACGGCTCGGTGCTGATCCCCGGCACGCACGTGGCGCTGCCCGACGGCAGGCACGTGTGGGAGTACGCGCCACGTGGCGAAACTGATTTGGCGGCGCTGGTGAAAGCCGCTGCGACACGACTGCTTCCGGATGCGGTGCTCACGGCGTCCGAGCAGCGCGCAGTCCCGGCTGAGAACGCCCGGCTGGTGACGACATTGACCCGGCACCCGGGCGGGGCGGCGGTTCAGGTGCACGCACGCATCGACGAATCCTTCACGCTGGTCTATGACGCGCTGGTGTCCCGGGCGGGGCAGACCTCGGTGTTGCCGACGGCAGCCGGCGCGGGTGCGGCGATCGCCCCGACGGTTGCGTCGACGGTCACCGAGGTGGCGGAGTCCGAACCGGATGCCGGCACGCTCACCGACAGCCTCACCGCGCGCCATTTGAGCGGGATTTCCAGGTGGTCGCCGGATTCCGGTGAGACCGTTAGCGATCGGCTGGCCGCCATCGTGTCGATGGCGATGGGTTATGAGCCCGAGGACCTGCCCTGGGAGGTGCCGCTGATCGAGCTCGGCCTGGATTCGATGATGGCCGTGCGGATCAAGAACCGCGTCGAATACGACTTCGACCTGCCGCCGATTCAGCTGCAGGCGGTCCGCGACGCCAACCTCTACGGCGTCGAGAAGCTCATAGAGTATGCGATCGAGCACCGCGACGAGGTGCAGGAGCTGCACGAGCACCAGAAGACCCAGACGGCCGACGAGATCGCCAGGGAGCAGGCCGCCTTGCTGTCCGGTGCAACACCGGCTGCGGTGACAGCACCCGCGCCGGATGCCCAAGCCGAGCCCGCGGCGTCGGATGTGTCTGTCCCGCCGCCGCCGACCGACCCGTCCGGTCCGTCTGCTGCACCCGCGCAGCCCAACCTGGCCGCGGCCGCCCAGACGCTCAACCAGCAGGCCGTCGCCGATGCGTTGGGTTCGGACATACCCCCGCGCGATGCCGCCGAGCGGGTCGCCTTCGCCACCTGGGCGATCGTCACCGGCAAGTCGCCGGGCGGCATTTTCAACCCGTTGCCCAAGCTCGACGACGGCGCTGCCACCAAGATGGCGCAGCGGCTCGCTGAGCGCGCCGAGGGTCCGATCACCGCAGACGACGTCAAGGCCGCCGCGACCATCGAGGAACTCGCGACCACCGTGCGCGAATACCTGGAGGCCGGCCAGATCGACGGCTTCGTGCGCATCATTCGGGCCAGGCCCGAAGGCTCCACCAGGCCGCCGGTGTTCGTGTTCCACGCCGCGGGCGGGTCGACGGTGGTCTACGAGCCGCTGCTGAATCGCCTGCCGGCGGACACTCCGATGTACGGCTTCGAGCGTGTCGAGGGCACCATCGAAGAACGGGCCGCGCAGTACGTGCCGAAGCTGCGTGAGCTGCAGGGCGACGGGCCGTTCATCCTGGCCGGCTGGTCGCTGGGCGGGGCGCTGGCCTACGCGTGTGCGATCGGGTTGAAGCAGCAGGGCTGCGACGTGCCGTTCGTCGGGCTGATCGACGCGGTGATGCCCGGGGAACCGATCCTGCAGACCAAGGAGGAGACCCGTAAGCGCTGGGACCGCTACGCGCGCTTCGCCGAGCGGACCTTCAACGTCGAGGTGCCCGAAATCCCTTATGAGCACCTCGAAGAACTCGACGACGAGGGGCAGGTCAGGTTCGTGCTGGAGGCGATCAGCGCCAGCGGCGTGCAGATCCCGGGCGGGATCATCGAGCACCAGCGCACGTCCTACCTGGACCAACGGGCGATCGACACGGCCGACTACCAGCCCTACGACGGTCACGTCACGCTGTACATGGCCGATCGCTATCACGACGACGCGATCACGTTCGAGCCCGCCTATGCCACCCGCAAGCCCGACGGCGGCTGGGGCGAGTACGTCTCCGACCTGGAGGTCGTGCCGATTGGTGGCGAACACATCCAGGCCATCGACGAGCCGATCATCGCGAAGGTCGGTGCGCATATGACCCAGGCGCTCAACAAGATTGACGCAGAGCAGAAAGAGGGCCTAAGTGACGACCAAGACCACCGCCGAGCTGCTGGCCGAACTGGGCGAAAAGCTGGAACTGGCCAAGGAACCCGGTGGTGAAAAGGCCGCCGCCAAGCGCGACAGGAAAGGCATCCCCAGCGCCCGCGCCCGCGTCCACGCCTTGCTGGATCCGGGCAGCTTCTTGGAGACCGGCGCGTTGGCCCGCACGCCGGGAGATCCCAACGCGCTCTTCGGCGACGGCGTGGTCACCGGTCGCGGCACCATCGACGGCCGGCCGGTCGGGGTGTTCTCCCACGACCAGACGGTCTTCGGCGGATCTCTCGGAGAGATGTTCGGGCGCAAGGTCGCTGCGTTGATGGAGTGGTGCGCGATGGTGGCGTGCCCGATCATCGGTATCAACGACTCCGGCGGCGCGCGCATCCAGGACGCGGTGACCTCGCTGGCGTGGTATGCCGAGTTGGGCCGTCGCCACGACATGCTGTCCGGGGTGGTCCCCCAGATCTCGATCATCCTCGGCAAATGCGCTGGGGGAGCGGTCTATTCGCCGATCCAAGACGACCTCTTGGTCGCGGTGCGCGACCAGGGCTACTTCTTCGTCACCGGGCCGGACGTGATCCAGGAAGTCACCGGCGAGGACGTCAGCCTCGACGAACTCGGCGGCGCCGACGCGCAGGCTCGCTACGGCAACCTCCACCAAGTCGTCGAGTCCGAGGCCGCGGCGTTTCAGTACGTGCGCGACTTC
This sequence comes from uncultured Actinomycetota bacterium, assembly GCA_963805675.1. Classification (GTDB taxonomy): domain Bacteria; phylum Actinomycetota; class Actinomycetes; order Mycobacteriales; family Mycobacteriaceae; genus Mycobacterium. Next base: position 529,058 of record CAWDVY010000005.1, read on the forward strand.
CTGTCCTTCCTGCCGTCCAATTGCTTTGACAGAGCACCGGTTATCAATCCGGGGCTGGAGCCCGAGATCACGCCGAGCGACTTGGAGCTCGACTCGATCGTGCCGGATTCCGACAACATGGCCTACGACATGCACGAGATCCTGCTGCGCATCTTTGACGACGGCGATTTCCTGGACGTCGCTGCGCAGTCCGGGCCGGCCATCATCACCGGGTTCGCCCGGGTCGACGGGCGGCCGGTCGGCGTGGTGGCCAACCAGCCGATGCATCTGTCCGGCTCAATCGACAACGAGGCTTCGGACAAGGCGACCCGGTTCATCCGGTTCTGCGACGCATTCGAGGTGCCGCTGGTGTTCGTCGTCGACACTCCCGGCTTCTTACCCGGCGTCGAGCAGGAAAAGAACGGGATCATCAAGCGCGGCGGGCGATTCCTGTACTCGGTTGTGGAGGCCGACGTCCCGAAGGTGACGATCACCGTCCGGAAGTCCTACGGCGGCGCCTATGCCGTGATGGGATCCAAGCAGCTCACCGCCGACTTCAACTTCGCCTGGCCGACCGCGCGTATCGCGGTGATCGGTGCCGAGGGAGCGGCGCAGCTGCTGATGAAGCGTTTCCCCGACCCGACCACGCCCGAGGCGCAGGCGATCAAGAAGGACTTCATCGAGGGTTACAACCTCAATATGGCGATTCCGTGGATCGCCGCCGAACGCGGGTTCATCGACGCCGTGGTCGAGCCGCACCACACTCGGCTACTGCTGCGCCGGTCGCTGCACCTGCTACGCGACAAGCAGATGTATACGCGAATCGGCCGCAAGCACGGCCTGATCCCGGTCTAGACCGACGCGACGAAGTCGGACGTGTAAAACTCGGCTGGCGTCTGTGAATACGGGCTCGGCTGCCGGATGAACACCCAGACTCCCGTCGTGCCCGGCCTGATGCTGTCCTGCAGAGTGGTCGTCGCCTGACCCACTGCGTCACTGTCGAGCGAGCCGACTGCGACGCCCGGACCTGGCGAAGTGCACGGCGAACTCGATGCCCGGGGTGCCTGGATCAGGCTGACGTCGTAGTGAGCGCCCGGCGCGCGGGGTTCCGCTAGGTGAACCTCGGCGGTCACCGTGCCGCCGTTAGCGCGGATGATCGCCGAGGCCGTCGCGCGGCTTTGTGTTGCACCGCGCGGGAGCGGACTGAAGTCGCATGCGCGCAGAATGTCTCTGAGCGGAACCACCGTTCCGCCGCTGGTGCCAGCCGGGGCAGCCGCTGCCACAGCGGGATTCAACGCGGACGCCGCCACGAGAACTGCAGGAAATGCGCGACGGGTCAGCGTCGAAATCGTTAATGACATTCTGGCAATTATCCCCGCCCGATGAGGTAGGGGCAACCCACACCCGAGCGGGAGAGATGCCTTACATAAGGTGCGTCGATGTGACACGCAACACGCGCGACACGGCTGGTGCTACGTACCGGAGTCCTTCGACTGCTGCTGAACCTTCTCGCCCGTCTCGGTGGACTCTCTGAGTTCCTTCTTCGTCTTCGCGGCCTCGTCGGCCAACTCGGCTATGGATTCGTCGCCTTCTTCAGCGCGCACGATGGCTCCTCCTTCATTGCTGTGATGCCTTCCGTGCGGTCTACCCGACATAGGGCATGCCGAATCACCATGGAGAGTTGCCGTAGTTCGTACTACCATCTAGTTTAGATCGCAACACGAACTATTGCCCAGTCGCTGGGAGGGCTCTCATGTACGCAGCTGTGGTGACTTCGTTCGATAGACCGCCGTCGTACCAGGAGTTCCCGACGCCGACGCCGCGCAGTTCCGACGAGGTGCTGGTCGATGTCGTCGCCTCCGGTCTGCATCGGCGGGTCCGGTCGCAAGCCGACGGTTCGCACTACACCAGCACCGGCGAGCTGCCGTTGGTCCCCGGCACCGACGGGGTGGGACGCATGCCCGACGGGACGCTGCGTTATTTCGCGCTCGGCGACACGACGTCGGGCGCGATGGCCGAGCAGACGGTGATCGACCTGCGCCGGAGTTTCCCTTTGCCGGACGGCGCCGACCCGGTGCTGGTGGCGGCGGCGATGAACCCGGCGATGTCCTCGTGGGTTGCGCTGCGGCGGCGGATCGACTTTCAGGCCGGCCAGACTGTGCTGGTCTTGGGTGCGACCGGCAGCTCGGGTCAGATGGCTGTCCAGGTAGCCAAGCGCCTCGGCGCCGGCCGCGTTATCGCCGCCGGACGCGATCCTGAGCTGTTGGCCGCATTGCCGGAACTCGGCGCCGACATTATCGTCCGTCTGGGCGAGACGCCCGGCCTCGGCGAGGTGGCTGCCGACGTCGACGTGGTCATCGATTATCTGTGGGGACAGGTCACCGTCGACGCGATGACGGCCATCGCCACCACCCGGACCGATGACAGTCGCCCGCTCACCTGGATTGAGATCGGCTCGGTCGCCGGATTGACCGCCGCGATCCCGTCCGCGGCGTTACGGGCGCTGCCTTTGCAGATCGTGGGAAGCGGGCAAGGATCGGTCTCCACCGCCGCAATCCTGGCCGAGTTACCCGCTCTTGTCGACGAAATCGGCAGTGGCACTTTGCGTATCGACGCCCGCGCGGTCCCGCTGGCCGACGTTACACATGCGTGGCGAGGCACTGAGTCTGACGCGCGGGTCGTGCTGACCCCCTAGTTGTGCCGAAACGAAAAACTGGGCGGCAATGACAAAAGTCATTGCCGCCCAGCTACATTCCTGCGTTATTCGGCTGCCTTCTGGCGAGCCTCGGCAGCCGACTCAGCGGCGCGCGAGGCAGCGGCCTCGGCCTCCTTCTTGGCCACGTCACGCGCAGCCTTGGCCTTGTCCTGCTGGGCGCGGCCTTCCTCACGCAGACCGTCGCGGTTGGCGACGATCCCGATGATCTCCTTGGCCTTGCCTTTGACGTCCTCCACGATGCCCTTGATGGCTTCTTCGGGTCCACTGCTGCCCATTATTTTCCTTTCGATCGGGGTTTCATGTCCGTACCCCGCGGCAGTCGATTCCGAACGTCTAGTGACGGGCAAGAGCCGAATGCCGCATATGATTGTGGTCACGGGCCTCGGGACGCGCTAGGGCTTGATGCGGATCTTGCCCGGCGACCACCAGCCGTTGCGGGTGGCAGTGCCCAGGTCCAGCTGCGCGGGCGGGGCGTCGACCAGCGTGTCGAACTTACGCAGTGAACCCCAGTCACGGGCCCAGTCGTGCGACAGGTAGGTGGCCATGACGTGGGCGCGCAGCAGCAAGTCGGTGATGCCCAGCAGGCCGCCGTTGACACCGTCTTCCCAGGTGTCGGTGTCCATCTTCTTCGCCGTGTAATCCGGCGTGATGCGGAATTTCGGAATGTCGGTGACGCCGTTGGAGTGCAGCATCGGCTGCTGACACGGGAAAGCGAGCCCAACCGCCCAGTCCATCAGCACCGGTTGCGTTGACCCGAGGTACTCCTGCACAGAGCGCAGTTCGGGCACCCGCGGCGGAGTCAGCGCAATCCAGTCCTCCGGCGTCAGCGACAAGTCCTCAGCGACGACTCGGACGGCGACGGCGTCCGCGGGGATCTTGGATCGCGCATACCGCAGATTGCGCCACGCCTTCGGCTGCTCGCCGTACAGATCGTCGGGCACCAGCCGTCCGGCCGGCAGCACATCACCGTTCGGGCCGGCCTTGCCGTATTCCAGAACGACGGTCTGGCCTTCGGTGTGGTGGTGCAGCACGCTGTTGCCGGCGATCTTGCCCGCCGCGGTCACCACCACCAGCGGATGCCCGTCGTCCGGTCGGGGTAGCTGGTACCAGGCCGACGCCAGCTTGCTCTGCTGCTGTGCTCCGGTGGTGTAACTGCCGGCTATCGGAACCCGTTGCGGGTCAAGGCCGTACGGCAGCGGCACCGTCGAACCGTTGATGCCGGGCGTCTTGAGTTTGGTCGGTGCGTCCCAGTCGTAGTCGGTGCCCGGCTGGTTGGGATGCATCACGATCGCTTCCGCGACGGTGTGGGGCGGAACCCCGTTGGGACTGAAGCCAACCGGGTCGACGCCGCCCAAAGGGCCCAATGGGCCCCAAGAGCCTGATTTGCCGGGCAGTGGCGGCATGAAGCCGGCGTTGGTGTCGGGCTCGACGAGCACGTCGTCGGCCAGTCCGCAGCCACCGGCGAGGGCCCGTATGTTCGACCAGCCGTTGGAGTACGTGGGGTACTGGCGAACGATGCCGATCACCATCGATGCGATGAACACCAGCGCCATGAAGCCGGCCGCAACCGGGACCGGCGCCGCGGTGAGTGCACGCGCCAATCGTCCTTCGCCGTGGTCGCGGGAAGCAAAGTGCAGCCAGACGGCGTACAGGGCCGTCACCGCAAACAATGCGAAAAAGATTGTGCTGACGCTGATTCCGCCGAGCTTCGGCATCGCCGCGTTGAATGGCACGCCGTAGCTGGACACGTACCACCAGCCGTTGGTGGTCGCGAAGCACAGCGCCAGCAGGAACATCACCGCGGCCAGGAACGCCATCCGGTTACGCGACCAGCGCAGCACCGACGGTGATACCAGCACCGTCGTCACGGCCGCCATCGCCGCGCCCACCGCGGCGAACAGCCCGAAGTGGTGCACCCACTTGGTGGGGGTGAACATCAGGAAGAACATGGTGCCGAAGATGACGCCCATCAGCCGCCACGCCGGCCCGCGGGCTACACCGCGAACTCGCTTGCGCCGCAACATGATGAACATCGCGGTGAACAGGCACAGGGCGGTGATCAGGAAGCCGAACCGCCGCGACAGCGACCCGTCGACGGTGGGCAGGATCAGGTAGTAGTAACGCAGGTTCTCGGTGTACCAGGCCTGGCTGGGGCCGATCGCGGTGCGAATCCTGGTGGCTTCCAACACCGTTGCCAACGTCTGGTCGGCGAACACCACCGTCAGGATGACCGAGCCGGCGGCCAGCATCGGCGCCACCAACGGCCAGGTGCCGACCACGCGATGACGGCGCACGAAGATCCGCAGGATCGGACGTCCACCGGCCACCAACGCCGCGACCGCGATCAAACCGGTGGGCTGAACGCCGAGCGTGAACGCCGCCGCGATCACTGCCAGCGCCGCCGGAATCAACCGGCTGTAGCGCATCGACCGCTCGATCAGGACGTAAGTGACCAGCGAACCGAAGGCGATGATCGGCTCGGGCCGCAGGCCGTTGTCGAACGGCATCCACGCGGTGAGCAGCACCATCCCGGCTGCCCAGTTCGCGGCTTTGCTGGACGTCACGGCCGGCCCCAGTCGGGGCAGCACCTCACGGGACAACAGCAGCCAACACCCCAGTCCCGCGATCAGGTCGGGCAACCGGATCCACAGGCTCTGGTCGCTGACGTGGGTCATCAAAGCGAGCAGGTTGTAGTACCAGCCGAACGGGTCTTCCGGGCTGCCGAACCAACGGAAGTAGTTGGACATGTAGCCGGCGCGGTCGGCGACCCGGGCCATGCCCAGGATGTAGCCGTCGTCGGACGAGTTCGCCCCGATCACCCACCAGAGCACGAACCCGAACATCACCGTCGCGTCGGCAAGGGTGAACGTGCGCCAGTTCGCCGGTATCAGCCGGCGCATGCGGTGTCCGTCCAACTGGTCGAGGCGCCACAATGCGACGAGCGCGACGATCGTCGCCACGATCGCGCCCACCATGGCGAACAGCTTCAACGTGGTTGGGGTGGTGGAGAACCGGGTGTCGATGGTCGCTGAAAGTTGCAGGCCCGGCGGCGCCGGTCCGGTCAGGTCGGTGAATATCCCGACGATCTGCGGGCGCAGGTTAGGGTCGGGGTAGCCGCTACGCAGCGGGCTTCCCGACGAATCCTTGAGCCCCACGAAAGTGGCGAACGTCCCGGCCAGCGTCGAGGTGATGCCAATGTGCTCGCACTGCGGGGATTCCACCTGTTCGCGCGGTACCGACAGGATCACCACGTTGCGGTCGGTGACGTCGACCCGTTGCTTGCTGACCACGACGAACAACGCGTTGAGGTTGGCGTCCTTGCCCTGTTTGGGCGCGGTGCCCAGCACGATCCCACCCTTGGCCGGCACACCGCGCACGACCTGGCACGGCACGGTGGCGTGGAAGTCGACCGGTGTCAGCGAAATCAGCGGCGCGGTTACGCTTTTGAGCTGCCCTTGCTGCGGCCAGTTCAGCTGCGCGGTGGTCTGCACGACGGGCAGTAGCGGGGTGGCGACGGACAGGAAGAACCCGATCAGCCCGGCGATGGTGGCCACCCAGCGGGTCACCTTCACGTTGCCGCCGGCGTTGTCCGCGGTGATGACTTCCGGGTGCTCGGTGTGTGTGCTCATGGGAGTGCTCGAATCGGGCCTTGTCGGCTCCAGCCGTAGACGGTGGTGACGCCCTGCTGAATCTCGGCATTTGGCGCGACGTCCGGTGGGAACCAGCGGTGGTACTGCTCGACCTGCCCCCAGTCCCGGTACCAGTCGCCGTTCAGGTAGGTCGGAATGGTGGACGTCCACTGCAGCGCCTGGGTGAACAGGAATGGCCCGCCGGATTTCGACGCCTGCCACAGGTTGGACGACGCCGAGGTCTGCTTGTGGTCAGGCTGGATGCGGTACTCGGGAAGCTCGGCGACGCCGAGGTGTTCGGAAAAGGGCCGCTGGCAGGGGAAATTCGCGGCGGTCGCGATGTCCATCAGGATCGGCTGCTGCGATCCGAGCACCTGCTGCAGCGTCTTGGTCACCGGCACGCGCGGCGGGGTGAACGCGAACCACTGGTCCTCGCTCAAGTTGGGGTCGTAGGCGACGATGCGGGCGACGTTGGCCTCCGGCGGTGCCCAGCTCAGCGGGAAGCGCAGGTTGCGCCAGGCGGGCTGAGGGCCGATGTCGATGGGGAACATCAGCCCGAGCGGCCGGAAGCTGCCATCGGGCCGGGCCGCACCCCACTGCAGCCTTAGCGACTGGCCGTACATGAAATCGCCGTCCTCTTTGTACGACCAGATGGCTCCCGCGGCGGCGACCACCACCAGCGGCCGGTCGGGCGTCCGCGGCGGCAACTGGTACCACGACGACGTGGCGGTGGCGGCCCGCGAGTTCTCGCCGTAGCTGCCGATCACCGGAGTGCGCGCCGGGTCGAGACCGAACGGCAGCGCGGCTTGCGAACCGTTGACCCCGGTCGGGCCTTTGCCGCCCGCGGTGCCGGCGGAGTCGGTGATGGAGGCGTTCGGTTTGTTGGGCGACGCGTCGGAGTTCACCACGCCCGGCTTGGTCACCACCGGGTCGGACTGCAAGTCGTCGCCGACGCCCTGCGGCGTGAACCCGACCGGGTTGACTCCCCCGAGTGGGCCGGCGGGGCCGAAGTCCTGCCCCGGAACTGGTTGCAGCAGACCGGCATTAGGATCGGGCTCGGCCAGCACATCGTCGGCCATCGCGCAGCTGGTCGGCGACAGGCCAGACGTGATCGCGGCGAAGTCGGCCTTGCCGGTGGTGTAGAGCGGGTAGCGCAGCACGGCGCCCTTGGCCAGCGACGCAACTTCACCGAAGACCATGATCACCGCGACAACCAACAGCGGCGTCGAGGCCAGCACGCGGTTGCGCCGGCTGTTCTTGACTTCGGTGTGCCCCGCGTAGTCCATCCGGAAGTGCTGCCAGGCGGCCAGCAGACCGGTCAGGATCGACAACGTCAGGAACATCGACGTGACCGGATGGCTGGCGATGACCGGCTGGATATCGAACCATGGGACACCGTAGTTGTTGACGTAGAACCAGCCGTTGATGCCCGATGTCGCCCAGGCCAACATGAACAGCAGCGCGGTGATGTAGAGCGTCAGGTTCCGGCGATTATGCAGGCCGATGCGAGCGCAGACGAACGCGGTGACCGCGCCCAGTGCGCCGCCCAGTCCGGCGAATGCGCCGAACTGAATCGCCCACTTGGTCGGCGTGAAATGCAGCAGCAGCAGACCGATCGCGGTGGTGCCGATCAATCGCCAGGCCGGGCCGCTGGCCAGCCCGGGCACCCGGCCGCGCCGCAGCAGCACTATCAGCACTCCGAACAAGCACAGCAGCAGGATCAGGACGGCGAATCGCCGCGTCATCGACCCCTCGGCGTTGCTCTCGACAGTGAGGAAGTAATAGCGCAGGAACTCCTGGTACCAGGCGATCGTCGGTCCGACCTTGTACTTGATCCGTGCCGACTCGGCGACGGTGGCCAGCGTCTGCGAGCGGAACACCACGATGGTGATCAGCGACAACGACGCGGCCAGCACCGCCAGCGGCGCCAGCAGGCCGTCGGCTGACCGGCGCCGCACGATGATCTGTGCGATCGCCCGCGCACCGGTCAGCAGCGCGGCGACCGCGATCAAGCCCTGCGGCGCCAAGGTCGCGGTCAGCGTCGCCACGATGATCGCCAGCGCCGCCGGGACCAGCCGGCGGGTGGCGATCGCGGTCTCGACGAGCACCCAGGTCGCGATCACGCCCAACGCGATCAGTGGCTCGGGTCGCAGGCCGTTGTTGAACGGCAGCCAGGCGGCCAGGAACACCGCGCCCGCCGTCCACACCGCCACCCGGTTGCTGCCCAGGCCGCCCCTTCCGGGGCCCAATCGCCGCAGCATGTAGCGGCTGATGATCAGCCAGCTGCCGATCCCGGCCAGCGTCGCGGGCAGGCGCATCCACACGCCCGCGGTGCTCACCGACGCCAGCTGGGCCAGCACCGCTTGGTACCAGTCGAAGGGGGCCTCGGTCGTACCGAAGAAGCGGTAGTAGTTGGCCAGGTAGCCGGCCTGCCCGGAGACGCGGGCGATGGTCAGGTTGTACCCGTCATCCGATGAGGTTGCGCCGATGACATGCCAGAGCAGCAGCGTCGAGATCACCCCGGCGTCGGCCAGCCACGTCGCGGTTCCGGCCCTCGACCAGTGCCGCCAGTTGCGCGGCGTCCGTCGTCCCGACTGCCTGTCGAGGACCGCCAGCGCGACGATCGAGGCGAGCACGGCCAGCCCGCCCAGGGCCAGCACGGCTTTCTTGATGAGCGTGGGGGAGACGATGAATCGGGTGTCGACGTCGATGCGAGCCGACAGCCCTGGCTGCGCGGGGACGGTCAAGTCGGTGAAGATGCCGCCCACCGCCGGCTTCTTTTCCGGTGCCAGCGTGCCGGCGGCGCCGGGGATCCCGACGAAGTCCGCGCCGGCACCGCCCGCGTCCGCCCAGATGTGCAGCGCGCTGCAGGCGGCGACGGCGGACCGGGGCGCGACCGCGGCAACCGAGTCCCGGAACGCGACGACGACGGCGTTCCTGTTCGCTCGGACGAACAGCCCGCTCTTGCTGGTTTCAAAGCCGTTGACCGGCAGCGTCGAGACCACCAGGCCACCGTCAGCGGGCAGCGTGGCAATCGCACCGCACGGAATGGAGATGTCCAGTGCCCGCGGCGCTCCCGATACCAGCGGGGCGGTGATATCCGTGACGTGCCCGTCGTTGTTGACGCCCTGCGGCCACAGGATGGTGGCCGTCGTCTGGTTGACCGGCAGCAGCGGAATCACGGCGCAGAGCAGCGCTCCGGCGATCCCCGCGACGATGGCGACCAGCCGCGCACGCCGATGCGCCGGTCGCTCACTGTCGTCGTGGGGCACGAGGCACGATGGTAGGCGACTGGTTTCTCTAGGCGACGATGCAGCCCGCGTGGCGGCAATAAGACCGTCGCCGATCGGAATCGGAATGGTGTGAAACCGGCCGACGATGGTGCAGGTCAGTGCGCCGATCGACTCGGCTCGGGCCGTTCGAGCAGGCACAACGCATCTTTGACCGCGGTTCGACTCTTCGGCCCAGGCATGGTTTAGTGGGCTAGCGGTGGTGAATTTAACAGATCAGAAACAAATCACCTCCGGCCAATGGCGTGAGTTGTGGAGTGCCCCGTATTCGCGAACGACGGCTGTGGTCGCCGGGGGCGTGGTGCTGTATTCCACCAACGAGTTCCTGACGATCAGCATGCTGCCCAGCACGATCAATGAGATCGGCGGCGAGCGGCTTTATGCATGGGTGACAACCCTCTACCTCGTCGGGTCGGTGGTATCCGCAGCGACGGTTAATACGGCGCTGCACCGGATCGGCGCCTCCGTCTCCTATCTACTGGGTTTCGCGGTGCTGAGCGTCGGCAGCCTGATATGCGCGGCCGCGCCGAACATGGAGGTCCTGCTGGCAGGCCGCTTCCTTCAGGGGCTGGCGGGTGGTCTGCTGTGCGGCCTTAGCTTCGCAGTGATCAACGCCGCGCTGCCGCGGCACTTATGGAGTCGCGGTTCGGCCATGGCGGCCTCGACGTGGGGCGTCGGTGCCCTGCTCGGTCCTGCAATGGGCGGGTTTTTCGCCCAGTTCGGTGCGTGGCGGTGGGCGTTCGGATTGCTGGCGATGTTGAGCGTGGCGATGGCCGTGCTGGTGCCGGGACTCCTGTCGGCCGACAGCTGCGAGCAGCACGCTGACCGCGCTTCGACTCGTATTCCGGTGCCGTCGGTCGTCCTGCTGGGTGCGGCGGCGCTGGCGGTCAGCGTGGCGTCGCTTCCGCACAACACCGTCGCGACCGCTGGCCTGCTCATCCTCGGCGCGCTGCTGGTCGGAGCATTCTTGGTCGTCGATCGGCGGATGCCGACGGCGGTACTGCCGGCAAGCGTCTACGGCTTCGGGCCGCTGAAGTGGGTCTATCTGACCCTGGGGCTGCTGGTCGCCGCGACCAAGGTGGATCTGTACGTGCCGTTGTTCGGTCAGCGGCTGGCTCACTTGGGGCCGATCGTCGCCGGGCTGCTGGGCGCGGCGTTGTCGCTGGGCTGGACGATCAGCGGACTGGGCAGTGGCTCGCTGAACAAGGCGCGCACGATCGTGGGCGTGGTGATGGCGGCGCCGCTGGTCATGGCGATCGGTCTTGCGCTGGCCGGAGCCGCGCACGTTCAAGGCGCAGCGGCCGGCGTCGTCATCTTGTGCGCGTTGGCGTTGCTGGCCGTCGGGGTCGGTATCGGCGCCGCCTGGCCACACCTGTCGGCGTGGGCGATGAGCGATGTCGACGATCCCGCTGAGGGCGGGGCCGCCGCCACCGCGATCAACTCGGTGCAGTTGGTTTTCGGCGCGTTCGGAGCCGGGCTGGCCGGTGTCGTGGTCAACATCGCCGACGGTGGCGGGGTGGCAGCGGCCCGCTGCGCCTTCGCCGTGTTCGCCCTGCTGGCGCTGAGCGCGTGCTTCACCGCCTTCCGCGCCGGCCGACGCCAGGTCGCCTTCTAGATACCGATTAATGACGTAGCGGCGCGGGGCTCCACAGGCCGCTGCGTGTTGCCGAACCAAGGTCGAGCCGGGCGGGTTCGGCGTTCGGGTCGAACGGCGTCAACTGCTGCAGCGCACCCCAGTCGCGGGACCAGTCGTCTTTCAGATACGTCGAGACCGTGTTCGGCCGCAACAGCAGCTCGCTGATGCCCAGCGGACCACCGCCGTTGTTGTCCATCACCGGAGAGTTGGCCTCGGCGCCGAACCGGTCCGGCAGGATCCGCCACTTCGGCACCTCGATGACACCGTTGAGATGACCGAACGGCCGCTGACACGGGAAAGCCAGTCCGACAAGCCAATCCAGCAATACCGGCTGGGTCGAGCCGACCACATCCTGCAGGGTGCTCAGCCGCGGTATGCGCGGCGGCGTGACCGCGATCCAGTGCTGAGGCGCAAGGTCCTCGTCGGTGGCTATCACCCGTATCTGTGTCGCGTCACGCGGCACCGCGTCCAGCGGAGCGCGCAGATTACGCCACGCCGGCGCCGCCCCGACGTCGGCGAATCCCATTGCGCCGCCGGGCTTGTTGGTTGCGGCCTGCTGATCGGTAGCCCACTGCACTTCCACTTCACCGGGGTTGAAACGGCCGGCCGCCGACACCACCAGCAGCGGCGCGGCCTTCTCGCGCGGCGGCAGTCGGTACCAGGCAGACCGCAGCCGCGACGGAACCTGCGGCCCCGACCGCCAACTCCCCAGGACCGGCGTGCGCGCGGGATCGAGGTTGTAGGGCAGCCGTGCGCGCGAGCCGTTGATGCCTGGCGCGGGCGTCGTGCCGCCCTCGGTGCCGGCCTCGCTGCCGATGCTCATGCCGTCGTCGTTGACGAAGCTGCGATCACCCGGGCGTTCCATCACCGGGTCCGCCGAGACGTTGGCGGGGATCCCGTTGGGATCGAAGCCTTCCTCGAAGCCTGCGCCGAGCGCGTCTTTCACCGGCGCGCTGACCGGCGACAGCATGCCGGCGTTGGGGTCTTGCTCGACGAGAACGTCGTTGGCCAGCCCGCAGGTTCTGCCGGTCAGAGCCTGCAGGTTGGAGCGCCCGACCGACCAGGCCGGGTATTGGTCGGTCATTCCCAGGGTCAGCGACAACACCTCGAAGAAGACCAGCGCCCAGGCGGCAATACCCAACGGAGAGCGGATGATTCGGGCGAATCGGGATTCGCTGGCGGGCCCGGCGTCGTTGCCGTTGTTGATGAAGTGGAACCAGGCGGCGAGCAGCAGCACCAGCACGGTCAGCCCCAGCAGCACGGTGGTGAAGCCGAAATGCCACTGCGGGAAAGCATTCGACCACGGCACACCGAAGTTGGAGACATACCACCAGCCGTTGACGCTGGCGAATGACAACGCCACCGTGAAGAGCACCAACGCGGCGAACAGCGTCCGGTTGCGTCGCGAGCGCATCGCCGTCGCGGTCACGGCGACTGCGGCCAACGCCCCCAGCGGGCCGGCCAGCCCGGCGAACACACCGAAGTGGTGCGTCCACTTGGTGGGCGTGAACATCATCGCGATGAACGAGATGATCGTGATGCCGATGATGCGACGGCTCGGCCCCGCGGCGGTGCCCGGAATTCGGCCCTTGCGCAAGGACATTGCCACCGACACCGCGAGTGCGACCAACAACGCCAACAGGGCGAAGCGACGGGCGACCGACCCGTCGGGGCTGGCCATGAACAACCGCTCGTAGCGGATGTGTTCGTCGAACCAACTCAGGCTGGGTCCGAGAGCACGCTTGAGCACGGTCGCCTGCATCTCGCCGGCCAGGGTCTGGTCGCGGAAGATCAGGATCACGGTGACCGTCGCCGCGGCCAGAATGGGCGCCAGCAGTGGCAGCAGACCGAACCGTCTGGTGCGGCGGTGCAGAATGGTGCGCAGCGGGCCGATCGCCACCAGCAGCGCACCGATCGAGGCGATACCGGTCGGCCCGGAGAAAAGCGTCAGCGCCCCGATGATGCAGGCGAACGCCACCGGCAGCAGCCGACTGGTGGCCACCGCGCGCTCGACCGAACACCAGGTCAGCAAGATGCCCACCGCGATGATCGGCTCGGGTCGCAGACCGTTGTCCAGCGGCAGCCACACCGCCAGAAACATGCCCGCCGCCGTCCATGCCGCACCCCTGTTGGTTTTGACGGCATGCCCCAGCCGCGGGATGACTTCCCGGCTGATCACCCACCAGCAGGCCAGTGCCATCAGCAGGGTGGGCAACCGCATCCAGATGCTGGCGGTGGTGACATGAGCCCACAGCGCCAGCAGGTCGTAATACCAGCCGAACGGTGCCTCGGGTGTTCCCAGCCAGCGGTAGTAGTTGGCCATGTAACCGGCGTGCTCGGATACCCGGGCCATGGTCAGGATGTAGCCGTCGTCGGCGGTGTTGGCTCCGACGAAATGCCACCACACCAGAACCAGCGTGACCAGGCCGTCCAGGCCGCTGATCGACCACCAGCGGGCCGGCAGGAAGCGGCGGTGCCGGGTGCCGTCGGAGGTGTCCAAGAGATGAAGCGCGGCTAAGGCAATAGCGGTCGATACCACCCCGAGCACCATCGCTGCCATCTTCAGCGGGGTCGGCGAGCTGCTGTAGCGGGTGTCGATGGTGGCGGAGAACGTCAAGCCCGGCGGGGCGGGTCCGCTCAGATCGGTGAACACGCCGACGATCTGCGGGCGGAAGTCGTATCCGCTGCGCTCGCCGCGCAACGGCTCGCCGGGATGCTCGGCGTTGGGACCCTGTGTGAGCCCGACGAATTCGCCGGTGACCCGGTCGGCGTGCGCGGTGAAAACCAGTTTCTGGCAGGCGCCGCTGAGGACCTGGCTCAGTGGTGCGACGACGACCGGGACGTTGCGCACCACGACCACCAGGTCGTCGTTGGCCCGTTCGATTAGCAGGCCGCGGTCCACGGCCTTGGGCGCCTGCTTGGGCACGGTGGACAACAGCACGGTCTTGCCGCTGGCGCCGGGCCGTTCGAGACCGGCGGCGGCCTGGCAGGGAACGCTGATGTTGAGATCGGTGGCCACGTAGCCGATCAACGGGGCTTCGACGCTGCCGAGCACGCCGTTTTGCGGCCAGTTCAGTTGGGCTGTGGTCTGTTTGACGGGAAGCAGCGGGGTCGCGAGCGCCAACAGGGCGCCGAGCAGCCCGGCGACGACGGCAACGACTCGGGCGGCCCGGTACTTCGGGCCCGCGTCACTCACGGACCTAGATGGTAATTGCTCGACACGGGCCGCCTTTGTCGCCATCAGGGGCGCGGTCCGGGTTTGCGGATGGCCAAGACGAACGGCCCGACGGTGGTGACGGTGAACCGTGGGTCGGCGAACACCGCGGCGTTCAGTTCCACCGTGTAGCGGCGCACGTTGGGCTGGTTGGGGTAGACATCTTCGGCCAGCCGCAGCGTGTAGGTGCTCGATTCACCCGCCGAGCCGCCGTGGCGCATCAAGAACACTGTCGGCGGCGCCCACGGCAGCGTGTCCAGCGCGTGGATGAACTGATCGGGGGCTTTGAGCTTGGACCAGCTCTTGATCGCCGCCGCTCGCTTGTCGAACTGCGCAAGCGGGTTGGCGTAGTGCGATGTCAGTCCTTGAAAGCCGAAGTAGGGGTAGTAGGACAGGAAGCTGTAGTCCGCTGTCAGGACCACCGTCTCGTCGCGTGGTTTGCCGGTCGCCCGGGTGATCGCGGTGTCGATCGACGAGTAGTACCTTTCGGAGCCGGGCGGACGACGGTCGCCCCGTTGGCCGTGGCCGTCGGTGTCGGTATAGGCGATGGTCAGGTCGGGCCGCAGCACCTCGGGGATGTCCTGGCTGAACGCGATCGCCGCGGCCAACCCGATCGACGCCGCGACTGGCAGCACGGCGCGGCCCCAGGCATGGTCGCGGCTCCTTCCTGTGCAAGGGCGTGTGCCCTGAGCGTGAGCTCGACGAAGCCGAAGACGCCCGCGGCGGCCAGCAACACCGTGAGCGTCGGCTGCAGCCGGAACGACAACAGCGTGATGCGCGCCAGCGTGGCGAGCATCGACAGCAGCGACCATACATAGACGGCGAGCACGCCGATCGCCAGGCCGGCCGCCCGCACCGATGACCGGGCCCGGACCACCAGCCACAGCGTCCCGAGCATGCACAACGCGCCGAGCAGGGTGAACTGCAGCATCGGGAAGGTCAACTCGGCGCCGTCGGCGGGCAGGTAGTGATAGGCGCTGCCGGTGTTGCTGACCGGGTCGCGGGCGGCCCGCAACAGGTACGGCAGCCAGGTGGTCGCCGCGATCGCCGCCGCGATGACGCCGATGACGCAGAGCCGGACCAGCGGGTCCAGCGCGGCCTTGACGCCCTGCCGCCGGCGGGCCGCCGCCAGCGTCAACGCCATCAGCACCACCGTGAATGCGCTGTAGGCCAGCAGCAGGGTGTAGCAGGTCGCCGCGATGCCGAGGAATAGCCCGACGCCGACCACCGCGGCCCAACCGCCGGATCTGGTTGCGCCGCGCAGACCCGACCAGGTCAGGATCAGCACCGGCGGCAGCAGCACGGTGATCATCGCGGAGTACGGCTCCGGGGAACCGTAGGCAAGCGCCACCGCGGCGGTCGCGGTGGTGACCAGCACCGCGTACTCGAAGCGGATCATCCGCCACCACAACACCAGCGCCACGGCGATCGCGATGGTGATCGAGGTGATGGCCCACGGCTTGAACATCTCCCAGCCCGGCGTAGCGGTCAGCACCGCAACGCGACCGCCGACCCAGAACCAGCCGGGCGGGTAGAACGCCGGCAGCCCGGCATAGGTCATGTCATGCAGGGCCGCGCTGTCGGTAAGCCGGGTCAGATATTCGGTGCGGAATTGCTGGTCGACGGAGATGCCGAACAAATAGAGCTTGGTCGCACCCAGCGGCATTCCCAGCGTCACCACCGAGAACGCGGACACGAACACCAGAGCCAACAGCTGAGCCAACAGGGTGTTGCGAACGTCGCTGGTGCGGCGGCCACGCCGCCAAAGCCAAACGGTGCCAAGCAATCCGACGATGCAGCCGACCTGGCCGACGGTGGTCAGTGCGTGCAGTTGATTCGACGACGGGTAGGCGGGCCATTGGACTCTCGCGATGGCGATCAGCGAGATCACCGATACCACCGCGGCGACCGTCACGGCGATCACCATGTGGCCGACGGTGGCCAGCGCTGTCCGCATTTAGATGGGCAACTTGCGGAAGATCGGCCGCGGGATGTGCCGCAGCACGATCATCACGTAGCGGAAAGCGCCTGGCGCCCAGACGAGTTCCTTGCCCTTGGCCGATGCGGTGACCGCCAGGTTGGCAACGTATTCCTTGTCGACGGTCAGCGGCGCTTCCTTGACGTGTGCGCTCATCCGGGTCCGCACCTGACCGGGTCGGATGACCAGGACGTGAACGCCGCTGGGCTTGAGCGCCTCACCGAGTCCGAGGTAGAAGCCGTCCAGGCCGGCCTTGGTGGAGCCGTAGACGAAATTGGATCGTCGCACCCGCTCACCGGCCACGGTGCTCATCGCGATGATCTGGCCGAAGCCCTGTGCGCGCATCTTCTCGCCCAGCAACACGCCCACCGAAACTGCTGCGGTGTAGTTGATTTCGGCGATCTGGACAGCCTTACGCTGGTTCTGCCAGAGTTCCTCGGCGTCACCGAGTAGCCCGAACGCCACGATCGCGACGTCGACATCGCCGCCGGCAAAGGCGGCGTCGATCATAGCCGGGTGGCTGTCGGTGTCGGTGGCTTCGAAGTCGATCAGCTGCACCGATTTCGCCCCGGCGTTCGTCATCTGCGCGACGGCTGCGTCGCGGCCGGGGTCGTCGGGCATGGCCGCCAGCAGAATTCGCGCGTGCGCGTTCTGCAGGTAGCGCTCGCAGATCGCCAGCCCGATCTCGGACGTGCCGCCGAGCAACAGGATCGTCTGGGGATTTCCTACGGCGTCAAGCACCATTTACAGCAGCTCCAAACGTCGGGCCATGTCGGATACGAAGACTCCGGTCGGATCGACCTTGCGGCGCACCGCAATCCACTCGTCGATGCGTGGGTACATGGCGTGGAAGTTGTCGGCACTGACCCGCGAGTCTTTGGCGGTGTACACTCGGCCGCCGAATTCCATCACCCGGGCGTCGAGTTCATTGAGGAACTCGTTGACGCCCGGGTCTGTTGGGGAAGTCCATCGCCACATTCCAGCCGGCCATCGGGAAGCTCAGCGGTGCCCGGTTACCCGGGCCAAAAAGCTTGAACACGTTCAGCGCCGAATAGTGGCCCGACGTCTGGATCCAGCGGATGATGGCCTTGAACTCGTCCATCGCCTCCGGCGGGCACCAAGAACTGATGTTGGGCGAAACCCGATGGGCCGTAGGCATTGTTCCAACCGCTGACCAGGTCGAGTATGTGGTAGAACTGCGACAGGTTCATGATCTTGCCGGTGTAGGTTCCGCCCAGCCGGTAGTACACCTCGCCGATCGCCATGAACGACAACTTGTTCATCACGCTGACCGGAAAGATGTTGGGCACCGTCAGCAGTTGCGGCGCATCGAATTTCAGCGGGTTCTTGGCCAGTTTCTCCGGCAGCTGGTCCAGCTTCGCCAGGCTGCCGCGGCTGACCGCGGCCCGGCCGAGCTTCGGCGGCGGGCTGATCAGATCGAACCAGGCGACGGAATAGGTGTAGTTGGCTTCGCTGCCGTCGAGGTGGAAGGCGACGGTCTCGTCAAGGTCTTTGGTGGCGACGCCGTCGGCGATGAAGTACGCCGTCTCGGTCGGTGTCATCGCGATGGTGGCCCGCAGCACGATGCCGGTCAGCCCGTTGCCGCCGACGGTGGCCCAGAACAGCTCGGCTTCCTCACCGTCCGGGGTGAGGTGGCGGATCTGCCCGTCGGCCGTCAACAGTTCCATCGAGCGGACGTGGTTGCCGAAGCTGCCCGCGCTGTGGTGGTTCTTGCCGTGGATGTCGCAGGCGATCGCGCCGCCGACGGTGACCTGCCGGGTGCCCGGCAGCACCGGAACCCACAGCCCGAACGGCAACGCGGCCTTCATCAGCTGATCGAGGCTCACGCCGGCGTCCACGTCGGCCAGGCAGGTGCCGGCGTCGATCGAGTGGATCCGGTTCAGCGGCGTCATGTCGATCACCAGGCCGCCGCCGTTCTGGGCGTTGTCGCCGTAGGAGCGGCCCAGTCCCCGGGCGATCACGCCCCTGCTGTTGGGCTGGCCGCCGGAGTCGGCGACCTGGGCGACCGCCTTGGCGATCACCGCCGGGTCCGGTGTGGACAGCACGTCCGCGACCGACGGCGCGGTTCGGCCAAAGCCCATCAGCCGGGTTTTGGTGGTCGGAATGTCACTGCTCAACATCGTCAAAGAGGGTACCGCCTGCAGCGGGTCGGTTCAGCGCAGCCGGAAGATCACCGACCGCTGCACGATGAAGTTGATCACCGTGGCGGTGCCCTGCGCGATCACGAAAGCGGCCGGTACCCGCCAGGGCTCGTTGGCGAACTGGAGGTAGAAGAGGTAGTTGATGCCGACCTGCACGCAGTAGGTGAGCGCGTAAAGCACGCACACGGCGATGAACCGGGCCCTGCTGGGCGGCGCCTGAAATGTCCACCGCCGATTGATCAGGTAGGCGGTCATGGTGCCGGCGATGAAGCTGAGCGATTTGGCGACATTGACCTGCAGGCCCGCCCGGAGCAGCACGACATAAAGACCGAAGTCGACGACCGCCGACAATCCGCCGGTGGCGATGAATCGCCACACCTGCGTCTTCAGCGACAGCTGGGCACTCGCGGCGATCTCGGCCATCGGCGGAAAGTCTACGGCGGGCCAGAGGACTAAGCCGGGTACTTCAACTCCAACAGTTCAACCTGGGCTTTCGCCTTGCGGCGTGGTGTAGGTGACCGTGTCGCCCGCTTTTCGTCCGACCAGCGCCAGCCCCAGCGGGCTGCCGGCGGTCAACGCCTCGGCTTCCCCGGCGATGGCTGCCTCTTCGATCACCGAGATCACCTGCATCGTGACCACGGCGCCGTCGGAAAACCGCAGCTTCACCTCGGTGCCGCAGGGCAGCGTGTCGGCTCCGTTCGACGGTGCCGGTCCGGCGTGCAGCAACCGGTCGAGTTCGGCAACCCGCTCGTCGAGGCCGACCAGTTCGTCGGCGCGCTGGATGGCATCGGCGGCGTCGGCGTGATCGCTGACCGCGCCGCGGTCGTTTCTGACTTCGGCCTCCAGGCGATCCCGGCGTTCCCGTATCCGGTCCAACTCAGCGGTGATGCGCTCACGCGCTTCATCAGAAAGCCCCGAGGGCTCGACTCTTCCGCTCACCTGTGACGACCTGTCTTCCGGGCGCGACGGCGAGTACCGCTCCGGAGCGCCTCGATTGTTGTGGATATTGCTCGCCGATTATTCCTGTGCAGTGAAGCGAAATGGTGGGGTTTAGGCCGGTTGATCTCGACAGTGTGCAGCTGAGCCTGAGTGTCAAACCCGACGGTCACCACGTGTGGATGGCGCGAGCGGCGGTTGAGCCGATGGGGCGCGGCCCGTTCCTGGTCGGTTCTGTCGCTGGCGCGCCGGTCGGACCTTAGGCGGCCGGCCGCTGCCAGCGTGACGCTCATTATTTTCTTGGACGTAACTTTCGTCGCGAGTACGGCAGTGTCGCCAACGGCGCCACTGCCATCGGCGGCGCCGGTGGCGGCAGCGGCACCGGCTACGTGTTGTCCGCCGACCAGGTCTCCGGCGGTACCGACACCGGCGGGGCCGGCGGTGTCGGCAATAACGGTGGCGCCGGTGGGGCCGGCGGCTCCGCTGACCTGAACGGCTATGGCCCAGCCGACACCATCACTAACAGCTCCGCCGCCGGCGGCGCTGGCGGTGAAGGTGGCGCCGCCACCATGGACGCCTCCACAGGCAACGACATCACTGGCAGTGCCGCCCTCGGTGGGGCTGGCGGGGCCGGCGGAGCGGCCGGTACAGGTGCTGGTGACAACGGCGGCGCCGGCGGGGAAGGCGGCGTCGGCAACGTCGTCGGACCTACTGCCCCCGGCACCGTCACTGCTGACGGTACTGGCGGGGCCGGTGGGGCAGGCGGCCACGGTGGTACCGCCGCCGGAGCTACCGGCGGCGCCGGCGGGACCGGCGGTCTGGGCCAAAACGTCGGCGACACTTCCGGTACGGGCGGCGTCGGAGGGGCAGGCGGCACTGGTGGCACCGGCGCCGGCGGTGCTGGCGCGACCGGCGGTTTGCTGTTTGATCCTGTGCGATGCAAGGCGGGAGTCGGTCCAAGCCGTTGGCCCGCCGCTTCTATGGACGTCTCGCCGACGACCCGACCACGCTACTCACTCCACGCGGCAAAGGCGTTGGGTGCCGGTTTGTCGGCAAGGTCGGAAAACCGGCGTGAGCAGCCGTCAGAATCGACGGCCGCGCCGTCCCCGGAAGGCGTCCTTGACCTTTTCGCCGGTGTCCTTTAGATCGGACTTGACCTGATCACCCACACCGCGATTTTCGAGGTTGCGGTTACCGGTCGCGCGGCCGATGGTTTCCTTCGCTCTGCCACCGAGCCTCTGCAGCTTATTTCTGAGCTTGTTGGTCGCACTCATGGCACGTCCTCCTTTGGTCGTACGCTCGGATACCCGCGGTGGGATCAAGGCAACCGGCCCGGGCCTACACCCAGTAGGCTACTCGGGCGCGGTACTGGCGCATCGCGATCGCTGCCAGCACCCAACCCAGGACCGTCAGCCCCACCACCACCGCCCAATGCCGAAGTTCTTGGTGGGCGCCCAGCAGCGGCGCGCGCACGATATCCAGGTAATGCAGCAGCGGGTTGAGTTCGACGATCTTCGACCAGTGCCCCTGCGCCCTGCTGCCGCAGCGTGTCGTCGTTCCAGATGATCGGCGTCATGAAGAACAGCAACTGCACGACGGAAAACAGCAGCGGTCCGATGTCGCGATAGCGCGTCGCCAGAATGCCGAAACACAGCGACACCCACACGCAGTTGAGCACGATCAGGCCCAGCGCCGGAATCACCGAGAGGTCGGCCCACGACCACGGCTTGGGAAAAATGATCGCGATGACGAGATAGATGACGATGTTGTGCGCGAACAAGATCATCTGTCGCCACACCAGCCGGTAGACGTGCACGCTCAGCGGCGTCGGCAGTTGTTTGATCAATCCCTCGTTGGCGACGAACACCTCGGCGCCCTCCAGGATCGAGGCGTTGATCAAATTCCAGATGATCAGGCCGAGGGTGACGTACGGCAGATGCACCGAGAGCTGAAGATGGAACAGTTTGGAGTACAGACCGCCCATCGCGACGGCGGTGGTTCCGGTGGCGATGGTGATCCAGAACGGCCCGAGCACCGAGCGGCGGTACCGCTGTTTGATGTCCTGCCAGCCAAGGTGCAGCCACAGCTCGCGGCGACGGTATCCGTCGACCAGGTCACCCCAGGCCCGGGTCAGCGTCTTGGACTGCGCGGCGACATCGACGATCGTCAATTCTCAGGCCTTCCGAACTGTTCCCGACGCCCCAACCGGCGCAGCCTCAGCCACTCCAACAGACCTCTCGGGTCGCGGCGGGACACCAGGAAGAACCAGCCGAACCGCAGCCATTCCTGGACCAGCAGCTTGCGCAGACCCGGCTGCGCCAACAGATAGCCGCGATTGCGGTAGGTGAAGTAGCGCTTGGTGGGATCGTCGGGATATTGCGTGTGCATGCGGCCCGCGAGAATCGGCTTGAACTCGGCCGACCCGCACGGGTGAAGATAGGCGGCGTTCAGGCACGTTCCGAACGCCAGCCCGGACCGGACCAGTCGACGGTGCATCTCCACTTCGTCGCCGCGGACGAACAACCGAAGGTCGGGAACACCGATCGACTCGAACGTCGACGCCCGAAACAGCGCTCCGTTGAACAGCGAGGCGATGCCCGGCAGCAGTTCCTGGTCCGGTGCGGTCCGCAGTTCGCTGACCCGCCTCCGCCACACCAGGCCGCGGCGCAACGGGAACGCCAGGAGTTGCGGGTCATCGGCGTTGCACACCATCGGCGACACCTCGGCCAACCGGTGCGTCTCGGCGCACGCCAGCAGGGTCGCCAGCACTTGGCTGTCTTGCGGGTGGCCGTCGTCGTCGGCCAGCCACACCCATTCGGCGCCGCCGGCCAGCGCATGAAGGATGCCGAGCGCGAAACCGCCTGCGCCGCCGAGGTTTCGGTGCGACGGCAGATATGTCGTAGGGATGGGCTGGCCGGCCACCAGGTCGCGGACGCGCGTCGTCGTCATCGTTGTCGACCACGATGAGCTGGTCCGGCAGCCGGCTCTGGGTGGTCAGTGCATCCAGCGACTTGGCGAGTTCGTCGGGGCGCCGGTGGGTCACCACCACCGCGCACACCATGTCATTCACGGGTAAGTTGCGCGTTTCGGCAAGTACCTCACGCACGTGGCGGGCGGCGTCCTCGCCCTCATAAGCGCGCACGACGTCCTCGATGCCGCCGGTGAGCTTGATGACGCCGTGGTCGATCCACATCGCGGTCTTGCACAGCCGGGCCAGGAATTCGTTGGAATGGCTGGCGAACACCAGGATTCCGGAGCGCTCGACCAGCTGCTGCAGCCGGGTCTGCGCCTTCTTGAGGAAGTCGGCGTCGACGGCGCCGATACCTTCGTCGAGGAGCAGGATTTCCGGGTCGATGCTGGTGACGACACCCATCGCCAATCTCACCCGCATACCGGTGGAGTAGGTCCGCAGCGGCATCGACAGGTAGTCGCCGAGTTCGGTGAACTCCGCGATCTCGTCGACCTTGGCCAGCATCTGCTTACGGGTCTGCCCGAGGAAAAGCCCGCGGATGATGATGTTCTCGTAGCCGGAGATCTCGGGATCCATGCCGACGCCGAGGTCGAACACCGGTGCCACCCGACCGCTGACGATCGCCGAGCCGCGCGTCGGCTCATAGATGCCCGAAAGCAGCCGCAGCAGAGTCGATTTCCCGGCGCCGTTGTGGCCGACCAGCCCGACGCGGTCGCCCATGCTCAGCGACATCGTGATATCCCGCAACGCCTCGACGACCACCACGTTGGACGCGTTGCGCCCGATCGCACCGCCGGCCTTGCCCAGGAAGGCCTTCTTCAGCGAGCGCGACTTGGCGTCGAAGATGGGGAACTCGACCCACGCGTTGTGGGTCTCGATATGAGGGGGGCGTGCACTCGTCACCGGGCGTCTGCCTAGAGGTATTGTCCGGTGCTCGGGCCGTGCCTGCCGACCCCGGGGGGCAGGGCGCCTTGGCGCATCTGCTCCAGCTGCGCGCGTGCGGCCATCTGCTGGGCGAACAACGCGGTCTGGATGCCGTGAAACAGCCCTTCCAGCCAACCGACCAGCTGCGCCTGGGCGATGCGCAACTCGGCATCCGACGGGGCGGCGTCCTCGCCGAACGGCAACGTGAGGCGGTCGAGTTCGTCGCGCAGTTCCGGTGCCAGGCCTTCTTCAAGCTCCTTGATGCTGGTGGCGTGGATCGCGCGCAACCGGTTGCGGCTGGCGTCGTCGAGTGGCGCCGCCCGTACCTCCTCGAGCAATTGTTTGATCATGGTGCCGATCCGCATCACCTTGGCCGGCTGCTCGACAAGGTCGGTCAGCGACCGGTCATCGGAGTCGTCGTTGTGCGCGGCCGCCATCAGCAGGGGATCGACGCCACCGATGACCTCGATGTCGTCGTCGTCGTTGCCGTTACTCAATCCGGGTCACCTCTCGTCCTACGCCGCCAGCTTTCGTCACTGTGTGGGAGTTGCCGGGGCGCCACGCCATTCGTAAATCTTGGCCTCGCCGTTGTCGTAGATCTTCGTCCACCACTTCGATTGGTCTATTGACACTAGTCCGCCGGGCACCTTGAACCCCCGAACCGTCGGGACGCTGGTCAGGATGTAGCGGATATTGAGCGCCCGCACCGCCTCGGGTCCAAGCGCACGCAACTCCTTAGGTACCCATGGTTGGGCGTCGGCATCGGCGTAGGCCCAGAAATTGAATCGGTAATAGCCAGGGCCGATCTGCTGCGGGAAATCGTAGTGGGTCCAGAGCGGGTGCAGGTCGGCGACCGCGTACATCCACGCGGTGCCGTCGACATTGGAGTCGCCGATCACGGTCGTACGCGCGCCGGGCAGGGTCGCCAGGTGAGCCATCGCATCAAGGTCTTTCTGGTTGATGATCACCGAGTCGTATTTGTCGCCGAACAGGACCAGGTGCCGGAAGAAGTAGTGCCGCGCGGTCAGCACGGTGGTCGATCACCAGCAGCACACCGGTAACCGAAACCCACACGGCTGCAGGCAGTTTCGTGAAACGGTCAGTCAGTCGTCGCGACGCTGCCACCACCGCCAGGACGGTAGCGAAGACCGCGATTCCCG
Source organism: uncultured Actinomycetota bacterium (assembly GCA_963805675.1). Taxonomy (GTDB): domain Bacteria; phylum Actinomycetota; class Actinomycetes; order Mycobacteriales; family Mycobacteriaceae; genus Mycobacterium. Next base: position 553,653 of record CAWDVY010000005.1, read on the forward strand.
CCATCGGCGTCGCCAGCATCGTCACCACGGCCGAGAGTCGCCGCGGATCGTTGTAGAAGAACTGGCTGAACTGTTCGATGGCGGCGCCGAGCGGATTGCGGAACGGCGCGCCCGAGTAAATGGTCGCCACGGTCAGCACCAGCCAGAGCACCGGCGGCCACCAGATTCTCTTGTACAGCAGGATCGCCATGCCGATGCCGCTCAGCACGATCAGGCCGTATTGGATCGGGAAATCGTTGAGGTGGCGGGTGTGCAGCAGCAGCGCGTCGATGACGCCCTGCTTGACGGTCTTGAAGCTGGGGAACGCATGCCCGGCGATGATGTCGGCCTGCTGGGCCACGCCGATGAACTGCGGCGCCAGGATCAGCCCCGCCGGCACCGCCACCGCAGCCAGAGTCAGCAGGTCGGCGCAGCCGCCCCCGCACCGGATGCCAGCAACGCCTCCAAAAGCCACCAGGCCGCCACGAACAGGATCACGATGAACCCACCGGTGAGATGCACCGAGAAGATACCGACCAGCGCCAGCACCGCCAGCCGGGATGCGGTCGCGATGCCGCAGCGTCGAGACGATCAGGATGAACGTCGGGATCGCGACGCCGTAGGCCGCCAGGTTGGGCATCGCGGCTGTACCGAACTCGACGTAAGGCACCGAGGTGAACGACGCCGACAACGCGGCCGCGGTGGCCGCCGCTCCGGCGGCGTGCGGCGTGCGGGGCCGAAGCAGGTGCCAGGTGAGTATCGCCGCGCTGGACGGAAACAGCCAGACCGACGCCGCCACCGCAGTCAGCGGTGTAGCCGGTGGTGGGCGCCGCGCCGGTGAGTTGACAGAACACCGCGGTCAGGGCGTGAAACACCGACGGGTAGTACAGCGGATGGTGGGTCTCGACGTTGCGCAGTTCGCCCATGTGGGTGGACGACGCCTGGCCGGTGTCGAGGATGAAGCGCACCGTGTTGGCGTGCCAGACGGCGTCCCAGGTGCTGGGGATGGACTGCCAGTGCACGATGCCGCGGTAGGCGGCCCACATGATCAGCAGCGCCACCGAGTAGCACCCCGGCAGCTACGGTCAGCGCCTGACGGCGATCGATCCCGCGCGCTTCGGCCTCGGTGTCGCGGTAGCCGACGAGCAGCGGCTGCAAACCCGTCATCACCACACAGACCGCGGCAAGCGTGGCAAGCGCTGTCCAACCGTTCCAAGGGATTCCGAGTGCGCCGAACGGAATGATCGCCAGCGCCACCACGCCGTAGGTCAGCGCCGGGCCAACTGCGATGGCGACCGGCCAGGTTAGCTGCGTGATTCGCCCGACGATTGCCCCCGGGGCGATCAGCAAAAACAATGCGATCAGCGTTCCGAACCAGAGCCCCACTGGACTAGTATGGCTGGCCGGGTGACCTGGCTCGGGACGGCGGGGACGTACCGGGCGCCCGCTACCGCAAGGTTTAGCTCACTCTGCAGAACTCTAAGGTGGCTGGTATGGCATACGACGTCGCCCGAGTGCGGGGATTACACCCGTCGCTCGGGGACGGTTGGGTGCATTTCGACGCACCGTCCGGGATGCTGATCCCCGACTCGGTGGCGACCACCGTATCGACGGCCTTCCGCGGATCGTTCCCCAGCACCGCCGGCCCGCACCCGTCGGCCAAGCGCAGCGCGGCCGTGTTGGAGGCGGCCCGCCAGGCGGCGGCGGATCTGGTCAACGCCGACCCGCGCGGCGTGGTGCTGGGCGCCGATCGCGCGGTGTTGCTGGCGTCGTTGGCCGACGCATCGTCGACCCGCGCCGGCCTGGGCTACGAGATGGTGGTCAGCCGGCTTGACGACGAGGCGAACATCGCGCCGTGGCTGCGCGCAGCAAATCGCTTCGGCGCCAAGGTGAAATGGGCCGAGGTCGACATCGAAAGCGGTGACCTGCCGTCCTGGCAGTGGGAGGGCCTGATCGGGCCGCCGACTCGTCTGGTCGCCGTGACGTCGGCGTCGGGAACTCTGGGCACCGTCACCGACCTGCGCCCGGTGACCAAACTGGTCCACGACGTCGGTGGTTTTGTGGTGGTCGACCATTCCGCTGCCGCGCCGTACCGGTTGATCGACATCGACGAGATCGACGCCGACGTGGTGGCGATGAACGCCGTGGGGTGGGGCGGTCCGCCCGTCGGCGCGCTGGTCTTTCGCGACCCGGCGATGATCAACACCTTCGCGTCGGTGTCGACCGACCCCGACGCCACCGGGCCGGCACGTCTCGAGGTCGGCGTGCACCAATTCGGTCTGCTCGGCGGCTTTGTCGCCAGCATCGAATATCTTGCCTCACTCGATGAGTCGGCCCGCGGGACCCGACGCGAAAGACTCGCCACTTCAATGCAATCCGCCACGTCCTACATGGACGGGATATTCGAGTACCTGATGGGCTCGCTGCGTTCGCTGCCGTTGGTGGTGGTGATCGCGCGGCCCGAGGCCCCGATACCGGTGGTCAGCTTCGCGGTCCACGAGGTGCCGGCCGACCGGGTGGTGCAACGGTTGGCGGACAACGGCATTCTGGCGATCTCCAACGCCAGCTCGCGAGTGCTCGACGTGATCGGTGTCAACGACGTCGGCGGCGCGGTCACCGTCGGGCTGGCGCACTACTCGACCATGGCCGAGGTCGACCAGTTGGTGCGCGCTCTGGCCTCGCTGGGCTAGACCGGGCTTGATTGTCCAGCTCTCCCCCGCAAGCGGGAGGTGCCCCCACCTCGGGCGGTTGCACCGCCCGCATCGTCGCTAGACCGTCAGCACGATCTTTCCGGTCACCTGCCCCGACGACAACAGACGATGTGCCTCAGCCGCTTGCTGGATCGGCAGGCGCGCTCCGATGACCGGCCGGACGCGTCCATCGGCAATCATCGGCCAGACCGAGTTCGCCGTCGCTGCGACGACGGCGCTCTTGCTGCTGGGCCCGGTCGCCGGCCGGCCGCGCAGCGTGGTCCCGATGACTCCGTGCTCGTTTGCTGAGCAGCTTGGCGATGTTGAGTTCGCCCTTGACGCCACCCTGCATCCCGATGATGACCAGCTGGCCGTCGCTGGCCAGTGCGTCGATGTTGCGGTCCAAATACGAAGCGCCCATGATGTCCAGGATCACGTCGGCACCCGCGCCGTCGGTTGCCTCTTTCACCCGCGCGACGAAATCCTCATCGTGATAGTTGATGGTGATCTCGGCGCCCAGTTCGCGGCACTGTTCCAGCTTGGCCGGCGAACCCGCGGTGACCGCCACCCGGGCTCCCAATGCGCGGGCGACCTGGATGGCATGACTTCCCACCCCGCTGGCGCCGCCCTGGATCAGGATCAGTTGGCCCTTACTCAGATGAGCCGTCATCGCCACGTTCGACCACACCGTGCACGCCACCTCCGGAATGCCCGCGGAGTCCTGCAGGTCGATGCCGTCCGGTATCGGCAGAACTTGGCCCGCGGGAGCAGCGACGTATTCGGCGTATCCGCCGCCCGCCAGCAAAGCGCAGACTTCTTGCCCCGGTGACCAGTCGCCGACGTCGTCGGCCACCGCGGCGACGACTCCGGAGACCTCCATCCCGAGCAGCTCGCTGGCGCCCGGCGGCGGCGGATACAGCCCGGCGGCCTGCAGCAGGTCGGCTCGGTTGACACCGGCGGCGCTGACCTTGATCAGCACCTCGCCGCGGCCCGGGACGATGTCCGGGACTTGCTGCCACAAGAGTTGATCGGCGGATTCAGCGACGATGGCATACATGCGCGCCACGCTACTACCCGCGGATTTGACTGTTCCAAAGGAGATGTGTCGCATAGCATGACGTAATGGCGGCCCTGATTGCCGGCCGGACAGCCAGTGCGATGCCCGGGCTGGATATCGCTGAGCAGAAGTCTTGGCAGAACTTCTTGGACTCCACCGTGCGGCTGTATGCGACGCTCAACCGTCGCCTCACCGAGGTGCACCAACTGTCGCTGTTCGACGTCAGAGTCCTCGACATGTTGGACAACGCGCCGACTGGGTCTGCCCGGATGGGCGACCTCGCCGAGGCGTTGCCGTCGCTGCCGAGTCGCCTGACCCGCCAGATCCGTCGCCTCGAAGGGCAGGGGCTGGTGCGCCGCGAGGCGAGCCGGGATGACCGGCGGGGGGTGGTCGCCGCCATTACCGGAGATGGCAGGACAGCGGCGCGACAGGCCATGGTCACCTATTCCGAAGGAGTGCGGACCTACTTCCTCGGCCAGTTGTCACGCTCGCAGATCGCCGCGTTGGGGGAGAACTGCCGCCGGATCAGCGCGGCGCTGAAGCTTTCCGACCTGGCCTCCAAGACCGGCGCCAAGACCGGCGGGCAGACCGGCCGGGCCTGACACCGCTACCCTTGTCCGCGGTGGCGTGGCAGAGCGGCCTAATGCACTCGCCTTGAAAGCGAGAGACGGCTAAAACCGTCCGGGGGTTCAAATCCCTCCGCCACCGCCCCTTCGCCACCGCCATTGTCATGCTTGACCAGGGTGAATTGTCCGACGTCGGTGAGGCCCCGGCGGAAGAAATCGGCGCATCCGGTCAGATAACGCAGGTAACGCTCGTAGACGGTCTCTGATGTGATTGCGATTGCCTCGTCGTGCCGCGCAACAAGGTTGGCCGCCCACATATCCAGCGTCCTCGCGTAGTGCGGTCGAAGCCGGTGGACCCGATCCACGCCGAAACCTGCCGCGGTGGCGAACTTGACGACGTCGTCTTCGGAGGGCAGCTCGCCACCGGGGAAGATCTCCTTTCCGATGAACCGCGAGAACTTCAGGTCACTCATCGTGATCGCGATCCCGTGCGGTGCCCAATAGCTGAGCGGGTACGTCAGGATCGTGTGCAGCAGCATCCGGCCGTCTTCGGGCAGCAGCCGGTAGGCCGACTCGAAGAACGCTGCGTAACGAGGTTTTGTGAATGCTTCGAACGCGCCGATGCTCACGATGCGGTCGACCGGCTCGTCGAACTCCTCCCAGCCCTGCAGCCGCACCTCCACCGATCGCGATGTCGACACCTTCGCGAGCCGGGCGGTGGTGTATTGATGCTGGTTGCGGCTCAGGGTGAGGCCGATGACATTGACGTCGTATTTCTGCAGGGCCAGTTCGAGCGCGCCGCCCCACCCGCATCCGATGTCGAGCAGCGTCATGCCGGGCTCGAGATCCAGCTTGCCCAGCGCCAGGTCGAATTTCGCGACCTGGGCCTCGTCGGTGGTCATGTCGTCGCGCTCGAAGTAACCGCACGTGTAGCCCATTGTCGGACCTAAAAACAGCGCAAAAAAATCGTCGGAGACGTCGTAGATCGACTGCGATTGTTCGTAGAACGGTGTCAAACCGCTGTTTTCAGCAGACATCGGCAAGCTACCCATCTGATTCGGGAGTCGGGGCAGCCGATCGATAACGGCACAAGACAAGCGCCGTCATTGCAGGTCCCCCGACCACAGCCAAACGTTCACTGAGCATAGTAACCGGCGCAGATTAGCCGGTATGACCGGCAACATCAGCGGCCCAACCTCGTTAACCGTGGTGCATGACCGAGTTGGCCAGCAGCATGCCGATAAAGAGCGCGGCCGAGATCAGCACCAATGCCAGCGTCGGCCAGATCCACATCATCCGGCCGCGTACCGCGGCGACGATGACACCCGAAGCTCCGACCAGAACCGCGAACCCGACCCCACCCCACGTCACCAGGTAAGCGGCATTGAGCTTCGCGTAATCGCACTGGTCGCCACACGAGTCAGTGGCCATGGCGAAGAAGAATGAGAACCCGAGCGAGCCGAGCGCGGCGAGGCCCGCAACCGCGGACAGGATCGAGGTGATCGTGATGTCGACGACGGAATGTCGCCGCGGCCGGTAGACCGGTGGATACGGATAGTGCGGTGCCACCCGTCAACTATGGCGCACCGCGGTCTTACGACACTCGCGGGATCTCTGCGGCGATGCGGTCCATCAGGGCGGTGTAACGCTTGACGTCGGGATCTCTGCCCGGCTTGCCGCTGCTCACCACACCGCCGGCCAGCTGGCGCTCGGGGTCGGCCCAGATCGCAATGTTGACCAGACCCAGGTGACCGAACGCTGCCGGCGCGTTGCGGCCGAACGGGCCGAACCTGTCGGTGCCCAGCTGGAAACCGGTGCCCCAGCGGGCAGGCGCCAGTCCGGTCGCGACATCCGGTCGCAGACGCCGACTTTGACGCACAGCGTCGCGCAGTGTTTCCGGACGCAGACACCTGGACACCGTCGAGTTCACCTCCGCGACACCATATTTCGGCAAACCGCGACATCTCATCCGCGTTCGAGACGGTGTTAGAAGACGGGATGACGGTAGTGAGAAACATCGGTGTGTTGGTGAGCGGGATTGTCTGGTAAAGCGTGCCGCCGATCGCCTTGCGGAACGCGGCCGCGATCGGGGCCGGCAGTTGCATACCGGTGGCGTGGCTGGGCGCAACCAGCGGGATATCCTGTTCCGCGACACCGAAGTTGGTCCAGCGGAAGCCCAGCGGGTCGAGGATTTCGGTGGCCAGAATCTCGCGGATGTCCTTGCCGGTGGCTGCGTAGACGATCTCGCGCATCAGCGGGCCCCAGGTGAGTGCGTGGTAGATGTGTATCCGCCCCGGCCGATACAGCGGCCGCAACTTAGCGAGCTGTTCCTGCGCGTACTCGTGGTCATCCGCCCGTTTGAGGTCCGGCCTGGGGCCGGTGGGAAAGGGTACGCCCGCGCTGTGGGTCATCACGTGCCGGATGGTGGTGCGGTCCTTGCCGTGGCTGGTGTAGGTCGGCAGGTAGTCGCAGACCCGATCGTCGAGCGAGAGCTGGCCGCGCTCGACGAGCATGTGTACGACGGTTGCGGTGATCGCCTTGGCTGACGAGTAGACGCAGAACGGCGTATCGGTTTTGACCGGTATCTTCTCGGCGTCCGGCGGGTCGGTGGGGGCGTTGCCCCAGCCATGCCCGATCGCCCGGTTCAACACCACCTTGCCGTTGTGTCGCAGGCATAACTGGATCGCCGGATGCATCCCCGCCTGGTACCAGTGGCGGGCGGCCTGCCAGATCCGCTCGATGGCCGCCGGGTCGATCCCGGAGTGGTCTTCATCGCCGATCGCGGTGACCGCGTCGAGGTCGGCCGCGACGCGGATCTTGCCCTGCGAGTCAGCCTGGCCGGTCATGCATGCCCTTTCTGGGTCGCGGCGTTCGAAACCCATCCGTGAGGGTACGTGCGGCCGCGATCACCGATTTATCCACAGTTGGGCTTCTATCCACAGGCGGGGTTTGTGGGGCCCGTGTTGCCTCGTGTCAAGATGCGCGCGTCGAGTTTCTGGTTGCCTCATTTGAGAGTGCGCGCTTAGCGGCACGGGCGTTGGTTTTCGATCCGGCTTTGCTGGAGGTCAGGGTGAGGAGTTGGTTGGTCAAGGCCTGAATCCGGCGCTGCGTGGCGGCGGGGTTGATCCGGCCCTGGGCTGTGGCCAGGCCCACGATGCGGCCCTCGGTCATCGTTGGGTGATTGATCGCGCGCTGAAACGGGGTGACCGCAGTGTCGTATTTCTTGGAGACCTTGGCGCCGTCACGGACCTTGGATATCAGTTTTTGCTGCGGGTAGAAGTAGTTGGTCAGCTTGGATTGAAGCTGCCAGATCTCGTTGAGTAACAACAGTTCTGCGGCAGTGTCATAGCGGTGGTAACCGACTACGGTGCGGACCACCGCCCAGTTCTTCTGCTCGACGTGACAGCCGTCGTTCTTGTTCGCCACCCGCGCGCGGGTGAAGGTGATCTGGTGCCTTTGACACCATTGCAGCAAGTAGACGTTGATGAATTCCGATCCGTTGTCGGAGTCCACCCCCAGGATTGGGAACGGCATCTTGTAGGCAATGTCGTTCAGTGCGGCCAGGACGCATTTGGCGGCTTTGCTCGGCACTGAGCGGTTCTCGGTCCAGCCGGTGGCGATGTCGGTGACCGTCAGCGTGAACGCGAACTGGCCGGCGGCGTTGCCGCCGTCGTGGCAGACCAGGTCGATCTCGACGAACCCGGGTCGGGCGTCGTCCCAGTCGGCCCAGGTGCGCACCGGAATCTGACTTTTGAGCAGCGATCCCGGCTTGGTAGCCGCACGTCCCTTGATCTGATGTTTGCGCCGCTCGGGAGCCAGCCGACGATCGATGGTGGCCGCCGACATCGACACCAACAGCGCCGCGGTGTCCTCATCGATCACCAACTCCCCGAAATGACGCAACACCGCCACCAATTCGCCCAGCATCGGCGCCAGCCGCTTGCCGGCCGGCATTCCCAGCACCGTCCAGCACACCGTCAACGCGGCAATGACATCCGGTCCATACCTCGGTGGCCGCCGACTTCTCGGCGACACCAATCTGGGCTGCAACGCCATCACGAGCGCTTTACGGGCATGATTACGGTGCCAGCCCGTGGTGGCGCACAACTCGTCGAGAATGATGCCCTTGGTCCGTTTGTCCGCCAACGAATAGCGGACCGCGGTCGTCTCGGTCACTGCCCTGCGCTCGGCCAACGTCAACCCCATCATCTGGGCCTACCGAGGTCATGGCTGACCGATCACGTAGGCGCGCCGCACGCGCGCATTTCAGATGAGGCAACGAAGCACCATTTCGGGGCCTTTCGCGCGCATATCGGATGAGTCAACGCGGTTTGTGGGGCCATCTAAATCAGGCATTCCCGATTAATATTAGAACATGCGTTCGAATAGCCGCGAGGAGATCGTCGAGAAGTTCGACGAGCTGCAGGGTGTGGTCTCATGGCTGCTCGACCAATCTTTCGACGCCTTGACGACGCCCGAATGCCTGGCCATGTTAGAGCGGCTCGAACGGGAAACCCGTCGGCTACCGGTGCCGGGGCATGCCTTAATCAATCAACTGAGCCGGCAAGCCAGCGAGACCGAGCTGGGCGGCAAGCTGGGCCATGCGTTGGCTAACCGGCTGAGAATCACCCGCGGCGAGGCCGGTCGACGTATACGGGAGGCCGAGGATCTGGGACCCCGCCGATCAATCACCGGCGAACCGTTACCGCCGCGGCTGGAAGCCACCGCCGCCGCTCAGCGCGCCGGCGAAATCGGTGCCGGGCATGTGGGCGTGATCCGTAAGTTCATGGAGCACCTTCCCTGCTGGGTTGACGGTGCGACGCAGGAAAAGGCCGAGGGCAAACTGGCCCGTCACGGCGCCCAGTTTCGCCCGGACCAGTTGGCGAAGCTGGCAGACCGGCTGGCCGACTGCCTCAACCCCGACGGAAACTTCACCGACGAAGACCGCGCTCGTCGCCGCGGTCTGATCCTGGGCAAACAAGACGTCGATGGGATGAGCCGCTTGACCGGCTGGCTGACACCCGAAGCCCGCGCCGGCCTGGAGGCGATGCTGGCGCGACTGGCCGCTCCTGGGATGTGCAACCCCGCCGACGCGACGCCATTTGTCGATGGCAGCCCGTCGGAGGTCGCGATCCAGGGTGACACCCGCAGTGAGGCTCAGCGCAATCAGGACGCCCTGAATGCCGCACTTCGTGCGCTACTCGCCAGTGGAAAGCTGGGTCAGCACAACGGTTTACCGGCCAGCATCGTAGTGACAACCACCCTGCGGGAATTAGAAGCCGGCGCCGGCAAGGCCCTCACCGGTGGCGGCTCGCTGCTGCCGATGTCCGACGTGATTCGGATGGCTGGCCACGCCCACCACTACCTGGCGATCTTCGACAAGGGCCGAGCGTTGGCGCTGTATCACACCAAACGGCTAGCCTCGCCCGCGCAGCGGATAGTGCTGTACGCGAAGGATCGCGGGTGTTCGCATCCTGGCTGCGACGTTCCTGGTTACCTGACCGAAGTCCACCACGTCACGCCGTGGTCGCAGTGCCGCGAAACCGACATCAACGACTTGGCGCTGTGCTGCGGACCGCATCACAAGCTCGCCGATCAAGGCTGGACGACCCGCAAACGCTCCGACGGCGTCACGGAATGGGTGCCGCCCGGACAACTCGACCGCGGGCAGCCTCGAATCAACTCGTACCACCACCCCGAAAAGCTGCTACAGGACGACGCGGACCATCCGTGAGACGTTCCCGAATCGGGTTAGTCGCCAGTGAACTGCGGCGGGCGTTTGGCGAAGGTCGCCGAGATTCCCTCCGACAGATCCTTGGACGGCAGGAAGGCCGCGTTCCACGCTGCGACATAGCGCAAACTCGCTGATACCTCCGAAATCCGTCGCTGGTCAAGCACATCCTTGACACCACGAACGGTCAGCGGCGGGTTGGCGGCGATCTCGGCTGCAGTGGCGTGCGCGGCCTGCCAGGGTGGCGTCGGCATCGGCGAATACGTCGTTGACCAACCCGATCTTCTCAGCGCGGGCGGCGTCGATGTCCTTACCGGTCAGCGCCAGTTCTCGCAGGTGCCCATCCGACAGGATCAGCGGCAGCCGGGCCAGGCTGCCGACGTCGGCGACCATCGCCAACTTGACCTCGCGCACCGAGAACTTGGCGTCAGCGCTGGCATAGCGGATGTCGACTGCCGAAATCAGGTCGACGCCGCCGCCGATGCACCAGCCGTGGACTGAACCGATCGTCGGAGTGCGGCAGTCCGCGACAGCGGTGATCGCACCCTGCATGCGCAGCACCTCAGCGTGGAAATCGGCGCGTGCGCGCGCCGAACCGCCGTCGGTGAGGACCGAGGCGAGCGTCCCACCCATCGCCGGCAGATCGAGGCCGTAGCTGAAGTTGCGGCCCGACCCGGTTAGGACGATGGCCCGCACATCGCGGTCGGCGTCCAGGGCGGCGAACACCACGGGCAGTTCCGACCAGAATGCCGGGCCCATCGCATTGCCCTTGCCCGGGCCGATCAACGTCACCTGTGCGACGTGGTCTTTGGTTTCGACGGTGACGGATTCGTATGACTCACCCATGACGAGACCGTACCGTGGACTTCATGCCTTCTGACCTGCGGCCCGGACCGGACTCACCTCCCACCGACGAACTGGCCGGCGCAGAAGCCGCGCTCACCGCCCTGCAACATGTCCTGCATCCGATCTCGCGCGACGAGTGGTCGAAATCCACCCCGTGCTCGGAGTACGACGTGGTGCAGTTGACCGACCATCTGCTCAACTCCATCACGCTGATCGGTGAGGCAGCGGGAGCGGAATTTCCGCAACGTGACAGCGGCGACTCGGTGGAGCGTCAGGTTATCGCCGCGGCCCGGCCTGCGCTCGACGGTTGGCATCGCCGCGGACTGGGTGGCGCGGTGACCGTGGGCGCAGGCGAGATACCCGCCAAACTCGCCGCAAGCATTCTCGCGATCGAATTCTTAGTCCACGGCTGGGATTACGCAGCGGCGACCGACCATCCGATTGACGTCGCCGGGTCGCTGGCCGAGTATGTGTTGGGGCTTGCCAAGAAAGCCATCACGCCGGAAGGACGCGCGTCGGTGGGCTTTGCCGACCCGGTCGCTGTAGCCGAGGATGCGCCGGCCCTCGACCGGCTGATCGCCTTCACCGGCCGGGATCCGGCCGCCCTGGCTTAGACGCGCTCCAGGTAGAAGTAGAAGTATCGGCCAGCCCCATCGTGGAAGTCCACGACGCCTTTGCCGTTCATGATGCCCATCACCGCGTCGTCGTCGACCTTCTTGAAATGATCGTGGACGGGTTGGCCGTCGTACACCATGGTGGCGGTGACTTCGCCGCGAAATTCCTCCAGCCACAGGCTGGCTTCGCCCTTGCCCATCTTGACGTTGGAGAACCGGTTCCCATCCTCGTCGAGACACACGAGCGGCTGCACGTCAGCGGGTGAGTTGAACGTTTTCCCGAACCAGCGTGCTTTCTCCAGTTGACCGTTCATCCGGTGGCCGGTGACGAATTCGCCACCCTTCCACTCGCCGAGCATGCCGTCGACGGTGGCCGGCTGCAGACTGGCCCAATAGTCGTCGAGTTCGGCATCGTCGATGGCGTCGGTGCGGTCCTTGAACTCGGCAAACTTCTTGCGGGCCAACGCGTCACTCATAACGGTCTCCTCAGGTCATATCCAGTTCTGCGCGAATTTCAGCAGGGCGTCGTTTTCCTCCGGCGCACCGATGGTCACCCGGACACCGTCGCTGCCGTACGGGCGGACCACGATGCGTGCGCCGGCGGCCTGTTCCACGAAGTCCAGTGTGCGCGGTCCCAGCGGCAGCCAGACGAAATTCGCCTGCGACGGCGGCACGGTGAATCCGGCGTCGTGCAGAGTTTCGCTGACCCGTGTGCGTTCGGCGACCACCGCGTCGGTGCGAGCGAGCAACTCGTCGGCGGCGTCCAGCGAGGCGATCGCGGCGGCCTGCGAGACCGTGGTGGTGGTGAACGGCACCGAGACCTTGTTCAGCGCGGTGATCACCTGCGGGTCGCCGACCGCGTAACCGACCCGCAAACCGGCCAGTCCGTAGGCCTTCGAAAATGTCCGCAGCACAACAACATTGCTGTAGGAGCGAGCCAGCCCCAAGCTGTCGGGCAGCAGGCCGTCGCGGATGTACTCGACGTAGGCCTCGTCGATCGCGACGAGGACATGCGCCGGCACCCCTTCGACGAACCGGACCAGCTCCTGCGGATCGACGACAGTGGACGTCGGGTTGTTGGGGTTGCACACGAAGATCAGCCGGGTGCGGTCGGTGATCGCCGCGAGCATCGCGTCGAGGTCGAACGTCTCGTCCCGCAGCGGAACCTGGACCGGTGTGGCGCCGGCGACCCGCACCTGCAACGGGTACATCTCGAAGCTGCGCCAGCCGTAGAGCACCTCGTCGCCGACCGATGCCGTGGCCTGCACGAGCCGCTGGCACAGACTCACCGAGCCGCAGCCGACGGTGATGTGCTCCGGGGCGAAGCCCGCACCTGCGTCCGCGTTGAGGTGCTGGGCCAACCGCGACCTGAGTTCAGCGTTGTGGTTGTCCGGATACCGGTTGACCGTGCCGATGGCCCGGTCGACGGCCGCCCGGACGCTGGGCAACGGTCCGTGGACCGTCTCGTTGCTGGCGAGCTTGATCGCACCCGCAATCGTCTTGCCTTCGACGTAGGCTGGCAGCTCGGCCAATTCGGGGCGCAGGCGAGCGGTCATTTCGACAGCATATGTCCGGGCTGTGTACGCTGTGCTCCGCGGCGGTTCCGGACGCCCGGGGAGGGTCCGGTACCCTCGGAAACTCCAAGGAGGCGTGCCAGAGCGGCCGAATGGGACTCACTGCTAATGAGTTGTCCCCTTACCGGGGACCGGAGGTTCAAATCCTCTCGCCTCCGCCACCGGAGATAATTGAACACATGCGCCCGTAGCTCAACGGATAGAGCATCTGACTACGGATCAGAAGGTTGGGAGTTCGAATCTCTTCGGGCGCGCTCTTTAGCAGCGGAAACACGCTGAGCCCGGGTTCAGCCTCCGGGCGAATTGTCACGAATTGTCACAATCCGCGCCAAACTGTGCGCGCCCTCGGCGAGCGCGTCGGGCTGCGAGTGCACGTAGGTGCGCATCGTGAACGCCACGTCGGCGTGGCCGAGCCACGCTGCGATCACCGCGGGCGGGACGCCTTGCAGGTGCATTGTGGTGCCGCACGTGTGCCGCGCGTCGTGCAGCCGGATATGTGGCACGCCCGCGGCGGCGACCGCCTTGGTCCACATCTTGGACAGCGTGTCGGGGTGGTAGGGTTCGCCGGCCTCGTTGCACACCACGTAGCCATCGTCGTGATAGGCGGTGCCCCGTGCGAGCTGCTCCTCCGCCTGGCGCTTGTGCGCGGCCTTCAGTTCAGCGCGCAGCGGATCGGGGATCGGAAGTGTCCGCTGCGAGTTTTCCGACTTGGCGTCGTCCTGCTCAATTGCCTTACCGTCCACGCTGATGCGGGTCGGCCCGATGGTCAATGTCCGGGACTCGAGGTCGACGTTGGTCCACCGCAGCCCGCCAATCTCACCGCGGCGCAGCCCGCACAGGGCCAGGTGCCAGGCATGGCGATTGCGGTCCTTCCGGATCGCTCGTAGCACGCATTCCACCTGTGCCGGCGTGTAGGTGCCGAACTTCTTCGGTTTGCCGGGCACCCGGTCGACGTCCTCCACGATGTTCCGCAGGACCGTCCCGTCCTTGACAAGCTGCTTAAAGACCTGGGAAAGCGCAACGAGCATGTAGTTGCACGACCGAGGCCCCCATTTACGGCGTCTCCCCTCCCCTTTCGCGCGGGCCACCGAGCCGTCACGCAGGCGCTGGATGAGTCCGTCGATGTCGCGGCGAGTGAGTTTTTGGATTGAGAGATGTCCTAGCTCGGAGCGCACCGGTGCGAGCACCCCGGCATAGCCGGATTTACTCTTGGCCTTGATGCCGTGGCGGGACAAAAGCCAGTCCTCGATTGCCTTGTCGACTGTGAGTTCCGTGACGTGCACATACGTCCCTCTGGCGACGTCGCCGCGGATCTCATCGAGCACCTTGCGGGCCTCTTGTTCGTTGGCGTAACGCTTTCGGAGCTGCTTGCGTTTCCCGTCGACGATGCCTACGTCGACCGTCAGTTGGTACCGCACGACCGGTCGCCCGCCAGCGCGGCGGCCCAGTTCGATGCGTTTGATTTGCGGTGGTAGTTGGCGGCGCTCAACCATCGGTCACAACCGCACAGCTAGGAGAACCGTGTACATTGCACCTGCGCAGCTGTTTTCGCCCGCCACCGATGATTCCCGTGTCCACGGTCAGGTGGTGGTGGACGATGGGCCACGAGCGCCGCGTCAGCTCGACACGCCGAGTCTGTGGGGGGAGTTGACGCCGCTCAGCCATGGTCAGTCTCTCGCTGGATCCACGGCTGATATCACGATGCCGCCTCTGTGTGTTCTGCGATGAAACGATTGATCTCGGCGGTGCTGACACGCCGAGAGGCGCAAACCCGCACCCAACGTAACTCACCAGCATCGAAGAGGCGATAGATCGACGAGCGTGAGATCCGTAGTGCATCAGCTGCCTCCGAAACCGTGAGAAGCAACTTTTGGGTGGTGGGCCTGGCGTCAGACGAGTCGTGGACGGTCATGGCAGGCTCGCGGACGTATGTGGATCATGCGATTCCCCTGTTGGTTAGTGGTATTCCACAACTGTAATTCGCCGCGAGACCACTTCCTGCACAATTTCATGGGCGTGACGATCGCCCGCGACCAGCCAACTACTGAACTGGTCATCGACGAATCGATCGGCTGAGCCACCACGACGTATTGCCGCGCTCAACATCAAATACCATCCCCAGCTGTCCCATCACATCCCTGTATATATCATTCAAAACTACAGCCCCACAACGATTTCGACGTCTCCGTTCAGCCTACAAGCCCATCAAAACCTCAACCTTGCATCTCCATCATCAATTTCCATCTCAAAGCGTCCCATCACGTCCCTACGTGTATCATCCAAAACCACAGCCTCACAACGATTATCGACATCTCCCTTCAGTCTCAAACTCATCCAAAATATGCATGGCACATTGGCACAAGGGTGCAATACTGATTTCGGGCGCGCTGATCGCGCCCCGAAACCTAGTCCGCCGCAGGCGGTGTCGTTCCCCGGGTCGTGAGGTGGTCGCAAGTGTTGACGATTTCGCGGCTGTCGCGGTGGAGCGTCGAACTATTACAACGACACCGCGAACGTGCCCAAGCAGGCGGCGATGGATCGCCAGGCCGCCGGCGGCGGGCTGGGGGAGTACTACTCCGAGGGTGACACCCGGGTGCCGACCTGGATGGTGGCCGGGGACAAGGCCGCGGTCGCGTGAGCTGGTCGGGATTGGACGGTGCGGCCGCTCGATGGCGGGTTTGCTGACACCGATGTGGCTGGCCGGTGGCTCGATGACGGGATCGCCCCTAACGGGACCGCGGGGCGGGCGTTCGTCAAGGAGTCGGTGCACGGTTTCGACCTGACGTTCGCCGCGCCCAAAAGTGTGTCGCTGCTGCGGGCGTTGACCAGCGATGTCAGCGAGAAAGCGGTCCTGGCCGCCCATCAGCGGGGCATCGAGGCCGCGATGACCTACCTGCATGACCACGCCGGCTACACCCGGGTGCACAACCCGGTGACCGGCATGAAGGATCTGCAGCGCCTGCCTGGCCTGGTGGGGATCGCCTACCAGCATGAAACGTCGCGGTGCGGGGACCCGCACCTGCACACCCACGTCCTGGTGCCCAATCGGCAGGCCCGCGCGGACGGCAAGCTGGTGTCGATCGACTCCAAATCGCTGTACCACGAGGCCAGGGCCGCCGGCATCGTCTACCAGGCCGTTCTGCGTCACGAGCTGTGGGCCGAGCGCGGTGCTGAATGGGTAGTCGATGAGCGCTCCGGGATGGCCGAGATCGCCGGCGATCACCAAGCGCTGTGTCCGGGCGTGGTCGCAGCGCTCCAGTCAGCTGCGGGACTGGGCGCGCGACAATCTTGTCGTTGACGGTGAGCCGACCGCGCAGCAGCTCGCGACCGCGCAGAAAGCGACGCGCCCGAAAAAGGCGGAATCCACCTCGTGGGCCGAGCTCACCGCGCAGTGGCGCGCCGATGCGCGCGGTTGGAAATTGATCGCGCCGCGCATACGGCGGCGCGCGCGGCGCGCCGCGAAGATGCGCGCGCGCGAGCGCGGTACGCGGCGCGCGGCTGGCGCGCGGCGCCGCGCGGATCGGCAAGAGCGCATGCACCCGCGCGGACCTCGTCGAGCTGGTCGGCGCGCAGATCCCGGTCGACGCGGCCGGTGACCCGCGCGCAGTGATCGAGCAGGTCGTCGACGCGGTCGCCGTGCGCGTGAGCGCGCCGCGCGCCGCGCATCACCGCGAAGGCCACGAGCGCTACACGGTGGAGGCGGTGATCGCCGAAGAAAAACGCATCTTCGCGATGGTCGACGAGACCGACAACCGCGCGCGCCTCGATGTGCGCGCCGAGGACCTGGGCGGCCTGTCCGCGGACCAGGCGCGCGCGATCCGCGCGATCGCGCAGTCACCGCATCTGGTGCAGCCGCTGCAAGCCCCGGCCGGCGCGGGCAAAACGCACTCGCTCAAAGCGCTGCGCGGCGCCGCGCACCGCGCCAACAAACACGTGCTCGTGGTCGCGCCCACCGGCAAGGCCGTCGACGAGGCGATGCGCGAAGAGGCCGGAGACCGCGGCGAGACCGTCGCCAAAGCGCTCAAACTCATCGAGCGAGAACAAGCTGCACATCGACCGGCGCACCGTCATCGTCGTCGACGAAGCCTCCATGGTCGGCACCCCCGAACTGACAACGCTGCTTGAGGTGAGCACCGGGCGCGGGCCAAACTGGTGCTGGTCGGCGACGCCTACCAGCTGGCCCCGGTCAAAGCGCGCGGCGGCATGTTCGAGCAGCTCTGCGACGAACTGCCCTGGACCCAGCGCCTCTCTGAAGTGTGGCGGATGCGTGACCCCGAAGAACGCGACGCCTCGCTGGCGCTGCGCAGCGGGCGCGGCAACCGGCTGCGCAAAGCGGTCGGCTGGTACCGCAACCACGACCGGCTGCACACCGGGGATGCGGTCGCGATGGCCGACGACGCCACCACCGCCTACATCACCGCCCGCAGCGAAGGCAAAGACGCCGCGATCATCTGCGACCGCTGGGAGATCACCGACGCCATCAACCAGCAAACTGCACCACCACTACCGCAGTGACCCCGACGCATCCACCGTGCACGCCGCGCGCGATCACCAGGTGGGCGCCGGCGACATCATCCTCAGCCGCAACAACGACGCCAGCATCCAGGTCGCACCCGGACCCGATCACCGGCGCGGGGACCGCATCGACCAGGTCCGCAACGGCAACCGCTGGCGGGTCGCCTGGGTTGACGCCGACGCCGGGCAGATCGCCGCCGAGCGGCTCACCGACAGCGCCCGCGCCATCTTCGACGGCGACTACCGGCGCGAGCACATCACCCTGGGCTACGCCACCACCGTGCACGCCGCCCAGGGCATGACCGTCGGCAACGACCGCACCCCCGGCGTGTGCTGGACCGTGCTGTCTGACCGAGCGTCGCGCGCGATGGCCTACGTCGGGATGACCCGCGCCCGCGACGAAAACCACCTGGCCATCTACCCCGCGGTCACCAACGAAGCCGACCAGGTTGAGCGGTGTGCACCAGATGCGCCGCGGCACCAAACACGATGCCGCCGCCGCACTGCACACCATCGCGACCGCCAACGACGACCGGCCGCGCACCATGACCGCCGAAGCCGCCCACGCCGACCGCGCACTGCTGCCCACCGCTATCGCGGCACTGCTCGACGACCACGACGAACGCCGCGCCGCCCGCTCACATGCCTGGCAGCGCCACATCACCCGAGAAAACGCCCGCGAAGCCGCCTACCAGCGATCTCGTCGAAACCGAACAGCAGGCCGCACAACGCCCCGAAGCAGGGGCCAGGATCAGGGCTACGGCCTGGAACTCTAAAACTGGTCGGAGGCACCGGCAAGGTCTGGAGCACACGATCTGCGCACTGTGTCAATCATGTTCAGCAGCAACGGGTCTTGTCCCCAACAGCTGCACAGCGCAAGCGCCTGGTAGCGCACGAATACTTGTAGCGCCCGAAGCCGCACTGCCGGATCGTCGCGCCGGGCCTCGCATAGTGATGTCGCGGTTTGTCGTCGACGGCTTCCCACATCGCCGCCCGCACGGCGTCCGTCCATGCGGCGCCGCCGGCGCCGGCAGCGCCGCCACCTCGAAGCTGCCGGCCGCCACCCAGTTGCGGAGATCCTCGTCAACCGCCTGCTGATCCTCGCCCGCGACCTCGCGGCGGGCCGCCAGAAAAAGCGCGTAGGCGCAACGCGACTGGGCCATCCGCGCCACGCTCGCGCCAGCGTCATGCTCCAGCACGCCGTAGCTGTCCTGGCTGCCCCACAATAAGGCGGCCGCCGCCGCGGCGATGGTCTGCTCGGCCGCCAGCTCCAACTGCGCGCTGCTCGCTGTCATTAGACGGCGGCTCCGTTTCGCGGTGTGTCGTTGATTTGCTTTGCGAGATAAGCGATGTCGGCGTACTGGAATGTCTCGGCTGCCCGGAGAGTCGAACTTCCACAACAGGAGAAGTTCCATCAGCCGCGCCAAGTCGTGTTGCGCGAGCGCATGCGGTGAGGCGACCTCATCGACCCCCGACCAGCCCGGCCGCAACCCCGCCGACGTCGTCGCCGCGACCATGTAAGCCGCGTGCAAAGCTCTCCAGGAATCGGCCGGCACCTTGAGTCCGCGCCCGATCAGATCGAGGACCTCGCGGATCACCGAAGGCACCGACAAATCTGGGAGGGCCCCGGCTCTGCTGAGCGCCACATGCGCTGCAGCAGTAGTGGTGCGCCACGCCTCGGACTGATCCGGGCGGCGGCCATCACCGACACCCATCAGCCGCGCATACAACCCACGATCGAGGGTCTCCAGCCGGTGCATGGGCGCGGCGTCCAACGGCCTGATCGTGCTGTCGGGATTCGTTGCAGCCGAGGCCCGGTTGCATTCGGCAACATGAGGAACACCAGCGGCGCGGGCCGGCGCCGACGAACCACCCTGATCCGTGGATACCGCCAGCGCGTACAGCTCGACATGCTCGCCGGCCCACTGCGCGAACGCGACCATCGTCTCCGCTGGATTCGCCCAGCTAAACCATCGGCCCCGAAACTCCTCGGGCAGACCAGGATCGGCGAACAACATCAGCGCCGACTGCGGCACGAACACGTTAAACGGTATAAACCCAGCCCCGTCGCTGTTGACGACCACGGTCTCCACACCCGAGGCCCTCCGGAACACACCCACACACCAATCCGCGAACGGATACGCGCGAGAGTCATCCAGCAGCCGGTCCACCAGCTGAGAAGCGGCCTCCAGCAACGGATCAGGCAGCGAGGCCCGCACCCCTTCGGTTGCCGCGCCCGCGCCGGCGCCGGTAGCCGAGCCGACAACACCAGGCGGAACAGCGAGACCACCACCGGGCGCTCCGGCCCGATCAGCACTCACCGTTGCCGGCGCAGGCCCGGATGCAGGAGTCACCGCGCCGCCGCCACCGGCGGCCGCTGAGCGCACATCAGAGCCGAACGGCGGCAATGGACCCATCGAGCCCGCACCAGCTGCGGGCCCGCCGGCCATAGGTGCCGCAAACGGCGATGCCGCCGGCGATGACACTGGCGACCCGGCCGCGGCGGCGACAGACGCGGGCCCGGACGAGACCGCACCGGCAGGGGCCGCACTGCTCGTTGGAGGGACGGACGTCACTGGCGGAGCCAACGGAGCTGCGGGCGCGCCTCCCAGACCAGCATTGAAGCCCTGCGAAAAGGGTGAAGACGCCGCGGGCGGGATCGCCGGCGGCGGAGTCATCCCCGCCCCACCGGGCAGGCCCGCACCAGACGACAACCCCTGTGGCAGGCCGCCGCCCATGCCACCCATGCCGCCCATCCCACCCAATTCCGGTGGCTTCAAGCTCGACAACCCACCCCCGGCGCTACTCAACGGCGACGATCCACCACCGCCGCTGCTGCCCCCGCCGCTGAAAGGCATCGGCATCGCCGGCAGTCCCGAAGAATCTGGTGTCTGGTGGTCCGCTGCATGGCGGCCGTGCTCTCGGGAGCCGGCCCCGTTGGCTGTCTCGGCACTCTGCGGGTCACCTTGCTGGTTCGGGTCGTTGCCTTGGCCGCCCTGGCCGTTCGATGGATCACTACTTCCCTGATGACCCTCATCGCCCGCATGTGGCGGGGTATCTGGTTTTTGTCCGAAACCCGCGGGCGCTTGGGGCATTCCGCCCGGGCCGGGGCGGCCACCACCACCGCCGAAACCGCCTACTTGGCTTGGATCGAGGTCAAGGCCGGGTTCCCCGTCGCTCGGCGACCCGCCGACGAGTCCCTCCGGTGGCACCAGTCCCATGTGCACGGCTTGGGCCGTGATGCGCCCGGCGGCCGCCGCATCGACCTTTTTGGCCGCCGCGATGGCCTGCATCACCACTTCCCAGACCGCCGGGCCCGCCGCCGCCTGGTTGGCCAATCCGCTGGCGGCTGAACGGATCTCGTCGATCTTCTGGTGGGCGTCGCGGTCGATCTTGTCGAGGTCTTCACGCTGACCGTAAAGCAGCCGGGCGACCTCTTCAGAGCCGCGCGACATCGCGAAATACGAGTCGGCCTGATCGCTGACCTTGGCGGCCTTGCGATACAGCATGTCGTGCATGCCGTCGATCGTCTCGCCCGATTGTTGGCTGATGAGCTGTTTAGCGGTGTCCTGCAGACCCTCACAGTTGTGAACCAACTGATTGGCCTTATCGCGTTGGGCCTGGGATGCCTGGTCCCACGTTTCCGGGCTCGTGGACGGCCACGAGCCTCCGAGAATGGCCATCGAGAATTCCCGGCGCGGCATCCCTGCGGGCCCGCTGACGCCTACCACTTCACACCCAGATTCCAGCACGCAGTTAGTGGACCGCTCAGAGCCGAGAGACTGTCATTCCAGATGGTTTGGTCGTACTGCTCCCAGTTACCGGAATCAAGGTCTTCGACAAGGTACCGGCGGTCGTCGACGAAACGCTGCGTCGAGCGCACCAGAAACGGGTCGGCGTCGCCGTGGCTGTCGATCACCGGTTGCATCCGGTCCAACCATGCCTTGGTGTCGGTGATGAACGTTTGCGCCCCCGGTTTCCACTCCGGCGAGTTCGGAGTCCCCAGGTGGATGTAGGCCTGCCCCGACTTATCGCTCTCCGCCATCAGCGGGGCAATGCCGGAGCAGAACGCGCGATCGGCGCCGGTGGTGTTCGCTGGCCGGGTCGTCGAGGACGGCGACGCAGCCACCGACCCAGCCGGCGCACGGCCCTCAGATGACTCCGACCGCGCCAAGCCAATGATCGCCGTCACCAGCGCGGCCGCCGCCACAACCAAAGCAACCAGCGCCATCCACGAAAACCGTGGACGGCGTTGCTGGGGTCGCCCAACCCAAGCCCCCGTAAGGCGCGGATCGCCAACCTGTTGCGGGTCCATTTACCCAGCCTAAACCGCTACAACGACACGCCCGCCGCTGTTTTGGACGGTGCAGATATCCGCGTCCTTCCAGCAAACCCGGATATTTGCTAACGCAGCACACCGCTGCAGCGTTGGCTACTTTTTCATCGCCTGGCCGTCGCGAATCTGATACCACCTTGGTGTGTGGATTGAAGCCGTCGAAGGCCTGATTAGCGACGGGGTTGCGCCACGCCGGCTACGCTTCGTATTGGATCGATCTGTCGGCGCGGGGTCCCGGTAGTAATCGCGCGAAAATCAACGAATATCGCGTAACCCGCTGATCAAGGGTGATTGTCGGTTCGGGCTGCGGCGTACGGACTTTGGTGTTTGGCTTGGCTGTCGATGATGTAAATTTCACCTGGTCGGACATTTGGGAGCACCAAAAACCGTTACGTACAAATTAACTCCTAGCGACTAACCAGGCTACCGACACGGCGTGCGATCTGAAAGGAGGGCAGTTGCAAAACGCGGTTTGGTTCGTACTTATTACAGTCGTTGGGATTCCGGTCGGCGGTTCGATTCTCGCTTACGTTTCTGCATGCCTAAGCCGAACCACCGCGCGGGAAACGGCGCTGCTGTCAGCGGCGCAGCGGCGTCGAGATATTGAGATAGCACAACTTCGCGACGCTCAGACGGACTTGCTGGAAGCCGCGACCGCCGTGCAGTCCTACGTGTGGTACGTCGATAACGAAACTCGGCTCAGAACAACAATTCCAAGGGAAGAATGGGAAGAAAATCGCGAATTTATCGAACGCGCGGTGGTTGGCGCGCAACGACTTCGCGCAGTCGCTCGCGCCATGCCGTCGGACGAGTTGCATGATACATACATAGCCGTCGAACGACTGATTATGAGAGTGGTCAAAGGCAGCGACGACCCCAGCGCACCCGACCCTTGGAACCAAGACGTAACTGGCCCCCAACCCGACACGATCACACGCGCGGTCAACGCAACGGCTGACGCAATCAAGCAGTTGTACGAGACCTATCCGGCAGAGCTTGGGGCCAAACCGGTCTCACCCCAACTGCCACCGAAAGATCAGAACCGAAGCATCACCGGTTGACGCCCCTACCCGTGGTCGGTCCTCGTGATGGTTCGAAAAGTTCGCCGATCGCCTGGCGTGAGGCACACGCTTTTGGGTGTGGGCTTCGTTGGCGATGGCTTGGCCTAGGCAAAATCGGCATGGCCGGCGAACCGATATCGGTGCCACCCCAAGGGTCTCCCAGGGCCGGTTGCCGTCTCACATCTAGGGAAATGGGAGTGATCGGATCCTGTCTCGTTTGAGTGAGCTGCCAGCCTGGCTGGCACGGCACGAAGACCTCAGTTGTGCCAGCAGATCGCGATTCCCGCTCCTCAGGCAGGGATCGGTGAAAAGCCTGCGCCTGGGCCGCCTTTGGTGTTGACGTCAGCCAAGATCGCGCTGAATTCGTACACATGCGATTCTGGGATCGCCGGTACCGCGAGAGCCGGCGGCCCGACAGCCGACGGGATGACGTAGCCCTCGTAGGCCAGGCCGACCAGTAGGTCGTCGCATGTGACTGGACGCCCGTCATCGCCTGGTTGGAAGGGCGCAGGCATGGCGAAACGTAAACCCCGGCCTGGGATGGAAACATCATGGCTGCAGTAACTATCGCTGGCAGCGCCTTGAGTGCAGGCCGGCTGGCGAAAGTCGGGGTTGGGACCAATGCCGTTGATCGCGAAACCGGCGACGATGGCGGTCGGGATCACCTTGGCCGGGTCGAACTTAATCACCCCATAATCCAGACCGTCACCGACAGCGGCTACGGTGCCCACAGGTCCATGATCGTCGGCACCCTCAGCAACAACCGGCGCGCCGGGTCCACCGCAGTGACCGGCGGTGAATCCGACCAGGTCACCGTTCTTGTCGTGGCCGATAGTGGTCAGCGTGCAGTAGTTGGGGTCGCCTTAGCAGCGGAGCGAATCTGGTCCCTTCGACCGGCGGCTAATAGGTCAGGCGGCCGGTGAGCGCAGCGGGCGGTGTCCTTCGCGACGAAGCCCGGTTTCGACGTCGAAGGAGCAGGTGCCGTAGAAGTTGATCTGGTCGTGCTGGGCAGGGTCAGGTGCGCCGCGGCCCGTCGAGCGCATTGCCGAGGTAGGTCGTCGTCCACAGCACCGCGGCGTTGGTGACGAGGGTGAGGCATGGCGCCTGATCGACCTGGTCGTCGAGGTGCCGGGCGCCGGACGTGGCGCGACTTCCACGCTCCGTCAGGGACCAGATTCGCTCCGCTGCTAAGGCGACCCCACGAAGCGACGGCGCCGACGGCCGACCACTGGAAATGCAGCTATTCGAATTCCCCACCACCGAGGCATTTGACGCCTACATGGCGGACCCGCGCCGGACGGCCCTGACTACCGACCGCGACCACGCTATCGCCCGGACCGAGCTCATCAACGTCCAGCTGGTGTGACGCCTCTCAGAGTTATTACCAAGGCGCAGAGTGGAGTTCAGAGAATTCGACATCGACGCCTTTCTACTGCCAACCCGGAATCACCGGAGCCCATGAGAAGGGCGGCGTCGAGGGAGACATCGGCCTTCCGACGAAACCACCTCGTCACCGTTGCGGACCTGCGTGCGTTGACTTTGATGGCGGTTCTGGGTCTCGCCGGGGTGGTTCACTCCGTTGGTGGCGAAGTCGATGGCCACCGGTGCATCGATGACGAAGATTGTCACAACCGTACCGTCGCACAGACCGCAGATGGCCGCGCGGCCAATCCCTAATCTTAGCCAACAAGCCCGCGACCGTGGCGTCTTAGCCTCGATCATCGGCACCCAGTCATAGAGCGCGGCATCAAGAATCTCGCCGCGCAGCGTGTCTTGTGCTGCCGTCAGCTCGCCCATCGGTGCTGCTCTTTGCGAAACGACGATGCAGGTTGCTGGTCGGTTATAGGTCCGCGCTGAGATCGCCGCCGATTCCGTCGACGTACAGCGCATCGGGTCGTGAGACAGCTTTCTCCTCCTCGCTGAGGACGTCCCACCCCGGTGCGCGGTTAAATCTCAGGGCCCTGCGCTCCGCGTCAACGACCAGTTCGTAGAGCCGTACACCCAAGGTCACTGGCGTCGTTCCGGTGAAGCTGATCTCCGATGTGCTTTCACTCTTGGTGCTGGCGCCCGTGTCGAGGTCGGCGACGGCCACTACGCCAGCTCCCAGTTCCAGGTCCGCACCTGCCTGTGTCACTGTCTGCACGGAAACAGAGCGCGCCGTGAGGACGGCAGAGGCGAACGCGATCGTGCGGCCGTCGGTGATCAACTTGCCCTGCTCCGGACCAATCCGTGTTGAGCCGAGCGCTTGACTGATTTTGCCGAGGTCGACGCCGCATTCTTGGACGCCGTCGATTCTGATGCGCAGATGTGCCTTATGCATACCCGCGATTCGGGTCTTGAGCTTGGTCAAAGCTGGTAGGCCGACAACACTGAAGAACCCTGCAAGAAATTTCAGGCCGATATCGGCGTTCAAGACGGCTGTTTTCTGCGCCGCGATGTCAGCGCGGTCTCGACAGGTGACGGTGAATTTTGGAAGGTCTCCGACGATCAAGGTGTTGAGCTGCCCGACCGGCTCGAATGGGCCTTTTTCTTTGAAGTTGACCCAGGTGCTCAACGGTTTCACTCCGGTGCGCATGTTCCGTAAAAGTGTGAACTCGTCGCGGGACACGATGGACAGCAGCGGATCTGGTGTGTTTCGGCGGCACATCGAGATCGGATCTCCTTAGGTTGATTGGGGTGCGGCTTTTGGGGGGTGACGCGGGCCTCTGGGTGCCCGTAGACGGTGTAGGCCAACGATGCCCACTCGGCCTGTGTCAACGTGTTTTGGCGAGCGGCGAAGGAGGCCGCCGCCAGGCCCTCTCCACGGTTGAGGGCGTCGTAGAAGTGTTCAGCGAAGCGTTCGGCGGTGGAAGCCCGTACCCGCCAGTTGGTTCCGATGTACGAACCGGCGCCGGCGGACAGGAATTCCTTGACCCATCCGGAGGGGCCGGCGAGTTGGGGCGTTTCGGTGTTGGTGGCGCAGGCGTTGAGAAACACCAGCGGCCGGTGAGTCAACGCATCTGGACGCTAGGGTCTTGATCCGGGCAACGCTGTACTGGTTGTTGCCGATGCACATCGACGGGCTGTCGTTGTCTGAGGCCATGTGGCCGGCGTAGTGCAGCAGATCGAAGTTGCCTTCGTGGACTCGGGTGTTGAGCGTGGCGGTGTCAGTAATCACCGAATCGTCACTGGCTTTGAGGCGGTGCTGCAGTGCTCGGATTTGTTTCTCGAAACTGGCCGCGTCGCCGCGGTCGGCAGCCAGCTCTTCGCCTTGAACCAGCAATGGGCGCGTGAACGCCAGAGCCGGACTCGGTGGTCCGATACCTGTCCTCCATCGAAGGAAAGGCACTCGATTGGCAAAGTAGGAGTCCGGGCCTAACTGGTGGCGGGACAACAGTTCCCATGCCAGCGAGTCGTCGTCGGTTTCAATCTTCAGTGATTGCCAGTTTTCCAGACCGGCAACAAGAAAATCTCTTATCTTCTCAGGCAGAAAATCGAACAGGTCGGTACCAACCTCACGCACACGCTCGGCGTCCTCAATCTCGGAGCATCCCACGTAATTTGCGCGCGCAATGCGGTCCAGAAGTTCTCTCTGACGTCCTCGGATAGCAGCAAACACGGCCGGATCGATCGACGTCTGGTCGACGACAGCCACGCCGGCGGTCTTGCCGTCTAGGCCGACGAAGCGCATAGTTCCGGGCATCGGCGAGCTCACAACGAGCAGCCCCTGGGTTGTGGTCAGCGGGGCAAGGTCAATGGCTTGAGGGGCTGACGTCAACGCGGGACTGAGGACTTCCCCAGCCTCAACGTCGAACACCAGGGCGGCCAGTACCTCGCCGCAGTGGTGGAAGCACACCACCGCCTGGTGATGGCCTTCCTCTTTGGCGCGCACCTCCCACGCGTGCCAACCAGTGGGTCGGTTGGGCGGCACAACCAATTCCAGATCCTGCTCGGACTCCACCTTCATACCTGGCGACGGACTCAGCATCGCGTGCACGCGGGTTCCCGTGGCGGGCAGGTCAATGGCGACCGCCGCCCCATCTTCAGGCCGGGCGGTACCGATTTGGACCGCGATCAAAAAACTTTGATTGACCTGAACTCGCCTGTGGTAGCGGCCCTCGACGTAGCGCACAACGCGGCTGCTGTAGTCGTCACTTTCGGCGACGACTACGGCAGCGGGGGGATCGCCTGCAGTGATGGTGAGGTCGCTGCCCTCACCAACCTGCAATTCGTAGTTGCGCCCGGTAATCGCGGCGAGTTCGCCGCTGATGCTGTCCAGCGTCGCCGTAGCGGGCTGGTCGAGAACCAAACTCGTGACGGCCGCAGGTTCGGCCACGTCCGGTGCGGCAAACGATCGCGACAACCACGCCCCAACCTCAGCTGAGCTTGGCATGGTGTCAACCGGGACCAGTACCACCGACCCCACCTGGGATAACTCGGTTAGCGAGTCCACAAAGTTGTATTCAGGAATCTGCAAATCCGAGGTTGCCCACTCGGCGACATGCCATTTCAGATCGATGTCAGGCACGCGCCAAGGCTCGGCATCCATAATTCCCGCTATCAGGGCCGCGGGCCGTATCTCAACCAGTTCGTGTGCAACGTGGTCGGTCGTGATGTCTCGCGAACCGTGCAGTGTCCTGGGGCCGACCAGCATTATCTGCATCCCAGAGACGTTGTCGTCGGGCCCCGCTTGGGCAATCGCCGCGACCGCCCTTTTGGCGGCGCCCACGGTGGCAAAGCCGAGAGCAAGGAACTGTAGGTTCGCCATTCGGCCTCGATCCCAATCGCGACAAACGAGTGGATGCGCACGCACCTCAACGCCCGCCAGCAGCGTATATAGCAATGATGTGCCCGTGGTCGGCGCCGATGGGGTAAACGGCCAGTCAGCACCTAGTTTGCAGTTAATTAACGGCAATTTGCCAGTGTATGCACAGCTCTGGTTATGCTGCCCGGATGACCGCACAGGATCCCGCACCACCCCCCCGGTTGGTCTGAATCACCAAACCGATGCTACCTGCGCGTGCAGCACTGGAGTCACGGTAAAACACGCGCCCTGCTGTCTCGTTTGTAGAGAAACGAGACAAACGTCGTGGCGCCACTTCCCCACTCCGAAGCCCCTGCTCGTGGTGTCTCATATGTTGTCTCACAGGGCGTGTCTCAGATCTCCGGTGTCGGCGGGCAATGAGACAGTGATCGGTGTGACGGCGACCCTCAGCTATGCACGAGTTAGCACCGCCGGCCAAGACCTCGACGTACAACTGGCCGCGCTCACCGCCGCAGGCGTGGACACCGATCGGATATTCACCGACAAACTCTCCGGCTCGGCGAAAACAGCCCGCCCGGGCCTGGTGGCGATGCTCGACTACGCCCGTGCCAACGACATCGTCGTGGTCACTGCGATCGACCGGCTGGGTCGATCGGTCGCCGAAGTAACACGAACGATCGCAGAGCTTGGTGAGCGTCGAATCCTGTTGCGCGCCTTACGCGAAGGAGTCGACAACGCCACCCCCACGGGGCGTGCCGTAGCGGGAATTATGGCCACCCTCGCAGAACTCGAACTCGAACTCGGCCGAGAGCGCCGCGCCGCATCCCGCCAATCGCGCCGTGCCCGGCGCCTGCCGGTCACCAAGCCCGCCATTTCCCTCGCGGTCTGTTGTCACCTCGCGCCGTGTCACTATACGTAGCTGTGGATCCCTACCCGCCGCTCTTGCTGCGCATTAGCGCACACCGCATGCAGAGCACCGGCAGCGATCTCTTACCGGCGGGTCAACCCCGCAGAAGCCGCCAGATGTCCACCGCCGTTTTGACGACCGCTGCGACCGTCGCAATGATCGGCCACCACTGCGGCCGGTCGTTGCGACGGGGTCGCTGCTCTTCGGGCATCCGTACCACCTCCCTCTCCGGCACCAGCAGCGCCGACGTCACGTGCTGCTGACTCCGTTGTGCGGAGGATGTCTTCGCTGGTCCGGCCGTTGGGCTGCGTCGACAACACCCATGAGACTGGATGGATGGCAAAAAGTCGAGTACCGTAAACGGTGACTGGTTTGCGTTTTGATGCACCTAGTTGACTTTGAAGCTTGTCTAAGATGAAGGACAGAGATACGAGAAGACAAAGTAGAGTGATAGGCACATCAAACAGCTTTCTTTAAAGCGTCAAGATTGGTGGTCGAGGACATGCTCCAAACCTCCGCAGAAGGGGAGAAGCGCCCACGCGACCAACGCGCCGAGCGTCTCCGCGCTCTGCGCGCTCTGCAATCTGGAGACCACCCCATCGACCCGCTGATCCGGCGCAACCTGGCCGCCTGGTCTCAACCCGTTGGTGGACAACCGCGGCTCGACGAGATCTTGCTACGTCCAGGGTTCGTCCGCCGCACCCATGCGCTCACCGCCGAGGAACTGGATGGACACAACCTCATCGATCGGCCGAAGCCCAAGCTGCCCCGCCAGCCGCCGCTGGCCTGGCTCACCCGCCTCCCGCGCGGCGTGGGACAGCGCACCGCGCTCACCGTGCCGTTTCTAGTGCAGACTCGCCAGGGCACCGTGGGCGCGGATGGTCTGCTCAACATTCCCGTTGAAGCCATCGACGAACCCTTCGGTCTCATCGACCTCATCGCTGTCAACGCCATCCACAAGCCCCGCCCGGACTCCACGTTCGCGTCGAGTGCGAAGGAGAACCGCAAACGCCAAATCCGCGAAGCCCTCAAGCACCTGGCTGCCCCAGACCTTCAGATGGTCCAGCTTCCGATCAGCGGCCGCGGGCAGCCGCGATTCGGTGACGTCCACCTCAACCGGGAAGAAGGTGCCTACGGGATCGATGAACCGCCTCGGTACAGGTCACCCAAGATGGCCAATGCCGTCACCATCCCCACCGCGTTCTTCCTCAACGGCTGGATCCACGCGCTGACCAACCGCGAAATCGCCATGTGGCTGATGCTGCGCGACCTGACGGTCCGTGCCAACCGGCCCGCCGACACTACCGCGACCCCCGACGTGCAGATTAATGCGAAAACGCGGCTGCGGGAATACGACCTCTCCCTGGCGACCTGGCGCAGCCACCTCGAGCTCGAAGCGTTCGGGCTGATCCATGTCGAGCGGGACCCCAATCGCCGCGAAAACGGCACAACTGTCGACGGCAAACGTGCGGCCCCACACCGGTTCCGCCTCCGCGACGAGGGCCTACACGAATGCCCCGCGATCGATCGCGTCATCAAAGCGCTGGAAGACGCCGACGGCCCAGGCCAGGGGTAGGGTCTGACACCAGGAGATCCGCAGTCCTTCGGCTGCGGCGATCGCCGTGCGGTCCGCGCCGCGCTGCTAAACGCCACCAAGGCTGCCCGTCGCCCTGGCCAGAGCGCGCTGGCCGGGGCGACGGGCGGTGTGCTGTCAGGCTGTGCGCTGGGCTCGGTCACCGAGGCATCGGGCGAAGACGTCGCCCGCGCCGCGGGCGGCGGCGTCGTGGTCTTGTGCGCCGAACGCCGACACCACCGTGGCTGTGGGCTCGGTGATCAACGCGTGCACCAGGCACAGGGTGGGCGCCCCGGCGTCGCCGAGGCCGTCGGTGCTGCCGGTAGCGATGACGATCACGCCGCACAACGCCAGCCAGGCGACGGTGATGACAACGGCGCCGTAGACGAGGTACTTGATGATCTGAGCTATCGCGCCGAGGTTCTTGTTCTGTATGGGCGTCACTGCGGGCTCCGTTTCGGGATTGCGGGTGCGTGGACAGCAGCTGCTAATGCCAGCGTGTGGCTCCGAGTAGCTGGCCAGGTACGCGCGTAGGTCATGCCGGGACCGGTTGCCGCAGGTAGCGACCCGTATTTGGGGCTCAAAATCGGTGTGAGTCGTCACGACTCACGATGAGTCGTGTGGCAGATTGGGAGTTATGACCCATCGGTCGGCGGCCGCGATGGCACGTGGTCGGGAAGCGGCGCACAGAGACTTTTGGCAGGAGTGGTATGCGCTGTGGTCGGCGGCGGGAGCCCCTACCGAACCAGGCCGACTCCTGTTGGCGGAATGGATGGCCGAGGCGCCCGGTGTAACCGTCGGCATCGGTACGCTGCGGGGCTGGGTCCGGTCTGGCCGGCGGCGGCGGGTTCCACGCCACAAGGAGCAGCTCCGCCCGGTGATCGCCAACCTCAACGCCCGCGCTTCCGCGCACAGACCTGGCCACGCCCCGCTTCCGCTCGAGGAGTGGGATCGGCTGCGCTCGGTCGCTGCGCGTGTCCGCCGCGATGCGGCGACCGCGCCCGTGCAAGGCACCTCGCAGACGACTGACAGGGCGGCAGACACCGCGAATCTGCTCACCGAGGCGTCGCGATCCGCGCACAGCACGGTCGAGCCCGAGATCTTGCCCAACATCGATCGGCTGGCCGGGCTGACCGCCGACCTGGGCGTGGACGTCACCGGCCTCGGCACTCCACTGGCAGTGATCGGCGAAGGCGGTCTTGGCAAGAGTGTGTTGTTGGGTCAGCTCTACGCTGCATTGACCGAGATGGATGACGACTACTTCACGGTATTGGTACCCTGCGGCCGGGTCCCGGTCTCGGCGGATCTAAGCACTGCTGCGGCGATCGACCAAGCATTGGGCGTGGCTGCGATCGATGACCGTGACGCGCCGCCGCTGTCGGCGCTCCTTCGTGACGCCGCGACAGTGAAGCCGGTGCGGCTGCTGCTTGACACCCTCGATCTGATCGTGCGCGAACACACCGCGCAGGAAGTCGCATACGTGCTGCGGCGGCTGAGCCGGACCACCTCGGTGATCTGGACGTGCCGCGAGCAGGAATGGCTGGACTTTCTCAGCAATGAGCCCGGCCTAGTTCAGGCGCTCTACCGGTTGCCAGCGCTAGAGCCCGACCAGATCGCCGCGTGGGCCCAGGCGTACACCGCCGCTGCCGGCGTCGACCCGGGCAGGCGCGATGCGTTCATCACCAGCATCACCCGGCCCGAGCCGCGCAACTGTGCGCGACACCGCTGAGGCTGGTCATGGCCTGCGACATCTACGCGCCCGAGGGCGCCATCCCCAACAATTTGACCGTCACCAAGCTGTATGACCGCTACTGGGCAAAGCGCATTGAGCACGACCGCCACGGCCGCCGGGGCACCGCTGCGGCTCGGGCACAGGCTGCGGTCGCTGAGGACGTCGCCGCAGAGATGTGGAGGTGCAGCGCGACGCGGCTGGCGATATCGGTTGCCGGTCAGCAAGTGGGCGATCGCGCAGCGTTGCAGCGACTGATCAGCGACGGGGTGCTCACCCAAATCGGGGGCCGCTACGAGTTCTTTCACCAGACCTACAGCGAATACGCGGTCGCTCGTTGGCTGAGCCGCTCCGGCTCCGCCACGGACTTGGACCGCCTGCGCGACGCACTCGACAACGGCAGTGTCGCGGGCCTGTGGCCGGTGGCCCGGCACCTGCTGCAGCTCGAGATGTCGGCCGACCGTTACACCACACTGGCACAGGCCGTTCCGCTAACCACCGCTGAAGGCGTGCGGGTGCAGTTCCTCGCTGCATTCAATCGACACCGCCCGGATCTTGTCACCACCGTGGCCAGCCGCGTCGATCCGCAACTACTCACCTCCAGCGTCACCGTGCTGTCTGCGGCAGGGGACGAATGCGTGTCCGTGGCGGCCGCTGTGGTCATCACGTGCTTGAAACTCGCTGATAGCGCCGGTATTGCGCGGACGGCGGCTACCGCCGCCCAGTTGTATCGGCGCCTGCCCGCGGCCGCCCGGCCCAAGTTCCTTAACGACGTCGTGGTCGCGATGCTGAGCCGCGACCGCGGTCATGATCTGGGCGCGGAGACGTCCGTACTACGCCAATTCCTGTCCGACACGGTCGCGATCGAAGCCGACGACCCTATCATTGAAGTCTTAATCGATTTGTACGGCCAGCTGCCTGGCCCCGCCCGCGCCGAAGTCCTCGGCGTCGTTGCGGACCGCGGCCACGACTCGGCGCTGGAGACCGCTCTGCTTTCCGCGGCGACACAACACGCATGCCCCAGCGGCGCAGCTGATATGGTCGCCGTTCTGTTGACACGCAACTGGCCCGATCCTTCGTTTCCGCCACTCCCAGGACTGGACCACGTGGGCGGAAATGTTGCACACAGAACTGCCCCGGCGGTGGTCCGCCTGCCAAACCCGTCTCCTTGACGCGCTATGCGAAGACCCAGCCGTCGCCCAGCAAGTGCTCACAGCCGCCTTCGGCGCTGGCCGACTTGCACGCAAGAGCTACACCCAGGTCGCCAAATACATCGCCGACCGTCACCGCGACTTGGTTTACAGCACCATCATCCGGTTGCCGGACGAGCTGGCTCGTCCGGCCGTCGGCACGGTCTGCGCCGTCGCCAACCACTTCATCGACACGTTGACACTTGAGCAGCGGCGAGCCATAGCCGCCACGCTGCGCCGATGGCGAATTATCGATCCACGCCACGTGTGGCCCGCCATCATCATGGCCTCCAGCGCCGACACCGTGTCGCTGATCGAGGGGGCACGAGAGCTACAACTTCTCGCGGCCGGACCTGATCCCACTGGTGCCGGTATGACGGTGATTCGCAGCGCATTCGACACCTTCCTGCACGTGCTAACGCCAGCAGCCCTCGTGAACCTCGAGGCCGAGCTGCGGCCGCTATGTGCCGGATCGACGCCGGAGGACCGCAACCGGGCAGCCGAACTCGACGGGCTGATCACCGTCGGCTCAGCGGCCGCACGCGCCCGTGTCAGCGGGACGATCCGGCACGCCGCTTACCAAAAAATTGCCTTCTCGGCCGCCAAAGGCGTAGCGCGGGCGCTCCAGCATTGGCCGACCGCCGACCTCGGCCCAGCGGAGATGTCATGGATGTTCGACCTCCTGGAGTCCCCGGACGCCTCCGTCGTGCGGGTCATTGCTAAGGAGCTAGACAAGCACTTTGCCCGCATCACGCCACCGCGCAGTGCTTCCCAGTTGATCGGCGCCCGACTAACCAGATCACTGCAGAAGAACGATCCACAGACCGCTGGCGCGCTGCTCGACTTGCTCATCGAGTTGGATCGCGCCGGCCTAGGGGATCAGCGGCTCCGCGCCATAGTGATTCAACAGTTGTTGACGTCGGTGACCGAACGACTGCCCAGAGACGTGCCCGAGGCCCGAAGACGATACCTTCCAACCCTGTTCAGCCTCTACAAAGATGCGGTCGTCGCTCTCGGGCTTGCGTACTACACGCCCGAGCATACGAGCGAGGCGATCGCAGCCATCCTCACCGGGATCGACATTGGGGCAATCTCCGGGACGTCCCGACGCACATTGGCGCACCTGCTAACCGTCGCCGTCCACCACGACGCCCGAGTGATCACGCAACTCGAACAACTCTGGCCCAAGGTCTCCGCCGCCAACAAAGGTGCCATCGCCGAGTGCATGATGATCCACGAAAACCGGTCCACCGGGCTGCGCAGCCTCATCCTCGCGCGCCGCCCTGACTGCCCACCGCAGTTGGCAAACGAAATCCACACAAAATTCGACTAACCATGACCAGCCGGTCGGCGGCCTCACCAGCCGCGCAGTACCTAGTCATGCGGCTAGCGCCACCCGTATACGATCGGTATCAGCTTCCCCGCATGGTCGAACCCTGCACATCTGCGAAACGTCACAAATCTCGATCCGCTCTCTGACACAGGACAAATGGCGACTGATTTGACCGACCGCCAGACCGGAAAATTGTCACGACGTTGGCATCAGCTGGGTGAAATGCGGTGCGATGGCGGGGGACACGGTGGGACTATTCTGGCTGGTCAAAGGCATTTCAGCGTCATTCCGAAGCGCCCGGAATCAGTTCATGTCCGACTGGGGGACAAGTGGGCCAGGTTGGCTTCCGACGTTTTTTGCGGGTTCCGTCTCGCCGGCTTCCGGCCTAGGGAAGCAGCCGCAAGTGGCGACCCGCTCCTGGATTCCGCGGATCCGGCGGGAGCGCCGTCCCAGAGCTCTTCGGCGATAAGCGACGGTTGCTCGGCGTCGTCGAGCCGATCAGTAAACAGCACGAGCGATTCACCCATATGAGTCGCAGCCGGAGCTATCAAACCGTGGAACTCAAGTCGGTGGGCTGTAGCCGCTACGTTCTGACAAGCCGAATAGGCCGCACGGTCGCGTGTGTCTGATTGCAATTGCTCCATCGTCAAGTTGGCCGACACGCGGTTCGCAGCCGACCGTAGATCTAGGATCATCGACACCGACACATCGCACGTGATGAGCGCACGCGGGCTGATAGGTGGCACTGGAGTGTCGGCGATCGGGTCAATCAAGTGCCTGTACGCCTCGACTACAACCGAGTCGGTCGGCCGACCGAGGTAAAGAACTGGAAAGCCGCCTTCAGTGCCCCAGCGACCGGTCGCAGATCGACCTGCAAGGGCATTCGCCAAGTATTTGGCGGGGACGTGGCGTTGCCAGGTGTCCTTCACGCCGATGGGTGTGGCCTGAGACAGCCTGGCAGGCAGCGAATCCATTCCTCACATGCCTCCCGCGACCCATTTCGCTTCATCCAAGACGCGGTCGAAGTCGCCTTCGGTGAGCAGGTCGATCGGGCGACGCATGTCGAGGTTGCGGTTTCGGGAGTGAAACCAGATATCGATGCCCTCGGGCGTATACGAATCACTGAGAATGTCCACAATTGCGTGGACGTCCAGTAGTTTCTCGGCCGATTTGCCCCGCGGAGCGTTGTGCCCGCTAGCCCAGTTCTGCACGGCGCGCGGACCCGCTCCTACCGCTTTGGCCAGCTCCGCTTGGGTGATTCCGGAGCTGGTGACCTTCTCCACCACGCGCATGTACGTCACCGACGCACTGTTCTCAGCCCGCTTCGTCGCGCGGACTGGGTTTGTTGATGTCCGGATATCACTCATTGGCCAGGGTTCTTTCCCACATGCTAATCATGGTTCGTATTTTGTTGCGGGTCAAGTTGCGTGTTGTGTTTCGCCCGATGGTACGATATCGGTACGAAGGAGGTTGATGGTCATGGCCGAGTTGCTCATCAGGGCGTCCTTGCAAGACCAGGCGCTTCTTCGAAGGATCTTCGGGACAGGCGCCCAACAGCCTCGTGCATCCATGCGGCCTGACCGCATTGTCGTGGACGCTCACGTTCCTGCGCGGACATCCGAGTTTTCCCGGATCGCTCGTCAATCCGGAGTTGCCTTCATCGTTGACCCACAGACCTATCTCTTCCAGGACGCTCAGCCTGTTGGTGATCGTTGGTCCAGTTTGCCCTTCGGCCTGCCACGGGCCCTGACACCAGAAGAGGCGTCTCGCCCGGTGTTTCTGTCCGACCTCGCCCGGCGGGCGATTGACTACCAAGTAGTTCACGGGGCGACGGCCATCATCCCGCCTTACGTACATATCGATCGACCCGGAAGCGAGTGGATCGACGTACAGGCCGGAATGTGGGACTACGCACGGGCATACCTCGACAACGAAGCGATCGCTCTACCCGTTCTAGCGGTCATGGCTGTCGGCTGGCGGATGTTGCAGCCCGTCAACGGAACGCGCGCGCTTGGCCCCATGATGCGTGCGCTGGCCGATCTTGCGCCGCGGGAGGTCGCTTTGGCGGCGTCGAAGATCGACGATGGCGCACACCCTGAGGAACGCGCGATGGACCTGGTCCTCATGGTCGAACGGCTCAGAAATGACCACTCGGTCGTCCTCTGGCAGCAGGGTCGCCTAGGGGAATTAGGTATCGCAGCGGGCGCACACGGGTACGAAACCGGAATTGGTTGGCGTGAACGCTGCGACCTGCCAGCAACGATGTCGAGCCGGCGGCGAGCTCAATCGGGTGGTGCCCGGTCTGGGCGGCCGGTATTTGTAGCACCACTGGGTCGAAGCGTCGACAAGCGCAGCCTTGAGGAGATCTGTCACCACCGCGACATCTGGACGCGTCTGATCTGCACAGATACGGATTGCTGTCCCGACGGTGGTCGGGCAATCCTCGACAACGGACGCGGGCACACCGTCGTACAGCGCGCCCGCAGACTGAGCGAACTAGGACGGATAGAGACGCCGGTATGGCGATGGCAGAACCTCGCGGAAGCCGCCGATCGCGGTCTGGAACTCGCGTCGAGAATCAACCGACTGGCGCAGACGAGCAGCTCGATCACCCGAGTCGATACGCGCGCATTGTTCGCCATAAGTAGCGTCAGTCACCTGAGACGACTGGATACGCGGGCTAGTGGAGTTGCATAGAGTTGCACTGACGTCGGTGCGATTTCATGGGGCCAACGCATCAGACGAGCTGATCCAACACGTCTGATTGCAGGCTTCGCGTCCGGCCTGACCAGCGCAAACAACTCCAATGCGAGCGCAAGTCCGCCTGAAAAGCGGAAGGTCGCCGGTTCGATCCCGGCCCTGGCCACCCCTTCGCCGTACGTGTCCTCGACGCCTTCGATGACCAGGTCCATTCGCGTGCCCACGACGGCAGTCAATCTCGCATCGATCTAACGAGTAGCGCACAGCCGAAAAGCGCAAAATCAACAGAACAACGAGCCGGGTCATTTCCGCCGTCACGCCCCCGGGATCCCAAGCGGCCTCGACGACACTCCGGCTGATGAGCAACGCTGCCTCAAGGAACCCGGGTCCTTTCGCGTGCGAGTGACACACTAGGCATGTGCGACGCGACCACCGGAGGGCGTCGCGCCATCCATCCGACTACATAAAGTGAAGGAAGGGCGGATGCCCGAGCAGACGACCAAATCGCGCAACGAGAATTTCAAAATTCAGGAGTTGGTCTCGCTTGTTCGAGCCGGGCGGATCCGCGTTCCCGAGTTTCAGCGTTCGTTTCGCTGGGCCGCCGAGGATGTGCTTGCACTTTTCGACAGCATTCTTCGCGGCTATCCATTCGGCAGCCTGCTGCTGTGGAAGCGGGCTGCTCCGAAAGCTCAGCTTCGAGTCGGCGCCCTACGAGTTGATGCGCCCTCGATTGCAGACGCGTTTTGGGTGGTCGATGGACAGCAGCGAATAACCAGCCTCGTCAACGCGGTTGATCCGGAGGCGAGCGCCAACGACGAACGATTCCGGATTATTTACTCGCTCGACCAGCACCGCTTCGTGTCCACCCGCGACTTGAAGGCTTCGCTGGGCATCCCGCTCCCGGATCTCTTCGACCTAAGCCGAGCATTTGCTTGGTTGCAGCAGAACCCTGACGCAGCTATGCATGCGGCTGAGATTCAGCGGGTTACAGCATTATTGCGCGACGTGGAGGTCTCGGCCTCGGTGATCGAAGAGGCTGAGGAGAGGGTCCTTCGAGATGTATTCGACCGCACCAACTCGGCCGGTAAGCGGCTTCGTGGATCGGAGATCTTCGACGCGATCCACAGCGAGACTGGGTCGGGGTCCGAGCAAAGCTTCTCCGTAGGCGCTATAGCGGATCGCTTAGATCAGGCCACCGATTTCGGCCGACTTGACGAGGAGATCGTCTTCCAGGCGATCCTCGTACGCCGACATCCGGATGTCACCCGCGACGCACACATCGAGTTCAGTGCAGACCGTTCCTCTGTCATCCCATTCGGCGCCGAATCGAAGTCCGACGCCTACGCACAAACCGAACTCGCGCTGGAGAGGGTGATCCGATTCTTGCAGGACCGAGCGGGTATTCCCCATTTCACTTTCGTGCCGTTCCGGTTTCACCTCCTCGTGCTGACTCGGTACTTTGCGCTGTTCGAGGACCCCACCGCGCGAAATCTTGAGTTGCTGAGTCGCTGGTTCTGGCGCTCAACTGCTGCGGCTTCGGTGCTCGGGTACACGGGCTCGACCGGGAACATCCGCACACTCGCCGCGCTTGTTGAACCCGGCAACGAAAGTAGATCCGTTCAGCGGCTTCTCGACGCGACGAACCCAACCGATCCGGTCCCGACGCCGCGGTTGGACCGGTTTCGGACCAATCACTCGTCCGCCAAAGTCATTCTCGCTGCGTTGTGGGCGAGAGGTCCAGTAAATCCCGCGACAGGCAGACCTCTCATGCCCAGCGACCTCGCCGCCTACCTCACCGGGGAAAGCTCGCCGGCAGCCGTCGCCCTGGAGATATTCCCCCGCCGGCTGCTCGGGTCTGACGCGTCCAGCGCCGCGAACCGGGCAATCGCCGTAGTCGACAGAGACGAGTTTGTGGGAGCCCTCGTGCCGAACGACCTACTTGATGCGTTTCTCCTCGACAAGGAGATGCTCGACTTGATCAACCTCGGCGATCACCGAGAGTTCCTTCAGCGGCGCACAGAGCGCCTGGAGTCGTACCTGCGCGATTTTCTAGACGACCGGACGGGTGCCGGGTTCGAGATCACCCCGCCCCTGTCCGATTTCGACCTCGATGACGAGCCTGACAACGATGAGCCCACGCCGGTCGCTTCAACTCTTCCTGAGGCCGCCGAGTGATTGAGGCTTCCCACGCGGTCGTGTTGCATGACCGTCGTATCGGATCGATCCTGCAGCGTGGAGACGTCGCCCGGTTCGTTTTCGCCGACGGCTATTGGGAGGATCCCAGCCGTGACGTACTTGGCCTGTGGTTCGA
The DNA here is from genome assembly GCA_963805675.1 of uncultured Actinomycetota bacterium. Taxonomy (GTDB): domain Bacteria; phylum Actinomycetota; class Actinomycetes; order Mycobacteriales; family Mycobacteriaceae; genus Mycobacterium. The sequence continues at coordinate 593,109 of CAWDVY010000005.1, forward strand.
GGACGACCCGCGGCGCTCGCCCAAGGCGGCAAGTCGACTACCTCCGTGGTTCTCAAATCTGCTCCCGGAAGGCCCAATGCGGGAGTGGATCGCTCGCGACCAGGGCGTATCAGCCGAACGGGAGCTGCAGCTACTTCTGCGCATCGGCCGCGACCTCCCAGGCGCCGTCCAAGTAATCCCTGGAGAAAGCGACGAAACCTTCGACCCTAAGCTACTGGCCGACTCGCGACCAATCTCATCTAGAAGGGAAGCGCAAGGGAGCCAATGGAAGTTCTCCCTGGCGGGAGTTGGTCTGAAATTCTCGATGATGAAGCAAAACGAGCGACTTACCATGCCAGCGTCAGGCACTCTGGGTGACTGGATCGTGAAGTTGCCCGACCCGCGCCACAGTGACGTTCCCGCCAACGAGTTCGCGACGATGAGCCTCGCGAGCGCCGTCGGAATTGATACTCCGGAGATTAACCTCATCCACCGCGAAGAATTACCCTCCCTCCCGGATGGGGTCTGGCCAGGTGAAGAAGAACTCGCGTATGCAGTGGCCCGTTTTGATCGCGGTGCCGGCGGCCAGCGAATCCACATCGAGGACCTGGCGCAAGTACGCGGTTTCTACGACACCTATAAGTACTCCGGCAATATCGAAACGGTCGGAGCCCTCATTTATCGCGGGCGCGACCGACCAGCGTTGCGCGAGTTCATCCGTCGGCTTACCTTCAATATCCTTATTGGTAACGGCGATGCTCACTTAAAGAACTGGTCGCTAATCTACTCAGACCGCCGAATACCGACGCTCGCTCCAGCGTATGATCTCGTGTCTACTGGCCCATACGCCAGCGCGTATTCGCCTGACGACTTTGGTCTGAAGTTTGGTGGTACGAGGGTGCTCGAACGTATCGGCCGCGACGCGTTTCGTCAATTGCAACGACGTTTGGCCGTCGATCAAACGGACGTTCTTGACGTTGTCGACGAAACAGTAGAGCGTTTCGCGGTAGCCTGGCGCGACGGTGCTGACGAAATTTTCCCGGCGTTCGTTACACGGTGGCTCGAAGCCCACCAGCTTAAGGTAACGAAGAGACTCGCTTCTTAATTCACTCCGAGGGGCCTCTAGTTTAGAGGCGGCGTCGTACTCGGCCAAGATCTCCAACTTGTACTTGGCCGTGAACGTCCGCCGCTTCGCCTTCTTGGGCACCTCGGGATCGCGACGTTCCGTTCCAGCGTCATCCACCCGCCCAGCGTCTACGACCCCGGGCGCCCGAAGCAATGTGGTCACCTTGCTAGTCATTCGGGGAATCTCTCCATCCCCGCCCTCGGGTCACTAATTGTCAGTGGGCGGTTGCCTCAGATGAGGTTGGCAGAGAGGGGAGCCAAGAAACTGCGAACACGTGTCCGTCGCGTCCTAGCAATGTCCTAAGACACGCGACGACGCGCTGACACACGCTGGACACATCAGCATGAGAATTGTTCATCTAGCTGTACAGATGGCCACTCTGTAGACACAGCGGAACGGACCAGAACAGTCGCTTTCACCCTGCCAATGTGGTCACCGGTTGTTTGTGCTGGTCGAGACTTATTTCAACACCGTTGAAGTAACTCCGACGCACGGGCGTTCAAGAACGCCCAGTCTGCTGCGGCATCGAGTCAGCGGGACAGACCCGGTCAAGGCACCCGCCCGCCGTAGGCTTCACGCCATGCCTGACCTGCCCGAGACTGTCGCCGCCATCGTCGGCGCCGACCTGATCGAGGCGGCACGCGGGCGCCGGCGCCCGTCGACACCCTCCGAGCTGGCCCGGAGGGTGATCCAGCACTACGTCACCACCCCGGCGCTTGAACTGATCTCCGACGTGCTCAACGACGCGATCCGCAACCCCGGTCGGCGCCTGGTCATTACCACCCCGCCTCGTTCTGGGAAGTCCCTGCTCGTGTCCATCATCGGCGTGCTGTTTGCGTTGATGGTCGACCCCGACCAGAACGTCATCCAAGTCACGTATGCCGACTCGCTCTCCGAGGAGTTCTCGCACCAGGCGAAGGCACTGGCGGCCGAGTACGCCGACCTGCTCGGCTTCGAGTTGTCCTCCGACCGCAAAGCGGTAGGCCGCTGGAAGATCAGCGGCCGCCGCGGCGGTGTGCTGGCGTGCGGGATCATGAGCGGGGTCACCGGGCATGGAGCGGGACTCGTCATTTGCGATGACGTTCTGAAAAATCAGGCCGAGGCCGACTCGCCGTCACAGAAGCGCAAGCTGCGGGCCGAGTTCGACAACACGATCATGACCAGGTTGCACCCCGGCGCCTCGGTCTGCGTAATCCAAACACGTTGGAGCACCGATGATTTGGCGGGATCGCTGCTGTCCGAGGACGGCAGGTCCTGGCAGTATGTCAACATTCCGGCGATCAGCGAGGAGGGCATCGAGGATGCTTTGGAGCGCGAGCCCGGCGAGGTGATGACCAGCGCGTTGGGCCGCACCCGCCGCGAACTGGACGAGGTGCGGTCCCGGATCAGCTCGCGATCCTGGTATTCCCTGTACCAGGGCAGCCCGGTCGATCCTGCCGGCGGTCTGATCAGGTCGGAGTGGCTGGCCGACAGCCGGTTGCCCGCGGCCCCTCATCCCTTGCGGCGAATCGTCATCGGCGTCGATCCCGCCGATTCCGGGCGCGGTGACCATGCCGGGATCGTGGCGGCCGGCCTGACCGCGGCCGGCGACGTGGTGGTGCTGCGGTCGACCTCGCGGCAGATGACGCCGGACGTGTGGAGCACCGAGGCGGTGCGGATGGCCTATGAGACCGGCGCGACCGCCGTCAGCATCGAGGGTTTTGCCAGCCGCAAGGGTTATGAGCAGATCGTCACGGCGGCAGTGGACCGCTACCGCGCCGCCCATCCCGGCGCCGCGGCGATCCGGGTCAGCACCTGGCCGCCGCCTAACTCCGGGCGCGCCGGCAACGCCGAGGCCCGCAGCGCCGGTCTGCTGGTGGCGTTGGAACGCGGCGGGTGCCGGTTGGTCGGTCAGCATCCGGCGATCGAGGATGCGGCGGCGGTGTGGCAGCACGGCAGCCATCAACCTGATGTTCTCGCCGCGCTGACGATTGCGCACGACACCCTGACCCGCTCGTCGACCGAGATCACCCTGCCGCCGGCGGAGCTGTTCGCCCAGTCGCTGGGACACGGCGGCCGTGGCGGCCGTGTCATCCCGATCTCGCCCTACCTTGCCCGCCGGGTCGATGGTCGCCGTGTCCGCCGGCATGTGTCGGTGTCGGCGTCCTGGCTGGCCGAGGCGCAGGCACTTCGCCCGTTGGACTAGGTCGACGCATAAAACCCGAGCTGGGGGCATTGGGACGGTGGCGGGCGCGTCACCGCTTATTACGAGTGCGAATACGGCCATGTGTGGCGCTGCTGGTGGGATGCTGGGGTTTGGTTGGGGGCCGCGTAGATTCCCGATTGAGGTAGGGATTGATCGGCATGTCGTGAGAGTCGGCATTACACAGCACCAGCACAAGGGGACACGGTGGCTGCGCAAGACCCCAGGCAGCGGCGGAGGGGATGTCCATGGCCGCCAGTATGGTCATGACGAATTCCGCATCGTGCAGTTGGAAGTGGGGGTGGCATAGCGTTGTCCGTGGCGAGCGTGTTGCCCGAGCCTGGCCAGGTCGTCGAAGTTCGCGGGTCGTCCTGGGCGGTAGCGAATGTCCAAGCTCAAGGATTGCCGCGCAGCCCCGCCGACGAGGCCAGCGCACACCTCAACCACATCGTCGAGTTGCAGTCGCTCGACGAAGACCGGCTGGGTGAGCAGCTGGCGGTCATCTGGGAGCTGGAAGTCGGACAGACCGTCACCCCGGCGCAGGGACTTCCGGAGCACATCAACCCCGACGGCGTTTGACGACCCCGTCGCGCTGGCGGGTTTCGTCGACGCCATGCGGTGGGGTGCCGTCACCTCGGCCGACCCGAACCGCTACCAGGCTCCGTTCTGGTCAGGCGCGGCGGTGGAGGCCTACCAGCTTGAGCCGCTGCGCCGCGCCCTGGCCAGCCCGCGCGCCAACCTGCTGCTGGCCGACGACGTCGGTTTGGGTAAGACCATCGAGGCTGGTCTGGTTCTGCAAGAGCTGTTGCTTGCGGCATCGGGCCCGCACCGCGGTGATCGTCTGCCCGCCCAGTCTGGCGCTGAAGTGGCAGGACGAGATGCGCGACAAGTTCGGGCTGCACTTCGTCATCGTCAACAGCGAGCTGATGGCCGAGGTGCGCCGCAGCCACGGCCTGCAAGCCAACCCGTTCCTTCTCTACCCGCGGGTCATCGTCAGCATGGCGTGGCTGCCGAAGGTCCGCGCGCAGCGGTTGTTGCGCGACGTCTACGCCCAGACCGCCAGCCCCAACTCCGGCAAGCGGTTCGCCTTCGACGTTCTGATCGTTGACGAGGCCCACCATGTCGCCCCGGCCAGCCCGTCGACGGTGGCCAGCGGGCGGGGCTACGCGGTGGACACCCAGCGCACGGTCGCGGTGCGCCAACTGGCCGACAAGTGCGAGCACCGGCTGTTTTTGAGCGCGACTCCACACAACGGCTACCCCGAGTCGTTCACCGCGCTGATGGAGATGATCGACCCGCGCCGGTTCTCCCGCGGCGCGATGCTGGATTCCCACGGCGCTCAAAGACGTGGCGGTGCGCCGGCTCAAGAGGGACTTGACCGGCAAGGGATTCAAGGACCGCCAGGTCAAGACCCTGACCTTCACCCCGGATGACAGCGAGCAGGAGATGTTCTCCCTGCTCGATGACATCGTCACCCGCAGCGCCAAACTCAACGGCACCAAGCCCGGTGGCGACATCGTGGCGATGCTGCTCAAGAAGCGGTTCCTGTCCAGCCCGTTCGCGTTTGGGATGACGCTGAGTCACTACCTGAGTTCCAAGGCCCGCCGTGGTCTGACCGACGACGACTACGACGACATCTTCGGGGAGGGTCAGTCCGACGAAGAGGAAGGCCTGTGGGAGCACGACGAAGCCGAACGGCTACGTGAGTCCAAGCAGTCCGACCCGCTCAGCGCCGCCAAGCCCGGCCAACTTGAAAAGCTCGCGCACTGGGGATTGGACTACGAGAGCCGCCCCGACTCCCGCCTGGAGGCGCTCATCAAGTTCCTCGACGCGGTATGCCGACCGGACGGCAAGCATTGGACAAACGAACGCGTCGTGGTGTTCACCGAATACGCCCACACCGTGGACTGGCTGGAGCGGGTTCTGGCCCAACGGGGCTATGCCGACCGGCTGGCCGTCATCCAGGGATCGACACCGCCGGAGGATCGGGAGTACATCCGGTCCCAGTTCACCGCGGACCCGTCACACGGAGCCGGTGCGGGTGCTGCTGGCCACCGATGCCGCCGGGGAGGGTATCGACCTGCAAACCTATTGCCACCGCCTGGTCAACTTCGATGTCCCGTTCAACCCGTCGCGGTTGGAGCAGCGCATCGGCCGCATCGACCGCTACGGGCAGACCCAGGAGCCCGAGGTCTACCACTTCCTGCCGGATAGTACGGCGTCGACGTATGCCGCCGACGCCGACTTCATGGGACGCATCGCCAAGAAGGTCGCCCAGGTCGAATACGACCTGGGCAAGGTCAATCAGGTCATCGGCGCCGACATCCAGCAGCACTTCGCCGGGCGTGCCCCGGCCAAGCGCAAGGCCAAGGGTGTGGACGCCAACGAGGTGATCAACACCGCCCTGGCCGGCGGCATGGAACTCAACGCCCGGCTCACCCAACTGGAGAAGGAGTTCGACTCCTCGCGCGCCGAGCTGCATCTGCAGCCGGCCAATCTGCGCCGCGTCGTCGATACCGCGCTGCGGATCAACCACCAGCCGGCGCTGATCCCGGTGGGTGATGAGCGCACCGACGCCGAGGTGTTCCAACTGCCGAGCCTGACCGTCGGCTGGCAGGACGCGCTCAAGGGTTTGGACACCCGGCTGAATCCCGGTGTGCTGCGGCCGATCACGTTCGACCCGGAGGCCGCCGAGGGCCGCAGCGATCTGGTGTATGTCCACCTCGGCCATCCGATCGTGCAGAAAGCCCAACGGCTGCTTCGCCGTTCGCTGTGGAGCGTGGATGCCCCGCTGAACCGGGTGAGCGCCGTCGTCGTCGACGGTCTGCCCGAGTCGTTCGTCGCCGCGGTCACCCGCATGGTGCTGGTCGGCCGCGGTGGGCTGCGGCTGCACGAGGACGTGTTCCTGGTCGGTGTCCGGTTGAAGGGCCGGCGCGCGATGGCCGAGGAGAAAGCCGAAGCCGCCCTCGACCACGCCCTGGACGCCGAGCGCCTCAAGCCCGCGGACAAACACCTGCGCACCGAGCTGTGCGCGTTGTGGAACGCACCGGGCGCCCCGCTGCGCGCCCGCCTGCTGGAGTCGATGGAGGCCCGGGCGGCTCGCCGCCACGAACTGGTGGTCGACCAGCTCGCCAAGCGACGAAGCGCCGACATCCAACGCGCCCATGACATCTTCTCCGCGTTCCGGGCCAATCTGCGCGACTCGCTGGCCCGGCTGCGCACCAAGGACGCCGAAGCCGAGGCCATGCTGTGGGCTGACGAGCAGCAGCGCCAATGGCGCCGCGACATCGAGGCGATGCAGCACCGCCTCGAGGATCTCGATGATGAGGAGGCCCGCGAGATCACGGCCATCGAGGAGCGCTACGCCGAGGTCAAACCTCACACCACCGCCGCGGCCGTGGTGTTCGCGCTGACCCCCGAGGACGCCAAGGCAGGGCTCGAGTGATGGCCCGCCCACCGCGCCGCCCTGCGCCGGCCAGCGCGTCGGAGCTGCACCGCCAGTGGCTGGAACTCGTCGACACCGACGGCCCGTTCCTGGCCATCCCGCCGCTCAAGCGGGTGTGGCCGCAGGGCATGCCCGCGCTGTCCGAGGAGCGCAAGGACGCGTTGACCTACGCGCGCAGGGACTTCGAGACGGCGTGGGAGACCTTCGACCGCGCCGGCGGCGCGCGAGACAGCCCTGGATACCTACCGGGTTGCCCGCGACAAGTGGGTGGAGACCGTGCTGCGGGATGTCGCAGGATGGTCGGAGTCGCTGTCGTGGGGACCGGTGCCCGGGGTGCAGGCGCAATCACCCAACCATCTGGTCACGGTCACCGCACAGGCCGCGCTGAGCGGTCCCGACGGGATCGGTGCGCTGGTGTACCTGGTCGACCCGGTCGACTCGCTGCGCGAAACCCCCAACGATCTGTGGGCCGCCACACCGATCGACCGGATGGAAGCACTGCTGCGCGACAACAACATTCAGATCGGCATCGTCACCGACGGCCGCTGGTGGGGACTGGTCTGCGCCCGCCCGGGCAGCATGGCCGCCTCCGGCATCGTCGACGCCCTGACCTGGGTCGAGGAGCCGCGCACCCGCGACGCCTTCTTGACCCTCATCGGCCGGCAGTACATCATCGGCGGCGATGCCGCCGAACGGCTGCCGGTGCTGTTCGCCGAATCCGTCGCCGCCGCCGAGGAAATCACCGAAGCCCTCGGCGCCCAGGTGCGCCTCGCCGTCGAACTGCTGATCCAGTCGTTCTCCGAATCCGCCACCGAGGCCCACCGCCGCGGCCAGCCCGACCCGCTGCCCACCGACACCCACCAAACCTACGAAGCCGCCGTCACCATCATGATGCGGGTGGTGTTCCTGCTCTTCGCCGAGGAACGCGGCCTGCTGCCCTCCGGCGAACTGTTCGACCAGGGCTACGGCATCTCCCGCGAACTCGACCGCCTGCAGGCCCGCGAAACCCAGGAAAGCGAAGAAGCCCTCGATTCGACATTCCTGACCTGGCATCGACTGCTGGCCACCAGCCAGGCCCTCTACCGCGGCGCCTCCTTCGAGAGCATGCGGATGCCCGCCTACGGCGGCTCCCTGTTCGACCCGGCCCGCTTCCCGTGCCTCACCGACACCACCGAACACGGCACACTCGCGCTGACCGTCTCCGACCGGGTGATGCTGCACGTCCTGCGCTCCGTGCAACTGGCGGTCCTGCGGGGTGGGGAGGCGCGGCGAATCTCCTTCCGCGACATCGACGTCGAACAGATCGGCTACATCTACGAAGGCCTGCTCGGCTACACCGCCATCACCGCCGACGAGACCTACCTCGGGCTGCGCGGCACCGCCGGCGAGGAACCCGAGATACCCGCTGTCGACACTGGAAGCCCTGGCGATCAAGCACCGCGACCCCAAATCGCTGGCCGCCGCCATCCTCGCCTGGGTGGAACGCGACCAGCCCGCCGCCAAACCGCAGTCCGCGGCCGCCATCGCCAAAGCCATTGGCGCCCAGCCCGAGCCGAACGTCGTCAGCGCGGTGACCCAGATCCTCGGCCACGACGACGATCTGCTGAAGCGGGTGCTGCCCTGGCTGGGCTTGGTGCGCCTGGACCTGCGCGGCCGCCCCATGGTCGTGCTCGACGGCGGCCTGATGGTCAAGGAAACCCCGTCCCGGCGCAACTCCGGCACCCACTACACCCCGAGGTCGCTGGCCGAAGAAGTCGTGCTGCACGCCCTGCAACCCCTGTGCTACGCACCCGGCCCGTACCAGACCGCCGACGAAGCCCAGTGGAAGCTCAAGTCCTCCGACGACATCCTGAGCCTCAAGGTCGCCGACATCGCCTGCGGCTCAGGGGCATTCCTCGTCTCCGCCGCCCGGTATCTCGCCGACCGGGTAGTCGAAGCCTGGATGGCCGAAGACCCCGCCAACGCCCACCGCCGGGATCTGCACCTGCGCGCCATCCGCGAGGTCGTCGCCCGCTGCCTCTACGGCGCCGACATCAACGACATGGCCGTCGAAATGTGCAAACTCTCACTGTGGCTGGTGTCCCTGGACCGCGACCTGCCGTTCTCCTTCGTCGACGACAAAATCTTCCTCGGCAACTCCCTGCTCGGCCTGACCAGCCTCGACCAGCTCCGCAAGCTGCACATCGACCCCAGCCGGGTCCCCGCCGGCGACATGTTCGACATCTTCGACGTCGACATCGACGCCATCATCCGCAAAGCCGCAGACCTGCGACGCGACTTGGCCAGCGAGATCAAAGAACTCGACCCCGCCCGCAACAGCGCCGCCAAACACCGCCAACTCGCCGAACTCCACCGCGTCACCAACGACCTGCGCACCATCGCCGACGGAGTCATCGCCGCAGGACTGCCGCTCGGCGGGAAACCCGGACGCGCACTCGACGAGGCCTACGAGAACCTGCGCATCGCCGTCAAAGCCGCCTATCCCGACACCGGCGAACCGGACCGAACACACCTCGACACCATCATCGACCACGGCCTGACACCCACCGTCCCCACCGACTACCGGCGGTGGCGGCCCGCTGCACTGGGTCATCGAAGCACCCGACATCATCGTCGGACGCGGGGGATTCGACGCGATCGTCGGGAACCCGCCATTTTTGGGCGGGCAGAAGACTCACCGGAGCCATGGGCACAGACATTCGCGACTGGTTGGTCAACATCCTCGCGGCAGGCACAAAAGGAAGCGCCGACCAGGTCGCTTACTTCTTCCTTCGCGCATCGGTCCTTGCTCTCGTCGCGCTGGCACTCTCGGGCTTATCGCCACGAACACCATCGCTCAAGGTGATACCCGCGAGGTCGGGCTTGACCGAATGGTCGAATCAGGATTCACGATCACGCGGGCAATCCAGAGCCGGTCATGGCCTGTAGCAAGCTGCCAACCTCGAGTACGCGGCCGTATGGGGAACTTTCGGGCGCACGTTGCCGATGAAATACCGCGTATCAGCGACGGCGCAGCCGGTAAAGCGGATCACGCACGTTGCTCGAACCCGGGGGGCGCGTTGAGGGCAGCCCGCTGCGGCTTGTAGAGAACTCCAAGCATCGCATTTCAAGGGTGCATTGTCCTTGGCATGGGATTCGTCCTCGAACCTGCAGAGGCACAAGGCTGGATTGCGAAGACCCCCGCAATGCAGAGGTCCTGTTCCCGTACTTGAACGGCGAAGACCTCAACTCAGCGCCGGACTGCTCAGCGTCGCGATGGGTGATCGACTTCAATGACCGAGCCTGAATCCGAAGCGCAGCGAGTATTCGCTGCCTTTCGCGCGCGCTCGTCGACTTCGTTAAACCGGAACGCGGAGACGCTCGACGGTCGAAATTGCAACCGCAAGTCGCTGCTAGAAGTTGGTGGCAGTTCGCTGACGAAACGACCGGCTTTGCGGAGGCGATCGTCGACCTCGACTATGTGCTAGTGATTGCGCCGAGTGAGCAAGACGGTCATGCCGGTGCGTGTTCCAACGGGCAAGTTTTGCATCAGAAGCTCGTCGTCTTCGCTACCGAGTCGTACTGCTGATCTTGCCGTTCTCTCGTCGAGCATCCACCAGCTATGGGCCATTAAGTATGGCTCGACGATGCGCGACCGACCTGCCTACACGCCCTTCTGATGTGTTCGAGACCTTTCCCCGCCCTGAACCAACTGATCCAGCTTGGAGCCGATCGGTCAAAGACTCGATGAAGAGCGTCGGCGAGATCATGCTGCGCCGAAACCTTGGCCTTACAAAGCTCTACAACCTCGTCAACGACCCGCAGATCAGCGAATACTGCCGATCCGGATGTTGCGCGGATGCGTGCGATCCACGTCGAACTCGACGAGGCGGTGATGGAGGCTTACGGCTGGTCGGATATTGCTCGACCACGGTTTTCACACCTACCGGCAGATGAGCGCTGGACGGTGAGTCCGGCTGCGCGGGTGGAGATTTTGGATCGGCTGCTGGAGGAGAATCATCGCCGCGCCGCTGCGGAAGAGGCGCCGGCGCCCGCCAAGGGAAGGGCAAGCGGGAGAAGGCCGCGGTCGAGGGATGAGGAGGCGTTGTTCTGATGAGCGACACCACCGACAAGCAGAAGGACACTGAGGCGTCCTACCAGCTCACCTACGAGCCGGACGGCACGTCGTACACCGTTCGGGAGAACCTGGTCGACATTCTTGAGCGCGAGCTGCTGGGCCCGATCCACGGCCCGGAGGAGGTGCTGCCGTTCAGTCCGCGCTCGCAGTATCTGGTGGGGGTGATCGCCCCGGTCAAGCTCACCGGTGGCACGTCAGCGACCAACCATGACGACGAGATCGACAGTGAGCGTGGCCATCTCATCGAGGGTCGTGCCGATAGTGAGGGTGGCGGGGGAGGCCGGGGTGTGCCGGCTGCGGCTGCTGATGAGACGGAGGCCGAGGTTGAGGAGGACGATGCGGAGGATCGGGCACCGAAGCAGGGGTTGATGATTCCGGCGTCGATGGGTCTGCGGTTCCAGGTGCCGCCCGATCTGGAGTCGTTCACGGTGACCGCCTCCTGGGGTGCCTACGAGACGGTGCAGACCGACCAGGTCACCAAAGCCGGCCGCCCGATTCGGCATTACCAGCGCACTCCCGTCGAGGAGACCCGCACGATCCGGCTGGCCGATCTGCCGGCTGGCCAGACGGTGACGGTGCCGCTGCGCGACGCGATCTGTCTGCGCCTGGACCGCTACACCGACCCGGCAGCGGGGCGGGTGCTGGTTGAGATCGCGTTGTGCAATGACCGGGAAACCCCGACACCGATCCCGACCGCGATGTGGATGTTCCAAACCAAGCTGCACGTGGCCGCCGGCGGGCGAGGCCGTCTTGCTGCCGGTGCACGATCCGTTGGAACAGGATTGGTCTGACCCTGACCCGGAAGTGCAGCGGCTGAACCTTCAGTACCGCAACCGTTTGGAGTATGCGGTCGGGCGGACCTGCTCGGTGGACTGGGCAGGTGGCAGCCGGGTGCACGTCGGGCGACGGCGGTGTGGACCACGTGGCTGCCGGTCGCCGAGACCCCGCAGACCCAAGCCCGTTCGGTGGAGGACGCGCTGCTGTCCATGGACGGGTTGGCGACCGCCTCGCCGGAGCAGCTGCGAAACGGGTTGGAGCCGTTGATTTCCGGGTACGCCGACCTGGCTTGACGGGCAGGACGCGATCGCCGCAGAGCTGCCGGAGCATCTGCGCTCGACGGCGGAGTTGGTGTTGTGGGATGCCCGCAAAACCCAGCAGCGGCTGCTGGCCGGTTTGGATCACCTCACCGCCGACCCTGAGGCGCTGCTTTGCTTTCGGTTCATGAATAAGGTGATGCGCGATCAGCGCATCGCCTCGCAGGTCGCCGCCGAACGGGCATCAGACCCGTCACTGACGGTGGAGGCGGCCCGCGACAAGATCGCCGCGCTGGGTGAGGGGGCCGCGTCGTGGCGGCCGTTCCAGCTGGCGTTCATCCTCATGCAGCTCGGCGCGCTGACCGACCCGACCTCACCGCTGCGCAGCGACGATCACCAGGCGCGGGTGGAGTTGCTGTTCTTTCCCACCGGCGGCGGCAAGACCGAGGCCTATCTGGGTCTGGCTGCCTACACCTTCGCGATCCGGCGCCGACAGGGCGTGGTGGAGTCGGCCGACGGTCCGCTGCATGGCCGCGACGGGGTGGCAGTGTTGATGCGCTACACGCTGCGGCTGCTGACCGCCCAGCAGTTCCAGCGGGCCACCGCGCTGGTGTGCGCGGCGGAACTGGCTCGCCGCGCTGATGAGCAGACCTGGGGGGTTGAGCCGTTTCGCATCGGGCTGTGGGTGGGCACCGACGTGAGTCCGAAGCGCTTCGAGGAAGCCGACGAGCAGCTGCGCAAAGCCAACGAGTTCGGCGCGTACCGGCTGACGGTGTTGCAGATTCAGCGCTGCCCGTGGTGTGGCACCCCGATCACCGCCGCCCAGGTCCGCGCGGATGCCACGTCCCGGCGGGTGTTGGTGTTCTGCGGCGACGAGCTCGCGCGCTGCCCGTTCGCCAAGGGCGGTGCCGTCGCTGAGGGTCTGCCGGTGCTGACGGTGGATGAGGAGATCTACCGCCTCACGCCGGTGTTCGTCATCGCCACCGTCGATAAGTTCGCCCGGCTGGCCCGCGAGGGCGAAGCCGCCGCGCTGTTCGGGTATGTCGGTCGGCGCTGCGGCCGCCACGGCTACGTGCACCCCGACTACGCCGGCTGCACCATCACCACCACCCACCCGGCCACCGACAACCACCCGGCGGCCACGGTGCGTCCCGTCGACCGGCTGCGCCCCCCGGACCTCATCATCCAGGACGAGTTGCATTTGATCACCGGGGCGTTGGGCACCGCCGTCGGACTGTTCGAGGTCGCGGTGGACACCCTGGCCTCGTGGGAGTGTGAGGACGGCAGGGCGGTGCGGCCGCTGATCGTGGCCTCCACGGCGACGGTCCGCAACGCCGAACAGCAGATCCGCGGACTCTACGGGCGGCGAGTGGAGATGTTCCCGCCGCAGGTGCTCGACGTCGCCGACACCTACTTCTCCCGCGAACTGCCGATCACCCCGGCCACGCCGGGCCGGCGCTACCTCGGTATCAGCGCGCAGGGTGTGCGGCTGTCCAGCGCGGAGATCCGGGTGTCGGAGGTGCTGCTGTCGGCCGGGCAGCTGCTGTTCGACCGCTGCGGGGCGGCCGCCGACCCGTACATGACGCTGGTGGGCTATTTCAGCGCGACCCGGGAACTGGCGGGCATGTCGCGCTACATGGATGACGACGTGCAGAGCCGGGTCAAACGCCCGCGCAGGGACTCCGGCTTCCCCGCCCGTCTCGGGGCGGCGTTCGGGCTGCTCAACAAAGGCGAGTTGACCGCCCGGATCGCCTCCTCGCAGATCGGTGAAACCCTGGACCGCCTCGGGCTGGAGTTCGACTCCGACTACGACACCACCGAGGCGCTCACCGCGCGGCTGGCGGACAAGAACGCCGGCAAGAAGGTCACCACCCGCACGGAGATGCCGTTCGACGTGGTGCTGGCCACCTCGATGTTGCAGGTCGGTGTCGACGTGCAGCGCCTGGGGTTGATGCTGGTCGTCGGGCAGCCGAAGAACACCGCCGAATACATCCAGGCGTCCTCCCGCGTCGGCCGGGACCCGGCACGGCCGGGACTGGTTGTGGCACTGGGTAACTGGGCTCGCCCGCGCGACCTGGCGCACTTCGAGCAGTTCCGCCACTACCACGAGACCTTCTACGCCCAGGTGGAGGCACTGTCGGTCACCCCGTACTCGCCGACGTCCCTGGAACGCGGTCTGGACGGCTTGTTGATCAGCACCGCGCGGGTCATGCAGGGCAACCTGGCCGACGGGCTGTCCCAGGAGCGCAGCGCCTGGCGGATCAAAGACCAGCGCAGCGCCATCGAGGCGGTCTTCGAGCGGCTCAAGAAACGCATCCGGGCCGCCGCCCAGCGCGACGAGCCGCGTCAAACAGGCCAGCGATCTGCTCGTCAATCGGCTCGACCGGTGGGTTGAACGTGCCCAGCGCGCCGCGGAGATGAGCAAGACGCTGGTCTACGAGCGCACCGGTGAGGACGACAAGTATCTGCCGCTGATCATGAGCCCGGAGAACGCCCGCGCGGCGGTGGGCGATTCCACCCAGGCGCCGTTCGTGGTCGCCAACTCCATGCGCGAAGTCCAACCCGACATCAACATCCTGGTCAGCCCGATTCCCGAACGGCTGTTCGCCCGCAAGCCCGAGGCCGTCCCCGACTGGGTTCTGCCGGTGGCCGCTGAGGAGTCCTGATGACCGAGACCATCCCCGACGCCGCAGATGCTGCACGAGCCCGGCGAAACCCTCGACCCGCTCGGCGATGTGGAAACCGATACGGCCAAGAACCGGGCGAAGGTCGGCTCGGCGCGTCCCTCATCCCTGCTGTACACCTACGGTCCTGGGTCGATCATGGACCTGCCCGGGTTCTCGGTGATGCCCGCCGGTCTCGACGACTGGGAGCCGATCTGGAAACGCCGCGAACACATTCCGGTGATCGTCGAGCCGCGCCTGCTGCGGGTGGTGCGCATGCATCTGGGCGAGCAGGTCGACGCGTTGCGGCCGTTCCCGTGGCAACCCAAACGGGCAGCGTTCTCCAAAGAAGGCGTCGACCTCGGTATCCCGGCGCGGGTGTTTCCGCAATGGTTGCGCTGCACCGGATGTGACTACCTGGGCCCGCTGCCACGGTTCGCCTACACCAACACCCACCCCTACCGCCCCGACCTCGCGCAGTTCACCCACCGCGCCTGCCCCGGCCGCGGACGGCCCACCGGGACGACATCCCGGAAACGGCAAAGCCCCGCCGTTCCCGCCCAGCACCTGCTCACCTGCACCCACGGCCATCTCGACGAGTTCCCCTACACCCTGTGGGTGCACCACGGCGGCCCCTGCCCGAAAGCCGAGTTACCGGATCTGAAGATGCGCGACGCCAACGTCGGCAAGAGCGTCGGCTCCACCATCACCTGCATGTCCTGCGGCGCCACCAGGGGCATGGCCGAAGCCCAGGGCGCGGTGGGCCGCGACAAGCTGCCGCAGAAATGCCGGGGCCGCCACCCGCACCTGAATGCCTTCGACCCCAAATGCGACGCGCGGCCGGCGCTGATCATGATGGGCGCCTCGAACCTGTGGTTCGCCGCCACCCAGTCGATCATCGTGATGCCGCGCACCGACGACGAGACCACCGAACTGCTGGCCGATCGGCTCCGCGCCGAGCTCGGCCTGGACCAGCTCACGCAGTTCGGTACCCAGATCAAGGTCATCCGCGCGCTGGCGGGTGCTCACAAAATCGACGTCACCGGCCTCAGCGAGGCCGAGCTGGCCGCCGCGGTCGCCGAGGCGCTGACCCCACCGGAGACCGAGGAGCAGCGCAGCGAGCGGCAGAAAAGCTGGAACCCGATCGAACTGCTCATCCCCGAATGGCGCTACCTGCAAAAGCCCGCACTGTTTCCCCAGCAGGCCAACGACAGCGGCCTGATGGTCACCGACATGCCGCGCGGCCCCCAGCTCGACCCGCGCATCGAGCGGGTCATCGCGGTGAACAAGATGAAGAAAGTCAACGTGCTGCTGGGATTCACCCGCCTCGACGCCCTGGACCGCATCAGCGACATCGCCACCCGGCTGGTCAAACTGACCCGCAACGGCCGGCCGACCTGGGTGCCCGCGACCGAAGATCGCGGAGAGGGAATCTTCCTGCAACTCAACCTCTCCGACGTCGACCAGTGGGAAGCCGAGATCTACCAAACACCGCTGTGGGCGGCCCACCGGGCAGCCCACCAGCGCAACTTCCGCAACCGGCTCTCCGAGACCGCCTCGACCTCCAGCATCGACCCCGACGCCCGCCTGCAGCCGCCGCGGTACTGGCTGCTGCACACCCTGTCGCACATCCTGATCCGGGAGATGGCGATGTCCTGCGGGTACGGCGCCGCCAGCCTGACCGAACGCCTCTACGCCTGGCCCACCACCCCGAAATGGGAAGGCGCAGCCGGTGTCCTGATCTGCACCACCGCCTCCGACAGCGAAGGCACCCTCGGCGGGCTGGTCGCCCTGGCCGAGCCGACCCGGTTCCAGGCGCTGGTGGCCTCGGCGCTGCGCCGCGCGGCGCGCTGCTCCTCAGATCCGGTGTGCGCGATGCGCACCCCCGCCGACCCGGAAGACTTCCTACACGGAGCCGCCTGCCACTGCTGCTCGTTCGCCTCGGAAACCTCCTGCGAGAGGGCGAACCGGTTCCTGGACCGCCGCTTCCTGCTGACCCTGCCCACCGCGGACGGCACACCGGTACCGGGGTTCTTCGGGAGCCCTGATGGCCTGTGAGCCGTTCGCCGCGCTGGGGGAGTACCTGACCGCCGGCGAGGCCGAAGGGCTCGCGGCCGTGCTGGAAGCCGGCGAGCACACCGTGCACGCCTTGGAACAAGTCAGCCCCGCCCGCCGCGGCCAGGCAGCCGCCCTGTTGGAGCGTGCCGGGCTCGGGCACACGCAGCCCGAGATTGTCGGTCGCCGTCCTGCGTGCGATCGCCGGGGCGAAATCCGTTCACCGGGAACTGGTTCCGGTGTGGACCATGCCCGGCAACGAGGCCACCGTCGGTCACCTCACCAGTGAGTTCCACCGCATCGTCACCGGCGCGCGCGTCTCGGTGACCTGCGCGACGTACAACTTCTCGCCGAGCTCGAACATGTGGAAGGCATTGCGCACCGCCTCCGAGCAGCCCGGCGTCACCGTCGTGGTGTACGTCGACGCCGACAAAGGCGACCCAGCAGGCGTGAAGGCCCAGCTGCCGCGAGCCACGGTCTACCGGTCAGCCCAACTGCCCGACGGGCAGCCGATCGTCAGCCACACCAAGTTCATCATCATCGACCACCAGATCGTGCTGCTGACGAGCGCCAACTTCTCCTACAACGCCGAGAACCGCAACATCGAGTTCGGACTCTCAATCCGCGACAACGGCCTGGCGGCGTCGATCGAGAAGACGATGGCGAGCAAGCACGGGTCGCTGTATGAGTTGGTGTAGGTAAATGGTTCTGGACTGCTTGGCGTCGAAACCTGCCTAGTGTCGTGTGATCCTGTTTAATTTACATAGGGTATTCTGGTGCGGTGGAGTTGACTGTGGCGCAGGTCGATGAACTACGTGAGCTCATCTACTGTGCGGAGGTACCGGCCACCGTGGGTACGCGGGCACGAATTGTGTTGTGGTTCGCGCAGAATCGTCCGAAGAAGGAGATCGCCGCGATGGCCGGGGTGTCGCGTCCGACAGTGGATCTGTGGCTGTCGCGGTACGAGGCCGAGGGGGTCGCGGGCCTGTTGGAACGCAAGCGGGGCGCCGGCCGGGAGCAGGTGCCCGCCGCGATCCGCGCCAAGATTCTCGCCGCGACCCGCAGTGCGCCGCCGGAGGGGTTGTCGCACTGGTCTTCTCGGGAGATGGTGAAGTTCATCGCGCGCACCCAAGGGGTGACGGTCTCGCATCACTACGTGGCCACGTTGTGGCGCGACACTGGGTTGAAGCCGCACCGGCAGGGCACATTCAAACTCAGCCGGGATCCGCGATTCGCCGAGAAGGTCGCCGACATCGTCGGGCTGTACTTGGACCCGCCCGGTGCGGCGGTGGTGTTGTCTATCGATGAGAAAACCCAGGTTCAGGCCCTGGACAGGACCCAGCCGCTGTTGCCGATCGACTTCGGTGTCACCGAGAAACGCACCCACGACTACATCCGGCACGGCACCACCAACCTGATCGCCGCGCTGCAGGTCGGCTCCGGTGAAATCTACGGCGAATGCCACCCGACCCGTGACGGCGCACACTTCCTGGCCTTCCTCAAAGCTGCGGTGAAACCGCACGTAGGCAAGGATATCCACATCGTGCTGGACAACCTGTCCACCCACACCACCCCCGATGTAGCGCAGTGGCTCACCGACAACCCCCAGGTCAGTTTTCACTTCACCCCGATCGGATCTTCGTGGATGAATCAGATCGAAACCTGGTTCGGGATCATCACCCGCCAAGCTATCCGCCGCGGCACCTTCACCTCAGTCAAAGTCCTCATCAACACGATCCGTGACTACATCGAGCACTGGAACGCCGACGCTCAACCCTTCGCCTGGACCGCCACCGCCGACGAGATCCTCGCCAAGGTCGCCCTCACCCAAACCAACATCCGCCAACTCGTCGACAACAACGCTAAGTAAACAAAACAGAATCACGCTACACTAGCTGCAGAGAAAAGATAACGGAAGGGGCGCGGCTCGGCTGGTGCACAAATATATGTGCATGAAACCACCTCCGTTCGACGCACACGATCTGTGCGCCCAAAAGAAGTGGTCACCAGCCGGGCGTAGTTGTTACCCTTCCCATAGCAACTATTTTACCCGTTCATCGCCCTGCGCCGTCACGCTTGGCGGCTCATAGGAGGCGACGCCCTCGGCCGCCTCGTCCACACAGGTGAGTGGCTGACGCGCTACAGCGCGGCGGTCGCAGCGCGCGCCCGCGGGTATACGCACCACGTTTAATGACCACAACGCCTTCATCGCCGATAGCAAGTTGTGATCCATTGGCTGCGAGGGCTATTACCGGAGCGCGGCGGAGAATTGTTGTGAGGCAATCGCCTACGTCGGGATCCCACAGCCGTACCGTGCGGTCGTCGCTTCCGCTGACCAGCAGGGTCCGGCCCGCGGTGGTGGTCCCGAACGCCACCGCTTCCACGCCGCTGGTGTGTTCGCTCAGCTCGTGCACGGTGGCCTCGGTGTCGGGATCCCACAGCCGCACCGTGCCGTCAAGCGGTCGCCGGTTCGACCTTTGTGGCGAGGTGCGAGGAAGAAGGACTCTGGCCAGCATCGGAGCCGCGAATCCGGTTCTTCCGGCCCAGGGGCCAGACTCGGCTAGTGGTCCCACGAGTGTCCTAACGGTTGGTGTCGGCGGCCCGCTGTCGGTTGTGGTAGCCATACTGATGATGAGGTCTGGAGAGCCGGGATCTCTGGATAGCGGCAAAAAAAAGGTTGGTGATCGAGCGTGGCCGGATCGACACGCATTCGGCGGTTCGTTGCGCCGCTAAGTATCGATGCAGTGGCGGTTCTTGCTGGCGGGTATGCGATCAACAAGCTGACTGGAGATAAGCCCTCGCAGTGGTGGTGGGCATTGGCGGCAGGTTCCGCCGTTGTCCTGGTGGCATCCGGTGCCTGGAAGTTGTGGATCGAAAGGCGTCACTCCGAGCCGGTCGTGCCCGCTCAAGCTCATACGGCAAGTAATGAGGTCAGCGGCGGGACTTCGAACAACGTCGCGTCCTCAGCGGATACCGGTGACACGTCAATCGCCAACGGCGGAGTGTCGATATCAGCCAAGAACAACTCGTTCGCCGCATGGAATGTGAACGGGACAGTCAACCTAGGTGGCTCGTCGCAACCGAAGGACGTCGACAGCCAGTCACGCTCGACCGAGAACCGCTAACAGATGAGCACCAGCACAGATGACGCATCCCAGAGCGAACCCGGGTCGCGAATAGAAATCAAGGCGGACAACAATTCCACCGCCATCGGTAGTGTCGGGCAACTCAATATCGCGGATCCTCATGCCGTCGCAATAGGCGGTGTGGGGAGCCTCAATGTCTTCCTGCCGCAGACACCGAAGGCCACGACGTCGGTTCTGCCGATCGCGGCGATGCGTTCCTCCGCTGCAGTGTTCGTCGGCCGCCAGGAACAGCTCAAGACTTTGTCCGGCTTTCTCCTCGATGAGCCAGGTCTCGGTCCACATTCTGTCGCCGTCGTAGTTGGTGCGCCCGGCGTTGGGAAAACCGCGCTTGTCCGGCAGGTAACACTCAGTTCGATCGATCAAAAGCCCGTCAGTGACGCTCTTTTCGCAGACTTGCATGGATACGACGATCCTGCAACGGACCGGGTGCAAGCTGCAGAGATGTACGGGCCTTTGCTTCAAGGGTTGGGGATTTCTGGCCCGCAGATACCCGAATCGGTAACGGAACGTGCGAGGCTCTATCATGAGGTTCTTGACCATCGTGCTGCTGGCGGACGAGCAGTTCTGATCTGGTTAGACAATGTCAGTGACCGCGCGCAGATCGAGGGGCTAATTCCGGCCAGTCCGCTGCATCGGACTGTGGTGACCACCCGCGACACGTTCCCGCACGACAGGAATCGCCTCTCCGTCGAGCTCGATGTACTCCCGATCGGCGACGCTGTGGATCTCCTGAAGCAAGAGATCCAAGTTGATGGCGATCTACGCGTCGAGTCGGATCTTGAAGCCAGCGAGCGCTTGGCAGAACTGTGCGACCGTCTACCGTTGGCGCTGCAGATCATTGCCTCACTCATTGTCGATGAACCATCGCGTCCGATAACCGAATTCGAATCGGAACTCCGGGCAGAAGAGCACCGCCTGGACGCACTGCATTACGACGATCGTCTTTCCGTCCGAGCAGCATTAACGTTGTCGTACAAGCGATTACCCGATAATCTGCAACGCCTATTCAGGTTGTTGTCACAGGTTCCCGGTGGCGACGTCGGTATCGACGCCGCACGCTGGCTGATTGATGCGGACGCGGCTATGGTCCGTCCGCAGCTAATGGCCTTGGTGCGTTCGCATCTTGTGCAACAGCATGTGGCGAATCGATGGAGCATGCACGACCTCGTTCGGATCTTCGCCACCGAAATGGCCTCGCACGATCCAGACGATGCTCACCGCGCGCTCAAAAACGTGGTTGAACGCTATGGCGCTGCAGTTGTTATGGCGTTTGAATGGCTCACCGCCGTGGCTTCGGAGACTACCCGTAAAGTTTTTGAGACCCCCACTCACGCCGCACAGTGGTTCGAAGCTGAGCGGGCAACGGCAATTTCGATTGTCACGACCATCGCCGACCGTGATGGTTATGAGAACATTCTCCTGGAGTTCGCCGTTGTTCTTGGCGATCTGCTGAAAAGCCAGGCTCACTGGCGTGACGACTTCCACAATGTCGCTGCCACCACGGCATCGGTCGCGACCCGCGTTGCGCCGCAGCTCATCGTCGCGAGTGCGCTGAGCAACTTCGGCACATCACTCCGCATGCAACGCAAATACGACGAATGCCAAGAGGTCCTTGAGGAAGCTGTTGCAATGTACGAGGCGCTCGGCGACTTTGATCGGGCAAGTGGAGCACGAAGCAACATTGGCAACCTGTTGCAGGAACAAGGCCGCTTGGACGACGCCATTGCAATATATCGCAAAGACTTACAGCAATGCCCGCCGGCGACGCACCCTTACCCCGCAGCAGGCACCCTGACCAATCTTGGTGCGGTTCTCGTCATGGCAGGTCGTCCTGGCGAGGGAGTCACTCAGCTCCTTTCAGCTGTTGGCCTGCGCCGCAAGCTTGATGACCGCTCGGGACTTGCATCTTCTCTGCGTAACCTCGGTGCTGCCTACATTGCGTTATCGGAGAGTACTCGTGACGCCAGGACCGCCCGGAAAGCAATTACAGCATTGGCCGAAGCGCGAGAAATCAGCAACTCACTGCTGGATGCGAAGGGCCGCGCGGACGCTGCGAACAACCTTGCTGTCGCAATGTGCTCGCTGCGGCAATTCGAGCAGGGCATAGCTCTTTTCGATGAGGCGTTGGAGTACTACGACCAAACTGGCCAAGTCGATCAGGCCGCTCGAACACGGTGGCACCAAAATCAAGCGCGGCGAGCCGCTGGCAATCAGTGAACTAGCGACCTGCCACCTACGTAGCCCGTCCGCAGTTTCCAGCGCCTGCGCGTGATCTCTGTAGCAGGTAGAAGGTAGGAATGGAGGAACAACGTTGCCTCAGCCAGAGGACTTTCCGCCAATGATGTTCATGGGTGTCGACAACAAGCTCGGCGCTCGAATCGCGAGTATCCGCGAGTTGACACCCATGTTTCACCGCCCACCGGATGGGGTGTGGGCGGAATGCTTTCGTCTCGAATGCAGGCAGTCCTCGGTGATCGATTGGTACGAAGCAGACTTTGCGAAGTGCCGAACGGGCGGCGAGACTGCCGTGATCGATGCGCTGAGTGAAGCGACCACTGCTGCGGACAGGCGGTTCATCGAGCATCTGCGGCATGTTCAATCTGACGTGGCTTCTGACGTCGTGGCGGCAGAAATCATCAGCGAAAAGTCAGTGGACACTGACGGTCCCTATATACTTCCAGTCGGCCCCCCTTCTCGGATCTACTGAACCTATCTGCCATCGCGCGAAGTGATCCGACAATATGAGCGACACTATTGCGACCGAAGGAGCCGTCTTTATGCCAGCACCGATTCTGGCACCATGGCGGAGATGGATGCGCGTTCGGAGCCAGATCTCAATGATCCATTCGAAGAGGCCATTGACGACGCGCTGAGCTCATTGCCGGCCGATCTCCGTGCGGCCATGAGCAACGTCGAGATCGTCGTCGAGGACGAGCCTCCCACCGGACGGCCTCTGCTCGGCCTGTACCGCGGCGTACCGCTGCCGCGAAGGTCCAGCACGTACAGCGGGGTGCTTCCCGACAAGATCAGCATCTTCCGCGGGCCAATCACGCGGCTCGCTGCCGGCGACGCCAATCGTCTACGCCGCGAGGTCAGACACGTCGTGCTCCACGAGATCGCGCATCACTTCGGGATCAGCGACGAGCGATTGATTGAGCTCGATCGCTACTGAACGTCGTGCTGATGCCCCGCAGCGTAGCCGGAGCGGCGGCACGTGATCATCGCCACCTGGTGTGCGCTCTCCTTCCCATGCGGAGGGCGAATACGACGGAAACCAATGTGCAGCTTTACCGGTATTTTCTGTCACCGTTGGCGTGTGCCCGACGCTCCCGTCCTCGGACAGGATATCTGTCGCTTCGTCAATCTAGTTGCTGTCACCGACAGTTGCGGCATTTGGTTGGATTGCAACGGTTATCTTGGCTGATTTGAGTATTGCCGTCTGGTGGTATTGGGGGTTGGGTTTGCGGCAAGAAAGCGCCGCGAAACGACGCCTGCTCCCCCGCGGTTGTTCCGACGCGAGTCGCGGCGAAAACCATTTATGTGCACGGCAGTGTCGGTGGGCCCCCATAGGTTGGGCACATGCGGCTCATGAGTGGTGTCGTCGCGCGCAAAGCGCTCCCTGTGGTCGCGGTGCTGATCGTCGCGCTGGCCGTGACCTGCTGCGGCTGGGCTGGCTTGACCATTTCCACGGTCCCGCGCGCCCATGCGGCCGACGCGAACTATCAATTGATTCAAGAGCCCGACGCAGGCTACTCCCCCATCATCGGTCTGATCAGCAACGCGGCCCGCTCGGTGCGCGTCACCATGTACGAACTCACCGATGCGGCCGCCGTCAACGCGCTTATTGACGCACATCGTCGGGGCGTGGACACCAAGGTCATTCTCGATGCCGCATTTCACGGCCACGCCACCAACGCCGAGACCTTCCAAGAACTCAGCGACGCCGGCGTCGCCGTGAAATGGGCCCCCAACGGGGTGATCTACCACCAGAAAACGATCACCGTCGATGACACCACCGCGGCAGTCGGCACCGGGAACCTCACGCCGCAGTACTATTCGACCAGCCGGGACGCCTGGGTATTGGACACCAACCCCACCGACGTGGCAGCCATCACCGCGACGTTCGACACCGACTACACCACCCCACCATCCGGGCGCCCGCCCGCGGCTACCGCCGCAGCCCAACCTCATCTGGTCGCCGACAGCGCGCGCCAGCTTCCTGCAGCGCATCGACCAGGCCGCCCACAGCGTCGATGTCACCAGCGAGGAACTCAAAGACCGCGCCGTGGTGTCCGCCCTGGATAAGGCCGCGCGTCGCGGTGCGGACTGCCGCATCGTTCTCACCGACAACCCGGCGTGGGCCAATGCCGTGGCCGAAGTGTCGGCCGC
This sequence comes from uncultured Actinomycetota bacterium, assembly GCA_963805675.1. GTDB lineage: Bacteria > Actinomycetota > Actinomycetes > Mycobacteriales > Mycobacteriaceae > Mycobacterium. The sequence goes on from CAWDVY010000005.1 coordinate 617,245, forward strand.
CGGCTGCTCCGTGCACCTGTTCCCGGCCACCAAGACCGGGCTGTACATGCACGAAAAGATCCTGCTCACCGACAACACCGACGCTCATCATCGGCAGCCAAAACCTCTCCACCGACAAGCCTTCTCGAAAACCGCGAACTGTCCCTTGCGCTAGACACCGCGATCGCGCCGGACCTTATTACCGCCGTGGGCTCCACCTTCGACGCTGACTTCGCCGCCGCGCCCGCGCGGTAGTCAACAGCCGGGTCACCCGCTGATTGGCGCGGATTCTCCTAAGACTCAGTCCCGATAAGGATTACAACCTAATCAGCGAACTTACCGGGCAGCCGACAGAGCGTCTCAGCATCGGATAACCCCTCCACAATCAGCTTCGGGGGAAACGGTCACTCGGCGCCGCGTACTTGCGCAACCCACGGCGCGGCGGCGTCGCTGGAGCGAGCAGTGGAGTCGTGCTTGGAGGACTGTTCTTGCCCACCAGTTCGGGCTCGAGCCGGATTCGAGCAACTCAAGTTGCGCCTTCGAAAGCCCGAGCAGCTTCCCGGCCCGATCGACGCCAGTGATCAGCACAGGACCGTGCAGTAAGGGCACTACGCGTGCAGACATCGCCGCGGCGGCGAGCAGGTTGAGAGTCGCCATCCTATTGACCGCGGGGCTGGAATCGGCTGGCCCGAACCAGAATACGAGACCTGCACGAGCTGTGAACGTGTCCGCTGGGGTGCCGACGCAGTCGGTTACCACGCGGTCAGTGATCGCGACCAGGTGCATCTGTTCGTCCGCGGTGACGATGATGCCCACGTCTGAGTCGCTCCACATGAGCGCTTGCTCGTAGGGGTCGAACAAATCGTCGTTCATCTCAGCCACCGCCTCGACATCGAGGGTATTCGAGGGGCCCTGCAGCTGGCCGCCTGCGGCTTCCCCGCATGCGGGAATCCTCACACCACCACCCCGAACCCCGCGCCGGCGGGCTGTTTCGTCGCTTTCGTTTCGTCGCTTTAGTTACGTTACGTTTCGTTGTTGATTTCAGGTGACGAAAGTCGTAGCATCGGTGAATGAGCGAAGCTGCCTCGGAGAGGGGCGAACCGCGGGATCGCTGCAACTACCCCGGCTGCACCCGCCCCAGCCGTCCCGACCCCGCCACAGGTCGCCCCTCCCGATATTGCGAACAACCCGACACCGGCGGAGGGCCCGTGCATAACCGCGCCAACGCCTGGCGGGCCCGGCGCGCGCAGCGTGGCGGCGTGGCGACACAGGACAACACCGGACTCGCTGCCCCGGTGTCCCTGGCGCGTGCAACCCTGGAGCAGCGCTTAAGCGAATTGCCAGAGAAAGTCGCGGACCTGCGAGGATACTTCGACGACCTGCTAGTCCACGTCCGCGCCGCCGGCGACGTCGAGGCCGCGGGTGCGGAGGTGGAGGATGCACACCGCGACGCGCTCACCAAGGTGACCGAGGCCGACCGGCGCAGCGCAGCCGCTGAGCGGGCCGCCCGACTGGCGGACGAGCGCGCACAGACCGCCGAGCGCGAACGCGAAGAAGCCGATTCGCTGGCCGAAGACGCGATCGCCGAAGCGGCGCGCGTGCGTGAGGAGACGCAAGGCGAGATCGCCCAGGTTCGCGCCGAGGCCGACGCCGCGGTAGCGAGGGCGCAAGAGCAGTTGGCGGCGGTCGAGGCAGAACACCGAAGCGAACTCTCGGAACGCGACTCCGAGCTTGAGCAAGCACGCCAGGACGCCAGTGCCGCCCGACTCCAGGCCGCCTCCGCCCAGGCCGCACAGCACGCCGCCGACGAGGCGGCCGAGCGTGAGCGCCAGACCGCTGCCCAGCTGCGCCGTGAGCTCGACCAAGCCCGTCGCGATGCCGATGAACAACGCCAGCGGCTTCAAGCCCAAGTCGACTCAGCGCGCGAGGCCGCGCAGCAAGCCGCAACCGAAACAGCCACCATCCGTGCCGATCTCGCCGCCGCACGCGCTGAAGCCACCGCCGCGCAACACGCGGTACAAGCAGAACGAGAAGCCTTGGCGTCCCTCAACCAAGAGCTCGAGCGGCAGCGCGACGACGCACGGGCTGAACGCGAAAGGCTCCGCATCGACCACGCCGAACAGCTCGCACAAGCCCAACGTAACGCCGACGAACGTGT
>CAWDVY010000006.1:0-157236 GCA_963805675.1 uncultured Actinomycetota bacterium
AATCGCCATAAAAGTCTCATGCCAGTACCCATCCTGAAACAGGGACAGATTCTCATCGCCACCGTGCAAAACGCTCTCTCCGACTCTGACACCGAGCTGTTTCGCGAGCATCTGATGCAGCGGGTGACCGAATACCGGGCACAAGGCATCATCGTCGACGTCACCGCCATCGATGTGCTGGATTCTTCGCCGCTCGCTCGTTGCAGACGATTGCGCGCATGACCCGGCTGCGAGGCGCCGACACGGTGATCGTCGGCCTGCAGCCTGAGGTGGCTTTCTCGATGGTCCAGCTAGGCATCGTATTCGAGGACATGCACACCGCGCTGGACTTGGAAGAGGGCCTTGCGCTGCTGAACCGGCGACTGGCGCCTCGTAAACCGATCGGACGTGACGGTGGCGGATGATGTCGTTGTCGACGTAGGTCACCCGGACGACATCGTTGCCGCTCGGCAGGCGGGCCACCAACTGGCCCGTCACCTCGGTTTCTCGCTGACCGATGTCACCATGATCGCCACCGCGATCTCCGAAGTCGCCCGCAACATCACCAGCTACGCCGGTGTCGGCGCGATCCGGGTTGCCGTACAGGATCGCGAGGGCCGGCAAGCACTGGTGGTGCGGGCCGAAGACGACGGTCCGGGGATCGCCAACATCGAAAGGGCAATGGAGGACGGCTATTCCACCAGCCGCGGCCTGGGACTCGGCTTGTCGGGCGCCCGCCGTTTGATGGACCGCTTGATCGTGGAATCCGCCCCGGGCCAAGGGACGATGATCGAGATGTGGAAATGGATTCCGAACAATGGCTGAGCATGGTTGGCTGGGGCCGATCGAATGGGCGGCCACGTCGCGCCCGCTGCCAGGCGAAAACATCTGCGGCGACCGTTCGATCGCGGTCGACGTGAACGGTACCGGCGCTTTGATCGGTGTGGTGGATGGTATCGGCCACGGCACCGAGGCGGCCGAAGCGGCGAACTGCTGCGTGGACGTCCTCGGCGATGCCCGCACCGAGCCGCTCGACATCCTGGTCCAGCGCTGCCACCGTGCCTTGTCGAGCACCAGGGGTGCAGTGATGACGTTGGCGCGCATCGATTTCCGGATTGACATACTGAGCTGGATCGGGGTCGGCAATGTCGCCGCCGATCTGGTTGCCAAGCACCCAGCCGGTGTCGAAGTGCGGTCCTCCGCGCGCCTCGCCGGTGGCATCGTCGGCGATCGAATACCCGCAGTGCTTGTACCGCAAGACGTCCCGATACGCCCCGGGGATTTGATTGTCTTCGCCAGCGACGGCATTGCCGGTAACCACCTGGACGACATCGACTTTTCCGCGCCGGCTCCGGTGATCGCCGACCAGATCCTGCACAACCACGCCAAGGACAACGACGACGCGCTGGTGCTCACGGCGCGTCACCGAGGTACGTCGGGATGACGCGCGCCGACGACGATCGTCCCGGCGCAGCCGGGACTGAGGAGTGGCGCCCATGACCCGCGCCGACGATTTCCACGCCGGGTATGCCGCCGCACTGCGTACCTACTTGGAGGCGCGCGGCGAGCAAGATCTCGCCGTCGGCCACGAGCTCGGGCGCCGAGCCTTGCAAGACGACATCAGCATGCTGGAGATCATCGAGAAACACTCTCAGCTGTTCGAAGAGCTGAAGCGACAGCCGGGTTTCGACGAGGCAGCGGCGCTGGCCTTCCTCTTGCAGACGCTGGCCCCGCTCGACGTCGCTTCGCGTGGATTCCTCGCTGGCACAAAGCGTTACGAGGAACAGCGAGCCCGTGCCGAAAATCTCGCCGATCGCGACGAATTTCGTAATGCATTGGTGAATTCGCTGCAGGAGGGATTCTTCGTCTCCGATCGCAGCGGCGCGGTGGTCGAGCTCAACGACGCCTTCACCAAACTCACCGGATACCCGGCACACGGTCTGCCCTACCGATGGCCGCATCCGTGGTTGGTCGATGAGAAGGCCGTGCGGCTACAACAATCCAGGCTGGTCCAGGAAAATCAGGTCCAATACGAAACCCCGATCCGGCATCGAGACGGACGCCTGGTCTGGGTGGCGGTGAACATCAACCACGTCAACGCCGATTCCGCCGACGGCGACGTGTACGTGGGAACGCTTCGTGACATCACCGCCGAACGGGCCTTTGCCGCGCGAGAAAGTGCGGTGCTGCGCCTGGCTACGGCGGTGAGCGTGGCCAAAAGCCTGTCCGAAGTACTCTCGATCACCCTCGACGAGTGCCGACTTGCTCTCGACGTTCACCGGGTGGTAGCCGCGGTGTGGCCGACGAGCGGTGCTGAACCCAGCATCCAGGTGGCGGGCGACAGTGCTGCCGCGTCTAATTGGCGTCAACTCGATCCGCCGCTGCGGGAGGTCTTTCAGCAGGCGCGCCGCCAGCTGCCGCTGACGGTTCAACCGATTGAAAGTCCTGCTGCGCCAGGCCAATCAAGCGGAATCGTTGCCGTCCTCACCGGCGGTGGAGACGTCGCACTGTGGCTCGAGCTTCGGGTGCCCCGCCGGGTCAGCGCGGAGGACCGTCTCTTGGTCACCGTGCTCGTCGGCCACCTCGGGCTGGCGATACAGCACGTGCGCCAGTTCGAGGCAGCTCGCGAGACCTCGCTGACATTGCAGCACGCGATGCTGGCACCCACCGAGCTTCCGCCCGGCTTCGCGGTCCGCTACGAGCCCGCGGTTTTGCCCCTGGAAATCGGCGGCGACTGGTATGACGTGCTGCGCATCGGCGATCACCGGATCGGCATCATCGTCGGAGACTGTGTGGGACGCGGCCTGTCCGCTGCGGCGGTGATGGGCCAGCTGCGCAGCTCAGCGCGAGCGCTGCTACTCACCGGCGCAGAGCCCGCAATGCTGCTGGAAGAACTCGACGCCGTGGCTGAGCTGATCCCGGATGCGTTCTGCACCACAGTTTTTCTGGCGGTCCTCGATACCGACTCCGGCGAGTTCTTCTACAGCTGCGCCGGTCATCTGCCTGCTGTGCTGGCAGCACCGCAGTCTGCGCCTACTCTGCTCATTGACGCCCGTTCCGTGCCGTTAGCGGTGCAACGCAAGGAATCTCGACCGCAATCGTCGGTGGTCCTGCCGCCCGGGTCGATACTGACGCTCTACACCGATGGCCTGGTCGAGCGGCGCGACGTATCGCTCGACGACGGGATCGCGCACCTCAGCGCGACGGTGGCAAACGCAATGAACCTCGCCGTCGACGCCGTGGCCGATGCGGCGCTCAGCGAAATGGCGCCCGCGGACGGGTACGACGACGACATCGCCATCGTCGTCTATCGGCGACCCTATGCGCCACTGGTGATCGAAGAAGTCGTGACGGCCGACGAATTGAGCGACATCCGGCACCAACTCGCTGCGTGGATGCAGGCCGCCGCTGTTCCCGACGAACGGGTCGCCGACATCGTGCTGGCGGTCAACGAGGCCTGCGCCAACAGCATCGAGCACGGCTACCGGGGCCGCAAACCCGGCAAGGTTCGGATCGAAGGCGAAAACGACGGCGCCCGAGTGTATCTCCGGGTCACTGACAGTGGCTCGTGGAAGCCGGCGCCTGCCGACCCAGGCGTGCGCGGCAGAGGATTGTTCCTGATTCGCGCGGTGAGCGACTGGCTCGAGATGGAGTGCACCCCGTCGGGAACCACACTCGATATGAGCTTCCGCCTACCGGCGTGACTACGGCAGCACGGTGTGCATCAACATCACGTCGTACGCCGACCATAGCGAGAGATTGAAGTACAAATCCTTGCCCCTCGACCAAGGATGAATCATCGGCGCGTAGATGCCGCCGGGCATCTGGAATGACGAGACCAGCGGCTGCTCGGGACTCCATGGTCCTTCCGGTGAGGGTGCGGTCCGCGCGATGACATCGTTGTTGCCACCGTTGGTGTAGAGCACCAGGTACTGCTTGAGGTAGTCGTTGTATTGCGCCGACAGCTCACCCACCGGCCCCGGGAAAATCGGCGTCGCTGCGCCGGGATCGACTGGGACCCAACCCTTCCCCTCTCCGTTCCAGTATTGATACTTGGTGAGATCCGGCACGGCGTTCGGAGGGACTCGGGACAGAAACGCCGGACCGCCGCGGCCCGAGGGCGTCCCGAACGAATAGAGGTAGCCGTCCTTGCCCCGCATGAAGGCTCCCATCTGGAAGTTCTCATTACCGGGAAAGAACCGTCCGCCGGGCACGGTGTCCGCGCCGGCCAGGCGGATGGTGCCGGGGTAGATCCCCCACGACTGGCCGTTGTCGAGGGAGCGCGCGATTCCCGAGTAGTTCGTCGACCATTCGCCGTCGCGGCCCCAGTTTTTGATCGACATGAAGTTCATGTACTGGGTTCGCCCGATGGAGATGGCGGCGGTCGGGATGATTCCGGTCTCGTGGCCCGCCTTGTGGATACTGTTGACGACCTGTTTGGAAAGGCCCGGCGCCCAGACCGCTGAGCCGGAGTACGGGTTGTTGGGCACGCCGTCCGGCACGTGGATGCCGTGCGACAGGTCACGGTCTTGGCTGCGGAAAAGCGTGTTGTATCGCCACTGTTGGCCATGGACGCTGCAATAGCCGAAGGTGTCACCGAAGGCCATGAGCACCTGGGGGTTCCCGGGATCGCCGTTGTCCCAGGGAATCCCGAGGTCTGTGCCGGAGATACCGAAACGTTCGAGGGTTCGGTTTGGGCTGTTCGGTCCGGTGACGTATTCGACGAGCGAGGTGGGAGCTCCTGCGATCCCGGCAGGCGGAGGCGGTGGCACCGGGTTGGCCTCCGGCGCTATCTGGTCAGCATTCGGGGACGCGGGGTTGGCCGCCGCGGGTGGACCGGGTGCGGGCGTCACCGCTGCCTGGAGTTGCGCGGGCTTATGTAGGGGTATCGCTTTGAACAGGGAGGAGATCAGCGGACCCAGTTTAGGTAGCGGTGCGTTGTCGTTCGTACCCCGTGGCCTGCGGCCAGTCGGCGGCGCGGCCGGCCCGGGCGAGGGAATGTTCGGCATCCCCGCAGGGGGCGGGACGTTCGCTTCCGGGGCTGAACACGGCAGCGCGGCCGCCGGTGGCGCGTAGCCAACCGGCATGATGAGTCCAATAGCGGTCGCCGAGGCCACCGATATTGAAACGATTCGACGGATCGCCGCCATATCCCACCTTTCCAAGGGCGAGCCGTCGCATTGACGTCCGCAGCTGGCCTATGTGACGATAGTGGCGAATGCGGTTGGTGAGGCTCCTGAGTTTTCAATGGGTACGCATCCGTGACCGTGTCGCAACCCACCAAGGAGGTGGCCGGGGCCCGCGCGCTGGCATGCTTGATCGCCTCACGGTTAGATCGGTTTTCTGTGGTTCGTGAAGCCTTTGTCCATGACGCTGTTGTCGCGATGCAGCCTGGCCGCAGTCCTGAGGCTCTGGGCGGCGCAATCACGATGGCGCTGTGCGGGCATTGGGACCATCAACCTCCATGCCCACTCGCGCCGCACTATGTCGCGAGCTTCCCAACAGGTGAAACCGTCACGCTGCGGGTGCTTTTCGCTACCGAACCGGCGAACGAGCAGCGCGTCCGTTCTCTCATCGGCGAGGCGCTCGCCGCAGGGCAGTTGACTGGCCCCGACGGCCGAGTCGTTACCTGGCAGCTACGATCTGCATCCCCAGGGCGTATCCGCCCAGACGAAGAGGACCACGCCGCCCAGCTGATTGCACACTGAGGCGACGAAAGCACCGGCTGCCAGTACCCAATCCGCTCAGTAGTTGTTGCAGGTGGCGGCGATCCCTTGGATAAGTCCAAAGTACTGCTGAGCCCTTGGCGAGCCCTGCATCTGCTGAGCCATCGCCAAACGTTGACTCGGCGGCGAGGCGAGAAACTGACGCAAAGCGGACTGCGCCATGGGCGATGAGTTAAATTGCGCGGCAGCTGCCGGATTTTGCGCGTTGAGCGCCGCGATCACCTGCGGGTAACTGCAGGTTGTGTTGATGATCGGACCCAGATCAGGATCGGCGGACGCGACCCCGGCCCCAAAGGTCACCGACAATGCCAGACCGGCAACCGCGACCGCCGGTCTGATCAACGACAGTTTGACCATTTGTGGTCTCCTTCCAAAAGAATGCACCGAGGCAGTTCCGCCGGCAAGAATGATATCTCGCATCCAAGCCCTAACATCGAGAGCACGACTATCCGCCAGCCGCGGAAGCCGACCGTGGAGCCAGCGCAAGGGGTGTGCGGCCAGATCACCTGGCGTCGAACTGCTTCGACTTTCCCGACCACAGTCGTTCTATAGAACCGACCTCTTCCACACCGACCTCCGACTCCGGCCCGCCGTGCCGGTGGAGCACATCGATCAGTTCCTTCCGCAGAAGCTGGAGGTCGCATGAACCGTCGGTCACCAAAGACACGTCGACACCACGTTGCGTCTTGCCCACGAAGAAGTTGGCGACGCCGGGGGTGGCAAGGACGGTCTGCTCGAAGGCCGCGCGGGGCACCAAAGCACCGCTTTCGTATTCGAAAGCTCCGTCGATCCGACCGTTGATCGATGTGATGCGGCGGTGAGCACAACCGCACGGACACGGCTCGTCGGTCATTGTCACCGCGTCTACGAGGTCGTAACGGATCAGCGGCTGCGCCAGGTTGAACAGGTTGGTCAATAGCAGCCGATCCGCAGGTTGCCCATACGGCAAGACGTTGCCATCAGCATCCGCCGGCTCGAGAATGACCAGATCGTCCGCGACGTGCATGCCTTCTCCAACGCCGCATGGAAAGGCATAGGTGCCCTCTGAGCAGCCCCAGAACTCCGAAGCCTCGATCCCCCACGCGGACCGAACTGCCTCTCGTACGGGCGGGGTGCAGACCTCTCCCGCGACGCTGACCCAGGTCGGTGTGATGGTGAGTCGTCCTTGTATCGCCTCCAGAGCCTGGTAGTCGGCGGCCGACGTGTAGTGGCGATCTGACCCTGCGAAGAGGTGGGTGGCCGGGTCGAAGCGCCCGTAGCGCGGCTCGAGACCGTCGACGACCTTCTCGTAGTACCCGTCGACCCCAGCCTTGGCGGAGGACGGTGCGGACCTCGGTCGACTCGACGTCGCCCCCGGCCAACAAGGCGGCGTGTAGGTAGTAGCGCGCCTGCATCTCGGCGAAGATGAGGGGCAGCAGCTCGGCCCGGAACTGCTCGGCCACGCTCAACTCCCTCATCTAGGGAGTGTCAAGGATCAGCCGACGCCATACATGAGCATTGTGCGCCCGAAGAGATTCGAACTCCCAACCTTCTGATCCGTCGAAGACGCCCTTTACTCAGCCGATCGGTTCGTCAGACACTGCGGAATGGGGTGGCCGGGAAACTTCGAGACGGGGGTCGGATTTACAGTCCCCCAGAGGGTTCTCGTCGCCCGCTTTTCGTGTGAGGCGATTACCTCGTCTGCACCGCGCATCAGCCGGATGTAGCGCATGAGCGGGTGCTCGATCGCCCGCTGGTAGAACGCCCAAGCCTGATGTTCCGTCGTCGGGCCGAATGCTGTGTCCAGCTGCCACTGGCCCTCGACGAAGTGCTCGTACCGCACGTAGAAGTCGCCTGCCGGCCGTCCGGGCTGACGTTTCCAGTCCCTGCTGAACTTTTGAACCGCGGCGGCATCCCACACTGCGACGCCGCGCAGATCCGCCAACGGCGCAGGGAACATCGCAGTGCGGCGCAGCTGGTGCACGCGCTGACGGGAAATACCCAGCTCTTGAGCGATCTCGGCAGCCGACATCAAAGATGGGGTGGGATCTCGACGTCGCGGCTCCCGGCATCGCTCTTGGGGCTGGTGACTTGGAATCTTTCGTCGACGCGGACGTCGGCTCGCTCGACGCGCACTACGCCGTAAGGCTCGGGCGCCTCTTCTGAATTGGCTACGGCAGTAGCCAATTCGTTTTCAGTGGGCTCGACGATGATGGTGTCCTTGCGGCGCAGCTCGGTCAGCTCTCCGAACCTGAGCGCGCACCATGCGGCGAGCAGAACCATCGCTCGATATTATTCGGGCATCTCTGGGTGATGGCCTCTATTCCGTCAAGTGACGCTGGGCGGATGCGGTGGACGCGTCGGGCGCTGCCGGGTCGGAGCTGGTACGGCGCGCCCGGCCCAGCGCCAACTCCGACATCGGCAGCGGCACCCACATCGGCAACGTCCACTCCCGCCGGGCAGTGTCCACTTCGAATCCGGCGCCAACGATCGAGCGCTCGGTATCGCGATGCGTGTGGCAGTTACCCAGCAACCTGGGCCAGAATGTCGCGTCGACAAACTGCTGCAATCGGCCCCGGACGCCCTTACTGGCCACATGCTCGAGATACCGCAGCTGCCCGCCCGGCCGAAGCCACGACCGTACGCGCCGTAGCACCATGTCAGGGTCGCTCACCGAGCACAGCACGAACGAGCACACCACAGCGTCAAAAGGTTCCCCGGCGACGAACTCCTCCACCGTCTCACAGGTCAGGACAACCGGAACGGGCGCGGCAGCGGCCGCGGCGCGGGCCCGGGCGGACAACCGAGGCTCGGGCTCGATGGCGACCACCTGTTCGACGGACTCCGGGTAGAACGCGAAGTTCGTCCCGATACCCGCGCCGACTTCCAGCACCCGACCCGACAAGCCGGCCAGATTCTCCCAGCGAAGCGCCCGTATCGCCTTGGTTTCGTGGGTGGCGACGACAGGCCAGATCCGCGCGAAGAACGGGTTGTCGACCGTTGCTGCCGCAGTTGGCGTCATACGCCCGAGCTTTCCGACGTTTTGTGTGCCATCACCCAGTCCACCACCTGCTGGGGTGTGGCGTCCGCGCCGACCAGCCCAGCCACCAAATGCCCGCGAAGGATGGCGCCCAGCACCCGGTCGGCGAACGCATCGACATCGCCGAACGGCAGGTGCGGCTTGGCGATCAACAGCGCCGCGACCCCGTGCGCGGCGCTCCATAGTTCCAGCGCGATGGTGGTCGGATCGTCGGTCCGGTAGATGCCCTCGTCCGTCAGCGTCTGCACGGTGGCGCACATGTGCTTAACCGCCGAGCCGGCCAGGGTGACATCGACATTGCTTCCAGACCGCCACTCACCCATGGTGGCGAGCCGGTACAACACTGGGGTCTGAATGGCGAACCGGACATATGCCAGCACTTGGGCTCGCAGCACCTCCACAGCGGACGGTTGCCCAACGGCCACCCGCCGCATTTCCTGGTCGAGTTTCGCGAAGTAGCGTGCACACACCGCTTCCAGCAGCGCGCCATGTCCTCGAAATGCAGGTAGATCGACGGCGGCGTGACACCGACGCGTTGCGCCACCGATCGGATGGATACCGACCGGGCGTGCCCAGTGTCCAGCAGCAGCTCGGTGGCCGCGTCCAGGATTTCGTCGCGGAGCCGATCACCGGACCCACGGGGGCACGCGAGCGGCGAAGACCACCCATCGACACGCTAACCACTGCCTGTAACCGACGCCTCGATCGGCTGCCCATTGCCGCGGGCCGTGGGCGCGGCCGGCCCGGCGCCAGCCTCGCTGATGCCGAACCCCTCATGCAGCCACACCAGGGGCTTGGGCGCCCACCAATTCCACCGGCCCATCACATGCATGAACGCCGGTACGAGGACCATTCGCACCAGGGTGGCGTCCACCAGCACGGCGACCGTCAGGCCGACGCCGAACATCCGCATGAACGACACGTGAGCGGCGATCAGCGCGGCGAACGACATCGACATCACCAGCGCAGCCGCGGTGATGACCCGGCCGGTGTGGGCCAGCCCGAGCGCCACACTCTCGTCGTTTGCGGCGTGCGCTTGGGCTGCGCTCGGTGTTGCGGGTCGGGCGGCTCCGGACGCCAGCCAATACTCGCGGATCCTGGACAACAAGAACACCTCGTAATCCATGGACAGCCCGAAGGTGATGCAGAACAGCAACACCGGCATGTTGGCCTGCAACGTCCCGCTGGGCGTTGTCCCCAGTGCGCCGAGATGGCCGTCCTGGAAGATCCAGACCAGCGCGCCGAACGCTGCCGTCAGCGACAGCACGTTGCACACCAGCGCCTTCACCGGCAGCACCACGCTGCCGGTGAGCAGGAACAGCAACACGAACGCAATGCCGGCGATCAGCCCAAACACCAGCGGCAGTCGCTTAATCACGGCATTGACGCTGTCGATGTTGATCTGCGCCAACCCGCTCAACTCGACGGGTCGGCCGGCGGGCCCGGCCACGTCGCGCAACCGGTCGAGTTGGGTGGCCGAGGCCTGCGAGAACAGCGGCGCGGTGCTGGCGACGGTGAAGAATGCGGTGCCGTCGGCCAACCCGGTGGCCGCGGCGGGCGGTCCGACCCGGTTAGCGGCCACGAACGTCCCAGTCGGGGCTGTCACCGACGACACGTCGGGCACCCGCGACAGGTCCGCGGCATAGCGGTCAAGATCGGCCGGGCTCAGACCGCGCGCGTCCGGGATGACGACGGGCACCGCCGTCGCAGAATCGTCGGCGAAGCCAGTGCGCATCTGGTCGCCGACCTGATGCGCCGACGCCGAACGCGGCAACACACGATCGTCCGGGAAACCAAACTTCACCCCAAGGAACGGAACCCCGAGCAGCACCAGCAGCGCCACGACAGCTAAACCAATCGGCACGGCGCGGCGCATCACGAACTTGGTCGACCGATACCAGAACATCTGCTCGACCGGTTTACGCACGGGCTCGGGGCGGCGCAGCACCCGACGCGCAAGCCGGCGCACATCCAGCGAGTCCAGCCGCGGCCCTAGCAACGCGATCGCGGCCGGTGTCACCACGATGGCCGCGACGGCGCAGAATGCCACGGTGGCGACGCCGGCGTAGGCGAACGACTTCAGGAAGTACATCGGGAACAGCACCATCACTGTCATCGACAACATGACCGTGGTCGCCGAGAACAACACTGTGCGGCCGGCGGTGGCCATGGTCCGGATTATTGCCTCGTCTCGGGAGGCACCGTCGGCCAGCTCGTCGCGGTAGCGGCTGATGATCAGCAGGCTGTAGTCGATGGCCAGGGCCAGGCCCAGAGCGGTGCTCAGGTTGAGCGCGAAGGTCGACACGTCGGTGCTGAACGTGATGAGCCGCAGCACCGCCATCGTGCCGACGACGGCCAGCGCGCCCAGGGCCATCGGTAGCGCCGCCGCCAGCAGCCCACCAAACACCCAGACCAGCACTAGGAAGCTAAACGGGATCGCGATCGCCTCCATCAGCAACAGGTCGCGCTGGTTCTGCTGGTTGATTTGGGCGTACTCCATCGCCGAGCCACCGGCACGGACGGTGACGCCGTCACGGTCGTGGACGACTTCCTCCGACAGGACTTCGGCGTTTTTCTGCGCGGCGTTTTCGCCGCCTTTGAGGTTGACCAAGATCAACCCGGACTTGCCGTCGGTGCTGACCAGATCGGCGGCGGCCTCCCGCGGCGCGGTCCACGCCGAGGACACATTGAATACCGACGGCGACCGTTGCAGCTGGCCGACGATATCGGTGCCGACCTGGCGGGCCTGTTCGCTGCGGGTGCCTCCGGGCGCGGTCACCACGATCAGGATCTTCTGGTCGCTCTGCCCGAACTTGTCGGTCAAAAGCTGGTTGGCATGGGCCGACTCCGCCGTCGGATCATGAAACCCGCCGGCGGACAGGCTCTTGGCGACTGGGATGCCGAAGATCGCGGCCCCCACCAGCACCAGAACGGCCACGGCGATGATTCGCTGCGGCGCGGCGATGGCCAGTCGAGCGATTCCCTGCAGCATGTTCGCGTCCTTCCGCCGCCGGTGCCGATCGCGCATCAACTGTACGATCACTCTACGATATCCGCGATAACTTATCAGTGATAAGTTAGGGCGTCCAAAAACAACACCTGTCGATAGATACGGATGTAGGTGCCTGGATGGTTCACTTCGATGCGGCTCTCGTCGACGGGCCTACGGCGCTGATCGTCAGCGTCGGGGACGACCACCGGCGCCGCCGCAGCGTCGTTGCGGCCGGGTTGGGTCACCGACAGATCCAGGACTACGTGCAGACCATGGTGTCCAATATCGACACCGTTATCGACGACTGGCAGCCCGGGACGGCTGGACACCTACCAACAATGCCGCTCCGCGGTCCGGCGTAGCACCGCCGAAAGCCTGTTTGGCCAGCGCATAGCCGTCAACTCTGACTTCCTCGGGGAGCAACTCCAACCATTGCTGGACCTGACCCACCGGCTGCCGCAGGTGGTGCAGCTGCAGCGGCAGGTCAACTCGTCGGGATGGCGACGGGCGATGGTCGCCCGGAGACGCATTAACGACCTCATCGACGCCCAGATCGCCGACGCGCGCGCTCAGCCCAGACCCGACGACCATAAGTTGACCATGTTGATCAATGGTCGCGGCGAAGAGGGTTATGCGTTGAGTGACAACGAGATCCGTGATTTGATCATTTCGCTCATCACCGCCGGCTACGAGACACCCGCGGCGCGATGGCCTGGGCGATCTACACGCTCCTGACCCTCCCTGGCGCGTGGGACAACGCTGCCGACGAAGTTAATCGCGTGCTCGGCGAACGGCCGCCGGCCGCAGGCGACCTCGATGCACTGACCTACCTCAACGGCGTCGTCCACGAGACGCTCCGGTTGTACACCCCGGGAGTGATCTCTGCCCGCAGGGTGATGCGTGACCGCTGGTTGGACGGGCACCGTATCCGGGCGGGCCGGTTGCTGATCTTCAGCCCGTACGTCACCCATCGGCTCCCCGAGCTGTGGCCCGAACAAGGGGAATTCCGGCCGCTGCGCTGGGACCCCGGCTAACCGGATTACCGCAAGCCCGCACCACATGAATTCATCCCGTTCAGCGGCGGGTTGCACCGGTGCATCGGAGCAGTCATGGCCACTACCGAGACGACGGGATGCCTGCCCGGCTGGTCGCCAGGACCAGGCTCCGGTTGCCCGCTCAGCGCATCCGCGCAAGCAACTTCGCCGCGTTGTGCCCGCGGCCGGGACTGACAGTCGACATCACCGACTCAGTGCCAGCGCAGTAGCACCAGTTCAGAACAGAAACCGGGACCCATCGCGAGCATCAGCCCCGGGCTTCCGCTGGGCGGCGGTTTGGCAATGGTGTCGCGCAAAATGTGCAGCACCGAGGCCGACGAGAGGTTGGCGACCTCGCCCAGCGAGCGCCGGGTGAGCTCGAGGGCCTCCGGGGTCAGCTCAAGGCTCTTGGTGATCGCGTCGATGACCTTGGGACCACCGGGATGGCTCACCCACGCGCCGATGTCGTCTTTGGTCAACCCATGTGTGGCGAGGAACCCATTGACGTCGTCGGCCAAGTACCGGTCGATAACTGTCGTTAGCTCCGGGGACAGCACGAGCTGGAGGCCAGAGTGACTGACTCTCCAGCCCATGATGTGCAGCGATTCGGGATAGAGGCGGCTGCGCGAATCGAGGATGTCGGGCCCGCTCGCGCGCACTTGTTCGTCTTGTTCGGCGCGCCGGTCGCCGACGGCGACCACCGCGGCTGCCCCGTCGCCGAACATCGCACTCGCGACCAGGCCCGACACAGTTGGCTTGACCGCCGGGAAGGTGAGCGAGCAAAGCTCGACCGACACCAGGACCGCGACGTCGTCGGGCGCGCCACGTAGATAATCGTGCAGCCGGGCCACCCCCGCCGCCCCCGCCGCGCAGCCCAGGCCGAACAGCGGCACCCGGCGCACATCGGGGCGCATACCGAGTCGCCCGGCGATTCGGGCGTCCAGCGACGGCACCGCA
The DNA here is from genome assembly GCA_963805675.1 of uncultured Actinomycetota bacterium. GTDB lineage: Bacteria > Actinomycetota > Actinomycetes > Mycobacteriales > Mycobacteriaceae > Mycobacterium. The sequence goes on from CAWDVY010000006.1 coordinate 13,708, forward strand.
ACGCCGGTGACGGTCGTGGTGGCGATCATGTCGATGTCGTGGGGTTGCAGGCCCGCCTCGTCAAGCGCGCCCAGCAGCGCCTGGCAGCCAAGGTCCACGGCGTTTTCGATGAAGATCTCGTTCGCCTCGCCGAAGTCGGTCAGCGAGAGGTATTTCTCCAGGGGCAGCACTAGGTGACGGCTGTTGACCTTCGCGCCGGCGTGCAGGCGCCGAACAATCTCCTCGTGCTCCTTCAATCCGGGGAACTCGACAAACTGGTCGGTGATCTCGCTCTGGCTATAACGATGGGGTGGCAACGCACCGAACACACCTGCGATGACGCTCATACCCCTACCCTCTTAAGTCGTCACTAGTTGAAAAGAACTACTTTCGGCCTGGCGGCCCAAACCGGACTCTTCAATGTCGGAAAGTTTAAGAGTTTTGGCGCGGTGCCGCAAAGTTGCTGGTATTCAACATATGTCGAATTGCTGCCCGGGCACTGTAGCATAATCAATTCTGCCAGCACAGATTTAGTCATTGAACGTCATCAGCCTCGTCAGGGTTAAGCGCCATCGCGATTAAAGCCTCAGGGCTTAAAGAGTCGATGATGTCATCACTGACAGTTGGATCAGGAAGGGACTTTTCTGACTCGCCGGCGAGCAGTAATAGTTTGTCGAGCAATCCGGTTCTTCGAAGCTCGCGGAGTGGGATCTTTCTCAGCGAGGACCAAATCTTCTCATCGTCTGATTCCTCATGATCGTCGTGCAGCAGTTGTTGACGGAGGTGATCGGCCAACATTGTTGGAGTGGGATAGTCAAAGATCAGCGTCCGCGACAAAACCAACCCGGTGTCGGTTCTGACGCGGTTGCGGAGTTCGACCCCGGTCAGTGATTCAAACCCGAGGTCCTGAAAGGCGCGCTCGGGATCGATGTCATGGCTGCCTGAGTGCCCCAAGACCGCCGCCGCATGCAAGCAGACCAACTCCACCAGCCGGCGGTGCTGCTCCTCGGGGGACAGGGCTTGCAACTGCTCGGCCAGGTCCGCCGACCGACTCGCTATTTGAGGGGGTGCATTTCCCCCTGCGCCCAACCAAAACCGCCGTCGTTGAAAGGCATACGTTGGCAACTCGACCCGTTGGGCAGCCAAGCCGGCAAACACCGCCCGCCAATCCACGCTCACGCCGGTGATGAACAACTGCCCGGCCGAGCTAAGCAGCGAATCGATTTCGGAGCGGTCGTCGGCCATCGTCACCACCGAGGTGCCCTGCTCAGTTGTCAATGACTGCTCCACCGCTGCGCTCAAACCAGCACCAGGACCCACCTCCGCAAACACCCCGGCCCCTAGCGACTCGGCCAACCGCACGCCATCGACAAAACGCACCGGCTCACGCACATGCTCAACCCAATACTGTGGCGACCCGTACCCAGCACCGGCTAACTGCCCAGTCACGTTGGACACCAACCCAATCCGTGGCTGCCCTGCCGACACCCCCGCCACCACTCGGCCAAACTCCTCGACGATGGGCTCCATCAACACCGAATGAAACGCATGCGACACCGCCAACCGGTGCACCCGCCGACCTTGCTGAGCCAACCGTTCCGCCAGCATGCTCACCGCGGCCCCATCACCGGAAATCACCACCGACTTGGGGCCATTGACCGCGGCAACACTGACCCGCTCGGTGAGCAACGGCGCCACCTCGGCCTCACTGGCGGCCACCGCAACCATCGCCCCACCAGTAGGCAAGCGCGCCATCAACCGGCCCCGAGCCGCCACCACCCGCGCCGCATCATCCAGCGTCATTACGTCCGCCACATACGCCGCGGTAATCTCGCCCACCGAATGACCCATAACCAGATCGGGCACCACATCCCACGATTGCCACAGCGCCGCCAACGCCACCTCAATGGCAAACAACGCCGGCTGGGCGAACTCGGTGTTTTTTAGCAGGCCTGCGTCATCGCCCCAGATCACCTGCTTCAACGGCACCCGCAGCTGACCATCCAGCGCTTGCGCGGCCCCATCAAAAGCGTTTGCGAACACCGCAAACCGCTCATACAACTGCGCACCCATCCCCAACCACTGCGCACCCTGACCGGGAAACACAAACACCTTCTTGCCCACCGACTTCGCCCGGCCCACTGCCACGTTCGCGCCCGGCTCACCAGCAGCCAACCCCGCCAAGCCCGCCAACAAGGCCTCGCGATCGCCACCTACCAGCACCGCCCGATGCTCAAACACCGACCGCGTCGAAACCAACGACCACCCCACATCGGCCACACTCAAACCCGCATCAGCAGACACGTGCGCTAGCAGCCGCCCCGCCTGATTGGCCAACGCTTCAGCCGACCGAGCCGACAACACCCACGCCACCACCGCGTCACCGCTCTCAGCCACAGGGCTTTCCAGTTGCGGAGGCGCCTGCTCGACAATCACATGCGCATTCGTCCCGCCCATTCCGAACGACGACACCCCTGCCCGCCGCGGACGGTCCTCCACCGGCCAGGGTGTCAGCTTGGTGTTGACGTGCAGCCCAAGCCCTTTTAGATCAACTCCAGGATTTGGGTTGGCAAAGTTGAGACTTGGTGGAATCATGGCATTTTCGATCGCCAGTACGGCCTTGAGCAGGCCCGCTATTCCTGCGGCGCCTCCGGCGTGGCCAATGTTGGTCTTCACCGATCCCACACTCACCGGACGATTTCGTCGCTCGGCGAATATTTCACCCAGCGCCCTCGCCTCGACCGGGTCGCCGATTTCGGTTCCCGTGCCATGGGCCTCGATGTAGTGGACGTCGCTGCTATCCAGGCCGGCGCTGGAAAGCGCACGCCGGATGACGTCGGCTTGTCCGGACACCGAGGGCACCGTCTGGCTGGCGGCGCTGTGTCCGCCATTGCCGACGGCGCTTCCTCGAATGATTGCGCGGATACGGTTTCCGTCCTCGAGCGCGGCCGGTAATGGTTTCAACAGCACGAGGGCACCGCCTTCGCCCCGCACGTAGCCGTCCGCACGTCGATCGAACGCGTAGGTGTGGCCCGACATCGACACTGCGCCGAATTCTGTTTCAAGCAAGGCTGTTTCGTCTGACAGGTTGAGGTGGATCCCACCCGTTATCGCCAGCGGCGACTCACCTGTGCGCAGGCTTTCGCATGCAAGGTGAACTGCGACCAGAGAAGACGATTGCCCGGAATCGATGGTCATGCTGGAACCATGCAGCCCGAAGAAATACGAGATCCTGTTGGCGATCATTCCCCGGCTGACGCCGGCGAATGAATGATGATCCACATTATCCGGAGCGTCGCGCAGGGTCAGGACGGCGTAGTCATCGGTCATCGCTCCGAGGTAAACCGCGACCTGTTCTCCGCGTAGCGTTTCCGGCACGACGAATGCGTCTTCGAACAGTTCCCACGTCAATTCGAGCGCAAGCCGCTGCCGGGGATCCATCGCGCAAGCCTCGCGCGGCGATAGGTTGAAGAAGTCCGCGTCGAACTCAGCGACGTTGCCCGGCAACTGGGTAACTTCGAGTCCGTCGCGAATGAGACGCCAGAAGTCACGGGGGTTGGCAGCGGCGGGGAACCTGCATGCGAGCCCGATGATTGCTACGTCTGTCGGTTGCACGGCATCCTCAAGTCTTTCCCTGCGGGGATCTTAGGGTCCTAGTTCTTCGTCGAGGATGGCGAAGAGTTGGCTTTCCGTGGCGGTGTGGATGTCGTCGTCGAAGACGTCGTCGGGGTGGGTGGTTTGGGGTGTGGTGGTCAGGGTAGTGAGCAGGGTTTGGATGCGGGCACTCAGCAGTGTTTTGTCGTCGGGATTCCAGTCGGGTTGGTTGAGCAGGGTTTGGAGTTCGCGGGTGATGTCGTTGAACCGGGCCATCAGGTTGGGTTGATCGCTGCCGGTGGTTGCGGGGGCGCTGGCGAGTTGGGTGTCGAGGTGTTCGGCCAGGGCGGTCGGGGTGGGGTAATCGAAGATCAAGGTGGGCGACAGGGTAAGTCCGGTCGCGGTTTTGAGCCGGTTGCGGAGTTCCACGGCGGACAGCGAGTCAAAGCCCAGGTCTTGAAATGAGTGCTCGACGTTGATGTCTGCGGTGCTGTGGCCTAACACGGTGGCGGCGTTGCTGCAGACTAGGTCCACAAGTTCGCGGTGTCGCTGCTCGGCGGTCAGGCCCTCTAGCCGTGCCCGCAAGCCCGTCATCGACGCCATCGTGACGTCGGCGTCGTCGATGACGCGTCGGACGCGGCGGGTGCTCAACTGGCTCAACAAGGGGGGTAGTGCGGCGCTGTTGCTGGCGAGCGCGGCCTGATCCAGGCGGGTGGCCACCACGACGGGCCGCTCGCCCAGCATGGCGGTATCAAACAGTTCGAGCGCTTGCTGGCTGGACAAGGGGGCCAGCCCAACCCGGCTCATGCGGGCTTTATCGCGATCCCCGAGGTGGGCAGTCATAGCCGACGCTTGTTCCCAGAGCCCCCAGGCCAGCGACAATCCGGGGAGTCCGCGAGCACGGCGATACGCGGCCAGCCCGTCGAGGAAACTATTGGCCGCCGCATAGTTGCCTTGACCCGGGGCGCCCACGATCCCGGCCAACGACGAAAACATCACAAACGCCGACAAATCCAGATCCCGGGTCAACTCATGCAAATTCCACGCCGCATCCACCTTGGCCCGTAACACCGTATCGATAAGCTCGGCCGTCAACGACGCAATCACCGCATCATCAAGCACCCCGGCAGCATGAATCACCCCGGTCAACGGATACTGCTTGGGCAGGCCCGCCAACAACGCTGCCAGCGCGTCACGATCAGCCACATCGCAGGCCACCACCTGCACCTGCGCGCCCGCTTGCGCTAACTCAGCCACCAACTCGCTGACACCCTCGGCGGCTTGGCCACGACGACTTGCCAACACCACATGGCGCACCCCATACCGACTGACCACGTGACGAGCCAGCACCGAACCGGCCATCCCGGTACCACCCGTGATCAGCATCGTGCCCCCGGCCAGCCCATCACCAGGCCCATCGGGCAGGGTCATCACCACCTTGCCGACATGGCGAGCCTGGCTCACAAACCGGTAAGCCTCCGTAGCATTTCGCACATCCCAGGTCTTTGACGGCAGCCGATGCAACGCATCGGCCTCAAACAACCCGATCAGCTCGGCCAACATCTGCTGAATACGTTGCGGGCCGGCCTCCATCAGATCAAACGTCCGATACCCCACTCCCCGATGCTGATCGGCAACGACCTGCGGATCACGCACATCGGTCTTGCCCATCTCGATAAAGCGCCCACCAGGGGCCAACAATCGCAACGACGCATCGGTAAACTCACCGGCCAGCGAGTTGAGCACCACATCCACCCCACGACCACCCGTGGTGGACGAGAACTTCTCCTCGAACTCAAGCGTCCGCGAATCCGCAATGTGATCATCGTCAAACCCCATTGCGCGCAACGTATCCCACTTACCACGACTGGCAGTAGCGAAAACCTCCAAACCCCAATACCGAGCCAGCTGCACCGCCGCCATACCTACCCCACCGGCGGCGGCGTGCACCAACACCCGCTGCCCGGCCAGCACCCCAGCCAAATCCGACAACGCGTAATACGCCGTCAAAAACACGACTGGCACACCTGCGGCCTCCACCAGCGACCAACCCTGCGGTACCCGCACAACCAGCCGCTCGTCCACAGCCGCCTCAGAACCCGCCACCCCCAATATCCCCATCACCGCATCGCCGACGGCCAACCCGGTCACGCCCGGACCAACCTCGACGACCACCCCGGCACCCTCGGCGCCCAATTGCGCAGCACCCGGATACATTCCCAACGCCACCAACACATCCCGGAAATTCACCCCGACCGCAGCCACCGCTACCCGCACCTGCCCGGCAGCCAGTTCCACCGGTGGGCACGACTGCACCACCAAATCCTCCAACGTCCCCCCACTACCAGCGGCCAACCGCCACTCCCCTGCCGGCAACTCCAACACCGAGCCTGACCCAACCGGCGTCAACCGGGCTCCGTACACCACGCCTGCACGCACCACTATTTGCGGTTCACCACAACCAACTAGAGGCCCGACATCCAGCGATCCGTCCGAATCGATCAGCACCACCCGTCCCGGGTGCTCGGCCTGTGCCGACCGCACCAAACCCCACACCGCGGCACCCGCCAAATTCGTGACATCTTCACCGCGCAACGCCACCGCCCCATGAGTCAGCACCACCAAAACGCCAGACTCATCACCGGCCAGCCACGACTGCAACACCCCCAACACCTCGGTGGTGGCCGTGTGCACCGACCGCACGACACCCCCGCCGTCAGAGCCCAACTCCCATACCACCGCGCCCCCACCTGCAGTGTCATCAATACCGTTGCTGCCCAATGACACCGGTGACCACGCCACCTCCAATAATCCCCCACCGCAAGTGCGAGGAGCTGCCGCGGCCAACAACTGCTCAGCCGAAACCGGACGAACCACCAACTCCCGCACCGACAACACCGGTAAGCCCGCGGGATCCGCCAACTCCACCGACACCGCTCCCACTCCCACCGGTGCTATGCGGACCCGCACCCGCGAGGCCCCCGCCGCATGCAACGACACCCCCTGCCAGGAGAATGGCAACACGGTCGGGGCCTGCTCGTCGGCCACCCCCAGCGCATGCAACGACGCATCCAACAACACCGGATGGATCCCGAACCCGCCTAATGTCACAGCAGCCTCCTGCGGAACAGCGACCTCGGCGAAAATCTCAGTCCCCCGCCGCCACACCGCCCTTAACCCCCGAAACGCCGGACCATACTCATAACCCCGCCCGGCCAAACCGTCATAAGCGCCGGTCAAATCTACCGCTACCGCACCCAGCGGCGGCCACACCGACAAATTCGACATCGGGTCCACCGTCGCCGTGCTCAACATCCCCTCGGCATTTAACAACCACCCCGAATCCGGCTGAGCAGCAAGCGAATACACCGATACCGCCCGAGAACCGGTATGGCCGGCAGCATCCACCACCACCTGCACCTGCACCCCACCCACTGCCGGCACCACCAACGGAGCCGATAACGTCAACTCTTCGATGACCGAACAGCCGACCTCATCACCAGCCCGCAACACCAGCTCAACAAATCCCGCCCCGGCAAACAACACCACGCCGCCTACGGTGTGATCGGCCAACCACGGCTGCACACCTACCGACAACCGGCCCGTCAACACCACCCCACCCGAATCGGGCCGCTCCAGCACCACACCCAACAAGCCATGCTCGGCCCCCACCAAGCCCAAACCACCCACGTCCCGCGGCCCCACCAACTCAGCCGGCAGCCAAAACCGCTTTCGCTGAAAGGCATACGTTGGCAACTCGACGCGCTGGGCACCCAGGCCGGCAAATGCCGCAGCCCAGTCCACTGGCACCCCGGCGGCAAACAGTCGTCCGGCCGCGGTGAGCAGTGAGTTGATTTCGGGGCGGTCTTTGGCCATGGTGACCACAGACATCGCCCGCTCGGTCCTCAACGACTGCTCCACCGAAGCCGTCAACGCCGCACGGGGACCAACCTCCACAAACACCCCGGCCCCCAGCGACTCGGCCAGCTGCACACCGTCAACGAAACGCACCGGGTGGCGCACATGCTGCACCCAGTAGGCGGCCGACCCATAGCCCGCACCGGCCAACTGCCCAGTCAGGTTGGACACCAACCCAATCCGCGGTTCAGCGGCCGGCACCTCGGCGACCACCCGACCAAACTGTTCGATCATCGGCTCCATCAACGGCGAGTGAAACGCATGCGAGACCGCCAACCGATGCACACGGCGACCCTGCCCAACCAACCGATCCGTGATAACACCCACCGCAGCCTGCTCGCCCGAAATCACCACCGAATTCGGCCCATTGACCGCCGCAATAGTCACGCCCTCGGTGAGCAATGGCGCCACTTCGTCTTCACTGGCGGCCAGCGCCACCATCGCCCCACCGGCCGGCAGCTCCGCCATCAACCGGCCCCGCGCCGCCACCACCCGCGCTGCATCATCCAGTGTCAACACGCCCGCCACATACGCCGCGGCGATCTCGCCCACCGAATGCCCCATCACCACATCCGGTACCACACCCCAAAACTGCCACAGCGCCGCCAACGCGATCTCGAGCGCGAACAACGCCGGCTGGGCAAACTCAGTGCTTTCCAACAGCTCTGCGTCATCACCCCAGAGCACCTGGCGCAGCGGCAACCGCAGATGAGGATCCAACGCCGCCACGGCCTCATCAAATGCCTGCGCGAGCACCGGAAAACGTCCATACAGCTGTGCGCCCATGCCCAGCCACTGCGAGCCTTGTCCGGGAAACATAAACACCGTCGTGCCCCTCGACTGCGCACGGCCCACCACAGCGACGCCCGACTCACCAGCAGCCAGCTCCGCCAACCCGGTCATCAACTGCTCACGACCGGCACCCACCAGCACCGCGCGATGCTCAAAGACCGACCGCGTCGTGGCCAACGACCACCCCACATCCACCGCACTTAAACCCTCGTCAGCACTCACGTGTGCCAACAACCGCCCCGCCTGCCCCGCCAACGCCTGCTCCGACCGAGCCGACAACACCCAGGCCACTACCGCGTCATCGCTTTCGGCCACAAGGCTTTCCAGATCTGCTGGAGCCTGCTCCACAATTACATGGGCATTCGTCCCGCTAATCCCGAACGACGACACCCCCGCCCTCCGTAACCCGCCCGGCTCCGGCCACGGCTGCGACTCGGTCAACAACGACACCGCCCCCGCAGTCCAATCCACCTGCGGTGTGGGCACATCCACGTGCAACGTCTTCGGCATCACCCCATGCCGTATCGCCTGCACCATCTTGATCACCCCGGCCACGCCCGCCGCGGCCGACGTATGACCGATATTGGATTTGATCGACCCCAACCACAGCGGCCTATCCACCGGCCGGTCCTGCCCATACGTCGCCAAGAGTGCCTGGGCCTCAATCGGATCCCCCAACACGGTCCCCGTCCCATGACCCTCAACCACATCCACATCGGCCGCAGTCAACCGGGCATTGGTTAACGCCGCCCGAATCACCCGCTGCTGTGACGGCCCATTGGGTGCTGTCAAACCGTTGGAGGCGCCATCCTGATTCACCGCCGAACCCCGCAGGATGGCCAACACCGGGTGCCCCAACTGCCGCGCATCAGCCAACCGCTCCAACGCCAGCACCCCCGCGCCTTCCGACCATGAAGTCCCGTCAGCGGCACCGGCATACACTTTGCACCGACCGTCTGCTGCCAGCGCTCGCTGCCGGCTGAACTCCACAAATGCCCCGGGTGTGGCCATAACCGTCACTCCACCGGCCAGCGCTAGATCACACTCCCCCGAGCGCAACGACTGCGCTGCCAAATGCATCGCCACCAACGACGACGAACACGCCGTGTCCACCGACACCGCCGGGCCTTCCAGCCCCAACACATAGGCCACCCGACCCGACGCCACACTCAGCGTCGAGCCCGTGAGCCCATAGCCCTCCAGCTCTCCTTTTACCTCGCCTCCATAGCTGCCGTGGATGATCCCGACGAACACCCCCGTCGCTGAGCCGCGCAACCCTGTCGGGTCAATCCCGGCGCGCTCCAACGCCTCCCACGAGACCTCCAGCATCAGCCGTTGCTGGGGATCCATCGCCAGCGCCTCGCTGGGTCCGACGCCGAAGAATCCGGCATCGAAATCGCCCACGTCTGTCAAAAATGAGCCCTGGCGCACGTACATTTTGCCTGGGGCGTCAGGATCTGGGTCGAACAACCCGTCTACGTCCCAACCTCGATCCGCCGGAAAATCTGACACCGCGTCGCGGCCTTCAACCACCATCTGCCACAAGGCTTCCGGCGAATCCACCCCACCCGCATAGCGGCATGCCATCCCCACCACTGCGACCGGCTCGGACTGCTTGTTTTCTAGTTCCGAGAGACGTCGTCGTGTCCGCCTGAGATCCGCCGTGAGGCGCTTCAGGTAATCAACATGCTTCGTGGTGCTCGGCATTGTTACTCCTTGTGGTGGGGTATCAGCGGCCGAGTTCTTCGTCGAGGATCGCGAAGAGTTCGCTTTCGGAGGCGGCCTGAATGTCATCATCGAGGTGTTCGGGGTCGGGGTGTTCGGTGGTGCTGAGGGTAGTGAGGAGGTTGTGGATGCGGGTGGACAGGTGTGTTTTGTCTTGCGGGTTCCAGTCGGGTTGATTGAGCAGTGTTTGGAGTTCGCGGGTGATGTCGTTGAAGCGGGCCATCAGGTTGGGTTGATCGGTGCTGGTGGTGGTGGTCGTGGTGGCGAGATGGGTGTCGAGGTGTTCGGCTAGTACCATGGGGGTGGGGTAGTCGAAGATCAGGGTGGGTGAAAGTGTAAGTCCGGTTGCGGTTTTGAGCCGGTTGCGCAGTTCGACGGCAGTCAGTGAGTCAAACCCGAGATCTTGGAACGCGCGCTCAGCGTTGATGTCTGCGGTGCTGTGACCTAACACGGTGGCGGCGTTGCTGCAGACCAGGTCCACCAGCTCGTGCTGTCGCCGCTCAGCAGACAGGCCGTGCAGGCGTGCGGCTAGACCTGTCGTCGAAGCGGCGGTGTCGGTGTCGTCGATGACGCGTCGGGCCGGGCGGGTGCTCAACTGGCTCAACAATGTGGGCAGCGCAGCGGTGTTGTCGGACAATGCGACTCGATCCAGCTGGGCGGCCACCACCACCGCACCCTCGCCCAGCATTGCGGTGTTGAACAGTTCCAATGCCTGTTCGGTGGATAGTGGGGCGAGCCCGACCCGGCTCATGCGGGCTTTATCGCGATCGGCGAGGTGTGCAGTCATCGCCGAGGCTTGTTCCCACAGCCCCCAGGCCAGTGACAGACCCGGCAATCCGTGGGCTCGCCGGAAAGCGGCCAGCCCGTCGAGGAAACTGTTCGCTGCCGCGTAGTTGGCTTGACCGGGGGTGCCCAGGATCCCGGCCATCGAGGAAAACACCACAAACGCCGACAAATCCCGATCCTGGGTCAGCTCATGCAGATTCCAGGCCCCATCGACTTTGGCCCGCAACACGGCATCGACCCGATCTGGGGACAACGAGGAGATCAACCCATCGTCGAGGATCCCCGCAGCATGAATGACCCCGCGCAGCGGATATTGCGCTGGTACCTGTGCGAGCATCGCTGCCACCGCGTCGCGATCGGCCACATCGCACGCCATCACCGACACCTGGGCCCCAGCCCCTTGCAATTGGCCCACCAGCTCCGCCACCCCGTCGGCGTCAGCACCGGCTCGGCTGACCAGCACCACATGGGCCACCCCATAGCGGTCAACGAGATGCCTAGCCAGCGCCGAACCGGCCATGCCGGTGCCCCCGGTGATCACTACGCTGCCCCCGGACAGCCCACCACATCCGCTGAGCAACTTGCCGGGCCCGTCCGGGATAGTCAGCGCTACTTTGCCGATATGGCGGGCCTGGCTGACAAACCGATACGCCGCCGACGCACACCGCACGTCAAAAGTCTTGACCGGCAACGGCGCCAACCCTCCGGTCCCCAACAGCCCCACCACCTCGCCCAGCATTTGCGCGATCCGGTCCGGGCCGGCCTCTGTGAGATCAAACGCCCGATACCCCACCCCCCGATACCGCTCGGCAATCATCCGCGGATCGCGAAGATCGGTCTTGCCCATCTCGATAAAACGCCCACCAGGGGCCAACAACCGCAACGACGCATCCACAAACTCACCGGCCAGCGAGTTGAGCACCACATCGACACCGGCGCCACCGGTGACCGGCAAAAACTTCTCCTCAAACTCCACTGTCCGCGAATCACCGATATGGTCGTCATCAAAACCCATTGCGCGCAACGTATCCCACTTGCCGCGACTGGCAGTAGCGAAGACCTCCGCACCCCAATGCCGAGCCAACTGCACCGCCGCCATACCCACCCCACCAGTGGCGGCGTGCACCAACACCCGCTGCCCGGCCCGCAGACCCGCCAGCACCGACAGCCCATACAACGCCGTCAAAAACACCACCGGCACACCAGCAGCGGCCACCAACGACCACCCCGCCGGCACCGCGGTCACCAACCGCTCATCGACCACCGCTTCTGAGCCCACCACCCCCAATAACCCCATCACCGCATCGCCAACGGCCAATCCGATCACTTCCGGGCCGACTTCGACGACCACTCCAGCACCCTCAACCCCCAACTCCCCACCACCGGGATACATCTCCAACGCCACCAACACATCCCGGAAATTCACCCCGACCGCAGCGACCGCCACCCGCACCTGCCCAGCACCCAACTCCGCCCGCGGGCACGACTGCACCACCAAATCCTCTAACGTGCCCCCACCACCGGCAGCCAACCGCCATCCCCCGGACGGCAGCGTGAGCACCGACCCCGCTCCTACCGGCGTCAACCGAGCGCCATACACCACACCTCTGCGAATCACTAATTGTGGTTCGCCACAGCCAATTACCGATCCAATATCTTTCGAGCCGTCCGAATCGATCAGCACTACCCGATTCGGGTGCTCGGCCTGTGCCGACCGCACCAAACCCCACACCGCCGCACCAGCCAAGTCCGAGACATCGTCACCCGCGAGCACAACCGCCCCATGAGTCAGCACCACCAACACCCCAGACTCATCACCGGCCAGCCACGACTGCAACACCCCCAACACCTCGGTGGTGGCCGCATGCACCGACCCCACCACACCCCCGTCGGCAGCACCCGGCTCCCAAACCACCACACCGCCACCACCGCGCTCGCCAATACCGTTGCTCTCCAAGACCACCGGCGACCACGCCACCTCTAACAGACCACCACCAGGACGAGCCATAGCCGCCGACAACTGCGCGGCCGAAACCGGACGCATTACCAACGACTGCACCGATAGCACCGGCAGCCCCGCCGCATCGGCCACTTCCAACGACACAGCCCCAGCACCAGCCGGTGCTATCCGCACCCGAGCCCGCGATGCACCCGCGGCATGCAACGACACGCCCTGCCAAGAAAACGGCAATACCGTCTGGGCCTGCTCGCCGGCCACTCCTATCGGATGCAATGCCGCGTCCAAAAGCACCGGATGTATGCCGAACCCGCCAACCTCCACACCGGCGTCCTCCGGGACGGCGACGTCGGCGAAGATTTCCGTTCCCCGCCGCCACATCGCCTGCAAACCCTGAAAAGCGGGACCGTACTCATATCCCCGCCCCGCCAGCCGCTCGTATATGCCGGTCACATCCACCGCCGTCGCACCCGCCGGCGGCCACACCGACAACTCCGCGGTGGGCGCCAGCGAGCCTGCACTCAGCACGCCCTGAGCATGCAACACCCACCCCGAACCCGGCAGAGCACCAAGCGAATACACCGACACGGTCCGAGAACCGGTCTCGCCGGCGGCATCCACCACCACCTGCAACTGCACCCCACCCACTGCCGGCACCACCAACGGAGCCGACAACGTCAACTCCTCCACCAGCCCCCAACCGACTTCGTCGCCGGCCCGGATCGCCAACTCCACGAAACCTGCCCCCGGGAACAGCACCACACCAGTCACGGCATGGTCGGACAACCACGGGTGAGCCGCCACTGATAACCGACCCGTCAACACCACTCCACCCGAATCGGGGCGCTCCACCACCGCACCCAACATGGCATGCTCGGCCCCCACCAACCCCAAACTGCCTACATCCCCCGATGCCACCGACCCGCCAGCCAACCAAAACCGCCGCCGCACAAACGCATACGTCGGCAACTCCACTCGCTGCCCGCCCAAACCGGCGAACACGGCCCGCCAATCCACGCCCACACCCGCTACATGGGCCTGCCCTACCGACAGCCAAAACCTTTCTAACCGACCGTCATCGCGGCCTAATGAGGGAATGACGATCGCTTCGTCAGCACGATTGCGGTCGCAATCCGCCAGAGTTTCTTCAATACCCGCGATCAACACCGGATGCGGACTGGATTCGATAAACACCCGATACCCGGCGGCGCATGCGCTGCGCACTGCCTGTTCGAACTGCACGGTGTGCCGGATGCTTCGGTACCAGTAGTCAGCATTCAACCCGGCGGTGTCCAACTGCTCACCCGTCACGGTTGAGAAGAAGGTAACTGAGGAAGAACGCGGCTCGATGCCGGTCAGCGCTTCGGCGAGAGGTTCGCGGATCGCGTCGACCTGGACGGAGTGGGATGCGTAGTCGACGTCGATCTTGCGGGCACGAACGTTGTCAGCCTCACAACGTCGCATCAGCTCCTCTAGGGCGTCCAGGTCACCGGAAACTGCTACCATCGAAACACCGTTTACTGCAGCGATATTCAGTCGATCGCCCCATGGAGCCACCAACTCCTGGGCTTGCGGCAGCCCGCACGCCACCGAGACCATGCCGCCCGCGCCCGACAATTGCACCAGCAACCGGCTTCGTAGCGCCACCACCCGGGCGGCATCTTCCAGCGACAGCGCTTCTGCCACATATGCCGCCGCGATCTCGCCCTGGGAATGACCGATCACTGCATGGGGGACCACCCCCACCGAGCGCCACAACTCGGCCAGCGACACCATCACCGCCCAAAGCACCGGCTGCACTACGTCCACCCGATCCAGTCCAGGCGCGCCTGGCACTGCGCGGATAACGTCGATCAACGACCACTGCACGTGCTCGCCGAGTGCCTTGTCGCATCGGTGCATGTGTTCGGCGAACACCGGTGAGGTATCCAGCAACTGGGCTCCCATACCGACCCATTGCGAGCCCTGGCCGGGAAACACGAACACCGCCTTGCCCACCGACTGGGCCCGGCCCACCACCGCATTCGCGCCCGGCTCACCAGCACCCAATCCCGCCAACGCTGCCATCAAGTGCTCGCGATCGGCACCCACGACTACCGCCCGATGCTCAAACAACGACCGCGTCGAAACCAACGACCAGCCCACATCCACCGCGCTCAAACCCGCGCCAGCACTCACCCACGCCAACAACCGCCCCGCTTGCCCCGCCAGCGCTTCGGCCGACCGAGCCGACAGCACCCATGCCACCGCGGGCTCAATGTCATCGGACCGCGCCGCAACACTTTCCGACTCCAATGGGGACTGCTCGACAATGACGTGCGCATTCGTTCCGCTGATTCCAAACCCTGACACCCCCGCCCGCCGCGGACGGTCCTGTGCGGGCCACGGCTGCGATTCCGTCAACAACGACACTGCTCCAGCCGACCAATCCACATGCGGCGTAGGCATATCCACGTGCAATGTCTGCGGCATCACCCCATGGCGCATTGCCTGCACCATCTTGATCACCCCAGCGGCCCCCGCCGCGGCCGACGTATGACCCATGTTGGATTTGATCGACCCCAACCACAGCGGGTGGTCCACCGGACGATCCTGCCCATACGTCGCTAAAAGCGCCTGCGCCTCAATCGGATCCCCTAACATGGTCCCCGTGCCATGGCCCTCGACCACATCCACATCGGCCGCACCCAACCGCGCGTTGGCCAGTGCCGCCCTGATCACCCGCTGCTGTGACGGCCCATTGGGCGTCGCCAGTCCGTTGGAGGCGCCATCCTGATTCACCGCAGACCCCCGTACGACCGCCAACACCGGATGCCCTAGCCGCTTCGCATCCGCCAACCGCTCAAGCACTAGGACTCCGGCGCCTTCGGAAAACCCGGTCCCGTCGGCGGCACCCGCGTATGCCTTACACCGACCGTCGGGAGCCAGCGCTCGCTGCCGACTGAATTCGATAAACATCGCAGGTGTGGCCATGACCGTCACGCCACCGGCCAGCGCCAGATCGCACTCGCCTGACCGCAACGATTGCACCGCCAAATGCATCGCCACCAACGACGACGAACACGCCGTATCTACCGACACCGCCGGGCCTTCCAGCCCGAGCGCATACGCCACCCGCCCCGACGCCACACTTAATGTCGAGCCGCGCAGCCCGTACCTCTCCAGGTCTCCGGGCACCCGCCCCTGGCCCCCGTACGAACCGTGGAACACCCCGGCGAACACACCCGTCGACGAACCTCGCAACGTCAGCGGGTCAATCCCGGCTCGCTCCAACGCCTCCCACGACACCTCTAACAAGAAGCGCTGCTGCGGATCCATCGCTAGCGCCTCGCTCGGTGCGATCCCAAAAAACGCGGCATCGAAATCGGCCACATCCGCGAGAAACCCGCCGCGCCGGGTATACGACTTCCCTACCGCGTCGGGATCCGGATCAAACAGTCCCGCCAAATCCCAGCCGCGATTAGCCGGAAAATCCGACACCACGTCGCGGCCCTCAACCACCATCTCCCACAAGTCCTCCGGAGAATCCACGCCGCCCGGATACCGGCAACCCATCCCCACCACCGCCACCGGCTCAGTCGTGAAGGCCAGGTAATCACGGTTCTCTCGCTTGAGCCGCTCGTTTTCCTTCAGCGATTTGCGGAGGGCTTTGATGAGCTCGTCGTGAGTGCTGTTCATAGAACGCGGCCTCTCGTGTCACTCAAACGAACGGGTGCAAAACTTCGCGATAGGCACGGCGATACTGCCGCAACGGTCGCTGATAATGCTTGAGGATGATGGATATCGACGGCCGAGCAGCTCGAAATCGAGAGTTGAGTGCAACGCCTGGGCACGACCGGGGTCATCCGCCCGGCCACCGCAAGTCGCGCGTTTCCGGAATTCCCGGTCAAACTTTCGTCGTCCCATCGCCATCACTTCCTCAGGGCGATGTCCTACGGTACGACGGGAAGTCCACAGGCGTACATGATCACCTAGTCAGCGGCGCATCAGTGCCAGCGCAGCAGCACGAGTTCGGAACAGAATCCAGGACCCATCGCCATCATCAGCCCCGGGCTTTCACTAGGCGGCGGTTTGGCGATGGTGTCGCGCAAGACATACAGCACCGATGCCGACGAGAGGTTACCGATCTCGCCGAGCGAGCGCCAGGTCAGCTCCAATGCATCCGGAGGCAGGTCGAGGCCGTCGACGATCGCGTCGATGATCTTGGGACCACCCGGATGGCATACCCAGGCCCCGATGTCACCGGTGCTCAGGCCATGCGTGGCCAGGAACCCGGTGACGTCATCGGGCAGATACCGGGCGATAACTGTCGCGAGATCCCGAGACAGGACAAGCTCGAACCCGGCGGCACCGACGTCGTAGCCCATGGTGCGCAGAGAATCCGGATAGAGATGGCTGCGCGAATCGAGGATGTCGGGCCCGTCGGCGCGGACCTGTTCGGCACGACGCTCGCCGACGGCCACCACCGCCGCTGCACCGTCAGCAAACAACGCACTAGCGACCAGACCCGCCAGAGTTGGTTTATATCCCGAGAAGGTCAGTGAGCACAGCTCTACGGACACCAGGACCCCGACGTCGTTGGGCGCACCACGCAGATAGTCGTGTAATCGAGCTAACCCCGCGGCCCCGGCGACGCAGCCCAAGCCGAAGATCGGCACCCGCCGCACATCGGGGCGCATCCCAAGCCGCCCCGCGATATGCGCATCCAGCGACGGCACCGCAAGACCAGTGGCCGTCGTCGTCACGATCAGGTCGACGTCCTGCGGTTGTAGGCCCGCCTCCTCGAGCGCGCCCACCAGCGCCGCACACCCGAGTTCCACCGCCTTTTCGATAAAAATCTCATTCGCCTGGCCGAAGTCGGTCAGCGACGGGTATTTCTCCTTCGGCAGTACCAGGTGGCGACTGTTGACCTTAGCGCTGGCGTGCAGCTGCCGAACGATGTCCTCGTAACCCTCGAAATCCGGAACGCTGAGAAACGCGTCGGTGAGCTCACTCTGGGAATAGCGGTGCGGTGGCAGCGCACCGTACACACCTGCGATAACGCTCATTGGTCCCACTGCTTGGATACGAAAAACTGGGCCGAAAGGTTCAACCGGATCGTTTATAGCTGCGAGTTTACTCTTGGAACTGCCCGGCAAAGGAACGGTGGTCCCGTTCAGCCCGTCAGCTGCTGCCGCAGCCGATCTCTCAGCACATCACAGGTCGCCAGGACCGCGTCGAGTTGGTCGGCGACCCGAGTCGGCGCGGTGCCACCCCCGGGCATCACGTGACGACACCGAGCCCTCGATTGTCAGCACGTCGCGGACTTGCGGCGTCAGCTCGGTGCTGATGGCAGCCACCTCGTCGTCGGTCAGCTCTTCCAGTCCGATGCCGCGTTCCTCGGCCGCACGCACGGCGGCACCAGCGGCCTCATGCGCGGACCGAAACGGAACACCCTGGCGAACAAGCCATCCAACAATATCGGTGGCCAGCGTGTAACCGGACGGGGCCAGGGCCGCCATCCGCGCGAAGAAACCTGCGGAGTGCTGCGGGCAAGTCGAGGGTACCGGTAGCTTCACGACGAAGAACGGGACACCTCTTGAGCCGAGGAACGTCAACCGAGCGTTCGAGACGCTGTGCCGACGAGCTGTGGTGCGAAGCATCCGGCTGCACGACCTTCGGCATTCGTGTGCGACGTTGTTGTTCGCGATGGGTGTCGAGGCAGCAACTGTGCAGCGCATTCTGCGTCACAGCTCGATTTCTGTGACGACAGGGACGTATGTGGACGTGATCGAACAGGTTCAGCGTGCGGCGGTTGCGGGCATGGATTCGCTGCTGAGCCCGGCACAGTGATGGCGACCGCCCATGGGCTAGCGGGCTGGCCACTGGCGTCAAAACTGTCGTCAAACAACCAACAGAGGCGCCTCCACAATGCCGGAAAGCGCCTCTGAGCCGCGCGCGCCCGAAGCGCGCGCCCGAAGAGATTCGAACTCCCAACCTGCTGATCCGTAGGCACGGGCGGATGGCGTGACCAGGCATGATCGAAGCACTGGTGTGGTGTAGCTGCGGGTGCAGGCGTGCCCGGCTGTCGTCAGCGTTGTCGTCAGAAATGTCGTCGGCACATGCAGCTTGAAGACAGACCGGGGAGGCCGGGAAACGGATCATTCGACGGTGGGTCGCTCGCACTGACGGGAGCCGACGAGCAGGCAACTACGGTCGCGCGGATTGCACGAAGCGATGCGGGCTTGGACACAAGTTGGAGATCTACCCTCTTACAACATTCGTCTCAGGCCCGTCTCCCGGACCAGCGGGTGCTCGGCGTCGGCCAGTCTGGTGACGCTGCCAGAGCGGTCCAGGAAAGCTCCCGGGTTCCAGCGGCACTCTCAGCTTGGTCTTCGGCCCAGGCGCCGAAGAAGAGTCCAAGGTCCCCAAGACCACTCACCCCGCCCCTGCCTGACCGAGCCGGAACGAGATCCGCTTCAACCCCTCTGACGAACGCGGCCGACCTTCACCGAGGACCTAAGTCTCTATCCGGCCGGCTGATGGGTTCTTAGCGTCATAGCGGGGTTGATGCCGCCGATCCGCTCGGCGACACGCTCAACAAAACTGGCGGAGGAATCCTTGAACGATTCGACTTCGCGCTCGAACACGTATCCGGGAGGTGACGGTCGCGTGGAGGACGTCGAGCAGACAGGCGCGCCAGACGATGCCGACAAAGGGCGACCTGGCACTTCTGGCCAGCGGCTTCGCGACGCCGGGCCACTGCGGAACGTTATCAGGCCGTTCGCGCGGACCGGAGGCTTTTACGCTCGATCCTGGGGCGATTATCTCGACCGTCAGCCGGATGTGCTTCCAGTCGCACGACCCACCCTCGCGCTCGCGACGCAAGCATTCCGTGACGAGATCGTGCTCCTGGGGATGCGGTTGCTCGTGCCGGTCAGCTCAGACCCGAATGCTGTCGCGCGGGTCGAAGGTGAAGTGATCGCGGCTCTCGAGCTGTACGGGCAGGCGGGGTGGCTGGAGAAGCCTGAAGGGTTCTTCGCGGCGCCCCCGCCGCTGACCGACGTCACGGTCAAGACGGTGACGACCCGGGGGCGTACCCACGAACGCATCTCCTTCGACAGCAGCTACGAGCCGCATGCCGGCGAACCGGGCCGGGAAAGGTGGCTGGGCTACACCGCCAATAACCGGGAGTATGCGTTAATGCTGCGGCACCACGAGCCAAGGCCATGGCTTGTGTGTGTGCACGGCGCCGCGATGGGCCGTGCGGCCCTCGACCTCACCCTGTTCCGGGCCTGGCAGCTGCACGAGGATCTCGGTCTGAACGTCGTGCTTCCCGTTCTTCCGATGCACGGCCCGCGGGCGCGCGGGCTCCCGAAGGGCGCGGCGTTCCCTGGTGGGAACCTGCTCGACGACGTGCACGCTGCAGCTCAGGCGGTGTGGGACATTCGGCGCCTGCTGTCGTGGATCCGGTCGCAGGAGCCTCATTCGAAGATCGGGTTGAACAGCATCTCCCTGGGGGGCTACATCGCGTCGCTGGTCGCCAGCCTCGACGATGGCCTCACGTGTGCGATTCTGGGCGTCCCGGTCGCCGATCTGGTCGAACTGCTCGGCCGCCACGCCGGCCTTAGTCGCAACGACCCGCGCCGTCACGTGCTGACGTTGGCGAAGCCGCTGGGTCGGATGATCTCGCCGTTCGCGCTGACTCCCCGGGTGCCGATGCAGGGCCGTTTCATCTACGCCGGGATCGCCGACCGACTCGTGCACCCACGCGACCAGGTCACCCGCCTCTGGGAGCACTGGGGCAGACCCGAGATCGTCTGGTACAGGGGTGGGCACACCGGATTCTTTCTGTCGCGGCCGGTGCAGCGGTTCGTCCAGGACGCGCTCGTGCAGTCGGGCCTCATCGACCCGTCGCGGGTACCACGCAAACGTTGACCGAGCCCGTCCGCCAGCGTGAATCCTCCTCGTCCCAAACGGGTGGAATGGTTCCTGGCGATGACTGTGTCGCGGATGCGTGGTGGATCGTCGCTGCGTTTCGGGCTCGGCCCACTCGAAGGGCCGAAAGTCGTTGCTGTGGCCCCTGGTCCGTGCGAAAATCGAAGCTGCTGTGCAGGTCCTAGGCGCTGTCTGTTCATAAGGGGGCGTGGTGCAGACACGAGAGATCAGGTCGGTCGCCGACCTGGGCGGCGAGGCCGCGGGCGTACTGACGACGGCGGTGCGAGACATGCACGCGGGTATCGCAAGCCGCGTCTTCGGCGCGATAGGACCGGCGGCCAAGCCCACCCAAATCATCCACGACGCAGCGGCCCGCACTATCTATGGCGGTGTGGACGGCGGGATTCGGGGGGCAACCCGGGTAGCCGGCGCGCTGGCATCGAAGGCGTGGGGCCGCGACGGGGACGAGTCGCTCGAATCCCAACCCACCATCGCCGCAGCCATCGCCGCAATCAACGGGCTGTACGGGGATCAGCTGACGGCACACCGCAACGGATTCGCGCTGAGCATGCAGATCCGGCACCACGGCACGGCCGTCCCGCTCACCGCCGACGGGGTGGCGGCGGCGTTCCCGACAGCCACCGGTCGCCTTGCCGTATTCGTTCACGGGTTGTTTCTCACCGAACGCTCGTGGTGGCGCACGCCGCGCACCGGCGAGGATCTGCGCAGCTACGGGCAGCGGCTGCATCACGAGCACGGGTTCACCCCCGTCTACCTGCGCTACAACACCGGGCTGCACATCTCTCACAACGGACAAACGCTGGCCGACATGCTGCACCGGCTCGAGGCGCTCTGGCCGGTTCCCATCCACGAGATCGTGCTGGTGGGCCACTCGATGGGCGGGCTGGTGACGCGCAGTGCCTGCTACTACGGCGAGCAGCAGCAGCAGCACCGCTGGACCGAGGCGGTGCGCCACGTGGTCTGCCTGGGCTCCCCACACCTGGGAACACACCTGGAAAAAGGGGTGCACATCGCGTCCTGGGCGCTGGCCCGGCTGCCGGAAACGCGGGCCGTGGCCGGCTTCCTCAACGCGCGCAGCGCGGGAATCAAGGACCTGCGCTTCGGCGCCTGCATCGAGGACGACTGGCGAGACTGCGATCCCGACGAATTCTTGCGGGATCGCTGCCAGGAGGTGCCGTTCCTTCCCTGGGCCGGCTACCACTTCGTCGCCACCACCGCCGCACCTCCGGCGGTCGGCCGCCTCGTCGGCGACCACCTCGTGCGCTCACACAGCGCGTGCGGCAGGGGCAACACGCGACGAATCCCGTTCCAACCCGAACACGGACTGACGCTGACGGGGCTACACCACTTCGACCTACTCAACCACCCGACGATCTATACGAAACTGCGCGAATGGGTAACCCATCACCGGTACAGTCCAGCCCCCACTAGAGATCAGGGCTTAGGACAGAGCAGCTGAAACGATCTCGCCGACGCCGGTTTCGATCAGATCATCGCTGAGCTTATGTCTCCCGTCCCACGGGACCGCGACGCAGCCATGGAGTTGCGGGCGGGTGACAACCAACCCAGTTCGACGGCCCGCAGAAAGACGCTACCTCGGAGGCGCTGCTACACATTCTGCGGCTGAGTCGATTGTTCGATGTTCGGGGCCGGGGCCGCCGACGAGGCCTCGGTACTCATGGCGCCACTCCTACCGCGGTCTCCAGCTGCGCGAGGCACCGCTCCGTCAGCGGTATCAACGTTTCGATGTCGGGCAGCACTTCCCGACCCGCCACATAACCGAATCCGAAGCGGTCGGCGTACGAGCACACCGTCACGTTCAGTGCCATGCCGTCATAGACCGCCGACACCGGAAAGATCTCCTCGACATGCGCACCGTTCCAATACAATTCCTGCTTCGGGCCCGGAACGTTCGAGATCGGCAGGTTGTACCCGGTACGCAGCTTCGGCGCGAACCGTAGCATCGGCAGCAGTACCGTCGGCGCGATGCTCGGCGCGAGCAGCAACATCGTCGCTCCCGACCCGCGGCTCGCCACCTGTTGTTTTGCCCACGACATCGCCCGGTGGATCAGCGCCAGCCGCTCGGCCGGCTCCGCCACGTCGGTGCCCAGGGGGCACAGCTCGGCACCGAACAAATTGGCAGGCTCGTCGGCGTCACCGTGGCCGGGCCCGTGCTCCCGCCCCCGCACCGTAATCGGGCAGATGGCCACCAGCGACTTCTTGGGCAATTCGTCATGCGCGATGAGCCATTCGCGCAACACACCCGCCACGACAGCGGTCAGCACGTCATTGCCGGTCACTCCGGCCGCGTTCTGCACCGCCCGGATGCGGGCCTTGGACCAACTTCCCGCCGCGAAGGCGCGCTCGCGCCCCAACCGGCCGTTGAACCGGGTGTACGGTGCGTCGAAGGGCAGCACAGTGGTGTTCGTGATGAGGCTGCCCACCAGATTCGATATTTCGCCCGCCACAACCCGTGGGACCACGCCACGCTGGACGCAGCGGCGCTGACCACAGCGCGCACCAGGGATCGGATTCCAGAGGCGTCCGCGTGGGGCAGTGCGTTCGGGCGATTCGTTCGGCCGAGGGACAAAGAACGGCCGCATCGAACGCCGATGGGGGTCGGGGGACAGCGCGTCTTCGATCATCTGAAAACCGGCGACGCCGTCGACCACGGTGTGATGCACTTTCACGTAGTAGGCGAATCGACCATCCTCGAGACCGTCGATCAGACACGACATCCACATCGGTCGGGACCGGTCGAGTGGCTCGGCATGCAGCTCGCCCACCAACCGCCACAGCGCATCCCGACCGGCGCCCGGCAGCAGCGTCCTGCGCTGCACGTGGTGTCCTAGGTCGATGTCCTCGGCCTTATGCCAGACCCAGATGCCCCCAGTGTCGAGGCCGCGATGCGGGTGTCGACGAAGTCGCGGGTCCAGCATGTCGACACCCTCGAGCCCGTCCCGATACAGCTGCTCGACGTACCCCGGACCCGCATCCCCGGGCGGGGCCAGGATGATCAGCGCGGCGACGTGCAGCGGGTTCGACAACACCTCCGCTGTCATCATCGCCGCGTCTAGCGGGTCCATCGGCTCCACGGCAGACCCCAATCTCATTCGTGTGGCTGGGAGACCACACTAGTGCTGGCACTGCGCAATTCGAGCCGAAACCGGCGGCCTACAATGGGCGGCATTCACTGTGCCACGTTGTTGTTCGCGATGGGCGTGGAGGCAGCGACGGTGAGCGCATTCTGCGTCACAGCTCGATCACTGTCACGACGGGAACCGACGTTGATGTCATCGAGGAAGTGCAACGTGTCGCCGTCTCGGGCATGAACGAGCTGTCCGGAATCCAGGGAGTGGACGGCAGTCGGGATGACCGGATCATGCGCCTACTGTCGTCAAGAACTTCCGAGGCCCTTTCCTGGAATAACGGAAAGGGCCTCTGACCTGCGGCGCGCCCGAAGAGATTCGAACTCCCAACCTTCTGATCCGTAGGCACGGGCGGGTGGCGTGACCAGGCATGATACGAGTTCTATTGTCGTGTAGGTGGAGGTGTCGGGGAGCCCGACTGTCGTCATCGTTGTCGTCAGAGCTGTCGTCAGGTCATGGTGTGAAACAGCGGCACTCCCACCGCTTCCTCACACCCGGCGATCCTGCGCTGACGATCGGATGTGTCAAGGGTGGCAAAGCCACCAACTGGTGACGTCGAAGACGCCCTTTACTCAGCCGATCGGGAAGTCAGACACTGCGGAATGAGGTGGCTGGGAATCTTCGAGGCGGGGGCCAATTCTCGGAAATCAGCCAGGATCGCGGTGCCCTGTGGCATGACTGTGAATCCATTCCGTGCCGTTCTCGCCGCCGCGGCAGCCGTAATGCTGGCGGCAGGCATCGCTCACGCCGACGGCCCGGACGACCAGTTTTTGGCGATGCTCGCCAAAGACGGGGTGGTTGGCCCTCCGGATCAGATGATCGCCATCGCGCATGAACGGTGCGACGACGCTAATCTCCCTCGCTCCGGTGTATACAATTTCCGCTTCGGCGCGCAGCCAAGCCCGTACATAGGCGCCATCGGGAACATCTACAACGAACTGGCATCGCAGGGCATGACGAGTGCGCAGGCGGCGCAGTTCATCAGGGACGCCATCACGGTGTACTGCCCGGACCAAAAGGGCAGCTGATCCCTTGCCCACCAATGGGGGCCTTGACGTCCATGCGGACGCCAAGAACCGACGAAAGCATTTCAGAGAGCACTCGTGAGCGACGCGAGAAACTCCTGGGTGCGGCTCTGCGACGCATTCGGTCCGCTGCGTCCTGTCCGATTGGGATGACACGTGCACCAGGCAGCCTTGAACAGCCGGCCGGTCTTGGCAGCGGCGAAAGCTTTTAAGCCTCCGGGTCTCTGCCCACACCTGTATCGACCCAATTCGCCTGCGTTTCGTCAGACCTCTACCTACGGTATCGTAAGTTACGGTAGCGTAGGCAACGTGACAACTTTGCAGACCAGCCTGCTGGCCGAACTCGAGCCCGTCGTGGCAGCCAACCTCGACCGCCACCTCAGCCTGGCGAAGGACTGGCAGCCGCAAGACTACGTGCCCTGGTCACGCGGGCGTGACTTCGCCTTCCTCGGCGGCAGCGACTGGCAGCCTGAGGACTCGCCGCTCGACCCGGTCGCGCAGACGGCGATGATCGTCAACCTGCTCACCGAGGACAACCTGCCCTCATATCACCGCGAGATCGCCACCCGCTTCGGCCGCGACGGCGCCTGGGGCCAGTGGGTCGGTCGCTGGACGGCCGAGGAGGGCCGGCACGCGATCGCGATACGCGACTACCTCGTCGTCACGCGTGGCGTGGACCCGGTCCGGTTGGAGGCGCTGCGCATGGAGCACATGACGGCGGGCTACGACAGCGGCGACAAGACCATGCTGCAGGCGCTGGCCTACGTCTCGTTCCAGGAGCTGGCCACCCGGATCGCGCACCGCAACACTGGGCGTGCGACTGGCTGCCCCCTTGCCGAGCAGTTGCTCGCTCGCATATCCACGGACGAGAACCTGCATATGGTCTTCTACCGCAACCTGATGGACGCCGCGCTCGACCTCGCGCCCGACGAGGCGATGCAGACGATCCGCGACGAGGTGGTCGGCTTCCAGATGCCTGGCCAGGGTATGACGGACTACGCCAAGAACGCCATCACCATCGCCAAGGCCGGCATCTACGACCTGCGCCTGCACCACGACGCGGTGATCCAGCCCGTGCTGCGGTTCTGGCGGATCTTCGAGCGCACCGACTTTGGCCCGGCCGGCGAGCACGCCCGCGACGAGCTCTCGTTCTTCCTCGCGATGCTCGACGCCAAGGCGAAGCACTACGAGCAGAAGCGCGCCGCCCGCGAGGAGTTACGAAGGACTGCATAACGACGCAATGCGTGTGCTCGGTGGTCGAGGCGGCCCAACAGATCACCAACCGTCGCCATGACGCGAAGCTAAACAGCGTCACCGACAACATATTGGCCGCCCCGAGGGG
This sequence comes from uncultured Actinomycetota bacterium, assembly GCA_963805675.1. Taxonomy (GTDB): domain Bacteria; phylum Actinomycetota; class Actinomycetes; order Mycobacteriales; family Mycobacteriaceae; genus Mycobacterium. The sequence goes on from CAWDVY010000006.1 coordinate 39,913, forward strand.
GTGGGTCGAAATCTAGAGGAACACGACCGGCGTCGCCGATATGGCCTCCGAATTGCCGAATCGTGGGTCGGGGTGGCGGGATTTGAACCCACGGCCTCTTCGTCCCGAACAACCCCACCTGCGGGTTTGCCTGGATCGAGGCTGCTGGCGCTGCTTAAGACGGCAGGTCGACGGGTTGCTTTCGTTGGAGCGGCTGGCTGCCGCCGAAGATATTGCGGACTGGCTGCGGACTGGCGGAGCTGCTGTGACAGCTTGACGGTCGCATGGCCCCGTGACGGGTGGCTGATTCAATCCCAGTAACGCGCACCAGAGTTCCAATTTGGCATTCATCTTGAGGCCGCGTCACCTAATACTGCCGAAACGTCAGTGTCGAGTATTTTTCAGTTGAAGCACTAACTTCGATCATGCGGTGGCGTGCATTGACATGGGCTAGACAGCAAGAAGCTCGTGCCCAATCCGCTCAGTAGTTGTTGCAGGTGGCGGCGACCTGTTGGATAAGTGCAAAGTTCTGCTGAGCCCCTGGCGAGCTCGCAATCTGCTGGGCCATCGCCATGCGTCGACTCGGCGGCGAGGCGAGGAACTGACGCAAGGCGGACTGCGCCATCGGCGATGCGTTGAATTGCGCGGCGGCTGCCGGATCTTGCGCGTTGAGCGCCGCCATCACCTGCGGGTAACTGCAGGTTGTGTTGACGATCGGACCCAGATCAGGATCTGCGGACGCGACCCCGGCCCCAACGGTCAACGACAATGCCAGACCGCCAACCGCGACAGCCAGTCTGGTCAACGACAGTTTGATCATTTGTGGCCTCCTTCCAACTGATTGCACCGACTCTAATCGCCCAGCTCAAACCTTGTAGGCCGTTCGTAACCATCCACACGCCGACCACGCCGAGGACGACGACGGAGATCGGCCGGCGGTCAGCGCGAAACCAATCTTGCAGCTGCATTACCACGCGTCTTCGCCGACCAGACCGCGAGCGCCAATGCCGGGCCGACGGTGGAAAACACTGGGTCGACGAACTTCGGCTCCGTTGTGAGCCCGGGTTTCGCCGAGGCATTGGCCATGGTGTCGGCGATGGTGTGCGACCGGGTCGACAAGGTCACGGTCACCGAGGGCGCGAACACCACCTTTACGGGCTCTTCAATTTTAAACGGGCAGTTGTGATTTCGCTCTCATAGGGCGTGTCGTTGCATGGGGAGGCCCTTGGTCTTCCGAAGTCTGAAAGTTGCGAAGCATTCAGGCGGCGGAAGGGAACCAAGGGCCGTGACCGACGGTACGACATTGTTGTTCGGGTTGCCAGGTTTATGGGTCGGGCGTGTTGAGCGCTGGGCCGACGGGACGCGGGTGGTGCACGCGGTGACCGCGAGCGAGGCTGCGGCGGCGTGCCCGTCGTGTGGGGTGGTATCGACCTCGGTGAAGGCCCGTGTGACGACCTCTCCGCGCGACATCCCCTACGGACAGGAACGAATTATCCTGCGGTGGAACAAGACCCGGTGGCGGTGCCGGGAGGACTACTGCGAACGCGGGTCCTTCACCGAGTCCATCGCGCAGGTCCCGGCGCGGGCACGGACCACCGGGCGGCTGCGCACTCAGATCGGCGCGGCGATCGGCGAGGCGGCCCGCTCGGTGGCCGAAGTCGCCGCCGCACACGGCGTGTCGTGGCCGACCGCGCACCGCGCGTTCATCACCCACGCCGAGGTGGAGTTGACCGAGCCCCAACCCACCCAGGTAATCGGGATCGATGAAACCCGCCGCGGAAAGCCCCGGTGGGAGCACTGCGCACAGACGCGGCGCTGGGTGCGGGTCGACCCATGGGACACCGGCTTCGTCGACCTGGCCGGCTCCCAGGGCCTGCTCGGGCAACGCGAAGGCCGCACCGGGGCCGCCGTTATCGAATGGCTGCGTGAGCGCACACCCGAGTTCAGGGAAGCGATCGAGTTCGTGGCCATCGACCCGGCCGCGGTCTATGCCTCGGCGATCCGTACCGCAGGCCTGCTACCCAACGCGACGACCGTGGTCGACCACTTCCACCTGGTCAAGCTCGGCAACGACGCGCTGACCAAGGTGCGCCGCCGCGTCACCTGGGAGCTGCGCGATCACCGGGGCCGCAAGCTCGATCCGGAGTGGGCCAACCGGCGTCGGCTGCTGCGAGCGCGGGAACGCTTGTCGGACAAAAGTTTCACGAAGATGTGGAACGCGATCGTAGAGAGAAAGGAGAGAAAAGAAAAGGGAGAAAAAGAGAAGAAGGAGAAGGAGAAAAAGAGAGAAAGAAGAGAGAAAGAGAAAAAAGAAGGAAAGAAAAAAAAAGAAGAAGAGAAGGGAAAAAAGAAGGAGAAGGAAAGAGAGAAAGAGATAGGAGAAAAGGGAAAGAGAGAGAAAGAGGAGAAAGAGAGAAAAGAGAGGGAAAAGGAGAAGGAAAAAGGGAGAGAAGAGAAGATGAAAGAGAAGAAGGAAAAGAAAAAAGGAAAGAAGGAAGGGAAGGGGAGAAAGGAGGAGAAAAGAAAGAGGAAGAGATAAGAGGAGAAAGGAAAAAAAAAAGAAGGGAAGGGATAAGAAGAAGAAGAAGAAGAGGAGAAAAGAGAAAAGGAGAAAGAAAGGAAAGAAGAGAGGAAAAGAAAGAGAGAAAAAATAAGGGAAAAGAAAGAAAAGGGAGAAAAAAAAGAGAGAGAAAGGAAAAAAAAAAGAAAAAAAAGAAAAGAAGAAAAGGAAAAAAAAAGAGAAGAGAGAAAAAGGAAAAGAAAAGAGAAAAAAAGAGAGAGGGGAAAGAAGAGAAAGAGGAGAAAAGAAGAGAAAAAGAAGAAAGAAGAAGAGGAGAAAGAAGAAGAAAAGAGAAAGGAAGGAGAAAAAAAGGAAAGAAGAGAAGAAAAGAAGAAAGAGGAAGGTAAGAGGGAAGAAAGAAAAGGGAAAAAGAAGGAGAAAAGAGGATAAGAGGGAAAAAAAGATGAAAAAAAGAAGAAAGAGAGGAAAAAGAAAAGGTAAAAGAAAAGAGAAGAAAAGGAAGGGGAGAGGAAGGAGGAAGAAGAGGAAGAAGGAAAGAAGAAAAGGAAGAAAATGAAAGAGATAAAAAAGGAAGGGAAAAAAAAAAAAGAAGGATAAAGAAAAAAGAAAGAGAAAGGAGAAATGGAAAGAAAATAAAGATGGAAAGGAAAAGAGAAAAATGAAGGGAAGGAAAAAGAAAAAGAAAAAGAGAGAAGAGGGAAGAAAAAGGAAAAAAAAAAGAAGAGAAAAGAGGAAAAGGTATGGAAAGAGGAAGAGAAAAAGAAAGAGAGGAGGGAGATATGGAAGAAAAAAGAGGAGAGGGAAAGGAGAGAAAAGAAAAAAAGAGAAGAGAAAGAAGAGAGAGAGAAAGAGGTAAAAGATGGAGAGAAGAAGGAGAAGGAGACTAGGTAAGACAATGACGATGGCGATCAACGCAACGTCGATGAAGCAAGACTGACTAGGGCTAGCGCACTGGTCGGGCTGAAAGGCTATGTCACCAACAACGACGCCGCTCAAATGTCGGCGAGCGAAGAGATCGGCAAATACCACGAACTCTGGCACGAGGAACGGTCCTCTCGGATGTCCAAGACCGACCTACGGGCGAGACCGATCTCTCACCACGTACGCGAGTCGATCGAAGCGCAGCTGAACATCCGAAGACCACACCGGCCAGATCCTGTCTGCCTGGCATCGCCAAGAAGAGCTGACGCACCCTGCTGTCCACGGTGCGGGTCGGTGGCGATCCGCACGCTGACCCGACATCGCCTGCACCGGTTCCTGGCCCTGGTGCATCGACTCCACAAATCCCCGAGCTGCTCACCCTGGCCACTACCGTCGACACCTGGTGGCCCGAAATCAACGCGTTCGTGACCACCGGTATCACCAACGCCAGCACCGAGGGCTACAACCGGCTCGTCAAACAGGTCAAACGCGTCGCATGTGGATTCCGAAACCGCGAGAACTCAGCCCGCCGGATACGATTCCACTGCACCCGCAAACAGCGGGCCGCAACCCAGACATCATGCTGATTGCCCGGTCAAAATCGAAGAGCCTTTTTACGACTCACCGGCTACCAAGCTGCCGGTGGGCGCCGGTGGGCTTCGGCAAACCGATCGGGCACCCGAACTTCCCGGTGATGACCGTGTTCGGCGAGGCCGTGCGGCTGTTCGCCGACGCCCTGGGCGACGCGTCCCCGCGGCGTGGTCCCGTCCTGAACCGGAAATCCGCCACTCACCGCTGCTGTCTCAGCAATGCACGTACCACTGGACGGGGCCGACTGGCTGAAGTAGGGCACTGGCGGGGCGGGGGCGCACTTGTTGCGGCCACCAGAACCAGCGTCCCAGCAGCGCGGCGATAGACGGCGTCATGAACGAGCGCACGATCAAGGTGTCGAACAACAGACCGAGGCCGATGGTGGTACCCACTTGAGCGATAATGCGCAGGTCACTGACCGCCATGGCCATCATAGTGAAAGCGAACACCACGCCCGCGTTGGTCACGACCTTGCCGGTACCGCCCATTGCGCGGATGATACCAGTGTTTATACCGCCGACTATTTCCTCTTTCATCCGGGATACCAGCAGCAAATTGTAGTCAGACCCCACCGCCAAAAGGACGATGACAGACATGGGAAGGACCATCCAGTGCAAATTGATGCCCAGAATATACTGCCAGACCAGCACCGACAGCCCAAACGATGCGCCCAACGAAAGTGCCACCGTACTCACGATAACTAGTGCGGCAATAAAACTTCGCGTGATGATGAGCATGATGATGAAAATAAGGCAGAGCGCACCAACTCCTGCGATCCATAGATCGTATTTGGCGCCGTCTCGAAAGTCCTTGAATGTCGATGCAGTGCCGGCGATATAGATCTTGGCGTCCTCCAGAGGTGTCGTTTTGAGCGCCTCCTCGGCCGCCGTCCTTATCTGATCGATACGCGCTATCCCCTCGGGCGTCGCGGGGTCGCCCTTATGTGAAATGACGAATCGAGCTGCTTTCCCGTCCGGAGACAGGAAGGAATCCATCGCGCGCTGGAAGTCCGCGTTCTGGAAAACCTCCGGCGGCAGATAGAAGGAATCGTCGCTCTTTGCCGCGTCGAACGCCTGTCCCATGGCGGTGGCGTTCTGGCTCGATTCGTCTATTTCGCTGAAGATCCCGGACATGGTGCTGTGCGTCGCCAGCACCATCGTCCGTATGGACTCCATGGTCGCGATTATCGGCAGGAGCTGCTGATTTAGCAGCGGCATTATCACGTCCAGCTTGCCCTGATCCTTCAGGAGATCATGCATTTTCTCGGTTTCCTCATCGACGGCGTCGATCGAGCCAAATATCGACTTCAACGCCAAGCATATTGGGATATCGGAGCAGTGCTTTTCCCAGTAGAAGAAGCTTCGAATTGGCCTCCAGAAGTCGTCGAAATCCGCAACGTCATCCCTTAACTCATCCTCAATGGCGGTCATTTCTTTTGTCAGGCCGAATGAGTGGTGAGTAATGGCGTTGAGCTGCTGCTGCAATTCGTACATGCGCTTCGTCATCGCGATTTGCTTGTCCATCAAGTCGGCCTGCTTGAGCATGTCATTTACGCGGCCTTTCATATACTTCATAGTTTGTAGCTGGCTCGCGTTTTGCATGGTGATCAGGAAAGGTATCGAAGTGTGTTCAATCGGTGTTCCCTCGGGGCGAGTTACGGCCTGCACCCGAGAAACTCCTCGAACCCGGAAAATTCTCTTGGCCAATTTATGCAGTACGAGAAAGTCTGCTGGATTGCGCATATCGTGGTTTGATTCGATCATCAGAATATCGGGCATCATTCGCGATTGGGTGAAATGACGATCAGCCGCCGCATACCCCACATTGGCGGGAATGTCTTTGGGTATATAGAGTCGGTCGTTGTAGCTCGTCTTGTAGCCCGGCAATGTCACTAGACCGATCAGCGCGACTGCTACTGTCGCGACGAGAATGGGCGCGGGCCAGCGGACAATCGCCGTGCCGACCCGGCGCCATCGACGGAACCCGATCCTGCGCTTGGGGTCTAATAGCCCGAAGCCGCTTCCGATGGTCAGAACTGCCGGAACCAGCGTGAGCGCGACCGCGACCGCAACGACCATGCCCACTGCGCACGGGACGCCTATGGTCTGGAAGATGGGCATCCGGGTAAAGCTCAGGCACAAGACTGCCCCGGCGATCGTCAAACCGGAAGCCAAGACAACGGGAGCGACCCCGCGGTAGGTGGTGTAGTAGGCCGTTTCCGGGTCCTCGCCGGCCTGACGCGCCTCTTGATATCGACCGAAGAAGAATATCCCGTAATCGGTTCCGACCGCGAGCCCGAGGGACACCAGTAGATTAATGGCAAACGTCGAGAGTACCAGAATATTGTTATCGCCGAGAAACGCGACGATTCCCCGGGCCGCCGCTAATTCGATACCAACCATGACCAACAGCAGAACCACGGTGATGATCGAACGGTAGACAAGAAGCAGCATCGCGAAGATCATCGCGACGCTTAACGCAGTGATCTTCAGAATGGATTTGTCACCACTGTGGACCATATCCGCAACGAGCGCTGACGCGCCGGTGACATAAGCCTTGACCCCGGGAGGCGGCGGCGTCCGCTTTACGATATTCCGGACCGCCGCCACGGATTCGTCACTCAAGGTCGTACCTTGGTTGCCGGCCAGAAACATTTGCACATATGCGGCCTTACCATCGGCGCTTTGCGCGCCCCCCGCCGTGAGTCGATCTCCCCATAAATCCTGCACATGCTCGACATGCTTCGGATCGTCTCTTAACTCGCGAACCAATTCGGCATAGTAGGTGTGAGCATCGTCGCCGAGCGGCTGCTGCCCCTCGAGCACGATCATCGCGAAACTGTCCGAATCGGATTCTTTGAAGTCCTTGCCCATGCGCTTCATGGCCTGCACCGACGGCGCGTCTTGAGGACTCAGTGCTACGGAATGCTCTTCTCCGACTTGCTCCAGCGATGGAACTGCCAGAGTCACAATCAGAGTCAGCGCTACCCAGGCCAGGATGATGAACGGCGAAAGCCTGCGGATCGTCCGCGCTATAAAGGGGATCTGAGGGCGTTCGGTGCTCATGCGGCCTTCAACAGGCAGAAGGTAGCGGCGTTCACTTCGTGCGAAATCGTCTCGGCTTTGGCCACACCGTCCACCACGACGCGGCAGCCAATGCTGTGGCTATCGCCCCGTGCCACGATGGTCCCCACGATTGCGCCCCGTCCCGAACTGGAAATCCGCCACTCACCGCGGCTGTCTCAGCAATGCACGTACCACTGGACGGGGTCCTGACGGCCGAAGTAACGCACTGGCGGGGCGGGGGCGCACTTGTTGCGGCCACCAGAACCAGCGACCCAGCAGCGCGGCGGCGGACGGCGTCATGAACGCGCGCACGACCAGCGTGTCGAACAGCAGACCCAAACCGATCGTGGAACCCAGTTGACCGATGATGCGCAGGTCGCTGACCAACATGGACGCCATGGTGAACGCGAACACCAGGCCCGCGTTTGTTACGACCTTGCCGGTGCCGCCCATAGCACGGATGATGCCCGTGTTTATACCGGCGCTTATTTCCTCTTTCATCCGGGATACCAGAAGCAAATTGTAGTCAGACCCTACCGCCAACAGTACGATCACAGACATCGCGAGCACTACCCAATGTATCTGTATGCCGAGTAAATACTGCCAGACCAGTACGGACAGCCCGAAGGACGCGCCCAGCGAAAGCAACACTGTACCTACGATAACCAGGGCGGCAATAAAACCGCGTGTCATGATCAGCATGATGATGAAAATAAGGCAGAGCGCAGCGACTCCCGCGATCATAAGATCGTATTTAGAGCCTTCAACCAGGTCTTTCGTCATCGCTGCGGTGCCGGTGAGGTAGATCTTGGATTCTTCTAGCGGAGTTCCCTTGAGCGCTTCCTCGGCCGCGTTCTTTATCGCATCGACCCGCGAAATGCCCTCGGGCGACCCGGGATCGTCCCTTAGCGAAATAAGCATACGGACGGCTTTCCCGTCCGGTGACAGGAACACTTTCATGACTCTCTGGAAGTCCTTGTTCTCAAAAGCCTCCGGAGGAAGGTAGAAGGAATCGTCGTCTTTGGCGGCGTCGAAAGCCTTCCCCATGGCTGTCGTGTTACCGCTACTCTCATCCATCTCGCCGAAGGTCCCGGCCATAGTGCTATGCATGGCCAGCATCATGGTCCGCGTGCTCTGCATGGTCTCGATCATCTCCGGGAACTGGGTGAGCAGCTGCGGCAGAATCAGGTCTAGATGATCGAGGTCTGCTACCAGTTCCCTCAGCTTATCGTCAATCAGGTCAACACCGTCGATTGAATCAAATACGGATCTCAGCGACCAGCAGATGGGAATATCGTAGCAGTGCCTTTCCCAGTAGAAGTAGCTACGGAACGGCCTGAAGAAATCCTCGAAATCCGCAATGGAACTACGCAAGTCTTCCGTGATGGCCTCTATGTCATGCGTTTTGCCGACTATGTCATGAGTCGTGGTGACGATTTGTTGCACCAGGCCATACATGCGCTGCATTGTGCTGATCGTTTTCGTTAGCTCGTCGGCCTGCTTGAGGATGTCATCCATGCGTCCTTGCTGGAACGCCATATTTTGTACCTGGCTAGCCTGTGCCATGCTAAGCATAAACGGTATCGACGCGTGTCCGATCGGGGTTCCCTCGGGCCGAGTTGCGGCCTGCACCCTAGAAACGCCGGGGACCGCGAGAACACCCTTGGCCAGTTTGTTCAATACGATAAAATCCGCCGGATTGCGCAGATCGTGATCGGCCTCGACCAATAGCATCTCGGGCGTCATCATTCGCGCTTGAGGAAAATGTCGCTGTGCGGCGTCATACCCCAGCTCGCCGGGAAAGCCTCTAGGAAGATACTTCATGTCGTTGTAGCTGGGTTTATATCCTGGCAGCGTCAATAGCCCGATAAGTGCCACTGCTAATGTTGCGACGAGAATGGGCGCGGGCCACCGGACGATCGCCGTTCCTATTCGCCGCCATCCACGGGACTTGATCTTGCGCTTGGGCTCGAAAAGACCGAAACGGCTTCCGGCAGCAAGAACTGCCGGAACCAACGTGAGCGCGACCGCGACCGCAACGAATACGCCCACCGCGCAGGGGATGCCCACGGGTTGGAAGAAGGGCAGCCGGGTAAAGCTGAGGCAGAAAAGCGCACCGGCGATAGTCGAGCCGGAGGCTAAGACAACCTTGGCGACCCCGTGATATGTGGTGTAGAAGGCTTTTTCCCGATCCTCGCCGGCCTGACGTGCCTCCTGATACCGCCCGAGGAAGAATATCCCGTAGTCTGTTCCGGCCGCGATCCCGATGGCTACCAACAGATTAATGGCGTAGGTAGTCAGGCCGATAACCGCGTGATCGCCGAGGAACGCGACGATTCCCCGGGCGATCTGCAATTCTATCCCGACCAACAGCAACAAAATGATTACGGTGACAACCGAACGGTAGACGAGCAGCAACGTACCGAAGATCACCGCGAGGCTCACCAACGTAATTAGGATGACCGTCTTATCGCCGCTGCCGCTCATATCCGCAACGATTGCCGCGGGGCCGGTGAGATACGCTTTGACCCCCGGCGGCGCCGGCGTCCGCGCCACGATGTCCCGGACGGCCTCGACCGATTCGTTCGCCATGGTCGAAGCCGGCCTACCGGCGAGGTTCAATTGCACATATGTGGCCTTACCGTCGGGGCTTTGCGCGGCGCCCGCCGTGAGTGGATCGCCCCAGAAATTCTGGATGTGCTGCACATGCTTCGGATCGTGTTCCAACTGACGAATCAAATGATTGTAAAACCTGTGAGCATCGTCGCCGAGGGGTTGTTGACCCTCCAAGACGATCATCGCCACACTGTCGGAATTAGTTTCCTTGAAGTCCGCACTGATGCGCTTCATCGCCTTGAATGACGGCGCATCGTCGGGACTCAGCGTTACTGAATGCTCTTTCTCGACCTGCTCCAGTGGGGGAACGCTGATAGCCACGATGACGGCGATCGCCAACCACGCCAAGATGATGGGCACCGAAAATCGATGGATCGTCCGCGCTACGAATGGTGGCGTGGTGTGTTGGTTGCCCATGTGCTCGTCGCTCATGCGGACTTCAGCTGGCAGAAGGTAAAGGCTTCGACTTCATGCATTGTCTTCTCGGCTTTGACCACGCCGTCCACCAAGATGCGGCAGCCAATGCTGTCACTATCGCCCTGCGCCACGATACTTGCGGCGGCCGTCGCCGGGGTGATCGGGAACTCCAACGTCCACGGCAAGTGCACCCCTTTGACGTGCTGCGGGTCACCATTGCCGTCGAAATAGCTGATCTTTGCCAGGGTCCCTGGTGATCCGAAGACCTCGTACGTCACATGCTTAGGGTTGAAAAGTTTGGTGTCGTCGATTCTGGTGTCGGCATAAGAGGCGCGTTTCTCAGAGCCGAAGACGCCGTGCAGCCGCGACACAGTCAATCCTCCGGCACCAATCACCACCAGTATGATCAGCGGAATCCACAGCCGCCTCAGAACTCTGAAAATCGCAAATCCCTGATTTTGGCGACTCTTTCGAGAGCCACCTCGTGCTCGAGGTGCGAGTGAAGGTTGGCGAGCACGTCGCAGAAGAGCGAGTCGGCGGCCAGACCGTTGGCTACCGTCTCGGCGACCCGCGATGGCGACATCGGACCGGGCTTCCGCAACGTCGCGCACACCGGGTTCGACCACCGCAACCAACCTTCCACCCGTTTCCACACCCCTCGCCATGTCACCCGCTCGAGCATGCAACTACACATCGGCCGCGACACGCCAGACGGCGGCACATCGAATGCGGTGGGCGTCGCAGAATAGATGTGCGGCGGTCACCTCAAGCGAGCCGCGCCTCGGGGAGCGTGACCCGATCTTGATGAGTAAACCATCTAGGTGGCCTTCATGTCGGCTCCTCACCCAAAGTGATTTAGGATTGTAACGCATACCGCGTGCGTAAACACTCGGTACTGCCTTCCGCCTCGACTCGCAAATCACATGACGTGCGTTATCCTCGGGCGGTGGCGCAACTTGCCTTCCAGCGCGCCCGCACTGAGGAGAAGAAACGCCAACGCGCAGCGGTGCTCACTTTTTGGCGGCCCCCTTGTGGCAGATCGCCCACCCGCCGGAGGGGCTAGCCGACGCCTACGCCGAGGAACCGGAGGTGCCAGTCGACTGGAACCTCGATTTCGCATCCGCGCTTACCCGACTGCTGACCGCTACCTGCGTCGGTCTCCTCTGCGAATCCCCTGAGCGAAGCCACACCTGATAACCCGATGCGGTTCTACGACGAGGACATCGTGGCGACACGGCCGAACCCGGCCTTCATTCCATTCGGCGCCGGACCGCACGGTTGGTTCGGTGCGGGGCGATGGGCTATCTTCAGGCGCAATTCCTGCTCGACCAGGCCCTACGGCCGGACGGTCGCGGGCGTTGCCGCGCGTTGAGGCCGCACGGGGGCGATTCGTTAGTCGATCTCGCCAGTCAGGTCGAACTCGGCCAGCGTGCGCGCAGCCAGCTCACGCAAAGCGGGCTTTGTGTTCTCGGCGCCCGGTTGGTAGGCGCAGACGGTGATATGAATAATCTTGCCGCCGCAGCGCCAAGACTGCACAGTCATTTGGCCGCCTATTCGCTCGAGCCACTGTCGACTTTCGTGTTGGGCAACCACGCGTGTCAGGGCGAGCTCGCCGCGGGTGCCATCGACGAGGCACACCAGCGGGCCGAAGTCGCCCATGTTGGAGCAAAATACCGGGAGATCGGGATCGGCAGGCATCGCATCGTTCATTCGTCTCCACGCCCGCGTCGGCGTGAACGAGGCCAGCCAGAGGAACTTTAATGAGTCATCTGGCGTCTCCCGCAGAGTCGTCAGCGCCTGCTTGATGGCGGCGCGGGTGTCGCGCAGATCCGTGGTTACCCGCGTCGGGTCGACGCTGACGTTCGCAAACGACATTGCGTTCGCACGCGTATCACCCTCGGCGCGGTCGCTGATAGGGAGTTGCAAGGTAACGGCGCCGTCGCGGGCACGTCGGCGCCCCATGCGCTCCCCGAGCTTTGCAACGAACGCGGCTACTAGCGTGTTAGTCGTTCCGCCAAGAGCCTTCGCACGGGCATCCCAGTCATCCAGGTCGACGTGGATCGCGATAGTCGGCACGACGACAGTGTCATCGCCGTTGCCTCCACGGGGGGCGACGGGTCGCGGCGTCGGTGATTGGGCACTATCCTGCCGGCTGCGCGCCTGTTTTCGCGCCAGTTTTGCCACCGCGACGAGCGCCCGGGCAACCTCGGGTGCGTCCCGTGCTGTTTGTCGGGCATCCTGGACCACCGCACGTGCTCGAGTGCGGGAACGCGGCGGTGGGTAGCCAAGATCGCGCGTGTTGCCCAGGAACGCATCAGTTAGCGCGATGGCGAGCCCGAGGCCGTCGAGCACGTAGTGGGAATGCACCAGGCTGACCGCGGTCGAGCCGTCCGTAAGGGGAAGGACGCCGAGATGCCAGCCGGGCCCCCATTCCGGATCAATAGGCAGTCGTGAGCGTTCATCAGCCCAGTCGCTGAGTTCAGCGCGGGGGCGCGCGCACTCAGCGATATCGATGTCCGCCGGCCCCCGATCTAAGACCCACCGATTCCGGGCGAACGGCAGCGGCGAACGCTCGATGCGCCGTCCCAGCAACCGGTAACCGATATTGTGGTTAAAACGCCTCAGCCCATCGAGGTCGATCGCGTGCTCGTAATCCCACACGACTTGGATGACTAGGTTCCGGCCGATGGCGTGGTGCTGCGCAAACATGCCGTGGTCCATGTGCGTGAGCCGATTGTCCGGCCGCGCATCATCGTTGGATGCGCGGCCGTTAAAGGATGCGCGTGCGGGACGTATCCGGACTGGCACTGATCAGCCTCCGGTGACACAGGATTCGCCCGTGACGCCCTGTGGGGCGTACACGTGGTTGCGGAGGGCAACGCTGCGCGGGACGGCGTGGGCCTTGGTGGGGTCGAACCAATTCATCACATGAGAGTAAAACCTCGGCCAGCGTGTGCGCGGCCAGCTTACGCAAATCGACCTTGGCGTTCTTGCCGCCGACTTGGTAGCCGACGACAGTGATGAAGACCTTGCCGCCGATGCGCCTCGAGCAGATCTTGATCGGGCCGCCAGCCAGCTGGCGCATGATCTCGCCGCTGTTGTCGCGGATCTCGTTCTGGTACCGCCTGGTTCGATTCCGATCACCACCAGCGGCAAGGTCAGGCGATCGGCTTGCCGGGGTGCTCGGTGAGTTCGCGGACGACCCCGAATGCCTCCGATTCGCCTTTGTCAGCCAAATCGCCGTTGATGACGATGGCATCCGGGCGCTTGCCCGAAAGTTCTGGATTTCAGGTAGATAGCGCGGGTATAAGGTTATATTGACGGGTGGCTGAGCCGGGGACGCGAGGCCCTCGCTTTCATTTCGCAGAACGCGCACGGGAAGTGAAAGGCTAGGATCCGCGATGCCTGAAGGCGTGTTCGGACGTAGTGACGCTGAGATCGACCTCCTGGTGCGTGGCAAGCGGTCGGGGATCGCAGTTGTGGGCTTCGGCTACATCGGCACGGTGATTGGTGCCGTGCTGGCTGATCGCGGCTGGCCTGTGACGGGGATCGACGTGAGACAGAACGTCGTCGACGAGATCAACCTGGGCAAGACCACCGTGCCTGAGCCAGGGCTTTACGAGCTCGTTTCCAACAACGTACGAGTCGGCCGGCTTCGCGCGACAACCGATTTCGGCGTTCTCGCGGAAAATGACTTCGTCATTGTGACCGTCGGTACGCCGCTTGGTCGAGACTTCGAGCCCATTGTCGACGACATCACGGCAGCGGCGCGGGCCGTGGGGGAGCACCTGCATGCCGGCCACCTCGTCATCCTCAAGAGCACGGTGCCGCCCGACACCACCGAAAAGCTCGTTCGGCCGATCCTTGAAGAGACCTCAGGGCTGCGGGCTGGGGTCGACTTCGGGTTGGCGTTTTGCCCTGAACGGCTCGCCGAAGGCCAAGCCATCCGCGAGCTGACGTCGATCCCCATCGTCATCGGTGCTGTCGAAGAGCGCAGCGCTCGCGCCTGCTCCACACTGTGGCGACACGCCCTGGGCGTGGACTCCATCGTCGTCGACGATCCGCGGACCGCCGAGATGGTCAAGCTTGCGGACAACCTCTGGATCGACCTTAACGTCGCGCTGGCGAACGAGCTGGCCAAGGTGTGCGACGGGCTCGGCATGGACGTCCTGCAGGTCATTGACGCGGCCAACACGATGCCGAAGGTCAACCACAGTGTGAACATCTTGATGCCGAGTATGGGCGTCGGTGGCTACTGCTTGACGAAGGATCCGTGGTTCGTCAACCATCTGGGACACTCCCTGGGGTTGGACCTGGCAATTCCGCGGACCTCGAGGACTGTCAACGACACGATGCCTGCCTACACCTACGGGCTGCTCAAGCAGGTCCTCGCCGATCAGGGCAAGGCAATCGGGACTAGCAGGATTGCGGTGCTGGGCATCGCGTTCAAGAACAATACCGGCGACTGCCGGCTCACGCCGACCAAGTACGTCGTCGCCTTGCTCGAGGAGTCCGGCTGCGAGCTTTCGGTCCATGATCCGTGGGTGGCCGGACGAGGAGGCCCTCACGGTGACGAAGATCCCCCTGACCGCAGACATCGAGTCAGCGGTCGAGGATGCCGATGCCTTGGTGGTCCTCGCGGGCCACCGACAGTTCCACCAGATCCCTCTGGCCCGCCTCGCGGACTTGGTGGCAGCTAGGTGCGTGTTCCTCGATGGACGGAACAGCTTCGACCCAGCAGCGGTGCGCGCCGCCGGCCTCGTCTACAAGGGCATCGGCCGATAGGCGAACGTAAACCGCTACGTAGAAATGAAAGAGTATTCATGTCCGATGTCGTCGTGACAGGCGGCTATGGCTTCATCGGATCGCACTTGGTCTCCGCATTGCTGGGCCGCGGAGACTCGGTCACTGTTTTCGACTTCGCAAAGGACACCCGCGACAGCGGTATTGACTTCGACCGGCACGCCAATTTCCGGTTCGTGCAGGGCGATGTCACTGATCTGACCGCGCTCGAGAGAGCCCTGACGCCCGGCGTTGACACGGTCTTCCACCTAGCCGCAGTCGTCGGTGTCAAAAACTATCTCAAAGATCCGCTCCGGGTTCTCGATGTCAACGTGACCGGCACTCGCAACGTCCTCGAGCTGAGCCATCGGCACGGAGCACACGTGGTGTTCGCCAGCACATCTGAGGTGTTTGGGAAGAACCCCAACCCACCGTTCGCCGAGGACGACGATCGCGTCCTCGGTTCGACAAGGACCGCGCGGTGGAGCTACAGCACCAGCAAGGCCATGGCCGAGCATCTCGTTTTCGCGATGCACACGGCCTACGCACTGCCGGTGACGGTAGTTCGCTACTTCAACGTATACGGCCCGCGGCAGGATCCGATATTCGCGATCTCGCAGAGCATTCACCGGATCCTTAATGGCCGCCAGCCGTTGCTCTACGACTCGGGCGACCAGACACGCTGCTTCACCTACGTCGACGACGCCATCGCCGGCACCTTGCTCGCGTCCGACAGCAACGCGGCAATCGGTGAGGCCTTCAATATTGGGAGCATGACCGAGACGACGGTACGTGACGTTGTCGCTCTGGCGATCAAGATCGCGAATGTCGACTCGGTGTCTGGCGCCGAAGCTATTGACACCGCGGCGCGCTATGGGGGTCGCTATGAGGACATCCCTCGTCGTATCCCCGACTCGACCAAGGCGCAGCGGGAGCTGGGATGGCGCCTCCAGGTCGACCTTGAGGAAGGGATCCGCCGCACCATCGATTGGGCGCGGGCCAACCCGTGGTACCTCAAAGGACCCGCAGGGGATCAGCCGTAAGACAGCCGATGAGCCGGGACCGGGTTGTGCGACTATGCAACCGCGCACCGCGACCGCGATGTCTCGGGGAAATTCGGGCCGCCTGGGCCGCCATTGGTTCGCAAAGTGAGGCCAGGTTGCGGTGAGCGCCGCGGGCAGCCGGCGCGGTGGACAGCGGGGGTGGGCGCGCCGCTCGCGGACAGCGCTGGGTAGCGGAGCTGAGTCCGGCGCGCCCCGGGCATTATGCGACATATGACATATAGTGGTTCACGGCGATAGCGCCGGGTCACCGTTTATTCTGCCGTTATGAGCCAGAGCCGACGCACTGGCGCGAAGCGCGCCGCAGGATCTTCTTCCTTCCGTCCGGCGACAGCGCAGATCGATCAACTCCATGCCGCCACACGCGCCAAGAGCTCACGGTTCAATGCCGCGGCAGTCACTCGCAACCTCGAATCGCTTTTCGAACCGATGTACCGACGGTGCCGGGCCGGCCTGCC
Source organism: uncultured Actinomycetota bacterium (assembly GCA_963805675.1). Taxonomy (GTDB): domain Bacteria; phylum Actinomycetota; class Actinomycetes; order Mycobacteriales; family Mycobacteriaceae; genus Mycobacterium. The sequence continues at coordinate 56,324 of CAWDVY010000006.1, forward strand.
GCCGGACGATCTTATGGTGGAGCAGCGCGCTCAGGCGCCGCGCGCGGCATCGAGCGCAGAGTTGTGCTCGTGACCCCAGCCGCGCAGACCGGGACTGCGGCCCGCCCGGTCGCTCTGTTTGTGATGGGCGTGCCCCGGTCCGGAACGTCGGCGCTCGCGCGGGTTCTCGCGCTATGCGGTGCTACGCTCCCGGCCGGGATGAAGGGCGCCGACCGGGCCAATCCGCGTGGCTATTGGGAGCCGCGCCAAGCCCTCCATCTCAACGACGCAATCCTGCGTCGCCACGGCAGCGCCGCGTTCGACACGTCACTGCGCCTGCAGGAGGAAGGTGCGTTCGACGCCGAAGAGAAGGCCGCCTGCATCGCCGAGATCGGGGCGTTTCTCACCACGCTGCCGGCCGCGCCGCTCGTGCTCATCAAGGAAAACAGGATAACGCTGTTGTCCGGCGTGTGGTTCGAGGCGGCGCGTCTGGCCGGACTCGACATCGCGGTCGTGATTCCGGTGCGCCACCCGCAGGAGGTCACCGCGTCCGGTGCCGCGGCCCTTCGAGCCTCGCCGGAGCTCTCGAGTGCCTTGTGGCTGAAATACAATCTGCTGGCCGAGAGACACACGCGCGCCCTGCCGCGCGTGTTCGTCGACTATGCCAACCTCCTCGATGACTGGCGCCGGGAAATAACGCGGATTTCCGCGGCGCTCGCGATCGATCTGAACACCCGGGATGAGGGCGCAATCGAGGAGTTTCTCACACCGGATCTTCAGCGCCAGCGACACTGCGGCCCGGTGACAGACCGCTTCGGCACAGACTGGATGTCCGCGGTCTACGAAGCGCTGCGCGCGGCCGCGCGGGACGAGCCCTGGGATGGGTCTGCGCTGGATCGCGTTTTCGAGGCGTATCGGGCGAGCGAACATGATTTCCGGACGGCGTTCGAGAATTGCCGCGACTACTCCAACAGCAGGCTCGGCTGGCTCCCCCCGTCCATCCTGAAGCTGAACTACGAGATCCTCGCGATGGCACACCGGCGCCGCGGGACTTGGGCCTAGACTGGCCAGCGGATGCCGAGACGATGATTGGAATGCAGAGACTCACCGGTCTTGCAGCGTTGCGTTGAGACGGTACTGGCCGACGACATCCCCACTGATTCAGGCTTACACGGTCTCAGGAACCAAGACGACAAGGCGTCACAAAGCGACCGCTCATACCGGCCGGCCTTAATCCGGTTAATTGAGAACTTGCAACAGTCTAGGTTAACTGACTCTAAGTTATAGTCACGTCTCGCATTACACCGCACTGTCGTGGGTTAGTCGTTAACTAGCCAGCGCCAAAGATCAGTTGCTACAGCGCAGTTCGCTACAGATCGGAGGGAGATTGTATGCCGAAGGATCCGCGATGAAATTTGTGTTGGCAAGCTATGGAAGTCGCGGCGATATCGAGCCGTGCGCCGCTGTCGGCCGTGAGCTGCTGCGCCGCGGGCACGACGTGCGCATGGCAGTCCCGCCCGACCTGATTGGCTTCGTCGAGGCGGCTGGGCTTGCGGCGGTGGCTTACGGGCCGGATAGGCAGGTGTGGCAGGACGCGTACCGCGACTTCTGGACGTTTTTCTTCGGCAACTTCTGGAGGTTCCAGGATCTGATCAGGTCGTGGCGGGAATTTGGGGAGGTTTCTACCCAGTTCTGGGGGCAGATGAGCACGACGCTGACGTCGCTGGCGGACGGGGCCGACCTGGTATTGACCGGCCAGACTTTCGAGGAGGCCGCTGCCAACGTCGCGGAGTATTACGACGTTCCGTTGGCCACGCTGCATTACATCCCGATACGGGTCAACGGCCAGCTCGTTCGGATCCTGCCGTCGCCGTTGGTCCGCTTCGCAATGACGGTGATCGAGTGGCTGTCTTGGCGCGTAACCAAGAAGCCCGAGGACGCGCAGCGCCGTGAACTGGGCCTACCAAAGGCCACGGGCCCCGCGCCGCGGCGGATCACCGAACGCGGATCACTGGAAATCCAGGCCTACGATGCGGTTTGCTTCCCCGGGCTGGCAGCCGAATGGGCGAAATGGGATGGCCGACGGCCCTTTGTCGGCGCGCTGACGATGGAGTTGCCGACCGATGCCGATGAGGAGGTCGCGTCGTGGATTGCCGCGGGAACACCGCCGATTTACTTCGGCTTTGGCAGCTGGCCGGTCGAATCTCCCGCCGACACGTTGGCGATGATCGGCGCGGCCTGCGCGCAGTTAGGCGAGCGGGCGTTGGTTTGCGCCGGCTCGAGTGACTTCAGCAACGTCCCCCATTTCGAGCACGTCAAGGTGGTGGGCGCGGTGAACCACGCGGCCGCCTTTCCGGCCTGCCGCGCGGTCGTGTACCACGGCGGCGCGGGCACCACGGCCGCGGGCCTGCGCGCCGGGGTCCCCACGTTGATCCTCTGGCCGCTGCCCGAGCAGGCGATCTGGGGAGCTGCGGTCAAACGACTGAAAGTTGGCTCTAGGCGGCGCTTGTCGAGCACTACCGAGAAATCGCTGGTCGCGGACCTGCGCCGGATCCTCGACCCGAAATATCTCGCCCGGGCCCGCGAGATCGCCACCCGGATGACCAAACCCGCCGAAAGCGTTGCCAACGCCGCCGATCACCTGGAAAATGTCGCCCGCTTAAGGCGGGTTGACTGACGTGGGGTGGTTACTGGGGAACCCCTTCTCAAAGCCCGCAACGTCATGCTTGTGCCGCTCGCCCGGTTGAACGAACAAGAGCTGACCCTGACCGGCCCCGCCGTGCAGACCGGGACTGCGGCCCGCCTGGTCGCTCTGTTCGTGCTGGGCGTGAACCGGTCTGGAACGTCGGCGCTCACACGGGTTCTCTCGCTATGCGGTGGTACGCTCCCGGTCGGGCTGGCGGGCGCCAACTCGGGCAATCCGCTTGGCTATTGGGAGCCGCGCGCGTCACATCGTCTCAACTACACAATCCTGCGCTGCCACGGTAGCGAATGGTTCGACCCGACATTGCGCTTGCAAGAGGAAGGTGCGTTCGACGCCGACGAGAGCGCCGCCTGCATCGCCGAGATCAGGGCGTTTCTCACCACGCTGCCCGCGTTCAATCAACTCTGGGTTCACTATGCCGCCGCCTCCCGGTAGCGGGCGACGAGTTCGACGGCACGCGCTCGCGCGCTGTCGTCGAGTTGGGGCCAGACCTTTGCATTACGCTGATTGAATGCTTGTCCCTGTCGCCGCTACCGGAGTTGCCGCGCTTGCCGTTGGGGGGTACCTGCACGCGGGGACGGCTCCGACGTCGCAGATCTTTGGGCGGACGGTGGTTGCGGGGAATGATCCCGATGAGTTTGCCCTGACTTATGACGATGGGCCGAACGATGCGTGCACGGAGCAGATTCTGGAGATTCTGGCGCGGAAGGAAGTACATGCGACTTTTTTCGTGATCGGGCGATTTGCGCGGGAGCGCGTTGGGCTGGTCCGGCGGATTCGCGAGGCGGGACACGTAGTCGGGAACCATACATGGACGCATCCGGCGCTGCTGGTTTGTTCGCCGGGACGGATTCGGGAGGAATTGGCGGCGACGAACAAAACGCTTGAAGACGCGCTGGGCGAAAGGGTTCAATACTTCCGGCCTCCGTATGGAGCGAGGCGTCCGGATGTACTCAAGGCGGCGCGAGAGCTGGGATTGGTTCCGGTTATGTGGAACGCGACGGGAAACGACTGGAAGCCCACGACTGCCGAGGCTGTGCTCGGGAAGATAGGCAAAGGGATTCAGCGCAACCGGCGTCGCGGCGTCGGATCAAACCTGCTTCTGCACGACGGCGGGCAGGACGGAATCGGGCAGGACCGAATACATACGGTTAAGGCCACCGCGGCTCTGCTCGATGCGTGGCGCGAGCGGGCGAGGTTCGTGACTGTGGCGGAGTGGGGTTAGAGAGCGCAGGCATCGTCCGCGAGCGCGCCGAGGATAACCGCGAGTATCGGTGTTTTCGGGGCTGCTACCCCGAAATCCCGGTCGGACGAAGTCGGTCCGTCACCTCGCCGAGGCCCGCGCAGCGGGTTTGCTGCCGGGGACTTTAGCGTCGAACTACACTTCCCCGGCGTCGATGGCTTTCTTGACTTCCTGCGCGTGCGCCACCTGCTGCGCGGTGTAGCCGATGAGCAGCGCCACCCCGCCGAGCAGGATGACCACCCCGGCCAGCCACAGCAGGCCGTAGGTGTAGCCCTGGTCCAGCGCATGCAACTGGGCGGCGTTCATGAACTTCACCGGCCCGTTGGTGCCGCCCAGGTGCAGCGTGCGCGACGTGATGGCGGCCTGGATGACGGCCAGCACCACCGGCCCGCCGACGGCTCGACAGCATGAGCGCGATCGCGGAGGTGGGCCCGATCCGGTCGACGCCGACGCTGGCGATCAGCGATAGCCCGAGCGGGACGTTGATCATGCCGAGACCGATACCGCCGACGACGATCAGCATCACCAGGTTCGGGAAGTAGGGGATGCCGCGGTTGAGCGTCGAGCCGTACAGCATCGCGCCCAGCAGCAGGATGCCGCCGGCGATCACCACCACCCGCGGCGGAAACCACGACACCAGCCGCGACGACGCGCCCACCCCGATGGCCATCGCAATGGCGAACGGGATGAAGCCGATGGCTGCGCGCAGCGGACTGTAGCCCATGATGTTCTGCACATACAGGGCGATCAGCACGATCAGGGTGAAACTCACCCCACCTGACAGGAACATGGCCGCGAACGTGGCCAGCCGGTTGCGGTCGAAGAACAGGCTGAACGGCACGATGGGGTTCTCGGCCGTGCGCTCCACCACGACGAACGCCACGAAAGCTGCCAGGGCCACCAGACCCGAACCGATCGTCGTGGCCGACAGCCAGCCCTTCTCCGGCCCCACCGAGAAGCCGAAAACCGCAGCAGTGAAGATCAACGTGGCCAGGGCGGCCCCGGTGGCGTCGAGCTTCATCCGCTCCTTCTGGGTTTCCTCCAGCGCGGTGCGGGCCAGGTAGATCACCAGCAGCCCGATCGGCACGTTCACCAAAAACGCCAGCCGCCACGACACCTCGGTGAGCGCCCCGCCCACCACCAGGCCCATCACCGCGCCGATACCGCCCATCGCGCCGAACACCGCCGTCGCCGCGTTGCGCACCGGCCCCTTCGGGAACGTGGTCGCCACCAGCGCCAAACAGGTCGGTGCGACGATCGCGGCGGCCACGCCCTTCAGCAGCCGGGCCAGAACGAGGGCGCCCTCGTCCCAGGCGATGCCGCACATGGCCGAGGCGATGGTGGACAGCGCGACCCCGATGATGAAGGTGCGCTTGCGGCCGATGGTGTCACCGAGGCGGCCGCCCAGCAGCATCAGCCCGCCAAAAGTCAGCACGTAGGCGGTGATCACCCAGCTCCGGCCGGCATCCGACAGGCCCAGCTCGTTCTGGATCTTAGGAAGCGCGACGATCCCGACGGGGCCTTCCATCGTCGCCATCAGCTGCATGCCGCCGAGCGCAATAACCGCGGCGATGAACCGGCGAGGCGGCAGCCGAGTCGGGTAGCACCTTTTCGTGCGCTGCAGCGCAGTCGGTTCGACGGGCATCGGGGTCGCTTGCTCCGCGCGCTCTGTCGTCCAGTGAGGTAGTTCCCGCTCTCCATCGTTAAGAGCCGTCATAGCGGGCTCCGCAAGTGCGTGCAGAACGCCTCCACCACCGGGTCTGCCTCTCCCCGCTCATACCGGCCGGCCTTAATCCGGTTAATTGAGAACTTGCAACGGTCTAGGTTAACTGACTCTAAGTTATAGTCACGTCTCGCATTACACCGCACTGTCGTGTGGCGCCAAAGATCAGTTGCTACATCGCAGTTTGCTGCAGATCGGAGGGAGATTCCATGCCGAAGGATCCGCGATGAAATTTGTGTTGGCAAGCTATGGAAGTCGCGGCGATATCGAGCCGTGCGCCGCTGTCGGCCGTGAGCTGCTGCGCCGCGGGCACGACGTGCGCATGGCAGTCCCGCCCGACCTGATTGGCTTCGTCGAGTCGGCTGGGCTTGCGGCGGTCGCTTACGGGCCGGATATGCAGGTGTGGCAGGACGCGTACCACGACTTCTGGACGTTTTTCTTCGGCAACTTCTGGAGGATCCAGGATCTGATCAGGTCGTGGCGCGAATTTGGGGAGGTTTCTACCCAGTTCTGGGGGCAGATGAGCACGACGCTGACGTCGCTGGCGGACGGGGCCGACCTGGTATTGACCGGCCAGACTTTCGAGGAGGCCGCTGCCAACGTCGCGGAGTATTACGACGTTCCGTTGGCCACGCTGCATTACATCCCGATACGGGTCAACGGCCAGTTCGTTCGGATCCTGCCGTCGCCGTTGGTCCGCTTCGCAATGACGGTGATCGAGTGGCTGTCTTGGCACGTAACCAAGAAGCCCGAGGACGCGCAGCGCCGTGAACTGGGCCTACCAAAGGCCACGGGCCCCGCGCCGCGGCGGATCACCGAACGCGGATCACTGGAAATCCAGGCCTACGATGCGGTTTGCTTCCCCGGGCTGGCAGCCGAATGGGCGAAATGGGATGGCCGACGGCCCTTTGTCGGCGCGCTGACGATGGAGTTGCCGACCGATGCCGATGAGGAGGTCGCGTCGTGGATTGCCGCGGGAACACCGCCGATTTACTTCGGCTTTGGCAGCTGGCCGGTCGAATCTCCCGCCGACACGTTGGCGATGATCGGCGCGGCCTGCGCGCAGTTAGGCGAGCGGGCGTTGGTTTGCGGCGGCTCGAGTGACTTCAGCAACGTCCCCCATTTCGAGCACGTCAAGGTGGTGGGCGCGGTGAACCACGCGGCCGCCTTTCCGGCCTGCCGCGCGGTCGTGTACCACGGCGGCGCGGGCACCACGGCCGCGGGCCTGCGCGCCGGGGTCCCCACGTTGATCCTCTGGCCGCTGCCCGAGCAGGCGATCTGGGGAGCTGCGGTCAAACGACTGAAAGTTGGCTCTAGGCGGCGCTTGTCGAGCACTACCGAGAAATCGCTGGTCGCGGACCTGCGCCGGATCCTCGACCCGAAATATCTCGCCCGGGCCCGCGAGATCGCCACCCGGATGACCAAACCCGCCGAAAGCGTTGCCGACGCCGCCGATCACCTGGAGAATTTCGCCCGCCTCAAACGTGTTGGCTGATCGGTGACGGGCGCGGCATCTGCCACCGCCGACCCAGCTATCTCGGCACCAAATTTCTGCCGGCGATGCGCCTCAGTCGTTGGAGAAGCAGTACATCCGGTAAGAGGTCTCTCTGCTTCGCAGGTTGTGGCAGATCTTCGAGAAAGACTTATCGACGGCGGACGCGGGAAGATAGCGAACATTCGATTCCTTCATCCGCGGCGTATTCGTCTCCAGCCCGCGCGCAATCTCCTCACTGATGACCCTTTCCGACATGAGGCGCATCGGGGAGTTGCCCAGCTCCTCCTCCCACTTGGCGATTTGGTCGCGTGGGCGGAGGTCGGCGTACAGGAAATGGCCTCCCGGGCGCAGCACGCGGGCCACCTCGGCGAGGAAGCGGGGAAACTGAGGGTAGTAGGCCGAGGCTTCGATGTTGATTACCGCGTCGAAGGATTGATCGGCGAAGGGCAGGTTCTCGGCGTTGCCGCACACGAAATCCAGGCCGGACATTTGGTGCCTTTTTCGGCAGAAGTCGATGCCAGCGCGGTTTAAGTCCAGCCCGGTGTAGGAGGCCGGGTGCAAGGTGCGTACCAGGTAGGAGGCTCCGCCGCCGTGCCCGCAACTGACTTCCAGCACCCGGTTGTCGGTGAGGTCGACTTGGGTTGCCGTGCGGTAGTAGAGCTGGATGAAGAACCGGTTGCGTTCGTCGGACGCCTCCAGCGGCACGGCCATCGGCGGATCTTCCTCGTAGCCCAAGTTGAGGAACACCAGATCATCACCGCTGAAGCGGCTGGTGAGGGAATAGAAGCACTTCGCCAGGAATTGCGAGGATTCTGCGGCCCAATCCAAGCGGCTTCTGAGGCTCATCAGTGGAGTATTACAGGATGCGCAGGGCAATTCGGCGGAAGGGGCCACGCCGTTTCCGCGCGGTCGCTCTTGCTCGGCATCCGGTTCTCCGGGCCAACATCCTTCTGGTACCAGTGGCCAACCCGAGACCCGACACATCCCCGTTTCGAGTAGACACGCGGCTAGCAGCCCCCAAAGCGGGGTAACCCGTAGACGCCAAAATCGGCTGTCCTGGCCGGTGCGGCGCGACCGAGGGCCTTCCCTACCGCCCCCTTGGATGGTCGCATGTTCATCGCTCGCAGGCTCGATATCCCGCTGCCGGGGTCGTTGGTCAAGTGATGTGCAGCATGGCCGCGGCCACGCGCTCATATTCGGCCAGCATTTCGGCTGGCTGGTCTTCGATTGGCGGTGGGTCGTGTTCGCGTTCGAAGCGGCTGAGCACGGCGTCGAGCCGCGCCCGGGTGATAGCCAATATCGTTGTCCTATCTTTATGGTTGACATCCGGCCTTGTCGCGGAAGCGGTCACCACGCGAGCCAGGCCGGGGTCAGCGTCTTGGATTACAAACCAGGCGGTGTCTCGACCATTTTGACGACACTCGCGCCGATAGCGCGCATGTGCGCGGTGAATGCTGAGTACGGGTTAGCGATCACTGAGATATCTTGCCGCATAACGGAGAACGTCTTGTCGGCAGCGATGGCCCACACCACTCCGTCTTCGACGGTAACCTCGCGCGCTGCAGGGCGGAACACCGAAGATGCTGCGCTGCACTGGGTTAGCGACATCGCCGGGGCGACTGCGACAATGTTGGCAGCGGCTGAAGGATAGTCCAGGGACTCTTCTGCGACGGTCCGGTGCTGTCGGCCGCATGCCCAAAACTTCTGGGTTTCAAGTCGATAGCGCGGGTATTGAGGTTATGCTGCGGGGCGGCTGAGCTAGCGGACGGGAGGCTCCCGGTTTCATTTCGCAGAAAGCGCACGATAATTGAAAGGCTAAGATCCGCGATGAAGTTCGTGCTGGCAAGTTATGGAACTCGTGGCGATGTCGAGCCCTGCGCCGCCATCGGCCGTGAACTGCTGCGCCGCGGGCACGAAGTGCGCATGGTGGTCGCGCCTGACCTGGTTCGCTTCGTCGAGTCCGTTGGGCTTGCGGCGGTCGCTTGCGGACCGGATCCGCGGGCGTGGCAGGACCTGCATCGTGACTTATTGACGCATATCCGCAAATTCTGGAAGATCCAGGATCTGATCAGGTTGCGGCGCGAAGATTTTGAACTGTTTACCCAGTGCTGGGAGGAGATCAGCACGACGCTGATGTCGCTGGCGGACGGGGCCGACCTGCTAGTCACCGGCGTGATTGCCGAGCAGACCGCTGCCAACGTCGCGGAGTATTACGACATTCCGTTGGCCACGCCGCATACCTTCCCGATGCGGGCCAACGGTCAGCTCGTTCCGATGCTGCCGGCGCCGCTGACCCGCTCCGCAATGACGGTGTCCGAGTGGCTGGGTTGGCCCATGACGAAGAAGCTCGAAGACGCACAGCGCCGTGAACTGGGCCTACCAAAGGCAACGGGCCCTTCGTCGCGACGGATCGCCGAACGCGGATCGCTGGAAATCCAGGCCTACGATGGGGTTTGCTTTCCCGGGCTGGCAGCCGAATGGGCGAAATTCGATGGTCGACGGCCCTTTGTCGGCGCGCTGGCGCTGGAGTTGCCGACGGATGCCGATGAGGACGTCGCGTCGTGGATTGCCGCGGGAACACCGCCGATTTTCTTCGGCTTTGGCAGCATGTCGGTCGAATCTGTCGCCGACACGGTCGCCATGGTCAGCGCGGCCTGCGCGCAGTTAGGCGAGCGAGCGTTGGTTTGCGGCGGTTGGAGTGACTTCAGCGAAGCCTCCCATTTCGAGCACGTCAAGGTGGTGGGCGCGATGAGTTACGCGGCCGCCTTTCCGGCCTGCCGCGCGGTCGTCCACCACGGCGGCGGAGGCACCACCGCCGCGGGCCTGCGCGCCGGGGTCCCCACGTTGATCCTTTCGACGTTTGGCGAGCAGGCGATCTGGGGAGCTGCCCTCAAACGGCTGAAGGTGGGCACCGTCCGGCGCCTTTCGACCACTACCCGGGAATCGCTGGTCGCAGACCTGCGCACCATCCTGGCCCCGCGATACGTCGCCCGGGCCCGCGAGATCGCCACTCAGATGACCAAACCCGCCGAAAGCGTTGCGGCAGCCGCTGATCTTGTGGAAGATTTCGCCCGCCTCAGGCGTGTTGGCTGATCGGCGACGGCGGGCGATCGGGGTGATCGGCGCCGGCCACGTCTGGCCGATTGCCTCGGCGTGGGTCGATGGGATCGCCGCCGGGCTGAAGAAAAACTCGCCACCGATGCACGACATGATCGATCGCCGCGTGCGGGCGTGTCTGCAGGGCTCAGCCCGCAGTCAAACCTGCGTGCAACCCGGACATCAGACGATATGGACCCGCGGCACGTACAGGATCCACCGTCCACCTTTCTCGTGAAACAGACGTTCCTTGCCCATGATCTCCTCGGCGTGGTTCCAAGCGAACAGCAGTGCGTAGTCAGGGTAGGGGTCAGAAAAGACTTCGGGCGGGCACACCGGAATCTTCGAGCCCGGTGTGAGACAGCCCTGCTTCTCTGGGGTCGAATCACACACCAGAGGAAGCAGATCCGGGCCGATATTGCAATAGTTCAGCACCGTGGCGCTCCTCGACGTGGCGCCGTACCCGACGACGCGTCGCCCGTTGGAACGCATGTCGCGGAGAAGAGCGACAAGGTCCGCCCGGATGCGCTCGAATTCGGCCGAGAACTGCACGAACGTCGCTTCCTCGGCAACCCCGTCGGCTGTCTCCTGCGCCAGAAATTCCGCGACGGCGGCGGTCGGCTGCCGGCTGCCCGGCCTGGCGATCGTGTACCGGATAGAACCCCCGTGCAGGGGAATGTATTCGGCATCGATCAACTCGAAGCCGAAACGAGCTGCCATCGCCTGCACCGAGCGGACCGAGAAAAGATAGATGTGCTCGTCGTAGATCTGGTCGAAGTAGACATGCGTCAGGATGGCACCCAGCCAGCGATCCTCGACCACGAACAGTCCGTCCGGCGCCAACAGCAAGCCGACTCCACGGAAAATCGAGTCGAGGTACGAAATGTGACTGATCGTGTTCGCCGAGAAGATCAGGTGCGCCGGCCCATGCTCGGCGCGGATCTCGCTGGCCGTTGACGCGTTGAAGAAATCCGTGCGCACGTTGACACCATGCGACCGGGCTACGTCGGCCGCGCCGGCAGCCGGGTCCACCCCCAGATGTCGGATTCCAGCCTTGCCGAGCGTCTTCAGCATGACGCCGTCGTTGCTGCCGATCTCGACGACGAAGCCGTCCCGATCGCCCGGCCACGTCTGAACGATGCGCTGGGCCACGTCCTCGAAATGCCTGCTGATCAGCAAGGATCCGGACGCGCGGTAGGGATAATCCGAGCGGAACATCTCCCTCGGTGGTACCTCGTCAAGCTGCTGCGCCATTGTGCAGGATTTACAGAGGCCGACGGCAAGTCGGAAGAACGGCACCCGGGCGGTTTCCTCGGGTTTGACAAATGCATTCGAGACGGGCTGGCGACCGAGGTCGAGTACCTCACGAAGAACGCCGCCGCATAGCCGGCAGCTGTGCTCGGTTCCCTGTGTTTTCTGGGGTTCCATGCTACCGATCCCCCGTTCTATTGGGTGTCCCGCGATGGAAAGCCTACTTTTGTTCATTGCTTGGAGTGTGTATTTGCTCGGGTTTTTGAGGTAGCCAACGAACCGATCGCATCGCGAACCAGTCGAGTCCGCGTGTGGTCCGCGCCGCTCGTGCCAGACCGATGTGGATAGTCCGAGCGCTTTTACAAGGGTCAGGAGGTTGTCCGGGTCTGACCGGAAGGTGAGTTGGCGGGTCGACGGGCGCAGCGCCCGGCGGAGCCTTCGGAGACGAGTGAGGTTGCGCTGGTGTGGGTTTGGAGGCTTAGCCCGCAGTCACACCGGCGTGCAAGGCGGTAAGCTCTCTTGCGCAATCCCAACGGGGTTCTGCTACCGAAATGGCAGCGGCCGAAGGATAGTCCAGGGGCTCTCCCGCGACGGTCAGTGTTGTCGGCCGCTTGCCCAAAACTTCTGGATTTCAGGTCGATAGCGCGGGTATCGGGTTAAACTGCCGGGCGGCTAAGCCGGGAACGCGAGGCTGCCGCTTTCATTTCGCAGAACACGCACGGGAAGTGAAAGGCCAGGATCCGCGATGAAATTCGTGCTGGCAAGCTGGGGAAGTCGCGGCGATATCGAGCCCTGCCTCGCTGTCGGACGTGAACTGCTACGCCGCGGGCACGACGTGCGCATGGCCGTCCCGCCCGACCTGGTTGGCTTCGCCGAGGCGGCTGGGCCTGAGGCGGTCGCCTACGGCCCGGATGCGCGGGCCATTCTGGACGCGCACCGCAACTTCTGGACGTTTTTCTTCCGCAACTTCTGGAAGATCCAGGATCTGATCAGGTTGCGGCGCGAAGTTGAGGAGCCCGTTATCCGGCGCTGGGGAGAGCTCAGCACGACGCTGACGTCGCTGGCGGACGGGGCCGACCTGCTAATCACCGGCGTGAATTTCGAGCAGCCCGCTGCCAACGTCGCGGAGTATCACGACATTCCGTTGGCCACGCTGCATATCTCCCCGCTGCGGGCCAACGGCCAGTTCGTTCCGATCCTGCCGGCGCCGCTGGGCCGCTCCGCAATGACGGTGTTCGAGTGGGTGGCTTGGCGCATGGCGAAGAAGCTCGAGGACGCGCAGCGCCGTGAACTGGGCCTGCCGAAGGCCACAGGCCCCGCGCCGCGACGGATCGCCGAACGCGGATCGCTGGAAATCCAGGCCTACGACGAGGTTTGCTTTCCCGGGCTGGCAGCCGAATGGGCGAAATGGGATGGCCGACGGCCCTTTGTCGGCGCGCTGACGATGGAGTTGCCAACGTATGCCGAGGAAGAGGTCGCGTCGTGGATTGCCGCGGGAACACCGCCGATTTTCTTCGGGTTTGGCAGCATACCGGTCGAATCTCCCGCCGACACGATCACCATGATCGGCGCGGCCTGCGCGCAGCTAGGCGAGCGGGCGTTGGTTGGCGCCGGCTGGAGTGACTTCAGCCAGGTCCCCCATTTCGAGCACGTCAAGGTGGTGGGCGCGGTGAATTACGCGGCCACCTTTCCGGCCTGCCGCGCGGTCGTGCACCACGGTGGCGTGGGCACCACGGCCATGGGCCTGCGCGCCGGAGTCCCCACGCTGATCCTTTCGATGGACCTCGAACATACGCTCTGGGGAGCTCGGGTCAAACGACTGAAGGTGGGCACCGCCCGGCGCTTTTCGACCACTACCGAGGAATCGCTGGTCGCGGACCTGCGCACCATCCTGGCCCCGCACTACGTCACCCGGGCCCGCGAGATCGCCAGCCAGATGAGCAAACCCGCCGCCAGCGTTGCGGCCGCAGCCGATCTTGTGGAAGATTTCGCCCGCCGCAGTCCTCGATGACTAAATCCCATCAATAGGCGCCCAGATGGGCTCCGAAGCGCCGGCAAGCATTGAGAGAGTGATCCGCGTCCGTTCCATGAGCAAATCCGTTGTCTAACAAAGATTCACGCTCGATCCTAGACAAGCGATCCACTCCCGCCGAAAGTGCCGTCCTACGGTAGCCAACCCGCGCATATCAGACTGACCACGTCGACACGACACGCTGCGCCACCGGCCTATCCAGCCACCGAAGCGGCGGCCGAAACGACGGTTACGGCCGCCGCTTCACCCTGCCCTTGACAAACGTGTACCCCATATCAGAACGGGTCCGCAGCGACGACGGAGAGTTGATCGCCATCGGTCGACCATGAATGACGCCACCATCGAGCTTGCTCAGGTTGACGAAACATCCTCGGCTATGAATTCTCCGATGAGGCTATCGAAGCGCCGCTGGATGAGCAGCGGCATCGAGGTGGTGTTCGCTCGCGGCACTAACGAGCACCGAAAAGTTCATCGTCCTCGAGAGACCCGTGCCTGTGCGGTAGCGAAACGCCACAAAGCCAAATCCATCGCTGCAGGTCACGGAACGGGAAGTCACCACCGCCGGAACCCTGCGCCGCGCACCAATTACTGAGCTGTGTGCGATAGGTCACATCCAGGAACTTTGTTGAAACCGCGGACCGACGCTGTTCGGCTCCTCTTACTATGGTTTGGAACGGTGTTCCACTCATGTCGACTAGATGGTCTGGAGAACTGGTGAGCATCAATCCCTTCGACGACGACAATGGCAGCTTTTTCGTCTTGGTCAACGACGAGGAGCAACACAGCTTGTGGCCGGCCTTCGCCGATGTTCCAGCCGGCTGGCGGGTGGTTTACGGCGAAGCGGACCGCGCCGCGTGTCTGGACTACATCGAACAAAACTGGACCGATATACGGCCGAAGAGTCTGCGCGAGAGGCTGGCAGAGGGCTATAAGTAAACAGTGGGAGAGTCCGATGCAACTTGATGACCGGGCACTTCCGCTGACGCGGGGACAGCTGCATATATGGCTTGCGGAGGAAACGGGTCGCTTCGGTGCCAAGTGGCAGATTGGCATGCTTGGCCGAATCGAGGGCACGGTAGAGCCTGGTTTGCTTGAGCGGGCGATCCGTCAAGTGGTGCGCGAGGCCGAACCACTGAGAGCCGCCTTTTTCCAGGTGGATGGCCAGGTTTTCCAAAAGGCGGTTGATTACCCGGACGTTGAGCTTGCTCGCTATGATCTCATGGGCTCGCAGGATCCTGCACGGGACGCCTATCGGCTAGCGTCATCGATCCAACGCACGCTGATGCCGCTTAGTGGCCCGCTGTTCAAATTTGCGTTGTTGCAGACGCGGGTAGACGAATTTTATTTGTTTGTGTGCTGCCATCACATAGTGATAGACGGAATAGGCATCGCTCTTATTTGCCATCGGATCGCAGCTGTCTATTCTGCGATTGCTACTGGGGCGTCGATTCCGCCTGCTTTTTTTGGGTCGCTGAGTGAACTGATTGATTGCGAGTTAGAATACGAAGCGTCCACCGATTATCTCGATGATCAGGC
This sequence comes from uncultured Actinomycetota bacterium, assembly GCA_963805675.1. Lineage (GTDB taxonomy): Bacteria > Actinomycetota > Actinomycetes > Mycobacteriales > Mycobacteriaceae > Mycobacterium. The sequence continues at coordinate 71,383 of CAWDVY010000006.1, forward strand.
CTATTGGACGAGGAACCTTCCGCCGGAAAGCCAACCGCGTTATCGATTGGCGCACGCCGCGGGCGGGCGTGATCCCGGTGAGTCTTCTGCGCCGGTTCAATTGGACCCGTTCGTCGTTGCTGAGATCCGCCAGTTGTCGCAGGCGTTGAGGGTGCGTCGAGCGTCGGTGATTACTGCGGCGTGCGCGCTGCTGGTGCGTGCGTGCGACGTCGAGGGTTCGGAGGTGGTGCTCGATTTTCCGGTAACCAGGCGTGTCCGTCCGGAGGCACAGGCGGTGCCCGGAATGATTTCCGGGGTGGTACCACTGGTGTTGAAAGCTTCGCCGGGGTCTGCGGTTGCTGGTTTTTGTCAACATGTCGACACGCGAATGCAAGAAGCGCTGCAGCATCAGCGGTTCCCCGTGCACGTTATTGAGAAGAAGGCGCGTCTCCGCGGCTCCGAAGAGGCCCCGAATCGGGTAGTTGTTAATTTCATTCCGGCTACACGTTTAGCGGACTTCGCTGGCGCTGCAGGATCGGGGGCCGTGACCCATTCTGGCTTCGAGGATCAGCTTGAGCTGTGGTTTATTAGGGCCGATGACCAGCTTTTTCTCAACACGGCCGGTCCTGGGCAATTGTTTTCGAATTGTGATGTCCGCGATTTAGTAGAGCGGTTGGAGCGGGTATTGGTGGCGATGACCGCCGATCCCACGCGGCGGTTGTCGTCGGTGGATGTGCTCGATGAGGCTGAGCACGCCCGCCTGGATGGGTGGGGCAATCGGGCGGTGTTGACCCGGCCCACACCCCCCGCGGTGTCGATTCCGGTGTTGTTCGCCGCGCAGGTGGCGCGCGCCCCGGAGGCGGTGGCGATCAGTTGCGGGGAGGACTCGTGGACCTACCGCGAGCTGGAGGAGGCCGCTAACCGGTTGGCGCACCTATTGACCGGCCAGGGTGTGGGCCCGGGTGAGTGTGTGGCGCTGCTGTTTACCCGGTCGGCTGAGGCGATCGTGGCGATTTTGGCGGTGTTGAAGACCGGGGCGGCGTATCTGCCGATCGACCCGGCGCTGCCGGCGGCCCGGATCGAGTTCATGCTCGCTGATGCCGCGCCGATCGCCGCGATCACCACTACCGGGTTGGCCGATCGGCTGGACGGGCATGATCTGCTGGTCATCGATGTCAACGACCCCGCTGTTGACAGCCAACCCGGCACCGCACTGCCGGCGCCGGCCCCCGAGGACATCGCCTACCTCATCTACACCTCGGGCACTACCGGTGTGCCCAAGGGGGTGGCCATCACCCACCACAACGTGACCCGGCTGCTGGAGTCCCTGGACGTCGAGCTGTCGCCGGGGCTGGTGTGGTCGCAGTGGCATTCCTTGGCCTTCGACGTCTCGGTGTGCGAGATCTGGGGTGCGCTTTTATACGGTGGGCGGCTGGTGGTGGTGCCCGAAGTGGTGGCGCGTTCGCCGGAAGATTTCCATGCGTTATTGGTCACTGAACAGGTCAGTGTCTTAAGCCAGACCCCGTCGGCGTTTTATGCGCTGCAAACTGTCGATGCGCTGGCACCCGAGCTGGGATGTCAGCTCAAGCTTGAGGCGGTGGTGTTCGCCGGTGAAGCGCTGGAACCGCAGCGTCTTGGGACGTGGTTGGACAATCACCCGGGTTTACCGCGCCTGCTCAACTTGTATGGCACCACCGAGACGACGGTGCATGCCTCGTTGCGGGAGATCGTCGACGGCGATGTCGACAGCACTGCCAGCCCCATCGGGGTGCCGTTGGCGCCATCTTGGCTTTTTTGTGCTGGATGGGTGGTTGCGGGCGGTGCCGGCCGGGGTGGTCGGGGAGTTGTATGTGGCCGGTGCCGGGGTGGGGTATGGGTATTGGCGGCCGGGCGGGGTTGACGGGTCGCGGTTTGTGGCGTGTCCGTTCGGCGGCGCGGGAGCGCCCGGGACACGGATGTATCGCACCGGGGATCTGGTGTGTTGGCGCGCGGATGGGCAGCTGGACTATCTGGGGCGTGCCGATGAGCAGGTCAAGATCCGCGGGTATCGCATCGAGCTCGGTGAAGTCCAGGCCGCCCTGGCCGGGCTGGAGGGGGTGGAGGCAGGCGGTGGTGATCGCCCGCGAGGACCGTCCCGGTGATAAGCGCCTGGTGGGCTATGTCACCGGGACCGCGGACCCGGCCGCCGCGCGTGCCGCGCTGGCCGAGCGGCTGCCGGCCTATATGGTGCCGGCCGCGGTGGTGGTGTTGGCGGGGCTGCCGTTGACGCCTAACGGCAAACTCGACACCCGCGCCCTGCCGGCACCGGAGTACCAGGATGTCGATCGTTATCGCGCCCCGGCCAGCCCCACCGAGGAGATCCTGGCCGGCATCTACGCCCAGGTGCTGGGTGTGGAGCGGGTCGGGGTTGACGACTCGTTTTTCGAGCTGGGTGGGGACAGCATTTTGTCGATGCAGGTGGCCTCGCGGGCCCGTGCCGCCGGCCTGAGGTGTCGGCCGCGCGATATTTTCGTCGAGCAGACCGTGGCCCGGCTGGCCCGGGTAGCCGGGGTGGCCGGCGGTGCGGGTGGCGTGATCGATGAGGGTGTCGGGCCGGTGGTCGCGACCCCGATCATGCGTTGGCTGCAGGGCGTGGAGGGCCCGGTGGAGCAGTTCAACCAGACGGTGCTGGTGCAGGCTCCCGACGGGGTGACCGAGGCCGACGTGGTGGTGGTAGTGCAGGCCTTGCTGGATCGGCATGCCATGCTGCGGCTGCGCGCCGAGGACGACGGCGTCGGGGGGTGGTCGTTACGGGTGCCCGAGGTGGGTGTCGGTGGATGCCGGCGATCACTTGCAAGCGGTGGAGGTGCTATCCGATGCGGCGCTGGTGGGGGCGCGGTCGCGGTTGAACCCGGCGGCCGGGGTGATGCTCAGCGCGCTGTGGGTGGCTCCACCGGCCAGCTGGCGTTGATCGTTCACCATCTGGCCGTCGATGGGGTGTCGTGGCGGATTGTGTTGGAGGACCTCAACATCGCCTGGGCTCAGCATCGCGGCGGGCGGCAGGTGGTGTTGCCGGCGACCGGGACGTCGTTTGCCCGGTGGGCGTCGCTGCTGGCCGAGCATGCGCACCACCCGCAAGTCGTTGGCCAGGCGGAGGCGTGGCGGCAGGTGGCGGCGACCCCGGCCGCGCTGCCGGCGGTGCAACCTGCGGTGGATACGTATGTGAGCGCCGGGTACTTGTCGGTGTCGCTGGATGTCGAGACCACCCGCATGCTGCTCGGTGAGGTGCCGGCGGCGTTTCATGCCGGGGTACACGACATTCTGCTGATCGGGTTCGGGTTGGCGGTGGCGGAGTTTTTAGGCAACCGCGGCGCGCCGATCGGCATCGACGTGGAGGGTCACGGGCGCCACGAGGAGCTGGCCCCCGATATTGACCTGTCGCGCACCGTGGGGTGGTTTACCACCAAATACCCGGTGTCGTTGACCCTCGGCGCGCTGCGCTGGGCGCAGGTGCTGGCCGGCGAGGCGGCGCTGGGGGCGGTGATCAAGGACGCTAAAGAGCAGCTTCGCGCCCTCCCCGACGGCCTGACCTACGGTGTGCTGCGCTATTTGAACACCGAGGTGGACCTGGCCGGGTCCGACCCGCCGATCGGGTTTAACTATCTGGGGCGCCTGGGCGCCGCGGCGGCCGACGGGTCCGGTGACGCGTGGCGGATCGGCCAGGAAGGTCTGTCACTTACCGGCGCCAGCACCGCGGTGCCTATGCCGCTGGTGCATACCGTGGACCTCAACGCCAGCACCGTCGATACCGACACCGGCCCGCACCTGCACGCCAACTGGATGTGGGCACCCTCGGCATTGGATCGCGCGGCGGTCAGCCGGCTGAGCCGGTTGTGGTTTGACGCCCTGGCCGGCATCTGCGCGCATGTGCGCCGCGGTGGGGGCGGGTTGACGCCGTCGGACATCACCCCCGCCCGGCTGACCCAACACCAGATCGATGAGCTGCAGCGGCAATATGAGGTCGCCGATATTTTGCCGTTGACCCCCTTGCAGCAGGGGCTGCTCTTTCACGCCAGCACCGCGCAGGGTAACGGCGACGATGTGTATGCGGTGCAACTGGATATCACGTTAAGCGGCCCGCTCGATCAGCACCGGCTGCGCGATGCCGTGCACGCGGTGGTCAACCGGCATCCCAACCTGGCGGCCCGATTCTGCCAACAGTTTGACGAGCCGGTGCAGATCATCCCGGCTGATCCCGTGGCGGGGTGGCGCTATGTCGAACTGGCCGTCGACCCCGACGTCGATGTCGATGAGCAGATCCAGCGGGTGTGTGCTGCCGAACGCGCCGCGGTCTTCAATCTCGCCGACCAGCCGGCCTTCCGGGCGGCTTTGATCCGCACCGCAGACAACCGGCACCGATTTGTGCTGACTAATCACCACATCGTGCTCGATGGCTGGTCGATGCCGATCCTGCTGCAGGAGATATTCGCCCGCTATTACGGGCAGCGGCTGCCCGCGGCGGTCTCGTATCGCAGGTTTGTTACCTGGCTGGCCGATCGGGATCGCGCTGCCGCCCGCGCGGCGTGGCGTGAGGTGTTGACTGGCTTTGACACCCCCACATTGGTCGGCCCGCCGGGGCGGGTGGGGCTGGGGCGGCGAAGCGTTGCATCGTTTCGGGTGCCTGAGCAGACCACGCTGGCGCTTAGCGAGCTGGCGCGCTCGCGCCACACCACCGTCAACATCGTGCTGCAGGGTGCCTGGGCGTTACTGCTGACCTCGCTGACCGGCCAGCACGATGTCGCCTTCGGCACCACGGTCTCGGGCAGGCCAGCCGAGGTGGTCGGCGCGGACTCGATGGTGGGGCTGTTCATCAACACGGTGCCAGTGCGGGCCAACATCACCGCGGCAACCACCACCACCGACCTGCTCGACCAACTGCAAAACGCCCACAACCACACACTCGAACACCAGCACCTGGCGCTCAGCGACATCCACTGCCTCACCGGCCACGACCAACTGTTCGACACCCTTTTCGTGTACGAAAACTACCCGACCGACACCGCCGCGCTGTTGGGCGCCGACGAGTTGGCCATCACCGAGTTCAGCAACCGCGAATACAACCACTACCCGCTTACGGTCCAAGCCCTGCCCGGCCACGAACTGGACCTTCGCGTCGAATTCGACAGCGACGTGTTCGACACCGACAGCATCGAAACACTCACCGAGCGGTTCCGGCGGGTGTTGGTGGCGATGACCGCCGGCTCGGGCCGGCGGTTGTCGGCGATGGATCTGCTCGACGACGGTGAGCACGCCCGCCTCGATGAGGTCGGTAACCGGGCGGCATTGACCCAGCCCACAACGCCGGTGTCGATTCCGGTGTTGTTCGCCGCGCAGGTGGCCCTTGCCCCCGAGGCGGTGGCGATCAGTTGCGGGGAGGACTCGTGGACCTACCGCGAGCTGGAGGAGGCCGCTAACCGGTTGGCGCACCTGTTGACCGGCCAGGGTGTGGGCCCGGGTGAGTGTGTGGCGCTGCTGTTTACCCGGTCGGCCGAGGCGATCGTGGCGATTTTGGCGGTGTTGAAGACCGGGGCGGCGTATCTGCCGATCGACCCGGCGGTGCCGGCGGCGCGGATGGAGTTCATGGTTGCCGATGCCGCGCCGATCGCCGCTCTCAGCACCGCAGGGTTGGCCGATCGGCTGGACGGGTGCGATCTGTTGGTCATCGATGTCAACGACCCCGCTGTTGACAGCCAACCCAGCACCGCACTGCCGGCGCCGGCCCCCGAAGACATCGCCCACATCATCTACACCTCGGGCACCACCGGGGTTCCCAAAGGGGTGGCCATCACCCACCACAACGTCACCCAACTGCTGGAGTCACTGCACGCAGGCCTGCCAGCGGGACCTGGGCGGGTGTGGTCGCAGTGGCACTCCTATAGCTTCGACGTCTCGGTGTGGGAGATCTTCGGCGCGCTGCTTCATGGTGGGCGGCTGGTGGTGGTGCCCGAAGTGGTGGCCAGCTCACCGGACGACTTCCACGCCTTACTGGTCACCCAACAGGTCAGCGTGTTAAGCCAAACCCCTTCGGCGGTGGGGATGCTATCGCCGCAGGGTTTGGAGTCGGCGGCGTTGGTGGTGGCCGGTGAGGCCTGCCCGGCCGAGCTGGTGGAGCGGTGGGCGCCCGGGCGGGTGATGATCAACGCCTACGGCCCCACCGAGGCCACGGTGTATGCGTCGATCAGTGCGCCTTTAACAGCGGGGTCAGCGGGGGCGGGGGCAGTGCCGATCGGTGCGCCGGTGCCCGGCGCGGCGTTGTTTGTGCTGGACGGCTGGTTGCGGGCGGTGCCGGCCGGTGTGGTCGGTGAATTGTATGTGGCCGGCCGCGGCGTGGGCGTCGGATATGTCGGCCGGGCCGGGTTGACCGCGTCGCGATTTGTGGCGTGTCCGTTCGGCGAGCCCGGGGCGCGGATGTATCGCACCGGGGATCTGGTGCGGTGGGGTACCGATGGGCAGCTGCAGTATCTGGGGCGCGCCGATGAGCAGGTCAAGATCCGCGGGTATCGCATCGAGCCCGGTGAAGTGCGCGCCGCACTGGCCGCGCTGGACGGAGTCGAGCAGGCGGTGGTGATCGCCCGCGAGGACCGCCCCGGCAACAAGCGCCTGGTCGGCTATATCACCGGGACCGCCGATCCGGCCCTGGCGCGCGCCGCGCTGGCCGAGCGGCTGCCGTCCTATATGGTGCCGGCCGCGGTGGTGGTGATCGACGCGTTGCCGCTAACCCCCAACGGCAAACTCGACACCCGCGCCCTGCCGCCACCCGACTACCACGACGTTGATCACTACCGCGCCCCAGCCGACGCCGTCGAGGAGATCCTGGCCGGCATCTACGCCCAGGTCCTCGGCCTGGAGCGGGTCGGGGTGGATGACTCGTTTTTCGACCTGGGCGGGGATTCGCTATCAGCGATGCGCCTAGTCGCCGCGGTCAACACCGGCCTGGATACCGGCCTTTCGGTGCGTGCCTTATTCGACGCACCCACGGTTGCCCAGTTAGCGCCCCGTATCGGTGGGGAGACGGGCGGGCTGGAGCCGTTGGTGGCGGGTGAACGGCCCGCGGTGGTTCCGTTGTCGTTTGCCCAAACCCGGTTGTGGTTCCTTGACCAATTGCAGGGGCCCTCACCGGTCTACAACATGGCGGTGGCGCTGCGACTGCGCGGGCGCCTTGATGCCGATGCGCTGGGTGCCGCGCTGGCCGATGTGGTCGCCCGCCACGAAAGCCTGCGCACACTGATCGCCGCACCCGACGGGATACCCCAGCAGCTGGTCGTTTCTGCCGAGCGGGCCGACTTCGGTTGGGACGTCGTCGATGCCACCGCATGGTCTGCGGCCCAACTGGAGGAGGCCATCGAGGAAACCGCCAGCCACAGTTTTGACCTCGCGACCGAGATCCCTTTGTGGGCAAGACTTTTCCTCGTCACCGATGACGAACACGTGCTGGTAGGCGTGGTGCACCACATCGCCGCCGACGGCTGGTCGATCACCCCGCTGGTGCGTGATCTGGGCGAGGCCTATGCCAACCGGTGCGCAGGGCGGGCGCCGGGTTGGGCTGAATTGCCGGTGCAGTACGTGGATTACACGCTGTGGCAGCGCCAGCAGTTCGGCGATCTCGACGACAGCGACAGCCCCATCGCCGCCCAGCTGGCCTACTGGCAGGATGCCCTGGCCGGCATGCCTGAGCGGTTGCAGCTTCCCACCGATCGGCCGTATCCGCCGGTTGCCGATCAGCGCGGCGCCAGTGTGGCACTGGACTGGCCGGCCGAGCTGCAGCAGGCGGTGCGCGATGTCGCCCGCGAGTGCAACGCGACCAGTTTCATGGTGGTGCAGGCCGCTTTGGCGGTGCTGCTGTCTCGGCTGAGCGCGAGTTCCGATGTGGCGGTGGGGTTCCCGATCGCGGGCCGCGGCGACCCGGCACTGGATGAGTTGGTCGGGTTTTTCGTCAACACCTTGGTACTGCGGGTCGACCTGGCCGGAGATCCCAGTTTTGTCGAGCTGCTGGCCCAGGTGCGCCGGCGCAGCCTGGCCGCCTACGAGCACCAAGACGTGCCGTTCGAGGTGCTCGTCGAGCGGCTCAACCCCACCCGAAGCCTGACTCATCACCCACTGGTCCAGGTGGCGTTGGCCTGGCAGAACCTTCCCGGGCACGACAACAGCGACCCCGCCGCCGGGTTGGCGTTGGGTGATCTGCAGGTCACCCAGATGCCGGTGGACACCCACACCGCCCGCATGGATCTGACGTTCTCGATGTCGGAACACTTCACCGAGAACGGTAAACCCGCGGGGATCGGCGGAACGGTGGAATTCCGCACCGACATGTTCGACGCCGACAGCATCGCCACACTGATCGAGCGGCTACAGCGGGTGTTGACGGTCATGACGTCCGACCCGACGACACGCTTGTCGTCGGTGGATGTGCTCGAGGCCGGTGAGCACGCCCGCCTGGATGAGATCGGCAACCGCGCGGCGCTGACCCGGCCCGCGCCCAGGCCGGTGTCGGTTCCGGCGTTATTCGCCGAACACGTGCTGCACTCCCCCGAGGCGGTCGCGATCAGCTCCGGGGAGCATTCGTGGACCTACCGCGAACTCGATGAGGCCGCAAACCGGTTGGCGCACATGCTCGCCGGCCAGGGCGCCGGCCCGGGGCAGTGCGTGGCACTGCTGTTCAACCGTTCCGCCGAGGCGATCGTGGCGATCCTGGCGGTGCTCAAGACCGGCGCGGCCTATCTGCCGATCGACGCGGCGGTGCCTGCGGCCCGGATGGAATTCATGATCGCCGACGCCGCGCCGATCGCCGCGATCACCACCGCCGGTTTGCGGTCGCGGCTGGACGAGTGCGATCTGCTCGTCATCGATGTCAACGACCCCGCTGTTGACGCCCAACCCGGCGGCGCATTACCGGCGCCCGCCCCGGATGACGTTGCGTACCTCATCTACACGTCGGGCACCACCGGCGTGCCCAAAGGGGTGGCGATCACCCACCACAACGTGACCCAACTGCTGGAGTCGCTCGATGCCGGGCTGCCGCGCGCGGGTGTGTGGCCGCAGTGTCATTCGTTGGCCTTCGACGTCTCGGTATGGGAGATCTTCGGTGCCCTCTTGCGTGGTGGGCGGGTGGTGGTCGTACCGGAGGAGGTGGCGGGTTCACCGGAAGACTTCCACGCTTTGCTGGTTCGCGAACAGGTCAACGTGCTCACCCAGACGCCTTCTGCGGTAAGGGGTTTGCCGCCTGAGGGTTTGGATTCAGCGGCGTTGGTGGTGGTCGGTGAAGCCTGCCCGCCTGAGGTGGTGGATCAGTGGGCACCCGGCCGGGTGATGATCAACGCCTACGGCCCCACCGAGACGACGATGTGTGTGGCGATCAGTGCGCCTTTAAAGGCGGGGTCACCGGGGTCGGGGGTGGCGATCGGCTCGCCGGTCCTCGGGGCGGCGTTGTTCGTGCTCGACGAGTGGTTGCGCCCGGTGCCCGCCGGTGTGGTCGGTGAATTGTATGTGGCCGGCCGCGGCGTGGGCGTCGGATATTTCGGCCGGGCCGGGTTGACGGCGTCGCGGTTTGTGGCGTGTCCGTTCGGCGCGCCCGGAGGTCGGATGTATCGCACCGGGGACCTGGTGTGCTGGCGCGCCGACGGGCAGCTGCAATACCTCGGCCGCGCCGACGAACAAGTCAAGATCCGCGGCTATCGCATCGAACTCGGTGAAGTTCAGGCCGCACTGGCCGGGATGGACGGCGTGGAGCAGGCGGTGGTCATCGCCCGCGAAGACCGCCCCGGCGACAAGCGCCTCGTTGGCTATATCACCGGAACAGCCGACCCGGCCGCCGCGCGCGCGGTGTTGGCCGAGCGGCTCCCGGCCTACATGGTGCCGACGGCGGTGGTGGTCTTGGAAGCGCTGCCGCTGACACCCAACAACAAACTCGACACCAAGGCCCTGCCAGCACCGGAATACCGCGACGTCGATCAGTACCGCGCCCCCGCCAACGCCGTCGAAGAAATTCTCGCAGGCATCTACGCCCAAGTCCTCGGCCTCGAACGGGTCGGCGTCGATGACTCTTTCTTCGACCTTGGCGGCGACAGCATTCTGTCGATGCAGGTGGTGGCGCGCGCCCGCGCGGCCGGTGTCACGTGTCGGCCCCGCGACATTTTCGTCGAGCAGACCGTGGCCCGGCTGGCCCAAGTCACCGCAATCACCGGCGGGCATATCGGCCCGATCGACGAGGGCATCGGCACTGTGGTGCGCCACCCCGATCATGCGCTGGCTGCACGACGTGGACGGCCCGGTCGACCAGTTCAACCAGACCGTGGTCGTGCAAGCCCCGGCGGGAGTCACCCACGCCGACGTGGCGGTCGTGCTGCAGGCCTTGCTGGATCGGCATGCCATGCTGCGGCTGCGCGTCGATGACGACGGCGCGTGCGGCTGGTCACTACAGGTGCCCGAGGTGGGGTCGGTGGACGCGCGCGGGTGCCTGCAAGCGGTGGACGCCTTATCCGATGAGGCGCTGGTGGCGGCCCGGTCGCGGTTGAACCCGGCCGCCGGGGCGATGCTCAGCGCGCTGTGGGTGGCGCCCACGGGCCAGCTGGCGCTGATCATTCACCACCTGGCCATCGACGCGGTGTCCTGGCGGATCCTGCTCGAAGACCTCAACATCGCCTGGGCCCAACATCACAGCGGACAACCCGTAGCCCTGCCGGCGGGCGGGACGTCGTTTGCCCGGTGGGCGTCGCTGCTGGCTGAGCACGCGCGCCACCCAGAAGTCGTTGGCCAGGCGCAGGCGTGGCGGCAGGTGGCGGCGACCCCGGCGGCGTTGCCGGCGGTGCAACCCGCGGTGGATACCTATGCCGGCGCCGGGAACTTGTCGGTGTCGCTGGATGTGGAGACCACCCGCATGCTGCTCGGTGAGGTGCCCGCGGCGTTTCATGCCGGGGTGCACGACATCTTGTTGATCGCGTTCGGGTTGGCGGTGGCGGAGTTTTTGGGCACCCGCGGCGCGCCGATCGGCATCGACGTGGAGGGTCACGGGCGCCACGAGGAACTGGCCCCCGATATTGACCTGTCGCACACCGTGGGGTGGTTTACCACCAAATACCCGGTGTCGTTGACCCTCGGCGCGCTGCGCTGGGCGCAGGTGCTGGACGGCGAGGCGGCGCTGGGGGCGGTGATCAAGGACGCTAAAGAGCAGCTTCGCGCCCTCCCCGACGGCCTGACCTACGGTGTGCTGCGCTATCTGAACACCGATGTTGACCTGGCCGGGTCTGACCCGCCGATCGGGTTTAACTATCTGGGGCGCCTGGGCGCAGGGGCGGGCGACGGGTCCGGTGACGCGTGGCGGATCGGCCAGGAAGGTCTGTCACTTACCGGCGCCAGCACCGCGGTGCCTATGCCGCTGGTGCATACCGTGGAGCTCAACGCCAGCACCGTCGATACCGACACCGGCCCGCACCTGCACGCCAATTGGATGTGGGCGCCCTCGGCATTGGATCGCGCGGCGGTCAGTCGGCTGAGCCGGTTGTGGTTTGACGCCCTGGCCGGCATCTGCGCGCATGTGCGCCGCGGTGGGGGCGGGTTGACGCCGTCGGACATCACCCCCGCCCGGCTCACCCAACACCAGATCGATGAGCTGCAGCGGCAATATGAGGTCGCCGATATTTTGCCGTTGACCCCCTTGCAGCAGGGGCTACTCTTTCACGCCAGCACCGCGCAGGGTAACGGCGACGATGTGTATGCGGTGCAACTGGATATCACGTTAAGCGGCCCGCTCGATCAGCACCGGCTGCGCGATGCCGTGCACACCGTGGTCAACCGGCATCCCAACCTGGCGGCTCGATTCTGCCAACAGTTCGACGAGCCGGTGCAGATCATCCCGGCTGATCCCGTAGTGGAGTGGCGCTATGTCGATCTTGACGGCGGCGCCGCCCCCGATGAACGGATGCAGCGGCTATGCGCCGCCGAACGCGCCGCGGTCTGCGACTTCGCCAACCCGCCGGCCTTTCGGGTGGCTTGATCCGCATCGCAGAAACCGGCACCGGTTTGTGCTGACTAATCACCACATCGTGCTCGATGGCTGGTCGATGCCGATCCTGCTGCAGGAGATATTCGCCGGCTATCACGGGCAGCGGCTGCCCGCGGCCGCCCCGTATCGCAGGTTTGTTACGTGGCTGGCCGATCGAGACCTTGATGGCGCCCACGCGGCGTGGCGCGAGGTGCTGGCCGGTTTTGACACCCCCACCCTGGTCGGCCCAGCAGACCGGGTAGGGCTAGGCGCCCGAGCCACCGAATCGTTTCAGCTGTCTGCCGCCACCACGCGGGCGCTTAGTGAGCTGGCGCGCTCGCACCACACCACCGTCAGCACCGTGCTGCAGGGCGCCTTCGCGCAGCTGCTGATGTGGCTGACCGGCCAGCACGATGTGGCATTCGGCGTCGCGGTCTCGGGGCGGCCAGCTGAGTTGGTCGGTGCGGAATCGATGGTGGGCCTGCTGATCAACACGGTGCCGGTGCGGGCCAACATCACCGCGGCAACCACCACCACCGACCTGCTCGACCAACTGCAACGCGCCCACACCAAGACCCTTGAGCACCAGCACCTGGCGCTCAGCGAGATCCACCGCCTCACCGGCCAGGAACACCTGTTCGACATCCTGTTCGTGTTCGAAAACTACCCAGTCGACACCACGGCGTTGTCAGGCGCGCACGAGTTGACCCTCACCGAGATCAGCAGCCACGAATACACCCACTACCCGCTGACGGTGGTGGCCCTGCCGGGCCACGAACTGGGCCTGCGTGTCGAATTCAACACCGATGTTTTCGACGCGGAAAGCATCGAAACACTGATCGAGTGGTTGCGGCGGGTGTTGGTGGCGATGACCTCCGATCCGGGCCGGCGGTTGTCGGCGATGGATGTGCTCGATGAGAGTGACCACGCCCGCCTCGATGAGGTCGGTAACCGGGCGGTATTGACCCAGCCCACAACTCCGGTGTCGATTCCGGTGTTGTTCGCCGCGCAGGTGGCCCGCGCCCCCGAGGCGGTGGCGATCAGCTGCGGGGAGGACTCGTGGACCTACCGCGAGCTTGAGGAGGCCGCTAACCGGTTGGCGCACCTTTTGGCCGGCCAGGGTGTGGGCCCGGGTGAGCGTGTGGCGCTGCTGTTTACCCGGTCGGCTGAAGCGATCGCGGCGATCTTGGCGGTGCTCAAAACCGGGGCGGCCTACCTGCCGATCGACCCGGCGGTGCCGCCGGCGCGGATCCGGTTCATGCTCGATGATGCCGCGCCGATCGCCGCGATCACTACCACCGGGCTGGCCGACCGGCTGGATGGGTGCGAGCTGCTGGTCATCGACGTCAACGACCCCCACATTGACAGCTATCCGGGGACGGGTTTGGCTGCTCCGGCCCCGGAGGACATCGCCCACATCATCTACACCTCGGGCACCACCGGGGTCCCCAAAGGGGTGGCCGTCACCCACCACAACGTCACCCGGCTGTTCGACTCACTCGACGTCGGCCTGCAACTGGCGCCCGGGCAGGTGTGGACGCAGTTTCACTCCTATGCCTTCGACTTCTCGGTATGGGAGATCTGGGGCGCGCTGCTGCATGGTGGGCGGGTGGTGGTGGTGCCCGAGTCGGTGACCCGCTCACCGGAAGACTTCCACGCCCTGCTGGTCGCTGAACAGGTCAGCGTGTTAAGCCAAACCCCTTCGGCGGTGAGGGCGCTATCGCCTGAGGGTTTGGAGTCGGCGGCGTTGGTGATCGGCGCTGAGCCCTGTCCGGCCGGGGTGGTGGAGCGGTGGGCGCCCGACCGGGTGATGTTCAACGTCTACGGCCCCACCGAGACGACGGTGTTTGCGACGATCAGTGCGCCTTTAACAGCGGGGTCACCGGGGGCGGGGGCGCCGCCGATCGGTTCAGCGGTGCCCGGCGCGGCGTTGTTTGTGCTGGACGGCTGGTTGCGGGCGGTGCCGGCCGGGGTGGTCGGGGAGTTGTATGTGGCCGGTCGCGGCGTGGGGTGCGGGTATTGGCGCCGGGCGGGTTTGACGGCGTCGCGGTTTGTGGCGTGTCCGTTTGGGGGGCCCGGGGCGCGGATGTATCGCACCGGGGATCTGGTGTGCTGGCGCGCTGATGGGCAGCTGCAGTATCTGGGGCGCGTTGATGAGCAGGTCAAGATCCGCGGGTACCGCATCGAACTCGGCGAGATCCAGGCAGCACTGACCGCCCTGGACGGCGTGGAGCAGGCCGTCGTCATCGCCCGCGAAGACCGCCCCGGCGACAAACGCCTGGTGGGCTATATCACCGGGACAGCAGATCCGGCCGAGGCACGCGACGCGCTGGCCGACCGGTTACCGCCGTATATGGTGCCGGCTGCCGTCGTGGTGATCGGCAGCGTTGCCGTTGACGGTTAACGGCAAACTCGATACTCGGGCCCTGCCGGCACCGGAGTACGAGGGTGTCGATCGCTACCGCGCCCCGGGCAGCCTCACCGAGGAGATCCTGGCCGGCATCTACGCGCGGGTGCTAGATGTCGAGCGCGTCGGGGTGGATGACTCGTTTTTCGACCTGGGCGGGGATTCGCTATCAGCGATGCGCCTAGTCGCCGCGGTCAACACCGGCCTGGATACCGACCTTTCGGTGCGTGCCTTATTCGACGCACCCACGGTTGCCCAGTTAGCGCCCCGAATCGGTGGGGAGACGGGCGGGCTTGAGCCGTTGGTGGCGGGTGAACGGCCCGCGGTGGTTCCGTTGTCGTTTGCCCAAAACCGGTTGTGGTTCCTCGACCAATTGCAGGGGCCCTCCCGGTTTACAACCTGGCGGTGGCGTTGCGGCTGCGCGGGCGCCTTGACGCCGATGTGTTGGGTGCCGCGCTGGCCGATGTGGTGGGCCGCCATGAGAGCCTGCGCACACTGTTTGCCGCCCCCGGGGGGATACCCCAGCAGCTGGTGATGCCCGCCGAGCGGGCCGACTTGGGTTGGCAGGTCGTTGATGGCACCGCATGGCCGGCGAGCCGGCTGGGTGAGGCCATCGAGGAGACGGCGCGGCACAGTTTTGACCTGGCAGCCGAGATCCCGTTGCGGGCACGGCTTTTCCGCGTCGCCGAGGACGAGCACGTGCTGGTGGCCGCGGTGCACCATATCGCCGCCGACGGCTGGTCGGTCACCCCGCTGGTAGCTGATCTGGGGGTGGCCTATGCCAGCCGGTGCGCGGGCCAAGCCCCCGGCTGGGCGCCGCTGGCGGTGCAGTATGTCGATTACACGCTGTGGCAGCGCGCGCAGTTTGGCGATCTGGCCGACAGCGGCAGCCGCATCGCCGCGCAGTTGGCCTACTGGCAGGAGGCCCTGGCGGGGATGCCCGAGCGCCTGATGCTTCCCACCGATCGGCCCTACCCGCTCGTTGCCGATCAGCGCGGCGCCAGCGTGGCCGTGGACTGGCCCGTCGAGGTGCAGCAGCAGGTTGCTCGGGTGGCTCGTGAGCACAGTGCGACCGGTTTCATGGTTGTGCAGGCCGCCCTGGCGGTGCTGCTGGCCAAGCTCAGCGCCAGCAGTGATGTGGCGGTGGGGTTCCCGATCGCCGGGCGCCGCGATCCCGCGCTGGATGAGCTGGTGGGTTTTTTCGTCAACACCTTGGTGCTGCGGCTTGATTTGGCCGGTGATCCCACCGTTGCTGAGTTGTTGGCCCAGGTGCGGGGGCGCAGCCTGGCCGCCTACGAGCACCAGGACGTGCCCTTTGAGGTGCTGGTGGAGCGGCTCAACCCGGTCCGAAGCCTGACCCATCACCCGCTGGTGCAGGTGATGTTGGCCTGGCAGAACCTGCCCGGGCAGACCAGTGACCCGGCCGCCGGGCTGGCGTTGGGTGATCTGCAGGTCACCCAGATGCCGGTGGACACCCGCACCGCCCGGATGGACCTGTCGTTTTCTTTGGCGGAACGCTGGACCCAGGCCGGGGAGCCCGCCGGGATCGGTGGGGTGGTGGAATTTCGCACCGATGTGTTCGACACCGCCAGCATCCAAACACTGATCGAGTGGTTGCGGCGGGTGTTGGTGGCGATGACCGCCGACCCCACCCGGCGGCTGTCGGCGATCGATGTGCTCGATGAGAGTGAACACGCCCGCCTCGATGCCATCGGCAACCGCGCCACGTTGACCCAGCCGGCACCGGCCGCGGTGTCGGTTCCGGTGTTGTTCGTCGAACACGTGGCCCGCGCCCCCGAGGCGGTGGCGATCAGCTTCGAGGGCCGCTCACTGACCTACCGCGACCTCGATGAGGCCGCTAACCGGTTTGCGCACTTGCTGTCTGGCTATGGTGTCCGCCCGGGTGCGCGTGTGGCGTTGTTGTTGGAGCGCTCGGCCGAGGCCGTCGTGGCCATGCTGGCGGTGCTGAAAACCGGGGCGGCGTACCTGGCGATCGATCCGGCGTTGCCGGCGCCCCGGATGCAGTTCATGCTCGATGACGCCGCGCCGATCGCCGTCCTCACTACGGCGGGCCTGCGGTCGCGGCTGGACGGGTGCGATCTGGCGGTCATCGATATGAACGACCCCGCTGTTGATACCCAACCCAGCACCGCATTACCGGCGCCGGCCCCCAACGACATCGCTTACCTCATCTACACCTCGGGCACCACCGGTACTCCCAAGGGGGTGGCGGTCACCCACCGCAACTTGGCCCATTTGGCGCAGTCATTACCGACACATCTGCCGGCGGCGCAGGTGTGGACGCAGTGTCACTCGTATGCGTTCGACTTCTCGGTGTGGGAAATCTGGGCTGCGCTGCTGGGCGGGGGGCGGCTGGTGGTGGTGCCCGACTCGGTGGTCGCATCACCGGACGACTTCCACGACCTGCTGGTTGCTGAACGGGTCAACGTGCTCACCCAAACCCCGTCGGCGGTGACCGCACTCTGCCCGCAGGGATTGGAATCGGTGGCGCTGCTGCTCGGCGGTGAGGCCTGCCCGGCCGAGGTGGTGGATCAGTGGGCGCCCGGCCGGGTGGTGATCAACGCCTACGGGCCCACGGAGGCCACGGTGTATGCGTCGATGAGTGCCCCGCTGGCAGTGGGCTCGGGTGCGGCGCCCATCGGTGCGCCGCCGTCGACCGTGGCCCTGTTCGTTCTCGACGAGCGGTTGCGGCCGGTTCCGGTCGGGGTGGTCGGTGAGTTGTATGCGGCCGGCCGCGGCGTGGCCGTCGGATATGTCGGCCGAGCGGGGTTGACGGGGTCGCGGTTTGTGGCGTGTCCGTTCGGGGCGCCGGGGTCGCGGATGTATCGCACCGGGGACCTGGTGCGATGGCGCGCCGACGGACAGTTGCAATATCTCGGTCGCGCCGATGAACAGGTCAAGATCCGCGGGTACCGCGTCGAGCCCGGTGAAGTCCAGGCCGCGCTTGCCGAGCTGGACGGAGTGGAGCAGGCGGTGGTGATCGCCCGCGAGGACCGCCCCGGCGACAAGCGCCTCGTGGGGTATGTGACCGGAACAGCGGATGCGGCCAAGGCGCGCGTCGCGCTAGCCGAGCAATTGCCGGGGTACATGGTTCCGGCCGCGGTGGTGGTGTTGGCGGCGCTGCCGTTGACGGTCAACGGCAAACTCGACAAACGGGCCCTGCCGGCACCGGAGTACCAGGACACCGGTCACTGCCGCGCCCCGGCCACCCTCACCGAGGAGATCCTGGCCGGCATCTACGCCCGGGTGCTGGGTGTGGAGCGCGTCGGCGTGGATGACTCGTTTTTCGATTTGGGTGGGGATTCGCTGTCTGCGATGCGCCTGATTGCCGCGGTCAACACCGGCCTGGATGCCGGTCTTTCGGTGCGCGCTGTCTTTGAGGCGCCCACGGTGGCCCAGTTGGCGCCCCGCATCGGTGCCGGCGGGGCTGGGCTGGAGCCCCTGGTGGCCGGCCATCGGCCGGCGGTGGTTCCACTGTCGTTTGCCCAATCCCGGTTGTGGTTCCTTGACCAGTTGCAGGGGCCCTCCCCGGTTTACAACATGGCGACAGCGCTTCGAATCAGTGGAGCACTGAACGTCGACGCGTTGGGCGCCGCGCTGGCCGATGTGGTGGGCCGCCATGAGAGCCTGCGCACGCTGTTCCCGGCGGTCGAGGGAATACCGCGGCAGCTGGTCGTTTCTGCCGAGCGGGCCGACTTCGGTTGGGACGTCGTCGATGCCACCGGTTGGGCGGCGGGCCGGTTAGAGGACGCCATCGGCGTCGAGGCGCGTTACTCATTCGACCTGGCTACTGAAATCCCGTTGCGGGCACGGCTTTTCCGCGCGGCCGAGGACGAGCACGTGCTGATGGCCGTGGTGCACCATATCGCTGCGGACGGCTGGTCGATCACCCCGCTGGTGCGCGATCTGGGTGTGGCCTATGCCAGCCGGTGCGCCGGGCAAGCCCCGCAGTGGGCTGAATTGCCGCTGCAGTACGTCGATTACACGCTGTGGCAGCGCGCCCAGTTCGGTGATTTCGACGACACCGGCAGCCCAATCGGCACGCAGTTGGCTTACTGGCAGGATGCGCTGGCCGGGATGCCCGAACGCCTGCCGCTGCCGACCGACCGGCCCTACCCGCCCGTCGCCGATCAGCGCGGCGCCACCGTGGCCGTGGACTGGCCGGCGGAGTTGCAGCACCGGGTACGCGAGGTGGCCGCTGAGTACAACGGGACCAGTTTCATGGTGGTGCAGGCCGCTTTGGCGGTCTTGCTGTCGCAATTGAGCGCGAGTTCTGATGTGGCGGTGGGGTTTCCGATTGCCGGGCGCCGCGACCCGGCCCTCGATGAGTTGGTCGGGTTTTTCGTCAACACCTTGGTGCTGCGGATCGATCTGGCCGGGGATCCCAGTGTCGCCGATGTGCTGGCCCAGGTGCGGCGGCGCAGCCTGGCCGCCTACGAGCACCAAGACGTGCCCTTCGAAGTGCTCGTCGAACGGCTCAACCCCACCCGATCCCTAGCCCATCACCCGCTGATCCAGGTGGCGTTGGCCTGGCAGAACGTCCCCGGACACGACAACGATCCCGCCGCCGGGTTGGCCTTGGGTGATCTGCAGGTCACGCCGATGCCGGCAGACACCCACACCGCTCGCATGGACCTGAGCTTCTCCCTGTCTGAACGTCTGACCGGGGCCGGTGAGCCCGCCGGGATCGGCGGGACGGTGGAATTCCGCACCGACGTGTTCGACCCGGCCAGCATCGAAGCACTGATCAAGCGGTGGCAGCGAGTGATAGTGGCCATGACCACCGACCCAAGCCGGCGTTTGTCGTCGATCGACCTCCTCGATGCCGATGAGCATGCCCGCCTCGATGAGATCGGCAATCGGGCGGCGTTGACCCGGCCCGCAGCCGCGCCGACGTCGGTTTCCCTTGTTGTTCGACGCGGAGGTCACCCGCTCCCCGGAGGCGGTGGCGGTGACCTTCCAAGGCCGGTCTCTGACGTATCGGGAACTCGATGAGGCCGCGAACCGGTTGGCGCACCTGTTGGCCGGCCGGGGCGTGGGGCCGGGGCAGTGTGTGGCGTTGCTGTTGGAGCGCTCCGCGGAAGCGATCATCGCGATGCTGGCGGTACTGAAGACGGGCGCGGCCTATCTGGCGATCGACCCCGCGGTACCAGCGGCCCGGCTCGAGTTCATGTTGGTCGATGCCGCGCCGATCGCCGCGATCACCACCGCAGAATTGGCCGACCGGCTGGACGGGCATGATCTGCTGGTCATCGACGTCAGTGATATCGGGGCCCCCGCCGCCGACACCCAACCCGGCACCGCGCTGCCGGCGCCTGCCCCCGAGGACATCGCCTACGTCATCTACACCTCCGGCACGACCGGTGTCCCTAAGGGCGTGGCCGTCACCCACCGTAATTTGACGCACTTGGCGGACTCATCGCCTCAACACCTGCCGGCGGCGCAGGTGTGGACGCAGTGCCATTCCTATGCTTTCGACTTCTCAGTGTGGGAGATCTGGGCTGCGCTGCTGGGCGGAGCGCGGCTGGTGATTGTGCCCGAGTCGGTGGCGACCTCCCCCGACGACTTCCATGCCCTCCTGGTCAGCGAGCGGGTCAACGTGCTCACCCAGACCCCGTCGGCGGTCGCGGCGCTCTCCCCGCGGGGTTTGGAGTCGGTGGCGTTGCTGCTCGGCGGTGAGGCCTGCCCGGGCGAGGTGGTGGACCGGTGGGCGCCCGGGCGGGTGATGATCAACGCCTACGGCCCCACCGAGATCACGGTGTACGCGTCGATGAGCGCGCCGCTGACGGCGGGGTCCGGGGCGGCCCCGATCGGTGCGCCGGTATGGACGACGGCGCTGTTCGTGCTGGACGAGTGGTTGCGACGGGTACCGGCCGGGGTGGTCGGTGAGCTGTATGTGGCCGGTAGTGGCGTGGCGTGTGGGTACGTGGGCCGGTCGGGTTTGACGGCAGCACGATTCGTGGCGTGCCCGTTCGGCAGAGCCGGAGCACCCGGAGAAAGGATGTATCGCACCGGGGACCTGGTGTGTTGGCGCGCCGACGGGCAGCTGCAGTACCTGGGGCGCGCCGATGACCAAATCAAAATCCGCGGGTACCGCATCGAACTCGGGGAGGTTCAGGCCGCGCTCGCCGCACTGGACGGGGTCGCGCAGGCGGTGGTGATCGCCCGCGAAGACCACCCCGGTACCAAACGTCTGGTCGGCTACATCACCGGAACCGCGGACCCGGCCGCCGCGCGCGCCGCACTGGCCGAGCGGCTGCCGGCGTACATGGTCCCGGCCGCGGTCATGGTGCTCGACGCATTGCCGTTGACGGCCAACAACAAACTCGACACCCGCGCCCTGCCGGCACCGGAATACCAGGACGCCGATCGGTACCGCGCCCCGGCCGACGCGATCGAGGAGATCCTGGCCGGTATCTACGCGCAAGTCCTCGGGCTCGAGCGAGTGGGGGTCGACGACTCGTTCTTCGACCTGGGCGGGGACAGCATCTTGTCGATGCAGGTGGTGGCCCGGGCCCGGGCGTCGGGTGTGCTGTGTCGGCCGCGCGACATCTTCGTTGAGCAGACCGTGGCCCGCCTGGCTCAAGTGGTCGGGGTGGCCCGTGGTGACGGTGGCCCGATTGACGAGGGTGTCGGGCCCGTCGCGGCGACCCCGATCATCCGTTGGCTGCGCGACATTGAAAGGACCGGCGGCCCGGTCGACCAGTTCAACCAGACGATGGTGGTGCGAGCCCCGGCGGGCGTGACCGAGGCCGACGTCGAGGTGGTACTTCAGGCCCTGCTGGATCGGCATGCCATGCTGCGGCTGCGCGTTGACGACGACGGTGCAGGCGGCTGGTCGCTACATGTGCCCGAACCGGGTGTGGTGAACGCCGGCGGGTGCCTGCACGTGGTCGATGTGTTGTCCGATGAGGCGCTGGTGGCGGCCCGGTCCCGGTTGAACCCGGCCACCGGGGCGATGGTCAGCGCCCTGTGGGTGACCTCCACCGGCCAGTTGGTGCTAATCATTCACCACTTGGCCGTCGACGCGGTGTCCTGGCGGATCCTGCTCGAAGACCTCAATACCGCCCTGGCCCAACACCACCACGGACAACCGGTGGCATTGCCGGCGTCCGGAACCTCATTCGCCCGGTGGGCGTCGCTGCTCGGTGAGCAAGCTGGCGCCCCGACAGTGGTGGATCAGGCCGACAGCTGGCGACGAGTGTTGGCGACCCCGGCCGCGCTGCCGGCGGTACGGCCCGAGCTGGACACCTACGCCACCGCCGGGCACCTGACGGCATCACTGGACGTCGAGACGACCCGGCTGCTGCTCGGTGAAGTCCCGGCGGCGTTTCACGCCGGGATCCACGACATCCTGGTGATTGCCTACGGGCTGGCGTTGGCGCAGTTCCTGGACATCAACGCCGCGCCGGTCAGCATCGACGTCGAAGGCCACGGCCGCGACGAAGACCTCGCTCCCGATGTCGACCTGTCCCGCACCGTCGGCTGGTTCACCACCAAGTACCCGGTGGCTTTGAACGTCGGGGGGCCCCTCGGCGGGCTGCGCTGGTCCCAGGTGGTGGCCGGCGAGCCGGCGCTGGGCCCGGTGTTCAAGGACGCCAAGGAACAACTCCGCGCCCTACCCGACGGCCTGAGCTACGGACTGCTGCGCTACCTCAACCCCGACGTCGACTTGCCCGGACCCGACCCCACTATCGGGTTCAACTACCTCGGTCGGCTCGGCGCGACCGCGACGCCCGAGGCCGAGGCCGCCGGTGATCTGTGGCAGGTCAGCCACGACGGGTTGTCGGTCACTGCCGCCAGCACGGCGGTACCGATGCCACTGAGCCACACCGTGGAAGTCAACGCCGGCACCGTCGACACCGACACCGGCCCACGCCTGCACGCCACCTGGACGTGGGCGCCCTCGGCGCTGGACGACACCCAGATCAGCCGACTCAGCCAACTCTGGTTCGACGCCCTGACCGGCATCTGCGCCCACGTCCGCCATGGCGGCGGCGGCCTGACCCCCTCCGACATCACCCCCGCCCGGCTCACCCAACACCAGATCGACGAGCTGAACCAGCACCACCAAATCGCTGACGTCCTGCCCCTGACCCCCCTGCAACAGGGACTGCTGTTCCATGCCAACGCCACCAACGGCAACGACGACGACGTCTACGCTATGCAACTCGACATCACCATCGCCGGCCCACTGGACCCCGACCGGCTGCGCGAGGCCGTCCACACCGTGGTCAACCGCCACCCCAACCTGGCCGCCCGCTTCAGCCAACGTTTCGACCAACCGGTGCAGATCATCCCCGCCGACCCCGGAGTCCCCTGGCAGTACATCGAGCTGGCCACCGAAGACCCCGATGTGGACGAGCAGATCCAGCGGCTTTGCGCCGCCGAACGCGCCGCGGTCTGTGACCTCGCCCGCCAGCCGGCCTTACGCACGGCGCTGATCCGCACCGCCGACGGCCGGCACCGGTTTGTGCTGACTAATCACCACATCGTGCTCGATGGCTGGTCGCTTCCGATCCTGCTGCAAGAAATATTCGCCAGCTACTACGGGCAGCGGCTCCCCGCCGCCGGGTCCTACCGCAGGTTCGTCACGTGGCTGGCCGATCGAGACCTCGACGCCGCCCACACCGCCTGGCGCGAAGTCCTGGCCGACTTCGACACCCCCACCCTGGTCGCCCCTAGACGCCGGTCGGGACCAGGGCGGCGAGGCACCGAGTCGTTCCGGATGCCCGCCCAGACCACCCGGGCCATCAACGAGCTGGCCCGCAGCTGCCACACCACAGTCAACACCGTGCTCCAAGCCGCCTGGGCGCAGCTGCTGATGTGGCTGACCGGCCACCACGACGTCGCCTTCGGCGCCGCGGTCTCGGGGCGGTCAGCCGAGGTGACCGGCGCGGAATCGATGGTGGGCCTGCTGATCAACACCGTGCCAGTCCGAGCCACCATCACCCCGGCCACCACCATCGCCGACCTGCTCGGCCAACTGCAACGCGCTTACACCAAGACCCTCGAGCACCAGCATCTGGCACTCAGCGAGATCCACCGCGCCACCGGCCACGACCAACTCTTCGACACCCTCTTCGTCTACCAGAACTATCCGGTGGACAACACCGCGTTGTTCGGCGCCAACGGGTTGGCCGTCACCGAGTACACCGGCCGCGAATACAACCACTACCCGCTGACCCTGCAAGCCACGCCCGGCACCGAACTAGGCTTCCGTGTCGAATTCGACACCGACGTGTTCGACCCGGCCAGCATCGAAAGACTCATCGAGCGGTTCAAGCGAGTGCTGGTGGCCATGACCGGCGATTCGGTGCAGCAATCATGAGCGCCGATCCCACACGGCGGTTGTCGTCGATGGATCTGCTCGACGACGGTGAGCACGCCCGCCTGGATGGGTGGGGCAATCGGGCGGTGTTGACCCGGCCCACACCCCCCGCGGTGTCGATTCCGGTGTTGTTCGCCGCGCAGGTGGCGCGCGCCCCGGAGGCGGTGGCGATCAGTTGCGGGGAGGACTCGTGGACCTACCGCGAGCTGGAGGAGGCCGCGAACCGGTTGGCGCACCTGTTGACCGGCCAGGGTGTGGGCCCGGGTGAGTGTGTGGCGCTGCTGTTTACCCGGTCGGCTGAGGCGATCGTGGCGATTGTGGCGGTGTTGAAGACCGGGGCGGCGTATCTGCCGATCGACCCGGCGCTGCCGGCGGCCCGGATCGAGTTCATGCTCGGTGATGCCGCGCCGATCGCCGCGATCACCACTACCGGGTTGGCCGATCGGCTGGACGGGCATGATCTGTTGGTCATCGATGTCAACGACCCCGCTGTTGACAGCCAACCCGGCACCGCACTGCCGGTGCCGGCCCCCGAGGACATCGCCTACCTCATCTACACCTCGGGCACTACCGGTGTGCCCAAGGGGGTGGCCATCACCCACCACAACGTGACCCGGCTGCTGGAGTCCCTGGACGTCGAGCTGTCGCCGGGGCTGGTGTGGTCGCAGTGGCATTCCTTGGCTTTCGACGTCTCGGTGTGCGAGATCTGGGGTGCGCTTTTATACGGTGGGCGGCTGGTGGTGGTGCCCGAAGTGGTGGCGCGTTCGCCGGAAGATTTCCATGCGTTGCTGGTCACTGAACAGGTCAGTGTCTTAAGTCAGACCCCGTCGGCGTTTTATGCGCTGCAAACTGTCGATGCGCTGGCACCCGAGCGGGGAGATCAGCTCAAGCTGCAGGCGGTGGTGTTCGCCGGCGAAGCGCTGGAACCGCAGCGTCTTGGGACGTGGTTGGACCATCACCCGGGTTTACCGCGCCTGCTCAACTTGTATGGCACCACCGAGACGACGGTGCATGCCTCGTTGCGGGAGATCCTCGACGGCGATGTCGACAGCCCTGCCAGCCCGATCGGGGTGCCGTTGGGCCATCTTGGCTTTTTTGTGCTGGATGGGTGGTTGCGGGCGGTGCCGGCCGGGGTGGTCGGGGAGTTGTATGTGGCCGGCGCCGGGGTGGGGTATGGGTATTGGCGGCGGGCGGGGTTGACCGGGTCGCGGTTTGTGGCGTGCCCGTTCGGCGGCGCGGGAGCGCCCGGAACACGGATGTATCGCACCGGGGATCTGGTGTGTTGGCGCGCTGATGGGCAGCTGGACTATCTGGGGCGTGCCGATGAGCAGGTCAAGATCCGCGGGTATCGCATCGAGCCCGGTGAGGTGCAGGCCGCCCTGGCCGGGCTGGAGGGGGTGGAGGCGGCGGTGGTGATCGCCCGCGAGGACCGTCCCGGTGATAAGCGTCTGGTGGGTTATGTGACCGGGACCGCGGACCCGGCCGCCGCGCGTGCCGTGTTGGCCGAGCGGCTGCCGGCCTATATGGTGCCGGCCGCGGTAGTGGTGTTGGCGGGGCTGCCGTTGACCCCTAACGGCAAACTCGACAAACGGGCCCTGCCGGCACCGGAGTACCAGGACACCGATCGTTACCGCGCCCCGGCCAGCGCGGTCGAGGAGATCCTGGCCGGCATCTACGCCCGGGTGCTCGGCATCGAGCGCGTTGGGGTCGACCAGTCGTTTTTCGACCTTGGCGGGGATTCGCTGTCGGCGATGCGCCTGGTCGCCGCGGTCAACACCGGCCTGGATGCCGGCCTTGCGGTGCGCGCCGTGTTTGAGGCGCCCACGGTTGCCCAGTTGGCGCCCCGTATCGGTGGGGATGAAGGTCGGCTGGAGCCGTTGGTGGCTGGCCAGCGGCCCGCGGTGGTTCCGCTGTCGTTTGCCCAGAACCGGTTGTGGTTCATCGATCAGTTGCAGGGGCCCTCCCCGGTTTACAACCTGGCGGTGGGGTTGCGGCTGCGCGGGCGCCTTGATGTCGACGCGTTGGGTGCGGCGCTGGCCGATGTGGTGGGCCGCCATGAGAGCCTGCGCACGCTGTTCCCGGCGGTCGAGGGGATACCCCGGCAGCTGGTGGTGCCGGTCGAGCGGGCCGATTTGGGCTGGGACGTTGTTGATGCCGCCGGTTGGTCGGCTAGCCGACTGGGTGAGGCCATCGACACCGCGGCCCGCTACAGTTTTGACCTGGCAGCCGAGATCCCGTTGCGGGCACGGCTTTTCCGCGTCGCCGAGGACGAGCACGTGCTGGTGGGCGTGGTGCACCATATCGCCGCGGACGGCTGGTCAATCACCCCGCTGGTGGCTGATCTGGGTGTGGCGTATGCCAGCCGGTGTGCGGGCCAAGCCCCGGGCTGGGCCGATTTGCCGGTGCAGTATGTCGATTACACGCTGTGGCAGCGCGCGCAGCTGGGTGATCTCGACGACAGCCGCAGCCGCATCGCCGCGCAGCTGGCCTACTGGCAGGAGGCCCTGGCCGGGATGCCCGAACACCTGCAGCTTCCCACCGATCGGCCCTACCCGCCGGTTGCCGATCACCGCGGCGCCACGGTGGCGCTGGACTGGTCGGCGGGGCTGCAGCAGCAGGTTGCTCGGGTGGCCGGTGAGCACAACGCGACCAGCTTCATGGTGATCCAGGCCGCCCTGGCGGTGCTGCTAGCCAAGCTCAGCGCCAGCCCCGAGGTGGCGGTGGGGTTCCCGATCGCGGGCCGCGGCGACCCGGCCCTCGATGAGCTGGTCGGGTTTTTCGTCAACACCTTGGTGTTGCGGGTCGAGGTGGCCGGTGATCCCAGTGTCGCTGAGTTGCTGGCCCAGGTGCAACAGCGCAGCCTGGCCGCCTACGAGCACCAAGGCGTGCCCTTTGAGGTGCTGGTGGAGCGGCTCAACCCCACCCGAAGCCTGACCCATCACCCGCTGGTCCAGGTGATGTTGGCCTGGCAGAACGTCCCCGGACACGACAACGACCCCGCCGCCGGGCTGGCCTTGGGTGATCTGCAGGTCACTCCCCTGCCGGTGGACACCCACACCGCCCGCATGGACTTGGTGTTTTCCCTAGCCGAACGCTGGAGCGAGGCCGGTGAGCCCGCCGGGATCGGCGGGGTGGTGGAATTTCGCACTGACGTGTTCGACGCGGAAAGCATCCAAACGCTGATCGAGCGGTTAGAGCGGGTGTTGGTGGCGATGACCGCCGACCCGGGGCGCCGGCTCTCGTCGGTGGATGTGCTCGATGAGGCTGGGCACGCCCGCCTGGATGGGTGGGGCAATCGGGCGGTGTTGACCCGGCCCACACCCCCTGCGGTGTCGATTCCGGTGTTGTTCGCCGCGCAGGTGGCCCTTGCCCCCGAGGCGGTGGCGATCAGCTGCGGGGAGGACTCGTGGACCTACCGCGAGCTGGAGGAGGCCGCTAACCGGTTGGCGCACTTGCTGTCTGGCTATGGTGTCCGCCCGGGTGCGCGTGTGGCGTTGTTGTTGGACCCGCTCGGCCGAGGCGATCGTGGCGATTGTGGCGGTGTTGAAGACCGGGGCGGCGTATCTGCCGATCGACCCGGCGGTGCCGGCGGCGCGGATCGAGTTCATGGTTGCCGATGCCGCGCCGATCGCCGCGATCAGCACCGCAGGGTTGGCCGATCGGCTGGACGGGTGCGATCTGTTGGTCATCGATGTCAACGACCCCGCTGTTGACAGCCAACCCAGCACCGCACTGCCGGCGCCGGCCCCCGAGGACATCGCCTACATCATCTACACGTCGGGCACCACCGGTGTGCCCAAGGGGGTGGCCATCACCCACCACAACGTGACCCGGCTGCTGGAGGCCCTGGACGTCGAGCTGTCGCCGGGGCAGGTGTGGACGCAGTGCCATTCCTTGGCTTTCGACTTCTCGGTGTGGGAAATCTGGGGTGCGCTGCTCGGTGGTGGGCGGCTGGTGGTGGTGCCCGAGTCGGTGGCGCGTTCACCGGAAGACCTGCACGCCTTGCTGGTCAGTGAACAGGTCAGCGTGTTAAGTCAGACCCCGTCGGCGTTTTATGCGCTGCAAGCCGCCGATGCGCTGGCACCCGAGCGGGGAGATCAGCTGAAGCTGCAGGCGGTGGTGTTCGGCGGCGAAGCGCTGGAACCGCAGCGTCTTGGGACGTGGTTGGACAATCACCCGGGTTTACCGCGCCTGCTCAACTTGTATGGCATCACCGAGACGACGGTGCATGCCTCGTTGCGGGAGATCCTCGACGGCGATGTCGACAGCCCTGCCAGCCCGATCGGGGTGCCGTTGGCCCATCTTGGCTTTTTTGTGCTGGATGGGTGGTTGCGGGCGGTGCCGGCCGGGGTGGTCGGGGAGTTGTATGTGGCCGGTGCCGGGGTGGGGTATGGGTATGTGGGCCGGGCCGGGTTCACGGCGTCGCGGTTTGTGGCGTGCCCGTTCGGCGGCGCGGGAGCGCCCGGAACACGGATGTATCGCACCGGGGATCTGGTGTGGTGGCGCGCGGATGGGCAGCTGGACTACCTGGGGCGTGCCGATGAGCAGGTCAAGATCCGCGGGTATCGCATCGAGCTCGGTGAGGTGCGCGCGGTGTTGGCCGGGCTGGACGGGGTGCAGCAGGCGGTGGTGATCGCCCGCGAGGACCGTCCCGGTGATAAGCGCCTGGTGGGCTATGTGACCGGGACCGCAGACCCGGCCGAGATCCGCACCCAGCTGGCCGATCGGCTGCCGGCCTATATGGTGCCGGCCGCGGTGGTGGCGGTAGGGGCGCTGCCGTTGACGGTCAACGGCAAACTCGACACCCGCGCCCTGCCGGCACCGGAGTACCAGGATGTCGATCGGTATCGCGCCCCGGCCAGCCCCACCGAGGAGATCCTGGCCGGCATCTACGCCCAGGTACTGGGGCTGGAGCGGGTCGGGGTTGACGACTCGTTTTTCGAGCTGGGTGGGGACAGCATTTTGTCGATACTGGTGGTGGTGTGGGCCCGCGCCGCCGGTGTGAGGTGTCGGCCGCGCGATATTTTCGTCGAGCAGACCGTGGCCCGGCTGGCCCGGGTGGCCAGGGTGGCCGGCGATGCGGGTGGCCCGATCGATGAGGGTGTTGGGCCGGTGGTCGCGACCCCGATCATGCGTTGGCTGCAGGGCGTGGAGGGCCCGGTGGAGCAGTTCAACCAGACGGTGCTGGTGCAGGCTCCCGCCGGGGTGACCGAGGCCGACGTGGTGGTGGTAGTGCAGGCCTTACTGGACCGGCATGCCATGTTGCGGCTGCGTGTCGATGATGATGGCGTCGGGGGGTGGTCGTTACGGGTGCCCGAGGTGGGGTCGGTGGATGCCGGCGATCACTTGCAAGCGGTGGAGGTGCTATCCGATGCGGCGCTGGTGGGGGCGCGGTCGCGGTTGAATCCGGCCGCCGGGGTGATGCTCAGCGCGCTGTGGGTGGCTGACACCGGCCAGCTGGCGTTGATCGTTCACCACCTGGCCGTCGATGGGGTGTCGTGGCGGATTGTGTTAGAGGACCTCAACATCGCCTGGGCTCAGCATCGCGGTGGGCGGCAGGTGGTGTTGCCGGCGACCGGGACGTCGTTTGCCCGGTGGGCGTCGCTGCTGGCCGAGCATGCGCACCACCCGCAAGTCGTTGGCCAGGCGGAGGCGTGGCGGCAGGTGGCGGCGACCCCGGCCGCGCTGCCGGCGGTGCAACCTGCGGTGGATACGTATGTGAGCGCCGGGTACTTGTCGGTGTCGCTGGATGTCGAGACCACCCGCATGCTGCTCGGTGAGGTGCCGGCGGCGTTTCATGCCGGGGTGCACGACATTCTGCTGATCGGGTTCGGGTTGGCGGTGGCGGAGTTTTTAGGCAACCGCGGCGCGCCGATCGGCATCGACGTGGAGGGCCACGGGCGCCACGAGGAGCTGGCCCCCGATGTTGACCTGTCGCGCACCGTGGGGTGGTTTACCACCAAATACCCGGTGTCGTTGGCGGTGGGAGACCTGTCCTGGGCGCAGGTGCTGGCCGGCGAGGCCGCACTGGGGGCGGTGATCAAGGACGCCAAAGAGCAGCTTCGCGCCCTCCCGGATCCGCTGACCTACGGTGTGCTGCGCTATTTGAACACCGAGGTGGACCTGGCCGGGTCCGACCCGCCGATCGGGTTTAACTATTTGGGGCGTCTGGGTGCCCCGGCGGCCTACGCGTCCGGTGATGTGTGGCGTTTCAGCCAGGAGGGCTTGTCGTTGACCGGCGCTGCCGCGGCGGTGCCCATGCCACTGATGCACACCGTGGACCTCAACGCCGGCACCGTCGACACCGACACCGGCCCGCACCTGCACGCCAACTGGACGTGGGCGCCCTCGGCACTGGATCGCGCGCAGGTCACCCGGCTGAGCCGATTGTGGTTTGACGCCCTGACCGGTATCTGCGCGCATGTGCGAGGCGGTGGGGGCGGGTTGACGCCGTCGGATATCGCGCCGGCCCGGCTGAGCCAGCAGCAGATCGACGAGCTGCACCAGCAATACCGCATCGCTGACGTGCTGCCGCTGACCCCCCTGCAGCAGGGGCTGCTCTTTCACGCCAGCATCGCCCAGGGCTCCGGCGACGATGTGTATGCGGTGCAGCTGGATATCACCGTGACCGGTGCCCTCGATCAGCACCGGCTGCGCGATGCGGTGCATACGGTGGTCAACCGCCATCCCAACCTGGCGGCCCGATTCTGCGCACAGTTCGACGAGCCGGTGCAGATCATCCCGGCTGATCCCGTGGCGCCCTGGCGGTATGTCGAACTGGGCGCCGACGGCGTCGATGTCGATGAGCAGATCCAGCGGGTGTGTGCCGCCGAACGCGCCGCGGTCTTCAATCTCGCCGACCAGCCGGCCTTTCGGGTGGCGTTGATCCGCACCGCAGACAACCGGCACCGGTTTGTGCTGACTAATCACCACATCGTGCTCGATGGCTGGTCGCTGCCGATCCTGCTGCAGGAAATGTTTGCCAGCTACAACGGGGAGCGGCTGCCCGCGGCCGCATCGTATCGCAGGTTTGTTACCTGGCTGGCCGGTCGGGATCGCGCTGCCGCCCGCGCGGTCTGGCGTGAGGTATTCACCGGTTTTGACACCCCCACCTTGGTCGGCCCGCCAGACCGGTTAGGGCTGGGGCGGCGAAGCGTTGCATCGTTTCGGGTGCCTGAGCAGACCACGCGGGCGCTTAGCGAGCTGGCGCGCTCGCGCCACACCACCGTCAACATCGTGCTGCAGGGTGCCTGGGCGTTACTGCTGACCTCGCTGACCGGCCAGCACGATGTCGCCTTCGGCGCCGTGGTCTCGGGGCGGCCGGCCGAGGTGGTCGGCGCGGAATCGATGGTGGGGCTGTTGATCAACACGGTGCCGGTGCGGGCGACCATCACGGCGGCAACCACCACCACCGACCTGCTCGACCAACTGCAAAACGCCCACAACCACACACTCGAACACGAGCACCTGGCGCTCAGCGACATCCACCGCGTCACCGGTCACGAAACACTGTTCGACACCGTTTTCGTGTACGAAAACTACCCGACCGACGCCGCCGCGTTGTCGGGCATCGATGGGTTGGTCATCACCGAATTCCGCGACTATTACCACTACCCGCTTACGGTGCAAGCCGTGCCGGGCCGCGAACTGGGCCTTCGTGTTCAATTTCGCACGGATGTTTTCGACGCGGCCAGCATCGAAGCGCTGACCGAGCGCTTGCAGCGGGTGTTGGTGGCGATGACCGCCGACCCCACACGGCGGCTCTCGTCGATCGATGTGCTCGATGAGGCTGAGCACGCCGGGCTGGATGGGTGGGGCAATCGGGCGCTGTTGACCCAGCCCGCGACGGGGGTGTCGGCACCCAAATACCACGACACCGGTGGTGGTTATCGCGCCCCGGCTACCCCGGTCGAGCAGATCCTGGCCGGCATCTACGCCCAGGTACTGGGGGTAGACCGCGTCGGGGTCGATGAGTCGTTTTTCGACCTGGGCGGGGATTCGCTTTCCGCGATGCGGGCGATCGCCGCGATCAACACAGCCCTTGATATCGACCTTGCGGTGCCCACCTTATTCGACACGCCGTCCGTTAGAAGCTTGAGCCAGCAGTTGGGCAGACGTGCCAGGCGGTGGAAGAAGTTCCCACCGTGAGCCCGGCCCGCGATCTGTAAGACCACGCCGACGACATCGAGGCCGAGCGAAAGACCGGGGCCAAGGGCTATGAGCTGCTGGGTGTCTGTCGAGTGCATTTAAGTGCGCGTGAATGTGTTCTGATCGGTGTTGTGAATTTGGCCGATTAGGCTGAGCCGGTCGGGGTGAATCGCCATACCGCCTATCGCTGGCTTCGGGAGGGGATGCTGCCGGTGCCCGCCGAGCGGGTGGGCCGCCACTGCGCGTCGGCCTCGGCGCCGGGTGTGGTGGTGTATGCGCGGGTGTCCTCGCATGATCAGCGCTCGGACCTGGACCGCCGGTAGCCCGGTTGACCGGGTGGGAGACCACCCAGGATCTGCCTGTGGTGCAGGTGGTGTGCCAGGTCGGATCCGGGCTGAACGGTAAACGGCCCAAGCTGCGCCGCATCAATGTCAGACCCGGATGCGAGGGTGATTGTCGTGGACGTTCACACGAGCCGAAAGTCGGCGGATTCAGGTGCAGGTCGTGCGGCGGTTACCACATATGTGGCACCAGGCGATAGCGAGCCTTCCGCGTGTACTCGCGGTATCCGTCCAACTCTTCCCGGAGCAGCTTTTCTTCGTCGCGGATGCGCAAGGCGAGCACTAGGAGGCCAGGGATGACGAAGACGAGTCCCCAGTAGGAACCGAGCGCAAGGGGGAAGCCGACCATCGTGATCACATTGCCGGTGTACATGGGGTGGCGCACGAGCCCATACAGACCGGTGGAGACGAGCTTCTGGCCTGCCTCCACCCGGACGGTTGCGGCCGCGTAGCTGTTCTGAATGACCACCAGCATCGCCACACCCAGTCCAACGGCTACCAGAACATCGCCAACCAAGCAGATTGCCGTTGGTACCGGCGACCAGCCAAAGCGATGGTCAAGGGCGCTGACCACGACCATTGCTGCCAGCGACAAGTACAAGCCGGCAATAACGACCTTCTGCACCATTCGGGTCTCCGCTGTCGGCCCCCCACGCATCCGTCGCTGAAGCGCAACGGGATTCGTACGCAGCAAGTAGATGCTGAGGATCCACGTCGAAAGGGCAAACACCACCAGAAAAACCCAGGCTTGCCAGTAAGTGAACGTGCCTGCTGCCAAAGACAGCATCAAGCCGAACGCGACAAGCTCAACAAGTCCGATTACCAACCTTTTAGAAATGGCTTTCACGGACCCTCCTTACCGTCCGTCCGGTACCGCACGCTAACAGCGCACTCGCGGCACCGGAAAGCCGCTACTCCCAGCGCTACCAGCGCAGCATCGATTGCCAGCAGCCACAACAGCGGCGCAAGGCTGAAACTACCGCCGCCTACCCGGAGGATGTGCGCGAATGGTTCCAGGTCGAGCAGCCACTGCGGCAATCCTGACAACGAACCGAGCAGGTACACCGCAATAAATCCGACCAGCACGCCCCACGCCACCGGCGTGAACCGCGGTGCGATGCTCAACAGCGCGAACGTGACCGCGGCGAGCAGCCAGGCGGCGGGCAGCTGCGCTGCGACGCTGCCGACAACCGTGGCCAGCTTGCCGCCGACATCGCAGGCAACCTCAGCACCGCGCACTTGGCCGTCGCACCCCACACCAGGCCTACCTCGCCCGACCCAAAGCAACCCCAACCGGCACCCCACTACACACCGGCGCCTCCGCATCCGCCACGACCGCATCGACAACAACGGCAAGCTCACCCTGCGCCACAACAGCCGCCTACACCACATCGGGATGGGCCGCAGACACGCCGGCACCCACGTCCTGCTCCTGATCCACGACCTACACATCCGGGTCGTGACCACCGACGGCCACCTACTACGAGAACGCCAACTCGACCCGACAAAAACTACCAACCGCAAACCAAACCGTGAACGATGTCCCAAGACACATGCGCACTTTGTCCCTACACATCACATCGGCGCGCCTGAGAGCGCGCCCGAAGAGATTCGAACTCCCAACCTTCTGATCCGTAGTCAGAAACAGCCTGCTTTCAACCTGTTTCAACCTGTTTCAGGGTATCCCGCCATGTCTAGAAAGCCCGTCTCACCTGCGCGACCCGTCTCGCGATGTCCCATCGTGATGCGGGGTGTGTAACGCGAGTTGTGACGAAGTCGTGACAACTTAGGCATCTGGATTTATCGCCGACGAAGTCTGGGTTATGAGCTAGCCAGTCCCGGTTTCCTGGAGTCTCGTGCGTCTCAAACGCACAGGTCGCGAGCCATCCGTCGTCCAATCTGTGCGCTGCCTACCACGCGATCTCGTCTGGTCGAGCTTGGTGCGTTGTTGGGCTTCATCAGCGACTGGCTGGTTAGCGACCTTATCGAAAGCCGTTGAGACGCTGGCTCGATGCCCTGATGCAAGCCTGATACCTGTAGGTCGACCCCTGCCGGGTTCCGCCGGCGCGGCTGCCTAACGAGATAATCCACTTCGGTTCTGACCGGCCGAACGTATTCGTCCACGTCGCAATGGCGCGGCGACACCGACCGACAGACGCCTCGGGGCGCTGAAGCGTCTGTGGGGTTCAGCTAAGGAAGCTAGTTTCAGAAGATCGTAAACATATCGGCGGCGAGGTTGGCGAACAAGTCAACATGGAGGGGAATGGTGAGGTCCCCGATGGGGGTCACCAAAGTATCCGAGATCACGTCCATGCCGGGTGTCGTTGAGGCGAGGTCGGAGTAGATGTTCTCCCAGCCGCTATCACCGAAGGTGGAAGTGTCGATCACCGAGCCGGGAAGCGGAACGTCGCCAGCGGCGGTGCCGGGAGTGCCTGATACGTCGGAGGTAACGAGGAGTGTCTCGCTTTGACTACCGGCATGATTCACGGTGGTAGTCACGTCGGCATCGAAGGTGCCGACCACATTTGGGCTCGTGGCGGTACCGGTCGTGTGGTCAACGTCGAATAGCTGATATCCCTGAACGGCTACGGCCGCAGGCGGATTGCCGTTGATTCCGGTGAACTCTTCGGTAGAAGAGGGATCAGCAACGATGTCGTAGTCGTCGCCGACGGCGACCGCGGGGAACGGGGCGAGCGCTTCGGCTGCATTGAAATGGGTGGGCACGGTGAAGTCCCCGACAGGGGTGATCAAGGTCTCGGAGATGACATCGCCGCCGGATGCCGTAGGGAGTTCGGAGTAGACACTTGCCACGCCGGTATCACCGAAGTAGACGATGTTGTACACCGAGTCGACCGGTGGAACGTCGCCAGCGGCGGTGCCTGGGGTGCCTGATACGTCGGAGGTGACGAGGAGTGCCTCGCTATGATCACCGAGAGCATCGTGAGTGGCAGCTTTGTCGGCATCGAAAGTCCCGACCACATCCGGGCTGGTGGTCGTACCGTCGGCCGTGTTGACCACGTCTAGGACCGCATCGCCCTGAACGATTATGCCCGCATGCGAAAGCCCGTTTATTGCCGTGACCTCTTCAGGAGAAGCGGGATCCGGAACGATGTCATAGGCGCCGACGAATGGGACGGGCGCGGTCGCCAACGAATCGGTGGCAAGACCTGCGGCTGCATCAAACGAAATGTCGGGACGGCTAAAGTCCCCGATGGGGGTGATCAAGGTATCGGAGATCACGTCCCCGCCGGGTGTCGGCGAGGCGAGGGCAGAATATTGTTCGAAACCGAAGGGACCGAACGATTCAGTGTCGATCACCGAGCCAACTGGCGGCACGTCGCCAGCGGCGGTGCCTACGGTGCCTGAAACGTCGGAGGTAACGAGAAGTTCTTCGTTACCATAGCTGCCCGCAACGGTACCCTCGTCGGCATCGAAGGTCCCGACGACATCCGGGCTTGTGGAAGTACCGACGGTCGTGTCGTCAATGTCAAATAGCTGAGACCCATCAACAGCCCGGGGCAGCTCCGGAACGCCGAAGAATCCGCTCCCGTAAATCCCGGTGACCTCTTCGATAGAAGAGGGATCAGGAACAATGGCGTAGTCGTCGGCGACGGCAACGGCCATCGGGAGCAACGCGGAGCCCAGCAGCCCACCGGCAGCCGCGCCCATGGCGCGGGCGATCAGACAGCGATCCATCGACAATCTCCATCGGTTGGTTCAGTGAGCGCTACCACCGCGAATGGTCATAGAACGGACACTATGCTATTGAAACCATGGCTTCAATAAGTATTTGAAATGATAATTTCATGGCGTGGCGGACGATCTCTTCCCCTTCAATCGACCACAAGCTGCAACGAGTGCGCGCGAGGCGCGAAAAAGTCGGGTGCAACGCCGGCGGGCGATGACCCGCGCCCGGTTGCTGCGAGCCGCCCAACAACTAGTCAGCAGCGGCGAATCGGCGACCGTGGCAGACATCGCCGCACACGGAGACGTCGCGCTGGCAAGCTTCTACACCCATTTCGATTCCAAAGAAGCGCTGTTCGCCGAACTGCTACAACAGACCACTGCTGACCTGGCGCGGCGGTTACACCGACTGCCCGACGATGCCGACCCCGCGGTGACACTGGCCGCGGCCATCCGCCAGTTCTGGGCCTGGTTCACCGAAGACCTAGTCCGCGGCTGCTACGTCCTGCAGGCCGGAGAAGCCACCCGCAGCCTGGCTGGCACGCTGGGTTTCGTGCTGGCCACGTTGATCGAGCAAGGGCGGCAGGCCGGGCGCTTCCACATCCACAGCACCGCAGCCGCGGCCTACGTGATCGGCGGCGGAATAATAGGCGCTACCCGCGGCCACGCCAATGGCCACCTTGACGCTTCAGGTCTGGACATCGAGCTGGCAACACAAGCCCTACAGCTCCTCGGACTTTCCCCGCACGCCGCCGCCGATGCCGTCAATGACCCCTTAGCAGTACCCCGCCCCTAATCGCCATAAAACAGCGACAGTTCCGCAAGAGCCGCCTACCTCACCGCGTTCTGGCACCCGACCGCCAACGAGTAAGCCGAGAACTGGGGCCAAAATTCGTGACTACAACGGGGCCGAAGAACTTGACGAAAATCACCGGCGTATGACACGTCGACCGGTTTGCTGGCAAGCCGAAGAAGTTCGCCACCTACACCCCCCTGGTGGCCCTCGTCCGTGCCGGCGCCGTGTTCCACAAGGGCAAGCTGCTCGAACGACCCGTCGACATCACGCCCGAAGCATCAGACGCCGAGCCCTCAAACACTGGATCGGAGGTCGCCTGAAACTTGCTGATCCACAGGTCTTGAAAATATCTCCGGCCCAAGCGGACGGATTTACAGTCCGCGTTCTTGCGTGTTTGCTGGTGTTGGGGCGTTGATGCACTGATCAAAACAGCACTTAACGGCGCGGCACAGCCCCTTGCTCACGCAACCGATCCGTGAGCAGCGAGCCACCAGATACCTACGGAATGAGCCCTTTAGGGAGAGGGCGGTGACGGCGGAGGTGCTCGGACCCAGCGTCGGACACGGAGACGAACCCGCCTCGCGGCGTGTGTCGGCGCGTGATGAAACCTCGTTCCTCGGCGGTCTCCCACACTGGCAATCGGGGACACGACGTGCGCCACACGTCGAGCACTTCGGCGTAGGGCCGCGGCTTGGGGCCCATCCACTGCAGGAGGTCGAGGACCAGGGTGTCAACGGTGTCGGGCATAGCCGCCCCGCCCATACGTGGTGTCAGCGTGCTTGCCACGGGACTGAGTTTACGGACTGCTGACAGTACAGTCGGCTGTTTCGAGCAGGTCAGGAGCTTTTGCTGGTGGCAGGTCCAGGATTCGAACCTCCGTAGCCGTAAGCCGACGGATTTGGACCACAACCTCTCGTCGATGCGCTTTCATGAGATCGACCTATCAAAGAGGAAGTGGTCTGGCGCATGCTGATACGCGTAATGCCCATCGCAGCAGCAGCCATCGCTGCCATCGCGATTGGTTCGGCACCGCCAGCGAACGCCCAACCGTTGCAACCCGGGCCGCACTCCGCCATCGCTGACATCAAACTGCCCGAGGGAACTGTGCCATGCACCAGTTCTGGCTGCAGGACACCGCCGGAGCACGAAGAGGTGTGGCGCTACAACGCACCCTACGAGGACGTCGTGGAATTTCTCCGCAATCAGTTCGGCACCGGGCCGTACGACGATCTGCCGCCGTGCCCGCCGGCCGGACCGAACGACGGGCCCGAATGGAAGTGGTCCAACGATGCTCGATGGCTCGCCGTCGCCGTATCCAAGCCAGGACCCTCGGACGCCAACGGCGATACCGTGCCTTTCCGCAA
The DNA here is from genome assembly GCA_963805675.1 of uncultured Actinomycetota bacterium. Lineage (GTDB taxonomy): Bacteria > Actinomycetota > Actinomycetes > Mycobacteriales > Mycobacteriaceae > Mycobacterium. The sequence continues at coordinate 109,470 of CAWDVY010000006.1, forward strand.
GATCTATATCGCCTGCGGCCCAGTCCACCCTGCGGACCAAGGGCGGTGCCACCCCGCCTACAGCCACGGCTAAGCCTGAAGCAGACCCTGGTGGCAGGTCCAGGATTCGAACCTGGGTAGGCGTAAGCCGACGGATTTACAGTCCGCGATGCTGCATTCGCGCCGTGTCACTCTATGCCCCGAAGGCCGTCCGAGGTGCGATGACGGTCTCGGGCCGTACCTTCATATTCCGGGCTGTACCGCAGGAGTTGTGACAACTCCGTGACAAGTTCTCGTCATCCCATTCCAGACCCATCTACGCCAAGTTGGCCGCGGCGCGACCTTTTGACTGCACGGGCACTAGCGATGCTGAAGTGTGCAGCCATCGGCACAAAATCTTCAGATGTAGCCATCATTAAAATGCTATTGACATTCAGATACATCTGTTATCTCATTGCACCATGGGAACCAGGCTACGGCGGGCCGAGCAGGTGGAACGCAACCGCGAGATGGTGCTTGAGGCGGCGCGCCGGGTCTTCATCGACCGCGGGTATGGCGGCGCGAGCCTCGAGGCCATCGCCGAGGAGGCCGGGTTCTCGCGGGGCGTTGTGTATTCACAGTTCGGCAGCAAGGCCGACATGTTTTTCGCTCTGCTGGAGAGCCGGATCGAGCAGCGCGCAGCCCAGCAAGAGCGGATCGCCACCGAGCTCGCAGGCGCGGAGGCGCTGCAGGAACTTATCCGCGCGGCGAACTTGGATACCGCTGCAGAGACGGGATGGTCATTTCTGCTGACCGAGTTCCGCGCACTGGCCATGCGTGATCCCGAGCTCAATCGGCGCTACGCCGACGCGCATGCGCACACCGTCGAAAAGTTCGCATCGGTGTTCGAGCGGATCTTCGCCAAGGTTGGGCGACAACCGCCGGTACCGGCCCGCTCGATGGCCGAGTTCCTGTTAGCGGGATACGCCGGTATCGCCTTAGAGCGCGCCGCCAATCCTGACGCCATTCCCGACCACGACGTGGCGCAGCTGATTCCGCGTGCCCTTGGCCTCGGCGGCATGGAAGACCAGCGACGATGACGGGCCGCGCGTGGGATCACTTCCGCGGGGGTGTGCTTACTGAATACCTGGCCGCCGCGCCCGAGCAGCTCAGCCGCCTGTCGTGGAGTTCGGCCCAGGTCGAGCGGGCTCAGCGCGCTAGCTTGCGCCGGCTTCTGCTGCACGCCGCCGAACACTCACCGTTCCACCGGCGCCGCTTGTCCGGAATCGACCTCGCCGGCATCGATCCGACCGATCTGTCAATGCTGCCGGTGATGACCAAGACCGACATGATGGACGCGCTCGACGACGTGTTCACCGACCGCCGCCTTCGCCGGCGTGACGTCGAATCGGCGCTGACGGCCACTGGTTTCGAACCCGTACCGATCCTGGACGACTATATCGCGCTGGCCTCCGGCGGCTGCTCGGGCAGGCGCGGGTTATTCGTCTTCGACCAAGCCGCGGCCTCCTGTTATATCACCGCGCTCTCCCGCCCCCCGATAGAGGATCCTGCGCCACCCGACATGACCCCGCCGGGCCCGCTGCGCATCGCATTAGTCGCCGCACCCTCGGCTGTGCACGCCACCGGATTCGGCGCGGCGCTGACATCCATCGACGGCTGGCCCGTCCGCTACGACCTGGTGCCCGCCACCCTGCCGATCGCCGAAATCGTCGACCGTCTAAACGGACTACAACCGCCCGTGCTGGGCGGGTACGCCTCGATGTTGGCGCGCCTGGCGCTCGAAGCGCGCGCAGGCCGCCTGCGAATCGCCCCGACACAGGTGAGACCCAGCAGTGAGACGTTGCTGCCCGAGATGCGCTCGGTGATCAGCGATGTCTTCGCGGCGCCCATCCTTGACACCTTCGCCTGCACCGAGGGCCTTGTGGGTAAGGCCGCACCCGACGACGACGTCTTCGTCTTCAACGCCGACATGTGCATTGTCGAGTTCGTCGATGCCGACTACCGCGCGGTGCCGCCGGGCGTTCCGTCGGCCAAGGCGCTCGTCACGAATCTGTTCAACCTGTCCCAGCCGCTGATCCGTTACGAGCTCTCCGATGTGTTCATCCGCCAGCCCGACGCCGCCGGCCACGGCTATCTGCGGGCCCGCGTGCGGGGGCGCAGCGACGACGTGCTGCGTTACGACACGGTCGACGTGCACCCGATCGTGATCCGGTCGGTCATGGTCGCCTCGCCCGATGTCATCGACTATCAGGTCAATCAGACCCGTAGCGGTATCGAAGTATTCGCCGTCACCAGCGCCGGATTCGACGTCGACGACCTAACCAGCCGCCTGCGCCGCGCGCTGGACGGCGCCGGGCTCGACCACGCGGATGTCGTCGTGCATCGCGTCGAACAGGTCGACCGCCACCCCGTCAGCGGGAAGTTGCGTCGTTTCTTCCCAACCTCCACCGCATAGCCGGCCGGCAGGAAAGGCACAGAACCATGGAGCGCACCGAAGTCACCTTCCCCCTGACGGCACCGATGGCTTCGGTGGGTGCCCAAGAAGGAGTCAGACGCATGCGTGAGGTGATCGACAAGGGATCTTGCAGTGAAGCACATCCGGCACCGCTTCTATTTGTCCATGGCTCCTGGCATGGAGCGTGGTGCTGGGACGAGCACTTGCTGGACTTCTTCGCCGACAAGGGCTATCGCGCGGTCGCCCTGAGCCTTCGCGGGCACGGCGCAAGCCCCGGCAAGGAGCGGCTGCGCTGGACAGGACTTCAGGAATATGTAGCCGATATCGCCGAGACGGCGGCGCAACTACCGACTCAGCCGGTCCTGGTTGGACATTCGATGGGCGGCTTCGTCGTTCAGAAATATCTGGAACACCACACCGCTGCGAGGGCCATTCTTGTCGCATCCGTTCCGCCTACCGGCGTGCTGCGGGCGACTCTGCGCATCGCACGCCGCCACCCTGTGCCATTCGTCAAAGCCAACGCCTCATTGAGGCTGGCTCCGCTGGTCGCCACCCCAGAACTGGTGCGAGAACTGTTCTTCTCCGCGTCGACGCCGGATGAGCAGGTCAAGGCGTATCAGCAGCGACTCCAAGACGAGGGCTACCGAGGCTTCCTTGACATGCTCGCCCTCAATCTGGTCAAAACCAAACAAGTCAAACGTGTCCCGATGCTGGTACTGGGCGCCGGGGACGACGCCATCGTTTCCCAGCGCCAAATTCGCCGCACCGCTGCGTTATACGGCGCCGAAGCAGAGATCTTCCCCAACATGGGTCACGACATGATGCTTGAGCCCGGATGGGCTGCTGTCGCCGAACGAATCCATTTATGGCTCGAAACGAGGCATCCGCGACTCGACGACGACGGAACGGGTCAGCTATTAGCCAGCCATTAGGCCAGCAGGTGGCAAATCGGCACCGGCCAGATCCCAAATCACTCCACTGCTGAGCGGGACGCGGAGCGTGTAACGGTTCGCGTCATCTCACTCGAGCCGGTCCCGGAGGTTTCGGGAAACATGTTAGTTGTGCCACCAATACTCAAAAATATTGTCGGCGGGCGAAATGCATGGTCACGCCGCGATCGAGCGTGACCGCTCATGCGACGCGTAGGCGGCTTCGGGGCGCCCAAGAGCGGGACGTCCGGCCATCATCCAATCGTCGGACCGGCTTATTTCGGTGCCGTGCCGAGATTGGCCCCTCGACTTGGAACCTCGGTTCCGCCATCCTCAAATCCCCTATCAGCTCTTGCCCGCAACCAAACGGATTACCAATCCTCAGATCCTGAGAGTTCCTGTAGTTGCCCGTTTCTGTTGTGCGACAACAGGATTGACTGTCTCGAACCCCCGATAGCAACCGGGCAATTCCGGTCGGTTCCCGGTCATTGGCGGTGAATAAACGGTGCCGGCCCGCCTGTAGCCCTTCCACCAGGACACGCCGCCGCCACCACCGCGCGACCCTGACCCCCAGACTGCCAGGAGAAGGCAGATGCCGTGACTAGGCACGATAGATGCGCTTTGGGCTATAGGGGGCGTAGTTGAGGGGCCCACTGTCGTCACGGTTGTCGTCAGGACTGTCGTCATAGGTGTTGCGGCGCACAGGGCGGATTCAACTGGTCGTCGCAACACCTCGATTTCGTGGAGGTGTCTGATGGCGTATGGGAAGCGGCAGTTGGAGGTTCGCGGCTATCGGGGGCAGATCCCGTCGCCGGGGCGGCCGACGGTGGCCTGGCGGGAGGACCGGGTCAGGTTCTGGGCGGCGATCGCTGCCGGGGCGATGACCGAGGATGCCGCTGCCGAGGCCGGCGTGTCGTCACCGGTCGGGTTTCGTTGGTTCCGTCATGCTGGCGGCGTGAATCCACAGATGCCAGAATCTGTTTCGGGCCGCTACCTGTCCTCGGGTGAGCGGGAGGATATCGCTTTGTGGCGTGCCCAGGGCGCCGGTGTTCGCGAGATTGCATGTCGTCTGGGGCGTGCGGCATCAACCGTCTCCCGTGAGCTGCGCCGCAACGCCTCCACGCGGTCGTATCGGGTCGACTACAAGGCGTCGACCGCACAGTGGCACGCCGAGCGGCGTGCCCGACGTCCCAAGACCGCCAAGCTGGTCGCCAACCAACGGCTGCGTGAGTACGTCCAGGACAAGCTGGCCGGTGTGGTGCGCGGCCCGGACGGGCAGGTCGTTGCCGGGCCGGCTGGCACGTCGTGGAAGGGGCGCAACAAACCGCATCGGGGTGATCGGGCCTGGGTGACGGCGTGGAGCCCTGAACAGATTGCCCAGAGGTTGAAGATCGAATTCCCCGATGATGAGTCCATGCAGATCAGCCACGAGGCCATCTACCAGGCGCTGTATGTCGAAAGCCGCGGTGCGCTCAAACGAGAGTTGGTCACCTGCCTGCGCCGAGGCCGGGCTTTACGGGTGCCGCGGGCGCGGTCACGACAGAAAGCCTGGGCCCATGTCACCCCGGAGACGTTGATCAGCCAACGCCCACCAGAGGCCGCCGATCGCGCCGTACCGGGCCATTGGGAGGGAGATCTTCTGATCGGCTTGCAGCGCAGCGCGATCGGCACGCTGGTGGAGCGCAGTAGCCGGTTCACGATGTTGATTCACCTGCCGCGCGAGGACGGCTACGGGCTCATCCCGCGGACCAAGAACGGGCCGGCTCTGGCCGGCTACGGCGCCCTCACGATGGCAGGCGCCCTGGCCCAGACCATCACCACACTGCCCGAACAACTGCGCCGGTCGTTGACCTGGGATCGCGGCAAGGAACTGTCGGCACATGCCCAGTTCACAGTCGCCTCCGGCGTCAAGGTGTACTTCGCTGACCCGAAGAGCCCGTGGCAGCGCGGCACCAACGAAAACACCAACGGTCTTTTACGCCAATACTTTCCGAAAGGCACCGACCTATCCCGTTGGAACGCCGACGACATCGCTGCGATCGCCCACACCCTCAACACCCGACCCCGCAAAACCCTGGGATGGCGCACCCCCGCCGAAGCCCTCAACGACCATCTACACTCGCCAGATAAAGCCGGTGTTGCGACCACCGATTGAATCCAGCCAGCCTTCTGCATGTCTTCTGCGCAAATTTGGGTGGTTCGGGTCAACGTTTGGGTCAAAAATCCGTTTGCTGGCTGTCGGCTGAAATCGGCCGTTCATCCCCCATCGGGTGGCACGCCCTCTTAAATCGCGGACACTGGACGGGGATGCAAACCTTCCCGCGCCTGACCAAGTTGTTCGGATGCCCGGTCGACCAGCTCGACGAGGCTGCCATCCGCAACGCCATAACTTCCCGGGTACCCGAAAATGACGAGCTCGACTTTAAACGAGAGCATCACGACGATCCGGACGAGCTGGCCAAAGATGTGGCGGCGTTGGCTAACGATCTTGGCGGTGTCCTTATCCTGGGTGTCGCCGATGATAGGGCCGAGGCCAGCTTCGCCAACCCGGTGGACATCAGCGACGATAAGCAACGACACATCACCACGGTGATTAACAGCCGGATTCGGCCGTTTGTATCCGGAGTTCGGATCCATGCCGTCCCCACAGCGCGGCGCGGCTACGGATTTCTGCTTATTATCGTGCCGCAAAGCTCGGAGGCCCCGCATGCCATCATCGATCCCGGAGGTCCCGCGCTGCGCTACCCCGTGCGGGACGGTACTACCACGCGATGGCTCGGTGAGCATGAACTGAGTACGCGCTATGCCGACCGTTTCCAGGCCCGCTCTGGGGCGGAGTCACGTATGGACCAGGTTCACAGCGAAGGCTTGAGCCGGATCGCGCATTGGCGATCACCCTGGCTGGCCGTCAGCGTGATGCCCATCGTGCTGGGCGACCGCGGTGTCGGAAGTGAACGGGTCGCCGCCGAGATCCGCTTCACCCAATCCGTGTGGTCGCCGGTGCCCATGTCGCCGTTTCACGGTGCGCCCATGCGTGCTGGCCGGGCACGCGCGATCCTGACTGAGCACATCAATTACGCGGGCCGCTCCGAGCATCCGCACGCCGAACTGCACTACAACGGAGCCGGTTTCGCCGCTAGTGACCGTATATATCGGCCTGCCGGCGATCCATTGCTCATCGGTGCCGGTGGGGATCCGCACGCTGATGCTGTGCTACAGGATGCATTGGAAATCCAGCTGCTTGCGCTGCTGTGGATGCTCGCCCAACACGCGGCCGATACCGGGGCCACGAGCGAGTTGCTGGTTCGCGCCCATCTGTTGCTCCGGAAGCAGACCGGCGACGGTGCTATCACACCGGCTCAGATGTGTGAGCCATTCCCGATGCGCGCTGACAGCTGGGATCAATATCAAGTCGTCCACGGATCATTCACCTTCCGCGAGCAGACGCACCCGGTCGACACAACCGTGTTCCTCGACGACCTCGTTTCTGATGAGCACCGCGCCGTGCAAGTGGCATACGACATCGCTGCTGACATGGTTGGCGACTTCGGCGTGTCCGAGCCAATGATCTTAAGATCAGACGGCCAACTCAACGTTCACCGCCTATACACCCCCCCGCCGTGACTCGATCGCCGCCTGGGCCCAGGCGCGCGGCCTCTCCGCGCAGCGCATCTAAAGATCCACCACCTCGGCGCTTCGCCGGGCACCCTTACTGGGCGCTCGCCCGCGCAAAAGGTGAGTGACGACAGGGAACCTGCAAGGCGTCTGGTTAAACGCCTGATACGTGGGGAGATCGTCTAGGGCTGAAGCGCCAGCGTGCCAGCCAGCTTTTCGATCGCAGCTGGGTGTCGAGTACGCAAAGACGGTGATGAGCAAATCCTCCTGTGTGCGTCGGGCTGACAGGATTTGAACCTGCGACCACTTGACCCCCAGTCGGACATCGGGTGAAGTTACCTGTCTTACAATGTATCTCGCAGCCATCTGACCAGCGCAGACCGTCTCTTGCTGTCGCCGGTCGACTCCCCTGATTCGCACCTAGTTGTGACAATGTTGTGACAACGTCTGCGCCTGTGCGCCTTCAGGATGTAAGCGTGGTTTGCTGGCAGGTGCCGCGATTCCGCGACTGACGTAGGGCGGTTAGCCAGAGCAGTTGGGCCACTCAGATGGTAGTTTAAAGACGGCCGCAGCTGTCTCGGTGGCCTCACGAGTGGCAAGTTTGTTGTCGGCGTCCACGTAGATCGTTTGGAACGGCTCTAACCCGGGGAGCGGCGTCGAGGCCCATGGGTTGACCCACAGCTCGGGCAACTTAGCCCGTGGTGCGGCCGTCACTGGTGGGCAGCAACAGGAAGTAAACAAAAAGTAACTTTAAACGAATAAAAGGTCGATCCGCCACAGCGGAGAATTTGGCGACTCGACATTACGAATTGTGCTGCCGCTAGCCGGATTTCGCAGCATTTTCGCAGCATTCTCCCAGCGTACAGGCGCTGTTGCTCACAGCGCGAAGTGGCGCGGCGGGGGTTAGACTCTGCAAAATTCATGACCCCCGTGGTGGCCGTCACGAATTGTGAGCAAGCCACGCCCTCAAAGGAGATTCGCCATGCTCCTGCATTTCTGGGAGAACTTCCGGCACAACCTCTTCAAGCCGCTATTGCTGTTTTTCTACCTCGGCTTCCTTATCCCAATTCTGAAGGTACAGTTCGAGTTTCCCTACGTGATCTATCAGGGGCTGACGATGTACCTGCTGCTGGCCATCGGCTGGCACGGCGGTGAAGAGCTCGCCACGATCCACGTCGCGAGCATCGGCAACATCGCTGGATTCATCGTCCTGGGGTTCGTTCTCAACTTCCTGATAGGTTTGCTCGCTTACTCGTTGCTGACTCACATGACAAAGATGCGGCGGATCGACAGGGCGACGGTCGCCGGCTATTACGGGTCAGACTCGGCGGGGACCTTCGCAGCCTGTGTAGGCGTCCTTGACATCGTCGGGATGACGTTCAACGGATTCATGCCGGTCATGTTGGCCGTCATGGAGATGCCTGGCTGCCTGGTGGCGCTGTATCTGGCGGCGCGGCTGCGGCAAAAGGGAATGGACGCGTTGGGGAACATGCCCGACGAGCCCGACTACAAGGCACCGATGAGGGTGGGGCCCAGGGCGGCCCGCCGGCCAGCTCGCGGGCGACATCTCGATAACGAACGCGAGCTGGCGATCGAGCAGGAGACGAAGGTCGCGCTGGAGCTGCAGCAGCATCCCGATGACGACGATTGGGATGACACAAAGACGCGCGTCGGCACGCTAAAGCTGCTCAGGGAGGTCTTCCTCAACCCAGGCCTGTATCTGCTCTTCGGTGGCATCGTCATCGGCCTGGTGAGTCGGTTGCAGGGACCGAAGATCGTGCACGACAACGACAACGTCTTTGTCGCCGCCTTCCAAGGCGTGCTGTGCCTGTTCCTGCTTGAGATGGGAATGACTGCCTCCCGCCGACTGCGGGACCTGAAGAGCGCGGGCCCCGGCTTCATCGCCTTCGGTCTACTGGCGCCGAATCTGTTCGCCGCTATCGGGATCATTACCGCTCACGCCTATGCGCACCTCACGCACACCCGGTTCGAGTCGGGGACTTATATCCTGTTCGCCGTACTCTGCGGCGCGGCGTCATACATCGCTGTACCCGCAGTCCAGCGTCTGGCGATCCCCGAGGCGAGCCCGACCCTGCCACTGGCCGCTTCGCTGGGCTTGACGTTTTCCTACAACGTCACGATCGGGATCCCGATCTATATCGAGATCTCGCGCGCCGTCGAGCACTGGTTCCCGTTCACCTGACGACGTTCAGCAGCGGGTGAACTCGAGGGGACGTCTTTGAATACGTGACTAAAATCTAGCCGCTCGAGCCGCTGTGTCCACCAAACGGGGTCAAGCCCAAGGTTCACGAGGTCAGGCCATCACCGTCAGCGGTCCCATGGCCCCGGTGGGTGGGGTTGACTCGGCTACTCCTTTGAGCTCGGGCTTGTAATCTCCGTTTGCGCCATCTCCAGGCACACCGTGGCGAAACGTCACTGTGGCGAATCCTCGGGCGGCGGGCCGGGCGATGTGAGCTAACAAGGCATGTCGACGGTTTCTATACCGACTACGCTTTTCGTCGGTTTGTACACGAACATGTATACAACGACAGCGGCGAGGGCGACCGCTACTACGAGCTGTAATTCGTAGGATCTGCCGGCATCGGGTGTCATCTATGACCCACATAGGTTCATCCCCAACAGCACCAGGATAGGTGCTGCTTGAGGGCGGCCAGTTCTGCGCGTAGAGCATCGGGAATGGTGTTGGTACCGATGGTGGCGTACCACTCGTCGATCAGGCGGGTCTCGGCGAGCCACTCTTCGGGGGAGAAGTTCAGTGCGGCGGCGATTTTGGCCCGATCGAACTTTAGCCTGGTCAGGTCGAGGTCGGCGAAGTGCGGCACGTTTCCGATCGGTGTCGGGTTGGCCGTTGCTCGGCCCTCGATGCGCTGCAGAGCCCATTTGAGGATCCGGCAGTTGTCGCCAAAGCCCGGCCAGAGGAATTCGTCGTCATCGCCACGGCGAAACCAGTTGACATAGAAGATTTTTGGCAGTAGGTCGGGGTCTGCTTGGTGCCGATGTCGAGCCAGTGGGCGAAGTAGTCGCCGACGTGGTAACCGAGGAAGGGCAGCATCGCCATCGGGTCGCGGCGCACGACGCCGACCTTGCCGGCCGCGGCGGCGGTGGTTTCCAAGGACAGGGTGGACGCAAGAAACACCCCGTGTTGCCAGCTCAGGGACTCGGTGACCAAGTGGGATGGTGGTTGCGCGGCGGCCACCGAAGAAGATCGCCGAAATCGGCACCCCGGAGGGATCATTCCATTCAGTCGGCGACAGTCGGGCATTGCGCGATCGGGGTGCAGTACCGCGAGTTCGGGTGTGCCGCAGGATCACCGGCGGTCGGGGTCCAGTCCCGCCGCCTCCAGTCGGTCAAGATGGGCGGGCGGGCGAACTGGTCATGCCTTCCCACCAGACGTCTCCCTCGTCGGTGAGCGCGACGTTGGTGAAGATGGAGTTGCCGCGCTCGATGGTGGCCATCGCGTTCGGGTTGGTGTGGGCACCCGTGCCGGGGGCGACGCCGAAGAATCCGGCTTCGGGGTTCACGGCGTAGAGGCGGCCGTCGTCGCCGAATCGCATCCAGGCGATGTCGTCGCCGATGGTTTCGGCGGTCCACCCCGGCAGCGTCGGTGAAAGCATGGCCAGGTTGGTTTTCCCGCAGGACGACGGGAACGCCGCGGCGATGTAGTACACCCGCTGTTCGGGTGAGGTGAGTTTGAGGATCAGCATGTGTTCGGCCAGCCAGCCCTCTTCGTGGGCCATCTTCGAGGCGATCCGCAGCGCATAGCACTTCTTGCCCAACAGGGCGTTGCCGCCATAGCCCGAGCCGTAGCTCCAGATCGTGCGTTCCTCGGGGAAATGGGAAATGTACTTGGTGTGGTCGCACGGCCACGCCACGTCGTCCTGCCCAGGACGCAGGGGCGCGCCGACGGAGTGCAGGCAGCGGACAAAGTCGGCGTTGCCGCCAAGGCTGTGCCACACCGGGGTTCCCGAGCGGGTCATGATCTGCATGCAGACCGCCACATATTCCGAATCGGTGATCTGCACCCCGTACTTGGGTTCGGCAGCATCGAGGGGACCCATGCAGAACGCGATCACATACATGGTGCGCCCAGCCATCGCGCCGCGATACTCCTCGGTCATCACGGTTTTCATGTCGACCGGATCCATCCAGTTGTTGGTGGGGCCGGCGTCGGACTGCTGCCGTGAACAGATGAACGTGCGGTCCTCGACGCGGGCCACATCCTCGGGGTCCGACGCGCACCAGAAGGAGTTCTGCTTGCGTGGCAGCCGCACGAAGGTGCCCTTGTTGACCAGAAGTGTTGTCAGGCGGCGCCATTCGTCATCGCTGCCGTCGCACCAGACCACCTCGTCGGGTGTGGTGAGCGCGGCGACACACTCAACCCAGTCGATGACCGCGGAGTTCGTCGTTGGGGCGCTGGCGTGCGCGGGCACGGTGGTTGTCATGAGAATCCTCCTTGGGTGTTATCGGTGTTGGTCGGTAAGGGTCTGCGACACGTGGTGGGCGATGGCGCTGACCAGCCGCGGGTCATTCAGTTCGGGCAGCACGTGGAGGGTGGGGGTGACGCAGGGCCACCGCGTGGGCCGCCGCGGCGAGATGCAGAACGTCCAGTTCCCTGACGCCGTGCCCGCACAGCGCGCCGAGCAGTCCAGGCAAGACCAGTGCGCCGAAGTCGAACGGGTCGTGCGGAATCGTCACGGGCCGGTCCCATGCGACCAGCATCGGTGCGGCTGCCTTCGGACAGATCACGATGTCGTTGTGTTCCATCAGTCGGTTCAGCGGGTAGTGCTGGGCGTCGCGCGGATGCCAACTGGTGAGTTCGCCGATGCCGCAGGCGATCAGGATCGGCCCAAGCAGCGGTGCCGACTCCGCGCCGGCCATCACCACTCGGGCTCGCTGGTGCTGGACTCCTCGGGATCGCAACATGGCCATCACCGCGCCGGCCTGTGCCGCGGTCACCACGTCGATCTCCGCGATGACCAGCTGCCCCGCGGCTTCGGCGACCCAGCGCTGCACCGCCGCGGACTCCGGTGCGCCCAGGCCGACGACGAACACCGCCGACAACCGTGTCCGGTGACCGGTGATGGCCGACCCGACCGCGCCCACGTCGCCTGGCGACAGCGGCAGCGCCACGGCGTGCATCGGCGTCCGGTCGCTGAGGAGTGCCACGTAGTCCTGCACAGCCAGCCATGACGACCGCGGCGGGTGCGGTGGATCGACCGTCGCGGTGGCGGCGACCCCGATGACGCCGACATCCACACCGGTGAACCCCGGGCCGCCCTCAGGTGCGGTTCATCGCCGTTGCTGGCGAGATTGTTTGTCACCATCAGCATCCGTCTTCGCACATCGACGCGTCTGAGCCATGTAGTTTCGAAATTCCGCAAGTAGCGGACACGTGCGGCCACTCGGTCTTGTCGGCCGACATCAGCCGGTGGCCTCGCCGATCATGCGGGCAGGTCTTCGAGGAGTTCCGCCTGGCCGGCGACGACTCCGGTAAGGATGGCCCGCGCGACAGCCAGCAGTTCGGCGACCCGTGACGAGGTCAGCGTGTAGGACACCGACAGCCCTTCACGCCGGGCCGTCACCAAACCGGCTCGCCGCAGGACGGACAACTGTTGCGACAGGTTAGCGGGCTCGATGCCGACCTCCGGCAGCATCTCCGACACCGCGTATTCACGGGCGCTGAGGAGCTCGAGTATTCGGATGCGAGCGGGATGGCCAAGCGTTTTAAAGAAGTCCGCCTTCATCTGATACAGGGGCTGGCGTGACTTCGCCACCACAGCGCCTCCTTCGATGTCAGGGCATTCTCAACGGGGTGCGCGCTTCCCTACTCTACTAGTTGCGCATTTCAGCAAGTTAACGGGCCGGGGTTGCGAAGTGTTATCGCGGCGGGTCTGTTTGTGTCGGCGCCGGTTGTGGTCACAGGTCGTTGCCGGCGTAAGACAGGTTGAAGCTTTTGTTGGCCAGTGGGAAGTCGGGGACGATCGTGTCGGTCATGGCCACGGGCAGGGCGGGCCAGTTCCCAGCCGGATGCGCTCGCAGCGGCGGCGCAAAGCTTCGGCCGAGTCGCCACCCTAATTCAAAGAAAAACTGAAGTCTGAGCACTTCAGCACGGTAGTTAGCCTGGCTATCGAGCTGTGCTAAAGATTAGCCTTTAGGTTGATTCTCAACCTATAAGTAAAGCCCGGTTTTGTTATAGCTTGGGTAGGTGGACCCAACAAGGTTTGTAGCTCCCGACTGGGGTCGCGCCGTTTCTACAGGTGGGACCGCTCCCTACTTCGCGTTTGAGCCCAGCCGAGTTCCTCGCGAGCTGGTGCTGTCCCCGCACACCATCATGCTGTTATCCGAGGCTGACGCCGCCCTTGGGAGACTGGCCGGTGCGGGAAGACTTCTTCCTGACCCACACCTGCTCGTCAACGCCTACATAACCCGTGAGGCAGTGGCGAGTTCGAGGATCGAAGGGACCCAAGCGTCGGTCACCGAGGTCTTCGATGCTGCCGTATCCGGCAAATCGTCTCGAGCAGACGTTCAAGAGGTCCGCAACTACATCCGTGCTCTCGAGCACGGTCTGACTCGCCTGGTCGACTTTCCAATTTCGCTTCGGTTAATCAAGGAGATGCACGAGATCTTGCTGACTGGTGTTCGAGGCCAGGAGCGCACACCCGGAGAGTTTCGTCAGACCCAGAACTGGATCTCGTCACCGGACAACCAGCCGAAAACGGCTCGCTTCGTGCCTCCCACCGTTGAGAACATGTGGGCGGCCCTCAACGACTGGGAGAAGTACCTCCACGACGCAGATCCCAAGCTTCCCTTGCTCGTTCGCTGCGCGCTTATGCACTACCAGTTCGAAACGATCCACCCTTTCTTGGACGGCAACGGCCGCATCGGCCGCCTATTCATCATCCTCTACCTGGTCAATCTTGGACGACTACCCACTCCGCTTCTTTACATTTCAAGCTACTTCGATCAGCGAAAGGATGAGTATTACGATCGCCTCCAGTTCGTTCGGGAACGTGGAGAAATCGAGGAGTGGCTTAATTTCTTCCTGACTGGCATTGCTGGCCAAGCTACTGACGCCGTGACTCGCGCGGAGGAGCTGGCCGACCTTCGCGAACGTTATCGAATATCACTACAAGGCAGCAGAAGTCGCGCCATCGAGGTAGCCGACCTGCTGTTTGCCAACCCAATCATGACTGTTCGCGCTGTTCAGACCAGACTCGAAATGAGTCAACCTGGAGCGACAAACCTACTTAGAACGCTCACCTCCACCGGAATTGTGCGTGAGATTGGTGAGGGTCCCGGGACACGTCACCGCTGGATAGCCGACGACATCCTTCGGGTGCTGGACCCGTAAGAGTCGGTCCCCACCCGCGCGCAGTTCCGCGCGACTTGTGACAATCCGTGACAATCCGCTGCTGTTCGAACAAGTCAGGCCCCCTTGAAAGGGGGCCTGAACTGCGTGGCAGATCCAGGATTCGAACCTGGGTAGGCGTTAGCCGACGGATTTACAGTCCGCAGAACCTGGTGTTTGCGTATGCCTCGCAGTTGGTTCTTGGAGCTGAGTTGGCGCGCCGTGGGCGGCCTTGTGTATCGATTTCGCTGCAATGTCCTCTTGTTAGGTGCAAGAATGCGCTACAGGGCATCGTTGACGACGCGCCCCACAAGGGAGATCGCCGTCTATTGATGTGGGGGTCGGTCATGCTCAGCTATTTTGGTCTCGTCGATGACTTTGCTGCACGCCACCGCGATGGAGCTATAACGTCGTCTCCCAGCCTTACCCGGAATTTGGTCTTCTCCGTCCTGTTCGACGAGCCGCTCTTGATCAACGACGGACACATCATCGCGAGCGACGTCATCCGTGAGGCCGTAGTTAAGCCGAAGGAGAGTCCCTTACGCGAGCTGGTCGAGACCGGGTATATCAAGATCCTGACGCGGAATCAGCGCGACCTCGGGAGTCTTGCCGAGCGGATGGCCGACGAGGGTATGAAGCCCGCCCAGGCGTTGCTCAAGAGGTCTGACTACCCTACCTTCAAACGCACGCTCAGCGGCTGGTGTGAAACATTGGGCGACCAGCAGGCAGATGGTTCGTATCTTTCGTTCCGGGACTGGCCCGCTTACAACACCTCCGTGATCTTCGAGAGACTCGCGCTTGCTGCGGTTTCCCAAGCGCTGTCCAACATTGACGATCCCGACCAAACGCTGCAGTTGCAGAAGTTCGGCGACGTGTTCAATGCGCTTGAGCGGCGCAATCGGACCACGTGGGAGACGGAGGTCAATCGTCTACGAGCTGCGGGCGAACTCTCGCCGAAAATTCGCAAGACGCTTTTGCATATTGCCAACGAGGCGTACCAATATTCGTGGGGCTGTGCTCTGAGCACAACGAAAGCGCCGGTCAAGGTGCACACACGTAGCCCGGAATTTCTTGACATTGATCTTTCGCTAACGCTAGACGAAACATTAGATGAAGCGCCGAAGTTGCGGCCAGGCGTGACTATATATGTTCCTGACGTTGCGCTGGCTGTAAAGAAAATTGGCGACAATTGGACCCGGCTAACGGAGGTAAACCAAGCGAATCGTGACGTCTATAAGGCAAAGCGTCGTTATCTGAAGATGCTCGAGTTATATTCGACATCTTCAGCTGTCAGCGATAAAGACATGAAAAAGTGCGCCGACGCGTATTCAAAGCAGCTGACGATGCATTTCGGCGGCGAAGGAGTGCCGTTGATGTTTGATCTCGGTTTTACTGGCGCTTCACTGGCCGTGCCTGCGGTGATTGGAAGTGCGGTCGCTGGACCGGTCGGCGCGGGTATTGGCTTTGGTATCAGTCTTGTCGGAACCCTCGCAGCGCATATGGGCGGTCCGAAGTTTATCCGGAGGCTTACATTACCGCTCAGCAAGAAATGGGTCCGACCCCAGTCAAGCAAGAAGTCGACTTCAACTTCATGCTTTCAGGTAAGCCCTGAGACGGCCGCCGCGTTCTTAGAGGGCGTTCCAACCTTCAAACAATGATGCGCCCTCCACCTGGATGCTCAGCAGTCCATGCTCCTGTGTTGCTGCAATGGCTGTGACGCTCATACCCGGCGTTGGTGGGCGGCGAAGACTTCGCGGCCGACGTAGCGCTTGACACCCCTAGAGAGACACCTCACCTCTGCTTCACGCTGTGAGAATTCCGCGCAGCTGTTTTAGAGCACGTTCCCGCAATCGAGACTTTGGTCTCGACTGCGCTCTGCGTCGCGTTCTCGAGCCTCGGCCATCGCTTGCGCATAGCTGTGTACTTCTGCTCGCCAGCGTTGGAAGGCCTCCCGCCGACGATGGACCGCTGCGGTTTTGCGGTGGAGGAGGCGTTGGACTTGTTCGGGCAACTGGGTATTCACCGATTGGGCGGCGGTGTCGTGTGCGGCGATGACAAATCCGTTCGCACCCGGCATGAAAACGGCCCCCGGAGAGATCTCCGAGGGCCGTTTCGACTGGTAGCGGGGACAGGATTCGAACCTACGACCTCTGGGTTATGAGCTACGTACCGGGGATTTTGCCGTGTCCTCCTAGTCTCAAAAGCGCAGCTCAACGGCCTTCGGGTGTCTGGCCCGTTGCGCCACATCGCACCGATTCTGGACGGTTTCACCGTGTTTTGTTCCCAAATTTGTTCCCAAATGAGCCGGCTTGCCGGCCGCTCAGCAGCCAAGCGATTCTGGACGTCGGGCTTCCTTAGACCCCACTCTGCCAGGAGCGGGCAGGAGCCGTGACCAGGCACGATAGATGCGTATCGGGGCTGTAGGGGGCGTAGTCGAGGGGCCCCTGTCGTCACGGTTGTCGTCAGAACTGTCGTCATTTGGCAACTGGGGCGGCCACGGCCGAACCACGGCCACCACATCGCGGAGTCCGCATGGGATCGGCCGGAGTGATCGCCCCGCGTTGCCTGCAGACGCACGCGCACACAACTTCCCTCGCCGATATCTGCCGATGCGCGGTGATGCGGGCAAACGACCTGTCTCCGAGCAACGGCAAACGCATTTCCGCAGATCGAGGCCACGGTATGCGCGGCTACCCGGCCGATGCGTCAGCGGCGGCCTCTGGCAGCGCGGTATCGGCTGGAACGCCAGTGTTTGCGAGGCCGGAAGGTTCGAATCCGGCAGGGGGCACACATTCGTTTGCAGGTCAAAGGCGGTTTACGGGGCCGAAACAGAGGGTCGGTCCCTGCCTGGTCCCTATCGCCTGCAGTTCGCTGCGCTCAAGTCCCACCCGCGGAAATTCGCTGTGGGCTGTGATTGCGTGTCACCGGATGTCGGCCAACGTCACCACCTGGCCGGTTCACGGGCCGGTCGACTGGCCTAGCGCGGCATTAAGAATCCGCCAAGGCCTCCCGTGCAACCTTTCGTTAATGGGCTCCACGACGGACCCGCGGTAACGAAAGGAAGAACCCGTGAACCGTCTATCTCGCTTGGTCGCTGGAGCGGCGATCGCCACCGGTCTGTCCCTCGCCGCCGCTGGTATGGGCGCCGGTATTGCCTACGCCGACGACAGCCATTGCCCTCCGTGGGCGCCTTCCTGCGTACCAACCCCTCCGCCTGTTCCCGCTCAGGGACCCGGCAACCCTGGTAGCATCCCGCTCCCGTCGAATGGGGGGCTGTTGGTGGGGCACGTGGTCAACCCTCACTGGCACTAGCGCGCGTCTTCTGGTCGAGCCGAGCTGCCAGCGCCGCACTCAGTGTCCACGAGGGGGCCCTCGATGTGATCGCCAGCCGTCGCCCGCGTCGGCCGACGCGGTGGGGTCTGGTGGTCGAGCTGGCGGCAGTCAGCGCCAGTCGCCACGACCTCATTCGGCATGGCGACACCGTCGGCGGGAACTGTTCGAGCCAGAGGCCGGGACGTGGCGGCGGAGGCCGGGCGGTGCAGTGCTCACCGATACCAGCCTTCGGATCTTTCGAGCGGTGACAGTCGACGGCGAATAGCTTGGCGGGGTTGGCAGGGTCAACCGCGCACGTCAGCCGCAGGCCCAGGGCGAGTTTGGGCACCATTGCCGGCGTCGGGTCGGAGGAAGAACCCGAGGGGCCCGAACCGATCAGCGGACGACCCGCCTACTAACGCTCGTTATTTCGGGGCGCGCCGTAGTCGGCGCAGGACTAGGGGAACAACCCGCACGGGACGGGGCCGCACATACGCGGAGGAGGATCTCCCTCGAATATCTGCGTGTGACCATCGGGCCCAGGCCCGAAGTAATAGTCGTGGCAGACACTTAAGTCCCACCCCGCCTTCTGCATAGTCGCAATCAATGCGGAGCCCGGAGTCCCTGGGCACCAGGTGGCCAGCGGCGCGGAACCGGGCGCGGCCTGGGCGGTACCTGCGCCCAGCCCCACACCGCCAGACACCACCAGAGTGGTTACTAATCCAACGATCACTCGCTTCATAACCCTGGGATTATTCTCCAGGACAACCCCACATGTGCTGAGAATGCGTTAAAGCAAAGTTCGGTTCACGTTGGTCCCTTCGCTTACTGTCGGGCCCTGGTGACCACTCAGGTAAAGGGTGTGGCGGACGCCTTGAAGGATTCTTGGAAGCCGGGTCAGGCTATGGGCCGCGCGGCAAGTGGACATCACCCGCGCTGCGACCGATCCCGACATCTCGCGCGATCTACCGATACAAACTGATTCTCAATGGGGTTTGTCAAGCCGCCGTGGCTGCCGTTGTGGGCCGGTAGGTGGCGTTGTCTCGCAGGATTGCCCAGAGGACGTTGAGGCGGCGGCGGGCGAGGGCCAGGACGGCGTGGGTGTGGGTTTTGCCTTGTGCGCGTTTGCGGTCGCAGTAGGTGCGGGAGACGGGGTCGGTGCGGATGGCGATGTGTGCTGAGAGGCAGCAGGCGCGCAGCAGCCGCCGGTTGTAGCGGCGGGGCCGTTTGAGGTTGCCACTGATGCGGCCAGAGTCACGCGAAACCGGGGCGAGTCCGGCGACGCCGGCGAGGCGGTCAGCGCTGTCGAACGCGGTCATGTCGCCACCGGTGGCGGCGAGGAATTCGGTCAGATCGAGCGCGGCACGCGGCAGGGGTGGCCGCAGCGCTCATCGCAGATCGCCGCGTAGTCGCAGACGTCAACCGTCTTTACCGACGGTGCTACCGATTTCCCAAGGACACTTCAGCCACGCGTCGCCACGACCAGCCGTAGGAGCGGGCCTACGCGATTGCAAGCAGCCCGCCGCTTGTGGGTGGGATCATCTGCTGATGGACCACGACGACCCCGACAAGCGCATCGCCGACCTCGAAGGTCAGCTGGCTGAGCAGCGGTGGACGGCACAGCCCGAGCATCGGCAGGCCGAAGCAGTTCAACGTCCGGGTCTCACTGCAGAAGATGTCCGCAACGTGGCTTTCTCTGAGTCCGCTTTTGGTGAACGCGGTTATAACCCCGGCGAGGTTGATGCTTTTCTCGGCCGCGTGGAGGCAGCGCTGCAAGAGCAGACGGGACACGCGCTTACTCTTGAGCAGGTCCGCAACACCGTTTTCGGTAAGCCACCGATTGGAAGACGCGGTTATGCCGTCGCCGACGTGGATGCTTTTCTTGACCGAGTTGAAATCGAATTGACCCGCCGAGCGGGGCACCAGCCGGTGGCTTATCCGGGCGCAGGCGGATCACAGCACCACGGCGCCACAGCGGCAGTGCCCCAACCCGCCGTCTCCGGAGAGCCCGGCTTTGAAATCCGCACCGAGTCACGCCGCCGAGGGCTCGGGATAAGTGCTCTGGGGGGGCCTCGTCTATCTCTTCTCGGTGTTGTTCCAACGCGGCGCAGAAGATGACCCAGACTGGGCGTTTTCGGTGTTAGGTCCGGTGTTCGGGGTGTTTCTTGTCGTGGGGGGGCGCCGTTACCGGTAAGGCTGGCTACCTGTGGGTGGGTATTGCCATACTGACCGTGACGGCGATCTACATGGGTTTCAAATTGGCCCGGATGTTGGTCCGGAGGCCCCGATCCCGTCGTCAATCCCCTCCGGGGCGGCACAGCGCCGGCTGACGGGATTGGTGGCGACGCAAGCGACAGACCTGCACAGTGCACAACTAACACCGAGGGTCCGCCCCCGGACAGCCTTTGAACCGCCTACACGAATCGGCCCATCATCAGGCTCGCGATGTTGGCGGGGCTTGATACCAGTAACGAAAATCCTCACACCCTTAGCCGTGCGGTGCACCGCTGTGATGGCTAGCCCAGGCATCGTCGGCAGCGATCGCCGATGAACCGGCGACCACTTGACCCCCAGTCGGGACATGGGCCGAATTCCGTTGTCTTGCAATGCTTCTGAATAGTCTTTGACCAGCAAAAAGCCTCTCATGCTGTCTCTGGTCATGTCCACTGATACGCAACCAGTTGTGACAACGACGTGACAACGCCAGTGTTGGATTCTTCGTGGCGTGGGGCTGTGAGCGCTATTTGCTGGCTCGCCCTGGCGGCATCCGGGACACTTCGCACGCTCATTCGGCCTAACCGCCGGCGCCGCTTACCTGATCCGCGAAAGCAGCCGAATGCTTAACGCCGACCTACTCGATGCGAACGAGTCGCCTTGGGCGTTTGTAACCGTTGACCGCGTTGGGTGCCTTAAGAATTAGCAGGTCAAGAGGTTGGCGACGTTGGCTAGTGACGACCGTTGTCGAACCTACTGCGGACGGATTGCGGACGACCCCCAATCTCAGCCAGTGCCGGCGTTCCAGTCCACAGCGAATAACTTGGCGGGGTTGGCAGGATCAACCGCGCACGTCAGCTGCAGGCCCAGGGCGAGTTTGGGCACCACTGCCGGCGGCACAGGTTGGCTGTTACGAGCGGTCATCGGGGCCAGGTTGGGGATGTGCAGCTCTATGGTCAATACATAGAACGGGGCATCACGGAGTTCGGGGATGCTGAATGAAGAGTCGGTGCTGTGCCCGTTGTCGTTAAACGCCATCAGCACACCCGGTACGCGCTGACCCGAGGCCAGTATGGCGACTACCCCGGGGATCTGACTGCCACCAGTGTTCGGCGTCTGTTGCGCCTGGTTTGGCTGAGCCTCCGCCATGAGGCTGCGCCGTATAAATTCGGCTTGTTCGTCGGTATACCTGCCGCTATCACGCAGTTTATCCAGCTGCGACAACTTTTGGTCCAGCGTGGGATTAAAGGTGGGAGACGAGGCCGGAGCCGGTTCGGAGGAAGAACCCGAGCGGCCGGAACCGATCCGAACCTTCCGGGGGTTCTTGGCTGCAACCTGTACCGAAACAGTCTCGCCAGGCTGGACCAAGGACATATCGGAAACGTCAATAGGCTGCTTGATCGTCACGTCGTACGGTTCACGGCCAGGGACTTGCACCCGCAGAGCAATTTTGCAGACGTATGCCGTGTTTTCGAGGATCGTGCCGGTGGATTTCACCGATAGCACCTGTGCCGTGCCTGCCAGGCTTTGACTCGCACGGAATCTAATTTTGGACAGCGCGGGCTGAATGTAGGACCTTGTGATCGCCCAAATCGGAACCCCCACGAAGAGGAGGACGAGGGAGACCAGTAATAACTTCTCTCCCCATGACCCGCCCACAAAGTCCGCCCAAGTTGGCATTCGATTGAGGGCGGTTACATTCACAGGCGCATTCTAGCGCCGACCCCGCCGCTACCGATCCCAAACGCTCGCGCGATCCACGGATTCACACTGACCCATACCGCCGGGCTACCTTATCGGCACTGACATCATCTGCGACGGTGGGCTCATGGCTCTGATGATGGCCACGAACATACTGAAATTTGCTCGATCACAGCGTCATCCGCTCAAACCGGTCATTCGTATAACGCCGGAAACAGGCATCGCACCGTTGTAGTAAGTGGTCACTCCTCGTCGGCGTCGTGCAGCGCGAGCACCCGGTAGGCAGTCGCCCGGCTGACGCCAAGCGTGGACGCAATCGTGGCCGCAGACTCACCACTAGCGTGCATCCGTTGTGCCAGGGCCACCTTCGACTCGTCAAGCGCCTTGGGGCGACCGATGGACTGCCCGCGCGCCCTCCGCGCGTCCCGCGCTGCCGTGCGGCGCTCCTTGCCCAATTCCAACTCAAGCTCGGCAAGACTGGCGAGAACACCGGCCACCATGCGACCCGAAGCGTTCGACGTGTCGATGCCTTCGCGCAGTGACCGCAGCACGATTCGCCGCTCACCAAGGTCACGGATGGTCGTCATGACCTCGGCGGCGTTGCGGCCCAGACGGTCGATACCAACCACGACGATGGCATCGCCCTCGCGGGCGTAGTCCAGCAAGGCAGCGAGGCCGGGACGCTGCTGACGGGTCGAAGTTCCCGACAACTTGTCGGTGTAGACGCGGGCGGCGTCAACGCCTGCTGCGGTCAGGGCGTCGAGCTGTTGATCGAGCGATTGATGCGGGGTGCTGACGCGGGCGTAGCCGAGCTGGGTTCCGGTGACGGTGGGCGCGGTGTCGGTGACCATGCAACCATCGTCTCATAAGTCTCAGACTAGATCAATATGAGACCAGCCTTTTGACGCATCTTTTGAGACTCACTGAACTGGCACTATCTCTTGTGCAGTATGCCTCGGCGAGCTTGTTGCAAATCTTAGTTCTGAGACTGCACCGCTGGACACCGGCCGCTCTTACAGGCCTCGGTCAGTGAGCCAACCGTCAATCCTTTCAGCGACGGCCTGCCATCCGGGCTCCAGCATCATGTCGTGGGCCATGTCCGGGAAGATCTCCGCCTCAGCGCCGTATACCGCAGCGGTGCGGTGAATTTGGCGCTGCGTGACGATAGTGTCGTGCTCGGCCCCCAGCACCAGCATTGGGACGCGGTTGACGCGTTTGGTCCTGACCAGATCGAGGGCGAGCATGTCAAGAAACGCTCGGTAGGACTCGTCCTGGACGCGCTGCTGATACGAGTTGACCTGCGCATCCGGCATGGTCGCGGAAAAGAATAGGGCTCGCGCCAGATCCGGGGTGGCAACCAGCGGGCCGAGTCTCAATAAGGCGTTGACTTTGAGGAACGGCACAGCGTGGTGGCGCGCGATGTACAGGGTCACCCGAAGTACGCCGGTAGGCGGAATGGGTGCGACGAGAATAGCCCCGGCGGGGGTGTGGTGTTCCAGGTATTGCTGGACCACGAAGCCACCCATCGAATGCCCGACCAGCACCGGCGGAGTCGGTAGTTGCGCCACCATCTCGGCGAGATCGTCGGCGTATTCCTGAATTCGTGTCCAGCGCAGACGCTCCCTGCCGGGGCTCTTTCCGTGGCCGCGCAGACTCACCGCGACGGCGCGGTATCCGCGACCCGCGAAGAAGTCCAGGAAATGCTGATCCCAACACCACGCGGCGTGAAACGCACCGTGAACAAAAAGCATTGGAACAGGATGCGAGTCGGTGGGCGACCCCTTGTCAATCACTTCGAAGCATGCGCCACCCTTTCGATACGTTGCGGCGTTCCCACGTATCAAATTCATGTTTGAGGCTCAGAAGCAACTTACGATTCGATCACAAGATCGAAAGCAAGTCCCGCGGCCGGCGCCGTCGCACCGATGCGTTTACGGCGCGATAGCCAGAGGTGCGTCGATCCGTCGCTGCCGCGGACGAGACGGTAGCGCCGCTCGATCGATGCACCCTCGCTCGGAAACTCTTCTTCGAAGATTGCGGAGCCCGCGCCGAGCACCCGCCCACGCGGCTCGATCTCCGCACTTCCGGAAGAACCCGTCGCACGGAATGCGGCGCGCAGCATGCGCGGCTTTCCGCCGCTCGTCCCGGCGACGTAGGGAATATAAGGCGCGGGAACGGACGAGCCGAGTTGATAACGGAGCGCGGATCCGGACGCGACAGGCCCCGACGCCGCGGATGCCGCCGGCGCGAGTTCGCCGCTGCGATCCACCGGCTGGCCGCAGCCGCCGGGGACGATGCGCTCCACGCCCCAGGCCATCATCGCCGCGTCGTCGCGCATCAACACGACGCGCTCGATCGGATCGCCCACCGATCCACGCGCGGCCGGCGCAACCAGCAGCAGACCATGCGGCGCGGCGTCGCCCGTCACGCAGAACATGCGCCAATTTCCACCGTCGGCGGTCTGCGTATAGTGCGGCACATTCGTTACCACGCCGAACGTGTCGCTGACGGCGAGGCTTACGATGCGCGCGACCGAGCGAGCCGGCAGCGTCAGCGGAACCATGAACCAATCGTTGCCGTAGATCAACGCGAATTCGCGCAGCATCACGCGCGCGAGATCGGCCGGTCCGGCTTCGAGATCGCCGAAGTCCACATCGGCATCTTCGAGTTCCCAGAAGCGACGTGCCGGCATGCCTTTGAACGCCACGGGCGCCGGCACGAACGTTCGCGCGAGCGGAGCACCGACGCTACCCTGCGCACCCAGCCCCGTGCTCGTGCGATCGAAGCTCGTCCAAGAGAGCGGGGCGCCGTCGAAACGGCTCGCCGCGAAGGCGCCGGCCGTATTCGACGTGCTGGCATCGATCGAGAACGCGTACTCCATGCGCGTGTCGTCCCAGGCCGCGCTCTCGGGCGGCGCGGACGCGCCGGCTTGCGCGGCCGGCTCATCGTAAAACGCGTCGTACCACGCGCGGTACGCGGCGCAGACGGACGTCACCGCGGCGACATCCGCGGCGGCAATCGCCGGCGACGCAGGTAATGCACCGTTCGCGGCGCGCAGATCGTTCGCGAGACGCACGCCGTCCGGCACCCGGCCCGCCGCGATGCGCAACATCCGCGCCGCGGGCGCGTCGAGCATCGCAAGTGTCGCGGCATCCGGCAGCGCGATCGGATAAGCCGAGACATACGCCGCGGCATACGCGGCCTGACTTGCCGCGCGCAACATCCGCATGAATGTGAGCCCGGTCTCCGCGGTCTGCAGATAATCGGCGACGGACCCCGCGGGTCGAATGCCCTCGCGTTCGACCATGATTTCGAGCGGCACTGCCGTCGCGAGCGGCACGACGGCAGTCGTACCCGCCGTCAGCCGGTCGAGCGGCGCAGCGGACGCGCTCACGGCGGCCGAGATCGGCGTACCCGCGTCGTCACCCTGCATCTCACCCAGCTGCCACTGCCGCGCGAGCATCCAGAGCGGGTCGAACGTGCGCGCCTCGAGCGCCGAGCTGAAATCTTCGTTACGGCAGCGCGGTTCGAGTCGCGACCAGATCGTGATCGATGCCATCAGGTCGTCGTCTCGCTGAGCTTTGCAATGATCGGTAGCGTGATGATCGGATGAATCGCCGGTGCCGGGGCGGCCAGCGTCAGATCGGTCGAAATCGCATCGGGGGACGACGCGAGGTTCGTTGCGAGGAAGAGCGCGGGCAAATAATGTCCGACCCCTGAGAGCGTGTCGGGATCGACGGCCCGAAGGTGCGCGAGGTCGATCGCATCGAGCAGCGTCGCTTCGACCGCGGGCACGGTCCACTGCGTGGCGCCGTCCGCCGTGACGCCGAGTAGAATCGTCTGTGGCGCTTGCGCCTTGGCGTCGTCGACGTTAAACGTCAACCCCGTCGTGAGCGTCGCGTTCGGCACCGTTTCGAGCCACTCGTCGACGAACAGCGCCGCGCGCGCCGTGCCCGCGTTGCCCGACGCGATTAGCGAGACGCAGCTCGCGAGCGGAGCGGCCGCCGTCACGGGCAGCCCGGCCCAGCGCGTGGCGCCCGCGGGAAGTTGCGCGACCTCGAACGCGAAACTCGCACCGGCATCGAGCGCTTCGGCGTAGAGCAACGGCTCCGTGAGCGCCGCGACCCCACTACGAACGCGCGAAGCTCGCGCGACGTACGTCGCGGGTGCGGTGAGATCGCCCGCGAGCAACGCGGTACTCTGCGCGAACAAAGGCCCGAGCGTCGCCGCGGCCGCCGTCGTCAGTGCGGGCACGACGCAGAAACTGTCGCCGAACACGAGCGCGAGGCGCGCGAGATCGTGATCGCGCAACACCGTTTCTGCGGCGCCCGTGCGATCGAAACCGGCTTCGAGCGCCGCGAGCTGCGCGATCTGCTGATCGAGCATTGCCTTCACGAGACTCGCCTGCGCGGCCCACCCGGTTGGATCGGGCGACGGAACCGCACCGCTCGCGCCGAGCCGCGAAGCACCGTCGAGCGCGACGTCGAGCGCAACTCCGGCCGCATCGAAGGCCGCCCGAACCGAGGTGAGTCGTGCGACCGCGGCATCCGCGCGCGCTTGCAATTCCGCCGTGTCGATTGCAGGGTCGGCGGCGGCCGCGGGCGATGCGAAGTCCGCAGCGGTCGCGGCTCGCGCCGTTGCGAGCAACGCACGCGCCGCGGTGGCGGCGGCCAACAGCTCGTCGATCGACAGCTGCTCCGGCGTCCACGACGCATCGCGATCGAGATTCAGGACGATCGACGCACTTGTTGAAATCGTCGACGGACGTTTGCTCGCCGCAGCTCGCGCGAGCCGCTGCTCGATCTCCGATTGGCCTGCGACGCCGGGCGGCCGTCCGGAAAGCGCCAGCACGTCGAGCGCACCGAGTCCGGTATCCGCGAGACTCAGCGTCGTCCTGCCGAGCGTCGCACCGCTGGCATCGAGGTAGTTCGCACTCGCTAAAACGCGCGACGGCGCGCCGAGCAATTGCGCGACGTAGGCTTCGAGCCGCGGTTCAGCCAAGCCGCGCGCGCTTGCCGGCCATGCCGTTGCCGCACCGTCCGCGAGAAACACGAGCAGCCGATGCGTGATCGTCGCACCCGCTTGCGGCGTTTGCACGACGTCGATCTGCGGCGGCGGCGCGTCACCGCGCCCGAGCGCATCCACGGCGGCGCCGGCCCGCACCGGATTGCCGCCCGCGAGCTGATACACGCTTTCGGCAAGCATCACATCGGAAACGGCGTCGAGGGTGTCGCCGAGCACTGCAAGCTGCGCGCCGAGCGCCGCGTAATCGCTCGTGCCTGCGGCCGGGAAGCCCGCCGTGTTCCACGGGATGCTTTGTCGCAGCAGCGCGAGGCCGTCGACCGCGGGCCCGCCGGTAACCGTGCTCGACGATACGAGTGCGCGAAAATGCGCGACATACGCGTCGAGCGCCGCCTCGTGCAGTGCGCGCTCGAATTGATAGCCGAGTTCCGCGCCGAGCGGCTGACCGTCGCGCACGGCATCGAGCACGCGGAGCGCTCGCCGCACGCGCGTCGATGAGAGATCGATCGTCGCGCCGCCGTCGCCGTCGTCGCGATGCGAAAGGTATCCGCTGCGCAGCACGGCCGCGGCCGTTGCGTGAGGGAGCGAGGGCGCGTGCACGTATCCCCAGCTCGCCGGCGCCGTCTTCGGCTTGAGATCTTCGACCCAGCCGTACGCCCCGAGGTAGAGCGTTTGAGCGTTGCCCGAGGCGCGACGAATCGTGTCCAGCCGTTGCGTTGCGAGCGACGTGAACCACGCATCGAGTCGGTACGAGCAGAGGTCGAGCGATTCGCGCAGCGACGAATCGAGCTCCGCGCTCGAGAGCTGCGCGAGTTTTCCGAGCGCGTTCCAAAACGCGGTGAAATCGGCGGGACCGTTGCCCTTGTGCTGATCGAGGTACGCTCCGACGGGCCCCGTCGCCGTCGTCGAAAGCGCAAACTGATCCCACACGCGCGAAGTCGTCGACGCGGGCGAGAGATCGATCAGCTCGGGCTCCACGCGCTCCGCGTCGGTCACCGCGCTTCCGAGCAATTCGTACGCACTTTGCGCGTACTGCCGCAACGCGGCGTGCCGGACGAGCAACCACAACAGCGGCGCCGGCGTTTGCGGCGGCGCCGCCGTCTGCAGTTGCGCGAGCGTCATGCCCGCAAGAGCGGTCAGATAATTTTGGTCGAGCGGCGCGGCCCCCGGCTGCGCGGTGACGATCGACGGTGAGAGCGAAAAGTGGCTTTGCAAGAACGTCGTCGTCGCCAGTCGCGTCGATCCGAGTGTCGCGGCCGCCGAGGCGAACGCCTTCGTGCTGTCGGCAGCCAGCGTCGTGAACCAGCTCGCGTCGAACTTCGCGCCGACGAACGGCCAATAGTAAGCACTGAACTGTGGGCCGAGTGCGGTGCGCCCCGCATAGGACGTCGAACAGGGCGCCATCGCGAGAATGTTGGTGAGCGTGGCTTCCGGGTCCGCGCCGGGTGTAGCGTGGGCGACGGCGCCGGTCGAACTCTCCCATGACGCGCGCATCTTGGCGAGTAACGGAGCGAGATGCGGTGCGAGCGGTCCGCCTTCGAGTGCCTGATACGACGAACTCGCGAGCACGGGCAGCACACCGTATGGCTGCCGCCCGACGCGTAGCGTGGGCCAGGGTCCGCGCGCGCGAACCCACGCCGCGAAATGCGCGGCCGCCGCCGGCATGACGTCGGCGGCATCGGGAACCGCGGCATTGACCATGTTCGCGAGATAGTAGCCGAGTGTCGCCGGCCAGAGCACCGCGTTCATCGCCGCGGAAGCGTCGTCATGACGGCCGCTCGCGCCGCGCACGTGTTCGAACGTCGTCGCCGCGATTCCGAATGCGTTTGCCAACCGCTCGCCGTCGGCGCGACCGTCCGCGCTCGGCACGAACGGAACGCCGCACTCCGTTGCAAAGCTCGTCGCGAATCCCGGGTCCGCGCTCGAATATCCCGAACTCAACCCCTCCGCGTTGTTCGTGGGCGTATTGATCGGCAGAATTTCCGCGCCGTCGGTGTAATGGTGCGCGTCGAGCGCCGCAGCGAATCGCGACGCACCGTCGGCCGGCGCGAGCGTGGACTTGACGCCGTAGACCAACACGCGGGTGAATCCGCTCGTGCGTTGCGCGGCGGAAATGGGCAGCTTGATCGCGAGACCGAGCGCGATCGCCGCCTCGAAGTCGCGCATCCAGTGCAGCGCGGGATCGCTTGCCGGATCGCCGCCCGCGGGCGAGGGCCCGAGCGTGATGCCGTCGGTGATGGCGGCGCCCGCCTCGCGAATGACCGCGCCCGTGGCGTCGTATGCGCAGAAGATCAGGCGATCGGGCAACAGCGTTGTCGACGGCGCCGACGACCAATCGGACGTCTTCGTTCCGGACGATGCCGCCGCCGGCGATGCGATCCACGCCGCGCGCTGCGCGCCGAAGCGTTGCGCGAGCGCGGCCCACGCCGCGAGCTTTGCGCTCTGATCTGTTCCGGCCGCGGAAACCGCCGCGAGATACGCCGTGCGCGCGCTCTGCTCGTCATCGGTGAGCGCGGCTTCGAAACCGTCGACCGCGATGTCGTCGGGAAACGCGCGAATCCAGAGCTCCGGCGACGCCGCCGTTCCGAAACGCGTCTCGATGCGTAGCGGCAAGAACACGATCGGAACGTTTCCCGTCAAAGGCTGCGCGAACGAGAGCTGACTCGACGCGGGGGAGGGCGACGTGGTGACGCTCACGCGACGATCGCGCTTGCGTGAAGTGCGACGCGCACCGGTCGCCGGAACGCGATACACGCTTGCGACGCGGCGCCGGCGTTCCACGCAATACCCTCAAGCGGACCGCCCGGCGTACTCGCGGCCAGCGCGATATGGTTGTTGACGACGGCGATCTGGGTCCAAGCGACGTCGTTCCACGTCGTCGCAGCCGTTGTTGCGGCTTGCGGTTCGAAGCCGAAGCGCGGTTCCGCGGGATGTTCCGAGATCACGAAATACCACCCGGCTCCCGCGATCGCGGCTGCCGGAGCGAGCGCGAAGCCGAAGTAGATGATGTCGGGCGCGATCGTTCCCATGAAGACCGGAAACAGCTGCGTCGCGCCGAGCGTGCGAACGCCGTTCGATCCCACCACCGCTTGAACCGCACTGATCACGGCGTTCGGAAAGCGGCGCAGCAACTCGCCGCGAACGAGCAGCACCGTTTCGGCGGAGGCCGTCGTCGCGTTCGCGCCGAGATCGTTCGTCGCTTTCCAGCCGGCGATCGGCGGAATGTCGGGCGGCGCGCCGCTTCCGGCATCGGTCCAGAATTGCGAGAAGAACGTGCCGTGCCGATCGCACGGATATTGCCGCCACGCGAGCTCGCGCCGCATTTCGTCGTTGAGCCCGATCATGAACGCTTCGACGAACGCGGGATTGGTTTCGAGCAGCACCACCGTGTCGGGCTCGATGCTCTCGACGCCGGGAAGCAGCCGGCTCGGATCGAGCTCGCCCGACATCGCTTGCGGAAACGAAGGCGTAACGAGCAGCGGTTGAAGCGGATCGCCGGTAGCCGGAAGCGGCACGGGAATGCGCGCTCGCGCACGCGCGAGGATCGTCGTTGCGGGGTCGATCGCCGTCAACGCGAGCGTCCGCACGTCGCCGAGATCGGCAGCCAGCGGCGGAGAAACGGGTGCGTCGGGGATGGTCGTCGTCTTCGTGGTCATGTAGGTCGTGACGGCGGCGGCCGCGGCCCGGAAGCGCAACACCATCTCGAGTTGCGCGCCCTTTTCGGTTGCGAGCGGCGGCGCATCGCCGAGACCTTTCGCCGGAATCACGGGAAGTTTTGAAACCACCGTGATCGGTGCGACCGGCACGGCAGGCGGCGCCGGCGATACGGGCGGCGTTTGCACCGGAAGCTTCGCGACGTCGATCGCGGCGGCGTGCTCCGTTGGCGTAGTAGCTGGGCTCGTTGTCGCCGTCGTCGCGAACCACCCGGCTGCCGCCTTCACGATTGACGGCGAGAGTTGCGCCGTCGCCAGCGCGGGCGATATCGAATCGAGCAGCACCGTTCCGTTCGGCGGTACGCGCGGCGTCGCGACAACGAGAGCACCCGCAACGCCCGTTGCCGCGTTGAGCCGATCGACGATACGCAGCGCCGCGGCGCCGGGTGCGAAGAGCGCTCGCCCGACCGGTCCGCGCCGCCGTGTCAGCCGCCGGAACGCGGCCGATACGGCCCCCGCCGGAACGCGGCTTTGAAGCAGTTGGCCCGCGATCGTTTGCGACGCACCGCCCAACCGCAGACGCGCGTGCAGCGGCCGGATCAGTTGCAGGAACGCGTCGGAACCGGTGACGCTCGCCATCTGTCGCGTACGCACGGCGGCCGAGACTTCGCGCCCGAATTGCAACTGGCGCAACGCCTGGTTCGCGTTGCGAACCGCCTCGAACTGATCCCACGCCGACGCGACGAGCGTTTCACGCGCCGCCGCGACGATCGACCCCGCGAGCCCCGCGACCGCTCGCCAACGCGGATCGAGATTGAGCGTTCGCAGCCACACCGGGCCCGCACCGTCCGCAGGCAGCGTCGAACCCGCCGCCACGCCGCCGTACGTCGGCGGCGCGATTAACGGAACGTCGGCAGCGGGCGGCTCTAAAATTGGTCGCAGCGCCGCATCGAACGCCGCCTCGACACCCGCCGGCCACGCGGTCGCCGCCGTCGACGTCGACATCAGCGCGCCTTCGAGGCCGCGCGTCAGCCCCGCGAACGCGGGCATGCCGAATCCGGGCGCACTCGCATCCATGTCGCGCGAGCCGAGGACGAGCGGTGTCTCGGGCGGTCGTAAGCGACGCACGAGCGACGCGAAATCACCGCCGTCGCTCGTCGCAAATCGCCACGACGCATAGACCGGCAACGAGAACGGAGCGACGACGCTCGCATCCCACGCAGGCGCCACGTCGCCGTCGCTTCGCGGCAGATCCGGTGACGTGCCGGCGCTCACCCCGGCGTGATACGTCGGCACCAAACACGCGAGATACGCGGTCGACGCGTGCAACCGGCGCGGACACACGATTCGCGAGACGCCTTCATCGAGCGTGTCGGAACCCGTCTGCTGCGCGTGCGCCCACGACGCGATCTCCGCGAGGTCGGGCAGTTCGTCGAGCGGCACCGCCGGTGCCGCGAACTGCAACAGCGGCAGGCCTTGCGCGCGGTTGACGAGCGACACGCCGGGCTGCACGCGCACGACGATGAGACACACCCACGGCTGCAATTTCGTGCCGGCGGGAACCGCGGGCGAAAAGAGCCACGGAAAGTCGGGAACCGCGAACTCGATCGCCGGAAGATAGTTCGGCTCGAACGTCGACGTGTCGGGCGACGGCTCGCGGCGCGAAATGACGCGTGCGTCGATGCCCGTTACGTCGGCCGGTCCGTACAGCCTGATGCCAACGGCCGCCGCAGCGGTCGCGTTCACCGTTGCCTGCAGGCTCAAGCTCAGATAGTTCGTCGCGGGTGTCCCGTTCGCGAGCGCGGCGGCACCGCGGCGCACCCAGGGAACGAACGTGTAGCCCGGATCGCTCATGCCGCAATCTCATACGTCGCTACGAGCGCGAGCGCCGGAGCGCGCGAACCGTCGGCCGCGATCGCCGCATTACGTGCGGCGCGCGCTTGCGCGTACGTTTGCCCGGCGGCCGCGCCGACGCCCGACGCGCCGAGCGTATCGGTCGCCGCGACGGCGTAAGTCACGTCGCGCGGCATCAACGACTGCGTCGTCGCGCCCGCAAAGCGGCGGCTTCCCGTCTGCGCGAGCTGCGAGCGCGACGCGGCGGCGGCTCCGCGAAACGCCCCGAGGATTCCCACGGTGAGCGGCGCGGGAACGCCGGTATCTTCGCGCGGCACACCGCCGGCCGTATCGATATAAAACGTCTCGAAGCTCACCGACCGCGCGACCGCGGCACCTGCCGATTCCGGGCAGCTCATCGCGACGCCGGCCTGTAATTGTTCGAACGACGGACTCGCGAGTTTCTCATCGTCGCTGAGCGTCAAGAATTGTGCCGGGGCGAACGCATCGAGCACGGGCGAGGTCGCGGGATTGCTCCCGCTCACCGTCAGATGCGTGATGGTAAAGCTCGAGTCGCCGAGCGGCGCAGCTCCGCCGCAGGTATCGATCGTGATGCCGAGCGGAACCACGGTTTGCCGCAGCTCGAGCGACGCGCCCGGATGCGCGAGCGCCGTGCCGGTGACGAGCGGTGCCGCGAGCGTGACGCATTGCGCCACATCGGCCGGTACCGTGGCGCTGATGCTGCGCGGATCCGCGAGCGCCGTGCGAAGCAGCGCGCCGACATCCGTTTTTGGAAGCGTCTGTGCCGGCGCGCTCGCGCCGAACGTTTCCGAGAACGACTTCGTGACCGACCACCAAAGGATGCTGAAGCTCACGGACCCCGCCGCGTGCCACGGCGCGGGCCCGTCGAGCGACGCGCTCAACTGCAGCGACATCACATCGTCGCCGCCTGCGGTGAGTGCGACCGATCCCGAGATGTCGCCGTCGAAGTGGAACGGGTTGCGCTGGATCAACGTGTCGAAGTTGAGCGTTCCCGAGATGCCGAATCCGTCGATCCCGACGAAGAGCGCGACGTGTGCGCCGATTTGCAGCGTGTTCGAGGTGACCGCGACGTAGCCGTCGAGCTCCAGCTTCGAGATCTTTCCCGACGCCATGCTGATGCCGACGCGATCGAGCGTTGGAAAGCCGGGCGGCGGTTGGAACTTCGGATGCACGCCGCCGATGGCGAGCACGAAGGTCGAGTCGCCTTTCCATGCCGCGCGTAGCGCCATTCCCCCGTGCAGCGCGAACGACATCAGTTTCGAATCGTGCAGCGTCGCGTCGAACGCCGCCGTACCGGCGCCGAAGTCGACCACCCCGAGAGCGCTCACGTGGATTTCGAGCAGCTTCTCGTTCGGTGCCGGCAGCAGCACCGCAAGCTCGCCGATCAGAATCAGCCGCACCGGATCCGGCAACTCGAGAATGAGCGCGAGGTCGATCGTTACGATCGTCGGCGTGCCCCAGCCGATCTGCACGACCGGGCCGAACAGATAGCGTCCGTCCGCGCCGGGAAACACCATATCGAGTTCGCTGAGGACTTGCGGGGCATTCGTGATCGGACTCTTCGGAAAGAGAAACGTCCCGAGCGTGTGCGCCTTGAGCGCCGCTTGCAACGCGTCGACGCTCGCCGTGCGATGCAGGCCGAAGAATCCGCCGACGCCGTCGAGCGTGAATCCGAGCCCGAGCTGCAGGGGCGGGAACGTGGCGTCGATGAGCGCGATGAGCGAATAACCCGGGCCGCTCGGAAGAGTGGTCGCAAGCAATCCGAACGCGCTCAACGTGAACGACTCGAATGCGAGTTCGAGGACGCCGGAGTACTCGTGCTTCGCGGAATCGTAGGCGAGATAGCCGCCACCCGCGACGCCCGCGGCATCGATCGAGATACCGACGCCCGACGGCGGCTTGAACCCGAGATCGAGATCGACCACGCCGAGGTTCGCGCCGGTTTGCGGCGCCGTCACGTTCGTCGCGATGCCCATACGATCCACGACCGCATGCACGGGCCCGATCGAGAGGCTTGCGATCGCCGACGTTTCGAAGGTGAGGCCAGTCGAATCGGCGGTCAGCGCGAGGTGGATGCCCTGAAGCGCGACGACGCCGCCGAGCGAAAGGGTCACCGGTAGCGTTGCCTCGAGCCCCGCACCCCCGGTGAACGCGAGGCCGCCTTTCGTCGAGTAGCTGATCCCGAGATCGAACGTCGCGCGCAGTCCGCCGGCCGGCAAGACCGCTTTAAGGAAACTATCGCCGTCGCCCGCGGCGACGACGATCGCTCCCGATGAGACACCTGCCGACACAACGACCGTCGAATCGCTGAGCGACGCATCGATGTTGACGGACGCTTTCGCGCCGCCGAGCTCGAGCCGCGTGCCGTCGGGCGCACCCCACACGAACGCCGGCGTTCCGTCGCTCGGCGGCGAGAGTGTCGCGTTCGCCGTGCCTTCGATCGAAACGGTGCCCGCACTCGCGATAAACGTCGGGCCTTGCTTGCCGATCGCGAGCGCCTCGATCTCCGCGCCGAGCGAGGCCGCGAAGGTCCACGCGTCGAGCGTCGTCCAGAACGTGAGGGCCCCGAACGGGCTGACGACGAGGCCGAGACCACCGTGATCGTCGGACGAAAACGTGAAGCTGAGTCCCGCGTCCGCATCGGCTCCGGTGATCGATGACGGCACGTACACTTGAAACGTGTGATCGACGAAGCCTGCCGCATCGCCGAGCAACGCCAGGTCGTCGTCCGGAACGCCGTACGTCCACGGCACGCCGAGCCGGCTCAGGATCGCGCCGACGCGAGGAAAGAGCAGATCGGCGGCGGTGTTCGCATCGGCTAGCGTTGCCAAGCCGTTCGGGAAATAATATGCCCCGAGCGTACTCTCCGGGCTGTTGACGAGCGGGCTTACGCGATCGAATCGCACGCGCGCGCAAAGGAACGGCTGCCGCACCAGAACGCTGCCGTTTACGACCGCGTCCATCGACGTACTGTCGACGGGATCGACGAGCGTAGCGAGCGCCGCAAGTTGATAGAGAAACGGCCGGTGCTGCCGCAGATACTCGCCGGCGAGCATCTCGATCAGATCGTCGCCGAAGCGCTCGAACTGCGTCGCGTCCGTTCCGGCGAGCGCGCGAAGCGTCTTCAGCATTTCACCCGTTGCCGCCAGAAGGGCAGCGATACCGGCAAACGACGGTTGCGGCGATTGCGCGACCGTATCGGCGATCGTCTTGAGATTCGCGGCGGCCTGCAAGGCCGCAATCAACGGCGAGCTGCCGTCGAAGGTTTCGTCCGCTCCGAGCGCATCGAGTAACGCTCGGAGCGCGGCCGGATCCTCGACGGCTGCAATCACCGGCTCGACGAGGACTTCGAACTCGTCGCGAAGCGAATCGATGAACGAACTCATGGCGGCGGGTAGGGAAGCTTCCCGTAGTTTTTCGTATCGCTGAGAGCGAGCGACACATCGTAGCGTGCCCACAACAAGGCGCTCTTATCAATCGTCTCGCTGTCGGCCGGATTGGTCTCGTACCATCGCACGGTTTGATGCGCGGTCTTCGCATCACCGCTTCCCCAACTGAACGTGATCTCGCAGATGTTACTGCGGCCGACGATGGCCTTGCCTTTCCCCTTGGTGTTCTTATAGTCCCGATACGCCGTCATCGCTTTATCGTAGGCGGCGAGAGCCGTTGCGCGATCCGCCGCGCTGCTCGACGCACCGACCGCCGCAATCTGCGGACTCGGAGCCGCGACGGAGCCCGTCGCGGCGGTGTAGATTTGCTCCGTCCGATACTGATAGTCGGGCTGCACCGAGAGCTTCGTGACTCGGCTTCGCTCGAAATGCGAATACTGCATGTTGCTAAAAGCGGCTGCCGGCATAGCGTGAGTGACGACGAAATCTTCAAATGGGCCATTGTTGAAGCTCGTCGTTCCGACGGTCGTACCGGTGCTGCCCGCGGTAACGGCCCATCCGTAAATGCCGTCGGGTTTTTCGTCGGGCAGCAGTAGCCACGCGAACGAGTGCGCCGCAAAGCCCAAATCTTTTGGTATGTAGCCGTAGCCGTCGGTATGCTGGCCGCGCGTATCGACGCTTTCGTTCTTGAACGGGCTTGCGACGAGTTGCGCGAACACGGCCGACCCGCCGTTCGCCGTCGCCGTGCTGTCGTCGAACCGTTTCGTCGCCCAATACTGGTAGCGGCTGGCGAAGCTCGTGTGGACGTCGCCGGAGAGAACGATCACGATTCCCGTTCGGGTCGTGCCGGTCAATGGAAGGCGGTTCGTGAGGTGCAGAACCATCCGGTCGAACGAAGCGCCCGGCACCTTCCACGAGTCGTAGAGATCGCTCCCGTAAATCTTCGACGAGTCGACCTGAGGAAGCACCGACTCGGCCACGCGAAACGGCGGGATCGGCGGCATGTTGGTCGTGACGATGACGAGTTGCAACCGGCCTTTGAGATCCGGCGCTTGATCGATCTGATAGGCCATGTCGTCTTCGGCGAGCAGATCGGGATGCACCATCTTGCCGGGCGTGGACCAACTCCGGCTCGTCCGCGTATCCGTGACGATGACCTGATGCGACGGGCCCTCGACGCTGTAGTAATAGTTGAGGGACGTATCGTTGACCATATAGCCGAACAGGCCGGATTGACGTCCGGGATCGTGATAGACGCCGTACGAGTCGGTCGGCTTCGGGGCTTGCGCGGCCAGCGTTGCAGCGTCGTGTACCGCGACGAGCGGCTGCATTTTCGCGGCGTTGATTCCATAAGACGCGGCGTCTGTGTTGTCGAGGAGCTCGAGAAGCTGGCGTCCCGCCGTTTTTCCTCGGTCCGGCGGTGGTTGCGCTTCGTCCTCAAATTGCTCCGGCGTATTGCCCCACGCTTGGCACACCGCGTACGCGGTAAGACCGTTCTGCACGACGCGAAGACCGAGCGGCGTGCCGTACACCCTCTCGCAGAAGTCTCGCGTCATGTTCCAATCGTCGGTGATCTCGTGATCGTCGCAGATCATGTAGCTCGGAATGTTTGCAAGCGCGCGACGAACGTCGGGAAGGGCATCGGCGTAATTCTGAACGGTCACCTGCTGCTTGTCCCAGAGCGGGGGTGTGCCGGTACTCCCATCGTTGAATCCACCGAGCGCGAACGGCGCCGCACCGCCGCGCGGCGGTATCGTAAGATCGCCGCTTACGGGAAGCGTCGCCGGCCAGAGTACGGGGGACCACGCGAAGAGATACATGGTCAGATACTCGCCGAGAGCCATCAGATGGCTGCGCGTATCGTCGGTCGTGAACCCTGCGGCCTGGATGATGTACTGCCGGGTGCCCGGCAACAGCACCGACGATTTGTCGGACGTGTTGAGCCGCTTGTCGAAATCGTAAGGTTGCGCGGGAAGCATCTCGGTCCAGCCCAGCAGCGTGTCCGACGCGTCAATGAGCATGAAGAGCAGAATGTCGGCGACCTCGTCGGCGTAAATCTGGTCGCCCGTCATAAAGAGCTGATGTGGCCGCCCGGAAGCGTTGGAAGCCGTGCTCGCAATGAGATCGTTCAAGATCGCGAGCGCGTCCGCACCGCCGCCGTTGGGCTTTCGGCACGACCCGTGCATGATGCGAAGCTTTTGCAGATCAGACGGCGGCAACACGAAGCTCGGCAGAGTATACGGCGCGTACACGAACTCGGCGAGAGCCGGCGCGACGCCCGCCGCATCTGCGAGCGACTTCGTTCCCGACTGCACGAATGCGAAGCTCAAATTGTAGGTGTAGACCACGCCTTCTTTGAGCGTTCCGGCTGCGCCGCGAGCCGTTACCGCGACGATATGCAGATTGGATCCGACGCCAATCGTTTTACCTTGATTCACGCCCGACGAGGTGAGCAGCGCCGACGTGCTGCCAGCCTGCGTAACGGTCAGCGTGACCGCTGCGGACTCACGCGTGACGAGCCACACGGTCACAGCACTCGACGTCACGCGCCGCAAGATCGGGCCGCAGATGAGCAGCGGAATTGCATTGTTCGCGAGTCGGTCGGCGAGCTTTACGAAGGCCACGAATCAACCTCGGCAAGGTCGGTTTGGCAAGCAAATCTTACAGACGCTTGCCGCTTCCTCGCGCGTTCTCCTTGTCAGCAGATGCATCGCTACTCTCCGGAATTCGTCGAGGACGTTCCCGTCAAAGCGGCCAATCCGGCGTCCCGCTCCAAACATCATTTGCCTTAAGCCAGACGCTTTTCTTGAACGTAAACAAGCGGATCAACGCCATCCGAGGCCGAGCCTACAAGCTCTCGATTCCGATGTCGATCTGGATCGACGAGATGCCTAACGGCCGACAGAGCTGGTCGACGGCATGGGCGACATGGAACTGCTTGTGCGTGTCGACACCGACGGTGACCTGTGGTTGGGTGGATTCGGCGATGGTGGATTCCATTGCGGCCCTTCCTGTAACCGGATTTTCGGGATGAGATGAAGGGCAGAGCCGCCGGGCGGGGACGATACTGCTACGGGATGCTTGGTCGCGCTCCTATCAGGTCACTCCGTCCGGCGGTTCCGCGCCGAACCGATGCAGTCGACGGATCTGACAATTGAAGGCACACAACAACGCTCGTGGCCGGTAAAGAAACGAGTCAGACCACACCGGTCCGGACGCGGACCCTACCGACGACCCACTGCGCCAAGCCGCGGAAACGCCGGTACGTCTTTAATAGCAGTAAAGAAAATTCTCACAACATGTTGCTGGTCGCTCCCGTCGGTCGGTGGTCAGGAGCGACAGCAGACGGTAGCCGCACATGAGGGTCTGCTCGGGTCGGTTACCTGGTGAGCAGGGTGATGAGCGCATGGGCGGTTTGGCCTGGATGATCCGGGACCGCAAGGCGGTGGCTTGCGACGGATGCCCGATCACACCGCTTCGGTGGGCGACGGCCACTGACCGGGCAGTGGACCTGCCCCGCTGCGGCGGCTTCTAAAGTTCGAGGCCGTAGCCGCGGCTCTTGCCGCGGTCGGCGGCGCGTCCAATGTCGGCGGCGAGGCGTGCGTAGCGTTCGTGGAAAGCGCGTTGGGCGGCGGTGTGTTGCCGCCAGGTCTGGCGACGTGCGGCGCGGCGGGCGTCGTGGCGGTCGAGTAGCCGGCCGACGATGTCGGGGAGCAGCTCGCGGTCGGTCTGTTCGGCTTCGGCGTGCATGGTGCGTGGGCGCTCATCGTTGGCCAGGATCATCCGGAAGTAGTGGGCCGCGGCGTATTTGGTGCCGCGCCGCAACACGTGGCCGTCTGCGCCGGCGACCGGGGTGGTGTGTTCGTGGTCGGCTTCGCCGCTGAAGTGGGTGTAGATGTAGGCGTGGTTGGTGTCGCGGCCGCGGCTCATGGCCACATAGGCCAGGGCCCGGCTGGCGGATTCAGCGATGACGGCGTGCGCGGTGTCGGCGGTGACGCCTTGGGCGGTGTGCACGGTGACGGCATAGCCGAGGTGCACATGCTCCCGCAGATAGTCGCTTTCAAACACCACGCGGGCCTTATCGGTGAGCCGCTCGGCGGCGATGCGGTTGGTCGTCGCGTCGATGCCCGCGACGCGCCAGCGGTTGCCGTTGCGCACCTGATCAGCCTCACGGTCTGAACCGGGTGCGGCGTCTACGGGGATGCGGGCATCGTTGTGGCGGCTGATGATGAGGTCGCCGACGCGGATCGTCTGGTCCCGGGCCGCCTTTGCGGTGGGGCCGTCGGCAGTGAGGGTGTCGTGCAGGCGGCGGTTGAGGGCGTCGGCCATCTCCCAGCTGTCACACACCAGCAGCGCATCCTTGCCAGCGGCCCGGTCGGCCAGGTAGGCGTCGTGGGCGTCGGCGGCCATGGCGACTTGATCACCGGTGTGTAGCCGGTGGTGGGTGCGATACCACCCCACCGCTTTGCGGAGCCGGTTGCCGTGCGCGGCGCGCAGCGCCAGGGAGGCGTCGCGCTCGGCGGGGTCGCGCATCCGCCAGACGTGGGAAAGCCTTTGCGTCCAGGGCAACTCAGCGCAGAGCTGCTCGAACATGCCGCCGCGCGCCTTCACCGGCGCCAACTGATAGGGATCGCCGACTAATACCGTCTTAGCGCGCGCGGCGGTGGTGGCGTCCAGCAAACGTCGTAATTCATGGGTGCCCACCATGGACGTTTCGTCGACGACCAGCACGCTGCGCGCACCCAGCGCTAACTCCCCGGTTTCGAGCAGGTGCAGCGCTTTGGCCACCGTCAAACCGCGATCCCCGGCACCGCCCTGCATGGCTTCGTCGACCGCCTTGCCGGTCGGGGCCACCACCAGCACCTGCTTGGGGCCGCGCGCCGCGCCCGCGCGCAGGGCGCGCAGCGAATGTGTTTTGCCCGCGCCCGCGGGCGCGCATAGCGGCTGCACCAAAAACGGCGCGGCCGCGATGGTGCGCACCGCGCGCGCCTGATCCGCCGACAACCCGGCAACGTCTTCGCAGCGCACATCCAACCGTGCGCGGTGATCGGCCTCATCGACCAGGCCGAAGATGCGAGCCTCTTCGGCCATGACCACATCCACGGTGTATTTCTCGTGACCTTCGCGCTCGTGTGCGCGCCGCGGCGCGCTGATGCGCACCCCTACCGCGTCGACGATCTGCTCAATCAGCTCCCGCGGCGCACCGGGCGCGTCCGACGGGCAGCTGCGCGCCGATCAGCTCCACCATGTCCGCCCGGGTGAAGGCTGCCTTATCAATGTGCGCGGCCATCTCCGCCAGCCGTGCGCGGTCCAGTGCGCGCCGCGCCGCGCGGCGCCGCTCAGCGCGCGCGCTGTAATGCGCGCCCCGATCTAGCACCAGACCGCGCGCATCCGCACGCCACTGCTCCTTGAGTGCCTCCCACGCCAGCGATTCGGGTTTGGCCGGGCGGGTGGCCTTTTGCGCGGCCGCGGTCTGCGCGGCGCTCAGTTTGCCGTCCACGACCACCAGGTTGCGGTGCGCCCATTCCCGTAGCCGGGTGGAGCGCTGCGACCACGCCTTGAGGCAGTCCTTGGTCGACGCCGGCGATCTCGGCCATCCCGGTGAACGGGTCGACCGGCTGCCATTCGACGCCGCGTTCGGCGGTCAGCTCGTGGCGCAGGGTGGCCTGGTAGATGATGCCGGCGGCCTTGGCCTCGTGATACAGCGACTTG
Organism: uncultured Actinomycetota bacterium; assembly: GCA_963805675.1. Taxonomy (GTDB): domain Bacteria; phylum Actinomycetota; class Actinomycetes; order Mycobacteriales; family Mycobacteriaceae; genus Mycobacterium. The sequence continues at coordinate 150,695 of CAWDVY010000006.1, forward strand.
GAATCCAGCGACACCAGTGTGCCGTCGGCGCGGGCTTGCCGGTTGGGCACGATGACATGGGTGTGCAGGTGCGGATCCCCGCACCGGGAGGTTTCGTGCTGGTAGGCGATCGCCACCAACCCCGGCAACCGTTGCAGATCCTTGGTCCCGGTGAGCGGGTTGTGCACCCGGGTGTAGCCGGCGTGCTCGTGCAGATAGGTCATCGCCGCGTCGACGGCCCGCAGATGCGCGGCCTGCATGACTTTTTCCCCGACGTCGTCGGTGAGCGCCCGCAACAGCGACACGCTCTTGGGCGCAGCGAAAGTCAGGTCGAATCCGTGCACGCTGCCCTTGGTGAAAGCGCGGCCGGCCTTACCGTTGGGCGCGATTCCGTCATCGAGCCAGCGCTGCACCACCTCTGGGTCAGCCGACCCGCCGTGGGCGGCGCGCCCGTCCAGCCCGACCAGCTCCGCGGTACGGGCGCTGTCTCCGGCGAGCAGCCATGTCGGCACTCGGGTGTCGCCCTCTGAGTAGTACTCCCCCAGTCCCACCGTTGGCGCGTTGGCGATCCATCGCAGCCTGTTGGGCTTCGCGGGCGGTGTCGTTGTAGTAGTTGATGCTCCACCGCGACAGCCGCGAGATCGTCAACACTTGCGACCACCTCACGACCGCGGGGAACGAGACCGCCTGCAGCGGACTGATATTTCGGGCGCGCATCAGCGCGCCCGAAATCAGTATTGCACCGTTGTGCCAATGTGCCGTGCAGAATTTCGGGGCGGTGGTCGAGAGTGGGACGCAGTGATATGCGCGAGTGTAAGTGTAACGGAGGTAGTGCTTTTGGGATGCTGTGGGAAGAATCCGGGTTGTGGATTGCGAAGGGGTTGGGGATAACTTGGTGGGCTTGTGCTGTTCTGGGCGGACCGATTGCGCGGTCGCCGCGAGTTGCGCCCAAGGCGACGCCGAGCAAGCCCACGAAGCGAGGCGCAAAAGTTCTGCACGGAGCGTCACTGCAGAGAATTACAGTGGTGTTGGGAGCTTTGGTGACACCAAGGCGATCACCGCCCCCCCCCCCCGGAGGCGCGAAGCCGACTGGGCGACAACCTCACAGCGCTTGCGGCGTATCCGACAAGCCCTGTTCGACACGACCCTTTGGAGGGTGGTGAATGAAAAATGGAAGACAACGTATTCAACGATCTGCCCCTTCTGCTAGCGATGCCCCGGGCCGCACAGCTGCTGGGAATCAGCCGGGCCGCGGCCTACCGACTGGTGGCCTCCGGAGAGCTGCCGGTCCGGCGGCTCGGCGGCCGCGTCTACGTGCTGACCGCACGCCTTCGTGAGCTTGCCTCGTGAAAGGCGCTGTCTATCAGCGGGGTTCCAAGTGGTACTACAAATTCCGCGTTCCCCAGCGTGATACCGCGACCGGCAGGTACCCATGGATCACCAAGGGTGGCTACGACACCGAACGGGAAGCCTGGAAGGCTTGTCGCGAGGCGATGCGAGAGGCCGACCGCGGCCGCGTCGTCAAACCATCTGCCCGCACGGTCGCACAATTCCTCGCCGAGTGGCTCACCGCCGTCGAACCAGCACTCGACGCAACCACGTGGCGCAGCTGGAGCGACTACGCGCGCGCCTACGTCATCCCCCACGTCGGCGCCGAACGCCTCCAACGACTCGACGAGCCTGCGCTTCTGCAGCTTTACGCGAAGCTGCTCGCTGAGGGCCGCGTCAAGCGCGACAACGACAGCGCCATGTACGAGTACTGGTCGAAGCGAACCAATGACGGCAAGGAACCCACACCGCGCCAGGTCTCCGAGGCCTGCAACACGACCATCCACGCAGCCCGAACCGCGGTGCGACGTTATCGCTCCGGCATAGTCCCTAAGTCGGTTTCGCCGGGCCTAGCGCCCAAGACCGTCCGAAATGTCCACGCCTTCCTTCACCGCGCCCTGGTCGACGCCGTCGCCTGGAAATACCTCACCGACAATCCGGCCAGCAATGTCAAACCACCGCGGCGGCCGCGCACCCGGCGCCAGGTCTGGGGCACCGACGAGATCCGGGCGTTTCTCGCCTCTGTGCGCGACGACCGATTCGCAGCACTATTCCTGTTGGAACTGACCACCGGCATCCGGCGTGGCCAGGTGTGCGGTCTGAAGTGGGATGCCGTAGATCTCGACACGGGCGAGATCACCGTGCACAACAACCGTGTCGTCGTCGGTGGCCAGGCCCGCGACAAAGCGGGAGGTAAGACCCGTAACGCCGACCAGACAATCTCCATCGATCACGCCACCGCCGACGCACTGCGCCGTTGGCGCAAGGTCCAGGACAGCGAGCGTACGTTCTTCGGAGACGCCTATCACCCCGGCGATTATGTGTTCACCTACCAGGACGGCCGGCCCCTGCATCCTGACTCGATCCGACAGCGTTTCGACCGCCTAGCGGCCGCGGCCGGCTTGTCGCGCATAACTTTTCACGATCTGCGTCACTCGTACGCCACCGGCGCACTGCGCGCAGGCGTGAGCCCGAAGGTGATTAGCGAGCGAATCGGCCACGCCAACGTCGGCTTCTTCCTGGAAACCTACGCCCACGTCCTGGGCAACGACGACCGCGAAGCCGCCGAGCAGGCCGCGAGCTTCCTGCTCGGCGATGCGTGGGATCTCGATGACGACACCAGCCCGGGCTGACGCATCCTATTTAGGCGGAATGTTGCATATAATGCAGAGGTTATATTAATGTCGATGTCCTGGGACGTCATTCTGCTTAAGGAGGTCGAAACCTGGTACTTCACACTCGACCCCGATGCTATGACTGCGGTCACCGGCGCCATCGACCTGCTCGAGCTCGAAGGACCAACCTTGGGGCGCCCGACGGTGGACAAGGTCAACGGATCGAAGTTTCACAGCATGAAGGAGCTGCGGCCGGCCGGCACCAGCATTCGGATCCTGTTCATCTTCGATCCGCGCCGGCAGGCGATCCTGCTGCTCGGCGGCGACAAGGCGGGCAACTGGAAAGGCTGGTACGACAAGAACATTCCGATCGCAGAGCGACGCTACGAGAACTGGCTCAGCGACCGAAGGAGGTGAATGACCATGGCGCGCAACTGGCGTGAGATTCGTGCGGAGGCAGTCGTCAAGGGCCGCCTCGACCCGGCACGTGCCGATACCGCGCGCAAGGAGATGCATGATGCCGTCCAGGCCCACCGGCTCGCCGAGATCCGCAAGGCCCAGGGCCATGCCCGCCAGGCCGATGTCGCCGCCCTGATGGGGGTGTCCCAGGCCCGTGTGTCGAAGCTGGAAAGGGGGACCTGTCGCACACAGAGCTCGGCACGCTGCAGTCGCTACGTTGCCGCTCTCGGGGGAACCTGCGGATCGTCGCAGACTTTCGGGAAAGCAGCGTAGAGCTGACGGCTTGACGCCCCTTGCTGCGCTGCCTCCAGGTTGGTTGTCACCCGCTAGTGTGTCGCGCCGTAAATTCATATGTTAATTCGGTATGATGTTGGGGTGGCGAGAACGGGTCGGCCGAAGGCCGAGTTGGTGTTGACCGCGGATGAGCGTGATCAGCTGGTTCGGTGGTCGCGTCGGGCGAAGTCGTCTCAAGCGTTAGCGTTGCGGTCGCGAATTGTGTTGGCGTGTGCCGAGCCCGGGGTCATGAATACCCAAGTTGCCGATGATCTTGGGGTGGCGCCCAACACGGTGAACAAGTGGCGTCGACGGTTCGTGGCCCGGCGCCTGGGTGGTTTGGTGGACGAGCCGCGGCCGGGTCGCCCGCCGTCGATCCTGTTGGACAAGGTCGAAGAGGTGCTGGTCGCCACCCTGGAGGAGAAGCCGGTGAACGCGACGCACTGGTCGCGGACGTCGATGGCGGCACGGTCGGGACTCTCACCGACGACGATCGGCCGGATCTGGCGTCGCTTCGACCTCAAGCCGCATCTGGTCGACGGATTCAAACTCTCCACCGACCCGATGTTCGTCGCTAAAGTCGTCGATGTCGTTGGCCTGTACCATAATCCGCCCGAGAAGGCAGTCGTGTTATGTGTCGACGAGAAATCGCAGATGCAGGCGCTGGACCGCTCCCAGCCGGTGCTGCCGATGATGCCGGGCATGCCTGAGCGGCGCACCCACGACTACGCCCGGCACGGCGTGAGCAGCCTGTTCGCGGCGTTCAACATCGCCGACGGCACCGTGATCAGCCAGATCCACCGCCGGCACCGGACCGTGGAGTTCAAAAAGTTCCTCATCGCGATCGACAAAGCCGTACCCGCCGAACTCGACGTGCACCTGGTCTGCGACAACCTGGCCACCCACAAGACCCCGACTGTCAACGACTGGCTCGCCAAACATCCCCGTTTCCACATCCACTTCACCCCGACCGGCTCCTCCTGGATCAATCAGGTGGAGCGCTGGTTCGGCTTCCTCACCGACCAGCTTCTGCGCCGGGGCGTCCACAAAAGCGTTGCCGCACTGGAGAAAGACGTCCGCGACTGGATCTCCGGCTGGAACACCGACCCAAAGCCATTCGCCTGGACAAAGACCGCTGAAGAGATCCTCGACTCACTCGCAAGATATATCGCACGAATTTCCGGTGGACGACACTAGGGTGTCGCGGTGTTCGATCTGTTCTGGCCGTCAAATGTGACAGTGGCGGTGACGTAGCGTGCTTTTGTCTTTGCCCCGTTTCCGAAGCAGGTAGCGGCCGGGTTGCCCCCAGTACCAGTCGCCTTCCCAGTGGACATCTTGACGTTCCATGTCCCGGGCCTCACCCCGACGGCTGATCTCATTGACTCCCTCGGCCAGCTGGTGCGCGTCGGTCGCGATGGTGTTGGACTCGCGAGCCAGGTCGTGGCCTGTTCAGCCAGCTCCTTGCTGTCGACGGCGACCCCGCCCTACTTTTGGCGTTGGAGTTGGCGATGTGGGCGTACACCAGGGCCGCAGCACCCGCGACGTCTTCCAATTCCGCCGACGATCAGTCCAAGTAACATCGAGCCATTCCAGCCACGCCAGCCACGCCATGGCGGCGAACCGTGTGTGGTCGGCGGCGACACGCCAACGCGCCCCCGTCGGGTTAATGGCCCTTGGCGCACTCCGATGCTAAGCTGGCTACGCATCGCTGATCGACCGTGTTCGCATCCAGCGATTACCTCTTTGAACAGTATTTTTATCTGATCAGGCAAACCAGGCATCGACCATAGGGGCCGATGCTAAGCAGGATAGGCATGGTGAATATGGATAACGCGTCCTGAAAGACCGTAGGGGCGGCAAGGGACGGAGCCGAGCGGCTGACACCGGCGGAAAGCGATCCGAATCGGCGCGCCGCGCCGCGGAGAAGCGATGGGGTCGCAACTGGGTGCAGGCTACCCACTCAGGCACCCTGGTCTGTGGGCAAGATGGAACTGGAAGTCGCGGTGCTGGAAGACGGCACTCGGGTGATCAACCAGAAGACCATCATGGGAGCGCTGGGCCGGTCGCTGTCCACGGGTCGCCACCAGCGGACCGAGGTGCCCCTTTCGTTCGTCGCGGCAGGCAACCTGGTGCCCTACTTCCCCGAAACGCTGCCGGACATGTTTCAGCCCATCGAATTCCGCGTGCCAGGACAGACCGTCTCCTCGACCTGTTCCCGCGCCCAGACTCCTGCCCCGGGCGTGTGAGACGTACTTGGCGGCCAAAGACGCTGGCGCCCTGTTGGATTCGCAGATGAATGCCGCTGATGCGGCCCAGAAGTTGGTCCGCGGGTTGGCGCGTGTCGGCATCATCGCGTTGGTCGACGAGGCTCATCGGCTACCAGGACGTCAGAGCGCGCGATGACTGGCCGCCATCCTCAACGCCTACATCGCCCCCGAGCTGCGACCCTGGACCAAACAGTTCCCCGACGAGTTCTTCCGCGAAGACGTACCGAATTCAAGGCTGGGAGTTCAAGCCCGGAACCTCCAGGCGCACGCCGTATGTCGGTAAGCTAATAAACAAGTACATCTATGAGCAGCTGCCGCCGGGCGTCCTGGAGGAGTCGCAGTTGCTGTACGCCGCGGACGCCGCAGGGCTATCGGCGACACAAGCACCACCAGTACCTGACGGCGGAGACGGGCAACACCCACTTGGATCGGCAGATCTCCACGGTCACCACGCTGATGCGTATCTCCGATGACAAGCACCATTTCGAGCAGCTGTTCGACCGCGCGTTCCCGCCCGCCCAGCCTCAGCTGCCGCTGATAGTGGAGTTGGACGGCGCCGATTCTTAGGACCTGGATCGGCGGCTGCGGGACCGCCGCCCCGATGCCGCGGCCACCGAGTCTTAGTTGCAGTTCGTGATGGCGGGCTGGACGAGCAGCTCGTCGCCGTATCCGGCCTACGGCAGTAGAGGGTCCTTAACAAGTTGTCGCACGCGATTTTCGGTGATGCACCATCTTCTTGGCCGCCTCCTCGACGGTGACGAACCTCTCCAGCTGGTCGGCCGTCAGGTAAGCGTCCAGAGCATCGTCGTACCACAACAAGTCGTTAGCGTTGCGCATGTTCCCAAAAGTGTTCCCATCGGGCATGGAAACGGCCCCCGGAGTGATCTCCGGGGGCCGTTTT
>CAWDVY010000007.1:0-216911 GCA_963805675.1 uncultured Actinomycetota bacterium
GGTGATGCGGGATCGCCGAGTTGGCCCCGGTGGCCACGATCGTCTCGAACGAGACGCCGTCGGCGCCGTGGTCCAGCATCAGCGCCTCCAGCTCGCGGCCGACCTCGCGTTCGGTCCGGCCGGGCCGTAGACCGCCGCGGGCGATCAGGTCGGTCAGCGCGGCGTCGGCGGCTTCACAGGCCAGCCGCAGCAGCGCCAACTCGCCGGCGTCCTTGATTTCGCGCAGCGCTTCCACGGTGTGCGAGGCCCGGACCAGTTCGGTGTTACCGGCCTCCACTAACTCTTTCGACAGCGCGTCGAACCCGTCCACGGTGACCACATGACTCTCGAAGCCCAGCCGCTGTGCGCCGGCAGCCGCGGCGCGCCCGGCCAGGTAACGGGCCGCAGGCCCGCTCGATGGCCACTTCCACGTCGGGTGCCTGCTGGGCGGCCTGGGTGCGGTAACGGCCGTCGGTGGCCAGCACCGGATCGTGGTCGTCGGCAAACACCAGCAATGCTGCGTTGGACCCGGTGAAACCGGACAGGTAGCGCACGTTGTTCAGGTCGGTGACCAGCATCGCGTCCAGGTCCGCAGCGCGGATCCTGGCACTGAGAGCGGCTCGCCGCTGGGAATGTGTCACGCCAGGTGACGCTACTCGCTAGGCTGTGGCCCCATGACTAACTGGATGCTGCGCGGCCTGGTATTCGGCGCTGCGATGGTCGTCGTTCGCCTGTTGCAGGGAACGCTGATCAATGTGTGGCAGACGCAGGCCGGGTTGATCAGCATCGTGCTGCTGCTCCTGTTCCTCATCGGCGTGGTCGCCTGGGGGGTTATCGACGGCCGTGAGGACGCTGCTTCCAACCCCGACCCGGACCGTCGCGGCGATCTGGCGATGATGTGGCTGCTGGCCGGCCTGGTTGCCGGGCTGCTCAGCGGTGCGGTGACCTGGCTGATCTCGGTGTTCTACACGTCGCTGTACGTCGGCGGACTGATCAACGAGCTCACCACGTTCGCGGCCTTCACCGCCCTGGTGGTTTTTCTGGGCGCGATCAGCGGGGTGACCTTGGGCCGCTGGCGGATCGACCGCGCGGGTGCCTACAAGCCGCAAGGGCGGGGCGGCGGTGACGAGGATCGGGCCGACACCGACGTGTTCGCCGCGGTCCGCTCCGACCAGTCCACCGCCGAGGGTGGCGCATGGCCGCAGGAACACCCCGAGTGCCGTGGCGACGGCCGAACGCGACGAGTACGAGGCGCCGACGGCCTACAGCGAAGAAGCGGAAGAGACCAGCGAGGCCACCGGGGCCACCGACCCGGCCCACAGCGAGGAAAAGACCGGAAAGATTCCCTGGCCGCCGCCGCACAGCGCGGAACCGACCGAGGCGATCCCGGCCCACGACACTGGCGAGCCCACGGAGCACACCAAGACTCAGGGCGATCCGGAAAAGGACTAGCTGCTAGCCAGATACCGCAGGGCCAACAGGTAGCCCTGCACGCCGCATCCGACGATGACGCCGGTCGCGACGGGGCTCAGGTAAGAGTGGTGCCGAAACTCTTCGCGGGCATACACGTTGGAGATGTGTACCTCGATCAAAGGTGCGCTCAGCTCGGCGCAGGCGTCGCGTAGCGCGACCGATGTGTGGGCCAGCCCGCCGGCGTTGAGGATCACCGGCTCGTTGGCGTCCGCGGCGAGATGGATCCAGTCCAGCAGCTGGGCTTCGCTATCGCTTTGCCGCACAACGACTTTCAACCCGAGCTCGGCGGCCTCGCGCTCGATCAACGCGACAAGGTCGTCGTGGGTGGTGTCGCCGTAGACTTCCGGCTCACGCAGGCCCAGCCGACCCAGGTTGGTTCCGTTGAGGACGTTGACCGGGATGCTCATCGCGTGCCCACCTCCGCGTAGGCGGCCGCCAGCAGCGCCGGGTCCGGCCCTTCCAGCCGACCGGGTTTGGCCAGCCCGTCGAGCACCACGAACCGCAGCACCCCCGAGCGGGTTTTCTTGTCGCCGGCCATGTACTCCAGCAGTTGAGGCAACGCATCGGCGTCATAGCCGATCGGCAGACCCAGCGACGTGAGGATGCTGCGGTGGCGCTGCGCGGTGGCGTCATCGAGACGCCCGGCCAACCGGCCCAACTCGGCGGCGAACACCAACCCCACCGAGACCGCGGCGCCGTGGCGCCACTGGTAGCGCTCCCGCCGCTCGATCGCGTGCCCCAAGGTATGGCCGTAGTTGAGGATTTCGCGCAGCTCCGATTCCTTCTCGTCAGCGGCGACCACTTCGGCTTTGACCTCGACCGCGCGCCGGATCAGCTCTGGAAGCACCTCTCCCGAGGGGTCCAATGCGGCCTGCGGATCGGCTTCGATCAGATCCAGAATCACCGGGTCGGCGATGAAACCGGCCTTGACGACTTCGGCCATCCCGGCCGCGATTTCGTTGTGCGGCAACGTCTGCAACGTCGCCAGGTCGACCAGCACAGCGGTCGGCTGATGAAACGCACCGACCAGGTTTTTGCCGGCGTCGGTGTTGATGCCGGTCTTGCCGCCGACCGCCGCGTCGACCATCGCCAGCAGCGTGGTGGGCACGTGCACGATCGACACTCCCCGCAGCCAGGTCGCCGCGGCAAAGCCTGCGACGTCGGTCGCGGCCCCGCCGCCGAGGCTCACCAAAGCGTCCTTGCGGCCAATGCCGATGCGGCCCAGCACTTCCCAGATGAAGCCCACGACGGGTAAGTCCTTGCCGGCTTCGGCATCGGGAATTTCGATGCGGTGTGCGTCAATCCCTTTGTCGACCAGATGGTTTCGGATTTCCTCCGCGGTCTGAGCCAGCACCGGTTGATGCAGGACGGCTACCCGGTGGCGGCCGGCGAGCAGTTCGCCGAGCTCACCCAGCAGCCCGGTGCCGATCACCACCGGGTAGGGCGGGTCGACGGCCACCTGCACGGTGACCGGTTCGGGATACTCCGTCATTTGTTGGCCTCGGCGCGACGGGCCGCGGCCAGCGCGGCCGGCGTGGCAGGGGTGGGCGGCGGCCCGGTTCGGGGCTCGGTGGCGCTTGGCGCCTGCGCGGGCGGCGTGCGGCGCCACGGCGGTCGGCGGCGGTTACGCGCGGCGCCGCCCGGTTTCGGGTCGTCCAGGCGGCACATGACGTGGCGAACGACGGCCCCTGGGTTGCGACGGTTGGTGTTCACCCGGATTGTGGCGACCTGCCGGTACAGCGGAACGCGCTGCGACATCAGCGCGCGGAACTTCTCGGCGCGGTCCGGTCCGGCCAGCAGCGGCCGTACGGTGTTGCCCCCGGTGCGCCGAACTCCTTCGGCGGCACTGATTTCCAAGTAGACGACGGTGTGACCGGCCAGTGCGGCTCGCACGCCGGGACTGGTGACAGCGCCGCCGCCGAGCGACAGGACGCCGTCGTGTTCGACCAAGGCCGCGCGTATCACGCCCTCCTCGATGCGGCGGAATTCTTTCTCCCCGTCGGCGGCGAAGATGTCGGCGATGCGACGTCCGGTCTGCTCCTCGATCGCCGCGTCGGTGTCCAGCATGTCGACGTTGAGTGCCTTGGCCAGCCGTCGCCCGATGGTGGACTTGCCCGATCCCGGCAGCCCCACCAATACGGCTTTAGGTGCCATCAGCGCTACCCGGATGCCCGAACTTCGCTGACCGGCTCCTGGTCGGCGACCGACCGCCGGTAGGCCTCGATGTTGCGCCGGGTTTCGGTCAGCGAATCGCCGCCGAACTTCTCCAGCGCCGCACGGGCCAGCACCAGCGCCACCATGGTCTCGACCACCACGCCGGCAGCCGGTACCGCGCAGACATCGGAACGCTGGTTGATCGCGACCGCCTCGTCCCCGGTGGCCATGTCCACGGTGGCCAGCGCACGCGGCACGGTGGAAATCGGCTTCATCGCCGCGCGCACCCGCAGCGGCTGGCCGTTGGTCATGCCGCCTTCCAGCCCGCCGGCTCGGTTGGTCGAGCGGACCACGCCGTCGGGACCCGGGTACATCTCGTCGTGGGCGCGGCTGCCGCGTCGGCGTGCCGTGGTGAAGCCGTCACCTATTTCGACACCCTTGATCGCTTGAATGCCCATCACGGCGGCGGCGAGCTGGCTATCCAGCCGGGCGTCGCCGCTGATGAACGACCCGAGCCCGACCGGCAATCCGACCGCGACGGCTTCCACCACACCGCCCAGGGTGTCGCCGTCTTTCTTGGCGGCCTCGATCTCGGCGATCATCGACGCTTCGGCCGCCTTGTCGAATGCGCGCACCGGGCTGGCGTCGATCGCGGCCAGGTCACCCGCCTGCGGCGGCGGGCCGTCGTAGGGCGTGGATTCGCCGATCGAGATGACGTGGGACAGCACCTCGACGCCGAGTGCCTGCCGCAGGAACTGCCGGGCGACGGTTCCGGCCGCCACCCGGGCAGCGGTCTCACGGGCGCTGGCCCGCTCGAGCACCGGGCGGGCGTCGTCGAAACCGTATTTGAGCATGCCCGCGTAGTCGGCGTGGCCGGGCCGTGGCCGGGTCAACGGGGCGTTGCGCGCGACCTCCAGCTCGGCGGCGTCGACCGGGTCGGCTGCCATCACGGTCTCCCACTTCGGCCACTCGGTGTTACCGATCTCGATGGCGATCGGCCCGCCCAGCGTGACGCCGTGGCGTACCCCGGCCAGCACGGTGACCTGGTCGCGCTCGAACTTCATCCGGGCGCCGCGGCCGTAGCCGAGGCGACGACGGGCCAGCTCGTCGGCGATGTCGTTGGAGGTGACCGTCAGGCCGGCGACCATGCCTTCGACCACGGCCACCAACGCGCGGCCGTGGGATTCACCAGCAGTGGTCCAACGCAACACGTGTCCCATCTTCCCACGACCGGCGTCGACGGCGAAAAACGTCGTTGGCGCGGCTACCTTCGCGACGCGGTGAGCTGCCAGACGCCCAGGCCGAGCGCGACGGCGCCGGCATCGGCCAGCGCCCAGTTGCCCGCGGCGCTCAGCGGCAACCAGCCGAGCGACGCCGCAGCCCAGAGGGTTGGCGCGAGCAGCAGGTTCGACACGCCGAAGCCAGCCACCAGGGCGCGCGGCGTCGGACGGACCCGGCTCAGACCGAGCAGGAGGCCGACGCCGACGACCAGGAACGACAGCCCGCCGACGAGGAGCTCGGTACGCGGCACGTTCCACCAGTCGGCGAGCGGACCACTGAACGCGGCGACAACCGCGCCCGCGATGGTCCAAAAGACAAGATCGGCGCGGATGGATCGCCAACGCGTGGCGTCGGTGTGGCGGGGTCTGGCTGAAATTGATGTGCTTGTCATGCCCTGATGGTGCGGCGAGAAGCACTGCCGACTCCACCAAGGGCACTGCCAGACGCTGCCAATTCCGAGCCGGTTATCTGGGTACGGTCGTTCGGTACGGCGATGCAGACGGTGAGGCCGCAGATAGGCAACCCGGTCGCGACGATCCTCTTCATTGAGCATGTAGCTGCCCGTAGCTCACGGTGGCACCTGAGCTCAGACGGTCACAGTTGCAACCTCAACTCCGACAGCAAGCCACCGTTTGCGAACGTCGTCGAGTTGACAGGCGGGAGCAGAAAGCAACAAGCCGAAGGCCGCTGGCGGACTGGCTTCGTCACGGTAGTAATCCCGATAAAACGGCATTGTGCCGGCGAACCAGGAAAAAAGGCCGATTTGTTCGCTGAGGATTAGTTGCGCATCGGTTATGTCAGTGAGATAGCCAGGAGCAGGCGGCTTCCCGCTGGCCGTATTTATTAGGTTATCGAAGTCACGCATCCAATCATCAAACGCGTCTCTATTGTGCGCGAACGGTTGCGGGAAATGCCAGGCCTCTGCGAATGCGTCGAAGAGCTCATCCAGTGTCTTGGTACGCGCCCCGTCGATTATTCGAACCTCCACACCGGCTGGAACTTTCAGCAGCGATGGTATCTCCGCGTGTACACCCACGCAGGGTCCGTTGCCAGCCGCCTGTGAAAGGAATTCTTCGAGATTAATTTTCATCGCCGGCGTCATCGGAGACGTTGGAACGTTCCGTAATGATCTGGGGTATACCACGCCGATCCGTCGCTGCCGGTGACGATACGCTCGTTGCCACGGTTTTGACCAGGCGCTTTCGGATTGACGTCCCATTCTTGATAGGTGATCGGCTTGCCGGATCCGTCCGTGGTTGGCAAGTGTCCATCTCTATTCTCATAAGAGCTCCCTCCCCTAGCCTCGATTTTGCATGCGGCCTGATGGAACGCGTGTGAGCCGGGTTCTGGCCGGTTGGTAATGCCGATTGTGGCATGCGGGTGTGACAGGTCGTCCGGTGTCGCTTGGGGGCGGGCTTTCCAGGGCCGGTGGGTCTTTCGTGTCGTCGGGTCATCAGGGGTTTTGCGGTTAGGTGAACGCGGCGCGGATGGTCTGCCAGGCGGTGGCGAGGGCGTGTGCCCAGCGCCAGGTGGCGTCGATGCGCAGCCGGATTTGTCGGGCGCCGCGGGTGATGCGGGCGGCGACGTGGCAGACGCGGTAGCGGAAGGTGTCGATCTCGCAGCGGGCCAGCTTGGGGTGGTCGGTGAAGCCGATGAGTTTGGTCCAGGCGATCAGATCGGTGGCGGCCATGATGATTTCGAGCCAGGCGGCGTTGGCCTGAAAAGCGTTGAAGGGCAGGTTACGCAGGCCGGTGGCTTTGGCTTGGCGGATCCGGTCCTCGACGCGGGCGTGTTGGCGATGCCGCAGTTCGAGCCCGGCGAGTTGGCCCGGGATCACGCCGTCGCCGGTGTCGGTGAGAAACCCGGTGATGCGGTGCCCGTCGGTGTCGGTGAACGTCAGCTGCGCGCCGGGATGCGGGCGTTCCTTGCGCAGGATCAGCCTGGTGCCGGCCGGCCAGCTGGCCAGGTCCACCAGGTTGGTGGCCTCGGCGACCCAGGCGCCCTCACGGATGCCGCCGCCGGAATCGATCGCCGGATACCAGGCATCGGCGTTGTTGAGCACCTCGGCGGCCTCGCGCACCTTCGCGTCGATGACCGCACCCAGGGAGAACCCCACCCCCGATGTGCGGCAGGCCGCCGCGAACCCATAGGTGGCGCCGGCCGAATCGGAACGGATCAACACCTGCGGGGCGTCGCGGTTACCGGGACCTGGGCGGTACTGCGAAGGCAGCGACGCCAACGCCCACCCGAGCACCGTGATGTGGTCGGCGGTGGTGTTACTGCCGGCGTTGCCCGCGCGCAGCAGCCCGGCCAGCGCTTCCCCGCCGGCGATGTCGGGGCGGTCCAAAAACACCAGCAGCGGGTGGAACCCGAAGGTCTTCTTCCAGGTCGCCGCCGCGTTCTGTTTGTTGTCGGAGTGGTCGATGGTGATGGTGGCATCCACATCCAGATGCAGCCACCCATCGTGGGCGGGGGCGCCACCGGCGGCCCACGCCTGCGTCCGGGCATGGGCTCGCGCCGCCCGGATTGCCGGCAGGTGAGCGGCGTCGATGCGCTCGTCGACCAGCCGCCACAGCGTGGTCGTCGAGCCCACAGCGCCGAAGGCGTGCTTGCGATCGGCCCACAATTGGCCAACCCCGTCAACACAGTCCGCGCCGTCGGCCACCGCGGCGACCAGATCGGCGAACACCGCACCCGGGGCATGGATCCACGGTCCGTTATAGGTGTCGGCCAACGCGGTGGTGACCTGCGCCGACAGCCCGGTCAGATCCGCGACCTCGCGCAGCAAGCCCGTCCCGGCGTGCGACACCACACCATGGCCGTCCGCCGACACTTTCACCCGGCCAACCGCTGCGCTACTGTTCACCTAGAAAGTGCCTTCCCGCTCGGAATCATGGAATCTCAGCAATCCCATTATCCCGTGCAGGACAGGCACTTTCGTCAACTCAACACCGTGTCAAACGAAGTTTCACGAAAACTCGAGGCTAGGAGGCAGCTGTGGTGTGCGCGTGGCGCAGATGGGAATGGGCGTCGTGACGGTCGCGGCACGACGCGGCATGTTCGCAGCGAACGAGCTCGGCGGGGACGGCGGGGTCGGTGATCGTGCTGGCGCCGACGGCGGCGGCGATAAAGAAATGCTCATAGCCCGATTCTCCCTCGCGGTGTTGACACGCGGCCGATTTCCCGGCCTGGCTGTGATCGGCAGGTGATCGGCGCGGCGCGTGCTATGCCTACACGTCCACACGCCCCAGGCGGCCAGCGTCTTCCAGCAGATCGGCGGCGCTGGCAACGCTTACAGCAGGTGTGGTCATCTGGGCGGCGACCTCACGGGCTCGAGTGATGCATTGCGGATCAAGGATGGAACGCAGGTCTGCGACCAGCGAACCCAGGTTACTGGCCGAGAAGGCCCGCCCTGAGCCGACTTTCAGCCGCTTGACGGCATCTGCCCAGATCTGCTGATCGTTGATCGGGTGCCAGAGGATCAACGTGGGTATTCCGGCCCGCATGCCTGCGGCCGTGGTACCGGCGCCCCCTTGATGAACCACCGCGCGGCAAGCCGGAAAAACGGCCGCGTGGTTCACCGCGCCCACAACCTTCACCTGGTCAGAATGCGGGGCATCGGCGAAGTCACTTGCCCCAGAGCAAATCAACGCCCGCTCGCCTAACCGCGCGCAGGCCACGCTGATCAGGCCGAACGTCTGAGCGGGGGATGGGAGCCACACGCCGCTGCCAAAGCCGAAGTAGATCGGCGGCGTTCCCTCGGCGATCCAGGACAAGACCTCGTCGTCGGCTTCGGTCGGCAACTCCAGCGTCAGCGCCCCGACGAAGGGCCGCCAACCATCTCCGTCCGCCCACTCGGCTGCCAGCCCGGGAAAACAGAGCGCGTCGTAGGCCTGAATCTCTAGGGATCGCGTCGAGTGTCCCGTCGCCTCAGGCAGGCCCAGTGCACGGCGTTGGGCGTCTTCAGCCTCCTCTGTTGTGTCGCCGGCCCAGCCACTCAGGCGTGAATGCGCTCCCGGGAAGAAGTGCAGCGCCGCCTGCGGAATGCCGTAATACTCCGCGACGTTGGCGGCCAGTCCTTGCTCGATTCTGCCCGTAAGTAACAGGTCGGCCCCGTTTGCCAGCGCCGTCAACGTCGTGCCCCACTCCGCCATGGCCCGGGACAGGTACTCCTTCTCGTCTACCACCGCGCTGACCGGATCCTGGATCATCCGGTTGCGGCTGGACGCGAGCGACTCCGGGCCGAAGGGGACCGCAGCAAGTCCCGCCAACTCGAGGAACCCAACCATCTCGGGCGCGACCGCCATGCACACGTCGTGACCTCGGCGCAGCAGCTCCCGACCGACGGCGACGAAAGGCTCGGTGTCGCCGCGAGTTCCGTAGGCGGCGAGTACCACTTTCATCGGCGGAGCCTAACTGACAGTGTGCCTAAACGTCCGAGCAGCCGCTCGATCCTGTACCCCGCGGTCATCACATCCTGACAAGTGCTGGTAGCCGGCAGCGCGCATCACAACGCAGATATCTCCGCGCGTAATAAGCCCCGCACGGGCAGCGCGCTCCGATCCCGTAGTGGCGACTAATGCCGCAATCGTAAGGGGGAAAATGTATTTCGGCCGTAGCGGTCGCAGCCCCCCGCCGCCGACGCGTCCTCCGCCGCCCCCGCTGATGATTGTATTCACGGTGCCGGTCTTAATTGTGGCCAGGCACTATCGGTGAATCTGCTGCGGTGGCAATACGCTTCAAGCTGGACGTGGGCGGCTGCTGACGGTGATCACCGCACCGCGATGACCTGCTCCGCAGTGCCGCTGTGATGCTTTGCGCGATTGAGGCGGAGTCAAAAACCATCAGGTACCGTTCCAAGGATTCGGGACACTTGGGAGGGAGTCATGTCGTCCGCTGAGCCGATCATTGTCGTGCTGGGCCCGTGGTGCGGCGGCACGTCGGCCGTTACCGGCGTGCTGCACCACCTCGGAGTATTCATGGGCGCAGATTTCGTGTGGGCCTATCGGGGACCACACGAGACCTGGGAGGACTCGCACCTCAGTAAGTTATGCGTGCGGGCCTTCACCGAGCCTGGCGCTCAGCTGCAAATGGATGCTCGTTCTTTCGAGGCGCAGCTTCGCATTTGGGCCGACAATCATCGAGGTGCTGCCCGCATTGCGGGGCGTCGGCCCGGCGTCAAGCACCCACTTCTCTGCGTGGCGATGGATCACATCCGTGAAGCCTGGGGCCCGGTTGTGCCGGTAGTGGTGGACCGACCGGTACCGAACGTGATCGCGTCGCTGAACAGACTCGGATGGTGGAAGGACGAACAGGAGCGGGCTGAGTCAACGGCACATCTCATCGCCGCGCGCGACCAAGCGTTAGCCGGTACTCCGACGGTCAGGGTTGACTTCGAGGCGCTGCGCGCCACACCCGCGGTTGTGATCCGCCGCCTCGCCGACGAGCTGGGCGTCGAGGTAACAGAGGCCCAACTGAAAACGGCCGCGGACAGCGTTATGAAATCCGCCGACGTGCCCCGCGACGTGGATCCTAGTCAGCGTTTCATCGATCTACTGCGGCCCGAGGTGACACCCGACTCCGAAGATGTGCGACAGGTGTCCATGCTGGCCCAGGTCTATTTCGGTAAGGGCGATTTCGCCAACGCGCGCAAGTGGTTTACGCGGATGATTGAGATCGGCGGCTCGGACGAGGGGACCTTCTGGGCGATGCTGCGGGTCGCGCAATCGATGGAGATGCTCGGTGAACCGTGGCCCGATGTTCACGACGCTTACCTGCGGGCGTGGGAGTTTCGACCGACCCGCGCGGAGCCGCTCTACGACATCGTCCGCCATTACATTGCCGAGAAGCGGGCCCGGCTCGGCTACCTATATGCCCAGCGCGCCGCCGAAATCCCGCTGCCCGAAGACGACATGACGATCCCGCACCCAGACATCTACGCTTGGCGCACAACCTTTCAGCAGCTGGTGTGCGCGTACCACATAGACAAGCAAGTCGAAGCGTTTACGCTGTCGCGGCGCCTGCTGGCCCGCCCCGATATCCCCGACGGGGATCGACAAGGCATCGCGAGCATTCGAGACTTGACGGTGCCGACCATGCTCGAGGCGGCATCGTCATACCCAGATGTGCTGGCGCGCAACCTCATTGCTGGACCGCGCGAGGCCGAGGTCACCGTCAGCCTGGTCGCCGGAGCGGATCGAGCTGCCACCGAACAGACGCTGAACTCGTTTCTGCACTGCTGCACTGACGTTTCACGGGTCGGACGTTTCCTGGTGGTTGATGCCGGCTTGTCGGCCCAAGATCGCGCGATACTGCAAGAGGGGTACAAGTCCCTCGAGTTTGCCGACTGCGCCCCCGGCACCGCGCTCCGCGACCAAATCCACGGACGCTACTGGCTGCATCTGGGGCAGGGCTGGCGGTTTTTTGCCCCCGAGAATCTCATCGCGCGCCTCACCGCGGTCCTCGACGCCGAAACCGAAGTGTTCCAAGTCGGAATCAACCTCGACGACGCGGTTACGCTCACCGGGACCAGCGCGCCCGAACAGACGGTGCGCCGAACGCCCGATACCGGCCGCTACGTCCTGGCCGACGTACAGGCCAAAGGCCCGGCGATGTTCGACACCACACGACTGGATCAACCCGGCGGCACCGCCACCCTCGACGAAGTACTCTGCATCACCGCCGTTTGACGGGCGTCTACCTGTGCATTTTCGCTAAATTACGGACTGCGCGGAGTTTCCTCAATGGGGGAATGTGATGTGGGCCTCTTTTCATCTCAAGGGTTAAGAAAGTCTTATTCACGAATAATCGTGATGATGACCGTTTTAGTTAGCGAAAATCGAGAAACGCCTGGCGAAACCGTCTGTACCGTTTGCTGTTTGGAACGGAGGCCGGCGCGGACTGAATATCGCTTAAGGACACCCTGAGACGTGAGCGACAATCGGGGAAGCGGCACTATTTTGTGCCAATTTCAGCCGCTAGACTCGGTCGGAGCGGCGCTTGAGCCGCGCACACCCGAGAATTCTGGGTCTGAACCAGCGGAAGCGTTTGATTGCCGGACGTCCAACGTCCGCCCGCCACCGAGCAACGAGTAGAGGCTGGTACCACTGTGAACGATGTTAGCCGTGTGAACGGAAGCATGCGAACCGACCATGGACGTCCCGAAAGCGATGCGGCCCCGGGTTTCACGGTGACCGGCGAGATCGCCGTCCAGTCCGGCGCCGTGAGCGGCATCGCCGTCAGCCACGACGGCGCCCAGCTCGTGGTCACCCACTTCGGCGCTGACAGCGTCTCGTTGATCGACACCGCGAGCGGTGCCGTCACGCAGACGGTCGTCGACATCGACGAACCGTTCGCCGTAGCGATGTCGGACAAGTCGGCGGGCTGCGCCTACGTCAGCAGCGCGTCGGCGGCCTATGACTCGGTGTTGGTCTTCGACACCGAGGCCAACCGCTTCGTCGCGACGTACCCGCTGGCGTTCAGCGTCACCGACCTGGCGGTCAGCCCGGACGGGCGGCACGTATACGCCGGACGGACTGCGGCCAACGGCGCCGATGTCGCGATCCTCGACACCGTGACCGGTCACGACGACGCGATCAGCGTCGCGACCACGGCCGGAACCACAACCGAATGTGTGCGGGTGAGCCCGGACGGTCGCCGACTCTACGTCGCGGCCAATAGCGCAGCCGCTGCCGAACTCGTGGTGATCGACACGCGGCAAAAGCGTGTCGTGAGCACCGTCGAAATCGGTTCGCCTATCAGGGATATCGCGCTGAGCCCGGATGGTGCCACCGCCTACGTCGGCAGCTCCGGTCCCGACTTCGGCACGGTGCTCGACCTCGTGGACGTCCGGGCCACCCGGATGTCTGCCGTCACCAACACCTACAAGATCGGCGACGCCGCGGGGGTCCTTGCCCAGCTGACGGTGAGCCGCAACGGTCAGCGGGCATATCTGGTCGGCGATCAGAGCGTGACAGTCCTGTCCACCTCCACGCAGGACGTCATCGGCCGCATCGAGATCGGTGGCCAGCCGTCTTGCGTGATCGAAAGCCCGGACGGCAAGCGGTTGTACATCGCCGACTACGCCGGCACCGTCACTGTGCTGGGGATCGCTGCGGCAACCGCGCCGTCCGATGCGCTGACATCGGACGACGAAGCGACCGCTGCGCATCCGTGGGCAATCCCCGACCTGTGGGTACTCGAGCCAACGCTGGCGTAGCTCGCATCAGGCCACATCGCCGGTAAGGCGATTGACCCAGCGTGGGATGATCGCCACCAGGGCGGGCGTCCGGCGGGCCGGCCCCGGATAGCAGGCGGCGGAACCAAAGGCGGTCCATCGATGTACAGCACCATGCACAGCTTTCCCCTGACGATCACCGCCATCCTGCGGCACGCCTGTCACGTCCACGGAGCACGCAAGGTCACCACGGCGACCGGCGACGGTTACCGCGACTGCACCTACGCCGAGCTTGGTCAGCAGGCGGCGCAGCTGGCGAATGCATTGCGGCGCGTCGGTGTCACCGGCGACCAGCGGGTCGCGACCTTCATGTGGAACAACACCGAACACCTGGCGGCCTATCTGGCAGCGCCGTCGATGGGCGCGGTGCTGCACACCCTCAACATCCGGCTTTTCCCTGAGCAGATCGTGTACGTCGCCAACGAGGCCGAGGACCAGGTGGTGTTGGTCGACATGTCGCTGGCCAAGCTGCTGGCTCCGATACTGGCCGAGCTCGAGACCGTGCACACCGTGATCGCGGTCGGCGACGGCGACACCGCCGCCCTCGAAGAATCAGGCAAGACCGTGCTGCGCTACGCCGACGTGCTCGCCGGTGAGTCGGCCGAGTTCGACTGGCCGGATATCGACGAAAACTCCGCGGCCGCAATGTGTTACACCAGCGGCACCACCGGTAACCCGAAAGGCGTCGTCTACAGTCACCGGTCGAGCTATCTGCACACCATGGCGACGTGCACCGTAAACGGCATTGGAATCGGGTCCAGCGATTCCGTTCTGCCGATCGTGCCGATGTTCCACGCCAACGCGTGGGGTCTTCCGTATGGGGCGCTGATGGCCGGCGCGGATCTGGTGTTGCCCGATCGACATCTGGACGCCAAGTCGCTGGTCGACATGATCGAAAAGTTGCACCCCACCGTCGCCGGCGCGGTGCCGACCATCTGGAACGACGTCATGCACTACCTCGAGAAGAACCCGGGCCACGACGTGTCATCGTTGCGCATCGTTCCCTGCGGCGGCTCGGCCGTGCCGGTGTCACTGATGCGCACCTTCGAAGAAAGGCACGGCGTCCAGATCCGCCAGCTGTGGGGCATGACGGAAACGTCGCCGATGGCCACCATGGCCTGGCCGCCGCCGGGCACCCCGGAGGAGCAGCACTGGACACTCCGCGCGAGCCAGGGTCAACCGCTTTGCGGTGTGGAAGCCCGGATCGTCGACGACGACGGGCAGGTGCTGCCTAACGACAACCAGGCCGTCGGCGAGGTGGAAGTTCGCGGTCCGTGGATCACCAGTTCCTATTACCGAGGCCACGACGAGTCGAAATTCGACTCCGGCTGGTTGCGCACCGGCGACGTGGGCCGTATCAACGAGCAAGGCTTCATCACGCTGACCGATCGCTCCAAAGACGTGATCAAGTCTGGCGGCGAATGGATTTCGTCGGTCGAGTTAGAGAACTGCCTGATCGCGCACCCGGATGTGGTCGAGGCCGCCGTGGTCGGGGTTCCCGACGAGCGCTGGCAGGAACGGCCGCTGGCCGTTGTCGTCCCCAGGGAAGGGGCCGACGTCAAACCCGACGAGCTGCGAAACTTCCTGGCGGACAAGGTCGTTCGCTGGTGGCTACCGGAACGTTGGACGTTTGTCGATGAAATTCCCCGTACCAGCGTCGGCAAGTACGACAAGAAGACCATCCGGTCCCGATACGCCGACAGCGTTTACGAGGTCAGCGAAGCGCGAGACTGAAAGGGAATGCGGATATGAGCCTGCGGGTCGTTCAATGGGCGACGGGGTCGGTCGGTGTTGCCGCGATCAAGGGCGTGCTCGAGCACCCCGAGCTGGAACTCGCCGGCTGCTGGGTGCATTCGGAAGCCAAGAGCGGCAAGGACGTCGGCGAGATCATCGGCACACCGGCGCTCGGCGTGACCGCGACCAACAGCCTCGACGACATTCTCGCGCTGGATGCCGATGCGGTGATCTACGCGCCGCTGCTGCCCAACGCCGACGAGGTCGCGGCGCTGCTGCGCTCGGGCAAGAACGTCGTCACGCCCGTCGGCTGGTTCTACCCCGGTGATAAAGAGGCCGCGCCGCTGGAGGTCGCCGCCCAAGCCGGCAACGCCACGCTGCACGGCGCGGGCATCGGTCCGGGCGCGGCGACCGAGTTGTTTCCGTTGTTGCTCTCGGTGATGTCCACCGGTGTGACTTTTGTTCGCTCCGAAGAGTTTTCCGACCTGCGGACCTACGGCGCCCCCGACGTCCTACGCTATGTGATGGGCTTCGGCGGCATGCCGGACAAGGCGCTGACCGGACCGATGCAGAAAATTCTCGACGGCGGATTTTTTCAGTCGGTGCGGCTGTGCGTCGACCGGCTGGGCTTCGCCGCTGAGCCCGAGATCCGCAGCTCGCAGGAGGTCGCGGTGGCGACCGGTCCCATCGATTCGCCGATCGGGGTGATCGAGCCGGGGCAGGTCGCCGGGCGGCGCTTCCACTGGGAGGCGCTGGTCGGCGATACCGTGGTCGTCCGGATCACGGTGAACTGGTTGATGGGTGAGGAAAACCTCGATCCGCCTTGGTCGTTCGGGCCAGCCGGGGAACGCTACGAAATCGAGGTCCGCGGGAACCCGGACACCTTCGTCACGGTCAAGGGCTGGCAGCCGGAAAGTGTTGAAGCCGGGCTGAAAAGCAATCCCGGGGTCGTCGCGACCGCGGCCCACTGCGTCAACGCCGTTCCGGCGACCTGCGCCGCCCCGCCAGGCATCCAAAGCTTTTTCGACCTGCCGCTGATCACCGCCCGGGCCGCCCCCGGGCTGTCGCGGTAACCTGCCCGCATGTCACGCACTCTGGCGGTCCAGCAATCGCGCGTCATCCCGGTCAGCGTCGACGATGCCTTCGCCGGCACCCTGCCGCTAGCGCTCACCACGATCTTCAGCCGCTGGTACGGACCCATCCCGCCGGTCGCCGACGTGCGCGAGCAGCAAGGGGAGTGGGGCACCGCCGGGCAGACCCGCGTGGTGGCGTTCAAAGGCGGCGGCGCCATGCACGAGACGTTGACCAGTGTCGACCCGCCGCGGTCGTTCGGCTACGCCATCACCGGTATCACCGGCCCGCTGGGACTGCTGGTCGGCAGGGCCGAGGGCGAATGGACCTTTACCCCGAGCGGCACCGCAACCACGGTCACCTGGCACTGGAACATTCACCCGGCCTCGGTGCTCACCGCCCCGTTGCTGCCCCTGTTGGGCGTGCTCTGGAGGGGCTACGCGCGCCGGTCGCTCGAATTGCTGTCGGCCGAGTTGACCCGCTGACGATGTGCCGACTTTTCGGGCTGCACGCCGGGACCAGTGTCGTCACGGCCACGTTTTGGCTGCTGGACGCCCCGGACAACCTTGCTGCTCAGAGCAAAAAGAACCCGGACGGCACCGGGCTCGGTGTGTTCGACGGCCAGGGTCGCCCGCAGGTGCGCAAGCAGCCGATCGCGGCCTGGCAGGACACCGACTTCGCCACCGAAGCGCATGACATGACCGGCACCACTTTCATCGCGCATGTCCGCTACGCGACCACCGGAGCCCACAAGGCGGTCAACACCCATCCCTTCCTGCAGGACGGCCGGATCTTCGCGCACAACGGTGTGGTGGAAGGTCTGGATGTGCTTGACGAGCGGCTGCGTGAATTGGGTACTGCCGATTTGGTATTGGGGCAGACCGATTCCGAGCGGGTGTTCGCGTTGATCACCGCCTCGATCCGGGCGCGCGGCGGCGATGTGCGGGGCGGTCTGGTCGACGCCATGGGCTGGCTGGCCACCAACGTGCCGATCTATGCGGTCAACGTGTTGCTGAGCACGGCCACCGATCTGTGGGCACTGCGTTACCCGGAGCCCAACAAGCTCTACATGTTGGACCGTCGCGAAACCCCGTCGGAACGCCGGTTTCATATGCGCACCAATCGCATTCGCGCGGACAGCGACCATCTGCAGTCGCGGCCGTCGGTGGTGTTCGCCAGCGAGCGGATGGACGACGATCCGCGATGGCGGCTGGTGGCGCCGGGCGAACTGGTCCATGTCGACTCTGCGCTGAAGATCACCAGTGACGTGATGTTGCCCGATCCGCCTCGACAGCAGCTGCGCCCTGCGGATCTCAGCGCTACGGCGCAAGCGGCGCAGCACACCGCGGCGACGTGACGACCAGACTGGCGCTGGTGCTGGGTGGCGGCGGTGTGGCGGGAATCGCTTGGG
Source organism: uncultured Actinomycetota bacterium (assembly GCA_963805675.1). Lineage (GTDB taxonomy): Bacteria > Actinomycetota > Actinomycetes > Mycobacteriales > Mycobacteriaceae > Mycobacterium. The sequence goes on from CAWDVY010000007.1 coordinate 17,340, forward strand.
AGACAGGCATTCTGATCGGCATCGCCGACGAGTCTCCCGACGCGGCGCGGGCGCTGTTGGACGCCGATGTGCTGATCGGCACCTCGGCCGGTTCAACGGTCGTCGCGCAGATCGGCAGCGGCTTGAGTCTGGCGGACCTGTTCGCGCGACAAGTCTCGCCGACGTCGGCCGAAATCGACCCCGATGTCGCGGTCGATGCCCTCATCGATTTCTTCGTGGCCGCACTGTCGGACCCGGACACCACCGTGGCGCAGAAGCGGCAGCGAATCGGTGCGGTCGCGCTGGCAGCCGACACCGTCGCCGAGTCGGTCCGGCGTGACGTGATCGCGCAGCGGCTTCCTTCCCACGGCTGGCCTGACCGGGTGCTGCGCGTCACGGCCATCGACATCGCCACCGGTGAATTGGTGGTGTTCTACGGTGACTCCGGTGTCGAACTTGTCGACGCGGTGGCCGCCAGTTGCGCGGTTCCGGGAGCCTGGCCACCGGTGACGATCGGGGATCGGCGTTACATGGACGGCGGCATCGGCAGCACGATCAACCTTCACCTCGCCGACGACTGCGACGCGGCGGTGGTGCTGGTGCCCGCCGGTGTGTCGGCGCCGTCGTCGTTCGGGGCCGGACCGGCCACCGAGATAGCAGCGTTTCCCGCCGGAGCGCTCGGGGTGTTCGCCGACGACGAGTCGCTGGCCGCGTTCGGTCCGAATTCACTCGATCCGCGTTGCCGCCTGGCCTCCGCTAAGGCCGGGCGTGCGCAGGGCCGACGCGAGGCAGCAGCTGTCGCCGCGTTCCTGGGCACTGCGTGATTCTCAGCGGATCACTGGAATAAGCAGCCGGGCAACGTGTTCCGGCCCCCACTGCAGGGTGCATTTACCGCGCGGACCCCGTTCATACGCGGCGGGAAACTGGCCGGTGAGCGGGTTGCGTGGCCACAACCACCGACCGGCCACGACAAGCCGCAGCTGCTCGCCGGCCCGAAATAGCGTCGCCGACGGCCCCAGGGGGATGTCGACTTGCACCACCTCACCGGGCTGCAGCGGACGGCGCGCGTCCAGTGTCGGCACCGGGTCGAAGGGCCGGGAGCGGGCTACTTGATCTTCCTCGAGGGCCCGCATCGACGCTTTCAACCAGCCGGTGGTGATCCGATCGCGTCCAAAGCCGTAAGAACCTTCGAACGGCACATACGTTCGGCCACGCCACTTTTCGACACCGACGAAAAGATCCACGTCGTCGCTGCCGTGGGCTTCGACGAACAATCGTAGCGACATCGGTCCGGTGATCTCGGTGTCCGCGGGCAGTGTCCAGCCGAAACGTGCTCCGCCGGAATGGGTGTCGAAGGTGATGGATCCCGGTTGTTCGGGCGGTGCAGCGCGCAGGCCGGCGTCGGTCAGGTGCAGCGGTGTCCAATTGGTCGACGCGAGCGGCCAGCTGGATTCGTCGCGGACCTCGACGACGCGGTCGCGGTCCTCGCGAACCTCCAGACGCACCCGCGGCAACGGCTCGGCTGGTATCTCTCGCAGGTGGTGATTGAGGAATGCCAGCTGGGCGTCCAGCGCCGACTCGGAATAGAACGTTGCCCACTTGCCGCCGCGATGGGTGTACAGATGCCGGTCGGGCGAGTTGATCTGTTCGAAGCCGCGCACCGACCCGCGGCTGTGCAAGTTGTTGTCGGAAAAGCTGCCGCAGATCAACGCAGGCACTTCGATGTTCGACAGCTTCGGTGCCAGTGCCCGCCACCACTCGTCGCGCAGCGGCCTTTTCGTATTCTCCTCGTCCAGAGTGTATTTCAGCCGCGCAGCCCTCAGACCGCGGCTCCATATCTTCAGGAAGCCGATCTCCCTGATGCCGCCCGGCCGCGCCAGGTCGCGGTAGGCATCGGTGAATCCCTCCCATGGGACGATCGCCGCGAGGTGCGGTGGTCGCAGGGCCGCGGCCTCCCACTGCGACATGGCAAGGTAGGAGACGCCGATCATGCCCACCGCGCCGGTGCTCCACGGTTGCTGACCGGCCCACTCGATCAGGTCGTAGACGTCCTCGGCTTCCTGATCGGACAACAGCGAACCCACACCGTCGGAGTGGCCGGCGCCGCGCAGGTCGCAGTTCACCACCGCGAATCCGTGTGCGGTCCACCACGCCGGATCCGGCGCCTCCCAGCCGGTCAGGCTGGAGAACCGGGGCCGCGACGGTTGCCGCAACACGTAATACTGAAACGGCACCGAATAGCCTCGGCCCCAGCGCTTCTTCTTAGGAGTGTTGTCCTTGTCGTAGGGATGGGCGCATAACAGCACGGGGAACGGGCCGTCACCTGGTGGCAGGTAAGCGTTGACGCGCAGCACGGTCTTGTCACGGGTCGTCACCGGCAGGTTGTGGTGGACCACGACAGCAGCGGGGTCTGGCGGGTAAACCTCGGCGGGATGCGGGACGCTCCGCAGGCGCTCGATGGCGTAGCGGGCTGCCCCGGGCCGTTTCCAGGGTCGATCGGGAGCCGCCGCATCAGGTGAAGCCGGTCGTGCCATGTTTAGTCCCTTCGTTCAACTGTCGACCGCCGGCGACGCGGCGTGGGGCGGGTCAATGCGGTCAAGTGCCCGGGCGGCCAGCGCGCGGCCGATGTCGATCACCTCAGCCGCACGGTGAAATTCCAAGCCGCGGCACGCCGAGCGGGGCACCTCGATCAGCAGGTCGGGCGGGTAGGCGGCCAGCGTGTGCCGCGCCAGGGCGGCCTGGGCGATGTCGATGGTGCGGTTCATCACCTCGAAACCGCCCAGCTTGGGGACGTCGGGTGGTTCCCCCGAGTCTTCGGCATTTTCAGCTACCTCGCCGCCCTCCGGGATCGACGCGCCGAACCGGTTGAGCACTGCGCGCGCGGTCGGCGAGTCGAGCAGCGCCGACGTGCTGCTCAGCATGCGGTTCAGCCACTCGGTCGTGGGCCGGGGTTCGGGTTGGGAGTCGCCGATGGTCTCGCTACCGGACAGGCTGACCGCGATGGTCAGATCGGCGTTGACCGCCGAGATCGGCGCCATCGGCAGCGGATCGAGGATCCCGCCGTCGGCCAGTAGCCGCCCGTCAACGACGTGCGGCGCAATCACTCCGGGGATAGCAATCGAAGCCCGGATAGCCTCATCGACCGGCCCGCGCTGCAACCACACCGACTTGCCGGCCAACAGATCGGTGGCTACCGCGGTGTAGGGGATAGGCAATTGCTCGATGGTCGCGGCGCCGAGGATGTCGCGTACCGCGTCCAAGATTTTTTCGGCCCGCAGCACACCGGCCGCCGTAATCGACGGGTCCAGCAGTCGCAGGATCGCGCGCTGAGTCAATGCCCTTGCCCAGTCGGCGAATTCGTCGAGTCGTTCGGCCGCCTGTAAACCGCCGACGAGCGCGCCCATCGACGAACCGGCGATCCCGACGATCTGGTAACCGCGGTCGTGCAGCTCGTGGATCACCCCGATGTGGGCGTATCCGCGGGCGCCGCCGCTGCCGAGAGCCAACGCCACCCGGGGTCGTTGCCCGGAGTCCGACTCGGGCAAGTTCTCGGAGTCGGCCATGCCCTCATCTTCGCTTGTCTGGCGTGGGTTTTCTCAGCCGTGATCCGAATTGTGTCGGCAGCACATCAAATGTCAGCCGCATTCGTCGTTGGCGGCCGCTTGGGCCGCGACGATCACCGCCGCCTGCCGGGCCAGGGGCAGTGCGGCCCACGTGATGTTCCAGTTGCCGGCACCGACGACGCCCGCCGCCTGGACCGCGGCCAGGTACCTCTCGACCAGCGCCTGTCGGTCGCCCGGATGGGCCTGCATCCATGTCGTCGCGGCATGGCAGGCCTGGAAATACTCCTCTTCGGTCGACCGTGCCGGCACATTGATCTTGGTCGTGACGCCCGTGGGGGAGACCGCGACGACGCTCGGCGCCGCCGTCGGGCCGGCATGCACGGTGCCGCTCGGTGCCGCCGAAGGCGGCGGGCCTTTCTTCTCGCCGGCCGCGCAGCCCGTCATCGCTGACGCAACCGCCAGGACGGCTACCGTGCCCCACACCTCGGGACGACGTGGTTGCCACCGCACTCCGCCAATCTATGCAACACTGGCGGCCGTGATGCAGCGAACCGGATTTTGGGAGTGTTGTCGGCCCTGACTTGCCGCCACGCCCCTTTCCCCTCTGTTCGCTCTGGAGCTTCCTGCATGGTTTCCGCACACCTCGTTGCTGACCCTGTCCGACCTCGCCCCTCGACGCTGCGATCTGTCGCCGGCCCCACCCATCTGCGGCTGGCCGACCTGCTGCACATCACCGACCGGACCGCTGACGACGTGCTCGGCGGCCGTTACGACCACGTGGTTCCACCGGGCGGTGTGCCCACCGACGACCGTTGGTTCGCACGCCTGCACGGCGACGACGAAGTCGACATCTGGCTGATCAGCTGGGTGCCCGGGCATCGCACCGAGTTACACGACCACGGCGGATCGCTGGGCGCACTGACATTGTTGTCCGGGTCGCTGGACGAATTCCGTTGGGACGGAGAAAGATTACGCTGCCGACGGCTCGAAGCCGGGGATCAGGCGGGGTTTCCGTTGGGCTGGGTGCATGACGTGGTGTGGGCCCCGACCGGACCGGGCCCTTCCGTGACATCTCCAGCGGTGACGTCCCTTGTCGAGACACTGGGGCCCGAGACGCAGGCGCCGTCACTCAGTGTGCACGCGTATTCGCCGCCGCTGACGGTGATGTCGTACTACGAGGTCACCGACCAGCACAGGCTGCGGCGCAAGCGGACTGAACTGACCGACCAACCGGAGAATCTATGAGCCGCATCGATCAGGTTCTGGACGCGGCGCGGGCGCGGTTGCGCCGCCTGGCGGCGGATGAGGTGCCCCCGGCGCTGCGGCGCGGCGCGTTGCTCGTTGACATCCGGCCGCAGGCCCAGCGGACGCGCGAAGGGGAGGTGCCCGAGGCCCTGCAGGCACTCGTCATCGAGCGAAACGTGCTGGAGTGGCGGTGCGACCCCACCAGCGACGCCCGGCTGCCCCAGGCCGTCAGCGACGACGTGGAGTGGGTGATGCTGTGCTCGGAGGGCTACACGTCAAGTCTCGCGGCGGCAGCGCTGCAGGACCTCGGCCTTCATCGCGCCACGGATGTCATCGGCGGCTATCACGCGCTGGCCGCTGCCGGAGTGCTGGCCGCGGAGTAAGTCGGCGCCTGCGCCGCCGACTTAGCCGCCCCCGCCGCCGCCGCCGCCGTCGGAGCCCATGTTGTACCAGTCGTTCGGGTTGTAGTACTCGTAGTTCTGTTGCGGCGGGGCCGGTGGCGGCGGTGGATCTGGTGGCTGGATCAGCAGGCGGCGGCGCCGGGAGCACAACCGGGGTGTGCGCCGCGGCGTACCCCGGAACGCTGACAGCGGCGATCGGTACAGCGACGAAGATCGCGGCTACCGCGATCTTGGTGATGGCACCGCGGACGCCCGATGGGACTGTGTATGTCATCGATCACTCCCCCCTTCGTGGGGTCTCGAGTAGGCTGATTGTGCCATTTGGCTCGTCGATGGGCTAGGCGTCTGCCGAAACCCTATGCACACTCACAGCAACTGTTCGCCGACGTCAGCTGTCGCTGGCGTGCAGCAGCGGGCGCAGCCTGGCGGTCTTGTCCGGCGTCCACCCCGGTGGCTGCAGCACCGCGGCCCAGCCATTGGCGACGTCGCCGACGTAGATATGACCGTGGCCGGCCGGTACTCCGGTCGCCACCGCCATGTCGGCCGACACCTGCAAAAACGTGACCACCGGGATCCACTCGGTCTCGGGAAGCACGTCGTAACCCCGCTTTTCGCGCAACCAGTCCGGCCGGTGGAACAGCAGGTCGGGATTCCACCACGCGATGGGGTCCGACGCGTGCTGCAGATACACCACTTTCGGCCGGTTCCACGGGGCGTCGGGGCGGCCCAGGTCCTCGGGCCGGGCCACGAACCGCGCGTGGCTTCCGTGGTCGTAGATCGGTAACCATTCCGGTGAGCCGGCGTCGCGCGTTGCGGTGAGATCGTTCCAGATGGTGTTCTGGAACGTCGGCCCGGAAAACAGCGCGCCGTCGGTGCGGGCCAGGACGTTGTTCAGGCTCATGAAAGGCGCCTCGCCACCGAATGAGCCCAGGCTTTCGCCGAATACGACGAGCTTGGGGCGCTGCGCCTCGGGCAGTCGGCGCACCAGCCTGTCCACCGCCTCGAACAACGCCTGCCCGGCGTGGCGGGCGTTGTTCTTGTCCACCAGGAAAGACAGCCAGCTGGGCAGAAACGAGTACTGCATGCTGACGACCGCGGTGTTGCCGTTGTACATGTATTCGAGCGCGTCGGCTTCCGCCTCGTTGATCCAGCCGGTGCCGGTGGTGGTGCCGACCGCGATGACGGCGCGGCGTAATCCGCCGGCGCGCTGCAACTCTCGCGCCGCCAGCTCTGCGGTCTCGGTGATGCCGTCAGCGGAGTTCAGCCCGGCATAGGCGCGGATCGGTTCGGTCGCCGGCGCGCCGTTGAACTTGGTCAGCTGATCGACGGTCGGCCCATTTCCGACGAAGATCCGCCCCTGGTGTCCGAGCGACTCCCATGACACCAGCGATCCCGGCCCGCCGGAGCGGTTCGGCGTCTTCGGTCGCGCGCTGGTAGGGCTCGTCTCGTTGTTGACGTTGGCGAAGGTGTTGTTCATGGTCCGCATCGCGAATTTCACCACCACGCCGTTGAGCAGCGCGATCGTGAGCGCCACCAGCAAAAACACCACCACGACGGCCGAAACCCGCGGCGGCGCAACGCGATCCAGTTGGCGATCGAGGAAACGGATCAGCCGGCCGACGAGCTGGCCGATCTCTACCACGGCGAACAGCACGATCACCGACAGCGCGGCGGCCAGTGGGTAATCGAACCATTTCAGGTGTGCGACGCCCATCAGGTCGCGCACCCGGTCCTGCCAGACGTGAAACCAGATCACCATCGCGACCATGCCGACCGCGCCGACCGCGATCAGCCCCAGCCACGCCAGACGTGGTGCGGGCGGGCTGGAGTCACGTGATCGCATGAACCGCACCAGCCACACCGCAAAAACTCCCAGGCCGTAACCGCTCGCCCCGCCGATGCCGCTGACCAGTCCCTGGAACAGCGGACCCCGTGGCAACAGCGACGGCGTCATGGAAAACCACACGAACGCCAGGCCGACCGCGGTGCCGGTGAACGTGTAATGCCGGACCCACCAGTCGTCTCGGACGGAACGCTCCGATGTGGGCGCGGCTTCGGCCTTGGCCGCCCCGACGTCGGAGTCGGTAGCGGTGTGGCCGGCCTGCTCGGTCATGTCAGCGTCTCAGCGATGGGTGAAGTTCGCCGGCCGCTTTTCGATGAACGCGGCCATCCCCTCGGACTGGTCGTCGGTCGCGAAAGTCGAATGGAATAGCCGACGTTCGTACAGCAGACCTTCGGCCAGCGTTGATTCGAACGCACGGTTGACGGCCTCCTTGGCCATCCGCGACGCCGAGCGCGACATCTGCGAAATCGTGGTGGCGACGGCCTTGGCCTCGGTCAGCAAGTCGTCGGCGGGCACGACCCGTGACACCAGGCCGCTGCGCTCGGCCTCGGCCGCGTCGATGGTGCGGCCGGTCAGGATCAGGTCCATCGCCTTGGCCTTGCCGATGGCCCGGGTCAGCCGCTGTGAACCACCCATGCCCGGCAGCACGCCGAGTTTGATCTCCGGTTGGCCGAATTTCGCGGTGTCGGCGGCGATCAACAAGTCACACATCATCGCGAGTTCGCAGCCGCCGCCCAGTGCGTGTCCGGCGACCGCGGCGATCGTCGGCGTGCGTACGGCTGCCAGCTTGGCCCACGGCGCGAAGAAGTCGGCGCCGAAAGCGTCGGAGAACGTCAAGCTGGACATTTCTTTGATGTCGGCGCCTGCCGCGAACGCCTTTGCCGAACCGGTGATGATGATCGCCCCGATGCCGGGATCGTCGTCGAATTCTGCTGCTGCGGTGGTGACTTCGTTCATCACCTGGCTGTTGAGCGCGTTGAGCGCTTTCGGCCGGTTCAGCGTGATGATGCCGACCCGCGCGTCACGTTCGACCAGGATGGTTTCATACGCCTTTTCTTGAGCCTCTGTCGTCACTGCGCTGCCTTTCTAGAACTTCAGTTCGTCGTCGACGGGTGCGAAATACGCGTCGACGTCGGCCGTGGTCACCTGGGCCAGCGATGCCGGCGACCACTTCGGGTTGCGGTCCTTGTCGACCAGCTGAGCGCGGATGCCCTCCACCAGATCGTGTGAGCGCAGCGACGCCGACGAAACCCGGTAGTCCTGGGCCAGAACGTCTTCCAGCGTGTCGAGCTTGGCGGCGCGGCGCACCGCCTCCAGCGTCACCGACAGCGCGATGGGCGAGCGGGTCGCGATCAGGTTTGCGGCGTCGTTGGCGATGCCGGCGTCGTGGCCCCGCAGTGCGGCAACGATGTCGATGACGGTGTCGCCGGCGTAGCATTCGTCGATCCAATCACGTTGCACGGCAAGACTACTGGGTGGCGGTTCGACGGCGTGGGCGGCGATGGCCCGCTCGACGCCGTCCGCGGCGATGGCCTTACTGAAGGTGTCCAGTTTGTCGTGGGGCACAAAGTGATCGGCGAAACCCATTGCGATCGCGTCGGCCCCGGAGAACGGTGCGCCGGTGAGCGCGGCGTGCAGACCCAGCGATCCCGGTGCGCGCGAGAGCAGGTAAGCGCCGCCGACGTCCGGGATGAAGCCGATACCGACCTCGGGCATGGCCACCTTCGACGTATCGGTGACGACTCGGGTGTTGGCGTGTGCCCCGACCCCGACGCCGCCGCCCATCACGATGCCGTCCATCAGTGCCACGTACTTCTTCGGGAAACGGCCGATCTGACCGTTCAGTAGGTATTCGTCGTGCCAGAACCGCCGCGCCTCAACCCCGTCGGCGCGGGCGCTGTGGTAGATCGCCACCACGTCGCCACCGGCGCACAGCCCGCGTTCCCCGGCCCCGGAGAGCACCACAGCGTCGACCGCAGCGTCCTGCTCCCATGCCGTGAGTACCGCGGTCAGCCCATCGACCATGCCCTGGTTCAGCGAGTTGATCGCTTTGGGACGGTTGAGCGTCACAAAGCCGACGCCGTTTTCGATGCGGCTCAGGATTCCGTCGGATTCGTCCGTCACGCGCGTGGTCTCCCCTCGCTGAATGGTCAGTGAATCCCTCGTCGATGGCTGGTCAGGACTTGACCAGCAATCTAGATCGTTACCCGGATCGCGACGCTCCCGGGTAAGGTCTACATCGAGAGGACCCGGCCACAACCCAACAGAAACCTGCCCGGGAACACGGCGGGACCACCGTTCGTTGAGTACTTGTTCGCACGGCTCGAAGTCACAGTTCAGGAGAGGAACCGACGGTGCGGGAAACTAGCAACCCGGTATTTCGCTCGCTGCCCAAGCAGCGCGGCGGATACGCGCAGTTCGGCAGTGGTGTCGCGGGCGCCGCGACACAGTACGGGCATCAGGCCGACCCCTATGCTCCCTATACAGACCAGCGGGCAGGCGTTTCCCGCCCGCTGACCATTGACGACGTCGTCACCAAAACCGGAATCACCCTGGCGGTGCTGTCGGCCGTGGCGGTGGTCTCCTACTTCATGGTGGAGGCCAATCAGGCGCTGGCCGGCCCGTTCACCTTCATCGGCGCGTTCGGTGGTCTGGCCATGGTGATGATCGCCACCTTCGCGCACAAGCAGGACAGTCGGGCGATCGTGCTGACCTACGCCGGCCTGGAAGGGCTGTTCCTCGGGGCGTTTTCCTTCCTGCTGACCAACTTCTCGGTGTCGACCACCAATGCCGGCGTGATGATCGGACAGGCGATCATGGGCACTATCGGCGTATTCGTCGGGATGCTCGTGGTCTACAAAACCGGCGCCATCCGAGTAACCCCGAAGTTCACCCGGATGGTCGTGGCCAGCCTGTTCGGTGTACTGGCCCTGATGCTGGGCAACATGGTTCTGGCGATGTTCGGCGTCGGCCACGGCGAAGGGATGGGGCTGCGCAGCGGTGGCCCGCTGGCCATCATCTTCTCGCTGGTGTGTATCGCGATCGCGGCGTTCAGCTTCCTGATCGACTTCGACGCCGCCGACCAGATGATCCGCGCCGGGGCGCCCGAGAAGGCGGCATGGGGTATCGCGCTGGGCCTGACCGTGACACTGGTCTGGCTCTACATCGAGATCCTGCGCCTGCTCAGTTATCTGCAGAACGACTAGCGCTTCACACGAAAAAGCCGGCACGCGCTTGCGTGCCGGCTTTTTCGTGGGCTGAGTTAGCCGGTTAGCCGGCGAGGAGACGCAAAAGCCCCCGACACGCCGAGGCGTGAGGGGCTTTTGCGTCTGCTCGGCGACGGCGGGCTAGCCGGGGAGTCCATTCTTGATGGCGGTGTCTTGCTTCTGGGCGACGTCGGTGACGAAGTCCGGTGGCGCCGGCGTGTCGGCAGGTCCATTGAATGTCAGCGTAGTGAACGCCTTGCCCTCGGTGAACAGCACGATCGTCACCCCTTTGGAGCCATCCGGCGAGTTGCCCGAGACCGTCGTACCGCCGGTACCGACGGCGGCCGGTCCGGGCGTTCCTTTTACAGAATCACCCAGCGTCGCCTTGGCCGAGTCGAGCGCGTTGGCCGCGGCGGAAGGGTCGTTCAAGACGAGGATGGTGTCGCGGACCTGGTTGCTGCCGTCCTCGTTGCTGAACGTTGTCTCCACCCCCGGGTGGCCATTCGGGTTCTGTATTACCGGGCTCGCTTTGAATTCTTCGGGTGCGTTGAGATCGCTGGCTTGGATCAGCAGTTTGGTGTAATCGCCGGATTGGGGCTGCGCCGAATTCGATGCCGAGCTCTGGCTCGTCGATGTGGCCGACCCCGATGGTGTCGTCGGCGCCTTCGAGGTGCTGGTGCAGCCCACCATTGATGCGCCTAACGCCGCCGCCGCAGTCACGCCAGCGACCGTCTTCAGGGAAATGCTCATAGTGTCCTCCTTTGAACCCGAGTCGTCTCCAACCCGAATCCGTAGGCCACCCTTGCGGCGGCCGGCAAACGGTAACCCATCCCATGTGAAGCGCGCCAGATGCACACCGGGGCCGACGGCGTCGGTCAGCTCAGCCGCTCGATCACCAACGCCATGCCCTGACCGCCGCCGACGCACATGGTTTCCAGACCGAACGTCTTGTCCTGGGTCTGCAGGTTATTGAGCAGGGTGGTGGCGATGCGGGCACCGGTCATGCCGAACGGATGGCCCAGCGCGATCGCACCGCCGGAGACATTGAGCTTGTCCTCGTCGATGCCCAGTTCGCGGGCCGATCCGAGCACCTGCACCGCAAAGGCCTCGTTGATTTCGAACAGATCGATGTCCTTGACCGACAGGCCGGCCCGCTGCAGGGCCTTCTTGCTCGCCTCGATCGGTCCCAGGCCCATGATCTCGGGGGACAGGCCGCTCACCCCGGTAGACACGATGCGGGCCAGCGGTGTCAGGCCAAGTTCTTTGGCCTTGGTGTCGCTGGTGATCACCACCGCGGCGGCGCCGTCGTTCAGTGGGCAGGCATTGCCCGCGGTCACGGTCCCATTGGGCCGAAAGACAGGCTTGAGCTGGCTGATCTTTTCGTAGGTTGTTCCCGGTCGCGGGCCGTCGTCGGTGCTGACCGTGGTGCCGTCGGGCAGGGTGACGGGGACGATTTCGCGTTCGAAGAAACCGCTCTTGATGGCGTCTTCGGCGCGGTTCTGGCTGCGGACTCCCCAGTGGTCCTGATCTTCGCGGTTGATCCCGGTGAGAATGGCGACGTTTTCGGCGGTCTGACCCATCGCGATGTAGATGTCGGGCAGCGCGTCGTCTTTACGGGGATCGTGCCAGTCGTCAGCGCCCTCAGCGGCGGTTGCCGTCCGCTGGGCGGCCGCGTCGAACAGCGGGTTCTTGGTGTCGGGCCAGGAGTCCGAGTTGCCCTTGGCGAACCGGGAAACCGTCTCCACGCCGGCGGAGATGAACGCGTCGCCTTCGCCGGCCTTGATCGCATGGAAGGCCATCCGGATGGTCTGCAGCGACGACGAACAGTAGCGGTTGACGGTGGTGCCCGGCAGGAAGTCGTAGCCCAGCTCGACGGCGACGACGCGGGCCATGTTGAAGCCCTGCTCGCCTCCGGGCAGGCCGCAGCCCAAGATCAGGTCGTCGATCTGGTGGGGGTTCAGCTCGGGTACCTTGTCCAGCGCGGCGCGCACCATCTGGGCCGCCAGGTCGTCGGGCCGGATGCTGACCAGCGACCCTTTCATGGCGCGTCCGATGGGCGAACGGGCAGTTGAAACGATGACGGCTTCCGGCATGACGGCTCCATCCAAACGGGGTGTGGTCTGGACCCGAATCTAGCCCGGCGACAATGCGAGCCGCGAAGCGGCTCGGTGAGGAGCCGGGCAATCTGATGGAGCCCGGCGACAATGCGAGCCGCGAAGCGGCTCGGCGCGGTGACCTAGCCAGGGCCGGCCACGACGAGAGGTGCCGGCACCCCGGTCGTGGGCCGCCGCCACAGCCGCGAGATCAGCCCAAGCACTGAATAGCCGCCGGGACCGGCCTCCGTGGCGGTTGCCGACGCCAGGGCGGGTACCGGCTCGCCGGCCCAGTCGCCGAGCGCGTGGCACAACGCCGGTAGCAGCTGGCTTGCGGCCAGCGCGTATCCGGCCGCCGACGGATGGAACTGGTCTTCAGACAACATCAGCTCGGGCGTATGCCGGAACTCATCGTTCACCAACGAGGCCAGCGGCACCGGCACGCCGCCGGCCGCCCTGACGGCGCCGGACTGTGCGCGGGCGAGCCGCAGTCCGCGGGTGCGCACCGTCCAGCGCAGCGGCTGTGGGATCGCCTTGACGACACCGAAATCGGGGCAGGTGGCAACCACGACCACTGCGCCGCTGGCGCACAGCCGTCGCACCGCTGCCCCGAGCCGCCGCGCGGAGGCGCCGATGCCGTTCAGCGCCGTGACGTCGTTGGCGCCGATCAGGATTACCGCGGCATCCGGCGGCGGCCCGGCCACGAACATGGCGTCGACCTGCCCGGACAAGCCCTTGGAGGTGGCCCCCATGATCGCTTTGGTGCTCAACCGGATACGTTTGCCGGTCTGGTCGGCCAGTCCGCGGGCAATCAGCACACCGGGAACCTCGTCGGCGCTGCGGCAGCCGTACCCGGTGGCCGTCGAGTCCCCAAAGATCATCAGGTGCACGTCGACCGGCGCCCCGCGTTGCCAGCGCTGCACGGGCCCGCCACCCGGGCCGTACACGCCGTCAGCCCGCGGCGGGATGTCCCACGCTTTCGGGATCAAGTTGCGCGCTCGCTCTGCCTGGCCGATCAGCAGGTTGCGTGCACCCACATAGGCTGTGCCTGTCGATGCCAGCGCGCCCGCCGCAGCCAGCGCAAACATCGAACCCCGCGGTCCGCGTCGTACCACGCGATCATTTTATGTCGCTGGCGGCCGGTTATCACTGAGCCCGGCGTTTGCGCGTTCGCGCGATCACGGGTCGGAGCAATTCTGGTATCGAATCCGACTCTTTGATTGTTGAAGTTACTTAAAGTGTCAAGCTAAGTTCGCGAGGTTGGCTGAGTGCGGGCCGGACGCCTCGCTGGCAGCGCACTACAACGACGTAGGAGTGTTGAGCATGACCGCACCGAGCAAGGTTTCGGGCTCGCCCCGCAATGCCGTTCGCGCCCGCGACGTGTTGCGGGCGCGCAGATTTCCCGTCACCGATGGCGCACCCGTCGAGGTTGTCGAGAGCGGACCCAGCATCACCGGGATGATGGCGTCGCTGGCTTGTCGGATGACGATCCGCCCGGCTTTGGCGGTGTGCAGCTATGTCCCGCATGTGCCTTTTCCGTTCGGCATCGTCGACTTCGCTTCCCGCGTGTTGCTTCCCAAGCCCGGAACTGTCAGGAAGACAGTGAAGTTGCCGCATTGCACCGCGCAGTTGGTGCGTGCGCCCGGTGTGCTGCCGGCCGACGGCCAGCGACGGGTGGTGCTCTATCTGCACGGCGGCGCGTTTTTGACGTGCGGAGTCAACTCGCACAGCCGAATCGTCAACGCGTTGTCGAAGTTCGCCGACTCTCCGGTGTTGGTGGTCAACTACCGGCTGATCCCGAAGCACTCGGTGGGCATGGCGCTGGACGACTGCCACGACGCCTACCGTTGGCTGCGCTTGCGGGATTATCAGCCGGAGCAGATCGTGTTGGCCGGCGATTCGGCCGGAGGTTACCTGGCTCTTGCTCTGGCGCAACGGCTTCAACAGGCCCACGAGGAACCGGCGGCGCTGGTCGTGATCTCGCCATTGCTGCAACTGGCCAAGGAGCCCAAGCAGTCGCACCCGAACATCAAGACCGATGCGATGTTCCCGGCCAAGGCATTCGACGCGTTGTTCGCGCTGGTCGCCAGGGCAGCAACCAAGCACGTCGTCGACGGAGAGCCCGAGCAGATCTATGAGCCGCTCGATCACCTCGAGCCGGGGCTGCCCCGGACGTTGATCCACGTCTCGGGGTCGGAGGTGTTGTTGCATGACGCACGCGTGGCGGCGCGCGCGCTTGCGGCGGCGGGCGTGCCGACCGAAGTGCGGGTCTGGCCCGGCCAGATTCACGACTTCCAGCTCGCCGCGCCGGTGGTGCCCGAGGCCACGCGATCGCTGCGGCAGATCGGCGAGTACATCCGCGAGGCCACCGGCTAGCGAGCCGCTGCGCGCAGCCGCACCGCACCTGAGACCATTCATGCATGCGGATCGCGCGACACATCAGTGAACTCATCGGAAATACTCCACTGGTTCAGCTGACCTCGGTCGTGCCACCGGGGTCGGGCAGGGTCGTGGCCAAGGTCGAATACCTCAACCCGGGGTTGAGCAGCAAGGACCGGATCGCGGTGAAGATGATCGACGCCGCAGAGGCCAGCGGAGAGCTCAAGCCTGGCGGCACGATCGTCGAACCGACCTCGGGAAACACCGGCGTCGGCCTGGCTTTGGTAGCCCAGCGCCGCGGCTACCGGTGTGTGTTCGTCTGCCCCGACAAGGTCAGCGAGGACAAGCAGAATGTGCTGCGCGCTTACGGCGCCGAGGTCGTGGTGTGCCCGACGGCGGTGCCGCCCGACCACCCGAACAGCTACTACAGCGTCTCCGACCGGTTGGTCGGCGAGATCGACGGTGCCTGGAAACCCGACCAGTACTCCAATCCGCAAGGACCGGCCAGCCACTATGAGACCACCGGCCCGGAGATCTGGGCCGACACCGACGGTCAGGTGACCCACTTCGTGGCCGGCATCGGTACCGGCGGGACGATCACCGGCGCCGGCCGGTATCTCAAGGACGTCTCGCAGGGGCGGGTTCGCGTCGTCGGCGCCGATCCGGAAGGGTCGGTGTACTCCGGCGGCAGCGGCCGGCCCTATCTCGTCGAGGGGGTGGGCGAGGATTTCTGGCCGGCGGCCTACGACCGGGCGGTGCCCGACGAGATCATCGCGGTCTCCGACTCCGATTCGTTCAACATGACCAGACGGCTGGCCCGCGAGGAGGCCATGCTGGTCGGCGGGTCGTGCGGGATGGCGGTGGTGGCGGCGCTCAAGGTGGCCGAGGAAGCCGGGCCCGACGCGCTGATCGTCGTGCTGCTGCCCGACGGTGGCCGCGGCTACATGTCGAAGATCTTCAACGACGCCTGGATGTCGTCCTACGGGTTCCTGCGCACCAGGCTGGACGGCTCGATCGAGCAGCCCACGGTCGGCGACGTGCTGCGGGGCAAGTCCGGTCACCTGCCTGACCTGGTGCACACCCACCCGTCGGAGACCGTGCGCGACGCGATCAGCATCCTGCGGGAGTACGGGGTGTCGCAGATGCCCGTCGTCGGCGCCGAGCCTCCGGTGATGGCCGGCGAGGTGGCCGGCAGTGTCTCTGAGCGCGAACTGCTTTCGGCCGTCTTCGAGGGCCGCGCCAACCTGGCCGACGCCGTCGGGATGCACATGAGCCCACCGCTGCCGATCATCGGAGCCGGCGAACTGGTCAGCTCGCTGGCCAAGACGCTGCGGGACCTGGACGCCGTCATGGTCGTCGAGGAAGGCAAACCGGTCGGGGTGATCACCCGTTACGACTTGCTGGGCTTCCTTTCCGACGGCGCGTTACGCAAGTAGCGGGACGGCCTGCGGGCAAATCAGTTCGGGGAGCGAAAATTATTGTGCAAAGGGAAAGCCGCTCATGACCGACCAACCGCCACCACGGGCCGGCGAGGCCCACTCGTCGTCGGCCCCACCGCCTCCGCCGCCGGGAGGTGGCGCCTACCCACCGCCGCCCCCGCCGTCGGGCGGATACCTGCCGCCACCGCCCGGGCCGGTAATCCGCGCTCTGCCGCAGCAGGCCTACAGCCCGTGGCTCAGCCGGGCCGCGGCGTACCTCGTCGACCACCTGCCTCTCGCGCTGATCCTTGGCGTCGGTTGGCTGGTCCTGCAGAACTCCGTGGACAGCGCATGTCTGACCGACATCACCCCGTACACCGTCGACCAGATCTGCTCGATCGGTTATTCGACGCTGGGTGTGACGGTGATGTGGGGTGCGGTGCTCGTCGGGTTGGCCTACTTCGTCTGGAACTACGGCTACCGTCAGGGCACCACCGGATCGAGCATCGGTAAGTCGTTGCTGAGGCTGACGGTTGTCAGCGAGAACACCGGGAAGCCAATCGGTTTCGGGGCGTCTGTGCTGCGCCAGATCGCCCACCTGATCGACGCGGGCATCCTGTACATCGGCTACTTGTTCCCGCTCTGGGACGCCAAGCGCCAAACGCTGGCCGACAAGATCATGGCCACGGTGTGCCTGCCGATCGAGCAGGCCGCGCCCCACGGGGCGACCGAATACGGATCGGCGTAGGCGCCTTCAGATCACGGACACCACGGGGGAATGGGGCAGAAATTGAGGCCCGGTGGCGGTGGCGGTGGCGGCGGTGGCGGCCCATCTCCCTCGAAAATGTTCTGCGCGACATTTCCCTGTCCGTGTTGGACATACCAGTAGGTGTGGCAGACGTTCACGTCCCAGACGACCGGGTTCACCCGAAGGTTGCCGGTCTGCACCGGAGGATCGCCGGGGCACCAACGACAGGGGCCTGCCGGGTGATCCTCGGGGCAGCCGGGCCACGATTGCGGCGCAGGACCGGGACGGGCTTCGGCGGCACCCGCGGCGACCACCCCCGCGACGCCGCCCCACAGCAGCACCGTCGTTGCCAACCCCACGAATAGTCGCTTCATAACCCGGGATTGTCCTCGCCGCCGCGGTTCGTGCATATCGGGATAATTCCCTATTTGCGACGTTGGGTTCATGGGGTCCGATCGTGCCGGCCGGTCCGGGCGCGCCCTGCGGAACTGATTGCGATGGCTAGGCTGATCGTCGATGAGCGAACAGCGCAGCGCGCCCGCCGGCGGTAACGCACACTTCCATGACGCCGGACTGGCCACCAAGGCCATCCATGCCGGCTACCGGCCCGATCCGTTGACCGGCGCGGTCAACACCCCGATCTATGCCAGCAGCACCTTCGCCCAGGACGGCGTCGGCGGTCTGCGCGGCGGATTCGAGTACGCGCGCACCGCCAACCCGACCAGGGCCGCGCTGGAAGCCGCGCTGGTGGCCGTCGAAGAGGGCCGATTCGGCCGCGCATTCGGCTCCGGCATGGCGGCCAGCGACTGCGCGCTGCGCGCGCTGCTGCGTCCCGGTGATCATGTGGTGATACCCGACGACGCCTACGGCGGAACGTTCCGGCTCATCGACAAGGTCTTCACCGCGTGGGGTGTGCAGCACACCCCGGTCGCGTTGTCCGATCTCGACGCGGTCCGCGCGGCACTCACCCCGCGCACCCGGCTGATCTGGGTGGAGACGCCCACCAACCCGCTGCTGTCGATCGCCGATATCGCCGCAATCGCCGAGCTCGGCGCCGAACACTCCGCGAAAGTGTTGGTGGACAACACATTTGCCTCGCCAGCGCTGCAGCAGCCGCTGACGCTCGGTGCCGATATCGTGCTGCACTCGACCACGAAATACATCGGCGGACACTCCGATGTGGTGGGTGGCGCTCTGGTCACCAACGACGAAGAGTTGGACGCGGCGTTCGGCTTCCTGCAGAACGGGGCCGGTGCGGTGCCGGGACCGTTCGACGCCTACCTGACCATGCGCGGTCTGAAGACACTGGTGCTGCGGATGCAGCGGCACAGCGAAAACGCCGCTGCGGTGGCCGAATTCCTCGCCGGGCACGCCTCAGTGGATGCGGTGCTGTATCCGGGTCTGCCCACTCATCCCGGTCACCAGGTCGCCGCGCGGCAGATGCGCGGTTTCGGCGGCATGGTTTCGGTGCGGATGCGGGGCGGACGCAGCGCGGCCGAGGCGCTGTGCGCCAACACCAAGGTGTTCATCCTGGCCGAGTCGCTCGGTGGCGTGGAGTCGCTGATCGAGTATCCGGGTGCGATGACCCATGCGTCGACGGCCGGTTCCCAGTTGGAGGTTCCCGACGATCTGGTCCGGCTGTCAGTCGGCATCGAGGACATCGCCGACTTGATCGCCGATCTCGAGCAGGCGCTGGCCTAGGTGGGGCCGGTGACCTAATCAGGCGTGGTACGGCTCCGCGCTGACCAGCGTGACTTTGACGGTGTTGCCGTTGGGCACGGTGTAGCTGCGGGTCTCACCGACCTTGGCGTCGATCAAGGCACCGCCCAGCGGGGAGTTCGGCGAGAAGACCTCCAGCTTGCCGTCGTTGACGCCCTCCTGGCGGGTGGCGATCAGGAAGGTCTCACTGTCCGACTTGTCGCCGTTGTAGAAGACCTTCACCACCGAACCGGGCAGTGCGACCCCGGACTGCTTGGGCGCCTCGCCGACTTTCGCATTGTTGAGCAGGTCTTGCAGCTGGCGGATTCGGGCCTCCTGCTGACCCTGCTCTTCGCGAGCGGCGTGGTATCCGCCGTTTTCGCGCAGATCACCCTCCTCGCGACGGTCGTTGATCTCGGCGGCGATGACCGGACGGTTCGCGATCAACTGATCGAGCTCGGTCTTGAGTCGATCGTGTGATTCCTGGGTCAACCAGGTCACCTGGGTGTCCGTCATCTCGTCGTGCTCCTTGTGGTGTCGGTGGGGCGGTATCCGCCTCGCTAGGTCGTCGGTCTTGCTGCCGGGCGGTTCCACCACGTGTACTGCCGACCCCAGTAGTCGGGCGAACCCCTGCGCGGCGCATCTGGCCGCTAATGCAGCAATACACGGTCCCAGCCGGAACCGTGCATCCGATTATCGTACCACCGCCGCTGCGGAGGGCGAGGACATTTTCCGCAGTTCGGTGTTTGCCAGACGCTCGGGCGGTCAGGGTGCACGCAGGTAGCCGGGCACATCGGTGCCGCAGCCGTAAACGTCGCCCACCACTGCCGGCCTGCTGGACTTCACGATGGTCGTCACCTGCACCGTTGGCTGGGTTGCCGGCGGCACCAGCACCTCGCGCCGTCCCGTCTCGCTGCCGTCTTTCGCGCGTACCCGCACGATGCAGTCAACCGGCCGCGACGGGTCGGTTCGCGTCACGCTGATCGTTACTGACACGGTCTGGCTGTCGATCAGCCGATAGCCGGCCAGCGTGCCCTCGACGTCGCTGCGGCCCAGTCGCTGGTAACCGACGACGGCGATGGCAACGCCGACCGCGACCGCGATGACAGCCAGGACGGCGATTCGGCGTCGCGGCATGCGGGATAACCGGCCGCGCCCGTAGCGGGTCTGCGGCGGCGAGGAGGAACCTTCGGTCATGGTTGTGTGCGATCGGTGCGGGTATCGGGGCCAAGTGATCTGGGCCAAGTAATCGGGTTAGGGGCCCCGGCATCCCGGATGGAACTATTAGACCTGGAACTATAGGGCCCACAGACAGCACACAGTCAGGGAGCACGTGAGCGAACTGCGGTTGATGGCGGTGCACGCCCACCCGGACGACGAGTCCAGCAAGGGCGCCGCCACCCTTGCCCGCTACGCGGATGAGGGCCACCGCGTGCTCGTGGTGACCCTGACCGGCGGCGAGCGCGGCGAAATCCTCAACCCGGCGATGGATCTGCCCGATGTGCATGGACACATCGCCGAAATCCGCCGCGACGAGATGGCGAAGGCCGCCGAGATCCTCGGCGTCGAGCACACGTGGCTGGGCTTCGTCGACTCCGGGCTGCCGAAGGGGGATCCGCCACCGCCGCTGCCGGAGGGCTGCTTCGCGCTGACGCCGCTGGAAGTGCCCACCGAGGCGCTGGTGCGGGTGGTGCGCGAGTTCCGGCCGCATGTGATGACGACTTACGACGAGAACGGCGGCTACCCCCACCCCGACCACATCCGCTGCCATCAGGTCTCGGTCGCCGCATACGAGGCGGCCGGTGACTATCGGCAGTTCTCGGACGCCGGTGAGCCGTGGCCCGTATCCAAGCTTTACTACAACCACGGATTCCTGCGGGCGCGGATGCAGTTGCTCCACGACGAATTCGTCAAACGTGGTGAGGAAGGCCCTTTTGCTAAGTGGCTCAAGCACTGGGATCCCGAGCACGACCCCTTCGAGTCCCGGGTGACGACCCGCGTGGAGTGCTCGGCGTACTTCAGCCAGCGCGACGATGCGCTGCGAGCTCACGCCACCCAGATCGACCCGAACGCCGAATTCTTCGCCGCCCCGATCGCATGGCAACAGCGGCTGTGGCCGACCGAAGAGTTCGAGCTGGCTCGCTCACGTGTTCCGGTGCGGCTACCCGAGTCCGATCTGTTGGCCGGAATCGAGGCTTGACCGTGGTGGCCGTGATCCGTCTTCATCTCGCCGCGTTCGCAGTGCTCGCCGACAACGGGCCGCATAACAGCGGACCGGATTTCGGGAAAGCCAGCCCGTTCGGCTTGCTGGTGGTGGTGCTGCTGCTGATCAGCCTGCTGTTTTTGGTGCGATCGATGAACCGGCACCTCAAGAAACTGCCGGAGTCCTTCGACCCGCAGCACCCGGAACCGGATCAGGCCGTCGACGACGGGACGATCCATCGGCATCCCGATGATCGACCACCGCATGAGCCCGGCGGTTAGCGCGAGAGCCACCCGATGACCCTGGGTTCTAACGCGCTCGCCGAGGCCGCCAGTCCCTATCTTCGGCAGCACGCCGACAACCCGGTGCACTGGCAGCAGTGGTCGCCGCAGGCGCTGGCCGAGGCTGCGCAACGCGACGTGCCGATCCTGCTCTCGGTCGGCTACGCCGCATGCCACTGGTGCCACGTGATGGCCCACGAGTCGTTCGAAGACGACGAGGTGGCCGCGGCGATGAACGCTCGCTTCGTGTGCGTCAAAGTGGATCGCGAAGAACGGCCCGACATCGACGCCGTGTACATGAACGCCACCGTCGCGCTCACCGGGCAGGGCGGCTGGCCCATGACGTGCTTCCTGACACCCGACGGTCGGCCGTTTTTCTGCGGCACCTACTACCCCAAAGTCGCTTTCCTGCAGCTTCTTTCAGCTGTATCCAAAACCTGGCGGGACCGTCGAGACGAGGTCGAACAGACCTCCGATCACATCGCAAGCGAACTGCGTTCCACGGCTGGGGCATTCCGGGGTTCGCCCGGCGAGGGCGCGGAGGTGGCGCCAACGCTCTGCGACCACGCCGTCGCTGCAGTTCTGCGTGACGAGGACACCGCCCGCGGCGGTTTCGGCGGCGCACCGAAATTCCCGCCCTCGGCGTTGCTCGAGGCGCTGCTACGGCACCGGGAGCGGACCGGCTCGCCGCAGGCGCTGACCGCTGTGCGCCGGACCGGCACCGCAATGGCCCGGGGCGGGATGTACGACCAGCTGGCCGGCGGGTTCGCCCGCTACAGTGTCGACAACGCCTGGGTGGTACCGCATTTCGAGAAGATGCTGTACGACAACGCGTTGCTGTTGCGGGCCTACGCGCACTGGGCCCGACGAACGGGCGACCCGTTGGCGCGCCGGGTCGCCCGCGAGACAGCAACGTTCCTGCTCGACGAGTTGCGCGAGGCCGACATGTTCACCTCGTCGCTGGACGCCGACGCTGACGGGCGGGAGGGCACGACCTACGTATGGACGCCCGCGCAGTTGATCGATGTGCTCGGTGGCGACGACGGGCGTTGGGCCGCTTCGGTTTTCGGGGTAACTGAGGCCGGCACTTTCGAAGCCGGCGCATCGGTGCTGCAACGACCCGCCGATCCAGACGACCCGGGCCGCTTCGACCGCGTCCGGACCGCGCTGCTGGCCGCCCGGCTGACCCGGCCCCAACCAGGCCGCGACGACAAGGTCGTCACCGCCTGGAACGGGCTGGCGATCACCGCGCTGGCCGAGGCCAGTGTGGCGCTTAACGCACACGAGTTGGCCGACGACGCCGCTGACTGCGCGACAGCATTGGTAGCGCTGCACGTGGTGAACGGCCGACTGCGCCGGGCCAGCCTGGGCGGGCAAGTCGGCGAGAGTCCGGCGATCCTGGAAGACCACGCGATGCTGGCCACTGGCCTGCTCGCGCTGTACCAGCTGACCACCGAGGCTGCCTGGCTGACGACGGCCACCGATCTGCTCGATATTGCGTTGGCGCACTTCACCGATCACGATCGGCGGGGCCGTTGGTTCGACAGCGCCGATGATGCCGAGCAACTGATGCTGCGGCCGGCCGATCCGATGGACGGCGCGACGCCGTCGGGTGCATCCTCGATCGCCGAGGCGCTGCTGACCGCGGCGCATCTGATCGGCGGACAGCGAGCCGACCGATATCGGCAGGCGGCAGCCGACGCGTTAACCGCGCACTCGCCGTTGCTGGCTCGAGCGCCGCGCTCGGCCGGTCATTGGCTCGCGGTCGCCGAAGCTTCCGTGCGCGGGCCGCTGCAGATCGCGGTGGCCTGTGCCGCGCCGGGGTCGTCGCTGCTGACCGATGCGCGCCGGCTCGCGCCCGGCGGGGCGATCGTCGTCGGCGGCGCAGTGGGCTCGTCGGATTTGCTGGTTGGCCGCGACCGGGTGGGCGGTGCCGACGCGGCCTACGTGTGCCGCGGACGGGTCTGCGACCTGCCGGTCACCAGCGCCGAAGACCTGGCGGCGGCACTTGCCCGGTGACGGTGCGGGTCGTGAAACGGCCCGGGGTGGGGGCACGCCCCCTCGCCGCTGCGCGGCTGGGGGTACCCCCACCCGCTTGCGGGGGAGAGGCGGGCAATCATCCTGGACGTGCCCCGGTAGCGTTGCGTGTCATGCCGAGTGCTGAACACATCGCCGACACCGTCAACCGCTACATCAGCCTGGTCGCCAAGGGCAGCGCGGACGATCTGGTGGAGTTGTACGCCGACGACGCCACCGTCGAGGACCCGGTCGGCGGCGAGGTGCACATCGGAAGGCAGGCGATCCGTGGTTTCTATGCCGCGGTCGAAAACGTGGAGCGGGAATGCGAGCTGGTGACGCTGCGGGTGGCCGGTCACGAGGCGGCGTTCCAGTTCCGGTTGACCGTGGGCGCGGGCGAGCACCGGATACTGATCGAGCCGATCGACGTGATGGTGTTCGGCGACGACGGCAAGGTGACCGCGATGAAGGCCTACTGGTCGGCGAGCGACGTCACCCAGCTTTAGCGACTCAGAACACCGCGAACCAGATCGCGATGTAGTGGCAGATCGCGGCCACCGCGGTACAGGCGTGGAAGAACTCGTGATAGCCGAATGTCCTCGGCCACGGGTCGGGCCAGCGCAGCGCGTACAAAATGCCGCCGATGCTGTACAGGGCGCCGCCGACGATCAGCAGCACCATCGCGGCCACCCCGGCCGCATGCAGGATCGCCGCGACGTAGAACGCGGCCACCCAGCCGAGCAGCAGGTAGAGCGGCACACCGACCCAGCGCGGCGCGGTCGGCCAGCACAGCTTGAGCAGCACCCCGGCGACCGCGCCGCCCCACACGATGGACAGCGCCAACATCCCTGCGTGGTGCGGCATCGCCAATAGCGCGAACGGCGTGTAGGTGCCGGCGATCAACACGAAAATCATCGAATGGTCGAGCCGCTTCATCCACATGCGGGCGCTGGCGGATTTCCAGGTCACCCGGTGATAGATGGCGCTCACGGTGAACATCCCCACCACAGAGCCGGTGTAGACGAAGGTCGCCAGACCCGCTTTGAGTCCTGCCAACGGCCAGGACACCGCGATCAGCGTGGCACCTGCAACGAGCGCGACGATCGCCGACACCAGATGAATCCAGCCACGCGCCCTCGGCTTGGTCAGCACCGCGGCGGCAGCCTGCACGACATGCTCGGCGACTTCTCCGACCGCGTTGATCGCGCCGGTCGGGCCGGCCTTGGTGGCCACGTCGTTCTCGCGGCTCAATATGCCTCCCTAAGCCCTCCCTGCCTTTCCGGCGGGATCGCCGATGAGCAGTACGACCCACAGTAATCTGGTTCGCTGTGGAGATAATTCCGCCGCGCCTCAAAGAACCGCTGTACCGGCTCTACGAGTTGAGGCTGCGGCAAGGCCTGGTCGCATCCAAATCTGCGCTGCCGCGCCACATCGCGGTGCTGTGCGACGGCAACCGGCGCTGGGCGCGCGACGCCGGCTACGACGACGTCAGTTTCGGCTACCGGATGGGCGCGGCCAAGATCGCCGAGATGCTGCGCTGGTGTCAAGAGGCCGGCATCGAAATGGCCACTGTCTACTTGCTTTCGACCGAAAACCTGCGCCGTGATCCGGCCGAGTTGGCCTCGCTCATCGAGATCATCACCGATGTCGTCGAGGAGATCTGCGCGCCGGCCAACCGCTGGAGTGTGCGCACGGTCGGGGACTTGGAGCTGATCGGCGAGGAGCCCGCGCGACGACTGCGCGATGCGGTGGAGGGCACCGCGGCCACCGGAAACGGTGGCTTTCACGTCAACGTCGCGGTCGGATACGGCGGCCGGCAGGAGATCGCCGACGCCGTGCGCGCACTACTGGCCAAGGAACTCGCCAACGGAGCCAACGGCGAGGAACTCATCGAAGCCGTCACCGTCGACGCCATCTCAGAGAATCTCTACACCTCCGGGCAGCCCGACCCCGATCTCGTCATCCGGACCTCGGGCGAACAGCGGCTGTCCGGTTTCCTGCTGTGGCAGAGCGCCTATTCGGAGATGTGGTTCACCGAAGCTCACTGGCCCGCATTTCGCCGGGTCGATTTCCTGCGCGCATTGCGCGATTACAGCTTGCGCCATCGCCGCTATGGCATGTGACGGCGTGCCACACTGAAAGCATGGCTGCGCTTTCGGCGTTGGTGTTTTCACTGAGCTGGTGGCTGGGGCTGTATCTGTTGGCCCGTGACCCGCGCAAGCCGGTGCTCGCGTTCTCGGCGATCGGCCTGTGCAGCTTTGCGACGGCGGTGGCGTTGGATGCCGTGCGGCTCGTCACGCACTCCGCGCTGCTCGGCCACGTCGAGATCTACCTGGTGGCCGTTCCCGGCGTGGCCTGGTTTGCGGTGCTCGTCGAACTGGCCCGGCCGTGCGACAGCGGGCGGACGCGCACCGGCGAGCTGTTGCTGGTCGGTGGGGTCGGCGCGCTGACCTTGGTCGGCGCGACGCTGGCCGGCAGCGTCGACGGGCCGCTGCGGCTCGGCCATGTGGTGATGTGCGTGGTGATCTCGGCGTCCACGCTGGGCGCGATGATCGCCGCGCTGCGGCGCCGGGTGCAGACCATCCCGGTGGTCGGGCTGGTCATCACAGCGACGATGTTCTTTGCGCTGGCCAACGCCATCCTGATCATTCCGCTGGGCGTGGTGCCCTCCTGGCTGGCGTTGGCGTCGACGGGTTGCGACGTGTTGGGGCTGGGTGTGGCGGTGGCGCTGTGGGATGCGTTCGACGAGGGTCAGGCGCTGCGGGCAGACATGCTGCGCTCGTTCACCGGCGCCGGCGCGGTCGTCTCGCTGCTCGGCGGCCAGATGCTGATCGGCATCGCGTTGACCCGCCAGCAGGCCACCGCGCAGATCGCGCTGACGGTGCTGCTGTTCACCAGCCTGGCGATCGCGACCTGCGTACAGGTGCTGGCCGACCCGCTGGCCGCGCTGCTGGACCGGCTGGTGTTCTCGCGATCGCCGTTGCTGCGCGCCCACCGGGAGACGTTGCGGCGCACGCAATCCGCGCTGCCGCTGGTCTCGGCCGATCCGCTCGACGACTTCGACGATGACACGTTCGCCCGGCTGACCCGCCGCGCGCTGGGTCACTACGGCGACCTGTCCAAGCTGGTCGCCAACCCGCTGACCGCGCTGCCGGCCATCGACGACCGGCTGACCGCCCGGGGGGCGCCGGACCAACCGCTGGAACGGGCCATCGAGCTCAAGGCTCTGCTGGCTGACCGCATCGCGGCGCTCAAACCGCGCGACGGCGGTGACTTCGGCACCACCGAGCAGTGGCGCTACTACAACTCGCTGTATTTCCCCTACGTCGTGGGTGTGCGGGCCTACGCCCAGAACGCCACCGCCGCCGGCCTGGACGCGACGGCCCGGCAGGCGTGGCAATGGTTCGTCACCGAGGTGCCGCAGCGTTCGTTGCACAACTGGCAGAACGCCGCGGCCCGGCTCATCGCGGCCGATCTACGCGGCCGGGTGGCCGTCTCCAGCTAACCGACGAATTGACTTAGCTCGGCTAGCCACGGAATACGTGGCCTAGATCACTCGGTTGACCTGCGCATGGCAGTGCTTGGCAGTGCCACGCGTCGATCTGGCAGTCCCAGAGCGGCACGCTCAGAAGTGTCCGACCCGACATCGCAAGGAGTTCCGACATGACCGCTGTTACCGGAATGGCGACCCGACCGTTCGCCGACTCGACCGACTCCCTGTTGCGGTTCGCCATGCGGCTCGACGCAACGTTGAGCGGCCTAGCCGGCCTGTTCATCGCCGCGGCCGCGGACCCGATCTCGTCGCTGACCGGGCTGAGCTCCCTCGCCGAGTACGGCTTGGGCGCTTTCTTCGTGTTCTGCGGACTGGCCGTGTTCGCCCTGGCCGCTGCAATGGACCTGCGCCGCGCCGGGATCGGCGTCATCATCGCCAACATCGTCTTCACGGTGGCGGCGGTCGTCGTGGTCGCCGCGGACGCGCTGCCGCTGACCCAAACGGGTATCGCCGCGACACTGGCCAGCGGGGCCTACACCGCGCTGATCGGCTACCTGCAATACCTCGGAGTGCGCCGCCTGCCGGCGTGACTCCCATCCCGCCGGTGCGGGGCGTCGCCGTCAGAGGTTGCGGTGGACGTCCCCGCATCGGCTTTTGCGCACCTGGCTAGCTCCGCGGCAATTTCAGCACCCGCGAGCGCGTCGCGTCGGCGACGTAGACGTTGCCGGCAGCGTCCACCGCCACACCCTCCGGGGAGTTAAGGCCTCTAAACGGCAGCGCGGTCTGGCTCGCGGACCCAGCAGGCAGCCTCAGCACTTGTCTGCTGTTGGAATCGGTGATGTAGACGTTGCCGTTGTGTCCCACGGCCACGCCGTGCGGCTGGTTCAGGCCGGTGAACGGCAGCACGGTCTGGTCGGTGGATCCGGCAGCCAGCTCCAACACCCTGTGGTCATAGGTTTGGGTGTCGGTGACGTAGACGTCGCCCGCCGCGTCGACCGCCACACCTTGCGGGAACTCCAGCCCGGTGAACGGCAGCACGGTCTGGCTGCTTGACCCCGCTCCGAGTCTCACGACTTGGTGTTTTCGGCGGTCGGCGACGTAGACACTGCCGCCCGCATCCACCGCCACCGCCCGCGGGTCTGCAAGGTCGGTGAACGGCAGCGCCGTTTGGCTGTTCGACCCGGCTGCCAGCTTCACCACCTTGCCGACGCCGGGGAAGCCGCCGGTGAAGTAGCTGACATAGACGGTGCCCTTGTCGTCCACCGCCACACCGGTCAGGTTTTGCAGGCCGGTGAACGGCAGTACGGTCTGGCTGCCAGACCCCGCCGCCAGCATCAGGACCCGGCGGTTGCCGGCATCGGTGACGTAGACGTTGCCCTTGGCGTCGACCGCCACGCCCGTTGGATTTTTGAGGCCGGTGAAGGGCAATACGGTTTGTCTGGAGTAAAGCAGCCCGCTCGGTGGGGAGTTCGGTGATCTGACGAGTCCAAGGACTCCCGCGATCCCGGCGATGACCGCGATCACGGCGCCGACGACGGCGATCGTGATTACCGTTCGGTGGCTCCGCCGGCGCGGCGGCGCAGGTAGGGGATATGGCTGACGTGTGAACTGCCGACCGGCTCCAGGGTTACTGCCCGCCCACTCTTCCACTGCACCCCCCGGGGTCGGGAACACCGTCACCGAATACTAGCTGCGCGAGGACTCGTCAATCAGATTTGATTGCGGCACGGGCGCTTGTCGTGCTTCGTGAAAAGTCGCGAACTCACAGCTTGCGCAGCCTAAGCCGGTTGATGGAATGATCGGCGTCCTTGCGCAGCACCAGGGTGGCGCGCGGGCCGGGTGGGCAGAATGTTCTCGATGAGGTTCGGCCGGTTGATCGACCGCCAGATGTCGCGGGCTGCGACCTCGGCTTGCTGATCGGTCAGCCCCGCGTAGTGGTGGAAGTGCGACGCCGGGTCGGCGAACGACGTCGAGCGCATCGCCAGGAACCGCGAGATGTACCAGTGCTCGATGTCCTCGACCCGCGCGTCCACGTACAGCGAGAAGTCGAACAAGTCCGACACCATCAGGGTGGGCCCGGTCTGCAGCACGTTGAGACCCTCGAGGATCAGGATGTCGGGGTGGCGGACCACTTGCTTGGCGTCAACCACCCGGTCGTAGTGCAGGTGCGAGTACACCGGTGCGCAGACGTAATCCGAACCCGACTTGACCGAGGTCACGAACCGCATCAGCGCCCGTCGGTCGTAGCTCTCCGGAAAGCCTTTGCGGTGCATCAGGTTTCGGCGGTTCAGTTCGGCGTTCGGGTAGAGAAAACCGTCGGTGGTGACCAGGTCGACGCGCGGATGGTGATCCCAGCGGGCCAGCAGCGCCTGCAGCACGCGGGCCGTCGTCGACTTACCGACCGCCACGCTGCCCGCCACTCCGATGATGAACGGCACCGGCCGGTCGGGGTTCTGTTGCGGCTCGCCGAGGAATTCGGCGGTGGCAGCGAACAGTCCTTGCCGGGCGGTGACCTGCAGGTGCAGAAGTCGGGCCAGTGGTAGGTAGACCTCTTCGACCTCGAGCAGGTTGATCTGCTCGCCCAAACCGCGCAAGCCCACGACTTCTTCTTCGGTCAGCGGCTGCGGCGTCGACATTCGTAGCGCGCGCCATTGACGTCGATCGAACTCCACATACGGGCTCGGCTCGCTGGGCCGCGGCATGACGTCAGTCTTGCAGCTTCGGGCGCGCCGCCAGCGGCTGGGGCGACCGGATAGCGTTAGCCTGGCGACGATGCGGCCGCGGAGCGGGGGAGGAGGAGCCGGGCAGTTGGGCACAGCGCGTGTGGAACTCGGTCTGGAACCTGCCGCGCTGATCCGCGAGTACCTGCTGCTCGGTCTGCGCTTCGACCGGATCGAGTCGGGTTACGTCGACGCCTTCACCGGCGATCCGGCGCTGCGCCACATGGTGCTGGACGAGCCCGCGCCCGACCCGGCCGACCTGGTTCGTCAGGCCCGGCGGTTGATTACCGCGCTGCCAGATATCCCGCACCGCAACGGATTTGATCAGCAGCGCGCCGACTATGTGGGCGCTCATCTGCGCGCGCTGGAATGCGCTGGGCGCAAGTTCGCCGGAGAAGAGGTCGGCTTCGTCGACGAGGTGCACGACTACTTCGACGTGCACATCAGCAAGGGTGAGGCGGAGACGTACCGGCAGGCGCACGCCCGGTTCGACGAGGTACTGGGCGGCAGCGGCCCGCTGGCCGACCGGATGGAGGCGCACCGCACGGGCGAGGAAATCCCGCCCGATCGGCTGAGCGAATGCATCGAGGCATTCTCCAGCGCGCTGCGCGACCGGGTCCGGGCCGAGTATCCGCTTCCGGACTCCGAAACCGTCGCCTATCAGGTGGTGACCGACAAGCCGTGGTCGGGATTCAACTACTACCTGGGCGAGTACCGCTCAACGGTCGCCGTCAACGCCGACGTCAAGCAACTGATGTCCAACCTGCCACGGCTGGTGGCGCACGAATCCTATCCGGGGCACCACACCGAGCACTGCCGCAAAGAGGTCGGGTTGGTCAACCGGAAGGGACAAGCCGAGCAGACCATTTTCCTGGTGAACACGCCGCAGTGCCTGATCGCCGAGGGTCTGGCCGACCTGGCGCTGTACGCGGCGATCGGCCCGGGTTGGGGGCGCTGGGCCGCCGGGATTTACGCCGATCTGGGGCTGCGCTTCGACGGCGAGCGAGCCGAGGCGGTGTCCGAGGCGTCGGCGGCGCTGGCCGGTGTGCGACAGGATGCGGCGTTGATGTTGCATGACGAGCACCGCAATGCCGACGAGGTTGCCGATTTCCTGCGTCGTTGGCTGCTGGTCAACGACACCCGCGCTCGGCAGATGCTGCGCTTTTTGTCCTCGCCGTTGTGGCGCGCCTACACCAGCACGTATGTCGAGGGATATCGGCTGCTACGCGGCTGGCTGGACGACCGCCCTGCCTGGGCCGGTGTTGCCGAGCGGTTCGGCCGGCTGCTCGATGAACCGCTGATCCCGTCAGCGCTGCCCGACTAGTCAGGTGAGCCGGGCGGGCAGGTCAACAAAGTGGGCCCCCTCGATAGACTGGCGGACGTGACTGCCGCACCCGACGCCCGTACCGGTTCCTCCGTGATGTCTGCGCCATTGTCCGACGTCGATCCCGACATCGCCGAGCTGCTCGGCAAAGAGCTTGGCCGCCAGCGCGACACGCTGGAGATGATCGCCTCGGAGAACTTTGTTCCCCGTGCGGTGCTGCAAGCTCAGGGCAGCGTGCTGACCAACAAATACGCCGAGGGTCTGCCCGGCCGCCGCTATTACGGCGGTTGCGAGTACGTCGACGTGGTGGAGAACATCGCCCGCGACCGGGCCAAGGCGCTGTTCGGCGCCGACTTCGCCAACGTGCAGCCACACTCGGGCGCCCAGGCCAACGAGGCGGTGCTGCACGCGCTGATGTCACCGGGGGAGCACCTGCTGGGTCTCGACCTTGCCAACGGCGGCCACCTGACGCACGGCATGAAGCTGAACTTCTCGGGCAAGTTGTATAACGCCGGCTTCTACGGCGTGGACCCGAAGACGCACCTGATCGACATGGACGCCGTGCGGGCCAAGGCGCTGGAGTTCCGGCCCAAGGTGCTGATCGCCGGGTGGTCGGCGTACCCGCGGATCCTCGACTTCGCGGCGTTCAAGTCGATCGCCGACGAGGTCGACGCCAAGCTGTGGGTCGACATGGCGCACTTCGCGGGGCTGGTCGCCGCGGGACTGCACCCGTCCCCGGTGCCGCACGCCGACGTCGTGTCCACCACCGTGCACAAGACGCTGGGCGGCCCGCGGTCCGGCCTGATCCTGGGCAAGCAGGAGTACGCCAAGTCGATCAACTCCGCGGTGTTCCCCGGCCAGCAGGGCGGACCGTTGATGCACGTCATCGCCGCCAAGGCGGTGGCGTTGAAGATCGCGGGTACGCCGGAATTCGCCGACCGTCAGCAGCGCACGCTGTCCGGCGCCCGGATCGTCGCCGAGCGACTGCTGGCCCCCGATGTCGCCAAGGCCGGTGTCTCGGTGGTCAGCCGCGGCACCGACGTCCACTTGGTGCTGGTCGACCTGCGCGACTCGCCGCTGGACGGACAGGCCGCCGAGGATCTGCTGCACGAGGTCGGCATCACCGTCAACCGCAACGCCGTCCCCAACGACCCGCGGCCGCCGATGGTGACGTCGGGTCTGCGGATCGGCACCCCGGCGCTGGCCACCCGCGGCTTCGGGGACACGGAGTTCAGCGAGGTCGCAGACATCATCGCCACCGCCTTGGCGGCCGGCAGTGCGCCCGACGTGCCCGCGCTGCGGGACCGCGTGACGCGACTTGCCAGGGCATTCCCGCTGTACGACGGCCTGGAGGACTGGTCGCTGATCTAACCGCGCGGCGAATTTGAAAGAACCTGTGTACGCGAGTTACAGTTACCGCATGGCACAGAAACCTGTCGCTAACGCATTGATCCTCGAACTCGAGCCCGTCGTCGGTGAGAACATCGACCGCCACCTCGGCACCGAGAAACTCTGGTTCGCGCATGACTTCGTGCCGTTCGAGCAGGGCGAGAATTTCGCCTTGCTCGGCGGACGCGACTGGGACCCGTCACAGGTGACGCTTCCCAAAGTCATCACCGACGCGTGCGAGATCCTTCTCGTCACCAAAGACAACGTGGCCGGTTACCACCGCGAACTCGTCGAGCACTTCATCCTCGAAGACAACTGGGCCCAGTGGCTGGGCCGGTGGACCGCCGAAGAACATCTGCACGCCATCGCACTGCGTGAGTACTTCGTGGTGACCCGCGAGATCGACCCGACCGCCAACGAGCAGGTCCGCTTCGAGCACGTGTCATCCAAGGGGTATCGCGCCGACCAGTTCTCCCAGGTCGAAACGCTGGTGTTCATGGCCCTCTTCGAGCGCGCCCACGCCGTTTACTCCAACAACCTGGCGGCCCGGATCGAAGAGCCGGTGCTGGCCGGACTCATCGCCCACATTGCTCGCGACGAAGCGCGGCACGAGGAGTTCTTCGCCAACCTCGTCACGCACTGCCTCGAGTACACCCGCGACGAGACGATCGCTGCTATCGCCGCCCGCGCGGCTGAGCTCGACGTCGTCGGCGCCGACATCGACGCCTACCACGACAAGGTGCAAACCATCGCCGACGCAGGCATCTTCGGCCCGGACCAACTGCGAGCCGTGATCTCTGATCGCATCACCGCATGGGGAGTCGCCGACGAGCCTGCGCTGCGGCAGTTCGTCATCAACTAGCCTCGTCGGCGCGCCTGCGCGGCGCACATGCGCACACGAGAGTAGCGTCGCCTTCGATGGCTAGCGACATGCTCTGCTGTCCGGGCGGCGCCTCTCGTCTCAACTTCGACAGGACCGCCGGCCCCGGTCCTGGCGCCGCGGCCCCCGCCGAATCGTCCGTGCGGGCCGCGCGGGCTTCAGCCCGGTTATGACGCGTGCGCATGGGTGGCGGTGGGGCCACTACCCGCATGCGGCAGCGAGCCGGGCGATTAGCTCGAGGAGCGCTTCGTGACTGATTCCCCGGCGGTTTCACAGGACACCATCAGGACCTACGTGCTCGACACGTCGGTGTTGTTGTCCGATCCGTGGGCCTGCTCCCGCTTCGCCGAACACGAAGTGGTGGTTCCGTTGGTGGTGATCAGCGAACTGGAGGCCAAGCGCCACCATCACGAGCTGGGCTGGTTCGCGCGCCAGGCGTTGCGCTTGTTCGACGACCTCCGGCTCGAGCACGGGCGACTGGATCAACCCATTCCGGTTGGGACACAAGGCGGCACGCTGCACGTCGAGCTCAACCACAGCGATCCGGACGTGCTGCCCGCGGGGTTCCGCACCGACACCAACGACTCACGCATCCTGTGCTGCGCCGCCAACCTCGCCGCCGAAGGCAAGCGAGTGACGTTGGTGAGCAAGGACATTCCCCTGCGCGTCAAAGCCGGCGCGGTGGGGTTGCCTGCCGATGAGTACCACGCACAGGATGTCGTCACATCCGGCTGGACCGGGATGACGGAAATCGAAGTCACCGCCGACGACATCGACGTGCTATTCGCCGACGGCGAGGCAGATCTGACCGGAGCGCGAGATCTGCCCTGCCACACCGGCATTCGGCTGCTTGCCGGTAGCTCGCATGCACTCGGCCGGGTCAACGCCCACAAGCGCGTGCAACTGGTCCGCGGCGACCGCGAGGTGTTCGGGCTGCGCGGTCGCTCCGCCGAACAACGGGTGGCGCTGGATCTGCTGCTCGACGAGTCGGTGGGCATCGTGTCACTGGGCGGCAAGGCCGGCACCGGCAAGTCGGCGCTTGCGCTGTGCGCCGGCTTGGAAGCCGTGCTGGAGCGACGCACACAGCGCAAGGTGGTGGTGTTCCGCCCGCTGTACGCGGTCGGCGGCCAGGAGTTGGGCTACTTGCCCGGCAGCGAGAGCGAAAAGATGGGCCCGTGGGCGCAGGCGGTCTTCGACACCCTCGAAGGTCTGGCCAGCCCGGCGGTGCTCGAGGAGGTGCTCTCCCGCGGGATGCTCGAGGTGCTGCCGCTGACCCACATCCGCGGTCGCTCGCTGCACGACTCGTTCGTCATCGTCGACGAAGCGCAGTCGCTGGAACGCAACGTGCTGCTGACCGTGTTGTCGCGGTTGGGTGCGGGTTCGCGGGTGGTGTTGACCCACGACGTCGCCCAGCGCGACAACCTGCGGGTGGGCCGCCATGACGGGGTCGCCGCCGTGGTCGAGAAGCTCAAGGGACACCCGCTCTTCGCGCACATCACGTTGCTGCGCAGCGAGCGGTCGCCGATTGCCGCGCTGGTCACCGAGATGCTCGAGGAGATCAGCGGCGCACCGCTGCCGTAGAGGTAGGTAAGCTTCCGCCGTGCCGAGACGACCAGACAACCAGGCGTGGCGGTACTGGCGTACCGTCGCCGGCGTCGCGGCAGCCGCCGTCATCGTGGTGATAGGTGCGTTCACCGGGCACGTCAGGTTCGCCCACGCCAACGACGTGGTCGACTGCGCACAGGTCAAGTGCGTGGCGTTGACCTTCGACGACGGCCCGACTCCCTACACCGACCGACTGCTGGGCATCCTGACCGCCAACAACGCCAAGGCGACTTTTTTCGAGATCGGCAACAAGGTCGCGGCCAACCCGGCCGGCGCCAAACGGGTCGTCGAGGCCGGCATGGAGATCGGCAACCACACCTGGGAACACCCCAACATGACGACGTTGCCGCCGGCCGACGTGCCCGGCCAATTGTCCAGAGCCAACGACGCGATCGCCGCCGCGACCGGTGTGACGCCGAAACTGTGGCGACCGCCCGGCGGCCTGACCGACCCGGCAGTCAACGAACAGGCGGCAAAAGCTGGTCTGGCCGGAATCCTCTGGGACGTCATCCCTTACGACTGGATCAACGACTCCAACACCTCGGCCAGCAAGTACATGCTGATTACCCAGATCAAACCCGGTTCGGTGGTGTTGTTCCACGACACCTACTCCAGCACGGTCGATCTGGTCTACCAGTTCATCCCGGTGCTCAAAGCCAACAACTATCACCTGGTCACGGTCAGCCAGCTGCTTGGGCAGCGTGCTGCGGGCAGCGTCTACGGCAGTCGCGAGAACGGACCGCCGGCCAACGACCTGCACGACATCCCTGCCACCGAAATTCCGTCGTTGCCCAATACGCCGTCGCCGGCGCCGATGCCCAACTTCCCGATCACCGATGTGCCCGGGCAGAACTCGGGCGGATCGAACAACGGCAGCTAGGCCGTCGGCGGCTGTCCCGGCCGCGGAAGCCACATCCGCCACAGAAATCTCTGCGGCGAGCCGGTAGGCAATCTGCCCGGCTCACAGCGACAAAGTAGACCCCGCAGGGAGTCGCTCACTGGTGCACAGTGTGTCGGTCGGTGATTTCTGAAGTGGTTGCTTGCACGATGTTTGTGTCGGAGGCCCCAGATGGGTCGTCGATGCACCCGAGGTGCCGTCGAGTCACTGCCGTAGTCGCTCGACACGCGATGTCCACTCTGAGTATTCGCGGGACTTGGCGGTTCCCGGGGTGTGGTGACCGTCGACAGGGCTGAGCGTCGAGATTTGAACGCCGAACAGTGAGCACACAGGTATTCACGCCCCGCACCGTTTAGGGTGCCTCCCCACTGGGTTCAGCAGCGAGGAGGCTGTCATGCAGTATGCCCCAGTTACGTTGTCCGACCAACCAGTCAACGGCTTGACGTGTGGAATCGATTGGGCCCGTGATGATCACGCCGTCGCGATCGTCGATTCGGGCGGCCGTGCGGTCTACCGCGGCGTCATCGAACATAGCGCCAGGGGTTTGGCCGACCTGATCGTTGTGCTCAATCGAGCCGGCGCGACTGAGGTGGCCATCGAACGCCCCGACGGGCCGGTGGTTGATGCACTGCTCGAGGCCGGCCTCACGGTGGTGGTCATCAATCCCAACCAGGTCAAGAACCTGCGCAGCCGGTATGGCTCGGCGGGCAACAAGGACGACCGGTTCGATGCCTTCGTGCTGGCCGACACGTTGCGCACCGACCGAGCCCGGCTAAGTCCCTTGACCCCCAACGGCCCGCAGACCGCGGTGCTGCGTGCGTTGGTCCGGGCTCGCAAAGATCTGGTGATCCATCGCGTGGCAGTGGCCAACCAGCTGCGTGAGCACCTCAAACGCGTCTATCCCGGGCCGATCGGATTGTTCGACGCCTTGGACTCGCCGATCAGTTTGAGGTTTCTGACCCGATTCGACTGCCAAGACCGCGCCGACTGGCTGACCCCCAAACGGTTGGGCGCATGGCTGGCCACGATGGGTTACCGGGGCCGCACCGATCCAGCTGTTCTGCATGCTCGGCTTACCGCCAGCCCACGCGGCGCCACCGGCACCCAGGGCTGCGCCCACGCTGGGATCAGCCGTGCTCTGGTCGCCACGCTGAGCACCCTTGGGGACCAGATCGGCCTTTTGGCCGTCCAGATCGGTGAACAACTCGCCGACCACGCTGATGCACACATTTTCACCAGCCTGCCACGAAGCGGCACCGTCAGAGCCGCACGGCTGTTGGCCGAAATCGGTGACTGCCGAGGCAAATTCCCGACCCCGGACGCGCTGGCGTGCCTAGCCGGTGTCACACCCTCAACCCGCCAATCCGGAAAAATGCGCTCAGTCAGCTTCCGCTGGGCCTGCGACAAACAACTCCGCGACGCGGTCTGTGACTTCGCCAACGACTCCCGCCGCGCCAATCCCTGGGCCGCCGATCTCTACACCCGCGCCCGCGCCCGCGGACACGACCACCCCCACGCCACCCGTGTCTTAGCCCGCGCCTGGCTCCACATCATCTGGCACTGCTGGCAGACCAACACCCCCTACGACCCCGGCCGACACCGAGCCCTCCAAACCCTCCTCACACAACAACCACACGCCACCACTTGACACAGGGCTACTCAGAGGTGGGCACAACGGACACCGCCGCCCGGAGTGGCGCACGTGACTGACGTGACGGCTGCGGTGCTTATTGCCCCGGCAGCTCACCGGAGGCGGCGAAGGCCAAAAGCTCGCTGCGGCCGATCTGGCACACCAGGCTGGCGCTGTCAAAGTAGATGCGCTCGTTGGTGATTCGGTCGCCGTCGAAGAAGAACACCGCGATGATCGGCACCCGGAACGCCTTGCCGGTGGGCGGCATGCCGTAGAACTCACCGAGATTGGTTCCCAGCAGGTCGAATTCGGTGATCACCGCGTCTTCGGTGACGTGGTAGCGCACGTTGTCGTGCCGCTGGTCGGGGAACGCGGTCCGGGTCGTCCGGTAGTAGCCCATCACCTCGTCGTCGCCGTCGAAAACCTGGCCGGTGGCCATGATCTCGTAACGCGGATGCCCGTTGAACGTGGCCAGGGTCCGATCGAAGTCCTTGGTCACCTCGGTGTTCATGTGCTCTTCGACTACAGCCAGGCGGCGTTGCCGGAGTTCGTCGCTGCTCACGTCTAGTCCTCGGTGACCTTGGCCATCGCGAGCACGTCGAGGCGACGGTCGAGTTC
Organism: uncultured Actinomycetota bacterium; assembly: GCA_963805675.1. Taxonomy (GTDB): domain Bacteria; phylum Actinomycetota; class Actinomycetes; order Mycobacteriales; family Mycobacteriaceae; genus Mycobacterium. The sequence continues at coordinate 54,970 of CAWDVY010000007.1, forward strand.
CTCTTCGGACAGCTTGTCGCCGATCAACCCACGGTCGATGACCGTCTGCCGGATCGTCTTGCGTTCCTTCAGCGCCTGCTTGGCCACCGCGGCCGCCTCTTCGTAGCCGATCGCCGAATTCAGCGGCGTGACGATGGACGGGGACGACTCGGCCAGCGCGCGGAGATGCTCGACGTTGGCCTTCAACCCGGTGATGCACCGCTGCGCGAACAGTGTCGAGACGTTGGTCAGCAGCTTGAACGACTCGAGCAGGTTGCGGGCCATCACCGGGATGTAGACATTGAGTTCGAAGGCTCCGCTCGCACCACCCCATGCGATCGCCGCGTCGTTGCCGATCACCTGAGCGGCGACCTGTGTAACGGCCTCGGGCAGAACGGGATTGACCTTCCCCGGCATGATCGAGCTGCCTGGCTGCAGGTCCGGCAGCTGGATCTCGGCCAGACCGGTCAGCGGGCCCGAGCCCATCCAGCGCACGTCGTTGGCGATCTTGGTCAACGACACGGCGATGGTGCGCAACGCGCCGGACGCCTCGACCAGCCCGTCGCGGGCAGCTTGGGCTTCGAAAGAGTTGGTCGCGGTGCGCAGTTCGGTCAGCCCGGTGTCGGAGACCAGTACCTGGACCACTTTGGCGCCAAAGCCGTCGGGGGCGTTGAGGCCGGTACCCACCGCGGTGCCGCCGATCGCCAGCTCGCCCAACCGGGGCAGGGTCGCGCGGACTCTTTCTATGCCGGCCTCGATCTGTCGGGCGTAGCCGGAGAACTCTTGGCCCAGCGTCACTGGGACGGCGTCCATCAGATGCGTGCGCCCCGACTTGACCACGGTGCGCCACTCGCGGGCTTTGCCGGCCAGCGCGTCGTGCAGCACCTGCAGCGCCGGGATGAGATGGCGCACCGCGGCTTCGGTGGCCGCGATGTGGGTGGCGGTCGGGAAGGTGTCGTTGGACGACTGCGACATGTTGACGTCGTCGTTGGGATGCACGGTCACACCGTTGGCGGCGGCGATGCTGGCGATCACCTCGTTGGTGTTCATGTTGGAGCTCGTGCCCGACCCGGTCTGGAAGACGTCGATGGGGAATTGGTCGTCATGCTTGCCGTCGGCGATCTCTGCCGCCGCGGCGATGATCGCGTCGGCCTTCTCCGGCGCCAGCAGGCCCAGGTCCTTGTTCACTTGCGCGCACGCGCCCTTCAGCAGACCCAGTGCGCGGATCTGGGTGCGCTCCAGGCCGCGGCCCGAGATCGGGAAATTCTCGACGGCGCGCTGAGTCTGGGCCCGCCACAACGCTTTCGCCGGCACCCGGACCTCGCCCATGGTGTCGTGTTCGATGCGGTACTCGGTGTCTGCCATCGGCAAAGTTCCTCGCTAGGTAGTGATTACGGCAGTGGGTATGCGGCGTTGCTGTCGCCGGTGAAGTCGATGGCCGAGTATTCGTTGAGTTTGGCCAGCCGGTGATAGGCCTCGACCATCCGCAGCGTGCCGGACTTCGATCGCATCACGATCGACTGGGTGGTGCAGCCGCCGGGCTCATAGCGCACACCCTTGAGCAGGTCGCCGTCGGTGACGCCGGTGGCGCAGAAGAAGACGTTGTCCCCGGACACCAGATCCTCGGTGGTCAATATCTGGTCGAGGTCGTAGCCGGCGTCGATTGCCTTCTGCCGTTCTTCGTCGTCCTTGGGGGCCAGTTGTGCTTGGATCGCCCCGCCCATGCACCGGATCGCCGCTGCGGTGATGATGCCCTCGGGGGTTCCGCCGATGCCGGCCAGCATGTCGGTGCCGGAGCCGGGCCGGCACGCCGCGATCGCGCCCGCCACGTCGCCGTCGGTGATCAATCGGATCCGTGCTCCGACGGCCCGCACATCCTCGATCAGCTGGTGATGCCGCGGCCGGTCCAGGATGCACACCGTCATGTCCGGAACGGACAGTCCCTTGACTTTGGCGACCCCGCGGATGTTGTCGGCGATCGGCGCGGTGATGTCGAGCACGTGGGCGGCGTCGGGACCCACGGCGATCTTGTTCATGTAGAACACCGCCGACGGGTCGAACATCGTGCCGCGGTCGGCCACCGCGAGCACCGAGATGGCGTTGGGCATGCCCTTGCTCATCAGCGTGGTGCCGTCGATCGGATCGACGGCGAAATCGCAGTCCGGGCCGTCGCCGTTACCGACTTCTTCGCCGTTGTAGAGCATCGGCGCGTGGTCTTTCTCGCCTTCGCCGATCACGACGATGCCGCGCATCGACACCGAGTTCACCAGTTGGCGGATCGCGTCGACCGCCGCGGCGTCGCCGCCCTCCTTGTCGCCTCGGCCCACCCAGCGGCCTGCGGCCATGGCGCCTGCTTCGGTGACCCGGACCAGCTCGAGGGCAAGGTTGCGGTCCGGGGCTTCACGACGAGAACCTGCGGTCATGGTTGCCGATTGTCCCAGAGGGGGGTTGCCGCTCGGGAGCTGGGATACTTGTGCTTGTGACGACGCAGCCGGAGCCGACTGCCAAACCGGCCAAGCCCCGGCTGCTGCAGGACGGCCGGGACATGTTCTGGTCGATCGCGCCGCTGGTGGTGGCCTGCATCATCCTGGCGGGCATGGTCGGGATGTGCGCGTTTTCCCCGGGCGGGGTCAATCGCGGACCGGTGCCGTCCTACGACGCGGCCAGTGCCCTGCGGGCCGACGCGCAGACGCTGGGGTTCCCGGTCCGGTTGCCCCGGCTGCCCGAGGGCTGGCAGCCCAACTCCGGCGGCCGCGGCGGCATTCCCGACGGTCGAACCGACCCGTCGACCGGTCAGCGGCTGCACGCGGTCACCTCCACCGTCGGATACATCAGCCCCACCGGTATGTATCTGAGCCTCACGCAGAGCAACGCCGACGAGGACAAGCTGGTCGGCTCGATTCACCCGTCGATGTTCCCCAGCGGAACCGTCGACGTGGACGGCACCCGCTGGATCGTCTATCAGGGTGACGGCGTCGAGGCGGTCTGGACGACGCGGCTGAAGAGCCCGGCGGGTCCCGCTCAGGTCGCGATCACGGGTGCCGGGGGCGTCGATCAGTTTCGTACGCTGGCGGCGGCCACCCAATCGCAGCCGCCGTTGCCGGCGCACCGGTAGAAGTGGCCTAGAAAGGGATTTTGCGATGAGTTCACCGGAAGCCGACCTCACCGGTTGGTCAGTGGCGCCGTTCACCGGCGGCGGGTACACCCACGACGTCTACCGCAAGGGTGAGGGACCCGGCGTGGTGCTGATCCCCGAGATACCGGGCATCCATCCCGGTGTGCTGGGGCTGGGCAATCACTTGGTAGACAACGGGTTCACCGTCGCAATACCGTCACTGTTCGGCGACCCGGGCCGGCCGATATCGGTGGGCTACGTACTCCCCACCATCGCCCGTGCCTGTGTGGCAAGGGAATTCGCCGCGTTCGCGACCAACAAGCAGCGGCCGGTGGCGGTCTTCCTGCGCGCACTGGCCCGCGACCTCAAAGCGTCGACGCCGGGCAAGGGAGTCGGGGTGATCGGCCAATGCTTCACCGGCGGCTTTGCCCTGGCCGCCGCGGTCGACGACAGCGTGCTGGCGCCGGTGCTCAGCCAGCCGTCGCTGCCGTTTCCGCTGACGCCACGCCAGCGGCGCGATCCCGGAGTCAGCGACGTGGAACTGAACGCGTTCAAAGACCGTGCCGCCAGTGAGGGCCTATGCGCGATGGGCCTGCGGTTCAGCGAGGACAAGGCGGTGCCCGGCGAACGGTTCACCGCGCTCAAAGAGCGGTTGGGCGATGCGTTCGAGGTGATCGAAATCGACTCGGGCCCAGGCAATGAGCACGGCTTCGGCCGGATGGCGCATTCGGTGCTGACCAACGAGGTCCGCGAGGTCGACGGGCAACCGGCCTACGAGGCGCGCAAGCGAGTCGTCGCGTTTCTCAACGAGCGGCTGCGTTAGTGATCCGTGTTTGACGTGGATTGACGGTTTGCTTTATCCGGATTTCGGCGGTTTGGCGCCATCGCCCCACCGTAGCCGGCGATCAAGGTCTTTGGAACGAGTCCCTTTTGTGCCAGACATAGAATGCGAAGAATGCGGCTAAGGCGGTGCCGGCGACGATGGCGAATACCTGCTTGACCGAACCGGTCGGATAAAGACCGGTGGCAACCATCGCTAGGCGCCCGACGACATCGACTGTTAAGCACCCGATCGCCACTCGCGCCGCCCAACGCCTCATCGTCAAGGTCAGCACGCCGGCGGCAAAGTACAACAGGCCTAGCGTTACCCCGATGCGGGCAGAAGCCGATCCCTGGGCGGTCGTGACCCCAAAGAAGTTGTGATCAAGTCCTGTCGCCACTTCAGCGATGCCGAACACAATCATGAGCACCGCAATGACCGCGATGACCCGAGGGCGTCGTATTCGGTTCGATCTCGTTGTCATCATGCCTTTCTTCCGCGTTGGGGTTTGGCGTGATGCCCGATGCGAAGCAGCGGGCGTGACAACAATTTCTCCCGGTCCCGTCGCGTGACCCAAGCGGAGCTACCCAAAACCACACTGTGAAGCTACTTCGGACACGCTGCTCTAGCGGCTTGCCGTGCCCGCTGGTCGGCGATGAAGCGAATCGACAAGCGCTGCAGCAGACCGGGCGCCAGCCGCGCGAACACCCACGAAGCGTAAGCCTGCTTCGGCGCGACCAGCAGCGCCTTGTTACGGGCGATCGCCTTGAGGGTGTCGCGAGCCAGCCGATCGGCGCTGTAGGCGGCCTTCATGCCCTGCCCACGCAGGTAGTAGTCGCGACCGACGAAGCCGCCGATGGCGCCCTTGTCCAGGATCGGAGTCTCGACGGCGCCCGGGCACACCGCCAGCACGCCCACGCCGCGGGGGACGGCTTCCGAGCGCAGCGCCAGCGACAGGCCCACGATCGCGTGTTTGGTCATCACGTAACTGGTGATCTGGCCGGCCGCGGTCAGCCCCGCCATCGACGCGGTGTTGACGATGTGGCCGTGCCGCTGCCGCAGCATCACCGGGTAAGCGGCGGCCACCCCGTGCACGACGCCGCGGATGTTGACGTCGATGATGGCGTTCCACTGGTCCAGAGTCAGCAGTTCGGTGTCGCCGCCCCAAGCGATTCCGGCATTGTTGAACATCAGGTCCAGCCGTCCGGCGCGGGCGACGACGGCGTCGACGGCGGCCGCGACCGCGGCCGCGTCGGTGACGTCGAGGGTGGCCGACGTCGCCGTGCCGGGACCATGCAGGCTTTCGGCGGTGCGGTCCGCTGCGTCGCCGTCGACGTCGGTGCAGACGACATCGGCGCCCGCGGCGACCAGGGCCCGGCACAGCGCGGCGCCGATGCCCGAGCCTGCGCCGGTGACGATCGCCTGCTTGCCGGTGAAATTCACTGCGCGGCCGCGTTCATGACGTGGCTCAGGATGTCGGGATAGCGCCGCATGTGGGCGCCGCCGTTGAGGTCGAGCACCTCACCGGTCAGCCATGGCGCCGTGCACAGGAACACCACGGCATCGGCGATGTCTTCGGGACTGCCGGCCCGGCCCAGCGGCGTGTTCTCCAGGTATTCCTCCACCACGCCCGGAATCTGGGTGGCCGGCTCGGTGAGCGGGGTGTGCACGAATCCCGGTGCGACGGCGTTGACCCGGATACCCCGCGGCGCGAGCTCGAGTGCCGCGACCTGCGTCAGCATCGACAGCCCGGCCTTGGCCGCGCAGTAGGCGCTCATCGCCGCGGCGGGCTGGCGTCCGTTGAGCGAACTGATCGACACCAGCGCCCCGCCGTCGCGCAAGTCGCGGAGCGGCGTGCTTGATCACCAGGAAAGCGCCGGTGAGGCAGACATCGACGACCGCGCGGAAATCTTCGACGGGAAGGTCGGTGATCAGCCCGACGCCGCTGAAACCGGCGGTGTTGACGACGATGTCGAGCACGCCCGCGTCGTCGAACAGGGCCCGTACCGAGTCTTCGTCGGTGACGTCGACCCTCGCGGCGCTGTGCGGATCGCCGAGTTCGGCGGCGACGGCGTGGGCACCGTCGGCGTTGCGGTCCGCGACGATCACCCGGCAGTTGGCCGCCGCCAGTGCATGCGCCACCGCCTTTCCGATGCCGGAGGCGCCGCCGACGACGACAGCGTTGCGATTGGTCATTCGTGCACTTTGTCGGGTCGTGGGTCAGACCATTTGGCGGCGATCACGCGCCAGGGGTCGGCGTAGCGGCCGGGGTGGCGGTAGTACGGCGAGCGGCGCTTGAGCAGGGTATGGGCCAGTGGAGCCGCCAGCCGCGCCGGGTAGCGGCGCCACCCCATTCGCTTGGCGGTCTCGGCGAGCAGCTGCGGCCACGAAACTCGTTGAAAATCAAGGGCGTCCACCGAACGCGTGGTGTCCATCCAGTCGGTGCCGAACCAGTCGGCATCGCTGTCCGGGTTGCCCCTCCGCCCGGCGGGAATTCCGCCGACCAGACCCATCGCGGCCGCCATGGACGGGGCGATATCGCCCTGGACCAACCGGTGCGAGTCGTCGCCGCCGATCAACAGTGTCTCGCCGATCACCGGCGCGGTGGTGGCGGCGACGAAGGCGCGCGCAACATCACGCACGTCGACGGTCTGGATGCGGCCGTCAATCGGCAGCGACGCCGCGAAGTAGATGGTGTCCAGGTCGAGGTCGAGCGGCGGCTCGGCGGTGAGCACACCGCCCAGCCGCAGCACCACCCAGTCCAGCCCGGAAGCGCGCACCAGCTGCTCGGCTTCCACCTTGTGGGCGCCGTAGGTGTCCGATGGCCGCAGCGGGGTGTCCGCGGTGAGCACGTCGCTGACGCGGTGCGGGTTGCGGGCGCCATAGGCGGCGACGCTGGAAGCCTGGACGAACCGCGGCGGCGCCGGCAGCGCCTTGGCGGCGCTGAGCAAGAATCCGGTCGCGTCGACGTTGACGCGGCGGGCCAGCGCCGGCCGGGCGTAGCAGGCCGGCGGAATGATTGCGGCCAGGTGGATGATCGCCGCCGGCGAGACGGCGCGCAGCAGCCCGTCGACCGCGCCCGGATCGGTCAGGTCGGCCCACCGCACGGCGTCTGACGGCAGCAGCGCTGCCGCCTTGCGGTTGGCCGGCACGTCGAGGTCGGTGGCGACGACGCAGCGACCGTCGGCGAGCAGCTGTCGCACGGTCGCCGACCCGACCAGTCCGAACGCCCCGGTGACCAGCACAGTGTCGGGCATCAGCCGCCGTTCCTCCTAGCTCGCGAAAAGTGGATTTCGCAACGCGCCGACGGTGCCATGGGCGCCGCTCCTCCTCATCGCTGCGCTCTGCATCGTCGCCGGCGCGGAATATACCGCTACTCGGCCACGGCGGGGGCGACAACGGCTACCGGTTGGGGATCGGCGGCAGCCTTCATCTGGTCGAACAACTCGGTGTAGTAGGGCAGACATTCGGCCATCGCCTGCTCGGTGGTGAACAACGGCCGATAACCGAGGTCGCGGGTGGCCTTGGCCACCGAGAAATAGTTGTCCAGGTACAGCCGCTCGACGGCCAGGGGCTCCAGCGGGGGCTGCGGCAGCCCGAACCGGAAATGCAGCCGCTGCCAAGCCAACATCGTCGCGCGCACCGCGGCGCCGGATATCCGTAGCCGGGGCAGGCGCTGGCCACACGCCGCCGCTACGGGCCGGGCGAACTCGAACATGTTCACCGGCTCGGCGTCGTTGATGAAATACGCCTGGCCGGGCGCGGTTCCGCCGGGCACCAGGTGTTCCGCGGCCAGGATGAAACCGTGAATCAGGTTGTGCACGTAAGAGTTGTCCAGGCGGGCGGCCTTGCGGCCGACCAGCACCTTGACGTGGCCGGCCAGCACGCTTTCGAACACCTTGCGGAACATCGTCTGATCGCCGCGGCCCCAGATTCCGCTCGGACGTATCGCGCACGTCAGCATTCCGTCAATCCCGTTCTGGGACAGCACAAATCGTTCGGCGGTCACTTTCGTCTCGGTGTAGAGGTCGTTGAAGCGGTCGGTGTAGGGCAACGTCTCGTCGCCCCCGGCGATGCGCCGGCCGCCCATCACCACGCTGTTGGACGACGTGTAGACGAACCGTTTCACGCCGGCGGCCTGCGCGGCATGCACCAAGTTCTTCGTTCCGTCGACGTTGACCGCGAAACTGCGCTGCCGGTACTCCTCGGTGACCGATGCACCGCCCATCAGCTCGATGAGTGCCGCCGTGTGGAAGACGGTGTCGATGCCGTTCACTGCGGCCGCGACGAAATCGCGGTCGCAGATGTCGCCCTGCAACACCTCCAGCCCGGGCTGGGCGGGCAGCGGCGAGGGCGCACGATCGAAGGACCGCACCTGATGGCCGCGGTCGAGCAGCGTGGTCACCAGGTTGGCGCCGACAAACCCCGAGCCGCCGGTGACGAGCACTGGGCCCAGCCGGGCCGTCGGCGATGTTCCAGAAATCTCAACCATGCCGCAGAGAATAACTGAAACGTGTTCCAGTTCCGAATTAAAACCCGCGAAATAGTTTCGATGTCAAGAATCGGCGGAGTCGCCGGCAGCTAACGCGTCGGTCACCCGCTTGCGTGCGCCAGCTAAGTGTTCCTCACATCGTTTGGCCAGCTGCTCGCCTCTTTCCCACAGCGCCAGCGACGCATCGAGATCTAGCCCGCCCTGCTCCAGAAGCCGCACGACCTCGATCAGCTCGTCCCGGCATTTTTCATACCCGAGCTGACTAATAGGTGTAGCCTTCTCACTCGCCATCGGCTGGTCCCTCGCTCACCGCCGCGATCGCGCCGTCGGCGACCCGCACCCGCAACCGGGTCCCCGCCGGGGCACCGTCGACACGCCGCAGCACTGGCCCGGGGCCCTGGGCGGCAACCGTCTGCACCACGGCATAGCCGCGCGCGAGGGTGGCCGCCGGACCCAACGTGGCCAGCCGGGCCGACAAGTGTCCGACGCGTTCGCCCTCCACGTCGATCAGTCGGGTGATGTCGCGGCGAACCGCAGACCGGGCGCGGTGAATCTCGTCGGCGCGCACCGCCAGCGCCGCCAACGGTTCGGCCAGCACCGGTCGGCTGCGCAACTGTGCGAGCACCCGCTCTTCGCGGCCCACCCAGTTGCGCAGCGCTTGGGCGCCGCGTCGACGCAGATCGTTGAGCAAGTGCTGTTCCGCCGCGGTATCCGGGACGATCTTCTTGGCGGCATCGGTGGGCGTGGCGGCGCGCAGGTCGGCGACCAAATCGCACAGCGGGTTGTCGGGCTCGTGGCCGACCGCACTGACGACCGGTGTGCGGCACGCGGCGATCGCCCGACACAGCGTCTCGTCGGAAAACGGCAGCAGGTCCTCCACGCTGCCGCCGCCGCGGGCCACCACGATGACATCGACGTCCGGGTCGGTGTCCAATTCCTTGAGCGCCGAGACGATTTGGGAGACGGCGGTGGGCCCTTGGACGGCGATGTTGCGGACGGCAAAATGCACCGCGGGCCAGCGCGCGGCGGCCACCGAGGTCACGTCGCGCTCGGCCGCGCTGGCCCGGCCGGTGATCAGCCCGACCGTGGTGGGCAGGAACGGGATGGGCCGTTTGAGCCGCGGGTCGAAAAGGCCTTCGGCGTCCAGCAGCCGGCGCAACCGCTCGATGCGGGCCAACAGTTCACCGATGCCGACTGCGCGAATGTCGCTGAGCCGCAACGTCAGAGTGCCTCGGCCGGTGAAGAAGTTCGGCTTGCCGCAGACCACCACCTGCACGCCCTCGACGAGCTTCACCGGCGCACTGTCCACCAGGTCGCGCGGGGCGGTCACGGTCAGCGACATGTCGGCGGCCGGATCGCGCAGCACCATGAAGACCGTCTTGGCGCCCGGCCGGACATTGATCTGGGTCAGCTGGCCTTCAACCCAGACCGTGCCCAACTTGTCGATCCAGCTAGCGATCCGGATCGCGACCGCGCGAACCGGATACGGGTTCTCGGCCGAATTCGCCGACCCAGCCGGCGCGCCGGCGCTGTTGGCGGTGTTGGCGGTCACTTCGCCGTCGCGCGCGTGATCCTGTTGGCCAGCAGCGTCTGGAACGGCGCACGCCCTTTGGTGGCTTCCTCGTAGGCCAGCAGGGCTTTGAGCTCGTCGACATCGAGCGATTGCAGCCTGGCCCGCAACTGGGCCAGGGCCAGCTTGTCGTAGTCCAGCTCCTCGGCCACCGCGGGCGCGGGCACAGCCTGCTTCCCCCGTGTCACAGGCCGCGTCGGGGGGTCGGCCGCGGCACCCGTGGCCGCGTCAGGCGTCGAGTACAGCGCGAACCGTCCTTCTGCGCGGCGCTCAGGGTCAACCGCGTCTCCGGAGGTTTCGTCGTCACCGTCGTCGGGCAGGTCCTCGTCGAACGTCGCCCACTCCGGCTGCTCGTCCTTGGGCGGAAAGATGTGCTCCAAGGTGGCGTCGCCCTTGATCACCAGCTCCGCAACGTTTTGCTGGAACCGCATCACGACGGCCGCGGCCTGACTGACCAGCGTTATCGGATACATCAGGATGGTTTTCGGCAGCTTGATCGTCTCCTCGACGGCCATTGTCGCCGCGCCCACCAGCAGCCGGACCCCATACGGTGCAGTAGCCATGCGGTCAAGCCTGCCTTAACCGGCGGTCAACTCCAAGCTGGCCGCGCGAGCTGTGCGGCCCCGAGTCGGCAGAACGTAACCTGGTTGCCATGCCGCCAACCGTGAACATGGGCCCGAACATTGGCATCAGGCCGGGCGCGTCGCGCTCGGCGACTGAGCCGGCGACCGGCAAGCGCGTGCTGCTGGCTGAGCCACGCGGTTACTGCGCGGGCGTGGATCGCGCCGTCGAGACGGTGGAGCGCGCGCTGGAAAAGCACGGCGCACCCGTCTATGTCCGGCATGAGATCGTGCACAACCGGCACGTGGTGGAAACGCTGGCCAAGGCCGGGGCGGTTTTCGTCGACGAGACCGACGAGGTCCCCGAGGGCGCCATCGTGGTGTTCTCCGCACACGGTGTCGCGCCGACCGTGCACACGTCGGCCGCCGAGCGGAAACTGCACGTCATCGACGCGACCTGCCCGTTGGTCACCAAAGTGCACAACGAGGCCAAGCGCTTCGCCCGCGATGACTACGACATCCTGCTCATCGGTCACGAGGGCCACGAGGAGGTTGTCGGTACTGCCGGTGAAGCCCCTGACCACGTGCAGCTGGTCGACGGTCCCGGCGCCGTCGACGGGGTGACGGTCCGCGACGAGGACAAGGTGATCTGGCTGTCGCAGACTACGCTGTCCGTCGACGAGACCATGGAGACCGTGCAGCGGCTGCGGGCGCGTTTCCCGAAACTGCAGGACCCGCCCAGCGACGACATCTGCTACGCGACCCAGAATCGCCAGGTCGCGGTCAAGGCGATGGCGCCCGAATGTGAATTGGTGATCGTCGTCGGGTCACGCAATTCGTCGAACTCGGTGCGGTTGGTCGAGGTCGCGCTGGGCGCCGGGTCGTCGGCGGCGCATCTGGTCGACTACGCCGACGACATCGACCCCGCGTGGCTGGACGGGGTCACCACGGTCGGGGTCACCTCTGGTGCGTCGGTGCCCGAGGTGCTGGTGCGTGGGGTGCTGGAGCGGTTGGCCGAGCACGGCTATGGCGTGGTGCAGCCCGTGACGACAGCCAACGAGACGTTGGTGTTCGCGCTGCCGCGGGAAATCAGGCGCGCGCGCGGCGCTTAGGCGTCGTAGTCCCAGGAGTCGGCTGCGGAGGCGCGCGGCCGACGAGCGCGCGACGTCGGCTCGTTATGCTCTTCGGCTCCATTCGACGTCCGGTAGCGGACCTGCGAGATGGGGTGGTGTGTCGTGGTGGCTCCGTTCGCCATGGATCGGCGGCGCGGCGCGGGCGGCGGGGCGGGTTCGAACGGCTCTACGGGCTCGTAGGGGTCGAAGCGGCTGCTGCGGCCGGTCGGGCGACCTCCGCGCGCGTGCGGGTCGCGGCGGATTTCCCGGGGTGGCCGACCACGCAGGTCGGGATCGCGCGGCACCCTGCCGCGACGGGGCGGCTCGGCGGCATCGGAGTCGCGGGGCCGCGTCGGGCGTCGACGTCTGGCCGGATCGGGCCCGTCTTCCACTGGGGGCCGAGGACGTCGCGCCCGCGATGCTGCCGGGCTCCTGCCCGTTCTTCCGCGGTCGGCCAAGGCGGATCTGGCGGAACGCTCAACGGCGTGCACGCGGCGTGCCCTGGACTTGGCGGCTTTGTCGACCGCCTCGTCGTCGGTGGACGCGCGATTCAGAAATGACATCAGCCTGGTGGCCAACCCGAGCCGTCCGCCTTCGCTCGCGGCGTCGGCTCCAGCCACGTCGGTGGCTTCCGCCGTTGCGGCCGCGCGCGGGCGGGTGGCGATACTCAGGTACCAGCGGACCAGGCCGATCAGCAGCACGCCCGCCGAAGTGAAAAGCATCAGCGGGAAACGCTCGATCAGGGGGTAGCCGCAGTTGATGAGGAGGTCTTTGATGCCGGTGTACCTGGCGCCGTGGAACAGCCAGTAGGAGCCGGGCACCGTGCAGAACAAGATCAGCGGCGGCTGGATGACCGCGGTGAAGACCCCGGACTGGCGCACGGCCAGTACCGCAGCCACACAACCCGCCACATACAACCCGGAGAAGGCGGTGGTCAGCTCCTTGCCGGATCCGGCGTCGAACGCAAAGCCGACGGCACAGCCGGTCACCGCGATCACCACCGCGGCCCACCACGGCACACCGGGTATCCAGGGGATTATCGAGCGGTGATCCGCCGCCACCCCCGGACGCGTCTCTGCTGACACACGTCGACCGTACCGGCTTGGGACCCAAAGGCTGGTAAAGACCTCGTTAGCATCCTGTGGGCGTGCCACCGGAGGTTCTCCCTACACTTGAGTCCCTGTGAGCCTGAGCCTCGGGATTGTGGGTCTGCCCAATGTCGGTAAATCGACCCTGTTTAACGCGCTGACCAGAAACAACGTGGTTGCCGCCAACTACCCCTTTGCGACGATCGAGCCGAATGAGGGCGTGGTTGCGCTGCCCGATCCGCGGTTGGCGACGTTGGCGGAGATGTTTACCTCAGAGCGAATCGTCCCGGCGCCGGTGACCTTCGTCGACATCGCCGGTCTGGTGGCCGGTGCCTCCGAGGGTGCCGGGCTGGGCAACAAATTCCTCGCCAACATCCGTGAATGCGACGCGATCTGCCAGGTGGTGCGGGTGTTCGCCGACGACGACGTGACCCATGTCGCCGGGCAGGTGGACCCTAAGTCCGACATCGAGGTGGTCGAAACCGAGCTGATCCTGGCCGATCTGCAGACGCTCGAGCGCGCGGTGCCCCGGCTGGAGAAAGAAGCCCGTAACAACAAGGAACGCAAACCCCTCTACGACGCTGCCCTGGCCGCGCAACAAGTGCTCGACGATGGGACGACGCTCTTCGCCGCAGGTGCGGATGCGTTGCTGCTGCGGGAATTGAATCTGCTGACCACCAAACCCTTCCTCTACGCGTTCAACGCCGACGAGTCGGTGCTGACCGATGCCGATCGGGTCGCCGAGCTGCGTGCGTTGGTGTCGCCGGCGGATGCGGTCTTCCTGGACGCCAAGATCGAGTCCGAGCTCGCCGAGCTCGACGACGAGTCAGCCGCCGAGCTGTTGGAGTCGATCGGCCAGACCGAGCGCGGCCTGGATGCCTTGGCGCGGGCTGGTTTTCACACCTTGAAGCTGCAGACCTTCCTGACCGCCGGGCCCAAGGAGTCGCGGGCGTGGACGATCCACCAGGGCGATACCGCGCCGAAGGCGGCCGGGGTGATCCACACCGACTTCGAGAAGGGCTTCATCAAGGCCGAGATCGTCTCCTACGACGACCTGCTCGCCGCCGGGTCGATGGCCGCGGCGAAGGCGGCCGGCAAGGTTCGCATGGAAGGCAAGGACTACGTGATGGCCGACGGCGACGTCGTCGAGTTCCGACACGGAACAACAACAACGAAGCCGAAATGAGAGTCCCCAACCATGACCGCCGACGACACCACCTGGCGCGACCTGGCCGACATGCTCACCGCCGAGCAGATCGCCGAACTCGAATACTGCGAACGCGAGCAGATCCCTCCCGGCCTCACCGACCCGCAGCACCGTGTGAACTGCGCCCAGATGATGGCGCGGCACAACCTCATCCAACACCTGTGCGCCGACGTCGCTCCACCCGCTGACGCCACCGGCGAACCGGACGTGTGGCAGGAATGGGGCGACGGCTACGGCCGCACGTACACCGTGTCCAGCCGCGACGTCGGACCCATGTCGGTCGACGTCTGCGGCGTCCAGTTCGACGACGGCCGCACCGAGACAAGCATCAGCATCCTTGCCGGCGAGGTGGAGCAGATGAGCGCCGCGCAAGCACGCCAGCTCGCCGCGGCGCTGGTGGCTGCTGCCGACGAGATGGACGGGTGGGTACAGGGCGAGGGGGGAACCGGAGGCCGTGCCCATTCGTGTGGTGTAGGAGTCCGGTCGATCGCGTGACCTTCGGGTGCAGTGTACGCGCCGAGGTGGCGGGGTGTTGTGGTGGGCGCGGCACGGATAGCTCCGCTGGCTTCACGGCCGAAGTCTTCGAGAGTCCGCGAAGCCGGTTAGCTTCTGAGTTCGACCACGAGCGGATGTCCGGTGTCGAACCAATACCGATGCAGTTCTTTGATTTTCGCCCGTGTCGGGAGTCCGCGTAGATGGAGGCTGGCCTCGGCGTAATCGGTCGGATACACACTTTCGCAAATCACTGAACGCGCTACGTCCAGTTCGGCCCGACCGGTGATCTCACGGGCGACTCCGGCAAAGGATCCGCCCTTGATCCGCAGCTGCACGTGCGGGTTCGCCCGGATATTCCATAGCCAACTGCTGACCGCGCTGGGACGCGTCACCGCGACGTGCGGAGGTACCAGCTGGACCAGGTAGGCGCGGTCGCCGCGGCGAATGACGCGGACGCACTTTCGGCGCCGCTTTCCGGTCCTTCGACCCGTCGTGGTGATCACCCCGTACCCGGCCGGGGGCGAGAGCAGCACGGCTGGGAGCATCAAGGCGCTCAGGATCTGCCCACGGCGTGCACTACGGAGTAGGCGTTTGTGCTTGGGCAGCTCGGCCGCAGCGTCAGGCACGGAATATCGCGGCGTGTTGTCACGCGGCTCCGACGCGCCGCTGTTCTCACCCCCGGTCATGGGTGTCGATGATTCGCGCCGACCACGGCCATGCGCAACCCCTGCGTGTGGGGCCACGCGCAGGGGTCCCAGGGGTGTAGCAGTCAGATCGCGATCGCCACGACCGAGCGGTACACGGCGGTGGAGGATTCCGAGATCCGCGCGGCAGCGGCGTACGCGTGGTGAGATCCCCCGACATTTAGGCGCCTATCCGTCCGGTGCGCGCCCGAGATCGAGCGGCCCATTGCCATCCCGCATAGGCGCATCGCGATACTTTCGCCATCGACCGAGTGGTCGCGGCCGTCCGAAACGCTCGCGAAACCAGACAGGCCCGTGCTGGGACACATCTGCAGACAGCCAGCCGATGTAGAGGTGGCCCCGACGCCATCGCCACTGGTAGACATGCCCACCCCGGAGAGCGATGGCGAGCGCATCGGTGCGCAGGACTGGGCCGCGTGGTACGGCCCAAGAGATCACACACCAGACCTTCTCGCCGTCCTGCGGACTCAGGTTGAAATCCCAAATGACCGGCTCGGAATCGCAGGTCATCGTTTTCCTCGTGACCGGGCGAGCAGGCACATCAAATTCGCGGCCATCCTGCTCGAGGTTTACCGCGAGTTCGTGCCAAACCTTCGGGCCGGCGAGTCTGACCTCCACTCGGTAGCTATCTGTCACTATCTCGCCGGTTTCAGTTCGAGTGACAGTGCGGTGGCCTGTTCGGTCAGCGCCGAGCAGGATTCCGCGACCGCCGGCAGTGGTGCGCTGCAAACGCAGCTGGCCCGCCGCCACGACGAGCGCCGTCAGGGCTACCAGCCCCAGCAAGATGTTTAGCACCGTGTCAGCGTAGGAATCGCCGCGACGCGCGTCGAGCCCCGGAGCGCCGATCGGTACCACCGAGCGCTATACCGCGCGGTGGAGGATTCCGAGGTCCGCGCGGCAGCGGCGTGCGCGTGGTGAGGCACCGACCTATGCCGAAACCGATCAGCGGATGTCGGCAGGGCGGCGTAAAACTCTAGGCAAGAGAAAAGGGGGGTCACACAATGACCACCGTCGTCGTCTGGTTCGTCATCGTCTATGTGGTGACGTTGCCGGTGCGCATCGCGGGCCGTGCGCGGGCGCGGCGCGTCACACCGCCGCCGGTCGTGGTCGTCGTCGTGCAGCAGCCCGCCGTGGCCCCGCAGCCGTTGACGTTGGACGAAGAGTGTGCGCGCATTCAAGCGCGCGACGGCATCCGATGACGGTGACGATGGCGGCTGAGGCGCTGGCGTGGTCGCAGGAAACCGACTCCGCTCAGGTGATGCCCTACCCTGCCGCCGATGATGAGCGTGCGGCGTGGGTGGCGGCGTGGGCGTATCCAGTGCGCGACGGAAATCTGCCGCGTCATCGCTCACTTGCGGTACCTCTTCTGGGGTTGACGTGGCCTGGGCGTGCTCCGCGGTCCGCCGGCTGAGCGCCTCGTTGATGGCCACCTGGAGGGCGTCATCGTCGCCGGCATCGGAAAGGCCGATGATGTGGACTACTTCGCCTTGCGGGTAAAGGCCCATTAGGCCACTTCTCCCTTCTTCAACTGCGGTGTCGGGTGGCCCGGTACGCTGCGACCGACGCGCCGCTGATCGCCCACTGCCGCCCGAAGCGGGTGGCCTGCAGCAGCCCGCGTCGTACCAGATACGTCGCTCCGGCCGTGCTGATCGAAAGCATCGCGGCGGCCTCCTTGGTGGACATCACCGGTTCGCATATCAGTGTCGGGCCGCCCTCGTCGTCGCTTGCGTCTGCGTTAGTGGCAGTCGCCCTGGAGGCCGACGCCAACTCGCACGCCGCCGTGTTGACCGCGTTCTTGAACGCGCCGAACGGCTCTCGGGGTGGGCAGCCGTAGCGGTCCGCGGCCAGGCGCTCCAGCACGTCGAGCAACGCCACGACATACACCGCCGTCGGATATGTCAGCGTCACCACGCCGTCGACGCAACGAATGTGAGCCTGGAGGTCGACCGGCAGTGTCCGCGGATTCATCGTGCCCCGATACCCCAGTGGTCTTCGAGGAGCAACTTCTGCCCCTGCCGGTGGTAGTGGGGACCCCTTCGGCACCTGCTCCGGGTCATGAACGCAGACGCCATCGGAATTTATATAATCCGGCCCCATGCACTCCGGCACGGTGCTCGCTGGTGACGCCACACCAATAGTCGCCATTGCGATAGCTGCCGCGACGAGAATTGCACGAAAGGGCATGAGCCCAACCTCCTAGTCGGACAACGTTGTTCGAAGAGATGGCAGCGTATGCCCTTGGCGACTAGATCACGCGCTGATTGGCCAAGACTGTAGTCAGGCCGCAAAGGCTTTTTAACTAGCTGGGGTGCGTGACCTTATCTGTGGTCAGCCTCCCACGCCTCGGCTCGCATCTGGGATCGTGCCCATCGTCACTTCAGTAGCGATCGAGCTCGATCAACCGCTCGTCACTGATCCCGAAGTGATGCGCGATCTCGTGGAGCACGACGTGTCTGACCTCGCGGCGCAGACGATCGGCGTCGCTGGCAGCGAGTCGCGTGATCGGCCCGCGGAAGATGCTGATCTTGTCGGGAAGCACTCCGCTGTACGTGCTGCTCCTTCGCGGCAGCGGTACACCGTGGTACAGGCCGAGCAGCGGCCGCCCGTCGGGAGGCTCGTCCTCGACGACGATCTC
This sequence comes from uncultured Actinomycetota bacterium, assembly GCA_963805675.1. Taxonomy (GTDB): domain Bacteria; phylum Actinomycetota; class Actinomycetes; order Mycobacteriales; family Mycobacteriaceae; genus Mycobacterium. Next base: position 72,747 of record CAWDVY010000007.1, read on the forward strand.
AACGTTGCTCATCGCCGCACGGAGATCGGCCGGCAAGGAGCTCAGCGCGTCGTCAATCGCCTCTTCGAACGAATCGTTGAGACCCGGCTCCGAACGCGCATCCATCTCCGCAACGATGCCAGAATCGGTGCTGGGATAAAGACGGCTTCTTCTTGTACGACCTTTATCTGGCACGTATCTGGCACGCGAGGATGTCCCGAGTTCCGTGGAACTTCGGTGGCGGCCCGGTGAGCATCAGGCTGCGCTTACCAACCTGATCATCATGCCACAGCCGCAGTCAGCGATTTCAGACTCCGGCGAGCCATTAGCTCTTAACCTTTTCTAAAACGCACATGACTGAGGACCGGACCAATATAGACCAACTCCATCCATCCTATAGATTCTCGAACAACAGAACCGCATAGGCAGCGGCTTCGAACAGCACGGCCACGAGCCTTACCCACTCGTTCCGAGCCAACCTCGCAAGCTTTTCGCGATTATGTCCTTCTTTGTTCAATCGCAGGTGAGCGGGAATCTGGACCGCAAATCCCCACGCGAAGGATACGATTAACCCAAGCAGCGCTAGTTCAACCCAGATTCGCTGACTTGCCGTAGCGATCCAATAGAGAACCGGCGTTGCGGCAATCTTGAGAAGGGCAATTGGCACAATCTCAACTATTCCGCGCTCTTCAAGCCGATGGATCGCGTCGAAATCGTCACCCTTTGTCAGCAGGAACGGCCGGATACACGGTGCGCAGCAGAGACCATTCGTAACCAAGACCGACGAATGCCGCGAACGCGCCCGCTGTGAGGCACAGCGCCAGCATCTAGACTCACCTCGATTCCAGGATTACCGCACCGCCTCGCGGCGGCCATGTGTCTGTCTCGATACCCATGAGCCATGAGACCACCCGCTCGTCGCAGTCGACAATCCGCAGCGTCCCGGTGAAGCCGCGGTAGACGTTCGGCACGCCGTCTGTGCCTGTCGGGCCGAGGCACCAGTCCTCGACGCGCACGACGCCAGCGGGCAGGGGGCATGGCCGGGGCGTAACCTGCACAGATATGCGGTGATACGTGCAATGAGGAGTGTTGATGATGGCTGATCGCGTCATGAGGGGCAGTCGCCTCGGAGCCGTGAGCTACGAGACTGACCGCAACCATGACCTGGCGCCGCGTCAGATCGCGCGGTACCGCACCGAGAACGGCGAGGAGTTCGAGGTCCCCTTCGCCGACGATGCTGATATCCCCGGTACCTGGCTGTGCCGCAACGGCATGGAGGGCACCCTGATCGAGGGTGGTGACTTGGCCGAACCCAAGAAGGTCAAGGTGCCGCGCACACCCTGGGACATGCTGCGGGAACGCCGCTCGATCGAGGAACTCGAGGAACTGCTCAAGGAACGCCTCGAGATCATCAAGTCAGGCCGCCGCGGCAGCTAGCTTAGCTACCGGCCGGGGTCACGAACCTCGGGCCCAAGCCGACGGGGTGGAGTTGTCAACCGCCGCCACCGGCAGCAATCAGTAGCGGTATCCCATTGGGCACATTTTGGGCACGATGCCCGCTTTGTGTGGTCTAAATACTACGTCTGAGCTGCGCAAATACTTGTGCGCCCTCTATTATCTCGCTCAGATTGACAGTGAGATACTCGATCAGATTGTCACGCGGTTGCGGAGTGTCCTAACAGGATTCGACGGTTTCGAGTTCAACACCACCGAAACCAATAGGATCGGGTTCTCTGCTCGATTCGCGGACGTGCGGGGCCTCGTTCCGGCGGTGAACCTTTCTGACGGCACTCTTAGCCTAATCGGCATGCTCGTCCTTCTATTCAGTGCCGCAAGGCCGCCCGTAATGTTCTTGGAAGAGCCAGAGAACGGCCTCACCCCGCGTTCTACGCGTGCAATCTATGAGGCGGTGCTTGAGGCCGCAAGCCCAGTTGCAGATCGTCGAAGCCAGATCCTCATAGCTTCTCATAGTCCGTTTGTGATCGTCCAAGCGTGGAACGGGGAGGAGCGCGACTTCATCTACCAAATGAAATCGGACGAAGGGATTGCCCGTGTCCGTCCGCTCAAGGAGGCGCTCGAAGCCCAAGGCGTCCAGCTGCGGAAAAAGGGAGGCGAACGTAGCGAATTGGGTCTCAGGACGGCTGATCTTGTGATGGACGGCTACCTTTCCTAGCCCATATCTAGCCCGGATCCCATCGCCTAGTCCCTAGTCGCCGTGCAAGCCCAGCTCCTTCAAGAGTGACCAGACCCACGAATCGCTCGCCCGCAAGGGCGAGACGATGACCACCGCCGAGATGCTTGGCCTACGCATCCGGCACCAGCAGTCCTACTCTAATGAAGGGAAGTGGTCCATATTGACGACAGCATTGACTGCACTGATCAACCAGTTGCCCGAAGACCCCAAGGCCAGGGGTGACAGGTTCGAAGAGCTTTGCCTGTGGTTCTTCAGAAATGACCCGTACTGGAGGCAGAGCTTCGAGCGTGTCGACTCGCGGGCCAAGTCGCCGTACCGTCACATGAAGGCAGACAAGGGCACCGACCTGATCGCCAAGCACATCGACGGAACGCTGTACGCCATCCAGTGCAAGGCGTACCCCAATAGCTCGGTCACCATGCACGGCATGTCTCAGTTCAAGAACGGCCACGCCATTTTCCACTCCGCGATGATCGCGCCCACCGTCGGCCCCGGGTCCAATAAGTTAGGTGCCCAGATCGCCGATTCGTGGCGCACGCACAGCGACGCGTAGGCTCCGCGCGACACCCACCCGCGCATGGGCGAACGCGGAAACCCTTGGCGCCGCGGAAAACTACACCGCGATCCACGCCGGTCGAGCGGTGTGTGCGCGTGATCGCCAGTGGCGGTGGTGGGCCCACGTACGTCTCACCCGCGTCGCTGAGTGGCCCATGCTGCCGGCAGGAATCGGCGACCTCGATGTGTGGGGGGCCGATCCTGGTTGATGGCCGCCGGTGCCTGCCAGACGAGTCGTTATGATGCTGATCCGGGGCTCCCGGGTGTGCCGGGGGAACCGCCGGGTCCGCCGCTACCGCCGGCGCCGCCCAGGCCGCCGGTGGCAACGCCCGGCGGATTCGTGATGGCGCCACCGCCGTTGCCGCCGCCCCGCCGTACTCGCCTGATCCCGAGCTGTCGCCGCTGTTGCCGCCGGTGCCGCCGTTACCCGATGTCGCCCCGTCAAGCCGCCAGCGCCGCCGTTGCCGCCGATGCTCGATGCCGCCGTCGCCGCCGGGGCCGCCGTTAGCGCCCGCCGCGATCACGCGGCACCGCCGGTGCCGCCGGTGCCTTTGCTGCCGCCGATGCCGCCGGCCCCGCCGGTGACACCGCTGGGGGCGCCGCCGTTGCCGCCGGAGCCGCCGGGGCCGCCGGCCGTGCCGGAGTGGGTGCCGCCCGCACCTGCGCCGCCGTTGCCGCCTTGGCCGCCGTTGCCGCCGCCGCCGCCGGTGCCGCCGCTGCCGGTGCCGCTGCCGGTGCCGCCGGTGCCGCCGGTGCCGCCGCCGCCCCCGGCTGCCGCCGCCGCCACCCTTGCCAGTGGTGCCACCCTGGCCGCCGCCGCCGGCGGGACCGCCGGTGCCGCCGTTGCCCGCCGTCGCTGCCACTGGCGCCGCGGGGCCGCCGTTGCCGCCGTTGCCGCCGTTGCCGCCGGCCCCGCCGGTGCCGCCGGCGCCGGCGCCTGGTGTTGCTGTCGCCATAGCCGCCGCTGCCGCCGCCGCCGCCCGGTGCCGCCCAAGCCGGCGGTGCCGCCGCTGCCGGTGCCGGTGCCGGCCGCGCCGGCATTGCCGCCGGCCCCGCCATTGCCGCCGGCGCCGCCGTTGCTGCCGCTGCCGGTCGGGCTGGCGAAGAAGTTGTGGCCGGCGCCGCCGCCTCCGCCGGCACCGCCGTCGCCGCCGCTGCCGTTGGTGCCGCCGTTGGGGGTGCCGCCGCCGTTGCCGCCGTTGCCGCCGGCCCCGCCGGTGCCGCCGACGCTGGCGCCGGCGGCGGTGTTGCTGTCGCCATAGCCGCCGCTGCCGCCGCCGCCCCCGGTGCCGCCCAAGCCGGCGGTGCCGCCGCTGCCGGTGCCGGTGCCGGCCGCGCCGGCATTGCCGCCGTTGCCGCCGTTGCCGCCGGCGCCGCCGTTGCTGCCGCTGCCGGTCGGGCTGGCGAAGAAGTTGTGGCCGGCGCCGCCGCCCCCGCCGGCACCGCCGTCGCCGCCGCTGCCGTTGGTGCCGCCGTTGGGCGGTGCCGCCGCCGTTGCCGCCGTTGCCGCCGGCCCCGCCGGTGCCGCCGACGCTGGCGCCGGCGGCGGTGTTGCTGTCGCCATAGCCGCCGCTGCCGCCGCCGCCGCCCGGTGCCGCCCAGCCGGCGGTGCCGCCGCTGCCGGTGCCGGTGCCGGCCGCGCCGGCATTGCCGCCGGCCCCGCCATTGCCGCCGGCGCCGCCGTTGCTGCCGCTGCCGGTCGGGCTGGCGAAGAAGTTGTGGCCGGCGCCGCCGCCCCCGCCGGCACCGCCGTCGCCGCCGCTGCCGTTGGTGCCGCCGTTGGGGGTGCCGCCGCCGTTGCCGCCGTTGCCGCCGGCCCCGCCGGTGCCGCCGACGCTGGCGCCGGCGGCGGTGTTGCTGTCGCCATAGCCGCCGCTGCCGCCGGCGCCGCCCGGTGCCGCCCATGCCGGCGGTGCCGCCGCTGCCGGTGCCGGTGCCGGCCGCGCCGGCATTGCCGCCGGCCGCCGCCGTTGCCGCCGGCGCCGCCGTTGCTGCCGCTGCCGGTCGGGCTGGCGAAGAAGCTGTGGCCGGCGCCGCCGCCCCCGCCGGCACCGCCGTTGCCGCCGCTGCCGTTGGTGCCGCCGTTGGGCCGGTGCCGCCGCCGTTGCCGCCGGTGCCGCCGGCCCCGCCGGTGCCGCCGACGCTGGCGCCGGCGCCGGTGTTGCTGTCGCCGTAGCCGCCGTTGCCGCCGCCGCCGCCGCCGGCCGCCGCCGGCCGCCGCCGCTGCCGGCCGTTGCCGCCGACGCCGGCATTGCCGCCGGCGCCGCCGTTGCCGCCGGCGCCGCCGTGTGCGTTGCCGTCGCGGCAAGCCGTGGCCGTCGCCGCCGTTCCCGCCGTCACCGCCGTGGCCGCCGGTGCCGCCGGTGCCGCCGCCGCCGCCGTTGCCGCCGTTGCCGCCGTTGCCGCCGGTGCCGCCGGTGGTGCCAGCCGCCCCGGCGGCGCCGCCGGCGCCGTCGCCGCCGTTGCCGCCGCGCCGCCGGTGCCGCCTGCCGCCGGTACCGCCGGTACCGATGCCGCCGCCGCCGCCGGCTGCCGCCGTTGCCGCCGGTCCCGCCGCCGCGGTGCCGGTGCCGCCGGTGCCGGCCGCGCCGGCCCCGCCGGTCCCGCCGTTGCCGCCGGTCCCGCCGGTGCCGCCGGCGCCGCCGTTGCCGTTGGTGCCGCCGGTGCCGGCCGCCGCCGCCGTTGCCGCCGTTGCCACTCGTGCCGCCGGCGCCGCCGGCGCCGCCGTTGCCGCCGGTGCCGCTGTTGCCGTGGCGAAGTGCCGGTCGCCCCGGTGCCGCCGGTCGCCGCCGGTGCCGCCGGTGCCACCGACCCCGCCGGCCCCGCCGTTGCCGGACGGTCGTGCCGCCGGTGCCGCCGTCACCGCCGTTGCCGCCGTTACCGCCGGTGCCGCCGGTGCCGCCGGCAGCGCCCGCGGTGGTGCCGTTGGTGCCCGCCTGCCGGTCGCCGCCGTTGCCGCCCGTGCCGCCGGTGCCGCCGTTGCCGACCGACGACCGCCGGCCCCGCCGTTGCCGCCGGTCCCGCCGTTACCGGCGGTCGGCTCGGCGGCGGTGGCGTTGAAGCCGGCCCCGCCGTTGCCGCCGTTGCCGCCGGTGCCGCGGCGGTGCCAGCCGCCCCGGCGGCGCCGGCGGTGCCGCCCGGTCCCGCCGGTGCCGGCGGTCCCGCCGGTACCGCCGGTACCGACCGCGCCGGGGTTGCCGCCGTTGCCGCCGGTCCCGCCGGTGGTGTCGGCGGCGGTGCCGGCCGCCGCCGCCCCGCCGTTGCCCGCCGTGGCCGCCGGTGCCGCCGGTGCCGCCGGCCCCGCCGTTGCCGTTGGCGCCCACCGTGCCGTGCGCGCCGCGCCGCCGTTGCCGCCGGTCCCACCGTGCCGCCGGCCCCGCCGTTGCCGCCGGCGCCGCCGTTGCCGCCGGTGCCGCTGCCGCCGTTGGCGAAGCTGCCGGTCGCCCCGGTGCCGCCGGTGCCGCCGGTGCCGCCGGTGCCGCCGGCCCCGCCGGCCCCGCCGTTGCCGCGAGGTCGTCGCCGCCGGTGCCGCCGTCACCGCCGGTACCGCCGGTCCCGCCGGTGCTGCCGGTGCCGCCGGTAGCGCCCGCGGTGGTGGCCGTTGGTGCCGGCACGTGCCGGTCACCGCCGTTACCACCCGTGCCGCCGGCCCCGCCGTTGCCGACCGACCCGCCGGTCCCGCCGGCCCCGCCGTTACCGCCGGTCGGCACCCGCGGCGGTGGGCTAAAGCCGGCCCCGCCGGTGCCGCCGTTACCCGACGGCGGTGACCAGGCTGCCGGCCGCGCCGGCCACCCGCGGTGCCGCCCGTCGCCGCCGGTGCCGGCCGCCCCGCCGGTGCCGCCGGTACCCACCGTGCCGGGGTCTGCCGCCGTTGCCGCCGGTCCCGCCGTTGGGGTCGGCGGCGGTGCCGGCCGCGCCGGCCCCGCCGTTGCCGCCGTAGCCGGCGTGTGCCGCCGGCGCCGCCGGCCCCGCCGTTGCCGTTGGTGCCCACCACGGTGCCGTTGGCGTGCCCGCATCCCCGCCGTCACCGCCGGTCCCGCCGGCCCCGCCGTCCCCGCCGGCACCGCCGGTGCCGCCGGCTGCCGCTGCCGCCGTGGCGAAGGTGCCGGTCGCCCCGGTCCCGCCGGTGCCGCCGGTACCGCCGGTGCCGCCGGCCCCGCCGACCCCGCCGTTACCGGCCTTATCGCCGGCCAAGTTGCCGCCATTCCCGCCGGCCCCGCCGTTACCGCCGGCCCCGCCGGTGTCACCGGTGCCGCCGGTGCCGCCCGCCCGTTGCCGCCTGGCGACGGTGCCCGCCGCGCCGTTCGTGCCGGTGAAACCCTGCCCACCGCCCGCCGTGCCCGCCGGCCCCGCCGTTGCCGCCGTTACCGTTCGCCTCGCGTTACCACCAGTACCGCCGGCCCCACCGGCACCGCCGTCGGGATCGGCCGCCGTCCCGGCCGCACCGGCACCACCGTAACCGCCGGCCCCGCCGTTGCCGGTCCCGACCGCATCACCACCGTTACCGCCGGCCCCGCCGTCGCCGTCGCCGCCGTCGGCGAACGTGCCCGCCCCGCCGGCACCGCCGGCACCGCCGTTCCCCGAGGTCGACCCGCCGTTACCGCCGTTACCGCCGTTACCGCCCAGGGTGCCGGCGCCGCCGTTGCCGCCGTTGCAGGTCGGGCACGTCGCGTTGCCGCCGTTGCCGCCGTTACCGTCGTCGGGCCCGCCGCTACCGCCGGTGCCGCCGGTACCGCCGTAATCGCCGCCGGCACCGCCATCACCGCCGTTACCGGCCGCATCGGTGGCCGCCGTTGCCGCCATCGCCGAACCACACCCCACCGGCTTGACCATCGGCCGCCGCCAACGTCCCACCCGACGGTCCCATCCGCACCGTTACAAATCAACCCGCAACTATCCCCCACCAACGACGGATCAACCTTGTCCGCCAAGGTGTTGATCGAGCTATCCACCTGCGACCCAAACTGGCTGGTAATCCAGTCCTGCTCCAGCCCCTGGCTGAACGTGCTCCACGAATCCGCACCCGACGCCGCAGCCCCGGAGTCCGACGCCGCCGAACTGGTGTCGGGAACCACACCGGCCGCGCTGCTGGCGGCCCCCAACGCCGAGTCCACACCGCCCAAGTCCGCCACCACACGAGTCCCAACGCGAGCTGGTGAAATCCCCCACCACCGTGCTCACATCCGCACCCAGCGTGGGATCAACACTCGACAGCGCGTTGATGATCGGATCAACAATCACGTCAAACTCATCGGCATGCGCCGACGGCGCCACACCCAACGGCCCCAAGCCGAACGCCAAAAACGCCCCGGCACCGCTACCCAAACCGACCACCCGACGACGACGGCGGGCCTTGGCTTTGCTCGACCGGTGATTCCGCTTACTGCTGTGCCGACCAGCCATCGCGCTGCGCCTCCAGGTGAGGCCTGATTTACTCAGGCTGCGTTAAGGGATTCCGTAAATAACGGCGGCGCAGCAGCCTCGGCGTGAGGTGACGTGCAGTTGCGCTTGCTGGCGTGCTGAGCCCTCACCGGCCTCCCTAAGACCGCCTGAGTTTCTCTCAGCCCGCGTTAAGGTACGCGGGTCACCCTACACCGGCCATTCCAGAAGTCGGAAGGTGTTTCTGAAACCAGGGCGAAATCGGGCGGGCATCGGCCGTTCGGGGCGCAGGTGATCCTGCAACGGTCAGGGTGTGGCCGGGCGTCAAACCGAGGTCGAACCCGGTGCAAACCTGTTGGGTGGTGTCGGGGTCGGCGTGCGCCCGGCCGCGACAACCAGCCCGACCACGGCGACCCCTGTCACTGACGCCGCTCATGTTCACCGGCGACTCTTGCTGCTGCTGATTGTGCTTGAGCAGCATGGGATCGTGGTCGGAGACGATTTGCACGCGATCAGAACCACGCCGTGATACGTGGTGAGCGCGCCTACATCGTTTCCATTCCTGTTAGGAACTGCTCGATGGCCTCACCGAGGGCTTCGAGCTGCTCTTAGACAGCGTTCTTCTCCCACTCATCCAGGCCGATAGGCAGGTGGTCGCGGAGCATCTTGTGGGCCTTGCGAATGGCCTTGCTGGCCACCCCGTCGAACTGCCACGGTTTCGCCTTGGGGCGCGGGCCCCGCGGCATCCGCCGGGTGTAGGTCTTGCCGTCCTCACCGTGGGTGAGGGAAGTCAAGCGCTGTTACAACACGCCTATCCAATGCTTGCGGGCGCGGAACAACCGCAGCAGCCGCAGAAGGCTGACATGCCGCAGTAGATGCCCGGTGCGTGCCAACCTGGCCAGCCTGAGAACGGCGATGCCGCCGCCGGCGATCGGAAGCAACGCCACCACGACAACGACCAAATCGACTGTGTTCCATAGGCTGTGGAAGAACCCCAGCCGGGCCATCGCCAGCCGAACCGACAACTCGGCCGCGAAGAACCACAGGCAGCCGACGTCGACCTGTTCAAGTAGCTCATGCACCTGACCGTCGACCACCAGGCTGGCAAGCATCATCGTCGAATTGGCGACGATAATGGCGGTGACCGCATGCTCCGCGGCCGGGCCACCACCGACCCGCACCGGTTAGCTAACGAGCTGGCCCGGTTCGTCAACTGTACCGGCTGTTCTAGCGCCGTACTTTTACAGTTCGCTTACGAGTTGGCCGGCTTGGCCTCCGATGGCCAGCAGGACGCGGGCCCGGAAGAGCTGTACGCCTATCCGGCGAATCCCGAGGTGATCGCCCTGCGCCAGCCGCCAGAAGGCCGCCTGCATCGCCGAGATCGGGGCGTTTCTCACCACGTTGCCGGCCGCGCCGCTCGTGCTCATCAAGGAAAACAGGATAACGCTGTTGTCCGGCGTGTGGTTCGAGGCGGCGCGTCTGGCCGAATTCGACATCGTGACCGTGATTGCGGTGCGGCACCCGCAGGAGGTCATCGCCTCGCTTGCGGCGTTCAATCGAGCCTCGCCGGAGCTCGCGAGTGCTTTGTGGCTGAAATACAATCTGCTGGCCGAGAGACACACGCGCGCCCTGCCGCGCGTGTTCGTCGAGTACGCCAGCCTCCTTGATGACTGGCGGCGGGAAATAACGCGGATTTCGGCGGCGCTCGCGATCGATCTGAACACCCGGGATGAGGGCGCAATCGAGGAGTTCTACACCGGATCTTCGGCGCCAGCGACACTGCGGCCCGGTGACAGAGCCCTTCGGCTCAGACTGGATGTCCGCGGTCTACGAAGCGCTGCGCGCGGCCGCGCGGGACGAGCCCTGGGATGGGTCTGCGCTGGATCGCGTTTTCGAGGCGTATCGGGCGAGCGAACATGATTTCCGGACGGCGTTAGAAAATTTCCACCGCTTCCACAAGCTTAACTGGCTCGTCCGGCCGTCCATCACGACGCTGATCTACGAGGTCCTCGCGATGGCTCACCGGCGCCGTGGGCCTTGGGCCTAGACTGGCCAGCGGATGCCGAGACGATGATTGGAATGCAGAGACTCACCGGTCTTGCAGCGTTGCGTTGAGACGGTACTGGCCGACGACATCCCCACTGATTCAGGCTTACGCGGTCTCGGGAACCAAGACGACAACGCGTCACAAAGCGACCGCTCATAGCGGCCGGCCTTAATCCGGTTAATTGAGAACTTGCAACAGTCTAGGTTAACTGACTCTAAGTTATAGTCACGTCTCGCATTACACCGCACTGTCGTGGGTTAGTCGTTAACTAGCCAGCGCCAAAGATCAGTTGCTACAGCGCAGTTCGCTACAGATCGGAGGGAGATTGTATGCCGAAGGATCCGCGATGAAATTTGTGCTGGCAAGCTATGGAAGTCGCGGCGATATCGAGCCGTGCGCCGCTGTCGGCCGTGAGCTGCTGCGCCGCGGGCACGACGTGCGCATGGCAGTCCCGCCCGACGTGATTGGCTTCGTCGAGTCGGCTGGGCTTGCGGCGGTGGCTTACGGGCCGGATAGGCAGGTGTGGCAGTACGCGTACCGCGACTTCTGGACGTTTTTCTTCGGCAACTTCTGGAGGTTCCAGGATCTGATCAGGTCGTGGCGGGAATTTGGGGAGCTTTCTACCCAGTTCTGGGGGCAGATGAGCACGACGCTGACGTCGCTGGCGGACGGGGCCGACCTGGTATTGACCGGCCAGACTTTCGAGGAGGCCGCTGCCAACGTCGCGGAGTATTACGACGTTCCGTTGGCCACGCTGCATTACATCCCGATACGGGTCAACGGCCAGCTCGTGCGATCCTGCCGTCGCCGTTGGTCCGCTTCGCAATGACGGTGATCGAGTGGCTGTCTTGGCGCGTAACCAAGAAGCCCGAGGACGCGCAGCGCCGTGAACTGGGCCTACCAAAGGCCACGGGCCCCGCGCCGCGGCGGATCACCGAACGCGGATCACTGGAAATCCAGGCCTACGATGCGGTTTGCTTCCCCGGGCTGGCAGCCGAATGGGCGAAATGGGATGGCCGACGGCCCTTTGTCGGCGCGCTGACGATGGAGTTGCCGACCGATGCCGATGAGGAGGTCGCGTCGTGGATTGCCGCGGGAACACCGCCGATTTACTTCGGCTTTGGCAGCTGGCCGGTCGAATCTCCCGCCGACACGTTGGCGATGATCGGCGCGGCCTGCGCGCAGTTAGGCGAGCGGGCGTTGGTTTGCGGCGGCTCGAGTGACTTCACCCACGTCCCCCATTTCGAGCACGTCAAGATGGTGGGCGCGGTGAACCACGCGGCCGCCTTTCCGGCCTGCCGCGCGGTCGTGCACCACGGCAGCGCGGGCACCACGGCCGCGGGCCTGCGCGCAGGAGCCCCCACGTTGATCCTCTGGCCGCTGCCCGAGCAGGCGATCTGGGGAGCTGCGGTCAAACGACTGAAAGTTGGCTCTAGGCGGCGCTTGTCGAGCACTACCGAGAAATCGCTGGTCGCGGACCTGCGCCGGATCCTCGACCCGAAATATCTCGCCCGGGCCCGCGAGATCGCCACCCGGATGACCAAACCCGCCGAAAGCGTTGCCAACGCCGCCGATCACCTGGAAAATGTCGCCCGCTTAAGGCGGGTTGACTGACGTGGGGTGGTTACTGGGGCGCCCCTTCTCAAAGCCCGCAACGTCATGCTTGTGCCGCTCGCCCGGTTGAACGAACAAGAGCTGACCCTGACCGGCCCAGCCGCGCAGACCGGGACAGCGGCCCGCCCGGTCGCTCTGTTCGTGTTGGGCGTGCCCCGGTCCGGAACGTCGGCGCTCACGCGGGTTCTCTCGCTATGCGGTGCTACGCTCCCGGCTGGGCTGGCGGGCGCCAATTCGGGCAATCCGCTTGGCTATTGGGAGCCGCGCGCGTCCCTCCGTCTCAACTACACAATCCTGCGCCGCCACGGTAGCGAACCGTTCGACCCGACATTGCGCCTGCAGGAGGACGATGCGTTCGGCGCCGAAGAGAACGCCGCCTGCATCGCCAAGATCCGGGCGTTTCTCACCACGTTGCCGGCCGCGCCGCTCGTGGTCATCAAGGACCTGCAGATAACGGCGCTGTCCGGCATGTGGTTCGAGGCGGCGCGTCTGGCCGAATTCGACATCGTGACCGTGATTGCGGTGCGGCACCCGCAGGAGGTCATCGCCTCGCTTGCGGCGTTCAATCGAGCCTCGCCAGAGCTCGCGAGTGCTTTGTGGCTGAAATACACTCTGCTGGCCGAGAGACACACGCGCGCCCTGCCGCGGGTGTTCGTCGAGTACGCCAACCTCCTTGATGACTGGCGGCGGGAAATAACGCGGATTTCCGCGGCGCTCGCGATCGATCTGAACACCCGGGATGAGGGCGCAATCGAGGAGTTTCTCACACCGGATCTTCGGCGCCAGCGACACTGCGGCCCGGTGACAGAGCCCTTCGGCTCAGACTGGATGTCCGCGGTCTACGAAGCGCTGCGCGCGGCCGCGCGGGACGAGCCCTGGGATGGGTCTGCGCTGGATCGCGTTTTCGAGGCGTATCGGGCGAGCGAACATGGTTTCCGGACGGCGTTAGAAAATTTCCACCGCTTCCACAAGCTTAACTGGCTCGTCCGGCCGTCCATCACGACGCTGATCTACGAGGTCCTCGCGATCGCTCACCGGCGCCGTGGGCCTTGGGCCTAGACTTGCCGGCGGACGCCGAGACGATGATTGGAATGCAGTCACATCTCGCACTACACCGCACTCTCACCGATTGCCGCGTTGCTGTCGGACGCGAGCACGGTGCTGGCGATGGCGTGGTCAACGGCGCCATCATGTTCGACTTTGAAGCTGCCGGCGGGCGGGGGCATTGTCTTTTGGGCATGAAGAGCTTGCGACGGAGGCTCATTCATAAGATGGCTGAGGCTGTATTCGAAGCACAGGTCCTCAGTGCTGTTATCGATGAACCAGTGGAGCTGTCCTTCCGCATACTGCCGCAGGTCTGCTGGCGGGGAATCTTCGATGGCCGCTGCTCCGCCATGCGTTGACAGGATGGCGCAGACCTCATGGCCCTGGCTCATCAGGGTTTGGTCATCCGGCCAGGGAACCCATGGCCCATCCATGCTTGCCGGCGTATCAGCACGCACGTCACCGATGAAGTACTGCTCGTTCCCCTGTCCTCCCGGTGGTACTGGCGCTGGGGGCGAAAACCGATTTGGCGGCGAAGTGTTCTGCGAGCGGAACGGCGGATTTGCAGCGGACGTGGAAGTTGCTGGCGTAGACCGAGATCCACCGCAGCTCGCCAAGATCACCGCGAGGATCAACACGATTACTGCTCTGACCGCGAGAGCTATCGATCCCCCGGCTGGCATCTTGCCGGCCTCAGCCATGGCAGTACATGTCGGCGTTGGTGCTGCGCCGGATGACGATTGAGGCGTAGTCGGTGGTGCCCCACACCATCACGATCACCGCGTCTCTTGGCCTTCCCCATATCCAGGTCGTGTTGTCAGTGCTACCAGGCGGAAGGGGCGTTTTCTGACACCACGGGTAACCGTCCAGAGGCTTACCCACGGGCAACAGGGCTTCCTCTTGCGCCACCGCGTCGGGGTAGCTGGTCTTCATGTCCCATCTCTCTGCCCCGGAGGCCGTGTCCTCTGCAGGTTCTAGGGTCGCGTTGGGCGGCACAAACACATCGGCGACGGATGAGTGCTGGACCCCAGGCGGGCGTGTGGTTGGCGTTGCGTCCGGTGAGCCCGGTGTGCCGTGGCATGCAGCTACTGGTGCTGCGAGCGTTGCGAGGCAAACTGCCGTGGCGAGTCTCATGTGCGGCATTTTGGCTTTTCCTTACGTTCCAAAAGTGGGTAGCCTGGCGGTCCCTTTAGATCCTCGACGGAATTGTTTCCGTCTTGGTCTGCGGCGGCTCGGAGTGATCCGGCCGGCTCGGCTCGGCCGCTCGGGTGTGACCCGGTCGGTCAGCTGCCGCTCGGTCGGTCAGCTGCTCTCGGGTTCGGTCAGCTCGGTGCGCTCGGTCAGCTCGGCCGCGCGCGAATCACGCGCGAATCACGTTGGCGCGCTTGCACTCTGACCGGCCAGCCGCGCGCGAATCATGTTGGCGCACTTGCACTTTGGGCGCCGTAGCCCAGTTAGTTAGACAGGCTAAAAGTCTATGGCGTGGTCCCCCCGCGCCCCCGCAGGACTATGGCACGCCCTCTGTGGACACATCGTCCCCGCCGCCCGGCGTGTCAGCTAATAAAACCCCCTGACCTGCGGTTTAGACTGTCCCAAAAGCTGGGACGCCGTCCCAAATCGTCCCGGAGTGGTTTGCTAGTAGCGAAAGTTGGCTTCTCTCATGGGATTTCGTGGTGACCCTACAGCTCGCCCTCGACGCGACCGCGATGCTGCTTTGCTGTCCGCTCAGGAGGTTGTGCGCCGGCATCGTGCGGGTGAGTCGGTGCGGGTGATCGCCAGGGCGGTTGGCCTGCCCCGGACGAGCGTCCACCGCATCATTCAGGAGTACCGGCGGGCGCGGGATGCGTCGCCGTTGGAGCGGGAGTTGGACGCGGAGTTGGATGCGTTGCTGTCGCGCTACGAGGGTGGGTTCGACGCCGAGACGTTCGATATCGCCGACGCCGATCCTGAGCTGGTAGCGCGGCTGGTGGCCAACGGTGTGGACATCACGGACCCGGCGAGTACCGCGGTGATCGCCGCGCTCACTCGAGACCCGACGAATGCGTTGGCGAAGTGGCGGGCGGGTCATTTGCCGAGGACTGCGGAGTGGCTGGCTGGGCATGACATGTTGGGCCGACCGTTACTAGATTCCAGACTGGCGGGCGGGCCTGGCTGACGAATGGTGATTGCGCGGAAGCGCAGAAGTGTGTGTGAGTCCGGTGGCGGATAATCGGTGGTGTCCGAGGACGGCATCCATCCGGGTCAACCGCCGTCCGTAGACTCACTGCCGATGCATGAACCGCACGAAGTCTTCGAAGCACCGTCGAATCCCGACATTTCAATCTGGCGCTATATGAACCTGGCGAAATTCATATCCATGCTTAAAGACAGTGCCCTGCATTTTGCCCGTGCAGACCGAATGAACGACGAATTTGAAGGCTCGATATCGAAGCCCACGTTCTTATTACGTCGCGCAGCGCTCGCGGATATCCCTGACCTAGACGTCGAAAGACTCAATGTCCACATGGCACAGGGTCGGAAGCAGTTTCAGCAATTCATTTATCTGAACTGTTGGCACATGAACGAGCACGAATCGGTCGCAATGTGGGATCTATACCTTGGCGGGGAATCGCAAGGGATCGCGATTCGCTCGACATACCGGCGGCTAACGTCAAGCATCACTGACCAGCGGCCAGTACACCTTGGTAAGGTCAATTACGTTGACTATGCTGTCGAGATAACACCGGACAGGAATGCTCTTCATCCTTATCTATACAAGCGGAAGAGTTTCGAGCATGAGCGCGAGATTCGTGCGATTCACCTTGGTCACCAAGTCGGAGACAGCGGTACGGCCGTTCCGCTCGGGCTTGACTTAGTCCCGATTACGGTCGACCTGGACCGCCTCGTTGAAGCGGTGTATGTGAGCCCAAAAGCACCCGCGTGGTTCGCAACGCTTGTTCGCGATTTGATAAATCGATATGGTCGAAATTGGGATGATCCGCACCATTCCAGCTTGGACGGTGATCCGATCTATTGATGGAGAGTCCAGTCCGAGCACGGGGTTACGCCAAGTTAGAGCCCGAGCCCCGGACTCTTACGTTGTGCGCCAGTTGGCTCCGATTTCGGGCCGTTTTCCACGGGTGTCTATGGCTATGCACCGATGGTGACTGATGTATAGAAAGTGGCTGTGACCTGCGGAGACACCTGACAGCGGTAGGCACCCGTACACATGTGCGAACACCATTCTTATAACTGGGGGTCAAGTGGTCGCAGGTTCAAATCCTGTCAGCCCGACGCAGGTCAGAGAGTGTTTTTGGACGCCTCGACGGCTGAGATCGGCTGCCGTACCCAAATGAAATACCCAAATGAGCTTTCGACAGTTGCTTGCCAGCAAACTAAAGGCCTTAGAACGCGGGTGGGTCTCGCGTTGCTGCGATGCCGTAGAACACCCACCCGATTATGGGCGGGCGTTCGGTCTTGGCGTAGGCGACGGTCACGGTCACGTCGGCCATCGCTGATAGCGTCACCATTTTGATCGTGGCTGCACTGGTGCTGTCGACGGCGGGCCAGTACTGCACGGCGCGGATGTTGACGACTAAATCCGAACCCTTGAAGTAGCCCCACGGCTGCCCGGCGAGTTCCAGCAACTCTTTGGCCGCTGCGACCGCCTGGCTCTTGGTCTCGTACAGTCGGCCACTTCCGTAACCTTCGTAGTCTGCTCTGAGCTCATACCGCGTTTGCGACCGACCTTTCGCCCGCTCGACAACCTTCTTGGTCTTGAGCTTCGGCTTGACGTCGATCTCGTGAACCTTCTGACCGAACTGCGCGAAGGCCTTATTGGTGGCGGCGGCCTCGAGGTCAAACCAGTTGGTCGAGCGCCAGCCGGAATCGTAGGGAGGCGGGGAGTCGACTTCATGTTCGAGAAGGTCGGGCAGGTACACGTTGACACCAATGTCTGTGGTCATGCGGCTACTCCTCCACTGCCTGATGGGCAGTTGGACGGTGAACTTCACCTTCTTGAACTCGAACTCACCGTCGCTAGCGACGGGGATGGCCAGGGCTGGCCCATACTTGCGGCCGCCGCCGATCCGTCTCGCGTACAGGTCCGCGCCCATCGCCGTCATCGGCGAGCCGACAGCCTGCTCCACTCCGATCGTGCCGCTCTTAAACACCTGCTCGGGCCGATAATCGGCTATGGCCTGCCTGTAGGCAGTGGTGATGTCCGAACCTTTATAGACACCTGTCGTGAAGTTGGTTTCTCCCATCTCATTCGCTCCTCTTGTCATTGCTGCTTGAAGGCGCCTACGCCGCCCGAGGAACGCGCCGACGCTTCGACTGTGGACCAGAAAAGGGACAAGGCTTTATCTACTCTCAAAGCTTCTTTGGAGCAGGAAGTCACGCCTGCCCAGATCCGCCACGGAGGCCAGTAGCGCCATACCGGAGTTCACGGGGAGTTCACGATTTCCGGTCCTGGCTGTTGAAACGCCACTCGCTTTACACAGGAACCAGATCGGTTAGCGCTCGCACGGCGTCACCTACGTCGTCCGCCGGGCGTGGTCTGCGCGATGTTGTTTCGGCCAATGCCTTTTTAGGTCGTACTCCTCACCGAACCGCCGTCCAGTGACGGTGTGCGGCACAATCTGAAGCCATACATTGTGGAGGCCGACTGCCCACGGCGTCGGGACCGCCCGCAGCGCAGGATGCCGTTGTAGGGAGACCTCGGCGCCGACGCCGCGCACCAGCACGCTCCATCCCGAGTGCTGTTCCTCGTTGATGTGGTCGACCTCGAAGGCGAGCATCGGTTGCTGCATGGCCGTTCGTTTCGCGCCACCCTCGACGCGGAAGATGATGTCGTGCCCCTGCATGGCGTAGTTGACGGGCACGGCGAGCGGTCCGAGGTCGTCTTGGTACACGAGTCGCCCGACGTTTGCGGTAGCGAGCAGCCGGAAGCATTCGTCGGGCAAGAGGTCTTCGAGCTCGCGTTGTGTCATGGCGCAATTCTTGTCGGGGACCATGGCGGTCCGCCACGGCCGAAGGTCCCATCTTGAAGGTCGGTAGCACGGTCCGTGCCCATGCCGTGCCCACAATCTGTTCCTGTGAACTTGTAACCGCCGCAGCGACAGCCGTCGACGCAGGCAGGACGCCCGCGTTGAACTGATCGGACAATGGCGCGCCTCGATCCGCCAGTTGCGTACTGCTGAGGAACAGTCTGTCTCGCGTGACGAGGAGCGCAGGAAGCTCGGCGAACCCGAAGAAGATCTGCCTGAAGCTGATCCGATGCACCAGCGCCACGAGTGGTTCTCGCGGCTAAGACCGGAACTTTCGTCTTGGGCAGCCAGCCGCGTCGACAACCTGCGCCAATTGCCCGTTCGGGACCGCAAAGGGCAGATACCGGATCTTCTATGGCAGCAAGTCCTCCATATCGAAAAGAAGTGGGGATTGCCTGAAAGTCCGGTGTAGACCTGGCCGTGGGCGAGGGGGCCGACTGGTGGCCGGTATCGCTGACGACTGGTGAATTGCGCTTACGCGCAGAAACGGTCCCGAGACTCACCGTGGTGACAAACGTCTTGAAAACGTCTTGAAAACTGCCCGAAAGCAGCATTTACGCAGGTCAAACTTGGTGCGCGGTACTGGGATTGAATCAGTCACGGCTTGCCAAACGGCTCGCCCTAATCTGCTATCTCCGAACCTTTGCGATGACGTGGACATTGGCCGACTTGGCGGGGCGTTACCTCGCGTCACGGCCAAGCGGCGCATTTCGATTGCCGCCAACGCCGAGCTACGCCGCCTAATCCGCGAGGAATTCGAGCAAGGCATCCACGGTGAGCAACTCGCCGAAGCGGCTGGCCTGTCTGTACCGCGCGTCTATCAGATTCGCGACGGGCGACGGTAGAAACTGGGCCGGCGCACTGGCTCCGGTGAGTGAGCGCTGGTTTTGCTTGGCGAGTCCCGCCCGGTCCGCAAAAAGTCCGCCGCAGCGTCGTAACTGGCGCGATCCCGCCAACCTCGCCAACGATCATCGCCACAGGTAGGAGCCTGTTTTCAAACCGCGTCGTACCCCCGCCATTCTTTGCTGACACGTTCCGCTTCAACGTCTAGATGTGCAGTTCAGCGGCATTGGCAGCAGCAATCGTGGGGGCAGGCTCTCCTGCGGCGTGCATCCCCTGCGCCAGAGCGGCTTGGATGCGTCAAGTGCCTTGGGGAAGTCGTGCATCCGTTTATCGGGTCCTCGCTGACCGTAACGGCGGCGAAGAGTGACCCGTCGGGCATCGGGCGCCAATGCGGCCTGCTACGAGATTTTCTTGATGGGCGGTAGGTACTTGCCGAGAGTTGCCGGGTCCTTCGCGTCGGCGTCGGGCAGGTAGATGCGGTAATTCAGCCGGAACAACCCGCTAGGTGGCGAGGGCAACCAGTTGCTCTCATGGCCGTTGGGCGCCCGGTTCTGGATATAGATGTCCAGGGAGCCGTCGGGGTTGCGTGTCAGGCCCGGTGTTCGGTCCCCGATGGAGAATCGGTTGATCGGATTCTTGACGAGTTGAAAGTCGGGCCCGTACATGGTGATCGACCAGAATCCGTTTGGCAGTGTGGGCGGGATTTGGTCGGCGTTGAAGTGCAATAGGTAGTGGTTGGCGCCGTCGAGCGGGGCGGCGTCGCCGTCTTCGTAGGTGCTGAAGTACTCGGCCTCGTCGCGGTCGTGGACGAACAAACCCTCCAACGCGCCCGCCGCGCGGTCGAAGTAGTCGACGCCGTAGGTGCCAGGTCGGAGGTTGTTCCAGCGGGTCGGGTACGGCGTACCGCGGTACTTGACCTTCCACTTCATGATCTGTGGACCGTCGGCGGCGGCGCGAGCCAACCCGCGATGCATCGCTTCGCTGAGCGCATTCACGTCCATCGGCTTGCCCACGGTGATCCCGCCGCGGCTGAGGAGTTCGACGGCCGCCTCGTTGCCCGGCGGTGGCGGGTTTTCGATGAGCAGATCGGCCAACGTCTGGAAGTACGCCAGATCACCGTCGTAGTGCGGCCTCGGGCCGAGATTCGGTGCGGCGGCTTGGCCGTGGCGGACGGGGTCGGCCCAGTTGCTCAGTGAGGTCAGCGTGAACTGTTCCTGTAAGGCGTTGACGGCGGCGAGATCGGCGGCGTTGCCGGGCAGTACCCCGATGCGGACGGCGAACATGACACTTTCGGTGGGGACCCGGTGCTCGATCACCCCTGGCGGCAGCGTCCCCTTCCAGTTCGGTCCGACGAAGGCGAAATTGCCGCCCTTGCCGCCGGTCGCGCGAGTGCCGATGTAGAACAGGTTGTTGGTGTAGCTGTCGGCGACCTCGACCGACCAGTAGCGGTCGGTGATGTCCGGTGCGCTCAGAATGATCGGTTCGTTACGCAGTTCGAGCAGCGCACCGCTGTAGACGGTGTCGTTGTTGGGGGTGTAGGGCATGACATCGTCAGCGGTGGCAAGGGTTTTCATGTGGCCGATCTGGTTGATCGGCGCAGCGGGTGCGTACTGCTTGGCCTTCTCCAGCGCGGCGGGGTCGAGTCGCAGGCTGCGTTCCCGCTCGAAGATCGTCAGCGGTAGACCGAACACGTAGTTCTGGACACCCACCGAATAGGCCCACTGCTCTTCGGATTGCGCGTCGGCGGCGCGGGGATCGGACGTCGTAGATGGGGCCGCTCATCGTGGTACTCCCGTTCGTCGCTGGGCCGTCGTGCGAGCATGAAGGACCCGGTGTATCGCGGTCCTCCACCGACCCAACACGGCGCGGATCGCCGACTCGAGAGCCATAGGTCCCCACTCGCAGAGCACTTGGTTGGGGGATGCCCCCTAGCGGGTCACAGTTCCGCCTCCCACGGCCAGCGTCCAGCCTCTCCGCCGACAATCCGTCGATTTGTCGTTGCCCATCTCTATCATCAGCTCATGCACAGGGCGCCCTCGCTAACCCCCGCCGCAGCAAGCCTTTTCAGTTCACGAGCCGTCCGTCCAGGATGAAGATTACGTATATCTTCCTGCCGCTCTACTTCGGGCTCTTCGCGGGCTTCGTTGGCCACAGTGTCCGGATCGGCTTGCTCGGAGCCGCTGTCGGCCTGTTTCTCGCTCTGTTGCTGTCGCGTGAGGCCAGGCGGCGCCCCGACGCGAGCATGAAAGCGATCGACGCCATGACCGGGAGGGAGTTTGAGAACTACCTCGCCGCCCGCCTGCGACGAGCGGGCTGGCAGGTGACGTTCACGTCGGTGACGGGCGACTACGGCGTCGACTTGATCGCCGAGAAGGACGGCAAGTCGGCGGCGATCCAGTGCAAACGCCACGGCAACACCGTCGGCGTCGCGGCTGTTCAGCAGGTCGTCTCCGGCGCACGCCACCACGGATGCACGAAGAGCATTGTCGTCAGCAATCGGGAGTTCACGCGGGCGGCAAAGCAGTTGGCCTTCACCCACGGCTGCCAGTTGATCGGCCGTCGAGCGTTGCAAGCTTGGGTTCCGCCCCCTGCGCGACGGGAGGTGTAGCAGTCTTAGGAGATGGCGACGGCAAAGAGTGCGCGACCGTGGGTCCGGCGGTCGACGCGCGCGCTGGTGATGGCGTTGTCCGCTTTCGGACTGGCCGGCGGTATCGCCCAGGCGGCGCCCGCACCGAGCTTTCACTGGTGTCCCGGTAATCAATGGGACCCGGGCTGGGGCAGCATCTACGACTGGGATTGGAATCACTGCCACGACTGGCAGCGCGCTGCGGGTCAGGGAGGTCCGATGGGCAACGGGCCCTGGGGACTCCCGCCGTCGTGGGCGCCGCCGCAGCCACCTCCGCCGCCTTGGGCGCCGGGCGCGAGCGTGATGTGGAACCAGACCGCGAATGGTTGGGGATTCTGGAACAACAACATATGGACTCCGGTCTGACCAGATAGCCGGGAGCCAGCCGGATCAGCCTGCGACGACGGCGACTTCGGCGCCCAGACGGTAAGGCGCCAGCAGCGGAAGTCCGTCGCCGCTCCAAAACCGGCCGGGATCAAACCAGTTCGACCGCTTCTCGGTTTCGATCAGCCCCATCTCTTCGTAGGTGACTGCCACCGTCTCCGCGCAATACGCGGACTCGAAGCGGCCCTTCCGCTGCTCGGCCCGGCGTCGCCGCGTTGATTCGCGAACCTTGCTATCCACGACCGGGATTCCACGCACCCAGTCGTACCTGGTCGGGAGTTGACCGCGCAGCCACCGCAGCGTGAGCCGGGTCGTGGACGGAAACGGTGTGCCGTCCATCCGGGCGATGACGCGCAGCAGCCGATTTTCCTGCTCCCGGTCCGCGTCGGGGGTCAGCTGACGCAACCAGCACCGCTGCCCGTAGCGAGTCAGCCACCGCTCGACGGCTTCCCGGGCGTCGTTGAGTTGCACACCCCGGTGGTTGGTGCCGGTCCAGACATCGGTGAGCTTGTCGCCGAGTTCGGCATGCCACATCAACGGCGGCAGATCCTCGATCGCCACCGTCATCCCGACGTGGTTGACCGGGCTATTCGACATGGTCTGGATCGCGCGATCAGGTCCGGAGTGTCCACGAAACAGCCAGACATCGCCGGTCCGGGTTTCCTCCAGCGCGCGGTCAAGGGTCACCGTGTGCGTTTCCACCAACGCACCATATGCACATACCGTCGCAGCTGCGATGCACTCGCGAATAACCTGAGCCCATGCGCACCATCTGGAAGTTGCTGGGGTTGGCCGGGGTCGTCGGGGTGGCAGCCGGCGGAGTGCTGGTTGCCCGCGATCAGCGACGACGGAGGGCCTACACGCCCAACGAGATCCGCGACCGGCTGCACCAGCGCCTGGCCGAGGCGGGCGACGGGTAGCCGGGCAATCAGCCTCAGCCCTCGTCAGGCGGCGGCGACGGCGTAGAGCCGGTGGGTGCCGGCAAAACCCTTCAAGTCGGCGTCTCGACCGTCATCGAAGGAGAGGTCTTCGCAGTCGCTGAGGGCCTCGCGCACGGTGTCGCTCACCAGAATCTCTCCGCCGTCGGCTTCGGCGGCGACGCGCGCCGCCATCGCGACGTTACGGCCGAACAGGTCGTCGCCGCGGCGCACCGATCGGCCCATGTGGACCCCGATCCTTACCCGAATCCTGTTGTGCCGCTTGCGTTCCGCGTCCTTGTGGAGCGCATCCTGCATGTCGATGCCGCACCGCACCGCCTGTTCGGCGTGAGCGAACGCAATCATGAACCCGTCACCTTGACTCTTCACCACGTGCCCGGAGCGTTGCTTGACCAGCTTGCGGACCAGCTTGTCGTGCTCACCGATCAGCTTCACCCAGGCTCGGTCGCCGACCCGCTCGTTGAGCGCAGTGGATTCCTCGATGTCCGAGAACAGAATCGCCACCTTGCCGTCCGCAGTAACCCGGGCCAGATCCGGCCGCTCCACCTCGGCCCAGTCGGCGAGGTCCTCGATGGAGCTGCGCACCGCCGCACCGAAGCCCTCCTTGCGCATCAGGTTCGCCGTCTGCCAAACGGTCTTGACGGCTTTATTTGTAAAACCCAGAAGGTCGGAAGGCCGTTGTGCCGCTTCAAGTTCACGCTTACACCGGGACAAAAGCCGCCACAGCACCCCAACCGCAACCCCTTCAGCTACGGCCACGGTGGCGACGACATAGAGCGTTAAATGCAGTACATCTCCCACGGTGCATATCTCAGCACCTGCGCCTGCGTGGCGTGGACCCGGACCCCGACAACCAGGGGTCGGCTTAATTGTTTCGTACTGGACATGCCACTGTGCTGGCGTAAGTTGTTGTATAGCAACAGGTTTCGGTTGCACGGGTCGCGGGTAGCGCGTAGGCTTGCAAATGCAAGTTGGTGAGGAACGGCGTAGTCGTCGTTGGAAATGGGAGAGCCTCAGCAACCCGATTTAGGGAGCTCTCCTATGGCGACCGTTGCCGCCAATATCCAAGAAAACTGGATTCAGAACTTCGCCAACTGGATTAATTCGAAGACGGTCAGCGTGTAGGAAGCTGTCGCGATCACCGGACTCAGCCATACCACGGTCCGTAAAAGGATCCGTCAGAAGCGCATTAGAGCGGTTCGCATAGCTGGGAATTGGCGCATCGTGCGAGCTGATCTTGCGGGCCTCCAATGACCCTCGATCCGAGAGCCCCGCAAGCTGATGTCGCCGAGGACCAAATTCAGCGCGTCCTCGACAGCGCGCCACCGCTGAGGGACTCACAGATTGAGGCCATCGTCGGCATCATCCGCGCGGACCACGCCGCCGGCGAGGCCACGGCATGACCCAACTCGTTCTCTTTAGCGAGGCGGTCAAAGTTCGCAGTGGCTTGACCCCCGGCAATCCGCGCGGACGTGTTGGCCGGTGGCGAATGCTATTACTGCGGCTGGCCCGCCACCGAGGTGGATCACATCATTCCGGAGTCTCGTGGTGGTGGCCATGAAGACGAGAACCTGGTCCCCGCGTGCTCTCGGTGCGACCTGCAAAAGGGTGCCCAGACGCCCGAGGAATGGGCGGCCAGCCGATTAGCAGCGGGTAAGCCGTGGCCGAGCGCTGAAACGCGAGAAGAAGCGATCACCAAGGCCAGCGCCGAGGTGGGAGCCATCAACTCCGGTTACATTCCGGAGCAGAAATACGTCCGGGCATTGCTGGAGAACCTGCACGAGATGTCAGAGGACGGTGACGTGGTGATTCATTGGGACGCCATACGTCAGCGCTCTTAGTCCACCCAAAACGCAATCCCGGTGTCGGGGACGTATTCACCGGCGTTGTCCAGTGTGTCACACCGGATCCGGGTCCGCCGTTGTTGTTGCAGGCCAACTGATTTCAGCTGGTGCTGTATGCCCAGTAGTCATACGTGCCGCCGGGCACCGGGCACAGGTCGTGGTATGCGGCCAGGACGAACTGTCCCGCTTGGTCGGTGGTCAGTTGTGGATGGTCTTGCACCAGGCCTGCGGCTATCTGAGTACCCGGGAGTTGCCGAATCCACAGTCTCCTGCACACGCTGTAGCCGTTTTCCAGCATCGCCGGATCCGTTCCGGTGATGCCCGCCGCCCGTGCGGCGGCCAGGAAGTCCGGGACGGCCTGAGGTTGCGGTACCGGGCTGGCGCCGGCCGGCGCGGCCAGGCCTACGGAAATGACGGCTCCAGCGGCACCGGCGAGAATTTTTCCGATCACGAGACATCCTCTGTTCGTCTAGTGTTTACCTTAATAACCATCATAGTTCATATTATGGACACCTTAGCTTAATGCTGCCCGTGTGCTCGGTGGGGTCTTCCTGTCCGTTGTGCGTGCCGGTTCGCAACGGCTAAACGCCTCGTCACCACCACATCCACGGCGCAAACGTGGGATTTCAGTCGCAGCGTTATTGGCGCGTCGGTGGACTCGCCGCGCTGGCCAGCGGCGAGGACGTCGACCTTGGTCGATCGCTTCCGTGCCGCGCAGCAGATCAATCCGGCGTGCGGCTGCTACTACGACAACGTCTATGCGTAGGCCGCGACCAACGCAGACGGGACGCCGGGCTACTCGGCGGCTCCGCTGTGCCAGGCATCTTCCCCGATCCGTCTTGGCTTCCTCAGCGACAGTGCCAGATCGGTGGCGCGTCGCGGCATCTGCCCTCTCTGGGTAGCTAGCCGGAAAGCGAAAAGTCAACGGCAAGTGTATGTTCCGGCAATCTCTGGCACTGCGGGTTTGGCCACGGCAGTAAGTGGCTACACCTCTGCTCGCTTCCCGGTTGTCGAGCCGAACTGCAGTGTTTAGGGTTGAGGCTGGCCGTGGCGGGATCGAGTTGGGCGCGTTGCAAGGAGGTCCCGATTGGCCGATGCCGGCGAGAGCGCTTCAGATCTGCTGGTGATCTTCGGGATTACCGGCGACCTGGCCCGCAAGATGACGTTCCAGGCTCTCTACCGCCTCGAGCGCAGGGGATTGCTGCAGTGCCCGGTCTTGGGGGTGGCCAGCGACGACATCACCGCTGAGGAGTTGGTCAACCGGGCCCACAAAGCGATCGCAGACGCCGGTGAAAAAATCGACGACACGGTGTTCGATCAGTTGGCGCACCGACTGTCCTACCTGCACGGCGACGTCACCGCCCCCGCGCTGTATGACGCGCTGGCCAAGCGCGTCGGTTCGAAGCGCTGCCTGTACTACCTGGAAATGCCGCCGTCGTTGTTCGCGCCGATCGTCGAGAGCCTGGCCAAGGCCGGTCTGCTGAAGGGATCGCGCGTCGCGGTGGAAAAGCCCTTCGGTCACGACTTGAAGTCCGCCCTGGAACTCAACGCCCGGCTGCGTGCGGTGTTGGACGAGGACCAGATCTTCCGGGTGGACCACTTCCTGGGCAAGGAACCCGTCGTCGAACTGGAGTATCTGCGCTTCGGCAATCTGGCGCTGGTCGAGCTGTGGGACCGCCAGAGCATCTCCGAAATCCAGATCACCATGGCCGAAAACTTCGGCGTCGACGACAGGGGCAAGTTCTACGACAGCGTCGGCGCCTTGCGTGACGTCGTGCAGAACCATCTGCTGCAGGTGCTCGCCGGAGTGACGATGGAGCCTCCGGTCGGCCCGAGCGCAGACGACCTCAACGACAGAAAGGCCGACGTTTTTCGCGCGATGCCTCCCGTGGACCCGGATCGCTGCGTGCGGGGTCAATATCGCGGCTACACCGACGTCGACGGGGTGGCCAAGGGTTCTGCGACCGAGACCTTCGTCGCGCTGCGGGTGCAGATCGACAACTGGCGCTGGGCCGGGGTGCCGATCTTCTTGCGGGCGGGCAAGTCACTGCCCGAACGCGTCACCGAGGTGCGGTTGTTCACCCACCGCGTCCCTTCGCTGGCTTTTCTGCCGGACCGCAGGCGTGCCGAACCCAACCAGATCGTGCTGCGGATCGACCCCGATCCCGGACTGCGGCTGCAGCTCACCGCGTTAGACGGTGACCGCTGGCGCGATCTGCACCTGGACTCGTCGTTCATGCAGGACCTGGGCGAGCCGGTCACCCCCTACGAGCGGCTGCTGCACGCTGCGCTGAACGGGGATCACCGACTGTTCGCTCGCGAGGACGGCATCGAAGAGACCTGGCGGATCGTGCAGCCGCTGTTGGACCACCCCGGCGAGGTCCATCACTACGAACCCGGCTCCTGGGGGCCGGACGCGGCGCGTGAACTGCTACGCGGTCATCGCGGTTGGCAACAACCATGGCTAGCCGAAACCACCACTAAGGAGAACGGGACAATATGCAGCTAGGGATGATCGGCCTGGGCCGAATGGGCGCCAACATAATCCGCCGGGTGGTGGACGCCGGGCACGAAGGCGTGGTGTACGACCACAATCGAGACGCGGTCAAATCGATGGCTCATGACGACAACATCACCGGAGTCTCGTCGTTGTCGGAGTTGGCCGAAAAGCTCAGCGCGCCAAGGGTGGTCTGGGTGATGGTGCCCGCCGGCACCATCACCACCGGAGTGATCGACAAGCTGGCCACCACGCTGGAGGCCGGCGACATCGTGATCGACGGTGGCAACTCGTACTACCGCGACGATCTGAAGCACGCAAAGACACTGTCCGAGAATGGAATTCACCTGATTGACTGTGGGACCAGCGGTGGCGTGTGGGGCCGGGAGCGTGGTTACTGCCTGATGATCGGCGGCGACGACTACGCCTTCAAGCACGCGGAGCCGCTCTTCGCGACCATCGCGCCCGGAGTGGACGCGGCGCCGCGAACCCCGGGCCGCACCGGCGAGGTCGCGCAGCCGGAGAAGGGCTACCTGCACTGCGGGCCTACCGGGGCAGGCCATTTCGTGAAGATGGTGCACAACGGCATCGAGTACGGCATGATGGCCTCGCTCGCCGAGGGCCTGAACATCTTGCGCAATGCCGACATCGGGACCCGCGTGCAGCAGGGTGACGCCGAAACGGCGCCGCTGTCGAATCCCGAGTGCTACAAGTACGACATCGACATCGCCGACGTCGCCGAGGTGTGGCGCCGAGGCAGCGTCGTCGGCTCCTGGTTGCTGGACCTGACGGCGATCGCGCTGAACGAATCGCCCGATCTCAAGGAGTTCTCGGGACGGGTTTCCGACTCCGGCGAGGGCCGGTGGACGGCCATCGCGGCGATCGACGAGGGAGTGCCCGCGCCGGTGCTGACGACCGCGCTGCAATCTCGCTTCGCCTCGCGCAGCCTCGACGACTTCGCCAACAAGGCGCTCTCAGCGATGCGCAAGCAGTTCGGCGGGCACGCGGAGAAGCCGGCGGACTAAGCGGTTTAAGCCGGGCGCGTCGCGAACGTCACCACGACGTCGCTGAAGGCGTCGTTGTCGTCGCCTGCAGCGGTGTGTCCGGCGTCCGACAGTTCGACGAACTCCGCGTTGGGCACGGTGTCCAAGAAGTGCCGCACACCTTCGGGGCTGACCACATCGGAAAGCTTGCCGCGGATCAGCAGCACCGGGATCGTCAAGTCCGCGGCGGCCTGCTCGAACTTCTCGGTGCGCAATTGCGGGTCGTCGCCCGGCTTCGTCATGAAGGCCGGATCCCAATGCCAGTACCACCGGCCGTCGCGCAGGCGCAGGTTCTTCTTCAGCCCCTCCGGGCTGCGCGGCCTGGTCCGGTGCGGCAGATACGCGGCGACGGCATCAGCGGCCTCGTCGAGCGAGCCGAACCCGTGCAGGCCGCTGAACATGAACTCGCGGATGCGCGCGCTGCCGTTCTTCTCGAACCGCGGGACGACGTCGACGAGCACCAACCGGGTGACCCGGTCCGGTCCGGCCCCATCCGCGACCAGGATGCCGGTCAATCCGCCCATGCTCGCCCCGATCAGCATCACCGGCCGGCCGATGGCGTCGAGGACCTGCATGACGTCAGCGGTCAACGTTTCGACGTCGTAGTCGGCGGCGGGCGCCCGATCGCTGTCGCCGTGGCCGCGGCTGTCCAGCGCCACCACGTGAAATCCCTCGTCGGCCAACACCTGGCCGGTCTTTTTCCAGGAGTGCCGATTCTGGCCGCCGCCGTGCAGCATGAGGACCGTCGGCCGGCCGCCCGCCGAGTCGGCGCCGCGATTCCACTCGTCCGCGACCAGGTTGAGCCCCTGAAGACCGGAGAACTCGACAGTGTGTCCAGTGTTGCGCACGGTAGTCACGGGCGTCTCCTCGGCCGAATCAAAGGCCCGGCGCTGCTGCGGCCGCTGCGCGGCCCGCATCGTCGCCAGGCGTTGTACCCGCCTGACGTTACCGAGGTGGGCTAGGCAACGTCGCTACCGGGGGCCGACGGCGACGATGACCTTTCGTCGTCGCGAGGGTCTATCCGATGAGACCCTGCGACCACGACCGACAACTCAGGAGGCGGCCATGCCCTCGATCACGCCCTCACTATGGTTCGACCACAACCTGGAAGAGGCGGCGACGTTCTACACCTCGGTGTTCCCGAATTCGCACATCGAGGGCCTCAACCGAAGCACCGATGCCGGCCCCAGCGAGCCGGGCCCAGTGTTGTCTGCCAGCTTCGTGCTGGATGGCAACCGGTTCATCGGGATCAACGGTGGCCCGCATTTCCGGTTCAGCGAGGCGGTGTCCTTCACGATCGGCTGCAAGGACCAGGACGAGATTGACTACTACTGGAACCGGCTGACCGATGGCGGCGAGGAATCGCGGTGCGGCTGGTGCAAGGACCGATTCGGTCTGAGTTGGCAGGTCATTCCAGACCGGCTCTATGAGCTGGTCAGCCACCCGGATCCGGCGTGCGCCACGGCCGCCACCCAGGCGATGTACGGCATGGGCAAGATTGTCATCGCGGATCTCGAGAGTGCGGTGGCAGCGGTCTGAGCGTTGGCGTGACCACGTACGTTGGAACACATGCCAGACGATGCTGCTGTCTCCGGCGGAGAGCCTGATGGCCCGGTGGACGTCCTATATATCCGGCCGATCCAGCCCGCGGGTCAGGTCGAGCGGATCGCGCTGGTCGCCGGCCTGATCGCGGGAGCGGTGTTGGCGGGGCTGGTGGGATGGCTGAGTTTCCGGACCTACGAGGCCCAGAACCGCGAGGCGCAGCGCGATCTTTTCGTGCAAACGGCTCAGCAGGTCGCGGTGAACCTCAGCACGGTTGACTACCAGCACGCCGAGGCTGACGCGCAACGAATCTTGGACTCCGCGACTGGCAACTTCGCCGACAACTTCTCTCACCGCAAGCAGTCGTACATCGACACTGCAAAGCGGACGCGGTGGAAATCGCTGGGTGGCGTGACGGATGCCGGACTCGAATCGCAAACCGGCGACCAGGGCCGGGTGCTGGTCGCGGTGACGGTGAAGTCCGCCGATCCCGCGCAGGCTCAGCAGGAGCCGCAGTTCGTGCGGATGCGGGTCACCGTGCAGAAGATCGGCGACGTCGCCAAGGTCTCCGACGTGGCATTCGTGTCATGACGCAGCGAAGGTCCGTCAACTGGTCACGTGTGCTGGTCTACGGTTTGCTTCCCGGTCTTGTCCTGCTGCTGGCGATGGCCGCGGGCTTGCTGAAGTGGAAGGACTCGTCGATACGCGACATCGAATTTGCCCGAATCGAATCAGTCTCGGCTGCAAGGGATTCCACCGTCGCAGTGCTGTCGTTCCGGTCCGACACCGTCGACCGGGACGTGGCGGCCGCGCGCGAGCGGTTGACCGGCGGTTTCCTCGACACTTACACGCAGCGGACGCAGCAGGAGCTCATTCCCAATGCGCGACAACGGCGGGTGATGGCGACCGCCAGCGTGCCCGCGGCGGCATCGGAGTCGGTGACCCCGAATCACGCGGTGGTTCTGCTGTTCGTCACCCAGACCGTCAGGATCGGTGATACCCCTGCCGCCGGCACCGAATCCAGTGCCCGGGTGACGCTGGACAAGATCGGTGAGCGCTGGCTGATTTCCGATTTCGACCAGTACTGATCCCGACGAGGCAGCCACGCGAAGGACCAGGTGATGACCACACCACGCTGGATCGACATCCATGCTCCCGCCGTGGAGTTGAAGGCCCTGACGTGGGGACCGCCCGACGGCCCAATCGCATTGTGCCTGCACGGATTCCCCGACACCGCGTACGGCTGGCGTAACTTCGCGCCCCGGCTGGCCGAGTCGGGCTGGCGGGTGGTGGCGCCGTTCATGCGTGGCTACGCGCCGTCGTCGATTCCGTCGGACGGCAGCTATCACGTCGGGGCACTGATGGATGATGCGCTGCAGGTGCGTTCGGCGGCCGGCGGCACCGACCGCGACGTGGTGATCGGCCACGATTGGGGTGCGATGGCGGCTAACGGTCTGGCCGCGATTCCGGACAGTCCATTCGCCAAGGCGGTGATCATGTCGGTGCCGCCGGCCGCGGCGTTTCGTGGACGGGTTCCCGAGGCCGGCCGGCTGCTGGCTCAGATCCCGCCTCAGCTGCTGCGCAGCTGGTACATCATGTACTTTCAATTGCCGTGGCTGCCAGAGCGTTCCGCCTCCTGGGTGTTGCCGCGGCTGTGGAGACGATGGTCGCCTGGCTACGATGCCAAAGACGATCTGCGTCATGTCGATGCCGCGATCGGCACACCGGAGAGCTGGCGCGCGGCGCTCGGACCTTACCGGGCGACGATCCGCAATACCCGCCCGCCGACGCGGTACCGCGAACTGCACCGGCAATGGACATCGCCGCCGAGGCTGCCGAGCCTCTACCTGCACGGACGCGACGACGGTTGCATGACATCGGCTTTCACGCATTGGACCCGACGAGCGCTTCCCGAGGGCAGCGATGTGGCCGTTGTCGACCATGCTGGCCATTTCCTGCAACTCGAGCAGCCGGAGCGGGTGGCCGATTTGGTGTTGGGCTTCATCGGCTCAGCCCGCTAGGGCAGCTCGTCGTCCGCGTCGTCCGCGTCGTCCGCGTCGTCCCTGTCGTCTCGTAGGGGCTTTTCGGGATGGTGGAACGTGTTGATCCGGGTTTGGCCGTGGTCGAGATGTGGCGGCGGAATCCATTCGGTGTCGCCGTTGACGCGCTTGCGGGTGGTCCAGCCTTGTTCGGCAAGTTTGTGGTGCGGACCGCAGCCTAACGTCAAGTCGTCGATGTTCGTCTCTTTGGTTGTGGCCCAAGGTGTGACGTGATGGACTTCGGTGAGATAACCGGGCACGTCGCAGCCGGGATGGGTACAGCCACGATCCTTTGCGTACAGCATGATTCGCTGGGCGGGTGACGCCAGACGTCTGCGGTGATACAGAGCCAGCGGCCGACCCTTGTCGAAGATGGCGAGGTAGTTGTGGGCATTGCCGGTCATGCGGATGACGTCTGACATCGGCAGCAGCGACCCGCCTCCGGTGAGCCCCGTGCCGCAGCCGGATTCGAGTTCTTGCAGCGTGGTGGTGACGATGATGCTGGCCGGTAAGCCATTGTGCTGGCCTAACTTTCCCGATGCGAGCACCGCTTGCAACGCCGCATTGAGCGCATCATGACTTCTTTGCGCCGCGCTGCGGGCGTCGCCCTTGATGGCGTCTTGCGACGGGGTGCAGTCGATGCACGGTGTCGGGTCGGCTGGGTTGCACATTCCCGGAGCGGCAAGCCGCGCCAGCACCGCCTCGAAGCCGGCGCGGGCTTCGGGTGTGAGGTATCCGCTGATCGGGCTCATCCCGTCGACGTCCTGTTTGCCCAGAAGCAAGCCGCGCCGCCGTGCGCGATCCTCGTCGGTGAAGTTGCCATCGGGGTTGAGGCAATCCGTAAGTTTGTCGGCCAGCTTGGCCAGCTCGTCGGGGCGATGCTCGCCACCAAGTCGGGCCAACTGGCCTTCGGCGATCTGGCGGGTGTCGAGGTCGACGAAGTCGGGCAGCCGGTGCAGGAAGCCGCGGATGACCGCGATGTGGCTCGCGCCGATGTCGCCGGAGCGCTGGCGTGCGGCGGTGGCCTCCAGCCGTGGCGGCAACGGTTCGCCGGTGACCGCTTGGCGCGGGCCGAGGTCCTCGGCTTCATGGATGCGTCGGGCAGCCTCACCCCGGCTGATACGCAGTCGATTGGCCAGCGCATGGCCGAGCTTGCCGCCGAGCTCGGTCTCACTGGCTTGGCGGGCAAGCTGGTTGATCAACGCATGACCGGGCACCGGCAGCCGCCGGGTCTCGGTCTCCAGCCGTGTCAGCAACGCCAGGCAATCCGGCGTCGTCAGCGCATCGAAGGAGAGCTCGAGCAGCCCCGATACCGCATCGTGGAACGCATCGAAGCGCTCGACGATGTCTTCTCGGCAACTCGAATGCATGTTCGAATTCTATCGATGGACAGCGACGTAAGCAGACCGACGCGACCCCGACTGTGGATAAAAGCCCAACTGTGGACAACTCCCGGTCGCCATAGGATGCAGACATGCCGACCCAGATGGCGGCGGTCGACGCGCAGTTCTACTGGATGTCGGCCAAGGTCCCCAACAACGAGTTTCTGTTCTACGCATTCGGTGGCGAGCCAACGGACTTCGACCGGGCAGTCGACGATGTCCGCAGCCGGGCCCAGGCTTGTCCAGCGTTGGCGGTGCGCGTCGATGACGGTTCGCCGTTGACCTATCCGCATTGGGTGCCGACAGCCGTCGAGCCCGAATGGGTGATCCACCACCATCTTGACGACGGGAGTTGGCGCGGCTGTCTGGACGCTGTGGTCCGGCTCGTCGACGATCAGCTGGACATGCGTCGAGCGCCGTGGCGCTTGCATCTGTTCGCGCCGGTGCACGGACTTCCGGGCTACACCGGCCCGGGCACGGTCGCGGTCATGCAGTTCGCGCACGCGCTGGCCGACGGTGCCCGCCTCGCGGCGCTGGCGGGCTGGCTGTTCGGCAGGTCGGAACCGGTGCCTGAGGTGACCGCGTTGTCGCCGGGTTTCATGCCGTGGCGCGCGGTCGATGCCGCGCGCACCCATCGCACGTTGATGCGCGATATTCGGGCCGGGTTACTCGCCCCTCCGTTCGGAACACGGCCGGCGTTGTCCACCAACACCCGGCCCACGGGCGCTCGGACGTTGCGCACACTAGTCCGGCACCGGTCTGCGCTACGTGGCCCCACGGTCACCGTCGCGGTACTGGCCGCGGTGTCCGCTGCACTCGCCGGGCACCTGGCCGATGCGACCCCGTCAATGATTGCCGAGGTGACGATGGCTAAAACCGGTGTGCGGCAAGCGCATAACCATTTCTTCAGCGCCACCGTCGGGCTGTACCCGGATCTGGGTCGACAAGCCCGAATCGAGCGGATCGCCAAAGACCTGGCCAACGCCCGCCGTCGCTCACAGCACCCTGCGGCGCAGGCGGCCGACCGGGCCTTCGCCGCTGTGCCTGCTCCGCTGCTGCGCTGGGGTATCAGCCGGTTCGATCCTGACGCCCGACCACCCCAGGTGTCCGGCAACACCGTGGTGTCAAGTGTCTACCACGGGCCCGACGACATGCGCTTCGGCGGTGCGCCGGTGCTGCTGACCGCCGGCTGTCCGACGCTGTCGCCGGTGATGGGCCTGAATCACGGCGTGCACGGTATCGGCGACACCGTCGCGATCTGCGTTCACGCGGCAGCGTCAGCGAGCGAAAACATCGACGACTATGTCGCCAGGTTGGACGCCGAGCTTTGACGAAAACTATTGAGCATCACCGGCTTTGGCTTCCGCTTCGCGGGTCAGGCCCGCGGCGAGGATCAGCTCCTCATCCAGCTCGAACCACACGGTGTGGTAGGAGTCGACGAGCGGGCGCGACACCCACATCGTCTCGCCGGCATGGACCTTGTCCAGCGCTGCCTGCAGCTTCACCGAGTAGCGGTTCAGTCGCGGGAGCTGGGCAGCCGCGGCGGCGACGATCGGCGTCACCCGGTGGTGTGCGGCTGGCACGATACCTCGGCTTATTCGTGCCTACCCGATGATCTAGGTTGGCGTCTATGAATGATGCCTATGACGTCGGGTTACTGATCCTGCGGCTGGTGCTGGGTTTCACGCTGGCCGCGCATGGCTGGAACAAGTTCTTCGGCGGCGGGCGGATACCGGGAACCGCGCGCTGGTTCGAAAGCATCGGCATGAAGTTCGGCACATTCCAGGCCGTTGTCGCGGCCAGCACCGAGATCAGCGCCGGGCTGGGGCTGGCTGCCGGCCTGCTCACGCCGATTCCCGCCGCCGGCTTCGTCGCGCTGATGCTGGTCGCGGCGTGGACCGTGCACCGGCATAACGGCTTCTTCATCGTCAAAGAAGGGTGGGAGTACAACCTGATTCTGGCGACTGCCGCGGTGGTCGTCGCGACCCTGGGCCCGGGGCGGTACAGCCTGGATTATCAGATCTTTGGCCCTCACCTCTTCCACCCCGGCTGGCATGGACTGTTCGGTTCGCTGCTGCTGGGCCTGGGCGGGGCACTCGGCCAACTGGTGCTCTTCTACCGGCCGCCGGTCAAGCAGGCTCAGTAGCCGGCGAGTACGGCAGGCTGCTGCCGGTGTTCTCGTCGACGCCGACGCGCCCGCCGAGGTAGGGAAACGCCCGCTGCGCGCAGGCTGAGCGGCCGCAGATCTTGCAGCCTGCTCCGATCGGGACGGCGGTGCTCGGGTCATCGAGGGCGATGCCGGTGGAGTAGACCAGCTTGTCGGCGTGGATCAGGTCGCAGCCCAACCCGACCGCGAAGCTCTTGTGTTGGCCCAGATAGCCCCGACCTTCAGGTGCGGTGGTCTTGGCGAGCCAGAAATACGAACGGCCGTCCGGCATCTGGGCGACCTGCGTGACGATGCGGCCGGGCTGCGCGAAGGCGTCGTGCACCACCCACAGTGGGCAACTGCCGCCCACCCGGCTGAAGTGAAATGCGGTGGCGGACTGGCGCTTCGAGATGTTGCCGGCCTTGTCGGTCCGGACGAAGATGAATGGCACCCCGCGCAGCTGCGGTCGCTGCAACGTCGAGAGCCGGTGGCACACCGTCTCGAAGCCGACCTCGAAGCGGCGAGCCAGCAGATCGATGTCGTACCGCAATTCGGCTGCGGCGCTGTGGAACTCGCGGTACGGCAGCAGGAAAGCGCCGGCGAAATAATTGGCCAGGCCGATTCGGGCGACGCCGCGAGATTCGGAGCTGAGCTGGTCGTCAGTGGCTGAGATCGCCGACAGCAGGTCGGCCTGGCTCAACAATGCCAGCTGGGTGGCGATCTGAAATGCCCGCTGACCCGGCAACAGCCACTGCGCGATCCGCAGCACCTTGGTAACGGGGTCATACGAGCGCTTGGCGTAGGCGGCCAGATCGGCGTCGATCACCACGCACACGCCGAATTGGTCGCGCATCAGTGCGGTGAGCTGGACGTCCAACCCGCCGACGGTCATCCCGCTGTCAATGAACATCCGCTCGGCCGCGATGTCGAGGTCGCCGACGTAGTTGTTGCGGTCATAGAAGAAGTCCCGCACTTCCTCGAACGGCATCGGGCGCCGGGCCGGCAGCGACGTTTCCGTCGTCGCGTGCGAGCGATAGGCCTCCAATTCCTCGGTGGCGTCCCGCAAGCGGCGGTACACGGACACCAGATTGCGGCCGACCTCGGGCATCCGGGCAACCAGCTCCTCGATGTGCCCGGGGCTGACGGTGCCGTCGGCGGCAGTGGCGGTGAACACGTCGGACAGGTCGGCCACCAACCGGGCGTCGGAATCTGATGAGAAGTAATGCGAGGGCAGGTCGAATCGCTCGGTGAGGGCAAGCAGTACCGGCACCGTGATAGGCCGCTGGTCGTTTTCGAGTTGGTTGACGTAGCTGGTGGACAGGTCCAGCGCCCGGGCCAACGCGACCTGGGTGAGTCCGCGCTCTTCGCGCAACCGCCGCAGTCGTGCGCCGGAAAACATCTTCGCCACCGTCGGCATGCTACTCCGACCTCGTTTGCAAAGTTCGCAATCTGAGCTCGCTAAGGATGCAAAATTACACATATGCTGGGGCTTTCCTTTGCATCTGGCGTTGCATAGTGTGCGAATTATGTTGATCCATTCGGTGCGGACCCACCGCAGCGCCGACGACTTTCCGGTCACCGAGCATCTGGCATACAAGATCGCGCAGGTTGCCGCCGACCCGGTTGCGGTGCCGCCGGAGACCGAGGCGATGGTGATCAACCGCATCATCGATAACGCGGCGGTCAGCGCGGCATCGGTGGTGCGCCGACCGGTCACCACGGCCCGCGCGCAGGCCCTGGCGCACCGGGCCCGCCCCGGCGCGACGGTGTTCGGTGTCGACGGCAGCTACTCGGCGGAGTGGGCGGCCTGGGCCAACGGCGTCGCGGTGCGCGAACTCGATTTCCACGACACGTTTCTGGCCGCCGAGTACTCCCATCCCGGTGACAACATTCCGCCGCTGGTGGCGGTCGCACAGCAGCTCGGCGTTCGCGGCAACGACCTGATCCGCGGTCTGGCCACCGCCTACGAGGTCCAGATCGACCTGGTCAAGGGCATCTGCCTGCACGAGCACAAGATCGACCACATCGCCCACCTCGGCCCGTCGGTGGCCGCCGGGCTGGGCACCATGCTGCGGCTCGACGTCGACACCATCTATCAGGCGATCGGACAGGCGCTGCACCTGACCACCGCCACCCGGCAATCCCGCAAGGGGTTGATCTCCAGCTGGAAGGCGTTCGCTCCGGCGTGGGCCGGAAAGGTGGCCATCGAGGCCGTTGACCGGGCGATGCGCGGCGAGGGGTCGCCGGCGCCCATCTGGGAGGGCGAGGACGGCGTGATCGCCTGGCTGCTGTCGGGGCCCGAGCACACCTACCAGGTGCCGCTGCCCGGACCCGGTGAACCCAAGCGCGCCATCCTGGACAGCTATACCAAGGAGCATTCCGCCGAATACCAGAGCCAGGCGCCCATCGACTTGGCCCGCCGGCTGCGCGAACGCATCGGTGACCTCGACCAGATCGCGACGGTCGTGCTGCGCACCAGCCACCACACCCACTACGTGATCGGCACCGGCTCCGGCGACCCGCAGAAGTTCGACCCCGGCGCCTCCCGGGAGACGCTGGATCACTCGTTGCCCTACATCTTCGCCGTCGCGCTGCAGGACGGGACCTGGAACCACGAACACTCGTATGCCCCCGAGCGCGCCCACCGGCCCGACACCGTCGAGTTGTGGCACAAGATCTCCACCGTCGAAGACCCGGAGTGGACCCGTCGCTACCACTCGAGCGACCCGGCCGAGAAAGCGTTCGGGGCCCGGGCGGAGGTGACGCTCAAGAGCGGCGAGGTGATCACCGACGAGCTGGCCGTCGCCGACGCCCATCCGTTGGGCGCGCGGCCGTTCGCGCGGGAGCAGTACATCGGCAAGTTCACCGAGCTCGCCGACGGCGTGGTGGACGCCGCTGAGCGGCAACGATTCCTGGACGCCGTGCAGCACGTGAGCGGCCTGAAGGGCGGTGACCTGGGTGCGCTGAACGTGCGGGTGCTGCCCGAAGTGCTGGACAAGGCACCGACCATCCCATCCGGGATCTTCCGATGACCGGTTTACTCGGGGCGACCTCCAGCGCCGCCGACAAGCGGGCGGTGTTTCGGGCCGGCCTGAATTCAGGCCAGCTGCAACGGTTCCCGGGTGCATTCTCACCGCTGGTGGCCAAGCTCGTCGCCGAGATCGGATTCGAGGGAGTCTATGTCTCGGGTGCCGCGTTGTCCGCCGACCTGGGACTGCCCGACATCGGGCTGACCACGCTGACCGAGGTCGCCGCCCGCGGCGGGCAGATCGCGGCGATCACCGACCTGCCCACGCTGATCGACGCCGACACCGGATTCGGCGAACCGATGAGCGCCGCGCGCACCGTCACGCTGCTCGAGGACGCCGGGCTCGCGGGCTGCCACCTCGAGGACCAGGTCAACCCCAAGAGGTGCGGACACCTCGACGGCAAGGCCGTCGTTCCGACCGCGGAGATGGTCAAACGCCTGCGGGCCGCGGTCGCCGCGCGCCGCGATCCCGACTTCGTCGTCTGCGCCCGCACGGACGCCGCCGGCATCGAAGGCGTGGGCGCCGCGATCGAGCGGGCCCGAGCCTACGCCGACGCCGGTGCCGACCTGATCTTCACCGAGGCGCTCGCCGGGCCGGCCGAGTTCGAGAAATTCCGTGCCGCGGTGGATATCCCGCTGCTGGCCAACACGACCGAGTTCGGCAAGTCGGAGCTGCTGACGGTCTCGCAGCTCGCCGACATCGGCTACAACGTGGTGATTTACCCGGTCACCACGCTGCGGCTGGCGATGTTCGCCGTGGAGCACGGCCTGCGCGAAATCGACTCGCAGGGAACACAATCCGGCCTGCTGGATCACATGCAGCACCGCACGCGGCTCTACGAGTTGTTGCGTTACGCCGACTACAACCAGTTCGACGACGAGATCTTCAACGTCACCGTGAAAGGACCGAACCCATGACCGGCCCCGCCGAAACAAAGATCTACAAAGGGTTAGCCGGCGTCGTCGTCGACACCACCTCGATCTCCAAGGTGGTGCCCGAGACGAATTCGCTGACCTACCGCGGCTACCCGGTGCAGGATCTGGCCGCGCACTGCAGCTTTGAACAGGTTGCCTACCTGCTCTGGCACGGTGAACTGCCAACCGACGGCCAGCTGGCGCTGTTCAGCCAGCGCGAGCGCGCCAGTCGCAGGCTGGACCGCTCGATGCTGTCGTTGTTGGCCAAGCTGCCCGACAACTGCCATCCCATGGACGTGGTGCGCACCGCGATCAGCTATCTGGGCGCCGAGGATCCCGAGGAGGACGACAGCGCCGAGGCCGCCAACTTCGCCAAGTCGCTGCGCATGTTCGCCGTGCTTCCCACCATCGTGGCCGCCGACATGCGTCGCCGCCGCGGCCTGGCGCCGATCGCACCGCACAGTCACCTCAGCTTCGCCGAGAACTTCCTGACCATGTGCTTCGGCGCGGTGCCCGAGCCGGTCATCGTCGCGGCCTTCGAGCAGTCGATGATCCTGTACGCCGAACACGGCTTCAACGCGTCCACGTTCGCGGCGCGGGTGGTGACATCGACGCAGTCCGACATCTACAGCGCAGTCACCGCAGCCATCGGCGCGCTCAAAGGTCGGCTGCACGGCGGCGCGAATGAGGCGGTCATGCACGACATGATCGAGATCGATCGCGCAGATAAAGCATCAGAGTGGTTGCACGGCAAGCTTTCTCGTAAAGAGAAAGTGATGGGTTTCGGGCATCGCGTCTACAAGAACGGCGACTCCCGGGTGCCGGCGATGAAAGAGGCGCTGGCCAGGGTCGCTGCGGTCTGTGGTGGGCAGCGCTGGCTCGACATCTACCACATGCTGGAGACGGAGATGTTCGCCGCCACCACCATCAAGCCCAACCTGGACTTCCCTACGGGCCCCGCCTATTACCTGATGGGATTCGACATCCCAAGTTTCACTCCGCTTTTCGTGATGAGCCGCATCACCGGGTGGACCGCTCACATCATCGAGCAGGCCGGCTCCAACGCGCTGATTCGCCCGCTGTCGCAATATTCGGGCCTGCCGCAGCGCGATCTGTCCAAGGGCAGCCGCAGTGCGGCTACAGCAGGTCGGTGATGGTCTTGAGGCCGGCCCGCCGGCCAGAAATACGCACACCCGGCCGACCTCCGCGGGCTCGCCCGCGCGGTGCAACGGCACAGCCGCGAAATACTTTTCACCGGTCGGATCGTCTTTCGGTAGCGCAAACGACCGGAAGTTCTCGGTCATCGTCGGGCCCAGCGCGATGCAGTTGACCCGCCACTCCTGAGCGCGCGACCGGGTGAGCTGGTTGAGTCCGCTCTTGGCCGCCCCATAGGACACCAGCGTCGGTGAGCCCGCCGGATGCCCCGCGGCGCTGGAGATGTTGATGATGCAGCCCATGCCGTCCTGGGTGGCCATCTGCCGACACCCACGCCCCGGCTGGTTCCGGTGACGATCGCGATCTTGCCGTCGAGAACACTCATGAGCCGACCGTCCATCGTCATTGACAGTGACTGCCAGCCGGTCATACTGTGCCATGCGCGGTGAATGCGTGTCCACGCCGCAGGTCGTCCATCAGGGAGGTCACCGGTGAGCAATCCGTTGCGCGTCGTCCAGTGGGCGACCGGAGGTGTCGGCAAGGCTGCAATCGAATGCGTGCTGAATCATCCGCAGCTCGAGCTGGCCGGATGCTGGGTGCACAGCGCGGACAAGAACGGGCGCGACGTCGGGGAGATCCTCGGCACCACCGGAACGTTGGGCGTCGCCGCGACGTCCAGCACGGACGAGGCACTGGACATCGACGCCGACTGCGTGGTGTACAGCCCCCTGATTCCCAACGACAACGAGGTCATGGCGATCCTGCGGTCCGGTAAGAACGTGGTGACCCCGGTCGGCTGGGTGTACCCGGATCTGAGCAACCCCGCCGTCAAAGCGATCGCCCACGCCGCGGTGCAGGCTGGGGTGACGCTGCACGGGTCGGGCATCCATCCTGGCGGCATCACCG
This sequence comes from uncultured Actinomycetota bacterium, assembly GCA_963805675.1. Lineage (GTDB taxonomy): Bacteria > Actinomycetota > Actinomycetes > Mycobacteriales > Mycobacteriaceae > Mycobacterium. The sequence continues at coordinate 113,874 of CAWDVY010000007.1, forward strand.
AGCGGTTCCCGCTGATGGTGTCTTCACTGTCGTCGGCGGTCACCCATGTGCGTGCCGAGGAGTTCTCCGACATCCGCACCTACAACGCCCCGGACGTGGTGCGCCACATCATGGGTTTCGGCGGCACCCCCGACGAGGCCATCCAAGGGCCGATGGCCAGCCTGCTCGAAAACGGCTTCAAGATGTCGGTGCGAATGATCGCCGACCACATGGGTTTTCGCATCGCACCCAACATCAGAACGATTCAGGACATCGCCGTGGCGACCTCCGACATCGACTATGGCCCATTCCCGATCAGTGCGGGAACGGTGGCGGCGCGCCGGTTCCGCTGGCAGGCCCTCGTCGACGGCGAACCGGTGATCACCGCGGCGGTCAACTGGCTGATGGGCGAGGACAATCTGGAACCGGCCTGGGACTTCGGTGGCCGCGGCGAACGCTTCGAGGTCGAGGTCACCGGCGACCCGACCGTGAGCCTCACGTTCAAGGGGCTGCAGCCACCGTCGATCGCCGAAGGGCTGCAACGTAATCCGGGTGTGGTGGCGACCGCCAACCACTGCGTCAACGCCATCCCCGATGTCTGCGCCGCCGAGCCCGGCATCAAGACCTACCTGGATCTGCCGTTGTTCGCCGGCCGCCCGGCGCCCAACCTCGCGGGGATATCGTGACCGTCTTGACCGACGTATCGTTCTGCCACCTCGTTGTCGGCGTGACCGATATGGACCGCGCACTGGGGTTCTACCGCGATGTGCTGGGCATGGACGTCGTCTTCGAAACCCTGATCTCCGGTGAGTCTTTCGACGCGGTCCTGCATGCGAAACGCAAACAGGAAGGCCGCGTGGTGGGCGGCCTGCTGGGCGGGTTGATGGTCGAGCTGCTGTCCCTGGGGTCAGCACCCGCCGTGGACAAGCCGGCGGGTGTCACCGGCATCCAGAACGTCTCCCTGTCGGTCACCGATCTCGACGACACTCACCGGCGCATCCGCGACGCCGGCTACCCGCCGGAGCAGGAGCCCTTCGAGATCGGTGGAGTGCGAATGTTTTTCGTCAAAGACCCGGACGGAACTCCGGTTGAATTCATCGAGCTGCCCGGTGGTGCGCGCAGCACCTACGAGATGCACCGGGGCGTGCCGCTGCAGATGGGACCGGCCACATGAGTTACGCCCACCCCGACTCGATGCGCGGCCACGTCGCGATCATCACCGGTGCTGCCCAAGGCGTCGGTAAGGGCATCGCCGTCGCCCTGCTCGAACGGGGCGCGGCAGTGTTGCTGGTCGACATCCTCGAAGAGAAACTGGCCGGGACCACCGACGAGCTCAAGGCGATGGGCCGCGTCGAGCAGTTGGTTGCCGATTTGCGGGATCCGCACAGCCCCGGGCGGATTGTCGCGGCAGCGGTCGAGGCCTTCGGCACGGTGCACGGGCTGGTCAACAACGCCATCGCCACCAACGAGCCCAAGGCGTTCGTCGACATCACTACTGAAGACTTCGCACTCGGCCACGACGTCGGCCCCCGCGCGACATTTCTGCTCATGCAGGCCGTGCACCCGCTGATGGTCGCGGCGGGCGGTGGTTCCATCGTCAACCTCGGCTCGGGGACGGGCACCGGCGGCGAACCCAAGTGGGGCGGATACGCCGCGGCCAAAGAAGCCATCCGCGGGCTGTCGAAGGTCGCCGCCCTGGAATGGGGCCGCGACAACATCCGTGTCAACGTCATCTGCCCGTTCGCCGAATCCGACGGCGTCAAGCTGTGGAAGCAGTACGCGCCGGACGATTACGCAAAGGCGGTGCGGCGCATCCCGATGAAGCGCATCGGCGACGTCCGCACCGATGTGGGCGCGCTGGTGTCGTTCCTGCTCGGCAGCGACGCGACCTTCATCACCGGCCAGACCATCCACGTCGATGGTGGAATCGGCTGCTTCCGATGACGGAGTCGCTGCGCGATCGACAGCGGGCGCAGATCCGGGCCGATATCCGACGAGCGGCGTTCCGGTTGTTCGTCGAACGCGGGTACGATGCCGTGACCACGGAGGAAATCGCCGCGGCCGCAGGCGTTTCGCCGCGCACCTTCTTTCGTCATGTGCCGACGAAGGAGGAGCTTTTGCTGGCGCCGGTCCGGCACGGCGGGGCCGCCATCGTCGGCCTTCTCGAAGAGCGGCCCGCCGGCGAGTCGCCCGACGTGGCACTGATCAACGCCATCGTCACCCGAACCCGCTCATTCGGTGTGGCCGACACCGAAGAGTGGCGGGCAGCCCTGCTGGTCGCCCCCGATCTGCTCAGCAAACTGACCGTGCACCTGCCCGCCGATAAGGAGCGGGCGACGAAGCTGGTCGCCGCACGCATGGGCGCCAACGCCGACACCGACATCCGGCCCGGTCTGCTGGTTCAACTTGCCTTTGCAGCAGCCGATTTCGCGTTCCAGCAGTGGGTTCGCCAGTCGACGAAGAAACCACGGGCGCTGGAGCGCTACGTCACCGAGGCCCTCGACGCGGTGAGAAGCCCGCACTGGCAGTGCCCCCCAAAAGAATGGAGGCCCACGTCATGAAAGCCGACAAGACCATTCCCAAGGCGCGTTCGCTGACGCTGGTCGGCGTGGCCTACGTTGTTGCCCTGGCGGTGGCCGCCGCCTGGCTGGTCTGGGGTGTGCACACCGGGCGGCTCTGGCTGGACACGTTGATTGCCGACGTGCTGGCCACCCTGGCGGTGTTCGTGTTCAGCCGGGTATTTGGCAACTCGAGCTTCTACGACGCGTATTGGAGTGTGGTCCCACCACTGCTGCTGTTCTATTGGTGGAGTCAGTCCGGTGTGCACCAGCTGCGTTGTTGGCTGATCGCAGTCGTCGTCCTGGTGTGGGCGATACGCCTGACCGCAAACTGGTTGTACGCGTTTCCCGGCCTGCACCATGAGGATTGGCGTTACCCGATGTTCCGGGAGCGGGCCGGGCGATGGGAATTCCTTGTCGACCTGGTGACGATTCACGTCATTCCGACGCTGCTGGTATTCGCCGGCATGCTGCCGGTGTACGTCGCGGTGACCCGGCCCGGCGACGACATCGGCTGGCTGACGGATGTCGCCTTCGTGGTGGGGCTGGCGGCGGTGAGCCTCGAGCTGGTCGCCGACGTCCAACTGCATCGGTTCGTCCGGCGTAAGGCCGACGGCCGGGAAAATGAGGTGATGGACCGCGGATTGTGGTCCTGGTCGCGGCATCCGAACTACTTCGGGGAGTTCAGTTTCTGGGTCGCGCTGGCGTTGTTCGGTGTCGCCGCAGCACCCTCGGACGCTTGGTGGTTGTGCCTGGGGGCGCTGGCGATGCTGGGCATGTTCCTCGGCGGCAGTATTCCGATGATGGAGACGCGTAGTCTGCAGCGCCGCCCTGGCTATCAGGACGTCATCGACCGGGTTTCACGCTTTGTGCCCCGTCCTCCGCGGCGGCGGACGGCGTGAACTCAGCACGCGGCCGGATGTGACTGGCAGTACGGCGTCGTGCCCGGGAACCGGTACCGGTGCGCGGCTACCCACCGATAGATGGCGTCCTCGATGAAGCGGATGCCGGGAATTCGATACATCACCAACGGGATTCGGGTGCCCGTTGCCGCGCAGAATGCCGCGTTGGCGGCCTGGGCGCCGGAATAGACGGTGCCCGAGGAATCCAGCCACCGGACAGAATCCAGCAGGCTCGTCGGCGTGATGCCCAGACGTTCCGCGGCTCCCGGACTTTGTAACGGCTCGGTGTGCAGGTTGCCGGTTCGATCGATCTTCAGCAGGAAATCCCTGGAGCGCGTGCACATTCCACAGGCCCCATCGAAGAACAACGTCCCGTTCATTGTGGAATGCCCTGTCGCGTCTCCAGGCGCAGTGCCGGCGCCGAATCCCCGCCGGCCGACCGCCTGGCCCGCAAGCCGGCGATCGCGAACACAATGCCGGTGCCGATCTCGGTGATGGCGCTGAGCCAGGAGAACCATGTCACGTTGATGCGCGGGCCGGAGACGAAGCTGTCCTGATAGCCCGGTACGAAGGTCGGCAGCAGATGCGCATACGTGAAAAGGATGGCGCTGCCGAACCCGACCGCGATCGCCGCTTCCGGAGCCCGACGGCGTCCACTGAGTGCCATCACGACCGCGGCCACGACGAACAACCCCTGAATCATGCCACCGACCATGATGGCGTGCGGCGAAGCCGACATGCCGCGGCGCAGATGGTCCAGGACATGAACGCCCCAGCCGATAGCGAATGATATTGCCGTCCAACGGAGATATCGGCCGGCGGAGTCGGGTGGCTGCGAACGTTGAGTTGTCATCGCGGATCACCGTTCCTGATGGCGGGTAGGAATGAGCCTGCCTGACCTCGGTTCTACTACTACGAAAAGTAGTAGTCAAGGGATGGCCGTGATCCGGCCAACCGGGACCCATCCGGCTAGAACACGTTCTAATCTTGCCGCCATGGGATTTCTCAAACAGGAGACTCCAACGATCGACTTCGAGGAGTGGAGCAAGGGCACCCGCGCTGAGAAGATCATCCCGATGGCCCGGCACTGGGCCGAGGTCGGCTTCGGCACTCCGGTGGTGCTGCACCTGTTCTACGTCGTCAAGATCGTGCTCTACATCCTGGCGGCCTGGCTGCTGGCGCTGACCACGACCGGTATCGACGGCTTCACCAACGTCGCGCACTGGTACGCCGAGCCGATCGTTTTCGAGAAGGTCGTGCTTTACACCATGCTGTTCGAAGTGGTCGGCCTGGGTTGCGGCTTCGGGCCGCTGAACAACCGGTTCTTCCCCCCGATGGGCTCGATCCTGTACTGGCTGCGGCCGGGCACCATCCGGCTGCCACCGTGGCCTGGCCGGATCCCGTTCACGAACGGAGATACCCGCACCCCGTTCGACGCGTTGCTCTACGGCGCCCTGCTGGTCTTGCTCGTCGTCGCGGTCTTCTCCGACGGCACCGGCCCGATTCCGGCGCTGGGGACGACTATCGGGGTGCTGCCGGCGTGGCAGATCTGGGCGGTGCTGGGCGTGCTGGCGGTGCTGGGTGTGCGCGACAAGGTCATCTTCCTTGCCGCCCGCGGCGAGGTGTATGCCTCGTTCACCGTCGCGTTCCTGTTCGCCGATTACGGCGTGGACATGATCCTGGGCGCCAAGCTGGTTTGCCTGGTCATCTGGCTGGGCGCGGCGACGTCCAAGCTCAACAAGCACTTCCCGTTCGTCATCTCGACGATGATGAGCAACAACCCGGTGTTTCGGCCGCGGTTCATCAAACGCAGGTTCTTCGAACACTTCCCGGACGACCTGCGCCCGGGCCGGCTGTCACGCTGGCTCGCGCATTTCAGCACGGCGATCGAGGGACTGGTGCCGTTGGTGCTGTTCTTCAGCCACGGTGGCTGGCCCACCGCGATCGCCGCGTTCGTCATGCTGTGCTTCCACTTCGGCATCCTGTCGTCGATTCCGATGGGCGTGCCGTTGGAGTGGAACGTCTTCATGATGTTCAGCGTGCTGGCGCTGTTCGTCGGACACGCCTCGGTCGGGCTGAGCGACCTGACCACACCGCTGCCGGTACTGCTGTTCGGTGTCGTCGCGGGAACGGTCGTGCTGGGAAACCTGTTCCCGCGCAAGGTGTCTTTCCTGCCCGGCATGCGCTACTACGCGGGCAACTGGGACACCACGCTGTGGTGCATCAAGCCGTCAGCCGACGAGAAGATCGCCAACGGCATCGTCGCGATCGCGAGCATGCCCGCCGCCCAACTGGAGAAGTTCTACGGCAGTAAGGAAGCCGCGCAGATCCCGATGTACATGGGATATGCGTTCCGCGCCTTCAATACTCACGGCCGAGCGCTGTTCACACTGGCGCACCGCGCAATGGCCGGCCACAACGAGGACGACTACGTCCTGACCGACGGTGAACGGATCACCAGCACTGCCATCGGGTGGAATTTCGGCGACGGGCACTTCAGCAACGAGCAGTTGGTCGCCGCTTTGCAGCAGCGCTGCCACTTCGAGCCGGGTGAGGTGCGCATCGTGATGCTTGACGCCCAGCCCATCCACCGGCAGACCCAGCAGTACCGGTTAGTGGACGCCGCCACCGGCGAATTCGAACGCGGCTACGTCCGAGTGGCCGACATGGTGACTCGCCAGCCGTGGGCCGACGACGTGCCCGTCCATTTGCAGTCCTAACGCGCCGAGTGTGAAACTGTTGCGATAATTCGGCGATTTTTTCGCAACAGTTTCACACTCGACGCATGACTTGGCTGATTAGGCGTTAGCCCGGACTTCCTTGGTCGCGGCGACCAGGTTGGTCAGCGACGCCGAAACCTCTTCAGGATTGCGGGTTTTCAGGCCGCAGTCGGGGTTGACCCACAGTCGTTCTGCCGGAACGGCTTTGAGTGCTGCCCGCAGCGACGTGGCGATCTCGTCGGTGCTCGGCACCCGTGGGGAGTGGATGTCGTACACGCCCGGTCCCACGCTGTTGGAGAAGCCGATCGAGTTCAGGTCGTCGAGCACCTCCATGTGCGAGCGGGCCGCCTCGATCGAGGTGACGTCGGCGTCCAGGTCGGCGATCGCGCCGATTACCTCGCCGAACTCCGAGTAGCACAGATGCGTATGGATCTGCGTCGAGTCCGAAACACCCGACGTCGCCAGCCGGAAGGAGCCGACGGCCCAGTCCAGGTAGGCCTTCTTGTCGGCGTTGCGCAGCGGGAGCAGTTCCCGCAGTGCGGGCTCGTCGACCTGAATGACCGCGATGCCCGCCGCCTGCAGGTCGACCGTCTCGTCGCGGATGGCCAGCGCCACCTGGTTGGCGGTGTCGGCCAGCGGCTGGTCGTCACGCACGAATGACCAGGCCAGGATCGTCACCGGACCGGTGAGCATGCCCTTGACCGGCTTGTCGGTCAGCGACTGAGCGTATTTGGCCCACTCCACCGTCATCGGGTGCTGACGGGTGACGTCACCGAAGAGGACCGGTGGCCGCACGCAGCGGCTGCCGTAGGACTGCACCCAGCCGTTCCTGGTGGCAAAGAAGCCGTCGAGCTGCTCGGCGAAGTACTGCACCATGTCGTTGCGTTCCGGCTCGCCGTGCACCAGCACGTCCAGACCCAGCTGCTCCTGCAGCTTGATCACATCGGCGACCTCGGCCTGCATCCGGCGGGTGTACTCGGCGTCGTCGATCTCGCCGGCGACCCACGCCGCGCGGGCCTTACGGATCTGCACGGTCTGCGGAAACGACCCGATCGTGGTCGTCGGCAGTGGCGGCAGGTGCAGCCGCGCGGTCTGCGCCTCACGGCGTTGCGCCGCCGGTCCCCGCTCGGTGCCCGACTTGGTGATCGAGTCGATGCGGGCACGGAGTTGGTTGTCGTGCAGGCGCGGGTCCTTCTTGCGGGAGGCGACGGCCGAATTGGAGGCCGCGATCTCGTCGGCCACCGCGTCGCGGCCGTCCTTCAGCGCCCGTGCCAACGTGGCGACTTCGTGCACCTTCTCGGCGCCGAATGCCAGCCAGCTCCGCAACGCGTCGTCCAGATCGGTCTCGGGCTCCAGCGAGTACGGCACGTGCAGCGTCGAGCAGGATGTCGAAACAGCCAGTCTGCCGACCGAACCCAGCAGCGCGGCCAGCGTGCCCAGCGCCGATTCCAGGTCGGTGCGCCAGATATTGCGACCATCGACGATCCCGGCCACCAGCGTCTTGCCGGAGAGCTCGGGGACCGACGCGACTGCGGTGTCGGGGCCGTAGACCAAATCAATTCCGATCGCCTCGACCGGTGTACGGGCCAGCGCCGGCAGGGCGTTGCCGGGGTCGCCAAAGTAGGTGGCGACGTGGATCGCCGGACGCTTTTCCAGCGAGCCCAGCGCGCTGTAGACGCGCTCGGCCAGGGCCGGCGCGTCGGCGGAGATGTCAGTGACCAGAGCGGGCTCGTCGATCTGTACCCACTCGGCGCCGCCCTCGGCGAGCTGCTCCAGCAGGTCGGCGTACAGCGGGACCAGCTCGTCGAGCCGTCCGATCGGAGCGCCCGCACCGTCGACCGCCTTGCTCAGCAGCAGGAATGTGATCGGCCCGACGATCACCGGGCGAGCCGGAATGCCTTGATCCTGGGCCTCTTTGAGCTCCGACAGCACCTTGTCGGGGTGCAGCGAGAACGTGGTCTTCGGCCCGATCTCGGGCACGATGTAGTGGTAGTTGGTATCGAACCACTTGGTCATCTCCAGCGGTGCGATGTCCCCGGTTCCGCGCGCGGCCGCGAAATAGCGGTCGAGTTCGTCGGAGACGGCCTGCACACGGGTCGGCAACGCGCCCACCAGCACCGCCGTGTCGAGTATCTGGTCGTAGTAGGAGAAGGTGTTCACCGGCACCGAGTCCAGGCCGGCGGCGGCCAGCTGAGACCAGGTGTCGCGGCGCAGGGTCGCGGCGACGTTCTCCAGCTCCGAGCGGCTGGTACGGCCAGCCCAATAGCCCTCGGTGGCCCGCTTGAGTTCGCGTTTCGGGCCAATGCGCGGAGAGCCGGTGACGGTTGCGGTAAAGGGTTTAGCGGTCACGAGGTTCGTGGTCCTTCGATCGACGGGGTGGTCACCGCCAACGGACACCAAACCGGTCCGGCGCAGCGCACACGCGAGCACTGCAACCATTACGGCCAGACGCCCATTCCTCGAGGCGATGAGCCGCCAGGCGCGGCGCGCCCGACACAGCCGGCAGGTCTTCGGACTCGCAGGCGCGCACCGGTCGGTGCTCCTAATGGCCGTCGCTTCCCGGTCTTGCGACCAGTGCTGATGACGGCGTTCGTTCCTGCATACCGCTGCGGGACAGTCCCGGACTCTCACCGGGTTCCCTCTTACGAAGCGCATCTAACATGCTTCGCTCGATGCCAACTCCGTTAAGTTGACGTCGCCGGCAGACCAGCTGCGTGCTACAGATTACCTGGTCTGCGGCCTGCCTCAGGCCTCGGCCAGCGCTTCGCGATGGGCAGGTCGCCGTTATTGAAGTCAATGGTCCGGCGGATCGTGCCAAGCATCGTCTAGCGCGGCGGCTGCCACCAGTGCGACGTCCTCGCGCGAGACTCCACTCGTTTCGCCGCCTTCGCGGCGGTCGTCGGCGCCCACGGCGATGCGGCCGGTCGCGGGTTCCAGCGTCAGCCGGCCCGGCCCCAGCACGGTCCAATCGAGGTCGCTGGCGCGCAGGTGAGCGTCGGCCGCCGATTTCGCCTCGGCATAAGGGAAAAACGAATTGTCCTGCGGTACACCATGGTCTGGTCCGGCGCCGAAGTACGAAACCATCACGAACCGTCGCACGCCGGCGTGCCCGGCAGCATCGATCACCCGGATCGCGGCGTCGCGGTCGACGGCATAGGTGCGATCCGGATTGCCGCCACCCGCACCGGCGGAGAACACCACCGCGTCGTGGCCAGTGAGCAGATCCGATAGCGCGTCGGCGTCCAGCTTTCTCGATATCCGCGACGACCGGACGCGCACCTGTGGCGGCGACGTCGTCGCCGTGGTCGGGGTTGCGGAACACCGAGGTCACGTGGTCGCCGCGATCGGTCAGGATGCGGGCCAAGTGCAAAGCGACCTTGCCGTGGCCCCCGATGATGACAATGCGCGACATGTCTCTCGACGCTACCTGCCGGGCTAAGCACCCCCGCGGCGAGCCGACTAACGGGTTGGTCAACAATCGATGCAGAACCTCATGTCAAAGGAGATATCAGTCATGGCTGAAGCCGTCATCGTCGAGGCAGTCCGTTCACCGGTCGGCAAACGCAACGGCGGGCTGTCCGGCGTCCACCCCGCCGACCTGTCCGCTCAGGTGCTCAACGGACTCGTCCAGAAGGCCGGCATCGACCCGGAGATCGTCGACGACGTGATCTGGGGATGCGTCATGCAGGCCGGTGAGCAGGCCCTCGACATCGCGCGCACCGCGTTGCTGACCGCCGGCTGGCCGGAGACGGTTCCCGGTGTCACCGTCGACCGTCAGTGTGGGTCCAGCCAGCAGTCGATCCACTTCGCCGCCGCCGGCGTGATCGCCGGTCACTACGATGTCGTCGTCGCCGGTGGGGTGGAGTCGATGTCGCGGACACCGATGGGCTCCTCGCTCGCCAACGGCGGCAGGCCGTTCTCGCAGACCTTCCTGGACCGCTACGATGGCGCGGATCCCCAACCAGGGCATCGGCGCGGAGATGATCGCCGAGCAATGGGGATTCGACCGGACCGCGCTCGACGAGTTCTCCCTCGGCTCGCACGAAAAAGCAGCGGCCGCACAAGATTCCGGTGCATTCGACGACCAGATCGTGGGCATCAAGGACCAGGACGGTAACCCGGTGCTCAAGGATGAGGGCATCCGCCGCGGCACGCCGATCGAGAAGATGGCGCAGCTCAAGCCCGCCTTCAAAGAGGACGGCGTGATCCACGCCGGGAACTCCAGCCAGATCTCCGACGGCTCGGCCGCGTTGCTGTTCATGTCGGCGGAGAAGGCAAAGGAGTTGAAGCTGAACCCGATTGCCAAGGTGCACACCGCCACCCTCGCCGGCGCCAACCCGGTGATCATGCTGACCGCGCCGATCCCGGCGACCCAGAAGGCGCTGAAGCGGTCCGGCCTCAAGCTGGAGGACATCGGGGTGTTCGAGGTCAACGAGGCCTTCGCGCCGGTGCCGCTGGCCTGGCTTAAGGACATCGGCGCTGACGAGAAGAAGCTCAACCCCAACGGCGGCGCCATCGCACTCGGCCATCCGCTCGGCGGATCCGGTGCGCGGATTATGACGACAATGCTTTACCATATGCGAGACAAGGGAATTCGTTACGGCTTGCAGACCATGTGCGAGGGCGGTGGTCAGGCCAACGCCACCATCGTCGAGCTGTTGTGACGCAACCTGCGGTGCTCACCGAGCGCCGGGGCGACGTCCTCGTCATCACGATCAACCGGCCGGAGGCACGCAACTGCGTCAACGGTGCCGTCAGCATCGGTGTGGGCGACGCGCTGCAGGAGGGCGCAAGCACGACGCCGAGGTACGTGCGGTGGTGATCACCGGTGCCGGCGACAAATCCTTCTGCGCGGGAGCAGATCTCAAGGCGATTTCGCGCCGCGAGAATCTGTATCACCCCGACCACGGCGAGTGGGGCTTTCGCCGGCTACGTTCACCACTTCATCGACAAGCCGACGATCGCTGCGGTGAATGGGACCGCGTTGGGTGGCGGCACCGAGCTTGCTCTGGCCAGCGACCTCGTGGTGGCAGAGGAACGCGCGAAGTTCGGTCTGCCCGAGGTCAAGGTCGGGCTGATCGCCGGTGCCGGCGGCGTGTTCCGGATCGCGCATCAGCTGCCCCGCAAGGTCGCGATGCAAATGCTGCTCACCGGCGAACCGATCAGCGCAGCCGAGGCGGCCACCTGGGGACTGATCAACCAGGTTGTACCGGACGGCACCGTGCTGGAGGCCGCACTCGCCCTGGCCGAACGGGTCACCGTCAACGCGCCGCTGTCGGTGCAGGCCAGCAAGCGGATCGCCTACGGCGCCGATGACGGCGTCATCCCCGACGAGGAACCCGGTTGGGCCCGCACCGCGCGCGAGTTCAGCACGTTGCTGAAAACCGAGGATGCCAAGGAAGGCCCGTTGGCTTTCGCCGAGAAACGCCCGCCGGTCTGGAAGGCGCGCTGACGCCCCGACGGGCTGACGCTCAGAACGAAATGGTCAGCGCGCCAAGGTGTTCACCGCGCGGTCGAAGACGCCGGGAAGCAGGGTGGCCGCCGGAACAACCGCGCGCCGGCCGGCGCGCGAGGCCGTCGCCAACACCAGCGCACGGGTCAGCAGCCGGTAGTCGCGGGTGATCCGGCGCCACGCCTCCTCGTACGACGACGGGGTTTCGTTCACGATGGCGGCGACGGCGGCGCCGGCTTGCTTGACGGCCAGGCTGACGCCTTCGCCTGTTAGGGCATCCTCGTAACCCGCTGCGTCGCCGACCAAAAGCACGCGTCCAGCGACCCGGCGGGAGACCACTTGCCGCAGGGGGCCGCATCCGCGGGCCCGCCCGCGGCCGGCGTCCCGCAGACGCTGCGCAAGCCACGGGAACCAGGCGAGCTCGGGCCGGTCACGGGACAGAATCGCCACGCCGACCAGGTCGGGCTCGACCGGCGTCACGTAAGCCTCACCCCACGGCGACCAGTGCACTTCAACGAACTCCGACCACGCGGGGACCGAGAAGTGCCAGCGCACACCGTAGCGCCGCGGTGTTCCCGCCACCGCGTTGATTCCGACGGCCGAGCGCACCGTGGAGTGCAATCCGTCGGCTGCCACCAGCCATCGTGCGCGCACACCAGCCGCGGTGACGCCGGCCGCGTCTTGCTCTACGGTGCTGACACGCGTCGAAATCCATTCGGTGTCCTGCTCTTTGGCTCGTGAGGCCAACGCGGCATGCAACGTGGTGCGCCGTACGCCGCGGCCCGGCCCGGCACGAAAGCGCGCTTCGGCGCGTCGGTGTTCACTCTGATAAGCGATGCCCCGGAGCGGCAGGCCCGCCGGGTCGATGCCGAGCGATGTCAGCTCGGCCAGACCGCCGGGCATCAGGCCCTCGCCGCAGGCCTTATCGACGGGCGTTGCCCGCGGCTCGGCGACGATCACCGAAAGTCCTTGCCTGCGAGCGTGTAACGCCGTGGCGAGCCCAGCGGGACCGCCACCGACGATCAGCACGTCGGCGTCATACGTCACGTGTACCCCAGCGCCGCGTTTTCCACCCGGATCCGTACCGTGAGCAACAGCGCGTTGGCCAGCGTGAAACAGGCTGCGGTCAGCCACGCCGTGTGTACCAGCGGTAGTGCGACACCCTCGACGACGACAGCCACATAGTTCGGGTGATGCAGCCACCGGTAGGGACCCCGGCGTATCAACGGTGCCTGCGGGACGCACGATCACCAGCGTGTTCCACCGGGGACCCAGTGTTCCCACGCACCACCAACGCAGCGCCTGACTCAATGCGACCACTGCGAGCATCGGCCAGCCCAGCCATGCGATGAACGGTCGGTGCAATGCCCAAACCTCGACGACGCATCCGAGCAGCAATGCCGCGTGGATCGTGACCATCACCGGATAGTGGTTATGGCCGAATTCCTTGCCGCCGTGGGCAAAAGCCCACCGCGCGTTGCGCTTGGAGACGATCAGCTCCGCCAGCCGCTCGATGCCGATCCCCAGGATCAGCAGGTAGTACACGACCTACCAGCCGAGCAGCACGAGTTCCGAGCAGAACGCCGGCCCCATGGCGATCATCAGCCCGAACGATCCCCGTGGCGGCGGGTCGGCCATGTTGGCCCGCAGTACATCCAGTACCGAGACTGACGAGAGATTCCCGTTGTCGCGCAACGAGTTTCGGGTGTGCTCAAGGGCGTTTGCCGGTAGGTCAAGGGTGTTCTCGACGGCGTCGATCACCTTCGGCCCGCCGGGGTGGCAGACCCACGTCGAGATGTCAGCAGGGGTCAGGTTGTGGTCGCTCAGGAAGTTGCGGACGTCATCGCCCAAGTATTTTTCGGCGACGGTGGCGACTTCCGTGGACAACTTGACCTGGAATCCGTTACTGCCGATGTGCCAGCCCATCACGTCTTCGGTGTCGGGATAGATGCGACTGCGGGTCGCCAGCACCTTGGGCCCGGTCGGGTGTGCGGGCAGCCCCTTTGCCGACGACGGCGGCCGCGCCGTCACCAAACAGGCTGGCGGCCACCAGGTTGGCGATGGAGTCGTCGTCGCGCTGCAGCGTCAGTGAGCACAATTCGACGGCGAGCAGCACCGACACGTGGTCGGGGAACGCGAGCAGGTAGTCATGCATGCGGGCCACTCCGGCGGCGCCGGCGACGCAGCCGAGTCCGAACAGTGGCACCCGCTTGACGTCGGGTCGCAACCCGATGCGCGTTGCCAATCGGGCTTCCAGGGTGGGCACCGCCAGCCCGGTGACCGTCGTCGAGAAGACGATATCGACCTCGGCCGGCTTGACCTTGGCGGCGTCCAGGGCCTCGAGGATCGCGCGCTCGCCAAGCGTCAGTGCGACCTCGATGAACATGTCGTTGGCTTCGGTGAAGCCGCTCAACTTGCCGTATTGCGGCAGCGGTAACGCGATCCGGCGTTTCTCAACTCCGGCGCTGGCCCCGAACCGGTCGAATTGCGGGCCGCCGAATCCGGTCAGGCCCGACAGCGCTTCCTGCTGGCCGACTTGATACGGCGGGAACTCGACTGCTACTGCTGCGACGGACGGGGTCGGTGTCATCTTTGCTTTCACCCCCTGCTAACCGGGGTTAACGGGGCGCGTTTGGTAGTCGTATCCATGTGATCAATCACGGTCGGGCCGCTTCGTTGGTTAGATCCGATGGATTGGAACTAATGCACAACTTATCGGAATATCTTAACAATTCCTCCGCTGGGTTGAGCGGGCGGCCCGGACGTCCCGTTTCTGCCTGCAGTGTCCCGGGCCACAACCGAACTCACTGCCGGCACGCATCACGATCGGTAGGTTGGGTGTGTGCGGATTCTGGTGACGGGCGCGACCGGCTATGTGGGATCGCGGCTGGTCACGGCTCTACTCGCGGTCGGCCATCAGGTGCTGGCCGCCACCCGTGACCCGGTCCGGCTTTCCCGGATGGGGTGGTTTGACGACGTCACTGCGGTAACGCTGGACGCCTCCGATGCCGAGTCGGTTCGCGCGGCGTTCGCCGCTGCCGGACCGGTCGACGTCGTCTACTACCTGGTCCACGCCATCGGTCAACCCGGCTTCCGCGATGCCGACCGCGCCGCGGCCGGCAATGTCGCCGCCGCTGCCAAGGACGCCGATGTGCGTCGCATCGTCTACCTGGGCGGCTTCGTCCCTCAGGACCCGGATGACGGGGAGTTGTCCGAACACCTGACCAGTCGGGCGGAAGTGGCCGAGGCGCTCACTGTCGAGGGCGGTCCGGAAGTGGTGTGGGTCGGCGCGGCGTTGATCTTCGGCGCCGGCTCGACGTCGTTCGAGATGTTGCGTTACGTCGGCGACCGTTTCCCGGTGATTCCGATCCCGAAGTGGATGGAAAATCCGATCGACCCGATTTCCATCCGCGACGTCCTGCATTACCTCGTCGCAGCGGCCGATGCCGAGCAGGTGCCGCGCGGGCGCCTACGACATCGCCGGGCCGGACACGACGTCCTACCGTGCGCTGCTGGAAACCTATGCGCATGTGTCCGGCAAGTGGCACACCGGTCTGCCGGTGTGGGGGGTGAACACCGCGGTGGCCTCCCGCATCACCGCGATTGCGCTGCCGGTGCCGGATGGATTGGCAGCGGACCTAGTGGAGTCGCTGGATTACCCGATGCAGGCCAGCGGCACCGGCCTGCGTGATGTGGTTCCCGATCCACCGGGCGGCCTACTTCCGATCGAGGAAGCGATTACCAGCTCGTTGTCCAACCGTCGGCCGCGCCCGGTCAACGCGCTGACTGATCCACACCACCTTGCCGACAGCGATCCGGCGTGGGCCGGGGGTGATGCGCTGCGGCTGCGGCGGCTCGCGGGCATAGTGACCCCATCGATCGCGCGACCCGGCCTCGGCTTGGTGGATGCTGTCCCCGGCCCGATCGCCGGCGCGCTGCGCACCGGCCTCGATATCCTGATCACCCTGACACCGAAGGTGCATGTCGCATGACCGACCTGAGCAGTCGTCCCAAGACCAGCGCCCTGGTCGAGATCCGTCGCGGAATTGTCAATGTCGCTGTGCCGCACCACGAACCGCCCTCCATCGTGCGCCGCCGACGGATCGTCGTCGCGATCGTGCTGGTGCTCGGCGCTGCGGTGCTGAGCCTGGCGCTACGACGCCATCCGGGCGAACCGAGCTTCTACTGGCTGTCGCTGGCGCTGGCGGGAATATGGGCGCTGGGAGCGGTCGCCTCCGGGCCGTTGCATCTGGGTGGCCTCTGCTGGCGCGGTCGCAACCAGCGTCCGGTGATCAGCGGCACCGTTATCGGACTGCTGCTGGGCGGCGTCTTCGTGCTCGGCGGGTTGATCGCCAGGGAGATCCCGGTCGTCGCCGAACTGATCACCCGCCTGTTGCACTACAGCGACCAGGGATCGTGGCGGCTGACCATGGCCATCGCACTGCTGGCCGGCATCGCCGAGGAGATGTTCTACCGCGGCGCGCTCTATACCGCGCTGGGCCGCCACCACCCGTTGCTGATTTCGACCGTGGTGTACGTGGCCGCGTCGTTGGCCAGCGGGAATCTGATGCTCGGCTTCGCAGCGATCTTCCTCGGGACCGTGTGCTCACTCGAGCGCCGCGCCACTGGCGGGGTGCTGGCGCCGATCCTGACCCACTTCGTATGGACCCTGGTCGTGCTGCTTGCGCTGCCCCCGCTGTTCGGTTTGTGAGCCGAATGAACATGAGTGCTCAGCTGTCGGTGAAGTTCGCTGTCCGACGCTGCTGGAAAGCCGTTGCGCCCTCGCGGAAGTCGTGTGATTTCAGCAGGACGGACTGGCCCTCCAATTCGCGCTGCAGCGCAGCCTCCAACTCCGTGAGCGTGGCCGCGTTGATGGCGTGCTTGGTCTTGGCGAACGCCACCGCCGGGCCGTTCAGCAGCCCGGACACCATCTTGTTGACTTCGGCGTCGAAGTCGTCGGCGGGGTAGACCGCGGTGACCAGGCCGCAAGCCAGGGCGTCGGCGGCGGGCAGTCGCTCGGCCAGCAACGCCATTCGCATCGCACGTATCCGGCCGATCGCGGCGGCGATCAGCGCCGACGCGCCACCGTCGGGCATCAGGCCGATCTTGGTGAATGCAAGCATGAAAAACGCTGTTTCCGAAGCCAATACCAGGTCGCACGCCAAGGCCAGGGACACACCGACGCCGGCCGCCGGGCCCTGAACGACGGCGACGACCGGGCGCGGCAGCGTCGCGATCGCCCGGACTGCGCGGTTGGCGGCCAAGATGAGGTCGTCCCCGGGGCCGGCGCCGGCCAGGTCGTCGGCGCTCATCCCCGCTCCGGAGCAGAAGCCCCGGCCGGCACCGCCCAGGCGCACGACGTTCACTCGGGGATCGTTGGCCGCCTGCTCCATGGCATCGGCGATGCCGGCCAGCACCGGCAACGTCAATGAGTTCAGGCTTTCCGCACGATCGATCGTCACCGACAGCACCCCATCGGCGAGGGTGACGGCAAGGCCGGCGACGGGGGCGAGGGTGTCGATTCCGGAATCGATGGCGGTCATGGGCTCGACTTTAAGCCACCTTCCCCGACCGGGGTGCAGGGCAGTCGACGGCTGCTGCGAAGATGCGAGCTGTATTGGTGGTGGCGACCCGTCCCCCGCAAGCGGGAGGTGCCCCCAGCGCCCGGCTGCGCCGCGCTGGCGATCGCCACTGAGCATCGACAGGGAGGTCGGTAGAGATGGCGGGACCGCTGACAGGATTGAGAGTCGTCGAACTCGCCGGAATCGGGCCGGGCCCGCACGCCGCGATGATCCTCGGCGATCTCGGCGCCGACGTGGTGCGAATCGACCGGCCCGGCGCCAGTGGCACCGACCACATGCTGCGCAACCGCCGCTTCGTCATCGCCGACCTCAAGTCCGAGCAGGGCCGCGAGCTGGTGCTCAAGCTCGTCGCCAAGGCCGACGTGCTCATCGAGGGCTACCGGCCGGGCGTCACCGAACGCCTGGGGCTGGGCCCGGAAGACTGCGCCAAGGTCAACGACCGGCTCGTCTACGCCCGGATGACCGGGTGGGGTCAGACCGGCCCACGCAGCCAGCAGGCCGGTCACGACATCAACTACATCTCGCTCAACGGCGTGCTGCACTCCATCGGCCGGGTCAACGAGCGGCCGGTTCCGCCGCTGAACCTGGTCGGCGACTTCGGCGGCGGGTCGATGTTCCTGCTGGTCGGGATCCTGGCAGCGCTGTGGGAGCGGCAGACCTCCGGCAAGGGCCAGGTGGTCGACGCGGCGATGATCGACGGGTCCTCCGTGCTGGTGCAGATGATGTGGGCGATGCGCGCCATGGGCGTGTGGACCGACGAGCGCGGCACCAACATGCTCGACGGCGGAGCGCCCTACTACGACACCTACGAATGCGCCGACGGCCGCTACGTCGCGGTGGGTGCCATCGAGTCGCAGTTCTATGCGGCGATGCTGGCCGGGCTTGGCCTGGACGCCGCGGATTTGCCGGCTCAGAACGACCGCGCCCGCTGGCCCGAGTTGCGGGCCCGGTTCACCGAGGTGTTCGCCAGCCGGGACCGCGACCACTGGGCCAAGGTGTTCGCCGATTCCGACGCATGCGTGACGCCGGTGCTGGCGTTCGGTGAGGTCGAGACCGAGCCGCACATCACCCAGCGCAACACCTTCTACCGGGTCGGCGGCGGGCTGCAGCCGTTGCCGGCGCCGCGGTTCTCCCGGACGGCTCCGAGCGAGCCGCGCCCGCCCGGGCAGCCGGGAGCCGACACCGAAGCCGTCCTGAACGACTGGGTATAGTCCCGGCCAACCAGTAGGTCGGCTCGCCCGTGGGGACGGGCCCGACCGGACCGAAAGGAACATTTGCGTGGAGATCAGAGACGCCGTAGCGCTCGTCACCGGCGGGGCGTCCGGACTGGGCCTGGCCACCACCAAGCGCCTGCTCGACGCTGGCGCGCAGGTGGTCGTGCTCGATCTCAAGGGCGAGGAGGTGGTCCGCGAGCTGGGCGATCGTGCGCGTTTCGCGCCTGCCGACGTCACCGACGAGAAAGCGGTGACCGCGGCGCTGGATATCGCCGCATCGCTTGGCCCGCTGCGCATCGTGGTCAACTGCGCCGGCACCGGCAATGCCATCCGGGTGCTGAGCAAGGACGGTGTGTTCCCGCTGGAGGCGTTCCGGAAGGTGGTGGAGATCAACCTGATCGGCACCTTCAACGTGCTGCGGCTGGGCGCCGAGCGGATCGCCCAGGCCGACCTGATCGGGGAAGAGCGCGGCGTCATCGTCAACACCGCGTCGGTGGCGGCCTTTGATGGTCAGATCGGTCAGGCCGCTTACTCGGCATCGAAAGGCGGCGTTGTCGGTATGACGTTGCCCATCGCGCGCGACCTGGCCAGCAAAGGCATCCGGGTTGTGACGATCGCCCCCGGCCTGTTCGACACCCCATTGCTGGCCGGCCTGCCTGAGCCGGCCAGGGAGTCGCTCGGCAAGCAGGTGCCGCACCCCAGCCGGCTGGGCAAACCCGACGAGTACGGCGCGTTGGCGGTGCACATCGTCGAGAACCCGATGCTCAACGGCGAGGTCATCCGGCTCGACGGCGCGATCCGGATGGCGCCCCGGTAATAGGCCGCCGCGGTAATAGGCGAGCAAAAGGCCCCCGCCACGGCGGGGGCCTTAAAAATGCGGCAACACCAAAGGTGCAGTCGAGGCGCACGCTCACCTCGTCACCGGCACGCTCACATCGAGGGAGCGTGCGTCGCGCGGGTTAGCTCGCGTTGGGGAGTGGGTGCCAGTCGTCCAGCTGCTCCGAACACTCACCCTCAACTAGCACGTCGCCGTGGTAGAGGGCCTCGAAATCAGCTTTGATCACGTCGGCACTGGAGTCATCGATCCACATGTCTATGAGCCTATGAGTCACCATTAAGGAATCTTTGAGTGACGGTTCGGAAAATGGTGGCAATATTACCGTCGGGTAGCCTCGCGCCCGGGTTGGACGTCCCATCCGGCTTCCCGGATGTTCGTCGCGCATCTAATTACCAGGCGATAGTGTCGGCGAAATGTCCTGGTTATCCCGCATTCCCGTGAACCGTCACGCATACCTGGCACGTACCTGTTGATAGGGCGCCGGATGACGAGCATGACGTTGTGCGCCTAACTTATCGCTGATAAGTTAACACAGATATTCGTACGGGAGGACCGACCATGTTGCAGCGAATCGCTCGCCTGGCCATCGCGGCACCTCGGCGGATCCTCGTGATCGCTGCTCTCGTGATGGTGGCGGCCGCAGTCTTCGGGATTCCGGTCGCCAGGAGCCTCTCCGCCGGCGGTTTTCAAGATCCGGCGTCAGAGTCGGCGCACGCGATCAGGTTGCTGACCGACAAGTTCCGGCAGAGCGACCAGCAGCTGGTCATCGTGGTGACCGCGCCGGCCGGTGCGCAGAGCGATCAAGCGCGCCGCGTCGCCACCGACATCGTCGCGCAAGTACAACGGTCGCCCGGGGTGTTCAACGTGGCCTCGGCGTGGACCGGACCTGCTGCCACTGGATCCGTCGCACATGGGCCGCACCTGGCCGCCGAGTTGGTGAGCAAGGACGGCAAGTCCGGACTGATCGTCGCAAACCTCGAAGGTGGCGAGAACAACGCGCAGAACTACGCCAAGAGCGTGGCGAAGCAGGTCGTACACGACCGCGACGGCGTCACGGTTCGCGCCGGCGGCGTGGCGATGGTGTACGCGCAGATCAACCACCAGAACGAGCGCGACCTGTTGCTGATGGAGTCGCTTGCGATTCCGCTGAGCTTTCTCGTGCTGGTCTGGGTTTTCGGTGGAGTGATAACCGCGGCCTTACCCGTTACCCTCGGCGGGCTGGCCATCGTCGGATCCATGTCGGTGCTGCGGCTGATCAGCTTCAACGCCGACGTGTCGACCTATGCGCTGAACCTCAGCAGTGCGCTGGGACTGGCTCTGGCCATTGACTACACCCTGCTGATCATCAGCCGCTATCGCGACGAGCTGGCCGACGGCAGCGGTCCAGACGAGGCGCTGATCCGGACCATGGCCACCGCGGGCCGCACAGTGCTGTTCTCGGCGACCACCGTCGCACTGTCGATGGTGGTGATGGTGCTGTTCCCGATGTACTTCCTGAAGTCGTTCGCCTACGCGGGCGTGGCCACCGTGGCCTTCGTCGCGGTGGCGGCGATCGTCGTGACACCGGCGGCGATCGTGCTCCTCGGGCCACGGCTGGACGCGCTGGACGTGCGCCGGGGAGCGCGGCGGTTGCTGGGTCGCCCGGATCCGGTGCGTAAACCCGTGGAGCAGCTGTTCTGGTACCGGTCGACCAAGTTCGTGACCCGTCGAGCCGTGCCGGTCGGCCTGGCGGTCATCGCGCTGCTGTTGTTGCTGGGGGTCCCGTTCCTCGGGGTGAAGTGGGGTATGCCCGACGATCGTGTGCTGCCGACATCGGCCTCGGCGCATGCGGTCGGTGACCAACTACGTCGCGATTTCGCCGATGACTCGGCGACGGCGGTACCTGTTGTCGTCCCGGATGTTCGAGGGGTGCGTCCGGGCGACCTCAGCCGCTACGCCGCCGATCTGTCGCGGGTGGCCGACGTCTCGGCGGTATCGGCACCGACCGGCACGTTCGTCGCCGGCAACCGGGTCGGACCGCCGTCAGCGGCCACCGGGCTGGCGCAAGGCAGCGCGTTTTTGACCGTCGCCAGCACCGCACCGCTGTTCTCGCAGGCCTCCGACACCCAGCTCAACCGGTTGCACGCCGTGGCCGGTCCGGCGGGCCGGTCGGTACAGTTGGCCGGCCTGGCCCAGATCAACCGCGACAGCGTGCACGGGATCACGGCACGGCTACCAATGGTGCTGGGGCTGATCGCGGCTATCACCTTCGTGCTGCTGTTCCTGCTCACCGGCAGTGTGCTGCTGCCGGTGAAGGCCTTGGTGTGCAATGTGTTGTCGTTGTCGGCTGCGTTCGGCGCGCTGGTGTGGATCTTTCAGGACGGCCACCTCGGCGCGCTGGGCACAACGCCCAGCGGGACGTTGGTCGCCAACATCCCGGTGCTGTTGTTCTGCGTCGCGTTCGGCTTGTCGATGGATTACGAGGTGTTCCTGGTCTCCAGGATTCGTGAGTTCTGGTTGGCCTCCGTCGCAGCCCGCCCCGCGGCATCGAACACTAAGAAGATGCGTGCCGACAATGACGAGAGTGTGGCGCTCGGGTTGGCCCGGACCGGCCGGGTGGTCACCGCCGCCGCAGTGGTGATGTCGATTTCGTTCGCCGCGTTGATCGCCGCGCAGGTGTCCTTCATGCGGATGTTCGGTGTCGGCCTGACGCTGGCCGTGCTGGCCGACGCGACGTTGGTTCGGATGGTTCTGGTGCCGGCGTTCATGCACGTGCTGGGTCAGTGGAGTTGGTGGGCGCCCAAACCACTGATGCGGCTGCATGAACGGTACGGGATCAGCGAGGCGGACTCCGCGGCGCTGCCCGCAACTACCGACGCTGCGGGCGGACGGCATCGCCTTGCCGACGGGCATCCGGCCGCAGCCGCCGCTGCCAACGGGGTCGCACGTACTGCCGCCACGGTCATCGACCGTGGCTAGCCCGTCAACGGAGAATCTTCGCCGTCGGCGTGCCCCGCGCGGATCCGGTGATCTGCTGCGCGACGAAATCCTCGACGCCGCAACCGAACTCCTGCTGGGCACTGGGCACGCCAAGGCGGTATCGATCCGCTCGGTGGCAGACCGCGTGGGTGTGACGCCACCGTCGATCTACCTGCATTTCCAAGACAAAGACGCGCTGCTCGACGCGGTATGCGCACGTTACTTCGAGAAGCTGGATGAGGAAATGCAGCGGGTGTCCGCGGGGCAGTCCTGCTCCGTGGAAGTGCTGCGGGCTCAGGGGTTGGCCTATGTCCGGTTCGCCACCAAAAACCCGGAGCTCTATCGGATCGCGACCATGGGCGAGTGGCGGTCCGACAGCCACGTCGACGCCGCCCTGGCCAGTTCGGCCTTCGGTCATATGTGCGCCACCGTGCAGACGCTGATGGACGAGGGCACCTTCCCGCGCGGCGACGCGGCCGCCGTCGCCCTGGAACTGTGGAGCGCCGCGCACGGTGTGGCCTCGCTGCTGATCGCCAAGCCGCACCTGCCGTTCGGGGACGCAGAAGCTTTCACCGACCGGGTGCTGCGTGCGATATTCTCCGGCAACATGGTGACCGGACTGGTTGGTGCCGACGCCACCCCCCAGCAAGTCGTGGAACGGCTGACGGCACTCAAGTCCTCGGAGCAAGTGTCGAACGGCTGGTCGGCATGATGTCATCCACCACGGTCACCGTCGACCACCCGTTCTTCGCCCGGATCTGGCCCACCATCGCCGCACATGAGACCGCGCAGATGCGTCAGTTCCGCCGGGAGAATCTGGCCGAGTTGTCGGGCCGGGTTCTCGAGGTGGGTGCGGGCACGGGGACCAACTTCGCGCTGTACCCGGATTCTGTCGTGCACGTTGTCGCCGTCGAACCCGAGCAGCGGCTGGCCGAACGGGCCCGGACTGCGGCCGCCGGCGCGCACGTCCCGGTGGTCGTCGCCAATAGGACGGTGGAGAGTTTCTCGGCCGATCAACCGTTTGACGCGGTGGTGTGCTCGCTGGTGCTGTGCTCGGTTGCGGAGCCTGATTCGGTTCTGCGGCAGCTATTTTCGTTGTTGCGGCCGGGCGGCCAGCTGCGATATCTGGAGCATGTGGCCAGCGGGGGATTACGGGGCCGGTTCCAACAACTCGTCGACGCCACGATATGGCCGAGGCTGGCAGGCAATTGCCACACTCACCGCGACACCGAGAGCGCGATCCGCGCTGCAGGATTCGAGGTCGACATCGCCCGAACCGAGCATGCGTTGCCGGCGTGGGTGCCGATGCCGGTCTCGGAGTTCGTGCTGGGCCGGGCGCGGCGCCCAGCGTAATTCAACCGGGCGTAATTCAACCGGCTTAATTCAGCCCGGCCTGATTCAGCCCGGCCTGATTCAGCAGGGCGGGCAGCCGCTGCAGCAGTGTCGGAAGCGCCGTGCTGGCCGATTCGCGCACGGTGATCGTGGCGCTGCTCGACAGCGGCGTCGACTCCGGGTTGACCTCGACGACGACCGCCCCGCGCGCCAGCGCCAAATCGGGCAATCCCGCCGCCGGGTAGACGATGCCGGAGGTCCCCACCACGACCAGCACGTCGGCATTGATTGTCGCCTCCACCGCGTGCTGCCAGGTTTCCTCCGGCAGCGCCTCGCCGAACCACACGATGTCAGGTCGGATCAAACCGCCGCAATCGCACGTCGGCGGCTCGACTTCCAACGCGGGCTCGGTCATCTCGGGAAGGTCCCCGGCGTAGGGAAGATTGCAAGCTGCACAACGGAAGTCGAACAAGCTGCCGTGCAGGTGATGCACCGGCGAGCTACCTGCGCGCTCGTGCAGGTCGTCGACGTTCTGCGTGACGACGCTGACCTCCGCGTGGTCCTGCCAAGCGGCGACAGCGTGGTGGCCGGGGTTGGGTTCGACGGTGCCGACCAGGTAGTGCCGCCACAGATACCATCCCCAAACCCGCTCGGGATTGCGCAACCAGCCTTGAGCACTGGACAACTCGTACGGGTCGAACCGGGCCCACAGTCCGTTCTTGTCGTCGCGAAACGTCGGCACGCCGCTCTCTGCGGAGATTCCCGCGCCGGACAGCACCGTGATACGCACCCCACCAAGATAGCGGGACTGCGGGATACTGAGCAGGTGGAGCTGGGGGAGTGGCTGAGAGTTGACGGACAAGCGGGTCGACCGCTGTTCGACCAGCTCCGCAACCAGATCATCGAGGCCATTCGGGCCGGTACCGTGCCGCCCGGGGCCCGGTTGCCGACGGTGCGTGAACTTGCCGGTGAATTGGGTCTGGCCGTCAACACCGTGGCCCGCGCCTACCGTGAGCTGGAGACTGCCGGCATCGTCGAAACCCGGGGCCGGTTCGGCACATTCGTTGCTCGGGCCGATCCGTCGGACACCGCGATGGCGGCCGCGGCGCGCGCCTATCTCGATGTCGCGCGCGGACTTGGGCTCGGCAAGGCTGAGGCGCTGCGCTATATCGAGGCTTGCGCCGACGACTAATCCCGAATGACTTTGACCAGCGTGCGCAGGTTGCGGGTGGTGGTCGATGACTTGTATCGCTTCTTGCCCATCGTTTTGCCGATGGTGCTGTTCAGCGTCTGATTCTTGGGCACCTGCCAATAGATCACGCCGGCGGATTTGGGGCCGCGCTTGATCTTCTCGTCGGCCCCCGCCTCGTCGGTCAGCGCGGCGAGTTCGTCGAGCACGTCGGCGTCGCTGACAAACGTGACGTAGGACTGGTATCCGTCCACTGCGGGTTCGAACGGGTACCCGTCGACGATGGCCCGCACCTTCTTGATGGGGTAGACCAGTACCCAGGCGTCGTATCCGAACCGTTTTCGTAGCGCCTTCTCGGCCGTCGCGCGAACCGCATCGGCGGCGTCGGGCGAATCCAGCGTGACGTTGCCGGTAGCCAGAATGGTGCGGACGTCAGCGAGCCCGGCGTCCGTCAACGCGGTCGCGACGTCGGCCATTTTCAGGTTGACGCCCCCGACGTTGACACCGCGCAGGAATGCCGCGTACTGGGTCATGGCGCGATGGTAGCCACGCTGCCGTCGGATCGGGTCGTGTTAGGGCGACCGAGTAGGCTTTCGCCATGAGCCGCCAAGTGTTCGACGACAAGTTGCTGGCGGTAATCGCGGACAACTCCGTCGGCGTGCTGGCCACTCTCAAGCGTGACGGGCGCCCGCAGCTGTCCAATGTGTCGTACTACTTCGACGCCCGCAGCGTCACCGTGCAGGTGTCGGTTACCGAGCCGCGGGCCAAGACGCGCAACCTGCGTCGCGACCCTCGGGCCTCGTTGCTGGTCAGCTCGGACGACGGCTGGTCGTACGCCGTCGCCGAAGGCACCGCGAACTTGACCCCGCCGGCGGCCGCACCCGACGACGACACCGTCGAAGCGCTGATCACGTTGTACCGCAACATCGCCGGCGAACACCCGGACTGGGACGACTACCGCCAGGCCATGGTCACCGACCGTCGTGTCGTGCTGACCCTGCCGATTGCGCACGTCTACGGCATGCCGCCCGGCGTGCGGTGATCGCGAATCACGCTGATGGTCCGCGGGCGCGCTACGCTGCGGGCATGACTGAATCCAAGTCGGAGGCTGAGTCTTCAGCGTCTTCTGCGTCCGAGGACGACAACAAACGCAAATTCCGCGAAGCGCTCGAGCGCAAGAACGCGAAGTCATCGGGCGGAGGCGACCACAAAGACGGCGGCGCCCAGCGGCCGCGCGCACACGGTCCGGTGGAGAACCGCCGGGAGTTTCGCCGCAAAAGCGGCTGATCGCCTACCTGGCGGCGCGCAGCTCGCTTTTTTGGTCTGCTTCGGCTATCCCGAAAAACGCTGCGGGAACGATGAATTCGATCGCCGTGAGCACTTCCTGGAACCAATGCGGTCGCCCGTTGTGAACCAGTGAAATCAACCGCCCGATCGCGCTGATCAGCATGAGCCCTGCCAGCAGGCGCACCTCGCCGGCGCGGATGGGGGATTTGCGGGCCGCCCGCAGCCAGGCCATGCCGTAACCGGCGAAATAGGCGGAATAGAACCGCTCGCGCGAATCGACCGTCGCGTTGGCGTCCGTCGCACCCGGAACCGAGGCTGTGCCGAGCGCGAAATGGTAGATGCCGATGGCAATGCAGGACAGTCCGGTGAATCCGGCCAGGTTCCGCAAGTGGCGGCCGGTGAGAACGGGTGTGCCGACCATTCCGCCACCGTAGCCTCTGGCCCGCCTACTTCGCCGTGTCTTCCAGATACGAAGCCAAGCCGAGTTTCTCGACGAGCGTCAGCCAGTCGGCCGCCGAGATCTCATAGGCAGGTGGGTCGTTGCACACGGGTGCATTGCCGTCCACGAGAATCGCCGCTTGAGTCCCGTGAAGTTGCGACATCCGAAGGTCACCGGGCTGCGGTAGAACTGGGTCTCGTCTCCACGGGCTACCAGCTAACAGGGTTCTTCCGGCACCGTTGGTGGGGGTGGCCGGGGCCTGCCATTCACTTCGTCCTGCTATTTGTGGTTGGGTGAGAGCAGTTGGATTGCTTGACGGGAAGGAACACGTCGTTGACCGTGAAGCTCTGCCTGGCGCAGGACCCCGACGCCGATCAACTTCTGTCAGAAAGCCCATTCGCGTTGCTGGTCGGCATGCTGCTCGACCAGCAGTAGGCGATTACAACTGTCGGCCCGCCTACAGAAACGCTCGATTGCCGTACCGATCAAGCGAAACGAATTCCCCGACCGGTCTGCGCGTCGTGGGACCGTATCTGCCGATCGGCCAGCCAAGAGGGACCACCGCGCATGGAGTGACGTTCCACGGCAAGCGCAGGACCCGCTTCGCCGCGAACGTGCTCCACAGCGGCATGGTGATCAGCGCCGCGCCCAGTCCGGCCGCACGGGCCGCCAACAAGAGGTTTTGCACCGCGGGATAGATGGAGCCGTAGGCGCTGCTGGCCGCGATCGTTGGATACGGCGCAATGACACCTTTGATGCATGCCACCACGACCACGGGGATGTCGTCGAAGTGGTCAGCCTGCCATCGCACGGCCTTTTCGATGCGAAGCATCTTGTCGTCCATGCGTTTTTGTAGGGTGCGCTTGTAAATCGGCCCGAAGGCCTTCATCGCGAGGCGGTTCAGGCGGCCAAGTTTCGCGACAACCTCGCGGTCCTTGACCACGATGAACTCCCAGTTCTGGGCGTTCGAACCAGTCGGTGCCTTCATTGCCAGCTCGAGGATGTGAAGCACCAGCGAGTCGTCAACTGGGTCACTCTTGAGCCGACGGATCGCCCGTTGCGTACGCATCGCCTCTTCGAGCGGCATGGCTAAGGGCTCTTGCTGCGTCATAACCATGATTCCAACATGGTCGGGCCGCCCATGGGGCTCTCTCGGGCAAACGCTAAATCGACGGGCTACCTCACCGCCGCGCTGTCCTAGACTGGCCGGGTGCCGAACCTGCGACTAGCCGGTGATCCTGCCGCTGATGCTCTGCTGGACCAGAGTCCTCTCGCTCTTCTCATAGGTGCATTGCTCGACCAGCAGGTGCCGATGGAGACGGCATTCGCCGGACCCAAGAAGATCGCCGACCGAATGGGCGGTTTCGACGCGACCGAGATCGCCGACTATGACCCGGACAAGTTCGCCGCCTTGTGCTCGGAAAGGCCTGCAATACATCGCTTTCCGGGTTCGATGGCCAAGCGGATCCAGGCGCTGGCCCAAATCATCGTGGACCGTTACGACGGCGACGGCGCCGCAGTGTGGACCGCCGGCGACCCCGACGGACCCGAATTACTGCGGCGGCTCGAGGACCTGCCCGGGTTCGGCGAGCAGAAGGCGCGAATATTTCTGGCGTTGCTCGGCAAGCAGTACGCGGTGACTGCGAATGGTTGGCGGGCCGCTGCCGGTGAATTCGGCAAAGCCGGCACGCACCTGTCGGTCGCCGACATCGCCGATGCCCGCTCGCTCGAGAAGGTCCGGTCTTACAAGAAGCAGATGAAGGCCGCGAAGTCGGCGGGTCAAAAATAAATCGAAAGGCGGCAACGTGAAGACGCACCTGAATTGTCCGTGTGGCGAGGCGATCACCGGCAAAGACGAAGACGAACTGGTCGACCTTACGCAGGCCCACCTGGCCAGCGCTCATCCCGGTCTGGAGTACGACCGGGACGCGATTTTGTTTATGGCCTACTAACCCAGCATGGCCTACTAGACGGCCGGTCCGCCGACGTGCACACGGCGATGGGTGCGCGCCGGCGGAGGGAATCAGGCTCAGGGCACCACCGTCGAACCGATGGTGGGCATGAACTGGCACTGCTTGTCCTTGGTGGTGACCTGCCCGAAGATCGTCGACATGATGCTGCCCGAACCGGTGTCAACGATCGCGGTCAACGTGGTCGGCCCCTGCGGGTTGATGTCCGGGGACGGTTTGAGCGTCGCGCTGCCCGACTTGCCGGTGGTCAGATTTACCCAGGTGACGTTCAACGGCAGCTTCTGCACGTCCGCGGGTCCCGAAGTGCCCATGGCGGTGAACACGTAGGCCGTCTGGCCGGCTTTCGGGCCGGGCGCGGGGATCTTCGCGGGTCCGGCCACCGACAGCGCGGGCGCCAGCACGTTACCGCCGTCGGCCAAGCAACCGTTGCTGATCGAGGGATACATGAAATCCTGCGTGGGTGGTGCGTCGGGGCTGAAGCCCGGAGCCGCAGCCTCCGGCGCAGGAGCCGGTGCGGGCGCCGCTGGCGCGGGAGCCGGTGCGGCCGGAGCCGGCCCCGCGGGTGGCGCGGCCGCGGCCACCGGAACAGCATTCGCGGGGGCCGGTGCGGCCTCGGGTCCGGGGCCCGCGGCGTGCACCGGGTCGATACCTGTCGGCAGGTGCGCCTGAGCACCCGGTTCCACACCCGGTGGGACGGTGTGCGCCGCCGGATCGGCGGGAGTGGCAGCGGTGGGCGCCTGGACGAACTGGTTCACCGACGCCGCAACGCTTTTCGATTGATCGGGAGCTGTTGGACTGGCAGCGAATGCCGACGCCGCGGCCATCAGCAACTGGGTTGCCTGCTCGGGGTTGCCGGCGGCCTGCTGAATGATGGGGCTCAACTCGGTCAGCGCCGGCAGCCCTGGCACCTGTTGAGCGGGGATCGGCGCGGGCGGCGCCGGGTCGGCCGCCGCGCTAGGGCACAGCGCCACTGCGGTGCTGGAGGCGATAGCCGCGGCGGCGAAGACGCTGATCAGATTCCTTGCGATGAACACGGTGTTCTCCCGGTCGTCGGTGTTGGTGGCCGGCTAGCGCACAGCGGCGCTAGCCGGCCGGGGTGCGGTGTCAGGGCAGGGCGGACACAGGGAACAGCAACGGGTTTGGCGACGTGACCGGCGCCGGTGCACTCACCGGCACGGACGGGGTGGAGACCGGGGCCCCGCCAGAGATCAGTGAGGTCAGGTCACCGGGCAGCGATACCTGCTGCGGTAACGGCAACGGCAGGAACGGCATTTGCGGCAGGTTGAGCTGCGCCTGCGGTAGCAACCCCGCGGGTCCGGTCGCCGGCGCGGCCGCGGCCGGAACCGTCGGTGTCAACCCTGGAATGCCAAGCCCTGGCGACGTCGCGGCCGGGGCCGTCGGTGTCAACCCCGGAATGCCAAGTCCGGGTGCCGAAGTCGCCGCCGGAGCCGCGGTGGTGGATCCGGGAATGAGCGACGACACTCCCGGGAGGGCAGAGCCCGCTGCGGGCAGGCCGGCGCCTGACGGCTGCGGGACTTTGATCGCAGCACTGGCCAACGGCGGTGGTGTGGCAGGCTGTCCACCCAGGCAGACCTTGCAGTAGCTGGGGTGCGTTGGCCGCCGAATTGACCAGTTGCTCCCCGATGTTGGGTGTGGGCACCGGCGCTGGATCGGCGTGGGCTGTACCCATCAGACCGCCGATGAGCAACGCTGCCGATGAGCCCACCACGACGGCGGTGGCGCGTAACAACGTCCGAACAGTTGACATGACTCTCCCTGAATCTCGATGACAGGCTTCGGCGCTGATAGTTCGCTTGATATAGAAGTGACTCAAGTGACACGTGTGGCATTTATTCGATCGTTACGGATACGAGTGACGGCAGTGACCGAACGGGTTGTAAGAGGAGCCGCCGTGCCCGTCGGCACCCCGTTAGAGTCGTGCAGATAGACGCCACTTCAGCCGCCCCCGCGGCAGCTACCAGCCGCCGGCGCGGGATTTGTGTGAACACGCTCGGGCCGGTGTTGTTGGTCGTGAGCGTCGCCGCGCGGTTGGCCTGGACGTATCTGGCTCCTAACGGGGCCAATTTCGTCGACTTGCACGTCTATATCGGCGGCGCCGCCACCATCGACCACCCGGGAAGTCTTTACCGCTACGTCTACGCCGACCAGACGCCGGATTTCCCGCTGCCGTTCACCTATCCGCCGTTCGCCGCGGTCGTCTTCTATCCGCTGCATCTGCTGCCGTTCGGCCTGGTCGCGTTCTGCTGGCAGGTCGGGACGATGGCCGCGCTGTACGGGGTCGTCCGGGTCAGCCAGCGGTTGCTGGGTGTCGGTGCCGGCGAGGGCCATCGGCTGGCGATGCTGTGGACGGCGGTCGCGATCTGGCTCGAGCCGCTACGCAGCACGTTTGACTACGGCCAGATCAACGTGGTGCTGGTGCTGGCCACGCTGCTAGCGGTTTTCAGTGCCCGCTGGTGGGTGTCCGGGCTGTTGGTCGGCACGGCGGCCGGGGTGAAGCTGACGCCCGCGATCGCCGGGCTCTACTTCCTCGGCGCCCGCCGGTGGGGTGCGGCAGTGTTTTCCGCGGTCGTCTTCCTGGCCACCGTTGCGGTCTCGGTGCTGGTCGTCGGCGATCAGACCCGCTACTACTTCACCGAATTGATCTTCAAGACCGACCGGGTCGGGCCGATGTGCACGACGTTCAACCAGTCCTGGCGGGGCGGCATCTGTCGGATCTTCGGCCACGACGCCGGCTATAGCCCGGTGGTGCTGACCGGGATCGCAATCACCGCAATACTTTCCGTCCTCGCCTGGCGTGCGCTGAGCGGCGACGTCGAAGCACCGGACCGGCTCGGCACGCTGCTGGTGGTCGAATTGTTCGGGCTGTTGCTGTCGCCGATTTCCTGGACCCATCACTGGGTGTGGCTGGTGCCGTTGATGATCTGGCTGCTGCACGGTCCGCTGTCCGACCGTCGCGGCGCGCGCATTCTCGGCTGGACCTGGCTGCTGCTGACCGTCATCGGCGTGCCGTGGCTGCTGAGCTTTGCCCAGCCGAGCATCTGGCAGAACGGCAGACCGTGGTATCAGGCCTGGGGCGGGCTGGTCTACATCGTGGCGACGTTGGCCACGCTGGCCTGGATCGCGGCCAGTCGAACCCGCGCTGCTAGTCCCCGATGCGGCTAGTCCTCGATAATGGCGTCGATGTCGTGCGCCATTGCCACGTCCTTGTCGGTGATGCCACCCTCGGAATGTGTCACCAGCGCGAAAGTCACTGTCCGCCAACGGATATCAATGTCAGGATGATGATCTTCGGCTTCGGCGTGCTCGGCCACCCGGCGCACGGCGTCGATACCGGCGAGGAACGCCGGAAACTTGACCGACCGGCGCAGGGCGCCCTGCTCGCGTTCCCATCCGTTGAGGTCAGGCAGTGCGGCGTCTACTTGCTCATCCGTTAACACAGCCATGTTTGAAGAGCATACGTTGCGCTCCGCACGGCTCAGGATGCGTCGCTGACAGCCGCGTCGCACTGACCGACCGCCAAAATGTGATTGAGCCGACAAATTCAGATAGGCACATCTCGCTGTGCCGACGGCCTGCGGCCGCGTGTGGGACCGGATACCGTCACCCGCGATGCCGAACCAGATCGTGGTCGCCGGAGCGGTCATTGCCGAATCGATGGTGCTGGTCGCGCAACGCAGTTCGGCCGCCAGAACTGGCGGGCCGCTGGGAATTGCCGGGCGGGAAGGTCGCCGCGGGTGAGACCGAGCCCGAGGCGCTGGCCCGCGAACTTGCCGAGGAACTCGGCGTCGAAATCGCGGTCGGCCAGCGGTTAGGCGACGATATTGCGCTCAACGCGACAACGACGCTGCGTGCCTACCACGTCAGCCTGGTCCGCGGCGAACCACAACCGCACGACCACGCAGCATTGCGCTGGGTGTCTGCGGCGCAACTGCGCGAGATCGACTGGGTGCCCGCCGACCGGGGCTTCTTGGTAGCGCTCGAGCGGGTGCTCGAGCGGAGACCTGACCGGTCGCTCAGTTCGCTATCGGCAGCCCGCACTGTCAGAATCACCGGCGTGGATTTTCGCAACGTCGCCATCGTGGCCCACGTCGATCACGGTAAGACGACGCTGGTCGACGCCATGCTGCGGCAGTCCGGTGCCCTGAGCCACCGCGGCGACGACGCCATCGAGCGCCTGATGGACTCCGGTGACCTGGAGAAAGAAAAGGGCATCACCATCCTGGCCAAGAACACCGCGGTGCACCGTCAGCACCCGGACGGCTCGATGACCGTCATCAACGTGATCGACACGCCCGGGCACGCCGATTTCGGCGGCGAAGTCGAGCGCGGGCTATCCATGGTCGACGGAGTGCTGCTGTTGGTGGATGCCTCGGAAGGCCCGCTGCCCGCAAACCCGGTTCGTGCTGCGTAAGGCGCTGGCTGCGCACTTGCCGGTGATCCTGGTCGTCAACAAGACCGACCGCCCCGACGCGCGCATCGCCGAGGTGGTTTCCGAGAGTCACGACCTGCTGCTCGACGTCGCCTCCGACCTCGACGCCGAGGCGCAAACGGCCGCCGAGGACGCGCTCGGACTGCCGACGCTGTACGCCTCCGGTCGCGCCGGCATCGCCAGCACCACCGAGCCGGCCAACGGCGAGAACCCCGAGGGCGAGAACCTCGACCCGCTGTTCGACGTGCTGCTCGAGCACATCCCGCCGCCGCAGGGTGACCCCGAGGCCCCACTGCAGGCGCTGGTGACCAACCTCGACGCGTCGGCCTTCCTCGGCCGGCTGGCGCTGATCCGCATCTACAAGGGCCGGATCCGAAAGGGCCAGCAGGTGGCGTGGATGCGTGAGGTGGACGGCCATCCGGTCATCACGAACGCCAAGATCACCGAACTGCTCGTCACCGAGGGCGTGGAGCGCACGTCTACCGACGAGGCCGTCGCGGGGGACATCGTCGCCGTCGCGGGCTTGCCGGAGATCATGATCGGCGACACGCTGGCCGACACCGAGCACGCCCACGCGCTGCCGCGCATCACGGTCGACGAGCCCGCGATCTCGGTGACCATCGGCACCAACACCTCGCCGCTGGCCGGCAAGGTCAACGGGCACAAGCTGACCGCGCGCATGGTGAAGAACCGACTGGACGCCGAACTTGTCGGCAACGTGTCGATCCGGGTCGTCGACATCGACCGGCCCGACGCGTGGGAGGTGCAGGGCCGCGGCGAGCTGGCGCTGGCGGTACTGGTCGAGCAGATGCGCCGAGAGGGCTTCGAGCTCACGGTCGGCAAGCCGCAGGTGGTCACCAGGACGATCGACGGCAAGCTGCACGAGCCGTTCGAGGCGATGACGATCGACTGCCCCGACGAGTTCGTCGGCGCGATCACGCAGTTGATGGCCGGCCGCAAGGGCCGCATGGAGGAGATGACCAACCACGCCGCGGGCTGGGTCCGGATGGACTTCATCGTGCCGAGCCGTGGCCTGATCGGCTTCCGCACCGACTTCCTGACCCTCACCCGCGGCACCGGCATCGCCAACGCGGTGTTCGACGGCTACCGGCCGTGGGCCGGCGAGATCCGGGCCCGGCACACCGGGTCGCTGGTGTCGGATCGGACCGGTTCGGTCACCCCGTTCGCGATGATCCAGCTGGCTGACCGCGGCCAGTTCTTCGTCGAGCCAGGCGAGGACACCTACGAGGGCCAGGTCGTCGGGATCAACCCGCGCGCCGAAGACCTCGACGTCAACGTCACCCGCGAGAAGAAACTGACCAACATGCGGTCGTCGACAGCGGATGTCTTCGAGACGTTGGCCAGGCCGCTTCAGCTCGACCTGGAGCAGGCGATGGAATTCTGTGCCGAACGACGAATGCGTCGAAGTGACGCCCGAGATGGTCCGGGTCCGCAAGGGCCGAAGCTCGGACGCCCACCGCGCGGGCGCGACAGCAAGGCGCGGGCCAAAGCCCGCGGCTGGAGCAGACCCGCCTGGCACGGTGGCCGTGAGGTTCGCCGCAACAGCCGGGCCCCGATACCCTGTTGGGCGTGCCGAAACGAGCCCGCCGCGCCTACGCGACCACCGGCGTGCTGGTTTCGTTGCTGGCGTTGGCCGGCTGCACCGTGAGCCCGCCGCCGGCGCCGCAGAGCACCGAGACGACGCGGAGCACCGCGCCGCCGCCGCAGCGCAAGACGCAGATCATCATGGGCATCGACTCGATCGGCGCCGGGTTCAACCCGCATCTGCTGTCCGATCTTTCCGCGGTCAACGCCGCGATCAGTGCGCTGGTGCTGCCCAGCGCCTTTCGTCCGGTGTCCGATCCGGCCACGCCGACGGGATCCCGTTGGGAGATGGACCCGACGCTGCTGGTGTCCGCCGAGGTGACCAGCGAAAACCCGTTCACGGTGACCTACAAGATCCGGCCGGAGGCGCAGTGGACCGACAACGCCCCGATTGCCGCCGACGACTTCTGGTACCTGTGGCGGCAGATGGTCGGCCAGCCCGGCGTGGTCGATCCGGCCGGTTACGACCTGATCACCGGGGTGCAGTCGATCGACGGCGGTAAGCAGGCGGTCGTCACCTTCGCCCGGCCCTACCCGGCGTGGCGCGAGTTGTTCAGCAACATCCTTCCGGCGCACATCGTCAAGGACGTGCCGGGCGGCTTCCCGGCCGGGCTGGCGCGCGCCCTGCCGGTCACCGGCGGACAGTTCCGGGTGGAGTCCATCGACCCGCAACGCGACGAAATCCTGCTTGCCCGCAACGACCGTTACTGGGGACCGCCGGCCAAGCCGGATCTGATCCTGTTCCGACGGGCCGGGAGCGCCTGCCGCGCTGGCCGATTCGGTCCGCAACGGCGACACCCAGGTGGCCCAAGTGCACGGTGGCTCAGCGGTTTTCGCGCAGTTGTCGGCAATCCCGGACGTGCGGACCGCCCGGATCATGACGCCGCGCGTCATGCAGCTCACGCTGCGCGCCAACGAACCCAAGCTGGCCGATGGGCAGGTTCGCAAGGCGATCCTGGGCATGCTCGACGTCGACTTGCTCGCCGCCGTGGGCGCCGGCAGCGACAACACCGTCAGCCTGGACCAGGCGCAAATCCGGTCGCCCAGCGATCCCGGTTACGTGCCGACCGCGCCGCCGGCGCTGACCCGAACAGCCGGCGTTGGGGTTGCTCGAATCGGCGGGCTACCAGATCGACAACGACACCTCGGCATCGGTCGAGCCGCCATCCCAGGCGGGCTCGCCGCCACCGCCGCCCGCCGACGGACCGCCGGAGATCACCCGGGGTCGCGTCAG
This sequence comes from uncultured Actinomycetota bacterium, assembly GCA_963805675.1. Classification (GTDB taxonomy): domain Bacteria; phylum Actinomycetota; class Actinomycetes; order Mycobacteriales; family Mycobacteriaceae; genus Mycobacterium. The sequence continues at coordinate 149,583 of CAWDVY010000007.1, forward strand.
CAAGGACGGCAAGCAGCTGTCGCTGATCATCGGCGTCGCGGCCAACGACCCGACGTCGGTGGCGGTGGCCAACACCGCCGCCGACCAGTTGCGCAACGTCGGGATCGCCGCGACCGTGTTGGCGCTTGACCCGGTGGCGATGTACCGCGATGCGCTGGTCAACAACCGGGTGGACGCCCTGGTGGGTTGGCGCGAGGCCGGCGGGAACTTGGCGACGCTGTTGGCGTCCCGCTACAGCTGCCCGGCGTTGGAGGCGACGGCGGTGTCGACGGCGGCCCCGACCTTGAAGCCGACGGCCTCGTCCGCCCCGTCCGCTCCGGCCAAGCCGACCCCGGCCACCACGCCGACGCGCGATCCCACCTCGACGCCGGCTGCCCGCGCGCAGGAGCCCGGCGCATTGGTGCAGGCGCCGTCGAACCTCACCGGTATCTGCGACCACAGCATTCAGGCGAACATCGATGCCGCGCTCAACGGCACGAAGGACATCAACGACGTGGTCAATGCGGTGGAGCCGCGGCTTTGGGATATGTCCGATTGTGCTGCCGATTCTCCAGGACACCACGATCGTCGGCGCGGGCCCGAGCGTGCTGAATGTCAGCCTCTCCGGCGCTGTGCCGGTCGGGATCGTCGGTGATGCGGGCAAGTGGGTGAAGACCGGGCAGTGAAGCGAGCCCATTCTGTAACGATTCGATATCTGTTGGACAAATGCAGATGAATCGCCGTTTTTAAGCTTGCTCTCAGATAGTGTTCGACACACCGTGTTCAGCAACGAGCCGGCGCCGCGAACCAGCTACTCGGGGTCGTCCGCGACGCAACGCGACCGAAGATTCCCCACCACTTTCTTGGGATCGAAGGTTTCGCTTTGATCATTCATGCGCCAAAGGCGGACCGACCAGGGGGCGGCCCGCCTTTGGCCTTTTCGGGGTTGCTCACCGGCGTGGGCGGCCTCGCTGAGAGATCGAAACCTGTTGGGGCGCAAGTGCATTACCGTCGGTCTACCGCGCGCCGCGACTGCCGTCACGGCCGGCCGACGCCGGTTGGGTCACCACGGTGTCGACGATCTGGGCGAGCTGACGCTTGTTCGGCGGGGCGCCGGTCAGCAGAACCTGTTGGTTGATCAGCGCGGTGCCGACTCGCGCGGTGTACGGCGTCAGCATCGCCGCATCGATCTCGCCGTTGTCCACGCCGGCCTGCAGGATCGATTCGATGATCCGCAGTCGGGGCCCGACAACCGCGTCGGCGAAGATGGCGCGCAACTCCGGCTCGTGCAGGAGCTGATTCATGATCCCCAGGCCGGGAAACGCGGTCTTGCCTGCAACGACGTCGCAGTGTGCGGTGAAGAAGACCAGCAGGTTCTCCCGCGCCGATCGATCCGGGCGGGGCTCGGGCAACGGTGGCAGGGCGTAGAGCAGCGCCGCCTGAACCAAGTCGTGCTTGCTGCACCAGCGTCGGTACAGCGCGGCTTTGCCGGTGCGGGCCCGCGCGGCGATACCTTCCATGGTCAGTCCGCCGTAACCGACAGCAGCCAATTCGGCCAGCGCCGCGTCGTAGAGGGCGTCCTCGAGTTCCTTGCCCCGGCGGCGGGTGCGGACCGTTGCCGTCTGCTGTGCCATCCGACGATAGTAGCCACCAGCGTTTCTTCGGGCGACGCCGAGTTTGCCGATCTGCCGACTATGGTTGCGGCTCAGTGGTTTCGGGCCATCAAATACTTTGCCGCGAGAGTCACAACGGTATGGTGCGTCCATGCAGGAGACTCCGCGGCTGTTGTTCGTGCATGCCCATCCCGACGACGAGACCATCACCAACGGCGGCACTATCGCCCACTACGTCTCTCGCGGAGCTCAGGTGCAGGTTGTCACCTGCACGCTGGGCGAGGAGGGCGAAGTCATCGGCGACCAATGGGCGCAGCTGGCGGTCGATCACGCCGACCAACTCGGTGGTTACCGCATCGGCGAACTGACCGCGGCGCTGCAACGCCCTGGGCGTCAGCGCGCCGATGTATCCTCGGCGGCCCGGGCCGCTGGCGTGATTCGGGCATGGCGGGCACCGAACCGCGCGACCGCCGGGGTTCCCAGCGGTTCGTCGACGCCGACGAACGCGACGCCGTCGGTGCGCTGGTCGCCGTCATTCGCACATTGCGCCCGCACGTCGTGGTGACCTACGACGCCAACGGCGGATACGGGCATCCCGACCACATTCAGGCCCATCGCGTGACCATGGCCGCGGTGGCCGCGGCCGGCACCGACGATTACCCGGGCACGCCGTGGTCGGTGCCGAAGCTCTATTGGACCGTCATCGCCCGCAGCGCGTTCACGGCGGGTTGGGAGTCGCTCGGCCCCGGCGATTTACGTGCCGACTGGGTGATTCCGCCGGCCGACGGCGATTTCGCTGAACTCGGTTACCCCGACGACGAGATCGACGCCGTCATCGATGCGCCGGAGGCTCTAGCCGGCCAAGAAGGCAGCGCTGGCCGCGCACGCTACCCAGCTCACCGTCGGACCCACCGGCCGGGCTCTCGCGTTGTCGAACAACTTGGCCCTGCCCATCGTGGCCCAGGAGCACTACATTCTGGCCGCCGGCGCCGCCGGCGAACGTGACGAGCGAGGTTGGGAGACGGATCTGCTCGCCGGACTCACCCTGGCCGAACCTGTCACGCGGTAGGCTTCCGACCAGGCCGCCACGGAAGGAGTCCGATGGACCCGGATCTGGACCAGAACCAGCAACACTGGCAGGACCGACTGGACAGCTTCCAGTGGGTGCTGATGTCCATCGCCTCGCAGTTGGACAGCGTCCCGAACTGACCGCCACCGAGTCGCGCGCCAGGCAGATCGACGAAACCGGCGCGGCGGAGCCCGCAATCAGGATCGTCTTTCTGACGTTGCTCGCGGTCGACGGCGTCATATCCGCAGTTGGCGGCGCCCTGCTACTGCCCTGCTATATCGGTTCGGTCCCGTTTCCCGTCAGCGCGTTGGTCAGTGGCCTGCTCAACGCGGCCTTGGTCTGGGCCGCCGGACGATGGACCACATCGGCGCGGCTGGCCGCGCTGCCGCTGTGGACCTGGCTGTTGACGGTTCTCGCGATGTGCCTGGGCGGTCCGGGTCACGACGTCATCTTCGGCGGGCGCGGAGTGCTGGCTTACAGCCCATTGCTGCTGCTCGTGGTGGGTGCGGTGCCACCCTACTGGGTGCTGATGCGGCGCCGAGCCGCACGCTGACGATCAGCTCGAACAGGCATTTCTTCGCCGAGAGGGCAGGGACCCGCTACTGCACTGCTGGAGGCTACTGTTGTCGCTCATGGCACGCGTCGGGGTCGCAGATAGTTGGGACGTGCGGATGAAATTTGGATGGCCGGAAGTTACACCAACGTGCCACTGACTCCAGGCGAAGAACCGACCCCGCTGCCCAGCCCGTCGGTACCGCGTAGATCTCGGGGATCTGACGATCCTGCGCTGCGACGGGTGCTGCGGCGGGCCCGCGACGGGGTGGCGCTGAACGTCGACGAGGCGGCTGTCGCGTTGACGGCGCGCGGCGAGGATCTGGCCGACCTGTGTCGCAGTGCGGCACGGGTCCGCGATGCCGGTCTGGAATCAGCCGGGCGACGCGGCGCCCGCGGGCGGCTGCCGGTCAGCTACTCGCGCAAGGTCTTCATCCCGGTCACCCATCTGTGCCGCGACAGCTGCAACTACTGCACGTTCGTCACCGTGCCCGGCAAGCTGCGTGCCCAGGGTCTCGGTATGTATCTGGAGCCCGGCGAGATCCTCGACATCGCCCGTCGCGGCGCCGAATTGGGTTGCAAAGAAGCCTTATTCACCCTCGGCGACCGCCCAGAGGACCGGTGGCCGGAGGCACGCGACTGGCTGGAGGAGCGCGGCTACGACTCAACCCTGTCTTATCTGCGGGCGATGGCGATCCGGGTGCTCGAAGAAACCGGCCTGCTGCCTCATCTGAACCCCGGTGTGATGAGTTGGTCGGAGTTGTCGCGGCTCAAGCCGGTGGCGCCCTCGATGGGCATGATGTTGGAGACGACGTCGCGGCGGCTGTTCGAAACCAAGGGTCTGGCTCATTACGGCAGCCCCGACAAAGACCCCGCGGTTCGCCTGCGCACGTTGACCGATGCCGGTCGGCTGTCCATTCCATTCACCACCGGCCTGCTGGTCGGCATCGGCGAGACGCTCACCGAGCGGGCCGAGACTTTGCATGCAATTCGCAAGTCGCATAAGGCGTTCGGCCACGTCCAGGAAGTGATCGTGCAGAACTTCCGCGCCAAGGAACACACGGCGATGGCGTCGGCGCCCGACGCCGTTATCGACGACTTCGTGGCGACGGTGGCGGTGGCGCGGCTGGTCCTCGGCCCGGCGATGCGCATCCAGGCACCGCCGAACCTGGTGTCGGCGGCGGAGTGCCTGGCGCTGATCGCCGCGGGTGTCGACGACTGGGGTGGCGTCTCGCCGCTTACGCCGGACCACGTCAACCCCGAGCGGCCGTGGCCCGCCCTCGACGATCTCGACGCCGTCACCGCGCAGGCCGGATACGACCTGGTGGAGCGGCTGACGGCGCAGCCCAAGTACATTCAGGCCGGGGCGGCGTGGATCGACCCGCGGGTGCGCGGCCATGTTGCGGCGCTGGCCGATCCGGCCAGCGGGCTGGCCCGCAACGTGAAACCGGTGGGCATGCCGTGGCAGGAGCCCGACGACGTGGCATCGTCCGGCCGGGTCGACCTGAACGCGGCGATCGACACCGAAGGCCGCAACACCGAGGCCCGCAGCGATCTCGACAGCGCCTTCGGGGACTGGGATTCGATCCGTGCGCAGGTGCACGAGTTGGCCGCCCGCGCGCCCGACCGCATCGACACCGACGTGCTCGCTGCCCTGAACTCGGCTGAACGCGACCCCGCCGGCTGCACCGACGCGGAGTACCTGGCGTTGGCCACCGCCGATGGTCCGGCGATGGATGCTGTTGCAGCGCTGGCAGATTCGTTGCGTCGCGACGTGGTCGGCGACGACGTGACGTTCGTGGTGAACCGCAACATCAACTTCACCAACATCTGCTACACGGGCTGCCGGTTTTGCGCCTTTGCGCAGCGTAAGGGCGACGCCGACGCGTACTCACTGTCGGCGGACGAGGTCGCCCAACGCGCCTGGGAGGCACATGTCGAGGGCGCCACCGAGGTGTGCATGCAAGGTGGCATCGACCCCGAGCTACCGGTCACCGGGTACGCCGACCTGGTGCGCGCCGTCAAACTGCGGGTGCCGTCGATGCACGTGCATGCGTTTTCGCCGATGGAGGTCGCCAACGGTGTGACCAAGAGCGGCTTGAGTGTTCGTGAGTGGCTGAGCAGCCTGCGTGAGGCGGGCCTGGACACCATCCCCGGCACCGCTGCGGAGATTCTCGACGACGAAGTCCGCTGGGTGCTCACCAAGGGCAAGCTGCCCACCTCGATGTGGATCGAGATCGTGACGACCGCCCACGAGGTGGGCCTGCGGTCATCTTCGACGATGATGTACGGCCACGTCGACGACCCGCGGCACTGGGTTGGTCACCTCAATGTGTTGCGCGACATCCAGGACCGCACCGGCGGTTTCACCGAGTTCGTGCCGCTGCCGTTCGTGCATCAGAACTCGCCGCTCTATTTGGCCGGCGCAGCGCGGCCGGGACCCAGCCACCGGGACAACCGCGCCGTGCACGCGTTGGCGCGGATCATGTTGCACGGCCGTATTTCTCAGATCCAGACCAGTTGGGTCAAGCTCGGCGTCGAGCGCACCCAGGTGATGCTCAACGGCGGCGCCAACGATCTCGGTGGCACGTTGATGGAGGAGACCATCTCCCGGATGGCCGGCTCCGAATTCGGATCGGCCAAAACTGTTGCCGAGTTGAGCGCGATCGCCGAGGGTATCGGGCGTCCGGCACGCCAGCGCACCACCACGTACAGTCCGCTTGCCGCCTGAGGTGCACGCCCTGCTGGCCGGATACTGAACCCGCGCTAAAGCCGGGCCGCCAGCTCGGTGCCTTGTTTGATGGCGCGCTTGGCGTCCAGCTCTGCGGCGAATGCGGCACCGCCGATGATGTGCGGGTCAATGCCATTGCGCCGCAGATCATCTTCCAGGTCGCGCACCGGCTCCTGACCGGCGCAGACCACGACGTTGTCCACCGCGAGCAGCTGCGGTCGCTCTCGCTTCGGGCCGAAGCTGATGTGCAGCCCGTCGTCGCTCACCCGTTCGTAGTTGACTCCGGAAAGTTGTTGAACGCCTTTCGCCTTCAACGACGCCCGGTGTACCCATCCGCTGGTTTTGCCCAGCCGCTTTCCTTGGGCTCCGTTCGTGCGCTGCAGCAAATAGACCTCGCGCGCCGGCGGTGCGGGGATCGGAGTGGCCAGTGCGCCCGGTGATTCCCACGGATCGGCCGCACCCCACTCGGCCTTCCAATCTTTTAGGCTCTGACGTTCATGAGTTGGTGAGGAGTCGGTCACCAGGAACTCGCTGACGTCGAAGCCAACACCACCTGCTCCGATCACGGCGACGCTGTTCCCGATCGGTTTGATGCCGGTGATGGCCTCGGCATAGGTCAGCACCATCGGATGATCGATTCCGGGAATGGCCGGAATCCGCGGTGCCACACCGGTGGCCAGCACGACATCGTCGTAGCCGGTCAGTTCGGTGGCCGTCACCCGGGTGCCCAGCCGTACCACCACGCCGTGGGTCTGCAGCATCGTCGTGAAGTACCGGATGGTTTCGTTGAATTCTTCTTTGCCCGGGATTCGGCGTGCCATGTCGAACTGGCCGCCGATGACGTCGTTGGCCTCGAACAGCGTGACGTGGTGGCCGCGCGCAGCGGCATTGACCGCGACCGCCAGCCCGGCCGGGCCCGCCCCGACGACCGCGATCGAGCGAGTGCGCCGAGTCAGTGACAGCACCAGCTGCGTTTCGTGGCCGGCCCGTGGATTAAGCAGGCACGACACGGTTTTCTTCACAAACGCGTGATCCAGGCAGGCCTGGTTACAGGCGATGCAGGTGTTGATTTCGTCGGCGCTTTCGGCTTGCGCCTTGAGCACCCATTCCGGGTCCGCCAGCAGCGGCCGCGCCATGGAGATCAGCTGTACGTGGGTGTCGGCCAGGATCTGTTCGGCGGCCTGCGGCATGTTGATGCGGTTGGACGCGACCACCGGGATATTGACGTGCCCGGCGACGGTATGGCTGATGTCGACGAAGGCGCTGTTGGGCACCGAGGTGACGATGGTTGGGACCCGCGCCTCGTGCCAGCCGAAGCCGGAGTTGATCATGGTCGCGCCGGCAGCCTCGACTTCGGTTGCCAGCGTGAGGATTTCGTCCCAGCTCTGACCGTTATCGACGTAGTCGGCCATCGACATTCGGTAGCAGATGATGAAATCGGATCCGACTGCCGCCCGTGCGCGGCGCACGATCTCGACCGGAAAGCGACGACGCTTCTCCGCGGTGCCGCCCCAGGCGTCGTTGCGTTTGTTGGTTCGCGAAGTTAGGAACTGGTTGATCAAATACCCTTCACTGCCCATGATCTCGACGCCGTCGTAGCCCGCCTCGCGGGCCAGCTGTGCGCAGCGCACGAAGTCATCGATCGTGCTGCGCACGCCGCTCGAGGAGAGCCGGCGTGGACGAAACGGGTTGATAGGTGCCTTGATCGACGACGCGCTGACCGAAAGGGGATGGTATGCATAGCGTCCTGCATGCAGGATCTGCAGCAGAATCTTGCCGCCCGCGTCGTGGACCGCGCTGGTGACCCGGCGGTGTCGGCGGGCCTGCGCGGAGGAGGTCAGCTCCGAGGCAAACGGCAGCAACCAGCCGGTTCGATTGGGAGCGTAACCGCCGGTGATGATCAGGCCGACACCACCGTGGGCGCGTTCGGCGAAATACTCGGCGAGCCGGTCGATATGACGAGCGCGGTCTTCCAAGCCGGTGTGCATCGAGCCCATGATCACCCGGTTGCGCAGCGCGGTAAATCCGAGATCCAACGGGGACAACAAGTTTGGATAGGTCATCGCTTCTCCTGTTTTGAGTCCTGCAGCGCGCTGGTCACTTCGTCGAGCCAGTCGATCGTGCTTTCCTCGGCGCGGATTCCACCGCGCAGCACCAAATACTGATGCAGTGCGCTGCCGTTCAGCGTTGCCGGATCGGGGAACTGCTTCTTCTGGAATCCGCGGTAGGTGTCCAGCAATCGGGCACGTTCGGCGCGCAGGGCGGTGATCTGTGCGTGCAGCGCCGCGCTATCGCCGTAGGCGGCGCCGCGCAGCTTGACGGCCACCTCACGGGTGCGGCTGTCGCTGAGTGCACCGCCCCTTCCGGAACCACCGGAGCCGGACCCGCCGTGCCCGAGTGGCGCAGCGATCCAGCGTGCCAATTCGGCGCGGCCGGCCTCGGAGACGGTGTAGACCTTCTTGTCCGGCCGCCCGCGCTGAACGACCACTCTCGCCGACACCCAGCCGTCGTCTTCCATCGTCCGCAGAGTGCGGTAGATCTGCTGGTGGGTGGCGCTCCAGAAATACCCGATCGAGCGATCGAATCGGTGTGCCAGTTCGTAGCCGGAGCCGGACTGTTCGCACAGCGACACCAAGATCGCCTGGGGGAGTGCCACGGGCGCAGCATAAGAACTGCGGGCTGCACTATGCAACTAGTTGCACAGCACCGACGCGCATAGCGGCCAGGTGCTTGCGTTGTATATGCAACGTCTAGTATCAGTAACCAAGAAACTTGCGTCGCCGGGAAGTGCCTTCGCCATTGGGCTCAGCACCTACCGGTTCAGCGAAACAGCCACCTGGAGACCGTGAGGAGACGTCTGTGACGTACACGATCGCCGAACCATGCGTCGACATCAAGGACAAGGCATGCATCGAAGAGTGCCCGGTCGACTGCATCTACGAGGGCGCTCGGATGCTGTTCATACACCCCGACGAATGCGTCGACTGCGGTGCCTGCGAGCCGGTCTGTCCGGTCGAGGCGATCTACTACGAGGACGATGTGCCCGAGCAGTGGAATCAGTACACGCAGATCAACGCGGACTTCTTCGTTGAACTCGGTTCCCCGGGTGGCGCAGCGAAAGTCGGCCTGACCGAGAACGACCCTCAGGTCGTCAAGGACCTTCCACCGCAGGGTGAGGGCGACTGAGCCGCCTGACGGACCGCCGACTGGGGGCACTCCCCGCAAGCGGGGGCCCCACCCGCCGGCCTGTGTCGGCCTCGTTGCCGGAGTTCCCCTGGGACACCCTGGCCGATGCGACCGCGCTGGCGAAGTCGCACCCGGACGGCATCGTCGACTTGTCGGTGGGCACGCCCGTCGACCCGGTGGCACCGCTGATCCGCGAAGCGCTCGCCTCGGCCGGCGCCGCACCGGGATACCCCACCACCGCGGGCACGCCGGAGCTTCGTGAGTCGGCGGTCGCCGCGCTGGGCCGCCGTTACGGCGTCACCGAACTGACCGAGGCGGCCGTCCTGCCGGTCATCGGCACCAAAGAGCTCATCGCCTGGTTGCCGACACTTCTCGGCCTTGGCGCCGGGGATCTGGTCGTGGTGCCCGAGCTGGCCTACCCGACATACGACGTCGGCGCGCGGCTGGCCGGGGCTCAGGTGCTCTACGCCGACTCGCTCACCCAGCTCGGTCCCCGGGCGCCGGCATTGGTGTTCGTGAACTCGCCGAGCAATCCGACCGGGCAGGTGCTCGGTGTCGATCATCTGCGCAAGCTCGTCGGCTGGGCCCGCGAACGTGGCGCGCTGGTGGCATCCGACGAGTGCTACCTGGGCTTGGGCTGGGACGCCGAGCCGGTGTCGGTTTTGCACCCGTCGGTGTGCGACGGCGACCACACCGGTCTGCTGGCGGTGCACTCGCTGTCCAAGAGCTCCTCGCTGGCCGGCTACCGGGCAGGTTTCGTCGCCGGGGACGCCGCCGTGGTCGGTGAGCTGCTGGCGGTGCGCAAACACGCCGGCATGATGGTGCCGCGGCCCGTGCAGGCCGCCATGGTCGCCGCTTTGGCCGACGACGCCCACGAGCGCGAGCAGCGCGATCGCTACCGCCGGCGCCGGGATGCGTTGCTGCCGGCGTTCCGCTCGGCCGGCTTCACCGTCGACCATTCCGAGGCGGGGCTGTATCTATGGGTCACTCGCGGCGAGGCATGCCGCGAGACCGTCACGTGGCTGGCGCAACGCGGCATTCTGGCGGCGCCCGGCGAGTTCTACGGCGCACGCGGTGCCCGGCATGTCCGGGTAGCGTTGACCGCCACCGACGAGCGCATCGCCGCCGCCGTTGACCGACTTAGCTAGTGTCGAGTGGCCACTTACGACACGCGAAATGGCCATCGGCGTGCAATAAGTTCCCACTCGAAGGGGGATGACGGCATGAGCCGCGCCGGCGACGATGCAGTGGGGGCACCTCCCGCTTGCGGGGGACGTAGCGATGAGAAGGAGCGGCGCCGATGACCCAGTACGACATCGAGGCGGTGGACCGGCTGCCTTTCTCCACTCCGGAGAAGTCGCAGCGATACCGAACCGAGAACTACCGGGGAGCCGTCGGCCGCAATTGGTACCGCACCGACCCCAGCCTGCAGCTGACGATGGCTTACTACCTGAAGCCGGACGAGCTGGCCGTCGTCGAACCCCATCTGAGCAGTATCGGCGAGTTGATGGGTGGCCCGGTGGCCCGGTGGGCCGAGCAGACCGACCGCAATCCGGCACGGCTGGAACGCTACGACCGCTGGGGCCACGACATCAGTCACGTGGTCCAGCCGGCGTCGTTCATCGAGTCCAAGCGGGCAGTGCTGGACGCGCAAAAGGCGCTCAAAGACGACGCGCGGCGTGCCGGTATCAACCCGTCGTTGCCGTTGTTTGCGGCCAACTACCTGCTCGATCAGGCTGACATCGGCATGGGTTGCGCGCTTGGAACTGGCGGCGGCATGGTCAAGTCGCTGGTTGCGGCCTATGCCCCGGCCGACGTGCGCGATCACGTCCTGGCCAAATTCGCCGACGGCGAGTGGGAGGGCGAGACCGCTCAGCTGCTCACCGAGCGCGCCGGCGGCTCCGACCTCGGAATGTTGGAGACGACGGCTCGACGCGCCAGCGGCGAAAACGAAGGAGCCTGGCTACTTAATGGGTTCAAGTGGTTTGCGTCCAACTGCGACGGTCAGGTGTTCGTCGTGCTGGCCAAGCCGGAGGGCGCTGAGGATTCCGGTCGCGGCGTGGCGACGTTCCTGGTACTGCGGACCCGTCGCGACGGCACCCGCAACGGCGTTCGCATCCGCCGCCTCAAAGACAAGCTCGGCACCCGTTCGGTGGCCTCCGGCGAGGTGGAGCTCGTCGACGCGGAAGCCTTCTTGTTGTCCGGCGAGCCGAGCAGCCACAAAGCTGAAGCTCAGCCGCACGACGGCAAGGGGCTGGGCCGGATGATGGAACTGACCAACGCGTCCCGGCTCGGCATCGCCCTGTTCGCCCTGGGCAATGCGCGCCGTGCACTGGTCGAATCGCTCTGTTACGCCAGGCAGCGGCGGGCGTTCGGCGACAGGCTGCTCGACAAGCCGCTAATGCGCCGCAAGCTCGCCGAGATGATCGTCGACGTCGAAGCCGCTCAGGCGCTGGTGTTCGATGGCGTCGGTCTCGCCAATCACCGCCAGCGGCGGCCGGTGCGGCAGCGAATCGCCGTGCCGGTCACCAAGCTCAAGGTGTGCCGGCTGGGCATCACCATGGCCTCCGACGCGATCGAGATCCACGGCGGCAACGGGTATATCGAGACATGGCCGGTGGCCAGGCTTTTACGTGACGCACAGGTCAACACAATCTGGGAGGGCGCCGACAACATCCTCTGTCTCGACGTGCGGCGGGGTATAGAGCGCATCGGCGCCCATCAGCCACTGCTGGAGCGGCTGCACGACGCGGTCTCGGTGTCCGACGATGACGACACGACACGGTTGGTGCGGCGCCGCATCGAGGATCTCGAGGCCGCGATCACCGCCTGGACCAAACTGCCGGCCGAGGTGGCCGAGGCGCGACTCTTCCCGCTGGCCCAATTCATGGGCGACGTCTACGCCGGTGCCCTGCTCACCGAGCAGGCCGCGTGGGAACAAGCCACCCGCAGCACTGACCGCAAGGCCCTGGTGGCCCGGTTGTACGCGCGGCGCTACCTCGCCGAGCAGGGGCCGCTTCGTGGTATCGACGACGAGGTCGACGAGGGAATCGAGCGGTTCGGCGAACTCGTCGATGGAGCACTGATGGGCGACTGACCACCCGGACGCGGTCGGTTGCCCGCGTCCGACCGGCACAATCCGATCGCGAGTGCGGGATGCATGAAGATTCCGTAAAGAACGTTTCGAGGCTGCTGTGGGTGTGAGTCCCAGCGCGCGCGATCGACCCGACGACCGTAGGCTTTGGCGGGGTTCGACATGATTTTGTGAGAAATCGGCAAGGTTGCGTAAGGAATTTGCTATGACACAGTTGGCCGGCGGCCAGCGGACATCGCTGTCGTTCTCCGACCGGTGTAAGCGGGCCTTCCTCGGAAGGCCGATGATCACCGACCAACTCCAGCACGAGCGCTTGTCCAACCCCGTTGCACTCGGCGTGCTTTCGCCAGACGCAATCTCCTCGACCGCCTACGGTTCTGAGCAGGTCATGATCGAACTGCTCCCGGCCGCCGGAATGGCCGCGTTCGCATTATTACTTCCCATCACCGGTGTGATCTTGCTGATCCTGGTGTTGGTGGCCGCGTCGTACCGCCAGGTGGTGATGGTCTACACCCGCTCCGGCGGCTCGTACGTGGTCGCACGGGAGAACTTCGGACCCAAGATCGCGCAGATCGCCGCGGCATCGCTGCTGATCGATTACGTCGTCACCGTCGCGGTGCAGTGCACCGCAGACAAGATCGCCGGGGTCGTCAGCCGCATCCCGGACGCAAGCGCGCAAATCGTCGCTTACGACATAGCAACTCGGATCGCACTGGCGACGTCAGCCGAACGTGGATCTCCGGCCCCGTCGAGTGGTGCGCATGATCGGATAGAGTTGCCCGAACCGGAGCGCGCCCACGCGGATGGGTTGACTCCACAGGTCGTCGACTCCGGAGGAAAGTGACACGTGGTGACAGCATTAGAGCGCAACGCGAGTATCCCGCCGTCTTTCACCGATAGCTGCAAGCGCATTTTTCTCGGTAAGCCGCTGACGACCGAGCAGCTTGAATCGGAGCGGTTGGCCAATCCGGTTGCGCTGGGCGCCCTTTCGCCGGATGCGATCTCCTCGACCGCGTACGGGCCCGAGCAGGTCATGATCGAACTGCTGCCGCGCGCGGGGATGGCCGCGTTCACGTTGCTGCTGCCGATCATCGGTGTCATCCTGTTCATTTTGTTGTTGGTCTCCGCGTCATATCGCGGAGTTGTCACGACCTACACCCGAACCGGTGGGGCATACATGGTGGCGCGGGACAACTTCGGCCCTCGGGTAGCGCAGATCGCCGCCGCCGCATTGTTGATCGACTACGTGGTCACGGCCGCGGTGCAGCCCGCGGCGGGGACCGTCGCGGTGGTGTCGGCGATACCCCAGTTGCGGCCGTACCACCTGGAACTCACGATCGCTGTGCTGATCTTGATATGTATCGCCAACCTGCGGGGATTGCGGCAGTCGGGTCGGCTTTTCGCGATCACCACGTACTGGTTCGTCGGCATGATCCTGCTGACGATCGTGACCGGTCTGGTTCGTGAAATCTTCTGGGGTTTGCCGCGATACGATCCGGCGCACATCGATGGAGCGGTGCCGGTGCACCAGGGCAACGGGCTGGTGATGGGCGCCACGGTTCTGGTGCTGCTGCGCGCGTTCGCCAACGGTGGTACGTCACTGACCGGTGTCGAGGCGATTTCCAACACCGTCAACGTCTTTCGGGAGCCGCAAGGCGTAAACGCCCGTCGGGTGCTGACTCTCATGGCGTGCATCCTCGGGATCCTTCTGGCCGGTGTCGCTTGGCTTGCCTTTGTCATCCACGCCGCCCCGTACCTGGACGAATATCCATCGATGCTCTCCGAGATCACTCGCGCGGTCTTCGGCAGCGGCGTACTCGGGAACATCCTCTACTTCTTGGTTCAGGCGTCCAGCGCCGCAATCCTTTTCACCGGCGCCAACACCGGGTTCAACGGGTTCCCCGCACTCGCGAGTTTCGTTGCCGAGGACCGCTTTTTGCCGCGGCCGCTGACCAAACGTGGCCACCGACTGGTCTTTTCCAACGGGATCATCACGTTGACGGCGCTTGCGGTGGCACTGCTGCTGGTGACCCGCGCGTCGGTCCATGCGCTGGTGCCGTTCTTCGCGATCGGGGTGTTCACCGCGTTCGCGATGGCCGGCTTCGGCATGGCCAAACACCATCTCGTGCGCCGTGAGCACGGTTGGCGTCGCAAAGTGGTGGTCAATCTCTCGGCGGGGGTGATGTCGGCGATCGTCGTCGGCATCTTCGTGGTGGCCAAGTTCACCGAGGGTGCCTGGCTGGTCGTCGTGGTCTTCCCGATCCTCGTCTATGGCCTGATACGGCTGAACCGGCAGTACAGCGCCGAGGCTTCTGTCCTGGAGATGTCGCGCAATGAGCGTCCTGAGCTGGCCAAGTACGCGCGGCTGCGGGTGTTCGTCTTCGTGGATTCGGTCGACCTTGCCGAGGTCGAGGCGCTGCGTTACGGAAAGGGCCTGCACGCCGACGAGTTGCTCGCGGTCCACTTCGTGGTCGACGCCGATCATTCCGCTGAGTTGCAGGAGCGCTGGCAGCACTTCGAGCACGACACCCGGCTGCGGGTGATCGACTGTCCGGATCGCAACTTGGGCCGGGTCGCACAGGAATTCGTCCTGCAGGTGAAAGCCGAACATCCGGACACCAAGGTCACGGTGCTTTTGCCGCGTCGGACATACTCCGCGATGCTGGGTCGGCTGCTTCATGACCGCACCGCCGACAAAATGGCCAGGGCTGTCAGCCGGGTCCCAGGCGCCACCGCGATCATCGTGCCCTACGACGTAGAGTCCCGGATCGCACGCGTGGATCCCGACGCCTTGGCCAAAGCCGGTCGCGACTGACACCGGCGCGAGCCGGCCAACGCAGATCTCGCATCATAGAACGACGGCTGCTGCGCGCGCCTTAGACTTCCGTGGACGCTGAATCTCGGATGGGGTGGTCGTGACAGCAGAAGCCGGCGAGCAAGACATACCGCTGTCTTTTTCGGACGTGGGTAAGCGCGTCTTTCTCGGGAAGCCGCTGGTCACCGAGGAGTTGGCTGGCGAGAATCTCTCGAATCCCGTTGCGCTGGGCGCGCTTTCGCCCGATGCGATCTCCTCGACGGCCTACGGGCCCGAACAGATCCTGACGGAATTGCTCCCGCATGCCGGGCTGGCAGCGTTCGTTTTGTTGCTGCCCATCATGGGCGTCATCCTGTTGATCCTGGTGCTGGTGGCCGCGTCGTATCGGCAGGTCGTGATGGCCTATACCCGAGCCGGTGGTTCCTACATCGTCGCGCGGGAGAACTTTGGGCCTCGGGTGGCGCAGGTGGCCGCGGCGGCACTGCTGATCGACTACGTCGTGACGGTCGCGGTGCAGTCGGCGGCGGGCACGGTGGCGGTGGCCTCCGCGCTGCCCTCGCTCGGGCCCTACAGCCTGGAGATCACGGTCGCTGTGGTGATCCTCATCTGCTATCTGAACCTGCGCGGGTTGCGCGAGGCCGGCGTGCCGTTTGCGATTGCCACCTACGCCTTCGTGGTCATGGTCGCGGCGATGATTGTCACCGGCGTCGTACGCCACATCTTCTGGGGCTTACCGCAATACGATCCCGGACACGTCGCCGGAGCGGTTCCGGTCCATCAGGGCAGCGGTCTGGTGATGGGCGCGACGATCCTGGTGTTGCTTCGGGCGTTCGCCAACGGCGGTTCGTCGCTGACCGGCGTCGAGGCCATCTCCAACACCGTCCAAGTCTTCCGCAAACCACAGAGCATCAACGCGCGGCGAGTCCTGACCGCCATGGCCTGCATTCTGGGCTTCTTGCTGGCAGGCGTCGGCTATCTCACCTACGCCACCCACGCCGCGCCCTATCTCGACGAGTACCCGTCGGTGCTGTCCCAGGTCGCCCGCACGGTTTTCGGCAACGGGGTGATCGGCAACAGCATGTACGTCCTGGTCCAGATATCGACCGCGGCCATCCTCTATACGGGCGCCAACACCAGCTTCAACGGGTTTCCCGCGCTGGCCAGTTTCGTCGCTGAAGACCGCTTCCTGCCGCGCCAGCTCATGCAACGCGGGTACCGGCTGGTGTTCTCCAACGGCATCATCACGCTCGCGGCGCTGTCGGTGGCGTTGCTCGTCTTCAGCGGCGGGTCGGTCAAGGCGCTGGTGCCGTTCTACGCGATCGGGGTGTTCACCGGCTTCTCGATGGCGGGCTACGGGATGAGCAAACACCACCTGACCGAGCGCGAACCGGGGTGGCGGCGCAAGCTGGCGATCAACTTCTCCGCGGCGATTCTGTCGACGATCGTGGTGGGGATTTTCGCGGTGGCCAAATTCACCGAAGGGGCCTGGCTGGTCGTCGTCGTCTTCCCGATACTGGTCTTCGGGCTGATCCGGCTCAACCGCGAGTACCGGGCCGAGTCCGCGATCCTGCAGGCGTTCCGCACCGACCGCCCCGCGTTGGTGAAGTATGCGCGGCATCGGGTGTTCGTCCTGGTCAACTCGCTCGACCTCGCGGTGCTCGAAGCGCTGCGTTACGGGAAGGGGCTGCGCGCCGACGAGCTGGTCGCGGTGCATTTCATGGTCGACGCCGCACACGCCGCGCAGCTGAGGACTCGTTGGGATGAATTCGATCTCGATACCAGGCTCCGGGTAGTGGACTGCCCGGACCGGCGGATCAACCGGGCGGCGCAAGTGCTGGTCGCCAAGGCGCGAGCCGAACATCAGCACACCAACGTGACGGTGTTGCTGCCGCGCAGAACGTATTCGGCGGTGCTGGGACGACTGCTCCACGACCGGACCGCGGACAAGATCGCCCGAGCCGTCAGCCGGGTCCCGGATGCGGCCGCCACTATCGTTCCCTATGACGTGCAGTCCCGGATCCGCGAAGCCTTCCCGGACCTTTTAGAACAACGGGTCGCGCGAGAGGTCGAGAAGCTCGAAGTCCGGATCATGCACGGCGAGGACACGCCCGCGGACGCCTACGAGCACCCAGAACGGCCGGCGACGGTGATAGCGGTAGACAGCGTGATCCCGGGACGCCGTGCGACCGTCGAAGGGCGCGTCAGCCAAGTCGAGGAGATCACCAAACGTCGACAGACGTTCCGCTCGATCGTGGTCGGCGACGAGAGCGGGGAAATCCGCGTCACCTTCCGGCCCGGCCAATGCGGCGACGACGTCCAGCCCGGGCAAGTGCTGCGGATCACCGGGAAGGTGCAGCAGAGCGGCAACCGACAGGCCTCAATGCTCGACCCGACCTATGAGGTGGTCGAGCGGCCGCAGGAATCGTAGCGCGGCATCCGGCGACGTAGGGTGCAACTCGTGCACGTCCACCCCGAGGTCTCCGATGCGCTGGCCGCCGGCCGGCCCGTCGTCGCCCTGGAGAGCACGATCATCAGTCATGGTCTGCCGCGTCCGTCCAACCTGCGGATCGCACGCGAGATCGAGCAGGCGGTGCGCTCCGGCGGGGCGGTGCCGGCCACGATCGCGATCATCGGCGGCGAACCGCACATCGGGCTGGACGACGCGGCACTGCGGCGCGTCGCCGAGGGCGACACGGTGGTCAAGGTGAGTGTCCGCGACGTCGCGGTGCTCGCCGCCCGGGGCGGGGACGGCGCGACGACGGTTGCCTCGACCGCGCACCTGGCGGCGGCGGTGGGCATTACGGTATTCGCCACCGGAGGCCTGGGCGGCGTCCATCGCGGAGCGCGCGACAACTGGGACGAGTCGGCGGATCTCATGACCCTCTCGCGCACCGGCGTGCTGGTGGTCTGCGCGGGCGTCAAGTCCATCCTGGACGTCGGAGCCACCCTCGAGCGGCTGGAGTCACTGAACGTCGCGGTGATCGGCTACCGCACCGACCGGTTTCCCGGCTTCTACCTCGCCGATTCCGGTCACCCGGTGGGCTGGCGGGTGGACACACCGCAACAGGTCGCCGACGTGCTGCGCGCCAGACAGCGGCTGGGCACCGACGGCTACGGGCTGGTGCTGGCCAACCCCATCGCGCCCGGCGACGAGGTGGACCGCGCGCTGCACGACAGGGTGCTTGCCGCCGCCCTGGCAGCCGCAGAAACCCACGGTGTGCGAGGCAAGGACGTCACACCGTTCCTGCTCGACTTCTTCCACCGCGAGACCCGCGGCGCATCGCTGGCGGCGAACGTCGCGCTGGTGCTGTCCAACGCTCGGTTGGCGGCGGAGGTCGCCGCGGCCTATGTCACGGATCAGGCCACGGGTGAGGTCACCTGGTGAGAATGTAGTCGTCGTCGCGGGGCCGGCTGAGCATGCGGGTCAGTCGTTTTCGGTCGAACGGCCACAGATCGATGTGGCTGTCGTCGGCGAAATACCATGAGTTGCAACCGGTGTTCCACACGGTCGGAACCATCGCCTCGGCGATGTCGTCAGCGAAGCGGCTGGTGGCTTCCTCGGTGACCTCGACGGTGGAGATCTCGCCGTCGCGGAATCGCCGCAGCCATCCGGTGATATAGCGCGCGGTCAGTTCGGCGACGTGTTGCAGCGACATGGACCCGGTGGGCGAGTTGGGGCCCAAGACCATGAACAGGTTGGGAAATCCGGGGATCGCGGTCATGCCCCAGGCCCGCGGGCCTTTCGCCCAGGCGTCATCGATCGACAACCCGTCCCGGCCGCTGAGCAGCATCGGGCGCATGTAATTGTGGGCCGCGAAGCCGGTGGCCAGCACGATCGCATCCAGATCATGGTGGACGCCGTCGGTGGTTCGCACCCCGGTCGTGGTGATCTCGGCGATCGGCTCGCTGACGAAGCTGGCGTTAGGCCGGGAGATCCGCCGGTAGTAGTCGCCCGAGAGCACCTGCCGCTTACAGAACGGTTGATAGTCAGGGGTCAATTTGGCCCGAAGATCCTTGTCCCGAACCAGTGTTCGCAAGCATATCCATCCGTAGCGCTGGGCCAGCCGGCGTCGCCAGGTCGGCCGGATGACCAGGTCGACCAGGTAGTCCGAGCCGACGAGCTGCGACAGCCTGACCGTCTTCTCCTGCTTCGGCAACCTCCGCAGCATCCGGCTGACGATGCGTGGTTGCCGCATTCCCATCGGCATCCACATCACCCACTGCGGTGTGCGGACAAAGTGGGTGATATGCGCCGCTTCGCGCTGTAGCGCTGAAACCACTTGCACCCCAGTCGATCCGGTACCGATAACCCCGACGCGCTTGCCTCGGGTGTCGATGTCGGTCCAGCGCGCGGTGTGCACTACCGGTCCGGTAAACGAGTCGAGACCGGCGATGTCGGGGATGGCGGGGTGGTGCAGCACACCGGTGGCCGCGATGACGAAGTCCGCGTCGATCTCGTCGCCGCCGGCTGTCGATACCCGCCACTGATTCCCGGCGAACACCGCCGAGGTGACTTCGCAGCCAAGTCGCAGATGCGATTCGAGCTGAAGAGCGCCGATGAGGTCGTGGTGGTACCGCTGGATCTCCGCACCGGTGGCCCACACGTGGCTCCAGTCGGGTTTCGGTGCGAACGCGAATTGGTAGCCGTAGGACGGCACGTCGCAGCGCAGGCCCGGATAGCGGTTCCAGTGCCAGACGCCGCCGACATCGGAACCCTTTTCCAGGATGGTGAAGTCGGTGAAGCCGGCCTGCTTCAACACATGAGCGACCGCGATCCCCGCCATGCCGGCGCCGACGATGACGATCCGTGGATCCCGCCTCTCGGCCGTGGCGGTCATATGCGGACCCTATGCTCGCCGAAACTCCGCGGCAAGGGTTCGCCCGCTGGGCACCTACGCTTGGCTCACGCCGTTGCCCGCCAAGGTCGGCGTCCGAGAGGAAACATCATGGGCAAGCTCGCGCTCGTCACCGGAGCCACCTCGGGAATCGGCAGGGCATACGCCGAACGCCTGGCCGCCGATGGCTACGACCTGGTGGTCGTGGGCAGGCGCGAGGAACGATTGGCGGAGTTCGCCGACACGCACCCCCAGGTGGAGGTCCGAACCGTGGTCGCGGACCTTTCCACTGGCGAGGACGTCGACAGGGTGGCCGAAATCTGTGCCACCGAGCCGCTGACGCTGCTGGTGAACAACGCCGCGGTCGCGCACTACATGCCGCTGGCCGACCTGCCGGCCGGCAAAGCAGTGGAACTGGTGAACGTGAAGGTCCTCGCCCCCACGATGTTGGCTCGCGCCGCAGCTGGTGGCATGCAGGAGCGCGGCGGAGGCGCGATCATCAACGTGGCAGGCATGATTGCCTTTAGCGGCCCCGCCCCGCACTCCCAGATGCCCCGCCGCGTCGTCTACACCGGCACTCTGGCCTACCTCGTCGCGATGTCTCAGACCCTCAGCGCGGAGCTAGAAGGGACCGGAGTTGGCGCGCAAGTCGTGTGCCCCCGCGTGGTGGCCACCGAGTTCCACGAGCGCCAGGGCCTGGACCTGAGCGCGGTGCCCCGGATGAGCGCCGACGACGTCGTCACGGCCAGCTTGCGAGGCCTGCAGTTGGGCGAGACTGTCTGCGCTCCCGGCGTCGAGAACGCAAGCCTGCTGGATGCAGTCTTCCAGGCAGATCTCGCCGCCTTCGGCGCGCAAAGCCCGGAATTGGCTGAGCGTTACCGCAATTGAACCACCCGCGGTTCACGGGTCCTCGTCGTCGTCGCGGAGCAGTTTTTCGGGGTGGTGGTAGGTGTTGGTGCGGGGTTGGCCGTGGTCGAGGTGCGGTGGTGGGATCCATTCGGTGTCGCCGTGCTTGTTTTTGCGAGTGATCCAGCCTTGTTCGGCGAGCGGGTGGTGGCCGCCGCAGCCGAACGTCAAATCATCGACGTCGGTGCTGCGGCACGTTGCGTACGGGGTGCAATGGTGCACCTCGCAGTAGTATCCGGGAACAGAGCAGCCTGGGTGTGAGCACCCACGATCCCTGGCGTGAAGGACACGTCGTGCACTCTGCTGAAAACGCCAGCTGAGGGGCAGTTTTTGAGCCTCACCCGCCCTGGGCCGTGCGATCTGTATGCGATGTTTTCCTAACGCTGGCCAGCATTCGTCAGCCCTTCCGCGTGTCTTTGCGCCGGTCGTCCGGTACCCCGTTCGACACTGGCCGACGTGAACGAAAACCGGCCCCTCCCGCCGCCGTGGGCGATAGCTGGCGGCGTCGCCGCGGCCCTGGCGCTGATCTTCCTGCTCGGCGTCGGCTACGGCCAACGATGGGGAGCCGAACAGTGGGGACCGTTGGCCGCTTGGGTCGCGGGAGCGGCCACCTTCGGCGCGGTCTTCGTGGCGCTGCGGGAGGCGGCACGAAGTCAGCGTGCGCGAGAGATCGACCACGAGATCGGCAACGGCGGGAGTGCATCACGGCCCTCGGGGATCTCTGGGGCGGGCTTCTCGGCATGGGCGGCCCCGTTGAAACCTTCGTTATCTATCTGGATGGTCTTGATCCTGAATTCAATCCAAAAGAGCAGCGCAGCCCAGCACCGCTGAGGGGGCCGGTGGAGACATACGGAGAACAGATTGCTGGGCGCATCCACGAATTTTGGGGTCTATTGACGAGTACCGTTGAGCCACTGTTATTTACCGCTCGGCTCGTGCTTCGCGGCACGCCGCTCTATGGCCCGGTGGGGCAACTTTACAAGAAATCAAAAACTTCAAGGCGGAGCTAATCGGCGCGATAAAGCTAGTCCTGCTGGAGGGCCGGAGGCCAGATACAGACCCGATCCTGGCAATATGCACGGTATTGAAGGTCGGCGGGGCGAGCGGCGGAGTTGGCAGTCCAGCACTTCAGCTTGGACCGGCGCGACGTCGAGCGATACCTGCGCCGCTCACGGCGGCGTTAGTTGGCTAAGCCGGGCGATGACGCGGCAACTTGTTGTAGCCGATCGCGGGATCGTTAGCCCCGGTTTCCCGGATCAGCTTCATCTCCATCGCACGGACTTCGGCGTCGGTGGCCGTTTCGGATTGCCACAGGATTTCCTTGTGCAGCTTCAATTCGAAGTGGTCCGGATCGAGTTCGAGGTCAGCGACGATCTGCGCGTAGGCGCTCGGGCTACCCATGTAGAGCGCCGTGCCCGTCAGGTCCATGCCGACATAGATCTTCCCGTTGGGGTAGGTGATCTTGTAGACCTGCTTGCGTCGGGGCATATCGGCAGACCCTAGACCTGCCCGATCCAGCGCGCCGTTACGCCGCTCTCATGCTCCGCAAACGGACTTCTGCGCTGCGGCTGCGTCGCAGAACGGAACCTGATCACCCAATTCGTTGGTCACACCGTGGTCGCCGTTGATCGAGACGGTGAGCACTCGACCTGCTGCGGTGTAACCAGGAGGGCCGCCAAGGTAGCTGTAGTCGCTTGCATTCATCACATCGACCTCGACAGGCACGCTTGCAGGGACCACACGGGAATCCGAGCTGTCCTTGACGTAGCCGAAGAACTTCCCGCTGCCGTCAGGAGTGCCGTCTGCATTGCCGTTGTAGCCAGTTAAGCCGATGTGGATGGTGGCGGAGGGCATCTGGAAAGCAGCGCACGCGGAGCACGTGGCTCATCGGGTATCTCCAGCTCGAGAGTCCCGTCAGCGGAGACGGTCAGCCCCCGGTGGTGTCCTGACCACTTTCCCACCAGGGAGGCGTAGGGGCTAGCCGAAGCCACAGACGGTGCCGGAGGGGGTGCCGTCACAGGCGGCGGTGGTGGCGCGGCGGCCACGGTCGTGGTCACAGACGGTGACAGAACCGGCTGTGGTTGAGCATTATTCGTGCTGTGTCTGCCGAAAAACGTTGACAACAGTAGGACCAGCGCCGCTGTTATGGCGGCGACAAGCACAGCGAGACCGACCCAGATGAGTCGACCGTGCCAGTTGGTCGACATTTCGTCGGTATCGTCCTCGACTGACCAGGCTAGTTCTGGTTCGTCTCCTGGCGGCGGCGGCACTTGAGTCGTCTCGGCGTCTGCGCCGTGCTCGGATGCAGCAGTGTCTTCGGTGCTCACGGAGGTGACGCTAGGACCGCTTATAGGGCGTTGCAAGCTGCCGCATTGGTCGCTTTCACTTGTCCTTGTGTCGGTTGAGCCAATCCCGCAGGTCTTCGGGGTCATCGGGTGGTCGGCGCTCATTGCCGACGCGAGCGCCTGCCGCATCACTGACGAGCTTGCACTGCCAGCATTCGAAGGTGGTATCGGCTGCCGGAATGTTCTGCACCGTATTGCATCTCGGGCAGCGCACCGAGCGCATCCCGGTTGGGGCCAACGGCGGCAGCGCTGGCAACACGGCAACGATGATGAGGCCGATGACCGGAAGCAGGCCGGTGATGAAGGCCCAGCCGAGGGCGTCACGATTCTTGGACTTGGCAATGGCTCCGGCGGCGATGAGGCAGATGAGCCAGCTCGTGAGTCCGAGTCCGAACATGTTTCGTTCCCCCGCTTCCGCACAAGGCCCGTCCCTGTCGAGCCGAATCGCCGTGCTGTTCGCCCCGGTGCCGAGCCGGAGCCGTCGGCAGCCTAACCGACCAGGCAGCGCGTCCACTGGCGATCCGGTCAACCGCCTGGCCGTCCAGCTTCAGAGGTCGATCCCCGGGCCTGTGCGGCCCCGGACGCACGAAACCTGATGTGATGGCGAACGCTACCGGCCAACGGTTCTCAGAGCCTCTGAGAGCCGAGTCATTTTGACTCACCCTGTTAGCACGTAGACATGCAGACGGCACCTAGACCAGCCTGTCGTGGCCGACCACTAGCATGTCGTACGAGTCGAATACGTGGCAGAGCCTACGAAGGGATCAACGGTGGCTGATCGGTCGGCAATTGAGTGGACAGAGGCAACGTGGAACCCTGTCACTGGATGTGACCGGGTATCGGCAGGCTGCGACCATTGCTACGCAATGACATTGGCGAAGCGACTCAAAGCAATGGGATCGGACAAATACCAAAACGACGGCGACCCAAGGACTTCCGGTCCAGGCTTTGGTGTCACGATGCACCCCAGACGCTTGACGAGCCGTTGCACTGGCGGAACCCGCGTGTGGTCTTCGTGAATTCGATGGCTGACCTGTTCCACGCAAAGGTGACTCTGCCGTTTATCCGTGAGGTCTTCGAGGTCATGCGGGCGACCCCGCAGCACACCTATCAGATCCTCACCAAGCGAAGTCTGCGACTGCTGCGCTTTGCCGACAAACTCGACTGGCCGTCGAACGTCAGGATGGGCGTCCCCGTAGAGGCTCATCGGCGCTGTAGCGCGTTGACCATCTCCGGCAAGTACCTGCCGCTGTTCGATTCCTCTCGTGTGAGCCACTTCTCGGGCCGCTGGAAGGCCTGAACCTGCAAGGCATTAATTGGGTGATCGCGGGAGGCGCGTCTGGGCCGAATTACCGCGGTAGAGCACAATTGCGGGTGTCGCTGACCGACAGCTTGCTCCGAGCGGGCTGCCCCGCAAGCAGTGGGACGGTCATCCTCCGAAACGCTGGGCGGCAACTAGATGGACGGCGTGGAACGAAATGCCAGCGTCTAGAACCCTGGCTCGACATGCCACCAGTCGCTACGCATGCGGGCACGTCATCCTCGGGGTTGCACATCCCCGGAGCGGCCAATTTAGCGAAAACCGCGTCGAGGGTGGCTCGCGCCTCGGGTGTCAGATACCCTTCTTGCAAGCTTTGCCTGTCGCATCATGCCTTGTTCGCGCTGTGCGGCCTGAGCGTAGAGATGCGCGCATGATGTTGTCTCCGGCCCAGTGGTCGGTGGCAAACACCATGTCGTAAACCGCCACTGCGTTGGGCAAGTGCATCGGAATGCGCTGCGTGTATTGGTATCCGAGGTCGTCCTGCAACCTAATCCGCATGAGGTTGACCATCTCATCGCGGTAATCGCTTGCAGATATGTCATCTCGCCACCGTGCCGCCTGAATTCGCTTCAGTCGTGATCGAGCTCATCCGTGCTTGGTCGAAACCTTGCTTGCCGATGGTGATGCCGCGCCGCGCGGCGCGATCGTCATCGGTGAAATCCACGTCGGGGTTCAGGCAATCGGTGAGCTTTCGGATCGTCTGCCAACTCGTCGGGGCGATGTTCGTGACCGAAGGCGGGCCAGCTGTGTTCGGCTTGCTGGCGAGCGTTCTTCCACGTCGCGATGAACTCGGGCAGCCGATGCGATACCGGCTGTCGCCTGGAAATTGCGTTTTGAGCGCGGCTTCCAATTCGTCTGCAACAGCGGGGAGTTCGCAGAATCGGAGTTGAGTAAAGGGAGGATCGGCTTTCATTGCGACAATCGGCGAACCATCGAATTTCTCCCCGGTGTCGCGTTCCTCGTTCTCGGGCTCACCGGCCATCAAATCAAGGTAGATCCGTTGAGACGAAATCCGAGCCGCGTTATTAAGCGCTGGCAGGTACCCGGCCAATATTTCCAGCTTGTTGCGTGTCCAGTAGGACCACGGGCTAGCCACAGAAAGCCCCGAATCACCCGCACATGGTCGGTGCCGATGTTGGAGGGAGCAGCCGGGCCCGCTGTGCTGACGCGGTAGGCCGTGCACAGGAGCGCAGCGGTTCACCCGTGATCGCCTTCCGCTCGCCCAGATCGGCGGCCTCGCGGATGCGCCGCGATTGGCTCTCGGCACCGACGGCTCTGGATGGCGCAACCTCCCAGAGCGGTACGGCAGCTTGCACCCGACCCAGGGCCGAGTCTGGTCGGCACGGCGGCCTGCGCCTGCCAAGACCGACACCTGACGTGGACGTGTGAGTGCGGCGACACCAGCTATGGGCCACCCCTCGGCCTGGACTGCTCAGTGCTGAACGGACCCGCCGCCGTCCGCTAGACCCTCGCCGCCAGAACGACGCCAGGACCGCAGGGCCAGCTCCCTCAAGATCGCTCGTTGCTCAACGGGTGTCGGTAGCCGGCGAGCCGGCGGCTTTTCGCCAGCGGTCAACAGCGCCAGCCGCAGAGGTTGACCAGGCAGACGGTCAGCTCAACGCCGCCGTCCGGCCCGGCGAGGTATTCGCCACCCGCTGCGAGACGAAGTCGGTGCTGTCCTGCTGGTCGGTCAGCGCCGTCATCACGTCGATGGCCGTGCGTGTCGCTTCGTCCTTGTCAATCATGTGTCGAGCTTCGCACGGGTTGCCGGAATCCCTGCGGAAAGCGCCGCCGGGATCTGCCGCGACCAGCGCCGATCCGCGATTACACTGGTCAGCATGACCGGCACACCTGACACCCCCCGGCCCGAGCGGCGGCTGATCGCCCTAATCTCAACCGAGGGTAAGTCGAAGGAGCAGATGAAAGCCGCTGCGCACCAGGCGATTCAGAAGTATCTGGAGAGTAAAGGCTGATGAACGATCTAGAGCGCCGCTTTCAGGCCGTCACCATCGACGGTGTCCGAGCATCAAAAGCGTTGGGCTACAACCCAACTGAGTATCTGCAAATGGTATCTCGGTGGGGGGCCGTCGGGGCAGCGACCAGAGTCGTCCTGGCACCCTTGGCATCGGGTTTCGTCCGGCTAACCGAGATGGGCCATGTGGAACTGACCACCGAGACTACGGTCGTAAACGATGATTTCGCTGCGCTTTTCAGCGAGGAGGTGCGGCTGATTGCGCAGCAGCGGCTCGCCGCCGCTCACCAGTTCGTGCAGACAATCGACCGTAACCGGTTGGGGAACTGACCATGTCGGGCAAGACCTTTGAGATTATTCTCGGAGGGTCTCGGGCCAGGGCATTTTGCAGCCGGGCCTGCGCTACTGGGTAGGCAAGAGACTGGCGAGCGGATACGCCGCCTCGACAACGCTGACTGCCATGTCGACTGCCATCCGCGCTTGCTCGTCTGTCAACGGATGACCGGCATGAGTTGCGTCGTTACGTGGCTTGATAAGGTCGTCCCGCAGCCGTTTTGGCAATCCTGAGCGCAGCCTCTCCAGTAACTGTGTGCGCCCCTCAAGCGCCTTGTACCTTTCCGTTAGTGCCGTTCTTACGAGTTTGTCGGTGTTGGCCGTGGCGAGGTAGTTGTCAATGAGCGTCGTCATCGCGACCTCTGCGGCTGTTGCAGCGTCGATTACCGCCCGCGCCAACGTCGCTGCCGCGCCGCCGCTTACCGACCGTGAGCGTGAACGGCTGCGGCTGCTATTTCGAGCGCCGACCGTTGACGCATTGGCGGCTGCCGCGCCGGACATCAGTCCCGCCGTCGCGGACTCTGTTGCGGCACTGATAGTCCCAAGCCCGGTCGACCACCTGGCCGAGACGCCAACTGGCACAGGCTGAAACAGACTGCAGCCCCGGTGGCTTTGTAAGCACACCGGGCCGCGTTGCTGCCTTCGGACACCACCCCTGGGGCCAGCGAGGAGAACACCACCGAAAGGAATCGAAAGGAGTCTCGTGAATAAGTCTGAGCGCACAGCACAATCCGGTCGACAAGTTCGCCTGGCTGCGCTCCGTCTATGCCGCCGACTTCTCCGGTGCTCAAGCCGATCTGACCTGCTGGCCGTCCTGGTCGAGGTGGCCTTGTGACCGGCGAAAGCCCGTGGAACTGCCGGGGTGGTCAGCGCATCGAAAGACAGGTCCAGGGCGCGCCTGACGTCGGCCTCCAGCGCGTCGAACACTTCGACGATCTCTTCCCGACAACTAGAACGCATGTTCGAACAATAGCCAACCGGTCCGACAACGTGCCGCGGTTATCCACAGGCAAAACTACAGTGACGCAAGTGATTTCAGTGGCGAAAACCTCTGTGGTTAAGTCGTACCTGTGAAGAAACTGATAACCGCGCTGGCTTCACTGGCCGGGCTCGCGGTCACCGCCAATGGCTATCAGCCGCTGAGCAAGCGCGGTTATCTATCGATCTACGCATTCAGCTTCGGGGTGTTCGCGACCGAGCTGCCACTGCAACTGCTGGCCGGGCAGTTCGCCCTGCTGGCCGCGGTAACCCGCAAGCTGTCGCCGCAGTCGCGACGGTTCAGCTGGCTGGTGTCGGCGCTGTCCTGGCTGGGACTGCTGGGCCTGCACCGCCTCGCCACGCGGGCCAACGTGCCGCTGACCGCCGCGCTCGACGCCGGTTTAGGCACCGATCGCCGCACCGAGGTGGAGGATCTGTGGAAGCGGCCGGCCGGCGCGGGCACGGCGAAATCTCCCGGGGTGGTCCGAATGCTGCGGATCTATCGCGACTACGCACATGACACCAATATCAGTTACGGCGAATACGGCTCCCGGAACCACCTCGACATCTGGCGACGGCCCGATCTCGACCCCGGCGGGCGGGCGCCGGTGCTGCTGCAGGTGCCCGGCGGTGCCTGGATGGTGGGAAGCAAACGCCAACAGGCATATCCGCTGATGAGTCATCTGGCCGAATTGGGCTGGGTGTGCGTCGCGATCAATTACCGGCTCAGCCCGCGGTCCACTTGGCCGGATCAGATCGTCGACGTCAAACGCGCGCTGACGTGGATCAAGGAGCACATCGCCGAGTACGGCGGCGACCCGGACTGGATCGCGATCACCGGCGGCTCGGCCGGCGGACACCTGTCGTCGTTGGCCGCCCTGACCGCGAACGACCCCCAATTCCAGCCCGGCTTCGAAGACGCCGACACCAGCGTTCAGGCGGCGGTGCCGTTCTACGGGGTCTACGACTTCACCCACAACGACGCGATTCACCCGCTGATGGTGCCGACGCTGGCGAAGTACGTGTTCAAGCTGCGGCGAGCGGAGCTCGCCGAGGCATTCCGCACGGCCTCGCCCATCACGTACGTGTCTGCAGACGCGCCGCCGTTTTTCGTGTTGCACGGGACCAACGACTCGCTGATCCCGGTCGAACAGGCCCGTGCCTTCACCGCGCGGCTCCGTGACGTCAGCCGCCAGCCGGTTGTCTACGCCGAGTTGCCTTTCGCGCAGCACGCCTTTGAGATCTTCGGATCGGCGCGGGCTGCCCATACCGCGGTGGCCGTCGAGCAGTTCCTCGCCGAGATCTACGTAAAGCGTCAGGTCTCGGTCTAGCGTGACTGCGGACGCGGGCTGCGCTCGTCGAGCAGAGCAATGACGCGCGCAGCGAGCTCTTCGGTGTTGGCGCCGGCGGTGTCCAGTACGAGGTCCGCGTCCTCGGGCGGCTCGTAGGGTGCGTCTACGCCGGTCAGACCTTTGAGCTCGCCGCTGCGCGCACGCGCATAAAGGCCCTTGGGGTCCCGCTTTTCGCATTCGACCAGTGATGTGGCGACGTGCACCTCGATGAAGGGCAGGTTGGCGGCATCGTTGAGGGCCCGCGCGGTCTCGCGGTCCGATTTCAGCGGCGACACCAGCGAAGCCAACGCCACCACACCCGCGTCGGCCAGCAGTCGAGTCAAATGGCCGACCCGTCTGATGTTTTCAGTGCGGTCACCGGGGGAGAAACCCAGGTCATCGGATAAGCCGTGCCGCAGGTTGTCCCCGTCGAGGAGGTAGGCCGTCCGCCCCGATTCGACGAGTGCGCGCTCCACGGCGACCGCGATTGTCGACTTCCCGGAAGCGGGCAGGCCGGTGAACCAGATGGTCGCGCCTGACTGGCCGGTGGACTGCCAACGGTGGCTGCGGTCCAGAGCTGATGGATGCCAACGGATGTCGGTGCGCGGATGCGAGCCCGGGTTGACCTCTCGCGCCTCGATGATGGTTCCGGCGCCGATGGTGTCGTTGGTGCCCTCGTCGATCAGGATGAACGCGCCGGTGTCCCGATTGTCGGTGTAGCTGTCGGCGATGACGATGGAGCTGGTTCGCAGGGTCACGGTGCCGATGTCGTTGAGCGCCAGTTCAACCGGCTGGTCTAGCTCGCCGAGAGCCTCCGGGTCGAGTCGCGAATGCAGCTCCTGCACGGTTGCCCGCACCGTATTGGTGGTCTGTTTGAGAGCCAGCCGGTCGCCGGCCCGCAGCGGGGAGTCGACGAACCAGCAGACGGTCGCATCGAGCTCGCGGGCCAGCACCGGCCGAACGGCGTCGTCGGCTCCGCTGACCAGTACATCGCCTCGGCCCACGTCGATGTCATCGCCCAGCTCGATCGAAACCGACAGCGGCGCAACGCCCGTCGTGCGCTCGTCGTCGAGCGTGTCCAAAGCGGTGACCGTCGACTCGGGTTCCGGCCGGCAGGGATACCACCGGATCGCCGACACTGAGCGTTCCGGCCGCAAGCCGCCCGGTGTAGCGGCGGCGCACGGCGGCGGTCGGTCGCGACACCCACTGCACGGGCAGGCGCAGCCGGGCGGGCTCGGCCTGAGGCGCGCCCAGTTCGACGTCCTCCAGGTACTCCAGCAGCGTGGGGCCGCTGTACCACGGGGTGCGGTCCGAGCGGTGCACGACGTTGTCCCCGTGCTTGGCTGCGATCGGGATCACGCTGATGTCCAGGCCGCCGAGGCGCGCCGCCAACTGCCGCAGCTCTTCGTCCACCTCGGTGAACCGGCCCTGGTCGAAGTCGACCAGGTCGATCTTGTTCACCGTCGCGACAAAGTGCTTGATGCCCAACAGCTTTGCGATCCGGGCATGCCTGCGGGTCTGACGCAGCACCCCGGCACGCGCGTCGACCAGCAGGATGGCCACATGGGCGTTGGAGGCGCCGGTGAACATGTTGCGGGTGTAGCGCTCGTGGCCGGGGGTGTCTGCCAGGATGTAGCTGCGGGTGGCGGTGGAAAAGAAGCGGTACGCGACGTCGATGGTGATGCCCTGTTCGCGTTCGGCGCGCAGACCGTCCGAAAGTGCCGCCAGGTCGGCGACGCCTTCCTCATCGGTGACGGCTTCCAGGTGGTCCAGCGGCAGGCTGTCGGTGTCGTGCAGCAGCCGTCCGATCAGGGTGCTCTTGCCGTCGTCCACCGAACCCGCAGTGGCAATCCGCAGCAGTTGACGCGTGATGTCGTCGGCAGGCTGGAATCTCGCGGCCTGCTCCGTGCGTTCAGTCGCGGTCATCAGCTCAGGCCCTTTCGTTCTTCTTCGCTGACGCTCATCAGAAGTAGCCCTCTCGCTTTCGGTCTTCCATCGCGGCGGCCGAGGTGCGGTCGTCAGCGCGGGTCTCGCCGCGCTCGGACACCGTCGCCGCTGAGATCTCGGTCGATGACCCGGCTGATCTCGGTGGCCCTGGACCGCACCGCGCCGGTGATGGTCAGGTCGCCGACGGTGCGGTAGCGCACCCACTCCGCGGCGGCGGTTTCGCCGTTTTGCGGGTTCGGCGTACTCCGACACCGCCAGCAGGATGCCGTCGCGCTCGAACACCTCGCGTTCGTGGGCGTAGTAAATCGACGGTATTTCAAGGTCTTCCAGCTCGATATAGCGCCAGACGTCGAGCTCGGTCCAGTTGCTCAGCGGGAATACCCGCACCTGCTCGCCTTTTTTGATCCGGCCGTTATAGAGCGACCACGGCTCCGGGCGTTGGGCGCGGGGATCCCACTGGCCGAACTCGTCGCGGAAACTCAGGATCCGTTCCTTGGCGCGGGCGCGCTCCTCGTCGCGGCGAGCCCCGCCGAAGGCGGCGTCGAAGCCACCGGCCTCCAGGGCGTCGAGCAGGGTGCGGGTCTGTGCCCGGTTCCGCGACACCCCGGGACCCGGGTCTGCCACCCGGCCGTTGTCGATGGATTCCTGGACCGACGCGACGATCAGCTTGTGCCCTTCGCCGGTGACCCGGCGGTCCCGGAACTCGATCACCTCGGGAAAGTTGTGGCCGGTGTCGACGTGCATCACCGGAAATGGCAGCGGAATAGGCCGAAAAGCTTTCTCTGCCAGCCGAAGTAGCACGATGGAGTCTTTGCCTGCGGAAAACAGCAGGACCGGTCGCTCCAGCTCGGCGACCACTTCGCGGATGATGTGCACCGCTTCGGCCTCCAGCAGCCGCAGTTCGTCGACACGCTTTGTCTCGGCGGGCTGTGTCACGAGCGCTGCTCCCCCCCGCAAGCGGGAGGTGCCCCCACTGCATCGTCGTCAGCGCGAGTCATAGCGGTAGCCCCTCTCTTTCGGCATCGGCCCGGTAGCGGTCTACCCAATCGTCGGAACGCTGGTCGGCCTGCCGCTCGAGCACCGGTTCGGGTGCCAGTTGCGGGTCGAGCCCCAGTGACTCGAGGATGTTGCCAACGACCTGAGTCAGGTTGCGCCACAACACCGGATACGGAATTTCCATCGGTTTGACGTCTTCCTCGGCAAACCAGGCTCGCCAGCCCTGCTCCTGGGCGCGCAGCATAGTGACGACATGGGCGATGCGCTCCCGCGTGATACGTGGCACGGGCATCGCGGACCGGGATCGGGCCTGCCGCGCCACACCCGCGTCTGTACCGCCCGCCAGAACGACACCGCCTGCGACACCACGTCCGGCCGGTAGACATAGACAAGAAGCGGTTCCTCGCCGACGACGTCGCGGATCGCGGCCAGCAGGCCGTCGCCGGATCGATCCGGCAGTCCGCTGGCGCGGTCCAGACAGCAGCGGCGTCTGGTTCCACATCAGCTTGCCGCCCCACACGCCGTTCGGTGTCCGTCCGACTGTGCGGATGTAGTCGCGCCAGATCTCGGGCGGCGCAAGGTCGGGCTTCCCGGCGTCCAGCGGATCGAGCAGGCTCAGGATCGACTCGTCCTCGACGTCGGCAAACCACTCACGCGGCTGCGGGCTTTGGCTCGTGGTGGGCAGATATTGGAAGAATTCCTGCGGCTCGCCGGCCACGCCGGTCGCGCGCAGCGATTCGACCAGCAGCGTGCTGCCGCTGCGCTGGGAGGCGAGCACCAAATAGGACGACGGACTAGTCTGTCACCTAAGAAGCCTAACCGGACGGAAATCCGCTGCAACACTTGCAATTACCATCACACTGAACATAACTGTTGCGCGGATTCGGCTTCTGCTGATGTAGGACCGATCTCGCTAGATTCGTTCCAGCGCTCGCAGCCCGAGCGAAAACAGCAGACGCACCTCGGGATCGGCCAGCGACGTCGACAACAGTTTCTCTATCCGGCGAGCCCGATAGCGCACGGTATTGGGGTGGACGTGCAGCTGCTGCGCCGCCGCCGCGACGTCGCCGAAGCTGTCCAGGTAGGCCCGCAGCGTCTGGACCAGCCTCGGGTCGTGTGCTTGCAGTTCCCGCACCCGCGGGTCGACCAGCCGCTCGTCTGCGCCGACCATCGTGACGATCTCGTCGAGCAGCACGGTGGTGCGCGCTTCGGCCAGTGACGTCACTTTGCCGAACGAATCCGGATGACGCTCAGCGCTATCCAGCACGCGGTCGACTTCTGCGCGCACCGCGGGCAGGCCGGCCAGTCCGGGCAGCGGTGCGGCAACGACCGCCCGCAGCTGCAGGCCCAGCTCGGTGTGCAAAGCGCCGATTGTCCCGCGAATCCAGGAATGCAGCGACGAGCGCTTCGTCGTATGGGGAAGCAACACGTATACCCGCGAGCCGCGCGACGCGACCTGAGCGTCAATGCGAAAAGCGCTGGCGCTCAACGCCAGTACATCGGCCAGCCGGTCATGACGGCCCGGGCTGTGGAAACCGATCAGCGCGGCGTTGCCGTCGGCGACGATGCCCAATTCTTGCGTGATGGCGTCCACATCCACCGATCCGCCCTCGGTCAGGCCCAATAGCTGCTGGGCGCGCATCGCGTGTGTCGACGGCTTGGCCGACAGCCGGGACATGATGCGAGCCGCCAGCACCGCGGCTCCCCGCAGCACCTCCTCGGCGTCGTCTGCCAGCGGGCGTGAGCCCTGCTGCACCCAGATGGTGCCGGCGAAACCCGGTGCCCGGCGGGCGTCAAAACCTTGCTGGTGAATGCCGACGGCGAGCCGCGGTCGCAGGCCCAACTCTGGACGCTCGGCGACGCGGACCACGTCGCCGCCGGCCCGCAGCGCGTCGAAGATGCCCCATTGGCCGATCCACTTCAGGTGCTCGGCTGGGCCGGCGCGACCCAGGATCGACAGCCGCCGCAAGTCGTCGGCTTCGTCGTTGGATGCCGAATAGGCCAACACGTGGGACTGCTCATCTTCGATGCTGACCATCCCGTGAATACGGTCGGCCAGCGACTGGGCCAGGCCGAACAAGTCGGTGCCGGAGTCGTAGCGCGGATCGGCCCGGTCTCCGGCTGGCCCCCCGAAGCTGGGCGAGTGGTGTTCCAGGACGTGATTGACCAGCCGGTAGAGCCGCTCCCAGCGGGCCCGCGGTTCCACGGCCACTACCGCTATCCCGATCGCGACGGCACGGTCGACCAGCGCGTCGGAGGGCTCCTTGGCGAAGATGGCCACCGGCGCGCGCCCGGCCGGACCGCTGGCATACCCGTCGAGCCACTCCTGGCCCTCGTCATCGGCGACGCCGAGCAGGAAGAAGACGTCGGCCGAATCGGCGCCCGTCGCCAGGCCCAGCCGCACGTCGTCGGAATCGATCAGCGCCGCCGACGCAACTGCCAGGTCCAGGCCGCGAGGCGCCTCGACCAGGCGCGCCACTGTGGTGTCCAGGGCTAAGAGCAATTGACCCAGTCCAACACCGGCGGCGCGCATATTAGTCCGATTCTACTAGATAAGCGATGAAGTCTTGTCCGATCAGCCAAGCCGACGGGGCGTCCTCGCTGGGATCCTGAGGTATGGACGCGATTACCGATGTTCCGCTTCCCGTCAACGAACCGATCCACGACTACGCGCCGAATTCCCCCGAGCGCGCCCGACTTCAGATCGAGCTGGCCGCGCTGGCCGATAACCCCATCGACCTCCCGCACGTCATCGGCGGCACCCATTGCATGGGCGACGGTGAACGGATCGACGTCGTGCAACCGCATCGGCATGCCTCGACGCTCGGCACGCTGACCAACGCCCAAGCCGCCGATGCCGCCGCCGCCGTGGGCGCCGCGATGGCGGCCCGCACACATTGGGCGGCAACGCCGTTCGATGAACGCGCCGCAATCTTCCTGCGCGCGGCCGATCTGCTCGCCGGCCCGTGGCGGGAGAAGATCGCGGCGGCGACCATGCTGGGTCAATCCAAAACCGCCTATCAGGCCGAGATCGACGCGCCCTGCGAACTGGCCGATTTCTGGCGATTCAATGTCGGCTTTGCGCGTCAGATTCTGGAGCAGCAGCCGATGAGCGTGCGGGGGGAGTGGAACCGCACCGACTACCGCCCGCTGGACGGATTCGTCTATGCGATCACGCCGTTCAACTTCACCGCGATCGCGGCGAATCTGCCTACCGCGCCGGCGCTGATGGGCAACACCGTGGTCTGGAAGCCGTCGATCACGCAGACATTGTCTGCATACCTGACCATGCAACTACTGGAGGCGGCCGGTTTGCCACCCGGTGTGGTCAATCTGGTCACCGGCGACGGTTACGCGGTATCGGATGTGGCGCTGGCCGATCCGCGGCTGGCCGGCATTCACTTCACCGGATCGACGGCGACCTTCCAGCGGCTGTGGCAACAGGTCGGCACCAACATCGAGCACTACCACAGTTACCCACGACTGGTGGGGGAGACCGGTGGCAAAGACTTCGTGCTCGCCCACACCTCGGCGCGGCCAGATGTGCTGCGCACAGCGCTTATCCGCGGCGCGTTCGACTACCAGGGTCAGAAATGCTCGGCGGCGTCACGGGCATTCATCGCGCACTCGGTGTGGCGGCAGATGGGTGACGACTTCCTGGCCGCCACCGCCGAGTTGCCGTTCGGCGACATCACCGACCTGACCAACTTCGGCGGCGCGTTGATCGACGAGCGGGCTTTCGCCAAGAACGTCAACGCCATCGAACGTGCGAAAAGTGCAGCCGGTATGACGATCGCCGTGGGAGGTGAATACGACGACAGTGAAGGGTATTTCGTGCGTCCGACGGTACTGCTGTCCGACGACCCCACCGATGAGGCCTTTGCCACCGAGTACTTCGGTCCGCTGCTGTCCGTGTACGTCTACCCTGACGACGAGTTCGAGCGGGTGCTCGACATCATCGATACCGGGTCACGTTACGCGCTGACCGGGGCGGTGATAGCGGACGACCGCGACGCGGTGCTGGCCGCACAGAACCGGCTACGGTTCGCGGCGGGCAACTTCTACGTGAACGACAAGCCGACCGGGGCGGTGGTGGGTCGCCAGCCGTTCGGCGGTTCCCGCGGATCGGGAACCAACGACAAAGCCGGCTCCGCGCTGAACCTGTTGCGCTGGACGTCGGCCCGCTCGATCAAGGAAACGTTCGTCCCGGCGACCGACCACAACTATCCGCACATGGCGGCGCAGTGATGTCCGGCCTGTTCACCAAAACGCTACGCCCGGCGATTCTTTCGGCTAGCCGGTCCGACGGGTTGCGGCGCACCGCCGAACGGTTGCCGGTCACCCGCAAGGTGGTGCATCGGTTCGTCCCCGGCGCGACGTTGGATCGGGTGCTGGATAGCGTTGTCGCATTGCGGGATTCGGAGCGGCTGGTCAGCATCGACTACCTGGGCGAGGATGTCACCGACGTCGACGGCGCGAATGCCACCATGCGTGCCTACCTTCAGCTGCTCGACGCGCTGGGCCGGCGGCCGGATGCCACCCACGACGGTGTGCGCCCGCTGGAGGTATCGCTGAAGCTTTCGGCGTTGGGACAGGCGCTGGATCGCGACGGCGAAAAGATCGCGTTTGCGAACGCGCACACCATCTGCGAGCGGGCCGAACAGATCGGTGCGTGGGTGACCGTGGACGCCGAGGACCACACCACCACGGATTCCACCCTGTCGATCGTCGCTGACCTGCGGACTGATTTTCCGTGGCTGGGTGTGGTCTTGCAGGCCTACCTGCGGCGCGCGCACGGCGATTGCGAACAGTTGGCCGCGTCCGGGGCCAGGGTCCGGCTGTGCAAAGGCGCCTACGACGAACCTGCGTCGGTGGCCTACCGGGACGCCGCGGCGGTCACTGATTCGTACCTGCGCTGCCTTCGGGCGCTGATGTCAGGGCTCGGGGTACCCGATGGTGGCCTCGCACGACCCCGTGGTCATCGAGCGCGGTGCCCGCGTTGGTGCGCGAATCGGGCCGTACTGCTGCCGATTTCGAATACCAGATGCTGTACGGCATCCGCGACAGTGAGCAGTCGCGGCTGGCGTCCGCCGGCAACCACGTTCGGGTGTATGTGCCGTTCGGCACCCAGTGGTACGGGTACTTCATGCGGCGCCTGGCCGAGCGACCGGCCAACCTGACGTTTTTCATGCGGGCAATGGCGGAGCGCGGTCGCTGAGCCCCAGCGCGGCCTAAATGCAGTCCCGACGGCCTGCTGCGCAACCTGGGCCGCAAGGGGATACCGTATATCCGGCAGTTGTATCGGGCGGAGTCGTCGTACCGTCATCCCCAGCACTGCTCACAATTGTCGGAGGTCGGCCATGCTGGACCTGGCATTCGTCGCGCTGCTGGTCGGCCTGGCTTCGCTTGCCGTCGGTTTCGCCGCCGCATGTGATCGGTTGTTGGGTCCCGACGAGGCGGTGCTGTCTGAGGCGGGCCATGAGAGCGCGCCGCGGACCGAGCTCGAGTCGGCATGACTTTCGACGATGTGACAGGAATCATTGTCGCGGTCTTGCTGGGTGCGTACCTGGTCTACGGGCTAATCCGGCGCGGAGACGTGTAGATGGTTGCAGCGAGTTGGGCACAGATCGCGGCGGTGTTCGCGCTGCTGGTCATCAGCACCCCCATTTTGGGCGGTTACCTCGCCAAGGTGTACCGCAATGAGAAAGCGCCCGGCGATCGGGTGTTTCTTCCCGTGGAACGGCTGGTCTACCGACTGCTGCGCATCGACCCTCACGGTGAGCAGCGCTGGATCGCCTTCGTCGGCTCCGCGGTGGCCCTGACCGTCGTCGGAGTGCTGCTGAACTATCTTGTCTTTCGCGTACAACACCTGCTGCCGGGCAATCCCGATCACCTCGGTGGGGTGAGTCCGCCACTGGCGTTCAACACCGCGGTCAGCTTCGTGACCAATACCAACTGGCAAAACTACAGCGGCGAATCCACGATGAGCCAGTTCAGTCAGATGTTCGCGCTGGTGGTGCATCAGTTTTTGTCCGCGGCCACCGGAATGGCGCTCGCAGCGGCATTCATCCGCGGTGTGATCCGCACCCGGACAACGACATTGGGGAACTTCTGGGTCGACACGGTGCGGTCCCTGGTGCGGGTGTTGGTGCCGCTGAGTTTCGTGTTCGCCATCGTGCTGCTCGCGGCCGGGGTGATCGACAACTTCCACCCGACACAAGTCGTGCCGACGATCTCGTCGGTGAGTACACACTCCACCGGCGCCGCGGCTCAGCAGAGCATTCCGGGTGGTCCGGTGGCGAGCATGGTGCCGATCGAGATGATCGGCGACAACGGCGGCGGCTATTTCGGCGCCAATATGGCACATCCATTCGAGAACCCGAACCCGATCGTCAACGTGCTCACCATCTGGCTGGCCGCGGCAATTCCGTTCGCCTTCCCGTGGGCCTACGGCCGGCTCGTTGGATCCATGCGGCAAGCGACGGTGGTGATCGTGGCCATGGTCACCCTGTATGCGCTGTCGTTGGTCGCGGTGTCCGCTCTGGAGGCTCACGGCAACTCCCATCTCGCGCAGTTCGGCGTCGCCCAGTCCGCCACGGGCACCAATCCCGGCGGCAACCTGGAAGGCAAGGATCTGCGGCTCGGGGCGACCGGCTCTGCGCTGGGCGTCGTCACCATGACCGGCACCTCTACCGGCGGGGTGAACTCCGCTGTGGAGAGTTACACGCCGTTGGGCGGCGGCCTGCCGATGTTGGACATGATGCTCGGGGAGGTCATTCCCGGCGGCACCGGCACCGGTCTCTACGGGATGTTGGTCTTTGTGATGATCACCGCGTTCATCGCCGGGCTCATGGTCGGGCGAACGCCGATGTACCTGGGTAAACGTTTGCTGGCCGGAGACATGACACTGGCGGCGATCTACATCCTGGTGCTGCCGGTCACGGTGTTGACGTTGGCCGGGATCTCACTGCTGCTGCCGTCCGCGGCCCACCAGATCTCCACGACCGGGCCGCACGCGGTGACCGAGACCGTTTACGCGTTCACCTCTGCCGCACACAACAACGGATCGGCATTTGCCGGGCTGGCCGGCAACACCCTCTGGTACAACTCGACGCTGGGTCTGGCCATGTGGATCGGGCGGTTCTTCGAGATCATTCCCGCGCTGGCGCTGGCGGGCTCACTGGCGCGCAAACGCAGGTACACGGTGACCGCTGGGACCTTGCGTACCGACACGCCGCTGTTCACCGCGCTGCTCGCGGCGATCGTCGTGATTTTGGTGGGTCTCACTTATTTCCCGGTGCTGGCCCTCGGACCGCTGGCAGAGCACTTTTCCGGGCACTTCGGAGTCTGAGCGATGACGACGCAGACGGCTGTCCCGCCCGGTCGGCATCTGGGCCGCGAAACGCGCCAGCTGCGCGAGTTGTCGATCCTGGATCCCCGGATCGTGCGCAGAGCCATTATCGATGCCTTGCTCAAACTCGATCCACGACTGATGGTGCACAAGCCGGTGATGTTCGTGGTCTATGTCGGCAGCATCTGGACCACGCTGCTGTTTGTGCGCGATGCACCCCGATCCAGTGGGACAGACAACCTGTTCACCGGCCTGGTGGTGCTGTTCTTGTGGTTCACGGTGCTGTTCGGCAACTTCGCCGACGCGATGGCCGAGGGCCGCGGCAAAGCGCACGCCGACGCGTTGCGTCGCGCCCGGCAGGAAACCGTCGCCCACATTCTGCAGCCCGACGGCACCGTGGTGGACACACCCTCCCAGGAGCTGAAAGTCGACGACCGGTGTGTCATCGAGGCTGGGCAGGCAATTCCCGGCGACGGTGAGGTCGTCGAAGGAATGGCGATGGTCGACGAATCGGCCATCACCGGTGAGTCGGCCCCCGTGGTGCGGGAATCAGGCGGTGACCTGTCGGCGGTCACCGGCGGCACCGTGGTGCTGTCCGACCGCATCGTCGTATCGATCACCTCCCCGCCCGGGCAAACCTTTCTGGATCGCATGATCGGGTTGGTGGAGGGCGCGAACCGCCAACGAACGCAAAACGAGCTGGCCCTGACCGTGGTGCTGGTCAGCCTGACGTTCATCTTTCTGGTCGCTGTCAGTACTTTCCAGTTGGTCGCGATCTTCTCGGGCGTCAAGCAGCCGATCGTGTTGTTGGTCGCCCTGCTGGTGCTGTTGTCACCGACCACCATCGGGGCATTGATTTCGGCTATCGGCATCGCCGGCATGGACCGCATGGTCCGCCACAATGTGCTGGCCATGTCTGGGCGGGCGGTGGAAGCCGCCGGTGATGTGACCACGCTGCTTTTGGACAAGACCGGCACCATCACGTTCGGCAACCGCATGGCCACCGAGTTCGTCCCGGTCGGCCACACCGACGAGCACGCCTTGGCCGAGGCGGCGCATCTGTCGTCGCTGGCCGACGAAACCCCCGAGGGCCGCTCGATTGTGGAGTTCGCCCAGCACCACCACGGCTGCCAACCGAGCGACATTGCCGGTGCGAACCTGGTCAACTTCAGCGCCAAGACGAAGATGTCCGGCATCGACTTGCCAAACCGCAAAATCCGCAAAGGCGCAGTGGCAGCGGTCTGCGACTGGGTACGGGCCAACGGCGGCACCGTGCCACCAGATATGGATGGCGTCGTGGCACGCATCGCCTCCAGTGGCGGCACCCCGCTGGCTGTTGCCGACGAGAGCACCTTGTTGGGGATCATCCACCTCAAAGACACTGTCAAGCCTGGCATTTCGCAGCGCCTCGCCGCCATGCGGCCATTCGGAATCCGCACCGTGATGGTTACCGGCGACAATCCGGCCACTGCCGCGGCCATCGCCGCCGAGGCCGGTGTCGACGAGTTCATCGCCGAGGCGACACCGGAAGACAAAATGGACCGGATTCGCGCCGAACAGGCCGGCGGCGACCTCGTCGCGATGACCGGTGACGGCACCAACGACGCGCCAGCCCTGGCTCTGGCCGATGTCGGGGTGGCCATGAACAGCGGCACGCAGGCTGCCAAAGAGGCCGGCAATCTGGTTGACCTGGACAGCGATCCGACCAAGCTCATAGAGATCGTCGAGGTAGGAAAGCAACTGCTGATCACCCGCGGTGCGTTGACGACGTTCTCGGTCTGCAATGACGTAGCCAAATACTTTGTCGCGATCCCGGCGATGGTCCATGCCGTTTTTCCGGAGTTGGGAGCGATCGACATCCTCAACCTGCACAACCCGCACACCGCGATCCTTTCCGCGGTGATCTTCAACGCGATCATCATCGTGCTGATGATCCCGCTGGCGCTGCGCGGTGTTCGCGTCAAGGCGATGGGCGCCACCGCAATGCTGCGCCGCAACGTACTGATCTACGGGGTTGGCGGACTGATCACCCCGTTCGTGCTGATCAAGCTGATCGACATCGCCATTGTCGCGCCGATAGGCATCCACTGATGCTGCGCGCTCAACTGGTCCCCGCGATCCTGCTCACTGTGCTGGCCAGCCTGGTGCTGGGCGTCGCCTACCCGCTCGCCACCTACGGCATCGGCCAACTGGCCTTCAAGCATCAGGCCGACGGCTCGCTGATCAGCCGCGACAATCAGGTCGTCGGCTCAAGCCTGCTCGGCCAATCGTTTACAGATCCCGCCGGCAACCCGTTGCCCCAGTACTTTCAGCCCCGACCCTCAGCGGCGGGAAACGGCTACGACGGCACCGCCAGCGGAGCCAGCAACCTCGGCCCCAGCGATCCGAAGCTGCTCGCTGCCATCAGTGAACGAGCCGCTGCTTACCGCGCCTTCAACCAGCTACCCGGCGATGCGGCGGTGCCCGTCGACGCGGTGACCGGCTCCGGATCAGGTCTCGATCCAGACATCTCGGTGGCCAACGCCGACCTGCAGGCGCCGCGGGTCGCCGCCGCCCGGCATCTGCCGCCCGAAACCGTGACGGCGCTGGTGCGCGACCACACCACCGGACGCGCGCTGGGCTTCCTCGGGGAGACCGTGGTCAATGTCGTCGAAGTCAACCTTGCGCTCGATCAGCAGCAGCCGCGGCCACACTGACGATCACGACCCCGGCACCGTCCGGACCGGTTTGGATGCGCAGCGACGCGTCGATTGCCTCGAGCAGGTCGCGCGCCGCCTCGACGGTGAAGTAATCACCGCGACCGTTGGCAAGCCCATGCTCGGGATGGCCAGTCTGGAACCGGATTTCGACCCGGTCGCCGCACAGCGTCGCGGCGATCGTCGGCGTGCCACCCGGGGAACTGAGCCGGATCGCGTTGGCGGCTAAGGCCGTCACGACCCGAGTGAGCACCGCAGCGTCGGAAACCACATTGGGCATGTCTTCTGGCAGCACGACATTCACCGCGTGGTTACCGGGACCAAGTTCGCCGAGCGCAGCGGCCACCACCTCGGCGACATCCACTTGACGTATTCGCACATCGAGCGCACCGGCCCGGGCCTTGGCCACATCTTCTAGTTGGTTCGCCAGTACGCCGATCCGGTCCACCGCGCGCTCCAGCGTGTCGATCTGCTCACCCTCCCGCGCCACAGCGGTATCGCGCGTAGCGCCGCGACAGCCCGCTTAGCGGAGTCGAAGCCCTCGGAAAGGGCGCGACCGGCGGCGGCGGCCAGCGCGGTTCGCGTGCGCTCGCTCTCGGCCTGCTGTTCGGCGCCGGCGGCGCGCTGGCTGAGCCTGCGCTGGCCCAGATACTCGGCGATCTGCGCCGCGCACGCGGTGAAAATCTCCAGGTCAGCTGCCGATAACGCCGGGCCGCGCCCGCCAAGCATCGACGAAGGATCCAACTCGGCCTGCACCGTGGCCTGCTCGGGCGACTCCGGGGGGCGAATTCCCACAGCTGGCGGTGACAACCCAGCCGCCTTTGTCACCAGGTTGGCCATGCGACGCGGCCGTCCGGCGTTCCAGCACGCTCAACCCGTCCAACCCGAACGTCTCACGCACCAACTCCAGCAGCCGGGGAAGCTCGCCCTCCCCACGCAGCAGCGCCTCGGCCATCGGCGTCAGCACCGCGGCCTCGGCGCTTGACCGGGCAGCCAGCCGACGTCGCCGGGCACTGACTTCCACCGTCCAGCTCACCAACACCGCCACCGCCACATAGATGACCAAGGCCACAGCATCGTTGAACAGCGCGACCCGGAGCGAATACAGCGGCCGGGTCAGGAAGAAATCCGCGGCCGCCACGGAGGCCACCGCGGCGACCAGCGCCGGATACCACCCGCCCACCACGGCTATCAGGACGATCACGAGCAGGTACACCAACAAATCACTCGGCAAGCTCAGCCGCGTCCGGACCAGTCCCAACAGGATTGTCACCGCCGGCAACAACACCGCCATCAGCGCCAGCGCCCGCAGCCGCCGGCGCGGACTGACACCGCGGAGCTGCGGGAGCCGCGTCGCAAACCTTGCCGGCGTCTTATCGGTCACCACATGCACATCCAAAGTGGTTTCGAGCCGAGACAGCCTGCGGGACACCACTTCCCGGCCGGTCAGCAGTTTCCAGCCGGCGCTCGGACGGCTGACGCCGATCACCATCTGCGTGGCGTTTTCGTGTCGCGCGAATTGAGTTAGCGCACTACTGACGTCGGCGCCGACAACCTGATGCCAACTACCACCCAAGCCTTCGACCGAAGAGCGCAGCGTGGCCAATCTCGCCGGGTCGGCCCCTAGACGTCCATCGCTGCGCGCCACGTAAACGGCCATCAGATCGCTTCCGGGTGTGCGGGCGGCCAGTCGGGCCGCCCGCCGAATCAACGCCTCGCTTTCCGAGCCGCCGGATACGCCCACCACGATGCGCTCCCGGGCCTCCCACTCGGCGGTGATGCCGTGCTCGCTGCGGTACCGTCGCAAAACCTCGTCGACCCGGTCGGCCACCCACAGCAGCGCCAGTTCCCGCAGCCCGGTGAGATTGCCCGGACGAAAATAGTGCGACAGCGCCGCGTCGATGCGATCGGGCGGATAGATGTCACCGGCAACCATGCGCCGGCGCAACGCTTCTGGCGACAAGTCCACAAGTTCCAGCTCGTCGGCCTGGCGCACCACCGCATCGGGCACCGTTTCGCGCTGCTCGACCCCGGTCATCTCAGTCAGCACATCGCCCAATGACTCCAGATGCTGAATGTTGAGCGTCGTGAGCACATCGATACCGGCTTCGAGTAACTCCTGAACGTCTTGCCACCGTTTCGGATTGCGGGAACCGGGAGCGTTGGTGTGCGCCAGTTCGTCGACCAAGGTTAGTTGCGGGCGGCGCGCAAGCACCGCATCGACATCCATCTCCGGCAGCACCCCGCCTCGATGTCGGACATAACGCCGGGGCATCACCTCCAGCCCGTCAACCAGCTCCTGCGTCGCCCGTCGGCCATGGGGCTCGACGAAGCCGATCACGCAGTCGACGCCCTGTCTGCGCTGGCGGTGACCTTCCAGCAGCATCTCGTAGGTTTTGCCAACCCCCGGAGCAGCACCCAAGTAC
This sequence comes from uncultured Actinomycetota bacterium, assembly GCA_963805675.1. Lineage (GTDB taxonomy): Bacteria > Actinomycetota > Actinomycetes > Mycobacteriales > Mycobacteriaceae > Mycobacterium. The sequence goes on from CAWDVY010000007.1 coordinate 194,059, forward strand.
ACACGAAGCCGTCCCCGTGCCATCAGCAGCCAACCCCTTCGACTGCGCGGGCGCGCCCGTCCATGCGCATCAGCGTAAACCGGTGCGCCGCAGCAACCGAGAACTCAACGCTTATGTTGACGCAGTTTCTATGCGCGATGACGGTCGATGCTTTCCCGGTGACCTTCGGCCCTACGGCGCTGATTCGCGGCAGCGTAACAACGGACCTATGAGACACAGAACCGATTTACCAGCTCTCGACATCGAGGTGACGACGCATGGTCAGCTGCCCGGCATTGATGACTATGCACGGGAAAGGATCGGTGGGCTCAGTCGGCTCACGCACCAACCCGTGCTTCATGCCCGTGTCAGGCTGAGCAGGCAGGCCGATCCGGCGGTGGACCGCCCGGTGGTCGGCCAAGCCAACCTGGATGTCAACGGCCGGCTCGTCCGCGCTCAGGTCCAGGGTAAGACCGCCCGGGAAGCCGTCGATCGACTCGAGGCAACTCTGCGGCGTCGGCTCGAACGCGTTGCCGGACACTGGGAAGCTAAACGAGGCAATAGTTCTGAGGTTGATCCGCATGAATGGCGTCATCAATCTGAGCCCACACATCGGCCGAGCTACTTCCCGCGCCCACCGGATCAACGTCGAGTCATTCGGCGTAAGTCCTTCACGCTGGGCACCCGCACTGTCGACGAGGCCGTGCAGGAGATGGAGTTGCTTGATTACGACTTCCACCTGTTCACCGAAAAGGGCACGAAACAAGCCAGCGTTGTGTACCGGGCAGAGCCAACCGGGTACCGGCTCGCGCAGGTGAAACCCTCGCCCGAGGAGCTTGCGCCATTCGAGCTGCCCGTCAGCGTCAGTCCACAACCGGCACCGCGACTCACGGTCGGGCGCGCGAAGGAGCGGCTGTCCCTCCTGAGGCTGCCGTTCCTGTTCTTTATCGATGTAGACCAAGGCCGAGCCGGCGTGCTCTATCACCGTTACGACGGACACTATGGCCTCATTTGTCCCGCCGGCTGATGTGGTGGTGGGCGACTAACCGCCTTCTGTAACAAGGACTTCCTCCGTTGCCCCTTGGGTGCCGGTACGTCGTCGGCTCGAAAGGCGCCAACGACTAAGGCAACGAAGGGCGACGAGGAGTTGTGTGCTCGGTAACCTGGCTCGGCCGGTGTCCGTCGACGACAGCGCCCTGGTGCTCGACGGTCAGCGAATCCCGGTGTACTCCTGAACCGGAGCTCGCCGCGCACCTGAAGACAGTCGCCAATACCGTCAGTAAAGGTCAAACGGGCGGTTGTAACCGAGCGGAATGGAGAATTTCCGGGCTCGTTCTATGTGTAGCGACGGTCGCAGCTCGCGGTGGGCGCGGATGCGCGCGCCAGGACTTCCTAGCGGACGACAAGCAATGCAAAATCGCTGTGGCGCAATGCATGATCTGCATTCGGACCGACAAGTTGCTGCACCTCACTGGTCTGGGTAGCTCCAACGACTACTAGTTGAATCGCTTTCGCGTGCTCGGTGAGGTAGTTGAGGAACGTACCGTGTGCGGCAACGGTGCGTACCTGGACTTCAGGATAATGCGGCGTACATAGCCCGATGCAACGATCGAGCGTGGCTCGGATCCGGCGCTCGTGGTCCTCGATAACGCGGTCGTTCTGAAGGTCATCGAATCCTGCCGGCCACGCCGTCATCACCACCAGCGGAGCGTTTCTCCGGTTGGCCTCATGGAAAGCGAACTCTAGGACGTCAGCGTCGTCGGCTGACCCATCAACGTGCACCACGATCCACCGACGCTCCGCCTGCTCGTCGTGATCACCCCTGACGACGGCTACCGAGCAATGTGCAGAATGCACCAACTCCGTTACGGTGGAACCGAACCCGGCGGGGGAGGATCGGCCGGATCCGGTATCCCCAACGCATATCAAGGGGGTCGACTCCATAGCGTGGATCAACGCCGGCACGGGGCGGCCCTCGATTATCTCCATTTCGACCTTCACCGGCTTTCCCACGGCGTTTATGGCGTTGTACGCGTCGTACACCGCCTCCTCGGCCGTCAGCATGGCCGCCCGGGTTTCGCTGCGGCTGGCAGTGGGACTCAATTCTCTGACATAGAGCAGCCGCAACGGGACATCTGTTCCGGCCACCTCGTCAACGGCCCATAGCGCGGCCCGAACAGCAGCTTGCGACCCATCGATCCCAACAACCACCGATTTCGGTGGAAACGTCTCAAACATGCTCGCTCCCAGGCGTCGACGTGTCTCTATCAGAGACGTTAATGCTTGCTTCGCAACTGATCAGGCGGCGATAGTCCTCGCTTAGGGGTCCAATGTCCCTTTTCCATTCTGCTGTGAGTTGGTTCGGGCGCTTAGTGGACGTTTCGCGATCCCGCCGAGGACCAATGGCCCTGGCGACAGAGTCTCCTCGCTATGCAGACTGGCGCCATGACGCATGCCCGAAAACGGATCACGCGGATCGCGGTGCTCATCGCAGTCCTCTACGCTGCGCGACGTTATTACCGCAACTGGGGCACCAGCAAAGAGGAATGCCGGACGCGCTTGGCGGGTGATGAGTTGGTCGGGGGTCCGGTCATCCAGTTGACCGAGGCGGTATGGATCGACGCCCCGCCATCGTCCATCTGGCCGTGGCTCTTGCAGATGGGTCAGGACCGCGGCGGCCTCTACAGTTATCAGGCATTGGAGAATGCGATCGGTCTTCGGTATCGCAACGCCGATCGAATTCACCCGGAGTGGCAGCAGCTCGAGGTTGGGGATGCCTTGCGTCTCACGCCGAAAGATTGGCTGGGCCTGCAAGATGGGTTGTCTTTGCGTGTCGAGGCGATCACGCCCGAACAGAGCATTGTGCTTCGGGCCACTTCGCCGAATCTGCCGGAAGCGGTGTGGTCATTCCACCTTCAGCCGCATTGGGCAAACCATACCCGCCTCCTCGCACGAGCACGGGTTGGTTTGCGGCACCCTGGCGAGGTGTTTGCCGCGGAGTTGGCCAGACCCGCAATTGCACTGATGACGCGAGGAGTGTTACTCGGCATCAAGCGCCGGGTGCAGCGGCATGCGAACGACTTCGCAACATCGGAGTTCTGCTAGCACGAGGGTGTCGCTGCTGGTCGCATCCAAAGCGGACTTCACGCGGCAGGATTGGTCGGTTCGGGAAGGTCAGCTGCCTTCAGAGAGAGGAAGATACGACGATAATGGACGGCGATCGCAGTATTAGCAAAGCCTGGCACATTGACGCGGCAGTCGATGAGCACGAAAAGCGCACGCGGGCACAGGTTCGATTGTCATGGCAGGGCAACCAGTTGGTTGGTGTCGGTCTGGCACGACTCGACCCAGCCGACGAACCGGTGGCCGCCATCGGCGACGAACTGGCACTCGCTCGGGCATTGTCTGATCTGGCACACCAGCTGCTTGAGTTGACAGTCACCGATATCGAAGCCGCCACCCGCAAACCCGTCACCAAATTGAATCCCTAACTCGGGCGGCATTGCAGTCAATTTCTCTGGCCAAGGCTATGTTTCGCGATCCCTGACCTGTAGCACCCGCTTACGCAGGCCCTCGGTTGCCGTCTCCATCAGACCTTTGGCCCCTCTTCTGATCAGAAGCCCTGGGAGCGGCACCAGGAGGTCGACGGTGAGCTCGAAGTGGACCCGGGTGGCATCGCCCTCGGGAGTTAACGTATAGCGGGCCTGCTGCGCGCGTTGTTGTTTGGCGCTGACTAGCTTCCAGCCCACGCCGTCGTCGTGCACGGAGTAGGCCAGCACCTGCTCATCGCTGATACCCATAATTTTGACGACCTGCCGAGACTTGCTCGGGTGGCCCTGGGCGTCCCGATCGAGAATCTCGACCTTCTTATGGGCTGAAGACCACTCGGTCAACGACTCAAGGTCGAACAATACCCCCATGATCTCGTCCGGGTTTGCCTCGATAAGAACTTCACGGGATTCGGTGATAGCCATACCGCAACAGTGCCAGAATTATCAGACGGACGAGCAAGATTCGCGACAGAGGGGGCGTAAGGACGCGTTGCGCCATCGGGTGGGCGTCGAGCTCATTCAGCTTCCGCTCGGCGTGACGCCTTGTGTGCTGCGCGGTCAGCCACGACCGTCTCGCCGATGCGAGTGCGACCCAATCCGCAGATGCCGTTGGCGCGGGCTGAACTCCAGCGATAGCAGAACGACGAGTGCGGCTGGTATGTGCCGCATCGAGAGCAGCACATAGCGGCGTTCGCCGAATGAGTGGAACTTGCGAAGATAGCGGTACAGCGGCTCCAGCTTGATCAGAGAATGACCCAGGTGGATGAGCGCGTAGTAGACGTTTTCCATCAGGCTGCGGCTTTTGTTCTCGAAAATTTCGGGGAACGCACCGAAAGCCAATGAAAGCCGCTGGCCGCCATGCTCTTTACAATCGGCGATCATGTCGACGCTCAGTCGCTCGTCGATCCCATTCGGCCCTCCCGGGCGGCGCCACGGCACGTCAAGGGTCACGTCAGTGCCCCCGCCGGACGTCGCATACCGCTGGAATCCTTGGACCTGGCCGCAGCTATCGCGCGCGATGATCAGCTGGACGCCCGGGTAACGGCCCTCGAGTGCATGGTCGAGAATCATTGAAAACCCGCGTTCGACACGCGCCCCGCGGTGCGAGGCATAGAGCACCTCTGCCAATTCGCCCGCCAGTGCGTCGTCGAGTTGTTGTTCAGTCACCACCTCGGTGGTGATCCCGACGTTATGCGTGCGCTGCACAGCCTGGCGCAGGTTGCGGTATTTCCGCCCGGTCATGTTGAAGCGGCATACGTCGATAACCACATCGCGCCCAATGGGCACCGGCCGCAGTGACTGGCCGATCACGGCACGATTGCGCCATAACCCAAGCCACTGTTCACCGCAGCCCAGCACGACGATGCGCCAGCCATGGCTGCGACTCATTGCGGCGAAGTCGCTCACGAGCTTTGGAAAATGGCTCTGCTGCCCGATGGGGTCGCCGCTGACTATCGCGAGGCCAAGCCGCGCGCAATAGGCAATCGCCGCGGTGCCTTCGGCATCGAAGTAGTAGCTTTTCATTGATTGCATCGCGAACGGGGCGAGAGGATCACCATGGGTCGCCTCGATCAGTGCCCACACTCGCGGCAGCGCAGCGGGATCCCGTCGGGATGGCACTGGCCACGTCAGCGCCACGCCGGCGCCCGCGACTAGTCCGTCGCCGAGCAACGGAAGCGGTAACAGGTGCGTCGCCAAGCCAGTCAATAACATCACCGCCGCCGCGGTGGCGTGACTGATGGTCACGGGTCGACCCAGCAGAATGCCGCGCGCGGCCAATATCACCGCCAGCGAGGGTGACAGGGACCATGTCAGCCGGCTGGTCGTGTACCAATCACGAGCGTAGTGGTTGCGCGCCATCAACAGGATCAGCAATCCGAGCGTGCCGACTAGGGCCAGCAAGCCGATCCAGCGGACTCGTTGCGACTCGGACCTGACCATCACGCGATCACGGATGCCGACCTTGGCTATGCTCGCCGTCTCATCCATCGCAGCTCTTTCCTCACCGCCGAGCGGCAATCAGGCGTCAGTGCTGCGCGCCATAGGTCAGCGGCTCGGCGGGTAGGCCATTGGGGCCGCCCGACCGTGAAGCGGCCGACTCGCGTGTCAGGAAACCGGTGAGTTCTCCGATCGCGCTCATCAGCGGGGCAGGAAAGACGATGGTCGTGTTTTTCTCTACGCCGAGTTCGGCCAGGGTCTGCAGATTACGCAGCTGCAAAGCCAGCGGGTGCTTCATCATCGTGTCGGAAGCATCCCCGAGTGCGGCAGCGGCGCGCGCTTCGCCCTCGGCGGCAATGATTTTGGCTCTCTTTTCGCGTTCGGCCTCGGCCTCCCGGGCCATCGCGCGTTTCATGCTTTCCGGAAGCTGAATGTCCTTCAGCTCTACCAGGGTGACCTCCACACCCCATTCCACGGTGGTGGTGTCGAGGATCTGACGGATGCTGGCATTGATCTTTTCGGTCTGAGCGAGCACCTCGTCAAGAGAGTGCTGCCCGACAACGTTGCGCAAGGTGGTCTGGGCAATCTGATCGATGGCGGCATGGACGTTTTCGATGACGACGACCGATTTGCGTGCGTCGACGACGCGGAAGTAGGCGACCGCCGCAATGTCGACGCTCACGTTGTCGCGGGTGATGATGCCCTGCGACTGAATCGGCATCGTCACGATACGCATCGAGACCCGCCACAAGCGGTCGATGACCGGAATGATCAACCGCAGGCCGGGTTCGCGAACCGCGATGACTCGGCCCAGACGAAAGTGCACACCGCGCTGATACTGCTGCACCACCCGGATCGAAGCGATAATCAACAGAATCACCGCGAAAAAGGCGAGAACCGTTACAAGTGTCATGTTTTGGCTCACGACCATATCTCCTTTCCTCCCACCGCGTTCGCGGTGAGGGACTGAACTTCTAGGTCACGCGGCACGCGGCAGATCCGGAGTTGCGCTCGCCGCGTGTGGTGCTGATCGACGAGATCCAGGCATCCAGCCGACGTAGGTCAGGTACAGGCCGATCGCGGCGAAGCCGATGCAGACCGCACGCCACAACGCACCCATGCCGATCACCGAGTTAGCCATCGACATGAAGGCCGTGGGGAAGGCCAGCAGCAACAGCCCACGCAGTGCCACAAGCCAGCCCGAAATGGACACGATGACGGCGGCAGGACTCCGCCAGTACGAGTGGAGCGCGATCATGACGAGGCCACCTATGAGCACAAACGAGCCCGCCACCCATGACCACAACGGATTCGCGCCGACATCTGACATCAGCGCCGGCATCTCGGAAGTGCGTGCCACGGCGGTGATGGAGACGATGACAAAGAGGGGGCCGAGCACTCGGGCGAACATGCGCGTCCTGGTCCACGACTCTTGTGAAGAACTCATCAACACCTCCGTGACGCCGGTGGTCTGGTCGAGACGATGGCCGTGTGTATCAGACCATTTGGCTGGAGCTCTTCGATAGGGACTGAAGTCCCCCCTCTCGAGCCATTCGTCAGCTCTCGGCTTCCCGCTCTACGAGCCGTCGATAATCCATTGTCGTGCTTGTTCGATCTGCTCGCCGGGGAAGTGCCGGATCTTCGCTGACACAAAGTGCGATCCCAAATGTTCGGCGACATCCCCGAGGTGCGAGTCGGTAACGACCGCGACTTTCTTGATGTGTTTCTCGTGGTCGCGGAGGAAGCGAAAGTGGCTCACCATTGCGCCGAAGCCGTCCCAGCCCGGGAATGCCGGGGCATTGATAATGAGGCCGGCAAGATCGCCGGTTGCTTCGATCTGGGGGTCAACCGCCTTTGCAAGCTCGACGAAATCCTGCTTGTCGAGTGCTGATTTCGGTTGCACCTGCAGGATGGAATGCTCGGCATCCAGCTCGTAATCGATCATCTTCTGCTCCTAAATTATTGTTGTGGTCAAATAAATTATTGTTGTGGTCAAAGGCTTATGCGCGGCGAAGGTGATTGTGAGGAAGTGACTTTGACGCTTAGGAGGCCCGTGCCACGATCACTGGCATCCGCACGGATTGAACGACGGCATTGCTGACCGAACCCAAGAACATGCCGGTGAAACCACCCCGTCCATGACTTCCGACGACGACAAGCTGTGCGGTTTCAGACGTTTCGACGAGCACACGGGCCGGCCGATCAGACACCAGGAGTCGATTGACAGTCACGTCAGGATAGCGTTCTTGCCAGCCCGCCAGTCCCTCAGCGAGCAGGCGCTCTTCTTCGGCCTTTACCGCAGACCAGTCCAAGCCTGGAAGTTCAAGAATCTCCTTGTCACTCCAGGCGTGCAGTGCTATCAAGCCGACGTGACGACGTGACGCTTCGTCGAATGCGATCGCGGTAGCAAGCTCTGAGGCCGGTGAGCCGTCGATTCCCACGAGCACGGGCGCCTGAGCCGGATGTGGCATCCGCGGATCCTCATCGCGGATGACCGCGACAGGACAATGTGCGTGCCGCACCAACGCAGAACTGGTCGAACCGACCAAACCGCGAGCCAGCGCGCCACGCCCGTCGTTGCCTACCACGATCAAGTCGGCCTCTTCGGACAGCTTGACGAACGCCGGAACGGTGGCCGAGAACATCAATGCGCTCTCGATTGGTAACCGCGATTCACCGTTCCCGATATCGCGGGCGATCTTCAGTGCGTCGGCCAGGATCCGGTGACCCTCGTTTTCCTGCCACACCGCGAAATCGTCCAGCAGCGCTGCTTGTGACCACGGCGAAGCCGAGGGATTGACCGCGTGCACCAGCGTCAGCGGAACATGGCGCATGACCGCGTCACGCGCGGCCCAACAAACAGCGGCATTTGATGCGGGCGATCCGTCGACGCCGACGATGATCCCGTATTTCTTGGTCTGTGATGACATTTCACGCTCCTCCTTGTCAAATAAGAACGCTAGGCCGAACCGATTCGCAGATCATGAGGCGTTAGTCCTCTATCGCATGGTCGTAGGACTCTCTGCGACGCCTCCTGACCGGGTGGACCGTTGCAAGCGCGTGATGCGGCGTCGACCTGGGCCAACGTTGATCAGCCCAGAACCGGGAATCGGCGCTGACGGGCAAGCCGGTCAAGGGCCTCCTGCATCACCGTGCGGACGTAGGCGTCGACCTCGGCAACGTCGGGATTTCTACCGAACACCTCGAAGATGTCGGTACGACCCGACTTGTTGACCGGGCTGCCGCCGAGTTGTGCGGCACCACTCATAGGACCGTCAAACGGGTCGTCGAGAAGTTCGAGGCCGGCGATATCGCACCCCCACCGCGGGCTGAGCGGGCCCACAATTACGATGCGGTGGCCGACCTGGTCGCCGAGCGGGTCGCGAAATCCCAAGGTCGGATGTCGGCCAAGCGGATGTTGCCAATCGCGAGGGCCGCGGGCTACGACGGGTCGGCCCGTAACTTCCGCCGCGTCGTCTCTGAAGCGAAGCTGTTGTGGCGCAACGAGTATCACCGCGGTCGCCGCCCGGCGGTGTGGTCACCGGGTGAGTATTTGGTGATCGACTGGGCCCAGGCCGCACATCGATGAGTTCAGACAGCGGAACCACATTGTCGCCCGAGAACTGAGCCTCCTGCGAACTCCGTACCAATGCATCAAGCTTGATGCGCGCCTGACCCACCCAACGTCGTGCGGCGTCGAGGCGGGACAGATGGTCTTCGAGAAGATCGACAATGCGGCGCTGTTCTTCACATGGCGGCAAGGCCAAGGGCACTGACCGCAAGTCCGCACCATTGATTCCCGACTGGCCAGCCGTCGTACGGATTCTAGGTTCCAGATACGCGCGTACATGCGATGACTGGAATTGATAATTGACGAACCGTGGATCCGCAAGACTGCGGTCGACGACAATTCGAATAAGCTTGTCTGGATACACAATCGGATCTTCGTGAGGCGGCACGATACCGCTTATGCCCACCAGTGATCTATTGCCGTTGTACCTTGTGACCAACAGATCGCCGGGTCGGACAGAGAACTTTTCGATCTGATCGCTCATCAGATTCGCAACGAACTTGCTATCGGCATTGTTTACGCGGCCATCTCGCACAGCGGAGATCCGTAATATTCGTGTGCCGGGGGGTTCATCAGTCGGTCGGCTGGCAAACATGCCATTGCGGACGCTGAGCGCTAGCTCACCCAGTGTGACGATCGGCCAACTCATGCCGTCAATTCCGCATTCAATTCGTCGATCAACTCCGCAGCCTTATCGCCCAAATCTCTTATCGCTCCGTCGGTTCCGCCCCGTTCGGTAAAGGGCGCGTCATCGAGATCCTCGACATGGAGGCCCGCAGAGCTCGCGATTACCGACACCATGCGATCCAGCCACCACCGCTCGACTTCGTTGAAGGTGACGCCCGCTTGTTCCTGCTGCACCAACCAGGCGGCATACTTCTCACGCACCCGCTCAACCTCCGGCAAGCAAACGTTCGCGTTCTTCCGTCAGAACCTGGTATCCGATTACACGTATCCGGAGTCGGTTGCCGACGGTGTCAACGTGGACTTCGACGTCTACCCGAGAAGACCGCGTCGGTCTTCAACGAACGCGGTTGGCGCGGTGTTTGAAATTGTTGGGCAGTGGGCTTTAACGAGGATTCACTCGGGTTCTTGGTCCAGACAAATAGGGTTGGTCCAGACGAATGGATGTGCCGCTATGAAGTCCCGGATTAAGGTTACGCATTCGAGCCCGAAAAGACGCGGCATAAGCAATACTTTCGGGATCAACGGAGGCGGATCACGATGGATCAGGCTCTCAACGCGCGGGCAATGGTAACCCGGTTCGGCCTTGCGTCTGGCCACCGCAGGGCGACGGTGCAGCCGCAGTGGTGCTCGCCCCGAAGACGTCGTCGATCGCTTCACCGACCGGCCGGTCTGGCTCCGCGGCGTCGGGCTGGGGCTCGACTCGTCATGCACCAGCACAAGCACGATAGGACAACATTGGCGGCGACCTCCGCGCCGCCAATCAGGCGTTCGCCATGACCGGGCTGACGCCGGCTGACGCGCATGTCGCAGAAGTGCACGACTTCTTCACCGGAATCGAGTCGATCAGCTATGAGGACCTGGGTTTCGCTGACCGATTCGAGGCCCACAAACTCGTCGAGGCGGAAGTCACCAGCATCGGCGGTTCGTTGCCAGTTAACCCGAGCGGGGGCCTGAAGTCGAAGGGCCATCCGCCGGGAGCGACCGGAGTCGCACAATGTGTGGAGCTCTTCGAACAGCTGCCCGGCGACGCCTGCAACGAGGTCGACGGTCCACGAATTGCGCTGGCCCACAATATCGGTGGCCCGACTGCGGTATCCGCGGTGACAATTCTGAAGGGACCTGGCGCCAATGGTGAGTAACCGGCGGGAACCCTGGTCTCCGGGCATCTTAGGGCGAGACATGTCCGGGCCGATGCAGGCCGTCGGCGGCTTGTTTTTGATGTCGTTCGATGCCGTGAGATACATCTTTCGCCGGCCGTTTCAATGGCGCGAGTTCCTGGACCAGGCGTGGTTCGTGGCCCGAGTCTCAATGGCTCCCACGCTGCTGGTCGCAATACCTCTCACGGTCTTGGTCAGCTTTACGCTCAACATCCTGCTGCGCGAGCTCGGTGCTGCCGACTTGAGCGGTGCCGGCGCCGCGTTTGGTGCGGTCACGCAGGTTGGTCCGCTGGTGACGGTCTTGGTCATCGCGGGAGCAGGTGCCACGGCGATGTGCGCGGATCTGGGTTCGCGCACCATTCGCGAGGAAATCTCCGCCTTGGAAGTTCTGGGTATCGACCCGGTGCGGCGGTTGGTGGCTCCTCGCGTGCTGGCATCCACGCTGATAGCCCTGCTGTTGAACGGCCTGGTCGTCATCGTCGGCGTCGTGGGCGGCTATGTCTTTTCGGTATTCGTCCAAGACGTCAACCCGGGCGCGTTCATGGCGGGCATCACCCTTTTGACCGGTATCCGTGAGTTGATCATTTCCGGGGTAAAGGCCGCATGCTTCGGCGCGATCGCCGGCATGGTGGCCTGCTACCGCGGCCTGATCATATCCCGCGGGGGCGCCAAGGCCGTGGGCACCGCCGTGAACGAAACCGTGGTGTACGCGTTCATAGCGCTGTTCGTCGTCAACGTGGTTATCACCGCCATCGGCATCAAGATGACGGCCAAGTGAGGAAGGGCATCCTATGACATACCGAGCTGCCCATCCGCGGCTTGCGCGGCACTACGAGAAGCCCATCGGCGTGCTGAGCAAGACCGGCAATCAAACAATTTTTTTCGGCAGGGCGATCCGTGGGGTGCCGTACGCGGCTGTCCACTTTCGCAGTGAGGTCACTCGGCTCGTCGCCGAAATCAGCATGGGCACAGGCACCTTGGCGATGATCGGCGGAACCGTGGCGATTGTTGGGTTTTTGACCCTTGCCGCGGGCGGCACGCTGGCGGTCCAAGGGTACAGCTCGCTGGGCAACATCGGCATCGAGGCGTTGACGGGGTTCTTGGCGGCATTCATCAACATCCGTATCTCGGCACCCGTGGTCGCGGGAATCGGCTTGGCGGCCACGTTCGGAGCCGGCGTGACCGCACAACTTGGCGCCATGCGAATCGCCGAAGAGATCGACGCACTGGAAGCCATGGCTATCCGCTCCGTTGAGTTCTTGGTCAGCGCCAGGATCGTTGCCGGGATGATCGCGATCACGCCGTTGTACGCGGTCGCCGTCATCCTCTCGTTCGTCGCCAGCCGAACTGTGACTGTGATCCTCCTCGGGCAGTCCCCAGGCCTGTACGGCCACTACTTCCGGACCTTCTTGAACCCGATCGACTTGCTGTGGTCGTTCCTGCAGGCCATATTGATGGCGCTGGCCGTCCTGATGGTGCACACCTACCACGGCTATTACGCCACTGGTGGACCCTCCGGCGTTGGTGTCGCGGTGGGCAATGCGGTGCGGACCTCGCTCGTCGTCGTGGTATCGGTAACTTTGCTTGTTTCGCTTGCCGTCTACGGCACCAAGGGCAACTTCCACCTCTCGGGGTAGGGGAGAGTCGATGAGACCAGGTATCGTGCCCGCGCTGGCAGGTCTGGCAACGTATGTCGCGATTGCGGCGATAGTCGCCCTTGCCGTTGGTGCGTTCCGAGGCAGTTTCACTCCAACCGCGCCGGTGACCGTGTTGTCGCCGCGGGCCGGTCTGGTGATGAACAAAAACGCCCGGGTGACGATGCGCGGTGTCGAGGTGGGCAAGGTCGCTTCGATCGATGCACTGCCCAACGGGCAAGCCGCCCTCCACCTGGCCATGGATCCGTCCCGGTTACATCTCATTCCCGCCAATGTGCTCGTGGAAATCGCGCCGCCGACGGCATTCGGCGCCAAGTACGTGCAGCTGATGCCTCCCGCCGAGCCGTCACCGCAGCCGATGCACGCCGGACAGGTGCTCGACGCCCAACACGTCACTGTCGAAATCGACACGGTATTCGAGCAACTCACGGCGGTGCTGTCGAAGATTGAGCCGGTGAAGCTGAATGAGACCGTCGGTGCGATCGCGAAAGCGCTGAACGGCCGTGGCCAGAAGCTCGGCCACGCGCTCGGTGATCTGGACGAGCTCCTCGCCACGGTGAATCCGAGCCTTCCGGCGCTGAGCCACGACCTCGCCGTGGCACCCGACGTGCTCAACGCGTATGCGGATGCGGCGCCGGACCTCGTCAAGACCGTGGACAACGCGACGCGGGTGAGCCAGACGATCGTCGATGAGCAACACAACCTCGACGCGTTGTTGATCAGCGCAATCGGCTTGGCCGACATCGGTAACGACGTGGTCGGAACCAACCGGCAAGCGCTGACAGATGTCCTGCATCTGCTGGTACCGACGACCGATCTCACCAACCAGTACAACCAAGGGCTGAACTGCGCGCTCGCCGGCATGATCCCACTGGCCACGTCGCCGCCGGAGGCGTTCCCGGGTGTCTACGTGAACGTCAGTTTCACGTTCGGCATCGAACGGTATCGGTACCCGCACGACCTGCCGAAGGTCGCAGCGACGGGCGGTCCGCACTGCCAGCTCCTTCCCAAGGTGCCGATGGAGGCGCATCCGCCGTTCGTCGTCACGGACGTTGGTGCCAACCCCACGCAATACGGAAACCAGGGCATTCTGCTGAACTTTGATGCCCTCAAGCAGTGGCTGTACGGGCCTATCGACGGGCCGCCTCGCAACACCGCACAGATCGGGCAACCAGGATGACGGGCGCACGGCGAACGGCGATCAAGTTGGGGACCTTCACGGTCGTGATGGTGATGCTGATTGTCTTCCTGTTCGCCATCTTCGGTCAGTACCGGACCGGGTCGACGGCTGGTTATTCGGCGGTATTCGCCGACGTGTCGCGCCTCAAGGGCGGCGATACCGTGCGGGTGGCCGGCATCCGCGCGGGCACGGTCAACAGCCTCTCGCTGCGCCCGGACAAGACGGTGCTGGTGAAGTTCGACGCCGACAGCAACATCGTGCTCACCACCGGCACCAAAGCGGCGGTGCGCTACCTCAACCTGACCGGCGATCGCTATCTCGAACTCGTCGACGGCCCCGGCTCGACCAGCATCCAACCGCCCGGGTCGCAGATCCCGGTCGACCGAACGGCCCCGGCACTGGACCTCGACCTGCTGCTGGGCGGACTAAAACCGGTGATCCAGGGCCTCAACCCGCAAGACGTGAATGCGCTCACCTCGTCGCTGCTGCAGATATTTCAGGGCGAGGGCGGCACCCTGGAGTCTCTGTTGTCGAGAACATCGTCGTTCTCGAACACCTTGGCCGCCCACAACCAAGTCATCGAGCAACTGATCGATCATCTCAACACGGTCGTTGGCACGATCGCCAAAGACGGAGATAAGTTCTCGCAGACGGTCGACCGCCTCGAGCGGCTTGTCAGCGAGCTGTCGGCCGACCGGGATCCGATCGGCGCCGCGATCGACTCCCTCACCAACGCGACCGCCTCGTTAGCCGACCTGTTGACCAATGCGCGCCCGCCGCTGGCCGGCACGGTGGACCAGCTGAATCGGGTCGCGCCGCTGCTCCTTCAGGGCAAGGATCGCATCGACGTTCAGTTGCAGAAGTCGCCGGAAAACCTGCGCAAAATCGTACGGCTCGGCTCCTACGGCAGCTTCGTCAATTGGTACCTCTGCGGAATCAGCTTCCGGGTCACCGATCTTCAGGGCCGCACCGCGCTCTTCCCCTGGATCAAGCAAGAAGGCGGGAGGTGCGCGGAACCCTGATGCTTAGATACCACGGAGCCAACCTCATTCGACCGGGATTCATCGGCGCTATCCTGCTGGTGCTCGTCATTTTGGTCGGTCTATCGCCCGACCGGCTGCTGTCGTGGGCGACGGCGGTCAGATACCGGGCGCTGTTCGATGAAGCCGGCGGCCTCGCCGTGGGCAACGATGTGACGGTTTCGGGCATGAGAGTCGGCACGGTGTCGCACACTGCGCTGCAAAACGGTTATGCACTGGTAACTTTCACCGTCCCCGGAAAGGTTCAGCTCGGGTCGGACAGTACCGCGCACATCCGCACCGGGACGCTGCTGGGCCAGCGGGTACTCACCGTGGAATCCGCGGGCACGCGCCCAATGCGCCCGAACGACGTGATACCGCTCTCGCGCACGTCTTCCCCGTACTCGCTGACCGAGGCGCTCAGCGACCTCACCACGAACGCCGCCGGCACCGATACCCAAACGCTCAACCAGTCCCTTGACGCCCTGTCGGCCACAATCGATCAGATCGCACCGCAACTCGGTCCCACCTTTGATGGGCTGACCCGGTTATCGCGGTCCCTCAACAGCAGGAACCAACCACTGCGCGATCTTCTCAAGAGTGCCAGCGATGTCACGGGAATCCTGTCGGAACGCAGCCAGCAGGTCAACACGCTGATCCTCAACGCCAACGATCTGCTCGGGGTACTGGCTCCCCGGCGGCACGCGATCGTTGCGCTGCTGGCCAACACGTCTGCGCTGTCCAAGCAGCTCTCGGGATTGGTGCACGACAACGAAAGCAAGCTGGCACCCACGCTGGAGAAGCTGAATTCGGTGACAGCGATGCTGGAAAAGAACCGCGACAACATCGGCAAGATCCTGCCGGGGTTCGCGAAATTCGAGGTCACTCAGGGTGAGACGGTGGCCAGCGGCCCCTTCTACCAGGCATACGTGCCGAACCTGGAACCCATGCAACTGTTTCAGCCGTTCCTCGACTACCTGTGGGGATTCCGCACCTTTGACACGGCTCGCGGTCCTGGCTTCCCTTCGCCCATGCCGCGGGCGTTGGTCCCCTGGCCGTACAACGCTATTCCACCGTGCCCACCAGGCCCTGGCTGTACGGTGGGAGGCCGATGATGTCGCGCAACAGGCTGGCGGCCGCGGTCGGGATCGTCCTGGCTGGGCTCATCGTTGCGGCAACGCTCTTCATCGTCCGTGAGACCTTTTTGCGGCCGAAGACGGTCAGCGCCTATTTCACCACCGCAACCGCGATCTATCCCGGCGATGACGTGCGCGTCTCCGGCATCAAGGTGGGCAGCATCGCTTCCATCCAGCCTCAGGGCACTCGGGCTAAGCTGACCATGAAAGTGGACCGCGACGTGCCGATTCCGGCTGATGCGAAAGCAGTGATCGTCGCTCAGAACCTGGTGGCGTCGCGCTACGTCCAGCTCACGCCGTACCGGTCGGGCGGCCCCACGATGCGCGACGGTGCGGTGATTCCGGTCGAACGCACGGCAGTGCCCGTCGAGTGGGATGAGGTGAAAGCTCAACTCGACCGGCTGGCAACGGATTTGGGACCAACCAGCAAAATGCCGACCGGTCCGATAGGCCGGTTCATCGAGAGCTCCGCCGACGCGCTGAAGGGCAATGGCGACAAGCTCAGGCAAACACTGGCCCAGCTGTCCGGGGTGGGCCGGATCTTGGCCGACGGCAGCGGCAACATTGTCGACATCATCAAAAACCTGCAGACCTTCGTCACCGCACTTCGGGACAGCAACCAACAAATCGTGCAGTTCCAAAACCGGCTCGCCACACTCACCAGCGTGGTGAACGACAATAGGTCCGATCTGGACGCGGCGCTGAAGGATCTGTCGGTTGCGGTTGGCGAGGTTCAGCGCTTCATCGCAGGAAGCCGCGATCAAACCAGCGAGTCGATTCAGCGGTTGGCCAACGTCACACAGAACGTGGCCGATCACAAGACCGATCTCGAGAACGTACTTCACGTTGCGGCGAACGCGTTCGCCAACTACTACAATTTCTACAACGCCGACACGGGAAGCACCGTCGGAGTGTTCGTATTCAACAACCTGTCGAATCCCGTGCAGTTCATTTGTTCGGCGATCGGCGGCATCGAAAACGTCACTGCGCCCGAAACGGCGAAGCTGTGCGCGGAGTATCTGGGGCCCGGGTTGCGAATGCTGAACGCCAACTTTGCCAACCTAGCCACACTGTTCGCTCCAGTGCCCCTGCTGTTCATGACAGCGCCCTTTAACCCATATTTGATGAAGTCGATGGACCCGCAGGACATCGTCTACTCCGAGGCGAGACTGGCGCCCGGCGGTGCGGGGCCGAAGCCGTCGCCGCCCGAGATTCCTCCTGCCGTGTCGGCTTATACCGGGCTGAACAACGATGTGCCGCCGCCCCTGGGGTGGGGTGGTGCGGGCCTGCCGCCCATGCCCCCTGGCCTGCACGCGCCGTTGCCGGCATTTCCGTCACCGGCGTTGTACCCGGGGGCACCGGTGCCTACCGTGACCAACGTGCCCGACATGCTGCTGCCGGCGGAAAGGCCGCCGTCGTGACCGGCCGGTTCAACGCACGCGGGCTGCTGGTCATAGGCTCCTTCGTGATACTGACCGCGACCGGATGCGCATTCCAAGGCGTGAACTCGCTGCCGTTGCCCGGGGCGGTGGGGCGCGGCCCGGGAGCCAGCATCTATCACGTCGAGATCGCGAATGTCGGGCACCTGGAGTCGAATTCGCCGGTGATGATCAACGACGTCGTAGTCGGCAGCGTCGGCAAGATGACGGTGAAGGGCTGGCACGCCGACGTTGAAGTGTCGGTGAAGCCCGATGTCGTGGTACCGGCAAACACGGTGGCCAAGGTCGGGCAGACCAGCCTGCTGGGCTCCATGCATATGGAGCTGAATCCGCCGCTCGGCCAGCCGCCGCGCGGGCGGCTCAAGCCCGGCGCCACCATCGCGCTGGACAAGTCGTCGACCTACCCGTCCACGGAGCAGACCCTGGCATTACTGTCGGTCGTGATCAATTCCGGCGGACTGGCGCAGATCGGCGACATCATCCACAACGTCAACGCCGCGTTGTCCGGGCGCGAAGGGCAGATCCGGGATCTGCTCGCGCGACTCGACAGCTTCGTCGGCACGCTGGACCAACAGCGCGACAACATCATCGCCTCCATCCAGGGATTGAACCGGCTGGCCGATACGTTCGCCGGACAGCGCGACGTCATCACGCAGGCGCTGCGCAGGCTACCGCCCGCGCTGCAGGTGCTGATCAGGGAGCGGCCGCGCATCACGGAAGCACTCGACAAACTGCGTGTCTTCGGCGACACCGCCACCCGGCTTGTCAACGACACCCAGGCCGACCTGGTGAAAAACCTGCAGAACCTGGAGCCGACGATCCGTGCGCTGGCAGACGTCGGACCGGATCTCGACGAAGCCATCGCGTACACGCTGACCCCGTACCCGTACAGCCAAAACCTGATCGACCGAGCCGTCAGGGGGGACTACGAAAACGTATTCGTCGGGGTCGATTTCACGATTCCCCGACTCAAGCGAACACTCTTACTGGGCACCCGCTGGGGTCAACTGCATGCGCCGCTGGTGCCGGCGCCGGGGGAACCGTATTACCGGGAGTACAACTTGGATCCGCTCGCAGTTGGCGTGGCACCCCCGCCGCCGGCCGGGGGTCCACCGTCAAACGGCGCGCCGCTGAGCGCGGAGACGCCGCCACCACCCAATGCGGGCGCCGCGTTTGCCGGCGGGTTGCCGTCCATAGCTCCACTGGACACCGGGGGTAGCTGATGCTGACGCGTTTCATCAAGGTCCAGCTGACGATCTTCACGATTGTGGGGACCATCGCTGTGCTCGCGATGATCTTTGACTACATGCGGGCACCGTCGCTGCTGGGCGTCGGCCGGATGACCGTCACATTGAAACTGCCCGCTGCCGGCGGCCTCTACCGGTTCAGCAATGTCACCTACCGGGGTGTGCAGGTCGGCGAGGTCACCGCGCTGAAGCTAACGCCCACCGACGCGGAGGCGACGCTCTCCCTTGGCAGGTCGCTCAAGATCCCGGCGAACCTCCAAGCGGAGGTGCGCAGCGTCTCCGCGGTGGGCGAACAGTACGTGGAGTTAAGGCCGCGCACCGACTCGCCGCCCTACCTTCATGACGGCTCGGTCATCGCCATGCGCGACACCACCATCCCGCAGCCGGTCGGGCCGATGCTGGACCGGGTCAGCGCGCTGATCAACAGCATTCCCAAGGACAAGCTCAACGCGTTGCTCGACGAGTCGTTCAAGGGCTTCAACGGGGCCGGCTACGACCTGGGATCGCTGATCGACTCGGGGGCCACGATTTCCGGTGACCTCAAACCCGTCGCCGACCGCACCCGAACCCTGATCGAGGACACCGGGCCGCTTCTGGACTCACAAGCCGAGACCACCGACGCGATCAGGACTTGGGCGCGCAGCCTGGCCGGGATCTCCCAGGTGCTGGTGACCGACGATTCGCAGGTTCGCACCCTGCTGGAGAACGGACCCGAAGCCCTGAACGAGGCGTCGCGGCTGCTTAACCAGGTCAAGCCGACGCTGCCGGTGTTGCTCGCCAACCTCACCACCATCGGCCAGGTCGGCGTGGTCTACCATGCGTCGCTAGAGCAACTACTCGTGCTGCTACCGCCGTCTGTTTCGAGTACTCAGTCATATTCAAATACGAGCAACCCAACCGGTCTTCCTCTCGGTGAGTTCGCTCTCAGTTTGGAAGATCCGCCGGCGTGTACGGTCGGCTTCCTGCCGCCGTCCTCGTGGCGGTCGCCGGCCGCTACCACCACGATCGACACGCCCGACGGCCTCTACTGCAAATTGCCGCAGGATTCGCCACTGACGGTGCGCGGTGCCCGCAACTACCCCTGCATGGGCCACCCCGGAAAGCGCGCGCCGACCGTGCAGATCTGCGACAGCGACAAGCCGTATGAACCGCTGGCCATGAAGCAGCATGTGTTCGGCCCCTACCCCTTGGACCCGAACCTGCTCTCCCAAGGCATCCCGCCCGATGACCGGACCACCTCCAACGACAGAATCTTCGCGCCGGTGGAGGGCACACCGCTGCCGCCGGGGGCGGTCCCGCAGGGGACACCGCCGGGGCCGCGGGGATCATATGGACCGCCGGGACCGGGATACCCTGCACCGCCGCTGCCGTCGTCGGCCACCATGTCGACAGGGTCGGCTGACCTTCCGCCCACAGCGCCACCTCCCCCACCTGGAACACCTCCTCCCGCGGGAGTTGGGGTCCCCGCGCCGCCCACCGGCGCGGAAAATCCCGCACCGCCGGCGCCACCCGATACTGCTCCGCCTCCAGGCGGCGGGGCGCCGCAAGCGGCTCCAAGTGCGTTCGCCGCCAACGGTTCTACGCCAGGCCCATCAGTCGCCGTCGCTCAGTACGACCCACGCACCGGTCAGTATCTCGGTCCGGACGGCCAAAGCTATCGGCAGACAAACCTGGTTGGGTCAGCGGCACCCAAGACGTGGCAGGACCTGCTGGCCAAGTAGGGTGTTGAGGAGCAAGCTATGCGCTCAGTCGCTGCAATAGCAGGGCCAACTGTGTTGGTTGCCATAGTAATCGGCGGCCTGGGCTGTGCGTCGTCAGCAACCGCATCCGGTGATGGCAACGCCCTGAACGGGACATACCTCGCCACTTCGAATGGCGAGTGGGCCAGAACGAACGACAGGTATCAGGGCGAGGCTAGCGTCAGGAGCACATGGACCATCACCTCGACGTGTACAACTCCGTTCGACTGCACCGGACGGGTCACCAGCGACGCGGGATGGAGCGCCGACCTGCACAGGCAGAACTCCGAGTGGACCGTCAAGCGCGATATCCCGAATTGGGAGCGGTGCGTCGACGGCACCGCTTTCACCGGGGCGCAGGAGTACAGATTCTATCCAGCGGATGCGAGCGGGGTGATTTCTCTTTCTCCCGGCGCGACAACCTTGATCGGTGAGGACAGGACGACCGGTCCGAGCGGCGCCTGCGGCGTGAGTCAGTGGCTTGTCGTACGGATGCCGTTCAAGCTGGTCAAGATCGGATGACGGGCGGCACTCTGCCCGATGGTCCGGGCTTTGATGTCGACGAGGTTCATCCCGTCGTGGTTGGAGAATACTACCGTCGCCACTGGCTCAGCACCGGTTCGAGCAACCGGCTACCGAAACGTTCTCGGGTCATCAACGAGACGGGTCGGGATGGATCCGTCGTCGACTGTTCCTAGACGAACTCGACTTTCGACATCTTGAGTTGGTCGCCGTCCCTCTCCAGGGTGATGCTGATTCGCCATGACTGAGGACCCTGTGACCGGACCCCGAGAACTAGTCCACGGCGGATGAGAGTTCGTTCATCGATGATGATGCAGTTCGCAGCGTAACGCTGGCGAGTTGACCGGGACCACTAACCTCGAGTTTTCGTGAAACTTCGTTTGACACGGTGTTGAGTTGACGAAAGTGCCTGTCCTGCACGGGATAATGGGATTGCTGAGATTCCATGATTCCGAGCGGGAAGGCACTTTCTAGGTGAACAGTAGCGCAGCGGTTGGCCGGGTGAAAGTGTCGGCGGACGGCCATGGTGTGGTGTCGCACGCCGGGACGGGCTTGCTGCGCGAGGTCGCGGATCTGACCGGGCTGTCGGCGCAGGTCACCACCGCGTTGGCCGACACCTATAACGGACCGTGGATCCATGCCCCGGGTGCGGTGTTCGCCGATCTGGTCGCCGCGGTGGCCGACGGCGCGGACTGTGTTGACGGGGTTGGCCAATTGTGGGCCGATCGCAAGCACGCCTTCGGCGCTGTGGGCTCGACGACCACGCTGTGGCGGCTGGTCGACGAGCGCATCGACGCCGCTCACCTGCCGGCAATCCGGGCGGCGCGAGCCCATGCCCGGACGCAGGCGTGGGCCGCCGGTGGCGCCCCCGCCCACGATGGGTGGCTGCATCTGGATGTGGATGCCACCATCACCATCGACCACTCCGACAACAAACAGAACGCGGCGGCGACCTGGAAGAAGACCTTCGGGTTCCACCCGCTGCTGGTGTTTTTGGACCGCCCCGACATCGCCGGCGGGGAAGCGCTGGCCGGGCTGCTGCGCGCGGGCAACGCCGGCAGTAACACCACCGCCGACCACATCACGGTGCTCGGGTGGGCGTTGGCGTCGCTGCCTTCGCAGTACCGCCCAGGTCCCGGTAACCGCGACGCCCCGCAGGTGTTGATCCGTTCCGATTCGGCCGGCGCCACCTATGGGTTCGCGGCGGCCTGCCGCACATCGGGGGTGGGGTTCTCCCTGGGTGCGGTCATCGACGCGAAGGTGCGCGAGGCCGCCGAGGTGCTCAACAACGCCGATGCCTGGTATCCGGCGATCGATTCCGGCGGCGGCATCCGTGAGGGCGCCTGGGTCGCCGAGGCCACCAACCTGGTGGACCTGGCCAGCTGGCCGGCCGGCACCAGGCTGATCCTGCGCAAGGAACGCCCGCATCCCGGCGCGCAGCTGACGTTCACCGACACCGACGGGCACCGCATCACCGGGTTTCTCACCGACACCGGCGACGGCGTGATCCCGGGCCAACTCGCCGGGCTCGAACTGCGGCATCGCCAACACGCCCGCGTCGAGGACCGGATCCGCCAAGCCAAAGCCACCGGCCTGCGTAACCTGCCCTTCAACGCTTTTCAGGCCAACGCCGCCTGGCTCGAAATCATCATGGCCGCCACCGATCTGATCGCCTGGACCAAACTCATCGGCTTCACCGACCACCCCAAGCTGGCCCGCTGCGAGATCGACACCTTCCGCTACCGCGTCTGCCACGTCGCCGCCCGCATCACCCGCGGCGCCCGACAAATCCGGCTGCGCATCGACGCCACCTGGCGCTGGGCACACGCCCTCGCCACCGCCTGGCAGACCATCCGCGCCGCGTTCACCTAACCGCAAAACCCCTGATGACCCGACGACACGAAAGACCCACCGGCCCTGGAAAGCCCGCCCCCAAGCGACACCGGACGACCTGTCACACCCGCATGCCACAATCGGCATTACCAACCGGCCAGAACCCGGCTCACACGCGTTCCATCAGGCCGCATGCAA
This sequence comes from uncultured Actinomycetota bacterium, assembly GCA_963805675.1. Classification (GTDB taxonomy): domain Bacteria; phylum Actinomycetota; class Actinomycetes; order Mycobacteriales; family Mycobacteriaceae; genus Mycobacterium. Next base: position 216,910 of record CAWDVY010000007.1, read on the forward strand.
AA
>CAWDVY010000008.1:0-85519 GCA_963805675.1 uncultured Actinomycetota bacterium
TCGTCGTGCCGTTGCGGTCGGTCGACTCGAGGCAATAGGCGGGCACGGCGTCGGCCTCCAGCACGCCGGCGAACACACCGGCGGCGTGGATGCGACGCATCACGATCCGCGCCCCGTCGCTGAGCACCGCCATCCCCGCGGCGTCCGGGCGCCAGCCGCGGATCACCACCCGGACCCGCCCGTCGCCGTCCTTCTCCAGGTGCGGGCCCAGGATCTGGTGCGGGTCGTGATGATCGCCCGCGACGAGCCGCTCAAGATCTGCCTGGTGGACCGAACCCTCGAATCCGACCGGTGCACTCATGACCGTTCCCTCCCCGACCAGGCGCCGTAGGTCGCCCGACCCGTCGCACGGCACATCCCCCGAGCGCCGGAATGGTCCGTCCCCTGAGCTTTCCACGACACGGTGGCGGTGAGAAGGTGCTGGCTGATCGAACGCACCATCGACTCGGTGAACGTCGCCAGGCCGCACTGTGTCGGTGGAAAGGTCCCCTCGAAGGCGACGCGAAGCGCCTCTCTCGGGTCGGTACCGCCGTTTCTCAACGGCGAGGGGAACCGGGTCGATACCACGTCACACTCCAATTCTCCGTACGCCATGCTTTACAGAGGAACTGTCACGCGCGAATAGACAGCGGTGAGGCGCATGTCCGACACGGAGACGTCCCCGGCGACGCTGCTTTATGAACTCGCAGGCCTTGATCCGCAAGCACGGCGCGACGTCGCCACGGTCCTTCGCCAGGTGTCCGATACCCTAGCCGAGCTGCCGGACGGGAAAACAGCGTCATATGTGCTCGGGGTTTTCGCGCACGTCCTCGACCCCGTCTGGCCTGTACCGAAATAGGTCGTGAGCTCAACCAGTCAGCGCATCACTGCAGGCCGATGATGATGTGCTGGTGGAGGTCGGGATGGGTGTGGGGCCGGTTGGGTTTGACGTCGAACAGCAAGCGCTGATCTGGGCGATGTGGCGGCGTGGGGATGCGATCCGCGAGATGGAGCGCACGCTGGGGGAGACGCTGCCGAGGATCCGACGCTACATGCGTGAATCAGGCGGAATTCCGCCGATCCCGCGGCGGCGCAGAGTCGGTCATCTGACCCTGGACGAGCGCGAGGAGATCTCCCGCGGGATCGCCGCTGGCTTGTCGGCAAGGATGATCGCCGGGCGTATCGGTCGGCCGTCGTCGACGGTGTCGCGGGAGATTGCCCGCAATGGTGGCCGTGATGCGTACCGGGCATTGGTGGCCGACGCAGCGGCGTTCGAGCGGGCCCGGCGCCCGAAGTCGAGCAAGCTGGCCGCCAACGCGGAACTGCGGGGTGTGGTCGCGGCCAAGCTCGACGACGATTGGTCACCGCAGCAGATCGCCCAGTGGCTGCGGCGGGAGTTTCGCGGCGATGCGGCGATGCGGGTCTCTCATGAGCCGATCTATCGTGACCTGTATATGCCGTCGCGGAAAGTGTTTGACGCCAGCATGTTTCATTGTCTGCGGAGCGAGCGTCCGATCCGACGGCCGCGCGGAAAGAAGCGCTCGCACGGTCGCGGCCAGATCCGCAACATGGTCTCCATCCGCGAACGACCGACTGAGGCGGACACCCGGCAGGTGGCCGGCCATTGGGAGGGCGATCTCGTGTTTGGAGCGCGCCGATCGGCGGTCGCCACCCTCGTTGACCGCGCCACCCGCTACGCGATGGTCGTGGCGCTGCCCGACGGGAACAAGGCCGAGGCGGTGGCGCGCGCGCTGATCAACCACATGGGCCGGCTGCCGACCCACCTGCGGCGGTCGTTGACCTGGGACCGCGGGGGCGAAATGGCGCAGCATTCGGCCATCACCGCGGCGCTAGGACTGCCGGTGTTCTTCTGCGGCCCGCACCACCCATGGCAGCGCGGGACCAACGAGAACACGAACCGACTGCTGCGCCAATACCTGCACAGGAACGCCGATCTGGCCACGTTCACTCAGGACGAGCTCAACGCTGTCGCCGCGAAACTCAACCACCGTCCGCGTCGAGTACTTGGCTGGGCCACCCCGGCCGAGACGTTCGGCGTTGCCGGGCCGAAACCGCTGCTGCTTGCGCCTGCCTAGCCGGTGCGGTTCTCGGCTGCGATCATGACTAGGTGGCTGGCGGACTTCCCGAGCTCGACGTCGCCCGCGTGCAACGCTGGTGCGCCGGCCAGGTTCCCGAGCACGTTCGCGACGAAGTTCGCGTCGAATGCGACGTCGCGCCAAGACATCTGACCATTTGTGAATGCCGACCGCCCTGGCGCGAGGACTTTGGTCCCGACTGGACCCGATTCCCGATCGCCCGGCTGCACTACACCAAGGCCACCGGACTATGGACGCTGTACTGGCGCGACCGGAACGAGAAATACCACCGCTACGCTCCTCTGGATCCCAGCGCACAAGTCCAGGACTTGCTTGCCTATCTCGATGGCCGAGCTGACCCCATCTTCTGGGGCTAAACGACCAGCTAACCTGATCCAACCGATGCACTGACCGGTTGAACTCAAGACGACATACGAGACAGCAATCAGTGCATGACCAGACACCGCATTCTCCCAGTTCGCGATATCTCGAAAGTCTGTCTCACCCAATGTGTCTCAAAGACTGTCCAATTTTGGTCAACCCCTTGGGCTCGGCGTTCGTCGTGGATTTGGCCTTGGCCATCGCGGGCGGGGCGCCGGGCATGCGAACCGGTAGCCGGTGTACCGATCGACACTGCTCACGCCAGCCGCGCCAACAAACCAGCACCGGCGAGTCGGCCGGCTACCAGAACCTACAGCGCCTGCGGGCCGAGAAGCTCAACCCCGACTTCGTCGCCTTCGAGGAAGACCTGCGCGCCCCGTCTCGGCGAGCGGGCCAAGCCCCCGGCCGGCTGACCCCGGAGTTCCCTCCCCTCACGTTCTGGACCGCGTCAGGTCGAGCTAGGCAGGTTTTCCGGCACAGAACGTGCTCACTCGGCGTGATGCGCGCTCCACCGAGGCCGCCGGGCAAGGCCTGGTATCTAATCGGGGCAGGGCCTGGTAACTAATGCTGCGACCCACGTCCGAGGCGGGCGGCGCGGTCGACGGTGAGTTTAAGTAGATCGACGAACCCTTCAGGCCCCGATCGCGTCATGGAACAAGCCCAGCGAAGGGGGCTTCGATCAAGGGCTGACCGAGGAGGGATCAATGGAACTGTCGGCGAAGCGCGAGATTGGGCGCACCAGTGTGGCAGTCACGCAGCTCGGGTTCGGCGGGGCGTCCATCGGCGAGCTGAACGCGATCCTTGACGAGGAGGGCGCGGTCAATACCGTTCGCGCGGCGTGGGACGCCGGGATTCGCTACTTCGACACAGCGCCGTGGTACGGGCGGGGCCTCTCCGAGCTGCGGATTGGCTCCGGCCTGCGCGGCAAGCCCCGCGACGAGTTCGTCCTATCTACGAAGATTGGCCGGTGGCTGCGCGCCCCCGAGCGCCCAGAGCTCTTCGACCACGCGCCGTGGACCGGCGGCCTCAAGATGGACGTCGTTTTTGACTACTCCTACGACGGGCTTATGCGCTCGTACGAGCAGAGCCAGCTCCGGCTGGGCATCCCCCGCTACGACGTGGCGGTGATCCACGACCTGGACCACCTCTACCACGGCACTGGCCCGAAGCTCGAGTTCCACCTCGGGCAGCTGTTCGGGTCCGGGTGGCGCGCGATCCTGGAGCTGAAGCAGGCTGGCCTGATCCGGGCAATCGGGGCAGGCATCAACCACCGCGGGATGATTCCTCGCTTCCTCGAGTACCTGCCGCTGGACTTCTTCCTCATCGCGACGCCATACACGCTCCTTCACCAGGAGGTGCTGGACGACGAGGTCCCTCAGGCGGTGGCGCAGGACTGCTCGTTCATCATTGGCGCACCGTTCCAGAGCGGGATCCTCGCGACCGGCCCGAAACCCGGCGCCCGCTACAACTACGCACCCGCGCCGGACTACGTCGTCGACAAGGTGCGTCGGATCCAGGCTGTCTGCGAGCGCCATGGCGTCCCCCTCGCGGCCGCGGCGCTTCAGTTCCCGCTTGGGCATCCGAACGTCGCGTCGGTCATCCCAGGCTCGGAGGGAGTCGCGCAGGTGAAGCGCAACGTGGAGACATTCACCCACCCGATCCCAGCCGACCTCTGGGCCGAGCTCAAGCAGGAGGGCCTCCTCCGCGCCGACGCCCCGGTGCCCGCGTGACGTTAGGCTGGGACCCAGGAAAGGCTGGGGGCCCGGGGATCGGCGGAGGGTCGGATGACGGCCATAGCAGCGTGCCGGACGTGTGGCACTGAACTCCTGGAGAACGCCCGCTTTTGTCACGGCTGTGGCTCACCAGTCAAAGACGGCGATACCCGAGCGGAGTACAAGGCCGAAGCCGAGGCCGCAATCGAGCGGTTAGCTGCCGCGCCTGCCGATGAGGGTTTTGTGGCACGCGACATCTGGCTGTTGCGACTCCGGGCTCTACTGGCGCGGGCTCACGGCGATGCCGCGACTTATGCGCAATTGCGGGATCGCTACCGCGACATGGCGAAAACGCTTGGCTTCGAGGGGCATATCGCGTGGGCCGAGGCGGTGCCATGACCGCGGCTGGGTCGGCGTGCGGGCGCCGTGCTCGCGGGATTGTCTGAGTCAACCGACGCCAGGGAGGGATCGTGGCCGACACGGAGGAGGTGTCTCCTGCGACCCTGCTTGATCAATTGGCGAGCCTCGACCCGCAGGAACGGCGGGAAGTGGCCACGATCGTTCGCGGCCTGTCCGAGACGCTCGCCGAGGTGCCCGACGGCAAGACAACCTCGCGCGTTCTCGGCGTGCTCGCCCACATCCTTGACCCAGCCTGAGCTTGCGTGCGGACCTGTACCGACAATGGTGGCGCGGATGGAACAGGACCCCACTTCAGACAACGAATGCATCCGACTGGCCACCTCGCCTCCGACGCCTTGGCGGCGGCCATCGCACCGTCGGCGTCCACCAGCACGAACGCGTTCACCATGGGGTCGTAGCGGTCGATGGCCGCCAGCGCGGCGCGGGTGGCCTCCACAGGAGAGATCGTCTTTCGCCGGTAGCCCTCGACCAGCTCGACCGCCCGCGGGATCATCGCGCCGCGCCGGGCATCTGCCATGACCCGACGTGGACCTGCGCCACGCCTAACGCATCCTGAGCAGTCGCCGCCCGCACCTTCGTCACCCATTCAGTATCGAAGGCAGAACGAATCCGGTCATCACCGTTGTCTCGAGCTCCCCTGTCAAGCGACGGCCGATAGTGATTGGTTTTGGTCGGTGAGCATGGCGCGGTAGACGACGTCGGAGAGTCGGCGTTTGAGGACTCTTAGTGCTTCCATCCCGCCGTCGCCGTCGAGTTTGCGTCGCTGCAGGAGTTCACGGGCGGGTGAGCCGGGAGCCGTTGCCTGGCTAACCGATCTACTAAGCGTCCTCGAGCCGGAAGCCGACCTTTAGCGTCACCTGGAAGTGTGCGACGGGCCCGTCCTCCAGGTGGCCGCGGACGGACTGCACCTCGAACCAGTCGAGTCCGCGTGTCGTCTCTGCCGCTCGGGCCAGCCCGTTGCGGATAGCCGCGTCGATGCCATCGGGTGATGTACCGACTATTTCGATCACCCGGTACGTGTGGTTGGTCATGGCGTCCCTTTCTGCGATCGGCGGGTGAAGGATAGTCCAGGGACACTATGCGACGACGCATTTTTCTCGGTGGGTGCTCCCGGAACGGCCGGTTTCGTCAAACGGGTTCCAACTGGGGTGTGGGGTGGCCGCTACGACTACCGAAAGTGCCTGACGCACCGGGGTAAAGCTGTCTACACCCCGCTCCTTCCGTCGAAGGGTCAGACGGGGGCCAACAAATCCTCGGCGTCGGCTGAGCGCTGCAAGTGCTGTTGCTGCCAACAGCCCGATCCGCTTGCGCCAGCTTGTGCACGACCTGCTCCGGCGTATGTCTGTCCCCTGTCGCCATTCTCATCGAGCCTTCCTGCCCACATCATGGGCGGCAAGACTCTCACTCCACCTGCTCCACCTAGATCAACGAGCCGGAGTTATGGCAAGGACCTTTGGCACTTGTGGGGGTGATACCCGCGACCGCATGGTGAGAACAAGCAGCGGAGATGGCGCGGGTATCGCCGCGTCGAGCCGGCTGAGAGCGGCAGCGATCCTGCGGTGGTGGTGCGAGACAGCACCTCACAGGGTTGATCGTGAACTCCATCTTTGAGGAGAAGACATGAACGTCGTCGCCGTCGTCATTGCGGTGGTCATCGTGGCGCTGATTGTGGTGGCGCTGTCGATTCGGGTGGTGACCCAGTACGAGAAGGGGGTGTGGTTCCGGCTCGGGCGGGTCATCGGTGTCAGGGAACCCGGACTGAGGTTCATCATCCCGGTCATCGACCGGTTGTGGAAGGTGTCGCTGCGCATCGTCACGATGCCGATTCAGTCGCAGGGGATCATCACCCGCGACAATGTCAGTGTCGACATTGCCGCTGTCGCGTATTTCCGGGTCGTGGATGCGGTGAAGTCGGTGGTCGTCATCGAGAATGTGTACGCCGCGATCGGTCAGATCGCCCAAACCACGCTGCGCGAGGTCGTCGGCCAGCACACCCTCGATGAGGCGTTGGCGGAGACCAAGGTCATCAACGCCAACATCCGGGAGATCCTGGATGTGACGACCCTGGAGTGGGGTGTCGAGGTGACTTTGGTCGAGTTGAAGGATATCCAGTTGCCCGACAGCATGAAGCGGGCGATGGCCCGCCAAGCCGAGGCTGAGCGGGAGAAGCGCGCGAAGATCATTGCCGCCGAAGGTGAATCGATGGCCGCCGCCGCACTCGGTGATGCCTCGGACACCATGATGGCGCACCCGCTGGCGCTGCAGCTGCGCAATCTGCAGACCCTGATCGAGTTGGGGGTGGACAAGAACACCACGGTGGTGTTCCCGGCGCCGTTGATGAGCGCGATCGGTGATGTCGGAAGCTTCTTCGCCCGGGAGACCGCCGCCGCCTCGGCAATCCTGCAGCCGCCGATCGTGGCCCCATCAGCCAACGGAGGGACCATGCCCGGCGCAAGCGCCAAAAAGCCTGCTGTTTGACAGCAGATGTCCCCTAACGTCGTGGAACTCAACAATTCCGTCCGCCCACGACGAGCACCGGTGATGTGCGACGACTATTGACGTTAACCTCAGCAAGGATGGCACCCTCGCCTACGTCACCAACGAAAGCGGCAACTCGGTGTCGGTGATCGACACCGACCCCACCAGCGCCACCTAACGCGGAGAAGCCGACGTCAACCGAGCTACCCGGTGACCTATTGCCCTTATCGTTCGGTCAACCCTGTTGGACCATTGCGCGTAGCGGGCCGGAACCGATCGTCATGCCAACTTCACCCCACGGCCCACAGAGAAACGAGGACGCGGTGGACGCCGGAACAGACGTCAGCACGATTGGGCCGATGCAGTTGATCGCGGTCGGGTTCGCACCTGGAGTGGGTTTCATCGGCACCATCATCCAGGAGATCGACAGGCTGCAAGGACATGGCGTGCTTCGCCTGGTCGATTTGGTTGTGCTGACGATGGACGATGATGGATCACTCACGCGCGTGGAGATCGCGGACGAGGACTTCGGCGACCTGCTGATCGCCGACGCCCAACTCGACCCCGCCGATGTGTTCGCCATGTTCGAGGGCCGTGGTGTCCATGTGCTCCAGAGCGAACGAGCCCAGGCTCTGGCGCAGTCGCTCGTCCCAGGTTCGGGCCTCGCCCTGATCCTTGTGGAGCATCGGTGGGCCAGGTCGCTGTTCGATTCGATCGCGGATCTGGGCGGCGTCGTGTTCAGCGAGGGCTTCATCGGAGAACGGGCCGAGGAGCTTGTCAGCGTGCAACTCGCTGCCTTGGAGGACACCGCCCGGGTGATCGACGCAGCGTACGCCGCGCAAACCGAGGCGGAGCGGGCGTCTGCCGCGGCGACCGATGCCGCCCACCAGAAAGCAGACGAGGCCGCGGTGGCCGCCTCCGTCACGGCGGTCGAGCTGGAAGTCCTGCGCTACTTGCCGACCAAGATGACCTTCGCGCTGGTGGCCGACAAGCTGGGGATCTCTCGCTCCGCCGCCAAAGAACGCGCCGAGCGTGCATACAAGAAGCTGGGTGTGCACAATCGCGCCGATGCGGTCGCCCGTGCTCGCGAACTCGGATTGATCAGACACGTGGCCTGAAGGCCGCATCGTTCTCAATCTTGCATTGGCGAGACGGACTCTCCCCCGCCGTCCGCCAGCCGTCTGGCCCCCACCTGGGCGAAAGGGCCGCACTGCCGGCTTCGATTACGCGGCCAGCGACTGGCGCCGTCATGCGCGACGTGCGGTTGCCCAATCCGCGGCCACGGCGTGGGAGCCCGTGACATGATGGGCTGTTGCGCGCGCTGCGCGTGACAAGCCGCCAACGCCGACATCGATGATCCACACCCCGCTCCGGCCAGCGCACAACCATGAACAGCCCCACCACGTCGTCCGGCTCTGATAGCCCGCAGGCAAGGCGCACGTTCGCCGACGCCGTCCGATTCGACGCGGTGGTAATCGTCGTCGCCCTGCTGGTGCTAGGCCTCGCGCTGTGGTGGGTCAGCGGCTGCAAGTCCGGCAGCGGTGCCGACCCACTGGCCCATTGCACTCGCCTGCAACGAAATACGTTGGCGATCGGTGCGCCGCTGATTCTGTTCCTCGGTGGTGTCGGCGCATTCGTCCGCACATTTCGGGTGTGGCGGGCCCGGGGTCGCTGGTGGATCTGGCAGGGCGCGGGCTGGTTCCTGCTGATGCTGATGCTGGTCGCGCTGGGCATGACCGCGCCGGTCGCGCTGCTGTAGCCGGTGGTTGGCACGAAAGCGTGACCACTTCGTCGGATTGCACCGCCGGCCATAAGAAGCCGTGATCACCGGTGTACCGGCGGTGTGGATCCCGGCCGCCACGCGACGTTCGCTACAGACGTTCCCCGGTGCAGGTCGGCGATCTCTGCCCATTTCATGATTGAGGTCGCCGCATGGCTGCAACCCCATCCGGCACAAGCAGCGCAGGGGTCAGCGCCAAATGATGGACCACGGGGCGATACCGAAATTGCACAGGCCGATGACAGACCTTGCGTCGGAACTGATCGCATCCGGTGTGACCACACAGCCCGTCGAGACTGTGGTTGCGGTCTTATAAGCACACCGTAATGGCGCATCGATAAACGCTGCCGCCAAGGCATCGGGGATTAACTACCGGACAGCTCAGCGCATCGTGCAGGCCGCCGACGAGCATCGGCAGGCGCAACTCGCGTCGGTTGGCTGACCGGCACACCTGGGTCAGGCGTGAGTCAAAGGACCTCTCCACTCGGTCCAGTGCGCTGCCAACCAGCCTCCCAGATGGCGGTGATCTGGGCCGGGTAGCCGGAGTAGGTCAATGCCGGCAGGAAGTCGCAGTAGGCCCGAGTCGTCGGATGCATGGGGGCGTCGAGGACCAGCCCGCGCCTCGCCGCCATCTCCTCAAACCAGCCGAGCTCCCCAACGGTAGCGACCACGCCGCCCACGAGGAGGGCGACGTCGGCGAGGGGGGCCGTGGCCGCGATGCGGGACTAGCGCGCACCAGGACCTGCGCGAAGAGGTAGTCCTGGGCCAGCCACCGGTCGAAGGAGTGCTCGGGCAGCGATCCGTCCCGCACGCCCCGCGAGGAAGGGGGGACAGTGGCCGCCTGCCACGCGGAGGTGTGACAGCTCATCAACTCATCGGCAGTCATGGTCTGTCGCATCGGTCGGCAGCGTCGAAGAACCGCACTTCGAGTTCCATCGCCTGGTGATACAGGACGGCCAGGCGGTCGTGATCACCGCCGTAGCGGTCAAGCAGGCCCTCTACACGTCGGGCTAGGGCCTCGAACTGCGGGCTGGAGTAGGTCATCACCCACTCGCGGTAGGGACTGTCGGGTTTTGTCTGAGCGGCCAACTGCTGGCCGAGGTAGGCGTAGAGCCGCATGCACGGCGTCATCGCTGCCGCGATGTGGCCAACCGGCTCCAGTGCAGCGACCGCCAACAAGAAGTTGGTATACGCCGCGGTGGCGGGATCTGCCGCTTGGTGAAGGTCGACGTCCCAGCGGACGGCGTAGCCGCGGTGAAGGCGAAGCTCGTCGGCGGTGGCGTCGAGTAGCTCCCTGAACGCGATCAGGCCGTCTTGGTCCGGGCTCTTCGCCAAAGCCAAGGCGTAGGCGCGGCAGAATGCGTCGAGGAAGGCGGCGTCCTGTCCTACGTAGTAGGCGAACGTAGCTCGGGCCAACTCTCCCGACGCGATGCCCTGGACGAACGTGTGCTCCAGCGCCGCCTCAGCCAGCACCCGGTTCTGGTGCCATAACGAGTCGGCAAGCGAGACCACCAACCAAGCCTAAGGCTCAGCATGGCCTGGCCACCGCGAGCGTCGACGACCCGAATCGCAGCCAGCGCTGGGACCCATGGATTGAGCCGGATCGTCAATCCGTGGGCCGAGGCGATGCCATGAGTGGCCGATCGATCTGTACCCGTGTTGATCCGCGCCGCGTGCCCACATATTGCCCGCAATTTGCCCACAGTTACAGTCATCTCCAGTGATCTCCGGTGGTGAACTTTCGCTGCTAGAGCGGGTTTTCGCCCTCCCCTGCTGGCTTGTCGGAACAGTTCAATCATGACAGGGGGATTAAGGGGATCCATTTACCAAGCGATTGCAGACGCCCAAGATCAGGCCACCCGACTACAGCGACACCGCCGAGTTCCGAAAGCGTCTTGGATTTAGGTCTGGCTTCAGGTGATCTTGGGGCGACCGCCGATGGGCCGGGGCTCTAGGCCGTCGTTTCAGCGTAGGCCAGCACCCGAACTGCGGCGAAAATTCGCCCGACAACCTGCCGCATGGCTGATGCTCGCACGCTGTATAAATGCTGCTGAGCATGATCGGTAGCACGCTGGCACCCCGAAGATGCCGGGCGAACCTAAGCGTGTGCAGCCATCGCGCGATACAGATCTGACGAGGAGAAATAAGCGGACTTGAGGTTGGGCATCGTTGACGGTTGCAACGGTCAACGAGCGCGGTCATCACGGCGACCGCGCCAGCGATCGGCTCGAAGTCGGGCTGGGGTTCAGGTAGCTCCAGGCGGCTTTCTCTGCGCGTGTATCGGCCACTGGGTCGTAGTGGATGGCCGCCCCACCGCTCAACCACGACGCACGCGACGTCTCCCGCAACACCCCGCCGGCGAAGGCATCGCGGATCAGTGCCCGGGCCATCCGTGTGGATTCGACCGACGTCGGTATCCGGGACTTGCGCATCATCCATGAAGCAAACCGAAGCGCTTTACGCCAATCGGCATGCCGCGGCGCAGAAGTTCCTGTCCACTTGGGATTGGCCGGCATACGTCAAACACACCGATCTGAGCAAGCCCGAGGACCGCGCGCTGGGCCGCTCCCAGGGACGGGCTGACCGCCAAGATCCATGCCCGGACAGACACCGAGATCTGCCCGGTCGCGATGTCAGTCCGCGAGCGGACTTCTCCGCACACGAACACCACCTCGGCGCCCGTTTCGCCCAGCAGCTCGGTGCGGTTGGCGACCGCAATCGCGTTCGGAGTCATCCTCGTCGCGCTGCGCGCCGCCAACGAGGAGGGCACCCTTCGGGTCCATGACCCCGAGATCGTCACCAGGTTTCTGTGGGGCGCGCTCAGGCGAGGCGCGATCTTGGTGGCGACCTCCCCAACCCGGTCGGCACCCGCGACGCCGTTTCCCTCGATGCGTGCGTTGGTGTGGGGGCTATGCTGCGACTCGTCCGAGTAGTAAGGCAGTCCAATGAACCTGGTAGCCAAGGCTGTCGACAAGATCGCCAATCCACCGCGAGTGTCGGATCCGGATCGGCTGCGCGCCGTGGTGTCCGGCAAGACGGTGCTGGTCACCGGTGCCTCCTACGGACTCGGTGAGGCCACCGCGCGCAAGCTCGGGGCGGCCGGGGCGACCGTGCTGCTGGTCGCACGCTCTGCGGACAGGCTGGCAGCCCTCGCGGCGTCGATCAACGCGGGCGGCGGCCGCGCGGCCGCGTACCCGGCCGATCTCACCGACCCGACAGCGGTCGCCGCACTGGCGAAGGGGCTCACCGAAAACCACGGCCCGATGGACGTCGTCGTCAGCAACGCCGGCAAGTCCATCCGGCGGTCGCTGCATCTGCAGTACGACCGGCCGCAGGATTTCGAGCGCACGATCGGTGTCAACTACCTCGGCCCGGTCCGGTTGCTGCTGGGGCTGCTTCCCGCGATGAGGGGCCGCGGCCGCGGGCACATCGTGAGCATTTCGACGATCGGTGTGCGCACCGCACCAGGCCCGCGCTGGGGCACCTACCTGGCGTCCAAGAGCGCGTTCGATGTGTGGTTGCGCAGCGTGGAACCGGAACTGCGCGCCGACGGCGTGCACGTCACCTCGGTGTATATGACGTTGGTGCACACCCCCATGAGCGATCCCACGCCGATCCTGCGCAGAATGCCGGGTCTGTCTGCGGAGCAGGCCGCCGACATCGTCGCCAAGGCGATCATCGACCGGCCCGGCAGGGTGCAGCCGTGGTGGGTGTGGCCGATCGAAATCAGCTCGATTCTGCTGCCCGGGCCGCTGGGGGTCGGGATGGGACTGATGTATCGGTTCTCCACCGATTCCCCAAGCGCTCGGGGGATTCAGCAATGACGGCCGCGACCATCGTGACCAGCGCGGCCCGGGTGGTGCTGCGATCGGGATTGTTTGCGCCCGCTGGGCCGCTGACGATGTTCCGCATCGTGCGCGAGGCGGTTCGAGGCGGTGCGAACCTGGCTACTGTGATGGCGATCGCGGCGGCTCGCTGGCCGGACCGGACCGCGGTGATCGACGACGACGGCGCGCTGAGCTACGGTCAGCTGCAGTCCCACACCGAGTCCCTGGCGGCCGCGCTGGCCTACCGCCACGGCATCGGACCCGGGCTCTCGGTCGGCATCCTGTGCCGCAACGGGCGCGCCTTCATGCAGGCGATGTTCGCGGCGGCGTCGGTCGGTGCAGACGTGGTGTTGCTCAACACCGAGTTCCGCACCGACGCGCTGGCGACCGCGTTAGGCGCGCACCGGATCCAAACCGTGATTTGTGACGACGAATTCGCCGACCGGGTGCGTGCGGCAGACGAGGCGGTCGCCATCGTCGATCTCGCGGCGCTTGAGATCGACGAGCGCGAGCCACGGCCGAAGGCTGGGCCGCGCGGTCGGTTCGTGCTCCTGACGTCCGGCACGACCGGCACGCCCAAGGGTGTGCCGCGCACACCCAATATCACCCCGGCACTGGGTGTTGGAGCCGTGTTCCTCGACCGCATCGGGCTGCGCGCTGGAAGCCGAATTGCCGTGCCGGTGCCCATGTTTCACGCGTTCGGGTTCGGGATGGTGTTGCTCACGGTGATACTCGGCGGCACGCTGCTGACAAGACGCCGGTTCGACGCCGAAGCAACGCTCGCGCAGGCGTCGTTGCATCGCGCGCACGTGCTCGCCGCGGTCCCGGTCATGCTCGCCCGGATTCTCGACCTTCCGGACGAGGTGCGGGCGCGAAACCCGGTTCCGTCGCTGCGCGTGGCGATCACGGCCGGGGCGCGCCTGGATCCGAGCCTGGCGCAGCGGTTCATGGACGCCTACGGCGAGATCCTCTACAACGGCTATGGCTCCTCGGAGGTCGGCATCGGGTCGCTTGCGACGCCCACCGATCTACGGGAGACACCGGAAACAGTTGGCAGGCCCGTTGCCGGCTGTCCGGTCGAGATTCTCGACGAGAACGACGGTCCCGTCGGGCCGCACGTCACCGGGCGGGTATTCGTGGGTGGTGGCCTGACGTTCGACGGCTACACCGGCGGCGGAGGCAAGGATGTGGTCGCCAAGATGACGGCCACCGGGGACATGGGGTACTTCGACGAGGCGGGGCGGCTGTTCATCGTCGGCCGCGAAGACGACATGATCGTCTCCGGCGGAGAGAACGTCTACCCCAGCGCGGTTGAGAACGCCCTTGGCAAACATCCCGACGTGGCCGACCACGCGGTGATCGGTGTTCCGGATGAGGACTTCGGCCAGCGGCTCGCTGCCTTCGTCGTCCCCCGCCCGGGTGTCGACATCGACGAAGCCGAACTGCGGGAGTATTTGAAGGACAAGGTGTCTCGCTTTGAACAACCGCGGGACATCACCGTCGTCGCGACGATCCCGCGCAATCCCACCGGCAAGGTGCTGCGAAACGAACTGGGTCACGATCAACCGCACCGCCCCGCACGTGCACGACGTCGAAAGGGCAAGATCGTCGACCGTGGCGGCCTAGCCGGTCCAGAGGCATTAGGCTGACTGACACTCGATCTCGTGCCCACGCCTGTCCAATGAAGTAGAGGCTAGATGCAGGACATCGAACGCACACGCGTCTCGGCTCCTGTAGCAGACGATGCCGACTTAGGACGGGACCCGCGCCGCACTAGTGCCGATCCCCTGTCGCAGGTTCTGGGGCTATTCACCCGGACCGGCGGCTTCTACGCCCGGTCCTGGGGCGCCTATCTGGATCGTGAGCCCGGTGAGCTTCCGGTGGCACGGCCCACCCTCGCGCTGGCGACCGAGGCGTTCTTCGACGAAATCGTGCTGACCGGGTTTCGCTTGCTGCGGTCGGCCCCCGACGCGACGAGACTCGCATGGATCACTCGCGAGGTGTCTGCGGCACTGGAGTTCTACGGCCAGCAGGGCTGGCTGGAAAAGCCCGAGGGGTTCTTCGCCGCACCCCCGGCGCTCACCGATGTCACGGTCAGGACTGTGAACAACATGGGGCGCACCTACGAGCGCCTGTTCTTCGACAGTGGCTATGAGCCCCATGCAGGTGAACCGGGCCGGGAACGATGGCTGAGCTACACCGGCAATAACCGCGAGTACGGGCTGATGTTGCGACACCGCCAGCCGCGGCCCTGGCTGGTGTGCGTGCACGGCGCGGAGATGGGACGGGCTGCGCTGGACCCCACGCTGTTTCGTGCCTGGCATCTGCACTCCGATCTCGGCCTGAACGTGGTGCTTCCGGTGCTTCCCATGCACGGGCCCCGCGCGCGGGGCCTGCCGAAGGGCGCCGCGTTCCCGGGTGAGGACGTGCTCAACGACGTCCACGGTGCGGCTCAGGCGGTGTGGGATATCAGGCGCTTGCTGTCCTGGATCCGCTGCCAGCAGCCCGAGGCGATGATCGGGCTGAACGGCATCTCCCTTGGCGGTTACCTCACGTCGCTGGTCGCCAGCCTCCACGACGGCCTCACCTGTGCGATCCTGGGCGTTCCGGCCGTCGATCTGGTCGAGCTGGTCGACCGCCACGCCGGCCTGAGCGGTCACGACGCCCTCGGTCAGACCATGAGGTTGGCCAAGCCCATCGGCCGGATGATCTCCCCATTTGCACTGACTCCCCGCGTGCCGATGCCGGGCCGCTTCATTTACGCCGGCATCGCCGACAGGTTGGTGCATCCACGCGACCAGGTCACCCGACTCTGGCAGCACTGGGGCCGACCCCAGATCCACTGGTACTCCGGCGGCCACACCGGGTTCTTCCGTTCCCGGCCGGTACAGCGATTCATCGACGACGCGCTGGTGCAGTCGGGGCTTGTCGACCCGTCACGGATACGTCGCAAACGCTGACTCCACCGGCGCATGGCTCGTCGTCACGTCCGGCCCCGGCCCGGGCTCTCGGCGTCGCCTTTGGGGTCGATCAGGATCTTCGCGTGCGCCTCGGGGTCACCGAGTGCGTCGAACGCGGCCTCGACACCGGGTAGCCCGACTGTCCCGGTGATCAGCGGCGTGACATCGACCTTGCCGTCGGCGAGCATGTGCAGCGTGTCGCGGAACTCGAGCGGGGTGTAGCCAAGCACGAACCGCATGCCACCAGGGCAGCCGCAGCCGTTGCAGCTTCTCTAACGTGCCGACTGCGAGGTCGAACGCTTCCAGGATGCTTTGCATGTGCCCCTTGCCAGCACCCGTCGTAAAGGGCGAGTCCTGCGCGGGATCAACGACGACATCGGCCCCGCAGCCTGCCGCCAGCGCGCGGCGACCCGGTGAGAAGTCGCTCGCGATCACGGTCCGCACCCCGTGCGCCTTGAGCATGCAGATCACCGCGAGACCGATCGGCCCGCAGCCGATGACGATGGCGACGTCGCCCTTGCCCACCTCGCCGCGCCGGACGGCGTGCCATCCGACGGCCATCGGCTCGGTCAGCGCGGCCATCTCGGGCGCCAACCCGTTCGGGACGGGCAACGTCAGCGACTGCTCGACGAGGAGCTGCTCGGCGTAGGCACCGGGCGCCATCGTCGACAGCCCGATCCCGTGCACCTCTTTGCCGCGCCGCAGCAGCGGCAGGGCCACGACCGGTGTGCCGAGCCGCGGGGCCTTGCGTGTGCCGGGGCCGTAATCGACCACCTCACCGCAGAATTCGTGACCGAAGACGACTTGCTGATTCGATCGCATGAACGCGTCGTACCCCGATTCGGCCATCACGTCGGCGAGTTCGTCGCAGTGGTGGCGCGCATGCAGGTCCGATCCGCAGATGCCACACCTCAGGACGTCGATCAGCAACTGGCCCTTCGCCGGCGTCGGGGTCGGCCGGTCGACCACCTCGAGCTTTGCATTGGTGCAGGTCACGGTCTTCATCCGTCGATCCTCCTACACCGGCTTGGGTTGGAGATAGCTGTCGTTCAGGAAGATGCCCGCTGCGGACCCGCCGGTTGTAGTCCAGCCGCCTCTTTCAACTCTTCGTACGCCTCCCTCGCGCAGCGAGCGAGTTGCGGTAGGTCGTCGAACGCCGCGCTGTTGCCGACGAACCCGAAGTCCATGTTGTCGTGGTAGGACGCCAACGTGGCGTTGAGCCCTATCGAGGCGGCGAGGGCGGAAACCGGGTAGATGCCAAGGAGGCGCGCACCGTTGAGGTATCGGGTCTCCTTGGCGCCCGCCACGTTGGAAACTACGAGGTTGCACGCCGGGTGTGCGACGCGGTCCAGGTGCGTGGAGGCCCCCAGGCCGGCGAGCGTGACGAGCCCGACGGCGTAGGTCATCGCCGCCTCGTTGGACAGGTGGCCGAGTTCCTTCTTGCACGTGGCGACGGAGTCCACCACTTGGCGGATGCGTTCCGAGACGCTCGCGCCGGGCTCGCCGAGTCGTGCGAACATCGCTGACACTCGCGTCCCGACCGCCGTGTCCCCGTCAGTGCGCAGCGACACCGGACACATCGCAATGAGCGGGTGCCCGAAGGCGCGGCCCGTCTCCCGTAGGTAAGCATGCAGCCCCGCGTCGACCACGGTGACCGCCACGTCGTTAAGGGTCGCCCCGAAGTGCCGGCCGACCTCGTGCATCTCTTCTAGCGGCAGGGACAGCGTCGCGAATCTTCGCCCGATTTGGAGCGGCACGTTGGTCGGGGCGTGCTGCGCCGCGAACGGAAGGCTGCCCTCGAGATGAGATCCGAATAGACCGGCGAGCACTTTGCGCAGCGCGCTGACCGAAACCTGGTTAAGCGCCTCGACCTGCGTGATCGCCCCGCGAATCGAGTCGGCGATTCGCTCCGTGAGTGGCGTCGGTGGGTGCGGCGCGGGTTCCGGCGCTCGCAGCGCAAAGGCGGGCGTCGGGACGGTGCGTTGATCGGATGTACTCAAGCCTTCGTATATCCGCTTCAGGCCCGATTCGCCGTCGATGATCGAGTGATGGGTCTTGGTGTAGATCGCGAACATTCCGTCCGGCACCCCATCGATCACCCAGCAGCGAAAGAGCGGCCGGTCACGGTCGAGTTGTGGCTCGTGCAGATCGGCGACGAGCCGCAACAGGTCGTCGTAGGAGGCTCGAGCAGGGAGAGCTAGGTGCCCGACGTGGTAGTAGGGGTCCCAGCTCGCCACCTCCCGGAAATGGGGCGCGCCCCGACCAAGCAGCTCCGGGACATAGTTGAACGGCGGCGCCGGCGTGCACGCCCGATACGCCTCGACAATCTCGCGCACGATGGGCGCGCGGCCGGCGGGCTTTTTGAACAGCAGCATCGCACCGACGTGCGTCGTGCCGGCTGGCGACTCGATCAACAGCCATGAAAGGTCCAGCGGCGGAATCGCTTTGCTCATGGCGTATCTCCTATCCGAAGTTCGGGCAGACATTGACCGACATCCGGACCGGGCGCTCAGGAATCCGAACCGTAACGAAGATGGTCTCTCCGCAGACCACAATCGGCGAGGGCATTAGGGCCCCGCTAAGGCAGTCGTAAGTCCCTCGCCAACCAGGGGGTGGACGTGACGCTGGCGTCACAGCAATCATTGATGCGGCGGTTTTGTGGCGGCGGCGCGGCTTCGGGAAGGAGACCAATGGCGGGTCGGACGGTCATCATTACCGGCGCCAGTGATGGCATCGGCGCGGCTGCGGCGGCCAGGCTGAGCCGAAGCGGCGAGAACGTGGTCGTGGTGGGCCGATCCGCAGCGAAAACAACCGCCGTCGCCGCGCGTCTGGGCGTCGAGTACTTGGTGGCCGATTTCACGGATCTTTCACAGGTGCGGAGGTTGGCCGAGCAGCTGCTGCAGTCCTACCCCCGCATCGATGTGCTGGCCAACAATGCCGGCCGTGCCATGAGGCGGCGCGAGGTCACCGTCGACGGCCACGAAACGACTTTCCAGGTCGATTATCTGGCCGCGTTTCTGCTCACGACGCTGCTGATGGATCGGCTCGTCGAATCCAGCGCCACGGTGCTGAACACCTCGAGCGTGGTCAATACGTACTTCGGCCGCGTCAATATCGATGACCTCGACGCAGCGCACGGCTACCGGCCCCTCAGGGCATACGGCGACGCGAAGCTGGCAATCATCCTGTTCACCAAGGAGCTGCACCGCCGCTACCACGCTGCCGGGATCTCCACGGCGGCGTTTCATCCCGGCGATGTGGCAACCAACTTCGGCAACGCATCGCGGACGTGGTGGATTCGGACCGCGTTTCGCGGCCCGATCAAGTTTCTGGCGCTGGTCGGACCTGAGCAGGGATCCGACGAGCTGGTATGGCTGGCCTCAGCCGCACCGGGAACCGACTGGAAATCGGGCGAGTACTACGCCAACCACAAAATCGCTCGTGCCAACCCGCGGGCCTACGACCCGCTCCTGGCCCGTGAACTCTGGGAGCGCAGCCTCGCCCTGGTCGCCACTTAGAAGAGACAGGAGCAGACACGATGACCGTCACCACCGTGGACGCCGGTCGCAATCAGGTCAGCCGCTCGGTCGAGGTCCGTGCCCCGGCAGCTGACCTGTTCGCGATCGTGGCGGACCCGCGTCGACACCACGAACTTGACGGTTCTGGCACCGTCGGGAAGAACGTCCGCGCCCCGCAGCGGCTGGTCCCCGGCGCGCGGTTCACCACGAAGATGAGGATGTTCGGGGTGCCCTGTCGCATTACCAGCACCATCACCGCGATGAAACCCGACGAACTCATCGAATGGCGCCACCCCGTCGGGCACCACTGGCGTTGGGAGTTCGCCGCAATCACGCCGACGATTACACGCGTCACCGAGACATTCGACCACCGCGATACCGGGCCGCTGAAGGACCGGCTGAAGTATTACGAGCGAATGGGTTTCGCCAAGCGCAATGCCGCCGGCATCGAAGCCACGTTGACCAAACTCCGCAACCGCTATGGCGGCTGATTACCGCTGCTACGTTACGGGCAAAGTCGGTAGCAAAGTTGCGTAGGTCAGCGGACCGATGACGGTCTGCGTACGCTCCGACCATGGAGCTACACGGCAAGCGAGTGCTGATCACCGGGGCGTCACGAGGCATCGGCGAGTCCCTCGCCCACGCCTTCGCCGGGGTTGGGGCAACGGTCGCGCTCGTTGCCCGGACCGACGATGCCCTCCGGACGGTCGCGGCCGAGCTCGGGGGCACAGCCCACCCCGCCGACCTCTCGGACCCGACGCAGGTCGCCACCCTCTTTGATCGGATCGAGGACGAAGCCGGCCCGATCGACGTCCTGGTGAACAACGCGGGCATCGGAACCGCCGCATACTTCGGCGGCGCATCCGGCGACCATCTGCGCCGGATCACCGAAGTCAACTACCTGGCCGCGGCCGAGCTGTGCCGGCAGGCCATCCCCCGGATGCTGGGACGCGGCGGCGGCCACATCGTCAATGTCTCGTCGATGGCCGACTGCGCCGTATTCCCGGGCCTCGTCGCCTACTCGGCATCGAAGGCGGCGCTTTCCCACTTCACCGCGGGGCTGCGGGCGGACCTTCGCGGGTTGTCGATCGGCACCACCCTCGTGGAGCTCGGGCCGATCCCTACCGACCTACTCGCCGAGGCCACGGACTACGAGCCGACGGCCGATTCCTTCTCGCGTTTCTACCGGATACGGCTCGCAGTTGACGTCCCCCGCGAGACGGTAGCCGGCGAGGTCGTCGAGGCCGTACAGAGGGGCCGCAGGCACGTGCGGCTCCCTAAGCGAGCCGCCGTCTTCCCCATGTTGTGCGAAGCGCCCCGGCGAATCGCCGAAGTGCTGCTGACCGGCGTACCCCACCGAGTCAACTAACTACAGCGCACTCGCTATTTGAAATTGACCCTCCACGTACGCCCAGGTTGTCGGGTTCGCCACCAAGTCAGCCACCGCGTGCGAGGGGGTTGATGCGAATATCGTTGAAGGAGGTCATGATTGCGTCGATCCGCGTATCGGCCACCGTTGGGGAAAAGAAACTGACCGTTGACATCAAAACCGACCTTAGCTCAGCCGAATACAAGAACTGGCCCTCCTGGACCCGATGAAAGTGGCTGGCGTCGATCACATTCCAGTCGCGGCCGATCCCGAGGAGCTGGCAGCCCGTCTCGGCAACGTAATCGCAACCCTCGCAATCGACGACAAGGCCGCCACGGGGATGTTGCCACGCACCGCGAGCGGTTGCCGCGGCGCATCCTGTCCAAGCATCCCCGCCGAAGATTCGCACCGCCGAATTCCTCGAAAGTCTGCCGCGGGATAGCCAGTGCGACGCACACTCCTAAGTGCCCCGGTCACACCGGGCGGCATACCCGATTCGTGGGCGCAAAGACGAAACCGGCCCACACAAACTACAAACGACAACCGACGAACGATGGTGACTATCGACAATCAAGCCTCGCACAAGCCCCATCACACCGGCGATCTGGACGCGATGCTGTGGGGGATCGAAAAGGATCCGTTGCTTCGGCAGACGATCACGGTGGTGTTGATCCTTGATCGGGTGCCCGACCGGGAGGTCCTACTGGACCGCTTCGAACGTGGCAGCCGTACCCTGCCCTCATTTCGGCACCGGCTGGTGGAGGCGCCGTTGCGCCTGTCGACTCCCCGTTGGATTGTCGACCCGAACTTCGACCTCTCCTACCATGTCCGCTGGATCGGTGCGCCGGGTGATGGATCTTTGGACGGTGTGCTGGAGTTCGCGCGCCAGTCGGCGATGTCCGGCCTCGACCGGGAGCGCCCGCTGTGGACCATCACCGTGGTTGAGGGCCTCAAGGGCGGGCAGGCGGCGTTAATCCTGACGGTGAATCATGTGATGAGCGACGGTACCGGCCTTCTCGCGATCTTCGGGTTGCTCGGTGACCTCACCCGAAAGCCCCGTGATCTTGGCCCGATGCCGGCGATCCCCGAGCCCGAGGATCAATCCCGGCTCGGGCTGGCGGCCGAAGCCGCCCGCTACACCGGACACCGGATCCTGCGGTTCCTGGGTCGGTCCGCGGGCTTGACGGCGCATACGCTGCCGACCGTGGTGCGGCGGCCGCGCTATACCGCGACCACAGTCGCCAAGGATGTGAGGGCGGTGACCCGGATCATGGCGCCGAACTTGAAGACCCTCTCGCCCTTGATGACCGAGCGCCGAGGGTGGCTGCGCTTCGCGGCACTCGAGGCCGACCTCGAAGGATTGCGGAAAGCCGCCAAGACACGGGGCTGCACCGTCAACGACGCGTTCCTCACCGCCGTCGCCCACGGATTCGCTTTGTACCATCAACGGCACGGCCAACCCGTCGAAAGACTGCGGACCACCATCCCCGTTGATATCCGCAAGCCGGGCGACCCACTGTTCGGCAACCGGGTGAACGGTTGCCGAACGGCGATCCCGATCGGCGCCGACGACCCGGGCGCCGCGATGGCGACCTATCACCGTCTCATCAAAGGCTTGCAAGAAGTCGCGAAGCTCCCGTTGGCCAGCGGGCTCGGCACGGTGATCAACGCCTTCGGTCCTGCAGTGAATCTAGTCTTCGGGTTGATCATGAAACACGACGACTTCGTGCTCAGCGACGTCAACGCCGGCGATTTGGCGTTCTACCTCGCCGGCGCGAAGGTGCTAAGCATCTTTCCCTTCGGGCCCCCGGTCGGCACCGCCGCCAACATCACGCTGGTGGGTTATCACCACAAGGCGCTGATCGGCATTAACGTCGACGCCGCAGCGGTCCCGGACTTGGGCGCGCTCGCGGCGTGCATCCGTGAAGGCTTTGACGCGGTCATCGCCCTCGGCGACGGAGGCCAGCCGTGATCGACGGCTGTCAAGACTACGACTTCGGTGAAGTGGCGGAGGTTTTCAGGAAACAGCTCGCCCGCGATCGCTGCCCGTTGACTCGCCATCGTCACGAAGTCACCGTGGTCACGAGCTTGAGTCCGATGTGACCGACGATGAAGCGAAGCTACAAAGGGTTCGTCAGCTGCTTGGTGATGAAATAGTCCGCGAATAGATCCGGCTGAGAATGAGTGTCAAGCCTGCCGGTCCGACGGCTGTCTTGAGCTGCGCTGAGGTCGGCATCGGAACTGCGGCGAAAACTCGCCCGACAACATGCCGCATGGCTGATGCTCGCACGCTCTATCTATGCAGCTGAGCATGATCGTTAGCACGATGGCACCCCGAAGATGCCGGGGGAGCCGAAACGCGTTCAGCCGAGCAAAGACACCGACCGCAAGAAGGCGCGCTAGAGCCGACCCGCGACGAACGTCGCGGCCTGATCGGTCGCCACCGGAACGTACCCGAGGTGCGCGATGATGTTTCCGCCTTCGGCGCAGATCTCGTCGTCGGGCAGGCAGATGTCGATGGTCTTCGGGCTGTAGCTCGGGTCGATCGCCGGAATCTGGCTGTCCGACAACTGCTTTGAGTAGTTGCTCTGGGGATTTCCGAATAGCGCAACGGCGGCAACGTGATTGGCGACCTGCGGGGACAGTTGGTGGCTGGTCAAATCGGCCACACCCGCGCCCTGTGAATATCCCCCGAGCACCACCTTGGTTTTCGGGCAGTTGGCAACGGTGTTCTGCACATGCGCGACCTCGTCGGCGGCGCCGGCCTTGGCGCTGTTGGCGTAATCGTTGGTTGCCGGGTAATTGACCGGGTAGACGGTCACGGACTTCCCGGAAACCTGCGCGGTCAGCGAATCGGTGAAGGCCTGGCCGGGCCCGCCGGGGCCGACGGGCTCGCCGGTGCCGCGAGCGAACACCACTTCGGCGTCCGGGCAGCCATCGGCCGCGGCAACCGAAATACCGGTAGAAGCGCTGAACAGGGGCAAAATCATCAGCGGCGCACTGACAACGATGCGACCGATATTGCGTCTAGTCATTCTTGAATGTTGCCATCTTTCGGATTCGCCGGGCGCGCTACTGGTCTTCCAACAGTCGCAGCGGGTGCAGGCCGTCGACCGCGCCGACGAACGGCGGGTGGATGCTGTAGCCCAGCATGCGGCGGATGTCGTCGGAAACCGATCGAGCGATCTCGCGCGACACCGACAAGGTGAAGGCTTCCATCGGTCGCAGCCACGGCTGGCAATACTGCGCCGTGACGGCAAGGCGGTCGCGGGTGGCGGAGTTGGCACCTCCGCCGTGCCACAGGGTGCCCACGAAGAACACACACGAGCCGGCAGGCATCACGACCGGTAGCGACTGATCGTCCGGACCCGGTCGCCGCTTGCCCCAGCGATGGCTGCCCGGGTAGAGCACCGTGGCGCCGTTATCGGCGGTGAAGTCGTCGATCGCCCAGATCGTCGCCGCGGCCAACGGCTCCCGTGGCCGGGGGATAGGGTAGAAGCCGTCGTCGTGATGAGCCAGCTGCGCGGTCTCTCCCGGCTGAATACTGATGGCCTGCAGCGCCGAAATCAGGTAGTTGGGCATGAGCAACTTATCCAGCACGGCCAGCACCCGCGGGTGATCGACCAGCCGGTCGCACACCCGCGTCCTGCTCAGCACGCTGTAGATGCGTTGGGTGCGTCGTCCTTCGAAGGAATTGCGTCCGGTGTGCCCGAGCCAGGGCCGCACAACGTCGCGGATCTGCCGGCACTCCTCGGCGGTGAGCAGGTTCTCCCAGATGATGTAGCCGTCGCGGTCCAGCGCCGCCATGTCGGCCTCGACGACCGCCGGGTCGACCGAGGTGCCGCTGCTGGGGGTCCATTTGTACCGGAGCGCCAGATCGCTTCGGAGGTCCTCCAGCGTTGTGACGGACTCGTCGTTGGTGTTCATCTGCACTCGTCCTTAGCTATGACCACACAGTAAGCCGACCCTGCGCCGGCGTCATGCATTCAGCGCGACGAGCCGTGGGCAGCTATAAAAGGAGCGTGGCTCTCACCTTTCAGGACGTCATCGGATCCAAGTACCTGCTGCTGACCACGTTCACCAAGGATGGCCGCCCCAAGCCGACAGCGATCTGGGGCGTGCCCGAGGGCGACAAGCTCCTGGTGATCACCGACGACGGGTCGTGGAAAACCAAGCGGATCAACAACACGCCTCGAGTGACGCTCGCCAAAAGCGGATCGTTGGGTAAACCCAAGAGCGAAGAAGTGGAGGGCACCGCCCGGGTGCTGCCGAAGTCAGAGACCCGACGGGTCTACAACGCCGTCCTCAAGCGGTACTGGTACCACGCCCCGTGGTTCTACGTGCACTCGATCGTGCGGGGTGGAATCGACAAGGTTCACGTCGGCCTGGAGATCACTCCCGCGGGCTAGCCAAGCGTCCAAAGCGACAGGCGTGGCCTTTATAGAAGCGTTATAGTAGCCGCATGCGTCTTTCTCGTCTGGGCACCGCCGTCCGCGCCGGCGTCGCAGTGCTCGCCCTCAGTGCCGCCGCGACCGCCTTCCCGCATGTCGCCAAGGCTGATCCGGGGTTCACGCCGTGCAATGGCTGTACGGCAAACGATTCCACCGACGACTTTCCGATACCTCGGAGGATGATCGCGACGACCTGCACCGCCGAGCAGTTGTTGGCCGCCGCACGGGATTTCGAGCCGGTGTATTACCAGCGGTACATGGCTGACTACGACAATCACCCGAACGTTAACCAGGCCGCCCAAGACAAGGTGCACTGGTTTTACTCGTTGTCGGCAGCGGACCGCAGGGCTTATTCCGCTAACTTTTATGCGCCCCAGATCGATCCGCTGAATTTGGCCTGGCCTAACCACATGAAGATCTTCTTCAACAACAAGGGCGTCGTCGCCAAGGAAACCGAGAACTGCCAGAACTATCCGCCCGGCGACATGTCCGTATGGAACTGGTAGCGCGCGCGTAGCTACCGATCAGCCCTGAGCCGGCCCCGCCGACTCGGTCATGAGACCGACACAGGTCGCCGTGATCAGCCGCGTCAGCGCAGCGGTGAAGTCAATGTTCCAGTCGGGCGGGACGTCCGTTCTTTCCGCGTAAGCATCGGCAAGTGACTTCGGCGGGTTGGCCATCTGCCACAACGGCGCAGCGAGCGAGTAGGCGGCAAGAAGGACGTCGAACGCGCCCGCACGGCCCAGCCCCGGCAGCGCATTCTCGATTGCGTCGATCAGCGCGAGCACGGCAGCGGTGCTGATCTGCTTGAAGCCCAGAACCCGTTCGAGCTCCACTTCGTGCTCGAGGTGAACATGCAGATTGGCGAGTAAGTCGCAAAACAGCGGGTCGGCCGCCAGGCCGTTGGCCAATGCTTCGGCAACCCGCGACGGCGACATGGGACCGGGCTCGCTCAAGCTTTCACACACCGTGTCCGAGAACCGTTCCCACCCCTCGGCGGCCAGATGCAGCAGCACCTCTTTATGTGAGGTGAAGTAACGGCGGACCGCGGAATGGTGCACCCCGGCGCGGCTGGCGACGTCAGTCAGGGTCACTGACGCGACACCGGATTCCAGCGCCAGCGACCGCGCCGCTTCTATCAGCGCTGTTGCGCGTTGGCGCTTCTTGTCCTCGGTGCGGGCGCGCTGGAAGGTGAGCTGCGGCACCGCGCGAGAATAACGCACCTCGGCTGATTGCGGGCGGCCCTTTAACCCGGTAGCGTCCGTTTACGCACGTAGAGTGCGTTATATCGGTGCCGCTCGTCAGTGAGGCAATCAGCCGTGGGGAAGGAGTCGACAATTCGGGCCGCGAGCATGGTTTACTCGTCAGGGTCCGGTGGTGCCGCAATGCCGCCGTCGCTCGGTCGAGATGACCATCGCGCCGGCACCCTCGGACGCCACCGCCGCGTTCGGTGTGCCGACGGGTAGCGTGATTCGCCGATCGGTAGGTGAATATCTTCGAGTAGGTGGGATGTCGCCGACCAAGAAAGCGGCAACGGTTGAAGGGGATTCCGATTTTCAGGGTGCTGGAGCGGGCGTGGATTCCGCTCGTGATTGTGGTCGTGATCGGCCTCGGGGGGTTCACGGTGTGGCGGATTCACGGCATCTTCGGCTCTGAGAAACGGCCCGCCTATTCGGACAGCGCGACCGACGATAGCAAGCCTTTCAATCCCAAGCGGCTGACCTACGAGGTCTTCGGCCCGCCTGGCACTGTCGCAGACATCAGCTACTTCGACGTCAACGCCGATCCGAAGCGAGTAGATGGCGCGCACCTGCCTTGGACCATGAAGCTTACGACGACGGCGGCGGCAGTCATGGGAAATATTGTGGCGCAAGGCAATAGCAACACAATCGGCTGCCGTATCACGGTGGACGGAGTGGTCAAAGCCGAAAGAATCTCGCATGAGGTGGACGCCTTTACCTACTGCGTTCTCAAGGGCGCATGATCAGCGAGCAAACGAGCACCGAACGCACAAAACCGCCATTTGTGCCGCGGACGATTCATCGGCTGGCGGTGCCCGTCATCCTCGTATGGTTGGCGATTGTTGTCTTGGTGACCACCAGCGTTCCGTCGCTGGAACAGATCGCGACGCAACGTCAGGTCTCACTGAGCCCCAAGGATGCGCCGTCTGTGCAGGCGATGGAGCGCATGGGCGCGAAATTCAAGGAATCTGACTCCGACAGTTTCGCGATGCTCGTCCTGGAAAGCGACAAACGGCTCGGTGACGATGCGCACTTGTATTACAACAGCCTGATCA
Source organism: uncultured Actinomycetota bacterium (assembly GCA_963805675.1). GTDB lineage: Bacteria > Actinomycetota > Actinomycetes > Mycobacteriales > Mycobacteriaceae > Mycobacterium. The sequence continues at coordinate 27,268 of CAWDVY010000008.1, forward strand.
AGCAGCTACGGGCCGATCCGACGCATGTGCAACATATCCAGGACTTTTGGGGGGATCCGCTCACGGCGCCGGGCGCACAAAGCCCCGACGGTAAAGCCGTTTACGTCCAAATCAACCTCGCAGGTAACCAAGGCACGACCCTGGGAAACGATTCGGTAAAAGCTGTTCGGGAGATCGTGAACCGAACACCCGCGCCAAAAGGGGTCAAGGCTTATGTGACCGGTCCCGCGGCGATGGTGGCGGACATGCACCACAGTGGCGACAGCTCCCTGGTCAAAATCACCGTAGTGACGCTTCTGGTGATTTTCACCATGTTGCTTCTGGTCTACCGTTCCGTCATCACGGTGGTTTTGCTGCTGATCATGGTCGGCATCGAACTGACGGCGGCCAGGGGAATTGTCGCATTTCTCGGCTATCACGAACTCATTGGGCTTTCCACCTTTGCCGTGAATCTGTTGGTGTCGCTGGGAATCGCGGCCGGAACAGACTACGGGATTTTCTTTTTCGGCCGTTATCAAGAGGCACGCCAGCTTGGTGAAGATCGTGAGAGCGCGTTCTACACGACTTACCGCGGGGTTGCGCACGTCGTCCTTGCCTCCGGCTTGACGATCGCCGGTGCGACGTTCTGCCTGAGCTTCTGCCGGATGCCGTACTTCCAGACCATCGGCGTGCCATGCGCGGTGGGCATGCTCGTCGCGGTCGCAGTCGCGCTCACGCTGGTTCCGGCCGTGATCGTGGTCGGCAGTCGTTTCGGACTGTTCGACCCGAAACGCAAGATACGAGTGCGTGGCTGGCGGCGGGTAGGCACCGCCATCGTGCGCTGGCCGCTGCCAATTCTCGCCGCGGCGTGCGGGATTGCGCTCGTCGGCCTGTTGACGCTGCCGGGATACAAGACCAGCTACAACGACCGGCTGTATCTACCCCACAACATCAACGCGAACGAGGGATACGACGCCGCCGAGCGCCATTTCTCCCAGGCCCGACTCATGCCCGAAGTCATGATGGTCGAAGCCGACCACGATATGCGCGATCCGACGGACTTCCTCGTCCTCGACAAACTGGCCAAGGGCATCTTCCGTGTTCCCGGAATCTCCAGGGTGCAAGCGATCACGCGCCCCGAGGGCACGGCGATGGAGCATACGTCGATTCCGTTTCAGCTCAGCATGCAAAATGCCGGGCAGGTACAGACGATGAAATTCCAAAAAGCCCGTATGGACGACATGCTCAAGCAGGCTGATGAGCTTGAGGACACCATGAATCGGATGCGGCACATGTACGGCCTCATGAAGCAACTCACCACCACGACGCACAAGATGGTCGGTGAGACAAAGGAAATGCAGGCCGTCACCGAAGAATTGCGCGATGACATCGCCAACTTCGAGGACACCTGGCGGCCCGTCCGCAGCTACTTCTACTGGGAGAAGCACTGCTACGACATCCCGATCTGCTTCTCGCTGAGATCCGTATTCGACGCCGTCGATGGGGTCGACGAGATCGACGACAAATTCCAAGTCCTCACCAAAGACTTCGATCAGCTTGATGCGCTGATGCCGCAGATGATCGCGGAGTTCCCGCCGATGATCGACAGCATGGAATCCATGCGAAAGATGATGCTCACCATGCACAGCACGATGTCGGGGATCTTCGGCCAGATGGACGACCTGAGTAACAACGCGACAGCCATGGGCCATGCCTTCGACGACGCGAAAAACGACGACTCGTTCTACCTGCCGCCGGAAGTCTTCAAGAACCCGGACTTCAAACGAGCGCTGAACAACTTCTTCTCGCCAGACGGTAAGGCGGTGCGCCTTATCATTTCGCATCGGGGAGACCCGGCGACGCCGGAGGGCATCGCACGCATCGATTCGATCAGGCAGGCCGCTGAGGAGTCGCTCAAAGGGACGCCTCTGGAAGACGCCAAGATCTACCTCGCCGGCACCGCGGCGACCTTCAAGGACTGGAAGGACGGCTCGAAATACGATCTGTGGATCGCCGGAATCGGTTCGCTCTGCCTGATTTTCATCATCATGCTGCTCATCACCCGAAGCCTGATCGCCGCGCTGGTCATCGTGGGAACGGTGGCGATTTCACTGGGCGCCTCGTTCGGCCTGTCCGTGCTCGTGTGGCAGTACATCCTCGGTATCAAACTGCACTGGATGGTGCTGGCGATGTCCGTGATCATCCTTCTCGCGGTCGGGTCGGACTACAACCTGCTCTTGGTATCCCGGTTCAAGGAGGAAATCGGCGCCGGGTTGAAGACGGGCATCATCCGCGCCATGGGCGGCACCGGCAAGGTTGTGACGTCCGCGGGCCTGGTGTTCGCTTTCACCATGGGATCCATGGTGGTCAGCGACCTGCGGATCATCGGTCAGATGGGCACCACCATCGGCCTGGGTCTGCTGTTCGACACATTGGTGGTGCGCTCCTTCATGACACCGTCCATCGCCGCGCTGCTGGGACGCTGGTTCTGGTGGCCAATCAAGGTGCGACCGCGGCCGGCCAGCACGATGCTGCGGCCCTACGGGCCCCGACCGCAGGTCCGGTCCCTCCTGCTGGGCGATGGTGACCGACGAGGACGCCAATACGGCGCCCTTGCCGAAATCCACGTCTGGGTAGTTGCGCGGCTAACGATGTAGCGTCGACCGCTGCGCTTCAATCGCTTGTCCACGGCCGGTTGCCGTCCGTGACAGCCGCCGAATCAGCCAGCCGGTAAAGAGACATTTACCGCTGCTGCACCAATCCGCCGGGCGGGTGTTCGTCGACGTCCTTGAGTAGCAGCTCACGAACCGCCGGACGCGGTCCGTACGGCCGCAGCATCGTGCTGGCGGGGCGTGGACGAACGTGTTGTGGCCACCAGAACCAGCGTCCGAGCAAGGTGGCCAGCGACGGCGTCATGAACGATCGCACGATCAGGGTGTCGAACAACAGACCCAGCGCGATCGTGGTGCCTACCTGGGCCATCACCTTCAGCGGGCTGAAGGCGAACGTGGCCATGGTGGCGGCGAATACCAGACCGGCAGACGGTCACCACCGAACCAGAGCCGGCCATGGCGCGAATCGTGCCCGTCTTGAGCCCGGCGTGAATCTCTTCTTTGAATCGGGATATCAACAGCAGGTTGTAGTCCGACCCGACCGCCAGCAGCAGGATGATCGCCATCGCCAGCACCATCCAGTGCAGCTCCTTCCCGAGGATGTATTGCCAGAGCAGTACGGAGAGTCCGAATGAGGCGCCCAGCGAGAGCAGCACGGTACCCACGATGACCAGGGCCGCCACAACGGCTCGGGTGATGATCAGCATGATGACGAAAATCAAGGTGGCCGCGGCAATTCCGGCGATCAACAGGTCGATGTTGGAGCCGTCGTGCATGTCCTTGTATGTCGCGGCGGTGCCGCCGAGGTAGACCTTGGAGCCCTCCCACGGGGTGCCCTTGATCGCCTCGTGCACGGCCTGCTTGATCGGGGTCGATGTGGCTGACGCCCTCAGGGGTCGCCGGGTCGCCTTCGTGCGAGATGATCAGCCGGACGGCATGGCCGTCGGGCGACATGAACTGCTTGAGACCGCGCGCGAAATCCGGGCTCTTGAACGCCTCCGGCGGAAGATAGAACGTGTCGTCGTTCTTCGCTTTGTCGAACGCATCGCCCTGGGCGGTGGCGTTGTCGGACTGCGCTTTCGCCTGGTCGTTGAGACCCTTCGTCGTCGCATAGTTCGACAAGATCGGTCTGGAGATTTGCGCTCCTGGCTGGCAATCTGCGGCGGTATCAGCGCCACCAGCTGCGGCTGAATTTTGTCCAACTTGTCGAGATTCGCGCTGAGATTCTCGATGTTCTCAGCTCACCTGTCGATGCCGTCGAGCGCGTTGAAGATGGACCGCAGCGACCAGCAGGCTGGGATGTCGAAACAGTGCTTCTCCCAGTAGAAGTAGCTGCGAATCGGCCGGAAGAAATCATCGAAGACAGCGATGTCGTCTCGCAATGACTCGCGTAATCTGCACAGTTTCTTTTGTGAGGATGACCGTTTGGTGGGTGGTATCGCTGAGGTCTTGCGTGGTTTTCATCTGCTGGTGCAGCGTTGCCATCGTCTTCCGGAGCTCGTCCGCCTGCTTCAGCAGGTTCTTCGCCTGCTCCTCTTGGTAGTGCTGGGTCTGGATCCGGCCCGCGGCCTGCGCGCCCATCTGGAAACCGAGGGTGCTGTGGTCGAGCGGCGTGCCCAGCGGGCCGGGTGATCGTCTGCACGCGGCCGATACCGGGGATGTGGAAGACCGCTTTGGCAACCTTGTCCAGGACCAGGAAGTCGGCCGAGTTGCGCAAGTCGTGATCGGTCTCGATCATCAACAGTTCGGGATTCAGCCGGGCCTGGTTGAAGTGTCGGTCGGCGACCGCGTAGCCGACGTTGGCCGGGGTGTCGGTCGGCAGGTAGTGGCGGTTGTCGTAGTCCGTTTTGTAGCCGGGCAGAGCCAGCAGGCCGACCAGCGCGATCGCGATCGTCACCGCGAGAACCGGTGCGGGCCAGCGGACGATGGCGGTGCCGATGCGACGCCAGCCCTGGGTCTGCAATCCTGCGCTTCGGGTCCAGCAGCTTGAAGAACGAAGCCACCGTCAGCACCGCCGGGCCCAAGGTCAACGCCGCGAAGACCGCGACCAGCATGCCGACCGCACAGGGCACTCCCAGCGACTCGAAATAGGGCAACCGGCAGAAGCTCAAGCAGTACATCGCGCCGGCGATGGTCAGCCCCGACCCCAGCACGACATGCGCCGTGCTGTGGAACATCGTGTAGAACGCCTCTTCACGCGTCTCGCCCAGGCCGCGGGCCTCGTGGTAACGGCCGACTATGAAGATCGCGTAGTCCGTTCCGGCAGCGATCGCCAGCAACACCAGCATGTTGTTGGCGAACGTGGACAGCCCCATGACTCCGTAGTTCCCCAGCGTCGCGACGACACCTCGCGCCGCCAGCAACTCCGACGAACACCATGAACAGCATGATCATCACGGTGCTCACTGACCGGTAGACGAACAGCAGCATCACGATGATCACCAGAAGGGTGACCAAGGTGACTTTCGCGACGCCCTTCTCACCCGCGTGGGACTGATCGGCCATCAGCGGACCCGCCCCAGTGACATAGGCCTTGATCCCCGGTGGCGCAGGCACCGAGTTCACGATCTTGCGGACGGCTCCCGTGGATTCGGTGGACAGACCGCCGCCCATGTTGCCGGCGAGATAGACCTGGACGTAGGCGGCCTTTTGGTCGTGGCTCTGGGAGCCCGCCGCGGTGAGCGGATCACTCCAGAAATCCTGGATGTGCTGGACATGCTTTGTGTCTTGCTCGAGCCGCTTGACGATCTCGTCGTAATAGCGGTGCGCCTCCGGCCCTAGCGGCTTGTCGCCCTCCAGCAGGATCATTGCCGAGCTGTCGGAGCTGAACTCGTTGAACGTTTTTCCGACGCGCATCATCGACTGGAAGGACGTCGCGTCTTTGGGACTCATCGACACCGAGTGGTTCTTGGAGACAACCTCCAGTTGCGGCGCCACGGTGTTGGTCACGAAGACAATGCCCAACCAGATCAGGACGATCGGCAGCGCAAGCCGATGGATCCACTTCGGCAGGAACGGCGGGATCAGCGGCTGGGAGATCGCCGGTGCAGGCCGTTCGACCTCGGTCTCACTCATGCGGACTTGTCCAGGCAATAGACGAAGGCATTCACGGTTTCGTTAGGCGGCGAGTGATTCGGAGCTTTGATGACGTCACCGCGCCCGTCGTGGTTGTTCACGACGAACCGGCAGGCGATCCAACTGCCGTCTCCTTGCGCTACCAGGTTGGCCGGGATGCCGGGCTTCGTTGACTTCAACACGGTATTCCAGGGCAAGGGCACGTTGAGCGCCTGCTGAGGATGGGCGTTCTCATCGAGGTAGTTGATAGTTGCCGTGCTGCCCGGTGAGCCCCAGACCTCGAGTGTGATCGTCTTGGCGTTGAACTGGTCGATGACGTCAGCGGTTGTGCCACCACCGAACGAACCCTTGTGAACGCCGAAGACACCGTGCAGTCGGTGGACGACGAAGCCGGACAGCGCGACGACAGCCACGATCACAAGCACAAGCCAGAATCGAGTGAGCAGACGAGCCAGTGGCCTCCGTTTGACCGTCCGCCGAGGGGCGACCTTCTCTCCGTGAACGCCGGGATCCGGGGTCGCCAGCGGCTCGGTCTTCGGCTCGGTGGTCGTCATGGGTGCGTCTTCCATTCCTTAACCAGGGGCGAAGGGTGCTCAACTAGTTAGCCTATGTGTAACCTTAGCTACTCTAAACGGAATAGGCGACTGAGAGAAACCGCTTTGGCGCTTCGTGGCGCGCGCCGTGGTGGGCGAGGAGGATCGCGACGATGGGTGCCAAGACGAGAGGCCGACGCAGCACCGACAACGGTACGATTCAGCGCATGAAGGCTTCCAGGGTCGGGGTAATTGCGGCCGCCGCCATCGCCGCGGCGATCTGCTTGTCTGCGCCGGCGTACGCCGACCCGGACACCGATTTCGACAATCAGCTTGGAAGGTTCGGCATCTACGGGCCGCACGACTACAACCCGTACCTGGCCAAGATTGCCTGCCGGCGGCTGGGTCAGGGCGTCGATCCCGACGCCGCGGCGACCGCTCACTTTCTCTCCAACAACCTCCCGCGAGGCACCACGCAGGTGCAGGCGTATCAGTTCCTCGGTACCGCGATCAGCATCTACTGCCCCGACCTGGCGCCCAAGCTGCAGAACATTCCCGCGCACTAGTTTCAGCCGCCAAGCTAGGTCGTCGGGACGACGCCTCGTGGCAGCGTCAGCGGCAGATCCGTGTAGGTCGCGATGCCCGGTGCCGCGGCCACGACGGCAGGGATCGCGTTGATGGCGGGCACCGCCGTCATGATGTGACCGAGGTCCATGAATTCCTCGAGCGTCGTGGCCTCGAAGTAGGGCGGCGGCAGGAATCCGACCTTGGTTGTCACCGTCGGCTGCCCGTCGATCTGGATGACCCAGCCGTCCTGGTCGATCTTCCAGTCGGGTTCAAGCGTTTGTCCCTTGCGCCACCGGACATTCAGGTCGATCACGGTGTTGCCGCCGACGATGCCCTGCCAGCTGATGTAAACGCCCGCAACGCATCCCGCGGGTATGGTCCATGACGCCATCTCAAGGTCAGCAGTGGTTTGGGCGAACTCGGCCACACACCGCACGTCGTCGAACTCGATGCCGAGCGCGTCGCCCACCAGCCGGACGGCTTCGCCGAAAATCGCCGTCCCCTTTGCCGCCATCGCCTCGAGCTCCGGGTGGTCGATCGGCTGGCCGAAACCCACCGGTTTCTCGGTCGCGGGTGAGTCGTAGAACGTGGTGTCGGCGGCCTCGTTGACGGTGACCTTGTCGATCCGGTTGCACACCATCGCCGACACGATGGCCAACAGCTCGGCGAAGCCGGGGCTGACGCCGGACCCGAAGATCGTGGCGCCGCCTTTCTCGCAGGCCTCCAACAGTCGGTCGCGACCTTTGCCCAGGTTGTGTCCGGTGATGAAGGACGCCGTGGTCACCACGTTGACGCCCGCGGACAGGATGCGCACCAGCTCGTCGACGTCGAACCACATCGGGTTGTAGACCACGCAGTCGGGTTTCAGGGCGAGCAGCGCGTCCACGTCGTTGGTGGCCGCAACGCCCAGCGGCGGGATCCCGACGAGTTCGCCGGCGTCGCGGCCGACCTTCTCCGCTGACCAGGCATAGCACCCCACCAACTCGAGTGTGGTGTTGGCGGCGATCGATTTCAGCGAGCTCTTGCCGACGTTTCCGGTGTTCCACTGAACGACGCGATAGTTGTTTGGCACTCGCTCAGCATAGGGAAGCGCGGCCGAACCGGGAATGGGATTCGCGTCGCCGTGTATCCGCAAGGGCTGCCTCATTGTTCGCGACGTGCTGACGCGGCGCCGGTGAGCGCCTGGTCGACCAGCTGTTGGCGAAGTCGTCGTCAACCGGCTCACCGGTGAGCAGCAGGCGGCCGTGAATCGGAGCGACCAGCATCTCGAGCAGGAGCCGGGCGTCAATGTCGGCACGCACATCGCCACGCTCTATCCCGCGCGTCACCACGGGAGACAACGCGTCCAGGCGACGCGCCCAGAAGGCTTCGCGCGCGCCGGCGTAGGCGTCGTCGACCGGAAGCAGCGCCGCGCGCAGCACGGCCGTGCCTTCGGCCGAGCCCACGTAGGCGATCACGCCCCGGACCATCGCCAGAAGATCCTCTCTGGTCGAACCCGTATCCGGGGCGGGGATGGCGTCGGCGCTGCGTTCGAGTAGGGCCGCCACGAGCAGGTTCTCCCGGGTTACCCAGCGGCGATAGACGGTGGTCTCGTGCACACCCGACCGTTTGGCGACCCCGGCGACGGTGGCGCCGTCGAATCCGTTGGCGGCCAACTCCTCCAACGCGGCGGCCAGGACGTTCTGGCGGACATGCTCGCCGCGGCGATGCGATACGCCTGTGGTCACGCGATCAAGATTATCGCAACTTTACTTGCAATACTGGCAGCGGCGGGTGCATGCTATTGCAAGTGAACTTGCGATAGGAGCCGCGATGGACACCTCAGCACCTCGGATCGACTGCACCGGCGCCAGCCCGCCGATCGGCTATCACCGCTTCCACCCCGACGTCAGCATCAACTTCCAGTGCAACCGCTGGGTCCAGTGGATCGGCCAGTCGGCCATCGACGAGGTGGCCGAAATGGCGGCACACGCCAACACCTACCCGGAATTGATCGACGGCTTCCTCGGCTTGGCGCGAGCGGGCCCGCGCGAACGGGCGCGCGCTCGCCGGCGCCTACTACGACCGGGCAGCCGACTTCTTCATGGCAGCGACCGACCCGCGCCGCCCGGCCGCGCGGGCCCGGTTCCTGCAGGCGATGCGAACCATCTACGACGTAGCGCCCGAACTTATTCCGTTCGGGTCGGGCTCTATGCCGGCCTACGACCTGCGGCCGGACCGCCAGATCGGTGCGCCGATCATCATGTTCGGCGGATTCGACAGCTACGTCGAGGAGTTTTTCCCGATGATCGCCGGCATGGTCGACGCGGGCCGGCGCATCGTCGTGTTCGAGGGCCCGGGTCAGGGCAGCGCGCTCGAGGATTTCGGCCTCACGATGATCCCCGAGTGGGAGCAGCCGGTGGCCGCCGTCCTCGACCACTACGGCCTCGATGATGTTGTCGCCGTTGGGATCTCACTCGGCGGAGGTCTGGTGATCCGCGCAGCCGCGTTCGAACCGCGGATCAGCCAGGTGGTGGCTTTCGACATCCTCGACGACTTTTTCGAGGTGATCGCGCGTCAAATCGGTCGCGGCGTCCGGATTCCGTTGCGCGCGTTGCTTATCGCGCGTGCCAGCTCGGGTCGTCAACGCTGTTGGGGACCGGGCTGCTGCCCGCAAGCCGGTCTCACAGTGGGGACTGCAGCAGGGTATGCATGTCACCGGCACTGCCACGCCCTACGACTTTCTTCGCTCGACTACCGCGATGAGCAGCCGAAAAATATCTCACCTGGTTCGCGCCGACGTGCTGCTGCTCGCAGGTGCCGACGACCACTACGTGCCGCTCGAGCAACTAGGGCGCCAGGCGGGCAAACTGACCAACGCGCGATCGGTGACCACCCGGACCTTCACCGCCCGCGAACAGGCGAGCAACCATTGTCAGCTCGGCAATATCGGCGCGGTCAGCCGCCTCATCGTGGCGTGGCTGGATGTGACCGCCGGCTCAGTCTTCGACGGCGACGCCGCGACCCGAACGCCTGCGCCGTTGCACCCCTGACGATTTGCCGGTCGGGCGCCGGTTGCGTAACCCGCCCGTCGATGATTCGTCGGTAGCGGCGTCGTCCGTCGCGGTCACCTGGTCTGCCTCTTCGGATGCAGTGTCGCTGTCCGGCTCGGTGTCGCCCGCGCTGTCGTCGTCTTCTGCTGTCTCGGTGTCTGCTGCCTCTGCGTCAGCGTCAGCGTCAGCGTCAGCGTCGGACTCCTCGTCCGATTTATCGCCCTCGTCGGACGCTTCGGCCTCGTCTTCGGCCTCGCCGTCCTTCTTACGGCGCCGGCGCTGCCTCTTCTCTTTCTTGGGCTTGATTGGTTTCGGCGGTGGCGGCGGTAGCTCGGCGACAAACGACAGGTAGAACCCGAAGATGCCGAGCACCGCGATCGCCGCCGCGGCGCCATAAATGCCGAACAGCCACTGACCCACGTTGTCCAGGCTCAGCCAGATCTCGCTGATTGCCGTGCCGACAATCAGCACGCCGGCCAGCACGTGTGCCACGATCGACCCGGTCTGCAGCGTCAGCGCCAGCTGAGGCGTTCCGAACTCCGGCTTGCGCGACCGCAGTGATGTGAACACCACCGGCAACGCGGCCAGCGCGATCACCAGGCCGGCGACAATGCGCGCCGCCGTGCCCAGAGCGTGCGAGGTGTCGCCCGTCAGCTCCCACCAGCGCGGAAGCACAAAGCAGAAATAGAGGACGCCGGCGGCGATCGAGAACGTCGCGTGCCAGAATGTGGCAACCCTGCGTCCCATGCCCCTCCTTGAGCTGGTGCTCCGGAGGCGACCAGACCTTATTAATCGAGCCTGGTCACACCCCGGAACTGAGTGCGGAGGATGCGGGATTTGAACCCGCGAGGGCTATTAACCCAACCCGCGTTCCAGGCGAGCGCCATAGGCCACTAGGCGAATCCTCCGTCGGCCATGGTAGCTGAGCGCAGGTCAGCCTCTCCTGATTGTCGCGGATTGATCTCCAGACGGGTACTAGACTCTCGGTGGACCCCGCGCGGCGTCCATCCTGTGAACTCCCCCAGGGCCGGAAGGCAGCAAGGGTCAATGGGCTCTGGCGGGTGCGCGGGGTCCCCTGTAGGCAGGGGGTCGGAGCCTTCGCGGCGATCGACCTGCAGCTCCTGAGTGCTTCATGGTGAAAGGCGGATGGTGTCGTACGGCTCGTTCAGCTCCCTAGGCCGTACCGATCTCGCGGCATTGCATGAGCGCCACCAGCAGGAATACACCGAACTGCAATCCAAGAAGCTGGCCCTCGACCTCACCCGCGGCAAACCGTGCAGCGAGCAGCTCGACCTGTCCAACGCCCTGCTGAGCCTGCCCGGGTCTGACTACCGCGACGGGGAGGGCACCGACACCCGCAACTACGGCGGGCAGCACGGCCTCCCCGAACTGCGGGCCATCTTCGGCGAGTTGCTCGGCATTCCGGTGCCCAACCTGATCGCCGGCAACAACGCCAGCCTCGAGCTGATGCACGACGTCATCGTATTTTCCATGTTGTACGGCGGCGTGGACTCGCCGCGGGCCTGGGTGCATGAACAGGATGGGGTCAAGTTCTTGTGTCCGGTGCCCGGCTACGACCGGCACTTCGCCATCACCGAAACCCTCGGTATCGAGATGATCCCGATCCCGATGCGCGAAGACGGTCCGGACGTCGACCTGATCGAGGAGCTGGTCGCCGCCGACCCGGCCATCAAAGGGTTGTGGGCGGTCCCGGTGTTCGCCAATCCGACCGGGATCACTTACTCGTGGGAGACGGTTCGGCGGCTTGTCCAGATGCACACGGCCGCAGCGGATTTCCGGTTGTTTTGGGATAACGCCTACGTAGTGCACACCCTGACCCTGGACTTCGTCCGTCAGGTCGACGTGCTGGGCCTGGCCGCTGCCGCGGGCAACCCCAACCGGCCGTATGTCTTCGCGTCGACGTCGAAGATCACCTTCGCCGGCGCCGGTGTGAGCTTCTTCGGTGGGTCGCTGGGCAACATCGCCTGGTATCTGCAGTACGCCGGGAAGAAGTCGATCGGCCCGGACAAGGTCAACCAGCTGAGGCACCTGCGCTTCTTAGGCGACGCCGACGGGGTGCGCCTGCAGATGCTGAGACACCAGCAACTGCTGGCACCCAAATTCGCGCTGGCGCTGGAGATTTTGGACAAGCGCCTGAGTGAATCCAAGATCGCCTCCTGGAATGAGCCTGAAGGCGGCTACTTCATCAGCCTCGACGTGTTGCCCGGCACGGCCCGGCGCACTGTCGCGCTGGCCAAGGACGCCGGTATCGCCGTCACCGACGCGGGCGCGTCGTTCCCGTACCGGAAAGACCCGGACGACAAGAACATCCGGATTGCGCCGACATTTCCGCCCGAGCCCGATCTGCGCAATGCGATCGACGGGCTGGCGACCTGTGCATTGCTGGCCGCGACCGAGTCGCTGCTGAGCCACGGTTAGGCGCCTTGACTCCTCGACGCCGAGTGTGCGCTGAGGGACTCGAGTGTGTGCTGAGGGCGGAAGACCGCTCGGGTTCCCACCCTGCGTTCACAGTCGACGCCGTCGATGCACACTCGATGCCCAGCCGAGCTGACGTCACCCCGCCTCGGTAGCGTGGGCGACCGTGGCCCTCTACCGCAAGTATCGACCGGCGACCTTCGCCGAAGTGGTCGGGCAGGAACACGTCACCGAGCCACTGTCCACCGCGTTGACGGCGGGCCGAATCAATCACGCGTATCTGTTCTCCGGCCCGCGTGGCTGCGGCAAGACGTCGTCGGCGCGCATCTTGGCCCGCTCGTTGAACTGCGAACAGGGGCCGACGGCGACGCCGTGCGGTGTCTGCGATTCCTGCGTCGGGCTGGCCCCCAACGGGCCCGGCAGCATTGACGTCGTCGAACTCGACGCGGCCAGCCACGGCGGCGTGGACGACACCCGTGAGCTACGAGATCGCGCGTTCTACGCGCCGGCCCAATCCCGTTACCGGGTATTCATCGTCGACGAGGCGCACATGGTGACCACGGCGGGGTTCAACGCGCTGCTCAAGATCGTCGAGGAGCCGCCCGACCATCTCATCTTCGTCTTCGCCACCACCGAACCGGAGAAAGTGTTGGCGACCATCCGCTCGCGCACCCACCACTATCCGTTTCGGCTGTTGCCGCCGCGGACCATGCGGGGGCTGATCGAACGGATCTGCGCCCAGGAGGACGTCGTTGTCGACGACGCCGTCTACCCGCTAGTGATCCGGGCTGGCGGCGGTTCTCCTCGCGACACTCTTTCGGTTCTCGATCAGTTACTGGCAGGGGCCGACGGTAACCGGGTTAACTACCAGCGCGCGCTGGGCTTGCTGGGTGCCACCGACGTGGCGCTGATCGACGAAGCCGTCGACGCGCTTGCGGCCGGGGATGCAGCGGCGATGTTCGGCGCGGTGGAATCGGTGATCGACGCCGGTCACGACCCCCGACGATTCGCCACCGACTTACTCGAGCGGTTCCGCGATTTGCTTGTGCTGCAAGCAGTTCCCGACGCCACCACCCGTGGTGTGGTGGATGCGCCCGAAGATGTGTTGGACCGGATCCGCGAGCAAGCGGCCCGGATCGGTCCGGCGACGCTCACCCGCTACGCCGAAGTCGTCCACGCTGGTCTGACCGAGATGCGGGGAGCCACGGCGCCGCGCCTGCTCCTCGAGGTGATCTGCGCGCGGCTGTTGTTGCCGTCGGCCAGTGATGCCGAATCGGCTCTGCTGCAACGTGTCGAGCGGATCGAGACCAGGCTCGACATGTCCATTCCGATGGTCGACAAGCCTGAGCAGTCCGCGCCTTTGCAGCCGCCTGCCCCGCCACCGCCGCCTGCCACCACGTCTGAGCCCAGCCCGGCCGAGCCCAGCCCGTCCGAGCCCAGCCCGGCCGAGGAGACTCCGACTGCCGTGGGTTCGGCCGAACCGAGCGCGGCCGCGGTCCGCACCTTGTGGCCGACGGTGCGCGACAAGGTGCGTCAACGCAGCCGAACCACCGAGGTGATGCTGGCCGGCGCCACCGTCCGTGCGGTCGAGGGCAACACCTTGGTGCTGACCCATGAATCGGCGCCCTTGGCCAAGCGGTTGTCCGAACAACGCAATGCCGATGTCATCGCCGAGGCCCTCAAAGATGCACTGGGCGTGGACTGGCGGGTGCGATGCGAAGCCGGTGCCTCGAATGCGGCGCCAACCGAGGCGGCGGCCGCGCCGGCTCGTCCCGCCGAGCGTGCCGGCGGTTCCTCCGCCCGTAGGCTCCCGAGTCCACCCGCGCCGGTGGAAGCGCCCGCGGACGCGGATTCCCTTCAGCGCGCCGAAGAGGAGAGCATGCTCGCTGAGGCCGGCCAGGACGATGCATCGACGCCGCGTCGCGACCCCGAAGAGGCCGCGTTGGAGCTGCTGCAAAACGAGTTGGGTGCGCGCCGCATCGACAACGGCTAGCTCGGCGACGATGCAGGCCGGAACGGCCTGAGGAGGAGCCGGGCAATCAAGCTAGCTCGGCGACGATGCAGGCCGGAACGGCCTGAGGAGGTACCCCGAGCCGGGCAATCAAGCTGGGCTCGGCGACGACGGAGTTATCCGCGGTCCTGCCGAAGGGTCGGGCTAGCTGACGGCGGCCACCTCATCGACCTTTCGTCTGCTATTTGGGTATCGGACCGTCATGGCACCGCAGCTCACGAGCTTGTAGACTGCTAGTAATAGCAGGACTATCAAATAAGTCAAAAAGTATGTAATAGTCTGATTATGACCATGACGGGTATGTTGGCTCCCGAAGCATCTGCGGTCACGTCAACCAGGTTTGCGGTACGCAGTTGCGACGTCATGGAGACGGACGAACTTCCCCATCCGCCCTACCGACTGCCGTTCTTCGGCGACCTGGTGGGGCTCAATCCCCGCATTCCGTTTCAGTCCTCGCTGCCGCAGACCCAAAGATTGGGCCCGATCTCGGCGCGGAAGATGTTCGGCACCGAAATGGTCGCCGTCAGCGGGTCGACCTGGTTGCTGAGGTGCACGATGAAACCCGCTTCGGCAAATATGTCGGGCACCATTTGGCGGCGCTGCGACCGGTCATGGGCGACGCCTTGTTCACGGCCGACAGCGATCATCCGGATTGGCAGCTGGCCCATGACATTCTCAAGCCGGCGTTTACCCGTGAGGCCATGCAGGGCTACCACACCATCATGCTGAAGGTGATCCAGGAGTTGCTGGATCGGTGGGATGATGCGGCTGACAGCGGACGGCGAGTGGATGTCACCGACGACATGACGCGGTCGACCCTGGAAACCATCGGGCGCGCCGGCTTTGGTTACCGGTTCGGCTCGTTCAACCGCCGGCGACCGCATCCGTTCGTCTCCGCCATGAATCGAATACTGTTGTACACCAACTGGTCAACAGTGCCCGGGTTGGCGCGGCCAGTCCGTCCACTTATGCTGCGTGCGGGCGCGACGATGGGACGCATCGTTGACCAAGTCATCGAGGCACGCCGCTTCGGAGCCCGCTCTGAGACTCCCGACCTGCTCGACCTGATGTTGAATGCCGCACATCCCACCACCGGACGCCAGCTGCATCCGGTGAGCATCCGCCAGCAGGTCATCACATTCATGGCTGCCGGACACGAGACCATTTCGGGCGCCTTGTCTTTCGCGCTGTATTGCTTCACCCAAAACCCGGGCGTGTTGGCGCGGGCCAAGGCGGAGGTGGATGCGCTGTGGGGCGCGTCCGATAACCCCGAGCCGTCCTACACCGATGTCGCGAAGCTCCGGTATGTGCGCGCGGTACTCGACGAGTCGTTACGACTGTGGCCGACGGCGCCCGGCTATCTGCGCGTCGCACGGTCCGACACCGTGCTGGGCGGTCGCTACCAGATCAAGCGGGGACAATGGGTCCTCGTGGTGCTGCCGATAGTTCAGCGCGACCCGCGCGTGTGGTCGGACCCCGAGCGGTTCGATCCCGACCGGTTCTTGCCTGGCCAGACCAAGAATCGCGCGCACGCGTACAAGCCGTTCGGCACGGGTCAGCGGGCCTGCATCGGTCGCCAGTTCGCTCTGCACGAGGCCGTGCTGACGTTGGGGCTGATCCTTCACCGCTATGACCTGATGCCGGAGGACAGATACCAGCTGCGGATCTCCGAGTCGATCACCTTGAAGCCCAGGGGATTTCGTCTGGCGATGCGCAAACGAGCCGCGTCGTCACGATTGCTCGCACCCGAGACCGAATTGAGTCGCCGCAGCGCCTAGGCGTGCCACCACGGGCGCAGTGGCAGGCCGTCGGTGCCGTGTTCGCCGAGCTTGGATGCCAGGACGTGATGCAGCTGAATGTTGTTCTGCTCGAAAGCCACTCGAGACGCCGCCATGTACAAGCCCCATACCTTCGCGGTGGCGATACCAACCTCGGCGACAGCCTCCTCCCAGTGCGCGACGAGGTTGCGGCACCAGTCGCGCAGCGTCATCGCGTAGTGGTGACGGAAATTCTCCGCATGTAGCACCTCGAAACCCACATCTTGGATCTCGGAGAGGATACGACCCGAACCGGTCAGCTCTCCGTCCGGGAAGACGTAGCGATCGGTAAAGCTGCTCGCGCGGAAGTTCGATTTGTTGTTGTTCCGGGTGATGCAGTGGTTGAGCAGCAAGCCATCGGTGCGCAACTTGGACTTGAGGAAGCCGAAATATGACGGGTAGTTCTTAACGCCGATGTGCTCGGTCAATCCGATTGACGAGACTGCGTCGAAACCGGCTTCGCCGACGTCGCGATAGTCGCAGTGACGCACCTCCGCCAATTCGCCAAGCCCTTCGGCCTCGATCGCCGCTCCCGCCCAGGCGGCCTGCTCTGCGGACAACGTCGCGCCGATCGCGTGGACGCCGCGTCGGGCCGCGTAGCGCACCATGCCGCCCCAGCCGCAGCCGACATCGAGCAGCCGGTCGCCCGGCTGGAGCCGCAGCTTCTCGAAGATCAGCCGGTACTTGTTGTCCTGGGCCGCCTCCAGCGTCGCTTCTGGATCCGGGTAGACCGCACAGGTGTAGGTCATCGACGGCCCCAACACCCACTCGTAAAAGGAGTTGGAGACGTCGTAGTGGTGGTGAATCGCCTCGGCATCGCGAGTCTTGCTGTGCCGCAGGCCTTCGGCGATTCGGCGCCAGCGAGGTAGCACCTCCTGCGGCGGTGGCGCTGCTGGTAGGAGATGCTCGATACCGATTGAGCGGATGATGCTGGCCAGCAGCCGCGGTGAGGGCCTGGTGAACTCGACCTTGTCGGCCAGCAATGCGAGCAAGTCGTAGGGATCGCCGGGGTGCACACCGCGCGCCTCGATGTCACCGGCGACATAAGCCCGGGCCAGCCCGAGTTCACCTGGGGCGGTGGCCAGGTAGGTCGTACCGCGAGGTGTCAGCAGGTCCATTCCCAGCACGGCGTCTTCGGCTCCGGCGCTACTGCCGTCGTAGGCAGTGAACCGCAATGACTCCGTGGCGCCGCAGGTGAAGACCGCTAAGACCTCGGCGAGGTTCAACTTGCCCGGCGTGGTCGCCGCAGGCTCCTTGATGGTCGTCATCGTCGTTGTACCGCCTTTGCGTAAAGGTCGAGGAGACGCGAATCCGGGTCGTAGATCTTCTTCGCGGTCTTGTAGGTCTCACCCCCGTAGAGTTCGTCGAACTCCTCTCTGCTGTAGTAAGAGTCGGAATACAGCGACTTGTGCCCGTCCAGCGAACCGACCTTATCCTCGATCAATCGATTCGTCGCCCCATCGGTCGCGCCCGCCGGAACCGACGACCAGAAGCCGACGTTCACGTAGCTGCGTCCAGGCCGGATCGGATATAGTGACCAGCCATCCTGATCACGTAAGCGCAACGGGCACAACCAGATCGGGGCGATTGGTACCGCATCGAGGAACCATTCCAAGAACTCGGTCGTGCGTTCGAGTGGAAGCTCGACATCTTGGACCACCCGTTCGCGAGGCGGACGGCCGTTGCGCCTTTCGATGCGGTCGGCGATACCGAACCGCCGGTCGAGTGCTACCAGCTTCCAGTACACGCTGCTGCGGCGGTAGCGTCGCGGCCACCAACGTCGCAGACGGGGGTTCTGCGCGCCGAAAGCAGCAGAGCACCAGAACCAATCGGTGTCCCATCGCCAGAAGTAGTCGTGCATCGTCAACCGGTCTTCTTTGGTGCCGGTGTCATGCTGGATGGAGCGGTAGTAGACGCTTCGTCCGGTGTAGTCGCTGGCCGGGCCGGGGGTCGCGGTGCGTACACCGACGGACAGATAGCTCTCGTTGGCGTCGAACACCACACCGTCGAGATAGTCGACCGGCACACCGTCGAAACCACCGGTGTCGATGATGCGATCCATCGCCGCCACCAGGTCGGTCAACGAGCCGAACCTCAGGTGCCGCAGCGCGACGAACGGTTTGACGGGTTCCAACTCGATGCGCAATCTAGTCGAATATCCCAGTGTGCCATATGAATTCGGATAAGCGCGGAAGAGGTCGGGGTGCTCTTGGGATGAGACTGTGAGCAATTCTCCTGTGCCGGTGAGGATGTCCATCTCCACCACCGACTCATGGGGCAGGCCGTTGCGAAACGATGCCGATTCGATACCCAACCCGGCGACTGCCCCGCCCAGCGTGATGGTCTTCAGTTGCGGGACCACCAGCGGCGACAGGCCATAAGGGAGGGTCGCGGCCACCAGATCTTCGTAGGTGCACATGCCGGCCACGTCGGCGGTGCGCGCGTCCGGGTCGACCGAAATGACGTCCGTCAGCCCTGACACATCTAGTCCGGGTGCATCGCGTTTCGCGCGGTCGCGGAACAAATTGGAGGTGGGCTTGGCCAGTCGGACAGCCGCCGTCGCGGGAATCGACCGGTAACTCGCCAGCAACCGCTCGACGCCCTCCGCATGAGCCGCCGTTGCGGATGCAGGGACAAGCACCACATATACGCTAGTCCCCGACAACCGCCAGCGCAGGAACACCGCAACCAGGCGCGTGGCGCCGGCCCGTGCAGAGGAGTTTCGCCGAATGGGACACGTCAGTGCAGCCAGCACGATTCTGATCAACGCTGAGCCCGCAGCCGTGCTGTCTGCCGTTGGTGACTACCAGAATGTCCGTCCCAAAATTCTGTCGTCGCACTACCGCGACTACCACGTGCTGGAAGGCGGGCAGGGGCAAGGAACCGTCGCCAGCTGGAAGCTGCAGGCCACCAAGTCCCGGGTTCGCGACGTCCGGGCCAACGTCGACGTCGCCGGCCACGCCGTCATCGAGAAGGATGCCAACTCGACCATGGTCACCAACTGGACGGTGGCTCCCGCGGGACCGGGTTCGAGCGTCACCGTCACCACCACGTGGAAAGGTGCCGGTGGCGTGAAGGGATTCTTCGAGAAGACGTTCGCGCCGCTGGGGCTGAAGAAGATTCAATCTGAGGTGCTGGCCAACTTGAAGAAGGAACTCGAGCGCTAACCTCGCCCGGTGACGATGGTCAGTGGGCGGCAGCCTGGCCGCCCAGGAAGGCGGCGATGCCCTTGACCACGGCGTCGGCATACTTTTGCCGGCCCTCGGGGCTTTCCATCAACGCCGAGTCGACCGGATTCTTCATGTTGCCGCACTCAACCAAGACGGACGGATACTGCGCCAGGTTCAGCCCCGCCAGGTCCGAACGCCCGTACAGGCCGTCCTGGCCGATGTAGCTGGCCGGCGGAATACCCGAAGCCTGCATTTGGTCGCGCATGACGCGGGCGAACTGCACCGATGGCCCGGCCTGGACCTGATTCAGCGGCGGCGCCGAATAGTTGACGTGGAAACCACGCCCGGACGGGGGACCGCCGTCGGCGTGAATACTCACGACCGCGTTCGGGTGAAGAGCGTTGGCCATCGCGGCGCGCTCGTCCACGCACGGACCCAGCGCGCTGTCGTCGCCGCGCGACATGGCCGTTCGCGCCCCGAGCGCGTTGAGCTCGGCGCGGATCCGCAGCGTGGTGTCCCAGGTGAAGGTGTGCTCCGGGTAGCCGTCGTTGGTGGTGGTTCCGCTGGCCTGGCAGTCCTTGGTGCCGCCGCGACCGGTGGGCACCTGACGGCTGATGGACGCGTCGTTGGCGCCGTTGTGGCCGGGATCGAGGAACACGATCATGCCCGCGATGTTGCCCGGGACCGCGGTGGCGATCGGGATTGTCGGTGCGGCAGTGCCGACAGCGAGGATGCCGACGGCCGCTAACGCGGCAGCGGCCCCGACACGCAGGCGATGAGATATGCGCACGGCGCCACGTTAGTCCGGCGGCGTCTACGCTTGGAACTTCGAACCGCCCGCACGGCGCAGGCGAAACCAAGTCGAGACCAAGACGCAAGGGGACTGTCATGCAACCCGGAGGCCCGCCCGACATGTCGGCGTTGCTTGCCCAGGCCCAGCAGATGCAGCAAGAGCTGATGGCTGCCCAGCAGCGACTCATCGATGCCGAGGTGCACGGCAAGGCGGGTGGCGGTCTGGTGGAGGTCACCACCAAGGGCAGCGGCGAGGTCGTGGCGGTGAAGATCGATCCGAAAGTCGTCGACCCCGACGACGTCGAGACGCTGCAGGACTTGATCGTCGGCGCCCTCGCCGACGCCTCCAAGCAGGTCAGCGCGCTGGCGCAGCAACAGCTGGGCCCGCTGGCCGGCGGCATGGGCGGCGCGCTGGGTATCCCGGAGTCCTGATCGCACCGACATGTTTGAAGGACCGGTCCAGGATCTGATCGACGAGCTCGGCAAGCTGCCGGGTATCGGGCCGAAGAGCGCGCAGCGCATCGCCTTTCACCTGTTGTCCGTCGAACCGCCTGACATCGACCGGCTCACCGCGGTGCTGGCCAAGGTCCGCAACGGCGTGCGCTTCTGCGCGGTGTGCGGCAACGTCTCCGACAACGAGCGGTGCCGCATCTGCGCGGATCCGCGCCGGGACGGCTCGCAGGTCTGTGTCGTCGAGGAGCCCAAGGATGTGCAGGCCGTCGAGCGCACCCGCGAATTCCGCGGCCGCTACCACGTCCTGGGTGGCGCACTGGATCCGCTGTCCGGCGTCGGCCCCGAGCAGTTGCGGATCCGTGAGCTGCTGACCCGGATCGGTGAGCAGGTCGACGGCGTCGACGTCACCGAGGTGATCATCGCCACCGACCCCAACACCGAAGGCGAGGCGACTGCCACCTATCTGGTGCGGATGCTGCGTGACATTCCCGGCCTGACCGTGAGCCGGATCGCGTCCGGGCTGCCGATGGGCGGCGACCTGGAATTCGCCGACGAGCTGACCCTGGGCCGCGCGCTGACAGGCCGCCGAGCGATGGTCTGACCGGGTGCACGACGGCACCTCCCGCAGTCACACGGGTAACTCCGGTACCGGGAACCGACCATTACACGTTGCAGCAATGCGATACCGCCGGTGATGTCACTTCACTAAAAGATCTGTCGTGATATCGGATGTGCCATCAAAGCAAAAGAGGCACTATTCCCTGACGGAGTGACGCAGGAGGCTGGTGTGACAGTGACGGCGCGAGGGAAACCGGCTAGGCCCGCAGCCGCTCGCGGCGCAGCAAGTCCACCTCGGGCAATTCCAGCGGCGGCAGCTCACCCACCACCCTGCTGAGCAGCAGGTCGGCGAGTTCGGGGTTGCGGGCCAAGCAGGGCCCGTGCATGTAGGTGGCGACCACGCTGCCCTGGACCGCGCCGTCGATCCCGTCGCCGGCACGGTTGCCTGACCCCTTCTTCACGGCGCCCAGTGGCGACGCGGCATCGCCGAGTACCGTGCCGCCGCGGTGGTTCTCGAAACCGGTCAACGGCGCCGTCAGCCCGGCCAGCAACGGTCCGGTGACCAGCTCCCCGATGGTGCGAACAGGCTGGGGCGACGTAGTCACGTCCAGTAGGCCCACGCCGTCGACCCGTTCGCCCGACGACGTCTCATACCAGTGGCCGAGCACCTGGATGGCCGCGCAGATCGCCAGCACCGGCGCGCCGCGGGCCGCCGCGCGCTGCAATCCCGGGTGACGGATCAGATGCTTGGTTGCCAGCCGCTGTGCGTAGTCCTCGGCCCCGCCCAGCGTGTAGATGTCGAGGCTGTCGGGCACTGCCTTGGCCAGCGTGATCTCGACGATGTCCGCGGCGATGCCTCGCAGCCGCAGTCGTTGCCGCAGCACCGCCGCGTTCCCGCCGTCGCCGTAGGTGCCCATCACATCGGGCAGCACCAGCCCGATTCGTACCGTCGAGTCAGCCATGACGGGCCAATCTGCGCTGTAGCTGGAGAAACGCCGTGTAGTTGGCCACCACCTCGACGGGTCCGGGCGGACACGACGCGATGGCTGCCATGGTGTCGTGCACCAGGGTGTGCTCGACGTCGGCGTACCCCAACCGCACGGCGAGGTCGGTGCCACGTTCGCCGGCGGCCACCACTGGGACCCCTTCAAAGGCCTGCTCGAAGTGCTCGAAGCGCACATCCCACAGCCAGGACAGATCTTCGCCGTCGGGCACCTGACCGTTGACCGCAATCACCACTCCGGCCGCGTCCTTGTCCACCATGGACAGGGCTTCCTGCCAGCCTGCCGGGTTCTTGGCCAACAGCATCCGCACGGCGTGCCCGCCGACCTGAATGGTGCGGTATCGCCCGGCGACCTCGTCCACGCCGGACACGGCGGCCACCGCGGCCACCGGATCGGCGCCCATCGCGACGGCGGCCGCCACCGCCTGGGCGGCGTTGCCCCGGTTCACCGCGCCGGGCAGGGTCAATCGCATCGGCAGCGCCAGTCCGTCCGGGCCGTAGAGCATCTCGTCGTCGAACCACCACTGCGGGCTGGGCCGTTTGAAGTCGGCCCCGGTGGAATACCAGTAGCCCTGTTCGCGGACGATAACCTCGCCGCTGCGCGGGCAGCTGACCGAATCGGCCGCCCAGCTGCCACCCGCGGCGACCCAGACAACGTTGGTGTGGTCGAAGGCGGCCGAGGTCATCAGAACGTCGTCGCAGTTGGCGACCACGACCGCGTGCGGGTGTGCGGCGAGCCCGGCTCGCAGCCTGCGTTCGATCACGTTGATCTCGCCGACCCGGTCCAGCTGATCGCGGGACAGGTTGAGCAGGAGGACGACCGCGGGCTCAACGGCATCGGCAACGTGCGGGACGTGCATTTCGTCGACCTCGAGAACCGCGATCGCGGCATCGCGGTCAGCGGCCAGCGCGGCCACGAGACCGGCGTCCATGTTGGCACCCTCGGCGTTGCTGGCCACCGAGCTTCCTCCGCCCAGGGTGCGCAGGGCGGCCGCGGTCATTCGCGTCGTCGTCGACTTGCCGTTGGTGCCGGTGACGACGACCGTGCGCCGGCCGGTGCCGAGCTGGCGCAGAATCGACCGGTCCAGGGTCATCGCCACCAGGCCGCCGATCATCGCCCCGGCCCCCCGACCGGTCACCCGCGACGCCCATCGCGCGCCGGCTCCGGCGGCCAGCGCGAGACGTCCCCGGGCGGTGATCACCCGCGCAGTTTAAGGGCGATCGCAAGCTCGGCGCTTTTCCGAGTTGACGACACGGCGCGTAGCGACCCGGCGATGTCGGCTCGACGTGCCATCCTCCATTCATGCCCGTTATTCCGGTGGCGGCAAGTCCGACGACGATGACCTGGGGTCGGCCGGCCACAGACTCCGGCGAGGGATGGGCAGTGATCGATGTCGAAACCTCCGGCTTCCGGCCGAGTAGCGCCCGCGTCATCAGCCTCGCGATGCTCGCCCTCGACGCCGAAGGTCACGTCGAGCAATCAGTGGTCAGCCTGCTCAATCCCGGGGTGGATCCCGGGCCCACCCACGTGCACGGGCTGACCGCCGAGATGCTCGAGGACCAGCCGCAATTCAGCGAGATCGTCGGCGACGTGGTCGAGCTCGTGCGCGGGCGCACGCTGGTCGCGCACAATGTCGCGTTCGACTACGGCTTCCTGGTCGCGGAGGCCGAGCTGGCCGATGTCGAGCTGCCGATTGACAACGTCATGTGCACGCTCGAGCTGGCCCGGCGGCTGGAACTGGGTATCGACAATCTGCGGTTGGAAACACTGGCCGCGTACTGGGGAGTGACGCAACGACGGCCGCACGACGCTTTCGATGACGCCGTCGTGCTGACCGACGTCCTGGCGGCGGCGTTACAGCGGGCCCGCGAGCGCGACGTGTGGCTGCCGGTGCGGCCCGTCACCCGCCGGCGTTGGCCCAGCGGCAGAATCACCCACGACGAGCTGCGGCCGTTGAAGATGCTGGCCTCTCGGATGCCGTGCCCATACCTCAACCCGGGCCCGTATGTCCGTGGCAGGCCGCTGGTGCAGGGCATGCGGGTCGCGTTGGCGGCTGAGGTCGAGCGGACCCACGAGGAGCTCGTCGAGCGGATTCTGCACGCGGGATTGGCTTACGCCGACGCGGTCGACCGGGAAACCTCACTGGTGATCTGCAACGAACGCCGTCCGGCGCATGGCAAGGGCTACCTGGCTCACGAGCTGGGAGTGCCGGTGGTGTCCGACGCGAAGTTCATGGATTGCGTCGGGGCCGTGGTCGACGGCACGGGCGTCGAGGACTTCGTCGACGTGGCGCGCGCGGGCGAGCAATTCGCTCTTTTCTGATTGCCTGACGTGAGGGCCGTGCTCTGCAATGGTCATCTTGATCGGGCGTTTCAGCGAGCAGGATCGAAGCGAGGTTGGTGTCCAATGTCGACGGGATCCTTCGGCAGAGGTGTGCGGCCTGCCTGGGTTGACGACAAACTATTTCCCTTCGAAAGCCGGTTCGTCGAATTGGGCGGCAATGTCGTGCACTACATCGACGTGGGCCAGGGGCCAATCCTGCTGATGCTGCACGGCAACCCAACCTGGTCGTTCGTGTATCGGGAGGTTATTGCCGAACTGTCGGGGACATTCCGATGTATAGCGCTGGATTACCCGGGGTTCGGGTTGTCGACCCCAGACCCCGGGTATCAATTCCACCCCGCCGATCACGCGCGAGTGGTGGGCCAGTTCGTGGACCGTCTCGATCTGCGTGATGTCACCTTGATCGTGCAGGACTGGGGAGGACCCATCGGACTGACGGCCGCACTGCAACGCCTGGATCGTTTCTCCGGTCTGGTCGTGGGAAATACGTGGGCGTGGCCGGTGAACGGGGATCTACATTTCGAACTGTTTTCCCACTTCATGGGCGGTCCGATCGGTCGTCAACTGATCCGGCACTTCAATTTTTTCGTCAATGTCATGATCCCGGCGGGACATCGACGCCGCAGGCTGACCGCCGCCGAGATGGCCCATTACCGGCAGGCCTTGCCCACCCCGCAGCGGCGCAATCCGAGCGCGATCTTTCCCAAAGACATCACTGCGGCGCGGACTTTTCTGGCCGACCTCGAACACGGTCTGAATGTACTCAACGATCTGCCGACTTTGATCGTCTGGGGCGACGCTGACATCGCCTTCCGCGCCAAGGAACGTCGGCGCTGGGAAAACCTCATGCCCCGGCACCACACCGTCGTACTCGCCGGCGCCGGACACTATCTGCAGTCCGACGCCCCGACTGACTTCGCCAATGCTGTCAGCACGTGGTGTAACCGGCGGTCCGAGTGAAAACGATGATGGCCGAACACAAGAACTTCCGAAATGAGTATCGCCGCGGCCAGTGCAGGACGTGGGCTGCGGTGGCGGCGGCCGTGGTCCTGACGGCGGCGTGTGGGGGCTCGCACGGCGGCGGCAATGCCGGCTCGGCGCCACAGGCCGCGAGCGTGCACGTTCCGGCGAATTTCTGTGGCCTGCTGAGCGGAGCCGACATCAGTCAGGTGATGGGCAGGACTTTTCCGGCGCCCGAGGGCAGCCAGTCCACGAGTGAGGCACAGTGTAATTCCGTACCGACGGCGGGCAACGACGTCAGCTTCAAGCTCTACTGGAACAACCTGTACTGCGTCGACGGGAAGCCCGCCGACGAGCAGTGTCTCAATTCGCAGACCAAGGGGTTCGCCACCAACAAGCAGACCGCCGGCCATGTTCAAGACATCAAGGGCCTTGGCGATCAGGCGTTCTGCTTCGTGGCTCCGCCCGCGACCGTCGACGTCCTCAAGGGCTGGATTTATCTGACCGTGAGCGCCGACAGCTGCATGCAGGCCCAGACCTTGGCCGGGATGCTGTTGGCCAAGATCTCGGCCTGACGCCTCAATTCCTTGCGGCTCTGTTCACCGCCGACACCACCGCGCGCAGCGACGCCGTGGTGATCGACGGCGCGATACCGACGCCCCACACCGTCCGTCCGCCGACCGGGACTGATGGGTGACGACCCGCTTCGCCCGGCTGCGCCGAGCTCGCGATCGTCACCGAAGCCTCGACGTAGGCCGCCGCCTGAGCGTCCTCGCCGCCGCTCATCGCATGCTCGGAGTAGTCCAGCACGGCCACGTCGAAGCCGATGTGCCCCAACGCGTCGACGAACGCGGCCAGGGGGCCGTTGCCCGAACCGTTGATCTCGGTCTCCACGCCGTCGACCTTGACCGACGCGACAACCCTGGTGATGCCGCTGTCTTCTTCGGCGGCGTCGACACGCTGCTTCATCCGCTCCAGCGGCCGGACCGGCGCCAGGTACTCCTCGGTGAAGGCATCCCACATCTCCTTGGAGGTGACCTCGCCGCCTTCCCCATCGGTGATCTTCTGAATAGCCTGGGAGAACTCGATTTGCAGCCGCCGTGGCAGTGCCAGGCCGTGGTCGGCCTTCATGATGTAGGCAACCCCGCCCTTGCCGGACTGCGAATTGACCCGGATCACCGCCTCATAGGTGCGCCCGACGTCGCGCGGGTCGATCGGCAGATAGGGCACCTGCCACAGCATGTCGTCGACATCGGCGTCGGCGGCATCCGCGTCGACCTTCATCTGGTCCAAGCCCTTGTTGATGGCGTCCTGATGGCTGCCGGAGAACGCCGTGTACACCAGATCGCCGCCGTAGGGGTGACGTTCGTGTACCGGCAGTTGGTTGCAGTACTCGACCGTGCGGCGGATCTCGTCGATGTTGGAGAAGTCGATCTGGGGGTCGACGCCGCGGGAGAACAGGTTGAGCCCCAGCGTCACCAGGCAGACGTTTCCGGTCCGCTCACCATTGCCGAACAAGCAGCCCTCGATGCGGTCGGCGCCGGCCTGATAGCCCAATTCGGCTGCGGCGACGGCAGTTCCGCGGTCGTTGTGCGGGTGCAGGCTCAAGATGACGGAATCGCGCCGGGCCAGGTTGCGGCTCATCCACTCGATCGAATCGGCGTAGACGTTCGGCGTGGCCATCTCGACGGTGGCCGGCAGATTGAAGATGATCGGGTTGTCCGGTGTGGGTTTGATGACGTCGCCGACCGCGTCGCAAACCTGTTTGGCGTATTCGAGTTCGGTACCGGTGTAGGACTCCGGCGAGTACTCGAAGCGCCATTGCGTGCCCGGGTATTTGGCGGCCTCCTCGACGCACTTGCGAGCGCCGTCGGTGGCGATCGCCTGCACCGCGGCACGGTCGGCGCGAAACACCACGCGGCGCTGCAGGATCGACGTCGAGTTGTAGAAGTGCACGATCGCCCGGTGCACGCCCTCGCACGCTTGGAAGGTCCGTTCGATCAGTTCGGGCCGACACTGGGTCAGCACCTGGATGGTCACGTCGTGAGGAATCGCGCCATCGGTGATGATCTCGCGAACGAAGTCGAAGTCGTTCTGGCTGGCCGACGGGAACCCGACCTCGATCTCTTTGTAACCCATGCGGACCAGCAGGTCGAACATGCGGCGCTTGCGGGCCGGGCTCATCGGGTCGATCAACGCTTGGTTGCCGTCGCGCAGGTCTACCGCGCACCACAGCGGAGCGCGACTGACGGCCCGGTCGGGCCAGGTGCGGTCGGCCAGCAGGATGGGTTCGACCTCGTCGGCGAACGGACGGTACCGACTGACCGGCATCGATGACCCACGCTGGGTATTCCATGCCGGTTGGCCGACGTTGTGCTGGCCGGCGGGTTTGGTGATGGTCCGACTGGAAGTGAATGCGTCGGGGGAGTCGCCCGACGGTTTGCTAAAGCTAGTCACGGTGATTGCTCCGGGAGATCAGAAGGGCGCCCAAATCAGGCGGCGACCGGCGCATCGCGAACACCCGCGACGGGAGGCCGGTCTGGATCAGACCCCGTCGCGGCGTCCGAGAAGGAGCACCCGCTGCACGTGGGCTACTGTACCGCGCCTGCGCGGTTGCCCAAAACCCCAGGCCGCTAGTTGGTGGGCGGGACGATCCGCACCGGGATGTCGGTGTTTTCGTCGGTTAAGTAGCTCGCGCAGACGCGGTGGTAGCCGTCGGCGATCTGCATTGCCACGCCAGTGTTCAGGTCACCGCGCACGGCCAGGATGGGCGACAGGGGCTTGCCCTTCTTGATCTTCTTCAGATCCGCGCTCACATGGGGGTTGTCGGCAGGCAGCAGCGCCAGACTCGATGCGCGCAGCAGATCCTTGGCCTTTTTGTGCACGATCGGGGCTTTTTTCAGCGCTGCCACGATTTCGCTGATCTGCGCAGCCGTGGCGAGCAGGGCGAGATAATCCGCGGCCGCCGGGTAGTCATGCTCGTCCGGTGCTTCGCCCCATAGCACCCCGCTACCACTAGCCATCGCGACCACCTCTCTCAGCACGCCTGTGCCGGGTATTTACCGGCCAGTACTGGATATCAGATGCCGGGACGCCGCGGGTGCATGTCACCCGGTCAGTCCACGTATTCTGTTGTCGACCTGAACCTCGCGACGCTGAGGCAACTCCCCGGGCCGGAAACGGCTGGAAAGGATCGACGTGGCGCTCGTCGTGCAGAAGTACGGCGGATCGTCGGTGGCCGACGCCGAACGAATCCGCCGGGTCGCCGAACGCATCGTCGAAGCCAAAAAGCAAGGCAACGACGTCGTCGTGGTCGTCTCGGCAATGGGCGACACCACCGACAACCTGCTGGATCTGGCCCAGCAGGTGTGCCCGGTCCCGCCGCCGCGGGAACTGGACATGCTGCTGACCGCCGGTGAACGCATCTCCAACGCGCTGGTGGCGATGGCCATCGAATCGCTGGGCGCTCAGGCGCGCTCGTTTACCGGTTCGCAAGCCGGCGTCATCACCACCGGCGCCCACGGCAAGGCCAAGATCATCGACGTCACCCCGACCCGGCTGCAGGCCGCGCTCGACGAGGGGCGGATCGTCCTGGTCGCCGGGTTCCAGGGGGTCAGCCAGGACACCAGAGACGTCACCACTCTGGGCCGCGGCGGCTCGGACACCACCGCGGTGGCGCTGGCCGCCGCGTTGGACGCCGACGTCTGCGAGATCTACACCGACGTGGACGGCATTTTCAGCGCCGACCCGCGGATCGTCTCCAACCCCCGCCGGCTGGATACGGTCACCTTCGAGGAGATGCTCGAGATGGCCGCCTGCGGCGCCAAGGTGCTGATGCTTCGCTGTGTGGAATACGCCCGCCGCTACAACATTCCGGTGCACGTCCGCTCGTCGTACTCGGACAGGCCGGGCACCGTCGTCACCGGATCGATCGAGGACATACCCATGGAAGACCCCATTCTGACCGGCGTCGCACACGACCGCAGCGAGGCCAAGGTGACCATCGTCGGCATACCCGACTATCCGGGCTACGCCGCCAAGGTGTTTCGCGCGGTCGCCGACGCCGATGTGAACATCGACATGGTGCTGCAGAACGTCTCTAAGATCGAGAACGGCAAAACCGACATCACGTTCACCTGCCCCCGCGACAGTGGCCGGGCCGCGGTGGAGAAGTTGGACTCGCTCAAAGACGAAATCGGTTTCAGCCAAGTGCTTTACGACGATCACATCGGCAAGGTGTCGCTGATCGGCGCCGGGATGCGCAGCCATCCCGGGGTCACCGCCACCTT
This sequence comes from uncultured Actinomycetota bacterium, assembly GCA_963805675.1. Classification (GTDB taxonomy): domain Bacteria; phylum Actinomycetota; class Actinomycetes; order Mycobacteriales; family Mycobacteriaceae; genus Mycobacterium. The sequence continues at coordinate 56,899 of CAWDVY010000008.1, forward strand.
CTGCGAGGCGCTGGCCGAAGTCGGTGTGAACATCGACCTGATCTCGACCTCGGAGATTCGCATCTCGGTGCTGTGCCGGGACACCGAGCTGGACAAGGCAGTCGTCGCTCTCCACGAGGCGTTCGGGCTTGGCGGCCAGGAGCAGGCGACGGTGTATGCGGGGACGGGTCGTTAATGAGCGGCTTGTCGATTGGGGTTGTTGGCGCCACCGGCCAGGTGGGCCAGGTGATGCGCACGCTGCTCGATGAGCGCGACTTCCCGGCGACCAGCGTGCGGTTTTTCGCGTCGGCCCGCTCGCAGGGCCGCAAGCTGACTTTCCGTGGTCAGGAGATCGAAGTCGAGGACGCGCAAACAGCCGACCCGACCGGTCTGGACATTGCGCTGTTCTCCGCCGGCGCGACGATGTCGCGGGTGCAAGCACCCCGGTTCGCGGCGGCCGGGGTGACGGTGATCGACAACTCGTCGGCCTGGCGTAAGGATGCGGAAGTTCCGCTGGTGGTCTCCGAGGTCAATTTCGCTGATGCACGCAACCGACCGAAGGGCATCATCGCCAACCCGAATTGCACGACGATGGCCGCGATGCCGGTGCTCAAGGTGTTGCACGACGAGGCCCAGTTGGTGCGTCTGGTGGTGTCGAGTTATCAAGCCGTGTCCGGCACGGGACTGGCCGGGGTAGCCGAGCTCGCCGACCAGGCCCGCGCTGTCATCGACGACGCCGAGCAGTTGGTGCACGACGGCAGGGCAGTGCAGTTCCCTGAGCCGAAGGCATATGTCGCGCCGATCGCGTTCAACGTCGTTCCGCTGGCCGGGAAATTGGTCGACGACGGCTCCGGCGAGACCGACGAAGACCAGAAGCTGCGCCATGAAAGCCGCAAAATCCTGGGTATTCCGGATTTGTTGGTGAGCGGTACCTGTGTGCGCGTTCCGGTGTTCACCGGTCACTCGTTGTCGATCAATGCCGAGTTCGCTCGACCACTTTCGCCCGAGCGTGCCCGCGAAATCCTTGACGGCGCACCGGGCGTGAAAGTGGTTGACGTGCCGACGCCGCTGGCCGCCGCCGGTGTCGACGAATCCCTCGTCGGCCGGATTCGTCGCGACCCCGGTGTGCCGGACGGACGGGGCCTGGCGTTGTTCGTCTCAGGCGACAATCTACGCAAGGGCGCGGCATTGAATACCATCCAGATCGCCGAGCTGCTGGCCGCCGAATTGTGACCCGCGGGTGAGCCCTGCCGACTCCCGCCGGATCGCGCGCTGCTCACTGATGGCCGTTGCCATGGCGTGTCTGCTTGCTCGCCAAGGGTTTTCGACCGCCTACGCCGATCCACCGGCTCCGATGCCCGAGCCGGTCCTGCGGCCGCTGGCACCGGGTGAGGTGATCCGGATCGGTCCAACGGCGGGGACCGGCACGCCCACCGGTGACTACGGCATCGGGGCCACCGATTTGTGCGTGTTCATGGAGTTCCCGACGCAGGTAGTGCAGGTCTGCGGCGACAGCTTCGCGGGCCAGGGAGTCGGCTTCGGCGGCTACTACTCGCCGATCGCCCTGCGGGTCGATACGTCGTCGGTCGATGACCCAGAAGGAGTCCGGTACACCGGGGTCACCGGCGTCACTGAGCCGCTGCTGGCCGACCCGACGCCGTCGGGTGCGTCCCAGCTCCCGGCGGGCGTCGTGCAGATCAATCGGCAGAACTACCTGCTGGTCACCACGACCATAGACCTGGTGCCGCAGAACTCACGGTTAGTGAAAGCCGAACCCACACAAGGGTTGTGGCAGACCGTTCCGGGTTCGGTCCGGGAGGCCGAATACGCGGGCGGCCAGCAGTCGCAGATCAGTGGCTACTACGACCCGATACCGACGGCGGAGTCGCAAACCGGTTGGGTGTACATCGTCGCCGATAACTTCGACCGTAGCCAACCGGTGGTGCTCTACCGGGTCGCACCGGAACACTTCGGCGACCGGTCCTGGTGGCAGGGCTGGGCATCCGGCCCCGATGGCGGTTGGGATAAGCCGCCAACGCCGTTGTGGGGGGACCTGATTGGTGAGATGAGTTTCAAGCAGATCGACGGCAAGGCGGTGCTGTCGTATTTCAACTCCAGCACCGGAAACATGGAAGTGCGGGTGGCTGACGACCCGGCCTCGCTGGGCACCGCGCCGGTGACCACCGTCGTCCAGCACGACGAGTGGCCTGAGCCCGCGGAAAGCCTGCCGCCGCCTTATGACAACCGGTTGGCCCAGCCCTACGGCGGGTACATCTCGCCAGGTTCGACACTGGACGAGTTGCGAGTGTTCGTCAGCCAGTGGCACAACGTCGATCCGCGGGCGCGCGCCCCGTACCGGGTGATCCAGTTCGCGTTGAACCCGTTCAAGCCCTGGTCGGACGACAATTGACGGCTTTCGGGGGCGCTTCTCATAGGTTTTTCATAAGTTGTACCCAGCGGGCCCTATCCGTTGCCCGTGCATCATTTCAGGTATGAGCGAAACACCTGAAATCCCAACCAGGCCGACCACCGTCGCCACCGAGCCAGCGACCGTGCCTGTCAAACCTTATTGGCTCTACCGGTTCGCGGCGTGGGTCGTGATCGTCGCCGGCATCGTGTTCATCGTCACGACCGTCTTCTTCGCCGGCTTCAAGATCGCCCACATTGGTCATCACGGATACCACCACCACGGGTGGCACCACTCCATGGGCCAAGCGGACATGCACCACCACCACGGTCAAGGGGCTGGATTCCACGAGGGGTTCGGCGGTCCGGGACCGTCGCACATGCCGGAGTCCGTAACTCCGTCACTCGCTCCGGCGCACCCATAGCCTGAGCGCGGACCATCACCATTGCCATGAGCCCGGCGTCCCGATGGGGCGCCGGGCTCCGAGTTGTTCGGCGCGACGTCGACGGGGACGCTGGGCGGCTACGCGTCATTCCCCGGATGGGCCGCGTCGCGGTCGCGGTCGCGGCCGCTGCTGACCTGAGGCATTATGCGAAGTATGAGCGAGACAACCGAGCCGTCGATCCCGTCGTCTCCCGCCGCGCCGCCGCCCCTAGCAGTGCCGGCGCCAGATTCCGAAGGGCTGTACCAAGTAGCGGCCTGGGTGGCAATCATTGCGGGAATCACGCTCATCGCCGTGGTCATTCTGAAATTCGCGTGGGTGTTCTGGAACTGAGACGGTAGGCGCCGGATGACCGTGTCGGCGCTTCGGCGTGCGACTCACGCGTGCAGTTGGTTGATGGCCGGGCCATGCCTGGGCATGATCGACACATGACCCAGACACCCGAACCGCCGCACCAGTCGCCTCCGGGCCCGCCTACGCAGCCCATACGCCTACGCAGCCCTATACGGCTGCGCCCCCGTACCCGGCGAAGCATTCGCGCTTGTATCAAGTCGCGGCGTGGGTGGTGATCGTCGCAGGCATCGTGTTCGTGGTGGCAGTGGTCTTCTTCTCCGGCGCCGCAGTCGCCTGGCATCACAATCAGCATCACCACCACGGCATGTACGGTCCTTTCGATCCCGAGGGTCCCGACGGCCTGCCGCCACCATCTGGACCGTGGCTGGTTCCCGGCGGACCATTTCCCCCGGGCATGAGCCCCGGTTGGCCCGGTGGGCCACCGATGATGCCGGGGCCCTTCGGCCCGGGTGGCCCCGGCGGCCCGCGAAGTCACGGCGATCACGGCGATCACGGCGATCAGGGCGAGCCTCCGCCACCGCCGCCTTCGACCCCGTAGCGCAAGCGGACTGCACTCGGCTGTGGCTTCAGTTTGCCTGGCCCAATTGGCATGATCAGATCGATGACTAGCGATGTCGGCCTGGCAGTTGAGGTCTAGGCGATTGAGGCGGGCCACGCGGGTCGTCGCCGCGGTCGGCTTCGGCGCGGTCGCACTCGCCGCCCCGGTCGCGGTGGCCCGACCGTCGGACCCGGGCGTGGTGAGCTACGCGGTCCTGGGCAAGGGCTCGGTGGGCAACATCGTCGGTGGGCCGATGCGCGACGAATCGCTGTTCACCCAGCCTTTCCAGGGATACTTCGTCGACAACCCGGTGTGCAACAACTGGGCCGACATCGGGCTGCCGGAGGTCTTCGGCGATCCCGACCTGGCGTCGTTCAACGGTGCCAGCGCGCAGACCTCCCCGACCGATCAGACCCACTTCGTCAAGCAGGCGGTGGGTGTGTTTGCCACCGGCGACGCCGCCGGCGCGGCGTTTCACCGCGTCGTCGACCGCACGGTCGGCTGCGCCGGGCAGACCACGGCCATGCACCTGGACAACGGAACCACGCAAGTGTGGTCGTTCGACGGCGGTCCGCCGGGCGCTGCCGACGCGGCGTGGAGCAAGCAGGAAGCCGGAACCGACCGTCGATGTTTCACCCAGACCCGTCTGCGGGAAAACGTCGTGCTGCAAGCCAAAGTCTGTCAGTCCGGCAATGGTGGTCCGGCGGTGAACGTGCTGGCCGGCGCCATGGAGAATGCGCTGGGGCAATGAACGCCGGCGAACCAACGGGAATATGTCGGTGCCGTCTGGAAGATAGAACCTTGTGACTATCGTTGGGTAGCCGCGCGCAACCAGCGGTCCGCGACCGACGGTCCGGGCCCGAAGGGATCGGATTATGGCGTTCGCCTTCGCGTCGCAGTTGGATCCCGCGCGTCTCGCCGACGGCGAGCTGGCAAGTGCGTCGGTCGCGGCGCAGCACATCGCCGACACCTGCTTGTCCGACGGCCCGGTGGGGCGGGTCGGCCTGGAGGTCGAGGCGCACTGTTACGACCCGGCCGAGCCGCACCGCAGGCCGACCTGGGATGAGATCACCGAGGTTCTGGAGTCCCTTCCGGCGATGTCGGGCGGCAGCGTGGTCACCGTCGAACCCGGCGGCGCCGTGGAGCTCTCCGGCCCACCTGCACACGGCGTGACGTCGGCAATCGACGCGATCGCCGAGGACCAGGCAGAGCTGAGAAAAGCTTTTGCCGGTGCCGGTCTGGGGCTGGTGTCGCTGGGCGCGGATCCGCTGCGGCCGACCAAACGCATCAACCCGGGCGCGCGCTATCGCGCGATGGAGGAGTTCTTCGCAGCCAGCCACTCCGGGGCCGCTGGCGCGGCGATGATGACGTCGACCGCGTCGGTCCAGGTGAATCTGGACGCCGGGCCGCAGGCCGGATGGGCGGACCGAGTCCGGTTGGCGCACGCTCTCGGGCCCACCATGGTCGCGATCGCGGCTAATTCGCCGCTGCTCAGCGGAACGTTCTCCGGCTGGCGGTCGACGCGGCAACAGGTGTGGAGTCGGCTCGACTCGGCGCGGTGCGGACCCATTCTGACCGCGAGCGGGGAGGATCCCGGTACCGACTGGGCGCGCTATGCCCTCAAGGCGCCGGTGATGCTGGTGCACAACCCCCCAGAAGGCACTGCGGTGCCGGTCACCCACCGTGTGCCCTTCGCCGATTGGGCCGACGGACGCGAGTTGCTGGGCGGTCGCCGGCCGACTCGCTACGACCTGGAATACCATCTGACCACGCTGTTCCCGCCCGTGCGTCCGCGGCAGTGGCTGGAGATCCGCTACTTGGATAGTGTCCCGGCCGCGATCTGGCCCGCGGTGGTGTTCACGCTGGTCACCCTGCTCGACGATCCGGTTGCCGCCGGCATCGCGGCCGACGCCGTCGAACCCGTCGCCACCGCCTGGGACACCGCCGCCCGGATGGGGCTCGACGATCCGCGGATCTACGTGGCGGCGAACCGGTGCGTGGCACTCGCCGCAGAACGGGCGCCTGCCGAGCTCGATCAGGGGATGCAGCGGCTGGTGGCGGCGGTGGAACGGGGCCGTTGCCCGGCCGACGACATTTCCGACCGGGTGATCGAAAACGGCATCGCGGCCACGGTAACCCGGCTGGCGCTAGGGGAGTCGTGACCTCACGCGAAGCGCTGGTCCGTGATCTGACCCGAGCGCGGGAAAGAACTCTGCGACTGGTGGATTTCGACGACGCCGAACTCCACCGCCAGTACGACCCGCTGATGAGTCCGTTGGTGTGGGACTTGGCGCACATCGGCCAGCAAGAAGAATTGTGGCTGTTGCGAGGCGGCGAACCCGACCGGCCGGGGATACTGCCCGGCGCGGTCGAGAACCTCTATGACGCTTTCGTGCACTCCCGGGCCAGCCGCGTCGACTTGCCGTTGTTGTCGCCGGACCAGGCGCGGACGTACTGCCGGACCGTGCGAGCGGCTTCGCTCGATGCTCTCGACCGGTTGCCCGACGAACCGGACCGCAATTTCGTGTTCGGGCTGGCGGTCAGCCACGAGAACCAGCACGACGAAACGATGTTACAGGCGTTGAATCTGCGCACCGGTCCGGCGCTACTGCCGGACACCTGCCTGCTGCCGCCCGGTCGGACGGGGCTTGCCGGGACATCGGTATTCGTGCCCGGCGGCCCGTTCGTCCTGGGCGTCGACGGGATCGACGAGCCGTTCTCGCTGGACAACGAACGCCCGGCCCACGTGGTGGACGTGCCGGCGTTCCGGATCGGACGCGTCCCGGTCACCAACGGTGAATGGCGGCAGTTCATCGACGACGGCGGCTATGCGCAACCGCGGTGGTGGTCCGCCCGAGGTTGGGAGCATCGCCAAAGCGCAGACCTGACTGCGCCGCAGTTCTGGAACGCCGACGGGCAGACACGCACCCGGTTTGGCCACATCGAGGACATTCCCGCCGACGAACCGGTCCAGCACGTCAGCTATTTCGAGGCCGAGGCCTACGCGGCATGGGCCGGTGCCCGGCTACCCACCGAACGCGAATGGGAGAAGGCGTGCGCGTGGGACCCGCAGGTCAAAGCTCGCCGACGCTATCCATGGGGAGCCGACGAGCCGTCGCCTGCTCGTGCCAACCTCAGCGGCGACGCACTGCGTCCGGCGCCGGTCGGCGCGTACCCGGACGGCGCATCCGCCTACGGCGTCGAGCAGATGCTCGGCGATGTCTGGGAGTGGACCAGTTCGGCCCTGCAGCCGTGGCCGGGCTTCACCCCGATGATTTACCAGCGCTATTCCCAGCCGTTCTTCGGCGGGGACTACCGGGTGTTGCGCGGCGGATCATGGGCGGTGGAGTCGGCCATCCTGCGGCCCAGCTTCCGTAACTGGGATCACCCGTATCGGCGGCAGATCTTCTCCGGTGCCCGGCTGGCGTGGTCCGTCGAGGGCGATGCAGGGGGCGACGCCTGATGTGCCGACACCTCGGCTGGCTGGGACGCGAAACCTCGATCTCATCGCTGGTGCTTGACCCGCCGCACGGTCTCCGGGTGCAGTCGTATGCCCCGCGTAGGCAAAAGCACGGGTTGCTGAATGCCGACGGTTGGGGCGTCGGCTTTTTCGACCGCGCGACCCCGCGGCGTTGGCGCAGCGCCGCACCGTTGTGGGGAGACGTCTCGTTCGATTCGGTGGCACCGGTACTGCGGAGTCACTGCGTAGTGGCGGCGGTGCGCTCGGCGACAGTCGGCATGCCGATCGAAGCCAGCGCTACCGCGCCGTTCACCGACGGGCAGTGGCTGCTCTCGCACAACGGAGTCGTCGACCGCGAAGCCCTGCCGTCCTGTTCGCCCGCCGAATCAACCTGCGACAGTGCAATTCTTGCCGCCTTGATATTCGACCGAGGTCTTGATGCGCTAGCGGAGACGATCGTCGAGATCGGCGCCGATGACCCGAACGCCCGGCTGAATGTCATGGCGGCCAACGGTTCTCGGCTCCTTGCCACAACATGGGGAGACACCCTGTCGATCTTGCGCCGGGATGATGGCCTGGTATTGGCCAGTGAGCCGTATGACGACCACCCCGGTTGGCAGGACGTCCCGGACCGCCACCTCGTCGAGGTCACCGCCGAGCACGTCACGTTCACTGCACTGAATCCTACGAAGGGACAATGATGACCCCGACCCTGTCCAACCACCTGGCCGCGGACTCTGCCTACGAGGCGCTGTGCCGTGATGTGCGCGACGGGCTGCGGAGTACGCCAAAATCTCTGCCGCCCAAGTGGTTCTATGACTCGGTCGGCAGCGACCTATTCGACCAGATCACCCGGCTGCCCGAGTACTACCCGACGCGCGCGGAGGCGGAGATCTTGCGGGCCCGCGCCACCGAGATCGCGTCTGTCACCGGTGCGGACACATTGGTCGAGCTGGGTAGCGGGACGTCGGAGAAGACCCGACTTCTGTTGGCTGCACTGCAACAAGGCGGTGCATTGCGCAGGTTTGTCCCGTTCGACGTTGACGCCGGCATACTGTCGTCCGCCGCATCCGCCATCCAGTCCGAGTATCCCGGTATCGAAATCGCGGCTGTATGCGGCGATTTCGAGGAACACCTGGCTAAAATCCCCAGCGGCGGTCGTCGGCTGTTCGTGTTCTTGGGCTCGACGATCGGAAACCTCGACCCCGGCGCGCGGGCGGAGTTCTTGGCGGCGTTGGCGGCGGTGCTCCAGCCGGGTGACAGCCTGCTGCTGGGCACGGACCTCGTCAAGGACGTCGGCCGGCTCGTCCGGGCTTACGACGACGCCGCCGGAGTGACAGCGCAGTTCAACCGCAATGTGCTCGCGGTCATCAACAGGGAACTCGACGCCGACTTCGACATCGATGCTTTCCGGCACGTCGCCACGTGGAACAGCGAAGAAGAGCGGATGGAAATGTGGCTGCGGGTCGAGCGGGCGCAGCGCGTGTACATCGGCGCGCTGGACCTGGCCGTCGAGTTCGCCGCCGGCGAAAAGCTGCTCACCGAATTGTCCTGCAAATTCCGGGCCGAAGCTGTGGCCGCCGAGCTGGCTCAGGCAGGGCTGTGGCGCACCCGGTGGTGGACCGACTCCGCCGGGGATTTCGGGTTGTCGCTCTCGGTCAAGTGAGCGCAAGCCTCGCCGAAGCCTGGCGGGACGCCCGGCCGCCGGTCGCCGGGTTGCACCTGGACAGTGCCGCCTGTTCGCGGCAGAGCTTCGCCGTGATCGATGCCGCCGCCCGCCACGCCCGACATGAGGCCGAGATTGGCGGATACGTCGCGGCTGAGGCGGCCAAACCTGTCCTTGACGCCGGACGCGCCGCAGTCGCAGCGCTCGCCGGTATGCCCGAGGCGGAAGTGGTGTTCACCACCGGGTCGCTGCATGCGTTGGATCTGCTGCTGTCCAGCTGGCCGCCCGGCCGCCGGATGCTGGCCTGCCTTCCCGGCGAATACGGACCCAACCTGGCCCTGATGGCCGCACACGGCTTCGCGCGCCGGACGCTGCCGACCGATGACGAAGGCCGGGTCGCGCTCGACGAAGCGGCCATCAGCCTGGCCGCCGACCGACCCGACCTGGTCCACCTGACCGCGGTGGCCAGCCACCGCGGTGTGGTGCAGCCGCTGCAGCAGATCGCCCGGCTGTGCGGTGAATTGGGGCTGCCACTTGTCGTCGACGCCGCCCAGGCGCTCGGGCAGGTGGACTGCGCGGTAGGCGTCGATGCGGCTTATGCGTCGTCGCGCAAATGGATGGCCGGCCCGCGCGGCGTCGGCGTTCTTGCCGTGCGCCCGACCCTGCTGCAGCGACTGCGCCCCCGACTGCCGCCGCCGGAATGGGCGGCGTCACTATCCGTTGCCCAGCGACTTGAACTTGGCGAAGCCAATGTGGCTGCACGAGTTGGGTTTTCGGTAGCAATAGGCGAACACATCGCGTCGGGCCCGGTTGCGGTGCGTGCTCGGCTGGCGGAGGTGGGCCGCATCAGCCGGACCGTCCTCGCCGATGTGCCTGGATGGCGGGTGGTCGAAGCGGTCGAAGAGCCGAGCGCCATCACGACGCTGGTCCCTGTCGACGGCGCCGATCCGCAGAAAGTCCGTGCGTGGCTGATCGCCGAACGTCGCATTGTGACCACGTCGGCGGGGATCGAGCGCGCACCGCGGGAGTTGACCATGCCGGTGCTGCGGATCTCGCCGCACGTGGACACCACCACCGACGATCTGACGACCTTCGCCGCGGCGCTCACCGACGCCACCGCGGCGGTGTGACGTTCAGTCGGCCTTGTGTGCGGTGAGCAGATAAGCAGGCAATTTCATCCTGCCCTTTTCGTCGCGGTCGTGCGCCGGCATCGGGACATCTGATTCAGGCGGTGCAGGCGGGATGTTGGCGTGGATGTACGCCGGCCGGATCTCGTCGATTTCCCAGTACTTGCTCACCGCAGCACGCAACTCGTCCTCGTCGACTTCGTTCGGCTTGGTTTCCCATTCGCCCGGGAACGCGCCCTTGGCGAAGACCAACACGAAGTAGCCGGCCCCGTCGGCTGCCGCGCGATGCACCGATTGCAGATAGCCGTCGCGGCCCTCGACCGGCAGCGAGTGGAACAAGGTGCTGTCGATCACGGTGTTGAACCGGCCGTCATAGCCGGTGAACGCGGTGATGTCGGCCTGCTGGAAGCTGGCGTTGCTCAGGCCGCGGTCCTGGGCCTCCTTGGTGGCAGCGGTGACTGCGGTCGGGGTCAGGTCGATGCCGACGACGGTGTAGCCATCGGCGGCCAGCGCCAGCGACAGCTCGGCGTAGCCGCATCCGGCATCGAGGACGTCGCTGCGAACCTTGCCGGCACTGATCAGCGCGGCCAATTCCGGCTGTGGCTCACCGATGTTCCACGGTGGCGGGCCCTCGAAGCGGCCCTGCTGGCGATATGCGTTATCCCAGTCCATTACTTCATTTGTCATGTGTACCAAGCTACTCCGAGTCGCCGGAGGTGGGTTGACGCGCTACGGCACTTCCCAAGTGTGCACCGGTTCGTTGCTGTGCATGTGATCGCAGTACAGGCGCAGCATGTCGGCCAGTGCCGCGGGCCGGGCCAGCCCGCGTTGCTGAAGCGCCCGCACGGTGGACACCTGCCAGACCGCGCCGTTACGGCCGGCGCGGGCACGTCCCTCGATCACGCCGAGTAACCGATCACGTACCTCGGTGGCGACGCCCCAGCGGTCGAGCCCCTCGTAAGCCATCGGTAGCAGTTCACCGAGGACCAATTCCTCGGTGGTGACTGTGTCCAATCCCGGCCAGTACAGGCTCGCCTGCATGCCATGGCGAGCCGCCTCATAGAAATTGTGTTGCGCCGCAGCGAATCTCATCTTGGTCCAGACCGGACGGTCCTCTTCGCTCAGCGTGCGCAACATGCCGTAGTAGAACGCCGAGTTGGCCAGCATGTCGATGACGGTCGGTCCAGCCGGCAGCACCCGGTTTTCCACCCGCAGGTGTGGCCGCTCTACCCCGTCGACCTCCACGACGTCGTACACCGGTCGGTTCCATCGGTACACCGTGCCGTTGTGCAGGCGCAGCTCCGCCAAATGCGGGGTGCGGCCGGCGGCCAGTTCGGCCACCGGATCCTCGTCGGACACCTCCGGCAGCAACGATGGAAAGTAGCGAACGTTCTCCTCGAACAGATCGAAGATCGATGTGATCCAGCGTTCACCGAACCACACCCGCGGCCGCACGCCCTGGGTTTTCAACTCGTCGGGCCGGGTATCGGTGGACTGCGCGAACAGTTCGATGCGGGTTTCAGACCACAGTTGATGACCGTAGAAGTACGGGGAATTCGCGCCGAGCGCCAGCTGCGGCCCAGCCAGCACCTGTGCGGCATTCCAAGTGTCGGCGAAATCGTCGGGCGACACCTGCAGATGCAACTGCATACTGGTGCAGGCTGATTCGGGCGCGATGGACGCCGAGTTCAACCTGAGCGGCTCCGGTCCGCTGATGTCGATCTGGATGTCTTCGCCGCGGGCGTTGAAGATGGAGTCGTTGAGCGCCACGTACCGCGACGACTGACTCATCCATCCGTCGGCGAGATGTTCGGGCATCAGCGTTGGCAGGATCCCGATCATGACGATGTGGGTGCCCGCGGCATTGGCCCTCGCCTCCGCGGCGTTCAAACTGGTTCGCACCTCGGCTTCCAATTCTTCACCGGTGCGGCCGCCCAGCGGCCGTGGCGGCACGTTGAATTCGATGTTGTAAGCACCCAGTTCGGTCTGGTAGGCCGGGTCGGCGATGGCGGCCAGGACATCCTGATTCTTCATCGCCGGCTGATAATCGTCGTCGACCAGGTTGCATTCGATTTCCATGCCGGTGAGTGGGCGGTCGAGCTCGAAGCTGGAATGTGCGAGCATCGTCTCGAAAACATCCAGGCACAGCTGCACCTTGCGCCGGTACTCTTGCCGGTCGACCCGCTCGTAGGTGGTCCGCTTGACGTCTTTGCCCACATCGCCGATGCAACCGGTTCGCTGACCCCTGCGCAACACATCGACACAATGATCCTGACTCGGTTGGAATTTGTCCCGCCCGACGGTGTCCTCTGCTTTGGCCGGTCGCGCTTGGCTACCTGCGAATCGTTAATCATCCGGCATTACTGGACGTGCCGTTGACGCCTAATGTCGCTGCCGACAACACGGAGCAATTCATCTGCTAACCGAACGTTGGGCAGCTTGGCGAGATCGACGGGTTTATCACGGCCCCGAAGTGGAACGCCACCAACTCGCCCACCCGCAGATCCTGCCGCGCGGCGGTTGGGTCGAGCACAGCCCGGACACTTGGAACCGGCGCACTGGGCGTCCGCATGACAACGCGCTTGTGTGGCCCAGATCACTCATGGTGTACGACGCAACCGCGTGATCAGCGCCGCGGTGATACCAATGTGACGTCGGATCCGGCCCGGACACCGCGGACACCGTGGTGCGCCTTGCTCCACTCATGTGGAACTGGGTCCCGTTGCCTCGGTCGACGCCCGTGGCCCCATGCTGAATAATTTCAGCTTCTTCTTACCAAACTCACAGGGGGTTCGAGAATGAGTAACAATCACCGCCGAATGGTTGGCATTGCCGGGGCTTTCGGCGGGTCTAATTTCGACCTTGACGTCTATTCCCCGGCGACAGGTGACTACGACGTCCTTTTAACGGACCCTGGGGTTTTGCAACTCGGCGTTGACGACACCGCTGGTGTTTTCAGTTACACGGACTCCTTTATTCCCGCCGACTTCGTCAATACCGACATCGGCCTTACAGCCATCGGTGGTCTGTAGCATCGCCAGATCTCGCCGTTGCAGCACTGAGCTTCTGAGCGGCCGCACTTGAGCGGCAGGACCGCTGGTCACAGGGTCACAGCGATCTGAGCGGGTCGCGGACTGGGCGGCCGCGCATCGCGGACCTGATTCGGGTGGCCACCACCTGCATCAGGTGGTCGGGCGGGTCACCGACCCAACGAACCGCCGTACGACGCCGACCGCGAATCTGACGCGACAGGCGCATGCCCAGGCCCAATGCTTGGGGTCGCCGCGCGGCAAGCGCTCGATGTGGAGCACTTGGGTACCCGCGTAGTCCATGATGGCCACGTGGCCGAATTCGTCGCTTCGATCGACCAGGGCACCACCAGCACCCGCTGCATCATTTTCGACCACGACGGCACCGAGGTGGGCCGCCATCAACTCGAGCATGAGCAGCTCCTGCCGCGTGCCGGCTGGGTCGAGCACAACCCGATCGAAATCTGGGAGCGAACCACCGCGGTCCTGATGTCGGCGCTCAACGCGACAAATCTCTCGTCGAAAGACGTTGTGGCACTGGGAATCACGAATCAGCGAGAGACGACACTGGTGTGGAACCGGCATACCGGCCGGCCGTATTACAACGCGATCGTCTGGCAGGACACCCGCACCGACCGCATCGCGTCGGCGCTGGACCGCGACGGCCGTGGCGACGTGATCCGCCATAAAGCAGGCCTGCCCCCGGCGACCTATTTCTCCGGCGGCAAATTGCAATGGATTCTGGAGAACGTCGAGGGGGTGCGCGCCGCAGCCGAGCGTGGCGACGCGCGTGTTCGGCACCACGGACACCTGGCTGTTGTGGAATCTGACCGGCGGTCCCCGCGGCGGGGTGCACATCACCGATGTCACCAACGCCAGCCGGACCATGCTGATGGATTTGGAGACATTGGACTGGGACGACGAGCTGTTGTCCTTTTTCGACATCCCGCGAGCGATGCTGCCGTCGATCGCGCCGTCCTCGCCGCGGCAACCGTACGGCGTCACGTCGCAGGCGGGACCCCTCGGCGGAGAGGTGCCCATCACCGGAATCCTCGGTGACCAGCACGCGGCAATGGTCGGCCAAGTCTGCCTGGATCCCGGTGAGGCCAAAAACACCTACGGCACCGGCAACTTCCTGTTGCTGAACACCGGTGAACAGATCGTCCGGTCACGCAATGGTCTGCTGACAACCGTGTGCTACCAATTCGGCGACGCCAAACCCGTTTACGCCCTTGAGGGTTCGATCGCCGTCACCGGCTCAGCGGTGCAATGGCTGCGCGACCAATTGGGCATCATCAGCGGGGCGGCGCAGAGCGAGGCGCTGGCCCGGCAGGTCGACGACAACGGCGGGATGTACTTCGTTCCGGCGTTTTCGGGTCTATTCGCGCCGTATTGGCGCTCCGACGCCCGCGGTGCGATCGTGGGACTGTCGCGGTATAACACCAACGCGCATTTGGCCCGCGCCACGTTGGAGTCGATCTGCTACCAGAGCCGTGATGTGGTTGATGCGATGCAAGCCGATTCCGGCGTTCGCCTCGAGGTGCTGAAGGTCGACGGTGGGATTACCGCCAACGAACTGTGTATGCAGATCCAGGCCGACGTGCTGGGTGTCGACGTGGTGCGCCCGGTGGTCGCCGAAACGACTGCGTTGGGCGCGGCCTACGCGGCAGGCCTGGCGGTCGGTTTCTGGGCCGGCCCGGATGAGTTACGGACCAACTGGCGGGAAGGCAAGCGGTGGACGCCGGGTTGGAGCGAGCGAACAGCGCTCGGCGGGATACGCCGGATGGCGCAAAGCCGTTCAGCGCACGCTGGATTGGGTCGAGGTGTCCTGACTGTTGGCGACAGACGCAAAAGCTCCCGACACGCCGGGCGTGCGGGAGCTTTCGCTGGGGGTACCTCCCGCTTGCGGGGGACTGCTCGCGGGAAGACGATCAGTCGTCTTCGGCGAGGATCGTGTAGATCTCGCGGCGAGCAGTGTTGACGATGTCGATGATGCGCTGCTGCTGCTCGGTGCTGGCGGCGTGGGCGGATTGCGCCACTGCGCCGAACAACTGCCCGACGGCTGCCCGCAGGTTCAGATGGGCCGGGTCCGCGCCCTCGGTGATCTCGTCCCACGGTGGGGTCTCGACTTTCTCCGCGGCTTCTCTACCGGTGTCGGTCAAGTTGAAGAGCTTTTTACTGCCTTCGCTCTCCTCGCCGACAATCAGTCCCTCGTCGACCAGCAGTTGCAGGGTCGGGTAGACCGAGCCGGGGCTGGGCCGCCACAGGTCCTGGCTGCGTTCGGCGATCTCCTGAATCATCTCGTAGCCGTGCATCGGCCGCTCGGCGAGCAGCACCAGGATGGCGGCACGGACGTCTCCACGGCGGCCGCGCCGGCTATGGCCACCGCGCCGTCCACCGCGCGGGCTCGGGCCGAAGCCGCCAGGACCGAAGCCACCGGGACCGAAGCCGCGCCCGAAACCCCGGCCGAAGCCGGGCCCGAACGGCCCGTCGTGGCCGACGTCGTGGCCCTTGACATAGTCGCGGAACTCGCGGCGGGCTTGCCTGCGCTGCTCGTGTAGGGCGCGCGGCGCTGCCTGCGGACCGAAGCCGAAGCCCGTGGGCCCCGGTATGCCCGCAAATGGCCCGCCCACATGGGGGAATGGGTTGTTCATAGGTATATCTCGTTTCTGGAAAGGTAGCGCCCGATGCGCTACCGATACAGTGACGATATATCGGAACATATCGTTATGCAAGGTGGGGCTTGTGGTGGACGTCCTTGACCGGTTTGCAGCGCGGAGTAGCCGGGTAGGACCCCACTGATGAGTCAGGAGAACAGTGACGTGAAGCTCGACGAGGGTCTTGAACCCGACAGCACAGTCCGCCGCGCCCGGCAGTAGCAAGCGCCGGTTATGGGTGAACTGGGTGCTCGCGCTGCTCACGGTGGTGGGCGCAGCTGTCGTCATGGCGGTCGCGCTGGGCGCCGTGATGAGCACTGCCGCCTGCAGCGACAGGCAATGCCCGAACCTTGGGCCCGCCGGGATCAGCTTCAACGTGCTGTTCTACGGCGCTCCGGTGGTGGCGGCGGCGACGATTGTTGTTTCCTTCTTCACCGCTCGGCGCCGCTGGGGTTCGTGGTTCCGCTGTCGGCGTTGGCGCTGCTGGTCGCCGATATCACCGTCCTCGTTGTCACGGTCGCGCAGTAAGTTGCGCCTAGGCTTCAGCGTGGCGGCGAGAACCCGTTGGTGGACGGCGGGCCACCAGGCTGCGACCCGGGGCCGGCTGCGGCCAGGGCTGGGACGGGACGGGGCGCAACCGCGCGAGTTCTCTGCGGTGCCGTTCGGCGAGCACCGCGGCCAGCACCAGTTGGGGCGGGGTTCCGGGCGGCGGCGGAGGTGCCACGCGGCTCAGCACGTCACCGGCGATCCGATAGGCCATCCGGTCACGCAACTGCGGATCGAGTTGCCTTGCGCGCGCGAGGAATTGGCGTGCTACCTCGGCCTGCTCAACGTTTAGCCCGGACAACTGCAGCGACGCGGCCCACCACGCCAGCATCGGCGGCATAGTGGGCGGGGGGCTCAGCTTCGGACCGCGTTCGCTGATCACTACGGTGCCCGCGAAGATATCGCCGATCCGCTTGGCTTTCGGTGAGAGCATGCTGCAGATGACCGCGGGGCTGCCCAACAACATCCAGATCTCGACGACCGACGCCAATGCGCGAAACAGGGCCTGACGGAACCGCTCCGGGCCGCCGTCGTCCGACACGACTCGCAGACCCATCACGATTTTCCCGACTGTGCGACCGCGAGTCGCGGTCTCGAACACCAGCGGGTATCCAACGAACACCAGCACGGTGAAGATGATCATGATCGCCGCGGTCATCGGCATCGTCGAATTGGCTCAGCGTAGCCGCCCACAGCATCAATGCCACCAGGTAGCCGATGAGGATGACGGCGATGTCGATGAGCGCACCGACCGCCCGCACCGGCAGCTGGGCCACCCGCACGTCGAGCACGACGGCGTCGCCGGTCACCACCTCCCACATACCGCGAACGCTACCCGGCTAGTCTTTCGGTGGTGGATGTCGACGCGTTCGTGCTCGCACACCGCGACACCTGGGATCGCCTCGAACGGTTGGTGAAAAACCGCCGGCGGCTCACGGGCGCAGAGGTCGACGAACTCGTCGACCTCTACCAGCGGGTGTCGACGCACTTGTCGATGCTGCGCTCCGGGTCGTCCGATTCGGCGCTGGTCGGCAGGCTTTCGAGCCTGGTGGCGCGCGCCCGAGCCGCGGTTACCGGTGCCCACGCCCCGCTGTCCAGAGAATTCGCTCGGTTCTGGACGGTGTCGTTCCCGGTGGTGGCCTATCGTGCCTGGCGATGGTGGCTGGCGACGGCAGTGGCGTTCTTCGCCGTCGTGGCCGTCATCGCGTTGTGGGTCATCAGCAGCCCGGAAGTGCAATCCACCATCGGAACACCAAGTGAGATCGAGGAATTGGTCAACCACGACTTCGCCGCCTACTACGGCGAGCATTCGGCGGCCGCGTTCGGGCTGCACGTCTGGGTGAACAATTCCTGGGTGGCGGCCAAGTGCATCGCGTTCTCCGTCCTACTGGGCGTGCCGATCCCGTTCGTGTTGTTCGCCAACGCCGCCAACCTCGGCGTGGTGGCCGGTCTCATGCTTCAAGCGGGCAAGGGTGACGTCATGCTGGGGCTATTGCTCCCACATGGCCTGCTGGAGTTGACGGCGGTATTACTGGCGGGTGCCACCGGGATGCGACTGGGCTGGTCGGTGATCTCACCGGGTGACCGCCCGCGCGGACAGGTGCTGGCCGAGCAGGGTCGTGCCGTGGTCTCGGTCGCCGTGGGTTTGGTCGTGGTGTTACTCGTCTCGGGGGCCATCGAAGCGTTGGTCACCCCATCGCCGATGCCGACCGCTATGCGGATCGGCATCGGCATCATCGCCGAGGCGGGCTTTTTGGCCTACATCGGGTACTTCGGCCGCCGCGCAGTTCGGGCGGGTGACACCGGGGACATCGCCGAGGCACCCGATGTGGTCCCAACGCGGTGAGCTAAAGCCGGCCAGTGGCTTTCATCGCCAGATAACGGTCTGCCAGTGCGGGCGCAAGCTCACTGGGCGGTGCGTCGATGACCTCCACTCCGCTGTGGCGTAGCCGAGAAGCAAGCGCCCCCCGGTCGTTTCGGGACCGTTCGGCGGCCGCCGCGTCATACACCGCGGCCGCATCGCCACGCCCGGCGGCCAGTTGGTCGACGCGCGGGTCGGCAACCGCGGCGATGATCACCAGGTGCTTGGCCGAGAGTCGGGGGAGTACCGGCAGCAGCCCCTCGTCGAGGGCACTTGAGTTGAGGTCGGTCATCAGCACCACCAGCGCCCGGCGACGCGTCCGGCGAGCGATAGCGGAAACCATTGCCGTGGAATCGGATTCGATGAGGGCTGGTTTCAGCGAAGCCATCGCATCGACCAGGCGGGCCAGTAACTCTGTTCGTGACGCGCCGAACACGCCGGCCCGGGTTGTCCGGTCGTGAGCGAGGAAGTCGACATGGTCACCTGCCCGCGAGGCGAGTGCCGCCAGCAGCAAAGCGGCGTCCATTGACCAGTCCAGTCGCGGCCAGCCGGCGGGGTCGCTGGCCGTCGGGTCCACCCCGACGCGCCCGGCGGCCGTGCGGCCGGTGTCGAGCACGATGACGACCCGCCGGTCACGTTCCGGCCGCCACGTCCGGACCACGACGTCGGCCCGACGAGCGGTTGCCCGCCAGTCGATCGAGCGCACGTCATCGCCGTCCACATACTCTCGCAGCGAGTCGAATTCGGTGCCCTGGCCCCGGGTCAACGTCGGCAACAGCCCGTCGATCTCCCGAAGTCTGGCCAAGCGCGACGGCAGGTGTTTGCGCGACAGGAAGGGCGGCAGCACCCGCACCTGGCCGGGCACCGGCCGCACCTTCTGCCGCCCCGCCAACCCCAGTGGGCCGATCGAGCGCGCCGTCACCGCTGCCGAGCGCTGATCACCGCGGCGGACCGGCTGTAGGCAGGTGTCCACCCGTTGGACCTGCCCGGCAATGATGTCGACGGCATGCGTTGGTGGTTCGGCCCGCGTACTGGGAGCCCAGGCATCGCGAACCCGTCCACGGAAGCGGCGTCGACCACCATTGTGGATCAGCAAACCAAGATTGATCCGTTCCCCAAGCCGAACTGAGCCGTTAGGTAAACGGGTGTACGCCAGTGAGGATGGGTTGGCCGCCAACGCGACGTCAGCGAGCACCGCGACGGCCAGCAGCACTAACAGTAAGACGAAAGACATTGCTGGCCAGGGTGATAGTGCAATCGGCAGAACGCACAAGAGTGCGACTAGGCCGGCGCGCCCGGTCAGGATCACTAGCGCGGCACCGGAACCGAGGCCAGGATGCCGTCGAGCACGCCATCGGTTGTGGCGCCCTCCAGCTCCGCCTCCGGCCGAAGCATCACTCGGTGCCGCAGCGTCGGGCGGGCCATGGCCTTCACATCGTCGGGGGTGACGTAGTTGCGCCCGGACAGCCACGACCACGCCCGCGCCGTGGCCAGCAAAGCGGTTGCGCCGCGGGGTGAAACGCCCAGCTGCAGCGCGGGCGAGTGGCGAGTGGCGCCGACGATGTCGACGATGTAGCCGAGCACCTCGTTGGCCACCAGTACCTGACGGACTGCGTCACGGCCCCCAGCCAACTCGTCCGGACCGGCGACCGGCCGGATCGCCGACAGATCGCGCGGGTCGAAGCCGTGTGCGTGCCGGGCGAGGATGGCAATTTCGGAATCACGCGGCGGCAGCGGCACCGTCAGCTTCAACAGAAACCGGTCGAGCTGAGCCTCAGGCAACTGGTATGTGCCTTCGTATTCGATCGGGTTCTGGGTCGCCGCGACGATAAATGGTTCGGGCAGCGCCCTGGGCTCGCCGTCCACGCTGACCTGACGTTCTTCCATCGCCTCCAGCAGGGCAGCCTGCGTCTTCGGTGGCGTGCGGTTGATCTCGTCAGCCAGCAGGAGATTGGTGAAAACCGGACCGTTCCGGAAGACGAACGCGGCGGTGCGGTTGTCGTAGACCAGTGATCCGGTGATGTCGCCGGGCATCAGGTCCGGTGTGAACTGGACACGCTTGAACTCCAATCGTAGAGCTGCGGCCAGGGAACGGACCAGCAGCGTCTTCGCCACGCCCGGAACACCTTCGAGCAGAACATGCCCACGGCATAAAAGCGCGATGACCAACCCGGTGATCACCGCTTCTTGCCCCACGACGGCCTTGCCGATCTCGGCGCGCAACGCGAGCAACGCATGACGAGCCGCCTGCGCCGCCGGCGGCTGAGCGGATCTAGGGGGCGGTTGGGTCATAGGCGGTTGAGTCATAGATGTGCGATCTGCCTTTCGATGTCATCGAGTGCACGGGCAAGCTGTATTAAGTCGGCATCGGTGGCCGGCGGCGGGCCAAACAGCACATGCCGCAACGACTCTGGATCTGATCTGCTGCGCTGAGCAATGGCGTTCACCACCGCCGGTGCCGGCGTGTCGACGCCCAGTCCGAGCCGGGGCAGCATTCGCTGCAGCGTAGCGGCGCGCAATGCCTGCGCCGCGCGATCGCGGGCGCGCCGCGATCGATACAGCCGGCCGCGGCCTTCGACTGTCTCCGACGCGCGGACCACCACGGGCAGATCCTCGGCGACGAGCGGACCGAGCCGACGACCCTTCCATAACGCGATCAGCATCACCGCCAGCCACAACTGCACGACGATCCAGGTGACGTTAGCGGGAATCAGATCGAAAATCCTTGCCGAACCCGATGAGTCACCTTCGATGTGCTGCGGTGCGTACCACACCAGACGTGGATGCCGGCCGGCGAGGTTCATCGCCAGTGCGGCGTTACCGGCCCGCAAGAGACCGCCATTGGTCATGAAGTCGGTGCTGCCGACCACCGTCACCATGCGTTGGCCGTCCCGGTAGCGGACCAGCGCTCCGCCGTAGCAGCTACTGACCGTTCGATTACCGACAGCGTCAAACGTGTTGGACGGCCCGAAGTCCACCGACCCTGCTTGATTGGCTTCTCGCAGCGCGCAATCCGGCTTGGTGTCCAGCACGCTCGCACCGCTGTTGCGGATACCCGGAGCGAGCGCGGCACGGGCGTGCGAGGTCGGTTCCACCAGTAGCAGATCGGATGGGGTGCCGGCCAGCCGCTGCAGTAGCGATTCATTGGTGACGCGTTGGGTTTGGGCGAACAACAACCCTGTTCCGGGGCGTGCCGCATTGACTGCCTCGTCGACGCTGTTGGCGACGACAACG
Source organism: uncultured Actinomycetota bacterium (assembly GCA_963805675.1). GTDB lineage: Bacteria > Actinomycetota > Actinomycetes > Mycobacteriales > Mycobacteriaceae > Mycobacterium. The sequence continues at coordinate 78,199 of CAWDVY010000008.1, forward strand.
TTGACGCCACCTTCCCCCAGCAGCGCGACCAACGCGTGCGCCCCCGTGGGCCCGGTCGAGTCGGGGTCCATGTGCCCACCCGGTCGCGGCGCGGTCAGGTATGTAGCGATCGCGGCGACAGCGCAGATGGCGACCAGTGCGAGTAGCACCCACCGCCACGACCGTCGTCGCACCGGGGCAGGCGTATTGGCGACCGTCACCGAACCCGCGCCCATGAGTCGCCTGCGGTCAGCTCGACCGGCCCGGGTTGTCCTGCTGCAGAACGGAATCGCAGATGGTCATCGAGATCTACGATCACCTGGTAGTCAGCCGGTGTGCCCGGTCTCTGGCCGTAGGTGACGTCGTTGAATGCGTTGGCCGATCGCGACAATTCGGACGTTAGCTGCGGGATTCGTTCAGCGGCGTCATCGGCCAGCTCGTTGGCGGTGCGGCCGGGGGCCGGATCCAATGTCCCACTCTCCTCGAGGGCACGGGCCACCGCGCGAAGTCGATGCCGAATCGCAGCAGTCCAATTCCCTTCGGCGGCAGACTGTTCCGCAGTAGCCCGATGCTGGGCGGCGGTGAGCTGACCGGCATCGAACAGTTGATAGTCGTCGCCGTGGCGGGTACGTATGGTGCGTCGCGCGATGCGGACAGCCATCACCACCGCGACGGCCAGCAGGGTGAGCAGCACACTGACGGTGAACCATCCGCCTGGTACAGAAGAGCCCTGCTCGAGCAGGCGGTAGAGCAACCCGTGGATCCATTCGTGGAGTTGCTGTGTCACAGAGCCTTTGGGGTAGATCGGTTTGTCGAGTTCGCGCTGAGCGACCTGATGTGCGGTATCGCGGTCGATGTCGATGGCGGGCATTCTCGGCTTGTCCTTACACCGGCCGCGTCAGCCACAGGTAGTCGGTGGATGCGGTCGCGGCGGGGCCTCGGGCGGCGCCGGTCTGCAGCACCAGATCGAATGCCTCAGCGCGGATCCGGCGGTCGGTGTAGAGCAAGACGACCACACCCGCGCTGAACGGTGCGGTGATGATTCGGCCGATCGCCGATCCGACGGCCCCCACCGTCGCACCGATCAGCTCTGAGCCGCTGGGACCGCCCAGCAGGTGACCGAGGAAGTCGAACGGGGCGGCGACCGCACCCGCGATGAAAACGACCACCACCCAGGTCAGCACCCGGATGCCGAGTAAACGCCAAAAACTGGTGCGCACCAGGGCAAATGATCGAATCATCGCATCGATCACCGGCAGCCGCTCCAGCACGATCAGCACCGGTGCGAACGACAGCACCGTATACAGGTAGATCACCGTCGCGACCGCCGCCAGCACCAGCGGCAAGCCAATGACGATCGCCGCCGCAGCGTTGCCGGCGGTGGCGATCGCCCCGACAATCAGCCCCACCACACCGGTCAGCAGTATCAGCCCGGCGGACTCCAGCGCCACCAGGCCGATCAACGCGGGCAGCCGCCCGCGGATCTTGGCCCATGTTTCGCCGGCGCCGATTGTCGAGCCGAACACCGCGCGGCCGGCGACCACCGTCAGCATGCCGGTCAGCAGGATGCCGGCCAGCCAACCTACGAAGCCGGTGAGCGCTGCCGACAGCAGCCACACGCCCACGTCGCCGCCAGTGAGTTCGTCGGGCGGGGCAGTTCTCAGTCGGCCCGCCGCAGCCAGAGGTCCGACGGCGGCGATCAACGTCAGGATTTGCGTGATCACGACGACGATGGCGGTCAGCCCCAACGTGGCCTTGCGGTTGGCCCGAATGTAGACGGCTGCGCCATTGAAGATGTCGCTGAGGCCCAACGGCCGCAACGGGATGATTCCGGGCGCCAATGTTCCGCGAGCCTGTGGTGGCGGGACGCCATAGCCGGGCTGCGAGGCGTAACCCGGTGCGGGAGGGTAATTCGGAAACGGACCGACGTAGCCCGGCGCAGGGTACCCGGGCGGCGGGTGAGCCGCTGATGGATAGCCCGGTGGTGGGTATGCGGGTGGACGGTAACCGGGCGGCGGGTAACCCCATTCTGGGTAATCCGGGTAATCCGGGTAATCCGGGTAGTCGGGCGGCGGCGCGCTCACCAAGTGGAGCCACCGTCATGGTCGATCATGGTTCCCATACTGTCGAGCACCGGGTCATTTCTCAACGTGCCACCATGGCTGCGGGCCTCGGCGTCCGAGCGTGGCGCAGCGCGTAGCGTCTCAGTTATGGCGGAACTCAAGTCCCGGCTACGGGCGGATCTCACCGATGCGATGAAGTCCAAGGACAAGCTGCGCACCGCGACGCTGCGGATGCTGCTGGCCGCGATCCAGACCGAGGAGGTCTCCGGCAAAGAGGCGCGGGAACTCTCTGACGACGAGGTGCTCAAGGTGCTGGGCAAGGAGGCCAGGAAGCGCAGCGAGGCAGCCGAGATCTATACCCAACACGGACGCGGGGAGCTAGCGGCCAACGAGCATGCCGAAGCACGGGTCATCGACGAATATCTGCCCACCCCGCTCACGGAGGCCGAAGTGGCCGACGTGGCCGACACCGCAATCGCGCAGGTCGCCGAGGAGTTGGGCGAGCGGCCGGGCATGAAGCAGATGGGCATGGTGATGAAAGCTGCCACCGCGCTGGCGGCCGGCAAGGCCGACGGGCGCGGCTGTCCGCCGCGGTCAAGGATCGACTGTAATCCTGCTTGCAGGGGTCGTTTGCATCCGCCGTGCACGGGTATCCGAGTCTGATGACTCGATTTGGCTATACCCTGATGACGGAGCAAAACGGCCCCAAAGACCTTGTCCGATATGCGGTTTCGGCCGAGCACCGGGGATTCGACTTCGAGGTCAGCAGTGATCACTTTTCACCGTGGCTGGTATCGCAAGGTCACGCGCCCAACGCATGGGCGGTACTGGGAGCAGTAGCGCAGGTCACCGAACGGGTGGACCTCTACACCTATGTGACCTGCCCGACCATGCGCTATCACCCCGCCGTCGTCGCGCAGCAGGCAGCGACTGTGCAGATCCTCGCTGACGGGCGGTTCACCTTGGGTCTGGGCAGTGGCGAGAACCTCAACGAGCACGTGCTCGGCAAAGGCTGGCCGGCTATCACGCAGCGACAGGACATGCTGCACGAGGCTATCGAGATCATTCGCGCCCTATTCGGTGGCGGCTTGGTCAATTGGCGGGGCGACCACTACCAGGTGGACTCCGCGCGGTTGTGGGACCTGCCAGATGTCCCCGTCGGCATCGGAGTGGCGATGGGCGGGCAAAAGGCGATCGACAAATTCGGCGTTCTCGCCGATCATCTGATCGCGGTGGAACCCAACGGAGAGCTTGTGCACGAGTGGCATTCCGCGCGTCAGGCGAACGGGCTGGCCGGTGGCGGCCGCGTTGTCGGGCAGATCCCGATCTGCTGGGACCTCGATCGGGATGTCGCCGTTGTACGCGCCCACGACCAGTTCCGTTGGTTCGCCGGCGGCTGGAAAGTCAACGCCGACCTGCCGACGCCGACTGGATTCGCCGGCGCGACGAAGTTCGTCCGGCCCGATGATGTCGCCGAGAGCATTCCCTGCGGTCCGGACCTGGATGCGATCGTCGACGCGGTGCGGCCCTATTGGGAAGCGGGCTTCACTGACGTCGCGCTGGTGCAGATCGGCGGCGAGACCCAAGAACTATTCCTCAAAGAAGCCGCTGAACCGCTGCTGGCGGCGCTTCGGTCAGCCGCCGCTGGTAGCGGCAACGACTGATCGAAGGAGAGCTTCAGATGCCAAACTCATTGCAAGGCAAGAAGGTAGCGATCTTGGCTGCCGACGGCGTGGAGAAGGTCGAACTCGAGCAGCCGCGCACCGCGCTAAGCGAAAAAGGTGCCCACGTTGAGGTGCTGTCGCTGAAAACTGGTGAGATTCAAGCGCGCAACCACGATCTGGAACCGGCCGGAACACTCGATGTCGATCGAACAGTCGCGGATGTGTCCGTGGACGAATTCGACGCATTGGTTCTTCCCGGCGGGACGGTGAATCCGGACAAGCTACGGCTGGATAGCTCGGCGGTCACATTCGTGCGTGAGTTCGTCAACTCCGGTAAGCCGGTCGCTGCCATCTGTCATGGACCGTGGACGCTGGTGGAGGCGGATGTAGTGGCGGGTCGAACGCTCACTTCGTATCCGAGCATTCGCACCGATTTACGAAATGCCGGCGCCACAGTCGTCGACGAAGAAGTCGTGGTGGATCGGAAATTTGGTCACCAGCCGATCTCCGGCTGACCTTCCGGCTTTCTGCGCCGCCATTGTCCAGCAACTCGAGCAAGCGCCGGCACGCACCTGAATACTTCGCTGCGCGATTTCGGTTTCGCCGCGCTGATTAGTGGGCATTGAATCACCTGAAGGCCGTGATCGCCACGGCGATCACGACTTCGGAAGGCCGACGTGACCATCACTTTTCCCGCACCGTCGGATTCGCTGGATTTCAACGGTGTTTACCCTCCGCAAACACGACTCCAATTGCTGATCGACACATTGCAGCGGACCGAATTGGCCACCGGGCGAAGGGTGCTGGACCTGTGCACGGGTAGCGGTGTGGTCGCGATCGCGGCAGCGGCGTTGGGGCGGCCAGCGTGACCGCTTTCGATATCTGCCCGCACGCCGTCCGTTATTCGCGGGCTAATGCCATTCACGCCGGTGTCGAGATCGACGTTCGCGAAGGACCGTGGACGTGCGCGCTGGATTACGCGCCGTTTGACGTCATTGTTTCCAATCCGCCCTATGTGCCCACGCCGCCGGGTGGCGACGTGGAATTGATCCCGCAGTTCGCAGGCCCGGCATGGGCCTGGAATGCGGGTCTGGACGGGCGGATGGTGCTGGATCCGTTGTGCAGTTCGGCATCTGGTTTGTTGGCCGACGGCGGCTCCATGCTATTGGTGCAGTCCGCCCTAGCAGGCGTCGAGCAGTCACTTGATGCTCTGCGGTCCACCGGTTTGAATGCACGTGTCATTGCCTCCCAATGGATTCCATTCGGACCGGTATTGTCGGCGCGGGCCGGCTGGCTGGAAGTCACTGGCCAGATCGAGTCGGGCTGTCGGACAGAGAAACTGGTAGTGATCCGGGCGGACAAGCCATGACCGACCGCATCCGGGTGCAGGTGATACCGAATGGCCCGGTGCTTATATCCGGGCCGGTACGTATCGAAACGCCCGATGGCGACGTCGTCGAATCAGACCGATTCATGGTGGCCGTCTGCACCTGCCGACGAAGCAAGATCTATCCGATGTGCGACACCAGCCATCGACGTTGCCGGCCTGTGCGCGCTCGCATCGCCGGTGACGACGCGCAAAAAGCGAATTCAGCTAAGCGGCCGTCGTAACGACGTCTCGCCGGCCTTCCATGAGGCCATGATGGCGTCGGCAAGCCGATCTTCGACCACGGCGTGGGCGCGGATGCCGAACACCACGTCGCGGTCCAGTTGAGGTTCCCGCGCGACGAGATCGCCCACCACGTCGATACGCACCACCTGCTCGTGCACCGCGTCGGCCTCGACGTGCTCGTGGTAGAACGCGACGCATTCCGGCGGCGCGTTCAGTCGCTGCAACGCCTCGACCAACCGGCGGGAGCCCGGCGGCGAAGTGATCTCCGTCGATGCGAAATGTCCGACGGCCGCTCCGCGGAACTGGCGGTGCAAGCCGAACAGCGACATCAAATTGACCACCGCCAGCGACTCGGCGGGAACGACTTCGAGGTAACCGAGATAGGTCGCATCCAGTTCGGCGGCGGTCAACAGGTCGGCGAACAGTTGCTGGTGAACTTTAGCGCCTTGCCCGGCTCCGTATTCGTCGAATTCGATCGCGACGAACGACGCCTTGGCCTGGCCACTGAGGCGTGGGATCGCCCAGGCGTGCGGATCCCCCTCCTTGAGGTGGTAGAGCGATCGGTGCACGAAGTATTCGCGCATCTGCTGCCACGTTCCGTTGTCCCGCAGCCAGTACGAGGGCCCAGTTCCGTCGACGGATTCAATTGAAAGGTCGTTCATTTCGGCTTCGGCGGTCTGGTCAGGCGGAATGGAGCCGACGTCGCGACGCACTTCTGCCAGAAAGGTGCGCTCCAATTGCGCCCGCAGATGGAGTAATCCAGGATTCCATTCCCACGTGGGGTCGACACCGGCGAAACCGCGGTAATGCAGCTCGTAGCACATGTACAAAGCCAGTTGCAGATCCAGACCGTAAGGGTCGGAGTCGAGCACCGACGGGCCGATGCGGGTTAGCTGATCGCGGGGCGCGCGTTCAGTGAGACTGCGCCGAACGGCCATCGATAGTGGCCCGTATGCAGCGGGCAACTGGGGTTCGACCATCGTTGGTGCGAAAGACACGCGGCTGTGTACCCGCGAACCCGCACCCGTCAAACGGGCCAGTCGCAGCCGGTCAGCTCAACAGACAAGTCCCACAGCCGACGGGCCATCTCGGCGTCGCGGGCCTTCTTGCGCGGCCTGGTCGCCTTCGGCGTGCCCCACTGGTTGAAGCGCGGTGCCAGATAGCTGCCGGTCGGCAGCTCGGTACTGACCGCCTGGATGCTGGCCCGCGCGCCGGTAGCCGCGCTGTGCGCGGGGAACCGGCGGAAGGTGTGGTCACGTATCCAGGGCACCACGCCGGTAGCGTCTTTGGTGATGTCGGTATCCGTCGCCCCGGGATCGCTCATGTAGGCCCGGACGCCGCGACGGACCAGCTCGTGGTTGAACAACATGATGGCCAATTTGGACTCCCCGTAGGCCGCCCACTTGGAGTACTTGCGGTTGTGCCAGTTCAAGTCGTCCAGGTGCAGGCGGCTAAACGCGTAGGACGAGCTGACCACCGAGATCACCCGATCCTTGATCCTGTCGCCGAGCAGGCACGTCAACGCGAAATGTCCGAGGTAGTTGGTACCCATATGCGCTTCGAATCCGTCCGCCGTGCGCCTCAGCGGCAGACCCAGCACGCCGGCATTTTTGATCAGCACGTCAACGCCGTCCACCGAGTCGGCGAACTTTCGCACGCTGGCCAGATCGGCGAGATCGAGGTGGGCTATCTGAACGTCGCCGGCCATCGTGGCCGCGGCTTGCTCGGCTTTCGGGATGGTCCGGCAGGCGATCACGACGCTGTGACCGGTGGCTGCCAGTGCCGCGGCGGTCGCCTTGCCGACGCCGCTGTTGCCGCCGGTGACAATGACTCTCACCCGGCGATCATCCAGTGTTTCTGACAGTTAGGCAGTGGATCTGGACGAAGCGACGGATTTCAGGCAGATATGGATCGGTCTCCTCGCCCGCTAGGTTGCCGATCGGCAACTCGCCGGGCCGCGACTTGGACAGAAATAGGAACCGATGGGCGCTTCGACGCACCGG
>CAWDVY010000009.1:0-62797 GCA_963805675.1 uncultured Actinomycetota bacterium
GGCGGTCGCCGGGCTGTGGAAGGGGAGGCCCAGATCCTCGGCTACACGGGCCAGTTCGACCATGCCGGCGTCGAGGTAGGTGGTCATGCCGTCGGGCTCCCAGTCGGCCAGGATCTTGACCGCCTGCTCGGTGCTCATGCCCTTGAGGTCGACAACGGGGCCGAACCGGTTGAGGAGATCGGCCATCTCGCCCATACCCGGCACGGCCGTGTCGATCATCCACAGCAGGTCGCAGAGGCCGGCGGCCGCTTCGGCCAGCTGCATCACGGGAACGCAACGCGGCCCGTAGCCCACCGCCACCAACGGCCGCGCCTGTCCGGTCGTGGAATCCATCATGTGCTCAGCCGATGACGGCCTCGACGCAGTCCTGGGCGTCGTAGACGGCCCGGAGGCGGCTGCGGGGCGAGGGCAGGTAGTGGGTGAAGTAGCGCACCCCCTCGGTGAGCACGCCCAGCACGGAGAGGTTGGGCTGGAGCCGGCCCTCGGTGTCGTAGGGGTGGAAGTCCTCATTGATGGCCACGCTGCCCACGGGCGTGTCACCGTAGCTGAGCTGGGTCAGCCTTCCCTTGGCGTAGAGACGGCTGAGCAGGGGCGAGCTCGACCGGGCCAGCGAGGGCAGGTCGAGATGGCCCCGCACCACCCCGTCGACCGTCACGGCCGTCGGCTCGTCGAGGGCCGTGGAGCTCAGGCGGACGCCGTCGGGGCAGGCGGCCAGCTCCGGGTTCGGTCCGAGCGGGATGCGCACCACCCCGGCGTCGAGCAGCGCCAGCAGCTGCTGGGAGCGCAGGGGTGGCGGGCCCGCCTCCAGGCGGTTGATGCGGCCCCGGACGTTGGACTGGAAGTCGACGTAGGAGTCGAGGGAGAGACCACCGAACTCGATGACCGAACGCAGCTGGTCCCGGAGGATGCGCAGCACCTCCTGGGCCGCCTTGACCGGGCTCCCCCCGGGTCGCAGGGCCTCGGTGAGGTCGGCCTCGATCATGTCGTAGACCTGGCCCTGGTAGTCGGCGGCCGACGTGTAGTGGCGGTCTGACCCGGCGAAGACGTGGGTGGCCGGGTCGAAGCGCCCGTAGCGCGGCTCGAGACCGTCGACGGCCTTCTCGTAGTGCCCGTCGACCCAGCCTTGGCGGAGGACGGTGCGGACCTCGGTCGACTCGACGTCGCCCCCGGCCAGCAAGGCGGCGTGTATGTAGTAGCGCGCCTGCATCTCGGCGAAGATGAGGGGGAGGAGCTCGGCCCGGAAGTCCACGTGCCGCCGCACCGGCGACCCGCCCGGATTGGTCAGCGCCGCGAACTCCTCGGGGGTGCACACCACCGGCTGGTACTGGCCGTAGGGGTCGACGCCGTGGGCCGACTTGGCGCAGTGGGGCATGCCCGAGCGCGAGTAGAGGGTGATGGTCGGCTCCCGGCCCGAGGGCACGTACCGCTTGCGGTCGGCCCGGTCGCACCGGTCCTCGAAGGTCCCGCCTCGTCCGATGGTGAGGGCGGTGAGGACGTCGTAGCCGACCAGGCCCATGCCGGCCACGGCCACCGAGGATCCGGCCGGAGCGCTCTGGTCGAGGTACTCGACGGGGTAGGGCCGCAGGTAGTGCGCGCCCCCGCCGGCCCCGGGCTCGTCGTTCCAGGTGTGCCCCGAGGTCAGCACCACGTGGTCGACGGTGAGGGTGGTGCCGTTGTCGAGCAGCACCGCCTCGCGCCCCCCTGGAGGGCCGGCGAGATGTCGACGGCCGCCGCGTAGTGCCGGACGATCTCGAGGTTGGGCGGGGCGTAGGCCACCAGCGTGTCGTAGAACCAGACCAGGTACTCGCCCATCAACCGCCGGGGCAGGTAGTCGGTGGGCAGGATGGGGTCACCCCCGGCGCCGATGCGGCACTCGTAACCCACCCAGCGGTAGCCGCAGCCCACCGCCCACTGGTGCAGGCCCATGGCGTAGGGGGGGAGGGCGTCCCCGTCGGGGGCGGCGTAGAGGGAGAGCTGACCGCAGGCGTTGTTGAGGACCAGGAAGTCGGGCTGCTCGGCGGCGTAAACCCCGCCTCCGAGCTGAGAGGGCTCGACCACGTGCAGCCGCACCGGCGTCCCTACCCGCCGGGCCCGGCTCACCGTCCGCTCCATGACGCACAGACCCCACGAGCCGAGCCCCACGATGGCCATCTCGATCATCGGACGCGTCCCATACACGCCACCTCAGATCGGCGGCCGCTGGCTGATCTCTGCGTTCGAGCCCGTTTAGACCGGCTTTCCTCGATCGCGGCCGCGGTGAGTCGGCGGACCGCGTGTACCAGCTCGTCGACATCGTGGGTCGTGGTGGCAAAGGAGGTGACGAAACGGACGACACCTGGCTCCCAACGGCCGTGGTAAAAGCCGTAACCCTCGTCCAGAAGTCCGTCGATGACCTGCTGGGGCAGGCGGCAGAAGAGGATGTTCGCCTCTGGCGTGCCCGCAAGGCGAGTGTCGGGAATGGACTTCAGCCCCTCTTCGAGCCGCGCGGTCATGGCATTGGCGTGCCAGGCATTGCGCAGCCACAGATCGTCGGCGAGGTAGGCGTCGAGTTGGGCGGCGGCGAAACGCATCTTGGCGGCGAGTTGTCCGGCTCGCTTAGCCCGGAAGCTGAGCTCGGTGGTCACGGAGCGCTCGAAGACGACGATCGCATCGGCGGTTATGCTCCCGTTCTTGATGGCGCCAAAGGACAGCATGTCCACGCCGGCGCGCCAGGTTAGCTCGGCGGGGTTGCAGCCCAATGCGGCGACGGCGTTGGCGAGGCGGGCGCCATCCATGTGAACGCGCAGGCCCGCGTGCTTCGCAATGCAGGCCAGGTGTCCGATCTCGGCGGGGGTGTATACCGCGCCGGTCTCGGTTGCCTGGGTGAGGCTCAACACGGAGGGTTGCACGCTGTGCGCGTCTCCGACCTTGCGGTGCACCGCGGCCTGCAGCTCGTCGGCGTCGATCTTGGCGTTTTCCCCACCCAGGGCAATGAGTTTGGCACCCCCTGTGAAGAACTCCGGTGCGCCGCACTCGTCGTTGTTGATATGGCTGTCGCGGTGGCATAACACGCTGCCCCACGGTGGGGTCAGCGCGGCCAAGCTCAATGCGTTCGCCGCCGTGCCGGTGGAAACGGGGAGCAGATCGACGTCGCAATCAAAGATCTCGGTGAAGCGGCGTCGTGCGCTCAAAGTCCAACTGTCGGTGCCATAGGGCGGTGCCTGCCCGGAGGCTGCCGCTGAAACAGCTGCGATGATCTCGGGTGCACCACCGGCGGTGTTGTCGCTGGTGAAGGAGCGATATGGCGCCATGGCGATCACAGCCCCGGCCTGCTTCTTTCGGACGATAACGAGCGAATGACGACAGTGACGTGCGCGGGCGGCCCGGGGTCTCCAGCCGTCAACGCCAGCATTTCTGCCTGTGTGGCCACCAACGACATGTGCTCCTCCTGACGGAAACAGCCCAACCCGGGGTTGTTACGCCGACGCTTGAGTGCGGGGGGTATGTGTATACCGATGATGCACCTGAGCCTAAGCTTACATACTATTAGACTGTAATAGAAGCAGATAGCCGACACTTAGTCTACTTGAATGCAGAAAGCATCAGCACCCCCGGAAGACTGGGTAGTAAGCAGACCGCGCGGTTTTATCAGGCAGTTCCTCGAGGAGACATCCGCCTGACCTGCGTGAGCGCGCGGTGCGGCCGGCCCGAGCCCCCGCCTGGTTGCCGACACACGCTCGCCAGCGCGCCCGCGCAGCAAGCACGACACTTCACCGTCTTTCCAACGACATCCTGAAGGAGTGTCGAGCTGATCCCGCCAAAGATGCGCCCCTGGTGCGGGCATTGATCGCGGCCACCGATCCGCTCACCCAGAAACGCTTGTCCGACAAGGACATCGCCGACGAGCTGATCTTCTTCTTGTTTGCCGCTCACGACAACCACCGCTACGACTCTCACATATGCAACGTGGCAGCTGGGCGCCACCTGGAGATTCAGCATCGCGTCGCCACCGAGGTCGCTCGGTTCCTCGAAGAGGCACTGACGCCCGACGATGTTTTGCAGCTGCCGTACACGGTGCAGGTGCTGAAGGAGGCGTTGCGGTTGTGCCCTCCGGGCCCCACTGGAACACGAATGGCAACCCGCGATATCGAGATCGGGGGGTATGCCGGACAGTCGTCCTCGGCACCCGCATCGACCTGAGGCTCTTGCCCTACTTCGACCTTCGACTCCTGCTCCTGAGGGAGTGGATTATCGGAACCGGTTGGGGCGCAAGGCTCGTCGCTGTCAGCGTCGTCGCCGGTGTGGATACGCGCCGGGCGAGCGCAAGCGCCGCGACGTCGGTGCGGAACACCCTGCCGGTCATCAGCAGCGCGAGCGCATCCTCTCCATCGCCGTCCCCAGAATTGGGGAACATCCATTTCCCCGGGCGGATACTAGACGTCTGTAATATAGTTCACATCATTCGAAAAGTATGTAGAATGGTTATAAAACGGATCATCGGTATGCACACGCCCCAGGTCCTAGTCGCACGGCCGTACGTCATCGCAGCACCTGCGGCAGCGTTCCGGGTCGGTCCGTGTCCGTGGGGAGAAGCGCATGTCATTTGTGACCACACAGCCGGAAGCGTTGACTTCGGCGACGGGGACCTTGCAAGGGATCGGGTCGTCGATGAGTGCACAGGATGCGGCTGCGGCGGCGATTCACGAGATGTTTGTGAGCACCCTTCGGTATCAGCGCCGGATTGTATGCGGCCGCCGAGGCTGCCAACGCGATCGCGACCACCTGACCAACACTTCTCGCCTCTCGACTAATACCTGTCCGTGACCCTGCCTGACAGTGAATCCCATTAGACAGAAGCCGAATTGCACGACCAGAAGGCGACCCAGCCTACGCACCACGTCATCGGGAGGCTACCGTGCCGCGCAGTCTCGTCGCCGCTGTTGCGCAGAGATTGATGGAGGCGACGGCATCCAGCGCTGCCCAAGTGAGCGAACAGGTGCTGGCTCAGGTCGTCGAGCAACTTAACGCGGACGTCGGCTTCTTGCGCCGCAATGACCACGGCCTCAGGGCCTCGGTGTTGGTCGCCGAGTGGCCACCGCGACCCGACGTTCCAGACCCCGACCCGTTCGCAGTTATCCGCTTCACTAGTGCTGACCCGGTATTCGCGGCGGGTGAACAGCGCAAGAAGCCGGTCGTGATTGCGCCCGATCAGATGGAGCATGCCTATCGACAGTGGATCGCCGAAAGCCGCCGTTCTGCGTCGCCCTCGGTGGCCCTCGTACCGCTGAGCCTAGGAGAACTGACTACCGGCACGATCGGCGTCGTCAAATTCGGTCGCAAGAAGTGGAAACCGGAAGCGATCAACACACTTGAGGCGGTAGCCTCCCTGTTTGCGCAGTTCCAGGCTCGCATTGCTGCCCAAGAAAGGCTTCAATACCTCGTCGACCATGACGATTTGACCGCTCTGCATAGTCGCCGGGCTCTTATGGCGTACCTCTCCGAGAGACTGGCAGCAGGACGGCCGGGACCCGTCTCGGTCTTGTATCTAGACCTCGACCGGCTCAAGTCAATCAACGATTGCTTTGGTCATACCGCCGGCGATTGGTTCATCCAGGTAGTCGCCGAACGACTTCGCATGAGCGCGGGAAAGAGCATGACTGCCCGAATCGGTGGGGATGAGTTCATTGTCGTCCCGGACCGGGCCATGTCGATCAATACCGCAGAAACGTTTGCTAAGCAGCTTAAGACGAAGTTGTGTCATCGCCTTACGATTGGCGACGATGTGTTCACGCCCGCTGTCAGCATTGGGGTGGCGGCGGGCATCCCCGGACGCGGTGACACTGCTGATTTACTCAACCGTGCCGACGAAGCCGTCCTGGCGGCCAAACGCGCCGGCGGCGACCAGATCGCGGTCTCCACTGGCTACGTGTCGCTCGAGAATGCGCTGCGTAACGATATCGAACTGCATCTGCGGGGTGACATCGACAGTGAAACGCTTCTGCTGCACTATCTGCCCGAGGTCGACTTGTGGAGCGGCGCGATTGTGGGTGTTGAGGCGCTGCTCCGTTGGCGACACCCCGAGCGAGGGTTGCTGCTACCGGATGCATTCATCGGCGTAGCCGAATCGACAAACCTGGCGGCAGAAGTGGGTCGATGGGTTATGCGAAGTGCCTGTGCCGATCTCAGTCGGTGGCGATCACACGGCGTGGGACAAAATGCCATGTTGCGTATCAATGTTTCGCCTGCTCAACTAGTTAGCCATGGCTTCGTCCGGAGTGTCGCCGAAATCATCGAAGAGTTCGGCATCGATGGCAGCTCGGTGTGCCTGGAGATCACCGAGCGCGGAGTGGTGCGCGACATGGAAATCACTCGGAGAGCTCTTGAGGAGTTGAAGGAGATTGGAGTCCAGATTGCCATCGACGACTTCGGCACGGGCTATGCGGTTCTGTCCTACCTGAAGTCACTTCCAGTCGATATGCTCAAGATCGACAAGGGTTTTGTTCGTGACCTCGGCACCAACGCCAACGATCTCGCGATCGTTCGCTCGATCATCGGGCTTGCCAAGGCGTTCGACCTTCAAGTGGTCGCCGAGGGGGTGGAGACCCCGGCTGCCGCGCTGACGTTGATGCGGCATGGGTGTCGCCGGGCGCAAGGTTACTTGCTGTCTCGTCCGCTCTCCAACGACGCCACCGAATCACTGCTTTCCCAGGCCACGATGCCCATGCCTTTCCTGGCCGACAGCCGGGCCTTATCGGCGGACCCGATTTCGCACGTCAACGATGACTCGTCGGCTCGGGAGTAGTTGCCGCATGCGCGATGTTGGCTGCCATGGATGGGATGTGGCGGACAACATAATGTGCGCTGGCCGGTTTGCTGGATTGACGATGGCACGCAACGGCCCGCTATCGCGTTGTCCGCCAAATCCGCTCAGGGGGCGGCGGTGCTAGATGACCGCCTTCACCAGCGCCTCGCTGTCGCCGAGGAACGGCATCGGCATCCAGCGCGACGACAGCAACGATTCCATCGCATTGCCGGCGATAGGTCGTGAGAACAAGTACCCCTGTGCCCGGCGGCAGCCATGTTGCATCAAAGCCAGTGCCGCGGCGGGCGTTTCGACCCCCTCGGCGACCAGTTGAAGGTCGAACGCCTCAGCAAGTCCGATGATCGCGCGGACAATGGCCAGATCGTTGGCGCTTTGGCCCAAGTCGCGCACGAACCGCGGGTCGATCTTGAGCACGTCGACGGGAAGTGACTTCAGGTGCGACCAGACGGCGTAGCCGGCGCCGAAGTCGTCGATGGAGGTCTGCACGCCGACGTCTTTCAGCTCCATCAGCGTTCGCGCCGTGCTCTCGACGTCGTGAACCAATGCGCGCTCGGTGATCTCGAGGCACAGCGAACCGTCGTCCATACCGAACTCATCGATGGTGTCGGCAACCATGCGGACGAAGCCGGGAGTGGTCAGTTGCAAAGGTGAAACATTGACCCGCAACGACGCGCCTCGTCCCACGCCGCGCTCGCGCCACCCGCTGAACTCCGCGCACGCGGTTCGCAACACCCACCGGTCCAACTCGCCGGCGAGATTCATCGATTCGGCCACCCCGATGAACGCGTCCGGTAACAGCACCCCCCGTGCCGGGTGCCGCCAACGGACGAGTGCCTCAGCCGCGACAATGGCACCAGTCCACAGGTCGACCTCGGGCAGATAGTCCAGCAGCAGCGTGTCGCTATCGAGGTCGCCCTGCAGGTGCAGTTCGATGTCGCTGCGGAAAAGTTGCTTCAACGAATTGTCGCTCGCCACCGTGATCCGGTCGCCACCTGCGCGCTTTGACTCCAGGACGGCTTCATCGGCACGACGCAGGAGTTCAGCGACATCGTCGTGTCCAGGCATGCCGGCGGCCACTCCGATGCTCACTGTCCGGGTGATCGTCTGGTTGTCGATCGTCAGACGATCGTGCACCATCGCGCGAATCCGATCGGCGAATGAATCTGCGGCATGCGTCGACATCGGCTGATCCGGAACGACGACGAACTCGTCGCCGCCCAGCCGAGCGACCATGCTCTGACCCCCGGCGCACGCACGAAGGCGGTTGCCAAAATCCTTGATGAACCAATCGCCGGCGGCGTGGCCGAGACAATCGTTGATCGCCTTCAGCCGGTCGAGGTCGAGATACAAGACGGCGACGGGGCCGGGCTGCTGGCTGGCGAGTCGATCGGAAAGGTGGGCGAGCAGCGCTCGCCGATTTGGCAGACCGGTCAGATCGTCGTGCTCAGCGAGATGGCGAAGCCGTTGTTCGGCCGAAATGCGGGCCTGGAACTGTGCGAACAGGGATGCGACTGTCTCGAGTGTGTATATCGCTTCCGGCTTCCACTTCCGGCCGCGGCACTTGACGAAGCCGAGGACACCGGCGGTCAGCGCCCCCGAGATCAGCGGGGCGGCGGCCACCAACGGTCCGCCGCCGCGACGGCGCCCCGTGACGGGGCATCGGAAACCACCGTTTTCGTGAAGGCGGTGAACCACCACCAGATCTTTGCCGCTTTCGCACAGCGCCAAGGCAGGGTGCTCGCTGGTGAAGGAGACAACGCCAAAAGGATCCGGATCCGCGACGTCGAACCGCGGCGGCCACTCCGCGGCCAACACCGAGGCCCCGATGTCGTGGTCGCTGTAGCGCAGGAAGCTGTAGTGCAGATCGAAGTGCTCGACAAGCTGTGCGAGGACTTGTTCGCTGGCCTGGGTCGCAGTTGTCGCGGTCGCTTCCAGCAGTTGGTTGGCAATGGAAGTGATAAGGACCAGATTGCCCCGCACAGTGTCCTCCGATCCGGGCACCTTTGCTGACCCGGGCGTCTCGCGTGCTGGCGCTAATTGGCGTACTTGATGGGGCGTTTGTTCCGACACTGAATAATACAGATTGCGGGCTACCGCGGAAGGCGTCGTTGTGACGCCTGGATTACCACTGTGGCCAGGGTACGCGTTCGAACGCACGACCGATCGTCGAGGGGGATGACCATCGCAGCATGCACCGCATTGGTTCTCGATGCCGAGGACCCCGCTGACAAAGCACTGTTGGATCGACTGCGGGCCGATCCCGTCACCGAGTTCATCGATCACCGCGACACACAACTCGCTGAATTGCGCGGGCTGCTGCCGCCGCCCGCCACTGAGCTCGTCGCTGAACCCGGCCGGTGGGCGTATTACTCCTGGCGGCGGGCGGCCGTCGCGGTGCTGGGCCCGCGGGGGTTTCGGGCGGTGCGGCTCGACCGCAACCGAAACGTCGTCACCGCCGAGGAGCAGACGCGGCTCGGCGCGCTGCGTATCGGAGTCGCCGGCTTGAGCGTCGGGCATGTCATTGCGCACACATTGGCGGCACAGGGTATGTGCGGCGAGCTTCGGCTGGCCGATTTCGATCGCCTCGAGCTGTCCAATCTCAACCGGGTGCCGGCGACCGTACTGGACCTCGGGCTGAACAAGGCCGAGGCGGCGGCCCGCAGGATCGCCGAGCTCGACCCATATCTGAACGTTGGTGTCATCGACGCCGGACTGACGCTGGAGACCGTCGACGAGTTCCTCGACGGATTGGACATCGTTGTCGAGGAATGCGACTCGCTGGACATCAAGGCGATCGTTCGGGAAGGCGCGCGCACCCGCCGGATTCCGGTGCTGATGGCCACCAGCGACCGCGGCCTGGTGGACGTCGAACGTTTCGACCTTGAGCCGCAACGTCCGATCCTGCACGGGTTGTTGGGGGACTTGGACCTCGCGCGGCTTACCGGCATGAGTAGTCGGGAAAAGGTTCCGTACTTGCTGCGTTTCCTCGAGGCCGAACTGTTGTCGCCACGCATGGCGGCGTCGGCCGTTGAGCTCGACCGCACGCTATCGACGTGGCCGCAGTCGGCCGGTGATGTGGTTCTCGGCGCGACCGCGGTTGCCGAGTCCGTGCGCAGAATTGGACTCAACGAAGATCTGCGGTCGGGCCGGACCCGCCTCGACGTCGGCTCGGCGTTCGATCAGCTCGATGAGCCGCAGCTGGCCAGGGAGCGCCCTCCACCGCCCGCCGAGTATTCAGACTCTGCGCTGCCGGGTGTGTCGGGCGTCATCGCCGCTGCCGCTATTCGTGCCCCCTCCGGCGGCAACGCACAACCCTGGCGTCTGGAGGCCCGCCATGACGTCATAACTATTCGGCTTGCTCCCGAACACACGACGGCGATGGACGTTGGGCTCCGCGGCAGCGCTGTCGCGTTGGGAGCAGCCCTCTTCAACGCGAAAGTAGCTGCGGCAAGGCAACGGGTGTTAGGGCCGGTGAGCTTGCTGGAGGACGTTGACGGCGCCCCGCTACACGCGACGATGCATCTTCGTGACGGAGCTGATCCTGACCTCGCCGAATTGTACGAACCGATGTCGGTGCGGGAAACCAACCGCCTTCTCGGGACGCCAAGCCCAATCCCTGCTGACACGGTCGAAGTGCTGCATGCTCTTGCTGAACGGGAGGGCGCTCGGCTGCATCTCGTGACTGGGCGAGACGACATAGACCGGACCGCAACAATTTTGGCGGCTGCTGACCGCATCCGTTACCTCACGCCGCGGCTGCATGCGGAGATGTTCTCTGAGCTGCGCTGGCCCGGCGATCCATGCCCTGACACGGGTATTGACGTGCGCAGCCTGGAGCTGGATCCCGGCAACCTCGCGGTCCTGGGCATCGTGAAGCGCCCGGATGTCATGGCCTACCTGGCGCAGTGGGATGGTGGGACTGCCTTGGGCGAAGACACGCGCCGTCGCATTGTGACGAGTTCTGCCGTGGCCGTCATTTCGGTGCCCGCGAACAACTTAGCCGACTATGCGCGTGGCGGATCCGCTGTCGAGGCAGTTTGGATTTTCGCACAGCAGCGCGGATTGGCTGTCCAGCCCATCTCGCCTGTCTTCCTGTACGCACACAGCATCGACGAGCTCACCGAATTGTCGACGTCGTTTGGCGACGAACTTGTAGAACTGCAAAGGGAGTTCCGCCAACTCGTCGACATGCCACCCGACGGTTTCCCTGCGCTTGTGCTGAGATTCGCCTTCAGCGGCCCCGCTTCGTTACGAAGCCGTCGCAATCCTGACCGAGTAAGTATCGTTTAGCAATGCCGTAACCGCTGATAGCGGCTAATCTACGGAGATGGCCCGCTCGCTGGATGACCTGGTCACGGCGGCGGCTGCCGAGCTGATGGCGGCCACCGCGGATAACCACGTCGGCATCAGCGAACGGGTGATTGCCGATCTGATTAGCCACTTCAACGTCGACTTCGGCTTTTTGCGTTACAACGATCACACGATCCATGCGACCGTGCTGATCGCCGAATGGCCGCGACGCGAAGATGTTCCCGAGCCCGACCCGATCGGTGTGGTGTATTTCCTCAACGCCGATCCGGTCTTCGCGATGGCCGAAAACCTCAAGGAGCCCGGCGTTTTGCGGCCCGAGCCCGATAACGCCGACTATCAACGCAACGTCGAAGATGGCTCGGGCATCCCGTCGGTCTCTATTGCGTGCGTGCCTCTGTTGTCCGGAGATCTCACCACCGGCACTCTGGGCTTCGTCAAGTTCGGGGACCGTGACTGGTTGCCCAAGGAGCTCAATGCATTGCAGGCGATCGCCACGCTATTCGCTCAGGTGCAGGCCCGCATCGTCGCCGAGGAGCGACTTCATTATCTCGCCCAGCACGATGATCACACCGGGCTGCTGAACCGCAGGGCGTTGATGGCTCGCCTCGATGGCAGACTAGCGCCGGGTCAGCCAGGTCCGGTCGC
Organism: uncultured Actinomycetota bacterium; assembly: GCA_963805675.1. Classification (GTDB taxonomy): domain Bacteria; phylum Actinomycetota; class Actinomycetes; order Mycobacteriales; family Mycobacteriaceae; genus Mycobacterium. Next base: position 11,759 of record CAWDVY010000009.1, read on the forward strand.
ACTGGTGTTCCTGAACCTCGACCGCCTCAAGGCAGTCAACGACCACCTCGGCCACAAGGCGGGCGACCGGTTCATCGAGGTCTTCGCCGAGCTGTTGGGCGAAGCCGCTGACGATTCCGCGGTTGTCGCGCGCTTTGGCGGTGACGAGTTTGTCATTGTGCCGGCCGCGCCCATGGATGCCGAAGCCGCTGAGGCGTTGGCCGAACGGCTGAAGACCCAAGTGCACAAGCAGGTGGCGGTCGACGGCGAGACGATAACCCGCACCGTCAGTATCGGCGTCGCGGTGGGTGAGCCCGGCCGCGACGACGCTTCAGACGTCCTGCGTCGAGCCGATCAGGCCGTGGTGTCGGCGAAGAACGTCGGCGGAAACACTGTTGCCGCCTTTAACCCGGAGATGGCGGAAAAATACGCGATCCGCAACGACATCGAGTTGCACCTCGAAGGGATCATCGAAAGCGATAGCGGCGCACTGGTCCTGCATTACCTTCCAGAGTTTGACATGCGCACCGGTGAGATTCTCGGGGCCGAGGCGCTCATTCGTTGGCGCCACCCCACGCGAGGGCTGCTGTTGCCTGACTCGTTCATGGGGGTGGTCGAATCCATCAACTTGGCGGGGAAACTCGGTCGTCTTGTAATGCGCTCAGCCTGTGCGCAATTCAGCGATTGGCGCAACCGCGGTCTAGGGCGCGATGTAGTGCTGAGCATCAATGTGTCGCCCGCGCAACTGGTCACGGACGGCTTCGTCGCCACGGTGGCAGCAACGCTCGACGAGTTTGTGCTCGACGCGGGCACGGTATGCCTGGAGATCACCGAACACGTTGTCGTGCAAGATATCGACACCACCCACAAAACTCTCGCGGGGTTGAAGGAAATCGGCGTTCAGGTCGCGATCGACGACTTCGGAACTGGCTATAGCGCGTTGACGTATTTGAAGTCTCTTCCTGTCGACACGCTCAAGATTGACAAAGAATTTGTCCGCGACCTCGGCACTGACGAGGCTGACATGGCGATCTTGCGGCAGGTCATGGCCTTGGCCGACGCCTTTGGACTCGACGTCATCGCCGAAGGCGTCGAGACCGTCGCCGCGGCCAGGGCGCTGCTTGACTTGGGTTGCCATCGAGCGCAGGGCTTTTTGCTATCGCGCCCGCTCGACAGGATGGCGATGGAGTCCCTGCTTGTCCAGCGGCGGGTACTAATGGACTTTTCGAATTAGCGACGTCTGTCAGGCCCGGTGGCGGCCTTCATTGGCCGGTCGCTCGATGACGAGACCACCTGTCGCTTAAGCGCTGCGACTGGCTACCCAACATTCCGTGCGGCGAAATCTGTGTCGCGGCGGCTGTAGAAATCTTGGGTTAGTGCCTGCGTCTCCATACGAATCTTGGCAGCCTGTTGCGGTTCGGCGTGGTTGAACGAAGTCGCGTCGGTTCCACCAGATCATCTTGGTTTGGTAGCGGTCGTCAGGGTACGGGGTAGCCGGAATGGCTGCCACCACCCCGCCTGCCGTGCGCCAGCGATTCAGCACGTGTGCCGCGGCGGTGGCCATCATGAACTGACATTCGAGCAGAGCCGTAATGTTGCAACCGCTTCGGGCCAGAGCCGTGATAAGGGAACGACTTCGATCCGAATCATCGATTACCCAGCCCGCCTTCATCTCCAGGACGCCGAAGGGAATCCGGTCTGTGATCATGTCGCGGACCGCCTGCTGCCCGGGCTGTCCCGCCCATTCGACGACCGCATGCGAGTCGTCAGCCGACCGCAGCGGCCCCTTGGCACGCAAACCTCCCACCATCCGTCCGGCGTCATCGATCATTGCGAAGAACATGACGGTATCGGCTCCGCTGCGCAGCACATCGAGGTCCAGAGCGCACTCGACACCATGCTTGCGATAGCTGTTCTCCGCACCCAGTGAAAACTCGGCCCACAGGTCGGGATCGACTGCTGGCTGCGACAGCACCAGCGTGCAGTCGATGTCGGGATCACGCCAGCTAAGCCGCTGGTCCAGCTGGAACCGACCGACAGTCATGGGATCGAGCGGAATAGCGTCCGATGGTATCCATTCGCGCATTAATCGAACTCCCGATATCGGCTAGCCCAAATTTAAATACGTCGCGAATTTATTAGCGGGTATTTACCAATGTGATTCCTGCGCCTAACAATAGAGTATAACCCCTTTTTGCGGGTTTTTTCGTGCGAGCAGGTCGCGCGCAAGGTGCCCAAATGAACGACCATGCTGAGTGCAAACTGAGGGTTTGACCTGGGCCACAAGGTTCTCGGCAATGCAACCTGCAGCACGGAATTTGTTACTCGCGAGTATTGGGCAGCGCAGTTCGCCTGGCGGAGGAAGACGAGCCGGGCACGTGTTCCACGGTGCGTCACGAAAGGCAACACGTTCGCAGCAAAGTGTATTGAAACCGTGTCGAGCACAAATTCGCCCGACGTCCGGATAGCGTGCGCAGCGAACCGCCAGGCCGTCGCGGATGCCCGTCGCCGTCTCGACCAACGTCAGTTCGCGCCGCCGGCAAGCCGCTCCGGCAAAAGTTAGCTGTCGCCGTCGGCCACGTGCCGCGCGAGCTGCTCGATCGTCGGGTATTCGTATGGGAGATAGGCAGAGAGCGGGTAGCCGACGAAATCCTCCAGCTCGCCCATCAGCGTTATCGCGTCTGGCGAATCGAGGCCGAGGTGATCGAACCGGCGTGCGCGATCGATCTCGTTGGCTGGAGTTCCAGTCCGGCGCGCGACATGTGCGGCCAGCATCGCTTCGATCTCTTCGTAGCTCTTCATCCCGTACTCCTGCGAATTGCTGATCGAGCGAAGCGCGCTGCGATGACGGTTTTTTGCGCGACGTTGAAGCGATAGCTCTCGAGCGGACCTATCACGCCGGGCTTCCGGCTGAAGTGGCCCGGAGGCGCGCGACGAGCGCCTGCTCCTGCGAGTCCATCGCTACCACCGCCCCGGCAGATCGATGCGCCGCATGGTCAAGCGCAGCAGTGTGAACGCGCCGAGCTCAAACGAGTACGCGAACATGCGCAGGTAACGCTCGCAGCGCGCGACGACCTCCTCGCTGGACACCGCGACCGCGTCCGCTCGCTGCGCACGCAAGCGGTCGAACCATGCGCGCAAGGTTTTGACGTAGTCGTCGCGATCGTTTCGCACCTTTTCGATCTCGAGTTGCATTTCTGCGGCGAGCGCAATGTCCGCGAGCCGTGGCAGCTCCGAGTCCGGGAAGACCTCGTCAACGATGAAACGGTCGCGCAGTGGTCGATCACGCGGGATATCCCCGTACGCGATCGTCTGGAGCGAGAGCCGCCCGCCGGGCTTGAGCCAATCTCGGCACGACCGAAAGAACCTGCGGTAGGCCTCGATTTGCTCGTCTGGCGACAAGCCCTGGCGCGCAAAATGCTCGAACGCACCGACGGAGATGATGGCATCGAACGGCTCAGTCGGCTCGTAGTCACTCCAGTTGCGCACCAAGACCTCGACGTTGTCCGGTGCGATCTCGCGCAGGTATTCGGCCTGCGCGTCGGAGAGCGTGAGCCCTACAGCATGTTTCACGTCGTGCGAGGCCGCCAGATGCATCAGCATGGCGCCCCAACCGCAGCCGACGTCGAGCACGCGCGCTGCGCTGGCTGCGCGCGACTGATCGACATGGAAGTCAAGCTTGCGACGTTGCGCGCGCTCGAGATCGTCGTCGGGGTCTTCCCACATCGCGCACGAGTAGCTCATCGTCGGATCGAGCCAGATCCGCCAGAACTCGTTGCCGACGTCATAGTGATGGCGAATCGCGGCCGGCCTGGCGCCTAAGTACGTCTCGCTCATGCAGTCAGGACTCCGTCTTGCTGAGCATCGGCTGCTTGAGGTCGCTGGCCAGCCCGCACGCCGACAACACGCGTAACACCGCGCCGCCGACGTCGATCTGCCACCAGCGCACCCGGGTGGTGTACGCACGTGGCGTGTCGTGGTGGTTGGCGTGATATCCGCCACCGAAGCCGGGCACCGCAAGCCAGATGCTGTTGCGCGCCTGCCCCGAGTGCGGCAGCCGCGCGCGGCCACCGAGCGCATGGCCGAACGAATTGACGGCCCAGGTGACGTGGCTCACCACGAACACCCGAATCATCCCGCCCCACAGAAAACCCGTGAGCGCGCCGCGCGGGCCGCCGGCGGCGAAGCCGATCAGCGTCGGGATCACCAGTCCCAGTACGCCCCACCAGAGGTAGCTGCGGTGCAGCGAGACGGTGCGCGGGCTTTGCCACAGGTCCCTCACCTCGCCCGCGGAGATCGTCATCGCGGTGTGTTCGGGACGAAAGAGCCACCCGACGTGCGCGTGCACGAGCCCGTGCACGCCGCTGAACGGCCAGTGCGGCGAGTGCGGATCGCCCTCGCGATCGGTGAGCGCATGGTGGCGGCGATGCGTCGCGACCCACCACATCACCGGGCCGAGGAACGCACTCGATCCGAGCGCGCCCAGGACCCAGATCAGCGCCGGCCGGGCGGTGAACGACTGGTGCGTGAAATACCGGTGAAAGCCCAGCTCGACGCCGAACAGCGTCGCGGTCGCACCGACCGCCAACACGATCAGGTCGGTTCGCGAGGGTCCGACTCCGCCGAACCACAATGCCGTGGCCGCGATCACGGCGGTGGGCGGTGCGAAGACTGCGAACGCGGCGAGCGCGTAGCCGCGTGTCATGTGCGTCGCTCGGTTAGATGACGATGCACCTCGACGAGCTCGCCTCGCGAGTACAGAGCGCGACACTCGCTGCGCTTGATCTTGCCACTGGTCGTGCGCGGGATGCCGCCGCGGTTCACGAATACCACCGAGTCGGCCGGCGTCCCGTGTGCGGTCGCGACAGCAGCGACGATCTGGTCGGCCACCTCGCTCCATGCCGCCACCGCGTCGCGCGCGATCTCGCTGACGATCACGAGCCACTCGCGCAGACCGTCATCGTGGCTGAATGCCGCGCATCCGTTCGCATGCAGCGACCCAAGGCGCAACTGTTCGACGGTGGTCTCGAGGTCCTCCGCGGCATAGTTGACGCCGTTCTTGACGACCACGTCTTTGGCGCGGCCGGTGATGTACAGCTCGCCGTCGACGATGCAGCCGAGATCGCCGGTCCGCAGCCACCTGGAATCTTCGGGGGTGCCGTCGAGCGTGGCGGCGAACGTTTCGCGTGAGGCCTCCTCGTCACCGAAGTAACCGCCCGCGACGCTCGGGCCGTGGACCCAGATCTCGCCATCAACGCCGTCATCGCAGCGAGCACCGAGTGCGCGGTCAACGATCGCGAGCTCGGTCCCGATGCACGCGCGACCACAGCTCACGCGCGCGGGGCCGTTCGGGTCGCGCCACACGGTCGGCGGCTCATCGCGCCGCCCGCCCGATACGATCAGCGTCGCCTCGGCGAGCCCGTAGCACGGATAGAACGCCTCGCGGCGAAAACCGACCTTGGCGAATGTCGCCTCGAAGCGGTCGAGGGTTGCCGCGCGCACCGGTTCGGCGCCCACGAAGGCGAGGTCCCAGCTGGACAAGTCGAGGCCGGCGAGGCTCTTGTCGCCCTGGCGCTCCACGGCAGCGACGCACATGTCGTAGGCGAAGTTCGGCCCGCCACTCCTGGTGGCGCGGTGGTGTGTGATCTCGTGCAGCCAGCGCAGCGGGTGCTTGAGGAACTGCAGCGGCGACATGATCACGCACTCGAAACCCACGTAGACCGGTTGGATCACGTAGCCGATGAGGCCCATGTCGTGCTGGAAAGGCAGCCAACCCAGGGCCACCGTCGACGACGTGTGCCCGAACGCGTCCTCGATCATCGCTTCATTGGCCATCAGGTTCGCATGGCTGACCATCACGCCGCGCGGCGTGCCGCTGGAGCCCGATGAGTACTGGAGGATGGCTAGATCCTCGAGACTGACAGTTGACTCGGGCGCCGACGCGGTGGCTCCGTCGGCTAAGCCAAGGTCGTCGACCGCGATGCACGGGATATCGGCGAGCGCGGGGACTAGTTCTCGCGCGGGGAGTATCTGGCGGGTGGTGAGCACGACGTCAGGTCGTGCGTCGGCAACGATCGCCAACAGGCGCGGCAACGTCTGCGCGAGGCGCGACGGGATCGGGATGTGCGCCGGAACCGCGCACACGCCAGCGTAAAAGCAGCCGAACAACGCGTCGAGAAACGTCGCGTCGTCGGGCAGGAGCAGCAGCGCGCGCGGCTGCTCCCGCGTGCGCGGGAGGTCCGCCAAAACGGCGGCCACGGCGCTCGCACCCGTGGCAAGCTCGGCCCAGGTGCGCGTGTTCACGCCGCCCCCGTCCTCGACGAACGAGAAGGCATGGCGATCCGGGAGAGAGCGTGCCTGGTGCTCCAAACGGTGTGCCATCGTCAGGCGGGCGGGATCGCCGTACGCTTCGGAGCGACTCGGTTGAGGGCCTCGTTCATAATCTCTGGTATCTAGCGCCCCCATGTCCGTCCCTCCCCCAAATACGGGCGCCTTACGGCAACGTTAAATTGACAGCATACCCATACATGCTTAATGACTGCCCGCTTAAGGCGAGAACATTGGTCACAAATCCGGCGCGAATCAAAGCTCCGTCGCCAGGACTCGAACCTGAACTGTCTGAACCAAAATCAGAAGTGCTGCCGATTACACCACGACGGATCATTGCGACCAGCGGTTAAACCGCGTCCACTCTAGACGACCGGGCGGGCCGGTTGCGGACCGCAGGCGGGGGTCTTGGGGGTCTTGGGGGTCCTAGCCCACTTGACTGTTGAGCGTTGGGCCATCGGGACCAGGGCAACCCGATAACCTGTTAGGCGTGGCCGCGCCGGACAAGGAAACGCGGGCGCCCCGCACCAGGATGACCGGTAGCGAGCGCCGCCACCAACTCATCGACATCGCGCGGTCGCTGTTCGCCGAGCGGGGCTACGAAGGAACCTCGATCGAGGAGATCGCCCTTCGCGCCAACGTGTCCAAACCGGTCGTCTACGAGCACTTCGGCGGCAAAGAAGGCTTGTACGCGGTGGTCGTCGACCGGGAGATGTCGGCCCTGCTGGACGGCATCACGTCGTCGCTGACCAACAACAGGTCCCGGGTGCGCGTCGAGCGCGTCGCGCTGGCGCTGCTCACCTACGTCGAGGAGCGCACCGACGGCTTCCGCATCATGATCCGCGACTCGCCGGCCTCGATCAGTTCGGGCACCTACTCGAGCCTGCTCAACGACGCAGTCAGCCAAGTCAGCTCAATCCTGGCCGGCGACTTCGCCCGCCGCGGCCTCGACCCGGACCTGGCGCCGCTGTACGCGCAGGCTCTGGTGGGCTCGGTCTCGATGACGGCGCAGTGGTGGCTCGATACGCGCGAGCCCAAGAAAGAAGTGGTCGCCGCACACCTGGTCAACCTGATGTGGAACGGTCTGACCCATCTGGAAGCCGACCCGCACCTGCAGGACGAATAGCGGCAAGCCACTCGCCGTTATCCAAGCTCACGCGATAACAGGTCGGCGATCGTTTCGCGGCGGACCAGTTGACGTGCCCGACCGTCGGCCACCGCCACCACGGGTGGCCGACCGACCATGTTGTAGTTCGACGCCATGCTGTGGTGATATGCGCCGGTGCAGGCCACCGCCAACAGATCGCCCGGGTGCAGGTCGACCGGCAGCTCGACGTCGCGGGCGATCTCGTCGCCGGCTTCGCAGTGCCGCCCCGCCACCGTAACCCGGTGCCTCGGCGCAAGGGAATGCCGATTGACAAGCGCGACAGTGTATTTCGCACCATACAACGACACCCGCGGGTTGTCGCTCATGCCACCGTCGACGGCGACGAAGGTACGTCCGCCCGGTTGCGTCTTCACGCCGCACACTTGGTACAGCGTGACACCGGCGCGGGCGCTGATGGCCCGGCCCGGCTCGACCACGATGACCGGCCGAGGGAAGCGTTCGGCGGCGCAAGCCGCGTCCAGCGCATCGTCGATAGCCCGGGCCAGCTCGTCGATATTGAGCTCCGGATCACCGGCCACATAGGGGACCCCATGCCCGCCACCGATGTTCAGCTCGGTCAGGATCACGCCGTGCCGGGTGCGGATGTCGGCCATGACGGCGATCATTCGGCGAATCGCCTCGCCGTAGAGCGTGGTATCGGTGACCTGCGAGCCGATATGACAATGCAGCCCGATCAGGTCGAGGTCGGGGTGTGCCAGGACACGTGCCACCGCGTCGGCGGCATGCCCGCCGTCAAGGGTGAACCCGAACTTCTGGTCACTGATCCCCGTCGTGACGGCGCGGTGTCCGTGGATGTCGATGTCCGGGGTCACCCGGATGAGCACCCGCTGCCGTCGAGGGCCTACACCGGCGAGGTCGACGATTTCGCTGCAGGAGTCCAGCACGATCCGCCCGACCCCGACGCGCACGGCGGCGCGGAGCTCATCGGGTGATTTCGCGTTGCCGTGCATGACGATGTGGGTGGGTTGCACCCCGGCCATGATGGCGGCGGTCAGCTCGCCGACCGAGCAGACGTCGATGCCGAGTCCTTCTTCGCGCGCCCAGCGCGCCACCGCGATGGTGAGCAGTGACTTGCCGGCGTAGACGACCTCGGCGTGACGCAACGCCTTGCGATAACGGCGGGCGCGAGCACGGAAGTCGGCCTCGTCGATCACATAGGTCGGGGTGCGGAACTCGTCGGCGACTTCGGTGAGGGGTACGTCGCCGACGCAGAGCCGACCCTCGTCGTCGGAATGGCTGGTGAGCGGCCAGATCGCCGGATGGAAGCGCGGCGGAGCCGCATAGCCTATGGAAGGGAGGATGTCCGGCAACGTCATTGTCATGACTCCAACGTCCGCTCGGTTCGCGTCAAATGCCGCTGCCCTTACAGTTCCTTGACAGTGCTGGCCTCGAAATTGACGAGCCTGCGGACCCATACAATGGCGGCATCATGACCGCACCGGGGCCGGAATGTGTAGATACCCCGATCGTGGGGCTGGTGGAGTTGGCGTTGCGCGCGCCGACGCTGCAGCGACTCATCGACCTGGCTGCCGATCAACCCGAGGAATTGACGCTGGTCGGGCCCGCCAGCGCACGGCTGTTCGTTGCCTGCGCCCTGGCCCGCCGGGGTCCGTTGCTCGTCGTCACCGCCACCGGCCGCGAAGCCGACGACCTGTCCGCCGAGCTGCGCGGTGTCTTCGGCGATGCCGTCGCGATGTTCCCGTCCTGGGAGACGTTGCCCCACGAGCGACTCTCGCCGGGGGTCGACACCGTCGGTGCCCGGATGATGCTGCTGCGCCGGCTGGCCCACCCGCAGGACGGCCGCCTCGGCCCGCCGTTACAGGTGGTGGTAACCGCGGTCCGCTCGCTGCTGCAGCCGATGGCCTCGCGTCAGGGCCTGATGGAACCGCTGAGCCTGGCCGTCGGCGACGACACGGGTGCCGACGGCGGGTTCGAAGGGGTCATCACCCGGCTCGTCGAGCTGGCTTACACCCGCGTCGACATGGTCGGTCGGCGCGGTGAATTCGCGGTCCGCGGCGGCATTCTCGACATTTTCACCCCGACCGCCGAGCATCCGGTGCGGGTCGAGTTCTGGGGTGACGAGGTCAGCGAGATGCGGATGTTCTCGGTGGCCGACCAGCGGTCCATTCCCGAAATCAGCGTCGAGGGCCTGGTCGCGGTCGCCTGCCGCGAGCTGTTGCTGACCGACGAGGTGCGGGCGCGGGCCGCCGAACTGGCCGGACACCAGCCGCCGCCCGAACACGGGGTCAGCGGCGGCGTCGGCGACATGCTGGCCAAGCTCGCCGAGGGCATCCCGGTCGACGGCATGGAGGCACTGCTGCCGGTGCTGCGGCCCGACGACCTGGCGCTGCTGACCGATCAGCTGGCCGACGGCACGCCGGTGCTGGTCTGCGACCCGGAAAAGGTCCGTACCCGTGCGGCCGACCTGATCAAAACCGGCCGCGAATTCCTCGAGGCGTCATGGTCTGCGGCCGCCATCGGCGGCGAAGGAAGATTCGCCGATCGACGTCGAACAGCTCGGCGGATCGGGATTCCGCGAACTCGACGAGGTGCGGGCCGCGGCGCGGCAGGCCGGGCACCCGTGGTGGACGCTGTCCCAGCTTTCCGACGAGTCGGCGATCGAGCTGGACATCCGGACCGCGCCGTCAGCCCGCGGCCATCAACGCGACATCGACGAGATCTTCGCGATGCTGCGCGCGCACGTCGCGACCGGCGGGGCCGCTGCCGTCGTCGCGCCGGGGACGGGAACCGCGCACCGCGTCGTCGAGCAGTTGGCCGAATCCGACACGCCGGCAACGATGTTGGAGCCGGGAGCGGAGCCCAAGCCCGGCGTCGTCGGGGTGCTCAAAGGCCCACTGCACGACGGTGTGGTGCTGCCGGATGCAGGGCTGGTGATCGTCACCGAAACTGATCTGACCGGAAACCGGGTGACCGCCACCGACGGCAGACGGCTGGCCGCCAAACGCCGCAACACCGTCGACCCGCTGGCGTTGACCGCGGGCGACCTGGTGGTCCACGATCAGCACGGCATCGGACGATTCGTGGAGATGACCGAGCGCACCGTCGGCGGAGCGCGGCGCGAATACCTGGTGCTGGAGTACGGCTCGTCCAAGCGCGGGCAGAACCAGACCGACAAGCTCTATGTGCCAATGGATTCGCTGGACCAGCTGTCGCGGTACGTCGGTGGGCAGGCGCCGGCGCTGAGCAGGCTGGGCGGCAGCGACTGGACCAACACCAAAACCAAGGCCCGCAAAGCGGTCCGCGAGATCGCGGGCGAGCTGGTGTCGCTGTACGCCAAGCGGCAGGCCAGCCCGGGATATGCGTTCAGTCCGGACACCCCGTGGCAGGCCGAAATGGAGGACGCGTTCGGCTTCACCGAGACCGTGGACCAGCTCACCGCGATCACCGAGGTCAAGGCGGACATGGAGAAGCCGGTGCCGATGGACCGGGTGATCTGCGGCGACGTCGGCTACGGCAAGACCGAGATCGCGGTCCGTGCGGCGTTCAAAGCGGTCCAGGACGGCAAGCAGGTCGCGGTGCTGGTGCCCACCACGTTGCTGGCCGACCAGCATCTGCAGACCTTCACCGAGCGGATGGCGGGCTTCCCGGTCCGGATCAAGGGCCTGTCCCGATTCACCGAAGGCGCCGAATCCCGTGCCGTGCTCGACGGCATGGCAGACGGCACGGTGGACATCGTGATCGGCACCCATCGACTGCTGCAGACCGGGGTGCGGTGGAAAGACCTCGGCTTGGTGGTGGTCGACGAGGAGCAGCGCTTCGGCGTCGAGCACAAAGAGCACATCAAGTCGCTGCGCACCCACGTCGATGTGCTGACGATGAGTGCCACCCCGATCCCGCGCACGCTGGAAATGAGTCTGGCCGGGATCCGCGAGATGTCGACGATCCTGACCCCGCCCGAAGAGCGCTACCCGGTGCTGACCTACGTCGGGCAGCACGACGACAAGCAAGTCGCCGCTGCGCTGCGCAGGGAACTGCTGCGCGACGGGCAGGCGTTCTACGTGCACAACCGGGTCAGCTCCATCGATGCTGCCGCGGCGCGGGTGCGGGACCTGGTGCCCGAGGCCAAGGTCGCCGTCGCGCACGGTCAGATGCACGAGGATCTGCTGGAAACCACCGTCGAAGGATTCTGGAACCGCGAGTTCGACATTCTGGTGTGCACCACGATCGTCGAGACCGGCCTGGACATCTCCAACGCCAACACGCTGATCGTCGAGCGCGCTGACACCTTCGGCCTGGCCCAGCTGCACCAGCTGCGCGGCCGGGTCGGTCGTAGCCGGGAACGTGGTTATGCCTACTTCCTGTATCCGCAGCATGCGCCGCTCACCGAGACCGCCTACGACAGGTTGGCGACGATCGCCCAGAACAACGAATTGGGTGCCGGCATGACGGTGGCGATGAAGGACCTGGAAATCCGCGGCGCAGGCAATGTGCTGGGCGCCGAGCAGTCCGGGCACGTCGCCGGGGTGGGCTTTGACCTGTATGTCCGCTTGGTCGGCGAGGCGGTGGAGGCGTATCGGGCCGCGGCTGACGGGCAAACCGTCATCAGTGCCGAGGAGCCCAAAGACGTGCGGATCGACCTTCCGGTCGATGCGCACCTGCCGCCGGACTACATCCCCAGCGACCGGCTACGGCTGGAGGGATATCGGCGGCTGGCCGCGGCGGCCGACGACGCGCAAGTCGATGCCGTCATCGAGGAGCTGACCGACCGCTACGGCGCGCTGCCGGAAACCGCCCAACGGCTGGTAGCCGTGGCGCGACTTCGACTGCTGTGCCGCGCTGCCGGCATCACCGAAGTGTCGGCGGCGTCGGCGGCCACGCTGCGACTGGCCCCGATGACGCTGCCGGATTCCGCCCAGGTGCGACTGGCGCGCAGGTATCCGGGTGCGCAATACCGCGCCACGACGGCGACGGTGCAGGTTCCGATCCCGCGTGCCGGCGGCGTCGGCGCACCACGAATTCGTGATCTCGAATTGGTGCAAATGGTGGCCGACTTGGTATCGGCGCTGGATGCTGGACCGGGGAGAATCGAGCACGGTAGACGCGCGGAAGACTGCGCCGATGACGATGACCCCGGCGTGGGCCGAGGAGGAGTACGGGCACTGAGACGGCTGGGGACCCCCCGCTTGAGGGGGGGTGGCGCAGTGACTGTCGTCTTGGTCGACCCTCGCCGCCCGTCGCTGGTTCCGGTGGAAGCCATCGAGCTGCTCACCGGTGAAGTGCAGTACACCGAGGAGATGCCCGTCGCGGTGCCCTGGTCGCTGCCGGCGGCGCGCTCGGCCCACACCGGCGAGGATGCTCCGGTGTTGTTGTCCTCGGACCCCGAACACCCCTCGGTCACGGCGCGATTGGCGGCCGGTGAACGCCTGATCTCCGCGCCGGACCACGCGCCCGGCGAGCGACTCGTGGACGCCGTCGCGATGATGGACAAACTGCGTACCGCCGGACCGTGGGAAAGTGAGCAGACTCACGATTCGCTGCGCCGGTTTCTGCTGGAGGAGACCTACGAGCTCTTCGACGCGGTCCGCAGCGGCGATGCCGATGCACTGCGAGAAGAGCTCGGCGACGTTTTGCTCCAGGTGCTTTTCCACGCTCGCATCGCTGAGGACGCGCCTGCCCATCCGTTCACCATCGACGATGTCGCCGACACGCTGCTGCGAAAGCTGGGCAACCGGGCTCCGGGAGTTCTTGCCGGAGAGTCGATCTCGCTCGACGAGCAGTTGGCCCAATGGGAGGAGCGCAAGGCCCTGGAGAAGCCGCGGAACTCGGTGATGGATGATGTGCCCACCGGACAGCCGGCTTTGGCGTTGGCGCACAAAGTGGTTCAGCGGATTACCCGGGCCGGTTTCCCGGTAGATCTGATCCCGACGGAAATCACATCGATCACCGTTACACCCGACGTTGACGCCGAAAATGCCTTGCGCACAGCAGTATTGGAATTCATGGATACGCTCCGCGGCGTCGAGAAGGCGGTCGCCGCGCAGCGTCGCTCAGCGGATGTTCCCGCAGAGCTCGACGTCGCCCCGGTCGGCATGATCACCGAGCAGGAGTGGCGTGATTGCTGGCCGCCCGTCGACGGGGCCGAACCGGATCCCGAGTCCGCGGGCATTGAGGAGCCGGCGGCGGAAGCCGAGGAGTCGACGGTCGAATCCCAGTAGACGAGGGGCCGTGGCCGTCGAACCCGAAGACTCGCCGCGAACGCTTATCAGTGGTTGTGTCAAGTTGCCGTGAGTTGGTGCGCCACAGCGTAATCGGGCGATACAACCTTATCAATGATTGACTCAAGTTATCTTCGCTTCTCGACATTTAGCGCCGATTAAACGCCGACCCGGCGCAGGGGCGCCGGGTCCATCCCCGCACCACGGGGGTGGCGATCACCAGTTCCTCACCAACAGGCGAGCCGATCCTTGTTACCGAGGCGCGGCGGTTGGGGTTTGGGAGACCTACGTGGAAATTGGACATACAGGACGTGTATCGCGGCGGGTCCCAACCCACATAGCGTGCCTGCCGCTTGCCCGATGCCATCTCAGCCCATCACCCCACGCAGTCGAGCGATTCGCGCCGACAGAGGGCCTGCTCTAGCGTGGCGTCATGCCGTTCATTTCGGGGATGTCTATGTCGCAGTGGCGGCGCGAAGTACTGCGGACCAACTTCTGGCTGGTGCCGAGCCTGGAGGTGATCGCATCGATCTTCCTATTTTGGGCCACCTTGGAGGTAGATCGTGCCGTCTACCATGGCACGCTCACACTTCCGGCATGGGTGGAAGCCGGCAGCGCAGACACAGCACGCGAGATTCTCCTCGCGGTGGCCGCAGCGATCATGACGGTCATCGGGATCAACTTCTCGGTCACGATCGTCACTCTGACGCTGGCATCGACCCAGTTCGGACCCCGGATGCTGCGCAACTTCATCCGTGATCGCGGTACTCAGCTCACACTGGGCACGTTTGTGGCGACCGCCGTGTACTGCGTGCTGGTCCTCTTGGCAATCGGCCCTGCAGAGCACGGCGTCTTCGTGCCACACTTTTCCGTCTCGGTCGTATTCCTGCTGGTGTTGGTCGATCTGGCCGTGCTTATCTACTTCCTCCACCACATCGCCATCCAGATCCAGCTTCCCTTCGTCATCGCCAGTATTGCCGGTGATTTGAGGCGCTACCTCGGGGTGCGAAAGCCCGACATCCGGATGGCCACCGCAAACGAGCAGCGATGACAGCTGAAGAAATCGCAGCGCTGGTCGACACCATCAAGTCTTCAGGCGCGATGATGCGTACCCCGAAAGGCGGCTACCTGCAGGCCATCCGCTACGACATGTTGATTCGTGCCGCGTCGGCCGCCGATGCGGTGGTGCACTTGCCCTATCGCCCGGGGAACTTCTTGGTAGAGGACAGTGAGCTGGCCGCAGTGTGGCCGCCCGAGGCTGCCGACCGCATGACCCGCCGCCTGAAACGCGCACAGGTCACCGGGCCGGTCCGCAACCTCGCTCAAGATCCCGCTTTCGGCATCGACCAACTGGTCGAGATCGCCATTCGGGCGCTCTCTCCGGCGGTCAACGACACATACACTGCGCTGACCTGCGTGGACTGGCTCGGCAACACCCTGTGCAAGCTCGCGAAAGTGTGGAAGCCGGCCCAGGCGTACCGCGACCGTACCGGTGCTATCCGGGTCATCTGCGAGCAGGTCAGTTACCAAAATTTGGTCCAGCGGGCATTCGACAAGGTCCGCCAGGCCAGTCGCGGAATGCCCGCCCTGCTGATGCGCCAACTCGAAGCACTCAAAGCGATCATGGAGCAGACCACCGACCCCGACCAGGCCCGTCTGCTGATGGACGAAGCCGTCATGATCCAGCGCGCCAACCTCGAGTCGGTGCCCGAAGAGTTCGACCGCGTCGCCGTGGAACGCCGCTTCAGCGCCGTAGCCAGCGTGTATGCCCGGTTGAGCGACTCTGCCGGCAACTATTTGCACCCGGAATACGATCTTCACCTGGCCGGGGATTCCGCATCGAGACATAGCCTAGGTGTCGACCGCTAGGCGCAGGTGCGCTCACGGCAGAGGTTGAGCGGCCCCGGGACTGTCACCGACGAGAAATCAGCTAGCCGAAAACCCCCGTCAGTAAACAGTCCTACACACCGTCCTCGGCGCGTACCCAGCGCATTAACAAAATCCTGTCACGTTTCCGTGGGGTCAGGTTGCATCGCAAGGGGTTTCGGTTGAGAGGGGTAACGAAGGGTGAATTGCCACAAACGATGTGCTGTCGCCGCCCTGTCGGACAGCCAATCAATGTTTCAGTGCTGCGGCTAGTAGGCGTGATGCCGTGATCACCCCGTGCAATTTGTTGTTTTTGACCACGGCGACCAGCGGACTTCGCAGGCGTGCCATGACCTCGGCCACCTCGATGATGGTGTCGTCGGCGTCGGCCACGGGGATGTGCTGGCGTTGCTTTGGCATCACATCACGGATCGTCTTGCCGCGCAGATTCTCTGCGGCCTGGTCGGACATCGATTCGGTCATGACCCTGGCCAGCCCGGGATCATCTTGCACATAGCCGGGCACGATGAATCGGACGACCTGGGAGGCCGGCAGCACAGCGTACGGGGTTTCGGAGGTGTCGGTGACAACCACCAGCCCGTTCAGCCGGTGCTCGGCGAGGAGGCGGACTGCATCCAGCGCATCTGAGTCGATATTCACGACTGGGAACTTCTCGTCGAGATCCTCTGCCCGCACATCGACACAATACTTTCGCCGAGAAGTTCCGGTGATCGGGGGATCGGTGTGGGGGTTTTCACGACGCCCGCCGACGTGGCCGATGTGGGCAGATCCCGAGCAGCGCAACCTGGTGTCGGATCGGCCGGCTAGCTCAAGGCGAAGTAGCGCACCCACAGATAGCCGACGGAAATTGTCAATGAAACCGCAACCACAATGGCTCCCCTTCGGGTGAAGCCCCAGAAGGATACCGGGTGGCCGGCGCGTTGTGCGATGCCGAGCACGACGATATTCGCGCTGGCCCCCACGGCGGTGAGGTTGCCGCCAAGGACGGTGCCCAGTATCAGGGCCCACCACAGCACGTCGTGGTTGGCGTGGCCGTGGATCGACGGGATGAACTGGGCGACGATTGGTGTCATCGTGGCGGCATAGGGCACATTGTTCACGAACCCGCTGAACAGGAAGGACACCCCGAGGATCAGCATCGTCGTCAGCCATTCGTTGCCGCCGGTCGCGTGGCTGGCCGCATGGGCCAAGTTATTGATGACGCCGGTTCGCACCAGGGCACCGACCATGATGAACAGTCCCGCGAAGAACAGCAGCGTCTCCCATTCCACGCTGGCCAGGTAAAACTCACGGTCCAGGCCGGAGATCAGGATCAGGATGCCCGCACCGGCCATCGCCACCAGCGACGGCTCCATATGAATCTCTTTGTGCGCGACGAACCCGGCGAACACCGCGAGCAGCACGATCCCGCACTGGATCAGCAGCTTGCGGTCACTGATCGCTTCGCTCTCGTCCAGCGACATGACATCGGCGACCCGCTCGGGATCGACGGTGAAGGCGCCGGGAAACAGGCGGGGCAACAGCAGCAGCAGTACGGCGAGCACCATGAGCACCGCCGGGCCCATGTTGGCCAGGAACGAGATGAAGCTCAGGTGGGCCCCGGTGCCGATGATGATGCTGGTCGGATCGCCGACCAGGGTTGCCGCGCCCCCGATGTTGGCGGCGAATGCTTCAACGATGAGAAACGGCACCGGGCTGACCGCAAGCCGCTCGGCCACCAGCAGGGTGACGGGTGCGATCAACAGGACCGTGGTCACGTTGTCCAGGAACGCCGAGCCGATCGCGGTGACCAGTACTAGCAGGATCATGATTCGCAGCGGGGAGCCCTTGGCGCGTTTGGCCGACAGGATCGCGATGTATTCGAATACACCGGTCTGGCGCACCACGCTGACGATGATCATCATCCCGAGGAGCAGAAAGATGACGTCCCAGTCGATCCCGGTGCCCTCTGAGTAGAAGACTTCATGAGAGTTGATGACGGGCAAGAAGAACATGAGTGTCGCGCCGGCCAGCGCCACCATGGTCTTGTTGAAACGCTCGGTGGTGATCAACGCGTAGGCGACCACGAACACCGTCGCCGCGTAAATCGCGTGGACGGCGTTCAAGATTTGAGCACCGCGGCCAATAGGCGTGACGCGGTGATCGCGCCGTGTAGCCTGCCGTCCTTGGTGACCGCGATCAGCGGACTTCGCAGCTTCGCCATCGCCGCGGCCACCTTGAGGACGCCGTCGCGCGCATCGGCCGAGGGAATGTTGCGTAGGTAGTCGGGCAGCACGTCGCCGACCGTCTTGCCCGCCAAGTTGTGCGTGGCCTGGTCAGCGCCGGATTCGCCTAGGACGCTGGCCAGCGCCAGATCATCCTGGACATAGCGCGGCAAGATAAACCGCAGGATCTCGAACGCCGGGAGCACCGCATACGGCTTCCCGGACGCGTCGATGACCAGCAGTCCGGGCAGACTGTGCTCGGCGAGCATGCGTGCAGCCGCGACAGCGTCGGAATCCACGGACACGATGGGGAAGTCCTCGGCGATGTCCTCTGCACGCATATTCTGACGATCCGTCCGTGTCCTAAGCGCGGCCTCGTCGACCGTGCAAGTCATCGTGGACTCCCGAGTAGCAGGAAAACGACACCGACCAGGCATCCCGGCACGGGGCATAACGCTATCAGGCTCTGCCTGCGCTGCGCGTGCCGTTGTGTGGTCAGCACCGGCCCCTGGCGAGGTATCTCTGCAGGCCCCGCCTAGCGTGCTGGCGGCTGCCGCACCCCTACAGAGGGACTAATCTAACCGATCGTAGGCTTTCGGCACGTTCTAGGGAGGGAATGAAGGACTGTGACAGATTCGGCTGACGAGCTAACGGTCCCGCCATCGTTCATCGATGGGTGGAAGCGGTTCTTTCTCGGAAAGCCACTGATCAGTGAGAATCTGGAACACGAGAGTTTGTCGAATGTCGTTGCACTGGGCGCGCTTTCGCCGGATGCGATTTCGTCGACGGTCTACGGTCCCGAGCAGATCATGGTCGAGTTGTTGCCGGCGGCGGGGATAGCCGCGTACGTGCTGGTGCTGCCGATCGCCGGTGTCATCTTGTTGATTTTGGCGTTGGTGACCGGGTCGTATCGCCAAGTGGTGATGGCCTACACCCAACGAGGCGGCTCTTACATCGTCGCGCGGAGCAACTTCGGGCCCCGGGTGGCGCAGCTCTCGGCGGCCGCGCTGTTGATCGATTACGTGGTCACCGTCGCGGTGCAGTGCGCGTCCGGCACGTTCGCGGTGGTGTCGGCGGTACCGGCACTGGGCCCCTACCACCTGGAAATCACCGTGGCCGCGTTGCTGCTCATGTCTTATGCCAACCTGCGCGGAATGCGGGAGGCGGGCCGGATCTTCGCCGTGCCGGTCTACGCTTTCATCGTCATGCTCACGGTGATGATCGTGACCGGTGTCGTTCGCAAAATCTTCTGGGGTTTACCGCAATACGATCCGGCGCACATTGCCGGGGCGGTGCCGGTCCATCAGGGCAACGGGCTGATGATGGGCGCGACCGTACTTGTTGTGCTGCGGGCGTTCGCCAACGGCGGCACCTCGCTGACCGGGGTCGAGGCGATCACCGACGCGGTCAACATTTTCCGTAAGCCGCAAGGCCCCAACGCGCGTCGGGTCCTCACCCGAATGGCCTGCATCCTCGGGTTCTTGTTGGTTGGTGTCATCTACCTGGTGCACGCCACCCACGCCACTCCGTTTGTCGCTGAATATCCGTCGATGCTGTCCGAGGTTGGCCGGGCGGTCTTCGGCAACGGGGTGATCGGGAACATCACGTACTTACTGCTGCAGACGGCCAGCGCGGCGATCTTGTTCTTCGGTGCGAATACCAGTTTCAACGGTTTTCCCGCGCTGACGAGTTTCATTGCCGAGGACAGCTTTCTGCCGCGGCCGATGATGAAACGCGGTCATCGTTTGGTGTTTTCCAACGCCATCATCGTGCTGACTGCACTGGCGGTGACACTGGTGATCGTGACCGGCGGCTCGGTCGACGCGGTGGTGCCGCTGTTTGCGATGGGCGTATTCACCGGTTTCTCGATGGCCGGCTATGGCATGACCAAACACTGGCTGACCCATCGTGGGCCCGGCTGGCGACGCAAGCTGGTGATCAACCTGTCGGCGGGGATCTTGTCGACGATCGTGGTGGGCATCTTCGCGGTGGCCAAGTTCACCGAGGGAGCCTGGCTGGTCGTCGTTGTCATGCCGGTGCTGGTGTTCGCCTTGATGCGGCTCAACCGGCAATATCGCGCCGAGAACGCCGTTTTGGAGAACCTGGTGACCGAGCGTCAGGACGTGGTCGGGCATCCGCGGCATCGGGTGTTCGTCTTCGTGGATCACTTCGACCTCGCGGTGATCGAGGCGCTGCATTACGCGAGCGGGTTGCACGCCGACAAGTTGACGGCGGTGCATTTCGTGATCGATGCGCAGCATGCCTCGCGGCTGCAGCAGCGCTGGGAGCACTTCGAGGACGAGATTCCGTTGCGGTTGCTCGCTTGCCCGGATCGTCACCTGAGTCGCGTGGCGCAAGAGCTCGTGTTGCAGGAGATCGACGACCATCCAGACACCAAGGTGACGGTGTTGTTGCCGCGTCGGACGTATGCGCCGCTGGTGGGCCGGCTGCTCCATGACCGCACCGCCGACAAGATGGCCGCGGCGATCAGCCGAGTCCCGGGTGCCACAGCGCAGATCGTGGCCTACGACGTGGGATCCCGGATCGCGCAGGCCGCGGCCTCGCGATAACGAACCGACGGGCAGCTGCACCGGCTAGGCATCAACATCCAAACGAAAACAGCGGGCGTGGTCAGCGGCCTCACGTTCGCCGACGACCAGTCGACGTGGGCGTGGGACAACTGGTGGGCAGTGGCGAAGTGCTCGATTCAATCAAGATCATGAGCAACTGCGCCCAGGCCACTTGGCGCGGTCTAGCGCAGCGCTGCCGAGAAGAGTTTGGCCGCCGGCAGCTGCCGATGGCACACTGGCCGCAGCACCGCCGGGAAAGGGTCCGCTGATGACAATCCAAGGCGGGATTCCCGCAGAGGACATCAACCAATTGCTGCTGCGAATGCTCGGCGCTTTCTCGCACCTGCAGCTGTTGATCGATGAGCTTCTCGCCAAGAGCTTCTTTGAGAAGCGCGTCCCCAAAGCTGCCGCTTTTCTGCTCAAACGGGTGGTGTCCCGCATCCGGGACGACGAACGGACCCAGCTGGTTCAGGTGATAGCCGCCGAACTCGGCGCACCAGCGGAACTCGACAACTTCAACCAGGTCTACATGCATGTCAAACGGCTGCGGGACAAGGTTTCCCATGCGGCACGCTTCCAAAGCGACGGCCAAGATGTCCTGCACATCACGGACAGCTAGCTCCGGCCGAAAGCGCCAGGCCCCACATTTCCCGCTCTAACCCGTCACCAGATGTCATGCCATGGCCATCTTCCGGTGATCGCCCGCGTCAGGATGAAGAAGACCGTGAGCGCCACCACCACAAACGCCCCGGCGTGCACGGCACTCACGTTGAGGTAGCTGGTGGCCAAGTCGGTCGTCATGTCGGCTCTCCGTCCGCGGTGACGTAATCTCCTCGTAACATCATATCGCTTGGTGATAGCCGTCGCGGAAGAGGCGAGCCACGCAATCGCCAAGCTGGACTCGATCCAGTTTATCCGGTGCATGGTGCCGCGGGCCCATGTCGCATAGCCGAGACGCTTGGACATGACGGTTCAACAGCAGACAACCGCCCTCGGTGCAGTTAGCGTCGACCCCGCACTTCGCGAAAGGTTGGTGCAAACCCCACTACCACATCGACTACGGCAGACGACGCAGAGCCAAACAAGTCGCCTGACAGTCAGCTGCGGGGGCCAGCACCTACACGACCAGCCGCGATACGGCGAAGTGCAAGGCTTATTCCCTGTTGTGTGGCCGGTTGCGCACCGCGCCGCCGGAGTTCGCGGGCGATCCTACTTTGAGACAGGCCGGCATTGTGCAATGTGCCGGCCTAGCGAAGGGTCATCCACCGCGAACCGGCAGACTCGTGGTGATCTCCGACACGCTCGGCGCTGCGCCCGCGCGCCGGGTAATTCCAGCAAGAGCGCACGTTGTTACGGGTGGAAAACCGCCGAATGCCCGACATCCAGCGCGCGGGGCGGGGTGAGCTACTCCATTCCCGTGGGACCATGGTCAAGGGAATCAGTGTGCAGGGGTGTAGGGAGTTCCGTGTCGCCGGTCCGTTGGCTGCGGGCGTTCGCCGTCGTAGGTGCAACGGCGCTGCTGTTGGCGTCAAGCTGCACCTGGCAGCTCGGCCCCTACATCCCCAAGGGCGTCCCGCCGCCGCCGGGCGCCGCGGTGCCGCCGGTCGACACCCACGCCAAGGGCCGGCCCGCTGACCAGCTGCACGGGTGGGCCGCCGAGCGTGCCGCCGCGCTGAGAATGCCCGGTGACCGCTCTCGAGGCCTACGGCTACGCGGCACGGGTCGCCGAGGTGGAGAACCCGAACTGCCACATCGCGTGGACGACGCTGGCCGGCATCGGCCAGGTCGAAAGCCATCACGGCACCTACCACCACGCGACGCTGTTTCCCAACGGCGACGTGCGGCCGCCGATCAGGGGTGTGGTGCTCGACGGGACCAACGGCACCATGCGGATCATCGACAGCGACCCGGGCGCCATGGGCAGCGAGTCGGACACCGTTCGGGCGATGGGGCCGATGCAGTTCATCCCGGAGACCTGGCGGGAGTACGGGGTGGACGCCAACAACGACGGCATGGCCAGCGTGGACAACATCGACGATGCCGCGTTGTCGGCCGCGGGATATCTGTGCTGGCGAGGAAAGGATCTCGCCACCCCGCGCGGCTGGATCACGGCGCTGTGGGCGTACAACGACTCCGACGAGTACGCCCGCGCCGTTCGCGACTGGGCTACCGCCTATGCGGCGGGTCACCCGCTCTGACGGCAGGCTTTACGCTACTGGTGGCAGTTACGGAAATCGCGGGAGTCTGTAGCCCTCACGACGCAAGGAGAACCAGTGCCGATTATCGAGCAGGTCGGAGCCCGCGAGATCCTCGATTCCCGCGGCAATCCGACGGTCGAGGTCGAGGTGGCTCTGATCGACGGGACATTCGCG
This sequence comes from uncultured Actinomycetota bacterium, assembly GCA_963805675.1. Taxonomy (GTDB): domain Bacteria; phylum Actinomycetota; class Actinomycetes; order Mycobacteriales; family Mycobacteriaceae; genus Mycobacterium. Next base: position 34,442 of record CAWDVY010000009.1, read on the forward strand.
CGGGCCGCGGTGCCCTCCGGCGCGTCGACCGGCGAGCACGAGGCCGTCGAGCTGCGCGACGGCGGCGAGCGCTATGGCGGTAAGGGCGTCAAGAAGGCGGTGCTGGCCGTGCTCGACGAGATCGCTCCGGCCGTTATCGGGCTCAACGCCGACGATCAGCGACTGGTCGATCAGGCGCTGCTGGACCTCGATGGCACCCCGGACAAGTCCCGGTTGGGCGCCAACGCCATCCTCGGCGTCTCCCTGGCGGTTAGCAAGGCCGCCGCCGATTCGGCCGAGTTGCCGCTGTTCCGCTATCTCGGTGGGCCCAACGCGCACATCCTGCCGGTACCGATGATGAACATCCTCAATGGCGGCGCGCACGCCGACACCGCCGTCGACATCCAGGAGTTCATGGTGGCCCCGATCGGGGCGCCGAATTTTTACGAGGCGCTGCGCTGGGGTGCTGAGGTCTACCACGCCCTCAAGGCGGTGCTGAAGAAGCAAGGCCTGTCCACCGCCGTGGGCGACGAGGGCGGTTTCGCCGCCGACGTGGCCGACACCAAGACGGCGCTGGAGCTGATCAGCGTGGCCATCGAATCCGCCGGCTTCAAGCCCGGCGCCGATGTGGCGTTGGCCCTCGACGCGGCGGCCACCGAGTTCTACACCGAGTCGAGTGGCTACGCCTTTGAAAAGAAAACGCTGAACGCGGACGAGATGACGGAGTTCTACGCCGGACTCGTCGACTCCTTCCCGCTGGTGTCCATCGAAGACCCACTGGCCGAAAATGATTGGGATGGTTGGGCGGCCCTCACGGCATCGATCGGTGACCGGGTGCAAATCGTCGGCGACGACATTTTTGTCACCAATCCCGAGCGGATCGAGGAGGGCATCGAACGGGGTGTGGCAAATGCCTTGCTGGTCAAGGTCAACCAGATCGGCACGCTGACCGAGACCCTCGACGCCGTCGCGCTGGCGCACCACAGCGGATACCGGACGATGATGAGCCACCGCAGCGGTGAGACCGAGGACACCACGATCGCCGATCTCGCGGTGGCGGTGGGAAGCGGGCAGATCAAGACCGGCGCGCCGGCGCGCAGCGAGCGGGTAGCGAAGTTCAACCAGTTGCTTCGGATCGAAGAAGCTCTCGGCGACGCTGCCCGCTACGCCGGCGATCTGGCATTCCCCCGGTACGTGCCGGAAGCCAGATAGTCCCCGAAAGCCTTAGCGACCGATGCCCGAATCGAAACGGCCAGAGCCGAAGCGGCGCTCACCGGCCCCACGGCCGGGCCGGGCCGGCGATTCGGAAGCCGGTCGGCCGCGCAAATCACCTGCGGTCCGTCGCGGGCCGAGCGCGTCGCGGGCCATGCCCGAGCACGTCGAACCGATCAAACGGGCGATTGCCGAATCGGCCGAGCAGCGGTCCGATCAGCGACTCGGTCTGACCGCGCGGCGGGCGGCGATCCTGGCGGCTGTTGTCTGCGTGCTGACGCTGACCATCGCAGGCCCGGTCCGCACCTATTTCGCGCAGCGCACCGAGATGAAACAGCTGGCCGCCTCCGAAGCCGCGTTGCGCCGTCAGATCGCCGACCTCGAGCAGCAGAAGATCAAACTCGCCGACCCCGCCTACGTTGCGGCGCAAGCCCGCGAGCGCCTCGGGTTCGTGATGCCGGGGGAGATCCCGTATCAGGTCCAACTTCCCCCGAACGCGGCGCTGCCCTCCGAGCCTGGATCGGTGCCGACGGCCGCGGCCGCCAACGACCCTTGGTACACCTCGCTGTGGCACACCATCGCCGACAGTCCGCACGGACCGCCGACACCGGCGCCACCGGTACCACCCGCTCCCGGGCCGCCCGGCCCTCCGCCGCCCGGTGGTTGAGCGCGCCGACCTCGATGCGGTGGCCTGCCAGCTCGGCCGCGAGCCGCGTGGAGTGCTCCACATCGCCTACCGGTGTCCCAACGGTGAACCCGGCGTGGTGAAGACCGCGCCGAAACTGCCTGACGGAACACCATTTCCGACGTTGTACTACCTGACGCACCCGGTCACTTACCGCTGCGGCGAGCAGGCTGGAGTCAACCGGGATGATGCGGCAGATGACCGAGCGGCTGCGGCAGCGAACCCGAACTCGCCGCATGGTATCGGCGGGCCCACGAGTCGTATCTGGCCGAGCGGGACGCGATCGAGCCGCTCGGCACGACGGTGTCCGCGGGCGGCATGCCCGATCGGGTCAAATGCCTGCACGTGCTGATCGCGCACTCGCTGGCGGTGGGACGCGGCGTGAACCCGCTCGGTGACGAGGCGCTGGCGGTGCTGGCAGCCGAGCCGTCGATGGCCGGGATTCTTGATCCGGCAGAGTGGTGCAAATGAGCAGGGTTGCGGCGATTGACTGCGGTACCAACTCAATCCGGCTGCTGATCGCCGATGCGCTCGACGGGCAGCTGCGCGACGTGCATCGCGAGATGCGTATCGTGCGGCTCGGTCAGGGCGTCGACGCGACCGGCCGCTTCGCACCGGATGCGTTGCAACGCACCCGTTCTGCGCTGGTGGACTACGCGGCGTTGTGCACGGCGCACGGCGTCGACCGGATACGCATGGTGGCGACCTCGGCCACCCGTGACGCCGGCAATCGTGACGTCTTCTTCGCGATGACGGCCGATGTACTCGGCGACGTGGTCGAGGGCTCGGTCGCCGAGGTGATCACCGGCGTCGAAGAGGCCGAGCTGTCATTCCGCGGCGCTGTCAGCGAATTAGACGCTGCTGCAGGACCTTTCGTTATCGTCGATTTGGGCGGCGGCTCGACGGAGGTCGTGCTGGGTGTCGACACCGTCGTGGCGAGCTTCTCGGCCGACATCGGCTGCGTGCGGCTGACCGAGCGCTGTCTGCACTCCGATCCGCCGACACCCGTCGAGGTGGCGGCCGCCCGCGAGGTGGTTCGCGAACGGCTCGGCGAGGCGCTGCGCGTGGTCCCGGTGGAACAGGCCCGCACCTGGGTGGGGGTGGCCGGCACGATGACGACGATCGCGGCGCTCGCGCAGGACATGACGGTCTATGACTCTGCGGCCATTCATCTTTCGCGCGTCGGCATGGACCGGCTGCTGACGGTCTGTGACGGGTTGATCGGGATGTCGCGGGCACAACGTGCGGCGTTGGGGCCGATGCACGAGGGACGGGCCGACGTCATCGGCGGCGGCGCAATCGTGATCGAGGAGTTGGCGTTTGCGTTACGCGAGCGCGCCGGCATCGACGCGCTGACGGTCAGCGAGCACGACATCCTGGACGGAATTGCACTCTCGATCGCCGACTGATGCGCTGGTGAACTACTATGCCAGCGGCCGGTGGCCGATCGAGATGTCGAGCAGGCGCTTCTTCTGCTCGGTGTATTCCTGTTCGCTCAACCGTCCCTCGTCGCGTTGCCTGGCGATGTCACGTATTGCGGCCGCGACTCCGGTCACGACGGTCCGCGGCGCGGGCGACACCTCGGCGTCATCGTCGGCCGCTGCGACTGCGGGGCGCCCCGACAGGCGTGCGTGGGTCACCGGTTTGCCGCCTTGTCGGGTGTCGCCGGCAGCGGGCTGGCCGGCCATCGCCTGGCCGGCCAGCCCCGCCAGACCCATCTGGTTGAACATGTTCGCCGAGCCGGTTTCCAAGGGCGCCGCCGCGGCGGCGCTCGCGTTCGTGATCGGGGAAACCATTGCGACAGAGCGTATTTCCGGCGCTGCGACGGTCCAATTCGACGGTACCGACAACGCCCCGATGGCGTCGGCCTGCCCCAGACTGGCCGACGTGGTCGGTGCCGATACGGAGAGCGCACCCGAGTTTTCGATGATCGCCGGGAACTCCTCGGGGGGTTCGACGCCTGTCCCCGGCCACCCCTCTACCCCTTCCCAGCCGCTGATGGTGTCGTCCGTGCGCGCACCGGAGATGGTGCCGAGATAGGCGATCGGAAAGTCCACCGGCCCCGACAGGGCATCCATCGGGATGATCAGGTAGAGGGTAGCCAGGTCGGTCGGTGCACTCGAGAAAGACGCTGATCAGGTTGCTGAGTGTGTCCAACGGGGTGCTGGCGGCCGACGTCGTTGCGCTCGATACAGCGCTTTGCACATTGCCGGCAGCGGCACCGGCGGCCTGGCTGACCGCGGCGGCTTGAGCGGCCGACGAGCCCGGATCGGTGTTCTGGCTCGGTGAGGTGAACGGGGTCAGTGCGCTCGCGGCTTGCGACGAACCGGCGTAGACGTACATCGCTACGGCGTCCTGCGCCCACATCTCCGCGTACTGGGCCTCGGTCGCTGCGATCGCCGCGGTGTTCTGACCGAAGAAGTTCGTCGCCACCAGCGTCATGAGCAGGCTGCGGTTGGCCGCGACCACCGGCGGCGGCACCGTCGACGCAAACGCCGCCTCGTAACCGGCGGCCGCGGCTTTGGCTTGGCTCGCGGTTTCCTCGGCTTGGGCGGCGGTGGCGCTCAGCCACGTCACGTACGTCGCGGCCGCCGTCGCCATCGACGCCGACGATGGGCCGGACCACGGGCCGCCGGTCAGCTCTGACGTCACCGACTGATACGAGCCGGCTGCGGTATACAACTCATCGGCGAGCGCGTCCCAGGCTTGTGCAGCGGCCAGCATCGGCCCTGATCCGGGACCGGCATACATCCGACCGGAGTTGATCTCCGGTGGATAAAGCCCGAAATCCATCGCTGCATATCCCTTTGCAGATAACCGGCGCTCTCGGCCGAGTCGGCGTGCGGCTCAGCGCCCGAGCAGGCGGTTCTTCTGTTCGGTGTATTCCTCGTCGGTCAGAATTCCCTCGTCGCGGAGCTTGGCGAACTCGCGCAGCTCGGCCGCGACTCCCGTCACCACGGCGCGCGGTTTGCTCTGCGCGACGTCGCCGTCGACGTCAGTCGCGGCAGGGACGTCGGTACTTCCGGCGCCCGCGGGGCGCGCAGCCCCGCGATTGCCCGCCGCCGCGCCGGCACCCTTTGCCGCCGCCGCCACCGCCCAGCGTGCCGCCGATGGCCCGACCGGCCATACCCGCCACCGCCATCTCCGCGTAGCATGGTGCCCGAGCCGGCGCCTGCGATCTCCGCGGCTGCTGCCGCGGGGACAGCGCCGGCACGGTGGTCGGCAGCGTCGGCAATGTGCATTGCGATCGGGCGTACCGCAGGCGTGGCTACAGCCCACGTCGGCGGCACCGACAGCGCCCCAACCGTGTTGGCCTCGGCCAACCCCGCCGACAGGGTCGGCGGCGTTGCCCGCGTCAGGTTGAGATGGCGCCGGGAAGCTGGTAGGCGGCGGGTCCCGGTCTCCGGCCAGGCCTCTTCCCCGTTCCAGCCGCTGATGATCTTGTCGGTGTGCAAACCGGTGCCGGCACCGATGATGTCGAACGGAAGCGACCGATCACCCCGACCACGCCGAACGGTATGTCGGAGGCGAAGGTCGGCGAGGCCGGATGGCAGCGTCCAGGAAGATGAGATCAGGTTGCTCAGCGTGCTCAGCGGGTCCGTCTGGGCCGGCGCGGCGGCAGCCGGCGCCGCGGTTGCCAGGCTTTGCAGCGCGTTGGGCACCGCGGAAAACGCTTGCTGAATCGACGACACGGTGCTCTGCACATTGCCGGCCGACGTGCCGGTGGCTTGGCTGACCGCGGCTGCTTGGCCGGCCGACCCGCTGGGGTTGGTGTTCTGTTGGGGTGGGGTGAACGGTGTCAGTGACGTCGCGGATGCGGACGAAGCCGCATAGCCGTACATCGCCGCGGCGTCCTGAGCCCACATCTCGGCGTATTGCGCCTCGTTAGCAGCGATCGCCTGCGTGTTGCGGCCGAACACGTTCGTCGCCACCAGTGTCTCAGCTGACTGCGGTTAACGGCGATCGCCTGTGGCGGCACCGTGGAGGTGAACGCCGCCTGGTAGGCGGCGACGGCGGATTTCGCCTGGGCGGCCGATTCCTCGGCCTGCGTGGCGGTGGCAGTCAGCCACGCGGTATATGACGACGCCGCTGCCGCCATCGACGCTGACGACGGCCCCGACCACGACCCGGCGGTCAACCCGGAGACCACCGATTGATACGAGTTGGCCGCCGAGTGCAGTTCGGCGGCCAAACTCTCCCAGGCCTCGGCAGCGGCGAGCATCGGTCCCGACCCCGGACCGGCATACATTCGACTGGAGTTGATCTCTGGCGGCAGAATCCCGTAATCCATCGCTCCGCAACTCTCCTCTAGTTCACCGCGATCGAGCTGGGCCAGTCAGGGGTGCCTTTCGTCCCGACACGGGTCTGCGTGGTGGCCAGGAATGGCTCACGCCCAGCCGTGGCTGCGCGATTGACTATCGGGTGAATGGTGGCACCCGTTACGGCCGTTGTCGCTTGCCGGTTCGGCGCGTCGGGTGCGGAGATCAGAATCAGCGGGGCCGTCGCGCTGGTGGTATAACGGCCGCTTACCGTGCCGAGGATGACTGGTAGAAGGGGCGCATGGCGCCGCCGACAGGCGGGCTCAACGCTCCCTGAAAGCACCGCGATCCCCTTCCGATAATGGTTGGGTAAGCAACCGTATTCGTCTCGCCAATTTTGTGGTTCAGGTCACCTACCAGCAGTTGTCTTGACCGTCTGGCGACTCAATTATGGGTGATTAACGGAGGGCATACAAATCTATAACATGCACTAAACAGCGATTTTGGCGCCGCTCAGCCGGATTTCTCAGGTTGATCACTCGAGTTTCTCAGGTTCGGCAATTTCTCGAACGCCTCCCGCGAGTCAGACCTCGATGTGATCTCTGCGTCGCCCCCTCGTTGTGTCGGCCCGACATGCCTCCGGTCCGGTGAGCCTATCGGCGGCGTCTGTGGAGTTGCTGTGGGCGCGACAATCGCGGGCAGGTCGGCGGAGGCCTCGGTAGCGGTCAGCGCAAGCAACGTCCTGACCGGGGCGGTTCAGCCCGCCTTCGCTTCGCGAACGCCGTCGACCTGCTGTCCGTCGCGTGGGGGTTGCTCGGATTCCTCCGGCGGTAACCCCTTGCGCAGCGTGGCCAGCAATTCCCGGTACGGACCGACGAGGTAGACGGTGTCGCCGGCTCGAAGCCGCGCTTCGCGACGTGGGTGAACCTGGACCGGTGCGTCCTCCCGGGTGATCGCGATGACGCGCGTTGTGGTCGACATCTCCTGCATCGCCAGCCCGTCGAGTTCGCTGCCCTCGGCGACATGCATTGCACCGACCATGAACGAGCTCTGCGCTATCGAGAACGTGCCCAGCACGTCTAGGCCCATCGCGGCGCCGATGAACCACGGTGCGGCCAACGCGACCGTGGAACGGACGTTCTCGAAAGCGAACCGCTGCGCCACCGCCAAGCCCAGCGCGCGGTCGTAAACCCGGAGCACCAGTGAAACGTCGGCGCGGCGGTTGACCTTGGGCATCACTCGCGGTCCCAGCATCTCGGCCACCACGATGCCGGTTTCGATGTTGATCATGTCGTCACGGGTCAGCACCGCCACCGCCCGGGCGCGGTCGGCGCGTGCCAACTCGAGCGTCTGCAGCAGCGTCGCGTCGCCGAAGATCACCGGCACGTCGAGTTCACGCGCCGCGGACAAGAACCGGTTGTCTTCGTTGATCTCGATTACCGCGACGTCATACCCGGCCCTGACCAGTTCGGTGACCACGCGCATCCCGAGTGCGCTCAATCCGACGACGATGACGTGGTTGCGCAGATGGCGCGCCCGCGGCCGAGCAACCGCGAAGACGAAGCGGCGCGACAGCAACACGTCGGCAATGAACGCGACCAGCAATGCGATGGTGGTCGCTCCGCCGAACATCATACCGGCGGCGAACAGCCGTAGCCACGTCTCTTGGTGGGCGAAGCTGAAGTCTCCGTAGCCCGTTGTCGTGATCGTCTCGATGGTGAAGTACAGCGCGTCGATCCACGACATCCGCGGGTGCCGGTAGTTCAAGCGCAACAGAACCATTGAGCCGACGATGAGAATCGAGGCGGTCGCCAGGGCGGGGTAGAACGCGGGGTTGAAGTCGTTTATGACGGTGCGTACGGCGTCGAGCACTCGGCGTAACCGGGCTCGTCGCGCCCTCGTTCCAGTCGGCCGTCGGATCCTGATGCCGTGCTGCGCCGACTCGTCGGCGGTGCCGATCATCACTGCCCGGTCACCGGCGTGCACCCGATGCTCGCGGGTCGGGCAGACGTCTATCTCACCGGGAGTGGATGAGTTCTCGCCGTGAATCACCGCTACCGGGGCCAGGTCGCCGTAGATCTCGCGCAGCGTCGCCGCGCGCGTTGCTTCGTTGCCCGAGACGACGAACTCGAGACCGGCCGCCTCGAACGAATGCGTCCGGTGTGCCAGGCACGCTTCGACCACCGACGGCGCCGTTAATTCGGCGACATCGAGGATCGCGCCGGGCCCGTTGTCGTCAGCCACCGCCGCGCGCAACACATCATTTGCCAGCCTGGCGACCACGCGCACCGTCGGGTTGGCTTTCCTTGCCAGCAGGGCGATTTCGAGATTGGCCGCATCATCGTCCCCGGCGCACACGATGGCGAGTGCGTTGGCGACCTCGGCGCGGCGAAGTTCGGTAGCGACGCCGCCGAGCTCGGCGGTGGCCAGTCTGACAACGCTCGCGCCAGCGGTTTTCAGCTCATCGATGATCGTCGTCGCCAGCGCATCGTCACCGCTGACAATGATGTGATCATGCATTCTCTCGCCCGCCACTCGGGTGTACCTGATCGCGATCGAGTCCAAGACTCCGCGCGGGTTGGCACCCGCTTTGCCAATGCCGTTAATGATGCAGGTTACACCACGGCGTTATGTCACTCGGCTACAACACTTAGTTCTGCTGGCACGGAAAGCTACTCGGTTACGTCGCCTGTGCCGTCCGAACGTCGCGGGCCGCCGACATCGACCTCGCTGCTCTGATCTGGGCGCTGGCCCGGGCGCGAAGTCGTTCTCGCGCAAAGCGTTTGCTCACGCCTCGAAGCGATAGCCCATGCCCGCCTCGGTCAGCAGATGGTTCGGATGGGATGGGTCGTCCTCGAGCTTGCGTCGCAACTGCGCGAGAAAGACACGCAGATAATGGGTTTCCTTCGCGTACTTGGGTCCCCAGACCTCTCTGAGTAACTCCTCGCGACCGACCAGCTTGCCGCGATTGCGCACCAGCATTTCCAGCATTCCCCATTCCGTCGGGGTCAGATGGACCTCCGCGCCGTTCTTGATCACCTTTTTCGCCGCGAGGTCGACAACGAACGACTTGGTTTCCACCACGGGATTGTCCGCGCCGGTGGCCACCGCTGCCCGACGCACCGCGGCCCGTAACCGCGCCAGCAATTCGTCCATGCCGAACGGCTTCGTCATGTAATCGTCGGCGCCCGCGTCGAGTGCGCCTACCTTGTCAGACGAATCGGTGCGTGCCGACAGCACGATCACCGGAGCCGTCAACCAGCCGCGCAGGCCGGCGAGCACCTCGATACCGGGTATGTCGGGCATGCCCAGATCCAGGATCACCACCTGCGGTGGGTGCTCGGCGGCGGTTGCCAGCGCGCGCGACCCGGTTGCGGCGGTGATCACTTCGTAGCCGCGTACCGACAAGTTGATGCGCAGCGCGCGCAAAAGCTGAGGGTCGTCATCGACCACCAGCACCCTAGTCACCGTGCCGCTCCTGCGGGGGTGCGGCCAGGTCGATCAGAATGGTCAGCCCGCCGCCGGGGGTGTCGGACGCTGTGATGGTGCCGCCCATCGCCTCGACGAATCCCTTGGCCACCGACAGGCCCAGGCCCAGTCCGGTTGTGGTATCGCAATCGCCGAGTCGCTGGAACGGCTGGAACATCTGTTCCGCGGCACCTTTGGACACTCCAGGACCCTCGTCGACGACGTTGATCAATACCCGGTCCCCCACCTGACCCGCGTTGACCCGCACCACGCTTGCCGGCGCGTAGTGCAGCGCATTGTCGATGACGTTGGACAGCACCCTTTCCAACAGGCCTGCGTCGCCCATGGCGATCGTCCCGCCGACCTCCACCTTGACCCGGTCGAGGTTGCCTCGCCCGAAAATCGTGCTGCTTCCCCCGATGCCGACGAGCGAACGCTCCACGACCTCTTCGAGATAGACCTCGGTCAGGTGCGGCCGGACCACGCCGGCGGCCAGCCTCGACGAGTCCAGCAGGTTGGCCACCAGGGAGCTCAACTGATCGATCGACTCCTCAACGGTGGCAAGCAATTCGCCGGTGTCCTCTGGCGAGAACCAGACGTCTTCGGCGCGCAGGCTGGATACCGCTGCCTTGGCGGCGGTCAGGGGAGTCCGCAGGTCGTGGCCAAGGGCAGAGAGCAGCAGGCGGCGCAGCTCATCGGCCTCGGCGAGCGATTGAACTTTGCCGGCCTCTTCGGCGAGCTCGCCCTGTTTGACCAGTCCTGCGGCTTGCGTCGCGACGACCGACAGCACCCTGCGGTCGCGGCCGGTCAAGCCCCGCCCGGACATCAACATCCAGAATTCGTCGTCGCCGACTTTCACCGCGGTGTCAGCGGAATCCACCGTTACACATGGATCTGTGCCGACGCCAGCGACCGGCACCGGGCGACCGTCGATCTCGCGCACCAGGCACACCGCGCGCTGAGAGTAGGCCTCCCGCACCCGCTCCAGCAGCGTGTTGAGATCGGCGCCGCGCAGTACCGACGCGGCGAACAGTGAGAGCAGCTCGGCCTCCTGGCTCGCCCGCCTGGCCTCGCGGGCACGGCTGGCTGCGGCGTCCACGAGGACGGCGATCGCCATCGCGACTCCCAACAGGATCACTATGGTGACGGCGTTGCTCGGGTTGGCGACGGCGAAGGAGTACCGCGGTTCGGCCAGGAAATAGACCAACAGCGCGCCGGACAACAGCCCCGACAGCACGGCCGGTGCCACACCGCCGAACAACGCGACGCCAATCACCCCGGCGAAGAAGATGGCGGTTTTTCCGCCGACGTCGAGCATCGGGTCCAACCAGCGCATCGTGATCGCCAAGATCGCCCACGGCACAGTGACAGCGGCCAGCCAGGCCATGATCTGGCGAGCGCGTGGCGGGATAGACGAGAACGGCAAGCCGTGGTTGGCCTGCTCATGGGTCACCATGTGGACGTCGATTTTCCCGGAGTCCTTGATGGTGGCGGCGCCGATTCCTTCGCTGAAGACGCTCGCCCACCGTGACCGCCGTGAGCTGCCGAGCACCAGCTGGGTGGCGTTTGTCTCGCGTGCGAAGTCGAGCAGTGCGGTCGGCACATCGTCGCCGACCACGACGTGAACCGTGGCGCCCAGGCTGGCGGCGAGTTCGCGTACCTTGCCCATTTCGCGTGACGACACACCCGAGAGTCCGTCGCCGCGTGCGACGTGCACCACCATGAGTTGAGCGCTCGACCTCGATGCGATACGGGACGCGCGGCGTACCAACGTTTCCGACTCCGGGCCGCCGGTAACGGCGACGACTACTCGTTCGCGCGCTTCCCAGGTGTCGGTAATCTTCTTGTCGGCGCGGTATTTGGCCAACGCGGCATCGACCTGGTCGGCAAGCCACAGCAGCGCGATTTCGCGTAGTGCGGTCAGGTTGCCGGCGCGGAAGTAGTTGGACAGCGCCGGGTCAATCCGTTCCGACGGGTAGACGTTGCCGTGGGCGAGCCTGCGCCGCAACGCTTCCGGTGTGATGTCGACCAGTTCGATCTGCGCTGCTTTTCGAACGACTTCGTCGGGCACGGTTTCGCGCTGTTCGATGCCGGTGATCTGGGCAACGACGTCGTTGAGACTCTCCAAGTGCTGGATGTTGAGTGTCGAGATCACGGTGATCCCTGCGTCGAGCAGTGTTTCGATGTCCTGCCACCGCTTGTCATTAGCGCTGCCCGGGATGTTGCTGTGCGCATATTCGTCGACCAGCGCCACTTCCGGGTTTCGCCGCAACACCGCCTCGATGTCGAGTTCCGGGAACAGTGTTTCCGCGGTAGGAGATGTAGCTGCGGCGGAATGACTTCGATGCCTTCGATGAGTTCGCCGACCTTCTTGCGGCCGTGGGTCTCCACGACCGCCGCGACGACGTCGGTACCACGCTCCAGCCTGCGATGCGCCTCGCCGAGCATCGCACAGGTCTTGCCGACACCCGGGGCCGCGCCGAGGTAGATGCGCAATTCGCCGCGTCGTTGCGTTGGCACGCTGTGAGCATGCGGCTCATCGGTGCTTGCCGCTTGCGGCGGTGGCGGCGCATTGCTGGAAGTCACATGAACATCATCTACCGGACCGCTTAAGACTTCATGGGGTACGTGCGGTCCAGCTCCAAATTGAGTTGCAGAACATTAACCACTGGCTCGCCGACAAAGCCGAGCAGCCGACCGTGCTGGTTGTCGCGAACCGCGTCATGCACCTGGGCAGCGCTGATCCCGCGTGCGCGGGCCACCCGGGCCACCTGGATTTCGGCGTAAGCCGGTGAGATGTTGGGGTCCAGGCCGCTGGCGCTGGCGGTGACGGCGTCGGCCGGTACCGCCGGGTGATCAGAAGCTGCGCCGCGGATCGGAACGATCTGACCGACCGAGTAGTCCTGCCCGTACTGGGCGCACTGCACCCGCACGCCCTCGTAGAACTGCTGGAACACTGAGGTCGGTGCGCTCCCGGGCATCGAGCAAGGTTCGTTCACGCTGATTACCTGGGTCGGATGGATCACGTTGCCGCCTGAATCCCGCGGCCCGATGACCGACAGCACCGCCCCGACCCCGCCGCCGGTGCAGAACGGGCGCGACCCGTCAACGTTCTCGAGCTTGCCGATCGCCACGCTGCGCGAGCACACCTGAGTCAGCAGGCTGGGCTTGAAGCCGGCGGTGGACGGGTCGGCGCCTGGCGCCAGCTTGCTCGGGTCAGCGGGCGTGTCGACGATGCTTTCCGGGCCCAGGTTGCTGGCGCCTGATGCCGTTGGGTCGTAGCCCGTTCCGGCTGCCGAGGGCCTGCTCTGGAAGTACTGCGGTAGCGGGTTGCCGTCCTTGTCGGTGAACAGCTGGCCGATCAGTTTGCTACCGACCGGCTTTCCGGAAACGTTGACTATCGAGCCTTCCGCTTTGGCGTGCAAGCCGGGAAGCAACGCAACTCCCCAGACAACCAGCGGGTAGACGAAGCCGGTGATCACGGTCAGCACCAGCAACGCGCGCAGCGCCGCCCAGTGCTGGCGAATGAGGTTGGAGAAGTTCATGTCAGCCCATCCCGGGGATAAATTGCACGACCAGGTCGATCAGTTTGATGCCGATGAACGGGGCGACGATGCCCCCCAGCCCGTAGATGTAAAGATTGCGGCTCAGCAGTTTCGATGCGCTGCTCGGTGTGTACTGGACACCCCGCAGCGCCAACGGAATCAGCGCGACGATGATCACCGCGTTGAAGATCACCGCGGACAGGATCGCCGACTGCGGGCTGTGCAGCCGCATCACGTTGATCGTGTCCAGTCCGGGGAACAGAGCCACGAACATGGCCGGGATGATCGCGAAGTACTTGGCGATGTCGTTGGCGATCGAGAACGTGGTCAACGCGCCGCGGGTGATCAACAACTGCTTTCCGATTTCCACGATCTCGATGAGCTTGGTGGGGTCGGAGTCCAAGTCCACCATGTTGCCGGCCTCTTTGGCCGCGCTGGTTCCGCTGTTCATCGCCACCCCGACGTCGGCCTGAGCCAACGCCGGCGCGTCGTTGGTGCCGTCACCGGTCATCGCGACCAGCCGGCCGCCCTCCTGCTCACTCTTGATCAGCATCATCTTGTCTTCTGGCGTGGCTTCGGCGAGGAAGTCGTCGACCCCGGCCTCGTCGGCGATCGCTTTGGCGGTCAACGGGTTGTCACCGGTGATCATGACCGTACGGATGCCCATCGTGCGCATCTCGTCGAAGCGCGCACGCATGCCGTGCTTGACCACGTCCTTGAGGTGGATGACGCCGAGCACCTCGGCTTTCTCGTCGTCGCCGCCGGAAGTGATCACGCCAACGACCAGCGGAGTGCCGCCGGCTGCCGAAATGCCGTCGACGATGTCGCCGAGGCTGTCGGGAATGGTGCCACCTTGGTCGCGGATCCATTTGGCGACCGAGCTGGCCGCGCCTTTGCGCAGCTGTCGTCCGTCGAGGTTAACGCCCGACATCCTCGTCGTCGCGGTGAACTCGACCCAGTGGGCGTGGCTGAGTTCGCCGGGTGAGCGCTCACGCAGCCCGTAGGCCTGCTTTGCGTAGACCACGATCGAGCGGCCCTCGGGGGTTTCGTCGGCGAGGCTGGACAGCTGAGCGGCGTCCGCCAGGTCCTCGGACGTGACCCCTTTGACCGGGATGAATTCCGATGCCTCCCGGTTGCCCAGGGTGATCGTGCCGGTCTTGTCCAGCAGCAACGTGTTGACGTCGCCGGCGGCCTCGACCGCACGGCCCGACATGGCCAGCACGTTGCGCTGTACCAGCCGGTCCATGCCGGCGATGCCGATCGCCGACAGCAATGCGCCGATGGTGGTGGGGATCAGGCACACCAGCAGAGCCACCAGGACGACGCCGGTGACGCCGTTGCCGGTGAGTGCGGAGGTGTCGTGCACACCCGGGTTGTTGACCTTGGAGTAGATCGCCAGCGGCTGCAGCGTCGCCACCGCGAAGACGAAGATGATGGTCAGCGCTGCGAGCAGAATGTTCAGCGCGATCTCGTTCGGCGTCTTCTGCCGGTTGGCTCCCTCGACAAGGGCAATCATCCGGTCGATGAAGCTTTTGCCGGGCTCTTGGGTGATCTTGACCACGATGCGGTCCGAAAGCACGGTGGTGCCGCCGGTGACCGCGGAGCGGTCGCCGCCGGACTCCCGGATCACCGGCGCTGATTCGCCGGTGATGGCCGATTCGTTCACCGACGCAATGCCTTCCACGATGTCGCCGTCGCCGGGGATGATTTCGCCCGCCTCCACGACGACGATGTCACCTTTTTGCAGTTCCGGTGCTCGGACGTCTTCCTCGGTGCCGGGCTTCTCGGGTGACCAGCCTCGTAGCCGGCGCGCGATGGTGTCGGCCTTCGATTTGCGCAGGGCGTCGGCCTGGGCTTTGCCCCGCCCTTCGGCGACGGCCTCAGCAACGTTGCCGAAAAGCACTGTCAGCCAGAGCCAGAACACGATGAGCCAGCCGAACCACGACGCGTCGCGGATCGTCAGCACGGTCGACCAGACGGCGCCGATCTCGACGATGAACATGACCGGGTTGCGCCATAGGGTGCGTGGGTCAAGCTTGCGCAACGCGTCGGGCAGCGATTTGGCCAGCAGCGTGGGGTCAAGTCGGCCGCCCTGAACCCGCCCGCCCGGCGCGTGGCCGCCGTGGCGATGCTGCGACGAACGTGCGGAACGGGCTTTCGAAGCCGTAGACGTTGGCATTTCAGTGAATTCCTTCAGCGAGGGGCCCGAGTGCCCACATGGGCAGGAAAGTGAGGGCAACAAGAATCACCGTGACGCCGGCGACCATACCGACGAACTGCGGTCGATGGGTGGGCAGTGTCCCGGGGGACTCCGGCGTATGACCTTGGCGGGCAAGCGAGCCGGCCAACGCGAGTGCCAACACGATCGGCAGGAACCGGCCAATCACCATGGCCAGGCCGATTGCGGTGTTGTACCACACGGTGTTGGCGTTCAGGCCGGCGAAAGCGGAGCCATTGTTGTTTGCGCCGGAGGTGAACGCGTACAGCACCTCCGAGAGGCCATGCGGTCCCGTGTTGAGCATGCTCGCACGTTCGCCGGGCAGCGCCATCGCGATGGCGGTGCCAACCAGCACAAGGAGCGGGGTGACCAGGAAATAGCTTGCGGCGAGCTTGATCTCGCGGGGGTTGATCTTCTTGCCGAGGTACTCCGGTGTGCGCCCGACCATCAGCCCGGCAACGAACACTGTGATCACCGCCAGGATCAGCATGCCGTACAGGCCAGATCCGGTGCCGCCGGGCGCCACCTCACCCAGCTGCATGTTGAAGATCGTCATCATCCCGCCGATGCTGGTGTACGAGTCGTGGAACGAATCCACGGCACCACAAGAGGTCAGCGTGGTCGACACGGCGAACACTGCGGAGTTGGGAACACCGAAGCGTTGATCGACGCCTTCCATGGCCGCCCCGACCGCAGTCGGCACCGTGCCGTGGTGTTGCAGCTGCATCCACATCGTGAGCGTCCAGCTGATCGCGGCGAGGACACCCATGATTGCGGCGATCGCGTAGCCCTGCTTTTTGCTGTTGACCATGCGGCCGAAGGTGCGCGGCAGCGAGAAGCTGATGGCCAGGATCAGGAAGATCTCGACCCAGTTGGTCCAGGCGGTCGGGTTCTCAAACGGATGCGACGAGTTGGCGTTGTAGAAGCCGCCGCCGTTGGTGCCGAGTTCCTTGATGGCCTCCTGGCTGGCGACCGGTCCTCCGGTGATGGTCTGTTGCGCGCCGCTCAGCGTGGTCACGACCTGGTCGTGCAGGTGGAAGTTCTGGATCGCACCGCCGGCGAGCAGCACGATGGCGCCGATGACCGAGATTGGCAGCAGGATGCGCAGCGTGCCCCGGACCAAGTCCACCCAGAAGTTGCCCAGCTCATTGCTCTTGATCCGGGCAAAGCCGCGGACCAGGGCAATCGCGACGGCCATCCCGACCGCGGCGGAGACGAAGTTCTGCACGGCCAAGCCGGCCATCTGTACCAGGTGGCCCTGGGTCGACTCGCCCGAGTACGCCTGCCAGTTGGTGTTGGTGACGAAGCTGATCGCGGTGTTCCAGGCCAGCGCCGGGGTCATCGGGGTCGCGGGATTGTGCAGGTGCAACGGCAGTTTGCCCTGCACCAACTGGAAGAAGAACAGGAACAGCACGCTGACCGCCGAGAACGCCAGCACGCTGCGGGCGTAGGCGTACCAGGGCTGTTGGGCTTTGGGGTCGGCGCCGATGAGGCGGTAGATCACCTTCTCGACTCGCCAGTCCCGCGGCGAGGTGTATACGCGGTACATGTAGTCGCCCAGCGGTACGTGTATCGCCACCAATGCCAGCACGAGCAGAGCGAGGAATGCGATCCCCGCGGCAGAAGTGCTCACCTAAAACCTTTCCGGAAAGAACAAGGCCGCGACGAGGTAGACCGCCAATACTGCAGAGAGCGCGAGGCCGATGATGTTGTCGTAGCTCATGCGCGCCGCTCTCCCCCGCAAGCGGGAGGTGCCCCCACCTCGTCGCTGCGCTCCGCATCGTCGCTGGCGCGGCTCATAGCTTTTCGACCAGCTTTTGCACAAGGCCGAGGACGGCGAACACTGCCACCGTCAGCAGGACGTAGGCAAGCACGGACATCGTTTCTCCGTTCGTGACAAGCCGGTCGGGTCGATCGGCGATCGAGTCTGGTTCCGGCATGCAAATCTAGCCCTCGATGATGAGGTCTGGGAAGAAGCTAAGCGCGCTGTGTGCATAACGACACGTCGCTAACGCTTTCTTAACGGCATGCAGGCGAGTTCGAGTTTGCGGCATACGGGGCTGTATCTGCACCCTGCGGGGCCGATTGCCTGAGATCAGCATTGATTCAGACCGATACGACCAAACCAGGCGACTTTGCTGCGCGGGCTGTGATCCAGACTACTCAACGAATGGTAGGCGCACTCGGAAGATGGTTTGGCCGTCGGCGGATTCGGCGGTGACCGAGCCGTGGTGAGCTTTGACGATCGAGTCGACGATGGCCAGGCCGAGTCCATTACCGGATCCGTCGTGCGGGGCGTTCTTCGCGCGCACGAATCGATCGAAGAGATGCGGAAGCAGCTCAGGATCGATGTCAGGCCCGTCGTCGGCAACCGTCAACTCCGCGAAGGACGCGTCGCTTCCCGACCGATGGCAGGCGATGCCTGTCGTCACCGTGACCCCGGGCGGGGTATGGACCCAGCCGTTGGCCAGCAGATTGCTGACAAGTTGGTGGAGTCGGTCGGGATCGCCGCGCACCCAGACCGGCTCATCGGGCAGATCCTTGACCCACTGGTGATCGGGTGCCGCCACCGCCGCGTCGTTGACCGCGTTGAGGACGATATCGCCCAAGTCGACGTCCTCGGTGCGCAGATCTTCGCCCTCGCCCAGCCGAGACAGCAGCAGTAGCTCGTCGACGAGCGAGGTCATCCGTCGGGCTTCGGATTCGATCCGGGCCAGGGCGTATTCCGTGGTCGGCGGTAACGCGGCGCTGTCTTGGCGGGTGAGCTCGGAGTAACCGTGGATCGCCGCCAGGGGTGTCCGCAGTTCATGGCTGGCGTCGGTGATGAATTGCCGCATGCGCCGGTCGGATTCGGCTCGGTGGGTGAGCGCACCATCGACGTTGTCCAGCAATCGGTTCAAGGTGTGCCCGACGATGCCGACCTCGTTGTCCGGATCGGTGTCATCCGGTTGCACCCTGGCAGTGATGCGATGCTCGTCGCCGGTAAGCCGCGTGCCGGCGACCTCTGCGGCGGTCGCTGCGACACGGCGTAACGGGCGCAGCGCATATCCGACCACCAACGTGGTCAGCCCTGCCGTCACCAGCAGGGCGGCTACTGAAAGCACTGTGGCACTGACGATTCGGCGGGTGATGGTTTTGTTCGCCAGAGCCAGCGAAACCCCGACGACGAGTTGGTCGTCGGGGCCGGCGCTTTGGCTGCTCACCCGGTATGAACCAAGGCTGCCCAGCGTCACCGTGCGTAGCTGGCCGTCGCGCCAAGGCTGTGCCCTGATGGCGGCGATGACATCGGGCCTGGCCGGACGCGAATCGTCTTCGAAGAAGACCGCCGAGCCGATGACATCGCCATGGTGGATTGCGGCGATGACGTTGCCTGTGTTCTGTCCGGTGAAGCCCAACATCGCGTGCTCGACATCGGCGCGATGGCCCGATTCGCCATGTTGGTATCTGGTGAACGAATGGGTCAGCGCGTCCAGCGATTCGTCGACTTCCGCATCGTTCAGTGTGTTGACGTAGCTTCGCAGGCTCACCACGGAGGCGACGCCGACCAGCAGCATCACAACCGTGACCACCGACGAAACGCCCACCACCAGTTGACGGCGCAACGTGCGCGGACGCCACCATGGAGCGGTTGGCGGCCCGGTCATTTCACTGTCATCTCGGCGCTATCCCGGCGGGCGCAGCATGTACCCGACGCCGCGGACGGTGTGGATCATCGGCTCTCTGCCGGCGTCGATCTTCTTCCGCAGATACGAGATGTACAGATCGACAATGCTGGTGCGTCCGGCGAAGTCGTAATTCCATACCCGGTCCAGGATCTCGGTGCGAGTCAACGCCCGGCGCGGGTTGCGCATCAGGAACCGCAGCAGCTCGAACTCGGTCGAGGACAGCGAGATCGGTGTGCCCGCGCGGGATACTTCGTGGCTCGCGCCGTCGAGCTTGAGGTCGCCGATCTTGAGTCCCTCCTCCGCCGGCGGAGCCTGCTGATTGGAACGGCGAAGCAGCCCGCGCAACCGGGCGACCAACTCCTCGAGGCTGAACGGCTTCGTCATGTAGTCGTCGGCGCCTGCGGTCAAGCCGGCGACCCGGTCCATCACCGAGTCCCGCGCGGTCAGGAACAGGGTGGGCGTATAGGGCTCTGACTCGCGGATCCGCTGCAGGATCTGCAGACCGTCGACGTCGGGAAGCATGATGTCGAGGACGAGCACGTCGGGCTCGACCTGGTCGAACTTGCTGACCGCATCCCGGCCATTGTGCGCGACCTCGACCGTCCAGCCTTCGTAGTGCAACGCCATTTTGACCAGGTTGGTCAACGCCGGTTCGTCATCGACCAGCAATACCCGGATCGGCGATCCATCGGCCCTGGTGATCCGGGGCAGCTGACCCAGGATGGCTTGACGCGGCCGCTGGTCACGCGCGGATCCCGACATTATCGCCACGCTCACCAATTCTCCCCGGCGCACACGTTGTTGTCACGAAGCTCATACCGTTCTCAAATGTGTCGACTATCTGGTGAACGTTTACCGAGGCGCTCAGATATGGGTTCGCTATGCGTCTTACCTTTGTGCTTGATTTGCAGTGTCACTCCAAACACTCTGTATATCAGAGCAGTTGACACGTTCATGGTAAAAGGAAGTGGCGTCGTATAGCTAACCGCTTGTGTGCAAACGCTTTACGCAGCTTCGCCGTAACAAGAATCGACTCAAGAGCAGCCGCGACCTCCGATGTCCGCAGGCAGTTCGTTCAGAGAATTTTGGAGAGATAGATGTTTTCAACGTCTTTCGTGACCCTCGATCCGGAGATGCTGTCCGCTGCGGCCAGCGATCTTGCGGGTATCGGAACTGAGATGTCAGCAGCGGATGCTGCCGCGGCGGGTCCCACGGGCGGCGTCATTCCGGCGGCAGCCGACGAGGTGTCGGCGCTGACGGCTGCGCAGTTCGCCGCGCATGCCGGCAGCTATCAAGCCGTCAGCGCGGCGGCGGCCGCTGTTCACTCCATGTTGGTGAGCACCCTGCAGACCAGCGCGACGTCCTATGCGGCGACCGAAGCGGCCAACGCCGCCGCGGCCGGCTGACGCGAGCCCAACGGGAAAGCAGGAAAAGGGTCATGGATTTCGGGGCGTTTCCGCCGGAGCTCAATTCGGCGCGCATGTATGCGGGTCCGGGCGCGGGGTCGATGCTGGCGGCCGCGGCGGCGTGGGACGGGCTCGCAACAGACCTGCACTATGCGGCGGCGTCCTACGGTTCGGTGATTTCGGGGCTCACCGGTGGGTCGTGGCGGGGTGCCGCGTCGACGTCGATGGCGGCCGCGGCCGCGCCGTTTTTGACGTGGATGAGCGCGACCGCCGCCCAATGCGAGCAGGTGGCCAGCCAGGCCAGGGCGGCAGCCGGCGCCTACGAGGCGGCGTTCGCGATGACGGTGCCGCCGGCGGTCATCGCAGCCAACCGGGCTGCGCTGATGGCATTGATCGCGACGAACATCCTGGGCCAGAACACCCCGGCGATCATGGCCACCGAAGCGCACTACGCCCAGATGTGGGCCCAGGATTCCGCGGCCATGTACGGCTACGCCGCCGGCTCGGCGGCCGCCGCGACACTGACGCCGTTCACTCCACCGAAGTCGACGACCAATCCCGCAGGCGTGGCCGGTCAGAACGCGGCGGTGGCGCACGCCGCAGGGACATCCGCCGGCGCCCATGCGCAGACGGTCACGTCGTCACTATCGTCGGTTCCTCAAACGCTGCAGGGACTTTCGCAGCCATCGCAGTCGGTCAGCGCGGTCTCGGGTCTGGCCGGGGCGTTGGGCAAGGGGGTCTCCAAGGGGGCAAGTGTTGGCGCAAACGGTGCAACCAGCGCCTCCGGCCTCGGTGGACTCACCGGCCTACTGGGCACTGGTACATCTACGTCGGCTGGACTGGCCGACATAGGTTCGGATGTGGCCGGTTTGGGCGCCGACGGTGCCGGCCTCGGAACCGATGTCGGCGGGCTCGGCACAGACTTCGTCGGCGTCGGGTTCGACTTCCTGGGCGCCGATTCGCTATTCGAATCGCAAGGCTTACCGCCTATCGACGGTGTCGGCGGGCTGGGTATGGGAGCCGGCGTGGGCGGTCCGGCGAATCTGGGACCCCTCGGCTTTGGTGGCTTGGGCCCGGCAGCCAGTGTGGGTCAGGCAAGTTCCGTCGGTGCGCTGTCGGTGCCGCAGAGCTGGGTCGACGCTGGCCCGGTCGCAGCGGTGAGCGCTGGCGGCCCGGTGCCGTTGCCCGGCAATGGCTTTGGGGCCACCCCAGCTGTGTCGATGAATGGGCCGGTGACGCCGCAGTCGTCGATGACGTCTATGGTCGCGCGCGAATCAGGCGACGTGCTGCAACGAATCGGGTTGCGCTCCAACGTGCTCCCGCATTCGCCGATGGCCGGATAGCTGCGGAAAAGACTGTGGCCCGCACACCCAGGGGGTATGCGGGCCACAGTGGTTGTGCGTGGGTTAGGCCCAGCTGCCGCCGACGGCGGAGTCGGTGCTGCTCATGTTGTTGCCGGCGGTCTGCACCTTCTGTCCGTGGGCGTTGGCTTGTTCGTAGATGGTCTGGAAGTTACGACCCAACTGGGTGATGAACTCCTGGCAGGCCACCGAACCCGAGCCACCCCAGAAGTCACCGGCGGCCAGCACATCGCGCACGATGGACTGGTGCTCGGCCTCCAACGAGGCGGCCTGCGACCGGATCATCGCGCCGTGGGCATCGACATCACCGAACTGGTAGCTAATCGACATTGCTGTTCTCCTAAAAGTTGTCGGTGGCGGGCTAGCTGGACAGAATCTGCTGGGAGGCCTGCTCTTGTGATTCGTAGTGGTTGGCGTCGCGGATCAGCCCGTCCCGCACGCCGTGCAGCATGTTGACGATGTTGCGGAAGGCCTGGTTCATCTGGCCCATGGTGTCGTAGGAGGTGGACTGAGCCGTCCCACTCCAGCCGGCGCCGGCGATGTTCTGGCTCGATGCCCACATCTTGCGGGCCTCGTCCTCCACGGTCTGGGCGTGGGTGTCAAACCGGCCCGCCATCGACCGCATCTCGTGCGGGTCAGTCATAAAACGTGTAGGCATATCTATCTCCTTGTCGTGAATTGATACTGGTCGAGATGATTGATGACTGGTCTCAGGTAGGCGGCACCGCCTCCCTAGTCATCAGACGAACACCTGTTTGGGCATCACTTTCGGCTTGACGCCGTAGCGCGGTCCGGATAAGCCCATGCCGGACTTGCCGCCGGCGGAGGCCATTCCCGGCATGATGCCTTGCATGCCGCCACCTCCCATACCAGCGGTCTCATCGGCGGCGGCGGTCCAGCCCGAGCCCGCCAACGTGGCGTCGCCGACGGCGGTCGCGGGGGTGGCCGCAGACCAGGCGGCCGGCACCGACATGCCGCCGACCGAGGACGCCGAGCCCATCCCCGCCAGCGCCGCGCTTCCGCCCATTGACTCCGACGCGCCCGCCAGCGTCGTGCCGAAGCCCAAACCGGCGCCGAGGGGGGTGGTGTCGCTGATCATGACGCCGAACGGGGAGCCGGCAAGGAAGTGGCCGAGAAGTGGCAACGTCGCGGTCATCATCGCGCTGTTCCAGGCCAGCGTGACACCGATGTTGTAAATGCCATTGCTCACGATCGGTACGCCGAGCAAACCGTTGATAGCTGACAGCAACCCCCCGACGGGCAGCGACTGCGCCGAAACGGCTGCCGGGTTGGCGGCCGAACCCACCGCGCTTTGCAGGCTACCGAGCGTGTTGTTGAGCGTCGCTGAGGTCCCGTTGCTGCCGACCGCGTTGCTGACCGCGGCGGCTTGCTGCCCCTGCCCGGCCGGGTTGGTGGTCTCGGCCGGCGGGGTCAATGGCGACAGCGTCGCGGCGACTGCCGAGGCGCTGGCGTAGCCGTACATCGCCGCGGCATCCTGCGCCCAGAACTCGCCATACAGGGCCTCGTTCGCCGCGATCGCCGGGGTGTTTTGGCCCAGGATGTTGGTCGCGACGAGCGCCGCCAGCGCCGCCCGGTTGGCGGCGATGACCGGTGGCGGGATGCTGGCAGAAAAGGCCATCTCGTAGGCCGCCGCCGACGCGATGGCCTGGGTGGCGGCTTCCCGCAGCTGCCCGGAGGTGGTGGTCAGCCAGCCGATGTAGGGCTGGGCCGCGGCGGACATCGCCTCTGACGACGGCCCCTGCCACTCCGAGCCGGTGAGCTGGGAGATCACCGACTCGTAGGACGCCGCGTTCGAGCTCAATTCCGAGCTCAGGTTGTTGAACGCCGACGAGGCGGCCATCAGCGGTCCCGCTCCGGCACCGGAGTAGATGAGTGCGGAGTTGATCTCCGGGGGTCGCGCTGCGAAATCAAAAACCATTTTTTTTAATCCCGTCTCTTAATTGATCGGATTGTGTTTGAGGTTTAACCGGCCGCCGTTGGCCGCCTTGGATTCCTAGGCGAGCGTCGGCTTGGGAATCGGCGGCATGACCTTGGGCTTGACGCCGTAGCGCGGGGCTCCGAAGCTCGAGCCGCCACGACCGCCGTTGGCGACCGCGGGCATACCGGCAATGCCGGTCGGAGCCCCGGTCGACATCCCCCCGGGGGGCGCGGCCCAGCCCTGAGACGCCAGCGTGACGGGCGTGCTCGTCGCCGGGATTCCGGCCCCGCCGGCCCAGCTGGGCGGCACCGACAGTGGGCCGATGGACGACCCCGTGCCGGCTGCGGCCAACACCGGCGCAGCGCCGAGGCCGCCGACTCCGCCGAGGCCGCCGGCTCCGCCGACGGCCGCTGCCGGACCGACGTCTCCGGCCAAGGCGGAGCCCAGGCCCCCGAGGTCGGCGGAAGCGGTCGAGGGACCCGCCAGCGCGGTCATCAGACCGCCACCGCCCATACCGATCAAGTCCGAGTAGCCGGAGGCGAAGTTCCCCACCTCATCCAGCGGCACGCTGGACGAGGTTCGTCGACAAGAGGCCGCCGGTACCACCGGGGGTAAGGAAGGCCGTCAGGGCGGTGATGAGGTCGGTGATGGGGCCTTGCGCGGGCGACGCGGCGGCCGACGACCCGCTGTTGGCCAGCGATGATGCGACGGCCCCGGCCTGGTTGGCCGACTCTGTGTCCTGGTAGGAGCTGGAAGAGCTCTGCAGGAGATTCACGAACTGCTGGTGAATGGCCTGGGCGTCGGCGCTGACCGTTTGGTAGAGCTGCCCGTAAGTAGAGAACACGCCGGCCTGCAGGGCCGACACCTCGTCGGAAGCTGCCGCGGCGATAGCCGTGGTCGGGGCTGCGGCGGCCGAGCTCTCGGCGGCAAACGAGTTGCCGATCCCTTCTAGCTGGGTCGCGGCCGCGGCGATCGCAGCGGGCGCTGTACTCACGTATGCCATGTGTCTCTCCTGGTGGAAAGCGGCCGGCCCCAAGGGGGTCGGCCACAGCGGTCAGTGTCGGTGTGTGCGGGTATCCGGCGTCGGGTCCACGACTCTACCTTGGCGTAACCTGAGCAAGACCGCATACCGCGTTAATGGCTTCTTAACGTTCGGGCGGAACTTTTAACACACTGCTTGTAGCGACCGGCCGTTTTCGGACGCCCGGTGAGGGTTTCAGCAGCCACGCGCTACATTCGTCGCTGGCCCCCATAGCCCAATCGGCAGAGGCAGCGGACTTAAAATCCGCCCAGTGTGGGTTCGAGTCCCACTGGGGGCACGGTGGAAGGCGGGGACGTGGTCTCAGGGTTGTCTCAGGGTCCTCTCAGGGGTCAAGGAGTACTGCAGGTGGACGACGAGTCCACGGCTCCACCTTGGCAATACCGGTGGTGGGTGGCATAGCGCATTGACGGTTTCTTAACGGCCCGTACGTCGCCGGCCGCGGATCAGCGAATCGGGCCAGGCGCTCCATCCGGGCCGCCAGCGTCAAGCAAATCGAGTTGCATCCATGCCACGTCGTGCCAGCTGTCGTGCTTCCATGCCGCGCGCCGGTATAAGCCGGCGTCCTGGAACCCGAAGGATCGATGAAAGCCGTTGCTGGCCTCGTTGGGTTGAGTGATGCCGGCGAAGGCTTGCCGGTAGCCGCGCTCGGTGAGCCTGCGCAGCAGTTGTGTATAGAGTTCGCGTCCTCCGCCGGCGCGGTGATGGTCGACGTCGACATAGATACCGGTCTCAGCCGCCCATTGGAAGGTAGCCAGGCGCTTCAATGGCTGTCCGTACGCAAAGCCGACGATCCGATCAACTCGCTCGAGGACGAGCCATTCGTGGGTAGCGCGGAGCCCACCGATGCGCGCAGCCATCTCAGCAGCGGTCGGGACGTCGATTTCCCAACTGATCGCTGTGTTCTGGACGAAGGGGCGGTAAATCGCCAGGCACGCAGCGGCATCCCGTGCTGACGCCGGACGCACGCCGTTGCTGCTCGCTTCCATGCCAGTAATCTTCCAGCCGGTTGGCTCTGGTGTCCTGAGCGGGCATGCGCGTCGACGTCATATAGTTGCGCGATGGTTGGTCGACATTCGGGGCCGGACGCTGGCGCTGGACAAAACCTTGATAGCGATGTACGTATGCCAACCGTATTCATAGCTACGCCTATGTACGGGGGCATGGCTGCGGGGATTTACACCGTCTCAATGGTGCAACTACCTGCCATTTTCCTGAGAAACGGGGTTGACTCGGTATACGGCTACTCCTGGAATGAAAGCCTTGTGCCAAATGCCAGGAATATCCTGACCCACCAATTTCTAGAATCCCAGGCCAGTCATTTGATGTGGATCGATGCGGATATTGGGTTCCATCCTATGGATATCTTGAGCATGCTGATAGCTGATAAGGATATCGTGTGTGGGATATATCCCAAGAAAGAAATCGATTGGACGCGTGTGGCGCGGGCGGTCAAGGCCGGCGTCCCGCCGGAAGAGTTAAGCAACCATGCAGGCTTATTCGCAATTAAACTGCTGGATCGCTCCGCTGACGGTGATGTGGATCGCTCCGCCGGCGGTGACTACGCCTCTGATGAATTATTTGAGATTGCGGCCGGGGGTACCGGATTTATGCTCATCAAGCGCGAGCGTATTCGACACGTTATCCGATCACGTCGCGGAATATGCTTCCAGACCGAAAAGTAGTCAAAGAGTTTTACGCCACGACCATCGAGCCCGGGACGGGCAGGCTGATAACAGAAGATTACCATTTCTGTAGGCAGGCGCGTAGCCACGGTTTCAAGATTTATGCAGCGCCCTGGGTGCGTTTAAGCCATGCCGGAACATATGTATTTGAGCGCCGTTTTGACCCGAACTGGCTGAAGTCAGGCGATGATCCGGAACTTGATCTCGGCGACTAGCCTAGATTTTTCGTGCAATGCCGTCGATTCAGTGCGTTGATACGCGAAAGTGCCTGTCCTGCAAGGCATAATGGGACTTCTCTAGGGTTCCATATGCAGGACAGGAAGGCACTTCGCAGGTGAAGGGTACCGCAGCGGTTTCTCGGGTGAAAGTGTCCGCGGATGGGCATGGTGTCGTGTCGCATGCCGGGATGGGGATGGTGCGGGAGTTGGCGGATCTGACCGGGTTGTCGACGCAGGTCACGGCCGCGGTGGCCGACACGTATCGAGGCCCATGGGCCTATGAGCCTGGCGCGGTGTTCGCCGATCTGGCCGCGGCAGTGGCCGACGGGGCGGACTGCATCGACGCCGTCGGGCAGCGGTGCGGCGATCGGGAACACGCGTTCGGAGCCGCCGCGTCGACGACCACGATGTGGCGACTGGTCGATCAGCGGATCGACGCCGTTCACCTGCCCGGTATCCGGGCTGCACGTGCCCACGCACGGGAGGTGGCGTGGGCTGCGGGTGCGGCACCAGACCCCGACCAGTGGCTGCATCTCGATGTCGATGCCACCATCACCATCGACCATTCCGACAACAAGGAGCGCGCGGCCGCGACCTGGAAGAAGACCTGGGGCCATCACCCGTTGCTGGTTTTTTTGGACCGCCCCGAGATCGCCGGCGGCGAAGCGTTGGCCGGGCTGCTGCGACCGGGCAATGCGGGCAGCAACACCGCCGCCGACCACGTCACCGTCCTCGGGTGGGCGCTGGAATCGCTGCCGGCGGCCTACCGGCCGAACCCGGACGGCCCTGCCGGGCAACAGATTCTGGTGCGCTCTGATTCCGCCGGTGCCACCCACGCCTTTGCTGACGCGTGCCGGAAGGCCGGGGTGGGTTTCTCCTTCGGCTACGCCGTTGACACCCGCGTGCAAGACGCGGTGGAAGTCCTTAACCGCACAGACGGCTGGTATCCCGCGATCGACTCCGACGGCGGAATCCGCGACGGCGCCTGGGTCGCCGAGGCCACCGCACTGGTCGAGATGAACGGCTGGCCCGCCGGGACCCGGTTGATCCTGCGCAAGGAACGCCCGCATCCGGGAGCGCAGTTGCGGTTCACCGACTCCGACGGGCTGCGGGTCACCGCGTTCATCACCGACACCGCACCCGCGGTGGTGGCAGGGCAGCTCGCCGGGCTCGAACTGCGCCACCGCCAACACGCCCGGGTCGAGGACCGGATCCGCCAGGCCAAGGCCACCGGGCTGAGCAACCTGCCCTGTCACCGATCCAACGCGAACGCAGCATGGCTGGAGATCATCTTGGCTGCAACAGATTTGGTGGCCTGGGCCAAACTGATCGGCTTCGCCGAGCATCCCGACCTGGCCACATGTGAGATCGGCACCTTCCGATACCGGGTCCTACACGTCGCGGCACGCATCACCCGAGGCGCGCGGCAGATCCGACTGCGGATCGACTCCACCTGGCGGTGGGCGGCCGCAATCTCCGAATGCTGGCACCGACTCCGCGCCGCCTTCCCCTGAACACCCGGTTCACCATCCAACCGACCCGAAAGAACCCTTCGGCCCTGGAAAGCCCGCCCACCGAGCGACACCGGCCGAACTGTCATACCCGCTCGCCACAATCAGCCTCTACGAGCCTGCCAGCACCGGCGTCACACCACCGACACGGCCGCACGAAAAATCG
>CAWDVY010000010.1:0-161369 GCA_963805675.1 uncultured Actinomycetota bacterium
ATTATTTCCTCAAGATCCCATGGAGGACGATGTCCATCCAGATGTCTGGGCGTCGGCTGGCGCGAGCTTGTCCGAGTCATCCATCCCGATCAAGCCTGGGGCGATGAGCCGGCCCAAGCCCTCCAGTTCAGGTAACCCGCTGCGCCACAGATACGACGAGGTGGGGTTGCCGTGCAGCATAAGGATAGCCGCCCGCTCTGCGCGGCTGTGGTTGGTCATGGTCCGATCCAGCACCGCGACGCGCTGTTTGGTCAGCGGGGCATCGGGATCGATGGAGGCCACGGCAGTCCTTTCATCAAATGTGGCTGACCTCAACTGCGTTCGGCGGGCAGCGCGGCGCGGCGGATCTTGAACATCTCGCTGCGCGGCATCTGCTCGACGAACTCGATCGACGACCCCCGCTACCTCACTGATGACACCGGCGCCGACCAGCGTCGCAGACGCATTCGTCATGCCCACCATCATCCGCGGCCACACCCATGCACCCAGCGTCATGATCGGCGAGAAACTCGCCGACCTCATCGGAAACTAATTCGGCCGGCACGGTCAAATACGCCCGCACTCGTCATTCACCCGGGGTCGAATTCGATGGTCAGTTCAGTGGGTCCGGTGATGCCGTACTGATGTCCGATCGGACATCGTGTGGACATCTCATCTGAGAAATGGACAAGGAAAACGAGATCCGACAGCTGCTGGCTGCTGGTTTTGTCGATTCTCAAAATGCGTGTCATTTTCCGGCGGGCTGACCTGGGGTGACGCTGCACTTCTCATGCCGTGTCATCTGTAATCTGTCTCAGATACATGTCATTTTCCGCGCTGGCCACGGGACTCCATCCTGAGAGCGCACGTCGACGCCGTTTTGCACCCGACCTGGTATGCTCTATGACACGAAAGTGGTACTAGGACAGCGGTTTTGAGAACCGACACCGCTTGTGGGTTCTCACCGCGCGTGGCAGATACCGACTCCCCTACCTGCAGGTTTGCAGAATTCTCATCAAAATGGCGGAGCGGTTTTTCTCATCTTCGTTGCGGATCCTAGAGCCTTACGGTTGTCCGCGATTTCGGAGACCATCGAGGTCGGCTTGACGGGCTTTTCATGATGCGTTGTGAAACGTCACGTGACACACAGCGCCGCCGGCGAACTTAGTCTGTCGCGATGCCGTGGCGAACAAGCGTTACGCGTTTCCCTGGACGCGCGGATATGACGTCGCCGACCAGATCAGTTCGAAGGTCGCCCAGCAGTCCGGGTAAAACCCCGACTCGGTGTCCTGCCCCGACGACCTTAAGGCCACTGTCGGGGCGACGCTCGACTGCACCATGACAACCAACGGGCAGAACGACGGCGTCAACGTCACCGTCAGCAGCGTTAACGGCGGCACGGTGAACTTCGACATCATCGAGACGGTCAGCAAGGACGACATATGTCGCCGGCCAGATCAGCAAACAGCTCAACCAGCAATTCGGGCACGCACCCGAATTCGTCACGTGCCCGGACAACCTGAAGGGCACCGTTGGTGCCGCGCTGCGCTGCACGTTCACCGACTGCAATTGGACGCGAACTGATGGGTACTCAGCACATCCGTGACATCGGGTTTCCCGTTGCCTCTCGCCGGTGACCGGCGCAGAATGGACGCAGCTCGCCGACGTCTCACCATGCCTGTCGCTGACGGATTCAGGAGAGCCGAGACCGATGTCCCATCACTTCGACACCCCGACGGGTCGCGAAGACCCCCGTCTGAATCTCTGCGATTTCTATCTTTTCGCCGGCGACCCCGGAAAGACGACCGTGATGGCGATGACGGTCAACCCGGCGGCCACCGCGGAGACGTCTGCCCCTTTTCGCGATGAGGCTCTCTACGTGTTTCGCTTCGACACAGACAGTGACGCCCATGAGGAGGTGTCCTTCAAACTCAAGTTCGCTGAGGTGGTGCACAGCGCGGCCCCCGCGGGCGGACACGCACAGACCTTCGAGCTGCGCCTCGCCACCGGCGCCGACGCAGCTCAGGGTGGATCTGGCGAGTTGATCGCGTCGGGAACGACCGGCGTCACAGTCGCCGGTGAGAGCGGGGTGCGCGTCTTCGCCGGAGTGGTGCACGATGTGTTCGGCGCTAATGCGGGCCTCAATGACTTCAGGGATGCCTCCGCGGCCGGCGTCTACAAACCCGAGGCTTTCGCCAACCACGTCAACGTCTTCCGGGATCGGACCGTCGCCGGCATCGTCGTCGAGGCGCCCAACGAGTTGATCAGCAGCACGACCAGGGTGCAGGCCTGGGCCACGGTGTCGCTGTGCGGCCACGCGCCTGAGCAGCAAGTGGCCCGCTGGGGCCTGCCGATGTTCACCCACCTCCACCTCAACGACGACGAGTTGAGCGAGGCGTTCAATTCGACCGCCCCGTCCGGGGACAATTCGCGGTTCGTCGCGCGCACCATCGACACCGTCACCAAATACGTCACACTCGCCGGCACTTCCGCTGATCCGGCCGCCTACGCGCGCCGCGTGGCCGACCTGTTCGGATCGATGACCCTGCCCTACGAGCTGGGCACGCCCGCATCCTTCGACTACACCGGAATGAACGGGCGCGGGCTGATGGACAACGTGCTGGACAACGTGCTGTCGGTGTTGACCAACTCCCCGCTGGGCGCCGGTGTCGCGCCCGACCCAGCGCGGATCACGGCCGAATTTCCTTACTTCAGCTGTCCGTGACACCGCTGAGCTGCTCCCAGGGGACCTCATCCAGGAAGGTTTGCAGCGCCCAACACTGCTTACTCCGGGCGGTCAAACCGCCGCTAATTCAGCGTGATACTCGGAGTTACCCCTTCGTGCGGAAACCCGGAAACCGCCTACCGTGATGCGTAGATCAGCTAATCAGATTCTCATCTTTGTGGCGGATCCGCCACTCGTCCGCCATTACTGTGAGAATTCCGCCATCTTGGATGAGAACCGACAGCGGCGCTGTCGATTCTCAAAAAGCGTAGGGAAGCCCAGCGGGCTCGTGAGCTTTCCAGCCGAGGTCACCTCCGGCGGTTGTGGGCATTTTCCGCAGACGAGTCCGTCCGGCGAACTCTCGGCTTGTGGAACGCCCGCGACCCAGATGAGCTCGACGGCATCATGAGGTCGTTGCCCCTCTACCCGTGGATGACGGCGACGACTACGCAACTCTCGCCACATCCCAGTGACCCCGCCACCCTGGCGTGACATCATGTCCGCCTCCAACGCCATGGCTCAGCCGTCATCGATGCGCAAGATGCTGATGTTACGCGGGACGCGTCAGATCGCCCGCGGTGCAGCCATTGCCGCGATGGCGCTCTTCGATGGAGCCAATGTCTTCGCTGTGCGAGCACAGCCAACGAAAGCAATCAGCCCGCGTCGCGAGCACCACGGCGGCCCTTACCCAGAGGAACAAAGCAATGGACCTTAAACTCGAAGTCGTAGTGCTTCCCGTGACCGACGTCGACCGGGCCAAACACTTCTACCTGTCACTCGGATGGCGTCTAGACGCCGATATCGCCGCAGGCGACGACTTCCGTGTCGTTCAATTCACACCGCCCGGCTCACCGTGCTCGATCATCTTCGGTGCCGGGATCACCACAGCAGGAACGGCCCCCGTCACAGGACTGCATCTCGCAGTCACCGACATCGAGGCCGCGCGAACCGAATTGATGGCAGCGGGAGTCGAGGTCAGTGAGGTCTTCCACGACGTCGGCGGCGTGTTTCACCACGCCGGCACCACAGGCAGAGTCCCGGGCCCACACCCGGAGCACCAGAGCTATGCCTCGTTCGCTTGCTTCAGCGACCCCGACGGCAACGGCTGGTGGCTACAAGAGATCACGGCTCGGCTGCCGGGGCGAATTGACGCCACGACGTCGTTCAGTTCTGCTGGCGAGCTCGCGAATGCACTTCGACGCGCGGCGACCGCTCACGGACAGCACGAGAACCGGATCGGACAGCCCGATCCGAATTGGCCCGATTGGTACGCCGAATACATGGTGGCCGAATACGCCGGTGCAAAACCACCCGAATGAAAACGCCATCGTCCGGGCGCGTGCACCGTCGACCAGACGTAAGTATCGCCGTGCAGAAGTTCCACTGGCTAACAAGTAAGACGCCGACGACGCCCAGCGTCGGGGATGGCGTCGGGGACGGCATAGCGGTTTGAAGATAACTTCCCAAACAAACGGAGGCCACTGAAATGGATTGCCAGGACGAAATCGTCAGTCAGGCGGGCGCGGCAGTAGTCGCGGCGACGCACGGATAATCCGTTGCTCGAGAAGGCCGTTAAGGGAACTCAACCGGTTTACGACACTACGAATACGAGGAGAACCCAATGACAACGGTGAACTCACCGACCAACTCCGAACAGATCCGCCTTGACCGACGGTCGCCTGCCTATTGGCGAGTCACCATCGATAACCCGCCGATCAACGTCATGGGCCCGGAAATGGTCCTGCAGTTTCAGGAAGTCATCAACGCTCTAGAGGCCGACGAGCATGTCAGGGTCGTGGTCTTCGACAGCGCGGTCGACGACTATTTCCTGAATCACTCCGATTTCCTGGCCAAGCTCGAGGACCTGACCGCGCTACCGGCTGGTCCGACGGGCTTACCCCCTTGGCCGGACTTCCTTGCGCGTCTGACCCGCCTGCCAGTCGTCTCCATCGCCCTCATCCGTGGGCGTGCGACGGGCAACGGCAGCGAGATCACACTCGCCTGCGACATGAGTTTCGCCAGCCGCGAGAAGGCCATCCTCTCGCAATGGGAGGTGGGCGTGGGGATGGTCGCCGGCGGCGGCCCCATGGCCCGGCTGCCCCAACTCATCGGCCGAAACCGCGCCCTCGAGGTGCTCTTGAGCTCAGAAGACATCCGGGGAGACCAGGCCGAGGCCTACGGCTACGTTAATCGCGCCCTGCCCGATGCCGATCTGGACGCGTTCGTGGAGGCGCTGGCGACCCGGATCGCCGGGCTCGACAAATGGGCGATCGCCAATACCAAGCGCCTCGTTAATACCAGCTTGCCGCCCGACGTCGAACTCGCCGCCGGGTGGGATGCGTGCATCGCTTCGCTCGGGCGACCCGCCGCCCAGCATGCGATCAAGGCGCTGATGGCCCGCGGCTTCCACCAGCCTGGGGATGTCGAGAATCGGCTCGGGTACTACGTGGGCCAAATCGCGCCGTAGGCATGCAACGGCTGAATGAGAGACGCCCAACCAAGTCGCCCGGCAAAGACCTCACCGCCGCGGTAACCGGCCGATGAGTGACACGAGTGGCCACATCCCGGCACGACCGGTGGCCGCACTGGCCTACTGACCGTTGAATCAGATGGAATACGGCGGGAACGAATACGGCGGGTTACCGGTAGAGGTCTCCGTTTTCATCAGATGAATCAACCGGGTCTCGTTCGTGGGATATCCGGCGGCTGCGGGCTGCTTGCCGAAAATCCCCTTTGCGCTGCGATTTCATGTTCATCGCGTCAGGCAGTGTCACGCCGGACCGCAGCCGCCGCCTGGTTCTTCCTCGACCGGCTCACCCGCGATGAAGCGCAGCAGTATTACGAACGCTACATCCGCCCGTATTGCACCCCCGACGGCCAGGTGGACCTCACCATCGCGCAGCAAGCGATCGACGCGGTCGCGGCCGAGCTGGGCGTCGCGGCAGTAGCCGCCGACGCCATCTATACGCCGTTCCCATCTACGTCAAACACGGTCCGAACTCGCGGCGAGACCCCGTTACTGGGTACCGTGGGCGGTTATGAGGCCCTCAGGCGGCTGGTTGCCGCCGCGGGGAGCCGCGATCTGCCGATCGCTCTCCTCGAAGATGCCGTCGCGGTCGGGGGCGGCTTTCTCATGCCGTATCTGACGAGCACTGTATGACTCTCCAGTTCGACGCGATCATCGTCGGCGCCGGGCAGGCCGGACCACCGCTGGCCGGACGGCTGACCGACGCCGGTCAGACCGTCGCGGTGGTGGAGCGCAAGCTGATCGGCGGCACCTGCGTCAACACCGGCTGCATCCCGACCAAGACAATGGTGGCCAGCGCGCATGCGGCCCACCTGGCCCGGCGCGGCGCCGAGTACGGCGTCGGCACCGGGCCGGTGACCGTCGACATGGCCAAGGTCAAGGCGCGCAAAGACGCCATCATGCTCAACGACCGCCACGACGTCGAGTCGTGGCTTGACGGGATGAAGGGATGCACGGTGGTTCGCGGGCACGCGCGTTTCGAGGACCCGCACACCCTGCGCGTCGGCGACGATCTCCTGGCTGCCGACCGGATCTTCCTGAACGTCGGAGCCCGCGCGGTGGCCCCCGACATGTCGGGATTGGCCGACGTCGACTACCTGACCAACGTCGGGATTCTCGAACTCGACACGGTGCCAGAGCATCTGGTCATCATCGGCGGCAGCTACATCGGGCTGGAATTCGCCCAGATGTACCGCAGGTTCGGCGCGGCCGTGACGATTCTGGAACGGGGAGCGCGGCTGGCGGGGCGAGAGGATCCCGATGTGTCGGCGACCATCCAGGCGATCCTGGAGGGCGAAGGCATTGCGGTGCAGTGCAATGCAGACGACATCAGCGTCGCCCGCGACGGCGCCGGTATCGCCGTGACGCCGCGGGCGGGCGCGC
The DNA here is from genome assembly GCA_963805675.1 of uncultured Actinomycetota bacterium. Lineage (GTDB taxonomy): Bacteria > Actinomycetota > Actinomycetes > Mycobacteriales > Mycobacteriaceae > Mycobacterium. The sequence goes on from CAWDVY010000010.1 coordinate 6,615, forward strand.
CCAGCATCGTCGGTTCGCACCTGCTGGTGGCTGTCGGCCGCCGGCCCAACACCGACGATCTGGGCCTGGATCGGGCCGGCGTGCAAACCAATCCCCGCGGATACATCGTCGTCGACGACCAGTTGCGCACCAACGTCGAGCACATCTGGGCGATGGGTGACTGCAACGGCCGCGGCGCATTCACCCACACGTCCTACAACGACTTCGAGATCGTCGCGGCCAACCTGCTCGATGACGATGCACGCAAGGTCAGCGACCGGATCCCCACCTACGCGCTCTACATTGACCCGCCGCTGGGCCGGGCCGGGCAGACCGTCGAGGAGGTGCGCAAGTCCGGCCGCAAGGCGCTGCTGGGCTTTCGTCCGATGACCAAGGTGGGCCGGGCGGTGGAAAAGGGTGAGACGCAAGGATTCATGAAGGTCGTCGTCGACGCGGAGACCGGCCAGATCCTCGGCGCCGCGATCTTCGGGGTGGGCGGCGATGAGGTGGTCCACGAGATTCTGGACATCATGTCCGCCAAGGCGCCCTACGCCACGCTGGCACGCACCATGCACATCCACCCGACCGTCAGCGAGTTGGTGCCGACGATGCTTGAGGAGATGCAACCCCTGCCTTAGCAGACACGGCCGCACCCGGCGACCAGCTGCCGAGTCACACCCCGCGGTAACAGGGGTGTGAGACCCAACCAGTGGAGATGGAGAGACGAGATGACCGAGCTTCCACCGCGCCCAGAGGGAATTGCGTTGGCCCACTTCATCGTCTCGGACGATGTCGAGCGCTCTCGGCGCTTCTACACCGAAGTACTCGGCGGCAGGGTGGTCTTCTCCGGAGACGTGACCTATGTCGCGCTATCCAATTGCTGGATCATCATCAATGTCGGCGGAGGCCCGACCGACGACAAGCCAACCGTCACCCTGGAGGCGCCACGCGATCCTGACCGGGTCAGCAGCTTCCTCAATATCAGGGTCAAAGACATCGAGGCCGTGTACGCCGAATGGAGTGCCCGGGGTGCCCAATTCCTGACGCCGCCGAAACAGCACCAGTACGAGATACGTTGCTACATCCGCGATCCCGACGGTCATCTGATCGAAGTGGGGCAAACCACGGACCCGCAGGGGGACTGGTCGCCCGCTCACTGGCCATCGAGCACGGCCGCCGAGAAGGCCGAGTGAATGCCCAGATCACCGGCGGAATCCCTTCCATCGACGGTGGCCAGTCCCCCCCGACCGTTCCCCCGCTCTCAGCGAGGCGGTGCGAGACCGCTCGGGTCCGCGATGCTTCGGGCCGCCGTTGTTAGTACCGTGACGCTGAGGAGGTTTCGGTGATGACCACGGCGATCATCGGCACTGGAGGGCTCGGATCGGTCATCGCCCGCCGGCTCGCCTCAGGCGGTGAGACCCTGCGGCTCTCAAGCGCCGACAAGGAGTCGGCACGAAGGCTGGCTGCAGAGATCGGTCGAGCCGCCGTCGTCGCCGTCGACAACCGCGACGCGTTGCAGGGCGCCGATGCCGTGGTCCTTGCGCTGCGCTTCGCCGCTCTGAAGGGCGTCATCGACGAGATCGCCGACCCGCTAATCGACAAGCTCGTGGTCGTTCCGAGCAACCCGCTCGCCACCGACGCACAAGGTAACCTCACACATCTCCTGCCGAAAGGGCAATCCTCTGGCGAGGTTGTAGCCGGGTGGTTGCCGGCGGGGGCGCGCTTGGCCATGGCGTTTGGAACCCTGTCGGCCGATCTCTTCGAGTCCTCCGCCAACCGGTCACCGGAGCCGGCGGTCCTCTTCTACGCGACTGACGACGGCCGTGCTGGCGAGGAAGTCGAGCGGTTGATCCGAACGGCCGGCTTCGAGCCGGTGAAGGTCGGTGGGATCGAACAGTCGGGTCGACTCGAGGTGGGTGGGGACCTTCACGATCTCGTAGTCGGCCCCGCGGAGGCGCGGTCATTGATCGGTGGGGCCTGATCGCTTCGCCGCCCTGGCCGGGGCACCTCTTCGGTCGGGCGTTCGCCCAGATGGTCTTGATACCCAGATGCATGTCTATGTTGAGGCAGTGGTTTTGGCGGTCGCTCTCGGCTGCAGAGCGTGGAAGACTTCGCGGGCGATGTAGCGCTTGAGGCATCGCATCATTTCGTTCTTGGATTTACCTTCGGCGGCCTGCCGACGCTGGGGGCCGCCACCCGGCGTGATCGATACCAATCCATGTGCGGTGCGCAGGTAACCGCCGTTCGGTACGCCAAGAGAAGGGACCGTTCCGCTGGTTACGACCCGTCCAGAAAGAACATTCGGAGCGTTCGTTCACGAATCGGCGCCACACGGTGGAATGCAACTGCACGGCGTGGTGGTGGGTTATTTAATTTGAACAGGATTCAGACGTGATCTGTGACGCCTGCGGCTAATTGCGGAGTGGGCAAGTATGGCGCCATGTGGCCCGGGGATGCTCTGGCCGATACAGTTGCTGAAGAGGGAAGCGTCACACTGTCACAACGGCGGGAGAAGCCCATGACCGGCCAGCCGGACTCACCCGCAGGGCTGAGCTTCGAGCGCGATGTCCGTCCTATGTTCCGCGAAAAGGACCGCGACTCGATGCTCAAAGCGTTCGACCTCTGGTCCCACAGCGACGTCCAGGCGCACCAGGACGCGATCCTCGAGCGCCTCCGCGACGGCACCATGCCCTGCGACGGGGCGTGGCCGGCGGAGCACGTCGCCGTCTTCCAGCGCTGGATCGCCAGCGGGTCGGCGCCCTGAGCGCACGCCGCGGTGACTGAGCAGCGCGCGCCACGCCCATCATCATCGCGGTAGTTGTGTGTGTTGTAGCTTCTCAAATCCCGTGTCACACCGTACGACGACGTCACCCGCGCATTCGTGGGGCCGGCAGCCGAGGTTTTGCTGCTGCTGAAAGCATTGCAGGATGCTGCGGAGATGCCCGGAAGGCAGGACAATGGATGATGCTCTACCACACCACCTGCAGAGGGCCTAACTGCAATTGGAGAGATCGATGGACGAAGTACAAGTCGAGCAGCAGAACTATCAGATGCCACCGGTGGAGGGGTTTACGGTCGCGGTCTTTCTCACCGTGGCCGACCTCAAGCGATCCGCCGAATTCTACAAAACGGTCTTCGATGGAGACATTGTGAGCATGGGCGACGGAAACGCACCTCCGTACGTCAAAATCGCCAACACATGGCTCATTCTCAACGTTGGCGGCGGTCCCACACCGGATAAACCGACGGTAACGCTTAGCCCGCCTCCCGATCCTAATCATCTCAGTAGCTTCATGAATATCCGCGTTGCGGACATTCAGGCGTGCTACACGTTGTGGAAGAGTCGAGGCGCAACGTTTCTCTCGGAGCCCCTAGACAAGTACGGCGAGACGCGATGCTACATCCGCGATCCAGACGGCTACATCATCGAAGTCGGCCAAAGCAAACCCGGCTTCAAGTACGGGTAGAAGTGGTAAACAGCAAAGTCGTCGTAATAACGGGCGCATCGCATCGCATCGGCGCAAGTCTGGTCGCGCGTACAGCGAAGCCGGATACAACGTCGTTGTCAATGCGCTCTCGATAGAGCCAAGGTTGTGCTCTACCCACAGGCACCGGTGGGTGATGGCCGGCGACGACCGCGGCGTTTATGAGCAGTACCCGCCCGCTCGGATGTGATCGACGTCACCCCCGCGGGGAGGATTCACAGTCTGAATTGCGCCCGCGCCTAAGTGTTCGAGATTTACGCTGCGGCGCTGTGCCAACGAAAAACTGGAAGAACGTACCAAATCGGCCCCGGCGCAACGCATGCACTCACGACGATGTCATCGGCGAGGAACGAGCGAGTTGGACACCAACACCATGATTCTCACTTTCGTGTCCACTGTGGACATTCAGTGGACATCGCAAATGAGAATTGGACAACGCGGTCGATCACGGCGAGGGGCGGCGACCGTCTGCGCCGGCAATGGAATGGAATGCCTTGCCGCCCATGCCGGATATACCCACGCACACAACCGGGTGATCGGCGAGAAGCTTTTGGTGAAGCTGCCCTCTGCGAAACCAGTGTTACGCAATCATCGGGTCGATTACGCAATCATCGGGTCGATCGCCGACCGGGGCACCAGCACCTGCAACGCCCCAAATGACTCGGGCAACAACACGCCCTGGTCGAAGAAGAACATCACCCCGTCGTTGACCACCGCGAAATTCTGATAGTTGGCAGGGTTGTAGAGCGCGGTTGGCGAGATCGGCAACGGCGGTGGCGGTGGTGGCGGCGTGGTAGTCGGCGGGGCCGCAGCCGGCTGTCCCGGTGGCGTGGGCGGCGTAGGAGGCGCGACCGGCGGCGGCGGTGCCAGCTGCTGCTGCAGTTCAGCCTGGACGAGCGGCGCAACGGTCTTGAGCGGATCGTCCACCCGCCATAACGGCGCCCGTAAAGCGGGCCGGGCGGAGTTACCGCTGGATACCGCCGGACAGATGCGCCTTCGTCGCGCGTGTTAGGTCGTCGGCGAGGATCTCCGGCTCGCCGGCGAGCAAGCCGTCCAGCGCCATTCGGGCGACGACCGCGGGATCGATTTTTTGATCCGCAGGCGCGAAGGCGGCCATGTCGGTGTCCATGTAGCCGACGTGCACGGCGGTGACGTGGATGCCGCGAGGCGCAAGTTCCTGCCTGATTGCATCGGTCATCGCCCACTCCGCCGCCTTGGCTGCCGAATAGGCGCCGGAGGCCGGATCATGCAGCCACGCCAACACCGACAGCATGTTCAGGATCGCTCCCCCGCCGTTGCCCTCGATGATCGGGGCGAAGGTGCGGATGACATTCAGCGTGCCGAAGTAGTGCGTCTCCATCTCCAGCCGGACGTCCTCGAACGCCCCGGACAGCAGTGACGCGCGCGTCGCGGTACCCGCATTATTGACGAGCACGGTAACGTCGCTGGCCACGTCCGCGGCGCGGCGCACTGAGGCCGGGTCGGTGATGTCCAGTTGGATGGGTTCGACGCCGGACACGTCGATCGTTTCGGGTCGGCGCGCGGCGGCGTAGACCTTCGCTCCCCGCTCGATGAGTTGGGCTGCGAACCGCTTACCTAGTCCCCGGTTGGCGCCGGTGACCAGAGCGGTGATCTGGTCGTTGTTCATCGTGATTTCCTTCGACTAGTCGAGGACCGAGATGTTCTCAAGACGCATTGTTTCGTAATGATCGCAGGGATGGTAGTGCTCTGCGTCCTCGCTGAAGATGCACGCTTAGTCCGAGGTGGAGGTTCGGGTCACGTGGCGCTCGCTGCCTCGGTCATGACCTGAAATGGCCGCGTCGACCTCGGTGTCAGCACTGAGGTTCCCAGCAGCAGCAGCAGCAGGTGCGCTCACCGACAGCGGTCCTCCGGGCCAGCGAGAACGGCGCGTGCCCGCCCCCCTGGCGGCAGGGCTGGAAGTGATCGCTCACGCCGCACTGTCCATGCCGTGCGCCTCGGCCTCCACGGCCAGCTCCATGAGCTCAACCGGGGCGAACTGCTCCGCACCTACAGTCTCGCGTCGTTGTCGATTCTCAAAATGCGTGTATTTTGAACCGCGTGTCATTTATGAATGGCGATGACATTGAAATTGAGACGATGACATCCAATGGGCCACAGCGGTTTTGAGAACCGCCGCGGCGTCGTCGTCGGGCCGCCGGCGTCGAGGAGATCTTCGGGGCCAACCCTCATCGTCCCACTCTCATGTCAGAAATGACATACAGATGACAACCCAGATGGGAATATGACATACAGTTTGAGAATCGACATGAGAGATGTGTGGGGCCAGTAGCGTGCAAGGGTTGGTTGACATCAGCTGCCAACTGTCATACCAATAAGACATGACGGCAACTTTGTCTCAGGAGCCTCGCTTCCACCTCGCGACCGCCGAAACGTGGCCCAACCCCTGGCCGATGTACCGTGCGCTACGCGACCACGACCCGGTGCACCACGTGCTGCCGCCCAACCGGCCCCACGACGACTACTACGTGCTGACCAGGCACGCCGACATCTGGGCCGCGGCGCGCGACCACGAGACCTTCTCGTCGGCGCAAGGTCTGACCGTCAACTACAACGACCTGGAACTCATTGGACTACAAGACAATCCACCGATGGTGATGCAGGACCCGCCGGTGCACACCGAGTTCCGCAAATTGGTGGCGCGCGGTTTCACGCCACGGCAGGTGGAGGCGGTCGAGCCGAAGGTCCGCGAATTCGTCGTGGAGCGCATCGAGCGGCTGCTCGCGGGCGGCGGCGGCGACATCGTCACCGAGCTGTTCAAGCCGCTGCCGTCGATGGTCGTGGCGCACTACCTCGGTGTTCCGGGAAAGGACCGCGCCCAGTTCGACGGCTGGACCGACGCCATCGTGGCGGCCAACACCGCGGAGGGCGGCGTCGCGGGCGCGCTGGAATCAGTCGGCGACGCGGTCGGGTCGATGATGGCCTACTTCACCGAGCTGATCGAACGCCGCCGCACTGAACCCGAGGACGACACCATCTCGCATCTGGTCGCCGCAGGTGTCGGCGCCGACGGCGACATCGCCGGCACACTGTCGGTGCTGGCTTTCACCTTCACGATGGTCACCGGCGGAAACGACACCACCACCGGCATGTTGGGCGGTTCGGTGCAGTTGCTACACCAGCGGCCCGACCAGCGGCGTCTGCTCGTCGAGAAGCCGGACCTGATCGCCGGAGCCGTCGACGAGTTCCTGCGGCTCACCACGCCGGCCCAAGCGCTGGCTCGCACCGTCACTCGCGACGTGACCATCGGCGACACCACCGTGCCGGCCGGCCGCCGGGTATTGCTCGTCTACGGCTCCGGCAACCGCGACGAGCGCCAATTCGGCTCGAACGCCGGAGAACTCGACGTGCAGCGCCGCCCGCGCAATATCTTGACATTCAGCCACGGCGCCCACCACTGCCTGGGCGCGGCTGCGGCCCGAATGCAGTCGCGAGTCGCGTTGACCGAATTGCTCTCCCGCTGCCCGGATTTCGAAGTCGACGAATCCGGCATCGTGTGGGCCGGCGGAAGCTATGTGCGGCGCCCGCTATCGGTCCCGTTCCGGGTCAGGTCGTAGATGGCGGCCAATGACTGGCTTTCGGAGCGTCGCACCGAGGTGGCCGCCGACCGTATCCTCGACGCCGCCGAGGAGCTGTTCACCCGCCACGATCCCGGCTCGGTGGGCATGAACGAGATCGCCAAGGCCGCAGGGTGTTCCCGCGCAACGCTGTACCGCTATTTCGACAACCGTGAGGCGTTGCGCAACGCCTACGTCCACCGCGAAACCCATCGGCTGTCCGAGGCGATCGACGACCGTATCCACGACATCGAGGACCCGCGGGAACGGCTGGTCGCCGGTATCGTCACAACTCTTCGCCTGGTCCGCGAAAGCCCCGCGTTGTCAGCATGGTTCGCGACGACAGCCCCGCCGATCGGCGCTGAATTGGCCGAGCAGTCCGACGTGATCGCCGCGTTGGCCAACGCATTCGTCAATTCGCTCGGCCCCGAACACCCGGCGAACGTGGCGGGACGCGGCCGCTGGCTGGTCCGGGTGATCACCTCGCTGCTGATCTTTCCCGGTCACGACGAAGCGGACGAAAAGGCGATGCTCGCGGAGTTCGTGGCCCCCGTCGTCGTACCCGCCGACGTCACATTCTCAGCTGCGCACCCGGGTGAAACGATGCAGTAGCCAGGCCAGCGGAATGGTGAGCACCATCGTCGCCAGGAACAGCCCTGCCATCGAACCGGTGTAGACGTGATCACGCATCACGTAGACCATCGCGAATTCCATGGTTATCAAGTGGATCAAGAAGATCTCGTAGGAGATCTCCCCGAGCCACACCATCGGCCGGGTCGCGAGGAACCGGGAATACCAGCCTTGGTTGCCGAGCGCCAGCGGCGCCACGGCCAGTCCGGAGATCGCCGCGTAGAACACCGCTTTGTACAGCGCTTGCGACAGGCCGAGCGGCGATGTCGTCGGATCCCCCGCGATCGGCGTCGAGGCGATGAAGTAGCAGACGACGGCCAGCGGCAACGCGATGAAGGCGTAACAACGGACCCTCATCGCCTGCAGTACCGTCAGGCTCATGCCGGCCAGAAACCAGATCAGGTAGGTCGGCAGCCACAGCCGGGCTCCGTTGGGCACCGAGGTGGTGAGGTGCACCACGATCAGCCAGACCGGCGAGATCAGCATCAGCGTGCCGATGTCCGAACAGCAGCAGCCTGGGACGCCACTGCCGTCCGCACAGGACTACCAATAGCAGGTAGGCCAACAGCGGCAGAACCACATAGAAGGCGGCCTCCACCGCCAGACTCCACATCTGGGTCAGACCCTGATGCAAAAACCCGGGCAAGTACCTGAAGGTGTAAATCTGCGTCAACGTCAGGTTGCGCAACAACCCGATCCAGGTGTGGCCGGGATTGGGCCCGGCCGCCCGGAAGTGATAGATCACGTACGCGATCAGCACGGTGACGACGTAAGCGGGCATGATGCGTCGGACCCGGTGCCGCGCGTAGCGGCGGAGCGACGGCTGCGGACCGCCGGTGGCAAGCGATTTCACCCACGGCCGGAACAACAGAAAACCAGACAGCACAAAGAAGATCGGGACGCCCATCTCCATCCGCCCACACACCAAGCCGAAATAGCCCTCGTTGTATTTGCCGGTGGTGTATGCCGCGTGCGTCGCCACCACGAGCAGGGCGGCAACGGCACGGATACCCGTCAACGACGCAACCCGGTCCGGCCCGGCGACCTGTTCGAGGCCGCCCTGGGCCGCCGTGTCGGCTTGGGTCATCCGCTGTTTCCCCGCCGCGGCGCAGCGCGACCACCGCGGTGGCTTTTGTCGCTTCCGCGATCGGGCTGCAGGTTGATCAGGACGCCGGAAATACGAGTCTTCTCAAGCGCTTTCAACGTCTGACGAGGCAATTTGACCGGCAGCTCCACCAATGAGAAGTCCGGCCCGATGGTGATGTGGCCGAAATCGCTGCGGTGCAAGCCTCCTTCGTTGGCGATCGCACCGACGATCGCGCCCGGGCCGACCTTGTGTCGCTTGCCGACCGCAATGCGATAGGTGGCGAACCCCTTCTTGGGGCCCTCGCCGGCGCCGCGGAAGGGCTTGGCGGGCCGGTCCGGGCGCTCTTTTGGACGGCGATCGGGCGGGGGCTCCGGCGACAGCAGGAAGGCTTCGCCGTCGCGGGATTGCAGTGCGAGCGCCGCCGCGATATCGGCCAGCGGGACGTCGTGCTCGCGCTCGTAGTCCTCGACCAGTTTGCGGAACAACTCGATGCCGGATGAGCCGAGACGGTCGGTGATGGAGTCGGCGAATTTCGCGACCCGTTGCGCGTTGACGTCGTCGACGCTGGGCAAATGAGCCTCGGTGAGCTTTTGCCGAGTCACTTTTTCTATCGAATTGAGCAGGTGCCGTTCTCGCGGCGAGACGAACAGCAGCGCAGCGCCCGACCGTCCCGCCCTGCCGGTGCGCCCGATGCGGTGCACGTAGGACTCGGGGTCGTGCGGGATGTCGTAGTTGAGCACATGCGATATCCGCTCGACGTCCAATCCACGGGCAGCGACGTCGGTAGCAACCAGGATGTCGATTCCCTTGGAGCCGCCGTCTTTGAGCGCGGCGATGGTGCGCTCACGCTGGCTCTGCGGGATGTCGCCGTTGATGGCCGCTGCGGAAAACCCTCGGGCGCGCAGCTTTTCGGCGACCTCTTCGGTGGCCTGTTTGGTGCGGACGAAGACGATCATCGCCTCGAACTGCTCGACCTCCAAAACACGGGTCAACGCGTCCATCTTGCGCGGACCGGCGACCTGAATGTAGCGCTGCGAAATGTTGTCGGCGGTAGCGGTTTTCGCCTGGACTTTGACTTCGGTCGGGTCGTGCAGATACTTGGCGGTGAGCTTGCGGATTCCCGGCGGCATGGTCGCGGAGAACAGCGCCACCTGCTTGTATTCCGGAGTCTCGGCCAGTATTCGCTCGACGTCTTCGGCGAAGCCCATGGCGAGCATTTCGTCGGCCTCGTCGAGCACAAGGTAGTCGACACTCGATAGATCCAACGTTCCGCGTTCCAGGTGATCGATGACGCGGCCGGGAGTACCGACCACCACCTGCGCGCCGCGCTTGAGCCCGGACAGCTGCACCGCGTAGGACGAGCCGCCGTAGATAGGCAGCACGTTGATCTGGGGCAGGTGGGCGCCATATCGACTGAACGCCTCGGCCACCTGTAGCGCCAGCTCCCGAGTCGGCGCCAGCACCAGCGCTTGCGTGACTCTGCTGCTGGTGTCGATCTTCGACAGGATCGGGACCGCGAAAGCGGCGGTCTTGCCGGTCCCGGTCTGGGCCAGGCCCACCACGTCAGAGCCTGCCATCAGTGCCGGAATCGTCGCCGCCTGTATCGCCGACGGCGACTCGTAGCCGACATCGGCGAGGGCCTGCAACACCGAAGGGTGAATGTGCAGGTCGGCGAAGGTCACCGCGTCTTCATCTGGGGAGTCCATTTCGGTACGAAGTTTAGTGGTCAACTCCCGCTCGGCCACGCCTGCCGCGTCGACGGAGCTGGTCAAGGTACGGTGCGGCCTTGTGTGGACACGACTCCGGGGTATCCGGCGGCCGACCGGGCTTGTCGCTGCCGCACTGCTCGCCGCGGCGCTGAGTGGTTGTGGAGCAGGGGATTCGACCGTCGCCAAGACGCCGCAGCCCGCGACCCATCCGACCGCCGCGCCCCGCACACCCGCGCCGCCGCCGGTCGTGGGCGCCGGCCCGACCAGCTCCGCGCCGGCCGACCCGTGCGCGGTCAACTTGGCCGACCCCGCGATCGCCCGAGGGGTGTCCGAGCTGCCCCACGACCCCCGCAGTCAGCAGCCGTGGAACCCCGAGCCACTGGCGGGCAATTTCAACCAATGCGCCCAGCTGTCAGCGGTCATCGTCAAGGCCAATACCAACGCCGAGAGTCCCAACACCAGAGCGGTGATGTTTCATCTCGGCAAGCTGATACCGCCGCAGGGCGTGCCCGACACCTACGGGTTCAACGGGATCGACGCCTCGCAGTGCACCGGCGACACGGTGGCGTTGAGCTACTCCGGCGGTATCGGCTTACCAAGCGTGGTGAAGTTCCGCTGGAACGGCAACGGGGTGGAGCTGATCGCCAACACCGGAGCCTGATCCGGCCGGCCGATCCCGTCGGTGCCCCGGCATACAGTGGCGGCTGTGTTCACCGCAGGCGACAGCATCATCTACAGCGCGTCGGATCTCGCAGCCGCCGCTCGCTGTGAATACGCCCTGCTGCGGGAGTTCGATGCGAAGCTCGGCCGGGGTCAGGGCATCACCGTCGAGGACGAATTGCTGGCCCGCACCGCCGCTCTGGGTGACGACCACGAGCGCCGCGGGCTCGCGGCGCTGCGCGAGGAATACGGCGACGGGGTTGTCCCGATCGGCCGTCCCGCATTCACCGTCGCCGGTTTGACCGCGGCCGCGGAGGCCACCCAGCGGGCCATCGCCAACGGCGCGCCGGTGATCTACCAGGCCGCGATGTTCGACGGCCGCTTTGTCGGGTTCGCCGACTTCCTGGTGCGCCAGGACGGGCAGTACCAGGTTTCCGACACCAAGCTGGCCCGCTCCGCGAAGGTCACCGCGCTGCTGCAGATCGCGGCCTACGCCGATACGTTGCGCCGCTCTGGGCATCCCGGTGGCCGCGGAGGCCGAGTTGGTGCTCGGCAACGGGACCGCGGTCCGCTACCCCGTCAAGGAGCTGATTCCGGTCTACCTCGAGCAACGCACACGTTTGCAGCGGCTGCTTGACGATCACTACGCCAGCGGCGCCCCGGTGCGCTGGGACGACGAACGGGTACGCGCCTGTTTCCGATGCCCGGCCTGCGAGGAGCAGGTGCGGGCCACCGACGATCTGCTGCTGGTCGCGGGCATGCGGGTCACCCAGCGCGCCAAGCTGATCGATGCAGGCGTCACCACGCTCGCCGAACTGGCCGACCACACCGGGCCAGTTGCCGGCCTGCCCGGCCGAATCTTGGACAAGCTCGTCGCACAGGCCAAACTTCAGGTCCACCAACGGGATACCGGCACACCGCAGTTCGAGGTGGCCGACCCACAGCCGCTGGCGTTGCTACCCAACCCCGACGAGGGCGATCTTTTCTTCGACTTCGAAGGTGACCCACTGTGGACGGCCGACGGCATCGACTGGGGCCTGGAATATCTGTTCGGCGTCGTGGAAGGCGGCCGATCGGGTGCCTTCCATCCGCTGTGGGCACACGACCGCCCCGACGAACGCAAAGCACTGATCAACTTCCTCGCGTTGGTGGCCAAGCGACGCAAACGCTTTCCCAACATGCATATCTACCACTACGCGTCATACGAGAAGACGGCGCTGCTTCGTCTCGCCGGACGCCACGGAGTCGGCGAAGACGACGTTGACGATTTGCTGCGCAGCGGGACGTTGGTCGACCTGTATCCGATTGTGCGCAAAAGCATTCGAGTCGGCAGCGAGTCGATTAGCCTGAAGGCCTTGGAGCCGCTGTACATGGGGGCGCGGCTGCGTTCGGGTGATGTCACCACGGCGGCCGACTCGATCACCCAGTACGCGCGATACAGCGAGTTGCGTGGCAACGGGCAATTCGACGAGGCCGCGACCGTGCTCAAGGAGATCGAGGACTACAACCACTACGACTGCCAGTCCACTCGTGCCTTGCGCGACTGGCTGCTGATGCGGGCGTTCGAATCCGGCATCACACCGATTGGCGCCCAGCCGGTTCTGGATGGCGGCAGCATCGAGCAAGCCGACCCGCTGGCGGAGGCTCTGCAGGAGTTCACCGGAGTTGCGGCGATCGGTGACCGCACTCCCGAGCAGACGGCGGTGGCCTTGGTGTCAGCCGCGCGCGGCTATCACCGTCGCGAGGACAAGCCCTTCTGGTGGGCACATTTCGATCGACTGAACTACCCCGTTGATGAATGGGCCGACGAAACCGACGTCTTCATCGTCAATGATGTGAAGCTCGCCGTCGATTGGAACCGGCCCCCGAAAGCACGCAAGCTGCAGCGACGGATACAACTGGCCGGCGCATTGGCCCGTGGCGCGCTCAACTCCGATGTCTTCGCGCTCTACGAGCCGCCGGCCCCAACCGGTCTCACCGACAACCCTGATCGACGTGCCGCCGGGCGCGCCGAGGTGATCGAGGCCGATGATTGGACCGCGCCCACCGAGGTGATCGTGCTGGAACGAACGCCGCAGGACGGCAATACCTTTCACCAGGCCCCATTCGCCCTCACTCCCGGTCCGCCGATTAAGACGACGCCGCTGCGAGATTCGATCCACTCGACGGCCGCCGCCGTCGCGGCCGGATTGCCGCAACTGCCGTGCACCGCCGTGTTCGACATCCTGTTGCGCCGCTCACCCCGGACCCGCGGCGGCTCGGATCTGGCCAGACACGGCAACGCCGTCGACGACATCACGGCCACCCTGCTCGACCTGGATTCGTCATATGTGGCGGTGCACGGACCACCCGGGACCGGCAAAACCTACACCGCTGCGCGCGTCATCACACGGCTGGTCGCCGAGCACGGCTGGCGTATCGGCGTTGTCGCACAATCGCATGCCGTGGTGGAGAATCTGCTCGCCTGCACGATCGACGCCGGCATCGATCCGCAACGTGTCGCAAAGAAGCGATCCGACCGCCAAGACGTCCGGTGGCAGCAGATCGGCGAGAACGAATACCCCGGATTCATCACCGGCACAGGGGGAACCGGGGGATGCGTGATCGGCGGTACGGCGTGGGACTTCGCCAACCCCAACCGTGTTCCGCCGGGCAGCCTGGATCTGCTGGTGATCGACGAAGCCGGCCAGTTCTGCTTGGCCAACACCATCGCCGTGGCACCGGCGGCCGCCAACCTGCTGCTGCTCGGCGACCCGCAGCAGCTGCCACAGGTCAGCCAGGGCACCCATCCCGAACCGGTCGACGGGTCCGCGCTGGGCTGGCTGGTCGAAGATCACCGCACCTTGCCCGCGGAGCGCGGCTACTTCCTCGACCGCACGCATCGCATGCATCCAGCGGTGTGCGCGCCGGTATCGGCGCTGGCCTACGAGGGCCGGTTGCAGTCCTACCGCGACCTCACCGCGGCGCGTCGACTCGACGGATATCCGCCCGGGGTTCATGTCGTTCGCGTCCACCACGAGGGCAACTCGACCGAGAGCCCGGAGGAAGCCGAGGCCATCGTTGCCCACATCATGCGGCTGGTGGGCTCGTCATGGACGACCGAGCACGGCACCCGGCCCTTGACGCCCGCGGACGTGCTGGTGCTGGCGCCCTACAACGCACAGGTGGTGCTGCTGCGGCAACACCTGGCCGCCGCGGAGCTCGGCGATGTTCGGGTCGGGACCGTCGACAAGTTCCAGGGCGCCGAGGCGCCGGTGGCCATCATCTCGATGACGGCCTCGTCCGTCGAGGACATTCCGCGGGGAATCCCGTTCCTGCTCAACCGCAATCGGCTGAACGTAGCGATCAGCCGGGCACAGTATGCGGCCGTGATCGTGCGCGCCGAGGCGCTGACCGAATACCTGCCCGCCGCACCTGCGGGTGTGGTGGAACTCGGTGCGTTCCTGGCCTTGACGAGCGCTGACGCCGCGGCACGGTGAGGGCTTGCCCGCGCAGCACGTGGGCCCGTTTTTCCGCCTCGGTCGGGTATGTATCGGAGACGACGGTGCGCCGCTACATCGAGCACCAGTGGGACGCGGTGCTGGCGTCATGAGCCAGAAGGCGAAAATCACCCGTGCCCAGGTGGGTGGCTCGCCGGTCTACCTCGGGGACGTCACACAACCCGACGGGACCGTTGCACCTGTCTGGTCGGCAGATCCGGCTCGGGTGCTGGACTGGCTGTGTGATGGATTCCGGTTCCGGTTCAACCAGCGGCGCTCCACACGCTGCCGTTATCTGACATGCCGGGGCCGCAGCGGCAACCAGGTGGTTGTAACCGATCCATCGGGGCAGCCGGTGCTGGTGCCGATCGGGAACACGGTCACCGACATCAGCGAGGCCGAAGCGCGGCTGCGACACAGCTTCCTGGCAGCGATGCCCGGTTACGTGTTGGAAGCGACACTGAAAACCGAGTGCACCGACTGGTTTTCGGCGGCCAAACGCCGAAAGACCAACACTGCTAACGGGCGCAAACCCGGAGCAATGCCGGGTTTCCGCCGCCGTGACACCGATCAAAGGTTTGTGTGCTGGTTCAACGGTGGCCGCAACGCGGTATTCACCCGCACGGGCCGCCGCTCGGGCATGGTGACGATCAGCGGCGCCAATCCGGCGGCGCACCGCGCACCAGGGGTGCGACCAGATGACAAACCGCACAAGCTGGCGTGGCAGATCACGCTGCATGTGCGGCTGCCCCAACCGATCCGCCCGTACACGTCGGTGCGGGTGAACTGGACACGGCGCCAGCTGGTATTCGTCAACCAGCCGCTGCCGGTCGCGAACAAGACCCGCACTGGGGAGGTGATCGCCATTGATCGCGGCGTGGCGCACACCGCCGCCGACGACCGCGGCCGGTTCTACGACGCCCCCGACACCGCCGACCTGGACAAGCAACGGAAGTTTCATCAGCGGCGGATGGCCAAATCCAAGCTGATCGCCACCCGGCGGGGACGCCGATTCTGGGAGTCGAAGCGCTACCAAGCGCACAAGACCGCCGCCGCCAGCGTGACCGCTAAACAGGCACGTGTTCGTGAGGATTTCGCGCACAAGCTAAGCACCCGCCTGGTGCGCGGGCACGATTTCATCGGGATCGAGAAACTGCCCCTGGACCGCATGACCCGGCGGGCCAAAGGTACTGGGGCCGCGCAGAAGCGGGGACTGAACCGGGCACTGCGGCATGCCGCACTCGGGAAACTTGCCAAGTGCATCCAGTACAAAGCTCAGCTGGCGGCGACGCCCTTCGTCGAGGTGCCCGCCGCCTACACCAGTCAGCGTTGCCATCAGTGCGGGCACACGGGCAAGGGGAACCGCGAAAGCCAAGCGGTGTTCCGTTGCCTCTCGTGTGGCTGGACCGGCAATGCCGACACCAACGCCGCCATCAACGTCCGTGAGGAAGCTCTCACGCGGTGGGCAGCGCACGCTCAACAACTGGCTGGGACATCCGCGCAAGCGGGCGGCGTAGCCGTCAGCCAGGCGGGGAGCAAGAGCAAGACCGACCCCCACACGGGTCCGGCCCCTGGGCCGGCGGCATCTGCGATGAACCGCAAACCACCCAAGGCCGCCTAAAGGCCAAGGGAATCCACCGCTTTCAAGCGGTGGAGGATGTCAAATTCGCGCGAGCCGATCATCTGCTACGAGTCGGGAGAAGAGTGCCGTCCGTATCCCGCGCCCTCGTCGGGATCCGGTCGGTGGTGCCTGTTGCGGGACGGCCGGTGATAGCCGTTGCGGAGCTCGCCTCGAGGCGTCGCAGCGCCTGAACGCGACGCACGGTCGCCGGCCCCGCCGTATGTGTCGATGTCATCGAAGAACGGTTCATCATGGCCGAAGCGGCTGTGATCCCGCGAGAAGAATTCCTCGACCGGCCGAAAACGCTGTTCCTCATCGACATGGAAACCGTTGTGGACGAATCCGATTGGCTCGACCTCCGTCGCGGGATCAGCATCATCGAGCAGGCTGCGCCAGGATTCGGCCGGTGAACTGTGCCAGTTCTCGGCCGGCGCCGGTCGTGGATGCTCGGTGCGGATGGCCAATGGTTCGGTTCGGTCTTCATTGGCATACCCCCGAGCCGGTCGGACAACCGCGCGGGGCAGCCGGGGCGAGGCGGTGGGCGCCGGTGACAACGTGTACTCCACGTAATCGTCGTCGTCGTCGAAGCCGTCCCGAAAGCCATCAAAGCCTCCGTCAACGCCGCCGTCGAAGCCATCTGCAGCACTCGGCCTGACCCGAACTCGCCGGGTCGGCGCGTCGGGGTTATCTGTACCGTCGGCTGCCGCATCACCTGCGCCGCCGCGCGCCCGGCGATCGTCGGCTGCAGCAGGTCCAGCGAAACCGACCATGAACAGTGCCGCCGCGACTCCGAACAGCGCGATGAAAGCCGGCAGCAACATCGACTGCGACATCGCGGCGGCGAACGGCTCGCGCAGGAACTCCGGCAGCTGCAACACGGCACCCTTGCCGCCCTGTGAGCCGAACGCCGGCCCGTCGGGCATTGGCGGCATCTCCGAGCTGATCCGCGAGGTCATGAAGGCGGCCATGCCGGCGCTGCCCAGCACGGCGCCGACCTGACGAGTCGCGTTGTACACACCGGAGCTGGCGCCGGCCACCCGAGACGGCAGACTGCGCGTCGCGGTAGCGGCCAGCGGCGACCAAATGAACGCCATCCCTACGCCCAAAGCGATGAACGGCAGGACCAATTCCCAGATCGGCGCTGACGCCGTCATCGCGATCGACAGCCAGGTCAGCCCGATCGCCAGAAACGAAAAGCCGAAACCGACCACCGGCCGCGGGTGAGCCCGGTCGACGATCTTGCCGACGATCGGCGCGAGCAGGCCACTGATGATCGCCATCGGTGCGGTCAGCAGCGCCGAGCGTGTCGGCGACAATCCGCACACCGCCTGCGCGTAGAACATCAACGGCAGAATCATCGCGGTGGCCGCGAAGCCGATGACCGCCACGCCGACGTTGGAGAGGCTGAAGTCGCGGTCGCGGAAGATGCCGAGCGGGACCAGCGGCTCCCGCGTGTTGACCGACTGCCAGTAGATGAACCCCGTCATAAACCCGACGCCGGCGACCAGTACCGCCCATATCCACGGCGCCCAGCCGCCGGACTGACCCTCCTGCAGGGCAAAAACGATCAGGAACATCGCCACTGCGGACAAACCCACGCCGATCACATCGAATCGGTGCTTGTGCGTGGGCAATACCGGTAGCAGCCGGACGGCCAGCCCCAGACCGATGATGCCGATCGGGACATTGATGAAGAAGATCCATGCCCAGCCGAGCGCGTCGACCAGGACGCCGCCGGCCAGTGGTCCGACCAGTGTGGCGACGCCGGCAGTAGCGCCCCACACGCTCATCGCCATCCCGCGACGTTCCGGCGGGAAGGTGCGGGTGATTGTTGACAGTGTCTGAGGGGTGAGCAGCCCGGCGCCGATGCCCTGCACCATTCGGGCGGCGATCAGCATCCCGATGGTTCCCGCCAGGCCGCACCATAATGAGGCGGCGGTGAATACCGCGAGGCCGACCAGATACAGGTTCTTCGGGCCGTACCGATCGCCGAGTCGTCCGGCGACCAGCAGCGGAACCGCGTAGGCGAGCAGATAGGAACTCGTCACCCAGATCACCGTGCCGTAGCCGGTGCCGAGCTTGGCCATGATGGTGGGATTGGCGACGGCGACGATCGTCGAGTCGAGCAAAATCATGAAGAAACCGACCATCATCGCCCATAGCCCGTGCCAGGGGTTCGCGTCGCCTGCGCGCGTATTCGCCATCGCGTCGCTGGCGCGTCGCGGGCCCCCGCGAGCAGTCGCCGTGGTCATCTCCCCACCTCGTCTCTGCTCTCCACCTTGCTGTCAGCTGCGGCCCGCCGCCACCCGAGCTGACCGGATCGCAGCGAGTCGGCAAAGTCTCGCAGCCAGGAGAGCTCGTTTTGCATCATCGCCAGCAAATAATCCAAGGCCACCAGATACGCGGCACGCACGACACCGGTGCCGCGAAGTGCAGTGATCTCGGCGGCCCGGGCCTCCTACGCCCCGACCCGCTCGTCGACCGCGTTCGTCGCGGCGTCTTTGTCCAGGGTATCGATCTCGGCAAGGGCGACGACGAACTGCGGAAACTCGTGCACGGGTCGGGCGATCAGTTCGTGTACCCGCTCGCCGAGCGCCTCGGCACCGGCGTCGGTGATCTCATAAATGACACGCTCGGGCCGCTTTCCGTCCCGGCCCGTCCCCGCCCGCTGGATCAGTTTCTCCTCGGTGAGCCGGTCGACAACGTGATAAAGCGACCCCGGCCGAACCTTCACGATGCGGTCCGCATGACCTTCGACAAGGGTCTGGAACATCTCGTAGCCGTGCATCGGGCGCGCTCTTAGCAGCGCCAACACCGAGATACCCAGGGACGTGAGTTGGTAGGCCATCGACTATCCGTCTTGCTTGGCGGGCTGCCCCGGACTCTTCGTCGGGCCGGGCATGACCCCGCATCGTCATCGAATGCGTATGCGCCGGATTATTCCCAATGGAGTAGGCGCAGAAACGCCTGGCCCCACCTTTCCGCGCGTCGGGTTAGCCTGAAAGCACGTCTGCTCGCAGAGGAGCCGGACAATCAGACCGTCTGGCGACGATGCGGGCCGATCAGCGGCCCGCAGAGGAGCCGGGCACTAAGACTGGGAGGCATCCATGAGGGCCCGACGGACCCGGTCATCGGCCGACTCGCTACCCGCCACCGCCGACGGCAAGCCCAAGGCGTCGGCGCGGGCTTTAGCGAACATCATCGAGCGCAGCTCGCGCATCCAGGGACCCGTTGCGGCGGCGTATGTGGAAAGACTGCGTCGTGCCGATCCCGCAGCCAGCCCTGGCGTCATCGTCTCGAAGTTGGAGAAGCGTTTCCTGGCCGCCGTCACGGCCAGCGGCGCAGCGGTGGGTTCGGCGGCGGTGCTGCCGGGAATCGGCACACTATCCGCGCTGTCCGCGGCCGCCGGCGAGACGGCGGTGTTCCTCGAGGCCACCGCGTTTTTCGCACTGGCGACCGCAGCGGTGCACGGCGTTTCGGCCGACAACCGGGAACAGCGGCGCGCTCTGGTGCTAGCCGTGCTGGTCGGCGACGACAGCAGGCAGGCCATGGCCGAACTGCTCGGTTCGGGCCGGAGAAATGGTGCTTGGCTTTCGGAGGGCGTGGCATCACTACCGATGCCTGCGCTGTCACAAATGAACGCGCGGTTGCTCAAAAGGGCCGTCAGGCGATTCGCGCTGCGGCGCGGCGCGCTGCTGTTCGGCAAGATCTTGCCGGTCGGCATCGGTGCCGTCATCGGCGCTATCGGCAACCGGATGGTGGGCAAGAAGATCGTGCGCAACACGCGTAGCGCGTTCGGCACGCCGCCAGCGCGGTGGCCGGTGACGCTGCACCTGCTGCCGCCGGTTCCAGACGCTCGCTAGCACGGCGTCGCGCATGATTCGCGGCCATGAGAATCGTCCGCGTCGCAGCGCGGGCCGAGCTGGTGAGAAGTCACATGGCGGATCGTCGGCAAAGGGTTAGCCTTTATGGGGCGGAAACTGTCGGAGCCGCCGCAGGTGGGATGCCCCGACACCGCGTGCATGTAGTGGCAAGCGTGGCGTAGCGCTATCCGGACAGAGGAATCGAGGCGAGCAGCTGCTGTGAGCAGTACGAGTTCACCATTCGGACAGAACGAATGGCTGGTCGAGGAGATGTACCGCAAGTTCCGCGACGACCCCTCCTCGGTCGACGCGAGCTGGCATGAGTTTTTGGTCGACTACAACCCCGAACCGACCGGCGACATCCCGGCTGACCGGAAGCCGGCCGCACCGACCGCGGCCCGTCCGGCGGCGGTGCCCGCCCCGGCACCCGTGCCAACAGCGCCGCCCGCCCCCACGACCGCGGCCGGCAACGGCGCGGTAAGCCCACCAGCGCGCCCGGCCACACCGGCCGGCCCGCCACCAGCCGACGGTGACGAGGTCCAGGTGCTGCGGGGTGCGGCCGCTGCCGTCGTCAAAAACATGTCGATGTCGCTGGACCTTCCGACGGCCACCAGTGTGCGGGCCATCCCGGCCAAGCTCATGATCGACAACCGCGTCGTCATCAACAACCAGCTCAAGCGCACTCGCGGCGGCAAGATCTCGTTCACTCACCTACTGGGTTACGCGCTTGTGCAGGCGCTCAAGAGTTTCCCGAACATGAACCGGCACTACGCCGAGCTCGACGGCAAACCCACGTCGGTGACGCCGGCGCACATCAATCTCGGCTTGGCGATCGACCTGCAGGGTAAAGACGGCAAGCGCTCATTGGTGGTCGCCGGCATCAAGGGCTGCGAGACCATGACTTTCGCGCAATTCGTCGCCGCCTATGAAGACATCGTCCGACGGGCCCGCGACGGCAAGCTGACCGCCGAAAACTTTGCCGGCGTGACGATTTCTCTCACCAATCCCGGCACCATCGGCACCGTACATTCGGTACCACGGCTGATGGCGGGCCAAGGCGCCATCATCGGCGTGGGCGCAATGGAGTACCCGGCCGAATTACAGGGCGCCAGTGCCGAACGCATCGCCGAACTGGGTATCGGCAAGCTGATCACGCTGACCTCGACCTACGACCACCGCATCATCCAGGGCGCGGAATCCGGTGACTTCCTGCGCACCATCCACGAGATGCTGCTGGCCGACGACTTTTGGGACGAGATCTTCCGGGAAATGGGCGTCCCGTACTTGCCGATCCGGTGGAGCACCGACAACCCCGACTCGATCGTCGACAAGAACGCCCGCGTGATGGAGTTGATCGGGGCCTATCGCAACCGCGGCCATCTGATGGCCGACATCGACCCGCTGCGCTTGGACAACACCCGCTTCCGCAGCCACCCCGATCTCGAGGTGCTGACCCACGGCCTGACGCTGTGGGATCTCGACCGGGTATTCAAAGTCAACGGCTTTGCCGGTGCTGAATACAAAAAGCTGCGAGACATTCTGGGTCTGCTGCGCGACGCCTACTGCCGCCACATCGGCGTGGAGTACACCCACATCCTCGATCCCGAACAGCTGGAATGGCTGGAAGAGCGGGTCGAAACCAAGCACGTCAAACCGACTGTGGCCCAACAGAAGTACATCTTGAGCAAGCTCAACGCAGCCGAGGCGTTCGAGACGTTTTTGCAGACGAAATACGTTGGGCAGAAACGGTTCTCGCTAGAGGGTGCCGAAAGCGTGATCCCGATGATGGACGCGGCGATCGACCAGTGCGCCGAGTACGGGCTCGACGAAGTGGTCATCGCGATGCCGCACCGCGGCCGGCTCAACGTGCTGGCCAACATCGTCGGCAAGCCGTATTCGCAGATCTTCAGCGAGTTCGAAGGCAACCTCAACCCCGCTCAGGCGCACGGATCGGGTGACGTCAAATACCACCTCGGCGCCACCGGCGTCTATCTACAGATGTTCGGCGACAACGACATTCAGGTCTCGCTGACCGCCAACCCGTCGCACCTGGAGGCCGTCGACCCGGTGCTGGAGGGTCTGGTCCGCGCCAAGCAGGACCTGCTCGACAAAGGCGACGGCGACGACGGCTACTCGGTCGTACCGCTGATGCTGCACGGCGACGCCGCCTTCGCCGGTCAGGGCGTGGTCGCCGAGACGCTGAACCTGGCCAAGCTGCCCGGCTACCGCGTCGGCGGCACCATCCACATCATCTGCAACAACCAGATCGGCTTCACCACCGCGCCGGAGTTTTCCCGATCCAGCGAGTACTGCACCGATGTCGCCAAGATGATCGGGGCGCCCATCTTCCACGTCAACGGCGACGACCCGGAAGCCTGTGTGTGGGTGGCAAAGCTGGCCGTCGACTTCCGCCAGAAGTTCAAGAAGGACGTCGTCATCGACATGCTGTGCTACCGGCGGCGTGGACATAACGAGGGCGACGACCCGTCGATGACGAACCCCGCCATGTATGACGTCGTCGACGTCAAGCGTGGGGTCCGCAAGACCTACACCGAAGCGCTGATCGGCCGCGGCGACATTTCGATGAAAGAGGCCGAAGACGCGTTGCGGGACTATCAGGGCCAACTGGAGCGGGTGTTCAACGACGTCCGCGAGCTGGAGAAGCACGGCGTGCAACCGAGTGCGTCGGTGGAGTCCAACCAGATGCTTGCCGCCGGACTGGACACCGCGGTGGACAAGGCATTGCTGGCCCGCGTCGGCGACGCATTCCTGGCCTTGCCGGAGGGGTTCGCTGCGCACCCGCGGGTCACACCGGTCCTGGAGAAGCGCCGGGAGATGGCCTACGAGGGCAAGATCGACTGGGCGTTCGGCGAGTTGCTGGCATTGGGTTCGCTTGTGGCCGAAGGCAAGTTGGTGCGGCTGTCCGGGCAGGACACTCGGCGCGGCACGTTCTCCCAGCGGCATTCGGTGATCATCGATCGGCACACCGGCGAAGAGTTCACTCCGTTGCAATTGCTGACGACCGATCGGGACGGCAACCCGACCGGCGGCAAGTTCATGGTGTTCGACTCGCCGCTGTCGGAGTATGCGGCCGTCGGCTTCGAGTACGGCTACACGGTCGGCAACCCGGACGCTTTAGTCCTGTGGGAGGGCCAGTTCGGCGATTTCGTCAACGGTGCGCAGTCGATCATCGACGAGTTCATCAGCTCCGGTGAGGCGAAGTGGGGCCAGCTGTCCAGCGTGGTGCTGCTGCTGCCGCATGGGCACGAAGGGCAGGGACCCGACCACACCTCGGGCCGCATCGAACGCTTCCTGCAGTTGTGGGCGGAGGGGTCGATGACGATCTCGGTGCCGTCGACTCCGGCCAACTACTTCCACTTGTTGCGCCGCCACGCCCTCGACGGAGTCCAGCGCCCACTGATCGTGTTCACACCGAAATCGATGCTCCGCAACAAAGCGGCAGTCAGCGACATCAGGGACTTCACCGAGACCAAGTTCCACTCGGTGCTCGAAGAACCGACCTACCAGGACGGCGTCGGCGACCGCAGCAAGGCGACCCGAATGCTGTTGACCAGCGGCAAGATTTACTACGAGCTGGCGGCACGCAAGGCCAAAGACAATCGGGACGACGTCGCGATCGTTCGCATCGAACAGCTTGCGCCGCTGCCGCAGAAGCGACTCAGGGAAACGCTGGACCACTACCCGAACGTCAGCGAATATTTCTGGGTGCAAGAGGAGCCGGCCAACCAGGGCGCGTGGCCCCGCTTCGGCCTGGAGCTACCCGAGCTATTCCCGGGCAAACTGACTGGGATCAAACGCATTTCGCGGCGCGCCATGTCGGCGCCGTCGTCGGGCTCGTCGAAGGTGCACGCCGTCGAACAGCAGGAGATCCTCGACGAGGCGTTCCGCTGAGCCGCTGGAGCCGACGCCGCGCCGTCAGTTGTCGGGCAGCAAGCTACCCGTGCCCGTGGTAGACGTGTCGATGCATTAAACCGTTGCCGTTCAGTGCGCCGTTCCCGTTCGCCAGCGGTGCAGTGACCTCGGTCTCCGCCACATCCTCGAAACCAGCATCGCCTGACAAGCGCTGGCCGTTGGCGGGGGCCGAGCGCGAGCGAACATTCATCGGCCACCAGAACCAGCGTCCCAGCAGCGCCGCGATCGACGGCGTCATGAATGACCGAACGATCAGAGTGTCGAACAGCAGACCGAGACCAATGGTGGTTCCCGCCTGGCCGACAGCGCGGTTGTCGCTGACCACCATGGAGGCCATGGTGAAAGCGAATACCAGACCCGCGGCCGTCACGACCTTGCCGGTGCCACCCATGTATCCGGACAGCGCGGCATGGGGCATCAGCGAATACGGCGCGCGCCCTTCGCGGACGGTGAGTCGCAGGCAGGCCACCACCAGGACCGGGATCTCGGTGAAGTGGTCGACCTGCCACTGGGCCGCACGTATGACCTTCGCCAACGACTCGTCGCGGTCGCCGGCGCCTCGAAGCAGCCGCCATATGAGAACTTCCAGCCCTGGCGGTAGCGTCGGGCGAGCTTTTCGATGACGCGGCGGTCTTTGACGACAATGAACTCTCAGTTCTGGCCGTTGGCACCGGTCGGTGCGCGCAGCGCCAACTCGATGCACTTCAACACCACCGCGTCATCGACCGGGTCGGGATGAACGCGTCGCATGGCCCGCTGAGTCATCATCGCGTCCAGCAGCGGCATGCTCAAACCGGCGAGCGCCTCGGCTGTGGTTGGCACAACCCGGGATGCATCTGAGGTGGGAGAGGCGGAGTTCGGCGTGTCAGTCATGTGTCGATTCCTCCGTCAAGGTCTTTGGAACTCGTGTCAGGCATGCTCGGTGATCCACATCGAGGTGAAGCGCTGGAGCTCCGGGATTCCTTGGGCGAACTCGCGCGCGATGAAGCTCTCGATCGTGCCGCCGACCAGCGGGACTT
Organism: uncultured Actinomycetota bacterium; assembly: GCA_963805675.1. Classification (GTDB taxonomy): domain Bacteria; phylum Actinomycetota; class Actinomycetes; order Mycobacteriales; family Mycobacteriaceae; genus Mycobacterium. The sequence continues at coordinate 31,676 of CAWDVY010000010.1, forward strand.
TGAATTCCACAGTCGCAGTGAACGTCAGCTGTGAACCGTTCTGCGTGGGCGCGACCAATGCGGCGCCAGAAGCGGATCCGGGCGCTCCGGACACCGCGACGCTGATCTCGCCGTGGAGCTGACGGTCGATCGGTCGCCACGTCTCGGTGTGCCGGATTTTCAGATCGCGGCGATAGTACTTGGCGACTATCCCGGGCAGCAGGTCGCGGCCCACGTCCTGCGTGGTGGTCACCCGCACGGTCCGGTCGTCGTCGACGATCAGCGACTCCAGCGTGGTGCTGCCATCAACGGTCGCAAGCCGGGCCAGCCAATAGTCCTCGCCGCTAAACGCCCTATGAACCTGTTCGACACTGGTTGGCGAGTCGACCGACACATCGAACGAACGCGGCATAGCAAACCAACTCCTTAGGAACGGAAAGCAAGACCACATCGGGCAACCCCGGTGCATTGCCGACATATTGCGGGCTGAAATGCAGCCGAGACTGCTGGTTCACACCCTCGTCCAGGTCTGCCCGAAATGTCGCGGCAAAAACGCTTTGGCGAAGGGGACGTAATACTCTGCCGATCCGCCGGCATGCGGAAAGATGTAGAGCTTTGGCGGCTGCGCGGTCACGCGGCAACGATACCGTCCCTGACTTCGCCGCTCGCGCAACGCGCGACGTTCTCCAGATCGATGACGGGCCTTCGCCGGTCGGTTCCAAACCTTATAAATAGCTGTGAAAAAGCATGGGCGTTAACGCGTCGTTTGCCGCCGAGATGGATTCATCGATTCGAGTACCGCCGGACGCGAAAAGAGCATACGATTTCACCGCCATCACGTATGGCAGTCGCCCTAAGGGGAGGTCTATCCAAACGCCCGATCTGAAGTACTGTTCAACTTTAGTGTCGGCGGGGTCGTTGGAGGGAGTTGGAAAGTGTTTGTAACTACACACCCAGACGTGTTGGCGGGGGCCGCGGGCAGTCTGTCCGGTATCGGGGATGCGATGGTGGCACGCAACGCGGCCGCGGCCGCTCCGACCACGGGGTTAGCCCCGGCGGCCTCGGACCTCGTCTCGGCGATGACGGCAGCTCAGTTCGGTCAGCACGGCGCGGCTTACCAGCAGATCGCTGCCCGGGCCGCGGAAGTGCACGAGCAGTTGGTCGCCGCATTGCGCTCCGGCGCCGGTGCCTACGCGCTGGCCGAGGCGGCCAACGCGGCATCAGCCGGCTGACCGGGTTACGGGTCGATGAGCTTTTCGCTGATACCCCCCGAGATCAACTCTGCGCTGATGTATTCCGGCGCGGGGTCGGGCCCGTTGTTGGAGGCGGCGGCGGCCTGGGACGGGTTGGCCGGCGACCTGGAGGCCACCGCCACGCAGTATCAGACCGCGGTCACCAATCTGACCACCGGCCCGTGGCTGGGGCCGTCGTCGGCGCGGATGGCCTCGGCGACCGCCCCGTATATCGCATGGCTGCAATCCACCGCGGCCACCGCCGCCCAGACCGGGACCCAGGCCAAGGTGGCCGCCGCGGCCTATCAGACCGCGTATGCGTCGATGGTGCCCCCGCCGGAGATCGCCGCCAACCGGGCGGAGTTGGCCACGTTGGTGGCCAACAACTTCCTCGGCCAGAACACCGGGGCGATCGCGACTAACGAAGCCAATTACCTGGATATGTGGATCCAGGACGCGCTGGGCATGGACACCTACCAGATGAACTCCCAGGCGGCCACCGCCCTGCCCGCGCAAGCCGCGGCGCCGCAGGTGGCCAGCGGCGCGGTGCCCGCCGCGGCGCGACCGCGCGCACCGCGCCGGCGCGGCCGGCGAGCACCACGGTGTCGAGGAGCTGATCAACGCGGTTGCGGAGCTTTTTGGTTACACGGGGACGCGCGCCTAGGCAGTTTGGAGCGGCAGTTTGGCGACCTAGCTCCCGGTGGACGGTTTCTGCGGTAGCCGCCAATCCCACTGGTGCGCTGCTGCCGGTGCAGGTCACTTACTACATGGGCATGTTGAGCAGCACGCCCGCGCGTATGTTCATGAGCTCGGGCGGCGGTTCGGCCGCCAGCAGCGGGACCGGAACGCTGGCGAGCATGAGCGACTCGATGCTGGGCAGCGTCGGCAAACTCGTCGACAGCAAGGCAGAGAGCATCTTTGGCGGCGTGGGCGGGCAGCTGCAGAAGTGGGGGTCGGGGATCCAGGCGTCGCTGGCTTCGGCAATGCACGCGGGTGGGCTGTCGGTGCCGCACTCCTGGCACACCGGTGTCTCCGGCGCGGAGATGGCTCGCGCGGCCCCGGGGCTGCCAGCCACCAGCGTCGCCGCACCGAGCCTGATGCACGGACTGCCCAGCAGCCCGTTCTCGCAGGGGTTGATGGGCGCGCTCGCCGGACGCGGTATGACCAGCTTGGGTTCCCGGGTCGCCGCCAAGGTGATGCCCCGCTCGCCTGCCGGCGGGTAGAGTGTGGGATTCCTTGCCACACAACGTATTAACAATTGACATGACATCGAGATAAGGGGAGAGATATGCCTACGCGTTTTATGACTGATCCGCACGAGATGCGGTCGATGGCGGGCCGGTTTGACACCCACGCCCAGACGGTGGAGGACGAGGCCCGCAAGATGTGGGCGTCTTCGCAGAACATTGCCGGTGCCGGTTGGAGTGGGACGGCTCAGTCCACTTCCTACGACACGATGGGCCAGATGAATCAGGCCTTCCGCAACATCGTCAACATGCTGCACGGCGTGCGTGACGGGCTGATCCGCGACGCCAACAACTACGAGTCCCAAGAGCAGGCCTCCCAGCAGATCCTGTCCAGCTAGCCCGCCACCGAATACTTTTAGGAGAACCGCAATGTCGATTAGCTACCAGTTCGGCGATGTCGATGCCCACGGCGCGATGATCCGTTCCCAGGCCGCCTCGTTGGAGGCCGAGCACCAGTCCATCGTGCGCGATGTGCTGGCCGCCGGTGACTTCTGGGGTGGCTCGGGTTCGGTGGCCTGCCAGGAGTTCATCACCCAGTTGGGTCGCAACTTCCAGACCATCTACGAACAAGCCAACGCCCACGGCCAGAAAGTCCAGACCGCCGGCAACAACATGAGCTCGACCGACTCCGCCGTCGGCTCCAGCTGGGCCTAAACCCCAAGCATCACCGCTGTGGCCCGCACACCGCCTGGTGTGCGGGCCACAACCTTTTCCGGCGACCCGCCCGCGTCTGATACCGCCGGTACCGGCTAGCCTTGACGCCAACCCACCTAGCAAGGAGCGTCCATGGAAGGGTTCGCCGGAAAAGTAGCCGCGGTGACCGGCGCGGGTTCGGGTATCGGCCAGGCGCTGGCCATCGAACTGGCCCGCTCGGGAGCCTCGGTGGCGATCAGCGACGTCAATACCGAGGGACTCGCGCAGACCGAGGAACAGCTGAAAGCCATCGGCGCCCCAGTCAGATCCGACCGACTCGACGTCACCGAGCGCGAGGCGTTCCACCTTTACGCCGACCAGATCAACGAGCACTTCGGCAAGGTGAACCAGATCTACAACAACGCCGGGATCGCGTACACCGGCGACGTCGACATCAGCCAGTTCAAGGACATCGAGCGGGTGATGGACGTCGACTTCTGGGGAGTTGTCAACGGCACCAAGGCTTTTCTGCCACATCTGATTGGCTCCGGCGATGGCCACATCGTCAACATATCCAGCCTCTTCGGGCTGATGGCGATACCCGGGCAGGCCGCCTACAGCGCTGCCAAATTCGCCGTGCGCGGCTTCACCGAAGCCCTGCGGCAGGAGATGATGCAGAACCGCGAACCGGTGAAGGTGACGTCGGTACACCCCGGTGGTATCAAAACCGCGATCGCCCGTAACGCCCTTACCGCAGAGGGGGTGGACCCCGCCGCGCAGTCCACATTCTTCGACAAGCGACTGGCCAGCACTACCCCCCAACGGGCGGCTGAAATCATCTTGGACGGTGTCGCGAAGAACAAGGCCCGGGTGCTGGTCGGCCAGGACGCGGTGGTGCTCGATTTGATCGTGCGGATCACCGGTTCCGGCTACCAGCGGCTGTTCGCCCCCGTCGTGGGCCGAATGAAGCCGCCGTCGCGCTAGCGCCCGAGCGGGTGTTCGTTCAGCCAGGCATCGGCCACCGCCTGGGGTTCGGCGCCGGCGGTCACCTGCCGACGCATGTCGACCAGCGCGGCGGTATCCAGCACGCCGGCCACCTCGTTGACCGCCAGCAACTGTCGATCGGTCAGCTCGTTGCGGCGGTACAGCGGTACCACATTTTCGGCCTGCACCAGCGCCGGCTTGCCATCGGTCAGCACCACCAGGTCAGCGGGCACGTCCGGGTCGGCGGTGGTGGTCCAGGCCGCGGTGACCTCTCCGGCCTTGACCGCAGCGAAAAGTGTTGCATCGTCAGGGAATTCGCGGCCGGTAGATAGCCGACAGCTGCCTACCGCCGAAGGCGTCGACGCACCGGCGATCGATCCGACGACAAGGCCGTCGCAGTGTCGGGTTAGCGCGCTCAGATCACGTCCGCCCCAGCTCCTCGACGTCGACTCGGCGACCGCAAGCGCGGGTTTGTCCTCGGCGGCGGTCGTGTAATCACCGGCGGCGATTCCCTCCGGCAATGCGCCAACCATCGCCTTGTAGACCTGCGCGTCGGAACGCATGGTGGCGCCCGGCTGAAAGACCTGCAGCACCCGGCCGGTGAAACTGGGGACGACAACAAAGGCGCCGGAGTCGAGCTTGGTCAGCGGGTCGGGTGCCTGCTCGGTGCGCGCCGGGAACCCGTAGGAGCGCAGTGCCCCGGTGTAGATGTCCGCCAGCAGCGTCGATTCGATGCCGCCCCGAGACCCGACTACCAGCTCAGCCGGGCGGTGCAGGGTGCCCGCGGCGTGCCCGCAACCCGCGGTCGCCAGCGCCGCGGCCAGCGCCAGCGCGGTCAACCGGCCGGCTGTCACTCCGTGGTATCTGCGGCGGCAGCCACGGCAGCGGCAACCGCCGGCGCGACCCGCGGGTCCAGCGGGCTCGGAACGATCCGATCCGGCGCCAGATTGTCGGCGACGACGGACAGGATCGCTTCGGCCGCAGCCACTTTCATGGTCTCGGTGATCCTGCGGGCACCGGCGTCCAGCGCACCGCGAAAAACTCCGGGGAAGGCCAACACATTGTTGATCTGGTTCGGGAAATCGCTTCGCCCGGTGGCGACCACCGCGGCGTGTTTGGCCGCCAGGTCCGGGTGGACCTCCGGGTCGGGATTCGACAACGCGAACACGATGCCATGCGGCGCCATCGTCGCGATCAACTCTTCCGGAACCACCCCACCGGAGACACCGAGGAAAACGTCGGCGCCATCGAGCGCCTCGACCATGCCGCCGGTGCGCTCGAGCGGGTTGGTGCGCTCGGCGAGTTCGGCTTTGACGCTGTTCATGTCGGCACGGCCGCGGTGCAGGATGCCGCGCGAGTCAAGCACGGTGATGTCCGAAATACCTTTGGCCTGAAGCAAATTCGCGCATGCGACACCTGCTGCGCCAGCGCCGGAGACGACGATCCGCAGCGCGGTCATGTCCCGGTCGAGAGTTCTTGCAGCACCCATCAGCGCGGCCAACACGACGATGGCGGTGCCGTGCTGGTCGTCGTGCATCACCGGGCAGTCCAGCGCCTCGATGAGCCGGCGTTCGATATCGAAGCAGCGCGGCGCGGCGATGTCCTCGAGGTTGACCGCGCCGAACGTCGGACGCAGCCGTACCAGGGTTTCGACGATCTCGTCGGGATCCTTGGTGTCCAGCACGATCGGGATGGCATCGAGCCCGGCGAACTCTTTGAACAGCCCGCACTTGCCTTCCATCACCGGCAGCGACGCCGCCGGCCCGATGTCACCCAGGCCGAGAACCGCGCTGCCGTCACTGACGACGGCTACCAGCCGGCCCGCCCACGTGTAGCGGCTGGCCAGGGTGTGATCGCCGGCAATCGCGCGGCTGACCTGTGCAACGCCCGGGGTGTAGGCGATCGACAGCGAACGCTGGGTGTCCAGCGCCATCGTCGGGCCTACAGAAAGCTTGCCGCCCGAATGCGCCTCGAAGATCTCGGCATCGGTGACGGCGCCCTGCTCGGTGCGGGTCTGTATCGATTCAACCAATTCAGACACGCCGCCCAGCGTACTGACTACTCATTAGTAGCCCTAATCGACCGATCCGCCGGTGGCGACCCGCTGCACTCGGCTTCGCCGCGCTCGCGATCGCCACGCAGTCAGATCAGGCCCAGGTCGGTGACCGCACTGCGCTCGTCGGCAAGCTCGGCAGTCGACTTGTCGATCCGGCCGCGAGAGAACTCGTTGATGTCCAAGCCCTGCACGATGCTCCAGTTGCCGTCCTTGGTGGTGACCGGGAACGACGAGATCAGCCCCTCGGGCACACCGTAGGAGCCGTCGGAGAGGACGGCCATCGACACCCAGTCGTCCTTGGGGGTGCCCAGCAGCCAGTCGCGGGCCGCGTCGATGGTCGCCGACGCTGCCGAGGCTGCCGACGAACTGCCGCGCGCATCGATGATCGCCGCGCCGCGCTTGGCGACGGTGGGAATGAAGTCGTCCTCGATCCACTTCTGGTCGTTCACGACCTCGGCGGCGTTCTTGCCGTTGATCTCGGCGTGGAAGATGTCGGGATACTGGGTGGCCGAGTGGTTACCCCAGATGGTGACCTTCTTGATGTCGGTGACCTTGGCGCCGGTCTTCTTGGCCAGCTGCGAGATGGCCCGGTTGTGGTCCAGCCGGGTCAGCGCCGAGAAGCGCTCCTTGGGTATGTCGGGCGCATTGTTCAGCGCGATCAGCGCGTTGGTGTTGGCGGGGTTGCCGGTCACGCCGATCCGGATGTCGTCGGCGGCGACGGAGTTGAGCGCCTTGCCCTGGGCGGTGAAGATCGCCCCGTTGGCCTCCAGCAGGTCGCCGCGCTCCATGCCCGGGCCACGCGGACGGGCGCCGACGAGCAAGGCCAGGTTGACGCCGTCGAAGATCTTGTTCGGGTCGGCGCCGATCTGAACGCCGGACAGCAACGGGAATGCGCCGTCGTCGAGCTCCATCACCACGCCCTCGAGCGCCTTGAGGGCGGGCTCGATCTCGAGCAGCCGAAGCTCGATCGGGCGGTCAGGGCCCAACAGCGAGCCGCTGGCCAGGCGGAACAGCAGGCTGTAGCCGATCTGGCCGGCAGCGCCGGTGACGGCAACCTTCAGGGGTGTTGTGCTCACGTCAATTCACTCCTTGTGGAGATCGGCCCAGTGCGGACTCGCGTCGGCTCGAAACTAGCGCACGCGTGCAGGCGCGACGAATCCCGCCCCGACCCCGCGGCGATCTCGACGTCGATCAGGCCAGCTCAGCCGCACGCGGCAATTGGCAATATCGGGCGCGTAGCATGACCGAGGCTTCATCGGATCCGCGCTGCAGACGGGAGGTTATGGATGCCTTCGTTTCGCGATATACCTGAAACGCTGCGTCCGACGGCACGGCCCGAACGGGACGAGCCTCCTCATACGCAGCCGGATCACCTGCCCGCCGACCAGGCGGTGGTTGACTGCGGCGTCTACGTCGACGGGCAGCGACTGCCCGGGACGCTTACCCACGCCGACGCCTGGGCCAAGGTAGGTGAGCTGCAGCTGGCCGGGCGAGAAGCGTACGCCTGGATCGGCCTGCACGAGCCCAGCGAGCACCAGATGCGGGAGGTCGCCGGCGTTTTCGGCCTGCACCCCCTGGCCGCCGAGGACGCCGTAGCTGCGCACCAACGGCCCAAGCTGGAGCGTTACGACGAATCGCTCTTCCTGGTGCTCAAGACCGTCAACTACGTGCCCCATGAGTCGATCGTGCTTGCCCGCGAGGTCGTCGAGTCGGGCGAGATCATGATCTTCGTCGGTGCCTCGTTCGTCATCACGGTCCGGCACGGCGAGCACAGCGGCCTGTCCGACGTCCGCAAGCGGATGGAGGCCGACCCCGAACAGATGCGACTGGGTCCCTACGCGGTGATGCACGCGATCGCCGACTATGTGGTTGACAATTACCTCGAGGTCACCCATTTGATGGAGAACGACATCGACGCCATTGAAGAGGAGGCCTTCGCGCCCGACCACCGCACCCGGATCGAGCCGATCTATCACCTCAAGCGCGAGGTCGTCGAGCTGCGTCGGTGCGTCAACCCGCTGTCGCTCCCTTTTGCGCGGATGCAGTCCGAACACAAGGACCTGATTTCCAAAGAGGTACGGCGTTACCTGCGCGACGTCGCCGACCACCACACCCACGCCGCCGATCAGATCGCCAGCTACGACGAGAACCTCAGCTCGCTGGTGCAGGCCGCGCTGGCCCGGGTCGAGATGCAGCAGAACATCGACATGCGCAAGATATCGGCATGGGCGGCGATCCTGGCGGTGCCCACCCTGATCGCCGGGATCTACGGGATGAACTTCGAGTACATGCCCATCTTGAAATGGCACTGGGGTTACCCGACGACCGTCGCCCTGATGGCGGTCGTCTGTGTGCTGCTGTACCGCAACTTCCGCCGCAGAGACTGGCTCTAGTATCAGTGTGGTTGCGCGGCGGGGCGATTGGGGTCCAGAACGTCCACCCCGTCGCTTCGCCACGCGTCGCGCATCGCGTCGGCACCTTTGAGCCGCACCCAGGCGGCCTCGGTCGCGGTGATCGGCGTTGCCGACAGGAATCGCACCGGGTCGCGCGGCGGTTCCAGTGGCAAGTCGGGAATGTCGCTGTGGCCCAACAGCACCGCGGTGAACGGGACGCGCCCGGCCCACAGCGGCGCGCCGAGGTCGACCAGCGCGTCCGGCGTCAGCACTACACCCTCAACCGCCGGGGACGCCGCCACGATGGCCAGGCTGCGGGCCAAGCCGGTGGCAGTTCCCGGATCACGCAGGCGCAAAACAACTTCGGCACGCGGGCCGCGCTGGCCATCGACGACCACCGCAGTCGGGTCGACCATCGGATGCCGCGAGCAGCCCAGCGATACATAATGCACTATCCCCTCAACGCCGGGGTCGGCGGGGCGGTAGCGCAGCACGTCCACCGGCTCGGCACCCAGAAACGTCACGCTGGCGACATCAGGCTCGGTGTCGATGCCGGCCTGACGAAAGTGCGCCTGCAGGTGCGCACGCACCCGGGTCAGTGTCTGGGTCACTCAGCGCCAGACGGTGGCGGTACCGTCAAGTTCACCCCGGAGTCGGCATCGAACACGGCGAGTTTCGATGTGTCGAAGGCTAATTCGAGTGTATTACCTTTGGCCGCGTTCGACGCGGCGGGAACCCTGGCAACGAACTCATGTTCCACTGCTCCGGATTCGGCTTCAAGTTCGGAGAGTTCGGATAGCTGATCGGAGTGCACGGCGCAACCCTCGGTCGTGAAGTAGACGTATTTGTCGGCGCCCAACGACTCGACCATGTCGACCTTCACCTCGAAGTTCAGTGCGCTGATGCGCTGGTAGGCGTCGATCAACGCCGCGTCCTGCAGATGTTCCGGACGGACGCCGACGATCACGTTCTGCGGCGCCGGGTGCTGCGCGAGCACATCGTGCACGGGCTGGGTCAGCGTCACCTCGCCGAATGGCAGACTCAACCCGGTCGCGGTCAGCGTGGCGGGAAAGAAATTCATGGCCGGCGACCCGATGAAGCCCGCCACGAATAGATTCGCGGGCCGCTCGTAAAGCTCGTCAGGCGTACCGATCTGCTGCACAACGCCGCCGCGCATCACGACGACACGGTCGCCAAGTGTCATGGCCTCGGTTTGATCATGGGTCACATAGACGGTGGTGGTACCCAGCCGCCGCTGCAGTCGGGCGATCTCACCGCGCATCTGCACGCGCAGCTTGGCGTCGAGGTTGGACAGCGGTTCGTCCATCAGGAATGCCTTGGGGTGGCGCACGATCGCTCTTCCCATTGCGACCCGCTGGCGCTGCCCACCGGACAACTGTGCGGGCTTGCGGTCGAGGAGCTCCGTCAGGTCAAGAATTCTCGCGGTCTCCTCGACCTTCTCCGCGATCTGTGCTTTCTTCATCTTCCCCAAGGTGAGCGGGAATGCGATGTTCTGGCGCACTGTCATGTGGGGATAGAGCGCGTAGGACTGGAAGACCATTGCGATATCGCGGTCTTTGGGCGCCTTCTCGTTCACCCGCTCACCGCCGATACGGAGCTCGCCAGACGAGATATCTTCAAGCCCGGCAATCATATTCAGCGTTGTCGACTTTCCACAGCCGGAAGGCCCGACCAGGATGATGAACTCGCCTTCGGCGATAGTGAGGCTGAGTTCCCGCACGGCCATCGCGCCGTCGGGGTAACTCTTGGTCAGCCTGTCCAACACAATCTCGGCCATCGCGCTATCCCTTCACCGCGCCTGAGGTCAACCCGGCGACAATCCGTCGTTGGAAGACTAGAACAAAAAAGATAATCGGGACCGTGATCACCATTGCCCCTGCCGCGATCGATCCGGTCGGCTCCTCGAATTGCGAACTGCCGGTGAAGTTCGCGATCGCTACCGGCGCGGTGATCGCAGCCTTGGTGGCGGTCAATGACAAGGCGAGCAACAGATCGTTCCAGGCGAAGATGAACACCAGGATGGCAGTGGTCACGATCCCCGGTGCCGCCAGCGGCGCAATAACCTTTCGGAACGCCTGTCCCGGCGTGGCGCCGTCGATTTTGGCCGCCTTCTCCAAGTCCCACGGGATCTCCCGGAAGAATGCCGACAGCGTGTAAATCGCCAGCGGCAAAGCGAACGTGATGTAGGGGATGATCAGCCCGGGCCAGGTATCGAACAGCCCGATCCGGCGTTCGATGTTGAACAGCGGGGTCACCAGCGAGATCGCCGGAAACATCGAAATCAGCAGTACCGCACCGATCAATGCCCGCTTGCCGGGGAATTCCAGGCGCGCGACCGCGTAGGCCGCCATCGCACCGATCACCACCGCGATCACTGTGGTGAGCACACCGATTCCGGCAGAGTTGATCAGAGCCGCGCTGAAAAAGTTGCCGCGGAAGATACCGCGGTAGTTGTCGAACGTCAGCGACGACGGAATCAGCTTGCCGTCCTTGACCGTTGACGTCGGCTTGAGCGACAGGCTGAGAATCCACAACACCGGTACAAGCGCATACACCAACACGAGGGTGTCGACGATCACCCACACCGCGGTGCGCCGGGCACCCGTTGACTCAGCGCCCATCGCGGTCACCACCGGGTGCTGACGCGCCGAAAACCTTGATGAAAATGAACGCGATCAGGGTGACGCAACCGAAGATCAGCACCGAAATCGCCGAGCCGAGGCCAAGGTTGAAGCCCTTGAACAAGTTGTCGTAGCCAAGGATCGACACCGAATCGGTGTTGCCGGCGCCGCCGGTGAGCACGTAGATGTTGTCGAAGATCCGAAAAGCATCGAGCGTGCGGAACAGCAGCGCCACCAGGATCGCCGGTTTGATCAGCGGCAAGGTGATCTTCCGGAGGCGGCGCCACGCGCCGGCGCCGTCGACCTGTGCGGCCTTCAGCAGGTCCGCGGGCACCAGCGCCAACCCGGCCAGCAGCAGCAACGACATGAACGGCGTCGTCTTCCACACCTCGGCGATGACGACGATCCCCAGCGACGAAAATTGGTGAGTCAGCGGCGCGCTGCCGTGTGGCAGCAGGTTGGCCAGGTAACCCGTACCCGGCGTCCATGCGTAGTACCAGCTGTAGGAGGCGACAACCGTGACGATGCCGTACGGGATCAGCACCGCGGTGCGCACCAAGCCCTTGCCGATCAGCGTCCGGTGCATCACCAGCGCCAGCGTCAGGCCCAGCACGAACTCGATCGACACGGAAGCCACCGTGATCGCCAACGTCACGGCAAGCGCCGTCCACCAATACCGGTCCGTCAAGATCGTGTGGTAGTTGCCGAGACCGATGAAACGCGTGTCATTCGGGGTGACCAAGTTATTGCGTTGCAGGCTGAGCCACACCGCGTAGCCGATCGGATACGCCGTGACGGCCAGCATCAGCAGCGCCGCCGGCGCGACCAAGATGAACGCCAGTCGCCGGTCGGACGTCCGGTTCTCAGTCATGGGCGCCGCTCCTCAGCATCGCTGCGCTCTGCATCGTCGCCGGCGCGGGTCGCGCCCGTCACGGCAGCAGACCCTTGCCCTCGACGGCTTTCTGCACCTGCACGGCGAGCTCGTCGGCCGTCTTGTCCGGGTCGATCTCGTTGATCGGGGCCAGCGTGGCGGCGATCCGGGTCGACACCGACGGGTAGACCGGCGACGCCAGCCGCACCGCGGCGTTGGTGAGTTGTCGGCGAATGATGTCGTACATCGGGTATTTCGCCTGGTATTGCGGGTCGGAGTACAGCGAGGTCCGCACTGCAGGCAAGCCTCCCTCGAGCGAGGCGTATTTCATGTTGTGCGCGTCGCGCAGACATCTGATCGCTTCATAGGCCTCGGCTTTGTGCCGCGTCGTCTTGGCCACCGCCAGGTTCAGACCACCGATCGTCACCTTGGCCGGCCGACCCGGCAGCACGGACGGATAAGGCGCGAAACCGAACACCTGCCTGCTGGCGTCATAGGCCGCGCGGAACTGTTGGTCGGTGGGCACGAACGACCCGACGTTGTTGATGCTGCCGGCCAAGTCGGGACGGCGGTTGAGCGGCAAAAACGGCACGCCGCCCTTCAAGGCGTTTTCCAGCATCGACGGCAGCGCATAGGGCCAGTTGACTTCCAGTGCGGCTTTACCCTGCTCGAACGCCAACCGTGCGGTTCCCGCATCGGACCGGGTGACCGACGGGTCGGCGCCGGGCGCGGTGGCCACCGACTTGAGGATCTGCAGTGCGCTGACGGTGGCGGCCCGGTGTGCGGGAGTGTCGGTGAGGGTGACCGTGCGGCCGTCGTCGGAGAGCGCTTGGCCACCGGCACTTTCCAGCAGCGTGTTGAACCACACCACCACGCCCTCGTTCTGGGTGGCCTGGACCCCGATCCAGCTGGGTTCGCCCGCGGCGTGCAACCGGGCGGCCTCGTCGACCATCGCCTTCCAGGTGGCCGGTGGCTTGTCCATCAAATCCGGCCGGTACCAGAGCAGTTGGGTATTGGTCGCCACAGGCGCGGCATAGAGCCTGTGCCGCCACCTCGCGGTGTCCAGCGGCCCCGGCAGCGTGTCGGTGATGGCGTCGACCTCGGCGCGGCGCGCGGGGTCGTCCGACAGCGGCAGCACCCAACCCGCTTCGGCGAACTCCGCCGTCCAGATCACGTCCATCGCGATGACGTCCACGGTGCGGTCGTTGGCGCTCAGCCGGCGGGCCAGCTGCAACCGCTGGTCATCAGTGGACCTCGGCAGGCTGAAATGCCGGACGGTGAACCGTCCGGCGAACTGATCGGTGCATCGCTTGGCTACCTCGGTGAAGATCGCGGCGTCGCTGGCCGGGCTGTAGAAGCTGACGATCCGCCCGTCATCGCGGGCTCCACACGCAGATATCGCCGATACTGCTGACAGCACCGCCATCGCGACCGCGCCCAGCCGGCGTGCGCGCCGGCGACGACTCGCCACCAGACCGTCCTTTCTGCCGTGCCAGACGGTAGAACCGGCCGCGCGTGATACGCAACACGCTCGACAAGTCCATGACCGACGTCGCCGACCGCCCGTCAAAGAAGGGGGCGCGGTGAGTCAGATTGCCAATCGCGCAAGCAGGTCCCGCGCCTTCTCCGCATTTTTCGGGTCGCAGAGGACGTCGTATCGGCCCGCGACCAACTGCAGCGTGGAACTGAAATCCCGGGTACCACGCGCCATCGAGTAGGGAATTGCCGAGGTGATCAAGCCGAAGAACACCCCAGCGACCAGGCCGGTGGTCAACGCCTCCAACGGGTGCGGGCTGGAGAACAACAACGTCAGCACCAGCCCGATGAAAAGGCCCAGCCAAGCACCGGTAATCACGCCGCCGCCCAACACTTTTGGCCACGTCAGCCGCCCGGTGACCCGCTCGACCTGCATCAAGTCCACCCCGACGATCGTCACCTGCTGCACCGGGAACTCTTGATCAGACAGGTAGTCGACGGCTCGTTGCGCTTCGGCGTAGGTGGGGTATGAACCGACCGGCCAGCCTTTCGGCGGTGTCGGCAGTCCAGGGGCGCGCCGGCGCCCGGCCGGGGTGCCGGGTGCGGCACCGGGAACCTGTCCAGGCTGAAAAGGGCTGCTCATGGTTTCATTGTGCGCTGTCGCGTGCCGCCGCGGTGACCGACCATCGGGTCGCTGCCGTCAGCACAAACAGTCGGCCTGGTTGCGGGACCCTCTCGGGCAACTCCTGCTCGACACGCTTTAGGTTGAACACCATGACAGCTCACGGCGGTGACCACCGCGAGGAATCCCGCGACGAGCCAGCGCCGTTCCCCCATCCAGACCAGCACCATCCAGACCAGCCCCAGCCGTGGCACCAATACCCGCATCCGCCGGTGGACCCGCAGGCGCCGGTGAACTATCCCGCGTACCCGCCCCCCTATCCGCCGCAGCCGCCGCCCTATCCGCCGCAGCCGCCCCCACTGCCGCCCTACGGTTACCCGCCGCCGCACGGCGGCCCGTTGGGATACGGCGGACCGCCGCCGGGTTATCCCGCCGGCCCCTACGACCCCTACCAGGCCTATCCGGGCAGTCCGGGCCAGGGCAATCCGTATCAGACCAACGGGCTCGCTATCGCGTCGCTGGTCACCTCGATCGCCGGCGTCGTGATCGGCATTCCGCTGGCCATCTTCTGCTATCTCGGGCTACTGATTCCGATCGTCGGCGCGGTGCTGGGCGCCGTCGCGCTCACCCAGATCAGGCGGACCAATCAGCAGGGTCGCGGGCTCGCCATTGCCGGGATTGCCGTCGGCTCGGTCACCGCGGCGCTGCTGCTGCTGATCATGATCACACTCGCCGCAGCGGCACTTCACGCCCCGACGATCGGGCGCTGACTGGCGTTATCCGGTCGGCGGCACGAAGCCATCGGATTCACGCTGCATGCCCGCGGCACGCCCTTTCGCGGCGATCACCAGGGCCATCTTGCGGCTGGCCTCGTCGAGCATCTCGTCGCCGAGCATCGCCGCTCCCCGGGCGCCACCGGCCGCGGAAGTGTGCCACTCGTAGGCCTCCAGGATCAGCTCCGCGTGATCGTAGTCGGCTTGGCGTGGACTGAAGATCTCGTTGCCGGCGGCGATCTGGTCGGGATGTAACACCCATTTGCCGTCGTAGCCCAGTGCCGCCGATCGGCCCGCCACCCGCCGGAACGCCTCCACATCACGCACTTTGAGGTAGGGGCCGTCGACAGCGGCGATGCCATGGGCACGCGCAGCCACCAGGATGGTCATCAGCACGTGGTGGTAGGCGTCGCCGACGTCGTAGCCCTCGGGCTGCTCGCCGACGACCAGCGTGCGCGTGTTCAGGCTCGCCATCAGGTCTGCGGGCCCAAGAACCAGAGCCTGCACCCGTGGCACGGCCGCGATCGCGTCAATGTTCATCAGACCGCGGGCGTCTTCGATCTGCGCGTCGATTCCGATCTCGCCCACTGGAAGTCCGTGGACCGTTTCCAACTGGGTCAACAGCAGGTCGAGCGCCTGAACATGTGAGACGTCAGAAACCTTGGGCAACACCACCACATCGAGCTTGGCGTCGGGCGCAGCGCTGACAGCGGACACCACCTCGATGATGTCGGCGTGAGTCCACGGCGTGGTCCAGTCGTTCACCCGAACGCCGCGCAACTGTCCAGCCCATCCGGGCCCGGCGAGTGCGGCGGCCACCCGGCTGCGGGCCGCGGCCTTGGCGTCGGGCGCGACGGCGTCCTCCAGATCGAGGAAGACCTCGTCGGCGGGAAGGCCTTTGGACTTGTCGATCATCTTCTGGCTGCTGCCCGGCACGGACAGGCAAGTGCGGCGGGGCCGGTAAGCGTTGTTCACGCTTCACTCCTACCCTTTCAACCATGGCCTCGATCAATAGGGTGTACGCGGCGCGGCTGGTGCGAATGCTGGTGCTGGGCTCGATGGGAGAGTCACTCGGCCGCGTGCGCGACGTCGTGGTCAGCATCAGCATTGTTCGCCAACAACCCCGAGTCCTTGGACTCGTCGTCGAGATGACCTCGCGCCGAAGGATTTTCGTACCGATCCTGCAGGTTTCTGCGATCGAGCCCGACGCGGTGACGCTCAACAGCGACAGCGTCTCGCTGCGCCGGTTCGAGCAACGGCCCGGCGAAGTGCTGGTGCTGGGACAGATCGTCGACACCAAGGTGCGGGTCAAGGACCCCGAACTGCCACAGCTCGCCGACACCGACGTCGTCGTCACAGACTTGGGTTTGGAGCAGACCCGAACCCGTGACTGGATGGTGACGCGGGTCGCGGTGCGCATCCCGCGGCGGCTTGGCCGGCGCAGCACCACGCACATCGTGGGCTGGCGCAGCGTGCAGGGACTGACCCCGTCGGCGCTGGCGATGCCGGGCCAGGCCGTGGCGCAGTTGCTGCATCAGTTCGAAAAATGGCGACCGATCGAGGTCGCCGACGCGGTACGCGACCTGCCGCCCAAACGGCGCTACGAGGTGGCCAGCGCACTGGACAACGACCGGCTCGCCGACATCTTGCAGGAGCTGTCGGAAGAGGAACAGGCAGACTTGTTGATGCAACTGGGCGACGAGCGCGCGGCCGACATTCTCGAAGAGATGGACCCCGACGACGCCGCCGACCTGCTCGGCACGATGAACCCGACTCATGCCGAGGGGCTGCTGCGTCAGATGGACCCCGAAGAATCCGACCCGGTTCGGCGGTTGCTGAAACACCCACCCGACACCGCGGGCGGCTTGATGACGTCGCGACCGGTGGTGTTGACCCCGGACACGTCGGTCGCCGAGGCGCTGGCCCGGGTCCGCGATCCCGACCTGACCCCCGCGTTGGCGTCGCTCGTGTTGGTGGTCCGTCCACCGACCGCCACCCCGACCGGTCAGTACCTGGGGTGTGTGCCACTGCAGCGGCTGCTGCGCGAGCCACCGTCCATGCTGGTCGGCGGGATCGTCGAGGCTGACCTGCCCTGGCTGGCACCCGAAACCTCGCTGCCGGCGCTGACCCGCTATTTCGCCGCCTACAACCTGGTGTGCGGTCCGGTGCTCGACGCACAGCATCATCTGCTGGGCGCGGTGAGCGTGGATGACGTGCTCGACCATCTGCTGCCGCACGACTGGCGGGCCACCAACGACGAGCCGGCGCTGGACGCCGCCCTGGGGCAACGATGAGCAAATCGGCGTCGCGGCCGCGGCTGTATACCCCACGCATTTCGCGACTGCCCACGCCACGGATGGACTCCGACGCTGTCGGGAAGTTCACCGAATCGATCGCCCGCTTCTTCGGCACGGGCAGCTATTTGCTGATCCAGACCATGGTGGTGATCGTCTGGATCGCGCTGAACATCACCGCGGTCAGTCTGCGCTGGGACCCCTACCCGTTCATCCTGCTCAACCTGGCGTTTTCCACCCAGGCCGCCTACGCGGCGCCGCTGATCCTGTTGGCACAGAACCGCCAGGAAAACCGCGACCGCGTTGCGCTCGACGAGGATCGCCGACGAGCACAGGAGACCAAGGCCGACACCGAATATCTGGCGCGAGAGCTGGCCGCGCTGCGGCTGGCGATCGGCGATGTCGCAAAGACCCGTGAACACCTGCGCCGCCAACTGGAAGAACTGCGCGGTCTGCTGGAGGACCGCTACCTGGATGAGGCCCAGGAAGTGCCGGCAGGCACCGATGACGATGTGGACCAGCGCGCCGCCCAGTCCTAATTGACACGGCGGCCCCACGGGCACTGTTTTCACAGGCAGAGACTCCGCGATTGTTGTCACTCCAGTCACCCGTGTTATGTATGGTGACCTAGTTCACGAGGGCTCAGATGCAAGTGGTCGTCGCGGGCTCTGAAAACACTCGAATACTGAGGCAGGTCCAGTGCGGGTAGGGGGACGCATGGGCGCACGTTCGGCCCTTGCAACGATGCGGCAGCGGATCCTTCGCGTGCCCAAGACCTCCAAGATCGTCGGCGCCGTGGTCACCGCCGCTTCAACGGTGCGACACGCAGCGGTTCACGCGGCGTACGCCTCAAAGATTCCGGCCGCGCTCACTACCGTGTCGGGGTCCGTCCAGCAAACGCTGACCCGCACGGCCCGGACCCCGGCATTCGGTGTGGTGACGATCGCCTGCCTGGTCTTCGCCGGACCCGTGGGCGCTGCTGCACCGCCATTCCCCATGCCGAAGTCGACGTTGCGCGATGCCGCCATCACCCCCGTCGCCGCGGTCGCGCGCGCCTCTACTGACCCAACCGGCCCACTGGTCGTCGCCGTCCAACACCCGAAGATCGGCTTCCACATCGCGGCGGCCACGGTGTCGGCCCCCCCGCCGACGATGGTGGTGAATACACCAGGCGCACTGGGCATTCCAATGATGGCACTGTCCGCTTACCGCAACGCCGAACGGATGATGGCCGTCGCCGACCCGGGCTGCGGCATCAGCTGGAATCTGCTGGCCGGTATCGGGCGCATCGAATCAGGCCACGCCAACGGCGGCGCCACCGACGCCCGCGGCACCGCAGTACGACCGATCTACGGGCCGGCCCTGGATGGGACACTGCCCGGCAACGAGGTCATCGTCCAAAGCGGCGCCGGTGGACGCGTCAGCTACGCCCGCGCGATGGGGCCGATGCAGTTCCTGCCGGGCACCTGGGCGCGCTACGCCTCCGACGGCGACGGCGACGGCGTGGCTGATCCGCAGAATATCTACGACGCCACCCTGGCCGCCGCCCGATACCTGTGCACCGGCGGGCTGAACTTGCGCGACCAGTCGCAGGTCTTGTCGTCGATCCTGCGTTACAACAACTCGATGCCGTACGCCCAGAACGTGCTGGGCTGGGCGGCGGCCTACGCCACCGGCGTCGTCCCCGTCGACCTGCCGCCGCTCACCGGACCCCCACCGCCGCTGGGCGATGTCCACCTGGAGAACCCCGAGGGAATCGGCCCGAATCTGCCGCTCAACATTCACGGCCTGGCATCCACCGACCCGCTGGCCCAGATGCCGTTGATCGACCTGAGCGGGACGCCGAACACCAGCCTGCAGCCGTGGCAGCGCCCCGTAGCCCCCTACACGCCGTCGTGCACCGTGATCTGCATTGGCCAGGAAACGGGAGCGCCCCAGCAAGCGTTCAATACGCCGCCGCCCGACGCGTTAGCACCGTTAGCGCCGCCCCCGGCGGGCCTGCTGCCCGCCCTGCCGCCGGCGGCTCCTCTGGCCCCGTTGCCACCGGCCGGTCCACCCGCCCCGTTGCCGGCGGGCCCACAACCAGCGGTCGTCCCGCCGCCGGCACCTGCTGCCGCAGCCCCCGGCGGACCAGCAGCACCCGCCGCGCCGGTCCCGCCGGCACCCGGTCCTGCCGGCTGACCGGCCCGCATCGTCCCCGGCCCGCACCGTCACTGAACTAGACTCGGCGATGATGTCTGATACGACTGCAAGCATTCGCGCCGCGCTGGCCAAGGTGATCGACCCTGAACTGCGGCGCCCCATCACCGAACTCGGGATGGTGAAAGGTATCGAGGTAGGCCCCGGCGGCGACGTGCACGTCGAGATCTACCTGACCACCTCCGCGTGCCCGAAGAAGACCGAAATCAGCGACCGTGTGCGCCAGGCCGTGGCCGACGTGCCGGGTACCGGCGCGGTGCAGGTCAGCCTGGACGTGATGAATGACGAACAGCGCACCGAGTTGCGTAAGCAGTTGCGCGGCGACTCCCGCGAGCCCGTCATCCCCTTCGCCCAGTCGGGATCGCTGACTCGGGTGTACGCGGTCGCCTCTGGCAAAGGGGGCGTGGGTAAGTCGACGGTGACGGTCAACCTGGCCGCGGCGATGGCCGCCCGCGGGATATCGGTCGGACTGCTCGACGCCGACATCCACGGCCACTCGATCCCGCGGATGATGGGGACCACCGATCGGCCCACCCAGGTGGAGTCGATGATCCTGCCGCCGATCGCCCACGAGGTGAAGGTCATCTCCATCGCCCAGTTCGTCGAGGGCAACACGCCGGTGGTGTGGCGCGGCCCGATGCTGCACCGGGCTTTGCAGCAGTTCCTGGCCGACGTGTACTGGGGCGACCTCGACGTACTGCTGCTAGACCTGCCGCCGGGTACCGGCGACATCGCAATCTCTGTCGCTCAGCTGATCCCGAACGCGGAGATCGTGGTGGTGACCACGCCTCAGCTGGCGGCGGCCGAGGTCGCCGAACGGGCCGGCAGCATCGCGATACAAACTCGCCAGCGGATCGCCGGCGTGGTGGAGAACATGTCGGGGTTGCTGCTGCCGGACGGCTCGACGATGCAGGTGTTCGGCGAAGGCGGCGGCGCCCAGGTCGCCGAACGGCTGTCGCGCGCAGTCGGCGCCGACGTGCCGCTGCTCGGACAGATCCCGCTGGACCCCGCGCTGGTCGCCGCCGGCGACACCGGGGTGCCGATCGTGCTCAGTGCTCCCGACTCCCCCGTGGGCAAAGGATTGCGCAGCGTCGCCGACAACTTGTCGGCCAGGCGCCGCGGACTGGCAGGGATGTCGCTGGGACTGGATACCACTCGACGCTGAGGTTCAGGTGGCGTCGGTGTCGAACGGCACCGGCCCGGCGGCGGATGGCTCCGACGACGTTGACGCCGGTGGCCTAATCGGCTGTGCCACAACGCTATCCGGGGTGCTGACTGCCGGCCGGTCGAAGTTGCCGGTGAAAATCGAGTCGTCGCCGTCAAGTAGGTGCTTTGTCAGTGCCGCCCGCGGCGTCATGCCCCGCAGCTTCTGCAGCTCGGCCAGCGGCTCGCGCAGGTCGTCAAAGTCGGGGCCGATATCCTCACGCAGCTGGGTCGTCATTCCGCTGAGGTAGTCGCGGGCCTGCCCCAGCGCAGTGGTAGTCCACCGGATCGCGCCGGGAAGACGCTCGGGGCCCAGCACCACCAGCCCGACCACGATCAGCACCAATACTTCGCCCCAACCGACGTTGGCGAACACTAGCCGCCGTCCGGCCCCGGGGTCACCGTGAGCGTGACATGGCGGCCGTCGCGAACCACCTCGATGGGGGCAGGCTGCCCAATTGTCAGCTGCCGCACGGCGACAACGAACTCGTCGGCGTCGGCCACACCACGGTTGCCGACTTTGACCACCACATCGTTTTCCAGCATGCCGCCCTTCTCCGCGGGGCTGCCCGCCTTCACGTTGGCCACTTGTGCACCTTGTGCGATCGAGTTGCTCACCGACCGGGTGCTCACGCCCAACGTCGGGTGCACGATCTTGCCGTCCTTGATCAGCGTCTGCGCAACCAGTTTCACCTCATTGACCGGAATCGCGAAACCGAGCCCGCTGGCGCTGTCGGACAACGACTTGCCGGCGGTGTTGACGCCGATGACCTGAGAGTCCATGTTGATCAGCGGGCCACCGGAGTTCCCGTGGTTGATCGAGGCATCGGTCTGGATGGCGTCGATCACCGTGTCGGTGTCCGAACCCTCCCCCGACAACGGGATGGGGCGGTGCAGTGCGCTGACGATGCCGTGCGTCACGGTGCTGCGCAAACCTAGTGGCGCACCGGCGGCGAGGACCTCGTCGCCGACGCGAACTTTGCCGGAGTCACCGAGCTTGGCCACCGTCAAGTTGTTGACGTTGTCCACCTTGAGCACGGCCAGGTCGGTCTTGGGGTCGCGGCCGACCAGGTTGGCGGGCACTTCCTTGCCGTCGTTGAACACCACGGTGGTCTTGAATTGGCTCGGGTTGTTGGCCGCATCGGAGATGACGTGGTTGTTGGTGACGATGTAGCCGCGGCCGTCGACCACGAAGCCGGATCCCTGCATACCCTCTTGGTCGCTGACCGATTGGATCGTGACCACCGAATCAGCCACCGCGGCAGCCACTTTAGCGAAACGGCCGGCCGGCGCTTCGCTGTTGCCATTGGTCGACAACGTCACCTTGGAGGTTGTGAACGCCTCGACGACCTCAGCCGTCTTACGTCCGACCACACCGCCGATCAAGCCGATCACCAACGCCAGCACGGCGAGCACCACGAGCGCCGGATAGGACACCCGCCCGCCGAACAGCACATCGCGCACCCCGAGCTTGCCGCCCGCCCCGTCGGGGCCGTGGGCGGCCGACCGCGCTACCGCCGGCTCGCCGAGAGCCGCGGCCGCACCGGGATCGCGCCAGGGGTCCTCGGGGTCCTCCAGCTGGTCCTTGTCTTTGCCGTCGTCGAGCGCACCCGCATCGGTGGGGTGACGCTGCAGGGAATCAGCTCCGGGGAACGGACGACCGAATGCCTCCGACAGAACCGGGTCGGCGGGTTCGTCGTGTGGGCTGAACTCGCTCTGGTCGCGATATTTCCGCGGACGCACGCTCTCGGCGACGAACGAGCCCTGCAAGCCGTCGGGACGACTGAAGGCCTGACGCGACGCGGCGTCGACCGGCGGCCGGGAAATGGGTCGCGGCGCCAGCCGAGGGGCGCCGTTATTGTCTTGATCGGAGCTCACGTGATCCTCTTCCGAGCGCTGAAGCACATACGCGCTATGGACTCGAGCACGGCGCCGCGCACCGGCTTGACCAAACTGGTGTCCACCCTACCGAGGCTCTGGGCGGTCACGCGTGCTGCCGTCGGTGAATCGACCGGGCAGCTCCGATGGCCCGACTCCCCCGGATGATCGGGTCGAAGTGCCACCTTCCGGAGGTGGGCCACCATGTCCCCGCGCGCTGGGAGGTCTCCACGGATCGCTCTGTTGGGTGCCCGCATCGTCGTCGGGCGGGCAGTGCGGAATCTGCGACAGCAATCCCAGCAGCGTGCTGGGGATTCTGATCGGATGGGAGTCGCGCAGCGCGGCGCGGGCCCGGCGATGACCGTCCACGTCGGCGGCGCATTCCGGACACAGCGATATGTGATGCGCGGCGCGCAGGTGCGCGTTCATCCGCAACTCACCGTCGACGAACGCCGCGATGGCCTCAGTCGACAGGTGCTCGGTGGAACCGAATTGCCGCGGAGCTCCAACCGGGGGGTCGCTCTGGGAGGCGAATTGGGCGGGGAGCCAGGAGAACGCGCGGCGGAATACATGACCCCGCTCGGCCATCACGAGCTCCTCTCGGTATTGCGTCGGGCTATGCGGCACTACTTCGAATGTAGCGCGCTGCCCGAGTCGAAACACCAATGAAAAGCCGATCAGGCGGCTTGTGTCTTAGTCAGCGAGGTCCTGCGTGGCGCCGCCAACCGCCTGCCTGGCGCTCGCCGACTGCGCCGACAGATAGTCACGCAGTGCTTGTCGTCCCCGGTGGATACGGCTGCGAACAGTCCCGAGCTTGACGCCCAGCGTGGCCCCGATCTCCTCGTAGGACAGGCCTTCGATGTCGCACAACACCACCGCCGCGCGGAACTCGGGCGGCAGGGAATCCAACGCCGCTTGCAAGTCAGGCCCCAGCCGGGACTCGTGGTAGATCTCCTCGGGGTTGGGCTCGTCGGCGGGCACCCGGTCGTAGTCGTCGGGCAGCGCCTCCATCCGGACCCGGCCGCGACGGCGCACCATATCCAGGAACAGGTTGGTCGTGATGCGGTGCAACCAGCCTTCGAATGTCCCCGGTTGGTAGTTCTGCACGGATCGGAAGACCCGGATGAAGGTTTCCTGGGTCAGATCCTCGGCATCGTGCTGATTGCCGGAGAGGCGATAGGCCAACCGGTAGACCCGGTCGGCGTGCTGACGGACCAGCTCGTCCCAGGACGGCATCGCCGTCTTGTCTCCGGTCGCGTCGAAGACTGCGGTGCCGTAGGGCTCCTCAGCAGGTTCAACCCAGTCAGCGTCGCGGTACCGCTCGGGGTGCGACATACTGGCCGGGCTCATCAGTGTGGTGATGTTCAAATCCTCCGGGTTCAGACTGCCGTCGAGGCGAGGCAATTCGTCACCGCTCGGAACGCGAAGATACCGAGATGTATTCCCGGACCAGCGGCCTCCACGCTCCATGTGGATAACCGTCGCCTACCGGCGTATGTGCGGTATGTGACCGCACTGAGCTTTCACTGAGAATGGCGCGCTGCACTGCGTTGTGCTGGTCATATCGGATGCGGATGTGACGTAGATCTTCGCGAAGATCCGGGCGTGTCGCGGCGCGAACCACACGGCAGTGCCGGGCGCGCCTGACTGCAGGCGGCACGGGATGGACTTACGCTGCGGGGATGGCCACCACCGACCGCACACCGGGCCAGTCGGCGCCGACGAGTCGGGCCGAGTCCCTCGCGGCGCATGCCGAGGGGTCGATCTCCGAAGACGCGGTCCTGCTGGCCGCCCGCGAGCGTGCGGCCGACATCGGCGCAGGGGCGGTAACACCCGCGGTCGGGGCGCTGCTCAGCCTGCTGACCAAGCTCAGCGGCGGCAAAGCTGTCGTCGAGGTGGGTACGGGTGCCGGAGTCAGCAGCCTGTGGCTGTTGTCGGGGATGAGCGCAGACGGCGTGCTGACGACGATCGACATCGAGCCCGAACACCAGCGGATCGCCAAGGAGGCATTTGCCGATGCAGGCATCGGCGCATCGCGGACCCGGCTGATCAGCGGCCGGGCCCAAGACGTGCTGACCCGGTTGGCCGATGACTCCTATGACCTGGTGTTCATCGACGCCGAACCGCTCGACCAGCCGGACTACGTGGTCGAGGGCGTGCGGCTGCTGCGCTCGGGCGGGGCGATCGTCGTGCACGGAGCGGCGCTGGGCGGGCGCGCCGGCGACCCGGGCGCCCGCGACGCAGAGGTCGCGGCGGTGCGTGAGGCAGCACGGCTCATCGCCGAGAACGAGCTGCTCACCCCGGCGCTGGTGCCGCTCGGCGACGGCTTGTTGGCCGCGGTTCGCGACTAACTTCAGCCTTTTACGAATTCCTGAGGTGCGCCTGCTTGACGCTTGAATAAACACTCGTTTAATGTTCTGAACATGCGTTCAGTCGACGACCTGACTGCCGCGGCCCGGATCCGCGACGCGGCGATCGAGCAGTTCGGCGTGCATGGCTTCGGGGTCGGGCTGCGCGCGATCGCCGAAACGGCGGGGGTGAGCGCGGCGCTTGTCATCCACCACTTCGGTTCCAAGGACGGCCTGCGCAAAGCGTGCGACGACTACGTCGCCGAAGAAATTCGCAGCGACAAGTCGGAGGCGATGCGATCCGCAGATCCAGGCACCTGGTTTGCCCAGCTTGCCGAGATCGAGTCGTATGCCCCGATGATGGCCTACCTGGTGCGCAGCATGCAGTCGGGTGGCGAGCTCGCGAAAACGTTGGTGCGCAGGATGATCGACAACGCCGAGGGCTATCTCGACGAGGGTGTGCGCGCCGGAACACTCAAACCCAGCCGCGATCCACACGCCAGAGCAAGGTATTTGGCGATCACCGGTGCCGGCGGCTTTCTAATGTATCTGCAGATGCACGACACCCCAACAGATCTGCGCGCCGTGCTGCGCGACTACGCCCACGACACGGTGCTGCCGGCCCTGGAGCTCTACACCGACGGTCTGATGGCAGACCGAACCATGTACGACGCCTTCCTCGCTCAAGCGGAACAAGGAGAAGCCGATGCCAGTTGACTGCAACCGCACGCCGATCGAAATCCACAACCTGACCAAGAATTTCGGGGCGGTTCGGGCGCTCGACGGCCTGGAGCTGACGGTGCGCGAGGGCGAGGTGCACGGCTTCCTCGGACCCAATGGCGCCGGGAAGTCGACGACGATCCGGATACTGCTGGGCGTGGTGAAGGCCGACACGGGCACGGCCCGCCTGCTTGGCGGTGACCCGTGGACCCATGCGGTCGAGTTGCACCGCCAGATCGCCTACGTTCCAGGCGATGTGACGCTGTGGCCCAATCTGACCGGCGGCGAGACCATCGACCTGCTGGCGCGTATGCGCGGCGGTATCGACGAGAAGCGCCGCGCCGAGCTGATCGAGCGCTTCGAGCTCGACCCCCACAAGAAGGCGCGGACCTACTCCAAGGGCAACCGCCAAAAGGTCTCGCTGATCTCCGCATTCTCGTCTCGGGCACGGCTACTGCTGCTCGATGAGCCGAGCAGCGGCCTGGACCCATTGATGGAGAATGTCTTTCAGCAGTGCGTCGCAGAAGCACGCGACCGCGGAGCGACTGTCCTGCTGTCCAGTCACATCCTGGCCGAAACCGAGGCACTGTGTGAGCGGGTGACGATCATCCGCGCCGGCAAGACTGTCGAGAGCGGCTCACTGG
The DNA here is from genome assembly GCA_963805675.1 of uncultured Actinomycetota bacterium. Lineage (GTDB taxonomy): Bacteria > Actinomycetota > Actinomycetes > Mycobacteriales > Mycobacteriaceae > Mycobacterium. Next base: position 57,870 of record CAWDVY010000010.1, read on the forward strand.
ATGCGATGCGACATCTCAGCCGCACGTCGATCACCGCCGAACTGCTCGGGAATCCCGGCGATCTCACCCAGATTCGCGGTGTCGAGGACGTCAGCATCGACGGAACCACACTGCGGGCCCACGTCGACAGCGAGGGACTCGGCGAGCTCATCCGCGTGCTCGGTGACACGGGCGTACGCAGCCTGGTCAGCCAGCCGCCCACCCTGGAAGAACTCTTCTTGCGCCACTACGGTGTCGGCGCTGAAGGCCAGCGCGAGCTGAGCGGTCAGGGATCGCGGCCATGACCACCACAGCTTTGGATCGGCCCCACCATCCGGCACACGAGGCGCCACAACGCGGTTCGGCCTTCACCGGGACGCACGGGATGCTCCGGCTCTACCTGCGTCGCGACCGAATCATCCTGCCGCTGTGGGTGTTACTACTGTCGATACCACTGGGCACCGTCTATGTCGGCAGCATCGAAAAGATCTACCCCGACCAAGCGGAGCGCGCCGCCTTTGCCGCCTCGATCATGGCCAGCCCGGCGCAACGGGCGCTCTACGGGCAGATCTATAACGACAGCCTTGGCGCGACCGGCATCTGGAAAGCCGGGATGTTCCACCTGCTGATCGCCGTGGCGGTCATCCTCACCGTCATCCGTCACACGCGCGCCGACGAAGAGACCGGCCGCGCCGAATTGCTGGACTCCACGGCGGTGGGCCGGTACGCCAGCCTGACCGCGGCATTGCTGCTGTCATTCGGAGCGTCGCTGGCCACCGGTGTGCTCGGCGCGGCCGGTCTGCTGGGCACCAGCGTCCCCTCCGACGGATCGCTGGCGTTCGGGGCCGCGCTGGCCTGCTCCGGTCTGGTGTTCACCGCGGTGGCCGCGGTGGCTGCCCAGTTGTCGGCGAGCGCACGGGTCGCTCGCGGTTCCGCATTCGCCACGCTGGCCACGGCGTTCACGCTGCGCGCCGTTGGTGACGCCGGTTCGGGTGCGTTGTCGTGGCTCTCGCCGCTGGGCTGGTCGCTGCAGGTTCGCCCGTACGCGGGTGACCGGTGGTGGGTGCTGGTGTTGCATCTGGCGACGACAGTGCTGCTCACCGCGCTGGCATACCGGCTGCTCGCCGGCCGTGATGTCGGCGCCGGTCTGATCGCGGAACGTCCGGGCCCAGCGGCCGCGACACCGTTGCTGCGGAACGCATTCGGGTTGGCGTGGCGGCTGGATCGCGGCGCTCTGCTGGTGTGGGCCGTCGGGCTGTGCCTCTACGGCTTGCTGATCGGCAGCGTCGTACACGGCATCGGCGGCGAATTGGGCGGCGATACGGCGCGAGACATCGTCGTACGCATGGGTGGCACCAGCGCCTTGGAGCAGGCCTTTGTCGCCGTGGCGTTTTGCATGCTGGGCATGATCGCGGCCGCATTCGCCATCTCATTGACGCTGCGACTGCACCAAGAGGAGGCCGGTCAGCGAGCCGAGACGCTGCTGAGCGGAACGGTAAGCCGAAGCCGTTGGCTGACAGGTCATCTCGCGATCGCACTAATAGGTTCGGCCGTCGCGATCCTGATCGCCGGGGTGGCGGCCGGGCTGACTTACGGAATCGCCGCACACGACGTCGACGGCAAACTGTGCATGGCCCTGGGCACCGCGGCCGTTCAGCTACCGGCTATGTGGCTGCCCGCCGCGGTGACCGTCGCATTGTTCGGGATCGCGCCGCGGTTGTCCCCGGTGTCATGGGGTGTGCTGGTCGGATTCATCGCGCTGTACCTGATCGGCTCGCTGTCGGGCTTTCCACAGTGGGTGCTCGACGCCGAACCGTTCGCGCATATCCCGCGGGTCACCGGCGGCGCATTCACGCCAGTTCCACTGTTGTGGTTGTTGGTGATCGACGCCGCGCTGATCGCGTTGGGAATGGACGCCTTTCGCCGCCGCGACCTGCAGAGCTGAGGAGGTTGTCGTGAATACCCTTGGTAGAGGCTTAGTTTCAGCCACTTTGGGCCTCGTGGCGTTCGGGTTGATGCTGTTCCTGCCAGCGGGGACATTCCATTACTGGCAGGCCTGGGTCTTCCTTGCGGTGTTCGCGCTGGCCACCTGGATTCCCAGCGTGTACTTGATACGCACCAACCCGGCCGCGCTCGAGCGGCGGATGCGCGCCGGCCCGTTCGCGGAGACCCGAACGCTGCAGCGGATTCTTGTCACCTTCTTGTTCATCTCCTTCCTGGCTATGTTCGTGGTCAGCGCGCTTGATCACCGCTTCGGCTGGTCACCGGTACCGGCGTCGGTCTCGCTGATCGGCGATGTGCTGGTCGCGACCGGGCTCGGCGTCGCCATGCTGGTGATCATCCAGAACAGCTATGCGGCCGCCAACATCACCGTCGAAACGGGCCAGCAGCTCGTTTCCACCGGGCTCTACGGGCTGGTGCGGCACCCGATGTACACCGGCAACGTCATCCTGATGGTCGGCGTCCCATTGGCGCTCGGCTCGTATTGGGGGCTGATCTTCGTGCCACCAGGGCTGGTTGTGCTCGCGCTCCGCATCCGCGACGAGGAGGGGCTGCTCGAGCAGGAGTTGAGCGGGTACCGGGAGTACGAGCAGCAGGTGCACTACCGGTTGGTGCCCTATGTCTGGTGACTCACGCTAGACCCAGACGCCCTTGCCCACGGCGACAACGCCGCCGGCGCTGATTGCGAAGCGTTCGCGGTCCCTCTCCAGATCCACGCCGACCATCTCACCGGGTCCGACGACGACGTTCTTGTCCAGGATCGCGTGCCGCACCACCGCGCCGCGGCCGACCCGAACGCCCGGCATGATCACGCTGCCTTCCACGATTGCGCCGTCGTCGACGACGACGTTGGACGACAACACCGAGTTGCGAACCGAGGCAGCCGAGACGATGCTGCCCGCGCCCACCACCGACTCCTGGGCAGAGCCGCCGTTGACGAACTTGGCCGGCGCGAGATTCTCGGGCTCGCCGCGGATCGGCCAGCGGCGGTTGTAGAGGTTGAACACCGGGTGCACCGAGACGAGATCCATGTGCGCGTCGTAGAACGCGTCGAGTGTCCCGACGTCGCGCCAGTACCCGTGGTCGCGTTCGGTGGCGCCGGGCACCTCGTTGTTGTTGAAGTCGTAGACGGCGGCCATCCCGTCGGTGACCAACCGCGGGACGATATCGCCGCCCATGTCGTGATCCGAGTGGTCCTCGTCGGCGTCGGCACGGATGGCGTCGACCAGCACTTTGGTGGTGAAAATGTAATTGCCCATCGACACGAAGGTGGCCTCCGGGTCATCGGGGGTGCCAGGCGGTTCCACCGGCTTCTCGACGAAGCTGCGGATGCGGCCGGAATCGTCGGCGTCCAGGCACCCGAACGCGCTTGCTTCGACCCGGGGCACCCGGATCCCGGCCACCGTCGCCCCGGCGCCGCTGTCGATGTGGAAGCGGAGCATCTGCTCGGGGTCCATCCGGTAGACGTGGTCGGCGCCGAAAACCACGATGTAGTCGGGATCCTCGTCGTAGACCAGGTTGAGCGACTGATAGATCGCGTCGGCGGAGCCGGTGTACCAACGCGGGCCGAGCCGCTGCTGGGCGGGAACCGGGGTGATGTACTCACCGGCCAACCCGGACAACCGCCAGTTCTGAGAAATATGTCGGTCCAACGAATGCGACTTGTATTGGGTGAGAACGCAGATCCTCAGATAGCGGGCGTTGACGAGATTGGAGAGCACGAAGTCGATCAGCCGATAGGCGCCGCCGAAGGGAACCGCGGGCTTAGCCCGGTCGGCGGTCAACGGATACAACCGTTTGCCCTCCCCGCCGGCCAGGACGATGCCCAGCACGTGTGGCGCTTCCCTCATGAATCAAACCTATCGGCCGCCGCAAGCCCCTGCCAGATCAAACAGGTGAATACCCACGCGGACGGACCGTCCATCAACCAATTTGGATCGGGCCGGTGAACGGCGGTCGGACCGCCCGTAAGGGGTGTGCCCCCTGCACCATCGGCGAGCGGCTATTACGGTGCCGGTATGCGCGTGGCGATGATGACTCGGGAGTATCCGCCGGAGGTCTACGGCGGGGCCGGGGTGCACGTAACCGAGCTCGTCGCGCAACTGCGCACGTTGTGCCAGGTTGACGTGCACTGCATGGGGGCGCCGCGGCCGGGGGCGTTCACTTACCAGCCCGACGCTCAACTGCGCGGCGCCAACCCGGCGCTCTCGACGCTGTCGTCCGATGTGGTGATGGCCAACGCCGCCGCGGAGGCCAACGTCGTCCACAGCCACACGTGGTACACCGGCTTGGCCGGACAGCTGGCGTCTTTGCTCTACGACGTCCCCCACGTACTGACCGCGCATTCGCTGGAGCCGTTGCGGCCGTGGAAGGCCGAGCAGCTCGGCGGCGGCTACCGGGTCTCATCGTGGGTGGAACAGACCGCGGTGACCGCCGCCGACGCGGTGATCGCCGTCAGCTCGGGTATGCGGGACGACGTGTTGCGGGTCTACCCGACCCTGGATCCCGGCCGGGTGCATGTCGTGCGCAACGGGATCGACACCGAGGTGTGGTATCCGGCCGAGCCGCTGGGATCGCTGCCGGGTGAGTCGGTGCTGGCCGATCTCGGCGTCGACCGCAGCCGGCCCACCGTCGCATTCGTCGGGCGGATTACCCGTCAGAAAGGCGTCGCCCACCTGCTGGCGGCCGCACACGGGTTCGGTCCGGACGTGCAGTTGGTGCTGTGCGCCGGAGCGCCCGACACGCCGGAGATCGCCGCCGAAGTGAGCGCTGCGGTAGCCGATCTGGCCCGCACGCGGACCGGCGTGTTCTGGGTCAGGGAAATGCTGCCGATCGGAAAGATCCGTGAAATACTTTCGGCTGCAAACGTTTTCGTATGCCCGTCGGTATACGAGCCGTTGGGCATCGTCAATCTCGAAGCGATGGCATGCGGCACCGCGGTGGTGGCCTCCGACGTCGGTGGCATACCCGAGGTGGTCGACGACGGGGTCACCGGTTCGCTGGTGCACTACGACCCCGACGATTCGGCCGGCTACCAGGCCAGGATCGCCGCGGCGGTCAACGCCCTGATCGCTGATCCGGAAAGGGCGGAGCGCTATGGCCATGCGGGGCGGCAGCGCTGCATCGCGGAATTCTCTTGGGCGCAAATAGCCCAACAGACTCTGGAGATCTACCAAAAGGTGTGCACGTGACGTCGGGCGCCGCGCACGGCTGATGCGGCGGGGTTTAGCTGGTGACGCCTTTGAGCTCGTCGCCCAGAGCAGCGGCTTCGTCGGGTGTCAGCTCGACGACGAGTCGGCCACCGCCCTCCAGCGGTACCCGCATCACGATGCCGCGCCCCTCCTTGGTCGCTTCCAGTGGACCGTCCCCGGTCCGGGGCTTCATCGCCGCCATCGAGTGCTCCCTCCAGATTCGAGCTGGCCCGTCGCTGCGGACCTGATCAGCGCCGGGCATGCCCCGCCAGTGGAATTCCAGCCATCCCCGGCATTGAACTGCACATTCACCCCTCCATTGTTCCCTATCCGCGCGGGTAGGTGTGCATGACCTCCGGGTCGGCGTTTCCATTGACCGTCGGGCCGGTCATGCCCAGCTCCTGAATGGGCCGCGCACGGCCCGCATCGTCACCGGGCGAAAACACCCAGCACGCCCGCAGGTGATCGTCGACCATCCCGGTCGCCTGCATCAGGGCATACGCGGTGGTGGGACCGACGAAGCGAAACCCGCGGCGCTTCAATTCGCGTGCCATGGCGGTGGATTCCGCCGTCGTAGCGGGGACTTCTGCCAAGGTCGCTGGTCGCGGCCGCGGCGCCGGCGCGAACGACCACAGCAACTCCGAGAGGTCGTCGATGTCGGCGGCGGCCCGCGCGTTGGCGATGGTCGCCTCGATCTTGGCCCGGTTGCGGACGATTCCCTGATCGGCCATCAGCCGGGCCACGTCGGCATCGGTGTAGCGAGCGACCGTTTCGATGTCGAAGCCGTCGAAGGCGCGCCGGAAATTCTCCCGTTTGCGCAGAATTATCAGCCAGGACAAGCCGCTTTGAAAGGCCTCCAGACTCATCCGCTCGAACAGCGGCACCCGGCCGTGCAGGGGCCGGCCCCATTCCTGATCGTGGTAGTCGCGGTACAGCGCGAAGTCCGGGCCGGGCCGAGCGACCGCCCAGTCGCAGCGAACCAACCCGTCGTCGGGCGCGGTCATGTCGGCTCCTGGTCGTCTGCGGCACCCTCGGCGCGGGCGGCTTCGATGTCGACGGCGGCCGCGGCATGCACCGAGGAAAGCTGACCGCGCAGCAGGTCGAGTTCTTGGCCGAGCCGGTCGAGCACCCAATCCACCTCGCTGGTCTTGTATCCGCGCAGCGCCTGGGTGAACTTGACCGCGCCGACGTCAGCGCCGGTGACGCCGGATGCGGGCAGCACGGTGGGCGTCGTTCCGCGCGGCAGCGGCGGCAGTGGCTCACCGCGGCCGAACAGCAGGCTTGCCACACCGAACAGCACGATCGCCACCAGGACCAGCACCACTAGGTACAGCAACACCAAGGCCACGTCACCGATATTGCCTTATGGGTCCGACGGTGGCGTCAGGTCCTCTGGTGGCGACCCGCTGCACCCGGCTTCGCCACGCCTCAGCGCGGTCGCAGCGCGTTCATCGGCGGCCGGTCGGCCAGCGACACCGCCGAGGTACGCGGCGTGTAGCCGTCGCCGTCAACGAAAAACTGGGTCAAACCGACACCGGAGTCCGGGATGCCGCAGCGCGAAAGCAGCGTCGCGACGACCTGACGGCTCATCGGGCCCAACTCGGCCAGCGGCCGGTTGCGGTGTGCCCGAACACCGAGATTGACCTGCGCGATCGCGTCCAGGCCCAGCCGGTCGTAGGTGTCGACCAGCAGGCCGATCTCGACGCCGTAGCCGGGCGCGAACGGCACCGACATCAGCAGTTCACGGGTGGCCGCGTACTCGCCGCCGAGCGGCTGCAGCACACAGCCCAGTTCGGGTCGCAGCGCCGCGAGCAACGGCCGTGCCACCAACTCGGTGACCCGGCCACCGCCGGTGGCACCCTCGCGGCCACTGGCGTCGCTCACATTCAAGGGACGCCGGTAAAAGCTCTTGACGAGGTGAATGCCGTCCTCCGTGAGCAGCGGTCCAAGCAGCCGCGGCACGAACATCGGGTGCGGATCAATCAAATCGGAGTCGACGAAAACCACAATGTCGCCGCTGGTGGCCGCCAGTGAGCGCCACAGCACCTCGCCTTTGCCGGGCCGCGGCGCGATCTCCGGCAGAGCTTGCTCACGGGTGATGACGCGCGCGCCGGCAGCGATCGCCCGGATCTCGGTGTCGTCGGTGGATCCCGAGTCGAGCACGATCAGCTCGTCGACCAGCCCGCCGAGCAACGGTGAGATGCTCTCGATCACTGATTCGACGGTGCCTTCCTCGTTGAGGGCAGGCAGCACCACCGAGATGGTTTGCCCGGCCTTCGCCGCCTCCAGCTCCTCGACGGTCCAATGTGGACGGGTCCAACTGCGGTCGGCAAGCCAGACGTCGCCGGGCAGGGCGGCCAAGGCGCCCTGGGCGGTGAGATCGACCAGCTCTGATGCCGTCATGCAAGTCCTCTCACCGTGCGCGTCGGCAGTCGTTGCCCCTGGATCGACGCCACCATTTCCAGCACCCGTCGGGTGGGTCCGACTTCATGCACCCGAAACATCCGCGCGCCCGCCGCAGCAGCCAGTGCGGTGGCGGCCAGGGTTCCCTCCAGCCGCTCGGTCAGGTCCACGCCTAAAGTCTCCCCGACGAAATCTTTGTTGCTCAAGGCCATCAATATCGGCCACCCGGTGTTGACAAGATCTTCCATGTGGCGCAACAGCGCCAGCCCGTGGAATGTGTTCTTGCCGAAGTCGTGGGTCGGGTCGATGAGGATGCGGTCGCGGACAACCCCGGCGGCGACGGCCCGTTCGGCCGCCGTCGTAACTTCGTTGATCACGTCGTCGACCACGCCGTGAGTACTCGCGCCATAGCTGACCCGAAACGGGCGGGTGCGCGGCCGCGCACCCCCGGTGTGCGAGCACACCAGGCCGGCTCCGTATTCGGCGGCTACCTCGGGCATCGCGGGATCATAGCCGCCCCAGCTGTCGTTGATGAGGTCCGCGCCCGCCCGGCATGCGTGCCTGGCCACGTCCGAACGCCAGGTGTCGATGCTGATCAATTGGTCGGGGTAGGCGTCGCGCAACCACTCGATGAAGGGCACCACCCTGGCGATCTCGGCTTCGGTGTCGATGCGCTCGCCCGGGCCCGCCTTGACGCCGCCCACGTCGATCACGTCGGCGCCTTCGGCGATGAGGCGGTGCGCGGCGGCTCTGGCCGCCTCGTCGCTGAAGTTAGCGCCGCGGTCGTAAAACGAATCCGGGGTGCGATTGACGATCGCCATGATCAGCGGCCGATCGGCGCTGACCTGGCGACCGCACAGGGTGGACTGCACTCTCCTATGGTGCCCGACACTTTGTGCTCGGCTAAACCCCACGTGACTCAACATTCTCCTGGGTCGCACCGCAGCCGGATGAGTGCCCTCTTCGGTATGACATCGCATGTGACATCAACTGCGACGGCGTCTTATGCCCGATGAGCGATGCTGGTGTGGCTGCTGAGACCCAAGTGACTAGCCCTGGGGTCGCTTACCGGCCGCCACCTCGTCGGGATAGCCGTCGTAGAAGGGCACGTAGCCCTCGTCGCGACCTGCCAGCACATAAACCGGATCTTCGACGCCGGGGTCGTAGGCCTGCTCGCGCAGATCCACCTTGCGGCTCTTGAACGTGGTGGTGTGTTCCATCGATTCCACCACTCGCAGGAAGAGCGGCAACGCGTAAGCCGGCAGCTGCTTGAAGACGGTGTGGGCAAGCGCCTTCCCATCGAAGTCGGCGCCGTCTCGGAGCTTGACCGCGGCCATCCCGGCGCGACCGCCGGTGCGCGGGACTTCCACCCCGAACACCGTGCACTCCTCGACGGACTTGTCGGCGCCCAGCGCTCGCTCCACTTGGGTGGTGGCGACGTTCTCACCCTTCCAGCGGAAGGTGTCGCCGAGCCGGTCGACGAAGGCGGCATGGCCCATGCCCTGTGGGCTCATCACGTCGCCGGTGTTGAACCAGCAGTCGCCCTTGCGGAAAGCATCGCGCACCAGCTTCTTCTCGCTCGCGCTCGGATCGGTGTAGCCGTCGAACGGTTGCAGCTTGTTGACCGGGCTGAGCAGCAGGCCGGGCTCTCCGGCGGGCACCCGCTGCACCCAGCCATCCTCGCCGCGCAGCGGAGCGCCGGTGTCGGGGTCGTATGCGACGTAGGCCAGTGGCAACGCCGCCCAGCCGGTCGACCGCGGCACATTGAAGACGTTGATGAAGGCGGTGTTTCCCTCGCTGGCCGCGTAGAACTCGCAGACCCGCGCGATGCCGAACCGCGAGGTGAACTCGTCCCATATCTCTGGACGCAATCCGTTGCCGGAGATGAGCCGCACCTTGTGGGCGCGGTCGGTCGGCTTAGCCGGCTGGTTCAGCAGATACCGGCAGACTTCGCCGATGTAGATGAAGGCGGTTGCCTCGGTGGCGATCACCTCGTCCCAGAATTTCGACGCCGAGAAAGACTTACCCAGGGCCAGGGTCGCCCCGGAGTTGATCACCGATCCGATCGCGACGGTCAGCGCGTTGTTGTGATACAGCGGCAGGCAGCTGTAGAGCGTGTCGGAGCCCTTCAGCCGCAACCCCAGCCCACCGAAAATGGCCAGCGCGGACAGCCACCGTTTGTGGGTCATCACGCTGGCCTTGGGGTGACCGGTGGTGCCCGACGTGAAGATGTAGAACGCAGTGTCTTTGGCCAGGACCGCCGACGCCGACTGCGGATTGGCGGTGGGCGCGGTGGCCGACAGCCGTTCCATCTCCTCGATCGTCGTCGGAGTGACCGTGGCGCCGCCGCATTCGTCCACCACGTCGAGCAGATCGGATTCGACGATCAGCGCCTTGGCGTCCAGCAGACCCAGGCTGTGGGCGAGCACCTCGCCGCGCTGGTGGTAGTTCAGCATCCCGGCGATCGCACCGCACTTGACCGCGGCCAGCATCATCAGCACGGCGTTGGGTGAGTTCCGCAGCATGATGCCGACGACGTCGCCGCGGCCGACACCGCGGGCCGCCAGCACGGCCGCGTACCGGTTGGCGGTCGCATTGGCCTCGCGGTAGGTCAGCTGCTGCTCGCCGAACCGGATGAAGACCCGGTCGCCGTAGCGGGCGGCGCGCTGCTGGAACACCTTGCCGATCGATGCCTTGGTGGTCGGCTGCGCCAGCAGCCCGGTGAGCATCCCCCGGAGAATCACCGGAACGTCGGCCAATACGCCGGGCACCCGGGTCGCGATATCGATCAGCCCGACCGACGTGTCAGAACCGGAGTTGTTTTCGGACACGGTTAACCCTCGTTTCGCGCAACGGCAGATGGCGGCCAGCCTAGCGCTGCGACGATGCAGACCGCGCCAGCGGTCTGAGAAGGAGCAGGGCAATCAGCCCGAGCGTCGCTGGCTAATTAGCTCAGCTGGGCGCGCAGGCCGCGATCGCCGCATCGACCCCGTCGACGACCACCAGCCGGTCCATCGCAGCCTGCGAGACGTATCCGCTGTCGACCAGCCCGCACAACCAGGCGCGCAGCCCGTCGAAGTGTCCGCCGGGGTCCAGCATCACCACCGGCTTGTCGTGCATACCGAGATGCCCGCCGGTCCAGGCCTCGAACAGCTCTTCCAGCGTGCCGATGCCACCCGGCAACGTGATGAACGCGTCGGCGCGGTCCTCCATGATCTGTTTGCGCTCCCGCATCGTGTCGGTGACGATCAGCTCGTCGGCGTCGTGGTCGGCGACTTCGCGGCGCACCAGCATCTTGGGGATGACGCCGACGGTCCAGCCGCCGCGAGCCCGCGCGGCGGTCGCCAGCGCGCCCATCGCTGAGACGTCGCCGCCACCCCAGACGAGGGTCCAGCCACGATCGGCGATCGCCTCGCCGAGTTCGGCGGCCAATGCCAACAACTCGGGGTGGGTGGGTCCGGACGCGCAGTACACACAGACCGCCCATGGGTGGGGTGCATCGCGTTTGGGGTGCACAGTCGAAAGGTAGACCAACCTTGCCGCCGAGCGCATTTGGGCCTAACCGCATGCGGTCAGGGGCGCGCGCCATAAAATCCGGCGGTGCCGAGTGCTTGGGTTGCCGCGCCGCAGGACACCCTCCTGCACCAGGTCAGGGCTGCCTTCGGCGATCCGCAGCGTTCCGGCGTGGCGCTGATCGGCGCCGACGGGGTCGGCAAGACATTGGTCGCTCGCCATGCGGCGGACACGTTCGCCGCGGCCGCACCGTCGACCGTCGTTCGCCGGGTGGCGGGCACTGCGACGGAGCGGGTCATCCCATTCGGCGCATTCCGCACGCTGCTGGCGGACGCCGCCATCACCGAGACCGGGAGGCCGGCCGAGCTGCTGCGGGCCGCACACGACTGCCTGACGGGTGACGGCGCCCGGCAGCTGTTCGTCGTCGACGACGCACACCACCTCGATCACCTGTCTGCCACCCTGGTCTACCAGCTGGCGCTGAGCGGCTCGGCGCAGCTGATCGTCACGGTCCGGGACGGCGCCGAGCTGCCGGACGCGGTCGCGGCGCTGTGGGCCGATGAGCTGCTGACCCGCATCGAGGTCGGGCCGCTGGACAGAGCGGCGACGGCGGCGCTGCTGGAATCAGCCCTGGGGTCGCCGCCGGATGCGGCGGTAATCGACGAGGTGTTTGCGCGCAGCCAGGGCAACCCGCTTTACCTGCGGCATCTGGTCAGCGACGGTGGCCTCGTGCAGGCCGACGACGATCGGGTTTCACTTCCAGCCCTGATCGACGGCTACCTGTCCGGTCTGCCGTCACCCGTGCAGACGGTGCTGCACTATCTGGCGCTGACTGAACCACTGAGCCGCGACGACCTGGCGGCACTCACCGGCGAGGATGCCATCGAACTGGCCGAAGCCACCGGTGCGGTCGCGGTCGATGGCGATGCGATGGTCTATCCGGCCCATCCGCTCTACACCGACCGCGCCCGGGCCGAGCTGGCGCCGGACGCCGCGCGGACGCTGCGCGCATCGCTGGCCGAACAACTGGCCGCCCACCCGCCCGGCCACATCGGCGACCAGTTGCGGTTGTCGGCGCTGGCCGTCGAAAGCGATGCCCCTAGTGCAGTAGCCGACATCGTGGCCGCGGCCCAGCATGCGCTGCGGCTCGGCGAGCTGACGCTCGCCGAGCAGCTCGCCGCGGCCGCGCTGGATCGCTCTGGCGGACTGGCCGCGCGGCTGGCGTTGGCCTACGCGCTGGCCTGGCGGGGCCGCGGACGAGCGGCCGACGCGGTGCTGGCCGCGGTGGATCCCGGGCAGCTGTCGCCGTCCGAGCTGATCGCGTGGGCACTGCCCCGGGCGGCCAACCAGTTCTGGATGCTCAGCGAGCCGGAACGGGCCACGGCGTTCCTGCAGACCACCCGCAGCCGGATCTCGGCCCCCGCAGCGCAGGCCACCCTCGACGCGCTGGCGGCGACCTTCGCGATGAACGCGGGCACGCCGTTGCGCACGCTACGGATCGCCGGCGAGGTGTTGGCGTCGCCGCACGCCGACGAGGTGGCGGTGGGATGGGCGGCCTCGGCGGCGGCGCTGAGCTCGGCCCGCACCGGACAATTCGACGACGTCGAGGCGCTGGCCCGCCGCGCGACCGCCGCCGACCATCCCGGTTTGCTGCGGTTCACCAGCGGCTTCGGCCGGATCACCGCGCTGGTGATGGCCGGGCGGCTGACCGATGCTCGCGCGTTGGCCCAGCGCTACACCGACTTCGCCGAATTGCAGCAGCCCGGCCGGGCGATCGGCGAGACGTTGGTGGGCTACGTGGCGATCGCCCAGGGCGATTTCGACGCTGCCGTAACACTGCTCGGGCGGGCCGCCGACCCGTTGGCACGCACCGGCTACTCCTGGGGTCCGCTGTCGTTGATCCTGCTGGCCCAGGCGCTCGGCCAACAGGGCGACCAACTCGGGGCCGCAAAGGTTTTCAGCCGGGCGGAGTCGCGGCACGGCCTCAAATCGACACTGTTCGCTCCGGAGTTGGCCCTGGCGAAGGCGTGGTCGAAGGCCGCCCGCGGCGACACCACGGGCGCCATCGAAGCCGCCCGTGAGGCGGTGCAGACCGCAGAACGCGGCGGGCAGTCGGCGATCGCGCTGCGCGCGCTGCAGGACGCGACGCGACTCGGAGATGTGCGCGCCGTGCACCGAGCCGGGCGATTGGCGGTCGACGTGAACTGCGTGCTGGGACGGCTGACGCTGGCGCACGCCCGGGCGCTGGCCGAGGGCGACGCCACGGCGCTGGCCGAGGTGGCCGCCGACCTGGCCGACCGGGGACTGCATCCCGCGGCCGCCGATGCGTCAGCCCAGGCGCAGCGCGCTTAGGTACTCGGGCTATCTAAGTACTAGTCGGTGCCCGGTGGTGGCTGCGACGATGGCGCACAGGCGGCGCCACTCTGCCTGGGCCCTGATCCGCAGGGCCCTCGTTCGCCGACGGGCCCGGGGGTTCCGGCGCCGACGGGTCGGGGTCTGTATACGGCGCTACATCGGGTAGCGCAGAGGTCGACACGGGAACACCGGCCTGCCCGAGCGGCGCCGGACCGACGAACACCGCGCCGAACAACGCGATTACACCTATGGTCACGCCATGTGCGACCCGTATCGACGGCGACTTTGCCATATCTCGACGTTACGTCGGTGTTACGGATTTTCACCCTTATCAACGCATACAGTTCGGTTGCGGTTTGCGGTCCATTTCGTAGCAGGGGACAGTCAGCCGGTGAACGCACGGCTGCGCCGCGCTTAGCCGCTGAGGTATCCCCGCAACATGGTCACGGCTTCGGCGATCTGGTTGACCGGCACCCGCTCGTCGCGCGTGTGCGCGAGGTTGGGATCGCCCGGTCCGTAATTGACCGCGGCGATGCCCCTCGCCGCGAACCGCGACACGTCGGTCCACCCGTATTTGGCTCGCACCTGCCCGGCGGCGGCCTCGACGAGAGCCTTCGCGGCGGGCTGGGCGAGCCCGGGCAGAGCGCCGGCGGCCAGGTCGGTCTGCTCGATCCGCACGTCGAGGCCGTCGAAAACCTCCTGGACATGCCGCAGTGCGGCGTCCGGCGAACGGTCCGGCGCGAAGCGGAAGTTGACGGTCACCGACGCGGCGTCGGGGATCACGTTGCCGGCTACGCCGCCGTCGATGCGTACCGCCGACAATCCTTCGCGGTAGGTGCAGCCGTCGATCTCGACGCTGCGGGCCTGATAGCCCGCGAGCCGGTCCAGCACCGCGCCCAGCTTGTGAATAGCGTTGTCGCCCAACCACGATCGCGCCGAGTGCGCCCGCTTTCCGGTCGCGTGGACGACCACACGCAGGGTGCCCTGGCAACCTGCCTCGATGTAGCCGCCGGTCGGCTCGCCCAGGATCGCCACGTCGGCGGCCAACCAGTCGGGTAACTCGCGTTCGATGCGCCCCAAACCGTTTGCCGCTGACTCGATTTCCTCGCAGTCGTAGAACACCAGCGTCAGATCATGCGCGGGCGCTGCGACCGTGGCGGCCAGATGCAGGAAGACCGCGTCGCCCGACTTCATGTCGGTGGTGCCGCAGCCGTAAAGCGCGTCGCCGTCTCGGCGGCTCGGTAGGTTGCCGGCGACCGGGACCGTGTCGAGATGCCCGGCCAGCAGCACGCGCGTGGGGCGGCCCAGTTCAGTGCGCGCCAGCACCGCGTTGCCGTTGCGGATGATCTCGAAACCGGATGTCTGCGCCCGCAGCGCGGCCTCGACCTCGTCGGCGATGCGTTCTTCGCGCCGCGACTCGCTGGGGATGTCGACCAGAGCCGCCGTCAGCTCGATCGGGTCACCGCGTAGGTCCAACATGATGCCAGCGTAGTGGGTGACCTCTGACGCTGAGCAGACGTAAAAGCTCCTTTCACACCGGCGTGTTGGGGGCCTTTACGTCTGCTCGGCCCGGGAAAGTAGCGTGGGGCGCGTGACTGCTGCTTCGGGTATTGGGCTGGCGACGCTGGCCGCAAACGGATCGGTCCTCGACACCTGGTTCCCCGCACCGGAACTCATCGAATCGGGCGAGAGCGGCACCGTGCGGCTGTCGGTCGCCGAGGTGCCCGACGAGCTGGCGGCGCTGGCCGGCCGCGACGACGAGCGCGACACCGAGACCGTCGTGGTGCGCACAGTGATCGGCTCGCTGGACGAGAAGGCCGCCGACGCCTACGACGCCTATCTGCGACTGCACCTTCTCTCGCATCGACTGGTCGCGCCGCACGGGCTGAACGCGGACGGCCTCTTCGGGGTGCTGACCAATGTGGTGTGGACCAACCACGGGCCCTGCGCGGTCGAGGGTTTCGAGATCGTGCGCGCGCGACTGCGCCGGCGCGGCGCGGTCGCGGTCTACGGCGTGGACAAGTTTCCCCGCATGGTCGACTACGTGGTGCCGAGCGGCGTGCGGATCGCCGACGCCGATCGAGTGCGACTGGGCGCGCATCTAGCGTCCGGCACGACGGTGATGCATGAGGGATTCGTCAACTTCAACGCCGGAACCTTGGGCGCCTCGATGGTGGAGGGCCGTATCTCGGCGGGTGTGGTGGTCGGCGACGGCTCCGACATCGGCGGCGGCGCGTCGATCATGGGCACATTGTCCGGCGGTGGCGCCGAGGTGATCTCGGTCGGCAAGCACTGCCTGCTCGGCGCCAACTCCGGGCTGGGGATCTCACTGGGCGACGACTGCGTCATCGAAGCCGGCCTCTACGTCACCGCGGGAACCAAAGTCATTCTGCCCGAAGGGAATTCGGTCAAAGCCCGCGAGCTCTCCGGCGGCAGCAACCTACTGTTCCGCCGCAATTCGGTGACCGGCGCCGTCGAGGTGGTGTCCCGCGACGGCCGGGGCATTGCGCTGAACGAAGATCTGCACGCCAACTGAGTTATCCGCCGGAGTGCAGCGTTGTTTCCTTGGTTTCGGGCAGTAGATAAGTGCATACGAAGCTGGCCGAGGCAAGGACGGCGAGCATCGGACCGATGGCCCAGCTGCCGTAGGTCGCCTGCAACGTTCCCGCGATCAGCGGCGGCAAGGCGCCGCCGAGGACGCCGGCCAGGTTGACCGCCAATGCCGATCCGCTGTAGCGGTAGCGGGTGGCAAACAGCTCAGGAATGAAGGCGCCGGTGGGTCCGGAACCGATCGCGCTTGTGGCGCACATGCCGACGATTGCCACCGCGTACAGCACCGGGTTGCCGGTGTCGATCAGCGGCATCACCACCAACGCCCACGGCACACACCCCGCCCAGCCCAGCAACATCATCCGGCGTCGCCCGACTCGATCGCACAGCGTGGCCGAGAGCGCGACGAACGTCATGCTCACCAAGCCGCCCAACGCACCGACAGCCCAGATGAAGCTGCGCGTGTACCCCAGATCCGAGTGGGCATGCCTGGTGAGGTACGTGTTCGCCATGTAGACGAAGCACATACCGCCCAGAATGCTGCCGCCGGCCAGGACGATCTCTCGGCGCTGCAACCGCAGCAACTCCGCGATCGGGGCTCTGGGCACCACGTTTCGGGCCTTCTCCGCGACGAACACCGGGGTCTCGTCGATCCGCAGCCGCACGTACAAGGCGATGGCGATCAGCCCGGCGCTGATCAGGAACGGTATGCGCCAACCCCATTGCATGAAAGCAGGGCTGTTTTCGCCGATGGTGAAGTTCACCGCCAGAAACGTCAGGCTCGACAACACCGCTGCGGCGCCGCCGCCGAGCAGGGTGAACATCCCGTAGCGGCCGCGTTTGCCGTCGGGAGCGTATTCGGCACTCAGCAACGCCGAGCCCGCCCATTCCCCACCGACGGCAAACCCTTGCAGCAGGCGCAGCCCAACCAGGATCAATGGGGCCGCCACGCCGATGGCCGCCGTGCTGGGCACCGCACCGACGGACATGGTTGCGACAGCCATGATCAGCAGGGTGGCGATGAGCGTCTTCTTGCGGCCCAGCCGATCCCCGAAGTAGCCGAAGGCGGCCCCGCCGATCGGCCGCGACACGAACGCACTGGCGAAAGTGCCCATCGAGGCGATCGTTCCCAGCGCCGGGCTGAGATGCGGAAAGAACACGGTGGGGAACACCAGGGCCGCGGCGGTGCCGTAGATCAGGAAGTCGTAGAACTCGATCGCCGAGCCGACGAGACACGCGGCGGCGACCCGTCTCATCGGGGTCACGGTGGTAACGGCAGCAATCGTCACAGCGGCGCCACCGCAGGGCTGCTTCGATGCACGGCTACGACGGTAGGAGAAAAGGATGCTGGTGTCACACCCGCCGCGCGCCGTCAGCGCTACGTCAGCAATTTCTTTTTGAGCACCTTGCCCATAGCGTTGCGCGGCAACTCATCCACGATCCGGACCTCACGAGGCCGTTTGTGCACCGAAAGCTCTTGGGCCACATAGTCGATCAGCTCCTGCGGCTCGGCATCACCGACGATGAACGCGACGATGCGCTGGCCCAGGTCGTCATCGGGCAGCCCGACCACCGCCGCCTCCGACACACCCGGATGCCCGAGCAGCGCCGTCTCGATTTCGCCGGCCCCGACCCGGTACCCACCCGACTTGATCAGGTCTACCGACTCGCGGCCGACAATGCGATGCATACCCTCGCTGTCGATGACTGCGGCGTCGCCGGTGCGGTACCAGCCGTCGGCGTCGAACGCCTCCGCGGTGGCGTCCGGCCGGTTCAAGTAGCCGTTGAACAGAGTGGGGCCGCGAACCTGCAGTCGCCCAATGGTTTCCGCGTCGTGCGGCACCGGGCCGCCTTCGTCGTCGACCAGGCGGGTCAGGATGCCCTCCAGCGGCAGGCCGACCCAGCCGGGACGGCGCTCGCCGTCGGCACGGGTGGACAGCGTGATCAACGACTCGGTGGCACCGTACCGCTCGACGGGCGCATGCCCGGTGAGCCGGACCAACTGGTCGAACACCGGCACCGGCAGGCCGGCACTGCCGGACACCAGCAGCCGCGCCGGCCGCAGCGCCTCGGCGGCCGCGGTGTCACCGACTACTCGCGACCACACCGTCGGCACACCGAAATACAGCGTGCCCCGTGCTGCCGCGTACGCTTCCGGCGTTGGTTTTCCGGTGTGCACGAAGCGGTTTCCGACTCGCAGCGACCCGAGCAGGCCCAGCACCAGACCGTGCACGTGAAACAGCGGCAGCCCGTGCACCAGCGTGTCCTCGGCAGTCCATTGCCAGGCCTCGGCGAGCGCGTCGAGGTCGGCGGCGATCGCCTGACCGCTCAGCTGCACCCCTTTGGGCGGGCCGGTGGTGCCCGACGTGTAGATGATCAGCGCGGTGTCCTGCGGCGACGGCTCGGGCAGCCGGTGCCAGGAGCGGGCGTGCATCCGCACCGGGATGTGCGGCAGCCCCTCCGGCTGGTCGGGCACCGGGCCCAGCCAGGCCTGCGCCCCGGAGTCGGTGAGGATGTGGCGACGTTCGGCCTGCCCGACGTCGGCGGGTACCGGGACGACCGGCACCCCGGCGATCACGCATCCGGCGACGGCCAGCGCGGTCGGCGCGGTTGGCGTGGCCAGCACCGCGATCCGACCGGCACGGCCGACCCGTTCGGCCACGGACGTGGCGGCCCCGACCATGTCGCTGCGACTGAGCGTGACGTCGCCGAAGCGGACGGCGTCCCCGATATCGCGGCCGCCGGCGACCGCGGCGGGATCCAGCGAGCTCAGCAGCACGTGTGCAGGCTACCCGGCTCGGTCCAGGCGTAGGGCATTCAGTGGTCGGTGCCCCGCACGACGAGCACAGAGCAATCGGCGTGGGCAAGGATCGGCGGGCCGTGGGGGCCCACCAGCTGCATCACCCGGTGGGCATCCTCGGCGCCGATAACGACCAGTTGAACAGCGCCAATAAAGCTCTCGAGATATCGCGTCACACTCAACCGCGTGGTTGCGACTTCAACCTGCACGTCGGGATACCGCCGGAGCCAGTCATCCAGGCGCCTATAGAACCCTTCGTGTCTGTTCTCGAAAAGCGCCCAGCGCCAAACGCCCAGCGCGAGCAGCGGAGCGCGTCGCACCCGGGCTTCCTCCATTGCCCAACGCATGACGTCATCGTTGCCGGGTTGGTCGTCGACGACCACCGCGATGTACCCGGTCTCCGGCGGCGGCGATTTCTTACCGCGCCGAATAATCGCCACCGGGCAATGCGCTTCTTCGGCAAGTGTCGCCGCGGTCGATCCGAGCACCATGTTGGCCACCCGACCGATCCCCACAGATCCGACGCAGACAAGGGTGGCGCTGCCCGACTCGGCGATCAGGGCAGAATCGACGTCTCCGTGCAGCACCGCTGTGTCGATCTTGACCGGCAGGCCGGTCGCCTCCACCGCTAGACAGGCTGCGCGCAAAGAGCTCTCGGCACAGTTTTCTTCAGCAGCATCAGCGGAACGAATCGGCCGATCTGCTATCTGGACGACGTAAACGAGCCGAAGCGGAACATCTTGATGGACCGCTTCCTTGGCTGCCCATTCGGCGGCCCCGATGGCTGCGTCCGAGCCGTCGACTGCAACCACAACGGGTCCGGGCGACTCTGCATTATTCATTGCCTGCTCCTGATCCGACACGGACATCGACCCGGATAACGCTATGCAGACGCCGGCCACAACACAGGTGCCGTAGGGCCTTTCACCAGTGGACGTTGGACTCTACGAGCGGGATTTCTGAATCGCGACGCTATATGCAACGTCGCAAATAGCCCGAGGTGAGGTTGTTATGGAGAGTTTCGTGATCCGGCCCACGACGTGGCCGGTCCTTCGGCTATTCAGCCGCAATCCCCTCATGCGGACGAGCGATCGTGTCGAATCGGCAGTCGCCACCCTTGCCGTTTTACTGGTTGTCATCGCCGCTGCTTGCGCGGGGGCGATCGGCACGATGATCCACGACACCGAGACCCAGAACTACCTTGAGCAGGCTCGAACCCGGCATGTCGTGGTGGCCAGGGCCGTCGACGACAGCAAACCAGCAGGTTCAGCTGAGACGACAGCCTCCACGGTGCATGCCCGATGGCAGGTCAACGGCATCGATCACTCCGGCGTGATCGGCTGGGAATACGCGGTCAAAGCCGGTGAACCGCTTGGGATATGGGTCGATGGTGATGGCAATCTGGTTGATCAGCCGACCCCGATAGCGCGCGCAGATATGGACGCATTGAGTGCGGCATCTGTGGGTTGGTTGATCGTGGCCGTAGCCGCCGCACACATGGTGGCCATCGTGCGTGCCCACGTGAAACGCATGCGGGACGCCCAGTGGGAGCGAGAGATTCGATCCCTTGTCGACGACGACGGTGGACGCACCAACAGTTCGCAATGATCGGCTTTTGCACAGCAGCGGCGGCCGTAGAGGTCGCCCCATCCGGTGAGGAGATGTAATGTCCGCTCCGCTAAGTCATTCGGGTATCTTGGTCGGCGTCGATGGATCCCCCGCCGCTAAGTATGCGGTCGATTGGGCAGCGCGTGAGGCCGCGATGCGCAATGTTCGTCTCACAATCGTGCATGCTGTCCGGCCCATTGGGATACCTCAGCCGCCGCTGGCGTCGTCGGTAGCCTTTGCGCGATGGCAAGTTGAGCAGGGCCAAGCGTTCCTTGACAAAGCTGTCGAGATCGCGCAGAGCACCACTCAGGATGGTGGGCCGACGCAGATCGAAAGCGAGCTGTTGTTCGCGCCCGTCGTTCCAACCTTGGTCGATTTGTCCAAGGAGGCCCAGATGGTCGTCGTCGGTTCCCGGGGGCGAGGGCCCTTCGCGCGCAGCTTGCTCGGATCGGTCAGCTCCAGCCTGATCCGCCACGCGCACTGCCCGGTCGCGGTTATTCATGATGAGGACCCGTTGATGCCTCATCCCGCTGAGGCGCCGGTGCTCGTCGGTATTGACGGTTCGCCGGTATCGGAGCTGGCGACCGCAATCGCTTTCCAGGAGGCGTCATTACGAGGCGTCGAGCTCATCGCGATGCACGTTTGGAGCGACGTCGATGTGAACGACTTTCCCGCCATCGATTGGCCGGCGATGAAACCCGCCGCGGAAGAGATCCTCGCCGAGCGCCTGGCCGGTTGGCGGGAGCGCTACCCGGACGTGACGGTGCGACGTGTGGTCGAATGTGACCATCCGACGTATCACCTCGTCAAGCAGTCAGAGTCGGCGCAACTTGTGGTCGTCGGCAGCCACGGACGCGGTGGCTTCGCCGGGATGTTACTGGGGTCGGTCAGCGCCGCGCTGGCTCATTCGGCTCGGATGCCGGTGATCGTCGCGCGCCAATCGTAGCTGCGCGCAGAGAAATTCGGTCCTTCAGGCCCGATATTCAAGCAAGGGCACCGACCATCGCAGTATCGTCTCGCTGTCCGGGTCGGTCTCGACCGTGAGGCTGCCTCCGAATCCTTGCGCGATCCGACTCATTTTGGCGAGGTTGTCGGCAGTGGCTGGATCGGGCACGCCCTGCGCGTCGACGGCAATCTTGATGCTCAGTTCGTCACCGACCTCGACGACGACGCTGAGCCTACTGGCTTTTGGTGGGCGGGCCGCATCGGCGATAGCCGCCCGGACGAAGGCTTCCGCGTGATCCGACAGGGTTGCGTCGACAACGGAAACCGGGCCGATGAACTGCACCATCGTGCGTAGACCGGTGCCAGAGCATTCAGCTATCGCCTCCTCCAGCCGCTGCCGCAGCCGGGTCGCACCCGAAGACGTGTGCAGGCCGAAGATCGCGGTGCGGATGACCTGAATCACTTCTTGCAAATCGTCGATCTGCTCCGACAGGCGTCGCTGCACCTCAGATGACCTCGCCAACGGCACGGTTGCCTGCATCGCGAGCCCGACAGCGAACAGCCGCTGGATGACGTGGTCGTGCAGTTCGCGCGCGATCCGGTCCCGGTCGGTCAGCACGTCCAGCTCACGCATCCGCCGCTCCGCCGTGGCGAGCTGCCAGGCAAGCGCCGCCTGGTCCGCGAACGCGGCCATCATGTCGAGCTGCTCATCAGTGAATGGAAGTAAGCCCGCACGCCGAAGCACGACTAGTACGCCGGCGGCAGTGTCGGCCGTCCGCAACGGCAGCAGCAGGACAGGACCGGTGAAGCCGCGGATGGCCGGGTCGAGGTTGTTGAGCCGCCGCGGCGTGCGGTCGGAGAATACGTCGCCGATCGGTGTGCCAGTCACCATCACCGCATCCTCGCCTGCTGGGATGGACAGCGCACCGGCCGTTTCCGTTATTACCAGCTCGGCGTGGCCGGAGGCCGGCGGGTCGGCCTCGACGGGAACGGCGACCATCGTGGCGGTCGCGTCGGCCAGCTTCAGCGCTTTTTCCGCGATCAGCGCGAAGACCTTAGTCGGGTCGGCGCCGGACAACATCTCGGTTGCGATATCACGAGCTGCTTCGATCCACGCCTGACGGGCCCGGGATTGCGCGTAGAGCCGCGCGTTGGCGATCGCGATTCCGGCCGCTGCGGCAAGCGCCTGGACCAGGACCTCGTCGTCTTCGCTGAAAGGCTGACCGTTCGCCTTTTCGGTCAGATAGAGGTTGCCGAAGACCTCGTCGCGTATTTTCACCGGAGCACCCAAGAAGGTCCGCATCGGCGGGTGGTTCGGCGGAAATCCGACCGATGCCGGGTGCTGCTGGAGGTGGTCCAACCGGATCGGCTGCGGGTCGTCGATCAGGACCCCGAGGACACCGCGGCCCTGGGGAAGATGGCCAATGAGGGCGCGGCTGTCGTCGTCAATTCCCTGGTAGATGAACTCGACGAGGTCATGGCCGTGCCCGCGCACCCCGAGCGCACCGTAACGGGCGTCCACCAGCTGTATCGCGGTGTCGATGATCCTGCGCAACGTCGCATCCAACTCAAGCCCCGAGGTGACGACCAGCATCGCCTCGACCAGTCCGTCCAGCCGGTCGCGGCCCTCGACGATCTTTTCGATCCGATCTTGGACCTCGGCGAGCAATTCGCGCAGTCGCAGTTGCGACAAGGTTTCGCGGACTGGCGCTGGCTTCCGCGCGTCATTCGGCCTCTCGTTGACCGACACGCTCGTATCGTAGCGTGGCTCTGTCAGTCGGCAGCCCACACCTTGGCGCGCTCGAGTTCGTCGAGGCCAAACAGCGCGAACTCGCCGGGGACCATCCATGCCAACGCATGCAGCGTATGCGCGACCCACTGCTTATCGGTCACTACCGCAATTCGCTTGAAGGCCGAATGATGCTGGAACAGAGCGCCAAAGCCCACCTTAAGGTCCTCGACCAACCCGCCGGGGCCGAAGCCATCGTAATCGGAAGCGATGACCTCTACGATCCTGATCTCGCCGGCGTTCATGAGCTTTTCCATGACCGGCTTGAACTTGCGCAGGTCGTCACCACGCAGCCGCCCCGATACCCGGATGCCGGTCACTCCCTCCGGCATGTCCGGCAGCACATCGATCATCGAAATTCTCCCTTATCGGTGGCCTACAGACCGGTCGGATATGTTTCGGGCGTCTCGCCGGCAACCCACTGGCTAGTCACTTCGAGCGGCTCGAGTGCCTGCGTGTTCTCGATGTGAATCATCGCGTCGAACTGGTCCGCCGGGCGGACATGGAAGTAGTGGCTTTGTCTTTCGGTCGCAGGCAAATAGATCACGCCAATCGCTCGGCCCAATCTGACCACATCCAACGCGGCACGGGCAGCGCCGTCCGACGAAACTGCGAACGCTGGCTTGCCGGTCTCGTGGAACAGCTCTTCTATGCTGCCCGGTAGCGCCGGCCGAACCATCTTTCGTTCGGCCACGCCTCCCCAGTCGCTGGCGGCGGTGACAGTGCCGGTGTAGGTGCTGAACCCGATCAGTCGACAGTCGTCGCGATAGCGTTCGCGGACGAGTTGGCCCAAAGTCAGCTGGCCGTCCGAAGACACTTCCGTCGCCCGGGCGTCGCCGACATGGGAATTGTGCGCCCACACCACGATTCGCGCGGGTGTCGCGTCGGGATAACGGTCCAGGTGGGCGAGCAGCGCCTGCAGGGTGTCGGCCATGTGCTGGTCCCGCAGGTTCCAGGATGTGACGCGTCCGCTGAACATCGCACGGTAGTAGTACTCAGCGTCGCGTACCACCTGCGCGTTCTGTTCGGCGTAGAACAGTTCGTCCTCGGCGAGCAGGCCGTCGCGGCGGGCGTAGACAAGAGCATTGCGCTGGATGTCGACCAGCTGATCGATGGCCTCTTTTTCACACGACAGTCCGGCGCCGAAAGCCGCCCGGAACCCGTAGGCCTGGCCGTCATCGGCGGATGCATGGTCGAAGCAGGCATAGCGGGCCCGCGCGCGGCCAGCGGCCGCCGGGTCGATCTTGTCGAGATAGGTGACCACCTCATGCATCGACCGATGCAAGCTGTAGAGATCCAGCCCGTAGAAACCGGCTCGGCGGCGATGCTGGGATTCACAGCGCCGATTGTCGGCCCGCAGCCAATCGACGAAGTCGCGTACCACGTTGTTGCGCCACATCCATGACGGAAAGCGCTCGAATCCCCGCAACGCCTCTTCGGCGGTGGTGTCCTCGCCGAGCCCGCGCACGTATCGGTTCACCCGGTAGGCGTCCGGCCAGTCCGCCTCCGCGGCCACCGCGCAGAATCCCTTTTCCTCAATCAGCCACTTCGTGATCTCGGCTCGGGCCTGATAGAACTCGTGAGTACCGTGCGAACTTTCGCCGATCAGAACGATCCGCGCGTCACCGATCAACTCGGACAACATTTCTCGAGGTGGCACACCAGCCGGCGCGTCGATGGCGACGCGCCGGATGACGTCGGCCGCGGTCTCCGCGGCCGGAGCCACCGTCGGTCCGGTAGTCGGGGTGGCGAGCAGCGTACGGACCTCTTCGTCGCTGACCTGGGTGAAGTCCCAGAACGATGCGCCTACCGCCAGAAATGGGGTGGGCATCGATGCGCAGACCATATCGTCGACCAAGCCGGCGAATTCGCGACACGTGGACTCAGGTGCCGCCGGCACCGCGATCACGATTTGTGCCGGTTCCGCATCGCGCAAAGCCTGCACTGCGGCGAACATGCTGGCGCCGGTGGCCAGCCCGTCATCGACGAGGATGACGGTTTTTCCGGTCACGTCGGTCAGTGGGCGACCACCGCGGTAGGCCGCTTCTCGTCGAATCAATTCGCGTCCTTCGCGTTCGGCGATGTCCCGCAACTGTTGGGGGGTGAGACCCAGGCCTCGCACCACGTCGTCGTTCAGCACGACGCGACCGCCACTGGCGAGCGCGCCGGCCGCGAATTCCTCATGACCCGGGACACCGAGCTTGCGCACGATGAATGCATCGAGCGGCGCATGCAGCGCGGCCGCGACCTCCCATGCGACCGGCACTCCGCCTCTGGCCAGACCCAAGACCACGACGTTGGGCCTGTCCCGATAGGCCTGCAGCAGGCCTGCCAGCACCTGGCCGGCCTCACGACGGTTGCGGAACAGCCGGTCTGGCGTGTCCTTGCCAAGGATGATTGCTCTACTCATGTGGCTTGTCCTCGCTAGCTCGCGGGCGGCGCCGCGGTTGCGACGACGGGTGGTGTTGTGCGGGCCCGCAGCCGAGGGGTGTGCTGCTGCGGGCCCGCTTCGCATCTCGTCAGTTGGCGGATGCGATCGGCACGTGCTTTTCGGCGGCCTTGGATTCCGTGACTGCCACCGAGACCGTGAGGATGCCCTTGTCGTAGGTCGCTTTGACGTCGTCTTCGTCGGCACCAGCCGGTAGAGACACCGTGCGGACAAACGAGCCGTAGGAAAACTCCGATCGTCCGTCGAATTCCTTCTTCTCGCTGCGCTCAGCCTTGATCGTCAACTGCCCGTCGCGCAGGGTGATGTCGACATCCTTAGCCGGGTCGACACCCGGGATCTCAGCACATATTTCGTAGCGGCCGTCCTTCATTTGGTCCTCGAGCCGCATCAACCGAGTGTCAAAAGCTGGGCGCAATCCAGAAAACGACGGGAATGCGGCGAACAGCTCAGACAACTCGGGAAACAACGAGCGCTGCTGACGTCGGACGGGAAGGGTGGTCATATTGGCCTCCTGCTGGCGGATGTGGATTGGTAACCTAAAGAATTCGACCACTCAGGCGGCCACCACAGTAGAGACGGAAGTCCCGTGTTGCCGAGGTCATTCGTCGGCATTCGTCCCAGCAGTACTCCGAAGCACGTCTTAGCAATCGGAACACGAGTGACCTTTGACCCTAGGCGCTCGCCCGCGCTACGTGCGACAGTCAATAGTGAGGTCTGCCCGAAAGTGCGGTTCGTCAGGTGATTCAAGACCTGGTTTGACCCATCGTCACAAGACGGGGATGCCGCCTTCGGGCAGATCGTCATGTCGAGCGACGCTGCGTAGTACAGCCGAGCCATTAAGCCGCATACAGCCTTTCGGCCGAGAGTGTCGGGACTAACGACTCCTGCCGCACGCCAGTCACGGCTCCTAGTGTCAGCAGCAGCGAACCCTCAACCAGGCCAAAAAAGGAAAGACCGGCAATGCCCAAGCGCTCAGCACATCGCGGGATTGTGGTTGGCGTCGACGGATCGCCGTCATCGAATATCGCGGTGCGCTGGGCCGCACGTGAAGCGGGGATGCGCAACGTTCCGCTCAACCTCATCCATCTCATCGACGAATACCCCTCGGGTCTACTAGCTTTGGGCGGCGGCGCTATTCCACCTCCCTCCGAGACCAGCGACTGGCGAAAAACCCAAGGCGAGAAAGTCATCTCGGCTGCAGTTGAAATCGCTAAAGACAGCACCCACCACGAGGTCCATCCACATCTCGCTGTCGACGTGTACTTCTCAGCAGCCGGTCCGGCGCTTGTTGAGCTGTCCAAAGAGGCGCAAATGATCGTAGTGGGCTGCCGCGGGCACGGGAGGTTGAGTCGCGTTTTACTCGGATCGGTCAGCACCGGGTTGATCCACCATGCGCATTGTCCGGTGGCCGTGATCCACAACGAAGGGCCCGTCGCGGCGCAACCTTCGCAACTGCCGGTGGTGGTCGGCATTGACGGGTCGCCGGCGTCGGAGTTAGCGACAGCGATCGCTTTCGACGAGGCGTCCTGGCGAGGTGTCGAGCTAATCGCTCTGCACGCTTGGGACGACGCGCGCGTCTCCGGCATTCCGAGCACTCAGTGGTCGGCCCAGCAAGCAGTCGGGGCCGAGGCTCTGGCGGAGCGCTTGGCGGGCTGGCGCGAGCGCTATCCCGACGTTGCCGTACAGCGCCGAATTGTATTGGATTCTCCAGCTCTTCATCTCGTGGAGGAGGCCGAGTCGTCACAACTCGTCGTCGTCGGCAGCCACGGCCGCGGCGGATTCTCGGGCATGCTGCTGGGCTCGGTCAGCATGGCCGTGGTGCAGGCCGCCCGCGTACCGGTGATTGTCGCCCGGCAAGGTTAATCAAACGAGAGAAATCCATTTCCCCACCGTCTTTTTGGAGGTCCAAACATGGTCGGTATCCCGTTAGGCCGCATCGCAGGCTTCCCGGTAAATGTCAACTGGAGCGTGCTGGTCATCCTGTGGCTGTTTACCTGGAGCCTGGCCTCGACGCTGCCCACCACCGCCGCCGGCTACTCGACAGGGGCATATTGGGTGGCCGGTGCATGCGGCGCCACGGTATTGCTCGCATCGTTGCTCGCCCATGAGCTCGCGCATGCGATTGTGGCCCGGCGCGCCGGTGTCAAGGTGCTCGACGTAACGCTGTGGCTTGTCGGAGGCGTCACACGTCTAGGTGGTCAAGCGAAGACACCGCGGACCGCGTTCCGGATCGCGGTGGCGGGCCCCGCCACGAGCCTGCTGCTGGGAGCGTTTTTCGCTGGCGCCGGGGTAGGACTGCGGACCTTGGGTGTAGGTCACATCGTCATCGGTGTCGCGTGGTGGCTAGCTGGAATCAACACGCTGTTGGGCGTTTTCAATCTGCTGCCCGGCACGCCGTTGGACGGCGGTCAAGTTCTGCGCGCGTGGCTTTGGCGCCGGCACGGCGACCCGAACCGTGCTGCGATCGGCGCAGCGCGGGCTGGGCGCACCCTCGCGTTCGTCCTCATCGCATTCGGGCTACTGGAGTTTCTGGCCGGAGCCATGGTCGCCGGAGTCTGGTTGGCGTTCATCGGCTGGTTTATCTTTACCGCCGCGCATTCGGATGAGGCGCAGATACTGAGCCGCAATGCCCTGGCGGGTGTGCGGGTACGCGCCGCGATGACTGCGCACCCACGCACGGCTCCGGCGTGGATCACCGTGCAGGATTTCATCGAGCATTACCTGCTTGGCGATCGGCACTCGGCGTATCCGGTAGAGGACCCCAATGGATCGATCTCGGGACTGATAACACTTGCCCAATTGCGTCAAGTGGAGCCCCGCAACCGCTCCACCACCCGTGTGGGTGAAATCGCAATGCCGTTGAGCCGGGTTCCGGTTGCCACGCCGGACGAGCCGGTCACCGCGCTGCTGGAACGGCTGGCTTCAGCTCAAAGCAACCGCGCACTCGTTGTCGACGCCGGGCGCGTCGTCGGCATCATCACCGCGAGCGATCTCACTCGGTTGGTCGACGTGTACCGGCTCGCCAAGCCCACCGCCGTCGCTGACAGACACTGACGGCGTCGGGTAGATCACCAGTTACGGAGGACATTATGAGTGACAAGCGAATTCGACCGGCCGTCATCGTCGGCATAGATGGTTCGCAGGCGGCGATCCATGCCGCTGAGTGGGCCGCAGATGAGGCCGTCTGCCGCGGAGTCCCGTTACTGATGCTTGGGATCATCAAGGCCACCCATCCCTCCGCGGAGGACTACCACCGCGACGTCGTATACGCCGAGACATCGCTTGAGGCAGCGCGAATCACGGTCGAGGCGATGGGAACGCCGGTGAAGGTTGAAACCGAGATCCTCCGCGGGCAACCGGGTGCCATTCTGGTTTCCGAATCCGACGACGCTGAGATGGTCTGCGTCGGATCCGTGGGGATTGGTCGTTATTCGCGAGCGTTGTTGGGTTCGACCGCAACCGATGTCGCAGAAAAGGCTCACTGTCCGGTGGCGGTAATCCGCTCCCAACCGGATCGGCCGGGACCGGACATCAACTGGATCGTGGTGGCGGTTGGCGACCAGCCTGGTCGCGATACCGTCATCGATCAGGCGATGAGAGAAGCGCAGCTGCGCAAGCTGCCGGTGCTGGCCATCGGTGCCATGCAGGCAGATGCCACCGAGTCTTCGTCTCACGAGCTCGACAACCGCTTGTGGCCGTGGAGGCAATGGTATCCGGACATCCACATCTACCCAGTGACCACAGGGGCCAACGTTGCCCGTTTCCTGAAGAGCTGCGATGATCTGGTCCCGCTGGCTGTTATCGACGGCTCCGACGCCGGCCAACTTGCCCAGATCGTCGGGCCGCAGGAACACCCCGTCTTCCGGCATGCCGAATCCTCAGCGCTCATCATCCGCGAATAATCGACCGCTGAATCGCCCTCATAGTCAACGTCTTTGGTCAACCACTGACATACCGGAGACGGCGGCCCACACAGGGTCGCCGCCTCCGCCATCTTCACATCTGGTGGTCAGGCCGCCCGGTGCAGGTCCGGAGTCGAACTCGCCGGTTTTGACACCGGGTGGGTCCGCGGAGGCATCCAGCCGACGTAGGCCAGATACAGCCCGATCAGCACCTCGACTACGGCGCCGGCACGCCACCAACCCACGGCATTCACTGCGGAGTTGGCCATCGAAAAGTAATTGTGCGGAAAGGCCACCAGAGACAGCCCCTTGGCTACGACGATCCAACCCACCACCGAGACGATGATCGCCGCGGCGCCCCGCCAATACGGGTGAAGGGCAATCACCACGAGACCAAGCAGCAGAATAAAAGCCCCAGTCACCCACGACCACAACGGGTCTGCTTCGAATTTCGAAAGCAGCGCCTGCATATCGGTCGGCCGCAACGCAGCCGTGGCGGCGATGATGGCCAGGTACGGACCGACGACGCGCGCGAACATGCGCGTCCTGTTGTGAGATTGCTGTGAAGATCTCATTGCACTACCTCCGTCGAAGGTCGTCATCCGGCGAGATGGCAACCGGTGTGGTCGTATTCGAGATGTGTTTTATCCCGTGCGAGTATCCGATCATGTGAGCGCCGACATGCGACAGGGGCCGAAGTCCCGGCAGCCCAGGGCCGTACGTCACCAAGGGACGCGCCCGGTGCCGGATCGGAAGCTATCGCGCTACCGGGGCTCGTACGACGATTACCGGCACCTTCGCCGATTGTGCGACCGCAGAGCTGACCGATCCGAGAAGCATGCCGCCTAATCCGCCGCGGCCATGGCTGCCGACAACCACCAGTTGCGCGCTGTGGGATTCCTCGATCAGCCAGCGCGCGGGGGTGTCACAGACCAGCCGTCGACTGACGTGCACATCGGGGTAGCGTTCCTGCCAACCGGCCAGGCGTTCGGCCAACGCCTCCTCGCCTTGGGCCTGATATGTCCGCCAATCCATGCCGAGGATCGGGAAAACCCCGACGTCGCTCCAGGCGTGCAACGCGATCAACGCCACTCCCCGCCGTGACGCTTCGTCGAATGCCCATGCAGTTGCGGCCTCGGAGGCGGGCGAACCGTCCACGCCCAGCAGAATCGGCGCTTCCGGGTCGACCGGAAGGGACACTTCGTCAGTGCGAATGACCGCTACCGGGCAGTGCGCGTGTTCGACCACCCCCCTGCTGACCGAACCCAGCAGAAGGCGCCCGAGTGCGCCCATACCGTGACTCCCCATAACGATCATCCGCGCCTGGTTGGAGGCATCGACGAGCGCATCCACGGGATGCGAATACAGCACCTCGGTTCGAACGTCTGGCGACTGCGGCTGGTCCAAGGCGGCGGCGAGGCCTTTGCGCGCTTGGTCGATGGCGTGTCGCGCGTTGTCGTTTTGCCATTGCGCGACAGTCGTCTGTTCGGGGCTGACCGGCCAGCTGACAACCACGGGTTGAACGACATGCATCAGCGTGATGGGTTCGTGCCGGAGGGATGCCTCACGCGCCGCCCAGGACACCGCGGCATCTGATTCCGGCGAACCGTCGACACCGACCAGTATGCCGTATTTCGTTGAGGTTTCCGACATCTCGCCTCCTTTGATCGCGACCGATGGCGGGTGACCGCCGAGCGGTCAGTGACGAAATTCCAGAACTTCAAACAACGGTCGCCGAGGCGTCGGTCGCGGAACGTCCTCGCCGTCCGGCGCGGTGCCGACCCGTATCAACACCTGCGGCATCGCCTCGGTCACCATCAAGTCTCGGACGATTTCCCGGCTGGCTTCCAATTCGGTGATATGTGTGAGGGGACAAGTCGCCAGCCCGGCCATCGTGCATTCCAGCAGCAGCTTCGATAACACTTGGCCGGCGTGCAGCGCGTCTGCGTGGGTGTCCTCCGGCGTGGACAGCACCAGTATCTTTGCCTCGTCCGTCGCGATGGCAGGGCGCCGATTGCTGAATCCGCTGGAAGGGAATTTTCGGTTTACCGCCACTCGATCAGCTTCTGGCCGGGACACCAATTGGCTGGGAGGGATTCCCTCTGCCTGCCTGAAAGGAGTTGTCCACCATTGCAACTCACGGTGATAAAAGTCGTCGTCGCGGCGCAGCGACTCGGTGAGCCGCGACGCTTCATGCAGTTGCGGGCGTGCGTTGTCGGCCAGCACTTCGACAGCGACCAGATCGGACTCGAGCGAGTTGCGCAGCACCGTCTCGAATGATTGCCAATCCCCCGGTGGCCCGAACGGCAGTCGATCGCTGCGGCGCCGTGATATCGCGTCGGCGCGGTCCCGCCGCGCCTGCGTCACGTAATCGAGCGGCGTGAAGTACATCGACGCCAGGTGCTCGAGCCTATTCGGGCTGGGGAACTCCTCGATGTAGGTGTTCCATCCGACGGCGGCCATCGCGGTTTGGAAGTGATCGAGCCCGGCGCCACAGCTGATGATTGCCTCGCGGCCAGAACTATCGGTTGATCGCACGACACGATGAGGATCAGTGAATAGCTCGGCCTGGGCGGGTGTAGCCACCCAGCGCCAGGGTTGGCTGTTGTGCAGCGATGGCGCCCGGCATGCTAATTCGACGGCCCGCGCGATCACATCGGTAGCCACTGCCGTTGCCGTCACAGGTTCACCAGCCTTTTCCTCTCCTCGACCCTTGCGGGTCGGGGCGCCGGAAGCCAGGGTCATTGGTCCCTTGCGGACGCGGCGTATTACCCGGCTGTGGAGGCCTTCGGACCGCTTCGGGAGGAAGGCGCCGGGTAACAGAATGTGCTCATGGGGCACGCCATGGCCACCAATCAACAGGCAGTCGAGCCATACAGCGTGGTACACGAGACCCACACCGGTCTCGTCGTCCTCGTCGGAGATCTGGCGTACAAGGTCAAAAAGCCGATTCTCACCGACTTCCTGGATTTCACTACCCCTGAACGGCGTGAACGCGCCCTTCAGCGTGAACTGGAGCTCAACCGGCGGCTGGCGTCCGCCAGCTATTCGGGCGTCGCTCACCTGAACGCTGAATGGACCGGCGCTAGTGAGCCGGTGCTCGTCATGAAGCGCCAGCCGGAGTCGTCCCGCCTGGCCACGATGGTGCGCCGCGGCCAACCGGTCACCGAGCCACTGATGGCGATCGCCGAGGTGCTGGCGAGGTTTCACGAAAGCGCCAAGCGGGGCCGGCTCGTCGAGGTGCAAGGCACCGCCGGTGCGATCAGAGCCCGCTGGGAGGCCAACATCGCCGAGCTGCAGCAGTTTGTCGGCACGGTCGTGGACCAACACCGCCTCGAGGTCGTCGAACGGTTGGCAGCGCATTTCATCGCCGGCCGTGGACTGCTGTTCGCAGGACGCGTCCGCGATGGGCGGATCGTGGACGGACACGGCGATTTGCTTGCCGACGATATCTTCTGCCTGCCCGAAGGTCCGGAAATATTGGACTGCCTGGAATTTGACGACAACCTTCGATACGTCGACACGATCGACGACGCCGCCTTTCTGGCCATGGATTTGGAGTACCAGGGTCGCAAAGACCTCGGTGACTTCTTCCTGGATCACTACAGCCGACTGGCCGCCGATCCGGCACCACAGTCACTCAAGGATTTCTACATCGCCTACCGCGCGGTCGTTCGGGCCAAGGTCGACTGCGTCCGGGTCGCGCAGGGACATCCCGACGCCGACGCGGACGCATTGCGCCACTTGAATATCGCGCTCGAGCATCTAAAGGCCTGCTCAGTGCGGGTGGCTGTGATCGGTGGCGGACCGGGCACCGGAAAAACCACACTGGCGCACGCGTTAGCCGAGCGGGTTGGCGCAGCGGTGATCTCCACCGACGAAGTGCGCCGAGCCATGGAGAATTCGGGTGCAATCGTTGGTGCGGCAGGTGTGCTGAATGTCGGCTTGTACTCCGATGCCAATGTCGCCGCCGTCTATGACGAGGTGATTCGGCGAGCCCACGTCCATCTGGCCAGCGGCCGGTCGGTGATTCTCGATGGCACCTGGCGCGATCCGTCCAGCCGTAATCAAGTCAGGCAGCTGGCTATCCAGATGCATTCCACCGTAGTTGAATTGAAGTGCGAAGCCTCGCTGAGCACCGCTGCGCGCCGTGTTGCTGCCAGGCCGGCGGGGGGTTTGTCCGACGCGACGCCGGAGATAGCGACCGTCTTGGCCGACGGCGGTCAGCAATGGCCCGAGG
The DNA here is from genome assembly GCA_963805675.1 of uncultured Actinomycetota bacterium. GTDB lineage: Bacteria > Actinomycetota > Actinomycetes > Mycobacteriales > Mycobacteriaceae > Mycobacterium. The sequence continues at coordinate 91,595 of CAWDVY010000010.1, forward strand.
CAGACCACATCGATACCAGCCAACCTCTATCGCAGTCCGTTTGCGCTGCGGAGAAGCTGTGGCGACTGGCCGCCGAGCGTGCCGATTACGATGTGTAATGAGGGACTTTCGTCACACCCAATGGTGTCCACCGGCCGCCGCGAGGCGGCTGATACGTCAGTAGCGTCAACGATGCCGGCGAATTGTCTGCATAGGGACAACACGAAACGACACACCACTGTGTAATCGCTTTCTTTCAGCCGAAGGAGGACGACCATGTTGCACCCCGGCGTCGCATTGGAAGACGACGAACTGGACGCGATGGCATGGGGGTTTATCGACTCGACTTATGCCACAAGCCAATTCGCCGACTGGCCGATCGATCAGCGCCTGCATGCCTACTTGGACCACTGGGGGCTGAGCAGTGTCGCTGACGACGGAACTCTTTGCGCGGCGTTAATGGACCGGGTTATGGCCAAGATCCCATTCGCGCTGGACAGCGGGAAACTCAGACTGGATGGGTAGGGGTTCCTCGATGACGTCGCCGCCCACATCGATGACCGTCCGCTGCGATTACGCCAGCGGTGCCGTCCAGCAGACGCGGGTGCCGCCGTCGGGCACTGCGGTAATCGAGCAGTCGCCTCCGACTTGCGCGGCTCGTCGCTCCATATTGGCCAGGCCGCTGCGGCGCTGATTGTCTTGCGGGATGCCGCAACCGTCATCGATGATCTCGACTGACAACTGGTCGGCTGCGCAGATACTTATCGTCAGGTGGCCGGCCCCGGCGTGGCGAACGGCATTGCTGACGGCTTCGGTGATTACGGCCTCGGCATGGTCGGCGAGTTCGCCCGGGACGACTGTCAGCGCTCCCGACATGTCCAGGGTGGTGGCGATGTCGCGGTCTTCGGTCAGCTCGGCAATCGTGTTCTGTATTCGCTGCCGGAAGTCGCCCCTCGGCATTACCGAGTTCTGCAGCTTGAAGATCGTTGCCCGAATGTCGTCGATCGTGCTTTGAAGGTCGTCAAGCGTGCCGGACAGCCGGTTGGCGATCTCCGGCGAATGTGCCCGAGCCATGGTGCCCTGCAAGTCGAGGCCGGCGGCAAAAAGTTTCTGGATGACATGGTCGTGGAGATCGTGTGCGATTCGCTCGCGGTCGGCCAGGATCGCCAGCTCACGGGCGTGCTCGCGACCGGTCGCCAGCGACAGCGCGATTGCAGCGTGCTGAGCGAAGTCGCTGACGAGTTCGAGATAGTCGTCGCCGAATGGCGGCTGTTGTGCGGAGCGGGCAACAGCGATCGCGCCGAGCACGGTGTCGTCGGCGCGCAGCGGCATCACGATCGCCGAGCGTTCGCCTGCGTCGGTGAATCCCTCGATCGGGTAACGGAATCCGTTCGTAATCAGCGGCTCACCACGACGCACGACACTGCCTGTGGTCGAGCCCTCCACCGGAACCCGCTGACCGATGACCTGCGCGGCGTATCGGCCCGCTGTGGCAGCGACGACAAGGGTGTCAACTTCGTCGACGGGTAGATCCGGCTCGGTGGGGACCAGCAGGATCGCCTGCTCGGCGTCGGTCAACTCCAACGCGCGGTCCACAATGAGCTGCAGCGGACGAGTCGCCGGCCCGGCGGTCAACAGTTCGGCCGTGATCTCACGGCTTGCCTTCATCCACGTCGCTGATGTGCGTTGTCGCTCGAATAGTCGCGCATTGTCGATGGCGACCGCCGCCGCCGACGCCAATGCCTGCGCGGCGATCTCCTGCGAGTCGGAGAACACCCGGTTTGGCCGGTCGTCCCCTAGGTAGAGGTTGCCGAAGGCGGCTCCTCGCATGCTGATCGGGATACCGAGAAATGCCTTGACCGGTGGACCCTGCCCAGCAAGCCCGCTGGCCTGCAGATAGGCGGTCAGATCGTCGACCCGCAGCGGCGCGGTCATCGGCAGGTCGCCTAGCCGCTGTGCTGCGTCGGCGTCGATGCCCTCGTGAATGAATGACACCAGGTTGCCGTCGGATCCATATACGCCTAGCGCTCCGTATCGGGCGCCCGCCAGCTCCATCGCCGCTTTGACGATCCCGTGCAATGTCACGTCGAGGTTTTCCAAATTCGAGCCGATGTCCACGATGACCCGTAGCAGCTGCTCCATCTGGTCGCGGGCTGCCAGCAGCTCGTCGAGCTGCTCGTGCATCCGGCGTACCAGGCCGCGCTGGCCCAACTGGGTGAACGCGGATTCTTCCGCGTCACGCTCCATGAAGGCAAAATACCAGGTCAGCCAAACAGCAGCGACCGCCCCACGAGCCTGGACTGCTGACAGTGCGGGGTGGTCGGGCCAACACTCAAGCTCAGTCGCTGAATTCCCGATCGTCGGCTTCGGCCCACAATCGACGCCCCGTGACCTTCTCGGTTCGAATCCGCACGAAGTAATCGCGCCGACCTCCAGCCCACGGTCGGGAGAAGATCTCTGATAGCTCAATCAAATCGGGCACCTCGGTGATCATCTGTGCGCGCCCGACGACGGTGACGGTCCATCCGCAGCGCAGGTCCGCGTCCAACTCATCGGTCTCGAAGGCCACCACGCGATTATCTGATGCGGCGGCCAGCATCGCCGGGTCGGCAATTCGGATCACGACGTCGCCCCGCCACCATCGGAAGTCCACGGGCTGAACCGCGGGCAGTGCGTGCTCGGTGAAAACCAGACGACCCATGGGGACTGTCCGCACAAGCTCCAGACACTCCTCGCGATCGAGCCCCTCGACGTCATGCAGCGACGACATAATCACACCCCTAGTTGACTATTCGAAGCGACCCGAGCGTCTTTGAGCGCCCGCTTTCCCGACGGGCTGGAAGACCGCGGCATGGTGCTCAAAGAGGTTAGACGCGCCGCGGCTCGCTCGATGCCGGTCGCGAGTTCGTTGACGTCGGATGCTGCATCGTAATCGCCGGTAATTCCGAAGACCAGTTCGTCGGCGTAGCTCAGAATCGCGATACCGGTTCGGACCTGTAGTGCGATCGGCAGAATCGGCAATAGCCGTATAACCGGCTGCCCCATGACCCGCAGTCGGCGTCGGGGCCCGGGGACATTGGTCGCCACCGTAACGACGGCGCGTTGCGGTAGCCGCGTCAATGCTCGCATCGTCCATGCCGTAACTGCGAATGGAACCAGATTCGTAGCCGATACGACCCAGCTGCCGGCTTGCCGTTGACCGCTGCGCTTTGCTTGGGTCAAACGGCTGTGCACGGCTTGTAATTGCCGCACCGGGTCGGGCTCCTCCACCGGAAGGTAAGGCAACATCAGTGAAACGCGATTGTTGACCTCGTCCAGCGCATCATTGGAACGCACCGATACCGGCACCAACGTGCGTAGTGACCGAGCTCGCGGCTGTTCGCCACGACGAATCAACGCTGCGCGGTAGCTGTCGGTAATCACAGCCAGCGCAACATCGTTGATCGTTACGTCGTAGGCCTTGCAGATCTTTGTCACGTCGTCCAAAGGCACACGCACGGCGTCATAGCGCCGCATACCCGTGACAGGCCCGCTCAGCGCAGAGGACTCCGCGGGACGAACAAGGGCCGCGCCGATCTCGAACATCCCTTCGAACGCCCGCGTAGCGGCCCCGGCCACGGCGGCCGATGTGCGCCACATTCCGCCGATCCAATCAAGGGGATTAAGCGTGAACTGTGGCAGATGCACACCGTTCTGCGACCCCGTTACCGCGTGGATTTCGCTGACGAACGCGTCGTCGCCGCCCTCATCTGAAAGACGAGCGAGCAGTTGGATTGTCGCGATCCCATCTGCGATGCAGTGATGGATCTTCATCAAAATCGCCCACTGACCGCCTTCGAGGCCCTCGATCATCCAACATTCCCAAAGCGGGTGATCGCGATCAAGCCGCCGCTCCATCAGAGTTGCGGCCAGTCGGAACAGAGCCTCGTCGTCACCCGGCTGCGGAACCGCCGCGCGCCGCACGTGGTGGGAAAGGTCGAAGGCGACGTCATCAGCCCACGCCGGGGCACCGAGATCGAGTAAACGGGTGTGCAATACCTGCTTGAACCGCGGAACTTTTGCCAGCCGCTCGCCCAGACCCGCGGCGAATGGTGCGAATTCGGGCATGGGCCCGGCAAGTACCCCTAACGCACCGACAGCGAGACTGACGTGCGGATCCGTGTCTTCCGCTTCGAGGAAGCCCGCATCAAGTGCTGACAAGTACTCCATGGGAAAGACTATGCGCCGCAGAGGCACTCTCGCGGGAGAGTCGGAAGTCACGACTCCGAAGTGCCCTGCGGCCCTCAGCTGTGCACGAGTTTTACGTGACCTGTCGCAGGATGCTTGCGATAAGCGGTGTATCGACCCCAATCCGGCCAAGATCTGACGCTCCTCCAGGCGAGCCGATAGGGCCCGCGCGGCCGGGAAGCGCGTCATAGAAGAAGGCGGCGTTGTCGGCGAGGTGTTGCTGTTCGTCTTCCGGCAGATCGGTTTCGTAATAAATCGCACCGACCCGGCAAGCCGGTTTGCAGGCGCCGCAATCAACGCACTCGTCCGGATTGATGTATAAGGCCCGTGCACCTTCATAAATGCAGTCAGCCGGGCACTCCTGGACACAGGACTTTTCCGCCACGTCCACGCAAGCTCTACCGATCACATACGTCATGACAACGAGGGTATCGTGTTGCGCACGTGCATAAACGGGACCGAAGACCTGTACCCAGAGGACCAAAGTCCTTGCAGTAGTGTCTGGTAACGCGCTCAGATACCCGGTCGCCGCGATCCTTCGATTTTGGTCGCGAATACCGCAGCCTGAGTACGGCGTTCCATCCCCAGTTTGGCCAGTAGCCGGGAAACATAGTTCTTCACCGTTTTTTCGGCTAGGAACATCCGGTCGGCGATCTGCTTGTTCGTCAGGCCCTCGCTGAGCAAACCCAGCAACGTACGCTCTTGCGCGCTGAGATCCGATAGTGGATCAGGTTTTTCGGCCTCTCCACGTAGCTTGGCCATCAGCGCCGCGGCGGCCCGATTATCGAGCAGCGATCGCCCGGCACCCACTTCCTTTACAGCGTGCGTCAATTCCATACCCTTGATGTCCTTGACGACATAGCCACTGGCGCCTGCAAGGATTGCGTCGAGCATCGCCTCGTCGGACGTGAACGACGTCAGCATAAGACACCGCAAGTCGGGCATGCTGGACAGAAGATCGCGGCAAAGTTCGATACCGTTTCCGTCCGGCAAACGAACGTCGAGCACCGCGACATCAGGGCGCGCCGCGGGGATCCTGGCCATCGCTTCCGCGACGGAGCCGGCCTCCCCAACGATGTCGAGTTCAGGATCAGTTGCGAGCAGTTCGATCAGGCCGCGGCGTACCACCTCGTGATCGTCGACCAGGAAAACCTTAATCACAGCCAAACCCTCCAGAGACGTATCGACTGTTTACCGGTGATTACCGCGCACGGTAAGCATCCTACGTCGCGGTTGTGCCCAACGGTTCGGTGTCAGCGATGTCCCCGCTGATCCAGGGTCGCGCATGTTAGGACCCCCTTTGCTGCGGACAACCACCGTTGCTGATTCCCACGCTAGGCACCGGCCGCCCGGGTCTTTTAGGGCCATTAGTCCTCGAATCCCGCGCATCGGGCCTGATCGCGCGGGATCGAGGACCAACGGCCCTGTCGTCGCTGGGCGGTCGCGGAGAACGATGGAACGTCGGTAGAGATCGGAGGTTGCCATGGTCGCCACGACAGCGAAGGCCGAAATCATCAGGAACGCTGTGCATTTGGCCTGTCGTGCCCCGTCGCTGCACAACAGCCAACCTTGGCAATGGCTGGCCGGACCCGGCACGTTGCAGCTATTTCTCGATCCCACAAGAATCTTGGATTACGACCAGTCGCGTCGAGAAGCACTCATTGGTTGCGGGGCTGCTCTGGACCACCTGCGCGTGGCGATGACCGCGGGTGGATGGCACACCCATATCAACCGCTTCCCCACCCCCGATGACCCGAACCATCTGGCCTCCCTCGACTTCACCCCAATGGACCAAGTCACCGATGACGATCGCCACCGCGCCGACGCAATCCTGATGCGCCGCAGCGACCGACTGCCTTTCGAGGGGCCGACGGGCTGGGAATCGTTCGAACCCGTGCTGCGCAGCGTCGTCGGCACCGACACCGTCCGCTTGGACGTGTTGCCTGACGAGCTGCGGCCACAGCTGGCGGAGGCGTCGCAGACTGCCACTGCTTTGCGGCTCTACGACACGGCATACCATGTCGAAATTGGTTGGTGGACCGGCGCATTCAGATCAGCAGACGGGATTCCGGACACTTCGCTGGTGTCAGCCGGCGAAGCAGATCGGGTCGACGTCGGTCGATACTTCCCGGTGACCCATGGCGGCGAACGCCGCATCGGAATTCTCGAAGACCATGCGAAGATCGTGCTGCTGTCCACGGATGCCGACGGTCGCGCGGACGCGTTGGCGTCAGGTGAGGCGCTCTCCGAAGTTTTACTGGAATGCACGATGGCCGGCCTGGCCACCTGCACCCTGACACATATCACCGAGGTCCGCACCACTCGTGAACTTGTCGCGGAATTGATGGGCTACGACGGCCAGCCACAGGTCTTGATACGGGTGGGGGTAGCGCCTGCCCTCGAGAATTTGCCACCGGTCACGCCGCGGCGGCCCCTCGACAACGTCTTCGTTGTACAGAGCTGATGGGGGCCGCAATGCGCAATGCGTACTCGCCATCGCGACCCGTGGTCATCGGTATCGACGGTTCGCGCTCAGCCGTGCAAGCCGCGCTGTGGGCCGTCGAGGAGGCGGTCGACCGTGGCGTGTCGCTGCGATTGGTGTACGCGATCGATTCGTCGGAAAGTAATCCCAGTGTCGCGACTCCCGAACTTGGCGTGGCCGAAGGGGCCATCCGGGACGCATTCGCCGCGATCGAGTCGACGCATAAGCCCGTCACGATCGAGGCCGAAATCGTGCATGACCGTCCAGTCGCCGCTCTGCTGAAGGAGTCGCGCTCGGCGGCTATGGTTTGCGTCGGCTCAGCCGGATTGAAAAACGCGGTGAACGGGCGCATCGGTTCCACCGCGGCGGCGTTGGTCGCTTCCGCGCATTGCGCGGTCGCGGTCACGCCTATCAGCACGGCCCCGGCACCGACCGGTTGCGTCGTTGCGGTGCTGGACGAGTTACCCGCGAGCAGCGCCGTCGTGGAGCTCGCGGTCGAGGAAGCCCGCTTTCGCGGCGCGCCGTTGCGTGTGCTGGCCGCGGGCCGGACTGACGACAGCGGCGTGCACGATATCGACCAGGCGACCGGGGCGAGTCGTGCGGGTTCCGCAAGGCTTGAGCGTTGCCTGGCGGCTTGGCGGCGAAGCCATCCGGATGTCGACATCCAGTCGACGGCCGGGCACGGCGGCGTGGCCAATTACTTGGAGCATCTGCACAGAAACGCTGAACCAATCCAACTGCTCGTGGTGGACCCGCGGCGGCCCGGGCCGATTGACATTCTCCTGGGACCCTCCGGTCGCGCCGCGCTGGATGCCACCCGTTGTACTCTGCTGATTTGCGACCGGCACCGCTGGTTATGAGCCGGGCAGTTGCAAACTCAGGCGCTCGTTAGCCGTTCGCCGATCACCCGGTCGCGGCGCAGGGCAACCAGGTCATCGCGGGATAGTCCTAAGCCGCTGAGGATCTCGTCGTTGTGCTGGCCGAGAGTAGGCGGCGAGAACCGGTGATGACGAGCCGGTCCGGGCGTGATGCGGAACGGCCACCCGGGATAGCGGTGCCGGCCGGTGATCGCATGCTCGAAATCTTCGTAGTACCCCCGCGAATCGAGCCCCGGCAAGTCATACATCCGCTCGGGCGCCACGACCTCCTCAACGGGGATATTGTGTTCCCGAAGGGCGGCAACGATATTGGCGGACGACTGCGTTCGAGTCCAGGCCGCGACGACCTGATCGAAGACGTCGTGGGCGGCCGCGCGGCGATCAGCTGTCGCCAATCGGCCATCCTCGAGCAAGCCGGGGCGACCCATCGCTTCAACCAACTGCGACCAGTCGGTGTCGTCGCGCACCGACAGCGCTACCCACGCGTCGTCGGTGTCGGTCGGGTAGACGCCCTGGCAGTAGCCCCGCTGCCGGTTGCCCTCGCGCGGCCGCACGATCCCGTTCATCGAGTACTCGATCACCGGTTCGGCGGTGACGGCGGCACCGACTTCGATCTGCGCGACCTCGATCAGCTGGCCTTCGCCGGTGCGACGGCGATGGTCCAGAGCGGCGAGCAGCGCCACCCCGGCGTGCACACCGACGATGGGGTCGGCGGGGCCCTGCACGTTGCACGGCGGACCGTCGGCGTAACCGGTCACCGCCGACATGCCCGAGACCTGTTCGATGTTCAGCGCCCAGCCCACGTAATCGCGCCATGGGCCGTCGAGGCCGAATCCTGGCATACGGACCGCGATGACGTCGGGGCGCAGCGCGACCAGCGATTGGTAGTCCAGCCCAAATTGCTCCACCACTCGCGGGGAAAAGTTCTCCACGACAACATCAGCCTGTGCGGCAAGCCGGTAGGCCAGTTCGCGGCCGCGCTGTGACGTCAAGTCCAGCGTGATGTCCCGTTTGTTGAGGTTGGTGGCCTGCCACAGTGCGCTGCGCTCGTACCAGTCCTCGCCTTCGTGCGGATAGGCAGCCGAATAGCGGAAACCGTCGGGCCGCTGGATCGACTCGACCTTGACGACGTCGGCGCCGAAAGCGCCGAGGTAACAGGTGAGATATCCGCCAGCCCAAAACGTGGTCAGATCAAGGACTTTCAGCCCGGCGAACGGCATGGACGGATTCGCGATCTCGCCGACCGCCCGACGCCCGCGGGATCGTTCACTGCTGGTCACCAGGTGGGACACTGCCGGTGTCTTCGAGAGGCGAAACGGCGGCCCCGGCCGTCGAAACGACCAATCCCTTCGGCCGCCGTCGACGAAGAAGCCACGCTTGGCGTATTGAGGACTTTCCAGCGCGGTGGCGCCGTCGGCGACCGGTGCCGCCGGGATGCGCAGTGCCTGGCTCAGTTCGACGATTTCGGCGACGGTTCGCTCGCTCAGCCACGGCTGCGCCGCCGCGAAAAATTCGGCACGCTCGGGACCGCCCATCATGATCGCGAACTGCTGCTCGCCGAACTCCGGCAGTCCGAGCATGGCACATACGTCGAGCCAATGCTGCCCGGTCAGGCAGTTGATTCCGACCCAGCCGTCGCCCGCCCGCACCACGCCCAGCACGGGGGCCTGACGCGTGTTGGACGCTAGGCCCAGAGCGCGCATGCGTTCGGCCATCAGCATCGGGTACGGAAGCGTCGACAGCAGTGCCTCCAACACCGAGACATCGACCTCGGTCACCTGACCGGTAGGAGCGATCCGCAGCGCCGTCAGTGCGCCCAGGGCAGCGTAGGCGCCGGCGACGTATTCGGCGATTCGGGCGCCCGCCTGCACTGGCGGTCGGTCGGGATCGCGGGCGGTAATCCAGCCCGAGATCGCCTGCATCGTCAGCGAGGTGGCCGCTCGATCGCGAAACGGCCCGTGCTGCCCGAAGTTTGAGATCCGCACCAGGACCAGCCGGGGATTGATGTGTTGCAGCACCTCGACTCCGATGCCGGAATTGTCCAGGGCTCCGGGAGCCGACGCGTCGATCAGCACGTCGGCGTCGCCGATCAGTTGACGAGCGGCTGCCGAGTCGCCTTCACACGTGATGTCCAGGACCCTGCCGCGTTTTCCGGCGTTGAGGTACTCGAACAGCCCAGCGCGATCACGGTCGGGTTCGCCGTCGGGGAAGGGACCCCATCGTCGCAACGAATCACCCTCTGGTGCTTCAATTTTAGTGACCTCGGCACCGAGGTCGACGAACAATTTGCCGCAGTACGGACCCGAGATCTCCTCAGCGATCTCGACCACGCGAAGCCCGTCGAGGGCCCCTGTCATGTGCGCCACTCTCCCCCGCAAGCGGGCGGTACCCCCACAATCCCGGCTACGCCGGCATCTTCGTCGTCGGCGCGTGTCATGCGGGCAGTCCCATGGCCTTCGGCTCCATGTACTGACGAATACCGATGATCCCGCCACTCTCCCGGCCGAACCCGCTTTGTTTGAACCCGCCGAACGGCGCACCGCCGGGACCGAAGCCGTTGACCGCGATCTGCCCGGTGCGAACGCGGCGGGCAACGGCGAGCGCACGGTCGACGTCGCCGCCCCACACCGCACCGGAAAGTCCGTACTGCGAGTTGTTCGCGATCCGCACCGCGTCGTCGTCGTCGCTGTAGCGCAGCACCGACAGCACCGGCCCGAATACCTCCTCCTGGGCGATGGTCGCATCCGGCGTGACCTCGGTGAGGATCGTCGGCTCGAAGTAGAAGCCGCCATCCAAGCCGGCCGGCCGGCCACCACCGGTGACCAGCTTGGCGCCGTCATCGAGAGCCCGGTCCACATGTGCCTGAACGCGTTTGCACTGTGCGGCGCTGATCAACGGGCCCATCTGCACGTCCGGATCGGTGGGGTCGCCGACCTTCACGGCCCGGGCGAGCGCGACCAGTCGATCGACGACCTCGTCGTGGATCGCGTCCGGGAGCAGCAACCGGCTGTGCAGAATGCAGGCCTGTCCGGCGTGGAACGAACAGGACTCGAACAACATCCGCTGCAGCAGTTCGTCATCCAGCGTTGCGTCGTCGAGCACGATGCTGGCCGACTTGCCTCCGCACTCGAGCAGCAGCCGTTTCATGGTTCCGCCGGCCGCGGCCATGACTTCGCGGCCGACCAACGAGCTTCCGGTGAAGCTGACCATGTCGATCCGCGGGTCGACGGTCAGCAGCTTGCTGGATTCGATGTCGGTCGGCGTGACGACGTTGACAACGCCAGGCGGAATTCGGTGTGCTCGTGGATGGTTCGGGCCAGCGCGAGACCCGCTAGCGGCGCCAGCGGCGACGGCTTGAGCACGACGGTGTTGCCCGCGGCCAGGGCGGCGCAGACCTTCATCACGTTGAGGGTGTGCGGGAAGTTCCACGGCGTCAGGATCGACACCACACCGAGCGGCTCATAACGCAACAGCGTGGTGCCCGCGGCGCCATATGCGTCGATCTGCTCCTCGACGGGATGGGTGGCGAGTTCTGCGGCGTTCAGCGCGGCGAACGCAGGCCCTTCGACGTGGATCACCCGCTCGTTGGCCGTGCAGCCCCACTCCAGTTGCGCCAACGCGAAGAACTCGTCGGCATGCGCCAGCAGCGCCTCGCCGAGCTGGTTGAGGACGGTGGCGCGCTGCTCGGGTCCGGCGCCACCCCATGGTCCCGAATCAAACGCGACCCTGGCGGCCGCGATCGCGCTGTCGACCTGGGCGTGGCTCGGGTCGGGAGCCGACGCGATGACCGTCTCGGTGGCCGGGTTGATGTCGTCGTAGCGGCCGTTCCCGGGGTCAACCCACTGGCCGTCGATGTAGACCCCGTAGGTGTCGATCAATGAGCGTGGGTCAGCCATGTTGTTTCCTTTGGACGGTCCGGCGGCTCAACGTTTGGTCTACACCTGTCGGGCCGTGGTCGTCAATGCTCAGCGTCGCGATTTCGGCGGCAGTGCGTCAATTTTAGTTCAACCACAAGCATATTGACATCATCGATGCCGCCAGAGTAGACAGAGTGCACCGGACAGATCGTATGCAAATGTACGATCGCGGTCGTCGAGGGAGTTCCGGGTGAACGCTAAGACCTGCTCGACGGTCCCGTTGCATTCCCCGGATTTCTACGCCGGCGATCCCTATCCGGCATACCGCGAGCTGCGCGCGTCGGCGCCGGTGTGCTGGAACGACGTCACGAATTTCTGGGCGCTGCTCCGCTACGATGACGTCCGCTTCGTGTCGAGCAGTCCGGCCACGTTCAGTTCCACCAAAGGCATTTCCATCCCGGACCCGGCGATGCCGAACCCGGTGCAACCCGGGAACCTCATCTTCACCGACCCGCCGCGGCACCGGCAGATGCGTAAGCTGATCAACTCCGGCTTCACCCGCCGCCGTGTTGCCGTGCTCGAGCCCAAGATCCGCGAGATCGTGCGGGGCATACTCGACGGTTTGGAGCCAGACTCCGTGCACGAGTTCGCCGAGGAGATCGCCGCTCCCCTGCCCACCCGGATGATCGCCGAGCTGATCGGCGCGCCGCCGGACGACTGGGAGCAGTTCCGGGCCTGGTCGGACGCTGCCACCGGTACCGCCGACCCGGAGATCGATCTCGACCCGATGGTGGCTGTCGGCCAGCTCTTCGAGTATTTCCAAAAGCTGATCGGGGCAAGGCGAATCGAACCGCGCGATGACTTGCTGTCGGTGCTGGCCGGTGCCGAAATCGACGGCGACCGGCTTACCGACGAAGACCTGCTCAACTTCGCGTTTCTGTTGCTGGTGGCCGGAAACGAGACCACCCGCAATCTCATCGCGCTGGGCACCCTAGCGCTGATCACGCATCCCGACCAGTACCGGCTGCTGGTCGACGATCCGTCGCTGATCCCCGGCGCCGTTGAAGAAATGTTGCGGTGGAACAGCCCGGTGGTGCACATGGCCCGCACAGCCAACGTCGACGTCGAGATCCGCGGTCAGCGCATCGCCGAAGGCGACGTGGTGGTGATGCTGTACGGCTCGGCCAACCGTGACGAGGACATCTTCGGTGCCGACTCAGAAGAATTCAAGGTGACCCGCCACCCGAACCCGCACATCGCGTTCGGGTGCGGTGAACACTCCTGTGTCGGCGCACAACTGGCGCGCCTGGAGGCAACGGTGATGTTCGAGGAGCTGTTGTGCCACTTCCCCAGACTCGAGCTGGTCGGCGAGGTCGACCGGATGCGGGCCACCATGGTGCCCGGGGTCAAACGGATGCCGGTACGGCTGGGGGCCTGATCGATGCGACTCGACTACACCCCGAGCAAGTCAGGAGGATCAACCCAGTGACCGACTCAGGCACCGAATTGCACAGCATGCTGGAGGCACTAATCGGCCAGCACACCGGCGGCACCGGAAAACCCGCAGTGGCACCGGATCCAGTCAATCAGCCGATGATCCGGCACTGGGCGCACGCGCTCGACGACATGAATCCGGTCTACCTCGACCCGGAGTTCGCAGCCAAATCCCGGTTCGGCGGCATCGTGTCGCCGCCGGTGATGCTGCAAACCTGGATCATGCCGGCACCGAAACTCGAGGGAATTGGTGAGCGCGGCGGTTCGCCCGTCGAAATCACCAGTAACCCCACGGCGTTTTTGGATGAAGCCGGATACACCAGCATCGTGGCGACGAACTCGGAGTTCGAAATCGAGCGTTATCCCCGGCTGGGTGACGTCATCAGCGCGACGTCGGTGTACGAGGAGGTTTCCGACGAGAAGACGACGGCGCTGGGTACTGGTTTTTTCCTGACGTGGGTGCTCACCTACACCGATCAGACCGGTGAGGTGCTCGGGCGCCAGCGCTTCCGGGTGCTGCGGTTCAGGCCGGCTCGCTGATGGCTTCCCGACTGGCACCGACGATCAGCCCGGACACCGAGTTCTTCTGGAACGGGCTGCGCGAGCACAAGCTGTTGATCCAACGCTGCGGCGGATGCGGGGCGTTGCGCAATCCACCGCAGCCGATGTGCCCGAAATGCCGTTCGTTGGACTGGGAGGCGATCGAGTCGTCGGGTCGAGGCACCGTCTACAGCTACGTGATGCCGCACCAACCACGATTTCCGTTCTTCGAATATCCCTACATCGTCGTTCTGGTGGAGCTTGCCGAGGGCGTCCGACTGGTGTCGAACCTGTGTGACATCGATCCGGCCGACGTCAGCGTCGGGATGCCGGTAGAGGTGTTTTACCAGACCTTTGACGGTTCCGGTTCTGAAGACTTTGTGCTGCACCAGTTCCGGCCCGCGGCCGAATGACGGGTGAGGGCCATGGACTTCACGTTCACTGAAGAGCAAGAGACGATCAGCAAGCTGGCCCGCGACGTCTTCGAGCGGCGGGCCGTGGGCCAAGCACAACGAGCTCACCTTGGGTCCGGCCGCACCGCAGCTGGCTAACCTCGGCAGCACATACCCGGAAGGACGACTATGACGACCGCCAAATCCCGCACGAACACGTTGCAATGGAGCGACATCGACGTGGGCGACGAGGTAGCCCCGCTGGAGATCCCGGTGACCACCACGATGATCGTCGCCGGCGCGATCGCGTCGCGCGACTTCATGCCGGTACACCACGACCGCGACTACGCCAACAAGCAGGGTTCGCCGAACTTGTTCATGAACATCTTGACGTCCAACGGGTACTGCGTGCGTTTCCTGACCGACTGGGCCGGGCCCGAGGCGATGGTCACCAAGCTGTCGATTCGCCTCGGCGTGCCGTGTTTTCCCGACGACCCCCTGCGCTTCACCGGCAGCGTCACCGGCAAGACCGAAGGATCACAGGGTGAGAATTTCGTCGAGGTGACCTTCAAGGCATCCAACAGCCTGGGCAACCATGTGTCGGGCACCGCCGTGCTCAGCCTGCTCGACGGAGCCCGCGCATGAGTGCCTCGCACTCCAGGCTGGCCGGCACCACCGCCATTGCCGGCATCGGACAGACGGAGTTCTCCAAGGAATCCGGCCGCAGTGAGCTGCAATTGGCGTGCGAAGCGGTCAGCGCCGCACTCGACGACGCCGGCCTTTCGCCCAGCGACGTCGACGGCATGGTGACCTTCACGATGGACTCCAGCGACGAGATCGACGTCGCCCGCAACGTCGGTATCGGCGATCTGACCTTCTTTTCCCGCGTTCCTCATGGCGGCGGGGCGGCCGCCGGAACGGTCGCGCACGCGGCAATGGCTGTGGCCGCCGGAGTCGCCGATGTGGTGGTGTGCTGGCGTGCGTTCAACGAACGTTCGGGTTTTCGTTTCGGCGGCAGCGGACGCATCAGCGCGGAGACCCCGCTGTTCATGGCGCACTATGCCCCGTTCGGATTGCTCACTCCCGCAGCATGGGTCGCGCTGCACGCGCAGCGCTACATGTCTACCTATGGGGTGACCAACGAGGACTTCGGCCGCATCGCCGTCGTCGACCGTGCGCATGCGGCCACCAATCCCGATGCGTGGTTCTACGAGCGTCCGATCACGCTGGAAGACCACCAGAGTTCGCGATGGATCATCGAACCGGTTCTGCGACTGCTGGATTGCTGTCAGGAAAGCGATGGCGGGGTCGCGCTGGTGATCACCAGCGCTGAGCGCGCCCGCGACCTGCGCCAGCCACCGGCGGTCATCGCCGCGGCCGCGCAGGGCGCGGCTTACAACGGCGAGATGATGACCAGCTACTACCGCGACGACATCACCGGGCTTCCCGAGATGGGCGTGGTCGCCGAAAAGCTCTGGCGTGATTCCGGACTCAAGCCGCAGGACATCCAAACGGCGTTCATCTACGACCACTTCACGCCGTTCGTGTTCACCCAGTTCGAGGAACTCGGATTCTGCGGGCGCGGCGAGGCCAAAGACTTCGCCACCATCGAGCGGCTGTCGCTGGGCGGCGAGCTGCCGATCAACACCAATGGCGGGCTGCTCGGCGAGGCCTATATCCACGGGATGAACGGCATCACCGAGGGGGTGCGCCAGGTACGCGGAACGTCGTACAACCAAGTCGACAACGTCGAGCACGTCCTGGTCACGTCGGGCACCGGAGTGCCCACCAGCGGGTTGGTTCTCGCACCGCACCGGTAGGGACGAGCACGCTGATGACGCACGCTTCCGCATTGACCCAGCCGACTGATACCCGCGAACTCATCGTGGAGTCCGCGTATGCCTGTTTCCGCAAACAAGGCCTGCAGAAAGTGACGATTGTCGACATCGCCAAGGCGGCCGGCGTCTCCCGCAGCACGATCTACGAGTATTTCCGTGATAAGGCCGCCATTGTCGAGGCGTGCGCCGAACACGCGTCCGAGTGGTTCTATCGCGAAATGTCGGAAGCCATGGACCGGGGTGGCTCGCTGGAGGACAAGCTGAGCCGCGCAGCGGTATTCGTGACCCAGGCGCGACGGGCCATCGCCTCCGAGAAGTATTTCGACGTCGACGCGATCAGCCTGCTGCTCACCAAGGACGCCGCCGTCCTGCTACGCGAATGCGTCGACTTCATCGCGCCCCACCTCGCCGCAGCGAAGCTAACCGGCGAGGTGCGCAAAGACCTCGACATCCAGTCCGCCGGCGAATGGTTCGCGCGAATACTCTTCTCACTGTTCAGCACACCGTCGTCGACACTGGACATGGACGACCCTGATGTTGTGGCCGATTTCGTGCGCGCACACGTGGTCCGGGGACTCGCCAACGATCGCCCGCGGCCGCGACGGACAACATAGCGCTGGAATCAAGCTGTCGCTGCTGCCGTTTACGGCTGCAACATGATCTTCACCGCGCCGTCCTGCTTCTTCTGGAAAATCTCATAAGCGTAAGGCGCCTGGTCGAGAGGCAGCACATGACTGGCGAAGGTGTCGACGCCGAGTGGGTCGTCGTCAACCAGCAAGGGCATGATGTCGTCGACCCATCTCTTCACATTGGCCTGACCCATCCGCAGAGTCACCTGCTTGTCGAACAACGTGAGCATCGGCAACGGGTCGGCCATGCCGCCATAGACACCGATCAACGAGATTGTTCCACCCCGCCGCACGATATCGATAGCCGAATACAACGCGCTCAGCCGGTCTACGCCCGCGGTCTGCATCAGCGGCTTGGCCGCGGCATCCGGCAGGAGCCCGGTAGCTTGCTGGGCGAACCGCGCTACCGGAGAACCGTGCGCCTCCATGCCCACCGCATCGATCACTGAGTCCGTCCCGCGCCCGTCGGTGAGATCCCGAATCACCTCGCCGACAGATGAATCGAGTTGTCCGAGATCCACCGTATGGATACCGCGTTGCGCGGCGCGGGCCAGTCGCTCAGGCACCAAGTCGACCGCGATCACGCGGTACCCGAGATGATCGGCGATGCGCGCGGACATATCACCGATCGGGCCCAGGCCGAGCACGGCTACGGTGCCGCCGTCGGGAATGTCCGCGTAGACGACCGCCTGCCAGGCGGTTGGCAGCACGTCGGAAAGGTAGACATACCGCGAATCTGGCTGCCCTGCTGGAACTTTGATGTGAGTGAACTGGGCCTGCGGAACCCGCAACAGCTCAGCCTGACCACCGGGCACTTCACCGTAGAGTTCCGAATAGCCGAACAGCGCCGCTCCCATGCCCTGGTCGCGCACCTGAGTGGTTTCGCACTGCGTATAGAGCTGCTTGTCGCACATGTAACAGCTGCCGCAGGAGATCTGGAACGGAATGACCACGCGGTCGCCGACCTGGAGGTCGCCCGTTTCATCGCCAACCTCGCGGACAATACCCATGGGCTCGTGCCCGAGGATGTCTCCCGGTTTCATGAACGCACCGAGCACCTCGTACAGATGCAAGTCGGATCCGCAGATGTTCGTCGAGGTGACTTCGATGATGGCATCGGTGGGTTCATGGATCTTCGGGTCAGGCACCGACTCGACGCGCACGTCGCGTTTGCCCTGCCAGGTGACAGCTTTCATGAACAACCCTGCTTTCCGTTACGCGCTTGCTATACCCGTCGCGCGCCCGTCGAAACGCGGCAGCCACCGAGCCCTCAGTGACCGCTCGCTCAGGTCGGCCGAGCCCAATGGCGCCGGATCGGGGACCTATGGCCCTCCCGCCGACAGCCGTCGCCAACGACGCTAAAGGCAGGTAAAGATCAGGAGGTCGACAGATGCCTACCACCGTGGTGGAAACCGAAGTCATCGAAGATGCGGTACGGACAGCGTGCCGCGCACCGTCAATACACAACAGCCAACCTTGGTTGTGGGCGTACAGCCATGGACAGCTTCGGTTATTCCTCGATCCAAGTCGAGTAATGGACACTGACCACTCCGCACGACAGGCGCTCATCAGTTGCGGCGCCGCGCTCGACCATCTGCGGGCAGCGATGGCCGCGGCCGGGTGGCAGTCGCACATCAAACGGTTTCCCAATTCCGACAGTCCCAATCACCTGGCGTCGATCGAATTCACCCCGACGGAATTTGTGACCGACCGAGATCGGAAGCTCGCCAGCGCCATCGGGGTACGCCACACCGACCGCCTGCCGTTCAGCGCAGTAACAGAATGGCAGTCCATCGAAGCTGTGGTGGCCGGCAGCGTCAACCGGCAAGCCGTACATCTGGAGGTCATCGCCGACGAGTTGCACCCGCGCCTTGAGGAGGCAGCCCAAATCGCGGAGTCGTTAAGGTTCTACGACACTCCCTACCATAACGAACTGCACTGGTGGACTGCGCCATTCGAGGCATCGGAGGGAATCCCGTACAGTGCCCTCGTCTCGGCGGCCGAGGGTGACCGCGTCGGTGTCGGACGGGTGTTCCCCGTCCCCCGTCGACCCGAACGACGCCTCGAAGTTCCCGAAGACCACGCCAAGGTCCTGCTCCTGTCCACCGACCACGACACTCGCGCCGACGCGTTGGCCGTCGGCGAAGCGCTTTCCGCGACGTTGTTGGAATGCACGTTGGTCGGGCTGGCAACCTGCCCGGTAACGCAACTCACCGAGGTCGGCGTCACCCGCGACCTCATCCGTTCGCTCATGGACAATGACGCCGTACCGCAAGTCCTCATCCGGGTGGGCGTGGTACCGGTCACCGAAAAAGTGCCGCCGCCCACACCACGGCGCCCACTGTCCGCAGTTCTACGACTCAAGGGTTAACGGAACAGCGATGGGCGATTCGACCACAACACAATTGCCGATCGTCGTCGGTATTGATGGGTCGCAAGCAGCGATCCGGGCCGCGGAATGGGCCGTCGATGAGGCGGTCAGTCGAGAGGTCCCACTGCGATTAGTCGAAGTTATCCCGCAGCAAGCCGAGCCGGCCGCGTTCGCGTCCGTGGGCAATGTCCGGATGGAGCTTGAATATGCGGACACCGCGCTCGGGGTTGCCTCCGCCGCGGTGACAGCTAGCGGGCAACCCGTCAAAGTCGAGACTGCTGTTGTGCGCGGCGATCCCGCCATGGCCCTTATCACCGAATCCCGCAACGCCGGGATGGTCTGCATCGGTTCAGTCGGAATCGGACGCTTTGCGCGGGCATTACTTGGCTCCACTGCCGCCGAACTCGCCGAAGCCGCTCATTGCCCAGTTGCCATCATCCGCACCCAGCAGCGCCGGCCGAAGCCCGACAGTGCTTTGATTGTGGTCGCGGTGAACGATTCACCCGGCAACGACGACGTCGTCGAGCGGGCGATCCAAGAGGCGCAACTGCGTCATGCACCGTTACTTGCCCTTGGCGTGTGGCGCAAAGACCTCGGTGAGATGCCCTATGACGAATTTGACCGGCGGGTACGGTTATGGGAGCAGCGCTATCCCACCGTGCAGTTCCACGCCAGGGCTACCCGAACCGACATCGCCGATTTTCTCGATGTCAGCGAGAGCCGGATACCCCTCGCTGTGATCGGCGGCGCTGATATCGATCAAGTCGCGAGTCTCATTGGGCCACATAGCCATCCTATCCTCGGGCACGCCAAGTGCTCGGTGCTGATCGTCCGGTAACAGCAGAACACCAGGCGGGCTGCCAATGACCGGAAGCGCAGTCGTGGAACCTTGACATCGACTTGGCTCAAGTCAATCCTGAGTCTGACTGAGCCATAACGACATCAGCTGAATGCTGACCCGTCCAGATGTTCGACGATGTCGCTCAGTGGGCGGCGCGGAGTCGCCGGTAACGGGTCGGCGTTGACTGGAGCCCAGCCAATCCGCAACAGCATCTGCGGAAACCCACTGATCCCGAAGACCTCGATCTGCACGGCATCGCGTGTCTCGCTAACCTCCAGAGGCTCAGTGACTGGGCAGCTCGCCAAGCCGAGCGCGGTTGCGCTCAGCAGCACCAGGCTGGTGGCTTCACCGGCGCGCAGTCGCGCCAGCGTGCTGTCGTCTTTGGTGCCGAGCGCCAATACGACGGCATTGTCAACGACGGATTCCGAGTCGGGCGGCTGTGCCAGTGCCGGACCGGCGAATAGCCGCGGGGGTACCGGCGCAGCTGTGTCGGACTCCGGCGTACTGCGAGCTGGAACGCCCGCTAACGACCCGTATCGCCCACTCCAGGTGGTGAGTTCGGCCATGTAGTCGTGATCGATCGCGTGCCGCCAAACCGCGCGTGCCACAATGTCTTGCAGGTGCGGTAGTGATTCAATCTGGCGCAGCATCACTCCCGCGCGAGCCGCTCGAGCACCCATCAGAGCGATGTAATTGGGGGGCACGCTCCATGAGCTGTAATGGCGCCGGTCGGTGCGCCGACGCGGGATCGCCGCTGCCAGCGTGATGTCAACCTCACCGGGTGGACGACGGTAAACCTCCACCGCGGCAAGGTGTTCAGGTTCATCGGGATTCGGTAGGCGGTGAATCTTCGACTGCCACCCGAGCGCCGCCAGCGCGATCACGCAGTGATGCAGGGCAATACCGCAGCTCAAAATAAGATCGCGACCGTCGGGGTCTGTGCTGGGTAGATGTAACCTGCGGTCGGCGTAGAGGTGCAAACTGTCCGCGCCCACCCGCCATCGCCACGGCTGTGTGTTGTGCACTGACGGCGCGCGGCTCGCCAGCGACAAGACCGTCTGGACGGTCTCGCGGTCCGGGAAGTGAGCGCTCATCGGGTCACCGCTTTCTAGCAACTGAAAAGAGTTAATTCAGGGTCGTCCGGCACGCGGGGCGGCCGCTAGAGCCGAAAGGCTCCATTTGAGAGCATGTCCCGAGGGCCACAGGCAACCTGATGTCGCACCCCCGACGGGTCCTATGACCACATTGCCAGTGACAAAAGCCTTCTGACCTTGCCCGCCCATCTCGAATAGCATCGATGGCAGCCCTTGGAAATCAACGTCTCGGGAGAAGCCATGTCATCACGCAGCGCGCAGCTGGGAATTGTCGTCGGTGTGGACGACTCGCCGGCGGCAAAGGTAGCGGTGGAGTGGGCGGCGCACGATGCGGGATTACGGAACATTCCGCTAACGCTCGTGCATGCTGTTTCGCCGAACCTGACGACATGGTGGGAAACGCCGTTACCCCCGGGCTTGGCGCAGTGGCAGCAGGACCATGGCCGTCGACTGCTTGACGACGCGGTCAAGATCGTTGAACAGGCTGGTAACCACGCAGGTCCGTCGCAAATCCAGACGGAGATTTTGTCATCGGCTGCCGTTCCCACATTGATTGACCTGTCTAAAGACGCCGAGCTGATAGTCACCGGGTCCGGTGGCACTGGCAGCTGGCCCGGCCGGATTCTCGGTTCGGTCAGTTCGGCACTGTTACGCCACGCGCATTGCCCGGTCGCGATCATCCACGATGGGGATCCGTTGACGCCGCAACAACTTCAGGCACCTGTATTGGTCGGCATTGACGGCTCGTCCGCATCGGAGTTGGCAACTGCGATCGCATTCGATGAGGCCTCGCGTCGAAACGTGGGCCTAATCGCCCTGCACGCCTGGAGCGATGTTGATGTATCGGAGTGGCCCGGCGTCGATTGGCCTGCCACGCAGTCGATGGCCGAACAGGTACTGGCCGAGCGCCTGGCAGGCTGGCGGGAACAGTATCCCGATGTGAACGTACGTCGGATCGTCGCTCGCGATCAGCCGGCACGTCAGCTCGTCACACATTCAGCAGAAGCCCAGCTGCTCGTGGCCGGCAGTCGTGGTCGCGGCGGATTCGGGGGAATGCTCGTGGGTTCGGTAAGCGAAACCGTTGCACAACTGGCCCGGACCCCGGTGATCGTCGCCCGCCAGTCGGCTTGACCGGCCTCGGCCGCGCGAGGACTCGACAACGCCGACAACCGCGTTACGCGACAACTTTTTCCGTAGGCTTGCGCTCCATGACCGCGTCGCCCGCCGCTGGGCTCACGGCAGCCGAAGTAGCCCAACGGGTTGCCGACGGCGCGACCAACGATGTCCCGAACCGGGCGACCCGCAGCGTGGCCGACATCGTTCGGGCCAACCTATTCACCCGGATCAATGCGATCCTCGCTGTGCTGTTCGCGATCGTGCTGGCGACCGGTTCATTGATCAACGGGTTGTTTGGGCTTCTGATCATCGTCAATAGCGTCGTCGGCATTGTGCAGGAACTGCGAGCCAAACAGACTCTCGACAAGCTCTCCATTGTCGGGCAGGCCAAGCCGCTGGTACGCCGAGCGAACGGGGCCGGCGAACTGCCGCCCAGCGAAGTCGTACTCGACGACATCATCGAGCTCGGTCCCGGAGATCAGCTGGTGGTCGATGGGATGGTGATCGAGGAATCCGGGCTAGAGATCGACGAGTCGCTGCTCACCGGCGAGGCCGATCCTGTCCTGAAGCGCATCGATGACGCGGCGATGTCGGGCAGCTTCGTTGTCAGCGGGACTGGTGCGTATCGGGCCACGAAGGTGGGACGCGACGCCTACGCAGCCAGGCTGACCGCGGAGGCCAACAAGTTCACCCTGGTGCATTCGGAACTACGGGCGGGGATCAACAAGATTCTCCAGTTCATTACTTATCTGCTGATTCCCGCCGGGCTGCTGATCATCTATACGCAGCTGTTCAGCACCAACGTCGGCTGGCAACAGTCGGTACTGCGCACGGTGGGCGCGCTGGTCCCGATGGTCCCAGAGGGTCTGGTGCTGATGACGTCGATCGCGTTCGCGGTGGCCGTCGTACGCCTCGGCCGCCGCCAGTGCCTGGTACAGGAGCTGCCCGCAATCGAGGGACTCGCGCGGGTCAACGTGGTATGCGCCGACAAGACTGGCACGCTTACCGAAAATCGGATGCAGGTCGCCGACCTCAAGCGGCTCGATTCCGCGGCCGGCATGGACACGATCATCGATGTGCTGGCGTCGATGGCTGCCGACGATGCCCGCCCCAACGCCAGCATCCAGGCCATCGCGGAGGCCTATCGCAACCCGCCGGGCTGGACCGTCACCGCGGCCGCCCCGTTCAAGTCGGCGACGAAGTGGAGTGCGGTGTCCTACGGCGAGCACGGCAACTGGGTTCTTGGCGCCCCGGACGTGCTGCTGGACTCCTCGTCAGCGGTCGCTCGGCAGGCCGAGGCCGCCGGTTCGCAGGGGCTGCGTGTGCTGCTACTGGGGTTCACCAATCTGCGGGCCGATCATCCCGATGCCCCCGGCCGCGTCGACCCTGCCGCTCTGATCATGCTCGAGCAAAGGGTTCGCCCAGACGCCCGGGATACCTTGGATTACTTTGCCGAACAAAATGTTTCGGTCAAGGTGATATCGGGCGACAACGCTGTCTCGGTGGGTGCAGTGGCATCGAAGCTTGGCCTCGACGGTGAGACGCTCGACGCCCGGGAGTTGCCCACCAACCAGAAGGAGCTGGCTGAAACGTTAGAGAATTACACCACTTTCGGCCGAGTCCGCCCAGACCAAAAACGAGCGATGGTGCGCGCCTTGCAATCCCGCGGTAACACCGTCGCGATGACCGGTGATGGTGTGAACGATGTGCTGGCGCTGAAGGACGCCGATATCGGCGTCGCCATGGGGGCAGGGAGTTCGGCGTCGCGGGCTGTTGCTCAGATTGTGCTGCTAGACAACAAGTTCGCCACGCTGCCGTACGTGGTGGGCGAAGGACGCCGCGTGATCGGCAACGTCGAACGGGTATCTAACCTGTTCTTGACCAAGACCGTGTACTCGTTGCTGCTGGCATTGCTGATCGGCATCACCGGCCTGGCCGCCAAAGCGATGGGCGTCAGATCGTTGATGTTCCCGTTCGAGCCGATCCAGGTCACCATCGCTGCCTGGTTCACCATCGGGATTCCCGCGTTTATCCTGTCGCTGGCGCCCAACAACGAACGCGCGCAATCTGGTTTCGTCCGTCGGGTGATGATGGCCGCGGTGCCGAACGGCGCGGTCGCGGGCATTGCGACGTTTGGCTGCTATCTGCTGGCCTCATGGGCGGGCGGCGCCAGCCCGATTGACCAGGTGCAGGCGTCGACGTCGGCATTGATCACCCTACTGGTGATTGCGGTCTGGGTGCTCGCGGTGGTGGCCCGCCCCTACACCTGGTGGCGGGTGGCGCTGGTCGCACTGTCCGGTGCCGCCTATGTGACGATTTTCGCTATCCCGTTGGCGCAGAATAAGTTCGATCTAGATCCATCCAACGTCGCGTTGACCGCGACCGCGTTGGCAATCGGCGCGCTGGGCGCCGCCGTTATCGAGGCATTGTGGTGGTTTCAGAACTCCCGGGGTGGAGCACCTCCTCGGTTGTGGCGCCGACCGGAAGTCTGATTGTGCACAACTGGGTTGACGCCCGCCATCCGCATCGCCGCGCTACTGCGCGACCGGTTCGGGACGGAGGCATTGAAGAAGCTTGCTACGCAAGGTATTTGGGGCGGTCGCTGAGGCGGCTGGGCTCTTCCTCACATGTCCGGCATGAGCCAGAACGCGGTCGGCTTCGTGGCGGGCGCCAGCAGACGCGAGTCAGGCGAACGTGGATTCGCGCTCAGGTTCTGGACCGAACCGGAACCGGCGGCCGGTGATCGAGATCGGCAGAATGCGAACATAGTGATGCTTCAACGTCCCAGTCCAGGGCAGCAGCTGCGCCCGCTCGGCCTCGTCAAGCTCCTCGGCACTGCGCAGCGTGCGGGCCGTACCTTTCAGGATGACGCTCCAGCCTTCGGCAACATTGTGGCCGTCGGCTTCGAAAAGAACTTGATTGTTGATTGCGGCGCTAACCAACTTCGTACCCTCCGCGGTACGAAAAAGCACTGTCCGGTGCTGGACGACGAAATTGACCGGAAAGATCTCGGGGTGACCCTCGACGCTCGTGACGAGACGACCTAGCGCCACACCTGCCAGCAGATCCCAGCTTTCGCTTGCCGAAAGGATGGTGATGGGTTGACCGTTTTCGGACATCGGGGTGCTCCTCAGCTCGCTTCGTCCAGCACGTGTGGGAGGACCGTTAGGAACTCCTCGATCTGGCCCTCGGTGATTACCAGCGGCGGCGCCAGCCGGATCACGTCGGGAGCGGCGGCGTTGACCAGGAATCCGGCATCGCGGGCCGCGGCCTCCGCCCGCTTGGCGGTCTGCGCGGTCAACACCACCCCGCGTAGCAAGCCGCGTCCCCGAACATGGTCCACCAAAGGATGTTTCAGCGACTCGACGCCAACGCTCAGCGACTTGCCCAGCGCATCGGCACGTTCGATCAGGCCCTCGTCGTCGAGCGTCCGCAGCACCGCCATCGCCGCGGCGGCACAGACCGGATTGCCCCCGAATGTGCTGCCGTGCAACCCGGGTGTCAGCATCGCTGCGACGGGTCCGACCGCCAGGCACGCCCCGATGGGCAGCCCGCCGCCCAGCCCCTTGGCCATCGTCACCACGTCGGGGATGATGCCATCGTGCTGGTGGGCGAAAAACATTCCGGTGCGGCCCATCCCGGTCTGCACCTCGTCGATGACGAGCAGCGCGCCATGCTCGGCGGTGATCTCCCTGGCGGCGACCAGATAGCCCGCCGGCGGCATGACGACGCCGGCCTCGCCCATGATCGGCTCGAGGAACACCGCGGCGGTCTCGTCGGTCACGGCGCCCGCCAGCGCGTCGACGTCCCCGTACGGCACATGGGCGACGAAACCGGGCAGCGGAACAAACGGCGCCTGCTTGTCAGGCTGGCCGGTGAGCGCCAGCGATCCCATCGTCCGGCCGTGGAACGCCCGCTGAGTAGCAACGAGTTTTGTGCGGCCCGTGAGCCGGGACAGCTTGAACGCCAGTTCGTTGGCCTCGGTGCCGGAGTTGCAGAAGAATACCCGCGCGCCGGCAACGCCCCACCGGTCGACGAGAGCTTCGGCCAGCGCGATGCCGGGCTCGTGGGCGTACAGATTGGAGGTGTGGCACAGCACGTTCAACTGACGGGTCGCCGCCTCGATTACCGCGGGATGGCGATGGCCCAGGATGTTGACCGCGATACCGGCCAACAGGTCGACGTAGGTCTTACCGTCGGCGTCGGTCAGCACCGCGCCGTCACCAGAAGCGAGCGCGAGCGGCGGGGTGCCGTAATTGTTCATCATCACGGCGTCCCACCGTTTCAACATCACGTCGGTTTGGGTCATGAGCGCAGCACCTTGGTTCCCGCACCGTCGTTGGTGAGGAGCTCGAGCAGCACACAGTGCTCGACTCGGCCGTCGACGATGTGCGCACTGGGCACCCCGCCCTCGACGGCGCGCAGGCACGCCTCGACCTTGGGCACCATGCCTGATTGCAGCGACGGCAGCCTTTCCGCCAGCGTCACCGTATCGATCTCGCTGACCAACGAATCCGGGTCCGGCCAACGCAGGTAAAGCCCCTCCACGTCGGTCAGGATGAGCAGTTTGTCGGCGCCCAGCGCCTGCGCCAGTGCGGCCGCAGCCGTGTCCGCGTTGATGTCGTACACCACCCCCCCGGGGTCGGGGGCAATCGAGGAGACCACCGGGATGCGCTGCTCGATGAGATCCAGCACGGCCGCGGTGTTGACGCTTTGGATATCGCCGACCAGGCCGATGTCGGTGGGCACACCGTCGACCATGACGCTGCGCCGCGCCGCGGTGAACAGCTGCGCGTCCTCGCCGGTGATGCCAACCGCATACGGCCCGTGAGCGTTGATCAGGTTCACCAGTTCCCTGCCTACGTGCCCGAACAGCACCATCCGCGCGACGTCGAGCACCTCGGGGGTGGTGACCCTGAAGCCGCCCTTGAAATCGCTGGCGATGCCGAGCCGCTTGAGCATCGCGCTGATCTGCGACCCGCCGCCGTGCACGACGACCGGCTTGATTCCGCAGTTGCGCAAGAAGACCATATCGGCGGCGAACGCGCGCCGCAGTGATTCGTCGGCCATCGCATGACCGCCGTACTTGACCACGACGATCTTGTTGTGAAGGTGCTTGAGCCAGGGCAACACCTCAGCGAGCAACTTGGCCCTGTCGTTGCGCGTGATTGCGGCGGTCACGGCGCCACCCCTACCACGGACAGCCCTTCAGTCTCCGGCCAGCCCAGCGCGAGGTTCATCGACTGCACGGCTGCTCCCGCGGCGCCCTTGACGAGGTTGTCGATCGCGCAGACGGCCACCAGCTTTTCAGCATCGTGGTCGACCGCCACCGCCAGCTGCGCGACGTTGCTGCCCACGACCGCTCCGGTGCGCGGCAGCACGCCCTCGGGCAGCAGATGCACGAAAGGCTCACCGTTGTAGTGCTTTTCGTAGGCTGCGCGCACCTCCGACAGCGAGGCGGTGCTGTGGGTGATGCAGGTGGCCAGGATGCCACGGTTCGTCGGGATGAGCACCGGGGTGAAGGACACCGACACATTGCGTTCGGTCACCGCCTGTAACCCTTGGGCGATCTCGGGGGTGTGGCGGTGCGCACCGGCGATGTTGTAGGCCCGCGCCGATCCGATGATCTCCGCGCCCAGCAGCTCTGGTTTGGCGGTGCGGCCGGCGCCCGATGCGCCACTGACCGCAACGACAGTCACCGAAGGGTCGGCGAGGCCCTCGGCCACCGCGGGCACCAGCGCCAGCAGCGCCGCGGTCGGATAGCACCCCGGGACCGCGATCCGGGTGGCGCCGCGCAGGCGGTCGCGGGCGCCGGGCAACTCGGGCAACCCGTACGGCCAGCTGCCCGCATACGGCGAGCCGTAGAACCGCTCCCACGTGGCGGCGTCGCGCAACCGAAAATCCCCACCACAGTCGATGATCACGGTGCCGGAACCGAGCTGTTCGGCCAGCCCAGCCGAACGCCCGGGCGGCAACGCCATGAAAACCACGTCGTGGCCGGCCAGCGCCTCGACATCGGTGGATTGCAGAACTCGACTGCCGAGCGGCAGCAGGTTCGGATGGTGCTCGGCCACCGTGTCGCCAGCGCTGTCGGCCGCCATCAGCGCCCCGATGGTCAGGCGCCCGTCGGTGTAGGCCGGATGGCCCAGCAGCAATCGCAGAATCTCCCCGCCCGCATAGCCGCTGGCACCGACGACGGCGACCGTCGTGTTGACGCCCATTGTGTGTGCTCCTATGTCGCGTGCCCTACCTCATGTCGAACGTAAGGATGGCCATCGGCCCCGAAATAGGGCCATTTGGCCTGTGGGACCCCGGCGTTGGACCCGCGCGTGGCTCGGCTGAGGTTTTGTAGCCGAACGAGTACCGGCCGTTCATACTTTGCTCGCCCGTGAGTCACGGCCGAGTCGCACAGATAAGCGCGGTGGATCACAACGCAACGGCGGGACTAGATTTGCCGTTGTGACGAATCTTTCCGATGGCGAAGATGTGCGGCGCCGGGCCGGATGGTTGCCGGAGGATCATGAAGAGCTGGAGGCTTGGCTTGCCGGCCATCGCGAGCGGGTGGAGGCCAGGGGCGACCGGGTCGTACTGCATCCCGTAGTCGCCGAGTTCCAAGAGCTGATCGACTCTGATCCCGTGGTGCACATGTACTTTCACCAGATGATCGCCCAGGTTCCGCGCCGCAAACCGTACCGCAAGTACCGCGTGGCGAGCGTTGAGCAGCTGATGCGCCTGATCAACGCCGTGTTGACGATGGCGCCGGAATTCGGCGAAAACGCAGTCATCACGCCGTTGGGAGCGCTTCTGGACTGGACGATGGGCACCCAGGCCGGGTTCGCGGCTTTCCGCGACCCACGAATCAACGCGGCACTCAAGAAAATCCTGACCGTCTGGTGCGCCTTCCTCGACAGTGCAGACTCGCTGTATGTGATCAACGATTCGCCGGCCGGCTGGAAGTGCGCGGCGGCCCAACGTGCCGTCGGCATCGAGCAGTTCGAGTACGACCCGCGGGATGAGCACTGGGGCTTTACGTCCTGGAACGACTTCTTCACCCGGCGCTTCAAGGAAGGCGAGCGTCCGGTCGCGTCGCCCGACGACGACAAGGTGATCGTGAACGCCTGCGAGTCGACGCCCTACCACCTCGCCACCGGCGTCAAGCGCAGGGATCGCTTTTGGGTGAAAGGCCAACGGTATTCGCTTGCGGACATGCTGGCCAATGACGATTCTGTGGCTCAGTTCGTAGGCGGGACCGTCTACCAGGCGTATCTGAGCGCGATGGACTATCACCATTGGCACAGTCCGGTGGCCGGGACGATTGTCAGGGCGTTTGTCGAGCCGGGTACTTACTTTTCGGAGGCCGTCTCGGAGGATTGGGACGCCGAAGCGCCGCCGGCCTCGCAGTCCTATCTGGCGCATGTGGCGGTGCGGGCGATAATCCTCATCGAAGCCGACGACCCCGTCATCGGCCTGGTGGCCCTCGTCGCGATCGGCATGGGCGAGGTCTCCTCCTGCCTAATCGACGAGAAGGTGACTCCCGGCTACCATGCCGCGAAAGGCGAGGAACTGGGTTACTTCCAGTTCGGCGGCTCGACTTACTGCCTCGTCTTTCGCCCAGGCGCGATCGCCGGCTTCAATCTCGCCGCGATCCCCCAAGCGCATGGTCCCGACGCACCCCAGGTGCCCGTCCGGTCGCAGCTCGCCGTGGCCAACACGACGACGTAAGGCGCCGAACTCCGACACGTTGCCGGCCGTCAGAACCAGGATGAGGCGAGAAACGCGCCGCGCGGCTCCGAGTACAGCCCGATCGTCATGAGGTTCACGACAAGGAAGACCCGCAACCCACGCGCCAGGCACCAGCGCAGTAGCTCGGTATTGCGCATCGGCACCAGAAATCCGGGACCTGGGAATGCCTCGGCTGCGCCGATGAGGGCCTGCAGGTCGTCGTTGGTTTCGGCTACCGAGTACCCGTAGAAGCCGATGCCGGTCGTGTATCCGGTGATCCGCCCGCCGCGTTCGACCACCCTGGCCGCGCCATGGGTGAGCGCGTCGAGCAACTCGCCGCCGCGGTCGTGGCCGTGCACGCGTATACACAGCGCGTTGCACACCCCGACGTCAGCTGCTGTGGCCGGCCGGACAGCGTATCCCGGTATTCGCACGGCCAGCGGGCCGCCGTGCATCGCAGCGAATGGCTCGCGGACGTCGAAGCCCAGTTCGGCGTACAGGCTCATCGCACGGTAGTGGTAGGTAGCGTGCAACAGACGCACGCCGGGTACTCGCCGCTGGGCGCTTCGCTTCAGCAGAGCGTTCATCATGGCCCGCCCGACATGATGGTTCTCCCTATCCGGAGCGACCGTCACATGCCCCACCCCGACGATCATCGAGCGCTCGTCAAGGTGGCTGCTTCCCACGATCCGCCCACCGCACTCAGCGACCACGCTGAAGAAACCAGGATGTGCGATCGACGCCGAGATCAGCGCGGTCGCGAAGTCGGCCGACGCGAAATCGGGCGGAAATCCGTGCTCATTAGCGATTGACGCGAATGCCTCGTAGCAGATGCGACCACACTGCGGCACATCGGCTGCGATCGCCGGACGTATCGTCACCTCCACGACAGCCTCCTGTCTTCGCGCAAGACTATAGGCACCGGCGCTACGCGCACTCGGGGATTGCACCCAAGCCCATCGCAACTCGGGACTTTCGCCACTGATCCCCACCTGGCCACTAGGACTAACTTGGTTCGCGTCGAACGCAGGGGGCCACACGAACCGACGGGGACACGGATCCACGCATCGCTTTATAGGACAACGGGCTTCGTCATGCTAGGGCCGGACGAGAGCCCATCGAGTAGATGGGAGCTGCCGCCGAATGTCATGACCAGGGGTGGGCACTTCGGCCCGCGTCGTCGTCCTCATCCCGGTCGCATCGATCCTGGCGGATGGCATCCGGGAATGCCCTATGGTCCCGAGGCGTGGGACAACTACCGGCGAGCACCTTCGCACCACTGAGTTCTGGTAGCCAGACGGCGAGAATCTGGCACCACGGACCGCAACCTGCAGGAAGTACCATGAGCGACAACGACATCGACGCTTCGGAACTCGCCAGGTGGGATCCTGCCTTCACCGCGCAGGCGAACAAGCTGGTCGCACCCATCATCAATCGATGGTTCAGGGTAGAGGTGCGGGGCTTGGAATCCGTCCCGCCCACCGGTGGGGTGTTGTTGGTATCCAACCATTCCGGCGGGGCGCTGACGCCTGATCCACTCGTGTTCGGCCCGGCGTATTACGACAGATTCGGGTACCACCGACCGCTCTACATCCTCGCCCACTATGGCGTGTTCTTCACGCCGTTGCGCGGATACCTGGGCCGGATCGGAGCCATCCATGCCAACCCGGAAAACGCCGTCAAGGCATTGCACTGCGGCGCGGCCGTTTTGGTGTATCCCGGCGGGGACTACGACGCGTACCGGCCGACGCTGAGCCAGAACGTCATCGAATTCAACGGCCGCACCGGGTACGTCAAGGTCGCCATCGAAACCGGCTGTAGGTTCTCACTGCGCGTGGCGGATGGCGATTCCTCTACTTGCAGGTTTGCAGAATTCTCATCAAATGGCGGTCCGGATTTTTTCTCATCTTCGGGGCGGATCCTAGAACCGTACGGTTGTACGCAAACTTCAAGATCCGGGGGCTGCTACGGCGTCCAATGCCGCTGCAGCCACTGTTCGAACAGCGAGCCGCCGGACGGCCAGTGGTTCGGTTTTCACCAAAGGGCCGAACTTGCATGGCTCACTTACCGGCCAACCGCTTGGCGGCTAGGTCTCGAAGCTCGCCGGCTTTGATCTTGGCATTGCCCGTCAACGCCACTTCGTCCTCACGAAAGAACAGCACATGGCGGGGCACTTTATAACTCGCCAATCGCTCCCGCAGGAACGCTAAAAGCTCCTCGGTGTCGAGGATCACGCCATTGTGCGGCACGACGCAGGAGACAACGACCTCGCCGAGCGTTGGGTGCGGAACGCCGACGGTCTGCGCCACCTTGACACCGGAATGTTCGATAAGGGCCTCATCAACCTCGCGTGGCGAGACATTGGCGCCGCCGGTTTTGATGATGTCGGTGAGCCTGCCTTGCCAGTACAGTCGGCCGGCGCCATCGAGATAGCCGCCGTCGCCGGTGGGGAAAAAGCCCGCGGAGTCGAGCGTCTCGTCAAGTGGAGTGCCGACATAGCCGAGCATGAGCGTGGGCCCCTTGACCCGGATCTCGCCCGCCTCGCCGCGCGAAACGATGCCGCCGGTAAGCGGATCTGTGATCTTGAGCGTCACACCGGGCAGCACCTCTCCGGAGCTGTCCGCATGGACTTCGGGCGGGGTGTTGGCGGGGTAACCCGTTGTAATCGTGAATGTTTCGGTATTGCCGTAGGCGTGGCCCGGCTCGTACCACTTGCTCGAAACCGTGGGATGGTGGGCGATCGGGGTCTTGAAATCCGCGAACTTCACGCTGCTCAAATCCACCCGACCCCAGTTGGGTGCGCTTTCCAACTGGGCCCACTGGTGGGGCCAGGCGAACGGAAAACTCACCCGCTCGGCCTGCATGAGCTCGAGCGCCTCGGCGGCGCCAAACGTCGATTGCAGGACGAGGGTTCCACCGCTGGCAAGCGTTGAGCCGAGCACCATCGTGAAATTGCCGGACCAGAAAAAGCCGTTGGCGGTCCAGCCTCGAACATGGTCGCTTGGACTGAACCCGTACATGCGCCGGAAGCGCCACAGCTGGACGCACACCCCGCGATGCGCGCTGAGGATGCCTTTCGGCTTGCTGGTGGAACCAGACGAGAAGAACAGCACGGCGGCATCGCTTGGAAGCACCGCCGCGGCAGTCGCCTCCACCAGCTCGCGGGGCTCCTCGTGGCCGGACGCCAGAAACTCATCCCACGCTTTGATGCCCGGTGCCGGCTCACCCACCAGTGCGAGTCGGCGCAAGAACGGGTACTTCGCCGATTCCAGCGCCCCTGGCTGCGACGTGCCAATCGCCGGTTCCAGCTCGGCCAGAATCGCGGCGAAGTCCTTCGACACCACCCTGCGCTCAAACAACAGCACCGAAACGGCAGAAGCCTGTATCAGATAATCCAGTTCGGACGGCGTGGAAAACGTGCTGAGGGTGACGGCCACCCCGCCGGCCAGAGATGTACCGAACACCGCGGCAAGCCATTCCGGCCGGTTCGTCATCAGAACGCCGACGCGGGCGTCCTTACCCAGGCCACACCCGCGCAAGGCACGCGCCACCTCGATCGCGCGTTCCCAAAGCTGCGCATACGTCCAACGTGTGACGCCGTCGGCGGTGCGCCAGACCAGCGCCTCGCGCTCGCCGTACGTCTGCGTCACTTCGCGCAGGAAACCCGGCAGCGTGAGCGCCCCCAACCCAGGCTCATCGGATAGCGGCGGTCCGGACACTATGGAAAGGCGTTGTGCGGCTTCCGAACCCGTCTCGTCGACCATGGCTACAATGGCAGTTCGACCTCGGCTGTGCAGCCCACCAGCATGTCTCCGTTCTGGTTGGTCAGGCGCAGCTTTACCTGCACGAGAGGCACACCCCAGGTGGACTCCACTTGCTTGTCGACGATCTCGGCATCGAAATAGGTCACATCGCCCTCGAAGGCGGGCGTACGAAAGTCGGCCTTGGAGTGGCGCACCATGCCGTCGTGGCCGGCCCAGTACGCGAGATAGTCGGTGCACCAGGCGCCCATCGTTGCGCCATAGCCATAGGCGCGCGCCATGCCGACTTGGCTGGCCCTCTCGGCGTCGATATGCCCGCGCGATGGGCCGACGTAGAGCCCGTCGCGCTTGCGTGGATCGATCTTCGCGTCTTCTTCGTCGAAGGCGAAGTCTTTACCCCAGCCTGGATCCTGATAGACCCACGGATCTTCGATACCGGGCGGCGCGACCCAGTGGAAGGTACCCCAGATATTGAACAGGAACGCCCGATATTCAGTGGTGAAGCTGGCGATGCTGTGCGGGCCGATCACGCGACGAGGCAGCGTGTCGCCGATCTTCACTTCGTCAAAGCGCGGCGAAATACCCATCCGGTTCGACTCGAGCCACTCACGCCGTAGCCTCTCGACTTCCTCGAGCTCGGTTTGTGTCCAACGTTTGATGTCGCCGAGCTGATTTTCAAACATCCCGCGCTTTGTCGCTTCCTCGTACAGGTAGCGGATCGCAGTAGAACGTTCGCGCGCCACCAGGGTGCCGTGCTGGTTCGTGTGGATGGTGTCACCGCGTGAGAACATCGTCGGGCCGGCGAATTTCGTCTCGGTCACCTTGTAGTCATGGAATCGACGCTCCTGGATCAGCTTGTCTCCGGGCCGCACGGGACAGCCGTAGAACCACCATTCCTCGCCACCAAAGATCAAGTGGCTGTTCGGAATATGGCCCACGCACGCGGGCGCCGCGCCGTGCCCGTAGTCCAGGGCCACCGCGATGGACTGCGGCGCGACGATGCCGCCGAACTTCGAGTCGCGAGCGAACTGCTCATCCCAGTGCAGCGGATTGGGATAATCCATCGCCATCACCCAGCGCCGAATGTCGGATGAACTACACGGATCCCACAACTGCCCTCCGCCCACCGGCTTGCCCACCCGGTGATCGACATCGGACAAATCGAGTTGCGCGCTCGCAGATTTGGTCGTCTTCGTGGTCATTAGCTCTCCCGTCAGCGATTGACGTCGACAACGATGCGGCCGCGCACCTTGCCGTCCATGAGGTCCCCCGCCGAGCCGATCGCCTCTCCCAGCCCGATCTCGTGAGCGATCGAATCCAGCGCGCCCGCATCCAGGTCGCGCGATAGGCGTTTCCAGGCGGCCATGCGCCGCTTCTTGGGCGCCATCACGCTGTCGATGCCAAGCAGGGAAACGCCGCGCAGAATAAACGGCGCAACCGTCGCCGGAAAGTCCATGCCCTGCGCCAGGCCGCAGGCGGCAACCCCGCCGCCATACCGCGTCTGCGCGCAGGCGTTGACCAGCGTTTGGCTGCCGGCGGTGTCGACGACGCCCGCCCAACGCTCCTTCTGCAACGGCTTACCCGCCTCGCTGAACTCAGCGCGGTCCAATACCGTCACGGCGCCGAGCTGCTGTAGGTACTGCTCTTCCGATCCCTTTCCAGTCGCGGCGGCCACTTTGAACCCGGCGGCGCTCAGTAACGCGATCGCGACGCTGCCAACGCCGCCTGTCGCGCCAGTCACGAGGACCTCACCCTGATCGGGAGACACCCCGTGCTGCAGCAGGGCGTCCACGCAAAGGCTGGCCGTGTAGCCTGCGGTGCCGATCGCCATCGCCTGGCGGCTGGTGAACTCGGAGGGCAGGGGAATCAGCCAGTCACCGTTGAGGCGGGCACGCTGAGCGAGGCCGCCCCAATGCGTTTCGCCGACGCCCCAACCGTTGAGCACCACGCGGTCGCCCTTTTTCCAGTCGGCGTGGTTACTCTCCGTCACCACGCCGGCGAGATCGATACCCGGAACCATCGGAAATTTCCGCACGACGGGCGATTTGCCCGTAATGGCCAGGCCATCCTTGTAATTCAGCGTGGAGTACTCGACGTCGACGCTGACATTCATCGGGCCATCGGGCAGCTGCGCTTCGTCCAGGTCAGTGACCCCAACCGTCTGTCCCGCCTCGCCTTTCTCGATCAAAACTGCTGAAAACATTTGTGTCTCATCCCTTCTCGATCGACTAAAAGCTATTGCGCGGCCTTGTCGGGCGCGTAGCCCAAGGTGCTCTTGACCTCCAGATACTCGTGGAACCCGAACTCGCTCCACTCTCGACCGTTGCCGCTGCGTTTGTAGCCGCCGAACGGCGCATTCATGTCGAAGGCATGATTGATCGTCACCCAGCCGGCCCGGATCTTGCGGGCCACCTCACGCGCCTTGTCGAGGTCGGCTCCCGAGACATAGCCGGCCAGGCCGTAATCGGTGTCGTTGGCGATCTCGACGGCCTGATCGATGTCGTCATAGCCGAGGATGCACAGCACCGGCCCGAAGATCTCCTCGCGCGCGATCGTCATGCCGTTGGTGACGTTCGCGAAGACGGTCGGCTTGACGTAGTAACCCTTGTCCAGCCCTTCTGGCCGACCCGGACCGCCGGCGACGACGGTCGCGCCCTCGTCGATGCCTTTCTGGATCAGACGCTGGACCTTGTCGAACTGCGCCTTCGACGCCACCGGCCCGATCGCGGTCTCATCGTCGGGGCTGCCCACCTTCACCTGCTCGGCGGCCTCACCGCGCGATGGTGATGGCCTCGGCCATACGCGAGTTCGGGACCAGCATGCGCGACGGCGCGTTACAACTTTGCCCGGAATTCGGCATCATGTTGACCACGCCGGCGCGGACGCTGTCAGCAAAGCCCGCATCGTCGAGGACGATGTTGGGGCTCTTGCCGCCGAGCTCCTGGGTCACCCGCTTCACCGTCGGAGCGGCGTTCGTGGCCACGTCGATGCCGGCGCGGGTGGATCCGGTGAACGACACCATGTCGATGTCGGGATGGCTCGCCAGGGCCACGCCGACGCCCGGGCCGTCGCCGTTGACCAGGTTGTACACACCGGCCGGCACGCCCGCGGCATCAAGAATCTCGGTGAAGATGTAGGCCGAATACGGCGCAATCTCAGACGGTTTCAGGATCATGGTGCAGCCCGTTGCCAACGCCGGGTACACCTTGACCGCGATCTGGTTGAGCGGCCAGTTCCACGGCGTGATCAGACCGCAGACGCCGATCGGCTCCTTGACGATCAGCGTCGCACCGTGCTGTTCCTCGAATGGGAAATTCTTCAGCACGTCGATCGCCGTCACCAGGTGACCGAGCCCGAGTTGGACCTGCGGACCCGCCGCCAGCGAGGGCGGCGCGCCCATTTCCTCGGTGACCGCGTCGGCGAGATCGCCTGCACGCTTCTGGTATTCGGCAAGGATGGCCTGCAGCAGGTCGAGGCGCTGCTCGCGACTGCTTTGCGACCAGCCGGCGAAAGCGCGTCGGGCGGCCGTGACTGCCACGTCGACGTCGGCGGCCGAGCCGAGTGAGATCTTCCCGGAAACCTGCTCGGTCGCCGGGTTCTCGACGTCGAAAGTATTGGGCCGCACCGGGTCGACCCAGCGGCCGTCGATGTAGAACTTCAGGTATTCGCGCATAACATCATCCCTTTCTTACTGGGTGCCTTCGGCGTACCAGGTGCGGAATTCGTCGTAGTTCGGCATCTCCTCGGAGTTGGCCTTCGGGTCGATGCAGACGTGCACGACAGAGGTTCTGGCGCTGCCATAAGCGCGCTTGATCGCCGGGCCGATCTCCTCTTCTTTTTCAACGTATTCGCCGTGGCAGCCGAAGCCTTCAGCGATTTTGTCGAAACGCACGTCCTTGCTCCAGTGCACGCCG
This sequence comes from uncultured Actinomycetota bacterium, assembly GCA_963805675.1. Taxonomy (GTDB): domain Bacteria; phylum Actinomycetota; class Actinomycetes; order Mycobacteriales; family Mycobacteriaceae; genus Mycobacterium. The sequence continues at coordinate 128,730 of CAWDVY010000010.1, forward strand.
GGCTGCGGTGACGGCTGGGTGAACGTGCGCTTGTAGACGCCGACTTCGAGACCCCATTGGTGGTCGACGCCCACGACGCACACCAGCGGCAGCTTCTGACGTGCCGCGGTCTCCAGCTCGGCGATGTGGAACATGAACGCGGAGTCGCTGGTCAGCAGCATGACCGGCCGCTTGCCGCCGTCGGCGACCGAAGCACCGATGGCATAGGGCAAGCCGGTGCCGAGGTGGCCGAAGTTCTGGTTCCAGATGACGTCGTGCGGCTTGGCCTGCGAATAGGTCCATTGAAAGATGACCGTCGCGCCGCCGTCGCGGACCATGATGCCCTCGGCCGGAAAGGCTTTGGTCGCCTCGACCACAAAGCGCGCGGGGTGGATCGGGGTCCGGCCGCTCGGCGCGGTCTCGGCCAATTCGGCAAGCTGGTCGGCATCCTGTTTGATCCAACGTGCAAGATCGGCCGACGGCGATCGCGGGCTGTCTTTCAGCGCGTCGATCAGCTGGGGCACCACGCCGCGCAGGTCTCCCACCAGCGCCACATCGACCGGCCGGTTCACGCCGATCGCCGTCGGGTCCTGCTCGACGTAGATCCACTTGCGGGTGGCGTCGTTCTCCGCCCAGTGCCGGGTTTTGCCGTAATGAACCGGCTCGCCGAGCTCAGTGCCGAGCGCGATGCACAGGTCCGACGTGACCACGGCCTCGACTGCCGCAGAGGAAAATCCGTAGGGAAAAGTGCGATCCTCCAGACCGGGGATGAACGAGGTGCCGCCGGATGTCTGGATCACCGGGCAGGCCATCAGCTCGGCCAGTTCCCCGACCGCCTCCGCGGTGCGCGACGTGTGAACGCCGTGGCCGACCAGCAGGATCGGGCTCTTGGCCTCGCGCACCAGCTTGGCCGCCTCGGCTATCTCCCGTGCGCCCGCCCCGTGATTGACAAGGCGATACGCGCTGGGAGACAGGGGATCTGCGACATCTAACTCTTCTAGAATCACATGGGACGGGTATTCGATGTAGGCCGGGCCGGGCGTTGTGGACATCGCGCGCCGAATCGCCTCCCGAACGATTTCGTCGGTCTGGTCGGCATATTCGATCGACGCGCTGTACTTCACTGCTGGCGCGAAAAGCGCTTCCTGGCGGACGAACTGGATGCGCCCACGCCGCACCCGCCGTTCAGTGATCCGAGCCCGCTGGCCGCCGAGGAAGATGACCGGCGAGTTCTCCACCTTGGCGCACATCATCGCCCCGGCAATATTGGCGACACCCGGACCCAGTGTGCCGATGCACAGGCCCGGCTTGCCCGTCATCCGTGAGACAGCCTCGGCCATGAAGCCTGCGCTCTCTTCGTGATGAGGCGCAACCACTGTCCAGCCACGCGATTCCGCCTCAAAGAACATGTGCACGAAGTTCGGGTCCGGGATACCGAACAATGTATTCACACCCTCGGCCTCAAACAGGTCGAGAATGCGCTTGTAGACGGGCACAGCCATGGTCAGAAACTCCTTAGGGGTCGCCGGTATATGCCCTCCGGAAAGTCCTGGGGCACAATGTCTTTCACGAGATTTTTCACGAGCTTGCGCAGGTAGGCGCGCAGCCGCGCAGCCTCCTGACTCATTCCGAAGTCCACGCGCCCCCTATCCCGAACCAAACATGGGTTTCACGTCGACCGCCAGGCCCACCTCGTCGAGGATCTCGGCGGTGTGGGCGCCGAGCTCGGGCGCTGGCCCCGCGACGCGACCCGGTGTCCGAGAGAACCAGGTGGGTACGCCCGGAAAGCGCACCGGTCCGTGCGGGGTGTCCACGGTTTCGAACATGCCCACGGCGTTGAGATGCGGGTCGTCGAACAGCGCGCCGGGTGTGTTCAGTCGCGCGGCCGGTATCTCGAGTTCACGGAACAGCGCCAGCCACTCCTGGGTCGAGCGCTGTTTCAGCGTCTCGGCCACCAGCCCGTAGATCGTATCGATCTGGCGTGCGCGCTGTTCCAGCGTGGAATACAGCTCACTGGCCCACGGTGGGCGCACGGCGTTGATGAACGCGTCCCAGTGCTTGTCGTTGTAGATCAACGCGGAGATGTAGCCGTCGCTGGTGCGGTACGGACGGCGGTTGCGTGCCACGGTGCGCGGATACACGGCCGGCCCCAGGGGAGGGTCGAACAGGGCGCCGTTGGCATGTTCGACGAGCATGAACGAGGCCATGGTTTCGAACATGGCGACCTCGACTTCCTGGCCCTCCCCGGTGCGCTCGCGGTGAAACAACGCCATGGTCGTGGCATACAGCGCCGTTAGCCCGGCGACCTTGTCGGCCATGATGGTTCCGACGTAGTCGGCCTCGCCGGTCAGTTGCTCTTGTACCGCCGGCAGGCCACATTCAGCCTGGATCGTGTCGTCGTAGGCGGGTCGGTCGCGATCGGGTCCGCGGCGCCCGTACCCGTAGCAATTGGTGTAGATGATCGCTGGGTTGATCGCGGCGACGTCGTCGTAGCTGAAACCGAGCTTGGCAATCGCTTTGGCGCGCATCGAGTGGATGAATACGTCCGCGGTCTCAACAAGCGCGTGCAGCGCCCGCGTTCCGGCGTCGGTTTGCAGATCCAGCACGATACTGCGCTTGCCCCGGTTGACGTTAACGAACACGCCGCTCATTCCCGGCGCCGGACCCACCGAGATGTAGCGCGTGTTATCGCCCTCCGGCGGCTCGACTTTGATCACGTCAGCGCCCATATCGGCCATGATCTGCGTGCAGTACGGTCCCATCACCATGGCGGTGAGGTCGATTACCCGCACACCGGCTAGCGGGCCCGTCCGTGTCGGGCTAGCCACGGAGAGCTCCCTGATCGCTTGGGCGGTGCGCCAGTTCAAAGCTGTAGCGGATGTGCTGGCCATGGCCGTCGGGCATCACCGGAAAGATCAGCGGTGCCTCCACGTATCGAATCGCATCCAGATGCTCGGCGACGTCTTCGACCGTCCACGATGGCCGGTACACGCCCGGGCTTTCGGCGATGACCGCGCGCGCCACCCGGCCCGCCAGCGCGATGAACACCTCCCCGCTCACCGAACAGGATTCGTGCGCGAGCCAACCCACCACGGGCGCAACGAGTTCCGGCCCCATCGGCGGGTAGGCCGTGACGTCGATGCCGGCCGCCATCCGTGTCACCGCGGCCGGGACGATCACGTTGCACCTGACGCCCTCGGCGGCGCCTTCAAGCGCCGCGACGTTCGACAACCCGATCACGCCGGCCTTCGCGGCCGCGTAGTTGGCAACACCGTGGTTTCCGTACAGCCCGCCGATTGACGACGTCAGCACGATGCGCCCGTAACCCGCCTTGCACATGATCGGAAATGCCGGCCGCACAACGTTGAACGCACCGCGCAGATGAACGTCGAGCACGGCCTCGAAGTCCTCATAGCTCAACTCCTTGAGTGAGCCGGGACGGACATTGCCGGCGTTGTGAACCAGAATGTCGATGCCGCCGTAACGCTCCAGCGCGGTCTGGACGATCGCCTCGCCGCCCTCGCGGTTCGCGACCGACTCGGTACACGCGACGGCTTCTCCGCCTGCCGCCGTGATCTCGTTTGCGACATGCTCGGCCGGACCGGCGTCCGCGCCGTCTCCGGCGAGGCTGCCGCCGGAATCGTTGACGACGACCTTCGCACCGCGAGAGGCAAGCAGCTGCGCGTATGCGCGGCCCAACCCGCGGCCGGCGCCGGTCACCACGGCGACGCGGTCGTCGAATCTGAACTGCTGCGTGGGAATTTCGCTCAAGTTAACGGTTCCTCACCGGCGAGCTTGGTCCGGGTCATGCGCCCAAGACCAGGCCTTCCAGGTCCCCCTTATCGCGCCACTCTTTGATCAGGTCACCGAACTCATAGAAGCCGGGCGCATAATATTCGCCGATGGCCGAGCGGATGCCCTCGCCGCCGCCGCCCTCATTGTTGTAATAGCCGGGCGTGCAGGAGACCGCGAATTCCGATGTGTCTACCGAGACTTCGCGGATCGTCTTGACCCAATCGTCCTGGGCTTCCGGGCTCGGCTCGACGGTCGTCGCGCCGCGCGCCATGGCTTCGGAGATGATGTAGGCGATGTGTTCGGCTTGCTGCTCAAACATAGCGGTGGTGTTCCCCGACACGCCGCCCTGAATGAAGCCGGTGAAGAACTGATTCGGGAAGCCGACACTCGTCATGCCGTGCAACGACTTATAGCCGTCCCGCCAGTGGTCGAACAGCGACAGGCCGTCGCGGCCCTCGATGGCGTCGATAGCATAGCGTCGGCTGATCTCGGTCGTGATCTCGAAACCGCTGGCCCAGATGATGCAGTCGACCTCGTACTCAACGCCGTTGGCGACCAGGCCCTTTTCTGTTGCCCGTTCGACGCCCTTGCACTCCGACACGTCGACCAGCGTCACGTTTGGCCGATTGAACGTCGGCAAATACTCGTCGTTGCTGCACGGTCGCTTGCACATGAACCGGTAGTACGGCTTGAGGGCCTCGGCGGTGTCCGGGTCGTCCACGACGGCCTCGACGTGGCGTCGCAGCCGTTCCATGACCTTGTAGTCCTCTTCTTCGTGGATCGCGGTGATCTGTTCGATCGACAGGGACGCGGGATCCTCCATCGCCGCGATCCGTGCGGTCATGTTGCGCCCTAGTTCGGTCCAGAAATCGCAGACCATGTCCTGCTGGTCGAACACCACACCTCCGCCCAACGGTGACCAGCGGTGAAAGTTGCGCTTGCGTTCCTCCTGCCAGCCGGGCTGCAGGGAAGCCGCCCACTGCGGGTCGGTCGGCTCGTTGCCTCGCACGTCCACCGATGAAGGCGTGCGCTGAAACACATAGAGGTGCTGGGCGTCTCGGCCCAGGTGTGGAACCAGCTGCACGCCGGTCGCGCCGGTGCCGACGAGCGCGACGCGCTTGTCGTGCAGCTTGTGGAGTCCGCCATTGGCGTCCCCGCCGGTGTACTCGTAATCCCAGCGCGCCGAGTGGAACTGGTGTCCGTTAAAACCCGTGATTCCCGGGATGCCGGGCAGCTTCGGGCGGTTGAAGGAGCCCTGCGTCATGACGACGAAGCGTGCGCGGATGTCGTCACCACGGTTGGTGCTCAACCGCCAGCGTTTGATCGATTCGTCCCAGCGCACCTCGGACACCTGGGTGGAGAAGATCGCCCCGTCGTACAGCCCGAAGTGCTTGCCGATGTTGCGGCAGTGCGCATATATCTCGGCACCGTCGGAGTACTTCTTCGTCGGCATGAAATCGAGTTCTTCGAGCAGCGGGATATAGCAGTACGCATCGTTGTCGCACTGGATCCCCGGAAAGCGGTTCCAGTACCAGACTCCCCCGAAGTCCCCGCCCATTTCGATGACACGCACGTCGTCGACGCCGGCCTTCTTGAGGTACGCACCGGCCAGAAGTCCGGCGATGCCGCCGCCGAGCACCGCGACCTCGACGTCGTCGGCGATCGGATCCCGGAACGACACCGGTGTGTGCGGATCTACCTCATAGAACTCCGCGAACTCGCCCTCAAGCTCGAGGTATTGCTTAGAGCCTTCCGGGCGCAACCGCTTGTCGCGCTCGTGGAGGTACTTCTCCCGCAGCGCGGGGATGTCGATGTCGTCGGGTGTCTGCGTCGGCGCGCAGTCGGTCATCGATTGGTCTCCTTTGAGAGTTCCTGCGGTTCGCCGGTGCCCATGTACTTCGACAGTTGGTAATGCAGGTTCACGGTGCTGCGTTCGCGGTACGGGTTGGGCTTGGTACCTGGGAAGCCAAGGGATTTCATGCCCTGCTGCACGGCGGCCATGTTCGAGAAGTCCTGCGGCAATACCGATCTCCACCTGGGATCACCGACCGGTGTCTGCTCCCACTGCGTTTCCGGCTCCTGCCCTTTGGGAAACAGCTCGAACACCGACACCTCGAAGATGCACTTGTCCGGGTTGTAGCTGGGATGCGGCCGCGCGCTGTAGCACAGCGCGCTGGTGAGGCCCTGCCCGACCTGGAAGTTCGGGAAGATCTGCCAAGCGGTGCCGGCCTGCCCGAGGATGTCGGGTGGAATCGTCGGCCAGATCACGCCGCGGGCTTCGTCGTCGCGACGCGCGGACGCCAGCCAGTGCTCGAGGACTTTGTCGGCCGGGGTGCCCTCGGGCAACTCGTCGGCCAGCCGCTTGGCGGCGTTCACCAGCGTCTGGGTGGTGGTGGCGTTGGTCTCCTCCATCGTGTACACCTGCATTTCCGCGGTCGACACGCGCGGATCGGCGCCCGTGCCGAGGCGAACCTTGGACCTGGTGGCCTCCAGATCTTCTGGAGCGTCATAGCCGATGTTGCTGTGTCTGCCGTGCGCTTTGGCCCACCCCTTGAATTCGCCGAACTCGTTGAATTCCGGATGCGTGGTGAACACGTGGTAGGTCTCGTTGAAGGCCTCCAGCGCGACTTTCCAGTTGCAATCGAAGTACAGCCACTTGCGCCACTTGTAGCGCATGTTTTCCAGGCCGAACGGGTCGAGAATCTTCGAGGCGGGAAACAAGTAGTCGGCCAGCGGCTCGCAGTCGGGGTCCATGTTGATCCACAACCAGCCGCCCCAGGTGTCGACTTTGACCGGCCGAAGGTGGGTGTTGTCGGGAGTCAGCGCTTCCTGCCAGTCCTGTTGTTCGCGGATATGAATGCACGCCCCATCCAGGCCATAGGTCCAGCCGTGGAAGCCGCAGACGAATGACTTACGGGTGCGGTCACAGGCGTTCTTCGCACCCTCGGGCGTGTCGATCAGCCGGCGGCCACGGTGCATGCAGACGTTGTGGTGGGCCCGAAATCCGTCCGATTCGTTCTGGCCGGTGCGCACCACAATGATCGAGTCGTCGAGAATGTCGTAGGTCAGGTAACTGCCCACCTCGGGGAGCTCTTCGACGCGACCAACCTGCTGCCAGACTTTTCGCCATAGCTTGTCGCGCTCAGCGCGGGCATAGTTCTCGCTGATGTACGCCTCGACGCCGATCGTCATCGGTTTCGACAGCTCCTCGGCCGCTGCGGGATTCACATCTTTGGCCAGGTCGGTCATCACATCCTCCTAATAGCCCCGCGGAAGGATTCGTCTTTGAGAAACAGCGAGGTGTTGTCGGCGCCGAGATGGCTCCATTTGAGGTTGAGCCCACCGTCGACCAGCAGCGTCTGGCCGGTGATGTAGCTCGACAACTCCGAGAGCAAGAACAGGATCGGGCCGGCCTGTTCCTCCGGTCGCCCGCGCCGGCCCATCGCGATTGCCTGCCGATCCCGGTCCGGGTCCTGTCCGACGTAGGTGCGCGAGGCCTCGGTCTCGGTGACGCCCGGCGCCACGGCATTCACCCGGATTCCGGCCAGCGCCAGCTCGAGCGCCATGGTGCGGGTCATCGCGGTGACCGCGGCCTTGGCGGTCCCGTAGGCGATGTGAAACGGCGCGCTGTTCATGCCGCTGATCGAGGAGATCGACACGATCGACCCGGGCCGTTGCTGCGCGACGAGTTCGGCCGCCACCGCCCGGCTCATGAAGAACGCCGTCTCGAGGTTGTCGGTGAAGATCTCGCGCCAGTCGCTGCGCGTCACTCGGGTCGAGGGCATCCACGTCGACGGCGCAGCGCCGCCGGCGACATTGACCAGACCGTACAGCCGACCGTCGGCACGCCGCGCTTGGTCGATCACCGCAGCGATGCCTTCGTCGGTCGACGCGTCGGCCGCGACGGGCACGACCGCCAGACCCTGTTGTGCCAGCGGAACGACGTGCTCGTCGAGGTTTTCCTTCGACCGGCTCACCGCGATCACCGTGGCCCCCGCCCGGGCGGTCATCGCGGTCACGGTGGTGCCGATGCCGCCGCCGCCTGCGCCGGAGACCACCACGATGCGACCGTCGAGCCTGACGAGATCCTCCATGACCCGCTTCCGTCTTGCTGCGGACACCCCTGACGCCCGCAACCGGATGTGCTAGACCTTTTGTCCGGACAACATATCAGGTTCTGTCCGTTGGAGAATACTATTCCCATCGGCAGACTCGGCTGTCAAGGTCAAGCGCGATGCTGCGGCGGCTATTGTCTGGACTAGCGGGACTTGATAACGTCCAGCCCGAACGGCCGACGGGAAGGATCGCGGCGAGACCATGGCCATCTCAGCGCAGCCATCGCGGTATGCACTGCCACACCCAGTCGATGTCGCGGCAGGCTGGCGACTCGAGCGGGTCACCGGGCCGAGTCGGCTGTTCGGCGCCAACGGTGTGCGCACCGGGCCGGACGGTCGCGTTTACATCGCGCAGGTGACCGGTAGTCAAATCAGCGCGCTGGATCACCGCACCGGGCAACTGGGAACCGTGAGCCCTCAGGGCGGCGACATCGTGGCGCCCGACGACGTCGCGTTCGACGCGAGCGGCAACCTCTACGCGACCGAGGTCATGGACGGCCGCGTCAGCATGCTTGACACCGCCGGGCGAACCCGGGTGCTGCGCGACGATATTCCGTCAGCCAACGGCATCACAGTTCATCGGGGCAGGTTGTTCATCGGTGAATGCCGCGAGGGTGGGCGCCTGCTGGAACTCGATCTGCGCGGCGGGCCGCCACGGGTGCTGCTGGAGAATGTGCCCTCTCCGAATGCGATGGAGGTCGGCCCCGACGGCCTGCTGTATTTCCCGGTGATGGGTGCCAACGAGATCTGGCGCGTCGATCCCGACGGCGGCGAGCCACAGTGTGTTGCAGGCGATCTCGGTGTGCCCGACTCGGTCAAGTTCGACTCGCACGGCAACATCGTCTCGACCCAGGTTGCCAGCGGGCAGGTGCTGCGCATCGATCCTCGTAGCGGCGAACGGCGGCTGCTGGCCCAGCTAAGTCCGGGGCTGGACAACTGCACATTCGTCGGCGACCGGGTGCTGGTCTCCAACTTCACCGGCGAGATCACCGAGATATCGCCAGAGGGCGAAACGCGAACAGTGTTGCCCGGCGGGCTTAACTGGCCGCTGGATCTGACCGTGGGTCACGACGGGCAGCTCTACATCGCCGACGGCACCTACTTCTATGTCGCGCTGCCCGACGGGTCGTTGCAGACCGTGGGAATGTTGTTCAGCCCCGGCTATCCCGGATTCCTGCGCGGCGTTGCGTCGAGCGGACCCGGTGAGTTCGTCGTGACGACCTCAGGTGGCCAGGTCAGCCGCTACCGGCCGGCGGCCAACGAAAGCGAGGTGCTGGCCGACGGTTTCGACCAGCTGTACGGCGTCGCGGTCAGTCCCAACGGTGTGGTCTTTGCCGAATTGGGCACCGGACGGGTGCTGTCGTTGCGGTCGGGCAGCATCGAGGTGCTGGCAAACGATCTGCGCGAGCCGGTCGGTGTCGCGATCGACGCAGACGGCGCTTGCCTGGTGGCGCAGGCCGGCGCCGGACGGGTGGTCAAGGTGAACGGATCGAGGGTCGACACCGTTGTCGCCGATCTACAACGCCCGCAAGGCATTTCAGTGCGCAACGGTGTGCTCTACATCGTCGACGCCGGCGCCAAGGAGTTGATCGCGTTCGACCTGAACACCAACGTTCGGCACACCATCGCTTCCGGGTTACCGGTCGGCCCCCCGCCGGGTGTAGTGCCCAAGCCGCTGAGAGGAATGCCGCCGTTTTCCGGGCCGCAGGGCCCCTTCGCCGGCATCGCCGCCGCGCCCGACGGGACGCTCTATATCTCGGCCGACGGTGACGGCAGCATACTGGCATTGCGCCAGTCACAGGACGGCCGCTGATGCCCCCAGCCATCTCCAGCGAGCACCGCTACCTCCAGATCGCGCGCACGCTGCGTAAAGAGATCGTCGACGGGGTTTATCCGGTGGGGTCGCAGCTGCCGACCGAACACCAATTGTGTGAGCGATTCGCGGTCAGCCGCTACACCGTCCGCGAAGCGCTGCGCCGGCTGCGCGAGGACAACCTCGTGGCGTCGCGGCCGCGCGCGGGCACACGTGTGGTTCCCCCGCCAGCGACTAGTTCCTATGCCCAGGACGTGATGTCGATCGACGACCTGCTCGCTTTCGCGGCTGGCGCGCAGCTGACCATCGAGTCCAACGCGATGGTGACGATCGACGACGACCTCGCCGCTCGGACCGGACTGCAGGCCGGCACGCAGTGGCTATGTGTGCGCGGTTACCGGCAAGCCGACGGCGCGTCGGCGCCCCTGTGCCGAACGGAGTACTACATCAGCCGCGCTTTCGCCGCGGTCGGCCGGCTGCTGCGACGCTACACCGGCCCGATTTTTCCGTTGATCGAGGACCTGTTCGGCGTGAGCATCGCCGAGTTGCACCAAGAGATCGCCGCGGTCCTGCTGTCGCCCGAGCTGGCCGAGGGCCTCGGAGTCGAGCCAGGGACGGCGGCGCTGCAGATGCAGCGCACCTACACGACCTCTGACGGCGAGGTCGCTCAGGTAACGATCAACACCCATCCGTCGCCGAGCTTTCGGTACGCGATGACCATGCGCCGCGTGAATGGTCAGGCCAGTTGAGATGATTGCCCGGGTCCGCGACGACACGGCACGTGCGGCAAAGGCATACCGGCGCGGGCTGTGGGTGCACACCACACTGGCCGATTCACTGCGCGCGGCCGCAGAGATCTCACCGCGGCGAACGGTGTTGGTGGACGGGGACATTCGACTGGACTGCGCCACGTTGTACACCCAGGCCAGCGGGCTGGCGAACACCATGCTGGCGCGCATGCCGACCGGCAGCGTCGTGTCGTTCATGCTGCCGAACTGGCACGAGGCCGCTGTCGTCTACCTGGCTGCGACGCTGGCCGGGATGGTGGTGAACCCGATTCTGCCGTCGCTGCGCGACCACGAGGTGCGCTTCATCCTCGAAGACGTCGAAACCGCGATGATCTTCGTCCCGCAGCAATACGGCGGCCATGACTACGCGGCGATGCTCGAACGCGTGACCGCTGCGATGAGCCCGGCCCCCGAAGTTGTGGTGCTGCGCGGCGAGGCCGGTTCGCACACACCGTACTTGGCGCTGCTGGGGCAGCCGCCGCCGGATCCCGCGAAGCTGCCGGCGCTGGATCCTGATGCCGTGTGGATGGTCCTCTACACGTCCGGCACCACGGGCCGCCCGAAAGGCGTTCTGCACAGTCACAATTCGATACATGCGCTGATATCTCAGATCCGCGACCACTGGAACGTCGATCCGGGCGACACGTTCCTGGTCCCGTCGCCGATCGCCCACATCGGCGGCTCGATATATGCGTTCGAATGCCCGCTGCTACTGGGCACGACCGCGGTGCTCATGGATCGGTGGGATCCGTCGGTGGCTGTAGCGCTGATGAACAGCGAACGATGCACCCACATGGCCGGGGCCACACCGTTTCTGCAACAGCTGTTGTCCGCTGCCGAGTGTGCCGGCACCCGCCTGCCCGATTTGAAGGTGTTTATCTGCGGGGGCGCCTCCGTGTCACCGTCGCTGATCCGCCGCGCCGCCGAGTATTTCGACCAGGCGGTGGTCACCCGCGTCTACGGCTGCACGGAAGTGCCCGTCACGACGATCGGCGCACCTCGGCGAGACGAAGCCGACCGTGCCGCAGACACCGACGGACGGCCCGGCATCGCCGAAGTCAAACTCGTCGCACACGAAGCCGCGCCGGCCGGTGACGGTGAAATCTGTGTGCGCGGCCCGCAGATGCTGCTGGGTTACCGGCATCCCGAGGACGGGGCCGACTCCTTTGATGCCGCAGGGTTTTTCCGCACCGGAGATCTTGGGCGCTGGGTAGATGACCAGTACCTTGTCGTGACCGGCCGGGCTAAGGACGTCATCATCCGCAACGGCGAGAACATCTCGGCCAAGGAAGTCGAGGACCTGCTCGCCGACCACCCCGGCGTCGCCGAAATCGCGGTCGTCGGGCTGCCCGACGAGCGCACCGGAGAACGGGCTTGCGCTGTGATCGTGCCTGCGGCTGCGCCGAGGCCGGACGTCGCAAGCCTGCTTGCGCTGCTGGAGAGCAGGGGCGTGGCGAAATTCAAGGCGCCAGAACAGGTGGTCATCTGGGATGCGCTGCCGAAGAACGACGCAGGGAAGATTCTCAAGCATCAGATCCGAGCGGCGCTGACAAAGGTGGATGGGTAACATGCAGGTCGCAATCGTCACGGGCGCAAGCAGCGGCATCGGCTTCGGATGCGCAACACGACTCGCCGAAATGGGCATGGCGATCGTCGGCACGGGCCGCGACAAGAACCGGCTCGCCGAGCTGGAAAAATCCGTCGACGATCCCGCGCGGGTCGCGACACTCGCCGTCGACCTGACCCATGACGACGCGCCGCGACGCATCGTCGACCTCGCGGTCGACCGGTGGGGTCACATCGACTTCCTGATCAACAACGCCGGAATCGGCAGCCCAAAACCGCTGCACGAAACAGACGACGAAACACTGGACCACTTCCTGGATTTGATGCTGCGGGCACCGTTTCGGCTCGCGCGCGACGTGCTCCCACACATGGGGCCCGGATCGGCGATCATCAACGTCACGTCGACTTTCGCGGTCATCGGCGGGCTCCGCGGCGGCGCCTACTCCGCGGCCAAAGGCGGGCTGACCGCGCTGACCACCCACATCGCCTGCCAGTACGGGGCATCCGGCATCCGCTGCAATGCCGTCGCGCCCGGGGTGACGCTAACCCCGATGGTCGAGAAGCGCTTGAAGGACGAGCGATTCCGCAAGATCAACGTCGAGATGACGCCGCATCAGCGGTTGGGCACTATCGATGACATTGCCAGCACCGTCGCGTTCTTGTGCTCGCCGGGCGCAAGTTTCATCAACGGGCAGACGATCGTTGTCGACGGCGGTTGGAGTTCGACGAAGTATCTGTCGGAGTTCGCGTTGACGTCGCAGTGGATCGCGCGGTGAACCTGTTTGCGATGCTCGATCAGGCCGCGCGCCGGTTCCCCGATCGGGGCGCGGTGTATCACGGAGATCGCCGCGTATGCACGTGGGGTGAGTTGCGCGACCGGGCGTTGCGTCTGGCCACGTCGATCCGGCAACAGGAGGGCGCCGGTGCTCGCGTCGCGATCGCGAGCCACAACCGTCCCGAGATCGTCGAGTTGATGTTCGCGATCTGGGCCGCTGAGTGCGTCGTCGTCCCGATCAACTACAAGCTGCATCCGCGCGAGATGGCCCAAATCCTCGACGACGCCGGTGTGTCGCAGGTGTTCGCCTCATCGACGATCGGCGCCGAGCTCGCATCAGTTACCACCGCACCAACCGAAACCATTGGGTCCGATGATTATTCACGGCGACTCAGCGTCGTCCCCGCCACGCCGCCATGCACTGACCCGTCGAGGCTGGCGTGGCTGTTCTACACCAGCGGAACCACCGGCCGGTCAAAGGGCGCGATGCTGTCGCACCGCAATCTGACGGCGATGACGGTTGCACACCTCGCCGACATCGACGCTCCCGACGAGAACTGCAGCCTCGTGCACGCGGCACCGATGTCGCACGGCTCCGGCCTGTACATCACGCCCTACGTATTACGCGGAGCCCGCCAGGTGGTGCCCGAGTCCGAAGGTTTCTATCCTGACGAGTTCCTCGACCTCTGCGAGCACCATCCGGGCAGCAGCGCGTTTCTGGCTCCGACGATGGTGCACCGGCTGGTCAAGACGGGCCGCGCCCGCCCGGCCAATCTGAAGACGATCGTCTACGGCGGCGGGCCGATGCATGTCGAGAGCCTCAAAAAGGCGATGGCAGCGTTCGGCCCGATCTTCGCGCAGATCTACGGCCAGGGCGAGTCACCGATGACCATCACCGGGCTGCGCCGTACCGATCACGAGACGGGTGACGACGCGATCCTGGGCTCGGTCGGCTATGCGCGGGCGGGGATGGAGGTCGCGGTGCTGCGCGCGGACGGGCGCCAGGCGCCTCCCGGCGAGATCGGCGAGATCGTCTGCCGCGGCGACGTCGTGATGTCGGGTTACTGGAACAATCCCGAAGCGACCCGCGCCACACTCAAGAACGGCTGGCTCTACACCGGCGACATGGGTACGTTCGACGCGCGCGGTTACCTCACGCTGCGGGATCGTTCGAAGGATGTCGTGATCAGCGGCGGCAGCAACATCTACCCCCGGGAGGTGGAAGAGGTGCTGCTTGAGCACCCCGACGTGTCGGAGGCATGCGTCGTGGGCGCGCCCGACGCCGAGTGGGGTGAGGTGGTGGTCGCGTTCATCGTCGGCTCGGCCGACCCGGTCGAGCTGGACGCGCATCTGTTGGAGCGCATCGCCCGCTTCAAGCGGCCCAAGCGCTACGAGTTCGTCGACGAGCTGCCGAAGAACAGCTACGGCAAGGTGCTCAAGCGGGAGCTGCGCGCACAGTTGGCGTCTTCGGGCTTGCGACTACAGCACAAGCTTGCGCCCCAGCTCACGTGGCCGCCTGCGGAATGAAGCCAGCACGCTAACTGTTGTCCGGCGCATCTCGCGCCCGCGGGAAGTCCAGTCTGCACGCGCGGGGGGGAGCTGCCGGAAACTGAACTCAACAGATCAATCAGCTTGAGATGCAGACAATCACGACGCGAAAGCACGTCGAAACAACGTGCCGTTAGCGCGCGGACACCCCAACGGGTGTTGATGGCACAAACGCCTCTGGCCCGCAGCTCAGACAGCGCATCACGGAAACGTCATTTCCGCATGTAAGAGGTGTTTCCATGGGACGGAATCCGGGGATTGCCCAGTGGGCTGAAGCTCGAAGATGATAGCGTCATTCTCCTCAGCGAAGAGGGTGAAGAGAGGGCTGGATGGCGTTCGGAGACACACGGCGCAGCAGGCCGGGTAGAGGCCGGGGTACGGGCTGCGCCGGTATCTCGGCAGCGTTCGAGGTGGCGGTCACATTGCTCCCATCCGGCGCCGGATGTTGAGGCCTGATGGCTGAGAACAACGCTAATGGGACCGCCGAAAGCCCGAATCCGGCGGAGGCGCTTGCCTTGGCGGAAGAAGCCGAGGCCGAGGCGGCCGCGGCAGACGCGCTGGCCGCTGCGGCACTCGCCCGTGCAAGGGCGATGCGGCTGCGCAGGCAAAGCCAGTCCCGGGTATCCGAGGCGCAAGGTGAAAGTGCCGAATCGAAACTCGACGACCGAGGCGACGCTGATACGACGACGGCGGCGGCAGCCGCGACCGAGGTCCCGCCCGCGACCACCGATGACGAACGGAAGGCTCCGGACGACGATGGGCACGACGAGGTCAACGGCTCCGGTGATGCCGGCGAATGTGTCGACATCGAACCGCCTACGAATGAAGCGCCGCGGTCGCGGCGCCGCTGGCGCCGTCGCCTGGTGTGGGCCAGGGTCGCGCTGGGCCTTACGTTCGTGCTGATCTGTGCCTTGTTGGCGGCAAGCGGATACATGATCTGGCAAGACCGTAACGCCGCCGCGCAGCGGCACCGCGTGGCACAGTTCGCCGCAGCGGCCAGGCAGGGCGTCGTGAGTTTGATGACGCTGGACTTCAACCACACAAAAGAAGATGTGCAGCGTGTGCTCGACAATTCGACCGGCCAGTTCAGAGACGATTTCCAAAGCCACGCAGACGATTTCACCAAAGCGGTCCAGGAGACCAAGGTAGTCACGGTTGGATCGGTAAACGCTACGGCCGTCCAATCAACGACTGACAACTCGGCGGTCGTACTAGTGGCCGCGAAAACACAGCTCACCAATGCCACTGGCGCGCAGCATGAACCGCGCGCATGGCGTCTCAGCGTGACCGTGACGAGGGATGGTGGGCAGATCAAGATGTCGAAAGTGGAGTTCATGCCGTGACCACGCGGCAGGACGTTGATGACGTCGAAGAGGAGACAGCCGACCAGCCCGAGGGCGAGGTCGCCGAAGAGGGGGGCACCCAGAAGCCGGCCGGCTCCGTTCGCCGTGTGTTTCGTTGGTGCAAAGCCAGATGGGTCCCGCTGGTGGCAGCCGCCCTACTCGTCGGTGCGGCAGTGTTGAGCGCCGAATTGTATTTCAACAAGTATCGAGCAGACCAGCAGGTCGGGTTTGCTGTGTGGAACTCAGCGGCCGCGCACACCGCGATTCAAGCCGCCTCCGATGGGACGGTGGCGCTCTTGTCTTACTCCCCGGACAGCCTCGACCGCGACTTCTCGGACGCCAAGGCGCATCTGACCGGTGACTTCTTGTCCTACTACAACCACTTCACCGAACAGATCGTGGCCCCGGCGGCAAAGCAGAAGGGAGTGACGACAAAGGCTGCCGTGGTTCAGTCAGCGTTGTCCGAGTTAAACCCGGACATGGCGGTGGTACTACTGTTCATCAACCAGACCACCACGAGCACAGACAGGCCGGAACCGGCGCTGACGTCGAGCAGTGTGCTGGTGTCCCTGTCGAAAGTCAACGGGGCCTGGCTTATATCGAAGTTCGACGCGGTATAGGCGCCATCGCAGCATGAGTATCTCGCTACTACTCGAGATGGCGGTCTCGAGCGATCCGGACCAGCGAGGCACTGGTGCCCACGACATGCGCGTAACCGTCGGCGAGCTGAACGCGTCGGCTGACGGCGGTGCAGCGTGCTCGGCGCGGCGGCTGTTCTTGCTCAACCAATTTGGTGCACGTAGACGGCTCTGACCCGATCGCCGATCAGGAAGGCGGCTGCCCGCTCCGCGGCGTCTCGCTCATCGCGGTTTTCGCGGCGGACGTCAGCTCAGCGAAAGACGCGTCCATGCAATCCCCGTATTGCTCAATATCCGGCAGCACGATCGGGCAGCCGTTGATGCTGACGACCACGCGTCCGCAGTAGCTGATCACGTTGTGGATCAGCCCGCACCCTTGTGTGAACGGCGACAATGCGTAACCGGCGATCATCCGAGCGCCAACAAGGTAGATCGGGAAGTCCGGGCCGCGCATGGTGGACACGAGGGTGTTCGAAACCCGTGAACTGTCGTAGAGCCTCCCGAGGTTTGCCGCCATGGCCACACGGAGGGCTGTAACGACGAGCGCGCCCGGCACGAACTCGGCGTACTCAAGCACCCGTTCGCCCAACGCCTCGCTGACGGCCTTCGAATGGGCGCTCGACTCCTGCACGGCCTTCACACGGGCGAGCGGGTCGGCGATGTTCGTGCCGAGCAACACGCGGACCACAGAAATCTGATTCACCCCGTGCTGGCGTTCTGAGTCGGTGTGCACGGCGATCGCCATGGCCGTTACGAGCGATTTTTCGGGCAGCTCGCACTTCTCCAGAAGATACCGGCGCATAGCGCCTCCGATGCCGGCGAGAACGACATCGTTGAACGTGGCTCCCGGTACGAGCGTGCGTGCTGTCGACACCGCGGCGAGGTCGTAGGCGCGTGCGTCAAAGTTGCGGCTGCTGTCGGTGTGCTGGTTGAACAGGGTGAGCGGAACATCGATGGAACGCCCTTGCTCCGTCCGATGACCGATTGGCATCGACCGCCTCACCGCTCCGGGGAGCCGGGTCAGCAAGGGAATGCTGCGTGCTGCAGCGGAGACCAGTCGTGCCGGCCGACGGGCGTAGGTGACCGCGGTGCGAGCGAGCAGGTTCAACGATGACGGATATGGTTCTGGGGTCCAATCGTCCGGGGGCGCCTGCGCGGCGTCGGGGGTTGGGTCGTGAAGCGCGTTGGCGAGGCCTAAGCCCGTCACCCCGTCGACCGCCGAATGATGCACCTTGAAGCACACGGCGAAGGCGCCTTTCGGCGCTCCCCGGATCTTGCCGAGCCCGTCGATGAAGTAGCCCTCCCATGGAGGTCGGCGCAGATCCATCCGCTGAGCGTGCAGCAGCGACACCTGCTCGCACAGCTGCCGCCAGCCGCCGGGGCGCGGCAATGTCAGGTGGTGGAGGTGCTCGCTGAGTTCGAAGTTCTCGGCACGCACCCAGTACGGGTGATCCAGATCAAACGGGACGCGAGCAAGCACCGAGCGAAAAATGCGGTCCGCGCCAAGTCGGGAGCCGATATGCGCGGCGACATCGTCGAAGGTGACGATGCCGCCCGGAGCCGTCGACGGATCGTAGATCGCGAAGAAGGTCACATGCGCCGCGCCGGCGGTCTCGGCGTAAACGAATGCGGCATCGAGACCGCTCAATTGCTCCACTTCGGCCTCCGGTGATCAGTCGAGTCCGGCCAACACGATTGCCCGCGCAGATTCTTTAACCGGTCTCACTTCCTTTGTACTGCTGTGCTCGTCTTTGTGTTGCTTGTTGCCGGGATTACCAACAGCGTTACTGAGGGAGAGCAGGCCGCATCCGTGAGCCACGATTGCGTTGGCTTGGTCATGCTCCAACCGTTCCACGCGACCGCGGCATTCAAACTCGATCGGCCCAACGCCTCGTGGGTCCGCGCCGACCTCGGCGCCCTCCCTTCCCACTCACCCTCAGGTAGAGGCGGTGGGCTGCGGTAGCGGATCGGGAAGCCCGGCGCTGGAGCGCTTTCCGGCCAGTGCGGCGAGACAAAAATGATGCGATCTTGACAGGTTTCCAGGCCGGGTGTAGCACCGCTGGAGGAGGTCGACGCTGCTTGCCATCGCGGCGAGGTGGATGCCTTCGGAGGTGCCATGAATGTCGGCAATGTCCGATATCACTACCTGCTACAAAAATCGATCGTGTGATCGCGGCTGGCCCGTGCCAGCACCCACACATGCACGACGCCTCTTAGCGTGGATCCGTGTGAGGTGAGGCCTTACTGACAATCGTGTGAATTTCCGCTAATAGATCGCCGGTGAGGCGATAGACTCGCCTTGCCTTAGGCTGACGACGGGTGGACCGTTGCTGCGCGGCGGGCGATACCGAGCAAACACGTTGATAGCAGCGGCATTACAGGCATCGTCGGCGGCGGTCAGCAAGAGCGCTAGTGGTTGGCTCACGGCACGGAGCGTTGGAACTGGCCAGCACCGCCGGCCTCCCGGCAGCAACCGCCTTGGTCAATGGCTAGATCGCACGGTTTCGACTTGTCGCAGCGCTTTCTGCCAACGTTCGTCTCATCTGCAATCGGAGGTCCGCATTGACTGACCGAAGCACGCCCCGGCCAGGGGACTTCACCGGAGAGTGGGACCCGACCATGCTGCGGCTCCTGGTCACGGTCGGGCGTCCGCTTGTCAAAGTCTGGTTCCGCCCTGAAGTACGTGGTCTCGACGGAATTCCCTCCGGCGGAGTGCTGATCGTGTCGAACCACTCTGGCGGCCCACTGGCGATCGACGTCCCGATTCTTTTGGTCGACTTCTTCGAGAAGTTCGGATACGACCGCCCGCTGTATTTCCTCGCCCACGACCTCCTGTTCCGGGGGCCGACCGCGGGAACTCTGATGCAAATGGGCATGATCCGCGCCAGTCGTGACAATGCAGAGAAGATGCTGCGCTCCGGCGCCGTGGTCATCGTTTTCCCTGGGGGAGACTACGACGCGCTGCGGCCAACCTCGCAACAGAGCATCATCGATTTCAATGGGCGAATGGGATATGTCACGACGGCCATCGAGGCTGGTGCGCCGATCGTGCCCGCCGTGTCGATCGGCGGGCAGGAAACCCAATTATTCCTGACCCGCGGCGCCTGGCTGGCAAAGCGGCTGGGGCTGAAACGGCTGACGCGCACTGAGGAAGTGGCGGTCTCGTTCGGCCTCCCGTTCGGGTTCAGCGTGGGAGCATTCAACCTGCCGCTTCCCGCCAAGATCGTCACGCAGGTCCTGCCGCCGATCGACATCACCGCCCAGTTCGGTGACAATCCCGACATCGCCGAGGTCGACGCACACGTGCGCAAGGTGATGCAGTCGGCGTTGGACGAATTGGCCGCCCAGCGTCGCTTTCCCGTCATAGGGTGATCGCCGTGACTGCGCCGGAAAGCCCGCTCTCCCAGCGTATTAGGGCACTTCGCGAGTCCTCGCGCGCGTTGCGCAAGGCGCGGCTGCTGGTGGGGTTAGATGCCCAACATCCGGGAGGCGCTGGAGTTCAGCTTGTCCTAAGACGGCCCGGCGGCACTCGCGATTGTCGCTGCCCTACAACTCTTTTGGATGTTTCGGGGGCTCAATAGATTTGCGTTTGTCGTCGGTCAGCCCAGCACAGGGAACCGGCGTTCGCGGGCGAGCAGATCAAGGGCCGTCTGCATCACCGAGCGGACGTGGGCGTCGACCTCGTTGACGTCGGGGTTCTTGCCGAACTCTGTGACGACGTGGATTGGTTCGAGCACCTGATCAACGATCTTGGCCGGCAACGGCATGTTAGCCGGGAACAACATAGTCATGCCGAATGGGAAACCGACGCTGAGCGGCAGGATGTCCATTCGGATCCGGTGCAGACCCAATCGCTTCGCCAGCCGATCGCCGCGGGTCAGGAACAGTTGGGTTTCCTGCGCCCCGATCGACACTACAGGCACGATCGGCACGCCGACTTCGATGGCGACCCTGACGTATCCGGTGCGGCCGCCGAAGTCGATGACGTTTTGGCTTAGCGTCGGCCGGTACGCGTCATAGTCGCCGCCGGGATACACCAGCACGACCGCGCCCGAGTGCAATGCCTTCGCAGCGTTTTCCCGGCTGGCATGAATAACGCCGATGCGGCCCAAGTATCCGCGGAACGGTGTAAAGAACACGCCATAGTGGGCCAGCGTGTAGAGCGGGCGGTCGTATCCGAACTTGTCGTAGAAGGCCGGCCCGAGAACGAGCACATCAGGTGTGAGCAGCCCGCCGGAGTGGTTCGACACCACCAACACGCCGCCAGCGGGCGGGAAGCATTCCAAGCCCCGCACCTCTGACCGAAACCATCGCCGGATAACCGGCGCGACCACCTTATTGCCCAGCTCGGTGAAGGCGGGATCGAACTTGGCGAGCTCCGGATTGTCAATATCGTTGCCGCTCATGCCTTCCTCCGCATTGTGCTGCTGCCGAGGTTGATGACTTGAAGCCCAGTCACCGCCAAGGCCGACGTGTCGAGGCAAAATCCCATGCCCCTGGTGGCAACCCGATTGGCCAATAGGTTACTACCGTCGCCTGGCTACCGATTCCAATTCGCGGATCGAGGTTAAGACCTGTCAAGCCGCTTGCGGTGGTCTGTCGTCACGGGGTAGAGCGGCGTCTCGACGCGTACACCCAGGACAGGAACTGGGCGACCGCGTCGGCAGCGTAATGCGCACGCGCCGAGCCCATGAAGTCGAAACCGTGCTGGGCGTTTGGCAACTCCGCGTAAACCACGGGGGACTTCGAGACAGCGCGCATCGCGGCGACGAACTCGCGTGCTTCGCCGACCGGGATGATCGAATCGTCTTGGCCGTGCGCCACAAAGAACGGTGGCGCGTCAGGTCTCACCCGCCGGATCGGCGATGCGTCGACGTAGATGTCCCGATGCTGGCGTAAGGGCTTCTTCACCACAAATTTCTCCAGGAACCCGATGAACTCCCGGCGGCCGTCACCGTGGGTGCTGACCCAGTCGTAGCGACCGTACATCGGGATCGCCGCCACCACCGACGTGTCTGAATCTTCGAACCCCGGCTGGAACTGCGGGTCGTTCGGGGTCAACGCGGCGAGCGCCGCCAGATGGCCGCCGGCTGATCCACCGGTGATCGCGACAAAGTCTGGGTCGCCGCCGAACGATGCGATGTTCGCCTTCACCCATGCCAGCGCCCGCTTCACGTCGACCATGTGGTCCGGCCACGTGTGCAACGGGCTGACGCGGTAGTTCAGCGACACGCAGATCCAGCCGCGGTCGGCGAGGTGGCCCATTAACGGGTAGGCCTGGGGGCGGCGCCAACCGATCACCCACCCGCCACCTGGGACTTGCACCACCACAGGCGCTTTCCCATCGCGCGGCAGGTCAACGCGGCGCCATACGTCGGCCAGGTTGGCTCGGCCGTATGGTCCGTAGCGCACAACAGAGTCCTTCTCGACGTAGCGGCGGCGCACGAAGGTGGTGCGCCACGTGCTGGGCCGCCGCGTCTGCGACGGTGGCGACGGCAGGCTCGCCAGCGAGTCGGTGTAATCGACGCCAAGTTCCTCGCGCAGGGGGTCCAGCAGCTGCGGGCGTGACGCCATGCCGCGTCGATAGATCACCGCCAGGATGGCCCAACTCGCGGCGGTCAGGGCCAACGCGGCCTTGCCCCGTCGACCGGCGAAGTCGCCGCGGCGGGCCCGGCGGACGGCGTCGATCATCGAGGCGGTCATGAACAGGTGGGGCACCTCGGTGGTACGCCAGCCGAACCAGAATGCCAGGAACGTGACGTAGCCCTTACGGCCAAGCGGCCGAAATGCGTTGAGCGCGTGCACCAATTCGACTGCCGCGCGCAGCAGCGGGCGGGGGTGCCGCAGCCTCACCTTAATTCCCATCGCCGCCGACCCGTGCCTGCAGATCGCCGCGGCGGATTTTGCCGGTGTTGTGCGCGGCAACTCGTCAAGGATGCTGATCTCGCGCGCGGCACCGCTCTGACCTACATATGCGACAGCGTGAACGGGTACGTGTAGGTCCCGGCTGGCGCACCATCGCAGCCCGTTGCGAATGAGGAGTCCAGCGAACCAGCCAGCGTCGTTGCGTCCCATGAGTAGACGTCGTGCGTGGTAATGACGGGGCCATAGTAGACGTCACCGCAGCGCAGACCATCGGGAACGTCGACGGCCAATGTGTACCGGCCATTGGCGAGCCACGCGTCGCCTTGGTAGTTGAACGCCTTCGCGACGGGCTGGGCTATACCGATCACGTGGACACATCCCTCAGGCGATTTAAGCGAGGTGCCGCATGGACTCGTAGCCCACAGCCAGGTGTGGAAGTCGTACCTGCCCTCGATGTTGAGTTTGTAGTTGCCAAGCGACTCGGCTCGGGCAGCCGGCGCAAGCGCGACCGCAGCCACCGTGAGCGCAACGCTGAGTGCCAACCTCTTCACACGCCCCTCCATTCGCCAATGGCCCATCAATTCCGCCAATATATGCTGCGTCGCCAGGGAATTGCGCTGAATTCTCAGGTCGCCCCGGTTTTGTCCCGGTACGCTCTCTCCGGGGGAAGAAAAAGGAGAAACAGCCCGGGTTGTTTCAACCCCCGGCTACAAGTCCAATGCGCCCGAACAACCCTTGGCGGCACCCCTTCCGCGTGCCCCACATCGAAAAGCCGCGCGCCGAAGGGCGCTTTCATCTCGCAGGTGGCCGCCGACTGGGCTACGCCGAGTACGGCGACCCCTCCGGCCCGGTGGTGCTGTGGTTCCATGGCACCCCCGGCGGGCGGCGCCAGTTCCCGCTGCTCGGCCGGCGCGCCGCCGAGAAGCTCGGTCTCCGCGTCGTACTGGTGGAACGGCCGGGGTCGGGCCTATCCGACCCGCACCCCTACAATGCGGTGGCCGACTGGGCCGCCGACGCCGCCCAAGTGGCCGACACCCTCAACGCCGAGCGGCTGGGCGTCGTCGGGCTCTCCGGCGGGGGCCCATACGCCCTGTCCTGCGCCGGGACGACCGCGCTTGCCGGTCGGGTCGCGGCCGTGGCCGTGGTGGGTGGCGTGACGCCGTCGGTCGGACCGGACGCCACCGCCGCCGGCCCCATCGACCTGACCCGCCGCTTCGCCGTGATGCTGTCGGGCCTGCGCCGGCCCTTAGCGGCGCTGGTGGCCGGGGGGTTGCTGCCCATCGTCCCGCTCGGCCACTGGGCCTATCAAGGCTTCGCCAGGATTATGCCCGAGGCCGACCAACGGGTTTTCGCCGATGCCGAGATCCAGGCGATGTTCATCGACGACATCGCCCTCACCTCGAGGGGCCGTTTCCAGGCCCTCATCGACGACCTCCGCCTGTTCGGGCGGGACTGGGGCTTCCGGCTGGGCGACGTCAAGGCGCCGGTGCGGTGGTGGCACGGCGACGCCGACCCGATCGTGTCCTTCGAGGCCGCTAAGGTGGCGGCTTCCTACCTGCCCGACGTCGAGCTCATCCTGCACCCCGGCAAGAGCCACCTCGGCGGCTTCGCCGATGTCGACGAGACCCTCGGCTTCATCCGCTCGTTCCTCTGAGCCGAACAGTCGGCACGCTTCCATCAATGCCGCGGACAGGGCCATAGGTCGTCTCGGTCACACGCTTGTCGATCGTCATACGTCTTGCATTCCCATTCCGATGCCGACGTCAGGTCGATGCCACTTAGGCACTGCTAGGAGCACGCGACCCCGGGTCCACCACCAGCTTGACGAGCCGGTCAGCCAGTGGTGGGCTGATATAGGCGGCCCACGGGACCGGTGTGGCGCGTGATGGTCCGATGGCGCACGCCGGATCGCTATAGAACCAAGCCTCAATGGTCTTCGGCCACAGGAACCGGAATACCTTCGCACTGGCGAGACGGAAATTCTCCATAATTGAGGATCGGACATCCGGAAGTGATAACGCGGCTCTACCCGGCCATGATCCTAAGCGGTAAGGAGATTCTCATGCCGGCGCGGGAGCGTCGATCTGAGGCGCTGGCCGCCGACCATGGTGATGCCCGGCGGGAGGTCAACGATTCCGATGGCGGACAACCGCCGTCGCGGCCAACGGGCGAAGCGCCAGCTTCGCTAGAACAAGCGGAGGCGGAGGCTGCGCAGGCGGAGGCCCGCACCGAGGCGGCCCGAGCCCACGCGCGTCGCCTGCGCCTGCGAGCCGAGCAAACTGGCAGTGATCAGCGCGGGGGTGAGGTTCGGGATGTCGCGGGCCGTGAGCCGGCGGCAAGGTCGCCCCGGTCGCGCCGCCGGTGGCTGCGTCGTATCAACCGATGAACGATTCTCAGGCCTCGTTCACCAGTTCCGCGCTTTAGGTTGGCCGCCGTATTCCCGCAGATTCGGTGTAGTCGGTTCACCCTGCTGCCGCGCCTATGAATCGGCGTCGGCTCGCTCGAGCGCCACTGCCGTGACTACCGCCTGCATGAAGCGGGCGAGTTGTTCTGCGTCGTTGATGGTGCGGTCGCCTGCGACGAGCCGGGTGAAGACGCCGGCTATGAAGGTGGTGACGGCCGTCGTTTGGGCTTCGAGCAGGGCGGAATCGTTGTTGCCTGGTTGCAGGTGGGCGATCGCGTCTTGGGCCATGGCGATGATCCGCGCGATGAACTCCTGCGACGTCTGGGCGAGGTCGGGGTCGCGAGCGGCGCCCAGTATCAGTTCGTGGCGCGCCCGGTTGAGCGCCAGACCGGCTCCGTGCGCCTGCATGATGACCAGCTGCGCCAGATGAGAAAACGGCGACTGCGGATCAAGGGGCTCGTCGCTTACCGATCGCAGGTTGGCGACGTCCATGTCGGCGACCCGCTTGCCGACGCCTCGCAGCAGGGCCGCGCGGGTGCGGTAGTAGTACGAGGTGGTGCCGTCGGGGACACCGGCATAGCGGTCGACCTGCCCGTGAGTCAGCCCGCGCGAACCATGCTCGGCGAGAACTTGAATCGCTGCATCGCACAGTTCGCGTCGCCGTTCGTCACCGTTGCGTTTTCGTGGTGTGGAGATGGACATGACTGTGTGGGTGTCGGTCAGCGCAGGACGGTGCCGCCGTCGATGTTGATCACCTGGCCGTTGATCCACTCTCCCTCCTCTGAGAGGAGAAACGCGACCAGCGCCGCGACGTCGTCGGGTGCGCCGACGCGGGGTCCGCGAATGCGTTTCAGCGCGGCTGTTTGCAGTTGCGGCCACTGCGGGGCGGACTGGATGGCCTCGGTGGCGGTGAATCCGGGCGCCACGGCGTTACACCGGATGCCCTCCTTGCCCCACCGCGACGCGACATGTCGTGTCAAGGCCCCTATTCCGGCCTTCGCGGTGGCATAGGCCGGTCGGGTGGGCTCACCCTGAAACGCCGCTGCCGAGGACATGTTGACGATCGCCCCGCCGCCACGGGCGAGCATGCGGGGGATGGCGTGCTTCATCGTGGCGACGTAGCCGCGCAGGTTGACCGCCATGACCCGGTCCCACACGTCGAGGTCGATGTTGACGACGTCGGTGTCGGCGCGGATGGCTGCCATGTCGGCGCCCACGGCGAAGACGGCGTCGATGCCGCCGTAGGTGGTTGCGGCGGTGTCGAGTAGGGCGGCCACGGAGTCGGGCTCTGCCAGGTCGAATTCGACGGCGGTCGCGGTTCCACCCGTGGCGACGATGTCGTCGGCGGCGCGGCGGGCGGCGTCGACGGCGACGTCACCGACCACGACCAGGCAGCCCTCGTCGGCTAGTCGGGCTGCGGTCGCCGCGCCGATGCCGGTGGCCCCACCGGCCACGACTGCGACCTTGCCGGTCAAACCGGTCAACCCCATCTGGACTCCTCCGCGTCGCGGGCGCGTCGACCAATTATGACGGGCCTCTTCCCTGGCCGGAACTTTACCTCTACAGTCCTAGAGCAGTCACCTCTATGTCTCTAGAGGTGGGGTGAGGAGGGCTTCGTGGCAGGAATCCATCGCGAACGGCCCGGTGCCGCCGATCTGGCGGTCGCCACCGGTGAGCCCGCGGCAGCGCTGGGCGACGGCATCTGGATGTCGCCGGGGGTGTCGAACTCCTACGCCATCGCCACCGACGACGGCCGCGTCATCGTCAACGGTGGGCTGTTCTTCGAAGGCGCGCTGCGCCGTCAGGCTTTCGCCGACGTTGCCGGGCCGACGCGAGTCATCGTCGTCACGCAGGGCCACGCCGATCACTGGGGCGGGGTCAACGCACTCCGCGAAGCCGACACCGATGTGGTGATGCACGCCAATTACCGCTACTGGCGTGATGACAACGAGCGGCTCGGCGGTTATCGGGCCCCCAAGACGTCGTTCGCGTTCCAGAAGTTCACCGACGCCGTCATCGAGCACCTCAAAGACGTTGACCCCGCGACGATCGACTTCTCGTTTCCCGAACCCACGACCACCTTCGACCGCCGCCACACTTTCAGCGTCGGTGGCCGCGACTTCGAACTGGCCTGGACCCCCGGTGGTGAGACCACCGACTCACTGGTGGTCTGGCTGCCCCAGGATCAAATACTGTTCACCGGCAACCTGTTTGGGCCGCTATTCGGTCACGTGCCCAACCTGATGACGATCCGCGGTGACCGCTACCGCGACCCCATCCTCTACATCGAAGCGTTGAACGCCGTGCTGGACTTCGTGCCGCAGCGGCTGATTACCGGGCACTTCGACCCCATCGAGGGCGCTGAACGCATCGCCGAGGAAGTCACTGCGATGCGCGATGCCATGCAGGCCGTGCACGACCGCACCGTCGAGCACATGGTGGCCGGGGCCGACCTCTTCACCGCGATGCGCGAGGTCCAGGTGCCCGAGCACCTCGACGTCGGCGAGGGATACGGCAAGACGTCGTGGAACGTGCGGGCGATCTGGGAGATGTACGCCGGCTGGTTTCAGCACCGCTCCACCACCGAGCTCTATGGTGTGGCGCCGCACTCCATCGCCGCTGACGTCGTGCAAGCCGCGGGCGCCGATGCCCTCGTCGAGGCTGCCCGCACCCACACCGCCGCCGGGCGGCCCGTGCAGGCGCTGCATCTGACCGACCTGGTGCTCACCGCTGATCCCGCCCACAGCGGGGCCCGCGCAGCCGCAGTCGACGCGCACGAAGCACTCCTCGCGGGCACCGAGAACTTCTGGGAGAAGGCCTGGCTCGCCAAATCGATCAACGAATTGAGGATCACCGAATGAACAGCGTGACGTTCGACTACACCGGCGCCAACGTCCTGGTGACCGGGGGAACCGCCGGTATCGGCAACGGGATCGCCGACGCGTTCGCCAAAGCTGGTGCCGCCGTGACGATCACCGGCACGCGCGCGTCGGCGTCGGACTACGACGACGACCTCAGTGCGTTCACCTACCGCCAATGCCAGGTACGAGATCCCGACTCCATCGATGCATTGGCCGATTCACTCGGTGACCTCGACATCCTCGTCAACAACGCCGGCGGACCTTATCCGGCGGGTGATGAGTACGACCCCGACGGCTATGTCGCCTCGGTGACTCAAAACATGTTCGGGCCGATGCGGCTGACCATGAAGTGCTACGACCGACTGAAGTCCAGTAACGCCCCAGGCGGGGCGAGCGTAATCAACATTGTCTCCATGTCGGCTTTTCGCTCAGCGGTATTCGTCCCGGGCTACGCCTCGTCGAAGATGGGCCTGATCGCGCTGACCATGAACCTTTCTCGCCGCTGGGCCAATGACGGCATCCGCGTCAACGCAGTTGCACCCGGGCTGATCGACACCCGCATGACGCACCCGGCAATGAGTATCCCCGAAGTCATGGACGTCGAGATCGGTTTCCACACCCCGCTGGGCCGGCCCGGTACGCCCGAGGACTGTGCCGGTGCGGTGCTGTTCCTGTGTACCGACGCGGCCTCCTACATCACCGGCACCACCGTCGCCGTCGATGGCGGATACCTCACGGTCTGAGCCACGAACTCATAAGGAAGGCAACAGAAGTGAGCGAATACGACAACATCACCACGCCCGACGACGTCCTCAAACTGGCCAGTCAACGCACCGGGCTCACCGAGATTGAGTCCGATGCCTGGCACGAGGGGCTGGCGATCATCCTCGACGAGGTCAACACCTCGTCGGCGTTCACGCCGTACGGCCGCGAACGTATCCTCGACGACGCTACCAACGCCCTGGGCCGTCGGTTACAAGTCCACGACTACATCCAGTCCCATCCCGAAGTGCTCGACGCGCCCGTCGAGCGGCCACTGATCATCCTGGGCATGCCCCGCACCGGCACGACCGTCATCAGCTATCTCCTCGACAAGGATCCGAACCGGCGGTCACTGTTGAACTGGGAGTGCGTGCATCCCGTCCCGCCGGCCACCACCGACACTTTGCGAACCGATCCGCGCTGCGTTGCCCTGCTCGAGGAGCAGCAGAACATCATCAGCTTAATCAAGCAGGCCGGGCTGCCCCTTCCGCACTGGGAAGACGCCGACGGGCCCACCGAGGACATGTTCATCCACAACCAAGATTTCAAGGGCCTGTCCTGGGATTCGTTCCTACCGTCGTCGCGCTACGCCGAATGGCTGTTCAACGAAGCTGACATGAGCAGCACCTACGAGTACCAGAAGCGCTACCTGCAGGTCCTGCAGTCCACCGCGCCGGGCACGTGGAATTTGAAGATGCCGTCACACTCGGTGCACATCGATGCGCTGCTCGAGGTGTTCCCTGACGCCCGGCTGATCTGGGCGCACAGAGACCCCTACAAGGCGACGGGCTCTCTGGCCAATCTGTGGAAGCTGCCCAAGGGTCTGGTCATGCAGCCCGAAGCCATCGACCTGAAAGCCATGGGCCGCAACGCCATGGAGCAGATGAAGTACCACGTCGAGCGGCCGCTGCGGGCTCGCGATCGCATTGGCGACGACCGCTTCTTTCACATGTATTACCACGAGATGATGCGCGACCCCTTGGACGTGATGCGCCGCATCTACGAATGGGCCGGCGACCTCCTGAGCGCCGATGTCGAAGCAGGAATGCGGAAGTGGCTCGCCGAACACCCTCAGGACTTGTTCGGGATCAACTCCTACAGCCTCGACCAGTACGGCCTGACCGTTGAGATGCTCGAACCGGTCTTCGCCGAATACCTGTCCACGTTCGACATCGAACTCGAGGCTGGCGCGTGAGCGCGGTATCGCCGACCGATCTCTATCACGTCGGTTTGATCGTCGTCGACGTCGACGCCGCGGCTCAGCGGCTCACCGCCGTGTCCGGATATGAGTGGACCAAACCGGTCGAGTACACGCTGGCGGTCACCACCGCCGAAGGGGACTACGAGGTGCCGTTCAAGTTCGTCTACTCACTGCAAGCACCGCATCTGGAACTGGTGCAACAGGTTCCCGGCACCATCTGGGCCGCCAGCGCTGGCACGGCGGCCCACCACCTCGGCTACTGGGTCGACGACCTCACTGCCACAGCGGCCGCTCTCGAAGACGCCGGTTACCGCCAGGAAGCCCGCCCCAGTGGCGAGGATCTGTCGATGTTCGCCTACCAGACGGACCCCGACGGCGTGCGCATCGAGATCGTCGACCGCGCACTGTTCCCGGACTTTCCCGGGTTCCTGGAAGCCATGAAGGCATGAACCACACCCGGATGAGGAGTGATCGATGAAGCTGTCCATGGTGACCGGCCCAGGCTCGGCCGAGGTCGTCGACGCCGACAAACCCACGCCGGGCCGCAAAGACGTGTTGGTCCGCATGCGGGCCTGCGGCATCTGCGGGTCCGACGCGTTCTACATCACCATCGGCGGCATCCCGCCCCGGCAGAATCACACCCCACTGGGTCACGAACCCGCCGGCGAAGTCGTCGAAGTAGGCGCCGGCGTGACCGACATCGCCGTCGGTGAACACGTTGTCATCAACCCCATGGCCGCGCCCAGCGGCATCATCGGCAACGGCGGGGCGACAGGCGCCCTCGCCGATTACTTGTTGATCGAAGACGCCGTCCGGGGAACGAGTCTGGAAGTCATTCCCGACCACATCCCGTTCGAGGTCGCCGCCCTCAACGAACCCATGGCCGTAGCCCGCCACGGCGCCAACCGCTGCCAACCCAAGCCCGGCGACAAGGTCGTGGTCTTCGGCGCGGGTCCGATCGGACTCGGCGCTGTTTTGGCGTTCAAGTCACTCGGCGTGAGCCACGTGGTGGTCGCCGATCTCGTTCCGGCCCGCTTGGAGAAAGCCCTCAAGATCGGCGCCGACGCCGTAATCAACTCCGCATCCGAAGATGTCGTCGCGCGCCTCATCGAACTGCACGGCGAAGGCGAGGCAATGTTCCCCGGTAAGGCGGGTACCGACATCTACCTCGACGCCGCCGGCGCAAAGCCGGTCGTCGACACCGCGCTCGCGGCAGCCAAGAAGGGCGCCACCCTCGGCATCATCGGGGTGCACAAAGAACCGGTCCCCGTAGAATTCGTCAACGTCATGAGCAACGAAATCACCATCGTCGGCTCCATGGGCTACCCCGACGAAATCTTCGAAGTCACCAAGGATCTCATCGCCAACTGGGAGAAATACTCGCTCATCATTAGCCACACCATCCCCTTCGCCGACGTCGACGACGCCCTCCGACTGGCATCGACACCCGGGGCCGCCGACAAGGTCGTCGTCACCTTCACCTAAAGAAAGAGCAACTAGTGGGTCAGGTATCCGTCGTCACTGGTGGGGCTGGCGGCATGGGGCTTGCCGCCGCGAAAATCATCGGACGCGATCGCACCGTCGTTATCGCCGACGTCAGGCAAGACCGCCTGGACGCCGTCGCCGCTCAACTCGCCGCCACGGGCACCGACTGCACGAAGATGAACTGCGACATCACCGACCGAACGGCAGTGGCCCAACTGGCGGCGACCGCCGCAGGACTCGGCACGGTGACCTCCGTCGTTCACACCGCGGGCGTAAGCGCAAGCATGGCGTCTGCCGACATCATCACCAAGATCAACGCCATCGGCGCCGTCAACTTCAACGAGGTCTTCTACGAGATCGCCGGCCCGGGCTTCGCCATCGTCAACGTCGCATCCATGGCGGCCACATGACGCCGCCGGCGATGTATCCAACCGGGATCTTCCAGACAGCGCTGAGCGACCAGCAAGCATTCCTCAACAAGGCGATGCGCACCTACCGCCTGGCGCCAAAGAGGCTACGACCGGGCATGGCCTACTCCCCCAGCAAGACCTTCGTCCGGTGGTACTGCACGTCGCAAGCCGACCGATTCGGACTGCGTGGCGCACGCATTCTGTCGGTATCGCCCGGCCCCATCGACACCGAGATGGGCAGACTCGAAGAGCGAACCGGATCGGGTGCGATGGCACAACGATCCGCCTTAAGACGATTCGGAACCCCAGACGAAATCGCCGAAGTGCTCGCCTTCTGCGCCAGCGATAAGGCCAGCTACCTCACCGGTATCGACGTGCTGTGCGACGGCGGATCCATGGCCGCGGTGAGCCTTCGCGACAAGCTCGCGATGGCGCGAGAAACATAACGCACGCGCCGACTGGACAAGGAACAAACCCCGACGCGATGCATCTGGGTGTTGCGCTTGGGCGAGTCCAAATCGGAAGGTGTGAGTGCCAGCACCGTCCGGACCCAATGCAGCACGTCGGGCGGATGGCGCCAGAACGGGAAACCGACAAACCGATCATCGACCGCTGGACGGCTCCGCGCGCGAAAGCGGTGCGGCAGATCCCACGTGGCGCAGATACAAAGCAGTTTGCGTGTGCCTTAGCCTCGATTTTTCGTGAAACTTCGTTTGACACGGTGTTGAGTTGACGAAAGTGCCTGTCCTGCACGGGATAATGGGATTGCTGAGATTCCATGATTCCGAGCGGGAAGGCACTTTCTAGGTGAACAGTAGCGCAGCGGTTGGCCGGGTGAAAGTGTCGGCGGACGGCCATGGTGTGGTGTCGCACGCCGGGACGGGCTTGCTGCGCGAGGTCGCGGATCTGACCGGGCTGTCGGCGCAGGTCACCACCGCGTTGGCCGACACCTATAACGGACCGTGGATCCATGCCCCGGGTGCGGTGTTCGCCGATCTGGTCGCCGCGGTGGCCGACGGCGCGGACTGTGTTGACGGGGTTGGCCAATTGTGGGCCGATCGCAAGCACGCCTTCGGCGCTGTGGGCTCGACGACCACGCTGTGGCGGCTGGTCGACGAGCGCATCGACGCCGCTCACCTGCCGGCAATCCGGGCGGCGCGAGCCCATGCCCGGACGCAGGCGTGGGCCGCCGGTGGCGCCCCCGCCCACGATGGGTGGCTGCATCTGGATGTGGATGCCACCATCACCATCGACCACTCCGACAACAAACAGAACGCGGCGGCGACCTGGAA
>CAWDVY010000011.1:0-9974 GCA_963805675.1 uncultured Actinomycetota bacterium
GCGGCGACCACTTCGGCTTTGACCTCGACCGCGCGCCGGATCAGCTCTGGAAGCACCTCTCCCGAGGGGTCCAATGCGGCCTGCGGATCGGCTTCGATCAGATCAGAATCACCGGGTCGGCGATGAAACCGGCCTTGACGACTTCGGCCATCCCGGCCGCGATTTCGTTGTGCGGCAACGTCTGCAACGTCGCCAGGTCGACCAGCACAGCGGTCGGCTGATGAAACGCACCGACCAGGTTTTTGCCGGCGTCGGTGTTGATGCCGGTCTTGCCGCCGACCGCCGCGTCGACCATCGCCAGCAGCGTGGTGGGCACGTGCACGATCGACACTCCCCGCAGCCAGGTCGCCGCGGCAAAGCCTGCGACGTCGGTCGCGGCCCCGCCGCCGAGGCTCACCAAAGCGTCCTTGCGGCCAATGCCGATGCGGCCCAGCACTTCCCAGATGAAGCCCACGACGGGTAAGTCCTTGCCGGCTTCGGCATCGGGAATTTCGATGCGGTGTGCGTCAATCCCTTTGTCGACCAGATGGTTTCGGATTTCCTCCGCGGTCTGAGCCAGCACCGGTTGATGCAGGACGGCTACCCGGTGGCGGCCGGCGAGCAGTTCGCCGAGCTCACCCAGCAGCCCGGTGCCGATCACCACCGGGTAGGGCGGGTCGACGGCCACCTGCACGGTGACCGGTTCGGGATACTCCGTCATTTGTTGGCCTCGGCGCGACGGGCCGCGGCCAGCGCGGCCGGCGTGGCAGGGGTGGGCGGCGGCCCGGTTCGGGGCTCGGTGGCGCTTGGCGCCTGCGCGGGCGGCGTGCGGCGCCACGGCGGTCGGCGGCGGTTACGCGCGGCGCCGCCCGGTTTCGGGTCGTCCAGGCGGCACATGACGTGGCGAACGACGGCCCCTGGGTTGCGACGGTTGGTGTTCACCCGGATTGTGGCGACCTGCCGGTACAGCGGAACGCGCTGCGACATCAGCGCGCGGAACTTCTCGGCGCGGTCCGGTCCGGCCAGCAGCGGCCGTACGGTGTTGCCCCCGGTGCGCCGAACTCCTTCGGCGGCACTGATTTCCAAGTAGACGACGGTGTGACCGGCCAGTGCGGCTCGCACGCCGGGACTGGTGACAGCGCCGCCGCCGAGCGACAGGACGCCGTCGTGTTCGACCAAGGCCGCGCGTATCACGCCCTCCTCGATGCGGCGGAATTCTTTCTCCCCGTCGGCGGCGAAGATGTCGGCGATGCGACGTCCGGTCTGCTCCTCGATCGCCGCGTCGGTGTCCAGCATGTCGACGTTGAGTGCCTTGGCCAGCCGTCGCCCGATGGTGGACTTGCCCGATCCCGGCAGCCCCACCAATACGGCTTTAGGTGCCATCAGCGCTACCCGGATGCCCGAACTTCGCTGACCGGCTCCTGGTCGGCGACCGACCGCCGGTAGGCCTCGATGTTGCGCCGGGTTTCGGTCAGCGAATCGCCGCCGAACTTCTCCAGCGCCGCACGGGCCAGCACCAGCGCCACCATGGTCTCGACCACCACGCCGGCAGCCGGTACCGCGCAGACATCGGAACGCTGGTTGATCGCGACCGCCTCGTCCCCGGTGGCCATGTCCACGGTGGCCAGCGCACGCGGCACGGTGGAAATCGGCTTCATCGCCGCGCGCACCCGCAGCGGCTGGCCGTTGGTCATGCCGCCTTCCAGCCCGCCGGCTCGGTTGGTCGAGCGGACCACGCCGTCGGGACCCGGGTACATCTCGTCGTGGGCGCGGCTGCCGCGTCGGCGTGCCGTGGTGAAGCCGTCACCTATTTCGACACCCTTGATCGCTTGAATGCCCATCACGGCGGCGGCGAGCTGGCTATCCAGCCGGGCGTCGCCGCTGATGAACGACCCGAGCCCGACCGGCAATCCGACCGCGACGGCTTCCACCACACCGCCCAGGGTGTCGCCGTCTTTCTTGGCGGCCTCGATCTCGGCGATCATCGACGCTTCGGCCGCCTTGTCGAATGCGCGCACCGGGCTGGCGTCGATCGCGGCCAGGTCACCCGCCTGCGGCGGCGGGCCGTCGTAGGGCGTGGATTCGCCGATCGAGATGACGTGGGACAGCACCTCGACGCCGAGTGCCTGCCGCAGGAACTGCCGGGCGACGGTTCCGGCCGCCACCCGGGCAGCGGTCTCACGGGCGCTGGCCCGCTCGAGCACCGGGCGGGCGTCGTCGAAACCGTATTTGAGCATGCCCGCGTAGTCGGCGTGGCCGGGCCGTGGCCGGGTCAACGGGGCGTTGCGCGCGACCTCCAGCTCGGCGGCGTCGACCGGGTCGGCTGCCATCACGGTCTCCCACTTCGGCCACTCGGTGTTACCGATCTCGATGGCGATCGGCCCGCCGAGCGTGACGCCGTGGCGTACCCCGGCCAGCACGGTGACCTGGTCGCGCTCGAACTTCATCCGGGCGCCGCGGCCGTAGCCGAGGCGACGACGGGCCAGCTCGTCGGCGATGTCGTTGGAGGTGACCGTCAGGCCGGCGACCATGCCTTCGACCACGGCCACCAACGCGCGGCCGTGGGATTCACCAGCAGTGGTCCAACGCAACACGTGTCCCATCTTCCCACGACCGGCGTCGACGGCGAAAAACGTCGTTGGCGCGGCTACCTTCGCGACGCGGTGAGCTGCCAGACGCCCAGGCCGAGCGCGACGGCGCCGGCATCGGCCAGCGCCCAGTTGCCCGCGGCGCTCAGCGGCAACCAGCCGAGCGACGCCGCAGCCCAGAGGGTTGGCGCGAGCAGCAGGTTCGACACGCCGAAGCCAGCCACCAGGGCGCGCGGCGTCGGACGGACCCGGCTCAGACCGAGCAGGAGGCCGACGCCGACGACCAGGAACGACAGCCCGCCGACGAGGAGCTCGGTACGCGGCACGTTCCACCAGTCGGCGAGCGGACCACTGAACGCGGCGACAACCGCGCCCGCGATGGTCCAAAAGACAAGATCGGCGCGGATGGATCGCCAACGCGTGGCGTCGGTGTGGCGGGGTCTGGCTGAAATTGATGTGCTTGTCATGCCCTGATGGTGCGGCGAGAAGCACTGCCGACTCCACCAAGGGCACTGCCAGACGCTGCCAATTCCGAGCCGGTTATCTGGGTACGGTCGTTCGGTACGGCGATGCAGACGGTGAGGCCGCAGATAGGCAACCCGGTCGCGACGATCCTCTTCATTGAGCATGTAGCTGCCCGTAGCTCACGGTGGCACCTGAGCTCAGACGGTCACAGTTGCAACCTCAACTCCGACAGCAAGCCACCGTTTGCGAACGTCGTCGAGTTGACAGGCGGAGCAGAAAGCAACAAGCCGAAGGCCGCTGCGGACTGGCTTCGTCACGGTAGTAATCCCGATAAAACGGCATTGTGCCGGCGAACCAGGAAAAAAGGCCGATTTGTTCGCTGAGGATTAGTTGCGCATCGGTTATGTCAGTGAGATAGCCAGGAGCAGGCGGCTTCCCGCTGGCCGTATTTATTAGGTTATCGAAGTCACGCATCCAATCATCAAACGCGTCTCTATTGTGCGCGAACGGTTGCGGGAAATGCCAGGCCTCTGCGAATGCGTCGAAGAGCTCATCCAGTGTCTTGGTACGCGCCCCGTCGATTATTCGAACCTCCACACCGGCTGGAACTTTCAGCAGCGATGGTATCTCCGCGTGTACACCCACGCAGGGTCCATTGCCAGCCGCCTGTGAAAGGAATTCTTCGAGATTAATTTTCATCGCCGGCGTCGTCGGAGACGTTGGAACGTTCCGTAATGATCTGGGGTATACCACGCCGATCCGTCGCTGCCGGTGACGATACGCTCGTTGCCACGGTTTTGACCAGGCGCTTTCGGATTGACGTCCCATTCTTGATAGGTGATCGGCTTGCCGGATCCGTCCGTGGTTGGCAAGTGTCCATCTCTATTCTCATAAGAGCTCCCTCCCCTAGCCTCGATTTTTCGTGCGGCCGTGTCGGTGGTGTGACGCCGGTGCTGGCAGGCTCGTAGAGGCTGATTGTGGCGAGCGGGTATGACAGTTCGGCCGGTGTCGCTCGGTGGGCGGGCTTTCCAGGGCCGAAGGGTTCTTTCGGGTCGGTCGGATGGTGAACCGGGTGTTCAGGGGAAGGCGGCGCGGAGTCGGTGCCAGCATTCGGAGATTGCGGCCGCCCACCGCCAGGTGGAGTCGATCCGCAGTCGGATCTGCCGCGCGCCTCGGGTGATGCGTGCCGCGACGTGTAGGACCCGGTATCGGAAGGTGCCGATCTCACATGTGGCCAGGTCGGGATGCTCGGCGAAGCCGATCAGTTTGGCCCAGGCCACCAAATCTGTTGCAGCCAAGATGATCTCCAGCCATGCTGCGTTCGCGTTGGATCGGTGACAGGGCAGGTTGCTCAGCCCGGTGGCCTTGGCCTGGCGGATCCGGTCCTCGACCCGGGCGTGTTGGCGGTGGCGCAGTTCGAGCCCGGCGAGCTGCCCTGCCACCACCGCGGGTGCGGTGTCGGTGATGAACGCGGTGACCCGCAGCCCGTCGGAGTCGGTGAACCGCAACTGCGCTCCCGGATGCGGGCGTTCCTTGCGCAGGATCAACCGGGTCCCGGCGGGCCAGCCGTTCATCTCGACCAGTGCGGTGGCCTCGGCGACCCAGGCGCCGTCGCGGATTCCGCCGTCGGAGTCGATCGCGGGATACCAGCCGTCTGTGCGGTTAAGGACTTCCACCGCGTCTTGCACGCGGGTGTC
This sequence comes from uncultured Actinomycetota bacterium, assembly GCA_963805675.1. Classification (GTDB taxonomy): domain Bacteria; phylum Actinomycetota; class Actinomycetes; order Mycobacteriales; family Mycobacteriaceae; genus Mycobacterium. Next base: position 4,730 of record CAWDVY010000011.1, read on the forward strand.
AACGGCGTAGCCGAAGGAGAAACCCACCCCGGCCTTCCGGCACGCGTCAGCAAAGGCGTGGGTGGCACCGGCGGAATCAGAGCGCACCAGAATCTGTTGCCCGGCAGGGCCGTCCGGGTTCGGCCGGTAGGCCGCCGGCAGCGATTCCAGCGCCCACCCGAGGACGGTGACGTGGTCGGCGGCGGTGTTGCTGCCCGCATTGCCCGGTCGCAGCAGCCCGGCCAACGCTTCGCCGCCGGCGATCTCGGGGGGGTCCAAAAAAACCAGCAACGGGTGATAGCCCCAGGTCTTCTTCTTCTCTGAACTAGACGAAGCGGACATGGTGGATGATTTCTGGTGGTCAGTTCGGCGTGATCTGTCCGTTCACGGTTCGTCCAGCGGAATCGCCGAAGGTAGGTAGGCCGAGCGGGACGCTGCGGCGGTGGTCGGCGATCTGATCGACCTGTTCAAGTTTGTGGCGGGCGGCGTGGAGGCTGACTTGGAGTCCTTCGACTTCACCGAGCCATCCTTGTTGACGGGCTTCGGAGATGCGAGCGATGAGGTTGTTGCGGATGTCGACGAGGCGGTCCCGTTCGGCCGGGTCGGGCCGCAGGAGGGGGCAGCGCAGGCAGGCGTGTTCGTGGATGCAGGGGGTGGCGTAGGAACGGCCGCAGGTACCGAGGGCAAGTTTGCGGTGCTGGAAATGGCCGAGGAACTCGTCCCACTCCTGCTCGGTGGGCACTCGGTATTCCTCGGCCGGGCGCAGCGCACGCCGTCGGGTGATGAACGCGCGATGCCCATTGATGACTTCCTCGGGATAGACGGCCTTGTATCCCATGGTGGTGTTGATGTCACGGTGGCCGGCGACGAGCTGGGCGATGTGCGGGGGCATGCCGTGCAGCACAGCGTCGGTGATGAACATGCGGCGAAAGTCGTGCGGGGTGAACTGGAGCGGTCGCCCGGCGGCATCGGTGATGGCGGTATCTCGCAGAGCCAGCCCGAGCCAGTCGGCGATGGTGCCACCGGGGGTGGCGCGTTGTTCCAGGCTGAATCGACGCTGGAACAGCAACGGCATCGGCGGGTTCCAGACCCGTTCATGGGAGTCATAGGAGGTGACACAGCCGACTGAACCGTCGGGTCGGCGGATGCGAGTGATGATCGCAGCCAAGACGTCGGCGAGCTCTGGACTGACCACCAGGAGTCGTTCGGTGTCGCTCTTGGACGGCGCGATCTGCAGCAGCGGTACGAGTTCCCCGGTATCGGGCAAGGTGTATTGGATCAGGCTGTGGTGGGACAGCTCGGTGAGTTCCTCGATCCGAATGCCGGTGTGCCGCAGCGTTTCCACCGCGGCCCAGGTCCAAAACGCCCGGTCTTCCTCGCCGGTCAGATCGCGGCGCTTGCCGCCCGATGCGGGCTCGGCCCAGATGTGTGCCGAGCCGACGCCAGTGACGGTTCGGCGCAGTTCGCCGCCGGCGGCGGTGAATGTGGCCCCGGGGTCGGTGTCGCGGGCGGCCTGCAGCCGGGCGGCGGCGTCGAGACGAGTGGTGTGGACGTGCCGGACCAGACGTGGCAGCACCGCAAGCCGTTCCCGGGTGCGCTGATCCATACGGGACTTGCGGGACCGCAATTCCTTCTGGCGGGCCAGGTCCTCGGCGCGGACTGGGCACGGCGCCGCCCACGGCCCCCAGCGGCCCGGTTCCTCCATCGCCCACTGGGCGATGTCCAGGTAGAAAGCGCGGACCGCGGCGAGGTTCTGCAAACCGCCCCCACGCCGCTCCCGAACCTGGTCGACCCGTCCGTCTGGGCCGACGACCCGCCGAGTCTTGACCATCACGCGTTGCTTCCACCCGGCCGCGACGTCTGGAGGCAGATGCAGCGAATTGATGCCCGGGTGGTGTCGTTCCAGGTCACGCCAGAACAGTCCGCCCAGGGCCGCGGCCAGTCCGGTCAGGCTGGTGTGGTCGAGCGTCGGCTGCCGTTCCTGCAGATACGCCACGAGCAGATCACGCACCGGCCGACAGACAATACCGTGCCGGTCGATCAGCTGGGCGGGGCTGAGCTGGCCCTGGGTGGTGAACGCGCGCATCCGTGGTGGGGCGTCCGGGCCGAACACCCCCATCGTGTGCAGCAACTGGTAGAACCCCATCGCCGCGTTGCGACGCACCGACCGGCCGTCGACCTCGGCCGACAGCTCCAGGCAGTCTCCCACGGTGATGTCGCGCAGGGTGCCACCCTTGACCGCCAGGATCGTCGCCGCTCGGCGAAGCGCCGCCATCTTCATCGTTCGCCCGGCACCGGATGCCTCACACAACGCCACCAGTTCGGCGAACCCGGCCGGGTCACGCAGCCGGGCCATCAACGGCACCAGGTTCTGCGGTGCCCGTGGTGTGAGCACCCACCTCAGGCTCGGGCGGATCACGTCGGCGCTGACCATGACCTGCACGCAGACACGGAGGCCGCTGGTCACGGTCACGCCGTCGCCACCTCGACCCGGTCGGGAAACCAGCGCGGGCCCCACCCAGTCGGCGTTGCCCATCGAGTCCGCGCCGCTGGCCAGCCAACGTGCCTGCCAGGTGTCACCGGGCCGCTCGGCCAACCAGCCCAACACCCAGTGCAAGCTGCGCCGGCGCCGCAGCAGACCGTCACGGCTGCTTGCGATGTCGGCGGTCAATGGCTCCGAGAGCAACCGTGTCAACACCGCCTCGGTGGGCAGCTCCGTCGTCGGCCAAGTCACCGCCTGGGGCCGGGGCGGGTAGGAGTGCCGCAGCCGCTGCATGTCCGGGCCGACCACCGTCGCGCTCGCAGACGGTGCCATGGCCGTCTCGGACGTGACCTGGCCGGACGGCGTGTCGCCACCCGCGACGACCGTCGTGGTCATCGGGACCGGCCGAACAGCACGTCGAGCGTGGCATGGTGGTACCCGCCGGTGTCGTCCGGATCAGTAGAAGCCGAACACTCGACATCCTGCTCACTCCGGCGATGATGGGCAAGCATGCCGGCGATCACGTCGTCCGGCACGGGGGTGAGGTAAATCTGCGTGGTGGACAGGTGGGCGTGGCCGAGTACCCACTGCACATCGGTCAACGGCACCAGCGGATCCCGCGCCATCCGATACGCGGCGGTGTGACGCAAGTCGTGCAAGGTCCAGTTGGCGCCCAACGCGCCAGCCGCACGGCCGAACATGGCCCGGGCGGCCGGATAGGTCAGCGGCCGCCGAGGGCGGCGCAGCGTCAGCCAGAGCGGATCGTCCCGACCCACCGACGCCACGTCGGCCAGCGTCGACTGATATAGCCGCAGCCACACGAAGGAATCCGGGGACGCCGGCAACTGCTGCAGCGCACGACTTCCCTTGCGGACCACCGTGACCAGCTGCTGACCCGGATCGACGTCACCTCTTCGGACCCCGAGCAGCTCCGAGGCCCGCGCCCCAGTCGAGACCCATAACGCGACCAGGGCGCGGTCCCTGTGTGAACCCAGTTCGGCGAACAGCTGGTTGAACAACTCGTCGGGGATGCACCGCGGGACCCGCTGCGGCGATCGAGGCCGATACAACCCCACCCGCTCGTTGCGGAACGACTCCATCGGATTGTGGTGCGCGTTCGCCCTTCTGCCGCTGCGCTCCCGCACCAACGGAAAGGGGTTCACGATCGGCCCGGTCCCCGCATCCTTGTGACACTCGTAGAAGCCACGCAGCACTGTCTCCGAATGCGCCCGGGTCGCCACCGCGTACCGATCACCCGGGCCGGCCCGCCCGGTCACCGCATTGGGTTGACCTCGGACCACCTTGGTGCCGGAATTCGTTGCTCGGGACAGCTTTTCCTGAAACGACAACCACCGGCAGAAGTCACGGGCCTCGACGCGGGTGGCCTGATCCCAGGGCACGTCGATGGCCCAACAGAACCGAAACCACCGCAACAGATCCATCGCATAGGACCGCTGCGTCGCAGTCGACCGCCCCGCCGCCTGCAAGTCCTGCAGGAACGCCCGGACCGGCGCAACCACACAACCGCTGGAATCCAACAGTCGAACCGGCTCCCACACGTCATCGACCGCAACCACGCTGCCTGCCGTCGGCACGACCAGCGACGCGAGATCACGCTCTTCACCCAGCACATCGGCCATACCCGGAACCTAGGACGACGCCGTCGAGCTCCTCGTCAACGCCACGCCAGAGCTAGGCGTTAGTTCGGTCAACAGGTAGACCTTCGGGTTCCACCCGCTGCTGGTGTTTTTGGACCGCCCCGACATCGCCGGCGGGGAAGCGCTGGCCGGGCTGCTGCGAGCGGGCAACGCCGGCAGTAACACCACCGCCGACCACATCACGGTGCTCGGGTGGGCGTTGGCGTCGCTGCCTTCGCAGTACCGCCCAGGTCCCGGTAACCGCGCCGCCCAACAGATGCTGGTCCGTTCTGATTCGGCCGGCGCCACCTATGGGTTCGCTGACGCCTGCCGCAAGTCCGGGGTGGGGTTCTCCCTGGGTACGGTCGTCGACACCCGGGTGCAAGAGGCCGCCGAAGTCCTCAACAACACAGATGCCTGGTATCCCGCGATCGATCCGGCGGCGGAATCCGTGAGGGCGCCTGGGTCGCCGAGGCCACCGAACTGGTCGACATGAACGGCTGGCCGGCCGGCACCCGGTTGATCCTGCGCAAGGAACGCCCGCATCCCGGAGCGCAGTTGCCGTTCACCGACTCCGACGGGCTGCGCGTCACCGGGTTTATCACCGACACCGGCAACGGCGTGGTGCCAGGCCAGCTCGCCGGGCTCGAACTGCGCCATCGCCAACACGCCCGCGTCGAGGACCGGATCCGCCAAGCCAAGGCCACCGGGCTGAGTAACCTGCCCTTCACCGCTATTCAGGCCAACGCAGCATGGCTCGAGATCATCTTGGCCGCAACAGATTGGTCGCCTGGGCCAAACTGATCGGCTTCGCCGAGCATCCCAAGCTGGCCAGATGCGAGATCGGCACCTTCCGATACCGCGTCTTCCACGTCGCCGCACGCATCACCCGAGGCGCCCGACAAATCCGACTGCGCATCGACGCCACCTGGCGCTGGGCGCCCGCACTCGCCAACGCCTGGCAGACCTCCGCGCCGCCTTCCCCTGAAACACCCCGGTCACCATCCAACCGACCCGAAAGAACCCCGGCCCGGGAAAGCCCGCCCACCGAGCGACACCGGCCGAACTGTCATACCCGCTCGCCACAATCAGCCTCTACGAGCCTGCCAGCACCGGCGTCACACGCGTTCCATCAGGCCGCATGCAA
>CAWDVY010000012.1:0-157141 GCA_963805675.1 uncultured Actinomycetota bacterium
TTTGCCGGCGTCGGTGTTGATGCCGGTCTTGCCGCCGACCGCCGCGTCGACCATCGCCAGCAGCGTGGTGGGCACGTGCACGATCGACACTCCCCGCAGCCAGGTCGCCGCGGCAAAGCCGGCGACGTCGGTCGCGGCCCCGCCGCCGAGGCTCACCAAAGCGTCCTTGCGGCCAATGCCGATGCGGCCCAGCACTTCCCAGATGAAGCCCTACGACGGGTAAGTCCTTGCCGGCTTCGGCGTCGGGAATTTCGATGCGGTGTGCGTCAATCCCTTTGTCGACCAGATGGTTTCGGATTTCCTCCGCGGTCTGAGCCAGCACCGGTTGATGCAGGACGGCGACCCGGTGGCGGCCGGCGAGCAGTTCGCCGAGCTCACCCAGCAGCCCGGTGCCGATCACCACCGGGTAGGGCGGGTCGACGGCCACCTGCACGGTGACCGGTTCGGGATACTCCGTCATTTGTTGGCCTCGGCGCTGACGGGGCCGCGGCCAGCGCGGCCGGCGTGGCAGGGGTGGGCGGCGGCCCGGTTCGGGGCTCGGTGGCGCTTGGCGCCTGCGCGGGCGGCGTGCGGCGCCACGGCGGTCGGCGGCGGTTACGCGCGGCGCCGCCCGGTTTCGGGTCGTCCAGGCGGCACATGACGTGGCGAACGACGGCCCCTGGGTTGCGACGGTTGGTGTTCACCCGGATTGTGGCGACCTGCCGGTACAGCGGAACGCGCTGCGACATCAGCGCGCGGAACTTCTCGGCGCGGTCCGGTCCGGCCAGCAGCGGCCGTACGGTGTTGCCCCCGGTGCGCCGAACTCCTTCGGCGGCACTGATTTCCAAGTAGACGACGGTGTGACCGGCCAGTGCGGCTCGCACGCCGGGACTGGTGACAGCGCCGCCGCCGAGCGACAGGACGCCGTCGTGTTCGACCAAGGCCGCGCGTATCACGCCCTCCTCGATGCGGCGGAATTCTTTCTCCCCGTCGGCGGCGAAGATGTCGGCGATGCGAAGTCCGGTCTGCTCCTCGATCGCCGCGTCGGTGTCCAGCATGTCGACGTTGAGTGCCTTGGCCAGCCGTCGCCCGATGGTGGACTTGCCCGATCCCGGCAGCCCCACCAATACGGCTTTAGGTGCCATCAGCGCTACCCGGATGCCCGAACTTCGCTGACCGGCTCCTGGTCGGCGACCGACCGCCGGTAGGCCTCGATGTTGCGCCGGGTTTCGGTCAGCGAATCGCCGCCGAACTTCTCCAGCGCCGCACGGGCCAGCACCAGCGCCACCATGGTCTCGACCACCACGCCGGCAGCCGGTACCGCGCAGACATCGGAACGCTGGTTGATCGCGACCGCCTCGTCCCCGGTGGCCATGTCCACGGTGGCCAGCGCACGCGGCACGGTGGAAATCGGCTTCATCGCCGCGCGCACCCGCAGCGGCTGGCCGTTGGTCATGCCGCCTTCCAGCCCGCCGGCTCGGTTGGTCGAGCGGACCACGCCGTCGGGACCCGGGTACATCTCGTCGTGGGCGCGGCTGCCGCGTCGGCGTGCCGTGGTGAAGCCGTCACCTATTTCGACACCCTTGATCGCTTGAATGCCCATCACGGCGGCGGCGAGCTGGCTATCCAGCCGGGCGTCGCCGCTGATGAACGACCCGAGCCCGACCGGCAATCCGACCGCGACGGCTTCCACCACACCGCCCAGGGTGTCGCCGTCTTTCTTGGCGGCCTCGATCTCGGCGATCATCGACGCTTCGGCCGCCTTGTCGAATGCGCGCACCGGGCTGGCGTCGATCGCGGCCAGGTCACCCGCCTGCGGCGGCGGGCCGTCGTAGGGCGTGGATTCGCCGATCGAGATGACGTGGGACAGCACCTCGACGCCGAGTGCCTGCCGCAGGAACTGCCGGGCGACGGTTCCGGCCGCCACCCGGGCAGCGGTCTCACGGGCGCTGGCCCGCTCGAGCACCGGGCGGGCGTCGTCGAAACCGTATTTGAGCATGCCCGCGTAGTCGGCGTGGCCGGGCCGTGGCCGGGTCAACGGGGCGTTGCGCGCGACCTCCAGCTCGGCGGCGTCGACCGGGTCGGCTGCCATCACGGTCTCCCACTTCGGCCACTCGGTGTTACCGATCTCGATGGCGATCGGCCCGCCCAGCGTGACGCCGTGGCGTACCCCGGCCAGCACGGTGACCTGGTCGCGCTCGAACTTCATCCGGGCGCCGCGGCCGTAGCCGAGGCGACGACGGGCCAGCTCGTCGGCGATGTCGTTGGAGGTGACCGTCAGGCCGGCGACCATGCCTTCGACCACGGCCACCAACGCGCGGCCGTGGGATTCACCAGCAGTGGTCCAACGCAACACGTGTCCCATCTTCCCACGACCGGCGTCGACGGCGAAAAACGTCGTTGGCGCGGCTACCTTCGCGACGCGGTGAGCTGCCAGACGCCCAGGCCGAGCGCGACGGCGCCGGCATCGGCCAGCGCCCAGTTGCCCGCGGCGCTCAGCGGCAACCAGCCGAGCGACGCCGCAGCCCAGAGGGTTGGCGCGAGCAGCAGGTTCGACACGCCGAACCCAGCCACCAGGGCGCGCGGCGTCGGACGGACCCGGCTCAGACCGAGCAGGAGGCCGACGCCGACGACCAGGAACGACAGCCCACCGACGAGGAGCTCGGTACGCGGCACGTTCCACCAGTCGGCGAGCGGACCACTGAACGCGGCGACAACCGCGCCCGCGATGGTCCAAAAGACAAGATCGGCGCGGATGGATCGCCAACGCGTGGCGTCGGTGTGGCGGGGTCTGGCTGAAATTGATGTGCTTGTCATGCCCTGATGGTGCGGCGAGAAGCACTGCCGACTCCACCAAGGGCACTGCCAGACGCTGCCAATTCCGAGCCGGTTATCTGGGTACGGTCGTTCGGTACGGCGATGCAGACGGTGAGGCCGCAGATAGGCAACCCGGTCGCGACGATCCTCTTCATTGAGCATGTAGCTGCCCGTAGCTCACGGTGGCACCTGAGCTCAGACGGTCACAGTTGCAACCTCAACTCCGACAGCAAGCCACCGTTTGCGAACGTCGTCGAGTTGACAGGCGGGAGCAGAAAGCAACAAGCCGAAGGCCGCTGGCGGACTGGCTTCGTCACGGTAGTAATCCCGATAAAACGGCATTGTGCTGGCGAACCAGGAAAAAAGGCCGATTTGTTCGCTGAGGATTAGTTGCGCATCGGTTATGTCAGTGAGATAGCCAGGAGCAGGCGGCTTCCCGCTGGCCGTATTTATTAGGTTATCGAAGTCACGCATCCAATCATCAAACGCGTCTCTATTGTGCGCGAACGGTTGCGGGAAATGCCAGGCCTCTGCGAATGCGTCGAAGAGCTCATCCAGTGTCTTGGTACGCGCCCCGTCGATTATTCGAACCTCCACACCGGCTGGAACTTTCAGCAGCGATGGTATCTCCGCGTGTACACCCACGCAGGGTCCGTTGCCAGCCGCCTGTGAAAGGAATTCTTCGAGATTAATTTTCATCGCCGGCGTCATCGGAGACGTTGGAACGTTCCGTAGTGATCTGGGGTATACCACGCCGATCCGTCGCTGCCGGTGACGATACGCTCGTTGCCACGGTTTTGACCAGGCGCTTTCGGATTGACGTCCCATTCTTGATAGGTGATCGGCTTGCCGGATCCGTCCGTGGTTGGCAAGTTTCCATCTCTATTCTCATAAGAGCTCCCTCCCCTAGCTAGCCTCGATTTTTCGTGAAACTTCGTTTGACACGGTGTTGAGTTGACGAAAGTGCCTGTCCTGCACGGGATAATGGGATTGCTGAGATTCCATGATTCCGAGCGGGAAGGCACTTTCTAGGTGAACAGTAGCGCAGCGGTTGGCCGGGTGAAAGTGTCGGCGGACGGCCATGGTGTGGTGTCGCACGCCGGGACGGGCTTGCTGCGCGAGGTCGCGGATCTGACCGGGCTGTCGGCGCAGGTCACCACCGCGTTGGCCGACACCTATAACGGACCGTGGATCCATGCCCCGGGTGCGGTGTTCGCCGATCTGGTCGCCGCGGTGGCCGACGGCGCGGACTGTGTTGACGGGGTTGGCCAATTGTGGGCCGATCGCAAGCACGCCTTCGGCGCTGTGGGCTCGACGACCACGCTGTGGCGGCTGGTCGACGAGCGCATCGACGCCGCTCACCTGCCGGCAATCCGGGCGGCGCGAGCCCATGCCCGGACGCAGGCGTGGGCCGCCGGTGGCGCCCCCGCCCACGATGGGTGGCTGCATCTGGATGTGGATGCCACCATCACCATCGACCACTCCGACAACAAACAGAACGCGGCGGCGACCTGGAAGAAGACCTTCGGGTTCCACCCGCTGCTGGTGTTTTTGGACCGCCCCGACATCGCCGGCGGGGAAGCGCTGGCCGGGCTGCTGCGCGCGGGCAACGCCGGCAGTAACACCACCGCCGACCACATCACGGTGCTCGGGTGGGCGTTGGCGTCGCTGCCTTCGCAGTACCGCCCAGGTCCCGGTAACCGCGACGCCCCGCAGGTGTTGATCCGTTCCGATTCGGCCGGCGCCACCTATGGGTTCGCGGCGGCCTGCCGCACATCGGGGGTGGGGTTCTCCCTGGGTGCGGTCATCGACGCGAAGGTGCGCGAGGCCGCCGAGGTACTCAACAACGCCGATGCCTGGTATCCGGCGATCGATTCCGGCGGCGGCATCCGTGAGGGCGCCTGGGTCGCCGAGGCCACCAACCTGGTGGACCTGGCCAGCTGGCCGGCCGGCACCAGGCTGATCCTGCGCAAGGAACGCCCGCATCCCGGCGCGCAGCTGACGTTCACCGACTCCGACGGGCACCGCATCACCGGGTTTCTCACCGACACCGGCGACGGCGTGATCCCGGGCCAACTCGCCGGGCTCGAACTGCGGCATCGCCAACACGCCCGCGTCGAGGACCGGATCCGCCAAGCCAAAGCCACCGGCCTGCGTAACCTGCCCTTCAACGCTTTTCAGGCCAACGCCGCCTGGCTCGAAATCATCATGGCCGCCACCGATCTGATCGCCTGGACCAAACTCATCGGCTTCACCGACCACCCCAAGCTGGCCCGCTGCGAGATCGACACCTTCCGCTACCGCGTCTGCCACGTCGCCGCCCGCATCACCCGCGGCGCCCGACAAATCCGGCTGCGCATCGACGCCACCTGGCGCTGGGCACACGCCCTCGCCACCGCCTGGCAGACCATCCGCGCCGCGTTCACCTAACCGCAAAACCCCTGATGACCCGACGACACGAAAGACCCACCGGCCCTGGAAAGCCCGCCCCCAAGCGACACCGGACGACCTGTCACACCCGCATGCCACAATCGGCATCACCAACCGGCCAGAACCCGGCTCACACGCGTTCCATCAGGCCGCATGCAAAATCGAGGCTAGTGCCCGGCGCGTTCGCCGCCTGGGGCCATTTTCCTTCGTCTATCTGCTTAAGAACGTCTTGGGCCTTCTGTGGTGTTTGTGGTCCTTGGTGCACTGGTTGTTGTGGTGCTGGTTGTGTCCAGGACGGTGTTTGCGCGGTCTGGGCTGGAGTGCTAGGTGTGTACTGCGTGCTTGACGAACCGAGCTGACCCTCGAGCTGTGCCGCCCAGGCGTTGTAGTAGCTGGCTTCGGCGTTGTAATCGGCCATCGCGCCCCAATTGGAGGGGTCGGGCGGGTTGGAGTTGTGCTGCTGTATTAGCCGTTCCAAATCCTTCAGTTGGTCTTGTGCTGCCTGCACCGACTTCGGTACCGGCGGTGAGGCCCACGACGGAGGAGACGGGGGCCGCAGCGGGGGCTCGCCCGGCGACGGCGGCGGCGGGATAGGCGGCGGTCGCGTGTCGAGGGGCGCCGCAGGCGGAGGCGCCAGCGGGGCCCCGCCCAGTCCAGAACCAGGCGTCTGAGTACCGGGCCCGCCGGAGCCCTCTGGACCGCCACTGCCGGTTGACGGACCCGGCGGTGGGCCGTTTCCCGGTGCCGGCTGCTGTGGCGGATTGTGTAGAGGTGGGGATTGTTGGGGTTGTGGCGGGGGGTTGAGCATGTGGGCGATGTCGCCGTTATTGGATAGCGGCGGCTGTTGGGGTGGGGTGGACGGGATGGGTCGTGGCACGTCGGGGGGAACGTAGGCCAGCGGTTGGGTGGCCGTCGCCAGGCCCGAGGTCGCCGCGGTGGTGGTCAGTGGCATGGCCGCCACCGGGCCGCGCAAAGCGGCCGCATTCAGCATGCCCGGGGCCAGCCCGCTCGCGCGCCCCGCAGTCGGCGACGGCGGGGCGAACGGCTCCGCGGGCGGCACGAAACTGGTCACCCCCGGCGCGGCCGAAGGCATCGGCGGCACCGGGCGCGGGGTCAACATCTGCGCCGCCGGCGCCTCCGCGGCCGCCGGATTGGGCACGCTCGGCGGACTCACCGCAGCATTAGGCGGCGGAGCGAACATGCTCATCGCCGGCGCCTGCGCCGAAGCGAACGACTGACTGGGCACCGACGGAGCCTGCTGCACCGCGGCCATCGGCTGCGCCGCCGGCGCCGAACTAGTCACCGGCGATGTCGACGACATCGACGACACCGCGCTGAGCTCCGCCGCCGGCAGCGCCGCCGCCGGCGAGGCCACCGCACTAACACCCGTCCCGGCAACCTGCACCACCGCCTGCATCCCACTCAGTGCCGCACCCTCAGCCAACGACGCCGCCGCCGCCACACCCGCGGCCACCGACCCCCCCGCGACCGACGGCAACGACGGCATCATCAACGCCGCACCCAACCCATCCAACGCCGCCCCGTAACTGACCCCGGCCCCGGCATTATTGGGCCACATAAACCCGAAATACTCTGTGTTCAAATCCACGATCCGCGGCGTCAACGCCCCCCACACCCACGGATTGATCTGCTCATCAGTGGCCTCCTCCAACCGATTGGCCAGCGCCGGCGGCGAGGGCACCATCCTGGCCACCGTCGCCGAATGCGCCGCCGCCGCCAAATGCGCAATCTGCGCCCGCACCAACGTCTCCTCAGCAAACGCCACATGCTCGGTGTTATGCGCCACCACCGCCGCTGTCGACGCCGTCCCCGCACTCCCCACAAACGCCGCCGACGTGGCCGACGCCGTCGCCGAAGACACCCCCACCACCGACGTCATCGCCGCCGAATGCGCCGTCAACGCCTCACCATAAGCCAGCATCGGCGCCGGCCCCGCCCCCGAGACCATCGAGGTGTAATTCACCTCCGGCGGAAACATCGGCCACGGATGGCTCATCGACTACACCCCCACACGTATCAACACCTCAGAGCGCCGACGCCGCCACCACCGCTGGCTCCATCCCAAACACCACGACCACCCTCCTCACACAGGCAAGCACGATGAAAAGATCGTATCCAGAACACGCGGATCCCGCTTACGCGGATTTCGCCGACGCCGCGCACGACGTCCTCGAGCGCAGAGTTCTCTCGCGACCGATAACAACACCGATACCAACTTGTTCAATACGGTCAGGTCATCGCGGTCTGCAACCGTCTAGGCCAGTCCCACCGCGGCGACGGTCGCGAGACACATCGACGGGCCGTGCGGTACCGCCTTGGCTGACCAACCCAGCCAGGCCACCGTCCCAAGCACCGCGGTCAGCAGCGGCGCACCGATCGCCGCCAGAAACCACACCTCAGCGCCGAAGCACCCCGTCAGGGCACCGAGGCCGATCGCCAGCTTGACGTCGCCGGCGCCCATCGCCGTCGGGGCCACCAGATGCACCAGCAGATAAACAGTGGTGAGCGCCGCCGCGCCGGAGAACGCCGCCGTTCCGTGCCCGGCGACCACGGCACCGACGACGATCGCACCCGCGCCGGGCAACGTCAGCACGTTCGGCAGCCGCCGCTGCGTGACGTCGTAAGCGCTCAGCACCGCCATCCAGAGCAGCGCCGGCCCAACGAGCATGTGCGGCACGCTAATCCAAAGCGGCCGCCATCGCCGCTCGCGGTGCGGGTAGCCCTGTGAATTGTTCGACTTGCGCGAACGCCTGATGCAGCAGCATCTGCAGCCCGCTGATCACCCGGCCACCCGCGGCGGTCACCGCTGACGCCAGCGGCGTCGGCCACGGGTCGTAGATCGCGTCCAGCAGCACCGGCGCGCCGGCGAAGAACTGCGCGTAACGCGCCGCGACATCGGCAGGCAGCGTGTTGACCAGCACGCCTGCCGCTGTGACCGCGTCGGCGACCGCGTCGCCGTTCAGGTCGCAGAACCGGACCGCGGCGCCGACCCGACGGGCCAGCTCCACCAACCCGGCGGCCTTGTCCGCGTTGCGTGCCGCGATGGTGATATCGGTGACGCCCAATTCGGCCAGCGCCACGATCGCCGCCGGCGCGGTGCCGCCGGATCCCGAGACCACCGCCGCACCCGTCGCTGTGCCCAATGCACCCGTCACGCCGTCGACGTCGGTGTTGTCGGCTCGCCATCCGCGCGGCGTTCGCACCAGGGTGTTGGCCGACCCGACCAGCTCGGCCCGATCCGTGCGCTCGTCAGCGAATTGCAGCGCGGCAAACTTCCCAGGCATCGTCACCGACACCCCGACCCACTCCGGCCCGAACCCGCCGACCACGTCGGGCAGTTCGTCGGCGCCGCACTCGATGCGGTCGTAGGTCCAGTCGGTCAAGCCCAGCGCCCGGTAGGCGGCCAGGTGCAGCTGGGGAGAGCGCGAATGGGCGATCGGCGAACCGAGGACCGCCGCCTTCCTAGCGGGCGCTGTCGAGGACACCGTTGCTTTTGGCCAACTCGATGTTCGCCAGATGCTGCTGGTAGTCGCGGGTGAACAGCGTCGTGCCCTGCGCGTCGATGGTGACGAAGTACAGCCAGTCACCGTCCGCGGGATGCTCGGCCGCTTTGAGCGCGTCGGCGCCCGGCGAACAGATCGGCGTCGCGGGCAGCCCCTCGGAGAGGTAGGTGTTCCACGGTGTGGCCTGCCCGCGGTCGGCGTCGGTGGTGGCCACCTCGCGGCGATCCAGCGGATAGTTCACCGTCGAATCGAACTCCAGCGTGCGGTGCTCGGCCAGCCGGTTGTAGATCACCCGCGCAACCTTCGCGAAATCCTGCGGTTTGGCCTCCCGCTGAACCAGCGAAGCGACCACCAGGACGTTGTAGGGCGACATGTTCATCGCGGTGGCGGTGTCCAGCAGACCCGACTTCACGTACTGCTGCGCGCTGGCGCTGATCAGCGTCTCCAGAATCGACTGCGGAGACGCCGACGGGTTGACGTTCAGTGTGCCCGGTGCGATCAGACCTTCGAGCCGGTGATGATCGTCGCCCATCCCGGTGACCGGCTGGACGGCCCAGGGCGGCACCGAAAGCGCGGCCAGCGGCGTCTTTTCGGCCGCCGTGCGCAGGTCGCTCGCCGCGACGCAGTGCCGGTCCCCGTCCAGCTCGACGCAGCTGGACTCCGAGATCATGGTGAAGATGCCGGGTGTGGTGGCGTTGGTCTTGACGTCGGTGGTGTCGTCGAGCTGCTGACCCTCGGGAATCACCAACTTGCCCACCCGGCTCTTGGGGTCGGCGAGCCGCTTCACCGCCGAGGCCGCCGGGATTTCGGTGCGTACCCGGTAATAGCCGGGCTGGATCGCCGAAATCGCTTCGTTGCCTTGCGCGGCCTCCAGGAACGCTTTGACGGTCCGGACCACGTCGTGGTTGTGCAGTGTTTCGCCGATCGCGGTGGTCGAGTCCCCGGCGCGGACCTGAATGACCAGGTCCCGTTTGCCGTCACCGGCGTAGTCGTTCTGCGGGCCAAAGCTGTGCCACATCCTGGAGCCGAGGAACACTGCCGCCACGACGACGACGATCAGTAGGCCCACGGCGAATCCGAGTGCGACGCGGCGCCGACGTCGACCTCGCTCGGCGCGGAGCCGCTCGACGCGCGAGCGCACTTGCCGCGGCGGCCCGACCGCCACCGGTTGAGCGCGCTCCCGGCCGTCAGACACCCTTGACCTCCCCGGCCAGCATGGCGCGGCGTTCGTCCAGCCAACCCTGCAGGATCGCCACCGCCGCCGCCTGGTCGATGACCCTACGCTGGCCCTTGGCCCGCACCCCCGCCTGGCGCAGCGATCGCTGCGCGCTGACGGTGGTCAGCCGCTCGTCAGCCAGACGCACCGGTATCGGCGTGATCCGGCGGGCCAGCACGCCGGCCAGCTCGATCGCGTCACGGGCCGACGGGCCGGTGCGGTCGGCCAGGGTTCGCGGCAGACCGACGACAACTTCGACCGCGTGCTGCTCGACCACCAACTCGACCAGCCGTCGCACATGCTTGCCGGACCGCTCGCGGCGGACGGTCTCCACCGGAGTGGCCAGGATGCCGTCCGGATCGCTGCCGGCCACTCCGATGCGCACACTGCCCACGTCGATACCGAGCCGCCGCCCGGGTCCGGGATCGTCGCCGCCGGGCCGATCCGGCAGGCGGTGCGAGGAGTCCACTCAGCTGACCCGCGCTATCTCTGCTCGCACCGCGT
This sequence comes from uncultured Actinomycetota bacterium, assembly GCA_963805675.1. Taxonomy (GTDB): domain Bacteria; phylum Actinomycetota; class Actinomycetes; order Mycobacteriales; family Mycobacteriaceae; genus Mycobacterium. The sequence continues at coordinate 10,471 of CAWDVY010000012.1, forward strand.
CGAGCGCCGCGTGGATGCCCGACGCATCCTTCCCGGAGCCCTGCGCGAGGTCCGCCTTCCCGCCGCCGCGACCGTCGACAGCTCCCGCGAGCTGCTTGACCAAGTCGTTGGCCCGGATACCCAGGTCCTGGGCCGCGGCGTTGACGGCGACGGCGTACGGCACGCTGTCGCCGTCACCCTCGGCGATCAGGGCGACCACCGCCGGGTCGTCGCCGAGTTTCCCGCGGATGTCGCCGACCAGGGAGCGCAGGTCGCCGGCGGTCATCCCGGCCGACATCCGCTGCGCCACCACCCGGACGTTACCGATGCGCTGTGCCCCGGCGGCGGCGTTTGCCGCCGCGGCCCGCGCGTTGGCCAGCCGGTTGCGTTCGATTTCTTTTTCCGCGGCTTTCAGCCGGTCCACCAGGTTGGCCACCCGGGCCGGCACCTCCTCGGAGGGTACCTTCAGCGACGAGGCCAGCCCGGCCATCAGCGCGCGCTCCTTGGCCAGGTGGCGGAACGAGTCCAGCCCGACGTAGGCCTCGACCCGTCGGACGCCGGAGCCGATCGACGATTCGCCCAAGAGCGTCACCGGGCCGATCTGGGCTGAGTTGTCCACGTGCGTGCCACCACACAGCTCCAGCGAGAACGGGCCCCCGATCTCCACCACCCGCACCTCTTCGGGGTAGGCCTCCCCGAACAGCGCCATCGCGCCCATCGCCTTGGCCTTCTCGAGCTGCTCGGTGAAGGTGTGCACCGCGAAGTCAGCCTGCACGGCCTCGTTGGTGATTTCTTCGATCTGGGTGCGCTGCTCTTCGGTCAGCGGCCCCTGCCAGTTGAAGTCGAAGCGCAGATAGCCGGGGCGGTTCAGCGACCCTGCCTGAACCGCGTTGGGCCCCAGCACTTGCCGCAGCGCAGCGTGCACCATATGGGTGCCCGAGTGCCCTTGGGTGGCGCCCTTACGCCAGCCGGGCTCCACCGCGGCGACGACGGTGTCACCCTCGACGAACTCCCCGGACTCGACGTTGACGCGGTGCACCCAAAGGGTTTTGGCGATCTTCTGCACGTCGGTGACGGCGGCTCTGGCGCTCTCGCCGGCGCCGGTGCCGCTGATGGTGCCCGTGTCGGCGACCTGCCCACCCGACTCGGCGTAGAGCGGTGTGCGGTCCAGCACCAGTTCGACCCGGTCCGCGATGGCGCTTCGCCGGTGCGCCGTGCGCGATCACCGGCACCCGCTTGCCGTCGACGAAGATGCCCAAAATCCGTGCCTCGTGAAGTCAACTCGTCGAAACCGGTGAACTCGGTGGGGCCGGCGTCGACCAGCTCGCGGTAAGCCTTCAGGTCGGCGTGCGCGTGTTTGCGGGCGGCGGCGTCGGCCTTGGCACGCTGGCGCTGCTGCAACATCAGCTCGTGGAATCCCGTCCCGTCGACCTGCAGGCCAGCCTCGGCGGCCATCTCCAGGGTGAGCTCGATCGGGAATCCGTAGGTGTCGTGCAGGGTGAAGGCATCCGACCCGGACAGCACGCCGGCACCGGATGCCTTGGTGGCGCCGGCGACCTCGTCGAACAGCCGCGAACCGGACTGCAGCGTCCGGTTGAACGCGGTCTCCTCGGCCACCGCGATGCGCTTGATCCGGTCGAAATCGGCTACCAGTTCGGGATACGACGGGCCCATCGCGTCGCGCACGGTGGCCATCAGGTCGCCGACGATCGGGCCGTCGATGCCCAGTAGCTTGGCCGAGCGGATCACCCGGCGTAGCAGCCGGCGCAGCACATAGCCGCGCCCGTCATTGCCCGGACTGACGCCGTCGCCGATCAGAATCGCCGCGGTGCGGCTGTGGTCGGCGATGATGCGGTAGCGCACATCGTCGTCGTGGTTGCCGACGTCATAAGGACGAGGCGCGCGCGCGGCCACCGTGTCGATGGCGGGGCGCAGCAGATCTGTCTCGTAAACGTTGTGCACGCCCTGCAGCAACACCGCGACCCGCTCGACACCCATGCCGGTGTCGATGTTCTTGCGCGGCAACGGCCCGAGGATCGGGTAGTCCTCTTTACCCGCGCCTTCGCCGCGCTCGTTCTGCATGAACACGAGATTCCAGATCTCGATGTAGCGCTCTTCGCTGGCCAGCGGTCCGCCCTCGGGGCCGTACTCGGGGCCGCGGTCGTAGTAGATCTCCGACGACGGACCGCAGGGCCCCGGGAATGCCCATCGACCAGTAGTTGTCGGCCATGCCGCGGCGCTGGATCCGCTCGGCGGGCAGATCCGCGATCTCCTGCCACAGCTTCGCCGCTTCGTCGTCGTCCAAATAGACCGTGGCCCAAAGTCTTTGGGGATCAAATCCGTAACCACCCTCGGCAACGGAGTTGGTCAACAGGGTCCAGGCAAATTCGATGGCGCCGCTGTTTGAAATAGTCGCCGAACGAGAAATTGCCGGCCATTTGGAAGAAAGTATTGTGCCGGGTGGTGATCCCCACTTCGTCAATATCCGGCGTGCGGATGCATTTCTGGATGCTGGTGGCCGTCGGATACGGCGGCGTGCGCTGGCCGAGAAAGAACGGCACAAACTGCACCATGCCCGCGTTGACGAACAGCAGGTTGGGGTCGTCGAGGATCACCGAGGCACTCGGCACCTCCGTGTGGCCCGCTTTCACGAAATGATCGAGGAACCTCTTCCTGATCTCGTGTGTCTGCAACTTTTCCGTTTCCTTTTGAGCGGCCGGCCTATTTCGACCGCATCACAGTACCGGTCCGGTTACGCGCCTGAACACTGAACGAACCGAACTTCGGCGCTGTCGATTCACCCGTTGAGAAAAGTCAACCGCACCTCGCGCCGCGGATTGTCCCGGTTGAGGTCGACCAGGACCACACTTTGCCAGGTACCCAGCAGCAATTCGCCGCCTGCACCGGCAACGTAATCGAGGGCGCAACGATCGCCGGCAGCACATGGTCTGCGCCGTGGCCATGCGAACCGTGTGCGTGCCGGTAGCGGTCGTCGCGCGGCAACAGTCTTTCCAGCGTATCGACGAGGTCGTCTTCGGAACCGGCGCCGGTCTCGATAATCGCCACCCCCGCCGTCGCATGCGGGACGAAAACGTTGCACAGCCCATCGCCTCTCGGGAAGCAGAACGCGCGAACTGACTCGGTCAAATCGACGATACGGCGACGCGCGGTGTCCACATCCAGCACATCGGTATCCATCGGTTCAGCCTACGTATTTGCCCATTGTCATGCCGAATCCAGCGGAGGAAGGTGGTGGGTAGGACCGGTGGCGCTACCGGGGCGCTGCTATCCGAGCAAGCTCGGCTCGAAGAGAAAGGGGGCTCATGTACGCGCGCTCTACCACTATCCAGGCGCAGCCGTCGTCCATCGACGCCGGGATCGCGCACATTCGCGACGTAGTCATGCCCACACTGGACTCGGTCGACGGATGTCGTCGGCCTGTCGTTGTTGGTCGACCGGCTCCGGTCGTTGCATCGCGACCAGTCGCATGGGAGAACGAAGCGGCGATGCGCGCGAGCGCCGAACAGGCGCGCCCGGTTCGCGACCAGGCGGCACAGACATTCGGCGGTAGCCCGACGATCGACGAGTGGGAGATCGCGGTACTGCACCGAGACCACCGCTCCGGCCCGGGCGCGTGCGTGCGCGCCACCTGGCTGCGGTCCGGCCCGACCAGTTCGACCGGGCCATCGACTTCTACCGGGAGTCGGTGCTGCCCGCGATCGAGGAGCTCGAAGGTTTCTGTAGCGCCAGCCTGATGATCGACCGCACGTCGTGGCGGGCGGTGTCGTCGTCGACGTTCGACAGCCTGGAGGCCATGCAGCGCAACGAGGAGCGGGCCCGGTCGCTGCGTACGGCTCGCCTTCGTGACCTGGGCGCCGACCAGTTCGACGTCGGCGAGTTCGAGCTGGCGATCGCACACCTGCGGGTGCCCGAGCTGGTCTAGCGGGCTAGGTTGCCTTTGCTTCACCGAGATTGACGTTAGAGCAGGATTTCGCGCTTTTTTTGCGCTGGCGTCGATCTCGGCGCAGCTAGCCGCGCTTGATCAGCGCCGCGCGCGCCAGGGTCGCCTCGGCCATCTTGACGTGTGCGGCGTCGACGAGGACGCCGTTGACGCCGACCGCGCCCAGGCCCTTCTGCTCGCCTTCGCGGTAGGCGGCGACGTTGCGTTCGGCCAGCGCGATCTCCTCGTCGGTCGGTGCGTACACCGTGGTTGGCAACGGCGATCTGGGTCGGGTGGATCGCCCACTTGCCGGTGTAGCCCATCAGCGCGGCCCGTCGCGCATCGCGCTCGTAGCCGGCCAGGTTCCGGTAGTCGGGATAGGGCGCGTCGATCGCGTCGATGCCCGCGATGCGGGCGGCGACGATCACCTTGTTGCGGGCGTACGCCCAGAAGTCGCCGGGGTATTCGCCGAGCGGGTCGAAGTTGGTGTCCACCCGGGCGCCCTGCGACAGCGAGAAATCGCCGACACCGAAGATCAGCGCATCCAGCCGCGGGCTGGCCGTCGCGATCTCCTCGGCGTTGGCCAGCCCCTCGACCTCTTCGATGAGCACCTCGAGCCGAATCTGGCGGGTAAGGCCGAGCTTGGCCTCCAGCTGGGTGAGCAGCACGTCGACCCACCAAACATCGCGGGCCCGTCGCGCTTTCGGGATGATGATCGTCTCGAGGTTCTCCCGGGCGTCTGGTGACGACCTCGATGATGTCGTCGTGGCACCACTGGGTGTCCAGGCCGTTGATCCGGATCGCCCGCACGGTGCGTCCCCAGTCGAGCTCGTTGAGCGCCTTGACCGCCTTGGCCGCGCGCCGCCTCCTTGTGCGCGGGCGCGGTGGCGTCCTCCAGGTCGAGGAACACCAAGTCGGCCTCCGACGCGGCGGCGTGGCCGAACATGTGGTCGTTGCTGGCGGGCACGGCGAGTTCCGAGCGGCGCAGCAAGGAAGTCATCGGAGAACTCCTCTCACAGCACACCGCGGGCGTGCAGGTCGTCGATGTCAGCGCCGGCCAGTCCGAGCAGCTCGCCGTACACCTCGGCGTTGTGCGCACCGATCCGCGGGCCGAGGTGCTGCACGCGACCGGTCGCGCCGGAGAATCGGGGAACCGGCGCCTGGACGGTCATCGCGCCGAGTTCGTCGTCGCCGACTTTGACGAAGACTTCGCGATGCGCCAGTTGTTCGTCGGCGACGAGATCGGTGATGTCGTACACCGGTGCGGCGGCCACTTCGGCGGCGTCGAAAATCTGCATCGCCTCGGCCAGCGTCTTGGTCGCAACCCAGTCGGCAACCACCTGGTCCACCTCGCGGGCCCGCGCCAGCCGGCGCTGCGGGTCGGAGAAGTCGGCGTCGTCGACCAGGTCGGCGCGCCCGATCGCGCGAAATACCCGCAGCGCCAACTGCGGTGAGCTGCCCGACATCGCCAGCCAGCGACCGTCGGCGGTGCGGTAGGTGTTGCGCGGCGCCGAGATGTCCCACCGGTTGCCCGCCCGCGTCGGCACCAGGCCGAGTTGGTCGTAGCCCAGCAAGCGTCTGCTCCAGCAGCCGCGCCAGCGGGTCGATCAGGTTGATGTCGATCAGCTGCCCCGGCGCGCCGTGCACGTCGCGGTGGTAGAGCGCCATCATCACCGCGTAGGCGGCGTTCAGCGACGCCACCCCGTCGGCCAGCATGAACGGCGGCAGCGTCGGCGGCCCGTCGGCCTCGCCGGTGATGTTGGCGAAGCCGCTCATCGCCTCGCCGAGCGTGCCGAAGCCCGGCCGTTCGCTCTTCGGCCCGGTCAGCCCGTAGCCGGTGATGTGCAGCATGACGATCTTGTCGTTGACGGCGCGCAGCGCCGGGTAGTCCAGCCCCCACTTGCGCAGGGTCGCCGGCCGGGTGTTGACGATCACCACGTCGGCGTGTTCGACGAGCCGACGCAGCAGAGCCTGGCCTTCGGCGACGCGCAGGTTGAGGGTGATCGAACGCTTGTTGCGCGCCAACGACTTCCACATCAGGCCGACGCCGTCGACCTGGTTTCCCCAGGTGCGGATCGGGTCGCCGCCGTCGGGTTGCTCGATCTTGATGACGTCGGCGCCGAACTCGCCGAGGTAGGTGGCGGCCAGCGGCGCGGCGGCCAAGTGTGGCGACGTCGAGAACCCGGATGCCGTCAAGCATCATGCTCCGACGGGTACGCAGGCCGGTCGTTGCAATCCGAGGTGATCGCGCAGCGTCGACCCGCTGTAGGACTTGCGGAACAGGCCGCGGTGCTGCAATTCCGGAATTACCATTCGCGTCACGTCCTCGAATGCGCCAGGCAGATGCGTTGCCGCCAAGACGAATCCGTCGCAGGCGCCGCCGTTGAACCACTCCTCCATCTGATCGGCGACCTGCGTCCCGGTGCCGACGAAACGCGGACCCTGCAACAAGGTGGCTCGGTGGCCGGCCAGGTCGCGCAACGTGATCTTGTCGCCGATGTGGGCGCGCAGGTTCTGCACCAGGCCGCGGATTCCCGACACCGAATCGATGAGTTCATCGGTGATCGGGTCGTCGAGATCGTGTTTGGCGAAGTCGTAGTTCATCAGCTCCGAGAGTAGGGTCAGCGACGCCATCGGATGCACCAGATCGTTGAGGAAGACCTGTTCGCGTTCTTTGGCGTGATCCTCCGTCTCGCCGACGACGGCGTAGGCCATCGGGCAGAGCTTAACCGAATGTGGGTCGCGGCCTGCGGCGTCGATGCGCTCCTTCTGGTCGGCGTAGTGGTTGCGGGCCACCTCGATGCCCGGGTCGCCGGTGAAGATCAAATCGGCCCAGCGGGAAGCGAATTCGCGCCCGCGACCCGACGAGCCGGCCTGGATGAGCACCGGCCGTCCCTGTGGGGTGCGCGGCACCGTCAGCGGCCCGCGCACCGAGAAGAACTCGCCGACGTGATTCAGCTCGTGCACCTTGTCCGGGTCGGCGTAGATGCCGTTGATCCGGTCGTGCAGCACGGCGTCGTCTTCCCAGGTGTCCCACAGCCCGACGGTCGCTTCGAGGAACTCCTCGGCGCGGTCGTAGCGCGCGTCGTGGCCCAAATGTGTTTCCAGGCCAAAGTTTTGCGCTTCGCTGTCGTTGACCGAGGTGACGATGTTCCACGCCGCGCGGCCGCGGGACAGATGGTCGAGAGTGGCGAAGGTGCGGGCGATGTGGAACGGCGTGTAGTAGGTGGTGGAACCGGTCGCGCCGAGGCCGATGTGCGACGTGGCCTGTGCGAGCACGCCCAGCACGATGGATAGATCCAGCTTCACCGGCCGTGCGCCGTACTTGACGGCGTCGGCAACCGAGCCGCCGTAGATGCCCGGCATCGCCAGTCGGTCGTCGAAGAACATCAGGTCGAAGCAACCCTCTTCGAGTTGCCTGCCGATCTTGGCGTAGTAGGAGGCGTCGAGGTAGCCGTGCTCGGTGGCGGGGTGACGCCATGAGCCCGCGTACACCGACGTGCTGCCCGCTTGCATGAAGGCGACGAGTGCCATTTGTCGTGTAGTCATTACTGATGTCTAACATCTGATATATTAGATTTCAAGTGCCAGCCCATCCGACTGCCCTAAGGTCCCGCCATGGCCCTGAACGACGGCGTTGACATCGCCGGGACGGTGCGCGAACGCGCCGCGCGCGAGCTACGCGACCGGATTCTCACCGGCGCGCTGCCCGCCGGCACCCGGCTCGACCTCGACGCGATCACCAAGGAATTCGCCACCAGCCGCACCCCGGTGCGCGAGGCCTTGCTGGAGTTGTCCTACGACGGGCTGGTTCGCGTCGCGCCGCGCAGCGGGATCACGGTGATCGGGATGAGCCCCGAGGACGTGCTCGACAGCTTCACCATCCTCGGGCGTCCTGACCGGTCAGGCCGCCGCATGGGCCGCGCAGCGGGTCACCGACGAAGGCATTCAGCGCCTGCAGGCCCTGGCCAGCGACGTCGAAGCGCATGCCGGAGAAGGCGGCATCGTCGACGCGAATTGGCAATTCCACCGGGAGATCCATCGGGCAGCCCATTCGCGGCGACTGATGGCGCAGATCCGGCAGGCCGTCCGTGTCGTCCCGTCGAACTTCTTCGCGATGTTCCCCGAGCATGAGCACAACGCGCTGGACGAGCATCAGGCGCTGGTGTCGGCGCTGGCCGATCGCGACGCCGAAAAAGCCCGTCATATCGCCGAGCGACACGTGCTCGACGCAGGGCGCTCGTTGGCCAGCTGGCTGGAGCAGAACGACGGGATACGTGTTGCGCCCGATCTTGTGTGATCGCGGCACGCACCTGTTCCACCGGGCATACCGTGACTTCCATGAAGCGAGGATTCGCCCGGCTAGCAGCGACTGTGCTGTTACCCGGCGGTCTGGCGCTGGCCGCTCTCGGATTCGGTGCAGGCACCGCCCAGGCCTATAAATACGGACCATTTCAGTGGTGCCCCGGGCAAGCGATGCCGAATGACCCTCCGCGGTCGGATGCGGACCTGGTTTGGGACATGGGTGTCTGCCACACCTACTACTTCGAGTACGACGTAAGGACGAAGGCTCCGGCCCATTACTGGGAGGGGCCCAATTTGTTTCCGACGCCGATCCCGCCGCCTCCCCCGCCCGCGAACCCGCCGAACATCGCCCAGCAGTGCCCCGGGCTCATACCCTTTGTCAACTGCTTGCCTGGCCTTTAGCCGCGCTTGCGCCGAATGATCGCCCGCAGCCGCTCTAGGCGGCCGGCAATCTCGCGCTCCACGCCGCGGCCGGTTGGCCGGTAATAGTCGACGCCCACTAGATCGTCGGGCGGATACTGCTGCGGCACAACACCATCCGGGTCGTCGTGGGGATACTTGTAGCCTTGCGCGTTGCCCAGCGCCGCAGCGCCCGAATAATGCCCGTCACGCAGATGCGGCGGTACCAGACCGGCCTTGCCCGCTCGGATGTCGGCCATCGCCCCACCCAGCGCCGTGGTCACGGCGTTCGACTTGGGCGCGGTGGCCAGGTGCACGGTGGCGTGTGCCAGGGTCAACTGCGCTTCGGGCATGCCGATCAATTGGACGGTCTGCGCCGCGGCGACGGCGGTCTGTAGCGCGGTCGGATCGGCCATGCCGATGTCCTCGCTGGCCAAGATCACCAGCCGTCGCGCGACGAATCGTGGGTCCTCGCCGGCGACCAGCATCCGGGCCAGGTAGTGCAACGCGGCGTCGACGTCGGAGCCGCGCACCGACTTGATGAACGCGCTGACCACGTCGTAGTGCTGATCGCCGTCGCGGTCGTAGCGCACCGCGGCCTTGTCCAACGATTGTTCGATCGCCTCGACGGTGACCTGCTCCCCCGCCTCGGCCGCCACCTCCAGCGCGGTCAGCGCGCGGCGGGCGTCCCCGGCAGCCAGCCGGACCAGCAGGTCGACGGCGTCGGCCGTCACCTGCACCCGGCCACCCAGACCGCGCCCGTCGTCGATCGCGCGCTGCACCACAGCGCGGACGTCGTCAGAGCTCAGCGGGTGCAGTTGCAGGATCAGCGACCGCGACAGCAGCGGCGCGACCACGGAGAAGGAGGGATTCTCGGTCGTCGCCGCCACCAGCAGCACCACCCGGTTCTCCACGGCGGACAGCAACGCATCTTGCTGGGTCTTGGAGAACCGGTGCACCTCGTCGATGAACAGCACGGTCTGTTCGCCGTGCGCGGCGGCGCGACGAGCCACGTCGATCACCGCGCGGACTTCTTTGACGCCGGCCGACAATGCCGACAGCGCCTCGAACCGGCGCCCGGTGGCTTGCGAGATCAGGGATGCCAGCGTCGTCTTACCGCTGCCGGGCGGTCCGTAGAGGATGGCTGACGCCACGCCCGAACCCTCGACCAGACGTCGCAGTGGCGAGCCGGGTTGCAAGAGATGATCCTGCCCGACCACCTCGTCGAGACTGGCCGGGCGCATCCGCACGGCCAACGGCGCGGCGACCGAACCCCCCTGCGCGCGCTCGCCAAGACTGGTCGCGTCGGGGACGTCGAACAGACCGTCGGACACGTGTCAGGCATACCACGTCACCGCGACACGTCAGCGCGCAGTGCGAGGTCGCAGCGGGGCCGCCGAATACTTGCTAAGTTCGCGGAGGCGCACGCCTGCACAACCCCCGACGACGAGGCAGGAGCGGCTATGAGCCAACCTCCGGAGCACCCCGGCAGCCCGAGCGATCCTTGGGGCGGTAATCCCAACTCAGGCGCCTATCCGCCACCCGGCTACGGACCACCTCCCGGACCGCCGCCAGGCTACGGACCACCTCCCGGGCCGCCCCCCGGGTATGGCCCGCCGCAGCCCGGTTATGGCGCGCCCCCGCCGCCTCCCGGCTACGGGCCGCCGCCTCCCGGCTACGGGCCGCCGCCTCAACCCGGCTACGGACCGCCGCCGGGCTACCCACCACCGCCCGGTTACGGGCCTCCTCCGGGCTACCCACCGCCGCCCGGGTTGGGGTTCAACGTCGGTGACGCGTTCAGCTGGGCCTGGAATAAGTTCAGCAAGAACCTTGGGCCGCTGATCCTTGCCTTCCTGCTGTACACGGTGGTCGGGGTGGTCCTGCACGGGCTGGTGTTCGTGATTCTCGGCGGCGCCACGGCCAACACCACGGGTGCAGACGGGGATTACGGCACGTCGTTCACGGCGGGTCTGGACACCGTCGGATTCGTGGTGCTGCAGATCGTGGCATTCGTCTTCGGCATTTTCGTGCAGGCAGCGTTCCTGTCCGGCGCGCTCGACCTCGCCGACGGCCGGCCGGTGACCGTCGGTTCGTTCTTCAAGCCGCGCAACTTCGGGAAGGTGGTCCTGGCCGCCCTGCTGTTAGCCGTGATCACGGGGCTCTTGGACGCGTTGTCCCTGCTCCCCAGCTTCATCTTCGGGTTGCTGTCGTTGGTGTTGATCGCCGTCTTCGCCTTTTTCACGCTGTTCACGATCGCCTTCGCGACAGATCGGGCGCTGGCGCCCATCGACGCGCTGAAGGCCAGCTACACGACGGTCAGATCGCATGCCGGCGCTACCCTGCTGTCCTTCTTGGTACAGGGCCTGGTGCTGCTGGTCGGCTTCCTGGCCTGCGGCGTCGGCATCATCGTGGCCGGGCCGGTGGCGCTGCTGATCCAGGTGTACACCTACCGTCGGCTTTCCGGCGGTCAGGTCGCGCCGCTGACCCCCTAGGCACACCGCGCTGGGCGACCCGCTAGTCACGGCTGGGTGACGAAGTCGATCAGCTCCTCAACCCGGCCGATCAGCGCCGCGTCGAGATCCGTCCAGTCCCGAACTCGACCGCGGATGCGCCGCCAGGCGGCGGCGATGTCGGCCTGGTCGGCATGCGGCCAGCCCAGAGCCTGGCAGATCCCGTGTTTCCAGTCGGTTCCGCGCGGGATGACCGGCCACTCCGAGAGACCCAGCCGGGCCGGCTTGACGGCCTGCCAGATATCGACGAACGGATGCCCGACCACCAGCGTGTGCGCGCCGCCCGGGCCCCGGTGCACCGCTTCGGCCAGCCGCGATTCTTTCGAGCCGGGCACCAGGTGGTCGACCAGCACACCCAGCCGTCGCTGCGGGCCCGGCCGGAACTGCTCAACCACCCCGACGAGATCGTCGACGCCGCCGAGGTATTCCACCACCACTCCCTCGATCCGCAGATCATCGCCCCACACCTGCTCGACGAGCTCGGCGTCGTGGCGGCCTTCCACGTAGATCCGGCCGGTCCGGGCTACCCGGGCACGTGATCCGGTCACCGCCACCGAGCCTGACGCGGTCCGGGTGAGGGCCGTGGGTGACGGACCTCGCGGCGCGGTCAGGATCACTGGTTTGCCGTCGACGAGATATCCCGGGCCAACCGGAAACGGCTTGGTGCGACCGTGCCGGTCCTCGAGCTCCATCCGGCCGTACTCGACGCGCACCACCGCCCCGACATAGCCGGTCTGCGCGTCCTCCACGACCATGCCGAGTTCTATTGGCAGTTCAACCGATCGGGCCCTGCGCGAGCTGTGCGGGTCGCGCGCGAGTACATCGGCGCCGTAACGATCATCCACCCGAGCGATCCTAAGTACGGGCGGCGGCCAATCCCGGTTACGCCACTCCGTCAACGCCGCGGGGCACGCTGAGTTAGCTGGGCTGCGGCCGTGTGGCCAGTATGATGTGATTTGCGGTTATGACCATCAAAGTTGCGCTGGAGCACCGCACCAGCTACACCTTTGACCGGCCGGTCCGGGTCTTCCCGCACGTCGTGCGGCTGCGCCCGGCACCTCACTCACGGACGCCGATCGAGGCCTACTCCCTGCGGGTCGAGCCGGCCGACCACTTCGTCAACTGGCAACAGGACGCGGTCGGCAACTTCGTCTGCCGGCTGACCTTTCCGAATCCGACGAGCCAGCTGACCATCACCGTCGGGCTCATCGCCGACCTCAAGGTGATCAACCCGTTCGATTTCTTCATCGAGGACTGGGCCGAAACCTGGCCGTCGGCAGGCTTCTTCACTTATCCCGAGCAGTTGGCCGATGAGCTCAAGCCGTATCTGCGACCGGTCGACGAGCACGGCCCCGGGTCGGGTCCGGGCGACCTGGTTCAGGCGTGGGTGCGCAACTTCGCGGTGCCGCCGGGCACTCGCACGATCAACTTTCTGGTGGAGCTCAACCGACGGGTCAACTCCGACCTCGGCTACAGCGTGCGCATGGAACCCGGCGTGCAGACGCCGGATGTCACCCTGCGAACCGGGGTCGGCTCGTGCCGCGACTTCGCCTGGCTGCTGGTCTCGATCATGCGCCAGCAGGGTCTGGCCGCCCGGTTCGTGTCCGGCTACCTGGTCCAGCTGACCTCCGACGTCGAGGCGCTCGACGGGCCGTCGGGGCCCGCCGCCGACTTCACCGACCTGCACGCCTGGGCCGAGGTCTACATCCCCGGCGCGGGTTGGATCGGACTGGACCCGACGTCGGGGCTGTTCGCCGGCGAGGGCCATATCCCGCTGGCGGCTACCCCGCACCCGGCGAGCGCGGCCCCGATCACCGGCGACATCGGGCCGTGCGAGTCGGTGCTGGAGTTCTCCAACACCGTCACGCGCATCCATGAGGACCCGCGCGTCACGCTGCCCTACACCGACGAGGCGTGGGCAACGATCCAGGACGTCGCCCGCGGCGTCGACGAGCGGCTGGTCGCCGGCGACGTCCGACTCACCGTCGGTGGCGAGCCCACCTTCGTGTCGGTGGACAACCAGGTCGACGACGAGTGGACGACCGCCGCCGACGGCCCGCACAAGCGCCAACGCGCGTCCGATCTGGCCGCGCGACTCAAAGCGCAGTGGGCTCCGCAGGGGCTGGTCCACCGCGGGCAAGGCCGCTGGTATCCCGGTGAACCGTTGCCGCGCTGGCAGATTGCGCTGTACTGGCGCGCCGACGGGCAACCGCTATGGCCCGACGACACGCTGCTGGCAGACCCCTGGGCCGCCGACTCGGCCAGCCCGCCGCCGGAGGACGCGGCGGCCTACGAGCTGCTGGCCGCCATCGCCGACGACCTGGGCCTGCCACTGTCGCAAGTACGACCGGCGTACGAAGACCCGCTCTCGCGGCTGGCGGCCAAAGCGCGTCTGCCCGAAGGCGATGCGGTTGAACCGGATGCCGATCTCGACCCGGAGACCGGCCAGGACACCGCCGCAGGCCGTGCCGGGCTGCTGGCGCGTCTCGACGAATCCACCACGGCCCCAGCAGCATTCGCGCTGCCACTGCATCGCCGTGACGATGATCTCGGCTGGGCCAGCCTGAATTGGCGGCTGCGCCGCGGCCGCGTCGTGCTGGTGGACGGGGACTCGCCGGCGGGTCTGCGGCTGCCGCTGGATTCAATCAGCTGGGAGCCGCCGCGGCCGTCCTTCGAGACCGACCCGACCACCGTCGGCGACGATCTCAGCCCGTCGGCGGCCGAGGCGCAGGTGGAAGACGACGACGACACAGCGCCGACCACGGCGATGGTCGCCGAGGTTCGCAATGATGGTCGGGGGGGCCTGCTTTACGTCTTCATGCCGCCCACCGAGGCGCTGGAACACTTCGTCGATCTCATCGCCCGGGTCCACGCCGCGGCGGCGAAGATCGGCTGCCCGGTGGTGATCGAAGGCTACGAACCACCTCCGGACCCGCGGTTGAAGTCGACGACGATCACCCCCGACCCCGGGGTCATCGAGGTCAACATCGCGCCCACCGCCAGCTTCGACGAGCAACGCCGGCAGTTGGAAACCCTGTATAAGGAAGCCCGGCTGGCTCGCCTTTCTACGGAGTCATTCTCAGTCGACGGCAGCCACGGCGGCACCGGCGGCGGTAACCACATCACGCTTGGCGGCATCACCCCGAAGGACTCACCACTGCTGCGGCGCCCCGACCTGCTGGTGTCGCTGCTGACCTATTGGCAGCGCCACCCGTCGCTGTCCTACCTGTTCGCCGGGCGGTTCGTCGGCACCACGTCGCAGGCACCGCGGGTGGACGAGGGCCGCCCCGAGGCCCTCTATGAACTCGAGATCGCCTTTGCCGAAATCGCCCGCCTCACATCGACTTCCGGGGACGGCGCGCCCAATCCGTGGGTGACTGACCGGGCGCTGCGGCACCTGCTCACCGACATCACCGGCAACACTCATCGCGCCGAGTTCTGCATCGACAAGCTCTACAGCCCGGACGGCCCTCGCGGCCGGCTGGGTCTTCTGGAGCTGCGCGGCTTCGAGATGCCGCCGCATCTGCGGATGGCGATGGTGCAGTCGCTGCTGGTGCGTTCGCTGGTGGCCTGGTTCTGGGAGGAACCGCTACGGGCTCCCCTGATCCGGCTCGGCCCCAACTTGCACGGGCGATACCTGTTGCCACACTTCCTGATTCACGATATCGCCGACGTCGCCGCGGATCTGCGCGCACAGGGCATCCCGTTCGAGACCAGCTGGCTGGACCCGTTCACCGAATTCCGCTTCCCGCGGATCGGCACCGCGGTGTTCGACGGCGTCGAGATCGAGCTGCGCGGGGCGATCGAGCCGTGGAACACCCTGGGTGAACAGTCCACTGCCACCGGCACCGCCCGTTACGTCGACTCGTCGGTCGAGCGCGTCCAGGTGCGCATCATCGGCGCCGACCGGCACCGCTACCTGGTGACGTGCAACGGCTATCCGGTTCCGTTGCTGGCCACCGACAACCCCGACGTGCACGTGGGGGGCGTGCGGTATCGGGCCTGGCAGCCGCCCAGCGCGCTGCACCCGAGTATCACCGTTGACGGTCCGCTGCAGTTCGAGCTGGTCGACCTCACCACCTCGACGTCGCGCGGCGGCTGCACCTATCACATCGCCCATCCCGGCGGGCGCGCCTACGACGAGCCTCCCGTCAACGCCGTCGAGGCCGAGTCCCGCCGCGCCCGCCGCTTCGAGGCCACCGGATTCACCCCGGGCAAACTCGACATGTCCGACATCCGGGAAAAGCAGGCGCGAATTTCCACAGACATCGGCGCGCCGGGCATCCTCGATCTGCGACGCGTGCGTACCGTCCTGCGGTAATGGCTTCGGCAGAAATGGCAGTGCACTCCAGCGAGTCGTCGGCAGCGCTTCACCACCGCACCGACGTCGACCGGCTGCTGGCCGGGTATCGCGCCGCGCGCGCCCAAGAAGCCCTGTTCGACCTGCGCCCGCCCGGCTCGCAAGGCCCGGTGATCGGCTACGACGAATTCGTCGACGAAGCCGGAAACGTGCGGCCCGCATGGACCGAGCTGGCCGACGCGGTCGGCGATCGCGGACGGGCCGGGCTGAATCGGCTGAACTCCGCTGTGCACCGGCTGGTGGACAACGACGACATTACCTACACCGTTGTCGATCCCGGCCGGGAGCCGGTCGCCGGTGCCCCCAGCGTCGAGTCCCGGCCCTGGCACCTGGACCCGCTGCCACTGGTGGTGTCCGCCGCCGATTGGGACGTACTCGAAGCCGGGCTGGTGCAGCGGTCGCGGGTGCTCAACGCCGTGCTCGCCGACCTGTACGGGGACCGTCGCTCGCTCACGGAGGGTGTGCTGCCGCCGGAGCTGCTGTTCGCCCACCCCGGTTATGTCCGCGCCGCCAACGGAATCGAGGTGCCGGGGCACCACCAACTGTTCATGCACGCCTGCGATGTCAGCCGGCTGTCCGACGGCACTTTCCGGGTCAACGCCGACTGGACCCAGGCCCCGTCGGGGGCCGGTTACGCGCTGGCTGACCGCAGGGTGCTCGCGCAGGCCCTTCCCGACCTGTATGAGCGGGTCGGGCCGCGACCGACGACACCGTTCGCGCAGGCGCTGCGGCTGGCCCTGATCGACGCGGCGCCCGACGGCGTCCAAGACCCGGTGGTCGTCGTGCTCAGCCCGGGCATCTACTCCGAAACCGCCTTCGATCAGGCGTATCTCGCGACGCTGCTGGGTTTCCCGCTGGTGGAGAGCACGGATCTGGTGGTACGCGACGGCAAGTTATGGATGCGCTCGCTGGGCACGCTCAAACGCGTCGACGTGGTATTCCGCCGTGTCGACGCGACCTATACCGACCCACTCGATCTGCGGGCCGATTCACGGCTCGGGGTGGTCGGTTTGGTGGAAGCACAACGCCGCGGAACGGTGACCGTGGTCAACACCGTCGGCAGCGGGATCCTGGAAAGCGCCGGGCTGCAACGGTTCCTGCCCGAGCTGGCTAAGCGGCTGCTCGGTGAAGCACCGCTGCTGGCTACCGCCCCCAGCTATTGGGGCGGCATCGACAGCGAACGCTCCCACCTGCTGGCGAACCTCTCGTCGTTGTTGATCAGGCCCACCATCGGTGGGCAAACGCTTGTCGGACCGACACTTTCGTCGGCGCGGCTGGCTGAGCTGGCTGCCTGCATCACGGCGATGCCGTGGCAGTGGGTCGGCCAGGAGCTGCCGCAATTCTCGTCGGCGCCCACCAGTGATGCCGGTGAATTCTCTGCGGGCGGCGTGGGTATGCGGTTGTTCACGGTGGCTCAGCGCGGTGGCTATGCGCCGATGCTCGGCGGCCTGGGATACGTGCTGGCACCGGGGCCGACCGCTTATACACTGAAAACCGCTGTGGCAAAGGACATCTGGGTCCGTCCCACCGAGCGTTCGCGAACTGAGACGGTAACCCTGCCGGCGCCCGAGACGCCGACGAAGGCGGGTGCGGGCACCCTGGGGGTCAGCTCGCCGCGGGTGTTGTCCGACCTGTTCTGGATGGGACGCTACGGCGAGCGGGCCGAGAACATGGCCCGGCTTGCTGATCGCGGCCCGCCGGCGTTACTACGAATTCCGGCACCGCCAGGAGACTCCGGAAAGCGAGTGCGTGCCGGTGCTGATGGCCACGCTGGGCCGGATCACCGGGACCGACACCGGGGCCGGGGATGCGGCGGAGACGATCGCCATCGCGCCGTCGACGCTGTGGTCGCTGACCATGGACCGCGACCGCCCCGGTTCGTTGGTGCAGTCGGTGGACCGGCTGGCGCTGGCCGCGAGGGCGGTGCGTGACCAGTTGTCCAGCGACACCTGGGTGGTGCTGGCCGGCGTCGAGCGCGCGCTGGCACACAAGTCCGAGCCGCCGGACTCGCTTGCCGAGGCGGACGGCGTGCTCGCATCGGCGCAGTCCCAGACACTGGTCGGGATGCTGACGTTGGCCGGGGTGGCCGGCGAGTCGATGGTGCAGGACGTCGGCTGGACGATGATGGACATCGGCAAACGCATCGAACGCGGCGTCGGGCTGACCGCGTTGCTGGACGCCACTCTGACGACCGTGCGGGCCCCGGCCGCCGAGCGAACCGTTATCGAGTCGACCCTGATCGCGTCGGAATCGGCGGTCATCTACCGCCGTCGCACGGCGGGCCAAGTCAGCGTGGCCGCCCTGGCCGAGTTGATGCTCTTCGACCCGACGAACCCGCGTTCGTTGGTGTATCAACTGGAGCGGCTGCGGGCCGACCTCGGCGAGCTGCCCGGGTCGTCGGGATCGTCGCGGCCGGAGCGGATGGTCGCCGAGATCAGCACCCTGCTGCGCCGGTCACATCCCGCCGAACTGGAACAGGTGTCGGCCGACGGGCGCCGCCAGCGGTTGGCCGGCCTGCTGAGCGCCGTCCATACCGCGTTGCGCGAGCTGGCCGAAGTCATCACCGCGACGCAGCTGGCCCTGCCGGGCGATATGCAGCCGCTGTGGGGGCCCGACGAGCGGCGGGTGATGCCGTGACCGCGGGCTGGGCCTAGGCGACTACCGGGTCGGGCTTACCGCTGAGCGCGGCGGTCACCTCCTCGATGACCGTATGGATGAACTGCATCTTTTCCAAGACGGCCGCCGGCAACACGAAGGGGTACAGGTCGTCGTGTCCCATCGAGCGGTTCACCATGTTCAGCGACCATGACAACGGCAGCCACAGATCGATGATGTTGGGAAAAGCGCTGGGGCCCAACGCCGGCCGGTCGAAGGTGGCGGTCGCCGGCGCCAGGCCGCACCACGCCGAGGTGTCCAGGGTGTCGCGGATGTGCAGATAGTGCGCGAACGTCTCGGCCCAGTCCTCGGCGGCATGCATGGTCGCGTATGACGACACGAATTTTTTCTTCCAGCCCTGCGGCGCGCCCTCGCTGTAGTGCCGGTCCAGCGCCGCCTGATAGTCGGCGTCCGGATCGCCGTACAGCTCGTTGAACCGCGCCACGTATTCCGTCGACGGTGCGACCAGCCGGTAGTAGTAGTAATGCCCGACCTCGTGTCGGAAGTGTCCGAGCAGGGTGCGATACGGCTCATCCATCTCCACCCGCAACTGCTCACGGTGCACGTCGTCACCCTCGGCCAAATCCAATGTGATGACGCCGTTGTCGTGTCCGGTCACCACGTTCTCGTGTGCGCTGGACAGCAGCCGGAAGGCCAGCCCGTGCTCGGGATCCTCATCGCGCCCCACGATCGGCAACTTCAGCTCGTACAGCTCGGCGACCAGACGCCGCTTGGCCGCCTCGGCCCGGGCGAACTCCGCCAAGCCGGCGGGGTCGGCGTCGTTGGGCCGTTCGACGGTCAGTCCGCATGACGTGCACAAGCCGCCGGGGTCGCCGACACGGATCAGCCAATTGCATTCGGCGAGATTACGATTGCCGCACAGCTGGTACTCGTTGGCGTCGACGAAGCCGGCGTGGTCGCTCGCGTCGCCTTTGGCGATCACCAGCAGGGCCATCTCCGACAGGGAGAACCCCAGCGCGCTGCCACACGACAGGCAGGTCGAATTCTCGAAGGTAAGGCGCTGACCGCAGTTGGGACAATGGAAGTCACGCATATAACTGGTCACCTTCGTAGGGAACGACGTCGACGGCGACGTCGATAGCGCTCTTCTCGGAATTGGTGTAGATGATGCCGCGCAGTGGCGGCACGTCGGCGTAGTCGCGCCCCCGCCCGACGATGATGTACCGCTCGTCGACCATCTGATCGTTGGTGGGGTCCAATCCCAGCCACTCGAATTGCCCGGGCGGTTGCGGTGTCCACACCGCGGCCCAGGCGTGGGTTGCGTCGATACCGATCATTCGGTCCTTTCCGGGAGGCGGGTTGGTGGCCAGGTATCCGGAGACATAGCTGGCGGCCAAACCGTTTGCACGCAAGCAGGCGATCGCCAGCCGCGCGAAATCCTGACATACCCCTTCCCGGGCCGTCAGAACCTCATTGACTCCGGTGGACACGGTGGTCGAACCGGAGCGATAGGTGAAGTCGATGTAGATCCGCGACGAGAGATCACCAAGCACCTCGACCAACGGGCGTTCGGGGACAAAGCTGGGCGCGGCATACTCGCGCACCTCATCGGTGATCTCCGGCGGATTCAGGTCGAGAGCGAACTCGGTGGCCAGGGCACCCCGCGGGCCCACCGGGCGGGCCTGCTCCCAGGGCGCCAGTGCCGGGCCGCCACCCCATCGTTCCGGTGGTGCCGGATACACCTCGACGACCGACTCGCTGGTGACGGTCAGCGCCTGGTGTGGCTCGGTGACATGGAAATACGAGCTGATGTTGCCGTAGGTGTCGCGGCTCGTCGACCTGTCCGCCGGAATCGGTGAGATCCGCAGCTCGTGGAACAGGCAGCGCTGCCGCTGCATGTCACGCGGAGTCAAGAACCCACGGCCGTAGGAACTGGTCACCACGTCCGAGTAGCGATATTCGGTGCGATGGGTGATCCGGTAGCGGGCCCCCGGGCCCGGCGGGTGCTGATCCGCTGACTGCGGCTCGGGATCGCTGGCCTGCGGCGGCGACGTCACGCTGCAACACTAGTGAGCCGCGAGATCGCCCGCAGCGGCGCAGCGTGATCCGCACCTTCGCCCGCATCAGGGGAGCACAATGAGTCATGGCCACCTGGGACGATGTCGCCAGCGTCGTCGGAGAGCTGCAACTCACCGAGGAGCCGTCGCCGCGCGAATGGCGGGTCGGCAAGAAGCTGATCGCCTGGGAACGTCCGCTGCGTAAGTCTGACCACGAAGCGCTGACCGCACGCGGGATCGAACCACCCCAGGGAGACATTCTCGGCGTCCGAGTGGCCGACGAGGGCGTCAAGTTCGCGCTGATCGCCGACGAACCCGAGCTGTACTTCACTACCCCGCATTTCGACGGCTATCCGGCCGTGTTGGTCAAGCTCGACGCGATCGACGAGCTTGGACTGCGGGAGCTGATCGTCGAGGCCTGGCTGACCCAGGCCCCAAAACGCCTGGTCCAGGAGTTTCTCGGCGAAGTTGAGTGACCGTTGGACGCCGTCCCCGACGCACCATGTATCACCTTGGTAACAGCAGTCACACTAGCCACTCTAATTAACTCAATCACGGCTAGATAACTTGAGTCACTTATGCCTCTTTAGTCTAAAAACGCATCAGTGGGCTAATTTTTTAACTCCCACTATCAATAGCAACAATAAGCGCGTTCTTATCAATAATCTCACTAAATTGCTAAAGCCCCACTCGTTGACACTTTTCACTTCAGTTTGTTAGAAGTGTTAAATGAGTCATTTAGGTGGGCTATTGAGCACGTTGTGCAAGCACCTGGTGATAGCCGCGTTGGTCGTCCTGGGCATCTCACTCGTGATAGATCCGACAACTGGAGTGGCCTACGCAGACGGCATGAACTGGGACGCCGTCGCGCAGTGCGAATCGGGTGGCAACTGGCACGCCAACACCGGCAACGGGTTCTACGGTGGACTGCAGTTCAAGCCGTCCACCTGGGCCGCTAACGGCGGGATCGGCGACCCCGCCACGGCCTCGCGGGACCAACAGATCGCGGTGGCGAACCGGGTCCTTGCTACCCAGGGGCCTGGCGCATGGCCCAAGTGCGGCGGCAACGGCCAGCTCTTCCCGATAGAGATCGTCAACATCCTGCTGTCTGGGCACCCGGTAACTGGCACGCTGCAAAAGCTGTTGTCGCTGATCCCGCATTAGGCAATTCGCGGGCGCTGTGACCACCCTGTGATGGGTGACGTGACCGCCCCGTGATCGAGCGTCGTGGACAGCGCTTGACGGGCTAACTACCTGGCGGGGCTAACTCGCCGGCTGTAGTTCGAAGACCGGGATGACCCGCGTCGTCTTCGCCTGGTACTCAGCGAAACCCGTTGCCGCAGCGGTTATCTGAGAGAAGAGCTCGTCGCGTTCGGCGGACGGCAATTCACGAGCGGTTACGTCCGAGGAGTCGGCGCCGAACTCGACGTGCGCCGACGGGTTGGCGCGCAGATTATGCACCCAGGCCGGGTTGATGTCGGCGCCGGCGAAAGACCCGATGATGAGCAACTTGCCGTCGATGCGGAAATAGGCCAACGGCGAGACGCGCGGCTGACCCGACTTGGCCCCCGTCGTGGTCAGCAGCAGCAGGTCTGCACCCTCGAACTGACCGCCGACCTTGCCGTCATTGGCCCGGAACTCGTCGGCGATGGTCTTGTTGAACGTTTTGATCGATTCGGGGGTCATGCCCGCTCAACCTGTCGGGGTCCGTCGTCTATTCCGCCTCGAGATCGACGCCAGTGCAGGAAAGCGCTCCGAACATGGTTCTCACGTCGATCTCGAGGCGACTGTCGGTGCCGACCGCCATCATGCCGCCATGGGGGACGTCTTCATCGGCAGCGAGGCCGTGGCGCACGGCCGCCTTACCAAGTCCGATCTTCGACGCCATCGCGCCATCTTCCGCGACGTGTATGTGCGCAAACTCCACCAGCCCTCGCTGCGAGACCGGACCGCCGGGGCGTGGCTCTGGTCCCATCGGCGGGCGGTCGTCGCTGGTATAGCCGCGTCAGCGCTGCACGGTGCACAGTGGGTGGACGCCGGCGTTCCCATTGAGCTGATGGCGCCAAACGCGCGGCCACAACCCGGCCTCGTGGTGCGTAACGAGACTCTGGCCGACGATGAGATCAGCCATGTTGCGCGGCTGCCGGTCACCACGCCTGCGCGAACGGCCTACGACTTGGGCCGGTATCTGCCCCGGGGGCAATCCATTGCACGAATCGACGCGCTCATGCACGCAACCCCGTTTTCGGTCGAGGATGTGCTGCTACTGGCCAAGCGTCATCCGGGTGCGCGTGGGCTGCGGCGGCTGCGGGTTGCGTTGCCGTACGTCGACGGCGGCGCCGCATCTCCCAAGGAGACTTGGCTGCGGCTCTTGCTGATTGATGCGGGATTACCCGTCCCGACCACGCAAATACCCGTGATCGACGGCTACCGGCCGGTCGCCTTCTTGGATATGGGCTGGGAGGAGTTCAAGGTGGCCGCTGAATACGACGGTGACCAACACCGCAGTGACCGAGGGCAATACGTCAGGGACATCCGGCGTCATGAGGCAATCGATGATCTCGGCTGGCACGTGGTGCGGGTGGTCTCCGAGGACCGGCCACGAGATGTCATCGACCGTATCTACGCCGCACTGTGGCGGCGCGGCTATCGCCGAGATCGACGCTAGCGTCGAAAACCGGGCTTGAGCGTGCGCTAGCGTCGATCTCGGTGCACCTCGGGCACCGCGTCGATTCCCGACTCCTTGCGCTGTTGGGCGGTGATCGGCGCCGGGGCGTCGGTCAGCGGGTCGACGCCGCCGCCGGACTTCGGGAACGCGATCACCTCACGGATGGAATCCGCTCCGGCCAGCAGCTGGACGATCCGATCCCACCCGAACGCGATCCCGCCGTGCGGCGGCGCACCGAAGGTGAACGCGTCCAGCAGGAATCCGAACTTCTCCTGCGCCTCGGCCGAGCCGATACCCATCATCGCGAATACACGTTCCTGAATGTCGCGTCGATGGATACGAATTGAGCCGCCACCGATTTCGTTGCCGTTGCAGACGATGTCGTAGGCGTCCGCCAGCGCGCTGCCCGGGTCGCTGTCGAAGATGGCCTCCGAGTCGGCCTTCGGCGAGGTAAACGCGTGGTGCACCGCGGTCCACGCGCCGCTGCCCACCGCGACATCACCGGCGGCGGTAGCGTCATCGGCCGGCTCGAACAGCGGGAAGTCCACCACCCAGGTGAATGCCCAGGCCTCTTGGTCAATGAGGTTGAGCCGATGCGCGATCTCCACTCGGGCCGCACCCAACAGCGCGCGCGACGCTTTCGCCGGCCCCGCCGAGAAGAAGATGCAGTCGCCGGGCCCCGCGCCGACGTGTGCGGCCAGGCCGGCGCGTTCCGCGTCGGTCAGGTTTTTGGCGACCGGTCCGCTCAGCGTGCCGTCGTCGCCGACCAGCACATAGGCCAGCCCCTTGTGGCCACGCTGTTTTGCCCACTCCTGCCAGCCGTCCAGTGTGCGACGCGGCTGCGACGCCCCACCCGCCATCACCACCGCACCGACATACGGTGCCTGGAATACCCGGAACGTGGTGTCTTTGAAGAACTCTGTGCATTCGACCAGTTCCAGCCCAAACCGCAGGTCGGGTCTGTCCGAGCCGAACCGTCTCATCGCCTCGGCATAGCTGATGCGCGGCACCGGCAGCGGCAGGTCGTAACCAATCAAGGCCCAGACCGCCTTGAGCACTTGTTCGGAAATTGCGATGACGTCGTCGGCCTCGACAAAGCTCAACTCCATGTCGAGCTGAGTGAATTCCGGCTGACGATCGGCACGGAAATCCTCGTCGCGGTAGCAGCGGGCGATCTGGTAGTAGCGCTCCATGCCGGCGACCATCAGCAGCTGTTTGAACAGCTGCGGGCTTTGCGGCAATGCGTAAAACGAGCCGGGCTGCAGCCGGGCCGGCACCAAGAAGTCGCGTGCGCCTTCCGGCGTCGACCGCGTCATCGTCGGCGTTTCGATCTCGACGAAGTCGTGCGCGGTCAGCACCCCGCGGGCAGCGGCATTTACCTTGGAGCGCAACCGAATCGCGCCGCCGGGCCCGTCGCGGCGCAGGTCGAGGTAGCGGTAGCGCAACCGGGTCTCTTCACCGGCGGGCTCGTCGAGCTGGAAAGGCAGCGCCGCGCACTCCCCCAACACCGTCAACGACGTTGCGTTGACTTCGATCTCGCCGGTCGCGATCTCCGGGTTCGCGTTGCCCTCCGGGCGGATCTCCACGACACCCTCGACGGCCACGCAGAACTCGGCGCGCAGCCGATGGGCCTGGGCCAGCACGTCGGCGGCGCGGAACACCACCTGCGACACCCCCGACGCGTCGCGCAGATCGATGAAGATCACCCCGCCGTGGTCGCGGCGGCGCGCGACCCATCCGGCCAGCGTCACCTTCTGGCCCGCATCGGTGGCCCGCAACGAACCGGCGGTGTGACTGCGCAGCACAAATACTCCTTGCAAGAGGTGGGAACGACAGCCCAGTCTAGAGGCGGTACCTTCGGGGATCGTCATGGATATTGCAGTCGTGGGTCCCGGCGCCGTCGGTACGACGGTGGCCGCATACCTATCTATCGCCGGCCACGAGGTGTTGGTGTGCGGGCGCACCCCCCGAACGCAGATCGAACTGCGGCCCGATGAGGGCGATCCGATTGTGGTCCCGGGCCCGGTACGCACCGATCCCGCCGAGATCACCAACCCGGTCGGGTTGGTTCTGCTGGCGATCAAAGCCACCCAGAACGCCGACGGCGCTCGCTGGCTGGCCCGGTTGTGTGATGAGCACACCATCGTCGTGGTCCTGCAAAACGGTGTCGAGCAGGTCGAGCAGGTGCAGCCGCATTGCCCGTCGTCGGCGGTCGTCCCGGGCATCGTCTGGTTTTCCGCGGAGACGCAGCCCGACGGCTGGGTGCGGCTGCGCGGGGAAGCCCGGCTGGCGCTGCCGACCGGACCGGCCGCGACGACGTTCGCCGAATTGTGGCGCGGCGCAGGGGGCACCGCCGACTGCGACCCCGACTTCATCACCGCCGCGTGGCGCAAGCTGCTGGTCAACGCGGTGGCCGGCTTGATGGTGCTTACCGGCAGGCGGTCCGGAATGTTCCGCCGCGACGACCTGGCCGGGTTGGCACGCCGCTACGCCGCCGAATGCCTGGCGGTTGCCCGCGCCGAGGGCGCGCACCTAGGCGACGACGTCGCCGACGACACGGTCGAGATGTTCCGTCAGGCGCCCACCGATATGGGCACCTCGATGCTGGCCGACCGCGAGGCCGGCCGCCCGCTGGAGTGGGACATCCGCAACGGGGTGATCGTCCGCAAGGCACGGGCCCACGGAATCGCGACGCCGATCAGCGACGTCTTGGTTCCGCTGTTCGCGGCAGCCAGCGACGGCCCGGGTTAGCCGGTCAGGTGGGCTTAGGTCAACCGTCAGAACCCCAGAGCCTCCACCCCACCGATGAGTAGATACTCAGCAGGGAGATCAAAGGCGTAGATGGAACCCAGGGCGTCGGCGTATGCGGCGTCGGCATAGTCAGCGGCGGAAAAGTCCGTCGCAGCGTCGCTGAACTCGTCCTCGCCGAGGCTGAAATAGCCTTGCACATAGTTTCCTTGGTGCCGTTGCCTGCGGCGCCAGCGACAGCCGATCCGCGACGTCAACCGGTCAGAACCCGGCCACCAACGCGCCGATGGTGAGGATCTGGTCGGGGAGAACCCACTGGTCAAAGGATGATAGGGCGTTGTCGAGCGCGATCTGGGCATAGTCATTCGAAGGGAGACTCGCGATGTCGGTCGCTAGGGTGTTGCCCTCGGCATAAAAGCTTTGCGCTTCGGTGACGGCGGCGGCGTAGCTCGCGGGGGTGGCGAAGGAAAAGTCGAAGTCACTGCTGGGGAAGGCCGGTGTGTTCGTGAGCGCGTCGGCCAGACCCACATGGAGGTCGTCCGGAACACCCAAGAGATCGTCGTCCAGACCGATGTACAGCTGTGTCAGACCAGCGGCCTAAAACTAAAAGGTAACTGCCAAGCTGAGAAAATCGCCCATGTGCTGCGATGATTTCCTCAGATAGTCACCTTTGGTTTTCATTGGAGAGCCGCGACGCCTGCGTGAGGAGTGCCGATGACCAAGATGTTTCCCTGCGAACTCGTCGACGTGAGCTTCACCGAGACCGCGCCCTACCGGTTCACCAACAGTGTCGACCTCGCCATCACACCTGAGCAGCTGTTCGAGGTGCTCGCCGACGCGGAGTCCTGGCCGCACTGGGCGAGCGTGATCACCAACGTGACCTGGACCGGCCCCGAACCCCGCGGCGTGGGCACCACCCGGACTGTCGACATGCGCGGCGGCATCGTTGGTGACGAGGAATTCCTTACTTGGGAACCGTTCACCCGCATGGCTTTTCGGTTCAACCAGTGCTCGACTCGGGCCGTCGCCGGATGACCTGGACGCTGGCACAGAAACCCGCGGGGCCGGCCAAGCTCGCGATGGTCGTGGGCCGGCCGCTGCTCAACCTGGCTTTCCGCCGGTTCCTGTCCAACTTGCGCCGCTACACCGACACCCGGTTCGCCGCATCGCGGCAGGGCTAGCGACGGATCAGGAGGCAAGCCTCAGAAGAGGCTGGCCAGACCTAACACCGCGTCGAAACTGGCGGGAAGGGCGATGTCGCCGAACGGGGTCACCAAGGTATCCGAGATCACGTCCGCGCCGGGTGTCGTCGAGGGGAGGTCGGAGTAAATGTTCTCGAAGCCGGCACCTAAGCTGACAGTTTCGATCACCGAGCCGACCGGAGCGTCAGGGTCTGATGAGGACGTGACCAGAACTGTTTCGGTGGAGATACCTAATGGGTCCAACGTGTTGGTTACGTCGGCAGTGAAGGTATCGCTACTACTGCCGTCGACGTCGAAGGTCTGCGTTCCCTGGACCTCGACGTCGATCGGCGGGAGCCCGTTGACTCCGGTGAAATCTAGGGTGCCAGTGGGATCGAGGTCCTCGCCGTCGGGTAAATCGATAGCGGCTGTGTCTTCGGCTTGTGCTGCGTCAAAAGTGGTCGGAATGGTGAAGTCGCCCAAGGGAGTCTCGACGGTATCCGTGATCACGTCCGCGCCGCCGGTCGTCGAGACGACGTCGGAGTAAAAGTTCTCGATACCATCGAAGTCGATGGTATTGAAGATCGAGCCGACCGCCGGGGTGTCCCCAGCGGCGGTGCCAACGGTGGTGTCCCCTAGGTCCTTGGTGACGAGGACCGCCTCGGTATAAGTGCCAATGGCGTCCGTAGTGGTCGCCTCGTCGGCAGCGAAGCTGCCGACCGCAGTACCGGCCGCGTTGTCCACGTCGAATAGCTGATCTCCCTGAAGAACTACAGTCACCGGCGGAATCCCGCCTATTGCGGTAGTGGTTTGGGTGCCAACGGGATCGATGACGTCGCCGTTCCCGATGGTGACGCCCCCTGCATCGGCGACGGGAAAATCGGCTGCGTCAAATGTGCCCGGAATGGTGTAATCCCCAAACGGGGTCACCAAGGTATCCGAGATCACGTCCGCGCCGCCGGTCGTCGAGGCGACGTCGGCGTAAATGTTCTCGAACCCGCCATGACCGAAGGTGTACGTGTCGAACACCGAGCCGACCGGCGGAGCGTCAGCACCTGATCCGTCGGAGGTGACGAAGACTTCCTCGTTGGAAAAACCGAAGTCATCCATAGCGGTACTTTCGTCGGCATTGAAGGTGCCGGAAGCACCGGTCGTGGTGTCCGTAAAGTCGAATAGCTGATCTCCCTGGGTGCTTCCGGCCTCAGGGGGAGGTAGCGTGGCTAATCCGTAGAGTCCGGTGATCACTTCGGGGGAACTGCTGGGATCAGGAGTGATGTCGTAGTCGTCAGCGAAGGCGACGGCAGCTGGGAGGAACACAACACCCAACAGCCCACCGGCAGCCGCGCCCAGCGTGCGGGTAATACGACGGCGATGCATCGGGCGACTCCATTCAATGTGCAGGTGAGCTGGCCTGAGGCTAGCCCGCGCAGGGAACCAAACTGTGGAAAACCCGAAGACTATTCACACTTCCGTGATGAGTGCGCACTCAAAATCTCTACCTCCTCAGACGGACCGTCTGAATTTTGAGACGGCGGGCGGCCGGACATCACCTGTCCGCGTTTGCGGGCGCGTCGGCTGGCCCTATCCGAGAGCCCGAACGCGTCGTAGACGAATCCGAGGTCGGCTCGGATGCGCTCCGGGGTGAGGCCGAACTGGTCGGGCGAGTGTTCGTGACGGCTGGTGTAGCTGCGCTGCCGTTCCGCCTGCGCTCGCACCTCCTGACGGAAGGCCGCGGTGGGATCGATCTCGATGAAGTCGAGGATCCGTGCCATCGTCGGCTCGAGGTTCTGAATGAGGTCCTCGTAGCGGACCACGCAAAGGTTCCGTTCAGGCACGAGCCCGGCCGAGTGCGCCTGGTGGAACTCGCGGAGCATCGCGCACGAGGCCTGGTAGAGGTTCTCGAGCCACCGCCGCTGGTCCTCCTCCCGCGTGCGGTTCCAGACGTCGTACCCGTTCTCGAGCACGCTGGCGAGTAGCGACATACCGGACGGGATGACCTCGACCGGATCGCGAACGACGTACACCAACCGGCAGTCGGGATAGCGCCGCAGCAGCGCGTCAAGCCGGAATGTGAGCATGCTCGACTTGACCAGGATGCGGTTGGCGCGCTTGAGCGTCAGGTTCCGTCGCCAGCAGGCCTCGTAGTAATGGAAGAAGCGCTCCTCCTCTCGCGGTGCCACGTCGTCGATCCCGAACTCGCGCCGCGACAGCTCACTTCCCCAAATGTCCTGCCAGGCCAGGAAATACGCCCAGGCGAACGGACCATCCAGCGTCCGGAAAAACCATGCCACGTCGTCGGTTTCGATGCTGCGAAGGCTGGTGTCGTGCACGTCGGAAGGGTGGTAGCGCGCCGGCGACAGCCGGTCGAGGCGCGGCACGATGCGGCCGAGGAGCTTGCGTGCCGTGATGGCCGGGAAGAGCATTTCCCACAGCTCGAAGGCGGCCATCCCGCCGGCGCCCAGCAGCAGCCGGTGCAGGAACGTGGTGCCGCTGCGCGGGTTGCCGATGATGAAGATCGGCCGGTCGAGCGGCTGCTTGCGGTGGCCAGGGTAGACGAGGTGGTCGAGGCCCAGCGTCGCCGCCGAGATGGCCTGGCGCACCTGCAGGAGCATGAACGCGCCGAGCGGCCGGAGCCAGAATCCGAACGTCTTGGTGATTACCCGGTAGAGGTGTAGGTGGCGCCCCATTCAGCAGTCCCACACCGCGGCGGCGCCCACGATCGTAAAGCCGGATGCGGCGCTGGCGACGACGATCTTGTCGTCGCTCTGGACGGTCCCGTGCTTCAGGCGGTGGTCGAGCGCGACGGCCCACGAGGTGCTCGCCGTGTTGCCGAACAGCGAGTGGGTGTGCACGCACGCCCTGGGCCGCGCGCCGAGCTCGGTGAATACTCGCTCCAAGGCCGCCTCGCTCGGCTGGTGGAAGGCGTAGTGGTCGACGTCCTGCGTCGACCATCCGGCGGCCGCCACCAGGCGGCGGATCTCGGGCGGCACGTGGACCCCGAGCGCGAACAGCTCTCTCGAGTGCGACGTGAAGTGCCCGTCGACGGGCGCCCTGCACAGCGCGTAGTGCTCGGAGAACGTCTTGTGCAGAAGCCCCACCAGCCGCGCGCTGCCCGCCGGAAGCGGCTCCCGGGAAATCAGAAACGCGGCGGCGGCGTTCCCGAGCGTCAGGCCGGCGACGCCGACCACCACGTCTTCGAGCGACTGGAAGTCGTACCTGATCCGGTCGCGCGTCAGCTCACCGGCACAGATGAGCGCGGTCCGGATCTCGTCATGCAGGGCAAAGTAGCCGGCGGCCACATGCAGCGCCTCAATCAGGCCTGCGCACGCACACGTCACATCCATCGCGTGCAGCGGCCTAGCGCCCAGCCGCCCCGCAACCTCAGCCGCTGTCGCCGGCTCGAACGCGTCGCGGGCGATCCCGCCGTAGATGAGGAGGTCGATATCGGTCGCCGCTAAGCCGTTCTCCCGCAGGCAGGCGGTCGCCGCGCGCGACGCGAACTCCCCGGGCGACAGCGCGGGGTCCTCGTCGAGGTAGCGCAACTTGGTATTACATCGGTCGAAGACATACCGGATGCCCTGCTCGATCGGGTCCCATTCGGACGCCGAACCACGAAACGATTCGCGGACGCGTGACAACACCGCCTCGTTATCAAACGCCGCGTCCGGAAGAACAACCGCCGGCCGCGACAAGTACATACACGGAAGCTGCGAACTCTCGCTAGGATTTCTGAACACTTATGCCCCCGTCCTGGACAGCCGTGCGCGAACGACTTACTTAGCCTGCAGAAGTTACCCTGCCTTTGGCGCCGCAGCCACCAAGTCCGGAGAATTGGATTGCGGGTCGCCGCAATCCGCACTCAATACATGCCCTCCCAGGTCAGGCGACGTGCGGCGTCCGGATCGTCGACGACGACGTCGGACGCCGACCTGATAACGCGTGTTGCCCGTTGCCGGGTGTCGTAGCGGGGCCAGTCGTCACACCAGGCCTGGCCGTCGGACCAGCGTGTAGTGACGAAGTCCAACCAGGTCCGCTGCATCCGCCGGCCCACCGCGGGTGTCAGCCATGTGCCCAACGGGTGCAGCCTTCGACCCAAATGCGAGCCATAACTGTGCAGGATATGCACAATCTCACTGCCATGCACCGCGCCCAGACCTACCGCACGTAGCGTCCACGACGCGTGGTCGAACCGATAGACATGCGTCGGTGCGTGCACACTGTAGGCGTCGGCGAACGCCCATGTCGGGGCGACGAACATCGCGTCAGCACCGATGGCCTCCAGTGCACGGCGGCGTGGGTAGCGGGGGTAGGCGGCCAGCACCCTCTCCTCGCGTCCGGGCCCAGCCGAGCGAAATAGCGGTCGATGTTGGCCGGTGACGTCGGCAGCATCGGCGGCTTGTCCCGGGCAAACAGCGACGCCTCGTGCCGGTTGGTACCGATGATCAACGGGATCCTAGCCGTTGCACCCATCCGCGCTGCATCGATCGGATGCCGCGGCAGCAGTTCGACCCCGTAGGTCAGCCCGTGCGCCAGCGTCGGCGTCGTCGCCACGCTCGCGAGTTGCAACTCCCCCGCGACACGGCGTAATTCGCGCTGCGGCAGCTCTTTCAAAGCCTTCGACTCCCCCGCAGTCATGCCGAGCCTGCCGAGGAATCGCTGCGCCTGCTCGGCTCGCGTCGCGCGGTCGGCGATCAGCGGCAAGGCGGGGCTCTGCGCAATCGCTTGGGCGAACAGCCCTTCGGCGGCCGGACTGGCCAGCAGCGCCAATACTGAAGTGGCGCCTGCGGATTCGCCGAACACGGTGACCCGGTTGGCATCGCCGCCGAACGCGGCGATGTTGTCACGCACCCAGGCCAACGCGGCGATCTGGTCGCGCAGGCACAGATTGTCGTCAAAGCCGTCGCCGAGGTCACCGAGCTCGAAGCCGCCGAACACCCCGACCCGGTAGGTGACGTTGACGACGACCACATTGCCGTTGGCGGCCAGCCGCGACCCGTTGTAGAGCTGGAGTTGTCCCGCGCCGTTGAGGAACGCGCCGCCGGGGATCCACACCATCACCGGCAGCGAACCGGACACGTCCGGCGACCACACCGTCACCGACAGACAGGCTTCGTCGCGGATCTTGGGGTCGTTACGGTCGCCCGCGACCATCGAGCGGCTTTGCAGCGGCAGCGGCGCGTGCTCGACGGCGTCCCGCACACCCGTCCACGGCAACAGCGGAGCCGGCGCGGCGAATCGACGCTCGCCGACGGGTTGTTGCGCGTACGGCACCCCACGCCACACCGCGACCCCGCCTTCGACGGTGCCGCGAAGATCGCCAACCGCTATGCGCGCGAGAGCAGGAACTTCGGCAACCGCGGGCACGCTTGAATCGTAATGTGAAAAGCTGATCCCGCCGGGCTAGGAATTCTTGGGAGCCGCGACATAGACGCAACGGAGAGTGCGATGACCTTCAACGAGGGTATGCAGATCGACACCAGCACGACGTCGGCATCCGGCGGTGGCGGGCGCGGAATCGCAATCGGCGGTGGACTCGGCGGATTGCTGTTCCTCGTCGTGGCCCTGCTGCTCGGGGTCGACCCCGGCAAAGTGGCGACCCAGCTGCCGGCGAGCACCAGCCAGGAGGTGGCACCCGGCTTCGATCTGAACAAGTGCCGGACCGGAGCCGATGCCAACCAGTACGTGCAGTGCCGCGTGATCGCCACCGGCAACTCCGTCGACGCGGTGTGGAAGCAACTGCATGCGCGGATACACCCGCCCCCGGGTGCGGCTGTTCAGCGGTCAGGTCAACACCGGGCTGCGGAGCGGCCAGCACCGAGGTCGGGCCGTTCTACTGCCCGGTGGATCAAGACCGCGTACTTCGACACCGGCTTCTTCGACGTGCTACGCACCCAATTCGGTTCAAGCGGTGGACCATTGGCACAGGAATACGTTGTTGCTCACGAGTTCGGGCACCACGTGCAGGATCTGCAGGGATCACTCGGCCGCGCGCAGCAGGGCGCGCAGGGCGCCGGCGGTAACGGCGTGCGCACCGAGTTGCAGGCCGACTGCTACGCCGGCGTGTGGGCCCACTACGCCTCGACCGTCAAGCAGGAAGGCACCGGGGTGCCGTTCTTGGAACCGCTGAGCGACAAGGACATTTCCGACGCGCTGTCGGCGGCGGCGTCGGTGGGAGACGACCGTATTCAAAAGGCTGCCACCGGTCGCACCAATCCCGAGTCGTGGACCCACGGATCCTCGGAGCAGCGTCAGCACTGGTTCACCGTCGGCTATCAAACCGGTGACCCCAACCAGTGCGACACCTTCCGCGACCCGAACCTCAACTAGCTCAAAACAGCGTCGGCTCGACCGTGTCGACGACTCGTGGCGGCGGCGGGGCGTCGGATCGCCGCTGATCGCCGCCAAGCCCGTACTTGGTGATCAGCGGCGCCGCCCGGGCCCGCAGCTCGTCTCGATATGACGGCGGCAAATACGCACCGCGCCGGTACAACTCGCGATACTGACCGACCAACTGCGGGTAGGCGCGTGTCAGCCACGACATGAACCAGCCACGGGTCGAGCCGCGCAAATGCAGCCCGAACACCGTGACACCGCTGGCCCCGGCTGCCGCGATCTGGCGCAGCAGACCGTCGAGGTGCTCGACGGAATCCGTCAGGTAAGGCAACACCGGCGCCACCATCACATGGCAGTCCAGGCCGGATTCGCGAATCGCCGCGATCAATCCGAGGCGGGCCTGCGGGCTCGGAGTACCGGGCTCCACCTGTTTGTGTAAAACGGGATCGCCGATCGCCAGCGAGACGGCAAGGCTGACCGGCACCTGTTCAGCGGCATCGGCGATCAGCGGCAGATCACGGCGCAGCAGCGTGCCCTTGGTCAGGATCGACAGCGGCGTGCCCGAGTCCGCGAGCGCGCCGATGATGCCCGGCATCAACGCGTAGCGGCCCTCGGCGCGTTGATAGGGGTCGGTGTTGGTGCCCAGCGCGACAGTCTCGCGACGCCACGACCTTCGGTTCAGTTCGCGGCGCAGCACGTCGACGACATTCGTCTTGACGATGACTTGGGTGTCGAAGTCGTTGCCGCAATCCAAATCCAGGTATTCGTGGGTCGGCCGGGCGAAACAATACCGACAGGCATGCGAGCAACCGCGGTAGCCGTTGACGGTGTATTGAAAAGGCAGGAGGGCACCCGCGCTCGGAATTCTGTTCAGCGCGGACTTGCACAAGACCTCGTGAAACGTGATGCCATCGAAATGCGGCGTCTGCACGCTGCGGACGAAACCGATGCGCTCGAGTCCGGGCAGCGCGCCGTCATCGACCTCGATGCTCTGGCCGTCCCACCGCATACTCTATTCGAACGCTTGTTCGAGTCAAGGTCAAGCCTGTTTTCAGGCTGAGCGACGGCCGCGATCACCGCCACGGCTCGTCGCCAATACGCCTGCGGTGGGCCGGTTGTCATTTAAGCTGGGTCATCATGACGTCTGACACTGACGGCCCCAACGACAACAAAAGCCTCAAGTGGGCAATGGGCGGGGTCGCCGCGGTGGCCGTCTTGGCAACGATCGTCGCGGCGGTATTGCTGTTCGGCGGCGGCGACTCCGGAACGCCGAAAAGCGCAAATCCGGAGACGGGTTCGACCCAGGAGGCCGCGGCCGGGGTGGCCAGCGTGAAAGACACCGGGCCGGTCGCGGTGATCACCGAAGACACGAGTTGTGCGGCGTGGACGTCGATCAATAATGAGCTTGCGAACGGCGGACTGGCTATCTGGCGAACGATCGCGACCGGTCGGTTCCGGCCTCGGCGTGGACGCAAAAGCAGCGTGCGCAGTTCATCGCAGCCGCACAGTCGATGCGCAGTGCGGCGGCGCAAACGGTCGGCTTGGTCAAGCTGACACCGCACCGGGTGATGCGCGAGCTCTACCAGCAGTTCATCGCATACGCGCGCGCCTACTCCGAACGCATTCCCGAAATACACCCCGGCCGACAACAATCTGGCCGGCGCCGCAAACAGCGCCTCGTCTGCATTGGGATCGATCTGCGGCGCCATCAGCGACGGTTCGGCCGCGGCCCGGGGTCCGTTGGTGCCGCCTTCGGCGCCGCCATCCGACATCGCCCCGGTGGGCAATATCGCAAACCCGCAACCCCTCCTCACCACCGACAATTCCGTTTGCCCTGAATGGAAATCGGCGCTAGACCAGTTCGGCAAGCAGACCGTCGCATGGCAGCAACTCGATCCCAACGTCCCGTCGATCTACTGGAATCGCGAGCAGAAGGCGGTCAACTACGCGGTTGCGCCGGTGATGAACTCGTTCGCGAGCAAATTGGAAGAGCTTGGCCGGCAAAGCGATAATCCTGTCTGGCAGGACTTGGCCAACCTGTCGGCCCAGTACCGCCGGGCGTTTGTCACCTCGCTGCCTACCTACACCCCGACCGACAACCATCTGGCCAACGCAGCCAACTTCGTCTCAACGACCGTCCTGGGCGCTTGCGCAGCCGTTGCGGAGTAGCCATCTGACACGTGGCCTACTGGCGTTATCGTTCGCATCGACTGCTACACCGTGTGGCCGAGCGTGACTGGATCTAATGATCAACAATGACAACAGATTTCAGCGGCAGTGACGCCCGGAAGCGGCGTGCTGTAGCGGCTAAACCAAACACACCGGGCATCGTGATGCCCGGTGCGTTTGGACCCTTACGCAGTGAGAGCGTTAGGCCCAGCTGCCGCCGACGGCGGAGTCGGTGCTGCTCATGTTGTTGCCGGCGGTCTGCACCTTCTGGCCGTGGGCGTTGGCCTGCTCGTAGATGGTCTGGAAGTTGCGACCCAACTGGGTGATGAACTCCTGGCAGGCCACTGAACCCGAGCCACCCCAGAAGTCGCCGGCGGCCAGCACATCGCGCACGATGGACTGGTGCTCGGCCTCCAACGAGGCGGCCTGGGAGCGGATCATCGCGCCGTGCGCATCCACGTCGCCGAACTGGTAGCTGATCGACATTGCTGTTCTCCTAAAAGTATTCGGTGGTGGGCTAGCTGGACAGAATCTGCTGCGAGGCCTGCTCTTGTGATCTCGTAGTTGTTGGCGTCGCGGATCAGCCCGTCACGCACCCCGTGCAGCATGTTGACGATGTTGCGGAAGGCCTGATTCATCTGGCCCATGGTGTCGTAGGAGGTGGCCTGAGCCGTCCCACTCCAACCGGCACCGGCAATGTTCTGGCTCGACGCCCACATCTTGCGGGCCTCGTCCTCCACCGTCTGGGCGTGCACATCAAAACGGCCCGCCATCGACCGCATCTCGTGCGGGTCAGTCATAAAACGCGTAGGCATATCTATCTCCTTATCTCGATGTCGTAATCAGTGTTAATACGTTGTGCGACAAAGGCAGCCCCCACTTCTCATCCGCCGGCCGGCGTGCGAGTTTCGACTTTCACGGACGCCGTCTTGGCGGCCTGGGTGCCCATGCCGCGC
Source organism: uncultured Actinomycetota bacterium (assembly GCA_963805675.1). Lineage (GTDB taxonomy): Bacteria > Actinomycetota > Actinomycetes > Mycobacteriales > Mycobacteriaceae > Mycobacterium. The sequence continues at coordinate 46,692 of CAWDVY010000012.1, forward strand.
CCGTTCATCGCACCCATCAGCGCTTGGGTGAATGGGCTGTTGGGCAGCCCCGCGGACACGTTCGGCGCGGCGACACTGGTGGCCGGCAGTACCGGGGCCGCGCGAGTCATCTCCGGAGCCGCCTGCGCCCAGCTGTTCGGTATCGACAGCCCGCCGAGCCGATGCGACGACGCCAGCTGGGCAATGATCGTCGATCCGAACCCGCGCATCTGGCCGGAAATGCTTGCCAGCATCGTTTTCATCTTGGCGTCGACGAGGGAGGAGACGTCGGCCAGCACCGCCTGATTGCCCGCCTGCAGCGCCTGGCTGGCGCTCATCGACTTGCTCATGCTCATCAGCATCTTGGCGGGCATGCTGCCCATCATCGTGGCGTAGTAGACCGCTTGAAACGGAAGGATGGAGTCAAGTGGGAGCCCAGACCTGTCGAAGTCAACGCACCCACTATCGTCGACTCCAAGCTCGTCGGTACGCCAAGATCGCCCAGCACGTTGGTCAAGCCGTTCGTTAAAAGTGACTCCAGGTCCGTGCCCAACGAGCCGATCCCGTTCGTTAAAAGTGACTCCAGGTCCGTGCCCAACGAGCCGATGCCGGAGCCCGAATTTGCCGTCGACTGGGCCGCCGCGGCCACGTCGGCGGACGTCCCACCATCGCTTGTCGTGGGCGCCGGGCTCTGCTGGGGCAACACGACGGCCTGCTGGGAGATGGTCGCGTAGGTGTCCATCGTCAGCCCGTCCTGGACCCACATCTCCATGTACTGCGCCTCGGTGGCCGCGATCGCCGGGGTGTTCTGGCCCAGGAAATTCGTCGCAACCAACGCCGCCAACAACGCCCGATTGGCAGCGACCACCGCCGGCGGCACCGTCGCCGTGAACGCGCCTTCATAAGCAGCCGCAGCCAACTTGGCCTGAGCTCCGGTCGCCGCGGCCTGGCCCGCGCTAACTGCCAGCCAATCCACAAAAGGCGCTGTCGCCGCAGCCATCCGCGCCGAGGACGGACCCAACCACGTGGTTCCGGTCAACTGCTCGATCACGGTCTGGTACGAGGTGGCGGTCGCCTCCAGATCGGCCGCCAACTCATCCCACGCCGACGCCGCCGCCATCAACGGCCCCGACCCCGCCCCGCTATACATCAGTCCCGAATTGATTTCCGGCGGGAACATCATGAAACTCATTGACCCAGGCCCCCCTCAGTCAGCAGCAGCTGCATTCGCCACCTCGGTCAGCGCGTACGCCCCTGCCCCGGAGCGTAGCGCGGCTACCAACTGTTCGTGGACCTCCGCCGCTTGGGCGGCGATCTGCTGATACGCCGTGCCGTGCCCACCGAACTGCGCCGCCGTCATCGCCGACACGATATCGGACGCTGCTGGAGCCAGCCCGGTCGTCGGCGCCGCCGCGGCGGCGTTTCGTGCCGCCATCGCATCACCGAGTCCCGCCAAGTTGCCCGCAGCCCCGGACAAGACGTCCGGCTGCGTGGTTACGAACGACACCCTCTGCCCTCCTTAAGACGGCGTCCGACCCCTGGCTGGCTGTGTGGAAGAGTTAGTGCGATTAACTCGTCGCATCAAGCGCTCGTTGAGGTCTGACAGTGGCGCAATCGTAAATCACGGATGCGCCCGCTGTGCTGAGAAAAACCAAAGAGACAATGCGCGCGCGACAGTTTTTTGCCCGCGGATACAGGAACTGCCCCGGGACGCGCGGTGGGTAGGAAAATTCGTTGCACTTGGCGGCCTTGTTAGACGCAAGTCAGTAGCTTTAGCGGAGCAAACGGGCTCGCGTCGTCGAGTCGCGGCAACGGTGGGCGCGGATCTTTTCTGTTCGGGTGCCGCGTGGGCACCCGGGCCGGTTCTCAGCAGTTACCCGCCGGCCACCCGGCGTGCATCTGAGTTGGCGGTAAACGTTCGCCTTCTTAACAATTCACCTGCACGCGCGACACCGTACGGATCGCCGCAATCCGGGGGTCGCTGAGACGCCGCGGCCTCGTCCCGACGGGCGCCACCCGTCGCGTCGAGTTATCGATACGCCGTATCTCAGAAAAGTGACCGACCGACTCTTTGACCATTGTCACGTTGCCGATCGTCGCGCACATATCGGCCCATTAGTGGCCGGGCTGTTGCAACATCATGATCGGAATCTCGATCGCGTCGCCAATGCTGAGAAAGCGCTGAAAAACTTCGCACTCGGAAAGCTAACGAAACGCCGACACTTGAGGGTCCGCCTCGTGTCGACCGTTCCTGCGGTGGCGAACACAGAAGGCGGATGCTATGCACCGTCGATGAGCGAACTCCTGTTCTCCTACGGGACACTGCGACAGCGCGACGTCCAACTTGCCACATTCGGCCGAGAAATTGACGGCTACGACGACGCGATCATCGGCTACGACCTCGAGTACGTCACGATCACCGATCCCCACGTCATCGCCACCAGCGGCAGTGCCCGGCATCCGATTCTGCGGCCGACGGATCGGCCGGACGCCCACGTCGACGGGACCGTCTTCACCATCAGCGAGGCGGAACTGGCCGCAGCCGACGACTACGAGGTCGACGACTACCGCCGGATTTCCGTGCCGCTACGGTCAGGGCCGCAAGCCTGGGTCTACGTATTCGCCGGTTAGCGTTCACCGCCTACGCTCCGGCGGAAGGTATGAAAGAAGAATGGTCGACGAGCCGCCACCGGCGGGAGACGCTGCGACGCCAGGTATCAGTCGCCGAAGGCTACTGACGACCGGCGCGGCGACCACGATCGTCGGTGCTGGCCTCGGCGCGGGCGGCGTTGCGCTGCTTCGGTCGCCGGGTCGCGGACCCACTCTGTGGACCCGGCCCGATCAGAGCGGGGCGCAACCGGTGGGCGGCCTGCACCTGCAGTTCGGCAAAGATGCTTCCACCGAAGTGGTCGTCTCGTGGCACACCACCGATCCGGTTCACAACCCGCGAGTCATGGTCGGCACAGCGGCATCAGGGACGTCCGGCTTCGGCCGCACCGTGCAAGCCGACACTCGCACCTACCGTGATGCGAAGTCCAAGACCGAAGTCCGTGTCCACCACGCGCACTTGGACAACCTGACCCCCGACACCGACTACGTGTACGCGGCGGTGCACGACGGCACCAGCCCCGAACTGGGAACGGTCCGAACCGCGCCGTCGGGACGGAATCCGCTGCGCTTCACGAGCTTCGGCGATCAGGCAACCCCGACGCTGGGCCGGCTGCACAACACCAGCTACCGCAGCGACAACCTGGGATCGCCGGCGGCCGGCGACATCACCACAGCGATCGAACGTATCGGTCCGCTGTTCAACCTGGTCAACGGAGACCTGTGCTACGCCAACCTCGCCCAGGACCGCATCCGCACCTGGTCGGACTGGTTCGACAACAACACCCGCTCGGCGCGCCACCGGCCGTGGATGCCGGCGGCGGGCAACCACGAGAACGAATTAGGCAATGGTCCAGTGGGTTACGCCGCATACCAGACATACTTCGCGTTGCCCGACTCGGGATCCGACGGCGAGCTCCGCGGCCTGTGGTATTCGTTCACCGCCGGCTCGGTGCGGATCATCAGCCTCAACAACGACGACGTCTGCTTCCAGGACGGGGGCAACTTCTATGTCCACGGCTACTCCGGTGGAGCCCAGAAGCGTTGGCTGGAAAAGGAACTCGCGAACGCACGGGCCGACCAGCGTGTCGACTGGGTGGTCGTGTGCATGCACCAGACCGCGATTTCCACGGCCGATCACACCAATGGCGCCGATGTGGGTATCCGCCAGGAATGGCTGCCGTTGTTCGACCGCTACCAGGTCGACCTGGTGGTGTGCGGTCATGAGCACCACTATGAGCGCTCGCATCCGGTGCGGGGGACGCGGGACACCGAAACCAAAACGCCGATCCCCGTCGAGGACCGCGGCGACGTCATCGACACCACGAAAGGAACCGTGCACGTCGTCATCGGCGGCGGCGGTACCTCGTCGCCGTCGAACACCCTGTTCTTCCCACAACCGAGGTGCCGGGTGGTGACCGGTGTCGGCGCGTTCGACGGAGCGATCGGACGCAAAGCGCCGATCTACGTGGTGGAGGAAGCGCCGTGGTCGGCGTTTCGGGACAGCCAAAACCCTTATGGTTTCGTCGCTTTCGACGTCGACCCGGGCCCCCCGGGCGGCAATACGTCGATCAAGGCAACGCACTACGCGGTCAACGGCCCCTACGGGGCAATCAGCGTGGTTGAGCAATTCACCCTTACTCGGCCTCGCGGCGGCTGAGCATTTCCTACTCTTGAGCGATGACCGCTACCGATCTCCCGCTGGCCGGCAAGGTCGCCTACGTGACGGGCGCCGCCCGGGGCCAGGGTCGTTCGCACTGCGTCAGGCTGGCCCGGGCCGGTGCCGACATCGTCGCGATCGACGCCTGCGGACCGGTGACCACGCACAACGGCTATCCCGCCGTCGCAGCCGGAGGACCTCGCCGAAACGGTGAACCTGGTCGAGGGTGAGGGACGCAAGATCCTTGCCTCAGCAGTCGACGTGCGCGACGCGGCAGGCCAGCAGCGCATCGTCGGCGACGCCGTCGAGCAGTTCGGCCGTCTTGACATCGTCGTCGCCAACGCCGGCGTGCTGAACTGGGGCCGGCTCTGGGAGATTTCGGCCGAGCAGTGGCAGGACACCCTCGACATCAACCTGACCGGGCTGTGGAACACGGTCAAGGCGGTAGTGCCGCCGATGATCGAGGCCGGCAACGGCGGTTCGATCATCACCATCAGTTCGGCGGCGGGCATCAAGGCCGTCCCGGGCTGCGGCCACTACTGCGCCAGCAAGTTCGGTGTGGTCGGGCTGACCAACTCCCTTGCCGTCGAGCTCGGCGAGTTCGGCATCAGGGTCAACTCCGTGCACCCTTACGGCACCGATACGCCGATGGGCAACGACGTCTCGATGTACCAGGTGTTCGCCGACCACCCGAATTACATCCACAGCTTCTCCCCCGGCGCGCTTCCGACGGTATCGCTGGCCGACCCCGGTCTGATCTCCGACATCGTGCTGTGGCTGGCCAGCGATGCCTCGTCGCTTGTGACAGCGGCTCAAATCCCCGCCGACAAGGGATATTTGAAGATCTGACCGCCTCGGCCTGACGGACGCCACAGCTCGTCGACCCTGGTGGTAATGTCATTACCGGTTTGGGTCGATGAAACTCTCGGAAGGCGTTATATGCGTTCACCGACGCGCACCACGGAATCGGTGGCAGCGTTCGCCGAGCGGGCCCGCGACTGGCTCGCCGCCACCATGCCGCGCATCGACGACCTGAGCAATCCGCCGTACGCCGATCGGGGCGAAGCGGAATCCTGGCAGCACGTCCGCGAGTTACAACGACGGCTTTACGACGGCGGCTTCGCCGGGATCTGCTTTCCCACCGAATACGGCGGGCTCGGCCTGGGCATCGAGTATCAGAAGGCGTTCGACGCCGAAAGCTCAGGCTATGAGATGCCGCTGATCCTGAACACACCGACATTCACCATCTGTTGCGCGACGATCCTCGACACCGGCAGCGAAGAACAGATGCGGCAACACATTTCGGCGGCGCTGCGCGGTGACGAGGTGCTCGTTCAGTTGCTTTCCGAACCCAGCGGCGGCTCGGACCTGGCCGGCGTGATCACCCGCGCCGAGCGGCGCGGCGACAAGTGGATCATCAACGGCGCCAAGACATGGAGCACCGGCGCATTTGCCGCTGACTACGGGCTGCTGCTGGCCAGAACGAACTGGGACGTGCCCAAGCACGAAGGGCTGACGATGTTTCTGGTTCGGCTGGACAGCCCGGGCATTACACTGCGCCGCATCAAACAGGTCAACGGATCCACCGAGTTCTGCGAAGAGTTCTTCGACGACCTGGAACTCAGCGACGACGACGTGGTCGGCGACGTCGACAAGGGCTGGGAGGTGGCGTCGCGCCAGCTGTATCACGAGCGGCGCGCCGTCGGCGGCGGCTCGGAATTCGCCAGCGGCAGCGGCGCCGAGAACAACCAGGAACAGTCCCCCGACTATCACACGATGCTTCGCGCGGCCGGACTTACCGGCAACGAACGCGTACGCGAGGCGGCCGGCCGGGCGCTGACGCACCGCGCGGTGCGGGAGCAGCTGATCGACCACGTCTATCGCGGCGTGCTGGACGGATCTCTGCCCCCGACGGGCGGCACGCTCATCCGGCTTTTCCAGGCCGAGGAAGTTGCGCTCGAGATCGATACCGCGCTGGCGATCGCCGGCGACGCCGGTGTGGTCGACGGGCCCACCGGGCTGCTCGCCGTGGGCGAGCGCTACCTGTCGCGGCAGACCGCCCATCTCGGCGGCGGCACCACCGAGATGGCGCGCAATGTCATCGGCGAACGGATACTGGGCTTCCCACGCGAATTCGCCGCCGACCGCGGCGTGCCGTTCAACCAGGTCAAGCACAACCGCACCTGATCCGCGAAAGGGCTCGTTGAGAAAAGAGGCGACGCCATGCTGAGCTCCGAACCGTACGGACAGTTGCGGTACCGGGAGATCGCGGGCAAGCGCATGGCCTATGTCGACGAGGGCAACGGCCCAGACGGCACGACAGTCGTCTTCCAGCACGGCAACCCCACGTCGTCGTATCTGTGGCGCAACGTGATGCCGCATCTGGAAGGTCTGGGTCGGCTGGTCGCCTGCGATCTGATCGGCATGGGCGGGTCGGACAAGCTCAGCCCATCTGGCCCCGACCGCTATCACTACGCCGAACAGCGTGAGTACCTTTCCGAGCTGTGGGACGCCCTCGATCTCGGTGACCGGGTGGTGTTGGTGCTACACGACTGGGGATCGGCGCTCGGTTTCGACTGGGCGAACCAGCACCGCGACCGGGTGGCCGGCATCGCGTTCATGGAGGCGATCGTCACTCCGATGACGTGGGCGGACTTCCACAGCAGCGTGCGAGATGTGTTCCAGGGCTTCCGCTCCCCCAAGGGCGAGTCAATGGTGTTGGAGCAGAACATCTTTGTCGAGGATGTGCTGCCGGGCGCCATCCGCCGACGACTGTCCGACGAGGAGATGGACCACTACCGGCGGCCGTTCGCCAACGTCGGAGAGGACCGGCGGCCCACGTTGTCGTGGCCGCGCAACATCCCGATCGACGGAGAGCCGGCCGAGGTGGTCGCGGTGGTCGAGGAGTACCGGAGTTGGCTCGCCGAAAGCTACGTGCCGAAGCTGTTCATCAACGCCGACCCCGGCGCGATCGTCACCGGCCGAATCCGCGACTACGTCCGCAGCTGGCCCAACCTGACTGAAGTCACCGTTCCCGGTGTGCACTTCATTCAGGAGGACAGCCCGGACCAAATCGGCTCGGCTGTAGCGGATTTCGTCCGGAGCCTACCGGCGGTGGCCGGCTGATCAGCGCCAGCAGCCGGTGTCCGAGTGAACCTCAGGCGTCTCAATATTCGCAGGCATCTCTGGAAGTTCTGGATGTGAGGATGTGCCCGGCTACGAGCGACAACCTGCTTACCCAGCTCGTGGTTGTCGCTCGTAGCCGGGCAAAAAGCCACATCCCTTCTCCACGGTGGTTCCTGCGGCAGAAGAGGCTCGGGGGTCTGGAGTGAAAGGCGAGAGACGCGCCTTTTAGTTCGCCGCCTCCAGCCGCGAAAGCACCTCAGCGACAACGGAATCCGTCGCCGTGTCGACCTGCTCACCCGTCGTCAGATCCTTCACCCCGATGGTTCCGGCGTCGATGTCACGGTCACCGGCCACCAGCGCCAGGCGCGCACCGGACCGGTCGGCGGCACGCATCGCGCCCTTGAGGCCGCGATCGCCGTAGGCCAGGTCCACCCGTACACCGGCCGCGCGCAGCTGACCGGCCAGCACCGCCAGCCGTAGCTTGGCCTGCTCGCCCAGCGGCACGCCGAATACGTCGCATCGCGCGGTCGGCCCGACCTCCTTGCCCTCGGCCCGCAGCGCCAACAGCGTGCGGTCGACACCGAGACCGAACCCGATTCCCGACAGATCCTGTCCGCCGAGCCGGCGCATCAGACCGTCATAGCGGCCGCCGCCACCGATACCCGACTGGGCACCCAGCCCGTCGTGCACGAACTCAAAGGCGGTCTTGGTGTAGTAGTCCAGCCCGCGGACCATCCGCGGGTTGATGACATAGCGCACGCCGAGGCCGTCAAGGTGCGCCAGCACGGTCTCGAAATGCTGCTTGGCCACATCGGAGAGGTGATCGAGCATCACCGGCGCGTCGGCCGTCATCGCCTTGACGTCAGGACGCTTGTCGTCGAGCACCCGCAGCGGGTTGATCTCGGCGCGCTTGCGGGTTTCCTCGTCGAGGTCGAGCTGAAACAGGAAGTCCTGCAACAGTTCCCGATACTGCGGACGGCAAGTGTCGTCGCCCAGCGAGGTGATTTCCAGCCGGAACCCGTCAAGGCCCAGCGAGCGGAAACCGGCGTCGGCAACGGCGATGACTTCGGCGTCCAATGCGGGGTCGTCGACTCCGATGGCTTCCACCCCGACTTGCTGCAGCTGGCGGTAGCGGCCGGCCTGGGGACGCTCATAACGGAAGAACGGGCCCGCGTAACACAGCTTGACCGGTAAAGCGCCGCGGTCCAGGCCGTGCTCGATCACCGCGCGCACCACCCCGGCCGTACCTTCCGGCCGCAGCGTCACCGAGCGGCCTCCACGGTCGGCGAAGGTGTACATCTCCTTGGACACCACATCGGTGGACTCGCCCACACCACGGGCGAACAGCGCGGTGTCCTCGAAGATCGGCAGCTCGATATCGCTGTAGCCGGCCCGGCGAGCGGCGTCCAGCAGCGCCGAGCGGATGGCGACGAACCGCGCCGACTCCGGCGGCACGTAATCAGGTACGCCCTTGGGCCCCGACAATGCGGAGAACTCGCTCACGGGCTGAGCCCTTCGAGGAACGGGTTGAAGCGCCGTTCAGCACCGATGGTGGTGGAATTGCCGTGTCCAGGCAGCACGACGGTCTTGTCGTCGAGGACCAACAGTTTGTCGACGAGCGAACACATCAGGTCGCGGCCGCTGCCGCCGAACAGGTCGGTGCGACCGACCGAGCGCTCGAACAGGGTGTCGCCGGTGAACACCACGTCTTTGGCGTCTTTTGCCCCGCTGACCCGAAAGACCACCGATCCGCGGGTGTGGCCCGGCGTGTGGTCGACGGTGACGCTGATCCCGGCCAGGTCGATCTTGTCGCCGTCTCGGTCGAGCTCGACCACCTGCTTGGGCTCGCGGAAGACGGCGGCGAGCAGCAACTGGCCCAGCTTCGGCCCGAAGTCCTTGATCGGGTCGGTCAGCATGAACCGGTCCTCGGGATGGATGTATGCGGGGCAGCCGAACGTATCGGACACCTTCTGCGCGGACCAGATGTGGTCGATGTGGCCGTGGGTGAGCAGCACGGCCGCAGGCGTCAGCCGATTCTTGTCCAGAATGCGCCGCAACTGGCCCATCGCACGCTGGCCTGGGTCGACGATGATGGCGTCCGCCCCGGGGTGCGGCGCCAGCACGTAACAGTTGCACTGCAGCAACCCGGCAGGAAATCCGGTGATCAACACGATCTCCAGTTTCCCATCTGCGCTGCCCGGCGACGACGACGGCCACGCCAGGACGGGTCGCGCCACCCTTATTCAGCCTGGGCTGGCACACTCGTGCTGACCCAGCCCGCGAGTATGGAGGGATATCGGCGGTGCCGACGAACGAACAGCGACGTGCGACAGCCAAGCGCAAATTGGAGCGACAGCTTGAACGCCGCGCCCAGCAGGCTCGTCGCCGTCGGACCCTGGCCATCGTCGGCGGGTCGGTCGCGGCGGTGGTCGTGGTCGCCGCGGCGGTCGTCACCGTCGTCCTGACCAATCAGGACCACAAGAACAAACAAGCGTCGGCCAGCGGGAGCGCGTCGGCCAGCGCGGCGCCGGGGACATCGTCTGGGGCAACGTCGTTGCCGTCCTTCAAGCCCGCCGCCAACTTGGGCGCCAACTGCCAATACCCGCTTGCGCCAGAGCAGCCCAGCAAGCAGGTGAACCCGCCCAGGCAAGGCAAGGTGCCCACCGACCCCGCACAGGTCAGCGCCAGCATGGTCACCAACCAGGGCAATATCGGCCTGCTGCTCGCGAACAATGAATCACCCTGCACCGTCAACAGTTTCGCCAGTCTGGCGCAGCAGAAGTTCTTCGACAACACCAAGTGCCACCGACTCACCGCCTCGCCGACATCGTCTGTCCTGCAGTGCGGTGACCCGAGCGGCGACGGCACGGGCGGACCGGGCTATCAGTTCGCCAACGAGTACCCGACCGACCAATACAAGCCGGACGACCCGGCGGCCCACGAACCGGTGACCTACCCGCGGGGCACCTTGGCGATGGCCAACAGCGGGCCGAACACCAACGGCAGCCAGTTCTTCATGGTGTACAAGGACACCCAACTGCCGCCCGAATACACCATCTTCGGCAAGATTCAGCAGGATGGGCTGGCCACGCTGGACAAGATCGCCAAGGGCGGCGTTGCCGGCGGCGGTGCCGACGGCCCTCCCGCTACCGAAGTCACCATCAAATCGGTGAGGCTGGACTGAAGCAGATGAAATTCCTTGCGGTGATCGCCCTGGCCATGACGGTGACGTCCTGCACCCACCACACCACCGGCAACAAGACTTCGGCGACGACAACCAGCTCCGCGGCGACCGCAACCACCACCCTGGCCCCGGTCGCACCGGCGACTGGTCCGCACCTGCCGCCATTCACCCCATCCGCCGCTGTGGGAGCCAACTGTCAGTACCCGCCGTCCACCGACCCGGCCGGCAAACCGGCGGCCCCGCCACCCACCGGCAAGGTGTCGACCGATCCCACTGAGGTCGGGCTGACCGTCGTCACCAACCGCGGCCGGATCGGTGTGCAACTCGCCAACAACGAGTCACCCTGCACCGTCAACAGTTTCGTCAGCCTGGCGCAGCAGGCCTACTTCGACAACACCGAATGCCACCGGCTGACCACGTCACAAGCGTTGTCGGTATTGCAGTGCGGAGACCCCAAAGGCGACGGAACCGGTGGACCGGGTTACCAGTTCAGCGACGAGTACCCGACCGATCAGTATCCGCCCGGCGATCCGGCGCTGAAGGCGGCCGTCGTGTACCCGCGGGGAACACTGGCGATGGCCAACGCCGGACCCAACACCAACGGCAGCCAGTTCTTCATGGTCTACCGCGACTCACTACTGCCCCCGGCCTACACCGTGTTCGGCACGATCAACGGGGCCGGCCTGGCCGTGCTGGACAAGATCGCCTCGGCCGGCGTCTCGGGCGGTGGCGACGACGGCACACCCGCAACCGAAGTCATCATCACCTCGGCGCGGTTGCACTAAGCTAAGCCCCTACTAGGCCGCGGACGTCACGCGGTAGACGTCGTAGACGCCCTCGACATTGCGGACCACGTCGAGCAGATGCCCCAGATGTTTGGGGTCACCCATCTCGAAGGTGAACCGGCTGATCGCCACCCGGTCACCGGACGTGGTCACCGACGCCGAGAGGATGTTCACTTTCTCGTCGGCCAGCACGCGGGTGACGAAACCCATGATCTGGTCGCCGGGCACCGGCGTGCAGCACTTGGCCAACTTGGTCAAGACGCCCGGGGCACCCGGCACCGACACCCCGACATCGTCGGTGCTGCGCGGGCGCCGCGGCATCGTCGCCGGGGTGGACCGCTCGGCGAGGTCCTCCTCGGCCTGGTCGATGCCGCCGAGTTCGGCCAGCAGCCGTTGCACCACATGCTTGGCCGATACATGACCTTCGCCGACCGCGGTGTAGAGCGCGGACACGTCGGCGTAGTGCAGTTCGTTGGCCAGCGCCGCCATGGATCCGCCGTTGACCAAGCGCTGCAACGGAAGTCCGCCGCGACGGACTTCGCGGGTGATCGCCTCTTTGCCGGTCTCCAGCGCCTCTTCGCGGCGCTCCTTGGCGAACCACTGGCGGATCTTGGCCTTGGCGCGCGGTGACACCACGAACTGCTGCCAGTCCCGCGACGGCCCCGCGTTGGGCGCCTTGGACGTGAAAACCTCGACGACTTCCCCGTTTTCCAGCTTGCGCTCCAGCGCCACCAGCCGGCCGTTCACCCGGGCGCCGATACAACGGTGGCCGACCTCGGTGTGCACGGCGTAGGCGAAGTCGACCGGGGTCGAGCCGGTAGGCAGCGTGATCACGTCGCCCTTCGGGGTGAACACGAAGATCTCTTGTACTGCAAGGTCGTAACGCAGCGACTCGAGGAACTCGCCGGGGTCGGCGGCTTCCCGCTGCCAGTCGAGCAGTTGGCGCATCCGGGCCATGTCGTCAATCTCGGCTGCGGCGTTCTGGTGATCGATCAGATAACGGCGGGGACTGGCGACCGCCGGTTTGGCGCCCGGCTACCTGTTCACCGCCAGCACGGTTATCTCGCCGTGCTGTTCACCGCTTTCTTCTTTGGGAAGCACGCGGACTGGACACGAATGGGAGGGCGAGGTCATTAACCGCTGGGCACAGTCGCCGAGCGTGCAGGTGACGAGGTGCGCCTGGCCCCGCGGGCGGCGCAGCGCGCGATGGTGGCACCGTTGGTGAGGCTCTCCTTGTCGGGGCGGGACCAAGAGCAGCCAGGGTACTTCGTGCGACGGCATCGGGCATGATCCTTCACAAGACGGCAGCGGGTCCATCCAAGCCGATTGCGACGCAAGCGAACCTAATTCCGGGAGCTGACGCCCAGCCCGCTGGTTGCCGCTGAGCCAGCCCGAACGCTGCGCTTCCGCCGCCCCAACGCCCCCTTTTTCGGTCGCCGACAGCTTGGGTCTCGGCAACCCGTAGGCTGCCCTGAGCAGTTATTGACGCCCATGTAAATCTTAAAGATCACGAAAACCGTTGCCCTCTCAGGCTGCTCTAAGCTAGCCTCTACGCAGTCCTCAGCTTTCATAACTCCCCAGGAAGCACTCAAAGGAGACGGCCATGGAGCTAGCCCTTCACCCCGTGATCACCGCCAGTGTCGCCCTCGTAGGCGCCAGCATGATCGCCGTCACCCCGGTGACCCCACCGCTCCCCGACATCCAGGTGTCCGCGCCCTCGGTCCAGCTCTCCGCCGCGACGCTCGATCTGTTTGACCCCCTTGCCGCATCGGCGTCGGCCGGCACCGACAGTGCCGGTGGGTCGGACCTCAGCGGACTGCTCAGCGGGCTGGACCTCAACGGACTGCTCAGCGGACTGGACCTCAGCGGGCTGGACAGCATCGAAAGCAACATCCAACAACTGCTCATCTTGTTCGGCCCCATGCTCGTGGAGAACGCGCTGAACGACGTCGTCCTGGTTCTAGCCGTCTTCACCAACGAGCTGATCTTCGCGCCTATCGGGACGGCGCTGACCGACCTCGGCACGGCGATCGGCGGCATCAGCCCGGTGCTCGAACCCATCGGCACCATCTTCGACGATCTCGGCGGGCTTTCGACGTTCATCGGAAACCAGATTCAAGGTCTCTACGACAGCGCGGTGACGTTCAACCAGCTCCTGTTCGACATCCCGATACAGCTGATCAACTTCGGGTCGAACCTGTTTGACCTGCTGACCGGGCAGCCCACGGAAGCGGCGGCCGGGCTGGCAACGGACTTCAGCGGACTGGCCGGCGGGTTGTCGGCGGACCTCAGCGGACTGCTCGGCGCAGCGCCAGCGGACCTTTCCGCACTGGCACCTGACCTGCTAACCATCTTCTGAGTCCGGACTCGCCGCAGCGGACCGTCGGACCTCGGCGGAGTACCGCCAGCGGTTCAGATCGGCTCTCGGAGCCGGCACAGCGATCGACCGACGCCTCGCGCTACCAAGTCAGGCCGCAGATGTCACCCGGTAGACGTCGTAGACGCCTTCGACATTGCGGACCACGTCCAGCAGATGCCCCAGATGTTTGGGGTCGCCCATCTCGAAGGTGAACCGGCTGATCGCCACCCGGTCACCGGATGTGGTCACCGACGCCGAGAGAATATTCACCTTCTCGTCGGCCAGCACCCGGGTGATGTCGGAGAGCAGCCGGTGCCGGTCGAGCGCCTCGACCTGAATGGCCACCAGGAACACCGACGACGGTGACGGCGCCCAGTGCACCTCGGTGATGCGTTCGGCCTGCTGCTGCAGCGACGCGGCGTTGGTGCAATCGGTGCGGTGCACGCTGACTCCCCCACCGCGGGTGACGAAACCCATGATCTGATCGCCGGGTACCGGCGTGCAGCACTTGGCCAGCTTGCTCAGAACGCCCGGAGCACCCGGCACCGCCACCCCGACATCGTCGGTGCTGCGCGGGCGCCGCGGGATCGTCGTCGGGGTGGCGCGCTCGGCCAAATCCTCCTCGGCCTGGTCGATCCCGCCGAGTTCGACCAGTAGCCGTTGCACCACGTGCTTGGCCGAGACGTGGCCCTCACCGACCGCGGTGTAGAGCGCCGACACATCGGCGTAGTGCAGCTCATTGGCCACCGCCGCCATGGATCCGCCGTTCACCAAGCGCTGCAACGGAAGTCCGCCGCGGCGGACTTCGCGGGTGATCGCTTCCTTGCCGGTTTCCAGCGCCTCCTCGCGCCGCTCCTTGGCAAACCACTGGCGGATCTTGGTCTTGGCGCGGGGTGACACCACGAACTGCTGCCAGTCCCGCGACGGCCCGGCGTTGGCGGCTTTGGACGTGAAAACCTCGACGACTTCGCCGTTTTCCAGCTTGCGTTCCAGCGCCACCAGCCGGCCGTTGACCCGGGCGCCGATGCAGCGGTGACCCACCTCGGTGTGCACGGCGTAGGCGAAGTCCACCGGCGTCGACCCGCTAGGCAGCGTGATCACATCGCCCTTCGGGGTGAAGACGAAGAGCTCTTGTACCGCAAGGTCGTAACGCAGCGACTCCAGGAACTCACCGGGGTCGGCGGCCTCTCGCTGCCAGTCGAGCAGCTGACGCATCCACGCCATGTCGTCGATTTCGGCTGCGGCCTGGGGATGTGGAACTCCGTTGCGGCCCTTGGCTTCTTTGTAACGCCAGTGCGACGCGATGCCGTACTCCGCGGTCCGATGCATGTCGCGGGTGCGAATCTGCACCTCCAGGGGTTTGCCTTCCGGCCCGACGACGGTGGTGTGCAGCGACTGGTACACGCTGTAGCGGGGCTGGGCGATGTAGTCCTTGAATCGCCCGGCCATCGGCTGCCACAGCGAATGCACCACGCCGACAGCGGCGTAACAGTCGCGGATCTCGTCGCACAGAATGCGGACACCGACCAGGTCGTGGATGTCGTCGAAGTCGCGACCCTTGACGATCATCTTCTGGTAAATCGACCAGTAGTGCTTGGGCCGTCCCTCGACCACCGCGCTGATCTTCGACGCGTTGAGAGTCGCGTTGATCTCGGCGCGGACCTTGGCCAGGTAGGTGTCGCGCGACGGGGCCCGGCCCGCCACCAAGCGGACGATCTCCTCGTATTTCTTGGGATGCAGGATCGCGAACGACAGATCCTCCAGTTCCCATTTGACCGTGGCCATGCCCAGCCGGTGTGCCAGCGGGGCAATGACTTCCAGCGTTTCGCGGGCTTTGCGAGCCTGCTTTTCCGGCGGCAGGAAGCGCATGGTCCGCATGTTGTGCAGCCGGTCGGCCACCTTGATCACCAGCACCCGCGGATCGCGCGCCATCGCGGTGATCATCTTGCGGATCGTCTCGCCCTCGGCGGCGTTGCCCAGCTCGACCCGGTCCAGCTTGGTCACCCCGTCGACGAGATGGCCGACCTCGTCGCCGAAATCCGCCGACAGTGCCTCCAGGGTGTAACCGGTGTCCTCGACCGTGTCGTGCAGTAGGGCGGCCACCAGCGTGGTGGTGTCCATGCCCAACTCGGCAAGGATGTTGGCCACGGCCAGTGGGTGAGTGATGTACGGGTCCCCCGAATGCCGCAGCTGGCTGGCGTGCCGGTGCTCGGCCACCTCGTACGCCCGCTGCAGCAACGACAGGTCGGCCTTCGGGTAGATCTCTCGGTGCACCGCCACCAGCGGTTCGAGCACGGAGCTGAGCGTGCTGCGCTGCGCGGTCATGCGCCGCGCCAGCCGGGCCCGGACCCGCCGCGAGGCACTGCTGGACGCCTTGAGGCCGATCCCGGGCTCAGCCGATGGAGGAATGTCGGCGAGCTGGAGCGGCTCGGTGGGCGGCTGGACCGCCGTACCCTTGTCGTCCGCCACGTTCGTCACCTCCGAGGCTCAAGGATATCGCTGAAATCTGATTGTCCGGCTTCTCTACCGATCTCGGCCGCAGGGCTACATGCGGATCAAGCTGTGCACCGGCAGCGGCGCGACCACCTCGCGACCGCCCAGCCCGGCCAGCTCGACCACCACCGCGGCGATCGTGACCTCCGCGCCGGCCTGCCGGAGCAGACGGTGCGCCGCGGCCACCGTTCCGCCGGTGGCCAGCACGTCGTCGACGATGACGACGCTGCGGCCGGCCAATTCGATCCCGTCGGCGGGGACCTCCAGGCTCGCGGTGCCGTATTCCAGGGTGTACCGCTCGGTGCGCACCGGCGGCGGCAACTTGCCGCCCTTGCGGATGGTCAGCACACCGGTGCCCAGCCGGGCGGCGACGGCGCCGGCGATCAGGAATCCACGCGCATCGATTCCGGCGACCAGGTCGGCGCCGGACGCGACGTCGGCGAGCTCGTCGGTCACCGCGGCCAGCCCCCGCGGGTCGGCGAACAGCGGGGTCAAGTCCTTGAACTGGATTCCATCCGAAGGGAAATCGGCGACCTGCCGGGTCAGCGACGTGATCAGTTGGGCCGCCGAGTCGTCGCCGGCATTCACCGAACCAGGACCCATCGGTCCATATTCCAGCCGGCGCCCCACCGGCTCGGATTGGGGCCGACGGCATACATCTTCTTCGACGCCAGCAAGGTCCGCTGCTGGCGATACAGCGGCAACGTCGGCATATCAGCCCACAGCACGGGTGCGCTCTCGGCCAGCAGCCGGACCAAGTCGGCAGGGTCGGCCGACACCGCCAGCGAGCCGATGATCCCGTCGATTTGGCCGTTGGTGTAGCCGGACAAGTTGTTTCCGTTGCCGGTGTGCAGGTCGTAGGCGTCCATCGCCCACGACCCCGTCGAACCGCTGCCGGTGGCGCCGCCGGTGCTGGCCAGCAAGACGTCGACCTTCCCGTCCTTGAGCGCCTGTGGACCGACGGAGTCCGAGGTGACGTCGGTGACGGTGATACCGGCCGGGCCGCAGGCCCTGGCGATCACACCGACGATCGCGGCCAGTCGCGCGTTGGGCCCCCGATAACCGATGCGCACCGTCAGCGGTTTCCCGCCCAACGCGGCGCGGGCAGCCTCGGGGTTCGATTTGATGAACTGGCCTGCCTCGGCAACGTTTTCCGCCTGTCCGATGGCATCGTCGGCCGTGGTGTGCAGACGCGCGTTGGCGATCGGCGCCGCGGCGTCACGCGCGATGACATCCCGCGGTGTGCACGACGCGAGTGCGCGACGCGCAGGCACGGCCGCGAGCGGCCCGCGCGGTGCGAAAATCAGCTGCTCGATACCGTCCGACGGCGCATCGGTGCGGCGGTAGTTGTCGGGCGTGGCCAGCGCACCCGAGGAGCCGGCCGCGACGTCGACGACGTCGGCGCTGTTGTCGTTGACCCGGTCCTGGATGTCGACTTTCTGCGGCCACACCGTGATCCGCTTGGTCATCGGCTTGGCGCCCCACCAACGCTCGTTGGCGACGAGAACTACCCCGCCGTCGTCCAACACCGATTCGATCTTGTACGGCCCCGACGACGGGAAATGCTTGGCGATCGTGCCCGGGTCGATACCCGGCTTGAGGCTCCAGGTGGTGTTCCACAGTTGCGCGATACGTCCGATCGCGGGCACGTCGTTACCCAACAGCGCACCGGTGACGTCAATACCCAGCTCCTCGGCGATGACGTGCGACGGCAGGATCGCGGTGGCGGTGAACAGCTGGTTGTAGTCGACGATGTTGCGGTCGGGAGCGAACGACACCCGGGCCTTCTTCTGCCCCGGTTGGCAGTCGATGGCGGTGACGTCGACATACCCGGCCTGGCTGGCGGCGTCGAAGGCGGAATACCGACCGGACTGGGCTGCCCACGCCAACACCAGGTCGTCGCAGGTGACCGGCTTGCCGTCGGAGTAGACGGCGTTGTCGGCGATCTGGTAGTCGAGCACCAGCGGCGAACCACCGACGATCGAAAGGGTGCCGAAGTCGTGGTCGGCGACGAACTGACCGTCGGGGCCGTGGTAGCCGAAGCCGGTGAGGGTCCGAGCGAAAGCCTGCGCTCCCGCGGAGGCCGCGCCGCTGACCGTGTTGGTGTTGTAGGTGTCCAGCGCGCCGTCGACGATGTAGTCGACCTGCCCGGCCGCGCTTCCGGAGCACGCCGTCAGGGCACCCGGCACGGCTACCGCAAGCGTCGCCACCAGCCAGCTGGCAGCCACCCGCCGACGCCAGGCAACCATCGGGCTAGCGTTTGTTCCGCTTGCCGGTAGGACGCGCATGACGGCCGGCGGAGTGTCCGTACCGGCCGCGCGCCCGGAGCCGGCTTGCTCGGCGCGGCGTCGCCGGTTGCCGCGAGGGACGCGCCGGCCCGCTCCGGGGACTCCTGGGACTCGTCGTCGACGGATTCGGTGCGCACCTGGGACTGTTCGGCCTTCGCCGAGTCCGGGCCGCGGCGCCGGAGGACCCGGCGGTTGTGGGTCCGCACCAGATCGGTGCGCTCCCGCAGGGTGACCAGCAACGGGGTGGCGAAGAAGATCGACGAGTAGGTGCCGACGACGATGCCGACCAGCTGCACGAGCGCCAGGTCCTTGAGCGTGCCCACACCCAACAGCCACACCGCCACCACCATCAGTGCCAGCACCGGCAGCACCGAGATCAGGCTGGTGTTGATCGACCGCATGAAGGTCTGGTTGATCGCAAGGTTGGCCCACTCGGCGAACGTGCGTCGATTGGTGTGCTGGAAGGCGTGGGTGTTCTCCTCGACTTTGTCGAACACGATCACGGTGTCGTACAGGGAGAAACCCAGGATTGTCAGCAAGCCGATGACAGTCGCCGGGGTGACTTCGAAGCCCACCAGCGAGTAGACCCCGGCGGTGACGGTCAGGTCGAAACACATCGTCGTCAGCGCGGAGATCGCCATGTAGCGCTCGTACCGAACGGTGATGTACAGGCTGACCAGGACCAGGAACACCACCAGCGCGATCACCGCCTTCTTGGTGATCTGCCCGCCCCAGGTCGAGGACACCGCCGAGTCGGAGATGGCCTTCGTGCTGGCCTGACCGTCGGCGCCTTTGGGATGGAACCTCTCGAACAGGGCGTTGCGCAGCTTCTCCGTCTTGTCGTTGGGCAACGTCTCGGACCGGATCTGCACGGTCGCCGACGACCCGCTGCCGACCATCACCACGGACTCCGGGTCATGGCCCAGCGTCTGCCGGAAGACCTGCTCCACCTGGCTGACCGTCGCGTCGCCACGCGGGAATGACATCGTGGTGCCACCCTTGAAGTCGATGCCGAAGGTGAACCCGCGTACGACGATGCTGACGATCGCGATCGCGACGAGAAACCCGCCGACCGAGTACCACAGCCGGCGGCGGCCGATGACCTCGAAAGCGCCGGTTCCGGTGTAGAGGCGGGAGAGGAAACTGTGGTGCGGCAGGACGGCGGCGGTCTCGTCGCCGGTCGCGTGGACGACTTTTGCGGTACCCGTGCTGATTTCGACGGCAGCCGTTTCGTCGGTGCCGGTCGTGTTCGCATTCGACGCCATCTCGCTACCCCCGTCCCGTCGAATAAGCCCCGGGCGTCAAAGCCCCTCGCTCACGTGCTATCTGCTGGACGGCACCCAGGCCGTTGTATGCCGGCTTGGCAAGCCTCGTCGAGGTGGACGCCATAAACAGCAACGGCCACGTCACCAGGAACACCACGACGATGTCGAGGATCGTGGTGAGCCCCAAGGTGAACGCGAACCCCTTGACCTGGCCGATCGCCAGGAAGTACAGGACGGCAGCGGCCAAAAAGGTCACCGCGTTCCCCGACAGGATCGTCCGGCGAGCCCGCCCCCAGCCGCGGGGAACCGCCGACCGGAACCTTTTGCCTTCGCGGATTTCGTCTTTGATGCGTTCGAAGAACACCACGAACGAATCGGCCGTCGTACCGATACCGATGATCAGACCTGCGATACCCGCCAGGTCCAGGGTGTAGTTGATATAGCGCCCGAGCAACACCAGGATGGCGAAAACCATTGCGCCAGAAGCCACCAACGACAAAGCCGTCAACAACCCCAGCACCCGGTAGTACAGCAGCGAGTACACCAGGACCAGCGCCAGGCCGATGGCACCGGCCAGCAGACCCGCCCGCAGCGATGTCAATCCCAATGTCGCCGAAACGGTTTGGGCTTCCGACGATTCGAACGACAGCGGCAGCGAGCCGTATTTGAGGACATTGGCGAGCTCGCGGGCCTGGGATTGGGTGAACTGGCCGTGGATCTGCGTCCGGCCACCGGGGATCGCTTCCTCGATCCGCGGTGCGCTCACCACCTGTGAGTCCAGGGTGAACGCGGTCTGGGTACCGATATGGCCGGCGGTGAAATCAGCCCAGGTGCTGGCGGCCCCACTCTTGAACTGCACGTCAACGACGTTGCCGCCGGATTGCTGGTTCAGACCCGAGCTGGCGTTTTGGATCTCGTCGCCGCTGATGATCGACGGCGCAAGCAGATACGCCTGCTGGTGGGTCTGGTCGCACGTCACCAGCGGCAGGTCGGGGTCGTCGTTGCCGGCCAGGATGTCTTCCTGGTTGCACCGGGTGGCCTCGTACTGCAGGGCGAGGAACTGCACACCCTTATTGGTGCTCTGCCGCCACTCCTTTTCTTTGGCGATGCGCTCGGCGAGGTCCTTACGCGGATCCGGCGGCCCTGGCTGGACCGGGGCGGGCGCCGGGGGTGGCGGCGGCGCGGGCGACGGCGGCGGATCTTGCGGATAAGGCCGAGGCTGCGGGGGACGGCCGGTTCTTCGGGCGGTGCGGGCAGGTTGCCCGGCGCCGGCGCAGTGCCCGGCGCCAGGGCGCCGCCTGGGGCCATATCCGGTCCGCCAGGTGCGGGTCCGCCTGGCAGTTGACCATGTGGCAGCCTCGGCCTGCCGTGCGGCGCCGGCAACCGTGGTTGCGGCGGACCGGCCTGCGCCGGAAGCTCATTGATCACCGGCCGGATGTATAGCCGGGCAGTTTGGCCCAGATTGCGTGCCTCGCTGCCGTCGGTTCCCGGGACCGTGATGACCAGGTTGTCTCCGTCGACAATGACTTCAGAGCCCGAGACACCCAGGCCGTTGACCCGGTCGCTGATGATCTGCTGCGCCTGAGAAAGCGCCTCTCGCGTCGGCCGCGATCCGTCCGGCGTCCGTGCGGTCAACGTGACGCGGGTGCCGCCCTGCAAGTCGATGCCGAGCTTCGGGTCGGCCCGCTTGCTGCCGGTGAGGAACACCAACAAGTAGACGCCGATGAGCAGGGTCAGGAATACCGCCAGGTAGCGGGTAGGGTGCGCCGGCGTCGAAGGCGATGCCACGTGTTGAGTCTCCTTCGCTCATGCGCGATCCGTTCCCCGCGAATCGTCACGCCCGCTGTTTGCCTTTCGCGCGCCGATCAGTCCGACTGCACCCGCAAAGGGTACGTGGCGGACCACCGACCTCAATCCTTGGGCAGTCGCTCGGCGTCGTCGGCGAGACCGTCGGCCTCCTCGGCCCTAGTGTCCAGGATCTCCGGTTCGATGCGGTCCCTAATGGCCAGCTTCAGCCAGGTCGTCACCACACCGTTCGCGATCTCGAGGTCCACCTCGTCATCTGTGATGCGCGTTATGGTGCCCCGCAATCCGGACGTGGTGTGCACCCGGTCCCCGACACGCAGCGCCTCGTGCAGATCGATGGTGGCTTGCATCGCGCGCTTCTGCTTCCGCGAGTTGAAGAAAATTAACGCGCCAAAGAGGATGAGCAGCGGCAAAAACATAACCGTTTGATTCATGACGGCAAAGGTTTCCTGTCGGTCGTGTGAATCGGCGTCGGACCGTAATCGGCCCCGAGCCGCGTCGGCCACCAGTGTGCCATTAGGCCGTCGCCGTGCTGAATCATTGAGCGATGGAGCTCACTGACGCGTTGCGCACCACCGGGGCGGTTCGCGAGTTCACCGACCGCGCCGTCGACGACGCCGTGCTGGCCCGGGTCCTCGAGACCGCCCGCTTCGCGCCCAGCGGTGGCAACGCACAGGCCTGGCGGGTGGTGGTCGTCAAGGATTCGGCGAACCGTCGCCGGCTACGGGACTGCTACCTGCGGGGTTCCAGGGACTACATGGCACTACTTGCCGCCGGCTTACGGCCGTGGGCGCCGACCAACGATCGCAACGCCGAGGCCCGCGCGCTTGCTGCCGAAAATGCCTCAGCCGTCGGTGGTTTCGCCGAGAAGTTCGACGAGGCCCCGGTGCTGCTCGCGTTGTTCGCCGACCTGTCGATGTTGGCGGCGGTGGACCGCGACGCAGACCGGTACACGTTCGCCGGCGGTGCGTCCATCTATCCGTTCGCGTGGAACGTTCTGCTGGCGGCCCGTGACGAAGGTCTGGGCGGCGTCATCACCACGATCGCGATCCGGGAGGAGCCGCAGGTGAAGGCTCTCCTGGGAGCACCTGACCGGCTGGCGCTGGCCGCAGTGATCGCCCTGGGATATCCGGTCCGGCAGCCGCACCGACTTCGCCGCCAGCCGGTCAGCTCTTTTGCTACGGTCGATTCGATCGACGGTCCGACATTTGGGAGGTCTGCAGATGAGGAAGTTGGTTGATTGCCTGGCACCGGTCGCCGCGATAGCGGTGTTACCGATGGCTGCGGTGACGATTGCAATGCCGGCCGTGAGCTCGGCGGATCCACAGAACTGCGACCCTGGCCAGTGGTGGGATCCGACGGGGAGCGTGTGCCGGCCGCTGGGCCAAGGGCCGCAGCCGCTGAACTGCGACCCCGGCCAGTACTGGGACCCGACGACGAATGTGTGCCGCCCGTTGGGACACACGGCCGCTGGCTGATTTCGGGGTCGTAGCCGGCGCTCGACACCGATAGGCTGCTGACGTGTCCGCTGTCGAGCAGAGTCGTCACCTGGTCACCGAAATCCCCGGTCCGGCATCGCTGGAGCTGACCAAGCGCCGTGCCGCGGCGGTGTCAGCCGGTGTGGGGAAGACCATGCCGGTGTTCGCGGCCCGCGCCGCGGGCGGGATCGTCGAGGACGTCGACGGCAACCGGCTCATCGACCTGGGTTCGGGCATCGCGGTCACGACCATCGGCAACTCCGCGCCCCGGGTAGTCGACGCGGTGCGGGCACAGGTCGCCGACTTAACCCACACCTGCTTCATGGTGACGCCGTACGAGCAATACGTCGCCGTCGCCGAACACCTCAACCGGCTCACCCCGGGCTCGGGTGAAAAGCGCTCGGTGCTGTTCAACTCCGGCGCCGAGGCGGTGGAGAACGCCGTCAAGATCGCGCGCTCCTACACCCACAAAGATGCGGTGGTGGCGTTCGATCACGCCTATCACGGCCGCACCAACTTGACGATGGCGCTGACCGCGAAATCCATGCCGTACAAGAGTGGATTCGGGCCGTTCGCGCCGGAGGTCTACCGGGCGCCGCTGTCCTATCCGTTCCGTGACGGGCTGGTCGACAAGGAACTGGCCACCGACGGCGAGTTGGCCGCTCGGCGCGCCATCGAGGTCATTTCCAAGCAAGTCGGCGCGGAGAACCTGGCCGCCGTCGTCATCGAGCCCATCCAGGGCGAAGGCG
Source organism: uncultured Actinomycetota bacterium (assembly GCA_963805675.1). Classification (GTDB taxonomy): domain Bacteria; phylum Actinomycetota; class Actinomycetes; order Mycobacteriales; family Mycobacteriaceae; genus Mycobacterium. Next base: position 70,471 of record CAWDVY010000012.1, read on the forward strand.
GTTTCATCGTCCCCGCCGAGGGATTTCTGCCCGCGCTGCTGGACTGGTGTCGACGCCACAACGTCGTCTTCGTCGCCGACGAGGTGCAGACCGGCTTCGCCCGGACCGGCGCCATGTTCGCCTGCGAGCACGAGGGCATCGAACCCGACCTCATCTGCACCGCCAAGGGCATCGCCGACGGGCTGCCGCTGTCCGCTGTCACCGGTCGCGCCGAGATCATGGACGCCCCACACCCCAGCGGCATCGGCGGCACGTTCGGCGGCAACCCGGTGGCCTGCGCGGCGGCGCTGGCCACCATCGCCACTATCGAAGCCGACGGGCTCATTGAGCGAGCCCGTCAGATCGAACGGCTCATGAAGGACCGGCTGCTGGCGCTGCAAGCCGCCGACGATCGCATCGGCGACGTGCGGGGCCGTGGCGCGATGATCGCTGTCGAGTTCGTCAACCCCGGCAGCGCCGAGCCCGACGCCGAGTTGACCAACGCGCTGGCCGCCGCCGCCCACGCCGCCGGCGTGATCGTGCTGACGGCGGGCACTTTCGGCAACGTCGTGCGCTTTCTGCCGCCGCTGACGATCAGCGACGAGCTACTCACCGAAGGTCTCGACATCCTGACCGGTCTGCTCGCCGAGCTTTAGCGGGCCTTGCCGTCACGGCTCAATAGCCCCAGCTGTCTCAAGAAGTTCGGGATGCGACGAAGTGCCCGCCTCGTAGCGACAACTGACGTGGTGGCGAAGTGCCATCACGCGTTTGCGGATCCGGTGCTCGGTGCCACGCGGCATCCAACCGGGTCCGTAGAGCCCGCGTCCCAGCCGACGCACCCTCCCGTATCCCATCTCCCAGCGCAGCGCATCCGAGATGGATTTCGACGCCCGACCGGCTACGGCAAAGCCGTGCCAAGCGACCGCGTCGGCCAAGTCCGTGATGCTCGCCGGTCCGTGGCTCAACAAATGCATCGTCAGTACATACCAAAGCTCGATCCCCCGCAGCTGCATCGTGTCGTTCATCATCGGACCGTCGCACGCTGGTCTGACATCGAGCCCACTTGTCGCGCAGAGGCGGGCACATCGACACCATCGACTTCGCGGTTACGAATGTGACAGACGGGGCGATACCCCTCGCTAGCGAGCGCCGCCAGTGGCAAATTTCACTGCGCAACCGACGCCCACGCGGAATATCATTACTTTTGCTAACGTACTAGATGTTAGGTGCAATGCCGCACCACCAAGATTTCCTGATTCGCTATTTGTGAGGTTCTGTTATGTCGATCGATATCCAAGAACGCCACGAACGTCGCGCCGCGGAGTTGGCTGTCAACGACCCGGAGTTCGCGGCCGCGCGACCCGATGAGGCCGTCAGCGCCGCCATCGAGCGCGCCGGGCGGCGACTCCCCCAGGTCGTCAAGGCCGTGCTGCAGGGTTACGCCGACCGGCCGGCGCTCGCCCAGCGCGCGTTTGAACTCGTCAAAGACCCGCAAACCGGGCGCACGTCAGCCACGCTGCTGCCCTGGTTCGACAAAGTCACCTACGGCGAGCTGGCCGACCGCGTCGACGAGCTGTCCCGCGCGTTGACCGGCGGCCTGGTGACGGCCGGTGACCGGGTCTGCGTGCTGGGGTTCACCAGCGTCGACTACACCACCATCGACATCGCGCTGGGCCGTCTCGGCGCCGTGTCGGTCCCGCTGCAGACCAGCGCGGCGATTGCGCAGCTGCAGCCGATCGTCATGGAGACCGAGCCCACCGTTTTCGCCGCGAGCGTCGACCACCTCTCTGATGCGGTCGACGTGATCCTCAGCGCCGCCGAAGCAGGCCACACGCCCGGTCGACTGGTGGTCTTCGACTACCGCAGCCAGCTCGACGACCACCGCGACGCGCTGCAGGCCGCCCACGAGCGGCTGGCCGAGCTCGCGCTGACCATCGAGACCCTTGACGAGCTTCGCGAGCGCGGCGCCAAACTACCCGAGGCCCCCAGGAGCGAAAAAGCCGAGCCGGGCGAGGAAGACCCGCTGGCGGTGCTGATCTACACCTCGGGCAGCACCGGCGCACCCAAGGGCGCGATGTACCCGCAGAGCAACGTCGCCAAGATGTGGAACAGGTCGACAAAGAACTGGTTCGGGCCCAGTGCTGCATCGATCACCCTGAACTTCATGCCGATGAGCCACGTGATGGGCCGCGGCGTCCTCTACGGCACGCTCGGGAACGGCGGCACCGCCTACTTCGCCGCCAAGAGCGACCTGTCGACGCTGCTGGAGGACCTGCGCCTGGTGCGGCCGACGGAGTTGAACTTCGTGCCGCGTATCTGGGAGATGTTGTACGGCGAGTACCAGAGCGAGGTGGGCCGACGGACGGTCGAAGGCGTCGACCGTCAGACCGCCGAATCTCAGGTGCTGGTGGAGCAGCGCCAGGAGTTGCTCGGCGGGCGCTACATCGTCGCCATGACCGGCTCGGCACCGATCTCTCCTGAGCTGCGGACCTGGGTCGAGTCGCTGCTCGAGATCGATCTGCTGGACGGCTACGGCTCCACCGAGGCCGGCATGGTCTTGTTCGACGGTGAGATCCAGAGCCCGCCGGTGATCGACTACAAGCTGGTCGACGTTCCGGACCTGGGCTACTTCGCCACCGACCGGCCGCATCCGCGGGGCGAATTGCTGCTGAAGACCGAAAACATGTTCCCCGGCTACTACAAGCGGGCCGAGACCACCGCCGACGTGTTCGACACCGCCGGCTACTACCGGACCGGCGACGTCTTCGCGGAGGTCGCTCCCGACCGGCTGGTCTACGTCGACCGGCGCAACAACGTGCTGAAGCTGGCGCAGGGTGAATTCGTCACTCTGGCCAAGCTGGAGGCGGTGTTCGGGAACAGCCCGCTGATTCGGCAGATCTACGTCTACGGCAACAGCGCCCAGCCCTACCTGCTGGCGGTCGTCGTGCCGACGGACGTGAACGCGTCGAAGTCAGCGATCGCCGAGTCGCTGCAGAACGTCGCGAAAGAGGCAGGCCTGCAGTCCTACGAGGTGCCGCGCGACTTCATCATCGAGACCACGCCGTTCACCCTGGAGAACGGTCTGCTGACCGGCATCCGCAAGCTGGCGTGGCCGAAGCTGAAGCAGCACTACGGCGAGCGCCTCGAACAGCTCTACGCCGACTTGGCCGAAGGCCAGGCCAACGAGTTGACCGAACTGCGTCGCAGCGGCGCCGACGCGCCGGTGCTGCAGACCGTCAGCCGGGCCGCCGCGGCGATGCTCGGTGCGGCCAGGTCCGATCTGACGCCCGATGCCCACTTCACCGACTTGGGCGGAGACTCGTTGTCCGCGTTGACATTCGGCAACCTGCTACACGAGATCTTCGACGTCGACGTGCCGGTGGGTGTGATCGTCAGCCCGGCCAACGACCTGCAGGCCATCGCCGACTACATCGAAGCTGAACGACAGGGCAGCAAGCGGTCCAGCTTCGCCTCCGTGCACGGTCGTGACGCCGCCGAGGTGCACGCCGCCGACCTGACGCTGGACAAGTTCATCGACACGGCAACACTGGCCGCCGCGCCCGGCCTGCCCGGGCCTGCCGGCGAGGTGCGCACCGTGTTGCTCACCGGCGCAACCGGCTTCCTGGGCCGCTACCTGGCGCTGGAATGGCTGGAGCGGATGGACTTCGTCGACGGCAAGGTGATCGCCCTGGTCCGCGCCAAGTCAGACGAGGACGCGCGTGCCCGCCTGGACAAGACGTTCGACACCGGCGACCCGAAGCTGCTGGCCCACTACCGCGAGTTGGCCGCCGACCACCTGGAGGTCATCGCCGGCGACAAGGGTGAGGCCAACCTCGGCCTGGACGCGGCGACCTGGCAGCGGCTGGCCGACACCGTCGACCTGATCGTCGACCCCGCGGCCCTGGTCAACCACGTGCTGCCGTACAGCGAGCTGTTCGGTCCCAACGCGGTGGGCACCGCCGAGCTGCTACGGATCGCGCTGACCACGAAGCTGAAGGCCTTCACCTACGTGTCGACGATCGGTGTGGGCGACCAGATCCAGCCCGGAAAGTTCGTCGAGGACGCCGACATCCGGGAGATCAGCGCCACGCGGCAAATCAACGACGGCTACGCCAACGGCTACGGCAACAGCAAGTGGGCCGGCGAGGTGCTGCTGCGTGAGGCCCACGACCTGTGCGGCCTGCCGGTCGCGGTGTTCCGCTGCGACATGATCCTGGCGGACACCACCTATGCGGGCCAGCTGAACCTGCCGGACATGTTCACCCGGCTGATGCTCAGCCTGGTGGCCACCGGTACCGCACCCGGCTCGTTCTACGAGCTCCCAGATGATCCGGCCGACGGAAACCGGCAACGCGCCCACTACGACGGGCTGCCAGTCGAATTCATCGCCGAGGCCATCTCCGTCTTGGGACCCCGGGTGCTGGAAGACGGGGCCGGATACCAGACGTACCACGTGATGAACCCTTACGACGACGGCGTCGGCCTCGACGTGTACGTCGACTGGTTGATCGACGCCGGGTACCCGATCCGGCGGGTCGGCGACTACGCGGCCTGGTTGCAACGGTTCGAGACGACGCTGCGCTCCCTGCCCGAGCGGCAGCGCCAGTACTCACTGCTACCGCTGTTGCACAACTACCAGCACCCGCAGACGCCGATCAATGGGTCGATGGCACCAACCGACCGGTTCCGCGCCGGCGTGCAAGAGGCGAAAATCGGTCCGGACAAAGACATCCCGCATGTCTCGGAGCCGGTGATCGTCAAGTACATCACCGACCTGCAATTGCTCGGACTGCTCTGACGAGCAGACGCGAAAGCCCCCATTTCGCCGAAATGAGGGGCTTTTGCGTCTCCTCGCGCAATCAGAGCCGGGGCGCGCCGGCGCTACGCCGACGGAACAAGCCACCGCCGCTCTCGCGCCGGTGACGTCGCGGCGTGGGTGTCAACTCCTCGGTGTGGGCCGACTCTGCGAAAGCATCGACAGTATCCCCGGCCGACGACAGGTCGGCTTGGCGCGCGTATTCCACGTCGCGCGCCGTGCGGACCGACATGCGCGCCAAGACCACTCCGCCCAGGAAGACGATCAGCGCGCCCAGCCCGGAGAAAGAGGCGATCTCGATCACCGCGCGCTTGGCCTCCGTCGCGGCGATCGGGTGGCCGATGTCGCTGATCCGCAACGTCGACGCCAGCGTGCGGCCGACAACGAACCAGGCGCCGGCTATGACAGCCAACCAGCCGCCGAACATCGCGGTGGCGCGGTTTCCCGACACCAGCAGCAGAAACCCGCCCGCCGCGGTGGTGACTCCGGGAAACACCTCCAGGCAAGCGCGTGCTTGGCTCCACACCCATGTTTGGCCGGGCGTGTACGCGAAGTGAAAGTAAGGTCCGATGAAGGGGATCAACGCCCCCCATATGCCAAGGATGATGAGGAGCAATCCGCTCACCGCGCCACGGCTGCGCGGCATGTGCAGGCTGCCGAAACCCGACCGCGAGTCATTCATTTGCGAGTTCTCCTCAAACAGTGGACACCTGAGTGTCGAGCGCGTGCTGAGTACCCATCTGCGCCGGCGGCGTAACCCCATGCCTTCGGTGCGGGTGCCACGCTAGCCCATCAGGCACCGGCCCACCACGGCGCTGAGCGGCGGCAACGCCGTCAGCAACGACGGGCCGCACGGCCGAGGCCAGTAGTTCGCGGCTTACGTCCAGGCGCCCTCAGCTCAGCAAACGGCCAATCAATCTCTAACGCGTGACGAGGCCAATCACCAACAGGACGACGGCGATCACCGGGAACGTGCCCTGGGTCAGTGCCGCGCGGGCCTTGTCCGGTGCCGACGCCAGCAACACGATCGCTGCGGCGGCCATCGATCCGACGCCGGCGAAGAGGAGTGCTGCGCCAATAGCCTTGTGCTCCAACGCAACCGCACCAATACCGATGCCGGTGACGATCGCCAGGAAAAGGTTGTAGAAGCCCTGATTGAACGCCAGCAGCTTGGTGGTTTCGGCTTCCTCGGCCGTCGTCCCGAACGCGGCGCGGGTGCGCCGGCTGGTCCAGGTCAGCGACTCCATCGTGAAGATGTAGACGTGCAGCAACCCGGCCAAACCGGCGAATACCAATGCAGCGGTGATCATCGCGTCCTCCTACTCGAACATTCCCGGCTGCCCTAAACCAATGGCCCGCGCGGGCGGCGTCATCCCCAGGTGGATCCAGGCCTGCGGCGTTGCGACCCTTCCGCGCGGCGTGCGCGCGAGCATGCCGGCCCGCACCAGAAACGGCTCGCACACCTCCTCCACGGTGGTGGCCTCCTCCCCGACCGCCACCGCGAGCGTCGACACGCCGACCGGACCGCCGCCGAAGCTGCGGGTCAGCGCCGACAGCACAGCCCGATCCAGCCGGTCGAGGCCGAGCTCGTCGACGTCGTAGACCTCCAGCGCGGACTTGGCGACGTCGCGGGTGATGATCCCGTCGGCGCGCACCTCGGCGAAGTCACGGACCCGGCGCAGCAGCCGGTTGGCGATCCGCGGAGTGCCGCGTGAGCGGCGGGCGATCTCCGCGCCGGCCTCGCCGCCCAGTTCGATGCCCAGAATCCCCGCGGAGCGGGCCAGTACCCGCTCCAACTCGGCTGGCTCGTAGAAATCCATGTGCGCGGTAAACCCGAACCGGTCACGCAGCGGGCCGGTCAGCGCGCCGGACCGGGTGGTCGCGCCGACCAGGGTGAACGGCGCCACTTCCAGCGGAATCGATGTCGCCCCAGGGCCTTTGCCGACGATGACGTCGACCCGGAAGTCCTCCATCGCCAAATAGAGCATCTCTTCGGCGGGCCGAGCGATGCGGTGAATCTCGTCGATGAACAACACGTCGTGCTCGACAAGGTTGGACAGCATCGCCGCCAGGTCGCCGGCACGCTCGAGCGCCGGCCCTGATGTCACCCGCAGCGCCGAGCCCAGCTCGGCGGCGATGATCATCGCCAGCGATGTCTTGCCCAGCCCGGGCGGACCGGACAGCAGGATGTGATCCGGTGTGCCGCCACGGTTTTTGGCACCCTCGATGACCAGCTGCAGCTGTTCACGCACCCGCGGCTGGCCGATGAACTCCCGCAACGAGTGTGGTCGCAGGCTGGCGTCGACGTCGCCTTCTCCGACGGTCAGGGCGGCCGACACCTCCCGATCCTCGGCGTCCTCGTCGTCGGCGCGGCTCACTTCTTACCCAACATCCACAGCGCCGCCCGCAACGCGCTAGACGTCGTGGCCTCTGGCTCGTTGGCCATAACCTTATCGACGGCCTCCTCGGCCTGCTTAGCCGCGAAGCCAAGTCCCACAAGAGCTTCCACTACGGGTCCGCGGATCGTGTAGCCATTGACCGCTATCGCTGCGGCGCTTGTGCCCACCGGCCCGATCCTGTCGCGCAACTCGAGCACCAACCGCTCGGCGCCGCGCTTGCCGATACCCGGCACCCGGGTCAGCGCGGCGACGTCGCCATCGGCGAGAGCCTGCCGCAGCGCCTGCGCGTCATAAACCGCCAGGGTGGCCAGCGCGATCTTGGGCCCCACGCCGGAGACTCCCAGCAACGTCAGGAACAGGTCACGGGCATCGGCGTCGGGAAAGCCGTAGAGCGTCATCGAGTCTTCGCGGACGATCATCGCGGTGATCAGACGGGCCTCGCTGCCGCGGCGCAGCGCCGCGAGTGTGGACGGGGCGGCCATCAGCTTGTAGCCGACGCCGGCCGCTTCGATAACGACGTGATCGAGAGCGACATCGAGCACTTCCCCTCGAACAGACGAGATCATCGCGCGGCCTTCACTTTCGCGGCGAACTTCTTACGCTGCTCGGCGACCTTGGCCTCGGCTTCGGCCATCCGAGCGATCATCGGCGCGCGCCAGCAGTGACAGATCGCCAGCGCCAACGCGTCGGCGGCGTCCGCGGGCGTCGGCTTGGCTTGCAGCCCAAGGATTCTGGTGACCATGGTGGTTACCTGAGTTTTGTCAGCGCGCCCGTTGCCGGTCACCGCGGCCTTGACCTCGCTGGGGGTGTGGAAGTGCACGTCGATGTTGCGCTTGGCGGCGGCGAGCGCGATCACGCCGCCGGCCTGCGCGGTGCCCATCACCGTTGACACATTCTGCTGGGAGAACACCCGCTCGATGGCGATGACGTCGGGATGATGGGTGTCCAGCCAGTGCTCGACGGCTCGCTGATCGCCAGCAGACGGCGCTGCAACGGCTCGTCGGCCGGGGTGCGCACCACGTCGACGTCCAGCGCGATGATCCGCCTTCCCCGCCCGCTCTCGACCACCGACAGGCCACAGCGGGTCAGCCCGGGGTCGACGCCCATCACCCTCATTCGCGCCTCCCACGATGCCGAACGCCTGTTCGATACCCTAGCGGGCCGCCCGACAGCGGCCGGTACGACACGCGCTATCAGTCGCCGCGAAATCGGGTTTGGTCCAGCGGTCGGCTGCGGCTGGGCGCAGGCGCTACGGGCGAAGCGTCGCCACATCCGCCGTAAAAGCGGGTTGACCAGACCGAACGATACTACCCAGCCCCGGTGATGGGCTCCGCGAACCGAGCTTAGGGCTACCTGAGCTGAGACTGAGAAAGATTAAGCTGCAACGACTATTTCCATTGCTAATCATTTCTTTTGATCAATAGCTGCGTAGTGGATCTTCTTACAGCGCCCTGTATGTACAACCGCGGAATTTTCGCTGAACGCAGGTCAGAAATTTGGCGGCGCATTGGTTGCACTTATCAGCGCTCAGGGTACCTGAGCTACGACTGAGATACCTTAAGTTATAACGACTATTTCCGTTGCTAATCAATTCTTAAATCAATAGCTTTCCTTAGGAATCTTGTTCGCCGCCCCGATGCGTACCGCGGAGTCTTCACTATAAGCGCAGGTCAGAAGCCCGTTGGCGCGTGGTTGCGCGGCGTCAACACCCCCAAGGGCATCAGAATTGGCCATCAGCGCGGGCTCCGGCCGATAGCTGTGGGAGCGGCTCGTGGCCGGCAACGGCGGTAACGGCGGCGATGCGCTCGGGACCGGTAACGGCGGCGCCGGCGGTGCCGGCGGCATCGGCTCCGACGCGAGTGCCGGCGGTGTTGGCGGCGCCGGTGGTGCGGGCAACGCCACTGAAGCCAACGGCAACGGCGGCACCGGCGGTGACGGTGGTTTCCAAACCGAGAACACCGATCCCGGCGGCAACGGCGGCAACGGCGGAACCGGCGCCACCGCCGGCACCGGCGGAACCCAGACCGCCGGCTCGACCGGCGGCAACGGCGGGGCCAACGGTAACGGCACGCGGCGCGGGCACCGCGGGCACACCACCAAGCGGCATCACCGGCGGCACCGGCGGCAACGCCGGCGGCGGCGGCGCGGGCGCACCCAGCTAGCCGACCGCAATGCACCTGCAATAAGGAGGCAACACAACGAAGAGGCCCGCTTCGGCGGGCCTCTTCCTTTGTTCAACGATCCAGTAGCCCTTCACCGACGGCCGGCCCTGCTGTGCCCAACCCCATAGCCGTCGCGCGACGATGGTGATTCGCCGATTGACCAAGTAGATGGCCTGTGCCAGCGCGCATTCCGACCGCGCGCACTGAAGCTCCACCGACAGCATCGGGTCTGCCCGAATGCCACTGGGGTCTGACACCTGCCGCACCCGTTGAAGGAGTTCCGTTTTCTCGTGCCCACATAAGCGATTGTCCGTGCTAACCATCGGCGGTCAGTTAATATGGGCCGACATCACCGGGCTCGATTCGCAACGCCACGGAGCTGGAAGGGGAAGGCCGATGGCAGCCATCCACTTCATCTCGGGCCTGCCGCGTTCCGGCTCGACGCTGCTGGCCGCGTTGCTGCGGCAAAACCCGCGTTTCGAGGCCGGGATGTCCGGTCCGCTGGCCGGGCTGTTCGGTGCCCTGCTGCGGCGAGATGAGCGCCCGCAACGAGTATTCGATATTCATCGACGACGCCAAGCGCCAGCGCATCCTGCATGGGTTGTTCGACAACTACTATGCCGATTGTCCACGCCGAGGTGATCTTTGACACCAACCGCGCCTGGTGCGCGTGGATGCCGGCGATTGCGCGGCTGTTCCCCGACGCGAAAGTGATTGCCTGCGTGCGCGAACTACCGTGGGTGATCGACAGCATCGAGCGGTTGATCCAGCGCAACGTCTTTAGCCCGTCGTCGATCTTCAACTACAGCGCCGGCGGCACGGTCTATACCCGCGCCAATGGCGTGGCGGGGCAAGATGGCATGGTCGGCGCTCCCTATGATGCGCTCAAACAGGCGTGCTACGGCGCGCAAAAGGACCGTCTGCTGCTGGTCCAGTACGAAACCCTGACCACCGACCCGGCCAAGACGATGCACGCCATCTACGCCTTTCTCGGCGAGCCGGCTTTCGAGCACGACTTCGACCACGTCGATTACGACGTCACCGAGTTCGACGAACGCGCCGGTACTCCCGGGCTGCACACCGTGGGCCGCACGGTCAAGGCCGAGCCGCGCGCGACATTGCTGCCCCCGGACCTGTTCAAACGTTTTGTCAACGACGCCTTTTGGCGCGATCCGCGGAATATTCCCGAGGGCCTGCAGGTCGTATGAGGTCTCGCCGACCGTGAGCCGACGGTCGTGATGACACGCAGATCCCACCGTTGCCGGTGAAAGCCGCTGTTGCGCAGCCGATCTCAGCAACGACTGTCGGCTGACGGTAGGTCGTGATCGCGCGGCACCATGGGATGTCGCAACTGCCAACGGACCCAGAGTGTCTTGGCTAAACTCAGCGTGATCCGCAATATGCCTGGATAGTTCAGATGAAGGAGCCAGTGCAGAAGTGAACGACAATCCGCGTGCCGATGTGGTCACTCGCCAGTACGAGCGGTACAGATACCCGCAGCCGATAGAGGACCTCGAAATATGGCTGGCCAACAACTGGGAGTGGTTCGACCCCAGCCACGCGCACCGGGTTTTGTGGCCGGACCGGGAATACAAGCCCGATCTCGACATTTTGATCGCGGGCTGCGGCACCAACCAGGCGTCGGTTTTCGCGTTCATGAACCCGGATGCCAAAGTGGTCGCGGTCGACATCAGCCAGCCGTCACTGGATCACCAGCAATACCTCAAAGACAAGCATGGGCTGTTCAACTTGGAGTTGCACCTGCTGCCGATCGAGGAGCTGCCCACACTGGGCCTCGACTTCGACCTGATCGTCTCGACCGGTGTGCTGCATCACCTGGCCGATCCGCAGGCGGGGATGAATGCGGTGGCGGGCTGTCTGCGACCCGACGGCGCCATGGGTGTGATGCTGTATGCCAAGTACGGCCGAGCCGGGCTCGAATTGCTGCAGTCGTTCTTTCGCGACTTGGGGCTGGGGCAGAACGAATCGTCGATTGCCCTTGTCCGCGAGACACTTTCGCTGCTCTCGGCCGATCACCTGGTGCAACCCTATCTGAGGATGGCGCGAAATTTGCAATCGGATGCCGTGCTGGTGGACACCTTTCTGCACGGCCGCGAGCGCAGTTACACCGTCGATGATTGCATCGACTTGGTCACCACCGCCGGACTCGTGTTTCAGGGGTGGTTCAATAAGGCGCCGTATTACCCGCATGATCTGTTCGCGCAGCCCAACGCGGTCTATCCGGCGATAAACGCGTTGCCCGAGCCGACGCTGTGGTCGGTGATCGAGCGTCTCAACACAGTGAACGCCTGCCACTTCTTTATGGCGTGTCGTCCGGATCGGCCGAAAGAGTCGTATGCGATTGATTTTTCGACACAGGCGTGCCTGGATTACGTTCCATTGATGCGCATGCGGTGCGGGCTTTCCGGCAGCGAGATTTTCCGGTCGGACTGGCGAGCGTCGCTGAACTCGGCCCAGTTGCCCTTCGTGCAACAGGTCGATGGCCATCGCACGATTCGAGACATTGCCGCGTCCGTGCACGGCGAGGACCTCGTCAGCGGGGCAGCCTGGCCGACGTCGAGAAATTCGCCCGCAAGCTGTTCCAGGCGCTGTGGCGCCTCGATTTCCTCGCGATGGCCCTAAACCCTTAACTAATAAGCACATGCGGCCCGCGTGCCGCCGAGCATCGTTTGTGATGCCACCCTTGCGCAGCAGCATGTGCTGGAGATGACCTGCGGCAGACCCAATGCGGCCGAGGCGATTTCGGCAATGCCCTACCAACGCCAACGTTGCGACGATATCCTCAGGCCATGTCTGATAGGCCTCTCACTAAGTCCGCCAACGCGGAAACCCCGAAGCAGTCCTCCGTTAAGGAAGAATCTTCTTCCAAGAAACCGGTGCCGGTCCCCCGCTGGTCGGAGGCGTCGCGGTGGCCCACGTACGCGGCCCTGGCAATCGCCGTGATCGCCGTGGCGCTTGCCGCCCTGGCGTATTTCCACCCGGCACACCACAGTGCCTCCGTGGCCCAGCAAGGCGGCGACGCGAAAGCGAACGTTTGCTCCGCCTTCGCCAGCACCCGAAAAGCGGTGGTCATCAATACCCACATGCAAAGCCCGAACATCAACGATCCGATTGCCGAACTTTCGGTGGCCACCAATGCACGTTTGGCCCTCATAGGGGGTGGCGCATACCTGCGCGAACGACTCGCCGCAAATACCGCGGCCCCAGCTGATCTCGCCAACGCCGCCGAGTCCATGGCCAACACGGTCCAACAGTTGGGCATCAACTACCTGACTCGGGCGGGAAATGATGTTCAGGATCCAATACGGAAAGACCTCAACAACGAAATCACCCAGATCGACAAGATGTGCACATAGCCGACGTTGCCTTCGTAGACCTTTACGTTAACGCGAACGGAAAAAAATCAGGTCGCTCACAGGAGGCAGGAAATTGGCTCGTCACCGCGGCAGTAAGCGAAACCGCCAGTCGCGCAACGTCTTGAGACATCGCCGTGGTATCGCCGGACTCGGTGCGGCCGCCGGTATGTTTCTTGCTGCGGCGGTGACCCCGTTGGCCACCGCACCCGCCGCCGGCGCTGACTCGGTCAACCCTGTGGTCAACACCATCAGCGGCCCGGCCCTCTTCGATCCCCCCGGCGGTGACGGCGGCGGCGGCCAAGGTGGAGCCGGCGGCCATGGCGGAGCCGGCGGTCATGGCGGCAACGGCGGCCATGGCGGCAGCGGAGGGGCAGGCGGGGCGCCCGGCGCCGGCGGCGCGGGCGGTGCCGGCGGCGCGCCCGGCCCCGGTGGCCAGCCAGGCGAACCGGGCCAACCGGGCCAGCCTGGCCAACCGGGCTGATAAGACCGGCTGCACCGGCACGCCAGCTCGACTCGGAACGTCGTAACCGTCGGGCAGGCTGAAGGCCGCTTCGCCGAACCGGGTCATGGTCGCAGCTAAAATCCATCGCCTCGGCGATCATTGCCGTACTCCGCCCTGATCCAGCAAAAGCTGTTACGTTAAACCGCACTATCGATCACCGCGGTGCGGTCATGCGGAAAGGTTGCGCATGGGGACAGCACTGCTGGTGGTCGCCGCGGTGCTCTTCATCGGCGCGGTCGTCGTTTTCGTCATGGCGCTGCGCCGTCCCAAAGAACCGCGCGGCGCCCGCCAGGATCCGCTCAGGTTCAATGCGACGCCGGAATTCGGGCCGCGACAGCTCGGGCCCGGCGCGATCGTCAGCCACGGCGGCATCGACTACGTGGTACGCGGTTCGGTCACCTATCGCGAGGGCCCGTTCGTGTGGTGGGAGCACCTGCTGGAGGGCGGCGACCAGCCGATCTGGTTCAGCGTCGAAGAAGACGACGGACGGCTCAAGCTGGCGATGTGGGTCAGCCGCAAGGAGTTCAGCTCAACCCGGCGGCGAGCACGTCGTCGACGATGTGACCTACCAGGAGTCCGAACGCGGTCACGCCGGATACACCACCGAGGGGACGACGGGCCTGCCGGCCGGCGGCGACATGGACTTCGTCGACTACAGCCAACGCCGACGAGACCGCGCTGCTCTCCTTCGAGCGCTGGGCGCCGGACATGCCGTGGGAGGTTTCCACCGGCAAGGCCGTGCTGACCGGCGAGCTCACCGTGTATCCCGCCCCGCCGCCGGCCGGCGTAGGGACGCGTCGGTGCCGCTTCATCAGCTGCCGGTAGCCCCGGTCGATGTCAGCGGAGCCGGACTTGGACTGGCGCTCAACGCGCCCGCCCCGCTCCCCCTGGCCACCTACCGACTGCGACCATCCCGACGGCGGCGCGCTGGTGCTGGGCGTCCTGGGCGCGTCGCACGTCATCACCGTCGAGCACACCGAACCCGTTTCTCCGAACAGGTCTCATGCCACCTCGGCGGCGAGCTGCCCGAGCCACACCCAGGCGCCCGGCTATGAACTCGAATCCCGCACCGACATTCACGACGAGTCCGCTTTCCGTCGGCTCGCGCATCGCCTGCGTGAATGCTGCGCACGTGAAACCGGTTGGCTCGGAGGCACTTTCCCCGGCGATGACGCCGCGCTGACCGCGCTGGCCGCCGAGCCCGACGGCGCCGGCTGGCGTTGGCAGACCTGGCACCTCTACCCGGCCGCGCCGGGCGGCACGATCGTCTACACCGCCAGCCGGTGGCGCCCATGAGCCGCAACCGTCTGTTCGTGGTGGCCTTCGCGCTGGCCGTCACGTCGTTTACCAGCCTGATATTCGGAATATCGCTGCAGAACAAGGATATTCGTTCGTATCATCGCCGCCCACTACAGCGAATACTCCCATGACGCCGGCGGCACGCGGTATCTCTGCGACGGGATCGCCGGCAAAGGTGGCCGACACGCTCGCCGGCTATCAGCGTCCCGGCGGCGCGGGCGTCCAGCGCCGGTACCCAGTATCTGCGTTACGACGACGCAATCGTGTCGGTCGGCCCGGACGGCCCGCACCCGTGCAGCGTCCGCGTCGAGGATCTGGCCGCCGGCTACAGCCACGGCGCGTTCATCTTTCTCGGTCCCGGCTTCTTCCCGGGAGCCCCTCGGGGGGCGCCGGAGGCAGCACCGGTGGCCCGGGCGGGACCAAATGACACCTAATCGGACACATAGACGAAGGAGATAGTCATGTACCTGGCGCTCGAGTTGGGAACTATCGACCTCAATCCGGTCCTCAAAGGCGCTGGTCGCCACCATCTTGTACTTCCTGGTCGGCATGGCCGTCCTGGTCATCGGCTTCGTGATGGTCGACGTGCTCACCCCGGGAAAGCTGCGGCAACTGGTATTCGTCGATCGCCGCCCCAACGCCGTGGTCCTGGCCTGCGCGATGTACATCGCGCTGGCCACCGTCATCATCAGCGCGATCGCCAACAGCTACAGCCAACTCGGCCAGGGACTGGTGGGCGTGGCGGTGTACGGGCTGATCGGCGTTGTCCTGCAAGGGATCGCACTGCTGACGCTGCACTTTGTGATACCGGGCGACTTCCATGAACACGTCGACGAGCCCGAGCTGCATCCGGCGGCGTTCGCCACGGCCGTGATGCTGCTGGCCGTCGGAGGGGTGACCGCCGCCGCGCTGTCATGACTTCGCCGACGGAGTCTTCCGGGCGCTGGCGGGCGCTGCTGCTGGCCGCGGTCGCGGCGTGCGCGGCGTGCGGCATCATCTACGAGCTTGCGCTGCTGACCCTGTCGGCGAGCCTGAACGGCGGCGGCATCGTCGCCACCTCGCTGATCGTGGCCGGCTACATCGCCGCGCTGGGCGCTGGTGCGCTGCTGGTCAAGCCGTTACTCGCGCTGGCCGGCGATAACTTTCATCGCCGTCGAAGCGCTGCTGGCCATCATCGGCGGGTTGTCCGCCGCCGCGCTGTACGTGATGTTCTCGTTCGTCGGCGGATCGCTGCTGGTGCTGGCGCTGGGCACCGCGCTGATCGGCGGACTGGTCGGCGCCGAAGTGCCGCTGCTGATGACCCTGCTGCAGCAGGGGTCGAACCACCTCCCAAGACCCAGCCGTCGACACCGGCCGGACGCTGGCCAACCTCACCGCCGCCGACTACTCGGGCGCGCTGATCGGCGGGCTGGTGTGGCCGTTCGTGCTGCTGCCGCACCTGGGCATGATCCGCGGCGCGGCGGCCACCGGCATCATCAACCTGCTGGCCGCGGCGGTGGTCTCGATTTTTCTGCTGCGACGAATGGTTACCGCGCGGCAGCTGATCACGGCGTTGTGCGCGCTTGGCGCTGGCGCTGGCGCTGCTTGCCACCCTGCTGCTGCTGCCCAGGACATCGAAACGACCAGCCGCCAGCGGCTTTACGCCGACCCGATCATCGCCTACCGGCAGTCGGCCTATCAGGAGATCGTGGTGACCCGCCGCGGCGACGACATGCGCCTGTACCTCGACGGCGGTCTGCAGTTCTCCACCCGCGACGAGTACCGCTACACCGAAAGCCTGGTCTATCCCGCGCTCGGCGCGGGCGCGCGATCGGTGCTGGTGTTGGGCGGCGGCGACGGCCTGGCCGCCCGCGAACTGCTGCGCCAGCCCGGCGTCGAGAAGATCGTGCAAGTGGAGCTCGACCCGGCGGTCATCGAATTAGCCCGCAGCACAATGCGTTCGGCGAACAACGGCTCGCTGGACAATCCGCGCGTGCACGTCGTCACCGACGACGCGATGACCTGGCTGCGCGGCCCGCACGCACGGTCGTTCGACGCGGTGATCGTCGACCTTCCCGACCCGGATACGCCGGTGCTGGGCCGGCTGTATTCGACCGAGTTCTACGCGCTGGTGTCGCGTGCGCTGGCGCCCGGCGGGCTGATGGTGGTGCAGGCGGGCAGCCCGTACTCGACCCCGATCGCGTTCTGGCGCACGATTTCCACCATCACCGCCGCCGGCTACGCGGTCACGCCCTACCACGTGTACGTCCCCACCTTCGGCGACTGGGGCTTCGCACTGGCGCGCCGAAACGACGCGGCGCCCCGACCCACCGTGCCGCCCAATGCGCCGCCGCTGCGCTTCCTCGACCAGTCGGTGCTCGACGCCGCCACCGTCTTCCCCCCCGACGTGCAACCCCGCACGCTGGAGCCCTCAACGCTGGAACACCCGCGCATCGTCGAAGACATGCGCCACGGCTACGACTAACTGCCATGCGCATGTGACCCTTAAGTGGATGGCGGTTGCAATTCAGATTAAGGACGTCCCCGAAGAGGTGCGGACGCCATCGCCGCACGCGCCGCCGCCCTAGGCCAGACCACGCAGGTCTACTTGCGCGCACTTCTGGAGCGAGAGTTTCGCGCCGAACGCAACAAACGTCTGCTCGAGAGCCGGACCGGAGACCGCAGTCTCGACCTCACTGCCGAGGAGGTGGTGCGGGAAATTCGGCGGGGACGCGAGGGCGACGAGTGATCGTCGTCGACGCGAACGTCGCAGTCATGGCGTTGGCCGGCCCTGCGGCCGCGGCTGACGCCGCACGTGCCGCGATGTTCCCCGACGAAGTCTGGATCGCCGCGCACATGCCTCTGGAGATACTGCGCACCTCGCGCAAAACCGTCTTCGGCGCTGACCTCAGCGCCGACGACGCCGAGGCGGCATTCCAGGGGCTCATCGCAATACAGATCGAATCTGTAGCAAGCCCCGCTCGTCACCTTCGACGCCCGACTCCCCCGCGCCGCCGAACGGGTCACGCCCGATATTTGGGTTACCCTGCTCTGACCTCGGTCAGCCTGAGTAGTTGGCGACTGGCCGTACACAGCGTTAGTCCTGTTCTGGTCACGCGGCCAACGGGTTCGTCCAACGAAGTCCAGGAAACCGCATGAAATCTGTATCAGCCGAGGCTATTTCGACTCCATGCTCGACCGCCAGGGCAGCCAGTTGCGCATCCGGGACGAGATTGCCGGTGATTTCGACCTGTGCGCATAGCCTTGCATAAACCCGTGCGGTGATTTCCGTTGCGGGTGGAATCCACACAACGGGGACTGCGAGCCAGTCTTCTATGTATCTCCACGCATCGGGGGCTGACAGTGGGTTTTCGCTGACCCGCGGATGCGTGGCGATCCGCAGGAACGCGCCAATGGTCTGCCAGGGCAGGCCGACTCGGCTATCACCGTCGAGCGTTTGCTGAAGCCAGGCTGCGGCCGCTGCGTTATGGCTGCTGTTCTCGTCCACCGCATACAGCAGCAGGTTGGCATCAACGATCATCATCGATGAGATCGAGCACGTCGCCGACGTGGGTGACGTCAACCTTGAGGCCGATCTTTGAGGTTCGGTGCCGATACTTAACTGTCGTGGAGGCCGTGCTGTCGTTGGCCATACCTCGTCGCGCCAGCAGGTTCAGCGCCTCGCTCAGGCCCATCCCCGCGCGGCGAAGGCGCTCGATTTCGGTGGCGACATCGCTGTCGAGCACCACGGTTGTTCGCATAACGCCATGATACCGAGAGCGCATCACGATGCGCAGTTAGTCGCATCGCCATGCGATGCGGTCCGCCGGTGGCGACCGCAGCGGCATTGTCGATGCTGAGCCGCGATTACGGCGAGCAGCTCATCCGGCCGCCCACCGGTTCCCGGCCAACCGCCGGGCGGCCTTTAACATCAACGGCGCCGGCCTGGACCGGTGTCCAGCACCGCGGTAAGCACGTCGTCCTCGGTGAGGCCGGGGCCGGCGGTAACGGCGGGATGTTGATGGGTATCGGCGGTAACGGCGTCAACGGCGGTGGCGGTGGGGCCGGCGGTAACGTTGGGCCGCTTTTTCGACTGGTGCATTGGGGATCTGGACACTGCGGCGGCTTCCGGGCGGGTTCTGTGGCTTGTCTCGGTGCTTGTGACGCTTGGCTGTAGGGATACCGGAACGCGACATGTAAATATTCGGAAAAAAGTGCCGATTTCTGGAACTAAGGGGAGCCTAGAAGTTACCTTACAAGCAGCTAAGGGTCCCTTCAGAATTCAGGGGAATGGCCATGTCTCGTCACACGCGTAGTAAGCGGAATCGTCAGTCGCGCAGCGTGAAGGCGGGTCGTCGTCGTGTGCTCGGGTTGGGGACTGGTGCGGGGGCGGTGTTGGCGTTCGGCTTAGGCCCGCTGGCCGCGGCGCCGGTGGCGCATGCCGATGAGTTTGATCTGATTGTTGAGCCGATCATCAACTCGTTGTCCAGGTGATGCCCGGCTAAGGCGCGGCGAAGGCCAGCTAAACCACGTCGGCCACCCCGGCGTGGTCGCGGTGGCCGCGGCCGAGCCGGTCTGTACGTCGCGGGCGCGATACGGCGGTTCGGCAAATTGAAGCGGGCAGTTGTGGTTTCGCCCTTACCGGGGCTGTCGCAGGTCTAGCAGGAGGCGACGACGACCAAGACCTGACCGAGGCGGACCAAGATGGGCCGCTGCGGGCATGAACCACGCCGCGGCCAGCAAACTCAATATCAAGCAATCGGGTTGGTCGAAATCAACCCGCGACGGCCCACCGATAAGACCCCTCGACCGACAGCCCGTCGTAAACTCAACCACTCGAAGTACGCCGGTGATGCCACCGTGCGGACATGAATAGGGGAAGACCCATGGCAGCCATCCACTTCATCTCGGGTCTGCCGCGTTCGGGTTCGACGCTGCTGGCCGCGTTGCTGCGGCAAAACCCGCGTTTTGAGGCCGGCATGTCGGGTCCGCTGGCCGGACTGTTCGGCGCCCTGCTGCGCGAAATGAGCGCCCGCAACGAGTTTTCGGTGTTCCTCGACGACACCAAGCGCCAGCGCATCCTGCATGGGTTGTTCGACAACTACTACGCCGAGTGCCCCGCCGAGGTGATTTTTGACACCAACCGCGGCTGGTGCGCGTGGATGCCGGCGATTGCGCGGCTGTTCCCCGACGCGAAAGTCATTGCCTGCGTGCGCGAATTGCCGTGGGTGATCGACAGCATCGAACGGTTGATCCAGCGCAACGTCTTTAGCCCGTCGTCGATCTTCAACTACACCGCCGGCGGCACCGTCTATACCCGCGCCAACGGCGTCGCGGGACAAGATGGCATGGTCGGCGCCCCCTACGATGCGCTCAAACAGGCGTGCTTCGGCGCGCAGAAAGACCGGCTGATGCTGGTGCAGTACGAGACCCTGACCACCGACCCGGCCAAGACGATGCACGCCATCTACAGCTTTATCGGCGAGCCGGGCTACGAGCACAACTTCGGCCACGTCGATTACGACGTCACCGAGTTCGACGAGCGGGCCGGTACCCCGGGGCTGCACACCGTGCGCGGCACCGTCAAAGCCGAGCCCCGCGAAACCTTGCTGCCCCCAGACCTTTTCAAACGATTCGTCAACGACGCCTTCTGGCGCGACCCGAAGCGGATCCCTGAGGGGTTGCGAGTCGTCTGAGGTCTGGTATGACGGCGATCGCCGCGATCGCCCAGCCCCGGTGGGGGCGGCATCAACGCCGGGTGTTCGCGCGCCGGCTGCGCAGTCAGCCCAGCCATCTGGTGTCGAACCTGCCGTCGCATACCTCACTAGCCCTTTACCCGGCCGTCAAGCGACGGTAGCGGCGACAGCCAAACTGCCGCACCGGGTAGCCACCTGGCTAGCCGGGACCGCAACCGCTTTCGGCTCCGACGCCACCGGCGGCAATCCGCAGGCGTGGTCTGGTGGAGGTGTCGCACGTCGTCACCGTCGAGCACGCCGACACCCGCTTCTCCGAACAAGTCTCATGCCATCTCGGCGGCGAGTTGCCCGGCCACACTCTGAAGGGTGCACAGCGTTCAGGCGGCGACGGCGGTGCCGGCGGGATCGGGAATTCCTGCGCGCTCTGGCCCAATGGCGTGTGCCCCTCCTGAACGCGGGCGTCAGTCCTCGTCGAGGGCGGCCAGCACCTCGTCGGACACAGCGACATTGTGTGCCTAGCTGAACGCCGCGGGCGTCGTCGACGCCCAAACCGTCGACAGCAGGTTGGTGTGAACCGTAAGCCGCTACTCGGGGCTAACGACGCGCCGCGCTCTTACGTCGGGAAGGTGGCGCTCGGCCAGTTCGTAGTCGGCGTCGTCATGCAGGACGACCAGGCCCCTGGCCGCTGCGGTGCCACAGATCAGCAGATCGACTACCGAGAGGGCACGCACCGCACCCACGCCTGCGAGCCGGTGCTGCGCCGAATCAATCCACTTCCACACGGACTTCGGCACTGGCACATCGGGATAGACGTCACGAAACGTCTGGTTCATCTGATCGAACTCGTCGGCATTCCGCGCCGATCGGCGGAACTCGGCTCGTTGTGGGTCGCACGATCCGACGGCCCCGCTGAGAAGCGAGAAGTTCCAGGCCTCGGTGAGTTCCGGCTGTCGTTGAAGCCGCCAGACCGCGGAGGAATCCACCAGAAAGTGAATCAAGTCCCGACGGCCTTCTCGTCGGCCCGCGCGGCGAGCCAGCCCTCGTAGTCCCAGCCCTTCGCCTGCTCGCGGGAACGGGCCAGCGCCTCGATCCGCCGGAACCGCTCAACGTAATCGCGCATGGCGAGGTTCACGGCTTCTTTCTTGGTGTGTACCCCGGCGATGCGCATCACCTCGGCCAGCGCTTCGTCGTCGAGATCGATTTGAGTCACCGCCACGATCACCCTCCCCATGTTGGTGATGTATGCCTGAAGCATACAGCGCCAACATAGGCCAGGCGCCGGAGCTAATCCTCGTCGAGGGCGGCCAGTACTTCGTCGGACAGGTCGACATTGGTGTAGACGTTCTGCACGTCGTCGCTCTCCTCCAGCGCGTCGACGAGCTTGAACACCTTGCGGGCACCGTCGAAACATCAACCGACACACTCACCGACGGCTGAAAGCCGGCTTCGGCCGACTCGTAGTCAATCCCGGCGTCCTGCAACGTAGTTCGCACCGCCACCAGATCCCCGGGCACCGCCGCGGTCGCTTGGCCCGGCGGTCAAAACTTGTCCCTAGAGGCTACAAATGATCAATCGGCGAGCCGTACCGGCAGCTGTTCGACGACAACCCCGATCGCCTCATAGGTTGATCGCGCCCGCGCATCCCTGGTCGCAAGAGGGACGCTATGCTCACGAGCCGCCAACGCGACCAGCGCGTCGTAGGTCGCGCCACCTGTCACGCCCTTGCTGGCGCACTCCCGATGGGACAGCCGGGCGGCGCGAGCCGAGAGCATCAGCGGTTGGGCGAAGTTCTCGTCGATGAGACTGACCGCATCCGGCGCCGACACGCGAGCATCGCCAGGCAGCCGCGTCAACACCGCATACGTCTCTGCCAAGCTGTGGCCACTCAGGCGCAGTGTCCGACCTCGAGCCCACGCGGCAACCTGCGCGTGATGCTGATGATCGGCGACCAAGAGCGGTACGGCGACGCTGGTATCGACCGCCACCACATCCGCGGCCGTCAACGTCGCCCCGCGTCGATGAGTCCGAACATCATCTCATCGGTGACGACGGTGTCGCTCCGAGCGACCAGCCGCCCGGTTCCATCGCGTTCAAGTCTCGCTGTGCGGCCACCGGGCGTAACCTGCACCCCGTTGCCGTACTGCGAAATGTCGACCACCGTTCCCGGTGTGAGGCCCAACGCGTCGCGCAGCGCCTTGGGCACCACAATTCGGCCCACGGAATCAATCACAGCCTCCATTGGGATCATGGTACCAATGAAATCCCAGTCAGCAGTCTCAGTGCTATCGGCCTTACTCCTCGTCGAGCGCGGCCAGCACCTCGTCGGACAGGTCGATATTGGTGTAGACGTTCTGCACGTCGTCGCTGTCCTCCAGCGCGTCGACCAGCTTGAACACCTTGCGCGCTCCGTCAACGTCGACCGGCACGCTGACCGACGGCTGAAACCCGGCCTCGGCCGACTCGTAGTCAATCCCGGCGTCTTGCAACGCGGTTCGCACCGCGACCAAGTCAGTCGGCTCGGAGATCACCTCGAAGCTGTCACCGAGGTCGTTGACGTCCTCGGCGCCGGCCTCCAGCACGGCGGTCAGCACGTCGTCCTCGCTCAGCCCGTTCTTCTCCAGCGTGACAACGCCCTTGCGGGAGAACAGGTAGGACACCGATCCGGGATCGGCCATGTTGCCGCCGTTGCGGGTCATCGCCACCCGCACCTCACTGGCCGCGCGGTTGCGGTTGTCGGTCAGGCACTCGACCAACACCGCGACCCCGTTGGGTCCGTAGCCCTCGTAGGTGATGGTTTGCCAGTCGGCGCCGCCGGCTTCCTCGCCGGCCCCACGCTTGCGGGCCCGTTCGATGTTGTCGTTGGGTACCGACGTCTTCTTGGCCTTCTGGATTGCGTCGTAGAGGGTCGGGTTGCCCGCGGGATCACCGCCACCCGTGCGGGCCGCGACCTCGATGTTCTTGATGAGCCGGGCGAATTCCTTGCCACGGCGCGCGTCTTTGACGGCCTTTTGATGCTTGGTGGTGGCCCACTTGGAATGGCCGCTCATCGGCGTACTACCTCTTCTGTTGCTCTCGATTTCGCCTGCCGAGTCTACGTGGGCATTGCGATCGTGACGTTCCCGCGGCGCCCAGCCTGATCGGCGGCCTCGGTTTTGGTCGCGGGCAACGGTGGATATACACCGCTGATGAGCCGTCCTCGCGCGCTGATCTCCGGCGCCGGCATTGCCGGGCCCGCACTCGCCCACCAGCTCGCCGCACGTGGTTGGCAGACCACCATCGTCGAGCGGTTCCCCCAGCGCCGCGACGAGGGCCACAACATCGACGTGCGGGGCGCCGCCCGCGAGGTCGCCCGCCGGATGGGCATCCAGGACGACATCCGTGCGGCCAACACCACCGAGGTCGGAATGCGCTTTGTCAACGGCGACGGATCGACGGCCGCGTCGTTTCCGATGAGTGACTCCGGTGGACGTGGTCCGACTGCCGAATTGGAGATCCTGCGCGGGGAACTGTCCCGCATTTTGATCGCCCACACCCGCGACAGCACCGAATACCGGTTCGACACCCAGATCGCCAACCTCACCGATCAGGGCGATCGCGTCATCGTGGCGCTCGACGACGGCACGTCGATCGACGCCGACGTGCTCGTCATCGCCGAGGGGCTGCGGTCACGCACCCGCGATCTCGTGATGCCCGTCGCGGTCACCGATTTGGGCATGTATATCGCCTACCTGACCATCGCTCGCCAGGACTCAGACGACCGCTGGTGGAACTGGCAGCACGTTCCCGGCTCCCGCGGGATCCACCTGCGACCAGACAACCTTGGCACCACACGGGCCATGCTGTCGTTTCTGTCTGACGTGCGAGGCCTCGAAGATCTCAGCCGGGCCGATCAAATCGCCATCCTGCGCAAGACTTTCGCCGACGCCGGAGGCGCCGCCCCGCGAATTCTGGCGCAGCTCGGCGACGCGCCGATGTACTTCGATGCCATCGGCCAAGTACGCGCGCCACGCTGGAGTAAGGGCCGGGTCGCGTTGCTGGGCGACGCTGCTTTCTGCCCGTCACCAGTCGGCGGAGGTGGCAGCAGCCTGGCACTGATCGGGGCCTACGTGCTGGCCGGCGAGCTGTGTCGCACCGACGATGTTCCCGCCGCGCTGGCCAGATACGAGCAGTTCCTGCGGCCGCACGTCACCGCTGCCCAAAATGTCCGGCCGGCGGTGCTCCGGCGAGCCAACCCTCGGAGCCCTGCGGGCATCCGCGCACTGCACGCCGGTGCCCGCGTCGTCGCGAGCCCTGCTGTCCGCGCCGGTATGAGCATGATCGGCAGGCGATTCGGCGGCAGCGCCGCAGAAGACATCAAGCTGCCGGACTATCTGTTGGTATAGGACTTCGGTGCGGCGTCGCCGACGCGCGATCACAGCCGCGAAGCTGTCTACCGATCAGTGCCGTCTACCGATCAGTGCCGTCGGTAGATATGAGCGCGGTGATTGACGGCAACGATGAGGATTGCAGGCCGATCCTCGTCGATGCGGAACAGGACTCGGTAGTCACCGCGGCGAGCGCTTCGGTAAGACGCCAGTTCGCCGCGGAGCGGCTTGCTGAGTCGGTGCGGATTATCGGCCAGTGGCCCGGTGATGAATTCGACGATGGCGACCGCAATTTTGTGGGGAAGGCGCTGAAGGTCCCGCCGGGCGGGCCCAGCCACCTCGACGTGGTGGCGGCCCTCCTGTCGGCTCACCGTGGCGGTAGCCCAAACTCCGCGCGCAGCGCATCGCCGTCCATCGTCGACCTCTTCGTATATTCATGTTCGCCTTGGTCGATGCCGTCGCGGATGCCAGCCTGCGAAAGCCAGTAGAGAGTCTCTTGCAGCGATTCCAAGTCGTCGGCCGACATCAGCACGGCTGCTGCGCGGCCGTGCTTGGTAATAGTGATGATGTCGTGGGTGGTCTCCGCGTCCTCGACCAGCGCGGAAAGCTTGTCCTTGGCCTCGCCTAGTGGTATCCATCGCACACGGTGAGTTTAGCCCAGAACTAGCCTATATTTGGCTCTACATTTGGCCAAAAACGAAGAAGGCGATCACGGTTTGACCCACCGCCACTGCATCGACTCCCACGGGCCCGCATCGGGCAGAGTGTCGGCTACTGCGCGCACCACCCCGGGCCACCAGTCGGCCTGGTAGTCGTCTCCGGACAACCAGCCGCCGGGCTGAATTTTGGGCGCCCACGCGTTGATATCCGCAACGACGCTCTCGTAGTCGTGGCGCGCATCGATGTGTACCCATGCCAACGAGCCGTCAACGAAAAGGTCGGCGGCTAAGACAGAGTCACTGATCACCAGCTGGATGGTGTCGGCCAAGCCGCAATCAATGATGTTGCGGTGCAGCAGTCCCGCGAAGGTTCCGCCGCCATGGTCGACCGCGGGTCCGTGGGCATCTTTGTTGCCGCGTCCTTCCGGACCGCTACCCCGCGCGGTGTCGACGCCCACGATCCTGACGTCGAGCCCGGCCTCGCGGACCACCTCGCCCAACGAGCAGATGCTGCGCCCCAGATAGCACCCCACCTCGACGAACCAACTCGCGTCCGGGAAGTGCGCCACGGCTTCCTCTTGGTGACGACGCCACTGAAACCAGCCCGGAATATCGCGCCAAGTGTGGACGGGCTTGTCGAATTTGCTGGTCGACACGACGCCGGAAGGAGTCCATGGTCAGGCTTTACACCGCAACGCCTCACTTCAAACCCTGCCGTAGCGTGGGAACGATGACGGCGCAAAGCCCGCTGCAAGCGGTCAGGGACGCAGTGGGCAGCAGCCTGTTCGAGATGATCGCCGGTCCCGACGGTCCAGCGGAGCGTGTGCGCATTCACCACACGCCGGGGCCTCGGTGGTTCGCCGACGACCGTCCGATCCGCCGGGTGCATGCCGACGCCTCGATGTTCGTCGGCGGGCTGCGAGCCTTGCTGTTGCAGTCGCTGCATCCTCTGGCCATGGCCGGCGTCGCCGAGCACTCCAATTATCGAGACGACCCGTGGGGCCGACTGCAGCGAACCAGCATCTTCTTGGCCGAGACCACATTCGGGTCCGCGGTCGACGCTCAGCGCGCCGTTGACCGCGTCCGCGGAATCCATCGGCGGGTGCACGGGGTCGCTGCCGACGGCAGACCGTACACGGCCACCGATCCGCACCTGTTGGAATGGGTGCACGTCGCTGAAGCCGACAGCTTCTTGCGCGCCCACCAGCTCTACGGCGCTGCCCCGCTGGACCAGGCTGGCCGGGACGGATACGTCGCGGACATGGCGGAGAGCGCGGCGAGGCTCGGCGTTATCGACCCGCCGCGCTCCGAACGTGAGCTGGCGGAGCGGCTCGCGGCGTTCCGACCAGAGTTGCGCAGCACGACCGCAGCGCGTGATGCCGCCCGTTTCCTGCTGCTGACGCCGCCGCTGCCGTTGGCGGCGCGGGCACCGTACGGCGCGCTGGCCGCCACTGCGGTGGCAATGTTGCCGCTATGGGCGCGCATACCGCTGCTGCTGCCGTACTTCCCGCCGGTGGAGCTCACCGTCGTGCGCGGCGTCGGACGCGCCTTGGTCGGCGGCATCCGGTGGGCGCTGCCGGCCCCCGGCTGAGACTTGACTTCGGCCGCAAATAGCCACACCGGCCGTTCGAGAACCATGACCCTTGCCTGCAAAGCGATATCGCATGCGATGTCGCTTTGGAATGAAGGCTATGGGTAGGGCGCGGTGTTGGTGCGGCCGTTGTGACTGGTGGGATCGGAAAGCGTCAGCGCACGCCGTGGACGATGTCGACAAACAACCGGTGGATACGCCTGTCCCCTGTCATCTCCGGGTGAAACGCCGTGGCCAGCACCGGACCCTGCCGGACCGCGACGGGGTGGCCGGCCGCCCGAGCCAGCACCTGCACACCCTCGCCAACTCGTTCCACCCACGGCGCGCGGATGAAGACCGCGTGCACCGGATCGTCGAGACCGATAAACGCGATGTCGCCTTCGAACGAGTCGACCTGGCGCCCAAAAGCGTTGCGCCGCACGGTGATATCGATACCACCCAGCGGAACCGCCTCGCGACCGCCCACACCCGCGTCCAGGATCTCGCTGGCCAACAGGATCATGCCCGCGCAGGCGCCGTAGGCCGGCAGCCCGTCGGCCAGCCGCAACCGCAGCGGCTCCAGCAGGTCAAGCTCGCGCAGCAGATGACTCATCGTGGTGGACTCCCCACCGGGGATCACCAACCCGTCGACCGCGTCCAACTCACCAGAGCGCCGCACCGGTACCGCAACGGCTCCGCAATCGCGCAGCGCCGCCAGATGCTCGCGGGTGTCCCCCTGCAGCGCCAATACCCCGATGCGTACGACGCTCAAGGCTGCGACGGCCGGTATTCACGCGGGAAGCGAGTCAGCCCCTCCTGCATGACGGCGGCGACCATCTCGCCGTACTGGTTGAAGATCTTCCCTTGGCACAGCGAGCGACCGCCGCAGGCCGACGGCGAGGACTGGTCGTAGAGCAGCCACTCGTCGGCCCGGAACACCCGCATGAACCACATCGCGTGGTCAAGTGAGGCCACTTGCAGGTGCTCACGCTCGTCGAGATGGGTTACCTGTGCCGACCCCAGCAGGGTGAGATCGCTCATGTAGGCCAGCGCGCAGATGTGCAGCACCGGGTCGTGTGGCAGCGGATCGCGGTGCCGGAACCACACCTGCTGCTGGGACGCCTTGCCGGGTAGCAACTGCAGTTGGTCTCGCGGGACGATGCGGATGTCCCACTCGCCGAACTGCTTGAACCCGGCGTCGTCGAACACCTTCATCGACTTCAGCCCCGGCAGATCGTCCGGCGGCGGCGCCGACGGCATCACATCCTGGTGATGGATGCCCTCCTGGTCGGTCTGAAATGACGCCGACATGGAGAAGATCGTTTGGCCGTGCTGGATCGCGTTGACCCGCCGCGTGCAAAACGATCCACCGTCGCGCAGCCGCTCGACGATGAAAATCGTTGGCGCCGCGGAATCTCCGGGCCGGATGAAGTAACCGTGCAGCGAGTGCACCAGGAAATGCGGATCGACCGTGCGCACCGCGGACACCAGCGATTGGCCTGCCACTTGCCCACCGAAGGTGCGCTGCCAGTTGCCCGATTCCGAGGTGAACACGCTACCGCGGTAGATGTTGACCTCGAGTTGCTCGAGATCGAGGATCTTTTCGATCGACACGGAATGTTCTTACCAGCCGCGTTCGGCGAGGCGATGCGGCGCCGCGATCTCCTCCACGTTGATGCCGACCATCGGCTCGCCGAGCCCGCGCGACACCCTGGCCAACACGTCGGGGTCGTCGTAGAAGGTGATGGCTTTGACGATCGCCGCGGCGCGCTGCGCCGGATCCCCGGACTTGAAGATTCCCGAGCCGACGAACACACCCTCGGCGCCGAGCTGCATCATCATCGCGGCATCGGCCGGGGTGGCGATGCCGCCGGCGGTGAACAAGGTGACCGGCAGCTTGCCGGCTCGCGCGACATCGACAACGAGCTCGTACGGTGCAGCCAATTCCTTTGCCGCCACATATAATTCGTCGTCAGACAACGAGCCCAGCCGCCGGATCTCTCCGCCGATGGCGCGCATGTGGGTGGTCGCGTTGGACACGTCACCGGTGCCGGCCTCGCCTTTGGAGCGGATCATCGCCGCACCCTCGCCGATACGCCGCAGCGCCTCACCCAGATTCGTTGCACCGCAGACGAACGGCACGGTGAACTTCCACTTGTCGATGTGGTGGGTGTAGTCGGCCGGCGTCAGCACCTCGGACTCGTCGATGTAGTCCACACCGAGGCTCTGCAGGATCTGCGCCTCGACGAAGTGACCGATGCGGGCCTTGGCCATCACCGGGATGGTGACCGCGGAGATGATGCCCTCGATCATGTCGGGGTCGCTCATCCGCGACACCCCGCCCTGAGCGCGGATATCGGCCGGCACCCGCTCCAGCGCCATCACCGCGACGGCGCCGGCGCCCTCGGCGATACGGGCCTGCTCCGGCGTGACGACGTCCATGATCACGCCGCCCTTGAGCATCTCGGCCATGCCGCGCTTGACCCGCGCGGTTCCCGTCCGCCCAGTGCCGTTCGACGAAGCGGCGCTATCCACTGCTGATCTCCTTACAACTGGTGTCAGCCAATTCTAGTGGTGGACGCCAAACGGTGTTTCCCGCCGCCCGGTCCAGGCTGCTATCGCGTCTCAGCGGATGGACTGCAGCTGGCGCGCCCGATCCGGCGAGCCGGCCAAGGCAACTGCCTCGTTGAGCAGTTCAGAGAGCTGAAGGGGGTACACCGTCTCGCCCGCGGCGGCCAGTGCGGCGATGTCGGCAGGGTCGCACCAGCGGTGGCCGTGGATGTAGCGGTTCTCCAGCTCGGTCCGCCCCGCGCTGGACGGCTCGAACCGCCGGGTGCGGTAGACGAAGAAGAACTCTTCGCTGTCGATCGCCGCGCCGTTGAAGTCGAACACCGCGTCGCGCCGCCAGATCGGTCCGATCATGTCGGCGGGATCGGCGTGCAAACCGGTCTCTTCGGCCAGCTCACGAGCGGCGGCCCGGGCCAATGACTCACCGTCGCCGACCTGACCGCCCACGGTGAACCACCACCGCGGACCTGCCGTGTCACCGTGTTCGGACGCCGCGGGATCAGATCCGCACAGCAGCAACACCGCGCCGGTTTCGTCGAGCAGCACTACCCGCGCCGAGGTGCGCCGGCCGACACCGGGGTGATCGCCGTGGCGTAGCGCCTGCGATCGTTCGGCGATCTCGAAATAGCTTGGCAGCGCGGCTTTTCCACCCAACCGGAACAGCCGAACCAGGCGCCTCTCGCGCAGCGCGAGCGTGTCGCGGACCGCGTCGTTGTGGAATCGGCGGGCCAGCAGCACCCGCGCTTCGGCGTCGGCCATCTCCGCGATCAGCCCTGCCGGCACCGACTCCGGATCGACCATCGCCAGCGCGGCCGACAGCGTGTTCTCGCATGCCTCGCGGGCCTGCCGGGGGGCGCGTTCCGCCGCGTCGGCCAGCGCCACCAACTGCTTGGCGTCGGCGTCAGAGCCGCCGCTGAACGCGTCCGCCGCAACCGCGCGAGCCACCACGGCCCGGCGAGCCAGCGCGCTGTCCAGGGCCTGCCAGGACAGGTCGTAACGCACGTGCAGCCGGTCCAGTCGGTTGGCCGTGCGATATCCCCAGGCGCCGAAGGCGACCAGCACCAACAGCGTGACCGCTAGCACAACGACGAGCACGAAACTCCACGTCATCAGCTCGCCACCTGTACCTTGCTGCCGGCGGCGGCCACCGTCTCGTAGACCCGCATGACCTGGTTGGCCACCACCGACCAGTCGTAGCGGCGCACTGCAGCGGCGCCCGCCGTGGCATAACGTTTGGCCAGCGGGTCGTTCTCCAGTACCGCGATCAGGCCCTCAGCCAGCGCAGCGCTGTCCTCGACCGCTACCAGCCGCCCCGCTTCCCCGTCGCAGAGCACTCGCCGGAACGCATGCAGATCGCTGGCCACCACCGGAGTACCGGCGGCCATCGCCTCGACGAGCACGATGCCGAAGCTCTCCCCACCGGTGTTCGGCGCACAGTAGACGTCGGCGCTGCGCATGGCCGAGGCCTTGGCGGCATCGTCGACCAGTCCGAGGAAGCGCAGGTGACCGGCCAACCCGCCGACCTTGGCGCGCAATTCGTCTTCGTTACCGCGGCCGACGATCAGCAGTTGCAGTCCCGGAAAGCGCTCAACCACGGTGGGCAACGCGTCGAGCAGCACGGCCATGCCCTTGCGGGGCTCGTCGTAACGGCCCAAGAACAGCACCGTCTTGCTGGGCCGTGGATACCCCTTGAGCAGCGGCGCCGAGGCGAAGGAGGCCACGTCGACACCGTTGGGAATCTCAACCGCATCCGATCCCAGGGCTTCCATCTGCCAGCGTCTGGCCAAGTCGGACACCGCGATCCGGCCGACGATCTTCTCGTGCAACGGCCGCAGCAGGCCCTGAACCACCGACAGCGTCAGCGATTTGGTGGTCGAGGTGTGAAAGGTGGCCACGATGGGCCCCTCGGCGATCCGCAGCGCCCACATTGACAGGCTGGGCGCATTCGGCTCATGCAGATGCAGCACGTCGAAGTCGCCCTCGGCCAGCCAGCGTCTGACCCTGCCGTGCACCGCCGGGCTGAACTGCACCCGGGCCACCGAACCGTTGTACGGAATCGGGACGGCCCGGCCGGCCGAGACGACGTACTCAGGCAACGACACATGCGGCGACGCCGGTGCCAGCACGCTGACTTCCTGACCGCGAGCGCGCATCACCTCGGCAAGCTGCAATACGTGCGACTGCACTCCACCCGGTACGTCGAACGAGTACGGACACACCATCCCGATTCGCATCAGGTCGCCGCCAATCGGGCCCGTCGCTGCTCAGACAGATCCGCCAGCCATTGCAGCTGCAGCATGTGCCAGTCGGCGGGATGCTCGGCGATGTTGCGGGCAAAAACGTCGGCCAGCGCCTGGGTGATGACGCCGACGTCGCCGCTGCTGCAGTCCAGCGGCGGGTGGATCCTGACTCGGCAGTCGTCGCCCTCGTACCAGCAATGCACCGGCATCAGTGCCGCCCCGGTTGTGATCGCCAGCTTCGCCGAGCCGGCCGGCATCCTGGTCGGCTCGCCGAAGAAGTCGACCTGGACGCCGGTGCGGCTGAGGTCCCGCTCGGCCATCAGACACACCACCTTGTTGTCCATCAGCCGCTGGCCGAGCAACGGGAACGGCGGCTGCTCGCCGCCGGACAGCGGGATCACCTCGAATCCCAGGCTCTCCCGGTAGTCGATGAACCGCCGGTACAGCGACTCGGGCTTGAGCCGCTCGGCGACGGTGGTGAACCGGCCGTAGGTCTGGGTCAGCCATACCCCGGCCATGTCCCAATTCCCGCTGTGCGGCAACGCCATTACGGCACCGCGGCCGTCGGCCAGCGCCGCGTCGAGATGTTCTGCACCCTGTATTTGTTCGGCGAGCCGCCGGCCGAGCGCGCGGTGATCCATCGTTGGCAACCGGAATGCCTCCCGCCAGTAGCGGGCATAGGACGCCAGCGAGGCCTGCATCAGGCTGTCGGGCACCTCGTTCGGGGCAACCCCGATGACGCGCGCGAGGTTCTTGCGCAGTTGGGCCGGTCCCCCGTTGCGCGACGCGTAGCGCGCTCCGGCGTCGAAAACGTTGCGCGCGGCGAATTCCGGCATCGCACGCACCATCATCCACCCGGTCGCATAACCCCAATCGGTCATTCGGCCACCCAGCGAAAGGCCGCTGATACCAGGAATTTTCAGGCCAGCCGGGACGATCACGGCTCGCTCTCCCCCGGCTCCCCCGGCTGGACGTGGCCCTGCGCGCCGGTCGGGGGCATCGGATCAGCCGCGCCAGGCGAGTGCCGCACGGTGTGCAACCGCTGAGCACAGGTGATCATGCTGGCCACGGCCAGCAACCACATCGCCGCGGGCAGCGCCCACGGCAACGGAAACACCGGCAGGTCCGACAGGCCCGCCCCGACGAGCACGATGATCAACCGTTCCGGCCGTTCGATGAAGCCGCCGTCGCCGCGCAGCCCACTGGCCTCGGCGCGAGCCTTGATGTAGGAGATCACCTGCGAGGTGACCAGGCAGATCAACGTCGCCACCACCAATGACCGGCTGCCCAGGCCGAACGCCGCCCACCACGCCAGCCCGCAGAACACCGCCCCGTCGCTGATCCGATCGCAGGTGGCGTCCAGCACGGCCCCGAATCGGCTGCCGCCGCCGCTTTCCCGCGCCATGGCCCCGTCGACCAGGTCGAACAGGACGAAGAACGAGATCACGACGGCGCCGGCGAACAGTCGGCCGGTCGGAAACAGCGTCAGCGCGCCCACCACCGCGGCGGCCGTGGCGATGATGGTGACGCCGTCCGCGGTGAATCCGGCACGCAGGAACGCCCGGGCCACCGGTGTGGTGACGCGTGCTACTCCCTCGCGGGACAACAGCTTGCTCACGTTTGCCTGCTCACGATTGCCTGTCCCACTCGGTGGCCAGCAGACGGCGAGTGTCGCGCAGCAACTGCGGGATGACCTTGGAGTCGCCGATGATCGTGATGAAGTTGGCGTCGCCGCCCCACCGCGGCACCACATGCACATGCAGGTGGTCGGCCAGCGAGCCGCCCGCCGATGCTCCCAGGTTCAGGCC
The DNA here is from genome assembly GCA_963805675.1 of uncultured Actinomycetota bacterium. Lineage (GTDB taxonomy): Bacteria > Actinomycetota > Actinomycetes > Mycobacteriales > Mycobacteriaceae > Mycobacterium. The sequence goes on from CAWDVY010000012.1 coordinate 103,889, forward strand.
CACGTTGAAGCCGTGCGGCCGGGACACGTTCTTGATGACGCGAATCGCCTTCTGCGCGAAGGCCATCAGCTCGGCCGTCTCTTTGTCGGTGAGGTCTTCCAGCTCCGACACCCGGCGGTACGGCACCACCATCAAATGTCCCGGGTTGTACGGGTAGAGGTTGAGCACGGCATAGACCAGATCGCCGCGGGCCACGACCAGCCCATCCTCATCGGACAGCTGCGGGATGTCCGTGAACGGCTGAGCGCGGTTGCTGTGGTCCTGCTTGAGCGGCCCCTCGGCCAGGTAGCTCATCCGGTAGGGCGTCCACAACCGCTGGAGGTGGTCGGCTTGACCGACGCCCCTGTCGACGATCGATTCGTCCTCAGCCACGAGTGCTCACCTTGACCAAATCAGCAGTGGGAACGGAGTTTTCACGCTCGGCAATCCACTGCACAATGGTGGCTACCGCTTCGTCGCGAGGAACTCCGTTGATCTGGGTGCGATCACCGAACCGGAAACTCACCGCGCCGGCCTCGACGTCGCGGTCACCGGCCAGCAGCATGAACGGCACTCTCTGGTTGGTGTGGTTGACGATCTTCTTGGCCATCCGATCATCGCTGGCGTCGACATCGACCCGAATACCGCGTGATTTCAGTTGCGCGGCAACGTCTTCCAGATACGGAACATGGCCGTCCGCCACGGGTATGCCGACGACCTGCACCGGCGCCAACCAGGCCGGGAAGGCGCCGGCGTAGTGCTCGGTGAGGATGCCGAAGAAGCGCTCGATCGACCCGAACAATGCCCGGTGGATCATCACCGGCCGCTGCCGGGTGCCGTCGGCGGCGGTGTACTCCAGCTCGAAGCGCCCCGGGAAGTTGAAGTCCACCTGGATGGTTGACATCTGCCAGCTACGGCCGAGCGCGTCGCGGGCCTGCACCGAGATCTTGGGGCCATAGAACGCGGCGCCGCCGGGGTCGGGCACCAACTCCAGTCCGGATTCCGCGGCCACTTCGGCCAGCGAGTTGGTGGCTTCCTCCCACATCGCGTCGGAGCCGACGAACTTCTCCGGGTCCTTGGTGGACAACTCCAAATAGAAGTCCTCCAAACCGTAGTCGGCGAGCAGGCTGAGCACGAAGCGCAGCAGCGACGCCAGCTCGTCGTGCAGTTGGTCGCGGGTGCAGAAGATGTGAGCGTCGTCCATGGTGAAGCCGCGGGCCCGGGTCAGCCCGTGCACGACGCCGGACTTCTCGTAGCGGTAGACGGTACCGAACTCGAAGAGCCGCAACGGAAGTTCGCGGTAGGAGCGCCCACGCGACCGGAATATCAGCGTGTGCATCGGGCAGTTCATCGGCTTGAGGTAGTAGTCCTGTCCCGGCTTACGCACGGCGCCGTCGTCGTCGTATTCGGCGTCGAGGTGCATGGGTGGGAACATGCCGTCGGCGTACCAGTCCAGGTGCCCGGAGGTGTGGAACAGTTCGGCCTTGGTGATGTGTGGGGTGTTGACGAACTCGTAGCCGGCCTCGATGTGCTTACGCCGTGAGTACTCCTCCAGCTCTCTGCGGACGATGCCACCCTTCGGGTGGAAAACTGGCAGGCCCGAACCGATCTCGTCGGGGAAGCTGAAAAGGTCCAGTTCGATGCCGAGTTTGCGGTGGTCGCGACGTTGGGCTTCTTCAATCAACTGCAGATGCCGGTCGAGCGCCTCCTGCGATTCCCACGCGGTGCCGTAGATGCGTTGCAGGCTGGCGTTGTTCTGGTCGCCGCGCCAATAGGCGGCCGAGCTGCGCGTCAGCTTGAACGCCGGAATGTGACGAGTGGTCGGGATGTGCGGCCCGCGACACAGGTCGCCCCAAACCCGTTCGCGGGTACGGGGATTGAGATTGTCGTAGGCGGTCAGCTCGTCGCCGCCAACCTCCATGACATCGGGATCTCCGGACTTGTCGTCGACGAGTTCGAGCTTGTAGGGCTCACTGGCCAATTCGGCCCGCGCTTGCTCTTTGGACTCGTAGACCCGCCGGGAAAACAGCTGACCGTCTTTGAGGATCTGACGCATGCGCTTTTCCAGCTTGTCAAGATCCTCAGGAGTGAACGGCTGCGACACGTCGAAGTCGTAGTAGAAGCCATCGGTGATCGGCGGCCCGATACCCAACTTGGCGTTCGGGAACAGATCCTGGACGGCCTGAGCCAACACGTGCGCGGTCGAGTGCCGGATGACGCTGCGCCCATCGTCGGTGTTGGCCGCCACCGGGGCGACGTCGACGTCGGCGTCGGGAACCCAGCTCAGGTCGCGCAACGTGCCGTCGGCGTCGCGCACCACCACGACCGCATCGGGGGCGCCGCGGCCCGGCAGGCCGGCGTCCCGCACCGCGGCCGCCGCGGTCGTCCCGGCAGGCACCCGGATCGGCGCTTGCGGTGACCGCAAACCCGGCTCAGCCGGGTGGCGCGGGTCATCGCCATTGGCTCCTGGGGCGGGGTCTGCGAGGGCGGTCATCGACGCGGTCTCCATGGCTTTCGGGTGTTCAAACGGACCCGACCATGCTATCGGGGTGGGTATCGCCCAGGGGCTCCAGCCTTAGGGCTGGCCTGGTTTGAGGAGGACAAACAGGGCCTCGGCATCAGTCAGCAGGGTGTCGCCGTCGCTCAACCGGCCCGATACGAAGATCTTTCGGCCTTCCACCCGGTCGACGGCGGCGTCGATCTGCAATTCTTTGTTGATCGGAACGATCTGGCGGTAATTGACGTGCAGGTACGCGGTGCGCTGGCGGGGACCGCCGGTGATCACCGCGGACGTCATACCCAAGACGGAGTCGAACAACAGCCCGAGCGCGCCACCGTGGACGGCACCATTGCGCCCCAAATGAAACCGCCTAAAGCGGGCCCAGCCCTGGATGCGGCCGTCGTCGGTTCTGCGCACCCGCATCGGGACCGGCAGGATGTTGCCGCGGTTGGGCAAGTCGATGCGGCGGCCCGACGGCGTCGCCCACTCGTCGGTGTCGAAGGGGCTGAGTAAGTCGGACACCTTTTCGATCAGGTCGGCCGCCTCACTGATCACCTCGTCGGGCGCATCAACCGCTCGGGCATGATCCTGCAGCGTGCGCACCGCTTCGATGAACCGGCCGTAGTCCGGCCCGCCCTTATCCGTCGGTTCAGGGGGGTTGAATCCACCACCTGGATGTCGCGCATGTTCGCTTGCCACCCGAACACCGTATTGCCCGGCGCAAGTTGCCCTCACCTCGAGATCGACGGCAGAGCGATTTGTTGGCGACTTTTGCGCACTAGCGTCGATCTCGACGTTTTCTAGCTGCTCTGCTCGCCGAGTGCGCTCAGCTTCTCGAACTCGTCGTCGCTGAGCTCGATTTCAGCAGCGGCGACGTTTTCCTCCAGATGGGACACACTCGAGGTCCCCGGAATCGGCAGGACTACCGGTGAGCGTTTCAGCAACCAGGCCAGCGCCAGCTGCGACGGCGTCGCGTGGCCGTGCTCAGCGCCGAATTTGGCCAGCGGACCGTCCGGAGCGGCGAGCGGGCCGGCGGCCAGCGGGAACCATGGGATGAAGCCGATCCCCTGGCTGGTCACCTCTTCCAGGAGTGGTTCGGCGGTGCGGGTGGTCAGGTTGTAGAGGTTTTGCACCGAAACAATCTGCGCGATCTTTTGGGCGGCGTGCAGCTGGTCGACGTTGACCTCTGACAGACCGATATGGCGGATCTTGCCTTCCTTCTGGAGCTTGACCAGCTCGCCGATCTGGTCTTCCAGCGGGAATTTGTCGTCGATCCGGTGCAGCTGAAACAGGTCGATGGTCTCCACGCCGAGCCGTCGCAGGCTCAGCTCGGCTTCCTGGCGCAAGTACGCAGGGAAGCCCAGCGGGATCCATACGTCGGGCCCGGTGCGCAGCAATCCCGCTTTGGTCGCGATCACCAGCCCGTCGTAGGGATGCAGCGCCTTGCGGATGATCTCCTCGGCGACGTAGGGGCCGTAAGAGTCGGCGGTGTCGATGAAGTTGACGCCGAGGTTGGCCGCGCGGCGCAGTACCCGAACCGATTCGTCTCGATCGGCGGGTGGGCCCCAAACACCCTTACCGGTCAGGCGCATTGCGCCGTAGCCGAGGCGGTTGATGGTGAGATCACCGCCGAGAGTGAATGTTCCGGATGCCTGGGCGGGAGCTTGGGTAGTCACACCGCCGACCGTACGCCCGCCGACGAAAACCGGCCACGTCGGCGTGGCAAGCTGAGCCGGTGGATTTGCACACGATCGCCCAACTGCCACTGACCTATCCGGAGGTGGGCGCGACGGCCGGCCCAATGCCACCGGGTTACAAACACATCGGCTTCTCGGCCCACATCGGCATGGGTCAACTTCGCTTCGAACAGGCCGCCGACGCCGTGCTGCACTGGGGCATGCAGCGTGGTGCCGGCCTGGGGGTTCAGGCCAGCAGCGACGTCGTCGCCGTCGGCACCGTGGTCGTGGTGAAAATCGGCTTCCTCAAAGCACCCTGCCGGGTCGTGTACGTCATCGACGAGCCGCATGTGCGCGGATTCGCCTACGGCACGCTGCCCGGTCATCCCGAGTCCGGTGAAGAGCGGTTCCTGGTGCGCCATGACCCGGTCACCTCTGCGGTGTACGCCGAGGTGTCTTCCTTCTCCCGGCCGGCAACCTGGTGGAGCAAAGCCGGCGGGCCGATCACGTCGCTGGCACAGCGAGTCATGAACAAGCGCTACGTGCGCGCGGTGTGACCCCAGCCCGCGAGAAGCTCTTGCGCGCCTGTGCAGAGCCGTTCGATGATCTGACCCGCCGGGGCGACCCCGGTGACCATCCCGACACCCTGGCCCGCGTCGACCGGTGCGGTTCGACGGTCGTCGGCGGCGATCGCGGTGGCCAACTCGGCCTGGGCATCGGGATCATCGGCAAGCGCGTCTTCATGTCCGCTCCAGCGCGCGACGAATTCATTGCGCAGCACGCGCGACGGGAATCGCTGCGCCCATGGCAATCGGCGGACGATGTCGAACACCCGGGTGCTGGTGGTGTCGGTCTCGCGGGCCGCGACCAACGCGCGGCGGCCGGCGTCGGTCGTCAACGCCTCCACAGCGACCGACAGACAGGTGCCCAGCCACGCTCCGCTGGCCCCGGCGGCCAGCACCGCTGCCAGGCTGCGCGCAGAGGCGATTCCTCCGGCCGCCAGCACCGGCACCGACACGACGTCCAACACCGCGTCGAGCAGCGGCAGTGTGCCGATTGTCGCCTCCCCGTGGCCGCCGCCCTCGCAGCCGCGAGCCACCAACAGGTCGATCCCGGCGTCTTCCGCGCGCCGCGCCTCGACGCTGTTGTAAACCTGTGTGGCGGTGGCAATTCCCGCGTCGTGGACGCGGCTGACCCATGACAGGTCAGTTCCGAAGCTGACCGAGATCAGCACCGGCCGCGCAGCCAGCGCGGCATCGAAGAGGCCCGGTTCGTTGCGGATCACCCAGTCCACCAAGCCGATTCCGAAGGTCCCCGCCACATGCGGTAATTCGGCATGCAGCGACGACGTCGACCCCGCTGTGCCCATGCCGACCATGCCCAGCCCCCCGGCGGCACTCACCGCGGCGGCCAGCCGTCCGCCTGCGACGCCACCCATCGGGGCGTTGACAATCGGCACCCGCAGGCCCATTGCCCGGGACCAGGGCGTCGACAGCACCCGACTACTCCGACGGAACGTTCTTCACCACGGTGAGCATGACCACGGAGTCATCCAGCGACCGCAGCGAGTGTCGGTGGGACGGGATCGTGACATAGTCGCCCGTCGTCCCCTCCCACGCGTCGTCGCCGGCAGTGAGCCGCACATGGCCCTGCAACACCTGCAGCGTGGCCTCCCCCGGGCTGTCGTGTTCGGCCAACTCGTGGCCGGAAGCCAGCGCCACCACGGTCTGGCGCAGCTCAAGGGCATGCCCGCCGTGGATGGTGTGCGACGCCCGACCACTGTGCGCCTGCCGCGCCTCGGTGAGCTGCTGGGCGGCCAAGCTGGTGAGCGAGATGGAGTCCATCGTTAGGTCCTTCGGTCGGATGCCGGGAGTTTCTCAGCTGGATAGTAGAAGAATCCCGCCCGCGGCCAATGCGAGCGTTTTGATCACTTCAAGAGCGACGTAGACATAATGCGCCCGCGAGCGCGGCGCATCGAGCCCGGCGAGCACCTGGTCGGAGCGGCGAGTCAGCCGGGCCCGCACTGCCCCGATCTGCAGTGCCAGCGCGGCGAAAGCGACTGCCAACGCCGCTGTTACACCGGGCGGCGGCGGGCTCGCGACAGTTGCCACCAGGATGACGACGGCGATAACCACCTCGACGGCGTTGAGCGCGCGAAAAACCAGCCGGCCGATGCCGAGGCCGATCTGCAGAGTGACGTTGGGTGCGCGGAATTTCAGCGGTGCTTCCAGAAATGATATCGCCAGCACCATGCCGAGCCAGACGAAGACGACCGCGATCGCGACGGCCCGCGCGGGGCTCACGTCGCACCGCCCTGGCGGGTGAGGTGCGCCAGACACAAATCGGGCTCGACGAACGCCGTTATCAATTTTGACATAAGGCGGGTCGATCAGCGGCGGTCATTGAGTGAGCTCGCAATATCTGTAAGCACTTCTGGGTGTTTTAGGAATGGCGTGATGATGTCGACGGGTAACGGGAAGACCACGGTCGAGTTGTGATCCGCCCCCAGTTCCAGCAACGTCTGCAGATATCGCAACTGCAAGGACGCCGGATTCTTGGACAGTGTCTCGGCGGCTTGGCGCAGTTCTTCGGAGGCCTGCAGTTCTCCGCGGGCATTGATGACTTTGGCGCGGCGCTCCCGTTCCGCCTCGGCCTCACGTGCCATTGCCCGCTGCATCGATTCCGGGATCTCGACGTCCTTGATCTCCACGACGCGCACCTCGACACCCCACGACTCGGTCTGCTTTTCGAAGACGGCACGCAGGTCGGTGTTGAGGTCTTCCCGGTGGGCCAAAAGGGTATCCAGATCGGCACGGCCAAGCAATGAACGGAGTGTGGTCTGCGCGATTTGCGAGGTAGCCACCGCGTAGTTCTCCACTGCCAGAATCGCTTTCAGCGGATCCACCACCTGGAACATCACAACGGCGTTCACTCGTGCCGGTACGTTGTCGCGGGTAATCACCTCCTGCGGAGGGATGGTCAGCGTGACCACGCGTTGGTCTACGCGGATCATCCGGTCCGCCAACGGAATCAGGAACCGCAACCCGGGTCGATATAACTGACGAATATGACCCAACCGGAACACCACCCCGCGCTCATATTCGCGCAACACGGTGAATGACACCAACGCCAGCGCGGCCATTACCACGATGACGCCGACCAAAACGACGATCACTAGTCCGCTCACTGGGAGCCCTCCTTTTTCGTCCAGCCACCGCCCCAACGGGTGGAGTATCGGTCGATCGCGGCAGCGACCTGATCTTCCAGGGCCGATAGGTGCGGCAGATGATCGGGAGCGTTCGACGGCGAATTCTGCAGATGCCGAGCCAGCGGCAATCCCGCGATCACCACCAATAGAGCGGCGGCGACCAACGCCACGACGTCAGCGGCGGTGTGCTGCCCAACCAGCATTGCCAGCGGCATCACCACCCCCAATGCCGCCACTGAGCAGGCGATGCCGCGGTGGAATCGGCCCGAATCCGAATACGGCCATGGATCGACCTGCCTGCTGAGCTCCCGGCCATGATCCGAACTCGTGCAATCGGGTTTGACCGGGCAGCTGTTGCAGACAACGGGTGACGCCCGATACCGCGTCACCCGGTGCTGCGGGTCGAACGACGTAGGCCACAGCCACTGATCCTGCGGACACACCCACCCGTCATGGTCTGGGTGGTAGACGAAACCGCCTGTGCGCCATCTCGCGGCCCGTCGTGACACGCGCCGAGCCATCTCGTCGAAACCCCAGGCGATCGCCACCAGCACTAGCGCGTACCCGGCGACCAACCACACTGACGCTGACGGCGGTGCCACGTCAGTCCTTCACCATGGCAGTTTCCGTATAGAGGGGATGCTCGGGCAGCTCGTCGGCGACCGTCCCGCTACGGAAGTTGCGCAGCGCCGTCCAGGCGATCCAGATGAATGGCAGCACACCTCCGATGATGAGGATCAAGTCGCCGGGCAGCCGCAGCCATTCGATCAGCGAGTTACCGGGCCGGGTGATGTAGCCCAGCGACCGCGCTTCGTAATAGCCTTCGTTGACCGAGTGGTACAGCTGGAGGAGGCCGAGTGGGAGCAGGGTGGCAAACACCATCCAGGCCAGGCCGATGTTCATCCCCCAGAACGAAATTCGCGCTAGCCTCTCCGGCCACTTCTCGGCCGGGATCACGTAGCGGAACGCGAACATGGCCAGCCCGACGGCCAGCATGCCGTAGACGCCGAACATCGCCGCGTGCGCGTGGTTGGCCGTCAGGGCGGTGCCGATCTGGTAGTAGGACACCACTGGCAGATTGATCAGGAACCCAAATATGCCCGCGCCCACGAAGTTCCAGAACCCAACCGCGACAAGGAACATGACTGCCCAGCGATGCGGGAACGGCTTGTCGTCACCGGACCGCTGCCGCGAGCCCAACTGCAAAAACGCCCAGGCCTCCACCGTCAGGAACGTCAGCGGAATAACCTCGGCGGCTGAGAAGAACGCCCCCAACGCCATGTGCTCTACCGGCGTCCCGGAGAAGTAAAGGTGGTGCATGGTGCCGATCACGCCACCTGCGGAATACAAGATGATGTCGAGGAAGATCACGCCTAGCGCGATGCGTTCCCGCACCACCCCCAGCAGCACAAAAATGTAGGCCACCATCACCGTGGTGAACAGTTCGAGGAAGTCCTCCACCCATAGGTGCACCACCCAGAACCGCCAAAAATCGGCGACGGTGTAGTGGCTGCCGCTGCCGGCCAGCAGACCGATCGCATAGAACACCGGGATCGCCAGTCCGGCAAAGAAGAACAGCCATGGCATGTTTGTCTTCGACTCACTCTTGAGCCGGCCCCGCATGCCGCGCCAGATGATCGCGATCCATAGAAACAGACCGACGATCAGCAGGATCTGCCAGAGCCGCGGCAAGTCGAGGTACTCCCACTGCTGGGAGAACAGGCCACCGGCGGGGATCACCCCGTAGATAGACAGTGCCTCGGTGATCAATGAACCGAACACCACCACAGCGACCGCTCCAAGCAGCCCATAGACCAGCCAGCTTTGTCGCCGCGGCTCGCGGCCGGCGATGAACGGTACTAAAAAGATACCGCCGGCCAGAAACGCTGCGGCGGTCCAGAAGAGGGACAACTGCACATGCCAGGTGCGAGCCAGGTTATAGGGCAGCACCCGGGCAAGATCCAGACCGAAGAACGTCGAGAGGTCCGCCCGATAGTGCTCGGCGGCGGCACCAACCAGCGTCTGCGCCAAAAACAGCACCGACACGACCGCGAAGATCCAGATCGTGGCACGCTGGGCCGGCGTCAGGCTTACCTCGCCTGGTTGACGGAAGGACAAGGTGGGCGCCTCCGCGCTGTGCCAGCCCACCTGCTGACTCCACCGCCCGTAGACGGCGAACATGATCCCGATGCCGCCGAGCAGGGCCACCAGCGACAGCGCCGACCACACGATCAACGGCGCCGTTGGACCGTTGTCGACCCGCCGTTCAGGCGGCCAGTTGTTGGTGTAGCTGTACTTGTGACCGGGCCGCTCAGCTGCGGCCGCCCACGCAGTCCACGCGAAAAATGCTGTCAGGTCATGGATTTCGGCTTTGTCGGTGATCATGCGCGGTAGTAGCCCGTATTTGGTGGAGTTCTCACCGAAGTACGCCGCATAGTGGCGCTGGATATCGACAAACGCGCGGGCTTGTTTGTCGGTGAACACCAGCGTCTTGGTGTCGGGAACGTACCGGTTAGTTCGGAACTCAGCGACCACTGCGTCGCGCGGATCGGCCACCCCAAGCCCGCGCCACTGAGCGGCGACATCGTCGGTCGCCATGCGAAGGTATTCCGCGGTGTAGTCCGGCCCCAAATAGGCGCCGTGGCCCAGGACCGACCCGTACTCCATCAGCCCGCGCGCCTGGTAGATCTCCTGCCCGCGAGTTATGTCGGTGCCGCTGAAAAGCGTCTTGCCCGATTCGCTGACCACCTTGTCGGGCATTGGCATTGACGCGGTGTAGGTCCGGTAGACCAGGATGCCCATGACCAGGAAACCAAAGATCATCACCAGCGCCACACCCTGGACCCACCGCTTACTGATCAGCGGTGCCGAGGTTGTTGCATCGGAACGCGGGGACGGTGTTACCTCGGTTGCCATAATGGCGATCCCTTCGGTTAACTACTCGCCGGCATTTAACTCTCTGTAGTCGGGCGACACGCCGAATACGCTGCTATTGAGGACGACGTCGCAACGGGGAATCCTTGAACACGACCGCCGCTGCGCACTCCGGCGGGCGGACGGCGGTGAAGAATCTGCGCATCGTCGCCACGCAACAGGGTGGTGCGTCGAGACCCAAGGGGCGGACGGGGTTCGTGGCCGAACCGCGGGGTTGCGGCTGATGGCCGCCTGACTGCAGTAAACCGACTTGGCGTCTGGTCGCCGCTGCACCTGCCAATGGGTCGGGAGGAATGGGTCGGGCATCCTTAAGCCATGACGGTGGATGCCCTACTGCAGTCGATTCCCCCGCTCACTGTGTATGGCATGGTCGGGGCCGTTGTCGGGATCGAAAGCCTGGGCATTCCGCTACCGGGTGAGATCGTCCTCGTCAGCGCCGCACTGCTGTCGTCGCGGCACGAGTTGGCGGTCAGCCCGATCGGCGTCGGCGCGGCCGCGATCATCGGCGCGGTGATCGGCGATTCGACCGGCTATGCCATAGGCCGCCGCCTTGGCTTGCCGCTGTTCGACCGGTTAGGTCGGCGCTTTCCCAATCATTTCGGTCCCGGGCATGTCATGTTCGCCGAACGACTATTCGACCGCTGGGGTGCGCGGGCGGTGTTCTTCGGCCGGTTCATCGCACTGCTGCGGATCTTTGCCGGGCCACTGGCCGGCGCGCTGAAGATGCGCTACGCACGGTTTCTGCTCGCAAACGTCTCGGGCGCGTTGTGCTGGGCAGGCGGCACCACTGCGCTGGTCTATTACGCGGGCATGGCCGCCGAACGCTGGCTGACCCGCTTCTCGTGGATCGCGCTAATCGTCGCCGTCGTGTGCGGGGTGGTTGCCGCAATCTTGCTGCGCGAGCGCACATCCCGCGCGATCGCCGACCTCGAGGCCGAGCAATCCGGGCACACCGCCGCGTAGCCACCGTCGACACCGCCATACACCGCGTACATTTTTGCAGTCGCCGCCCGAGCTGTCAGCACGCGTCCTAGCAAATTCTGCGTCCCATTTTTTCGATATCAGACAAAAAAGCGGTCAAAAATGACATACCACGCTTTAAGGTTTGCCGAAAAGCTCGGTTTGCGTCAGAAAAATCGACGATACCACGGCATTCGCAACATCGCAGTCTCTGCTGTAGATGCCGAAAGGCACCGCTAGTAAACTAATTTGGCAACACAATGAAGGTGGCCGTCTCGGCATTTGTGTCCCCATGACACGTACCCAGATTCCCAAGGTGTAAGTTCGCTCGGAGCTGGCTGTTCGCGGTGTTCTCACCCTATTCTCAGGGCGTTTTACATGGACAGACCTGAGATCATTCTGTTATAAATGTTATATCTGCTAACCGAAGTCAGTCTTCAGCACGTAGGGCGGGCATCCATATCGAGGCGCTCAGCGCCTTGTGGATCAGGAGCGCCATGAGCACATTTGCCATTGCAGAGCCATCCTTCAATCACCTGATGCTGAGCAGTCGTCTGGTCTCTGAGCTGTCGCAGGCACGGAGCACCCTACGGGCGACCACCGAGCGGTGCGGCCCGGCGGTGATCGTGAGCGCCGGCGGCGAACTCGACGCATCCAATGAGGCGGTCTGGCGCCGGCTGCTGAACGAGGCGGCCGCGGCAGCGGGCCCCCCCGGACCGCTCGTGGTGGACACCAGCGGCCTGGACTTCATGGCGTGCTGCGCGTACGCGGCGCTCGGCGAAGAGGCAGAGCGCTGCCGGCGCCGTGGCGTCGAGATGCGGCTAGTGAGCAACCAGTCGGCCGTCTCGCGGATCGTGGCCGCTTGCGGCCTCAGCGAGTTGCTGCCCGTTGACGCCAGCGTGGACGCTGCGCTGTCCGCATACGCCTTGGCCGACTGATCCGCCTCGCGGACTAGCGCCAGGTGCGCCGAGCCCGGAGCGCTTCTGGCCGAAAATCTTTGCGCCGCTTGGTTTATCCACAGTAGCGCCTTCATCCACAGGACGCGTCGGTCGCGGCTGCAATGGTCAGACTTCGCCGATATCATTCGAACATGCTTGCGAATGGCCGGGAGCAGATCCTCGGAGTCTTCGACCGGTTGCACGCCGCGGTATCTGAGCTGGCTCAGTTGTCCTTCGACGCTTTGACCACGCCGGAACGACTCGCGCTGCTGGAACGCCTCGAACAGGAAGTCCGGCGACTGCCGACACCACGCCATGAACTGATCAACGGAGTGCGCCATCAGGCCACAGCGGCTGAGATCGGCGGCAAGTTGTCTCACGTGTTGGCTGACCGGTTACGCATCACCCGCGCCGAAGCCGGCCGTCGCATCGACGAAGCGGATGACTTGGGCTCGCGGCGGGCTATCACCGGCGAGCCACTGGCACCGCAGCTGCCGGCTACCGCTGCCCGGCAGCGTGCCGGAGCCATCGATGCCGCCCATGTGAAGGTGATCCGGGGATTCCTGCGGGAGCTGCCCTGCTGGATTGACGCCGATACCCGCACGCACGCTGAGGCACAGCTTGCCGATTTCGCCACCCAGTACCGTCCCGAACTGCTGAGCAAGCTGGCTGACAAGCTGGCCAATTGCCTGAATCCTGATGGTGATTTCAGCGACGAAGACCGTGCCCGACGGCGCGGGCTGGTGCTGGGCAGGCAAGAGCCGGACGGCATGTCCCCGCTGCGGGGTTATCTGACCCCTGCCGCCAGGGCCGCCTTGGAAGCAGTTTTGGCCAAGCTCGCCGCGCCAGGTATGGCCAACCCCTACGACGAAACACCGGCCCTGGACGGCACGCCGTCACAAGAAGCCATCGAACGGGATAGCCGCACACCGGCTCAGCGGAACCACGATGGCCTGCACGCCGCGCTGCGGGGCCTCTTGGCCTCAGGCGAGCTGGGTCAACACAACGGGCTGCCGGCCAGCATCATCGTCACCACCAGCTTGCGTGAATTGGAAACCGGTGCCGGCACCGCGCTCACCGGCGGCGGCACCCTGCTACCGATGACAGACGTCATCCGGCTGGCTCGCCACGCTCACCACTACCTCGCGATCTTCGATAAGGGTCGGGCGATCGGGCTCTATCACACCAAGCGATTGGCTTCACCCGGACAACGAATTGTGTTGTACGCAAAGGATCGTGGGTGCTCACACCCCGGGTGCGAGGCATCCGGCTACTACTGCGAGGTCCACCATGTCACCGACTATTCCATCTGCCGCACGACCGACATCGACGATCTGACCTTTAGCTGCGGCAGCCATCATTCGCTCGTTCAACCCGGTGGCTGGCAGACGCGCAAGCGTAAAGACGGCGGCACAGAATGGATTCCCCCTGCGCATCTCGAGCGGGGGCAGCCCCGCGTCAATCTGTTCCACCATCCCGAGAAGCTACTGACCGACTCCGACGACGACGCGCCGTAACGGGGCGGCCGGGCCCAACCAAACCGGTGACACCGCATGTAACACCGCAGCCCGCCGTAGCGAAATAGATTGGAATAATCTCTCCGCCAGAAACCCCGTCACGACCGCGGCCGGGCAGCGAAGGACTTTGGAGGAATATTGGACATTGTCCTCGGGATGTCGATGGCCCCCTCAACGATCCGCATGGTGCTGGTCGAAGGGGAGAACGCCGACGGCGTCACCGTCGATGAGGACCATTTTGCTGTCAACGTAGGCAACCACCCGGCAGCGCCCAGCGGCCCCGACCAGTTGATCGCCGCCCTCCTCGGTACTCGGGAAGGCGCCACCCAAGCCGGTTGCCAACTGAGGTCGATCGGAGTCACCTGGACCGATCCCGGCGCCGCCGCCGCGCTCGCGACCGCGCTGGCCGCGCGCAAGGTCGAGAACGTGATGCTGGTCTCGGCGTTTTTGGCTGGCGCCGCGTTGGCCCAAACCGTCGGAAACGCAATCGGTTACGAGTACATCGCGATGTTGTTCGTCGAACCCGATACCGCGACACTGGCAGTCATCGACTCCGCCGATGGTTCGGTCAACGATGTGTACCGCCGTTCGCTGCAGAGCACGGACCCGGTTCCCGAGCTGATCACGATGATCGCCGGACTGAACGATCCGGAGGCATACCCGGAGGGCCTGTTCATCGTCGGCTGCGACGTAGATATCGCGCCGATGAAACCGGCGCTGGAAGCGGCGTCAGTCCTTCCGGTCAGCGCCCCCGAGGAACCGGACACGGCGCTGGCCCGAGGAGCCGCGTTGGCATCGGCCAACGCGCCGCTGTTCGCCTCCTCCACCGCGGCCCTGGCCTACGCGCAAGATCCGGGCAGCGGTGCAATCGACCGGTACGCCGTCTCGCCTGGTTATCTCGAAACGCCCGGTCGTTGGATCGGTAACGAAATCAGCGAGGCAGATTTCGCCTACAGCGCGGCGCCTGACGAGCAAGCCGACGCCTACACCGGCGTCGTCGGAATCGCCACTGAGCATGAATCAGGCGCCAGTCCGCGGCGGAGGCCGTTGCTGCTGGTGGGGAGCGCGTTGGCCGTCGTCGTTGTCAGCGCGGCGTTGGCGCTGGAGATTGCGCTGGCGCTCGGTATCCGACCGGCAGTCGCGTTGCGGCCCAGCCCTGGCGAAGCTCTCATCGCGCCCGTCGCGCAGGCGCCCGCACCACCGGCCGCACAACTACTTCCGGCGCCGCACCCGCAGACCGTTCATTTGCCCGGGGGGATAGCAGCTCCGCCGGCGCTGCATATACCCGCTCCCGCACTGATCGCAGCTCCTGCGCCGGTGCCCGTACGGGTTCCCGCCGCACCGGTGCCGGTGCCGGTTCCCGTGCCATTGCATGGGGGGATTCCCGCGCCGTCCTTTCACATCCCATTTGGCCAGTTGCGGCAGCTACCCAATCTAGGCATTCCGCAGTCGCCGTCACAGGGTTCGCCCTGGCAGTCGCCGTCACAGGGGTCGCCCTGGCAGTCGCCGTCACAGGGGTCGCCGTGGCAGGGGCCGATGCGCGAGCGGTCTCAGGGGCCGATGCGCGAGCCGTTCGCTCCGGGGCGCGAGGCGTTCCCGCCGCAAGGAGGATTCGCGCCACATCCGCGGACGAACTTCGCGGCGCCTGAGGGTCCCCGTTTTCCTGGAATGCCGACTCCAGAAGGTCCCCGATTCCCGGGCATACCGGCTCCAGAAGGTCCGCGGTTCCCGGGCATGCCGGGTCCAGGGTTCTCCCGGTTCCCCATGATGCCGGGTCCCATGGGCCCCTCAATGCCCGCGATGCCGCATTTCAACTTTCCGTTTCCGCGATTCCGGTTCTGAGAGAGTCGAATTCGACGCTTTAGCGCGGAAGACCGAAGAGCTGAACCACGCCGTGGTCACGGCCTGCGGTGTAGCCACCGTCGACGGCGATGGCCTGGCCGCTGACGAAGGAAGCGTCGGGCGATACCAGAAAAGCCGCCATGGCCGCGATCTCTTCCGGCCGGCCCATCCGTTGCAGTGCATGCTCTTCGGTGATCGAGGCCCTCGGCCCCTCCATCCCCGGCAAGCCGAAAACACTTTCAAGCATTGGTGTTTCGATGAATCCCGGGCAAATGGCGTTGGCCCGAATGCCACTCGGCCCGTAGTCGAGCGCGATGTTCTTGGTGAGCAACACCACGCCGCCCTTGGCGGCGTTGTAGGCGCTGCCGCCCGCCGTGCCCTCCAGGCCCTCGACGCTGGCGAGTGTCACGATGGAGCCCCGCTCGCCGTCGACCCGAGGCTGGTCGATCATTCTGGCCAGAGCCGCTTTGGCGACGAGGAAGGTGCCGGTGAGGTTGATCGTGATCACCCGGTCCCATTCGGCGCGATCCAGCAAGTGGATCGGGCCGCCGCCGGCGACCCCTGCGGCGTGGACGACACCGTCGAGGCGATCCGGCACGGCGGCCAGCACTGCAGCGATCGCGGCTTCGTCGGTCACGTCGGCCGTCACGAACCGGAAGTCAGGGCCCAGGTCAGGAGGGGCGGCCAGGTCGGCGCCGACGACGCTACCGCCTTCGGCCAGTAGGCGTTCGGCCGTGGCCAGACCAATGCCCGACGCGGCACCTGTTACGACGAACGTGCGTGAACGGGCGCGATCAGCGCTCACATCGATGGATCCTCTCACGAGTTCGGTTGTTAGACAGTCAGAGTCCGAACTGGTCGTCGATGATGCCGAGCCAGATCTGCGCGACATCCATTGCTATCTTCTCGCTGATGAACGCGTGCTGGGTGCCGGTGTAGATGTCGCGGAAGGCACGCTCGAGTCGGCTGCCCTCGCGAATTGCGGTAGTGCCGGCCGCTAAGTGGGCCCACTCGGCGGCCGCCCGTGCCGTGTCGGTGGCGTAGACGGCCGCCAGCCTCATGTCGGCACGCAACCGGGGCGTCAAGTCGTTACCCGACTCAACAGCGGCCTCGGCTGCCGCGAACGCGTCGAGCACCAGCAGGCGAGCGGCCCGCCACGCCGCGACATGGTGCGCGAGTCCTTTTTGGAAGGTTTGACGGCTGGCCAGCGTCGCCATGTCACTCATCCGCACCTTGGTGGCTGCGAGTTCCTCGACGTCGTCGAGCATGCTTTTGGCCACGCCGAGCGCAAACGAGGCGTGACCGGCCGCGGTGACGGGCATCAGACCCATGCGGTTGGCCGCCGAGCTTCCCCGGACAGGCTCACGAATGAACAGCGGAATTGTTCGGTAATCGGGTACGAAGACGTCGGCGACGTTGTAGTCATACGAGCCGGTTCCCTTGAGCCCCTGGACATGCCACCCGTCGGTGAAGGTCACCTCCTCGCGAGGCAGAAATGCCACCCGCATATCCGGAATGCCCTCGCTGACCCAGCGCATCTCGCCGTTTTCCATCGGGAAGAAGCCGGCTCCGATGTACGCCGAGTGTCCGGTGCCGGAGCCGAAATTCCACGCGCCGCTCAATCGGTAGCCACCGTCGACTGCTGTCCCCTGGCCATTGGGAAAGTACTGACCGCCGATGGTGATGTGGTTGTCGTTCCTGGTGAACATCTCGGCGAAACCCTGGTCGGGAAGATACGTCGCGGCGGCGAACGTCGACGGCAGGTTGGCAATCCCGATCCAGCCGAAAGAGCCATCCTGCCAGGCCATTTCGATCCACGTGTCGATCATTTCCTGGAACGACGGTTCGACGCCGCCGGCCGCTACCGGATTGAACGCGGACATCAGGCCGGTGGCCCACATCTCGTCGACGATTCGCGGCGAGAGCGTTCTCAACCGCTCGGATTCCGCGGCCTCAGCACGGACCAGGTCGCGCATTCCACGCGCTCGATCCACCACCCGGTCACGCACTCCGGTCATGGCGTCATCCTCTAGGTCTGCTGCCCTGCATCATCGGGGATCATGAACGGCCGGCTTACTGGCGGCCATGCCCTTACTTGTGCCTTTGCCTCTGCCTTTGCCTTGGCCTTTGCCTTGGCCTTTGCTTTTTGCTGTGCCTTGAAGTCGTCCTCGTCGATGTCTTCGTCCTCATCGACTGCGTCTTCGGTCTCGAAGATGACCTCGTACCACCGCTTATTGGGCTGTACCCGCGATTCGATGTCACCAGTTGGCGTCGCACGTCTCAACTGGACGTTTTCCAGGCTCGGATCACGTCGGCAGATGAAGGCTTCGAGCGCCTCCGCCAACGGAATACCAGTGAGATTGATGTCTGCGAGCGCCCTGCCCTGGTACGTAGCCACGCCGCACATTTTGCACTGGAATCGCGCCGCGTGCATTCTTTTCCGGCCGCGCCGCGTCGCCCCGAGGGGGGCAACGCCGCGACTGACCGCGATCTATCGAGAAGCCTTCCCGTACTGCGGACCTGCAACAGCGCGGTCCGTCAGTACAGCGGAATCCATGTACCGAAGAACCAGAAGCCCCATCCACCGAAAAACGGGTTGAAGACCGGAATGGAGTTGAAGCCGCCGTAATTGAACGGCCCGAAGTCGGCCTGCGCCAAACCTATGTCGCGTGGCGGCCCATTCCATCGAGGGTTCCAACCGCCGGGAGGCGGCGGACCGTTCCAGCCACCCGGAGGCGGCGGACCGGACCAGTTAGGCGGAGGGCCTCCGGGAGGGGGTCCGTCATTCCAGCCGAACCCGTGTTGCGGGGGCGGAGGCGGCGCGCCATGGTCGGGTGCGCTGAAGCCGTGCGGCGCGTCATTGGGGCCGCCCATTTGGGGGTTGCCTCGATCGTAGGAACCTTGGGGCCTGTACGGAGGCGGTGGCGGTCCACCCGGGCCGCCAGGCCCACCAGGCCCACCCGGTCCGTGAGGTCCTGGAGCCCCCGGTCCACCGGGCCCACCAGGTCCACCAGGACCGCCCTGTCCAGGATTGCCAGGCCCACCAGGCGCAGGACCCTCCGGCCCCCCAGACCCGTGACCCCCCGGCCCACCAGGAGCAGTACCCCCTGGCGCAGGACCACCCGGCGCACCACCACCCGGTCCCCCAGACCCGTGACCGCCCGGCGCAGAACCACCAGGCGCAGGACCACCCGGCGCAGGACCACCCGGCCCCCAGACCCGTGACCACCCGGACCACCAGGCGCAGGACCACCAGGCGCACCACCACCCGGTCCCCCAGACCCGTGACCCCCCGGCCCACCAGGTCCAGGTCCAGGTCCAGGCCAGGTCCAGGTCCAGGTCCAGGCCCTGGTCCAGGCCCAGGTCCGGGTGGATTGTCAGCTATCGGCCCACGTCCGGGTCCCGCAAGACTCGGTCCACAGTTGGTGCAAGTCGGAGCCGGCTTCAATGGAGCAGCATTGGCAAGCCCAACGCCTACCGTCAGACCCGACATGCCGACGGCTGCGGCAATCGCCGCGCCTGCCACGCGCTTCACATACATACCTGTCAGCCCCTTCCGAGCTTGAACTTCAGAGAAATCTGGCTGCTCCCGCCGATGGGCACGAAGTCGGGCCAGCGGCCACCGCGGTGATCTGCTCCGTAGAGACCCTGCGTTAGGGGCAAGTCACATCCATCTCGAATGACTTGGTGAGCGCCTGCTGTGGATTGGCCGTGTTTATCCCCGTCGCGGTGCCCTTGATCGTGTAGGAGTTGCCGCTTTTGGTGGCCTGGGCGTTGCCTTGACCCGGTGCACCGGCCGAGTAGCCCAGCGTCACGCCGGTGAGGTTACCCAGTCCGACCGCTTGAACGACTGGGGGATCCGCGCTCGTCACCACGGCACCGATCCCGGTCGTCGGATCGCCAATCCCGATGTTGACGTTGCCACCCGCCTGAGTGCAGCTGACTTGACCGGTGACGCTCTGATTCTGACCGTCGATGACGACCTTATTGGCGCCAGGCGCCGGAGAGCTCGTGCTCGTGCCGGACTTGTTGCTCGAACAGCCGGCCAGACCCGCTACCACAGTGGCCACAGCCACGATGCCAACTAATATCCGGTGCTTTGCCACTGGTCTCCTCTGCCTTGTCGCCGACTGTTGAAAGGTGCGCACTTAAGGACACATCGATGCCGTGTCATCGGGATGCAGGGTATCCGCTCCGTTCGCGACCTTACGCTCTCGAAGCCTGCTGATGCCGTAGCCCTTGGTTAGTCGATTGACACTCAGCGCAATTCGACCGCGGAAGCCGATGAATTAGTAAACGCCGGATACGAGCTGTTGTTGCGCGACCCGCAGGATCGAGCCCGCAGTCGCAAAGGCGTTCTTGTCGCGGTCAGCAGCATCAATGGGCAGGTTGGCAGCGCAGCGCATCACCATCAGTGCCAGCGCGCTGTGGGTCGAGTAAGCGATGATCAGCAGGTTGGCGGAACCATCTGTGCCACTGAGTGTCATCACGTGCTGGCGTTTGTGTTCCCATCCCGGCCAATTGAAGTCGGGTGGCCGTTGCAGTGGTTGCCAGTTGACGTTGATGGAGGTGATCTCTCCGAGCAACGGAGTCAGGACCGCGACGAGGTTGGGTAATTCATTGGTGATGCGGTCTGCACGTGGCCACCACGCTCCGTCGATGTCATGGCCGAGATCATGGGCCACCGATAGCCGGATGGGATTGGCTTGGCGTCGGCTCTCTCTCGGATACATCATCATCACCGGTGCCGCGGTCGGCGCAACGACCCCGCGGCCACGGTGGCGCGCCTGTTGCAGGCGTAAACCGGAATCGGGGTGTCGCGTTTTCGCGTCATGATCACTGGCGCATGATCCACAGGCGGTTCCTTCACGCTCGGCGTCGTCTGCCCTGTAAGGCGCTCGCGCAGACGGAGGAATCACATTGCCCGTGGAGTCCACCGACCACGATTCGCAGTGGACATTGCTGACAACGAAACAGCTCACGTCCGACGCTACGCCACCGGCGTCGTTTCGGCGACAACGCCCTGGCGGGCTGCCTGGTGACTAATGCCAGCTGGTCGCTATTCGGGTAGCGACGGCGGCGCTTGCCGAGAGCGCTTGACGGCTTATGCACGCAGATCGCGGGTAGGGTGAAGGAAACAAGCGGAGGACGGGTGGCGTGGCCATACAGAACTGGTGCGACGCACCCCAGATTCATGCATCACAGGTCCGAGTCGGAGACATCATCGGCACGCGGCGCGACACCGATCTGCGCTATACGGTCAAGCTGATCAGCGGGCCGCAGACAACGCCGCGGCGGTGGACGTTTTTCTGCCGCGACAACAAAGGCTTGGACTACACGAGCACGTTCGGCGAGGACGACTTAGTTCGCCGGTACGCCAAAGCACCCTGACCCCTTCCTGGCACTCGCGCATTGGGAGTCGA
Source organism: uncultured Actinomycetota bacterium (assembly GCA_963805675.1). Lineage (GTDB taxonomy): Bacteria > Actinomycetota > Actinomycetes > Mycobacteriales > Mycobacteriaceae > Mycobacterium. The sequence continues at coordinate 124,866 of CAWDVY010000012.1, forward strand.
CCATGTCGCTGCCAGAAATCGAACAGCCCTGCGTGAGTTGAACTTTGCGCAGCAACGCAACCGACACTGAATGACGGGGCCGCAGGGGCAGCGGCCCTAGGCCGCGGCTGCTCACTATCCAGATTCACAGCGAGCTGACCGCACACACCATGTTTATGCAGGGAAAGAGTGTGGTCCTGGCATGGTCAGTCCGTTTCGGGGCAGATATGCCGGCCGATGTCGAGTAGCCCGCATTTTGGGCATCGCTTCGGGCTGGCCTGCTGCTCGTGATAGAGGGTGTGGAGGCCTTCGTTCTTCACGATGGCACCGCACGTCAGGCATTCGCGGAAGTACGTATCCCCGATGGAGCACGGCTTGTAGTAGAACAACGGGGCGGTCATAAGCCGCAACAGTACAACTGACCGCAAACGCGCACCGTTCGACGACAGGTGCGAGATCCTCGCTTCGCCGGCCGGCTGTCGCGGTGGCCGTCGTTCATGGGCGGCAGGCTGTGCGCAGGCACCGACGGTCGTGCTGCGCCTCGGTTTGCTACGGGCGTTTGGCACGTATCTGGCACGCACGCAAGGCATTCGACAGAATAGGCCGCTACCTGCACTAATGCTCGTGGTCCCGGCTGGGATCGAACCAGCGACCTTCCGCGTGTGAAGCTGAGGCGATGTCAGAAGCGGGACGTTTGTGCCGGTCAAGCTGGACGAACTGGACCCATCTTGGGGATTCAGAGCACGCGATACGAGCGGCGTGGCGGATGCCGAGCGGATGAAATCGAGCCGTGGTCCGTGAGCAGAGGCGGAGGGCGTGACGGCGCACGAGAGTATTTCAACGTCGTGAATGTCGAGGCGCCGGGGAGCCCGTGAGAGTCGCACTGACGGCACCTCTCCCACCAGGGCCGCAGATTCTGGTATATGACCAGGACACCGCCGTTACCGCCGACGACGGGTTTGCCAGGGGGTGAGAGTCATGAACCTCGATGCCGATCCCCCATGGTCCAAGAACCAGCTCCGCAAGCTCGGCGAAGCACTGCTCGAAAAGTGCGCGCCTCCCGATGGCTGCCCGGACTACGGCGCGGTGATGCTCTGGCACAACGACCTGGCGGGCGAGGTCGCTAGCGTCATCAGTAACACCAGGTGGGTCAACAAACCGGCAGGTCAGTTCGCCGTGACAGCCCGGTCAAAGACCGTGGACACCCTGGTCCAGAAGCTACAGCGATCGACCTTGAAGCTCGACGGGGGTGCAGGACCTCGCCGGCGTTCGCATCGACGCTGACCTGAACCTCACCCAGCAGACCAAACTCGCCGAAGAGATCGCCCACCACTTCGGCGACGACCGAGTGACGATCAAAGACATCCGCCAGCAACCCCACTCCGGGTATCGAGCCGTACACCTATGGCTTGTCCTGCCTGCCGGACGTGCGGAAGTGCAGATCAGGACGATCTACCAGAGTCTATGGGCAAACGCCTACGAGGGCATCGCAGACTTGGTTGGCCGAGGAATCCGTTACGACGAGAAGCACGAGGATTCGAGGGTGCAGCAGATCGTGGCGAAGATGCACGAGATGTCAGCCGAAATCGCCCACGACGAAGCAATCGCAGACCAAATCGACACCGTACTGAATCGCCTGGTGGGCGACTGGGTTAACCAGACCATCTCAGGGACAGCGCCCCCAGACCCCGCATTGATTGATCAAGCGCTCAATGCACTGACTGAAAGCGGCGCCGACCTGGACTTTCTCACCAGGCTTAGGCAAACGGCCGACCAACTACGGGAACTTCGTCGTATCTTGGATCAGTAATCAGAAGGGAACTGACATGCTGGGCTTTGTCATTGAGTTCAACCGTCACACGGGTGTGCGCCGTGTCACGGAGTTCGCGACTGCCCGCGAAGCGATGGAGCATCGCCTGAAGCTGGAAGCGGAGCGCACCAACAGCGACGTCGAAATCGTCGCACTCATCAGCGACTCCCTCGACACCTTGCATCAGACTCACTCGAGGTACTTCACAGGCGAGGAACTCGCAGCGATCTGACCTGACCATGCCTTTTGACCAATGACGGATAGTCTGATCGATTCTCGTGCTGGCCAGGGGACGTGTCGAACCGCCGATCTTCCGCTTTTCAGGCTGAGGCGAAGTCAGAGGCGAGACGTTGGTGCTGGTCAAGCTAGACAAGCTGGACGCATCTGAAGGGATCAGAGCAGGCAATACGAGCGGCGTGGCGGATGCGGAGCGGATGAACACGAACCCGTGATCCGTAGGCGCAGGCCCGCTGTCACGACCAGGTACACGAAAGCCATTGCAGCGCAACGACACTCGCATCAGCAAACTGCCGATATTTAATATATAACATTTCTGGTCGAATGAGGCGGTCGAATACGACCGAATCGAATATGGCGGGTTACCAGTATTTTGGGTGCACCGCGGTGCGGGCGAGCGGATCATGGTGCGCGCCAACCGCTACGCGCTGGCGGCCGCACTCGACGGTGTCGCGCTGGAGCCGCAGGTGCGCGCCCTGCACGGCTGCAATGACCCGGCTTGTGTGCGGGTGAGCCTGGCGGGTGAGACGGGCCTGCCGCATGTGCTGGCGGGATCGCAGCGCGACAACATGGTGATGATGGGCCGCGCCGGTCGCGGCGGAGGCCGGCTGGTGGTGCGCCGCGGCGACGCGGGGGTGAAGGCGCGGCGGGCGCGGGCGGTGGCGTTGCGCGACGCGGTGCGCGACGGTTGGGATCCCGAGGCGGTGGCGGCGGCGCTGTTGGGTTCGGGGGAGCCGACGCTGTGGTGAGCAGCCGAGGTCGCGCCACCGGGTGGGTGGTGAGCCACTGCGTCCCGGTGAACGGGCTTAGTCGAGGCCGGAGTCGTGGATGCGGCGGCGGATCTGGGCGAGACTGATCAATCGGTGCACGCCGGTGTCCAGGAGGGTGGCCCAGTCCTGCCAACCGTTCAGCGCCTCCTCGACGTCGGCCTGCGCGACGTTGGGCCGGCTGATCGCGACTTCGGTGAAGTTGTCGGGGCGAGCGCTGTCGGCGACGACCGCGATGAGTTGGCCGGAGCCGTCAAAGATCCGGGGATCTGCCGGGGGTGCCCAGCTGCGCCGGAACCGCAGCTTCAACGGGCGCCCGTCGTCGTCAACGAAGTCCCGGGCGTCGCCGTAGTCGATCTCCATGATTGGTGATCCTTCCGTCTTGTGTGCGGGTACGGGCGAGGGGCCGGACCCGCGCGGGCTTGTGGGCAGGTCCGGCCCTGGGCTGGTCGGCGACGGGTTCGTGTTCGGCGATGACGTCGATCGCCTCGTAGAGGTGCTCGTAGGCGACGGCTGCCCGGTCTGCGACGGTGAGGACCCAGGCGGGCTCGTCGCCGACTCCGGCGGTGAGGGTGTAAGTGTGCTCGCCGGTGGTGGCTCGGTATGACCAGGTGCCGGGTATGGCGTGGAAGGTCAGGGCACCGGCGCGGACCTTGAGGATCCGGGTTACCGGGTTGGTCTCGAGGTCGGGTGCGGTGGCTTCGACGGCGACCATCTGCCCGTCGTCGTCGCCGGCCAGCAGGACGAGGCGGTGCCCGGCCTCGCGGATGTAGTCGTGGACGGTGGTCAGCAGGATGTCGCCGTGGTTGTGGAACAGGATCCCGGTGATTCCGTACTGCTGGTCTTGGATGCGGCTGGCTGCCTCGTCGAGAAGGTTGAAGGCGAGCTCGAATTCGTGCTTCAGAGCGCCTGAGACGTACCCTAGGTTGGCCGAGGTGCCCAACAGGTAACCGTCGGCCACCAGCATCTCGATGTCAGAATCGGTCGCGCAAGAATCACGCAAGAATCCGGCAAGGCGTGCGCCGCAACCTTTTCCTGATGGCCACCACAGCCGACACAAGCCGAAGTACGAAGGAACACGACCAGACGGTGACACTGATGGACGCAATCAATAATCACCTCAACCGAGGCGGACCCGATATGTGCGCCGCGGTTTCGCACCGGCGGGTGCTGCTTCAGTCCCGGGCCGTCAAGCTGATTGGCCTTCTGTCGGCCGTCGCAGTGGCCGCCTGTGCGCATACAAGAGAGACGTCCAAAACCAGTACGGCGACCACGGTGCCCACGCCCGGCAGGGGCGCGGTCACGTTCGAGTACTTGCAGCGCGCGCCCGTGCCAGCGCTGTGCGAGCACGATCCAGGCCAACTGAGAAACGGGCAATTGCCGCCACAAGAGAGGCATCCCGGAAACGTCGAGATCGCGTTGAACTACAACACCGGCGCCTACAAGGTGGCGTTTGGCGACCTGACGGGGGGCGGAGGCGACGCCGCTATGGTCATCCACTGCAATGCCGGTGGGGTTGGGTGGGGGGAGATTGTGCAGCTCTATACGGCGGGCCCGCAGCTCGAAACCGCTGGGCCCAGGCGGCTGGGTGGAATCGACCTCAGCGACCTTACCCACAGCCGTGAAGTCGTGACCGATCTGTCCATCTCGGACCGTGTCGCACATGTGACATGGCTGGCCAACGGTCCGAATGATGGAGAATGTTGTCCGACCGTGAAGATGATGGCCGACCTGCGTTGGGACGGTTCCACAGTAGTTGCCAAGAACGTGCGCCGAGTCAACTAACCGTCGGCGAGATCTCGCCGACGGGCACGGCCCAGGCTGAGGGAAGACACCGCACTTGACAAGATCACCCGTATAAGCTCAACAGTCTGCTGTTACCGCTGGACGCGGCAGGCGGTGCTGCACGCAAACGCCTTGCGGCGAGGGGCGTTCGGGGCGGGGCGGCCCTCGGCGGCCAGATCTCGGGTAGGAGTTCGCGGGTCTGACGTCGCGGTGCAGGAGTCGCAATTGTCGTCGATTTCGCGACTCACTCCATCAATTGAGCAGCGACTGTCGCGCCGAGGTTCCGGCACGCCTCAACATCGGCCTTGGTCGGCTTGCCCATCACCACGACGGTCTCGGCCACCTGCACCCAACCGAGCCCGGTCGTGATCGCCGCCAGACCGCGCTCGGCTCCCTCGGTGCCCTCGTTGCCGTGGAGGTATACCCCGAACGGTCGCCCGCGGGTGGTGTCGAGGAGCTGGTAGTAGGCGCAGTCGAACGCGTGCTTCAGCGCACCCGAAATGTACCCCAGGTTGGCCGGAGTACCCAGCAAGTAGCCATCGGCCTGAAGCATGTCAGTTGGCGAAACCGTGAGGGCGGGGCGCCGCACGACCTCGACGCCCTCGATCTCGGGGTCGGTGGCACCGGCAAGAACCGCCTCGAACATCGCCTGCATGAACGGAGACGGAGTGTGGTGGACGATAAGCAGACGTGGCACTACGTCGCCCTGCGTCTAAAAGAGGGGTATTCGACCAAATACTGGTCCATCGTCGCGTTCCGTTCTGTGCAGTGAGTGGTGCGCCGGTCAGCTTTGAGACGACGCCGACGATCAGTAGCCCAAGCGAACGCATGAATTCCGCAAGTGGCCGTCGCTAACATACGGCCCAACAGCAAATGAAAGGACCGGCATGAACCGGATGTTGCGATCTACGCGTATTCCCACTGGAAGGGACGGTTGCCGAGATGGAAAATCCCGGACTGTGGGGCCACTCTTGGTGGGGTTAGCAACCGCTGTGCTGGCGTCTGGCGGTTTGGGGTGGGCCGGTTTGGAGCTGGGCGCAGGCACCGCTCACGCCGACGTTTGCAACCCAAGACAGGGCGGTTGCTGGTGCCCAGGAGGTCCGATGCCGCCTTCCCATACTCCAATAACTTGGGACATGAGTCAGTGCCACAAGTGGCACCAGGTTCGCGGCGCAAGCGGACAGTGGGACACCGTCGAAGGGTGGGGTCCGCCGTCGCCCGGCTTCCCTTGGCCATGAAATCGCGTGACGCTCTGTGGTGAAACGGCGATGTGTCGAACGGAGCATGACCTTTCAACTCATCGGTGAATTACAAGCGGGCAGGGGATCATTCGGGATCCGACGGCTGAGGACAAGGTGATGTTGCGCCGCAACCGTTTCGAATGGATTGCGGCCTGTGAAAGGAGTCCTCAGACGTGAAACGCTCACCAGGGCATCTGTCCCGACAGGGCTCGCCCGAGCTGCGTTCGGAGGCGTTCGAGGCGGCCAAGTGTGCGGTCCGGCCTGGCTCTCCGGATTACCGCTATAACCGGGTGCTTGCGGCCAAGCGCGACGGCCGCAACGGGAAGAACCCAACCTTGGCGGTGGGGCGCATGCTGTGCCGTTCCTATCACACGATGTCCGGGCTGGGTGATGCTGCTCTGGCGATGCCGCTCACCGAGACACAGAAAGAGGTGCCACCTGAGATGCGTTGCACGCGTTCCCTGCCCAGGATTCGTCTGATGCCTGCCGCCGGCTCCTGGGATCCTCCTGCCGCCGCCCCGTCGTGGGTGGACGTCCTGAAAAGAATGAGCGGTCGCGGCTGGGCGCTGGCACGTACCACATCGTCTCGTGCACGAACTTCCCAACAGGAGACAGCGCATGACTTTCAACCACAGCGTCTTTTGCCTTTGTTCACCCGGCCAACCAAGTATTCGGCGGATCCTCCTCGGCCTCAAGGTCGTTCGTCCTCGTTTCGCTGCGGGAGCTCCACCCCGACCACTGACTGCGGTCCACCGACCCCCAAGCACGGGCCGGAACGAGGCCAAACGAAGGAAAACGACCAACGGAGCCCGTCTTTGCGGGCGTCCCCAACACAGATAAGGAGGTACCACGCCAATGGGAACCATCAAGACCGCTACCCCCGCGGCGATCGCTACCGCGGCTATCACGGCAGCCATCGCGCTGGCCGCGTGCTCGACGAGTACAACTGGCGCGGGCCAGTCCACGACCGCCGCCAGCAAGCCCGCGCCGACTGGGTCGAGCGAACTAACCACCGGCTGCGAGGTCAATCCGACGTCCGCGCCCATGCCGGCGGCTCAATCCTATGAACCTGTGCCGGAGGTCGGCAGGATCTCCGTCGCTCTGACCGGCATCACGTCGGGAACCATCAAGCCCGGTGCCGCGCCCACCGAGGTCGATGTGACGCTGTGCAACGACTCCGCGGTTTCCTATCCGAAGGTCGGCGTGGTACTGGTGTTGGAGCATTGCAGCTGCACGAGCAGCCCGACCGCGATGCCCACGGGCACCGTCGAACGCTTTGAGCCCGCCACCGGGGCCTGGATCCCGGTGGACTACCCGGTCATGGGCAGCGGCATGGACTATGTCCTCACGTGGAACAACGAGCAGGCGCTGCCAATGGGCAAGGCCGTCACGCTGCGGTACCGGATCGCGCTCGACGCCTCGATGACCGACGGCAAGGGCGGTGTGGACGCCACCGCGGTCGTCCCCGACCTGCTGGTCCAAATTGGCAAGGCGGACCTGCCCTTTACCGTCTCGACAGGGCCAACGACTCCCTCGAATGGGCCGACGCCCACGCCCCGACAAACCACGCTGCCATTCACCGGCCTCTACAACTCGTTCGCTGTTGCGGTGGACAACGGTGGCAACGTCTACCTCGCCGACACCAATAACAACCGGGTGCTGAAGTTGGCGGCCGGGTCGAACGCCCAGACGGTGCTGCCGTTCACCGGCCTTCACTACCCCGCTGGTGTGGCGGTCGACACCGCCGGCAACGTGTACGTCGCCGACAGCAAGAACCGTGTGTTGAAGTTGGCGGCCGGGTCGAACACTCAGACGGTGCTGCCCTTCACCGGCCTCGACAACCCGCAGCGTGTGGCGGTCGACACCGCCGGCAACGTGTACGTCGCCGACAGCAAGAACCGTGTGTTGAAGTTGGCGGCCGGGTCGAACACTCAGACGGTGCTGCCCTTCACCGGCCTCGGGTGGCCCGGTGGTGTGGCGGTGGACACCGCCGGCAGCGTCTACGTCGACGACGGTGCTAACAATCGGGTGGTGAAGTTGGCGCCCGGGTCCAACGACCAGACGGTGCTACCGGTCAACGGCCTCGACCGGGCTATTGGGATGGCGGTAGACACCGCCGGCGACGTGTACGTCATCGACAGAAAGAACAAGCAGGTGCTGAAGGTGGCGCCCGGGTCGAACACCCAGACGGTGCTGCCATTCACCGGCCTCAACGGCCCACACGACGTGGCGGTCGACACCGCCGGAAACGTGTTCGTCCTCGACAACAGCGGCTTCGGCCAGGTCGTGAAGTTGGCGGCGAGCTGATGCGCCGGCGGCGAAGCCTCCGCCGAACGCAGTCTAGCAAGCTTGCGCAATAAGCTATATACCATTGGTGACCTGCAATTTCCCAGCGCCCCCGGCACGACTCGAACGTGCGACCTAGGGATTAGAAGGACTTCGCCGCGTCAAGAACGACCAGGCGAAACGGTTCGCTGAAAACCTTTGAATCGCCTGTGCAGAGCCATTTTCGACCGTTGCCGGTATGGCTACGGTACGGGGTCGGTTCGCCCTAGGAACGCCCTTGGACGCCGCGTTCGTGCCGCGACGAGATACGCGCGGCGGGGAAGATCTCCACGACGTCGGCGCGGCGTTTGATCTCCTTGTTGAGTCTTTCGGGTTGTTCGACCAGATCTTCTGCCAGTGCGCTTTCGGGAATGCAGTGAACGCCAGGACGTCGGTCTTGGCCTCGCCGAGCATGGCGGCCATTCGTGTACGGCACGTTGAAACCTGGGCAGTCTCGCTGGCCGATCCTGGCGCCGTTCACCATACGATCCGACGCTAATTCAAGGGCATCTGCCTGTGATCGACTATTCGACGCGGGGTACGGCTGGCCAGCTGCTGTCTTTGACTCACGGGTAGGCGACCAAGTGCCGGGCGTCGTGGTCGCGATCCGGCCCGAGTCGATCAACGCGGCACTCGCGGCGCGCTTCCGTCGTGGCTGAATCGTCCCTGGACCTAATTGTCGCCCGGCTCGCTGCGCAGACCAACCGGCCCGAGGCGACCACTCAAGCGGACATTTACGCGCTGCTGACCCAGGCAGACATTGGACTGGGCACCGAAGAAGTGGTGACGATGGAGGCACAAGTCGGGGACGGAACCCGCCGCCGCATCGACGTGGAAATCGGCCAGTGCGTCATAGGCACAGGATAAGGCCTGATAGGAGCTTGTAAAGCGTTGCCGGGCAGTCGTCGCGGGGTCGAGTTACCGGCGTTTTACCGGCGGGCTGAGAAGCGTTGTATCGGTTCGTCAACCGTCGGTCAGGACTGCCCCGGTCTCCATCCAGACGGTTCACCTACTCCTAACTAACGACACTGCGAGTCGCCCTCGAACGCCAAAACCGCCTAATCTGCCGACCCGTCGTGCACACTGACGAGGTGAGCGAAGCCTTATTCTCACCGGACCGCCACCGAAGTTCCACGGACTCGGGGCGACCTCGAAGTGGTAGTGTAGAGGCTCACAGAATTGATACCGCAAGCAGACAATCTGGCTCAACGGATGGGGAAATGACGGCGGTCAACGACGCAGACGGCACGCCGGAGGGCCTCTACTTCAACAGGGTGGAGGCCCTCTCGCGTGCGACGGCTCGTTTGCGTTTCGATCCGTACGTTGATATCGACTGGGACGCACCCGAGAACGCGTTGGACGAGAACGATCCGCGTTGGCAACTGGATCCAGATACCGCTCCGCTCGCGGCTACGGATTGGTATGTAGAACAGCCGTTGAGCCGGCGAATTGACATGGGCCGCTGGATTACCGCGAACACTCTCAAGGTCACGTCCCAATTCGAGATGGCGTTGATCCGCGGAGTGGTGCATTACTCTGGTAAATTGCCGAATGGTTCGCCGGTGTTTCGGTATCTCCTCCACGAACTGACCGAAGAATGTAGTCATATCCAGATGTTCCAGGAATTCGTCAACCGCACCGGCGAGGATGTTCCCGGAATGCGGCGAGGCTCCCGGATAATCGCGCCGATCCTGGGCTTTGTTGGCGGCTATGCCAACATCTTCCATTTCATCGGGGTGCTTTGTGGTGAACAGCCGCTGCACCATCAGCAGACGCTGCAGCGTCGTGGCGCGGCTCAGGTGCCCCCGCTGCTGAATAAGATCACGTACATTCATTTGGCGGAGGAAGCCCGTCACATAACGTTTGCGGACGACCATCTGGCTGAGCGGATGCAAGGTGCTGGGCGTTTCAGGCGGGCGTTGTATGCAATTGCCTTCCCGCTATTTCTCCGGTGGTTGATCGGGGAGATGCTCGGACAACCGCGCACTTTTGCCCGGCAGTTCGGGATTCCGCGACGGGTTTTTAAGACCGCCTACTGGAGGAGCGCTCAATCGCGCCGGATGATGGCGGAATCGGCCGCCGACGTTCGGCGAATTGCCGAGGACCTAGGTCTGCGAACTGCATGGTCGCGTTGGATTTGGCGACTGTTGGGAATCGACGGGCGGCTACCGCGGTATCGCGGTGAGCCGAATCGGAGCCCTGCTGTCATGCGCGTGGCCGGGCTTCGAACGGTGGCGTGGGGGCGCGTTGTGGCCGCAGCGATCATGGCGAGCGTCGCCCTGACCGCGACACCGGTCGGATTGCGGATCATCGCGGTTGCCGCTGCCGGGGCGGGCGTGTGGGCGGCCTACCACGCTCTCCGGGAACGTCGTGGCGGCGTGGTGGGGAACCAGCCATTTGAATGGCCGAGGCTTCTCGTCTGGGTGGCGGTTTGCGTGACGATGATTCCCGTCGGTGGGTTGATTGGGCTCGCTTTGGTGGTGTTCATGATCCTTGCGCTTGCCGAATTCATGCCCACCCTCTGACCGGGCCCGAGGTAGTTTGGCGGCGCGGTCCCAGCGGTCCACCAACATCGACGATCGACCTATGGGATCGCGCAAATCTTGGGCTCAATCAGGACCGGCACCACTGATTTACTTACCGCCCCGAACGGGGCGCCACCCTCGAAGCAAGCCCGGATCGTGGTATTTTCCACGGATGCCTGACCTCCCCTACTTTGACTTGCTTATCGACGAACGGCAGGACGGTGGTGAGACCGGGCAGCTATGGGAACACCAGGTGCACTGGGGCTATTGGGAAGACCCCAAGGCCGCCGAGGGTACCCGAGCCGACTACCTCGCGGCCATGGAGCAGATGAACGTCGTGCTGTTGGAGGCCGGCAAAGTTGCAGACGGGCAGCGTTTGTTGGACGTCGGGTGCGGATTCGGCGGAACCATCCAACAGATCAATGCCGGACATTCCGACATGCACCTCACTGGCCTGAACATCGACCCGCGCCAGCTCGCTGCTGCCGAGGCCCAGACCAAGGCCGCCAACGGCAACCACATTGCCTGGGTCGAAGCCGACGCATGTCAGCTGCCGTTCGAGGACAACTCCTTCGACCGCGTCCTGGCAGTCGAATGCATCTTCCACTTCCCGTCCCGTGAGCGTTTCCTCGCGGAAGCAGCGCGGGTGCTCAAGCCGGGCGGCTACCTGGCGGTGTCCGACTTCGTTCCGACCATTGCTTTCTTCGCAAAGACCCCGTTCTGGATGGCGATTCGCTCCCGGATCGCGAAGTCCTACGGAACGCTCGGGAATGTACCCCTTCGGTCCTACAAGGTCATGGGCAAACGTGGAGGACTCCAACTCGATGCGAACCGCAGTATCCGGAAGAACACGTTGCCGACGTACCCTTTCCTGATCAAATTCTTTCGCGCGCAAGGGTCAGCGGATGCCCAGAAGACATTGATCGTGGGTACTCGATGGATCAAGTGGCTGTCCAAGACTGGCCTCATTCAGTACCGGGTGTACACCTTCTACAAACCTGCCTGACCTTCGCTAGTCTAGTGACCTGACCAAGTGACACTAACGCCGCCTCCAGGAGTGAGTGCAGAGATTTGGCGTGTCGGATCGATTGCCCTGCGCCGATATGCCACTCCTGTGCTTCAAGACGACGACCCGATGGTCCGGCGACTCTGCTCGCTTGAGGTCGAACAGAGCACAGTCTTGATACCAGTAACGAAACTCCTCACCACCGAGGTACGGAGACACCGCTGGACCCATCTTGAGGGTTCAGGGGACGTGCCTCGGCCGCTGTGAGGATTCGTAGACGCGGAGACAGCAGGGCCGGGACCGAAGTGTTCCTCGATGCCCGCGCAGGGCGACTCATACGGCGACCCATCAGGGCTAACTCGGACGCGACGTTCAACGGAGAAATACGGGCAGCCAACGACGCGCCGTCGCGGTGGGTGAGTGTAGGTCGCCCGAACCCCAGGCCGGTGTCGTCTTCGGCGCTACCCTGCGACTGATTGCCGGGCCGCCCGGCCCCGAGCGAGGGACGAGCGGCAGGGCCGGAGAGCGGCGCGGCGCGGCGCGCTTGCGCGCCGCCTTGACGGGCTCTGAGGATGACCGTGACCGTGACGGCGGATAAACGGCGGATAACTCGGTCCCGTTGGGGGCGACGGATCGGAATTCAGATAGCTAAAATGTCTTTGACCTGCACCGATGGTGGTGGTCCCGGCTGGGATCGAACCAGCGACCTTCCGCGTGTGAAGCGGACGCTCTCCCACTGAGCCACGGGACCGGCGCCGAGAGGCCAACGACGTCGAAGGTTAGCACGCGTAGCCGTGTCGGTAGAACGCGCTGCCTGACGCAAATAACGGCGCGCCTGTTGCCATCAAGAAATTTGTGCGGTCCCGCTCAGGTGGACTATCGTCGTGCTTCGCACCGGGCGACGATCTCGCCCGTTGCGCGCGGATGTAGCGCAGTTGGTAGCGCATCACCTTGCCAAGGTGAGGGTCGCGGGTTCGAATCCCGTCATCCGCTCGAGGGTGTAAGTGACATCAAACCCCGCGGTGGAGTGGCCGAGTGGTGAGGCAACGGCCTGCAAAGCCGTGCACACGGGTTCGATTCCCGTCTCCACCTCTGTTTCTTTGACCGGGCGCGGTTAGCTCAGCGGGAGAGCGCTTCCCTGACACGGAAGAGGTCGCTGGTTCAATCCCAGTACCGCGCACCAGTATTTGTGCAGCTAGATGGCTGTAGTTAGACCTTCAAACACCGGTCCGTGACCTAGATATGACCTGACAGTCGGCGCGCTAGCAACCGACTCGAGAGGTAGCTAGCCATCGCGGGGTGGCGCACGATCTCGGCCAAAAAATGTACGAGTACTACATCGTTGTTGGAACGCTCCAAAGGAGCGGCGACAGGGGGCCTGTTGCCTCGTGTCAAGATGCCCGCGAAATCTGATTCGTTGACTCATCCGAGGATGCCCGCGTAGCTGGTGTGGAGAGGGTGGCTTTGGTCTTGGGTCCGGCCTTGCTGGTGGTGATCGTCAGCAGCTCGGTGGTTAGTGCCTGGATCTGGCGCTGGACGGCGGCGGGGTTGATGCCGGTGTAGGTCTCGGCGAGGACCTCCTTGTCCTTGGCTGCGACAGCCTTGTGGCACTCGGCGCGTCGGTACGGGGTGGTCGCGGTGTCGTGTTTCTTGGATACCTTCGCACCGACTCGGACCTTGGAGACGAGTTTTTGCTGCGGGTAGAAGTAGTTGGTCAGCTTCGACTGCAGTACCCAAATCTTGTTGAGCAGCAACAGTTCTGCCTTCGTGTCGTAGCGGTGGTAGCCGACCACGATGCGCACGATCGCCCAGTTCTTCTGTTCGACGTGGCAACCGTCATTCTTGTTGCCCGGCCGCGACCGGGTGAAGGTGATCTGGCGCTGCTCACACCAAGCCAGCAGGTGGTAATTGATGAACTCCGATCCGTTGTCACTGTCTACGCCCAGGATCGGGAACGGCATAGCGCGGGCGATGTCGTCAAGCGCGGCGAGCACCCATTTGCGGGCCTTGTTGCGCACGCTGCGGTTCTCGGTCCAGCCGGTGGCGATGTCGGTGACGGTCAGCGTCCAGGCGTGCTCACCTGCGGCGTTGCCGCCGTCGTTTGCGACCAGGTCGATCTCAACGAACCCCGGTTTCGCGTCGTCCCAATCGGCCCAGGTGCGCACCGGGATCTGGCTTTTGAGCAGCGACCCCGGCTTGGTAGTCGAGCGGCCCTTGAGTTCGTGCTTCTTGCGTTCGGGCGCAAGCCGGCGGTCGATGGTGGCCGCCGACATGCCCACCAGCAGCGCAGCGGTGCCGTCGTCGATATCCAGCTCACCGAACCGGCGCAGCACCGCAACCAGCTCGGACAGCACCGGCGCCAGGCGCTTGCCCGCCGGCATACCCAGCACAGCCCAGCAGAAGATCAGCGCCGCAATCACTTTCGGTCCGTACTTCGGTGGGCGCGGGGCTCTCGGTCTGACCACCGTCGGCCGCAACGCTGTGCGCAGCGCCTTACGGGCGTGGTCACGATGCCAGCCCGTGGTCGCGCACAACTCATCGAGGATCCGGCCCTTACCAGCCTTGTCGGCCCGGCGGTACCGGTTCGCGATCGTCTTCGTCACGGCCTTGCGTTCACTCATCGACAGCCCCATCGTCTCGGCGTACGGCCCGGTGCCGGCATCGCCGCTTCGACACGCCGCTACGCGGGCATTTCTAGACGAGGCAACGACCAGGGCTACGCGGGCATTTTTGCTGAGTCAACGCGCCCCATTGACGCAGGTGACGGAAGTGATTACCTTCACCCTGGTGCCCGCCGACGCTGTGCCCCAACTCATCACCGACTTGTCCGGAAAACGCTATGGGGAAGTCCTCCTGGTGACGCCGGGCGAAGCCGGGCCGCAAGCCACCGTCTACAACAGCTTTCCGCTCAACGACTTACCCGCCGAGTTGTGGTCGGCGCTGGACGCGAAGGCCATCGCGACCGAAAACGGCGCTGCCACAGCTTTGCTCAACGGCCCGCGCTACTGGCTGATGAACGAGATAGAGAAGGCGCCCCAGGGCCCGCGGATTATCAAGAACTTCGGCGGAATCGACATGCTGCTGCAAGCCACGGTCTTGCTCTCGGCGATGAACCCGGCGCCTTACACCGCAAACCAGGTCAACCGGCACACTGTGTTCACCTTCGACGCCGGCGAAGAGGTCTACGAACTCCAAGATCCCGCGTTCCGGCGGTGGGTGATGCAGACGTGGAGCCAGATCGTCGATCCCAATCTGTCGCGCGCTGACCTGCCGGGGCTCGGCGAGCGGCTCAACCTGCCGGACGGCTGGACCTATCAATCACGAAAACTGACCAGCCCGTTGCGGATTGACACCACCACCCACGCCGCCCAGGTTCTCCAGGACGACCTGGCCAACAGCTACTCGCTGCTGGCCGGCTGAGCCCTACAGGTACTGGCCGAGGTTGGACTCGGTGTCGATCGCCCGTGAGGCACTCGAACTCTTGCCCGTGACCAGCGTGCGGATGTAGACGATCCGCTCGCCCTTCTTGCCCGAAATCCGCGCCCAGTCATCGGGGTTGGTGGTGTTGGGCAGGTCCTCGTTCTCGGCGAACTCGTCGACGATCGAGTCGAGCAGGTGCTGGATACGCAGCCCGCGTTGGCCGGTCTCCAGCACCGCCTTGATCGCGTTCTTCTTCGCGCGGTCGACGACGTTCTGGATCATCGCGCCGGAGTTGAAGTCTTTGAAGTACATGACTTCTTTGTCGCCGTTGGCGTAGGTGACCTCCAGGAACCGGTTGTCGTCGATCTCGGCGTACATCCGGTCGACGACCTTCTCGATCATCGCCTGGATGCACAGCGAGCGGTCGCCGTCGAACTCGGCGATGTCGTCGGCGTGCACCGGCAATTTCTCGGTGAGGTACTTGGAGAAGATGTCCTGCGCCGACTCGGCGTCCGGGCGTTCGATCTTGATCTTCACATCGAGGCGGCCGGGCCGCAGGATCGCGGGGTCGATCATGTCCTCGCGGTTCGAGGCACCGATCACGATGACGTTCTCCAGGCCCTCAACCCCGTCGATCTCGCTGAGCAGCTGCGGGACGACCGTCGTCTCCACGTCCGAGGAAACCCCGGTACCGCGGGTGCGGAAGATCGAGTCCATCTCGTCGAAGAACACGATCACCGGCGTGCCTTCGGACGCCTTCTCGCGAGCCCGCTGGAAGATCAGCCGGATGTGACGTTCGGTCTCGCCGACGAACTTGTTCAGCAGCTCGGGGCCCTTGATGTTGAGGAAGTAGGACTTGGCCTCGCGCGCGTCGTCGCCACGGACCTCGGCCATCTTCTTGGCCAGCGAGTTGGCAACGGCCTTGGCAATCAGGGTCTTTCCGCAGCCGGGCGGGCCATAGAGCAGCACACCTTTGGGCGGGCGCAGCGCGTATTCGCGGTAGAGGTCCTTGTGCAGAAACGGCAGCTCGACTGCGTCGCGAATCTGCTCGATCTGCCGGCCCAGACCACCGATGTCGTTGTAGGTGACGTCGGGAACCTCTTCGAGCACCAAGTCCTCGACCTCGGCCTTGGGAATGCGCTCGAAAGCGTAACCGGCCTTGGTGTCGACCAGAAGCGAATCACCGGGACGCAGCTTGCGCGGCCGCTCGTCGTCATTGAGGGCGTCCGGGTGGCCGTCGGGCAGATCCTCGGCAACCAAGGGGTCGGCCAGCCACACAATGCGTTCCTCGTCGGCGTGGCCGACCACCAATGCTCGGTGACCGTCAGCGAGGATCTCACGGAGAGTTGAAATCTCGCCGACAGATTCGTACGTGCCGGCCTCGACGACAGTTAAAGCCTCGTTGAGCCGAACTGTCTGCCCTTTCCTCAACGACTTGACGTCGATGTTGGGCGAGCAGGTGAGGCGCATCTTGCGTCCCGAGGTGAAGACGTCGACGGTGTCGTCGTCGTGGGTGGACAACAACACGCCGTAGCCGCTGGGCGGCTGTCCGAGCCGGTCGACCTCTTCGCGCAGCGCCAGCAGTTGCTGCCGGGCCTCCTTGAGGGTTTCCATCAGCTTGGAATTGCGTGCCGCCAGCGAGTCGACTCGCGCCTCGAGCTGATGGACATCGCGTGGACTGTGCGCAACGCCGGCGTTGTCTAGGTGCTCGCGCAGTATCGCGGCCTCACGTCGGAGCTCTTCCAGCTCGGCAGCATCCTCTGCGGAGAGGTCTGGCTCGCGTGGGCTACCGAACGCTTCACGCTCAAACTCACCCATGTTGCGCTCCTTTCCCGCTCCCGGATGGTGGTGCGGTGGATACGTCAAAGCTACCGGCGATTTCCGAATCATGCGGGAACTCGAAATGAGGCACACTGGCACCAGCGTTAACATCATGTTGAGTTGGTTTTACCGAGAGGACCTCCGTGACCGTGAAATCCCTAGCCACAGGCGTGGCGGCACTGGCCGCGATCGGTGCGGCGGCCGCAGGTGTGACGTGTATTGCATCCGTCACCGCCGCGTCGCCTCACGTTCAGCCGGTCGTCTTCGGCGCGCCGTCCCCCGCAAGCGGGAGGTACCCCCAGCCGCTGGACCCGGGGGTGGATCTGCCGACACCAGACCAGCTGGTCACCGTTCTCAACACGTTGCAGGACCCCAGCGTGTCCTTCGCCAACAAGGGCTACCTCGTCGAAGGTGGCATTCCGGTTCCAGCCTCCCTCGCCGACCACGAACTGCAAAAGGCCGCCGCCAAGGGCAGCCTCCCGCTGACGTTCAACATCACCAACATCGTGCCCGCGGGTCCTGGTACGGCGTCAGCCAGCATCACCGCGGCGGGTCCGCACCTATCGCCGACGATCGAGAACCTCACGTTCGTCGACCAGAGTGGCTGGAAGCTGTCGCACGATTCGGCGATGACGCTGATCCAGTCGGTGCGTTCGTCGGGCCACTGACCCGGCTGAATGAGCCGACATCTCACTGCAGTCGTGAGCGCCGTCGCATGTGCGGCGGCGTTCGGACTTTCGGGGTGTTCGCGCGATGTGCACGACGCGTCGCCGGAGACTGCGCCGCCGTCGACATCTGCGTCGCTGAGTTCCACGTCGGCCCCACAGACCACGCCCCTGCCGTCCGCTGACGCCCTGGCGGGCGTGCTGTACCGCTTGGCTGATCCCGCGGTGCCCGGCATCCAGAAGCTCAACCTGGTCGAGGGCGCCACCCCGGAGAGCGCAGGCGTGTTCGATGAGTTCGCCAACGCGCTGGCCAACGGCGGCTTCGCGCCGGTGAAGGTCGACCCGCGCGACATCGCATGGTCGGACCGAGACCCGGCCGACGTGATCGCCAACGTCAACGTCAGCTCACCCAATCCACGCGGTCCCAGGTTCTCATTTCCGATGGAATTCAAGCCGTATCAAGGCGGTTGGCAGCTATCGGCGCGAACCGCCGACGTCCTGCTGGCTTTCCAGAGTGGATCGGTCGCGCCGCCGTCGACACCGGGCCGCTGACCCCGCGATGTGGATCGGCTGGCTCGAGTTCGATCTGCTGCTCGGTGACGTCCGCTCGCTCAAGGAGAAGCGATCGGCAGTGCGGCCATTGGTGGCCGAGCTGCAACGCAAGTTCGGCGTGTCGGCCGCCGAAACGGGATCGCATGAACTCCATCGACGGGCGGGTGTCGGGGTGGCGATGGCCTCGGCTGACCGCCGACACGCAGTCAACGTGCTCGACGCGGCCGAACGCCTGGTGGCCGCTCGCCCGGAGTTCGAATTGCTGTCGGTGCGCCGAGGTATGCAACGCAGCGACGACTAGAGCCCAGAGCGCTTCTTGCGCAGCGGCGTCGGGGTGACAGTGCCGGGAGCCAACCGACGCGCAGACACCAGAAATGCCGTGTGGCCACGCATGTTGTGCTGAGGGCGCACGGCCAGCCCGACGACATTCCAGCCGCGCTGCATCGTCTCCCAGGCGCGCGGTTCGGTCCAGCACTGCTGCTCGCGCAGCGCCTCCACGGTCTTGGACAGTTGGGTGACCGTTGCCACGTAGATGATCAGCACGCCGCCGGCCACGATCATCCTCGACACGCTGTCGAGCACCTCCCACGGTGCAAGCATGTCCAGCACCACCCGGTCGACCGACTCGGCGGGCAGGTCGGCGTCGACGACATCGCTGATGACGAGCCGCCAGTTGTCGAGGGCGCCGCCGAAGAACGTCTCCACATTGCGACGCGCATGTTCGGCATGGTCGGCACGCACGTCGTAGGAGATCACCTGCCCGTCCGGCCCGACCGCCCGCAGCAGCGAACAGGTCAGTGCCCCGGATCCGGCACCTGCCTCCAAAACCCGGGCGCCCGGGAAGATGTCACCCTCGTGCATGATCTGGGCAGAATCTTTCGGGTAGACCACCTGCGCGCCGCGAGGCATGGACATCACGTAGTCCACCAGCAACGGGCGCAACACCAGAAACTGGTCCCCGTTGGCCGACTTCACCACGCTGCCTTCGGGCAGCCCGATTACCGAGTCGTGCGCGATCGCGCCGCGGTGCGTGTGAAATTCGCTGCCGGCGCTGAGCAGCATCGTGTAGTGCCGACCCTTGGGGTCGGTGAGCTGGACTCGATCGCCGATGACGAACGGACCGGTTGCGCGCACAGCCCTCAAGCCTGCCAGCAGACGCGCCGAGATAGGTGCGCGGGGTTGTCCGACCCGGCCCCTAGGCTGCGGATATGAGCCCCGTCGGCGACGAGATACAGAGCAGCGACGAGGTGGGGGCACTCCCCCTCGCCGCTGTGCGGCTGAGGGTACCCCCACCCGCTTGCCGGGGCGAGCGGCGCGCATGAGCCCCGAGCCGGGCAAACCAGCCAAACGGCCGGCCCTGTCACCGTCGCGGGCCGCGGACTTCAAACAGTGCCCGCTGCTCTACCGCTTCCGGGCGATCGACCGACTCCCCGAGCCACCGTCGACCGCGCAACTACGCGGCTCGGTCGTGCATGCCGCGCTGGAGCAGCTCTACGGCCTGCCTGCGGCCGAACGCGGCCCGCAGACCGTCGACGCGCTGGTCGGCCCGGCGTGGGCGCAGGTGCTCGCCGACGAACCCGAGCGGGCCGACCAGTTGGGCGCCGAGCAGCAGACCCAACTCCTCGACGAGGCCCGCATGCTGCTGTCGGGCTACTACCGGCTGGAAGATCCGACCCGGTTCGACCCGCAGAGTTGCGAGCAGCGCATCGAAGTCGAACTCGCCGACGGCACGCTGCTGCGCGGGATCATCGACCGGATCGATGTCGCGCCCACCGGCGAATTGCGGGTGGTGGACTACAAAACCGGCAAAGCGCCACCGGCGGCGCGGGCCCTCGCCGAGTTCAAGGCCATGTTCCAGATGAAGTTTTACGCGGTCGCGTTGCTGCGCTCGCGGGGCGTGCTGCCGACCCGGCTGCGGCTCATCTACCTGTCGGACGGCCAGTTGCTGGACTACTCCCCCGACGAAGCCGAGTTGCTGCGCTTCGAGAAGACGTTGATGGCGATCTGGTCAGCAATTCAATCTGCCGGTGCGACAGGCGATTTCAGGCCACGGCCATCGCGACTGTGTGACTGGTGCGCGCACCATGAGCACTGTCCGGTCTTCGGCGGCACACCGCCGCCGTACCCAGGCTGGCCGGACCAACCCAACGAGGGCGGGGCAGACGCCGTCCTGCAGACCGCAGAACCGGCCGCCTGAGCGCGACTACTGCAGCAGTGACATCTCTTGCAGCATCGTTGGTATCAGCTCGCAAACCGTCGGGTGAATATTCATCGTGCGCGACAGCGTTGTGTAGGGAGCCTTGGCCGACATCACATCCAGGATGGCATGGATGGCCTCGTCGCCACCGACGCCGAGGATCGCCGCGCCCAGGATCTGCTGCGTTTCGGCGTCGACCACGACCTTCATAAACCCTTGTGTCTCACCTTTTTCCACGGCGCGACCGACTCTGGTCATGGGCCGCTGACCGACCAGTGCCGGGCGACCGGACGCGCGTACCTGCTCGACGGTCATTCCGGCGCGCCCCAACGGCGGGTCGATGTAGAGCGCGTAGGCGGTGATTCGGTCGCTGACCCGGCGCTGATCAGCGTCGAGCAGGTTGCCCGCGACGATCTCGAAATCGTTGTAGGAGGTGTGGGTGAACGCACCCTTGCCGTTACAGTCACCCATCGCCCAGATGTGGTCGACGCTGGTTTTGAGTTGGTCGTCGACGGTGATGTATCCCCGGGCATCGGTGCGTACACCGGCGTGCTCGAGGCCGAGGTCGTCGGTGTTGGGCCGCCGCCCCACCGCCAGCAACAGATGACTGCCCGCTATCGGAGCCGCACCGGCTCGCGGTGTGAGCTCGAAGCCTTCGACGCTATTGTCGCGCTTCGCTATCCGAATGTCAGCGGCGTCGACGACGATGTCGATGCCTTCGTTCTCCAGGATCGTCTTGACGGATTCCGAGACATCTTTGTCTTCGCGGGATGTCAGTCGCGGACCTTTCTCGACCACGGTCACTTTCGCGCCGAAGCGGCGGTACATCTGCGCGAATTCGAGCGCGATGTAGCTGCCACCGACAATCACGAGATGCTCAGGCAGAGTGTTGAGTTCGAGGATCGACACATTGGTCAGAAAGTCGATGTCTGCCAGCCCGGGAATGTCGGGCACCACCGCACGGCCACCGACATTGAGGAAAATGCGCTCGGCGTGCAGGACCTCATCCCCAATCCGCAGCGTGTGCGGATCGGTGAACCGGGCATGACCACGAATGACCGTGCAGCCGTCCATGCCGTCAAGCCAGTCTTCGACACCTTTGCGATCGCCCAGCATGATGGCGTCTTTGCGCGCCTTGACCTTCGCCATGTCCACGCTGATCGCTCCGGTGCCGACCCCATAGTCGGCACCACGGCGCGCAAGATGCGCGGCCTGTGCACTGGCCACCAATGTCTTGGTCGGGATGCATCCGGTGTTGACGCAGGTGCCGCCGATCAGCTTGCGCTCCACCACGGCAACGGTGTGACCGGCCGCGGTCAACCGGCCTGCCAGCGGGGGCCCGGCCTGGCCGGCGCCCACGACGATCGCGTCGAAGCGCTGTGTCACAGAGCAGCTGCGACAGCGGCAAGCGCGAATCCACCGCCAACCGCGACAGCGTCCTCGAACAACGCGACCGGCAGGTCACGGCCAACCGACCCGGCCAGGCGGGCGCGTGCCTGGTAGCCGCCCAGGGTGCCGAGCACAGCGCCGACGACACCTGCACCCAGTGCGCTCCAGGTGAAGCCCCAGGCGCTGCCAATCACAGCGCCCGCGAACCCACCCGAAACGAGTCGGGCAACGAAGGACGGCGGTGCTGTGCGGCTGGGTGTCTTGGGAAGTTTGTCGAGGACGAGTTCACCGGCGGCCAGGAGGGTGAAGACGATCACGGTGATCAGCACGCCGACCCATGCATCCCAGTGTCCGGTCAGGTTGATCCACCTCAGATACGCGGCCCAGGCGACTACCGCCGGAGCTGTAAAGGACCGCAATCCGGCGACCACACCGATTCCCAGAGCTAGCAGCAGAACATAGAAATGCGTCACGGCGACCCTCCTGGGGCTCGACAACAGAACGCGGCTTTAGCGGGACGCTAACACAGCAACGCCCGCCCCACCGGCGCATTCATTTTCAGAATCGGCAGATCCGGATGTCTGATGCCAGGATCGCTTTGGCCCCGATAGCCGTCAGCTCGTCCATGATCGCGTTGACGTCCCGGCGCGGCACCAAAGCCCGTACCGCCACCCAATCGGGGTCGGCCAGCGGAGCGATCGTCGGTGATTCCAGTCCCGGCGTGATCGATGTGGCGTCGTCGAGAACCGAACGCGGGCAGTCGTAGTCCAGCATCAGGTACTGCTGGCCGAACACCACACCCTGCACGCGGGCGACCAGTTGGTCGCGGGCGGCGGCGTCGGGTCTGTCTGCGGCGTCGGGGTCGACCTGTTCGATGAGGACTGCCTCGGAATCGCACAGTGTCTCGCCGAAGGCCACCAGGTTGTGCAAGTTCAGGGTGCGGCCCGAGCCCACCACGTCGGCGATGGCGTCAGCCACCCCGAGCTGCACCGAGATCTCCACTGCTCCGTCCAGGCGGATCACGGTCGCGTCAATACCGCGGGCCGCCAAGTCTTCTCGCACTAAGTTGGGGTATGCGGTGGCGATTCGCCGCCCGGCCAGGTCATCGATCGTCCAGTCGTGCCCGGCCGGGGCGGCGTAGCGAAAGCTGGACGATCCGAAGCCCAGCGCCAGCCGTTCATGCACCGGCGCGCGGGACTCACGCGCCAAATCTCGCCCGGTGATTCCCAGGTCGAGTTCACCGGAGCCCACATAGATGGCAATGTCTTTGGGCCGCAGGAAGAAGAACTCGACGTCGTTGTGTGGGTCGATGACGGTCAAGTCTTTCGGATCGGTACGACGCCGGTAGCCGGCCTCGGAGAGAATCTCGACGGCCGGTTCGCTCAGCGCTCCCTTATTGGGAACCGCCACTCGCAGTCTGGTGGACCCGTTCCGGTGATTCGGCGTCATCACAGCTTCCGGTACACGTCGTCGAGCGTCAGCCCGCGGGCGATCATCAGCACCTGGGCCCAGTACAGCAACTGGCTGATCTCTTCGGCGAGTGCGTCGTCGGATTCGTGCTCTGCCGCCAACCACACCTCACCGGCCTCCTCGAGGATCTTCTTGCCCAGCGCGTGCAGGCCGCCGTCCAGCGCGGCGACGGTGCTACTGCCGGCCGGACGGGTGCGGGCACGTTCGCCGAGCTCGGCAAACAAATCCTCGAAGGTCTTCACGGCCAGCGATTGTTTCATGGGCGCCTAAGCAAAGTCACGGCGGTTTCAGGTCGCGGCGGGTAACCCGTTCGCTGGGAACACCTCGTCGGGCATGTCTTCCAGGGAGACCCCGTTGGTTTCCCGGACCCATCGCCATACGAAAAGAAGCGACAGCAGCGCACAGAGCGCGTAGAAGCCATAGGCCAAACCGAGCGCATGCCGCAGCGCCGGGAAGGTCACGACGATCGTCCAGTTGGCCAGCCATTGCACGCCCGACGCCAATCCGAGCGCCGCAGACCGGATGCGGTTGGGGAACATCTCGCCCAGCAGCACCCACAGGATGGGTCCCCACGAGATGCCGAACGCTATAACGAAGAGGTCAGCGGCGACCAGCGCGATCAGCCCGGACGCCACGTTGAGGTCCGGCCGACCATCGATGACGGATGCGCTGGCGAAAACGACGGTCAACGTCACCAGCATCAATGCCATGCCCGCCGATCCGGCCAACAACAGCGGCCTGCGGCCGAGCCGGTCGATCAGCGCGATCGCCACCAACGTGATCACGACATTGACCCCAGTGGTCACCAGCGCAATGGTGAACGACGACTTCTCTCCGAATCCCACCGCCTCCCAGAGCACATCTGAGTAGTAGAAGATCACATTGATACCCACGAACTGCTGAAAGACGGCCAATCCCAGGCCCACCCAGACGATGCTGTAGAGCCCCCCGGTCGGCTTACGCAAATCGCGCCAGGACGGTGGTTTTTCCTGCTCCAGCGTGTCGGTGATCCGGTTTATCGTGGGCTCTACATCGCGGTCACCAAGCAGCTTGGAAAGCACCCGGCGGGCCTGCGAAATTTGTTGTCTTGCAACGAGGTAGCGCGGTGACTCGGGGATGGTGAAAATCAGCGCGAAATAGACGAGCGCCGGGACCACCTCACTGAGGTAGGTCCAGCGCCAGGCCGCCAGACCCAGCCAGAGCTGTCCGTTGGAGCCGCCCGCGAGATGAAACGGCAACCAGGTCAACGCCAACGATCCGAAAATTCCACACACGATGGCCAGCTGCTGCAGCGAACCGAGCCGGCCTCGGAAACGTGGGGGTGAGATTTCGGCAATGTAGGCCGGGGCGGCGACAGACGCGAAGCCGATACCGATGCCGCCGAGTGTGTGGAAGATGACGAACATCCAGATGCTGCTTGCCAACCCGGCTCCGAGCCCGCAAACGAAAAAGGACGCGGCCGCCAGCTTCATCATCTCCAGTCGGCCCATCCGGCCCGCGATCCGTCCGGCCAATAACGCTCCGGCAGCAGCACCCATCAGGGCCGAGGCCGCGGCGAAACCCAGGACGGCATTGCCGATGTGAAAGGTGGCCTGTAACGCCTTGACTGCGCGGTTGGTCACCGAGATGTCGTAGCCGAACAACAGTCCACCGATCGCGGCCACCGATGCGAAGCGAGTGGCGGACAAGAACGCGACCCGAGCGGCCCGGTGGTCGACGGGCACATCTTCATGAGAAGCCGACGGCTCACTCCCGAAGACGCCGTCACCACTCATGAGTGTTCCTCCATCCGCAAGCCGTCCCGGCGACCTCAGAGCGCGGCCCCCAGTACACCACTACGGCCAAAGGGTCCAGTGCACAAGGTCAATTCGCGATAGTGAGAACGACTGGATAGGCTCGCAGCCTTCTCCGTCGGCTCTCGGCGGCCAGTGCGAACTCAACCAACGTAGGGCTCAGTCCTCCGGGTTGTAGCCAAGGTTGGGGCCGAGCCAGCGCTCAGCTTCCTGCAGGGTCCAGCCCTTGCGCTTCGCGTAGTCGGCGACCTGGTCCTGAGCCATCCGGCCGACCACGAAGTACTGCGACTGCGGGTGCGAGAAGTACCAGCCGCTGACGGCAGCACCGGGCCACATCGCCATCGACTCGGTCAGCTCGATGCCGGTCCGCTCCCGGACGTCCATCAACTCCCAGATCGTCGCCTTCTCGGTGTGCTCCGGGCAGGCCGGGTAGCCGGGTGCAGGGCGGATTCCCACGTACTTCTCACCGATGAGTGCCTCGTTGTCCAGCTGCTCGTCAGGCTGGAATCCCCAGAACTCCTTGCGGACCCGTTGGTGCATCCGTTCGGCGAACGCCTCTGCCAGCCGGTCGGCGATCGACTCCAGCAGGATCGCGCTGTAGTCGTCGTTGGCTGCCTTGAACGCCGCGATCTTGTCCTGGCTGCCGAGCCCCGTGGTGACGGCGAAGGCGCCGACGTAGTCAGCCAGACCGGTGTCCTTGGGCGCGATGTAGTCGCCCAGCGACCGGTTCGGGATGCCGGCCCGGTGCTCGCCCTGCTGGCGCAGGTTGCGCAACGTGGTCATCACCTCGGTACGGGTGTCGTCGGTGTACACCTCGATGTCGTCGCCAACCGCGTTCGCCGGGAAGAACCCGATCACCCCGTTGGCAGTCAGCCACTTCTCCTTGATCAGGGTGTCGAGCATCTCCTGGGCGTCGTCGTACAGCTTGCGGGCGGTCTCGCCCGAGACCGGGTTGTTGAGGATGTCGGGGAACCTGCCCTTCATCTCCCAGGCGTTGAAGAACGGCTGCCAGTCGATGTACTCGCGCAGCTCGGCGAGGTCGTAATCCTCGAACTCCCGCACGCCGATGCCCTGTGCGGGCACCGGCGGCGTGTAGCCGTCCCACTCGATCGGCGTCCGGTTCGCGCGGGCCTTCTCCAGCGTCAGCATCGGCCGCTCGTTCTTCTGGGCGTGCCGTTCGCGCAGGGCTGCGTAGTCGGTCTCGGTGGCCTCCAGCAGGGCTGGACGCTGCTTGTCGTCGAGGAGCGCAGCAGCGACCGGCACCGAGCGGGAAGCGTCCTTGACCCAGACCACCGGACCGGTACGACGCGGCGCCACCTTCACGGCGGTGTGGGCGCGCGAGGTGGTCGCGCCACCGATCAGCAGCGGGATCTCCAGCCCCTCGCGTTCCATCTCGACGGCGAAGTTGACCATCTCGTCCAGGGACGGGGTGATCAGGCCGGACAGCCCGATGATGTCGGCGTTGTGCTCCTTCGCCGCGTCCAGGATCTTCTGGGCAGGCACCATCACACCGAGGTCGATCACCGAGTAGTTGTTACACTGCAGCACGACCCCGACGATGTTCTTGCCGATGTCGTGGACGTCGCCTTTCACGGTCGCCATCACGATCGTGCCGTTGGTCTTGTCCCCTGCGGTGTCGCCGGACTGCTCCTTCTCCGCCTCGATGTACGGCAGCAGGTACGCCACAGCCTTCTTCATCACCCTGGCCGACTTCACGACCTGGGGCAGGAACATCTTGCCTGCGCCGAAGAGGTCACCGACGACGTTCATGCCGTCCATCAGCGGGCCCTCGATCACCTCGATCGGCCGACCACCTGCGGCGGCGATCTCGGCTCGCAATTCCTCGGTATCGGCATCGACGTTGGCGTCGATGCCCTTGACCAAAGCGTGCGTGATCCGCTCGCGGACCGGGAGGCTGCGCCATTCGGCTGCCACCGGGTCTCCCATTCCCGAGGCCTGGTCCTTGCTGTTGAACCGTTCAGCGATTTCCAGGAGCCTTTCGGCCGCATCCTCGCGACGGTTCAGGACGACGTCCTCGATTCGGTCCCGCAGCTCGGGGTCGATCGAGTCGTAGGGCACCAGCGCGCCGGCATTGACGATGCCCATGTCCAGGCCGGCCTTGATGGCGTGGAACAGGAACACCGCGTGGATCGCCTCGCGGACGGGGTTGTTGCCCCGGAACGAGAACGACACGTTCGAGATACCGCCGGAGATGTGCACCCCCGGAAGGTTCTCCTTGATCCAGGCGCAGGCCTCGATGAAGTCGATCCCGTAGGTCGCGTGCTCCTCGATACCGGTCGCCAGCGCGAAGCAGTTCGGGTCGAAGATGATGTCCTCGGCCGGGAAGCCGACCTCTTCGGTCAGGATCCGGTAGGCGCGCCCGCAGATCTCCTTGCGGCGCTCCAGGTTGTCGGCCTGACCCTGCTCGTCGAAGGCCATCACGACGACGGCTGCACCGTACTTGCGGCACAGCCGTGCCTCGCGGATGAACTTCTCCTCGCCCTCCTTCATGGAGATCGAGTTGACGATCGGCTTGCCCTGCACGTTCTTCAGGCCCGCCTCGATGACCTCCCACTTGGAGGAGTCGATCATCACCGGGACGCGGCTGATGTCCGGCTCGGCGGCGATCAGCTTGGTGAACCGGTCCATCGCGGCGACGCCGTCGATCATGCCTTCGTCCATGTTGATGTCGATGACCTGCGCGCCGACCTCGACCTGCTGCAGGGCGACCGACAGCGCGGTGTCGTAGTCCTCGGCCTTGATCAGGTTGCGGAACCGGGCGGAGCCGGTGATGTTGGTGCGCTCACCGATGTTCACGAACAGGGAGCCGTCGGTGATGTTGAGCGGCTCCAGGCCCGAGAGCCGGGTGGCCTCCGCGATCTTCGGCAGCTCGCGCGGCGCTTGCCCTCGACGACCTTGGCGATCTCGGCGATGTGCGGCGGTGCCGTTCCGCAGCAACCACCGACCAGGTTGACCAGGCCGGCCTCGGCGAAATCGGCGATGTAGCCGGCCTGACGCTCCGGGGACTCGTCGTACTCGCCGAAGGCGTTGGGCAGGCCGGCGTTCGGGTAGCAGGAGACGTAGGTGTCCGCGATCCGCGCCATCTCGGCGATGTAGGGCCTCATCTCCGGCGCACCCAGGGCGCAGTTGAGGCCCACCGCGATCGGCTTCGCGTGCCTGATCGCGTTCCAGAATGCTTCGGTGACCTGACCGGACAATGTCCGCCCGGACGCATCGGTGATGGTGCCCGAGATGATCACCGGCCAGCGGCGTCCGCGGTCCTCGAACAGCGTCTCGACGGCGAACACCGCCGCCTTGGCGTTCAGCGAATCGAAGATCGTCTCGATGATGAGGAGGTCGGCACCACCGTCGACCAAGCCGTTGGCAGCTTCGAGGTAGGCGGCAACCAGCTGGTCGTAGGAGACGTTGCGGGCTCCGGGGTCGTTGACGTCCGGCGAGATCGACGCGGTCCGCGTCGTCGGCCCGATGGCGCCGGCGACGTAGCGGGGCTTCTCCGGGGTGCTGAACTCGTCGCAGGCCTTGCGGGCCAAGGCAGCGCCTGCGTAGTTCAGCTCGTAGGCCAGCTCGTGCATGTCGTAGTCGGAGAGCGAGACGGCGTTCGCGTTGAACGTGTTCGTTTCGAGGATGTCGGCGCCCGCCTCGAGGTACTCGCGGTGGATCCCCTCGATGATCTGCGGCTGCGTCAGATTGAGCAGGTCGTTGTTGCCCTGAAGAGCGGTCGGCCACTCTGTGAACCGCTCGCCGCGGTAGCCGGCCTCGTCCGGCCGGTCCCGCTGGATCGCCGTGCCCATCGCGCCGTCGATCACCATGATCCGCTGGCGCAGAGTAGCCGTCAGCTCGTCGGTGCAGTCGGGGCGGATGTTCGGCTCAAAGACATTCGGCTCAGGGGCGTTCACATGCAATCCTTCCGTAACGGAAGGCGTCCTTGACTCTCTGCCGAGCGTGGCGGATACCGGCAGGGACCCGGAACCGTTGCAACGCCTCTCGACCAGGGAAGTCTACGTCGTCACTTGATCGACGTCTGGACACCCATCTCGCCGCCGCGATCGACCCCGACCCGCTTGGCGATCGCGGTGCCCTTGAGCGACAGCTCACGGACCTTGTCGGGGATGTCGTCGTCATAAACGTTAACCAGATTGCAGCCGAACGTATTTCGTCTCGACGAGGTCGGCGGCCTGCAGCTGCGTGCCCATGGCACCGTCGCCCACCACGACGCGTTGCGACAACGTCTCGAGGATGTCGGTGTCGTAGGCGTGCCTATAGGCAGGGATAGCAGAAGTCATCGCGACAAGCATAGCCGGTCTATGGAAAAAATCGGTGGTTGCTCTGTGCGCCGCCACCAGGGTCAGGCTTTACGCTGGTTGGCGTGACCTCGCCGGATGTCAGCGCTTCGCTCCCCGAACTGCACAACACGATCGTCGTGGCTGCGTTCGAGGGGTGGAACGACGCCGGCGACGCGGCCAGCGACGCGCTGGAGCACCTGGACGCCATCTGGGAGGCCGATCCGATTGTCGAGATCGACGACGAGGCTTACTACGACTATCAGGTGAACCGCCCGGTCATCCGGCAGGTGGACGGCGTCACCCGGGAATTGGTCTGGCCATCGATGCGGATCTCGCACTGTCGGCCGCCGGGCGCCGAGCGCGACATCGTGTTGATGCACGGCGTGGAGCCGAACATGCGGTGGCGAACATTCTGCGCCGAGCTGCTGGCCATCGCCGACAAGCTCAATGTCGACACCGTGGTGATCCTCGGCGCGCTGCTGGCCGACACGCCGCACACTCGGCCGGTGCCGGTCTCCGGGGCGGCCTACTCCCCCGAGTCCGCGCGCCGCTTCGGGCTGCAGGAAACCCGCTACGAGGGGCCGACCGGCATCGCCGGCGTGTTCCAGGACGCCTGCGTGGCGGCGGGGATACCGGCCGTCACGTTCTGGGCGGCGGTCCCGCACTACGTGTCGCAGCCGCCTAATCCGAAGGCGACCGTCGCGCTGCTGCGCCGCGTCGAAGACGTGCTCGACATCGAGGTGCCGCTGGCCGATCTGCCGGCCCAGGCCGAGGAGTGGGAGCAGGCGGTCACCGAGATGACGGCCGACGACGAGGAGATCGCTGAATACGTGCAGTCGTTAGAGCAGCGCGGTGACGCCGAGGTCGACATGACCGAGGCGCTCGGCAAGATCGACGGCGACGCGCTGGCCGCCGAATTCGAGCGCTACCTGCGCCGTCGCCGTCCGGGGTTCGGACGCTAAGACTTCTCCAGCTCTTGGGTGTGGGCGCTGATGGAACGCCCGAGCGCGGCGACCTCGGCGTCCATCCGGTCCAACTGGCCGCCGGCGTTTTTCAGAATCGGAGACTCGCCGAAACGGGTGGACAAAAACGGCTTCAGCCAACGGAACACACCCACCCAGCCCGGGCAGTAGACGCGTCTCTTGCGGCCTTCGATGCCTTCGACGAAGGCCGCGGCGCATTTGTCCACGGACGTGGTCTTGTTCAACGGCCACGGGAACTTCGACAATTGCTCCCGGAACGTGGGCAGGTCGGCCTGGGTGTCGCGGACCAGCGCGGTGTCGATCCAGGACATGTGTGCCGAGCCGACAGCGACGCCGAGGTGCGCGACTTCGAGTCGCAACGCGTTAGCCAGATGCTCATTGCCGGCCTTGGACATGTCGTAGGGCGCCATGCCGGGGGCGGCGGTGAACGCAGCGAGCGAGGAGACGATCAACACGTAACCGCGGCGATCGATGATCGACGGCAACGTGGCCCGCACGGTGTGGAAGACGCCGAGCAGGTTGACGTCCAGCACGCGCTTGACCGCGTCGGGATCCACCTTGAGCACCGAGCCGTAACTCGCGATTCCGGCGTTGGCGACGACGGTGTCGATCCCGCCGAACTTCTCGACGGCCCGGTCGGCTGCGGCCTGCATGGCGGCGAGGTCACGGACGTCGGCAACCACCGTCAGCACGTGGTCGTCGCCGCCGAGTTCGGCCGACCTGGCTGCCAGAGCGGCCTCGTCCAGGTCGGTCAGGATCAGTTTGGCGCCCTTGGCGTGCAACCGACGGGCCACCTCGGCCCCGATGCCCTGAGCGCCGCCGGTGATGAATACGACTTGCGAGTTAACTGACGTCATGGCGGAAACCTACCTCTAGCGCCGCGGTGTTAACAGGTCCACTCCCAGCAGCGCATCCACCGCCGTTGCGACCGCCCGCGGCGCCACCGCGTCGTGGCCGCCGTATTCCAGTGCATCGGTGGTCCAACCATCAAGTGCGGCAATCGCTTTAGGGGTATCAAGGTCGTCAGCCAGATAACGGCGCACTCGGGCGATGACATCGGCGGCATCCGGGCCGGCGGGCAATGCGGTCGCGGCCCGCCACCGCTGCAGCCGCGTGTCGGCTTCCCTCAGCACTTGGGGTCCCCAGTCGCGATCGGCCCGATAGTGACCGGCCAGCAGGCCCAGTCGGATGGCTGCCGGTTCGACGCCCTGGGCGCGCAAACCCGACACCAGAACCAGGTTGCCGCGGCTCTTGGACATCTTGTGCCCGTCCCAGCCGATCATGCCCGCGTGCACATAATGCCGGGCGAATCGTCTTTCACCGCTGGCAGATTCGGCGTGAGCGGCAGTGAACTCGTGATGCGGAAAGATCAGATCGCTGCCGCCGCCCTGGATGTCCAGGCCGCTGCCGATGCGGCTGAGCGCAATCGCGGCGCATTCGACGTGCCAGCCCGGTCGGCCGGGGCCGAACGGCGACGGCCAATTCGGTTCTCCGGGCCGCGCGGCACGCCACAGCAGCGCGTCGAGTTGATCGGTCTTGCCCGGCCGGTCCGGGTCGCCGCCGCGTTCGGTGAACAGCGCGAGCATGGTGTCGCGGTCGTAACCGGACTCGTAGCCGAACTGCGTTGTGGCGTCGGCGCGAAAGTACACATCGGGAAACTCGGGATCGTCGACGACGTAGGCCGCCCCGGCGGCCAACATCTTCTCCACGAGCTCGACGACCTCGGCTATCGCCTCGGTCGCCGCGACATATTCGCGCGGCGGCAGTACCCGCAATGCGGTCATGTCATCGCGATACAGCGCAACCTCACGGGCCGCCAGGTCGCGCCAGTCAAGACCATCGCGGTTGGCCCGCTCGAACAGTGGATCGTCAACGTCGGTGACGTTTTGGACGTAGTGCACGTCGTGTCCGAGATCCCGCCACAGCCGGTGGATCAGGTCGAAGGCCAGATAGGTGGCGGCATGGCCGAGGTGGGTGGCGTCATAGGGCGTGATCCCGCAGACGTAC
>CAWDVY010000013.1:0-619710 GCA_963805675.1 uncultured Actinomycetota bacterium
CGTGCCGGCGGAGCACGTCGATCAGTTCCTTCCGCAGACGCTGGCGGTCGCATGAACCGTCGGTCACCACGGACACGTCGACACCACCTTGCGTCTTGCCCACGAAGAAGTTGACGACGCCGGGGGTGGCAACGACGGTCTGCTCGAAGGCCGCCCGGGGCACCGCGAGCACCGCTTTCGTACTCGAAGGCTCCGTTGATCCGACCGTTGACCGATGTGATGCGGCGATGAGCACAACCGCACGGACACGGCTCGTCGGACATCGTCACCGCGTCGACGAGGTCATAGCGGATCAGCGGCTGCGCCAGGTTGAACAGGTTGGTCAACAGCAGCCGATCCGCAGGTTGCCCGTAGGGGACGACGTTGCCATCGGCATCCGCCGGCTCGAGAATGACCAGATCGTCGGCGACGTGCATGCCTTCTCCAACGCCGCATGGAAAGGCATAGGTGCCCTCCGAGCAGCCCCAGAACTCCGAAGCCTCGATCCCCCACGCGGACCGAACTGCCTCTCGCACGGGCGGGGTGCAGAGCTCTCCCGCGACGCTGACCCAGGTCGGTTTGATGGTGAGTCGTCCTTGCGATCGCCTCCAAAGCCAGCTCCCGGATGAGGCTCGGCCACCCTTGGAGAGCCTGCACCGCGGGACGCGCGTTGTTGAGACCGTCGACAATCTCGTCCAGGGGGTGCGTGCCGTCGAAGCAGTGCGACGCCGGCCCTCCGCTTTCGAAGGTGCTGAAGGCGTGAAACACCCCCGATTCATGCCTGGTGCTGCAGCTGAAGCCTGCGCCAGCACCGCGTCCGGGTCTTCGCCGCGTCGCCCGGTCCAGCGCGAGCCTTGCATCACGAAGGTGACGAACGCGTCCCAGCCGTAGACATGGACTGCTTCGGTTCCGATATATCCAGACGTGACGATTGCCCGGTACTCGTCGTCCAGGTACGCGTCTCCGTTCAACTGATCGAGGTGTTGTTGGACCCGGGCGAGTGTCAACCCGGGGACCGTGACCACCCGATCGAACTCCGCCATCATCTCGGCTCTGGTCAGGATCGGCAGCGAGGGAAGGTCGGCCTCGGTGAAATTCGCCAGATCGCGGCCTGCCAGTCGTTCCCGCCAGAACGGCGAACGATCGGCGGCATACACCAGCAGCTCCCGAAGACGCCGTTCGCGTTCTGCGGCGAGACGCTCTGCGTCCCACCGCAGTCGGCGCACCCCCTTCAGGTACGCATCTTGCAATTCGGCACGCTGGCGCCGGACCAGCTGCTCGTAATGTCCGTTCACCGTCGCGCCAATCGCCATCGCTTGCACCTAACCGATCGTAGTCTATTTCGCGCGTTTCCATACTATTAGTAGCAAAATACCGTATATGACGAAGCACGGTTTCTTTGCCAACGCGAGGCTGGGGAGTTGCGCGCGGGCCGTCACTAAGAAGCGAAATCGATCTCATGCCGGTCGCGCTCGCTGCACCGCTTGGGCAGCGTCTTCGTGTCCGTCGGTGATTAATCCTGAGATCACGCCATCGACGTCAGCGTCTGGTCGATTCTGGCTGAGCTTGAACTTTGCCTCGATGCGGGTGATCAGCAATTCCACTCCCACAATGGCGCGTAGTTGACCCTCGATGAACTGTGGCGGCGCGTCGTCGACGGACCATGGTTGCGGTCGCCCAGCCTCATGGCGTCCAGTTAGGTCACGCACATTCTGTTCGACCCAGGCGGGGTCATCGTGCACCACGAGCCGCCCATAGACGTGCGCAGTGACGTAGTTCCACGTGGGCACCACACGTCCGTGTTCGGCCTTGCTCGGATACCAGGCCGGGGAAATGTAGGCATCTGGTCCCCGCACGATGACCAGAGCCTCGCCAACCACCGGGCGCCGCCATTGGTCATTGGTGCGGGCGAGATGACCACGAAGGGTCCTCATGCCCGGGTCATAGACGAACGGCAGCATAGTAGCGACCACGCCTCCCGGTGTTGCAGTGATCAGGTCAGCGGCACCGTGGTGAGTGAGCAGGTCGTCGACGGCCTGCTCGTCGGGGGCGAAATGGGCGGGAATGTACATGTTGTCCAGTATGTCGGCCGGGTTGATGGTCACTACTGCCGTTGCGTCGCAACGACACTGACGGCTTAGGCCCCTCCGGTCGGCGGAGACAAGCCAGCCTCCGTCAGCAGCCGTCGCTCGTCGACCTTGCTGGAAGACGTCAAGGGCAAGTCGGCCACCAAGACGAATTGATCGGGCAGCATCGTTTCCGGGAGCCGTTCGCTGGCGGCCTGGCGAACGGAGATAGGGGTGAGCTCGCGGTCCGGCACCACGAAAGCGACGACCCCCAGATCGCCCTCCAGGTCGAAGGTCATGCAGGCCGCGGATGCGACCCCGTCGAGACCACCGAGCGCGTCGGTCACCTCGACAAGCGACATCCTCACACCATGTCGCTTGATGACGCGGTCCGAACGCCCCACATATACGTGGTTGCCGCGGTCGTCGCGGAAGACGAGGTCACCAGTCCGGTAGAGGGTGGTTCCCTCGACGACGTCCGTCCGCAGCACAGCTGCGCTCAGCGCCGGGTCGTTCAGATATCCAGCCATGAGCTGCGGTCCGCCGATGTACAGCTCGCCGACCACGCCAGGACGATCCACCCGCCTTCCGTGCTCATCAACGAGGTGGAACGAGCTCCCGGCATGAGGATGACCGATCGGTACCAGCCCCGCGTCGAGCAACTCGGGCGTCAGTTCCAGATGGGCGGCGGCGATGGTCGTCTCGGTCGGGCCGTACCGGTTCACCACCCGCAGTCCCGGACTAGCGGCCCACACCGCCCTGATATCGGCCGTGGACGGCGCTTCGCCGCCCAGGGCCATCACTCTCAGCGGGGTGTCAGCCAACCGCGCCAGACGGCCGCTGGCCCGGAGCAACCGGAGGTAGCTGGGAGAGAAGCTGGTCGCCGTGATCCCCTCGCTGACGACAATCGAGAAGAACCTGCGTGGGAACAGGAGGGCTTCCCGGTCGGGGATGACGAGGGGGACGCCGCGCACGAGCGGAGGAAAGATGGCAGAGAAGGACCCGTCAAAGTGCACGGGCGAAACGCATAGGGCCCGGTCGTCCGCGGTGAGTCCCACGGCGTCGGCGCATGCTTCGACTGCGGTGAAAAAGGCCTCCGGGGAAATCTGCACTCCCTTGGGGATACCGGTCGTCCCCGACGTGTAAATGATGTAGGAGACGGGGCCCGTTACGGGTGGTGGCGTGCGCCCGTCTGCGACGCTCAACGCCGAAAGGGAGGTCCACGCCGTGCCGACGGGAAGTCCCGATGGCGCCGTTTGGTCCGAGCCTGCGGTGATCACCTGTGCGGGCCGGCAGTCAGCCACGATCTGCGCACGGCGGAGATCTGGATCGGTGATCGCCAGCGGAACGAACCTGACCCCCGCCCACAGACAGCCCAGTGCCGCCACCACGAAGTCCACAGAATTGCCGATCAGCAGGGCAACCCGATCCCCGGGCTCGACGCCTTTCTGAAGCAAGCCAGCGGCCACTCTCCCAGCTGCGGCGCGCAACTCGCCCCGGGTCAACGCGCGATCCAGGTCCTTGACAGCGGGCCGATCCGGGGCTCGATCGGCGTGGTCCAGCACCGCACCGAGCACGCCGTGGTCCGTCACGCCTTCTCGCAGGTGCTGCACGCTCACTGTTCTCGCCCACACATCGTCGGTGGCGGCGCGTTGATGCATCTACTGGGAGGAAAGATGGCCGTGGGTGATGACGACGTGCGAGACGCTCTGCGGCGCCACTGGGCGCGGGGTAAGGCGCCGTTTCATGTGAGTCTGCGCACGATGCTCAGGGGCGCGAGCTTGAGTACTGTCGCGAGCGGCACCCAGGGCCAGGCGGGAACGTAGGCCTTGGCGCGCCGTTTCTCGATGGCGGTCACGATCGCACGGACACCGGTGCGCGTGTCGACCATCAAGCGGCTCTTCTTCGACCGGGTCGTTCATCTCGCTGCGGATGTAGCCGGGGTAAATGACCGAGACCTCGACCCCAGGGATGTTTTCGCTGCGTAAGCCTTCGCCCAGTGAGGCCAGCCCGGCTTTGGTGGCGGCGTAGGCGGTCATGGTTTTGTGCATGCCGCGCAGCGCTGCGATCGACGAGATCAGCACGAGATGGCCGCGGCCTTGGCGGCGGAAAATCTCCAGCGCCGCCTCGCATTGGGACAGGGCACCGACGAAGTTGGTCACAGCGATGTCGTAATTGGCCTGAGCGGCACCGGTGCCCAAAGGGGACCCGTCACCAATGCCGGCATTGACGATGATCCGTTCGAGGGAATCGAACACCTCGGTGAAGCCGTGAAAGACGGCCCTGACGGCCTCGGGATCGGTGACATCGAGTGCGGCTGTCTGCACGCGCTGGCCGGTGGCGGCGCGGATGTCGTCGGCGAGTGCGTGCAGGCGGTCGGTGCGTCGGGCGCACAAGCCCAGGTCATAGCCCAGGGTGGCGAATTGGTGGGCCATCTCTTCGCCCAGGCCCGAACTGGCACCCGTGATCACCACGACGCCGCGGTGTGGCCGCCTCATCGCTGCCCCGGAAGCCCAGCTCGCGTTCGCGGCGCTGTCCAACCTCGGCGTGCTCATCGCTTACTCCTCGAATTCGGTTTGCCCAGCCACTTCAGTGACCGTGCGAATCACTCTCGCTGTGCGCCCATCGAGGTCGACCACATCACGACGAAGTCCGAGCGCCGACCACGGCCTTGAAAACTCCTAAAGACCTTTTTGCGGTAAAGGCAGCCGTCTGGCGGGGGTTCTGGAGGAAGTTGGCGGTGCGGGCGCGCCACCAGTAGTTGATCGACATGTTCTGGTCAATGCCCCAGACGGCATGCCACCAGTAGACGGGGATGAAGAGCATGTCGCCAGTGCCGAGCTCGACAACAGCGCGGTCGGCATCGGCCCAGCCAGGGAACCGGGTCAGATCCGGGGAGAGGACGTTGACCTGGGAGATGTGGTTGGCAGCGTAGCTGAAGGGGTTGGCAGCGTAGCTGAAGGGGAAGGGGTAGAGGCGGGCGATCTCCCGAGGTGGGCAGAGGATCACCTGCTTTTGGCCGCGGATCTGCGCGAGGAAGTTGTTAGCGGCGTCGTAATGGAGCGGGGTGAAGTTGTTGCCGGGGCCGAACCAGAGATTGACCTGGTGGTACTTGTCCGCGTCGACGAAGGGGGGAAAACGGACATCGGGCCAGAGCTCGGGCAGGGTGGTCCTGATGGGCAATAGGGCGGCGTAGAGCTGGCCGTCGGAGATGGCGTCGTCCGCGAGCAGATCGATGTACTCGGCGAGCTTCATCGGCGGCGTGTAGGTGACCCTCTTCTTCGGCTTGTAGGGGCAGACGGTGCGGGCGCCGACTTTCTCCGTGAGGTAGTCGTTGGTCCACCGCTCCCGCGCGGGCCAGTCCTCCGTCGCGCCGGAGATGATCACCGGGCGCTGCGGGAAGAGGAAGCGCTCCTCGAACTCCCGGCGGCTCGGGCGCTCCACCCTCGGGACCTCGAACGTGCTCTTGACGTCGTCGAACACGGGGCCTCCTCCAACCGCGGTGACATCCCAGGTGATGTCCGCTTGTACCGGACTAGAAGTCTGGTATATCACGTTTCCCAATCTTTTAGTATGTGAAAACCTAATTTAAGCGATTGACGGCATGGTCGCACTCAAGTGCCGCCGCGTGAGGCCCGCGGCGGCGCGCAGCCGGCCAAGGGGCCGGGTAGCTGTGTGACTGGTGTGACTTACAGCACGGTTGTGCACGTTGCGTGCACGATGACCAGCTCCAGCCCGAAAAGCCTCGGGAAGTTCTCCTGCGGACTATTTGCGGACTGGCCCCGAACGCGGCGGGGGGCGGCCAGTTGCTCGCTGCGCAGCATCTCCTGAATCTGCAATGCTCGGCTGTCGAGGTTACGTTGGCGCCCAGCGGCTTTGAGTGCAGACCGGATCTTGGACAGGGTCAGCCGTCCAGCGTCGGCGGGGGTGGCGGCGCGGCCCAGACCGCCACGGCGTCGCGGTCGTGGAGATCGCCGAGGCGTTGTCGCGCCTAGCCAGAGGGTGTGGTTGTCCCGGATCGGGACACCTGAGGTCATTCCGCTCCGTCAGACCGACGGCCGCGACTGATCAATCCAGTATCGCGCACGAGTGTTATGCAGCTCAGAGCGATGTTTTTTGAGCCACTGGCCAGCGGCGTGCCAGATACGTGCCAAACCGTCACGGGACGATGTTTGCAAAGCACTTCATGTGGCAGCTCGAAAAGCTACCTCAGCCGACACGTGGCTCAATCCCCTGCGACAGAGCCAGCGACGTTATTTGGCCTTCTCGAAAAAGGCGATCCCGCCGTAAACGTGCATCGCAGCAATCGACGGGCGGAAGGGATCGTTCGCCCGCAGAAGGGTGTCGTCAACGGCGGCCTTGATGAGCTCAGCCGCGGTGCCAGGGGTACCGGGGGGCCCGCCCTCGAAGCGTGCATCGTACGCAAGCGCGAGATCCTCGATCACGTACATACCACCTGGCGTGACAGCACTCCATAGCGTGTCGAAGCTCGCGGTGATGTGGCTACCTATGTGGCTTCCGTCGTCGATCACGATGTCGAACGGGCGATATTTCTCGATCAACGCTCGCAAGAAGACAGGATCGGACTGGTCGCCTTGCTCGAAACGAAGGCGGGGTCCGCTGACGGCTTTCGCGTTAATGTCCATGCCGACGATTTCGGCGTTGGGGAAGTAATCTCTCCACATCCTCAGGGACTGGCCGCCTTCGGTCGTTTCGTAGCCGCGCCAGGAATTGATGCCCCCGACACCTATTTCCAGGAGCCGTCGGACGGTGGGTCGCCGCGAGGCAAAATGCGTTTCGTAGGGGCGCGTGTACCCGTGGACATACGAAGACTTGTCGGTGCCGTGAAGGCGTGCCAGAGCGTCGAGGTCGGCCGCCCGACGCGTTCGTAGCCTGAGCATCGGGCTCTCGATCTGGCGTCTGCGATACAAGATCTGCTCGCGCTGCGCGTCGTTGAGGAACCGTCGCGCCATTCGGCGCAGAGGGCTGGGGTTACTCATGACGACCTCCGAATCGTGGTCTCCTCCTCGGCAGCCGCTGTCGGAGCGATAGATGTGTGGGGTTCTAGTTCGCGAGCCGCATCGCCGCCCAACGACTCAGAGCGGCGATCGACACCCCGGCGGCTATCGTAGCTGCCGCCTTGACGCCCACCCGGCCTGGGCTGGTAGCTCCCCAACCGGAGTTCGCCGTCGGCGGTAGGCATGATCAGCACCAAGCGGGGGGTCGCCGCGGTCGATAGGCCGGTAACAGCGGTCGCAGATCGTCGGGGTCATCCGGCAGACTCCGGAGCTAGGTGCCCGCGAGCCGGGCGACCACAGGCGCGAAGGACTCCATCGCCTCGCCCGGCACCACGATGTTGCTGAAGCCCCACCTCTCGCGGCGCTTCAGAAGCCGCTCACACAACTCATCCTCGCTGCCGATCAGGACGATCGGAAGCTCGAGGGCGTCCTCACCCGGAAGGCCGAGCATGGTTGCGGTGCGCGCGGCGGCGCGGCGGCTGGCGACGACCCTGACGGCAAAGGCCACAATCTGGAGCTCGATCGAACTGAAGCGGTCACCGGCGCCCTCGCGCACCCATGCCAAGCAGCGATCGAAATGATCGAAGGTGGCTTGGCTGGCCAGGTCGCCACCTTTCTCGCCCGAAGCCAGGCTGGTGTTCACGCCCACGGTGTCCGCTTGTTCGGCAGCAACCGTGAGTATCCGCCTACTTCCGCCGCCGACGATGACGCGAGGTGGCGAAGCGGGGCGAGGGTCGCAGCGGGCGCCGAGCACCGCGTGATACTTCCCTGCGAATGTCGCCTCCCCCTCACTCCACAGCGTCTTCATGACAGCGAGGCTCTCGGCCAGCCGGTCCACCCGGACAGCCGGTTCGTCGAACTCGATCCCCGCTTGCTCGTAATCGCTCCGGAGCCAGCCCGCTCCAAGACCCACCTCGACCCGCCCTTCGGCCGCCAAGCCGAGCGTGGCGATCTCCTTGGCCAAGACCACCGGGTTGCGGAGGTCGTTGTTCAACACGACGGATCCCACGTGCAGGGTGGAGGTCGCTTCGGCGGCCACGGTCGTGGCTACGAGAGGCCCGAACTGGGCGTCAAGGTGGTCAGAAACGTACAGGGTCGAGTAGCCGAGACCCTCGGCCATACGGGCCTGGTCCCGCCAAGCCGACATGGTTGGCGCGACCGCGGCGAGCACGCCGAATCGAAACGGCAGCATCTGTCGTTGACCTCCACTACTCGGTCATGAAAGCCGGCCCTTAACCGACCGGCAGTCATTGGATCGTCCCCATATCATGCAGTATAGTACGCGCCATGCCAACAGCAGTACGGACAGTCGGTTCGGATTCCTCGCCGGCAGACATTGCGAAGGTGCTCAACGAAGACGGGTGTGTGGTCATTGCCGACCTCGCACCACCCCAAACGATGGATCAGATACGGGCCGAGCTCGAGCAGCACCTCGCTGCCACCAGCGGAGGCAACACTGACTTCCTGGGCGAAACCACCCGACGTACCGGCGCCCTGATCGCCCGTTCGCCGACCTCTCGCTCACTGATCACCCACCCGACGGTCATCGACACGCTCGACCTCGTGTTGGGCGACCACGCCAGCACCTTCCAGATCGACCTGACCCAGCTGGTCACCATCGGACCCGGTGAGCCGGCGCAGATGATTCATCGGGATCAGTGGTCGTTCGATCGCTTCCAGTTCCCGAGGGGCTTCGAAGCCGAAGTCGCCACCATGTGGGCCGTGACCGACTTCACCGAAGAGTTGGGTGCGACACGGATGGTGGTGGGCAGCCACCGGTGGGAGGACGATCCCGACGAGGTGGACATCGCCCTGTCCTCCCCAGCGGTCATGACCAAGGGTTCGGTCCTCATGTACACGGGCTCGATATTCCACGGCGGGGGCGCCAACACCACCAAGACCAGCCGGATCGGGATGAACGTGGGCTACTCGCTCGGGTGGCTGCGCCAGGAGGAAAACCAATATCTCGCCTGCCCGCCCGAGATCGCCCGCACCCTCCCCGAGGGGCTGCTCAGGCTGATGGGCTACCAGCGCGGCTCCTACGCCATCGGCTACGTGGACGACATGCGAGAACCCCTGGACTGGCTGTACGGCAGCCCGGCGTTTATATCGGACTTCTTAGGCTACCGTCGCGCCGCTCGCAAGCGGCTCACGGCGACCGGGAGCTACGTCCCGCCTACTGAGCTACCCGAAGCACTGATTAATTAGTTGAACCACGGCAGAAATGTGAGGAATGCGTGATGCAGGACCAGATTCGTGAAGTCTTAGCTGCTCATGGTCGTATGGCGGTCGATCCACACGAGGTGGACGATCAGGCCGACCTCTACGACCTCGGCCTGACGTCGCATGCGTCGGTCGATGTCATGCTTGCGCTTGAGGATGCATTCGACATCGAGTTCCCCGATGAAGTGCTCAAGAAGTCCACCTTTGCTTCCATACACAACATCGAGCAGGTAGTCGAAGGCTTAGTCAAGGCGTCTGTGTAGATGGAAGGCGACCTGGCTCGGCGGTCGCATCGGTGGATTCCTTGATACCGCACAATTACGGCGTGCATGATCTCCTTGCCGGGCGAGGTTGACGGGCACCGCGTCCGCGTCGGATGCGATGTCGTAGACATTGAGGATGTCCAGGACTCGCTGGCGGCGTTTGGGGACCGGTACCTGCGCAAGGTTTTTACGGCGAGCGAAATCAACGACTGCCAGGGCCGCAACCGGGTGCACAGACTGGCGGCCCGGTTCGCGGCCAAGGAAGCAGTGATCAAGGCATTCGCAGAACCCGACATGCCGTTTCCCTGGCGCGAGATCGAGGTGACACGGGACGGTCCGCTGCCTCTGCTTCGTCTGAGCGGAACGCTCGCCGAGCAGGCACAACACCAAGGCTGGCGCAGCTCGTCTTTATCGCTTTCGCACGCCGATTGCCACGCAATGGCGGTCGTTCTCGTGGTCTGTAGTCCGGCCGACGGCGACGCCGGCGCAGGCGCGCGATGACGCGCAGACATGATCCGGCATGGGTTTGGATGATCGGCGCGTTCGGCGGCGCGCTCGCGCTTGCCGTGGCCGTTCTGGCCGGTTACGGCACCGGTCCCGATGGCCTCAGGCTGGGGCTGCGCGTAACGGCGCGCTGGTCGTTCCTTTTTTTCTGGCTTTCCTATGCCGGCGGCGCAATGGCCATCCTGTTCGGCCCAGCCTTTGCCGGGCTGGCGCGCCAGGCGCGAGCCTTGGGCCTGGCCTTCGCCACCGCGCTTCAGGTCCATATCGGATTCGTCGTCTGGCTGGGCGTCGTCATCGGCCAGATTCCGCTGCAGGGCGGCTTGTTGTGGTTCTTCCTGGTCGCACTGTTCTTCACCTATCTGCTGGTGCTGCTGTCCTTCGGAATCGGAATGCGCAACCTGGGACGTCTGTGGCGGCCACTGCTCTTCCTGGGCACGACTTACATTCTGATCGCCTTCGGCCGGGATT
Organism: uncultured Actinomycetota bacterium; assembly: GCA_963805675.1. Taxonomy (GTDB): domain Bacteria; phylum Actinomycetota; class Actinomycetes; order Mycobacteriales; family Mycobacteriaceae; genus Mycobacterium. The sequence continues at coordinate 10,522 of CAWDVY010000013.1, forward strand.
TTGTGCTGGGCGCACTCGACCAGAAGACACAGCATTGGCTCTACGCCGCCGAATATGTGCCGTTCGCCCTGTTGAGCCTTATTGCAATCCCGCTGCGCCTTGCCGCGTTTCTTCGCCAGCGCTTCGGCTTGCGTTCCGCCACGGCCTGACGCACCTCGCCAGCACGGCCGTCTTGTGATCTTGCGCGATCACCTAAGCGCCCACACGTCGAGCAGGCGTGAACCGGACAGGCATGGAGTGGATGCCGTTGATCAGCGTCGACGGCATGCGCTCGACCGGCCCCGCCAACTCCATGTTCTTCATCCGGCTCAGCACCTCCGATACGAGGGCGGCCGCCTCCACCCGGGCCAGGTTCGCGCCGAGGCAGAAATGGGTGCCGCCGCCGCCAAATGCCAAGTGCGGGTTGGGCTTACGAGTCACATCGAAGCGGTCGGGATCGACGAAGTGGGCCTCGTCCCGATTGGCCGACGGGTAGAACATCGCCACCCGGTCGCCCTCCTTCACGGGCACCCCGCGTAGTTCGGTGTCCTTCGTGGCCGTGCGGAAGAACGCGATGAACGGGCTGACGTAGCGGAGCATTTCTTCAACCGCAGTCGGCAGCAGCGACGGATCCGCCTCCAGCTTGGCCCGCTCCTCCGGATGGTCCATCAGCACGCACATGCCTCCGGCGACCAGGTTACGGGTCGTGTCGCCGCCCGCATTGATCAGCAGCATGAACAAGAAGTTGAACTCCCTTTCGGTGAGGCGCTGTCCGTCGACCTCGGCATGCAGCAGCGATGTCGCGATGTCATCGCAAGGATCCGCACGTTTGCGGGCCACGAGTTCCGTTGAGTACCCAAACATCTCGGCGGCCGCCTTCATGGCGCGCGAGCCGCCTATCACACCGGTGTTCATGATCTCGGTCAGCTCGTAAAGCCGGTAGCCGTCTTCCAGCGGAATGCCGAGCAGTTCGGCGATGACGTATGAGGGCAGCGCCCCGGCGACGTCGGTGACGAAGTCGCACTCGCCCCGCTCGATGACGCTGTCGACCACGTCGCGCGCCATGTCCGTGATGCGCTCGTTGAGCTTCGCTACCTGGCGCGGCCTGAAGCCCTTGCTGACCAGAGCGCGCAGCGCGGTGTGCCGCGGCGGGTCCATCGTCAACATCATCACGCCCCGCTGGTCGGCGATGTCGTCGGGACCGGGCACGTCGAAGTACACCCCCGTCGCCTCCGACGACCACGTGGCGCTGTCGCGGGACACGGCAAAGACCTCGTCGTAGCCGGTGAGCGCGAGGAACCCAGGCCCATCCTTGTACGGGTGCCATGCCGCGGGTGCGCACTCGCGGAGCTTCCGGAACGCATCGAAGGGCATTCCCGACACGTATGTGTCCGGATCGGCGAGGTCGACACCGCCGATGCTGATCGCGTCTTCGGTCACGCCCCACCTCCTCGTCGGTGATGATCGCGCTCAGGAGGTGATACGGTTGGCCGCCTGCGGATTCGGCGACACGTGATGTCCGATACGGGGATGTGCTCCGATGGGGAAACGGCAGCTACCGGCAACACCGCGTTGCGGATCGCCGCCAATATCGCCGGGTGATGGGCGGCATGATCGCCGGTGGGTGTGGCGATCAGGCGGGGCGGCTGCGACGTCCATTGCAGCCGGTCAAGGGCTGCCCGACCGCCTTTGGCAGTGAACTGCTCCGCATCCTCGGGCGAGGCAATCAGCGTCACGTCGGTTCCACGGTGGGCAAGCGTTGTCAGAACATCCTCCGGCAGCCACACGAGTCCGACCCAGCTCAACACCCGCAGGACGTATCGCGGGAGGTGGTTGTGCATAAAGCTCTTCGTCGCGCTCCCGAGCCGGGTGGAGAAGTGCTTTGAGGCGCTTTGTCCTGGATTCGGAGGGGCCGCCGCCCGTGTCACTAGCCGCGTTGGCGTGTAGCGCTTTCTTCCGGGCGTCCCACTGCGACAGCAAGGTGGGGGTGACGCGCCAATTCCACACCCGCAGGTTGACCAGGATCGCCGACTGCGCACCGATATTGCGGGCGGCCTGAGCGGCGTACCACGAGCCGGAGCAGATACCGACAAGCTCGAGTTCGCCGGCGTCTTGGCACGCATGTCTGGCCACCGCTATCGAGTCGGTGATGTCAGCCTTGGAAAACACCCTGCGCCAAGGGTCCCGGCTGATCTGGCCCGACAAGCCCTGTCCTGCCGGGTCCCAGCGCACCGCCTGTGACCCGGCCGCTGCAATGCGACGTGACAATTCGACCCACTCCCGGGCGGGTCCTACGTGCAAGTCGTTGGCCGTCACGAAGAACAACACGGTCTTTGCGGGCGCGGGACTACGGCGTCGGGGCAGCGTGCGGATGACGAATAGGCCGTTCGGCTCGATTCGTTCGATGCTCTCGAAAACGTCGACCCCGTCGGGCCCTTCGGCCGGCATCGTCACCGTTGTCAGGTATTGGGGTACGGCGCGATGGGTGCGAGTGGGAACGTTTCCGTCGATCCACTCGATGATCGAATCGACCGCGGTGAAAGGGATCGGTAACAACATCGTCCTTCGGCCGGGCGCATTCCGGCAGACCGCCGGTAATGATCGAATCAACTCCCTCGGCCGACGCCAGGGCGGTGACGCGCTTGTCGGTCTCGGCTGGTCGTCCCACCAGAAGTACGTTGTCGACGCCATGGGCGCTGACTGGATTGGCACCCATCCGCAGCGCGGCGAATTCTGCGGCGGCGTGGTCGCTCAACCGCCCGCCGATAGATTGACACTTCGCCGGGCGTAGCAGCGTCCTCGCCCACCGACAACCGGAACAGCGTGGTGTGTTCCCGAAGGTAACGCCTGCCCGTTCCATAGGGATCGAGGTAGACCACGCGGTTGACCGTGTGGGATTGGGCCAGGTACTCGTCGAGGATCAGGCACCCGGCACGTATGCCGATAGCGGTCACCGACTCCGCGCCGATCAGCGTGAGGTAGTCGAGCGCGTGGCCCACGCTTGCCACCCAGTTGGCCACCGCGTCATCACGGACCTGAGCGTATGCAGAATCACCCAAGCCCAGATAGTCAAAATGCAGCACGCCGAAACCGCGGCGCGCCAGGCTGTCGGCGAGGATCCGGTGTAGTCGGACACTGTCCATCGCCTCCTTTCCGAGCGAACCACAGATCAGTACCCCGCCCCTGATCTGGTTATCGACCGGCAGATGAACCACGCCGAACAATGGCGAATCAGACGGTCCGAAAAATGTCGGCACTTCTGTCGTCGTCAACGGCATGTTGCGCTGGCTCCGCGGTCGGCTTCCGCCGCTAGCGGATAGCCGTGCTCTTGGCGAGCAGATCGATGTACTCGGCGAGCTTCATCGGCGGCGTGTCGCTGAGCCCCTTCTTCGGGTCGTATTGGAAGGCGTGGGCCTTGTGCTTGTAGGGGCGGACGGTGCGGGCGCCGACTTTCTCCGTGAGGTAGTCGTTGGTCCACCGCTCCCGCGCGGGCCAGCCCTCCATCGCGCCGGAGATGATCACCGGGCGCTGCGGGAAGAGGAAGCGCTCCTCGAACTCCCGGCGGCTCGGGCGCTCCACCCTCGGGACCTCGAACGTGCTTTTGACGTCGTCGAACACGGGGCCTCCTCCAACAGGATGACGTGTCTGGCAACGGTACCATAAGTTATTGAAACGGTTGCTAACCATCCACAAAGTATGTGATAGTTCTATCGGGAAGGTAGATGATATGGTATCCACTGATATTACCTCAGTTCGGCAGGATATTCCGCGGATGGGCCGTCGCCGGGTTTCTTTGGCGGCTCGGGGGGTTGGGACTCGACTGATCAGCCAGCCGCTGACCGATCGAGGTCACCAGCCACATTGACGATTTCCCGGCGCTCCGCCGGCGTGATGACGAGCTCTCCTAGGCAACGAGTGGCACAAGCAGACACCACAAGCAGATTGGCAGCTGACTATGACAACCGTATCGGCCGCAGGCCAAGTTAGTGAAAACGGATCGGCGCGGCACTTCGCGGGCACGATCCCACCAGCTGAATCCTTTTCCGCGCGCGCCGCCACCGGGGCGAAGTCCGCGGTCCGCCCCAGTGTCAGCCTGGTCATCCCGGTAAGAAACGAGGCCCGCAACATCGCCTCGGTGCTCGAGCAGATCGCGGACGACGTGGACGAAATCATCCTTGTCGACGGCAACTCGACCGATGTCACGGTGATCACCGCGCGGGCATGCCGGCCGGACCTGAGGATCGTGGCTCAGCAAGGCATGGGAAAAGGCAGCGCATTGCGCACCGGGTTCCAGGCGGCCACCGGCGACTTCATCGTGATGATGGACGCGGACGGCAGCATGTCGCCGCAGGAGATCCGCCACTACGTGCATTTCCTTGCCAATGGTTACGACTTCGTTAAGGGGTCGCGGTTCATCAGCGGCGGGGGGTCATTGGACATCACCTTGATCCGCCGGCTCGGTAACCTGTTCCTGCTCACGGCCTTCAACACGGTCTACAACGCCCACCTGAGCGACTTGTGCTACGGATTCTGCGCATTTCACCGTCGCTATCTCGAGCATCTTCGCCTGTCGGCCACCGGCTTCGAAATCGAGGCCGAGATGACGGTGCGTGCCATGCAGGCGGGTCTGCGCATCGCAGAGGTTCCCAGCCTCGAGCTGCCTCGTCGCACAGGTGCGTCGAACCTGCACGCCATCCGCGACGGCATCCGCGTCCTGCGAACCGTGCTGCGCCATCACCAATCGGGCGTTTCCGGGCACCTCTACCAGGCGGCGCGACACGCTGCCGGGCGAACGCCGGCTGTGTCGGCGGAAGCGACAGCTTGACGAGCACTGCACGGCCAGCCGCCCCGGAGCAGCCGCTCCCGTCCGCCCGGCTGGCTGGTCTGACGATCGCGCGTGCTGACATCGAACTCAGCCCACCCACCGCGTCGACGAGCGCGTTGCCATTTTGCTGACCTCGCTGCACCATGTTGCCGATTTGTGGCGCAAGGGCGCCACCCATCCAGACCACCATTTCCGGTGGGCCACCAACGTTGCTCCGGTGCTTCAAGCCGTCGCTGCGTGGCCCGGATTCGATGTTTCAAGCGCGCGGGCCGCGGCGCCGCAAGTCAAGTAGTGCACCGATGACCACGTCACCGCTCGTCGAGGATGCCGCGCTCGCCGTGGCATCATCGCCGATTCCGCCTCAAACCGGTTGCCGCCGTCCATAATCACCGTCGAACTGGAGATTAGCTGATAATGCGCACCCTCGTCACCGGCGCTGCCGGATTCATCGGTTCCACCCTTGTCGACCGCCTGCTGGAGGAAGGACATCAGGTGCCCACATGCGGTCACCAGCGGCGCGAGATAGCACCCGGAGGTGCGGACACCGACTACGTCGCGGCGCGACCCGGTGTCGGGGGGTCGTGCAGGTCGCGACTCTCTTGTTGGGCGCAAGGCGCGCGCGCTGAGTCGCCCGGGTTGCCGGCCGCTGTGTCTGTCGGAGCTTCGCTCGGTCTGCGGTCTGTTTTCGGGATATAACCCTGAGTATATGGATGCCGTATCCAGATTTAAAGACTAGACACCTTATCTCAGCTTGAAATCAGTCGGATAGTACGTATACTGCGACTGTAGGTGATAATCGGTATGTGGGTCGCACCTAGGAAACGCCACGTAACCACGGCGCGCTTCCGGTTGGGCTTGCTTTTGTTAGGAGGAGCACATGTCGTTTGTGACCACGCAGCCAGAGGTGTTGACGGCGGCGGCCGGCAACTTGGAGGGCATCGGTTCTGCAATGACGGCCGGGAGTGCGGCCGCGGCGGCTCCCACCACCGGGGTAGTCCCCGCCGCCGCCGATGAGGTGTCGGCGCTGACTGCGGCACAGTTCGCCGCGCACGCCAGCATGTATCAAATGGTCAGCGCCCAAGCCACGGCGATCCACGAACTGTTTGTGAGCACCCTGGGGACTAGCGCCGGGTCGTATGCGGCCACCGAGGCCGCCAACGCGGCAGCGGCCCTCTAAGCGGCGGAGGTTTCAGCGTGGATTATGGGGCGCTAATGCCGGAGATCAACTCCGGGCGGATGTATGCCGGTCCGGGTTCGGGGTCGATGGTGGCCGCCGCCGCCGGCTGGAACGGGTTGGCCGCTCAATTGCATTCCGCGGCGTCCTCGTACGGGTCGGTGATTTCGGGGCTGACGGGCGAGCCGTGGCTGGGGCCGTCGTCAACGGCCATGGAGGCCGCGGTCGCACCCTATGTGGCGTGGATGAGCGCGACCGCCGCACAGGCCGAGCAGGCGGCCAGCCAGGCCCAAGCGGCGGCGAGCGCCTATGAGACAGCGTTCGCGATGACGGTGCCACCGCCGGTGATCGCGGCCAACCGCACCCAACTGGCGTCGCTCATCGCGACGAACGTTTTCGGTCAGAATTCGACGGCGATCGCGGCCACTGAGGCCCAATACGGCGAAATGTGGGCCCAGGACGCCGCGGCGATGTACGGCTATGCCGCGAATTCGGCGGCCGCCACCCAGGTGACGCCGTTCACCGCGGCGCCGCAGACCACCAACCCGGCTGGGTCGGCCGTGCAGAGCGCCGCGGTCACCCAGGCCGCCGGAACCTCCGCCGGCACCTCGCAGGCGTCGCTGTCACAGCTGATCTCCACGATGCTGCAAAGCCTCGCATCGCCAGCCTCGTCCACGTCGTCCACGTCATCCACGTCGGGGCTATCGGGGCTTTTATCGGAAATCGAGAGTGTGCTGGGTCTGACTGGGACTTCCTCCACGTCGTCCGCGGGCTTCGGCTCGATCGGGACGAGTTTGATTGGCGACTACCTGTATCTTCCGGGGTTTTTTGGCGCGTTTGCGGGGCTCAACGCGATCTCGCCCCTTATCGCTAATGCAGAGACCGCCGCAACCACACCCGTAGCCGCAGCTGGCGACGACGCCGGGGGTGCGGCCGATGGGGCCGAGGGTGCCCCCGATGGGGCCGGGAGTGGCCCCGATGGGGCTGACGATGGGCTGGGGTCGGTGTTGGCTGGGGACTCCGGAGCCTCGGGCAGCCTGGGCGATGCGCCTTCGTTGGGTGGGTTGTCGGTGCCGCCGAGTTGGCTTTGGGCGGCGGCGCCTCCGCCGCAGATGCTGCTTCCCGCGGGTGTGCCGTTGGCAGCCCCAGGCGCCGACTTTGGCGCCGGATTAGGTTTCCCATTCGCATTCGGCGGGCTACCGGCGGCCGCAGGGATAGGCGCCGCGGGCGGCGCGGGCGCTGCTGCTGCTGCCAAATATGGGTCACGCCTCAAGGTGGTGGCGCGCCCACCAGCGGCTGGATACCCCGCCGAACCGGCAGCCTCATCAACCCCGGGATATCCGGTGCCCGCCGCCAGATTCCCGACGAACGGACACGCGCCGCCCGGATACCGGCCGGCGATCGTATACCTGCCGACTAACGGACACGAGCCAGTTACGAAATGACAGCAACAACTTCCAAATCATCGCCGTAAACAACAAGAGGTGCTGGGTTAATGGTGAGCGTTGACGTGACTCGCCCTCCGTCCCTTGCCGGTCATATTAATGATCTCAGGTCGGATCAAAGGTCATTAGATCCGGTACACACGGACGCTGGCAATATCATACCCGACGCTCTGCTGGTCGTTACAACAGGCATTTTACTTGTAGCCTTAGCCTATGCTCGGGCCAGAGAGGGTTTAAGTTTCGCCGAACCATTCTTCTGGACCGGGCAAGTACTCATTTTCGTTTTCATCTTTTTTCGCGTACTGAGCCCATCTACTGCGCCCCGCGACCGCGAATGCTTGGTACTTCTGTACGCTGGTGGTCAGGCGATGATTCGGTGGGCATACAGCCCTCATATGTTCACGTGGCCGGATGAACTGCAGCATTATCGATCACTGCTCAACGTCCTCACAACAAACCATCTATTCGGCTGGAACTTTAGCCTTCCGATTAGCCCTAGCTATCCAGGCATGGAGAATGTCACTGCCGAGTTGGCCCAGGTATCGTCGGTCGGCCCATTCGTTGCGGGCGTTATCATCGCCGGTGTCTCGCACCTTTTGCTGACAGCTTGTGTCCTGGTACTCTTCCGCGAGGTATCGAGATCCTCCTACACAGCGTGCATCGGGGCAACACTTTATATGGTGGTGAGCCCTCAAGCTCACTATTTTGGTACCTCATTCGTCTATGAAACTGCGGCATTGCCATTTGTGGCGCTATCCCTTTTCTTTTCGATCCGCTTCGCGACCCGCCGGCGCGGCCGCTACCAGAGCTTCGCCGGCTTGTTGGCTTGTGTCGCGATTGTCGCGATGACGCATCACGTGTGTGCGGTAGCGACAGTTGTTTTCTTGGTTGGCCTTGCACTGACGACTTCGCTGTTCCGCGGCACCCAAAATCTTTCACGGCCTATCGCGCTCTGTGCTGGGTCAGCGGCACTTATCGTCGGATGCTGGATGTCCTTCTTTGCACCTATGACCCGCGATTACCTCGGCAACTCTATCAAGCAACTTCTAAGTGGCCTAACCGAGTTTGGTGCTGTCCAAGGAAATGTTAAGGACTCCCCATGGGCGCCGGCGACGCCACTGTTCGATTCGGTCGTCAATCCCGTCGGCATTGTTCTCACGCTGGTACTTCTCGCCGCGAGCGTTAGGCTCGCTGCCGACGTTAGGTTTGCGCGTTACAGGCCGCCATTGGAGCGGTCATTTATCTGGGTTGCGTTCGGATCTTATGGACTGGTGATGGCAGTACGCATACTTGCAACGGACGGGGGCGAACTCGCATCCCGCATGTTTGCGTTCGTTTCGCTCTTCACTGCGCTAGCAGTGGCGATAGTTTTGGAGCGTCTTGCATCACGTGCTCTTGGCCTTCGCCGTAGGTCAGTCCTCATGCTAAGCGACATGTCAGGCGGCCTCGTAAGTGCAACAGCAGTCGCCCTCGTACTTTTTCTGTTCTCAATTACCATCGGTTTGCCGGCATATTGGCAGCGACTTCCGGGTGTGTTTTGGCTCGAAGGTTGGGCAAGTGGAATAGACGCCGTAGGCACGAGCAGGGCCGAGTGGGCGGCAACAAACCTTCAACGCGGTTCCCGTTTCTTTGCCGACTTTACATCGGGAATTCTCCTGGCAACGGTTGCCGAGCTGGATTCCATTGGATACCCGGGATATCTTTACTACCACGATCGCCTCACGCCAGAGGACGTTGCGTTTATCGACACCCAGGACGTGACATACTTAGACGTGGACACGCGTCTTGGGGTTAAGCCCCTTCCTCCTACTGGAAAATACTTCCCGATAGACGTCGTTAATTGTGAGGGCAAGTTTTTACGGCCCGAAGACCTAGTCAAGTTCGACAATATTCCCGGAATATCTCGAATCTACGACTCGGGCATTGGCCATTTCTACGACCTACGAAGCTTCGACTACGTCCGTGGAGTCAGGAGCTACCATGAGAGCTAGACTATGCAAATTCGACGTTATCGCTTTAGCCGCTCTGGCGTGCTACGGCGCATCAGTACTGCCATCCATTCCGCGCGAGATAACGAATGTTACGGCATCAGTTCTTTGTTTTATCCTGACGGGAGTCGCCCTGGCAAGCGCGATCCTGCCCGGTCAGGCAAGCGGCACTGGGCGATTAGTCGCCATAATTGCTTGCTCTTTAGGGGCAGGCATGGTCGGTGGCCTGATTCTCAATTACATTCCATCAGGCCTAGTCCAGTCGAATTGGGTCACGTACGCCGCCGCGACAACGCTCATTGCCTACGTGGTAGCGCGTCTGCGCGGCGCAGGCAGTCTACTGGATCGAACGCGCCGGGGTTCCCTAAACCTAACCTGGGTTGCTGGCGCGAAATTATTTGCCTCCATACTTATGGTAACCGCGACAATAGTCATATCCCTAAGCGGTAGAAATCATCGGGAAATGCCTTTCACCGAAGTGTGGCTTGTCCCTGATGGCCCGACAAAATCTCCTGTGGGTGCGACGGGAGCTGTATTAGGTATCAAAAGCCATGAGTCGTCGAACGAAGAATTCACAGTCGTCATGAACATGAGTGAGCATGTTACGACGCGTCGAGTGACGCTGGCTCCGAGCCAATTGTGGACCGAGTTCTTCTCAGTGGAGGGTAAAAAAGCAGTAGCTTCGGTGTATCGAGGCAGCACCGCATACCCTCCGTATCGGACGGTGTGGGTTGTCAGGGCGTGAAAGCGTGGGCGCCCGCCATCGTGCGGCGCAGAGCTCACGGAAGCGACCGCTTGGTCTTGGACTTGAGCGTAGCGACGGCCGGAAATCTGGTGGGCGCCTTGTCATCACGATTGCGCTCTCGCTTTATAGCACGACCGTCGTGACTTCCGGGCTGGGATTCGTGTTTTGGGCAGTCGCCGCCCACATGACCACTACCGAAGTCGTTGGGCGCGCGGCTGCAGTTATCTCGGCAATGCAGCTCATTGCAATGTTCTGCACGCTAGGTCTTCATACACTGCTGACTGCCGAACTCCAGAATCACGCCGGTGCCGGTTTGAGGCGTCTCGTCGTGACGAGTCTGGGGATCGCCAGCCTCGTAGCGTTTGCCAGTGCAGCGGGATATGCAGTTATCTATCACATCGCCGGTAGGACGGGTGAATGGATCTACGCCACGCCGATCGGCGTAGCGCTCTTCGGCGTGGGCACAGCCGTAACCACGGGGACGCTTGTATTGGACGGCGCGCTGATTGGCGTTCAACGAAGCGAGCGGCAGGTGTCACGCAATCTTGTTTTCTCGCTAACTAAGCTAATCGCGCTCCCCCTCGCCGCAGTTGCTATCGGTCTGTCACTGCAAGTCATTTTTTCAGTTTGGCTTCTGGGAAACCTTATCTCGTTGCTGATGCTCGCACTGCGTACCGAGGCGTCCCACGAATGGTTGAAGACAATGCCATCTCTCCGGGGGTTTTATCCGCTGTGGCGTACTGCAGCGGGTCATCATTGCGTCAACGTCGCGGTACAGGGGCCGGTACTGGCCATGCCGATCATGGTTGCCGCCCAGCTAAGCCATCAGGCAAACGCGGGCTTCTACGCGGCTCTCCTTTTAGTTACGTTTGTCTGGGTTGTTCCTTACCAACTCGCTATCGCGACGTTCGCGCTCGATAGTGAGAACCCGGAGCACCTCGGTAGTGGGCTCGACACGGCACTTCGGCTCTCAGGAGTGGTATCTGTCCTCGCCGCGGTGGGAGCTCCTATCTTGGCATCTCCGCTCTTGGCGATTTTCGGCCCTGGGTATGAACAGGCCCGCTATTGCCTTATTGCGCTGGCGATTTGTACATTCGCACACGCAATGAAGTCGATCTATATCGCGGTGAGGAGAGCCCAAGGCGCACTGGGCAAGGCAGCGAAGGCAACAGTTCTTGGCGCAGCATTGGAACTCATAGCTGTAGAGGTGGGGCTGAAGTTCGGTGGCGTAACTGGTATTGGAATAGCGCTCGGCACTGCAATGGTGGTGGAAGCAGCTATTTTCTGGCCGCACATCCGGAAGGCCCGGGGTCGGTTCGATCAGCAGGACACTGAGGTGGAAAACAATCACAGCGCCGGGGAACGAGAGGTTTCTAACGCAGATGACCGTGCCTGGGAAACTGGCGAAGTCAGCCGCGACGACATTCACTCGGCCGCTTTGGTGCAAGTTGCGAAACCTGATCAAATTTACGAGCGGTTCAAATCGCTAGTGGCCCCGAGGGCGACGCAGTCGAACGGTTTTAGCAAAGGCAATGGTGCGCGTGAGCTAACTCGACTGCTTATCAGCAAACACGCGCCAATATTTAAGGACCAACCGTGAGCATCTCTTCCCGGCCACCGCGCGCCGCGCGTGACATCGCCATAGCATGGTCAAGCCGCCGCGAGACCTCGACAGGAGCGCTCTCTGTCTCTGTAATCATTGCTGCCTATACGGAGGATCGCTGGCACGACATTGTCAAGGCCGTAGCCTCGGCGCTTTGCCAGTCTTCGCCTCCTCTCGAAGTAATTTTGGTTATAGACCACAACCCGGGCCTCGCGCAGCACGCAAGGGCCAAATGGAGGCGTGTAAGGCGTGTGACGATCCTTGAAAACCTAGGACCGAAGGGAGCTTCCGGAGCACGTAATACAGGTGTCCTGCACAGCGGGGGCGAAATCGTAGTTTTTCTGGATGACGACGCGTTTGCCGCACCCGACTGGCTACGCTCCCTGTGCCGGCACTTCAGCGACGCAGAGGTCGTCGGAGTAGGTGGCGGGCTCGCACCACAGTGGCCCGAAGTTCGCCCGCGGTGGTTTCCACGCGAATTCGATTGGGTTGTTGGCGGCTCGTACGCGGGTATGCCGAAGGTAACGGCGCCCATGAGAAACGTGTGGACAGGTAACATGGCGATCCGGCGCAGTGCGTTCGATGCCGTGGGCGGTTTCCGCCTAGGTTTCGGTAAAACCGGCGGAGCTTATGGCCCTGAAGACACTGATTTGTGTCTCCGGGTGCGACGAGCCTTGCCTTCGGGTTATTGGCTATACGATCCGTCAGCAGAGGTCGTCCACAAGGTTCCTTCGGCCAGAAGTACGCCAGGTTTTTTTCTTAAGCGGTGCTGGTACGAGGGCCGTGGTAAAGCCGCTTTGGCAAGGCTCATGGGGATCGGCGCCAGCACTGCGGCGGAGCGGCGATACGCGACGAGGGTTCTTCCCTTCGCATTTCTCCGTGAGCTGCGCCTGGCAATCCTTCAAGGTGACGTCGCGAATCTCGAACGTAGCGCCGCAATATTCGCGGGGCTGCTATGGACTGCTGCGGGCTTCCTGACGGAGATGCTAGTACGAAGGAGACATTCTGTGCCCATAAGAGGTTCCAAGCCTGGCGGTCCCGCGACCAGAGGGGTTCTCGCCGCGAGTGCGGATTCGCCGAATGCACTGATGGCTCATCCCACCCACGACGGCCGCGGGTCCTTTCGTCCATTTTGTGTTGCTCAGTGGGATATCTTGCATCCATTTCCGACCATCCAACAGGAAAAGTTCGGGAATCAAGGACGCGCTCGGGTTCATCTTCTCGTGCTGATAGGAACGGAGCCGCTCGGGTACACCGACTTCGAAGTTGAGAACACCGATTCGCTTCCAAGCGCTGCGGCCGCTTCGGCGTCGCTGTCGTTTCGGTCCAAGATAAATGCTCGTCTAGCCGAGAGCGGTCTGCCGCTGATCAGCGAGATACCAGTCGTCGGTTTACAGCTCGACCCAAATCAACTGGCCTTCGTGGCCGCGCGAGAGCAATTGCTCGAAAATGCACCCGACATATCAGTGGTCCTATGTACTCGGGACCGGCCTGCACGCCTTGCTGATTGCGTACGTCAGCTTGCCCGCCAAGAGTACCCAAGCTATGAGATTATCGTTGTTGACAACGCACCGGCAGATCCGGGTGCGGTTTCAGCCGCATTAGAATCGCTGGACCTCTCGGTGCCAGTCCGATACGTGCTGGAACCCCGCGCTGGTCTCTCGTGGGCTCGAAATACCGGTTGGCGTGCCGCGCGAGCCGATATCATCACGTTCTTAGACGACGACGAGGTGCCTGACAGATACTTGCTGGCCGAAGTTGTACGAGGCTTCTCGGCTAGGTCGAATGTCGGCTGCGTCACAGGTATGGTTCTTCCGGCCGAGCTGAGGACTGAACCGCAACTATGGTACGAAGAGTTTGGGGGACACAGCAAGGGACACGGGTTCAATCGAGAGATTTTCGACTCCGAGCATTCGCAGAGCCCGCTCTACCCACTACCGGCATTTGGCACCGGCGCAAACATGAGCTTCCGTCGCGAAGTCTTGATTGATATCGAAGGCTTTCACGTCGCATTAGGTGCAGGCACGCCAGCTATGGCAACGGAGGACACGTTCGCTTTCACGCGCACGCTACTTGGCAAGCACACCATAGTTTACCAACCCACAGCACTAACCTGGCATTATCATCGTGACACGCTTGTCGGCTTAAAAAGGCAGTTGCATGCGTACGGCACTGGTCTGACTGCTTACTACGCCGCATTAATATGCTACGAGCCGAAGCTCCTACTTTCATTGTTGCCATTGATTCCCGCTGCCACTAAAGACTTGCGAGGAAACGACTCAGTTCGAACAGCGACGAGGCGTAGCTTCCCCGCTAGTCTTCTCCGAACCGAAATGAGAGGGATGCTCCGAGGTGTCCCGGCCTTTTTCCGTAGTGTTATGGAGCAACGGCGTAAAGGTGCCCTATACGGTGCACAAATACCGGCTGTTTGGGGCCAGAAGTCTTCCAAGAGCAGAACGTCCCCCGGCGAGAACTAAGGGAGAAAACATGCCTGCACACAGTGTGATGGCCAACTATTGTTTAGAGGCCGGTAACGGAGTTCGCGAGCGCAACGCCCAGCGATCGATCCGCCGCGTCCGTTCTCGCGCGCCCTTGCGGCTTGGCCTTGCGGGGGGAGGAACCGATGTGTCGCCCTACTGTGACACGTACGGTGGCATTGTCCTGAACGCCACTATCGATCGATACTGCTACGCGACGCTTGAAGAAACCCGGGATGGCGCCATTGAGTTCCGAGCACCCGATATTCAGGTCACCGACCGTCTGACTCTTGGTTTTGAGTCCGCTGAGGCTGCGCCTACTCAGCTGAATCTGCACCGAGCCATTTATGAGCGGTTGACTCGGGATTTCGATCTAGGCCGGCCTGGGATTTGTCTGACTACGGTCTCGGATGCGCCTCCTGGATCGGGCTTGGGATCTTCCTCGACCTTGGTTGTTTCAGTTGTTGAGGCTTTTCGCGAGTTCTTTGCCTTGCCACTTGGGGAATATGACGTCGCACGCCTCGCATTCGAGATCGAACGCGAGGACTATGGACAGGCGGGGGGAAGCCAGGATCAGTACGCCGCGACGTTTGGTGGGTTTAATGTAATGGAGTTTGGGCCTGCCGGGCGGGTTATCATTAATCCGTTGCGAATCAAGGAGGCAACCTTACGTGAACTAGAGGCCTCAATTGTTTTATTCCATTCCGGAGTTTCTCGCGATTCTGCCGAAATAATTGAGCGGCAGACTAGCTATATATCATCGGGATCGGCGTCGCAACTCGCAGCGACTCATAAGCTCAAAGATGAGGCGATTGCAATGAAGGAGGCTCTTCTCAAGGGAGACTTCGCACAACTCGCCGAAGTTCTTGATCGAGGCTGGCAGGCGAAGAAGCAATTAGCAGAAGGGATTTCGAACTCCCATATCGAACATTGCTTTGATGTTGCCCGAAAGGCTGGTGCGATGGCCGGAAAGGTCTCCGGCGCAGGCGGTGGAGGGCACGTTTTGTTTCTAACGGATCCAGTCCGGCGGCCGGCGGTCATGCGGGCTCTCGATGACCTGCAGGTCGGCGTGGTACAGCAAGCACACTTTATGTCGGAAGGAGCAGTAGCGTGGTCACTGCGATAAATACCAGTGTTTCGACGTTCATCGATGGGGAGATCGCTAAGAGCCGTGTCGCTCTGGACGCCTTAGCGAGTCCCCACTACACACAGATCCTGACGGATATTGCGGGCGAGATCGTAGAATCACTGCGTGCCGGTGGGAAGGTCTTGTTTTGCGGAAATGGTGGGTCGGCTGCGGACTCGCAGCACCTGGCCGCTGAATTGGTTGGGCGCCAAAATTACGACCGGGCACCCGCTGCCGGCATTGCCTTGACCGTTGACACGTCGGCTCTCACCGCGCTGGGCAATGATTATGGATTCGATACCGTTTTCTCTCGGCAGGTCGAAGCGCTCGGACGTGCTGGTGACGTTCTCATTGGCATTTCGACCTCAGGTCGCTCCGTAAATGTCGTACGCGCACTCGAGGCAGCGAAGACAAAGGGCATAACAACAGTGTCGTTCACCGGCTCCGAGCCCAGGGATATGAGCATTGCCCAACATATGTTGTGTGTACCGGCTAGCGAAACGGCCAAGATTCAAGAACTTCACATGGTATGCGGTCACATAATCTTTGCTCTTGTGGAGCGTATCCTCTTTCCAATAGCGCGCAGTTCGGGCCCATAGTGTGGAACCCACTGTCGGGTGAGTGTGAATAGGGTCGAATTCAGAAGTCTTCAGGAGTGGCACGAGTGAATTATTACGATCTGGAAAGGATCTGGTACATGGAGGCCACGCTTGCAACCCTAGGCATGCACGGTGGTTTTGGACAGGAACATGGGGTCCGCGTGGAGGCGGCAGGTGGGAGCGCGATGCCGAGCGCTGCGATAAGGGGCGGGCGTGCCACAGCTAACTAGGTCGAGAGGTATCCGCATTAAGGCACAACGATCTGACCAATCCGCCGAGATTAGGCATACGAAGTTCGAAAATGGATCAGATGCGTTAATGGTTGTTGGTCCAGGGCCTCGTTTCCTCTCGGGTATCGGATATCACACCGCCTCGATAGCGAATGCATTCGCCCGGCGAGGTGATTCCGTGAGTGCCCTACTGATTCGAGAATTGTGTCCGCGTCGCTTTTATCCGGGGCGCAGGAGAATAGGAATGTACGGATCCGAAGTCTTGCGCCTTGAGAAGGTTCCGACATATGAGGGTCTCGATTGGTATTGGGGGCTCTCATTGTATCGAGCGATCCAATTTCTATGGAGGCGACGACCGAAGGTAGTCCTCCTCCAATGGTGGACGGCTGCAACCGCTCATAGCTACCTGGCGATAGCGTTGGCAGCTCGACTGATCCGCGCACAAGTGGTAATAGAGGTGCACGAATCAACCGACGTCGGGGAGGCGGCTGTTCCGTTGGTAACCGCGTACGCCCGAGTGCTCATGCGTCAGTTGGCTCGGGTACTTTCCGGAGTAGTAGTTCATTCTAAATCCGACATAAATATGATGCATCGAGCCTATCCTTCCCTTCAGCGACTGCCGTTCTCCGTGGTATTTCCGGGACCTTTAGAACACGCCGGACATAGTGGATTGGCTGTAGCGAGCGAGTCGCGACGCGAAGAAGATCCGGTGAGATTTCTGTTCTTTGGTGTTATTCGACCGTACAAAGGTATCGATGAACTCGCGGCAGCGTTCCGCTCCCTGATCCGCGACGGAGAGCGCGTTCATCTGACGATTGCCGGGGAAGTCTGGGCCGATGCAGAGCCAGCATTGAGAATTATTCGAGGTACTGGTGAGAACAACTATGAGATATTGTCAGGATATATTCCCGATGATCGGGTTAGGGACCTCTTCGAACAAGCCGATGTCGTAGTTGCTCCGTATCGCCGTGCGTCAGCTTCGGGCCCGGTTAACTTGGCGATGGAGGCTGGACTTCCCATAGTCACGACGACGGTTCCCGCACTTCAAGAGGCTTGCCAGGATTATCAGGGCGTCTCTTACGCTGGCGTCGAGGATGCGATCGGATTGCGCGACGCCATGCAGCGATCGATGACGAAAGTCGATATGCGCTTTGATAACCCACATAGTTGGGATGCAAACGCCGATCGGTACGCAGAATTCTTCAGTCGGATCGACCGAAAGGTGACGTGCGATCGAACGAAATAGTCGAGTACCCGACTTGGCCCGCGCGCTAGTCGGCAGTAGGACATCTATGGTGACGCGCTCGAACCAGTTGCAAAGCAGAGCTGACTCAGCCCCGATGATCGAGGTGTTATATGTCGTTAGTCTTGGGTGGTCGGGCAACCACCGGTCGCCTCAAATATTGCGTCTGCCGCTTTCGTTGAAATTGTCGATTCGTGTTCCGCTACATACGCGGTGAAGCTGGCTCGGCGCCTCGGCCTGCTTTGTTTTTGGACCGCGACGGGGTCCTGAATCGGCGAAATATCGATGGCTACGTGATTGAGCCGAGCGATTTTGAGGCGGTCGACCTTGCCTGGGATGCAGCCGACGCCGCCCAGAAGGCCGGTGCTGCGCTGGTGGTCGTTACCAATCAGGGAGGCATTGGCAGGTGCCGAGCCACCGAGTCACACGTCATGGTCATCCACGCCCTTCTTCTCGCTGCACTCAGCAAACGTGGGATCGTCCTCGATGGTATATACACATGTCCTCACCATCCGCAGTCTCTCGATCTTGCGCAGAGAGATTGCCGATGTCGCAAACCCAAGCCAGGGTTGATCATTGCCGCGGCACGCGACCTCAACCTCGACTTGACCGCTTCGATCTTGATCGGGGATCAACCAAGTGACATGGCTGCCGCTCGGGCAGCCGGGATCGCCGATGACCGCGCCCTGCTCGTCGGGGGGCCCGCCCCAACGGACCTGGCCCAAGTTGTCCGGAATGTTTGGGGCACGTCAGGACCGTGAAGATGCTTGCAGAGGGTATCTCGGCCAGTGGGACACCGCGTCGCAGGTCCCTATCGTTGAGTCGCTCCCAATCGCCCCAGGCCATGGTTAGGCGGGAAGCTACGACGGCGCGACTCGGGCTTTATGCAGAAGAAGCAGCGCGTTGTTCCAGCCATGGCCGGCGCGATATCGATGACTATGTTCAGTAGTAGGTGAGATTTCCGTGTGAAGGCCGATTGCCGCAGTTCTGCGGAAGACCGATTACCGGCGCTGGGTTGAATCCCACAGTCTCGAGGCGTGGTGGGAGCCTCCGATCAGAATAGCCGCCGCTCTTGTAAACCGAAAAACAGCCGTGCCATTGAATTCGGAGCTGGCAATCGAACCCTTGAGCGGTATCTCGACCCATCGTGCACCTACGTGGCATCTGACATCGTCGACCGCGGTCCAGGAACGATTGTCTGTGACCTCAATCAGAGGCCTCTTCCGGGCCTCGGTGCAGGTGTTTACGATGTCGCCGTACTCATGGGGGCGTTGGAATACATGCGCGATGCGCCCTCGGTGATAACACCGCGCAGGACCCGGCGAGTGCGGCAAACGATGATACGTTTTCCCTGTCGACGTCCAGACTGCCAGCCGGCAACTACAGGCTCGCCGCGAAAGTCGTTGGAAACGACCACAAGCCAAACGGAAGCAACACCGTCAACTACACACCGATGACACTGGCTCAGGCCGGACGCGACAATGACGGCGGCTATCCGATCGGAAGCATCCGGCTCACCGGATAGCGTGCAGTAGCCGCGTGAAGCGGGTCGAGTCGCAGACCACCGACTCCTCGGCGAAGGGCAGATGAGGCAGATCGACGATCAGCGTGGACTGCGATCAGCGATAAATGTTCGATGACGGTGACGGGGTCGAAGCCCACCAATTCCGTAGAACCGACTCAGCGAGCTTGCCCCCGATCGCGAGATCAAGCCGGGCGTAAAGACCATTGTCGCTCCACCACGACCACCAGAACGTCCCGGCCCACCAGGGCTGGCCGCTGAACGTCGCGAGCAACGCCTCATACGCGGCTGCCTGCTCCTGCTGAGAGGGCGTACTACTGTATTGGTTGTTCCATGGCTCGACCGCCGCACCCACCAGGCTGGGATAGCCGGCCTCGGTGAACATGATTGGACGCCCGACACCAACCGCGAAGGCCGACATTTGGTCCCGTATCGGAATCCACGCCGCCTCCAGCGCCGATATATCCGTTGTCGGCTTGGTGCTCAACGGGAAATAGGCGTCAATCCCAATAAAATTGAGCTGATCCCAAAATGACACGTTGCGGTATTCGTTGGGGATGGCCGCATAGACGAGCGGACCGCTGTATATGGCTTTTATTGCGTTGATGACCGTCAGCCACGCGCTGCGATCTGCGGAACCCGACATGGTGGCCAGTTCGCAGCCCACCGAGAACTCGTCGACGCCTTTCTGCTGGGCGATAGTGGCGTAGTGGGTCATCATCGATTGGTAGGAGTTGAACCATGCTGCCCGGTTGGACGGGTTGATCTCCCAGCGATATGTGCCGCCCCGAGGGTCGACATGCGGCTTCAACATAACCTTGAGGCCCTTGCTGTGGGCGAGGTCAATCGCTGCTCGCACAGAGGCGTCGGTGATGGTCCAAGCCGGGTCGATCGTGCTGGACGTTCCTGTGGCCATATACCACGTCGGGGTGAACTGAATCCAGGTCGCGCCGAGCCCGGCGATGTCGCTTATCGCTTGCGTGGTGGTCGTGCCCTGGTAACTATTCATCCGCCAAGCCGGCAACACGACTCCGTGCTGCTCGACCGCCCCGCTCTGCTCGCTGGCTGTAACCATGCCTGTATACGCAACCGTCAGCGCGAGCGCAGCAGTGACGAAACCGGGGATAATGACGAAACCGGCGATAATCAGGCGCAGATGCGGCAAGGCCTACTCCTCGACGGGAGAGTGGCGGGTTACATGACAGCTTTCCCTGTGTTGCGGTCCGCTGTTTGCGGGTGCAGTGGAATCTTATCCGCCGGGTTGAGTGTTTCCTGCTGCGGAATCCGCAGCCGACGCGCTTGACCTGTTTGAGCAGCCGGTTGTAGCCCTCGGTGCGGGCGTTGGTGATCCCAGTCTGTACGAAAGCGTTGATCTCGGGCCACCAGTGGTCGATGGTGGCGGCGAAGGTGAATAGATTCGGGGATGGCCGAGTCGATGCACCAGGCGAGGAACCGGCACAGCCGGTGCAGGGTCAGGTGTGGGTCGCCGCCGCGGCGGACTTGTTGCTTCTCTGTTCCTTACTGTTCAACTTGGCCGGACAAAGTCTGAACCACGGACCGCGTTCGCCGGACCACGGCCCATCCCGCGGTAAGCACGTGAGCGGGGGTGTAATGAAGCCGTATCCGCCTTTGATTCGCGATCCGGGCGAACACGCTCAACGAGGTTGAGCGCCGAATGGTGAGGCGTGGCACACTGGTGGGGTCGCAGGTTGGCGCGGCTGTCACGTTTGCGACCGAAGCGGCCTGCAGGTAGCCAACCTCGCGAGAAACTTCTCGGACGCGCTTGCTGGAATACCCGTACGGGTAGGCAAGGCTGCTTATCGCGTGGCCGAGCCGGTCTTCCAATAAGTGCTTTGAATCAGCGAGCTCAGCCCGCAATCTTGGTTCGGAGAGCTGGTCAAGCTGGGCATGGCTGTGACTGTGTGCGCCGATCTCAACGCCAGCGGCTGACAACTCCGCGAGCTGTGCCCACGACAGCATGCGGTTCGGTGCAGTCCCGGCAGCGTGAAGGCCCGCATCGTCCAACCATCCCGTTGTGACGAAGACCGTCGCCAGGAATCCGTGCTCCATCAACATCGGCAACGCTTCTTCGATGAAGTCTGCATAGCCATCGTCGAATGTCAGCACGATGGGGTGCTCGGGCAACGCATGTCCAGCTCGGCGGCGTTTGCACAGTTCGCCGAACGTCAGTCCGGTGAACCCGTGCTGGCGCAGGTAATCAAGTTGGGCGGCAAACACCGCGGGGCGAACCGAAAGCGCACGTATCGAGGCAGCTGGGGCGTCACTCACGGAGTGGTACATCAAGACCGGCACGGGGACGTCGCGTGCCAGGGTTGAGATCGGCCAGTCCTGGTTGGCGCGATCGATATTCACTACGAACCACCGCTGTGGACAAGGCAGACCTGCACGATCAAACCGAAGCTGTTCACCAGGACTGCACCTAGATGCGCATCGTTGAGCCGGATACAGAACTCGTTTTTTTCGCATCCGGTCCAGCTGGAGCACCTCACCACAATGTCACCATTATGCCCAGACCGCTCCTTACTTGAAGGCCCAAAACAGTGTACGTGAAGTTT
Source organism: uncultured Actinomycetota bacterium (assembly GCA_963805675.1). GTDB lineage: Bacteria > Actinomycetota > Actinomycetes > Mycobacteriales > Mycobacteriaceae > Mycobacterium. The sequence continues at coordinate 32,054 of CAWDVY010000013.1, forward strand.
GCTGCTGATGACGAGTCAGATGGTGATACGATCCCGATGAAAGCAATTCGCGCTGGACGCTCGAAAAAGGACAGCGATGACTATGGCTGAGATCCCTAATAAAGACCTGATTTTTGATGTCGGCACGCACAAGGGAGAGGACACCGACTTTTACCTGAAGCTCGGATATCGCGTGGTCGCGGTGGAAGCCAATCCGGCGCTCGCGGACGAGCTCAGACAGCGATTCAGGGAAGCCATTGCGGACGGCCGCCTCATGCTCGTCGATAAGGCGATCGGCGAAACGATCGGCTCGGCCAGCTTTTTCGTAAACCAGAAGGACTCTGCCTGGGGAACGGCGGATTCGCAGTGGGCAGCAAGGAACAGGAAGCTCGGCGCCGACTCGGAAGAAATTACGGTTGACTGCGTTCGCTTCGCCGGCCTGATCGGCGAATACGGCTGCCCGCATTATCTGAAAATCGATGTAGAGGGGGCCGACATGCTATGCGTAGATGCCCTGAAGACTATCAGCTGCCGACCGAAGTTCATCTCGCTCGAGTCGACGAAGACCTCTTGGTCCGACCTGCTGAAAGAGTTCAACACTTTGGAGACCCTCGGCTACACGAAATTCAAGGTCGTCCGCCAGGGAAGGCACAAGAGCGGGCATTTCACGGCGCAAGACGGCAGAAAAATTCGCTATACGTTTGAGACGGACGCGAGCGGGCCATTCGGAGAAGACCTCGACGGTCCGTGGCTCGCCCGGAGGCAAGCGATACTCAGATATGTGCGGATATTTGTCCTACACAAAACCATCGGCGACAACACGTGGTGGTCCCGACCCCTCCGTCGCATACCTGGCGTCGGCTACGCCCTGGACTTTTTTATCGTGGGGTGGCACGACACACATGCGATGAGGGGGGGTGTTCCGGCCCTGTCAGCCGATAATGAAAGTTCTGGTAAATCACATGTCATATCGCTACGATCGGGAGTTCTTCGATTTCGCAGTGGGCTGTGGCGAGCGATCTGCTGGCCCATTCCTGAACTCTATCGTTCAAGTTGCTTTCGATGGAGCTCCTCCTATGTCGGTACTCGACGTAGGCTGCGGACCCGGCGTATGGCTGGCGGAATGCAGTCGCATCGGGGTCAAGGAGGTCGTGGGTGTGGACGGGGACTACGTTCCTTTGAATACATTGGCTATCCCGGCAGACGCTTTCCGGGCGATTGACATATCTCAGCCCTTCGACCTTGGACAACACTTCGACCTCGTGCTGTGCCTCGAAGTAGCGGAACACATTCCGGAAGCTCACTCCGACACCCTGATCGACAACCTCTGCCGGCATGGCGACCTCATCATGTTCTCGGCCGCCATTCCGGGCCAGGGCGGTGAATTCCACGTGAACGAGCAGCCTTATGAGTATTGGCGCACCAAGTTTACCGCGCGCGGCTACGCGGTATTCGATTGTGCGCGTCGTCCGGTGGTCCGTCTGAAGGAGATCGAGTGGTGGTATCGGTTCAACACCTTTCTGTTTGCGAACGAAAATGGCCAATCCCGGCTTTCGGATAGCGCGCGCCGGGACATGGTTGAGTCTTCCAGGCCACTGGAGATTCTCGCACCGTGGCAGTCGCGAATGCGTTTGTACGTACGCTCGGGCCTGCCGTCTCCATTCGTGTCGAGGCTGGAGAGGGCCGCTGACCGACTGCGAACGCTAGCGGCATCAATAGGCCTCGGAAAGTGAGGCGCCTAAGGTTTCTGTCGTCAGCTGCGGTCGGGTTTGGGATCATTGTCGGCATCGGGTACGCTCCTTCCTTCCGGAAGGGGGTCCCATGGCAGATGTCAGGACTGCGATCAGGCTCGCGTTGATGAAGGCAGGACGGCGAGTCACGCCTCACCAGCTAGCGAACTTGCGTTCAGTGCTCAGCTACCTTGAGCTGGGGCACTGGCTCGATGACATCAACACAGAACCGCAAGTCGTCGCCGACGAAAACGCCCTCTTTGGTCTCGCCCTCTCCAAAATCAGCGGCAACAAACCGCTCTACCTGGAGTTCGGGGTATATGAGGGCCGCTCGATGCGCTGGTGGTCACACCACCTACCCCAGCGGGACGCCAACCTGGTCGGGTTCGACAGCTTCGACGGACTCCCCGAAGATTGGCGGCCAGGTCTCGGTGCGGGCCACTTCGCCACAGGTCAACCCCCACGTATTGATGACCAGCGTGTGTCATTCCAGGTAGGGTGGTTCGATGACACGCTTCCCAAATTCCGAGTCCCTGACCACGACCAGCTAATCATCAACATCGACTCAGACCTGTACTCCAGCGCTGTCACAGTCCTGCAGTGGGCCGAACCTCACTTTCAGGCGGGAACCCTGATCTACTTCGACGAGTTCGCCGACCGCGACCACGAGATGCGGGCCTTCAACGAACTGAAGGCGCGGTCCCCGCACGACTTCCAGCCAGTAGCTGTGGCACACGGAGGACTGCACTGGCTGTTCGAAGTCACCAAATAGCTTTAGAACGTTGCAAAGAAATCGGCGGTGTGGCTCGCCCCGGCGACTGGCAGCAGCTCCAATCCGATAGCACCCCGCTGCCCGGACGCGGTGGCGTCCGGGCAGCGGGGTAAAAGTGGCCTGACGAAGGTTCCGCTCGCTTATGGTCATTCTATGCGGTGGCAGCCGATTCGGTTGGCGGCACACCGCTTTCGGTGTGATTTACCGAATTCCATTGTGGCAGTTGGGTTGGCAGGTCATGCAGGCTGCGGCGTAGATCCTGCAGGCGCAGCCCGGCCGGTGTCATGGTAAACCCAGCCAGCCCGCCGAGGCGCGATCCAGCACCGCCCACACCAACGACAAGCAGGAGTGTTCGCCGTCGGAGACGACCAGCAGCGGAGTTCGCAGCCCGCGCTCACCCAGCCCAGTCAAAAAGCCCTCCCCGGACTCGCTCGAGGCGGCCTCCAACCCGACAAACACCGGTTTGCCGTCGGTGTCGATGCCCCAGGCGGCCAGCACCGGCTCGGCCGAGGCGTTGGCGTGGTACTTGAATTAGCTGCCGTCCCAAAACAAGTAGTCCAATTCGACGGCATCGACGTAGGCTCCTTCCTCAGACTTTCGTCGGTCTTCGAGGGAACTACGTCCGAATTCTTTTCACACCGTCGCAGGACACGACCGTCGGAAGAGTGGTTTCGTCCATACACGATCGACAGATCCTTGATGCGGCCGATGATGAACAGCGAGCTGCTTGATCCACCTGGGTAGCCATGGGCTCGAGTGTTTCTGACATCATCAGTCCTTCCCGCCAAGCTCAGCCACGGCGTGTCAGACCAAGATCAGATTCACCGTTTCTTAGACAGTCCCCTGCGAACACGCCGGGCAATCCCGTCAGGGTGTGTATTTGAACCAGTCGACGATCATGGTCGCCGGAAAGGGTGTCGATTCGTCTGGGGGTCCTGGCCAGTTCCCACCCACTGCGACATCCAGCAGGGCATACATGGGATGGTTGAACGCCCACTGGGCCCCAGGAGGCAACGATGACGGGGTGAACGCCGCGAGCGTGCTTGCATCAACGCCTATTGTGATGCTGTTTGGGTGCCAATTCACCCAGTAGTCGTGGAAATCCTTTGTGAGATCAGCGATGGGACCGCTTGTCACGAGTCCATTCCCATCTAAGTAGTCGGATTTTCCCTGCGGCCCATGCAATGACACCCAGTAGGTGCTTCCGGTGTTGATCAACTCCATGATGTCGATTTCGCCGCACTCGGGCCAGCCGATGGTGTCCATGTTCGATCCTAGCGTCCAGAACGCCGGCCAGATCCCCTGCCCGGACGGGAATTTGATCCGTGCGCTTATGGTGCCGTACAGCATGTTGACTTTCCCGCGGGTGAGCAACCGAGCGGACGTATACCCGGTCGACGTCTTAAGGGCTTGAATAATGAGGTGGCCCTGCCCGTCGAGGCGGATGTTGCTGGTGGAGTTGGTGTCGGTTTCGAGGTCGCCGCCGCTGCTGATGTCTTTCGCGGGCCCGATGTCGTAGGTCCACAGCGCCGGGTTGGGCAGGGTTCCGGCAGGGCCGTTGAAATCATCAAACACCAGACCGGGCGATGGCGGCGGCGGTGGTGCCGATTCAGGTGCGGCGACGGAGAAGCTGCTGCACGCGACAAGGGACACCGAGACGACGACCGACAGCAGCGGCATCGACAACCCTCTCGTCACGCAAAAACCATAGGACACAGGCGGATAGCTCGCAATCGGCTTGCCATACAGCGTGATTGCCTGCAGCAGCAGATCTTCAGTGCGCATTCTGACTGCAACCGCCCAGCCGACGATCGGCTTAGGGGCCGCCTTGGTGACGAAGGCGGTGTAGCAGAATCCGCCCCAGTCCGCACGAAGGCGGTGTCGGCGACCCACAAGCGGTTCTGTGGGCTGCGGCGAAGCGGCGCTGTATCAGATCGCCTACCATTTCCCGATGGGCGCATCCTGCCCTTAAGCCGCACCGGGCGCGCCCCTGATCCGAAAGGAGTTGTAGATCGGCACTGCATCGCTGATTTACGGGCTCGGCGACGACCGCGCAATCATGACTGTCGCTGCGAGACCCCGGTGATCCGAACCGGGAATCTTGATCGTGCGCAGCGACGTCGCCGTGCAGCTTCGAGTCAGTATGTGATCGATAGCGATCAATGGCGGTAGCCTCCAGTCGGCCGGGAAAGTGGGCTCGATCCCTGCCCCGGATTGTTCCGCGGCATCCCGATAACCATTGCGCAGTAGATTGCGGAAAGGGCGCATGTCGGTTGTGCTGTTCAAGTCTCCGGCAACGATCACCGAACCGCCGCCCGTCTGCTCGGCGACCTCAACCAAGGTAACCGGCAAACGATCTAACTCACGACGCCAGCCATCGATCGGCCATGGGCCGGGTATGTGTGCCACGACGACGGTGGGATCTATTGGTATGCCCGTAACTCGTATTCGCGCGCTCACGAGCGCGGACGTGTAACCCCCGATCCGCTTGGCTGCGTGCATCGGTAACCGACTCCATACGCCGACGCCCCACGCCTCGGCGCGCGGATCGAGCCACCGGTAGGGGAATGTCGCGTCCAATCCGGCCGCCGACAGGCGGTCAACTTCTTGTGGGGTCAGTTCCTGAAAGGCAAGGACATCGGCCTGCTCGCGGGCCGATCTCACGAGATGGTCTGGATCGGCCTGCCCATCGCGGAGGTTCGCCGAGATGACTCGGAGCCCGACACCCGGGGTTCGGGCGGCGTCCGAACCGCGGTATAAGGGAAGCTGGACTGACAGCGTCGCGATAGTCAAGCCCACGGCGACGATGGCGAGAATCCAACGCCTAGCGAGGGTCAGCAAAACCATCGACAATGCTGCGCAAAGCATCAGGTATGGCGAAAAGGCCGCCGTCAACAACACGACCTGGTTGGTGATCGGCAAGTACCGTGACGCCAAGGCCAAGCCGGCAACGGCCAATGCCACGAGGCCGGTGCCCGTCTGGGGCGCTCGCCGAATCCTAGACAGCACGGTTCAGTCTCTTGTGCGGTGGGTCGGTTGGTTGCAGTTGCCGCCACCACACACGCAAGCTGGCGTCGTACGACTTGGGCCAGGCAGGATACCGTTGCTGTGCGGAATTGCCTTGCGGGAAAAGCGGTTTCCAGAGATCTTCATACTCGCGCAGCGGATTAGGTACTTCCTGCGCGGTCGCCGGAATGGCCAAGCCTGACGCCAGTTTGCAGGTGTCGTTGGGCAATATTTTTGTGCGCCTGCGGAACCCGGTCGGTGGTCACTTTGGCGCCGATTGTGAACGCTGCTTTTCGCGGCTTGCGGGGTGCTCATCACTTTGGCGACAGCAATAGCGTCGTATGCCAGCGTTCCGGATGTCCGGTCAGCCGCACAACCATCACGTTGCAAAGGCGTCCGCCGCTGCGCGCCGCGCGTCATCGCTTCCTTCAGCCGGGCGCATCGAGTGCGGTGTGGCGGCCACTTCCGTTGGACCCACCCGCACTGCGAGCTGTTCGTGGTCGCGCAGCACCCGCGCCGGCACCACCAGCGGTTGGCGCGTCGCCGGGGCCGGCAGACTCGCCTGCACCGCGGCCAACTGGCGGCCGGTGAGCCGATTCAACCCGGCGCACACATCTTTACCCAGCCGCTCTCTGCTGTGATAGCGCACCCAGGCCGACACCTCGGCCCGGCCGGCGGCTCCGGTGAGCCGGATCGTCACCACGGTGGCATCGGTATCGTGCAGCCACAACCGGTCCAGCGTCTCCGAAGTGATGTCCTGCGGCGACACCCAGAAGCTGGTCGCGTACCCGTCGGGATGCTTGAGGTCACGCCATCCCGATCGAGTCGAAGTCGGTTGCAGACCCGCCGCTACGGCGGTGTCCACCTCGGCGAGCTCATCGCCGGTCAAAGGCCGGGCCGCGCAGCGTCGTCCGTTCAGATCGCCGGCGAGCCGCTCGACGGCCGCCGCCAAGGTCGACGCCACCGAATCGCGGATCGCCACCGCGGCGACATTGTGCTGCGGGTCCATCCGTAACACCAGCCACGTACCGCGCTGGACAGGCGCGGGACGATCGTCCATGGTTCGCGGGGCGGCCGGATCGGCGGCCTCAGAGACATGTCGCTTTCGCACCGAGACGATGTCGATGGCGTCAAGGCGCACATCGAACTGGCGCATTCCCGCGGCGACCGCCGCCACCGGCAAAGTGGCCGATGACAAAGTCTGGCGCTGATGCCGCCCCGACGGTGCGTCCGCCGGCCCATCCACCGCGATCACCGCGACCAGCTGGCCCTGGTACTCGCGTATCCCGACCAGGTCGCGGCTGAAGCGGCGCCGGTGATCGATCGCGGGCGTGCATCCCGGGCTCAGTGTCGCCTCCGGGTCGGGGGAGGAGTCCCACATCTTGGGGGCCGACAAGTCCCACACCCACCTGACCAGAGCTGAGGCGACCGTGATCCCCCGGTAGGTGAGTACCATGGCGATCGTCCCCACCGCCGCGACGGCGACAACCACCCGCGACGCGACGATCTGCGGTACGCCGGGCAACTGAGGCATGGGCAGTACCAGCACAGCGACGTCGATGAGGAACGCCGAGGTGATCCACGGCCACGATAGGTCCAGCCCGAGCCGGGGTTGCGCCTTCATCGGCGCCTCAGTAATCGCCGCATCAACACCGCTTCACCAAACACTCTGCCGTTCATCAGCATCACGGGCGCATCCCTTCGCGAAGGGCCATTGGTCCTCGTTGAAGCGTCTTTGGTCCCGAGACCCAATGGCCAGCCATGACACGGTTCCCGTAAACCATACCGGGAGCGAAGGTTAGTTTCCTACAAGTTTGTTGTCCGGTTCACATCATCCGAAAAGTATGTATGATCGCCTAAAGCTGAATCATCCGTTTGTACCTCGTCGGCCCGTGATCGCTGCGGCCGGACCTCAACGCAGCCGCCGCGGTCGCCTTGCGGGTCGGTCCCTGTCCGTGAGGAGAAGGCGCATGTCGTTTGTGACAACACAGCCAGAAGCGTTGACTTCGGCGGCCGGCACTTTGCAGGGGATCGGCTCGTCGATGAGCGCTCAAAGCGCGGCTGCGGCGGCCCCGACGACGGGGGTGGTTCCCGCGGCTGCCGATGAGGTATCGGCGCTGACAGCCACGCAGTTCGCCGCGCATGCGCAGATGTACCAGGCGGTCAGCGCCCAGGCCGCGGCGATTCACGAGATGTTCGTCAACACTCTCGGGACCAGCGCCGGATCGTATGCGGCCACCGAAGCCGCCAACGCGATCGCGGCCGGCTGAGCAACCAGCCTGAGCAACAGCGGTCAAAGAGGTTGTAGACGGTGGATTGGGCGGCACTAGCGCCGGAGATCAACTCCGGTCCCATCAGTGGCAAACAGGTGGTCCCATGCTCATGGCAAAACCAGCTCCGAAGTGGTCCCTTCCTGCCGGCAGGCGACAGGCGCGGTGGTCGGCATCGGGCGAGCTTCGTAGCGGACTGCACGGCGCACGGCAGCCACTAGCCGCGGTTCCAAGTCGATGGTTTCCCGGTCTCGCACGCTGGCAACGCTTAACGAGTGCGCAAGTCAGCAGCCATTTTCAGGGTTTGGTGGCGAGCCGGCTCCGTCAAGCCAAAACGAAGCAAGGTTGAACCTGTCAGGACTCGTCGCCCTCGTTCCGTCTTCCTGAATGTATTCAAGCTGAACGTCTGCCATGTAATGCCCTGCGGCCTGCAGGGTCGCGCTTTTGAAAGCCATTCGATAACACTGGTCGAACGTTAGATCCCATGCGGCCGTCGCGTCGGACGGTAACTCTTGCCGGATCCGCCGTAGAACCTCGAGTAGGTCGACTGTATGCATATTCAGGTCGTAGTACTGGATCCTTTCAGTGCCGAGGTCTTTCACGTCACCGTAGACAGCACCGTTAGTCGTCAGGTACGACGGCAAGCTGGGATCATCGCCGTAGGCCGAACCGTTGTTGTTCGCCGCGTTTGGCGTGTGCGAGGCGTCCCAGGCGGCCCGCGTAGCTCCAATGCCAGGAATCGACTCGTCTTGGATGGCTGAAGTTGCTGGCAGCGATGCGGCGGCTGACGTGCTTGCCGGTGCGCTCCCCGGCGAGCGCGACGAACAGCCCGCCGCCGCACTGACCAAAACGCACCCGAGAGCGACCGCAACTCGCACCGGTTAATGCTAAAGCGCGCCGTGCGTCAACATCCCGTTATGACGTGACTTCAACCAGCGTGAGACCTCACGGGTCGTCGATGTCCGTTCGGGGTCACCGGCGGCGTGTAAACGATCCGACAGGGGCTCGGTGTCACGACGTTGTCACATTGATGACGTTCAAGCGGACGTGTTGATGATGGTCGTGCCAGTCGGCTGCCGGTGGTACCAACTGCGACTCATCGTTGCCCGCCCTATCTATAAGTTTGTTTCATTTTCATACTTTCGATTATCCAAAAAGTATGTAAAATGGCCTAACGTTAAACTATCCGTTTGTAGGGTCAGCCCGTCATCGCTGCGGCCGGACGTCACCGCAGCGGCTGCGGTCGCTCTGCAAGTCGGTCCAATCTCCGTGAGGAGGAACGCATGCGCTCGGCGGGATGCCGATGCTAGCCAACCCGACGCGCGGTATGGGCGCTCCTATGGCTGCTAACCCCAGGTTCGGTTTCCGTCCCGCCGTGGTGCAACACCCGGTATACGCCGGATAAGGAAAGGGGGACCATCCGAGTGTTTTAGGCCGGCGGTCATGCGACCGGATAACCCGTCCGGCTGTCACTGTCCACTAGAACCGATGACTTCGAGATAAGGAGACCAGGAAATGCCAACACGTTTTATGACTGACCCGCATGAGATGCGGTCGATGGCGGGCCGTTTTGATGTGCACGCCCAAACCGTGGAGGACGAGGCCCGCAAAATGTGGGCGTCGAGCACAAATATTGCCGGTGCCGGCTGGAGCGGCACCGCCCAGATGACCTCCTACGACACCATGGGCCAGATGAACCAGGCCTTCCGCAACATCGTCAACATGCTGCACGGGGTGCGTGACGGGCTGATCCGGGATGCCAACAACTACGAGTCCCAAGAGCAGTCCTCCCAGCAGATTCTGTCCAGCTAGCCCAGCCAAAGTCGTTAGGAGAATATACAATGTCGATCAGCTATCAGTTCGGTGATGTCGACGCCCACGGCGCCATGATCCGCTCCCAGGCCGCCTCGTTGGAGGCCGAGCACCAGTCCATCGTGCGCGATGTGCTGGCCGCCGGTGACTTCTGGGGCGGCTCGGGTTCGGTGGCCTGCCAGGAGTTCATCACCCAGTTGGGCCGCAACTTCCAGACCATCTACGAGCAAGCCAACGCCCACGGCCAAAAAGTCCAGTCCGCCGGCAACAACATGAACAGCACCGACTCCGCCGTCGGCTCCAGCTGGGCCTAAAACCCTTTCGAGGTGCGGCCGGCACAGCTTTGAGAACCGTGTGCTATCGCGTCTCGATGTGCGGGACACTCCGACACATGAGGAGTCCTATGCCGCGATCGCAGCGGGGTCCGATGAAGGTGCAACGCCGGGGTGCACGAGTCCCAGGGTCGGCTGGTCGCGCCGATCGCTGTCGACGCGCCGGCGAACGCACTGTTCGGGCCGGCATGGCCATCATGAGGTGTCGGCGGCCAGGTTACCGGTGAAGGCGGTGGCCCCGGGGCCGCGCCCGGCGGCCGATCGACTGGTTTGCTAGTGGACTGCGTAGGAACAGGTTGCCGCAAACCAGGCTCATGCTGACGCTTTTCCGATTCGACGACCCACCTCGGTGAGCACATCCACCAGGTCGTCCACGGCGCGATCAACGGTGAACCAGTCTGCGTAGTGACGCGCCGCCGCCGCGCCTCGCAAAGTAGCGGTGAGCGGATCTGACAGCTCATCGAATGCCGCAGTCAGCCCGGCGACATCGTCGACCCCGACCGGGGGAAGGACCGGGGGCTGGTATTCAGGCAGGCCACCGACTGGAGAAACGACCGGCATAACGCCCAGCTGCATCGACAGCAGTTGCACGCCGCTTTGCGAGGCACCGCGGTAGTGAACGATCGAACCCTTCGCAGCAGCCAGCGTGGTGACGACATCGGCATAGCGGTAGCTGCCAGGGCGCCACCGAACGTAGGCCGGTAGGGTCCGGATGGTTAGCGGCCCGTTCCCGATCAGCAGCAGCTCGTCGCCGCGCCAGCTATCCCCGTCCACATGTCGCTGCCAAGCCTCGAGGGCCACGTCGATGTTTTTGTGCGAGCCGAACCGGCCCGCCACCACGAAGTCGTGCCGCTCCTCGGGACCGACAAACGGCGGAACCAGTGCCGCATCCAGGTCGCTGCAAAGGGGCACCACATTCACGTGAGTGCCGGCCACGTCACGCCGTGTCGCAACGGCGATTGCGGCGTAGTTGCTGTAGGTCACGGTAGCCGCTGAGCGAGAGCCCCACCGGTCGAATACGGCGCGCGCGAAGACCCGCCGCTGCGGGCCACCATTATCCCGGCGCTCGTCGTGCACCAGCTGAATACGTGGGGCCCGCCCGGCCAGTGCGATCCAGCGCGGGTCGCGGACCAGTTCGGCGATCACGACGTCAGGCCGATGTTCGCGGATGCGCCGTTGCGCCGCAAGCCAGGTCGACGCCGTGCGGAACCGCAGATCGAGCACCAGCTCGTAGTCACGGGCCGTATCTGACTCCGGGTGCTGGTCGGTGGTCACCAACAGCACATCGATACCCCGCGCGTGCAGCGCTTCGGCCTGCACGCGCGCCAGCGGCCGCATCAACGGCGAAAGCCACAACACCCGAGGCGTATTCGCGCTACCACGATAATCGCGCGGGATGCTGGCACCGGTCACCGCCGTCACCGCGCGGTGCCTTCGCCTGCGGTCGACGCCGATCCTATCCTGCGTAGCTCCGCCGTGACGGTGTCGTCGTCATGGGCTAGCTGCGCGAGCCCGCAGCGGATGCGCAGATCCATCACCACCGGATTAAACGACTCCTCTGGGCCAACGGGTTCCGTTGCCAATGGAAAAACTTGTGCCGCTGGCACTTTCCCCAAATCGAGAATTCGACTTAGGTTAGTGTCACCACACCCTCGACAGGACCTCATGGCAGTTTCGCCCCATTGCCGTTGGATTCCAACATGGCCGGGTTTTGCAGGGTCGGAGGAAAGACTAGTTGGCCGCCCCACTCGGCGATATAGCTGAGTTGGTCGGTCAGTTCGGCTTCCAGATCCCACGACAGAGCCAAAACCACGTCTGGGCGGTCTTTGGCGATGCGTTTAGGGTCGTGAATCGGGATGCGCATTCCTGGCGTGAAGCGGCCCTGTTTGTACGGATTGCGGTCGACGATGTACTCGAGCAGATCACTGCGGATCCCGCAGTAGTTGAGCAAGGTATTTCCCCTGCCAGGCGCACCGTAGCCGACCACGCGCTTGCCGTCGGCGCGGCACTGAAGCAGGAACCGTAACAGATTGTGGCGCAGCGTCTCGGTGCGCGGGCGCAACTGCAGATAACCGTCCACCCGGTGCAATCCCGAGACTTTCTCGATGCGCAACACGTCAATGACCCGTTCGCTGGGCGGCGCGGCGATTCGTGCCGGACGAGCCCAGATGCGAAGCGAGCCACCGTGCGTAGGCAGGAGTTCAGCATCGACGACAGCCAGCCCAGCAGTGGCGAGCGCACGTGTTGCCGAGAGCAGGGTGTAGTACTGAAAGTGTTCGTGGTCGATCATGTCGAACTGGGCTGTGCTGCACCAGCTTCAGCGCATGGTGTACCTCGATGCTGAGCCAGCCGTCGTCGGCGAGCAGCGCGCGCAGGGATCGGGTGAAGCCCCGCAGATCCGGTATGCGCGCGTAGACGTTGTTCGCTACGACCAACGTCTGCCGGGCCGTATTCGGCGCGTACTCTGCGCGCCAATTGCTCGTCCAAAAAGGCCGAGACCGTCGGCACGCCACGCTCACGGGCGGTGACGCCAACATTTACCGACGACTCGATTCCCAGGCAGGGTATGCCCGCCGCGACGACATGTTGGAGCAGATAGCCGTCATTGCTGGCGACTTCGACCACAAGTGACTCGGTTGACAAGCCCGAGTCGCTTGACGGCTTGCTTGACGAACGACTTCGCGTGCTGCACCCAGCTGTCCGAAAACGACGAGAAATCGGCGTATTCAGTGAATGTGTCCTCCGACGCGATAAGGGCCGGTATTTGTAGCAACAGGCAGTCCTCGCACAGCCGAAGGTGCAATGGGAAAGTCGGCTCAGGTAAATCGAGTTCTCCTGGCGTGAGGAAGTTTTCGCAGTACGGGGTCGCACCGAGGTCCAACACGCTCAGCAGTGGGTCCGAGTCACACAAGCGGCAATGCAGCCGCGCCGCCGTCAATGCGCTACTCTTTGCCGCGTCTCACGGCGCACCCAGCGGAAGGAGCCCGGACCGCGGCGGGGGCACACCGCGGCCCGGACGTTTGAGGGAAGCCCAGTCCAACTCGCGAGTCACGCGATCAGCTGCCGCCGACGCAGCGAGGCCACTGTGGACCAATTGACCGGACCAATCGCCATGCTGGCCATAGCACCCGAGTCCCAGATAAAGGACGGTCGTTTAATATGCCCCGTCGCTGGCTAAGACGGTTGGGACGTGATCTCGTAAGTGAAATCGTCATGACGTCAAGCTCCGAACCGATGCCAGCAACGGCCAGTTGGCATCTTTTTCGGAAATGACGCTGACCGGCAGTGGCCACTTGATCGCGAATTCCGGGTCATCCCAGCGGAATCCCTGCTCTCCGGCGGGTTCATAGGGACCGCTGACTTGACAGAGAACTTCGGTGTTGTCGGCAAGAGTCTGAAAACCGTGCGCAACAAACGGCGGCAAGAACAGCGCTCGGCGATTATCGGCACTGAGCTGCACCATGACGTGCTTTCCGTAGGTGTCGCGACTCCGGTCGCAGGTCGAGGGCCACGTCGACGATGGCGCCGCGGATGCAGCGCACCAGCTTGGCCTCGGCATTCGGAGGAACCTGACGGTGCATGCCGCGCAAGGTCCCTCGGGCGTAGTTATCAGAGAGGCTCGTCTGCGCGACGTTGGAGAGCAGTCCATATTCAGCGAATTCGTCGGCGCAGAACGACCGTGAGATGAACCCACGATCGTCACGATGCGGTTCGATATCGATAATCGTCACTCCGGCAACGCCAGTGGGCGTGTACTTCACTGGAGCTCTCCCTTCCAGAAAAAGCCCCCGCCTCCCCCGACATCGTGGCGGTCCTCGAAAAGCACTGGGGCACCTGGGCAACCCAAGTAGCCCTTGGTACCGGTGACCAGCACTCGCACTGTGATGTCCCTCCGTCGTCTCGTTATTGATTGGCGCTAGTTGACCGAATAATCGGATCCGGTATCCAACAGGGCCTTCTCCACCGTGAAGGCTTCGGCGTATCGGGCACGGCACTGCACTCCTCGCACTCGCATCAAGCCGAGGAACACTTCGTCGTCAAACCATCCGCGGTCGGATTGAGACGGATAGCACTCGGCGAGCAATCTCGCCTTCTGGTGCGCGGTCGCGGTTGGAATCGGTAAGTAGAGTGTCGGATTGGACAAGTCCGACTCCCACTTGAGGATCTCGTAGCCGAGAACAAGGTGGTCGCAAAACTCGGTGGGGATCAACTCCGCCACCAATCGACGGTCTTGGTGGTACTCGCTGCGCTGCGGACCGAATACCATGTCCGGTTCGCAATCGCGACGAAACTCAGCCAGCTGTTGTTTCACCTTCCCCCAGTGATCTGGAAGCCGGCCATCAGGCAGGTCGACAACCGTCAACCGGACGTCCACTGAGGGGCATATCGCCGCGAACGCGTTCTTCTCTTCGACCTCCCGGTCGGTACCGCCACCGGTCAGCACCAGCGCGTGAACGACGAGATCCGGGTTTTCACGCGCGATTTCGATCAACGTCGCGCCAACACCGATGGCGATGTCGTCACAGTGGGCTCCGATAACAGCCACGGAATTAAGGCTGACCGGCGTCAACGCCATCATGCGGGCCGCTCCGCGAGTTCAGCCGAGTCCCACACCATCCACGGATGAATCCCCTGCGTGGCGTCGCTCCGCCACGCAGACGCCGCTAAGAGACCGCCCAGTACCCCCCCTGTCGGAAGGACAGCGCTGGCAGCGGAACCGTCCAAACCGGCTATCAGCATAATAGGCATCCTACATACTATTAGGATGATGTTAACAGTATCAGTAGACTGAAGGTATCGCCCGCACTCGAGAGGTGGCGCGAACGCAGGTTGCAGGAGTCGTAGGGCAAGCAGAGGGCCGGAGCGCTCTTCTGCAGAGCGACTAGCCAGCCGCGCTGGGGCTCGCGCGAACACCATTTGCCTTAACCGGTGTATACCGGGCGTTGCACCACGGCGGGACGGAAATAGTAGCGGGCAGCCAGAGGAGCGCTGGTGCCTTGCCGCCCGGCCATTTTCGCCAGCGGGGGACCGAACGGGGCTCCCTGCCCGCCCGGCACGACCGGCGGCGCAGCGCCCAGCCCGCTGGCGGCCGGCAACGCCGAGGCAACCTGGCTGAATGCCGGAGCGGCAGACGTCCAGCCCTGGGGCACCGACAACACGCCTAGCGAGGCCGCCCGGCCCGTAGCCGCGGTCACAGCGGCGCCGCCCATGCCGGGTGAGCTCAGGGCGCCGGCTCCTGAACCCACGCGGGTGCTCAGTGGCGATCCGAACACCTGGAAGCCCTTGCCGAATGCGCTGGTCGCCGACCCAAACGAATTCATGAGCGAACTCGCCGAGCCGAGCATCGAGACGCCCGAAGTAGACATCGCTGCGGACGAGGCAGTGCCCGACACCAGGCTCGTGCCCGACGTTAGTGCGGTCGACGACGACGTCAGGGTCGTCAAGGACGACAGCGGCGACGTTGAAGACGAGGACAACGTCGCCGGTATCGCAGCAGACGTCAGCGGTGTCGTCATCGCTGAGGTCAGCGGTGACACCGTCTGTACGCCCGTGCCGGCCGAGGTGCCGGCAGCTTGCGTGACCGCCGCGGCCAGCCCGGTCAACCCGCCTGGGTTGGTGGTCTGCAGCGGAGATCGTGAACCCGGTCAACGTCGATGCAGCCGACGACGCACCGGCATAGCCGTACATCGCTGCGGCATCCTGCGCCCACATCTCGACGTACTCGGCCTCGGTGGCCATGATCGCCGGGGTGTTCTGACCGAAAAAGTTTGTCGCGACCAGCATCAGCAACAAAGCGCGGTTAGCCGCAATCGCCGGCGGCGGCACCGTCATAGCGAACGCTGCCTCGTAGGCGGCCACGGCCGCCTTGGCCTGAGCTGCAGTCTCCACAGCCTGTGTGGCGGTAGCGCTTATCCACGACACATAGGGGGCGGCTGCCGCCGCCATCGATGCAGACGATGGTCCGAGCCACGACGACGTCAGGTCTGAGATCGCGGTCCCATAGGCAGTCGCCGTCAAGTAAAGGTCGTCGGCCAAGGCGTCCCAAGCCGCGGAGGCAACCAGCATCGGCCCCGACCCAGGGCCGGCATACATCAGCCCAGAATTGATCTCTGGTGGTAGGGCCCCGAACTCCACCATCTATGAACCGCCGTGTTTGACAGCAACAGCACTGCCCGCGCGCGGCGACGCCAGCAACACGCCAGCGGGAGCCGGCATCTCCGGCAGCGACGCTACGATCCGCAGCCAACTCAGCGGCACCGACAACGATCCCGACGAAGCCGCCTGGCCCAGGTCACGCCGGACACGCCAGTCAAGCCGTAACAGAGCCAATAGACCGGCTGCCCTCATGGCAAGCATATTACATACTTTTAGATGATGATGGATGCTTGACAACAAACCGGAAGTCTTGGTAAGCTCGTTGTGGATGGATCGACTCAGGGGTCGCCGTCGGGCCGCGTCGATCACCATCTGCGGATAGCTAGTGCACTAAGCTCGTCCGAAGACGCCTTGAGACCTAGGGCCCGTAGTGAACCGTCGCGGCGAAGCGGTCAGGTACGCGCGGCGACGGTGGTCAACCAATCGGCGCGCACGATTATTAGGTGGCCCGAACCATGACCGAGATGACCGACACCAGAGCGGATTCCACCCGCCACCAGATTCTGCGTGCCGCTGCACGCCAGTTCGCCCGGCTGCCCTATCATCAGGTCGGCCTAGACGACGTCCTCGCCGAGGCTGAATTGACCAAGGGCGCAATGTATTTCCATTTCCGGTCTAAGCATGCGTTGGCGTTGGCTATCATCGAAGACCAGACCACCCAGCTCCAATGAGGCGGTCGCGGACCTGCTGGCGCGGAAATTCTCCGGCCTGGAAACGCTCATCGACTTCTCCTATCAGTTGGCCGTTCGGGACATCAGCGAGGACATCGCCCGAGCGGCTCTACATCTGCTGGAGTCGATCGGCCGGATCGAGCGGACTCCAAGCGAAGCTGCTCGGGGCATGGATCGATACCCTCGCGCTCACCGTCGGGCGTGCCATCACCGAAGGCGACGTCTTCGATGAGTGCGACCCGCAGGACGTCGGACGTCTGCTGGTGTCGATCTATATGGGGCTGCGCCAGACCAGTGACCTCGACGAACCGGAGCAGTTTCTCGGCGACCTCGAGAAGACTTGGGCGTTAGCGTTGCCCGGCTTCGTGCGTCCGGAGCGGATCGATTATTTCAGGCAATTCATCAGGCGACGCACGGCAATCGCGATCGGCAGTACCTCCGCGCTAGCGGGTTCAAGTTGATCACGACGCAGGTCAGCCGACCCGGTGATCGATGGGATCCGGCGGGCCGCCTGTTAGGCTTTGCCGCCAAGTCAGCAGTGGTGAGACACCGAGGGTCCGGAGTCTAAGCACACAACCGGAACTCCGGAGGTAACAGGCGATGGCCCGCCAGGTTCGATCGGAAGCGACGCGGCGAAAGATCCTCGACGCCGCGGTCGAGGTGTTCGCCGAGGTCGGGTTCGCGGCTGCCGATCGGGGCACGATCATCGAGCGCACCGGGATGACCAAGGGGGCTTTCTACCACCACTTCGATTCGATGGAAGCACTCGCGGCGGCCATCATCGAAGAGGGCGCCACACTGGTGGTCGCCGACTTGGGCGCCATGTCGGACTCTTTTTCTCCGGCGCTGGAGAACATCCTGCACGGCACATTCATCACCGCGGATCTGTTCTCTACCAACAAAGTAGTCCGCACCGCCGAACAGTTGACCCTCGCGTTCGGCACATTCAACGACAGTGCCTTCGCGGCCTACAACGCCTGGATCGAGGGGATGACCGGGGAGGCCAGGAGGGCAATCGCCGAAGGCGACATCCGTTCAGAACTCGACCCGCAGATGGTCAGCGAGTCGATCATCGGCGCGACGTTCGGCGCCCGGATACTGGGCCAGACCACAACGGACGGCAACGATCTCGTCCGGCGACTGACCCAGATGTGGGAGCTGCTGTTCCCCGCGATCGTCACCGACGACGTCGCTGGGCTACTACCGCGAGTTCCTGGCCCGGGAGGCGCTGCGCCACGTCGAGCACGACGACTCGTCCAGCCCCCGCCGGGCGATCGAGCCTAGCCGGGGACACCAGCCGAGAGGATCAGCGTTCGTTGACCCAGAGATGCTCGGTGAGGTCCTGAAACGTCGCGAGCGCAATCTCGTCGTCGGAACGCCGCAGCGCAGATCTACTCATCAGCGCATGCACGGTCGAGCCGTCCTGGTGAGCCAGTTCGACGACCATGTTCGCCAGGCCGTCGACAACCGAGAGCACCGATTCGGTCTCCAGCGCGCCATGGAAGATGTCGTGAAACTTCAGCACGGTGACCTCACCCGCGTCGCGACCCACCATCTCGGCGAATGCCTTGTTGGCAAACACGATGGTGCCGTCCTGCAGGACCGCCAACGTGGGAACCGGGATTCGCTCCAGCAACACCAGTGCCGGCAACTGCGCAAGCGCCTCACTCGGCGATTGGCTGGCCTGCACGGTTCGTCGTCGGTCCACCACTTGATTATTGTCCACGGGGGGCATTCGTAGCCAATCCAGCCGCGGACGGACGGACACGAAGGTTTCTATGACCAGGCAAGCTCGGGGCGGTGCACCTCTTTTGCCGCGACCATGCGGATAATGACACGCTGAACGGATGGCGGCACACCGACACACACCCTTGTGGCAACGTGCGGCCGGCAGCGAGGAGGCTCGATGACGACGCACGGCGAATCGGCGGTCCTCGTCCTGGCGGCCGGGGCAGGGACTCGGATGCGCTCGGACACCCCCAAGGTGCTGCACACCCTCGCCGGCCGCAGCATGCTGGCGCACTCGCTACACGCGATCGCCAAGATGGCGCCACAACACCTGGTGGTGGTGCTGGGCCGGGATCACCAACGCATCGAACGGGCCGTCGGTGAGTTAGCAGAAAACCTCGGGCGCCCGATCGACGTGGCAACGCAGGATCAGCAGCTCGGCACTGGTCACGCGGTGCTGTGCGGCCTGTCGGCACTGCCGGATGACTTCGGCGGCGTCGTGGTCGTCACGTCAGGCGATATCCCCCTGCTCGACGCCGACACGCTGGCCAACCTGGTCGCCACGCACAGCTCCCGCGGCGCGGCGGTCACCGTGCTGACCACGACGCTGAGCGATCCGACCGGCTACGGTCGCACGCTGCGTACGCAGGATCATCAGGTGATCGCGATCGTCGAGCAGGCTGACGCGACGCCGTCGCAGCAGGAAATCCGCGAAGTCAACGCCGGCGTGTATGCCTTCGACATCGCGGCGCTGCGATCAGCACTGACCCGGCTATCAGCCGACAACGCGCAACAGGAGCTGTACCTGACCGACGTCGTCGCGATCGTCCGGCAGGACGGGCAGGTGGTGCAGGCCCGGCACGTCGACGACAGCTCGTTGGTGGCCGGCGTCAACAACCGGGTGCAGCTGGCCGACCTGGCCGCCGAACTCAACCGCCGTATCGTGGCCGCCCATCAGCTGGCCGGCGTCACCGTCGTCGATCCGGCAACCACCTGGATCGACATCGACGTGAGCATTGGCCGCGACACCGTCATCCAGCCCGGAACGCAGCTGCTCGGCGGCACCCGCATCGGCGGGCGCTGCACCATCGGCCCGGACACCACGCTGACCGACGTCGCCGTCGGTGACGACGCGTCAGTGGTGCGAACGCACGGCACCTCGGCCTCGATCGGCAAGGGAGCCGTGGTCGGCCCGTTCACCTACCTGCGGCCCGGCACGGTGCTGGGCGCCGACGGCAAGCTGGGCGCATTCGTCGAGACAAAGAACTCCACGATCGGCACCGGCACCAAAGTGCCGCACCTGACCTACGTCGGTGACGCCGACATCGGCGAACACAGCAACATCGGCGCCTCCAGCGTCTTCGTCAACTATGACGGCACGTCCAAGCAACGCACCACGGTCGGCTCGCATGTGCGCACCGGCTCGGACACCATGTTCGTCGCCCCGGTCAAAGTCGGCGATGGGGCCTACACCGGGGCCGGCACGGTGGTGCGCGAGGACGTTCCGCCCGGTGCGCTGGCGGTATCCGGCGGCCCGCAACGCAACATCGAGGGCTGGGTCGAGCGCAAACGGCCCGGCAGCGCCGCCGCCCACGCCGCCGCGGAGGCTGCCCGTAGGGCCGGCGCCGCCGACGACAGGGCAGACCCTGCCCGCGAAGAGGCGACATGACGCCAACCGGGCAGCACACCGGCGTTTCGCTACCTAGTATTCAGAAGCGAGCCATTCAGAGGCGAGCCGTCCACGGGCGAGCCGAGGGTAACCATCCGATCCGAACCGGCGAGGGCTGCACGTGAGCTACGACTGGACCGACAACCGCAAGAATCTGATGCTCTTCGCGGGCCGCTCGCACCCCGAGCTGGCCGAGCAGGTGGCCAAGGAACTCGACGTACACGTCACCGCCCAGACCGCGCGCGACTTCGCCAACGGCGAGATCTTTGTGCGCTTCGATGAATCGGTACGCGGCTGCGACGCGTTCGTCCTGCAATCACATCCGGCGCCGGTCAACCAGTGGCTGATGGAGCAGCTGATCATGATCGACGCGCTCAAACGAGGAAGTGCCAAGCGGATCACCGCGGTTGTGCCGTTTTATCCCTATGCCCGGCAGGACAAGAAGCATCGCGGGACGCGAGCCGATCTCGGCGCGCCTGGTCGCCGACCTGTTCAAGACCGCGGGCGCCGATCGGATCGTGACCGTCGACCTGCACACCGATCAGATCCAGGGCTTCTTCGACGGGCCCGTCGACCACATGCGCGCGCAAAACCTGCTGATCGGCTACCTCAAGGACAACTACGCCGGCGGCAACATGGTGGTGGTCTCCCCCGACTCCGGCCGGGTGCGGATCGCCGAGAAGTGGGCCGACGCACTGGGTGGCGTCCCGCTGGCATTCATTCACAAGACCCGCGACCCGCGGGTGCCCAACCAGGTGGTGTCCAACCGGGTCGTCGGTGACGTGCAGGGGCGCACCTGCGTGTTGATCGACGACATGATCGACACCGGTGGCACCATCGCCGGCGCGGTCAAGCTGCTGCGCAGCGACGGCGCCGGTGACGTCGTCATTGCGGCTACTCACGGTGTGCTGTCCGACCCGGCGTCCGAGCGGCTCGCCGCATGCGGTGCCCGCGAAGTGATCGTCACGAACACGCTGCCGATCGGCGAGGAGAAGCGCTTTCCGCAGCTCACGGTTTTGTCGATCGCCCCACTGCTCGCGACCACCATCCGCGCGGTATTCGAAAATGGTTCCGTCACAGGGCTATTCGATGGTGACGCGTAGATGGCTTCCGCCGCAGGCAAAGCCCCGACCGTCATCTACCACAACCCCAGGTGCACGACCTCACGTAAGACCCTGGAGTTGCTGCGCGACAACGGTATCGAGCCGAAGATCGTGGAGTACCTGAAGAAACCGCCGTCTCGGGACGAGCTGGCCGACATGATTCTCGCGGCCGGGATCGAGGTGCGGACCGCGGTGCGAAAGCGCGAGGCGCTCTATGCCGAACTCGGCCTGGCCGACACGAGCGACGACCAATTGCTCGATGCCATGGCTGAACATCCCATCCTCATCGAGCGGCCGTTTGTCGTCACATCGAAAGGCACGCGGCTGGCTCGTCCGGTCGACACGGTCCGCGAGATCCTGTGAGCCGGGCAAACGCTGCCTGGTTGGCGGCCGCGGTTTTGCTTATGACCATGCTGGCGGTCGGCTGTGGGCCGAAAAACCCTGACTACCAATCGATTTGGACCACCACCACGTCGACGACCCCGACGCCGACCGGGACCCCGGTCCCGTTTTCGGACTATCTGCAAAACAACGGGGTCTCCGGGGAGCCGGTGGCGCCCGACAAGTTGACCGACCTGACCGTGTCGATTCCGACGCCGGCGGGCTGGCAGCGGGTCGACAAACCGGGCATTCCGCCTACCACGGAGATGATCGCCAAGGGCGACGGCTTTCCCAACGCCATGCTGGTCGTGTTCAAGCTGAGCGGAGATTTCGACGCCGCCGAGTTGGCCAAGCACGGCAACGACGATGCCCGGCTCGCGGAGAACTTCAAGGAGCTCGAGGCGTCATCCGCTGACTTTCACGGCTTTCCATCGTCGATGATCGAGGGCAGCTACAACCTCAACGACAAGCGGCTGCACACCTTCAACCGGATAGTCATCGCCACCGGGTCCGGGCCCGACCAGGATCGGTACCTCGTCCAGCTTGCGGTCACCAGCCTGGCCGACCAGGCCGTCGCCGACGCGGTCGACGTCGAGGCGGTCCTGCACGGATTCACCGTCGCCGCGAAGAAGTAGCGTTCGGCGCCGGGCGACATCGCGTTAGTGTGGTTCCCATGACGTCGTGGACCGCCGCAGACCTGCCCTCGTTCGCCGGACGCACCGTGATCGTCACCGGCGCCAACAGCGGCCTCGGCGCGGTGACGGCCCGCGAGCTCGCCCGGGTCGGTGCTCAGGTGATCCTGGCCGTCCGCAATACCGGCAAGGGCGAAGCCGCCGCCCGGGAGATGACCGGCGACGTCGAGGTGCGCCGACTCGACCTGCAGGATCTGGCCTCGGTGCGGCAGTTCGCCGACGGGGTAGACGCCGTCGACATCCTGGTGAACAACGCCGGCATCATGGCTGTCCCGCACACAGTCACCGCGGACGGTTTCGAGAGCCAGATCGGCACCAACCATCTCGGTCACTTCGCGCTGACGAACCTGTTGTTGCCGAAGGTCACCGACCGGGTGGTGACCGTCTCGTCGTTGATGCACTGGATAGGCTCCATCAGCCTGCGCGACCTGAACTGGACGTCGCGGCCCTACTCGGCGTGGCTGGCCTACGGCCAGTCCAAACTCGCCAACTTGCTGTTCACCAGCGAGCTGCAGCGCCGGCTTGAGGCGGCGGGCTCGCCGTTGCGCGCGGTGGCCGCCCACCCCGGGTACTCGCACACCAACCTGCAGGGGCAGTCCGGTCGCAAAATCGGTGATGCGTTGATGTCGGTGGGCAACCTATTGGCCACCGACGCCGACTTCGGCGCCCGGCAAACGCTGTACGCAATCTCACAGAACGTCCCAGGCGACAGCTTCATCGGTCCGGCATTCGGCGTGGTCGGGCGCAGTCGACCGGTTGGGCGCAGCCCGTTGGCCAAACGCGCCGCCACCGCCGGTGCGCTCTGGGAGCTGTCCGAACGGCTCACCGAGACCAAATTTCCGCTCTGAGCCGCTGATGCGTTAACCTGACCGGGCGTCACGGCGAGGGTGGCTTGCAGGCCACCGTTATCGACGGGGACCGACGATTGTCGCGATCCTGGCCGTGCCATGAAACCTGACACAGGAGCGACACCATGGCTAGATCTGCCAACGAACTCACCGCCTCGGTGCGGACCCAGACCGGCAAAGGCGCGTCTCGGCGAGCGCGGCGCGAGGGCAAGATTCCGGCCGTGCTCTACGGTCACGGCGCGCAGCCGCAGCACTTGGAGCTGCCCGGGCGCGACTTCGCCGCGGTGCTACGGCACTCCGGGACCAACGCGGTGCTGACCCTCGACATCGACGGCAAAGAACAGTTCGCGTTGACCAAGGCGCTGGCGATCCACCCGATCCGTCGCACCATCACGCATGCCGATCTGCTGGTGGTCCGCCGCGGCGAGAAGGTGGTTGTCGAGGTCTCCGTCGACGTGGTGGGCGACGCTGCGTACGGCACCCTGATCACCCAGGAGGCCAACACCATCGAGATCGAAGCCGAGGCGTTGTCGATTCCCGAAACGTTGACCGTGTCGGTCGAAGGCGCCGAGGCGGGTACCCAGTTCACCGCCGGGCAGATCACCCTGCCTGCGGGTGTCACCCTGGTGGATGACCCCGAGCTGTTGGTCGTCAACGTGGTGAACGCGCCGACCGCTGAGGAACTCGACGCCGAGGGTGCCGGCGAGGTGGCCGAGCAGGAGACGCAAGCCGAAGCGACCGCCGATGCCGGGGCGCCCGAAGACGAGTCCGAATCCGAATAACCCGTGGCCGACCCACAGCTGGTGGTGGGCCTGGGCAACCCCGGACCGAACTATGCCCATACGCGGCACAACCTGGGGTTCATGGTGGCGGACCTGCTCGCTGCTCGACTGGGTTCAAAGTTCAAGGTGCACAAGCGTTCCGGCGCGGAGATCGTCACCGGCCGGCTGGGTGGACGTCCGGTGGTGCTGGCCAAGCCACGCTGCTACATGAACGAGTCCGGCCGCCAGGTGGGCCCGCTGGCCAAGTTCTACTCGGTGTCGGCCGCCGACGTGCTGATCATCCACGACGAGCTCGACATCGACTTCGGCCAGATCCGGCTGAAGATCGGCGGTGGCGAGGGCGGCCACAACGGGCTGCGTTCAGTCGCGGCCGCGCTGGGCACCAAGGAATTTCAGCGGGTACGGATCGGGATCGGCCGACCGCCGGGGCGCAAGGACCCGGCCGCGTTCGTGCTGGAGAACTTCAACGCCGCCGAGCGTGCAGAGGTGCCGACGGTGTGCGAGCAGGCCGCCGACGCCACCGAGTTGCTCATCGAGTTGGGGCTCGAGTCGGCCCAAAACCGCGTGCACACCTGGTAAGCCGGCGCGTTCGGTTTACACCGCTGCAAGGGTTAAACCCATCGCGGACGTAAAGATCCCGTCAGGGAAGCCGTTGTCGCGCGTCAAGAAGTCGTGAGTGCCGTTGCCTGCGCGTATCGCGGACTGGTGGGCTTGGCGCATGGACCACTCCGCGGTAGACGCACATGTTAAGCGCCGCGCGCTTCGCCCATGGTGCGCCAGGGGCACGTAGAAGTTTTTGACTCGAAACTGCGGCGAAGTTCGACGACGGGCGATGCCGTGATCGCCAGACATTGATCTTCAGGCATTTTCACAAAACTGCATAGATTGACACATCGTTTCGCGCGCCAGGTTGACCATGAGAGATGCACCCGGCAAAGCAACGATGCGACGGTTGCCGCCACCTAATACATTGCCGTTCAACATATTTCAGCGATTCGAACGATCCATGTTTATCGTGCCGTTTACATGCGTGGAACCCAATGTGCACATGGGCACCCGCATTATTCATCACGACCGGTTGGCAACAAGCACACGCACCACGAACACATCAATCATCGTCGACGACTTCGGAATTGAGGCTGAGACCAATGCTTCATGAGTTCTTGCAGAACTTTTTGCACAACCTGTTCAAGCCGCTGCTGCTTTTCTTCTACTTCGGGTTCCTGCTCCGATTCTTGAAGGTGGACTTCGAGTTCCCTTACGTGATCTACCAGGGCCTGACGATGTACTTGCTGGTAGCCATCGGTTGGCACGGCGGCGAAGAACTCGCCGAAATCAAGACGTCAAGTATCGGCCAGATCGTGGGCTTCTTGGCCACGGGCTTTGTCTTGAACTTCGTGATCGGTGTGCTCGCCTACCTACTGTTGAGCCGCCTGACGGCGTTGCGGCAAGTCGATAAGGCGACCGTTGCCGGGTATTACGGGTCAGACTCGGCAGGCACTTTCGCCACCTGTGTGGCCGTCTTGGTCGGCGTGGGGCTGACCTTCGACGCCTACATGCCCGTCATGTTGGCCGTCATGGAGATCCCCGGGTGCTTGGTCGCGCTGTATCTGGTCGCGCGGCTGCGGCATCGGGGGATGGACGCCAACGGGAACATGCCGGACGAGCCCGGCTACGTTGCGCCGGTGCCGGCGAGGGTCGGTCCCGGCGCGGCCGCCCAGCCGGCTCCCGGACAGGAACTCACCATCGAACCGGACACCGAGGAGCGGGTGCAGTACGCGCTGATGAGGCGCCGCGGTCCCGGGCGGGGGACCGGCAAAAAGGAGGGCATCCTCTCACGCAAGCTGCTCCGGGAGGTCTTCCTCAATCCCGGACTATGCCTGCTCTTCGGCGGCATCGTCATCGGGTTCGTCAGTGGGTTGCAGGGACACAAAGTCACTCACGACGCCGACTCCTTGTTCATCACGGCGTTTCAGGGCGCGCTTTGCCTGTTCTTGCTCGAGATGGGCATGACGGCCGCCAGTAAATTGCGGGACCTGAGGTTGGCCGGCCGCGGGTTCATCTTGTTTGGTCTGCTGGCGCCGAACCTCTTCGCGCCGCTGGGGATCATCATCGCGCACGCCTACGCCTACCTGACCCACACCGACTTCAAGCCGGGAACCTATGTCTTGTTCGCGGTGCTTTGCGGTGCGGCATCGTATATCGCGGTGCCCGCGGTCCAGCGGCTGGCGATCCCCGAGGCGAGCCCGACCTTGCCGCTGGCCGCATCGCTGGGTTTGACGTTCTCCTACAACGTCACGATCGGGATCCCGCTCTACATCGAGTTCACCCGCGCCATTGGGCACTGGTTCCCGGCCACCTGAGGCTCGACGAACTCGAATCCGAAAAGTCAAGTCCGGCAATGTCGCCGGTAGCAATTCGCCGACCGGTTCTCCGCGATGGAGACCGCCTTGTCTGCTCACGCAACGACCAATGCCTGCGCGCGCCAACGATGCCGCGGCTGCTCAGTGAGCAGCTGAGCCACGGAGGTAAGCAGCGATGGATTTCGGGATCCTCCCGCCGGAGATCAACTCCGGGCGCATGTACACCGGCCCGGGGCCCGGGCCGATGCTGGCCGCCGCGGCGGCCTGGGACGGCCTGGCCGCCGAGTTAGGTTCCACGGCGGCCTCCTACGGGTCGGAGGTCGCCGCTTTGACCAGCGGTGCGTGGCAGGGCCCGTCGTCGGCTTCCATGGCGGCCGCGGCCGCACCTTATGTGGCGTGGATGAACGCCACCGCCGCACAGGCTGAGGAGACCGGCAACCAGGCCAGGGCCGCGGCCGCGGCGTACGAGGCCGCGTTCGCGGCAACGGTGCCCCCGCCAGGTGATCGCGGCCAACCGCGCGCTGTTGATGATGCTGATCGCCACCAACATCCTGGGGCAGAACACCCCGGCGATCGCTGCCACCGAAGCCCACTACATGGAAATGTGGGCCCAGGACGCCACCGCGATGTACGCCTATGCCGGCTCTTCGGCAGCGCCTCACAACTGACGCCGTTTACCGAGCCGCCGCCGACGACGAACACCGCGGGCACCGCTGTGCAGTCGGCCGCGGCGACCCAGGCCACCAGCACCTCGAGCGCGTCGAACATCGGGACGCAGTTGACCCAGCTGATCAACTCGCTGCCGACTGCGCTGCAAAACCTGGCAACGGGCCTGACCGAGTCGCCGACGACGGCGTCGGGGAACCTCTTGTCCGGACTTTCGTTGCCGCAATTTAGGCTCAGCCACATTGCCACCGGGGCTCCAGGCCGACCTGACAAACTGGAACACCATCTTTTCGACCATCACCTCCGGGCCGTACTCCATCCAGGGGCTGGAATCCATACCCGGTGGCCCGTTCCTGTCGTTCGGGCAGGGATACGCCTGGGGCCAGAACGGGCAGGGCGCCGCCGCCTTCCTCGCCGGCCCGAAGCCCATCACCGGGGCGTTGGCCCCGCTGGCAAGTGAGTTGGGGACGCCGCATCTCAGTGCGGCCTTTGGTGCGGGACCGGTATCGGGGTCGATGGGCCGCGCAGCCCTGGTCGGCAGCATGTCGGTGCCGCAGGGTTGGACCCAAGCCGCCCCGGAGATGGGGATCAGAACGCTCGCCGCCGCGCTGCCCACCAACCTGGCCGCGGCCGCCCCAGAGGCGTCACTGGCCGGCCAGGGCGGCATCTTCAGCCAGATGGCGGCGTCGAGCCTGGCCGGACGTGCCGTCGCCGCCACCGCGACCCACTCGGTGGCCAGTGGTGCTGGTGTGGGCTCACTCGGCGGTGTCGTCACCGAAGCGGATCCCGCCGCAGCAACCATCATCGTGATCCCGGCGATCGAAGACTGACTGCGATGCCAGCCCAGTCGTGCACGAAAAGGCAAGGGGTATAGCCATGTTTTTCGCAGCGTTTCCGCCGGAGATCAACTCGGGCAGGATGTACACGGGTCCGGGATCGGGGCCGTTGCTGGCCGCCGCGGCGGCCTGGGACGATTTGGCCAGCGAATTACAGTCCGCTGCAGCCTCCTATTCCTCGGTGATCTCGGGCCTGACCAGCGGACCCTGGCTAGGTCCCACGTCGCTCAGCATGGCGGCAGCGGTCACTCCTTATCTGAGCTGGATGCAGGGCACCGCCGCGCAGGCTGCCGAAACCGCGAGCCAGGCCACCGCCGCGGCCAGCGCCTACGAGACGGCGTTCGCCGCCCACGTGCCGCCGGAGGAGATCGCGGCCAACCGCAGCCAACTGGCGTCGCTGGTGGCGACCAACATTGTCGGCCAGAACAATGCGGCGATCGCGGCCACCGAAGTCGGATACGCCGAAATGTGGGCCCAGGACGCCCTGGCGATGGACACCTACGCCGGCTCGTCGGCGGCGGCCTCCAAGTTGACACCGTTCACCGCCGCACCGCAGGTCACCAACTCCGGCGGGCTGGCCGGCCAGGCGGCTGCAGTTGCCCAAGCTACTTCCACCTCGGCAGGCACAGCTGCCCAGTCGATCGCGTCGACAACAGCCTCCACAGGATCGCCGCTGCTGCAATGGCTTGCAGACCTCTCCACGGACTACACGGATACCCTCAACGGCCTGCTGAACAGCCTGTTTGGGCCAACTGGGGCATCAACGTACACGGCGCTTTACAGCGCGGTCAAAGTCCCGCTTGGCTTCACCACCGGGTTTAACGACGCGGGCCTGATTACCAACTTTCCCGTGTCGCAGTTCCTCAAATTCACCCCTGCGCCCGGGTTCGGCCTGCCCCCGAAAGAGGGCCTGGGCGGCGGGCTGCTGGGACCCTGGTGGGGCCGGGGATGGCTGACCAGCTCGGTGTCGGCGGATATGGGAAATGCCGGCACTTTGGTTGGAAAGCTGTCAGTCCCGCCAAGCTGGGCGACGGCCACACCGGCTATCAGGACGGTCGCGGCCGCATTGTCAGCCGCCGGGCCGGATACCGTGCCGGCGGCCGCGATCGCCGAAGCAGGCATGTTCAGCTCAATGCCCGCGGCGGGGATGCTCGGCAGCGCGATCGGAGCCGGGGCTCCCACCGTGGTGGCCAACAGTGGCGTTCGCGGCCGTCTCACTCCGCTCAAAGACCTCAAAAACAAACAGTCGCCCGAGCAACTGAAGCGTCTGGTCGCACAGATATCGGAGAAGCCGGAAAGCGTGCAGCACCACACCGTCGATCAAGACGGTCTTGACAGTCTGCTCGAACAACTTGCGAAGAAACCCGGCATCCACGCCGTGCATCTGTCCAAGGGCGGTAAGGCGAAAGTCGTGCCCTCAGATGCGGGCTGAGCCGTCAATACCTGTGGTGCAGAACGCCTTACAGTTCTGCAGCGACAACGCCAACGTCGAAGCCGAGGGGCGTCGGGCAGTACGCGAAAACTGCGAAATTGCCTCGGCATGAAGGAAGGGTGAGTTATGAGAATGCTACTTGCGGTACTCGGCGTTTCTACCGCGATCGGCCTCGCCGCGCCGGCGTACGCCGACCCGGGCGACGTGAGCGGTGACGATGCAGGCTTCCTCGCTGCTCTGCAACAAGTCGGCATCAAGTATCCCAGCCCAGATGCCGCCGTCCGCGCCGGCAAATCGGTGTGCGGGTGCTTGAATAACGGCGAATCGGGCCTGGAGCTCGTCCACGAGGTGAAGACTCGTAACGCTGGATTCACGATGGAGGACGCATCCGATTTCGCCATGATCGCAGCGAAATTCTATTGCCCCCAACAACTCTCCAAGAGCTGACTCTAAGCGGCCTAGCGGCGAGTCTCGGTGTCGCCGGCCAGCGGGTGGGCATGCCAGCGCCGTAGAGCCGACGGGCTAGGTGACCAGCGTGACGGAGTTGGCGCGTCGCAACTTGCCGGACGGCGTCTTCGGGATCGTCCCGGGACCGAGCACCACGACATTGCGCGGCCGCATGTCGACCTCGCTGACGACCTCGTGGGCTACCTGATGCTCGATGCGGCGCACTTCGGCGGGGTCCTCGAAGGCATTGGACTCGACCGCGACAGCGAAGGTCTCGCGGGAATGTCCGGCGTCGAGCCGCACGGCCACCGCGCAGCCCGGACGGACACCGGCGACCCGGCCTGCGGCTCGCTCGATGTCGGTCGGGTAGATGTTGCGGCCGGCCATGATGATGACGTCTTTGACCCGGCCGCACACCACGACGTGGCCGTTGTCCATCAGATAACCAAGGTCGCCGGTGTCATACCAGCCTTGCTCATCCTGGGCCGGGATGAACCCGCCCATCGTGATGTAGCCGGGGGTCACCGGCTCGCCCCGGAGTTCGATCACCCCGACGCCGCGGGTCGGTAACACATTGCCGTCCTCGTCGACGATGCGAATCTCAAGGCCTTCCAGTAGCGGTCCCAGCGATGCCAACCGGCGAGTGTTGCCTCTGGAAGCAGGCACGGCGCGGCGCAGCGCGGCCATTAGGTCGGCATCCACCTCGTCGACCACCAGGCCCGCATTGCACTCGGAGAACGACACCGCCAACGTGGTCTCGGCCATCCCGTAGGCCGGCAGGACGGCCGATGCCCGAAGGCCGAACGGCTTGCCCGCGTCAATCAGATCGTCGACGTCGGAGGGGTCGACAGGCTCGGCGCCCGAGAGTGCGAACCGCAGCGTCGAAAGGTCGAACTGCCCGGGCTCAGCCTGATTGCGCAGCCGCTTGGCGAACAACGCGTAGGCGAAGTTCGGAGCAGCCGTCATCGTGCCCTTGTATTTGTCGATGAGCTTGGCCCACAGCAGGGTGTCGCGCAGGAAGTCCATCGGGGTGACCTTGACCAGCTCGGCGCCGAAGTACATCGGGATGGTCAGGAAGCCCACCATGCCCATGTCGTGGAAGCACGGCAGCCAGCTGACCATCACGTCTTTCTCGACGTCGTACTGAGCGCCGATGAACATCGCCTCGGCGTTGGAATACACGTTGCGGTGGGTGATTTGAACGGCTTTAGGAGACCCAGTAGATCCGGATGTCAGCTGCATCAACGCCAGATCGTCCTCCCCGGTCTCGATGGGGTCGATCGGGTCGGACGCCAGCAGCTGCTCAACGGTCAGCACCTTGATGCCGCGCTCCTGCAGCACTGGTACGGCCACCAAGAACGGGTCGGAGACGATCACCGCCTCGGCCTCGATCATGTCGATGACGATGGTGGTGTCCTCCGCCCAGACCACCAGGTCGGTGCGCGGCGTGGGCTGATGCAGCATGGTCAGGCTGGCACCGCGCATCCACAGCCCTTGAGCGGTCGGCGCGATTTCCACCGGCGCGCCGGCCAGCACGCCGACCGCGTCGCCGTGGCCGACCCCGGCCGCGGCCAGTCCGCCGGCCACCCGGCGGGCGCGCTCGTGGACCTCACGCCAGGTGTGCCGGACCGGCTCGTGCGGCTCGCCGGTCACCATGCCCTTGGTGCTCCGATGAGCGTTGCGGAACATGTTCTCGGTAAACCTGCTCACGACTGCCTCCTAGGTTCCGGCGCCGACGCCCAACGTCTAATGCTGCCCCTGCTCAAGCACACTTTGGGACAGCCGCGCGCCCACAATTGGGCAGCGATTTCATCTCGAATCGGTGGTGAATCGACGACCTCGCGCAACGTTGCCGCCTCGGCGAGGACACGGCGGTGGCGCCAACCTGTGGGGTCAAGGGCACGCCCGCCGACACGGACGGCGGGCGGAAGAATCTGGTGCAGTGCTTGACCGGTTTTCATCACCGTCGAATATCTTAAACTCCTCTTAGAGAAGTACCAAACTATGCCGTGAAATCGGTCCTGTGTCACACGCCGCCGACGGGCGCGGGCACCACCCGGGCGCCGTGCACCGGGCCGCTGGCAACCCGCACAGTGCGGCATACACCGGCCCCGGAGAGCTCGGTACCGACATCGACCGCCGAGGGCGCCGATCGGCACAGGAATGTGCATGTCGGCCCGGAGCCCGAGACGATGCCCGCCAGCGCGCCGGCCTCGACGCCGGCACGCAGCACCCGCCGCAACCCCGAGTTCAGGCTCAGGGCGGCCGCCTGCAGTTCGTTGCCCAACAGCGGCGCCAGCTGCTGCGGATCGCCGGTGGCCAGCGCGGCCACCACCGGCTCGGGGTCGTCAAGGCGCGGCGGTGCCCCGATCCCTCTGAGCCGGTCCAACTCGCTGAACACAGCCGGGGTGGATAATCCGCCCTCGGCGAACGCCAGCA
Source organism: uncultured Actinomycetota bacterium (assembly GCA_963805675.1). Lineage (GTDB taxonomy): Bacteria > Actinomycetota > Actinomycetes > Mycobacteriales > Mycobacteriaceae > Mycobacterium. The sequence goes on from CAWDVY010000013.1 coordinate 64,168, forward strand.
CCCAGTGAAAAGTGTTGCGGCCCAGCACTGTTGCCAGTTCCTCGCCTCGACCGGTACCCAGCGCGGTGCCACCGTGCAGCGCGAACGGCACATCGCTGCCCAGCTTTGCGGCCAGCGTGTGCAAGTCGCGACGGGGCACGCCGAGTTCCCACAACGAGTTGAGGGCGACCAGAACGGCCGCCGCGTCCGCACTGCCGCCACCCATTCCGCCGGCCACCGGGATGCATTTGTCGATCGCGATCGACACGTCGGGCGCGCGGCCGACGTGCTCGGCCATTAATTCGGCCGCTTGCCACGCCAGATTGCGTTCGTCGAGGGGAAGCTGGTCGGCGCCCTCGCCGCTGATCTCCAGCGAAAGCACATCGGCATCGCGGACGGTGATCTCGTCGACGAGAGAGACGGCGTGAAACACCGTCGTCAGGTCGTGATAGCCGTTCTCGCGACGATCCCCGACCGCCAGATAGAGGTTGATCTTCCCGGGCGCACGCACGGTGACCGACCCAGTGGGCACCCATTCAGCAGCGGTGTTCGGGTCCGTCGGCACCGCACGAGACTAGCTCGCCGAGGCGTGCCGTTGCGACAGGCCGCGGCCTCGTGGGCCGGCGTCGCCCACCTCACCCGAGCGCTGATAGAGCCGGACGAATTCGTCGACGGTCAGCGTCTCACCGCGGCGAGCCGGGTCGATACTCGCGGCGAGCAGTCGACTCGCCGATTCGTTGCCCGAACCCGCCCACTCGATGAAGGCGTTGCGAGATGTCTTGCGCCGCTGAGCAAATCCGATATCGATGAGGTTGAACACGTTCTGGCGGAAAGTCGCGTCGGTCGGCCAGGGCGGGTTGGCGTGCCGGTCGATACGCACCAGCCCGGAGTAGACCCGCGGGATGGGCCAAAAGACGGTCGGCGACACCATGCCGTGACGGCGGACTTGTCCGTAGAAGCGCACCTTGACGCTGGGCACGCCGTAGTCCTTGCCGCCCGGTTCGGCGGCGAGTCGTTCGGCAACCTCGGCCTGCACCATGACCGTGAGCGTGCGCAGCGACGGGAATTCGGCGAGCAGGTGCAGCAGCGCCGGAACCGCGACGTTGTAGGGCAGGTTCGCCACCACCGCTGTGGGCTCGGCCGCCAGATCGTCGGGGCCGATGGACAACACGTCGCGGTTCAGCACGGTCAGCCGCTGAATTTCACTGTGCGAGTGCTCGGCAACGGTCTCCGGCAGCCGACCGGCCAGCACCGGGTCGATCTCGACGGCGCTCACCGTGGCACCGCGGTCCAGCAGCGCCAGGGTCAACGATCCCAGGCCGGGGCCGACCTCCAGGACGTGATCGTGCCGGTTGACTCCGGATGCGGAGACTATCCGGCGCACCGTGTTCGCATCGTGAACGAAGTTCTGTCCCAACGATTTACGCGGCCGGAATTCGAGTTCTTTGGCCAACCGTCGGATTTCGGTCCGCCCGAGCAACCGGACGGTCAGCGCGCACCCGCTCGTCCGCTGCACACCGGCCATGCTCCCCAGCCCTGGCGGGCGCGGGTGACCTCGGCGACGGCGATCTGCTCTTCCCTGGTCGCCATGTCGGCACGTGGCGCAAACCGCGTACCACCGTTGCGCTCCCAGGTGCTCTGGTCGAACTGGACGCCGCCGTAGTAGCCGTTGCCGGTATTGATCGCCCAGTTTCCGCCGGCCTCGCAGCGCGAGATGGCGTCCCAGATTTCTCCGTTGGCGACCTCCGGGATGTCGGTGCCGGGTTTGGTGCCGACCCGCACCACCGCTTCGCGGGCGGGTGCGATCACGTGACTGGCGACCGGCAGCCGGCCGGTCTCGACGCCGTTGACCTTGGAAACCGAGAACGTCACGTCCTGGGTGCCCGGGGTGCCCGGGTCCTCGACGATCTCGCGGTCCATGTTCATCGCCGGGTCCTCGATCCGGCGCTTCGGCGGAATCAGCGGCACCCGCTCGGTGATCTTCTCGATGCGGTTGCGGATCACCTGGACGTGCATGCCGTCGATCACCGGTGCCGCCGCACCGGGAGTGACCTGGTCGCTTTGCAGCAGCGGTACCCCGATGCCGGCCAGCAGGTCGCCGACCCGGGCCGCGGCCAGATGGACATTGCGCACCACACCGGCGTCGTCGAGCTCGACCGTCTTGGCGCTGACCACCGGCAGGGCCATCCCGGCCAGCGGGACACGGCTGCCTCGCGACGCCGCCGCCGGCGCCGTGTCGGTCATCGCCAACTGGGCCAGCGCCTCGTCGACCGTGGAGGCCGTCGTCCACACCTGCTTGGTGTTCTGCCCGTCCAATGAGATCTGCAGCGGCCGGCTGCGCCGCAACACGATGTTCGCGGCGTTCGGGACGCGCTCACCCGCGGCAGGGTAGAGGTCGTCACGCTCGCTGACGGAGAACCCGTTTTCCCTGATGATGTCGATGACCCGCGACTTCATCGTCGTCACGGTCATCGGGTTTCCGTCGACGCTCAGCGTCACCGTCTTGTAGTCGGCGACAGCGTAAGCGCCGGCGAACGCCAAGACAAAAAGAAGGCCCGCGACAAGAAGCCGCAGAGCCGGTGAAGGGGACTGATGAAGTTTCGTGACTATGTTCAACGCGCGTATACCCCGACCTCAATAACAACTTTGGCAGCACATAAAAGGGGCCATTAGGGCCCCAGCTGTTCGATCACAAGACGGTAACGAACGGCCTCACCATACGGCAACTCGGGCGCGATCGCATTAACGGACTTTTAACCCTCTTACGCCAGTCCGTAGGTCCTGCGGGCATTGTCGGTGGTGATCTCGGCCAGTTCGTCGGCGGGCCGATCGATCAGCTCGGCCAGCGCTCGCGCGGTGTAGGGCAGGCAGTACGGCTCGTTGGGGGCGCCCCGGTGCGGATGCGGGGTCAAAAACGGCGCGTCGGTCTCCACCAGCAGTTGCGCCACGGGGATCAGCGGGACGGCTTCGCGCAGCTCACGCGCGTTGCGGAAACTCACCGTCCCGGACAAGCTGACCAGCCATCCGGCATCGACGCAGGCACGCGCCAACTCCGCGCCCGACGAGAAACAGTGAAAGATCACCGTGTCCGGCGCGCCCTCGGCGCGCAGCACATCGAGCACCTCGGCGTCGGCATCGCGGTTGTGAATCATCAGTGGCTTGCCGGTTCGCTTGGCCAGGTCGATATGCCACGCGAACGCCTCCCGCTGCACAGCCGGCTCCGCACAGCCCTCCAGCCGGCCCGGCCAGTACAGATCCATCCCGGTCTCGCCGATCGCCACCACCCGCGGATGGGCCGCCAACCGCTCGATCTCGGCTCGGGCCTCCTCGGTCAGTGCGTCGGCACGGGTGGGGTGCAGTGCCACCGCGGCGTAGACGCGCCGATCCCAGTCGGCGGCCTGGGTCGCCCAGCGCGCGGAGGCCAGGTCGTCGGCGATGGTGACCACCGCGACCACGCCCACCGCCGCCGCACGATCGACGATGGCGCGCACGTCGTCACCGTCCTTCGCGCCGCAGGCGTCCAGGTGGGTGTGCGCGTCGACCAGCGGGCTCAACCGCTGCGGAGCGGGTGGCGGCTGACGTTTGGAACTCACGCGCACACAATAGGGTGCGCCACAAATAAGGTTGGGGTCGATGAGGACCTATTACGTCACCACCGCGATCACCTACCCCAACGGCGACCCGCACGTCGGGCATGCCTACGAGTACATCGCCACGGACGCGATCGCCCGGTTCAAGCGGCTCGACGGCTTCGACGTCCGCTTCCTGACCGGCACCGACGAGCACGGCCTCAAGATGGTCGAGACCGCGGCAGCAGAGGGCATTCCGACCGCCGACCTGGCCCGGCGCAATTCCGACGCGTTCCAGCGCCTGCAGAAGAAATTGAACATCTCCTTCGACCGGTTCATCCGAACGACGGATGCCGACCACGACGAAGCGTCCAAAGAGATCTGGCGGCGGATGGAGGCTGCCGGAGACATCTACCTGGACACCTACTCCGGCTGGTATTCGGTGCGCGACGAGCGATTCTTCGTCGAATCGGAGACGGCGCTCGTTGACGGGACCCGGATCGCCGTCGAAACCGGCACACCGGTGACCTGGACCGAGGAGCAGACCTACTTCTTCCGGCTCTCGGCCTATGCCGACAAGTTGCTGGCCCATTACGAGGCCAACCCGGACTTCATCGCGCCCGATGTGCGGCGCAACGAGGTGGTCAGCTTCGTCTCCGGCGGTCTGCGAGACCTGTCCATCTCGCGCACCTCGTTCGACTGGGGTGTGAAGGTCCCCGAGCATCCGGATCACGTCATGTACGTCTGGGTCGACGCGCTGACCAACTACCTGACCGGGGTGGGCTACCCGGACACGGAATCCGAGTTGTTCCGCCGCTACTGGCCGGCCGACTTGCACATGATCGGCAAGGACATCATCCGATTCCACACCGTCTATTGGCCGGCTTTTTTGATGTCAGCCGGAATCGATTTGCCGCGAAGGGTTTTCGCGCACGGGTTTCTGCTCAACCGCGGCGAGAAGATGAGCAAGTCGGTGGGCAACATCGTCGACCCGGTAACCCTGGTCGACACGTTCGGTCTGGACCAGTTGCGCTACTTCCTGTTGCGCGAGGTCCCCTTCGGCCAGGACGGCAGCTACAGCGAAGACGCGATCATCACCCGAATCAACACCGACCTGGCCAACGAACTCGGTAACCTGGCCCAGCGGTCGCTGTCGATGGTGGCCAAGAATCTCGACGGCATCGTCCCCACGCCTGGCGCGTTCACCACCGACGACACCGAACTGCTCGCCGTCGCCGATGGCCTGCTCGGGCGGGTGCGTGCCGAATTCGACAACCAGGCAATGCATGTGGCACTGGAAGCGATTTGGTTGCTGCTCGGCGCGGCGAACAGGTATTTCTCGGCCCAGCAGCCCTGGGTTTTGCGCAAGAGCGACGCGGAGGCAGACCAGGCCCGCTTCGCGACCGTGCTCTACACGACGTCTGAGGCGGTGCGAATTGCGGCGCTGCTGATTCAGCCGGTGATGCCCGAGTCGGCGAGCAAGCTGCTGGACTTGCTCGGTCAGCCGCAGGATCAGCGGAGCTTTGCCGCCATCGGAGCACGGCTGGCACCCGGCACGGCGCTGCCGGCGCCCACCGGCGTATTCCCGCGCTATCAGGTGGACTAAGTCGAGTTCAGGCTAGGCGGACCCGGACGGTCACGCGCCCCTTGTCGTCTCGGTGAGCCACGGCATGTCCGGCGCGCTCGGCTCCGTCAAGCGTCAGCGATAGCGGCGCGCCATCGCCGACAAAGTTGCGCCACCACGTCTTGGCGTCGGGCAAGTTTGCTGCGATATCGATGTTCTCGTCACCACGGCGACGGTATGCCACCGGGATACTGAACGTCTGTCCCGAACGTCGCCCGGTGTAGGTGATCAGCGTGACGTTGCGCCTGAGTCTCGCGCCCAGTCGTGGCGAGTTCGCTATCGCCGCTACCGGTGCGTTGAAAAGCGGAGCCGCCCGCATGAGTAGTCGCAAGTAATTCCGTGGATTCAGCATTCTTTCGATAACCCTTCGACGAGTCGGCGTCATAGTTCAGATCAGCAACGTCAAGCACAATGCCGCAACCGCCATTCCCTGCAGCGTGGCCCTGGTTGTGATGACTTTGTCCCACCTGCGTTGCAGCGCACGGGCATCCGTCGGCTGCTCAGGGTGATCGGCCGCGGCGGTGAGTTGGCGGTTGATCGGCGCGCTGACGCGTAGGTAGAGCCCCAGCCACAGCACCAGCAGACCGACGGCGGCGCCCGCAGCGGCCGCTTGCGCCCAACGTCCGGACGCCGCGGCCAATGCCGCGCTGACGGCCGCGGCCGCCATACCCAGCACCCCGGGCACCGGCATCCGCCGGTCACCGTAGCGATGGACGTTGCCCATCACCGCGACCAGTGCCCGGTCGTCGACATGCGCCAGCGCGGGCCGTTGCACCAGGGCACAGAACACGTCGGTGCCGTAGACCACCGCGGTGCCCAGCACCGCGATCACGGCGAACCATGCGGCCGGTTCGGTCATGTTGCGCTCCTCTGCTTCGGTAGGTGTTAGCGACGCTAACCCCCGCAACAAGCGGTGTCAATAGCGCCGCTATTTTCTATATCGGCGCTAGCATGACGTCATGGCCATCGAGGATCGCCGGGCGCGTGAGCGGGCCGCCCGACGCCAGCTGATCACCGCCACCGCGCGCAAGCTGGCCGAGGAGGAGGGTTGGGACGCCGTGACCACCCGTCGGCTGTCCGCCGAGATCGAATACAGCCAGCCCGTGCTCTACAAGCACTTCTCGGGCATGGACGGCATCGTCGCGTCGGTTGCCGTCCAGGGATTCGGCGAACTGGCCGACGCCCTCGCCGCGGCGCGCGGCAGCGCCGCCGACGGCCAGGACGCCCTGGCCCGAGTTGCCCACGCCTTCATCGGGTTTGCGCACGACAATCCCGCGTTGTTCGACGCGATGTTCACCCGGGCGACGACGCTGCCCTTCGCCGCCTCAGACACACCGGCCGAGTTGACGGCGGCTTTCGCCGAACTGCGGGCGGCGGTGGAGACGGTCGCAGGCCCGCGGGATCCCGACACGCTGGCCGAGGTGGTGTGGGCCGCGCTGCATGGACTGGTCACCCTCGACCGCGCCGGCCGGCTACGCCCGGACTATCACACCGCCCGCATCGACGTTCTGGTCGCCGAATTCTGCGCCGCGGCAACACCACCGGCGTGAGCCTGGTCACAACGACTCCACCGCTGTCACATCCGCCGATGCAGCGGTGTCTTGAGGGCAGTACATCCCGCGAGAACAGGAGACAACAATGACCGCCCAGCGCACTCACATCGCCGTGATCGGCGGCGGATACGCCGGCACGCTGGCCGCCAACCATTTGCGCCTGCGCGCCGATGTCGACATCACTGTGGTCAACCCACGCCCGGTCTTCGTCGAGCGAATCCGGTTGCATCAGTTGGTCGCCGGCAGCGGCACCGCCGCCGTCGACTACGGAACCCTGCTCGGCGAGGGCATCCGACTGGTCGTCGACAGCGCCGGGCGGATCAACACCGCCGACCGCAACATCGAGCTGACGTCCGGCGCGGTGTTGGACTACGACTACGTCATCTACGCGGTCGGCAGCACCGGTGTGCTGCCGAATGCGGTGCCCGGCGCAGCCGAATTCGCCTACCCCGTAGCCGAATTCGAGCAGGCCGAGCGGCTGCGCGACGCACTGGACGAACTGCATCCCGACGCGCCGGTCACCGTTGTCGGCGCCGGATTGACCGGCATCGAGACGGCATCCGAGCTGGCCGGGCAGGGCCGGCGGGTGAGCCTGGTCTGCGGCGGGGTGCTGGGGCCGTCGCTGAGCCGGCCCGGTCGGCGTTCGGTGGCCAAGTGGCTGCGCCGCCTCGGTGTGGACGTGCTGGAGGCCTCGGCGGTGCGCGAGGTCCGCTCCGACGCGGTGGTGCTGACCGACGGTGCCGTGCTGCCCAGCACGGTGACGGTGTGGACGGCGGGCTTCGGCGTGCCGGATCTGGCTGCCCGCAGCGGTCTTCGCACCGACGCACTGGGCCGGTTGCTCACCGATGAAACACTGACCAGCGTGGACGATCTCCGCATCGTGGCGGCCGGTGACGCCGCCGCGCCCTCGGACCAGCCGTTGCGGATGAGCTGCCAGGCCGCGATTCCGCTCGGCGCCCAGGCCGCCAACACGGTGCTCAGCCGCATCGCCGGTACGCCGCCGGCGGCGATCAACCAGGCCTTCACCGGGCAGTGCATCAGCCTGGGCCGCGCGTATGCCACCGTCCAGCTCGCCCGTCCCGACGACACCCCGTTGAACCTGTTCATCGGCGGGCGGGTCGCCGCGTCGATCAAAGAAGCGGTCTGCAACGCCACGGTGTGGGGTATTCGCCGTGAGGCCGCCAAGCCGGGATGGTATCGCTGGCTCAAAGGCGGCAAGCGGGCCGAGCGCCTCGCGGCCGACGCGGTCACCATATCGTGACCACCTCAGACGATCACGCCGAACGATTCATCCTGTTGCGGCCGCTGCTGTTCACGATCGCCTACGAAATTCTAGGTTCGACAACCGAATCCGATGATGTTCTTCAGGACAGCTACCTGCGCTGGGCGCAGGTAGACCTGGCAGGCGTGCATGACACCAAGTCTTATCTGGCCCGGTTGGTCACCCGTCAGGCGCTCAACGCGCTGCGTGCCGGCGCCCGGCGTCGAGAGGACTACGTAGGACCATGGCTACCGGAGCCGTTGCTGCTGGACGAGCAGGATCCATCAGCCGATGTGCTACTGGCCGAATCGGTTTCGATGGCCATGCTGGTGCTGCTGGAGACGTTGAGTCCCGACGAACGCGCGGTGTTCGTGCTGCGCGAGGTGTTCGGATTCGACTACGACGAAATCGCCTCCGCCGTCGGCAAATCGGTGACCGCGGTGCGGCAGGTCGCTCACCGGGCCCGCGAACACGTGCAAGCCAGACGCAAGCGTTTCACCCCGGTCGACCCGGCGCAGAACGCGCGAATCACCGCGGAATTCATGGCCGCGGCGGCGAGCGGCGACGTGCAGACGGTGATGTCGATGCTGGCTCCCGACGTGGTGTGGACCGCCGACAGTGGTGGGAAGGCCAGTGCGGCACGTCGACCGGTGATCGGGGCCGACAAGGTCGCCAGGGCAGTCGTCGGGCTGATCGGCCGGGGATTGCAGCTGCCCGATGTACGGGCGGAAATGGCGATCTGCAACGCCGCACCGGCGGTGGTGATCTACGCCGGCGACCGCCTTGAGGGGGTTTTCACCGTTGAGATCATCGACGGCAAGATCAGCAATTTCTACGCGATGCGCAACCCCGACAAGCTGGCGGCGGCGACGACCGTACGCCAAATCAGCCGCGGCTGACATTTCTGCAAAGCTAGGGGGGTGCGAATCGACCGGCTCGGCGATCTTGGCAGCGCTCCTGAGGTGCTGCGCGCCATCGGCGACGCCACGAACCGGCTGGACCTGCCGTCGCCGGCCGCGCTGACCGGTCACTGGTTCGGCGCTTCAGCCGTGATCGCACCGAGCGTGCCGATACGACCCGTCGACGTGGCCGACGCGTTCGCCGTGCGACCGGGCTCGCAGAGCTCGGCGGTCGGCGGTGGCTGGATCGGCTACCTGTCCTACCCCGATCCGGGTTCCGACGGGCAGGGTGCCCGGATACCCGAAGCCGCCGGCGGCTGGACGGACTGCGTATTGCGCTGCGACCGCGACCGGCAATGGTGGTACGAGAGCCTGACCGGCGCCCCGATGCCCGACTGGCTCACCGACGCGCTCACGACGCTGGTGCCGGCGCGCGCTTACCGGATCGACTGGGACACGGCCGATCGTGCGGCACATCGCGCCGGCGTGCTGGCCTGCTTGGAAGCCATCCGCGCCGGTGAGGTCTACCAGGCCTGCGTGTGCACACAATTCGCCGGCACGATCGCCGGGGAACCGCTGGACTTCTTCATCGACGGAGTCGCGCGCACCGCGCCGGCGCGGGCGGCCTACGTCGCCGGACCCTGGGGCGCGGTGGCGTCGCTGTCGCCGGAGCTCTTCCTGTGCCGCCGCGGTGACGTCGTCACCTCGAGCCCGATCAAGGGTACGTTGCCGCTGTACGCTCCCCCGTCGGCGCTGAGGGCCTCGAGCAAGGACGTCGCCGAGAACGTCATGATCGTCGACCTGGTTCGCAATGACCTGGGCCGGGTCGCGGTCACCGGATCGGTCACGGTGCCCGAGTTGCTCGTGGTGCGGCCCGCGCCGGGTGTGTGGCACTTGGTGTCGACGGTGTCGGCGCAGCTGCCCGCCGAGCTGCCGACCTCGGCGCTGCTCGACGCCGCCTTCCCGCCGGCCTCGGTTACCGGTACCCCCAAACTTCGTGCGCGACAACTGATTTCACAATGGGAAGCGTCCAGACGCGGCGTTTATTGCGGCACAGTCGGTTTGGCGTCACCGGTAGCCGGCTGCGAGCTGAACGTCGCGATCCGCACCGTGGAGTTCGACGCCACCGGCAGCGCGGTACTGGGGTCCGGCGGCGGGATCACCGCCGACTCCGACGCCGACGCCGAATGGGAGGAATGCCTGCACAAGGCGGCACCGATTATCGGAGCGGGTGCCGCCTCAGCTGCGGGATCGCAGCACCGCGTCGTAGAGCTCACGCCGTGACGGCGCTCCCGGCGTCGCGGCAATAACCTGCGCGCAAGCGTCTTTGACGCCCATCCCCGCGTCGACCAGAGCGCTCACCTCAACCACCAGCGTGGGCAGATCGGCACGGACGACGGCGCCGGCCAACACCACGGTGATCTCACCGAGCACGCCGTCGGCAGCCCACGCGGCCAGCTCGTCCAGCGATCCGCGCACCACTTCCTCGTGCACCTTGGTCAGCTCGCGGCACACCGCCGCCCGCCGACCTGGCCCGAGCTGCTCCGCCGCGTCGCGCAGGCAGTCCGGCAGCCGCCGCGGCGATTCGAAGAACACCGCGGTGCGCTGCTCCCCCGCCAGCGACGCCAGCCAGCTGCGGCGCGCAGCCTGTTTGCGCGGGGCGAAACCCTCGAAGCAGAACTTCTCCGACGGCAGGCCGGACACCGCCAGCGCCGCCGTCACCGCCGACGGGCCGGGCAGGCATTGCACCGGCAGACCTGCGTCCAGGCACGCCGCCACCAGGCGGTGGCCGGGGTCGTTGATCAACGGCATGCCGGCGTCGCTGACCACCAGCACGGTGGCGCCTGCGCCGATCTGGTCGACCAGGGCAGGCACCCGGGCCGCCTCGACGTGATCGAAAAAGCTGACGATCTTTCCGCCGATCACCACATCGAGGGCCTTGGCCAGCGTCCGCACCCTGCGGGTGTCCTCGGCGGCGACGACGTCAGCCGACGACAGCGCCGCAACCAGCCGCGGTGACGCATCGGACGGCTGGCCCAACGGCGTGGCGCCCAGCAGCAGTCGACCGCCGGTCATGCGCCGCTCTCCCCCGCAAGCGGGAGGTGCCCCCACCTCATCGCTTCGCTCTGCATCGTCGCCGGCGCGCGGTCATGGGCCACAGCCTACGATCGTCTCTGATGGTCACCGTCTTACCCGATGAACTCGTCGCTGCCGAGCGGGCGGTACCGGTCATCAGCCCCGCGCCGCTGACGCCGGCGCCCGATTTCGGGCCCGTCGACCGTCTAGAGGGCTGGGTGGTGACCGCCGTCGTCACCGCGTTGGCGGCGCTGACCCGAACGATCAACCTGGGTTCGCCGACCGACGCGGGCACGCCGATCTTCGACGAGAAGCACTACGCCCCCCAGGCGTGGCAGATGCTGCACAACCACGGCGTCGAGGACAACCCCGGGTATGGCCTGGTCGTTCATCCGCCGGTGGGCAAACAGCTGATCGCGATCGGCGAAGCCGTTTTCGGCTACAACGGGCTGGGCTGGCGGTTCACCGGCGCGGTACTCGGAGTTGTGATGGTGGCGCTGGTTGTCCGGATCGTGCGCCGGATTAGCCGTTCGACGCTGATCGGCGCGATCGCCGGACTGCTGCTCATCGCCGACGGGGTCAGCTTTGTCGTCGCACGCACCGCCCTGCTCGACGGATTCCTGGCGTTTTTGGTGGTCGCCGCATTCGGCGCGCTGATCGTCGACCGGGATCAGGTACGCCAGCGCATGCATGTCGCATTGACCGAAGGCCGCATCACCGAGACGGTGTGGGGTCCGCGGCTGGGTGTGCGGTGGTGGCGGTTCGGCGCCGGGGCACTGCTCGGATTAGCTTGTGCGACAAAATGGTCCGGGCTGTACTTCGTGGTGTTCTTCGGGTTGATGTCGTTGGCTTTCGACGTGGCGGCGCGCAGGCAATACCGGGTGCTGCGGCCGTGGCTGGGAACCATCCGCCGCGATCTGGTTCCAACGGCCTACGCGTTGTTGCTCATCCCATTCGGGGTGTACCTGGCCAGCTACGCGCCGTGGTTCGCGTCCGAGACCGCTATCGACCGCCACGAAGTCGGCCAGTCGATCGGACCGCAAACGGACGTCCCGTTGCCAGACGCGATCCGCTCGCTATGGCACTACACCGCCAAGGCCTACCAATTCCACGCCGGCCTGACGAATTCGGCGGGCAACTACCATCCGTGGGAATCGAAACCGTGGGCGTGGCCGATGTCGCTGCGGCCGGTGCTCTACGCCATCGACCAGCAGAACGTTCCCGGCTGCGGCGCGCAGTCTTGCGTCAAGGCGGTGATGTTGGTTGGCACGCCGGCGATGTGGTGGCTTTCGGTGCCCGTCCTCGGCTATGCCTGCTGGCGGACGTTCGTGCGCCGTGATTGGCGTTACGCCGCGGTGTTGGTCGGCTATTGCGCCGGTTGGCTGCCGTGGTTCGCCGACATCGACCGGCAGATGTACTTCTTCTACGCGGCTACCATGGCACCGTTTTTGGTGATGGCGATCGCTTTGATCCTCGGCGACATTCTCTACAAACCCGGCCAAGGTGCCGAACGTCGCAGCCTCGGGCTCATCGCGGTGTCTTGTTATGTCGCACTGGTGTTGACCAACTTCGCCTGGCTCTTTCCGGTGCTTACCGGCCAGCCGGTATCGCAGATCATCTGGAACATGGAGATCTGGCTGCCCAGCTGGCGTTAGCTTTCGGCCGCAGCGGCGTTACAGCGGGTCGCGGGCGGCCGGACAGGACATACACCGCGGCCCGCCGCGGCCGGTGCCCAACTCGGAGGCGGCAATCGTCAGCACTTCGATTCCGGCATCCTGCAGCCGCGCGTTGGTTCGCGCATTACGTTCGTATGCGACGACCACTCCGGGCGCCAGCGCCAACGTGTTGTTCCCGTCATCCCACTGTTCTCGTTCGGCGACAACGGCATCGCGCCCAGTATCGATGACGCGCAACATGTCGAGGCTCATCGCGGCAGCCGCGGCTTCGACGAACGGTGCTTCATCGGAGATCCGCACCCCGTCCGGTGTGCGCGCGATGGTGAATGCCGACAACGTGTCGACGACGTTGGCATACATCACCACCGCGTCGGTGTCGACCATCGTGCACACCGTGTCCAGGTGCATCTGCGCGCGTTCCTGAGCCAGCGGCACCGCCAGCACCGTACGGGCCAGGTCATCGTCGAACAGGCTGCGCGCCAGGGATTCTGCGCCCGCCGGCGTCGTGCGTTCACCCACTCCGACGGCGACCACTCCCGGGGCAAGCAGCAACACGTCACCGCCTTCGACTGGCGCCGTGCGGGATTCGTAGGCACGTCGCACGCCGGTGAATCGGGGATGGTGGGCATAGATCAAGTCGGTCAACGAAGCCTCACGGGCTCGTGCCGGCAGTGCCAGTGACGGGATGACCACCCGGGGGCCGACCCAGATCGACGAGTCGCGGGTGAACAACAGGTTGGGTAGCGGCTCGATGACGTAGTCGCTGCCGTGATGCATGCGGCGGACCAGCGACCCGTCCGGACGCGTGTCCGACGGTAGCTCGGCGAACGTCATGCCGGCGATCAGCGCGTGCGCCAGCCTGGCCGGGTCAAGGCTGCGCAGATAGGCTGAAAGCTCTTGCGCTAAAGTCGATCCCAGCCGTCGAGCGTCGACGGCCGCAGCGACGCCCTGCATCCTGGCCGCCCCGCTGGCCAGCGCCTCGTGCAGCAAGTCGGACAACAAGAGCACCTCGACGCCGCGAGAGCGCAGCAGTTCGGCGAACGCATCGTGCTCCTCCTGCGCCCGCGCGACCCAGGGCAGTCCGTCGAACAGCAGGTCATCGTTGTTGCGCGGCGTGAGTCGGCGCAGTTCCGCACCGGGTCGGTGCACGATGACCACCCGCAGTGCACCAACCTCGGAATTGCAGCCCAGCCGGCTGTTACTCACACCTAGCACGGTAACGCGGACCGCTCCACGGCCCGCATCGTCGCCGCGCGACTTCGAACGAGTGTGCGATAAACTAGCTACCGTGGCGATTTCCGTGCAGGAGTCGTTGTTCGAGTGCAACGACCGCAGGCCGCTCGACAACGGGGCCTGGATCGATATCCGCTCCGGCTGGCTCACCGGTGCCGACAACCTTGTGGACGAACTGCTCCAGACAGTTCCGTGGCGAGCCGAACGCCGCCAGATGTACGACCGAGTGCTCGATGTGCCCCGCCTGGTGAGCTTCCACGACCTCACTGTCGAAGATCCGCCGCATCCGCGGCTGGCCCGGCTTCGGCGCCGTCTCAACGACATCTACGCCGGCGAGCTGGGCGAGCCGTTCACCACCGTCGGCCTGTGCTGGTATCGCGACGGCTCAGACAGTGTGGCCTGGCACGGCGACACCATCGGCCGCAGCAGCACCCAGGACACCATGGTGGCGATTGTCAGCCTCGGCGCTACCCGCACCTTCGCGTTGCGGCCCCGCGGTGGCGGCTCGTCGTTGCGGCTGCCGCAGGCTCACGGCGATCTGTTGGTGATGGGCGGTTCTTGCCAGCGAACCTGGGAGCACTCGGTCCCCAAGACGTCGGCCGGCACCGGGCCGCGGGTCAGTCTTCAGTTCAGGCCCAGAGACGTTCGGTAAAAGTCAGCCCTTGATCGCGGCGACGGATTTGACCAGCAGGTCGCGGGCCAGGTTGGTGTCGACGGGCGTGGAGGGCTGGCCGGGCTTCAACTGCGGGTTGGCGGTGACGATCACCTGATAGTCGCCGAAATGCGCGGTGTAGTTGTACAGCTCGCCGCTGCGCGGCTTTCCCTGCACCACCGTTTGAATGACGGTGCGCACGCCAAGGGTTCGCGTCCCCTCGATCTGCGGCACGTCAACGACCTCCTTGAGTCCGCGCACCCGGCCCCCCTCGAACGCCACCTTCTGGCAGTTTCGGCCCGGCTCGTTGAACGGCAGCGGTGCCGACGTCTGCACGGCCATCACAATGAAGCGGTTGCCGTTGCCCTCGGCGGACACCGCGGCCATGTTGCCTTGTAAGCCAGGTGGCATGTCCTCAGGAATGACGAGTGCTCGCGCAATTCGGCGGATGGAACTTCAGCCCCGGCGGAAGCTTGTGCGTCGACAGCACCTTGGGATCGATGGCGGTCTTCGGGGTGTCCTTGACCTTGTATTCCGGTCCGAAGGCGGACTTCACCTGGGAAATCTTCGCGATATCGGCGGTAGGGGCCGTCTCCGACGAACCGTGAGAACAAGCCGCCACGAGGCAGACACTTCCGATCGCTACCGCCATCCGCATCATCCGGGCCAATCTAACGCACCGCCCTCAGCCCCTTAAGGCCGACACCGTTTTCACCAACAGATCGGCGGCGAACTGCGGTGTGAGCGCCGGATCCGGCGAGCCCGGGTCGCTGATCAGCGTGGTGAACGCGTAGTAGTCGCCCAAATACGCAGTGAAGGTGCTTGCCCGGGAAGCGATTTCATTGCCACCTTCGACCGATGTCGAGATTTCGGCGACCATGCCCACGGCTTCGGTGGCGTCGATGCGGGGCGGGTCGACGAGGTGAACACGCGCGCTGGCGCGCCCACCGGTCATGCTCCATTGCCGGCACTGGGCTACCAGAGACTGATCCAGCGCCACCGGGCCCGTCGGCACCGCCACGACCACCGCGTACACGGTGCCGCCCGCACCTGATCCTGAAATACCTTGCGCGGCTTGACCATGACCGCCAGCGGGGTCGGCCAGCGCCGCACAGCGCGTCGGGTTCGCGACGCCAGCCCCGCCGAGACCCCAGATCGCTTGCGGCGCGGCTACACCCGAAACCGCGGTCACTTCGTAGCCGGGCGGTAGGTCGCGTCGCACCCGCCTGATGTTGACGGGGTTGACGTGGTGTGCCGCCGCGCTGACCGAAGGCGCGGACGCACGTTCTGCTGGTTGAGCACACGCGGCGAGCAGTAGGAAGACAACCGTGAGACCCGAGATCCGCATGCTAGTTGACAGACCGAATCACTTGGCGTGCAGTTCGTTTGATCGCGGAGACCATATCGCGGCTCAACGCGAAGATCGCGTGGATCGGGTACGTCGATGACGGTGGTGACCACCCCGATGTCGTCGCGCTGCCATAACGCACCGTAGTGGTCCATGATCGTGCGCATCGCCACGTTGTCGGCGAGCATGCGGCCGGAGAACTTTTCGACTCCTCCGACCCGGGCGGCGACGGCGAGCGCGTCGATCAAGAAGGATCCGATCCCGCGGCCCTGGTATGCGTCGGCGACAGTGAACGCCACCTCGGCGACGCTTGGATCGTGGTCGTCTCGCACGAAGCGGGCATCCGCTACCGGTTGGCCGTCCTGATCGGTCATCACCCAGACGAAGTGGTCGACGTAGTCGACCTCCGCCAGGTAGTCCATCAGCGCCGGGCTCGGAACCCGCGCCGACATGAACCGCCGATACAGCGTCTCGCTGGAGAATTGGACGTGCCCCTGCAGGGTCCGCACGCTGTCGCCAGGCAGCACCGGACGAAGCAGCAGTTCTGTTCCGTCGCGAACCCGTACCGGGATCGGTATGAGGAAGGCCGCGAGCCGCTGGCGGACCGTGCGCACGAGCCGGCTCATGATCCCGGGGATGTGCACCAGTCGCGCGAACGCGTCAGTGTCGCCGATCCAACCGGCTAGCAGTTCGGTGGTGGTCACCGTCGCGGTCCGCGGAATGTGACGCAGCAGGGCGATCTCGCCGACGATCGTGCCGGACGATACGTGCTCGAGCGTCACCACGTCATCGTCTGCGACGTGCTTGATCTCGGCCATGCCCGACGAGATGAGCAGGAAGGACACCGCCTGCTCGCCCTGCTGCATGAGGACCTGACCCGCAGCGGCCTCCAGCGGCTGCAGGCTGGCCGCCAGCGGCATCAAGTCCTCGGCGGGACATCCCTTGAAGATCTCCAGCGTGGCCAGTTCGTCGGCGCGCAGCGCGGTCAGTTCGGTCACCATCCCGCCCCTGTCGCCGTCTTTGGCACGCCGGGTCGGCGACCCCCGGTCGCGGTCCGATGGTGCCAAGGTTATGGGCTTTGATCGTGTTGCAGCAAGGACGGGTTGCCCCCGATGCGGGTCGGACGTGGCTGCGGTCCAGACTCACGGGATGGGTATCGCCCCCGATCCGCTGCAGACAACCCGCGATCTGCTCGATCGCACCGCCACCATGCGGCATGGTTTCCTCGACGTGCTGGGTGAGTCCGAGGCCTCGGAAACTCCGACGCTGGCTCAGCGGGCGATGAACAGCGCGCTGGTCGCAGGCGTGTACGAACGACTGTGGCGCCCGGTTGCGTTCTACGTCGCCAGCGGCATCACCACGGGCACCGAGCAACGCCGCGCCGCAGACGCATTACGTCTGTTGGGCGCACACAGATTGCTCGATATCGCCTGTGGCCCCGGTAATTTCACTGGACGGCTGGCGCAACAGCTGCCGGCCGGCGGCCTTGCCGTCGGGTTGGACATCTCCGTGCCGATGCTGACCCGCGCCGTGCTTGACCACAGCGGACCACGCACGTGTTACGTCCGCGGCGACGCGGGCACGCTACCGTTCGGCGATGAAACTTTCGATGCCGTCTGCTGTTTCGGTGCGCTCTATCTGATGCCTGAACCGTTTCACGTCGCCCGCGAGATGGTGCGGGTGCTGCGGCCCGGCGGCCGGGTGGCGATACTGACCAGCTACGCAGGCCAAACGCCGCCGGTCAGGCACGCAATGACCGCCAGCGCCCGGCTGATCGGGCTGCGCATGTTCGACCGACACGCGTTTGTCGACCTGTTCACCTCGTCGGGCCTTGTCGACGTGGAGCAGCAGACCCAACGCACATTGCAGTTCGTCACCGCCGGCAAGCCCGGGTGATCGTCAGGCCATCGAGTAGAAACCCTCGTCTGTCTGGCGCACGGCAATCGCTCCGCCGGCAGCCAGGGCATGCGATTTGAACACGTGCGCGGCCGCGCTCGGGCGGTGCCGGACCGGAATGAACCTGCAGTTCAGATTCGGCGGCTGGTACCGACCCCAGAGCAGCACATCGGTCGCGTTGTCGTTGCCGGCCGCGAGCACCTGCCGACGGACCGCCTCGCTTCTGACCATGATGTCTGTCGCGACGGCGAGCATGCGTGGACGGGGCAGCATCCCCGCGCGGTTCGGGCCCCCCGCCAGGTTGTTGACGTGGGCACCCAAGATCCGGATCGGCCGGTCGTCAATGCCGCGATCGATGTCCGCCTCGACCACGACATTGACATCCCATCCCGCCATCGCCCGATCGAAGATCAGCCCGCCGATCGCCATCACCGCGTCGGCGACGTTGGCGGTCACCACCTGGAATTGATATCGGCCGAGATCCCCAGGAGCCGGACGCGGCGATGATCCGCCCGGCAGTTGAACCGGGCGACGCAGTTGCTTGAGCGGGCTGGCGGGAGCGGCCACGTGATTGTCCGTTCGACGTATTGCACAATTCTCGGCTGGCACTACGAATATAGAGTAGCCTGGCGGCGGACCCAAACCTAGCTCACCGCCGGGATCTGCTTTGACACCAAAACCGCGGGTGAACGGCCGCTACACTGCCGCCATACAGAAGAGACGCAAGCCCGATCCCGACCGCCGACGCCGCGAACTGTGCGACGCGGCGATCGAGCTGCTGGCCGAACACGGCGCCAAGGGCCTGAGCCATCTGAAGGTCGACGCGCACGCCGGTGTTCCCGATGGCACGACCTCGTTCTACTTCCGAACCCGCTCGGCCTTGCTGCTTGCCGTTGCCGAGCGCATGGCCGAACTCGACCTGGCCACATTGCAGGCGGTCGCCGACAGCACCGGCCTCGACGACGCATCGTCGGCCTCCACGCTGGCCAAGTTGGTCATCCAGTCAGGGGAAGAGCCGCAGCTGAGTCGCACCAAGGCGCGCTATGAGCTGACCATGCAGGCGACCCGCGACCCGGCGATCGCAGAAACCTTGCAGCGTGCCACCGACGCCTTCACCAAGCTGCACCACGACATCCTGGTGCAGTTGCTACCGCACGGCGCCGACCTGGATCCCGCCGTCGTCGACGACCTGAGCAACGTGTTGATGACCTTCATCAATGGGCTCTTGCTGCGACTGGCACACGGTGACCGGATCATCGACAGCCCGGAACAGCTCGACGGCGTCCTGTCCGCCATCGTCGCCGGCATCTTGGGCAGCGACCAGCAGGGACGGCTCACCCGCGACGGCGCCTCGCTGCCACCACGCCGCAGACGATAATCCCCGAACGGCAATGGGCCACCCGGTCTTGCCCGATGCAGGCCCGTATGGTTCTCTACGGCAATAGAGTTGACCGGTCGCGGGAGCCGGCGAGCGCGGTTCTATCGAGCAGAAAGTACAAATCACCCGAATCGCCTCAGACGCTGACACACTGGCGGCATCGACCCGGTATGCGGCACATCCGGGTCGAGAAGTTGTGGCGGAAGGCAAGATTTCGTGACGATCAGCACCGGCATATCAGCAACGCCGTCCTGTTCCTCGCCTCTGATGAATCGCGTTACATCACAGGCGTTTCGCTTCCCGTCGACACGGGCGGCTTGCTCAAATAATCAACCACCAAGGCGGGAGATGACTAATGCCTGAGTACGACTACGAACAAATGAAGAGGGACGCCGAACCACTGATCAAGTTCGAGAAGGACGTCAAGAACAGGATCGCCTACATCACCTTCGACCGTCCTGACGCGCAAAACGCCACCACGCTGGGCATGCGGCAGCACTACGCCGATCTGATCCACAAATGCAACGTCGACGACGACGTCAAAGTTGTCGTGATCCGCGGCGAGGGAGAGGATTTCGGCAGCGGCGGCGATCTGCCCGAACAGCGGGAGATGCTCGAAAACCCGGGCATGCCACTGCTGCATGAAGTCGCGATCAATGACGACGAGGTCAAGTATCCGCCGGGCGACTCATACCGCTATCTGTCCACCGTCACCGACTTCTACGCCAAAGCCCGCGCCGGCAACCGACCGCTTCAAGAACTTCGCAAGATCAGCATCATCGAGGCCAAAGGCTATTGCTACGGCTGGCATTTCTATCAGGCCGGCGACGCCGACCTGGTTATCTCCTCGGACGACGCGCTATTCGGCCACCCGGCGTTTCGCTACGTGGGGTGGGGTCCGCGGCTGTGGTGGTGGGCCGAGACCATGGGCTTGCGTAAGTTCTCCGAGATGCTCTTCACCGGGAGGCCTTTCACAGCAAAAGAGATGTACGAATGTGGCTTCTTGAACAGTGTGGTGCCACGGGAGAAACTGGAAGAAGAGACGTTGAAGTACGCGACGGCGTGCTCACGTTCTCGGCCGACCGACACCGTCGCGGTGCAGAAGACCTTTCTCGAGCTGTACAAGCAGCACAAGGGCGAATACTTCGGCAGCCTGCTCACCGGCTTGGTCGAGGGCATGCTCCCGCTGATTCACAACGACCGGGATAACGATGTCGACCTCACCGAAGGCACCTTCGAGAAGGGCTTGAACAACGTGGTGAAGGACAACGACCTGAACTTCCCGCCCGAGTGGCGGCTCAGCCGCTCGGGACGCAACAAGCCCTGACGTTTGGAGGTAGTGCAAAGAAGACGAGAGCGTCCGCGCACTGTTGCAGATGCTCACCAATGCGCTGAATCTCTGCGAGAATTTCGACCGCTGATTTTTGGGTCGAAGTCACCGAAAAACTGACCTGACTTGATTTGCCGGCTGGGCCGCCCGTTACATCGCTTACCCCGGCGTCGCACGTCGTGGGCATATATACTTCGCGAACCGCTGCGCCCTGACTTCGATGCCGGATTAGACCAACGCGTAATACTGCAGACCAGACACCCGACGCAGCACCCCGAGCTACGCATCACATCGGAGGAGACCTTGTCACGCAACTTGGTCACCCGCGTCGCCACCCGGTTGATGGAGACGACCGCGTCGACCGTTGCCGAGGTGAACAAACAGGTACTCGCCGAACTCGGCGAGCATCTCGATATCGATGCCGCTTTTCTGCGCCATAACGATCACAAGATCAGGGTTTCGAAGTTGGTCGCGGCATGGCCACCGCCACGCGACCGCTCGGTCCCGGATTCCTGGGTCGTAGCCCACTTCAGCAGCGCCGACCCGGTCCTGGCGTTGTGCGAGCACGGTAAGAAATTGACGGTAATTCGGCCGGAACCGTCCGATCCCGCCTATGCGCGCTGGATCGCGGCCGGGCACGAGCGTTGGGGCTACGACGCCGCCAGGATGACGTCGCCGTCGGCAGCCGCGGCGCCACTGATCTCAGCGGGAGTAACCACCGGTCAGCTGACCTGCATGAAATTTCGTCGCAAGAGATGGCGAACCGAGGAGCTCAACGCCATCGAGACGGTCGCATCGCTGCTTGCGCAACTCCAGGCTCGCATCGCCGCTGAAGCGAAGCTTCGCGACCTCGCGGAGCACGACGATCTGACCGGACTGCACAACCGCCGCGCGCTGATCGCGCATCTTTCCAAACGACTCGCTGCGGGTCGGCCCGGTCCCGTCCCGGTGTTGTACCTCGACCTCGACCGACTGAAGTCGATCAACGATTACCTCGGCCATACCGCCGGCGACTGGTTCATCCGGACATTCGCCGAACAGCTGCGGTTGAAGGCCGGCGCTAAGAGCATGACCGCTCGGCTCGGCGGCGACGAATTCGTCGTCGTGCCTGGTCGGCCGATGTCGCTCGAAACAGCCGAGAAGACTGCCGACGGATTGTGTGCGGCGCTGCGCGATCGGATGACCCTCGCTGGCCATATGATCACCCGCACTGTCAGCGTTGGTGTCGCGGTGGGCATGCCGGGACGCGATAACACCAGCGACCTTCTCCATCGCGCGGATGAGGCCGTTCTGACCGCCAAGCGCGCAGGCGGCAACAACGTGGCGGTCGCCAGCGATGACATGTCGCTGCAGCGGCTGTTCCGCAAAGACATCGAACTTCACCTGTCGGGCGAAATCGACAACGACGCGCTGCTGCTGCACTACCTGCCCGAGGTCGACCTGTGGACCGGAGCGATCGTGGCCACCGAGGCGCTCGTCCGGTGGCGGCATCCGACATGGGGCCTGCTGCTGCCGGAGTCGTTCATCGGCGTGGCCGAATCTGCCAATTTGGGCGGGGATTTGGGCCGATGGGTGATGCGACGCGCGATTGCGGAGTTCAGCCGGTGGCGTTCTCATGGCGTCGGACACAACACCACGTTGCGCATCAACGTGTCACCGGCCCAACTGGTCAGCCGAGGTTTTGTCAGCAGCGTGGCCGAAACAATCGACGAGTTCGGCATTGACGGTGGCTCGGTGTGCCTGGAGATCACCGAGCGCGCCGTGGTTCGCGACATCGACACCACCCGCAAGACACTCGAGGCGTTGAAAGAAGTCGGAGTCCAGATTGCCATCGATGACTTCGGCACTGGCTATGCCGTTCTGTCGCACCTGAAATCGCTGCCGGTCGATACCCTCAAGATCGACACGTCTTTCGTTCGCGACCTGGGCACCAGCAGTCGTGATCTGGCGATCGTCCGGGCAATCATCGGCCTTGCTGAAGCCTTCGACCTCCAGCTGGTGGCCGAAGGCGTGGAGACCCCGGCCGCCGCGCTGACCCTGATGCGGCACGGATGTCACCGAGCGCAGGGTTATTTGTTGTCGCGCCCGCTGCCGGGCAATGCCATGGAATCACTGCTTTCCTCGCGCTGGATGCCCATGCCTTTCCTGGCGGACAGCCAGGCCCTCACCCCGAGTACGATCTGACGACGCAAAGATGTTTCCCAGCTTCAGGATTCGACGATGAGCGAGTTAACCGACAAGCGTTCTGACACGACTCGCGAGCAGATCCTGCGCGCCGCCGCACACCAGTTCGCCCAGCGTCCGTATTACGCCGTCGGCCTCGACGACATTCTGGCTGAAGCGCAGCTGACCAAGGGCGCGATGTATTTTCATTTCCGCTCCAAGCACGCGCTGGCGTTGGCGATCGTCGACGAGCAGACCATCAGGTCCGGCGCCGCGATCAAAGACTTGCTCACCCGGAAGCTGTCCGGGCTGGAAACTCTCATCGACGTTTCTTACCTCATAGCGATTGGCGACATTACTCAGGATGTCGCACGCGCAGCGTTCAACCTGCTCGAATCAGTCGGCCGGACCGAGAAGCTGCAGGAGCGGCTGTTACACGGCTGGATCGAACTACTTGGCGAGACAACCCGGCGCGGAATCCGTGAGGGCGACATCGTCGACCAGGGCGATCCGGAAGACATCGGACGCCTGCTGGTCTCCATTTACATTGGGTTGCGTCAGGCCAGCACTCTGGACGCACCGGTGGTGCTGCTGAGTGATTTCGAGAAGGCATTGTCGACGGTGCTACGGGGGATCGTGCAACCCGATCGAATCGGTTACTTCACGCAATTCCTCAAGCGACGCACGGCTCTGGCGATCAAGGCCGTCTCCCCGCCGGAAAATTCTGGCAACTGAAGCGAACCTAGCCCTCGTCGAGCCACAGCTGCTCGGTCAAGTCCTGAAACGTCGCGAGCGCAATGTCGTCATCGGCACGGATCAGCGCCGATCTGCTCATCAGCGCGCGCACACTCGAGCCGTCGTGGTGGGCCAATTCGACAACCATGTTGGCCATGGCCTGCACGACCGAGACTGCCGATTCCGTGGTGGGCGGGAGGTGGAATATCTCATCGAACGTCAGCGACAGCACTTCCTCGGGTGCGCGACCGACCATTTCCGAAAACGCTGAATTGGCAAACACCAGCGCGCCGTCGTTCGCAATAGCGAGCACGGGAACCGGGATCCGCTCCAGCACGACCAGGGCGGGCACCTGCTTCAGGGTCGCCATCGGTGACTGGCCCCTATGACCGTTACGTCGTCGCTCCACGATCCGATTATGCTGCATGCGAGCCACTGATAAGTGCGCTTGTTCTTAACAGCCCCAAACTTGGAATTTTCTGTGACGGCATTGCTCTGGCTACTCAAGCCCGGCTCGGGCGGAATGCTAACTATTCACGCAAAAATTCCTCAGGCGGGAGGGTCTAGGGCATCGCGGAGTGGCATCATCTGAGAATCATCACCCCGGCTCGAGGTTTCGGCATGACTGCATCTGAATCGTTCCGTCGTTCAAGGATTGCGCTGCGCCACGGGTCTGGTGCCATCCCCGTCGTCGGATTCGGCACCCTGATTCCGGACCTTGCCGCGACCAAGCAGGCCACCAAGACCGCGCTGGAAGTGGGTTTTCGACATCTCGACTGCGCAGAGCGATACGGCAATGAACAAGCGGTAGGAGACGCGCTGCGCGAAGCGTTCGAGGCGGGGACCGTTGCGCGCCAGGACGTGTTCGTCACCACGAAGCTGTGGAACACCAATCACCGTCCAGAGCGGGTCCGGCCCGCGTTCGATGCGAGTTGCCGACGATTGCAAGTCGACTACGCCGATTGCTATCTGATCCATACGCCCTATGCGTTTGCGCCCGGAGACGATCAGGATCCCCGAGACGAGCACGGTCGCGTGATCTACGACGAAGGGGTCACGTTGGCTCAGACGTGGCAGGCGCTGGAGAGCCTCGTCGACGACGGGGCCTGCCGATCGATCGGCATATCGGATATCTCTTTGGACAAGCTGCGCGAGATAGTCGCGGTGGCGCGGATCAAGCCGGCCGTCGTGCAGGTCGAATCGCATCCGTACCTGCCCGAGTGGGAACTGCTCGACTTCTGTCGGGAGCACGGGATTGTGCTGCTGGCGTTCGCCGCGTTGGGACACTCGATGCAGCCAAGCATGTTGGAAGATCCGGTGATTACCGGAATCGCAGAGCGGGTGCACATGTCGCCGGCTCAAGTTGCCCTCTCCTGGGCGGCGCAGCGCGGTAGCGCCTTCCTGACCACCTCGACCAAACCTCAACGCATTCGGGAGAACTATGAGATCTCGCCTCTTCCCGAAGACGCTATGCGCGACATTCGAGACCACATCACCACGAACATCAGATTCAACGCGGTGGTGGAGTCCGGCGTGCCGGGATTCATCCCCCGGCCCAATTGAACTGAAGTGGCGGAGGCAACGCTGATGGATCGTGTCGCGGTGATTACCGGTGCCAGTCGAGGTGTTGGCGCGGCGACGGCTTTAGTACTCGCGCAGCAGGGGTTTCGGGTGGTGGTCAACTACCGGTCCAGTGCAGGGGAGGCCGACGAGGTGGTCGGAGCCGCGACCGCGGCCGGTGCGGAAGCGGTGGCGATTCGTGCCGACGTCACCGAACCCGACGATGTCGCGGCGATGGTCGAGGAAACCGAACGGCGTTGGGGTCGGGTCGATGTGCTCGTGCACAACGCGTTGATCCCTTACGACGTCACCTCGTTTGCCGATCTGAGTTGGGAGCAGCTGGGCGGTAAGCTGGACCGCGAGCTGCATGCCGCGTTTCTGGTGACCAAAGCTGTTGTGCCGGGGATGATTTCGCGTAGCTTCGGCCGGCTGATCTATATGACAACGATATTGTCGCGTCGGCCCCGCCAAGGCATGATCAACCTGGGCACGGCCAAAGCGGCAATGGACCAATTCGTCCGCTATGTCGCTCTGGAAGTGGCCCCGCACGGCGTCACTGCCAACCTCGTTTCGCCCGCGACGGTGGCCGACACCACGGCCAACAAGCTGTTGGCGGCCGACGACCTGCGTCACCTCGGCGCCACCAACCCGATGGGGCGCCTCGTCACACCCGACGAAGTGGCCCACACGATCGCCTTTGTGGCCAGTGAGGATTCCGGTTTCATCACCGGCCATTGCGTGGAGGTCAACGGCGGCCTGGCGATGGATTGACATCTGCATCCGCCGCCAGGGAAGCCAGCAGATCGGAAAGGGGTTGTGATCGTGGAGACGATCGATCTCGCCTATGTCGGGCGGGGTATCCACGAGGAGCTGGTCGCCTATGTCGCCGACCAAGAGGGCTACTTCGAAGATGAAGGTGTCCACGTCGCCATCCGCGACGGAGTCGGCTGGCCAGTGGAGCGGCTGCGCCGCGGCGCGGTGATCGGTCTGGGCAGGACCCTGCTGTCGCGGCTGACCGACGGGATCGAGTGGACAGCGCTCAGCTTCAGCACCGATCGTCCGCTGTTCTGGTTTCTCGGCAACGCCGAAGTGAAGTCCATGGCGGATCTGCGCGGGCGGCGCCTGGCCGTGCACGGCCATTCCAGCCCTCCCGGTACTTTCGCCCGGATCGTCCTGCGCAAGCACGGCCTGGACCCCGACCGCGACCTGGAATGCGTGGAGCGACACCCCGGTGACTACCAGATGGACCTGCGACGTCTCCGCGACGGCTCGATCGACGCCGCCTACGTCGGCAGCACGCTCTCACCCGAACAGGTCGCCGACGAGGAAGGGTTTCACGTGCTGGCCTGGGTCGGCGATCACTTCCAGATCCCCACCGTGGGCATCGTCGTGGACCCCACCCATATCCCACTGGACAGCCCCGCCGTGGGTGCCCTGGTGCGCGCCAACGAGCGCGCCCTGCATTTCCTCGTCGAAAGCCCAAGCAAAGCAGTCGATTACGTCGCCTGGTTCCTGGACCGACTCACCCGTGAGGAAGCCCAACAATACTATGACCGCTATGTCGAACCGTACTTCGTCCCCGGCCGCAAGGCCGACCTCGATGTAGCGCAGCAAGCTATCGACACCGTCGCCGGTGAACTCGGTGTCACGTCCGTAGCCGCGGACGCGATGTACGGGCTCGCAGGCCGGCAAGCCGAAGACAACTGACGGCGAAAGGCTCTTCCACCATGAGCACACCCTCGGACGGCCGCACCCGCCTCGCCTACATTCTCGGCGTGCCTCTTGCCCCAGATTGCCAACGCCAATGGCCGCAGATGGGAGAGGTGGTGCGCGGCGCCGACCTCATCGCCGAGGTCGAAGGCAACTTCCCCGAACTCACCCTGGAAGTCGGTCGACGCCTGAACCTCGATGACGTCGTGGTCGTCGAATGGACGTGCAATTATGGCGACGGACGCCTCTACCGCAACGTCAGTATCGGCGAACTCCAGAACGGTCAGGCCGTCAAAGTCACCGACTATTGGGGCGAACCCACCAGCACACCCCAATGGCGCCTACCGCTGACCGATCGCCTCGACATGCCCGTCGATGGAGTCTGGAAAGACGCACAACACCTCGGGCACTACTAGCGCTTCGGCGATGTCCGGCGGACGTCGGCTTCTGAGCGTGCCGTGCTAGCAGATCAGATCGGGTAGATTCGGGGCCGCTGGCACTTTCAGCTGGTCCGGGAATGAGTTCCGCCGTCCACTCGCCGCAGAACTCGAGGAGCACCGCTCCGCACCCGACATGCAGGGTGATCGTCTGCACGCCGGGATCCCCGATGACTACATCACCTTATTTTTCTGAGCACCGAACCGACCAGACTGCCGGGTGCCCCGCCACGCCCCACAACGCCGAACGCCGTCGCCGACCCCCGCCGAGCGCCCCGGGCGGACACCTCAACAAGCTGCCCGCGTTGATACTGCTGGACCGATTGCCGACACCTATGCTCGCCGCCCGACTCGACGGCGTTGTCGTCTACACCAACCCCGCTTTCGCCACCATGCTCGGCCACCCCGATACCATCACGCTGATCGGACGACGACTCCCCGCGCTGCTGGCCGGACATTCAGCGGCCCCGCCGCGCGACTGTGTCACCGCGCTGCGCGCCGCCCCTACCGTGATCGTCGACTGGCTGCACGCCGAGGGCTTCCCGGTCCGCAGCGTGATATCCGACGCAGTATTCGTTCGCGCCACTGACCAGATAATGCTCATCGCCGTCACCGACATCACCGAACTGATGTGGACCATCCCCCCTCGTAACGATTGACGACCGTCATTGACGCTTGTCATTGACGAGTGCCAACGAGTGGAACTACGGTGCCATCATGGGGTCCGCAAATGCCGTCAGGGAAGCCGAATCGGTCATTGGGGGCGTACGACAGGCTCGGATGCTGGAAACGCGAGCACGCCTGTTCGACGCCGCACTGGCCGAGATTGGCCGATCTGGGCTGGCCGGTGCTGACGTCACCGCCATCGCCAGCGCAGCGGGGGTCGTGCGAGGCACGTTCTACTTTCACTTCCCGACCAAGGAACACGTTCTGGTCGAGTTGGAAAGAAACGAAGAGGCCAGGATCGTCGCTGAACTCGACATCGCACAGACCGACACCGATGACCTGGTATCCGTGCTGTCGCTTCTAGTTCGCCATGTGGTCGCCGCCGAGCGTCGGTTGGGTCCGGTGGTCTTCCGCGAAATGTTGGGGTTGCACTTCTCCGCGAACCGACCCACTGAGGACGACATATCGGAGCATCCGCTGGCCGAGTTCGTCATTGCCGCGATCACTACCGCGCAAGAGGCGGGCCGGGTCCCGTCGGAGGCAGACGCTGCTGAACTTGGGGTGTTCTTCATGACCGGACTTTTCGCCCTGCTAGCTACTGGCAGTCAAGGTGCCGCGACGGCGGACGCCGTCGTGGGTCGGTATGTCAGGACCATCGTCAAAGGAATGGAGACACGATGAACGACAACAGAATTGACGGCTACCGGGATTTCCTCAAAAGGCGTGACGGAGAACCTGATCTGCTCAATCGCCGCTTGGCGACTCGCGAAGATTTCTTCAACAGCCTTGAGACGAACCCAGTCCGATCACTCCACCCCGCCGACCGACCGACCTTCCTACGGAACCTGCGTCGCCGGAAACCTGAACCAGGACTCGACAGAAAGATGCTGTTTCTCTTGGCCACCGCCAAGCTCAATCAGGCTGAACGATTCGGCGTCGGCCTTGGAGAAACCTACGGCCTCAACACCGACGAGGACATCGCGCCCGAACGCGTGTACCTGGAGCTCGAAGAGCACTACCACACGCTCTTGCTGGCCTACGTGCTGGACGTATTCGGCCTGACATTCCAAGTAGTTCCGCCACCCTTCGTCATGCGCCAGTTTGTCAAGACCGGAGTATTCCTCCCGGAACGGCTCGGGATTCTGTTCGTCGGAGCGGCGGAGATGGCCGGCTGTGTGATGTTCGACGAACTGCGCCGCGTTGGCATTGAACTATTCGCCGAAGAACCAGAAGTCGCCGAGCGAGTCAATCTGCTCTACAGCGACATCCTGACCGATGAGGTGGGACACGTCGGTTATTGCGCGTCACGCTGCACGCGAGCAGAGCGGGCGCTGATGCGTTGGCTTTACCCGCGCATCGCAAGGCTTTTCGCCCGCCAGACCGCCGAAATCAGCCTTCTTGTGGATCGTGACAAGCTCCGCACCCGCCTCGACCGACCGTTCGACGTCAAGGAGCTCACCGCCGAACTGAATAACGAGACCTATCTAGTCACTCATCCGTGAGACGAGGCTTCGTCGCAGCTGCTCCAACGCCAGTCGCATGATGCCCTACGCGCAGACGAGTTGCAGGCGTTCGAGACGTCGCACGAGAAGGCTCGGCAACCACCGCCCAGTGTCTGCCGCTTCGATGCGCGATGTGCGCTCAAGGAGTTGTTCGAGCACGACCTTCGCCTCCAATCGGGCAAGCGCGGCTCCGACGCAGAAATGGACACCCTTGCCGAAGGTGATGTGACTCTTGGCTGCTGGCCTATCGAGGCGGAACTGGCCGGGGTCGTCGAAGTGCAGCGGGTCGCGATTGGCCGATCCCCATAGCAGGAGCAGGCGCGAACCGGCTGGCAGTTTCACACCGCACAGTTCGGTGTCGTTGACGACATGGCGGTAGTGGCCTCGGAAAGGTGGCTCGTAACGCAGCACCTCTTCGAGATACGCACCGAGTAGTTCCGGTCGGTGGCGAACCTGCCGTTGGACATCGGGCTGTGTCGCGAGAATCCATGCGGCAGAACCGATCAGGGACGCCGTGGACTCACCGCCTGCGCTGAATAACGTAATCATCATGGTCAGCGCCGCCACGTCTTCCAGAACGCCGGTAGCGCACGCCGTGGCCAGGTCGCCCAGAAGATTGTCTTGCGGGTCGGCTGCCGACTGCTGGAACTGTTCGGTGATGTAGGCGCTGAGTTCCATCACCGCGACGCCAGCGGCCTCCATCTGATGCTGGGTTACCAGTCCTTCGACCAGCTGAGTTGCCGCGTACCCCCATCGGGTGAGCTTGCCGATGTCGGCGTCTGGAACACCGATGATTCGCCCGACGATCATCATCGGCAGCCGGTTGGCCATCGCGCCCATCCATTCGATGCCGCCGCCTTGAACGTTGGCGTTCCAGATATCAGCGGCCGTCTCCTTAATGAATGGTTCGAAGGCGCGGATGCGCTTGGCGGCCAGTTGCGGCAGCAGCGCCTTCCTATGGACGGAATGTGCTGGCTCGTCAGCGGTGGCGAGCGCCTGGATGGCTCCTCCGAGTTGTCCGACTTCGAAGGCCGCCACGGTGCCTCCGGGCTGGTACATCATTGTCGCGGTCAGGTTGGACGAGAAGTCGCCACATCGTGCGACCGCCTCGTTGACGGCATCCCAACTACTCACGGCGTAGAACCCAGAGTCCGCGATCTGATGGACGGGTCCTACCTGATGCATCTGCTCGTATAGCGGGTACGGGTTTTGTATGTGCTGATCGTCAAACAGCGCGAGGCCCAGTCCGCCATCCACCAAAGTCATTTCTCCACGCTGAGCGTTGAAGACGTGCGGCGTCAATCGAAGTCCGCAATGTTGCAATCCGTCTTTCGCGTCGAGTGACACCGCCGTCTCACAGATGTGCGATCACCTGCGCCGACGGTGAAACATGCAGTCCATCTTGTCTCAAGTCTGAGAAGATATATGCAGCCGACGGCACACGGAGGTGAGCACGATGGTTCGAGACGACTGGGTCGTTGGTGGAGACCGCCGAGCGGCAGCGGCTGACCGCATCTATGCCGCCGCGACCGACCTTGTGATCCGACAGGGGCTGGACGCCTTCGACATCGACACCCTGGCAGCACAGGTCCACTGTTCAAGGGCGACCATCTATCGCTACGCAGGAGGTAAGGCTCAGATCCGGGATGCGGTACTGATGCGCCTATCCGCGGGCATCATCGACACCGTCCGGCGTGCAGTGGAGGGACTGAGTGGGCCAGAACGAGTCGTCACCGCCATCACCGTGGCACTGGAACAAATCAGGTCGGACCCCATACGACGGCTCATGCTCGCCTCAAGCAACTCACCCGAGCTGGGCGGGTTGCATTCATCGCCAATGCTGGGACACCTCGCAGCCGAGCTCACCGGCATCACCGAGGCCGACCCGCAAGCGGCGCAATGGATTGTGCGCGTGGTGGTGTCCCTGGCCTACTGGCCTGCTGGGAACAGTCGGGTCGAACAGCAGGTGCTGCGGCGCTTCGTAGCTCCAGCATTCAACGCATGAGCGGAGACATGGCGTTTTCGATGTGTCGCAAATGGTAAAGCGCCTCACTCGTTGAGCGGTGAGTCAAGTGCGAGGCTGCCATCGCGGGCGATGTGGGCGAAAATCTGTTGGACGAGGGTTAGGAGGACGATCCTCGTCAGCAGCAGGCGTTCTTGCGGTTTATGCAGGCGCGGCCGTATAACTCGTCCGGAAAGCCTTCAATATGGTGGGGGTGGTGTAGCTGAGACCCGATCCCCGCGTCGATGTCGTTGCGCGTCAGTATGAGCGATGGGTGTACCCGTCGCCGATACACGACCTCGAGGAGTGGAGCGCCGGCAACTTTGACTGGACGGACCCCGTCTACGCTCATCGGATCTACTGGCCCGACCGCGAATACCCCCCTGGTCTCGACATTTTGGTCGCCGGTTGTGGCGCCAACCAGGCCGCGTGCCTTGCGTTCACCAACCCGTCAGCGAAAGTCGTGGCCATCGACGTCAGCCAGCCGTCGCTGGATCACCAGCAATATCTGAAAGATAAGCACGGCCTGCAGAACCTCGAACTGCACCTGCTCCCGATCGAAGAGCTATCAGCACTAGGGCTCGACTTCGACCTGGTTGTCTGCGTTGGCGTTCTGCACCACTTGGCCGACCCAGCCAAGGGGATGCAAGCCCTTGCCGGATGCCTGCGGCGGGACGGCGTCGCGAGCGTGATGCTCTATGGCAAATACGGCCGGATCGGCGTCGATATGTTGGCGTCGGTGTTCCACGACCTTGGACTGGGCCAAGATGACTCGTCGGTGCAGGTGGTCAAGGAAACGATTCCGGTGCTGCCCGCAGACCACCCCGTATGGACCTATTTGAACAATTCGTCGGACTTGAACGCTGATACCAGCGTGGTGGACACGTTTCTGCACGGGCGGCAGCGTTGTTACACGGTCACGGAATGTATCGACTTGGTTACGTCGGCGGGCCTGGTCTTTCAGGACTGGCTCTTTAAGTCCCTCTACTACCCGCAAGAGATTTACGCGCTGCCTGACCGGCTGTTGTCAGTTCTGAACGGGTTGCCTGACATCGAGATCTGGTCGTTGATGGAACGCCTCCGGGCCCTGGACACAAATCACTCCTTTGTGGCTTGCCGCCCCGACAGGCCTACGGCGAACTACACCGTCGACTTCTCTTCAGCGGACGCTCTTGGCTACATCCCGGTGATGCGACCGTTTAGCGGTGTGTCAGGCAACGACATCGTCATGCCGCACGGGAGGATGCCGCTGAACGCAATTCACGTGCCCTTCATTCAGCTTGTCGACGGACGCCGCACGATTCGAGAGATTGCCGGGCAAGACTTGACCCAAGCTGTCGACGCGTTGGAGCAAACCCCCACAGCGTCGCTCGACAGCGGAGAACTGGGGGTGATCACTGGCCAAGAGTCGACGCTCTATACACAGGAGTCGCTCCAAAGCACTCTCGAGTCGCAACAGGCTGGCTTGCCCGCGGCCGACCAGGCCGGCCTGGCTGATGTTGATGAGAAGTTGCTCCAAGCTGACCAAGGGGTGCTCGAGGCCGCCCAAGCGTTCGTGTCAGCCGACGAAGCTGGTGACCTCGCTACTAGTTCAGGGGCGCTTACCGCAAACCTGGATTTGGTCGACCCTGGTCTAGACCGTATGGGGGCTGGGGCCTCCTCGCGCATGTGATCGTGGGTTGCCGACAGGGTGGTCCTGGCCGGTAGAGCCAACAGATGTGCGGTTGTAGGAGGCCCCAGTGAAGGTTCAGCGTACGAGCGTCGGCTTGGATGTGCACGCACGTTCAGTAGTTGGATGCGGTTTGGATGGGGACACCGGTGAGGTGTTCCAGCGGCGGTTGACCCCCGGTCACCGAGAAGTCCTGGACTGGGTGCAGGGGTTGCCGGGTCCGGTGGCTGTCACCTATGAGGCCGGCCCGACCGGGTTCGGGTTGGCGCGGGCATTGAGGGCGGCAGGGATCGATTGTCAGGTGGCCGCGCCGTCGAAATTGCAACGACCCTCTGGTGATCGGGTCAAGACCGATGCCCGTGATGCCGCGCATCTGGCCCGGTTGCTGCATTTGGGTCAGATCGTGGAGGTCACGATCCCCAGCGTGGCACAGGAGGCGGCCCGGGATCTGGTACGCGCGCGTGAGGACTGCCGGGGTGATCTGATGACAATGCGGCACCGGATCTCGAAATTGCTGCTGCGCCAAGGGATCGTCTATTACGGTGGGCAGGCCTGGACGGGCAAGCACGAGATGTGGCTGCGTGGGCAGCAGTTCGATGATCGGGCTCTGGCGCTGGCCTATGACACCGCGTTGGATGCGATGGTGAGCTGTGTGCATCGCCGTGACCGCCTCGATGACGCGATCGGCGCGATGGCCGCTGACAGCGAGTTCACCCCGGTCGTGCGACGGCTGGGTTGTCTACGCGGGATCTCGACCCTGACCGCGTTCGGGCTGGCCATCGAGATCGGTGACTGGCACCGACTCACGGGGCGTTCGATTGGCGCCTACCTCGGTCTGGTGCCGTGCGAATACTCCTCAGGGGCCACCCGCGCCCAGGGCGGGGTGACCAAGACCGGTAACGGCCATGCTCGGCGGCTGCTGGTCGAGTCAGCCTGGCATCACCGCCCCCCATACCGGCCCAGCCGCGATCTGCGCCGCCGCTGGGAGCAGGCCTTGCCGGCTGGCACGGGAACGCGCCCAGCCGCTAATCATCGCCTGCACACCCGCTGGGCCGGTTTCGATAAGCGTAAGAAACGCTCCGTGGTCGCCAACGCTGCGATCGCCCGTGAACTGGCTGGCTGGTGCTGGTCGTTGGCCGTCCTCGACGAGACCTAACACCCCCACAACTGTCCGGACGAATCGCTACGTGTCGGCAAGCGTCTTGGAGTGACCCGCGTCAGTTCTATGAGCAAACCCGTTGCCCCGCAACATGTTCACGCTCGATCCTAGACAAGCGGCCAAACTCCGACTCGAACCAACGGTCCTGCGGTAACCAACCCGCGCATTTCAGACTAGACAACGCGTCGACATCGACACGCTCGACACCGCTGCGGCTCATCCGGTCAACACGAAGCGGCGGCCGCAACGACGGTTGCGGCCGCCGCTTCACCCTGCCCCTTGACAGAATGCTCCCCATATCAGTACTGCAGCCGTAGATTGTGGTTGGGCTGTTGTGGCGTGTCTGCGCTGGTAAGGGCGGTGACCGCGGCATTGTTCGGAGTTTGTGAAGACAACAGAATTAGCCGCGGTCGCCGCGGCTCATAGCGTAGACCCTGATCGGTGGCAGGCAGAGTTCTCGGCGGTACTGGATCGGATCGCGCCGCGATTTCGTCGTTTCGAACCTCTTCGGCATGCTGGCGCGCTGATGGCTGGGATGGTCTCGGGTCTGGACCGCAAGAATTGCTGGACCATCGCCGAACACCGCGGTGCGGCCACCCCGGATGGCCTGCAACATCTGCTGGCGCGGGCGAAATGGGACGCCGAGGCTGTTCGTGACGATCTGCGTGACTACGTCGTCGATGCCTTCGGGAATGCCGATGCGATCTTGGTGGTCGACGAGACTGGCGACGTGAAGAAGGGTGTGCACAGCGTCGGGGTGCAGCGTCAGTACAGCGGCACCGCGGGCCGCATCGAGAACTCTCAAGTCGCGGTGTATCTGACCTACGCGGCCCCGCGCGGGCACGCGCTGATCGATCGTGCTCTATATGTACCGCGATCATGGGCCCAGGACCCCGACCGCTGCACGAGTGCCGGAATCCCCGGTGATAAGCAGGGTTTCGCGACCAAACCCGCCCTGGCCGCAACGCTGATCGACCGCGCGGTGGCCGCCAAGATCCCCGCGGCGTGGGTGGCCGGCGACGAAGTTTATGGCGCCGACCCGCGGCTGCGGGCGACCATTCGCAGTCACGGCCTGGGGTATGTCATGGCCATCGCGGCCAACCGGCGCGTGCCCACTCATGCTGGCCCGGTCCGCGTCGACGCGCTGCCGGCACTGATACCAACACACGCCTGGCAGAAACACTCCGCCGGTGCCGGAGCCCACGGCCCACGCCTGTACTCGTGGGCCTGGTTTCGGCTGCTGGCCGAAGACGACACCGGCACCGGTGCCCATCATTTGCTGATCCGCCGCAACGACGCCACCGGCGAGCACGCCTACCTGCGCTGCTACAGCCCCAAGCCGGTTCCGTTGCGCACCCTGGTTACCGTCGCCGGCCAGCGCTGGCGCATCGAGGAATCGTTCCAGGCCGCCAAAGGGCTGGCCGGGCTCGATCAGCACCAGGTCCGCCGCTGGAACTCCTGGCACCGCTGGACCACCCTGGCCATGCTCGCCCATGCCTTCCTGGCCGTAGCCACCGCGATCGAACGCGACACCGCACTCACCCCAACAGGACTAATCACGTTGACCGTCAACGAATTCCGCCGACTCTTCGATGCCCTGCTGCTGGCCACCGGCCACACCATCACCAGCCTTCTGGCCTGGTCACGATGGAGACGACGACACCAATACCGAGCCCGACAATCCCACTACCGCAAGCGCGAACAACAATGATCGCGATCTACGGCTGCAGTACTAGCGACACTCGGCCCTCTTTATGACGTGCTTGGTGCTGACCTCGGTGCTCTAATTTTTAGCGAGTTCGGCATCCCGGACTTCTTCCTGCCCTGATGAGGTGGGTATCTGGCGGCCGCAGTCATCTGGTCCAGCCAGCCAGAAGCCAGCATGTCCAACACATGCGACCGATACTCCGAGCTACGGCTCATCGCCGCCGTGCGCCGCACGATCCGCGAGCAGGGCGTCCAGGCGACAGCAAAGGTGACTGATTAGCAGAACTCAGGAGGACGCGGCCAGCGCCGCCACCGATAACCGCCGGCCCGGCGCAGGTTCCAGTCAGTGACCGAACCGCAACACCATTGCGAGGACCGCCACCACCGCGAGGATTAGCGTGAAGATTGCGAAAGTCGCATACAACACCGTCCCCCCGCGGCTGTCCCCTGCCCCGCTCGACGACGATGGTTCTTTCTCCATGGTGGCTGATGGTAGCTCCACCGCCAGTCGACCCACCGCCACCGCCACCCGTCCCCAAAACGACCATGGAAACCGATGGCACATATCGAGTCGGCACCGACATCATCGCTAACAACATCAGCACTGGTCCTCAGGTAGTGACGATCCAGCCGAGTGACGCGGCGTTCTTGACGCGTAGCTGCCAGCCCTGGCAGAAGGCCGAGCCACCCAAGGTGATCTGCAAGGCATCCCCGTCACCGCGATACTGGGTGGATGGAGCACATTGTGCGCGTCGCGTCGCGTGAGGTGTACCGAAGCCGCTGGATGACGTTGCGCGAGGACCAGATCCGTCGTAACGACGGCAGCTACGGGAGCTACGGCGTGATCGACAAGCCGGACTATGCGTTGGTGATCGCGCGGGACGGCGACCGTTTCTGCCTCGTCGAGCAGTTCCGCTATCCGCTTGGGCTGCGGCGGTGGGAGTTTCCGCAGGGCAGCGCGCCCGATCTGGCCGACGTCGAGCCTGCCGCGCTGGCTGAGCGGGAACTGCGTGAGGAGACCGGGCTGCGCGCGGAGTCGATGGTACTTCTCGGCCTGCTCGATGTCGCGCCCGGGATGAGCAGCCAGCGCGGCCGGGTGTTCCTGGCGACGGGCATCACCGAGGGCGAACACGAACGGGAACACGAGGAGCAGGACATGCACAGCGCCTGGTTCTCTCGGGGCGAGGTGGAGCAGATGATCGTCGAGGGCGAGATCACCGATGCGCAGTCGATCGCGGCGTGGGCGCTGTTTTTGCTCGTGCCGCAGGCTAATTGACATGCCGATGCGGGTGTGGCGCGGTTAGCCTCGACACGGAAACGCGGGATGTCTGAATAGTTAATCGGGCCGCCCCCACCACAACTCGGGGCGGGCCGTGACGCCTGCAAGCGGACTGGCACTTGAACAGCTGTCACGCTGGCTAAGTGCGGCGGCGAGTTCGAGGTTGAGCCTGCGGTTGTCGGCCTGGAGCTGGTCGAGTTCGGCGATGAGTGAGTCCAGCGCCTCGTATGCGGTCATGGCGGTCACGCGACGCGCTCCCCAACATGCCAGAGGACGCGGCTCGCCTCGCGGCACCTCCGTGAATCCAGTCGTGGTCACCTGTCCGGGCACCGCGTTAATGTTCACCTCCCCCATGTCTTCGTCGGTGCTGTTAAACATTTCCCATTCTCCTTCCTTAAACCGTTTGAATGACCCCTCGGAGTGGGGCCAATGACTTACCGTTCGATGGTGCTGCGAAGCAGTGCAACTGGACGCGAGTAGTTCACTACCTGTCTTGTTTTCGACGTTCACCTGAGAAGGGCATTGAGTCGGTGAAGACGAGCGCAGCTAGAGCCGCGGTGGTCGACCTCACCGAGTAACCGACACCTCGGACCAGAACGGGACTTGGCCTACACACTTCAGGCCATCGCGCAGACGGCACAGCAAGCGGCGCCGCTAGTTTCGTCGCTCGGAACACATGTCGCACCGCAGGCGGGCAAGCTCACAGCGGCCGCCGTCTATGCGTCTTATTGACAAATGGGGCTACTTATACGACCGGCGCTGGGGCAGACAACTCCCTCCGCGCCGATGAATGACGAACAACACCGTCACTGTGTTTGCGTTGGTGACTTTGGCCTCTTACACCAGGGCTCTCGGCGAAGAAACGATGACAACCGACAGCAGACCGCCGTCGCGGTTGAGGAGGACATCGTGATCGAGGCGCTGACGGGCTTTCCCGACAACATCATGGCGTGGGCTTTCCACGGGCATGTGACGAAGGCCGATTACGAAACGGTGCTGATTCCGGACATCGAAGACAAACTGAGCCGGCACAAAAAGGTGCGGCTCTACTGCGAGGTCGCGCCTGATTACGTCGGGGTCGCTCCCGGCGCGGTCTGGGAAGATACGAAGGTGGGCTTCCGTCACCTCTTCGACTGGGATCGCGCCGTGATCGTCACGGACCTGGAATGGATGCAACACGCGATGAAGTTCTTTGGTGGCCTCTTTGGCTTCCTGCTGCCCGAGTGGCGTGTGTTCCCGACCGCTGAAGCCGACAAAGCACGCGAGTGGGTTGTTGAAGCCCAATAGCTCATCTAAGCCCCCGGGCTTCAAGACAGGAAACGATCAGTCGCACTTGTCTAGATGTGAGACTGAGGTCAGGGCCAGAGCAGAGTTCGGTCTCACCCAACTGATGGTCCGATACAACGTGGGTGTGCAGGTGAGCGAGACTTTCGAGTTGAAACAGATCGACGAGGAAGCCTTCGAAGAGTAGGTCCCACGCCCCGAACCGCTGCGGTCCCACTGCGGTCCCAACGGAGCGCTGAGTTCGCTGTGGCTCTGAACTGCTCAAACTCGGTGGAGCTATGGGGAATCGAACCCCAGACCTACTCGATGCGAACGAGTCGCGCTACCAACTGCGCCATAGCCCCTGATCGCTAGCAGGCTACCAGCCGCGGTCGAAGTCGCCGAACCGGTTACTGCCCAGCGGCTCGCGGCAAGTCCCGCGTGCCAGCCGTAATCGCGCGCATAGGGCGCGTAGTCGAGATGCTCGAAGATCGGATCCTCGTCGTCGATCTCGAGGACCACCGCCCCCGGGCGCCGCAGTCGCGACGGGACCACCTCGAACTCGCGGTCGTAGGTGTTCTCCACGCCCAGTTGCGACCGCGCCATCCGGTGCATCCGGCGGCGCCGCACGCGCTCCTCGATCCGGGTCTGCCTGCGCAGGTATCCAAGGTAGAGCACGGTCACTGTGGAGGTCGATGCCGCAGAACCACCACGCCGCCGGAAGTCAACAGAAACGCCGCGCCGGCCGATGCGACCAGTGTCATCGCCATGATCGTCAACACCCGCCTGCGGAAAGCGTATTTGCGAGCCTCGACCGCAGCGGCGGTGTCCGCGTCGTACCGATGGCGCCGCGAGAACGCCGGCGTGACGGTCGTCGGCGGTTCCTCGGCAACCGGTATCCCCGAGGTGTCGTCGACGTACTCGTATTGATCGGCGCCGTCGTCGTCGAAGTCATCGTCATCGTCATCGTGCTCGACGGCGAGATTCACCTCGGCGTCCGGGTCATCCGCGGCCCCGTCATCCGCCGCAGGTGGCGTCTCCGCCACCGCCGCGGTGGTGCCCGCCGGTAGCGCAGCGGAGTCGGGGTCGATCACGTCGACGTCGAGATAGTCGGGACCGGTCTCCTCAACAAACACCGCGGCCGCGGCCGCGACGACGACGCGCGACGGCGGGGCTTCCTCGGCGTCGTCCGAGTCGAGGTCGTCGTATTCGTCTTCCTCGGGCTGCCAGTCGGGGTTACTGCGATGTCCTGCTGCCGGGCCGCCACGCTTGATCAGCCGAGCGGCCGCGCCGCTGTTCAGCACGCGGGTTGCCAATGCCACATCGCTGGTACGCCGCACCGCGTCGCGCTTGCTGATCAGCATCGGAACCAACACGAACAGCCAGAGCACCACGAGCGATATCCACAACAATGATTGCGGGATGCTTGGCATGGTGACCCGCTCCTTTCCCCGCCAGGCTAGACCGGTAGCCAGCGCAGCCGGTCGAGGCACGCTCAGGACAATTACACACCTGTAATTTACCTCTGACAAGCATCATTAGTCACAAAAGTCACATTGGTAACACGACACGCCGCACGTGTTCGCTGGACTAAGCCCGATCGTCGCCGGGCTAAGCCCAGCTGGCGTGCCCGTCGCGCACCAGAGCCGACGTCACCGACCCGTAGATCTCCTCGATCGTCAGACCCACCACGAGGTGGTCACGCCAGCCCCCGTCGACTTGGAGATAGCGGCGCAGCAACCCCTCTTCGCGAAACCCGACCTTTGCCAGCACCGCCCGGCTCGCCGCGTTCTCCGGCCGCACGGTGGCTTCCACGCGATGCAACTTGACCGGGCCGAAGCAGTGATCAAGACCCAGCGCCAGGGCTCCGGTGGCGACGCCGCCACCCGTGACCGAGCTGGACACCCAGTAGCCGATCCAGGCCGAACGCAATGCCCCGTGAGTGACATTGCCGATCGTCAGCTGTCCGCAGAACTCGCCGTCCAGCTCGATCGAATACGGCAGCATGCGGCCTTTGCGGGCTTCTGACCGCAAGCTCGAATACAGCGCGGGCCACGCCGAAATCGAATGCCGCGCAACCCAATCCAGCTCGGTGCTCGGCTCCCAAGGCTCCAAAAGACTCCGGTCGGCCAGCCGCGTGCGGCTCCATTGAGACGCATCGCGCAGACGCACCGGGCGCAGCCGGACCACGCCGGCGGCTACTCGCAGCGGTCCCACAGCAGTCGGCCAGCCGGGATGCTGGGAGCTGGAACGCCACATGCTCACGAGCCGAAGCCACCGTGTCGCTTAGCCACGCTGAGCCAGAAACGCGACGTCGATGACCTCGCCGGTTCGGATCTGCTCCGCCTCCCGGGGAATCACGACCAGACAGTTTGCCTCAGCCAACGTCGCCAGCAGGTGCGACGAGGCACCCGGCGCGCCGCCCAAGGCCTGCACCAGGTATTCGCCGGTGTCCTGATCGCGCATCAGTTGCCCACGCAGAAAGCCTTTGCGGCCGGCCACCGAGGTGATCGGTGACAGCGTGCGAGCCTGCACAATCCGACGCATCGGCTGCCGCTTTCCCAGCGACAACCGGATCAGTGGTCGAACCATGACCTCGAAGACCACCAGCGCGCTGACCGGATTCGCGGGTAAAAGAAATGTCGGCACACCGTCGCGGCCCAACTGCCCGAAGCCCTGGACGGAGCCGGGATGCATCGCGACCCGGGTGACTTCCATGTCGCCGAGCCCCGCGAGCACCGACCGCACGCCTTCGGCCGCGG
The DNA here is from genome assembly GCA_963805675.1 of uncultured Actinomycetota bacterium. Classification (GTDB taxonomy): domain Bacteria; phylum Actinomycetota; class Actinomycetes; order Mycobacteriales; family Mycobacteriaceae; genus Mycobacterium. Next base: position 105,256 of record CAWDVY010000013.1, read on the forward strand.
CCCCGCCGACCGCGCCTGCGATCACCACGATCTCGGCGCGGTTGACCTGACCCTCGACGACTTCGCCGAGTTCTTTGGGGTCGTTGCTGACGATGCCCACCCGATTCACCTCGGCGCCCGCATCCCGGGCGGCGGCCGCCAGCGCGTAGGAGTTGACGTCGTACACCTGCCCGTTGCCCGGAGTGCGTGAGATGTCGACCAGCTCCCCACCCACCGCCAGCACCGACACCCGGGGCCGCGGATGTACCAGCACCCGCTCGCGGCCCACCGCGGCAAGCAGCCCGACCTGGGCGGCGCCGATGATCGTCCCGGCCCGCACGGCGACATCGCCGGGCTGCACGTCATCACCGGTGCGCCGCACGTAGGCACCAGATCGCACACCACGCAGCACCCGCACCTTCGCCTGGCCGCCGTCAGTCCAGCGCAACGGCAACACCGCGTCGGCCAAGGTCGGCAGCGGCGCACCGGTTTGCACTCGCGCGGCCTGCCCCGGCTGCAGCCTGCTGGGTGTCCGCGTGCCGGCCTGGATGCTGCCCATCACCGGCAGGGTCACTCCGCCGCGGGCCGGCGACGATTCCCCCGCCTCGCCCGGGACCGCGTTCAGCGCCCGCAGGTCGTCGTCGGTGTGATCCTCGGACGGATCGGACTCTCCGACGCCGAGTACGTCGACGCTGCGAACCGCGTAGCCGTCGATCGCGGCCTGGTCGAAACCGGGCAACGGACGCTCGGTCACGACTTCTTCGGCGCACAGCAGCCCTTGCGCCTCGGCGATGGCGACCCGCACCGGCCTCGGCGCCACCGCTGCGGCCGATACCCGGGCTTGTTGCTCTTCCACCGAACGCACAACGCGCCTTTCTGCCGTCAACCCCTATCGGCCCGGCCCGGAACTGCCGGGGCCGGAAGGTGACGACCTGGCAGCCTGGCTCCTCCTTGGGCCGCTGCGCGGCCGCGCATCGTCGCCGGGCGCGGCCGCTAGCCTTCGGCCAGACCCAATCGAGTCACCAACCATCGCCGTAAGTCCGGCCCGTAGTCGTCACGGTCCAAAGCAAAGTCAACCGCAGCCTTGAGGTAGCCGCCGGGATTTCCCAAGTCGTGTCGGGAGCCGCGATGAACGACCACATGTACCGGGTGGCCTTCTTTGATCAGCAACGCGATCGCATCGGTGAGCTGCATTTCGCCGCCGACGCCCCGTTCGATGCGGTGCAACGCGTCGAAGATGGCACGGTCGAGGATGTAACGGCCGGCCGCTGCATACAACGACGGCGCGTCCTCCGTCTTCGGCTTCTCCACCATGCCTGTTCACCTTGAGGACGTCCTTGTCCGCCCCAGGCACCGGCTCGACGTCGAAAACCCCGTAGGCGCTTATCTCCTCGGGCGAAACCTCGATCGCGCACAGCACCGTGCCGCCGTACTCGGCGCGAACCTTCGACATCGTCTCCAGCACACCGGTCGGCAGCACCAGGTCATCGGGCAGCAGCACCGCGACGGCATCTTCGTCAGGCCACAGCACCGGCTCCACGCAGCTGATCGCGTGTCCCAGGCCGAGCGGCTCGGTCTGGACGACGGACTCGACTTTGATCAGCCCCGGTGCCCGTCGGACCTTGGCCAGCATGGCCTTCTTGCCCCGCGCCTCCAGCGTGCCTTCCAGCACCAGGTCTTCGACGAAATGCGCGACGACGCCGTCCTTGCCCTCGGAGGTGATGATCACCAGCCGTTCGGCGCCGGCGGCGGCCGCCTCGGCCGCCACCAACTCGATGCCGGGCGTGTCGACAACAGGTAACAGTTCCTTGGGCACGGTCTTGGTCGCGGGCAGAAAACGGGTGCCCAAACCGGCCGCGGGCACGATCGCGGTGCGCGGAACCGAAACCATGTGAGCGTGACATCGTTGAAACCATATCCTTGAACTTGTGGCGACGGAGGGCAAGGCCGCATTGCGAGAACGGCTACTGGCAGCCCGCCGTTCCGTTTCCGACGACGCCCACGCCGCCGAAGCCCGGGCATTGGCCGACCACGTCAACGCACTGGTGAACAGCGGGGCACGGTGTGCGCCTACGTGCCGGTCGGCGCCGAACCGGGATCCGTCGAGATGCTGGATGTATTGCTGCGGCAGGCGGACCGGGTGCTGTTGCCGGTCGCGCGCACCACCGCCGACGACTCCGCGACGGCGCTGCAATGGGGTGAGTACCGGCCCGGACAGCTGGTGGCCGCGCGCTTCGGACTGCTCGAGCCGGCCGAGCCGTGGTTACCGCCGACGGCCCTGGCCGAGGCGCGCGTCGTGCTTGTGCCGGCGCTGGCCGTCGACCGCAGGGGGGCGCGGCTGGGCCGAGGCCGCGGTTTTTACGACCGCACGCTGGTGCTGCGGGATCCGCACGCGCGCTTGATCGCGGTGGTCCGTGACGAGGAGTTGCTCGACGAGTTGCCCCACGAGCCGCACGACGTGCCCATGACGCATGCCCTGACCCCCGGCCGCGGCCTGGTCGAGCTCGACACAGCGCAGCCGGTTTAACAGTCCCGCAGCACCCACCACATCGCGTCTTTCTCCTTGCCCGACACCCACAGTTGGTAGTCCGTCTTCACCTCGACCTGACGTGCGACGAACGCGCACCGAAACGCCACGTTCGGCGGCAACCACGACGCGGCATCGCGAAACGCCTTGTCGAAGTTGACCTGACCGGCCACGGCCAGCAGATTGCGCGGGTCGTTGGCGAAGTCGCGACGGCGCTGGTCGTCCCAGGTGCGTGCACCTTTGTACCAAGCGTCAGACAGCGACACCACGTGATCGATCTGCACGGCGGGAGACGTGTCGGGGCCACGAACGAAGACGATGGTCGCTCCGGTGTAGGGGTCGTGCAGGACGCCGCGCTGCGCGAAGCAGGTCCCGGGCCGCACCTGCAGGTCGACCAGATCGCGGCGCAGGATGTCGTCGCGGGTGTTGCAGCCGTTGTGACCGAATTGCACATTCACGTCGTCACTCCACGGTTCGCCGAACCGCGCGCGATTGAAGTCCTGCACGCGGTCCCAGCCCCTGACGGGCAGCTGCTCCAGCTGGCGGCGGATCGCGTCATAGGTCGGGGTGGCCACCGACGACGGCCCGGCATCGGGTTGGCGGCTTGCGGGGTCACGGAAATACAGCCACCCGATGCCCGCGGCGATCGCGATTACAGTCAACAACGTCAACGCATCCCTGAACCGGCGGGGCCGGGCGGGAATGACACGCGCCACATAGCGGTTCTAGCACTTGAGACGGTAGAGTGCTAAGCGTTTAGAACATCACGGAGGTTTCTTTGCCCACCTACAGCTATGCGTGCACCGAGTGCGGCAACCGCTTCGATGTGGTCCAGGCCTTCACTGACGATGCCCTGACCACGTGCGATCAGTGCTCCGGTCGGCTGCGCAAACTGTTCAACTCCGTCGGGGTAGTGTTCAAGGGCAGCGGCTTCTACCGCACCGACAGCCGCGAATCGACCAAGAGCCCTTCCAACGGCTCGGCCACGTCGAGTTCGTCGTCGGGCAGCGACGGGTCGAGTTCCAGTGACAAGTCCGGCTCGTCGGAAAAGTCGTCGGAGAAGTCGAGTTCGGCTGGCGACAAGTCCGATTCGTCTGCGTCGAAGTCGGCCGCCACCGCCGCCAGCTAGCCCGTTATCCACAAGCCGCATTCCAGCGGGCGCACAAACTGTCCAGCCACGCTTACGGTTACGGCGTGGGGGATTCCCTGACATCACTGAATCCGTCGCTGCCGACCCGGATTTCGCAATGGTTGCGCCCGGACTGGTCGCGGACCGTGCTGGCCCGGCGGATTGCCGCCGGCGGGCTCGTGATGCTGGCCGGTGTTGCGGCATTGCGGCCCGACCGCGACGGCGACCGTGGGCACGTGGTGGTGGCCGCACGCGACCTCAGCCCGGGCACCGAGTTGACCGCCGACGACCTTCGACTCGAAACACGTTTACTCCCAACGATTCCCGACGGATCGCAGTCCGAAATCGGTCCAGTTGTCGGCTCGACACTGGCGGGGCCGACACGGCGCGGCGAAGTGCTCACCGACGTCCGGCTGCTGGGCCGCCGACTCGCCGAGTCGGCCGCGGGGCCAGATGCCCGGATAGTGCCGGTGCATCCGGCGGACAGCGCGCTGATCGATCTCGTGCGACCCGGCGACGTCGTGGACATCGTGGCCGCATCCGACAGCGGTTCCCAATCCAACCCGCACGTCGTTGCCACCGACGCGATCGTCGTCCTGGTCTCGGCCAAACAGAAGACTCAGGGCGCGGCCAATGACCGGGTGGTGCTGGTCGCGCTGCCGGCCGCCTCGGCCAATGCGGTGGCCGGCGCCACGTTGGTGCAGACGGTGACCCTCGCCCTGCACTGACTCCGTTGCCGAGCTGCTTCAGGCGGCCGCCGGCTGGTCGCTGGCACAGTACTTGCACTTCCTGGCCCCGTCGGGGATGTCGGACTTGCACTCAGAGCATGCCTTGGTCGCCGGCTCATCGCCGAACACGGTGACCCCACGGCGCTTCTGAATGTGCTTGTAGGGCAGCACGATCGCGACGTAAATAGTGGTCATGAAGACGATGAAGTAGACGATCGCCCCGATGAACGATCCAAAGTCGACGAAGGTCTCTTTGTTGCCTGCGTCGCCAAGCTGCACGCCCAGCCCGAAGGTGGTGTGGGGCTGTGCCGCAGAGACAAGCGGATTGATCACGCTGTCGGTGAACGCCTTGACGAGGTTCGAAAAAGCCAGGGCCACAACAAGGCCGACGGCCACGGTGATCACGTCACCGCGCATCACAAAATCCCTGAATCCTTTGAGCATTCGAACCAGCCTTTCGTCCACGCAGATGGGCCCCCAGCGACACGACATCGCCCTCGATGACCGTATGTCGGTACGTGCATAAATGCCGGACTTTGCGGCGAATCAAGAAGAATTAGTCATCGACGGTTGACCACGCCGTGACTTGCGGCGTCCTGGTCAGCCGTGGTGCGGAGGAACGTTCTCCCGCAGCCACTGCTCGCGACCGTCGACATCCCGACCGGCGTCGCGATCACGCTCGTCGGTTGACTCTTGCGGCAATTCTGTCCCGAACACCCGGTGAACCGCGCCCCGGTCGTCACCGGCTGGCCTGCTCATGCCGGCCGTCAAATCTCCAGGCTGGAAAGCTGGCCGATGATCTGGGCCGCAAGCGGATTCAGCGTCGCCATGCCGTCGCGCACCGCGTAGCGCGAACCGGCCAGGTTGACCACCAGAGTGCTGCCCGAGATCCCCGCCAAACCGCGTGACAATCCCGCATCGATGATGCCTGCGGCCAATCCCGAAGCGCGGATCGCCTCGGCGATGCCGAGAATTTCGCGATCGAGAATTTCACGGGTGGCTTCCGGGGTGACGTCGCGCGGCGTCACGCCGGTGCCGCCCACCGAGACCACCAGGTCCACTCCCCCGATCACCGCGGTGTTCAGGGCGTTGCGGATCTCCACCTCGTCCGCCGCGACGGCCACCACGCCGTCGACGACGAATCCGGCTTCGGTCAGCAACTCGGTGACCAGCGGGCCGTTGTGGTCCTCATCTCCATGGGCGGTGCGGTCGTCAACAACGACGACCAGTGCCCTGCCGACCAACTCCGCGCGCTGTTCCATGGGTGCCACCGTATATCTGGCCTCTGACCATGGCGCGTCGGCTCTCATCACTGCTGGGCCTTGCCCAAAGTGACCTGGACCTTCTTGTTGTCCCCGGACGGATCCTTGTACGTCAGCGTTACTTTGTCGCCAGGTGCCTTGGAGCGCACCGCAGCGACCAGGGCGTCTGCGCTGTTGACCGGGCGGTCGTCGACCTTGATGACGACGACTCCGCCGGGCAGGCCGGCGGCTGCCGCCGCACCATTCGGCACAACCTCGACGACTTTGGCGCCGGGTGTTCCCTTGTCGTTGGTGACCTGAACGCCCAGTGAGGCATGCGCCGCGGTGCCGGTGGCGATGAGCTCGTCGGCGATGCGCTTGGCCTGATCGACAGGAATCGCAAAGCCCAGTCCGATCGAGCCGCTCTGCGCATCCGGTGAATCGCCGCCGAGTGTCGCGATCGCGGAGTTGACGCCGACCAACTGTCCGCTCATGTTGACCAACGCGCCCCCGGAGTTACCGGGGTTGATCGCGGCGTCGGTCTGAATGGCGTCGAGCACGGTGTTCTGGTTGCCGGACTCACCGGTCGTCGACACCGGCCGGTTGAGCGCGCTGACAATACCCGTGGTCACCGTGCCCTCCAGGCCGAGCGGTGAGCCGACCGCCATCACTGGCTGGCCGACCCGCAGATTCGCCGACGACCCGAGGCTGATTGGGGTCAATCCCGAAACGCCTTGCACGCGAACCACTGCGATATCCGTGGTCGGGTCTGTACCGACAACGGTGAACTCTGCGGTGCGCCCGTCGTTGAACGTCACCGTGGTCTTCGGTTTCCCGCCGGCGGGGTTCGGGTTCGGGTCCGGGTTCGGGTCCGGCTCCTGGCCGCCACCGCCACCTTCGTCGTCGGGCTTCTGGCGCGGCGCAGGCGGATGGCCCGGATTGGCCGCTGTCGCGACGACGTGATTGTTGGTCAGGATCAAACCGTCCGAGGACAGGATGATGCCCGAACCCTCTTCGGATTGACGGCCGAGGTTGGTCTCGAGCATGACCACGCTGGGCACCACCTTGGCGGCGACCTGCTCGACGGTGCCTAACGGCGCGTTCGCGGCCGGCATACCGGGAGTAGCGCCACCCGGTAGCGCCCCGTCGACGGCCGACGCGAGCTGTCCGTGGTGCTCGATCACCGATGCGGCCGCACCGCCGATACCGGCCGAAACCACCGCGATCGCCAACGCGCCGACGGCCAATCCGCCTGCGCGGGAACGCTTTCGCGGTGCGCCCAGCTGAGGCGGCGGCGGGCCGCCAGCCGACGGCCCGGCCTGACCGCCAGCGAAAGGACCGTATGGCTGCCGGTATGGCGGCTGCTGTCCGTAGCGCCAGTCGTAGCCCTGCGGATACGTTTGCTGCTGCCCATGGCCGGAATAGGCTGTGGCCCCACGCTGATCGGACACCGGACGGTACCCGTGCTGCTGCGGCGGTGGCGAATACCTCGGGTGATTCGTCATGTCGCTAGGTCGCTCTTTCTTTTTGCAGTCGTTTCAGGCTCAAACAGTAACTTGACAACTACCTTGCCTGCGTGGTCTGAGATTCGACTGAGATAACGTTCGCTGGACCTGGAGAGTTCCCCGGAGTTGACGGCTTCGTAACATCCGGGGCATCTTCATCATCCGTCGGGTAGTCCGAAACCGGCATCGGCCGTCCCGGCAGCAAGACATATACCGACGTCCCCGGGGGTTGGCCACCCGGAACGGTGTCTTCGACGCGAAGCGCCCCGCCGTGTTTGAGCACGACCTGTTTGACGATCGCCAGCCCCAGACCCGAACCGGGCATCGCCCGCGCTGTCGTCGAGCGAAAGAACCGCTCGAACACCAGTGCGCGCTCATGCGTCGGGATGCCCGGGCCGTGGTCGGACACCACCAACTCGGCGTGCGACGCATTCAACTGCCTCAACCTGACGCCGACGTGCCCCCCGGACGGGCTCCACTTGGCCGCGTTGTCCATCAGGTTCAGCACCGCCCGCGACAGCCCCGCGGTGTCTCCATGGACCTGCCAGGGCGTGACCTCGACGTCGAACTCAATGTCGTTGCGGCGCCGACGCACTCGTTCCAGAGAACGGTCGATGACCTCGCCCACGTCGACCGGCTCGTGCACTATCTCGCCGGCGTCGTCTCGGGTCAGGTCCACCAAATCACCGACCAGCGTGGATAATTCCTCGATCTGCGCGATCACATCGACACGCAGGTCCACCATCTCCTGCTCGGGTATCGGTGGGGCTCCCGGTTGCGACGAGGCCATCAGCAGCTCGACGTTGGTGCGCAGCGACGTCAGCGGGGTGCGCAGTTCGTGACCGGCATCGCTGACCAGGCGCGCCTGACGTTCCCGAGATTCGGCCAGGGCTCGCAGCATCATGTTGAAGGCCTCGGTGAGCCGGGCCAATTCGTCGCTTCCGAAGACCGGGATGGGCCGCAAGTCGTCGGTACGCGCCACCCGCTCGGCCGCCCGTGTCAGCCGGCCCACCGGGCGCAGCCCGGCCTGGGTGACCATCCCACCGGCGACCGCGGCAACGGCCATACCCACCCCGCCGACGATGAGCAGCACCCAGCGCAGCTTGGTCATCACAGCATCGGTCGGTGCCAGGCTCTTGGAGATCAGCAGCGAGCTGCCGTTCGGCAGATGGACTGCCAAGACTCGCTGATCGGCGGCGGTGCGCCGCGACATGAACAGGTCGCCACGGATGACCGCCTTCTCGGGCGGTCCGACCGGCAGTGTCTGACCCTCCTGGTTGGCGGTGAAGATGGACCGGCCAGGGTTCACCAGCATCGCGTTGACATCCGAATATGCAGTGCCCTCAATGGCTTTTGCAGGGTCGGCGGCCAACGATCCGCTTGCTATCAAGAGCTGAGCCCGGCTCTGCAACTGGTTGTCGATGTCTTTGTACAGCGCGGCGGAGATCACCGCATACACAGCGACGGCCATCAGGATGACCACCATCGCCACCATCGACATCGCGAGCAGCATCACCCGCCACCGCAGCGACAACGAGGTGCTGGCCCGCAACGGAACACGGCTTCGCCGACGGAGTAGTGGCTTCAGGGGCATCAGGGAGGTGTTTCGCGAAGCACGTAACCCACTCCTCGGACGGTGTGGATCAATCGCGGCTCGCCATCGGCTTCGGTCTTGCGACGCAGGTATCCCACGTACACTTCCAGGGCATTACCCGAGGTGGGGAAGTCGAAACCCCACACCTCCTCGAGAATTCGGCTGCGCGTCAATACCCTTCGCGGATTGGCGATCAGCATCTCCAGCAAAGCGAATTCGGTGCGGGTGAGGCTGATTTGGCGTTGCCCTCGGGTAACTTCACGAGTCACCGGATCAAGGGTGAGGTCTGCGAACGTCATGGCCACGGATTCGGTGGAGTCGTCGATTCTCGTGCGGCGCAACAGAGCCCGCATGCGGGCCAAAAGCTCTTCCAGCGCGAATGGCTTGGGCAGATAGTCATCGGCGCCCGCGTCGAGGCCGGCGACCCGCTCGGAAACCGTGTCGCGGGCGGTCAACACCAGGATCGGCAGATCGTCGCCGGTGCTGCGCAGCTGACGGCACACCTCCAGACCGTCCAGCCGCGGCATCATGACGTCGAGGACCAGCCCGTCGGGCCGGTCGGCGGCAATCATTTCCAGGGCTTCCACCCCGTCTTCCGCCAACGCAACCGAGTAGCCATTGAAGGAAAGCGACCTACGCAGTGACTCGCGCACCGCGCGATCGTCGTCAACGACAAGAATTCGCACGGCCACCAGTTTCATCCAATCGCCTGAGAGCGGCCTGAGAGGTCAGCAAACCGATTGCCGCAAATTGATCGTATTGTGCCGGGAGCCAGTGCTCACGGCAAACAAGTTAACTGCGGTCGAGGTCAATCAGACCGAGGCGCGCCGCCTTCAGCAGCCGGCGGGGCACCTTGTGCTGACGGCCGGCCACCGTCACACCGACGAGCTCTGGCTTGGCAGCCTTCCACTGCGCGCGCCGGCTACGGGTGTTCGCGCGCGACATTCTGCGCTTTGGCACAGCCATGATCAGGCCTTACTCCTGGTAGGGGGGTCGCCGCGCAAGCAGGCTCGGCAACGACGATTACGCCCAATAGTAGTCGGTGACCTGCTGGGGACAAAAATCGGCCGCCGGGAGTCAGCTGCCAGAGGTAATCGCGGCATCCTTGACGTGACACCGGCGGCACCGGCTAACCTACCGGTTGGTTGGTGGCGGTCGGCTGTCGGCTGGAAGGAGGGCGACAGGGTGGCTTCTTCTTCTGATTCCTCTGGCGCCTCGGCTCCCCCGGCGCCGGTTCGCATCGGGAACTGCTCGGGGTTCTACGGCGATCGGCTGTCCGCGATGCGCGAGATGCTGGTCGGCGGCGGGCTCGACTACCTGACCGGTGATTACCTGGCCGAGCTGACCATGCTGATTCTCGGCCGCGACCGGATGAAGCATCCCGATCGCGGCTACGCCAAGACCTTCCTGACCCAACTCGAGGAGTGCCTGGGGCTGGCCCACGACCGCGGGGTGCGCATCGTCACCAACGCGGGCGGCCTGAACCCCGCCGGGCTCGCCGACGCCGTGCGCGCTCTGGCCGAGCGCCTGGGAGTGCCGGTCCGGGTCGCCCACGTCGACGGTGACGACCTGTCCCCCCGCGCCGCGGAACTCGGGCTGGGCACGCCGTTGACGGCCAACGCCTACCTGGGCGCCTGGGGCATCGTCGACTGCCTGAACGGGGGCGCGGACGTCGTCGTCACCGGCCGGGTGACCGATGCGTCGGTGACCGTCGGGCCCGCGGCCGCGCACTTCGGCTGGACCCGGACCGACTACCACCGCCTGGCCGGCGCCGTGGTCGCCGGCCACGTCATCGAATGCGGCATCCAGGCCACCGGCGGCAATTTCTCGTTCTTTACCGAAATTCCAGCGGTCCCTGGCCTGCTCTACGCCGGTTTCCCCCTGGCCGAGATCCACGCCGACGGCTCGTCGGTGATCACCAAGCACCCCGGCACCGGCGGCCTGGTCAGCGTCGACACCGTCACCGCGCAACTGCTCTACGAGATCACCGGCGCGCGATACGCCAACCCCGATGCCACCGCACGGATGGACACCATTGCGCTGTCCGATGACGGCCCCGACCGGGTGCGGATCAGCGGCGTGGCCGGCGAGCCGCCGCCACCCACGTACAAGGTGTCGCTGAACAGCATCGGCGGCTTCCGTAACTCGATGACGTTCGTGCTGACCGGCTTGGACATAGAGGAGAAGGCGGCGTTGGTGCGACGGCAGCTGGAGGCATTGCTCATTTCCAAGCCCGCCGTCAAGCCCACCGAGTTGGAGTGGACCCTGGCCCGCACCGACCACGACGACGCCGACACCGAGGAGGCGGCCAGCGCGCTGCTGCGCTGCGTGGTCCGTGACCCCGACCCGGCGAATGTCGGGCGCCAGTTCTCCTCGGCTGCAGTGGAATTGGCGCTTGCGAGCTATCCGGGCTTCACTGTCACCGCACCGCCCGGCGACGGTCAGGTGTACGGGGTGTTCACCCCCGGCTACGTCGACGCCCGTCAAGTACCGCACGTCGCCGTGCGCGCGGACGGCAAACGTGTCGAGATCCCCTGCGCCACAGACACTCTCGAGCTGGCGCCGGTCGATCCGCCGCCATTGCCGGAGCCGTTGCCTGCGGGGCCGACGCGGCGGGTGCCGTTGGGCCGGATCGCCGCCGCGCGCAGCGGCGACAAGGGCGGGTCGGCCAACGTCGGAGTTTGGGTGCGCACCGAGGAGCAGTGGCGCTGGCTGGCCAACACCCTCACCGTTGAGCTGGTCAAGCACCTGCTGCCCGAGACGGCCGACCTGCCGGTGACCCGGCATCTGCTGCCCAACCTGCGCGCAGTGAATTTCGTCGTCGACGGCATCCTCGGTCAGGGCGTCGCCTACCAGGCGCGATTCGATCCCCAGGCCAAAGGGCTGGGTGAATGGCTACGCAGCCGCCACGTCGACATTCCAGAGAGGCTGTTGTGAAAATCTGGACCACACCCGAGCGCGACCAGCTTCGTAAGACGGTGCGCTCCTTCGCCGAGCGGGAGATCCTGCCGCACGTCGACGAGTGGGAACGCAGCGGCGACCTGCCTCGCGAACTGCACCGCAGCGCCGGCCAAGCGGGCCTGCTGGGCGCCGGCTTCCCCGAGGCGGTCGGCGGCGGGGGCGGCGACGGTGCCGACTCGGTGGTGATCTGCGAAGAGCTGCACGAAGCCGGCGTACCCGGCGGCGTGTTCGCGTCGTTGTTCACCTGCGGCATCGCGGTGCCGCACATGATCGCCTCCGGCGATGCGCGGCTGATCGACACGTTCGTCCGCCCGACGTTGACCGGCGAGCTGATCGGGTCACTGGCTATCACCGAACCCGGCGGAGGCTCTGACGTCGGGCACCTGCGCACGACCGCGACGCGCTCCGGCGATCAGTACGTTGTCAACGGCGCCAAGACCTACATCACCTCCGGGGTACGCGCCGACTACGTCGTTACCGCGGTGCGCACCGGCGGCCCCGGCGCGGGCGGGGTTTCGTTGCTGGTCGTCGAAAAGGGCACGCCGGGATTTGAGGTGACCCGCAAGCTGGACAAGATGGGTTGGCGGTCCTCGGACACCGCGGAGTTGTCCTACACCGACGCGGCCGTGCCGGCAGCGAACCTGGTCGGTGCCGAGAACAGTGGCTTCGTCCAGATCGCGCAGGCATTCGTCGCAGAGCGTATTGGCCTTGCCGCACAGGCATATTCGAGTGCCCAACGATGCCTGGACATCACCGTGCAGTGGTGCCGTGACCGGGAGACATTCGGCAGGCCGCTGATATCCCGGCAAGCCGTGCAAAACACGCTGGCCGAGATGGCCCGTCGTATCGACGTCGCCCGCGTCTACTCGCGCAACGTGGTGGAGCAGCAGCTCGCCGGAGAGACCAACCTGATCGCCCAGGTGTGTTTCGCCAAGAACACCGCGGTGGAGGCGGGCGAGTGGGTAGCCAACCAAGCCGTCCAGCTGTTCGGCGGCATGGGATACATGGCCGAATCCGAAGTCGAACGCCAGTACCGCGACATGCGGATTCTCGGTATCGGCGGCGGGACGACCGAGATCCTGACCTCGCTGGCCGCCAAACTCCTGGGATATCAATCGTGACCGCGTTGCGGTCGACGCTCGACCCGAAGGCCGACACCTACGCCGACGCGGCATCGGCTGCGACGTCCAGGCTCGAGGAGATCGACGCTGAACTGGCCAAGGCGCTCGCCGGCGGGGGTCCCAAATACGTTGAGCGCCATCACGGCCGCGGCAAGCTCACTGCCCGGGAACGCATCGAGCTGCTCGTCGACCCGGACTCCCCGTTCCTGGAGCTCTGCCCGCTGGCGGCGTACGGCAGCGCCTTCCAGGTAGGTGCGAGCCTGGTCACCGGGATCGGCGCGGTCTCCGATGTGGAATGCATGATCGTGGCCAACGACCCGACGGTCAAGGGTGGCACCAGTAACCCGTGGACACTTCGAAAGATCTTGCGGGCCAATCAGATCGCGTTCGAGAACCGGCTTCCGGTGATTTCGCTGGTGGAATCGGGTGGAGCCGATCTGCCTACGCAGAAAGAAGTCTTCGTTCCCGGCGGTCGCATGTTCCGTGACTTGACCCGGCTGTCGGCGGCCGGCATCCCGACCGTCGCGCTGGTGTTCGGCAACTCCACCGCGGGCGGCGCTTACGTCCCGGGGATGTCCGATCACGTGGTGATGATCAAGGAGCGTTCGAAGGTCTTCCTTGCCGGTCCCCCGCTGGTCAAGATGGCCACCGGCGAGGAGTCCGACGACGAGTCGCTGGGCGGCGCCGAAATGCACTCCCGCATATCCGGTTTGGGTGACTACTTTGCCCTGGACGAGCTGGATGCGATCCGTATCGGGCGCCGCATCGTGGCGCGGCTGAACTGGAAGAAGCTTGGACCCGCGCCCCGGCCGGTAACCGAGCCGCTGTTCGATGCCGAAGAACTGATCGGCATCGTGCCGGCCGACCTGCGCATCCCCTTCGATCCTCGGGAAGTGATCGCCCGCATTGTCGACGGCTCCGAATTCGACGAATTCAAGGCCATGTACGGCTCGTCGCTGGTAACCGGCTGGGCTCAGTTGCACGGCTATCCGCTGGGCATCCTGGCCAATGCCCGCGGCGTGCTGTTCAGCGAGGAGTCGCAGAAGGCCACCCAGTTCATTCAGTTGGCCAACCGCTCTGACACACCATTGTTGTTCCTGCACAACACCACTGGCTACATGGTCGGAAAGGACTATGAAGAAGGCGGCATGATCAAGCACGGCTCGATGATGATCAACGCCGTGTCCAACTCGACAGTCCCGCACATCTCGCTGCTGATCGGGGCGTCTTACGGCGCCGGGCATTACGGCATGTGCGGCCGAGCCTACGACCCGCGATTCCTGTTCGCGTGGCCCAGCGCCAAGGCCGCCGTCATGGGGGGCGCCCAGCTGGCCGGCGTGCTCTCGATCGTGAGCCGCGCCGCCGCCGAGTCGCGCGGGCAACAGGTCGACGAGGACGCCGACGCGGCATTGCGGGCCGCGGTCGAAGGTCAGATCGAAGCCGAGTCACTGCCGATGGTGCTGTCGGGCATGCTCTACGACGACGGCGTGATCGACCCGCGCGATACTCGCACTGTGTTGGGCGTGTGTTTGTCCGCCATCGCCAATGGCCCGATCAAAGGGACGTCGAACTTCGGCGTCTTCCGGATGTGATGGACATGGCAATCACTCGAGTGCTGGTCGCCAATCGCGGCGAGATCGCCCGGCGAGTCTTCGCCACCTGCCGGCGTCTGGGCCTGAGCACCGTCGCCGTCTACACCGATCCGGACGCCGATGCCCCGCACGTCGCCGAGGCGGACGCGCGGGTTCGACTGCCGCACGTCAACAGCTATCTGGACGCCGGGGCGCTGATCGCCGCGGCCCGCGCCGCCGGTGCCGACGCGGTGCACCCAGGCTACGGATTCCTCTCGGAGAAAGCCGACTTCGCATCGGCGGTCACCGACGCCGGCCTGACGTGGATCGGCCCGCCGGTGGATGCGGTGCGCGCGATGGGCTCCAAGATCGAGTCCAAGAAGCTGATGGCGGCGGCCGGTGTTCCGGTGCTCGAGGAACTCGATCCGGACACCGTCACCGCCGGCCAGCTGCCGGTGCTGGTGAAGGCATCCTCCGGCGGCGGCGGGCGCGGGATGCGAGTGGTCCACGAATTAGATGCGCTGCCAAGCGAAGTGGCTGCCGCCCAGCGCGAAGCGCAGTCCGCGTTCGGCGACCCCACCGTGTTCTGCGAGCGCTACCTGCCCACCGGCCACCACGTCGAGGTTCAAGTTCTCGCCGACACCCACGGCACGGTGTGGGCGGTCGGGGAACGGGAATGCTCGATTCAACGCCGCCACCAGAAGATCATCGAGGAAGCGCCGTCACCGTTGGTCGAGCGCATACCGGGCATGCGCGCCAAGCTGTTCGACGCGGCCAGGCTGGCCGCCGGCGCGATCGGCTATACCGGTGCGGGCACGGTGGAGTTCCTGGCCGACGATGACGGCGAGTTCTATTTTCTGGAGATGAACACCCGGCTGCAGGTGGAGCACCCGGTCACCGAGGAGACCAGCGGACTCGACCTGGTCGAACTCCAGCTAGCGGTCGCTGACGGCGGTCGACTGGACGCTGAACCACCCGCTGCGCACGGGCATTCGATTGAGGCGCGGCTCTACGCCGAGGATCCCGCGCGGGACTGGCAACCGCAGGCCGGCCTGGTGCACCGCGTCGACGTGCCGGCGGCCCGGACTGAGTTCAGCACGCTCGGTGCGCGAACCGGGATCCGGCTGGATTCCGGCATCGTCGACGGTTCAGTGGTCTCCATCCACTACGACCCGATGCTGGCCAAGGTCATCTCGTACGCCCCGACCCGACGACAGGCAGCGATGGTGCTGGCCGATGCGCTCACGCGCAGCCGCCTGCACGGTGTACGTACCAACCGCGATCTGCTGGTCCATGTGTTGCGGCATCAGGCGTTTCTCGACGGCGCCACCGACACCGCGTTCTTTGACACCCACGGCCTGGCCGACCTGGCGGCGCCGCTGACCGACACCGAAGACATCAGGTTGTCCGCGATCGCGGCGGCGCTTGCCGGCGCCGTCCACAACCGCTCGACGGCAGCAACGTCCGGGGTGCTCGGTTCCATTCCCAGCGGCTGGCGCAACGTGGCGTCGGGCTATCAGGTCAAGACCTATCTCGACGACGACGGCGTGCAACACCGCATCGAATACCGTTTCACCCGAAGCGGATTGGTGCTGCCGACGGACGAATCGATACATCTGGTCTCGGCTTCGGCCGACGAGGTCGTGCTGTCCGACGGCAATGGTGTTGCGCGCAGCTTCGCGGTGGCACGCCACGATCAGGACGTCTACGTCGACTCTGCGCGCGGGCCGGTGCACCTGGTCGCGTTGCCCCGCTTCCCCGAGCCGGGATCGGCCGTCGAGAAGGGTTCGCTGGTGGCGCCCATGCCCGGCAACGTCATCCGGATTGGAGCCACTGTCGGCGACACCGTCACAGCCGGTCAGCCGCTGATCTGGCTGGAGGCAATGAAGATGGAGCACACCATCACGGCACCCGCCGACGGCGTTCTCGCGGAGCTCAACGTCGATACCGGCCACCAAGTCGAAGTCGGCGCCGTGTTAGCACGGGTCGACGCGCCCGATGATCCCGAAGCAAAAGGAGACCCAGAATGACCGACAGCAGCTTCATCGAGAACGAAGACCGCAAGGCGCTGCGCAAGGCGGTGGCCGGATGGGCCGCCAGCTACGGCAGCGAGTACTACCTGAAGAAGGCGCGCGCACACGAACACACCGACGAATTATGGTCCGAGGCTGGCAAACTCGGATTCTTAGGGGTGAACCTTCCCGAGGAGTACGGCGGCGGTGGCGCGGGCATGTACGAGCTGTCGCTGGTGATGGAGGAAATGGCGGCCGCGGGTAGTGCGCTGCTGCTGATGGTGGTCTCGCCGGCCATCAACGGCACGATCATCTCCAAGTTCGGCACTGAGGAGCAGAAGAAGCGCTGGATTCCCGGTATCGCCGACGGCTCGCTGACGATGGCGTTCGCCATCACCGAGCCCGACGCCGGATCCAATTCGCACAAGATCACCACCACAGCCCGTCGCGACGGCAGCGACTGGATCCTCAAGGGGCAGAAGGTCTACATCTCCGGCGTCGACCAGGCTCAGGCGGTGCTGGTAGTCGCCCGCTCGGAGGAAGCCAAGACCGGCAAGCTGCGGCCGGCGCTGTTCGTGGTGCCGACCGATACCCCAGGTTTCACCTACACCCCGATCGACATGGAGCTGATCAGCCCCGAGCGGCAATTCCAGGTCTTCCTCGATGACGTGCGGCTGCCCAGCGACGCGCTCGTCGGCGCTGAAGACGCCGCGATCGCACAGCTTTTCGCCGGCCTGAACCCGGAGCGCATCATGGGCGCGGCCAGCTCGGTCGGCATGGGACGCTACGCGCTGGATCGGGCCGCCGACTACGTCAAGACCCGCCAGGTGTGGGGCACGCCGATCGGTGCGCACCAGGGCTTGTCACATCCGTTGGCGCAGTGCTACATCGAAGTGGAGCTGGCCAAGCTGATGATGCAGAAGGCGGCGACGCTCTACGACAGCGGCGACGACGTGGGTGCGGCCGCGGCCGCCAACATGGCCAAATACGCTGCGGCCGAGGCGGCGACGCGCTCGGTCGATCAGGCCGTGCAGTCGTTGGGCGGCAACGGTTTGACAAAGGAGTACGGCGTTGCGGCCATGCTGGCCTCGGCCCGACTCGGCCGTATCGCGCCGGTCAGCCGGGAGATGGTGCTCAACTTCGTCGCGCAGACTTCGCTCGGCCTGCCCCGGTCCTACTGATGGACACGCTGGTCGAGTACGCCGTCGACCGGCATGTCGCGCGGCTGACGCTGAACTCGCCGCACAACCGCAACGCGCTGTCCGCTGCGCTGGTCGGCCAGCTGCATCAGGGCCTGCGCGACGCAGCGGACCATCCGGCGGTACGGGCCGTGGTGCTCGGCCACACCGGCGGAACCTTCTGCGCCGGTGCGGATCTGAGTGAGGCCGGCGGAGGCGACCCGTCCGACATGGCAACGGCGCGCGCCCGCGAGATGACCGCGCTGCTGCGGGCCATCGTCTCCTCGCCGCTGCCGGTGATCGCCGCCGTCAACGGTCACGTTCGGGCCGGCGGATTCGGTCTGGTGGGCGCCTGCGATATCGCCGTCGCCGGTCCCGACAGCACTTTCGCACTGACCGAGGCAAGGATCGGTGTCGCTCCGTCGATCATCTCGCTGACGCTGCTGCCGAAAATGTCGCCGCGCGCCGCCGCCCGCTACTACCTCACCGGCGAGAAATTCGGCGCGCACGAAGCCGCCGAGATCGGACTGGTCACCCTGGCCACCGACGACGTGGACGCCGCCGTAGCGAAGTTGCTTGGCGACGTGGGACGCGGTTCACCGCAAGGCCTGGCGGCGTCGAAGGCGTTGACCACCGCCGCCGTGCTGGCGGGATTCGACCGCGACGCCGACCGGCTCACCGACGAGTCTGCGCGCCTTTTTGTCTCCGACGAGGCCCGCGAGGGCATGCTCGCATTCTTGGAGAAGCGGCCACCTCGCTGGGCTTCGCCCGGCGACGATGCGGGCCGGGTAACGGCCCGCTGAGGAGCCGGGCAATCGGGCACCGGATGACGATGCGGGCCGCACACGGCCCGCTGAGGAGTCCGGCAATCAGGCCCCGCCTGACGCGGCCCAGCGCTCTCCTGCTCGCTGACGCCGACCCCGCGATGATTCGCCGTCGCGGCCTCGGATAAGCAGGAGGGGTGCACGACAACCAAAGCCAGGGCTGGCGAATATGGGTACGCAGCTTGCTCACCGGCTGGCAGCGCCCAACTACACACCCTGTCGATACACGCGGCGAGGGCGCCGAAAGCCTGATCGGCTTCGTGGTGGCCGCCGCTCTGGTCGGGGTGCTCACCGGCGTCAGCGCGGCCAGCTTCCGGCTCCTCCTCGAATACGCTGCACGGTTGCGCACCAGCCTTTCCGCCTGGGCGCACGGCTCCTGGTGGGGCGTGATCGTCGTCGTGCTCGTGTGTACTGCTGCCGTCACCACGGCGGCTGCCCTGGTAAGGCGGGTCGAACCACACGCCGAGGGCAGCGGAATCCCGCGGGTCGAGGCGATTGCCGATGGCCGCGTCAAACCCGACCGGTTCCGGATACTGCCGGTGAAGTACATCGGCGGGCTTCTAGCTATTGGCAGTGGCCTGGCCCTGGGCCGTGAGGGACCTTCGGTCCAGATGGGCGGGACCGCAGCCGTCATCGTCGCCACTCTCACCCGACGCAACCTCGCCGACTTGCGCGTCCTGGTCGCCGGTGGCGCCGCGGCGGGGCTCGCCACCGCATTCAACGCGCCTATCGCCGGTGGCGTATTCGTCCTCGAAGAGCTCCTCAAACGCTTCGACCCGCGCACCACGGTCGCCACGCTGGTGGCGTCCGCGTCGGGTTTCGCCGCGGCTCACCTACTGGTGCCATCACAGCACGAGTTCGCGATGAGCGCGCTGGCCGACCCACGGCTCATCGAGTCCGGCTGGGTGTTCGCCATTGGAGTCGTCACCGGTCTGCTCGGCGTGCTCTACAACAAAGCGGTGATGTTCGGGCTCCGTCGCGCCGACGCCAGCCGGTGGCCGAGGGAAGTCCGCGCCGCCCTGACCGGGGTGTTGATCGGGCTGCTCGTCTGGGCTGCACCAGACTTGGTGGGCGGCGGCGACAACCTCACCCAGAGTGCGCTCTTCGGTCACGGCACGCTGGCCGCAGTCACCGGCGTCCTCATCCTCCGGTTCGTGCTGGGAGTCGTCTCCTATGCCGCCGGCACGCCCGGGGGCCTGTTCGCGCCCATGCTCGTGCTCGGTTCGGACGCCGGCTTGATCATCGGACTCGTCGCCAAACACTTGTCACCGCACACCGCGCCCAGCCTCGCCGCGTCCGCCCTCATCGGGCTGGCCGCCTTCTTCGCCGCGACGGTGCACGCCCCGGTCACCGGCCTGATCCTCGCCACCGAGATGACCGGTAACACCAACCAACTGTCACCCATGCTCGGCGCGTGTGCTATCGCGATGCTGGTCGCCATCGCCCTGCGATCTGAATCCATCTACGACCAACTAACCGACCGCGCGGCCCAGAACGCACAACGCACAGCGAACATCCCTGACCACGGCTAGCTGAGCGAAGTCTGAGGGTTGGGGCAACAGTTTAGCGAAGATCCTTGCAGCAAAAATTGTTCGTCGTAGGCTCGTCATTGATGAGGAAATCGGCGCAGCGAGGCGCGCAGTGCCCGCAGGACGCAGCGACGCGTGCCGCGGATACCGATCGCATTCAGGTGGCTCAGTTGCTCACTGACGCTGCCGCTCAGGGCCGCCTGCAGATGAGCGATTACGAAGACCGACTCACCAAGGCGTACGCGGCGAAGACCTACGACGAGTTGGATCGACTGCGGTCGGATCTACTGGGGTCGTCGGTGAGTCCGCGACACGCCGGCTCCCCCAAGCCTGCGCCGTCGATGCTGCTGCTGGCCATCATGAGCGCGTTCGAGCGGCGCGGCCGCTGGAATGTGCCGAAGAAGCTCACGACGTTCGCGCTCTGGGGTGGCGGGGTGATCGACCTGCGTTACGCCGACTTCACCTCCACCGAAGTCGACATCCACGCGTGTTCGATCATGGGTGGCCAGACAATTCTCCTGCCGCCCGAGGTCAACGTGGAGATCAACGGCCACGGCGTGATGGGCGGGTTCGACCATGAGGTTGCCGGCCAAGGCACGCCCGGCGCGCCGACCGTACGGATTCGCGGATTCTCCCTGTGGGGCGGTGTCGGCGTCAGGCGGAAGAACCGCAAGACCCAGCGCCAGCCTTCTGACGAGGTTTGACGAGGTCGCTGCGCTACCGCCGACGGCGGGATCGCAGGTAGTCGCCGACCACGGCCGCGCCCAGCCCGTCGAGATCGGGAACGACGACCCGGCCCTCGACCCGACGTGCGACCTGATCGATGAACCGGGCCAGCCCAGGGTCGTTGCCCAACCGGAAGATGGTCACTTGCGCACCCAGCCGGGCCATCTCGTCAAAGCCCCGCACGGTGTTAGCGATCGTCCGCGGATGCGGCGGGTAATCAAAAAACACCGAGGAACTTCCGCTGCCGTCGACGTCTTCCAGATGCGCGGTCGGCTCGCCGTCGGTGACCACTAGCACAACGGGCTGGGCGTTGGGGTGCCGACGCAGATGCCGGCCTGCGAGCCCCAGCGCGTGATGCAGGTTGGTGCCCTGCTCGTACACGCCTTCCAAGCCCATCAGTTCCGCGCTGGTCATGGTTCGCGCGTAGCGGCCAAACGCGATGATCTGCAATGCATCTGAACGAAACCGGGTGCGCACCAGGTGATCAAGTGCGAGCGCGGTGCGTTTCATCGGTAGCCAGCGGTTCTCCATCACCATCGAAAACGACGTGTCCACCAACAGCGCCACCGCTGACTGAGTCCGGGTCTCGGTCTCGGATACCTCGACGTCGTCGACGCTGATGTGGATCGTAGAACCCGGGTTGTCCCTACGGGTTCCGGCCTGCCGAAGCACCGCGTTGGTCAGCGTCCGGGTGACGTTCCACGGCTCGGTGTCGCCGAACTGCCAGGGCCGGGTGGCGCCGGTCAATTCACCCGCGGCCCCGGCACGTCGGTGATCACGCTCGCCACGACGGCCGGAAAGCTGTTGTGCCACATCGCGTAACGCTGTTTCGCCGAGCCGTCTCATCGCCTTGGGTGACAACCGCCACTGTCCGTCCGAGCTGCGATCGAGGAAGCCTTGGTTGACCAGGGCACGCTCGAGCTCGGCGAGTGTTTGGGCGTCGATGGCGGCTTGGTCGCCGAGCTGGCGGGCCAGGGCGTCGAGGTCGACGTCATCCATCGTCGCACCGGGGTAGCTCTGCGACAGTTGCTCGGCGAGTTGTTCCAGCTCGCCGATGTCGGCCAGCGCCTGGGCGCCTTCACCCATGCCCAGCGGGTTGTCGCCGGAGAACTGCGCCGAGCCCTCCCAGTCCTCACCGGGCCGGGCTGCCTGCAGGTGGGCATCGAGCTGACCCAACGCCTGCATCAGCGCCGGCGACCCGAATGCCTGCTGCGCCAACGCATCCAGCTCAGCTCGCTGGTCGGGGCTCAGGCTGTTGCGGAACCGCTGCGCGGCCGCCGCCCGCTTGGCCAGCGAATCCAGCAGCTCGTCCACATTCTGCGGGTTCTCCGGGAAGAACTCGCCGTGCTTGTTCATGAAGTCTTGGAAATCTTGGGGGGAGTCCTGGCCTCGTGCGTGCTTGTCCAGCAGCTCGTTGAGGTCGTCCAGCATCTCGGTGACACGCTGGCGGTCCTCGTCGGTGGCACCTTCCAGCGCCTGTTTCATGCCGGCGAAGCGTTGGTCGAGCGCCTCTCGGCCGAGCAGGTCCTTGATCTGCTCGTATTTTTCCCGCGCCTCGTTGCTGCGCCAGCTGTATTCGGACAGCTCTTGCACGGCTTTGGCCGGCGACGGCGACAGCGCGTCCAATTGCAACTCGCCGAAGCGCGCGTCGTCGTCCAGCGCGCGGGCCAGTTCTTTGCGCTCGGCCAGCACGGCGTCGTCGAGCAGCTTCTTGATCTCCTGCAGTGTGCCGTCTAAGTTGTTGTTGCGCAGGAGTTCTCGCCGCCGACGGTTGGCCTCGGCGGCCAGCCGGTCGGCTCCGGTCATGTTCTTGGTGCCACGGCGCAACAGCTCGGACAGCGCGCGGCGCGGCGACGTGCCCGCCATCACGTCCTGCCCGATTTGCTCGAGGGCCTCGCGCAGATCCACCGGCGGAGCCAGTGGGTCAGGCCCGCCGGTGTACGCCGAATACTTCGTCGAATGACCCGACGAGTGGCCTTCAGCCATAGACGGTTTCGCCTTCCCCGGATACCTTGTCGACGCGCTTGGCCAAATACAGTGCCTCCAGCGCCAATTCCAGCGCCGCAGCGCGCTCACCCTCGGATTCGGCGCCAAGTCGCTTGGCGATCGCCTCGATGACCGGCAGATCCGGCAGCGCCGCCAGCACGTCCTTGGCCGACACCCGCTCACCGGTCGTCACCGCCGAACCGCCTTCGACCGCGGCCACCAGCGGACCGACGTCGAGACCGCCGAGCGCGCGGGACGCGGTGTCGGCGGTGGCGCGGCGCAGCAGGTGTTCCAGAACGGCCTGCTCGCGGCCCTCCTCGCCGGACTCGAATTCCAACTTGCCGCGCAACACGTCGATGACCGTTCCCAAGTCGACCACTCGGGCCACCGGATCGGTCTCGCCCAGCACCGCGCCGCGGTGCCGGGCAGAGGCGGCGACGGTTTCGGCCGCCGCGATGGCAAACCGCGCCGACACACCCGACCGCTGATCAACCGAACTCGACTCTCGCAGGTAGCGGGCGAAGCGCGCGATCACCTGCATCAGATAGTCGGGCACCTGCGCACTCAGGTGTGCCTCTTGCACGATGACGCCCACCTCGGCGTCCAGCTCCAGCGGGTAGTGCGTGCGGATCTCGGCGCCGAACCGGTCCTTGAGCGGGGTGATGATGCGGCCACGGTTGGTGTAGTCCTCGGGGTTGGCGCTGGCGACGACGAGCACGTCCAGCGATAGCCGCAAGGTGTAGCCGCGTACCTGGATGTCGCGTTCCTCCATCACGTTGAGCATCGACACCTGGATGCGCTCGGCCAGGTCGGGTAGCTCGTTGACCGCGACGATGCCACGGTGCGCCCGCGGGATGAGGCCGTAGGCGATGGTCTCGGGGTCTCCCAGGCTGCGTCCTTCGGCGACCTTGATCGGGTCGATGTCACCGACCAGGTCGGCAACACTGGTGTCGGGGGTGGCCAGCTTCTCGGTGTAGCGCTCGCTGCGGTGTTTCCACTCCACCGGCAGGTCATCGCCGAGTGTGGCGGCCTTCCGGATCGACTCCGGCGTGATCGGGCTGTACGGATGTTCGCCGAGTTCGGCACCGCCGATCACCGGAGTCCACTCGTCGAGCAGGCCGGTCAAGGCACGCAGTAACCGGGTCTTGCCCTGACCGCGTTCACCGAGCAGGACGAAGTCGTGGCCGGCGATCAGGGCCCGCTCCAGCTGCGGTAACACGGTGTCCTCGAAGCCCAGGATGCCCGGCCAGATCTCGTCCCCCTCGGCCAGTCCGGTCAGCAGGTTTTCCCGGATTTCTTGTTTGACTCCCCGTTCACGATGCCCGGCGGCACGCAGTTCGCCGACGGTGCGGGGCAGATTATTCGCAGCGGTCACCACTCCACGCTACGACGGCTCAGCGAATACGGCACCGTCGCCGGCCGCGTTGGCAAGAACAAGGCCGAGCAAGCGCGTGGATTGCCCGGCCTTGCCGAGGTGAGTTGTGCGACTAGCTCGTGGTGACGGTGGCCTTCTCGTCACCCTCTTTCCAGGTGACGGTGCCGTGCTCGAACGTCGACTTGTAGGTGCCGTCGGGTTCCTTCACCTCATCAGTGGTCGGATAACCCAGCTTGCCCTGCGAAGCCTGGACGTCATTCCACGCGTCGCGGATCTTGCCCCACACGAGGTAGACGGGCCCGCCATTCTTGTAGATCAGGACGCCATCGTCGTACTGCTGGTACACACCGGTGTTGTCCAAGGTGTTTTTCTGGTTGTCGTACGGTGCGCCCAGATCTTTCTTTTGCTCGTCGGTCAGGGTCTCCCACTTCGCCAGAATGGGTCCCTCAACCGTGTACTCCGTGCCGTTTTTTCCGGCGATCTGCGTCGAGGTCGGTGCCGCCGCAGTCGTTGACGGCTCCGCGGCAGCCGACGACGTCATCGCGGACGCCGAGGACGACATCGCAGAACTTGAGGCTTGGCTGGAGTTCGTCTTGGAGTGGCAGCCCACGCCGATCAGCGCGAACACCGCAATTCCGACGGAGAACAACGCTGTTCTTTTCGTTATCGCGCGCATTTCTTCCTTTCGAATACTGCTCGAATTTCACAGGCCTCGCCGCGGTCGACGCGCCCAATTCGGATGCTATGCCGATCCGATCTTGTTCGGCGCGAAATCGTGCCGACCCATCACGGCACATGGCAATGCTTTGCTCATCGGTCGACCGACGTTCAGGCGCACGCTACTGGAGTACAGGACGAAGTCAGCGCCTAGCACGCCCGCGCTTCAGTGCGCGAAGTGCCGGGCGCCGGTCAGGTAGAGCGTCACACCGGCTTTCGCTGCGGCCGCGGTGACCTCCTCGTCTCGCACCGAGCCGCCCGGATGCACGATCGACGTGACGCCCGCGGCGGCCAGTGTCTCCAGGCCGTCCGGGAACGGGAAGAACGCATCAGAGGCCGCGACCGCGCCGCGGACCCGATCGCCGCCCCGCTCGACCGCCAACCGGGCCGCGTCGACGCGGTTGACCTGGCCCATGCCGATGCCGATGGTGGCGCCGCCGCCCGCGATGACGATGGCGTTGGATTTGACCGCGCGGCACGTGCGCCACGCGAAGGCAAGATCCGCCAGCGTGGCCGGCCCAGCCGCGGCGCCGGCCGCCAGCGTCCAGTTGTCCGGGTTGTCGCCCTGCGCGTCGATCCGGTCGCGTTCCTGCATCAGCAGGCCGCCGCTGATCTGGCGCCGCTCGGTGATGGCGCCCATCGGCGCCAGATCATCGGATGCCACCAGCACCCTGACGTTCTTCTTGCGCGCCAACAGGTCGACGGCGCCCGGCGCGTACGCGGGCGCCACGATCACCTCAGTGAAAATCGTGCTGACGTACTCGGCCATCTCCACGCTGACCTCGGTGTTGGCCGCGATCACTCCGCCGAAAGCGCTGAGCGGATCGCATTCGTGGGCTTTGCGGTGCGCGTCGGCGACCGAGACCGACGAGATCGCGATCCCACACGGGTTGGCGTGCTTGATGATCGCCACACAGGTCTGCTCGTGGTCGAAGGCAGCCCGCCAGGCCGCGTCAGCGTCGGTGAAGTTGTTGTAGGACATCTCTTTTCCGTGCAGCTGTTCGGCCTGCGCCAGGCCGGGCCACGCGCCGTCGTCGACGTACAGCGCAGCCTGCTGATGCGGATTCTCGCCGTAGCGCAGTTGAGTCGAGCGTCGCCACGTCCCGGCGAACCACTCGGGGAACGCCGAGGCCGGCTGCTCGGGTGCCAGCGTCGATTCCATCCAGCCGGCGACTGCGACGTCGTACTCCGCCGTGTGCCGAAATGCCAAGGACGCCAACTTTTTTCGCTCAGCAAGGGTGAATCCGCCGCTGCGCACCGCGGCGAGCACACCGTCATAGCCGAGCGGGTCGGTCACCACCGCCACGCTTGGATGGTTCTTCGCCGCCGCGCGCACCATCGACGGGCCGCCGATGTCGATCTGCTCGACGCACTCGTCGACGCCGGCGCCGGAGTCCACCGTCTCGCTGAACGGGTACAAGTTGACCACTACCAACTCGAACGCCGCGATCCCGAGTTTTTCGAGCGCCGCGGCGTGCTCGGGCTTGCGCAAATCGGCGAGCAGCCCGGCGTGCACGCTGGGGTGCAAGGTTTTGACCCGGCCGTCGAGTACCTCGGGAAAACCTGTGACGTCTTCCACCGGGGTCACCGGAATTCCCTTGTCGGCGATGGTTTTCGCGGTTGAACCGGTCGAGACGATATCGACACCGGCCGCGTGCAGGCCGTTGGCGAGCTCAACGAGCCCCGTCTTGTCGTACACGCTGATCAAAGCGCGCCGAATCGGCCTTCTTCCGGAATCCTGCCGGTCGTCGCTGCTCATCCGATAGTCGCCTTTCGTCCGATCCAGGTCACGCCGCCGGTCGCCACCGCGGCGATCACGTCCACCAACAGCCGCCGTTCGGTGACCTTGATGCGCTCATGCAGGGTCGCCTCGTCGTCATCGTCGAGCACCGCAACGGCTTGTTGCGCCAGTATCGGACCGGTGTCGGTGCCCGTGTCCACCAGGTGCACCGTGCAGCCGGTGACCTTCACACCGTGGGCCAGCGCGTCGGCTACCCCGTGCGCGCCGGGAAATGCTGGCAGCAGTGTCGGATGCGTGTTGAGGATTCGACCTTGAAACTTCGAAAGAAATTGTGGTCCAAGTATTTTCATAAATCCTGCCGAGACCACCAGGTCGGGCGAATGCGCTGCGGCGGCCTCGGTGAGCGCGGCGTCCCACGCCTGCCGGTCGGGGTGGTCGGCCAGCCGCACCCGGAAGGTCGGCAAGGACGCCGCGGCGGCGATGTCGACGGCTGGACAGTCGCGATCCACTCCAACGGCGACCACCCGCGCCGGATAGTCACCGACGGCGGCGTCGAGCAAGGACGCCAACAACGAACCGGTACCCGATGCCAACACCACCAATCGTGCCGGTGCGCTGGGAGGCACGCGGACCGGTTGCTGCACAGGGCGAGCCTAACGGTCGCCGTCCGGCGACGATGCGGGCCGGTCTGCGGCCGGAGGTGGGGGTACCTCCCGCTCGCGGGGGAGAGCCGGACCATCAGACCCGTCCGACTCCGTCGGCGGCGCCTCGACGACGATGTCCGGGTCGTCGTTATCCGACTCGACGAAGTCGGAATCGTCGCCGTCGGGCTCGGTGACCGGCTCGTCGAGCTGGACTCTCCGTTCGACGGCCGGCTCTGCCGGTGGCCGCGCGGACCGCACCGGCTTGGGCTGCTTGGGCTCCCTCGGCCGGTATCTGATGCCGCCGGCCATCACGACGGTGACAGCGCCGACGCCGGTGAACCACAGGAAGACTGCGAACCCGAAGGTCCCCTGGTCGATTCCGACGTCTCCGAAGTTGCCCAACTGGCCGCTGCCGGCGTAGCCAAGCAGTGCCATGAACAGCGCCGCCACCAGCGCCGCAATCCCTACCTTCGCCATCGCCGCGGACAGCGGCAACGGCCGGCGCGCACACTGCTGTCCGACCGCGACCCCCGACGATGCGCCGACGATGAGCAGCGCAACCCACGCCGGTCCCAGCGGCGGGTTGGGGGCCGCGGCCAGCAGCGGCAACGCCGGGATGTCTCCGCCGAATACGGTGAACGAGCTGAACGTGGCAAAACCCAGATGAGCGCTGGATCCCACTGCCATTGCGGCGGTCCCGACGATGACGTTGGGCGCATACAACACCGACAACACGGTCAGGCTGAACTGGCCGAAAATCGAATTGGTGATTGCGTACAGGTCCTGCATCGTCGCCCAGTGCACAACCAGTGAGCCGGCCGTGACCACACCCGACAACCCGAGCAGGGCCAGCACGCCTGCCGTCGCGGCGCGCAGCGAATCAGGCAGCCAGCGAGGCAGCGGCGACGCCCCGAGGGCTCGGCGGCCGACCCGCGAACCCACTCCGATGGACGCGCCGACGGCGTGGACGATCAGCACGCTCATGAAGGCGCGCAATGCGCTTGGCGTCTGCAGTTCGGTGATCACCGATGCCGCGTCGTGAATCACCGCCAGTGCCATGGCGGCGATCAGCAGCGGTCCGCCCAGGGCCGAGGCAACAATCCACCGAATGACGAACCACGACGCCGTCGTGGGGGTGGCCTGCGCCGTGGCGCGCGCGGTCCCCCACACCATCAGCAGCACCGGCAGCAGCGGCATCACACCCAGTTCGCGGCCGCCGATCGAGATCGGCACCTGATGCACGCCGAGCCACATGCTGGCGATCGCACCCAGCGCGCCGGTCATTTCGCTGTTGGCGATCACCAGCTGCAGCAGCGTCACCGCCGAGATGACAACCAACGCCACCACCGCTGGGCCGAATGCGACCCGCAGTAGGTCACGAGCCTGGCGGGAGCCCGCTGTTCGACTGTCCTGCACCGGCGTCACGCTTCGAGCACACTACCGACTAGGTCCCCTGATCGGCGAGCCGCCGCGCGCGACAGCGCACCGTTAGGACTGTGACGGGCCCGACGGCGAGGACGGCGCCTGCGGCTGCGGCTGCTGACCCTGCCCGTAGGAGAGCTGGCCATGGCCGGAACCGCCGTGGTCCGCGGAGTTTCCCTGGCCCGGCGCGCCGGATGACGGCGGCGGGCCGAAGCTGGGGAAACCCGTTGGCGGGGTGGGCGATCCGTGCTGCTGCGACTGCGGCGAGCTCTGCTGCGGTCCCGGCTGCACGCTGAACCCGCCGGTCGACGGCCCGGACGGGTAGCCGCCGTATTGGGTGCCGTATCCGGACTGCTGGTAAGGAGGCTGCTGCTGACCGTAGTAACCGTACTGGCCGTAGTGCCCGTACGGGTCGTACTTGGGCCGCGGCGCCGGTGGGGTGATCACGCCGGCGTCCACCAAGAGTGCGGTGACCGCGAGCGCGGCCTGAACGACACCGGAGCCCACGGCGATCCACAGCGCCCAGCCTCGGCCCGAGGCACCGATCGTGTCCTCGATCAGCAGTAATCCGCCCAGCACGGCGACTGCGGCCACCACCGCGGAAAAGTTCTTGGCCTTCGGCAACAAACTCACCCCGGCCAGCAGACCCGCTAACAGTGCCAAGTCGACCGGCAAGGTGCTGCCGCTTTCGACCAGCTCGTCTCCGTTGGGAAGGATGCGGGTGATCATCGGGCCGTAGCTCACCAGGTAGATCGCCAGGCCGAGAGCCAACACCGCGATGCTCAGATAGAGCTTCAGGTTGCTTTCCCCGTCGTCGGACTTCGTGAACGACGGTGCGGCGGGGGCCCCGTAGGACCCGGCTGACTGCGCGGGCGGATATCCGGGACTGCCGGGCGGGTAGGTCATGGCTTCTCCTGTGCCTTCCAATGCTGTTGCGGCGCCACTGTCATGCGGCGTTGGTTACTCCCGCGCGCCGCTCCTCGCGAGGCTACCTCGCAACGCTCGACTAGCGCTGTGGCGGCGGCTGGCGCGGGCGGTGCGACGCGAGCCGATCAACCACGCTAGCGCACCTCGGACACCAGGGCGGCGCGGACTCGGCCTGATGTCGCGGCTGGTACCCACCCCCGGTGGTTGCCCGCAAGATTGGAACACGTTCTAATTCATCCATGGACTATGGGCTTGTGCTGTTCACCAGCGATCGCGGTACCACCCCGGCGGCGGCCGCCACGCTTGCCGATAACCATGGGTTTCAGACCTTCTACGTACCCGAGCACACCCATATCCCGGTCAAGCGCCAAGCCGCCCATCCGACGACCGGTGACGCCTCGCTGCCCGACGACCGCTACATGCGCACGTTGGATCCGTGGGTCAGCCTCGGTGCGGCGTGCGCGGTCACCTCGCGGGTGCGGCTGTCCACCGCGGTGGCATTGCCGGTTGAACATGACCCGATCACGTTGGCGAAATCCATCGCGACCCTCGATCACCTATCCGGCGGGCGAGTCAGCCTGGGCGTCGGTTTCGGCTGGAACACCGACGAACTGGCCGACCATGGCGTGCCGCCCGGGCGGCGCCGCACCATGCTGCGTGAATACATCGAGGCGATGCGGGCGCTGTGGACCGAAGAGGAAGCCTCCTACGACGGCGAGTTCGTCAACTTCGGGCCCAGCTGGGCGTGGCCCAAGCCGGTGCAGGCGCATATCCCGGTGCTGGTCGGGGCGGCCGGCACGGAGAAGAACTTCAACTGGATCGCGCGCAGCGCCGACGGCTGGATCACCACTCCCCGCGACTTCGACATCGACGAGCCGGTGAAGTTGCTCCAGGACACCTGGGCCGCCGCCGGCCGGAACGGCTCGCCGCAGATTGTGGCGCTGGACTTCAAGCCGGTGCCCGAGAAGTTGGCGCACTGGGCCGAACTCGGGGTCACCGAGGTGTTATTCGGATTGCCCGACCGGTCCGAAGATGAGATCGCCGCTTATGTGGAGCGGTTGGCCGGCAAGCTTGCCGCGGCCGTCTAGCCAGCCGCTGAATCCCATCGGAGCCGCATCGTGACAGCCCACGACGAGCAGGGCCGGTTCTTTCCCTATCGCTATGAGCCCCGGCTGGCACCGATATGGCTGCCGGTCAGGGCGTGGCCCGGCGCGCAGGGGGTCACTGTAACCGAGGACGGTCGCCTGGTCGCCCGCTACGGACCGTTTC
This sequence comes from uncultured Actinomycetota bacterium, assembly GCA_963805675.1. GTDB lineage: Bacteria > Actinomycetota > Actinomycetes > Mycobacteriales > Mycobacteriaceae > Mycobacterium. The sequence goes on from CAWDVY010000013.1 coordinate 135,962, forward strand.
ATGTCGACGCGCCGCTGTCGCAGGTGCAGCACGCGCACATCGCCGGCCCGTACCGCTGGTGGACCGCTGTGGGCGCGCGACTGTCGTTGGTCGACGATGGGCTCACGTTCGGCACCAACGCGACCGAAGGCGTGTGCATCCACTTCGAGCCGCGCATCAGCCGCGTGTTGGGTCTGCGTGACCACTCCGCGCTCACCGTCACCGTTGCGGACAGCGAAGGCTTGGTCGCCGCGATCCTCGACGCCGTCTAGTCAGCCGAGCGAGCAGCGGTTGCCGTAGTCGAACGAGCGCACGACGACCGACCGTCCCAACGGGTCGTCGTCGGTGAGCACTGCGATCAGGTCGTCGTCCTCGGTGGTCGCCAGGAACCGGCTCTGGTCGGCGTCGAGCCGGCCGATGATGATCCCGGTCAACTTCCCGCCGTCGCGCCGGACCGTGTAGGTCTCGACGGTGGCCGGACCGTCGGCGGTCTCGGTCACCGGCACGGTGGGCCCGCCGTCGACCTGTTCCTGTAGCCGCGCGCTGCGGTCGGGTTTCCATTCCACCGGAGTGGTCGAGTAGACGCCGACCGAGTACTTGCTCAGCAAGCCGCCGTTGGCACCGACGAGCCCGAATTGCCCTGGCGTGCTTCGGCACTCGGCGACCGTCTCGGCGACGCCGTGCATCGAGTAGTTGTTGCCGGCGCCGCCGAAGAACGGCAGGCCACCGGTCAGGGTCAGGCCGCGCGGGTCGTCGGTGGCGAGTCCCACGCCGTCGCAGATGTTGAACACCGGTACCGGGAAGCAGCTGTACAGATCGAAGGTGGCAATGTCGTCCATGCCGAGCCCGGCGACCGCCAACGCTTCGCGCACCGCCATCACCGCCGACGGGGCGTGGCCGAGGTCAGGCCGGTCCAGCAGGCTCTGTTCTTCGAGATCGGCGTGGCCGTGCAGATAAACCCAATTATCTTCGGGCACACCAAGTTTGCGCGCAGCTTCGACCGACATCAGTAAGGCGGCCGCGCCCTGATTCACTTGATCGCGGGCGACCAGCAGCCGCGGGTACGGGTCGGAAATCATCCGATTGCGCTCGGTGACGGTGATCAGTTCCTCGACGCTGCGTTCGACCGGCGCGGCGGCGAACGGATTGCCGGCCGCCACCTTGGTGAACGGCGCAAACAACTCGCCCATGCGCCGCAGGTACTCGGCGGGCCCGAGTCCGGTTCCGGCCCGGCGGGCGTTCTCCAGCAGCGCATATTGGGTGGGCGCGTCGACCAGTCCGTGAATGATGGTGTAGCGGCTGATCAGCTGCTCCAGGCCCTGGCCCCGGTCTTCGAGCGAACCCTCCACGGTTTCGGAGAAGTCGGGCCGGTTCTCGGCCTTGGCGAAGTAGCGGTTGGTCGACGTCGCGTCGGAACCGAAGACCAACGCGACTTCCGAACGCCCGGCCGCGATCTCGCCGGCCAGTTCGGTGATCAAGTGCTGCGGGCCTTGGCCGCCGACCACTTCCAGTATGGCGTGGACGGGGTCGGCGCCGATGCGGTTGGTCACCGACCGCGGATAGTTGTTCGACTTGCCCAAAACCGCCTTGGCCGGCCCGGAGATCTCGAATTGCCTTATCCCGGCGACGGTGTCGATCGACGCAGCCACCTTGGCGGCGTCCGCGCCACAGTCATCGAGCGCCGCCCGCGCGCCGGCCGCCGCCAACTCGACGGCCGACATTCCCCGGTAGTACGCGTCGTCGATGCGTTCTGCGGCCTGGCCAACGCCGACGACGACGGGAGTGCGGGCGTCGACAGTCATCAGCGTTACAGGCTCTGCAGAATCTTCCGGGCCAGCTCGGCAGTCTCCGACGGAGTCTTGCCGACCTGGACTCCGGCGGCTTCCAGCGCTTCCTTCTTGGCGGCGGCGGTACCGGACGAGCCGGAAACGATGGCGCCGGCGTGGCCCATCGTCTTGCCTTCCGGCGCAGTGAATCCGGCGACGTAGCCGACGACCGGCTTGGACACGTTGGCCTTGATGTAGTCGGCCGCGCGCTCCTCGGCGTCACCGCCGATCTCACCGATCATCACGATGATCTTGGTGTCAGGATCCTTCTCGAAGGCCTCGATCGCATCGATGTGGGTGGTGCCGATCACCGGGTCGCCACCGATGCCGATCGACGTGGAGAACCCGAAATCGCGCAGCTCGTACATCATCTGGTAGGTCAGCGTGCCGGACTTGGACACCAGGCCGACGGGACCAGACCCGCTGATGTTGGCGGGGGTGATGCCGGCCAGCGCCTCGCCCGGCGTGATGATGCCCGGACAGTTCGGCCCGATGATGCGCGTCTTCTGGCCCTTGTCGACGTTGTAGGCCCAGGCATATGCGCTGTCCTGCACGGGAATTCCCTCGGTGATGACCACCAGCAACGGGATTTCGGCGTCGATGGCTTCGATGATCGCGTCCTTGGCGAACTTCGGCGGCACAAAGACGACCGACACGTTGGCGCCGGTCTCCTTGATCGCCTCGGCGACGGTGCCGAACACCGGCAGCTCGACGTCCTTGCCGACGGCGTCCACGTGCGACACGGTGGTTCCCGCCTTGCGGGCGTTCACCCCGCCCACCAGCTGAGTGCCTGCCTTCAGCATCAGAGCGGTGTGTTTGGTGCCCTCACCGCCGGTGATGCCCTGGACGATGACCTTGGAGTCTGCGTTGAGGAAAATAGACATGGGTCATGGGTCCTTTTCTACTTGTTCGCCAGCTCGGCGGCTTTGTCGGCGCCGGCGTCCATGGTCTCGGCCTGGATCACCAGCGGGTGGTTGGCTTCGGCGAGGATGCGGCGGCCCTGGTCGACATTGTTGCCATCGAGCCGGACCACGAGCGGCTTGTCGGCCTCGTCACCGAGCATGTTGAGTGCGGTCACGATTCCTTTGGCGACGGCGTCGCAGGAGGTGATGCCGCCGAACACGTTGACGAACACGCTCTTGACCTGTGCGTCGGTCAGAATGACATCCAGGCCGGCGGCCATGACCTCGGCCGAGGCGCCGCCACCGATGTCCAGGAAGTTGGCCGGCTTGACCCCGCCGTGCTTCTCGCCGGCATAGGCCACGACGTCCAGCGTCGACATGACCAGCCCGGCGCCGTTTCCGATGATGCCGACCTGGCCGTCGAGCTTGACGTAGTTCAGGTCGTGCTCCTTGGCCTTGAGCTCCAGCGGGTCGGTGGCGTCACGGTCCTCGAACTCGGCATGACCGGGCTGCCGGAAGTCGGCGTTGCCGTCCAGCGTCACCTTGCCGTCCAGCGCCAGGATCTGGTCGTCGGGGGTGCGCACCAACGGGTTGACCTCGACCAAAGTGGCGTCCTCGCCGACGAAGACCTCCCACAGCTTGGCGATCGTGACCGCCGCGGCGTCCAGCACCTCGGCCGGTAGGTGCCCCTGCTCGGCGATCGACCGGGCGAAGGCCAGGTCGACCCCCTTCACGGCATCCACCGGAACCTTGGCCAGCCGGTCGGGCTTGGTGGCCGCGACCTCTTCGATCTCCACGCCGCCCTCCACCGAGCACATGGCCAGGTAGGTGCGGTTGGCCCGGTCCAGCAGAAAGGAGATGTAGTACTCCTCGGCGATGTCGCTGGCCTCGGCGACCAGAAGTTTCTTGACGATATGACCCTTGATGTCCAGGCCGAGGATGTTCTTGCCGTGTTCGTAGGCGTCCTCAGGAGTGGCCGCGTACTTGACGCCACCGGCCTTGCCGCGGCCGCCTACCTTGACCTGTGCCTTCACCATCACCGGGGCGCCGATCTCTTCCGCGATCGCCTTGGCCCCGTCAGCAGTGTCTGTCACCCGCCCGGGTGTCGTTGGGACGTTGTGCTTGGCGAACAGCTCTTTCGCCTGGTACTCGAAAAGATCCATGGGCTCACTTCTGTGTGTCGGCCTATTTGGCAAGCGAGCCGGCGTTTCCCGATGCCCGCTTGCGGGAACTTTATCGACACGGCCGGAGGGTTCCGTCGTCGGCATCGGTGGATGTGGCAGATCTCACCGGCGCGCCCTGAGTGATTCAAATCACTTTCGCCGACGGATTCCCGGCTGCGCTTGCCACGCCCCGCGGTCGGCGGTTAACGTCTCAGGGTCCAGATAACGTTATGGTTACGGCTCCGAGGGACAAACAGGTTGACCCAGCTAATCCCGGCACCGTCTCCTGCACAAGGAGAGCTCTCGGCGTCGCGCGACCGCAGGTCAGAGGTCCATCGCAACGAAGTCACCGACATCATTCCTTTCAATGAGTTCGGCAAACTCGATGACCTGGACTTCAGCGACAACTCCGCTTTCAACAAGGAAGCGCAGGTACTGCGCGCGCCTGAACTCGATGATCTGGACGACACCGACGATCTCCGCGTCATGGAGCTTGACGGCCCGAGTGCGTCGGAGCCAAGCGTTGAACGCCGCGTCGACCCGTATCGACGTGACTCGCAGCGACGCCAGAACGACGCGGAGTGGTCCGCCCGCCGGGGACAGCATCGCAAACAGCTGACCGGACCCACCCGAGGCCGCGTGCTGATCGGCGCGATGGCCGCCGGTGCTGCCGCCGCCGCGGCGCACTCCGCCACCCATACCCCAGATCACTCCAAGGCCGAGACAGTGCTGGCGGCCGACGCCACAACGATGAACGACGGGCCCATCAGCACCTCCGCCCGCGGTATGCAGATGGTCACGGTGCAGCCCGCCGCGAACGTCGCCGTGCACAACGCCGAGTTGGCCCATGGCGTGGCCTTCGCCCAGGAGCGCGCCGCGCGCGAGGCCAGGCTGCAACAGCCGCTGTTCATCATGCCGACCAAGGGCATTTTCACCTCGGGTTTCGGGTACCGGTGGGGCGTGCTGCACGCCGGCATCGACCTCGCGAACTCGATCGGCACGCCGATCCACGCGGTGTCCGATGGGCTGGTCATCGATGCCGGCCCGACCGCCGGATACGGAATGTGGGTCAAGCTGCGCCACGCCGACGGAACGGTCACGCTATATGGTCACGTCAACACCACGCTTGTCAGCGTGGGCCAGCGTGTGATGGCGGGTGACCAGATCGCCACTATGGGCAATCGCGGCAATTCCACGGGCCCGCACCTGCATTTCGAGGTGCTGCTGGGCGGCACCCAGCGGATTGACCCGGTGCCGTGGCTGGCAAAACGGGGCCTCAGCGTCGGCACCTTCGCCGGTTGACCGGTGACCGGCCCGAACAACCCCAGACCCGCCGAGCACCCACCCACCCAAACGCCAAGCGGACCTGTGCGAGCCGGCGGCGGCCCTGACAGCGCCCCCCAGACGCGCATCATCCGTCGAGCGCCGACGGCGCCGATGCCGCAGATAGTGGACGACGCCCGCACCACCCACATTCCGCGCCCACCACTTCCTCCCCACCACGTCGCGCCGACCCGGCAGCCGGGCATGGCAGGCATACCGGCCGTTGAACCCAGCCGGGCGACGGCGGTGGCGGCCTCAGCCGTCAGCATCATCAGCGGCTGGGCCACCTTGGTGGTGGCAACCGACCTGATCGCGGGCTGGTGGCGATCCGACCGCCTGTTTTGCGTCGCAGTGGCGTTTCTTGCACTGGTGTTCGCACTGGCCACGATTTCCGGGGTGATCCTGCTGCTGTTGCGTCAGCCCCTCGGCCGCTACCTGATCGTGGCCGGCGCCGTGGTGGCGATCTTGACCTATCTCGGCGTGTTCATCGCCGGTGCCCGGGTGGCGTGGATCGTGCACACCCTTCCGGTGCTCCCGATCACCAGCACGGTATTGACGCTGCTGCCGCGCACGAGAGCTTGGCTGCTAGAAGACTAAAGCTTGGCGACGGGAGCGTGGTTGTGCATCAGCTTGACCCGCCCCGAGCTGCCGAAGTCGATCAGCGACATCGCCGATTCGCCGACGCCGGACACCTCTTCCACTCGGCCCAGCCCGTACTTGTCGTGCGTCACCCGGTCACCGGGTGCCAGCACGAGTAGCGGGCGCTTGCCCCCGACCCCACGGGTCGGCGACGGACGCGGCGTGCCGAACCGGCCGGCGCCGCTCACCGGCGCACTGAACGACGGGGTGGGGTCGATGCGTCGCCAGTTGATGAGCTCCTGCGGGATCTCCCGCAGGAACCGCGATTCCGGGTTGAGCATCGGTTGTCCCCACGACGACCGGACCTTGGCCCGACTCACGTAGAGCCGCTGACGCGCGCGGGTGATCCCGACGTAAGCCAGTCGCCGCTCCTCGGAAAGTTCGCCGGGGTCACCCAACGCCCGCATGTGTGGGAACATTCCGTCCTCCCAGCCGGTGACGAACACCACCGGAAATTCCAGCCCCTTGGCGGTGTGCAAGGTCATCAGCGTCACCAAGCCGGCGCCGTGCTCGGGGATTTCGTCGGCGTCGGCGACCAGCGACACCCGTTCCAAGAATTGCGCCAGCACACCGGTGTCCGGCACGTCCTCGTCGTCCGGTGCGTCTTCGAGCGCGGCGGCGTTAGCCAGGTCGGTGGCGAATTCGTGTGCGACGCTGACGAGTTCGTTGAGGTTGTCCAGCCGGGCCAGGTCTTGCGGGTCGGAGGAGGATTCCAGCTCTGCGCGGTATCTCGTGCGCTCCAGCACCGCCTCGACCAGTTCCCCGAGGTCGCCTTGCGAGGAGTCGAGCCGGCCACGAAGATTGTCGAGCATCTCGACGAAACCCGCAATCGCCTTGGCCGACCTGGTGTTCAGCAGTGGCACCTTGCCTTCGGCGGCGGCCTCTAACGCGTCGGCAAAACTGGACCCGGTGTTCTCGGCGTACACCGACACGCAAGCCTCAGCGCGATCACCGATGCCGCGCCGCGGCGTATTGAGGATGCGCCGCAAGCTGACCGCGTCGCCGGGGTTGTCCAACACCCGAAGATATGCGACGACATCGCGTATCTCTTTGCGCTCGTAAAACCGCACTCCCCCAACCACTTTGTAGGGAATGCCAGCACGGATGAACACCTCTTCCAACGACCGCGACGAGTTGTTGGTGCGGTAGAAAACTGCCACGTCGTTGTAGGTGATCCCGCTACCGGCCGTCAGCGCATCGATCTCCTCGGCGACGAATCTCGCCTCGTCGTGCTCGTTGTCGGCGACGTAGCCGACGATCAGCTCGCCCTCACCGGCGTCGGTCCACAGTCGCTTCTCCCGGCGTCCGGAATTACGCGAAATCACCGAGTTGGCGGCCGACAGGATGTTCTGGGTGGAGCGGTAATTCTGCTCGAGCAGGATCGTCGTGGCGTTGGGGTAATCGCGTTCGAAGTCTTCGATGTTGCGAATCGTGGCCCCGCGAAACGCATAGATCGACTGGTCGGCGTCGCCGACCACGCACAGCTCGCCGGGCGGCACACCGTCGTCCCCGACTTCCAGGTCGCGGCCGACCAGCTCGCGGACCAGCACATACTGCGCGTGGTTGGTGTCCTGATACTCGTCGACGAGGATGTGACGGAACCGTCGACGGTAATGCTGAGCGATCTGCGGGAAAGCCTGCAGCACCGCGACCGTCTCCCCGATCAGGTCGTCGAAGTCGAGCGCGTTGGCCACCCGCAACCGGTGCTGGTACTCGGAGTAGACGGCAGCCACCGTGCGCGCCAAGTCGTCGGCGTGGTCAGGGTAGTCGGGGTCGGACAGGTTGGCCACCGCCTGCTCCGGATCGATCAACTCGTTCTTCAGGTTGGAGATGGCGTTGGCCAGCAGCCGCGGCGAATACCGCTTGATGTCGAGGCCCATGTCCTTGCCGATCATCTGCAGCAGACGCCGCGAATCGTCGGCGTCGTAGATCGAGAAGTTGGAGTTCAGGCCGGCGATCAGTGATGCCTGGTTGCGCAGAATCCGCACGCAGGTCGAGTGAAAGGTCGACACCCACATCGATCGCGCTCGCGGGCCGACCAACGCCACCACGCGTTCCCGCATCTCCGCGGCGGCCTTGTTGGTGAAAGTGATCGCCAGAACCTGACCGGGCCCGACATCGCGCGCGGCCAACAAGTATGCGATGCGCCGGGTCAGCACGGCCGTCTTACCGGAACCGGCACCGGCGACGATAAGCAGCGGCGAGCCCTCGTGCAGCACCGCTTGGCGCTGTTCGGGGTTCAGCCCGTCAAGAAGTTCATCTGCGTCGGGGACCCGCCGGGGATCGGTCATGTGCTGCACACTCATATTCCGTCTCAACTTACCGCCGTTCGGCGACACCTTTGCGCTTGCACGCCCCCAAGTGGCACACTCAATTCGTGCTCAATATGCAGCGTCGATTTTTCTACGGGTACCGGCCAGCGGTGCCCGTGGCTTAGCTGCTTCCAAGAGCCCCGCGGTCCGCTTCTGAGATCCGGGGCTCATCTCTTGTGTGAGGCCCGAAATCGGATGAGACCACAACCCCCACACCCTCCACACAATGAGAACCCGGAGTCTGAAATGACAGTCGAAACCGAACAACTCACCGACATCGACGACCTGCGCAAGGAAATCGATCGTCTCGATGCCGAGATCCTGGCCGCGGTCAAGCGGCGCGCCGAGGTGTCCAGGGCGATCGGCAAAGCCCGGATGGCCTCCGGCGGCACCCGGCTGGTGCACAGCCGGGAGATGCAGGTCATCGAGCGCTACAGCGAGCTCGGCCTCGAGGGCAAGGACCTGGCCATGCTGCTACTCAGGCTGGGCCGTGGCCGGCTCGGTCACTGATCCGGCTGGTTAGCCACCCGTTCATCTCGCCGTCAACGCGGCCCCGGTCGACCTGACTAGGGTCGAACCATGACTGACGTCCAACAGATCCCCGACATCTCGGCGACCGAAGCCTGGAATGCGCTGCGCAGCCATCACGAGCAGATCGGGAACACCCACTTACGCGAATTCTTCGCCGACGACCCCGATCGTGGCCGCGAGTTCAACGTCACCGTCGGCGATCTTTACATCGACTACAGCAAACACCGCATGAACCGGGACACCCTGAAACTTCTCACCGACCTGGCCCGGACTGCCCACCTCGAGCAGCGCCGCGACGAGATGTTCGCCGGTGTGCACATCAACACGTCGGAGAATCGCGCGGTGCTGCACACCGCGTTGCGACTTCCACGCGACGCCGCGCTGGTCGTGGACGGTCAGAACGTGGTCGAGGATGTCCATGAGGTGCTCGACGCCATGGGCGATTTCACCGACCGGCTGCGCAGCGGCGAGTGGACCGGCGCCACCGGGAAACGGATCAGCACCGTCGTCAACATCGGAATCGGGGGCTCGGATCTCGGACCGGTGATGGTCTACCAGGCGCTGCGGCACTACGCCGATGCCGGCATCTCGGCGCGTTTCGTCTCCAACGTCGACCCCGCCGACCTGATAGCAACGTTGGCCGACTTAGATCCGGCGACAACGCTTTTCATTGTCGCGTCCAAGACGTTCTCGACGCTGGAGACGCTGACCAATGCCACGGCGGCCCGGCGCTGGCTGACCGACGCGCTCGGCGACGACGCGGTGGCAAAACATTTCGTCGCCGTCTCGACCAACAAGAAGCTGGTCGACGAGTTCGGCATCGATACCGACAACATGTTCGGATTCTGGGACTGGGTCGGCGGACGCTATTCGGTCGACTCGGCGATCGGGCTCTCGGTGATGGCCGCGATCGGCCGAGAAGCTTTCGCGGACTTCCTGTCCGGATTCCATCTCGTCGACGAACATTTCCGGACCGCACCGCTGCAGTCCAACGGTCCGGTGCTGCTCGGGCTGATCGGGCTGTGGTACTCCAACTTCTTCGGGGCGCAATCACGCGCGGTGCTGCCGTATTCCAACGACCTGGCACGGTTCGCGGCCTACCTGCAGCAGCTCACCATGGAATCCAACGGCAAGTCGACCCGTGCCGACGGCACCCCTGTCACCACCGACACCGGTGAAATCTATTGGGGCGAACCCGGAACCAACGGCCAGCACGCGTTCTACCAACTGCTGCATCAGGGCACGCGGCTGGTGCCGGCCGACTTCATCGGTTTCAGCCAACCCATCGACGACCTGCCCACCGCCGACGGCACCGGTAGCATGCACGACCTGCTGATGAGCAACTTCTTCGCCCAAACCCAGGTGCTGGCATTCGGCAAGACGGCCGACGAGATCGCCGCCGAAGGCACGCCGGCCGACGTGGTGCCGCACAAGGTGATGCCCGGCAACCGCCCAACCACCTCCATCCTGGCCACCCGGCTAACTCCTTCGGTACTGGGCCAGCTGATCGCCCTTTACGAACATCAGGTCTTCACCGAGGGCGTCGTGTGGGGCATCGACTCATTCGATCAATGGGGCGTCGAGCTCGGCAAGACCCAGGCTAAGGCGCTGCTGCCGGTCATCACCGAAAACGCCTCGCCCGACAAACAATCGGACAGCTCGACCGACGCACTGGTCCGCCGCTATCGCGTCGAGAGGGGCCGGGTCGGCTGAGTCCGGCGAGCAGACGTGAAAGCGCCCGACACGCCGTGCGTGCGGGCGCTTTCACGTCTGCTCGCGCCGCCTACCCGAACCGCTTGGCCATCGGCAGCGGCAGCACCCGCAGCAGCTGCACCATCGGCGCCCACGGCCACCACGGCACCGCGGCCCGGCCCGGCTCGCACTCAATGGCAGCGACCAACGACTTGACGCCAGTTTCGTTGTCCACCATGAACATTGTGCTCTGGGATTTGGCCGTCATCTCCGACTCGATATAGCCCGGCTCCATCACCGATACCTTGATCGGACCGCTCGCGTACTCAGCGCGCAACGATTCACCCAGTGAGCGCACGCCGGCCTTACTGGCCGCATACGCCGCCTTCACGCCGGGCACACCCTTCGCGCCGAGCACCGAAGAGATCAACACCAGATGCCCCGAGCCCTGCTCCTTGAACATCTGCAGCGCGGTTTCGATCTGGACCAGGGCAGCCACCAGGTTGGTTTCGATGGTCGCCTTATTGGCCCACAGCTTGCCCGATCCCAGCCGCGCGCCCTTGCCGATACCGGCGTTGACGATCACCCGGTCGATGCCACCCAGGGCGTCGGATAATTCCGCGAACACCTTCGGCACCTGCTCGTGGTCATTGACATCCAGCGCGGCGATGGCAACCTTGACATTCGGATACCGTTGCGACAGATCGGTTTTGAGCTCGTCGAGTCGGTCCGTACGACGGGCGCACAGCGCCAGGTCTCGCCCTTTTGCGGCGAAGGCGCGGGCCATCCCGGCACCCAGGCCAGAACTCGCACCGGTGATGAGGATCTTCTGCCGAGTCACCCGCGCAGCATAGCGGCGATCGCCAGCCCGGCAGAGCCGGGCGCAGCGGGTCGCCGCCATCAGCACCAGCTACTTGAGCAGACGCGACATCCGCCGGTCAGCCAGCACCTTGCCACCGGTCTGGCAGGTCGGGCAGTACTGAAACGACTTGTCGGCGAACGACACTTCCCGCACGGTGTCTCCGCAGACCGGGCACGGTAATCCGGTGCGGGCGTGCACCCGCAATCCGGAGCGCTTCTCGCCCTTCAGCGTGGCGGCCTGCTGGCCGACCGACCTCGACACGGCGTCGGTCAGCACCGAGACCATCGCGTCGTGTAATGCCGCGAGCTGTCCGTCGGAGAGTTTCCCCGCGGTGGCGAACGGCGACATCTTGGCGACGTGCAGGATCTCGTCGCTGTAGGCGTTGCCGATTCCGGCGATCACCTTCTGGTCGGTGATGACGGACTTGATCCGGCCGGTATTCCCGGCCAGCAGCCTGGCCAATTCATCGACGCTGAGCTGCAGCGCGTCCGGCCCCAGCGCGGCGATGCCGGGCACCTGCGCCGGGTCGGCGACGAGCCACACCGCCAGCCGCTTCTGAGTGCCGGCCTCGGTGAGGTCGAAGCCCGGCGCCTCGCCGGGCGTGCCGAGGTGGACGCGCAGCGCAATCGGGCCCTTACCGGGTCGCAGCGGCGCGGCGGCCAGCTTGTCCGACCAGCGCAGCCAGCCTGCCCGGGATAGATGGGTGATCAAAATCAGGTCGCCCGCCCGCAAACCGAGATATTTGCCCCACCGATCGGCGCCGGTAACGGTCAGACCGTGCAGCACATTGATTGGCGGATCGAAGGTTTTCAGCACCGACAACGCGGCGACGTCGACGCGCCCGATCGTCCGGCCGACGGCATGGCGACGCAGGTGGTCGGCCAGCGCCTCGACTTCGGGCAGTTCAGGCATGTATCCAGTGTGCCGGTCAGCGCCGGCCGGTGCGCCTCACCACCAGCGACAGCACCCAACTGACGATCGACAAGACGATTGCGGCCCAGATCGCGGTCCACCAGAAGTGGTCGATCGCCAGCCCCCAGTGGGTGGTGTGATCGGTGATCCACGCGGTGAGCCACAGCATCAACGCATTGATGACGATGTGGAACAGGCCCAGTGTGAGGATGTAAAGCGGGATCGACAGGATCTGCACGATCGGTTTGATGAACGCGTTGACCAGACCGAAGATCACCGCGACGACGAAGATGATGCCGACCCTCTGCAACCTGGTGTCGCCGCCGACGAAGCTGAGCCCGTGGACGAAGAGGGTGACCACCCACAGAGCGAAGCCGGTCAGCGCTGCGCGAATAACAAATGGACCCATATCGGTGAACCTACTCCGCAGCTCGCAATAAGTACTCGAAACCCTAAGTACCCGGTACCGCAGGTATTGACTTCTCCTCGCTTGCTCCCTACCGTCGGGTCATGACCACTGCGGTGAAACCGACGGGCCCGGGTCGTGAAGAGTTTTCCGATCGCTTGCTCAAGGGGTCGGTGAAGAAGTCCTATGCGCCGATCGTCGACATCGACTGGGACGCGCCGCTGGACCCGGACAAGTTCTTCCTGCCGCCCAAGACCGTGTCGCTGTACGGCACGCCGATATGGGACGCGATGACCCGCGCCCAGCGCATCGAGCTGTCCCGGCAGGAACTGGTGAACACGCTGTCGGCCGGTATCTGGTTCGAGAACATCCTCAATCAGGCGCTGTTGCGCAAGCTCATGCACACCGACCCCACCAGCCGGTCGACCCATTACGCCCTGACCGAACTCGGCGATGAAACCCGCCACATGGTGATGTTCGGCAAGGCGATCGAGCGGGTCGGCGCCAAGCCGGTGCGCCCGCGGCTCTACCACCGGATGATCATCAACACCCTGCCGTTCTTTTTCCGCGGCTCGGTGCTCTGGGTTGCCGCATTGATCGGCGAGGAGATCTTCGACTCGTTGCAGCGCCAGATGATGGACGATCCCGAGCTGCAGCCGATCATCCAGCGGCTCATGCGCATTCACGTCACCGAAGAGGCGCGCCACATCCAGTTCGCACGCGACGGCTTGCGCAAGCGGACTCCGCAGATGCGACGGCCGGAGCGGTGGTTCGTCGGCAACGTCAACGGCCTGGGCGGGTGGTTCTTCCGCTACCTGTTCACCAACCGCGTCCAGTACGCGCGGGCGGGTTTGAACTCCCGGCACGCCCGCAGAATCGCGCGCAACAGCCCGCATCGCCACGAAGTCCAAGTGGCCGGCTTCGCCCCGCTGGCGGAGTTCCTCGACGAAGTCGGTCTGTTGGGGCCGATTGCGCGCCGAGGGTGGACGCGCACCAAGTTCCTGTGACCCGCGACGTCCTCGTCGTCGGCGGCGAGATCGCGGGCTTCGCAACGCTCGACCGCGAGGTACTCGGCGCGGTGTTCGACGGCGCCACCAACTCCTGGACGCTGACGACCGAGGCCGGCGAGACCCACCGCGCCCGAGTCGTGGTGGCCTGCGAGTCACCGCTGGTCCCGTGGATCCCGAACCTGCCCGGCCACAACGACTTTCGCGGATCGTCGTTCCACGCCGCAGCAACCGTCCCGGGTTTCGACCCGGCGGCCCAGCGCATCGCCGTGGTCGGCGCCGATGCCACCGCCGGGCGGCTCATCGGCCCGCTGACCAGGTCGGCGGCGTCGGTCACGGTTTTTGCGCTTCCGCCGCGCCGCGTCGTCCGGCCGACCCGGCGCGCCAGAAGTTACCTGCGTCGCCAGGCCGAGGTGGTGGCGTCGCCCATCGACGCCGTCAGCGCATCGGGCATCCGCACTGCCGACGGCATCCGCCACGACGTCGACACCATCATCTACGGCACCGGATTCGCGGTCCGCGGTCAGCACCCGACGCTGGTCGGCACCGGCGGCCTGACACTGCAGCAGACCTGGCGCGACGGCACCGAGCCCTATCTGGGAGTCGCCGTCCACGGCTTCCCGAATTACTTCATGCTCGGCGGACCGGACTTCGACGCGGCACGGCGGTGCGTGTTCGAATGCCTCCACCTGATGTCAGGACACACTCGCATCGAGGTGCGCCGCAGCAGCCAGCAGGTGTTCAACGAGCGCGTCCACCTGCGAGCACCGTCGCTTCGGCCGGTGGCGTCAGCGTTTGACCTCTCGTCGTCCGTCGGTGTGCACGACGACATCTACGACGGTCCGGCGATGCTCACACTCAACGAGGTCGCCTGCCAGGTGCGCGTCCGGCTGACCGGCCATGTCGACCCGATCGACGGCCAATACCATTGGCAAGGAACTCTTTTCGACCAGCTACCGGCAGACCTACTGACGAAGTCGCGCACAGTGGGCCTGGCGGTGGGCGCGCGTAGCGTGCCGGCGCGCATCATCGAGAAAACACCCCAGGGCACCCACTCGATCGCCGGGGTGGGCGCGCCGCCGTTCGCGCTGGCCGACGTCGAACTCACCGTGCCGCAACGGTGAACCGAGGCGGCTGATCACCGAGACTCATTTGCCGCCCACCGCAGGCTCTAGTATTTGGGCACCCATCGTGGATTCCCGAGGACAGGAGATGGTGTGCGGTTCAGCTACGCGGAGGCGATGACCGACCCGACGTTCTACATTCCGCTGGCAAAGGCCGCCGAGGCTGCCGGGTACGCCAGCATGACGATTCCCGACAGCGTTGCCTACCCGTTCGAATCGGACTCGAAGTACCCCTACACGCCCGACGGCAACCGCGAATTCCTGGACGGCAAGGCGTTCATCGAGACGTTCGTACTGACCGCCGCCCTGGGCGCGGTGACGACGACGCTGAGGTTCAACTTCTTCGTGCTCAAGCTTCCGATCCGGCCGCCGGCGCTGGTGGCCAAGCAGGCCGGTTCGCTGGCGGCACTGATCGGCAACCGGGTCGGCCTTGGCGTCGGCACCAGCCCGTGGCCCGAGGACTACGAGCTGATGGGTGTCCCGTTCGCCAAGCGCGGCAAGCGGATTGACGAGTGCATCGAGATCATCCGCGGCCTGACCACCGGCGACTACTTCGAGTTCCACGGCGAGTTCTACGACATACCGAAGACGAAAATGACGCCCGCTCCGACGCAGCCGATCCCGATTCTGATCGGCGGCCACGCCGATGCCGCGCTGCGGCGCGCGGCCCGCGCCGACGGGTGGATGCACGGCGGCGGCGACCCCGAAGAACTCGACCGGCTCATCGCCAGGGTCAAGCAGCTCCGGGAAGAAGAGGGAAAGACCGGCCCGTTCGAGATCCACGTGATCTCGGTGGACGGTTTCACCCTCGACGGCGTCAAGCGCCTGGAGGACAAGGGTGTCACCGACGTCATCGTGGGCTTCCGCATCCCCTACATCATGGGACCAGACACCGAACCGCTGGACACCAAGATCCGCAATCTGGAAATGTTCGCCGAGAACGTGATCGCCAAAGCCTAACGGCTACAGCGGATCCCATACCGGCGATCGCTTC
The DNA here is from genome assembly GCA_963805675.1 of uncultured Actinomycetota bacterium. Taxonomy (GTDB): domain Bacteria; phylum Actinomycetota; class Actinomycetes; order Mycobacteriales; family Mycobacteriaceae; genus Mycobacterium. The sequence goes on from CAWDVY010000013.1 coordinate 151,634, forward strand.
TCCTGAAGCGCTTTGGCAGCCTCCAGCGGATTGTTGGTGAACCCGCTGAGTATCTGGGTGCGGTTCTCGATCTCCTTGGCATGCCGCAGGCTCGGCGCGTCCAGCGCGGTGTTGAGCCCGATCTTGGTCTGCCATACGCCGTAGGCGTTGTTCTCGACGATCGAGCGGGCCATCTTCAGCGCGGCGCTCATCAGGTCGTCCGGCGCCACCACCTCATGCACCAGCCTGATTCGGTACGCCTCGTCGGCGTCGATGATGCGACCGGTCAGCATCAACTCTCGCGCCACCCCGGCCCCGACGATCTTCGGCAGCAGGTAGCTGGTTCCCATGTCCATCGACGAGAACCCCGCCTTGATGAAAACCGAACCGAATCGGGCTTGCTGCGAGGCGATCCGGATGTCGCAGTGCAGCGCGAACGCCAGCCCGCCGCCGACCGCGGCGCCGTTGACGGCGGCGATCACCGGTATTGGCAGCTCGTAGAGCCGGGTGTACAGATCGGCCAGCCGAACCTGGGCGTCGTAGCTGATCTTGAACGACGGGCTCTGCGGCCTTGATGCGGTCCAGGCCTCCCCGGTGCCGCTCAGGTCGGCGCCGGCACAGAATCCGCGGCCGGCACCGGTCAGGATCGCCGCCCGGAACTCGCCGCTGCTGAGCGCGTCCATTGCCTCGTCCATGCCATCGATGAGCGACCCATCGATGGCGTTCAAGCGTCTGGGCCGGTTCAAGGTGACGCAGGCGATGTTGTCCTCGAGCGTTTCCAATTCGACAGCACCCATGAGCGCCACTCCTCCTCATCGCTTCGTCCCCCGCAAGCGGGTGGGGGTACCCCCAGCCGCTTGCGGCGAGGGGGCGTGCCCCCACTGCATCGTCGCCGGCGCGACCCATAGGGCAACCGTAAGGGAACACACAGCGTCGGTACCTAGCGTGGGTTCATAAGCCAGATGAGAAGGAGCGCACATGGCAAGAACTGACCACGACAGCTGGGATTTGGCCAGCAGCGTCGGTGCCACCGCCACCATGGTGGCGGCCGCCCGCGCAGCGGCCAGCCGTCGCCCTGATCCGGTGATCGACGACCCCTTCGCCGAGCCGCTGGTCCGCGCGGTCGGGCTGAGCCTCTTCACCAAAGTCGCCAGCGGCGAGTTGGACTTCGCCGACGTCGACGACGGTGCCGGATTTCCCCGCATGGTCGACACGTTTGCTGCACGATGCCGCTTTTACGACGACTACTTCGCTGCGGCCAGTGCGGCAGGCGTGCGTCAGGTGGTGATCGTGGCGTCGGGGCTGGATGCGCGCCCCTACCGGCTGCCCTGGCCGGCGGGGACCACGCTGTACGAGATCGACCAGCCCGAGGTGATCGAGTTCAAGACCAAGACGCTTGCCGACCTTGGCGCGGTACCAGGTGTCGAGCACCGTCCGGTCGGCGTTGACCTGCGTGAGGATTGGCCGGCGGCACTGCGGAGCGCGGGCTTCGATGCCGCTCAACCGACGGCGTGGCTGGCCGAGGGCGTGCTTATCGGATTTCTGCCGCCCGAGGCCGAGGTCCGGCTGCTGGACAACGTCATCGCGTTCAGCGCCGTGGGCAGTACATTCGCCGCGGACTACGGATCGGTGCGCGGCCAAACTCAAACGGAACAGCGGCACGCCCGGATCATGACCGACCGCTGGCGCGAACACGGCGTGGACATTCACATTCCCGATCTGACCTACCCCGGTGAGCACACCGACGTCGCGGCCTACCTGCGGGAGCACGGATGGGACACCGCCAGATCGGGACTCGCCGACCTGTTTACGACGGCTGGGCTGGCGCCGCTGGACGCCGAAGCTCAGGCCGGCGCGCCGGCGTCGATCGGCTTCGTACGGGCCACCCGGCGGTAGCCGCGCCTACCCGTGCTTGACGAGCCAGTCGGCCTGCATCGCCAACAATCCCATCGCCGGCAGTTCCGGTGTGCCCGCATCCAGCTCGCGATAACGCTGGTAAACATTGATGACGACGCGCTCGGCGTCCAGCCAGCTCGCGTACTCGCCCAGATCGATGCTGTCGGCCGCCTCGACGAACGACAGGCCCTTGCGATAGGCGACTTCGGCTTGCTCGGCGACGTGGACGAGATACCCACGCACAGCACGGATTCCGTCCGCGCCCGTGATCGGGCCGTGGCCCGGGACCACGGTCGGGGCGTCCAACGCGATCATCGCGTCGCAGGCCGCCACCCAGTTGGCGATCGGTCCGGCCCACACGATCGGCGTGCAGCCGATGAACAACAGATCCCCGGCGAACAGCACCCCGGCGTCGGGCACGTGCACGACGGAGTCCGCCGCGGTGTGCGCCGGCCCCAGGTTCAGCAGACGCACTTCGCGGCCGCCGACGTCGATCGTGAGCTGATCGTCGAAGGTCTGATCGGCGTTGCGCAGCGTGATGCCGTTGAAATCGAAGGGCCCAAACCGTTCTCGCAGGTATGGGGTCGCGACCGGACCCAAGTCGGCGGTTTGAGCCATCACCAGCATTTCCGGAGCCATGCCGTGGGCGATCTCCTCGGCGGTGCCCTTGGCGGCGATCACCCGCACCGAGCGGTCCAACAGTTCGTTGCCGTGAGTGTGGTCGCCGTTGGAGTGGGTGATCAGCGCGTCGGTGATCGGTGCGCGGTCGGTGATGGGCGCCATTGCGCCCAACATCTCACGGGTCAACGGCAAGTCAAAGAGGGTGTCCACCAACAGCGACGCCCCGTCACCGGCGACCAACCCGGCGTTGCTCCAACCGAATCCGCCGTCCGGCAGCAACCATGCCCACACCCGGTCGGCGACCTCGTGCAACCCGCGGGTGTAGGGGATTTTCGCCGGGGCAGGGTTGACCCGCTTGGCAGCGGGAGCGGCATCCGGGTTGGGCCGGGCCGGTAATGGTTGCGGCGCTGAGCTTTTGCGGACGATTTGACGCGTCTCGCCCAGACCCTGCACCTTCAGCGTGACGACATCGCCGTCGTGCAGCCAACCACGGAATGATTCCGGCGCCGTCGGGTCGAGGTGCTCGACCAGTGTGCAGGTCGGCACGGTCCCGGAGCCGACGACGTCGCCGGGGGTCAGCATGACCCCGCGCGAGGCGTAGGCGATCACCTCGGCGAAGCTCCAATCCATCTGCGCAGTCGACCCCGAACCGATCACCTCGTCGTTGACCAGTGCCGTCACCTGCAGGCTCAGCTTGCCGTCGCGGCGGTAGGGCTCGAGTTCGTCGGGCGTGACCAGATACGGGCCAAGCGTGACGCCGCTGTCCTTCCCCTTGGCCTGCCCGATCGCCAATTGACCTTCCAGCATCTGCAGATCGCGCGCGGACCAGTCGTTGAAGATCGTGTACCCGATGATCGCCTGTTCGGCTTCGGCGACGGAGAGGTCCTTGCCCGCGGTTCCGATGACCGCGGCGATCTCCAATTCGAAGTCCTGCCAGGCACTTCCAGGTGCCATCAGGGCGTCGTCGTACGGGCCCAGGACGGTCGACGGGCAGGCGAAGTAGAAGGCGGGAATCCGGTACCAGGTGTCCTTGAGCACGCGGCCGCCACCCATCGCCGCCTGGCAGTTGCGCATGTGGTCGAGGAAACACAGGCTGTCCCGGATCGACGGCGGCCGCGGGATCGGGGCCATCAGCGTCACCTGATCCAGCTGTGTCGTGGGCGCCGAACGCAGCGCGTCTTCCCCCGCCTCCTTCAGCTCGGCGGCACCGCGCCCGATCAGTTCGAGCAAGCTCACGCCGGGCTGGAGTACGTGGATCGCATCGCCGGAAAGCACTCCGGTCCGCTCGCCGTCGTCGCCACGGAAAGTGACCCATCGCATCGTGATTCAGTCCTCGCTTACTACCTCACCGGGTTCCTTATCGGGCCGTAACCCACGCCAACTGGGCTGACGCAGCCGGTGGTCCGAGGTCCATTCGCTGTACCGGACTTCGCCGACCAGCACCGGTTTGACGAACGTCACGCCCTTGGCTTCGCGGGCGGGCAGCGTTGCGGCGAAGGGGGATTCGTCGGTGTGCAGCGGGGCCAACGTCTTCTTCAGGCCGGCCAGGTCTCGTTCGGTGAACCCGGTGCCAACCCGTCCGGCGAAACGCAGTCCATCGACGCCGGGAATACCCATCAACAGCGAGCCGATGCCGCTGGTGCGCCCACCCTCGCCGGCACGCCAGCCGCCGATGATCACTTCCTGAGTTTTCCAATACTTGTCCTTGACCCACGACGCGGAGCGGCGGCCCGGCTGATACGTCGAGTCACGTTTTTTGGCGACCACACCTTCCCACCGGTGCTTTCGCGAGTAGTCGAGCGCTTGCTCGCCGTCGCCGGGCAGCAACTCCGGAACGACGAGGCTGCCAGCGCCGGCGGCCAGGGTTTCCAGCAACTGCCGCCGGTCGCGGTAGCGGGCCCTTAGCAGCGACCGCCCATCCAGATAGAGCAGGTCGAACGCCCAGAACTCAATTCGGCTGGCGCGTGCCCTGTTCTGCATCTCGGAGAAACTCGGCACACCGGACACGTCGAGGGCGACGACCTCTCCGTCGAGAACGGCGTGGTGATCGCGGAGATCAGATGCTATAGAACGTAATTGGGGGAACTCATTGGTGATGTCGCGCCCACTGCGTGATCGCAGCCGCACCTCGCCGTGGTCGGCGTCGACCAGCAACCGGTAGCCGTCCCACTTGGCTTCGAAAGCCCACTGCGATGCCGTCAGGTTCGCCACCGAACCGTGGGTGGTCAGCATCGGAGCCAGCTCGTCGAATTGGAAGACGTTCTGGTCTTTCATCCGGTGTGCCAGCCACTGATCGCCGTTGGTCTGTATCAACGCGTAGCGCCCCGAGATCCGCTGGCCGTGCAGCGTGACGATAACTTCGCCTTTTTCGGGGGCTACATTGAACTTCTCGGCCTCGTAGGTGCCGGAGTCCCAGATGATTACCTTCCCCGCGCCGTACTCCCCCTTGGGAATGGCGCCCTCGAAACTGCCGTACTCCAGCGGATGGTCCTCGGTGTGGACCGCCAGATGATTGACCGCGGTGGTTTCGGGCAGGTTCTTCGGAACTGCCCACGACACCAGCACCCCGTCGCGTTCGAGGCGGAAGTCGTAATGCAGCCGACGGGCGTGGTGCTCCTGAATGACGAAGGTATTACCTTGACCAACAACTGGTTTGGCGCTGGGTACCGGCTCCGGTGTTTTCGATGCATCGCGCATGCTTCGGTATTTTGTCAGCCGATCGGGGGTCCTCACGTCGGCGTCCAACGGCGCCAGCAGATCTCCATCACGCTGGACCCGCTTCAGCACTTCGTCGTAGCGCAGCTGGCGAAGCTTGTTGTCGTCGAGCTCCTCCCAGCTGCGCGGCGCGGCGACGGTCGGATACTCGCGTCCACGAAGCGAATACGGCGCGATGGTGGTCTTCGACCCGCTGTTCTGGCTCCAGTCAACGAACACCTTGCCCGCCCGCAGGCTCTTGGTCATGGTGGACGTGACCAGCTTGGGCATGGACGTTTCCAGTTGCTGTGCAACGCGTTTGGCCAACACCACCGCACCTCGGCTGCTCACCGGTTTGTCCAGCGGACTGTAGAGGTGCAACCCCTTGCTGCCGCTGGTGAGCGGAAACGTGGTCAGCCCGATGTCGGCGATCAGATCCCGAACAGCGCGTGCCACCTTGGCAAGTTGCCCCATAGTCACACCCTCGCCGGGATCGAGGTCGAAGACAAGGCGGGTGGCCGGGCCGGGTTTGAGTTCTTCGCCTTTCCGCGTCCACTCGGCGACGAAGCGCCACTGCGGCACGTGCACCTCGAGGGCGGCTTGCTGGGCGATCCACGCCAGCCCGTCGGCGCTGTCGATGATCGGATACGTCGTCGTCCCGGAGCGGTGGGAAACACTGGCGCGGGGCAACCAATCGGGAGCCGAGGAGGCCAGCTGCTTTTCGAAAAACGAAGACTGCTCAACGCCATTGGGCCAACGCTTGCGGGTGGCCGCACGCCCGGCGATGTGCGGCACCATCACCTCCGCGATACCGGTGTAATAGTCGAAGATGTCGGACTTGGTGGTGCCGGTCGCGGGGTAGAGCACCTTCTCGGGGTTGGTCAGTTTCACCCGTGGTGCCATGTTGTCAACCTACGCGTTTCAGCACTGTTAACGGCTTTGACCACCGATTATCGTCCTTACCGTTGATTTATTTTGTGACATAAGCCACGACACGTTAGACCGGCGATCACCTCGGGCACAGACCCTTATGTTTGACGTAATCCCCTCCCCCTGGCGCCCCAATGGCGGCGTCCCACTGAGCGATGCGACATTACGACTGCATTCACAACGAGTTGACGTGCCAACCTATGACCGGTCGACCCTCAGCCGGGGTGTCGTCCACATCGGCGCGGGCAACTTTCACCGCGCACATCAAGCGGTTTACTTCGACGACCTTGCCCGCTCGGGCATTTCAGATCGTTGGGGGGTTACCGGCGTCAGTCTTCACTCTCCCGATGTCAAAGACCTGCTGTCGGCGCAAGATGGCCTTTACACCGTTGTACAGCGCGGCCATGACCGCCAAACCGCCCGCGTGGTCGGCTCGATCGGTTCCGTTCATTACGCACCGAACGACAGCGCCGCGGTCCGTGCCGCCCTGGCCGATCCCCAAACGCGCATCGTCAGCCTGACGATCACCGGCAACGGGTACTTCCTGAACCCGGTCACCGACGAGTTCGATGCCGACCACCCCGACGTGCGTGCCGACCTCGTCGCCTCCGATAGTTACGCCACCGCGTGGGCCTATCTGGCCGACGCGCTCGACCAGCGTCGCCGCGCCGGCATCGCCCCGTTTACCGTGCTTTGCTGCGACAACGTTCCCGGCGACACCCAGGTGGCGCGGACCGCGCTGGTGTCGTTCGCCGCCTTGAAGGACCCTGGGCTCGCCCGCTGGATCGACGCCTACGTCGCATTCCCGTCGACCATGGTCGACCGCATCACCCCTCAGACCTCGAAGTCGGATCGCCAATTCGTCGAGCGGACATTCGGCGTCGCCGACAAATGGCCGGTCGTGACCGAACCGTATTGCCAGTGGATTATCGAAGACAGCTTCAGCAATGGACGCCCGCCGCTCGATGAGGTCGGCGTCGAATTCGTGGCCGATGTCAGCGACCACAAGCTGATCAAGACCCGTCTTCTTAACGGAACTCATATCGGGCTCGCGTGTTTGGCTACGTTGGGCGGTTACCAGCGCACCGACGAAGCGATGGGGGACCGCGTCATCTTCGATTACGTCGAAAAGCTCATGCGCGACGAGGTTCAGCCACTGCTGCCGGCAGTCCCCGGGATGAACAAACCCGACTACCGGGACACCCTGCTCGACCGGCTCAGCAATCCCCGGATGAGCGACCAACTGTCGCGGCTCGCCCGACGGGGAACGAGCAAAATATCGTCATTTGTGCTGCCCTCCCTGCAAGAGGCGATCGCGCAGGGCAGACCGCACACCCTGCTGACGTTGGCTGTCGCCGGGTGGGCTCGTTACATGCGCGGCCACGACCTCAAGGGGCGCAAATTCAGCATTGATGACTCGCAGGCGATACCGGTGGTTAGGTTGGCGACCATGGCGAGCAACAATCCTGATCCGCTCCTGGGGCACGAAATGTTCGGCGAGTTACGCGACGGTTCCGGGCTTCGCGGATCGCCTCGGGGACATGATTGCCGAACATCGACGCGCGCGGCGTGATTCCCACGCTGCGTCGACGCGATGCGCAACGACGAGCGGGAGTTGGTGGCGCGATGACCGACGGGCTCGAGATTGTGCGGCAAATTCGACCCCGCGCCGATCACGACGTTGCTTTGTGACGCCGATGACAACCTCTTTCCTTCGGAGAGGCCGGCGTTCGCCGCCTCGACCGATGTGACGAATCGCTTCCTGGCCAGGTTCGGCGTGACCGCTCCGCTGAGCGCCGAGGAGCTGCGCAAGCGGGCTGTCGGGAAAAACTTCCGCACCACCGCCCTCGACCTGGCGGTGCAGTGCGAAGTGCCTCTCGATCAGACGTTGGCGCAGGGCCGTCCCGCCGCGGTAGTCGCCTCCGACAGCGACGTGGCAGCCGGACACGCGTTGTGCGCCGACGAACTCGAGCAATGGGTGCGCGAAGAACGCAAACAGGTCACCACTCATCTGGCCGTCACTCTGACACCGGATCCGCAGGTGCTTGCACCCTTGCAAGACCTCGCTTCGCAGTATGCGCTGGCGGCTGTCAGCTCCAGTGCGATCAAGCGCCTGGCATGCCTGCTTCACCGCCACCGGCCTCGATACGCTGCATACCGTCGGCTGTGCGCTTCAGCGCGGAGGATTCTCTTCCCGTGCCGACAAGCAAACCCGACCCCGCGGTGTATCTGCATGCCGGCCAGGTGCTGGGTGTCGAGGCAGAGCAAGGGCTGGCCATCGAAGACTCCGTGGCCGGCGTGACCTCTGCGGTCGCCGCCGGCTACGCCAGCGTCGGTAACGTGATGTTCGTGTCACCTGACGAACGGGATTGCCGCCGTGCGGAATTGATCGATGCCGGCGCAGTCGCCATCACCGATTCGTGGCGTGCGCTTGCAGATGTCCTCATGTTGTCGACCGCGACGGGTGGAAGTTCCCGGCTCAGCTAGGCGTATACCACCCCTGACTCGGTCGTCGTACGTCGAAAGGTGCTGCGAGCCCGATGACGATCCGGGCCGTGGCCCGGGGAGGAGTTGGAGGATCATGACTAGCGTGATGGATCTGAACAATGCCGCACTGACACGGCTGCCAATCGAAACGCCGAACTACGACCGCAGCAGCGTCACCGTCGGTATCGCGCACATCGGCACGGGGCACTTCCACCGAGCACATCAGGCCATGTACATCGACCGGTTGCTGCAGCAGGGCCTGGCGCGCGAGTGGGGCATCTGCGGGGTGGGGGTGATGCCCGGCGACTGGACGATGCGCGACGTGCTCACCGATCAAGACGGGCTCTACACGCTGGTTCTGGAGAACCCGGACGGCACCCGCGACGCCCACGTGATCGGCTCGATCATCGACTACCGCTATGCCCCCGACGATCCCGAGGCAGCGATCGAGTTGCTGGCCGCGGCATCCACCCGGATCATTTCGCTGACCATCACCGAGGGCGGTTACCGCGACGCCGACGGGCCCGCGTTCACGTTGATTACCGAGGCACTGGCCAGGCGTCGCAGCCGCGGGATCGCCGCGCCGACGGTCGTGTCGTGCGACAACATCGAGAACAATGGTGAGATCGCAGGGCGGGCCGTCCTCGCTAATGCTGAAAGCCGAGACCCCGAACTCGCCGAGTGGGTGGGCGAACACGTTGAGTTCCCAAGTTCGATGGTCGACCGGATCACCCCGGCCACGACACTGGAGATGGCCAAAGAAGTGCGGCGCGACTTGCACGTCAATGACCGGTGGCCGGTGGTGGCCGAGCCCTTCACCGCCTGGGTGCTCGAAGACAAGTTCGCCGATGGCAGGCCGCCGTTGGAGCAGGCGGGTGTGCTGCTGGTCGACGATGTCGCCCCGTACGAGTTGATGAAGCTGCGCCTGCTCAACGCGGGGCATCAGTGCCTGGCCTACTTCGGCCATCTGTGCGGGTTCGAGTATGTCCACGAGGCGGCGAGTGACCCATTGTTCGCCGAATTCCTGCTTGCCTACTTCGAATCCGAGGCCATCCCGACGCTGCCACCGGTGCCCGGGATCGACCTGCATGAATTCAGCCGCACGCTGGTCGAGCGGTTCTCCAACCCGGGCGTGCGCGACACCGTGGCGCGGTTGTGCGCCTATTCGTCGGATCGCATCCCGAAGTGGCTACTGCCGGTTATCTGCGACAACCTGGCCAGCGACGGGTCCGTCCGGGTGGCGGCGGCCGTGGTGGCAAGTTGGGCCCGCTACGCGGAGGGCACCGACGAATGGGGTGAGCCGTACGAGGTGGTGGATCAGCTCGCGGATTCGCTCATCCCGATCGCCCGCTCGCAGCACGAGAATCCCACCGCGTTCATCGAATTCGGCTCGGTGTTCGGGGATCTGGCCCATCAGCCACGCTTCGTCCAGGCATATACCTGGGCGCTGGATTCGTTGCACCGCAAAGGAGCTCGCGCGACGCTGGAGGCGTTGCTGCAATGAGTCGCGGGCTGGTGATCGGCGAGGCGCTGATCGACATCGTCGACAGCGACGAGCACGTCGGTGGCAGTCCACTCAATGTCGCCGTCGGACTCGGCCGGTTGGGCCGCGACGTCGACTTCCTGACGTACATCGCCGACGACCCGTACGGCCGGCGCATCATCGACTACATCAATGCCGCAGGGGTGCAGCTTGTTTCAGGAAGCCAGACCGCTGCCCACACCGCGACGGCCCGGGCGGTGGTGGGCGACGATGGATCTGCCAGCTACGTGTTCGATCTCGACTGGCAACTTTCCGGTACGCCAACGGTAACGCCGCCGCTTCTCGTGCACACGGGATCGATTGCCGCCGTGCAGGAGCCGGGCTGTCTGGCGGTCACGGCGCTGGTCGACACCTACCGCCTGTCGGCCACGGTCAGCTTCGACCCCAACGTGCGGCCGTCGCTGATCGCCGACCGGGAACTGGCCCGAACACGTATCGAGCATCTCGTCGAGCACAGCGACATCGTGAAAGTCAGCGATGAAGACCTGCGCTGGATCGACCCCGCCCGATCGCCCGAGCAGATCGCGCAGACCTGGCTGGCACTGGGTCCCGCGATCGTGGCGGTGACGATGGGTGACCACGGGGCGGCGGCATTCTGCGCGGCCGGAGAAGTACGGATCCCGTCGCGGCCGGTGCACGTAGTCGACACCGTCGGCGCCGGTGACTCCTTTATGGCCGGCCTGCTCGACGCGCTGTGGGAACGGGACTTGCTGGGCGCTACGCGACGTGCCGAGCTTGCTGGGCTCGCCCTCGATGAGCTGACGGCGGTGCTGGAGGCGGGCAGCGCCACCGCCGCGCTGACCGTCGGCCGAGCAGGAGCTGACCTGCCGGATCGGGCCGCACTTGCCGCGGCGTCGCGTCGTTAGACGCTTATCCGCGTAGCGATGCGGGCATACTGACTCCATGCGTTCCATCTGGAAGGGCTCGATCTCTTTCGGGCTGGTCAACGTCCCGGTCAAGGTCTACAGCGCGACCGAAGACCACGACATCAAGTTTCACCAGGTGCACGCCAAAGACAATGGCCGCATCCGGTACAAGCGCGTGTGCGAGGTGTGCGGCGAAGTTGTGGAATACCGCGATATCTCGCGGGCATACGAATCCGACGACGGCCAGACGGTCATCATCACCGACGACGACATTGCGACGCTGCCCGAGGAGCGCAGCCGCGAAATCGAAGTGCTGGAGTTCGTGCCGGCAAGCGAGCTCGATCCAATGATGTACGACCGCAGCTACTTCCTCGAGCCTGATGGCAAGTCCACGAAATCGTATGTGCTGCTGGCCAAAACGTTAGCCGACACCGATCGGGTGGCGATCGTGCACTTCGCGTTGCGCAACAAGACCCGACTGGCGGCGTTGCGGGTCAAGGATTTCAGCAAGCGCGAGGTCATGGTCATCCATACGTTGTTGTGGCCCGACGAGATCCGCGACCCCGACTTCCCGGTGCTGGACAAGAAGGTCGACATCAAACCCGCAGAGCTCAAGATGGCCGGTCAGGTGGTCGAGTCGATGGCCGACGACTTCAACCCCGATCGCTACCACGACGACTACCAAGAGCAGCTGCACGAGTTGGTGCAGGCCAAACTCGAAGGCGGAGAGGCATTTACCACCGAAGAGCAGCCTAAAGAACTGGACGAGACCGAGGACGTCTCGGATCTGTTGGCCAAGTTGGAGGCCAGCGTGAAGGCGCGCTCCGGCGACGGCGAGACAGCGACGAAAAAGACGACTGCGAAAAAAGCGCCCGCCAAGAAGACACCGGCTAAGAAGACACCCGCCAAGGCGGGCTCCAAGTCCTGACAGCTGGGGGCTCGACTTCAGCTAACGTTATGTCAGTCATTCTTGACTCGCAGGCGGTCGGACGGCACAGAGCGGAGACCCTGCCCATATGAGCGTCGGACCAGCAAAATGGTCGACAGTCTGCGCGGTGCTGCTGTCCGCAGTCGCGTCGATTTCCGCGACGACCGCATCAGCAGATACAACCGATGACGCGGTCGTCGCGGCCCTCGCCAAGCAGGGAATCGTGATTACCGATCGCAACACCGCACTTGCAACGGCTCATGCGGTGTGCGCCGGACTCGACAAGAACTACAAGTCAAGCGTTTTGGCGATGAAGTTGGTGAAGGACACCGCTCTCTCGCTGAGACAATCTGGCTACTTCATCGGTGTTTCCGTGTCTGCCTTCTGCCCGCAGTACGCGGGGCACCTCGACACTTCGGCGAACTGGCTTAACCCGCGTCCCCCGCTGAAGTGAGCGGTCGAGTGACGTCAAACGCGGTCCGCAAACAAGGGTTGCATCCACACAGCTGCAGCGCCGCGCGAGCATAGGTGTAGGCGCGTTGTCGGGTCAGTCTGTCGTTGCGATTTCGATTGCGCTCGGCGTTGACGCGCTGTGAACGAATCACACTCTGCGGGCATCTTTACATGATTCAACACGGGACCCTGACCGTATTAAACCGGCAGACCTCGTGCGGCACATTCGGCGGCGGTGACGCCGCCAGCTGCAACATCCTCGCCCACATCTGCTGCACGTCCGGCTCCCCCAACCGCGACAAGTCCACGGGCGTCGGCAGCGGCGGGAAGTTCGGCCCACCCGGCAGCACCACCGCCCCCGGCGGCAACACCGTCCCCGGTGGCATCGGCGGCAGCGGCATCCCCCCCGGCAGCAACACCGTCCCCGCCGGCAAGCCCACCCCCGGTGGCAGCGGCAGCCCCGGCGGCGGCGGCGCCGGCATGTCGGTGGCCTGGTCTACCAGGCGCACCGACCCCGATGCGACCGTGGTTTCGCCAGTACCGAGCGGTGCGGTGGCGTCAAAGAGCGCGAGCATCGCGATAGCCGCGGCCCCGGCGAAAATCAGTTGCTTCACACGGCGACGTTGACACCGACCGTCGGCAGAATTGATTTCATGTAACTGAGGGTCGATGGGTGTTGTCATCCCTAATACATTGCGTGTCGTTGTTAGCCGCAGGCTGGGCGCCAATTACCGATCTGCTGTGAGGTGGCGAATCGGCGTCCCGGTCGAGCGTCATCACGCCCCACGCCTTCTCGTCGTCGGGATGCGTGGTGGCACCGGCCTTTAAAAGGAAGTGTTACCGATTAGCTGAAATACACTCTGGAAACCACAGGATTAATCCGTTGGTGGCCGTCCCCGGACACCACGATTTTCGGGGCATGGCGCGCGAAAGATCCCGCCAAGCGTGGAACGCCCAGGCCGTTACGGCTGGTCCGACAAGCGGGGAGCGACCATACTCGAGTCATGCGGCGCAGCCGTCGGTCGACCGCACGGTGCCGTCACCGAATCCGCCCGGCTCGGACACCCCGCCCCCGAAGCCCTTGCCGGAGGGCCCTGGGATCGGCGCTGCGGCCTGGCCTAGCGAGCAGATCACGCCGGTCGATCGTGGCGAACAGAAGGCCGGAGGCACCGACCCCGATCATCCGCACCTCTTTCACCTGGCCGACTGGGGGACAACGTTTTCCCCGGCGGCAGCCTGCAAGGCGCCAACAGCGAGAACTGGCTCATTCTGGTCGGCCAGAAGGGCGCCGTCTATCTGGCGCGACTGGCTGTCGGCGGCATTCGAGAACCGCACTGGCATCCCAGCGCGTGGCAAATCAACGTGATCCTGGCCGGCAGGAGCCGATGGGTGTTCGTCGGACCCAACGGCACCCAGGACGTCTTCGAAGCTGGCAAAGGCGACGTCATCTTCGCCCCGCAAGGCCACTATCATTACTTCGAGAACGCCAGCGCCACCGAGGAATTGGTGGCCCCTCATCGTATTCAACTCTGACGCCGCCGAACCGAAGGACGACATCGGCATTGGTCAGTCTTTCACCGCCATACCCAACGACGTTGCTGTCAGCGGTGTTGAAACGTGCCCGTCTCAATCTTCGAACAGATTCCCACTGTTCCCGGCCGCATCGTCATCGTGAAGCGCCCAGACGGCCAGACGGGGGCCAGCCGGTCAGGTTCGTGATTGCGCGTTCGCGTCGCCGAGGCCGCGCCCGCGTCGCATTTCGCTGAGTGGCTCGCCGATAATCCAGGAGGTATGAAAAATGGTCAACCCGAGTAGCCCGGCGCCTGATGGGTCGCGCCGCCCGGTGGCGGTGATCGGGACGTTGATGCCGCATCTGGCCGCCGAGCGTCATCACATTTACCGCAGCCTGACCGCGCTGGCGCTGTTGGCGGCGTTGATCGCCGCGGCGATCGGGTCGTTGTCGATTGCGCTGGTGCTGGCCGCGGTGGCGTTGCCGGCGGCGGTGTTGGCCTATATCCACGACCACCGGTTGTGGCATGACGAGCCGCTGACCGTCATCGCCGTGACGTTTGCGCTGTCACTGGTTCTGGGCGTGGGTGTGGGGTTTTTGCAAACCTATTTCACCCCGGGGATCGCACTGGCCGCCGGCCATTACCGACTCCCGCCGATGTCGCGGATCCTCGAACTGGGTGTGCTGGTGCCGGTGGTGGCGTTCGTGGCGGTGTTGGTCGCGCCGCTGCTGGTGACCGCCCGCGCGGCGTTTCGCCATCCGATGGATGTGGTGGTCAACTGTGCGCTCAGCGGCGCCGCGCTGTCGCTGGGCCTGAGTGTGGTGGTCCAACACGGCGCGTTCACCCACCTGCAGGCCACCGCGGGTGACCCGGCGAGCGTGGCGTTCATCGCGTTGACCCTGGGATTTTTGCAGCCGATCGTGTTGGCCACCGCGGCCGCGGTGGCCGTCTTGGGGTTGCGCAGCCCCGGGGTCAACCCGGCCGTGGGCGTGATCGAGGGCCTGGTGTTGGTAGTGCTCTATGAGTTGGCCACCACGCTGCTGGAACCGTACGGGACGCGCGGGATTGTGCTCACCACGCTGGTGGCGTTCGTGCTGGCCGGGGCGGGCCTTTTGGGCACGCGCACCGCGCTGCACACCGCCGTCGACGCCGCGCCCGATGTGGGCCCCGTCGAGCACCGATTGCACGGGGCGGTGGTGGCCGCGATCATCGTCGTGGTGGTGATGCTCGCCGCGGGGGTCACCGCAGCCGTGGTGTTTAGCGGCCCATTGACCCAGCCCAAGCCCCCCAGGACCGGACCCGGCGGCGGGGTTGTTCCCACACCCCACGCGCTCGGCGGCGGGACGATCAATTTCCCCGACGGAGTCACCCTCACCGTGGCCCCTGGCTGGACGATCGTCCAATCGTCACAGACCTGGGTCTTGCTCGCCAACAGCGACAACAGCGCGCTGATGGAGGCCGACTCCGGCAAGCCGGCGATGCCGGATATCACCGAAGAAGCAGGCTTCATGGCCGGTTTGCGTGTGACCAGCAGACTCACGAACGTGGTTCAGGAACCCCAGGGGGTGCTGACGGTGCAGGGCAACAACTTCACCCAGTCCCTGCAGGTCAACTTCACCGCCAATCGCCAAACCAACCAGGGCACGACGCAGCTCTACGGGATCTGGACGACGCTGTTTAACGCCTCGACCCAAATTGCCGGCTTCATCGATTTCCGCGCCATCAGCCCCGACGCGTTTCAGGCGGCATTGCCCGACGCCAAGAGCATGCTCGCCTCCATGCTGTAGCCACCAAGCCGCGGCAGCCGGCCGCCCCAGTCCTGCGGCCACCACCGCCAGCACGCTGAAACCGCCGGCTCTCTTGGGATTTGACGAAATCAGGCAATATCAGCAAGTCGAGAATGTTTTCGGCAGACGCACTTCAGGTTAGAAGGATGAGCGGGCCCGCCGTCCGCGTACGGAATGCTGTGGTCGATGTCGCAATGGATCGCCGGCTCATCACAACCCGGGGCGCGGCAGGTCAACTCCCGGCACCGCGCAAACTCGGCCAATCTGCCAGATGGGATGTAGCGCGGTTCAGCGGCGGCCGACGATCAACGGTTGCAGCGTGGCCGACTTGGCCAACACGGCGACCACCTCGGGCGGTATAAGCTCGCCGGCGTCGGCCATGAAGCCCGGCGTGGTGCCCCCCGCCCTCGACGCTGGCCAACTCGCTCGGTGACCACATGGATCACCACATTGCTGTTTCGCAGCCGGGCCCGGGAGAAAAACTAGAACGTGTTTCAGAAATAGGGTTCCGCGACCAACCACGCCTTGTTACGGTGACGCCCGTGATCCTGGACAAATTCCGACTCGACGACAAGGTCGCCGTCGTCACCGGTGGCGGCCGCGGCCTTGGCGCAGCCATCGCGCTGGCGTTCGCCGACGTCGGCGCCGACGTCGTCATCGCCTCCCGCACCCCATCCGAACTAAAGGCCGTTGCCGAAAAGGTCCGCGCCGCGGGGCGCCGCGCCCACATCGTCGCGGCAGACTTGGCCCAGCCCGAGGTGACCGCGGAGCTGGCCGAGCAGGCCGTCCAGGCGTTCGGGCGATTGGACATCGTCGTCAACAACGTCGGCGGTACCATGCCCAACGCGCTGCTGAGCACCTCGACGAAGGATCTCAAAGCCGCGTTCACCTTCAACGTCGCGACCGCCCACGCGTTGACCATTGCCGCGGTGCCGCTGATGCTCGAGCACTCCGGCGGCGGCAGCATCATCAACATCACCTCGACGATGGGACGGGTGGCCGGCCGCGGTTTCGCCGCCTACGGCACCGCCAAGGCTGCACTCGCCCACTACACGAGGCTGGCCGCATTGGACCTGTGTCCGCGGATCCGAGTCAACGCCATCGCCCCCGGATCGATCGCCACCTCCGCGCTGGACATCGTCGCCTCCAACGACGAGCTGCGCGTGCCGATGGAGAAGGCGACACCGCTGCGCCGCCTCGGTGAACCCGACGAGATCGCCGCCGCCGCAGTATATTTAGCGTCGCCCGCGGGCGCCTACCTGACCGGAAAGGTGCTCGAAGTCGACGGCGGCATCACCTTTCCCAACCTCGACCTGCCGATCCCGGACCTGTGACCGGCTCTGCGCGGGAGGCCATACGCGTCGCCCAGATCGGCACCGGCAATGTCGGCGTCCACGCGTTGCGGGCACTGATCACCAATCCGGACTTCGAGCTCACCGGGGTGTGGGTGTCATCGGAATCCAAGGCCGGCAAAGACGCCGGAGTGCTTGCCGGTCTTGATGTTTCGACCGGAATCACCGCATCCACCGATCTGGATGAGGTGCTGGCCACCGGCCCGCAGTGCGTGGTCTACACCGCGATGGCCGACAACCGGCTGCCCGAGGCGCTCGATGACTACCGCCGCATCCTGGCCGCCGGGGTGAATGTCGTCGGCAGCAGTGCGGTCTTCTTTCAATATCCGTGGCAAGTGCTTCCCCCCGAACTGCTCACACCGATTGAAGACGCTGCGCAAGAGGGTAATTCGAGCATGTTCGTCAACGGCATCGATCCCGGCTTCGCCAACGACCTGCTGCCGCTGGCGCTGGCCGGAACCTGTCAGAGCATCCAGCAGATCCGCTGCATGGAGATCGTCGACTACGCCACCTACGACAGCGCGACCGTCATGTTCGACGTGATGGGGTTCGGCAAGCCGATCGACGAGATCCCGATGCTGCTGCAACCGGGCGTGCTGAGTCTGGCGTGGGGATCGGTGGTGCGCCAACTCGCCGCCGGTCTCGGCGTTGAACTCGACACCGTCGAAGAGATGTACGTGCGCGAACCAGCACCCGAGGACTTCGAGATCGCCGCTGGCCATGTCCCCAAGGGCAGTGCCGCCGCGCTGCGCTTCGAGGTCCTCGGACTGGTCGACGGCGATCCCGTCGTTGTCCTCGAACACGTGACTCGATTGCGCGAAGATCTTTGCCCGGACTGGCCGCAGCCGGCCCAGCCCGGCGGCTCTTACCGGATCGAGATCACCGGCGAACCGTCTTATGGCGTCGACGTCTGCCTGAGCAGCCGCAAGGGCGATCACAATCACGCCGGTCTGGTGGCGACCGCGATGCGCGTCGTCAACGCCATCCCCGCCGTGGTTGCCGCGCCCGCCGGAATCCGGACGACGCTGGACCTCCCGCTCATCACCGGCCGCGGCCTGTATTCGGCGAGCTAAAGGTTTCGGTTAACCTAACTTTTCAATTCGAGACTGAAAGTGAGTTAGGTGCCCCAGGACACCCGCGCCCCGGTCAAGGCGGCGTGGTATCTGCTTGGACCGGCATTTGTCGCCGCCATCGCCTATGTCGACCCGGGCAATGTGGCCGCGAACATCAGCGCCGGCGCGCACTTCGGTTTCTCGCTGCTGTGGGTCATCGTCATCGCGAACGTGATGGCCGGTCTGGTGCAATACCTGTCGGCAAAGCTCGGGTTGGTGACTGGGCGCTCGCTGCCGGAGGCAATCGGAGCGCAGCTGAGCCGCCCAGCCCGGCTGACCTTTTGGGCGCAGGCCGAAATCGTCGCGATGGCCACCGACGTCGCCGAGGTTATCGGCGGGGCGATCGCCCTCCGCATCCTTTTCCGCCTGCCGCTGCTGCTCGGCGGAGTGATTACCGGGGTTGTGTCGCTGCTGCTCCTGCGGATTCAGGATCAACGCGGCCAGCAACTGTTCGAACGCGTCATCACCGGACTACTGCTGCTCATTGCCATCGGGTTCACCGCCAGCTTTTTCGTGGCGACACCGCCACCGGGTGACGTGGTCGGCGGCCTGGTGCCGCAATTCCACGGGAAAGAAAGCGTGCTCCTGGCCGCGGCCATCTTGGGCGCGACGGTTATGCCGCATGCGGTCTATCTGCATTCCGGGCTGGCTCGCGACCGACACGGCCATCCCGATCCCGGCCCACATCGGCGTCGGCTGCTGCGTGTCACCCGGTTGGACGTCGGGCTGGCGATGGTCGTCGCGGGTGGGGTGAACGTTGCAATGCTGCTGGTCGCTGCGCTGAACATGCAGGGCCGTGGTGGCGTCAGTTCAATCGAGGCCGCCTACTCCGTGGTGCACGACACCGTGAGTCCACTTATTGCCGTGTTCTTCGCGATCGGATTGCTGGCTTCGGGGTTGGCCTCGGCGTCGGTAGGCGCATATGCCGGCGCGATGATCATGCAGGGATTGCTGTACCGGTCGATTCCGATGGTGGTGCGTCGGTTGGTGACGCTGGCGCCCGCACTGTTGATTCTGGCCGTGGGTTTAAATCCAACGCGCACGTTAGTGCTGTCGCAGGTCGTTCTGTCGTTCGGCATCCCGTTCGCGCTGCTTCCACTGGTCCGACTGACCAGCAATCGGGCGCTGATGGGAATCGACGCCAATCACCGCGTCACCAGCGCCGTCGGGTGGGCGATCGGCGTGATGATCAGTCTGCTCAACGCAGTGCTGATCTGTTTGACAGTGACGAGCTAGGTCTCTAAATCCCCAACGCCATCACATAACGGCTCGATGGTGATGCGGCATTAATCACGGATCAAGTCCACGCCTTCGCATCTCCCCGTCGATGCGCCGCAACTGGTCCTCCCAATACTACGCAAACGGCTGCTGACTAAGCAGGATCGGGTCGTCGATGGCCTCCATCGTCTTCTTGCGGATCTCCACAAGCCGGCCGTCGTCCACGTCCTCGATGTTCGGCCAGTGCCCTCGAAATCGTCAACCCACACCGAGTCCCCCTCCCGGTCACTACTTCTCCCCCGCTCCGACCACTCACCGCCGGACGGTATCAGCTCCGAACGCCGCGTTTGGGCTCCTGAACGACGCCACCGTGAGACGACCGCGACCTGCTTATGGATTGGCACTTCGTCGCTTCCGGCCGATTGAACGCCATCGGCAGGGCTGAGCCTTCGGTGACGACCGAGCCGACACCGCCAAGCCCTCAGCAGTAGCCGAATTCAACGCCAAACCTGAGTTCGTTTTGGCAAGTTCGACTATCCACGCGCACTTGCGGTCCCGGCTCGGATCGAACTAAGAGGTTCCAGCGTGCAGAATTGGAAACCATGCCCACGCCAGCGAGCCGAGTGCTCCGGATGCGAGCGGTTGACCTCACCAACCGCATCCCAGGCTACCTATTCCGTGAGCACGGTGAAGGCGACGACGCCTGGAAGCAGGTCAAAACTAGGGTTGTCTGCGAATTGAGCCCCCACGAAGGCAGTTTCCTACCCGAAGTGGTCACGGTGACGTTCACCGACGGAACAGAGCGTTACTTCAACCCAGACGACCGGGTCGAAATCAGATCCGCATGACGGCAGGTCCGGTCCAGAGCTGATTTAACTCACAGTGAGCGGCAGCGGCTCGGCGTAGGGCCCAGAGTCCCGTTGTCCTGCTGAGGTTCTGCCTGCCCGCCGAGCTCCAGGAGTTCGTCGAGCAGGGCGTCCATCTGGTTTATCGACGGCAACGCTCCGCCACGCTCGCGGTAGGCATTACGCACGCTGGCCAGCAGTCGCAATTCACGTTCGATCGTGTCCCGGTCCCGGACCTGCGTGCCATCGTCCTCCGCGCCGCTCATTGAGCAATCCTTTCACCGAAACAGCGGTACCAACACCACGACGCGCGGAATTAACCTTGCGGTCACCACCGGCTCAGATCACCGTCTCCGCGTCGCCGTCAGAAGCTGTTCGCGGACTTGACCGAACACGTTACGTCCGGTCGCGGCCTGGCGCTCGGCCGGCGGCGGGGCCAGATATTTCGCTCGGCTAACATCGAACCCGTGACGCCAGGCCGCCGTCATACCTACTTCGCGTACGGGTCAAACCTGTGCGTGCGGCAAATGGCGCTGCGTTGTCCCGATGCAGCCTATCCGCGGCGGGCTGTGCTCGCCGACCACGATTGGCTGATCAACCAGCGCGGAGTGGCCACCGTCGAACCCTTCGACGAGACGCAGGTCCACGGAGTCATCTGGCAGCTGTCCGACCACGATCTGGCCACCCTGGACAGCGCCGAGGGCGTGCCGCTGCGGTATCGACGCGACCGGCTGACCGTGCACACCGAAGACGGGCCGTCGGACGCGTGGGTCTATATCGACCACCGGGTGAATCCGGGCCCGCCGCGGCCGGGCTACCTGGAGCGCATCATCGACGGGGCAGTCCATCACGGGTTGCCGCAGCGTTGGGTCGACTTCCTGCGCAGATGGGATCCTGCCCGTTGGCCCCGCCCCCGATCGCGGCCCGCAACGCCTGCGCCACAGTCGCTTTCGGAGTTGCTCTCCGAGACCGGGGTGGTTGAGGTCAGCCGGCTGCGATCGCGCTTCGGTTTTCTGGCAATCCACGGCGGCGGCCTGGAAGAAATGACCGACGTGATCGCCGAGCGGGCTGCCGACGCGGCCGACGCGTCGGTGTACCTGATTCGGCATCCCGACCGCTATCCACACCACTTGTCTTCGGCGCGATTCCACGCCGACGAGTCAGCGCCCCTCGCGGAGTTCCTCGACCACGTCGACGTTGCGGTGTCGCTGCACGGCTACGGGCGGATCGGCCGTGCCACGCAGTTGTTGGCGGGAGGCCGCAACCGTGCGCTAGCGGCCCACCTGGCAGAACATCTCGACCTGCCCGGCTATCACGTCGTCACCGACCTCGACGAGATCCCTCACGAGCTACGCGGGCTGCATCCGCAGAACCCGGTCAACCAGACACGCAACGGCGGAACGCAATTGGAATTGCCGACCCGGGTCAGGGGCATCAGCCCACGCAGTACCCTCCCGGGCGACGACGGATTGTCACCGGTGACTGCTGCCCTGGTGCAGGGCCTGGTGAATGCCGCCCGCTCTTGGAAATTACAGTCCAACTAACTACACGATCGGAGATGGCCGATGGCCGAACGGGTCTTTCGCTTTTCGGTGGGCATCCACTCTGCCAAGTCACTTAATGCGGTGCAGGACAAAGCAAAGCACCTGGAGGACATCGGGTTCGATGTCCTACACCTGCCCGACCACCTCGGCGCACCGGCACCGTTTCCCGTCCTGACGGCGATCGCCGCTGCGACCTCCACGGTGCGGCTGGGGACCTACGTGCTCAATGCCGGCTTCTACAAACCGGCTCTGCTTGCTCGTGACGCTGCCGAAGTCGATCAGCTCAGCGGCGGGCGCCTCGAGCTGGGCCTGGGCGCCGGCTACGTTCGCGAGGAGTTCGAGGCTGCCGAGCTGCCATACCCGAGCGCCCGGCAACGTGTCGACTACCTCGAGCACGTCACCACCTACATCAAGAAGCACCTGCGCGGCGTGCCAATCCTGATCGCCGGCAACGGAAATCGATTGCTGACGGTCGCCGCCCAGCACGCCGACATCATCGGGTTGACCGGTGCCAATCCCGGTGACGTCGCAGACCCGCTGGCCGAACGCGTCGAATTCGTCCGCAGCGCCGCCGGCGACCGGTTCGCGGATCTCGAGTTGAACCTCGCGATCACCGCAGTGCCATCAGACAACTCCGGCAAAGCCGATTTATCGCTCACCCGCAGATTCGTACCGGGCCTGTCCGATGAGGAACTGCTGGCATTGCCCTCCGTGCTGAGCGGATCGCCGCACGATATCGCCGACACCTTGCGCGGCTACCGAGACAGCTACGGGCTGACGTCCGTCACCGTCCAGGAAAGTCATGTCGAGACCTTCGCGAAGGTGATTGCCGAGTTCCGCTGACCGCCGGCGATGCTGAGCGGTCACGTGCCGCGTTACGTAAGGTGAATCTGATGCGCTACAACCCACCCCCGAACTGGCCGAAGCCGCCAAAAGGTTGGGTGCCGCACGCGGACTGGTCGCCGGATCCGTCATGGCCGCCGCCACCGCCGGGCTGGCGGCTTTGGGTCGAAGAAGACGCGCCGGACGCGCAGCCGAAGAAGTCGGCCCTCGGGCGACTCGGGCAAACCGGCGACGACGTTGAGTACTTCGGTGACGACCGCGCCTGGTCCGAGGACTCCGGGCCGGCGCCTGCCCACGACGAGCCGGATGCCGCGGCGCCGGCACCACCGCCGCAGCCGACCGAGGTCGCACCCGAAGACCTTGCGGTGCACCACCTCGGGCGTCACGCCACGATCAAATGGGATGACGATCACACATACGTCATCGGCAAGATCTTTGCCGTTTCTGCCGATGCGGCGGCAGTGAACCTCAAGATCGCCGGCATCGAGGCGCCGGTTTCCTTTCCGCGAGCGGAGGCACCCGGCAATCCCGGCAACCCCCGTCTCTACGTCTGGATCTAAGACCCGCACTCGCCTAATGCGGACGAGCGGCTAGGTTTAACGATGTCATCAGCCCTCGTAGCTCAGGGGATAGAGCACGGCTCTCCTAAAGCCGGTGTCGCAGGTTCGAATCCTGCCGGGGGCACAGTTCAGGGGCGGTGGCACCAGTGTTTTTACAGCTCAGCGATGCTCTGAGCAATTGGGGCCGGTACGTCGGTCAGATTCGTGGTCGGTGCCTGGTCGGTGAGCCGATGACACGAGGTGGCGTTCACTGTTCCCCGTTAGCCTTTCTCGCTGCGGCATCGAGACGTACCGCCACGCCGTCTAGGTCGGTCGGGAAAAGGCCTGCATAGTGATTGAGCGTCGTGGCAGCCGACTCGTGGCCAAGCAAGCGTGCGACGGCAACGACCGAGGCTCCCGCTTGTTCTCGCAAGCGATGCAGCGGTGTCACGCAGGTTGTGAGGAGTGATCTTTAAGCCCACCGCAGCAGTGGCCGCACCGAAAATGTCGCGGCGAAAAATTGCGATTTCTCAGCGGCGTGAAGTTCGCGGACGGGAAAACGAGCTCTGCGAGCCCGACTGCGCCTGGAAATCGACTAGTTCGTGATTGGAACGGTGGGTGCCTGATGATCTTTCACCGGAGGCATTTCACCTCGAGGCGCTTCTTCCGAATACGCACGAGAGATTCTTAGCTTGCGCCGGTCGAGGTCAATATCGGTCCATCTGAGGAACCGAGTCGGTCGTCATTTACACCGACGGTGGGACGCAACCCTTTTGATGAGTCAACACGGTTCTTCACAGACATAGCCCCGAGACCTACGCTTATTGCCATGACGCAAATCCTGCTGCGGGCAGTTGTGCTTCTGGGATCGTGGGCGATCGGACTACTGGTGGCGGCGTGGGTTGTTCCCGGTGTCTCGTTGTCTTTGTCGGGGTTCATCGTCGCCGTAGTGGTGTTCTCGGTGGCACAGGCGATCCTGTCGCTGTCGATCTTGAAGTTGCCCCATGGGTATGCGTCGCTGCTCCTTGGGGGCACCGGCCTGGCATTGACCATCGTCGCGCTGAGTCTCGCTTCGGTATTAACTCACGGGCTCACCATCCGCGGCATTGCATCCTGGGTAGCCACAACGGTTGTGGCGTGGCTCGTGACAACGGTTGGGGCAATTTCACTGCCCGAGCTGTTCGCCCGCGATGAGGCCGGCTCGACCTGACCAACTCCGAGGCCGGGGCACGCCAGGGCCGTGTAATTGGCGACACCGTGCAAATTCGGCTACGCCTCGGAGCATCGCGCGCAACCGTCTCCAATGCGAGCGCGTCACTGTCGGCCCGCGGCTGTTCGACGAGGTGTACGCACCCTCGACGTTGGGTATTTTCTTGCGCGAGTCCAGCTTCGGGGTGCTGATGCTGGTCGTGCTGACGACGACCGCACGCGCTGCACCGCTGCAGGGCGGCCAACAGTATTCGCCCGACGGCTCAGCCGCTGGTCAGCGGCAAAAGTTCTGCATTTCGCCGGGTCCGCCGAGTGAGTAGCATTTTGTTATCTCGTCCGACGACGGAGGGAGACGTGATGGGAGACACGCATCACGATCCGACGGATCATTCCCGGACCACCCAACCGCACGCTGGTATCGCGATGAAGGACAACTTCTTCTGGCCCGGGTTCATCCTGCTGGCCGTGGCGGTGTTCGGGATGATCAGTACGGTGGCAGCAGCCGCCTACCGACATTACGAGTGGCTCGCCACGACGGTGCTCGTCGCCGTGCTCGGAACGGTCGCCGGAGCGCTATGGCTCGTCGTGGAGCTTCGCCGCGTGAACCGCATCGAGGATGCAGTAGTACGCCGCACACCCCGATAACCGACCGCGCCAGCGGGCGGCCTAATGCTCCAGGCACTCGAGTACGGCAACGGGTCCATCAAGTTCGCCTCGGTTGTCGACATCGCCGACGCCCTCGGCCTGCGTCTGGAGCCAATTCCGGCAGCAACCCATACCGAGACTGAACAATGACCGCCGAGATCGGCGCCGTCGACCTGCGAGAAGTCACCGCCGCGGATGTCTACCTCGGCGACGAAATCGTCGCCCGCCTCAAAAGAACGGCACACAACGATGACATCAGTTTCGCGTATACAGGCTCGCCTACGGGAATCCGCACCTGACTCAGTGGGTTTCGGTGGTGGCGGGATAGGCGTGAATGAGGGCCGACGACAGTTTCGGGACGGCGTGGGTCAGGGTGTGTTCGGCCTCGTGGGCGATCCGGTGGGCCTCGGTGAGGCTGGTCGTGGGGTCGACGTCGAGTTCGGCATCGGCGTGGATGCGGTGGCCGATCCAACGCATTTTGACGCTGCGCACGGCGGTGACGCCCGGTTCGGCGGCCAGGGCGGCTTCGGCGGCGTCAACGAGGTCGGGGTCTATCGCGTCGAGCAGGCGCCGGAACACGTCGCGCACCGCAGTCCGAAGGACGGCCAGGATCGCGATCGTGATGAGCAGTCCGATGATGGGGTCGGCCAGCGGGAAGCCCAGCGCCACACCGCCGGCGCCGAGCAGCACAGCCAGTGAGGTAAACCCGTCGGTACGGGCGTGCAGGCCGTCGGCGATCAGGGCGGCCGACCCGATTTGGCGTCCGACGCGGATGCGGTAGATCGCGACGAGTTCGTTGCCGATGAATCCGACCAGTCCGGCGGCGGCGACCCAGCCGACGTGCTGGATCGCGACGGGGTGGATTAGTCGGCGCACTGATTCGACCCCGGCGATGATCGCGGACAGGCTGATCATCGCGATCACAAACAGCCCGGCCAGGTCTTCGGCGCGGCCATAGCCGTAGGTATAGCGGCGGGTGGCGGCCTTGGTGCCCAACGCGAAAGCGATCCACAGCGGGATCGCGGTTAGCGCGTCGGAGAAATTGTGGATCGTGTCGGCCAACAACGCGATCGACCCGGAGATCACCACGATCGCGAGTTGCGCGATCGAGGTGACACCCAGAGCAAGCAGGCTGATCTTTACCGCCCGGATCCCGGCGGCGCTGGATTCCAGCGCCCCGTCGATGCTGTCGGACGCGTCGTGGCTGTGCGGGGCGAAGATCTCCTTGATCGCGCCGCGCAGACCCCTCGAATGATCGTGCTCGTGATCGTGATCGTGGTCGTGACGGTGACCGTGAGTGTGGTCGTGATCCAAGCCGTGGTCGTGGCCGGCGGGGCGGGTGTCGTGGGTCATGCGGGGCGTCCTGTCGATCGGAACGGGGTCGAATCGGCGGTGAAGGTGGTCTCGGGGTTCAAGGTGGCCAACTCGTTGCCGTCGCGGTCATGCCGGGGCATGGCCACGCCGACGTGTTCGGCGTTGAACACTGCGTCGATGACCAGTTGCCGAATGTGATCGCTAGCCAGGCTGTAGAAAATCACACACTCCGCTATCTGCATTCATACGCAGATAGTAGACCCGGGTCGCAGTATCGGCATCCCGGCTTGGCGACGCTCCAGCAATGATCTGCGCATTGTCCGCGGTGGTGTCACACTCAGTTATGACTGTGAATCCGTTCCGTGCCGTCCTCGCCGCCGCGGCAGCTGTAATGCTGGCGGCAGGTATCGCTCACGCCGACGGCGCGGACGACCAGTTTTTGGCGATGCTCGCCAAAGACGGGGTGGTTGGCCCTCCGGATCAGATGATCGCCATCGCGCATGAACGGTGCGACGACGCTAATCTCCCTCGCTCCGGTGTATTCAATTTCCGCTTCGGCGGGCAGCCAAGCCCGTACATAGGCGCCATCGGGAACATCTACACCGAATTGGAAGCGCAGGGTATGACGAGTGCGCAGGCGGCGCAGTTCATCAGGGACGCCATCACGGTGTACTGCCCGGACCAAAAGGGCAGTTGACCCCTTGCCCCCAAATGGGGGCCTTGACGTCCATGCTCCATCAACGACCTAACAGCCGAAATAGGTACGCGTTAAGGGCATTTGATCGAACGGCCAGGGAAGCGCATCACGGGGCCGTACGCCCTGCGGCGTTGTTACGTCGTATCAGGATGTCTGCAGACTGCTTCTTCGCGGTGTCGGTTTCGGCGGTCACGCGGACCTCGAGGGTCTGACCGGTATCGGTGTCGACGAACAATAGGGGCGCTGGTCCTTCCTGAAGGTGCGTGTCGCCCCACTGCACCATCGACATGAACACCGGCAACAGATCCTCCCCGGCCTCGGTGAGCCGGTATTCATCTCGGACCCGCCTCCCCGGCTCCTGATACGGGGTGCGGGTGACGATCCGAGCCAACTCAAGCTGCTTGAGCGCCCGTGACACTGCCGGCGCCGAGCTTTCGGTCCGCTCGACGAAATCGTCGAACCGTGTTGTGCCGAAGAACAACTCGCGCACAACCTGGAACGTCGTCTTCGTGCTGAGCAGCTCGAGCACCTTCGACATCGAACACGCCTCACCAATGGACCACTGCTGCCGGTCCTGCAACGGCTTCTCGAACTCCATCCGCCCACTCCCGTAACTAACACTTGCGTTACCCAGCCTACCCTGCTTACATCTTACTAACGGAATCGTTAGTCAGCAAAAAGTGAAGGAGATGGTTGCAATGAGCAACGCCGTGTCAGACAAGAAGATCCTCGTGACCGGGTCCACCGGTGCTACCGGAACACCGACCGTGAAGCTGCTGATCGAGCGCGGCTTTGCGGTGCGTGCTCAGGTTCGGCGTCAGGACCACCGCTCCGCAACGCTGGAAAGCCTGGGAGCCGAAATCGTCGAAGGCGACCTGCTGAACCTCAGCAACGTTCGAGAGATGCTGGCGGGCGTGCACAGCGCCTTCTTCATCTTCCCGATGCGACCGGATTTTTTGGACGCGACCAGTTATTTCGCCCAGGCCGCAGCCGAGGCGAAACTCGATGCGATTGTCAACCTCTCCCAGCGCACCGCGTCAGACACCTCAGAAAGCCATATAGCACGCAATCATTGGATGTCGGAACGGGTATTCGACCAGTTCCCCACCCCCACAGTCCATCTGCGGCCAACGTTCTTCGCGGACTGGTTTCTCTACTTCACCGACATGGTCAAAGCTGGCGCCCTACAGTTCCCGTTCGTTACCGACAGCAAGCACGCCGCCCCCACCCCACTCGATCGGGCCCGCGTCGCCGCGGCCGTGCTCGCTGAACCCGAACCGCACAAAGGACAAACCTACGAGCTCTACGGCGCCCAGGAGCTGACCTTCCCCGAGATGACCGCCGCCATCGGCGAGGCACTCGACAAGGGCATCACCTACCAGCAAGTGCCCTTCGACGCCTTCGTCGACGGCGCCAAAGCCCACGGCTTCGACTTCGATCCATACTTCGTCCAATCAATCGCCGCTGTCGTCAAAGAACACCAAGGCGGCCTACTCGCAGGCAACAACGATCTGGTCGAAAAGATCGGCGGCACCCACCCGACCACGAGGGTCGGGTTGACCTATTCGCCGTGCGCTCACCGGCGCTCATGCAATGATGCGCGATGTGTTGGATCGCTCCATTCTCGTTGCAGCAGCTATCGCTGCAGCCACGATCGGCTCGGCGTCACTGGCGCACGCGGATCCAGAGTGCCCGTCCGGCAGCTGCACTCACGGCGCGACCCACAGCCCGTCGTATCAGAACGGCTACAGCAGCGAACATGACTTTTACTCGATCCCGAAGAATCACGAATACCTCAAGAGCGAGATGCGGGACGGCTATAACGCCGGGCTTGTGTGCCAGGTGGAGCTCAACGGGGGCCCGCAGCCTCCGAGCGTGACCGACTGGATCAGCGGCTGCGTAGACGCTTTGCACGATTTGGGATTCAAGCCATGAGCGCTCGTTGAACGCGCGCGCCCGGGTGCTGATCACCGTTTCAGATTTGACCGACCTCATCGGTGCCGGCGATCCGGTGACGATCCTTGATGTGCGCTGGCGGCTCGACGAGCCCGACGGCCACGCGGCATATCTAGGGGGCCACATACCGGGTGCGGTGTACGTGTCACTCGAAGAGGAACTCAGCGACCACACCATCACCGGGCGAGGACGCCACCCGCTGCCGTCGGGACGCAGTGTCGAAGCCTCGGCGCGTCGTTGGGGCATTCGCCAGGGCGTACCCACCGTCGTCTATGACGACTGGAATCGTGCGGGTTCGGCGCGGGCCTGGTGGGTAATGGCCGCGGCCGGGCTCGCAGACGTACGCATTCTGGACGGCGGCCTGTCGGCGTGGCGGTCGGCTGGCGGCAGTGTGGCGACCGATCCGGTTTTGCCCCCACCGGGCAACGCGACCGCACTGTACGACGATCTTTATGCCGGAGCACTGCCGACGCTGACCGCACGGCAAGTCGGCGCCGCAGACCTGACACTGCTCGACGCGCGCGCACCCGAACGCTTCCGGGGTGACGTTGAGCCGGTGGATCGTGTCGCCGGACACATCCCCGGCGCCAAAAACATGCCCAGCAGCGACGTGCTCAACGGCGACGGCACGTTTATCGCCGAGGGCGCGCTGCGCGAACTGCTGGCCGAGCACAGCGTCGAACACGACGGCCGACTCGGTGCGTATTGCGGATCCGGTGTCACGGCCAGCATCACCGTCGCGGCGCTCGCCACGGCGGGTTACCAGGCAGCGTTGTTTCCGGGGTCATGGTCGGAATGGAGTTCGGACCCCGCCCGCGCGGTTGCCCGCGGAGACGAATAGCCCGGTTCCGCTGTAGAGGTTTGTCATGCGCCGCCGACGGCAATGCGCTTAAAGAGGTGAGCGCGTAGGTCGACCTGCGCGCTTGCCCAGGTCCCCCCGGTTCAGCCGAGAGCCGGCGGGACCGTCTCTCCCTTAGGCCCCTTGCCAATCCAGTGTTCCGGCGCTGACGTCCGCTGAGTCGGACGGTGTGTCACTCTCTTAGTTGTAGTAGCGTGCGGCTTATGGACACTGATGTCTGGATTCTCGGCGGCTACCAAAGCGACTTCGCCCGCAACCTCACCAAAGAAGGCCTCGACTTCGCCGACCTGACCCGCGAAATCGTCGAGACCACTTTGGCCGCGGCGACGGTCAACGCCGACGACATCGGCGTCGTTCATGTCGCGAACGCATTCGGCGAAATGTTCGCCGAACAGGGTCACCTCGGCGCCATGCCGGCGACCGTGTGCGATGGCCTGTGGGACACCCCGGCGTCTCGACACGAAGCCGCCTGTGCGTCCGGGAGCGTGGCCGCGCTGGCAGCGATGGCCGACCTGCGGTCGGGCAACTACGACAGCGCATTGGTCCTCGGCGTCGAACTGGAGAAGACGGTGCCCGGCGACACCGCGGCGCGTCATCTCGGCGCCGCGGCATGGACGGGGCACGAGGGAGCTGACGCGAAGTTCCTCTGGCCGTCGATGTTCGCCAAGGTCGCCGACGAGTACGACCGCCGCTACGGCCTGGACGAAATCCATCTCCGGGCGATCGCACAGCTCAACTTCGCCAACGCGCGCCGAAACCCCAACGCGCAGACCAGAGAATGGACTGTGCCCGATCCGATCGGCGACGACGACAGCAACCCGCTCATCGAGGGCCGGCTGCGCCGCTTCGACTGCAGCCAGATGACCGACGGCGGCGCGGGAGTCGTCCTGGTCACCGACAAATATCTGCGCAATCATCCCGATGCGCGGCCGATCGCGCGGATCGCGGGCTGGGGGCATCGCACCGTCGGACTGGGTCTGCAACAAAAACTCGACCGCGCGGCCACTGGGGACTCGGCCCCGTACGTCCTGCCACATGTACGGGCGGCAGTGCTCGACGCGTTAGGCCGTGCCCGGGCGACGCTCGACGATCTCGACGGCATCGAGGTGCACGACTGCTTCACCCCCAGCGAGTATCTGGCCATCGACCACATCGGTCTGACCGGACCGGGCGAGTCATGGAAGGCAATCGAAAACGGCGAAATCGAGAACGGCGGACGGCTGCCGATCAATCCCAGCGGCGGACTGATCGGCGGCGGCCATCCCGTCGGCGCGTCGGGCGTGCGCATGCTCGTCGACGCGGCAAAGCAAGTCAGCGGCGCCGCCGGCGACTATCAGGTCGAGGACGCGAAAACCTTTGGCACGCTGAATTTCGGCGGCAGCACTGCCACCACGGTCAGTTTCGTCGTCAGCACCAACCAAAGGATCGTGACATGGACGTGGAGATCGTCGGCAAATTCCTGTCGACCCTGCCCGAAGACGACGACCACCCGTACCGAACCGGTCCGTGGCGACCGCAGACCAGCGAGTGGGACGCCGACGACCTGACCGCCGTAGAAGGGGAAATTCCTCGCGACCTCGACGGCGTCTACCTGCGCAACACCGAAAACCCGCTGCACCCGGCGTTGAAGACCTATCACCCGTTCGACGGCGACGGCATGCTGCACGTGGTCGGCTTCCGCGATGGAAAAGCCTTCTACCGCAACCGGTTTGTCCGCACGGACGGCTTCCTGGCCGAGAACGAGGCCGCCGAGCCGCTGTGGCCGGGGCTGGCCGAACCGGTGCAACTGGCCAAGCGCGAAGACGGCTGGGGCGCCCGCACCCGAATGAAGGACGCGTCGAGCACCGACGTCATCGTCCACCGAGGCATCGCGCTGACCAGCTTCTACCAGTGCGGCGATCTGTATCGCGTCGACCCGTTCTCGGCCAATACGCTGGGCAAGGAGACCTGGAATGGCCACTTCCCGATCGACTGGGGTGTCTCCGCGCATCCGAAGGTCGACGGCAAAACCGGCGAACTGCTGTTCTTCAACTACAGCAAGCAGGCCCCGTACATGCACTACGGCGTCGTGGACGAGAGCAATGAGCTGGCCCACTACGTCGACGTTCCGCTACCCGGCCCGAGGCTGCCGCACGACATGGCCTTCACCGAAAACTACGTGATTCTCAACGATTTCCCGCTGTTCTGGGATCCGACGCTGCTCGAGCACGATGTGCATTTGCCGCGGTTCTACCCCGACATTCCGTCACGCTTCGCCGTGCTGCCGCGCCGCGGTGGCACCGGCGACATCCGGTGGTTCGAGGCCGACCCGACGTTCGTGCTGCATTTCACCAACGCCTACGAAGACGGTGACGAGATCGTGCTCGACGGATTCTTCGAAGGCGCACCCCAGCCGATTGACACCGGTGGGACGAAGTGGGACAAGCTCTTTCGTTTCCTGGCGCTGGATCGCCTGCAAGCCCGGCTGCACCGGTGGCGGTTCAACCTGGTCACCGGCGCGGTGAAAGAAGAGCAATTGTCGGAGTCGATCACCGAATTCGGGACGATCAACCCCGACTATGCGGCCAGTGACTACCGCTATACCTATGCCGCCACCGGCAAGCCGGGTTGGTTCCTGTTCGACGGGCTGCTCAAGCACGATCTGCGCACCGGAGGTGAAACCCGCGTTCAGTTCGGCGACGGGGTTTACGGAAGTGAGGCCGCGATGGCCCCGCGATCGGACTCCAGCGGTGAAGATGACGGCTATCTGATCACGCTGACCACCGACATGAATGCCGACGCCTCCTACTGCCTGGTCTTCGACGCCGCCCGGGTCGGCGACGGCCCGGTGTGCAAACTTGCGCTGCCCGAACGGATTTCCAGCGGCACACACGCCACCTGGGCACCGGGCGCGCAGTTGCGTCGCTGGCATGACGTCGACTCCCCCGCCGACGCGATCGGGCTGTGAATGTCAGCGGCGTCGGTCGCGGCCAAGCCGACCACGCTGAATCCCGGGGGCACCAATGCGGTCGGCCGGATACTGGGTCTGCTGGGCGACGAGTGGACGCTGCTGATCATCCAGCAGGCATTGTTGGGCGCAACCCGCTACGGCGAGTTCATGGAGCGGTTACCGATTTCGAATTCGGTCCTCACCAACCGGTTGCGGGCGTTAACGGAGAACGGTCTGCTGGCCCGCGAGACGTACCAGACCCGGCCCGTTCGCGCCGAGTATCTGATCACCCAACGCGGACGGGCCTTCTGGCCGGTGCTGTTGTCGATCTGGGAGTGGGAACGACGATGGGTGCCCGACCATCTGCGCCGGCTTCCCGGAATGCACCATACGTTGTGCGGCAGTGACTTCGCGCCGACGCTGACCTGCCGATCATGCGCTGACGTGGTGACGGAGAAAGAGGTGACGGCGCGCTGGGGCCCCAGTGGTTCGTGGCCGCGCTCGGTACCCGAGGCGGTTACCCGTCGCAGGTCGAGCGCCGACGACAAGCGCGGTCAGGCCGGGCTGTTCCCCGAGACGATGAGTGTGTTCGGAAACCGTTGGGCGGCCGCGCTGTTGGTTTGCGCCTTCCTGGGAACCAGCCGCTTCACCGATTTTCAAACGCAGCTCGGGGCGCCTCCGTCGCTACTGGCCGGCCGGCTGCAGACATTCTGCGCCAATGGTGTGCTGTGCGTGTCGCGGCCAACGGGACCTGCGCGCGTCCACTACCAGCTCACCGAGAAGGGGCGGGCGTTCTTCCCGGTCATCGTCACCGCGCTGCAGTGCGGACAGCATTGGTTTCACGCGCCGGAAGGCCCGGCAGTGACGATCACCCATCTCGGCTGCGGCAAGCCCTTCATCGGGGAATTGACCTGCGATCAATGCGCCCTGCCACTAAAGGGCGCGCAGGTCAGCGTGGACTAGCGCGATCGGTTGCCGCGTAGCGACGCCGCCAACGCCCACATCGAGCACAGCATCGCAGCGGCTGCGCCGGTGCCGCCGACATACAGGCCGTAGGCGGCCGATACCGGCGGCTTGACGTTGACGTCGTAGTACCGCACCGTGAGCGCGACGACGATCAACGAAATGAGCAGCGCCGTAACCGATGCCGGCTTCGCCGACAAGCCCCTGGCGACCATCGCACCCGCCACCAGCAGCGCCGAGGACAGCAACACGATCAGCTGCCCCGGGCCGAACCCGTGCGGAAGATGCAGGCTGCCGGCGCTGCCGCCGATCGCGTTGGCCCAGCCGCCGCCGTTGATGGCGGTCGTCAGCCACGGCAGCCACGCACTTACCGAGACCGTCACGGCGAACAGCGCGACCATCCAGCCGGGGCGTAGGCGGGGCACACTGCGACAGTAGCGCGTTGGGCCGCCGCGCCGTGCTAACCCTGCAGCGAGGACAGATTGAATGCGGTGCCTGTCGGGTCGGTCGCTGCGGCAAGCCGGCCGTAGGGCGTGTCCCTGGCCGGCTGAACCACGGCACCTCCGTTGTCGGCGATCACCTGCAGCGTCTTATCGACATCCTCGGCGCCGAAGAAGGTCGTCCAGTTCGACGGCACACCGTCGGGCAGAAAGCCCGCGCCGTCCATCACACCGAGCAATTGCTGGTCACCGAACCAGGCTGTGGTGTAACGGAATTCGTCGGTGTCGGAAATCTCCTCGGTCCGCCAGCCGAACACCTCGCGGTAGAAGTCGACAGCAGCGCGATAGTCACGAGTGGTCAGCTGGTGCCAGACCGGCGCGCCGGCCTCGCCGATCACCTCGAAGCCGCGGTGCTCCAGCGGCTGCCACAAACCGAAGACCGCACCGGCCGAGTCGGTCGCGAGACTCATAAAGCCCTTGGCCGGCACCTCCATTGGCCCCATGCAAGACGAGCCGCTGGCACCACTCAGGGCGGACACCGTGGCGTTGATATCGCCGGTATGGAAGTAGGTGGCCCAGTTGTCCGGGGTTTGAGACTCGGGCCGGTTGGCCATCAGACCAGCGACCGGATGACCGTCCTTGGCTGCGTTGACATATCCGTGGTACTGGGGCCCGGCGGACTCGAACGTCCAACCGAAGACCACGCCGTAGAAGTCCTGGGCGCGCTCGACGTCCGACGATGTCAAATCAATCCAGCAGGGTGCGCCCACCGACGCGCCGTTACGGATGGGCACGATGGCCTCCTTGTGCGTGACGAGGCCCCAAAGTGGGGTTCACCGATACCGACCACCGCTGAGCCGAAAACTCATCGCGAAGCTCTGATTTCGGTCAGGCCGGCGTGAACACCGTGACGAACTTGTTCAACGACTCGCGGATATCGCTCCGCAACGCGGCGGCCACGATCATGCCGATCGGCCCGAACAACGCCGGGCCGCCGAGGTGCACATCGACGCTGACGACCGAGCCGGGTTTATCGGGGCCCTGGGGTCTAACCTTGGCGATCAACTTCACCTTGACCCCACCGACGCCGTCACCGTTGAGCGTCATCGCCTCCGGCGGCTTGTAGTGCACGATCGTCCATTTGATTCGGTTGGCCATGCCCTTGACTTCGAGGATCGACTCGATGACGGTGCCCTTCTCCAGCTGCTCGGGCAGCTTGCTCCGCCACACCCGGTGGATGGTCAGCCACTCCCTATAGCGGGAGAGGTTAGACGCGTCCGCCCAAGCCTGCTCGGGCGGCAGCGGTACGTCGATGGATCCAGATAGCTTGGCCATGGCTTACTTCTGCTGGTCGCCCTGCTCGCCGTCGACCAACGCGTTCTTCGCCGCCTCCTGCACCTTGCTCACGGTGTCCTTGTACTTGCCCTCGGTCTTGGAGTCGACGAACTCGCCAGCCTTGTCGATCGCGGCGTCGACCTTGTCGGCGTTTTGCGCCAACAGGTCCTTGGCTTTGTCCAGGAAGCCCATGGTGTGTGTCCTTTCCGGTAGGAGTCTGCGACTAGGGGTATCACGACCGATCCGCGAGTCGCCACCACGGCTCCAGTTCCGCAGTCGCGGTGGGGTCGACGCGCCCGCCCGGTTTCGGCACCGCTACTCGGACGTGCGCGGCGTCCGCAGCGTCCAGCAGCCGCTCGATCGGTTCGGCCCACGGGTGCGGCGCCAGCCGGAAGGTGCACCAGTGGATCGGCACCAGAAGTCCGCCGTTGACATCCACGTGTGCCTGAACCGCCTCCTCGGGATTCATGTGAATGTCCGGCCACACCTTGTTGTAGGCACCGACCGGCATCAGCGTCACGTCGAACGGTCCGTGGTCGGCGCCGATCTCCGCAAAGCTTCTGGTGTAGCCGGTGTCACCGCCGAAGTACGCCCGGTGCGCCGGGCCGATGATCGCCCACGACGCCCACAGCGTCGCGTTGCGGTTCAAGAACCGACCGGAGAAGTGCCGGGCCGGTGTGCAAATCAGCGTGAGCTCGTCGATTTGCGCGTGCTCGTTCCAGTCGAGTTCGACGATGCGCTCGTCGGGAATGCCCCAGTCGCGCAGGTGCGCCCCGACGCCGAGTGGAACGACGAACGGGGCCCACTGGCTTCGGGCCAGCGCGAGGATGGTGTCGATGTCGAGGTGGTCGTAATGGTCGTGGCTGACGACGATCGCGTCCAGGGCCGGCAGCGAGTCCAGCGGCACCGGGGGCGGATGCATGCGCCCCGGTCCGATCACGTGCGAGGGTGAGCAGCGTTCACTCCACACCGGGTCGGTGAGAACGCGGTACCCGTCGATCTCCAGCAGCGCCGTCGAATGGCCGAACCAGCTGACCGCGATCTGGCCGGCGGGGGCCTCGAATGCTCGCGGCTCTGGCGTATCCAGTGGGATCGCCGCCGCGGGCCGGCTGGCGCCGCGGCCACCGACTATGTCCCACAATATGAGCCGCTGTTCCTCGCGGTCGATGCTGAAGGACGACGGCTCCATGTTGACGAACACACCGTCGCGGAAATTCGGTGAGCGCTCGGCCACCCCACGAATGTCGGACGGTTGAGCTCCGAGCGCGGCCGGCGCACCATGCAGCGCGCGCAACACCCACCCGCCCGTCGCGAGCGAGACCGTGCCTGCCGCCAGTCGCAGCGCCCCCCGCAGCATCCGATCAGGCTCCCTGAAATCTCGGCGGCCGCTTCTCCACGCGGGCCACCTGCGCCTCGATCACGTCCTGGCTCCCCCAGGCCTTCTCGAAGAGCTCCTTGTGAACCGGCCCCTGGTCTTCATAGGCGCCGTCGTCGTTGAGCACCCGTTTGGCGTGCTGTAGCGCCAGCGGGGCCAGGCCGGCGATCTCGGCGGCCCAAGTCTGCGCATCGGCGACCGTGCCGATCCGGTTGGCCATCCCGGTGGTAAGCGCTGCCTCGGCGGTCAGCTTCTCGGCAGTCAGCAGCATGGCCCGGGCGCGCCCGTGGCCCACCAGCGACGACAACCGGCGAATACTCCAGTTGTCCAATGCCAGGCCGTACTTAGAGGTCGGAAACTGGAAGAACGCCTCGGGTGCCACCACCCGAAGGTCACAGATCATGGCCAGCTGTAGACCCGCGCCAACGGCCGGGCCGTTTATCGCCGCGATCACCGGCACCGGCGTCGCGTCGATGGCCTTGTTCAGCGCGATAAGCCGGTCCGGGTAGTCGGCGGCGAACGCGTCGCCGCTCAGGTCCGCGCCGGCGCAGAACACGGTGCCCTGCCCGGTCAGCACGAGGGCGCGGACATTCTCGCCCGCGGCCTTCTCCACGGCCTCGCGCAACTCCTCGACGAGCTGAGAGTTCAGCGCATTGCGCCGTTCCGGACGTTGCAACTCAATGGTCAGGACGTCTTCGACGCGGGTGACACCGATCATGCCGCCAAGCTTAGTTCGGCGACGATGCAGGCCGGTACGGCCTGAGGTGGGGCACCCCCAGCCGCGAAGCGGCGAGGGGGCGAGCCGGACAATCCAACGCAAGTAGCCCCATCGGGCGGCGCTGAAGCAGCGGTAGCCGGAACGTTCCCATTGGCCGAAAGACCTGACAGGATGCTTCAGCGTGAAACGGCCCAACTTCTTGGTGATAGTGGCAGACGACCTCGGATTCTCCGACATCGGCGCGTTCGGCGGGGAGATCGACACCCCCAACCTGGACCGGCTGGCCTACGCCGGGATCCGGTTCACCGATTTTCATTCGGCGCCGGCCTGCTCACCGACCCGGTCGATGCTGCTGACCGGAACCGACCACCACATCGCCGGCATCGGCACGATGCTCGAAGTCGTGCCGCCCGGATTCAAGGGCGCGCCCGGCTATGAGGGCTATCTCAACGACCGGGTCGTGGCGTTGCCCGAGCTGCTGCGCGACGCCGGCTACCTGACCCTGATGGCGGGCAAATGGCATCTCGGCAACACGATCGATAGGACGCCGTGTGCCCGCGGATTCGAGCGTTCGTTCGCGCTGCTGCCGGGTGGCGCCAGCCATTTCGGCACCGTCACCGGCGACTTCTTGCCGGCGCTGTCGCTGTACATCAGAAGACGACCAGTTCGTCTCGGTCGACGACGACTTCTACTCGTCGGACTTCTACGCCGACACGATGCTGCGGTATTTCCGGGAGCGTTCCGCCGACCCGCTAGGCCAGGATCGACCGTTCTTCGCGTACCTGCCCTTCCAGGCGCCGCACTGGCCGCTGC
This sequence comes from uncultured Actinomycetota bacterium, assembly GCA_963805675.1. Classification (GTDB taxonomy): domain Bacteria; phylum Actinomycetota; class Actinomycetes; order Mycobacteriales; family Mycobacteriaceae; genus Mycobacterium. The sequence continues at coordinate 190,035 of CAWDVY010000013.1, forward strand.
AGGCGCCCGAGGAAACCATCGCGAAATATCGCGGCCGCTACGGCGCCGGTCCGGACGCGTTGCGCGAGGCGCGGCTGGCCGCGCTCAAACGGCTCGGCCTGTGCCCACCCGACGTCACCGCACACCCGGTCGTCGCCGATGGTGAACCGGAGTGGTCCGACATGAGCGCCGAAGAGCAGGCCCTCTCGGCCCGCAGCATGGAGGTCTACGCCGCGATGGTGGATCGGATGGATCAGAACATCGGCCGAGTGATCGACTACCTCACCGAAACCGGTGAGCTCGACAACACGGTCGTGATCTTCATGTCCGACAACGGCGCGGAAGGGGCGATCGTCGAGGCGATGCCGATCCTCGGCGGCCTGATCGCCGCCGAGATCGAACGGAATTGGGACAACAGCCTCGACAATCTGGGCGCCCCCAACTCGTTCATCTGGTACGGCCCGCGCTGGGCGCAGGCCGCCACGGCGCCGTCACGCCTGCACAAGGCTTTCACCACCGAGGGCGGCATTCGGGTGGTCGGGTTCGTCACCTGGCCGGGCTTCGACCGACAGCACCAGATCGGCACCGCGTTCACCACCGTGATGGACATCGCTCCGACCGTGCTGGAACTTGCCGGCGTCACTCACCCCGGCACCGAATACCAGGGCCGCGAAATCGAACCCATGCGCGGCGGGTCGCTGGTGCCATACCTGTCCGGCGGCGCCGAGGCGGTGCACGATGCCGACACAGACACCGGATGGGAGTTGTTCGGCCGTCGCGCCATCCGCCGGGGCGACTGGAAGGCGCTTTACCTGCCCCAGCCTTACGGCCCGGGCGCCTGGCAACTCTACGATCTTTCCGCCGACCCGGGCGAGATCGACGACCTGGCCGCCTCGCGGCCGGACAAGCTGGCCGAACTTCTCGTGCTGTGGGATCGCTACGTCGAGGACACCGGTGTAATCCTGGATCCCGTTTCGCTTTTCGACGTCGACCCGCAGACTCTCGCCCAAGGTTAGCCTCGTCGGGTGAGCCGGATCGGGACCGACGAGCTGCGCGAGGCGGTGCTCGACGAAGGATCGTTCATCAGCTGGGACTCCGCCCCACTGCAGGTGGCGACCAACGAGTCCTATGCCCGCGAGCTCGCCGACGCGCGAGCCGCCAGCGGCCGCGACGAATCAGTGCTGACCGGCGAGGGCGGGGTATTCGGGCGGCGGGTGGCGGTGGTGGTCTGCGAGTTCGAATTCCTCGGCGGCTCGATCGGGGTCGCTGCGGCCGAACGGATCACCGCCGCTGTGCAACGCGCCACCGCCGAGCGGCTGCCGCTGCTGGCGTCGCCGAGTTCCGGGGGTACCCGGATGCAGGAGGGCACGGTGGCGTTTCTGCAGATGGTGAAGATTGCCGCAGCCGTCACCCTGCACAAACAGGCACATCTGCCTTACCTGGTGTATCTGCGCCACCCGACCACCGGTGGGGTGTTCGCGTCGTGGGGTTCGCTGGGCCACCTCACCATCGCCCAGCCGGGCGCGTTGGTCGGCTTCCTGGGGCCGCGGGTGTACGAGCAGCTGTACGGCGAACCGTTTCCCCCTGGTGTCCAGACCGCTGAGAACCTGCAGCGGCACGGGGTGATCGACGCCGTCGTGCCGCTCGGGGAACTGCGCGGCATCCTCGACCGTGCGCTCAAAGTGGTCGCTGACGACGCGGGGCCACCACCGGATCCGCCGCCACCCGAACCGCTGCCCGATGTACCGGCATGGGACTCGGTGGTGGCGTCACGGCGGCCGGACCGGCCCGGGGTGAGGCAGCTGTTGCGACACGGCTGCACCGAACAGGTACTGCTGTCTGGAACCGAGCAAGGTGAAGCGGCGACCACGCTGCTGGCGTTGGCCCGGTTCGCCGGTCAGCCCGCGGTGGTCCTCGGCCAGCAGCGCATCGTCGGCGGTCTGGTCGGGCCGGCCGCACTGCGCGAGGCCCGCCGCGGCATGACGCTGGCGGCCGGTCTGCGGCTACCGCTGGTGCTCGTCATCGACACCGCCGGCCCGGCACTGTCGGCGGAGGCCGAAGAAGGTGGGCTGGCCGGCGAGATCGCCCACTGCCTGGCTGAGCTGGTCACGCTCGACACCCCGACGGTGTCGGTGCTGCTCGGTCAGGGCAGCGGCGGGCCCGCCCTGGCGATGGTGCCCGCCGACCGGGTGCTGGCCGCGCTGCACGGCTGGCTGGCGCCGCTGCCGCCCGAGGGCGCCAGCGCGATCGTCTTCCGCGATACCGTGCATGCGCCCGAGCTGTCCGCCGCACAGGGCATCCGATCCGCCGACTTGTTGGCGTCCGGCATCGTCGACGCCGTCGTGCCGGAGCATCCCGACGCCGCCGATGAACCCGTCGAGTTCTCCACACGGCTGTCGGCGGCGATCGCCGTCGAGCTGCACGCGCTTCGCGCAATGCCCGACCCGGACCGGATGGCGGCCCGGTTGCGGCGCTACCGCGACATCGGGCTGCGCTAGCTTTCCGCTAGCCCGAGGTAACGCTGGATCGTCGGCCCGATCCCGTCGACGATCTCGGCCCGGGTCATCTTGACTACGGGCGGCAAACGCAACACGAAGCGACACCACGCCAGCCCGAGGATCTGGGTTGCGATGAGCCCAGACCGCCAGCGGGTTTCCGCGGCCGGCACCAGGGTTGCGACGAGCGGGTGTAGCTGTGTGGAGAAGATTTGCTGCATGCGTTGCGCGGCTTCGGCGTTGGTGGCGCTTGACCTCAACAGGATCACCAGCGCTTCGTCGCCCTCCCAGCGTTCCAGGAAGTGGGCGACCAGCGACCGGCCGACCTGCGTGCGGTCCAGTTCCGTGAAGTCGGGAAACCTGAGGTCGAACTCCGCTGCCGCGGCGAACAGCTTGTCTTTGCTGCCGAAGTACCGCATCACCATCGATGGATCGATCCCAGCGTCGGCGGCTATCGCGCGGATCGTAGCGGCCTGGAATCCGGCGGCACCGAACCGCTCACGGGCCGCAGCCAGGATGGCGGCCTTGGTGTCCTCCGATGATCTCCTCATGTCAACGATTGTAGGCCAACAAGTGTTGACATACGCGCCTGAATTGGCGCACGATGGTAATGCCAACAAGCGTTGACTCAATGGATGGAGGATGAACCATGATGGACACCGACGTTCTCGTTGTGGGTGCCGGCCCGACCGGGCTCGCGCTGGCCGCATCGCTGCTGCGCCGCGATGTGGACGTCATCGTCGTGGATCGCCAGGTTGCGGGGGCCAACACCTCGCGGGCGGCCGCCGTGAATGCCCGCACGCTCGAGGTGCTGGAAGACATCGACGTTTCGCGACGGATGGTGAAAGCGGGCCTGATCGCCCCCCGGTTCACCATTCGGCAGGCGGCGCGGTCGCTGATGCCCATCGATTTCTCGGTGCTGCCCACCAAATACCCCTACACGCTGATGATTTCGCAGGCCGTCACCGAGGCGCTGCTCGTCGAGCGGCTGTCCGAACTCGGCGGCGAGGTGGTCCGGCCCATAGCACTGACCGGGCTGTCGCAGGACCGCGACGGCGTAACAGCCACTTTCGACGACGGCAACACCATCCGGGCGCGATTTGTGGTGGGCTGCGACGGCGCGAACAGCACCGTGCGCGAACAAGCCCGGGTCGGCTTCGCCGGCGGCGAGTACGCCGAATCGTTTGCGCTCGCCGATGTCCGGCTCTCCGGCGATGCGCCCAATGACGAAGTCATCCTGTTCTACGCGATGGCCGGTCTTAATGTGCTGGCGCCGCTGCCCGGGGGCATCCATCGCATTGTCGCGCCGAGCGCTGACGCGCCGGAGGAGCCGTCGATGACGTTCGTCCAAGACATCCTGGACACCCGCGGCTTCGGCCCGGGGCGCACGGTGGTCAACGATGTGATCTGGGGATCGCGCTTCCGGATCCACCACCGGGTTGCCGATACTTATCGGGCCGGACGGCTGCTGCTGGCCGGTGACGCCGCCCACGTACACAGCCCCGCCGGCGGGCAGGGCATGAACCTCGGCATCCAGGACGCCGTCGCTCTCGCCGACGGCCTGCGCGACGTGCTGCACGGCGATTCCCATGCGGCGCTTGACGCCTACAGCGCCAGCCGCAGACCGATCGCCCAACAGGTGCTGACCACCACGGGACGGTTGACTCGACTGGCGACATTGCCCGCCGCGGCGCGCCCGGGTCGCAATGGGTTCATGCGACTGGCAGCACAGATTCCCGCTGTGCGCACCAAACTGGCCTGGCAGCTATCAGGTCTGGTCTACCGCTGATTCCAGCGCCTCGGCGGCCCAGCGGTGTGCCCAGGCCTGCAGCGGCTCAAGCGCTGCCATGAGCGAATTGCCTTGTGGAGTAAGGAAATAACCGGCGTCCCCGTGATCCACAATGCGCAACTGCCGCAACTCCTTCAACCTTGTGTTAAGCGATCCAGGGTTGGTGTCGCAGACAGTTTGCAGCGCCCGGAAGGTCAGCGGGCCGTTGCGTAACTCCCACAGCAGGCGCAGAGCGCCACGGCGCCCGAGCGCGTCGAGGGCCACCATTATCGGCCGCCCCGAACGGGATCCGCGGGCCGACGCTCCAATGTGGGGCGTATTCACGCTTTACATTTTGTAGCACTGAGGGCTACCGTCGCCACCATGTCTCGCTACAAAATTAATAGCGCGCGGTTGGCTCCCGCCGCCGAACCTCTGCCCGAGGACATCCAGCGTGCCATTGACGCGATCATGCGCGGCCGCCCGCCGCTTTCGTTGTTCACCACATTGGCGCGCGATCGCCGGCTGTTCTTCAAGTTCTTCAACTCCGGACTACTCGACCGGGGTCATCTGACCATCCGGCAGCGAGAGATCGTCATCGACCGCGTGACGGCAGCTTGCGGCGCGGAGTACGAGTGGGGCGTGCACGTCAGCGTCTTCGCCGCCAAGGCCGGCCTCACAGAGGCGCAAATCATCTCATTGACGGTGGGAGGACCCGAAGACACCTGCTGGACCGACGCCGATCGCGTGCTGATCCGGTTTTGTGACAGCCTGCACGGCGACTGCACGGTGGACGACGTGCTCTGGGCAGAGCTCAGCGCACACCATTCGGACGAGGCAATACTGGAACTGCTCATGCTCGCGGGCACGTACCACACCGTCAGTTACTTAGTGAACGCGCTGCGGTTACCACCGGAACCCGGAGCCCCACTGTTCCCGCTGTCGCGAGCAAAGTGAGACACAGCCTGGCTGCGGTCGAGCCGCCGCGCCGGGTGCGCTCGAGCGGGTGTTCCCACAGCTAAGCGGGATAATCAGGCATCATTGGCGGCATGGACACTGGTGCGACCTCACCGCGGGTTTTGGTTGTCGACGACGACTCCGACGTGCTTGCCTCGTTGGAGCGCGGACTGCGGTTGTCCGGCTTCGAGGTATCGACCGCGGTCGACGGCGCCGAGGCGTTGCGCAGCGCCACCGAAACCAGGCCGGATGCGATCGTGCTCGACATCAACATGCCCGTGCTGGACGGCGTCAGCGTGGTCACCGCGCTGCGGGCCATGGACAACGACGTGCCGGTCTGTGTGCTGTCCGCGCGCAGCTCGGTCGACGACCGCGTGGCCGGCCTGGAGGCCGGCGCCGACGACTACCTAATCAAGCCGTTCGTGCTGGCCGAGTTGGTGGCGCGGGTGCGTGCGTTGCTGCGCCGCCGCGGATCCACCGCGACGTCGTCCTCGGAAACCATCACGGTCGGCCCGCTGGAGGTCGACATCCCGGGCCGGCGCGCCCGGGTCAACGGTGTCGACGTCGACCTGACCAAGCGCGAGTTCGACCTGCTGGCCATCCTGGCCGAGCACAAGACCGCGGTGCTGTCTCGCGCACAGCTGCTGGAACTGGTGTGGGGCTATGACTTCGCCGCCGACACCAACGTCGTCGACGTGTTTATCGGATACCTTCGCCGCAAGCTGGAAGCGGGTGGCGGCCCTCGGCTGCTGCACACCGTCCGTGGAGTGGGATTCGTGTTGCGCATGCAGTGACGGGACTGACCATGAACTTGAATTTCTTGTCGAGAATCCTGACCCGTACGCCATCGCTGCGTGCCCGGGTGGTGGTGGCGACCGTCATCGGCGCGGCGATTCCGGTGCTGATCGTCGGCGTGGTCGTCTGGGTCGGTATCACCAACGACCGCAAAGAACGGCTGGACCGCCGTCTCGACGAGGCGGCCGGATTCGCGATCCCGTTCCTGCCCCGCGGTCTGGGCCAGATTCCGAAATCCCCCAACGACCAGGACGCGATCATCACGGTGCGTCGTACCGGTGAGGAGCTCACCTCCAACTCAATGGTCACCCTGCCGCAACTGCCGGCCGGCTACGCCGACACGTATGTCAACGGGGTGCGCTACCGGGTGCGCACCGTGAATATCCCAGCGCCGCACCCGATGTTGGTGGCGGTAGGCGCGACCTATGACGCCACCATCGCCGACACCAACAACCTGCATCGCCGGGTGATCTTGATATGCGCGTTCTCGATCGTCGCGGCAGCCGTATTCGCCTGGCTGCTAGCCACTTTCGCGGTGCGGCCGTTCAAGCGGTTGGCCCAGCAGACCAGGGCCATCGACGCCGGCGACGAGAGCCCGCAGGTCAAAGTGCGGGGCGCCACCGAGGCCGTGGAAATCGCCGAGGCCATGCGAGGCATGCTGCAACGAATCTGGAAGGAACAGGACCGGACCAAGGAGGCGCTGGAATCGGCTCGGGACTTCGCGGCGGTGTCCTCGCATGAGTTGCGCACGCCGCTGACCGCGATGCGCACCAATCTCGAGGTGCTGGCCACCCTCGACCTTGCCGACGAGCAGCGCAAAGAAGTGATCAACGACGTGATCCGCACCCAGTCACGAATCGAGGCAACGCTTTCCGCGCTGGAGCGGCTGGCGCAGGGTGAGCTGTCGACGTCAGAGGACCATGTGCCGGTCGACATCACCGATCTGCTCGACCGCGCGGCCCACGACGCCATGCGGATCTATCCCGACCTCGAGGTGTCCCTCGCGCCGTCACCGACCTGCATCATCGTCGGGTTGCCCGCCGGTCTACGCCTTGCCGTGGACAACGCGATCGCCAATGCCGTCAAACACGGCGGCGCCACCCGCGTTCAGCTGTCCGCGGTCAGCTCGCGGGCCGGGGTGGAGATCGCCATCGACGACAACGGCGGCGGCATACCCCAGGAGGAGCGCCAAGTGGTGTTCGAGCGGTTCTCTCGCGGCTCGACGGCGTCGCACTCGGGCTCCGGCCTCGGTCTGGCGTTGGTGGCTCAGCAGGCGCAGCTGCATGGCGGCACTGCATCACTGGAAGACAGTCCGCTGGGCGGAGTACGCCTTCTGCTGCAGCTGCCTCCGCCGCGTTAGGTTGCGCCGCGCTAGGTTGTCACGCGGCTCTAAACCCCGAGTGTGCAGGTTATGCGCGCAATTTCGCCCTTGGGTTCATGGAGTAGTTGCAACACTTCCTAGTCAGGAGTGTTGATGCGTCCTCTGCCGCTGCCGAGTACGACCCGCGCGTTTTGGGAGTTGATTGGTCAGGGGGTGGCCCCTTTAGATGCTGGGGTGGCCGTCGGCGTGTCGGCGGGCACGGGCCGGCGTTGGTTTGCTGATTCTGGTGGGGTGAAACCACGTCTTACCGATATTGGACCGCGACGGCGGCCGCGGTTGAGTTTTGAAGAACGCGAGGAGATCTCTGTGGGGGTGGCCGCCCAGGAATCGGTCCGCCACATTGCCCGCCGGCTCGGCCGGGCGCCGTCGACGATTTCGCGAGAAATCAAGCGCAACAGCCCACCCGGACGCAACCACTACCGGCCGCAGTACCGGTTCGGGGCACGGTGGCGAGGTGGGCCGTTGCGACGTCCTCGGTACCGCGCCAGCACCGCTCAAGCCCGCAGTCAGCGCCGTGCTTGCCGCCCGAAGCTGGGTAAGTTGGCAGGCCGCGAGCGGCTGCGGCGGGAGGTGCAGACTCGGTTGGACCAGCAGCACAGCCCGGAGCAGATCGCGGTGCGGTTGCGGCTGGACTTTCCCGACGATCCGGAGATGTGGGTGTCGCACGAGACGATCTATCAGTCGATCTACGTGCAGGGACGCGGCCAGTTGCGTCGTGAGCTGCACCGGTGCCTGCGCACCGGGCGGGCCTTGCGTCGACCTCAACGGCGGGTGGCAGAACGCCGAGGGCGCATCCCGGGCATGGTCAACATCAGTGAGCGACCTCCTGAGGTCGCCGACCGTGCGGTGCCCGGGCATTGGGAAGGCGATCTGATCGTCGGTGCTGAATCGAAATCCGCCATCGGGACCCTGGTCGAGCGCACCACGCGCTTCGTCATGCTGCTGCACCTACCCGACGACCACGGCGCCCTGGCGGTACAGAACGCCATCGTGGACAAGATGACCCAGTTACCCGAGCACTTGCGTCGCTCGTTGACCTGGGATCAGGGCACGGAAATGTCCAATCACCTCGCCATCGCCGAAGCCGCCGCACTCGACATCTACTTCTGCGACCCGCACTCCCCGTGGCAGCGCGGCAGCAATGAAAACACCAACGGACTGCTGCGCCAGTACTTTGCCAAAGGCACTGACCTCTCGGTGTTCCCGGCCGACTACCTCGACTTCGTCGCCACCAAACTCAACACCCGACCCCGCAAGACACTGGCCTGGAAAACACCAGCAGAAGCCCTCGACGAACTACTCTCACAACCGTTCAAACCACCCGGTGTTGCATCCACCGCCTGAATCCGCCGCCTGGTTTTGCGTCACAACCTGCACAGGCGATACGGGAAAGAACGGGACTGAGAGATCAGCGGGTGCTGAGCAGATCGATGACGAATATCAGCGTCTTGCCCGACAGCTGATGCCCTGACCCGGCTGGCCCGTAGGCCTGCGCCGGCGGGATGATCAGCTGACGCCGACCGCCGACCTTCATGCCCGGAATGCCGTCCTGCCAACCCTGGATCAGCCCTTGCAGCGGGAATTCGATGGACTGGCCGCGACCCCACGAGCTGTCGAATTCTGCGCCGGTGTCGTACTCGACGCCGACGTAGTGCACCTCGACGCTGGCGCCCGGCACGGCTTCGGGTCCCTCGCCGACCACCAAGTCCTGGACGACGAGTTGAGCAGGTGCTGGGCCGCTGGGAAATTCAATCTCAGGTTTGCTTGACACCCGACTGACCCTAGTCGGGCACACTTGACTCGTGGAACAGGACCGAATATGACCAACAACGCCGACAACGACGCCCTGTCGCGTATTCACGACCTCGTCGCCGAGGAGAAGGCACTGCGACAGCAGCTCCAACACGGCGAAATCAGCGAGTCGGAGGAACACGAGCGGTTGCGCCGTCTCGAGACCCAGCTCGACCAATGCTGGGACTTGTTGAGACAGCGTCGTGCGCTACGCGAAACCGGCGGCGATCCCAGCGACGCCGCGGTGCGGCCCGCCGACGAGGTCGAGGGTTACCTGAGCTGACCGATGGCTGCCGACCCGTGTGACGTCGACGCGGTCATCGTGGGCGGCGGGCACAACGGTCTGGTCGCCGCCGCATACCTGGCCCGGGCCGGCCTGCGGGTACGGCTGCTGGAACGGCTGCAGCAGGTCGGCGGGGCGGCCGTATCGTCGCAGATCTTCGACGGCGTCGACGCCCGGCTGTCGCGGTACGCGTACCTGGTGAGCCTGTTGCCGGCGCGCATTCTCGACGACCTGGGTGCGACGGTCCGGTTGGCCCCGCGGCCGTATTCGTCGTACACCCCCGACCCGGCCACCGCGGGCCGCACCGGCCTATTGGTCGGTCCGCAGTGGGGGCACCACCCGCTTGCGGGAGACACGTTCGGTGCCATCGGCGCCCACGATGACGAGCGGGCGTTCGCCGCGTTCTACCGGCGCTGCCGCCTGGTGACCGAGCGACTGTGGCCGACCCTGTTGGAGCCGCTGCCCACCCGCGAGCAGGCCCGCGCAGCGGTCGGCGAGGGCGATCCTGCGGCGGCCGCGGCGTGGCGGGCCATGGTCGAGCGACCGATCGGGCGGGCGATCGTCGATGCACTCGGCAACGATCTGGTGCGCGGCGTGGTCGCGACCGACGCGCTGATCGGCACCTTCGCGGCGCTCGACGACCCGTCGCTGCAGCAGAACGTCTGTTTCCTCTATCACCTGCTCGGCGGCGGCGTCGGGGAATGGCACGTCCCGGTCGGCGGCATGGGGGCGGTCAGCGCAGCGCTGGCCGCTGCCGCGTCCGGTCACGGCGCCGAAATCATCACCGCCGCCGAGGTTTACACCGTCGACCCCAACGGTGAGGTGCGTTATCGCCGCCACGACGACGAGCACGTGGTGCGCGGTCGATTCGTATTAGCCGGCGTCACACCGGCGACACTGGCCGGCCTGCTGGGCGAACCGGCGGCGCCGCCGGCCCCGGGCGCCCAAGTCAAGGTGAACATGGTGCTGCGACGGCTGCCGCGGCTGCGCGACGACAGCGTGACACCCGAGCAGGCTTTCGGTGGGACGCTGCACGTCAACGAAACCTGGACGCAGCTGGACGCGGCGTATTCCCGGGCAGCCGCGCACGGGCTGCCAGATCCACTTCCGTGCGAGATCTACTGCCATTCGCTGACCGACCCCAGCATCGTGGCTCCCGCGTTGCACGAAGCGGGAGCTGCGACCCTGACGTTGTTCGGTCTGCACACTCCCCATTCGATGTTCTGTGACGACGAGCCCGGGCGGGTGCGCGCCCTGCTCACCGATGCCGTGCTGGAGTCGCTGAATTCCGTTCTGGCCGAACCGATTCAGGATGTGCTGATGAACGACGCCAACGGGTTGCCCTGCATCGAAACGACGACCACCCTGGACTTGGAACAGAGGCTGGGAATGACCAGCGGCAACATCTTCCACGGCGCCTTACGATGGCCCTTCGCCGATGACGACGAGCGCCTGGATACCCCGGCACGACAATGGGGTGTGGCCACCGCCCACGAGCGAATTCTGCTGTGCGGCTCAGGTGCGCGACGCGGCGGAGCGGTCTCCGGTATCGGGGGCCACAACGCGGCGATGGCGGTGCGCCAGTCGTGGTAGCCGGGACTGGCCCGATGGTGGCGACCCGCTTCGCCCGGCTACGCCGCGCTCACGATCGCCACTACCGCCCGTCGATGGTGGCGTAGTTGCGCTCGGTGTAGCCGGTGTAGATCTGGCGCGGACGGCCGATCTTGCTGTCGCCTTCGTCGTGCATCTCGCGCCAGTGCGAAATCCAGCCGGGTAGCCGACCGAGCGCGAACAGCACGGTGAACATCCGGGTCGGGAATCCCAGTGCCCGGTAGATCAGCCCGGTGTAGAAGTCGACGTTCGGGTACAGCTTGCGCTCGATGAAGTAGTCGTCGGTCAGCGCCGCCTCTTCGAGCTCCTTGGCGATGCTCAGCAGGTCGTCGTCACCGCCGAGCTTGGCCAGGATCTTGTCGGCCTGTTCCTTGACGATGCGGGCCCGCGGGTCGTAGTTCTTGTAGACGCGGTGACCGAAGCCCATCAACTTGACGCCGGCCTCACGGTTCTTGACCTTGCGAACGAACTCACTGACGTCGTCATCGCTTTCCCGGATCCGCTCGAGCATCTCCAGCACCGCCTGGTTGGCACCGCCGTGCAGCGGCCCCCACAGCGCGTTGATGCCGCCGGAGATCGAGGTGAACAGATTGGCTTGCGAGGACCCCACCAGCCGTACCGTCGACGTCGAACAGTTCTGCTCGTGGTCGGCGTGCAGGATCAGCAGCATGTCGAGCGCCCGAACGATCTCGGGGTCCGCCTCATAGGGCTCTGCGGGCAGCCCGAACGTCATCCGCAGGAAGTTCTCCACCAGCGTCAGCGAGTTGTCCGGGTAGAGGAACGGCTGACCGACCGACTTCTTGTAGGCGTAGGCGGCGATGGTCGGCAGCTTGGCCAGCAGCCGGATCGTCGACAGCTCGACCTGCTGGGTGTCCGTCGGGTCAAGGGAATCCGGGTAGTACGCGGACAGCGCATTGACCGCACTGGATAGCACCGGCATCGGGTGGGCGTTGCGGGGGAAGCCGTCGAAGAACCGCTTGAGGTCCTCGTGCAGCATCGTGTGCAGCTGGATCTGACGGGTGAAGTCGGCCAGCTGCTGCGTGGTCGGCAGCTCGCCGTGGATCAGCAGGTAGCTCACCTCGATGAAGGTCGACTTCTCCGCGAGCTGCTCGATTGGGATACCGCGGTAGCGCAGGATGCCGGCGTCACCGTCGATGTAGGTGATAGCGCTCTTGCAAGCGGCAGTGTTGACGAACCCGTTGTCGAACGTCGTGTAGCCGGTCTTGGACAAGAGCGGCCCCAGCGCAATCCCGTCGGCTCCCTCGGTTGCGTGGACGATATCGAGATCCAACTCACCACCCGGGTAATGGAGAGTGGCGGTGTCGTCAGTTGCGGCCACGGGAACCCCTTTGCGGTCTCGGCTGATGCTGGCGCTACAAGGATGCGTACAAGTGAAGGTAGTCGTTATCGGGACGGCGCGCCTGCGCGGGGGCAATGTCCGAACGCGAGGCTCGTTGGCCCGCCCCCGGCGCATCGTACCGCGCTAGAGTAGCTGCCCGGCGCGCATCGTCACCGCTGCCCGGCGCGCATCGTCACCGGGCTAGGTTGACTGCCCGATTCCTCCTCGCGCCGCTGCCCGGCGCGCATCGTCACCGGGCTAGGTTGACTGCCCGATTCCTCCTCGCGCCGCTGCCCGGCGCGCATCGTCACCGGGCTAAGGTTGCAGCCGATCGATGCGTCCGCCGACGATACGAATTCGGTTGTGCAACCGGTCTTCCCGCCCTTGCCAGAACTCCAGCTCCGCGGGCGCGATCCGATACCCACCCCAGTGCGGCGGAACCGGGACCTGCTCGGAGTCGGCGAAGCGGCCCGTCACCTCGGAGAGCTGTTCGACCAGCGCAGCACGGGAGGCGATCGGCCTGGACTGGTGTGACGCCCACGCGCCCAGCTGCGAGCCGCGTGGCCGCTTCGACCAGTAGTCCAAGGTGGCCTGCGGATCGACCTTGGTCACCGGGCCACGGATATGGAACTGCCTGTTCAGCAGATACCACGGGAAGGTCGCCGACGCGTACGGCGTCGCGGCCAGCTCCTCCCCTTTGGCCGAGTCGTAGTTCGTGAAGAAGGTGATCCCGTCCTCGTCGACGCCCTTGCACAGCACCGACCGGCTGACCGGCCTTCCCGACGTGACGGTCGCCAACACCATCGCGTTGGGCTCGGCGACCCCAGCACGCTCCGCGTCGTCAATCCATTTGCGCAACAAGGCAAGCCAACCGTCGTCGAGCCAGTCGACGTCGAGGTCCGGGCTACCGTCCTTCTCCAGGGAGCCGTATTCCATCCGCATTGCCGCGAGGCGCTCGTTGTCTGGTCCTGCCATCGCGCACAACGCTACTCCCGGCCCAACCCCGCGTTAGTTACCGACCGGTAGCGACCGGTGCGCGGTCGCGTGGGAGAATTCCGCCATGACTGTCATCCCGGACAAGATCCCGGAGAATTTCGTTGCCGGTCTCGAGGGGGTGGTGGCATTCACCACCGAGATCGCCGAGCCCGATAAGGACGGCGGTGCCCTGCGCTACCGCGGTGTCGACATCGAGGACCTGGTTGGCCAGCACGTCACATTCGGCGATGTCTGGGCTTTGCTGGTGGACGGAAAATTCAGCCACGGGCTGCCGCCCGCCGAGCCATTTCCGCTGCCGATCCACAGCGGCGATGTACGCGTCGACGTGCAGGCCGGCCTGGCGATGCTGGCGCCCATCTGGGGATACCAGCCACTGCTCGACACCGACGATGCCACCGCCCGTGCGCAACTGGCCCGAGCCTCAGTCATGGCCCTGTCCTACGTCGCGCAGTCGGCCCGGGGTATCTACCAACCGGCAGTTCCTCAGCGGATCATCGACGAATGCTCAACGGTAACAGCACGTTTCATGACGCGATGGCAGGGCGAGCCGGATCCCAGGCATATCGAGGCCGTCGACGCCTACTGGGTGTCGGCCGCGGAGCACGGGATGAACGCCTCGACGTTCACTGCGCGGGTGATCGCGTCGACCGGCGCCGACGTGGCGGCGGCGATGTCGGGGGCGATCGGCGCGATGAGCGGCCCGCTGCACGGCGGCGCGCCGGCGCGGGTGCTGCCGATGCTCGAAGAGGTCGAGCGCACCGGTGACGCGCGCGGTCTGGTCAAGGGAATCCTGGACCGCCACGAGAAGCTGATGGGCTTTGGGCACCGCGTGTACCGCGCGGAGGACCCCCGGGCACGGGTGTTGCGGGCGACCGCCAAGCGGTTGGGCGCGCCGCGTTACGACGTCGCCTTGGCCGTCGAGCAGGCTGCGCTGTCGGAGCTGCGGGAGCGGCGTCCGGACCGGGCGATCGAGACCAATGTCGAGTTCTGGGCCGCGGTGATTCTGGACTTCGCACAGGTGCCGGCCAGGATGATGCCGGCGATGTTCACCTGCGGTCGTACCGCCGGCTGGTGCGCCCACATCCTCGAGCAGAAGCAGCTGGGCAAGTTGGTTCGCCCGTCGGCCATCTACATCGGCCCGGGGCCGCGCAGTCCCGGGTCCGTCGAAGGCTGGGACCGGGTCCAACCGCTGTCCTAACCCTCCGCCGGATTGCGTTGAGCCTTAGACCAATTCGCGAATCAGATCGGCCAGCCGGTGCCGCAACGGGGGCGCCGGCGCTGCGGCCGCGACTTCGAGCATGTCGGCGATCAAAGCGAACTTGTTGCGCGGCCGATCACTGAGCTCCCCTCGGGCCACCTCAGCGGCGTCGATGGCACGCCAACCGGCGGCGTCGACGATGTCGGGCTGCCGCTCCCGGACGAGTTTGTCCAGTGCCGACGGCTTGGCGATCGGATCGCTCAACAACCCGGCATTGAAATCGTCGACCAGTCGCTGCACCGTCTCCGCCGCACACGACTTGTTGGTGCCGATGAACCCCGTCGGCCCCCGCTTGATCCAGCCCGCCACGTACGCGCCCTGCACGGGCTGGCCCGAGTCCGGGTGCACTACGCGGCCACCGTTATTGGGCACCACTCCCGCGTTGTCGTCGAACGGTAAATCCTTAATAGCCTTGCCGTGGTAACCAATCGAGCTCAATATCAGCCCGGCGTCGAACCGCTGCACCTCGTCGGTGCCGGTGACCACGAACTCCAACCCGGTGGTTCGCTGCTCTCCCACGACGCGCTGGGGCGTCAGGTGGTAGGCCAGCCGTATCCGCCGCCGGGTCGGCGAGCCCGCCGGCGTCGTCGCGTCGCTGAGCTTGGACAGGACCTCCAGCTTCTGTCGAGTCAAAGTGTCAGAGACGGTGGCAAGGTCGCGCATCACGGCTTCGCGGTCAGCGGACCCGAGAACGACCTCTGCAGTGGTCGTCAGCCCGATCAACTCGGGCAGCGTGAACGCCGAATGCGCGGGTCCGCGCCGCGCGGCGATCACCACCTCGCGCACCTGTGAATCGCGCAGCGCCGTCAAGGCGTGATCGGCGATGTCGGTGCGGGCCAGCTCGTCAGGGTCGGCGGTGAGCACGCGAGCCACGTCGATGGCGACGTTGCCGTTGCCGACGACGATGACCCGTTCGTGGCCGAGATCGACTGGCAGATCGATGAAGTCGGGGTGACCGTTGATCCAGGCCACCAGCTCGGTGGCGGTGCCGGTGCCGGGCAGGCCCATCCCGTCGATGTCCAGCCGGCGGTCAGTAGGCGCGCCGACGGCGTAGACGACGGCGTGGTGGTGAGCCAGCAAGTCGTCGTGGCTCAGGTGCTTGCCGATCTCGACGTTGAGGAAGAACCGGAATTCGCGGCGACGGGCGATCCGGTCGAAGAGCCGGGTGACCCGTTTGGTGGTCTGGTGATCCGGCGCCACCCCGGCACGCACCAAACCGTAAGGGGCGGGCTGCTTCTCGAAAACATTGACCCGCACGCCGTGTTGGGTGAGCAGTTCGTCGGCGGCGTACATCGCGGCCGGCCCGGACCCTACGATGGCCACGGTCAGCGGGCCTCCATAGCTGCTGTGATTTCCCCGCACCTGTGGTGCGGGGATCACCGGCGCCAGTTTGGATGTCGGCGGTAGTTTCTGGCCGGCCGGGCGGTCCGGATAGTACGACGCGTTGAGCGCGATGAAGGGTTGCTGCTCGGGTGTCAGCCGGGTGTCAGGCGCGATGGCCCCCACCGGGCAGGCACTGACGCAGGCGCCGCAGTCGACGCAGGCCACCGGATCGATGTAGAGCATTTCAGCGGCGGCAAAACCCGGCTCATCCGGAGAAGGGTGGATGCAGTCCACCGGGCAGGCGTAAACGCAGGACCCGTCGCTACAGCACGACTGGGTAATAACGTGCGGCATAGAAGGCGGGTCTTCTATGCAGCCGGTGCGACGGCAAGGTGCTGACGCTGCGGTTCGCTGCGGTAGCGGGACGGCTTGCCGTCGATCTTGCAGATCCGCCATATCAGCTTGGCCAGCGGGTTCATCAAACCGGTGTCGCGGCACAGCATCCGGACGTCGCCGAACATGTCTCGCAGCATTTGGCGCGACTCCGGCGACCGGAAGAACACGTCTTTGCGGACCCGACGCGGGATGTCGAACTCCCGCCAAAAGGCCCTGGGCGGCACCACGATCGCCGAACACAGGATCCGCATGGTGAGCGGCACGTACAACGAGAGCCAGAACCGCTTGCGGCGCGGCAGATGCGGCACTCGCTTACGCAGGTACTCGTGCGCGAACGAGATGTGTCGAGCTTCCTCGGCCACGTGGATGGCCATCACCCGCTCCATGATCGGGTGCAGCTCCTTGCCCTCGCGCAGCACGTTCTTTTGGGTGTGGTCAATGGGCTCTTCGCCGGCCAGGATGCCGAACCAGAACGGGATCGGCAGCGGCCCGGCCGCCAGTGGGATCGCCGGTTGGATCCACTTCAGCAGCCGAGGCATGCCCGGCACGTCGAGACCGATGTGGTTCACCATCTCCTGGAACATCATGGTGTGGTTGCATTCTTCGACCGCCTCGTGCAGGCAGTACCGGTATTCCGGTGAGCCGTTGGGCACCCAGAAGGCGTACTCCATCAACCCGCGGATCAGGATCGACTCGAAGTGCAGACCCACTTTGGCCACGTTCGCCTGCCGCCACATGCCGATCCGGATTTGACGTTCTTCTGACTGCGCCTGGTACCAGGGGTGTCGGCCCATCGGGTCGGTGGTCGGCAGTTTCCACCGCGGGTCGTTGTCGATGACCGCGAACTCGGGGGACTTCCAGTCGATGTCGGTGTACGGGTTGAAGTTACGCCGCACCGACCCCTCGGACAGTGTGTTCAGCATCTCCACGTACTTGATGTCGTCCTGGACATCCATGTTGCGACGCCACCGGCGCACAATCTTCGTCCGAGCCGTTTTCTGGCCCATTCTCGGCCTCCTAAAGAGGTTTACATTTGGACGCGCTATGTCCAACACAGTACCGGAGGTATCGCCAACTTACTAGACCCCTTCCGACGGTGTGGCCGAGCTGGGAAGCATCGTTTCGCTGTGGCGTGGCTCACATTCGCCCCGCGCCGGATTGGCCGCTGCGGCAGCCGTCCGGGGCGATCACTAACCTGGTGATCATGGCTGAGCAGCTCGCGACTTCCCTGACCATTCCGGACACCATCAAACCCGGCGACGGACGCTTCGGATCCGGCCCTTCGAAGGTCCGGCCCGAACAATTGCAGGCTCTTTCCACCAGCGCCGCCGCGCTTTTCGGCACGTCACACCGGCAGGCCCCGGTAAAGGATCTGGTCGGGCGGGTGCGCACCGGGCTGCGGGACTTCTTCTCAGTACCCGACGGCTACGAGGTGGTGCTGGGCAACGGCGGGGCGACGGCGTTCTGGGATGCCGCGGCGTTCGGGCTGATCGACAAGCGGTCATTGCACTTGAGCTACGGCGAATTCAGCGCGAAGTTCGCGTCTGCGGTCGCCAAGAATCCGTTCGTCGGTGACCCGATCATCGTCAAAGCCGAGCCCGGCGGCGCACCCGACCCACAGAGCGACCCGTCGGCCGACGTGATCGCGTGGGCACACAACGAGACCTCGACGGGTGTCGCAGTGCCGGTGACGCGACCGCACGGCTCCGGCGATGCGCTGATCGTCATCGACGCAACCTCCGGCGCCGGCGGCCTCCCGGTCGACATCACCGACACCGATGCCTACTACTTCGCGCCGCAGAAGAACTTCGCCAGTGACGGCGGCCTGTGGCTGGCGATTTTGAGCCCGGCGGCGCTGAGCCGGATCGAGGCCATCGCCGAGTCCGGCCGATGGGTGCCCGACTTCTTGTCGCTGCCGATCGCGGTGGAGAACAGCCTCAAGAACCAGACCTACAACACGCCGGCCATCGCGACGCTGGTGCTATTGGCCGAACAGATCGATTGGCTGTTGGGCAATGGCGGGCTGGACTGGGCGGTCAAGCGCACGGCGGACTCGTCGCAGCGGTTGTACACCTGGGCGCAGGACCGGCCGTACACGACGCCGTTCGTTGCCGACTCGAAGTTACGCTCCCAAGTCGTGGGCACGATCGACTTCAACGACTCCGTCGATGCTGGGGCCCTCGCAGCGATCTTGCGCGCCAACGGCATCGTCGACACCGAGCCGTACCGCAAACTCGGCCGCAACCAACTGCGGGTCGCGATGTTCCCCGCCGTCGAACCTGACGACGTCAGCGCGCTCACCGAGTGCATCGACTGGGTGGTTGAGCGGCTCTAGCGCGCGTCGGCAAAAAGCCCCAGGTGTTACCGCGTGTCCAGCCTGGCTGCGGGCGTCACCCGGGTTAGAGTGCGCAGCTGACAGGCCTGGCACGCTGGGCTGCGAGCGGCCTGCTAGGAGACACCATGCGGGAACTCAAGATCGTCGGACTCGATCTCGACGGCAAACACATCATCTGCGAGGGCGACAACCCCGCCGACAAGTTCAAGATCCGAGTCGACGACCGGCTGCGTGCGGCGTTGCGCGGTGACGGGGCCCGGGTGGCTCAAACCCACATCGACATCGAGGTCACCAACATGCTGAGTCCCAAGGAGATTCAAGCCCGCATCCGGGCGGGTGCATCCGTCGAGCAGGTCGCGACGGCCGCCGGGGCGGATATTGACCGGGTCGCACGCTTCGCCCATCCGGTGTTGCTGGAGCGTTCACGGGCTGCCGAGCTGGCAACCGCCGCGCATCCCGTTCTCCCCGATGGCCCGGGGGTACTGACGCTGCTGGAGACCGTCACCTCGTCGCTGGTGGCACGCGGCCTGAACCCTGACCAACTGACGTGGGACGCCTGGCGCAACGAGGATGGCCGCTGGACGGTCCAGCTGGGCTGGAAGGCGGGCCGTTCCGACAACCTCGCGCATTTCCGGTTCTGCCCGGGCGCTCACGGCGGGACCGTCACCGCTGTCGACGACGCAGCAAGTGAGCTGGTCGACCCCAACTTCGACCGTCCGCTGCGGCCCGTCGCACCGGTCGCCCAACTCGATTTCGACGAGGCCGAGCCCGCACCCTCGCCCGCGGAAAATGAGACGACTGAAACCAAGACCGAGCCGACGCGCAGCCGCCGCGGTAAGCCGTCGGTACCGGCGTGGGAAGACGTTCTGCTGGGTGTGCGCTCCAGCGGCCAACGCTGACCGACGTCAGGCCCGCTACCTGAACAGCGTCATCGAGACCAGGGTCAGCCACGCAGCGGTCACGCCCACTCCCGCGCCAAGGACCAGCCAACGCAACACCGGTGTGTACCGCCAGCCCCACAGCGTCGGCGCCAACCCGCCGGCCGCGACGATGTTCAGCCCGACGGCCAACATCGGATGCACCCGGATCAGTCCCAGACTCAGCACCACGACCGCTACCGCGGTGACCGCTGCGACAAATCCGGCCACGGTCAAACCCGTTGCCCAGGGCGTGGATTCGTCGATCACCAGCCGAGCCTAGCTCGACGACGATGCAGACCGCGTAGCGGTCTGAGGAGAAGTCGGGCAATAAAGCTCAGCTCGACGACGATGCAGACCGCGTAGCAGTCTGAGGAGAAGTCGGGCATCAGGATGCAGATCGGGCCCTCTCGTAAAACGCCAACGCCGCCGCGGTGGCGACGTTGAGCGAGTCGGTGCCGCGCGACATCGGAATGCGCACACGCAGATCGCTCACCTGCATCGCGGCATGACTCAGGCCCGGCCCTTCGGCGCCGACCAGAATCGCGACCCGCTCATCGCGCACCGCCGACATCGCCGCCGGCAGCGTTACGGCGTCGGATCCGGGCGTCATCGCCAACAACCGAAACCCCAACTGGTGCAACGTCTTCAGTTCCGCTGGCCAGTCGGTCGCCCGGGAATATGGCACCAGCAGGGCATGCCCCATGGAGACGCGCACCGCGCGCCGGTACAACGGATCGGCGCAACCACTGCCAAAGACGACTGCATCGACATCGAGGCCGGCCGCGTTGCGGAAGATGGCGCCCAGATTCTCGTGGTCGTTGACTCCCTCGAGCACCGCAACGGTCCGCGCGCCGTCGACCACCTGCGCGACGCTGCGCTCAGGCGCCCGGCGTGCGGCGGCGAGCACCCCGCGGTTGAGATGAAAGCCGACCGCCTGGGCCATCACCTCAGCCGACACCCGGTAGTAGGGCGCGGGGTTACCGGCCAGATCCGCTCTCAACTCCGCGAGTCTGCGGTCGGTGCCAAGGAACGCCAACGGCGTGAACGGTGATGCCAGCATGCGCTGCACCACCAGCACACCCTCGGCGATCACCAGACCCTTGCCGCTGGGCAGATCGGGCCGACGGCCGATGCTGTTCAAATCCCGGAAGTTATCCAGCCGCGGGTCGTCAGGATCGCTGATATCGCATACGACCACACCGCCGGTTCCATCAGTGCAGCCAAAATCGTTTTCGGTCAAGGGCTTTCGTCGACTAAAGCCAAGATCAAGTCAGCCGCTTCGCGCAGCGCAGCGCGTTCGGAGCCCCCCAGCGTCTCCAGTCGTTGCGCCAGCCACTCCTGGCTGGCGCGGCGTTCGGCCTCCAGCAGGTCGGCACCGGCGTCGGACACTGAAACCAAGACCTGGCGGCCGTCGTCGGGGTGTGCAACGCGGTCCACGAAACCCAAATCGGCCAATGAGGCGATTACCCGCGTCATCGACGGCGGGCGAACCCGTTCCCTGATCGCCAGCGCACCCGGCGTCATCGGGCCGAAATTAGCCAACGTCGCCAGCGCTGACAGCTGCGACAACGACACCGGCGACTGCGGGCGGCGAAACCGCAGCTGCCGGGCGAGCCGCATTACCGCCAACGACAAATCGCTGGCCAACCCGCTATCGCCCTCCATCACAGCGCGAAGGTTACGACAGAACGCCCTGTCATCAGCGACGAATCACCAAGTCGGGGCCCATCAAGCTAACTTGACTGCCCAGCTCCTCCCCGGCCGCAACACGGCCGGCATCGTCGCTGGGCTAACTTGACTGCCCAGCCTCCCCGGCCGCAACACGGCCGGCATCGTCGCTGGGCTAACGACTGCCCAGCTCCTCCCCGGCCGCAACACGGCCGGCATCGTCGCTGGGCTATCTTGAACTCGATGTCTGACGAGACCGGCAAGAGCATCCAACCGCCGACGCTGCCCAGTATGCTGCTGGACCCGTGGCCGGTCATTGCCATCGGCGCACTGGCCTGGCTGGTTGCCGCGGCGGCCGCATTCGTCCTGCCGGCCCTTGCCGCGTGGCGGCCGATGACGTCGGCCGGTCTTGGAGTCGGGCTACTAGGCACCACCATTTTTCTGTGGCAGCGTGATGCTGCCCGCCGGGGCGCGCGGGGTGCCCAAACCGGACTCACCGCGCCGCGCAATCCCGACTGACAAATGACATCCACCCGATGTTGATGGCCCAGAGCCAGGAGGTGTACGTCAATGGCAGCGCCGCTATTGCAAGCGCAGGTTGATATCAAGGCACCAGCGTCGAAAGTCTGGGCGCTGGTTAGTGATTTCCGCCGCATGCCCCAATGGAGTCCGCAGTGCCGATGGATGCGGCCGTTGGGTCAGGTGCGTCAGGGCACCCGCACCGTCAACCTCAACCGCCGCAACTTCATGTTCTGGCCGACGACATCGACCGTCATCGAGATGATTCCGGAGCAGAAGCTCGCGTTTCGGGTCAACGCCAACAACACCGTCTGGAGCTACGAGCTACAGCCGATCCCCGATGGCACGCGGGTGGTCGAGAGCCGGCACGCCGAGAACGGGGTCAAGCCGGTGTCCAGCATGGCCGTCAACGCGCTTTTCGGCGGGACCGCCAGCTTCGAACGCGAACTCATCGACGGAATGAACGCGTCACTGGCCAAAATCAAGGCCGCGGCGGAGAACAGCTAGCAGGACTCCGCGGGTTGCTCGCTGATGTCGAGCACGCCGTCGTCGTAGGGGTCGTACATCGGCGAGCCGCTGCCCGCCGGCGCGGGTGTGTCGGAATGCGCGCCGCAGCCGTATTCGAAGTCGACGACATGCCCATCAGCCGACATCTCGTTGCCGCACACCCCGAACATCGCGCCCAGCGAACCGGCGAGCGGCAAGAAGAAGCCGCAATCGCGGCAGACACGTTTGGTGGACTGCGACATCTGCGCGCGGGGGCCGTAGTCGCCGTCGTGCCAGCGCTGCGCTGCCTCCGCACGACCCCAGGCACTCATCACCCGGCGCCGTCCCAGCCCGACTTCGGCGGCGGTTTCGTCGACCTGCGGGTCACCGGAGGCCAGGAAACCGGGCACTAGCCGCAGGTCGTCGGGCAACGGCGCCAGCAGGTCGCCCGGGCCCAGGTCGCCTGGCCGGATCCGCTGGTCCCAGGGCACCCATTGCGGCGCCAGCAACGCCGTCGGCCCGGGCACCAACACCACCTCGCTGACCGTTGCATGGTCGGCGCCGGGATAGCTGGCCACGACGACCGCCCACTGCCAGCCCTGATAGCCGGGCAGATTGGCCAGGAAACGGTGTGTGGCGCTGGTCGGATCTTCGTAGCCGACGCCGAGGTACTCGCCCACCGTGTCGGCGCCGCTGGACTCGGCGATGGCCGCTCTCGCCAGCTCGGAGGCACCCGTGAGGACCGTCGCCAACTCGGGCGACCATTCCGCTGTAGTCGCCGCAGCCGGGTCCCCGGTTGATTCGGTCACGTTGTCGGTTGTTTCCATGGGCCTCCAATTCTGCCGCACAGATGCACCGCATGGCCACACCGGTCGCCTGCGCACGACCGCAGCCGGCATGGGTGAGAATCGATGTATGTCTGGACGGCGCCGTGATCAGCCGGATGCGGGGCGCGCCTCGCCTCCCGGCCGCCGCAGTCGTACCGGACCCGCGGCCGAGCACCCGGGGATGGCCAACTATCCGGCCGATGAACCGGATTACCGCCGGTCACGCCGCCCACCGCCCATGCCCAGCGCTAACCGGTACCTGCCGCCTCTGGACCGCGAGCCCGAAGCCGAGCCTCGCCGCGAGCCCCCGCGAGGTGGCCCCGGCAGCGAGCGGGTCACCGTGACCCGCGCCGCCGCCCAGCGCAGTCGCGAGATGGGTTCGCGGATGTACTGGCTGGTGCAGCGGGCCGCCACCGCCGACGGTGCCGACAAATCCGGGCTGACCGCGCTGACCTGGCCGGTGGTGGCCAATTTCGCCACCGACGCGGCGATGGCCGTCGCGTTGGCCAACACGCTGTTCTTCGCGGCGGCCACCGGGGAAAGCAAGGACAGGGTCGCGCTCTACCTGTTGATCACGATCGCACCGTTCGCGGTGAT
The DNA here is from genome assembly GCA_963805675.1 of uncultured Actinomycetota bacterium. GTDB lineage: Bacteria > Actinomycetota > Actinomycetes > Mycobacteriales > Mycobacteriaceae > Mycobacterium. The sequence goes on from CAWDVY010000013.1 coordinate 213,759, forward strand.
CGCGCCGCTGATCGGCCCGGCGCTCGACCGGCTACAGCACGGCCGCCGGGTCGCGCTCGCCGCGTCGTTCGCGCTGCGCACCGGGCTGGCGGCGGTGCTCATCATCAACTACGACGGCGCCACCGGCGGCTTCCCGTCCTGGGTGCTGTATCCGTGTGCGCTGGCCATGATGGTGCTGTCGAAGTCGTTCAGCGTGCTGCGCAGCGCAGTGACGCCGCGGGTGATGCCGCCGACGATCGACCTGGTGCGGGTGAACTCCCGGTTGACGATGTTCGGTCTGCTGGGCGGCACCATCGTGGGCGGCGGCATCGCCGGCGGAATCGAGTACGCCTGCGAGCACCTGTTGCGGTTGCCCGGTGCGTTGTTCGTCGTCATTGCCGCCACCGTGGCCGGCGCCTGGCTGTCCATGCGGATTCCGCGCTGGGTCGAAGTGACCGCAGGCGAGGTTCCCACGACGTTGAGCTATCGCCAAGGCCGATCGCGGCGAAGTTGGCCCGAGGAGGTCCGCCGGGCAAGTGGGGCCCTTCGACAACCCTTGGGCCGCAACATCATCACCGCGCTGTGGGGCAACTGCACGATCAAAGTCATGGTCGGATTCTTGTTCTTGTATCCGGCTTTCGTCGCCAAGGCGCATCAAGCCAGCGGGTGGGTGCAGTTGGGGATACTGGGACTGATCGGCGCGGCCGCAGCCATCGGCAACTTCGCCGGCAACTTCGCCAGCGCCCGGCTGCGGTTGGGCCGGCCCGCGGTGCTGGTGGTGCGCTGCACCGTGGCAGTCACCGGCATCGCCCTGGCAGCAGCGGTGGCCGGCAATCTGCTGATGGCGGCCGTCGCAACCTTGATCACGTCGGGGTCGAGCGCGATCGCGAAGGCGGCGCTGGATGCGTCGTTGCAAGATGATCTGCCGGAGGAATCACGCGCATCGGCGTTCGGGCGTTCGGAATCGACGCTGCAGCTGGCGTGGGTGCTCGGCGGCGCGCTGGGCGTGCTGCTCTACACCGACTTGTGGGTCGGCTTCAGCATCGTCGGGTCCGTGCTGATTCCGGGTTTGGCGCAGACGATTGTCAGCTTCCGCGGTGACTCGCTGATTCCTGGCCTAGGCGGCAACCGGCCGGTGATGGTCGAGCAGGAAGGCGACCACAGCGAGGCCGGCACCGCGGCGGTGCGGCGAGAGTGAAGCCGACGCGAAAACCCGCTGTCGCCGTGCTGGCCGCGATCGTGGTGGTATTAGCGTCGGCGGCCGCGGGGTTCGGCGCGTGGGCGCTCGCCCGCGAGCATGGTCCCCTGCGTCCCGAGATCAGCGCGTATTCACGCGGCCACCTGACCCGGGTAGGTCCCTACCGGTACTGCAATGTGCTCAACCCGAGCGATTGCCAAACCCCGCAGGCGCAGGGCGAACTACGGGTCAATTCGCGTGACCCGGTGCAGCTTTCGGTGCCGCCATCGATCGGTCGGGCGCCCTGGTGGCTGTTGCGGGTGTATGAGGACTCCGCCAACCCCGTCACGTCGTTCTTCCGCCCGGGCAACCGGCTGGCCGTCACCATCCCCACCGTCGATCCGCATCACGGGCGGCTGACCGGCATCGCCGTCCAGTTGATGACAGTGGTCGTCGACCAGACCGGCGAACTGCATGGTGTTCCCCACGCCGAATGGTCGGTCCGAACGGTGTGGGGCTAGCAACGCCTGCGCCAGTTCGGCTTCGAGCGGTCCGTCTGTCGATTACTTGATTGCCAGCGCGGAGACCGGACTGCCGGACGCGCCAGTCACCGGCAGGGGTGATGCTGCGAACATGAATTCGTAGGTCCCGTCGGCTTTGGTGTCATCGGCGAGTGCGTCGAGGTCGAACATCTCGCCGAATGCCAGTCCGGTGTGAGCGAGAGAGACCACGTGAAGTGGTTGCCAGCAGTCGATCTCGTTGGGCAGCACCTCAATTCCCCAGGTGTCGGTGGCGACAGCCGCGATGTCTTTATCGCGGAGCCATGGAGCCGTATGCAGCGACAGTCCCGGCGACGGGCCGCCGGCGTATGCTCCCCAGTTTCCGCGCCGTGTGGACATGAACCCGGTGCGGATGATCAGCGCGTCGCCGGGCCGGATGTCGAGGTGTTTGGCGGCGAGGTAGTCGTCGAGATCGTCGGCGGTGATGGCGTAACCGGGTTCGAGTGTGTCAACGCCGCGGTGTGTGGCGAGGTCGACGAATACGCCGCGGGTGACGATCTTGCCGGTGTAGTTCTGCACACCGTTGGATCGACTCCCCCCTGTTCCGGCATCGGCGGCCGAATGTCCGTTGTACATCTGGCCCCGCCAGAAGAAGTGGCATAGTGCGTCCCACTGGGTGCCGGATTGGGTGGGCATGACCAGGACGTCGTCGTAGTAGCCTGCGGTGCGTTGCCCGGTGGATTTCCTCCACTCGGCCAGGGTGTGCGTTTCCACGCGTTCTTGCTCTCCGACGAGGTATCCCGGTCCCGACGCGAGTTGGTACAGATGGGGATTCGCTCTGCCGAGATAACCGTTCTGTGGCCCGTGCTCGTCATACGGCATGGTCAACGAGATGGACTTGCCGACCTTCACCAACGCGGCGGCTTCGCGGATCTTGTCGGCGGTGATGAGGTTGACCGTGCCCAGCTCGTCATCCGGACCCCACCTGCCCCAGTTCGAGCATCGCTGGATGTAATTCTCCAGAATGGATAGGTCATCGGTCATCAGAGTCCCTCCTTCTTCATGTAGGCGTCGGCGGCGGCCCAATCGACGGGGCCGCCATCGAGCGGCACCTGCAGCGATTTGAGGAATGCGGCGCATAGGACGTAGGTGCCCGCCAGCAAGGTGATCTCGGCGACTTCGTTGTCGGGGAAGCACTTTCGCAGCGCATCGAGGGTGTCTTGTTCGGCTCCGATATTTTCGACCAGCGAGTCGACATAGGAGACCAGCGCTGTCAGCGACGGATCGCCGAACTCCTGATGCTCTGGATTGATCAGGTCGGCCAGCAGCTCTGGGCTTGTTCCGGTGCGCAGGGCTTCCGACTTGTGCTGGACCAGTTGGTATTCGCAACCGGTGACCGCACCGACCCGCACGATCACGCGTTCGCGCACCACCGGCGGGATCTTTGCATTGCAGAAGCTCAACGCGTATTTCCAATACGGCAGGGTCTGCCCCTGCGTATGCAGCATCATCCGCGTCAAATTGATGGGGAATAGCTCGTATTCGGCCTCTTTCTCGGCGTCGAGCTCTGGGTACGGGAAAACTGTCATCGCACAACTCTTTTCGGATTCGGGTGAAGCCCGACGCCTAGTCGGGGTGGCCGGTCCGGCCGCCGACGACGTCCAGCCAGTCGAGGATCACCTTGATAGCCAGGCCCGTGTTCCCGATCTGACAGTGGTTCTGCGCCTGCTCGGCTTCGGTGAAGACCCGGGCGCTGACGGACCGCGCGGCGGTCAGGGTCAGGAGCTGGTCCCCGAGCTGGTGCAGCGGCACGTAATGGTCCCTCTCGCCCGCCATCAGCAGCACATCCTGGGTGACCAACGGCGAGACGTCGTCGGTGTTGTATTCGCGCCAGACCTTGAATACCTCGGCCGGGGTAGCGACGCCCATTACGCGCTCAGCCTGGTGGAAGGCCCACTCCGTCAGTAAGTCCGTTTTGGCGAAGGCCTCGGCGGCCGCGTCGATCACCGAAGCGGGTATCTGCGCGCCGTCTGCCGCGAGGGCAGCAAGGCTTGCGGTCCCGGGACTCCTGGTGACGCACTCGAACAGCTCGGTCATGATGTCGAAGGCGATGACGCGGCTAATCCTGGGTTCCCGGGCGGCCGCGCGCATCACCAGGCAGCCGCCGAGTGAGAATCCCATCAGGGTGATGTCGGTCAGGCCGAAGTAGTCCAGCACAGCGGCCACCGGAAGGTGCCAGTCCGGGGTCATCGGCGTGCCCCCGTCAAGCACCGTGCCTTGGCCGGGACCGTCGAATATCACGGTGTCCAGGCCGGCGTCGCGGAGGGCGCGCGCGGCGGGCAGCCATTCCACGATGTAGCTGTCGAACCCGCCGAAGACGACGATCGTTCCGCGAGGCTGCGCGGGGGTGAACCGGTACGCCGAGAGCTGCGTCCCTTGATAGGGGACCAGATGGTGATCACACTCGGTGACGCCATTGCCCGCCAGCACGTTGTCGAGAAAGCGGTGCAACGCCGGCTGGTATCGCGGATCGCCCGGATCGAGGAAGAATTGCGCCCCACGGGAGTAATAGGCGGCCGGCAGAGGGCGGTCGGCGTCCAGCGCATTATCGCTGAGCTCGAGCATCTCCCGTGTCCAGTCCGCGTAACTGGAAATGCGGGGCGCCGCCGCTCGGATTTCCTCCAGCATCTGTTCATCGTTGGCCCAGCCGTAGAACCGGTTTAGCTGGAAGTTGAGCGAGACATTTGGGTGAAGCGGGTAATACCCCACCGGAAACCGGCTGATGATCTCCTGATCGCTGATCGTCATCTTGAGCGTTCCTCCTAAGCTAATACAACATTGAGTTGCTTTAGCGAGTATGGCACACTGCTCTTGTAAACACAACGAGAGGTTGCATTATGGCCGAGGGGGCGCTTAATACAGCACCGGGCACCATTCGTCCGGGGGGCCGCACCTCGCAGGTGCGGTCTGCCGTGCTCGACGCCACCCTTAGCGTGCTGGCCAAACTGGGCTATTCGGACCTGTCCATCGAGCGCATCGCCGAACTGTCCGGGGTGAACAAGTCGACGATCTACCGGCGCTGGCAGACCAAGGAGGCCGTGCTCGCCGCCGCGGTCGACGACGTGGCGGCGGATGTGTTCCCGATCCCGGCGACCGGCTCGATCGAGGAGGATTTACGCTCGTTTGGCCGCTTGCTGGTTGACTTTCTGACCAATGATTCGCCGGCGGTCGCCGGGACGGTGCGCGCGCTGTTCTCTGATGCCGCCCGCGAACCGCAGATCGCCGAGCTCAAGCGCAAGTTCTTCGCCAGCCGGTACCGAGAGGCGGCGAGCATGGTCGACGCCGCGATCAAACGCGCAGAGTTGCCCGCCGACGTCGACGTTCGTGAGCTCGTCGGCCTAGTAGCCGCACCGATCTATTACCGAAAGCTTGTGACCGAAGAGCCCCTCGATTACGCCGTTGCTGACCAGGCGGCCGCCACCGCACTGATCGCCGTCCGGGCGGGCGCATGCCGCCGGTGACCATTTTTGCTTGACGGGACCACGTGAACTGATCCACCGGTCCGCCTCCAAAAGAAAGGAATCCGCGATGCACGAGCCTTCGGTCCGCGTCGTTCGGCGTGGGGAACTCTCCGACAACACCCCACAGACGTCGGGACTACACCGGCAGGTCGCTTTCGACGGCCGCAACCCCGACGCCAAGGTACTGAGCGCGTTCCTCAGCACAGTGCTGCCCGGCGCAGCGACCGGTGCGCACCACCACGGCGATCAGGAAACAATCCTGTACGTGCTTGAAGGCACCGCCAGGTACCGGTGGGGCGACCGCCTGCAGCACGTCGTCGAGGCGGGTCCGGGAGATTTCGTTTTCATTCCCGCGCACACGGTGCACCAGGAGATCAACGCGTCCGCCGAGCGACCGACCGTCTGGGTTGTGACCCGTTCGCACCCGGATCCGATCGTGGTCAACCTCCCGGAGCTGGACAAGTTCGCAGAGCCTGGTGCACGCCAGTATCCCCATCCCTGACTCAGCAAATTGCGCGCAAACTCATAGGTAGTGCCGCCGGGCCGACGTTCTGAGTCTGGCTAGCCCGGCGCGTGGCCTAGCGGCACCCGCTCACCGTCGAGCGGCGGTCCCGGCGGCGTGCCGTCACCGAAAGTCCTGCCGCCCAATGCTTCCCGACCGTGCGGGGTCAGCCAGTTGGCCAGCTCCGGCCCCTTCGGCACGATACCGGTCGGGTTGATGTCGGCATGCACGATGTAGTAGTGCTGCTTGATCTGAACGAAGTCGACGGTATCGCCGAAACCCGGCGTCTGGAACAGGTCTCGCGCGTAGGCCCACAGCACCGGCAGCTCGGACAGCTTGCTTCGATTGCACTTGAAGTGGCCATGGTAAACGGGATCAAAGCGGGCCAGGGTGGTGAATAACCGGACATCGGCTTCGGTGATCGTCTCGCCGACGAGATACCGCTGCTTTTCCAGTCGACCACTCACCCAATCCAGTGCAGTGAACAGCCGGTCGTAGGCCGCGTCGTAGGCCTGCTGCGAGCCGGCGAAGCCGCACCGGTACACACCGTTGTTGATTTCGGTGTAGACCCGTTTGTTGACTTCGTCGATCTCGTCGCGCAGCGGCTCGGGGTACAACTGCGGCGCACCGTCACGATGGTAGGCCGCCCATTGGGTGGACAGGTCCAACGTCAGCTGGGCGAAGTCGTTGGTGACGACGGCTCCCGTCGGCACGTCGACGATCGCGGGGACGGTGATGCCTTTCGGATAGTCGGGGAAGCGTTTGAAATACGCGTCCTGCAGCCGCGGAATCTTCAGCACCGGGTCGACGCCGCCGGGGTCGAGATCGAAAGTCCAGCTCCGCTTGTCGTGAGTCGGACCGCAAAACCCTATGGAGATAACACTTTCCAATCCCAACAACCGCCGGACGATGATCGCGCGGTTGGCCCATGGACAGGCGCGAGCGACGATCAGCCGGTACCGGTCCGGTTGCACCGGATAGCCGTCGCGGCCGTCGACGGTGATCCGGGTTTCGATGTAGTCGGTGTCGCGGGTGAATTCGCCTGCCCCAGCGACGTAGGAAGCCATCGCGACCTCGGTCAGGTCTGCGCCACGGTCAGGAATCGCCGAGCCAAATCGGATTCGGTCGACGCACCGGCTTCCCAATGCGCGATCCACGGTCCGGTGCCCTCGGACTGGTCGACGATCCCCTCTTCCAGCCAGGTGTAGCGACCTTTCAGCACATTGCGGGCCAGCTCGGCGTCGGTGCCATCGGTGTTGGTCCATAAGGCTTCGAAGAGCGCCTCGACCCGCAGGGTGGCCTGCTGGCAGAATGCGTCGGCCAACTCGTAGGACTGTTGGCCGCGGGCCGGATCGGCAACTCGCTGAGCCTCGGCCCGCACACACGTCGCCGCCATGGCGAACAGTTCGGCGCCGATATCCACTACCCGCCCGAGGAATCCCTGCTGTTGCTCCATCGCGGCTTGCCAACGCGCCATCCCGTAGAAGGTGTTACGGGCCAGCTTCCGCGAGGAGCGCTCGACGAATCGCAGATGCGAAGCCAGGTTGCCGAACTCGCGGTACGCGGTTGGCCGTTGCCCCTCGCCGAACACTAACTGCGGCAACCACTTTGCGTAGAACCCACTCGCATTGACCGCGGCCTTCGCTTTCTGGCGGACGTCGGCTTTCGGATTCGCCAGATCGCCGGCGGCGCTGAGGTGGGCGTCGACGGCCTCGCGGGCGATGAGCAGCCGCATGATCTCGCTGGATCCTTCGAAGATGCGGTTGATCCTCAGGTCGCGGACCAGCTGCTCGACGGGCACCGCCCGCTCGCCGCGCGCGGCGAGCGACTCGGCGGTCTCGTAGCCGCGGCCGCCGCGAATCTGCAACAGCTCGTCGCCGATCACGCAGGCCATCTCGCTCGACCACAGCTTGGCCAGCGCCGCCTCGATCCGGATATCGTTGCGGCCCTCGTCGGCCATCTGACCGGACAGCTCCAGCACCGACTCGAGCGCGTAACTGGTTGCGGCCATGAACGAGATCTTTTCTGCGACGGCCCCGTGTTCGCCGACGGGTCTGCCCCACTGCACGCGTTCACCGGCCCACTCCCGCGCGATTTTCAGCGACCACTTGGCCGAGCCCGCTGCCATCGCGGGTATCGCGAGCCGACCGGCGTTCAGGGTGGTCAGCGCGATCTTCAAGCCGTCACCTTCGCGGCCGATCAGGTTTTCGGCCGGCACCCTGACGCGATGCAGCCTGGTCAGACCGTTTTCGATCCCGCGCAATCCCATGAACGTGTTGCGTCGCTCCACGGTGATGCCTGGTGAGTTGGCCTCGACGACGAACGCACTGATTCCGCCCCGGTGGCCGTCGCTCTTGGGCACGGCGGCCATCACGACCAGCAGGTCCGCGACGACGCCGTTGGTCGTCCACAACTTCACACCTTCGAGTTCGTAGGCGGCTCCGCCGTCGACCGGAGTCGCCGTCGAAGCCAGGCGCGCCGGGTCGGAACCCACGTCAGGTTCGGTGAGCAGAAACGCCGATATCGCCCCTGCGGCACACCGCGGCAGAAACTTGCGCTTCTGCTCATCGGTTCCGGCCAGCTTGAGCGGCTCCGGCACCCCGATCGACTGATGAGCGGACAGCAATGCCCCGAGGCTGGCATGCACAGTCGACACCATCATCAACGCTCGGTTGTACGCGACTTGCGACATGTTCAGCCCGCCGTACTCCGACGGGATCTTCATCCCGAAGCAGCCCAGGTCGGCGAGGCCTCTCACATACTCGTCGGGGATCTGCGCGTCGCGCTCGATGACACTGCCGTCGATGGTGTCGAGAAATTCCCGCAGGCGGGTCAGGAAGGCCTGCGTCCGAGCGGCCTCCTCGCCAGACGGTTCGGGAAAAGGATGGATGAGGTCGAGCGGAAAGCGACCGAGGAATAGTTCCTTGGCCAGGGACGGTTTGTCCCAGCCACTTTCTCGAGATTCCTCAGCTACTGCTCTCGCTTGTTCCTCGGTGACCTGTGCCTGCTGCGCCATGGGACTTCCTCACTCGAATCGACTCCTGTGGCAGTTCGAATTCCAGTGTTCCCCGAAGCGCTGCGCTATGCACCCGTTTCAGTCCGGCTCAGGCGTCCAGTTCGCGGGCCACGGCTTTGACGACCTCGGAGACCCTGCGTGCGGTTTTGCGATCCGGATAGCGGCCCTTGCGCAACTCGGGCTGCACAGCGCTCTCCAGCAGGGTGATCATGTCCTCGACCATGCCGTGCAATTCATCGGGGCTGTGCTTGTGTTCGGCAGGGGCCTCACGGCGGGGACGGGTGAGGGTGGGCGGCGGGTCGATCAGTTTCAGGCTCAATGCCTGCGGTCCGCGGCGTCCGGAAGCGACGCCGAATTCAACACGCTGCCCCGCCTTCAGGCCTTCGACGCCTGCGGGCAACGCCGAGGAGCGGACGTAGACGTCCTCGCCGCCGTCCTCCTGAGAAAGGAACCCGAATCCCTTCTCAGCGTCGTACCACTTCACCTTGCCAGTCGGCACCGGTCTCACCTGCTTGTCTGACGGATAACTCAATGAGGCAACACAATGAAGCGCCCCGCCTGCGCAGGACGCGATGACGACCGATCCTACTCGGAACGGCATCGGCTGAGCACCGGAGTTTCTCGGTAGGCTGACACGACCGCTGGAGGAGACAATGCGCCTGATCCTGAACGTCATCTGGTTGGTTTTCGGCGGCCTGTGGCTGGCCCTGGGGTATGTGCTGGCCGCGCTGGTCTGCTTCCTGCTCATCGTCACCATCCCCTTCGGATTCGCCGCACTGCGCATCGCCTCCTATGCGCTGTGGCCGTTCGGGCGGACGATCATCGACAGGCCTGGCGCCGGGACAGGCGCCCTGATCGGCAACGTCATCTGGGTGCTGTTGTTCGGGATCTGGCTCGCGATCGGACACCTGGTGAGCGCGGTGGCTATGGCGGCGACGATCATCGGCATTCCGCTGGCGCTGGCCAATCTCAAATTGATTCCGGTGTCGCTGATGCCGCTGGGCAAAGAAATCGTTCCGGTAGATCGCCCGGCGCCATGGGCTCGAACCGGCGCGATATGAGCCTGACATTCGCGGCGCGGAGCGGGCTGGCTGCCCGTATGACCCCCGATTAATCGCCGTGGTGATGTGAGTTCAGTCACATAACGGATTGATCACGGCATGGCAACGGCTCGATTGCGAAGCTCTTAACCTGCGCAAACAGCGGAGCCTCCTGGCGTTTTCCGCGCCCGGGACACGCGAAACGCTGGTTTCGCCAAAACATGACTGCGCCGCTAACACCAGCTAGCGTCGTCCGCGGGCTTGCCGAGTTTCCCTGAGCGGCGGGCCTTCTCGCCTATAGCGCCGAGCTCCATCCAGTAGGCGAGCACAACACCAACCCGTGGATGGAGGCGGGGGACCCAATGGTCCGCCGTATGGATCTGGAGCCGTTCGCGGCTCCTTGGGGTGAAGCCGACGCGATTCCCATGGGACTCGACGATGGCCGGGCGACCTCTTCCGCCCGAACCCGACAGCTGACCTCGTAGGCGCATTACGAGAGGAATCACCGGGGTATGAGTGGACGTCACCGCAAGCCCACCACGTCAACCGTCGGCGTCGCCAAACTGGCCTTCACCGGCGCAGTGATCGGCGGCGGCGGCATCGCGCTCGCCGGTCACGCAGCCGCGGCTCCCGACAGCGAATGGGACCGCGTCGCCGCCTGCGAGTCGGGCGGTAACTGGGGCATCAACACCGGAAACGGGTACCACGGCGGGCTGCAGTTCTCGCAAGGCACCTGGGCCGCCCACGGTGGCGGCGAGTACGCCTCATCGGCGAACCAGGCCACCCGGGACCAGCAGATCGCCATCGCCGAACGGGTGCTGGCCACCCAGGGCCGTGGCGCCTGGCCGGTCTGCGGCCGCGGGCTCTCGGGCGCCACTCCACGCAACGTGGTAGCTGACGCGCCGCCGCCGGACCCCGCACCGGCTGTCGAGCCCGCCGCGTTCGACGCTCCGATGCCCCCTCCGCCGGCCGACCCCCCGCCGCCGGACCCCGCACCGCCCGTCGACCCCGCACCGGCCGAGCCGGCCGCGGTCGACGCACCGCCGCCACCCGAGCCACCCGCGCCGCCGGCCGAGCCGGTGCAGGCCGAGACCGTCGCCGCCGACGCGCCGGCCCCAGACGCACCGCCCGCGCCGCCGGCACAAGGCGAATCCGTCGCCATCGAGACGCCGGCCGCGGTCGACGCACCGCCGCCACCCGAGCCACCCGCGCCGCCGGCCGAGCCGGTGCAGGCCGAGACCGTCGCCGCCGACGCGCCGGCCCCAGACGCACCGCCCGCGCCGCCGGCACAAGCCGAATCCGTCGCCATCGAGACGCCGGCACCGGGTGACGCACCGCAGGAAGTCCATGAGGCCAGCACTGTGGCGCAGTGGACCGTCGTGCCCCACGCGCCGGCGCCGGCCGACCCGGCCCTCCCGGCGCTACCGATCGATCCGGCTACTGCCGGGTCGGCGATGCACAACCTGCAGGTGCCGCCGCAGCTCGCACCCATGCTCGATCCGGCGAACCTGCCCAGCGTCGGCACCAACGGGCTGCCGGCCGTGCCGCCGCAGAACCTGGACCCGAGCTACCTCAAAGACCTGCTGAAAGCCATCCAGTCGCAGAGCGTGAGCGGTAACCCGGCGCTGTCCTCGCTCGCCTAAGCGGCGCCGCAAGGACATCCCTGCCGCGGCGGGGCGATCCGCCTAGCGGTTGACGTCGGTGACTGGATGGACGTAGGGCAACTCGTCGGCAGGCACCGGAAAGATCACGTCGCCGAAGGGGGATAGTGCGCCGGTCCGATCGGTTGCCAGTTCGCTCACAGCATGGTCGTCGGGGTTGGTCGTCGGCCAGCCCCTGTCGACGTACCGGGTCTTCTGCGCCTTCTTGCCAGCGTTGTCAGCCACGGGATCCATTCTGACAGGTTCGGCGCGACGGTGAAGGCTCGGGCGGCCCGGCTCTCCGATCCCCGTCGGCCCCGTGTACTTGCCGTCGCATGGGAAGGCTCATTCGCCCGACTGCTTTACGCTGGTCAGCAATGACCGAACACACCCAGGGCATCCCGCTGGGGTCCTGGCTGGCCGACTTGCCCGACGAGCGGCTGATCCGTTTGTTGGAGCTGCGGCCCGACCTCGCCCAGCCGCCACCGGGCAGCATCGCCGCCGTCGCCGCCCGCGCCCAGGCTCGCCAGTCGCTGAAGGCTGCCACCGACGAGCTGGACTTCCTGCGGCTGGCGGTGATCGATGCGCTACTGGTGCTGCAGGCGGACACAGCGCCGGTGCCCGTCACCAAGTTGCTCACGTTGATCGGCGAACGCGCACCCGAAGCTGATGTCCTCGACGCGCTCGACGACCTCAAGGAACGCGCCCTGGTCTGGGGTGACGTCGAGCTGCGAGTGGCCTCGGACGCCGGCGGCGGCCTGCCCTGGCATCCCGGGCAGGTGACCCTCGAAGACGCTTCGCAGAGCCCGGAGCAGATCGCTGAGCTGATCGATGGCCTCGACGAGCCGCAACGCGAGCTGCTGGACAGGCTGCTGGAAGGCTCGCCGCTGGGGCGCACCCGCGACGCCGCACCCGGCGCTCCTTCGGATCGCCCAGTGCCGCAACTGCTTGCGGTCGGACTGCTGCGGCGAATCGACGCCGACACGGTGATCCTGCCGCGCCATGTCGGTCAGGTGCTGCGCGGTGAGGATCCTGGACCGCAGCAGCTGGCGGCACCGGATCCGGTGGTGTCCACCACAACGTCTGCTGACGCCGACGCCGCGGCCGCCGGTGCCATCATCGACCTCCTGCGAGAGTTCGATGTGCTCCTCGAAATACTCAGCACGGCACCGATTTCCGAGCTGCGCAGCGGCGGGTTAGGAGTGCGCGAGATCAGGCGGCTGGCGAAGACAACCGGAATCGACGAGGCTCGGTTGGGGCTGATCCTCGAACTGGCCGCCGCCGCGGGTCTGATCGCCAGTGGTGTCCCCGACCCGCAACCGGCCACCGGTGAGCCGCCCTACTGGGCGCCGACTGTGGCCGCCGACCGGTTCACCGAGGCGTCCACCGCCGAACGCTGGCAGCTACTTGCCAATACCTGGCTTGACCTCGCAGCACGGCCGGCATTGATCGGGACTCGCAGCCCTGACGCCAAACCCTATGCTGCGCTGTCGGATTCGCTTTACTCGACGGCGGCGCCGCTGGACCGGCGACTGCTGCTGGAGATGCTCGCCCAGCTCCCGGCGGGCGCGGGGGTGGACAAGAACACCGCGTCGGCGGCGTTGATCTGGCGACGGCCGCGGTGGGCCAGGCGGCTCCAGCCTGCGCCGGTCGCGGACCTACTGGAAGAGGCGCACCTGCTGGGTCTGGTGGGCCGAAGGGCGATCAGCACGCCCGGCCGCGCGTTCATCGGCGACGGCTTAAAAGATGGTGCCGATGCCATCGACGCGATGGCGCGCGCGCTGCCCGCGCCGATCGATCACTTCCTGGTGCAGGCCGACTTGACCGTCGTGGTGCCCGGTCCGCTGGAACGTCACCTCGCCGACGAGCTGTCGGCAGTGGCCACCGTCGAATCTGCTGGGACGGCGATGGTCTACCGCGTCAGCGAACAGTCGATCCGGCACGCCCTGGATATCGGCAAAACTGCCGACGCATTGCATTCCCTGTTCGACCGGCACTCTAAAACACCTGTACCGCAAGGCCTGACGTACCTGATCGACGACGTCGCACGCCGCCACGGGCAACTTCGGATCGGTATGGCCGCGTCATTTGTGCGATGCGAGGACCCGGCGCTGCTCGCCCAGGCGGTGGCCAGCGCCGCACATCTCGGCCTGCGGGTGCTTGCACCGACGGTAGCGATATCGCAAGCGCCGATCAGCGAAGTACTCGCGGCCCTACAGGACGCCGGTTTCGCACCCGCCGCCGAGGACTCCACCGGCGCCATCGTCGACATCCGGACCCGCGGAGCGCGAGTCCCCGCGCCGCAGCGCCAGCGGCCACACCGGCCGAGGACACACCCGAGCAGCGGAACACTGAGCGCCGTCGTCGCGGTGCTACGCAAAGTGACCACGGCACCCTTCGGCAGTGCCCAGATCGATCCGTCGGTGGCCATGTCGCTTCTGCAGCGCGCCGCCCAACAGCAGGACACGGTGCTGATCCACTACGTTGACGCCGCCGGGGTGGCCACGCAGCGGGTGGTGTCGCCGATCGCGGTGGCCGGCGGCCAGCTAGTGGCGTTCGATTCTGCGTCCAGCCGTGCACGTGAGTTCGCCATCCACCGCATCACCTCGGTAGTGCGCGCCGACGACGATGCAGAGCGAAGCGATGAGGAGGAGCGGCACTAAATGACTGACGGACCGTTGATCGTGCAGTCTGACAAAACGGTGCTGCTCGAGGTTGACCATGAACTTGCCGGCGCGGCGCGCGCGGCCATCGCGCCGTTCGCTGAGCTGGAGCGCGCGCCCGAACATGTGCACACGTATCGGATCACACCGCTCGCGCTGTGGAACGCGCGCGCGGCAGGCCATGACGCCGAACAGGTCGTCGACGCTCTGGTCAGCTTTTCCCGCTACGCGGTACCGCAGCCATTGTTGGTCGACATCGTCGACACGATGGCCCGTTATGGCCGACTGCAGCTGGTGAAGAGCCCGGTTCACGGCCTCACGCTCGTCAGTCTGGACCGCGCGGTGCTCGAGGAGGTGTTGCGCCACAAGAAGATCGCACCGATGCTGGGCGCACGCATCGACGACGACACCGTCGTCGTGCACCCCAGCGAGCGCGGTCGGGTCAAACAGATGCTGCTCAAAATCGGCTGGCCCGCTGAGGATCTGGCTGGCTACGTCGATGGCGAGGCACATCCGATCAGCCTGCGCCAGGACGGCTGGCAGCTGCGCGACTACCAGGAGATGGCGGCCGACTCGTTCTGGGCGGGCGGCTCGGGCGTGGTGGTCTTGCCGTGCGGCGCGGGCAAGACGCTTGTCGGCGCGGCCGCCATGGCGAAAGCCGGTGCGACGACGCTGATTCTGGTCACCAATACCGTCGCCGGCCGTCAGTGGAAGCGCGAACTGATAGCCCGAACGTCATTGACTGAAGACGAGATCGGCGAATACTCCGGGGAGCGCAAGGAAATCCGGCCGGTCACCATCGCGACTTATCAAGTGATCACCCGTCGCACCAAGGGCGAGTACCGCCACCTGGAGCTGTTCGACAGCCGCGACTGGGGGTTGATCATCTACGACGAGGTGCACCTGTTGCCGGCGCCGGTGTTCCGGATGACCGCCGATCTACAGTCTCGGCGACGACTGGGATTGACGGCGACGCTGATCCGCGAGGACGGCCGCGAGGGCGACGTCTTTTCACTCATCGGCCCGAAACGCTATGACGCGCCGTGGAAGGACATCGAAGCCCAAGGCTGGATCGCTCCCGCAGAGTGCATCGAGGTACGGGTCACGATGACCGACAGCGAGCGGATGACGTACGCCATCGCCGAGCCTGACGAGCGCTACAAGCTGTGCTCGACAGCGCATTCGAAAATCGCGGTGGTCAAGTCGATCCTGAGCCGCCACCCCGACGAGCCGACCTTGGTGATCGGCGCGTACCTGGATCAGCTCGACGAGCTCGGAAGCGTGTTGGGCGCACCAGTAATCCAGGGGTCGACCAAGAACGCTGAACGGGAGGCGCTGTACGACTCCTTTCGGCGTGGCGAGGTGAACACCCTGGTCGTTTCCAAGGTGGCAAATTTCTCTATCGACTTGCCGGAAGCCGCTGTCGCGGTGCAAGTTTCGGGCACCTTTGGCTCACGGCAGGAGGAGGCGCAGCGGCTCGGCCGGTTGCTGCGGCCCAAGGCCGACGGCGGTGGCGCGGTGTTCTATTCGGTGGTGGCCCGCGACAGCCTGGACGCCGAGTACGCCGCACACCGGCAGCGCTTTCTCGCCGAGCAGGGCTACGGCTACGTCATCCGCGACGCCGACGACCTGCTGGGGCCGGCCATCTAGCGCGAGCAGACGCAAAAGCTCCTTGAGATGCGGCGTGTCGGGGGCTTTTGCGACTGCTCGCGAGGGAACTAGAGCGACAGGATGGTCGCCGACGCGGTGCCGGGTGCGCCGTACACCTGCGCAAGGCCGACGCGCGGGTTGCCGGGCACCTGACGCTCGCCCGCCTCGCCGCGCAGCTGACGGACCAGCTCGTGCATCTGCCGCAGCCCCGACGCGCCGATCGGCTCGCCGTTAGCGATCAGACCGCCGTCGGTGTTGACCGGAATCGAGCCGTGGATCTCCGTGGCGCCATCGGCCACCAGCTTTTCCTGCTCCCCGTCGGCACACAAACCCGTTTCGGCCATGTGGATCACCTCAGCGCCGGCGTCGGTGTCCTGCAGCTGGGCGATGTCGACGTCCTCGGGGCCGATGCCGGCCGCCTCGTAGGCGGCTCTGGCCGCATACACCGTCGGCGAAGAGTCCTCGTCCAGCGGAGCCGACGTGGCGTGCACCTCGTAGGCGCCGTAGCGCCGGGTGCGGATCTCACTGGCCCGCACGTACACCGGCTTGTCGGTGAACTTGTGCGCAATGTCGGCGCGGCACATGACGATAGCGGCGGCGCCTTCGTCAGGCGCGCAGAACATGTACTGCGTCAGCGGATAGTTGAGCACAGCCGAGTTGAGGATCTGGTCCTCAGGAATGGCCTTGCGGCGAAAAGCATTGGGGTTGATCGCGCCGTTGCGGAAGTTCTTGGCGGCGACCTTCGCCAGGGTGGCCTGGGAGATGTTGTGGTCGTGGAGGTATTTGTTGGCCTTCATGCCGAAGAATTTGGTGGTGACGAACTGCCCGTTTTCCGCATACCACTGCGGCAGCGCCAGTTTGGCGGGGTCGTCGGTGAACGCACCGCGCGGATGTTTGTCCAAACCGATGGCGATGCCGATGTCGTACTTACCCAGCCGAATAGTGTCGGCGGTCTGCTGAATCGCGCTGGCCGCGGTGGCGCACGCGTTGAACACGTTGGTGAACGTGATGCCCGTCAGACCGACCAGACGGGTCACCGCGTCGGGGTTGGACACCTCGTAGCTGCCGCCGAAGCCGAATTGGATGTCTTTCCACTCACACCCGGCATCGGCCAGCGCGAATTGGATGGCTTCGGCGCCCATCTGCATCGCGGTCTTGTCGAACCTGCCGAACGGATGCAGGCCCACGCCGATGATGGCCACATCACTGGTCATTTCAGGCTCCTCCTGGGTAGATGGTGGCGACCCGCTTCGCCCGGCTTCGCCTATGGTGGCGACCCGCTTCGCCCGGCTTCGCCGCGCTCGCGATCGCCACGGCCGCGCTCGCGATCACCACGGCCGCGCTCGCGATCGCCACTAGACCGGCTGGAACGCGAACGTGACGATCTCGTTGCCGTCAGCGTCGGTGGCGAACGGCACCATGGTGAGCTCGACCTGCTGGCCGAAGTCCAGCTTGGCCGGATCGTTTTCCGTCAGCCGGCCCTCAACACGGATCACTGCGTCTTCTCCCAAACCCAACTGCACCAGGCCCACCCCGAACGGCACGAAGTCGTCGCCGGTCGGACCGGCGTAGGGGGCTCCCGGCGGGAAGCCCTGGGTGGTCCAGGCCACCAGGGTTCCGCTGCGCGGCAACAAGAGGTCGGTCATCGACGCGGCGCTGCACCGCGGGCAAAGGTCCTGCACCGGGAAGGTGGTGGCACCGCAGTCACCACACCGGCTGCCGATGAGCTGCGGATTGTCGTCAGGCCAGGTAGAGATGCTGGGATCGATTGCCTTCTGCACCGCGGTCCTCCGTCGTCCGCCCAAAAGATAATGCGCTCACCAAACCGTACAACAGCGTTCCGCAAAAGCGGAAACCGCATTCTCACAGATGTTCGCGGCGCCTGACGACCTGCCGGTTTCCCTTCACTCAGAGCCAAACTCTTCAGCCCGGCGACCAGCACTGCCTACCGTCGATGCGGGCAATGCCGCTGCGCACCGGTCAGCCTCTTCCCGTTGGATATCGAGGTTCTTTGATGGTGAGCGGTTCTGCCCCGACGGTCGCCGGCGCTGCGGCGACATCGCCAGTTAACAACGTCTGGGACAACCACCGGTGGAGCATCCTGAGGCTGCTGTCGCCTGTGGTGCTCGTCGTGTTGTGGCAGCTCCTCAGCGCCACCGGGCTCATACCGCAGGACGTCTTGCCGGCACCGCAGTTGATCTTCGATGCCGGGTGGCAACTGATTCAAAACGGGAAACTCGCCGAGGCGCTCGAGGTCTCCGGGCTCCGCGTCGTCGAGGGCCTGCTGCTGGGTGGCGTCATCGGGGTGGCCCTGGGAGTGGCCGTCGGGCTGTCGCCGTGGGTCGAGGCCACCGTCGACCCGCCCCTGCAGATGTTGCGCGCACTGCCGCACCTCGGGTTGATTCCGTTGTTCATTCTCTGGTTCGGCATCGGCGACTGGCCAAAGTCATGCTCGTCGCGCTCGGGGTCGCTTTCCCGCTATACCTCAATACCTTCTCCGCGATCAGGCAGGTCGACCCCAAGCTATTGGAAACTGCTGACATTCTTGGCTTTTCGTTATGGCAGCGACTGCGCATCATTCTGCTGCCCAGTGCGGCGCCGCAGGTGCTGGTCGGGCTTCGACAGTCGTTGGCCATCGCGTGGCTGACGCTGATCGTCGCTGAACAAATCAACGCGGACAAGGGCATTGGGTTTTTGATCAACAACGCGCGCGACTTCTTGCGCATCGACATCATCATTTTCTGCTTAGCCGTCTACGCGCTGCTGGGCATCACGACCGACGCCATCGTCCGAGCTCTGGAACATCGAGCCCTGAGGTACCGCACATGACCATGACGTCCGAACGGCAGACCACGATCGTCGGCAAGCTCAGCAACGTCAACAAATGGTACGGCACCCGGCGCATCCTCGACGACATCTCGCTGGAGGTCCGCGCCCACGAGATCGTCGCGCTGGTCGGCCGTAGCGGATGTGGCAAATCGACGGTATTGCGCGTGCTGGCAGGGCTTTCCGCAGACCACACCGGCAACCGTGAAGTGACCGGTGCACCTGCGGTCGCCTTTCAGGAGCCACGGCTCTTTCCGTGGCGCGACGTGCTGACCAACGTGCTCTACGGGCTCAACCGCACCACGATGTCACGCGACGCGGCACGAACACGTTCCGAACAGGCGCTGGCCGAGATCGGCCTTGCCGACCACGCCGATGCCTGGCCGCTCACACTGTCCGGCGGTCAGGCGCAGCGGGTTTCGCTGGCACGCGCACTGGTGGCCGAACCGCGGCTGCTGCTGCTCGACGAGCCATTCGGCGCGCTTGACGCGCTCACTCGGCTGTCCATGCGCGCGTTGCTCCTCGACATTTGGCGCAGGCACGGATTCGGCGTCCTGTTGGTCACCCACGACGTGGACGAGGCGATCGAGCTGGTCGACCGGGTGCTCGTCCTCGAAGACGGCCGGGTTGCCCATTCCATCACCATCGAATCGCCGCGACCCACGTCGTCGGAGCGCACTGCTCAGCACGACGAATACCGCGCTGACCTTCTCGACAAGCTCGGCGTTCGGCTTTGACGGCCAAGCAGCGCATCGCCTTTCACGTCGGCATCGTGCTGGTGCTCACCGTCGGCGCGCCCGCCTGTGTGTCGCGATCGCTGGGGCCGCGGCCCATCGGGGTACCGGCGCCGGTGCCGTTGGCACAGCTGTCCGACGTGACCCTGCACATTGGCGACCAGAAGGGCGGCACCGAAGCTTTGCTGCGCGCTGCCAACGCCCTGGACAACCTGCCGTACCGAGTCGCTTTCTCGACCTTCACTTCCGGGCCACCGCAGATCGAAGCGCTGAACGCGGGCAGGATCGACTTCGCGGTCACCGGCGACACGCCACCGGTTTTCGGCGCGGCAGCCAACTCGAAGACCAGGGTGATTTCAGCGTGGGACGGCGCTGGGTCCGGCGAGCAGATCCTGGTGCGCACCAATTCATCAATCGCCACGGTTCACGCGCTGAGGGGCAAGACGATCCTGGTGGCCAAGGGCAGTGCCGCACACGCCAACGTGCTTGAACACCTCGCCGACGCCGGGCTGAAGCCCAGAGACGTCAAGCTCGTATTCCTGCAGCCCGCCGACGCGCTGTCGGCGTTCGCCAATGGACAAGGCGACGCCTGGGCGATCTGGGATCCCTACACGGCGCAAGCCAATCTGACGCTGAAGGTGCGCAGCATCGGGTCGGCCGAAAACGGCTACCAATTCGGCAGCGCGTCCGTCAAAGCGCTAACCGATCCGAAACGCAACTCCGCACTGGCCGACCTGTTGGTCCGCTACGAACGCGCGGCCCAGTGGGCGCGGGACAATCCTTCGCAGTGGGCCGGAAAGTACTCCACCGCCGTGGGTCTGGACCTCAAGATTGCCGCGCTCGCGCAGAGCAGACTCCGGCGGCTGCCGGTGCCGCTCGATGACAAGGTGGTGACAGCCGAGCAACGACTCGCCGACTTGTTCGCGACCGCGGACCAGATTCCGGAGGCGCCCGACTTCGTCAAGTGGGTCGACCGTAGGTTCAACGGTGTGCTCCCGGTGAGCAGCACGACCTGACGACACGAGGAGATGACGATGACGGTCACGGTGACACTCGAACTCAGATTCAAGCCTGACGCGGTCGACGCGGGACGCGCGCTGATGGGACGGGCGCTGCAGGACACCCGGGCGTTCGACGGGAATGTGCGAACCGATGTGCTCATCGACGAGGACGACGAGGCGCACTGGCTCATCTACGAACTGTGGGAGTCGGTCGACCACGACGAGGCGTACCGCAGATTTCGCGCCGGCGAGGGCAAGCTGACGCAGCTGCCTCCCCTGCTGGCCGCGCCCCCGGTCAAGATCCGCTATGCGACCAGCGATGTCTAGGGACGCCTAGCTCAGCGCCGGAATCACCTCGCGCTCAAACAGTTCCACGCCGGAACGGTCATATGCGGCCTCGGGGAAGTAGCAGATCACATACTCGCAGCCAAGATCGCGCAACCGCTGCAGCCGCTCGACGACCTGTTCGGTTGTGCCGGTGGCCGAATCCGGTCCGCTGGTTCCGCCGAGCATCGCGTCCGCTGCCGACTCCGGGACATAGCCGACCAGGCGATCGCGGATGCGCCGCAGCCGATCTTTGACGTCTTTTTCTGAGGTGTCCACGACGGCGCTGACATTGACCGAACGAACGATGGCGTCGAAGTCGGTGCCCACGTCGCGGCAATGACCGGCAAGGACGTCGGACTTGTGCGCAAAGCCGGCTGACTCACCGGTGAAATTGGTGTAGTGCGCATATTTCGCCGCGATGCGCAGCGTCTTCTGCTCGCCACCGCCGGCGATCCACAGCGGAATGCCATTGTCCTGCAACGGCTTTGGGGCCACAATCGCGCCGTCGGCCTGGTAGTGCTTACCGGTGAAGCTGACTTTCCCGTCGCGCCAGGCGTCGCTCATGATCTGGACACCTTCGTCGAGTCGCCCCAACCGCACGCCGGCGGACGGAAAGCCGTAACCGTATGCACGCCATTCGTGTTCATACCAGCCACCACCGATGCCCATCTGGATGCGGCCACCGGAGATGATGTCGGCGGTGGCCGCGACTTTGGCGAGGTAGACGGGATTGCGGTAGCTCATCGCCGTGCACATCTGGCCGAGCTTGACCCGCGACGTGGTCGCCGCGTAGGCCGACATCAGCGACCATGCCTCATGGGTGGCTTCGTCGGTCGGCATCGGCACGGTGTGGAAGTGGTCATAGACCCACACCGAATCCCACGCGCTGTCGTCGGCGTAGGCGGCGAGATCACGCATCACCGCCCAGTGCTTGTCGACGTCGATGCCAACCAGATCCAACCGCCAGCCCTGCGGGATGAAGAATCCAAAGCGCATAGTCAGCGACTCTAGCCCCGTCCCAGCGAACCGAGAGCAGCCTCCACCGACTTCGCCCGCAGCTCCTCCTCAGGCGTGTCGGGGAACTGCACGCAGTAACCTAACTTGGAGCGCGTGAGGAGGCCGCTATGCGGATTCTGATCTCGGGGGCCAGCATTTCGGGCCCCGTCTTGGGCTACTGGCTCGACCGCTACGGGTTTGACGTCACCGTCGTCGAGCGCGCTTCACAACTGCGCAAAACCGGCGGCCACGCCGTCGACCTGTTCCGCCCTGCCATGGAAATCTCCGAGAAGATGGGTGTGCTGCCCCAGATCGAACCTCTGGCTACCGGTACCACCGAGATGACCATGCATCGGGTAGGGGCCCGGCGGCCGGCGCACGTCGATCTGACCCCCATCTATGGCGCGGCTTCTGACCGGCATGTGGAGATCATGCGAGACGATCTCAGCGAGGTCTACTACCGCGCTGGACGCGACCGGGTCGAGTACCTGTTCGGCGATTCGATCACGTCGATATCCGCCGACGGCGTGGTGACGTTCGAGCACGCGGCGCCACGCAGCTTCGACGTTGTCGTCGGTGCCGACGGGCTGCACTCCAACGTCCGGCGCCTGGTCTTCGGCGAGGACGCTGGTCGCACCCTCTTCCTCGGTGGATACCTGGCCGTGCAGTCGGTGCCGAAAACGCTTGCGCGCGAGGGGCTGATGGCAATTCATCTCGGCGCTGGCCGTCTCGCGGGGATCTACACCGCGCAACCACTGGACGATGCGCGTTGCTTGTTCATGTTCCGAAGCAAAGAGGAGCTGCCGTATCGCCGTCGAGATGTCGCACGGCAGAAGGAATTACTGCGCGCGGCGTTTTCCGGGATGCACCCGGAGGTGGACGGCTGGCTTGACGAACTCGACCGCACGCCGGCGTTCTACTTCGATTCGATCACCCAGCTGCAGTTGAATACCTGGTCCCGTGGGCGGGTGACGCTGGTCGGGGACGCCGGGTACTGCCCGGGGCCCGCAGTCGGCGGCAGCACCAGCCTGGCGGTGCTGGGGGCCTACGTGCTGGCGGGTGAACTGGCACAAGCCGATGGCGACTACCCGCAGGCGTTCGCAGCCTACGAGCAGCAGATGGCCGATCCCGTACGCCGCAGCCGTGCGTTCGCGCGAACGATGGCCAAGACCATCGTCCCGAACTCCGCCGTCGGCGCATGGGCGTTGACCCTTGGCGCACAACTGGTCTCGACGCTGCCCGGCCCGCTCACCCGGGCGGTCGCGAAGCTGAACACCAACGGTGTGCGACTCTACGACTCGATGCAGTACAAGAACTACGGCACACCCATCGCCGGTTGATAGCGGTCACGGAAGGATTCATGTGCAATGGAGCTCACGGGACTCGGCATCTGGAGCAGTCAACTGCGTTACGGCGACCCATCCGAATCAGCCGACGCCGCAGCAGAACTAGACGAGCTGGGCTTCAAGGCACTGTGGATTCCCGATGTGGGCGGACCGGTGTTCGACGCAGTGGGTCACCTGCTTGCCGCCACCAAGCGGACCGTGATCGCCACGGGGATTCTGAATCTGTGGATGCATGCACCCGATGACGTCGCCGACTCGTTTGCCACCCTGTCGACGAAGTACGGCGATCGTTTTCTGCTGGGAATCGGGGTCAGCCACGCTCCGCTGATCGACGCCGGCGAACCCGGGCGATACCGCAAACCTCTGGCAGCAACGGCCTCATTCTTGGACGGGTTGGATGCCGCACCGCGACCCGTTCCCCCCGAGCGGCGGGTGCTCGCAGCACTCGGCCCGAAGATGCTGTCCCTATCCGCGAGCCGCGCCGCCGGAGCGCATCCGTACCTCGTCACCCCTGATCACACCGCTGCTGCCCGCTCGACTTTGGGCGAGGGGCCCTTGCTGTTGCCAGAGCAGACCGTGATCCTGTGCGACAGCGCCGACGAGGCCCGCGAGATCGGAACCGACTGGCTGCGCGCATATTTGGCGTTGCCGAACTACGCCAACAATCTACTGCGTAGCGGTTTCTCCGAAGACGACCTGGCACAGGTCAGTGATCGGCTCTTCGACGCGATCATCGCATGGGGCGACGAAGATGCCATCATGCGCCGAGTCGCCGACCATCGTTCGGCCGGCGCCGACCACGTCTGCGTCCAGGTGCTGCTGAGCGACCCGAGAGCTTTTCCGCGCGAGCAATGGCGCCGCATCGCCGCGACCCTGACCTAGTAAGTCACACCCGCCACTCGGAGAGCCGACACCCGTTGTGCCCGCCTCCCAGCGACAACTGCGGTCGGTGTCGTACCGGCGTGCGATGGTTCCGCGATGAATCAGCACTACCTCCGCGGAATCGACCTGCGGTACATGCTCACCATGCAACTGGCTCACCATGGGCCGGCGACCGTCGCCGAGCTGATCGACGCCCTTGGCTATCAAGGCTTTTGTGTGCGGGGCCGGCCATCCAAAGCCGTCTCCGACGCGTTGCGGTGGGAGATCGAGCACGGTCGAGTACACCGACTCGGGCGCGGCCGATACGGCCCTGCCTACATTCCGCGCTCGACCGACTGCCGAATCCACCATCGCGTGCTCACTCTGCGAGCAGCCGCTGTCGCTGAGAGGCGGGCACAACGTGTGCCGCTTCCTCCCATATACACAAGTGGCGGATGTGACTAGGCCTACCGTGGAGCCATGGCTTCCAAGCACGCGCTGTTTCAAATCTTCTATCGGCTCGGCTTCACCCCGTGGGACGGTCATCCGCTCGCGCGGAGTTTGCGGGATCTCGTCGAGGGAACCGACGTTGCTGCGGCGCTGCCCGCAGGGTCGGTCCTTGAAGTCGGGTGCGGTACCGGAGACTGCTCGATCTACCTGGCCCGACACGGCTGGAAAGTCACCGCGGTCGACTTCGTGTCCAGGCCACTCATCAAGGCAGGCGCGAAGGCGGACGCTGCCGGTCTTTCGGTCGACTTCATTCAGGCCGACGTTACGCAGTTGAGCCAGAAGGGCCTCGGCGACAACTTCGCGCTGATCGTGGACAACGGCTGCCTGCACAACATGAGCGACAACGACCGCGACTCCTACGTCCGGGAGATCAGCGCGGTGGCAGCACCCGATGCGCGGTTGTTGATCGTCGCGTTCATACCCGGCGGACGACTGGGGGTACGCGGCGTCGACCGCGCCGAGATGGAACGGCGCTTCGCGCCCGGCTGGACCCTGCTGTCCGCCGGCGACGAGCGGGAGCTAGACCGCGCCGAGAAGACCCCGGCGCGGTACTACCTCTTCCAGCGTGCGGGCTAGGTCAGCGAGTCCGGCGGCAGGAACCGGTCGCCGTACCTGGCCGCGAGCTCCTTGGCCCGCGCCACGAAGGCTTCTTTGCCCGTGCCGGTCGCGCCTTGGTAGCCGACGATGAACTGCGCGCTACCGCCGGTGTACGGCGGGAACCCGATGCCCATGATCGAGCCGATGTTGGCGTCGGCCGTCGACGTCAGCACGTTCTCGTCGAGGCACTTCTGGGTTTCCAGCGCCTCGGCGAACAGCATCCGGTCGATCATGTCCTGCAGCGGCGGCTCCGACGAACCGGATTTGAACGTCTCGCGCAGGCCGGGCCACAGCCGAGTGCGCTTGCCGTCGACGTACTCGTAGAAGCCCGCACCCTTCAGCCGGCTGGGCCGGCCGATCTCGATCATCTTCTCGACGACGGCCTCGGCCGGGTGCGGCTCGTAGGTGCCGCCCGCGTCCTCGACACCCTTGCGGCTGGCGACCGCGATCTTGTGCATCAGCTCCAGGTTGAGCTCGTCGGACAGCTGCAGCGGCGGCGCCGGGTAGCCGGCCTGCGAACCGGCGTGCTCGATGCTGGCCGGCTCCACACCCTCGCCCAGCATCGCCAGGGCCTCGTTCACGAAGGTGCCGATGACCCGGCTGGTGAAGAAGCCGCGGCTGTCGTTGACCACGATCGGGGTCTTGCCGATCGCCAGCGTGTAGTCGAACACCCGGGCCAGCGCCTCGTCAGAAGTCTTCTCGCCCTTGATGATTTCGACCAGCGGCATCTTGTCGACCGGGGAGAAGAAGTGAATCCCGATGAAGTCCTCTTGTCGCTTCACACCTGCCGCCAGACCGGTGATCGGCAGCGTCGAGGTGTTCGATCCGAGCAGCGCGTTGGGTTCGACGATGTCCTCGATCTCCTGGAAGACCTTGTGCTTGAGGTCCTGGCTCTCGAAGACGGCCTCGACGACGAAGTCGACGCCCTTGAAGTCGGCGGGGTCGGCGGATGGCGTAATGCGGCCCAGGACTTCACTGGATTTTTCCGGGGTGGTCCGCCCACGCTGCAGCGCCTTGGCTTCGAGCTTCTCCGAGTAGGCCTTGCCCTTCTCTGCGGCCTCGATACTGACGTCCTTGAGCACCACGTCAAATCCGGCCTTGGCCGAGACGTAGGCGATGCCGGCGCCCATCATGCCCGCGCCCAGCACACCGATCTTGTTGATCGGGGTTTTGCCGATGCCGTCGGGACGCGACCCGCCACCGTTGATGTGCTGCAGGTCGAAGAAGAACGCCTGGATCATGTTCTTGGCGACCTGGCCGGTGACCAGCTGGGTGAAGTACCGGCTCTCGATGCGGCTGGCCGTGTCGAAGTCGACCTGGGCACCCTCGACGGCCGCGTCCAGGATGGCCCGCGGCGCGGGCATCGGCGCGCCCTTGAGTTGCTTCTTCAGCAGCGCCGGGAACGACGGCAGGATGCCGGCCAGCGCCGGGCTGGTCGGCGTGCCGCCAGGCATCTTGTAGCCCTTGGCATCCCATGGCTGGGTGTGCGAGTCGGGGTTGGCCTTGATCCACGCCTTGGCGGCGGGCACCAGTTCGTCCACCGAGCCGACGAGCTCGTCGACCAGCCCGATCTCCTTGGCTTTGTCGGGCTTGAACCGGGTGCCCTGCGACAGAATGTTCATGAACGCGTTCTGGATACCGAACATCCGCACGGTGCGGGTCACACCGCCACCGCCCGGCAGCAGGCCCAGCGTCACCTCGGGCAGACCGACCACGAGGCCCTTGGCGTCGGCGGCGATCCGGTGGTGACAGGCCAGTGCGATCTCCAGACCACCACCGAGCGCGGCGCCGTTGATGGCGGCCACCACCGGCTTGCCCAGCGTCTCCAGCGCACGCAGGTCACGCTTGACGGACTCGACGGTGTCGAACGCCTCGCCGGCGTTCTCCGGACCGAGGTGGATCATGCTCTTGAGGTCACCGCCGGCGAAGAAGGTCTTCTTCGCGCTGGTGATGACTACACCGGTCACCGAATCCTTTTCGGCGACAAGGCGTTCCACGGCATTGTGCATCGACTCGGCGTAATGCTCGTTCATCACATTGGCCGAGCCGGTCGGGTCGTCGAGCGTCAACGTGACGATGCCGTCGGCATCCTTGTCCCACTGAATAGTGTTCTCTGGCATGGCCTTAAACCCTCTCGATGATGGTGGCGACACCCATGCCGCCGCCGATGCACAGCGTGATCAGCGCGCGACGCGCGTTGCGGCGCTCGAGCTCGTCGACCATGGTGCCGGTGATCATGGCGCCGGTGGCGCCCAGCGGGTGGCCCATCGCGATGGCGCCGCCGTTGACGTTGAGTTTCTCGTCGGGGATGTCCAAGTCCTTCTGGAACTTCAGCACGACTGATGCGAAGGCCTCGTTCAGCTCGAACAGGTCGATGTCGTCGACCGTCAGGCCCGCGCGGTCGAGCACCTTGCGGGTGGCCGGCGTCGGGCCGGTGAGCATGATGACCGGGTCAGCGCCGCTGGTGGCGGTCGCGATGATGCGGGCCCGCGGGGTCAGGCCCTGCGACTTGCCTGCGGCCTCGGAGCCGACGAGCACCAGCGCGGCGCCGTCGACGATGCCGGAGCTGTTGCCGCCGGTGTGTACGTGGTTGATCTTCTCGACGAAGTGGTACTTCTGCAGCGCGACGTCGTCGAAGCCGCCCATCTCGCCGATGCCGTCGAAGGCGGTCTTCAGCTTGCCCAGGCCTTCCAGCGTGCTGTCGGGTCGCATGTGCTCGTCGTGGTCGAGAATGACCAGGCCGTTCTGGTCACGAACCGGCACAACCGATTTCGCGAAGTAGCCGCCCGACCAGGCGTCCGCGGCCTTCTGCTGGCTGCGCAGCGCGTAGGCGTCGACGTCCTCGCGGGAGAAACCCTCGATGGTGGCGATCAGGTCGGCGCCGATGCCCTGCGGCACGAAACCGAGCCGGTAGTTGGTCTCGGGGTCGGTCGCCCAGGCGCCGCCGTCGGAGCCCATCGGGACGCGGCTCATCGACTCGACACCACCGGCCAGGACCAGGTCGTCCCACCCGGAGCGCACCTTCTGCGCGGCGATGTTGACGGCCTCCAGGCCCGAGGCGCAGAACCGGTTGAGCTGCACGCCCCCGGTGGTCTCCGGCAGGCCCGCCACCAATGCCGCGGTACGGGCGATGTCGCCGCCCTGGTCGCCGACCGGCGACACCACGCCAAGAATCAGGTCGCTGATCAGGTTCTCGTCGAGGTCGGGGTTGCGCTTGCGCAGTTCGTCGACCAGACCGACGACCAGGTTCACCGGCTTGACCTCGTTCAGCGAACCGTTGCGTTGCTTGCCGCGCGGCGTGCGGATGGCCTCGTAGATGAAGGCTTCTTCGGACATGGCTGATTCCTCTTCACAAATGGGTTTCGGATCCGTCGTTGGCGACGCTAGTCCTCTGGACGCCACCCTAACAAAGTGCCCGTCCAACCTGTTGGTTGGGAGTGCTGCAGCACCCTCGGCCGACCACACGCTTTACCCTGAGGACCCATGACGGTGTCGCGACTGCGACCGTACGCAACCACGGTGTTCGCCGAGATGTCGGCGCTGGCGGCCCGGGTCGGTGCGGTGAATCTCGGCCAGGGGTTCCCCGATGAAGACGGGCCGCCGGAGATGCTCAAGGCTGCCCAGGATGCCATCGCCGAGGGCGTCAACCAGTACCCGCCGGGAATCGGCATTGCGGCGCTGCGAGAGGCGGTCGCGGCTCAGCGTACGAGGACCTTCGGCATCGACTACGACCCGGCGACCGAGATCCTGGTGACCGTGGGCGCCACCGAGGCCATCGCGGCGGCAGTGCTCGGTCTGGTCGAGCCCGGATCCGAGGTCATCTTGATCCAGCCGTTCTACGACTCCTATTCCCCGGTGGTGGCCATGGCCGGCGCCCATCGGGTCGTCGTGCCGCTGGTGCCAAACGGTCGCGGCTTCGCGCTGGACATCGACGCGCTGCGGCGCGCGGTGACACTGCGCACCCGGGCGTTGATGGTGAACTCCCCGCACAATCCCACCGGCACCGTGCTCAGCGAGGCCGAGCTGGCGGCCATCGCCGAGATCGCGGTGGCAGCCGACCTACTGGTGATCACCGACGAGGTCTACGAGCATCTGGTGTTTGACGGCCACCGGCACGTACCGCTGGCACGTCTCGACGGGATGGCCGAACGCACCGTCACGATCTCCAGTGCGGCGAAGATGTTCAACTGCACCGGCTGGAAGATCGGATGGGCTTGCGGGCCGGCAGAACTCATCCTCGGCGTGCGGGCGGCCAAGCAGTATTTGAGTTACGTGGGCGGTGCCCCGTTTCAGCCGGCCGTGGCGCAGGCGCTCAACGCCGAGGACGCCTGGGTGGCCGCGTTGCGAACCTCGTTGCAGAACAAGCGCGATCGACTGGCGCAGGGGCTGACCGAGGTCGGCTTCGGCGTGCATGAGAGCGCAGGTACCTACTTTCTGTGCGCCGATCCACGTCCGTTGGGTTACGACGACAGCACCGCATTCTGCGCGGCGCTACCCGAACAGGTGGGGGTGGCCGCGATACCCATGACGGCATTTTGCGATCCCGCCGCCCAGGACTGGAATCAGTGGAATCACTTGGTGCGGTTCGCCTTCTGCAAGCGTGACGATACGATCGACGAAGCGATCCGCCGACTTGCCCGGCTGCGCGACGGACCGGCTATGTCGACCGATCCGAACGAACGACACCCATGACCCGTCGTCGAAGTCCCTCGGTCGCGGCGTAGAGGACTTTCTTGCGCGCCCGATTGATCAGGAATTCGGGAATGGGTACTGACGGCTCGAGGGTGATCACGAATCGCACCCGCGTCTTGTCTTCGGCCTCACGCTGCAGCGTGTACTCGACGTGCTGAGCATGTTGCTGCACGGTTTTGTCGGCATCCCACACCAGCCAGTCCGGCCCCCAGTGGTATTCGAGCACTTCGGTGTCGACGATTCCGACCACCCTGACGGTGACCTTCACATGATGTGGTCGGCCATCGGGGTAGCTGTCGATGATTTCGGCCCGTCTGTGCACCGGCGACCAGGACGGCACGGAGCCGACGTCGGCCAACGCCTCCAGGATCACCTCTGGCGGCGCGTCGATGACAACCTCTCGCGATGCTTGTACGGCCACTGACCATAAAGTTAGCAACACTGCCGGGTTCGCGGACGAGGTTGTGCGGCTATGTCGGCTGTTCCGGCCCCGAGCCGGCCATCACTTGGTCACGCAGGCCGTTGGTTGCGGCGTCTAGCACGATTTCGCTCGCTCGCCTGACGACGAAGCCGGGGACCGGTCCGGTCGGTTCGACGGTGATGTCGAAGCGCACCCGGGTCCTGTCGACACCGACCGGCTGGAGGTTGTACTCCACGTGTTGCCCGCGCTGCTGGAACGTGTCGTCGGCATCCCAGACCACCCAGGTGGGCCCCCAGTGGTACTCCAGGATGTGGTGGTCGACGAGCCCGAAAATCTTGATGGTGGCCTTCACGTGGTGGGGCCGACCGTCGGCATACCAGTCGAGAACCTGAATCCGTTTGTGCACCGGCGACCATGATGTCAGCGCACCGACGTCGGCCAGCGCCTCCAGGATCACCCCCGGCGGCGCGTCGATGACAATCTCTCGCGATGCTTGTACGGCCACTATGAACCAACGTAGCAACGCGGCCGAGCTAGCGGACCGATTACCAGCCGATTTCGCTCAGCGGGGTTGTTGCGGGCGGCGGCGACCCGACCGGACCGGCCGGTGTGCGGGAGAACCGCGGCGCAGGCGCGGCCTGATCGACACCGCCGGTGTTGATCACCGTCGCCCGGGCGGTCAGATGGGCATCGGCGGCGGCTTCGCTCCAGGTCAACACCGGTGTGACGCACGCGTCGGTGCCGTCGAAGATCTCCGCCCACTCGTCGCGGGTCTTGCTGGCGAATCGCGCGGTGAAAGCCTCGAACATCTTTGGATACAAACCGATTTCGAACTGGCTCGGGACCTCGTCGGCCGACAAACCCAGTCCGGCGAGCAATTCAGCGAAGAACTGTGGCTCGATCGCGCCCACGGCCATGTACTTGCCGTCAGCTGTCTCATAGCAGCGATAGAACGGGGCACCCCCGTCGAGCAGAAATGATTCGCGCTCGTCGCGCAGCGCGCCGGTCGACTTCATCGTCCACATCATCTGAGCCAGCACGCTGACCCCGTCAACCATTGCGGCGTCGACGACCTGACCGGTCCCCGATCGCTCTCGCTCGTAGAGCGCGGCCACGATGCCCAGCAGCACGAACATCGAGCCGCCGCCAAAGTCGGCGACCAGGTTCAGCGGCGGCATCGGCGGCCGGTCGCGGTAGCCCAGCGCCGACAATGCCCCGGTCTGGGACAGGTAGTTGATGTCATGGCCGGCCGTGGTGGCCCGCGGCCCGTCCTGTCCCCAGCCGGTGATGCGCGCAAAGATCAGTCGCGGGTTGACCGCCGCGCAGTCGTGCGGGCCGATGCCGAGCCGCTCGCAGGTGCCGGGCCGAAAGCAATCCAGCAGCACGTCGGCCCTGGCGACCAACTCCAGCAGCACCTGTGGTTCGGCTTTGACGTCCAAGTCCACGATCCGCTTTCCGCGGTGTAACAGGTCGCGGTCCTCGGCCGGCATCGTCAGTCCACCGGGACGGCGCACCCGCACCACGTCGGCGCCCAAATCCGCCAGCACCATCGCCGCATGCGGCCCCGGCCCGATACCTCCGAGTTCGATCACTCGTACCCCATCCAGGGGTCCACGGGTCGTCAAAATTCTTACTTGCCCTTCTTCAATTTCAGCACCCGGTCGCGCAAGCCCTTGGTGCCCGTGTCGATCGTTCCTTTGACGGCCCGCTTCAGCACAAAGCCGGGCAGCGGCACCACCGGATCGACGCTGATTTCGAACGTCACCTTCGTTTTGTCGCCGTCGGGCGTCAACGTGTAAGACGCATCCTGCGAGCGCTGCTGACCGGAGCTGACCAGCGTCCAGCTGACCTTGTTCTTGGTCCACGTGTAGGCCACCACTTGTTCGTCGGTGATCCCCGCGGCCTTCACCTTCATCTTCACTTTGAGCGGCCGACCGTCCTTGTCTTTCTCGAGGACCTCAGCGCTCTGATGGGGCTCCGACCACTCGGTGACCGATTCCAGATCGCCGATGACGTCGAGGATCTCCTCCGGCGTCGCCTCGATGACGATTTCGCGGGTTTCGTTGATTGCCATGCCCGGACGATAGCGAGGCAACGCCGCGCCGAGGGCGTTTTCGACCGCAGACGCGTACCGTCGTCCTCGTGACTGGTGCTCCCGAATCCAACTACACCGTCGGTGACTATCTGCTGGATCGGCTGGCAGAACTCGGCGTCACCGAGGTATTCGGTGTACCCGGCGACTACAACCTGGAATTTCTCGACCACATCGTCGCCCACCCGCAGCTGCGGTGGGTCGGCAACGCCAATGAGCTCAACGCCGGGTATGCCGCCGACGGATACGGCCGCCTGCGCGGAATGTCAGCTGTAGTAACCACATTCGGAGTCGGTGAGCTTTCTGCGGCCAATGCGATCGCAGGCAGCTACGCCGAACACGTGCCGGTTGTGCACATCGTCGGCGGCCCATCGAAGGACGCGCAGGGCACGCGCCGAGCTCTGCATCATTCATTGGGCGACGGCGATTTCGAGCACTTCCTGCGGGTGAGCCGGGAAATCACCTGCGCCCAGGCCAATCTCATGCCGGCAACGGCCGCGAGGGAAATCGACCGGGTGCTCAGCGAGGTACGAGAGCAGCGACGGCCCGGATATCTGCTGTTGTCCACCGACGTGGCGCGCTTCGAAACCGAGCCGCCGACCGCGCCGTTGCCGCGCTACACCGGCGGGACCAGCCCACGGGCGCTTGCGCTATTCATCGAAGCCGCAACCAAACTCATCGCCGACCACCAGCTCACCGTGCTGGCCGACTTATTGGTGCACCGGTTGAATGCCGTCGGCAACCTCGAGGCGCTGCTGGCGGCCGACGTCGTGCCGCACGCGACGCTGATGTGGGGTAAAAGCCTGGTCGACGAGAGCGCACCCGAATTCCTGGGTATCTACGCGGGCGACGCCAGCGGCGAGTCGGTACGCCGGGCGATCGAAGAAGCGCCCGTGCTCGTCACAGCGGGAGTCGTGTTCACCGACATGGTGAGCGGCTTCTTCAGCCAGCGCATCGACCCGGCCCGGACCATCGACGTCGGGCCGCAGCAGAGCACCGTCGGCATTCAGGTTTTCGCGCCGCTGGAGATGACCGCAGCGTTGGACGCGCTCACCTCGATTCTGACCGAACGTGGCATCAGCTCACCTCCGGTCATGCCGGCGTCCGACAACGCGCCTGTCCAAAAGCCGGGCCGCGACGGGCCACTCAGCCAAAAAGTGTTGTGGGACAGGTTCTGCGACGCGCTCACACCCGGCAATGTCGTGCTGGCGGATCAGGGCACCTCGTTCTATGGCATGGCCGCCCACCGGCTTCCCCGCGGAGTCACCTTTATCGGCCAACCCCTCTGGGGTTCAATCGGATACACGCTGCCCGCCACGCTCGGTGCGGGCCTGGCTGAGCGGGATCGCAGACCGGTGCTGTTGATCGGGGACGGGGCCGCGCAGCTGACCGTCCAGGAGCTGGGCGCCTTTTCGCGCGAAGGCCTGTCGCCGGTCATCGTGGTGGTCAACAACGACGGCTACACCATCGAGCGGATGATTCATGGAAAGACCGCGCCCTACAACGACATTGTCCGTTGGAGCTGGGCCGACATTCCCACCGCGCTCGGCGTGACCAACCATCTGACGTTTCGGGCGCAAACCTACGGTGAGCTCGACGACGCGTTCGTCGCGGCAGCAGATCACCGCGACCGGATGGTGCTCATCGAGGCAGTGGTGCCGCGCCTGGACATCCCCGACCTGTTGACCGACCTTGTCCGACCCACCTCTGCGGATGGCAGCCCGCGCCGATAAGTCGGCTGCCGCTCAGGTGTGCACGCCGCCGCGATTCCCGCTGGACGTGCCGAGCAGCAAGCGCAGCGTGCGCCGGCAGCGGCCGCAGTCGGCGCCCGCCCCACATGCCGCGGCGATCTGATTGGTCGTCGACGCCCCGCCGGCGATGGCCTCAGCCACCGCCTGGCTGGTGATGCCGTTACACAGGCAAACGAACATCGAGTGGTCCGTTCACTCGTCGATCCGCATCATGTCGAAGAGCTTGCCGACGAACAACGGCGGATAAGCGCCCACTCCGGCTCCGGCAATCCACGGGGCCGCGGGGTCGGGATGCTCGATCCAGCGCCGCGCGCGGTCCTCGTCGTTGAGCTCTTGCAGGATCATCACTTCGTGACCGTCGTCGAAGGCCCTGAACAACCGGGTTTCCCGGATCCCAGCAGCTTCGAATCTGGGTAGGGCGCGACGGATCTCGGCGGCGAGCGTGGTCACGTCGTCGACCGACGCGATCGCGGCGACCACGACGCCCGGCGCCGTGCGAGCCGATGGCGCGATGGATCCGAACCGTTCGACGATCTCGCCGGCGAAGACGGCCGGAATGTCCTCGACACCAACCGCGTCGAACCAGTCGAAGAACACCCGCGAGCGCAGGAGTTCGACAATCGGCTCCCGGCTGCGCACACCGATCGTCACCAGGACGCGACCGTGGTCATGTGTCGATGTGTAGACCAACACATGGTGCGCACCTATCCCCGCGAGCGCCGATTTGCGGCGTTGGAGCAACGGCCACACTCGCTCTGGGTTCGGCACGCGGTAGTCCGCCGCGATCACCATCGAATGCGGATGCGGGTCCACCGGGCTCACCGAAGCTGGTCCTTCATCACCTTCCCGGTGGCGTTCAGCGGTAGCTCACCGAGGAATTCGACATATCGCGGGGCTTTGAATCCAGCCATTCGCTCACGGCACCACGCCATCAGATCCTCTTCGGACATGGCGCCTTTGGCATCTTGAGTCGGCACCACGAATGCCTTACCCACCTGCCCGAGCCGCTCGTCGGGCACACCGATCACGGCGACCTGAGCAACTGCGGGGTGTTCCAGCATGAAGCCCTCGATCTCAGCCGGGTAGGCATTGAAGCCGCCAACGATGAACATATCCTTTTTACGCCCGTCGATCCTCAGCCGACCGGCATCGTCGAAATTCCCCAAATCTCCGGTGTGCAGCCAGCCGTCGTCGTCGATCGCCTGCGCGGTCGCCGCCGGGTCGTCGAGGTAGCCCTGCATGACGCCGTAACCGCGAACCAGTACCTCGCCGTCGTCGGCGATCCGCACCTCGACGTCCTCGCACGGCAGGCCTGCGGTGGTGGCCACGTCCTCGAACGAGTCGCCGGGTCGCGACAACGTCACGTTGCCGGCCTCGGTGAGTCCGTAACCGGTCATCAACGTCTGGAAGGGCAGTTCGCTGTGGATGCGACGAACCAATTCGACCGGGATGTCGGCGGCACCGGTGACACCTGCCCGCAACGTCGACAGCTTGGACTTGTCGCGAACTGTCAGCAACGAGTGATACAGCGTCGGCGGTCCCGGCAGCATCGTGATGCGCTCGCGCTCAATCAGATTCACGACGGTGTCGACGTCGAAAACCGCCAGCGGCAGCATGGTCGCGCCACGCAGGAACGACGCGATCAGGCCCGCTTTCAGGCCGAACGTGTGAAAGTACGGATTGATCATCAGATAGCGGTCGCCCTCGCGTAGGTCCGCGAGCGTCGCCCACTCCTCATACATCCGCAGCGTCTGGCGATGGTTCATCATCGCGCCCTTCGGGCGACCGGTTGTGCCCGAGGTGAAGATGATGTCGGCGACATCGGTTCCGCTGACCGCCTGCTCGAACGGGGAACCGCTGGAGAGGAAGTCGGAGTTCAAGTCGATGACCGGTATGCCGGCGGGCGCGGTGTAATCCTGGCCGAGGAAACCCTTCTGCACCAGGACGGCCTTCGCTGCGCTGCGGGCGATGATGTCGCCGGCTTCCTCCGGTTTGAACCGCGTGTTCACCGGCACCAGCACCCCGCCGGCGGTGAGCAGTCCGAACGCCGCGATGATCCATTCCGCCGAGTTGGGCGCCCAGATCGCAACGCGTTCACCCCTGCCAATGCCCAGGTTGGCGAATGCGCCCGCAGCGCAACGAATCCGATCGACAACGTCACCAAAAGTCAAGCGCAGCGGGCCGTCGACAACCGCTTCAGCGTCGCCGAAACGGTCCGCCGCGCTCAAGACCATCTCGGGGATGGTCTCCCACTGTGGGGCGCTTGTCACACCGTGACGAGGCGAGCGAGGTTGCCGCCCATGATCTTTGCCTGATCCTCGACCGGCAGATGCGCCAGCGCGTTGATGTAGAAGGTCGGCTCCGCCAGCCCTTCCGGGTGCGGCCAGTCCGAGCCGTACAGCACCTGATCCACACCGACCAGGTTGACCAGATCGTCGATGCCGTCCTCGAAGAACGGGCTGACGTGGATTCGGTTCTTGATCATCTCGACCGGGTCGCTCGGGAAAGCTTCCGGGGCCTTCCGGTAGACCTCCGTCAAGCCGTCCAGCAGCGGCAACATCCATTTCGAACCGGCCTCGACGATCGCGACCTTCAGCTTGGGATGGCGGTAGAGCGCACCGTGGATCACCCACGACCCCACCGAGTCCTGGATCGGCCGCCACTCGTTGAGGATGCCCATCGCGTTGGTTTGGAACGGCAGCATCTCCTGGTCGGCACCGTCCCACTCGGAGGTGTACCGGGAGTAGCCGCTGTCGCTGGAGTGCATGCCGACCAGCAGGTCGTGCTCGACGACCCGCTCCCAGAACGGGTCGAACTCGGGCAGCGCGAACGACCGGGGGCCGCGGAAGCCGGGGACCGGAGCCGGGCGGACCAGGATGCAACGCGCGCCGCGCTTGACCGCCCACTCCAGCTCCTCGATCGCCTTCTCGACGATCGGCAGGGTGATGACCGGGGTGGTGAAGATGCGGTTCTGATAGTTGAAGCCCCAGACCTCGTCGAGCCACTGGTTCAGCGCATGGACCAGGACGTGGATGGCGACCGGGTCGTCGCGCAGCCGCTCCTCGAGCAGGCTGGCCAGCGTCGGGAACATCAGGGTGCGGTCCAGGCCCAGTTCGTTCATCTGCTCTAGGCGCGGGCCGGGCTCGAAGAACGCCGGGATCGCGCGCATCGGCTCACCGAACAGCTCGCGCTTGCTCTTGCCGTCCGGGTTGCCGAACTTGAAGTACTCCTCCCAGGCACCCGGACGGGCGACGACCTCGAAGGTCGGGTTGGGAATGTAGTTGCTGATCTGGCCGCGGATCGCGATCTTGGTGCGCCCGTTGACCTGCACGTACTGGACGTAGTCCTTGTACTCCTTGGGCAGGAACTTGGTCAGCGCCTCCGGCGGCTCGTAGAGATGATTATCCGCGTCAAAGAGCGGGAACGGAACGTCCTCCCGATGCGACAACTGCCCCATGAAATCCTCCTTCGCAATTTGTGAGAATACTATTCTCACCCGAAGGCTACCGCAATGCCCTCCCGCACCAAACGCTTCTGCACCTAGCCGCTGGCCGTGCGCGGATACTCGGCGACTTCGAACCTCCCCCGGGCTTTCGCGGGTCCACCAGCCCGCTGCCTCGTATCGGGTGAACAGTTCGACAGGAATCTTGCGCATTGGCTCAACGCTCGGACCGGCAAACGTTAGGGTCCTGGAAAAGGGTTTCGATCCACTCGGCGATGCTATTCTCCGCACAGGAGAATGTCGATATCGCTCCTGGTGAAACGGGCGGCCGGAGGTGCGCATGACAACCATCGGTGAAGGCTTTGTGGGCCAGGTACTCGCAGTGCTGGCGGCGGTCGGCTGCAGTGCTTTCGCCGCCGCGCCGGCACGAGCGGATGACCCGGTCATGCATGAGGTCAAGTATGTCGTCACGGCAGCCAGCCCGATCTATGCCGACATCTACTACCTGGACCAAGACCCGACGAAATTCTCCGACTACAGCCACAACCCGTACCAGTTCACTCCCAATGTCCAAGCTGACATCGCGCCCGGACACCCCTGGGTCTCGCCTACGGTGATGCTGTCGAATCCCGATCAGTACGCGATGGTTTCGGTCAGTACCGGTTCCGAACCGGGCACGCCGAACTTCCACTGTGCTCTGATCGTCGACGGGGTCGTCAAGGCTTCCAAGGATGGACCGAAGGGCGCGCTCTGTTCTATGCGCCTCTGGTGAGCCAGCTAAGTCTCGGGATCGCCCTCCAGTCGGTGAAGGTAGCGCTCGACGAACTCGACGGTCTCGCCGTGGCCGGCGGACATGCCAAGGGCCTGCTCGATCACCAGGACGCGGGAGACACTTGTCATCAGCACCGACCACACCAGCGGGGGCACCTCCACCGGGTCGATGCCGTAGCGATCCAGAACCGTCGACAACGCTTTTCGCTGCTCCTCACG
Organism: uncultured Actinomycetota bacterium; assembly: GCA_963805675.1. GTDB lineage: Bacteria > Actinomycetota > Actinomycetes > Mycobacteriales > Mycobacteriaceae > Mycobacterium. The sequence goes on from CAWDVY010000013.1 coordinate 252,033, forward strand.
GAACCGCTCCGCGTAATACGCCATCTCGGCCTTCAACGCTTTGCGGTGGTTGGCCAGCGCGATGAATTCCATCGTTATCGCGGTGGCCGCCGGATCGGTGCTGAACCGCCACAGCGCCCACAACGGTTGGCGCGCCTGCAACACCCGCGCTTGCACCTCGAGACCCTCTTCGGCGCGTCGGCGGAACGCCGCCAGGAACAATTCGTCCATGGTGCGGAAGTAGTAGTGAACGAGCTGCGGTTTGAGCGCCGCCTTCTCCGCGACCCGACGGGAAGTGACTGCGGCATAACCCTTTTCGAGCATCAACTGCTCGGCGGCGTCGAGCAGCACGCCGCGGTTCTTGGCGTCCGGTGCCCCGATCCTGCGCGCCGAAGTCATGCCTTGGCTCCAACCTCCCGCCGAGCGACTTGCTGACATGCCGATCGTAGCCTCGGGCCACGCTCTCGCCTTGACCACGACATTAGCGTCATGCTAAGCAGGTGCTCAGCACTTTTGTCGATCTAGTATCCGGCGGCGTGACGTCTCGCCGCCGGAAACCACGGGTAGATCCAGCCTCGGGAGGCGCGCATGAGCAACTACGATTCGATCGACTTCTTCACCGACCCGTCTCTTGTTCCCGATCCGCACCCGTATTTCGACTACCTGCGCAGCCAAAACCCGGTGCTGCGGCTCCCGCACTACAACGTCGTCGCGGTCACCGGGTAGGACGAGGCCACCGCGGTCTACAAGGACCCGGACACGTTTTCGAACATCGTCGCGCTCGGCGGACCGTTCCCACCGCTGCCATTCGAGCCCGAGGGCGACGACCTCAGCGCCCAGATCGACGCGCACCGCAGCCAGTTCCCGATGTTCGAGCACATGGTCACGATGGATCCGCCGGACCACACCCGCGCACGTTCGATCCTGAGCCGGTTGTTGACACCGAGCCGGTTGAAAGAGAACGAAGAGTTCATGTGGCAGCTTGCCGACCGCCAGCTCGAGGAGTTCCTCGGCGCGGGTGAGTGCGAGTTCATCGCCGAATACTCCAAGCCCTTCGCCACTTTGGTGATCGCCGACCTGCTCGGTGTCCCGGAGGAAGACCATAAGGAGTTCCGCTCGGTGCTGGGTGCCGATCGTCCCGGCGCGCGAGTGGGAGCGCTCGATCACGAGTCGGTGGGCATCAACCCGCTGGTGTGGCTCGACGACAAGTTCAGCTCCTACATCGAGGACCGCCGCAGTGAGCCCCGCGACGATGTTCTGACCGCGCTGGCGACGGCGAAGTACCCCGACGGGTCCACGCCCGAAGTCATCGAGGTGAGTCCATTCGGCGACCTTCCTGTTCGCGGCCGGCCAGGAGACCACCGCCAAGCTGCTCTCGGCTGCCCTGCAGGTGCTCGGCGACCGGCCCGACATCCAAGAACGAATTCGCGAGGACCGCAGCCTGATTCCCGAGTTCATCGAGGAATCGTTGCGCATGGAGAGCCCCGTCAAAAGTGACTGCCGGCTGGCACGCAGGTCGGCCACCGTCGGTGGCGTCGACATTCCCGTCGGCACGATCGTGATGGTGTTGCCCGGCGCCGCCAACCGTGATCCCCGCCGGTTTGACAATCCGCACGAATTTCGGCTCGACCGCAAGAACGTTCGCGAGCACATGGCTTTCGCTCGCGGCGTGCATTCGTGCCCCGGCGCTCCGCTGGCCCGCGTCGAAGGCCGTGTTTCGATCGAGCGCATCCTGGACCGGATGTCGGAAATCAATATCAGTGAAATCCAACACGGACCGGCCGACGAGCGTCGCTACACCTTCGAGCCGACCTATATCTTGCGCGGGCTCAGCGAATTGCATCTGACGTTCACACCGCGGCCCGCGCTGGCAGCGGCCCACAGTCGTCCTGGTCCAAGGACGCGATCGACTGTGAGGTTGCGGGAGTTCGACGCCGGATCAGGCAGTCGAGCAACACCGTGTCCGACCGTTGAGAGTAGCCGTGCGAGCCCGCGAGTTTTCCAGGCCCGCCGCGGGTCCAGTTGAGCCGGAACGACACCCGCGTTCCGGGCGGGCACCGGAGGCGGCGTTGGCACCATCTTGACGCGTTCCAGTGCCTCCTTGACACCGCGCGGACTGAGCGGGTCGCAGCTGATTGAGTCAGCGGCACGCAAGCAAGGTGACCGCGATATCTCTATTGACCACTGGCACACACCATTCCGGCCGCCGGCCATAGGCCTCGTGGTAACTCGTCCAGGAATACGCTGGCCGACCACGTTACCTGGTCGTCGTACTGGTCGACGCACGGTCCAGCCGCATGAAGCGCGTTCCACATCACGGGGTTGAGCCAGGCGTTCTGGAACGCGGTACCGAGAACCGCGGCGGGTCCCTTAACCCAACGCCTCTAACGCCGGATTGACGAACACCACGCCGAAGCCGAATCCACGAGTGCACGATGGCCGGATGCACTTTGGCGTTCGTGCACCGCGCAGGTGGACGGCGGCCGCCGTGACATCTCCGGCCGTCTGCGCGATGGACGCCTCGGCCACGTGATGCTGAATATCTCTGTGTTTACACGCATCCCGAAAGTTGTGCGAGATAATGTTTCGCCGAACCACGGACTGCTCCTGTGAGCGACAACCGACTTGCGCGTGCCCGCCCTTGGCCTGCGAACAGGTCGGCCCAGAGAAATCGGCTCGTCGGTATGCGAGCCCATCGGGAACGCGAAGAGCCATTCGCCGAGCGCAACGTCGGATCCCGTCACACTGATACCAGGGGCGACTTGTGTAAGCGCTCCGCGATTGCTTCCGCCGTCGGGATGACATTGTCGGCGATGCTCGGACCGAAGACAGCCAGGCAATCCCTCGTCGCACAGTTCGCCGTACGCGTCGATGACAGCTTTGACGCGATCCTTTGGGCAGACCCTCCACTTCGCGGTAGACGAATCATCGATCGGCCGGTCAGATCAGCAACACCTGTGCTCGGCGGCTTTGTTGAAGCACCGAGATCGAAGGGCTGCTGAATCAGGTCTTAAAACGCCAGAGTATTCCTCGGCGAAACCCTCGACGGTCAGCAGAAATGTCACTACTCCATGAACCGTAGACTCGAATTCGTTCACAAGCTACACAGTCGACGCCGAGGGAATCCAAACAGCTGTCGCTGAATTAATGACCAGGACACTAGGCTCCTGCTCATCCGGTGAACACGGGTAAGCGTGCCCAACCGCGCACGCTCGCGGTATGCGCCCGTTCGGCATTGGCGTAGTCGACTTCCCAGTCGGGCCAGCGTTTGAGGACCTCTTCGAAGGCCACCCGGGCTTCCAGCCGGGCCAGCGCCGAGCCGAGGCAGAAGTGCAGGCCCTGCCCGAAGCTGAGGTGGCTGCCCCGACGGTGAATGTCGAAGCGGTCCGGATCGGGGTAGTGACGGTGATCCCGGTTGGCAGAAGCGTTGAGCAGCAACATGAATGACCCTTCCGGTACGACGCGGCCGTAGTGCTCGGCGTCGCGGGCGACGTAGCGGGCCTGTACCGGCGACGGCGGCTCGTAGCGCAGCGACTCCTCGATCGCGCCCGGGATCAGGGCGGGGTCCGCGGCGAGCTCGCGCCGTTGATCGGGGTGATCTGAGAGCAGTTGTGCCATGAAACCGATGAGCCGCGCGGTGGTCTCGTTTCCGGCACCGGCGATCATTGCGGTATAGGACAGCACCTCGGTTCGTGACAGCGGCCGGCGCGTGCCGTCGGGTTCGTCCACCTCGGCCGCCAGCAGCTCGGTCATCAGGTCGTCGGAGGGATGATCGGCCCGCCATTCGATGAACTCGGCGAACATCACGATGGTGTCCTCGAATATTTTCTGACTGACTCCACCGGGCTCGCGCCCCTTGGCGATGTCGATGAAGGCGCCGTTACGATCTCGGATGCTCGCTTGATGCTCTTCGGGAATCCCCAGGAGATAGCCGATGGTCCGCATTGGCAGCATCGCCCCGAGATCGGCAATGAAATCGAATCCGTCTGCACCGACCAGCGGGTCTAGCTCAGTGGTGCAGAATTCACGCACCAATGACTCCACGGCGAGCATGCGCCGAGGTGTGAAGACGCGAGACAGCAGGCGGCGGTGCAGATCGTGCAGTGGGGGATCCTCGAACAGCAGAATGCCCGGCGGCACTTCGATGTTGTTGAACAAGATGTCAGCGGTGGTCCCACGCCCGGATCGATAGGTTTCCCAGTTCGGCAGTTCGCGCTCCACGTCCTCATAGCGACTCAACGCATAGAAGTTGTACTTCTCGTTGTAGTACAACGGTGCTTCTTCGCGCATCCGCTTCCACACCGGGTACGGGTTGTCGTCGATGTCGGAGTCGTATGGGTCGTAATACAACTCGACCGTGCTGATGTCAGTCATGCTCTGTCCCTTCGGTCAAACGTTTCGGTGCAGGAAGCCGTGCAGGATCGCCTGGATGAGTTCCTCGACGATCACTTCTCTCGGCGGGGGCCTGGTGCCGAAGTAAGTCGACCGCAATGCGGCCATGCCCGCGATCATCGCAACCGTCGAGTGCGCGGGCAGATCGGGATGGTCCGACCTCATCCCGCGTAAGTTCATGCCCTCAGCGCTGATTCGGCCGAGGACGGTCAGCGCGCGCCTGACGTCGGCAATGCCGGTCTCAGTCAGCTCGTCCTCGCTCAGCGCCTCCGACGCCATCAGTGTCACGAGCAGACCCTGATGTTCGACGAAGACGTCGTAGAGCTGTCCGACGAAATGGCGGGTCAATTCCTCCTCGCCGGTCTCCTCGGGCACGACCGTCTGCCAGGTGCGGCCGAACTCGTCGATGAAGCTGGTGAACGGCAGGACGAGGGCCTCGCGGAACAGCGCCGCCTTCGAGCCGAAGCGGCGGAACAGCAGATGCTCGGAAACGCCCGCAGCCGTTGCAATTTCCCGAGTCGTGGTCCGGCGGTAGTCCTGGTGAGCGAATAGCGCTCGGGCGGCGTCGAGTAGAAGCCTGCGCGGCTCACCCCGCGGCCTCCGGGTGGCCGAGGCCGGCGCTGCTGCCGTGCCCTGCTTCTTGATAGATGCCCGCTGAGGCACTGCTGTTTACCCCATTCGACCGTTGACAGATTTAGGATAGTATCCACTATCCTAAGTGTCGAGGGTGAATCGAAAGAGGTGCAGACGTGGGTGCCGTCATCATGCTTGGCACACTGTTCGGACTGATCGTCCTCATCTTCTCGGCGGTATTGCGTTTCGACCCCGAGGCGCGTCGGGTCCCATCCGAACAGGGCGACCGATGAGCAACCAGTTGACGCCACTGCTGATTGCATCCATGAGCTTCGCCTACGTCACCGGCATCACGTTGCTCATCATCGGTATCTATCTGAGCTACCGCCGGCGACGTCTTCATCCGCTTCTGCTCCTGTGTATCTCGGCGATCTCGTTCTCCTGGATCGAGGCCCCCTACGACTGGGCGATGTACGCGCAGTTCCCGCCCGCCCTACCCCGCATGCCGTCGTGGTGGCCGTTGAACATGACATGGGGTGGACTGCCCTCGTCGGTGCCCATCGGTTACATCTCCTACTTCGTGCTGCCCGCCACCCTGGGCGCGGCGCTCGGTCGGCGGCTGAGCGCAAAGTTCCACTGGCGCAGACCGATTACCCTCTTAACCGCCGGTCTCGTTGTTGGCTTCTGTTGGGCGCTGCTGTTCAACGCGGGCATCGGCGCCAGGCTCGGCGTGTTCCACTACGGCCTCGTGATCCCCGGTCTGGCGATCTTCGAGGGCACCACGCACCAATATCCCCTCTACGACGCGCTGGCGATGGGCATCCAGATGATGGTGTTCACCTACCTTTTGGGGCGGACGGACTCAGAGGGGCGAAACGTCATCGAGATGTGGTCCGACACAATGTCGAAGACCCGTCTTCAATCGTCGGTGTTGTCCGTCGTCGCGATCGTCCTGATCGGAAATCTGCTCTACGGCGCGGTTTTCGCGCCCCATCTGGTCACCAAGCTGGGCGGTTGGGTGACCGCGGGTCCGACCGGCCCGCTGTTCCCAGGCGTACCCAACCAACCGAAGTAGTCAGTCGAGAGCGTGCCGCGGCAAGGTCGTGGGAATGTCAAGCGAGCTCAGCAAGCCGGGCGGCGCGTCGACGACATACGGGATCGCGTTGACGACGCGCATGGCCGTGGCCGCCATGGCGGCCCGGCCCGCGCCGTGGCCTTCGGCGTCGCCGAGCGTCAACTCGCAGTGGATGTCCGGATCGCCCGCGATATCGACCCGGTAGGTCGCATCGGATTGTGACTGCGGCCAGTCGGGTGCGACGTCGCGCGCCATCCGGATGATGTGCTCGATGACGATGGCCTCCCGGCCGTTGACGACGCCTGCGGCGCGGGTCCGCACCGCCCCGCAGGTGCCCGACGGGATGGTGCCGAACGCCACCTCGATGTCGCGGTCCGACAATCGGCGATCAAGCGAACCGCCGATCTCCTCCACCTCGACGCCGAGACCCTTCGCAATGAGATATATCGGCGCCTTCCAGGCCATCTCGATGAAACCCGGTGTCTTGAGCATGGGTTCGAAGTCGAGTGGCCGACCGAAACCCATCCCGTCCATCATCACGTCGGCGACCGGGTAGTGGTCGTTGAGCGCAACCTCGGTGGCCGTGATGCTGCGGATGTTCTTCGATTGCGTGGTCATCAGCAGGGCAAGCTGGTCGGACGCGAAACCTGGGAAGATGCCTGACACGTACAACGACGCGTGGCCGGCTTTGGCGGCAGCCTCGAGCTGTTCCCGCCAGTCCGGAGAGAAGTACGACGGCGGGTACACCAAGCTTGTCGACGATGTGGACACGACGTTGATCCCCGCGACCAACAGTCGCAGGTAGTCCGGCACCGCGGCCGCATCACGCTGGGGACCACTCGCCGCGTAGACCACACAGTCAGGCTTCAGGCCGATGAGCGCGTCGGCATCATTTGTGGCCGCCACCCCCATCGGCTCACCACCGGCCAACTCACCGGCGTCCTTGTCCACCTTCTCGGGTGAATGCACCCATACACCAACGAGTTTCATATCCGGTCGATGTCTGATCCCGTCGATGGCTACCGCGCCGACTCCTCCCGTGGACCACACGACGGTACGGATGGGTTGCGGGACAGCAGACACAGACGCTCCATTCATTGCTGCGCCCGCGCGGACGCAGTCCCGGCAAGCTCCAAGTGGCGCCATGCCACATCCGGCGGAATACCACCGCACAGCGGATGCAGCGGCAGTGGCCGCCCGCTGCGGATGTACCCGATTGCCTCGTCCACGCTGACGATGCGATAAGGACCCTCGGCCGCGCGCAACCCGGCGACGTTGTCGGCGCGGGTAATGCTGGCCACTGAGTCGTCGTGTGGCCGGTATGATGCCGCCGTCACCGCGTCGTGCAGCAAGTGCGGCCCCAACGTCGACCAGGCCGCGTCGACATCGTCGGCAACGAAAACGACGGTGGGAGCGTCGGACACCGGGAACTGCACGGCTCCGGGCTCGTGGCCGGCGGCGCGGCATTGCGTTTCGTAGAACTCCTTGAGGTCCGTCGAATCGGTCTGCGAGATGAATCCCAGGCCGTGGACGGCGGCACGCCGAGCGGCGGCCCGACTGCCGCCGGCGATCATCATCACCGGGCCGCTCGCGGACGCGCAGGCCGGAGTGACACGAACCCGGCGGCCCCGATACTCGACGGCTTCGCCGCGCACCAAACCACCGAGCACAGCCATGATCTCGTCGGCCACGGCGCCACGCGTGGCCATGCTCGACCCGAAATGGTCGTACTCCTCACGGCGATGGCCGATGCCAAGCGCGTACAACACCCGCCCCTTGCTGATGAGATCCAGCACGCTCATCTCTTCGGCGAGCCGCACCGGATCCCACAACGGAATCGGCACCGCGGCAACAAGGATCGCCAACTGCGTCGTCCTGGCGGCAACCGCCGAAGCCAAGATCAGCGGCACCGGAAGATGGCCATCGTCGGCACCGTGGTGCTCGGAGAGCACGGCCAAAATCGCGCCGCGAGTCTCCGCCCACGCGCACATGTCGATGGCCGCGGCGTACAGGTCTGCGGCCGGCGCGGCCCAATCGGGCGCCCGCATGTCGAACCTGAGCGTGAACATCAGTCGATCTCCCGCATCTCCTCGGCCCGCTGGCCGCGGCACGAGTGGCAGCCTTGGGCGCTGCGTCAACCTAACATTTGTTCGTTTCTGAATGTGGCCGGTCCAGGTATTGCCGTTGATCTTCGCTGACAACGGCCGCCACCGCTCAGCGACGAAGTCTGTGTTTATCGGCTATCTGACTGCATCACCAACTGACTTCGATCTTGACCGGCTCGGTCGATATTGCTAGCTTTCGGATCAAACGTTAGGTGCGCATGACCGAAGCCGAGCAACCCGAGCATTGGCCGGCGTCCGCGCCTGCTGATCGCCCTCCACGACCGCACCGATAGGCAGCACCGACTAAGGAGGAAGCGAAATGGCAGACGGAACATGCCGTGTGGTGGTGTGGGCGACGGGTGGCATCGGATCGATCGCCATCCACGCCATCCAGCGGCGACCGGATATCGATCTGGTCGGCGTATGGGTGCACGCGCAAGACAAGGTAGGAAAAGACGCCGGCGAGCTTGCCAACGGTGAGCCGATCGGACTTGCCGCCACCAACGACGCCGACGCTCTCATCGGCCTGAAGCCCGACTGCGTCATCTACGCGGCCAGCGGTCCGGAGCGCGACGCGCTGGCCATCCCGGACTACGTCAGACTTCTCGAATCCGGAATCAACGTCGTCACGACGAGCACCACGCGACTGGTCAATCCGCATGCGTACGAACCAGCGGAGTGGCGCGACCAACTCGCCGCCGCCGCAAAACAGGGGCAGGCTTCGCTGTACGCGTCAGGAATCGAGCCAGGCTTCGCCGCCGACTACCTACCGTTGGTGCTGACCACCCAGTCGTCATCGATCGAGAAGATCCACGCATTCGAGATCGGGCTCTACGACGATTACGGCGTTCCCGACATCATGAGCGATGCATTGGGCTTCGGACGGCCCCTTGAATATCAGCCCTGGATCAGTTTTCCGGGTGCGATCGCCGGTGAATGGCAGGGGCAGATCCGACTGGTCGCCGACGCCCTCGGAGTCGAGGTCCAGGAAGTGCGTGAGACATTCGTTCGCGCGGTGACGAATCGAACCTTGGAGGTCGCGATGGGCACCGTCGAGGCCGGCACGTGCGGCGCGCTGCGCATGCAAGCGATTGGCGTCGTGGACGGTCGCGAGGCCATCGTCATCGAACATGTCACGCGGTTGGCACACGACGTCGCTCCGCATTGGCCGACCGGTATCGGTGATCTGTCCTACCGAGTCGCGATTACCGGCGATCCCGACATCGATTGCACGCTGGCGGCGACACTGAAAGATCCGCGTCGGGCCGGAGTTGCCGGAATGACGTCCGGCGCCGGCGCGATGGTCGCGACCGCGATGCGCGTTCTCAATGCGGTGCCGTACGTCATCGCGGCAGAGCCTGGGCTGCTGAGTTCTGTTGACCTACCGTTGACGATTCCGCGCAACGCGTTTGTCACGCATTGACTTTCGACGCTTAGGTGTCGGCGCGCGTCCAGAAGGTGTGGCCCTGCTGGGCAATGCAGACCAGAAACAGCCCGTCGGGCGCCTGTGCAACGTAGTTCAGGAACGGCGTGCAGTCGGTGTTTTCGTCCTTGATTCCCGCCATCGGAGGCGAGCGGAACCATCGTGGCTGATATCTGCGGGGTGAGCCGCAGAACATCAGCCGGCCCGGCTGTGTGGCTGGCACATAACTGTCTGAGACACCGAACGCGTAGTAGGTGGTGTTGTCGCATGGCGCGCCGAGGGTCATGTGCGGGGCGATGCCTGGGGTGCAGTCCGGATAGTCGCAGACCGTCGGACCGGCGGCAGCAGTCGGCGGCATCACCACGCCGACTCCAATCAGCGCGGCAACCACTGCCACGATGAATCGCACCGCGATAGTTTTGCACAGGCGGTAAGAAAATTCTCCTCTTCGGAGAAGATCAGGCTTGGAATAAGTAGACGCCGCTTGTAGCCGGTCGCTTTGCTGCAGCCAGGCCCGATAACAGACGGTGATAATGTTGTTCTCCGTGCGTATTTCGGAGCTATCAGAGGGCGACGGCGTGAACGCGCCGACGCTGATCCCGCGTGCGCGACGCTGAGCTAAGCGACGACGATGGGGCGGCGGTCGAGGCCGGCCCGGCCATCTCGCTAGCGGACGCAGAGCACGCCGTTTCCCAGGCGGAATCCCGCGCCGAGGAGGCCCGCGCTCGCGCGGCAGAACTGCGCCGACAGGCCGAGGCGGACACCGACGATGAGGCCGACACGGTCGACGACGGGGAGGACACCGACGCCGCGACCGTCGATGCCGACAAGACCGATGAGCCTGGGCGGCTGAGGCGATGGCTTGATTCGGTGCGGTCGCGGGTTCGTCGTCCCCAGCCAACAACGGTGGGCCTCAGCGCGGCGGTCGTGCTCATCTCCGCCGCGCTCGTCGCGAGCGGTCTTATGTTGTGGCAGCACATCTCACTCACGCGTGAGCACAAGCGCGCTGCCGAATTCGAGGCCGTCGCCCGCCGCGGCGTCGAAATGATGTTGTCGATCGACCCCGACCATGCTCGGGAGAACGTCCAACGCGTCATCGACAACACGACCGGCGCATTGCAGAGCCAAATGCGGGTGACGTCGACGTACCTCGTCGAAGATGCGCAGAAGGCCAAGGTCACCACAAAGGCGACGGCGCGGGACGTCGCTGTGGAGTCGATGAACGGCGATTCGGCGGTCGTGCTGGTGGTCGCGGAATCTGACACCACCAATCCCGACAAATCGAAACGGCCGCCGGTCTTCTGGCGGCTCAGCGTCAATATCAATCGGGATGGCGGTCAGCCCAAGATATCGAAACTTGATTTCGTCCAATGACGGCTGAAGAAGAACCCCCTGAGGACGCCGAGGCTACACCGGCCGACACGTCGCGGCCGCCCGGCATGGTCGTCGCCAGTAACCTGGCGAGCCGGTACTTGGCGAACTGGCGCCCAATTGTTCTGACCGCGTTGGTCGTTGCCTCAGTGGGGCTGGCCGCGGGTCTTTTCTTTTTTCAGTATCGTCCGGATCGCCAGATCGATGACGCCGCTGCCGACCAGGCGGTCCGGGCGGCGTCCGACGGTGCCGTGGCACTGCTGTCGTATTCCTCCGACAGCCTGGACCGTGACGTCGCCAATGCGACGCCACACCTCACCGGGGACTTCCTGGACTATTACAACAAGTTCACATCTGAGGTCGTCGCGCCGGCGGTGCGGCAGAAGCACCTCACCCAGAAGGCGGTAGTCGTTCGGGCGGCCGTGTCCCAGCTGCACCCCCAGTCGGCAGTCGTGCTGGTCTACGTCGACGAGACCACCACGAGCGCGGAAAAGAAAGATCCGCTGAAGACCCCGAGCGTCATCCGCGTGACGCTGGCAAAGGTCGACGGCTCCTGGCTGATCTCGAAGCTTGATCCAGTCGGATGAGCCATCTGACTTTCGCTTGAACCGCCAACCGGCATCGCCGCCGGTGTTATTCTCACTTGTCGAGAACGCCGCTACCGGTGCCGGAAATTCGAATCGGCGGAGTCGGGTCAATACGTGTCAAGGAGCGTGCGATGCGTTCAAAAGGAATGATCGCCAGCGCAATGCTGTTGGCCTGCAGCGCATTTGCCGTTTCGGCGCCGGCGTTACCAGCCCCGCAGGCCCGCGCGAAAACGCCGGCAGACATCGCGATCAACGGGACCTATCAGGCGGACTCCATCGGCGGTTGGGCCAAGATCAACCAGCAGTACAACAGCGAGCAGGAAGTCAGTTCGAAGTGGAAGATCAGCACCACCTGCACAACCATGGAGGACTGCACCGGCACGGTCACCAGCGACCAGGGATGGACCGCGCCGATCACTATGACTGATGGGACGGCCTGGTACGTCAGGCACGAGGTGCCGAACTGGGAGCGGTGCGCAGATGGCACCGCATACACGGGCAAACAAACGTACTGGTTTTATGCGACGGATGCCGCCACCGGTCAACCGCAAACCGGGTCGCCGCTGTTGACCGGCAAAGACACGACAGTCGGACCCAGCGGCGCTTGTGGGCAAAACAAGTGGCTTGAGATCGAGTTACCATTCCGGATGGACAAGGTGAGCTGACCGGCGGCACCCGGACTCAGTTCGGGAACATGTCCTGCCATTTCTTGGGCGCTTTCGATGTCACGAGATCTGACTGCTGGTACAGCTTTCCGTCCGGCGCCATGTACCGACCGGTAGCCGGATCGTAGTTCGCAGTCGCGACCGACGGCACCGGCTTACCAGTCTGTCCGTCGAATGAGCTTGGCGCCGCCTGCGGCCCAACGCCGTTGACCTTGTCGGGTGGTGTTGGCACAGCTGCAGGCGGGGACCCGGCGGGCGGTGCGGGAGCGGCCGGCGCCGATGGCGGGGCCTCACCCGGGGCAGGAACGTCGAGTGGCGCGATGGGCGGAAGATCGGCCGACCGCGTCGACATGTAGCCCGACGACGGCATCGGCGGTGCCGCCGCGCCCAGCGTGCCCGGAGGCGGGTTATCTCCCCGCGGGCCGGCGGGCGTCCCTCGCGGAACGGCGCCCGGTGGCAGTGGCGTTCCCTCGATGGGGCCGAAGATCCTCTTGTTCGAGGTGACCCGGTCATCGGGCGGCACGCCCTGCGAGAGCAGGTTGGGGTCCAGCGGGGACGGGCCCAGCGTGTGCTGCCTCATCGCAAGCGGCATGTAGGGCTTGTCGCTGTTGCAGATTTCGACGGTGGGAGCGCGCTTTCCCGGGTGTCCCATGCACGGGTAGTTACGGGCGCCGCGCACCGCGATCGGTGAATCTTGCGGCAGCTTGCAGTACAACCCATCCGGTGTGTCAATGACGGTCGTGTCGGCCGGAGATCGCCATTGGCTTTGCGGCATGAAGCCAACGGTGCAGATCGGCGGATCCTCGATGGTGAGCGCGAAGTCGCCGACCGGTAGACCATTCGGGTGGTTGTTGCCGGCGGACGTCAGAAAGGCGCCGAGGATCGGCGGGAGCAACACCAGCAGTTGCTGGAGCGAGGGGTGGTACGTCACGCCGATCTGGCCGATGGTGGTGAGGTTGGCAAGCAGGAGCGGCAGCGTCGGTTTGATCTGTTCGAGAAGCCGAGACGCTTCGTTGGCGGCCTCGGGGCCGTTTTGCAACAGGGTGCGGAACTGGGAATCGTCGGTCGCCACCACGCCGGAGATCCCGGCCAGGCTGCGTGCCCATTTCCGAACCGAATCGGCGGTCTGCACCTGCGAATTCAGCAGCGGCCCAACGTCTTCAGTGAGTGTACGGGTGCGATCGGCAACATTGTTGGCGTCGGCGGAGATTCGCGATGTGGAGTCGGATAACGACCCGAGATCAAAGCCCGCCCCGTTGAATGCCTTAAAAGACTCGTCGAGCAATTGGCTGATTTTGTCTTGCGGGATGCTTTTGATCAAAGCGCTCACCTGGTCGAGCATGGGCCCGACCGCTTGCGGGATCGTGGTGTCATGCATGGCGATGACCGAACCGTCGCGCAGGAAGGGCCCAGCTTCGGTTCGTGGCTGTAGATCCACGTACTGCTCGCCGACGGCGGAGACGCTGCGCACTGCGGCGTGCAGGTTCGCCGGGATCTTGGGCGAGGTGCCCAAAGACAGCGTCGCTTTCGCGCCGTTGGCGCTGAGCCCTACCGCGGTGACTTTGCCGACCTGCACCCCGCGGTAGGTCACGTTGGCGAATCGGTACAAGCCGCCGGTGGCCGGCAGCTCGAGGGTGACCGTCATCCGGCCGATACCGAGCAGGGTTGGCACCTGAACGTAGAAGAGGATCATCGCGATCACACCGATGATCCCGACGATCGTGAAGATCGCCAGCTGAATCCGGACGAAGCGCGTCAGCATCTAGTGGCCGCCTTCCCCGGGTGGCGCGGCCGCAGGCCCGGGCAGGGGACCGAACCCCGGTGGCGGAGCAGCAGGCCCGGGGAGGAGCCCGGCCTGCGCAGCGATGGGCCCCGCGAGCGGACCCGGCGGGGGTGCAGCCGGTCCAGGGAGTGGACCGCTGAACTGGAGGGGTGACGGCGCAGGAGCAGCGGGCGGCGGAGCGGCAGGCGGCGGAGCACCGGGTGGCAGCGCACCGGGTGGCAACGGGGGGGCATTCACGCCGGCATGCAGTGGATCGAGGGTGTAGTTCAACCACCACGGGTCGCCGGGCGCGGCTACCTCCTCTTCGTTCAGCTGACCCCAGTGGGTGCCCAGGAAGATGTCCTTCTTGAGCTTGGGGATCGTGAGGTCGAAGTCGAAGTACAGATTGAAGAAGTCGCCTCGTACACCTCGGTCGATGAGGTTCTGCGGGAACGGAAAGTGCGCCGCATATTCGATGCTGGCGTCGAGATCGGGGCCGGCGCTGGCCAGCGCGGCAATCGTCGGCTCCAGGTTTTTCAGATTCGTCACCAAATCGGCCTCGGTGTCGTTGACCACGCCGGCGGCGGTGTTGCTGAACACACGCAGTTTGTCCAGCGCGGTCGTCAACCGCGGCCGCTCCTTGTCCAGCACCTCCAACGCGGGCGGTATCTTGCGCAGCGCCTGGGTGAGAACATCGCGCTGGTCGGCGAAGCTGGTGGCAAGCCGGTTCAGCGCTTGGATAGACGCAATGATGTTGTTGCGTTGTTGGTCGAATGTGCCCACGAACTTGTCCAGGCGAGTGAGCAAGTCGCGAACGGCGCCCGCACGCCCGGACAACGCGGCGTTGAAGTTGTGGACGATCTCGCCGATCTGTCCCAGTCCTCCGCCGTTGACGAGCACGGCCAGTGACGACAGCGTTTGCTCAGTCGAGGGATAGGTAGACGATCGGTTCAGTGGGATGGTGGCGCCCGGGTGCAGCCGTCCGCTCGCCTGTTGGCCGAGTGGTGGATTGAGCTCGAGATGCATCGACCCCAGCAGGCTGGTCTGCCCGACGCTGGCCACCGCGTTGGCCGGGACGACGACGTCGTGCTTTACCGAAATCTCCACATCTGCGTGCCAGCCCTTCACGGTCATCGGGCCGACGCTTCCGACGATGACGTCGTCGATCATCACTGGCGAATTCGACTCCAGCGTAGCGACATTCGCGATCTCGACGTGGTAGATGTCGGATCCCGCGCCCCGTCCCACCGCACCGGGCAATGGCAGTGAATTCAGGCCGTGGAACGCGCATCCGGTCGATGTCAGCATTATGCAGCCACCGATGGCGAGCACACGACGAGCCGCGACCCGTGCGGTAATCATGAGTGCGGGCCTTCCGCTGGCAGCAGCATGCCCGGCAGACCCGGCGCCGGCGGAGGCGGGGGCGGAGCAGGTTCCGTTGGCGGCGGCGCCTCGGGCATCGCCGCGCCCGGTATCCGGCCCAGTGGTACCGACGGGGACGGGCCATTCGGAATCGGATCGCCCGGCACACCGGTGTACGCGGATACCGCGGGCGGAATGTCCGGCGTCGTGGGCTTGGGGCCTTCGCCGCCGGGTGCCAGCCGCGGCTCGCTGTAGACAACGTTTTCCGGAGCGGGCGCCGGTTGTATGAACGGGTTGATCGGGATCGGCGAGCCGTTGAAGTTGAGCACCCGCAGCCCCGCGCCGAGGAACAGGGAGCACAGTTTGCCGGTTTCGGTCGCCGTGACGTTCTCGATGGCGGCGGTCACGCCGCAGCCCGGTACGGGAATCGGAAGGATTATTCCCGACTCGGTGGGATTGGCGAAGTTCATCAGTCCGAACCCCCCGATGATGCTTCCGGAGTTGGGGTTGTAGTCGCTGTAGAAGTTGGCGAGCGAGTTCGGGGCGGCGTGCAGAACATTTTCCAGCGCCATGTGCTTGTCCACGAGGGTCTGGGTGACGTCGGCCAAGCTAGCGATCTGCTCGCTGGTCTGGTCGCGGGTGCCCGCGATGAATCGCTGCACCTCCCCCACCGCGGTGGACAGATTGGTCAGCGCCGCGTCCAGGTCAGACTTGCTGTCGTTGACCACGCTGGTGAGTGTGGCCAGCCGGTTGTTGAACTGAACGATCTGAGTGTTGCTGTCGCGCAACGCGGTAACGAAGGTCTGCAAGTTCTTGATGATGTCGACGATGTTGCCGCTGCCGTTGGCAAGGGTCCGCCCGACCCCCGACAGTTGGGCCAGCGCCTGGCGCAGCTTGTCCCCATTGCCGTTCAATGCGTTGGCGGCGCTATCGATGAACCGGGCGACCGACGGCGTCGACACTTTACTGTTGGGGCCTAAATCCGTTGCCAGCCGCATCAATTGGGTCTTCACCTCGTCCCACTCGACGGGTGTCGCCGTGCGGTCGGCAGGTATGACAGCGCCGTCGGCCATGATCGGGCCGCTGGTCCGATAGGCCGGAGTGAGCTGGACATAGCGGGCTGCAATCAGGTTCTGTGCGACGATCACCGCCTTGGCGTCCGCCGGGACGGGCACGTCACGATCGACGTGCAAGGTCATCTTGACCCGGGTGCCCTCAGGTTGGATGGACTTGATGGTGCCGACCTTGACGCCGGAGACCCGCACCTCATCGCCCGGGTAGATCGAGGTGGCCGTGCTGAAGTAGGCGGTGATGCTCTTCGGAGCGAAGAAGACTTCACGCACCGTCCATGCTGCCCCAACGATGACGAGGCCGACCAACAGAACCGCTGCCGCCCTCGTGAGCTTGTTGCGGCGGATCATTGTTCTCCTCCGATCCGTCCACCCAACGTGCAGCCAGGGCACGGCGGAGCTCCGTTGTACGGGAACGGCACCAACGCCCGCGGTACCGGCGATGGGAAGCCGGGGCCGCGCGAAGTGTCGAAGGTGCGGAATCCCCAGAGGTAATCGAGGAACGGCTGGAAAAGTTGGAAGATCGTCAAGTTCGGGACAAACGCTGAATAGTAGAACCCGTTCGAGACGGCCTCACCCACCGTGATTTGGTATTTCGCGAGTGCGGGCAATGCCTTGGCGATGTTGTCGCGGTTCTTCTGCAGGACCGCGTTGACCGAATTCAGCTTCTCCAGCGTCGGCGCCAACTTGCTCTCGTTGTCGTGCACCAATCCGGACAACTGTTGGGCCACCGTCGAGGTGTTGGCCAGCAGTTCGACAATCTCCTGCCGGCGCGACGCCAGGACCTGCAGCAAATCGTCGGAGTTGAGAATCAGCTTGTTGACCTGCTGGCTGCGGTCGGACAGGATCCCAGTGACATCGGCAGCACTCTTGAACAGCTCGGCCAGGTTCGTGTTGCGGCCGTTGAGAGTTCGAGACAACCGAGTAACACCGTCAAATGTGGGCCCAAGCTGTGGGGCGATCTGGTTGAGCGTCGTCGTCAGCGTGTCGAGTGACTGATTGAGCGCTTGCGTGTTGGTTCCCGCGGTGTTGGTCGTGAGGTCGGTGACCGCCTCCGTCAACGAATACGGCGAACCGGTTCGTGCTACCGGGATGACGTCCATCGCATGCATCGCGCCGTGGCCGGCCGACTCCAACGTCAGCACGCGTTCGCCCAGCAGCGTGCCCGTCCTGATGTGCGCGGTCGTGTCAGTGCCGAGGGGCACGTTGCCCTTCATCGTGAATGTGACCAGAGCATCGCCGTTGCGCAGCGCGACATCCGACACCGCACCGACCTTGATTCCGGACACCGTCACCGGATTGCCGGGGGCTAGACCACCGGCTTCGGAGAACAGCGCCTGGTATTTGACCGACGTAGCCAACGCCACCAGCCGGTCGGGCGATAGGCCTACCACGATCACCAGCACAATCAAGACAGCGCCGATGAATCCGGCTTTGATCAGACCAGCTCCGCGATATTTAAGCATCAGGTTCCGTGCACCTTCCGGCATGTGAACTGAACCACGGGGCCACGACGGTCTTGCCCTGAAGGTCGGTGCCCCGAAGCCACGCCCCGCAGAGGTAATACGGGACGGTGGCACCCATGGTGCCGAGCCGAATCAGTTTGCGATAGTTGAGCGGTGCCTTCTTTAGGGCGACGTCGATCCGGTCCTTGTCTTCATCGAGCAGCGGTGCCAATTGACTCAGCTGCTCCACCGTCCCCGCCAGCGGCCGCCTGGCATTGCTCAGCAGATCCGCCAACGACGCGGTGCCCTTGCTCAACGCGTCGATCGCCGCACCGATCGGCTCGCGATCTTGCGCCAGCCCGGTGAGCAACCGCTCGAGGCTGTTAATGGCGCCGGAGAACTTGGGGCCGTCCTTGGCGAGGGTGCCTATCACGGTATTAAGGTTGTCGATCAGCTGCTGGACGGTGTGGTCGTTGTCGGCCAAGGCATTTGAGAACGATGTCGTTTTGGAGAACAGCGAGTCCAGCGTCCCGCCCTGGCCCTGGAAGACCTGCAGCAGCGATGCCGAGAGCTCATTGACATCGTGCGCGTTCAGGCCTTGAACGAGGGGTTTCAGCCCGCCGAGCAGCAGATCGAGATCAAGCGCCGGCGCCGTGTGATCCACCGCTATCTGCCCTCCGGACCCCAGCCGCTTGGACGACCCTGGACCGTCGACCAGCTCAAGATATCGATCACCGACAAGGTTGAGGTAGCGGACCGCCGCTCGGGTGCCGTCGGTGAGCACGATGTTGTTGTCGGCGTCGAACTTCACCACGACCTTTTTGTCGGGCAGCAGCGAGACGCTGTCGACCGTACCCACCCGGATCCCGGCGACCCGAACCGACTGTCCCGCCTTCAGGCGCGACGCGTCGGCGAACACCGCGGAATAACCGCTCGTCGCTCCCGTGCGGTACTGACCGAAGATGAAGAACAGGAACGCGGTCAGCAACGCCATCACGATCGCGAAGGCCCCGAATTTGATGAGCGTCGGGCGCAGTGACCGGCTCACCCTGGTTGTCCAATCATGGCCGTGTTGCGTGGCGGGCCGGCGATCGGACCGTACAACAACTGCTTGAGCGCATCGGAGTTGATCAGCACCTGCTGGTTTCCATATTGAGCCGGGTTGGCGCCGTCATCGGTGACGACGAATGGCGCCGCGGTGTCGAAGGCGTGGCCCGGAAGGTCAAAGCAATACGAACGACCCGTCGCCGCGACCTTGGGCAGGTTGGTCGGATACCGGAAACGTTCCGCGCCCAATGTCAAACCGGCCGTCACGACGACACCGGGTGCTTTGAACGGCTGCGCCTTCGACGAATACGCTAGACCGCGCAAAACGCACGACAGCGCTTCGTGGTACTCGTTGGTCAAATCAGTGGTTGGCACGAGCAGCCGCAGGTCAGTCGTGAGCGCTTTACGGTTGGCGCTCAGCACGTCGTTGCCGATCTCTCCCAACCCGATCGCGCTGACCAACAATGCGTCGAGGTTGTGCTGTTCGTCGACGATCGACTTGCTGATCTTTACCGAGTTGTCGACGGTCTTCACCAGGTCCGGCGCGGCATCGGCGTAAGCGTTGGCAACTACCGCCGTCATCGCGATGTCGTTGCTCAGCGCGGGAAGGCTCGGATCCAGTTTGGCCAAAAACGAATCCAGGTCGCTGAAGGCTTGACCGATCTTTTCACCCCGGCCGCTGACCGCCTGCGCCAGCGCACCGAAAGTCTCGTTGAGCTTCGCCGGGTCGATCTTGTCGAATACCGATGTCAGTCGCTGGAATAGCGTGTCGATCTCGACCGTGACGTGTTGGCTGTCCAGTACCTGACCGGCGCGCAGCGGATGCGCGGACGGTTCGGCCGGCGGCACCAGGTCGACGAACTTGGCGCCGAACACCGTTGGCGCTGTGATGTCGACGAGCACGTTGGCCGGAATCAGATGCATGTCTGCGGGATGTAAAGCCAGGTGAAGGAGAGCTTGGCCGTTGGGCCGCGACTCGATCGAGGCGACTTGGCCAACTTGCACGCCGCGCATCTCCACTTTTGCGCCCGCGTTCATCACCAGACCGGCTCGCGACGAAACCACGGTCACCGGAGAACTTTTGGTAAAGCTACCCCGGAACAAGCCCACGGCGACGGCGACGATCGCGGCGATAACCGCCACGGTCGCCAGACCCGTCAGCGCGCGTATCCCATTGTGGGGCATCGACTATGTTCCCTATCCCGAGAGGTTGAAGTTTCCGTTGGAGCCGTAGATCGACAGCGAAACCAGCAGCGTCACCGATACCACCACGATCAGCGAGGTCCGGACCGCGTTGCCGGTCGCGACGCCGACACCCTCCGGACCACCCGATGCGAAATACCCGTAATACGTATGCAGCAGCAGGACGGCGAACGCCATCAGGATCGCCTGCAGGAACGACCACACCAGGTCGAGCGGGTTCAGGAAGGTGTCGAAGTAGTGGTTGTAGAGGCCGCCCGACTGACCGAACAGCACGACGGTGGTGAATTGGCTTGCGAGGAAGGACAGGATGACGGCAATGCTGTACAGCGGGGTGATCGCGAGCATGCCCGCGACGATCCTGGTGCTGACCAGGTACGAAATCGGCCGAATCGCCATGGCCTCCAACGCGTCGATTTCTTCGCTGATCCGCATGGCGCCCAATTGCGCTGTCACACCGGCGCCGAAGGTGGCCGCCAAGCCGATCCCGGCGACGACCGGCGCCGCGATGCGGACGTTGATGAACGCCGACAGCAGCGCGGTCAGCGCCTCGATGCCGATATTGCCCAGCGAGCTATAGCCCTGGACCGCAAGCGTGCCTCCGGCAGCCAGCGTCAGAAATCCGACGATCACGACCGTGCCACCGATCATCGCCAACGAGCCCGCGCCCATGCTGATCTCGGCGACGAGGCGAATGATCTCCCGCCCGTAGCGGGTGACTGCGAACGGGATACCGGCCAGTGCGCGCCCGTAGAACACGGTGTGGTCGCCGATCGCGGTGAGCGTACCGACGGGCCTGCGCCAAAAGCCGAAGACCCGGAAGGCCCGCGGATACGTGGCTCTCAGCGCCCGCACTACCGTCACGGCATCTCCCCCACCATCACTTCGTCGTGAATCGGATGCCGATCGCCGTAACGACCACATTGACTACGAACAGCGCCATGAACGCGTACACCACGGTTTCGTTGACGGCATTGCCCACTGCCTTGGCGCCCCCGCCGGAGATTGTCAGTCCCCGGTAGCACGCCACCAAGCCGGCGATGACGCCGAACAGCGCGGCCTTGACGCAGGAGATGATCACCTCGGGTACCCCGGTCAGCAAGGTGATCCCCGCGGCGAACGCGCCGGGGTTGACGTCTTGGACGTACACCGAGAACACGTAGCCACCGACGATCCCGATGATGACCACCAGGCTGTTGAGCAATAGCGCGACCAGACCGGCCGCCAGCATCCGGGGCGTCACCAACCGCTGGACGGGGTTGATGCCCAAGACCTCCATCGCGTCGATCTCTTCGCGGATGGTGCGCGATCCCAGGTCCGCGCACATCGCCGTCGCGCCGGCGCCGGAGACGATCAGCACCGTCACCAGCGGACCGACCTGGGTGACCGCGCCGAACGCCGCGCCCGCACCACTGAGATCCGCAGCGCCCAACTCGCGCAGCAGGATGTTGAGAATGAAGCTGATCAGAACCGTGAACGGGATGGCGACCAAGAACGTGGGAGCCAGCGCAACGCGCGCAACGAACCAGGACTGCTCCAGGAACTCTCGGGCCTGAAATGGTCGGCGAAACGCAAACCTGATCGCGTCCGCACTCATCGCGAAGAGCCCTCCGATGGCCTGCATGGCACCGGATAGACCACTCGGGAAGCTGATCCCGGACGACCAGCGCTCCGCTCCCCTAGTCGCCATCGGTGCCTGCCATCCCCACGTCCGTCCCTTCGTGTCGTCCGCGTGAGTTGGCGGACCCGAGTGACGCGGGCCGGACAATCCCCACTTCTTGAAGCGTCCGGCGATTATGACCCATGCCGCGTGCGGCGGGAGTGAAAATTGACAACCGAGGGACCTCCGAATTAAGTGACGGCGCCGATAGTTTTGAGCTCGATGATGCGGTCCCAGTCCAATCCGAGCTCCATCAAGATTTCGTCGGTCTGCTCGGCGAACCGCGGAGCAGGCCCCGACACTGGTGCGGCGACGTCGAACTGTACCGGGTTGGCGACCAATTCGAGTTCACCTGCCTGTACTACATATTCATTTGCCCGAACCTGAGCGTCGGCGGCCGCCTGCAACGTGTCCTGCACCGGCGCCCACGGCCCGGCGAGCGTGGCGAAGCGTTCACTCCATTCCGCGAGACTGCGGGTGGCGATCGCCTTGGTGAGGATCTTTACGGCGTCCGCGGTGTTGGCGGCGATCTTTTCGTCGGTGTCGAAGCGAGGATCGTCGGCCAGTTCGGGTTGGTCGATGTGGCGGCACACGTCGGCCCAGAACTTGCTGGCCTGCATCATCACGAACGAGATGTAGCGCCCGTCCGACGTCGCGTAAAGCCCGACCAGCGGGTTGATCGGGGAACCGTGCACCCCCGGCGGGAAGGCCTCCATCCGCTGATTCAGATGCACGGTCAACGCCACGGTGTGTCCCAGCGACCACAGGCCGCTGCCCAGCAGTGAGACGTCGACGACCGACGGTTCACCGGTGCGCTCGCGTTTGAGCAACGCCGCCGCGATGCCGCCGGCGAGGTTGGTTCCGGAGATGGTGTCGCCGTAGGCCGGACCGGGCGGCCCGACCATGCCCTCGGTCCCGGGCGGGGTGATGGTCGCGGCGGTTCCGGCCCGACACCAGAACGCGGTCATGTCGTAGCCGCCTTTTTCCGACTCCGCGCCCCGGGGGCCCAGGGCACTGCCGCGGGCGTAGATGATCTTGGGGTTGACCGCGCGGATGTCGTCGACGTCGATACCGAACTTCTTCCGGTGTCCGGGCAGAAAGCTGGTCAAGAACACATCCGACCGGCGAGCCAATTCGTAGAGCACCTCTTTGCCTTCGGGCACCGACATGTCCAGGCCTACGCTGCGCTTGCACCTGTTGGCATGCTCGATGTTCGGGTTGGGGTCGCCCTCGACCCGCAACAAGCCGGTCTGCCGCAGGCCGCGTTGCGGGTCACCGGTCACCGCGTGCTCGACCTTGACCACGTCGGCGCCCCATTCGGCCAGCACCGCACCCGCCGACGGGACGAACCCGTACATCGCGACCTCGAGGACGCGGATGCCGTCCAGCGGCCCCATCAGGCCACCCCGGGCACGGGTACGGCAAAAGTCTTGCGCTCCAAGAATTCCTCCAGGCCGGCGACGCCCATCTCCCGGCCGACGCCGGACTGCTTGAAGCCTCCGAATGGGCTGTCGGCGGCAAAGTAGTTGCCGCCGTTGATCGAAAACGATCCGGTGCGGATCCGGCGCGCCACCGCCAGCGCGCGGGCCTGATCGGCGCTGAACACCGCGCCGGCCAGACCGTAGATCGAATTGTTGGCGATACGCACGGCGTCGTCGTCATCGTCGAATCCGATGACGACCAGCACCGGGCCGAAGATCTCGTGCTGCGCGATCTCGCTGTCGGGATCGACATTGGTCAGCAACGTGGGCGCATAGAAGTAGCCCGGGTCCAGCCGCTTGCCTCCGGTGACCAGGGTCGCGCCGGCGGCGACCGCCCGCTGCACCATGGCGTCGACCTTGTCGCGCTGACGTTCGTTGATCAGCGGTCCCATGTAGGTCTTCGGGTCGGCCGGGTCGCCGTGCCGCACGTTGGCGAAATTCTGCGCAATCAACTCGACGATCTCGTCGTGGTGCTTGTTCGGCACCAGCAGTCGCGACGTCAACGCGCATCCCTGCCCGGCGTGGGTGACCATGGAGAAGGCCGCGAACATGCTGGCGGTGGCAAAGTCGGCGTCGTCCAACAGGATCGCCGCCGACTTTCCACCCAGTTCGAGGAAGACATGTTTGACGGTCTCGCTGGCCGCGGCCATGATTCGCCGCCCGACGGGTGTCGACCCGGTGAACGTGATCACGTCGACGTCGGGGCTGGTGGTTAAGGCTTCTCCGACAGCGGAATCCGACGAGCTGAGCACGTTGACCACGCCGGGCGGGATGTCGGTGTGGTTGGCGATCAACTCCCCCAGCGCCAGCGTGACCAACGGGGTGTCCGGGGCGCCCTTGAGCACGACGGTGCAACCGGCCGCAAGCGCCGGCGCCAACTTGGCCAGCGCCAGCTGATTGGGGTAGTTGTACGCGATGATCGCGCCCACCACCCCAGCGCCCTCTTTCTCCACCCAGCGCCGGTGCCGCATACCCCGCGTTTCGATTTCGCCGAGTTCCTCGGTCATCGGATAGTCGCGCAACACGTCGGCGTAATAACGCACGATCCTGATCGGATCGTCGAGTTGAGCCCCGTGGGTCAGGGCGCGGGTCGCGCCCACCTCGGCGATCGTCAGCTCGCGCAATTCGTCGGCATGGTCGAGCAGCGCCTGGTGCAACTGCTCAAGAGAGCGGACCCGCAACGAGACATCAGTCGACCAATTCGTGGTGTCGAACGCCCGCCGCGCCGCCGCGATGGCGGCCGTCGCTTCGTCGACGCCCGCGTCCGGCGCGTAGCCGATAACCTCACCGTTGGCGGGATTCACCGACGGGAAAACGCGAGCGGCGGTGACGAGCTTTCCGTCGATCAGCAGCCGCCGGTCGGCACGCGCGGCCCCATTTTCCGTCGATGAGTTATCACTCGCGGGGGGCGCGGCCGTGTCGTGCGATGGCATTCCGGTCTCCTCGACACATGGATAATTTCATTCTCACCCCGGGCGGATCTTACATTCCGCCAACGAGAATTCAACCAAACGGAAGAAACGAGACTGGCATACTCATAGCGGATATGGCTGCTCGCAACTTTCAGCGTCTTCGCAGGCTGGATGCGGTTTCTGAACCGTCTTGCGAGCGCCTGTAGCGTGAGAGTAAGGTTCTCATATTCGGAAGGGAGATTCTTTGTGCCTGAGACGGTCTCTGCCCGGGTGACCAGGTGAGAACGGCTGTCGTCACCGGCGGCGGCTCCGGAATCGGCCTGGCCGTCGCGGAGCGATTCCGCAAAGACGGCTATCAGGTCGCGACCATCGATCTCAAACCGTCCGAGACGCAGTTCGCGTTCACCGCCGACGTCACCGATCGCGCGCAGATCGACGCCGCACTGTCGGGCATCCGAGAGCAACTCGGCCCGGTCACGGTTCTGGTCAACGCCGCCGGACTCGACGGTTTCAAGCGGTTCCACCACATCGAGTTCGCGGACTGGCAGCGCCTGATCGACGTCAACCTCAACGGGGTCTTCCACATGATCCAGGCGGTGCTGCCCGACATGCTGGACGCCAAATGGGGACGCATCGTCAACATCTCGTCATCGAGCACCCACTCCGGCGCCCCCTACATGTCGCACTACGTCGCGGCCAAATCCGCCGTCAACGGGCTGACCAAATCGCTGGCCCTGGAGTACGGGCCGAACGGCATCACCGTCAACGCTGTGCCACCAGGTTTCATCGACACCCCGATGCTGCGCAGCGCCGAGGAACGCGGCAACCTCGGCGACATCGAAAAGACCATCGCGGCAACGCCGGTACGCCGTATCGGCAAACCGGAGGACATCGCGGCGGCCTGCGCCTTTCTGGTGTCCGAGGAAGCCGGCTACATCACCGGTCAGATACTGGGCGTCAACGGCGGCCGAAACACATAGTTGCCGTGGGGATTTCGGCTAGAGAACCGAGAGGGGAAGCTGTGGGACAGACGCAGGGCCGGGTAGCGGGAAAGGTCGCGTTTGTTACCGGCGCGGCGCGCGGCCAGGGCCGCAGTCACGCCGTGCGGTTGGCCGAGGAAGGCGCCGACATCATCGCGGTCGACCTGTGCCGTGACATCGACACCATCGGATACCCGATGGCAACGCCGGAGGACCTCGACGAGACCGCGCGGCTGATCGAGAAGACCAGTCAGCGGGTGGTGATCGCGCAGGCCGACGTTCGGGAGGCCGCACAGCTGCGAACCGCACTGGAAAGCGGCCTGGCCGAGTTCGGCAAGCTGGACATCGTGGTGGCTCAAGCCGGGGTCGCCGGCATGAAGGGAGCCCCGCCACTGCAGGCATGGTGCGACGTGATCAACACCAACCTGATCGGGACCATCAACGCGATTCAGGTTGCGCTGCCGCACCTTCGCGAGGGCGCGTCGATCATCGCCACCGGATCCACCGCCGCCCTGATGGACACCTCCAAGAAAGACAACCCCGGCAAGGACCCGGGCGGCATGGCCTACGTGCACTCCAAACGTGCGCTGTCGAATTACGTGCACGATCTGGCCACCGAGTTGTCGTCCTTCGGGATTCGGGCCAACGTCGCCCATCCGACCAACACCAACACCGACATGCTGCAGAACGAGGCGATGTACCGTTCGTTCCGGCCGGATCTCGAGAAGCCCACCCGCGCCGACGCTGAGCCGGTTTTCGGTGTGCAGCAGGCGATGAAGATTCCGTTCGTCGAACCGGAGGACATCAGCAATGCCGTGCTGTGGCTGGCCTCCGACGAGGCCAGATATGTCACCGGTATGCAGCTGCGCGTCGATGCCGGCGGATACCTCAAGTGGTACGACTACCGCACGTAAGGGAAAGTTGTGAAAGTTCGGGTTGATTCAGATCGTTGCCAGGGGCACACGCTGTGCTCGATGATCGCGCCGGATTCGTTCGTCCTCGACGACATCGAAGGTCACGCGTCGGCGGTTTCGGAAGACGTTGCGCCCGACCAAGAAGACGCGGTGCGTGAAGCCGCTCAATCCTGCCCGGAACAAGCCATTCTCATCACGGAGACGACGTCGTGAGCGACGGGGATCGCAAGAAGAATCGTTATCACTTCGACCGGCATACCCCGGAGTACCGAATCCAGTTCGAGAAGATCACCGAGGAGATCCTCGCCAAGTGCCCGATCGCCTGGACCGATACCTACGAAGGCCATTGGGTCGCCGGCGGCAGCCAGGCGGTGTTCGAATTGGCCCGCTGCCCCCATGTCTCCAACGACCACGATATCAACGGGGAACGTCTTGGCTACCAAGGTATTTCGATCCCCAAAGCAAAGCGGGTAAGCGGGGTGCGCGGTGGCATCCTCGAGATGGACGAACCTGAGCACCGTATCTATCGCACCGTGCTCAACCCGTACCTGTCACCGGCCGCGGTCAAGCGTTGGGTGCCGTTCATCGATGAGGTCACCCGCGCGTGTCTCGACGAAAAGATCGAAGAAGGCCGCATCGACTTCGTCGACGATCTCGCCAACATCGTGCCGGCAGTGCTGACGCTGGCGATGCTGGGCATCCCACTGAAGAATTGGGCGATCTACAGCGAGCCTGTCCATGCCTCGGTGTACACCCCGGAGCACTCCCCGGACATCGACCGTATCGTCGCCATGCATCGGCAGATGGGCCTGGATCTCCTGAACAACATGATCGAGATCCGGGAGAACCCGCGACCGGGAATCGTGAACGGGCTCGTCCAGATGCGGATCGATGGCGAGCCCGCACCCGACCTCGAGATCATGGGCAACCTTGGACTGGTCATCGGGGGTGGCTTCGACACCACCACCGCGCTGACCGCCCACTCGATGGAGTGGCTCTCGCAGCATCCCGATGAGCGCGAGCGGCTCAGCCGCGAGCGTGACACCCTGCTTGACCCGGCCACCGAGGAATTCCTGCGCTACTTCACCCCCGCTCCCGGCGACGGACGCACCTTCTCCGACGACGTGGAAATCGAAGGGACGCAGTTCAAAGAGGGTGAACGGCTATGGATTTCCTGGGCGATGGCCAACCGCGACCCATCGGTGTTCCACGATCCGAACGACATCATCATGGACCGTAAAGGCAACCGGCACTTCAGCTTTGGCCTGGGCGTGCACCGCTGCATCGGCTCCAACGTGGCCCGCACCGTATTCAAGTCGATGCTCACCGCGGTGCTCGACCGGATGCCGGACTACCAGTGCGACCCGGAAGGCACTGTTCATTACGAAACCATCGGCGTCATTCAGGGCATGCGAAAGCTGCCGGCCACGTTCACGCCGGGCCGCCGACTCGGCGCGGGTCTGGACGAAACCCTGGAGAAGCTTCAGCGGATTTGCGACGAGCAGGAGCTGGCCCGGCCCATCACTGAGCGCAAGGAAGCCGCCGTCATCGACTGACTGGGCCTGACGACCCGCCGAGCGTGAAGCTGCTGCGAAAAATCGCGAAACATATAGCAACCAGTTCACGCTCGGTGAGCGGTTAGGGCATGCCGATCAACGGCTGGGCAATCCGAGCACTCGCTGGGCGATGATGTTGCGCTGGATCTCGGAGGTGCCACCCGCGATGGTGCCCGAGAAGCTGCGGGCGTAGCGCTCGAACCAGCTGCCGAAGTAGTGGTCGAGGTTCATCGGTTCGTAGGGTCCCGTCAATGCCGGGTGCAGCAAACCATCGGATCCCGCTGCCGCCAGGGCATTTTCACAAGCCTGACGTTCCGCTTCGGAACCGAGGAGCTTGAGCACCGACAGCGCCGGCACATCTTCTTCCCCACGGGCAGCCCGGGCCAGCGCCACCGAACCGAGCAGGCGCAATGCCTGACGGTCCATGATCGCGGTGGCGTAGTGATCACGCTCGAGAGCATTCGCCGGATGGAAATCGGTGATGACATTGTCGAGCCGGTCGGCGAACCCGAGCCACATCATCGTGCGTTCGTGGCCCAGCGAGCCGTTGGCCACCCGCCAACCCTGGTTGAGTGGTCCAACCAGGTTCTCCGCCGGCACTTGCACGTCGGTGAAAAAGACCTCGTTGAAGTCCAGATCATCTTGTCCACAGATGGACGGGAACGGCCGACGCACCACGCCGGGAGTATTGGTGGGGATCAGCAACGCACTAATCCCTTTGTGCTTAGGCGCATCCGGGTCGGTGCGAACAAACGTCAGCAACACATCGGCATCGTGAGCTCCCGACGTCCACACCTTCTGGCCGTTCACCACGAAGTGATCGCCGTCGCGGACCGCCTTCGTCCGCAGCGACGCCAGATCCGAACCGGCACTGGGCTCACTCATCCCCAGCGATGCGGTGATCTCGGCCCGCAGAATGGGCACCGCCCAACGCTTCTTGTGCTCATCACTGCCGAACGAAATCAGCGACGCGGCAATGATATTCACGCCCTGTGGATTGAAACTGTGATAGATCCGCCGCCGGCACAGCTCCTCCAGATACACATACTGTTGCAAGACCGTGGCGTTGCGACCACCGAACTCCGGCGGCTGAGTGGGCAGCAGCCAGCCGTTGTCGAACAACAGCCGTTGCCAGCGGCGCGCCCATGCCGGCATGTGCGACACCGACTTCGGCCGCTCCAACGCCTCAGCCGCGGCAGCGGGCACGTGCTCGTCGAGGAAGGCGACGAACTCCGCGCGGAATGCCTCGACGTCTGGATCAAAGGTGAGCTGCACGGTACTCCTCGGTAACCCTCGCCCGATGTTCAGCGGTCCCGCCGAGCAAGAGCTCGCCGGCCTTGGCGCGCTTCAGCGCGAATTGCAGATCGTTCTCCCAGGTGAAGCCCATCGCGCCGAACAACTGCAGGCCGTGTCGAAACACCAGCGACTGGCATTCGCCCGCAGCCGCTTTCGCCATCGCGGCAGCCAGCCGACGCCGCGGGTCGTCCCCGGCAATCGTCAACGCCGAGTAATAGGCGAGCGCCCGCGCCCGCTGTACCGCGACGTGCATGTCGGCGGCTTTGTGCTGGACCGCCTGAAACGACCCGATCGGCACGCCGAACTGGTGGCGGCTGCGCACATGGTCGAGGACCAAGTCCAGGATGCGTTGGCACGCACCGACCATCGTCATCGCCATACCCATCAGGGCGACGTGATGCGCCCGCTCGGTATCAACGCTGGCCCGGGCGGCATCGGGCACCCGGAGTCCACTGAATGTCAGGTCGGCGACGTGCAGCACCGGGTCGAGCACGGAACTGCGTCGCCTGGATAGCTGCCCGGCCGCGTCGTCGGCACTGACGATGAACACCGCGGCGTCGGTCACCACCGCCAACCACTCCGCGCGGTCGCCATCCAGCACGTGCCTGGCGGTGCCGTCGAGCACCCACTCATCGCCGTCCCGGTGAGCTGTCACCCCGCTGTAGACGGCGGTCCCGGATGCCTGCGGGTCGAACCGATCCGCAGCCAACGGCGCGAACTGGCTCATCGTCGCCAGGAACGGGGTGGGGTCGGTGGCGCGTCCCAGCTCTTCCAGCACAATGGCCAGCTCGACGGCGGTGCCGGGGTCACTCATTTCGGTCCAGCCGTGTTCTACGTAGGCCTTCCAGACCGGGGTCGGGTCCACGCCGTCTTCGGCGACGCCTCTGACCAGCGTCGGTGGGCACTGCTTGCCGACGGCGTCGCGCACGGTTTCCTGCCAGAGCCGCTGATCGGCGTCGAATTCCAACAGCATCCGGCCAGCTCCTTAGATCAGTTAACGTGGCATGAGAATACTATTCTCTTATTAGCACAGCGACAATCTCGTGGGAACGTTCGCAGTCGATGCGGACGTCAACGAGAGGTCGGCGAACGAGCTGCCGGCGTCACTGTCGGAGGCTCGGTAGCGGGAGAATGATATTATCGCCAGAGAAGAACAACGCTTACATAGATGGGCGGCAATTGTGCCCGCTATCAGGCACGATGAATAATCGAAATGCTTACGGGAAACCCGTTGAATAGCGGTGAACGGGGATGTTAGGTTGGCTAGCAGATGGTCGGCGGGCTCGGCCCTGTCGGCCACGTCGCGAAGGGTGGTTTAGGTGATAGAACACCCGGACGGAACTCGGACACCCGTCATCGACGCAAGCGTCCACATTTTCTTCCCGTCCAACAAGGACCTACGCGCTGTCATGCGCGAACCGTTCAAGAGCCGCGGTTTCCCCGACTACGAGATGGACTGGTACGGGGCGCCCGGTGGCGAGTACGCGCCGAACACCGAGGGTCCGGACCGTCAATATCCGGGTTCGGACCCGCAATTGGTTGGCCACGAGCTGTTTTCGAAGCGCGGGGTCGATGTGGCGATCCTGCACCCGGCGGGCCGCGGCATCATGCCCGACCGGCACCTGGGCACCGCCCTTCATGCCGCGCACAACGAAATGATGGTGTCGCGCTGGCTGGAGTCCGACGAGTTCGGTGACCGCTTCCGCGGCACCATTCGGGTCAATCCCGACGACATCACCGGCGCGCTGCGTGAGATCGACAAGTACAAAGACCATCCGCGCGTGGTGCAGATCGGCATTCCGCTGCAGTCGCGTGAGCTGTACGGCAAACCGCAGTTCTGGCCGCTGTGGGAGGCGGCAGTCGACGCGGGCTTGCCGGTGGCCGTGCATATCGAGGTCGGCTCCGGCATTGGCTTTACGCCAACGCCGTCCGGCAACACCCACACCTACGAGCAGTACGTCAGCTTCATGGCGCTGAATTACCTGTACCACTTGATGAACATGATCGCCGAGGGAGTTTTCGAGCGACTGCCCGCGCTGAAGTTCGTCTGGGCTGACGGAGCCGCGGACCTGCTGACGCCCTTCATCTGGCGGATGGACTGTTTCGGCCGGCCGCACCTCGAGCAGACGCCGTGGGCGCCGAAGATGCCGAGCGACTACCTTCCGGGCCACGTGTATTTCGTGCAGGGCAGCCTCGACGGGCCGGGTGACGCGCCATTCGCCGGCGAATGGTTCGGCTTCAGCGGCAAGGACGACATGGTCATGTTCGGCTCGAGTTATCCGCATTGGCAGTGCAATCAATTGAAGGTGCCCAGTGCATTCACGGCCGAACAGCGCGACAAATTGTGCTGGCGAAACGCGGCCGAGCTCTACGGCATAGACGTATCGGCCGGTGTGGGCACACACTAGCCATAGGTAAACGGGATTGGTGAAGGAAGACAACGATGACGCTGACACAGGCGCAAGAGCGCACCCCCGCAGCAGAACGAATCGCCGTCCGGTGCGTCGACTCCGACGTCCATCCGGTACCCAAACGTGGTGAGCTCACCCCGTATATCCCGGAGCCGTGGCGCAGCAAATACTTCCTCACTCGCAATGTCGGTGACCAGATCTACTACGACGCTCCCGACTACGCGCACGCGTACGCGATGCGCGTGGACACCTTCCCGCCCGACGGCGAGTTCCCGGGCAGCGACCCGGACATGGCGTTGCGGCAGCTGATCATGGAGGCCGGCTCGGACATCGCGATCCTGGAACCTGGCGCATACCCGGCGCGCCTGCCCGGGGCGCAGCACGCGATGGCGTGCGCCTTGAACGACTGGCAGGCGAACCATTGGCTGGACAGCCACAACAATTGGCACGAACGGTGGCGCGGGTCGATCTGCGCCGCCATCGAAGAGCCGGAAGCGACCGTCCGCGAAATCGAGAAGTGGGCCGGGCACCCCTACATGGCGCAGATCCTGATCAAGGCCGAGCCGCGCCCGTCGTGGGGCGATCCGAAGTACGACCCGATCTGGGCCGCGGCCACCAAACACGACATCACGGTGAGCTGTCACTTGTCGCGCAGCCACTTCGATGAGCTACCCATGCCGCCGGTTGGGTTCCCCAGTTACAACCACGATTTCATGGTGACCTACTCGTTGTTGGCCGCCAACCAGGTGATGAGCCTGATCTTCGACGGGGTATTCGACCGGTTCCCCACCCTGCGAATCGTGTTCGTCGAGCACGCCTTCACCTGGATCCTGCCGCTGATGTGGCGGATGGACGCCATCTACGAAGCACGCAAGTCTTGGATGGAGATC
Source organism: uncultured Actinomycetota bacterium (assembly GCA_963805675.1). Taxonomy (GTDB): domain Bacteria; phylum Actinomycetota; class Actinomycetes; order Mycobacteriales; family Mycobacteriaceae; genus Mycobacterium. Next base: position 284,689 of record CAWDVY010000013.1, read on the forward strand.
AAGCGCAAGCCGTCGGAATATGTCAAGAGCAACATCAAGTTCACCACGCAGCCGCTGGACTACCCCGAGAACAAGACGGAATTGACCCGCGCCCTGGAATGGATGGAGTGCGACAAGATCCTGCTGTACTCCTCGGACTACCCGCACTGGACCTTTGATGACCCGCGCTGGCTGGTCAAACACCTTCCCAAGGCGGCCCGCGAAGCTGTGATGTTCAAAAACGGCATCGAGACCTATCACCTACCGGACACTGTTCCGGTACTCGAGGGCCAGGTGCGGGTGTTCTGAATGCCCGAAGAAGTCAAGCGGCCCCGGCTGGCGCAGGGCCGCGAGCATGTCGTTGCCGCCGTGGACGAAATCCCGCCCGGAACACACAAACTGGTACCGATCGGGCGACACGGCGTCGGCGTCTACAACGTCGACGGCATCTTCTACGCCATCGCCAACTACTGCCCGCATCAGGGCGGGCCATTGTGCTCCGGCCGGGCTCGCGGCCGCACCATCGTGGACGAGAGCGCCGCGGGTGACGCGGTCATGGTTCGCGACTTGGAGTACATCTACTGCCCTTGGCACCAATGGGGTTTCGAGCTCGCCACTGGGACGACCGCGGTCAAGCCGGAGTGGAGCATCCGCACCTACCCGGTCCGGGTCGTCGGCAACGACGTCCTGGTGATGGCCTGACACTGGAGGAGAAGCCCGTGGCTTCCATCGAAATCAACGGTGGGAACGTCGTCTACGAAATCCTTGGAAAGTCAGGCGATCTCATCGCTCTGACGCCGGGCGGCCGGTTCAGTAAGGAGATCCCGGGACTTCGTCCGCTGGCTGAAGCCCTTGTCGACGGTGGCTATCGGGTCCTGTTGTGGGACCGCCCGAATTGCGGGAAGTCCGACGTTCAGTTCTACGGTCAGAGCGAGTCGCACATGCGTGCCGAGACGCTGCACGCCCTGGTGACCACACTCGGCTTCGGTCCGTGCATCCTCGCCGGCGGCTCCGGTGGCGCAAGGGATTCCATGCTGACCACGATGCTCTACCCCGAACTCGTCGAGAAGCTGGTTGTGTGGAACATCGTCGGCGGCATCTACGGCTCGTTCGTCCTGGGCTCCTACTACATCGTCCCGAGTATTCTCGCGGTGCGCGGTACCGGAATGGACGGCGTGGTGAAGGTGCAGGAATGGAGCGAGCGTATCGAGGAGAACCCAGCCAACAAGCAGCGGTTCCTCGATTTCGACAAGGACGAGTTCCTCAAGCTGATGCTGCGGTGGCTCAACGCGTTCGTGCCCAAGCCGGGACAGACAATCCCCGGCGTCGAGGACGAGATGTTCGACCGAATCCGGGTCCCCACGTTGATCATTCGTGGCGGCGAGAACGACCTAGATCACCCCAAACGGACGTCGCTGGAAGTCAGTTGCTTGATCAAGGGATCCAAACTGATCGACCCACCGTGGCCGGAGGACGCGTGGGAGCGCGCCTCTGAAGACCGCGCGGCGGGCAAGGTCAAACACTTCAACATGTTCGACACCTGGGTGCAGGCGGCGCCCCCGATCCTGGAGTTCCTCGGCAAATGACTCCGCAGGTGCTGTCAGTCGGTGAGGATGTGGACCTCGCAGTTGAGCGATGCCTCCAGCGCGGTGTGGATGCGGCTTTCCGGCACACGTTCCAAATCCTCCTGGCGCAGCGTGACATACACGATATCGAATCCGTCGTCGTCCCCGGGTGTCCGCCTGATCTCGCCGGTGAGGCCGAATCCGGCCAGCACCCCGTGAGCGTCGTCGTCGGTTCCCCTGCTGATATAGGTGATCACGCCGGCAACCGGACTCGTGCCGAAAGCCTTGGCGCACAAGTCCAGCGCGACGCCCTTGACCGTTTCGGCATCGCCGCCGGCCACGAGCAACTCCACCTCTCGGCGGCCGGCCTGCAATGCCGCCACCGTGGTGCGCACCACCTCCGCTCCGGCCTTGTCGGCCAGGGCGAGGAGTGTGGTCATGTCGTCGCCTAGCTGTGCCGCGGTGAGCACGCCGGTCGGGTCGACATTGACCCGCACCACCGCTGTCCGCATGTGGGCAAGCCTAAGCCCGGCGATGGCGCGAGCCGGGACAGCCCCGCAACAAGCCGGGCGATCCAACGGAGCAAGGCTGGAGAGCTAGCTGATGGAAACCACTGCCGCAGCGACTATTACCGTCGCAGCCTTACCGAACTCCGCCCCGCGTCTGCTACTGGACCACACCGGCCCGGCGGCGGCCCGAGAGGACCTTGTCGCCTACCGCGAAAAGGGCGGCTACCGTCCGCTAGACGATGCCGACGCGTTGCTCGGCGACGTCGAACGCAGCGGGTTGCTCGGCCGTGGTGGCGCCGGCTTCCCGATGGCGACGAAGCTGCGGTCCGTGCGCGACCACGGGATCCACCTCGGCTCCGGGACCGTCGTCGTCGCGAACGGCGAGGAGGGCGAGCCCGCGTCGATCAAGGACCGTTGGCTGCTGCGCAACCGGCCGCACCTCATTCTGGACGGGCTCCGGCTGGCGACCGCCGTCGTCGGGGCAGACCGTGCTTACGTCTACGTGTCCGACGCTGAATCGGCGCGCAGCGTTGAAGCCGCGCTCGGCGAACTTGATACCGCCGCGCTGGGCGGCATCGCCGTCATCGTGACGACAGTGGAACCCGGATACGTCGCAGGCGAGGAAACCGCCGCGGTTCACCTGCTCAACGGTGGAGTTGCCAAGCCGACGGACAAGCCCCCTCGTCCGTTCCAGGAAGGTGTCGACGGATTGCCCACCTTGGTCAGCAATGTCGAGACGCTGGCCAATCTTCCTTACATCCAGCAGCACGGCCCAGCGGAGTTCCGCGACCAGGGCACGTCGCAGTCGCCGGGCACTTTGCTGGTGACGATCACCGGCGCCGGCCGTCCACCGGGTCTGTACGAGGTACCGCACGGCTTAGCGATCACAGAACTAATTGCGCTGCATGGAGTTTCGGTCGATAGGGTGCAGGGCGCGCTGATGGGCGGCTACTTCGCTGGTCTGCTCAACCGGGACGTTCTCGGACTCACCGTGGATCACGAGACAATCCGCGCAGCCGGGAGCGGACTGGGATGTGGCGCGATTTCGGTGATCACCGAGGAGTGTCCGGTCGCGGTAGCCGCGTCCGTGCTGGCGTACTTCGACCGCGAGAACGCCGGGCAGTGCGGCTCCTGTTTCAATGGCACCGCGGCGATGGCAGCGGTCGCCGGGGCATTGCGCGACGGTGTCGCGACCGATGAAGACCTCGCCCGGCTGCGTCGCTGGTCGGTGGTGCTGCGCGGTCGCGGAGCCTGCGGCACCCTGGACGCCGCGACCAACGTGGCGGCCAGCTTGCTCCACCAGTTCGAGCAGACGGTGCAGCAGCACCTCGAAAACGATTGCAAGGCATGCAAAGCCGGTGCCTTCCGGGCTGACCGTCCCTACGCGGTAGAAGGGTGACGCGGACATGAAAATTCGTCTCGACCGCACCATCTGCGATGGGTTCGGCGTGTGCGCCAAGCACGCGCCGGGCTACTTCTCCCTCGACGACTGGGGATACGCATCACTGGAAGGTAATGGCGTGGTCGCCGAAGCCGACCACGACGACGTCATGCGCGCGCTGCTGGACTGCCCGGTGCACGCCATCAGCGAGCTGGGCGAACATAGGTTCACCGAGCCGCATCTGACGTCGGGCAGTTCAGACGATCCGACCGAGAACCTCAAAACCGAAGCGAACGAAGCCGAGTGGGGGTTCACCCGTTGACCGGACGCCCGCTGCCGCTGGTCACCGCGGACAACGAGTTCTTCTGGACTTCAGGTGCCGACGGAAAGCTGCGCCTGCAGGAATGTGCCGATTGCACCGCGCTCATCCATCCACCCGCGCCGGTGTGCCGGTACTGCCGCTCGCACAACCTGGGTGTGCGTACGGTGTCGGGCCGCGCCACCCTGGCCGGCTTCACCATCAACCACCGGTTCAGCCTGCCCGGCTTGCCCGCTCCCTATGTCGTCGCCCAAGTCGCGATCGCCGAAGATCCGCGGGTGCGGCTGACCACCAACATCGTCGAATGCGATCCCGAGCAACTCGAATTGGGCCAGCAGGTGGAGGTCGTCTTCGAGCAGGACGAGGATGTGTGGCTGCCGCTGTTCCGTCCCGTAGCCGGCGCCGAACCTGCCGCGTTGCCGATCGACGAAATCGAGCCCGAGCGCTTCGCAGAGTTCGTCCGGCCGATGCTCACACCCGAGAAATTCGAAGACAAGGTGGCGCTCACCGGGATCGGCATGTCGGAGATCGGCCGGCGTTTGATGGTGCCGCCGCTGTCACTGACCGTGCAGGCCTGCGAGGCTGCGATCGCCGACGCCGGCCTGACCCTCGACGATATCGACGGCCTGTCGACCTATCCCGGCGGCGGCAATCTCGGCGGCTTCGGCGAAGGCGGAGTCACCGCACTGGAAGCAGCGCTGGGCATCCGGCCGACATGGCACAACGGCGGCATCGAGACCTTCGGCCCCGGCGGCTCGGTGATCGCCGCGATGCTCGCCATCGCCGGCGGGCTGGCCCGCCATGTGCTGTGCTTCCGGACGCTGTGGGAAGCCACCTTCAACGAGCTGATGAAGCAGGGCAAGATCGTCCCGTCGTCGGGTCGCAGCGCCGGATGGCTGATGCCGTTCGGGGCCACCTCGGCGGCACACACGTTGGCGCAGAACGCACAACGCCACTTCCATCGATACGGCACGACGAAAGAGACGCTGGGCTGGATCGCGTTGAACCAGCGCGCCAATGCCGAGCTCAACCCGTCGGCGGTGTATCGATCGCCGATGACCATGGACGACTACCTCAACGCGCGGCCCATCACCACACCGTTCGGGCTCTACGACTGTGACGTGCCCTGCGACGGCGCGATCGCGGTGATCGTGTCGTCCGTTGATGCCGCACGAGACACCGCCAAACCACCGGTGTTGGTCGAGGCCGTCGGCACCCAGATCATCGAGCGGATCGATTGGGACCAAAGCACATTGACCCACGAACCTCAGGTGCTGGGCCAATCCGCGCACCTGTGGTCACGCACCTCGCTGAGGCCGCAGGACGTCGACGTCGCCGAGCTGTACGACGGGTTCACGATGAACTGCCTATCCTGGATCGAGGGGCTGGGGTTCTGCAAAATCGGTGAGGCGAAAGACTTCCTGGACGGCGGCAAGAACATCGCCCGCGATGGCCAGCTGCCGCTGAACACCCACGGCGGTCAGCTTTCGCACGGCCGGACACACGGCATGGGTCTGCTGCACGAGGCGATCACCCAGCTGCGCGGCGAAGCCGGGCAGCGGCAGGTCGCCGACGCCCGCGTCGGAGTGGTCAGCAGCGGCGGCCTGACGCCCAGCGGCGTGTTACTGCTGCGGGCCGACACGTGAGTGCTGCACCGCAACCCAGACTCGTCATCGTCGACGGCGTGCCGATGTCCGCGCTGCTCGCCGAGGCCCCGAACCCGCGGGCAATCATCGTCGCCATCCACGGCGGAGGCACCACCGCGCTGTATTTCGATTGCCCCGGCCATCCCGAATCCTCATTGCTGCGAGCAGGCGCGGCCCACGGATACACCGTGGTGGCTCTCGACCGGCCCGGTTACGGCAGCTCTGCTCCCTACCCCGAGGCGATGGCCCACCCCCAGCAGCGGGTTGCGCTTGCCTACGGTGCGGTGGACCGCGTCCTCGGCAAACGGCCGCGCGGTGCCGGGCTGTTCCTGATGGCCCACTCCGGTGGCTGCGAACTGGCGCTGCGGATGGCCTCAGAGGGGTCTGACGAGCAGCGTGCCGATCTGCTCGGCATCGAACTGGCAGGTACCGGCCGGCACTACCACCCCGCGGCGCGCGACATCCTGAAAGCGGCAACCCGGGATCACCGCCCGGCGGGCCTGCGCGAACTGTTGTGGCATCCGACGGAGCTGTATCCACCCGAGGTACTCAGCGGCGCAACGGTTTATCCGGGCGCTCCGCCTTATGAGGACCAGATGGTGTCGAATTGGGCCCGCCAAGACTTCCCGGCAATAGCCCCCGATGTGCGCGTCCCAGTGCAGTTCAGTGTCGCCGAGCACGAGAAGGTGTGGCAGTCTGATCCGCCGGCGCTGGCCGAGATCGCGTCGCTGTTCTCCGGCGCACCCCGGTTTCAGGTCAACCAACAACGCGAGGCCGGACACAACATCAGCCTCGGTCACACGGCCGCGGCCTACCATTCGACGGTTCTTTCGTTCGCCGACGAATGCGTGAACGCTCAAACACCCGACAAACAAGCCGATTTGGAGGCCGGTTGATGCGTGTCGGATTCATTGGGTTGGGCAGCCAGGGCGGCCCGATGGCGGGACGAATCATCGAGGCAGGCTTCCCGACAACGGTGTGGGCACGCAGGCCGGCCTCACTCGAGGGGTTCGCCGACACCGCCGCCAAGATCGCCGCATCACCGGCGGAGCTCGCGGCCGCCAGCGATCTCGTCTGCCTGTGCGTCGTCGGCGACGCCGATATCGAAGATATCACCGCGGGTGAGAACGGAGTGCTGGCCGGGCTCAAGCCTGGTGGTGTGATCGCCGTGCACAGCACTGTGCACCCAAAGACGTGTCGTGATCTGGCGGAAGAGGCCGCCGTGCAGGGTGTCTCGGTTATCGATGCACCGGTGAGCGGTGGCGCACCAGCAGTGGCCGAGCGCCGTCTGCTGGTGATGGTCGGTGGCGACGCGGACGTCGTGGAACGCTGCCGCCCGGTGTTCGAGAGCTACGCCGACCCGATCGTGCACCTGGGTGCTCTGGGCTCTGGACTAACTACCAAGCTGTTGAACAACTTGCTGTTCACCGCCAACCTGGGCACGGCGGCCAGCACTTTGGCGCTCGGTGAGGCGCTCGGCGTCTTGCCCGACCGCCTCACCGAGGTCATCGCCCGCGGCAGCGGGAACAGCTTCGCGCTCAACGTGCTTGGCGGTGACACCGGGGGTTTGGAGCGGCTTGCCGGCATGGCCGGAACACTGCTGCAAAAGGACGTCCGCTTGGTCGCGGACCTCACAGGTGCCGCAGCCGTTTCCGGTGGGGCTGTGCTGGACGCAGCCGACGCCACGCTGTCCCTGATGGAACACCCACGGTGAGAATCGGATTCATCGGCGCCGGACGGATGGGCCGTCCCATGGTGGCCCGTCTGGTTGCGGCCGGCCACGATGTCCGCGTGCTGGGCCGATCCGACCAGAAGCGCTCCGCCATCGCCCAATTGGGCGCCAACCCAGTCGCCGAGATGGCCGCGGTGAGCGCTCAGGCGGACGCGGTGATGGTTTGCGTGTTCACCGACGAACAAGTGCGCCAGGTCTGCCTGGTCGACGGTCTGGTCGCGGCGATGCCGGCCGGCTCGGCTCTGGTACTGCACACGACGGGAAGTCCCAGCACCGTCGAGAGCATCGCCGAGCGCGCGGCGACGCACGACGTCGAGGTGGTGGATGCACCGGTGAGCGGAGGCCCGCACAACGCCGCGACCGGTGCACTGACCCTGTTCGTCGGTGGCGCCGACGACGCGGTGGCCCGAGTCCGCCCGGCGTTGAGCTGCTACGGCGACCCGATCCTGCACGTCGGCCCGCTGGGCGCGGGCCAGAAGGTGAAGCTGGTCAACAATGCGCTGTTCGCGGCGCATATCGGGTTGCTCTCTAGCGCCGTCGAGTTGGGAGCGCGGCTCGGCGTGCCGGAATCAGCGCTGCTCGCCGCGCTTCCGCATGGCAGCGCAGCCAGTCGCGTGTTGGACATCGTCGCGGCAGGCGGGTCTGTTGGGTCCTTCATCGACACCGCCGGCGAATTCGTCGGCAAAGACATTGCCGTGATCAGGGGTATCGCCGCTGAACTGGGCAGCAGCCTTGGGGTGCTCGACGACGTCATCGACGCGGCCGTGACAGGTGCGAGATGAGGTCTTTTCGGTCCGCGACGAACCGTCTACCGTTAGCGTTACAGTCAAGCATTCCGTCGTAAAGGTTCCAGCTGCTCACTCGGCGCTGAGGAGGGTGTTATGACCAAACCGAAGGTCGTCTTCGATCCGTTCTCCGAAGAGTTCTTCACCAACCCCTTCGAGATCTACCGACGAATGCGTGAGGAAACACCGCTCTACTACGACGAAAAAGAGGACTTCTACGCGCTCACCCGCCACGAAGATGTGGCAGCGGCCTTGAAGGATTTCGAGACCTACTCATCGAGCCGTGGCTGCGACCTGGCGATGGTGCGCAAGGGCATATCCGCTGAGATGAAGTCGATCATTTTCATGGATCCGCCGGAGCACCGCCACATGCGCAGCCTGCTCAATAAGGCGTTCACCCCGCGGGCTATCCAATCCCAGCATGAAACCGTCCACGAGGTGATCGACAAGTACCTTAGTGCGGTCGATCCCGAGCAGTTCGACGTCGTGCAGGACTTCTCCGGGCCGTTCCCGGTGGAAGTCATCACCCGGATGGCCGGCGTGGCCGAGGAGTACCGCCAACAGGTGCGCCACTGGATCGACACCAGCCTGCACCGCGAACCGGGACAGATTGAGATCAGTGCGGCCGGCATGCAGGCCAACATCGATACCGCGATGTATTACTTCGGACTGGTGCAAGAACGGCGCGAGGATCCGCAGGACGACATGATCAGTAGGCTGATCGCCGCCGAAATCCCCGATGACAGCGGCCAGCTGCGCAAGCTCGATGATGTCGAAATAACGAGTTTCGCAACCCTTTTGGGCGGTGCGGGTGCCGAGACCGTCACCAAGCTGATCGGCAGCGCGGCGGTGCTGTTCGCCCGCAACCCGGACCAGTGGGAGAAGCTGAAACAAGACCGCAGCAAGGTCCCGGCCGCCGTGGAAGAACTGTTGCGCTACGAGGGGCCGGTGCAGTACAACGTCCGCTACACCATGAAAGAGGCGCACGTGAGCGGTGGCACGATTCCCGCCGGCAAGCCGGTGTTCGTGATGAACGCCGCGGCAAACCGGGACCCCGACGCCTTCACCGACGCTGACACATTCGACATCGATCGCGACCAGACGGAGGCGCAGCACCTCGGTCTGGGTTACGGGATTCACAGTTGTCTGGGCGCGGCGCTGGCCCGGATGGAAAGCAGGGTCGCACTGGAGAAGCTGCTCGACTTCATGCCCCGCTACGAATTGCGCTGGGAGGGTTGTAAGCGAGTCACCATGCAGAATGTCGCCGGCTGGCTCAACGTCCCGGTGAAGGTGCTGTGATGAGGGGGCTGAAATGACGAAGAAGATCGAAGTCGACTGGGATCTGTGCGAAGCCAACGGGGTGTGCATGGGCATCATCCCGGAGGTCTTTCAGCTTGGTGATGACGACATGCTGACCGTGCTGCAGTCCGACGTCACGCCGGAGAACGAAGATCAAGTGCGCGACGCGGTCCGCCAATGCCCGCGACAGGCCATCTCGATCAGCGAATAGCTGACGACTCGAGAGCTACTTCCGCATAGGCGATTTCACCTAGACGTCTCGCCGCATACACACGCACGTCGGCGCTTGATCGCTTGCTCGTCATCAGGATGAATCGATCGAGTTTAAACGCGCGGCGCCGAGCGCCTGCGCAGTGTTAAATCAGACCGTGGTCGATACCCAAGACCGTGCCGCACCGGTCCACCACCGAATCGTCGATCGTCGGCTGCGACGGCATCACCGCGGCGACTCGCACCGGCTGACCGCACTGGGCGGTGTCGCCGCAATGTCGTTGGACGCGCTGTCCAGCGTCGCGTACGGGCCGGAAGCCATCGTGCTCGGTTTGATCGTCGCGGGCACCGCCGCCGTGGCGTGGACCGTGCCGATCGCGATGGCGATCGCCGCCTTGCTGCTGGTGCTGGTGGTGTCCTACCGGCAGGTGATCGCCGTGCACCCCGACGGCGGCGGGGCATATGCAGTGGCGAAGAAGGATTTGGGCCGGTGGCCGGCCCTGCTGGCGGCAGCCAGTCTGATTGTCGACTACGTGTTGACAGTGGCAGTGAGCCTGGCAGCGGGCGCCGCGAGCCTGGCGAGCGTGTTTCCGCCGCTGGCGCATCACCTGCTTGCACTGACACTGGCGGGTCTCGCCCTGCTCTTCGTGATCAATCTGATCGGCATAGCGGAGTCGGCGAAGGTGCTGATGGGCCCAACGCTGCTGTTTATCGTCGGGATCTTCGCCATCATCGGCGTCGGCTTCTTCCAACCGCATCCGGTGGCCGTCATCGGCGATGATCTTGGCCCGGTCCACGCAACCGAGGCGCTGGGACTGGTCGTGATTCTCAAGGCCTTTTCAGCCGGATGCTCCTCGCTGACCGGAGTGGAGGCGATCGCCAACGCGGTGCCCGCGTTCCGGTCGCCGGCGGTGAAGCGCGCTCAGCACACTGAGATCGCGTTGGGGATCTTGCTAGGGGCCATGCTTTTGGGTCTGGCCTTCTTGATCCGGCTACACGGGGTGGTGCCCCGCGGCGACGTCACGCTGCTGGCGCAGTTGTCGGCAGCCGCGTTCGGGACGGGATGGCCGTTCTACGTCGTCAACTTGACGGTGACCCTTGTCCTGGCGTTTGCGGCCAATACCAGCTTCGGTGGACTGCCGACGCTGTTGCAGCTGCTGGCCAAGGATCATCGCCTGCCGCATATGTTCGCGTTGCGCGCCGAGAAGCCGGTGTTCCGGTACGGCGTCTCGGCGCTGGCGATCCTGGCCGCCACGGTCCTGCTCATCGTCGACGCCGACACCCAGCGGCTGCTGCCGGTGTTCGCGATCGGGGTGTTCATCGGCTTCACGATCAGCCAAACCGGTCTGGTTCTGCACTGGTTCCGGGACCGCGGCCGGCGGTGGCTGGGCTACGCCCTACTGAACGGGACCGGAGCGGTGCTCACCGCCGTGGCCGGGGTCGTGCTGCTGGCAAGCAAATTCACCGAAGGCGCCTGGTTGCTGATGTTCCTGGTGCCTGGGCTTGTCCTGCTGATGGACCGGATCGAGCGCTACTACCAGAGCGCAGGAGAACAGTTGGGCCTGGGGCGGATACCTCCCAAGCCGGTGCCCGGTACCGACACGCGAGGCATTGTCGTTGTCCCCATCGTCGCGGTCAGCTGTGTGGCGGAGCGCGCGTTGCAGACCGCGATGCGGTTTGGCGGGGAAATCGTGCCGGTCACCGTCGAGGTCGACCCGGAGTCGACTCAGCGGCTGTGCAAGCAATGGCAGGAATGGGACCCCGGGATGGAACTCAAGGTGTTGCCCAGCCCACATCGTAGCCTGGTCACGCCCACCGTAGATTTCGTGAAAACCGAGACCGACAAAGGCCGCGACGTCACCGTGCTGCTCTGCCAGGTCGCGCCGCGGCGCTGGCGTCACCGGTTGCTGTACAACCAGCGCGGCCCGATCCTCGAGGCGGCGCTTCGCGCACGCACCAATGCGATCATTGCCGAGGTTTCGGTCCGGATCGACTGACGTCATCTGTTGTGGCTCAAACGAACCCGGAGATGATCACCGCACTGCAGTCGGCGGCGGCTTGACGCAGTTTCGCTGCCTTTTGGTAGCCCTCGGATTCGTACCACGCGCGGGCGGCGTCAACCGACTCGAATTCCAGCACTACGGTCTGGTCACCGTGCCAGGTGCCTTCGACGACCTCGGGTGCGGTATCCACCGCGAGGATGCTTACTTCGCCCATCGCCGCTCCAGCAGCCCGGGCGGGGTCTGGTCAGTTTTCAGCGATGGCCTGCTCGGGGCAGCAGTCAATGGCCTCCCGGGTTGCTGCCTCGAATTCCGTTGGGACATCGGAGGCTATCGCCTCCGCGTAGCCATCGTCGGTCAGGTTGAAAACGTCCGGGCATAGCGTGACACACACCCCATGACCGCGAGAGCGATGGTCGTCGACCCAGATTTTCACGCCGGCGTGAATTCCAAGTGCAGCTCGGTCAGGCCGCGCAGGATGTAGGTCGGGACGTATTGGTAGCGACGGTCATTCGCCACCGTTTCGGCATGCCCCGCGGTGCTCGCCTTCACGACCTTCTCGCCAATCTGGCGGCCAACCTCATCGACGGCGACGAACGTATGGGTGCGCTTGTGTACATCGGCTCCAACAACCATGGTGGTTGCCTCCTTCACTGTGAGGTGACGGTTGGGCCGGTCGGCGGACAAACCTCAGTGGGGGCGGTGCCACGCTCCTATCAAGTTACGCCGGCCAGCCCTTCACACCTGATGCCGACAAAACGCATACTCGCCAACCCGAAGGCGGCAGCCACGGTACGAGCCAGACACCAGATGATCAGGTTCCAACCACCGCACTAAGCGGCACGCCCACCCTGACACTGACATGCACGGTAGTCGCGGCGGCTTGGCGGCACGGGCGATTCGTTGGTGCCTACGAAGTCCGTCGCTTGGCCGGGTCCAGTCCGCTGTGCCCGCAAACGACTAATCAGTCTGCTTTCTTTGCAGCTGGCTTTGCGTCGTCTTGCTGGCGGGCCGTCTTGCGCGCGCCGCTAGGCGCGAAGCTGCGCAGGAAGTTGTATAAGCCCTTCGCGTCGCTTGGCTTCGGCACCATCCCGCTCCCACCATGCATGAGGTTATGTACAAACTCGTTCGTCGTCGTGACGAGCTGCTCGTAGTAGTCCCCGATGGCGTCGATGACCCTCTTGCGCAGCGCCGGGTCGTCGACGAGGTTGGGCATCGCGTCGTCGAGGCGGTCAATTAGCTTGCGCAGAGCCTTGATCGCGGCGAGTTGCTTGGCTTCGAGCCGTTCCAAAACGTCATCAGAGTCCAACGCTCGCTCCGCGACGGTCTTCTTCTCGGTGCTCTCTGCCATGAAGGCGCTCCTTTACGCAGCAGTGAACGGCATCAGAATGCACCCCGGCCCGGCGTCTTGATAGGGCCGATGGTCCCTGCACCTGCGGATGGAGTGTGCGCCCGTGCTGTGGAGAGAACTGTCACCACGACGACCGCTCCGCACCGAGCCGCCGCCCGGTGACGGTGTGCGGCACAATCTGAAGCCACACGTTGTGGATGCCGACTGCCCACGGCGTCGGGAAGTGGCCGTCCATCGCTTGTAGCAGCGCAGGAACCCATTCCGCGTCGACCTCGGCGCCGTCGCCTCGCACCAGGACACTCCATCCGAACTTCCGGTCCTCGTCGACGTGGTCGACCTCGAAGGCGAGCATCGGTTGCTGCATCGCCGCTCGTTTCGCGCCATCCTCGACGCGGAAGACGATGTCGTGTCCGGCCATGGCGTAATTGACGGGCACGGCGAGCGGACCGAGGTCATCTTGGTACACGAGTCGCCCGACGTGTGCGGTAGCCAGCAGGCGGAAGCATTCGTCGCGCGAGAGGTCTTCGAGTTCGCGTTGCGTCATAATGCGATTCTCGTCGGAGCGCGCCAGCGGCCGCCACGGCCGAAGGTCCCGTCTCTGCACGTATACGACGGCCGCTTGAAGCCCCGTCGATGGTGGTGGGGTAGTCCTTCGACGGCGTCCCCGCAGCATCGGCTCGGTGAGTTGAGGGCGGGCCCCTATCCAACCCGGGTCCAGCCCAGAATGTTCTTTGATGGTTCGGTGTCACCATTTGCTCAAAACGTTCTGGAGCTGGCGCGACCAACAACTACCCGAGGGCACGGGAATTCTTGCGGGATACACCCCCTCATATGGGGCCTGGCCTGGGGCGGTAGGGGTGACACTACCTCCGCGCGGCCATCGCGCGGGTCGGTGTGGACGGCGCTGTCTGCGTCGGCGCGGTAGGGGTGATCGCCGGGGCGGGGTACTGGCGACGAACTGCGGTGATGTCCCGTTGCGCGTTCCGTCGCAGGTTTAGAATGTCGTAACGCGGGGGCTCACTTTGGAGGACACAATGTCATCCGCTTACAAACTTCTTCAGGTCGCTCTCGCGGTCTTTGGCGCGGCTTTTCTTCTTGTCTATCCGCTGGCCCTGGTCTGGCCGTCGGGGTGGGCATGGCATTCCGGCGCGCCATACCACTCCGAGTATTTCATGATGATTGTCGGCGTGTACGCGACGTTGGGCGTCTTCCTCCTCAACGCGGCGCGAAACCCACAGGCCAATCTCAGCCTGATCTGGTTCACCGTATGGTCCAGCGTCGTGCACGCCGCGATCATGGCGGTGCAGTCCTTCGGCAGCGGACACCATATGGGACACCTATTGGGAGATGTCCCGGTACTGCTTTTGGTGGCCGTCGTCCTGTCGGTGCTCGTGCTGTCGTCCGGCCTCAAGCAGTCTGCTTCCGCGCCGAGTCCTGTACGCCGAGTGCGTGGGTCATCGGCCTGACTACCCGATAAGTGGTACGGGCTACTCACCCATGGCACCCGACTCCCCTCTGGCACCCGACCGGACTGTTGCTACCGGCGACCTACCTACCGGCATAAATTCGGCGGCACACTGATCTGGACATCACCGTCCGGCCAGACCTACGTCACCGCCCCGGGCAGTGCCTTGCTGTTTCCCAACCTCTTCGTGCCGACCGGCGCGCTAGCCCCGCCCAGACCGTAACCAGCTGCGGTGCGCCGACCGCGCCGCGATGATGCCCACGCGCCGTCGTACCCGCACCCAAAACCGAGCCAGCTACATCGCCGCCTAACGCCGCCAAAACCGCAAAGCCCACCAAGCCGCAGAGCAAGCAGCCTCATGCGGACCCGCACCACCCGCAGCGAGCACGACCCGCCGCCGTTTTAGTAAAGCTGTTCAGGCTCAGCTAAACCCAGAGATGATCACCGCGTTGCAGTCGGCCGCGGCTTGGCGCAATTTCGCTGCCTTTTGGTAGCCCTCGGACTCGTACCACGCGCGGGCCGCATCCACCGACTCGAATTCCAGCACGACGGTCTGGTCGCCGTGCCAGGTGCCTTCGACGACCTTGGGTGCGGTATCCACCGCGAGGATGCTGACGCCGCCCATCGCTACTCCGGCAGCCCGGGCGTAAGCCTTCATGCCCTCCGGATCCTTGATGGCCTCGGTGAGAATGACATATCCCTTAGGCATAGTGCAGTGAAACTCCTTACTCGCGTGGGCTTCTAGTCAACTCTCGATGATGGCCTGCTCGGGGCAGCAATCCATGGCCTCTCGAGTGGCTGCTTCGAATTCCGTTGGCACATCGGAGGATATCGCCTCCGCGTAGCCGTCGTCGGTCAGATCGAACACGTCCGGGCAGAGCGTGACGCACACCCCATGACCGCGACAGCGTTGGTCGTCTACCCAGACCTTCATGCCGGCGTGAATTCCAAGTGCAGCTCGGTCAGGCCACGCAGGATGTAGGTCGGAACATACTGGTAATGGCGATCATTGGCCGGGCCGTGATGCTGTTCGCTGATCCGGATATCGGACGTACGGTCGAGCAATCGCTCGATAGCCACCCGCGTTTCGGCGCGCGCCAGTGGCGCGCCGGGGCAGCTGTGGATGCCGCGCCCGAACGAGATGTGCT
This sequence comes from uncultured Actinomycetota bacterium, assembly GCA_963805675.1. GTDB lineage: Bacteria > Actinomycetota > Actinomycetes > Mycobacteriales > Mycobacteriaceae > Mycobacterium. The sequence goes on from CAWDVY010000013.1 coordinate 300,078, forward strand.
GGCGGGCATTCTTTCTGGCCGGGTCGAACGTGGTGGGGTCGTCGAATCGGCGCGGATCGCGGTTGGCTGCGGCCTGCACACACCATCACCGTAGTTCCCGCGGGCAGGTCGACTCCCCCTACACTGACTGGCACCCGGTTCATCCGGAAGTCGCCCTTGACCGGGCTCTCGTGGCGCAGCGACTCTTCGATGAAGTTGGGGATCAGGCTGCGGTCGTTGCGTAACTGCTGCTGGATGTCCGGACGCTCCCCCAGCGTCTGCAGCGCCGCACCGAGAAGCCGCACGGTGGTTTCCTGACCCGCCGAGAAGACGTTGCTTGCGACGCGGGCCACATCGTCGACATCGGGCGTGGAGCCGTCGGGGTAGGTGGCGGTCGCCAGGCCAGTCAGCACGTCGTCGCGGGGTTCGCGCCGGCGGTCCCGGATGTAGTCGGAGAAAAGACCGTAGAGGAATTCCAGCGGGCTGTGGGCCAGCGATTCCTTGCCGGTGCCGCCGACGCCGCCACCCGAGTGCTCGCGGATGCCTTTGACGAACTTGTCGCGATCCTCCATGGGCACGCCCAGCAGGTCAGCGATAACCAGCAGCGTGAACGGGCTCGCGAAGCCCTTGATGAACTCGCCGTGCCCTGGCTCCAGGAACCCGTCAAGCGCCTCGTCGGCGAGCACCCACATGGCGTCCTCGTTCTCCTTGAGGCGCTTCGGGGTGATCAGCCGCATGAGCAGGGAGCGGTGGTTGGTGTGGGTCGGCGGATCGAGCGTGGGCAGCTGGTCGCTGAAGGGCAGCTCGTCACGGTGTTGCTCGATCAGGTCGGTGATGTCACTCAGGCCCTCGAGGGATACCGGAAAGCCGGGAAACGGTCCGGTCACCGAGATGCACGAGGACCACGTCTCGGCGTCGTTCAAGACGGCGCAGGCTTCCTCCCAGCCGGTCACCATCGTGACGTCGTGGTGCTTTTCCCGGGTCACCGGGCATTGCTGCCGCAGCGACTCGTAGTAGGGGTAGGGATCCTCGATGAGCTCGCTGCCGCGGAAGAAGTCCAACTCGGTGAAGTCGTTCACCATCTCGCACCGTTCCAATCTCGACCAGTGAGAATGTGCCTCTCAGAGAATGAGTATTAGATTTCCATATCGCATGCCGCGCCGTCAACGCGGTGCGAATCAACGTTGAGCAGAGAGAATTCCGGCGCCGGCGGCTGGGCTAGCCGGCCGGAATCAGGTCGGCCTCGACCGACGGGCAGGACATCACCCGGCTGCGGAACGTCTCGATCGGCTCGATCGAATCCGGGGGTATCGCGGCCGCCGCGAGGGCCTGAGCTTTGAATGCCTGAGCTGCGGCGCTGAGTCGGTGCTGGACCAGACCGACGCTGTCGTCCAGCTCAGCCGGCCAGGTATGTCCCCACACGGTGACCTCGGTGGCGCCCTGGTCGAGCGCCTGTAGAACGCCCTGCCGCACGCGTGGATCGCAGTCGAAGAGGTCGGCCGCGACCGCCAGCGTCTGCGGAGGCGGGCGGTGTCCCGCCGTCGCCACCGCGTGTTCGAGGTCGACGATCTGGGCGCCGAGGATCTGCAGCGGCCGTTCATCCGGGTGATCGGCGACCACAACCGTCACGTCCCACCCGGCCATCGCCCGGTCGAACAACCAGCCGCCGGCGAACCTCACCACGTCGGCGACATCCGCGGCGACCACGTCGAGCCGGTATCTCACGCCGGGCTCGGCGGTGCCATGTCCCGAGCCAACGATTCCGCGTACTCCTTGAAAACCTCGGTCAGTGGTATCGAAGGGTTGAGCAACCATGTGGTCTCCATTCCAGTGATGAAGGCGAGGATTTGCACTGCCTTGACGGTGACATCCATTTCGATGCGAAACTGGCCGGCCCGTTGACCTCGCCGGATCAGCTCACTGATGATGTCGATCGCATCGTGGTATCTGGCCAATAGGCGATCGTGTAACGGAGCGTCAGGGTCGATGTTCTCCGCCAGCAGCACGGTGAAGGTGCCAACCAGTTCAGGCGACCGGTAGAACCGATCCGCGACCGCGGCGACTTCTGAGATCAGGTCGCCGGCCCGGTCCGCGTGGGCGTCGTCATCGGCGTCGCGGACGTCGAGCACCGCATGAAGCAGCTGTTCCTTGGATTCGAAGTGATGCAGCAGGCCAGCCGGACTGACGCCGGCCTCGCCGGCGATCTGGGCCAGCGTCGTATTGCGCCACCCGTTACGGGTCAGCAACCGCTGCGCAACGGCCAGGATCCGCTGCTTGCGATCCTCGCCCTTGGCCCGCAACGATTCGTACGGCCGTGTCTCGGGCACCGGACTCCTTCGCCCAACCAACCTAGTGAACACACAGTAGGTTGGTTTGGCCGACTGTGACAAGGGTCTCAGGCAACAAGTTCTACCAGTGTGGCGTTGGCGGTGCCGCCACCTTCACACATGGTTTGCAATCCGAACCGAATCCCGTTGTCGCGCATGTGATATGCCATACGGGTCATCAAAATCGCGCCGGATGCGCCGAGCGGGTGGCCCAGGGCGATGGCTCCGCCCAGCGGGTTGAGGCGGTCGGGGTCGGCACCGGTTTCGGCGAGCCAGGCAAGCGGCACCGGGGCAAAAGCCTCGTTGACCTCGAACACACCGATGTCCGCGATCGGGACGCCGGCCTTGGCCAGCACCTTCTCGGTGGCCGGAATGGGGCCCGTCAGCATCAGCACCGGGTCCGCTCCGGTCACCGCGCCGGCCCGGTATCGCACCAGTGGGGTCAAGCCGAGCTCGACCGCCGTTTGCGACGTCATCACCAGCAACGCCGCCGCCCCATCGGAGATCTGCGAGGAGTTGCCGGCGTGGATGACGCCGTCGTCGACGAACGCCGGTTTGAGCCCGGCCAGTTTCTCCGCGGTGGTCCCCCGCCGGATCCCTTCGTCGGCGGTGACCGCGGTGTCTTCGACGAAGACCGGGGCGATCTGGTCGGTGAAGGCGCCGCTGTCCTGGGCCGAGGCAGCCCGATCGTGCGACAGCGCGGAATACTCGTCGAGGCGGGTGCGGGAGAACCCCCACTTCTTGGCGATCATCTCCGCCGAAAGACCTTGATTGAACGAGAAATCGTCATAGCGGGCAAGCACTTTGGGACCGTAGGGCATTCCGCTGGCCCTGGCCGAGCCCAGCGGCACCCGGCTCATCACCTCCACGCCGCCGGCCACGACGACGTCCTGCTGGCCGGACATCACCGCTTGCACCGCGAAGTCGAGCGCCTGCTGGCTGGAACCGCACGCCCGGTTGATCGTCGTGCCCGGAATGCTTTCCGGCCATCCGGCGGCGAGCACCGCGTAACGGCCGATATTGCTCGACTGGTCGCCCACTTGCGACACGCATCCCCAGATGACGTCGTCGACGATCTCGGGGTCGATACCGGTGCGCGCCACCAACTCGTTGAGCACGAGCCCCGAAAGGTCAGCGGCGTGCATGGTCGACAGGCCGCCGTTGCGCTTGCCCACCGGCGTCCGCACTGCCTCGACGATGACTGTTTCACGCATTTTTCCGCTCCGATCTCGACAGGCCCTCGACAGTAATCGACGGCTCTCGCCGCTCTGCGAACGATGTGCCTCGATGGACCATGCCGCCCAGCGGCGGTTCTGTCGCGGCTGCGCCTCCACTCGGGACAAAATGGCCCGCGGCCACGCCGGAAGTCACCACCGCGACGCGGGGTCACCTGTTTCAAAACGATCGACATGTTGTTATTTTGATCACTGTTTTGCACTGCGGTCGATGTCGGCCGCACATCAAGGGGAGGCCTCAATGCGTCGTCTGCACAGCCTCTTCGGTGTCACCATCGCGGGCGCCGGCCTGATCGCGATCGCCCCGTTGGTGGCGCCGATACCCGGCACCCAGATCCGCGCGGTGCAGCTCATCAGCGGTGACACCGCGGATTCCCCGCTCGGGGATGGCACGGCGTTAATCCTGGGTGGCAGCGGCCTCTCGACTCCTGGTCAAGCATATGCGGATGTCGTCGACTCGGATTACCTGGCGCCGCGCGACTTTACCGGCACGACGCAGATCGTGACCACACCCGAAGCGCTTTACCCGTTTTTGGGTCCCTTCACCGAGACGTTCGACGATTCGGAGGCCCAGGGACAACAGATCCTCGACACTGCGATCTTGAACCAAATCGCCGGGGGAAATGTGGACGCCGCGAACCCTGTCGACGTTTTCGGCTACTCCCAGAGCGCGGTGATCTCGTCGCTATTGATGCCAGAACTTGCGAGCCAAAATGTACCCAGCGACGATGTGCACTTCGTGCTGGTCGGTGATGTAAGCGCCCCCAACGGCGGACTGCTGGAACGCTTCGACCTGCCAGCCGGTACGCAGCCGAGCATCTCCAGCCTGGGCATCACCTTCAGCGGCCCAACATCGTCTGATCTCTACCCGACCGACGTTTACACAAATGAGTATGACGGCTTCGCCGACTTCCCCCAGTACCCGATCGACCCGTTGTCTGACATCAACGCCTTGTTGGGCATCGCCTTCGAGCACACCACCTACCTGGGCCTCACGCCCGAGCAGATCCAGGACGCTATTCAATTACCGACGTCGGCGGCCGACACGTTGACCAACTACTACGAAATTCCGGTCAGCACTCTGCCGCTGTTGGATCCGTTGCAGTTGATACCTTTCATCGGCCAGCCACTGGTCGATCTGCTGCAGCCTGACCTGTCGGTGCTGGTGAACCTGGGCTACGGCGACGTCGCCGACAACTTCGAGGGTGGCTGGAGCCAGGGGGATGCGGATGTGCCCACAACCTTGGGATTCCTCCCTAGTTTCAGTGTCTTAGAGCAGGTCCCTCAAGCTTTGATCAACGGCTTGGAGCAAGGGGTGTCCGCTGCTTTCAATGATTTAATCGATCCGAGCAACTACGTGTACACGTTGCCATCTTGGGTCGACGAACTTGTGACGTTCGCGGAAGCGCTGCCCGGTACCGAGTTCTCGGTCCTCTCACCGGTACCCACGACCCTGCAGGATCTTTTCGATACCTTCCCACCCCACACCGGCATCCCGCCTTTGGACGTAGCCACCGCGTTGTTGGTCAGCCTTCCCGAAATAGATGCAAACGTCTTCACGGCCGAACTCGCGGACAATAACCTCGCTGACGCTATCGGTATCCCGCTCGCCGCCGACCTCGGAATATTGCCTCTGGCGCTATTAGGAGCAGCACTCTGATCTTGACGCTGTGAGCCTCACGTTTCGCCTAATAGGCTTCGGTGTCACCATCGCGAGCGCGGGCCTGCTCCGTTCTCGGTACCGCCCATCGACCCGTGAACGACGGGTCCCGCCGCTCGGCGAAGGCTGCGTACGCCTCCATCGAATCGACCGTGGCGAAATTGACGACCTGCGCGCGGGCTTCGTTGCCGAGCGCATCACGCAGGGTCCGGTTGGCCCCCTCGTTCAACAGCGCCTTGCTCTGCGCAAGTGCGATGGCCGGGCCCGCCACCAGCCGGTCGGCGACGTCGGCGACGAAGGCGTCGATCTCCGTGGCAGCAACCATCCAGGTGACCAGGCCCAGTGCGCGGGCTTCGGCGGCGTCGATGGTCTCCGCCAGCAGCACGAGTCGTTTGGCCTGTTGCAGGCCAACGATTTTCGGCAGCAACCACGAGCCCCCGAGATCCACCGACAATCCACGCTTGGAAAAGATCTGCGAGAACGTCGATTCCGGGGTAGCCGCCACCAGATCACAACCCAGCGCCAGGTTCCACCCCGCGCCGATGGCGACGCCGTTGACTTTGGCGATCGTCGGCACCGGCAATTCATGCAGCGCCAGCGCCACATCGGTCAGGCGTTGCAGCTTGTCGACGGGATGGCTGTCGTCCGGCGTCGAGATGTCGGCACCGGAACAAAACGCACCGGCGGCACCCGTGATCACGACCGCGCGCACACCGCGGTCTTTGCCCGCGGCGATGAGCGCTTCGGCCAGCGCGATCCAGAGTTCACGGTTGATCGCATTCTTGCGACGCGGTCGGTTCAGTGTCAGCGTCCGCACACCGTCGCGGTCGCTGCACAGCAGCACGGACTCCTCGGACATCAGCGCCGCTCGCCCCCGCAAGCGGGAGGTGCCCCCACCTCATCGCTGCGCTCTGCATCGTCGCCGGCACGGGACATCAGGGGTAGGCCGCTCCGATGGCGCCTTGTCCTCGCAGCCCGGCGATCTCATCGGCCGCGATACCAAGTTCAGTGAGCACCGAATCGGTGTGCTGGCCGAGTCCGGGCACCGCACCCATGGCGAGCTGATAGCCGGAGATCACGGGAGGCGGCAGTAAGGCCTGAATCGGGCCGGCGGACGTGTCGACCTGCCGCCAGCGGTCCCGGGCCGACAGTTGGGGGTGGACAAGAACCTCGCTGGGCAGGTTGTAGCGCGCATTGCCGATCCCGGCGGCATCCGCCGTCTTCTGCACATGGTCCAGGTCGTGCGCCGCGCACCACTCGCCGATGGCCTCGTCCAACACGGCGCGGTGTGCGCAGCGGCCGGAGTTGTTGGCGAATCTCGGATCGTCGGCCAGATCATCGCGTTGGATGATTTGACGCGAAAGCCGTTGCCATTCAGCGTCGTTGGTCGTGCCCAGCACGACGGTCTGGCTGTCGCCGGTGCGGTAGGCGCCATAGGGCGCCACCGCGGGCGAGCTCATCCCCAACGGTATTTGGTCGATACCGGAATGCTGGGTGTAGGTCAGCGGGTAGCCCATCAGATCTGTCATGGTGTCGAACAGACTCACCGCGACCGAGTTGCCGTGGCTGCCAGAGTCCGAGCCGGCGTCGCGGGAATACAGCAGAGCCAGAATCGACAACGCAGAATACAGTCCGGTACTGATGTCCGCCATCGGTGGCCCGGGCTTGGCCGGCGCGTCGGCACGGCCGGTCACGGCGCACGCGCCGGACTCCGCCTGGGCCAGCAGGTCGTAGGCCCGTTTGTGTGACAGCGGCCCGCCGGGGCCATACCCGTCGATTTCTAACGCGATCACGTCCGGATGGCGTTGCGCCAGATCGGCCGGCGCAATACCGAGCCGGGCGGTAGACCCGGGGGCGAGGTTGGAGACCAGCACATCGGCACGGTCCAGCAGCTGATGCAGAATGTCTAGCCCGGCTTCGATTTTCAGGTCGAGCGTCACCGACTCCTTGCCGCGGTTAGCCCAGACGAAATGCGCGGCAAGGCCATTGACGACATCGTCGTAATGCCGGGCGAAGTCTCCACCCTTGGGGTTTTCCACTTTGATGACCCGCGCACCGAAATCGGCGAGCACCCGCGTGCACATCGGCGCGGAGACCGCCTGCTCCAAGGCCACCACGGTGATCCCCGCCAGCGGCCCACCGGTTTGTGACATCACATCACCATGCCGCCGTCCACGGGCAGCACCTGACCGGTGATGTACGAGGCGGCGTCCGAGGCCATAAAGACGAACGCGCCGGCGACCTCGTCAGGTTCGGCCCAGCGCTTCAACGGGATACGGGCCATCATGTTGGCCGCGAATTTCTCGTTCGTGCGAATGGTCTCGGTCATGCGGGTAGCCGCAAGTGGCGCAAGCGCGTTGACGAGGATGTTGTTACGCGCCATCTCACGCGCCAGTGACTTGGTGAAGCCGATGATGCTGGCCTTGGCGGCCGAGTAATTCACCTGACCCAGCGTGCCGGTGATCCCGGCTGACGAGACCACGTTGATGATGCGGCCGGTGCCATCGGTGGGCAAGAAGCCCAGCGCGGCCTGAGCGCAGTGCACGGCACCCATCAAATGGATGTCGAGCACTCGCTGGAAACTCTCGTCGGTCAGATCGGCGAACATCCCCGGCGCGGTCACTCCGGCGTTGTTGACCAGGACGTGCAGCACTCCTTCGGAGAGCCCGGCGGCGCGTGCCGCTGCGGCTTCCGCAGCCGCACGGTCGCGCACGTCGAGCGCGATGCTGTCTGCCTTGCCGCCGTTGGCGCAGATGCGTTCGGCAACAACCGAAGCGGCGTCGGCATCCACGTCGCTGACGAGTACCGCTGCGCCGGCGGCAGCCAACGCGTCGGCGACGGCCGCGCCGATCCCGCTACCGGATCCGGTGACCAGCGCCGAGCGACCGGTCAGGTCGAACAGTGATCTCTGGCCGGAATTCCCGTGCCCCATCAATAGCTCCTCGGCAATCCCAGCACGTGCGAGGCGAGGAAATTCAGGATCATCTCCTGGCTGACCGGAGCAATCTTCATCAGCCGCGCTTCTCGGAAATACCGTGCCACGTGATATTCCTCGGAATAGCCCATGCCGCCGTGTGTTTGAAGCGCTCGATCGGCCGCGGCGAAACCGGCGTCGGCGCACAGGTACTTCGCGGTATTGGCTTCGCGCCCACACGGTTTGCCATTGTCGTAGAGCCAGGTGGCTTTGCGCAGGATCAACTCGGCGGCATCAAGCCGGGCAAGCGAGTCGGCCAGCGGGAACTGGATGCCCTGGTTCATGCCGATCGGGCGGTCGAACACGATGCGCTCGTTGCCGTATTTGACGGCCTTCTCCAACGCGACCCGGCCGATGCCCAGCGCCTCGGCGGCGATCAGCATCCGCTCCGGGTTGAGGCCGTCGAGGATGTACTGAAAGCCCTTGCCCTCCTCGCCAACTCGATCCTCGACCGGGATGTGCAGGTCGTCGATGAACAACTCGTTGGAGCTGACCGCGTTGCGGCCCATCTTGCGGATCGGCCGGATATCCACCCGGCTGCGGTCCAGATCGGTCAGGAACAGCGTCATCCCGTCGGTCTTCTTGGTGACCTCGGCATAGGGCTGCGTCCGGGTGAGCAGCAGGATCTTCTGCGACTCGAGCGCCTTGGAGATCCACACTTTTCGGCCGTTCACGACGTAGTGGTCGCCGTCGCGTTTGGCGAACGTCGTGATGCGCGACGTGTCCAGGCCCGCACCGGGTTCGGTCACGCCGAAACAGACATGCAGGTCGCCGGCCGCCACCCGCGGCAGCGTGCGGGCCTTGAGCTCGTCGGAACCGTGCTTGACCACCGGTTGCATGCCGAAGATCGACAGATGGATGGTGCTGGCAGCGTTCATTGCCCCGCCCGATCGGGCCACTTCTTCGGCCAGCAGCGTGGCTTCGGTGATGCCGAGCCCGTGACCTCCGTACTCCTCGGGGATCGTCATACCGAGCCAGCCGCCACTGGCGATCGCCTGATAGAACTCGGTCGGAAATTCGTGCGCCTGGTCTTTTTCCATCCAGTAGTGATCGTCGAACTTCGACGCCAGCTCGGCGACCGACTTGCGGATCAGCTCTTGGTCATCGGTCAGCTCGAAGTTCATCCCACCGCCGGGCACAGCGTCATCTCCTTTAATCAGTTCAGGCACCAGCTTCTGTGTCGGCCCGCTACGCCCGGCTTTGCCGCGCTTGCGACCGCCACGGGCGCATGTGCATTCCGGTGGCGCGTCAGTCCTTGTTACCGGTGAGATGTTTGGCGCTGGCAGCGAATTCCGCAAACGACGAACCCGACCTGGAGTCACTGTGATGACTGAGCGCGCGGATCGAAACATCATGGCCCTCAGCGGATTTGCGCAGCGCACCCACCGTGGCCTGTGCCGGAGTGATGTGGCTGAACGGGTCGAAGGAATACCAGCGCATCGCGTTCTCGTAGGACATCTTCTTGATCTCGTCGTCCGGCACGTTGTTGTCGGACAGGACTTCCCACAGCTCCTCGGGCGCGCCCGGCCACATCGAGTCGCTGTGCGGGTAGTCGGCCTCCCAGCAGATGTTGTCGATGCCGATCATGTTGCGCAGCTTGACGCCCACCTTGTCGCTGATGAAACACGTCAGGAAGTGCTCGCGGAAAACCTCGCTGGGCAGCTTGCCACCGAAGTTCTGGTGCGTCCACGTCGAGTGCATCTCGTAGGTGCGGTCCGCCCGCTCCAGGAAGTAGGGAATCCACCCGGTGCCGCCTTCTGACAGTGCGACCTTCAAGTCCGGGTATTGCTTGATCGGCTTGGACCACAACAGGTCCGCGGCGGCTTGCACGATATTCATCGGCTGCAGCGTGATCATCACGTCCATCGGCGCGTCAGGCGCCGTAATGGCCAGCCGGCCCGAGGAACCGATGTGCACGTTCATCACCGTGTTGGTGTCACACAACGCCTCCCACAACGGATTCCAGTACTCGTTGTGAAAGCTTGGGTAGCCCATCGCGGCCGGGTTCTCGGTGAACGTCAGCGCATGCACACCCTTCTTCGAGACCCGTCGCACCTCCGCGGCGCATGCCTCGGCATCCCAGATCACGGGTATCGCCATGGGGATGAAGCGTGCCGGGTATGCCCCACACCACTCGTCGATGTGCCAGTCGTTGTATGCCTGCACCAGAGCGACCGAGAACTCATGGTCTTCGGTGGCGAACAGGCGCGCGGCGAAGCCCGGAAACGATGGGAAACAGATCGAAGCCAGGATGCCCCCGGCGTTCATGTCCTTGACCCGCTCGTCGACGTTGTAGCAACCCGGGCGGATCTCATCGAGGCCCTGTGGCTCCAGCCCGTACTCCTCTTTGGGGCGACCCGCCACCGCGTTGAGCGCGACGTTGGGGATGACCGTGTCGCGGAACTGCCACGTGTCGGAGCCGTCGTCGTTGTGCACCAGGCGCGGGGCGTCGTCGACGTATTTCTTCGGCAGGTGGTTCTTGAACATGTCCGGTGGCTCGACGGTGTGGTCGTCGACGCTGATCAAAATCATGTCGTCTTTGTTCACTGCCCGGTCCTCTCCATTGGGGGTCATTCGGGGCCCACCTGGTCATCGGCTGGCGGTTGATCGGTGATCGTCGCGACCCTAGTGGCCGGCCTACGACGAACCGCTGCGCCGTTGAGTTCTGCCGCTTGATGAAAATTATCTTCTCTGAACGCGAGAATCAACATCTTGAGGCTACCCCTACCACGGTGAGGCTCGGGTTGGCCCCGGGCCCCCGGCCACCCGGGCAGGCGATGTTGCCCCAGGTAGGACACCAAACATTGACCAATCATCGAGTTCGTGGAAACCTGTTGGTCAAATATGAGAATATGATTCTCTTAAGTGAGGAGGCGGTATGCGTCTGTCCCCGTTGCCGGCGGACCAGTGGGACGACGCTGCCCGGCACGCGGTATCCGGCATGCTGCCCGAGGAGCGACGCAATCCTGAAGACGCAGGCAATGTGCTGGCCACCTTGGTGCGTCATCCGAAGCTCACCCGCGCGTATCTGCGATTCAGCAGCTACCTGCTCTACGGGTCGACGCTGCCGGCCCGCATCCGCGAGCAAGTCATCCTGCGCGTCGCACATCGCCGCGATTGCGCCTATGAGTGGGCACATCACGTGGAGATAGGCAAGGAAGCGGGACTGTCCGACTCCGACATCGAGGCCGTGCGATCCGGCAACGCGAGCGACGAGTTCGACCGTGCGTTGTTGCGTGCCGTCGATGAGCTCGACGAGAAGACCAACATGTCCGACCAGACCTGGGCAGCTCTCGGCGAACGGCTCGACGAGCGGCAGCGGATGGATCTGATCTTCACCACCGGCGGCTACATCGCACTTGCGATGGCTTTGAACACTTTTGGCGTCAAGGTCGAAGGGGACCACGACGGCGAGACACAAGAGAGGTAAGTACTTTGCCACACTTCACCAAGCCGGACGCCGGCAGTTGGACGCAGAACTATCCGGAACTCGGCACCGCGCCGGTGGATTACACCGACTCGATCGATCCGGCGTTCTTCGAAGCCGAGCGCGATGCGATCTTCAAGCGGACCTGGCTCAACGTCGGCCGAGTCGAGCGCCTACCGCGCACCGGCAGCTACTTCACCAAGGAGCTCCCGTCGGCCGGCAAGGGCATGTCCGTCATCCTCGTCAAGACCAAGGACGGGTCGGTCAAGGCGTTTCACAACGTGTGCCGCCACCGCGGGAACAAGCTGGTGTGGAACGACTTTCCGCACGAGGAGACCTCAGGTACCTGCCGGCAGTTCACCTGCAAGTACCACGCGTGGCGCTACAGCCTCGACGGCGAACTGACCTTCATCCAGCAGGAGGATGAGTTCTTCGACGTCGACAAGAGCGACTACGGGCTGGTGCCGGTTCGGTGCGAGTTGTGGGAAGGCTTCATCTTCATCAACTTCGACAACAACGCGGCGCCGCTGATCGACTATCTCGGACCGCTCGCCAAGAGCATCGAGGGCTACCCCTTCGGCGAGATGACGGAGACCTACTCCTACCGGGCCGAGGTCGGCAGCAACTGGAAGCTGTTCATCGACGCGTTCGTCGAGTTCTACCACGCGCCGATCCTGCACCAGGGGCAGTACACCAAGGAAGAAGCCGCCAAGATCCAAAAGTTCGGCTATGAGGCGTTGCACTACGAGGTGGCCAGCCCGCACAGCTTGCAGTCGACCTGGGGTGGTCAGGCACCGCCCCCGGACATGTCCATGGTCAAGCCGATGGACCAGGTATTGCGCAGCGGGTTGTTCGGTCCGTGGGACAAGCCGGAGATCATCGAGAAGTTGGAGCTACCGCCGGGTGTCAACGTGAAGCGGGTGCCGCAGTGGGGTATCGACTCGTGGCACTTCTTCCCGAACTTCATGTTGCTGATCTGGGAGCCGGGTTGGTTTTTGACCTACCACTACTGGCCGACCGCGGTGGACAAGCATATCTTCGAATGCACGCTTTACTTCGTTCCGCCACGCAACGCGCGGGAACGCCTGGCCCAAGAACTGGCGGCGGTGACGTTCAAGGAGTATGCGCTGCAGGACGCCAACACCTTGGAGGCGACCCAGACCATGATCGGCACCCGGGCCGTCACAGACTTCCTGCTATGCGACCAGGAAGTCCTGATTCGTCATCTGCACAAGGTGACCGGTGACTACGTGAAGGAGTACCAAAGCAATGGCGCTACCGTCTGAATTCGCGGCCCTGGAGCCGTATTTGGATTGGGATCTGGCCACCGAGCCCGAGCGCTACGCCAAGCGGCTGGCCTCGACGATGGCTGAGATGCAGGAGTTCTACAATGTCGCGTTCCCGTTGCTGAACGACGTGATCGCGTACTGCGACGAGTACCCGCTGGACGACCTGCCGGATGATGCGAAGACTCTGATGCACATCATGCAGTCGTTGGTCATGGTGTCTTTCCCGATCGAGGCATGGAAGCAGCCGCGCGTCCCCGACAGCGGCGCGGCGTGGGTTGAAGTGCTTCGGGAACCGGTGATCTGAGAGGTGCTCACGCTTAAGGCCGCCGGGCTGCTCGACGTCGACGCCGGCGAGATCCTTCGGCCCGGCATCCTGAAGATCGAGGACGACCGGATCGTCGGCGTCGGCGGCAACCCCGAAGGCGAGATTATCGATCTCGGCGACCAGATCCTGCTGCCCGGGCTGATGGACATGGAGGTCAACCTGTTGATGGGTGGGCGCGGGGAAAAACCCGGGCTGTCCCAGGTCCAGGACGATCCACCGACCCGGATGTTGCGTGCGGTCGGCAACGCCCGCCGGACGCTGCGCGCGGGATTCACCACCGTGCGAAACCTCGGTCTGTTCGTCAAGACCGGCGGCTATCTGCTCGACGTCGCACTCGGCAAAGCCATCGACGCGGGCTGGATCGAGGGCCCGCGGGTGGTGCCCGCCGGGCACGCGATCACCCCGACCGGCGGGCATCTGGATCCGACGATGTTCGCCGCGTTCGCACCGCACGTGCTGGAGTTGACGATCGAGGAAGGCATCGCCAACGGGGTCGACGAGATCCGAAAGTCGGTGCGCTACCAGATCAAACACGGCGCGCAGCTGATCAAAGTCTGCTGCTCGGGCGGCGTGATGTCCATGACAGGTCCGCCTGGCGCGCAACACTATTCGGATGAAGAGCTGCGCGCGATCGTCGACGAGGCACATCGGCGCGGGCTGCGCGTCGCTGCGCACACGCACGGCGCCGACGCCGTGAAACATGCGGTCGAAGCGGGCATCGACTGCATCGAGCACGGGTTCTTGATCGACGACGAGGCGATCGCGTTGATGGTCGAGCGCGGCACGTTTCTGGTGTCGACCCGGCGTCTGGCTGAGGGAATGGATGTCTCACACGCCCCGCCTGAGCTGCAGGCCAAGGCCGCTGAGATGTTCCCCAAGTCGCGCACCTCGATATTGGCCGCCTACAAAGCAGGTGTGAAGATCGCGGTCGGTACTGATGCCCCGGCAATACCACACGGCAAGAACGCCGATGAGCTTGTCACACTGGTCGATTGGGGTCTGCCCCCGCTGGCGGTGTTGCGGGCGGCCACCGTGGTCGCCGCCGAACTGATCAATGTCACCGACCGGGGCCGGCTGGCCGAGGGCCTGCTTGCCGACATCATCGCCGTACCCGGAGACCCGTTGTCCGACATCGGCGTTACCCAGAAAGTGGGCTTCGTGATGAAAGGCGGTAAGGTTTATGCCAACACGAACTGACGACCTCGTCGAGATCCAGCAATTGCTGGCTCGCTACGCGGTGACGATCACGCAGGAAGACATCGAAGGCCTGGTGGCGGTCTTCACACCGGACGGGACTTACAGCGCGTTCGGCGAAACGTATTCGCTGGACCGGTTTCCCGTTCTGGTCGACGCCGCCCCGAAGGGCTTGTTCATGACGGCGGCACCGGTGATCGAGCTGGCAGGTGACACCGCGACCGGAACCCAACCGCTGTGCTTCATCGACCACTCCACGCACGACATGCGGATCGGCTACTACAACGACACCTACGTGCGGACGGCTGACGGGTGGAGGTTGAAAACCCGCGCGATGACTTTCATTCGGCGCAGCGGGGTGCACGACTCGGGTCGCCCGCACGCGATCGGGCGCCCGCCTGCATGAAGGTCGACCAGTTCCGGGCGGATCTGCGGGCCTGGCTCGACGAACACGATTTGACGCCGGGGCCGGATCACTCGCTGGAAGGCCATATCGAGCAGCTCGCCCGGGTCCACTCCGCGCTCTACGACGCCGGCTGGATGCGGTACGGCTGGCCGGAGAAGGTCGGCGGACTGGGTGGGCCGGCGATGCTACGGGCGATCGTCGGCGAAGAGGTGGTCGGCCGCCGCCTCGCCGAGCCGGGGCCCTACTCAATGGTCGAAGTTCTCGCGCCCACCATGATCGATTACGCGCCGGCGGGACTCGCGGCGGAGATGGTGCCGCGCCTGCTGAGCGGTCGCGAGCAATGGTGCCAGGGCTTTTCCGAACCGGGTTCCGGCAGCGACCTGGCGTCGCTGTCCACTCGCGCCGCCCGCCACGGCGACAACTGGATTGTCAACGGGCAGAAGGTCTGGACCAGCTACGCGCAGTATTCCACCCGGTGCATCCTGCTGACCCGCACCGCGCCGGGCTACGACGGAATCACCGCGTTCTTCGTCGACCTGGATACACCGGGGATCACCATTCGACCCCTGCGCACGATGCACGGGGTCGACGAATTCTGCGAAGTCTATTTCGACGATGTGGTGATTCCCTCGGCACGCATGCTCGGCCAACCGGGCGACGGCTGGCAACTCGCCATGGACCTGCTGCCCTACGAGCGCTCCACCTGCTTCTGGCAACGGATCGCGTACCTCTACGCGCGACTCGACGAACTCATCGCGCAAGCACCCGACCCCGACGAATACGAGCTTGGCGCAGCCTATCTCGGGCTGCACACGTTGCGCTGCCGGTCTCGGGCCACCCAGCACCGGCTGGCTGACGGCGAGCGGCTAGGACCGCAGACCTCGATCGACAAAGTCTTGCTGGCCACTGCCGAGCAGCGGCTCTACGACACCGTGCGCGACCTGCTGCCCGGGGTGCTGGAGTTGGACGACACACCGTGGCGACCCGAATTCCTCTACTCACGAGCGGCATCCATCTACGGCGGCACCGCCGAGATCCAGCGCAACATCATCGCCCGCCGACTTTTGGACCTGGGCAAGGAGTGACTGTGGACACCCAGTCCTTGCAGCTGCTGGAAGAGGGCCTACGTAAGACGATGACCGCGGCGTCGGGCGAAGACCTCGACGCCGCGCTGGCCGACCTGGGTTGGCTCGAGATGCTCGACGAAATGCCCGAAGCCACAATCCCTTTGGTGTTTCGGCTGCTCGGCGAGACCGGTGCCCATGCACCTGTGCTCAACGACGTCGTGCTGCGTGCAGCCGGCCGTGAAGGTGGGGGCACCGTGCCGCTGCCGTTCGCGGGCGGCTCCTGGATCGTGTGGGAGCGCACCGACCAGCCCAGCTCGACGCTGGGCGGCGATCTGCCGATACACCGCGTAGCCCAAGGAGATCCGGTACCGGTTGCCGCCGGACGGCATGCGCTCGGCTGGTGGCTGGTCGGCACCAGCCGAGCGATGCTGTCGCTGGCACGCCAGCACGCTGTGGACCGTGTGCAGTTCGGCAGGCCCGTCGCTTCGTTCCAGGCGATCCGGCATCGGCTGGCCGAAACGCTGGTCGCCATCGAAGGCGCGGAGGCCACCCTGGTCGCCGCTGCCGCCGAGGCTGATGATCTGAGCTATCTGCTCGCCAAGGCCGCGGCCGGCCAGGCGGCGCTGATCGCAGCACGCCACTGCCAGCAGGTTCTCGGCGGTATCGGCTTCACTGCCGAGCATGAATTGCACCGCCACATCAAGCGTTCGCTGGTCTTGGACGCGATGTTGGGCAGCTCACGCGAACTGACGAGAGAAGCCGGAGCGGAGTTGCGCGCCAAGGGATTTGCGCCGCGACTGGCGCAACTTTAAGCGACTTGAGCCGCGTCGCGAAGTTGTTTGTCGCAGGCCCAGCGGAAGCTGACTGAGCGCATTTTTCCGGATTGGCGGGTTGAGGGTGTGACACCGGCTAGGCACGCCAGCGCGTCCGGGGTCGGGAATTTGCCTCGGCAGTCACCGATTTCGGCCAACAGCCGTGCGGCTCTGACGGTGCCGCTTCGTGGCAGGCTGGTGAAAATGTGTGCATCAGCGTGGTCGGCGAGTTGTTCACCGATCTGGACGGCCAAAAGGCCGATCTGGTCCCCAAGGGTGCTCAGCGTGGCGACCAGAGCACGGCTGATCCCAGCGTGGGCGCAGCCCTGGGTGCCGGTGGCGCCGCGTGGGCTGGCGGTAAGCCGAGCATGCAGAACAGCTGGATCGGTGCGGCCCCGGTAACCCATCGTGGCCAGCCATGCGCCCAACCGTTTGGGGGTCAGCCAGTCGGCGCGGTCTTGGCAGTCGAATCGGGTCAGAAACCTCAAACTGATCGGCGAGTCCAAGGCGTCGAACAATCCGATCGGCCCGGGATAGACGCGTTTGAGGTGCTCACGCAGCTGGTTGGCCACTGCCACGCGATGGATCACCAGATCTTTGCGAGCCCGGACCAACGCACGCAGCACCGCGGTCTGCGGGCCGTTGGGGGTCAAGGGACTTAGCCGGGCTCGGTCGGTGCGCAACGTGTCGGCCAGCACGAAGGCATCGAACCGGTCGTCCTTGTTGCCCGCCGAGCCATACCGGCTGCGCAGGTTCTTGACCTGGTTGGGATTGATGACCACCACCGTGAGGCCGGCCTCGAGCAGTGCATCAACCACCGGCCCGTCGGGGCGTTCGATGGCCACCTCAGTCGCGCCGGCTCGATTGAGCACAACGATCAGGTCGGCCAAACCCCTGGCGCTATGTTCGATGACGCCGCGGTAGACCGCACGGCCGCCCGAATCGACGATCGCGACGGCGTGATCATCACGGGCCCAATCGATTCCACACGTCAAGCCGTTGACTGGTTGGTCGGACAACGTAACTGGGGCATACTGCATGACAGCCTCCTCGCTGCTGAACCCAGTGGGGAGGCACCCTAAACGGTGCGGGGCGTGAATACCTGTGTGCTCACTGTTCGGCGTTCAAATCTCGACGCTCAGCCCTGTCGACGGTCACCACACCCCGGGAACCGCCAAGTCCCGCGAATACTCAGAGTGGACATCGCGTGTCGAGCGACTACGGCAGTGACTCGACGGCACCTCGGGTGCATCGACGACCCATCTGGGGCCTCCGACACAAACATCGTGCAAGCAACCACTTCAGAAATCACCGACCGACACACTGTGCACCAGTGAGCGACTTAGGTGATGACGCAGGCAGTTTGCCGATCAATACCTCTGGCGGGCGCCGGTCAAATTCGCTCAGAGGCGGGCAAAATGTCCACACCCTCTGAGCGATAACGTATGTGACGAGTGTGATTGGCTCTTTTCAAGCCTCAGTTCCGCGGTAAGCCGAGTACCCCTCGGCGATGATGCCCACGCCCTGCGGGACGTCGGACGACGAGCGCGAGCGTTGCACCGCTTCGGCTTCGTCCGGCAAATGCTCGTCGAGAACCCCTTCGCCGGCCGACCGTCGTCACCCGCCGACCAGCGTTTGATCCGGATGAGCGATCCGCTATTCGCGTTCTGCTTCCACGGAGAGCAGCGAGAGAATAGTATTCTCGTCGCGAGAAAGTTACAATCTCAGACACGTCGTCCCGCGAGGGGGCTAGCAGACCGATGACACGACGTTCTCCGGTAGAGTCCAACCATGTTCTCCCCTCGCGGCAATCATCTGAGCCGGCCGTGACCAGCCCGAGCGAAGAGCCGGCTTGGAAGCAGCGCGCGGTCGAGCGGTCGATCAAGACGGCGAAGCTGCGGGCTGCGCAACGCGTCCAACGCTTCCTCGACGCGGCCCAGGCCATCATCATTGAGAAGGGCAGCACGGACTTTACCGTGCAAGAGGTCGTCGACCGCTCCCGGCAGTCGCTACGGAGTTTCTACCTGCAGTTTGACGGCAAACACGAGCTGTTGCTTGCGCTATTCGAGGATGCGTTGAGCCGGTCGGCCGAACAGATTCGGGCCGCCACGGCCAACCACACCGCACCGATTGAACGGCTGAAGGTCGCCGTCGAGTTGCTGTTCGAGGCGTCGCGGCCCGATCCGACGGCTAAGCGGCCGCTGTTCACCGACTTCGCTCCACGGTTGCTGGTTTCACATCCCGCCGAGGTCAAGATCGCTCACGCCCCACTTTTGGCTTTGCTCACTGAGCTAATGGAAGCGGCGAGTGAGGCCGGCGAGCTGCGCGCCAGTGTCAATCCGAAGCGGATGGCCGCGATGACCATGCAGACTGTCATGTTCATAGCGCAGTCCAGCGGCGGGTCGGACGACGCGACCGTGCATCCCATCACCGCCGACGAAGTCTGGGACTTCTGCTCGCGCGGTTTCGTCGGCGATTAGCGCGCGAGAACCACGTTATCGCTCAGCGAGAATTTAACTTACACTAACCACGTGCCCGGTCTCTGGATCGACCTGCTGGGTTGTCTGGATCTGCACAGCGCCGCGCAAGCAGGGGCCGACGAGCGATCCGACGCCGAAGACATCACGACGTTCGACGGCGCCAGCCAGCAGCTGCAGTACCACCGGGTGTTCGGTGGTCAGCTCCTGGGGCAGTTCATCCGGGCCGCGCAACTGACGTGCCCGGACAAAACCGTCAAGTCACTACACGCGGTGTTCGCCCGCGAAGGCCGGGCTGCCGAACCGGTCCGCTACCCGAGCACGCGCCAGCACCAGGGCCGGTCCTTTGCCTCCCTGACCATCACCGCCCACCAAACACGTGGTGTGCTGGCCAGTAGCTCGGTGTCGATGCACGCGGTCGAGGACGGCCCCGAACACCAGGACCGCGAACCCGTTCCGGCGCTGCTAGGCGAAAAGCATCGGGCCGAACTCGACCTGATCCCGTGGGAAACCCGCTGCGCCGACGACCTCAACGCGGTCACCGCCGGCCCACCGCGACTCGAACTGTGGATGCGGACCCCGCCTGTCGACGGCGATCTCGCGTTCGCACTCACCGCCTACGCCTCCGACCTCACACCCATCGGAACTGCGCTGCGTCCCCTCGAGGGTTTCAACCACAGCGGCAACGGCACGCTGGGCGGATTCAACTGGTCGTCGCAACGCCTCGATTTCGTGGAGGTGTCTGATGGCGTATGGGAAGCGGCAGTTGGAGGTTCGCGGCTATCGGGGGCAGATCCCGTCGCCGGGGCGGCCGACGGTGGCCTGGCGGGAGGACCGGGTCAGGTTCTGGGCGGCGATCGCTGCCGGGGCGATGACCGAGGATGCCGCTGCCGAGGCCGGCGTGTCGTCACCGGTCGGGTTTCGTTGGTTCCGTCATGCTGGCGGCGTGAATCCACAGATGCCAGAATCTGTTTCGGGCCGCTACCTGTCCTCGGGTGAGCGGGAGGATATCGCTTTGTGGCGTGCCCAGGGCGCCGGTGTTCGCGAGATTGCATGTCGTCTGGGGCGTGCGGCATCAACCGTCTCCCGTGAGCTGCGCCGCAACGCCTCCACGCGGTCGTATCGGGTCGACTACAAGGCGTCGACCGCACAGTGGCACGCCGAGCGGCGTGCCCGACGTCCCAAGACCGCCAAGCTGGTCGCCAACCAACGGCTGCGTGAGTACGTCCAGGACAAGCTGGCCGGTGTGGTGCGCGGCCCGGACGGGCAGGTCGTTGCCGGGCCGGCTGGCACGTCGTGGAAGGGGCGCAACAAACCGCATCGGGGTGATCGGGCCTGGGTGACGGCGTGGAGCCCTGAACAGATTGCCCAGAGGTTGAAGATCGAATTCCCCGATGATGAGTCCATGCAGATCAGCCACGAGGCCATCTACCAGGCGCTGTATGTCGAAAGCCGCGGTGCGCTCAAACGAGAGTTGGTCACCTGCCTGCGCCGAGGCCGGGCTTTACGGGTGCCGCGGGCGCGGTCACGACAGAAAGCCTGGGCCCATGTCACCCCGGAGACGTTGATCAGCCAACGCCCACCAGAGGCCGCCGATCGCGCCGTACCGGGCCATTGGGAGGGAGATCTTCTGATCGGCTTGCAGCGCAGCGCGATCGGCACGCTGGTGGAGCGCAGTAGCCGGTTCACGATGTTGATTCACCTGCCGCGCGAGGACGGCTACGGGCTCATCCCGCGGACCAAGAATGGGCCGGCTCTGGCCGGCTACGGCGCCCTCACGATGGCAGGCGCCCTGGCCCAGACCATCACCACACTGCCCGAACAACTGCGCCGGTCGTTGACCTGGGATCGCGGCAAGGAACTGTCGGCACATGCCCAGTTCACAGTCGCCTCCGGCGTCAAGGTGTACTTCGCTGACCCGAAGAGCCCGTGGCAGCGCGGCACCAACGAAAACACCAACGGTCTTTTACGCCAATACTTTCCGAAAGGCACCGACCTATCCCGTTGGAACGCCGACGACATCGCTGCGATCGCCCACACCCTCAACACCCGACCCCGCAAAACCCTGGGATGGCGCACCCCCGCCGAAGCCCTCAACGACCATCTACACTCGCCAGATAAAGCCGGTGTTGCGACCACCGATTGAATCCAGCCTGTTCACCTCCGCGGTCACCTCTCATACCGTGTGGTTTCACCGGCCTTTCCGCACCGACCGCTGGCTCTTGTTGCGGCAACACAGTCCAGTGTTGGCGCACGGCCGCTGTTTTGGCCGCGGCGATGTCCTCACCGAGGACGGCACGCTCGTCGCGTCGTATGCGCAGGAGGCGCTGCTGCGCTTTCGCGACGGCGGCGAATGAGGCACCACATGAGCGGCCGCACCTCGTCGCGGCGGCGCAAAAGCGTTCGCATATCGCACAAAACAGCCAATTCAGAGAATTGCATTCTCATGAAGTAAGAATGATAAGTAGCGAAAACGAATCCGACGTTGACACCCGAAGGTGGCTGATGACAGAGTTGCCGCAGATTCTTAGCGCTATCAGCTATGCGCTCGCGGCGAGAGGCGAAACTCTGTGACAGTCACTGCCCCCGACGGCGTCTACTACGACCCGTACGACGTGGAGATCAATGCCGATCCCTACCGGGCGTTCCGGGCGATCCGCGAAGAGGCACCGCTGTACTACAACGAGCAGCACGACTTCTATGCGTTGAGCCGGTTCGCCGATGTCGACCGCGCGATCGTCGATCATGAGACCTTCAGTTCGGCCCGCGGCGCGATCATCGAGCTGATCAAGGCCAACATCGACATACCGTCCGGCGTGATCATCTTCGAGGACCCGCCGATCCACGACGTGCACCGCAAACTGCTGGCCCGCATGTTCACACCACGAAAGATCAGCGACCTGGAACCCAAGATCCGCGAATTCTGTGCTCACAGTTTGGATCCCCTGATCGGCACCGACAGTTTCGACTTTGTCGCCGACCTCGGTGCCCAGATGCCGATGCGGGTGATCGGCATGCTGCTCGGGGTCCCCGAGGAATATCAGGAAGCCGCTCGTGATTTGACGAACGATCAGATGCGCACCGAGGCCGGCAAGCCGATGAAGGCGGCGGCCGACGGCATGAACACCGGTGAGTTCTTTGCAGAATTCATCGACTGGCGCGCCGAGCATCCCTCAGACGACATCATGACTGATCTGTTGAACGTCGAGTTCACCGACGAGAAGGGGATCACGCGGCGGCTGACCCGCGAGGAGCTACTCACCTATATCAGCGTGGTCTCCGGCGCAGGCAACGAGACCACCACCCGGCTGATCGGCTGGGCCGGCAAGGTGTTGGCCGAACATCCCGACCAGCGACGGGAATTGGCCGAGAATCCCGCCCTTATCCCCCAGGCCATCGAGGAGCTGCTGCGCTTCGAACCGCCGGCTCCGCACGTGGCACGCTACGTCACCCGCGACGTCACGTACTACGGACAGACGGTGCCCGCGGGCAGCGCGATGATGATGCTCATCGGCGCGGCCAACCGCGATCACCGCCAATTCCCGCCGGACGGAGACGTTTTCGACATTCATCGGGAACCCCGCCAGCACCTCTCCTTCAGCGTCGGCACCCACTACTGTCTGGGCTCGGCGCTGGCCCGTTTGGAGGGACGGATCGCGCTCGAGGAAATCTTGAAGCGCTTCCCCGAATGGCAGGTCGACCTCAGCCGTGCCGCGTTGTCTCCGACATCCACCGTGCGTGGATGGGACGCAATGCCGGCGTTCATCGGTTGAGCAATCACAATTTAGGAAATGAGGTAACGATGGCGGGTCGAGTCGAAGGCAAGGTCGCATTCATCACCGGTGCGGGCCGTGGTCAGGGCCGCGCGCATGCGGTGCGGCTGGCCCAGGAGGGCGCCGACATCATCGCGGTGGATATCTGCAAGCAGATCGAGTCTGTCGCCGATTCCACTTTCTACCCCGGAGGACCTGGCGGAAACCGCCGACCTCGTCAAGGGTCATAACCGCCGTATCTACACGGCCGAAGTCGACGTGCGCGACTACGCCGCGCTGAAAGCCGCGGTCGACGCCGGCGTGGAGCAGCTGGGTCGGCTCGACATCATCGTGGCCAACGCCGGCATCGGCAACGGCGGGAACACGTTGGACAAGACCAGTGAAGAAGACTGGACCGACATGATCGACGTGAACCTGGGCGGCGTGTGGAAGACGGTGAAAGCCGGTGTGCCGCACATCCTTGCCGGCGGACAGGGCGGTTCGATCATCTTGACGAGTTCGGTGGGCGGGCTGAAGGCCTACCCCCACACCGGTCACTACGTGGCCGCCAAACACGGCGTGGTCGGGTTGATGCGCACCTTCGCGGTCGAGTTGGGCCAGCACATGATTCGGGTCAACTCGGTTCATCCCACCAACGTGAACACACCGTTGTTCATGAACGAGCCGACGATGAAGCTGTTCCGCCCCGACCTGGAGAACCCCGGTCCAGAAGACCTCAAGGTGATAGCGCAGATGATGCACACTCTGCCGATCGGTTGGGTGGAGCCCGAGGACGTCAGCAACGCGGTGCTCTTCTTGGCCTCGGACGAATCCCGCTACGTCACCGGTGTCACACTTCCCATCGACGCGGGCAGTTGCCTGAAGTAGCCGGCTGCAGTGACGCCCGCGGAGTTATCCATTCCGCGGATGGATTAGCGTCTCGCACCATGGATGGTTTCACAGGCCGGGGCGCAGTTATCACCGGCGGCGCGAGCGGCATCGGTTTCGCCACTGCCGCCGAGTTCGCCCGCCGCGGAGCCCGGGTTGTGCTCGCCGACGTCGACAAGCCTGGGCTAGAGCAGGCGGTTTCGCACTTGCACGCCGAGGGGTACGACGCGCACGGCGTGTTGTGCGACGTCCGCCATCTCGACGAAGTCGTTCACCTCGCGAATGAGGCGTTTCGGCTTCTGGGTCAGGTTGACATCGTCTTCAGCAACGCCGGCATTGTCGTGGCGGGTCCGATCGCGCAGATGACGCATGACGACTGGCGCTGGGTGATCGATATCGACTTGTGGGGTTCCATCCATGCCGTCGAAGCGTTTTTGCCGCGGTTGCTCGAGCAGGGCGCCGGCGGACACATCGCGTTCACCGCGTCTTTTGCCGGCCTGGTACCCAATGCCGGCCTCGGGACCTACACCGTTGCCAAATACGGCGTGGTCGGGTTGGCGGAAACGCTGGCCCGCGAGGTCAGGGACAACGGTATCGGCGTCTCGGTGCTCTGCCCGATGGTCGTCGAAACCAAGCTGGCCTCCAACTCTGAGCGAATCCGCGGCGCGGATTATGGCCTGGCTTCAACACCGGTCGTGACCGACACATCGGGCTCTGTCCCCGGGCAGGACGACACCCTGCGCGTCGACGACGTCGCCCGTCTTACCGCCGATGCGATTGTGGCCAACCGGTTGTACATCCTGCCGCATGCGGCCGCCCGCGAATCAGTCCGTCGCCGGTTTGAGCGCATCGACCGCACATTCGACGACCAGGCCGCCGATGGGTGGAGCCACTAACTAACCGGGCGGTCCCAGCCGGTACTCCCCGCTCTGCGGGTCGTGATACCAGCCGCTCGCGGCGTGGGTGCCGCCGTCGACATGGAGCGTCTGCCCGGTGAGGTAGGTGGACATTTCCGAAGCGAGAAATACTGCGGCACTGGCAATCTCGTCGACGTGACCAGGACGTCCCATCGGTACGACGTTGCCCATGCCAGCCAGGGCCTCCTCGCCGCCGAGCCGCGCCAGGCCTTCGGTCAGCGTGATGTCGGGCGCTATCGCATTGACACGTATACCGTGCGGTGCCAGTTCGAGCGCCGCGGTCTTGGTGTAATTGATGACCCCTGCCTTGGCCGCGGCGTATGCCGCGTAGCCCGGTGCGGCGCGCACGCCTTCAATCGATGTCACCGAGATGATGCTGCCGGAAAGTCCTTCGGACACCAGTTGTCGCGCGACCCGCTGAGTGCATAGCAGCACGTGGCGCAAGTTGGCTCGATACAGGGCATCCCAACCATTTTCGCTAGTCTCGAGTATCGGGGACGAGAACACTCCGCCGGCATTATTCACCAGGATCGTCGTCGTCCCGAGTTCGGCGGTGGTGCGCTGCAGCGCGGCATCCACCTGGCCGCTGTCCCGCACATCGGTGACGATACCCAGGGCACCAATGGATTCCGCTGCCTCCGCGCAGGTCTGCGGGTCACGCTCCCAGATCGCAACCCTGGCGCCGAACGCGGCCATTCCGGCCGCGATGCCGCGGCCTATACCTGAGCCGGCGCCGGTCACCACCGCCACGCGACCAGTGAGCAGAATGTTTGAGGGGTCGATTGCCATCTTCGGTCAGGTCGCCGTGCGCATCGGGGGCGCGCAGCCGATGATTCCGTCGGCCTCCAGGTCGGCGATCTCTGACGGGGTCAGGCCGAGCTCGGCCAACAACTCATGATTGTGCTGCCCAAGCAGAGGCGCGGAATGGGTATGGAACAGCCCGGGCCCACCAGAGAACCTCATCGGCACGGTGCTGAGCTTAGCCCGGCCATTCACCGGGTGTTCGACTTCTTCGAAGAAGCCACGAAATGCCAACTGGTCCAGCTCCGTTTGGCGATGGGGTTGCATGACCTTGGCCACGGGCACACCGGCATCCCACAGGGTTCGGACGATGTCGTCGCGACCGCGGTCCTCACACCAGGCAGCGAGGTGCTCATCGATGAGACCGTGGTGTGCGCGCCGCCCGGCTTCGGTTGACAGCCTGGGACTAGTTGCCCAAGACGGCGATCCGAGTGCGCGGCAAAGCCTCTCCCACTGGTCGTCGGTTGCCACTGCTATCGCGACCCAGCTGTCGAGGCGGCCGAACTCGTCGATATCTGCGCTGCGGTAGAGATTTTGCGGCGCCGCGGTTGGTCCTCGATTGCCCATCCGTTGCAGCAGAGACCCGTACGCGGAGTACTCGATGATTTGTTCAGCGGAAACGTTGAGCGCGGCATCGACCATCGCGGCCTCGACGAGTACACCCTGGCCAGTGCGGCGACGGTGTTCCAGGGCCAGCAGCAGACCATTCAGCGCATGCACACCTGCGTTCGGGTCACCGATCGAATACGGCTCGTAGGGAGGGCGGTCGGGATAGCCGGTCAGCCAACTCAGGCCGGATGCCGACTCGATGACGTACGCGAACGCGGGATTGTCGCGCCACGGCCCGTCGAGTCCGAACCCGGGCATTCGCACCATGACTGCGTCAGGACGGAGCGCTTGGACGGCAGCAAAGTCCAGCCCGATCTGATCCAGCACCCGGGGGGTGAAGTTCTCCACGACGACATCGCACGTCGGGATAAGCCGGCGCAACAGCTCTCGCCCGCGTGGGGTCTGGAGGTCAAGCGTCAGATCTTTCTTGTTGGTGTTCAACGCCGCGAAGATCGGCGACTTCTCCCACCATTGGGCTTCGGTGATCGGTATACCCGCGATCAGTCGGGTTCCGTCAGGCCGGCTGACGGATTCCAGGTGGATGACCTCGGCGCCGAGCATCGCCATAAAGTGAGTGCAACTGGGGCCCGCCCAGAACGTCGTCATGTCCAATACCCGAAGTCCGCTGAACGGCAGTCCGTTTGCGTGCGCCGAAGGCGGCGGCGCGGGCTGCGGAATCCTACCGGCGGCCCGGTAACGCGCGGTGTGTTCCCCGAGCCGCGGTGCCGGACGAGGCGGCTGAAGCTGTGCGGGCTGCATCCGGTAGGGGTGGCCTGGCTGGTGGAAACCGTCGCGCGGATTACGCACAAACGAACCCCGCTCCTGGAAGTGGTCCAGCGATGCGATGTTCTCCCCGTTGGCCACCGGCGCGTTGGGAATCCGGAATGCTGTTGCGAGCTGTCGGATCTCGTCGACCGGGGTACTCTCGACCCACGCATAGATCTCTTCGGCGTGAATGTTGGCCAACTCGGTGATCGACAGTGGCGATTCCTCGTCGATCCACTCCGGGTGACCCACCATCGCACACAGATCGAACCATTGCTGCGCAGTCCCACAGCCGAGGTCCACCAGGCCATCCTTCGCCTGGGCCACACCCGGAACCGTGAGTCGCCGGGCGTCTCGCCAGGGCCGGCCGAGCATTTCGAAATAGGTGACCGGGTAATACGTCAGGCCCAGGATTTGGGTCTCCAGGATCGACAGGTCTATGAGTTCTCCTGAGCCACCAGCGATGCGGCTGAACCGCGACGTCAGGGTAGCTGCGCTCGCGTAAGCTCCGGCCATATACTCACCGACCTGGCCGCCGACGAATACCGGTGCTCTTTCCGGTAGTCCGCGCCCGAGCCCCACGATTCCGCCCGACCAGGCTTGTAGCGTGAATTCGGTTGCCGCCCGGTCCCGCCAGGGACCATCCAGGCCGAATGGGGTGATCGACGTAACGGTCAGCTGAGGGTGCCTACGATGCATCGCAGCAGGCTTAAAGCTCTGGTGTTCGATGAGTTTCGATCCCGCAGACCACACCACCGCGTCCGCCGTCGCCAACAGTCTGTCGACCATGTCGACGTCGTCGTCGACCTCGGGATCGGCGACAACACTGTGTTTCGCGCCGGCCAGAAAGCTGAACAATGCCCCGTCGTCGCCCGGCTCGATAGCCGCACCGGATGAGGACCAGTGCCGCAGCGGATCACCTTCTGGCGGCTCGACTTTGATGACGGTGGCACCGCCGTCGGCAAGCAACTTGGTGCAGTACGCGCCTGCTACTCCGGTCGATAAGTCGACCACCGTGAAATCGGCCAGCGGCGGTTCGGCCCGAGGTTCCGCACTCATGCCTGCCATGACGGGCTCGAGGTCAGGATCTCGGGACCGTCGGAGGTGATCAACAGCGCCTCTCGCCCGAACACGGCGCCGACGCCTGATTGCCAAACATACCCGGTGACCGCGAGCACCATGCCCGCCTCCAGTCGCTCCTCGGCGGCGGTGGCCGGCAGATGCTGCGACACGACAGGTGGGTCGAATCCCAGACCCAAACCCCGCGCGATGGGCATCGGCGGCAGTTCCTCGCCCGCGGCTTGGTAGGCGGCCAGCAGATCGATGGCCGGTGCGCCCGGTTGACATGCCTCATAAAGCCTGTTCCACAACGCATCCCACCGCCGATACAGATCGGCGGCACCGCTGGCTTCGCCGACCGGCCAGGTCCGGCCCACCTCACCGGTGTAGCCGGCGTCCAGCACGCCGGCAGAGAACGCAACCAAGTCGCCGGCTTCAACCCGTCCGTCCGCGCTTGCCCGTCGCCATGGATGGTCGCGTGCGGTCACCCAGGCGGCGTCCTGGGTGGCCGGGGTGCTCACCCCGCCGGCGGCCATCGCCTCCAGCAGAACGCCGGCCAGGGTCTTCTCGCTGATCCCGGGCCTCAACTCGGCGACTGCCGCGGCCAGACCCACCTCGGCCACTCGGATGGCCTCGCGAAGCGCCGCCACCTCTTCGGTGGTCTTGATCCGTCGGGCGGCGCGCATGGCCAGCTCACCGTCGACCAGCTCGGCGTTCGGGAATGCCATCGGCAGCAGTTGGGCGAAACCCGGTGAAAGCGCATCGGTTCCAACGCGTTTAGCAGCCGCTGCACCGTCAATACCTTTCAGAACCGAGATCGTGTTCATCGGGTTCCAGGCGATGCCGTACAGATTCTCGTGCGGGATGTCGTCGGGAACCCCCTCATCCCACGTGCTGAGCAGGTGGATCGCCCCGGTCTCCCGGACCACCACGCACGTCGGTCCGAACGGTCGGGTTCCTGCCACCCACAATTGAGGCGCACCGGATACGTAGCGCACGTTGGCCTGCCGCCCGAGCACCAGCACGTCGAGGTCATGCTTTTCCATCTGGGCCAGGGCGCGCTCGCGACGACCGGTGCGCAGCGCACGGTCGTCGGCCAGAACCTCAGTCGCCATAAGGGTGATAGGGGTAATCGGTCAACCGGATGTAGCCTTCCTCGGTGATGACGACGACTTCTTCGCTGCGATAACCGCCGGTGCCGTCCTCCCACACCACGGGCTCCAGGACCAGCACCATGCCCGGTTGGAGGACGAAGTTCTCATCGAATTCGTCGCCGAGATCAGTTCCAATCATGGGTGTTTCGGCGGCATTCACGCCGATGCCGTGTCCCAGATAGAAGTGCGGCAGCCACGGCCGGGTACCGCCGTTCGCTTTTGTCGCCGTCCTGCCCAACTCCGCGGCGGTAGCGCCCCCGCGCGTCACCTCGAGCACGGCGTCCATGATTGCCCGCCACTTGCGGTACTGCGCCTGCTGGCGCGGTGTCGGTTCTTGACCAACCACCCAGGTGCGGCCGAAATCAGAGCAGTAGCCCTGGTAAGTAATGCTGACATCGGTCCACAGCACGTCGCCGGCGGCCAGTTCGCGCTCAGTTGTCAACAGCGGCAACGCCAGATCGCCGTGGGTGGTCCAGACGCCGTCGGCCTTGGTTTTAGGCATCACCTGCCAGATCGGCTCCAGCATGCTGGCCATCGCGCCCAGCTCGAAAGTCCGACGGGTGAACTTGGCCGACAGAACGATCTGCCGAATTCCCGGCGCCAGCGCGGCCTGCACGTCAACCATGGCGGTGTCGGTGATCTGGACAGCGCTACGGATGCAGGCCAATTCGTCGGGAGTCTTGATGAGCTTGGCGGCGCCGACGATCTGCGCGGCGTCGGCCGGTCGTCCGGACCGGAACAGTCGTGGCTGTGCACGCCGCATGGCCCCGGTGAGCTCGTCGACTGCGACGACGGCGGCGGCCGGGACCAGATCCTCGATCACCCGCGCGAAATTCTCCACCCC
This sequence comes from uncultured Actinomycetota bacterium, assembly GCA_963805675.1. Lineage (GTDB taxonomy): Bacteria > Actinomycetota > Actinomycetes > Mycobacteriales > Mycobacteriaceae > Mycobacterium. The sequence goes on from CAWDVY010000013.1 coordinate 330,039, forward strand.
CTCGTCGAACTCCAGATACACCGGGCCGTGCAGATGGTCAGCGGGCAAACCAGATTCCGATGCCGCGCCCTCGCGGAACGGCAGGAACAGGTGCGGGTGCGCATCGTCGGCAAGCACCACCGCGACGGGTCGCTCGACGTAGGACAAACCGGCGTCGCCCAGCGGCCAGCTCACTCCGGTGGCATACACAACGCTGTTGTTTCCCAACAGAATCAAGGCGTCCACGCCGCGATCAGCCATCGCCGAGCGCAGCCGTGCGCCGGTCTCGCGACGCATCCGCTCGAGATCCGGGGTGTCCGGAATGTCCAGCGCAGACGTCGGTGTCGGCAGGAAGGTTGTCATCGAGATGGCCTCATATCCCTCAAAGGCCCAAGAATTCGGTGATGTTTCCGCTCACGATGCGCGTGGCCGCCTCAGCGCCGACCGAGTCGACGACAGCGGCCAACGACTTCTCCGAATAGCCGAATGTGCTTTCGTTGTGCGGATAGTCGCTGGACCACATCACCTTGTCGATGCCGATCTGGTCGATCAACTGCAGGCCCAGCGGGTCGACCATGAACGACGCCCTCATGTGGGTGTCCCAGTAGTAGCGCACGTCGTGCTCCAGCGGCCGATTGAACATGTGCTGGTATGACGCCACCAGATGCTCGGCGTCCTGCAAAGCCCAAGGCACCCAGGCGATTCCGCCCTCGAACCAGCCGATCCGCAGCCCGGGGTGGTCGTCGAGAATCCCGGAGAAGAGGTACTTGGCGAACTGTTCGCGGAACCCGTCGATGTTGATCATCATGCCGACCACCACGCTGTTGAACTGACACGGGGTTTTCGGCGGTGTCTCGCCGATGTGGTGGGTCACCGGAAGTCCGGCGGCTTCGATCTCGTCCCACACCGGCTTCATCCCGGTGCTGCTGTAGTCGATGACATTGCCCTCGTCGTCCTTACCCGGATTCAGCGGCAACAGAAATGTCTTGAGGCCCAACGACTTCAGCTCGGCCAGCGTCCGTTTGGTGCCTTCCGGATCCCACCAGTTGATCAGACCAGCGCCATAGAAGTGGCCGTTGGAACGCTCCTGCAACTCGGCGATGTACTCGTTGTAGATGCGGAACGCCAGCTCGCGAAGTTCCTTGTCCGGGTAGTGGAAAAGCGCCAAGATGGCGTTGGGGAATGCGAGTTCTTTCTCGACACCGTCCTCGCGCAGCTCTTGAATCCGGGCCTCGATGTTGGTGCTTGCGGCGCCGGGCAGGTCGTCGTATTGCATCAGCACCGCGCTGAAATCGCCCGGCAAGAACGACTGTCCCTTGCGGCCGACCTGGTAGGCGCCGTCCTCGTACCAGATCCGTGGCGCCTTGTCCTTCAGGGCCTCCGGGAAACGCTGGTAGAAAATGTCGTCGGCCAGCGAAATGTGATTGTCCGCAGAGAAAACCACGGTTCCCTCCGGCAAGCCCACGTTGATGCCGTCGGCGTGACCGTGCCGATCCTTGGGTGCGCCAAACCCCCCGGGCGGGTAGAGCGAAACAGTGCTTGTTCGAGGCGACATCAGTGGCCCTCCAATCGGATACAGACGTGTTCGAGAGTAGTCATCCCGGATCGACCGGTGACGGGATTCACCAGGTCACCGGCAGTTCGTAGACGCCGTATGCGAGCCGGTCGTGCTTGAACGGAATTTCGTCGATCGGCACGGCGAGTTTCAGGGTGGGAATGCGACGAAGCAGCGTGTGAAGAACGATCTGCAATTCGGCTCGGGCAAGCTGCTGACCGACGCACTGGTGCCTGCCGTACCCGAACGCGACGTGCTGGCCGGCGCCCGAGCGATGCAGGTACAGCCGGTCGGGTTCGGTGAATTCCTTGGCGTCCCAGTTCGCCGGTGCCAGGTCGATGATGATGCCTTCACCGGCACGAATGACTTCACCGGCGATCTCGATATCCTCGGCGGCGACGCGACGCTGGCCGTTCTGGATGATCGACAGATAGCGCAGCAGCTCCTCGACCGCGTTGGCGACGACTTTCGGATCGTCTGTCTCCCGCAGCACGGCCGCCTGCTCGGGGTATTGCAGCAACGCCAACACCCCCAGGCCGATCATGTTGGCGGTGGTTTCGTGTCCGGCGATCAGCAATCCGGTGCCGAGCTGCGCGGCTTCCTTGACGCTGAGCTCGCCGGCCTTGACCCGTTCGGCGAGATCGGACACCGCGTCCTCAGCCGGGTTTTCCATCTTGGCCTCGACGAGTTGCGCCAGGTACTTGTGCAGGCTCATCGCGCCTTTCATGGTGTCCTCGCCGGTCGGCATACCGCGCGAGGCCGACATTGGCGTGATGCTGGAACATCTCGGCGTCCTCATACGGCACGCCCAGCAGCTGGCTGATCACCAGCGACGGCACCGGCAGCGCCAGCGCCGTGACGATGTCGCCGGGCTGCGGTCCGGCCAGCATCGCGTCGATGCTGTCCTCGGTGATCTGCTGGATCGCCGATCGCAGACCTTCTACCCGCTTGAACGTGAACGGCTTCGACAGCATCCGGCGAAACCGGGTGTGCTCCTCGCCATCTGCGGTGAACACCGATCTGGGCCGCTTGTGCACCGTCGACAACATGCCCTCGTTCCAGTGCGGAAAGCCGGGCCGGCGGTCGTCGACGCTGACGCGCGAATCGGAAAACAGTGTCCGCACCTCGTCGTAGCCGGTGATGAGCCACGGTGTGCTGCCGTCCCAGATCCTGACTCGCGACAACGGCCGCGCCTCGGACAGCGCCATCACCTCGGGCGGCGGGGCAAATGGGCAGCCGGCGGCCCTCACCATCGGATATTCCGGGACGTCAGAGATCGCCTCGGTTGCGCTGCCGGTGAGCGTGTCGGACACTTCTCACTCCTCGATGTGGATGGCTAGTGCGGGGCAACCGGCCTCGGCCTTGCGAGCGTTGTCAGCCTGCTCGGCGGGCGGGTTCTCGTCGAGCACGACGACGACTCCGTCATCGTCACGCTGATCGAAGATTTCGGGCGCATGCATCACGCAGTTCCCTGATGATGCGCATTTGTCTTGGTCCACAATTACTTTCATAACTTTCTACAGCCAGCCTCTTCTAATCGTGCGGTGTGACCGGCGCCAGCCAGAGTCCCACGACCGCGTCGATCAGACCGGTACCGGCGGCCCGCCATGACGAACCCGGCACGGATGCGCCTGCGGCCATTGCCCGTTCACGCTCGGCACAGGTATGCATGAGCAGGTTCCGGGCCATCAGGTTGCGTTCCACCCGAACGTCGATCGGCAAATCTGGCAGGCAGCGGTTAATCCCGTCGATCACCTGGACCAGCGATTCAGATGAGAGCGCGTCTTTGACCACGACGTTGTAGTACGCGGGATCGGTCATCACTTGCGCGGCGAACCGCGCGTACCAGGTGGGGTTGCCGAGCGCTGCCAGGTGATCGGTCAGCGGGCGTACCAGACACGCCACCCAGCCGCGCATATCGCCGGCCGCTCCGGACCGCAGCGTCTCGGTCACCATCTTTTCCCGCAGGCGCTCGATCGGCACCCGATGCCTCTCCTCGATAGCCCGCACCAAATCGGTTTTGGTGCCGAAATGGTAGCCGACCGCCGCATTGTTGCCCTGGCCCGCAGCCTCGCTGACTTGCCGATTGGAGACGGCGAAGACCCCGTGTTCGGCGAACAACCGCTCGGCGGCGGTCAGGATCGCCTCCTGGGTGGTGCTGGCCCGATCGCTGCGCGCGGCCCTCGCGGTGGTCACCCGGTCAGTCAACGCCGCCACATCGATTAAGTCAAGCGATTGATTTAATCTTTCTTCTCGCTTCGACGCCGGGTCACCTTCCCGGCAACGGTGCCGCCGTCGACGGGCAGCACGATCCCGGTGACGTACCTGGACCGGTCGCCCGCCAAATACAGCGCGGCCTCGGCGATGTCTGCGGTTGTGCCCTCCCGCTTCAGCGGCCGGTCGGCCCGCATCTGCTCCCTGATCGCATGCTCGAAACGCGCGAGCTCTTCGGGCGTCTTCTCCGTCGTCGTCGTGGCCAGCAGCGGTGTCGGTATGTTGCCGGGCGCGATGGCGTTGACCCGGACCTCGTAATGCGCCAACTCGATTGCGGCGGACTTGGTGAACATGATGACCGCCGCCTTGGATGCGCGGTAGGTCATCACACCACCGCCGGCCTGGATCCCGCCGATCGATGACATGTTGATGATCGAGCCGCCGCCGCTGGTCGCCATCTGCCGGGCCGCGTCGCGGGTTCCGGCCATCACGCCCAACACGTTGACCGACATGACGCGATGGAAGTCGGCGAGGTCGTCGTCGAGGAAGCTGCGATGCATCCGGCTGGAGACTCCGGCGTTGTTCACCATCACGTCGAGCCCACCGAACGTTTCGACCGCAGCTGCGACCAGCGCGCTGATCTGTTCGGGGTCGGAGACGTCGGCCGGCCGGAAGACCGCATCGGCGCCCAGCTTGGCGGCGAGATCTTCACCCAGGTCGCGCTCGACGTCGGCGATCACCACCCGCGCGCCCTCGGCCACGAACCTCTCGGCGATGCCGGCACCGATGCCCGAGGCTCCGCCGGTGACGATCGCGACCTTGCCGATCAGTTCATTGCCCACGTCGACGAGTTAATCGGCGCGGCGCCGCTTAAGTCAAGCGGTTGATTTAGGTGAAGGGTTCACGAGGCGTTCGCAGACCCGTTCCACGCGGTGCTACGTTCTCCGTTGGTGAGACGGTTTCATTTCGAATCCTCACGGCGTCGGCCGAAATCATCCGCGGTCCCCGCACCTGGGCGGGGCTGAACACCGTTTACAAGGAAATGATTTGAAAATGAATCGAATTGGCGCTGCGTTGAGCGCGCTGGCCACCGGCACACTGGTGCTGTCCGGATGCGGAAACAACAACGACGCGACACAAGGAGCTACGCCGTCTGCGATGTCGCAGGCGAACGTCAGCTGCGGCGGAAAGCAGACGCTCAAGGCCAGTGGTTCCACGGCGCAGGCCAATGCGATGGCCCGCTTCGTCAACGCGTTCGAACAGGCGTGTTCGGGCCAGACGCTGAACTACACTGCCAACGGTTCGGGTGCCGGGATCTCTGAATTCGTGGGTAACCAAACCGATTTCGGCGGCTCGGATGTCGCGCTGAGCAGCGACGAGCACGGAAAAGCGCAACAGCGGTGTGGTTCCGCCGCATGGGACCTGCCGGTGGTGTTCGGCCCGATCGCGGTGACCTACAACGTCAACGGCGTGACGTCACTGAATCTGGACGGGCCCACCGCGGCGAAGATCTTCAACGGGAGCATCACCACCTGAAATGACCCGGCAATCACCGCGCTCAACTCCGGCACCACCCTGCCCGCACTGCCGATCCACGTCGTCTTCCGCAGCGACCAGTCGGGCACGACCGACAATTTCCAGCAATACCTCGATGCCGCATCCAACAACGCCTGGGGCAAGGGAGCCGGAAAGACCTTCAATGGCGGCGTCGGCGAAGGCGCCAAGGGCAACGATGGCACCTCCGCGGCGATCAAGAACACCCCAGGGTCAATCACCTACAACGAGTGGTCGTTCGCTCAGGCGCAAAAGCTGAACGTCGCCCGAATCGTCACGTCCGCGGGTCCGGAGCCGGTGTCGATCAGTGCCGATTCGGTGGGTAAGACGATCGGCGCGGCGAAGATCAAAGGACAGGGAAACGACCTCACGCTCGACACGGTGTCGTTTTACAAGCCGACGCAGCCCGGTGCTTACCCGATCGTGCTGGCGACATATGAAATCGTCTGCTCGAAGTACCCCGATAACCAGGTCGGCACGGCCGTGAAGGCCTTCCTAGAGGCCACTATCGGCCCCGGTCAGACCGGTTTGGCGGACAATGGATACATCCCGATACCCGCGTCGTTCAAGTCGAGGTTGTCAGCCGCAGTCAATGCCATCGGGTGAGTTGGATGGCGCAAGGACCGCCGACCCCGTCGCCTGATCGCACGCGAGCCACGCCTGCGCTGACAGCTCGCGACGGAGCTGCGGCACGGCGGGGCGACCGACTATTCGAGTTGCTCGCCGCCACCGCCGGTTCAACCATCGTGATCGCGATCCTGCTGATCGCGACATTCCTGCTCATCCATGCCATTCCGTCGTTGCGGGCCAACCATGCGAATTTCTTCACCAGTGCGCAGTTCGATACCACCGACGGCAACCAGCTGAAGTTCGGCATTCGTGACCTCTTCATGGTCACGGTACTGAGCTCGCTGTGCGCCTTGGCCTTAGCGGTGCCGGTTGCCATCGGCATTGCGGTATTCCTCACGCAATATGCCCCGGAGCGACTGTCGCGTCCCTTCGGCGCGTTGGTCGATCTACTGGCGGCGGTGCCGTCGATCATCTTCGGGCTGTGGGGAATCTTCGTGCTGGCGCCGCAACTAGAGCCGATCGAAGCAATGCTCCACCGCGATCTGGGATGGATATTTCTGTTCAGGGCCGGCGATGTCTCGTTGGCGGGCGGCGGCAATATTTTCACCGCCGGGGCTGTGCTCGCCGTGATGATCCTGCCGATCATCACGTCGGTATCGCGAGAAGTGTTCCGGCAGACCCCAACTACCCACATCGAAGCAGCCCAAGCGCTCGGGGCGACGAAGTGGGAAGTGGTGCGGATGACGGTGCTGCCGTTCGGGCGCAGCGGTGCCGCCGCGGCGTCCATGCTGGGTTTGGGCCGCGCCTTGGGCGAAACCGTGGCGGTCCTGATCATCTTGCGTGCGTCTGCCCACGCCGGCCATTGGTCACTTTTCGACGGCGGCTACACCTTTGCGTCCAAAATAGCCTCCGCAGCAAGCGAATTCAGCGATCCACTGCCGACAGGCGCCTACATCTCGGCTGGGTTTGTGCTGTTCGTCCTGACGTTCATCGTCAACGCGGTCGCCCGTGCGATCGTCGGCAAGGTGGTCAACCGATGACCAGCGCCAAGCTCACCCGACCGGTCAAAGCGGCAGCGCTTCGCCGTGTCAGCGTTCGGCGGCGGATCAAAAACCACATCGCAAGACTGCTTTTCCTCTCATCGTTCGCGATCGCGTTGGTGCCGCTGGTCTGGCTGCTGTGGGTTGTCGTCGCACGAGGCTGGTACGCCGTCACGCAGCCGGGCTGGTGGAGTCACTCACTGCGAGGAGTGCTGCCGGAGCAGTTTTCCGGCGGGGTGTACCACGCCTTGTACGGGACCCTCGCCCAGGCAGGGGTGGCCGCTATCCTTGCCGTACCACTGGGATTCATGACCGCGGTGTATTTGGCGGAATACCGTTCGAATCGGCTGGCGCAATTCACCACCTTCATCGTCGATGTGCTGGCCGGGTTGCCGTCGATCGTGGCGGCGCTGTTCATCTTCAGCCTGTGGATCGCCACCCTCGGCTTCCATCAGAGCGCTTTCGCGGTGTCACTCGCCTTGGTGTTGCTGATGCTGCCGGTTGTGGTGCGGTCCAGCGAGGAGATGCTCAAACTGGTGCCGGACGACTTACGGGAGGCAAGCTACGCGTTAGGCGTTTCGAAATGGAAGACAATCATGCGGATTGTCGTCCCGATTGCGATGCCGGGCATCATATCCGGGGTCCTGCTGTCGATCGCACGAGTGATGGGCGAGACCGCTCCGGTGCTGGTATTGGTCGGCTATAGCCGATCGATCAACTTCAATCTGTTCGACGGCAACATGGCATCGCTTCCGTTATTGATCTACACCGAACTGGACAACCCCGAACATGCTGGATTCCTGCGGGTTTGGGGCGCCGCGCTGACACTGATCACCGTGGTGGCCGCGGTCTACCTGCTAGCCGCCGCGGCCAGCCGGATCATGGCAATCCGCCGGCGCTGACCCGAGCGCAACGAGCCGAGCGCGGATTTAACCCGGGCATCCTGCGACGACGAGCTTGAGCACCCTGTCGTTGCCGCGATCAGCGACGTACACGTTCTCGTCTTTGTCCAGCGCGAGCTGCAGCGGTGTGTTGAGTCCGTTGAACCCCAACGGAATCGGACCGTTCGAGCCGGGGGACAGCTTCAGCACCTGGTTGTTGTCGTGCTCACTGACGTAGACGTTGCCGGCGCCGTCCACGACGACGCCCCAGGGCGCGCTGATTCCGGTGAACGGCAGCACCGTCTGGTCGTTCGAGCCGGCCGCCAACTTCACCACCCTGTTGTTGTCGGAATCGGTGACATATACGTTGCCGGCACCGTCCACCGCCACGCCATCGGGATTGTTGAGACCGTTGAACGGCAACACAGTTGGGGTGTTGGTGCCGGCCGGCAATTTCACCACCCTGTCGTTGCCGCGGTCGGCGACGTATACGTTGCCGGCACCGTCGGCCACGACGCCTTCGGGGTAACTGAGACCAGTGAAGGGCAGCTGAGTCTGGTTGTTCGATCCGGCCGCCAGCATCACGACGCGATTGTTGAAGTCGGTGACGTACACCGCTCCCGCTGAGTCGACCGCCACCGCTTGCGGCTGGTACAGGCCCGTGAACGGAAGCACCGTCGGCGTGTCCGACCCGGGGGTCAGTTTCACCACCCGGCCGTACATGCCTTGATTGGTGACGTATACGGCACCCGCGGAATCCACCGCCACTCCTCCCGGGGAAAGCCGGAAGGTAAGGCCGTTGAACGGCAACACGTTTTGTCCGCACACTTGCGCCGCCGGGCTTGGGTGGTGCGGCCTCACCACATACCCGAAAACTGCGACAAGCAGCACTGCCGCAGCTCCGATGAGAATCCACCACTTGCGTTTGTGGCGGCGCTCGGGCGCGCTGGGACTGAAATCAGGCTGGTATGGCGCAGCCGGCTTCCCGGCGGATGGAACAACAGAGGGGTTAGCCCGACCGCCGGCGTCGGCGGGGCGCGCAGGCCAACCCCGGACGCCCGCGCCGGCTGCCGCCGGACGGGCCATTGTCTCGGCGACGGCAGCGTGCTCGCCGTGCTGCAGAATGCTTTCAGCCTGGTGCTGCTCGGGCGCAGTCAGCGCGTCGAGGGCGGCGTTAGCCAGCTCACCGGCAGTGCGGTACCGCTCCTCGGGATTTTTGGCCATCCCCTCGGCGATCACCTGGTCTAGGGCCGCCGGAACCATTCCAGGTCGCAGCTGGCTGGGCCGCGGGGCAGGCTCCATCAGATGCGCGGCGACCAAACGCTCGATGCTGTCGGCTCGATACGGCGGCCACCCGGTCAAACACTCGCCCAACACGCAGGCCAGTGCATAGATATCGGAGCGGTAGGTGACTTCATTGCCGGTAAACCGCTCGGGAGCCATGTACTTGTAGGTTCCCATCGCCGTCCCGGTCTGGGTCAAACCCGGGTCGGCGGCGGCACGCGCAATTCCGAAATCCACCAGATAGGCGAAGTCATCCTTGGTGATCAGCACGTTCTCCGGTTTCACATCGCGGTGCGTCACCCCGCTGGCATGAGCGGCGTCCAGCGCGGAGGCCACCTGACGCACAATGGCCACCGCGCGCGGCGGACTCATCGGCCCAGTCCGTTTCAGCACAGTGGCCAGGTTGGAGCCTTCGATCAGGCGCATGTCCAGATACAGCTGCCCGTTGATCTCGCCGTAGTCGTGGATCGGCACCACATGTGCCTCAGTCAGCCGTCCTGCGGCGCCAGCCTCGCGTTGCATCCGGGCGCGAAACATCGGGTCGTCGGAGAATTGCGGTGAGATCAGCTTGAGCGCCACTACCCGGCCCTTGCGGGTGTCCTCGGCCTCGTAGACCTCGCCCATCCCGCCGCGGCCCAGCAGACGCACCAGCCGATAGGGCCCAAACCAGGACCCCACCCGCGAACCCGGCTCGCTGTTGCTCACCCTCGATGCTCCCTTCCCCGCTCAGTCGATACCGCCGGCCGCAACCGCCCGCAACTCCCGACGCCCATAATGCGGCGGCTTACAGGGAAATGATGATTTTTATTCACGAGATAGCGTTAACGGCCGGCGCCAGTTTCGAATGAAACGAGCCCGGCAACGGAATGGATCCATACTGGTCTAAACCATCTTGGCCCGGACCAATTGCGGCCTGCATAAACGCCCTTACGGCGGTGCCGGTCGCGGAATCAGGATACTTCGAGCACACGATCTCATAGGTTGCCTCCACGATCGGGTACGCACCAGCCTGCGTCGGCTTGTAAAACGACGATAGGTCTAATACCAAGTCATTGCCCTGCCCGATGATCTTGGCGCCGGCAATCGTTTTGCTGACCGAGTCGGTGGTAATCGACACCGGATCCGGACCCGCTGACGTGATGATCTGGGCCATGCTCAACTGCTTGCCCACCGCGAACGACCACTCGTTGTAGGTGATCGACCCGTCGGTGTTCTGCACCAACGCCGATGTGCCATTGTCCCCGGCGGCCCCGTCACCGACGCCCCCGTTGAACGTCTGGCCGTCACCTTTACCCCACGCACCGTTGGATGCGGCATCGAGGTATCGCTGGAAATTGGATGAGTTAGCGGATTGGTCGCTGCGAAAGATGACGTGAATGGACGTTGCGGGCAGGTTGGTCCCCACGTTGAGTGCAGTGATCGCCGGGTCGTTCCAACTGATGATGCTGCCATTGAAAATCTTCGCGGTGGTGGGGCCGTCCAATTTCAGCGAACTCACCCCGTTGATGTGATACGTGACCGCGATCGGTTCGAACACCGTCGGCAAGTTCCACGCGGGCGAACCGCACCGCTCCGCTGCTCGGTCGGGCTGACCCTTGGATGGGTTCAATGGGTCGCCGGAACCCGCCAGATCGGTCTGGTTATCGATGAAATCCGTAACCCCGGCGCCCGAGCCGTTTGCGTTGTAGTCCAGGGTGTACCCCCGGCAGGCATGGACGTAGGCGTAGACGAACTGTTCCATGGCGTTCTCTTGCGCGGTCGCGCCGCTGGCTTTGAGTTTCGTCTTGCCGCCGCAGGTCACCGACGATGAGCTGGAATCAGACGACGAGGTGTTGGTGCTGCCACCGCATCCCGACAGCATCACCGCGCCGGCGACCAGCAGGCTCAGCACGGTGCCGAATCGGGTGAACATTAAACAACTCCTCTGAAGGGCCAGGGCGCCGAACGCACTCACTCCGGGGCCGTGTCGAGCCGAGCTGCGGAACCACGTTCCGCCGTTTGGATTGCGGCGCGGTTCGGCAACAACCGTGTGAACCCAACGTGAATATACAAAGCTTTGAAGATGGGCGGAGGCTTAGCAGTGCCTTTGAAGATGCATAGAGGTCAGCAGCGTTTCACCGGTACTGCGGCGTCACGACGTAGCATCAGAGGTTAATGAAAAGTGAACAACTCGGCGCCAAGATTAATGGTGCCGTTGATGCTGATGTCACTGCTCCCGCCATGCGGGCAGTGAACCTCACCCTGGGTTTCGGCGCCAAAACGGTGCTCGACCGGGTAAGCCTGGACTTTCCTGCGCGTGCGGTCACGTCCTTGCTGGGACCGACGGGCTCAGGTAAGACGACCTTCCTGCGCTCCCTGAATCGGATGAACGACAAAGTCTCTGGACACCGGTACACCGGTGATGTGCTGTTGAACGGACGCAGCATTTTTAAGGACCGCGACCTGATGGAGTTCCGCCGAAGGGTCGGCATGGTGTTCCAGCGCCCCAATCCATTTCCTATGTCGATCATGGACAATGTGGTTGCCGGGGTGCGCGCTCACAGAATAGGCCCGCGGAAGGAATTCAAGAGCATTGCCGAGGCTCGACTTACCGAGGTCGGGCTCTGGAATGCGGTCAAGGATCGGCTCGGCGATTCGCCATTCCGGCTTTCGGGTGGTCAGCAGCAGTTGTTGTGTCTAGCTCGTACGCTCGCGGTGAACCCAGAGGTGTTGCTGCTCGACGAACCCACCTCGTCACTGGACCCGACCACGACCGAGAAGATCGAAGGGCTGATTCGATCGCTCGCCAACCGACTAACCGTGATCATGGTGACGCATGATCTCGCCCAAGCCGCTCGGATCGGTGACCGGACGGCCTTATTTTTTGACGGCAGGCTGGTCGAGGAAGGGCCCACCGAACAGTTATTCCTGTCGCCGAAGCATGCGGAAACGGTGCGTTATGTCTCCGGATTGTTCGGCGATCGCCGGCTCCTCCGTGTAGTCGTTGGAACCAGCCAGGCAAATGGCGAAAATGGCCAAAAACAAAGGTAGAAAAAGATGAGGCACGTGAAAATTCGTTTGCGTACGCTGTCGGTTGCCGTGCCACTGGTTCTGATCGCAGCGGCATGCGGTTCGCATTCAACAGGCGGTTCGTCCAACCCGGGGACCAGCGCCGGTAGTGTCGCCACCATACCCGCGACGTCGAACGTGGTGTTGTCGGAGACCGGTGCTACCGAGCTATACCCGCTGATGAATGCGTGGCGCGATGGCTATCACGAGAAGTACCCGAACGTCACGATCAACACCGCGTCCACTGGGTCAGGTGCCGGGATATCCCAGGCCATTGCCAGGACAGTCGAGATCGGCGCCTCCGGCGCCTACCTGTCCAAGGGTGACATCGCCGCGCACAAGGGGCTGATGAACATCGCATTGGCCATTGCCGCTGAGCAGGTCCACTACAACCTGCCTGGTGTCACCGAGCACCTCAACCTGAACGGCAAAGTGCTGGCAGCCATGTACCAGGGCACTGTCAAAACCTGGAACGACCCCCAGATCGCCGCCCTCAATCCTGGGGTGAACCTGCCAACAACCCCGGTCGTTCCGCTACATCGCTCCGATGGAGCCGGCGACACGTTCGTGTTCACCCAATACCTGTCGAAGCAGGACCCCGATGGCTGGGGTAAGTCGCCCGGCTTCGGAACCACGGTTGACTTTCCCGCGGTGCCCGGCGCGCTCGGCGAGAATGGCGCCGGCGGCATGGTGACCGGCTGCGCCGACACTCCCGGCTGCGTCGCCTACATCGGCATGAGCTATCTCGATCAGGCCAACCAGAAGGGACTGGGCGAGGCCCAGTTGGCTAATGCTTCCGGTAAGTTCCTGTTGCCCGATGCCAACAGCATCCAGGCCGAGGCTGCCGGCTTCGCCTCGCAGACACCGGCGAACCAGGTGATCTCGCTGATCAACGGGCCTGCCGCTGACGGGTACCCGATCGTCAACTACGAGTACGCTGTCGTCTACAGCAACCAGAAGGATCCCGCTACCACACAAACGCTGCAGGCGTTTCTGCACTGGGTGGTGACCGATGGCGGCAGCCCCAAGTTCCTGGACAAGGTCCACTTTCAGCCGCTGCCGGCCCCGGTGTCGAAGTTGTCCGACGCCCAGATCGCCCAGATCATAAGTTAAATCGTTGCTTTGACGCTTTCCACGCAACAGCCTGCGTCGGGCGGCTCAACCGCCGTCCGACCCATGCTGAGCCGAATCCGTGGCGTGCGCGGCCGGGGCCTCGCCGTCCGCTGGGCCGGCGCGGCGGGTGCAGTGATCCCGTTGATCGCCCTGGCGTTCGTGCTGGGGACGCTGATCATCGAGGCGCTGCCCGCCATCAGGCTCAACGGGCTGCACTTCTTCACCGCCACCGAATGGAACCCGGGAAACCTCTACGGCAACACCGTCGTCACCGACGGTGTCACACATCCGACGGGCGCCTATTACGGGGCATTGCCGCTGATCGTCGGGACCCTGGCGAGTTCTGCGATCGCCCTCTTGATCGCGGTGCCGGTGTCCATCGGAGCAGCGTTGGCGATCGTGGAGCGGTTACCGAAACGCCTCGCCTCGGCGGTCGGTATCGTGCTCGAATTGCTCGCCGGCATCCCCAGTGTCGTCGTCGGCCTATGGGGGGCAATGACTTTCGGGCCGTTCGTCGCGCACCATATCGCTCCCGTGATCGCCCGCAACGCTCCCGACGTCCCGGTGCTCAACTACTTCCGCGGCGACGCCGGCAACGGAGAAGGTTTATTGGTGTCGGGTCTGGTGCTGGCGGTAATGATCATTCCCATCATCGCCAGTACTACGCGTGACCTGATCCGGCAGGTGCCGTCTCTGGCCCGCGAGGGCGCGACCGCGCTGGGGATGTCCGATTGGGAGTGCGCGCACAGGGTCACACTGCCCTGGGTTTCCAGGGGCATCATCGGCGCCGTGGTCCTGGGACTTGGACGGGCGTTGGGAGAGACGATGGCCGTAGCCATGGTGTCCGGTGCAGCCTTGGGCGCGATGCCCACCAACATCTACTCGACCATGACCACCATCGCCGCCACAGTGGTGTCGCAGCTGGATTCGGCACTGACCGACTCCACCAACTTCGCGGTGGAGACCCTCGCCGAGGTGAGTCTGGTGCTGATGGTGATCACACTTTTGACTAATGTGGCTGCCCGTGCGCTGGTACGCAGGGTATCGGGTACCGCGCTACCAGTCGGGCGAGGTATTTGAGATGAACGAGTCCTCGACGCCTGGCGCCGGGCAGATATCGACGCCCGCCGCGTGGCATTGGTCGGTCGCTACTCGACGCAAGATCGTCAACACGCTGTGGTGGGCCGCATGCTTCTGCTGTCTGGCGGTGGTGGTCGGTCCCACGTTGTGGATGCTGATCGGAGTCCTCGGCCGCGCATTGCCGGTGTTCCACTGGAGCGTGCTGGTGCAGGACTCGCATGGCGGCGCTGGTGGTCTGCGCAACGCGATCGTGGGTACCGCGGTCCTGGGCGTCGGGGTCATGCTGGTGGGTGGCACCGTGAGCGTGCTGACCGGGATCTACCTGTCCGAATTCGCCACCGGCAGAACGTACTCCGTCCTGCGCGGGGCTTACGAAGTGTTGTCGGGTATCCCGTCGATTGTGCTCGGCTACGTCGGCTATCTGGCACTCGTGGTGGACTTTGATTGGGGATTTTCCCTGGCGGCCGGGGTGTTGGTGCTGTCGGTGATGAGTATTCCGTATATCACCAAGGCGACCGAGTCCGCGCTCGGTCAGGTGCCGACGTCGTACCGGGAGGGGGCCGAGGCACTGGGGCTGCCGGTCGGTTGGATGCTGAGAAAGGTCGTGCTTAAGACAGCGATGCCCGGAATCATCACCGGTCTGCTGATTGCACTGGCGGTGGCGATCGGCGAGACGGCGCCGATGCTGTACACCGCGGGCTGGTCGGATTCGCTCCCGACCGCACAACTCACCGACTCCCCCGTTGGATATCTCACCTACCCGATCTGGACGTTCTACAACCTGCCGTCGAGATCAGCCCAAGACCTGTCCTATGACGCGGCCTTCTTGCTGATCGTGTTCCTGCTGCTGCTGATCATCGTCGGCCGGCTGATCACCTGGTTCGCACAACGGCATTCGGAATCGGAGTAACGACCGGAAGCGCCACGCCTGCCGCACCTACAAGAATTCCAGCAGGAGCGCGTTGACGGTCGACGACTGCTCGATCTGTGGGCAGTGGCCGGCCGCCTCGACCACCGCCGACCGCCCCCGCGGAATCTGGTCGGCGATCTCTTTCGCCCAACCAGGGGGAAGCAGCTTGTCGCTCCCGCCCTCGACCACCAGCGTTGGAACTACGACACGCTCGTAGGCACGCTTATTCGACGGTGTCGGCGGTGGAGGCGCGCCGGGCCGACGGAAACGGGCCGCGGCGAGCGCCTCCCACGCGCCGGGCGCGGTGCTGGATTCGTAACGCCGTTGCACGTAGTCCTCGTCGGCCGGATACGACGGATCATCGAAGAGCGCCTCGACGATGCGACGCATGGCCCGCACTGTCGCGTCGTAGTCGTAGAGCGCCTCCAAGTGCTGGTTGCGCTGGATTTCCCCGCCGCCGCAAATGGCCACCAAGGTGCGCATCGGTAACACCGGGGAATCCGACGTGGCATCGACGAGCAAGTTGACGGCGCCCATCGAGTTGCCGACGAAATGTGCCGAGTCAATGCCGAGCTCGTCGCAGAACCGGGCGATATGGCGGATCCGCATGCCGCGCCCATCGTTGAAATCGATGACCTTGGCCGACTGCCCGAAGCCCAGCATATCCGGAGCCAGGACTCGATACCGGTCCGCAAGTGCAGGAATTGTTCTTTCCCAACCGATTTCGGCGCTAGCGCCGAATTCGCCACCGTGCAACAGGATAACCGGGTCGCCATCGCCGGCTTCCAGGTAGCCGGTAAGCAGACCGTCGACGACGGTGGTCTTGGACTCAATCTGCACGGCGGGCTCCTCAGTTCGGGTCAAGCGGGCCAACGGGTTTGGTCGTCGTCGCGTGAACGAGCAATTCAGCCAGCTCCTCGGGCCGAGAAAGGAACGGCGAGTGCGACGTGTCAATGGT
Source organism: uncultured Actinomycetota bacterium (assembly GCA_963805675.1). Lineage (GTDB taxonomy): Bacteria > Actinomycetota > Actinomycetes > Mycobacteriales > Mycobacteriaceae > Mycobacterium. The sequence continues at coordinate 346,225 of CAWDVY010000013.1, forward strand.
CAACTGTTCGACACCGAGTCGTTGAACGACGACATCTGCCAGCCATCTGGGCATCGAGCGGTCCTGCAGACAGCGGATGAAACTGCGTGGCAGGTCCGCCTCCCAGAACCCGGGAATAGACACCGGCGCAATTGTGGTTTCGCCGAAGCGTTCGGGGCCAAGTCGATCAAAAGCCCAGCGAGCGGTCTGCTCGTCACAGTCGTGCCAGAAGTACTCCCACGCGCCCTGAAGCTCTGCGAATCTCATCGCGCCATCCTCGCTGAAATCGAGGTAGTCCAGCATCTTTCCGGCGTCACCATCGAACGCACCGTCTTCGGCATTACGCATTGTCATCGCCTCGGGGTAGCTACGGCCTTCGCGGGGCAGCGCGGCGGCCAAGTAAACAATATGGCTGATCATCTCTGTCGCGGCATCAGCGGCCAGTGTCGCATCGAACCCACCACCCGAATGCCCGACCAACACGTCGTCGGGCTGCAACACCGAGACGATGGCCGCTCTGCGGTTGTCGAGGGTCGACTCCTCGCTCAGCCGGTCGCCGTGACCGGGCAAGTCGACCGCGATCGCGTCGTGGCCGAGCCGCTCGAGTTCGGGAATCGTGCGGCTCCAACACCATGCGGCGTGAAAACCGCCGTGCACCAGAACAAATCGCATTGCTCATCCCCTACCTGTTGACCTGCCCGCGTTCTCCTACTTGATTGCGATGGGATTGACTGGAGAGCCCACCGCACCAACGACTCTCAGCGGTGGCGCGACAAGCTGAAACTCATACACCCCATCGGCCGCGCAGTCGGCCGCCAGCGCGGTGAGATCCCAGTATTCGCCAAGCATCAGGCCCATGTCGCGCAGGCACAGCATGTGCATCGGCAAGAACGTCCCGTCGACCCCGGATACTGGGTCCTCGACCATGAGATTGTCGGCGGCCACCGCCGCGATGTCGTGATCGTGCAGCCAGCTGGCGCACCGCCAGTCCAATCCCGAGCCGGGCTCGCCTCCGTTGCCGGTTTCCAGAAACCTTGCCCACCAGCCGGTTCTGATCAACACGACGTCGCCGCACCCAACCGTGACGCCCTGCGACCGCGCGACGTCGTCAAGCTCGGCCGGGGTGATCGGGTTGCCGAGTTCAAGAAAAGTCTCCGCACCGCGGTGACGAACGAGATCGAGCAGGACGCCACGCGAGACGATGCCCTTGCCGTCCACCTTGTCGATACCGCAGTGGAATGCGCCGAGACTGGTCACCGAGTCCGCCGGGAAACCGTTGTAGAGCTGGTCATCGTAATAAACATGAGCGAGCGCATCCCATTGGGTGGCTGCCTGCAGCGGCATGATGATCATGTCGTCGTTGAAACGAAATGGATCGTCCTGAAAGTACTTCCCAAGTTCCCGCGCACCCGGGTTCGTGGGCCAGTGCGGCCCGTAGCGAGACAGCGTGTTCACATCTCCGCCGTCCACCGTCATCACATGGATCGGGTTGTGCCGAAACTTGAACGCCCCCTGGGGGCCCGACGACCCGAAGTCCACCCCTAATGGAAACACCTTGCCGTGCTTGACCAGACTGGCTGCTTCGGCGACCTTGTCTGCGGTGATGAAGTTCAGTGTCCCGATCTCGTCAGCGGCTCCCCACCTTCCCCAGTTGCGGATGTCGCCGGCGACTCGGCGGAAGTCGGTCAGGCCGGCCACAGTGCCTGCCCTTCCTCGAGCTCGCGCGCGACCGAGGCGCCGATGTTGCCACCGTCGACCCAGAGCACTTGGCCCGTAATGTAGCTGGCGGCTTGGCTGTTCAAGAACACCAGGACAGCGGCCTGTTCGGCGGGATCGGCGACCCGACCCAACGGTTTGGGAATGTCGTCGAGATAATGCTGGCCGTAGGCGGTGCGCAACTGGTCGAGAATCGGGGTCTCGGTAACGCCGGGTCCGGTGCAGTTGATGCGAATACCTCGACCACCGAGTGCTGCGGTCTTTCTCATGGTGTAAAGGATGATCGCTTCCTTGGATAACCGATAGCCGCCGTCGGCCAGCGCGTCGGGATGGCGATGACACCATTCGATGCCCTCCGACATCGCGGGGGTGTTCAGCAACCCACCGACGACCTGTTGATGCTCCCGATACCCGGCCGCCGCAAGCGAGGAGACGCTCACGATGGACGATCCGGCCGGCATCGCATCCAACAGCGCCTCGGTGAGCGTGCCGTAGGCCGAGGAAGTTGATCGTGACGACCAGCAGCGGATCGCCGATTCCGGAGGAGACGCCGGCGATGTTGAACATCGCATCGACGTGCCCGCCAACCGAGGCCACGGCCCGATCGATCGATGCCGGGTCGGTCAGGTCAACGGTGTGAAATTCCGCGATGTCGCTGCTCGGCGGGTGCTTGTCCAACCCGACGACGTGCGGCTCCGAGCTCGGTGAGCTGCCGGACCACCTGCGCTCCGATGCCCGACGCGCAACCGGTCACCACCGCGCGGCGACCGTCGTATCGCCACAACTCGTCGATGTGTCCCAACTGTCAAACAACTTCCGGCGATCAGGACTTCTGGTCTTTCGCGCGTTGCGCCGCCTGGACGCGGCCCTCGTTGATCTCGGCCATCGCCTCGGGGATCTCGCTCGCGGTGAACTTGCCACCGCGGCCGGTGGGCAGTCCGCCGAACGAGTAGTTCTCGTCGAACTTCGGAGCGGTCGACTCCGGCCGACGCGCCTCGATCTTCTCGATGACCGGCGCCAACCGCTTCGCCTTCTCGGCCACTGCCTTCTGCGTCGCGCTCGATGAATTCCGGCAGCACCTCTTTGCCCATCAGTTCGATGGACTCCATGGTCCCTTCGTGGCTGCGCGGATTGAGCAGCAAAATGATCTCGTCGACACCGCTCTCCTCGTAGCCACGCAGGAACTCTCGAACGGTGGCCGGCGAGCCGATCGCGCCCGCGACCCGGGCCGTACGCCAGCGTCGGATCCTTCTCGCACTCTTCGAGATAACGTTCCCAGACGCCGGTTCGTCCCGGGGTGTGAACGCCGGTCATGTAGTAGTGCATGATCCCGAACGAGAAGAATCCACCGCCCATCCCGAGGCGCTCGACTGCCTGCTCGTCGGTCTTTGCCACCATCATCGACAGGTCGCCGCCGATGGCGAGGATGTTCGGGTTGATCGCGGGGTGATCGGGACGCCGCTTTCCTCGAGCTCCTTGTAGTAGCCGTTCACCCGCTCGGTCAGCGGACCCGGGCCCGTGTAGGCGAAACTCAGCGCCCCAATGCATTTCTGAGCGGCCATCTGCACCGAAGCCGGCCGGGTGCAGGCGACCCAGACCGGCGGGTGCGGCTTCTGCAGCGGCTTCGGGACCACGTTGCGTGCGGGCATTTCGATGTGCTCGCCCTTGAACCCGGCGAAGGGCTCTTCGATCATGCAGCGAATCGATACCTCGAGCGCCTCTTCCCACTGGGCACGCTTGTCGGCGGGGTCGATGTTGAATCCGCCGAGCTCGCCGATCGAGGAGGACTCGCCGGTGCCGAATTCCACCCGTCCGTCAGAGATCAGGTCGAGGGTGGCGATGCGTTCGGCGACCCGGGCGGGATGGTTGACCGCCGGCGGCAGGTGCATGATGCCGAACCCCAGCCGGATGTTCTTGGTCCGCTGGCTGGCTCCGGCCAGAAACATCTCCGGCGCGGTGGAATGGCAGTACTCCTCCAGGAAGTGGTGCTCGGTCAACCAGACCGTGGAGAAGCCGGCCTTATCGGCCGCCTCGACCTCATCGAGGCAGTCTTTCAGCAGGACATGCTCGTCGTCGGGCGCCCAGGGGCGGGGCAGGGCGAACTCGTAGAACAATGAGATTTTCAACTGGAACCTCCCGGAACAATTGAGTGAGTTGAGCTTTCGCTGGGCAAGGTGTTTGGCCGCAACGTAGCCGAAGGTCATGGCGGGCCCAATGGTTGCGCCGGCGCCGGCGTAGCTGCGTCCCATGACCGCTGCCGAGGTGTTACCCACGGCGTAAAGGCCGCGCACCACGGTGTCATCGGCGCGCAGCACTCGCGCGTATTCATCGGTGCGCAGTCCACCCGAGGTGCCCAGATCGCCGAGAACAATTCGGAATGCGTAGTAGGGCGGCTTACCCAAGCGGATGCAAGTTGGGGTTGGGTAGGGTGGGGTCTCCGTAGTAATTGTCGTAAACGCTGTCACCTCGGTTGAAGTCGTCGTCGTGGCCGTTGTGCGCCAGTTCGTTGAAACGTGTGGCGGTACTTCGCAGTTGCGCGGGCGGAACCCCGATCTTGGTCGCGAGTTCGTCCCAGCTGTTCGCCGCCTTGACGACGCCGGACTCCAGCCAGGCTTTGGGCACCTTTCGCCCGGTGGGAACCGGGGCGCCGGGGATCTTCGGTATCGGCAGATGGCCGCCGACCACATAGCGGTTGAACGATCTGTGGTCGGTGATGAGCCAGCAGGGAATGTGGGTGACGCCTGATTTCTGGCCCTCGATCATCGCGTGGCCGAAGTCCATGTACGGGGCCGCCTCGTTGATGAATCGCTTCCCTTCGCCGTTGACGATGAACTGCGACGGCATCATCCGCTCGTTGAGCATGAACTGCATTCGGCCATCGGGCCATTGGATGGCCGGGAAACCACCACGCCTCGTCGAGCATATCGGCGGCGGCACCAACCTGCTGACCGGCGCGGATGCCGTCTCCGGTGGCCGCCGGGTTGCCGAAGCTCCAGTCCTGATCCACGATCGGCTGGTGCTCTTTACGCCACGCGAGGTCGTGGTCGAAGCCACCGGTCGCCACGATCACCCCCGCCTGGCGAAGATCCGCTGCGGCGTATCGTCTTTCACGATGACCGCGCCGGTCACCGACCCGTCATCGTCGGCGATCAGCTGGGTCATCGGCGAGTTCAGCCACAGCGGTATACCGCGGTCCTTCATCGCCAACCGCAACCGTGCGGCCAGCGACTGACCGATCGCAGCCATTCGATCACCGAAGACACGCGCCCTGACCATGCGCCACACCAATTTCACCAAGACGCCTTTGCCCGCCCATGACTGGCGCACCTGGTAGAACGACCGAAGCTCTTTTGGCCCCAGCCAGATTCCGCGTGGCGCCAGCGCCAATGGCGCAAGCAGGTGCTGCTCGTCGTCGGCCAGCGTGCGCAGATCGATCGGTGGCACATTGATCGTGCTGCCGAGTTCGGAACCGCCCGGCAATTCCGGGTAGTAGTCGGCATAGCCGGGCTTCCACACGAACTCGAACCACGGGCTGAGCTGTTCGAGGAACTCCATCATTTCCGGCGCGGAGTCGACGTACTGCTGAATTCGAGCGTCACCGACCAAGCCGTCGGTGATCCGTCGGAGGTAGTCGACAACGCCATCCGGCGGCGGCACGTAGCCGGCCCGACGTTGTGCCGGCGCTCCCGGTACCCAGATACCGCCGCCGGACAGTGCTGTGGAACCACCGAAGTGACTGGACTTTTCGATGACCAGCGTCTTGAGGCCGGCGGCGTGGGCGGCCAACGCGGCCGTCATGCCACCGCCTCCAGAACCGATGATCAACACGTCGACGACGTCGTCGAACGTATCGGCCGCTCCCGGTGTCCCAGCGCTCATGCCGCCGGCACCGCCGTTCTGACCGCAAAGCCGACGATCAGCTCGGGGGCCGGCTTGTAGTAACGCAGTCCCGTCGCATACGGCCCGGTGGCTGCCAGTGCCGCGAAAGCGGCTACCCAGGTGCGGATCTCGTGCGCGGAGTTGCCGCCCTCAGCGGTGATGAAAGGGTTCGACCATTTATCCAAGTCGTCGAGTTGGCCACCGTCGAGAATCTCCAGGAATTGCTGATCCCACTCCGGGTTGAGGGGCGCAAGGTCGCTCTCTCCACCGGCGAAGTTCTTGGCCGCGTCCATCACAGCCGTCTGCCGCGTCAGTCGCTGCTCGGGGGTCATCGGTGCGCCGTGCACGATTCGCTCGACCACCGCCGGAGTCGCCGTCGCCAAAGTCGGAACCGGCGGATCATGCGACAGTCCACCGGATCCCACCACCAGAACCCGCTTATCCAAGGTGGCCAGGTAGCTGCCGACCGCCGTGCCCAGCGTCCGGCAACGATGCAACGGCCCCAGCGGGGTGGCGACCGAGTTGATGAAGATCGGTATCACCGGACGCGCCGTCGCGTCACCGAACAACTTTTCCAGCGGCTGGACGGTGCCGTGGTCGACGTCCATGTTCGCCGATATGGCGATGTCGACGCCGGCGGACAGGACTGCTTTCGCGCAGGCGACCGCCGTGGCTTGGGGAACGTCCAGCGGCCCTTTGTGGGTCCCGTAATCGCCGACTCCCTGCGCTTCGGTGCCAATGCAAAACGGCGGCATCAGCTTGTAGAAGAAGCCGTTGTAGTGGTCGGGGGCGAAGATGACGACAATCTCCGGGTTGAAGTCTTCGACGAAATCCCTTGCCTGCGTGAGCGCGGCGTCAAGGTCGTCAAGGAGGTCCTGCGACGGCCCTGGCAGATTCAGCAGCGGGCTGTGGGACATACAGCACAGGGCTAGCGGCACGGTTTCCTCCCGGTGTCAATGTGAGGACGTCGAAGAGCGAGGTGCTCAGCTCGGGGGCGAGCTGAGCGATACACGCGCCCGCGATACAGCGGTCGGGGCGCAGGAACAGCACGGATTCTTGGTGAGTGTCGAACCAGGCCTTGAGCTGACCCGTGCGGTCGCCGACGATGACGACGTCGGGATCGTCGTGCCCGGTCCAGTGCAGCTGGGTCAGCGGTCGGGCCGCGACGAACTTCGTGCCGAGCGCGTTCCAGTTCGCAAACGCTTTGTCGCCGAGGATTTCCCGTGGATTGTTGTTCCAGCACAGCACGGCGAACCACCCGCCTAAGACATCGTCGAGCAGGACATTCTGCTGCTCTCGGGTATCCACGCGGGGTTGCACGAACAGCGTCCCTACCGGCGAATCGGTGCGGTGCGGCTCGGGGTGCACGACGGCCCCTTGCTCGTAGCGCGGCATCGGCTTGAACCGCATCTCGAGCACATACCGCTTGAGCGAGGGCACAATTGACGCAGATCGCACCAGAAGATCCCGAGCCGCAGCGACTCGCCTATTGGTCGGCGAGATGACGCGGCCAACCATTGTCGACAGGTCGATCATCGCCCGGGCATGCTTGCGACGTTCCACGTCGTAGGTGTCGAGCAACGCGTCCTCGGCGCATCGGTTCACCACGGCGGCCAGCTTCCAACCCAGATTCGCAGCATCGCGGATACCGCTGTTGTAGCCCTGCCCCTGCCACACCGGCATCAGGTGGGCGGCGTCGCCCGCGAGCAGCAGGCGGCCCCGACGGAAGCCCCCGGCGATCCGTGAGTGATGGGTGTAGACCCGGTGGCGAATCACGTCGACGCGGTCAGGGTGAGGGACGAACGTGGCAAGCATGCGCGTCAGGAAGGCCGGATCCTGCGCTTGCTCGTCGGTCTCGTCGGCGTGAATCATGAACTCGAACCGGCGAATTCCATGGGCGATCGAGATCGAGGCGTAAGGGCGTTGCGGATCGGCGCCGACCTCGCTGTTGGGGTGTCCGAGCGGATCGTTGGCGATGTCGACGACAAGCCAGCGCGTCGGCGAGGTGGTGCCGTCGAAAGACACGCCCATCATCCGCCGAGTGGGGCTGCGCCCGCCATCACAGCCGACGACATAGCGCGCCCGCAATTTCTTCGACTCGCCGTCAAGTTCGACGGTCACCGCACCCGGGGCGACAGCGAGTGAGGTCATCGGGCGACCCCACCACACCTCGACGTGCTCGAATCGGTCCAAGCCCTTTAACAACTCGGCATCGACCAGCGGCTGCACGAAGCCGTTACGTCTAGGCCAGCCGAATCGCGCGTCAGGCGGGGCCATTTCGGCGAGCACTCGACGCTTGGCGTCGACGAAACGCAGGATCTGGTTGGGCACCGTGTGCGGCAGGACGCGATCGACCAGACCGATCGCCTGGAAGGTACGCAGCGACTCGTCGTCGAGCCCGACCCCGCGAGGATAGTCGATCAGCGACTCGCGTTCCTCCACCACCAGGGTGCGAACACCTTGCAGGCCAAGGATATTAGCCAGGGTCAGACCGACCGGGCCCGCGCCGACAACGACAACGTCGACATCCACATCGTGGACTTCTTGGTCACGGGCCACCGTCAGCGCCCCAGCAGAAAGTCGATGTGCAGACGATCGAACGTCTTGGCGTCCTCGTATTGCGGCCAGTGGCCACAACCGGGCATCACTTCGAAACGCGCGCCGGGGATCATCGAGGCGATGCGGCGGCCTTCGGTGACGTCGGCGGTCGGGTCATCGCTGGTCCACAACACCAGTGTGGGCGCGGTGATTGATCCATATTCTGTCGGGCCCAAGAGGTTACGGGCGCGGACCTGCGGATCCTGCAACGCCATGATGTCGCGCATGGCCGAGACGAAACCCGGTTGGCGATACACCCGCTGCCGACTCGCGACGAGGTCGTCGTAGTCCTTGGATTTGTCGGCCATCAACCATTTGATCCGCGCTTGCACGGTTTCCCAGGATGGGTTTTCGGCGGCCGCCATCGACAGTGTGATGATCCGCTGCATCACCTCCGGGTCGGCCTGCGAGCCGCCGGCGGTGTTGAGCACCAGCCGGTCGACCTTGTCGGGATGGTCGACGGCGGCACGGGCCGCCACCCAGCCGCCAAGTGATTCACCGGACAAGTGGGCGCGCTCGACGCCGATCGCGTCCAGAAAGGCCAGCAGGTGTTCGACGTAGTGGTCGATTTCGAGTGGGTGACCGGGCTTGTCCGTGTAGCCGTGGCCCAGCATGTCGATCGACCACGTCGAGAAATGCTCGGCGTGCGCCTCCAGATTGCGGACATACGCCTCGGCGTGGCCACCGGAGCCGTGCAGCAGGATCAGCGACGGTTTGGTCGGATCGCCGGCATGCAGGTAACGGGTTCGCACACCATCGGCGTCGAGGTAACCCTGCGCGAACGGAACACCCTGCAGATCACTCCACACGCTCTCGTGCTCGGCCACCAGTTTCTCTCTTTGCCGTCCAGCGGAAATTTTGTTCTCGTTTTCTGCCAACTCTGTGTGCTAAAATCGCACATCAATGTGCACTATGTATAGAGCATCACTCTCTGGCGGTTGTCTGTCAAGGGAAGCCCAGCGCTGACATGCGGGAGGCCACGACAACTACGGCGCCCGGTTCGCAGACGCTGGCCCGGGGGCTCAATGCGCTGCAACTGGTGGCCGATGCTCCCGCGGGCCTGACCGTGCAACAGGTTGCCGACGGCATCGGCGTACATCGGACGATCGCCTACCGCCTGCTGGGCACACTGGCCCAATTCCGGTTCGTCGCCAAGGGGGAAGACGGCCGCTACCGCCCGGCCGCGGGCCTGGCGGTTCTCGGTGCGTCGTTCGACCGCAACGTGCGCCAGCTGAGTGTGCCGACCCTGCGCGCCCTGGCCGACGACCTGGGCACCACAGTCTCGCTGCTCGTGGCCGAGGGCGATCAGCAGGTGGCGGTCGCGGTGATCGTTCCCACTCAGGTCGCCTACCAGTTGGCGTTCCACGAGGGCAGCCGTTACCCCCTCGATCGGGGCGCCGCGGGCATCGCGCTGCTGGCGTGCCTGCCCGCACGCCCGGACGAACGCGACCTGGTCGCCCGCGCCCGCGAGCAGGGGTGGGTGATCACCCACGGCGAGATCGAGCCGAACACTTATGGTTTGGCCGTCGCGGTCCAGCGCGACCCGCCGTCACCACCGACCTGCATCAACCTGATCTCGCACCGCGAAGACGTGGTGATGCGCGGCAAGGACGCAGTTGTCAAGGCAGCCAAGGAATTATCGGCGATCCTCAGCTGACCCGAGCAGGAAGGAAGCACGCTATGCCGTCTTGGGACCATGAAGTCGACGTCGTTGTGCTCGGCAGCGGAGGCGCCGCTCTCACGGCTGCCCTGACCGCCGCCGCCAACGGCGCCTCGGTGGCCGTCTACGAGAAGGCCGCGACCGTCGGTGGCACCACCGCGGTGTCGGGTGGCGTGGTGTGGGTCCCTGCGCATAACCGCTCCCCCGACGGCGAATTGACCGTCGCTGATGCGCTCAGTTATCTGCGAGCGCAATCGCACGGATCGATGGACGACGCGCTCGTCGAGACGTTCGTACGGACCGGCCCGGCGATGCTCGACTTCGTCGAGGCCCACAGCAGTTTGCGTTTCGAGATCGCCATCGGCTTTCCGGATTACAAGCCCGAACTGCCCGGCGGACAGCCTGGCGGCGGACGCTCGCTGAGCGCAGCCCCGTTTGATCTGAACCAACTCGGCGCGTGGCGTGATCGGATCACGTCGTTCCCAGCGGACTGGTCGAACGTCGGGTTCGACGCCGAGACCCGGGCACGCCTGCACGCCGCGATCGACGAGCAGACGACCGACCTGTGTGTGGCCGGTACGGCGCTGATCGCCGGGCTGCTGAAGGGGCTGCTCGACGCCGGCGTGACGCCGCAGACCAATGCCCGCGCCGAGGAACTGCTGGCCGAAGCCGGGAAAATCGTCGGAGTCCGAATCGCCTGCGGCGGAGAGCAGTTAGCCGTGAATGCTCGTCACGGAGTCATCCTGGGCACCGGAGGCTTCGAATGGGATCCGGCGTTGGTCAACGCGTTCCTGCGTGGTCCGATGCACGGTGCTGTCTCGCCGCCCAATAACACCGGCGACGGACTGCGGATGGCGATGGCCCACGGTGCCGATCTGGCCAACATGGGCGAAGCATGGTGGGTGCCGATCGTGCAGATTCCGGGCGACACCATCGAAGGTCAACCCCGCAGCCGTAGCGTACGGCTGGAACGCACTCGCCCACGCAGCATCATCGTCAACCGGGCCGGAAAGCGGTTCGTCAACGAAGCCTGCGATTACAACTCGATGGCCGGCGCTTTCCATTACCTCGATCCGCGGGACGGCTACATCAACGATCCGGCCTGGATCGTGTTCGACTCCCTTCACCTCAAGCGTTACGGGTTTTTGGGCGTCGAGCCCGGAGATCCGATTCCGGACTGGTTCTGCGAATCGGCGGATCTCGGCGAGCTGGCCGCCAAAACCGGCATCGCACTCGACGGACTCAACCGCACGATCGAGGCCTGGAACGGCAACGTCGGTGCCGGTGCTGATCCCGACTTCGGCCGCGGCTCAAGCGCTTACGACGGCTATTGGGGTGACGAACGAGCAACGACGCTGGCCGGCAAGACGCTCGGCCCCGTGGATACCGCGCCGTTCTACGCGGTCCCGGTATCGGTGGGCGCGATGGGAACCAAGGGCGGACCGCGCACCGACCGCGACGGCCGCGTGCTGCACGTCGGTGGCGCGCCCATACCGGGTCTGTTCGCCGCCGGCAATGCGATGGGCGGGGTGACCGGGCGCGCTTACGGCGGTGCCGGCGGAACCATTGGTCCGGCAATGGTTTTCGGCTACCGCGCCGGCCATTTTGCGGCGACCGGAAAGTCGGTCGACTAGCTGAACCGGCGGCATCAACGATCAGCGAGCGCTTTAGCCAAATCGATTGTGCCGGTTTGGATCGCGGCGACCACGCCGCCGTCGACCAGTAGGTCGGTGCCGGTGACGAACGCCGCTGCCGGTCCGAGCAGAAATTCGGTGGCAGCGGCGATGTCCTCAGGTGTGCCGAGGCGTCGAAGGCCGGAGTTGTCGACCATCGCTCTCATCAGCGCGCCGGATTCACTGCCCAGCTCCAATCGACCCATCGCTGTGGAGATCACACCAGGACTGATGGAGTTGATCCGGGCGCCGCGTTCGCCCCAGGCTCCTGCTGCGGCAGCAACCCGAATTTGATTGGCCCGCTTGGCAAATGGGTATGCCATCCGGCTGTCGGTGATATTCGAGCATGCTTCCAGGCCGAGCAGTTCGTCGGTGGGTGTGCTCGCCAACTGGCGCTCGACGGCCGGATCAAGCGCAGGCTGCATGTGGCCGGCCATGCTCGCGATGACCACACCGGCGCCGCCGGGCTCGATCACACGGCCGAATTCGTCGATGGTCAGCGCGACGCCCAGCAGGTCGACCGCCAGCACCGCCTCCGCCGAGGCCTGTTGCGGCGAAAGCCCTGCGGTATGAACGATCGCCGTAACCCGGCCGGCCGCGTGGGCCGTCTCGGCGACTGCGGCTACCGAGCCGCGGGAGGTGACGTCGACTTCTCGGGTCAGCACTTGATGGCCGTCGTCAGTAAGCGCGCTTGCTGCGGCGTTCAAGCCTGCCGCGTTGATGTCCGCCAGCACGATCGTCCGTCCGGCTCCAACTCGGCGGGCGATCGACACCCCCATTCCGCCAACGCCGATGACGACCAGAACCTCGTTGTTTGATCGCGATGGCATGAGTCTCCCTGGGCCAGGTTGTCGTCAGTGGGTCAATCGGCACGGTAGCCGATCATGCGGCCGGAACTGCGGCCGGTGGCGATATGAGAATATTATTCTCTCTGTTAGAGAGTATGAATTGCAAGGAGGGAAACACTGATGCAGATCAGCGGTAATTCGGCGATTGTCGTCGGCGGCGCCGGCGGCCTCGGCGAGGCCACTGTTCGCCGGCTGCATGCAGCGGGCGCCAAGGTGGTCATTGCCGATCTGGCCGACGACAAAGGCAAGGAGCTCGCCGGCGAGCTCGACGCCCGCTACGTGCGCACCGACGCGACCAACACCGAAGACGTGCAGGCAGCGCTGGCCGAGGCGGAATCGCTTGGCCCGCTGCGCATCTCAGTTGACGCGCACGGCGGTCCGGCCAGCGGCGGCCGGCTGGTCGGCAAAGACGGCACACCGTTGGACCTCGAGGGCTTCAAGACGACGATCGACGTGTACCTGACCGGTGTCTTCAACGTGCTCCGCTTGGCCGCTGCTGCCATCGCGCGTCAGGAACCGGTCGACGGCGCACGCGGCGTGATCATCAATACCGCATCGATCGCGGCCTACGAAGGCCAGATCGGCCAACTGCCGTACGCGGCAGCCAAGGGCGGCGTTGTCGGCATGACACTGGTCGCCGCCCGCGACCTGTCCCCGCTCGGTATCCGCGTCGTCACCATCGCTCCCGGTACGTTCTTGACCCCGGCGTACGGCCAAGCCGGCGATCAGCTGGAGGCGTACTGGGGCCCGCAGGTCCCCTTCCCCAAGCGGATGGGACGGCCCGCGGAGTACGCGACGTTCGTGCAGAGCATCGTCGAAAACGATTACCTCAACGGCGAAGTCATCCGGCTGGACGGCGCGCTGAGGTTCCCGCCGAAGTGAGGCGCTGACAGCGCCCGCTGACCGCAATGACCACATCCGTCACAGGATTCTCTGCTCGAGACGACATACGGTCTTGTCGCCTCTCAGCGACAAGACCGGCGTGTAACGGCGCGCCGAGCATTGTCGCGCGTAGGCGGGCAAAAAGAGGCAACCCCCTCACAGCGGGGCCCACGTGGCAGATGTGACTGCAGCCAATCTGGGCGACGAGGCTGGACGCTCCGCTATTCAGTTCTTGCCGGCCGCCAACTTGGTCACGATCGAGCGGAAGTCCTCGGTCTGAAAGGACTGGTTCTCGGCGGAGAGCGCGTAGTCAAGCGTGGCCAGCACCGCGCGCTCGAGGTGCACGTTGAGGACGCGTTTGGTGCTTTCGACCGCCTGCTGCGGCAGTTCGAGAATTTTTTTCGCGGCCTTCATCGCCTCGGCGACCGGATCGGCCACCGCGTGATTGGCCAAGCCGAGTTCGACCGCTCGCTGGGCGGAGATCCGGGCGCCGGTCAGCGCATACTCCTTGGCCAACAGCAGGCTGATGTGCAGCGGCCAGGTCAGCGGTCCGCCATCGGCGGCGACCAGGCCCACCTGCACGTGCGGGTCGGCCAAGTAAGCATCTTCGGCGATGTAGACGATGTCGCTCAGCGCGACCAGGCTGCAACCCAGCCCGACGGCCGGCCCGTTGACCGCGGCCACCACCGGGATACGACAGCGGGCCATGCCCAGCACGATCTCGCGCCCGTCGGCAATGGTCTTCGCCCGCAGGTCGGCGTCGACCGCCAGTTCGGCGAGGTACGCGAAGTCGCCGCCAGCCGAAAATGCCCGTCCGGCACCGGTTATCACCGCGGCACGGGCGGTGCGGTCATCGCTCATCCGCTGCCACAGCTTCGCCAGCCCGTGGTGTAGGTCGTCATTGACCGAGTTGAGCGAATCGGGCCGGTTCAGCGTGATGATCCGCAGCGGTCCGTCCGCTTGGACGTCGATTTCGGTCGGCATGTCGTACACGTCAGGCTCCCAATCCCAATATTCGTGAGGCGATGATGTTCTTCTGGATCTGCGAAGTTCCACCCATCACGCTTTGCGCGCGGCTGTAGAGGTAAGCGTTGAGCAGGTTGGGGTCGTCGATGCCGGCGACCGCCAGCGCGGCGTGGCCGACCGACTGCTCGACCCAGGTCATCAGCAGCTTGTCCAACGATCCGTCCGACGTATGCGTCACGCCGTCGAGTTGTTCGGATAGCCGCCGGCGGACATGGTGGGTCAGCATCTCGGTTTGCACCGCCGCCCAGACCAGTTCCTCGCTCGCCGGCCCGTCGGTGCGCGCGGCCAACTCACGAACGAGCTTGCCGTAGCGGGCCGCGTAGCCCAACGTCGAGGGTTCGCGTTCGTGGCCGACCACCGTCATGGCAAGCGGCCACCCCTCACCGGGGGCACCTACCATGTGGTCGGCGGGCACCGTCGCGCCGTCGAAGAACACCTGGCCGAATTCGGTGGTGACACCGTTGATCATCTGCAGTGGACGCTGTTGCACGCCAGGTTGTTTCATCGCGATGATGAACGCCGAAATGCCGCGATGGCGCTTGGCGTCCGGGTCGGTACGGGCCAACAGCAGACACCAGTCCGCGACATCGGAATAGCTGGTCCAAATCTTGTGCCCGTGGATGACGTAGTCGTCGCCTGCGCGGGTGGCGGTAGTCGTCAGCGACGCGAGGTCGGAGCCGGCGCCGGGCTCGCTGAAGCCTTGGCACCACCGCTCGGTGCCGTTGATCATCCCGGGCAGGAACCGATTGCACAGCTCTTTGCTGCCGTGCCGGCTCAGTCCCGCGACCAGGTAGCCGAGACTGGGCCGCGGCGGAGCGGCCGCGCGTGCCAGTTCTTCGTCGAGGATGACGTCGTACACGGGCGGCAAGTCCTGACCCCCGTACTCACGCGGCCAGGACAGCCCGAAGAAGCCGCCCTCATACAGCGCACGATGCCATTCACCCTGTCGAGCCCAGTACTCATCACCCGAGCTCGGAAACTCTTTGGCGTGCAGGGAAAGCCAGGATCTCAGCCGGTCGCGAAAAGCCGCTTCGTCGGGCGAGTCACGGAAGTCCAACGTCGATCTCCTCCAGCTTGACGGGCCACAATTGGGTCGATGTCAGCGCCCGGCGCAGGTAGACGTGCGCCAGACACTCCCAGGTATTGCCAATGCCGCCGTGCACCTGAATGGCGGTCTCGCACACGGTTCGCGCGGCACGCGCGCAATAGACCTTCGCGACGCGCCCGGCTCGTATCGCCTCGGCGGGGGACAACTCGTCGACCGCCCAGGCGGCGTGCCGCAGCACGCTGACCGATCCCTCGATCAAGGCCAGGCTTTCAGCAAGCAGGTGCGCGATGGCTTGATACGAGCCGATCGACTTGCCGTACTGCTCGCGGATTTTGGCGTAGTCACAGGCCAGGGTGTGCGCGCCTCGGGCCGTGCCGACCAAGTCCGCCGACGTGGTGGCCAGCGCGAGTGCCAGCCATCGTTGCGCGGCGTCGAAGTCCAGCTCGCCGACGCCTACCGCTGTCCCGGTGACATCAGCGGCGGTTCTGGTCAGGTCCACCGCCTCGCGGGCAGCACCCACATCGGCGACCGACACCGTCGTACCGTCCAACGTCAACGCGCGCTGATAGCCTCGCGCGTCGATCGCGTGGCCGCCCACCGCGATAGTCGACCCGGGGCGGTCGTCGCCGAAGTGGCGGGCCAGATCGTCGGCCAGGGCCGGACCGAGGAACGGGGCATCCACCAATCCGCGGCCGAACTCCTCCGCGACGATGGCCACCTCCACTCCGGAGGCCCCGTCGGTACGCAGCGATCGCCAACCGGTCAGCTCGATCTGCTTGTCGAGCCTGGTGATTCGAGCCTGGTCGGCGAGATCTTGCACCGATCCCGGCCCGAGATCGTCCGCCAGTTTCGCAGCAGCGTCGCGCAGTTGTTGTTGTTCAGGTGTCAGACGTACATCCATAACGCTCCTTCAGCACCCGGCGTAGCACCTTTCCGGAGGGCAGCCGAGGTATTTCGGGCACAAACACGACACGACTCAGGCGTTTGTAGGACGCGAGACGCTCACTCACCCGCGCCGTGAGTTCTGCGGCGTCGACCGGTCCGCGCGTTGCGACGGCCGCGACGACCGACTCCCCGTCCACGTCATCGGGGATCCCGAATACCGCGCAGTCTTCGACAGCGGGATGACCATGCAGCACGGCCTCGATCTCGGCGGGCGCAACCTGGAATCCGCGCACCTTGATCATCTCCTTGGACCGGTCGGTGATCCGCAGCCAACCGCCGGCGTCCAGATAGCCGACGTCGCCGGTCCGATACCAGCCGTCGCACAACGCATCCCGCGTCGCCTCGGACGGGAGATAGCCGGCCATCAACGACTCCGCCCGCGCCTGGATCTCACCGGCCTCACCCGGGCCGACCGGCTCGCCGGTCTGCAACGACGCCACTCGCACCTGCACGCCCGGTACCGGTCGGCCGACCGAGTCGAGCCGGGCGCCGTCGAGCGGGTTACAGGCGATCACCGGCAGCTCGGTCGTCCCATACGCGGGAACCCACCTGACGCCGGTCCGACGGGTAACGGTCTCGGCGATGCTTGCGCTGACCGGCGTCGCGCCCCACATGATGAACCGCAGCGACGAGAGGTCGTAGGACTCCAGGTGCGAATGCGACGCCATCGCCAAAGCGATTGGCGCGACAGCCATCTCGACCGTGATTCGATCGCTTTCGATGTGCCCAAGCATGTGGTCGATGTCGAATCGGCGATGCAGGCGCATCCATACGCCGGTCTGCAGTGCCGTCATGATGTTGAGCAGACCGAGGATGTGCGACGGCGGGGTGGCGACCTGAATTCGGTCGCGGGCGGTCAAACTCAGTGCCCCGCGCCAGTGCCGCACGGCAGCCTGCAGCGACTTATGAGTGTGCCGAACGGCTTTCGGTAGACCCGTGGTGCCCGAGCTGAACGCCAACACCGCATCGGCTTCCGGCGGTGGAGCCGAGCCGAACGCCGGTTCGCCCGGCGAGACCGGTTCGTCGAGGTGCAGCATCGGCATGAGTCCCGAGAGCACTTCGTGGTCGCCGATAGCGTGTGACGGATTCGTCAAAGCCAGGGCGTGCTCTACCTCGTGACGCTTCCAAGCCGGGCTGATCAGTACGACGACGGCGGTCAGCCGCCAAATCGCGTGTAGCGCGACGACGAACTCAGGGCGGTTGGACGCCATCAATGCGACCCGCCCGCCAGCCGTCACACCCCGGCTACGCAAGGTTGCCGCCAGCCCGTCGGCCAGTGCGTCGAGTTGCGACAAGGTGTAGTGCCGCTCCTCGAAGACGAGCGCGGTCGACTCACGTAGAGACGACCGAGCCTGCGACATTGAGAACATCCTATCGTTTTGAGAGAATAGTATTCTCTGAGGTGAAGAACGCAAAGTGTGGAGGGTGCAGGCATGGCGGAACGCCACGTGTTCCAGCGGGCCACCGTGACCCGGATCGTCAAGGAGACCGCCGACACCCGCACCTACGTCCTCACCCCGGAAGATCAGCCGTTTTCCTACCGCGCCGGGCAGTTCTGCACGTTCCGGGTAGTCGTCGACGGCGAGGACCTGTATCGGTCCTATTCGATGTCGAGTGCACCGGAAACCGACACCGAGCTGATGACCACGGTCAAGCGGGTCATCGGCGGAAAAGTGTCGAACTGGATCATCGACAATGTGGTCGAGGGTGACGAGCTGACCATGACGCGGGCCGCAGGAACCTTCGTCCTAAGTCCCACTCCGGTCCCGTTGCTGGCCTTTGCCGGCGGTAGCGGTATCACGCCGATCCTGTCGCTGGCCAAGAGCGCACTGGCGACCGCGGACCGCGCGGTGCGAATTCTGTGCGCCGACCGCGACCGGGCCTCGGTGATCTTCGAGGCCGCAATCGACGACCTCGTCGAGCGCTACCCCGGCCGGCTGTCGGTTCACCGTCACATCGACGCCGAGCACGGGCTGTTGGATTCGGCCGCCGTCGAGAAGTTCGTCGGCGCCGACACCGATGCCCACTGCTACGTCTGCGGCCCCGAAGGATTCATGGCTGTGGTGCGATCCGCGCTGCCGGACAGTGCGCGAGTTCTCGTCGAAGACTTCGACGCGTCACCACCGGTCAAGGCACCCGCGTCTGAGGTCGCCAGTGCGGCCGGCGGCGCTGAGCCGGGCGGCACGGTGACCATCCGACTGGACCGCAAGAAGGCATCGGTGCCACGGGTCGCCGGCGAGACGCTGCTAGAGAGCGCGCGTCGGGCCGGCCTCTCGCCACCGTTCAGCTGCGAGGCCGGTAATTGCGGGACGTGCATGGCCAAGCTCATCGATGGCGCCGCCACCATGCGCACCAACGACGTGCTCGAGGACGACGAGATCGCCGACGGCTACATTCTGACGTGCCAGGCCGTACCCGACACACCGTCGGTGACGGTGGAGTACGAGTAGCTCTGCACTGCAACACTTTCCGCGCATCGGGAATGGAACAGGGCGTTCCAGGGCTGAAACGCACAGTCCGAACGGAAAGGAATCGCAACCATGACCGATCTGCCAGCCTTCGCTGAGCTCGCCGCCAAAGACCAGGGGCTCGTCGTATTCACCACGCTGCGTCGCGACGGCAGTGCCCAGGCGTCGGTCGTCAACGCCGGAGTTCTCCCCCATCCGCTGACGAACGAGCCGGTCGTCGCGCTGGTCGCCATCGGTGGCGCCCGCAAGCTGGCTCACCTGCGCGCCGATCCCCGGACCACCGTCACGGCCCGCGCGGGTTGGCAGTGGGCCACCGTCGAGGGATCCGCGCAACTCATCGGACCCGACGACCCCCACACCGACGTGGACGACGAGCGGCTCCGGGTCCTGCTTCGCGAAATCTTCACGGCCGCCGGCGGAACCCACGACGACTGGGACACCTACGACCAGGTGATGCGCGAACAACGCCGCACCGCTGTCCTGATCTCGCCAGCCCGCGTCTACACCAACCCGGCGCGCTAGCAACCGGCAAGCGGGCCGGTTATCGAAGTGCGGCGCCGAGCTCCCCGATGACCTCGCGGGTACGCCGTTTCGAGGCAACCAGCTCCTCCCGGTTGTCGCCGATGGGGAGCAGCCGCACCGACAGGTCGGTCACGCCGGCCTCGGCGAACCGGCGCATCCGCGCCAAAATGGCCTCCTCGTCGCCGGCAGCGCAGATGTCGCCGACATCGCGGGCGTCGCCGTAGTCCAGTAGCCGCTGATAATTCGGCGACACCTCGGCTTCTCCAAGGATCCGGTTTGCGCGCTCACGCGCCGCATCGACTTCGCTTGCCGCGCAAAGGCATACCGGGATTCCAGCAACGATGCGCGGCGCCGGACGGCCGGCATTGTCGGCGGCCTTGGTGATCCGTGGCACCACATGGTCGGCGACGGCCCGCTCGTCAGCCATCCACAGCACGGTGCCGTCAGCCCGTTCCCCTGCCAGGCTCAGCATCACCGGGCCGAGTGCCGCGACGAACACCGGCAGCGGCGCCACCGGGGCAAGATCCAGCGGGTTGTGCACGGTGAAGTGCTCGTTGACCACGTCGACCGGCCCCGGCCCGCTGAACGCGGCGTGTAGGACCTCCAGGTAATCGCGGGTGTATGCGGCAGGCCGCTCGTACGGCAATCCCAACATGTCGGAGATGATCCAGTGATGCGACGGCCCGACTCCCAGTGCCAGCCGGCCACCGGTCGCGGCATGGGTCGATAACGCCTGACGCGCCAACGCAATCGGATGCTGCGCTTGCAGCGGCACGACGGCCGTGCCGAGCTCGATGCGGGTCGTGCGCGTGCCCATCAGCGCGACGGCTATTAACGCGTCAAAGTCGTTGGGCACCTGAGGGATCCAGGCGGTGTCCATGCCCGCCGCCTCGGCCCACTCGATATCGGCGAGCAGCCGGCTGACCTTGCGCGCGGAATCGCCACGCTCGGCACCGATCATCACTCCGAGACGCACGGCTCCTCCAAAGTGTCGTTATCTATCGCTGATAACGTACTTGCAAAAAAAGAGAATGCCAATACCGCGTTCCTGACCAGGCCAAACGGACGCTTAGGCTACGCCCGACACAGGATCTCGCCGTGCGGTATCGCCAGCCAGCCATCCGGCGCCGCGGCCCACTCCCGCCACCCCGACGAGATCTCCTGGAGCTGCGCGGTTGTGGCCATCCCCGAGTCGATCAACTGTCGGGCCAGGGCCGACTCGACGATCCGGTCCGCCCACATCCCGCCCCACCAGTCGCGGGTCTCCGGCGTGGCAAAACACCACAGGCTGCCGCTGGGAGTGACGTCGTCGAATCCCGCATCCTGAGCCCAGGACAACAGCCGCCGCCCTGCGTCGGGCTCACCGCCGTTGGCACGCGCCGCCGCGGCGTAAAGCTGCCGCCAATGGTCGAGCGCCGGAAGCTGGGGGTACCAGACGAATCCCGCGTAGTCCGCGTCGCGGACCGCGACGATACCGCCGGGCTTACCCACTCGTCGCAGTTCGCGCAGTGCCTGCACCGGGTCGGCCACGTGCTGCAGCACCTGATGGGCGTGCACGATGTCGAAGGTGTCGTCGGGAAAGTCGAGTGCGTGGATGTCGGACGTCGCGAACGCGATGTTGGCCTGGTCGCGTGCCCGCGCTTCGGTGCGAGCCAAATCCAAAGCCTCATCGGTCAATTCGACAGCGGTGACCTGTCCGGGCGCGACCCGGGCAGCGAGGTCGACGGTGATGGTCCCGGGGCCGCAGCCCACGTCGAGCACGGACATTCCCGGCCGCAGGTGCGGCAGCAGATAGCCGGCGGAGTCTTCCGCGGTGCGCCTGCGATGCGCGCGCAGCACCGACTCATGATGCCCGTGGGTGTAGACGGCCTGATGTTTGCCGGTCATCGTGCGACTCCTTGCGGTCGAATCATGTTCGGAACCAAGGCTACCGCTTACCATCTCATAATACGAAATAGCTATCTCATATTGTGGAACGCTTTAGTCGACCGGAACATTCAGGAGCGGGCGCTGCACGCCGGCGCCGGGCCCGTCGAAATGCCACCACTCACCGGAGTAGACCGACAACCCACCTGCGCTCATCGCGTTGCGTAGCCGGGCCCGGTTCGCCTGCTCACCGGCGCTGACGCCGTCGGTGGCAAAGGCCGTGGCCCGTGGTGAGAAGTCGTCGAAGTCGGTCCCCATGTCGACAAGGCAGCGAGGGCACTGTTCGGACGCGTCGGCCAGCGTCACATCAACCGAGCGCCCCGATTCGTGGCTACGTGCATAAGAGCCGGGCTTGGCCACCCATGCCGGGTTCGGTACGACGTCGAACATCCTGACCTGGACGTCGTGCGGTCGATAGCAGTCCCAGAAGACGAGCACATTCCCCTGCGACGCCAGTGCCTTTGCCGCAGCCGCCAGCCCGGGAGCCATGGATTCGTGGACCAGACAGCGGGCGTCGGCAGGGTACAGCTGCACGTGGGTGAAGTTGTTCGAGGTCGCATAGCGCAGGTCTATCAACGCGTTGGGAACCACAGACCGAACGTCGACGAATCCCGCGGAGCGCGCCTCAGGACTCAGCGGAGGCACGTCGGCGTTCGCGCGCGCACCGCCGCTCATGGCGCAGACCAGGAGCAGAAAACCGAGGAACCGAATCGCGGGGGCGGCCATACGTCCAAGTGTGCCGCTCGCAGCCGGCTTCAGCTCCAGTCGATGGCTGCGGCGCGCTGGCGGACACCCTCGACCCTGGCGGCGACTTGGGCGGCTACTGCATGCTGCTCGTGTCCCATTGTCGCGGCCAATGTTTCGGCTTCGGCGACGATCTGCTTGAGCAGGTCTCGGTGGTCTTCGATCATCGCGATGGTCGCGTTTCTGATGGCCACCACCGCAGAGCCCCGGGCCTCTGACGGCGAGAATCGGCCGGAGAGCAGCGGCGGTAGCGTCTGACGCTCGAAATCCGTCATGTCACGGGACAGGTGGACGTTGAAGGTCGCGCGGTAGGGATCCCGATCGTCGAGCTCGACGCTGCATATTTTGAGTGGGTCCATCGGCGCTCCTTTTGCCGGCGTCACGCCGAGTTACATGTGTGTAGTTTACCGGCGTTTTCGGGCGGGCGCTAAGGCCGCCGAACTCGGGCGCTTCCACCAGCGGGTCGCCCAGTCTGACCATCGAGTTCGACACGGACCGGGCAGTGATTGCTCCCACGGAACCGGCCGATGCCGGGAGTTTGGCGGGTAATGACTGAAAGATCCAAGGCCGATGGCAGGGCGGGGACGATGGGCACTTTCAGGCTCAGCCGAATGCGTGGATCACCTGGCGGGCCACGTGCTGGATCTGTCGGCGCGTGTCGTCGTCAAGGGGTAGGTCATCGGGGGCCGGGATCTCCCCCGTCGTAGTGACCACGCCGGGCTCCTCGTGTTCCCAACGTGCATTGACCTTGTCGCCCAATGCACGCGCGGGCGGGTTGTCGGAAAGCGTTTGGGCATGAAAATGCTCAATGCCGTCGACGCTTGCAGCGACCGCCAGCGCACCGAGCAGTAGTGTTCCGATCCCGCGGTCCTGATAGGCGTCCGCCACGGTGAGGGCTACCTCCGCCGAACGCGGGTCGTCTTGATCTCGGATGAAGCGGGCATCGGCGACAACCGGCCCCTCCACGCCGTCGGTAACGACCCAGACGAAGTGGTCGACGTAATCAACCTCGAACAGGTACGCCAACCGTGCCTCGGTCGGAGCACTACCCTGGTAGCGCCGGTACAGGGTCTCGCGCGAAAAGGCTCCGTTGCTCTTGTAACGCTCGGCATCGCCGGGCAGGACTGGGCGCAACAACAGCGCGGTGCCGTCGTCGGCCGAAATCGCGATCGGGGCGATACATGCGGCCAATCGCTGTCGCGCGGTGCGAACCATCCTGTCGGCGACGACCGGCATCGCCAGCATGCACTCGAAGGCGTCGTCGTATCCGACATAGCCGCACACGTCGTCTTTCGCGACCACCGTCGCCGTTCTCAATGCGTTTCGCAGCAAAGCGATTTCGCCGATAATCGTCCCCGGTGACAGCTCGGTTACCACGATCTGTCCGTCCGGGTCGGTCCGCCTGATCTCGACCCGACCGGAGGTGATGATCAAAAACGACACCGCTCGCTCACCCTGCCGCATCAGGACCTCGCCGGCGGCCGCACGCAGCGGCTTCAGACTGGCGGCCAACGTCGCCAGGTCCTCAACCGGGATATCGGCGAACACCTGCAGCGTCGCGAGGTCCTCGGCGTTGAAGGCGCTCAACCTAGACCGCATGACAGCACTGCGCGCGAGGCCGATGCGACCGCTCAGGCGGCAATGGACGACGATGATCGGTTGCTGCAGAAGTCATCTCGCCAATTCCCGGGTTACTTTTTCGCGGCGCGAGTGAGCTCTCAATGCGCCGTCACCCGATGTACGGTACGCGACCGGCCCGGTCAGCACCTGAGCATTGCGTAGGCAAACGCAGTGACAAAGGACCCTGTCGGGCCAGGACTTCGGCAGGTCCGAAGCGAGACCAAAGCATTCCGGTAGTCGTGCTCTTGGCCTCTACGTCTCGGCTGGCGGCAGTGGTCGGATGGACTGGTAAGGCCGACGGGAAGACGACTGACGACGATGAATTCAGCAATATGGCGGCATCATTGGCCACAGCGCAGGCCGACGACCACGATCTATCAGTTGACCGATCGTCTGCACGACGGACATATGGCCCGAGTACCAGTCCACGAGATCACGGCCACGGTGTCCGCGTGGTTGGCGGACGTGGGTGCCCACAGCCCATTGGTTGACGACCTTGCCCGCGCCGTGCGCATCGGTGATTGGCCGACAGCCTATGCCCTAGGCGAGTACTTATCCGTTGATGTAGCCGTTGCGGGTTGAGAGCCGTTGTCAGCCGACTCCGGCAGTTCCCGAGCACGGCGTTGTACTGAACACCCGGCATGTCGTGCGGGAATGGACGATTGCCGACCGTCTGAGTGACCTTCGTCTCTACCCCGACCTAACCGAACGCATCAGAATCGGCGGTGTACCGCATTATGCGGCAACGTTATTCGATTCGGCAGCAACGGATTAGCAACATGAACACAGCCAATTCGCCAGAGCGGCGCGACGTCACCAAGATCGAGAATCGCGCGCCGTCGGTGGCGCACATGTTCCTCGACCGGGTCACCGCTACCCCGCATGCGGAAGCTTTTCGGTACCCACAGGATCGCAGCTGGGAGAGCGTGAACTGGCAGCAGGTGGGCGAACGCGTCTACAACATCGCCGGCGGGCTGATCGCGTTGGGAATCGCCTCGGAGGATCGGGTCGCGCTGGCATGTTCGACGCGCTACGAGTGGGTGCTCGTCGATTTCGCCGTAATGTGCGCCGGCGCCGCGACCACCACCGTGTACCCGACGACTATGGGCGCCGATGTCGCGTACATCATCGCCAACTCAGGAAGCCGGGTCGTGGTCGCCGAGGATCAGGCCCAGGTGGCCAAACTGCTCGAACATCGCACCGAACTGCCCGACGTAAGCAAGGTCGTGATCATCGATGGCAAGGGCGACGGCGATTGGGTGATCACCCTTTACGAGCTGGAGCAGTTGGGTAAACAACTGCTCGCCGACTCGCCTAATGTCATCGAGGAGCGGGTTGCAACCGTCGGTCCGGACCAGCTCGCCAGCCTCATCTACACTTCCGGCACCACCGGGCGGCCGAAGGGCGTGCGGCTGACCCACGGGGCATGGACATACACCGCCGCGGCCATTGACGCGCTCAACATCCTCGGCCCCGACGACCTAAACTTCCTGTGGCTGCCACTGGCACACGCATTCGGCAAAGTGATGCTGGCACTGCCGCTGCAGATCGGCTTCCCCACCGCGATCGACGGCCGCGTCGAGAGGATTGTCGATAACCTCGCGGCCCTGCATCCCACCATCATGGGTGCGGCACCGCGCATCTTCGAGAAGGCACATGCCCGCATCGAGGGGATGGTCACCGAGCAGGGCAGGCTCACGAAAACGATGTTCGACTTGGCAATTGGAATCGGCATGCGGGTGTCGGAAGCCCGGCAAGCCGGGAAGAAGCCTTCGTTGGCCTCATCGCTGGCCTACAAGGTGGCCGACCGGCTGGTGTTCTCCACCATCCGCGAGCGGTTTGGTGGGCGGTTGCGGTTCTTCGTCTCCGCGGCTGCCGCTCTGGACCGTGACGTCGCGCAATGGTTCGACGCCGTCGGCATCATTGTGCTCGAAGGCTATGGCCTGACCGAGACTGCGGCCGCATCATTTATCAACCGCCCCAACGCTTACCGGTTCGGAACGGTCGGCTGGCCGTTCCCTGGAACGGAGGCCAAAATCGCCGACGACGGCGAGGTCTTGCTCCGGGGACCTGGTGTGATGACCGCCTACCACGATCTACCGGAGGCCACTGCCGAGGCGCTCGACGAGGACGGTTGGTTCCACACCGGCGACGTCGGTGAGATCGACGCCGATGGCTATTTGCGGATCACCGACCGCAAGAAGGACATGTTCAAGACGTCACAAGGCAAGTACGTGGCGCCGTCGGCGATCGATGCGAAATTCAAGGGCCTCTGCCCGTATGCGAGCGAGCTTCTCGTCTACGGGGAGGTTAAACCCTACTGCGTAGCGCTGGTGAGCCTCGACAACGAGGCGATCACCGACTGGGCTGGCACGCAAGGTCTGGTGGGCAATTCCTTCGCCGAGATAGCCCGTGATGAGAAAACACAGGAACTGATCGCCGGCTACATCGACGAGCTGAACCTGGAACTGAATCGCTGGGAGCAGATCAAGAGATTCACGATCATCGACCGCGAACTCTCGATCGAAGCCGGCGACCTGACGCCGAGCATGAAGCTGCGCCGCAAGTTAGTCATCGAGAAGTTCACCGACCGCCTCTCGGCTCTCTACGAACAATCCAGTTGAAAGCCGCGGCAGCAGAAAGCTGTGACAGCCAACTTTGCTTGACAGCACGCACTTGAAACCCGCTCAGCACAACGCTTTCAGAATGTCGGTGAACTCCTATCCGACGGGCTGGGCGCACCTAACAAAACCATACCTGTACGGCCTACCGTGCGACCCGGGAAGACCGACACGAGAGGCAGCGGATAACACTCGCCACGACGTCCCGACCCATGGGCCACGGCGCCGCCAGCCACCGAATCAAGCGCGAGGGTGCTCCTGAACGGGACCTAAGACCCGCATCTGGGGGCTAACGACCCTCGCGGAGGCACGTTCGACCTTCATACGGTTGGCAAACAGCAGGCACTAGACGAAACAGCGGAGAGGGTTGCCATGCGATCAGAACGCCTCAGGCGGTTGGTAAAAGCAGAAGGCCCTTTTGCCTCAGTGTATTTCGACGATTCACACAACACCGCAGATGCCGTCGAGCAACTCGAAACGAAATGGCAGGATATCCGCAAGGAACTCGAGATCCTGGGTGCGGGCGTGGCAGTCATCGGCAAGCTCGAGGAAGCCGTATTGCACCATCGACCGGCCGTGGGTCGGCGCGGCCGCGCGGTGGTCGCGACCAGCGATCAGGTGCTGGTCAACGAGCAACTGATCAGCCCACCGCCGGCCACCGTCGTCCGTCTATCGGATTATCCGTACATCGTGCCGCTGCTCGAGCTCGAGGTGCAGCGACCGACCTATGTGTTCGCCGCGGTTGATCACACCGGCGCCGAGGTCACGCTGCACCACGAAGGCACCGTCAGTTCCACCACCATCGAAGGCGCCGGCTACCCGGTGCACAAGCCGGTCAGTGCGGGCTGGAACGGCTACGGCGACTTGCAGCACACGACCGAGGAAGCCATCCGCATGAACAGCCGCGCGATCGCCGACGAGCTCACCCGACTGGTCGACGAAGCGGATCCGGAGGTGGTGTTTGTGTGCGGCGAGGTTCGTTCGCGCACAGATGTGGTTGCCGAGTTACCGGAGCGCGTGGCTCGGCGGGTGTCGCAATTACATGCCGGCACGCGCAGGAGCGGGATCGATTCCGAAGAGGTCCGTCATCTGACGACCGCGGAGTTCGCTCGGCGCCGCGGCATTGAGATGGCCGAGATCGCTGATCGGTTTGAAGCCGAAATCGGACGTGACTCGGGGT
Organism: uncultured Actinomycetota bacterium; assembly: GCA_963805675.1. Taxonomy (GTDB): domain Bacteria; phylum Actinomycetota; class Actinomycetes; order Mycobacteriales; family Mycobacteriaceae; genus Mycobacterium. The sequence continues at coordinate 373,560 of CAWDVY010000013.1, forward strand.
TAGCGGCCGAAGGGCTCGCTGCCGTGTGCCAGGCTCTGCGTGACGGCGGCATTGGCACGCTGATCGTCGGTCAGCTAGGCGACGCCACCGTGGTCACCGGCAAGGCGCTTACCACGGTCGCGCCCGATGCCGACGTGCTGTCCGAGCTCGGCGAACCAGTGGAACGTGTGGTGAGGGCCGATGAGGCGTTGCCGTTCACCGCAATCGCGGTTGGCGCCTCATTGGTTCGGGCGGACAATAGGAGTACACCCGCGGACGGGATCGGTGCGTTACTGCGATACGTCGCAACCGACCGGCTCGCCAGCCAACAACCCTAGATTTCGCGGTCGACAGAACACCGACCAGCCGGCTGCGGCACCTGCGCCAAGCTTGACCCATCGCTGGGCAACTGAATCAAAATCACCACCGAATCGGTGGTGACGGACCAACGGCCGGAATCGCCGTATCGCGTTTCCCGGGTCGCGGCCGATTTATGCTGACAAAGCCTATGGGACGCGTTATCCAACGCCTGTGGGAGGCGTCGTCCGACCGCAAGGAGACCGTCATGACCGTCGGTACCGTTCCCCTGAACGTCTTCGATGCCGATTTGCCGACGCTGAGCTACGGCGTCGATGAAACTCCCGCAGAGGTTTATCCGCACTTCCAAGCAGCGCAACGGCGGGCGCCCGTCGCGATAGGTCCGCTCGGACCCGAGGTGCTCTCCTACCACCTCGTCCGTTCCGTCCTACGGGACAGCCGGTTCCAGATCCCGCCCGGCATCGTTCTGCAGGCACAGGGCGTCACCTCGGGTCCGTTGTGGGACAAGGTGGTCACCAGCTTGTTGTGCCTGGAAGGCGACACCCACCATCGGTTACGCAGTCTGTGCGCTAAGGCGTTCACCCCCCGAACGGTCGCGCGCCTGCACGACACCATGGCCGACGTGATGAACGATCTCGTCAACCGGGTCGCCGACAACGGCCGCTGCGACGTCGTCGCCGACCTCGCGCGCCCCTACCCCGTCCCGATCATCTGCGCGTTGCTTGGCGCGCCCCGCGAAGACTGGCAGCAGTTCTCGTCGTGGGCCGACGACATCTTCCAAGCCTTCAGCTTCTCCGCCGACATTCGCGAAATCGAGCCCGCCGTAATGCGGGCGTGGCGGGAGCTCGACGACTACGTCGACGACATGGTCGCCCATCGCCGGCACACCCTGACTGACGATCTGCTCTCTGACCTCATTCGCGCCGAGGACGACCAGGATCGCCTCGATGCCGCCGAACTGCGGATGCTCGCCGGTGGCCTGCTGCTGGCGGGAACGGACACCACCCGAAACCAGGTGGCCGCCTCCGTGCAGGTGCTCTGCGAGCACCCCGACCAGTGGAAGTTGCTCAAGGAGTATCCCGAACTGGCCACGCGCGCGGTGGAGGAAACCATGCGCCACTCACCGATCGCGTGCGGGACGCTTCGCCTCGTGGTCGAAGACACCGAGCTCGACGGCTACATATTCCCCGCCGGCACCATGGTCCTGGTGAATACCGCTGCCGCCAATCGCGATCCAACCGTTTACGACGACCCGGATCGCGTCGACATCACCCGCGAGGGGGCACCGGCGATATTGACCTTCGGCGGCGGCGTGCACTACTGCCTGGGGGCCAACCTGGCCAGGCGCGAGATTGCCGAAGCATTGAATGTCCTCTCAGGCCGGCTGCGGAACCCGCGAACTGCCGGACCTGCGCCATGGAAACCCATCGTGAGCCTGAGCGGGCCGAAGAGTCTGCCCATCGAATTCGACTCACACCGAACGTCGTGAGCGGACTAGATACTTGGTTCGGAAGGATTATCGGCGTATCGCCGGTATTAACGACGAATAGAAGAACGTGCGCCAAACGCGCCCAGGCCCAATCGCACCCAACCAGCTTTCCATAGTCTTCTTCCCAGCTTTGGCTATTGTTCATATGTGCGCCCCATCGGAGCCGCATACTTCGGCATCGTCAACGCTACTAAGAAGGAAGCGCAAAATGCCCTCACCTCGCTGGCTGGCCAGACTTACCGTCCCCATGATGGTTGGCGCTGCCCTGATTACTGGCGCTGCAAGTGCTGCTGCCAGTCCCGTTGATGACGCGTACCTCGCTCAACTGCGCGGCTACGGCTTCACTTGGCCAGAGGGCCACGAGGGGGCCCTCATCGGGATGGCATACCTCATCTGCGACGATCTCGGGTGGGGTTGGACGCCAGACCACATTGCCCAGCACGTACACGCCAACTTGGACCCGGATGGCATTACGCTCGGACAAGTCGGATCCATGGTGAACCTCGCACACTCGACCTATTGCGCCAACCAGAGGTGCTGGGCCCCTCACTGCTGAGCCACCACGCCGCACCCGCTTCCGCGGAGGTTATGCGGGGCCCGCTGCGGCTGCGGCCGTCCGGGCCACCAGCTCAGCGGCACGCCCCATCGCTGACGGGTCCACGCCGGTGCCCGGCGGCTGGAACCGCATCCACCTCATCGTCGACGACATCACCGCCGAGGTGGCGCGGGCCCGCGTGGCGGGCCTGAGTTTCCGCAACAACATCATCAACGGGCCGGTCGGACAGCAGATTCTGTTGCACGACCCCACAGGCAACCTCGTCGAATTGTTCGACCCCGCCAACCGATAAGCCGCAGAAGGGGTCCTCGATGCCGTTCGACCGGCGTGAATTCCTCACATGCAGCGGCCTGGCGCTAGCGGCCGCGGCTGGTGTCGGCAGCGCCGCGACGGCCTGTTCTGGGCCTTCGCGGCCCTCGCCGCCGGGCGGCAAACCGGACTACACGGTGCACATCGGTACCGGCCTCGTCGAGTTGGCCCCGGATCGGGTGGTATCGACGACCACCTATAACGGGCAGTTTCCCGGCCCGCTGCTGCGGTTTAAAGAGGGTCGAACGACCTGGGTCGATATCTACAACGACACTGACACCCCCGAGCAATTGCACTGGCATGGCCAGCAGATACCGGTCGAGGTCGACGGAGCCGCCGAGGAAGGCACCCCCTACATCCCCGCCAAAGGCATGCGCCGCATTTCGTTCATGCCGGGCCCGGCGGGATTCCGCTTCTATCACACCCATCTGAGCCCGCGCGCTGACTTGTCCGGTGGCCAATACAGCGGCCAGGTCGGCCCCGTCTACATCGAGCCCACGCAGAACCCCGGGGCCTACGACCAGGAAGTCTTCCTCACGCTCAAGGAATTCCAGCCCAGCTTTAGCCGCGGGGGCGACATGGCCGCCGATTTCTTGGCGGGCGACAAGGACCCCGAACTGAAGAAGAACGGCGAGCAGGCGATGGCCGCCTCACTCGCCCACGGCATGCCACACGGCTACGAGGTGGGCTACGACGCGTTCGCGATCAACGGACGCATGCTCGGCCACGGCGAGCCGATCCGCGTGCAGACCGGTCAGCGGGTGCTGCTGCACGTGCTCAACGGCAGCGCCGGTGAGAACCGCGGCCTTGCGTTGTCCGGGCACACATTCAGCGTGATCGCGCTCGATGGCAACCCGGTGCCCAATCCGGCGCAGGTGCCGGTGCTGTGGCTGGGGGCGGCCGAACGTATCTCGGCGATTGTGCAGATGACCAATCCGGGGGTGTGGATCCTCGGTGATCTCTCCGACGACGACCGCCGCAACGGCATGGGCATTGTGGTCGAATACGCCGGCCGTGGCGATGACCCGCAATGGGCGCCGCCGCCGCCCGTCAAATGGGACTACCGCCAATTCGCCACACCTGGCGCCCTCCCGGCAACACCCGATCACACCATCGAGATGCTGATCGAGAAACGCAACGCCGCCGACAATGGTTTCAACGTGTGGACCATCAACGGCAAACCGTTCGCCATGGACACCAACCAACCCGTATACGACATCCAACAGGGCAAGCGCTACCGGATCCGGTTACGCAACGCCAGTGATGACATCCACCCGATCCACCTCCACCGCACCACCTTCGAAATCACCCACGTTGCCGGCACGCCCACCGCCGGCCTGCACAAAGACGTCGCGATGCTCGGCGGCTACCAAACCATCGACATCGACTTCGTCGCAGACCAACCGGGCCTGTCGCTGTTTCACTGCCACCAACAACTACACATGGACTACGGATTTATGGCACTGCTGCGCACCACCTGACCAAGCGCCAACGATGACATCGAAAACGACGCTGCGGCAGGGCTTCCTGGACTGCGCTCTGGTCGTTCGTCGTGCTGATCCCCGGACCGCAACCGCGGGATCAACACTCATCCCATCGATGGCGGTCTGGGTATCACCGTCCCCTTGAGCTCCGACCCATATTCAAGATCCGACGAGCGATATGCCGATGACGCTAAGCAGCCAAGGCGCTACCGGCCAGGAGGCCTTGATTCCCGACCGGAGTGGCTTAGGACCTTTTCTCCGGCGGTTGGCTGGCCGGGTCAGGACTCACCCCTCAGCTTGCGCGCAGCGCTGTGAAACGCGCGCACAGCATCGGCCCCGCTTTGATGCCTAGCTTCGCGCGATACGGCAACGTGACGATCGGTTGCTGCCCGGATGACTTTTGGCACTAGCTGTGTGCAGTATTCGCGGCTTGGCTTGCTGCAACACAATGGCGCTTCTACTCGATGGGGGTGCGGAAATGACAACCACCCATGTCCACTCGCCCAGTCGAGTGCTATCACTATTTGCTGTCTGCGTTGTACCGGTCTTCGCGCTGTTGGCAGCTTCGATCGTTCATGCCGACCCAGCCGATGTCGATGCCAAGTTCCTGGCCGCACTGAGCTCTAAGGGCATCACGTACACATCTCCGGAAGTCATGATCGCCGCCGGTCAGGTGGCCTGCACAGAACTTGATCGGGGCGAGGCGCCGGCCCAGGTCGCCCAGGACGTGATGAACAACAAGGACGTGCTGACCAGCAGCAACCTGGACGCCTTTCATGCCGGGTTCTTTGTCGGCGCCAGCATAGCCGCGTACTGCCCAAGGTATGTCGGACGGATCTGACGGCATACGTCAAGCTCGCAGCCCATCCACGCTGTCCTACACCGAGGTCCAACCCTCGCGGGAGAACGACAAGTGGTGTACGTCAAAGTGTCCTGTCACAGCGTGATTCAGGAACAGCTTCAGCACCCACCGCCCGGCTGATCGAGATCGCGTCCGTGCGCTCACTCTTCGCGCTCTTGAGCATGTCCGACACCCAGCACCCGCTCGGCGCTGCTTGGTACGGCCGGCAACGCGATGGCGGCATATCCAAGTTCAGCATCGGTACGGCGAACACCCTGTTGTTAAACGGAATTACTGCCTTCGTTCACACTTACGGGGCTGGTGTTTACTTTGAATCATATTGCGGTCACCGAGGATTCGGCGTTAGTGTGTGTCCATGATTCAGACCAGCAACACGAAAATCGTCATTGGCGGAGGCGGCGGCGGCCGCATCCTCGGCGGTGGGGGTGGGGGCGGCCGCGGCGGCGGTGGCGGTGGCGGCCGTTAAGGCCAAAAATCACTTTCCCCTTACGATTGCGCCCCTTTGGTCCCCACGGCGGAATCGTGGGGCGCCCGGCCCGCGCGGCGCTTATCCCGCGGAGGTATCTGCGTCTTAAGCGAGCCACCCGTTAGCCGGTTTTGCTCGCGCGTACACCCGTCCTGATGTCGCGCGACTAGGTCGTCGTCGCGCGAGAAGCGAGTTCAGGCAACCTACTTCGCACAAACTCGGCGGTGACACGCGGTGCGCTCGCGCCGCTCGGATGATGTTGCCGAAAATGCACCCGGCGGTACTCACACCAGGCCTCCAGCAACTGCAAGACTACCGGCATGCAAGCGATTAGCCGCAGTGTGCGTTCGGCTTCCCCACATGATGGGGCCCGCCTGCCTTGCGATTTACCGCCCCTACGTCGAGAACACGGCGATCAATTGGGAAATCGAAGCAACGAGCGTAGACGAGATGGCTTCGCGTATCGCCTCGGCCCAAAAGGCGCACGAGTGGGTTGTTCTCGAACATGACGATCATGTGATCGGCTTCGCCTACGGCCATGTATTTAATCGCCTGCCTTCCTTCAAGTGGTCGGCTGAGACCGTCGGCGGCGACCCTCACCGCGCAGGCGGCGGCCGCAAAACACCGAACGATCTCCGACTCCTCTGACCATGTCGCCGCAGCGAAAGTGTTGCGCCGCAGCCGCATCCACATCTCTCCGAAGCGCGGCGCTGACCTCCGGCCGAGCAATGGGCGCGATAACGGCGCAAACTCATCGGGGCACACGCAAAGCGAGGTAGTACTGGTGCCGCCGGGTGCGGTCGATGGTATAGCCGATCGCCTTCGCGACGCCGTCACTGTCGTAATCCAGCCAGCGCTCGGTGCGCTGGCGCTCGAATTCGCTCCAGGACGCGACGGTGAACCTCTCGAGGAAGATGTCGGGTTGTCCGACGCTGTGATACAGCCGCCAACTGTGTCCACCCGTCCGTAGCCGCGATCGCCGGACATCGCCCATCGCGGTGACAAACTTTTCGAGGTTCTCGGCCGACACCCGGTAGCGGACCGTAACCAGCACCGGTCCGTCCTCAGGACATGGCTCAAACATGAGCGTCGGTGTCGGCCACGCGTGGGAAACCTCGACGTCTGTGGTGGACGGCGGCAACGGCAGCACGGCAACGCTGAGGACAACAACGCCCAGCGCCACCGCCGACCCGAGCAGCGCGACGTCGAGTCCCGCCCGGGTGGCGAGAGCGCCCCAGATATAGGAGCCGATTGCCTGAGCTCCGGTGGCGGCCAACAGATACACCGACAACCCGCGGGCCCGAACCCAGCGCGGCAATGACAGCTGGGCTGCGGCGTTCAACGTTGTCAACGTGATCAGCCAGGCCATTCCCGAGATCACCAGGAAAGGTATCGCCGCGGCGAACGGAAGCCAGGCTACGGCCACAGTTGCAAGCCCGTACGCGGCGGCTGACGCCGCCAGCTGCAGGTTGTCGGACAGTTTCAGGCGTATCACCCCGGCAATCGCGACAGCGAGTACCGCACCCAAACCGACGGCCCCCACCGCCGCGCCGTAGCCACTGGCCCCCAGGTGCCACCTGTGGGCGGCGACCACCGGCAGCAGCGCCAAGAGGGCCGAGGCGGGAAACAGGAATAGCGCTGCGTGCGAGAGGATCCGGCGAAATATCGGACTGTTGTTGACGAACATCAGTCCGGTGACGATGGCCTGGCCGAAGTGTTCTCGTTCGAGTGGCGCGATTTGCTTGGGTCGCTTCCACACCAGCAGGGCAACGATGATTCCCGCGAACGAAATCGCGTTGATCGCGAAGACCGCTGCGGGACCGGACAATGCCAGGACCACCCCGCCGATCGCCGGTCCAATCGCCCGGGCGGCGTTTCCCGAGACGCTGCCCAAAGTCGAGACGGCCGGTATCTGCTCGCGCGGCACAACCTCGGGCTGAATCGCCTGCCAGGCCGGTCCCGTCAGTGCGGAAGCGCAGCCAATGGCCAGGGTGAACATCAACAGGGATGTCGGGCCAACGCGACCGAGGTAGGTCAGCACCGCCAGGGCTACCGCCACCAGCACCGCGTACGTCTGCAGAACGATCAGCAACCGCCGCCGGTCGAACAGATCGGCCAGCACACCGGCGAACAATGCGAAAACCAGCGTGGGCCCAAGGCTCGCCGTCTGCACCAGTGCGACGATGACGTCACTGCTGTGCTTTTCCACCAAAAACCATTGGGCCGCCACACTTTGCATCCACGTCCCGATGTTGGAGACGAACGACGCGATGAACAGGTTGCGATAAATGGGATTGTGCAACGGTGCCCATGGCGACGCTTGGCCACCGCCGGCACGCTCCTGATTCTGAGTCACCAGCGAACTCATTGTCGACAGCAAAGGCAGGCGGAGTTTGATGTCTGACATATGGCCAACGCCCTTTCGCGTTGTACAGGGATAGAATTCTACGACATGCGCACACGGCGCGCGCACCACGGATCATCACCCCGACAATGCCCTTGTAAACGATGAATGATCGATGAGTTGGGGTCGGCGAACCGACCAAGTGGGCTCTGAAGTGGGTCGGGCGGGGTCGAACCCGCGACCAACGGATTAGCAATCCTTAGATCCTGACAGTGCCTGTTAGTGCCTGTTTCTCATTGTGCGACAACCGGATTGATTATCTCGAACCCCCGATGGCAACCGGCGTGCCTTGAGAAGGTTAGAGGCCGCTGCCAGTCCTACGGACTCTCGTATCCGCAGCTGCGCGAGCATGATCAACGCCTCCGCCTGCTGGTCCGGGTCGGTGATGGCGCGAGCCAGGTCCTCGGCGGGGGCGTCTGAGCGGTGAGTTTCGGGCGAGTTGTGTTACTAACGTGTCGCTCTCGGGGCATCCAATCCGCCCGTCATCGCCGGTCTGGCCCATCTGCATGACGCGTAATCGGCGCCGGATCAGTAATGGTCATCCGCGTTGAAATTGGACGAGACAATGGCGCCAATCTGTACGAGGATGAAGCCATGCGATTCCTTGTCATGCTTGCGGGCTTCGCCGCCGTGCTCGGGGTGGCCACGCCGGCACAGGCCGATCCGGGCAATTCGGGGCCCGACGCGAGCTTTTTGGCGGCGCTCAACAAGGCCGGCATCACGTACCAGGACCCAACTGTCGCCGTCGCGGTCGGCAAAAAGGCGTGCGAACTGATGGACCGGGGCAATCCCGAAGTCGACGTCATCAAGAGCGTGTCGTCGAGCAATTCGGGATTTACCGTCGACGGCGCCGCCCAGTTCACCATGATCGCGGCGAGCGCTTACTGCCCCCAGCACATGGGGCAACCGATCACGCAGGCCCCGCCAACTCCGCTACCGCCGCAGCAAGGGCCAATCATCGACTTTCCAATAATCACACCGGGAGCTGGGTAGGCCGGACTGAACGTAGAAGATGTCGATGTCGAGGCAGGCGCATTCGCGTTCGCCGCTCTATCACCCAAGTCGGAGGCAGACTCGTCGAGGACAACCCGAAATCTGATGCGGGCAGACGGTCGGTGCCAATCCCGGAACGTCTGGTTCCTGCGCTGAAGGCACGACTCGACAACCGCCCACCGGGCGCTCCGGCCATCACCTCCCCGCGGGGGTCGCGGCTGGGCTTAGAGAACTGGAAGCGGTCGGTCAACTGGAAAGCGGCGATCACCAAAATCGGACGGAACAAGATGCGGGTTCACGATCTCCATCACACGTACGCTTCGCTATCCCGCCGGGCCGGCGCCGACCTTCGGCTGTTGCAGAAAGCTATGGGGCACGCGTCCATCACCGTCACGGCCCACACCTACGCAGATCTTTTCGATGACGAGCTCGACAACATAGCGGCCGCACTCGACTCCCTCGACGACCTAAGTCGGGCCACCTGAGAAGACGCGCCAATGGCGGCGCCTCGTTTTGGCCCCATATTGGCCCCATCGCCAAGGCCGATTCGAGGATGCGCAGTTCGACGACAGAGCATAAATGGCCGTTGAACTCTACAAACTTCGGTGGCCAGGGCCGGGATCGAACCGGCGACCTTCCGCTTTTCAGGCGGACGCTCATACCGACTGAGCTACCTGGCCGGAAGGCACCGTGTGCCTCGCCGTGGTGGCGACCCTGACGGGACTCGAACCCGCGACCTCCGCCGTGACAGGGCGGCGCGCTAACCAACTGCGCCACAGGGCCTTGCTCTACCACCTGCTCCGCGTCGCCGCGTCGCGCGTACCCCCTACGGGATTCGAACCCGCGCTACCGCCTTGAAAGGGCGGCGTCCTAGGCCGCTAGACGAAGGGGGCCAGAACCGAATCTCTCCGGGGTACTCCGCACCATGGTTACGTTGGAGCCACGTCAGCTTAGGTCACCAGGGGCCGAATCCTCAAACGAGGACCCAGTATCCTGGTGCCTCGCGCCCCTATAGCTCAGTTGGTAGAGCTACGGACTTTTAATCCGCAGGTCCTAGGTTCGAGTCCTAGTGGGGGCACAAACTTTTTTACCTTGGCCTTTGTTAACGGCCAGGGCAAACACCGATTCAGCTGCGTCTGCCATCGCCGCCGTGCCCCTCACTGGTAGCGATTGCCGTCATAGACGATCTCGCCAGTGGGGCTGACGGTGACGGCTTGCGTTAATACCTTGACCGTTCCCCGGACCACCGCCATCGCCACCGGCACCAACACGGGCTGTTCACCGTCAGCCGTCCAGTAGGCGTGCAGCCGCTCCCCCTTGAACGCTGGCTCGTTGATCGGCGTTGTCTCGACGTCGAATTCGGTCTCTCCTCCACCTGCGACCAGCTCGGGGTGAGCCATGAGATGTTGGCCCATCGCGGCCGTGTTGAAGGCCTCGGAGGTGACCAACTGACTGCCGTCGCTTTTGTAGAAGAGGATTTGGCCGTCATCCTGGGCGACCGCGTGCGCGTTGCGCTCGGGCCATTCCGTCGGGACGTTCGCGCTCACCGACAACCTTGCGTCGGCGATGTGCCACGCCGTCACGCCGAGACTCGCCAGGACCTCGGTGGCGAAGTCGCTGTCGGCCTGGGCGGGTGCGATTGGCTTTATGCCGTAGCTGTTGGCCTTCGCGATTGCTGGGCCGGTGAACCCGCTCGACGACAAGAGGATCAGCAAGTTGGTCGGTAGGCGCTCATGCTTGGAGTGCATCTGCTCGACCCATCGCACACCCTGCCTGCGCTGGTGGGCGCGGCACTCGATGCCGATGTTGACGCTATGTCCGGCGAAGGTCCCCTCGGCGTAGATGTCGACCTCGCGTGGCTCGCCGGACACCAGGTCGGCGAGCATCTTCGATTCTTCGACGACGGCGTTGCCGCCCAGGAGCTGAGTCAGCATCCTGATCAGCTTCTGCAAGTCGTGGATCCGCTTCGGCATACCAGGTCACGATACGTCGGTGTGGGGCGGCACCGAGCAGTCGAGGTTGAGCTATACCGATCGGTGTACTAGCGTCCGGTGAACACCTCGAGATCGGAGATAGCCGTGACGAACACTGACGACGACAAGACGTTGCGGAAGTTCCGCAGAGAACGAGCTGTCGGGCGCTTGCTCAACCCGGCGGTCAAAGGGTTGAGCAGAATCGGGATGCGCACCGCGCTGGCCACCGAACTGGAAACCGTCGGCCGCAAGACCGGTCAGGTGCGCCGCGTTCCCGTTTCGGCGCAATTCGACAACGGCGGGGCGTGGATCATCTCTCAGCACGGCACCCGCTCGGGTTGGGGTCGAAACATTGTGGACAACCCGAATATCCGTCTGCGACAAGGCAGCAAGTGGCGTGCCGGAGTGGCGACCTTCAGGCCCGACGACGACGTCGTGGCGCGCGGTCGCAAGTTCGGTCGAGTGGGGGCCAAGGTCGTCAAGGCGTTGGAGACGACTCCGGTATCGGTGAGGATCGACTTCACCGACTGACGAGACAGCGTTTGGCCAGCGCGGAACATGGCCGAAAAGGTTGCGTTATGGGTACTCCTACGCCATGAGAGGGCTATCACGACGCTCCTTTGGCCGGCTCGCGGCCGCCGCCGGCGCGGCAACGGCCGGTGGGGTGGCGGCGTGCGGCGCCAAACCCGCCGGCTCCCCGTCCACACCGGCCGCGCCACCACCGCCGTCGGGACCGGGTTTGGGCTTGGTGCTCGGACACGAGCAATTCACCGCTGCGCAGCTTATCGACCAGGCACACGCGGCCGAGCAGGCCGGATTCCGCTATCTATGGGCCAGCGACCACATCCAGCCGTGGCAGGACAACGAGGGGCATTCGATGTTCCCCTGGATCACGCTGGCATTGGTGGGCCAACGAACCGACCACATCCCCTTTGGCACCGGCGTGACGTGTCCCACCTATCGCTATCACCCGACGACCGTCGCGCAGGCGTTCGCGTCGCTCGCAGTCCTCTACCCCGGCCGCGTGTTCCTCGGCGTCGGGACCGGCGAGCGGCTCAACGAGCAAGCGGCCACGACACAGTTCGGGCCGTACCAAGAGCGTCACGACCGCTTGGTCGAAGCCATCCAGCTCATCAGACAACTTTGGAGTGGTCAGCGCATTTCCTTTCAGGGCAGGTACTTTCAGACCAACCAGCTCAAGCTCTACGACGTGCCGCCGTCGCCTCCGCCGATCTTCGTGGCCGCGAGCGGTCCCAAAAGCGCACATCTGGCCGGAGAGTACGGCGACGGCTGGATCGGCCAGGCCAACGGTTTCAAAGACCAAAGGCTGGTGGCCGCGTTCAACCAGGGCGCACACGACTCCGGCCGCGATCCCGCTACTCTGGGCAAGCGAGCCGAGATGTTCGCCGTCGTCGGCGACCAGAACGAAATCACCCGCGCCGCAGAACTTTGGCGGTTTACCGCCGGCGCCGTCGACCAACCCAATCCGGTCGACATCCAGCGCGCGGCGCAGACCAACCCGGTGGACAAGGTCATCCACGGTTGGACGACCGGCACCGATGCCGCCACCCACATCGCGGCGGTGCAGGCCGTTCTGGACGCCGGCGCGACGCCGTTCATGCGTTTTCCTCAGCAGAATCCGCTCGCCGCAATCGACTTCTACCGCACCGCGGTGCTGCCGCGGCTGCACTAGCGGCCGGTCAGCTCCGCACGGCGTTGAGGTAGGTCACGTCGGCGAATGCCGCCGCAACTTCGTCATCGGGGTAGACGAAGCCGTTCGCGGCATGCATTTCAGCGACCGTGCGGTGCGACACCTGCCAGCCCCGCGTATTCAGGTATTCGATGATATGGCTGCGCTCGTAGTGGTACACGAGCTCGTTGAAATCGATCTCGAAGCCCAGTCCGCTCATCCGGTCGTGGTGGCTGCGCCAGCGCTCATCGGTGAAAATCGTTGTGTCGGGGACAAACTCGGAAGCCAGCTGACTTCCCGGAGCACTCAACGCGGTGATGTTGTCGAACAGCGCATCCTGCGCCTCGGGCGGCAGATAGACCACTAAACCCTCGGCGCTCCACGCCGACGGGGCCTGCGGGTCGAAGCCCGCGGCCTGCAGGGCAGCGGGCCAGTCGTCGCGCAAATCGACAGCAACCGTTCGACGCTCGGCCGTCGGCGCGGCACCGAGGTTGCTCAGGGTCGAGGTTTTGAATTCGATGACGTCCGGCATATCGACCTCGTAGACGACGGTGCCTTGCGGCCAGGGCAAGCGGTAGGCCCGTGCATCCAGACCGGCCGCGACAATGACCGCCTGGCGGATCCCGCTGCGGGTCGCGTCGACAAAGAACCGGTCGTAGAACCGGGTACGGATCGCCATGCCGCGGGCCATGCGGGCCGGGTCGAATTCGGTGTCGTCGGTGACGGGAATCTCCCCGTTGACCAGTCGGGTGTAGACGTCGATGCCGACGGCGCGCACCAGCGGTGCAGCGAACGGGTCGTCGATCAGTCCCTCGGCTGACGCCAGGGCCCGCTGGGCCGCCACCATCGTCGCCGTCGCGCCGACGCTCGTCGCCAGATCCCAGCTGTCACTTTCCGTGCGTATCGACATCACGGCTCCCATCACGCGTTTTACAAACAATATAGATCACCTAGTTATTGCCTCGGACGCCGCCGGCCCTGGACGCCGCGAGATCCCCTGCGCTATTATCTGCGTATGTATGCAGGTAACGAGGATGCTCGGTTGCCGGACGATCAGGTCAGCCTGGTTGTCGAGGTGTTCCGGATGTTGGCCGACGCCACCCGCGTCCAGGTGCTGTGGTCGCTCACCGAGCGCGAGATGTCGGTCAACGAACTCGCCGAGCACGTGGGCAAACCCGCACCATCGGTGTCTCAGCACCTCGCCAAGTTGCGGATGGCTCGCCTGGTGCGAACCCGTCGGGAGGGTACGACGATCTTCTACAGCCTGGAGAACGACCACGTCCGACAGCTTGTTGTCGACGCCGTTCACAACGCCGAGCACGCCGGTCCCGGGGTCCCGCGGCATCACCGCGTCGACGACGTGCTGAGGGTTGTCAAGAAACGAAGCTAGACAGAGTTTTTCACACAAAGGAGATGATTGACGATGACCGAACAGCACACCCATGAGGGCATACATTCACACGAACACCAACACGGTGGCGTTGCTCACACGCACCCGCACACCACGCACGAACACCAGCACGTCGAGCACGAGCACACCCACACCCACGACGACGGAACCGAGCACACCCACGGACACGTGCACGAATCCGGCCTCGAGGAAGCTCACGACCACGCACATAGCTGACCGCGGACGCCGCTGAGACCCCGCCGGCGCCGTCAGACGTTGGGGCAGTAGTGCTTTGGATTGCCGCGTTCGTCGAGCGGCGGCAGGTTGCGAGCAGGCGTCTGCACCAGCGGGGTGTCGGCGGCAATACGGCCGCTGGCACGGTCCCAGCCGGCCCGAGCCCGCGGATGCTTGCGGTAGCGCGAAGGCACGACGGCGAACACCAGGCGGACGATGTCGCCGAAGCGGCGGTGTAGCCACTCGTTGCGACGCGACCAGCTGTAGCCCATCAGCTCGCGCACCGGTGGGTCGTATAGACCAACCGTCAGCCAGACGAAGAACGGCGCCAGCAGTTTGCGCTGCAGGGCCCACAACCGGTCTGGAATCCATTGCGCGAACGGCGGTTTCGGCAGCTCAGTCAGGTTGAGCACCTCGCGTGCGGCAAAGTTGTTCTCCAGTACCTCACGACACATGTGGTCCCAGTAGACCTGGAAGTCTTCCCAGCTCTTCGGCACCGGACGCATGCTCATGCCGTACATCCGGTACCACTCGACGTGTTCGTCGAACAGCTGGCGCTTTTGGGCTTCGGTGACGCCGCCGCAAAACCGTTCGGCGACATGCAACGTGCCGACGAAGAACGTGGAGTGCGCCCAGTAGAAGACATCGGGGTTCATCGCGTGATAGCGGCGGCCCTGACTGTCAATGCCCTTGATGTCCACGTGATAGTCACGCACCTCAGCCCCGGTCGTCGGCGCACGATCGCCGTCGAAGACGACGCCACCGATCGGGTACAGCGACCTCAGCAACCGCGGCCAGCGTTCCCGGAAGAACGTCGAGTGGTCTTCGACCGCCGCACCCAGTTGCGGATGCATGTTCTGCATGGACCCGGCCCACGGGCCTTGCAGCATGCCGCGCCAGTCACCGAAATACCGCCAGGTCAGCGAGTCCGGGCCAAGGGGCGCAGGCGGGGCGTCATATCCCAGCGGCGAAACCGGGCAACCCGCCGCGACCGGGCCTGCCTCAGACGTATCTTGAGTCACTGGTGAAGTTTCCTGTCCGTGTCAGCCGAACTGACTACATGCGTTGTCACTAGTTTAGGAGGACCGTGCCGTCCGGTCAACGACGAGGCCGCTGGTCCGGTGTCCCCTTGGAGGATCGCCAGGCCCTGCGCCGCGATGAACTCGTCGCTGCGGGCACGCAACTGCTGGGCGGGGAAAGCGGTCCGGCGGTCACCGTGCGGGCGGCGTGCCGGCAGGCCGGGCTGACCGAACGCTACTTCTACGAGAGCTTCGCCGACCGTGACGAGTTCGTTCGTGCCGTCTACGACGACGTCTGCTCCCGGGCGATGTCGGCATTGATGTCGGCGACGACGCCGCGCGAGGCCGTCGAACGATTCGTCGCGTTGATGGTCGACGACCCGGTCCGCGGGCGGGTGCTCTTACTGGCCCCGGCGGTCGAACCGGTGCTGGTCGCATCCGGTGCGGAGTGGATGCCCAGCTTCATCGACCTGCTGCAGCACAAGCTGACCCAGATCGCCGATCCGGTGCGGCAAAAGATGATCGCGACCAGCTTGATCGGCGGCCTCACCGCTCTGTTCACCGCCTACCTGAACGGGCGACTGGCGGCCACCCGCGAGCAGTTCATCGATTACTGCGTCGAAATGCTGCTGAGCAGGGCCGCAACCCACTAGCAGGCGGCGATTAGCACGCCACGAGATAATTTCGCCTCGGACGGAACTTGAATGCTACCGGCGTACACAGATATATTGACTGAAACCGACAGATACAGATAAATGGGAGGTGCCGTGCCGGACCCGCAAGACCTGGACCTGTTGCGCGAACTCGAGCCGGTCGTCGAGAAAAACATGAACCGGCATCTGAGCATGCACAAGGCTTGGAACCCGCACGACTACATCCCATGGTCGGACGGCAAGAACTTCTACGCGCTCGGCGGCCAGGACTGGGAGCCCGGGCAATCCCAATTGACCGACGTCGCGCAGGTCGCGATGGTCCAGAACCTGATGACCGAGGACAACCTGCCGTCGTATCACCGCGAGATCGCGATGAGCTTCGGCATGGACGGCGCGTGGGGTCAGTGGATCAACCGCTGGACCGCCGAGGAGAACCGGCACGGGATTGCGCTGCGCGACTATCTGGTGGTGACCCGCGCCGTCGACCCGGTCGAGTTGGAGAAGTTGCGTTTGGAGGTGGTGAACAGAGGTTTCAGCCCGGGACAGAACCTGCAGGGCGACTTGTTGGCCGAGAACCTGTTCGACTCGGTCATGTACGTCACGTTCCAGGAGCTGGCCACCCGCGTCTCACACCGCAACACGGGTAGGGCGTGCAACGAGGCGATCGCCGATCAACTGCTGGCCAAGATCTCGTTCGACGAGAACCTGCACATGATCTTCTACCGCGACGTCAGCGAAGCCGGCCTGGAGATCGCGCCGAACAAGGCAATGCACGCTTTACACCGGGTGCTGCGCAACTTCAAGATGCCCGGATTCAGCGTGCCGGAGTTTCGCCGCAAAGCCGTGATGATCGCCGTCGGCGGCGTCTACGACCCGCGCATCCACCTCGACGAGGTGGTGATGCCGGTGTTGAAGAAGTGGCGCATTTTCGAGCGCGACGACTTCACCGGTCAGGCCGCCCGGGAGCGCGACGACCTCGCCGTGCTGATCAAGGAGCTCGAGGTGGCCTGCGACAAGTTCGAGCTGTCCAAGCAGCGCCAGCTCGAGCGGGAAGCCCGCAGGGGCGACCTGCGGCTCACCGCCCGCCAACTGCACAAGACCGAGGGCAAGCTCTCCTTGAGCCGGCGGTAGCCGACCATGCGCATCGGTCCCATCGCGCTGGCCGGCCCGGTGGTGTTGGCTCCGATGGCGGGTGTGACGAACGTCGCGTTCCGCACCCTGTGCCGAGAACTCGAGCAGGCACGCGTCGGAACGGTCAGCGGGCTCTACGTCTGCGAGATGGTGACGGCACGCGCGCTCGTCGAGCGACATCCGGTCACCATGCACATGACCACGTTCACCGCCGACGAGTCGCCGCGATCGCTGCAGCTCTACACCGTCGACCCGGCCACCACGTACGCGGCCGTGAAGATGGTCGCCGACGAGGGACTCGCCGATCACGTCGACATGAATTTCGGCTGCCCCGTGCCCAAGGTCACCCGGCGTGGCGGCGGGGCGGCGCTGCCGTTCAAGCGGCGGCTGTTCGGCCAGATCGTCGCCGCGGCGGTACGCGCCACCGAGGGCACCGACATCCCGGTGACCGTCAAGTTCCGGATCGGCATCGACGACGACCACCACACTCACCTTGACGCGGGCCGGATCGCGGAATCCGAAGGCGCGGCCGCGGTCGCATTGCATGCCCGCACGGCAGCACAGCGCTACTCCGGAACTGCGGACTGGGAACAGATCGCCCGGCTCAAGCAGCATGTGCAGACCATCCCGGTGCTGGGCAACGGCGACATCTTCGAAGCCAGCGACGCGCTGACCATGATGGCCGTCACCGGCTGCGACGGCGTTGTCATCGGTCGCGGCTGCCTGGGCCGGCCGTGGTTGTTCGCCGAGCTCTCGGCTGCGTTCACTGACAGCCCGTCACCCACGCCGCCCAACCTCGGCGAGGTCGCCAACATCATCCGCCGACACGGTGAGCTGCTGAGCGCCCATTTCGGCGAGGACAAGGGCATGCGCGACATTCGCAAACACATTGGCTGGTATCTGCACGGTTTCCCGGCCGGATCAGAGTTGCGGCGGGCGCTGGCGCTGGTCAAAACACGCGACGAACTCAACCGCCTACTGGACCAACTCGACGCAACCGCGCCGTTCCCGGCCGCCGCCAGTGGGCCGCGCGGACGCCAGGGATCGCCGTCGCGGGTGGCGTTGCCGGACGGCTGGCTGGCTGACCGCGACGATTGCACAGTTCCGTTCGGGGCCGACGTAATGCACTCGGGCGGCTGACCGGAGACTGTCCAGCGATCGATGCAGGCCAACGGCCTGAGGTGGGGGCACGCCCCCTCGCCGCTGCGCGGCTGGGGGTACCCCCACCCGCTTGCGGGGGCGAGCTGGACCATCAAGCACGTCCCGAGATCGCGTTTCTGGGCGTGTCTCAGTACCATGTGGAACTTGTTGCATCACGCGCCTAGTGGCCGAGCCCGCTGCACCAACGCGGCACGGCTGCTACAGGAACGACGCGACCGCACCGGTCGCGCGGGTTTGCAGGGCTGCATCGGCAGCGCCGCCGTGATGTGCGCGCACGAGCACGTGGGTCACATCATCAGATTCGGAGGCCGGTAGGACATGAGTGACGGCGACGCTGGCGCGGACGCAGCCACTCAGGGTCACGACGGCGACGACGTAGGTCTTACCGGAACGCCGCCGGGATCGCGAGGCGCCGCGCCGTCGGAGCGCTTCGGGGCGCAGTCTCATCCGGTCGCCGTCGCCCATCGATGGTCGGCAACGCCGGCCACCTCCTTGCCGGCCGAGGCCGCCGCCCACGACCACCACGGTCATGAGGCCGGTGGAAGCCACACCGAGGGCGGGCTCACCGTCGCCGATCTCATCGCCAAGGTCGGCGCTCCCGTCGCCGATCGACCGCGCCGCCACCACGCGGCTCCCGAGCCGGAGCCCGCAGACGCTGACCCTCAGCTGCCCAGCGACGAGCAAGACGACGAATACGAGGCCTACGCGCCGTCGGCCGCCTCGGAATACGCCTACGATCTGCCCGACCTGGACGCCGCCCACCTCGAGCCGCTGATCGACAATGCCGACGTTGAGCAGACCACGGTGCTGCCCAAAACGCCGGCCCGGCCGCGACCAGCGCGGCTCATCGACGATGCCCCGGCCGACCCGGCCGACGAAGACCCCCGCCGAACCGGCATCGTCGGCGAGGCGCGATGTTACTTGCCGGCCGTTTGGCGGCTGCCACCATTGCGGCGGCGGCGTTGGCCATGACGGGCGGCGTTTGGCAATGGAGCGCGACAAAGAACCACCGGCTCAACACGGTCAGCGCACTGGACCCGCAGTCGCACGATATCGTCGACCCGAATGGGCAGTACGGTGACGAAGACTTTTTGATCGTCGGCATCGACTCCCGCGCCGGGGCCAACGGCACTATGGGCGCCGGCGGCACCGAGGACGCCGGCGGAGCGCGCTCGGACACCATCATGTTGGTCAACATCCCGGCCAACCGGAAACGCGTTGTGGCAGTGTCATTTCCGCGCGACCTGGCGATCACGCCGATCAAATGTGAGGCATGGAATCCCGACACCTGGGAGTACGGCCCGCTGTATGACCCGGACACCAAAAAGTACGGGCCCAAAAACGTCTTCACCGAGACGAAGCTGAACTCGACGTTCGCGTTCGGCGGGCCGAAGTGTCTGGTGAAGGAGATCCAGAAGCTGTCGGGTCTGAGCATCAACCGCTTCATCGCCGTCGACTTCGCCGGCTTCGCCAAGATGGTCGACGCGATCGGCGGCGTCGAGGTGTGCAGCACCAGCCCGCTGATTGACTACGAGCTGGGCACCGTGCTGGCCCACTCCGGACGTCAACTGATCGACTCGGAAACCGCACTGAATTACGTGCGGGCCCGCAACGTCACCACCGAGAACAACGGCGACTACGGGCGCATCAAGCGTCAGCAGCTGTTTTTGTCGTCGCTGCTGCGGTCGATGATCTCCAAAGAGACCTTCTTCTCGCTGGACAAGCTCAACAACGTCGTGAACTTGTTCATCGGTAACAGTTACGTGGACAACGTCAAGACCAAGGACCTCGTTCAGCTCGGCCAGTCGGTGCAGGGCATGACGGCCGGCCACGTCTCCTTCGTGACCGTGCCGACCGGGATCACCGACGAGAACGGCGACGAGCCGCCGCGCACCTCTGACATGCGCGCGCTTTTCGACTCCATCATCAATGACGATCCGCTGCCGGGCGAGAACGACTTGAACGCGACATCGAGCCCACCGACGAAGTCGCTGAGCAGCAAGGCCCCCCAGACCAGCCGGCCCGCCGACCCGCACCCCGAGCACGTCCAGGCGGTGACGGCCGCACCCAAGGACGTCACCGTGCAGGTGTCCAACGCGACCGCCAAGTCGGGGCTGGCCTCCACGGCCAGTAATCAGCTCAAGCGCCAGGGCTTCAAAGTCAAGTCGCCCGACGACTACCCGACCGCCCTGAAAACCACCACAGTGCTCTTCTCACCCGGCAACGAGCAGGCCGCCGCGACGGTCGCGGCGACGTTTGCGAACTCGAAGGTCGAGCGGATCACCGGAACCGGGCACGTGGTACAGGTGCTGCTGGGCTCGGACTTCTCGTCGGTCGGCGCTCCCCCGCCGGCCGGCTCATCGGTCAGCGTGCAGATCGACCGCAACGCCAACAGCCAACCGACCAAGCTTCCGGAGGACTTGTCGGTCACCAACGCCGCCGACACCAGCTGCGAATAGTCGCCACCGTCAAGGGGTTGTTCGGAAAACCGCCATTCACCGCGAGTTCATGGCGCACTTCATGCCGGTTCATGCCGGACCGGAGTTCGGGCACGTAGGCTTGCCGACATGCGCACCGCGTACCATGAACAGCTCGCCGAGCTCTCGGAGCAGCTCGGAGAGATGTGCGGGTTGGCCGGCGCCGCGATGGAACGCGCAACTCAGGCGCTGCTGCAGGCCGACCTGGTGATGGCCGAGCAGGTCATCACCGACCACGAAAACATCGCAGAGCTGAGCACCCAGGCTGAGGAGAGCGCCTTCGTATTGCTTGCCTTGCAGGCACCCGTCGCCGGCGACCTTCGGTCAATAGTGAGCGCGATCCAGATGGTCGCCGACATCGACCGGATGGGTGCGCTGGCCCTGCACGTCGCCAAGATCGCCCGCCGCCGTCATCCGCAGCACGCGTTACCCGAGGAAGTCAACGGCTACTTCGCCGAAATGGGAAGAGTCGCTGTGGAATTGGGTAACAGCGCGCAGGAAGTGCTGTCGTCCCGTGACCCGGAGAAGGCCGCACGCATCCGCGAAGAAGACGACGCGATGGACGACCTGCACCGCCACCTGTTCACCGTGTTGATGGACCGGGAGTGGAAGCACGGCGTGGCCGCAGCCGTCGACGTGACCTTGCTTGGCCGTTTTTACGAGAGGTTTGCCGACCACGCCGTCGAGGTGGCACGTCGCGTGATCTTCCAGGCGACCGGCCGCTTCCCCGAAGAAGAGGCCGTCGCCAACTCCGGCTAGCCGAAGCGGCCAGAGATGTAGTCCTCAGTGGCCTTCTGGGTAGGGTTGGAGAAGATCTTCTCGGTGTCGTCGATCTCGACCAGCCGGCCCGGCTTTCCGACGGCTTCCAGGTTGAAAAACGCGGTGTGGTCGCTGACCCGCGCTGCTTGCTGCATGTTATGAGTGACGATGACGATGGTGTACTCCTGTTTCAACTCGGCAATGAGATCCTCGATCGCCATCGTCGAAATCGGGTCCAGCGACGAGCACGGCTCGTCCATGAGCAGCACATCAGGCTGTACGGCGATGGCCCGCGCGATGCACAACCGCTGCTGCTGACCGCCGGACAGCCCGCCGCCCGGCCGGTCCAACCGGTCCTTGACCTCGTCCCACAGGTTGGCGCCCCGCAGCGCGTATTCGGCGGTGTCGTCGAGCATCTTCCGGTTTCGCGCGCCCTGCAGCTTCAGCCCGGCTACCACATTGTCGCGAATCGACATGGTAGGGAACGGGTTTGGGCGCTGGAACACCATTCCGATCGCGCGCCGCACACCCACCGGGTCGATACCTGAGCCGTAGATGTCGTCGTCGTCGAGCAACACGGTGCCTCGCATGCGAGCGCCGGGAGTAACTTCGTGCATCCGGTTGAGTGTGCGGAGCACCGTGGTTTTCCCGCAGCCCGACGGCCCGATGAACGCCGTCACACTGCGCGGCAGAACCGACAGCGAGACGTCAGCGACCACATGGAAGGAGCCGTAAAAGATGTTGACGTCCTTGAGGTCCAACCGCTTAGCCACTACAGCTCCTGCCTAGCCTTTCGGGCGCAAACAACTTTGAGACCACTCTGGCCCCCACATTAATCACGGCGATGACCACGATGAGCGTCAGGGCAGCGCCCCACAGCCGATCGGTGGGAATCGGATTGGCACCCGCGCCCGCCGCCGTCTGGTCGTACATCATGCCTGGCAACGACCCCATGAAGCCGCTGAACATGTCGAAGTTCATCGACTGCGAATAGCCCACCAGGATCAGCAGCGGCGCGGTCTCTCCCATCACCCTGGCCAGCGCCAGCAGGATGCCGGTGATGATGCCGGACAGCCCGGCCGGCAGCACAATTCTGGTGATCGTCTTCCACTTCGGCACGCCCAGCGCGTAGCTGGCCTCACGCAGGTCCACCGGGACGATCTGCAGCATCTCCTCGGTGGCGCGCACGATCACCGGGAGCATCAGCAGCACCAAGGCCAGCGATACAGCGAAACCGGACCTCGGAAAGCCAAGTGTGGCAATGCAAAAGGCGTAGACGAACAGAGCGGCGACGATCGAGGGCACCCCCGTCAGGATGTCCACCATGAACGTGGTCAGCTTGCCCAAAGTGCCGTCGCCGCCGTATTCGACGAGATAGATCGCGACGAACACACCGATAGGTATGGAGATGGCCGCGCACACCAGGCCCTGCAAGACCGTGCCGACGATGGCGTGGTAGGCGCCGCCTCCCGCCAGGAATGCCGTCATATCGGCTTGGGAATGCGTCCACCACACGCTGGACGCGACCGTGCCGATCCCTTTGCCCACCACCGAGTACAGCACCCAGATCAGCGGCACCAGAGCCACCCCGACCGACAGCGTCACCAGCACGGCGGCGACGGCGTTCGCGAGCCGCCGACGCAGGCTCACGCCGGTGAGTCTTCGCGCCTTGAGCGGGCGGTCCAGGATCGATGTCATCGGGTGTCTTTTCCGGCCACGCCGGCGCGCGCCAACGCATTGACCACGAAGGTGAGCAGGAAAAGCACCAGTCCAGCGGCGATATAGGCACCCGCCTTGTACTGGTCGTTGAACTCTGACGCGGTGGCCGCAATCTTGGTTGCGAACGTGTAGCCGCCGTCGAACACCGACCAGCCGAACGCCGTCTGGGTGCCACGCAGAATGATCAGCAACGCGACGGTCTCACCCAGGGCTCGACCGAGACCCAGCATGGCGCCGCTGATGTATCCAGAGCGCCCGAACGGCAAAACCGTGGTCTTGACCACCTCCCAGCGGGTCGCGCCGAGCGCCAGCGCAGCCTCGATCTGGCTTTGCGGCGTTTGGATGAACACCTCACGGGTGACCGCGGTGACGATCGGCAGGATCATCACCGCCAGCACGATCCCGGCGGTGAAGATGGTGCCGCCACCGGATACCGATGCGTTGCCGGTCGCGAAGACGAACACCCAGCCCAGATGGTCATTGAGCCAGGTCGCAATCGGTCGTAACCGCGGCCCCAGCACGTAGAGGCCCCAGACCCCGTAGATGATCGACGGGACCGCAGCGAGCAGATCGACCATGTAGGCCAACGGCCCGGCGATCCGGCGCGGCGAGTACTGCGTGAGAAATATCGCGATGCCCAACGCAATCGGCATCGCCAAGATCAACGCGAACAGCGCCACGAACACTGTCACCTGCACCAGGTCGAAGATGCCGAAATGCATCGCCGAGGTGTTCGTGGTGACCCAGTTGCCGCCGTAGGTGAAAAAGTTCTCCTTGTCGCGTACCAGAGCCGGTATCGCGCGCCACAGCAGAAACAGCCCGATCGCGGCGACCAACACAACGATCAGGACGCCGGCTCCCGCGGACAGTCCCCAAAACAACCGGTCACCGCGACGGGGTCCCGCACTGCCCCATGGCAGCGTCGGGGTCAGCGCCGGCCGACGGAAAGGTGCGGCCACAACCTCGCCCGCACCGGCGCCCGTCGGATCCGGCGTAGTCACAGGATTCCCATCAATCGCTCCCGGGAATTCGTCTCTCCGATCACTGGATTGCGTTGATCGCCGCGAGAAGGCGGTGCTTGAGTTTGTCGGGCAGCGATACATATCCGGCGGCGGACAGGCCGCTTTGACCGTTGTTGGCCGACACGGTCAAAAACGACCTGACTGCGGCGCTGGTGGCGGCGCCGTATCCCTTGGAGCAGACGATCTCGTAGGTGGCCAGCACCAGCGGATAGGCCCCGGCCTTCTTGGTGCTGTAGATCGATTTCAGATCCAACTTCAAGTCGTTGCCCGCGCCGGCGAATGCGGCGTCGTCGATGGCATTGCGGGCGGCATCGTCGGTCAGCGCGACCGCACCGCTGCCGGTGTTGATGCGCGCATACGGCAAACCGCTTTGGTCGGCGAAGCCTTTCTCCACGTACCCGATGGCGCCGGGTGTGGATTGCACGGCTTGGACCACGCCGGCGGACTTTTGCGCGCCCTCGCCCACGCCGCCCTGAAACTCGCTGCCGGTCCCTCTGGTCCAGCTCTTCGGGGCGGCCGCGGCCAGGTACTTCTGAAAGTTGTCGGTGGTCCCTGATGAGTCCGACCGGTAGATCGGCGAGATCTTGGTGTCGGGCAACGCCACGCCCGGGTTGAGCGCCGCGATGGCCGGATCGTTCCAGTCGGTGATCCCGCCGCTGAAAACCTTGGCCAGCACATCGGCGTTGACGGCCAAAGAATTGACACCGTCGAGGTGGTACGCGAGCGCGACCGGGCCGAACACCATCGGCAGGTGCCAGGCCGGATTTTCGTTGCAGCGCTTGGCCGCCGGGTCGATCTGGTCGTGGCTCAGCGGCGAGTCCGATCCGGCGAAATCCACATGGCTCGCGATGAACTGCTCGCGTCCGGCGCCTGAGCCTGTCGGGTTGTACGCCAGGTCCTTGCCAGGACACAGCAGCGCCCACTCTTCGTTGAAGAGCGCGATGGCGTTCTGCTGAGCCGTGGATCCTTCAGCGGTCAGATCGCTCTTACCGCCGCAATTGACCGGGCCCGTGGGCGCAGGCGAGACGCCGGTGAGATTGCTGTCGCTGCCACAGCCGGTCAGCAAAGAACACCCGACCGCCGTCGTGGACAACGCCGCCACCAGCGCCCTGCCCGGCCCGTCGAGCTTCACCGATCTCGCTTTCGCAATGAGTTCCCCCGCGACGCTTTCCCGGCAGCGTTCGCCGGACTATCGGGGCAACGTAGGCGCCGGGCGTAGACGGCATTCACCCGTTGCGTGAACGCGAGGTGAACAGCTCAGCGAACGACTGCGCAGCGGCCTGCGGTTTCCGGCGCGTAGGCGGTGTCGACGCTGTGCTGGGTGAAGCCCAGTCGCTGGTAAGTCCGCAGTGCGGCGGTGTTGTCCGACTCGACGTAGAGCATCACCGTCGGCTGAGCCGCTCCGATCAGCCGTCGCGCCAGAAACGCGATGCCCACCGATGTCAACAGGCCACCTAGACCGCTGCCCTGCGCGGAGGGATCGACGCCGACGACATAGACCTCGCCGAGGCCGGCTTCCCCGGAGTGCACTTTCGTCCAGTGGAAGCCCAGCAGCTTGTCTGTCTGCTCATCGAAAGCCAGGAATAGTCCCTCGGGGTCGAACCATGGTTCGGCTCGCCGCTCCGCGAGGTCCGCGGCGGTCCAACCGCCCTGTTCTGGATGCGTCGCGAATGCGGCGTTGTTGACCCGCAGCAGTTCGGCGTCGTCAGCCGTGCCGGCGTAGGTCCGGATGCGCACGCCGTTGGGCGGCGGGGGCGCTGTGATGCCGTGCAGCGAGCGGCGCATCTGGATGAGTTCGCGAACCGCCACCAGACCCAGCGCCGAGGCGGTCGCACGCGCCGACTCAAGTGTCCCGTGTGCCCAAAATTGGTTCTGCCCGGACGTTTTAGATAAGGCGGCACCAACCATCGCGGCACCGATACCGTGTCGGCGAACCTGCGGATGCACAACCAACTCCGCCATGCCGGACCCATCATCCGGCCGTGTGGAGAGGTTCAGGTAACCGATGACCTTCTCGCCGGTCCCGTCCGGGTGCGTACCAGTGGCCACCAAGTGGTCGGTGCGTTCATGTGCCAACTCCCGCAGGACCTGCTCACCGACGGGTGCCACCTCGTCGAATTCACTTGCCGCGGTGATGAGTTCGCGTATCTGCTGTTGATCGTCGTCGGGCAGCGTCGCCCGCCACTTAGGCGCCGTCACTGGCTGCGCAGCGGATCGACCAATGGGTCTCGGTGGTTATCGGTATCGGGTTCAGCGAGATTGGCGGTGTCACTCTCGCCACCGGGTAGCCGGCGGGTCGGGCGGACCGCCTTGTAACCCACGTTGCGGACCGTGCCGATCAACGACTCGTACTCCGGCCCGAGTTTGGCGCGCAGCCGGCGCACATGCACGTCGACCGTGCGGGTGCCGCCGAAGAAGTCGTATCCCCAAACCTCGTGCAACAGCTGGGCTCGGGTGAATACCCGGCCGGCGTGCTGCGCCAGGTACTTCAGCAGCTCGAATTCCTTGTAGGTGAGGTCGAGGGGGCGCCCGCGCAGCCGGGCGGTGTAGGTGCTCTCATCGATCACGAGTTCGCCGAGGCTGACCTTGCCGACGCCCTCCTGGTCCTGCAGGTTGCCCCGACGGCCGATGAGCAGGCGCAGCCGGGCATCGATCTCGGCGGGCCCGGTGTTGGGCAGCAGGATCTCGTCCAGGCCCCAGTCGGCGTTGACGGCCACCAATCCGCCCTCGTTCACCACGACCACCGCCGGAATCGAGCGGCCCGTCGAGCCCAGCAACCGGCACAGGCCACGCGCCGCTGGCAGGTCGAGCCGCGCGTCGATGATCAGGATGTCCGCGCTGCCTGCTTCCAGCAGCGAAGAGACGTCCGGCGGCGCCGAACGTACGGTGTGAGCGAGCAGCGACAACGACGGCAGAACCACATCTGGGTGCGGCTCCGCGGTCAACAGCAACAGGTCCAAGCAAGCCCCTCCAGCGTCGTGGGAAAGGCGTCTCCCAAATTCATGGCGAGATGTGAAGTTTACGGCCAGGTCACTAAACGATAGCGTGCTGCCTGTTCTTCAGCGCGGTGACGATGCAGACCGGCACGGTCTGAGGTGGGGGTACCCCCAGCCGCGGAGCGGCGAGGGGGCGAGCCGCGCCATCAACCAGCGCGGTGACGATGCAGACCGGCACGGTCCAGTACGCCACAATATGCGGATGCGTAAGGTGCTGGTCGGTGCGGCAGCAGTGCTGCTGACCATTGTGATCGTGCTGGTCGGAGCCGCCGGCGTCGACTTCGGGATCAGCATCTACGCGGAGTATCGGCTGGCCCGTTCGGTGCGCGAAACAGCCCACCTGGGCTTCGACCCATTCGTGGCGATCATCGCGTTCCCGCTCATCCCCCAGGCGATGCGGCACAGGTATGACGATCTGGAGATCAAGGCCACCGCCGTCGAGCGTCCAGTAATCGGCAAGGCCACGCTCGAAGCCACCATGCATTCGATCGACCTGACCGACGCGTCATGGCTGATCAGGCCCTATGCCAAGCTGCGGGTCGGCAAGCTGGAGAGCCGGATCATCATCGACTCGCTCCACCTTGGCCGTTACATGGGCGTCCGTGACCTGATAGTCGAGGCGCCCTCGCAGGACACCAACAACGCCACCGGCGGTACTACCGAATCCGGGATCTCCGGCAGCCACGGTCTGGTGTTCACCGGCACCCCACGGGCAGCCCACTTCGACAAACGGGTCAGCGTCGCCGTGGACCTGTCGATAGCCGGCGACGACAAGACCACCCTGGTGTTCACCCCCACCGACGTGCTCACCGGCCCCAACACCGCCAACCAGAAGGTGCCCGACGACAAGCGCGACGCGGTGCTGACCGCATTCGCCGGCGAGCTGCCAGACCAAAAACTTCCGTTCGGAGTGGCGCCGACGAGCCAGGGTGCGCGCGGCTCAGACGTGATCATCGAGGGCATCACTTCGGGATTAACCATCACCCTCGACAGGTTCAACCGGGCATGACCTCAGCTAGGCGGCGATGCGGGCCGGGCGGGCCCGGGAAGGAGTCGGGCCGTTGATTGCCGCAATTGTGGCCGTTGTGGCGGCGCTGGCGCTGGCCGCCGTTATCGGCTGGCTGCTGACCCACCGGGCCGGTCACGTCCGGGCGACCGATCCGAAGACGTCCGGCAATGTAGACACCAGCGACCTGGGCCTGTCCCCTAGCGGACCGACCGTCGTGCATTTCAGCGCCTCATGGTGCTCGCCGTGCACACAAGTGCGCCGCGTGGTCAATCAGGTGTGCGACGACCTCGGTGAGGTGGCACACGTCGAGATCGATATGGACGCCAATCCGAGCGCTGCACGGCGTCTTTCAGTTCTGTCACTGCCAACCACGTTCATCTTCGACGCCGACGGACGACAGCGATACCGCACCACGGGTGTACCAAAAGCCGATGACCTGCGATCGGCGCTGGCACCGCTGTTGGCTTGATGAGGTCGCCATTGGGTAAGCTGCGCGAGCGTGTCCGCCCGCGTCGAGCTCTTGCTCACCAAACGCCGCGCAGTAGATCTGTGCCGCGTCGCGGGCTGCTGTTGTTGTTGTAGCCGCTGAGTAGCCGCGCCTTCTCGCGCCGCGCTCGGAGCAGCCAGGAACAAAACCCCTTGGCGCGCCGCCCCATAACCCCTGCATAAAGCAACCAGGAGCAGCATCATGTCGAACACCAACACCCCCGATCAGGTCGACGTCCGAGGGCCCCGGTTCGCCGCCTGGGTCACCACCGCCATGCTGGTGGTCACCCTGCATCGTCTCCGGCATCAGCCCGCTGGCCGCAGCGGTCATTCTCGGCGCGCAGGCCGTCATCTTCGCGATCGGCGCCGTAGCCGGGCCGCGCCGTCATCCCTACGGCCTGGTGTTCGCCAAAGCTGGTGGCGCCGCGGCTGGGGCCGGTCCGCGAGCGCGAGCCGGTAGCCCCGCTGAAATTCGCCCAGCTGGTCGGCCTGGTCTTCGCAGTCGTGGCCGTCGCCGGATTTGCCTCCGGCGCTTACCTACTCGGCGTCGTCGCCACCGCCGCAGCGTTGGTGGCCGCATTCCTCAACGCAGCCTTCGGCATCTGCCTGGGCTGCCAGCTCTACCCGCTCGTGGTGCGCCTGAAGCCGGCCGCCAGCATTACGTCCTAGCGACCGAAAGGATCCCCACCATGGCACGCTCCGACGTCCTGGTCTCCGCCGACTGGGCCGAGAGCAATCTCGATGCCGACCACGTCGTCTTCGTCGAGGTCGACGAGGACACCAGCGCTTACGACGATGGTCACATCGCGGGAGCGGTAAAGCTGGACTGGCGTACCGATTTGCAAGACCCCGTCCGGCGCGACTTCGTCGACGCCCAGCAGTTTTCCAAGCTGCTCGTCCGACCGGGGTATCGCCAACGACGACACCGTGATCCTCTACGGCGGCAACAACAACTGGTTCGCCGCCTACGCGTACTGGTACTTCAAGCTGTACGGCCACGACAACGTCAAGCTGCTCGATGGCGGCCGGAAGAAGTGGGAGCTCGACGGGCGGCCGCTGTCGAGCGAGGCGGTGGATCGGCCCGCCACCAGCTACACCGCCAAGCCCGCGGACAACTCGATCCGGGCATTCCGCGACGAGGTACTGGCCGCGATCGACGTGAAAAACCTGGTCGACGTGCGCTCTCCCGACGAGTTCTCCGGCAAGATCCTCGCGCCGGCCCATCTGCCGCAGGAACAAAGCCAGCGGCCCGGCCACATCCCCGGGGCGATCAACGTGCCGTGGAGTAAGGCCGCCAAGGACGACGGCACCTTCAAGTCCGACGACGACTTGGCGAAGCTGTACGCCGACGCCGGGTTGGACGGGTCGAAGGAGACCATCGCGTATTGCCGGATCGGTGAGCGGTCGTCACACACCTGGTTCGTTTTGCACGAATTACTCGGACATCAAAACGTCAAGAACTACGACGGCAGTTGGACGGAATACGGCTCTCTGGTGGGAGCCCCGATCGAGTTGGGAAGCTGATATGTGCTCTGCGCCGAAGCAAGGACAGACTCTGCCGGCCAGCGTCGACCTGGAGAAGGAAACGGTCATCACCGGCCGTGTGGTGGATAGCTCCGGTCAGGCCGTCGGCGGTTCGTTCGTGCGACTGCTGGACTCCTCGGGCGAGTTCACCGCCGAGGTCGTCGCATCGGCCACCGGTGACTTCCGGTTCTTCGCCGCACCCGGATCCTGGACGTTGCGGGCGCTGTCGGCCGCGGGCAACGGCGACGCGGTTGTGGAGCCGAAAGGCGCGGGCATCCACGAGGTTGACATCAAAATCGCCTGACCGGTCCGCCGAACTAGACTCGTCGTCGTGGTGTTGTTCTTCGAGATCCTTCTCGTCGCGTCCGTCGTCGTCATCAGCTGGTTCGCCTTGTACACGCTATATCGGCTCATCACCGACGAATCGTGACCCGCGCCGACGACGATGCAGAGCGGAGCGATGCGGAGGAGCGGCGCTTGACCCCCGCCGACGACGATGCAGAGTCGGTCCTTCCACCCGGTTCCGCCGACCGTGCCGTGGCCGCCGCGGCCGAACGCGCGAAGCTGACCGCGACCCGCAACATCCCGGTCTTCGACGACCTGCCCATCCCGGCAGACACCGCAAACCTGCGCGAGGGCGCCAACCTGAACGACGCCTTGCTGGCGCTGCTCCCGCTGGTCGGAGTGTGGCGCGGCGAAGGGGAGGGCCGCAGTGCCGGCGGTGACTACCGGTTCGGGCAGCAAATCGTGGTCTCCCATGACGGTAGTGACTACCTGAACTGGGAGGCCCGGTCCTGGCGGGTCACCGATGCCGGCGACTACCAGGGACCCGGCCTGCGTGAAAGCGGTTATTGGCGTTTCGTGGACGAACCCGACGACCCGACCGAATCACAGGCCATCGAGTTGCTGCTGGCGCACTCCGCAGGTTACGTCGAGCTGTTCTACGGACGCCCGCTCAACCAGTCATCGTGGGAATTGGTCACTGACGCCTTGGCTCGCAGCCGGTCGGGCGTGCTGGTCGGCGGAGCCAAACGGCTCTACGGCATCGTCGAGGGTGGCGATCTGGCCTACGTCGAAGAGCGGGTGGACGCCGACGGCGGGCTGGTGCCGCATCTGTCGGCGCGGCTCTCGAGGTTCGCAGGGTGACGGCATAACCGAAGCGCTTCGTCGCACCGGTCCGCCCCATATCGGTTGTCGCCCAGGGTGTCTGAGGCGCGTCCGTCGGCCGATGGCCGTGGGCGGTTCGACCCCAGAAAATGGGCAGCCCCCGAGCCGTAGTTCCAGGTTGGACGAACCGGAGGCTCGGGGGCCGGGTGACTGCGGGGAATTCGCCAGCGCGCGCAGGTGATTCCTCGCCTGGTGCAGCTAGCGGGCAGCCACCTCACATGTCCAATAAGCTATCAATTTCTCGGACCACCTCCTTCCCTGTGTACGGCCGACCGTACCCGCTCAGCGACACGGAGACAACTGAATTCAGCGATCGCTGACAATGGCGGCGTCGACCAGTCCGGCGAATTCCGCCGCGATCGGCGTGCTCGGCAGCGCCCGGCCGTCGAGGGTGTGCACGCGCGCGGCCAGCGTCATGCTCGATACCAACCAAACTCCATGCGCGGCAAAGAGATCAGCGACGCGCAGGGCGCGGTAGTCGCAGTCGTAACCCTTGGCGCGAGCAACACCGAAAAGCGCCTGCTGCGTGGTGCCACGCAGGATCGGATACCAGGGCGGCGGAGTCAACAGGCACAGATTGCTACCAGCTCCTTCGCCATCGTTGGCGATCACCACCGTCGAACGTGGGCCTTCCAGAACGAAGCCGTCCGAGCTGACGAAAATAACGTCGCCCGCGCCCTGCCGGCCGGCGTGCCGCAGAGCGGCCATGTTGATGGCGTAGGACAGCGTCTTGGCGCCGGCCAGTAGCCACGGCATCGCCTCGACACCGGTCGACGGCAACTCACGGGGCAACGTCACCGCGGCCACCCCGTCGCGTCGGGCTTCGGCGACCCGGCCGGCAACCGGGTTCACTGTCACGTAAGCGGTGGGCGCCGAGCCGCGTTCCCGTCCGCGGCTGTAGACCAAGCGCATCGCACCCTCGTCGGCGGTATCGCCCGTCCACTGCCGGGCTGCCAGGCCGATCGCGTGCCGCCAGGCCGACAGGTCCGGTTCCGGCAGGTCGAGCAGTTTGGCCGAGTGGCTCAGCCGGCCCAGGTGCGCTTCCACCAAACAGGCGCCGCCGTCGCGGACCAGCAGTGTTTCGAATACCCCGTCGCCCCGTACTGCGGCGAGGTCGTCGGCGAAAAGCAGTGGCGTCCCCGGCGGGTGCACCCCGCCGTCGAGCGTGACGATCACGCCCGGGTGCCCTGTCATGGACCAGAAGCCTATCGCCGTGACCCGTAGAGTTGGTGTGTGTCCGCTGTTCCCGCCCCCGAAACCGGCCCAGACGCAGGCGCGATCTGGCACTACGGCGACCCGCTGGGCGAGCAGCGAGCCGCCGAAACCGGCGCTGTGCTGGTGGATCGATCACATCGCGGTGTACTGACGCTGACCGGCGCGGACCGGCAAACCTGGCTGCACAGCATCTCAACGCAGCACGTCAGTGACCTCCCGGATGGCGCGAGCACACACAATCTCAGTCTCGACGGGCAGGGCCGGGTCGAGGACCACTGGGTTCAAACCGAGCTCGGCGGCATCACCTATCTCGACACCGAGCCATGGCGGGGCGAGCCGCTGCTGGACTACCTGCGCAAGATGGTGTTCTGGGCGGAGGTGACTCCTGCGCCGGCCGATCTGGCCGTGCTGTCGCTGCTGGGTCCGCAGCTCGGCGAGCGACCAGTGCTCGACGTCCTCGGGCTGGACGCGCTGCCCGCCGAGATGGCTGCGGCGTCGATGATCGGTGGCGGTTTCGTGCGCCGGATGGCCTCGGCGCGGCCGGGCCTCGTCGAGCTGGATGTGCTGATCGACCGCCGCGACGCCGCTGACCTGCAGCGTCGGTTGACGCAGGCCGGGGTGCGGCCAGCCGGGGTCTGGGCGTATGAAGCCCATCGGGTGGCGGCGGTACGCCCACGGCTCGGCGTCGACACCGACGAGCGGACCATCCCGCACGAAGTGGATTGGATCGGCGGTCCGGGCCAGGGAGCCGTCCACCTCGACAAAGGCTGCTATCGCGGCCAGGAAACCGTTGCGCGGGTGCACAACCTGGGCAAACCGCCGCGCATGCTGGCGTTGTTGCACCTGGACGGGTCGGCGGACCGGCCGGCCACCGGCGATGCGGTGCTGGCCAACGGCCGCGCGGTGGGCCGGCTGGGAACCGTCGTCGACCACGTCGATCTGGGCCCGGTGGCCCTGGCGCTGCTCAAGCGAGGGATACCCGCCGACACCGCCCTGAACACCGGCGGCGACGCCGACGTGGCTGCGATGATCGACGCCGCATCGCTACCGACAGTCGACGCGCCCGGTGCCGGCCGGGTGGCCGTCGAGCGGTTGCGGGGAACAGTTCGATGACGGTCTGCACAGGGTGCGGGGCGCAACAGCACGCAACCACCGGGCACGGTAGACTGTCGACAGGACAATAAAGACAAAACGATCGGAGCCGCCTACTCGTTAGGCCGCTCCGTTATTGCGCGAGGGGGTCCCCCCATGGGCCGCGGCCGGGCTAAGGCGAAGCAGACCAAGGTTGCTCGAGAACTTAAATACAGCTCACCGCAGACCGATTTCGATCGGCTTCGGCAGGAGCTGTCCGGGTCGGGTGATGGCGGCGCCGACCAGCTGGACGGTGATGACCAAGCTGACCCGTGGAGCGACGAAAGCGACTGGCGTCGTTAGAGTCTGATCGCCCGGCCCCTTCTCGGGCCGTCACCGGCTCGCAGCGAAGGCGAACCGAAATTTAAAACCTTGGATGCTGCCCGACGAGCTTTGCTCGCGGGCCTGCTTTTCCGCCCTTGTTGACGGTGCCCAACACCCAGCAGTTCAAATGGCGGGCGGTCAAAATCGCCAGCGCGCGGTCGGTGTCCTCGGGCGCCACGACGGCGATCATGCCGACACCCATGTTGAAAGTTTTTTCCATCTCGGTGCGCGAGACCCGGCCACGCTGGGCAATCATCGCGAAGACCGGTGCCGGCGTCCACGTGCCACGGTCCACCTCGGCCACCAGCCCGTTCGGGATGACGCGTTCCAGGTTGCCCGCCAGCCCACCACCGGTGACATGGCAGAACGTCCTGACCTGGGTTTCGGCCGTCAACGCAAGGCAGTCTTTGGCGTAGATGATGGTCGGCTCCAGCAACTCTTCGCCGAGCGTGCGGCCGAACTCCTCGACGTAACCGGCCAGGTTCCCCCGGTCGATCTCCAGCAGAACCTTGCGGGCCAGCGAGTATCCGTTGGAGTGCAGACCTGACGACCCCATCGCGATGATCACGTCGCCGGGCTTGACGCGGTCGGGCCCGAGCACGTCGTCGGCCTCGACCACACCGACTCCGGTGGCCGAAATGTCATAGTGGTCCGGCTCGATCAGACCCGGGTGCTCGGCGGTTTCGCCGCCGAGCAGCGCACAGCCTGCGCGCATGCACCCCTCGGCGATACCGCCGACGATCGCGTTGAGCCGCTCCGGCACGATGCGGCCAAGGGCGATGTAGTCCAGCAGGAACAGCGGCTCGGCGCCGCACACCACCAGGTCGTCGACCACCATCGCTACCAGGTCCAAGCCGACGGTGTCGTGCTTGTCCATCGCTTGAGCGACCGCCAGCTTGGTGCCCACCCCGTCGCTGGACGCCGCCAGTAACGGTTCGCGGTAATCGTTGCGCAGCGCAAACAGTCCGGCAAATCCGCCCAGCTTGCTGCGCACCTCGGGCCTGGTGGCTTTGGATGCGAGCGGCTTGAACAATTCGACGGCCCGATCCCCGGCCTCGATACTCACTCCGGCGGACGCATATGTAACGCCCGGGGCGGCCGGGTCTTTCCCGCGGTCGGTCATCGCGATAAAGGCTACCGGTCGACGCCCGGCACGGGTATCTCCCACTCGTGCGAAGTCACCGTGCGGCTAGGGATGACGCAGCACGGAGGCCTGCTCGACCTCCGGCGATATTTCGCGGGCCCCGATTTCTTCCTGTGCCGCCCCACGCGCGGCGTTGGCGAGCATGTGCTCGATGACGTTTTTCCCGAGCGCGGTTTCGCTGGGCAGTTCGATCGGATACTTGCCGTCGAAGCAGGCTGCGCAGAGCCGCGACGCGGGTTGCTCAGTGGCGGCGATCAACCCCCGCGGCGAGATGTATCCCAGCGTGTCGGCGTTGATGGCATGCCGCACCGCTTCGAGCATCTCGTCTTCGTCTTCGACGGCGTTCGCTATCAACTCGGCCGGCGACGGGAAGTCGATGCCGTAGAAGCAGGGCCACTTCACCGGGGGCGACGCGATCCGCACATGCACTTCGACGGCGCCGGCCTCCCGCAGCATCCTGACCAGAGCACGCTGGGTATTGCCCCGCACGATCGAGTCGTCGACGACGATGAGCCGCTTGCCGCGGATGACTTCCCTGAGCGGGTTGAGCTTCAACCGGATTCCCAGTTGGCGGATGGTCTGCGACGGCTGAATGAACGTGCGCCCCACGTAGGCGTTCTTCATCAGACCTTGCCCGTACGGGATGCCGGCTTCCTGCGCATAGCCGACCGCGGCCGGGATGCCGGACTCCGGAACACCGATCACCAGGTCGGCGGCGATCGGGCATTCGCGGGCGAGTCGGCGACCGATATCCAGCCGGGCGCCGTGCACCGACCTGCCCGCGATCGTGCTGTCCGGGCGCGCCAGGTAGACGTATTCGAAGATGCAGCCCTTGGGTTCTGGGCTGGCGAAGCGGGTCGACCGAACCCCATCGGCGTCGATCGCCAACAGCTCGCCCGGCTCGATGTCGCGGACGAACGAGGCGCCGACGATGTCCAAAGCAGCGGTTTCTGACGCCACCACCCAGCCGCGGTCCAGCCGTCCCAGCGACAACGGCCGCACGCCGTAGGGGTCGCGCGCGGCGTACAAGGTGTTCTCGTCCATGAACGTCAGGCAGAACGCGCCACGCACGGTCGGCAACAGTTCCAGTGCGGCCTGCTCCAGGGTGGAATCGGCTGCGCCGTGGGCCAGCAACGCTCCCAGCACGTCAGAGTCGGTGTTGGCCGCACCGGGCGCTCTGGTGTTGATCAGTCCGGCGGCACGGGCACGGGAGACGAGTTCAGCGCTGTTCACCAGATTGCCGTTGTGCCCCAACGCCACTCCGGTGCCTGCCGCGGTGTTGCGGAAAACCGGCTGGGCGTTCTCCCACGTGGGCTGGCCGCTGGTGGAGTACCGACAGTGCCCGACCGCGACGTGGCCTTCCATCGCCGCCAATGTCTGCTCGTCGAAAACCTGGCTAACCAGACCGAGATCCTTGAACACCAGCACTTGCGATCCGTCTGCGACGGCGATGCCGGCGGCCTCCTGCCCGCGGTGCTGAAGCGCATACAGGCCGTAGTAGGTCAGCTTGGCGACTTCTTCCCCAGGGGCCCATACGCCGAATACCCCGCATTCTTCGCCGGGCGGATTCTCATCAGGCACTGGCTGCTGGACGGTCACGGTGCGGCGGCTCCCTGGGGGCGGATGGTGACGTAACGAAGTCTACGGAAACGACGGCTGTATCAGCGAATTGACCCAGCGTGTTGTCGCATCCAGCAACCACTTTTTCGCAGCTCAACAGCCCCATAAGGCTCAGAAATAGCACATGCCACAAGGGTCACGGTCCGGCTGGACCCGAATCGCCCAACCTCACCACCGGCAGCCACGCCGCGATCTCGCCGGCCCGCGAACCGGAGAGCCGTAGCGCCCCGGTAGCGGTGACGTCTGTCACCCGCAGCAGTCCGGTGGCCAGCAGCAGCCAGGTCCGGGGATCGGTCTCGACGACG
The DNA here is from genome assembly GCA_963805675.1 of uncultured Actinomycetota bacterium. Classification (GTDB taxonomy): domain Bacteria; phylum Actinomycetota; class Actinomycetes; order Mycobacteriales; family Mycobacteriaceae; genus Mycobacterium. The sequence goes on from CAWDVY010000013.1 coordinate 410,569, forward strand.
TTGGGCGGTGTGCCTCGGGTATGCCTCGGCCCGGAAACGCACTGCACCGCGACGAACGGCGGAATTCGGACCTCGACGCTGGCGCCGGGCGCTGCTGCGGCCAATGTTCGCGCGGTGAGCCGGACCGCGGCCGCCAGATCCGCGCGGCCTGGGACCGGACGGGTGTCGTCACGTAACCAGTCCTCGACAGCGCGGACGGCGTCGCGGGTCTTTGCCGGGTCGGCGTGTTGACGGGCGGCCATAGCTCAGCTTCTAGGGCCGTCGGCATTTCCGGGGCTGTTCAGCGCGGCGCGGACGCGCTCGGTGTCGGCCGCTGTCCAGCCGTCCGGCGGCGCCACCGCGGCCCAACCGTCCACGATGTCGTTGCCGTAATTGTGGCCGTACCCGCCGGGCATAAGCCGGTTGCCGGCGTCGACGCTCATCGGAGAAGCGCGGCCAGCACTCCCTCGGATGTGCTGCGCAACTCCGCCAGTGACACGGTGAACAGACCCTGAACCTCCACAACGCCCGAGCCTTGGTCGACGACACCGATGCGGGTGGCCGGCAAGCCTCGCGCCTCGCACATCGAGCGGAAGCGACTCTCCTCCGTGCGGGGCACGGCCACCAGCACCCGGCCCGCTGATTCGGAGAACAAGGTGACAAACGGATCCGCGCCCTCGGGAAGCACGATGCGGCAACCGGTTTCGCCGGCCAGCGCCGATTCCACCACCGCCTGCATCAGACCGCCCTCGGACAAGTCATGGGCTGCAGACACCAGCCCGTCGCGGGAGGCCGCACTCAGCACGTCGGCTAGGAGTCGCTCGCGAGCCAGGTCGACGGCGGGCGGCAGCCCACCCAGATGGTCACCGGTGACCTGTGCCCAGATCGAGCCGTCGAATTCGTCACGGGTGTCGCCGAGCAGGATCAGCGTCTCGCCCGGCTCGGTGCCCATCGCGGTCGGGATGCGACGGGCAACGTCATCGATGACGCCCAGGACGCCCACAACCGGGGTGGGCATGATCGCCGTCGTCCCGGTCTGGTTGTAGAAACTCACGTTGCCACCAGTCACCGGAATACCCAGTGCCGCAGAGCCGTCCGCCAAACCACAGACCGCTTGAGCGAACTGCCACATCACCCCGGGATCCTCCGGCGAGCCGAAGTTGAGGCAGTTGGTCACCGCGACCGGGGTGGCGCCGGTGACGGCGACGTTGCGGTACGCCTCGGCCAGCGCGAGTTGGGCACCGGCGTAGGGGTCCAGCAGCGTGTAGCGGCCCGAGGCGTCGGTCGACAAGGCGATACCGCGGCCGGTCGCCTCGTCGACGCGCAGCACCCCGCCGTCGGCATGCTCGGCCAGCACGGTATTGCCGCGCACATAGCGGTCGTATTGCTCGGTGATGAACGCGCGGCTGCACAGATGCGGACTGCCCAGCAACGCAAGCAAAGTCGCGCGCAGTTCGTCACCGGTGACCGGCCGCGGCAGGCCGCTGGAGCGGTCGGCGTTGAGCGCATCCTGCGACTCGGGGCGCGCAACCGGGCGCTGGTAGACCGGCCCCTCGTGCGCCACGGTTCGGGGCGGCACGTCGACGACGGTCTCGCCGTGCCAGGTGATGCGCAACCGGTCGCCGTCGGCGACCTCACCGATCGTGGTGGCCAGTACCTCCCACTTGCGGCACACCGCCAGGAAGGCGTCCACGTTCTCCGGTGCCACGACCGCGCACATCCGCTCCTGCGACTCGCTGCAGAGCACTTCGGCCGGGGTCATGTTCTTGGTGCGCAGTGGAACGGTATCCAGTTCGATGACCATGCCCCCGTCACCGGCTGACGCCAACTCCGAAGTCGCACAGGATATTCCAGCACCCCCGAGATCCTGGATGCCGATCACGAGGCCGGCCGCATACAGCTCGAGGCAGCATTCGATGAGCACCTTCTCCATGAAGGGGTCGCCCACCTGAACCGACGGCAGCTTCTTTCTGTTCTTGCCGCCGCCCTCAGACTCGTCGCCGCCGAAGGTCTCCGACGCCAGCACCGACACACCGCCGATGCCGTCGAGTCCGGTCCGCGCGCCGAACAGGATGATCTTGTTGCCGACGCCGGAGGCGAACGCCAGATGCAGGTCCTCCTGGCGGAGCACGCCGACGCACAGCGCGTTGACCAACGGGTTACCGGCGTAGCAGGGGTCGAAGATGGTTTCGCCGCCGATGTTGGGCAGGCCCAGTGAGTTGCCGTAGCCGCCGATACCTCGCACGACGCCGTCGAGCACGCGGCGGGTGTCCGGGGCGTCCGCGGCGCCGAATCGCAGCTGGTCCATGACCGCGACCGGCCGGGCGCCCATGGCCATGATGTCGCGGACGATGCCACCAACCCCGGTGGCCGCGCCCTGGTAGGGCTCGACGTAGGACGGGTGGTTGTGCGACTCGACTTTGAAGGTGACCGCCCAGCCGTCGCCGATGTCGACGACGCCGGCGTTCTCGCCGATGCCGGCAAGCATGCCGGCCCGCATCTCCTCGGTGGTGGTCTCGCCGAAATACCGCAGATGCACCTTGGACGACTTGTAGGAGCAGTGTTCGCTCCACATCACCGAATACATGGCCAGCTCGGCGTCGGTCGGCCGGCGCCCCAGGATGTCGCGAATCCGCTGATATTCGTCGTCTTTGAGGCCGAGTTCGCGGAACGGTTGCGGCTGTTCAGGGGTGGCCGCGGCCCGCTCGACGGTATCGATGGCGTGAGTGAGCCCAGACGTCACGGGGACAGTCTAAGTTGCGCGGCGGCCGCGGCCACCCGCAACACAACCAGCAGGCCGGGCCGGCTACCCCGTGCCGGCCACACAGAAGGCGTTGCCGGCGGGGTCGGCAAGCACCACCCAGCGGAAATTCTCGCCGATGCTGTGCCGGCCGACCTCGGTAGCTCCCGCGGATGTGAGCCGGCTGACTTCGGCCTCGACATCGGCAGCGCCGAAATCCAGGTGTATCCGATTCTTGCCCGGGGTGGGATCGTCAACCTTTTGGAAGCCCAACCGAGGCCCCTCGGACCGGATGACCGCGATGAACTCCCCGGGAATCAATTCTTGTGTCTCGCCGTCGAACTGCTGCGGCCCACCAGTCGGCCAGCTTCGCGGGTTCGCTGCAGTCGAACGTCACCATTTCCACTTTCAGTGCCATACGTGGATGCTAGGTCAGCTCGGCGACAAGAATGCCCGTAACGCCGCCGCGTAGGCCGGAACGTCGTTGGCGCCCATCAATTCCCGCGCCGAGTGCATCGCCAGCTGGGGAGCACCGACATCGACCGTCGGGATGCCGGTTCGGGCCGACGTCATCGGGCCGATCGTCGAGCCGCAGGGCAGATCGGCGCGGTGCTCGTAACGCTGCAGCGGCACCCCGGCCTGCCTGGCATGCCAGCGCGAACGCCGCAGCGGTGCGGCCGTCGGTGGCGTAACGCAGATTCGGGTGCACTTTAAGCACCGGGCCGCGGTTGATCGCGATGAGGTGCCCGGGCTCGTGGCGCTCCGGATAGTTGGGATGGGTGGCGTGCGCCATGTCCGCCGAGGCCACCATGGAGCCGGGCAGTCGGCGCAAAAAGTCCGCTCGTCCACCACCACCGGCCAGCACGATGCGCTCCAGCGTGGTCAGCAGCAGATCGGAGTCGGCGCCGTGATCGGAGGTGGATCCGACCTCCTCGTGGTCGAATAGCGCGAGCACCGGCAGGTATTCGGCCGGCGCGGCGTCCAGAAGCGCCTCCAGACCCGCATAACAGGAGGCTTGATTGTCCAGCCGCGGAGCGCTGACGAATTCGTCGTCGACGCCCGCCAGCCTCGACGGCGTCAGGTCGTGGGTCATCAGATCGGCGCCGAGCACGTCACCGGGATCGATGCCGGCCTGCTCGGCGACGTACCCGATGAACGACCGTGCTCCGCCGCCGGCTCCCCACACCGCGTTGACGTGGCGCTGTGGATCCAGCGTGAGCGACTTGCGGTCCTCGGCCAGGTGGATGGCCAGCTGCGGGACGCGCAGGATCGGGTCGTCGATGCGGACCAGCCGGTGTGCGATACCGGCGCCGTCCCGCACCGACAGTCGCCCGCTCACGCCGAGGTCGCGGTCCAGCCACGAGTTCAGCCAGGCACCCCCGTAGGGCTCCAGCGCGACCACCTGCCACCCCACAACCTCACGGTCGGGATGCTGCTTGACCCTCAGGTTGGGGCTGTCGGTATGACCGCCGATGACCCGAAACGGCCGACCGCCGGCGTCGTTCGTGCTGTCCCAGGCCACCAGCGATCCGGCCCGCACAATGAAGAACTTGCCCGCCCGCGGCCACTCGTCAGCCTCGGCCAGTTCGGTGTGGCCGGCGGCGCGCAGCCTCGACGCCACGGTGGCGCAGACGTGAAACGGCGACGGCGACGCGTCGATGAACTCGCACAAACCCTGCGCCGTGGCCGCCATGGGCCCATCTTTTCATCACGGGATTATCTGAATCCCATAGGCACGTTAGGGTCGAACCCGTGCCCCAAAAGGAGCCCGTGCAGCCTGTGCAGCCGCAAGCCGTTCTGGCTCCGCTGACGCCGGCCGCCATCTTCCTGGTTGTCACCATCGACGAGGGCGGCGAGGCGACGGTGCACGACGCGCTGCCGGAGATCTCCGGGCTGGTGCGAGCAATTGGATTTCGCGATCCCGCCAAGCATCTGTCGGTGATCACCTCGATCGGCTCGCAGGCCTGGGACCGGTTGTTCGAGGACGCGCGACCTGCCGAGCTGCACCCGTTCGTCGAGCTGGACGGCCCGCGGCACACTGCCCCGAACACGCCCGGCGACCTGTTGTTCCATGTTCGGGCCGAGACGCTGGACGTCTGTTTCGAGCTGGCCAATCGCATTCTGAGGTCGATGAGCGGCGCGGTGACCGTGGTCGACGAGGTGCACGGTTTCCGGTTCTTCGACAACCGCGACCTGCTCGGTTTTGTCGACGGGACCGAGAATCCGGACGGTGCGCTCGCGGTCTCGGCTACCACCATCGGCGACGAGGATCCGGATTTCGCCGGCTCATGCTACGTGCACGTGCAGAAGTATGTGCATGACATCGCGGCGTGGGATGCGTTGTCGGTCGCCGCGCAGGAGCACGTGATCGGACGCACCAAGCTGGAAGACCTCGAACTCGACGACGACGAGAAACCGGCCGACGCGCACATCGCGCTGAACGTCATCACCGACGATGACGGCACCGAGCTCAAGATCGTGCGACACAATATGCCCTTCGGCGAGCTCGGCAAGGGTGAATTCGGCACGTATTTCATCGGCTACTCGCGCACTCCGCAGGTCACCGAGCAGATGCTGCGCAACATGTTCCTCGGGGACCCGCCGGGCAACACCGACCGGATCTTGGATTTCTCCACCGCGGTCACCGGCGGACTGTTCTTCTCCCCCACCGTCGACTTCCTCGACGCTCCGCCGCCGTTGCCGAGTTCACCGGCAGCGGCTCCCGCAGTAGTTACCGTGCCCTCAGATGGCTCGTTGGCGATCGGCAGTTTGAAAGGAACCCCGCAATGAACAACCTCTACCGCGATCTTGCGCCGGTCACCGAAGAAGCTTGGGAAGAAATCGAATTGGAGGCGACGCGGACCTTCAAGCGCCACATCGCCGGCCGGCGCGTGGTCGACGTCAGCGAGCCCGGTGGACCGGTGACGGCGGCTATTAGCACCGGGCGACTGCTCGATGTCAAAGCACCTGGCGACGGTGTGGTCGCCCATCTGCGCGCCAGTAAACCGCTTGTGCGGCTTCGAGTTCCGTTCACGTTGTCGCGTTCGGAGATCGACGACGTGGAACGCGGGTCGAAGGACTCCGACTGGGATCCGGTCAAGGCGGCCGCCAAGAAATTGGCCTTCGCGGAAGACCGGGCTATTTTCGAAGGCTATAGCGACGCACTCATCGACGGCATCCGTGGCTCCAGCTCCAACCCGGCGCTGAAGCTGCCCAAGGATGTTCGCGACTTTCCCGACGTCATCTCACAAGCGTTGTCCAGCCTGCGGTTGGCCGGTGTCGACGGGCCATATTCCGTGCTGCTGTCGGCTGACGCCTACACCAAAGTCAGCGAGACAACCGAGCACGGCTATCCGATCCGCGAGCACATCCGGCGGCTCATCGACGGCGACATCATCTGGGCGCCGGCTATCGATGGCGCGTTCGTGCTGACCACCCGTGGCGGGGACTTCGACTTGCAGCTGGGCACTGACGTGTCGATCGGCTACCTGTCCCACGACGCCGACACCGTCCAGCTGTATCTGCAGGAGACCCTGACGTTCCTGTGTTACACCGCCGAAGCGTCGGTCGCCCTGAGCCCGTAGCGATTGCCGCCGGAAAGCATCAAGGCCGACGGTACCTTCACGCTTCGTAGGTGACGTGATACCAGTGACGGACCGGCTTATGGTTGTCAGCTTGACCGGTGTCCGTCGCGCTCAACACGTCAACGTCGGTCAGGTCGGGATTGTGCGCCTCGATGTATCGCTCCAACTCGTGGATCAGCGCGCGATGCGGCTGAGCGGGGTTGGCCAGCGCCTTCGTCGTACGTGTTTGGGGCACGCAACGAATTATGCCGACTTGCGCCCCACTCGGCTAGGTCAGCGGTTCGCCGCCGTCGACCCGCAATGTCAGACCGGTCATGAACGTGTTGGTCACCGCGACACGTGCCGAGCCGTGCAGGTCCACCCGGTCCCGACGCAAATCCGAACCCTCTTGAGTAGATGATGGGACGATGACCCCCGCTCCGTCAGTTCTGGTGTTCGACGTGAACGAAACCCTCATCGACATCGAATCTTTGGCGCCGGTTTTCGAGCGAATCTTCGGTGACCGACGGGCGATGCGTGAGTGGTTCGGTCAGTTGATCACGTACTCGATGACCACAACATTGTCGGGGCACTACATCGACTTCTTCGCCCTGGGCCAGGGAGTATTGCAGATGCTGGCTACGTTCCACCACGCGGACATCACCGACAAAGATCTGCACGACATCCAGCAGGCCATGCTGACGATGCCGGCCCAACCCGATGTCGGGGATGGCCTGACGGTGCTGCGCCGCAATGGCTTCCGTCTCGTGACACTGACTAATTCGCCGCCCAATCCCGACGGCCCAACCCCGCTGGAACACGCTGGGCTGGCCCAGTTTTTCGAGCAACAGTTCAGCGTCGATTCTCGTCGGGCCTTCAAACCCGCGCCGACGGTCTACCGATATGTCTGCGACGAGCTTGGCGTGACACCGGCAGACTGCATGATGGTCGCCGCGCACGTGTGGGACACGATCGGCGCGCAAGCCGTCGGATTCAGCGGCGCGCTGATCACCCGGCCCGACAATGCGCCGTTGCCCGTCCCCGACCTGCCGCAGCCCGACGTCATCGCACCCAACCTGCGCGATCTTGCGCGACAACTCTGCGCCCCATGACCTCACAAAACCGGCGCACCAGACGTCTACCGGGTAGATAACAGTTCCGACGACATCTTCGGAGGCTCCCATGTCCACTGCGACGATCTCGACGCGCCACGTCGTCGTCGACTCCCCGATCGGACCATTGACCTTGGTCGGTGACGACGACGGCCTGACCGGTCTGTATTACCCCGGGCACTGGACCCGGCCGGACCGGACGACCTTCGGGTCCCGCGTCGAGCCGAGCGATGACCGCAGCTTCGATGAGGTCACTGCCCAGTTGAGCGAGTATTTCGCGGGCGAACGACGGAATTTCGACCTGCCGCTGACCCCGCACGGCAGCGAACGGGCCCGGCGGGTCTGGCAACTGCTCGCCGAAATCCCGTACGGCCAGACCACAACCTACGGTGCGCTGGCCCGCAGGATCGGTGGCGGCATCAGCCCCCGCGCCATCGGCGGCTTTGTCGGGCACAACCCGCTGTCGATCTTCATCCCCTGCCATCGGGTGGTCGGATCCACCGGGCAACTCACCGGATACGCCGGCGGCCTGGACCGCAAGCAATATCTACTCGAGCTGGAGAAGGCGATACCGACTGCCCGGCAAGCACTCTAGTAGCGGCCATGAAGCAGCCGTTCGAGAAGGTGGTCGCACAGCACGGGTCCGCCGTGCTGCGGGTGGTGCGCGTGGTCCTCGGCCACGCTGATGCCGACGACGCCTGGTCCGAAACCTTCTTGGCGGCGATGAAGGCCTACCCTGACCTGCCGGCCGATGCCAACGTCGAGGCGTGGCTGGTTACGATCGCCCACCGCAAGGCAATCGACGTCATCCGCGCCACGGTCCGACGGGCGACACCCGTCGCGGACGCACCGGATCGGCCATCGCACGATCACGCCGAGGGACATCACCTCGAGCTGACCGAAGCGGTTGCCGCGCTGCCGACCAAGCAACGTCAGGCGGTGGCGTACCACTATCTGGCCGGGCTGCCCTACGCCGAGATCGCCCCCCTCCTCGACAGCAGCGCGGCCGCCGCTCGCCGCGCGGCTGCCGACGGCATCGCCACGCTGCGGCGTGAGTACGCACCTGACACCGAAACGGAGTCCGCCGATGACCACCGTTGACCTCGCCGCGATGTACCCGGTCGACGACGACGACCTCACCCGCCTGCACGCGCGCCTGGCGACTGACGCCGAGCGCGACGATGTGCTCGACGTCGCCTACCGCACGGTCGACTCACCCGTCGAATCTCTGCTGATCGCTGCGACGCCGACCGGTCTGGTCCGTGTTGCTTTCACCATCGAAGGCCATGACGCGGTCCTGCAGAACCTGTCCGATCGGATCAGCTCGCGCCTGCTGCACTTCCCGGCGCGCCTCGATGCCGTTGCGCATCAACTGGACGAGTATTTCTCCGGACGACGTCACAGCTTCGATGTGCCGCTGGATTGGCAGCTGTCCAAGGGATTTCGCCGTACGGTGTTAGAGCACTTGGCGCTCGACATCGATTACGGCACCACCGCCAGCTACGGCACCCTGGCGCGACTTTCAGGTTCGCCCAACGCTGTTCGTGCCGTCGGGACGACCTGCGCGACGAACCCCATCCCGGTCATCGTGCCCTGCCATCGGGTCGTGCGAGCCGACGGCACGTTGGGCGGCTACCGCGGTGGGCCTGCCGCCAAACGCACCCTGCTGGATCTCGAAGGCATCAGATGACTTCGACAGGGTCCGCTCGTAATCGGGTAACGCCGCGCGGCGAGATCGTCGCGGTTGCGGGCCGCGGAGCGTGGATGGGCAATCGCGGTCGGCTGCACGAAGGCCGCGGCGCCCGCGACATCGTCCGCAACCATCAAACAAAGACCTGGATAATTCTCGGCCCACGCCTGTACGGGCAGACGATGGGCTACCTACCGACGGCGATCGCCCGGCGGCGTTTCGGTGGCTGGGTCAGCGCGACGCGCCGAACAAGCTGATGAACGTCGCGGTCTCCAGCGTCGCCGGGCCGCGAGAACGGGGTCACTTCGGCGGCGCCCCTGTCAGCGAGATCTACTCGACGCGCGTACTGTCCCCCGGCGGAGGCGACCGATGCAATCAGTGCGGCGTTCAGGGAATTACATAGCGCTGCAGGGCTTTCAGCGCAAGACATTGCGGTCGACATGGTGGCAGAACACGCGTTGCGCTAACCGCTCAGGCGGCCAGAACGGCGTCCAGCGCCGAATAGAACAGACCCAGCCCGTCGTCGGACGGCCCCGTCAACGCCTCGGTGGCGTGCTCGGGGTGTGGCATCAGCCCGACGACGCGACCGTTGGCCGAGCTGACACCGGCGATGTCACGCAGCGAGCCGTTGGGGTTGTCGTGGTAGCGAAACACCACTCGGCCTTCGCCTTCCAGCTCGTCGAGCACGTCGGCGGAGGCCACGTAGCGACCTTCGCCGGACTTCAACGGGATCAGCAGGTCGGCATCGGACTCGTACCGCGAGGTCCATGCCGTCGACGTCGACGCCACCCGCAACCACACGTCGCGGCAGACGAAATGCAGACCGGCGTTTCGGGTGAGCGCACCGGGCAGCAGCCCGGCCTCGCAGAGCACCTGAAAACCGTTGCAGATTCCTAAAATTGGCAGTCCATGATTGGCAGCGGCGATGACTTCGCCCATCACCGGGGCAAACCTGGCAATCGCACCCGCCCGCAGATAGTCGCCGTAGGAGAATCCTCCGGGCACCACCACCGCGTCGACACCCTTGAGGTCGGCGTCAGCGTGCCAGAGGCTGACGGCTTCCGCTCCGACCGAACGCGCCGCCCGGGCCGCGTCCACGTCGTCGAGCGTCCCAGGGAAGGTGATGACGCCGATACGCGCCGTCACTGCGGTTCTCGGCTTACTGTCCAGTCTTCGATTACGGTGTTGGCCAACAGCGACTCGGCAATTTCGGCGAGCGCCGAGTCGTCGATACTGTCGTCCACTTCGAGCTCAAATCGCTTGCCCTGCCGCACATTTGAGATTCCAGCATGCCCAAGCCGACCCAATGCGCCGACGATCGCCTGACCCTGCGGGTCGAGGATCTCAGCCTTGGGCATCACGTGCACAACCACCCGGGCCACCCGCACTCCTCCTACTGATTTGGCTGCTCGGCGCCAACTCTACCGGTCGACGTCCCGGCCGGCGTGCTAGCACGAGCCGATGTAGGCCGCGCATACCGGCGAGCTCACAGCGTCCAGCACCTGGCTGTCGGAGATTATCGGCCAGGGCAGCTGCGGAGCATCCGGCGCCCACAGTGTCAGCTCGCTGATGGTGCTGTTCTCCGGATGTGCGACGAGATAGGTGTGCATGATCACCGGTCCGCTGATCACCGCGGCGAGCCGATTGGGCTCGTCGACGGTGATCGATGGTGACTCTGCCGGGGCCCCAAGTTGGCAGCCGCGCAGCGCCGCCGCGGCGCTGTCGAAGACCGACGTCGCGTTTTGGCCGCCGCGCGCGGTGTCTCCGCGCCAGTGCACCACCTGGGCCCGCAGCTGCCACTGCCCCGCAGCGTTGCCCACCGTCGCCCGGCTGGCGACCGCGGAGTTGCGGGTGTCCTGCGGGGACGTGGGAGTCGCGCATGCCTCCTCGAACCGGAAGCTGGGCGTCGCCGTACCAGTCATCGGCACCGCCGACCCGGCCAGCGACGGCCAGCGGTAGGTCGAATTCAGCGGTATCGCTGACGGGGCGATCCACGCCGTGTCGGGGATCCTGTCGCACACCGGCGGACAGGTCTCCTCGTCCGCGTGGGCGTTGGCCGGCGACGACACGCACGTCACCAGCAGGCCGCCCGCGGTCAGCAGTGCCGCCAGGACTAGGCGCATGCCATGCACCCCATGAGCGCACAATCGTAGACATGCAACTCACGCATTTCGGCCATTCCTGTGTACTCGCCGACTTCGGCCACACCACGGTGCTGTTCGACCCGGGTAATTTCTCGCACGGCTTCGAGGGCGTCACCGGTCTTTCCGCGATCGTGATCACCCATCAGCACCCTGATCACGTGGATCAGGAGCGACTGCCCGCACTGATCGACGCCAATCCCGGCGCTGCGCTCTACGCCGACCCGCAGACGTCCGCGCAGCTCGATGTGCCGTGCCAAGCGGTGCATGTCGGCGACGAGCTGTCGGTCGGCGAGCTGACCATCCGCGCGCTCGGCGGCCGACATGCCGTCATCCATCCGGAAATCCCTGTGATCGACAACATCTCGTACCTCATCGGTGACGGCGACCATCCCGCACGTTTCATGCATCCCGGCGATGCGCTGTTCGTCCCGGACGAGCCGGTCGACGTCTTGGCCACTCCGGCGGCGGCGCCCTGGATGAAGATCTCCGAGGCGGTCGATTATCTACGTGCCGTGGCGCCGGCCCGGGCGGTGCCCATCCACCAGGCCGTCATCGCCCCGGGCGCCCGCGGCATTTACTACGGTCGGCTCAGCGAGATGACCAGCACCGACTTCCAGGTACTGCCCGAGGAAACCGCCGTCACTTTCTAATGCGCGAGCAGACGTAAAAGCCCCCGATCCCTCGGCGTGTCGGGGGCTTTTACGTCTGCTCGTCGGGCTAGGCGATGTCGCTCGCCGCGCCGCGGCCCGCCGCACGACCGGAGAAGATGCATCCGCCCAGGAACGTTCCCTCCAGCGCTCGGTAGCCGTGCACACCACCGCCGCCGAAACCGGCCACCTCGCCGGCAGCGTAGAGCCCGTCGAGCGGAGTTCCATCAGCCTTGAGCACCCGAGAATCCAGATCGGTTTCCAACCCGCCCAACGTCTTTCGCGTCAGGATGTGCAATTTGACCGCGATCAGCGGCCCGGCCTTCGGATCCGCCAAGCGGTGCGGAGCGACCACCCGGCCCAGCCGGTCGCCCAGGTACCCGCGGGCAGCGCGGATCGCGGTGATCTGACCGTCCTTCGTGAAGCGGTTGGCCAGCTCGCGGTCGCGTGCGGTGACCTCCGCAGCGACCGTCGCATAGTCCAGCGCCACCACGTCCGGCAGCTCGTTCATTGCCGATACCAAGTCGCGCAATGAGTTCGCGCTGACGAAATCGACGCCGCGGTCGACGAAGGCCTGCACCGGGCCCGGCGGCCCCGACCGTGCTCGCGACGCCAGCAGTTGACGCACGCTTCGCCCGGTCAGGTCGGGGTTCTGCTCCTGACCCGACAAGGCGAATTCCTTCTCGATGATCTTGGCATTCAACACAAACCACGTGTAGTCGTAGCCGGACTTCGCGATGTACTCCAACGTTCCGAGAGTGTCGAAGCCGGGATACAGCGGCACCGGCAGCCGCTTGCCCGTAGCGTCCAGCCACAGCGACGAGGGCCCCGGGATGATCCGGATGCCATGCAACGGCCAGATCGGGTCGTAGTTGGTGATGCCCTCGGTGTAGTGCCACATCCGGTCCCGGTTGATCACCCGAGCGCCGGTCTTTTCGGTGATCCCGATCATCCGGCCGTCGACGTGGGCGGGTACCCCTGCGAGCAGTTGCTCGGGCACCCGGCCCATCCGCTTGGGCCAGTTCGCCCGCACCAGATCGTGGTTGCCGCCGATGCCGCCGCTGGTGACGATTACCGCTTGAGCACGAAACTCGAACTCCCCGAATGATGTTCGCGAAGACGGGACACCGCGCGGTTCCGCCGACGGCTCCAGCACGGTGCCCCGAATCCCGGTCACCGCGTCACCCTCGACGATCAGCTCGTCGACCTGATGCCGGTGCGCGAAACGCACATTCGGGTGGTCGCGCAGCCGCCGCGCGAAGATGTCGACGATGGCCGGCCCGGTACCCCAGGTGATGTGAAAGCGAGGCACGGAGTTGCCGTGCCCCTGCGCGCCGTAGCCGCCGCGCTCGGCCCAACCCACCAGCGGGAAGATCTGCAAACCCCTGGCCCGCAGCCAGCTGCGTTTCTCCCCTGCGGCGAAATCGACGTAGGCATGCGCCCATTGCCTCGGCCAATAGTCCTCTTGCCGGTCGAACGCCGCGGTGCCGAGCCAATCCTGCAGCGCGAGTTCGTGACTGTCGTGTACACCCAGCCGACGCTGCTCGGGGCTGTCGACAAAGAACAAGCCGCCGAACGACCAGAACGCCTGCCCGCCGAGATTGGCGCTGTTCTCCTGGTCGACGATCAGCACCCGCTTGCCGCGATCCACCACCTCGCAGGCCGCCACCAGGCCGGCCAGGCCCGCCCCGACGATGATGACATCAGCTTGGGTATCGCTCATGGCGCTACACAGTAGCGACCTGAACGGTCAGGCCGCGTCGAGAACCGCCTGAACGGCCCGCCACTCATACACGGTGGGTTGGCATGCCTGCAGCAATGCCAGATCCACCGCGTCCAACATCGCTTGCAGCGGCCCGGGCTTGCGCAGGTGACGGGCCGCGACCGCGACCCGCACGATGCCGTCACGGCGCGCCACGCGCTCGGCCGACAGCACCAGCATCCGGCACCACCACGGCTCGGCCAGAAACCCTTCTCCAATGCCCAATACCCGTGCTCGCACCGTCGTCTTCCGGACTAGGTCAGTGATCCCATGCAGATCAGCAAGCAGACGGAATCCGTTGTGCGGCAGAGCAGTTATCGTACCGGGCGACACGGTCCAACGTGGCGGCGCGAAGAGCCGGGTGCGCAGCCCGAGGTGTTCGAGTACCCGGTCGGCGGCCATCAAACGCAAATTGGCCTCGTGCGCCGGGAGCGTTGCGAACTCGCCACGGCGCTGTTTGGTGGCCGCGTCGTCGTATCCGTTCAGCAGGATCGCGTCACCGGCAGAGCGTCGGCCGGCCAGCCACTCGACCGTGCTCGGGTCACGATCGAGCCGATAGCCGCCCTTCAGGCGCGGGGCGACCAGCAACGAAACCGGCACTGCCCGAGCCTCCATTTTGTCGCAGAACTCGGCGACGTCGTCCAATGTGCGTTCGCAAATCCCGGAGACCGAGACGATCAACTTCCCAGACACACCTCAATTTTGACGATGCCAGATGTCCAAATGGTGACGTACACGCGGACGGCAAGCGTCCATCGAACCCCGGTGACCAGCTAATTCGGCAGCACAGCCTCGACGGCTGAGATCACCTCCGGGGCGTCAGGCACCGTTTGCGGACGGAAACGGTTGACAACCTTTCCCCCGGGAGCGATCAAGAACTTTTCGAAGTTCCATTGCACGTCACCGGCCTCGCCGGCGACGTCGGGCGTCTTGGTCAGTTCCGCGTAGAGCGGGTGCCGGTCCGGGCCGTTGACCTCGGTCTTGGCTAACAGCGGAAACGTCACACCGTAGGTGGTGGAGCAAAAGGTTTGAATTTCTTCTGCGGTACCGGGTTCTTGGCCCATGAATTGATTGCACGGAACTCCGAGGACGGTGAGCCCGCGCTCGCCATAGTCGCGCGCAAGCTGTTCCAGCGCAGCGTATTGCGGTGTCAGACCACATTTTGACGCCACGTTGACCACCAACACCGCGCGGTCGCTGTAGTCGGCCAGGGACATCGGTTGGCCATCGAGGGCGGTCAAAGCGATCTCGGTCACGGTCATACCGGAGGCTACCGCAGCGCAAAGTATATTGGTCAGCTAGCTAGTTTCTCGTTAGGCTGGCGACCATGGTTTCTCGCGCGGCGTCATCGACCGCGAACACCGAACCGGCCGCCGTCGACGTGCCTGACTATCCAGATGCTCTCGACGCCGGTCTGCTGCGCATCGCCGGTGTCTGCATTCTCGCCTCGGTGATGGCGATCTTGGACGCCACAGTCGTCAGCGTGGCGCAGCGCACGTTCATCGTGGAGTTCGGATCCACTCAGGCCGTCGTCGCGTGGACGATAACGGGTTACACGCTCGGGCAAGCCACCGTGATCCCGCTGGCCGGTTGGGCGTCCGACCGGTTCGGCACCAAGCGACTGTTCTTAGGCGCGGCTTTGTGGTTCACCTTGGCGTCGCTGCTGTGTTCGATGGCGTCAAATATCACCGAGCTCATCGCGTTTCGAATCATCCAGGGACTCGGCGGCGGAATCCTGGTGCCGTTGACGTTGATCATCTTGACGCGCGAGGCCGGTCCGCGGCGGCTGGGCCGGTTGATGGCGGTACTGGGTATTCCGCTGCTCCTTGGCCCGATGTGCGGGCCGGTCCTCGGCGGCTGGCTGATCGGCGCTTACGGCTGGCAATGGATTTTCCGGATCAACCTGCCGCTCGGCGTGATCGTGCTGATTCTCGCGGCGTTGCTGTTTCCGAGAGATCGCCCGAGACCGTCGGAGACCTTTGACTTCGTCGGCATGCTTCTGCTTTCGCCTGGGTTGGCAACACTGCTGTTCGGGATCTCGTCGGTGCCGCGGCGTGGCACATTCACCGACATCCATGTGTGGATACCGGCGCTCATCGGAGTGACCTTGATCACGGCGTTCGTTCTGCATGCGGTGAACCGTGCCGGGCACCCATTGATCGACCTGCGGCTGTTCAAGAATCGGGTGGTGACGTTCGCCAACTCGGCAATGTTCGTGTTCTCCGTCGGGTTCTTCGGCGCCGTTCTGATGATTCCGAGTTATCTCCAGCAGGTGCTGCACCAGACGCCGTTGCAGTCCGGGATGCAGCTGATCCCGCAGGGACTCGGCGCGATGCTGACAATGCCTCTAGCCGGTACCTTGATGGACAAACGCGGACCCCGCAATGTCCTGCTGGTCGGCATCACGCTGATCAGTACCGGATTGACCGTATTCGCCTACGGCGCATGGAAACAAGCGGACTATGTGCCGGTCCTGCTGGTGGGGCTGGTGGTTACCGGCATCGGTTTGGGCTGCACCCTGACGCCGCTGTCCGGAGCGGCGGTACAGACGTTGGCTCCCAACGAAGTGGCGCGCGGATCGACACTGCTCAGTGTCAATCAACACGTCGCCACTTCGGTCGGCGCCGCGTTGATGTCGGTGATTTTGACCAGTCAGTTCAACCGCAGCGAAAGCATCGCCACGGCAGAGAGACTCGGGATCCTCAGAGGCAAGCATGGGCCACTGGCGCCGTCTCACCACGCGGTCTCCCCCGATTTCACCATCCGGCTGATGCACGACCTCGCACACGCCTACCTGCTCGTCATCGTGGTGGCGATCGTCGTTGTCGCGTTGACACTCGTGCCCGTCGCGTTCCTGCCCAACAAGCCGCCGCCGGCGGGCAAGCGCCCGACGCCGATGCCGGCCTACTAGCCGGGCATTACTCCTCGAACAGCATTGTCGCGATCCGCTCGACGGTGGCCATCGGATCGGTGGCCTTCAGCTCAGCGTTCACCGCGTCGTTGAGCCACAGCATGGAAAACCCATGCACCAGTGACCAAGCCGCCAACTGCGCCCCGCCCGGATCGGCTTGGGCGTGCTGATCCGGCAGCGACGCGACGCCCCGGGACAGCTCGGCCCCAGCCGCCGCCTCGGCGGCCGCAAGCTCCCGGCTCGACGAGTCGAGCAGCGACTTGTCGAACATCACCCGGTAGTGGCCCGGGTGCTCGATGGCGAACCGCACATACGCCAACGCGGCATCGAGGAACCGGGGTCGAGCCTCGGCGAGAGCGGCGGCCAGCAACTCGAACCCCTGAGCGGCCAGCGCGGTGAACAAGCCACGCCGGTCGGTGAAGTGGTGCGCCGGCGCGGCATGTGACACCCCCGCCTCGCGTGCCAACTCCCGAAGCGACACCCGGTCGGCTCCCCGCTCAGCCACGAGATGCGCGGCCTCGGTCAAGATCGCGGCCCGCAGGTCCCCGTGGTGGTACGTCGGACGACTCATCGTGCGAGCATAGCCGACTAACTTGACAGTGCCTAGTTTGTTTCTTTACGCTTCGATGCAGAACTTGTCATTGACTAGATTGGAGAGTTCAACATGGCTCCGTTGATCACCTTGCTGGCCGGAAGCATTGCCGCCCGGATCGTGGGTCGGCTCGGCGTCGACTATGTGGACACCTGGGTCAAGGCGATCGCGGTCGGCCTGGCCGCGATGTTCGTGCTGACCGGTGTGGCGCACTTCGTGCCACCACTGCGCGGCAGCTTGATCGCGATCGTGCCTCCGCAGCTACCGGGCCCGGGCTTGCTGGTCAGTATCACCGGCGTGCTGGAGTTCCTCGGTGCGGCGGGCCTACTGATTCCGGCTACCCGTATCGCTGCGGCCGCGTCCCTGCTGCTGCTGATGCTGGCGATGTTCCCGGCCAACATTTACGCGGCCCGGATGCCGCACCCGCCGGAGTCGATGACGACGCGCCTACCCGTGCGCACGGCTGAGGAGGTCGTCTACCTGGCCGCTGCCGTAATGGTCGCGATCGGCGGCAGCTAGCAGCCAAGCGTATTGGTAGGCCACTTCTTTCCAGCGCTCGTAGCGCCCGCTGATACCACCGTGGCCTGCGGTCATCTGGGTCTTCAACAGCACAGGGTTGCCGTCGGTCTTGGTGTGCCGCAACGCCGCTACCCATTTCGCGGGCTCGACGTAGTAGACCCGGGTGTCGTGTAGCGACGTCATCGCCAGGATGGCCGGATACTTTTGGGCAGCGACATTCTCGTACGGGGAATACGATTTCATGTAGTGGTAAACATCGCTGTCGCTCAGCGGGTTTCCCCATTCGTCCCACTCTGTGACGGTCAGCGGCAACGACGGGTCCAGGATCGTCGTCAGCGGGTCGACGAACGGTACCTGCGCCAGAATTCCGGCGAACAGGTCGGGTGCCAAGTTGGCCACCGTGCCCATGAGCAAGCCACCGGCGCTACCGCCCAGCGCCACCAACTTCTCCGGGCGGGTCAGCCCGGTCTCAACCAAATGATTTGCGACCGCGACAAAGTCGGTGAAAGTGTTCTTCTTCTCCAGCAGCTTGCCGTGCTCGTACCACAGCCGGCCCATCTCACCACCGCCGCGCACATGTGCGACGACAAACACCATGCCGCGGTCCAGCAGCGAGAGCCGCGCGATGGAGAAGCGTGGGTCCTCGCAGATCTCGTAGGCTCCGTACCCGTAAACGATTGCCGGCGCCGGAAATTCAATACCTGCACGGTGCACGATCGAGACCGGGATTTTGGTTCCGTCTGCGGCGGAGGCCCAGTCGCGGCGTTCGACGTAATCCTCACGCCGGTAATCCCCGAGCACAGGTTGTTCGCGCAGAAGGCTGCGCTGGCCGGTCACCAGATCTAGGTCGTAGATCCGTACCGGCGTCACAAACGATCCCGCGCCGATCCGCAGCTTGGGTGAGTCCCAATTCGGGTTGGCGCCCAGTCCGGCCGACATCAGCTCGGAGTCGAACGAAATCTCCTCGGGGTGACCGTACTCGTTGCCGTCGATGGGCCACAACTGGATTCGGGGCAACGCCTCGCCGCGGTAGCTGACCACCAGGTGGCCGGCGAACGCGTCTACGCCGTCCAGCCTGACGTCGTCGCGGTGGCCGATCAGCGTCCGCTGCGCGCTGGGGTCGTCGACAGGCGCCTCCGCCAGCGTGAAGTTCACCGCATCCTCGTTGTGCAGGATCAAGAACCGGTCCTGCCCGTCGACGATCGCATGCTCCACCGAATATTCGACTCCGTCGCGGCGCGGCAGCACGGTAACAAATTCGGCTTCCGGGTCGTCGGCGTCGGCGTAACGGACCTCCGAGGTGATCGCAGACGCCGCCCCGATCAACACGTAAGCATCACTGCGGGTCCGGCCCACCGCGAGCCAGTACCGCTCATCGGCTTCGTGATACACCTTCTCGGCGGAAAGGCCCGAAGCCAGCCAATGGCGCCACACCGTATCGGGGCGCCACGCCGCATCGAGCGTGACGTAGTAGACGGTTCGGTTATCCATGGCCCAGGTCGCACCCGCGCCGATGCCGACAATCTCGTCGGGGTACTGCTCTCCGGTGCGGAGGTCCCTGAACCGCAACGTATACCGCTCGTCGCCAACCACGTCGACGGAATAAGCCAGCACATTGCCGTCGGGACTGACGCTGGCGGCACCCACCGAGAAGAAGTCGTGTCCCTCGGCCTCGACGTTTTCGTCGAGCAGCACCTGCTCACCCGGAATCTCGGTGTGCTCGTCGAAGATCGGCGGGTTCCAGTCGGTGGGATCTGTTACTGCGCAACGGCATTGGACCCCGTACTGCTTCCCTTCAAAGCTGCGGGCGTAATACCACCAGTCGCCGCGTCGGACAGGTACAGATAGGTCGGTTTCCTTGGTGCGTGCTTTGATCTCGTCGAAAATTCGCTGCCGCAACGGCTCGAGATGAGCGGTCGTCTGGTCGGCGTACTCGTTCTCTGCCTCCAGATGGGCGAGCACCTCGGGGCTGGACTTGTCGCGCAACCATTCGTACGGATCGACGAACACGTCACCGTGAAACTCTCGTCGAGTCTCGACCCGTTTGGCGACCGGCGATGTAGCGCTGCCGGTCATGCGCCGCTCTCCCCCGCAAGCGGGAGGTGCCCCCACCTCATCGCTTCGTCCCCCGCAAGCGGGAGGTGCCCCCACTGCATCGTCGCCGGCGGCGGTCATGCGTTCGGCCCGATCCAATCATCGAAACGCAGTCCGGAGATGCGCTCGTAGGCCTCGACGTAACGGGCACGGGTGGCGTCGATGATGCCGTCGGGAAGCGGGGGTGGCGGCTGGGATCCAGCGCGGTCCCAACCGGATTCCGGACTAGTCAACCAATTACGGACAAACTGTTTGTCGAAACTGGTCTGCACCTCGCCGACCCGGTAATCGGCGGCGGGCCAGTACCGCGACGAATCAGGGGTGAAGACTTCGTCAGCCAGCACCAGGTTGTGGTGGGCGTCGATGCCGAACTCGAATTTGGTGTCGGCGATGATGATTCCCTTTCGGAGCGCGTGGTCTGCGGCCTGAATGTAGGTCTGTAAGGTGCGGTCCCGCAGTTGGTTGGCGCGGACTCCACCTACCATCCCGATCACCTGAGGAAACGAAATATTCTCATCATGTTGTCCCAGTTCGGCTTTCGTCGCCGGTGTGAAGAGCGGTGTGGCGAACCTGCTGGCTTCGACGAGGCCCGGTGGCAAGGTGATGCCACAGACCCTGCCGGTCTGCTGGTAGTCCAGCAAGCCAGAGCCGGTTAAATACCCGCGCGCGACGCACTCCACCGGAATCATCTCAAGCTCTCGCACCACCAACGCCCGGCCAAGGACCTCGTCGGGGATACGCGGATCGTCCGGCGGACCGGCCAAGTGGTTGGGCGCCTCGACGAGGTCGAAGAAGAACAGACTCATCGCGGTCAGGATGCGCCCTTTGTCGGGGATCACGCTGTCGAGCACGTAGTCGAACGCGGAAATCCGGTCAGTCGCGACAAACAATAGGTGACCGTCGTCGATGCGGTAGAGCTCGCGGACTTTGCCACTGGTCAGATGGCGGTAGTCGGACAGCGGGGGACGCATCGGGACAGCCTAATGGGAACCGATCAGCGTGTCCTTAACAGGGATCTTGGTTGTTGAGCGGGACGCTGATCACCGAGCCGCCAGCCGGTGAGCACTGCTACAGCCTGGAGTGATGGTCGAGTCCTGGGGCTAGATCGTGGCCCCGGCTGGTTGGTGAGGTCATCTGTAGCGCTCATGGGATGTCGTGCCGGTCGAGCACTGATCCATTAGGTCGCCGCCGGGTGTCCTTGGGCTCGAACAGGTTCCATCCGCACTGAACCAAGGGAGGTCAATCGATGCTGTTCGTCGGCGACGACTGGGCAGAAGACCATCACGACGTGTATCTGATGAACGAGGCCGGCGTCAGGCTGGCGTCGCGGCGGCTGCCCGAAGGGTTGGCCGGGATCGGGCGGTTGCACGAGCTGATCGCCGAGCATGCCCAGGACCCCTCCCAGGTGGTGGTCGGTATTGAAACCGACCGAGGCCTATGGGTGGATGCCTTGACCGCAGCCGGCTATCAGGTGTTCGCGGTCAACCCGCTGGCGGCGGCCCGCTAGCGGACCACGTTTCAGGAGCCAAGTCCGATGCTTCTGACGCCAGACTGCTCGCCGATCTGGTGCGCACTGACCGGCACAACCATCGCCCGATCGCCGGCGACAGCGGCCAGGCCGAGGCGATCAGGGTGCTGGCCCGGGCACACCAGAGTCTGATCTGGGCGCGCACCCGTCACACCAACGGTTTGCGCTCGGCGCTGCGCGAGTACTACCCAGCGGCGCTGGAGGTGTTCGACGATCTGGCCGACCGCGACGCGCTGGCCATCCTGGGCCGCGCCCCGACCCCCGCCGACGCTGGGCGCCTGAGCCTGTCAAAGATCCGGGCTGCGCTCAAAACCGCTGGACGCCAACGCAACCTCGACAGCCAGGCACAACGCATCCAGGCAGCGCTGCGAACCCCGCAGCTCGCCGCGCCCGCCGCAGTCACCGCCGCCTTCGGGGCCAGTACCCGGGCTGCCGTCGGCATCATCGCCGAGCTCAACCGCCAGATCAGCGATCTCGAAGCCGAACTCGCGACACATTTTGAGGCACACCCGGACGCCGACATCTACCGCTCCCTGCCAGGACTTGGTGTCATCCTCGGCGCCCGGGTGCTCGGTGAATTCGGGGACGACCCGCATCGCTACACCACCGCCAAGTCTCGCAAAAACTACGCCGGAACATCACCATTAACGGTCGCCTCAGGCAAGAAATGCGCCGTGCTGGCGCGCCACATCCGCAACCGCCGGCTCTACGACGCCATCGACCAATGGGCCTTCTGTGCAATGAACTCAAGCCCGGGAGCCCGCACCTTCTACGACCAGCACCGCGCCGCCGGCGACCTACACCACCAAGCCCTTCGCCCTCTGGGCAACCGGCTCGTCGGCATCCTGCACGGCTGCCTACGCCACAACATCATCTACCACGAACACATCGCCTGGGCACACCGCCAACCCGCCACCGCGGCTTGACACATCACGACCCTGGGATGTCTAGCCCGGCGACGATGCGGGCCGAGAAGGCCCGCTGAGGAGCCCGGCAATCCAGCTCAGCCCGGCGACGATGCGGGCCGAGAAGGCCCACTGAGGAGCCCGGCAATCCCACTCAGCCGGGCGACGATGCGGACCGAGAAAGCCAACCCGGGAATCAACCCTGTGCTGGGATCAGGGGTATGAAATCGCGGTTTATCCCCTACGCCACGACTCCCGGCCGACTACTGGCTCAATTGTTCAGCGATATCGTCGTCGTCATCTGGACCTTCGTGTGGGTGCTCGTCGGGCTGGCCGTCCACAGCGCGGTGTCGACCTTCGCCGAGGTGGGCCGGCAAGTCAAAGGGGGTGCAGATGGTGTCGCCGACAGCCTCAAATCAGCGGGCCACAGCGCCGATCACATCCCGCTGGTCGGTGATGCCGTCAGCAAGCCGCTCACCGCGGCCAGTAAGGCCGCTCTCGACATCGCGGGCGCCGGACACAACTTGGACACCACTGCGACCTGGCTGGCCGTGGTGCTGGCCCTGGCGGTCGCAGCGCCACCGACTCTTGGGGTGGTGATGCCGTGGCTGGTGCTGCGCATCCGCTTCTTCCGGCGCAAGTGGGCCGTGAGCACGCTGGCGGCCACACCGGCCGGTGAACAGTTGCTGGCTCTGCGCGCCTTGGCCAATCGGCCGTTGCGCCGGCTGACCGCCGTCAGTCCAGATCCGGTCGGCGCCTGGCGTGTTGCGGATCCCCTCGCCATTCGCGGGCTCGCCGCCCTGGAGCTGCGCTCAGCCGGAATATCTGTCAGGCCGCGCTAGCCGCGGCGCCTCAACGCAATTCCACGACCAAGTGCCGGATACCGGTATGCCGGTTGCTGCGAGTCCATTCGACATCGTGCACAACCCGCACGTCACCAAACCGCGAAAGCAGTTCTTCGAACAGCACCCGCAGCTCCAGCCGCGCCAGGTTGGCGCCCAGGCAATAATGCACACCTTGACCGAAACCCAAGTGCGGATTGGGCTTTCGAGTGATATCGAACTCATCGGCTTCGTCGAACACGCTGGCGTCGCGGTTGGCCGAACCTTCCCAGATCTGCACCTTCTGTCCCGCCTCGATCGATGCTCCCCCGAGCGTGACAGAGCGGGTGGCGGTGCGCCGCTTGGACGGCGACGGCGAGGTCCACCGGACCATCTCTTCGACCGCAGTCGGCAACAGTTCCAGATCGGAACGCAGCGAACGCAATTGCTCCGGATGGTCTGCTAGCGCCAGCAACCCACCGGCGACCGCGTTGCGGGTCGTCTCAGCACCCGCGCTGAACAGCAGACTGAAAAACAGATACAGCTCGAGGTCGGACATGGCCGCCGCGGCTTCCCCTTCAAAGTCATCCGGCGTTGCGTTGGCGACAACCGACAACATGTCGTCGGTCGGCGTAGCGCGCTTCGATGCGATCAACTCCTGGCCGTAGGCGTACATCCGAGACCCGGCCTCTTCGACGGACAGCTGCGACAGTGACGCCGTACGCGCGCCACCGAAGTCGAACTGCGGCTCGATGGCCTCGAAGAGCCAATGCCGTTCGGATTCCGGCACTCCCAGCAAGATGCAGATCATTTGCATCGGGAGTTCAGCGGCGATGTCGACGAGAAAGTCGAACGGCTCGGCGGGCACCACCGCATCCAGCAGCCGACGGGTCCGGGCCCGAAGGTCATCTTCGACCAGCCGGATCATCCGCGGTGTCAGCCCGGAGCTGACGAGTCGCCGAATTTGCGAATGCCGCGGGTCATCCATCATGTTGAGCACCTGGCCCGCGATGGACAGATCCTGCAACAGGGTGCCGCCGAACGGTCGGTCGCCGCCGGTGACCGAGGAGAAAGTCAGCGGATCTTTGAGCACTGCAAGTGTTTCCGCGTAAGTAGCGACGGACCAGAAACCCTCGCCGTCGGGAGTGTGCTCGGTCGGGCGGTGCCAGTACACCGGTGCATCGCGACGATGGACGGCGAACAATTCGTGCGGAAAGCCGTTGGCGAAGTTGTCCAGATCGGTGAAGTCGATTTCCGAAAGAGCGCCAGCGAGAGTCATTAGATTTGCGACGTGGAAGCCCTTGGCTTTAGCCGGGGGAGGATACGCCGCCTGCCTCCTTTCGAGAGGTTGTCGGTGGTCATGCCTAAGTTGTTGATGTGTGCAGGTTTCGGTTGCTTCCCAGCCCTGAGCAGGCCGCAGTATTGGGCGAACACTGTCGGCACGCTCGGTTTGTGTGGAATCTGGCCGTAGAGCAGCAGCAGCACTGGCGGTCGGGCCGCCAATCGCCCGGTTATGACGAGCAGTGTGCTCAGCTGACTGCGGCTAGTGCCGAATACGATTGGCTGGCGGCCGGGTCGCAGACCGTGCAGCAACAGGCGCTGCGGGACTTCGCGCAAGCGATGCGCAACTTTTTCCACGGCACCCACCGTCGCCCGGTGTGGCGTAAGGCCGGAAAGCATGAGGGGTTTCGGCAAGTCGGCGTCAAACCGCGCCACATTAAGCGGCTCAGCCGCCGGTATGGGCAGGTATGGATACCCAAAGTCGGCTGGGTGCGGTTCCGCTGGACCCGCGACATACCCGACACGGTGAAGTCCTACCGAGTCACTCGGGATCGGTCCGGGCGGTGGCACATCGCTTTTGCCGCCATCCCCGCATCTGTCGCGGGACCGGCTGATGGCAGCGTCGTTGGCGTTGATCGCGGCGTGATGGTATCGGCTGCGCTGTCCACCGGGGAGCTGCTGCACGCCCCTGGGCTTAACGCCGGTGAAACCGAGCGGCTGCGCCGATTGCAGCAGCGTCTGGCCCGAGCGCGACGTGGATCTCACCGGCGCGCACGAACCAAGCTGGCCATTGCTAGGTTGCGCGCTCGTGAAACAGATCGCCGGCGTGACTGGGTGGAAAAGACCACCACCAATTTGGCGCGCCGCTTCGACACCATCCGCGTCGAAGATCTGCATGTGCGGGCGATGACCCGCTCGGCGCGCGGTACTCCTGAGTGCCCGGGCACCAACGTCGCGCAGAAACGGGGTCTCAACCGTGAGATTCACCGCCAAGGCTGGGGCTTGCTGGTTGCCCGGTTGAAGCACAAGGCCCTGGTGCGACTCGAATTCGTTCCACCGGCGTACACGTCCCAACGATGCTCTGCCTGTGGGCATGTCGCGCCGGAAAACCGCAAGAGCCAAGCGGTTTTCCAGTGCGGCGCCTGCCGCGCGGGGCCGTGCAATGCTGACGTGAACGCCGCACGCAACATCGCCGCCGGACGGGCGGTGACAGCACGGGGAGACCTCGGCGCTAGCCGGTCTGTGAACCGTGAACCTCAACTCTGTTCTCCTGCTGCGTAGGTGCGACCGGGTTGGAATCCACCGGCTTAAGCCGGTGGAGGACGTCAAAGGATGGCGCCCGGCGTGTACTTGGCCGCGTCTGGATAACGGGCCACCAGCGCGTCGACCTCCGCGACCACCGCGTCGACTTGGTCGCCGGCCGCGCCGATGAACGCCTTGCGGTCGGCCAGCGCAGCGTCGATCGCGGCCCGATCCAGCGGCAGCCGCGGGTCAGCCGCCAGCCGGTCCAGCAGATGGGGCTCGGCGCCTTGCTCGCGCATCGCCAGTGCCGCAGCGACCGCGTGCTCCTTGATCACCTCGTGAGCTGCTTCCCGGCCCACGCCGGCCCGCACGGCGGCCATCAACACCTTGGTGGTGGCCAAGAACGGCAGGTAACGGTCCAGCTCGCGCTCGATCACCGCGGGATAGGCGCCAAATTCGTCGAGCACGGTCAGCAGCGTCTCTATCTGCCCGTCGGCAGCGAAGAAGCCGTCCGGCAACGTAACTCGGCGCACCACCGAGCAGAAAACGTCCCCCTCGTTCCACTGTGCCCCAGCCAGCTCGGCGGCCATCGAGGCATAGCCGCGCAATACGACCTGCAGTCCGTTGATCCGCTCACAACTACGGGTGTTCATCTTGTGCGGCATCGCCGACGAGCCGACTTGTCCGGACGCGAACCCCTCGGTCACCAGATCGTGGCCGGCCATCAGCCGAATGGTGTGCGCCAGCGACGACGGCCCAGCGCCCAGCTGCACCAGAGCCGACACCACGTCGTGGTCCAGCGAACGCGGATATATCTGCCCGACACTGGTCAAAACGGTTGTGAAGCCTAGGAAGTCAGCGATGAGGCGTTCCAATTGGGCCAGCTTCGCCGCGTCGCCACCGAG
This sequence comes from uncultured Actinomycetota bacterium, assembly GCA_963805675.1. Lineage (GTDB taxonomy): Bacteria > Actinomycetota > Actinomycetes > Mycobacteriales > Mycobacteriaceae > Mycobacterium. Next base: position 437,004 of record CAWDVY010000013.1, read on the forward strand.
GAGGTCGAGCATGTCCTGGGCGGTTCCCATCGGGCCTTTGATGCCGCGCAGCGGATAACGGTCGATCAATTCCCGCAGTCTGGTCAACGCGAGCAGGGTCTCTTGCGCCGCCGAAGCGAACCGTTTGCCCAACGTGGTGGCCTGCGCCGCAACATTGTGGCTGCGTCCGGCCATCACCAGGTCGCGGTAGGTCACTGCGCGCTCGGCCAGTCGCGCCACTACCGCCACGCCGTGGGAGAACACCAATTCCAGCGACCGGCGAACCTGCAGCTGCTCGACATTCTCGGTCAGGTCACGACTGGTCATACCCTTGTGCACCTGCTCGTGGCCGGCCAGCGCGTTGAATTCCTCGATCCGGGCCTTGACGTCGTGGCGCAGCACCCGCTCACGGGCGGCGATGGACGCCAGGTCGACCTCGTCGAGCACCCGTTCGTAGTCGCCGATGGCGGCCTCGGGAACCTCGACCCCCAATTCCGCCTGCGCTCGCAACACCGCCAGCCAGAGCCGCCGCTCGGCGACGATCTTGGCCTCCGGCGACCAGATCGCCACCATCTCGGCACTGGCGTAACGGTTGGCCAAAACGTTCGGGATTGTCACAAACACACAGCTTAACGGCGCCGCTGGGGGCGCGGATCAGGCACAGTAGCCCCATGCACTTCGTTGGGCTCGATCTGGCTTGGGGCGAGAAGAACAACACCGGTGTGGCGGTTATCGATTCCGATGGCCGGCTTTTGCAACTCGGTGCCGCGCACGACGACGCGAGCATCGAGGCGGCGGTGGAGCCATATGTCAGCGACGACTGCCTGGTGGCCATCGACGCGCCGCTGATTGTGCGGAATCCGACCGGATCCCGTTCGTGCGAGACGGCGCTCAACCGCGATTTCCACCGGTTCGAGGCGGGCGCACATCCGGCCAACACCGCAAACCCCGCCTTCAAAAATCCCCGCGGCGCCCGCATAGCAACCGCACTCACGCTTGACATGGATCCCGCATCGAGTTCGACGCGACGGGCGATCGAGGTGTATCCACACCCGGCGACCGTTGCGTTGTTCGGTCTGGAGAAGACCCTCAAATACAAACGGGGTTCCTTCGAGGCTCGCCAGGGTGAGCTGCTGCAGTTGATGACGCTGATCGAGGGACTCGACAAGGCGACTCCCCGGCTGCGGGTGAACCACAGCGTGTCGTGGGTGGAACTACGCAAGCGGGTCGCCGCCGCGACTCGACCGGTACAACTCGACAGGGACGAGGATCCCGTCGACGCGGTGGTGTGCGCCTATGTTGCGCTGTATTGGTATCACCGGCCCGAAGACGTGACCGTGTATGGCGACTTCGCGACCGGCTACATCGTCACGCCGAGTCTGCCGCCCGAGGTGGCGCCCGCCCGCCGTCGTCGCCCCGCCCCACAACCGGATACCGAGGAATTACGTGAGCGGGTCGCGCATGTCGCCGCACTCCTTGACGAGGCGCAGCGCGGGTTGACCGCGATTCGTCGACAGCTCGACGCCTAGCCTGACGCCGCGCCGATCGGCGCGACGTCGCCGATCCGAAGCGCGCGATCTGCGCGCGGGCGGTTGAAGAGCTGGGTGGCCAACGACAGCACCACACCGCTGCCGATCAAGATGGCAGCGAGCAGGTACTGCTGGCCGGGCCGGCCAGACAGCGGCGTCACCAGGTACAGCGAAGCCAAACAGCCGATGAACGGCAGCGGGGTCGGCGTCTTGTAGTGACGTCGCGGCTGCCGACTGGATCGATCGCGGCGCAGCACCAGCACCGCGAGGTTGACCATCGCGAAGACCGCCAACAACAGAAGTGAGGTTGTGCCGCCCAGCACCTGGATGGCGTCGTTGCTGGCGAACACCGTGACGTAGAGGATCACCCCGAAGGCGATCGCCGTCGTGAACACAATCGCCACCCACGGCGAGCGGCGGGTAGGGCTCACCGTGCCCAGCACAGGCGGTAGTACGCGCTGGCGGGCCATCCCGTAAATCAACCGGCTGGCCATCAGCATGTTGATCAGCGCGGTATTTAAAACGGCGACCATCGAGATGAACGGCAGCATGTTCTTGATCGGCAGGCCCGGCGCTCCGACCTGGACCACTTCAACCAACGGCGTGTCGCTGGCTTGCAGAACTCCGACCGGGACCAGCGCCACCGCGATGACGGCCACGAGCATGTAGACGACCCCGGCAATGGTCAAGCCGGACAGCAAGACCTTCGGGAAGGTCTTGACCGGATCCTTGGTCTCCTCGGCCATGTTCACTGAGTCCTCGAACCCGACCATCGCGAAAAATGCCAGCGACGTCGCAGTGGTGACCGCCAGGAAGATGTTCTTGTTGCCTGCCGTGTCGAAGGCGACGATCCGTGAATAGTCGGCGTGGCGGCCGCCGACCAACGCCCAGAGACCGACGGCAATGACCAGTAGCAACCCGGTGGCCTCGATGCAGGACAGCACCACGTTGAGCTTGATGCTATCGCCCACACCGCGCAGGTTCACTGCGGCCAGCACCGCGATGAATACCAGTGCGACGATAAGTAAACCTGCTGTCCCCCAGTTGAATTCGAACGCGATAAAAAAGTTGGCCGCGAAAAACCGCGATGCGGTCGCGGCGGACGTGATACCCGCGCACATGACTACAAAGGCCACGACGAACGTGATGAACGGCTTGTTGAACGCTTTCTGCGCATACAGCGCGGCCCCGGCGGCTTGGGGATATTTGGTGACCAGTTCCAGGTAGCTCAGTGCGGTGATCGCGGCGATCACGAAGGCCAATAAGAACGGGACCCACGCGGCGCCACCGACTTCGGCGGCCACATCCCCGATGAGCGCGTATACGCCGGTGCCCAGGATGTCACCGATGATGAACAGCAAAAGCAGACCGGGCCCCATGACCCGGCGTAGTCGCGGCTGCTCCTCGGCGGCCTCGGCCTCGATCATGGCTCCTCTGTGGAACGGTACCTTGCGACGTTCCTACCACGGGTTCAGGCCAAACCGCTCGGCTGCGTATTCACTGTCAATGCGCTTTCAAAGCGCTGCACACGCGCAGTAATCGCCGGAAAGACTAGTGCGACCGGCTAATTCAGTCGGCCCGCGGCCGAATCTGGACGGGTCGCCGGTCGAACGGCGCCACCGCGTCAATGACATCAATCACAGTCGCGCGCGCGACGGTGCGCGGATCGTGGCTGTCGTCGACCAAGGCGGAAACGACGGCGCCGTCGACCGTGCAGATCAACGCCGAGACGAGCTCCGGGCGTGCCGAGCGTCCCGACCGGCCAATGACATCGGCAATGGCGTCGACCCGCTGGCGCAAGTTGCGGCGCTGTATGTCGCGCAACGCGGGCAAGCGGGCACAGGCGATGTGACGCTCGTAGCGGGAAATCAGCTGTTCGGTCAACCGTGGTTCGGATTCGCCGCCGACGAGCAAGTCGACCAGTAGGTCGGCCGTGGTGTCGGCGCCGCGACGCCGGCGGGACAGCGTGGCGACCGCGGCGCGCAGCTGTGCGACCTCCAGCATCCCGATATGGGCGACCGCACTGGCGATCAGGTCGTCGAGGCTGGAGAAGTAGTAGGTGGTCGACGCCAGCGGAAGGCCCGCGCGGCGCGCGACGGCACGGTGCCGGACCGCCTCGAATCCGCCTTCACACAGCAGCTCGGCGGCGGCGCTGACCAGCGTGTACCGACGACGTTCACCCTTGGGGGTGACAGCTCCCTTGGGAGTGACGGCCGCCTTCGGAGCGACGACCGGCTTGGCAGCGACAACTCCCGTGGCAGCCACGGGTACCTTGGGAGCAACAACTCCCGCGGGAGCGACGGCTGCAGTCACCTAGATCATGGTGCCAGTCAGGCTGGCGCCGCATTGCCCTTTCGGACAAACACCCACCCCGGCCGCGCAGCGGGAGGGAGTAACACGCGGCACTTTATGATGGCCCGCATGCCAGAGCTGAGTCGTCGCGCCGTGTTGCGCCTGGGCACCGGCGCGGCGGCCGGAGCACTCGGCGCCTATGCGCTGGACCGGCTGCTCCCCGGGCGACCCCCACTGGCGACGCCGGTGACGATGACCGGCACCGGGATTCCACTGGCGCCACCGCCGCCGCTGGAGCCGACACCCGCTCCGGCCCCAACGATGGTGACCGGCTCGTTCGTGTCGGCGGCCCGCGGCGGGGTCGCAACCAACTGGGCAATCGCACGGCCGCCAGGTCAAACCAAACCGCTGCGACCGGTGATCGCGCTGCACGGCAAGGGGAGTAGCGCGGCCACCGTCATGGACGGCGGCGTCGAACAAGGGTTGGCTCAAGCCGTTGGCGCCGGCCTGCCGCCGTTCGCGGTGGTGGCCGTCGACGGTGGCGGAAGTTATTGGCACAAAAGGGCTTCCGGTGAAGATTCCGGCGCGATGGTGTTGAACGAACTCATCCCCATGCTGGGCTCCCAGGGGCTCGATACCTCCCGGGTCGGGTTTCTTGGCTGGTCGATGGGTGGTTACGGCGCCTTGCTACTCGGCGGTCGGCTTGGGCCGTCACGCACCGCGGCGATCTGCGCGGTGAGCCCGGCGCTGTGGCTGTCTCCGGGAGCGGCTGCCCCGGGCGCCTTCGACGGCGCCGAGGACTGGTCGGCGAACTCGGTCTTCGGGATGCCCGCGCTGGCGTCCATCCCGGTCAGAGTGGATTGCGGTACCAGCGATCCGTTCTACAGCGCGACAAAGCAATTCGTGGCTCAGCTCCCCAGCCCAACGGCGGGCGGGTTCCCCCCGGGCGGCCACGACCCGGCGTTCTGGAGCTCGCAACTGCCCGCCGATTTGACCTGGATGGCACCGCTGCTGACTGCGTAGATTTGCCGGCCACGCGAGATTGCGGCCCCTACCAGAAGGCTTACGATATTTGATACGATAGCGGGCCACAGAGCGCGCCCTGAGCGCACGGAGGTTACCCGAATTGGCGAGGCAGTCCGTCGCAGACAAGCGCCAGCGGCGTGAACGCGGATCGATCAGCGTCGACGAAATCATCAACGGCGCGTTCCAGGTAGCCAAGGAAGTCTCGGTTGACGGCTTGAGCATGCCGCTGTTGGCCAAGCATCTCGATGTCGGGGTGACGAGCATCTATTGGTACTTCCGGAAAAAGGACGATCTGCTCAATGCGATGACCGACCGGGCGCTGGGCCAGTACGACTTCGCGACACCGTTCGTCGAGGGCAAGGATTGGCGGGATTCGTTGCGCGATCACGCTCGAAAAATGCGCCAGACTTTCCGGAGCAACCCGATCTTGTGCGATCTGATCCTGATCCGCGGCACCTTCGGCCGGGAGGCAACGCAAGCGGCCTTCCTCAAGCTCGAGAAGGCGGTCGCCACCTTGGTGGAGGCGGGCCTGTCAGCCGAGGACGCGTTCGACACCTACGCCAGCATCTCCGTTCACACCCAAGGTGCGGCAGTCTTGGAACGGCTGCAGGACAAATCCAGCGGAGCCGAACCCTATCGCCGCAGCGGGACGTCGGTCATCGACCCCGAAACGATGCCACTGATCGCCCAATTGACCCAAAAGGGACACCGAATCGGCGTCGCCGACGACATCAACTTCGAGTTCGGCCTGAATTGCATTCTCGATCACGCCAGTCGGCTGATCGATTCGGGCGAAGGATGATTGCCCGGCTCGGCTAGACCTCGATCACCACTGCGCCACCCTGGCCACCGCCCGCGCACATCGCTGCCACGCCGATCCCGCCGCCGCGCCGGCCCAATTCATGCACCAGCGTGGTCAGCATCCGCGCGCCGCTGGCGGCAATGGGGTGGCCCAGGCTGCACCCACTGCCGTAGATGTTGACCCGGTCCTCGTCGAGCCCGTGCTCGCGGCACGCGGCGATCGGCACCGATGCAAACGCCTCGTTGATCTCCCACAGCGTGACGTCGCCCGGAGCCAGGCCGGCCCGGTCCAGCACCTTGCCGATCACCTTCACCGCCCCCAGACCGGTGTCCTTCGGTTCGACGGCGGCGGAGGCCCAGGCCTGCACCGAGCCCAGCACGGTGAGTCCGGCGGATCGGGCGAAGTCGTCGTCGGTCAATGTCAGGGCGGCAGCCGCGTCGTTGGTGCCGCTGCTGTTGCCGGCGGTGATGGAGAACCCTTCAATCTCCGGGTGCAGCACCTTCAGCGACGCCAGCTTCTCCATGCTGGTCTCGCGGCGAGGATTCTCGTCCACACTGAACTCCACCAGTGCATCGTCGCGGCCCTTGATCTTCAACGCGACGATCTCGTCGACAAAGGCGCCGCTGTCGATTGCCGCGATGGCACGTTGGTGCGAACGCAACGCCCAGGCATCCATCTCTTCGCGGCTGATCCCAACCGCTTGGGCGGTGTTCCACCCCACCGTGATCGACATGTCGCGGGTCGGCGCGTCGGGCGACTCCACATGCGTGGGCGGGATCCATCGCTCTTCGAATTCCAGGGTCGGCCCGGGGATACGCCAATTCATCAGCGGGGTCATCGACAGCGACTGCACTCCGCCACCGACGATGACCTTCTCGGCACCAGAGCCGATCTGCGCGGCCGCGTTGGCAACCGCGGTGAGGCTACCTGCGCAATGCCTGTTCACCGCCTGGCCGGGGACCGAAAACATCCCGGAGTTCGCCGCCGCGTAACGCGCGAGATCGCCGCCACCGTAATGCGATTCGGCGAATATCACGTCGTCGATGTCGGACGGCTCGATCCCGGCTCGCCGGACCACTTCCTGCAGAATGGTCGTCGCGAGTACCTCGGGGGGCGTGTTGACCAACGAGCCTTTGAACGACGTCCCGATAGCGGTCCGGACAGCACTGACGATGACGGGCTTGGGCATGTGTGGTCAACCTTCGGTTCGGCTGCATCAACGGGCAGCACGGTCTTGTCGTGGTTCACGAGGGCTCAGACAACTTAGAGGCGCCAATCGTATCAGCTACCGTAGGCGCGACGATATCGGGCTACGGCAGTGCTCAGCAGGGCGTGCTTGCTGAGCACTGGACGCGCTGAGACACTTGTACGCCGCGGCTGCTCGGGATCACCGGTCGGCGCTGACGATCACCCGCCTCCGGCAGCGCTTTTCGGGTTGAGGCTGGCCAGGTGTCCGCTCTCCACGCCGGCGGCAGGGTCGAGTTCGCAGTCGATGATCGCCGGTCCCTTCGACGCCAGTGCGTCGGCCAGTGCCGACCGCAGCTGGGCGGCCGTGGTGACGTGATAACCCTTGCCGCCGAATGCCTCTGCGATCAACTCGTGACGCGCAGCGGCGTTCAGGACGGTCGGCGCGGGATCGTCGCCGAAGGCCTCGTCGCCGCGATAGACCCCTCCGTTGTTGAGGATGACGACGATGACCGGGAGTCGGTAGCGGCATATCGTCTCGAACTCCATGCCGCTGAACCCGAACGCGCTGTCGCCCTCGACGGCCACCACCGGGTGTCCGGTTTCGACCGCGGCCGCGATGGCGTAGCCCATGCCGATGCCCATCACTCCCCAGGTACCGCTGTCGAGCCGGTGCCGCGGCAGCTGCATGTCGATGACATTGCGGGCGACGTCCAGCGCATTGGCACCCTCGTTGACCAGATACACCTCCGGATGGTCTTGCAGCACATCGCGAACCGCACGCAACGCGTTGTGGAACTGCATCGGATGCGGGTCTTCGTCCAGTCGCTTACGCATGGTGGCGTCGTTGCGGGCGCGGCGCTCGGCGAGCTCATCAGTCCACCCGGTGGGCACGGCGATCGGATGGGTGCCGACCCGCTCGAGCAGCGCCGACACCACCGACCCGACATCGCCCGCCAGCGGTGCGGCGATCGGGCGGTTGCTGTCGAATTCCGAAGGCGCGATGTCGATCTGGATGAACTTCGCATCTGCTGACCACGGCGGCGACTCGCCGTGTCCCAATAGCCAGTTCAACCGGGCGCCCACGAGCACGACCACATCCGCGCGGGCCAGCGCCAGCGAACGCGCCGCGGCGACAGACTGTGGATGTGTGTCGGGCAGCAGCCCCTTAGCCATCGACATCGGCAAGTAGGGAATGCCGGTGGATTCCACAAAGTTGCGAATAACCTTGTCGGCCTGCGCATATGCGGCACCCTTGCCGAGGACGATCAGCGGCCGCTTGGCCTGCGACAGTAGATGCAGCGCTCGATCGACCGCTTCGGGCGCAGGTGGCTGAGGTGGATCGGGGTCGACGACCTGCCAGATGGTGTTGGCCGCCTGCTGCGCATCAATCGCCTCTGCGAGCACAGCGCCCGGAATATCGAGATAGACGCCGCCCGGCCGGCCGGAGGCTGCGGTGCGAATAGCGCGGGCGACGCCCAGACCGATGTCCTGCACTCGGGCGATCCGGTAGGCCGCCTTCGCGAACGGCCGTGCCGCGCTGAGCTGATCCAGTTCCTCGTAGTCGCCGCGTTGCATGTCCACCAGCGGCCGCTCGCTCGATCCAGAGATCAGGATCATCGGGAAACAGTTCGTCGTGGCGTTGGCCAGCGCAACCAGCCCGTTGAGGAAACCGGGCGCCGAGACCGTCAAGCAGATGCCGGGCCGGCGGGTGAGGAACCCGGCGGCGGCCGCGGCGTTGCCGGCGGAGGTCTCATGCCGGAACCCGATGAAGCGGATCCCCGATTTCTGCGCTACCCGGGCAAGGTCGGTGATCGGGATGCCGACCAGTCCGTAGATCGTGTCAACGCCGTTGAGTTTCAGGGCGTCGACGAACACGCGGAAACCGTCGGTCAGCTCGGGGGGTACCGATTGGTTGCTCATGGCCTCTACTGTTGTCCGATCTCGCACAGGCGTCCAAGACCAGGTTGCTATGCACCGATAGACAACGTCTATCGAGTGGTAGCGGATGAGTATTGGACGACCGCGCGGCATCCGGGCATGGTGCAGGTAGACCCCGGTTTCGGCAGCAGCTAAGGAGGGTGTGAGATGACGGCCCAGGACACGGGTTCCAGCCCACGTATCGCCGACCTGATCGCGACGACCGCACGTCGCCAACCCGACGCGCGCGCGCTGGTCGTCAGCGCGGAACGCGCATCGATCAGCTACCGCGACCTCGTCCGGTTGGTCGACTGCCTGGCCGGCCAGCTGGCCGGCGGCGGCCTGCGGCCCGGCGACCGCGCGGCGCTACGAGCCCGCAGCAGCGCCGAATTCGTCGTCGGATTGCTGGCGGCCTCGCGCGCCGGACTCGTCCTCGTTCCGTTGGATCCGGCCTTGCCCGTCGCCGAGCAACACGCCAGAATCACGGTCGCGGGCGCGCGAGTCGTCCTGGTCGACGCCGACTCCGACACATCCGGCGAGACCGAAGAGACGGCCCTGCCATCGTGGCCCGTCTCGGTGACGGTCGGCGGCGACACCGCAGCCCATCTGGACACCACCGCGGAACTGGCCCCTGCCACCGCCGGGCCCGACGGATTGCGGCCCGACGACGCGTTGATCATGTTCACCGGCGGTACCACCGGTTCGCCGAAGATGGTTCCGTGGACCCACGACAACGTGGCCACCTCGGTTCGCGGCGTCATCGACACCTACGAGCTGCGACCCGACGATGCGACCGTCGCCGTAATGCCGTTGTTCCACGGCCACGGGCTGATCGCCGCGCTGCTGTCGACTTTGGTGTCGGGAGGGACAGTGCTGATTCCGGCCGGCGGTCGGTTCTCCGCGCACACCTTCGCCGACGACGTCCACGCCGCGGGCGCGACCTGGTTCACGGCGGTGCCGACGATTCACCAAATCCTGCTGCAGCGCGGCACGGGCGCCGATCATGATCGTGCACCGCTGCGCTTCATCCGCAGCTGCAGTGCGCCGCTGAGCCCCGAGACGGCAGAGGCGGCGCGGGCCGCGTTCGACGCGCCGATGCTCAGTGCCTACGGCATGACGGAGGCCACGCATCAGGTGGCGAGCACCGGTGTCAACGATGCCGTGACGTCGGGCCTGGTCGGGCGGTCCACGGGAGCGGAGATCCGCATCGCCGGGGACGACGGTCGGCCCTGCCCGCCCGGTGGCGTCGGCGAAGTCTGGCTGCGCGGCCGGACCGTGGTGCGCGGCTACCTCGGCAACGCGGCCGCAACTGCCGGCACCTTCACCGACGGATGGCTGCACACCGGCGACCTGGGATCGCTGTCGGTGGACGGCGAATTGACGCTGCGCGGCCGCATCAAGGAGCTGATCATTCGGGCCGGGGAGAACATATCGCCGGAGCACGTCGAGGGCGTACTCGTCAGTCACCCGAAGGTCGTCGAGGCAGCGGTATTCGGGGTGTCCGATTCCCTCTACGGGGAGACAGTCGCCGCGGTGATCGTGCCCGATCCATCCGCCACGCCGACCACCGAGGAGCTCAAGGAGTTCTGCCGTCAACGCCTTGCCCCCTTCGAGATCCCCGGCAACATCGCGGTGATCGACGAGTTACCGCATACTGCAAAGGGTTCGGTGGACCGCCGCGCAGTAGCGCAACGGTTCGGAAACGGAGGCTGAGCGGTGCGGCCATTCGAATGGGAACTGCCGTACGCGTGGCCGCGTAAGCCTGTGCTGGCAACAAACGTGGTGTGCACATCACAACCGCTCGCGGCGCAGGCCGGTCTTCGGATGCTCGCCGATGGCGGCGGCGCGGTCGATGCGGCTATTGCCACCGCGATCGCCTTGACGGTGGTGGAACCGGTCTCCAACGGCATCGGTTCAGACGCCTTCGCCATTGTGTGGGATGGTCGACAACTGCACGGGCTGAACGCGTCGGGCCGTTCACCCGCCGCATGGACGCCAGAGTATTTCGGCGCCGACGGTGTTCCGGCGCTCGGCTGGAATTCCGTCACCGTCCCCGGCGCAGTGTCGGCATGGGTGGAGTTGCACGCCAAGTTCGGGAAGCTTCCGTTCGATCGGCTCTTTGAGCCTGCAATCTCTTACGGCCGCAGAGGCTTTCTGGTCTCACCGACGATTGCGGAGCAGTGGGCGGCACAGGTCCCGCTCTTCGCGTCCCAACCTGGATTCGCCGAAGCGTTCATGCCCGGTGGCCGAGCACCGGGCCCGGGCGAACTGGTCACTTTGCCCGATCACGCCGCCACGCTCGAAACGATTGCCGCGACCAACGGCGAGGCGTTCTACCGCGGAGAACTGGCGGCCAAACTCGAAGCCCACGCGGCGGTCAACAGCGGGGCCATGCGAGCCAGCGACCTTGCCGCACATCATGCTGACTGGGTCGGGACGATCTCCGGCGGCTACCGCGGGTACACGGTGCATGAGATACCTCCCAATGGTCAAGGCGTCGTGGCCTTGATCGCACTCGGCATCCTCGAACACTTCGACATGGCCTCGTTCGCCGTCGATTCCGCCGACAGCGTGCATGTGCAGATCGAGGCGGCGAAGCTCGCCTTCGCCGACGCCCAGGCCTACGTGTCCGACATCGAGCACATGACGGTACGCCCGGAGCACCTTCTCGATAAGGAGTACCTGCGCCGGCGCGCAATGTTGATCGATCGGGAGCGGGCCCAGCCGGCATCTGCCGGGACACCGCGCGGCGGAACGGTGTATCTCACCGCCGCCGATGCCTCAGGCGTCATGGTGTCGATGATCCAATCCAACTACATGGGATTCGGCTCCGGCGTCGTGGTGCCGGGCACCGGGATCTCGCTGCAAAACCGTGGCGCGGATTTCACTGTGACGCCAGGACATCCGAATCAGGTCGGGCCGAACAAACGGCCCTACCACACCATCATCCCGGGCTTTCTGAGCAAGGACGGCTCCCCGGTGATGAGCTTCGGGGTGATGGGCGGCCCGATGCAGCCGCAGGGCCACGTGCAGGTGGTGGCGCGCATCGTCGACCACCGCCAGAATCCGCAGGCGGCCTGCGACGGCCCGCGCTTTCGCTGGGCGCAAGGTCTGCAAGTGTGCTGCGAGAAAGGTTTTCCGCCATCGACGCTGGACGAGCTCCGGCGGCGCGGCCACCAACTGGTCACCACCGACGACTACAACCAGTTCGGCAGTTGCCAGGCGATCTGGCGGCTTGACGACGGATATCTTGCGGTCAGCGACCCTCGCCGCGATGGCCAGGCCGCGGGTTTCTAAACCCGGATCTTGCCCTCCGCAGCCGCCAAGCCGATATCGGTGCGAAAGTGGCTACCGGGCAACTTAATTGAACCAATGATGTCATAGGCGGCCAACCGGGCCGCGGCCAAGTCCGGGCCGGTACCCACCACTGAGAGGACTCGGCCACCTGAGGACACGATCGCACCGTCGTCGCGGCGGGCAGTTCCGGCATGCAGAACGCCGCCGGCCTCTGACCCAACCACTACGTCGCCCACCCGTGGCCTGCCCGGATAATTTTCCGCTGCCAGCACCACCGTCACGGCCGCGCCATCGCGCCAACACAGCTCACCGAAGCTGGCCAGCGTGCCGGTTGCCGCTGCATTGAGCAGTTGGCCGAGTGGTGACTCGAGCAGCGCGAGCACGGCCTGTGTCTCCGGATCGCCGAATCGGCAGTTGAATTCGATGACGGCGGGCCCGTTCGCGGTGATCGCCAACCCGGCATACAACAGACCCGAAAATCGGCTGTCACGCCGGACCAGCTCGGCGGCAACCGGTTCCACGACCTTACTGACCATTGCGCGGTAGACGTCCGACGGTAGCCACGGCAGCGGCGCGTAGGCGCCCATGCCGCCGGTGTTGGGGCCGGTGTCGCCGTCGCCGACACGCTTGAAGTCTTGCGCTGCAAGCAGTGGCACGACCGTCTCGCCGTCGACGACGCAGAAGAGCGAAACCTCGGGGCCGTCGAGGTAGGACTCCAACAACACCGGGTGTCCGGACTCGAGCAGTCCCGCGGCATGAGCGCGCGCGACGTCGCGGTCCGGTGTGACCACCACACCCTTGCCGGCAGCCAACCGGTCATCTTTCACCACCCAGGCAGGTTCCCCGACGGCCGGTCCGAATCGGTCCAGCGCTGCGTCTAAACGTGCTGGGCTGTCCACGATCTCGCTGGAGGCAGTACGGACACCTGCGGCCGCCATCACGTCCTTGGCGAAGGCTTTGGAACCTTCGATTCGCGCCGCGGCCTTGCCGGGCCCGAAGCAGGCGATCCCGGCGTCGCGTACGGCGTCGGCCACCCCGAGCACCAGCGGGACTTCGGGGCCGATGACCACCAGGTCGGCGCGGATCTCGCGGGCCAGTGCGACGACGTCGTCACTGGAGGTGATGTCGACCTGGTGCTGGTCAGCCAGTGACGCGGTACCCGCGTTGCCGGGAGCGATGGCCAGCGCCTCCACCGCGGGATCAGCGCGCAACGCCAGCAGTAGGGCGTGTTCGCGAGCACCGGAACCGATCACCAGAACGCGCACGAAACGTCACTCTAGCGGGCCGCTCCGGAAAGATAGGGTGCTAGTCGTGGGTGGTGCCCGAGTGCATCTTCAGCGCGCTGTCGACGTTGGCCTTCTTGTCCTCGCCGGCGCCCTTCGCCGCGGCCTTCTTCCGCTTGGCCACGACGGCGTCGACCGCGCCGTTGAGCGCCGAACCCAGCGGAAAGCCGAGATAGTGGGTGAGGAAGACGGCCATCTCCTTGAGTTCGGTCTCGCTTAGTTCTTCGTTGAGCAGCGCGGCGTTGATCTGAATCTCGGCCAGGTCGCGATTTCCGACGGCCGTCACCGCCGTCAGCGTCATGATGCGCTTGTCTCGCATCGACAATCCCGGTCGGCTCCAGATGGTGCCGAATAGGTGGTCGACGGTCAGGTCGAAGTACGCGTCGCCTTCGATGTTGGGCATCTCCCAGCCGTAAACCTCGTTCATCTTCTCGAGGCCTTTACGACGCAGCTCGTCCATTTACGTCTCTTTCTCTGTGTGCGGCACCCCGAGGCCCTCGGCCAGCCGCTGGTAGGCCAGCTGGGCCAGCGGAAGCTCCACCGACACCGCCTCACCCAAGCCCAGCGCCAGGCTCAGATCCTTCTCGCCCAGGCCGCGGGTGTGCAGGAACGGCTGATACAGGAAGTGCTCTGGCTCAAGGGTTTTCATATCATCGCGGACCATGATGGCACCCGGCCCACCGGTGAGTGCGTCGGTGTGACGCACCACCCGGCCCAGCGCCTGCAGATCCAGCCCCGCCGCCTCCGCCAGCTTCATGGCTTCGCAGGCCGCGGCGTAGGAGGTAAACGTCAACATGTTGCGGGCCAGCTTCATTCGTGTTCCTGCACCGGGGGCACCGGCATGGATCACCAGCGAGGCCCACTGCTTGAACGCCGGCTTGATCCGCTCGTAGACCTCGCGCTCGGCACCGACCATGGTGGCGAGTTCGCCCTTTTCGGCGGCGCCCGCGCCGCCGCTGACGGGCGCATCGACAATGTGAATGTCCCGCGGCCTCAGCGCATCAGCCAATTCCACGGCAGTGGTGTCGCTGATGGTCGAGTGGATCGCGATGACGGTTCCGGGCTTGGCATGGGCAGCCAGTTCGCCCACCACCTGACGCACCTGAGCGTCATTGAGCACGGTCACGTGGACGATGTCCGCGGCGGCAACATCGGCGATACTGTCCGCCAGGCTCGCGCCGGCCTCGGCCAGCGGCGTCATCGCCTCGGTCCTGATGTCGTAAACCGTTACACCACCGGGCCATTCGATCATTCTTTTGGCCATCGGAGCGCCCATGTTACCCAGCCCGATGTAGCCGAGCGCCACATATTCACTCATGACCGAATCACCTGTCCGCCGTCAACATTGAAGATCTGGCCGGTGATCCATGAAGCCTCATCGGACAACAGGAACAAGCACATGCCAACCAAATCGTCAGGGGTTCCCATCCGGGATAAGGGGAGCCCCTTGACAATATCGTCGACGATCTCTTTGGGAGTGGTGGTCCGGTTGGCCTCGGTGTCGATGGGTCCGGGCGCTATAGCGTTTATCCGGATGTTTTGTCCGCCCAGCTCGCGCGACAGCTGTTGAGTCAAGCCATTGAGGCCGACCTTGGCCAGGCCGTAGAAGTTCGAGTACAGCCACGCCGCGGTCGATGACTGGTTGACGATCGCGCCGCCACCGCGCTTGGCCATCTTCTTGTACACCGCGCGGGTGCACCACAGCGCGCCGTCGAGGTTGACGCTCATGAACTTCTTGTAGTACTCCGGATCGACGGTCACCAGGAAGTCCAGCTTCATGCCACCGAAGATCGCGGCATTGTTGACGAGATAGTCGATGCCGCCGAACTCGGACAGTGTGCGGTCGGCCATCGCCTTGGCCGAGGCGGGGTCGGACACGTCGACTGGAATGCTGACGGCTGTGCCGCCGTCGGCGGCGATCTGCTTGGCGACCCCGTCGGCCGCCTCGGCATTGATGTCGGCCACGACAACCGCCGCGCCTTCGCGTGCCAGTGCCTCGGCGTACGCCTGGCCGATGCCGCCACCGGAACCGGTCACGATGGCCACCTTGTCTTCGAACCTCACGCTGTTCCTCTCTCGCCGACCGGCCACTTATTACACGCTAGACGCGAAATCTCGGGTCATAACTGGCCACTCGCGCCTAGACCGCTGTCGCGATAGTTTTGGTTTCCAAGTACTCCTCGAAACCGGCCAGGCCCATCTCGCGGCCGTTCCCGGACTGCTTGTAACCGCCGAAGGGCGCGTCGGCCGAGTACCAGACGCCGCCGTTGACATTGATCGTGCCCGCCCGGACCCGCGCGGCAATCCGCGCCGCCCTGTCCGGGTCGGCGCCGAACACGGTGCCAGACAAGCCGTATGGCGAGTCGTTGGCAATGCGCACGGCGTCGTCGTCGCCATCGTGGGCGATCACCGTCAGGACCGGTCCGAAGATCTCCTCCTGCGCGCAGCGGGCGTCGTTGCCCAGCCCCGCGATCACGGTGGGCTCGATGAAGAAGCCGACTTCACGATCGGCCGGCCGGCCTCCTCCGCACGCGAACGTCCCGCCCTCAGCGATGGCCGAGTCGAGATAGCCCTGCACCCGATCGCGCTGTAGCGCCGAGATCAGTGGCCCGCATATGGTTCCGGGGTCGGTCGGGTCGCCGGCCTTGATACCACCCACCGTTGCGGCCGCGATGGAGACGGCCTCGTCGTACCGCGCGCGCGGCACCACCAGTCGGGTGGTGATCGCGCATCCCTGACCGGCGTGCATGCACACCGAGAACCCCGCGACACCAACAGCACCGGCCAGGTCGGCGTCGTCGAGCACGATGAATGCCGACTTGCCGCCCAATTCGAGGAAGACCTTCTTGATGGTCGCGGCTCCGTCGGCCATCACACTGCGGCCGGTGGCCGTCGACCCGGTGAACGAAACCATATCCACCCGAGGGTCTTTGGCTAACAGTGCGCCTACGCCATGATCGCTCGAGGTGACGATGTTGATCACACCGGGCGGAAAGTCGGTGTGCTCGGTGATGAGCTCTCCGAGCACAGCCGCACACCACGGCGTGTCAGGGGCGGGCTTCAAGACGACGGTGTTTCCCGCGGCCAGCGCGGGTCCGATCTTGGCGAGGTTGATCTGGTGGGGAAAGTTCCACGGGGTGATGGCGCCCACGACACCGACGGCCTCACGAGCAACCGTGCGACGGGTTCGGATACCCATCGGCGACGCCTCGCCGAGATCCTGGTTGTATTCGTACGACTCGGCGGTATCCGCCGCGAAGGCCAGGTCGTTGACCGGGCCTTCGAGCTGGGCGATTGCGGTCAGCATCCGCGGCGCGCCGACTTCGGCGATGGTGATGTCACGCAGTTCTTCGAGGTGCTGCTGCATCGCCGCACGCAGCTGGCGGACGCAACGCACCCGCAGTTCGGTGTTGCGCGACCAGTCTGTTTCGTCGAAGGCCCGTCGCGCCGCATCGACGGCGCGGTCCATGTCCTCAACGCTGGCGTCGGCCGCGGCACCCAGCACTTCCTCGGTGGCCGGGTTGATCGTGGGAAAGGTGCCGTGACTGCCGCTCGTCAGCTTGCCGTCGATGAGCAGCGAGCTCACGCCGTCGGCCAGCAATACCATCTCCGCCTCCGCCCCTGGTATGGATGGACACATGTCCGGAATAATCCAGTCGAACATAGTCGCCGCATCGCTGAAAGTGCAAGAGCCGGTCTTTCCCGGCCGTCGCCGACGCCGTAAATATGCTGTTTGAAGGTATTTAAGCGAACGGGCTTGCCTCGTGTCGGAGGTATCGGATAACTTGGACATGTGTCCAGCGACCCAGTGGTCACGATCACTCCCGACGCCGGCGGTCCGGCCCGGGACGTGCCGCGCAACCGTCGACAGGAAGAGACCTTCCGCAAGGTGCTTGCCGCGGGCGTGGAGGTCCTGCGGGAAAAGTCCTATGCCGACCTGACCGTGCGAGCGGTGGCCGCCCGCGCCAAGGTCGCCCCGGCGACCGCCTACACCTACTTCTCGTCGAAAAACCACCTGATCGCCGAGGTCTACCTGGATCTCGTGCGACGGGTCCCCTACTTCACCGACGTCAACGAGCCCATGCCGACTCGGGTGGACAAGGCCCTGCGCCACCTCGCGCTGGTGGTGGCCGACGAACCCGAAGTCGCAGCGGCGTGCACGACGGCGTTGCTCGGCGGCGCCGGAGACCCGGCGGTTAGGTCCGTGCGCGACCGCATCGGCGCCGAGATCCACCGTCGCATCACGTCAGCCATCGGACCCAATGCCGATCCGCGCATCGTGTCGGTACTGGAGATGGCGTTCTTCGGCGCGCTGGTCAACGCCGCTAGTGGGGCATACAGCTATCACCAGATCGCCGACCACCTGGCCTATGCGGTCGGCCTCATTCTCAAACCGGGGGAAAACCGATGACCAGTCAGATCGATAGCCCGCTGCTGGACCCGTATAGCTATGACTTCCACGAGGATCCCTATCCGTATTACCAGCGACTGCGGGACGAGGCACCGCTGTATCGCAATGAGGAGCTGGGCTTTTGGGCCCTGTCCCGGCACGCCGACGTGCACCAGGGCTTCCGCAATAGCACCACGCTGTCCAACCGTTTCGGCGTCTCGCTGGACCCCGCCTCCAGGGGGCCGCACGCCTCCAAGACCATGTCGTTTCTGGCGATGGACGATCCAGCGCACCTGCGGTTACGGACGCTGGTGTCGAAAGGCTTCACGCCCAGACGGATTCGCGAGCTCGAGCCGCGCGTCACCGAGATTGCCACACAGCATCTCGACACCATGGTGGAGAAGGCGACCTCGGGTGCGGTCGACTACGTCGACGAGTTCGCCGGAAAGCTGCCGATGGACGTCATCTCCGAGCTGATGGGGGTCCCCGATCCGGATCGGGCGCAGGTGCGTGCCTGGGCCGATGGAGTCATGCACCGAGAGGACGGCGTGACCGACGTGCCGGCCGCGGCGGTCGAGGCCTCGATCAATCTCATCGTGTACTACCAGGAGATGGTCGCCCAGCGTCGCAAGAAGCCGACTGACGACTTGACGACGGCGCTGCTGGAAGCCGAGATCGACGGCGACCGGCTCACCGATGACGAAATCATCGGGTTCATGTTCCTGATGGTGATCGCCGGCAACGAGACCACCACCAAACTCCTTGCCAATGCTGCATTTTGGGGTCACCGGAACCCAGACCAGCTGACCTCCGTCTACGCGGATCTGTCGAGGGTTCCGCTGTGGGTGGAGGAAACCCTGCGCTACGACACCTCCAGCCAGATCCTGGCCCGCACCGTCGCCGGCGAACTCACCCTGTACGACACGACGATCCCCGACGGCGACGTCCTACTGCTGCTGCCCGGCTCGGGGCACCGCGACGAACGCGCATTCGACAATCCTGATGACTTCGTGATCGGTCGCGAAATCGGTTCCAAACTCTTGAGTTTCGGCAGCGGCGCACACTTCTGCCTGGGCGCCCACCTGGCCAGGATGGAAGCCCGGGTGGCACTCACCGAATTATTCAAACGGATCAAGGGTTACCAGGTCGACGAGGCCAATTCGGTCCGTGTCCATTCCAGTAACGTGCGCGGGTTCGCCCACCTGCCGATGACCCTGGAGGTCTCCTAGATGCCCCGCTTCGACCCACATCCCGCCCGTCGGCCCGCGATCGTCGCCGGCGCGTCGTCGGGCATCGGCGCGGCTACCGCCGTTGAGCTTGCCGCGCATGGCTTTCCGGTGGCGTTAGGTGCGCGGCGCGTCGACAAGTGTCAGGAGATCGCCGACCAGATCCGCGCCGACGGCGGTGAGGCGATAGCCCTGCCACTCGATGTGACCGACGTCGAGTCGGTGAAGGGATTCGTGCACCAAGTCACCGAACAGCTCGGTGACGTCGAAGTTCTGGTCACCGGTGCCGGCGACACCTACTTCGGCAAGCTGCACGAAATCGACACCGCGACTTTCGAATCGCAGATCCAGATCCACCTGATCGGGGCCAACCGGCTGGCCACCGCGGTGCTCCCGGGGATGATCGAGCGTCGGCGCGGTGACCTGATCTTCGTGGGCTCCGACGTCGCGCTGCGCCAACGCCCGCACATGGGTGCCTACGGCGCCGCGAAGGCTGCGCTGGTGGCGATGGTCACCAACCTGCAGATGGAGCTGGAGGGCACCGGCGTGCGCGCGTCGATCGTGCACCCCGGCCCGACGAAGACCTCGATGGGTTGGAGCTTGCCCGCCGAGTCGATCGGGCCCGCGCTCGAGGATTGGGCCAAGTGGGGCCAGGCCCGCCACGACTACTTCTTGCGGGCCGCTGA
The DNA here is from genome assembly GCA_963805675.1 of uncultured Actinomycetota bacterium. GTDB lineage: Bacteria > Actinomycetota > Actinomycetes > Mycobacteriales > Mycobacteriaceae > Mycobacterium. Next base: position 456,619 of record CAWDVY010000013.1, read on the forward strand.
CCTGGCCCGGGCGATCACGTTCGTGGCCGAGACGCCACGGGGCGGCTTCGTGGTCAACATGGAGCTTCAGCCCGAGGCGCCATTGGCTGACAACAAGGAACGCCAAAAACTGGCGCTCGGTGAAGAAGGGATGCCAGGACAGTGACGACAGCGATTGTGCCCCGGGTTTCAGGCGGCGAAGAAGAGCACGGCCATCTCGAGGAGTTCCGCACCGATCCGATCGGTTTGATGAAGCGCACCCGTGAAGAATGCGGGGATGTCGGGTGGTTCCAGCTCGTTGACAAGCCCGTCATCTTCCTGTCGGGCGCCGAGGCCAACGAGTTTTTCTTCCGCTCCGCCGACGAGGATCTCGACCAGGCCGAGGCCTACCCCTTCATGACACCGATCTTCGGTAAGGGTGTGGTGTTCGACGCCAGCCCCGAGCGGCGTAAGGAGATGCTGCACAACTCCGCGCTGCGCGGCGAACAGATGAAGGGCCACGCCGCCACCATCGAGGGCGAGGTCAAGAAGATGATCGCCAACTGGGGCGACGAGGGCGAGATCGAGCTGCTCGACTTCTTCTCCGAGTTGACCATCTACACGTCGACGGCTTGCCTGATCGGCCTGAAATTCCGCGAGCAGCTCGACCACAGGTTCGCCGAGTACTACCACGAGCTGGAGCGCGGCACGGATCCGCTGTGCTACGTCGACCCCTATCTCCCGATCGAGAGCTTCAAGCGCCGCGACGAGGCCCGTGTGAAACTTGTTGCGCTGGTTCAGGAAATCATGAATCAGCGGCTGGCGAATCCCCCGAAGGACAAGGCCGATCGCGACATGCTCGACGTGCTGGTGTCGATCAAGGACGAGGAGGGCAATCCCCGGTTCTCGGCCGATGAGGTCACCGGCATGTTCATCTCGTTGATGTTCGCCGGGCACCACACCAGTGCCGGAACGTCGTCGTGGACGCTGATCGAGCTGATCCGCCACCCCGAGGTCTATGCCGACGTGCTGGCCGAGCTGGAGGAGCTCTACGCCGACGGTCAGGAGGTGAGCTTCCACGCGCTGCGCCAGATCCCGAAGCTGGACAACGTCGTCAAGGAGACGCTGCGTCTGCACCCGCCGCTGATCATCCTGATGCGAGTGGCGCAGGGCGAGTTCGAGGTTCAGGGCTTCCCGATTCACAAGGGTGACTTCGTCGCGGCGTCCCCTGCGATCTCTAACCGGATCCCCGAGGACTTTCCGGACCCCGACGCCTTCAACCCGGACCGGTACAACAAGCCCGAGCAGGCCGACGTCGTCAACCGATGGACCTGGATCCCGTTCGGCGCCGGCCGGCACCGTTGCGTCGGAGCCGCGTTCGCGCAGATGCAGATCAAAGCGATCTTCTCGGTTCTGTTGCGCGAATACAATTTCGAGATGGCGCAGCCCGCCGACAGCTATCACAACGACCACTCCAAGATGGTGGTGCAACTCGCCCGGCCGGCCAAGGTGCGTTACCGCCGGCGTAACGGGAGCTGACGATGGGCTACCGCGTCGAAGCCGATCTGGATCTGTGCCAAGGGCCACGCGATGTGCGAGCTGGAGGCGCCCGACTATTTCCGGGTGCCCAAACGCGGCAAAGTCGAGATCCTCGACGCCGAGCCGCCCGAGGAAGCCCGCGACGAAATCGAGCGGGCCGTCGAAATGTGCCCAACACAAGCACTATTCATCAAAACAGACAAAGGAGACTGACTGATCATGTCGGAGGCGTCACACTCACGTGAGCAACTGGAGATCATGGGTCGACCGCTGGCTGCAGGCTAACAAGGACTGCGAAAAGGCCGGCGACTGGCGACCGTTGGCCGACTTCTACGCTCCTGAGGCCACCTACGGCTGGAACATCGGTCCCAAGGAAGACGTGATGTGCGTCGGGGTCGACGAGATCCGGGACGTCGCTCTTGGCATGGAGATGGAGGGCCTGGAGAACTGGGTGTACGAGTACCAGAAGGTCCTGATCGACGACAAGCAGGGCGAAATCGTCGGTTTCTGGAAGCAGATCGTCAACAAGACCGACGGCACCCAGGACGAGATCTACGGCATCGGCGGCAGTTGGTTCCGCCTCAACAACGACGGGCTCATCGAGTGGCAGCGCGACTTCTTCGACTTCGGTCACGTCGCGAAGATGTTCGCAAGTCTCATCGAGTCCGGCGACCTGAGCACCGGCATGCAAAAGCGCATCGAACGCAGCGTGGCCGGTGAGAAGCTGCCCGGCTACTACCCGCTCGGACAGGCTCCGGTAGCGATCTGGTGATCCCCGTTGTTTACAACACGGTGACGCAGGTCATAATGGGCTTCGAATGAGAACACGTTCTAAATTGCCGTCCGGCCCAGGCCGGTCCCTTTCACCGACACTCGGGTCAGGGCATTCTGTTGGAGGTCTTTCATGAAAACAAAAGGCGCGCTGATCTGGGAGTTCAACCAGCCGTGGTCGATCGAGGAAATCGAGATCGGCGACCCGCAGAAGGACGAAGTCAAGATCCAGATGGAAGCGGCCGGCATGTGCCACTCCGACCACCACCTGGTGACCGGCGGCATCCCGATGGGCGGCTTCCCGGTCCTCGGTGGCCACGAGGGCGCCGGCATCGTCACCGAAGTGGGCCCGGGCGTTGAGGACCTCGCCCCCGGCGACCACGTGGTGCTGTCGTTCATCCCGTCCTGTGGACAGTGTCCGACTTGTCAGGCCGGCCTGCGCAACCTGTGCGACCTCGGCGCCGGGCTGCTCGGCGGCGCCGCGGTATCCGACGGCACGTTCCGCATCCAGGCTCGCGGCGAGAACGTCTTCCCGATGACGCTGCTGGGCACGTTCTCGCCGTACATGGTCGTGCACCGCAGCTCGGTGGTGAAGATCGACCCGTCGGTCCCGTTCGAGGTCGCCGCTCTGGTCGGCTGCGGCGTCACCACCGGCTACGGCTCGGCGGTTCGCACCGCCGACATCCGGCCGGGAGAGGACGTCGCGATCGTCGGTATCGGCGGTGTCGGCATGGCGGCGCTGCAGGGTGCCGTGACCGCCGGTGCCCGCAACGTCTTCGCGATCGACCCGGTCGAGTGGAAGCGCGACCAGGCCCTCAAGTTCGGCGCCACGCACGTCTACCCGGACATCTTCGCCGCAATGGGCGGAATCATGGAAGTGACGCACGGCCTGATGGCCCACAAAGTGGTGGTCACCGTCGGCGAGCTACACGGCGCCGACGTGGAAAACTACATGATCCTGACCGCGAAGGGCGGCACCTGCGTGCTGACCGCCATCGGCAGCCTGCTGGACACCAACGTCACCCTGAACCTGGCGATGCTGACCCTGATGCAGAAGACCATCAAGGGCACCATCTTCGGTGGCGGTAACCCGCAGTTCGACATTCCCCAGCTGTTGTCGATGTACAAAGCCGGCAAGCTCAACCTCGACGACATGATCACCCGGCAGTACAAGCTGGAGCAGATCAACGACGGCTACCAGGACATGCTGGACGGCAAGAACATTCGCGGCGTCATCCGCTACACCGACGCCGACCGCTGAGCCGGGTGCACATGTCTGCCGAAACCGTTCAGCAGTCCCCCGCGCTGACCGCCTCGCAGTCGTCATGGCGCTGCGTGCAAGCCCACGACCGGGAAGGCTGGCTGGCGCTGATGGCCGACGACGTCGTCGTCGAGGACCCGATTGGCAAGTCCGTCACCAACCCTGACGGCAACGGTGTGCGGGGCAAGGACGGCGTCGCCGAGTTCTACGACACCAACATCGCGGCCAACCAGCTGAGCATCACCTGCGAGGAAACGTTTCCGTCCAGCGACCCCGACGAGGTCGCGCATATCTTGGTGCTGCGCAGCAAGTTTGACAACGGAATCACCAGCAGCGTGCGCGGCGTGTTCACCTACCGGGTCAACGACGCCGGGCTGATCGCGAACATGCGCGGCTACTGGAACCTCGACACGATGACATTCGGCACCGAGGAGTGAGCTCACTGCTCGCCGACCGCGGCGCTGTCGTGGTCGGCGGGTCGCGGGGTATCGGCGCAGCCGTCGCAGCATTGTTGGCGCAGCACGGCGCCGGCGTAGTGGTCAACGGCCGAGACGCCGATGCTGCCCAGTCCACCACCGAGCGGATCACCGCCGCGGGCGGGCGGGCGGTCGCCCATCCCGGGTCGCCGTCCGATCAGGCGGCCGCGGAGTCGTTGGTGGACAGGTGCATTGACGAGTTCGGTGGCGTCCACATCCTGGTCAACTGCGCAGGCATCGCCGAACCGCCGGGCTCGTCGATCCTCGACATCAGCCCGGCGCAGTTCGCGGGGTTGCTTGACGCGCACCTGGGCACCGTGTTCGCGACCTGCCGCGCCGCCGCACCCAAGATGGTCGCGCAGGGCGGCGGCAGCATCGTCAACACCAGCTCGTTCGCGTTCCTCGGCGACTACGGCGGCACCGGGTATCCGGCCGGCAAGGGCGCGGTCAACAGCCTGACACTGGCGATCGCCGCCGAACTCAAGGAGCACGGCGTACGCGCCAATGTGGTGTGCCCCGGCGCCAAGACGCGGCTGTCCACCGGAGAGGACTACATCGCCCACATCGCCGACCTGAACCGCAGGGGACTGCTGGACGACGTCTCGATGCACGGTGCGCTGGACGTCGCAGCACCGGACTACGCCGCACCGACCTATGTCTACCTGGCCAGCGACCTTGCCAAGCAGATCACCGGCGAAATCTTCGTTGCCGCAGGTGGTTTCGTCGGGCGATTCCCACGGGCCGCCCCCGATCTGATCGGTTACCGAGACCACCACGACGCACCACCGTGGTCGGTGACCGAGCTTTCCGCGTTGATCGACGGCGGAACTGCCTAGACTCGAGCGGGCGGCCCATATGCTGGAGCCATGGCCACCATTTTCACCAGAATCATCAACGGCGAACTGCCGGGCCGGTTCGTGTATGAGGACGACGACGTCGTCGCTTTCTTGACCATCGAGCCGATGACCCAGGGACACACGCTGGTGGTGCCGCGAGCAGAGATCGATCAATGGCAGAACATCGACACCGCGGTGTTCGGCCGGATCATGTCGGTCGCCCAGTTAGTCGGCAAGGCCGTCTGCCGGGCATTCGACGCCGACCGTGCCGGGGTGATCATCGCCGGACTCGAGGTGCCCCACTTGCACGTCCACGTCTTCCCGACTCGCAGCCTGAGCGATTTCGGCTTCGCCAACGTCGATCGCAACCCGTCTGCGGAATCCCTCGACGAGGCGCAGGCCAAAATCAAGGCGGCGCTTGCCGAGTTGATACCCGGCTAACCGGCCCGCACAGGCAGGTCGGCAATACGCGGCAGGCTGACGTGGAAGCGGCAGCCATGTCCGGGCGCCGTGGTCACTGTGACGGTGCCACCGTGAGCGCGGACGAGGGAGTCGACGATGGACAGCCCGAGTCCGGAACCGCCGCTGGTCCGCGCCCGCGACGAATCCGCGCGATAGAACCGCTCGAACACGCGCTGCGCGTCCTGCTCGCACATGCCAGGCCCGTCGTCGATGACTTCCAGGACCGCATCGTCGTCCTTTGTGCCGACGCGCACCGCGATATCAGCGGTACCCGGAGTGTGCTGCACGGCATTGATCATCAAGTTGCTGAGGACTTGGCGTAGCCGGGCCTCGTCACCGAGCACCTCTGGAATCCCGGGTCCGTCAACCACATCCAGCGTGATCTTGCGGTGCGGGGCGATCGCGCGAGCATCATGTACAGCGTCGGAGGCCAGCGCCAGCAAATCCACCCGGTGGCTTTCCAGCGGCCGTTGGGCGTCCAACCGTGCCAGCAGCAGCAGATCTTCTACCAACAGACTCATCCGACGCGATTCGCCCTCGATCCGCGACATCGCCTGCTCCATATCGCGTGCCGCCCCTTGCCGATACAACTCGGCGAAACCACGAATCGTGGTCAACGGAGTACGCAACTCATGGCTGGCGTCGGTGATGAACCTGCGCATGCGTTCCGCTGAACTGCGGGCCAACTCCGCCGACGACTCCGACGATGCCAACGCTGTTTGGATCTGCGCGAGCATCCCGTTCAGCGCCAACGACAACCGGCCCACTTCGGTTCGTGCATCACGTTCGCGCACCCGGCGATCCAGCTGGCCACCGGCGATTGCCGCGGCGGTGTGTTCGACTTCGGTCAGCGGTCGCAGGCTCTGGGACACCACCGCATAGCTGGCCAAACCCAGCGCGAGCAGGACGGCAGCACCAATGCCCAACTGCAACCAGGCCAGCGAGCGGTCGGTCTGCAGAAAATCGGAGAGGTCGTAGGCGACAGTGATCAACCTGCCGCGCGGACTTCGCACCGACACCGCACGCCACTTAGTGCTGGAATGATCAACCGAGCCAACTGTTCTCGGCGTCGGACCAACGTCGTTGTTCGCGGGCAACGCAGGCTCTGGCCTAGTGTCGTTGGCCACCGACCAGGTGAGCCCGTCCGGGGTCGTGCTGCGGAGGTAATAGTTCGACGGAGGGCGATCGGCCGAAGGGAGATGTAGCCCCGGCGACGTCGTTCTGGTCGCCAGGGCCCAGCCGCGGCTCGCGTCGAGCAGGTTGCGATCGACTCGGCGAATCTGACTGTCGTGGAGGATTCGATGTGACCGCGATGCCCGAAACCGCAAGCCCACATGCCGCCAGCAGCAGGGTCGCGGCGACCAAGCTAACCCGCAACGGCACGGTTGCTCGCAGTCGTTTCAGCATCGGCTCATTATCCGGCCGATATGCGGCCTTGCGCCGACAACAGGATGCTTGTCATCGCGGCTCGCGCAGCACATAGCCCACTCCGCGCAGGGTGTGCAGGAGGCGCTTCTCACCGGTGTCGATCTTGCGACGCAGATAGGACACATAGGACTCGACGACGTTGACGTCACCGCCAAAGTCGTACCGCCAGACGTGATCCAGGATCTTTGGTTTGCTCAACACGGTGCCTGCGTTGATCACGAAGTAACGCAACAGCGTGAATTCCGTGGGCGACAACGAAACTGGCTCGCCGGCCTTCCACACCTCGTGAGTTTCCTCGTCGAGTTCGATGTCGGCGAACGTCAGGCGGGCCTTGTGGTCCTCGGTGATGCCTTTACCGGTGCGCCGCAAGATGACTCGCAACCGGGCGACGACCTCTTCAAGGCTGAACGGTTTGGTGACGTAGTCGTCGCCACCGAGCGTCAGTCCGGCGATCTTGTCCTGCAGCGAATCACGGGCGGTGAGAAACAGCGCAGGTGCGTCAATGCCGTCGGCGCGCAGTCGGCGCAGCACCCCGAAGCCGTCCATTCCGGGCATCATCACGTCGAGGATCACCGCATCCGGCTTGACTTCGCGGGCCAAATCCAGCGCCGCCTGTCCATTGGTGGCCGCGTGGACCTCGAACCCCTGGAATTTGAGGCTTACCGACAGCAGTTCGACGATGTTGTCTTCGTCGTCGACGACGAGTACCCGCGCCTCCGGTGCCGTTACTTCCGCGATTGCCGCTGCCATGGGGTTAATTCCCTCGTACTTAGCTAAGGTAATCCTCCAAGGCGCCTGTGCTGCAGGCTGAGAGTTCAGTGGCAGCCCGATCGCGGCCAACCACCACGGGATATCGCCCGGCCTGAATAGACTCGGGTGATGAATCTCGGCAAAAGCCTGGCGAGCATCGCCACCGCACCGGTGCGCGTCGGGCTCGCCGCCGCTGACGCGGGCCTCGGCATTGCGACGTCGGCGCTTGGGCTGGCACATCGAACCCTGGGTGAGGCGGGCACGACGAGCAGGTCCAACGCGGTCACGCACATGCTGGGCATCGACGATGCGATTACCCGGGCTAACCGACTGGCCAGGCTGTTGGACGACGACGCACCCCTCGGCCGTGCCCTCGCAACTGACGGGCCGATCGATCGGTTGCTGCGCCCGGGCGGGGTGGTCGACATGCTGACCCAGCAGGATGGTCTGCTCGACCGCCTGACCGCTGAGGGCGGTGGGCTGGAACGCGCGCTGAAGCCGGGTGGACTGGTGGATCAGCTGGTCGCCGACGACGGGCTGATCGAGCGGTTGCTCGCCGAGGACGGGCTGGCCGATCGGCTACTTGCCGAGGGCGGGCTGATCGACAAGCTGACCGCCAGGAACGGTCCGCTCGAGCAGCTTGCCGCCGTCGCCGACACCCTGAGCCGGCTCGCGCCCGGGATGGAGGCACTGGAGCCGGCGATCTCCACGCTGCAGGATGCGGTGATGTCGCTGACCATGGTGGTCAACCCGCTGAGCAACATCGCCGACCGGATTCCGTTCCCCGGCCGCCGTCCGTCACGGCGGACTGGGCCGCCGCGGACCGTGCGTTCCCAGCGCGTCATCGACCACGAGCGCTCGGGCCCCGACGACGAGTGAGCCGCGGGCCGTTCCGGCCCACATCGTCGCCCCGCTAGGTTGGATTGCGCGGCTCGATTGCGCGGCTCCTCCGCGGGCCGTTCCGGCCCACATCGTCGCCCCGCTAGGCTAAGTACCGGTTAAAACCGGCCTCCTTAGCTCAGTGGTAGAGCACTCGCCTTGTAAGCGAAAGGTCGTCAGTTCAATCCTGACAGGAGGCTCCACAAAAGCGCAGTTCACGGCTCATGTCGCGATCCCGACAGCGATCAAGATCGCGTTCTTGCCGTCATTTGCCGTCAACTCGATTCCTTGCCGCCACGCTCCCTGGGGCATCCGAGTCGGGAACACTCGGCGCCAGGGCTCACCGCGCGGGTACACGACGTCTGCGGCGGGCGGCCTTACGCTTCGCCCCCTTCGCCGCGCGGACAGTCATCGAGTGAGTCGAGCGCGGCGGCGATATCGTCAAGCTCGTCGGCGAACGGGTCGGCATAGGTGTGCGCGGTGACGATGATCGACGCGTGACCCATCGCCTTCTGCTTCTCTTCGCTAACGAGATTGGTCGGAATACGGGCTACAACGCCCGGACCTTCAATATCGTCGGTGCACCAACGATAAGACCTGATATGTTGCTTTCAACTATCGCGATACAGTCGTGACCACGTCGGATATATCTTCTGAGCTCGCTGCACTTTGAACGCGGCCCTACTTTGTTTAAGAAGGCGTCAACCGCAGCCAGCGTTCCTTGGGGCCAAAGCCCAAAGAGTATACACAACTTGCAAGATTCATTGTACGGACTCCGGACCCAAATCAAAACGCCAATGTCACTAGCGAGCGCCCCGTCAGATTTGACTCCTTCGCGCGACGAGCTGTATACATCGGCTTGATCGCTAGCGATTGGTCCGTCTTCAATGGTGAATTCGGGTACCAACCCCCGATCGAGGACCAATTTGACGATCGGGTGAATGTAGGGTCCGCCGAGCGCGATGAAACTGCGCTTGATTGAATCGCCGCAGTGGTCTGGATCATGAAACTCCAGCGACCGAGACGAACCGAAACGCCGGCTAACCGCTGCACGGAGATCCGCCATTCCCATTGCCATCCCGAACGGAAGGAACGGCGCATTTGGCGGTAGAACTATTGGATCGCCTGATCCAAGTCGCCGAAAGTCGACCGTGGGAACATTTCCGACAACAACGTGGAGGGACGCTTGCTTCTTCATTAGTACATCCAGCGGATCGAGGACGATCCCTCGGCGGACTCGATGCATGAAGCGATTGACAATTCTTGGAAAAAATAACTCAAGTATTCCTGATACTATTCCACCTAGTAAGGCCCCCGCCAATAGCGCGACAAGGGGATCTGAGAGGTCGGTCTTTAGCCCGTCGAGAACCCTCGGCATGGCAGTTTGCATGGTTTGCGGTTCGCCAAATATGACAGAAAAACCGAAGCCCATACGGCCCAGTACACCAGACCCTGAGACGACGGTTCAGGTATTGACGGAAACTTCTGCGTAGTCGTTTTCGCAACGCACACCGTCTTGTCGGCGGGGTATGGCTAGCGGGCCGCCGTCCCCCTCCGGCCGCTCGCCGCTTCATCTCCTTCCTGAGAACTTCCGGCGCAAAAGTGCTCCGCGAATTCGCATAGCAAGTACCCACAACGATGACGACAGTCAGGCTTCCCGACGCTGGACGCTCAGTTTTCAAAAACTGAGTCATGATTCGTTTCGGTACGTGTGGAACGGGAAGCTCCCAGGCGGGACTGATCCACACGAAAGGCCAGCTGAGACAGGGGTGGGCGAACTCCAGGGGATACCAGTGCCGCGTCCGCTCGATCGAGCATCCGTGTGACGTTCGAGGCAAAGTAGATCGTGGTGGACATGGAACATCCACGTGGTAAGCGTCGACGAGTCCGAACCAGAACCACGGAATCTGGTACGACAGTACTACTAATTTTGCCGTCACTTTGCCGTCAACCCCCGCGGATCAGGGCGAACAACGGCGAACTGTCACGAATGCGTATTCGCAGGTGGCGGGCATGCACGAATAAGTGCGAACCCAGCCGAACTGGGCTTCAATCGCCTTGTAAGCGAGCGGTCGTCAGTTCAATCCTGACAGGGGGCTCTCATTCTCCGGCGGAATACCCGCTGGTAGTAGCGTTGTCGACGTACCGCCGGTGCCGCCGGTCGCGCCAGCGGTGGTGGCGTTCTGCCGGGACAAGGGGCAAAAGTCCTAGGGCCAGGAGGCCTGCTTTCGCTATCTGGTCGAGCGCCGCAGCTCGGTTAGGGCGCATGCGGCGGACCGAGATATGGGAACTCGGTCAGTGTGTCGGTATGCGGTGAGAGGCCCGACGGCGGACACTCGCCCTTGGTGAGGAACGCCAGCCGGTAGTCGATGACATCGTCGGTGAACACCCGGCCGTTCGGGTACTGCGCCGGTTTGGCCGGGTCGAAGGTCAGCATGTCCGGCAGCGTGCCCTCCTTCTCGATGACGGCGATGGCCTCCTCCCGGGTGTAGCCGCCGGTGTGACCCAGCAGATGCACGAACTGGTCAAGCCACCGGTTCCAGTCGTTCGGGGGCTCGCTGGCGTTGTACTCCAGTTTGGTGTCGTCGGTATTAAAGAAACTGCTCACCGACGGGTGCCCGGCCCGGTCCACATGATTCAGTGTGCCGTTCTCGCGCAGGCTGCAACGACCCCAGATCCGGATCGGCCCTGTCGCGCCGAGCGTGCTTGTCGGCAGCTCGATCGCCATCGAGCAGACATTGGCCTCGGTATTCGAATCCTGGCCCGTCCATGGCGATTTGCCTCCGAGTTCGGCGAGATGAGGAGCGGTGAAATTGCGCTTGCCGCTGGTGTCGAACAGGTTCTTGATGCCGTCGAAGTCGAAGAAGAAGGCATCGCTCCGAGCGCCGGCGGCGAACGTGATGTCACCGGCGGTGACGACACTCGGCTGCGATCCGAACGACACCTCGACATCGGTGAAGATCTGCTCGCCAACCGGCTGGGGCGAACGGGACTGTTCACCGCGGGCTATGAACACGTTGACCGTCTGCTCGGCGTCCACCGGGGTGGAGAACACGAAACTGAACGCGATGTCGTTAACCAGGTCACCGTCGGTGTCGATCGCCAATCGATAGACGGCATCCGGGTGCAGCGCGTCGGCGTTCGGATTGGCGTTGAGGATCAGGACGGTCCGCGAGCGGTCGGTCGGCGATTGGAACGCGTACAGATCACACAGGTCAAGGCGCTGATCGCCGAGCGGCGGTCCGAGACTTAGGCCGGTGAAATGGTTGGACATTGTGGAACGCACCTCTCCACGCGTGTTCTCGTTCGTCGTCAACCTAACCCGTCAGCGCGCTGCGTGGTGATTAACTGCGTCCCGGGCTCGTCGCCTCTCGCGTACCCCGGCTCAACTGCAGCGCTAGCTTGACTTGCCCAACTACGCTCCGGAAGTCGTCGCCAATGATCGAGGGTCTCGTTATTAAACAAACGAGGCCGACCCAGGAACGTGATGATCCGGCTCAACCAGATCATGCGCGGCTGGTCCAACTATTTCCGGTACGCGGTAGCCAAGCACACCATGAGCTCCCTGGAAAACTTCGTGTGGCACAGGGTGGTTCGTTGGTTTCGGAAACTGCACCGCTGGAAATGGAGGGACGTCCGTCGACACCACACCGGCCCACACGGCCGGTGGACCAGACCCACGGCGGACGGGATCGAGCTATTCAACCTCGCCAAGGTCTCGATCACCCGATACCGGTATCGAGGCGCGAAGATCCCCAACCCTTGGGCCCTGCCTGACCACGCCTGACGGCAGATGCCGTGGAGAGCCCGTTGCGTGGAAACACGCACGGCGGGTTCGGCGAGCGGCCTGGGGAAACGGACCGATGGCAACATCGGTACCGCGCCCCAGGCCGACTCAACCACGCGCTCAGTTGGCGTGCCGATATTCCTGCTGTCTGGGCATCCTGCCGGTGGGAGGACTGTCAGCTTGGCCGGTTAGGCAGCGAATGGATCGCCGAATAGGGATTCCTGTCCGAGGCAACCGTGCAGATGGTCACGGTCCGCAATCTTGGCGTGTTCTTGCCGCGCTCGTCGGTGCCGGTGCCTTGCGATGCCAGTCTGTGGCGGACTCATACGCCTGGCCCACCCGCAGCACCAGCGCGTCCGCGTGCCGGGGCCCCACGATTTGCAGCCCGATCGGCAGACCTGCCGAGGTCGACCCGCAGGGCACGCTCAGCGCCGGCTGCTGGGTCAGGTTGAACGGATAGGTGTAGGGCGTCCAGCTGGTCCAGTCCGGAGACGTCCAGCCGTCGGGCACGTCCTGCCCGGCGGCGAACGCGGGCAGCGGCAGGGTCGGGGTGACCAGCACGTCGTAGGTCTGGTGGAACTGTCCCATCAGCTGACCCAGCCGCATCCGCACGGCGACCGCGTCGAGATAATCCGACGCCGAATACGTCGAACCCACCGCCGCGGTGCGGCGCAGACCGGGATCGACCCGGTCGTCGACGGTGTCCCCGTAGGGCTCCAGCGCCTTGGCCTCGCCGGAGAACCACAGCACATGGAAGGCCTGCACCGGGTCGGCGAAGCCGGGATCGACCTCGTCGACCCGCGCCCCGGCGTCGGCGAGAACGCTCACCGCAGCACGCACCGCGGCGTCCACCTCCGGGTCGTTTCGGACAAAGCCGAGGGTGGGAGAGAACGCGACCCGCAGCCCGGAGACACCGTCGTGCAGTCCCGCCAGGAAGGACGCGGTCGGTCTCGGCTGCGCCGACCAGTCGCGGGCGTCGAAGCCCTTGATCACGTCCAGCAGGGCCGCGGCGTCCCGCACGGTCCTGGTCATCGGGCCGACGTGCGACAGCGTTCCGAACGGGCTCGGTGGGTATAGCGGTATCAGCCCATAGGTCGGCTTGAGCGCGACGGTGCCGGTGAAGCCCGCGGGAATCCGCACCGAACCGCCACCGTCAGTGCCGACCGACCACACCCCCATGCCGAGGCACACCGCCGCCGCGCTGCCGCCGCTGGACCCGCCGGCAGTGGTGGCTGGATTCCAGGGATTGCCGGTCACCCCGTAACGGGGTGAGTCGGTCACGCCCTTCCAGGAGTATTCCGGAGTGGTGGTCTTGCCCAGCAGGACCGCACCCGTTTCCCGCAGCCGCGCGACACTGGGCGCGTCCTCGTCCCAAGGACCGGCCTCGTCGATGAGCCAGCTGCCGCGCAATGTCGGCCAGCCCCGGGTCCACAGGGCGTCCTTGATCGACGTCGGCACCCCGTCAGCGGGCCCCAGCGGCCGTCCCGCGTGCCACCTCGCCTCCGACGCCTTGGCGGCGGCCATCGCACCGTCGGCGTCCACCAGCACGAACGCGTTCACCATGGGGTCGTAGCGGTCGATGGCCGCCAGCGCGGCGCGGGTGGCCTCCACAGGAGAGATCGTCTTTCGCCGGTAGCCCTCGACCAGCTCGACCGCCCGCGGGATCATCGCGCCGCGCCGGGCATCTGCCATGACCCGACGTGGACCTGCGCCACGCCTAACGCATCCTGAGCAGTCGCCGCCCGCACCTTCGTCACCCATTCAGTATCGAAGGCAGAACGAATCCGGTCATCACCGTTGTCTCGAGCTCCCCTGTCAAGCGACGGCCGATAGTGATTGGTTTTGGTCGGTGAGCATGGCGCGGTAGACGACGTCGGAGAGTCGGCGTTTGAGGACTCTTAGTGCTTCCATCCCGCCGTCGCCGTCGAGTTTGCGTCGCTGCAGGAGTTCACGGGCGGGTGAGCCGGGAGCCGTTGCCTGGCTAACCGATCTACTAAGCGTCCTCGAGCCGGAAGCCGACCTTTAGCGTCACCTGGAAGTGTGCGACGGGCCCGTCCTCCAGGTGGCCGCGGACGGACTGCACCTCGAACCAGTCGAGTCCGCGTGTCGTCTCTGCCGCTCGGGCCAGCCCGTTGCGGATAGCCGCGTCGATGCCATCGGGTGATGTACCGACTATTTCGATCACCCGGTACGTGTGGTTGGTCATGGCGTCCCTTTCTGCGATCGGCGGGTGAAGGATAGTCCAGGGACACTATGCGACGACGCATTTTTCTCGGTGGGTGCTCCCGGAACGGCCGGTTTCGTCAAACGGGTTCCAACTGGGGTGTGGGGTGGCCGCTACGACTACCGAAAGTGCCTGACGCACTCAACCAATCATGACCACCTGGTTCCCAGCGTGCCGTCTCCGACGAATGTGCCGCCCCTGCGGATCACCGCTCGGTATGCCGCAGGGAGGCCCAGGGCTCCGCGGCGCGTACAACTCGACGGGGACTGACTGCCGAATTACCCGCCGAGGTATGGCACAGTGTCTCGCGCAGACCCGATGCCTGCTGACCCTGCTGCAACACCGCGGCTGGGACGCGCGACTTTCAATGGTGAAGCTAGAGGAGCCGGACGGGGAGAATTGTCGGTGCTTTTGAGCGTGTGGGGCTACAGCGCGTTCGCGATTCGCTACGACCAGTCGTTCGTCTCGATTCCGCTGACTGAGACGCCGACGTACGGCAGCTAAAGGTTTGGCCGCTGGGGCCCGCGTCCGTTAGCGCGGGTTTCTCCCAGCCGTCATAGGTGAGCCGGCCCCAGGTTTTCTTCATCGGGAGCCTCCTGGGGCCGGTTCACCACCCCCAACCCCCTTCGGGCGCGCGGGTGAACGTCGCAAAACTCGAGTAGTCAACTACTCGCGTCAGTTGCGCGTCTTACCGCTGACCATTGAACGGTAACCAGCGGCCCCCAAAATTCGACGGGACCGTTGAAAATCTAAGACCGAGTTATCGAATCGAAGGAGTAGCGATATGTCCGACCCTCCTGGGTTGCTTGTGGCTGCGATCGGAACAGTCGATGGCATCGAGTTCACCCTGTCCAACGAGACCGACCAAGATATCACTGTGAGCCTGTTCGTGACGCCTGTGACGTCGGAGTGCGTCAACGTGTTTGCGCCCCAACTGACTGTCGCGCCTACTTCATGGTCCGACAGCCCATATAGCCTGCAGTACCTTTATGATGAGCCGCCCGGCGTGTACTCCGCGTTTGTCCAACCGATCACCGGACCTCCCTACAAGGTGGGGACCAACCTCGTCGTTACCGCTGTGAGCAGCGTAGGCGGGGGACCCCGCGCGACCCATCACAACCTTTCGGATATTCCCGACGACGTCAGGGTCTGAACCTCAAGGGCCACCAGGGGAATTCGTGGTGGATCCGGATTACCTCAATCAAGAGAACGTGGAGCTGGTGGATAGCGAACCGGTGGGGTTACCGGCTGGGAGCCCTTAAGGGGGCTCAGTACGTACGGATGCGAGCGAGATAGCGTTCGGCGGCGCGGTGAAATCGAGGACTAACATCTTTCCTGCCGTAGAGTTCCCGGACTCCTTGAGCGATGCGAGCCGGTAGCTCAGGCTCGTCACTCTTCGCAATTATTGCGAGCGCTTCGATTATCGCTAGGTCCCAAATTGCCTGTTCACGGTAATGCTCGATCAGCTCGCTATAACGAGGCATGACCTTATACAGAGTGTCGCTGACAGCCTCGGTCAGGGGGCCCTGGGCAGAGGTCATGGTTCGAGGGTACGAGTGAGTTCATCAAGGTTCAACGGGACGGGCACGCGCCCCTGACCTGAGATGTTGCGGGTTACACCCTCGCCGCAAAGCGGGTAGGCGGTCATCAATCCCCAACTGTGATCGAACTCCATGAGCGGTAGCGGGATGATCAAACCCTCCAACCAAGCACGGATTATCACGCCAGCGGGTGTGCGACTCAACCTACGTGGCGGCCCTTCCGACCAGAGAGCTGCCTCGACTGTTGACCGGATGACCTCGTGTGACCAACCTGCCGGGAACAAGGTCTTTCCGAAACCTCCGAACCCCCATCCGTGTTCCCAAACGATGTGCGCGATGTCATCTTCGTTGAGCGGCTCAACGTCGTACGGGCGCAACGGTGCTGGCGTGCCGTCGAGCAGATTGGGGTAGGCGTCAAGCGGTTGCGTCATCGGATTCTCTGCCCAGCCTGGACACAGGTGGCCTTGTGCGGCACCCAAAGCTCCAAGCTCGCCGCACGCCCGGCCCCCCTGTTGATGTTCCGGCACGGGGTTCCGGCGCCTCTACTACTTCATGCCGTAGATCCGTTCCTGCATGGCAGTGTCCGCGAAGCTCTGGGCTTTGACGATTTTGCCGTCGCGGAAGCTGTACGCATCGGCTTGGGGTGCGGATTCTCCGAGGGTGGTGACCATGGAGAGGACGACCACGACATCGTCGTCGGCGAGGAACCGGCTGGGCGCTATTGTGAAGTCCTTCTCCGCCAGCTTCCCGAATAATTCCGTGACCTCCGCTTTGCCGCGATAGGTGCCGCTGATCGTGCTGTTACCGGGCAAGAACCACTCGGTGTCGTCGTCCAAGATGCTCAGGACCGTTTCGAGGTCGCCCGCAGAGAACGCGGCATACGCCTTTTTGGTTGCCTCGACATTAGACATGATGACTCCTTTGTGATTTCTCTGCCTCCGTTTTTCCGTCAGCTGGGATTGATCGTCCCCCCTCGGGGAAATCGTGAGTAGGGGCCAAAGTCGTAGGCCAGGAGCCGAACGATAGCGAGGTTGCCGACCGCTGTCGGGTCCGGTGCGGCCCCAGCTGACCAGAGCATCTCTGCTGGGGTGCCCGCTAACCATTCAAGGCTGCCCGCGCGGCGGCATCCATCGCGGCGGCCTGGTTGTTGACCGTTTGCGATATGCGTGTCGGCCTCACTTGCGGTGGTCTCGGCACAAGTCTGGCACGCGCTAGCGGGTCGAGCCAACAACGGGCCGGGGAACTGCGGTAGCCGGTCGAGGCGGTATGTGTAACCGGGCCTCTGCCCACATTTTGCCCACAATTTGCCCACAGTTACGGTCATCTCCAGTGATCTCCGGTGGTGAACTTTCGCTGCTACAAGGGGTTTTCGACGTCTCCTGCTGGGCCGTCAGAAGAGTTCAATCCTGACAGGGGGCTCAAATCAAACTATCTGTATTACCTCGGTTGATGCTTGACATTTTGTCTTCGGGTGATGCTTGTCAGTGTTTCGGCTGATGGTCGACAGTTACTTCGGCTGATCCTTGACACTCCTTCGGATGAGGGAGTTAAGCGTGGCCGAGCAGAGATATCAGGCCGTGATGGCAGTTATCAGCGATGGGCTGTCGGTGTCGCAGGTCGCCGAAAAGGTGGGGGTGTCTGCCGTTCGCCGGCACAGCCAGAGCCATCCCTCATGTGACAAGCGGTACGCGCGACTCGAGTTCAGCGATTCGTTCCTGGCGGATGTCAACCGGTCCGGATTCGAGGTCCTCGGTGATCCCCAGGTCCGCGAGCCCGACCTGGGTGAGCAGGTGCGTGCCTCCGGCGGCGAGGACCAGCTTCGGATCGTCAGAGTCGCCTTGGTCGACAAGCATCGCGCCGATCAAGCAGATCACCGCCATCTTGAAGGCGTTCAGCGCCCGATACCAGCTGCGGTTCTCAACCCTGATCCCGCTCGCGTGTTCATACCGTCCGATGAATTCGTCGATGGTGAGAGCGGCTTCGTGGCTGGTGATGCCCACGGGCTGCATCCACAACAGCTCCATCCAGCCGATGTCGGTAAGCGGGTCACCGACCGTGGTCATCTCCCAATCGAAGACCGCGCTGACGTCGTCGTCCACGAACGCGAAGTTGCCCGGCTTGGCGTCGCCGTGGACGAGGGTGACCTTCGGGTATGGAGCCGGCTGGCTGTCCCGCAGTCCTTGCAGCAGGCGCTCCAGCGCAGGCAGCGTTCCGCGCTGTACTCGGTGCATCTCGATGTGCCCAATGCTCGATCTCGCGATCGAGGTGAGTGTTCCCGTCGTCCAAAGCAATTAGACCCGTCGCCGATAGATCCACTGAGTGGATCGCGGCCAGCTGCTCGGCCATGCTCTCGCACATCCGCCTGATGCGCTGGGGCGTCGCATCGGGGGGTGTTTCCATCTCGTAGACGCTGCCGGCTACCCGGTTCATGATGAGGAACGGTCGACCGAGCACCGCGCCGGAATTCTCCAGCCACAGCACCCGCGGCGCCCGCACATGGGTGTCGACGAGGCCGCGCAAAATGTCGAATTGCCGCTTGAGATCATAGGGTTCCAACAACGCGGGCGGTCGAGGGCGCAGACGCAGCACGACATCTTGGCGTTCTTCAGCGTCGTCCCGCCGTGCCACGACCGTCAGCACCATCATCTCTGCCGAGTGCCCGAACGTGACACGGTCGAGGCCCTCTACACGCACTTCATCCGTGTCTGGCAATTTGGAACGCAGCCATTCCGTCAGCCGCGGGCCGATCTCACCGACTTCTGTCATCGCGAAACCCTCTCGTGCGCAACAGGTTGATTGCTATGCCTCGCTGTCGGCGGGCAGTCGGTCCACCGGCGTCTTGTCTTGGGTAAACGAGGACATATCCATCGGCTGCCAGTTGGGATACCGCGGGTAACCATTGCCGCCCATGAGGATTTCGAAGATGCCCCAGCCAGTCCGACCGTCGAAGTCAAATCGCATGAGCTGATCGATCGCCATGGCCTTGGCTTCGGTTTCGATCAATTCGTCGCGGTTGGTGGCATCCCATCGGTAGTGGATGAAATATGCTCCGCCGCCGAGATCTTCGTAGTTGCACTTAGCCATCGGCAGGCCGTAGTAGGCATTCACGTGTTGATTCGGCGAGTCCGCGCTGACCCGATAGCGGGTGCCGTCCTCGTCGGTGAAGACGAGCACGGCGCGGGCAGGTCTTTTACGGTCGCCGTCGAACTCCACCTCATGGTCGATGCTGACGAAACGCTTCGAGAGCGTGCCGTCGTTGTGGGTGATACCGCCGTCGACGTAAGTAACTTCGCCGTCGGACGTCTCGAAGATCCAGGCTTCAATCGCGCGATCCTCGAAGCCGGCGTCGAGCCAGAGCCAGAAATCGATCTCGTCGGAGACCCGGACCCCGAATGTCCGGTCGCGACCGCCGTGGAAACCGTCGACCGAGATGCGTTGACCCTCGATCTCCACCCAGCCCGTCCACTTTCCGGGCTCCTTCATGTGGTACATGTCGGCAATCACTTTGCCGTCCTTGCCATGCACCTTGAGCGGCAACAATTCCCACATCGGCGCGGTCGGTTCGTAGTAGAGTTCCCACGCGATTCCGGAGTTGTTCGGCTCGACCTCCAACTTCCATTTCTTCAGCGGCTCTACACACGTCCACCGCATCGGGCCGGCGCCCACCTCGGCGCGTTCCCCACCCTGCACCGGCCGCCCGGCGAGTAGGTCGTAATGGCGGCCGTCGGCCAGCGTCACTTTGACGTAGCCCAACCCCGACTTGGTGTTGGGGTTGTTGCCGTAACCCGACGCCAGCAGCAGGCTGCCGTCAGGTGCGGCCGCGAAGAAGTAGCAGCGGTCCGACCACGTCGAGTCGGGGTGATGCACTTGGTCGAAGGGTCGCGGTAGCTGATGGGTGAAGGATTCGTCGGCGGCGGAGTAACCCATGATCCCTACGACCTCGTCTCTCGGGGATGTGGCGCGACGTCGCCTACTTTACAGAGAGACGCAATTTTGTAAAGATGCTGCGGGAAAGCGGAAGAGGTGGTCGATGGACTACGCATCACATCGGGTGGTACCAGTTCTCGGGTTGGCTGCACATCTTGGCCGCGGAATGCAACGTGTCGCAACCGATGCCGTCATCGGCCGCATGCGATCGCTGCCACGAACGATCGGCCAGCTCGACGCCCGGTCGCTCTCGGAAATCATGAAGCGCCGGGTGACGTCGGTGTCGGTGATCGGTGGCGACGCCGGGACGTCGTCACGAGCCCGTCTGGCGCTGACCGGCGACGACGTGCCCGCGTCGGTGTTCGTCAAGATGCCCGCTGAGACGGTCGCGACCCGGCTGATGGGCGAGCTTGGCCGGCTGGCGCAGACCGAGGTGCTGTTCTACCGCGAGTTGGCGCCACAGCTGACCGGCGTGCCCGCGTCATACGGATCGGCGTTCGACTCGTTGACCGGTCGCTTCGTGCTCGTCCTGGAAGACCTGGCGGTGGATTCCTGCGTGTTCCCCGACACCCTGCATCCGCTCGACAAGGATCAGGCGAGCATGATCGTCGAGCTGCTGGCCCGATTGCACGCGACGTTCTGGGAACGGCTGCCTGCCAAGGGAAGTGGCGGTCCGCTCGGATGGGTGTATTCCGCGTCAGGCGATGACACCTCGCTGCTGACCGGGCCGCTGTTGAACACATCGGCCCGCCGACTGGCCGAGCGAACCTCCATCCCCGTCGAAGACGGCCGCTTCATCATCGACAACTATCGCGCGGTCGCGAAACTGATTGACGGCCAACCGAACACGGTTATGCATGGCGACGCGCATCCTGGCAACGTCTACTTCCGCAACGGCGAAGCCGGACTGCTCGACTGGCAGGCGGTCCGCCGTGGGCACCCCGGCCGCGAATTGGCCTACACGCTGATCACCAGCATGACCACCGCCGACCGCCAAGCCTGCGAACGCGACCTTCTTGCCACCTACCGCCACGCTCTGGCCGCGGCAGGCGGCCCCGAGCTGGATGCCGACGAACTCTGGCTGCGCTACCGACAAGGCGCGCTGTACGCGTACGTCGCACCCGTGATCACCGCCGGGATGGGCGGCATGCAGGACGAAAGCATTGCCCTAGAAGGCGTTAGACGCGGCGTCGCTGCGTTGACCGATCTCGAGACCGTGGCCGCACTCAAGCAATCGTTGTCATAGCTACGCGACGTAGATTCTCTAGCCATGCGGATGACGGTGCTCGGTAGCGGTGGATGGATTCCCACCAGCTCCCGCCAGACAAGCTGCTATCTGATCACCGCCGGCACGGAAGCCTTGGTGCTCGATGCCGGAACCGGCCTGGGTGCACTGCACATCAGCCCATCGCTGCTCGACGGTGTCGAGACGGTGACCGTGGTGCTCAGCCACTTCCACCTCGATCACGTGACGGGTCTCGGGTTCGTCAGCGCACGTGCGCTGGGGGGCCGGGAACTGACCATCGCTGGACCTGGCTCCCTGTCCTACGGCCAGCCGACCCGAGCCATCGTCGAGGCTCAGCTGCTGGCCTCCCCGCTGCAGACCGCGTCGCCGCTGGCGTCGGCGCGCTGGGCGGAGCTGGGCTGGGACACGTTGAGCTTCGCCGGTCACGAGATCCAGACGTGGGAGCAGACCCGCCACACCCTGCCGTCGGCCGGTTTCCGCGTCGGGAGCCGCCTCGCCTATTGCACCGACACGGAGTTCGATCCGGAGACCATCCGACGTGTTGCGGGCGTGACCACGCTGTTGCACGAGGCGTGGGAACCCGCCGGTGTCGAGCGCGGCCACACCTCCGGCGAGGAGGTCGGCGTCATCGCCCTCGAGGCCGGTGTGTCACGCCTGATGCTGACCCACCTCAACCCCCTACCGGGCGTGCCCGAGCGCACGGCGGCGGCCGCGCAGGCCAGGTTCGCCGCCGCTGTTTTGGCCGCCGACGGGACAGTCCTGGACCTGTAGCGGCACGATTTGGCCACAAATAGGCTGATTGCAGCCGTTGAGCACAGGCCAGTGGGCGGCACGTTATCGCTGGTAGCGCCGGTTTTGACGGTGATTGCCGGGCACTGGCGGTTGCCTGGCTCACAGCACGATCCTCAGCAAGCTGCCGCATACTGGAGGCCAAGCACTAATCGTTGCCCGCGCACATTGCAACCCGGGTCAGGCGCGAACCCCAGATACAGCCGAGATTGTCGTGGGAGAACTGCAGCGATCCAACCGTAAGCACCGCCATCGTGCGACGTCGTCACATGCCCGACGCCGCACGTTGGGCCATGCCACCTGGGCGCTGGTGGCGGTGGCCGCGCTGCTGGCGACCGGGTCGGGCTACTGGATGGCCCACGGCGTGCTGGGCGGGCTGGGCGGGATCACGGTCTCGCAGGCCCTTAGCGCCGAGGATCCGAAATCCACCGGCGACGGACAGAACATCCTGCTCATCGGGCTCGACTCGCGGAAGGACCAGAACGGCGACGACTTGCCGTGGGCCGTGCTCAAACACCTGCACGCCGGAGACTCCGACGACGGCGGCTACAACACCAACACCCTGATCCTTGCGCATGTCGGCGCCGACGATCGGGTGGCCGCGTTCTCCATCCCCCGCGACGACTGGGTGCCGTTCAACGGCGTGCCCGGCTACAACCACATCAAAATCAAAGAGGCCTACGGGCTCACCAAGCAGTACGTCGAGCAGAAACTCATCGACAAGGGCGTCAGCGACCAGAAAGAACTGGAGACAAAGGGCCGCGAAGCCGGCCGCGCCGCGACGTTGAAGGCGGTGCGCAACCTGACCGGGGTTCCCATCGACTACTTCGCCGAGGTCAATCTGGCCGGTTTCTACGACCTGACCAAGAGCCTGGGCGGCGTCGACGCGTGCCTGAAGCACGCCGTCTACGACTCGTACTCCGGCGCCGACTTCCCGGCGGGCCGCCAGACGCTGGACGCCGAGCAGGCGCTGGCGTTCGTGCGGCAGCGCCACGGCCTGGAAAACGGTGACCTGGACCGTACCCACCGCCAGCAGGCATTCCTCTCGTCAGTGATGCGCCAACTCCAGGATGCGGGCACCTTCACCGATCTGGGCAAACTCAAGAGCCTGATGGCGGTGGCACGCAACGACGTCGTCTTGTCGTCGGGCTGGGACGAGGATCAGTTCCGCCGGATGGGTGCACTGGCCGGGGGCTCGGTCGAATACCGGACCCTGCCCGTGGTGCGCTACGACAACATCAACGATCAAGACGTCAACATCGTCGACCCCGCCGCGATCCAGGCCGAAGTGGCCGCCGCTTTCGGCGACCTCCTCAGCGGCCACCACGTCGACCACCGCGGCCATGCCCAACCCATCGACCGTAGTCGACGTGGTCAACGCCAGCAGCCTCGGCGGCCTCGCCAGTCGGGTGGCGCGCACGCTGAAGCAGGACGGCTACACCACCGGCGCCATACGCGACCGGGTTCGCGGTGAACCCACCGCCACCACAATCGAATACGCACCCGGCGCCGACACCGACGCACGCGAAGTCGCGAGCCTGCTGGGCATCGACGCACCTGACAAACCGAACCGCACGCTGCAGTTCGGGCACATCGAGGTCATCGTCGACGACAACTTCTCCGCGCCGTCCAGTCCCAGGACGAATCCAGCAACGCCCGTCGACCGAGCTTCCGACAGCTACGGCTATCAATCGAGCACGAGCACGGATACCACTGAACCGACCCCCGATCGCGGCGCGCCGATCGACGGCGGTGGCGTTCCCTGCGTCAACTGAGTCTCGCTGCTCTCCTTACGCAGCAAGAACGCCAACACAGCGCTCTCGAAAGCCTCTTTCGCCTCGATCATCGTCCAGTGGCCGCAATTGGGAAACACATGCAATTCGGCGTTGGGGATGGTGCGCATCGGGATCAATGCCATATCCAGCGGACTGACTCGGTCGTCGCGACCCCAGGTAATCAGCGTCGGCGCCTTCACCCGGTGCATCGCCGCCCAGGGCTGCGGGCCCTTGGACGACTCCATGGCCTTGGTCATCTGCGCGAACGCTTCTTTGCCGTACATCCGCCGCGCGCCGGCCAACGTCTCCGGATCTGTGGCGTGAGTCCAGCGCTCCTCGATGAGTTCCTCGGTCACCGTCGCCGGGTCGTAGACCATCGAATGCAGCCAGCGGACCAATCGCTCCCGGGTGGGTTCCTCGGTGAACTCCTGCAGAAGCCGAATGCCTTCCGCGGGAGCGGGAGTCAGGATGTTGCGGCCGATGCCGCCGATCGTCACCAACCGATGCACCCGTTCGGGGTGAGCGATCGCGAAGTTGAGGGCAACACCGCCGCCCATCGAATTGCCGACGATGTCGACGGTGTCCAGACCGAGGGCGTCCACGAAACGCACCACCGCATCCAGTGCGGTGATCATCGGGTGGCCGCCGAAATCGATCACTGACACCGAATCCGGGAAACTCCAGGATCAAACAGCGGAAGAATTCGGCGAATGTGCCAACCACGCCGCGAAAATTACGCCAACCCGTCACACCCGGACCGGACCCGTGCAGCAATAGCAGGGGTGGCCCGGAGTCGATCAGTCCGGCTTCGTGATAGCGCAGAACGCCCGCGTCGGTGACGATTTCGCGCAACGTGTCCCCATAGCTGATATCAGCTATCACGCGTGAGTACCGCCGTCGACGCGGATTTCGGTGCCGGTGATGAACGCGCCGTCCTCGGAGACCAGCATGGCGATGACGCCGGCGACCGCCGACGGATCACCCATCCCGGCGCCGCTGGATTCCAGCGTGGTCGGCATGATCGGCATCAGCCTGGTGAAAAGCGCCCAATCCGCGTCCTGAGGAATGTATCCGGCTGTGGCATCGGTGATTCCGGACTTGATGCTTCCGGGTGCCACGCACACCGCGCGCAAGCCTTTACTCGCGTACTCCAGCGCCAGCGCGTGGGTGAAGGACTGGACGCCGCCTTTGCTCGCCGCGTAAGCCGCCATGTAGGGGTGCGCGAACGAGGCCGAGGTCGAGCTGAAGTTCACGATCGCGCTACGCGGGTTCTCCAACAGGCTCGGCAGCGCCTCCCGGACCACCAGAAAGGTTCCGGTCAGGTTGACCCCGATGATCTGGTTCCACTGATCCAGCCCCATCTGATCGGTGTGCGCGGCGCGCAGAATCCCAGCGGCGTTCACCAGAGAATCCAGCCCACCCAACGTGTCCACTGCCGAGCGCACACCGTCGATCACAGACTTCTCCTCGCCGATGTTCATCTCCAACGTGGTCAGACGCTGGCCGCCGCCGGCCTCTTCGGCCTTGGCGCGGGTCTTGTCCAGTCCGTCAGCGGCGACGTCGGCGGCGACGACAGCGGCACCCTCGTCCAGCAGTCGCAGCGCGGTCGCCTGCCCGATGCCCGAGGCGGCGCCGGTCACCAGGATCCGGTTGTGTGCGAGTCGCTTCATGTGTGCTCCTGTCTGGTGTTATTGGCCCATAACGTATTTCAGTGTCGGCCCGGCGGTCCACCCGCCGTCGACGGCGATCTCCGCGCCGGTGACGTAGGCGGCGTCGTCCGACAGCAGATAGCCGACGGCGCCGGCGATTTCCTCGGGCACCGCGATCCGCCCCATCGGGGTGTTGGGATAGTTGCCCTCGCCGACCCGGATCCCGACGTTCACGGTCATCGGGGTGTAGGTCATGCCCGGGTGCACCGAGTTGACCCGGATACGATCAGGGCCCAGTTCGACGGCGGCGATCTTCGACAGCCCCCGCACTCCCCATTTCGAGGCGCCGTAGCCCGCGGTGAACGCCAAGCCGAACAGGCCGGCCGCAGAGGAGATGTTGACGATCGACCCGCCGCCTGCCGAGCGCATCGGCCCGATCACCGCCTGCAGACCGTTGAACACCCCGATCAGGTTCACCTCCACGACCATCCGGAAGTGCGCGAGGGGCTCGTGTTCGAGGTACTGCCCGGTCGATACGCCGGCGTTGTTCACCAGGCCGGTGAGCGAGCCGAATTCGTCGAGGGTGAACTGCACTGCCGCCGACCACTGCTCCGGATCGGTGACGTCGAGATGTGTGTACCGGGCCTGCGCGCCGAGTTCGTCAGCCAGTTGCTTGCCCTCGTCGTCGAGCAGGTCAGCGACACCACGCTGCCGCCCCGCCCGACGATGTGGCGCGCGAGCGCCGCGCCCAGACCACCGGCGCCACCGGTGATCACGACGACCTTTCCGGCGAGCAGACCTGAATTACTCTGCATAGCAATCACTTTCTGCAGCGTGTCGGGCTCCGATGAATCCGAACACCATGGCAGGTCCGATCGTGGCACCCGCGCCGGCGTAGTCGTTGCCCATCACCGCGGCCGAGGTGTTGCCGGTGGCGTAGAGCCCGGCGATGACGGTGCCGTCGGCGCGCAGTACCTGTCCGCTGGCGTTGCACACCAGACCGCCTTTGGTGCCCAGGTCACCGGCCTGGATACGCGCCGCGTAGTAGGGCGCGCTGTCGATGACGTCCATCGTCGGGTGTGGCAGGCTCGGGTCGCCGTAGTAGTTGTCATAGGCGCTGTCTCCCCGACCGAAATCGCGGTCTTTGCCGTCGCGTGCGAACCCGTTGAACTGGCAGACGGTTTCGCGCAGTGCCGGAGCGGGCACGCCGATCGCCGAGGCCAAGACGTCGAGGGTGTCCGCGCGATGCATCAGACCCGACGTGAACCAATCGTCGGGGAACTTCTGGCCCGGCATGACGCCGCCGAATTGATAGCGGTTCTTGGCTTTCCGGTCGAAGACGAACCAGATCGGATCATGCCCACCGGCGAGCTGCCGGTGTACGAACGTGACATACGGCGCAGCCTCGTTGACGAAGCGTCGGCCCACCTGGTTCACGATGATCGAGCGGGGAATCGACCGTTCCGAGACCAGCACGCTCATTAGGCCGTCGGGCCGCCTGAACGCCGGCATCCACCAGGCGTCATCCATCAAATCGATTGCGCCGCCTATGACCTGGCCCGCGGTGATCCCGTCGCCGGTGTTCTCGGGCGAACCGGCGCTGTAGTTGTCTTTTCCGCCGTCGCGAAGGAAACGCTTACGCATCTCATTGTTGTGCTCGAAACCCCCGGCGGCCAGCAGCACGCCCCTGCGCGCCCGAATGCGGACAACGGAGCCCGCGCGCTGGACGCACACTCCGAGGACGGCGCCGGACTCGTCGGTGATCAGCGATTGCAGAGGTGCGTCGAGCCACAGCGGGATGCCCGCGTCCTTCGCGGCTAGCCGCAGGCGGCCGATCAGCGCTCGACCCAGAGTGCCCGTATGACGTCGCAGCACAATGTCTTTGACGGCCCGCGCAATAGTCTGCAGGGCGCCACGGCGGCCCGACCAGGTTCGCATCACCATGTTCAGTCGAGCGAATTCCTTTGAAGTGACGAATAATCCGCCAGGGGTAGCCAGCGCGGCGGGTCGTAGCCGCTTCTCGTCGTCGCCCAACTTCTTCAGGTCGAAGGGCAGTGGCTCGATGGTGCGTCCCCTGGCGCGTCCGCCGGGCAGCTCAGGGTGATAGTCCGAATAACCGGTGCACCATTGGAATCGCAGATGTGGGCTGGCGTGCTCGAGAAACTCCATGGCCCGCGGACCGTTGTCGATGAACGCGTCGATGTTGGCCGCCGGAACCCGATCGCCGACGACGGCGTCGAGATAGCTGCGGACATCGTCTCGCGAGTCCGCCACGCCGACACGGCGGAGCGTCGGGTTGTTGGGCACCCAGATGTTTCCACCGGAAAGCGCGGTGCTGCCGCCGTAGACACCGGCCTTTTCGATGATCAGGGTGTTGAGTCCGTGGCCGCGGGCGGTCAGCGCTGCGGTGAAACCTCCGCAGCCACTGCCGACAACCAGAAAGTCGACCTGGTGATCCCAGGCTTCGCCCTGGTCTGCGGCCGGCATGCGTCCAGGCAACCACACCGGCTGTTGGTGCGGACCGGCAATTCCCGCACAGCGGGACGATCGGCGCCCAAGCCGCCGTTGACCCCGTACCGTCGGCGGTATGACCCGGGACGTCGATGTGGTGGTGGTGGGCGCGGGCTTCGCAGGGCTTTACGCGCTACACCGGCTACGCAGCGACGGCATGACCGTGCGGGTGTTGGAGGCCGCGGACGGGGTCGGCGGGGTCTGGTACTGGAACCGCTATCCGGGCGCGCGATGCGATGTCGAAAGCGTGGACTACTCGTACTCCTTCGACGAGAGGCTGCAGCAGGAGTGGGACTGGAGCGAGAAGTACGCCACCCAACCGGAGATCCTTCGGTACCTGAACCACGTCGCCGACCGATTCAACTTGCGACCAGATATCACCTTCGGCGTCCGTGTCACCGACGCCGTGCTCGACGAGGACACGCTGCGATGGGAAATCTGTACCGACACAGGCGAAGTGGTGTCCGCTCGGTTTCTCGTTCTCGCAGTAGGCCCGTTGTCGAATGCGAATATCCCGGCGATCGACGGGATGGAGTCGTTCGGCGGCAACATCTATCACACGGCGCACTGGCCGCATCAGGGTGTCGACTTCACCGGCCAGCGGGTCGGCGTGATCGGCACGGGATCATCGGGGATTCAAGCGATTCCGTGTATCGCCGGGCAAGCGCGTCAGCTCTATGTGTTCCAGCGCAGCTCAAACTACAGTATTCCCGCCGGCAACGTTCCGCTCGACGACGACACGCGCCGGGCGCAGAAGGCCGGCTACCCGGAGCGCCGCCGACTGTCGATGGCCAGCGGGGGTGGTTCGCCGCATCAGCCGCATCCAGTCTCGGCGCTGGACGTGTCCGAGCAAGAACGCCGGGCTGCTTACGAAAAGCGTTGGCAGCTCGGCGGTGTGCTGTTCAGCAAGACCTTTCCCGACCAGATGCTCGACCTGGGCGCCAACGACACCGCCCGAATCTTCTGGGAGGAGAAACTCCGGGCCGTCGTCGACGATCCGCAGACCGCGGAATGGCTGATCCCGACCGACCATCCGATCGGCACCAAGCGGATCTGCACCGATGACCACTACTACCAGACGTTCAACCGCGACAACGTGACGCTGGTCAACCTGCGTGTGACGCCGATCCTGCGGATGGATGCCGCAGGCGTGGTGACCTCGGCCGCCCGCTACGACCTGGACGCGCTGGTGCTGGCGACCGGATTCGACGCGATGACCGGCTCGGTGGACAAGCTGAACATCATGGGACGCGGCGGTGAAACGCTGAACACGGCGTGGGCGTCCGGCCCGATCACGTACCTCGGGCTCGGCGTTCCCGGCTTTCCGAATTTGTTCAACATCAGCGGCCCGGGCAGCCCATCGGTATTGGCCAACATGGCTTTGCATTCCGAACTGCACGTCAACTGGATCGCCGACGCGATCGGCTACCTGTGCGCACACGGAGCCACGGCAATGGAGGCCACCCACGCGGCGGCCGCCGATTGGAGCGATGAGTGCACCCAACGAGCGGCGGAGTGCCTTATGCTGCGGGCGAATTCGTGGTACTTGGGAGCTAACGTTCCCGACAAGCCCCGGGTTTTCATGCCCTTCGTCGGCGGCTTCGGCGTGTACGGTCAGATCATCGCGGACGTTGCTGCGGCGGGCTACAAAGGATTCGAGCTCGTCGGCGCCGATCGCTCGGTCGCACCGTCCCGCTGAGTGGTCAGTGGCCGTTCCGACCGCTCGCTGATTGCTACCCTTCGAAAGTGGGGTCCAGCGAACTACCGAACCTGCCGCCCACGAGTTGGGCGGTATTGGGCATGCTCGCATTCGGCGAAGAGGTTTCCGGCTATGACATCAAGAAGTGGGCGGATTGGAGCGTCGGCTACTTCTACTGGAGTCCCTCGTTCAGCCAGGTCTATTCGGAACTCAAGCGGCTCGAATCCCATGGTTACGCGACATCGCGGGTTCAGCACGACGGCGGACTTCGCGGTCGAAGGACCTACAAGATCACCGAATCGGGCCAGGAAGCGGTCAGCAAGTGGGCCACCGAAGCTCCTATTGATCCGCCCATGCTCAAACATGGCGTTCTGCTGAGAGTTTGGCTCGGGCACCTCAACGATCCGGACAGGCTCAAGGAGATCTTGCACGAGCACATCGCCTATGTCGACGATATGCGGCAACGGGTGTCGACCGACTCGCAGGCCGCCGCGCTGGAACCGGCATGGGCCTATCCGCGGATCGCCATGCAGTGGTCGGAGCGCTACTACGCGGCGGAGCGGGAACTCGCGTTACAGCTGATCAAAGACATCGACGAGGCCGACGCGGTGCTCAAGCAGGGCAAGAGCGAGGCCCAGGGAACGTTCCCCACGCCTCGGCCCGGACGCTGGCGAGAAGTCGAGAAGCGCGTCCAGGCAGACGATCCCAGCTAGTCACTAGCTTCGGGCCGGCGCCAGGCGCTTGAGTGCCAGCCCGCCCTCGAACGGTCGGTAGCCGAACGCCGCAGGCGCCCGATAACCCGTGTCCTCGAGCGGTGTGTGCACCTCGGCGACGGTAGGTCCGATCTTGGCAGCGACAGGCGCCAGGGCGTCAAGGTCGAACCGGTACAAGCGACCTGCATTGCCGCCCAGTATCTTTCGGCAAGAATCTTCCGACTTGTCGTGTAGCGCCCAGCGGATGGCCAGCTTGGAGTGCGGTGTGAAACCTTCCTCGTGCGGATAGTCGCTGCCCCACATGATGTGCTCGGGGCCCATGAAATCGATCATCGCGGAGTCGAACGGCGCCAGCTCGCAGGCCAAATAGCAGTTCCGCTTGACGTATTCGCTCGGTGTCAGGGTCAGCTCGTCGACGGAGGACCCGCCGAACATGCCGTAGGTGCGGTTGCCGGCCTCGGACTTCATCGTGGGCACCATGGCGTCGAGTATTCCCAGTTGCGCCGGCACCCACAGCGTGCCTTGTTCGGTCGGCACGAACCGCAGCGTCGGGTACCGCTCGAACACCCCGGCGAGGATCAGGTGACCGAGGGTGCGCTGCGCCCAGATTGCCATCTCGGTGACCAAGACCGCGTTGGACGCCGGCTGGTCCATCGGCATCTCGGGGCTGCCGGCACCCGCGTGCTGTACGACGGTCAGGTCCAGCTCAGCGCAGAGCGCCCAGATCGGTTCGTAACAGGTGTGGAACAGCGGGGCGACGTGCGGGTCGCCCGGCGACACCGGCGGGACGAGTACCCCACCGAAGCAAGCTTTCTCGGCGCCCCAGCGGATCTCGTCCAGCGCCAGATCGACATCGTTGGGGAAGATCTGGATCAGCCCGCGGCGACGGGCTGGGGCCAGCGCACAGAAATCGACCTGCCAGCGATTGTGGGCCTGCACGCCCGCCCAACGCTTCTCGAATTCCTCGCGGGTGCGGGGCAGGCTGATGGTGATGTTGGGGGTAGTCGGAAAGAACGGCGGAACGGTGTTGGGCAGCAGCACCTCGGCGGCCACCCCGTCGGCGTCCATGTCAGCCATCCGGAGCTCGTGGTCCCAGTTCCTGTTTGCGGTCGCGATGATCAAGTCATCGAACGGACTGACGTAGGTCTTGGCCCACGCGTCGAACTCGTCGTGCAGCCGCGCCGGCAGATACGGCTTGTAGTCGCCGATATCGGCCCCGGCGTGGGTGTCCGTCGAGATGACGACGTATCGATCGATCGTGTCCCAGCTTGCGGCCATCGTGTCCTCCGGCGTCGTTGCGTATGAAAGTCAGCGTCCCCCTTGACCAGAGGCGCAGCAAGACCTCATTCCAATGAGCGGGACAGCAGACCCGAGATGTCGGCCCAGGCCTGCTTTCGTGCACGGCTGCAGACGCCGAGCACCGCCATCGTCATGAAGCCGTGGATCGCGCCCTCGTAGTCGCGATGAACGGTCGGAACACGCTCAGCAGCAAGTGCTTTGACGTAGGCGCCACCCTCCGAGCACAACGGGTCGCACCCTGCGGTGATCACCACCGCGGGCGGCAGGTCGGTCAGCCGAGCTTGCAGCGGCGACGCGTACGGATGGCTGCGATCCGCGACATTTGGCACGTATTGATCCCAGTACCAGGCCATCGCGGCGGCCGTGTTGTAGTAACCGGTTCCGAAGCGCCGGTAGGACGCCGTGCCGAAGTCTGCAGCGATCACCGGATACAGCAGCAGCTGGCCGGCGATCGTGGGTCCGCCGCGGTCGCGGGCCAGCAACGCGGTCACAGCAGCCAGGTTGCCGCCCGCGCTGTCACCGGCGACGAGCACGCGGGTCGGGTCGCCGCCGAGTTCTTCGGCCTGCCGCGCTGCCCAGCGGGCGACCGCATAGACATCCTCGGCCGCCGCCGGCCACGGCGATTCCGGTGCCAGTCGGTAACCGACCGACACCACGACCGCGCCGATACCGTTGGCCATCGCCCGGCACACCTCGTCATGGGAATCGAGATCGCAGAACACGAAGCCCCCGCCGTGGGCGAAGACGACGACGGGTGCAGGACCGGATATCGTTGTCGACCAATAGATCCGGACTCCAATATCCCCCACCGGACCTGGCACCGCCCGGTCGATCACCTTGCCGACCGGTTCGGGATGCAATGGGGGCTGAACGCGCTGGCGGATCACGGCGCGCAGCTGCGGCGCGGTCATGGTCTCGACGCGCGGAAACCCGCCGTTGAGCGCGGGCAGTAGATCGGCAATCTCCGGGTCGAGACTCACGCGTACTGCAGCGCGCGAACCGGTGTCGCGGCCACCGGCTGACACAGCGGCTGACGGCCGGGCAGCGGACGGGTCCGCTGCAAGATCGGCTGCACGCGCATCGGCCCGCCGTCGTCGAAGTTGCGCCAGATACCCAGTGCGGTCGTCCGCACCGGCCCGGCCAACCGGCGGTCGAAGGCCATCCGATCCAGCGGGCCGCACACCGAGACTGCGGCTATCGGCTCACCGGCATTCCCGACGTCACCGATCGGTACAGCGACACAACCGAATCCAGCGACCGACTCCGCCCGTTCGTAAGCGACACCGCGGGTTCGGATCGCTGTCAGCTCCTCAGTCAGCTGACGGCGGGTGGAAATCGAGTACTGGGTCTTGCGGGTCAACAGGTCGATGTCGAAGTCATCCAGCCGATTGGGATCCATGAACGCCAGCAGGGCCTTACCGACCGCGGTGCAGTGCGCGGGCTGGCGGCCTCCGACGCGGGTGGGGATCGCGGCGCCGAACCCGCCGGAAATTTTTTCCAGGTACACCACGTCAGGCCCGTCGAGAACGGCCAAGTGCACCACGAGGCCGGTCGCCCGGTGCAACTCGTGCAGGAAGGGCTGCGCGGCACGGTGTAACCGGTCCTGATGCACCGCAAGGGATCCCAGCTCGACCAACCGCATACCGAGTTCGTAGTCGCGGCCGTGGCGACGCAGCCACCGCAGTTGAACCAGCCGTTCGAGCATCCGATGCGCCGACGAGCGCGGCAGGCCGGTGCGGCGGACGACCTGAGCCAGCGAGAGCCGGCCGGGCCCGTCGAAGGAGTCCAAGACCAGCGAGATGCGATCAATGACGGCGCTCGGGGTACAGGCATCGGCCTCAGTTGTCATGGTTCCTCCTGCGCCGATATTCCTAATAGGTATATGCCTATTGATACCATAGTGTGGTGCCGGTCACAAGCACGCCCAGCAGACGCAAAAGCCCCCGACGCGCCGACGGGAATGGGGCTTTTGCGTCTGCTCGCGCAGGTTAGGCGGTGGCGGCGGTCCGCCCGGCCCGGCGGCCGTAGAAACTGCCGTCGCCCAGCGAGATGCCGCTGGCATAGCCCCAGGCGGCGAGCCCCGCGGTGGCCCGTCCGGCCGCAAACAGGCCCGGGATTGGTTCGCCGCTGACGTGCAGCACCTCGGCGGACAGCGTGGTGTGCAGGCCGCCAAGAGTGAAGCCGCCGGTGTTCCCGCGCAGGTCGATCGCGCCCACCGGCGTGCCGATCGGGCGCAGCCACTCCGGTTTCTTGTGCAGCAGCGGATCGTCGCCCCGCGCGGCGGCGTCGTTATAGGCCGCCACGGTGGTCTGCAGCGAGCCAGTCGGCAGACCGATTTCGGTTTCCAGGTCGGCCACGCTCTCGCAGACCCAGGTCGGCGGTCGCAGCAGAAAGGGGGTTGCCGACCGGGCGGCCATCGCCTGCTCGTGCGCGTCGGCGTCAAGCACCAGGAACGCGGTGTCGTCTTGCTGGTAGAGGGTGAGCTGGCCGATGCGACCCGGATAGGTGTCTTCGGCGACGTAGCGCTGCCCCCGGCCGTTGACCAGGATGCCGCGCACCACCAGCTGCGGGTCGACCAGGAACGCCACCTCGGTGGCGTCCATGTGGGCCAGGTCGGCGCCAAGCGCCTGCGCCATGCGGATCCCTATCCCGTCGTGCTCTTCTACCGAAGCAGCCGGCCGGCCCGCAATCCGCGGCGCGTACCGCGCCACCATCGACTCGTTGTAGGCGAAACTGC
This sequence comes from uncultured Actinomycetota bacterium, assembly GCA_963805675.1. Taxonomy (GTDB): domain Bacteria; phylum Actinomycetota; class Actinomycetes; order Mycobacteriales; family Mycobacteriaceae; genus Mycobacterium. Next base: position 490,876 of record CAWDVY010000013.1, read on the forward strand.
CGGTGGCCAGCACCACCCCGCGCCCCGCCCGCACGGCGAGCTCGGTTCCGTACTGTCGGGCGATGACGCCGACCACTCGCCCGTCGTTCTCGACGACGAGCCGCTGTACCCGGGCATCCACGACGGTGTGGACACCAAGGGCGGTCGCGGTTTCCACCAGCGGCTTCATCAGCATGTAGCCGCCGCCCTTTTCTCCGGTCCGCTTGTCCTGCATCTGCGGCACATGCCCGCGCGGCGCGGGGGTGGCGATCTCGTTGTACGGGAACGCATTCTCGCCACCGGTGTACATCAGCCCGTCGTCATCGGGCGGTTCCCAGCCTGGCTCACCCCAGAAACTCGACTTGAAGGGCACACCGCAGCGCACCAGCCAGTCGAAATGCTCGAGGCTGCCGGCACAGTAATCGGCAATCCGGTGTTCGTCGGCGCCCGGACCCATCGCAGCGCACAGAAAGGTGCGCATGTTATCGACGGAATCCTCGAAGCCGCAGGCTCTTTGAATCGGCGTACCGCCACCGAGATAGACAAATCCACCGGCCAGCGCCGCGGCACCGCCCCAGCCGCCAGTTCGCTCCAACACCACCACGTCGGAGCCCGCCCGAGCGGCCTCGATCGCCGCCGCCGCGCCGGCCATGCCGTATCCCGCAATCACCACGCCCGCCTGGAGATCCCAGTTTGCGATGTCACGAGCATTGACGGGCGCGACTGTCGCGCTCACATCGCCGCCAGCGGCTCGCTGCCGGACCAGTCGTGGCCCCAGTAGCTGTCGGCAGTGATCTCCTCAGCGGTGTAGTAGGTTTCGTCGACTTTCATGCCGTCGGTGCCGAATTCGATGTCCCAGCCGCCTGGTGCCCGGACGTAGAACGACACCATCTTGTCGTTGGTGTGCCGGCCGAGCGTCGAGGACAACGAAAAACCCTCGTGTGCAACACGATCCAGTGCGCGGCCGACGGCATCCAGGGAGTCGACCTCGACCATGATGTGCACCAGGCCCGGTGCCCCGCCGTGCGGCGCCGGACACAACGCCAGGCTGTGGTGGCGCTCGTTGACACCGAAGAACCGGATTCGCAACGGGCCGAACTCCGGTGGTGCGGGTAGCCGCATGGCGCCGCGCGGCAGGAAGCCGAGCATCTCGGCGTAAAACGCGAACGCGCCGGCGGGGTCCATCGTGGGCAGCACCACGTGGCCCAACCCCTGCGTGCCCGTGACAAACGTCCCGCCGAATGGCGTTACCACCGGACTGTGGTCAAGCGCTGGACCGAAGAATACCTCGGTCGTGGTGCCGGTCGGATCGGTGAAGGCGATGACATCCTCGACCCTGCGGTCGTCGGCCTCTTCGACCGACAGCGGTTTGACAGCGACCCCGCCGCGTTCGAGGGTCTCCCGAACCCGCTGCAGCGCCATCCCGTCACGCACCTCCCAGCCGACGTGCACGACCTGGTCGGTGTCGCCGGGTACGACGATGATGCGTGCGAAGCGCTCGTCCATCCGCAAGTAGAGTGCGTCGCGGTCGGGTCCGCTGCCCTTCGCGAAGCCGAGCACGTCGAAGGCGAAGCTGCGCCAGCGGTCGATGTCGCTGGTCTGAATCTTGATGTAGCCCAGGCTTTTGATGTCGGCCACAACGCCTCAGATCATCGCCCGCAGCGGCTCGGCGGGCTCAATGCCCATCGAACTCAGCGCGGCGGCGTGGTAGACCGTGCTCGGCACATGGATCGCATGATTGAGCCCCGCATGGGCATCACGCCAAAACCGTTGCAGCGGCTTGTCCATCCGCAACGCGTTTCCGCCGGAGCGCGCAAAGATCTGGTCCACCGCCATCACCGCCCGCCACGCGGCCCGAATCTGGGTACGCCGGCCTACGGCCCGCTCCTCGAATGAGACCTCCCGCCCGGACTGCACGATGTCCCACATCGTGTCGACGTTGGCCAGCAACTCCTGACGGGCGGCGTTGATATCGGAGGCCGCTTCGCTGATCGCGAACAACACGTACGGGTCATCCTTGATCGCGGTGCCCTGCGCACCGACCCGCCCGCGCTGGTAATCGAGATGGGCGGCCAGCGCTCCTTCGGAGATGCCGATCACGGCGGCGGTAATGCCGAGCGGGAACATGTTCGACCACGGCATCTTGTACAGCGGTTCAGTGACGCCGGCTTCCTTCTGGGCAGTGCCATCAATCACCTGGTCGCCGTTCATCACCCGGTAGGACGGCACGAAAGCATCGCGGACGATGATGTCCTTGGAGCCGGTCCCCTTCAGCCCGACCACATTCCAGGAGTCCTCGACGATCTGGTAATCGCTGCGGGGCAGGATCATGTGCAGCATGGTCGGCGGGTCGGCGATGCTGCCGTCGGGGTTACCCAGCAGGGCGCCGAGGAAAATCCATTCGCAGTGGTCGGTGCCGGAGCTGAACTGCCAGCGGCCGTTGAACCGGTAGCCGCCGTCGGTCGGGACGGCGATGCCGGTGGGCGCATAGGGTGAGGCCATCCAGGTGTTGTCGTCGGCACCCCACACCTCTTCGCGTACTTTCGGGTCGGCGAATGCCAGCTGCCACGGGTGCACGCCCACCACGCCGCAGATCCATCCCGCCGCGCCATCGAGGGCGGCCACGGCCATCACCGTCTCAGCGAATTCCCTTGGGTGAGACTCGAATCCGCCGTATTGCTTGGGCTGTAACAGCTTGATGGGGCCGGCCGCTTTGAGTAACTTGGCGGTATCGTCGGGCATCCGGCCGAGACGTTCGGCCTCAGCACCCTGATCCCGCAGCTGTTCGGCGATCTCGCCGATGTTGTCGATTACCCGTCGGGCCATGATGTTTTCCTGTCTCGTGCTCAGACCGGGGTGCGAAGTTCCAACGACTCGATGGTGCACCGGCTTCAGCCTTGCGGCGCGACGCCGTCCCGGTCAGTGGACAGGTTTGACGGATCGGCATCCGGGCTCGCGGTCAGACCACTCCGCGTAAGCCGTCGGCGCCGAACACCGGTTCCAGCATCGCGGTGAAGTCCGGGCCGCGTCGCAGCAGGTGTCCGCCGTCGACGTTGATGACCTGGCCGGTGACCCAGCCGGACGCGTCGCTGAGCAAGAACATCGCCATGTTGGCGATGTCCTCTGCCTCACCCACCCGTGGCAGCGGAGTGCAGATGCGGTAGTCCTCGGACAGTTCCGGCGAGTCGGTGATCGGGGCAACCATATCGGTGCGGATCAGGCCCGGCCGGATGCTGTTGACCCGCACCCAGGATGGGCCGAGTTCGTCGGCGGCCAGCATCATCATGTGATCGAGCGCCGCCTTGGTGACTCCGTAGGCGCCGAACCAGCGGTGGGTGTTGCTGGATGCGATCGACGAGATGCCGACGAACGACCCGCCACCACCGCGCACCAGTTCACGGGCGGAGTGCTTGAGCACGTACATGGTGCCGTTGACGTTGAGGTCGACGGTGCGTCGCCAGGCCTCGGAGTCGATCTGGGTGATCGGACCGATGGTCTGCGATCCGCCCGCACAATGCACCACCCCGTGCAGTCGCCCGTGCCATGCCGTCGCGGCGTCGACGGCATGCGCAACTTCGTCTTCGTTGGTGACATCGGTGGGTTCATATCGGATCGCGCCGCCGCTGCTCTGGCCTGCCTCGATCTCCTCGACGGCGGCGGCCAGTCGGTCGGCATTGCGTCCGATGATCATCACCGCGGCCCCGGCGGCGAAAAGTCCGGCGGCCACCCCCTTGCCGATTCCACTGCCACCACCGGTGACCAGGTAGGTCCGGTCTTCGAACGAAAGCTGCATGCCAGCCCCTTCATGCCGAAACTGAAACAGGTTCTACCTATGGAACCACGCGGCCGTCGTCGCCAGTTAGGCGGTCGAAAATCACACCCGCCACAGCAGTCCCCGAGAGGCGCGGGCCCTCTTTCTGCCCACCTACGAGCGACAACTCGTCCCGCGGCCGACGGAAGTCGCTCACTGGTGCACAGTGTGTCGGTCGGTGATTTCTGAAGTGGTTGCTTGCACGATGTTTGTGTCGGAGGCCCCAGATGGGTCGTCGATGCACCCGAGGTGCCGTCGAGTCACTGCCGTAGTCGCTCGACACGCGATGTCCACTCTGAGTATTCGCGGGACTTGGCGGTTCCCGGGGTGTGGTGACCGTCGACAGGGCTGAGCGTCGAGATTTGAACGCCGAACAGTGAGCACACAGGTATTCACGCCCCGCACCGTTTAGGGTGCCTCCCCACTGGGTTCAGCAGCGAGGAGGCTGTCATGCAGTATGCCCCAGTTACGTTGTCCGACCAACCAGTCAACGGCTTGACGTGTGGAATCGATTGGGCCCGTGATGATCACGCCGTCGCGATCGTCGATTCGGGCGGCCGTGGTGTCTATCGCGGCGTCATCGAACATAGCGCCAGGGGTTTGGCCGACCTGATCGTTGTGCTCAATCGAGCCGGCGCGACTGAGGTGGCCATCGAACGCCCCGACGGGCCGGTGGTTGATGCACTGCTCGAGGCCGGCCTCACGGTGGTGGTCATCAATCCCAACCAGGTCAAGAACCTGCGCAGCCGGTATGGCTCGGCGGGCAACAAGGACGACCGGTTCGATGCCTTCGTGCTGGCCGACACGTTGCGCACCGACCGAGCCCGGCTAAGTCCCTTGACCCCCAACGGCCCGCAGACCGCGGTGCTGCGTGCGTTGGTCCGGGCTCGCAAAGATCTGGTGATCCATCGCGTGGCAGTGGCCAACCAGCTGCGTGAGCACCTCAAACGCGTCTATCCCGGGCCGATCGGATTGTTCGACGCCTTGGACTCGCCGATCAGTTTGAGGTTTCTGACCCGATTCGACTGCCAAGACCGCGCCGACTGGCTGACCCCCAAACGGTTGGGCGCATGGCTGGCCACGATGGGTTACCGGGGCCGCACCGATCCAGCTGTTCTGCATGCTCGGCTTACCGCCAGCCCACGCGGCGCCACCGGCACCCAGGGCTGCGCCCACGCTGGGATCAGCCGTGCTCTGGTCGCCACGCTGAGCACCCTTGGGGACCAGATCGGCCTTTTGGCCGTCCAGATCGGTGAACAACTCGCCGACCACGCTGATGCACACATTTTCACCAGCCTGCCACGAAGCGGCACCGTCAGAGCCGCACGGCTGTTGGCCGAAATCGGTGACTGCCGAGGCAAATTCCCGACCCCGGACGCGCTGGCGTGCCTAGCCGGTGTCACACCCTCAACCCGCCAATCCGGAAAAATGCGCTCAGTCAGCTTCCGCTGGGCCTGCGACAAACAACTCCGCGACGCGGTCTGTGACTTCGCCAACGACTCCCGCCGCGCCAATCCCTGGGCCGCCGATCTCTACACCGCGCCCGCGCCCGCGGACACGACCACCCCCACGCCACCCGTGTCTTAGCCCGCGCCTGGCTCCACATCATCTGGCACTGCTGGCAGACCAACACCCCCTACGACCCCGGCCGACACCGAGCCCTCCAAACCCTCCTCACACAACAACCACACGCCACCACTTGACACAGGGCTACTCAGAGCCGGGCACATTGCATACCCCTTGCGCAGCGGAGCTGCTGTGACCTATGAGACCAGGGCTGGACTACGGCGTATCGCGACGGGCCAGCTTCGTCGGCTTCGCGTTGCGCCAGTCCTCGACATCGGGCGGCAGTCCGATGGGGTACCTGTTCTCGTTGTGCGCCGCCCAATGCGCGTGCCCCAACTCGTGAATGTGAAATGCATGGCGTAGCGCCTCGGTGAAACCCATCGCGTCCGATGCCGCGTTGACCGAGTCTTTGATCAACAGCGCCGCCATCGTGGGCCGCTCGGCGATGCGCCGGGCGAACTCCAAGGTCTTGTCGCCCAGTTCATCGAGCGGGAAGATCTTGGACACCATGCCGAGTCGGTAGGCCTCGTCGGCGTCCAACGAATCACCGGTCAGCAGAAGCTCTTTGGCTTTGCGAGGGCCGAATTCCCAAGGATGTGCATAGTATTCGACACCGGGCATGCCCATCCGGACGCCCACCACGTCGCTGAACTTGGCATTGTCGGCGGCCACGATCAGGTCGCACGCCCAGATCAACATCAAACCCGCGGAGATCGCGTTGCCCTGCACCTGGGCGATGGTGATCTTGCGCAGATCACGCCAACGGCAGGTGTTCTGGAAGAAGTAGTGCCACTCCTGAAGATAGGTCTTTTCCGCGACGGGCTCGCGGGTGGCCCCGTTGATCCGGAAGCTCGGAAGCTGATCCGGGCCCGGTGCCCGCTCCGCCAAAGCCGCCTCCGAGCCCAGGTCGTGACCGGCAGAGAAGTTCTTGCCGCGCGCCGCCAGGATCACCACCCGGACGGTGTCGTCGGCCTCGGCGCGCAGGAACGCCTCGTCGAGTTGGACGAGCAGGCCACGACTCTGGGCATTGTGTGCCTCGGGCCGGTTGAGCCAGACCCGCGCGATGCGGCCCTCGTCGAGCGTTTCGTAAGCCACCAACTCTTCAGACTTCGCGTCAACCGCGCTGGTGCCCACCTCGTTGGGGACTGCCATTCGCCACCTCACTCGCATGCTTGGCCGGTATGACCGCGTGCTTACACATTACGGCCAGCCCGTAACGCCCCTGTCGGCGGGTTGCGGCGCCCTCTGCGGCTGAATACGCACTTCGCATACAGTTATGTCATGCCCGCCAAATCTGACCAGCATGAAATCGACGACGTGCAGCCGCTGGCTGACAGCACCGCCAGCCAGGCCAGGCGCGTCGTAGCGGCCTATGCGACCGACGCCGACGAATGCCGCATCTTCTTGTCGATGCTCGGTATCGGGCCGGCGAAAATCGAGGTGTAAGTGCCCCGCGCGGGAGGCCCGGGTTCAAAGGACCCTACCTCCGGGGAATCCGACTTCGTCGTGGTCGCCAACCGGCTGCCGATCGACATGGTGCGACTGCCCGACGGCAGCACCACCTTTAAGCGCAGCCCCGGCGGGTTGGTCACCGCGCTAGAGCCGCTATTACGCCGCCGTCGCGGGGCTTGGATCGGCTGGGCGGGCATTGTCGAGGACGATGTCGACGTCGAGGATGAACCCATCGTCGCCGAAGACCTTCGGCTGCACCCGGTGCGCCTATCCGCCGACGATGTCGCCGAGTACTACGAAGGGTTCTCCAACGCCACGCTGTGGCCGCTGTATCACGACGTCATCGTCAAACCGATCTACCACCGGAAATGGTGGGAACGCTACGTCGAGGTCAACCGGCGGTTCGCCGAAGCCGCGTCACGCGCCGCCGCCCGGGGGGCGACGGTCTGGGTGCAGGACTATCAGCTGCAACTGGTTCCCAAGATGCTTCGCGAACTAAGGCCCGATCTGACGATCGGGTTCTTTTTACACATCCCGTTCCCGCCGGTCGAGCTCTTCATGCAGCTGCCGTGGCGTACCGAGATCGTGGAAGGACTGCTCGGCGCGGACCTGGTGGGGTTCCATCTTCCCGGGGGTGCCCAGAACTTCCTGATTCTGTCGCGACGCCTGGTCGGCGCGAACACCTCGCGCGGTTCGGTCGGCGTGCGGTCGCGACTCGGCGAGGTGGACCTCGACAAGCGCACCGTTCGGGTGGGCGCCTTCCCCATCTCGATCGACTCGGGCGAGCTCGACCACAAGGCCCGTGACCGCAACATCCGCAGGCGGGCCAGGGAGATCCGGGCCGAAGTCGGCAATCCCCGCAAGATTCTGCTCGGCGTCGACCGGCTGGACTACACCAAGGGCATCGATGTGCGGCTCACGGCCTTTTCCGAACTGCTCGCCGAGGGCCGCGTCAAGGGCGACGACACCGTGCTGGTCCAGCTCGCCACGCCCAGCCGTGAACGCGTGGAGAGCTACCAGAAGCTGCGCGAGGATATCGAGCGCCAGGTCGGCCACATCAACGGCGAATACGGCGAAGTCGGCCACGCCGTAGTGAGTTATCTGCACCGCCCGGTTCCGCGCGACGAACTCATCGCGTTCTTCGTGGCCGCCGACGTCATGCTGGTCACCCCGCTGCGAGACGGAATGAACCTGGTGGCCAAGGAATACGTCGCTTGCCGCAGCGACCTCGGCGGCGCCCTGGTACTCAGCGAATTCACCGGAGCCGCAGCCGAACTCCGGCAGGCCTACCTGGTCAATCCGCACGACACCGAAGGCGTCAAAGACGCGATCGAGGCCGCGCTCAGCCAATCTGTCGAGGAGGGGCGGCGTCGGATGCGGGCCTTGCGACGTCAGGTACTGGTTCACGACGTCGACCGGTGGGCCCAGTCGTTCCTCGATGCGCTGGCCGAGGGGCATCCACAGAAGAGCTGAATCGGTGGTGTGGCTGCAAGCACACTGCGATACTCGTTGCACCTAGCCGGAAGGGAGCGCGACGATGATTATCTCCCGCGGCCTGACCGCCGCCGCCGTCATGGCACTGGTGGCTGCTGGGAACATCTAGCCCCGCCAAAGCGCTAGGGCCGCCACCGGACGGCATGTACACCTTCAGCGAGTCAGGTGTCCCGGCGGCGACGTGGAAGATCTCGGCGCTCTGCGACGCGCCATCGCGTCAGCGCGCCATTCCCGACTTCACCGACCCGGTCGTCGCGGCGGACCTCTGCGCGCTGAACGTCAGCAGCACGACACCCCGGGTGATCAGCCGTCCGGAAAAGCTGGCGAACTACATTGGGCGAGCCAGATTGACCAGTGATTTGTGGACCCTTCAGGTGCCGAGGGCTGACGGCGTGGCTTGCCCGGACGGCACCGCCGCGGCCTCGACCGAAACATATGCGTTCGACGACGTATCGTTGAGCGGCACCCATACCAGCATCCATGGCGATGTCTGCGGCCTGCAGCCCGCCATGACAAAGACACCGTTCACGTTGGCCTTCCAGGGGCCGCTGCCCAGTCCGGTCGAGCGTTATCCTTTGGACTGCAACGAGATCGGGCAATGCCGCTGACGCGCTGGATCGGCTAAATCGGCGTGATGTAGTTGATCAGCCATTTACCGCCGACCCGCTGATAGTCGACCCGTAACCGGCTGCCGTCGTAGACGGCTCTTTCGATTTGTCGGTCACGGTGCGGTTCATGTACACCATCACTGACGCCGAATTACGTTGGGCGGCCATGACACCCACGCCGACAACGCTGGCTTGGACGACCACCTCCCGCTTCTTCGCCTCCGGAATGATCTGCGCATTAACGCTCTTCTCGAACTCGCGGCGAAACGCCGGAGTCAGCAACGGAAAGGCATCGGAGAGACTTCGCTCGACGGTCTGGAAGTCGTAGGCGAAGACCTGAGGTATCTCATCTTTGGCCAACGCCGGTAGCGCCGCCCGCGCCGCCTGCTCACCGCGGGTCTGTACCCGGTCCCAGTAGAACCAGCCGCCGACCGCAGCCAAGCCGACGAACGCGGTGATCAGCAGGCTGAACACGGCGGTGATCAACCACCGCATCAATTGCCTCCGTCCGGATACTTCAGGTCGTAGCCGGTCATCCGACCAGTTGTCGTCCTCGTGCACGATCACGCGCATCCGGTAAGGCATCGACGGCTTGTTGACACCGTCGACGTCGGTGACGGTGACTCGGACCGACACCAGCACCGAAGCGTTATCGGTGACGTTGTCGATTTCCTCCAGCGCGGCGCCGTTGATGACTGCCTCCGAACTGGCGTTGGTATGGCGGAACAGCGCCTTGATGTTCTCGACGTTGTTGTTAGAGCTGAGCATTCCCCGCAGCGGCCCGCTGGTGCCGTCAACGAAGCGCCCTACATTCTGGTCGATGGTGTCCTGCGTGTAACTGAACATGTTGACCACCGTCTGGGTGGCGGTGTCGACGAAGCGCTGCTCGCGCGCCGCGGTGGTGTCGGCGTCGCGCTGCTGGAACCACATAACAACCACTGCGGCGCTTAGCGCCGCGATCCCGCCCAGCCCGGATGCCAGCGCAATCCATCCCACCAGCCTGCGGTGGGCGGGCCGCCGCGGTGGCGGACCGGCCGATGGGGCCGGCCGCTTTACCGGTCGGGTCGGCGTGCCAACCCGAACCGTGGTGGCGGCAGCCTCACCACCGGTCGGGCCGGCTGCCCGCGAGGCCCGCCGTCGCGCGGGTCGCGTCGACGAGTCCGCCTCCGTCACAACTGCCTCGGGTCGCGCATCAGGTCCACCCAGTTCTCGGCGCTCGATACTCTGCCGGGCGCGAAGATACCAGTGCCTCCCGCAGGGTCCTGGAAAGCTCCGGTGCTCTGGTCGTAGGTGGTGTAGTCCGCGCCGTTGGCCTGCGGCGCCGGGCCAGGCGGTGGGCCCCACGGCTTCTCCGGCGGCGGGTACGGCGCTGGAGGCGAGAGTCCTTCCGGCGGTGGGGGCGCTGGAACCGCCTTCGGGAACGGTATTTGCGGGTTCTGCGGCGGGTACGGCGAAGGCGGTATCCAGGCCTGCCGGCCATCGGTACCGCCGGTGTTGGGCGGCGGTTGCACCGGGAACGGCTGGTTGGGAGCAGGACCGGGTCCGAGGCACCACACCCGGCGGGAGCGGGCCTGCGATCGGTGTGCCCGGATCCGGGTCCGTGCCCGGCGGGATGAACGGGAACTTGTTGGGCGGCAAGATGTTCAGCCCGTTCGTCACCGGGGTGCCGTAAGGGATCGGCGGTCCACGCCACGGGTTGGTGCCGATCGGGACATAACCGCTTCGGGTCGCGGCAGAGCGCGACCGTCGGTGCCCGCTTACCCGGGAACTCCTGGCACGGGTAGTTGCGCGCGCCGCGCACGGTAGCCGGGTCGTTTTGGGCGGTCTTGCAGTACATGTCAGGCGGGAATCTCCCGCACCGTCTCGTCGGCGGGTGTGCGGATCATCGGCGGCGGAATGAAGCCGGTGTTGCACGGCGGCGGGTCAATGTTGACCTTGAAATCCAGCTTCGCGCCCTCGTCCTGGGGTTCGCCGTTGGCGGACGGTGATGATCGCGGCGAACAGCGCAGGCAACACCACCAACAGTTGCTCGATCGACTTGTGATAGATCACGCCGACCCGGCCCAGGTTGGCCAGGTTCGCCGCCAGCATCGGGAACGACGGGCGGATACCGGAAAACGCCGTGTTGGCCTCGTCCACGGTGCCCGGCACAACATTCAGCAGCGTGCGAAGCTGCGGGTCGGCGTTGCGCACCTGGGAGGTGAACCGCGCCAGCCCGTCGGACAGCGCCTTGATGTCGTCGCCGGAGCGGATCTGGGCTTGCAGGAACGGGCCCACCTGATCGATCAGCTGGGAGGTCTGCGGAAAATCGGCATTGGCCTCGTCCACCAGAAGCCGGGACGACTCGATCAGCCGGGCCAGCTCTGGACCGGTTCCGTTGAATGCGTTGAAGGTTTCGTGCAAGAGCTCCCGGAGCCGAGTGTCGGCGACGCTGTTGACCAGCGTCTCGGATTGATGCAACAGGGTCGCAATGTCCACGCCGATCGCGGTGTTATCCCGCTCAATGCGAGAGCCGTTGTGCAACTTCGTCTCTGACGGATGCGCAGGCGGCACCAGGTCGACGTATTGCTCACCGATGGCCGACACGCTCTTCACCGATGCGGTGACATTCGACGGGACCGCGGTACCACTGTTCAGTCGCATGACCGCGTCGACGCCGTGCGGGTTCAGGCCCACCGACTCCACCCGGCCGACGGTGACGCCGCGGTAGGTGACGTTGGCGTTCTTGTAAATGCCGCCGCCTGCGACGAAGTCGGCGCTCACCTGATAGGTGCCGATGCCCAGCGCGGCCGGCAACCGCAGGTAGAAGATCGCCATGACGGCAACCGTGATCACCGTGACCACCCCGAAGATGGCCAGTTGGGCTTTGGTCAGGCGGTCCAGCATCAGTTGTTCCCCGCCGGCGTACCCGGTGGAATCTTGAAAGGGTCGGCGGCCTGCCCGGATAGGTTGGCCATTTCCCCGATCAGGAAGTCCGGCGGGTTGAGGATGTCCTTCATGTGCAGCATGTTCGGGTCCAGCGGCCATGACGTGGTGAAGAACGTCTCACCCAACCGGCGCACCGTGAGGTCGAATGTGGTGAACACGTTGAGGTAGTCACCGCGCACCGCCTGCTTGATGCCGAAGTTCGGGAATGGGAACGTCAGCAACAATTGCATCGAGGTGACGAAATTCTTTCTGTTGTCGGCCAGCGCCTTGGTGTTGGCGTAGATGCTCTTGACGTCCTCGGCGAAATCCAGTTTGGTCTGCGAAAGCACGTGCGACGTGACAGTGGCCAGTTTCTTCAGCCCGGCGAACGCCTCGACGATCTTGTCCCGATTCTTGTTCAGCACGAGCAGCGCCTCGGGAAGCGAATCAAGCGCCCGCCCCAGGCTGTCCTTGTTGCTCGCCAGAATTGTCGAGAAGCGCTCCAGGCCGTCGATGGCGGCAACGATCTCGTCGACTTGGTTGTTCAATCCCGCGGTTAATTCGGCCAGGTGCGGCACCAGATTCGCGAACTGCGTTCCCCGGCCCGCCACCGCCTCATAGGTCTCGTCGGTGATCTCTTGCAGCGCACCCAAATTGCCCTTGTTAACCACCACGCCGAGCGCGGAGAACACTTCCTCGGTAGTCGGGTAGCGACTGGTGCGGGCCTCTTGGATGGTCGAACCGTCGGCCAGCCTGCCGACCGGCGGCTGAGTCGTCGGGGCGGCCAGTTCGACGTGCTGAGAACCGAGCAGCGAGGTCTGCGCCACCCGGGCGATCGAATTCGCCGGCAACACCACGTTGCGATCCAGTGCCAACTTGACCGCGGCGAAGAAGCTTCCGTCCGGACGCTGCATTGCGTCGATTCCGGACACGCTGCCCACGGTGACATCGTCAACCATCACCGGCGAGTTCTGCGGCAGTGTTGCCACATCGACCAAATCGACCGTGATCGAGTAGGAGCCTGGGCCGTGACCCGCGGTCCCGGGCAGTGGGACCGAGTTCAATCCGCCGAACTGGCAGCTGGCCAGCAGCGCGCTACCGGCCGCTAATGCACTGCCGCGCAGCCAGATCCGCTTCATCGTCCGGCCCCTTGCTCTGCCGGTAGCGGCGCGGACGGCGCGTGCGCGGCCGGGGCCGGGCCCGGCAGTGGACCGAACGGCCCCGACGCAGGCGCGGGCGTACCGGGCGCGGCACTATTGGTCTGCGTCTGCGGGACCAGTAAGGCCTGCAGGTCCGCGGGGTTAGGCGGATGTGCACCCGGTGCCGGTATCCATTTCAAGTCCGGAATCGGTGTCTGCGACTTGGCCTGGGTGGCCGGCGTGTCGTAGATGACCTGACCCTTGTATGCGGTGATCGAGTTGAGCGGGTGGAACATGATCGGCGGGTAGTTGAACGTCAGTCGACGCAGCGGTGGGGCCAGCCGCTCCCGGCAGATTTCGGCACGCTTGTAGTACTCCGGTGCGGACAGCCCTGCTGCAGTGTCGAAGGATCCACCGCAGATGAACTGGACCGGGTTGGAGAATTCGGGGATCGATATCAATCCGTTCAATGCGCCCTGGGCGGGGTCGTAGATGTTGTAGAAATTGGCGATCCCGGGGCCGGCAACGTGCAGCACCTGCTCGATGTCCTCGCTCTGATCACTCAGCACCTTCGTCAGGTCGCTGAGTTTGTTCACCGTACCGATCAGGGTCGAGTTGTTCTGCTGCAGAAAGCCTTTGACGTCCACCAGCGCCTGGTTCAGCGTTCCGAGAGTCTGATCGAGATGGGTTGAGCTCTTGGCGAGCACCTGCGACACCGACGCCACATGCCCAGAGAACGAGACGATCTGTTCGTTGCTCTTGGACAACGCGTCGACGAGCACCCCGAGGTTTTTCACGGTGCCAAAGACATCGGTGCGCGAATCCCCAAGCCGGCCTGCGGCTTGCGAGAGCTCGCGAAGCGCGGAGTGGAATGAGTCGCCGTTGCCGTTGAACGTATCCGCCGCCTGATTGATCGCTTTGCCCAGCGGACCCTGCATCTGCCCGGCCGCGGGACTCAACTGCTTGGCCAGATCCGTCAACGACTGTTTGACCTCGTCCCATTCCACTGGCACGGCGGTGTTCGACAAGTCGATGCTCGCCCCGTCGCGCATCACCGGCCCGCCGGTGTAGGCGGGGGCGAGCTGGATGAACCGCGCCGCAACCAGATTGGGCGCCATGACGATCGCCCGGGCCTGCTGGGGGAGCTTGACGTCGCGATTTACCGACATGGTGATTTTCACATCGGTTGCACGCGGCTCGATCGACTCGATCTTGCCCACCGGTACGCCGACAATCCGGATCTGGTCGCCGGGGTACAGCCCGACCGCGGAGGTGAAGTAGCCGACGATCCTGTTGCCGTCACGGGCGGGCCACACCAAGTAGGCGCCGACCGCGAGAAATACGGCAAGCAGGACGGCCAGCATCAGCCGCAACCCGCGACTGCGCTCTCTGATGGCGGAGAAGACGGTCATGGCGACTGCGGCCTCAACCGCCAGCGCTCCTGGACCAGCCCGCGCAGGTAATCCGCGAGGCTGGACGGGAGCTTGCCGGGTTGGAAGACGGCGTCGAACATCGTCGCCACCAGCGGTCCCGGTAGCACGCTGAAGACGTTCACGTTGAACCCTGGACCGGAACCGACCACCTCACCCAGCGTGGTCGCGTAGGGCGGCAACCGTTTCAGCGCTTCGCTGATGTAGTCGCGGCGTTCGTTGAGGTCGTCCAGCACCACGTTGAGCTTGCTCAATGCCGGGCCGAACTCTTTACGGTTGTCGGCCACGAACCCGGAAAGCTGTTGGGAGACACCGTCGATCCCGGAGATCAGCTCTGCCAGCGCGGCACGGCGCGCATCGAGCGCGCCGAACAACTGGTTGCCGTCGACGATCAGCTGGTTGACCTGCCCGGCCCGCTCGGCTAGCACGGCCGTCACCGATTTAGCATGCGCCAGTAGGCTTTCCAGCGCCTCGTCGCGTCGGTTCAGTGTGCGCGAGAGTGCAGTCACGCCGTCCAGCGCACCGCGTAGCTGCGGGGTGGCATCGTGCAGCGCGTCGGTGAGAACCTGCAGCGACTTCTCGAATTGCGCCTTGTCCAGGTCGCCGGCGTTGTGGCCCAGATCCTCGAGCGCGGAGCCCAGAGCGTAGGGCGTCGTCGTTCGGCTCAACGGGATCGTGGTGGCGATACCCGTCCCTAACGGAGTCACCGCGATCGCCCGCTGACCGAGGATGGTTTCGGTGCGAATCGCCGCCAACGACGCGTTTCCGACGGCGACGTGGCGATCCACGGTGAACGCGACTTTGGCGGTGTCTCCTGCGAGCGCGACCGATTGCACCTGGCCGACCTTGATGCCCGACACGTAGGCGGCGTTTCCGGGGTTGATCCCGCCGGCGTCGGTGAAGTAGGCCGTGTAGAGCCGGCCCTGCGGCCAGAACGGTAACTTGCTGTAGCCGAACGCGACCAACACGATGCACAGCACCAGGGTGACTCCGAAGATGCCGGTGCGGAGCGGGTCACGGTCGCGACGGTCAGCGTTACTTGTTGACAAAAGCGCACCTCCCCTTGCTCGGATCCGGCTGGCCGCCGATCGGGAGCAGGATATCGCTACCGGCCGGCCCGTTGATCTTGATCGTCACCGAGCAGAAGTAGATGTTGAAGTAGGCACCGTAGGCGCCAAGTGCAGACAGCCGCAGGTAATCCTCGCCGAGTTGCTCGATGTCGTTGTTCACCTCGGGCAACCGATCGTTGAGTTCGGTGGCGATCGGTCGGGTGTTCTCGAGTACGCCTTGCAGCGGTCGGCGTGAGCGTTTCAGCAGGTCGGTCAGATCCGACGTCGTCGACGCGAGTGGCGGTATCGCACCGGCCACCGCGTCACGGCCCTGGGCCAACCCGGTGATCAGTTTTTGCAGCTGGTCGAGGCTGGCCGAGAACTGCGCTCCCTTGGCGTCGACGGTGGTCAGCACGGCGTTGAGGTTGTCGATCACATTGCCGATGGCCTGGTCGTGGGCGCCCAGCGTCGACCCGAACGCGTTGGTGTCGGCCAGCAGGTTGGACAGCGCTCCGCCCTGGCCCTGCAGCAGGTCGATCACGTAGCTGCTGATCGTGTTGATCTTGTCGGCGTCCAACCCTTTGAGCACCGGGCGCAGGCCGCCGAGTAGCGCGTCGAGGTCCAGCGCCGGCTGGGTGTGTCGCTGATCGATGGTCGCGCCCGGCCGCAGCTTGCGCAGTTCGCCTGGGCCTGAGGTGATTTCGAGGAACCTGTCCCCGACCAAGTTTTCGTAGCGGATCACCGCCCGCGTCGACGAGTACAGCGTGTAGCGCTTGTCGACTCCGAAGGTCACGTCCACGCTGTTGTTGGGATTGAGCTTGAGCCCCTTGACCGAACCCACCGGCACCCCGGCGATGCGGACCTTTTGGCCCGACTTCAACCGCGTCGCATCGGTGAAATTGGCGTGATAGGTATTTTCCGGCCCGAACCGGAACTCACCAAAGATCACCACCAAGCCAAGGGCCACCAACAGCATGGTCACGGTGAAGATGCCGACCTTCACCAGCACCGAGCGCTGCGACTCGTACTTGGCCATCAGAAGTCGTCTCGCTCTGCGAACGCGCCGTGGAACAACCACTGCAGCGTCGACGGCGCGTCCACCTGCATTTCGGTGAACGGCTCGTATGGGATGTTGGCGTTGTCAGTCACCAGGAACGGCGCGCGATACCAGGAACCGCTGGTTTGCTTGGTGGGTAGGTCGGGCAGCCCGCGGCAGTTCGGGCCGCCGGAGGCATTGACGACCGGCAGGCTCTCCGGATAGGTGTACGCAGGCGCGCCCAAGATGAAGCTCGACGAGGTGAACAGGCCGGCTTTTCTTACACCCAGAATCGGCGCGAATTCCTGGATACCTCGATTGATGGCGCCGAACAGGCAACCGAACTCCGGCGAATAGTCGGCGGTGACCTTCAGCGGTGCCCGCAGCCGTTTGATGGCGTCAATGAGATCCTGCTCGGCCGGCGCAAGCGTGTCATAAGCGTTGTTAGACAAGCCAATCGCCGACAACAGCGTGGTATTCAGATTGCTCTGCTGATCCACAACCGTCCTGGCGATGGTAGGCGTGTTGTTGAACACGGTGACCAGGTCGGGGGCCGCATCCGCGTAGATATTGGCCACCGCAGCCGTCTTCCGGAAGTCCTGCTGCAGGGTCGGTAGCTTCGGGTTCAGTTGTTGCGTCAAGGTATTCAGCCCCGATAACGCCCCGCCCAGGTCCTTACCGTGTCCGCGAAGACCTTCGGCCAACGCACCCAGCGTGCCGTTCAATTCGACGGGATCGATCTTCTGCAGCAGGCCGATGAGCGACTGAAACAGCGTGTTGACTTCCAGCGACACCGCAGAGACCGACAAGTGTGCACCCGGGCGCAGTGCGGTGGCCGACGGCGACTTGGGCGCAATGAATTCCACCGACTTGGCCCCGAAAATTGTGTTGCCGGCAATGTGTACCGAGGCGTTGGCGGGAATGTAGTGCAACTCGCCGCCGTCGATGGCCAACGACAACTGTGCCTGATCGCCGGTGTAACTGATGCTGTCGACCTTGCCGATCTGAATGCCGCGGTACTTGACCTTGTTTCCGCGGTCCATCTCCAGCCCGACGCGCGGCGCGGTGAGTGTGACGGCATCGGTCGGGGAAAACGCTGCGGTGTAAGAGAGGTAGGTCAGCGCGACAAACGCGAGCAACAGAGAGGCCAGCAGCGCCGCTGCCAGCCTGACGCGAGTGCGTTGCGCACCGGTGCTCGCCATCGTCCCCCCTTCGCCTATTTGCCCGGTTCCTCTTCATCGCGCTGCGCGCTCTGCATCATCGGCGGCCTTACCCGGAGAGGTTGAAGTTACCGGATGCGCCATAGACAGCCAGCGAGATGAACAAAGTAATAACGACGACGACGATCAGCGACGCGCGCACCGCCTGACCGACTGCCAGACCGACACCTACCGGACCGCCAGAAGCGTTGTAGCCGTAGTACGTATGGATCAGCATCACCGCGATCGACATCACGATGGCTTGCAGGAACGACCAGAGCAGATCGGTGGGAATCAGAAAGGTGTTGAAGTAGTGGTCATACAGACCGGGCGACTGTCCGTTGATGAATACCGTGGTGAACCGAGCGGCGAAAAACGAGGCCAGCACCGCAAGCGAGTACAGCGGGACAATCGCGATCAAACCCGCGATCAGCCGGGTGGACACCAAGTAGGACATCGACTGCACGGCCATTACCTCGATGGCGTCGATTTCCTCGGCGACCCGCATCGCGCCCAGCTGGGCGGTGGTGCCTGCGCCGATGGTGGCGGCCAGCGCGATGCCGGCCACTATCGGGGCGACGATGCGGACGTTGAGAAACGCCGACAAGAATCCGGTCAACGCCTCGATGCCGATGTTGCCCAGCGACTCGTAGCCCTGTACGGCGATCACACCACCAGACGCCAGCGTCAAGAACGCGGCGACACCCACCGTCCCCCCGATGAGAACCAATGCGCCTGTGCCCATGGTCATTTCGGCGATCAGCCGGATCGTCTCTTTCCGATAGCGAGTCAGCGCATTCGGGACGTAGCGCATCGATTCGCCGTAGAACAACGCCTGCTCGCCGAAGGCGTCGACCGGCCCGGCGAACCGGGAGAAGAAGCGGCGGATACGCACCGTGGCGTCGTGACTCATGTGCGCCGCTCTCCCCCGCAAGCGGGTGGTACCCGCACAATCCCGGCCATGCCGGGATCTTCGTCGTCGTCGCGACTCACCTTCTCACCGGGCCAGCACTCGAACACCGATCGCCGTCATGATCACGTTGATCACGAACAGGCAGATGAACGCATAAACCACGGTCTCGTTGACGGCGTTTCCGACGCCCTTTGGTCCGCCCTTGACCGTCAGCCCCCGGTAGCAGCCGACCAAACCGGCGACGACGCCGAACAGCAACGCCTTGAACTCGGAGAGCATCAGCTCGCCGAGATGGGTCAGCACAGTGAGGCCGTTGACGAATGCGCCCGGGTTGACGCCCTGCAACATGACAGAGAAGACATAGCCACCCGCGATGCCGATCGCCGAGACCAGCCCGTTGAGCAGCAACGCGACGAATGTCGACGCCAGCACCCTGGGCACCACCAGGCGCTGGATCGGATCGATGCCCAGCACTCGCATCGCGTCGATTTCCTCGCGAATTGTGCGCGCGCCCAGATCGGCGCAGATTGCGGTGGCGCCCGCTCCGGCCACCACCAGCACGGTGACGACGGGCCCGAGCTGGGTAATGGTTCCGAATGCGGTGCCCGCGCCGGACAGGTCGGCGGCGCCGATCTCGCGCAACAGAATATTGAGCGTGAACGCCACCAGAACCGTGAACGGGATCGCCACCAACAGGGTCGGGACCAGCGAAACCCGGGCGATCATCCAGGTCTGGTCGAGGAACTCACGGAATTGAAAGGGTCGACGGAATGCCGCGCGGAAAGTCTCCAGCGCCATCTCGACGAAACCGCCCACGGCCCGGGCCGGGACCGCGAGCTGTTCGATCAACCTGGTTCCCTTCTCCCGCGGGTGTCTGCAAGTTCAGAGCGAAGTCTCTGCGTCCCCGGTTGGCGGCGCCCGAGCTGGTTTCTGAGCCGACGGCGGTCCGCGTGAGCCGGATCATCGTAACTAGAACAAGTTCGGAGTGTCAAAGAACGGCTAAATTAGACAAATGTTAGTAGTTTTGCCAGGTCAGAGCCATTGTGATGCAGATCATCCTGGAACGTGTTCTAGTTTGCCCAGAGGATGCAACGCGTCTCGCGACTCGGAGTGTCAGTCCACTAAGCCGGTAGCCGCGAAATTGCGGTTCGGATCGCGTCCAGCAAAGTAATCCTGCAGCGCGTCGCTGAGCTTGCCGGGTTCCCATGCCGGCGCGTCCGTGGCGAACCGGTGCTCGACGCTGGGCGCCGACATCAGCGTCACCTGCGGGCCGTACACGATGAAAACCTGGCCGTTGACGTCTTTGGCCGCCGGAGACGCCAGGAAGCGGACGAGGGTCACCACATGCTCGGGCGAGAGCGGGTCGATCTCGCCGTCGGCGACCTCGGGCGCGTCACCGAAGACGTCGGCGGTCATCGCGGTCCTGGCCCGCGGAGCGATCGCGTTCGCGCATACCCCGTACCGGCCCAGCGCCCGGGCCGCCGTCAGGGTGAGCGCCGAGATTCCCGCCTTCGCGGCGCCGTAATTCGCCTGCCCGACCGGGCCGACCAGCCCCGCTTCCGACGAGGTGTTGATGATGCGGCCGTAGACCGGTCCGCCGGCCTCCTTGGCTTTGGTCCGCCAATAGGTGGCGGCATTGCGGGTCAGCAGGAAATGCCCGCGCAAATGCACGGCGATCACCGCGTCCCAATCCTCGTCGGACATGTTGAACAGCATCCGGTCGCGGGTGATCCCGGCGTTGTTCACCACAATGCTCAGGCCGCCCAACCCGTCGGCGCAGCTGACCAACTCGTCGGCGGTCGCACGCTGGCTGATATCGCCGGCGACCGCGACGGCCTTGGAGCCCGCCGCGGTGATCTCGTCGATCACATCGGAGGTATCCAGCGCGGCGGCGATGTCGTTGACGACGACAGTCGCGCCGGCGCGGGCCAAGCCAATCGCTTCCGCGCGGCCCAGGCCCGCAGCCGCGCCCGTCACCACCGCGACCTTTCCGGACAGATCGGCCGCATTCGTGCTGCTAGTCAATTTATGAATACCTCTAGTCTTCGCGTACCAAGGCAGCTCGCGGGCATTCGGCGATCGCCTGCTCCGCCAGCGCCTCCTGATCGGCCGGAATCGGGTCGGTCTTCACGACCGCGTAATCCTCGTCATCGAGGTCGAAGATATCCGGCGCGATTCCCAAGCACACCGCGTTGCCCTCACACCGGTCGCGGTCGACTATCACCCGCACGACGCTCCTCCTTCGACTCAAGCCTCGAATGTGGCTTTCAATTGGCCCACCATACGACCAGTCCCGTACGGGTCCGGGAGGACGGTCGCTGGACCCTCAGACTAGAACGTGTTACAACCAGGGAAGCGAATGGGTAGCCGTTGATGCAGGCTGCCGCACAACTCACCGACTATTGGAGGGCGGCCGGAATGCGCATCAGTTACACCCCGGAGCAAGAGGAGTTGCGTCGCGAACTGCGGTCGTACTTCGCCACGCTGATCACCCCGGAACGCCGTGAGGCCTTGAACTCGACGTCCGGTGAGGTCGGCGAAGGCAACGTCTACCGGGAGACGGTGGCCCAGATGGGCAAGGACGGGTGGCTCACCCTGAACTGGCCCAGCGAGTACGGCGGCCAGGACCGTACCCCGATGGACTCGCTGATCTTCACCGACGAGGCCGCGATCGCCGGCGCTCCGGTGCCGTTCCTGACCATCAACAGCGTCGCGCCGACCATCATGGCCTTCGGCACCGAGGAGCAGAAGAAGTTCTTCCTGCCGCGCATTGCGTCAGGGAATCTGCACTTCTCCATCGGCTACTCCGAACCCGACGCCGGCACCGACCTGGCCAACCTTCGCACCACCGCGGTGCGTGACGGCGATGACTACGTGATCAACGGCCAGAAGATGTGGACCAGCCTGATCGCGTACGCGGACTACGTCTGGCTGGCCGTGCGCACCAACCCCGAAGCCAAGAAGCACCGCGGCATCTCCATGCTGATCGTCCCGACCAGCGTCGAGGGCTTTTCCTGGACGCCGGTGCACACCATGTCGGGTGTGGACACCAGCGCCACCTATTACCAGGATGTCCGCGTCCCGGTGGCCAACCGGGTGGGCGAGGAGAATGCCGGCTGGAAGCTGGTCACCAACCAGCTCAACCACGAGCGGGTTGCGCTGGTATCGCCGATGCCGATCATCATGGCCCTCAACCAGGTTCGCGAGTGGGCGCAAAACACCAAGGACGCCGGCGGCGCGCGGCTCATCGACTCGGAGTGGGTGCAGCTCAACCTGGCCCGGGTACACGCCAAGGTCGAGGTCCTCAAGCTGATCAACTGGGAGCTGGCGTCGTCGGCCGAGGCCTCGCCGTCGCCGGCGGACGCCTCGGCCGCCAAGGTATTCGGCACCGAACTGGCTACCGAGGCCTACCGGCTGCTGATGGAGGTACTGGGCACTGCGGCGACCGTGCGTCAGGATTCGCCCGGCGCGTTGCTGCGCGGGCGGGTCGAGCGGATGCACCGGGCCTGCTTGATTTTGACCTTCGGCGGCGGCACCAACGAAGTGCAGCGCGACATCATCGGCATGGTGGCGCTCGGCCTGCCCCGAGCCAACCGATAGCGAATTCTGGAGAACCCATGGACTTCTCAACAACCGAAGCCGCGCAGGACCTCGGCGGTCTGGTGAGCACCATCGTGGACGCGGTGTGCACACCCGAGCATCAGCGCAAACTGGACGGCCTCGATCAACGGTTCGACCGCGAGCTGTGGGGCAAGCTCATCCACGCCGACATCCTGTCCACCGCAGCACCAGAGTCGTTGGGCGGAGGCGGTTTCGGTGTGCTCGAGGAGATCGCCGTTCTGGTCGCCCTGGGCCGCCAGCTGGCCGCGGTGCCCTACCTGGAATCGGTGGTGCTGGCGGCCGGCGCGCTGGCCCGGTTCGGTTCCGCGGAACTTCAGCAGGAGTGGGGCGTGCCCGCGGTGAGCGGCCAGAAGATCCTCACGGTCGCGCTGGACGGCGAGATGGGCGACGGGCCGGTGCAGGCCGCGAGTTCCGGCGACGGCTACCGGCTGTCGGGAACCCGCACCCAGATCGGTTACGGGCCGGTGGCCGACGGCTTCTTGGTGCCGGCCGAAACCGATTCCGGTACCTCCGTTTTCCTGATCGCTGCCAGCGACCCTGGCGTCTCGGTGACCGTGCTGGACACCACCGGGCATGGCAGCATCGGGCACCTCCGGCTGGAAGGCGTCGAGGTGGATCGGCAGCGCATCGTCGGCGGCGACGACGTCGTCAGCTGGATCGCGACGTTGGACGTGCTGGGCCGCACCGCGTTTCAGCTCGGCGTGCTGGACCGCGGCTTGCAGTTGACCGCCGAATACGCCCGCACCCGCGAACAGTTCGACCGCCCGATCGGCAGCTTCCAAGCGGTGGGGCAACGGCTGGCGGACGGCTACATCGACGTCAAGGGGCTGCGGCTGACGTTGACCCAGGCGGCGTGGCGACTCAGCGAGGATTTGCCCGCCGACACCGAGGTCGCCACCGCGGCATTCTGGGCGGCGGATGCCGGACATCGGGTGGCGCACACCATCGTTCACGTGCATGGCGGCGTCGGCATCGACATCGACCACCCGGTGCACCGCTATTTCCTGGCCGCCAAGCAAACCGAATTCGCGCTGGGCGGCGCCACCGGGCAACTGCTCAAGATCGGCCGCGAACTGGCGGACACCCCCGCCTAGCCGTGACCCGTCCGGCGACGATGCGGACCGCGCAGCGGGCCGAGAAGGAGGCGGACTATTGACCGAAGACCTACCCACCGTCACCGACCTGCTGAAGCCCCTGGCCGAGGTCGACGATCGGGGCGTCTACTTCGAGGATTCGTTCGTCAACTGGCGCGATCACCTCCGGCATGGCGCCGCGGTGGCAGCGACGCTGCGCGAGCGACTCGACCCGGACCGGCCCCCGCACGTCGGGGTGCTGTTGGAGAACACCCCGTTCTTCTCCGCGGTTTTGGTCGCCGCGGGGATGTCGGGAATTGTCCCGGTGGGCCTCAACCCGGTGCGCAGAGGCGCGGCGCTGGATCGTGACATCGACCATGCCGACTGCCAGTTGGTGCTGGCGGACACGAATTCGGCGGCGACACTGGGCGACACCGACCACATCAACGTCGACTCCGCCGCGTGGGCCGACGAGGTGGCCGAACATCGCGACGCCGGGATGCGCTTCCAATCCGCCGGCGCCGACGACCTGTTCATGTTGATCTTCACGTCGGGTACCAGCGGCGAGCCGAAGGCGGTCAAGTGCAGTCACGGCAAGGTCGCGATCGCCGGGGTGACGATGACCGATCGGTTCAGCCTCGGCCGCAACGATGTCTGCTATGCATCGATGCCGCTGTTCCACTCGAACGCCGTCCTGGTCGGATGGGCGGTAGCGTTGGCATGCCGCGGCTCAATGGTGTTGCGGCGCAAGTTCTCTGCCTCACAGTTTCTGCCGGACGTCCGCCGGTACGGCGCCACGTACGCCAACTACGTAGGCAAGCCGTTGTCGTATGTGCTCGCCACACCCGAGCGGCCGGACGACGCCGACAATCCGCTGCGTGCGGTGTATGGCAATGAGGGCGCACCCGGGGACATCGAGCGTTTCGCCTCCAGATTCGGGTGCCTGGTCATCGACGGGTTCGGGTCGACGGAGGGCGGAGTGGCGATCGGCCGCACACCGGATACTCCGGCCGGCGCACTGGGCCCGCTGCCCGACGGCATCGAGATCATCGACGTCGACACCGGTCTGCCCTGTCCGGTCGGGGTGATCGGCGAGCTGGTAAATGCTGGCGGCCCAGGGCGTTTCGAGGGCTACTACAACGATCCCGAGGCCAATGCACAGCGGATGGCCGGCGGCGTTTACCACAGTGGCGACCTGGCTTACCGCGACGAGGCCGGATATGCGTATTTCGCCGGCCGCCTCGGCGACTGGCTACGGGTCGACGGCGAGAATCTGGGGACGGCGCCCATCGAGCGGGTGCTGGCGCGCTATCCGGACGTGACGGAGGTGGCGGTGTACGCGGTGCCTGACCCCGCCGTCGGTGACCAGGTGATGGCCGCGCTGGTGTTGGCGCCCGGCGCCGAATTCGACGTCGACAAGTTCCGCGCGTTCCTCTCCGAGCAGACCGACCTCGGGCCCAAGCAGTGGCCGTCGTACGTGCGGTTCAGCGCGAGTCTGCCGCGAACCGCAACCTTCAAGGTGCTCAAGCGGCAGCTGTCGGCCGAGGGCCTCGACTGCGCCGATCCGGTATCGCCCATCCGCCGGTCGTGAACCGCCCGGTTGACACCAGCTTTCACGAACTGTCGGAAAGCCTCCCGGCGACGATCGGTATCGCTGTCGCTGCTGTCGGGGCCAAGCCGGTCTCGTTGGGCGCGTGGTCGTCCGGCGTCGCATGGTCGACGATCAAGGTGCCGTTGGCGATTGCGGCCCTGCGCGCAGGGTCGGATAACACCGAGCTGGTATTCAAGACGATCACCCAATCGGATAACCCGCCGCCGAGGAGCTGTGGTCCCAACTGGGTGATCCCGCCGAGGCGGCGCAGCGTGTCCAAGCCGTCATCCGCGAGGCGGGCGACCCAGCCACCGTGGTCGAATCACGGCGACTCCGCTCTGAATACACGCCATTCGGTCAAACGCAATGGTCCCTGGCCGACCAAGCACAGTTCGCCGCCGGGTTACCGCAGCATTCCCGACGCCTCCCGCGTCGTCGATCTGATGCACGACCTCAGCACCGACCATCGTTGGGGACTGGCCGCCAAAGGCTTTGCCGCAAAAGGCGGTTGGGGTCCGGGACGAGCCGGCGATTATTTGGTCCGCCAGTTCGCGATCGTCCCGACCGGATCCGGCACCGTAGGCGTTGCACTCGCGGCCGATACCTACGACGGCGGATATGCGGCCGGAGTCGACGTCGCTCAACACGCTGGCCGACTGGCTTGTCGACCACCTTCCTGAGCTAACCCAGGATTGATGGCACGATCGCGTCGATCAGGTGCGGGCCGGGCTCGGCGAACGCCGCGCGCAGCGCGTCGGCGAATTCCTCGGCGGTAGTAACCCGTCGCGCCGGAACTCCCAGACCTTCGGCGATCTTGACGAAATCGATTGTAGGACGCGATAAATCGAGCAGATCCAGCGCCTTGGGGCCGGGCGCCGACCCGGCTCCCACTCGCTGTAGCTCGATCCGCAGGATGTCATAGGCGCCGTTGTTATAAATGACAGTAGTGACATCGAGGTTTTCCCGCGCCTGGGTCCACAGACCCGAAATCGTGTACATCGCGGAGCCGTCGGATTCCAGACACAGCACCGGCCGGTCGGGTGCGGCGACCGCGGCTCCAACCGCAGCGGGGATTCCGTATCCGATAGCCCCGCCGGTCAGGGTCAGCCAGTCATGCGCCGGTGCGCCGGCGGTCGCTGCCGTCAGCGGCACACTGGATGTGTTGGACTCGTCGACGACGATCACATGTTCCGGCATCACCGCGCCGACCACGTCGGCCACCGACGCGGCGGTCAGCGCACCGGTAGGCAGTTGGGGACGCGACGGCGCCGCGACAGCAGCTGTCGTACCGGGCGCCACCTCGTCAGCCAGCGCCGCCAAGGCCGCGGCGGCGCCGTTAGGCCCGGCGAGTACATGGACACTGCAACCCTCCGGCACCAGATCGCTCGGCTTTCCCGGGTAGGCGAAGAATGATACCGGCGACGCCGCCCCGGCCAGCACCAGATGTTTGGCGCCGTCGAGTTGGGCCACGACGGCCTCGCCGAAATACGGGATCCGGTCGACCGCCGGAACCCCGGCGCCGCGTTCCAGCCGCGTCGGGAATGTCTCGCAATACCAGCGGGTCTCGGTGGCCGCGGCGATCCGGGCAGCCGCCGCCAACCCTGCGCCGTGGGTGGCGTCGCCGCCGATCAGGAGCACCGTGGTTTCGTCTGACCGCAATGCCTTCGCAGCTAGTTCGACCGCATCGGTGTCGACGTCGGCCGGCTTCGGCTGCCGCGGCGATATCTCACCGATTTCGGCCCCCTCGGTCCAGGAAACGTCTGCTGGCAGAATCAGCGTCGAAATCTGCTTGCCGGAGCGGCTTTTCGTGATCGCTTCGGCGGCATCGGCTGCGACGTCGGCGGTCTCACCCGTCCGGTGCACCCAACCCGAGACGTGCCGGCGAGCGCGTCGATATCGGATTCCAGTGGGGCGTCGTATTTCTTGTGATAGGTAGCGTGATCGCCGACGACTACCACCATCGGGACTCGGGCGCGCCGGGCATTGTGCAGGTTGGCCAGACCATTACCCAAGCCGGGGCCCAGATGCAGCAGCACCGCCGCCGGTCGCTCGGCGATACGCGCATAGCCGTCGGCCGCGCCGGTGGCGATGCCCTCGAACAGAGTCAGCACGCCGCGCATCTGCGGCACTGAGTCCAACGCCGCCACGAAGTGCATCTCGGAGGTGCCGGGGTTGGCGAAGCACACGTCGACGCCCCCGTCGACCAGGGTATTGATCAGAGCCTGCGCGCCGTTCACGGATGCACCTTTCGATCGAGTGAGAAGACACGCTCGGCATTGCCATGCAGAAAGTCGCGACGGGCTTCGTCGCTAAGGCCGAGTTCATCGAGGCCCGCCAATGCATGCGTGTGCGCGATCATCGGATAGTTGGTGCCGAACAGAACTTTGCGTTGTCCGGTACCGGTTTTCATGAACCGAACGAGTTCCTCCGGAAACCTCCGCACGGTGTATGCAGAGGTATCGATGTAGACGTTCTCATGCTTGCGGGCGACAGCGACCATTTCCTCGGTCCACGGGTAGCCGATGTGCCCACACACGATGACCAACTCCGGAAAGTCCAGGGCCACCTGGTCGATGTAGGGAATCGGGCGTCCGGTCTCCGAAGGCCGCAGCGGGCCGGTGTGACCGACCTGGGTGCAGAACGGCACGTCAGATTCCACGCATTCGGCGAACAGCGGATAGTAGCGGCGGTCGGTGGGCGGGGCGTTCCACAGCCAGGGCACCACCCGTAAGCCCACGAATCCTTCACTGACTCGGCGCCTAAGCTCACGGACCGCCTCCATCGGACGATCGAGGTCAACCGTCGCCAGACCGGCGAACCGGTCCGGATGGCTTGCGACCCATTCGGCGACCTCGTCGTTGGAGACCAGATCCTGTCCGCCCGGACCGCGCCACGCGCTCAGCAGGCCCAGTCCGACTTCGGCGGCGTCCATCGCCGCCACGGTCGCCTCGATCGGGATGTCGGTCTCCGGCATCGACCCACCGGTCCAGCGCCGCAGCGAGGCCAACAT
Organism: uncultured Actinomycetota bacterium; assembly: GCA_963805675.1. Lineage (GTDB taxonomy): Bacteria > Actinomycetota > Actinomycetes > Mycobacteriales > Mycobacteriaceae > Mycobacterium. Next base: position 518,754 of record CAWDVY010000013.1, read on the forward strand.
ATCGCTGCGCAGGAATCGCAGAGTTGGATGCTGCATCCACACGTCGATCGTCATCGCGGTTCGAGCGTAGCCCGCCGCGAGGCGCCTAGATGGCCAGTGCGGCCCGAGCGCAAGCATCCGTCCGCCGTACGTGCCCGCCGCCGAACAGCACGACATGCGCGAGCAGCGCAAAGAGCTGGTGCAGCCCGATGCGTTTGCGCCAACCCGGTCCCAGCGGGCGCACCCGCTGATAGCCGTCGAGAATGGCGTCATAGTGCGGGCAGCCGAATAGCGCGAGCATCGCCAGGTCGTTCTCGCGGTGACCACCGTGCGCAGCCGGATCGATGAGCACCACCCCGTCGGCCGTCCACATCACATTGCCGCCCCACAGATCGCCGTGCAGCCTGGCCGGCGAGTCATCATCGTCGAAATCGCCTGTTCGGCAACGAGCCGCGACCGCGTCGACCGCGGCACAAGTCGAAGCGCCCAGACGCGGCGCCGCGAGCTCGGCCATCGGGGCCAACCGCTCGTCGGCGTAAAACTCGCCCCAACGTCGGTGCGGCCGCAGCGACATCGGCAACGGCTGTGACAGCGGCCCGAAGAATCCGGGCCCGGCCCATCCATCGGGACCGGCACCGAAGCCCGCGGCGCCCGCGGCGTGGGTAACGGCCAGCCGGCCACCGAACTCGGTTGCCGCTTGCGGGCTCGGATTCACTGGATCAAGCCGTTGCAGCGTCAGGCTCGTCGCGTCCACAGACACCACCGGCACACAGGGTACCCCGCCGTAGACCGCTGAAAGCCATTGCAGCCCAGCGGCTTCGCACGCGAAAAAGTCTATTGGTGCGCCTGGGTGGCGCTTGACGAAGTCGGTCACATGACCGGCACGCTCAGGCAGTCACGTGAGCGGCGTGCACATCGTCGGCCGGTCGCGCCTCGGTCTGCTCCTTGGCCCACCGGTAGTCGGGTTTGCCGGCCGGCGAACGCTTTACTTCGTCGACCAGCCAAAGGCTGCGCGGCACTTTGTATCCCGCGATCTCGGCCCGCACGAACGTATCGAGGTCAGACAGCTTCGGCCGCGACCCGGGACGGGCCTGCACGACGGCCGCCACGTGCTGGCCGTAGCGCGGATCCGGGACGCCGACCACCAACGCGTCGAAGACGTCGGGATGCCCCTTGAGCGCGGCCTCGACCTCCTCGGGGTAGATCTTCTCGCCGCCACTGTTGATCGACACCGAGCCACGGCCCAGCATGGTAACGGTGCCGTCCTCCTCGACCTGTGCGTAGTCGCCCGGGATGGCGTAACGGACGCCGTTGATGGTCTTGAACGTCTCAGCGGTCTTCTTCTCGTCCTTGTAGTAGCCGACCGGGATGTTGCCCTTCTTGGCGATCAGACCGCGCACGCCGGACCCCGGCTTCACCTCGTTGCCGTCGTCGTCGATGACGACGGTGCGGTGATCGATCGTTACCCGCGGGCCGCCGCTATGCGGTGCATCCTTGGCGACGATGCTGGTGCCGCCGAAGCCGGTCTCCGAGGAACCGATCGAGTCGGTGATGACCCGGTTGGGCAGCAGTTCCAGCAGCCTCTCCTTGATGCTCGGCGAGAACAGCGCCGCGGTGCTGGCAAGCAAGAACATCGACGACAGGTCGTACTCGTTCCCTTTCTCCTGGTGCGCCAGCAAGGCGTCGAGCAGTGGCCGCGCCATGGCGTCGCCGGTGAAGAACAGCAGGTTCACCTTGTGGTCGTGGATCCTGCGCCACACCTCGTCGGCGTTGAATTCCGGTGCCAGAACGGTGGTTTGACCCGAGAAGATCGACATCCAGGTGGCCGACTGGGTGGCTCCGTGGATCATCGGTGGAATCGGGTAACGAATCATCGGCGGATTCGCCGCGGCGGTCTTAGCCAGGTCGTGCTCGTCTTTGATGAATTCACCTGTGGCGAAGTCAGTTCCGCCGAACAGCACCCGGTAGATGTCCTCGTGGCGCCACATCACACCCTTGGGGAACCCGGTGGTGCCGCCGGTGTAGAGCAGGTAGATGTCGTCGGCGCTGCGCGGGCCGAAGTCGCGCTCGGGTGAGCTGCCGGCGATCGCGGAGTAGAACTCGACACCGCCGTAGCTCTGGTGGTCCCCGTCGCTGCCGTCCTCGACCACCAGGACCGTCTTCACGTTCGGGGTGTCCGGTAGCACGTTGGCAACCCGGTCGGAGTACTGGCGCTCGTGAACCAGCGCAACCATGTCGGAGTTGTCGAACAGGTAGCGAAGTTCGCCCTCGACGTAGCGGTAGTTGACGTTGACCAGGATCGCGCCCGCCTTGACGATGCCCAGCATCGCAATGACGATCTCGTTGCGATTGCGGCAGTAGAGGCCGACCTTGTCGTCCTTCTTCACCCCCTGATCGAGCAGGTAGTGCGCGAGGCGGTTGGCCTTCTCCTCGAGTTGGGCGTAGGTCAGTTGCTCCTCACCGCAAATCAGGGCAACACGGTCGGGGACGGCGTCGATGGCGTGCTCCGCCAAGTCGGCAATATTCAGGGCCACGGACCCCAAATTAGAACGTGTTACATTTTTTCACAAGTTTGGTTCAGTCTGACAAGTTTCAGGCCGGCGCGCAGGAAGGCGATCACCCGTGAGCGAGTCAGAAAAAAAGGCCGACGCCCTCATTGAGCAGCGCGGACACACCTTGATCTTGACGCTGAACCGTCCTGAGGCACGCAATGCGCTCTCTACCGAGATGCTCGCGATCATGGTCGAGGCCTGGGACCGCGTCGACACCGATCCCGACATCCGGTGCTGCATCCTGACCGGGGCCGGCGGCTACTTCTGCGCGGGCATGGACCTGAAGGCAGCGACCGCCCGCCCGCCCGGCGACTCGTTCAAAGACGGCAGCTACGACCCGTCCCGCATCGATGCCTTACTCAAAGGCCGTCGGCTGACCAAGCCGCTGATCGCGGCGGTCGAGGGGCCGGCCATCGCCGGAGGCACCGAGATCCTGCAGGGCACCGACATCCGCATCGCCGGCCAAAGCGCCAAGTTCGGTATCTCAGAGGCGAAGTGGAGCCTGTATCCGATGGGCGGCTCAGCGGTGCGACTGGTGCGGCAGATTCCCTACACGGTAGCCGCTGATCTGCTACTGACCGGACGGCACATCACCGCCGCGGAGGCCAAGGAGATCGGCTTGATTGGCTACGTCGTCCCCGACGGGGAAGCGCTGACCAAGGCACTCGAGATCGCCGACGTGATCGCCAACAATGGGCCGCTTGCCGTGCAGGCGATCCTGCGCGCGATTCGGGAAACCGAAGGCATGCACGAAAACGAGGCGTTCAAGATCGACACAAAACTCGGCATCGCGGTGTTCCTGTCCGACGACGCCAAGGAAGGCCCGATGGCGTTCAAGGAGAAGCGCACTCCCAACTTCCAGGGGCGGTAAGACGCTTTGGCGCGGTGAGCGGTGTTCGCTAACGCGACGTTCCGTTAAGCCCGCCGCGAGAACGTTTCTCTGCGGTGCGAGAGGAAGCCCAATCAGCTTTACCGCCGCGACGGTAGCTTCGCTATAACGTCTGCACCGGCGACAGGAGTTTGCGTTGGCTACCTATAAGCCGTCCCTTGCTTGGAATCACGAATTCGTCCGGTCGTTGGTGTGGGTGCTCGAAGCCGGGACCATCAGTGGCGCGCTGTTGCTGTTCGTCGCGGTGCTGCTGGCGCGTTACACCACGTGGGGAAGGCAATATTGGCGGATCACCGGTGACTACTTCAAGGGTCGCCAGAGCGTGCGGGTGTGGGGCCTGTTTGTCGTGCTGCTGCTGTCAATCATGGTGAACGTGCGCATCGAGGTGCTGCTCAGCTACTACGCCAACGATCTGTATTCCTCTCTGCAAGTTGCGTTTCAAGGCACCGCCGCGCGTAACACCGCAGTGCGCAACTCGGGGATTCACGGCTTTTGGATGGCAATCGCAACCTACGGTGTGATCGCGACGGTGAGTTTCATCCGAGTGATGTTCGACGTCTATCTGACACAGCGGTTCATCATCGCCTGGCGGGTGTGGCTGACGCACCGGCTCACCGGCGACTGGCTGCGCGGAGAGGCCTACTACCGCGGGCGGTTCATCGACAACACCATCGACAACCCAGACCAGCGCATCCAACAGGACATCGACATATTCACCACCGGCGTGGGCCATGCGACGAACCAGCCCTCCCTCCGCAGCAACAACACGCTGGTGTTCGGCGCATTGAACTCCGTCGTCGCAGTGTTCGCGTTCGCGGCGATCCTGTGGCACCTGTCCGGCACGCTGAAGCTGTTCACCGTATCTATCCCCAAGGCGATGTTCGTGATCGTGTTCGTCTACGTGCTTGTGGCGACCCTGATCACGTTCTGGATCGGGCATCCACTGATCCGGCTGTCCTTCCGCAACGAGCGGCTCAACGCCGGATTCCGCTACTCATTGATACGGCTGCGCGACGCGGCGGAAGCCGTCGGCTTCTACCGCGGCGAGCGGACCGAAGAGACACTGCTGAACGGGGCGTTCGCGGCGGTTATCACCAACTACCGGCGCTACCTCCGCCGCACCATGGGCTTCCTTGGCTGGAACATGGCCGTGAGCCAGGCCATTGGTCCTCTGCCGTTCGTCGTGCAGGCTCCGCGGGTCTTCGCCGGAGCGATCACGTTCGGCGACGTGATCCAATCGTCGCGAGCGTTCGGCACGATGCAAGAGTCGCTGTCGTTCTTCCGCAACGCTTACGACCGGTTCGCCAGCTACCGTGCGTCGATCCTGCGCCTCAACGGGCTCATCGACGCTAACGAGGAGGCGCGTGGACTACCGGGGCTGACTCTCGCGGCCAGCCACGACGGCTCGGTGGAGCTGGTCGACGTGGAGGTGCGCACCCCCTCCGGCGATCAGCTCATCGAGCCGCTGGACCTGCGCCTGGAACCCGGCGGCTCGCTGTCCATCACCGGCCGCTCGGGCAGCGGCAAGACCACTCTGCTTCGCAGCCTTGCCCTGCTGTGGCCGTTCGCGTCGGGCAAACTACGCGGCCCAGCCGACGAGCACGAGACGATGTTTTTGTCCCAGCTGCCATATGTCCCGCTGGGGGATCTGCGCGCGGTGGTGTCCTATCCGGCTGGCGTTGGTGAGTTTCCCGACGCAGAGCTGCGGCGCGCACTGAACAAAGTCGCGCTCGGGCACCTCGGTGAGCGTCTCGACGAGATCCAGGACTGGGCCAAAGTGCTGCCTCCCGGTGAGCAACAACGCGTCGCGTTCGCCCGCATCCTGCTCACCAAGCCCAAGGCGGTGTTTCTCGACGAAGCCACTTCGGCGCTAGACGAGGAACTGGAATACGAGCTCTACATCAAGCTCCGCAGCGAGTGTCCGAACACGATCGTGGTCAGCGTGCGCCCCCGCCACACCGTCGAGCAGCATCACGAGCAGCAGCTGCAATTGCTCGACAAGGGCGCTTGGCGGCTGGGCCGGGCCGGCGACCTGCCCGCGCTGGTCTGACCGCATCACGCCATTACACCCAGCCCTTCGCTGCGCGGGCGTCAGTCCTGCCGTGGATCCGGTACCGCCATCAAGCACACCCGCGCCACTCGAGACGAATGTCGCAGCCGTGCAAGAGATGCGCTAGCGCCGCCCAAAGCGGACTATCCGCTGTTCGTGGTGAGACGAAAAGCCTTGTGGCGATGTTGTATTTGCGTTCGCCGCGGCCACGTTGCGTGTAGGCGATCGCCTCTTCGGTGGACAGCGCAGCGCCCTCGTGCCGTGCCGTTTCAAAGTCCTGATCGCCCAACACTTTTCGCAGCACAGCTGCCGAGGCCTCGCAGTCGGCGTCGTAGAGGGCGATCCCTTAGGCCGCGTAGTCCGCAGCTGTCAGCCCAGCGGTGCGCTCGGGGTAAATGCCACCGGCATCTTCTCCAGGCCGGACACGAAGTTCGCCGGCCGCAGCGGCAATTCGGCGTCCGATGCCAGCCGTAGATCCGGAAGACGCTGTAGCAGGCGGGTCTGCATGATCGAAAGCTCTAGCCGGGCGAGCTGATTCCCCAGGCAGAAGTGCGTCCCGAAGCCAAACGCGAGGTGGTTGTTCGGGTAGCGCTCGATGTTGAAGGTTTCCGGATCGTCGAAGACCTGCTCGTCGAAGTTCGCCGACTCGAACAGCAGGATCATCTTCTCGCCCTCGTGCAGCTGGGTGCCATGAAACTCGGTGTCCGCGGTGATCGTCCGGGCCATGTTCTTCACCGGTGCAGTCCAGCGCAGCATCTCTTCGATCGCGTTGGGCAACAATTCCAGGTCGTTGACCAGACGCTGGTGTTGATCGGGGTGCTGCAGCAGCTGCCTCGTCCCGCCGGACAGCGTGTGACGGGTGGTCTCGTCGCCACCGATCAGCAGCAACAGGACCTCGGTGACGATCTGGTGGTCCTCCAGCCGTGATCCGTCGACCTCCGCGTGCACCAGGACGCTGACCAGATCGTCGGTCGGTTGCTCCTTGCGCGCCGCGATCATCCCGTTCATGTATTCGGTGTAGGCGGCGAAGGCATTCATCGTGATCTGCATGTCTTCTTCAGCTGCAGTGCTGCTCAAGGTGCCGACCAGATCGTCGGACCATTTGAGGAACATCTCGCGGTCCTCCGGACGCACACCGAGCATGTCCCCGATGACCGCCATAGGCAGCGGCGCGGCAAGGTCCCAGACGAAGTCGCACTCGCCGCGCTGACACACCGCGTCGATCAATGTGTCGCACAGCGAGGTGATCTTGGACTCCAGGTCTTTCACCCGCTTGCGCGTGAACCCGTAATTGACGAGCTTGCGGCGCAACAGATGTTGCGGATCGTCCATCTCGATCATCATCTCGACGCCCGGTTGGTCGGGCCGGATGCCGCCGGCGTTCGAGAACAACTCGGGTTTGCGTTCGGCCTCGATGACGGCCTGATACGTCGCGGCGGCGGCCAACCCGTTGCGGTCCCGGAACACCGGCTCGTTCTCCCGCATCCAGCGGTAGACCGCTCGGGAGTCACCCGCGTAGAAAGCGCCGTCCGTCAGATCGACATCTGGTCTGGTCATCGTCATGAGATCTCCTGAGCGTCGCCGAATGTCATTTGTACCTGGTCAGCACAGCTGGACAGCATCGCGCGTTTCGGAAGACCCAGCGACGCCAACTCTTTCGCGTAAGGATGATCGCCCAGCCGGATACGCACTCCACCAAGCCGGGTCCGCACACCGTCCAGCGTGTGCTCGAACGCGGTCTCGCGGGTGACCCCGTCGCGGTGCGAGTAGCTGCGCTGCGCCTGCTGGCGCGGGGTCAGCCGAATCGGCAGGCCGGGACGAAAGTCCATGCCGATGACCAGTTGCCCGTCGACAGTGCAGTCGAACCCGAACCGACGGCCTTCTCGAATGGTGAAGTCCGCCATGACTTTCGGGTAACCCCAGATCTTGGTTCCCGCCTCAAGCGTGAACGCCTGGTCGACCGGCAGGTGATGGATGAAGGCACCGGCCGATTGCAGGGCGCGCGGCCCGCTCGCGTTCGAGTCCGGAGGGTTGACCATCACGCTCGTGCCGAACTCGTAGTACTGGCCCAGGTCGCCGTCGATGTAGTGCATCAACATCAAGACCACGACCGCGCGCCCGGGCAGGTAACGGCAGACCTGCAAGCCGCTGTAGTCAATCAGCTGCTGAGCGGCGTCGGCGTCGACCGAGAACATCGCCATGTGCTGATTTGCCTTGCGAATCTGCACCGGCATGGTGATCACCGTGCCGGCGATGGTGTGCTGCGAGGCTGTCATCCGGTCAATTTAGAACGTGTTCTAAGTCCTGGCAAGAAGGGGTCAGATCAGGCTCGCCACCTCGCGGACCTGCTCAGTACTCCGGCCGGCCACCACCATCATGGTGACGCCTGCGGCCTCCCAGACCTTGATCTGCTCACGGACGTAGTCCACGTCGCCGACGATCGCGGCGTCATCGATCACCTCGTCGGGGATGATTTCGGCGGCCTTGTCCTTCTGGTTGCTGCGGAAAAGCTTCGTCACATCGTCGACCACCTCGGCGTACCCCATCCGGCGGTACACGTCCGCGTGGAAGTTGGTGTCCTCGGCGCCCATCCCACCCATGTAGAGGGCGATGTAAGGCTTCATGGCCGCGAAGGCGGCACTGCGGTCCTCGGTGATGACGATGTTGGCCGTCGCGCAGATCTCGAAGTCCTCGCGGCTGCGCCGAGCGCCGGGTCGGGCGAATCCCTCGTCGAGCCATTCGTTGTACGTGTCGGCCATCCGCGGCGTGTAGAAGATGGGCAACCACCCGTCGCAGATCTCGGCGGCCAGCGCGACGTTCTTCGGCCCTTCGGCACCCAGGAGAATCGGGATGTCGGCGCGCAGCGGGTGAGTGATGGACTTGAGTGGCTTGCCCAGCCCGCTCGCCCGCTCGCCGGTCAGCGGTAGCGGATAGTGCGGACCGGCGCTGGTCACCGGCTTTTCCCGGGCCCAGACCTGCCGGATGATGTCGATGTATTCCCGGGTGCGGGCCAACGGTTTGGGAAAGGACTGGCCGTACCAGCCCTCCACGACCTGCGGACCTGAGACGCCAAGACCAAGCATGTGCCGGCCACCGCTGAGGTGATCGAGGGTCAACGCCGCCATCGCACACGCCGTCGGGGTCCGCGCCGACAGTTGGATCACCGATGTGCCCAGCCGCACCCGACGCGTGGACGAACCCCACCACGCCAGCGGCGTGTACGCGTCCGATCCCCAGGCCTCGGCGGTGAACACCGCATCGAAATCAGCCTCCTCGGCCGCGGCCACGAGTTCGGCATGGTTCTCCGGCGGATGAGCGCCCCAATATCCCAGCTGGAGTCCAAGCTTCATGCGTGCCGCCTTTCTCGCAGGTCCGAACCGTATCTTGAATCCATTCTTAGAACCTGTTCTACTCGATGCTGTGACCACCAGCCAAAGCAGCCCGGTGCAGATCGATACCCATCAGAAGCCGCTCTCGGCGCCTCTGAGGCTGTCATTCGACTACACCCGTTCAGTCGGACCCACCCTCAGCCAGTTCTTCACCGCTCTGCGTGAACGACGCATCGTCGGTGTCCGGGGCTCGGACGGCCGGGTCTACGTCCCGCCCGCCGAGTTCGACCCGGTGACCTACGAACGATTGACCGAGATGGTACCGGTGGCCAGTGTCGGGACCGTGCTGTCGTGGACCTGGCAGCCCGAACCCCTCGAGGGCCAGCCGCTGGACCGGCCATTCGCCTGTGCACTGATCAAGCTCGACGGCGCCGACGTTCCGCTGCTGCACGCCGTTGATGTCGGATCTGGGGGGTCCGCTTCCATCAGCTCCGGCGCGCGGGTGCATGCGCACTGGGTCGACGAACCGGCGGGCGCGATCACCGACATCGCCTACTTCGCGCTGGGTGACGAGGCCGAGCCCGTTGACCATTCCGCCGAAACGACCGATGACCGTGAACCGGTGACGGTCCAGGTGACACCGAGCAGCATCGAAATCCAGCACACCGCTTCGCTTCCCGAGAGCGCGTTTCTGCGCGGTCTGGAAGAGGGCAAGCTGCTCGGCGCTCGCACCGGCAAGGACGGGAAGGTGTACTTCCCCCCGAAGGAAGCAGACCCGGCGACCGGCCTCGAACTCGACAACTACGTCGAGCTGCCCGACACGGGCACGGTCACGACGTTCGCGATCATCAACATCCCGTTCGCCGGCCAGCGCATCAAGCCGCCGTACGTCGCGGCCTACGTCCTGCTCGACGGCGCCGATATCGCGTTCCTGCACCTGATTCAGGAGATCGACGCCACCGAGGTGCGGATGGGCATGCGGGTGCAGGCGGTGTGGAAGCCCCGCGAGGAATGGGGCCTGGGCATCGACAACATCGAATACTTCAAGCCGACCGGCGAACCCGACGCCGACTACGACACCTACAAACACCACCTGTAAGAGGGAAATAAACGTGACCGATCGCGATGTAGCTGTCGTCGGATTCGCCCATGCGCCGCATGTACGACGCACCGACGGCACCACCAACGGCGTCGAAATGCTGATGCCGTGTTTCCACGCACTTTACGAAGAGCTCGGACTCGAACAGACCGACATCGGCTTCTGGTGCTCCGGCTCATCGGATTACCTTGCCGGCCGCGCCTTTTCGTTTATCTCCGCGATCGACTCGATCGGGGCGGTGCCGCCGATCAACGAGTCGCACGTGGAGATGGACGCCGCGTGGGCGCTTTATGAGGCCTACATCAAGCTGCTGACCGGAGAGGTCGATACCGCGCTCGTCTACGGCTTCGGCAAGTCCTCCGCCGGCACCTTGCGCCGGGTGCTCGCGCTGCAGACCGACCCGTACACGGTCGCGCCGCTGTGGCCGGACGCGGTGTCGATGGCGGGATTGCAGGCCCGATTCGGCCTGGACGGCGGCAAGTGGACGGCCGAGCAGATGGCGCAGGTCGCGCTGGACTCGTTCGCGGTCGCCGAGCGCACCGATTCGGAGAAGCCGGCGAAGAGCATCGACGAGCTGCTGGACCGGCCGTTCTTCGCCGATCCCCTTCGGCGCCACGACATTGCGCCGATCACCGACGGCGCGTCGGCGATCGTACTGGCTGTCGGCGACAGAGCCCGCGAGCTGCGGAAGAACCCCGCGTGGATCACGGGGATCGAGCACCGCATCGAAACCCCGGTCCTCGGCGCCCGGGACCTGACCACCTCGCCGTCAACGGCGGCGTCGGCCAAGGCGGCGACGGGCGGAGACACCAGCTCGATCGAGGTGGCCGAGATCTACGCGCCGTTCACCCATCAACAGCTGATCTTGACCGAGGCCATCGGTCTGCCCTCGTCGACGAAGGTCAACCCGTCGGGCGGCGCGCTGGCGGCCAACCCGATGTTCTCCGCCGGGTTGGAGCGCATCGGCTTTGCGGCACAACATATTTCTCTCGATCCGCAGGCCGCGTGCTCGCGCATGCGACCGGCGGCCCGGTGTTGCAACAAAATCTCGTCGCCGTGCTGGAAGGGAAATAATCATGGCGGTCCAGCTCGCTGCGGTGCTCGGCACCGGCCAGACGAAGTACGTCGCCAAGCGCCAGGACGTCTCGATGAACGGCTTGGTTCGCGAGGCCATCGACAAGGCGTTGTCCGACTCCGGGTCGACCATGGATGACATCGACGCGGTCGTGGTCGGCAAGGCGCCCGACTTCTTCGAGGGCGTCATGATGCCGGAGCTGTTCATGGCCGACGCCATGGGTGCGACCGGCAAGCCGCTGATCCGGGTGCACACCGCGGGTTCGGTCGGCGGGTCGACGGGTGTGGTGGCGTCCAGCCTGGTGAAGTCGGGAAAGTACCGGCGCGTGCTGGCGATGGCGTGGGAGAAGCAGTCCGAGTCGAATGCCATGTGGGCGTTGAGCATTCCGGTGCCGTTCACCAAACCGGTCGGCGCAGGCGCGGGCGGCTACTTCGCTCCGCACGTGCGCGCCTACATCCGCCGATCGGGCGCGCCGATGCACATCGGTGCCATGGTGGCGGTGAAGGACCGGCGCAACGGCGCCAAGAACCCGTTGGCGCACTTGCATCAACCCGACATCACGCTGGAGAAGGTGATGGCGTCGCAGATGCTGTGGGACCCCATCCGCTTCGACGAGACCTGTCCGTCGTCGGACGGCGCCTGTGCGGTGGTGATCGGCAACGAGGAGATCGCCGACAAGCGAGTCGCCGACGGACACCCGGTGGCATGGATCCACGCCACCGCGCTGCGCACCGAACCACTGGCGTTCTCGGGCCGCGACCAGGTCAACCCGCAGGCCGGCCGCGACGCCGCCAAGGCGCTGTGGAAGGCAGCAGGCATTACCAGCCCGATCGACGAGATCGACGCCGCCGAGGTCTACGTGCCGTTCTCGTGGTTTGAGCCAATGTGGTTGGAGAACCTCGGGTTCGCGGCCGAGGGTGAGGGGTGGAAGCTCACCGAGGCGGGCGAAACCGAGATCGGTGGGCGGATCCCGCTCAACGCCTCCGGCGGTGTGCTGTCGTCGAACCCGATTGGCGCCTCCGGTCTGATCCGGTTCGCCGAGGCGGCGATCCAGGTGATGGGCAAGGCGGGCGATCACCAGGTTCCCAACGCGCGCAAGGCACTTGGTCACGCCTACGGAGGCGGCTCGCAGTATTACTCGATGTGGGTAGTGGGGGCCGACAAGCCGTGAAATACACCTGCAGCATCGCGATGGGACCGATCGACCAGTTGGTCGATATCGCCAAAACCGCCGAAGAGGTGGGATTCGACTCGATCGCGCTGCCGGACTCGTTGTTCTACATGGAGAAGGCCGCCGCCGATTACCCGTACACCCCGGACGGCTCACGGATGTGGGACGAGAACACGCCCTGGGTCGATCCGCTGATCGCCGCCGGCGCGATGGGCGCGGTCACGTCGAAGTTGTTCTTCTACACCAACGTGATGAAACTGGGCTCCCGTAACCCGTTGCTGCTGGCACGCCAGGTCGGTTCGGTAGCCAACCTGACCAACAACCGGTTCGGCTTCGGCGTCGGCATCGGTTGGGCGCCAGAAGAATTCGAATGGTGTGGGGTCCCTTACGCACGACGCGGCAAACGCGTCGACGAGATAATCGAGGTCATCAAACTCGTGCTCGGCGGCGGGATGGTCGAGTTTCACGGCGAGTTCTACGACTTCGACAAGCTGCAGATGAGCCCGGCGCCGAGCAAGCCCGTGCCGTTCTACGTCGGCGGGCACACCGACGTGGCGCTCAAGCGCGCCGCCCGGGTGAGCGACGGGTGGACCAGCGCGATGATGACCGCCGATCAGCTCGCTGAGACGATCGGCAAGCTCAAGGCCTTGCTCGCCGAATATGGCCGCGCGGATGTCCCTTTCGAATACCAGGCGGTCTGCATCGACAAGTTCGGCGTGGACGGCCATCGGGAGCTCGCCGAGATCGGCGTCACCGATAACATCGTCATCCCGTGGGTCTTCGACGGGCTGGGCTTCGATGCGCCGGTGGAGGCGAAGAAAGACTCGTTGAAGCGGTTCGCGGACACGTATATCCACTCGGGATGGCAGGGCTAATGACCGAATCGGCGGCGCACCTGGCGGGCAAGCGCTCCCGCGACGCGGTGGGGGCCAGAGACAAAGAAGCGTGGCTGGCGGTATTCGCCGACGACGCGATCGTCGAAGATCCGATCGGGCCATCGCATTTCGATCCCGAGGGCAAGGGGCATCGCGGTCGGCAGGCGATCTCGGCCTTCTGGGACAAGGCGATCGCGCCGACGGACAAGATCGAATTCCATTTCCGCGATACCTACCAGTGCGGCAATGAGGAAGCCAACGTCGGCCACATCCTGATCACAGCAGCCGGACACCAGGTCACCGCGGAAGGAGTGTTCACCTACAAAGCCGACGACGACGGCAAATTGGTGGCCCTGCGCGCGTACTGGGAGGTCGACCGCGCGGCCGCGACGGCGCGGCCCGTGTAGACCTGCACGTCCCCCGACAGCTGCCCGCAGCTGGCCGTTCGGCGTTCATGACCAGGTGGTGTGCCCGGTGTGCGCTGTTTGCATTGTCAGAACACCAGGCATGTCTGCCGGTCGGCCAATTTCTTTGCGACCACAAAACCCCTGCCGCCGGGACCCGACCAGAGACCGTGTCCGCACCTGCCGCTGTGTACCGAGGGCGCTTGCGATGCATCAGGCCATACCCCCTGTTCAGCAGCCCATTACCGTCATAGATTGAAGCGTGGGGACGAAACGGATCGGGAGCCGAATTCGAAATATGCCCGGCTACGGGTGTTTCGCGAAGCTGACGCCAATACCTAACGCGCGGTCGACTCGGTCGCTTCGGGTCCTCGTTGTCGGCGCCGGTGTGAGCGGCATTTCCGTTGCTCGGGGATTATTGCGAGACGGACACGACGTCACCGTCTTCGACCAGCGGCCGGATGTGCAGGCAGGTGGCGGCGCCGTCACCATCTGGTCCAATGGCGCGACGGTTCTAGGACAGCTGGGCGTCGATATGGATGGGGCGGGTCAGCTGCTGTTCACCGTGCAGGTCCTGACATCCGCGGGTCGCCCGCTTGCCACTTTGGACGTGGACGCAATGGTGGACCGGTTGGGCGCACCTGTTCGGATGGTCCCACGTCGCGTCCTGCTTGAACGGCTGCTGGAAGGCTTTCCGCCCCATCGCATCCGATGTAACTCCCGTGCCGTCGGGGTGTTCACTACGCGCAACGGAGTGCGGGTCGAGTTCGAAGACGGCAGCTGGGCCGAAGGAGACCTGTTGATCGGTGCGGATGGCTTGCACTCGATGGTTCGAGATGTCGTCCGCGCGCAACACGCCGAGCCGACCGGCTGGTGTAGCTGGCAGGGACTGATCACCCTTCCGGACGTCGCCGACAAGCACGTCGCACTGGTCGTTATCGGCGAACACGGAAACACTGGCTTTTGGCCGGCTGGAGGTTCCGATGTGCAGTGGTGGTTCGACCTGCCGTGGTCCTATGACTTCGTCAGACCGGAACGTCCGATCGACGTAATCCGGTCCAATTTCACCGGATGGTCCGACTCGGTCGATCGAGTACTCGCCGCATTGACCGACGACGATCTGGCCCCTTCGCCGTTCCCGCATTTTCGGCATCCAATTCCCCGGCAGGGCCAAGGAGCGCTGACATTGCTCGGCGATGCCGCACACACGATGCCCCCGACGCTTGCGCAGGGGACCAATCAGGCGCTGCTCGACACGATGGTGTTGTGCAAGGCACTTTCGGATTTCCGGAACGGAACGAGAAGCAGCAACAGTGATCTCGCGAGCGCGCTGCGCTGGTACGAGAACACCAGGCGACGCAAGGTCAAGGCCGTGTCGTGGGTGGCGTCACTGCAAGTGGCCCACGGTGAGTCCGTGCTGAGACCGGCGGCGTTGATCTCGGACCGGTTCCACACCTGGGCACTGACGATGTTTCTGCGTTTGTTAAGTCACCGCCGGATGTCCGCGGAGATCAGCCGCGACCTCGGGGCCGCGACGACCACCCCGTCTTGTCGACGGCGATGACAAGTCAGGAAGTGTCGAGCATGGAACCGGTGAACATCCCGGACGATCCCGTGCGGGTACGAGGCGATTTCGACGCGCCCTCCCGCTGGCTCTGGCTGTTCAAGTGGTGCGTGCTGGCCGCCCCGCACTACCCCATATTGATACTTCTCTATTTGGCGTATCCGCTGCTGACTATCGTTGCCGGCGTCGCCATCTTGTTCACCGGCCGGTATCCGCGCCCCATCTTCGACTTCAACGTCGGGGTGTTGCGCTGGTCGTGGCGGGTCATGAATTACCGATTTCCGATGAACAGCACCGACAAGTACCCGCCTTTCACGCTCGCGTCTCGGCCCGACTACCCAGGCGATCTCGAGGTCGACTATCCGGAACACCTCACGAACTGGGCCGTGCTGGTGAAGTGGTGGCTGTTGGCGCTCCCCCAGATACTCATTTGCTGGGCGATGGAGCCGCTGCTGCAGTTGCTGTGCGTCATCGCCCCGTTCTGGCTGTTGTTCACCGGCACGATCCCGCAGGGCATGTCCGACCTTCTCCTGGGCCTTGTTCGGTGGCGCTATCGGGTGGCCGTGTACGTCTCGTTGATGCGCGACGAATATCCGCCGTTCCGGCTGGATCTGGGTAACCGATGACACGCGCGTAATCCGCTATTCCCGTATGTCTATCGACTCGGCATGCCGATCTTCGACCGGCTGTTCTACCGCCGGTATCGCCGAGCTGCGATGAGCAATGCGACCGGCCGACTGCTGATGGTGGGTCTGGGCCCGGGAACCGACTTGATGTTTCTTCCGCCCGCGGTGACGTCGGTCGCTGCCGTGGAGCCGGAGGCGGCGATGCGCCGAATGGCGTTGGCTCTGGCTCGTCGCCGCAACATTGCCGTCGATATCGTCGACGGTATCGGCGAATCGATTCCGTTCCCGGACAACAGTTTCGACTCGGTGCATGTCGGGCTGGTGCTGTGCTCGGTCGACAATGTGGCCGCTACCCTCAGCGAGATCCGGCGGGTGCTCGCCCCTGGAGGCAGGCTGGTGGTCCTCGAGCATGTCCGCGGGGACGGGGTGATGGGTCGGTTCCAGGACCTGATCGCCAAGCCGTGGTCTTGGCTGGCCTCCGGTTGCGAGCCGAACCGCCGAACCATCGACGCCATCGCCGCGGCCGGATTCGATACCGGGGGATTACGCAGCACCCGACGCACCCTGGTGCCGCCTCCGTGTACTCCTCATCTGCAAGGATTCGCCACCCTTATCGACCGCAATGCGTCAACGTAAGGGTTCACCGATAGGGCAATCGTTATCTTCCGTTCAGCTTTTGTTAACTAACGATCCGTGTACCCGTTATGCCGAACATTCGCCGCTGGCGAGTGTCCGACTGTGGGCGACCCACAGCATCGTCAACGTATCAAGGGAGCGGGCCGTCGCTGCGGGGAGTCCACAACCCCTCATCCAACGATGTACGAAGTGGAATCTTCCCATGAGTCACAAGATTCTGGCCGGCCTCGGCACGGCCGCCGGTGGTTTCCTCGTCGCCGGGCTCATCTCGTTGGCAACCGGCCCAGTCGCGCACGCTGACGGGGATGATGTCTCCCCGGGGGTAGACACCGACTTCATGACTGGACCCCTCCAAAATTTCGGCCTATTCACGGACCAGTCATTTGCCGACCCTGGCGACGGTGAGTTCGTTGCGACGGTTTTCCAAAGTCAGCAACTTGGCTTCACGGATATTTTGACTTCCGGAGCCGACCCCTCAGACGGCGTCGGGTTCGGAGCCACGGGCGTCGGCATGGCCGGGGAGACAGTAAATACGTTCATAGACCCGAGCAACCCAATGCTCGATTCCACGTTCGTGCTTCCGTTCACGGATCCTCTCGCCCAGATCTTTACTGACTTCATTCAGTTCGGCTTCTGATCTCACCGGCCCGCGGATCGGACCTGGTGAGGGGGTATCGCTCAGGTTCTTTTTGGTATACGCTCAGGTTTTAGTGACAGTGAGCTAGATCACACTCTCACTCTCGATGGGGGTCTCCAATGAGTGCTCGGCGTATGACACTCGTTCTCGGCACGGCCGCCGGTGCTTTTCTGGCGGCCGGGCTCATCCCGTTGGCAACCGCCACCTCCGCCCGAGCCGACGCTGACGACATCAGCCCAGGAGCGGACACGGACTTTATCTTTGCAACCGACAAATTGTTTGCCCTCTTTGGCGTCAACGACGTGGGGTTTGCCGACCCTGACGACAATTTTGAGGCGATGACTCTGAACATTCCGTCTCTCGGCATCACGGATGTGTTGACTTCTGGGAACGACCCCTCGGATAGCTTGGCGGCATTCGGGGTGCCCGATGACATTGCCGTAGGGACCGCCGGCGTGACAGTCAACACGTTCACAGATTCGATGGACCCAGCCCTGAACAGCTCGTTCATCATTCCCTTCACGGATCCCCTCGCCCAGCTGTGGGATTTCCTTGTTGCAAACAGCTTCTTTGGCCTCTGAGTTGGTGAGCTGAACTGAGAGAACGCCATCGCCTTACTCGACGCCGACAGCCTCGATGATGTTCAAACGCGCCGCTCGCCGCGCGGGCGGCAAGCGAGCCGAGCAGGCTGATCGCCAGCGCGCCGATCGGTGAAGACGAGCGCCATCGGGCTAGGCCGGAAGTCGACGTTGAAATTCATCATGTCCCCGCTGACGAGACTGTAGAGCCACTGGTCCGTCAGGCCGAACAGCAGCCCCAAGACACCGCCGACGACGCCGATGCCTGCCGCCTCGGCCAGGACCATCTGCAACGTGAACCGACGGCTGGATCCCATCGCCCGCAGAACACCTATTTCACGGCGCCGCTCGAGTACCGAGAGGGTCAACGTGTTGAAAAGTGCGACTGCAGCCACGAACACAACGATGATCCACACGGCGTTGGCGATGAACATGCTCTGATGCAGCGGCGCCTCGAGACCTGCCAGCGCCGCGCGACCGTCGTATACGTAGTTCGGCGGCGGGCACCACGCGGCGAACCTCGGCCCGCAGGCGATTCGGATCCACGCCCGGGCCCGTAGTGATCTGGAGAGTGGTCGCTGCCGGGCGTTGGAACCACGTCCGCATTTGATCGAGGTTGATCCCGACGGTGCCGATGACCGTCGAGAAGTACGGCACCAGGGCCAGCACAGCCGTCTGCTGCGGGCCGCGCGGCGTTTGCAGCCGCAGTTGGTCGCCGACCCGGACGCCGAGAGTCTTGCCCAGATTTTGCGAGAGCACCACGCCCCGACCGGCGAGCACCTCGTTGCGCACCTGTTCACCGAGCGCGCGGTAGAGCGGATCGGCGGTTCCGGGGGAAAATCCGTCGAGCATGACGCGTGTGCCGCCGACCACAGCGAACGCAAATGCGCCCTCGGTGACACGTGTTACGCCCCGCACTGCGGCCACCTTTTGGGAAAGACCTTGCGGTAGCGCGTCGGTGGGATAGCGGTCGGGAGGATCTGCGCTTACCCACACCTCGACATCCGCGACTGACGCGAAGATGCCACGCGCCGAACGGATCATGTCGGCGTTGGTACCGGTGATCACGATGGTGGTGACAATCGCGATGAGCACGGTCATCACGGTGGCCCACACGCGCCGCGGCGAACGTTCGATCGTCGCCGCCGCGAGTCGCCCAACCGATCCGAACATCCGGGCTGTTGCGGCTGTGGCTTTGACGATGAGCAGGGTGAGCGCGAAGCCAAGCGCGATCTCGGCACAGAACAGCGCGAAGATCGCGGCGAAGGCAAAGGTGCCGCGTCGGTCAACGACGATCAGGATCGATAACGCGAAAACAGTGACGGCTCCCACCCCGCTTGCCATCCGTAGCCATCGTGGCACGAAGTCCGCCGCCGACACCCCGACGGGTGCCAATGCCTCGATCGGCGAAACCTTGTACACCTGGCGCGCGGCCATCGCCGACGCGGCCGCGCTGGTGAGCATCGTTGCCGCAAGGGCGGCTGGTACCGCGTAGCCGGGTAGCGAGTATTCGATGCGAGCTTCGAGCCCTTGGGTTATTACCGGAGGCAATCGACCAATCGCGATGCGGCCCATCAGGATTCCGATAGCCGATCCGATAGCTCCGCCGACAAGCCCGAGAGCCGCGGCTTCGGCGAGCATGTCGCGGGCGATGGTGACGCGACGACCGCCGATCGCGCGCAGCATCGAAATAACCGGCCGGCGCTGGTTGATCGCCATGGTCATCGTGGTGTAGATCAGGAACGCACCGACCACCAAAGCAACCGCCGCGCCCATCAGGGCCATGTAGTTCATCAGCTTGACGCCGTCACCGGCGCGAGTCGCCCGCATACTCGGCTCCGCGACGACTGCTCGGCCGTGCACCGCGGCGGTGACCGCTGTGCGCACAGCGGCGAGACCAGCTCCCGGCTTCGTGGTGATCAGTATCGAGTCGAGCTGACCTCGTCGACCGGTAACGTTCTGCGCCAAAGCAAGTGGGGCAAGGACGTAGTGTCCGCCGTTGAGACCCGCAAGTTGCTTGCCGGTGAGCACTTCGGTGACGGTGACCGAGCCCGAGCCAAGCTGGAATGTCTTGCCTTTCGCTTGACCGACACCCGGCCCGACCTGAACACCGTTGGGCTTCGCGGACAGCTCCGCTAACGGTCGCCGCACGGCATCTTTCAAGGCGCCGCCCAACGCGGCACTGTTCTGCGTCTGCGCCGAACAGCAGAACCGGTCCTGACGGCCGTGGCACGCAGACATCCGTATCATCGGTGCCGCGGTCGCGACGCCGGGAACTGCGGCTACATCGGCCGTTATCGTGTCGGGAAATCCCGCGTCGGTAATACCCGACACCTCGAGCGCGGCGATGCCGGCGATCCCGTCGGCCAGCCGGTTGACCGATCCGGTGATCGACCCGAAGATGCCGAATATCGCGACCAGATACATTGCGGACACCGCCATTACGGCGATCGAGGCGATCGTGCGCCGACGATGCACCGCGAGTTCGCGCAGGCTGAACAGACGTAGCCGGCTCGCCGCAGCAGCTATCGCCGAGCCCGGTCTCACCCGGGGACCGCCGTCAACTCGTCGGAACCGAGCCGACCGTCCTGCAGTGTGATCACCCGATCGGTCGCCGCCGCGGCATTCGAGTTGTGGGTCACCATCACCACCAGCCGGCCGCGGCCGTCCTCGTGCGCCACCTCGGCAAGGAGCGCCAAAATCGAAGCGCCCGTTGTGGAATCGAGGTTCCCGGTTGGTTCATCGGCCAGGATCAGCGGTGGGTTCATCATCAATGCACGTGCCACCGCGACCCGCTGCATTTGGCCGCCGGACAGTTCCGCCGGTCGGTGCTGGGTCCGGTTACCGAGCCCCACTCGGTCCAGCAGCCGGACCGCGTCAATTTTGGCCTTGCCCAGTCGGATGCCGTCGAGCAGCTTCGGGACCGCCACGTTCTCCCATGCCGACAGCGTCGGCAACAGATTGAAGAACTGAAAGACGAACCCCACGCGATGATGGCGAAACTCCGACTGCTGCTCATCGTCGAGGCGGCCAATCTCGTCGCCGTCGAAGGTGATCGACCCAGAATCGGGGGTGTCCAACGCGCCGAGCAGATGCAGCAACGTGCTCTTGCCCGCCCCCGACGGACCGACTACCGATACGAACTGCCCACCCCCAAGCCGCAGACTGATCCCGTCGAGTGCACGCACTGATTGACCGCCGACCCTGTACTCGCGCACCACATTGCGGAATTCGATGATCAGTTCGTGCTTGCGCGTATCCGAGGCATCGAGTCGTCTGATGATGGTCCTCCCGCGAGACCGCACTACCCAGCGCGCGACGGCCCACCCCGTGCGCGATGGACTGCCATTGCCACCCGAACAACATTCCCCAAGGCGTCGATATGGGATACAACGAGCCCGACCCCGGATCGGTTCGACAGTGCGAAATTGGCTGTCGGGGTATGGGCAGCTTACTACCGTGTTCGTCGCGCGGATACAGAGCTCGGCCCCTGTTTTCGGCGGTCTGAAGTCGGATCTTCGGACTGTCGCGGTCTGCTGCAGGTGACACAACTCATCCGTGGCATTGTCCGTGGAGATTGTGCGCCGATGCGAGCTGATGTCGTCGGCGGTTTCCCTTGCAGCGGACCTCGGGATGGGCCGACCGCTGGAGAGTGGGCTATCGGCATGAGCTCGGACCTGTGTCAGCGCACATACGACCTCTCGTTCAAATACATCGGCTGTACGGCAGTCTCCGCTGAAGTCGCCGAGGTCGTGAGCGACGAGCTGATAATGCGCAGCCACGCGGCCACACTGGACTTCGCCGACCCGAAGCAAATGCTTCGATTTATGCTCGGCCACGTCGCGCGGATTTCCTCGGCGCCCATTGAATTTTAATAAGGGACACCGAAACAAACAATTGCATATCGTATTATTAGCCCGTGCATCCATGTTATAAATCTACAGATGTTCGAATCAGTCGATATCCGAGTTTGATATGTCAGCATTCGATAGGACGGCGTGAGTTCGATCGGTGCGAGAGTTTGCGCGTCGAAGCTTGTCACACGCTGCTAGCTCCGGTAACGTCCAAGTACAGCAAACAACGCCTATCTCTTTTCGAGTCGATACCGGGCTTTGCTTACATCCGTCAAAGGACTAGCTAGAAGCCCGCATTACCTATAGTTTTCCAAAGCGCATCGCCTGGGACTCCTTGGGTAGTAAATTTTCGATCAGGAATTCGCTTTTAACTTACTGCAACCGTTGTATGATGTGGGTCGACGGTGCCACACATGCGGTCAAGATCGGTTGCATTGTTGCTAGAGTTGGCCCCCGGGGAAGACAAAGACATGATGGCCAATCGACCAGATGCTGAAGCGCGGCCTACGGACTCACATCGGGTGGTTGACCACATCGTCGCGCATCTCGCCGCGATCGGACTCGACCACATCTTCGGGGTGGATGGCGCGAACATCGAAGACCTCTACGACGCGGCATATTTCCGGCCTGACGTCACCGCGGTGCTGGCAAAGCATGAGTTCTCCGCGGCCACGATGGCCGACGGGTACAGTCGCAGCGGCGCCGGATTGGGTGTGGTCGCGGCGACCTCGGGCGGCGGCTCGCTGAACCTAGTCCCGGGACTGGGGGAGTCGCTCGCCAGTCGGGTCCCGGTGCTGGCCCTGGTCGGCCAACCGCCGAACACGATGGATGGGCGGGGCAGCTTTCAAGACACCAGCGGGCGCAACGGCTCGCTGAACGCCCAGGCCTTGTTCTCGGCGGTGTCGGTGTTCTGCGAGCGGGTATTGACACCTGCCGATATCGTTTCTGCGTTACCCCGTGCTATCACGGCCGCCCGCACCGGTGGGCCGGCGGTGCTGTTGTTGCCGAAGGATGTTCAGCAGGGGTTGCTGGTTGTCAACGGCCACAGCGCTCACGTCTCGGACGGCTTGGGGCGGACGCAAGCGCGGATCGGCGATCCGCACCCGATCGCGCGGGCGCTGCGTTGTGCTAATGGCCCTGTCACGATTATCGCTGGGGAGCAGGTGGCGCGCGATGACGCCCGCGTCGAGCTGGAGCGGCTGCGGGCGCTGTTGTGTGCGCAGGTGGCCTGCGTTCCCGATGCCAAGGACACCGCCGGAACACCTGACTTCGACTCGTCGTGGGCGCTGGGGGTGACGGGCGTGATGGGCCACCCGGGAGCGGTCGACGCAGTGGCCAGCAGCGCGTTGTGTCTGCTGGTGGGCACCCGACTGGCGGTCACAGCCCGCGCCGGATTGGACGCTGCGCTGGCGCAGGTGCGGACAGTGTCGATAGGCTCGGCGCCGCCGTATCTGCCGTGCACTCACGTGCACACTGACGACATGCGGGCGTCGCTGACGATGCTGACGCGGGCGCTTTCTGGGCACGGCCGCTCGACCGGCCTGCGGGTGCCCGACCTAGTGGCGCATACGGAGCTGGCCCCGCCGCGGTTCGACGGTCCCGGTGTGCGCTACCGTGACGCGCTCATCGCCCTCAACACCGCGCTGCCCGACGGCGTGGACATCGTCGTCGATGCGGGCAACACAGGTGCGGCCGCGATCCACTATCTGCCGGTGCGCCGCGGCGGCCGCTTCCTCGTCGCGCTCGGCATGGGCGGCATGGGTTATAGCTTCGGAGCCGCGGTGGGCATGGCGTTCGGGCGGCGGCGGCGCACGGTGGTGATTGCCGGTGACGGCGCGTTTTACATGCATGGCATGGAGCTGCACACCGCGATCGAATATCGCCTTCCGGTGACGTTGGTGTTGTTCAACAACAACGCGCACGCGATGTGTGTGACCCGCGAGCAGTTGTTCTACGACGACCTATACAGCTACAACCGATTCGGGCCCAGTCGGCTCGGGGCTGGTCTGGCGGCGATGTTCCCTGGGCTGGCGTCGGTCGACGTGGCCGACGTCGACGGATTCGCAGCGGCGGTGCGTGCCGCGCTGGACGTTGATGGCCCGTCAGTAGTCAGTGTCGAATGCTCCGCTGACGAAATCCCGCCATTCACAACGTTTTTGACAGCAGCCATGCCGGCCATCACTGGCGCGACAAGCCGTGAACCCAATCCTCATTCGATAACCAAGGAGAACCGAGCCGATGTCGCTGCCCGCGCTTGAAGATATCGCCGCCCACACTGGCAGCACCGAGCCGATCGAGGGGGTAACCCGCATCGAGACCAGCCCGCGGGAGAAAGCCACCCCGATCATCATGGAGATGATGCACTCGGTGTACCCGCACGACGAGGTATTCGGCCAGTACTGCACTGTCAACGACTACATCGACTGCCCGCCGGATGAGCTGTTCGCCTACCTGGCCGATACCCGCTGCTTAGAGGAGTGGACCTATAGTCTGCGCGGGTTCACCGAAACCGACGAGCCGCGGTTGTGGCTGGGCTATGACCGGCTGGGGTCGGAGACCAAGATCTATGTCCGCACGGTGGCTAACGAGCAGGCGCGCACCGTGGACTATCACTGCGCGTGGGATCAGGGCAAGCAACTGTGGATGGTCTATTTGATGCGGGTCATCGACGCGCAGGTGGTGCTGGACAAGCCCGGCTCGGTGGTGCTGTGGACCAATTGTCACCATCCGTTCTATGACCACAACCCGTATTCCGACGCCGCTCCGCCGCAGCGGCCGGTCTGGGTGGGCGACTTCTGGGACATGTTCGGCGCCGGGCATCTGCTGGAGCTGAAAACCCTCAAGGCCATCGCCGAATACCGCCACTGCAACGGGCTGCCGGTGACACCGGACTGGATGAGAGGAGCAGCGGCATAAGCACATCGACTCATAAACCCGCCGTCAGTCTGGTTGATGTCGGCACGTACCTGCCCGAAAACCGGGTTCCCGCCGAGTATTACGAACGCTACGCCGGTAGCGATGACTTGCGGGGCAACCTGATGTTTCGCGCACCGCAGTTTCGCCACCACTCTGCAGCCGACGAATCCAATGTCGACATGATCGAGCGGGCCGCCATGGCCTTGGTCGAGCGACACGGTATCGGAATGCTTGCTGATGTCGATGTGCTGCTGACGCATTCGCAGATGCCCGACCTCCCGATCCTGGGAGCCGGCGGCGAGGTCGCCCACCGGTTGGGCATTAGCCCCGAGTATGTCATCGACGTGCACAACGGCGGCTGTGCGGCGTTCGTGTTAATGATCAAGCTGGCCCGCCAATTGCTGGTCTCCGGTGCGGGCCGGACCGCGTTGATCGCCGTCGCCCAGAACTGTGCGGGCAAGATCTTTGAACAAGAACAGGTCCGCAAGCTTGCGCAGTCCTCGGTCCCTGGTGACGGCGCGGCCGTAGGACTGCTGACCCTCTCCGATAGCTCACCGGTGCTCGATGTGGAATGCCGCTACTACGGCCAATACGCCGGTGACATGACATTGACCGCCGATCCGTCCCGGCTATGGTGGCAGGCCGGGCCCGGGGAATGCTACGTGAGCTTCAATGAAGCCAAGATCACCAAGGTGCTCGCCCGGGGTAACCGGGAGGTCCCCGAGGTGGCCTTGGCGGTCTGCGACCGCATCGGGGTCAAATCCAAAGATCTCGACCTGCTGGTCACCAATCAGCCCAACCGGGTGTTCTTGCGCAACTGGAACGAAGCTCTCGAACTACCCCGCGAACGCCACCGTGAGACCTTCCACGAGTGCGGAAACCTGTTCGCGGTGGGCATACCGGTCAACTTCGACGCCGCGATCAACGATGGTCAAGTCAACCCAGGTGGCATTGTCATGATGGCGGCCTTTGCTCATGCGGGCGATTTCGCCGGTGCGGCGGCGATCCGCTGGGGCGGGCGACCGGCCTAACACCGGTGGCGTAAGTCCAACCCAATGGGCGAATGCGGAGGCCGCCGCAGCGGCGGGGTGTCGACGCGCTCCTGATGGCGGTCGGTCCACTTGCGTTGCCGCTGAACGAAAATCCGTTCCCGCCGCCCCGGCGGCGCGGTCGGCGTTGATCCGCTCGATCGTTGCAGCCAACCGCTATCCGCCATTGTGGCGGGTCTGAGTCTAAATGGGCTCCAGACCGGTCAGATAGCGGCGGGCCAGATCCTGGTAGGCCTGCGGGTTCACTTTCACCCACATCTCGGCGCCGGTGCCCGCGATCGGGCCCTTGACCGTGGCCGGCGCTCCGACCACCAGCACCTCGTCGGGGATCTTGGTGCCGCCGACCACCAGCGCGCCCGCTGCGATCAGGCTGCGCGCACCGATCACCGCGCCGTCGAGGACGGTGGCACGGTTGGCGATCAGCGCCTGCGCGCCGACATGAGCGCCGTGAATGACGCACATGTGCGCGACGGTTGCCCCGGGGCCGATGTCGACCGGAATACCGGGCGGTGCATGCAACACCGATCCGTCCTGCACGTTGGCGCCCTCGCGCACGATCACCGGCGCATAGTCGGCACGCAGCACGGTGTTGAACCACACCGATGCCCCTGCCTCGATCGTGACGTCGCCGATCAACGTGGCGGTTGGGGCGACGAAGGCCGTGGGATCAACCCTTGGCGATCGGCCTTCGAAGGAAAACAGCGGCATCGTTCAGATATACCGCAGGTCGGGTACCCCGCCAGTCGGGGCCTATTGCCCAGCTAAGGGCGGCCTTCATTGCGCGATGCCAGGGAAAAACTGTAACGTGTTCTAGTTAGAAGCCAAATAAATGGAGGCGTCATGACTACCGAGACTGCCGGTATTCGCGAGATCGACGCCGGCACCCTGCCCGACCGCTATGCACGCGGCTGGCACTGCCTTGGCCCGGTCAAGGACTTCTTAGACGGCGAACCACACGGGATCGAGGCGTTCGGCACTCATCTCGTCGTGTTCGGCGACTCGCACGGCGATGTGCACGTACTCGACGGCTACTGCCGGCACATGGGTGGCAACCTGTCCGAGGGCTCCATCAAGGGTGACGAGATCGCCTGCCCATTCCACGACTGGCGCTGGGGTGGTGACGGCAAGTGCAAACTGGTGCCCTACGCCAAGCGCACGCCACGCCTGGCCCGCACCAGGTCCTGGACCACCGACGTGCGCGGCGGCCTGCTGTTTGTCTGGCATGACGTCGAAGGCAATCCGCCGCAGCCCGAGGTGCAGATCCCGGAGATTCCCGAGGCGGCCAGCGACGAGTGGACCGAATGGCGGTGGAACTCGGTCCTGATCGAGGGCTCGAACTGCCGCGACATCATCGACAACGTGACCGACATGGCGCACTTCTTCTACATCCACTTCGGTCTCCCGACCTACTTCAAGAACGTCTTCGAGGGTCACGTCGCCTCGCAGTACCTACACAACCTCGGCCGGCCCGACGTCAACGATCTGGGCACCTCATACGGTGAGGCGCAACTCGATTCGGAGGCGTCCTACTTCGGGCCGTCGTTCATGATCAACTGGCTGCACAACAAGTACGGCGACTACAAGGCCGAGTCGATCCTGATCAACTGCCACTACCCGGTGACGCAGAATTCGTTCATGCTGCAGTGGGGTGTCATCGTCGAGAAACCCAAAGGCATGGACGAGGCGATGACGGAGAGGCTGGCCAAAGTCTTCACCGAGGGCGTCAGCAAGGGCTTCCTGCAGGATGTCGAGATCTGGAAGCACAAGACCCGCATCGACAACCCGCTGCTGGTCGAGGAGGACGGTGCCGTCTACCAGATGCGGCGGTGGTATCAGCAGTTCTACGTCGACGTCGCCGATGTCACCCCCGACATGACCGACCGCTTCGAGATAGAGGTGGACACGAAGGTCGCCAACGAGAAGTGGCACGTCGAGGTCGACGAGAATCTCAAACGGCAAGCCGAGTCGGAAGGACAGCCGACCCAGGTCTCAACATGACTCCGCGCCGGCGACGATGCGGAGCGCAGCGACGAGGAGGAGCGGCGCCATGAACCACCGCGACGAGCCGCCCGACGTCGATCAGCTGGCTAGGTCGATGCTGATGCTCCATGGCGACCATGAAAGCCATCAGGAGCCGTCGGTGGCCGACAACGGCCGCACCGGCCGGTCTTGGTCTAAAGCACCGGCTTTCTCCGATGACCCGGAACGCGCCGCCGCGGTGCGCGCGGCGACCCAGGCTGACCGCACCCGCTATCTGACGTCGGGCCTGCAGCCGGTGGACTGCCGGTTCTGCCACGCCACCGTCAATGTCAAACGACTGGGGCCGGGACACACTGCGGTGCAATGGAATACCGAAGCATCGCAACGCTGTGCCTTTTTCGCAGAGCTACGCGCGACCGGCGCGGACAGCGCGCGGACCAGATCCTGCCCGAGACTGGCCGACAGCGTCGAACACGCGGTTGCCGAGGGGTGTTTGGAGGCGGTGTCCACCGCTCCCCCAGCCGGGGACGGCTAGCCGGTTACAGCCCGGCGAAGCGCTCCTTGACCGCTTCGGCAGTCAGCCCGTAGTCGGCCAGCGAGTAGGTGTGCTTGGGGGCCCTTGCGCCGCTTTGGCTTTCGGCGTGGCTATCGTCCATGGCCTGCCGGGCATCGTCGGTGAGCGGGATATCGAATTTGCGGTAGATCTCGGCCAGCGTGCCAATCGGATCGACGATCAGTTGGCGGTAGTCGACGTCGTAGAACTGGGCCGGGTTGTATTTGGCGCGGGCGGTGTTGAACTGCTCCAGGCCACGCGACCAGGTTTCCATTGCGTCGGCGCCGATTTGAGCGCCGACGAACGTGGTCGACCAGCCGTCCGCGGTGTGCTGCGCCAGCGAGCACATCGAGGCCATGATCGTCTCGACGGGGCGATGCGTCTGGATGACGAGAGCGTCCGGATAAGTCGCCATCAACGCATCCAGTGCGAACAGGTGGCTCGGGTTCTTCAGCACCCACCGCTTGTCGGCGTCGTTGAGCCCGATCAGCTGAAGGTTCTTGCGATGCCGCCGATACGCCGGCGTCCAGTCCTGTTGCGACAGCCACTTTGAGTAGCTGGGCAGGTGCGCCAGCGTCTCGTAGGACACCGAATGCAACGACTGCCGCAACAGCTGCCAGCATTCCTCGAGCTCATAGGCGGCCATGAAATGTAGGCCAGTATAACCGGGGTTGTCCTGATGGTGCTGGGTGAACTGGGCGTCGAGTTGGCGATACAGCGGGTTTGACTCCCAGGTGTCACGCGGCGGACGAGGCTGCGGGAACTCGGCGAGCCACATATGCAGACCCTGGTGAGCCGGGTCGGCGCCGAGTAGCCGGTGCAGCGCCGTGGTCCCGGTGCGCACCAGCCCGGTGACGAAGATGGGCCGCCTTATGGTGACGTCAGCGTGTTGCGGGTATTGCTTCCACGCAGATTCGGACAGCAGCCTGGCCACCAGGGCGCCGCGCAAGAAGAAACGATTCATCTTGCTGCCCAACACGGTAAGGCCGGCCTCCTGCTTGTAGGAGTCCAACAGCACGCTCAGCGCTTCGCGGTAGTTGTCGCCGTCGCCACCGAAGTCGTCGAGTCCGGTCAGCTTGGTGGCCGAGGCGTGCAACTCATCGACGGTTGCGATGTCGGTGCGTTCGGCCATCAGGTGTGGTACTCGCCGCAGTTGACGTCGAGCGTCTGCCCGGTGATGCCGCTGGACAAGTCGCTCGCCATGAACATGATCGCCGACGCTACCTCGTCCTCGGTAGGTAGGCGCTTGAGATCGGAGTTCGCCGCGGTGGCCTGGTAGATCTGGTCCGCCGTGGTGCCGAACTTCCCGGCTTGGTGCTCGAAATAACCCTGCAGGGTCTCACCCCAGATATAGCCGGGTGCAACGGAATTAACGCGTATACCCTTCTCTCCGAGCTCGGTGGCCAACGACTGCGACATAGACAGCAACGCCGACTTGGCCATTTTGTAGGCGCCGTATTTCGCCTGTGAGTGCCGGAGCACCATGGAATTGACGTTGACGATCGAACCGTTGGACTCTTCCAACGCCGGCGTGAAGGCCTGGATGAGACGCAATGCACCAAGCGCGCTGAGTTCGATCGCGTCACGGATGTGCTGGAAACTGGTGCCGGCCAACGGTTTCATCGACGGCACCCGGAACGCATTGTTGATCAGCACGTCAACCTTGCCGAAGGCGGCTGTGGCGGACTCGACGAGGTAGGCAACCTCGCCATCATCGGTGATGTCGGTCCGCACCGCCAGCGCCTTATGCCCGGCGTCGTTGAGTTGTTTGGCGAGTTCATCCAGGCGTTCGACAGTTCGTGCCGCCAGTACCAACTCGGCGCCGTCTCGCGCACATCGATGCGCCAGCGTGGTGCCCAGCCCCGGTCCAACGCCGCTGATCACCACTACTTTTTTCTCAAGCAAACCCGTCATAGCTACCCCAGCATCCTGGCCGCAATTTGCTGTTGGCGCAAAGCGATTCGCGTGCGCCAGTCCTCGTCGGAAATCTTATTGTGCGCGAAGTAAGGCAATTTAGCCGGTACCGCATCGAAGTCCACCAGCTCGACGGTGGGGCCGTCGGCCTCGGTGAGTGTGCGCGACACCCGCTGCCAGCGGAACTGCAGGAATCCGCGGCGATGCCCCAGCGTTTCGACCCAGTTGGTGACGCCGGGGTTGTGATCGGCGACGACGATGCGGATCTTGCCATCCGGATCCGCTTGGGCCTGAGTGGAATTCAGCGAGGTCTGGTGGTTGATGTAGTCCAGCGATATGTACCACATGCTACCCAACTGGAAGCCCAGGTAGGGTGCGTCGGTCACCGGCAGCGTGATGACGAGAGCCTGGTCGGGTCGCAACTCAAAATGCCCAGCCGAAGAATACTGCGTCGCCAAACCGCCCGGCGTCAGGCGCGGTGTGACCATGGTGTTAACCGGGATCTTCAGGTAGAACCACTGCGGAAACTGAAGCCAAGTTTTTATCCGGTTGACGAGCTGTTTTCCCGCTGTGCTGTAACGCTTTTCGATTGCCTTACGGGTCAGCGGCGGCGGGGCCGTGCCAGCGGTGTCGAGCCGCTGGATCGTCACGGAGCCGCGCCGCTCCGACCAGTCGTTGTATACCTCACGGATCACCAGCTGGCCGGGGCTGGTCGGCCGCACCTGCCATTGGAAGCTGCCGTCCGCGGCGATCTCGAGCTCGCGGTCGTCGAAGGCAGCCTGGCTGGCGGGCACGTTGTCGTCGGTGTACTCGCCGCCGAGTAGCTGGAAGCTCAGATCGGTGGTCGTGCCGCGGCTGCCGGTCACCAGATAATCACGGTCCGGTTGGACGCGGCAGCCGAAGTAGAGGGTGTCCGGATTGTCCAGACCCATCTTGGTGAACGGTCCGGTTCCCGAGAGCAGCATCGGGTGGTCACGCTCGTAGTCGAACACCATGTGCGTGCAGGCGGCCACGCACCCGGCCAGATATT
Organism: uncultured Actinomycetota bacterium; assembly: GCA_963805675.1. Taxonomy (GTDB): domain Bacteria; phylum Actinomycetota; class Actinomycetes; order Mycobacteriales; family Mycobacteriaceae; genus Mycobacterium. The sequence continues at coordinate 549,514 of CAWDVY010000013.1, forward strand.
GCAGCCCCTCGAGCAGGTCGGCTTCGGTCTCGATATGCGGTGCGGCGGCGACCAGTTCTTCGGCCTCGGCGATTGCGTCTATTAGCGGCTGGGAGAGCACGCCTCGACGCTAGAACGTGTTCTAATTTTCGTCAATGGGCGAACGTTTCCGCGCGTCGCTCACGGCGCTCACACACGACGCTCGCTAGCCGGCTCACTTCCTGATTACGGCGCGCACTGCTGCGACAGGTCGATCAGATGCTGCCGCACATCAGGATGCCGGTTCAGGTAGTCGATGACGTTGCCATTACCGCCCTCAGCCTCGGACTTGGCCTGCAGCTGCTGATGGAGGTCGGGATGCCGCTTCAGGTACGAGTCGATGGAATTACCAACGGTCTGATCGCACTGGGCGTTCGCGGTGTTCGCCATGGGCAACGCGATCAGCACCGAGGCGGTGGCGCTCAGCAGGCCACCGGCGAGCAGGCCGTAGAGTCCGCGGCGTAGCGACCATGGGTTTCCGGAAATCGCGGTCATCACATTGCTCCTTCAAGGCGTTCGTTATTGCCTTGATCGAGGGTACCCGCGCCGCCGTTACGGCTGGACTCCATCGCGGCGCGACTAGTGCGTGACAGCTTCCTGTCCGCTGGCGGCCTGTTCGCGCTTGATCTCCAGCGCGATGTCGATGAGCTGGTCTTCCTGACCGCCGATCAGTTTGCGCTGACCGGCTCGGTGGAGCAGCTGGTGAGCCGGAACGTCGTAACGCTCGGCCTGACGGACGGCGTGCTTGAGGAAGCTCGAGTACACCCCGGAATACCCCATGATCAGGGCGTTGCGGTCGAGCACGCATTCGGCCGGCATCGCCGGGCGCACAACGTCCTCTGCTGCGTCGGCGATGTCGAAGAAGTCGATTCCGGTCTTGACGCCGATCTTGTCGAAAACCCCGATCAGGGCCTCGACGGGCGCATTGCCCGCACCGGCGCCGAAGCGGCGCACGCTGCCGTCGATCTGCTTGGCACCGGCCCGAACGGCTTCCACCGAGTTGGCCACTCCCAATCCGAGGTTCTCGTGCCCATGAAACCCGACCTGGGCGTCGTCGCCGAGTTCGGCGACCAGCGCGGCCACCCGGTCGGCCACACCGTCGAGCACCAGGGCGCCCGCCGAGTCGACCACGTACACGCACTGACACCCGGCGTCGGCCATGATGCGCGCCTGCGCAGCCAGCTTCTCCGGCGGAATGGTGTGAGCCATCATCAAAAACCCGACGGTCTCCAGGCCCAGCTCACGGGCCAGGCCGAAGTGCTGGATCGAGACGTCCGCCTCGGTGCAGTGGGTGGCGATCCGGCAGATCGACCCGCCATTGTTCTGGGCCTCCTTGATATCCTCCTTGGTGCCGACGCCGGGCAGCATCAGGAAGGCGATCTTGGCCTCTTTGGCGGTGTCGGCGGCGAGCTTGATCAACTCCTGCTCGGGCGTCTTGGAAAAGCCGTAGTTGAAGCTCGAGCCGCCCAGCCCGTCGCCATGGGTCACCTCGATCACCGGCACGCCCGCGGCGTCCAGGGCAGCCACGATCGCTCCGACCTCGTCCTTGGTGAACTGGTGACGCTTGTGGTGGGAGCCGTCGCGCAGCGACGTGTCGGTGATCCGGATGTCCCAGACCGGGTTGAAGAAGATGTCGGTAGTGCTCATGGCGCCACTCCTCCTATTCCGGCTACGCCGGCATCATCGTCGTCGGCGCTCATGCCTGCATTCCTCCCGCCGTCGCGGACAAGGATTCCTTCGCGATCTCCTCGCCGACCTTGGTGGCCGCGGCGGTCATGATGTCGAGGTTGCCCGCGTACGGCGGCAGGTAGTCGCCGGCACCCTCGACCTCGACGAACGTGGTGACCAGAGCCTGACCGCCGGAGTGCATCGACGGCTCGTCGAACTGTGGCTCGTTGAGCAGCCGGTAGCCCGGCACGTAGGTCTGCACCTCGGCGACGACGTCCCGGATGGACTGGGCGATCGCATCCCGGTCGGCGTCCTCGGGGATGGCGCAGAAGATGGTGTCGCGCATGATCATCGGCGGATCTGCCGGATTCAAGATGATGATCGCCTTGCCGCGTTTGGCGCCGCCGATCGTTTCGACGCCGCGCGACGTGGTCTTGGTGAACTCGTCGATATTGGCCCGCGTCCCCGGCCCGGCCGACACCGACGACACCGAGGCGACGATCTCGGCGTAGGGCACCTCCACGACGCGTGAGACGGCGTAGACGATCGGGATGGTCGCCTGTCCCCCGCAGGTGATCATGTTGACGTTGGGCGCGTCGAGATGCTCACGGAGGTTGGCCGGCGGGATCACGGCCGGACCGACGGCGGCAGGCGTCAGGTCGATGGCCCGGATTCCCGCGGCCTCATACTTCGGTGCCGCGTCCCGGTGCACGTAAGCGCTGGTCGCCTCGAACACCAGGTCGGGTTTCTCGGACTGCGCCAGCAGCCAGTCGACACCTTCGTGGGTGGTCTCCAGCCCCAGCTTGCGAGCCCGGGCCAGGCCCTCGCTTTGCGGGTCGATGCCTACCATCCAGCGCGGTTCCAGCCACTCCGAGCGCAGCAGCTTGTAGAGCAGGTCGGTGCTGATATTGCCCGACCCGACAATGGCCACACTTGCCTTCGGGCTTGTTGAGGGCATGGACGCTCCTTTTACTCGAAAGACAACCGGACGGACCCGAGGCCGGCGAACTCGGCGACGAAGTTGTCGCCGGGGCGGGCGTCGATTGCTCGGGTGCACGAGCCGGGCAACACGATGTCGCCGGCCCGAAGCCGCACCCCAAAGCTTTCCACTTTGCGGGCCAGCCACGCCACCGCGGTCACCGGGTTGCCCAACACCGCGTCGCTGCGGCCCTTGGCCACCACCTCGCCATTGCAGGTCAACACCGCATCGATCGCTTTGACGTCGATGTCGGACGGCGCGACCCGCGCAGCGCCCAGCACGAAACCGGCCGACGACGCGTTGTCGGCGATGGTGTCGCACAGCGCGATCTTCCAGTCGGTGATCCTGGTGTCGATCAGCTCGATGGACGGCACCAGCGCTTCGGTCGCGGCCAGCACATCGTCTTCGGTGCAGCTCGCACCGGGTAGGTCGTGAGCCAGGATGAAACCGACCTCGACTTCCACCCGCGGGTAGAGATACTTGTCCGCTTTGACCGGGATGTCCTCGAAGACCTGCATCTCGTTGAGCAGGTGTCCGTAGTCCGGCTCGTCGACGCCCATCATCTGCTGCATCGCCAACGACGACAGGCCCACCTTGTGGCCCACCACCCGGGCGCCCTCGGCGACCCGCTGGCGGATGTTGATCAGCTGGATCTCGTAGGCGTCGACGACGTCGATCTCAGGATGGCCGGCGGTCAACGGCGCGATCGGTTGACGGCTCCGCTCGGCCTGCGCAAGATCGGCGGCCAGCGCAACACGGGTGGCTCCCGGGATCATTTAGCCGAAGTCCCCTCACTCGTGTGACCGGTGCAGTAGCGCCCGGCCCCGGCAATTCTATAACGTGTTCTACATGACAGCTCAGGAGTTCGACGTCGTCGTGGTCGGAAGCGGCGGCGCCGGCCTGGTTGCTGCCCTCGCTGCCGCCCACCGGGGTCTCTCGACAATAGTCATCGAGAAGGCCGCACACTACGGCGGCTCCACCGCACGTTCGGGCGGCGGCGTGTGGATTCCCAACAACGAGGTGCTCAAGCGGGACGGCGTCAAGGACACGCCGGAAGCGGCCCGCACTTACCTGCACGGGATCGTGGGCGACGTCGTGGAAGCGACGCGCATCGACACCTACCTCGAACGTGGACCCGAGATGTTGTCGTTCGTGCTCAAGAACACGCCTCTGAAGATGTGCTGGGTGCCGCAATACGCCGACTACTATCCCGAGGCCCCCGGCGGGCGCCCCGGCGGCCGTTCCATCGAGCCGAAGCCGTTCAATGCCAAGAAGCTCGGTCCCGATCTGCCCGGGCTGGAACCGCCGTACGGCAAGGTCCCGCTCAACGTCGTTGTGATGCAACAGGACTACGTCCGACTGAACCAGCTCAAGCGTCATCCGCGCGGCGTGCTGCGCAGCCTCAAAGTGGGCGCACGCACGATATGGGCGAAGGCGACCGGACAAAACCTTGTCGGCATGGGACGCGCACTGATCGCGCCGCTTCGGATTGGGCTACAAAAGGCCGGCGTCCCGGTGCTGCTCAATACTGCGCTGACCGACCTCTACGTCGAGGACGGCGCGGTCCGCGGCATCTACGTGCGCGACACCGAGAAGTCAGAAGCCGTTGAACCACAACTGATCCAGGCTCGAAAAGGAGTGATCCTCGGTAGCGGCGGATTCGAACACAACGAGCAGATGCGGGTCAAGTATCAGCGCGCACCGATCACCACCGAGTGGACAGTCGGCGCGAAGGCCAATACCGGCGACGGCATCGTCGCTGCCGAAAAACTCGGCGCGGCACTGGACGTCATGGAAGACGCGTGGTGGGGACCGACCGTCCCACTGGTGGGCGCACCATGGTTCGCACTGTCGGAACGCAACTCACCGGGCTCCATCATCGTCAACATGTCCGGCCAGCGATTCATGAACGAATCCATGCCTTACGTCGAGGCGTGCCACCACATGTATGGCGGCGAGTACGGCCAGGGACCGGGTCCGGGTGAAAACATTCCGGCCTGGCTGGTGTTCGACCAGCAATACCGTGACCGCTATATCTTCGCGGGATTGCAACCAGGACAACGTATCCCGCGCAAGTGGACGGAATCTGGCGTGATCGTGCAGGCGGATACGCTGGAGGAGCTGGCCACCAAGGCCGGCCTACCGGTCGACGAGTTCGCCGCGACCGTCCAGCGTTTCAACGGCTTCGCCCGCTCAGGTGTCGACGCCGACTATCACCGCGGCGAGAGCGCCTACGACAGGTACTACGGCGACCCGACCAACAAGCCGAACCCGAATCTCGGCGAGATCAGCCATCCGCCGTACTTCGCCGCCAAGCTGGTCCCCGGCGACCTGGGAACCAAAGGCGGTGTCCGCACCGACGTGCACGGCCGCGCGCTGCGCGACGACGGGAGTGTCATCGAAGGCTTATACGCGGCAGGCAATGTCAGCGCCCCGGTGATGGGACATACCTATCCCGGCCCAGGCGGCACCATCGGCCCCGCGATGACCTTCGGCTACCTGGCCGCACTGCACATCGCCGGGGAGCGATGACATGCCGATCAATCCGGAAGTTGCACTGGCCGCTGAGCTGGAGCCGATCGAATTCGCTTGGAGCAGTAGCGATGTGCAGCTCTATCACTTAGGGCTGGGTGCAGGCGCCGACCCCATGGACCCACATGAGCTGCGCTATCTCATCGACGACACTCCGCAAGTGCTGCCGACCTTCGGCAACGTCGCAGCGACCTTCCACGCCACCAAGCCACCGACCGTGCAGTTTCCCGGCATCGACATCGAGCTGAGCAAGGTCCTGCATGCCAGCGAGCAGGTGAGCGCGCCGGCGCCGCTGCCACCGTCGGGTTCGGCGAAGGCAGTCACCCGGTTTACCGACATCTGGGACAAGGGCAAGGCCGCAGTGATCTGGTCCGAGACCCAGGTGACCGCGCCGGACGGGACGCTGCTGTGGACGCAGCGGCGTTCGATCTTCGCCCGCGGCGAAGGCGGGTTCGGCGGCGAGCGTGGGCCGTCAACCTCCACGGCCGCGCCGGACCGGGCGCCGGATCTCGAGCTCGACATACCCGTGCTGCCGCAGCAGGCGTTGCTCTACCGACTCTGCGGCGATCGCAACCCACTGCACTCCGATCCCGAATTCGCCGCTGCGGCAGGGTTTCCGCGACCCATCCTGCATGGCCTCTGCACCTACGGCATGACCTGCAAGGCACTGGTGGACGCGGTCCTCGACGCTGACGCCGCCGCCGTCGGGACCTACGGCGCGCGGTTCACCGGCGTGGCCTACCCGGGCGAGACCCTGAAGGCCGCCGTCTGGAAAGAAGACGGCCGGTTCCTCGGCTCCGTCACCGCGCCTGCTCGCGAGAACGCGGTCGTGCTTACCGGAGTGGAACTGATTCCGGCCTAGCTCTGAGGCCCATCGAGGGCTTGTTTTCTCAGAAATTCTTAGGCAAAGTCAAGCGGTCACTCATCTTAGGAGTCGCCGTGGGACTCAATCGGCCGGCTGGCCGTTATCTGATCATTGCGCTGTTCGCCGCCGTTTCGACGACGTTTTTGGCGCTGATGTCGATGATCTGGGCCCCGATCTCCCGGGCGGACGATCCGGACGACGCGTTGACCGCGTTGATGATGGGTGGCTCGGGAATGCCGACGCCCAGCGAGTTCTGGCAAAACGGCATCATCACCGACTACATCGACCCGGCCACCGGCGGCAACTACACCCCGGTGCTCGTCCCCACGCCCGAATCCTTCGCCAGCACCTCGGTTCCGACCGGTCTGGCCGACCTTCAGGCCGCGATGGGTCAGCAGGGAGCCGACCAGCCGTACCTCGTCGAGGGTTATTCGCAGAGCGCGGTGATCGCAATCGATGAAGAACTCCAGCTCATACAGTCCGGGCAGGCCCCGCCGGATGCGACTTTTCTGCTGCTGGGCTCGCTGAACCGGCCCGACGGAGGTCTTTTCGAGCGGTTCCCCGGTCTGATCATCCCGGGGACAGCAGGGTTCGACTTCAACGGCGCCGAGCCGACCGATGCCGGCATTCCGACCATCGACATTGCGAACCAGTACGACTTCTTCGCCGATTTCCCGCAATATCCGATCAACGGGTTGGCCGACCTGAACGCCATCTTCGGCATCATCTACGCCCATGCCGCCTACGGGAATGGTCCACTACCCGAAGAGGTTCCCTCTGTTTGGCCGCCCTCGGAGCCGCTGACCGGGCCTTACGCCAGCGAATACGTTCTCGGGTCAACCGAAATCGTCAAACAGGTCGACGGCGACACCACCTTTTATTTCGTACCGACCACCGAACTGCCCCTGCTCGACCCGTTGCAAAGTCTGGGTGTGCCCGAATCGGTGCTCAACATCTTCCAGCCGGCCCTGCAGGTGATCGTCGAAGCCGGCTACGACCGGTCCATCCCGTTCGGCGACCCGACACCGGCCGAGCTCATTCCCACCATCGACCCGGTGACGTTCAGCCTGGAACTCGACAACGCCCTCGTCCAAGGCGCCAACAACGCGTTCGAACTCTTCGGCGCCCAGCTGCCCGGAGCCACCGAGCTGGAAAGCGCTCTGACGTCGGACGAAGCGTGGTCAGAACAGGCCATCGGGGTGCCTTACGACCAAGTCGTGACCGAACTCAACAACTCCTTCGACCCCTTCACGCTCTTCACCGATATCGAGGGGCCGATAGGTCAGGACATCGAAAACCTGTTGGAGCAGACCGATATTCAGCAGGCGGTTATCGACCCCATCCTCGGGCTGTTCGGACCCCTCGCCGGGATCTTCACCACGTGACTCCCGTTCGGAGTGCCTAGCCCAGGATCACGCCGGAGGTCGGGACGCCGGTGCCGGCGGTGACGAGCACATGCTCGACATCGGGCACCGGGTTCACCGATGTACCCCGCAGTTGGCGGACTCCCTCCGCGATGCCGTTCATGCCGTGAATGTAGGCCTCGCCGAGCTGCCCACCGTGGGTGTTGATCGGCAGCCGCCCACCGATTTCGATGGCACCGTCGGCGATGAATTCTTTGGCTTCTCCCCAGCCGCAGAATCCCAACTCTTCCAACTGGATAAGCGTGAACGGTGTGAAGTGGTCATAGAGAATCGCGGTCTGGATATCCGTCGGCCGCAGGCCCGATTGCGCCCACAGTTGCCTGCCCACCAAGCCCATCTCCGGCAAACCGTCGAGCTCGGGCCGGTAATAGCTGACCATCGAGTACTGGTCCGGGCTCGAACCCTGGGCCGCCGCCTCGATGATCGCCGGCCGGTTCTTCAGATCCTTCGCCCGCTCCGCCGACGTGACGACGAGCGCCACCGCGCCGTCGGTCTCCTGGCAGCAGTCCAGCAGCCGCAACGGCTCGGCGATCCACCGTGAATTCTGGTGATCCTCAATCGTTATCGGCTTCTCGTAGAAATACGCCTTCGGATTGTTGGCGGCGTGTTTGCGATCGGCCACCGAGATGGCGCCGAAGTCCCGGCTGGTCGCCCCGGACAAATGCATGTAGCGCTTGGCGATCATGGCTACCTGCGCGGCCGGAGTAGACAGACCGTGCGGATACGAGAATGAGTTGTCCACGCCGGTCGAATCGGCGTTCTCCACCAACCGAGTCTGGACCTGGCCGAACCGCATACCCGAGCGTTCGTTGAAAGCCCGATATGCCACAACGCAATCCGCGACACCGGTCGCTACCGCGATGGCCGCCTGCTGGATGGTGGCACAGGCCGCGCCACCGCCATGATGGATCTTGGAGAAGAACTTCAGCTCCCCGATGCCGGTGGCACGTGCGATGGCCACCTCGGTATTGGAGTCCATCGTGAAGGTGACCATGCCGTCCACGTCACCCGGTGTGAGACCGGCATCGTCGAGCGCGTCCAGGACGGCCTCGGACGCGAGTCGAAGTTCGCTGCGGCCGGAGTTCTTGGAGAAGTCCGTCGCACCGATGCCGACGATCGCCGCCTTGCCGGACAGTTCTCCGGCCATCAGCGTCCCCCGATGGTCAACGTCGCGTTCGCGATCACGTGATCGCCAAGGCTGTTGCTGCCAACGATTTTCAACGTGATCAACCCGTCTTCGACCGCGGTCACCTCGCCTTTGAAGGTCACCGTGTCATAGGCGTACCACGGCACGCCCAGCCGTAGCCCGATCGACTTGATGATCGCCGACGGGCCGGCCCAGTCGGTGATGTAACGCTGGACCAGGCCGGTGTCGCTGAGGATGTTCACGAAGATGTCCTTGGACCCCTTGGCCTGCGCCTTGTCCCGGTCGTGGTGGACGTCTTGGTAGTCGCGGGTGGCGATCGCCGTGGAGATGATGAACGTGGGGTCGCCGTACAACGACAGCTCCGGCAGCTTGGTGCCGACCTCCACCGTCGGGGCGCTCATGCGTCCGGCTCCCACGCGTACAGCGTCCAGGCCGGGCCGATGTCATTGGCAGGGAAGTCGATATACGTTGCGCGAACCGGCATTCCAATCTCCACGGTCGCGGGGTCGACGTTGCGCAGCTCACCGAGCATCCGCACCCCCTCTTCCAAGTCCACGAGCGCGATGACGAACGGCAGTGTGCGGCCGGGCACCTTCGGCGCGTGATGCACCACGAAGCTGAATACCGTGCCTTTGCCGCTGGCCACCACGATAGTCGGTAGGATACTTCTTTCGTCCTGCCACAGCGCCGGCACCGGGGGATGCTGCAGGCTGCCGTCGGGCCGCTGTTGGAGCCGCAGCTCGTGCGCCTTGACACCATCCCAGAAGAACTTGGTGTCCTTCGATTCCGACGGGCGCATCATGGCGTCAGCGTCCAGGTCCTCGGGCACCGAGCTCGTCGTATCCTGCGACTCGCGCGGCTTGAATTTGAGAATGCGCCAGTTCATTTCGGCGACATCCTCATCGCCGACCCGCCAAACGATGTGCTGGTTGATGAACCAGCCCTCACCGAGACCGGTCTGCTTGGGCCCGACGACGTCGCCCATCTCCGATGCGATGCTGACTTGCTCGCCGGGTTGCAGGTACCGGTGATAGGTCTGCTCGCAGTTCGTCGCGACCACACCGATGTAGCCGTTGTCGTCGAACAACTTCATGATCGGACCCATGGGGTCGTCGGTCGGGCGTTCCCCACCCAGTCCGAACATCGTCCAGACCTGAATCATGGCCGGTGGAGCGACAATCCCCGGGTGACCGACGGCGCGGGCTGCGCCCTCATCCACATAGATGGGGTTGCTGTCCCCGATGGCTTCGACCCAGCTGTTGATCATCGGCTGATTCACCGGATCCCGGCCCGCACGCGGCTTGGCGCCGCCGGCGGCCTTGATCTCGTCGAGCGCTTCGTGGATGTCTGTCATCGAGGCACCCTCGGCACTTTGAGGCCGGACGCCGCGATCATCTCACGCATCACTTCGTTCACGCCTCCGCCGAAGGTAATCACCAGATTGCGCTTGGTCTGCGAGTCCAACCAGTCCAGCAGCTCGGCGGTTTCAGCCTCGGCGGGGTTGCCGTACTTGCCGACGATCTCCTCGGCCAGTCGTCCGATGTACTGAATGGTCTCGGTGCCAAAGACTTTGGTCGATGCGGCATCGGCCACGTTGATGTCTTCGCCTGCGGCGGCCACCTGCCAGTTCAGCAACTCGTTGATCCGCCACATCGAATAGATCTCACCGAGCGCCCGCTTGACGTCGTCGTGTTCGATCGGGGTGACGCCGTCGCCACCGGGTTTGGCCGCCCAGTCGTGCACCCGGTCGTAGATGCCGGCGGTGCGGCCGGCCGGACCGAGCATCACCCGCTCGTTGTTCAGCTGCGTGGTGATCAGCCGCCACCCGGCGTTCTCCTCGCCGACCAGCATGTCGGCCGGCACCCGCACGTCGTTGTAGTAGGTGGCGTTGGTGTGGTGGGCGCCGTCGGACAGGATGATCGGCGTCCACGAATAACCGGGATCCTTGGTGTCGACGATCAGGATCGAAATGCCTTTGTGTTTGACGGCTTCCGGGTCGGTGCGGCAGGCCAGCCAGATGTAGTCGGCGTCGTGGGCCCCGGTGGTGAAGATCTTCTGTCCGTTAACGATGTACTCGTCGCCGTGACGCACCGCCGTGGTCCGCAGCGACGCCAGGTCGGTGCCCGCTTCAGGCTCGGTGTAACCGATCGCGAAGTGCAGCTCACCGGCCAGGATCGCGGGCAGGAACTTCTTCTTCTGCAGCTCGCTGCCGAACTGCTGCAGTACCGGACCCACCGTCTGTAGTGTCACCGCCGGCAGTGGCACGTCGGCCCGATGCGCCTCGTTGACGAAGATCGACTGCTCGATCGGACCGAAGCCCAAGCCGCCGAACTCTTTTGGCCATCCGACGCCGAGCTTGCCGTCCTGGCCCATCCGCCGGATCACCGCGCGGTAGGCCTCGTTATGCCGGTCCTTCTCCATCGCCTTCATCTCGTCGGACGAGATGAGGTTGGAAAAGTATTGCCGCAGTTCGGCTTGCAGCTGACGCTGCTCCGGAGTCAGGTCAATGAACATTGCGCTCCCACCAGGTCGAGACGATGCGACGGCCCGCCCAATAGCCGGGTCAGGTCCTTGATTGTGGAGTAGTACCGGTGCATCGGGTAGGTGATGTCCATCCCCATGCCGCCGTGCAGGTGGTGGCAGATTTGCATCACCCGCGGCGCTTGCGACGTAATCCAGTAGCCGAGCACGTCGAGGTCGGTCTCGGCGTCGCGTCCTTCGGCCAGCCGCCAGATCACCGATGTCGACGCCAGATCGATCGTCCGCGAAGCGATGTAGACCTCGGCGAGCTGCGCGGCGACGGTCTGAAAGGTCGACAGCGGCTTGCCGAACTGGTGCCTGTTCGCCACGTAGTCGGCGGTCAACCGCAACGCGCCGGCGACCAGGCCGGCGATATAGGCACCGATCGCCGCCAGCGCCAACTGGTTCACCCGCTGCGCGGTTGCCCCGGTCAGCACGTCCTCCTCGGCCACCGCGACATCGGAGAACGTGACCACGTACTCGTCGGATCCGTTGGATGTCGGGGTTTTCGCAAGTTGCACACCGTCGGCCTTGGGCGACACGACGACCACGGCGCTGTCCGTCGTGACGATCATCCACTCCGCGTTTTCTGCATAGCCGACACCGACTTTGGTTCCGGAGAGCCGACTGTGCACAAACGTCGTCGCCGGCCGCTCCGGTAGCGCCGAGCCGGGCTCATTGAGCGCCGCGGTGAGCAGCGATCCCTTGGCCAGGCCGCCGAAATAGCGGTCCTGCTGCTCGTCGGAGGCCAAGTCCAGCAGCGGTAACGCACCGAGCCCGAGGGTGGCCAGCGCCGGACCGATCAAGCCGTGTCGACCGATCTCGGTGAGCGCTGTCGCGATCTCGGGCAGGCCGACGCCGTCACCGCCCACCCGTTCGGGCACCGGCAGCGCCGTCACGCCACCGGCGACGAGCGCCTCCCACGAGTTGTCCCGGTCCAGCACCGACGTGACGACATCGGCGACAGCTTGCTGCGCCGGGTCCGGCGTGAAATCCATCAGTGCGCCGCCGTGCGGTTGCCGGCGTAGTCGACCTGCCAGTGCTTGATGCCGTTGAGCCAACCCGACCGCAGCCGCTCGGGTTTCGAGATCGGTTTGAGGTCGGGCATGTGGTCGGCGACCGCGTTGAAAATCAAATTGATCGTCATCCGCGCCAGGTTGGCGCCGATGCAATAGTGCGCGCCGGTGCCGCCGAATCCGACGTGGGGATTCGGGTCGCGCAGGATGTTGAACGAGTAGGGGTCATCGAAGACCTCTTCGTCGAAGTTGGCCGAGCGGTAGGACATCACCAGCCGCTGGCCCTTCTTGATCTGGACGCCGCCCAGCTCGGTGTCCTCATTGGCGGTGCGCTGGAATGCCGTGACCGGAGTCGCCCAGCGGACGATCTCGTCGGCCGCTGTCGACGGACGTTCCTTCTTGTAGAGCTCCCACTGATCCGGGTTGTTCGCGAAGGCGATCATTCCGTGGGTGATCGAGTTGCGGGTCGTCTCGTTGCCCGCCACCGCCAGCATGATGACGAAGAAGCCGAACTCGTCGTCGGAGAGCTTCTCCCCGTCGATGTCGGCCTCGATCAAGGTCGTGACGATGTCGTCGGTCGGGTTTTTGCCCCGCTCGTCGGCCATCGCCATCGCGTACACGATCAGTTCCATCGACGACTGCGCGGGATCTACGTCGGCGTATTCGGGGTCCTCACCGCCGGTCATCTCGTTCGACCAGCGGAACAGCTTGTCGCGGTCCTCCTGCGGCACTCCGAGCAAACCGGCGATGGCCTGCAGCGGCAGCTCGCACGAGACCTGCTCGACGAAGTCGCCCGAACCCGCGGCGGCGGCGTTCTTGGCGATGTTCTGGGCACGCTGGGCCAGCTCCTCCTCCAGCCGCCCGATGGCGCGCGGAGTGAAGCCGCGGGAGATGATCTTGCGCAGCCGGGTGTGATGTGGGGCGTCCATGTTGAGCATGACGTTGCGCTGCAGTTCCACGGACTCCCGCGTCATCTCCTTGGGCCAGGTCGGGATGGCGCCGTTCTGCCAGCTGGAGAAGACGTCGCTGCGGCGCGACACCTCCTTGACGTCGGCGTGCTTGGCAAGGAGCCAGTAGCCGTTGTCCTCGAAGCCTCCGCAGCCGTCGGGCACGTCGACCCAGTGGATCGGTTCGGACGTGCGGAGGTGGGCGAGTTCCGCGACGGGGAGTCCGACCAGGTTGACGTCGGGATCGAGGAAGTCGAAGTCGGCCGAGATAATAGGGGGTGCCATTAGGGTGCTCTCCTGAATTGCAACGTGTTCTAGTGCCAGTAAAACATGCCTCCACCGCAGACAAAAGGCGGTCCGGCATCCTCGCTTGTCAGAGTAATGAAACGTGTTCTAGCCTGACCGCATGGGTAACCCGGTAATCGTTCAAGCCACCCGCAGCCCCATCGGCAAACGCGCCGGATGGCTGTCGGGACTGCACGCCACCGAGCTGCTGGGCGCGGTGCAGAAGGCCGTCGTGGACAAGGCCGGTATCGACGCCGGCGACGTCGAACAGGTCATCGGCGGCTGCGTGACCCAGTACGGCGAGCAGTCCAACAACATCACCCGGATGAGCTGGCTCGTCGCCGGGCTGCCGGAGCAGGTTGGCGCCATGACCGTGGATTGCCAGTGCGGCAGCAGCCAGCAGGCCAACGGCCTCGTCGCCGGCCTGATCGCGGCGGGTGCTATCGACATCGGCATCGCGTGCGGGATCGAGGCGATGAGCCGGGTCGGCCTCGGCGCCAATGCGGGTCCCGACCGCAGCATCCTGCGGCCCGCGTCGTGGGACATCGATCTGCCCGATCAGTTCACCGCCGCCGAGCGGATCGCCAAGCGACGGGGCATCACCCGCGAGGACATCGACGCGTTCGGCTTGGCCTCGCAGCAACACGCCAAGCGCGCCTGGGACGAGGGCCGCTTCGACCGGGAGATCTCACCGATCGAGGCACCGATCCTTGACGAGCACAAGCAGCCCACCAGCGAGCGACACATGGTCAGCCGCGACCAGGGTCTGCGGGAGACCACGCTGGAGGGACTGAGCCAGCTCAAGCCGGTAATCGACGGCGGGATCCACACCGCGGGCACGTCGTCGCAGATCTCCGACGGCGCGGCGGCGGTGCTGTGGATGGACGAGGACAAGGCCAAGGCGCTGGGACTGAAGCCCCGCGCCCGGATCGTCAGCCAGGCACTGGTCGGTGCGGAGCCCTACTACCATCTGGACGGCCCGGTGCAGTCCACGGCGAAGGTGCTGGAGAAGGCCGGGATGAAGATCGGCGACATCGACATCGTCGAGATCAACGAGGCGTTCGCATCGGTGGTGCTGTCCTGGGCACGGGTCCATGAGCCCGACATGGACCGGGTCAACGTCAACGGCGGCGCCATCGCGCTGGGCCACCCGGTGGGCAGCACCGGGAGCCGGCTGATCACCACCGCGCTGCACGAGTTGGAGCGCACCGACCAGAGCACGGCGCTGATCACCATGTGCGCCGGTGGCGCGCTCTCGACCGGCACCATCATCGAGCGGATCTAGGTGGCGGTCTCCGACGGGGACCGCATCGCCGCGGCGCAGTCCTACATCGACGCACTGGTAAGCCACAACGGCGACGCCGTTCCATTTGCCCCCGACTGCGTCCGCATCGAACAGGGCATGAAGACCGGCTTCTCCGGAAACCATCTGCGCCGCAGCCTGAATCGCGGTCCGCAGTACCGGATCATCGCGGCGGCGACACCACCCGCGTACACAGTCACCGGCGACGAGGTGCGTGCGGTGTACGACATCGTGACCAAGACCGGCTTCGGCGGCCGGCGAGTGGCCGCTCACATCGATGAGACGTTCGTAATTCCGCCGGCCGATGGCCGGATCCAGCACATCAAAGTTCGGTTCCACCCGTTCATCCAGCGCTCCTGACCGCACATAGGATCAGCGTCATGGCCGAGAAATCACGCCCGCGATACCTGAATTCGCCGTTGACCGACGTCTTCATCAAATGGATGTCCCGAATCAACACCTTCTTCTATCGCCGCGGCGGCGGCGAAGGACTGGGCAGCACCTTCCAGAAAATCCCGGTCGCCCTGCTGACCACTACGGGCCGTAAGTCCGGGCAGCCGCGGGTGTCCCCGTTGTACTTTCTGCGCGACGGTGACCGGGTGATCGTCGCCGCGTCCAAGGTTGGCGCCGAGAAGAACCCGATGTGGTACCTCAACCTCAAGGCCAATCCCAAGGTTTCGGTCCAGATCAAGAAAGAAGTGCTCGACCTGACCGCTCGGGACGCCACCGACGAGGAGCGCGCCAACTACTGGCCGCAACTGGTCAAGATGTATCCCTCGTACGACGACTACCAATCCTGGACCGACAGGACCATCCCGATCGTCATCTGCGACCCCGCGCGGTGACGATGCGGGCCGCAGAGTGGCCCGAGGAGGAGACGCGCCATCAAACCCCGCGGTGACGTGACCCAGAGGCGATGGATTCGTAATTCGCGGTTACTCGCTGTATTACTCAAATACTTTGCGCGCGTGCATATCTGGGTGTACCGCCGTACCAACGGCCGCCTTGGCGCCAGGCTGCTCTGGTTTCCGGCTGCCTTGCTCACCACGACCGGACGCAAATCGGGTGAGCTCCGGACGACACCGACGCTGTATCTGCGCGACGGCGACCGGGTGATCCTGCCGGCATCCTTCGGCGGCCGCGCCGAAAACCCGACCTGGTACCTCAACCTCAAAGCCAACCCCACGGTCGAGGTGCAGATCCGCGCCGAGCGGCTACAGCTGTCCGCCCGCGACGCTTCGGCCGCGGAGCGCAATCGCTATTGGCCGCCGCTGATCAAGATGTATCCGCCGTATCGGGCATACCGCGAGGCGCCCGACCGGGTCATCCCGCTGGTGGTGTGCGAGCCCGCTTAGATCTGCCTGCGCATTCCCGTAAACGTGGAGGTCCGCTGCGGTAAATTTCCCTTGCGCTGACACGCACTGCGGCGAACGGGGGAAGTGATGCGCAATCGGCTGCGCTATGTTGCCGTCGGGCTGCTGTCGGCGGCCCTGATGTCCGTCGGATCGGCGCTGGCCTGGGCCGACGAGTCGATCATCCTGGACTTCGTCCGGCACGGCCAATCGGTAGACAACGCGGCGGGCATCATCGACACGAC
This sequence comes from uncultured Actinomycetota bacterium, assembly GCA_963805675.1. Classification (GTDB taxonomy): domain Bacteria; phylum Actinomycetota; class Actinomycetes; order Mycobacteriales; family Mycobacteriaceae; genus Mycobacterium. The sequence continues at coordinate 565,815 of CAWDVY010000013.1, forward strand.
GCCGCCCGGAACTGAACTCGACGCCGACCGGCCTGGACCAGGCGCAGGCCGTCGCCAACGCAATCCAGACGGAGTACGGGAACAGCATCGCCGGGATCTTCGCGTCCGAGGAAGCCAGATCGCAGGAGACCGCCGCGCCGTTGGCGGAAGCGCTGGGAGGCAACACGGCAGTTGAGATCCTGCCCGGGCTCAACGAGATCCCCGCCGGCACTTTCGATGGCGATCCGACCAACAGCCTCGAAGGCATCCTGTACTTGCTGGGCCCGCTGTCGTGGGTATTCGGGTTGGACCTCGTGCCGGATCTGGGCGACCCCAGCGTCAACGGGGTCATGTTCGACGAAGGCTTTAGTAACGCCGTTCAAACGATCTACGACGGGACCGCCGGGAGCGGTGCCGGCACTCCGACCGACGTGGCATTTTCCAGCGAAGGGGCGATCGCCGTCTGGACGCTGATGAACGTCAACAACCCCGATTTCTCAGTGCTCCTGCAGGAGATCGCCAAGACGGGCGGTTTCCTTTCCAACACAGGTCAAGTCGTAATCCAAGGCGAGCCAGGTGATTGGACGCTGGTCAGCTACGACGGCACAGCCGTGCCGCAGGATCCGGGCTTGGGCACGGAACTGTTCGTCGACTTGCGGAACCTGGTCGAGGCACCACAATTCGCCGACTACAACATCTACGAGGCTCTGCTTACCGGCAACACGACGACGATCGAGAGTGCAATCCAGACCGGTGTCGGCCAAGTCGACTCGGCGCTCGCCCAATTCCCGGTCGCGGTGTTCGATGACATCGTCGGCGCTTTGACCGGCAGCACCGCGGCGTTGTGACCTTAATCCGGTACACAACGATTGGGCTGCTGTCGGCCACCTTGGTGTCCATCGGGGCGGCGACGGCCCGGGCCGACGACTCGATCACGCTGGACTTCGTGCGGCACGGAGAATCCGGCGACATGACCGCGATCAACACATTGGTGCCCGGACCCGAGCTCACCGAGACCGGCCAGCAACAGGCGCAGGACCTGGTAAACGTTTTGGCGGGCAACGGCATCGACGAGATCTACGCATCGACCATGATCAGGTCGCAGGAAACCGCGGCGCCGTTGGCCGAGGCGCTGAATCTTCCGATCCACGTCTTGCCCGGGCTCAACGAAATCGACGCGGGAATTTTCGAGGGCACGCCGGTCAACGTCGGAGACCTTCCGCTGGGCGGTGCCCTCTACCTCCTAGCCCCGCTCGCCTGGACGCTCGGTTTGGACTTCGTTCCACAGCTGGGGTCAGCGATCGACCCTAACGGAATCGCCTTCGATGAAAGTTTCAGCGGGGCCGTGCAATCGATCTACGATGGCAGCGTCGGGACCGACGCCAGCACCATCACCGACGCGGTGTTCTCACACGAAGGCGCGATCGCGATCTGGACACTGATGAATGTCGACAACCCCGATTTCTCGGTTGTCCTCCAGGAGTTCCTCAACACCGGCGAGTTGCTGCCCTACACGGGCCAAGTCGTGGTGGACGGCTCGCCCGGGGATTGGACCCTGGTCAGCTGGGACGGGACGCCGGTGCCGCAGGACCCGGGCTTGCCGACCGAGCTGTTCGTCGACTGGCGTGACCTGATCACGGCGCCGCAGTTTGCCGACTACGACATCTACGAGGCTTTGCTGACCGGCAATTCGGCGACGATTGAGAGTGCGATTCAGGCCGGAGTCAGCCAAATCGATACAGCACTGACCCAATTCCCCGTCGCAGTGATTGACGACATCGTCAGCGCTTTCGGTGGTGCCATCTAAGCCAATCTTGTTGACGGTGCACGAATTCCGCGTCCACGACGTTGCCGTGACCGGGCACGTAGATCGCGTCGGGTCCGCCGACACCGAGCAAGCGATCAAGGGTGTCCGGCCACGCCGCCACATCCGAGTCGGCATCGATCGCCGGGTCGCCGGATTCCTCGATGAGGTCACCACTGAAAACCACGATCCGCTCGCCGTCATCACCCGGCACCACTACGACCAGATCCGCGTCGGTGTGGCCGCGCCCCAGATGTGCGATCGACAGCTGGCGATTCCCGAGGTCGACGACGGCGTTGTCGACGGCGTGTTGGGGCGGCCGCAGCGCCGCGATCGCGCGGTCGACCTCACCGGCGTCGGCCCCGTAGCGCAGCGCGTCGTCGCGAAGCTGGTCGGTCGCGGTCTTGAGATAGTCGAGAACTTCTGGGGCACAATATATTTGAGATTCAGTAAATACACCTGAGCCCAGGACATGATCGAAGTGCTTGTGGGTCAACACCACATGTGTCACGACGCGTCCGGCGATCTGGAGCACGTCGTCCCTGATCGCCTGGGCTTCGGTGAGCGTGGTACCGGTGTCGATGAGCAATGCTCCGGTACGGCCCTGCACCAGACCAACAGTGACGTCGAGAAACGGCAGCCGACAACGATGCACGCTGTCGGTCAACTGCTCCCAGTCGAAGTGCACACCCAGCCCGGATCGGCCGCGAGTCTAAGCCCCGTACACCGGAACCGGCGGCCGCGACTTGGCCAACAGGTCGGCGACTACGGGTCCCAACTCGGCAGGATCCCACCGCGCGCCCTTGTCGATCTGCGGTCCGTGCGCCCAGCCTTCGGCGATGCGGATCTTGCCGCCCTCGACCTCGAACACCGTGCCGGTGATGTCACGGGACTGCTCGCTGCCCAGCCAAACCACCAACGGCGAAATGTTCTCCGGTGCCATCGCGTCGAAGTCGTCTTCCTGCGTGGCCATCATCTCGGCGAACACCGTCTCGGTCATCCGGGTGCGTGCTGAGGGGGCGATCGCGTTGACCGTGACGCCGTAGCGGCCCATCTCAGCGGCAGCGACCAGAGTCATCGCCGCGATGCCGGCCTTGGCGGCGCTGTAGTTGCCCTGGCCGACGCTGCCCTGCAGGCCCGCACCCGAGCTGGTGTTGATGATCCGTGCGTCAACGGTTTTGCCCTCTTTGCTCAACCCGCGCCAATACGAGGCGGCATGCCGCATGGCGGCGAAGTGGCCCTTGAGGTGCACGGCGATGACGGCATCGAACTCCTCTTCGCTGGTGTTGGCCATCATCCGGTCGCGAACGATGCCGGCGTTGTTCACCAGCACATCCAGACCGCCGAATGTTTCGACGGCGGTCTGGATCAGGCCTGCCGCTTGATCCCAGTCCGCGATGTTGGAACCGTTGGCGATGGCTTCGCCTCCCGCAGCGGTGATCTCGTCGACCACACCCTGCGCCGCGCTGCCGCCGCCCGCCGGCGACCCGTCCAGGCCCACACCGATGTCGTTGACCACAACGCGCGCGCCCTCGGCGGCGAAGGCCAAGGCGTGCGCACGCCCGATACCGCCGCCCGCTCCGGTCACGATGACGACCCGGCCGTCGACTATCCCCATAGCTGTTTGTCTCCTCTACTTGATTGCGGTCGTGGTAGCCAGATAGTGCGGTGGTTCGCCGCCACCGTGCACCTCCAGCGTCGCACCGCTGATGTAGGACGCCGCATCAGAGGCCAGAAATGCTGCGGCCCAACCGACATCGGCGGGTGTGGCAAGCCGACCGAGCGGTACGTTTTTCGAAATCGCGGCGATCGATTCAGCGTCGCCATAGAACAGTTCCGACTGTTCGGTTTCCACCATGCCCACCACACAGGCATTCACCCGGACCTTCGGACCCCATTCCACTGCGAGCGTCTCGGTCAGGCTTTCCAGGCCGGCCTTTGCTGCGCCGTAGGCGGCGGTGCCCGGCGTCGGCCGGCGGCCGCTGACGCTGCAGATGTTGACGATCGCGCCGCCGCGCTGCTGGCTTTGCATCTTGTCGTTGGCGTGCTGGGAAACCGACAGCGCGCCAATCAGATTGAGTTCGATGATTTTACGGTTGAACTTCGCGCTGGAATCCGCCGTCAGGACGTAGGGCGAACCTCCGGCGTTGTTGACGACGACGTCGAGACGGCCGTGCCGGTCAAAGATCGCGTCGACCATCGCCTTGACTGCGTCGTCATCGCGGATGTCGCAAGGATGGAATTCATACGGCAGACCTTCGACCTCGCGCCTAGCGCAGGTCACCACGGTCGCGCCCTGCTCGGCGAAGACGGAGCTGATGCCGGCGCCAACCCCTCGCACGCCGCCGGTCACCAGCACGACCCGGCCGGTGAGCCCGAAGCTGAACGCGGGGACTCCTCCGGCGTGGGTCACTGTGCTAGCGTACCAAGCAAGTGCTTGCTTAGGTAATCGTCCCCCAAGGAAGTGGTCGAGGATCTCGATGACAATCACGTCACGCACCGTCGAACCGGGGATCGTCGCGGTCACCGTCGACTTTCCCCCTGTCAACGCCATCCCGTCAGGCGGCTGGTTCGAACTCGCCGAGCTGCTGACCGCCGCCGGCAATGACCGGGACACCCATGCGGTGATCCTGCGGGCCGAGGGCCGCGGGTTCAACGCCGGGGTGGACATCAAGGAGATGCAGCGAACCAAGGGGTTCACCGCGCTGATCGACGCGAACCGCGGCTGCTTCGCCGCCTTCCGCGCGGTCTACGAGTGCGCGGTGCCGGTGATCGCCGCCGTCAACGGATTCTGCGTCGGTGGCGGAATCGGCCTGGTGGGCAACGCCGATGTCATCGTCGCCTCCGAGGATGCGACCTTCGGGCTGCCCGAGGTCGAACGTGGCGCACTGGGCGCGGCCACCCATCTATCGCGCTTGGTGCCGCAGCACATGATGCGGCGGCTGTTCTTCACCGCGGCCACCGTCGACGCCGCTACCCTGCACCACTTCGGCTCGGTGCATGAGGTAGTGCCCCGCGACGAACTCGACGAGGCCGCGTTGCGGGTGGCCCGCGACATCGCCGCCAAGGACACCCGGGTGATCCGCGCGGCAAAGGAGGCGCTAAACCTGATCGACGTCCAGCGGGTCAACTCCAGTTACCGCATGGAGCAAGGCTTTACCTTCGAGCTCAATCTCGCCGGCGTGTCCGACGAACACCGCGACGCGTTCGCTGGCACGGCGAAGGGCAAGAAGGAATAGCCGCCGATGACGATGCAGAGCGAAGCGATGAGGAGGAGCGGCGCATAATGGCCGACAAGCGCAGCACTCTCGACGAGGCCGTCGCGCAGCTGCACAGCGGCATGACCATTGGCATCGGCGGCTGGGGGTCGCGGCGCAAACCGATGGCGTTCGTGCGTGCCCTGCTGCGCACCGACGTCACCGACCTGGCGATCGTCACCTATGGCGGGCCCGACCTGGGGCTGCTGTGCTCGGCGGGCAAGGTCAAGCGGGTTTACTACGGGTTCGTCTCGCTGGACTCGCCACCCTTCTACGATCCCTGGTTCGCCAAGGCCCGCACCACCGGTGCGATCGAGGCCCGGGAAATGGACGAAGGCATGCTGCGCTGCGGGCTGCAAGCGGCGGCGCAGCGCCTGCCGTTCCTGCCGATTCGGGCCGGGCTGGGCAGTTCGGTCCCGGACTTCTGGGAAGGCGAGCTGCAGACTGTCACCAGCCCGTACCCGGCGCCCAACGGCGGGTACGAAAAGCTGATCGCCATGCCAGCGCTGCGCCTGGACGCCGCGTTCGCGCACTTGAATCTTGGTGACAGCCAGGGCAATGCCGCCTACACCGGGATCGACCCCTATTTTGACGACCTCTTCCTGATGGCCGCCGAAAGGCGCTTCCTCTCAGTCGAACGTGTCGTCTCCACCGAGGAACTGGTCAAAGCGGTACCGCCGCAGGCGTTACTGATCAACCGGATGATGGTCGACGCTGTCGTGGAAGCCCCCGCCGGCGCCCACTTCACTACCACCACACCGGATTACGGACGCGACGAGACGTTCCAACGGCACTACGCCGAAGCGGCCTCCACCGAAGAGGGTTGGCAGCAATTCGTGCAGACCTATCTGTCGGGCAGCGAAGACGATTACCAAGCAGCCGTCCGCACATTCGCAAAGGAGGCCTCGAAGTGAGCACCCGGGCCGAGGTCTGCGCGATCGCCTGCGCCGAATTGTTCCGCGACGCTGGCGAAATCATGATCAGCCCGATGACTAATATGGCCTCCATCGGGGCTCGTGTGGCACGCCTGTCTTTCTCCCCAGACATCTTGCTGACCGACGGCGAGGCGCAGCTCCTGGCGGACACCCCGGCGTTGGGTAAGAGCGGAGCCGTCGAGGGCTGGATGCCGTTCGGCCGGGTTTTCGAGACGCTGGCCTGGGGCCGGCGGCACGTCGTGATGGGCGCCAATCAGGTCGATCGTTATGGCAATCAGAACATCTCGGCGTTCGGGCCATTGCAGCAACCGACTCGGCAGATGTTCGGTGTTCGCGGTTCGCCAGGCAACACCATCAACCACGCCACTAGCTATTGGGTGGGCAACCATTCCAAGCGCGTATTCACCGACGGGGTCGACGTGGTGTCCGGCATCGGCTACGACAAGGTCGACCCCGACAATCCCGCGTTTCGGTTCGTCAACGTCTACCGGGTGGTGTCCAACCTCGGCGTGTTCGACTTCGGCGGGCCGGACCGCACCATGCGCGCGCTGAGCCTGCATCCCGGGGTGTCACCCGACGAGGTCCGCGAAGCGACCTCGTTCGAGGTGCACGGCCTGGCCGACGCCGAGGAGACCAGGTTGCCCACCGATGACGAACTGCGGTTGATCCGCGAAGTCATCGACCCGAAATCGCTGCGCGACAGAGAGATACGGCAGTGAGGCTGCGCACGCCGCTGACCGAGCTGGTCGGCATCGAACACCCGGTGGTGCAAACCGGCATGGGCTGGGTAGCAGGGGCTCGGCTGGTCTCGGCCACCGCCAATGCGGGCGGGCTCGGCATCCTGGCCTCGGCCACGATGACCCTGGACGAACTGTCCACGGCCATCAAGAAGGTCAAGGCCGCGACCGACAAGCCGTTCGGGGTGAACATCCGCGCCGACGCGGCTGACGCCGGCGATCGCGTGGAACTGATGATCCGCGAAGGCGTCAAGGTGGCATCGTTCGCGCTGGCCCCCAAGCAGGAACTGATCGCGCGGCTGAAAGAAGCTGGCGCCGTGGTGGTTCCGTCGATCGGCGCCGCCAAGCATGCGCGCAAGGTCGCGGGCTGGGGCGCCGACGCGATGATCGTGCAGGGCGGTGAAGGCGGCGGCCACACCGGACCGGTCGCCACGACGCTGCTGCTGCCATCGGTGCTCGACGCGGTCAGCGGCACCAACATCCCGGTGATCGCGGCGGGCGGTTTCTTCGATGGTCGCGGGCTGGCGGCGGCGTTATCGTATGGTGCTGCCGGAGTGGCCATGGGTACCCGGTTTCTGCTCACGTCGGATTCCACCGTGCCCGATGCGGTCAAGCAGCGGTATCTGGAGGCGGCCCTGGACGGCACCGTGGTCAGCACCCGGGTCGACGGGATGCCGCACCGCGTGCTGCGCACCGGGCTGGTAGAGAAGCTGGAAAGTGGTTCGCGGGCGAGGGGTTTCACCGCAGCAGTGCGCAATGCCGCAAAGTTCAAGAAGATGTCGCAGATGACCTGGCCCTCGATGATTCGCGACGGGCTGGCGATGCGGCACGGCAAGGAGCTCACCTGGTCACAGGTGGTGATGGCGGCCAACACCCCGATGCTGCTCAAGGCCGGCCTGGTCGAGGGCAACACCGATGCCGGGGTGTTGGCGTCCGGTCAGGTGGCCGGCGTCATCGACGACCTGCCGTCGTGCGCGGAGTTGATCGAGGCGATCGTCGCCGAAGCCGTTAAGCACTTGCAGTCGGCGTCCGCATTCGTCGAGGATTAGTTACCTCACTGGCCGTACGCTTGGGCGATGTCCTGTGAGCCGGTCCAGCGGCTGTAGGTGGGCGACTGGGGCCAGCCGTCCGGGGAGTATTGCCACTCTTCCTGACGGCCGTACGGCAGTAGATCGATCAATGCGAACGAGTGACTCAGTTGCTCGGTCCCGCGGCCATTGGTATGCCAGGTCCGGTAGACCTGATCCCCTTCGCGCAGAAAGACATTGACCGCGAAGCCACCGCCCGGTGGCGCATCGACGTCCGCACCGAACGAGCTGTTGGCCGTGGAGTACCAGGTCATCTGATTTCCCACCCGGCGCTTGTAGGCCAGCGCTTCGTCAATAGGCCCTTGTGTGACGATGACAAACCGGGCGTCGTAGTTGTCTAAAAACTCGAGCCGGGTGAACTGTGAGGTGAAGCCCGTACAACCCGGACACTGCCACTCTTCACCCGGAAACCACATGTGGCTGTAGACGATCAGCTGCGATTTACCGTCGAAGACGTCGGCCAGCCGCACGGGTCCGTTCTCGCCTTCCAAGATGTATTCCGGCATCGCGACCATTGGCAGCCTTCGTCGCTGCGCGGCGATGGCGTCGAGCTCACGAGTGGCCGCCTTCTCTCGGACACGCAGCGCATCCAATTCGCGCCGCCAGACCTGCTCATCCACAACGGGCGGCAATCCTGCGGTACTCACGGGTAATCCCTCCGTCTATATGTTCACGCTGTCAACATGGTAATGTTCACACCGTACACTTTGTCGCCGAGGAGGGTCAAGAGTTGGCCACCGTGAAGACCGGCTACCACCACGGGGATCTGCGGGCGGCATTGATCGATGCCGGCCTTCACCTCACCCGGACTGGCGGGCCGGAAGCCCTCACCATCCGGGAAGCGACTCGGCGGGTTGGGGTTTCACCTAACGCCGCGTACCGCCATTTTGCCGACCGCGAAACACTGCTCAGGGCGGTTGCGACGGCGATCCAACACCGAATGGCGGCGCAGATGCAAAGCGCGGCGCGCCGACGCGGCTCCGCTGAGCCGCGGGCGTGTGATCGGCTGCGAGCGGTCGGCTTGGGCTACATCAAATTCGCGCTGGATGAGCCGGGGTGGTTCACGGTGGCTTTCTTCGGAGCAGATCTCGCCGGAGCAGATCTGATCGGGTTCGCAGATAAACAGGACCAAACGGCGACTGCACCACCGTATCTGGCGCTGGTCGAGGCACTCGATGCGATGGTGACCGCAGGGGTGCTTTCCCCCGAACGGCGCGACGGCGCCGAGTGGCCGTGTTGGTCGGCGGTGCACGGGTTCGCCGAACTGGTCCTGCATGGACCACTACGCCACGCCCGTCGGCGCGAGGTTGAGGCGCTGGCGAAGCGCACGGTCGACGACATCATTGCCGGTGTGACAGCCGGATAACGTTAAGCCGTTGACTAAAGACTCTTGCTTTGGCTGCTGTGCCCAAGTGATCCTGGAGCAATGAGTGCGCTGACACCGGGGTCTTGGCCCAAGCCGCTGCTGAATGCGGTTCGTTTTTCCAACAGGCATCTGCTCAACCCGCTGATGTTGCACCTGGCCGGCCACAAGCACTCGTACGCAGTGGCTATCCGGCACACCGGGCGACGGTCTGGCAAGCAGTACGTCACACCCGTAGTGGCAGAGCGCACGGCCGACGGTTTCGTCGTACCGCTGGCCTACGGCACCCGAGTGGACTGGCTGCAGAACATCCTTGCCGCGGGACGAGCGACCATCTCCTCCCGGGGCGAGAGCTACGACGTGGTGCGGCCACAGATCGTCGACGCGGCGGCGGCCACGCCCGTCGTGACGACCTGGCGGCAACGCACCTTTCGGCGATTCGGCATTGATCAATACCTCCAGGTAAAGATCGCGCCGCCGCAACGCACCCGCTAAAGCCGTTCGATGATGGTGACGTTGGCGGTGCCGCCGCCCTCGCACATCGTCTGCAGGCCGTAACGGCCGCCGGTGCGCTCCAGTTCGTTGAGCATGGTGGCGAAAAGCTTTGCCCCGGTCGCGCCCAACGGATGTCCCAGCGCGATCGCGCCGCCGTTGGGGTTGACCTTCTCCGGGTCGGCCTTGATCTCCTTGAGCCAGGCCAACACGACCGGTGCGAACGCCTCGTTGATCTCGACCACGTCGATGTCGTCGATGGACAGGCCGGTCTTCTCCAGTGCGTAGCGAGTCGCCGGAATCGGCCCGGTGAGCATGAAGACCGGGTCGGCGCCGCGGGCGCTGATGTGGTGGATACGCGCTCGCGGTGTGAGTTTATGATCCTTGACCGCCTGCTCGGACGCCAACAGCACCGCGCTGGCGCCGTCGGAAATCTGACTGGCCATCGCAGCCGTCAGGCGACCTCCCTCGACCAACGGCTTCAGGCCGGCCAACTTCTCCGGCGACGAGTCGCGCGGACCCTCGTCGACTCGGAACGGACCGGATTCGGTTTCCACGGTGATGATCTCGTTGTCGAAGTGGCCGCCGCGGATAGCCGCAAAGGCGCGTTCGTGGCTGGTCAGCGCGTACTGCTCCATCTCTTCGCGTGACAGGTTCCACTTCTCGGCAATCAGCTCAGAGCCACGGAACTGCGAGATTTCCTGATCGCCGTATCGGTGCAGCCACTGCTTGGATTCGTTGGTCGGCGAGGTGAACCCGAACTGCTCGCCGACCGTCATCGCCGACGAGATCGGGATCTGGCTCATGTTCTGCACACCGCCGGCCACGATCAGGTCCGCGGTGCCCGCCATGATCGCCTGCGCACCAAAGGAAATCGCCTGCTGGCTGGAACCACACTGTCGGTCTACGGTGACGCCGGGAACCTCTTCGGGATAGCCGGCGGCCAGCCACGAGAGCCTGGCGATGTTACCGGCCTGCGCTCCGATGGCGTCGACGCAGCCAGCAATCACGTCCTCGACGGCCGCGGGATCGACGTCGACCCGATCAAGCAGCCCGCGCCACCCCAGCGCACCGAGGTCGACGGGATGTACCCCGGCCAGTCCCCCATTACGCTTGCCAACCGCTGTACGCACGGCGTCGATGACGTACGCCTGATTGTTCAAAGCCATTGTCAACTTCCTTCTTTGGTAATTCCACCTAGGACGATAGCGAGATACTGCTGACCCACCTGCTCGGCGGTGAGCGGTCCACCGGGCTGATACCAGCGGACCGACACCCACGTGGTGTCGCGGATAAATCGATAAACCAGGTCGACGTCGAGATCGGGGCGGAAATACCCTTCCTCGATGCCCTGGTGCAGCACGTCGACCCACATCTTGCGCTGCTGTTTGTTCAGATCCTCGAGGTAGGAGAACCTGGGCTGCGGCAGCAGTCGCTTGGCCTCGTCCTGATAGATGACGACCTGGGCATGCCGGTGCTCGATCGCGTCGAACGACGCCATGAACAGTCCCCTGAGTCGCTCCAGCGGATTCGACTGTGTGTCAATGATTTCGCCATAGCGGGCGAAAAGCCACTCCATGAAGTTCCGCAGAACTTCGTCGACCATCTCTTCCTTGGAGGAGAAGTGGTGATACAGGCTGCCGGAGAGGATGCCCGCACTGTCGGCGATGTCGCGCACGGTAGTTGCGCGCAGCCCGCGCTCGGCGAACATCGTCGCGGCGAGCTCCAATAGCTCGTCGCGGCGGCTGTTCGGCGGGCTCACGTCGGTCATGGGTGTTGGCTCGACACCGAGATCACTTCTCCAGTCAGGTAACTGGAGTACTCGCTGGCCAGGAATGCGATGGTCGCCGCCACCTCCCACGGTTCGGCTGCCCGTCCGAACGCCTCACCGGCCGACAACTGGTCGAGCAATTCCGGCGAGCTCGTCTTGTCCAGGAACTTGTGCCGGGCAATGCTTGGCGATACCGCGTTGATCCGCACCCCGTATTCGACGGCTTCGATTGCGCTGCAGCGCGTCAACGCCATCACCCCGGCTTTGGCCGCTGCATAGTGGGATTGCGAGTGCTGGGCGCGCCAGCCGAGGACGCTGGCGTTGTTGACGATAACGCCGCCGTGGCCGGCATCGCGGAAATACCGCAACGCCGCGCGGGTGGTGCGAAAGACCGACGTCAGCGTGACGTCGAGAACGCGGTCCCACTCTTCGTCGGTCATATCGGCGACCGGGGTTTGACCGCCCAGGCCGGCGTTGTTGACCAGCACGTCGATGCGGCCCATCCGCGCAGTGGTGGAGGCGATCAGCGCGTCGACTTGCGCAGTGGACGTGACGTCGCACAGCACACTCTCGACGCGACCCAGTCCGAGGGCCGACAACTCGTCGCGGGTTTCGCCGAGCCGTCGTTCGTGATGGTCGGAGACGACGACATCCGCGCCTTCGGCGAGCGCGCGCCGAGCGGTGGCCGAGCCGATACCGGTGCCGGCCGCTGCCGTGACGATCACGACCTTGCCGTTGAGAAGCCCATGCCCGGCAACCTCTTTCGGCGCAACTGCTAACGTCATCGAGCCTCCCTGGGTAGGCCAAGCACACGCTCGGCGATGATGTTGCGCTGAATCTCGTTGGAGCCGCCGTAGATGGTGTCCGCGCGGGTGAACAGGTAGAGCCGCTGCCACTCGTCGAAGTCACCGCCGTCCAACACCATGCCCGTCTTACCCCGCACGTCCATCGCGATCTCACCGAGATCGCGATGCCAATTGGCCCACAACAACTTCGAGACGTTGTCCTGGCCAGGCTGTTCGACATCCATGGTCGCCAGCGCGTAGGAACGCATTGCCCGCAGTCCGGCCCAGGAGCGAGTCAGGCGCTCGCGGATCAGCGGATCGTCCGCAGCGCCGGTGCTTTTCGCAAGTTCGACGACGCCGTTCAGCTCACGCGCGTAGACGATTTGTTGGCCCAGTGTCGAGACACCGCGCTCGAAGGTCAGCGTTCCCATCGCGACCCGCCAGCCGTCACCCGGTGACCCGACCACGAGGTCGGCGTCGGTGCGGGCGTCGTCGAAGAACACCTCGTTGAATTCCGAGTCACCGGTCAGCTGGACGATCGGGCGGACCTGCACCCCGGGCTGGTCCAGCGGCACCAGCAAATACGACAACCCGGCGTGGCGCTTCGAGCCCTTTTCGGTGCGCGCCACCACAAAGCACCACTGCGCCCAGTGCGCCAGCGACGTCCACACCTTCTGGCCGTTGATCACCCACGCGTCGCCGTCGAGTACCGCGGTGGTGGACACGTTGGCCAGATCGCTGCCGGCGCCCGGTTCGGAGTAGCCCTGACACCACAGTTCGGTGACGTCGAGAATCCGGGGAAGAAACCGCTGCTGCTGCTCCGGTGTGCCGTACGCGATCAGCGTCGGTCCCAGCAGTTCTTCGCCGAAATGGTTGACCTTGGCGGGTGCGTTGGCGATCGCATACTCCTCGTAGAACGCGACCCGATGCGCGACGGACAGGCCGCGACCGCCGTGTTCGACCGGCCAGCCCAAACAGGTCAGTCCCGCTTCCGCCAGATGCTGATTCCAGGCGCGCCGCTCTTTGAACGCCTCGTGTTCGCGGCCAGGCCCGCCGAGTCCTTTGAGCGCGGCGAATTCACCGACCAGGTTCTCGGCCAGCCAATCGCGGACCTCGGCCCTGAACTCCTCGACGCCTTGCACCCCTGTAGGCTAACCTACCAAGCACTTGCTTTGTTAGCCCCGGCGGCGATGTGCGTCGCGCAGCGACAGGAGTTGAGCCGGGCAATAAGCACCGAGGAGTTCGATGTCGAGCCATCCGCAGACCATCCCTGCGGCGTTGGACCGTATCGCAGGCGAACTCGCCGACCACAACGCGCTGGTCACGCCGGATCGGACCATCACCTTCGCCGAGCTGCGGGACGAGGTGCGCCACGCCGCGGCGGCGATGATCAGCCTCGGCGTCAACACCGGCGACCGGGTGGCGATCTGGTCGCCGAACACCTGGCACTGGGTGGTCGCATGCCTGGCCACTCACTACGCCGGCGCCACCGTCGTGCCGCTGAACACCCGCTACACCGCGGCCGAAGCCTCCGACATCCTGGCCCGCACCGGCGCCCCACTGCTGGTGGCGATGGGTGAGTTCCTCGGCGCGGACAGGATCGGCGATCTCGACCGGTCTGCGCTGCCCGATCTGCGCCACATCGTGCGGGTGCCCGTAGAAAGCGGCGCGCGTTTCGACGACGGGACGTGGGACGAGTTCATCTCGCACGGCTCCGATGTCAGCGCAGCCGATGCCCGCGCCGCCGCGGTCCGCCCCGACGACGTCTCCGACGTCCTGTTCACCTCCGGCACCACGGGTCGCAGCAAAGGCGTGCTGTGCGCGCACCGGCAATCGCTGGCCGGTTCGGCGGCGTGGGCGGCGTGCGGCAAGATCACCAGCGACGACCGCTACCTGTGCATCAACCCGTTTTTCCACAACTTCGGCTACAAGGCCGGGATTCTGGCCTGCCTGCAGACCGGTGCAACCCTGATCCCGCAGCTGACCTTCGACCCCGAGCAGGCGATGCGCGCGGTCGCCGAACATCGGATCACGGTGCTGCCCGGACCGCCGACCATCTACCAAACGCTGCTCGACCATCCCGCCCGCGGCCGCTACGACCTGAGCTCGCTGCGGTTCGCGGTCACCGGCGCGGCGACGGTGCCGGTCGTGCTGATCGAGCGGATGCAGACCGAACTCGACATCGACATCGTGCTGACCGCCTACGGCCTGACCGAATGCAACGGGTTCGGCACGATGTGCCGCGCCGACGACGACGCCGTCACGGTGGCCACTACGTGCGGACGGCCGATCGCCGATTTCGACCTACGCATCGGAGATCACGGGGAAGTGCTGCTACGCGGGCCCAATGTGATGCTCGGCTACCTTGACGATCCGCAGGCCACCGCGGCCACCATTGACGCCGACGGCTGGCTGCACACCGGGGACATCGGAAAGCTCGATGCCGCAGGTAATCTCCAGATCACCGACCGGCTCAAGGACATGTACATCTGCGGCGGCTTCAACGTCTATCCCGCCGAAATCGAGCAGGTGCTGGCCCGCCTCGACGGTGTCTTGGACTGCGCGGTGATCGGTGTGCCCGACGAGCGACTCGGTGAAGTCGGCCGGGCATTCCTGGTGACCCGGCCCGGATCCGGGCTCGACGAAAAGACGGTGATCGGGTACACCCGGGAGTACTTGGCGAACTTCAAAGCCCCCCGTTCGGTGAGGTTTGTCGACGCCCTGCCGCGCAACGCCGGCGGCAAGGTGCTCAAACCCCAACTGCGAGAGATGGCGTAAATGGACCTTGATTTCGACGACGAAACGCGTGACTTCCAAAGGGAGGTGCGTGAGTTCCTGACGGCTCATCGCGAATCGTTTCCCACCAAGTCCTACGACACCGCCGAGGGCTTCGAACAGCACCGGCGTTGGGACAAGGTGCTTTTCGATGCGGGACTGTCCGTGATCACCTGGCCTCAGAAGTACGGTGGCCGCGACGCAACCCTGTTGCAGTGGGTGGTGTTCGAGGAGGAGTACTTCCGAGCGGGCGCCCCGGGGCGGGCCAGCGCCAACGGGACCTCGATGCTGGCGCCGACGTTGTTCGCGCACGGCACCGAAGAGCAGCTGGATCGAATACTGCCCAAGATGGCCAGCGGGGAGGAGATCTGGGCGCAGGCCTGGTCGGAGCCCGAGTCCGGCAGCGACCTCGCCTCGCTGCGCTCGACGGCCACCCGCACCGACGGCGGCTGGCTGCTCAACGGCCAGAAGATCTGGAGCTCGCGAGCACCGTTCGGCGACAGAGCGTTTGGATTGTTTCGCTCCGACCCCGAAGCACAGCGTCACCGCGGGCTGACGTATTTCATGTTCGACCTGAATGCCGACGGGATCACCGTGCGGCCGATCGCCCAACTCGGCGGCGACACCGGCTTCGGGGAGATCTTCCTCGACGATGTCTTCGTGCCCGACGCGGACGTGATCGGCGAGGTGCACGACGGGTGGCGCGCCGCGATGAGCACGTCGAGCAACGAGCGGGGCATGTCGCTGCGCAGCCCGGCGCGCTTCCTGGCTGCCGCGGAACGACTCGCAGAGCTGTGGAAGGCCAACGACGACAGCGCCTTCGGCGATCAGGTCGCCGACGCTTGGATCAAAGCGCAAGCCTACCGGCTGCACACCTTCGGCACCGTGACCCGACTGGCAGCCGGCGGTGAATTGGGCGCGGAGTCGTCGGTGACCAAAGTCTTCTGGTCTGACCTGGATGTTGCTATGCACCAGACCGCGTTGGAGATCGGCGGGGCCGATGGCGAACTGGCCAACGCCTGGACAGACGGGTTGCTATTCGCGCTGGGCGGCCCGATATACGCCGGCACCAACGAAATTCAGCGCAACATCATCGCCGAGCGGCTGCTGGGACTGCCTCGGGAGAAGGCGAAATGAGATTTGATCTTGACGCGCAGCAGCGCGACTTTGCGGCAAGTATCGACGCGGCGCTGGCGTCGGCTGATGTGCCGGGCGCTGTGCGCGCCTGGGCCGACGGCGACACCGGACCCGGCCGCAAAGTCTGGGCGCGCCTGGCCGACCTGGGCGTCACCGCGTTGACGGTTCCGGAGCGGTTCGAGGGCCTCGACGCGCACCCCGCCGACCTGGTGGTCGCGTTAGAACGTCTTGGCCGCTGGTGCGTTCCCGGTCCCGTCACGGAATCCATTGCGGTAGCGCCGATTTTGCTGGCCGACGACGAGCGGTGCGCTGCGCTGGCCACCGGTGACCTGATCGCCACCGTCGCGCTGCGGCCGCAGGTGCCGCGGGCGGTGGACGCCGATGCTGCCGGGCTGGTCCTGGCCGCCGAGGCGGACGGCTGGGTCAGCGAAGCGAATGTGGGCGACCGGCATGAGTCCGTCGACCCCAGCCGCCACCTGTTCGACGCCGACGCCGTATGCGAAGCGTGGCAGGCCGACGTTGCACGCGCCTACGAGTTCGGCGCGCTGGCAACCGCCGCCCAATTGGTCGGGGCAGGGCCAAGCGCTGCTGGACGCCGCGGTCGACTACGCCAAGCAGCGCGCCCAATTCGGTCGGATCATCGGTTCGTACCAGGCCATCAAACACAAGCTGGCCGACGTGCATATCGCGCTCGAGTTGGCACGCCCCCTGGTCTACGGAGCCGCACTGTCGCTGGCCGACCGGTCGCCCGACACCGCCCGCGATGTCAGTGCGGCCAAGGCTTCTGCGTCGGACGCCGCGTTGCTGGCCGCGCGATCGGCGCTGCAGACGCACGGTGCCATCGGTTTCACCGCCGAGCATGACCTGTCGCTGTGGCTGTTGCGGGTGCAGGCGCTGCGGCCGGCCTGGGGAGACCCGGCTGCCCACCGGCGACGCGTTCTGGAGGCGTTATGAGTGACGAACGGGAACTGCTGCGCGACACCGTGGCGGCGCTGGTGGTCAAGCACGCCTCCCCAGCCGCAGTACGCGAGGCAATGGAATCGGATCGCGGCTATGACGAATCACTGTGGCGACTGCTGTGCGAGCAGGTCGGCGCTGCCGCGCTGGTGGTGCCCGAGGAGTACGGCGGTGCCGGCGGCACTCTCGGCGATGCGGCCGTTGTCCTCGAAGAACTCGGCAAGGGTCTGGTGCCCAGCCCGCTACTCGGCACGACGTTGGCCGAACTGGCGCTGCTGGCCGCCGACCAGCCCGACGCCGACGCGCTGGGTTCGCTTGCCGAGGGCGCTGCGATCGGCGCGGTGGTATTCGATCCCGGCTACGTGATCAACGGCGATGTCGCCGACATCGTCATCGCTACCGACGACGGCAAACTCGAGCGATGGACGGCATTCAGTGCCGAGCCCGTCACCCCCATGGACCCGACCCGGCGGCTGGCCCGCATCACGCCGGAGAGCACGGTGCCGCTCGGCACGGACCCCGGTGTCGCCGATGCCGCCGCGATCCTGCTGGCCGCTGAGCAGATCGGCGCGGCCGCGCGCTGCCTGGAACTCACCGTCGAGTACACCAAGGAGCGGCAGCAGTTCGGCCGGCCGATCGGCAGCTTCCAGGCGCTCAAGCACCGGATGGCCGATCTTTACGTCGCAGTGCAGGCGGCGCGCGCCGTGGTGAACGACGCCGCCGACGCACCGTCGGCGACCTCGGCGGCATTGGCCCGCCTCGCGGCCACCGAGGCGTTCAACACCGTGGCTGCCGAAGGCATTCAACTGCACGGCGGTATCGCGATCACCTGGGAACACGACATGCAGCTGTATTTCAAACGCGCGCACGGCAGTTCGCACATGCTGGGTTCGGCAAGCGAGTATTTGTCCCGGCTCGAATCCGAAGTGTTCTAACGTTGATCGCATGAGCGATCGGGTCGCGCTACGCGCCGGAGTCCCACCTTTCTACGTGATGGACGTCTGGCTGGCAGCCGCCGAGCGCCAGCGCACCCACGGCGATCTGGTGAATCTGTCGGCGGGGCAGCCGAGCGCCGGGGCTCCTGAGCCGGTGCGTGCTGCCGCCGCGGCCGCGCTGCATCTCAATCAGCTCGGCTACACGGTGGCGCTCGGCATTCCGGAGCTTCGCGCGGCGATCGCCGCGTCGTATCTGGATCGGCATGGCTTGCAGGTCGATGCCGACGATGTCGTGGTGACGACGGGATCGTCGGGAGGCTTTCTGCTCACCTTCTTGTCCTGCTTCGACGTCGGTGACCGGGTGGCGGTCAGCAGCCCCGGCTACCCCTGCTACCGCAACATCTTGTCGGCGCTCGGGTGTGAGGTCGTCGTGATCGAATGCGGACCGGAGACCCGGTTTCAACCCACCGCGCAGATGCTGGCCGCACTCGACCCGCCAGTGCAGGGGGTGGTCGTAGCCAGCCCGGCCAACCCGACCGGCACGGTCATCGAGCCCACCGAGCTCGCGGCGATCGCGTCCTGGTGTGACGCCTCTGGAGTGCGGCTGATCAGCGACGAGGTCTACCACGGACTGGTCTACGACGGCGCACCACAGACCAGCTGCGCGTGGAGTACGTCGCGGAATGCAGTGGTGGTCAACAGCTTCTCCAAGTATTTCGCGATGACTGGATGGCGGCTGGGTTGGTTGCTGGTGCCTCGTGAGCTACGTCGCGCGGTGGACCGCCTGACCGGAAACTTCACCATCTGCCCGCCCGTGCTGTCGCAGTACGCCGCCGTCGCGGCGTTCACGCCCGAAGCCGTCGAGGAAGCCGATGGCCATCTGCACCAGTACGCTGTCAATCGCACGATGCTGCTCGACGGTCTGCGTGAAATCGGCATCGACCGCCTGGCGCCCACCGACGGGGCGTTCTACGTCTACGCCGACGTCTCCGATTTCACCGCGGACTCGATGGTTTTCTGCTCAAAGCTTCTGGCCGACACCGGGGTAGCGATTGCGCCCGGCATCGATTTCGATCCTGAGCACGGCGGTTCGTTTGTCCGGCTTTCCTTCGCCGGGCCGACGCGCGACATCGAGGAAGCGTTGCGGCGGATGGGCGCGTGGCTGCCGGGTCAGAAGGGCGGTGGATCGTAAGGCGCCGCGTGTTTTCGGCGCTGTTTGGCGAGTCGCTCTTCGGCAAGCCGTTGTTCGTTGATCCGCCGCTCCGAGGTAATACGGTAATCGCGATCTTCTGCCCGCGTGCGTTTCCGCCGCGGCATCATCAATCCCTTGGCTTTAGTTGGCTGTTCAATTCCCCGCGCGACCTTCAACTCTCCCGTTGACCTGGCCAACACGGGGAAGAAGATGCTGCCGCCGGGGATAGTCGTATAGGTGTGCCCGCTGGGCGCGGTCCACTCCACGGTGCCATCGGGTAGCTGACGATCTGTCCAGCCGCCACCACCTGTGTAGAACGTTTTGAGCAAGTGGTGGTAGCGGCAAAGCAATTTCAGATTCGATGCGTGCGTAGGACCGACCGGAAATGGCACGGTATGGTCAAGATCGCAGACTTCAGCCGGTTGATCGCATCCTGGGAATCGACAAGTCAAGTCCCGATAGCGTACGAATTCAGCCAACGCCCCCGAAGGTCGATAACCTCGTTCGGGGAGGGCCGACGGCATCACCACTGGCTTGATCTTCGCGGTTTTTGCCATCTGGCGCAGGGTGGTTGAGGCGAGGGGCCCGAAATTCGGCAGGCAACCGGGCGATTGAGAGTCACCACTGATCGCTGTCTGCTCGGCCAGGACATGGATCACCACGTCGGTGGCCGGGCGTCGTTGCGCTGCCGTGCAGTCTGGTGACTCACAATGACAGCGCATCGCCGCCTGCCCGGCCACCAGTGCAGCCAAGGCGTCCGCCCGACGTTGCTGCTTGGTTCGCGGGTCCGCCGCGCAGACTGTGTCAGCGAGCGCATCAAGCTTCTGATCTAGAGCCACGCCGTCGGCGGCGTGCAGTTGCGCCCAGATCCCGGCCAACCCTCCATCCGTTGGCGCAATGTCGACATAGCGATCCTCAGTGCACTCCCCCGGCACTCGCGTGCCGGCCGGATCAAACCGCATCACCCACGTGTCGATGCGCTCGAAAAGCCTCGGCTCGGACAGCCTCATCCACTTCGGCGCGTGCCGTGCGATGGCCGCATCGAGCTTGGCAATCAAATCCGGATCCTCAACCAACTCGGTGCGAGACACGACCGCGGCCATCATCCGGAAGTCGATAAGTCCTCGCGCGAAAACCTTGGCGACGCGGGGCAGTCGCTCGCGCAGGACTATTGCATACCGAAGCCGCCCTCGTGCCCGGCCCCGGCTGATACCCAAGGCCGCGCCTACTTCGGCGACGACGCTCTCATGGCCGTCGATGGCCCAGTTCTCGCGATTAACGTCGTCGTCGGGTGCACGACGCGCGTACAACTCACCGATCGCCACCAGCTCTCGCGCGCACATCGCGTTCTGGTCGCGCGCCGCATCGGTGATGACGTTCACCACGCCAGCGTCGTCCACATCAACGAAGGCCCTCGTGAGCTGCGGCGATGCTTCAGTATCGAACATATTTTCGATACTAGACCGCTGCACTGACATTGATTTTGTTCAACCGGTTCGGGTGAGGATGGTCCTGCCCGTTCGCCGCTGGTGATGACCCTCGCTCTGACTGACGCCTTGCTGGGTTGTCTTCCAATTGATTTGTCTCACCAGCGATGAGCGGGCAAGCACCGCTAAGAGCCCGGCGGGGCGGACATGACCTAATCAGGAGCCTGGTCGTTCCTCATCAATGTCTTGTCTGGCCGCCCCACCGGGTTGTCATCCACCGCAGGTTTATTTCACGGAGAGGCCCTGGATCAGTCTGCCTTGTTGGAGGTGCCGGACGCACTACGCAATGGCCCAACGACATCTCCCGACTCGAACGCGGACTCAAACGCGACGACACCCTCGCTGCCAACTACCGCCGATGGCTCAACACCCAGCTCATCAACGCCGCTTGACCCCTTAACAAAAATAGGAGCATCAAACGGTTGTTCGCCGCGGCCACGATCGAGGTCGAACGTTTACCGCACCGTGTTCTAGATGTGACGGCGATCACTCACTGTTGCTGACGTGACTTGAGTGCCCGAGGCGCACTCCATACAGATCAGGAGTGGGATGCCGACGCTGGAAGATCGGCGTGACTGGATTTCGCGGGCGCCGACGTGGCGGTGGCGGCGCGTGCTAGTCACTGCAGGCGTGTGCGTGCTTGTCGCTGGGGGCGTTTGCGTGGCGCGTGCTGCCCCCTGGGCCCCCGCCGCGGTCCTGCGCGTCGGCAGCTATCAAGGGATTCCCGGGCAGTACTCGAGCATCCAGGCAGCGGTCGACGCCGCCCGGCCCGGGGACTGGGTACTCATCGGGCCGGGCGACTACCACGAGGCCGGCAATCGCGTTCCTCCCGGGGCCGCCGGCGACGACATGGCTGGGGCCGCCGTGCTCGTGACCACGTCCGGCATCTGGATCCGCGGCATGGACCGCAACGGGGTCGTGCTCGACGGCACCAGGCCGGGAGCGCCTCAGTGCAGCTCCGCGACCGCCGACCAGAACCTCGGCCCGTTCGATTCCAACGGCCTCCCGACGGGGCGAAACGGCCTGATCGTATTCAAGGCGTCCGGTGTCAGCGTGGAGAACCTGACCGCCTGCAACTTTCTCTCAGGCGACCTCACCCCCGGCGATGAGATCTGGTTCGACGGCGGCGGCTCGACCGGCACCCAGCAGATCGGGAGCTGGCGCGGCGCGTTCCTGTCGGCCACCTCGAGCTACTACGGCGGCGAGAACCAGAACACCCAGTACGGGATCTACGCCTCCAACACCTTCGGGCCGGGACTGTTCACGCAGGTGTACGCGAACAACATGGGCGACGCCGGGTTCTACATCGGCGGCTGCCCGGACTGCAACACGATCCTCGACCACGCCCACACCCAGAACTCGGCCGAAGGATATTCGGGAACCAACTCCGGCGGCTACCTGCTCATCCAGAACTCCGAGTTCGACCACAACTACATCGGGATCGTCACCAACAGCCAGAACAACGACGACCAACCGTCGCCCCAGTCCGGCCACTGCCCCGGTATTCAGACCGGTCCGACCGGGACCCATTCGTGCTGGCTGGTCACGCATAACTCGGTGCACGACAACAACAACCCAAACACGCCCACCAACTCCGAAGTCACCGGCGTTCCGGTGGGAGTCGGCGTCCTGATCGTCGGAGGCCGGTACGACACCGTCGATGACAACGACATCCACGACAACGGCGCGTGGGGCGTGCTGCTGGTCCCCGAGGTCGACACCGAGACCTGGATACCGATCGCCCACTGTAAGGGCGGCTCCGGCCTGAAGGCGTTGTCGTTCTGCTACTACGACGACTGGGGCAACGAGATCGAGAACAACACGCTGAGCCACAACGGCTTCTTCGGCAACCCGAGTAACGGCGACCTCGCGGAGATCTCCAACCTTGCCTATCCCGGCAACTGCTGGCACGGCAACGTCGACACCTCGGGCACGGCCATAAACGCCAAGCACTTTCAGCTCGGCCGCGCAGGGGTAACGAGCGCCCCGCCCTTCCTCCAATTATTCCCCCACAACATCTGCGGAATCCCGGATGCGGGCGCGGGGCTGATTAGCATCCTCAGTCTGGAGGTCGCCTGCAACTCGCAGTTCCTCGGCCCTTGCCCGAACAGCACTTCGTACGCGAACTACCCGCGCCCGACAGGGGTCCAAATGATGGCGCTGCCCCCGCAGCCGAGCATGCCTAATCCGTGCCTGGGCGTGCCGCGCAACCCCTGGTGCCCCACCAACCCGACCAGCCCACCCCCGTATCCCGTGCCGGGGTACAACGCTATGTGATGTGGTGTTGGCTGCGGCTCGACATGGCTATGCGACTCGGGCCTCCACGAGGCTGAGCGGTGAGGCAGTCTGCACTACCCGGGTCATCCGGAATCCGGCTTGGCTGAGCAGGTTTCGGTACTCGGCGCCGGTGCGTTCGCGAGCCGCCAAATTCAGCAGCATCTCCAGATCCGCCCATTTTCCCGGGAAGTCACGGTCGTGGTCGGGAATCACCAATTCCACCAGGAGCACCGTGGCTCGCGGGCCGGCGGCGGTGCGGACATTGCGCAGGATCTGCACCGCCTTCTCGTCGGGCCAGTCGTGGATGATGTTCTTCAAGACGTAGACATCGCCGCCGCCCGGAACGCTGTCGAAAAACGACCCCGCCTCGATACGCACCCGATCAGCCACAGTCGTGCTTGCACAACAGGTTTGGCGCGGCCGACACGACCGCCGGCAAGTCGTACAGAACGCCCCGAGAAGCCGGCGCCGCCGCCAGGATGGCGGCCAGCAATGGGCCGTGCCCGCCGCCGACATCGACGATGGTGGGGTACGCGCTGAAGTCATAAGCGGCGACCACGGATGCATCGGTCAACTCCGAGATACTCGTCATGGTGCGGTTGAAAAGTTCGGCATGCAAGGGCTGCTCGGCGAAATAGTCGAAGCTCTCCTTGCCGTGCAATGCAGGGACGACGGACCTTCCGGTCCGAATCGAATCCACCAGCAGAGTCCATCGTTCGCGCTGCTCACGCGACCCGTAGAACCGGGCCGCCCAGACCATCGACACCGGGGCGTCCGAACGCAGTGTGCTGGCGAGGGAATTCAGCTCATACCGCCCGTCCTGACGACGACGAAAGACACCCCGCCCGATCAACGCCCGCAACAGCCGGCGCAGTGCGTCCGCGTCGGCACCCACCCGGGCCGCCAATTCATCGATCGTCAACGGCCCGTCGGCGAGCACGTCGGCGACACCCAGTTCGGCGGCCACCGTGATCGCCTGAGACGTCCAGGTGGCAATGATCATCTCCATCATCGCCGCCGGTGCGGGCACCAACCGCTGGTTGAGCCGATACAGGTGGTGGCGAATACGCTCAACAATGCGGGCCGCTTTGGCGGACGGCACTTTTGGTGTCGTCGACATCACCGCACCTCGGCAAAGGAATCGCGGCTGATCTCGGCCGAGATTCCGCGATGACTGACCCAACCGAGGAACGTCGTGAGTGCCAAAGTCATGAAGCGGTCCGAGATCAGCGCCGCGGGTCTTAGTGCGAACTCGCTACGAGACACCTGCTGCGTGGTCACCCAGGACACGGCCTTCACCTTGCGTCGACGGGTGTTCTCGTACCAGCGCAGCGCGCTGGACATATCACCGTTGCCGTTTCGCAAATCTGACAGAGCCTTGCGTAACACCATCGTGTCCAGCAGCGCCTGATTGGTCCCCTGCGCAAGCGTGGGCGGCATCGTGTGTGCGGCATCGCCGAGCAACGTCAGTCGACCTGCGCCGGCGCCGGGAATCGGGTGCCGAAAATGCGGGAAGGGGGATGGCGCCAGATCGTCGTCGGTCAACGTCGCGAGTACGTGGTCGACCAGGTCGGACCATCCGTGGAAATGCGACCGGATCATCTCGATCGGGCGTTGCGGCCTGACAAAGTCAGGATGCCAAGGTAAGTCGAACCACCACTGCAGGTCGGAACCGCCGGCAGGCCACATGCCGAGGTTTCCGTGCTCGCCGATCATCATCGTTGCGACGTGTGGATCAGCGATGCCCGCGACGGTGACCAGCCCCTGCCAGCTGCACCAGCCGGTCGGCTTCGCGGGTTGCGCACCGACGATCGTGCGGACCACCGAGTGCAGGCCGTCGGCACCGATCAGCAGATCCCCGTCGGCGCAGCTGCCGTCTTCGAAGTCGACCCGCACCCCGTCGCGGGTATCAATTACCCCGACCGCGCGGGAATTACAGCGGATGCGATCGATCGGAAAGCCGGTGAGCAGCCGTTCCAACAGGATTCGACGGGGAACCATCCGAACGGGTGCGCCCAGCCGGTTCGCCATCGCGTCGAGGTCCATCGTGGCGAGCGGGCGACCGGTGGAGGTCATCACCCGCACGCTGGACAGCAGTTGGCCGGCCCCGTCCATGTCGACACCGAGCTGCTGGAGTACCGCCGCGCCATTGGGCCAGATGGTGACGGCACCACCACCTACGGTGACGTTCGGGCGCTGGTCGAACAACGTGACGTCATGTCCGTCGCGCAGCAATCCGCGAGCGACCGAAATGCCGCTCACACCGGCGCCGAGAACCAGGATCCGAAGCTTCAAGCGACGCCCCTCAGTCTTCGGCATGCCGATCGTGGTCCCATCGCTCCAGCCGCGCCTGCAGCGTCAACAGACCAAATCCGGCAAAGGGCGCGGCGACCGAGAAGTAGACCATCAGCAGCGGACTCATCGCACAACCTCTCTTTTAATCGACTGCTGCTACCACGCGATACTTCGACCAAAAGTTCACCGCGGCGCTTAGCATCCCGTCATGACCGACTTCTCGGACCTGGCAGCACCTATGCGCACTGAGGAAGCCGGCGCACTATGAGCCTGGTTATCACCGACCACGAGCGGTCCGCGCTGGCCGAGCTCGCACAGTTCCCACTTTTCGCCGCGATGACCGGGCGACGGTCTCGCCGGTTCCCGGTCGGCGGCCAGATCCCCGCCGGCGCGCTGGCCTACACCAGTCGTCGGCCGGTTCAGCCGCTATCGGAAGTTGAGCGGGCACTGCTGGTTTCGGTTGTCGGCGGCGTGACTGGCTGGAATTTCGGCATCACTCACAACCCGAGCTATGCGCCGTCGTTGCCCAACTACTCCGGTAGCGCGACGGGCCGGACCTTCCCGTCAGCCGCGGGCTTTCACACCAGCCAGCTGTTCTTCACCGATGACACCGGCACCTACCTTTTACCCAGCCGCGACGAGCGTCCGCGCGAATTCGACAGCATCGACGCGTGGATCAGTCACACCGCGCAGTCCTACGTGCGTGTCTCGGACACTCGCCTCGAACTGCCTCGCGAGGAACCACACATGGAAGGGCACAACATCTGGATCGGCAACCATCCAGGCAGCCTGCTGGCTTTCCCGGTCGCCGATCTCGCCGAGCACCTGATGGAAAACCTGTGGTTCTTCGCGGCCAACGGCTACCCGATCGTCGATGACATCAATGGTCGCAACATCCCAGGCCTGCAACGGTTTTCCTCGTTGCCGCACGCCGACGACCCGCTTCCGCTGTCGTTCGTCGAGCAGTACACGATCACCGAGGCGAGCGCGGAACTCGCGATCGCCACCAACAACGGGGTGCTGGCGTTGCAGGCGATGGGTCTCGGCGGCTGGACCTACGACGGGCTCGATCGATTGTCGGTGCTGGGCGGCTCCGGTGATCCGCGCGCACCCGGTTTGGGCTTCGTCGCCGACGACGACGAACGCTGGCCCTTCCCCAATGTCACCGGGCTGCCCGGATACTTCGAGACGCTCAGCCCACCGCATGTGCCGTCGGTGGCGGCCGGGGTGGAGAAGCTCGTCGCGCGAAAGTTCGGTTCCGGCGGGCCATTTCACCCTGATACGCAAGGGCCGTGGTCGGATACGCCGAAGGTGCGCGGCTCGGCGCTGCCGCCGGACGGGCATTCAGGAGGTGGTCACCGCCGAGGCGTCCTACATCTACGACACCTTCGGCAAGCTGCCCGGGACCGTGCCGACGGTGCACGTGCTGATGTACCTCCAGGCGCAACATCTCGATACCGACTTCTACGACGAGTTCTTCGGGCCCGGTGCTTATCTGGGCACCCACGCCGAACATCAAGCCCGCTGGCACTGAGACTAGACAGGCCGGCAAGCGTCGAGCCCGCGGCCGACGGGGGTAAAGGAGTCCGGGTTGGCGACTTCCCAGTCCGACCGCCAGGTGGCCGGCGCATGGTCGAGCAGTTCTCCCGGCGCCAGCCATTCATAAATCTCCGCGTACGAGCGCTGCTCGGTGGGCGATACGCGCTTGCGCAGCATGTGCGGGTTGAGCATCGACGGGTCCGAGACGCCCATCGAACCCATCATGCGCATCGCCTGGGCGACGGTGGCCCGCTGGTAGCGGTACACGCGTTCGCTCTTGTCGGCGACGTCGAGAGCGCGGGCCCGATACGGATCCTGGGTCGCGACGCCGACCGGGCAGTGGTTGGTGTGACACCGCTGAGATTGGATGCAGCCCGTCGCCATCATCATCGATCGGGCCGAGTTGGTGTAGTCCGCGCCCTGGATCAGGCGCTTGATGATGTCGTTTCCGGAGGCGACCTTGCCGCTCGCCCCGATCCGTATCCTGTCCCGCAGACCCGTTCCCACCAACGCGTTGTGGACGGTCATCAATCCGTCGGTGAGCGGAAGACCAATGTTGTCTTCGTATTCCAGCGGCGCCGCGGCGGTTCCACCTTCGGCACCGTCGATGATGATGAAGTCGGGCGTCACCCCTTCGGCCAGCATCGCCTTGCAGACCGCCAGCACGTCGACCCGGGAGCCGACGCACAGCTTGAAGCCCACCGGTTTCCCCTCGGCCAGTTCACGCAGCCGCGCCACGAACATGATCAGTTCACGCGGGGTATGAAACGCCGAATGCGCTGCCGGGCTGACACACTTCTCGCCGACCGGCACACCTCGGTAGCGGGCGATCTCCTTGCTGACCTTGGCGGCCGGGAGCACGCCGCCGATGCCGGGCTTGGCGCCTTGACTCAACTTGATCGAGATGCACTTCACCAGATCGTGAGCGGCCTTGTCCGCGAACTGATCCGGATCGAACGCGCCGTCGTCGGTGCGGGCGCCAAAATAACCGGAGCCGATCTCCCAGATCACGTCGGCGCCACCGAGATGATAGGGAGTCAGCCCGCCTTCGCCCGTGTCGTGGGCGAACCGACCCTTGCGGGCGCCGTTGTTCAGCGCACGCAGGGCGTTGGCCGACAGCGCGCCGAAGCTCATCGCCGAGACGTTCATCAGCGCCATGTCGTACGGTCGCGCGCAATCCGGTCCACCGATTCGCACCCGGAACGGCTCGTCGGCGGGTTCAACCGGGGCCGCCGAATGCACCAGATATTCGTAGCCGACCGCGTCGATATCGCGCTCGGTCCCGAAAGCCAACTCGGCGGAAGTACCTTTGGCACGTTCGTAGATCAACGAGCGGACGTCGCGGTCGAAAGGGCGCCCGTCAAAGTTGCGTTCGATGAAGTACTGCTGCATCTCGGGGCGCAGCGCCTCCAACAGGAACCGCATGTGCCCCAGGACCGGGTAGTTCCGCAGCACCGAGTGCTTGCGTTGGACCAGGTCGTAGATTCCCACGGCCGCAGTGGCCGCGAACACCACAGCGAGAATCCACCAGCCCCACGGCCCGACGACGGCCAAGAACAGCAATGCCCCCGCGAGAGCCGTCAGCAATGCGACAGAGCCAAACCGGATCAATGCAGCCCGCCTCCCGCGACAGAATGTTCACCGCGAGCGTAGCCTCAGCGCGCAATACCGACTCTGAGGTCAACACGTCAGCCGGCGTTGTCGGGTATCGCGCTCAGTTGCGTCAGCCGCACGCTGTTGCCGGACGGGTCACGGAACCCGGTGTCAATGCCGTATGGCATCTCGTGCGGCGCCTCGGTGAACTCCACACCGCGAGACTTGAGCTGCTCGTAGGTGGCCTGGCAGTTGTCGGTGGTGAGGAAGACGGTGCCCGCGAAGCCCTTCGCGACGACCTCCATCACCTGTTGCCTGGTGGCCGCATCCATCACGGGCGGGCCGGGGACCGCCATCAGCACGAGCGACACCTCATCTTGGCCGGGCGGCCCGACGGTCAGCCACCGGAAGCCCAATTCGGGCAGCGTGACGTCCTGACGGACCTCCATGCCGACTTTTTCGGTCCAGTACTTCAACGCGACTTCTTGGTCATGCACCCACACCTGGGCGCTGGCAATCTTCAACATGGGACCGACGTTACGGTCGGCTGCCCTCCCTCGTCTTCTCCCCATGTGCTGTCTTGAGGCGGCTGTCCGGCACCGGCCGCGTGTCGCGCTGCAGAATGCAGCTCGGCACCCGGGCGTGCGCAGAGGCAGGCGGCATGCTCGCCCGGTATGCCGCCGGGGGCTTGCCGAACACCCGCGCGAAGCTAGTCGTGAACGATCCGGTGCTCTGCAATCCGACCATCACACAGATCTCGGCCACCGAGCGATCGGTGTGGCGCAGCAATGCCGCCGCTCGCTCCAGCCGCCGGCTCTGAAGATACGCGTGCGGCGACTCGCCGAAGGTCTTGGTGAACGTCCGGCTGAAATGAGCCCGCGACAACCCCGCCACTGCGGCCAGATCCTCCACGGTGATGGCCTCCGCGTAGCGCGCGTCGACGAAATCCTTGGCCCTCAGCAGGTAACGGGCGGGGGGGACCTGCGGCATGAAGTCAGTATCACCCCTGACGAAATCTGCGTGTCGTTGGGTGAGCGACGCGAATCTGCTACAGCCAGGTGTCCTGAGTGGTCGTCGTCAGGAACGCTTCCAAGTCGTCACGCCATTGCGCCGGCGTGGTCTTGTCCGGCTCGATGCCGGTGTAATCGCCGCGATAGAACAGCAGTGGCCGCGGTGTGATTTTCGGGACCTCGGAAAGGGACTTTACGGCGCCGAACACCACGAAATGGTCACCACCGTCGTGCACCGATGCCACCGTGCAGTCGATGTGGGCCAGCGATCCGTCGATGATCGGTGAGCCCAGAGGCGATGCGCTCCAGTCGATTCCGGCGAACTTGTCCGGTTCCTTCGACCCGAAGCGCGCCGAGACGTCCTTTTGACTCTCGGTCAACACGTTGACGCAGAATGTCCCGCTGGCCTCGATGGCCTTCCAAGACCGCGACACCTTGGTCGGACAGAACAGCACGAGCGGCGGCTCCAACGACAGCGCCGCAAAGGACTGGCACGCGAAGCCGACGGGGACGTCGTCGTGCACGGTGGTGATGATCGTGATCCCGGTACAGAACTGACCCAGCACGTGACGGAACGTGCGTGCGTCGATCTGCTCGGCCACTGCTAGCTCTTGAAGCCGACGGTGAAGTCGTGACCCCACAGGCTCACCGCGGTGCTCTCCCGGGCGATCCAGTCGTGGTCTTCGACTTTCCGTCCTTCACAACCGAATTCGATATCGAAGCCGCCGGGCGTCTTCATGTAGAACGACAGCATCAGGTCGTTGACGTGGCGGCCCAGCGTGGCCGACATGGGCACCTTGCGACGCAACGCCCGGTCCAGGCACAGGCCGACGTCGTCGGCCTCTCCGACTTCGACCATGAGGTGCACGATGCCGCTGGGCGTCTGTCCCGGCATGAAGGCGAGGCTGTGGTGACGCGGGTTGCAACCGAAGAAGCGCAGCCAGGCCGGCGCCCCGTCGGCGGGCCGGCCCACCAACTGCGGCGGCAGCCGCATCGAGTCGCGCAACTTGAAGCCGAGCACATCGCGGTAGAAGTGCAGCGACTCTTCGTCGTCGCGGGTGGTCAGCACCACGTGCCCAAGGCCCTGATCACTGGTGACGAACTTGTGCCCGTAGGGGCTGACCACCCGGCGGTGCTCCAGGGCGGCGCCGTGGAACACTTCCAAGCAGTTGCCCGACGGATCGGAGAACCGGATCATCTCGTCCACCCGGCGATCCGCGAGTTCGGCAGCGGTGGCCTCTTTGTACGGCGTGCCCTCCACGTCAAGCCGGTTCCGGATCTCCTGTAAACCTTGGGCGTTCGCGCATTCCCAACCGGCCTCGGACAACCGGTCATGCTCACCGGGCACGATCACCAGCCGGGCCGGGAAGTCGTCCATCCGCAGATACAGTGTCTCTGGGGCGCCGTGCGGCACCCCCTTGCCCTCGACCATGCCGAGGACTTTCAGTCCGTACTCGCGCCAAGCCGCCATATCGGTGGCTTCGATGCGCAGGTAGCCCAGCGAACGGATGCTCACGACGCACCTCCCAGGAAGTCAGTGGTCAACTTGTTGAATTCGTCGAACTTCTCCACCTGCGCCCAGTGTCCACACTGGCCGAAAACGTGCAATTGGGCGCGGGGAATGGTCTTGATCGCGACCAGCGCGCCGTCCAGCGGGTTGACCCGGTCCTCGCGTCCCCAGATCAGCAGCACCGGTTGGCGGAGTTTGTACGCATCGCGCCACATCATGCCGAGCTCGAAATCGGCTCCGGAGAACGACATTCCCATCGCCCGGGTCGCGGTTAGCGACTCGGGAGTGGAGGCCAACGCGAAGCGCTCATCGATCAGCTCCGGGGTGATCAGCTTCTGGTTGTAGACCATCACCCGCAGAAACGCCTCGAGGTTCTCCCGAGTCGGCTCGACGGAGAACTTGCCCAGCCGCTTGACACCCTCGGTGGGGTCAGGGGCGAACAGGTTGACGCTGAGCCCGCCGGGACCCATCAGCACCAGCCGGCCGGCGTTGTCGGGGTAATCCAGTGCGAACCGGACCGCCGTGCCACCGCCCAGCGAATTCCCTACCAGCGGAACACGTCCCAGACCCAGCTGGTCGAACAGTCCTTTCAGGGCTCTGGCGGCGTAGTGGTTGAACTGCCCGTGCTCCGCGCGTTTGTCGGAGTGACCGTAGCCGGGTTGGTCGACCGCCAGTACGTGGAAACGCTGCGCCAGCACCGGGATGTTGCGGGAGAAGTTCGTCCAGCTCGCCGCGCCCGGACCGCCGCCGTGCAGCAGCACCACCGTCTGGTCGTTGCCGACACCCGCCTCGTGGTAGTGCAGCTTCAGCGGTCCGTCGACGTCAACCTCAACGAACCGCGAGGTCGACTCAAAGGTCAACTCCTGTATAGCCGTCACGGCTTAGACCATCGTGTCGCCGGGCGGCAGCCCGAACTCGTTGTTCCCGAAGATCACATACGCCCGCTCGGGGTCGTTGGCCGCGTGCACCCGGCCGGCGTGCGCGTCACGCCAGAAGCGTTGCACCGGTGCGTCGTTAGCCAGCGCCGTGGCGCCGGAGGCCTCGAACAGCCGGTCGACGGAGGAGATGGCCCGTCCGGTGGCGCGCACCTGATCGCGTCGGGCGCGGGCCCGTAGGTCGAACGGAATCTCCTTGCCGGCGGACAGCAGCGCATATTCGTCCCCGACGTTGCCGATCAGCTGTCGCCATGCCGCATCGATATCGCTGGCCGCCTCGGCGATGCGAACCTTGGCGAACGGGTCGTCTTTGGCCTTCTCCCCGGCGAACGCCGCACGCACCCGCTTGCCCTGGTGTTCCACGTGCGCGTCGTAGGCGCCGTAGGCCATTCCGACGATCGGCGCCGAAATGGTGGTGGGATGCATTGTGCCCCAGGGCATCTTGTAGACCGGGGCGGTGTTCGTCTGGTAGCCACCCGCGGTGCCGTCGTTCATCGCCTTGTAGGACAGGAACCGGTGCCGCGGGACGAAGACATCCTTGACGACGACGGTGTTGCTGCCGGTGCCACGCAGACCGACCACATGCCAAACATCGTCGATGCGGTACTCGGTGCGCGGGATCAGGAAGCTGCCGAAGTCGACCGGCCGGCCGTCCTTGATGACCGGACCACCCAAGAACGCCCACGTGGCGTGGTCACAACCCGACGACCAGTTCCACGATCCGCTGACCAGATAACCGCCGTCGACCACCACGCCCGCACCCATCGGCGCATACGACGACGACACACGCACGTTGGTGTCCTCGGCCCAGACCTCGTCTTGGGCCTGCTGGTCGAAGAGCGCCAGATGCCAGTTGTGGACGCCGATGATCGAACTCACCCAGCCGGTGGACCCGCACGCGCCGGCTAACCGGCGGACCGCCTCGTAGAACACCGCGGGGTCGCATTCCAGCCCGCCCCACTGCTTCGGCTGCAGCAACCTGAAGAAGCCGATCTCCTGAAGCTCGCTCACCGTGGCGTCGGGCAATCGGCGCAAGTCCTCGGTCTCCTGGGCCCGCTGCCGGAGTTTGGGCAGTAGTTCGTCGATGCCGTCTAGGACCGACTGGGCGTCACGTAGTTGAATGGACGTCACGGGTTCCTCCATAGGTGGCTTACTTAGACAAAGACTAGAACACGTTCCGATTTGTGTCGAGCAGCGTGTTCCTGCGGCTGGTGGCGATACCGATCCAGCTTTCTGTAACCTGTTCTAGTTATGACTGACGGAAAGGGCGGGGTTGTGACGGACACAATTCCCGACGAACCACTGGGCAGCCACGTCCTGGAACTGGAGATCGCCGACGTCGTCAGCGAGACCGAGGACGCACGGTCGCTGGTGTTCCGGGTCCCGGAGGGGCCCCAAGATCCCGAGATACCAGCGGAGCGGCTGCGCTACGCCCCCGGCCAATTCCTGACGTTGCGCGTTCCCAGCGACCGCACCGGCTCGGTGGCCCGCTGCTATTCGCTGTGCAGCTCGCCCTTCAGCAACGAGGCGATGACCGTCACCGTCAAACGGGACAAAGACGGATACGCGTCGAACTGGCTGTGCGACCACGCTCATCCCGGCATGCGGATTCACGTGCTTGCGCCGTCGGGCACGTTCGTGCCCAAGACGCTCGACGACGACTTCGTACTGTTGGCTGCCGGCAGCGGCATCACGCCGATCATGTCGATCTGCAAGTCCGCGTTGTCCGAGGGCGGCGGGCAGGTGGTGCTGATCTATGCCAACCGCGACGAGCGGTCGGTGATCTTCGGTGACGCGCTGCGCGAGCTCGCCGCCAAATACCCGGACCGGCTGACCGTGGTGCATTGGCTGGAGTCGTTGCAGGGGCTGCCGTCGGCCACCGCGCTGGCGCAACTGGCCGCCCCGTTCACCGATCGGCAGGCATTCATCTGCGGGCCCGGACCGTTCATGGCGGCGGCGCGCGAGGCGCTCGAAACTCTGAAAGTGCCCGCGCAGCAAGTGCATATCGAGGTATTCCGGTCGCTGGATACCGATCCGTTCGCCGCGGTGAAGATTGACCACGACGGCGCTGATGATGGGGAGCCGCCGGCCACCGTGGTCGTCGAACTGGACGGGCAGACACACACCGTGTCCTGGCCGCGCCGGGCCAAGCTGCTCGACGTGCTGTTGGACGCCGGCCTGGACGCGCCGTTCTCCTGCCGCGAAGGCCACTGCGGCGCCTGCGCCTGCAGTCTGCGCAGCGGCAAAGTGAACATGGAGGTCAACGACGTGCTCGAGCAGCAAGACCTCGACGACGGATTGATTCTGGCCTGCCAGTCGCACCCGGAAACCGATTCGGTCGAAGTCACCTACGACGAGTAGCCGCGGCGTAGGTTCTGCTCAGGTTCGGCTCGAAAGGGGCTCCGATCATGCGGCTGGCGACGGCGATCGCGGGCGTCGGACTGATGCTGGCGCTGGCCCCTCCCGCGGTCTCGCCGGCGGCAAGCAACAACGCCAGCAACCTGTTTCCCCTCGACGGCCCGAACCAGCTGGAGACCTACGCCCGGCTGGATTGCCATGGCGCGAACGGCAGTTGCGACTTCACCGTGGGCGCCGACATGAAGACGCCCGACGGCGTGACCGGATTCCCGCACGACCTGTGGTCGCGGCAGAGCACCGAGGTGCGCTCCACCGACCGGCTGGCCTACATCGACGTGCACGCCACCGCCCAATACGACCGGGTCATGAAAGAGGGCGGCACCGACGAGATCACCACGATCTACCTGGCTGAGGGCCCGCCGGAGAAATACCAGACCACCGGTCGCATCGACTCGACGGACTGGCGCACCGGGCAACCGCGGACCAACGTCAATGTCATCCTCTGCACGCACATTCAAGTGGTCTACAGCGGGGTCAATGTCACCTCGCCCAGCACCTGCGCGCAGGCCAACTTCGGTTGAGCGACCGTTGCGCGGCCTGTGCCGCAACCGTCAACGAGATTCGAGAAAAGTGATCACCGCTCGGACGCGGCGGTGATCGTCAGAGGCCTCGGGCAGGTTCAGCTTGCTCAGAATGCTTCGCACGTGCTTCTCGACGGTGCCTTCGGTGAGCCACAACTGCCGGGCAATGCCGGCGTTGGAACGCCCCTCTGCCATCAGCGCCAAAACCTCGTGTTCCCGAGGACTGAGGGTTGAAGGCGTCGAGCCAGCGCGCCGGCCGAAGTGGTAGCCGATGCATAGTGCTGTCACAAGCGCGGAGATAACCGCAAGCGCCGTCATGAAGATCAGCGTCCTTCGTCGCAGTCGCGGGAGGTCACATGCGAGATAGACCTCGGCCAACAACCAGGAAGGGGCATAACGCGACGCCGGCGAATCCGCAGCGGCCTTTGTGAGCGGCGCCTAACCGGTATGGGTGATAGCTGGAAAACGGATACCGCGCGGTGCAAGATGGTTCCTCAAGCAGGCAAGCCGGGAGGACCAGGCGTTGACGACGGAAGCAAGCACCGCCGAGGCGGGCACGGCGCCCGCCCCGCTGCGTGCGGTTGTGGCCGACGACGAAACCCTGCTCCGGGAGGGTTTGGCTAGCCTGCTGGACCGCTCCGGGTTCACAGTCGTCGGGCAGGTCGGCAACGCTGTGGAGCTGCTCGCGCTGGTACGCAAAACGAACCCCGATGTGGTGGTGGTGGACATTCGGATGCCGCCCACTCACACCACCGAGGGTCTCGAGGCCGCCCGGGTGATCCGCCAGGAACTGCCCGACACCGGGATTCTGGTGCTGTCTGCCTACGTCGACGTCGAGCACGCGATGGAGCTGTTGGCCAGCGGCCGCGGGATCGGGTATCTGCTCAAGAGCCGCGTCACCGACGTCGCCGATTTTGTTGACACCCTGCGGCGGGTAGCAAAGGGCGCGTCGGTGGTCGACCCGGCGGTGGTACAGGAGCTGGTATCCGGACGGCGCCGCAACGATCCGCTGTCGGTACTGTCGCCGCGCGAACTCGAGGTACTGGAGTCGATGGCCGAGGGCCGATCCAATGCCGGCATCGCGCGGCAGTTGTGGGTGACTGAGGGCACGGTCGAAAAGCACGTCCGCAGCATCCTCACCAAACTCGGCTTACCGGAGACCGGCGACGACCATCGTCGCGTCCGCGCGGTGATCACGTTTCTCGACTCGCGATGACTTGCAGCTGATCGGAGTCACTGTGGCGCCGGCTCTAAGCAGGCCCCTCACGCCGTTTGCGCCAGGCCCCATGAGTTGCCATAAGCCTCGTTCCCGTCAACCTCGGTGAGCAGCCTGCGTAGTCGGCGGCGCCCGCGATGCAGGCGCGACACCACGGTTCCGATCGGCGTGTTCATCACTGTGGCGATCTCCTTGCACGGGAGTCCCTGGATATCCGCATAGTAAACGGTGAGGCGGAACTGCTCGGGCAGGGCGCGCATTGCGGTGATGACGTCGTGGTCGCCAATTCTTTTCAGCGCTTGGTCTTCCGCCGACAGCATTCCCGTTGCCGAATGCGCAGCGCTCGCCATCATTTGCAAATCCGAAATCGCCTCCGCCAAATGCTGTACCGGACGCCGCTGGGCTTTGCGGCAATTACTGATGTGGGTGTTGACCAGGATTCGGTACAGCCAGGCGCAGACATTGCTGTCCGGCCGGAAGGAGTCAAACCCGGCGAAGGCTTTTGCCAGCGTGTCCTGGACCAGGTCTTCGGCATCGGCGTGATGGCGGGTCATCCCCAGCGCCTGCCGATATAAGTCGCCGAGCACGGGAGCGACTTGGTTTTCAAAGCCGGCGGTAGGGTCCGGGTCGGCAGTCAATTCCACTGACAGGGTCATGATGCACCTCTCGTGTCGCGCCCGAACGGCGTCTATCCGGCTACCCGCCTTACATTTGCGTCCGCGCTGGCCCATGTCTGCACCGCTGGCAACCATGGCGGGTTCTGGTCAGCCGCAGTCCGCGCCTCCCGGCTAACCGGTACCTGGCCGCCAATCAGTAACCCTGCGCCCGGCTACGCAGCCCGCCAGTCTCCTCGGTGCGACCGGCGTCACAGCAGGCCCGCGAATCCTTCCCGACTCGGGGCGAATTTCCTGCTAGCTTCCATGCGATCGGTCCGTCGCTACTCCAAACTGAACTGGTGAGACTAGGTGATCGGATGCGGTGCGTCATTGTCGACGACAATCGCGACTTCCTCGATGCGGCGACGCGGTTGCTGGAGCATCAGGGAATCAGCGTGGTCGCGGTGGCGAGCTCCTCCGCAGAAGGGCTGCAGTGTGTCGAGAACCTGCGGCCCGACGTGACGCTTGTTGACATCGACCTCGGCGACGAGAGCGGTTTTGAACTCGTCGAACGGCTTCACCGCAACGGGTTCGGCGCCGACGTGCCGACTATCTTGATCTCCACGCACGCCGAGGAGGACTTCGCCGAACTGGTCGCTGCCAGCCCGGCTCTGGCCTTCATCCCTAAGGCCGCGCTGTCCGGGACCGCTATCCGGGACGCTCTTGGACTTGCCGGGTAACGGCACACCCGGCCGGCCAATACGGCGCCATCCACGGCGGCCACAAACCCGCCACGCCCGCGATACCGCTTTGAGCGGCGGCGCGGTTGTGCGGCGCACACCTGCGGCACGATACCCGCTAGCGCGGTATGTCGATTGGCGTTGCCGGTAACGACAGACGTGTTCAAACGCGCCATCCTGAACGAGAGGACTTGCGCATAAGTCTGAACGCAACCAACGGCATTGCCAGCAGGCAATGTTCGAAGAGTGGTTTGGCCAAACGTGTTGAGGCCCATTGCCTTCGACCCATTGAGCGACTGCGGTCGTTGGAGTCAACGAAGAGTGAGGAAAGGACTCATGTCAGTCGGCCACAGCTGCTGCCTCGTGGCGCCCACGTCCGAAGGTCGTCAGGTTAGGCGGGATGGCGCGGGCGCTCAGTCGCGTGTCGGTCGGCCCGGCCGATACCCATCACACCGGGCGGCCCGGGTGTCCCCGCGCCGGCAAAGGCTAGCCCGTGGTGGGTCGTTGATCATGCGCGGCTTCGAGGCCACGCTTTTTGCCGCAGCGATCGGCGCCGCAGTTGCTCTGCTTGCCCATCCACCCGCCGTCGGCACACGATCCGCAGACTCCAGTTCTGCCATGACGCGGCCCTACCCCAGCGCATTCTCAATAGAGCAGGTTGCCGCAAAGGTATTGCCTAGTGTGGTGACACTGCAAATCATCGACGGCGACCACTCGCGGTTGGGATCTGGTGTTGTCCTCACCGCAGACGGGCTGATCATGACCAACAACCATGTCGTGGCAGCGCTGGGCGGTCAGCGGCATTCGTCGGCCAGTACCGCTGTGACTTTCAACGACGGCCGCACCGCGGCATTCGACCTAATCGCCGCTGACCCAAAGAGCGACATTGCAATTGGCCGCGCTCGTGACGTGTCCGGGCTCATCCCAATCTCTATCGGTTCCTCCGCGAATCTGCGCGTCGGTCAACCAGTGGCGGCGATCGGATCCCCACTCGGTTTGAGCGGCACCGTCACCGCCGGCATCATCAGCGCGCTGAACCGCCTGATATGCCCGGCTACGGACCCCGACCTTCCGCTAAGCGCGTTCTACGCCATCCAAACCGACGCTGCGATCAATCCGGGCAATTCGGGTGGGGCACTCGTTGACATGCACGGCGCGCTGGTTGGGATAAACGCGGCGGAGTCGGTGGCGCCCAGCGCTGACGGCTCGAATATCGCAGCTCGCGGATCGATCGGCCTCGGCTATGCCATTCCCGTCGACGACGCCACACGCATCGCCGCAGAACTGGCCGCCACCGGCCGGGCATCGCACGGCTGGCTGGGAGTTCAGGCCCGCAGCGACCTCGCTGCCTACGGCGCCAGGATCAACGGGGTGGCAAGCGGTAGCCCCGCCGCGGCGACCGGGCTGACATCCGGCGCGCTGGTCACCAAAGTCGATGACCAAATAATCGGAAGCGGTGACGCACTGATCGCCGCGGTGCAATCCAAGGAACCAGGCGCCTCAGTGACGCTCGTCTTCGTCGACAGTTCGGGTCTGCCCATGACAGCGCACGTCACCCTCGGTAGCGACCAGGGTCGACAGTAACCTGCGCCCTCAGATGCGATCACGCTCAGCGCCGACGTCGACACTTGGTCGGCATACGCCGATATCTTATGGGTTGGAGGCGTTACGGCGTTGGAGATCAGAGCGTTTCGGCGCAATCGCCAAGGGCCGCGTCGGAATGCCTACTAGGCTGATGCGCAAGGAATTTCTGCCGTAAGCGTAGTGCCGTGATCGACCTCACGGCTCGCGATATCCAAGTGGCCGGACAGCTTACCGAGCGCACCGGTTTCTTATGAGGGCGCGGGTATCTCGAAGGCGTTGAGTATTGCGCACACGGTGTGATAAATGCCGGTTAGTACGACGGCTTCCATGACCCCTTCGGCACCGAGCGTTGCTTCTGCCTCGCGGTAGAGCGCCTCGCTGAGACGATGCTCGACCGAGAGTGCACGGGCGACACGGTGGGTAACCGCCTCTTCAGCCGTGAGGTTTTGCGGCAACCCGCCCTCGGCAAGGGTTCGCACCGCGTCGTCGGAGTGGCCGACATACCGCGCAACGGCGCAATGTGCGTAGAGCTCATAGGGCGCCTGCCAAACTGCCCCGACCGTCAAAATGATGACTTCCCTAGAGCGTTTGCTCAGCGACGTGTGCTTTTGCTCAGCGACCGCAAGGTCGAAGAAGGCCGATGAGATTCCCGGCGTCAGCAAAGCCGGATTGAATGGTCCGATGAGCCGGCCCATTTCGGTGCTGGCCTCGAAATCCGCAGTCTCCGCCCACGGAACCGCCACATCCATCAGCCAGTCGTGGAGCGCTTTCTGTGCTGAATCGAGCGCTTCGCTGCTGTAAAGCGGAAGGCGTCCGCCTAGGGTGTCACCGTCGATCGACATGAGTCCTTCCTTGCTTCCATTAGGGTTTCGCCCATTGCCCGGCCCGTCGGACCTGGGCCTCCGGGGCTTTCGCTGCTCAAGTCACGGCTGTCGTGTCCCTGTCCCCTCATGATGCCGTGCTTATCCGAGTGTGTCGTTACCGACAGCCGGAATTGGTATACCCGGTCAGCCGGTAGCGCACGAAGTCTCTCGCCTCCGACGGAGGGTTAGGCCGAACTGAATAAGCAACCAGCACAGGGCCACAACTATGCCTCCTGCATGGACCGCTGAGGTGCTAATCAAACCTCTTGCACCTCAACGGCACCCACAGCGACTGACCGCCAGACCGTTGTTTGCCGAATTCCGCCAAGGTATTACGGCTAGCAGGGGGCTTAATGGGCGCTACCCCCGACGACATCAGCGCCGGGCGTCGACATCCTAAGTCTTGAGACTCGGTTGTTCAGCCGTAAGGCGTTGGGAGAAGAGAGTATGTCTTTCTTGATCGCGGAACCCGCGGCACTGACCGCGGCGGCGGGCAACTTGGCGGGTATCGGCTCGGCGATGAGCGCACAGAATGCGGTTGTGGCCGGTCCGACCACCGGGCTCAGTCCCGCGGCCGCCGACGAGGTTTCGGCGCTGACCGCGGCAGCATTCGCCGCCCATGGGTTGCTGTACCAGGAGATCGGCGCCCAAGCGGCGACGATTCACCAAATGTTCGTTGCCACCTTGGAAGCCTCCGCCGGTTCGTATGCGGCCACCGAGGCCGCTAATGTGGCCGCCATACGTTGACGCTCGGGATATATCAATGGATTTCGCAGTACTCCCACCCGAGATCAACAGCGGCCGAATGTATTCCGGCCCTGGCCCGGATCCGATGCTGGAAGCTGCGGCGGCCTGGGAAAACCTCGCCGGGGAACTGTCCTCGGCGGCGGCGTCTTACTCTTCGGTGGTCACCGGCCTGACTGACGGTAGCTGGCGGGGCCCCGCGTCGGCATCGATGGCGGCCGCGGCGGCCACCTTTGTCGCATGGATGAATGCCGCCGCCGCTGAGACCCACCAGGCGGCGGCCCAGGCCGAGGCAGCCGCGTCGGCGTTCGAGACCGCGTTCGCCGCCACCGTGCCACCGCCGGTGATCGCTGCTAACCGGGCGCAGTTGGCGATGCTGGTTGCCACCAATTTCCTGGGGATCAATACCGCGGCCATCATGGCGACTGAGGCTCAGTATGCCGAGATGTGGGCCCAGGACGCGGCCGCCATGTACAGCTATGCCGGCTCCTCGGCCGCCGCTGCAACGCTGACCCCGTTCACCCCGCCGCAACAGAACACCAACCCGGCCGGTTTGGCGGCCCAAAGCGCCACGGTCGCCAATTCCGGTGGGACGCAGACCTCGACGACGGTCGACACGATCATCCAGCAGATCCTCGCCGATATAAATAAGGCGCTGGAGCCGGACACCGTCAACTCGGGGATCAGCGCTTTCGCAACGGTCCCGTCCATCATTTTGTCGGCCCTCTCCGCTCTTTCGACCGGGTCGAATTCCGCTGCGGCCGCCTCCGATTCGACGGTGGCGGCATTGACCGACGTGAGCGCTGGACTCGGTAGAGTGGCGACCACTCTCGGCTCGGTCGGCACTGCTCCGGTCGGCGGTGCGGTGTCTGCCGGACTGGCCCGGGCAGCCAGCGTCGGCGCGCTGTCGGTGCCGCCGACTTGGGGCACGCTGGCCTCTGCGAATGGCGCCAATGCCAACGCGGTACCGGCCAGCCTCGTCAGCGAAACCCGCGACTTAGCGGCGTTGCCGCCGCCGGTCGGCCTGGCAGGCGCGCCGCGGGCAATGGCAGCCGGCACGGGGCTGCGGGGTAAACCCCCTGAGGGAACGACTCTGCGCTCTCTGATGCGGCTCACAATGCTTCCGCGTCAGCAGTACATCGGATAGCTACCCACCCGCCCAGTCGGCCACCGCGTCGGACGCCGACGCTTCATCCCGCTTCACCTTCGCAAGGCGGCCGCGTCGAAGACGAAGACGTTGCTTGCCACTAAGACGGGCTGCGACGAGCCAGCCCCACGACGATGCTCGCCGTAACGCCGCCTGTCGTACAGAATTGCGCCCGCTTGGAGATAGCTAGTACCAAGGCCGTATACGGCGGGCCGTGTAGCGGTGAACGGAGCGCGCCACCAGTGGGGTTGGAATGCTAGTCATCCCAATGCTTAAACTGATCGTGTCGCTCGTGTGCCGCGTTGCTGTCGTGCAGTGCCCACGCGACAGTGATCAACACGAATAAGGCCAGAAGCGCGGTTAACATGACATCAGCGTGGTCGCCGAGGGTCGAAATGTCGGCCATGCTGACGTCCCTTCATGGTTGCAGCTAGCTTCAGTTGGCCGGTTGCCACTGCGGCTGTCCGCGTCGCGAAAGCGATCCTGGCACAGGAACTGTCGCAGGCCGTCCTCAGCGACCGCGTGATCCTACGCTGGGCGTGACAAGCACTTGCCGACGCCGCCAGCTTGTCATGCGCGGCATCATTGGCTTCGCGCTGTCCGCCAGGGCGCGTGCTCGAGTCAGATGTGCTGCGGCCCTGCGTCAGTTGAGGGGAAACTGCTGGGCTTTGATCGTATCTCGCAGCGCGCGCCGATACCGTGACCACACCGGCACGTACAACCGCAGCTCATTGCGTACGGCCTGCACCACGTCTCGACGATTGACTGTGACGTTCTCGTAGTCCCTCAACGCGGCTCGTTGTTCGGTAGGCAGGTTGTCCAACCACATCTGAATGCGGTTCGTCGACCCCTGGTCGGCTTCTACTTGTCTTACCCATTCGCCTAGTTGAACAGACTGCTGGTAGGCGTAAGCAATGGCGAGGTCGGCGGTTTGGTAATTGCCGGTGAGCGCCAGCTCGCTGATCACCCTATCGATCGCTTCGGCTTTTTCCGTGAGGACTTCCCTGCGGATATCTGGGGGAAGCGCCTTGAGGATTTCCAGGTCCCTGCCGATTCTCAATGCCTCAGCGTAGAGCGTCTTCATCTCCTGGTAGTGGAAGCGCTTGTGCTGTGACCGGCGGTCCATCGCACCCGTGCTGAACGCGATGACGCCGGCGAAGACCACGAACGCGCCGCCGAGGAGTGTGCCTTGTCCGGGAGTCAGGCCATGCCAGAAGTTGATCCAGCCGCTCATCGTCTCCTGCCTATCGCCTTGACCATGGCCCACAGTGAAATTCGCGTGATAATCCGCAAGCCGCACCCTGGGGTGAGCGGGGGCACGCGAAAGCTGCTGCGCCCACCGGCTTTCGTTGACTCACGATTCGGCAAGCGCGATGCCGGTGAGCCCCGGACCGAGGTGCACCAGTTCGGTGTCGACGCCGGCGTCGAGGTTGACGTAGCGGATGCTGCCGCCGAGATCGCCTACGTAGAAATGCGATTCGGAGATTGCGGCGACGCCGATCGCCTCGTGGTATCCGCGCGATAGGATCTCGGGTGCGCCGACGCTCGGCTGCACGATCGCCCGGTTGAGCGTGTTGCCCTCGGGTTCGGCGCCCCGATCGGTCCACACCAGCGTCGTCCCGCCAAACAGGTGTAAATCGATGGGCTCTGGCAGGTCCTTCCACAGCAGCTCGATGTCGTCGCGGTGCTGCGCGCTGGTGCCCGGCCGGAGATCGAGGGGGGCACGAAAGATCCTGCCCTCGCCGGCTTTTGGTGCACCTTTTTGCGTCCAGTACAGCAGGCGCCGATCCAGATCCACGGCGATGCCGACACAGTGGTTGCTGGCCGCCTGCGCTTCCTCGTCACCAACCGCCGGCACCACCAGTGGGCGCAGCTCACTACCGTCCAGGTTGCACGACAGCACCTGCATGCCCTCCCGGTCGCACCAGTACAGCACGCCCGCCTCGAAGTCAGCGGCGAGCTGTTTGCCGGTCGTGAAGGTCCCGCGCGGCACGATCGTGACCCGATTGGTGCCGTCGAGATTGGCCCGCTCCAGTGACCCGTTGCGGGCGTAGGCCTCTTCCGAACGTGGGCCGCTCCCGGGGTCGGGAGCGCCCATGTTCGTCCAGTACACATGGCCCCGCAGCTGGTCGACCACGATGCCGTCGGCCCTCTCGTCGATTCCCGTGATCAGGGTCCGCACCCGGGTGCCGTCCAAAGACACCGCCTGCATCTCCTGCTTACCGTCGTTGAGCACCAGCAGCTCGGTCATCAGCGCTCGTTTTCCGGTCCGTCGACCTGACTCGCGCAGAACGCGGGGACGCTATCGAGGATCGCCGCAACGTTCCGGCCGGCCTGCATGACGGCGCCGTCGGGCCTGACGATGGCGGCGCTCGCCCGCCCTTGCTTTAGCCACTTGCCGAGTTGGCTGTCCCCAGCGACGGAGACCACCGCGGCTCCGCGGCTCTTGAGCTCCTTTTGTTGCGCAGCGCTCAGCGGAGACGAGGTAACCAGCGCGAACCGGTTCCCGACGACCTGGTCGAAATGCAGACCATCGTGCAAAACCGGGTTGGGACACAACGTTCCGGCCAGTTGCCCGGGGGTTCGGGATTTGATCACCAGTGCCGACTTGTGCAGCCCGGGGGCGACGCCGTCGGCGACGCTCGTGCGCGTGCCCGGCAGGCGCACGTGCGCCAGCCGCGGGAACACCACCTTGCGGACCACGTCGCCGACCCGGCCGCCGCCGGTCATCGCCGCTCCGACCGACACGGCCATCAAAATCATCGCCGCCGCATGGGCTTTGCGCTCCTGCTCATAGGTGTCCAGCACACTTTCGGGCAGCGATTCGCCCAGCACGCCGGCCAGTTTCCAGCTCAGATTCAGCGCATCGCGCAGGCCCGCCGCCATGCCTTGGCCGACGAACGGCGGGGTGAGGTGGGCGGCGTCACCGAGGATGAACACGTTGCGGTCGCGCCAACTACTGGCCACCTTCGCGCGGAAGGTGTAGGCGGTGACACGTACCAGCCGCAATTGCTCGGCGGGTATGTCGCCCAGCCACGGCTTGATCAACGGCTCGATATCGGTGATTTCTTGGTAGT
Organism: uncultured Actinomycetota bacterium; assembly: GCA_963805675.1. GTDB lineage: Bacteria > Actinomycetota > Actinomycetes > Mycobacteriales > Mycobacteriaceae > Mycobacterium. Next base: position 610,574 of record CAWDVY010000013.1, read on the forward strand.
CCGCGGCGGTCTCCCCCTCTTTCAACTGGAATTCCCAGCGATAGCGGGTCTGCCCGACGCGCATGTAGGTGCCGGCGCGCTCGGTACTGCAGAGTTGGTGGCAGCCCTCCCACTGGTCGAGTTCCGCGTCGGTGTCCACGTCGATGACCAGCCAGTCCTGTTGGAACGACAGCCCATACATGTGCGCACCGATCGACGCCCGCACTAAGCTGTTGGCGCCGTCGGCGCCCAGCACGTAGCTGGCCTCCACGGACTGCTCGCCGCCGCGCACCCGGTCAAGGAAGCTCACCCGCACCCGGCCCGGCCGGTTCTGGGTGACGCTGGTGACCTCGACATTGCCCCGAAACAGGGCGTCCGGGTACCTCTTCAGGTTCGCCCGCAGCATGCCTTCCAACTCGGGTTGGTCGAACATGTTCATCTGGGGGTAGCCGTTGGCGCTCGGCTGTGGGCTGCGGTTCAACTCCGCGAGCACCCGCATGTCGGTGTCGAGCAGTCGCAGACCCAGCGCGCCCCGGCGGTGAGCGGCGAACTCGTCGCCGACGCCCAAGCGGGCCAAGATGCGGTAGATCTCGTCGTCGGCGTGCACCGCGCGCGGCAGCGGGTAGACGGTCTCATGGCGGTCCAGCAGCAGACACGAAATCCCGTACTGCCCAAGCATGGTGGCCGCGGTCATGCCGGTCGGGCCAGCGCCGATGATGATCACCGGAACGAAGTCCGGCAGTGACGCCGGGGCGCCGTTGGATTGGGCGTTCATGCGTATACCACCTTGTTGCGTTGCGTGCCGAGGTTGATGGCGCCGTTGTCGGTGGCCACCGTCGCTTCCACGACGTCACCGTGATGCAGGTAGTTGGGGTTCTTTGCCTGAGCGGCAAGGAATGTCGCCATGTCGATCTGGTGCGGGTTCTCGATTCCACGCGCCGTGATCGCGGTGCCGACCGGGGTGCCGGTGAGCACGATGTCGCCGGCGTCGAGCTTCTGGAACTTGGCCAGCGTCTGCAGCGCCTGCACCGGCGAGAAGAGCATGTCGCCCTCGACCACCATGTTCTGGCGCACCTCCCCATTGACCTTCAAAAGCACCCGCAGGTCACCGAAGCGCTTGAGCTCGTCGGCATCGACCAGCACAAGCGCGGGGCCGACCGGGGTGAACGTCGGATACGACTTCGACTCGTAGAACTGCGCTTTCGTCATCTGCACGTCGCGCGCGGACACGTCGTTGGTCACCAGTAGCCCGTGGACGAATTCGGCCAGGTTGGCCTCGGTCACCTCGGTGCCCACCGGCAGCTCGCGGCCGATCAACAGACCGATCTCCACCTCGTAGTCCAGCAGCTGCACGTGCGGAGGCTTGACGATGTCATCGAACGGACCGGTGACGGAACCGGAGGCCTTGCGGAAGAAGGTCAGCGGCGTCTTCGCGGGGTCGCGGCCGACGTCGCGCACATGCGAGGCGTAGTTGGTGGCCTGAGCCACCAGTCGGCATGGCGTCGTCACCGGCGACAGCAGCGTCAGGCTTTGCACCGGCACGGTGTCAGTGGAGTGCGCGGCGGCGTCGACTGCCGCACGGTCGGCCAGCAGTTCGGCGGTGCTTGCGGCGTCGGTGCGGATGCGGGCGGCGCCGTTCGGTGTCTGCACCCACCACGCGTCGGCGGTGCGCAGGATCGAGACGGTCATAACGGGTCCTTACTTTCTTTCGGTTGGTGGTTAGGAATTGGCTACGTGGAACAGCCCGCGCAAGGCGGACAGGTCGAATTCGTTGTCGTGGCGCAGCGCATCGAGCATCACCGCGACTTCCTTCGCGGTTTCGCCCGGTGTTCCGATGCCCAGGAAGTCCTTGCTCGGCGCGGGTCCCCACTGATATAGCCCGGAGGCCGTCAGCGGGGCCCAGCCGGGCTCCAGGGTGTTGTCGAACATGTCGCCATCGGCGAAGTGCTCGACGAGGAAATCACCGTCCGGGTCACGCCAATAGTCGAAGATCTGGCTGCCCTGGATGTGACGGCCGATGCCCCAGGACCGGAAATAACCTTGCTCGCGCAGGTATTCGCCGCCGGCGGCCAGGGCATCGAGGTCGCAAACCTGATACGCCGAGTGCACGTAGCGGTTGGCCGGACCCAGCGCCATCGCCAGCGTGTGGTGATCGGCCGGGGTGGAACCGCGATCGCAGCGGATGAAGCTCATCACCGGTCCCCGCTCGCGCTGACCGGGGTAGTGGCAGAAGTCGCTGACGATCAATCCCAGGTGGTCCAAATACCAGTTCAGCGCTTCGAGGTACTTGGCGGTTTGCAGCACGATGTGCCCAAGCCGCTGCACCCGGGTGGGCACCCGGGGAGGGCGCTGGGTGGCGTTGGCCCGGAGCACGTTTTGGCTGGGGCCGAAGTTAAACACGTGCGGCGTTTGGGAGGACAGCTCCTCAAGCTGGTGCGTGCCCGAAACCACCCGCAGGGGAATGCCGCTGGGATCGACCAGATCAACCGTCACCCCGCCCAGGGTTTCCGGCAGCGCGCGCACGGTGGTCCCGGTCGCATCGGCCAACCGCAGCAGGTCGGAGTGTTCGGCGGCGACAAAAGCCGGGCCGATGAACCGCGAACGCGGGCCGCGGCGGATCAGCACGCACGGCGCGCCGGCGTCGCTGCCACGCAGGTGCAGCTCGTCGTCGGTGCGTAGCGCGACGCTGAACCCGAAAGCCAGCGCAAACGCCTCCGCTTTCTTCAGGTCCGGCTTCTCGAACTCCAGCCAACTGACGTCGTGGACCTTGATCACCGGGTTGGCCGAGCGCCCCGGGTGGTCACCCGGAAGAGCGCCCTGCTCGCTGTGCAGGCCATTGTGCGAGCCGATCAGCTGCTCAGTCATTGCCGGGCTCCCGGAACGTAGTCGATGGACGGCATGGTGCTCCTTCCTAAAAGGCCGTATTGCCAAGGCTTTCGGCGAAGCGCGCACTCGCGCGCCGCATTCGTGACTAAGCATGCCGCTACTGCGAACGTCTGTCGTTGCGGCTGACGGCAATAGACATACCCTGCTAGCAGGTATTCGAAATTGACGAACCGTCATAAGTGCATTGCGCCACCAATTATTTGATGTGACTCAGATTCGACGAATCGTCAGAATTGAGCCGTCAGGGGGCGGGTACGTTCTAGAGGACGCCGCAAGCCGACGTCACCCGCCGCAGCGGGCCGCTGCACCGAAAGGGACGGCTCGCATCCTGGCGAATACTCGCGCAGGACCAGAATCGCCTCCAGTCTTAAAAGTCGTCAACGCTGATGCCCATAGGCGCTTCGGGTCAGTGGCAGCGGCGCGATACCCGCAAGCGATGAACGCACCGGCTTGAGTCGGGGCGGAGTCCTCGAGTCAGGTGGTCCGGTCAGTGAGCACGGCGGCAGTAACATGGTGAATTCTATTGTGGCGCAGCAGGATAAGATAGGAAGCGGGCCCAGAGAGCGATGAGGTCGAACGAACCGCCCGGATCACTCTGTGTTGGTTTGGTAAGGGATCGTGATGTCGAGCGCCGTCCCCACTCCTGGAGGACTCTCAACTTGCATCCGCCCGCCGAGTACCTCGATCCGGTCTTTGAGCCCGATGAGCCCGGAGCCCCTACCCGAGTCGGCCCCGCCGATCCCGTCGTCGGAGATCAATAGGTCAAGGCCGGCGCCGGTGGTGCGCGCCCGAATTCTCACCTCGGAGGCCTGAGCGTGCTTGGCGGCGTTGGTGAGCGCCTCGGCGACGACGTAGTACGCGGCGACCTCGATGGAATCGGGCAACCGTTGCGGGATCGCGACATCCAGCTTGACGGGCACCGATGAGCGGCGCGCCAGCGTCTTGAACGCTGCCCGCAGCCCACCTGTCGACAGGATCGCCGGATGAATGCCGCGGGAGAGCTCCTGCAGCTCTTGGAACACGTCGGTTAAGCCCGACACCGCTTCGGACAGCATGCTTTTCAGGTCATCCCGCTCGCATGGCACCGACTCCTCGGTCAGGCGAAGTTTCAGTCCCAGCGAGACAAGCCGTTGCTGGGCTCCGTCGTGAATATCGCGTTCCAGGCGGCGTCGGGCGTCGTCGGCGGCAGCCACAATCCTCGCCCGCGAGGCGATCAGCTCCGCGCGGGTGGTCGCGGCGGCAATTGCGGTCGCGACCAGCTCGGCGAACTCGACGATGCGACTTTCGGTATCCGGCGGCAGCGGGTCGGGTGCGGTGGTGGCGACGACGGCTATGCCCCATAGCCGCTCATCGACCACAATCGGGGCCCCGATCCGCGATCGGACGCCCAGCTCGCGAACACGTTGGGCAATTGGCCCGGCGGCGCCCTCCCAGTTGTCCATTCGCGCCGACTGTCGGGTGCGCGAGACCGTGGCGGCGACGTTGTCGCCTTCGGTGGATAGGCGTTCCCCCAGCGAAAGGTGCGGCACACCGGGTTCCGCATAGGACGCCACGACGACGGTCGCTGCGCCGTCGTCTTCGAAACGGAGCACCTCGGCGTTACCCACATTCAGGCAACCGGCCATCTCCTCGGCCACCGCCGAGAACACCTCCGACTGACTGACCCCGCGTGCGACTAAGGTTGCGACCCGGCGCAATGCGGCTTGCTGCCTGGCCAGCACACTGAGGCTTTCGGCGAGCTCGCGCAGGCTGTCGCGGCCGGCCTGCAGCTCGGCCCTGGTGGCCGCGTTGGCGATAGAAGTCGCCACCAGATCGGCGAAATCAGCCATGCGCGCCTCGGTGTCGGGCGGCAGTGGCCCGGTCCGTGAACCCACCGCAGCCGAGCCCCACAGCTGTCCCCCGACGACGATGGGAACACCCACCATGGATTGGATGCCAAGCGCGCGGATGAGCGCGGCCGTCTCGCCGGCCGCGTGCTCGTGGCTGTCCATCCGGGCGGGTCGGCCGGTGCGCACAATCATCGGGGCGACGTGGTCGCCCTCCAGCGGTAACCGCTGGCCAACTACCGGAGGGTTTGGCAGGTCTTGGTTGAAGCTTGCAAGAGCCTCAATGACCAGAAAGTCCCCTTCGTGGCGGATCACCGTCGCGTTGTAGGCGTCCAGGCAACTGGCCATCTCCTCGGCCACCGCGTTGAACACCGCCGCCGGCTCCGCCTCGCGGGCAACCAGTTCCGCCACCCGCCGCAACGCCGTTTGCTGTCGAGCCAACTGACGCAGGCTGTCCCGGCTGGCATTCAACTGTTCGCGCGCCGCCGCATTGGCGATCGCGGTCGCCACCAGATCGGCGAAGTCGGCGATACCCACCTCTGTGTCGGCCGGCAGCGGCTCGCCCCGCGAGGCCACGGCAGCCACGCCCCACAACTCTGCCCCGACCATGATCGGGACGCCGACCATGGATGCGATGCCCATCTTGCGGATGCGCGCGGCCGAAACGCCCGCCGCGTGCTCGTGGCTGTCGATCCGAGCGGGCCGGCCGGTGCGCCGAACCGTCGCGGCGACGTGGTCGCCGTCCAGCGGGAAACGCTCACCGACGGTTGGCGGGTTCGGAATGTCCACCTCCGGACGCCCAATCGCCGCCATGACGATGTCATCGCCGTCGAAGCGGCCCACCGTCGCGTTGTAGACGTCCAGAATATTGGCCATCTCCTCGGCCACCGCGTTGAACACCTCGGCAGGCTCCGCCTCGCGGGCGACCAGTTCTGCCACCCGGCGCAACGCCGTCTGATGCCGGGCAAGCTGACGCAGGCGATCGCGGCTGGCACGCAGGCGTTCCCGGCTGGCATCCAGTTGTTCGCGCGCCGCGGTATTGGCGATCGCGGTAGCCACCAGATCGGCGAAGTCTGCGATGCGCGCCTCGGAATCGGACGACAGCGGTTCCCGCTCCGCGGAGCCGGCCGAAAGCACCCCCCAGACCCGGCCGTCGACGATGACCGGAACACCTAATGCGGTACAGATGGCGGCTCCTTGGCGAGCCGGCTGGCCAGTGCTCAACACCTTCGACAGGAGTTCGTCGTCCGCCAGTGTCAGGCGGGTGCCGCCCGAGAGGTTCTGCATCCCTGGCTCACGCCGGGCGGTGAGGATGGTGGCCGTCTTGTCGTCGTCGTAGCGGGACAGCCGAGCATCCGTCACGTGCATGCATCGCGCCATTTCGTCGTAGACGGCATCGAATACCTCCACCGGATTGGCCCCGCGTGCAACCAGGGTTGCCACCCGCCGCAACCCCGCCTGATGCTCGGCAAGCTCACGCAGCGTGTCGCGGCTGGCCTCGAGCATGGTCCGGGTTTCGCGGAGCTGCTCTTCTTCTTCGCGTTGCCCGGTGACATCGCGGCCGACGGCATAGAACAATCCTTGGTGCGGCGCGACGCTCCATTCGATCCATCGCGAAGAACCGTCGCAGGTGGTGGCCCGATTTTCGAAACGAACCGGTCCACGGCCATCGGTGAGATCTTTTATCGGCTCGCGGAGCCGATCCATGTCTTCCGGCGGCACTAATTCGAATGGGGTGGGCGCCAAGCCGTCCACTGTGTAACCCAAAGCCTTTTCGAAGGCCGGATTGACCTCGAGCAATTTGCCCTGATCGGAAATGACCATGAGGTCGGAGGTCAGGTCGAAGAACTGTTGCAGTCTGTGACGGCTCTCGATCAATCTGTTGTTGACCTTCTCGCGGTCGCGGGCCGCGGCGAGCAAGGCTTCCAGGGTGGGCACCACCCGGAGCAGGCGTTCAAGCGTCGTGCGGGGCAGATCGTCGGGCACCTCGAGTACGCCGAACAGCACGTCGTCCTCGTGCAACGGGATCGCCCCGGGCCGGTGATCGCCAGCCGCCTTTGTCAACTCCACGGACGCGAACCGCAAGTCGAAGGCAGCAGCAAGGTGCCGGCCCGCTTCGTTGGCGGCGGACTGCAGATCTCCTGTGCGCAACACCATGTGAGCCAGGTCGGACGACAATTCGGCCTCGCGGCGGCGATCGGCGCTGGCCGAGGCAGCGGCCGCGACGCCGGCCACAAAGTTGCCCACCAGGGCCACGCCCATCAGAACCGCGTAGACGATGCCGACCGGGTCCTCCGGCTCCACTTGCTTGAGGAGAACGACCAGCACGGTCTCCGCGATCAGAAACCCAGCCGCGACGGTGACCGCAAACCCGGGCGCCGGAAGTGCCCGCCGCCAAACCAACGCGTTTGGAGGCGCAACCGTTGACGTGCGGGCAGGGCGCCGACGTCCGGGCGACATCTGTTCAGTATGTATCGTTCGGACGTTCAGCAAAGCCCCTGCCGTTGCTTTTTTGAATTTCCGGATATCGTGCGGCGACATTTCCCCTCACACCGCAAACGTGACGGCGGGCCTCGCCTTCGACCTGATCACCGGCCGGACTGGGGACCTGCCCCGCCCGCCTGACCCTGCTACTGCACAGCGGCCGAGCCGATCAGCGCCTGGATACGGTGACGGCTGGCGCCCGGCCGCCGTACGCTCATGCGGTGGCGGAAACGTCGTACGCATCCTGCGGCGATCTGAGCCTGGCGTATCAGGTGTTCGGCGACGGGCCTGTTGAGCTCGTCTTCGTCGGGCCGTTCGTCAGCCACGTCGAGCTGTTTTGGACGCTGCCCGAATTCAAGGCGTTCTTCGAGCGTCTCGGCACCTTCTGTCGCGTCGTGATGTTCGACAAGGCCGGGGTCGGGTTGTCGGACCCGGTCCCGAAGGTTCGCTCGGTGGATGATCGAGCGGCCGAGATCGAGGCCGTCATGGACGCCGTTGGCTTCGAAAAGGCCGTCCTCTTCGCTTTGAGCGAGGGTGGCCCGGCCGCCATTGTCTTGGCGGCACGACGACCGGAGCGAACCCGGGCGTTGATCCTCCACGGCACGTACGCCTACTTAGGCGGTCTTGAATGGGACGACTTAGATCGCGGCCCGGCCGAGGTCCGGGCGCGTATCCTTCGCGAACTGGGTGAGGACTACACGCCGTCGACGCAGCAGATCGAACGCTGGCAGGAATTCGGCGACGCTGTCCGCTCAGATTGGGGCGACGGTAGGGCACTCAAGTGTCTGGTGCCGTCGGTTCGGTCGATCCGCCAGCTCGGAATGTTGGAGCGGATGTGCGCGAGCCCCGGAATGGCACGAGCGACAGTCGAAGCGTCGTTCGGGATCGACGTGCGGCCGATCCTGCCGACAATCGCCATCCCAACCCTCATCGTCCATGCCCGCGGAGACCCCGGGGTGCCGGTGCAGGATGGCCGATACCTCGCCGACCACATCTCTGGGGCGCAGATGCTTGAGGTCGAGGGCGTGGACCATGCGCCCTGGTTCACCGATCCCGACAGGACCACGACGCGGATCGAGGAGTTCCTCACCGGCTGCCATGCAGCGCCGCCACAGTCACGTCGCGCCCTGCGCACCGTGTTGTTCACCGACATGGTCGCATCGACACAGCACGCCGCGGCGGCGGGCGACGAGCGGTGGCGTGCGGTACTGCAGCGCTTTGATGAAATCACGAGCGAGCTCGTCCAACGGTTCGAAGGGACGGTGGTCAAGAGCACCGGCGACGGCCACCTCGCCACGTTCGACGGCCCGACGCACGCCATCCGCTGCGCCGAGGCGTTGCGCGCTGACGCCGAGACACTGGGCATCCGGATACGCTCCGCCATCCATACGGGTGAGTGCGAACTGCTCGACGCGGACATAGGCGGAATCGCCGTACACGTCGCCGCGCGGATACTCGAGCAGGCCGGCGCTGGCGAAATCCTCGTCTCCCGCACCGTGCGTGACCTGGTCATCGGCTCGGGCACGGGCTTTGACGACCGCGGCAGCGTCGAGCTGCGAGGAGTGCCCGGCACTTGGCAACTGCTGGCGGTCGACCTGCGCGGCGCGCGGGCGGGAACGGCTGAGGCTGCACTGGCGTCAATGCCAACCCCCGGCCCTCGCACCGCGATGCGCCGGTCGGATCGCGCCGTGGAGGTCATGGCCAGGCGGACACCGTGGATCCTGCGCGGGATGGCCCGCCTAGCCCCGGCCGCCGACCGCAAATGACCAGAGATGCGTTGAGCCGCAACGCGGTTTAGCCCTCACACCGTGCGGAACAGCGAGCGTTACAACGTACAGCCGGGTGCCGAACGGGCCTCGTTCTCGGAAGCTGAAATGTCCTTCGCGTAATCGGTGCCATTCCACGGTGCGTGCGCTCAGGAACAGGTCGGCGCCGATCTCGGGGGTGGTCGGCCGGGTCCGC
>CAWDVY010000014.1:0-118008 GCA_963805675.1 uncultured Actinomycetota bacterium
GGGTGGTCCGTCGGCATCTGCCGTTCGCACCAATTCCGTTGCGCCGCAGCCTTGTAACCCGACATCATCGTTGGGCCGGATCTGGTCGGTGAGGACCGTGCGGTACTACGACGCGACGGTGAGTACGAGCAGCGCGATGGCCGCCAGTCCCGTGAGCGCCGCGGGAAGCAGAACGGTGACTTTGTCCCGAGCCTTCAGGTGGTAACCGACGGCGCCCGCAATAAGGAGTACGACCGCGGCGGAAGTCACGATGGCAAGAGGCTTGACCGCGATTCCCGCGAGCAGTCCCACCACAGCGGCCAGTTCGGCGACACCGATAAGGCGGCTGAGCCGCAAGCTAATTCCCAGATGCTCGGCATTGGCACGTGCGGTGGCGGTACCGAGCATCTTGATGAGCCCCGTGAACGCGAATTCCACAGCCAGAAGTACGGACAAGACGACAGTTGCAATGTGCATCGCTAACTCCTTGTAGTGACTAGGTCCTAATTGACGCAGATCGTCCCGCTGAGATGCGTGCCATCGCCGGTAAGGCATCCATTCGGGGGATCCTTTGGCAGGCCGGGCGGGAGGCAGTTTTGCCTCTCGTTGTCCCAGTACCAACCGTCAGGGCAGTTAGCCAAGTTCACTTCCGCGGAAGTCGTTAGCAGCGCGGGCAACCCGACACTCGCCATAACTAACCAGGCTGCTGGCAAGGCGATCTTGAGGTTCTTCATCTCTCATGCTCCTTTTCGCTCAGGACACGTCTCGTCGCCGTGACTCCTGTCAGGCTCGAATCGATCTGCCACGAGTGTCGTCGACGGCGGCGGCGAATAGCTCCATGCCAGCTGCAGTCCTGTGTACCGGCTAGCTTCTATTTCACTCAGTCGTCGAAGACGTTGCAATACAGCCAATTAGAAGTGGGCGATGACGCGTATCCGACTCACGATTGAAATGCTGTGGCAGGCCATACAGGTATGGCGAATCGTCAGGAAGTCGCCGCCTCGGAACCTTTACCTGCTGGCAGGTATATGCATTTGCCGGTGGCGGTAACGACATCGCACCGTCGAGCCCGCATGCTTTGAAGCAGGTCGCGCCAGCAAGGGGCTGCGCGTAATCGGCCGGCAAGAGCGATATCTCAGGAACGAAGCACAACATCGGAGAACAGCTGCGCACAGCTGCTCTCCAAACAGATGGAGGGAACACCATGGCATACCGTACTGTTAACCCGTACAACAACCAGGTCGTCGCTACTTTTGACGACCTGACCGATGCGGAGGCGATGAACCTTCTTGCGCAGGCGCAGAAGACTTTTGAGTCCTGGAGCCAGATGTCGTACGCCGAGCGCGCCGCAGTGTGCCGCCGTGCCGCAGCCATCCTCAGCGAGCGGCCCGATGAGTTCGCCCGCCTCCTGACGCTGGAAATGGGCAAGCTCTACACGGAGAGCTTGGGCGAAGTTGCGCTGAGCGCAGACATCTTCAACTACTACGCCGACAACGCCGAGAAGTTCCTGGCGCCCGAGCGCATCAACACGCTCAGCACCAACGACGACGCAATGCTCATCAGCGCCCCGCTTGGGGTCATCCTGGGTGTGCAGCCGTGGAACTTCCCCTTGTACCAGCTGGCGCGGGTCGCGGCACCGAACCTGATGGCCGGCAACGTGGTCATGGTCAAGCACGCCTCAAACGTCCCGCAGGCGGCCGCCGCCTTCGAGCAATTGCTGCTGGAGGCAGGTGCCCCCGAGGGCGCCTACACCAACCTCTTCGCCACCAAGGATCAGATCAACATGCTGCTCGACGACCCGCGGGTGCGCGGTGTGTCGCTGACCGGCAGCGAGGGCGCTGGCTCTGTCGTCGCGGCGCGGGCCGGCAAGAACCTCAAGAAGTCCACCATGGAGCTGGGCGGCTCGGACGCACTGATCGCGCTGGACGACGCCGACCTGGACAAGACGGTCCGTTGGGCGGTGTGGGGCCGAATGAACAACGGCGGGCAATGCTGCGTGGCCTCCAAGCGGATCATCGTCGCGGAGGAAATCGCCGACGAGTTCTTGGAGAAGTTCAAGGCCGCGCTGGCCGCCCTGCAAGCCGGTGATCCGTTCGACGCGGCGACCACACTGCCGCCCATGTCGAGTCAGGGTGCCGCCGACGAGTTGCACGAAAAGATCAAGGCGGCAGTGGAAGCCGGCGCAACGGCCATCCCACTGGGCGAGCCGGTGCCCAGCACGGGCGCGTTCGTGCAGCCGACCATCCTGACCGACCTGACCCCGGACAACCCCGCCTACTACCAGGAGTTCTTCGGCCCAGTGGCGCTCTTCTTCCGCGCGAGCAGCGAGGACGATGCCGTGCGGCTGGCCAACGACTCGCACTTCGGGCTCGGCGGTTCGGTGTTCACCGAGGACGTCGACCGCGGGGTCGAGGTCGCCAAGCGGATCGAGACCGGCATGGTGTTCGTCAACCACCCGACATGGACCAAGCCGGACCTGCCGTTCGGCGGTGTGAAGCTGTCGGGCTACGGGCACGAACTGTCCAGCCTCGGCATCCAGGAATTCGTCAACAAGAAGCTGATCAACGTCGTCCCGATCGACGCACCCGAGTGATCATCGCCCAAGTCGAGTGACTCAAAGCAGAAGGAACACAACAATCATGGCTGACTTCACCGTGGGGAAATACCTCGCGACCCGGTTCGAGCAGATCGGACTGAAGCATTACTTCATGGTCCCCGGGGACTACAACCTCGTCCTGCTCGATGAGCTGCTGGAGAACAAGAACGTCGAGCAGATCGGCTGCTGCAACGAGCTCAATGCCGCCTACGCCGCCGAGGGCTACGCCCGGGTCAACGGGGCCGGGGCCGTGCTCACCACCTTCAACGTGGGCGCGTTCTCCGCGCTCAACGGTGTGGCCGGTGCCTACGCCGAACGCCTTCCGGTGATCATGGTTTCCTCCGGTCCCAACACCAATGACCTGGGCTCCAATCACGTCCTGCACCACACCATGGACAACGGCGACCTGTCCGATCAGTACGAGGTGTTTCGGCAGGTGACCTGCAAGGCGGTGCGCATCGTGCACCCCGACACAGCGCCGGCACTCATCGATGAGGCGATCAGCGCCGCGCTTCGCGAACGCAAGCCCGCCTATATCGAGATCCCCTGCAACCTGTCGGCCGCGCCGTGCTCTGCGCCGGCCCCGTTCTCCACGCTGCCGGCGTGGCAGCCCAGCAACCCGCGGATGCTGACCGACGCGGTCGACCGGGCCAACGATCTTCTCGGGAAAGCGAAAAAGCCGATTCTGCTGGCCGGGGTTCACCTGCGCGCCTACGGGGCGATCGACGCCTTCCGTGAACTGGCCGAGGCACTGGGCTGCGCGGTGGCGGTCATGCCGAACGCCAAGGGCTTCTTCCCCGAGGACCACCCGCAATACGCCGGCATCTACTGGGGCGAGGTAAGCAGCCCGCAGTGTCAGGCCATCGTCGACTGGTCCGACCTCATCGTGGCCGCCGGGCCGGTCTTCAACGACTACACGACGGTGGGCTGGAGCGCGCTCCCGCCGCGGCACCGGCTGATCAGCGCCGAGCCTCGAAAGGTGCGGTTCTCCGACGTCGAATTCACCGGCGTCGCGCTGGCCGAGTTCCTGTCCGACCTGGCCAAGAAGGTCCAGACCAATACCGCGACCCTGACCCAGTACAAGCGCCTCCACCGGACCGCTGCGGTGGCGGCGGCGGATGTCGATCCCACGACCCCGCTGAGCCGGGTCGAGATGTGGCGCCAGATCGAGCAGGACCTCGACTCCAAGACCACCCTCCTGGTGGAAACCGGTGATTCCTGGCTCAACGGCATGTACACGCGGCTGCCCGGTGGCGCCAGGTTCGAGATCGAGATGCAATACGGCTCGATCGGCTGGTCCGTCCCCGCCAGCTTCGGCTACGGGATGGGCCTGGAGCCTGACCGGCGCCTGGTCTCGGTCATCGGCGACGGATCCTTCCAACTGACCGCCCAAGAAGTGTCCAACATGATCCGCCACGGCCAAGAGACCCTCATCTTCCTGGTCAACAATCACGGGTACGTGATCGAATCCGCGATCCATGACGGCCCCTACAACTACTACAAGAACTGGGACTACGCCGGCCTGATCGCCGCGTTCAACGCAGGAGACGGCGCCGGGCTCGGGCTAACCGCAGCCACCGCAGGAGAACTGGCCGATGCCATCGGCAAAGCCCACGCCCACAAGGGCGGGCCGGTCCTCATCGAATGCCAGATCCCCAACGACGACGCCAGCCCCGAGCTCATCTCCTGGGGATCCAAAGTGGCCGGCGTCAACGGCCGCCCGGACCCTCGGTTCTAAAGGCGGGGCTGCGCTGACGCTCGTCCTGACATAGCCGGCCGGCCGACCGTGTGCGAAATTGCTGATGGTGCGTGCGGCTGGCCGGCTTACGGCTACGGCGACCTTCGCCGTCGACCAACTCCCATCGCGTTGTTGTCTCCGGCCAACAACCGCCAGTGACAAGACGCCGGAGCCAGCCGCCTCGACGGTGGTCCGAGGTAACCGCGGCGTTAGCTCGCGTTCGGCGCATACGTGTCCGAGGCGGGCTTAGTCGGGTGAAGTTGGTGGTTGGCTCTTGGGCGGATTGTGATCTGGGCCCTGATTCACGTCGTGAACCAACCTGTTACAGCGAAATGCTCAACACGGTCTGATTACGGTTGACGCGATGTGATCGGTTCACGGCCTCAATGCGGGCATGCGTCGGTTGATACGTGCGCGCGACCGCATGCCTTCCGTCACGCGCTGATACCCAGTAGGGATAACCCAACGATGACAGTGGTAGCTGCCAACACAACGGCGACGACGGCGTTGAGGAGCAGCTGCCTGGCGTACGAGCCTTCCCGCAAATAGTCGAATGGCGGCGGCTTGCAGTCGACGACATCACTGCGCTCATCAGCCCGAAATGCAGTAATCATTGGCTTCCTCCCCGCAACTTGCAGCAGCGTCCACCGAAGTAGTGCTGCCGGATAGGTGGATGGATGGCGAACACCGGAGCATTCATCCCGGGCCCAGCTCAATCTGTTGTGCGCGCAATGAGTTTCGCGGCCGACCGCGAGTCGATTCGCTCAGCGGTGCCCGGCTGAGATACCAGCACGTAGCCTGCGCACCCCCAGACCATTGGCAAAGCGACCAACATGCCGTATATCGCTGCCATGACGTCACCTCCTGAGTTACAACAACTGCCTCTGCCTATTTGGCGATGTCTCAAGAATCGGGTTCTGGCACACAACTGTCGCCAGTGCTGACCCCCATCAAGGGGCCCCGCCAGTGCGAATAGTGGCCTACCTACCAGCAGGCAGCGGGACCGCCGCAGCGCGGAACTTTCAGCTGGACGGCAATGAGCGAACGGTGGCCGTCATAGTCCCAACGGGTCGGTTGACGACCGTCGGCGCGCGGACAGCGTTACCAATCGCCCCGAGTAGCTCGCAGAGCCGCGGCAGCATGACCGCCGCATAGGCCTGCGGTGCGCAAAGCATGCGAGGTGCGTACTTTGTCGAAAAGGCTGTTTCGGCTGCTGTCGGAGTTACCGAAATTAGCTGTCGTGCAAGGACATTCGGTGCGGATTCCGGCTAACAACTAGGGCGCGCCCCCTGCGGACCCGAATACCAAATTGCGGCTGGCGTTGACGACGCCCGAACCGCCGAGCGCCATTCTCAGAGTGATACGGACCACACGAAGAAGGTGGGACATGTCGCACGTGCAGCTGACTAGAAGGCAATCGGCCCTGATCTGCAGTTCGCAGAGGCGGATGGATGTGACGGCGCCCCTGCGTGTGTTTGGTGGCGCCCGCGCGACGGTTCAGACGCTGCGGCGCGCCACAATGGTCCATGCGCACGAGGCGGCGCTGTTGATGTCGGGAGCCGCGACAGCGCCGCGACGCCTCGTCGGTGGTGGCTATAAGCAAGCAAGCAGTATGTCGCCACACGCTACGGCGCGCACCGCGCCCAGGACACGGCCAGTGCTGCTCGTTCACGGGTTCGGGGGGAGCAAGTCGCACTGGTCCTTGGTGGCGAAAGCCCTAAGTGCCGGAGGTCTAAACGTCAAGGCGATAACCTACGCGCCACTCGGAACTTCGGTGGAGCGGCTCGCTGGCCAACTGGTCGCTGATGTGGAGGCGACGCTGTCTCAAACCTCTGCGGACAAGGTGCATCTGGTCGGACACAGTCTGGGCGGTGTGATCATCGCGCAAGCCATCGCGGACGCTCGCTTGCACGGGCGGGTCGACACGGTCGTCACGCTCGGCTCCCCGTTTGGCGGGTCGCCGTGGGCGGGTTTGCTGCCCTTTTTCGAGATCGTTCGGGCACTGCGGCGGGGTTCGCCATTGTTGCGCCGACTCGCCTCCACGCCATTGCCTGAGGGGGTGCGGTGGCTGTCAGTGACAGCGGCACTCGACATCATCGTGCCTGGCCTGCGGTCGGTGCCGTTCCACGCCCAGGTGGAGACCATCACGGTCAATGACGTCGGCCATCTCGGGATGCTCAAGAGTGAGCAGGTAATCGGCTGCATAGCCGCCGCATTGTGCCAACAATCCGCGGCCAGCGCGGCTGAGGAGGCGATACGTCTGTTGCCGAACGCCTCTTGACAATCCGTCACCGCCTCAAACGGCGAAGCCGGGTCCGCCACCGCTTTCCGCGACTCAGTGTCCTACTGCGGGGGCGTGGCTGCGCAATGGCAGCTTGGAGATCGGCCCGAAGCCGAGCATCAACGGCGTTCCATAGCTCAGTTTCAAAGCGAATCAATTGATGGAACGTAACAAGCAAATCTGTCATGACAATCCCAAGCAGCCGCGGCGTCGTGATTGCTTCCAGGTCACTAACTGACGCCGAATTGTTCTTAGCGGGTCGGCTCGGTGGGCGCGGAGTGCAGCTTCTGCGAAAAGACGTTTGCGAACGTGTGGGTGTCGCCCGGCCAGCGCGCCGACACGTAAGCGCCGTCGTCGACGACGAACGCCGGCCGCGAATCGGTTGCGGTGTCCCGCACCATCCCCGAGGTCTTGATCCGGTAATGCGGCGACGATCGCTCGACGTCGCAGAAGTCGGTCGGATTCGCTAGCGCGCGGGTGACTTCGGATTGCACGGACATGTACCCCGACGGCTGACCGGGTTCCTCGCTGTAGGTGCGGTAGTAGTCCGGGTCCCAGAATCGGGTGATCCGGCTCAGGCGCCACGCAGTGCGCTCCAGCGTCCAGGTCAGCGCCGTAGTCCGGTGCCCGTAGAGCACCGAATGACCGGTCGCGGGATCCACGCTGCGGGCAGCGAGCAGCACGCCGTGGCAGATCGCGGCCACGATGACTCCACGGGCAAAGGCATCGACGACGAGGCGGTGCAGCACGTCACTGTCGATGTAGGAGCGCATTCCGCGGGCGCGATGCCCACCGGGCAGCAACAAGCCGTCAATGCCGTCGAGGGTGGTTTGCATCCAGCTGGACGGGTGCTGGTACTCCGCCGACTGCAGCATGTCCTGATATGCCCGACGGGCGTCCTTGTTGGCCCGAAGCATCCGCCCCACCACCGTGATGGCACCCAATACGGGTAGTGCAGACCAGAAGTCGAGACCGCGGCCGCTGACCATGATGTCGTCGGCCACCCCGGGTGCGCCGCTTTCGGTGGCGAAGACGACGCGGTGACCGTTTGCGCGCAGCACCTGCCAACTGACCGCGACCTCGGTCGGGTCGAAGTCGCGATCCGGAATCGGGATCAGCACAGTGCCCATTGTTGACATCAGAGCTTACGACCTTCCGAACACGGCGTTCCACGGGATAGGCGCGCGCCTCGCCTCTCGACTAGCCGCCGATTCCGTTATCGAGACCGAGATGGGTTCCGAAATACCAAGGGACGCCGACCAGCTGGACTACTACGACGAGAACCAACACCACCAGGGCGGCCAGCAATCCGACGGCACGCTTGCGGGTGCCGATCGGGGAAAAGGCAAGGACCAGAAATAGGGGAGCGAAACCGAACTCCACCCACATGAGGATCCGTTTAGGCACGTCGACCGCTTTGTCATAGTCGGTGAGATGCCCGTCGGGAAAACCGGTCAGGTACAGATCCCAGGACGCTAGGTAGCCTAATAACAACGCGGCGATGGCGGCTACCACGCAAGCGACTATTGCGAGAGCCCTCATCGGCGCCGTGTTTCCCCGCACTTTCAAGATCACAACGAATAGGGATGACCCATGAGCATGGCATACCTGGCGCAACCGGACCAGCAGCAGCAACTGGAATGGCTCGATGGCGGCACACTGGCAATCTTGCTCGACGCCAAGGCCACAAATGGCCAGTTGATGGTCGGACGCTTTGACGTCAACGAAGGTGAAGCACCCCCGTATCACAAACATACGCGTGAGGACGAGGTTTTCATGCTGATCAAAGGGACCGCGCTGGTCTGGTACGACGACCAGGAGCTGGAGCTATCGGAAGGCGGTATCGTCTTCTTGCCCAAGAACATTCCGCACGCATACCGCATCACATCTAAGAGGGCCGATCTGCTGATGATCAACACGCCGGCTGGAATCGAGGGTATGTTCCGCTACGCCGGTCGTGACAGAGCAACGCCGCGCCCGGAGGGTTTCGAAATCTCGCCCGCACGTATGGCGGAGGGAGCGGACAAGTTCGGGCAGGTCATTCTTGGCCCTCCGCGCTGACCGCACCATTGAATGCCGGTAACCCAGACCGGAAGTCGAGACCGCGGCCGCTGACCATAATGTCGTCGGCCACCCCGGGTGCGCCGCTTTCGGCGGCAAAGACGACCCGGTGACCGTTTGCGCGCAGCACCTGCCAGCCGACCGCGACCCCGGTCAGGTCGAAGTCGCGATCCGGAATCGGGATCAGCACAGTGCCCATCGGTAATGCCTGGGCTTATCGACGGTTCGTCAAGCGCGTGCATGAACGCCCCGGCTGCCGGGTACACAGCTGCGGAGATGGTGCAGGGGGCGACGATGTCGACGGATCCGAGTTGTCCGAAACGGATGGAGTTCGGGCCGTGCGGCGGGGTGCTGCCCGACGGGCGATGCGAAATGCGCCCCTTCCCCTGCGTATTCGACGACGCGGTGCCATGGTCGGGTCAGCAAGCTGCACCGCGACCGGTTCACCCGCCGCTAGTGCTGACCGACTTCAGCTGCACGCCGTTTGATCGCGATGATCTCGCGGCCACGGGCGCGGCCCTCGCACCGGCATGCGACGCCGTCCTGGTCGGCGAGCATCAGAACAAGCCGGACTTCCCCCCGACGCTCATGGGCTCGCTGCTGCTCGACGCAGGCGTGACGCCTTGGATCACCCTGACGTGCCGGGATCGCAACCGCGTGGTGCTTGAGCAGGAACTGAGAGGTTTGCGCAGCATCGGTGTTGACACGGTGTTGTGCGCGACGGGCGATGGCCGTGGCTACGACGTGCGCCCGGACGTGACGCAGACCTTCGATCTCGACGGATTGCGCCTGTTGTCCCTCGCGGCCTCACTGGGGATCATTGCGGCGGCGCCCGAAACTCCCACCGCTCCGCCCGTGCACGCCCGCCCCTTCCGGTTAGTGGAGAAGCAGCGAGCCGGCGCGAGCATGGCGATTCTCAATCACGTCCCGCGCCCCGACACGATCGCGACATTCATGAAAACCGCTCAGTCGGGGGGTTTGTCGATTCCAGTGATCGCTGCCGTCGCAGTGTTCACCGACAGCGTGTCCGCGGCAGTGCTGCGAGGGTTGCCCGGCCTCGGGCTCGACGAGGACGTGACGGAGCACGTGCTGGGCGCAGCTGATCCGGTCGCAGCGGGGATCGCCGCTGCGGTCGCCGAAGGACGGGCGCTGTTATCGATCGACGGGGTCGAGGGCATCAATGTCTCCGGACTCGCGTCGGCGTCGGGCAATCGTGTCGGTGCGGAGATAAAGGCTGAGGTTGGTCGCCGCATCCGAGCGGAGGCGCCGTGACGGAAGCGATGAACGCGGAATTCGACACAGTCGCGGAGTGGACGGCTGAGGTAGCAGAAGAACTCGGGCACGACTATTACGTACCCGCGGGCTGCCGGGCAGCGGAAGTCCGGCTGCGCTGGATTGGCTCATCGACCAGATGCGGCTGACAGCGGGCGACGTGTTCGTGGACTGCGGTGCAGGTGTCGGTGGTCCCGCCGCGTATGTTGCGCGAGCGCGCTCGGTGCGACCGGTACTTGTCGAACCCGAAGCAGGCGCTTGCCGAGCGGCGATGCGGCTCTTCGGCTTTCCGGTGGTGCGCGCCGACGGGTCGATGTTGCCGTTGCGCGACTCCATTTTCGACGCCGCGTGGTCGCTGGGGGCGTTATGCACGACTCCGGATCAACTGGCGTTGCTCGAGGAGTTGCGACGCGTTGTGCGACCCGGGGGGCCCATTGGACTGTTGGCGTTCGTTGCCCAGCGCGACTTGACAGGTCAGATTGAGGGCAACACTTTTCCGACCAACGACGGCTTCCGAGAATTGCTCGAAAGATCGGGTCTGCGGGTCGAGCACTCACTGGGGACAGGCGAGCTTCCCGCGATCCCCGATAGCTGGAATAAACGCGTCGACACTGTCACAAGGGCGCTCACCGACCGGCACGGGGATAAGGAGGCGTGGCGGTTGGCCGAACGCCAGAGTTCACAGATCGCGCGATTACTCAGCAAGGACGCGTTGGCCGGGGAATTGCTGGTGCTGCGTCACGTCTAATCACCAAGCAGCGCAATGACCTTCGCTCGTTTCACGACCCGCCGTCGATGTAGTATCAGCCAGGTCTACAAGGCGACTGATCAGCGCGGCAGGCCAAGAAGCCGCTCGGCGGCCAGCGTGAGCAGGATCTGCTCGGTACCGCCGGCGATCGTCAGGCACCGGGTGTTCAGGAAATCGTGCACGATCTTGTCCTCGACGATGCCGGCCCCGTCGGCCAGATCCATCCGGAATTCGGCCAGCGCCTGTCGGTAACGCACTCCGATGAGTTTGCGCACACTGGATTGGGCGCCAGGATCCTGGCCGCCCACCGCAAGCTGGGCGATGCGCTGGTCGAGCAGCGAGCCCACCTGTGTGGTGATGATCAACCGCGCCAACCGATCCTGTTGCGCGACATCGAGATCCAGTTTGGCGACCGATGCGAGCAGCTCTTCCATCGGATTGCCCAGGGCGGTGCCGGCGGCCATCGCGACCCGCTCGTTGGCCAGCGTGGTGCGGGCCAGTCGCCAGCCGTCGTTCACCGTGCCGACGACCATCTCGTCGGGGACGAACACCCCGTCCAGAAAGACCTCGTTGAACAGTGCATCGCCAGTGATTTCGCGTAGTGGCCGGATCAGGATGCCGGGCGAACTCATGTCGATCAAGAAGTACGTGATGCCTTTGTGTTTCGGGGCGTCGGGATCGGTGCGGGCCAGGCACACACCCCACTGCGCTTTGTGCGCCGATGATGTCCACACCTTCTGGCCGGTCAGCTCCCAGCCGCCGTCGACACGGACCGCCTTGGTCCGCAACGACGCCAGATCCGAACCGGCCTCCGGCTCGGAAAACAGTTGGCACCAGAAGATTTCGCCGCTCAAGGTGCCCGGCACGAAACGCTCTACCTGCTCACGCGTGCCATGCTCGAGGATGGTCGGCGCAGCCCACCAGCCGATCACCAGGTCGGGGCGCGCCACATCCGCCGATGCCAGCTCCTGATCGATCAGCAACTGCTCGGCCGGTCCGGCGCCGCGGCCGTACGGCGCAGGCCAGTGCGGCGCCTGCAGGCGCGCGTCGGCCAGCGCCGCCTGGCGCTTGCCGTCGGGCAGCGCTGCCACTCCGGCAACAGCGTCGGCGATCTGGGGCCGCAGGTCGGCAACCTCGCTCAGGTCGATGCTGAGGTCGCGACGAACGCCGGCCTGGGTCAGCTCGGCGGTTCGGCGCAGCCAGCGCGCGGGCCCCCCGAGGAACTGCCCGATCCCGTACGCCCGGCGAAGATACAGGTGTGCGTCGTGCTCCCAGGTGATCCCGATGCCACCGAGCACCTGAATGCAGTCCTTGGCATTGGCTCTGGCCGCCTCGATCCCGATGCCCGCGGCGATGGCCGCGGCAATGGACAGCTGGCGTCGATCACCGTCGACCGCGGCTCGGGCAGCATCGGCGGCGGCCACCGCCACCTGCTCCGCGCGACACAACATCTCAGCGCACAGGTGCTTGATCGCCTGGAAGCTGCCGATCGGCTTACCGAACTGCTCGCGCACCTTGGCATAGGCGACGGCGGTGTCCAGCGCCCAACGGGTGATCCCCGCCGCTTCGGCGGACAGCAAAGTCGCGGCCAGATCCTGCACCTGGTCGGCGTCGGTCTCCAGCACACTCGCCGGCGCCGTGGTCAACCTCACCCGCGCCAACGGCCGGGAGAAGTCGGTGGCGTGCAGTGGCTCAACGGCCACTCCCTCGGCAGCGGCGTCAACGACAAGCCACTTCCCCCCGGCCGGCACCAACAGCGGACCCTCGGCAACGCCGCCCAGCACCCACGGCACGGTGCCCGAGGCCCGCGAAGTCGTCGCATCGAACTCGACGTCACCGTCGAGTGCCACCCCGGCCGTCCGCTCCCCGGACGCCAGAGCGGCGCGCAGCTGCGGGTCGGACACCACCAGCGTGGCCAGCGCGGTGGTCACTACCGGGCCGGGCACCAGAGCCTTGGCGGCCTCCTCGACCATCGCGGACAGGTCCTCGATGCTGCCGCCGGCACCGCCGCAATCTTCGGGGACCGCGACACCGAACAGGCCCAGCCCGGCGAGGCCGTCAAAGACCGGCCGCCAGGCTTTCGGCTCACCCTGCTCGATATCCCGGACCGCTTCCGTCGCGCCGGACCCCGCTGCCCAGTCGCGCACCAACTCCCGCGCCGCAAACTGTTCGTCGGTGATGGTCGTGGCCACCTGAACTCCTCGGTCGACGGGAATGACGCTGCCCGAGACGCTCCGCGCAGCACTAGAACGTGTTCTAATAGTGCCAGTGATCGACCGTCAAGTCGAATGCCATCGCAGCAGGACATCCCAGTGTCCCGGCGGCACGGAGGTGAGAAATTCGCGCTCGTCGTGCGTATCGTTTCGGGCGAGGACGCGAGAAAAGGAGCTGTCCGTCAGATGACCCCTTCCGGTTCGGGGCCAGCCCACACCGACTCGGGGCAACCCTCGGGTTCGTCCACTGCGCAGCCTCGTGAGGTGATGAACGTGTCGGTACTGGCCGAGTCCGAGCTGGGCTCTGAGGCGCAGCGGGAGCGGCGCAAGCGCATCTTGGACGCGACGATGGCCATCGCTTCCAAGGGCGGCTACGAGGCAGTGCAGATGCGCGCGGTCGCGGACCGCGCGGACGTGGCAGTGGGCACGCTCTACCGGTATTTCCCGTCGAAGGTGCATCTGCTGGTTTCCGCGCTGGGCCGGGAGTTCGAACGAATCGAAGCCAAGACCGACCGCTCCTCGCTGACTGGCGGAACGCCGTACCAGCGGCTGAACTTCATGGTCAGCAAACTCAATCGCGCAATGCAGCGCAATCCGCTGCTCACCGAGGCCATGACACGCGCCTATGTCTTCGCCGACGCGTCGGCGGCCGGTGAGGTCGATCACGTGGAGAAGCTCATCGACTCGATGTTCGCCCGCGCGATGAGCGACGGTGAACCGACCGAAGACCAGTACCA
This sequence comes from uncultured Actinomycetota bacterium, assembly GCA_963805675.1. Lineage (GTDB taxonomy): Bacteria > Actinomycetota > Actinomycetes > Mycobacteriales > Mycobacteriaceae > Mycobacterium. Next base: position 13,626 of record CAWDVY010000014.1, read on the forward strand.
CATCGCCAGGGTGATCTCAGATGTGTGGCTGTCGAATCTGCTGGCCTGGCTGACCCGGCGGGCGTCGGCCACCGACGTCAGCAAGCGACTGGATCTGGCGGTGCGGCTGCTGATCGGCAACGGCGACACCGCCACGGTGTGATTTCGGGGTCGAGCCGACCGCTCAGGCCGGGGGCCCGGCGGTACGCCCGCGGATCAGCTCGGTATCGAGCACCTCGACGGTCGGGTGGATATCGCCTTTGTGCAAGAGCTCGCCTGCGCGGCGGCCCTTCTGCAGGCTGGGCTGCGCCACCGTGGTCAGGCCGCGGCTCATCGCCTCGGGTACGCCGTCGAAGCCGGTGACGGTCATCTGGCCGGGCGCGTATTTGCCGTGGCCGCGCAGATAGTCCATCGCCGACAAGGCCAGCACATCGGCGGTGCACATCAACGCGGTGATCCGCGGGTTGGCATCCAGGGCGATTTGGGCGGCGACGCCACCGGATGCCGCGGTGTGCTCGTGGCTTTCCACCACGGTTAGGGAATCCGGGTCGAGGCCGGCGGCGGCCATCGCGTCGCGGACACCGTGGATACGTTCGCTCTGCACGTGGAAGGTCGACGAGCGCAGGCGTTCGGAGTCGACGAGACCCTGGTGACGATCGCGGAGCAGCCGCATCGTCAGCAACCCGATCTCCCGATGACCCAAACCGAGGACGTAGTCGGCGATCTTGCGCATCGCCGCCCGGTCATCGATACCTACCTGGGATGCGCCGGGCACGTCTTTGGGCTGATCGACCACCACCAGCGGCAGCCGTCGTTGCAGCACGACCTGTAGGTAGGGATCGTCTCCGGCCGCCGAGTACACCACGAAGCCGTCCACGCCCGCGGCGAGCACGGACGCGGTCCCCTCGGTGACACTGCGGCTCGGGCCTACCGCGATGAGGAGCAGCCCCTGACCAAGCTCTTCGCATGATTGTGCAAGTCCCGCAACAAAATCCAGCGCTGCGGGGTCGCTGAATGAGTAGGTGAGCGGTTCGGTGATCACCAGGCCCACCGCGCCTGCCTTGCGGGTACGCAGCGATCGCGCCACCGGATCGGGTCCGGCATAACCCAAGCGTTTGGCCGTGGCGAGCACCCGTTCACGCATCGCGTCCGAGAGCTGATCGGGCCGGTTGTACGCGTTGGAGATGGTGGTGCGCGACACCTTGAGCTCAGCCGCCAACGATGCCAGGGTCGCCCGGCGTCGCGGCAGGGGGCTCATGGATGGTGAGGCTACCGGGCATTGGGCACCTAAGCGTCTCGTCGCGGGGTTTTTGCGACGCCCGAAGCTACGCGCGGATGCTCACCCTAAGCTAGCGACCGTGGCCACTATCGACCTCAACGCCGACTTGGGTGAAGGCTTCGGCGTCTGGCGGCTCGGTGATGACGACGCCATGCTGGGCATTGTCACCAGCGCCAACGTTGCGTGCGGTTTCCACGCGGGCGACCCCGCCGGACTGTTGTCGGTGTGCCGGCTGGCGGCCGAGCGCGGCGTGCGCATCGGCGCACAGGTGAGCTACCGCGACCTGGCCGGCTTCGGCCGACGCTTCATCGACATCGCGCCGGAAGATCTGCTCGCCGACGTGGTGTATCAGATCGGCGCCTTGCACGGACTGGCTCAGGCGGCCGGCTCTGCGGTGTCTTATGTCAAACCCCATGGCGCGCTGTACAACACAATCGTGACCAACCGCGGGCAGGCCGCTGCCGTCGCGGAGGCGGTGCGAACGGTCGATACCAGCCTGCCGGTGCTGGGGTTGGCGGGCTCCGCCTTTTTCGACGAAGCGCAGCGGCGTGGCCTGCGCACGGTGCCCGAGGCGTTCGCCGATCGCGCTTATCAGCCGGACGGCCAGCTGGTGTCCCGACGTGAACCCGGGGCGGTGCTGCATGATCCGGTCACCATCGCCGACCGGGTGCTGGGCATGGTAGCGGCCGGAAACGTGACCGCGGTCGACGGATCGACTGTCGACTTATACGTGAAATCGGTTTGTGTGCATGGTGATTCACCGGGCGCGGTGCAGATCGCATCGGCCGTCCGCGACCGGCTGAAGGCTGACGGCATTGACCTGAAGGCGTTTTGCTGATGCGGCTGCGCCCAGGGCGTCCGGATCTCGCGCAGCACTCGCACCGATTCAGCGTGCCGGTCGCCGAATCGAGTGCACCGCTGACGGTGACGTGGCTGGGGGTGTCGACGCTGCTGATCGACGACGGGTCTTCGACGCTGATGACCGACGGCTTCTTCTCCCGGCCCGGTCTCGCCCGGGTGGGGTTGGGCAAGGTGTCGCCGTCGTCCGCCCGAGTCGACGGGTGTCTGGCACGCGCCCAGGTCAACCGGCTGGCGGCGGTCATCCCAGTACATACGCATTTCGATCACGCGTTGGACTCCGCGCTTGTCGCCGACCGCACCGGCGCGCAGCTGGTCGGCGGCGAATCTGCGACCAACGTCGGCCGCGGCTACGGCCTTGCCGAGGACCGCATGGTCGTCGCCGAGTCTGGGGAACCAATTCGACTGGGCGCCTTCGACGTGACACTGATCGAGTCGCGCCACAGCCCACCCGACCGGTTCCCGGGCACCATCACCGAACCGGTGGTGCCGCCGGTGAAGGTAGCGGCCTACCGGTGCGGCGAAGCCTGGTCGACGTTGGTGCATCACCGGTCATCGGGCCGGCGGCTACTGATCCAGGGCAGCGCCGGCTTTGTGAAGGGTTCACTGATCGGCCGGCAGGCCGATGTCGTCTATCTCGGCGTGGGCCAGCTCGGCGTGCAACCCGAGTCGTATCTCGTCGACTACTGGACCGAGACGGTGCGTACCGTGGGCGCGCGCCGCGTGGTCTTGATCCACTGGGACGATTTCTTCCGGCCGCTGTCAAAGCCGTTGCGGGCCCTGCCCTATGTCGCCGATGACTTGGACGTTTCGCTGCGCATCTTGACCAGCCTGGCCGAGCAGGACGGCGTTGCGCTGGATATGCCGACGGTGTGGCGACGCGAAGACCCGTGGGCCTGAGTTGACGCCAGTTCTGGCTCTGTTGTTGCTGGCCGCGGTGCTCGCGTTCGCGGTTGCCCGTCCGCGGGGCTGGCCGGAGGCGGTCGCTGCAGTCCCGGCCGTTGTCGTGCTGGTAGCCGTCGGCGCGATCTCCATGCACGACGCGGCCGGCGAGGCGGCCCGGCTGCTACGCGTCGTCGCTTTCCTTGGCGCGGTGCTGGTATTGGCCAAAATGTGCGACGACGAAGGCCTCTTCGAGGCCGCCGGTGCCGCTATGGCGCGCGGCGGTGTTGGGGGACGCCGTCTGCTGCGGCAGGTGTTCGTGATCGCCGCCATCATCACCGCGGCGCTGAGCCTGGACGCCACCGTGGTGTTGCTGACCCCGGTTGTGCTGACCACGGTCCGGCGGCTGCGGGCACCGGTGCGTCCGCATGCCTATGCCACCGCGCACTTGGCCAACGCCGCATCGCTGTTGCTTCCGGTGTCGAACCTGACCAACCTGCTCGCCTTTCGCGCCGCCAATGTGTCGTTCATTAAATTCGCGCTGGTGATGGCGCTGCCGTGGCTGGCCGCGATAGGCAGCGTCTACGTCGTCTTCCTGCTGTTTTTCCGCCGGGATCTCAGCGTGCAATCCGATCCTCATGAGACCGAATCAGCACCGCCGACACCGGTATTCGCGTTGGTCGTGGTGGCGCTGACGCTGATCGGGTTCGTGATCGCGGAGGCAGCGGGGGTGGCGCCGGCGTGGGCAGCGCTCGCCGGAGCCACGGTGATGGCGATTCGGAACCTGGCCCGCAGTCGCACTTCGGCCGTGGCGATCGTGCGCGCGGTCAATGTGCCGTTTCTGGTGTTCGTGCTGGCGTTGGGCGTCGTCGTGCAGGCCGTCATGCGCAACGGCGTCGCCGAGCGGATGGGTGCGCTGTTGCCGTCGGGTTGCGGGCTGCTCTCGCTGCTGGGATTCGCGGTGCTGGCCGCGGTGCTGGCCAATATTGTTAATAACCTGCCCGCAACACTGGTACTGGTCCCGCTGGTGGCGCCAACCGGGCCGGCGGCGGTTTTGGCCGTGCTGATCGGGGTGAACATCGGCCCCAACTTGACCTACGTCGGATCGCTGTCGAACCTGTTGTGGCGCAGCGTATTACGCCAATACGGCGTCTCGGCCGGTGTCGGCGAATACACCAGGCTCGGGTTGTGCACGGTGCCCCCCGCGCTGGTGACGGCGGTGCTGGCGCTGTGGGCCGGGGTGCGGTTGCTGGGAATTTAGCGCCTGCGCTGACGGGAGATTTCCGCCAGCACCACCCCGGCGGCCACCGAGGCATTCAACGATTCGGCAGGACCCGACATCGGGATCGACACCACCGCGTCGCAGTTCTGTCGTACCAGCCGGGACAACCCTTTGCCTTCGGATCCGACCACCACCACGATCGGGCCGGCGCCGTCCACATCATCGACCACCGTGTCGCCGTCGGCGTCGAGTCCGACGAGCTGCAGACCTCGATCGGCCCAATCCTTCAGCGTCCGATTGAGATTGGTGGCGCGCGCGATGGGGATCCGGGCCGCCGCGCCGGCGCTGGTTCGCCACGCCACGGCCGTGACCGAGGCGGAGCGCCGCTGCGGGATCAGCACCCCGTGGCCGCCGAATGCCGCAACCGAGCGCACGATCGCACCCAGGTTTCGCGGATCGGAGATGTTGTCCAGCGCGACCAACAGGGCGGGCGGCGAGTCCAAGGCCACCTGGAGCAACTCGTCGGGATGAAGGTAGTCGTACGGCGGCACCTGTAGCGCGATGCCCTGATGCAAACCGTTGGTGGTCATCCGATCCAGGTCTGTGCGCGGGACTTCGAGGATCGCGATACCGGAATCGGCTGCCAGAGTGACGGACTCGGTGAACCGCTCGTCGGCCTGGGCGCCGAGCGCGACGTAGAGCGCGGTAGCCGGAACACCGGCGCGCAGACATTCCAGCACCGGATTACGGCCCAGCACGGTCTCGACCTCGTCGCCCTTGCGTTTGGTGGGCCGGTTCGGCTGCGGCTTGTTGCGCTTCGCGGCCGGATGGTAAGGCCGCAGGTGTGCCGGCGGAGTGGCGCCGCGGCCTTCCAGCCCGCGGCGCCGTTGGCCACCGGAACCGACCGTCGGCCCCTTCTTGCTACCTGCTTTACGCACCGCTCCGCGGCGTTGCGAATTACCGGCCATCGGCGTGGCTTCCCAACGACCACTGCGGGCCGTCGTTGGTGTCGGTGACCTCGACACCGGCGTCCTTGAGACGGTCCCGGATCTCGTCAGCCAGCTTCCAGTCGCGCTGCACGCGCGCCTGCTCGCGTCGGTGCAGCTCAGAACGGACCAGCACGTCGACGGCCGCCAGCGCGGCCGTCGTCTCGTCCTGCGACTCCCAGCGCTCGTCGAGCGGGTCGCAGCCGAGAATGCCCATCATTGCCCGGATCGCGCCGGCGTGGGCCAACGCGGCGTCGTGGTCACCGGCGTCAAGCGCACGGTTACCCTCCGCGCGCGTGTGGTGCACTTCGGCCAGCGCGACCGGCACCGCCAGGTCGTCATTGAGCGCCGCGGCGAATCGCGGCGTCCACTGACCGGGATCGACGGCACCGACTCGGGTGCGCACCCGGTGCAGGAAGTCCTCGATGCCGACGTAGGCGTTGACCGCGTCCTGCAAAGCCGTCTCGGAGAACTCCAGCATCGAGCGGTAGTGGGCGCTGCCCAGGTAGTACCTGAGCTCGGCGGGACGGACACGCTGCAACATCGCCGGGATCGACAACACGTTGCCCAACGACTTGCTCATCTTCTCGCCGCCCATGGTGACCCAGCCGTTGTGCAGCCAGTACCGGGCGAATTTGTCGCCGGCCGCGCGGCTCTGCGCGATCTCGTTCTCGTGGTGCGGGAATACCAAATCCATTCCGCCACAATGGATATCGAACTCCGTCCCCAGATATGTGCGGGCCATCGCCGAGCACTCCAGATGCCAGCCGGGCCGTCCGCGTCCCCACGGTGTGGGCCATGACGGCTCATCAGGCTTGGCGCCCTTCCAGAGCGTGAAATCTCGCTGATCACGCTTACCGGTCGCCACTCCCTCGCCTTGATGCACATCGTCGATCTTGTGCCCCGACAGCCGGCCGTACTCGGGGTAGCTCAACACGTCGAAGTAGACGTCGCCGCAGCCGGTATAGGCGTTGCCCGACTCGATCAGCTGCCCGATCAGCTCGACCATCTGGGTGATATGGCCGGTGGCCCGCGGTTCGGCAGATGGCGGCAGGACGCCCAGCGCGTCGTAGGCGGCGCTGAAGGCGCGTTCGTAGGTTGCCGCCCACTCCCACCACGGCCGGTCCGCCGCGGCGGCCTTGTTGAGGATCTTGTCGTCGATATCCGTGACGTTGCGGATGAACGCGACATCGCAACCCCGCGCCGTCAGCCAGCGACGCAGGATGTCGAACGCCACGCCGCTGCGCACGTGGCCGATGTGTGGCAGGCCCTGCACGGTGGCACCGCACAAATAGATGGAGACATGGCCGGGCCGCAGCGGAACGAACTCACGCACGGCACCGGCGGCCGTGTCGTGTAGCCGCAGGTCGGCGCGATCGGTCACGACGTGCCAGCTTACCGGGCCGGATATGTTGCCGATGACTACTGCGGCGCCGTCGCGTCGATTCCGGCGACAAAGAGAAACGATCACCGAGATGCGAAAGATCGCGGGACTGTGCAGCAACTAGCGCGCGGTTTCGTCGACCCCAACCAGCAAAGCCGTCGCGATCGCTGCCCGGCCCTCACCGCGTCCGGTCAACCCCAGCCCGTCAGTGGTTGTGGCCGAGACCGATACCGGCGCATCCAGGACCTGCGACAGTGCCGTTTGCGCCTCGGCGCGGCGCGGTCCGATTCTGGGACGGTTGCCGACGACCTGGACGGCCGCATTGCCGACCCGGTAGCCGTGTTGTGCGATCAGATCCGCCACGTGGCGCAACATCGTCATGCCGCTGACACCGGCCCACCGCGGGTCGTCGACACCGAACACGTCGCCGATATCGCCAAGTCCGGCCGCCGACAGCAGCGCGTCACACAACGCGTGCACAGCCACATCGCCATCGGAGTGCCCGGCGCAGCCGTCGACGTCGGGAAACAGCAGGCCGAGCAGCCAGCACGGTCTGCCGCGCTCTATGACGTGCACATCGGTGCCCAGACCGACTCGAACGTTCACTGGTTCACGATCGCTTGCGCCAGCAACAGGTCCAGCCGGGTGGTGATCTTGAACGCCAGCGGGTCGCCGTCGACCACCTGGACCTGACCACCGACATGCTCGACCAGGGACGCGTCGTCGGTGAAATCGGCCGTTCCGGCCCGCTGGTATGCCCGCAGCAGCAGCTCGGTGACAAAGCCCTGCGGGGTCTGGACTGCTCGCAGCCCGGCCCGATCCGGCGTCCCCAACACCGTGCCGTTGGCATCGACGGCCTTGATGGTGTCTGTGAGGGGCAGCACGGGCACGACGGCCGAATGCCCCGCGCGCAGTGCTTCGACCACGCGCACCACCAACTCGGGGGGTGTCAGAGCCCGGGCCGCGTCGTGCACCAGGACAAAGTCAGGTTCTTCTACGTCGGCGACGGCCGCTAGCGCCCGGGCGACCGAGTCGCCGCGATTGACTCCGCCGGCGACGACGGTTGCGTCTTCACCGAGGATCAGTTTTGCCCGGTCGGTGCGGTCGGCAGGGACCGCCACGACAACGCGATCGACCACACCGGATTGCAACAGGCCATCGACGGCACGTTCGATCAGCGTGCGTCCATCGAGCTGAAAGAACGCCTTCGGCACACCGGCGGCGAGCCGTTCGCCCGACCCGGCGGCCGGGACTACTGCGACCGTGCCGGTCAACCCCGGTCCTTGCGCGTCACGGAATTCAGGACGCGGCGGCCAGCACCTCGTCGAGGATGATGTCCGCTTTGGCCTCATCGGTGCTCTCGGCCAGCGCCAATTCACCGACCAGAATCTGACGGGCTTTCGCCAGCATGCGCTTCTCGCCGGCGGACAAGCCGCGCTCCTGGTCACGACGCCACAGGTCACGCACAACCTCAGCGACCTTGTTGACGTCACCGGAGGCAAGCTTCTCCAGGTTGGCCTTGTAGCGGCGGGACCAGTTGGTCGGCTCTTCGGTGTGCGGTGCGCGGAGCACCTGGAACACCTTGTCGAGGCCTTCCTGGCCGACCACATCGCGGACGCCGACATACTCGGCATTGTCAGCAGGTACTCGAACTGTCAGGTCTCCCTGCGCCACCTTCAAGACGAGATACTCTTTTTGTTCCCCCTTGATGGTTCGGGTTTCGATCGCCTCGATCAACGCAGCACCGTGGTGTGGATAGACAACGGTATCTCCGACCTTAAAAATCATCAGTTTCGAGCCCCTTTCGTTACTCCATGCTAACACGCCGCGCAAACACGCGCGGAACAACGGTGCAGGTCAGGGGCACCGCACGTGCGGAGAGGGGGTTGACAGACGGGGAAATTCGTGCAAGGTACCGACCTATCTTGAACCCGTTCGCCGCCGCCCGGAGGCCTGCAGATGTGTGCCGTTCAGGGCGGTAGAGGTGTTACTGCGCTGGTCTGATCGGCCGGCTCGCCGCTTCTAAGCCCTCAGGTACCGCGGGCCCGGCCGACCTACTACTGTGCATAGTCGAACCGCAGTGGCGTTCGAAGGCCGAGCAGGAGGCTTTGAGTGAATCGCTTCGACTACCGCGACTCGAAATCCCGGTCGAGTCGTCGCTCGGCAAAGGTCGCCGCGCTCGCAGCCGGTGGCTTGATCGGCACCGTCGCGCTCGCCGGCTGCGGCGTCGGTCAGGTTGCGCAGACGGCTATGCAGCAATCCGCCGTTGACGGCAACCAGGCGGTGATCAACAACGTCGCGCTGCGCAACGTCCGCATTCAGGCACTGCAGACCGGTGACTTCCTGCGCCCGGGCGCCACGGTGGACCTGTTGCTGGTCGCGGTCAACCAGTCACCGGAAATCACCGACAAGCTGGTCGGCATCACCACCGACATCGGCAAGGTGACCGTGACCGGCGATCCCACCCTGCCGGCCAGCGGGGTGCTGTTCATCGGTCCTCGGAGCGGTCAGCACAAGAAAGCCGCCGACGCCGTCGAGAACGCCGATTCGGTCAAGGCGACCGTCGCGCTGACCAAGCCGATCACCAACGGCCCGAACTACGACTTCACCTTCAACTTCGAAAAGGCCGGCAGTGTCAGCTGTGGCGGTGCCGATTTCGGCGCCCGACGGGCCGCGGCAAAACGAACCGCCTGGGCCGGCCTGACCTACCCTGATCTGTCGGACCAGCCGGATACCTTTACCGGGTGGCCAAGGCACGTTCGCAGTACCGCTGTTCGGAATGCCGCCATGTCACCGCCAAATGGGTGGGACGTTGCCTGGAGTGCGGCGCATGGGGCTCTGTCGACGAAGTAGCGGTCCTCAGCGCCGTCCGGGGCGGCACTCGCGCGGCGGTGAGCCCGTCGTCGGCTGCCATTCCGATCAGCTCCATCGAGCCTGACGGCACCCGCCACTGCCCTACCGGTATCGATGAACTCGACCGCGTGCTCGGTGGCGGCGTGGTACCGGGCTCGGTCACCCTGCTCGCCGGCGATCCGGGGGTGGGTAAATCGACGTTGCTGCTCAAGGTCGCCCACCAATGGGCCGCGTCTGGGCGGCGCGCGTTGTACGTGTCCGGCGAGGAGTCGCGAGGCCAGATCCGGATGCGCGCCGATCGGACCGGCTGCAGCCATCACGAGCTGTACCTGGCCGCCGAGTCGGACCTGCAGGCAGTGCTCAGCCATATCGAGGCGGTGCAGCCCACGCTGGTCGTCGTCGACTCGGTGCAGACCATGTCCAGCGCTGACAGCGACGGCGTCGCCGGTGGTGTCACCCAGGTGCGCGCGGTGACCACCGCACTGACCGCCGCGGCGAAAACCACTGGCGTGCCACTGATCCTGGTCGGCCATGTCACCAAAGACGGGGCCATTGCCGGCCCCCGCTCGCTGGAACATCTGGTCGACGTTGTGCTGCACTTCGAAGGCGATCGCAATTCGCTACTGCGTATGGTTCGCGGCGTGAAGAACCGTTTCGGCGCGGCAGATGAAGTTGGTTGCTTTCTCCTGCAGGACAACGGGATTGAAGGTGTTACCGACCCGTCCGGGCTATTTCTGGATCAGCGGCCGCAGCCCGTCGCGGGTACAGCCATCACGGTGACCCTCGACGGGAAGCGGCCCTTGGTCGGCGAGATCCAGGCGTTGCTGGCGACGCCGTCGGGCGGCTCACCGCGCCGCGCCGTCAGCGGGATCGACCATGCACGGGCGGCGATGATCGCCGCGGTGCTGGAAAAGCACGCCCGTCTGAAGATCGCCGTCAGCGACGTGTACCTGTCCACCGTCGGCGGCATGCGGCTGACCGACCCGTCATCGGATCTGGCGGTCGCGATCGCGCTGGCTTCGGCTTACGTGGACCTACCGTTGCCGGCAACCGCGGTGATGATCGGTGAAGTCGGTTTGGCGGGTGATCTTCGGCGGGTCAGCGGTATGCAACGCCGGCTTGCCGAGGCCGCCCGGCAGGGCTTCACCACCGCGCTGATCCCGTCAGGCTCTGATGCCGTGCCGCCAGGCTTGCGTGCACTGCAGGCGCCCAACATCGTCGTCGCTTTGGAGCACATGCTCGATATCGCCGAGCACCGCAGCAAGGCGCCGACCCCACCACATCGACTGGACACAGTACCCACGGAGCAGAATGAGTGGTGATGACACTCGGCCAATCAACATCGAACGGCGCAGCGCCGCCGCGTCCCACCCTGCATGAGGCCGTGGCACGGCTGGCGCCGGGCACCGCGCTGCGCGACGGCCTAGAGCGCATCCTGCGCGGCCGGACCGGTGCACTGATAGTCCTCGGCTGCGACGACAGCGTCGAGGCGATCTGCGACGGCGGCTTCTCGCTCGACGTGCGGTATGCGCCGACCAGGCTGCGGGAGCTGTGCAAGATGGATGGCGCGGTGGTGTTGTCCACCGACGGCAGCCGGATCCTGCGGGCCAACGTGCAACTGGTGCCCGACCCGTCGATACCCACCGACGAGTCCGGCACCCGGCACCGCTCAGCCGAGCGGGCCGCCGCCCAGACCGGTTATCCGGTGATATCGGTCAGCCACTCGATGAGCATCGTGACCGTCTACCTCAGCGGCGAGCGCCACGTCCTGGCCGACTCGGCCACCATCCTGTCGCGGGCCAACCAGGCCATCGCCACGCTGGAACGGTATAAAACCAGGCTCGACGAGGTCAGCAGGCAGCTGTCGAGGGCGGAGATCGAGGACTTCGTGTCGCTCCGCGACGTGATGACGGTGGTGCAGAGGCTCGAGCTGGTCCGCCGGATCGGCGTGGAGCTCGACTACGAGGTCGTCGAGCTTGGTACCGACGGACGCCAGCTGCGGCTGCAGCTGGACGAACTGCTCGGCGGTAACGACGCCGCCCGCGAGCTGATCGTGCGCGACTACCACGCCAACCCCGAGCCACTGTCCAAAGCCGAAGTCGCGGCCACACTCGACGAGCTGGATGGCATGTCCGATGCCGAGTTGCTCGATTTCACCACGATGGCAAAGGTTTTCGGCTACCCGTCGACGACCGAGGCGCAAGACTCGGCAGTGAGCTCGCGCGGCTACCGCGCGATGTCGGAGATCCCGCGGCTGCAGTTCGCCCACGCCGACCGGCTGGTCCGCGAGTTCGGCTCGCTGCAGAGCCTTTTGGCGGCCAGTGCAGGCGACCTGGAGGCGGTGGAAGGAATCGGCGAGATCTGGGCCCGCCACGTGCGAGAAGGGTTGTCGCAGCTGGCCGAATCGACCATCGGCGATCCGCTCAGCTGACGCTGATCAGCCGCCGGGGCCGGGTGGCGGACCGGGCAGTGGTCCAGGCGCCGGCGGGCCGGGCAGCCCAGGCGGCAGCCCCGGCGGCACGGCACCCGGAAGTGGCGCCTGGGCCAGGATGAACGGGACCGCGGCCGAGCGCAGGTTTCCCAACTGAACGACGAGGTTGTAGGTACCGGGTCCGATCGCCGGCCGTGGCAGCGGGCAGTGCGGGGCCGACCCCATGCCGGTCCAGGTCACGGCGGTTGTCACCTGCTCCCCGGGCGCGAACGTTTTCACCAGGGTTTCGTTGGAGGGTGCACAGTCCAGGTTCGACCACAACCGCTTGTTGTCCAGCGAATAGACGTAGGCGGCCAGCACAGCGGCTCCGACGTCGCGCTTGCAGGCCACCAGCCCGATATTGGTGACGACCATGGTGAACTTTGGCTGGTCGCCGATGGCGAACTGCGGCGCGTTGGTCAGGCCCTTGACGGCCAACGTGGAGTCGGGGCAGTCATCGCCTTCCTTGAGCACTGGCGGCGGCTGCACGGCGGCCGTCGGCGTCTCGGCCGGCTGATCGGTGTTCTCACCCGCCGGCGGCTCCACCGGAGTCTTGACCTCGGGGCCCGCCCCCGGCGCGTTCTGCCCGGCCTGCGTCCCGGGTTTCTTCGCGGCGGATGTGTTGGCCCCGGCGCTGCCGCTCAGGACAGCGACGATAATCGCCACCACGATCGCGACGACGACGACCGCAATGCCGATCGCCAATCCCCGGCGTCGCCAGTAGATCTCCGGCGGTAACGGGCCCCGCGGTTCCAGATCCAGCACATTCACACGGTAAGCCCAGGTCACGTCGACTGGGCCGACCTAACTCGGCGTGTCGCCCAATTAGCTGAGGACGGCGACCTCTCCGCGGCCTCGTCAGGCCGCGATATTCGATCTAGGACTCGTCGCCGGGTTCTTCCCCGACGTCGCCGATCACCTCGCGCAGCACCACCCGGCCTTCGGCGAGGTGGTAGGTGGCGCCCACGATCGCCAGCTCACCGGCGGCCACCTTCTCGGCGATGGCCGTCGAGCGGGCCAGCAGCTGAGTGCCGGTCTCGACCACATGGCGCGCCTCGAACTCGTCCGCCCGCTTCAGACCTTCACGGCGGCCCAGCAGGATCGACGGCGTCACCCGCTCGACCACGTCGCGCACATAACCGCCGGGCAGCACACCGTCGTCGAGCGCGGCCAGCGTCGCTTTGACCGCACCGCAGCTGTCGTGGCCGAGAACCACGATCAACGGCACGCCGAGCACCACCACCGCGAACTCGATCGAGCCCAACACAGCGGAGTCGATCACGTGCCCGGCCGTCCGGACCACGAACATGTCGCCCAGACCCTGATCGAAGATCAGCTCGGCGGCCACCCGGCTGTCGCCACAGCCGAAGAGCGCCACAGTGGGCGTCTGGCCCTTGGCCAGGCTGGCGCGATGCTCGACACTTTGGCTTGGGTGCGCGGGCTGGCCGGTGACGAATCGCTCGTTACCCTCTTTGAGTGCTTTCCACGCCGCTACCGGGCTGCTATTGGGCATGGCGTTCATTGTGCCGCAGGCAGCCGTGAAGCCCTCACCAACGGCGCGTGAACTTCTCGACTGGTATGACCGGTCGCGACGCGACCTGCCGTGGCGGGATCCCGACGTGACGCCGTGGCAGATCCTGGTCAGCGAATTCATGTTGCAGCAGACGCCGGTGTCGCGGGTGGTGCCGATCTGGCTCGACTGGGTGGCGCGGTGGCCTACGCCGTCGGCGACGGCAGCGGCCAGCCCGGCAGACATCGTGCGCGCCTGGGGCAAGCTGGGCTATCCACGGCGTGCCAAACGCTTGCACGAGTGCGCGACCGTGATCACCCGCGATCACGGCGACATCGTCCCCGACGACGTCGAGGTCCTGCTGACATTGCCCGGGGTCGGCAGCTATACCGCCCGCGCGGTGGCGTGCTTCGCCTACCAGCAGTCGGTGCCGGTGGTGGACACCAATGTGCGCCGGGTGGTCGCCCGCGTTGTGCACGGCCGCGCCGACGCCGCTGCGGCGTCCACCACCCGTGACCACGCCGACGTCGCCGCTCTGCTGCCCAATGATTCTTCAGCGCACCGGTTTTCAGCGGCGCTGATGGAGCTGGGCGCCACCGTCTGCACAGCGCGGTCGCCGCGCTGTGGACTATGTCCGCTCAGCGTGTGTCGATGGCGGCAGGCCGGCTTTCCCCCGTCACAGGGTCCGGCGCGTCGACCGCAGGCCTACGCGGGAACCGACCGACAGGTTCGCGGCCGGCTGCTAGATGTTCTGCGCGGCAACGAATTCCCGGTCACGCGCGCCCAATTGGACGTCGCGTGGCTGACCGACACCGAGCAGCGCGACCGAGCGCTGAACTCGCTACTGGCCGATGGCCTGGTGACGAGGACGAGCGACGGGCGTTTCGCCTTGATCGGCGAAGAGGGTTAGGGCGCGGCGAGAAACGACTCCACCGCCTGTCGATACAGTTGCGGCGCGTCGTCATGAACCAAGTGTCCGGCATCGGCTACATGCAAATAGGTTGTCCGGTAACCAGTTTCGTTCATCGCGCGCATCTCGCCCGCAGGAGTAACCGAGTTGCCGGCTTCGACGAGCAGCACAGGTGAGCGCACCGCGCGCCACTGCGCCCAGTAGTCGCGAGTGCCCCATTCGGCGGCGATCTCGATCCACCGAGAAGTGTGACCGTGCAGCCGCCACCCGGTTACCGTCCGATCAAAGGCTTCCAGGAAGTACTGGCCGGCGAGTTGCCCGAATTCTGCGAATATTTGCTCGGCGGAGTCGAATTCGACCGGAAGGTTATGCAGCCACGGTTCCCACGGGCCGGTGGTGCGGCCGCGGAAGTCCGGTGCCATATCCTCGACTACCAGCGCCGAGACGAGTTCGGGCCGCTCGGCGGCCAGACACCAGGAGTGCAGCGCGCCCATTGAGTGCCCGACTAACCGGGCGGGCGTGTCCAGCACGGCCAGCGCATCGCCGAGGTCGGCCACGAAACGTTCGGTGCTGATCGGGTAGGGATCGGCGACCTCACGACCGCGGTGCCAAGGCGCGTCGTAGGTGTACACAGCGCCCAGCTGGGTCAGCCACGGCAGCTGACGCGACCAGGTACTGCCGCGGCCCATCAGGCCGTGCACCAGGACCACCGGGTCACCTCGTCCACCACGATGGGTCAGCAGATCGGCGGCCATCCAGCTATCTTGCGTGGCCGGCGTCCGCGGTTGGACGGCACGGTAGCCTAACGGCATGCCAGTGGTGAAGATCAACGCGATCGAGGTGCCCGCGGACGCAGGCCCCGAATTGGAGAAGCGGTTCGCCCATCGCGCGCACGCCGTCGAGAACTCGCCGGGCTTCCTCGGCTTTCAGTTGCTTCGTCCCGATCAAGGGCGAAGACCGGTACTTCGTCGTGACTCAGTGGGAATCCGAAGAGGCGTTCCAGGCATGGGCGACCGGGCCTGCCATCGAGGCGCACGCCGGCCACCGGAGCAACCCGGTGGCGACTGGCGCGTCGCTGCTGGAATTCGAGGTTGTGTTAGACGTTGCCGGATCCGGCCACAAGGCGTAATCCGCGCCAGGGCCGGCACCGCGTAGCGGCATTGACAGCCGTCGCTGCGCTCGTCGCCGCCCTGGGCCCGGGTTGTGCGCCACCGCCGACGCCGTCCGCCAATGCAGCGGGCGCTGCTCGGGGGATCGACATCAGGACTCCGCCTGGACTGCGAGCTCAGCAGACCCTGGACATGCTGAACTCCGACTGGCCCATCGGCCCGATCGGAGTTGCGACTCTGGCCACGGCGAACCTGGTCAAGCCGATCGAGACCACCATGGAGAAGCTCTGGTGGGACCGTCCGTTCACGTTCGGCGGCGTCGACATCAAAGCGGGCGCGGCGACGCTGAAGCTGACCACGTCCTACGGTGCGCGGCAGGAGATCCGGATACACACCGCCGACGACACATTGGTGGACGGGTTCGACGTCACCACGCAAGCCCCGACGATCTCGTCGTGGCACGACGTCGACGCCGCACTGAGCAAGACCGACGCCCGCTACTCGTGGCAGGTGGCCAAAGTCAATGACGGACAATGCGATCGGGTGGCCGGGACCAACACCACACTGTCGCTCCCGTTGGCGTCGATCTTCAAGTTGTACGTGCTCTATGCCGTGGAGGACGCCGTCAAGGCCGAAACAGTGTCCTGGGACGACCCGCTGACCGTGACCGACAAGGGCAAGGCCGTCGGTTCGGGAATGGAATTACCCGTGGGAGCCACTATTACGGTGCGCACCGCCGCCGAGAAGATGATCGCCACCAGCGACAACATGGCGACCGACATGCTGATCGGAAAACTCGGCCCGCAAGCCGTGGAGAACGCGCTCGCTAACGCAGGCCATCACGATCCGGCGGCCATGACGCCGTTTCCGACCATGTACGAGTTGTTTTCAATCGCTTGGGGACGGCCGGACGTCCGCGAGCAGTGGAAGCGGGCCACGCCGCAGGGCCGTGCTCAGCTGCTACAAGAGGCCAATTCTCGCACGTATCAACCGGATCCGTTTCGCGCTCACGTGCCGGCCTCCGAATATGGCGCGGAATGGTTTGGCAGCGCTGAGGATATCTGCCGGGTGCACGTGGCGTTGCAAGCCGGCGCTGTCGGCAAGGCCGCGCCCGTCAAGCAGATCCTGGCGGCCAGTCCGAATGTCAACCTCGATTCACACGAATGGCCCTACATCGGCGCGAAAGCCGGCGGCCTGCCAGGTGATCTGACATTCAGCTGGTATGCGGTCGACCGGACCGGACAGCCGTGGGTGGTGAGTTTCCAACTCAATTGGCTTCGCGACCACGGGCCAAGCGTCGGCAGTTGGATGTTGCAGGTCGCCAAGCGGGTCTTCGCGTTGCTGCCCGTGCAACGCTACGCAAAAACCTCGGGCCAGCGATAGCGCGGCATAGCAGATGGGCGGCCACCCGATCGGTGACCGCCCATCTGTTTGTCGTTTTACTGGCTGGTGGCCGGCGGGCCACCGGCTGCGTGGGCACCGGCATTCGCCAGGTCCGCCGCAGGCTCGGCCGGTTTGCGGGCCCCGGTGAAGGTGAACACCGCGTCCTCTCCGGCACCTTCGCCGTCCCAGTTGTCCACATCCACGGTGACAACCTGGCCCGGGCCGACCTCTTCGAACAGGATCTTCTCGGACAGTTGGTCCTCGATCTCCCGCTGGATGGTGCGGCGCAGCGGACGAGCGCCCGAGCACCGGGTCGAACCCGCGCTTGGCCAGCAGCGCCTTGGCCTTGTCGGTGAGCTCCAGAGCCATGTCCTTGGCCTTGAGCTGCTTTTCGACCCGGGCGGCCATCAGGTCGACCATCTGGATGATCTCGTCCTTGGTCAGCTGGTGGAAGACGATGATGTCGTCGATGCGGTTGAGGAACTCCGGGCGGAAGTGCTTTTTCAGCTCGTCGTTGACCTTCTGCTTCATCCGCTCGTAGTTGTTGTCTCCACCGCCCTGAGTGAAGCCCAGGCCGACCGCTTTGGAGATGTCCGCGGTACCGAGGTTGGAGGTGAAGATCAGCACGGTGTTCTTGAAGTCGACGGTGCGGCCCTGCCCGTCAGTCAGTCGGCCGTCCTCGAGCACCTGCAACAGGCTGTTGTAGATCTCCTGGTGCGCTTTCTCGATCTCGTCGAACAGCACGACCGAGAACGGCTTGCGCCGCACCTTCTCGGTGAGCTGGCCGCCCTCCTCGTAACCGACATATCCCGGTGGGGCGCCGAACAACCGCGACGCGGTGAACCGGTCGTGGAACTCACCCATGTCGATCTGGATGAGCGCGTCGTCGTCGCCGAACAGGAAGTTCGCCAGCGCCTTGGACAACTCGGTCTTACCGACACCGGACGGGCCGGCGAAGATGAACGAACCGGACGGCCGCTTGGGGTCTTTCAACCCGGCACGGGTACGACGGATCGCCTTCGAGACCGCCCTGACGGCGTCCGCCTGGCCGATGATCCGCTTGTGGATCTCGTCCTCCATGCGCAGCAGCCGGGTGGTCTCGGCCTCGGTGAGCTTGAACACCGGGATTCCGGTCCAGTTGCCGAGCACCTCGGCGATCTCGTTATCGTCCACCTCGGAGACCACATCCAGATCACCTGAGCGCCACTGCTTTTCGCGCTCACCCCGCTGGCCCACCAGTTGCTTTTCGCGGTCACGCAGGCTGGCCGCCTTCTCGAAGTCCTGCGCGTCGATCGCGGACTCCTTCTCGCGGCGAGCATCGGCGATCTTCTCGTCGAACTCGCGCAGGTCTGGCGGAGCGGTCATCCGGCGAATCCGCATCCGGGCGCCGGCTTCGTCGATCAGGTCGATCGCCTTGTCCGGCAGGAACCGGTCGTTGATGTAGCGGTCGGCCAGGGTGGCCGCGGCCACGATCGCGGAATCGGTGATGGACACCCGGTGGTGTGCCTCGTAGCGGTCGCGCAGACCTTTGAGGATCTCGATGGTGTGCTCCACCGTCGGCTCGCCCACCTGGACCGGCTGGAACCGGCGCTCCAGAGCGGCGTCCTTCTCGATGTACTTGCGGTACTCGTCGAGGGTGGTGGCACCGATGGTCTGCAATTCGCCGCGGGCCAGCTTGGGCTTCAGGATCGACGCCGCGTCGATCGCACCTTCGGCGGCTCCCGCACCGACCAGCGTGTGCAGCTCGTCGATGAACAGGATGATGTCGCCGCGGGTGTTGATCTCCTTGAGCACCTTCTTGAGGCGTTCCTCGAAGTCACCGCGGTAGCGGCTGCCGGCCACCAGCGAACCCAAGTCCAGGGTGTAGAGCTGCTTGTCCTTCAGCGTCTCGGGAACCTCGCCGTGCACGATGGCCTGCGCAAGGCCCTCCACGACCGCGGTCTTGCCGACGCCGGGCTCACCGATCAACACCGGGTTGTTCTTGGTGCGCCGGGACAGCACCTGCATGACCCGCTCGATTTCCTTCTCCCGGCCGATGACCGGGTCGAGCTTGCCTTCCATCGCCGCCGCCGTCAGGTTGCGGCCGAACTGGTCGAGCACCAGTGACGTCGACGGGCTGCCGGATTCGCCACCACGGCCGCCGGTACCGGCTTCCGCGGTCTCCTTGCCCTGGTAGCCGCTCAGCAGCTGAATCACCTGCTGGCGCACCCGGGTCAGTTCGGCGCCCAGCTTGACCAATACCTGAGCAGCGACGCCTTCGCCCTCACGGATCAGACCGAGCAGAATGTGCTCGGTGCCGATGTAGTTGTGGCCGAGCTGTAGCGCCTCGCGCAGGCTCAGCTCGAGAACTTTCTTGGCGCGTGGGGTGAACGGGATGTGCCCGGACGGGGCCTGCTGCCCCTGGCCGATGATCTCCTCGACCTGGCTGCGGACGCCTTCCAGCGAGATGCCCAGCGACTCCAGCGACTTAGCGGCAACCCCTTCGCCCTCGTGGATCAGACCCAGCAGAATGTGCTCGGTACCGATGTAGTTGTGGTTGAGCATCCGGGCCTCTTCTTGCGCCAGGACGACCACCCTGCGGGCACGGTCCGTAAAACGTTCGAACATTGGCGGTTACCTGCTCTCCCTCACCATCGGTACTTCGTCATTCTCGGCACAGGGGCCGACATCGCGTACCTGATGTCCACTGTAATGGGCCACCGGCCGGGCTTCCCACCTTGCGACCCTCTACGCCAACCCCACCGACCCGGAGATCCCCGGCTACAACGCGGTTGCAACAGTGCAACGCGGGAAAACTGCGAATCGTTTCCCGCTTCGATACGCGATCAGTTCGCCACCAGCGAAAGCCGGATCTGCCCGCGCTCCCTGCCGCTCCGGCGTTCCCGCGTCAGCTGGTCAGTTAGGTCGCAGCGTGGAATGCATCGATGACGTCGGCTGGGATACGGCCCCGGGTCGACACATTGTGCCCATTGCGACGGGCCCAGTCCCGGATTGCCGCGCTCTGCTCGCGATCAATGGTTCCGCGGCCTCGACCAGCGCTGGCACGTCCACGCCGACGACCGCCGACCCGACGGCCGGCTTCGACCCACTGCTTCAGGTCGTTGCGTAGTTTCGTGGCGTTTTTGGCCGAAAGGTCAATCTCATAGGTCACGCCGTCGAGACCGAATTCCACGGTTTCATCGGCGGCCCCTTCACCATCGAAATCGTCGACCAGGGTGACGGTCACTTTCTTCGCCATTGGCTGAGCCTCTTGCTTTCTTCTTAGACACTTGCCATACAAGTGGTTTTGGGCCGCCCCCGCGCATCAATCTGCCACACCCAGGCGCGTTATTCAATACAGCGCCACCCGAGGGCTCAGTTGCTATGCGGCCGCACAATAGGAAACAATACTGTCTCTCGAATTGACAGACCGGTCAAAGCCATCAGCAACCGATCGATGCCCATTCCGGTTCCCGTACACGGCGGCATAGCGTGCTCCAAGGCAACCAGAAAATCCTCGTCGAGCACCATTGCCTCGTCATCGCCTGCTGCCGCGGCCCGCGCCTGCTCGGCGAATCTTTCCCGCTGCACCACCGGGTCGATCAATTCCGAGTATCCGGTGGCCAGTTCGATTCCGCGGATATACAGGTCCCACTTCTCGGTGACACCGGCGATGCTGCGGTGCTGACGCGTCAAAGGCGTTGTCTCGACCGGAAAATCCTGGACGAATGTGGGTGCTGTCAAATCGGCGCCGACGGTATGTTCCCACAGTTCCTCGACCAGCTTGCCGTGCCCATACCCGCGGTCGGCGGGTACCTCGACATCGAGTGCCTTGGCGATAGCCAGCAAGCGATCAACCGTGGTGTCCGGTGTGATCTCCTCGCCAAGCGCCTCGGATAGTGATGGATACATTTGTATCGACGCCCATTCTCCGTCGATGTCATAGACACTGCCGTCGGGCAGCGACAGTTGTCGAGTACCGATCGCCTCGTCAGCCACCTGTTGAATAAGCTCACGGGTGACAACGGCGGAATCGTCATACGTTCCATACGCCTGGTAGGTCTCCAACATGGAAAATTCCGGGGAATGCGTGGAATCGGCTCCTTCGTTTCGGAACACCCGATTAAGTTCGAAGACCTTGTCGAACCCGCCAACGACGCAGCGCTTCAGGAACAGTTCCGGTGCGATCCGAAGGTAGAGGTCGATGTCAAGAGCATTGGAGTGCGTGGTGAACGGGCGGGCCGCCGCGCCGCCCGCCAAAGTCTGCAGCATCGGCGTTTCGACTTCCAGAAAGCCGCGTTGCTCCAGAGCGGTCCGTAATGCGCGAATGACGGCGATCCGCTGGCGGGCAACCGCCCGGGCCTGGGGACGGACGATCAGGTCGACGTAGCGTTGCCGCACCCGCGACTCTTCGTTCATCTCTTTATGCGCCACCGGCAGTGGCCGCAGCGCCTTGGACGCCATCTGCCAGCTGTCGCCGAGCACGGACAGTTCACCGCGCCGTGAGCTGATCACCTCTCCGTGCACGCAGACGATGTCGCCGATATCGACATCGGCTTTCCATTCGTCAAGGGCCTCCTGGCCGACGCCGGCGAGGCTGAGCATGACCTGTAGTTGGGTGCCGTCTCCTTCTTGGAGTGTGGCAAAACACAGCTTGCCCGAGTTGCGGGCGAACACCACCCGCCCGGCAACACCGACGATGTCACCGGTGGTCGAATCGGCCGGCAGATCGGGATATGCGGCGCGGATCGCCGCCAGCGTGTGGGTGCGCCCGACTTGGACGGGGTAGGGATCGCGGCCCTCGGCGGACAGGCGAGCGCGTTTGTCCCGGCGGATCCGGAACTGCTCAGGGATGTCTGCGTCGCCGGCGTTCACGACCTGCCAGCTTAAAGTACTGCGGACAGCGTCAAGTGCGCGGTCAGAGCCGCGAAACTAAAAACAGCGGTCGTGATCCCGGCCCGTTCGCAGCCCTGGCTTTCCCCCGCAAGCGGTGGGGTACCTTCGCGCGAGGGGCGCCCCAGTTTCGCGAGAAGCTGGCCGCAGTCAGCGTGCCGTCTTGAGCCGTCCGCGCTGGCTGTCCCGGTTGCGCTCGAACACCAGCCGCAGCCCGTGCAGGGTCAGGTGCTGGTCGTAATGATCGACGGAGTTCAGCTCGGCCAGCAGCAGCGGCGCGGTGTGACCGGTGGCCACCACCGTGACGTTGTCGCCGGAAAACCCGTCGACGTCGTCGCGGATGCGGCCGACGAGGCCGTCGACCAGCCCGGCGAAGCCGAAAACCGCACCTGCCTGCATGCATTCGACGGTGTTCTTGCCGACCACAGACCGGGGGCGGGCCAGCTCGACCCGCCGTAAGGCGGCCGAGCGTGCCGCGGCGGCGTCGGAGGAGACCTGCACACCCGGCGCGATCGCGCCACCCAGGAATTCGCCTTTGGCAGACACCACATCCACGCAAATCGACGAGCCGAAGTCGATCACGATGGCAGCGGTCCCGTACTTTTGAAAAGCCGCCAGACAGTTGACAATTCGGTCGGCCCCGACTTCTTTGGGATTGTCGACCAGCAGCGGGATGCCGGTGCGAACACCAGGTTCGATCAGCACATGTGGCACCGACGGCCAGTACTGCTCGAGCATCAGCCGCACCTCGTGCAGCACCGATGGAACCGTGGACAGCGCAGCCGCGCCGGTGAGCTGATCGGAATCGTCACCGATCAGGCCGTCGATGGTCAACGCGAGCTCGTCGGCGGTGACTTCGGATTCGGTGCGAATCCGCCAATGCTGCTCGACCTTCGCGTGCTCCTTGGAGCCGGACAGCAGCCCGACGACGGTGTGCGTGTTGCGGACGTCGATTGCCAGCAGCACGACTAGGAGACCTTCATCGCGGCGAGACCAGCTCGCCGGCATCGGCGGGCACGAAAGCCGGATCGTGCCCCAGGTCGATCGCCCGGTTCTCGGCATCGACGAAGACGATCTTCGGCTGGTAGCTGCGCGCCTCGGCATCGTCCATGGTTGCGTAGGCGATCAGGATCACCAAGTCACCGGGATGCACGAGATGCGCTGCAGCCCCGTTGATTCCGATCACGCCGCTGCCGCGCTGACCGGTGATCGCGTAGGTGACCAGGCGCGCGCCATTGTCGATGTCGACGATGGTCACCTGTTCACCCTCGAGCAGGTCCGCCGCATCCATCAAGTCAGCGTCGATCGTCACCGAGCCGACGTAGTGCAGGTCCGCCTGCGTGACGGTCGCCCGGTGAATCTTCGACTTGAGCATTGTTCGTAACATCAATTCCTCCAAGGTGATCCGAGAAGTTGATCGCCCGGCTCTCCCCCGCAAGCGGGAGGTGCCCCCACCTCGGGCCGCTGCACGGCCCGCATCGTCGCAGGGCGGGATTCAGCCGAGACCGCAGGCATTAGCCCGTCGGCGCCGACGGTAGTTCCGATTTCAATTGCGACATTGTCGATCAGTCTGGTCTTGCCGAGCCGGGCGGCGACCAGCAGGCGTCCGGCGCCGCAGGCGGGGGCGGGCCCTAATCCGCTGTCGCGCAACTCCAGATAGTCCACGTCGATCGCGGGTACCTCCGACAGCACGGCGCGGGCCGCCCGTAGCGCCGCATCGGCGCCGCCGGGTGCGGCGTGCGTGCCGGCCAGCAGCGCCGCCGACAAGACGCCGGCCAGCTCGCGCTGTGCAGCGTTGAGATAGCGGTTGCGTGACGACATCGCCAGGCCATCCGTTTCGCGCACGATCGGCACACCGATTACCCGGGCGTCGACGTTGAGGTCGGCGACCATCTGTCGCACCAGCACCAATTGCTGATAATCCTTCTCGCCGAAGAAAATTCGGTCCGGCGCCACGATCTGCAGCAGCTTCAGGACCACGGTGAGCATGCCCGCGAAATGCGTGGGCCGAGCAGCACCCTCGAGTTCGGATCCGAGTGGCCCGGGGTACACGGTGGTACGCGGGCCGTCCGGATACATCGCCGCAACGCTTGGGGTGAAGGCTATTTCGACTCCTTCGCCGCGCAACAGCGCCAGGTCGTCGTCGACTATCCGCGGGTACGCCGCCAGATCCTCGTCGGCGCCGAATTGCAGCGGATTGACGAAGATCGATACCACCACCACCGAGCCGGGCACTCGTTTGGCGGCGCGGACGAGCGCGAGATGTCCGTCGTGCAGCGCGCCCATGGTCGGCACGAGCATCACCCGTCGACCGGTGTGGCGCAGCGCGCGGCTGACCTCGCCGACATCGTTGGGGTTCGAGTAGACGTTGAGTTGGCCGGCGTTGAACTTCGGCGCCCGGTGCAGGCTCACCGCGCCGAGCCCTCAAGGACCTGGAAGACTTCGTCGGGCGCGTGCACCCGCTGGGCGGTACGCATCGCGTTCAGCCGGTAGGCCTGCGCCAGCTGCGGGTCGACCGCCTCCAGCGCGCTCAGATGACCGGCGACCGCGCGGGCGTCCCCGCGCGCGATCGGACCGGTGAGCGCCGCCTGCCCGCGCCGCAGCGTGTTCTCCAGCGCCGCGCGGGCCAGCGGTCCGAGGATCCGCTCAGCGATGCCGCCGGGCTGATCGTCGACAAGCTGTTGACCGAGGAGTTCGGTGCCCGACAAAGCGGCTCGCAACGCGTCCAGGGCGTCGGCAAGCACGGTGACGATGTGGTTGCCGGCATGGGCCAGCGCGGCGTGATAGAGCGTCCGCGCGTGCTCGGGCACCCGGAACGGCTCGCCACCGATCTCGAGCACCAGGGACTGCGCGATCGCATAGCCGACCTCGTCGGCCGCGGTGATTCCGAAGCAGGTGTCCGGTAGCCGGGAGATGTCCTCGTCGGAGCCGGTGAACGTCATCGCCGGATGAATGGCCAGCGGTATGCAGTCCTGCGAGCTCAGCGGTGCCAGCACGTCGATGCCGTTGATGCCCGAGGTATGCGCGACGATGGTGCCCGCCCGCACCGCCGACGTGGCGGCCAAGCCTGAAACCAGCGCCGCCAGTTCGGTATCCGGCACGGCCAGCAGTAACAGCTCGGCGTTGCCGGCGACATCGGGTACGGGTGTCACCGGGGTGTCGGCCAACCAGCGCTCAGCGCGCAGCCGCGACGCGCGGGAAACCGCGCTGCATGCCACCACGACATGGTCGACGCGTTCTAGCGCGACGCCCAACGCGGTTCCCACCCGGCCGGCGGAGATGATCCCCACCTTGAGGCGGGCGGGGCGCAATCCGTCGAACTGCACCATCGCAGACGACCCTCACAACTCTGTTGGTTCGTTCCAGTCCCGCAACGCGGGTACCGGACGGTCGTGAAGACTCTACCGCGGGGATGGCCCCTAGGTCGCTGTGGTGTTCACCTCAGTCTTCGCGGCGCCGGCGACGGCCGCCCTCGGACGGAGTTGTTTGCAAGCGTGCCAGCAGTTCGGCGACCGACTGGCCACCGGATGGTGGCTCGTCGGCTTCCGAGAGCGGATCGGTGCCGCGATGGCGAGCGCTGGGCGGCGGTGGCGGAGACATCACCGGCGCTCTGTCCGGTGGCGAGGGCGGTGGCGGTGGCATCGGAGGCGGTGGCGGCGACATCGCCGGCGCCGGCGCGGACCCCTCGATGCCGGGGTCGGCGTACTCCACTGAGTGACGGGATCGTGCACGACGGCCGGGCTCGCTCCAATCGGCTGCGGGTTCGCCGATCTGACTTGGCTGACTTGCCTGACTTGGCGCCGCTTCGGCGGCGGCGGTGGAATGCCGTCCTTGTCGCTCAACCGGCGGCGCGGACGTCGACGCGGGTTCGCCGGCGCTCGGTGAGCGGTGCGAAGGCCTGTCGCGTGACGGCGCGTTGTCGGATGCCCACGACGCCGCGCCGGCGCTGTCGCCCTGACCGGAATTCCAGTGGCTGCCCGGTGCTCCGGCGGGCAACCATTGCCCCTCGGAACTGACCGGCTGCCAGCCCGGCTGCTCTTGCGGCCGGGGCTCCTCCGGCGGCGGCGACCATCCGGGGCGCTGCTGTTGCGGTGGCGGTTCGGGCGGCGGGGGCGGCGGCACGAACTGCGGTTCGGGCGGCGGGGGCGGCTCGGCCCGGCGGTGCGAGCGTCGCACGGGTTGGGGTTCAAATCGCTCCGCCCCGCTTGCGGGCGACGCCCCCGACGCGGCCCAACCGCCGGTCTGCGACGGCCGATCAGGCTGAGCCCAGCTCCTGCTCTCCGGCTGACGCTCTGCGGCGTTCGCGGCCGGTGCCCCTGGCGCAGGTGATGCCCCCGGCGGCGCCCAACCTTCGGGTGGCCCCGGGGCCTCGTCGCGTGCGGCTTGGGCCTCCTGGTCGCTTGGACGCCAATGCGCACCCCGGTCTGGCTCCGGCGCCTGACGTGCCGCCTCGGTGGCGCGCTTCGGCTTGGGAGGCGCATACGCGTCAGCTGGCTGGTAGGTGTACGCCGGATGGTAGGCCTCCGCTGCGGTTTGCCGCGGCGGCGTAGGGACCAGCGGCTCCTCGTGCACGTCGATGATCGAACTGTCGTCGGTGCGCTGAGCAGGCTCTTCGGCCCGCACCGAGGCCACCCGGTTGACTCGTTCGCGGGCGCCCTCGTTTTCACGATCCCAGTCGCTGTGACCGCGAACGGCCTTGCGTTCGGTCTCCAGCGCCGGTCGATCACTGAGCTCCGCGTCGAACAAGATCTCCAGGTTGGTGCGCAGCGCGGCCAGCTCTGCCCGCAACGCCGAAACGTCGTCGGTGGCTTGGGCGCGCAGTTCGCTGGCCAGCTCGCGACGCAGCTGGGACTCCACGGTCAGCTCATACTCGCGGCGGGCCGAGATCTCCCGGTCCAATTGGAGGTCGTAAACGAGCTTCAGGTCCCGTGCCCGGGCTTGATCCACGTCGCTTTGCCGCCGGTAGATCACCGAGACGAACGCAGCAACCACGGCGGCCCATAAAGCGAGAATCACCGCAAGCTTGAGGAGCTCTACCTGATTGGTGAAAACCAGTGCAGAACTGGCGCCGATAGCCAGCACTAGCAACGCCGTCAGCAGCAACCAACCCGGTCTGCGGCCGCCGCGCCGAACTCGCGCGCCGCGGGACAGATCGGTCATGGCCCGACTGTACCGGGCCATGGTCACTCAGCGTGTCGGCGCGCTCCGGCGATTCTCACCAGGACTGATTGCCCTTCTCCTGCCCGCACGGGCGCTGAGCTAACTTTCGACGCCCTCGCCATGCTCGGTCGGATCCCCCGGCGACTTACAGCAATGTTGCAGCCACAGCGCAGCAACCACCAGAGCCAGCGCGCTGACGGCCGCGACCGCCGTGCCGGCGGTGTCTTCGCCAGCCACCCGCAGCCATGACCGCCGCGGCAACAGGTACACCAAGACCCCGACCCACCAGCCCAACGCCAACGCGCCGACCCAGGCCGACGCCTTGGCGATGACCAGGCTGCGGGCCACCGCCAGCGGATGCAGCCAGCCGGGCCCGTCGCCGATCTCGCCGTCGCTGATCTTGGCCCGCACGTGACGCCCCCACACAGCCTCGGCAACGCCGACCACGAGCAGCGACAGACCCGTCCACACCGTGATCGGTGGAAACCACTGATAAAGCACCATGATCAGCAGATATCCGACCGCCGCCGTGCCGAGCACCGCAGCCGTCAGGTCACGCTTTCGGGTGGGGCCCATCAGCTTCCCGGCGCAGAGCCGGTTTCCGTACTTTCAGGGCGGAGCTCGAGCACCCACTCGGTCAGCTGCACTCCGGCGCGATCGGCGGCATCCAGCTGGGCGAGCAACCTGGTCGACGGGCTGCTTTCCGCCTGCCGCCGTCAGCTCCGCGTCGGGGTCCACGTCCAGCCACGGAATCATCACGAAGGCTCGCAGGTGAGCCAGTGGGTGGGGCAGGGTCAGCCCGTCGTCCACCGAGAACAGCTCGCTGTCCCCGTTCAGCGACGTCAGGTAGCAGCTGACCAGGTCCACGTCGAGCGTGCGCGGGCCCCACCGCTGGCCCCGCACGCGGTCGGCGGCCTCTTCCATCTCCTGGGCCCGCCGCAACCAGCCGTGTCCATCGAGCGTCGGGTCCTCTGCGATGAGCACCGCGTTGAGGAACGGGCCCTGCTCGACGCCGCCCCAGGCCGCCGTCTCGTAAACCGGGGAGACCGCCTGCACCGCGTCGCCGAGCCGGTCGAGCACCGACTGCAGCCGGGCCAGCCGGTCACCGAGATTGGATCCGATCGACAGCACTACGCGAGTCATAGGCGCCCCCCTTCATCGCTGCCACGCCGGCATCATCGTCGTCGGCTCGAGTCGTTTGGCGCCACTCTCCCCCGCAAGCGGGAGGTACCCCCACGATCCCGGCTACGCCGGCATCATCGTCGTCGGCGCGCATCACAGCGCGCCCCCCGCGGGAACCACCTGACCCCGGCCCCCGCGCCGTGACCGGCGGGCCACCACTGCCACGTCGGCGAAGGTCTGCGGGATCGGAGCGTGCGGCTTGTGCACCGTCACCTCGACTGCGTGCACCCGATTGTCGTTCATCACGTCCTGAGCGATCTCACCGGCGACCGTTTCGATCAGATTGCGGGCCGAACCGGCGATGACGGCGGCCGCGCGCTCGGCCAGGACGCCATAGTCGTAGGTGTCTGCCAAGTCGTCGCTGGCCGCCGCATCCGCCAAATCGATCCACACGACGATATCGACGACGAAATCCTGCCCGTCGGCGCGCTCATGATCGAACACCCCGTGTCGACCGCGAACTGTCAAGCCGCGCAACTCGATTCGATCAGCCATCAGATCCTGCCGCCCCAGCTCGCGTCCACGCCTCGACGACCTTGACGGCGTCGACCGAGGCCCGAACATCGTGCACCCGCACCCCCCATGCGCCATGCAGCGCGGCCAACGCCGACACCACCGCGGTTGCCGTCTCACGGCCATCGGGCGGCCGTACCGCACCGTCGGGACCGGCCAACAAGCTACCCAGAAACCGTTTACGCGACGCCCCGACCAGCACCGGGATGCCACCAGATACCAGCTCCGGAAGCGCGTGCAGCAACGCCCAATTATCTTGCCCTGACTTGGCGAATCCCAGACCGGGGTCGATGATCAGCTTCGCCGGATCCACGCCGGCGGCAACGGCGTCGTCGACGCAGCCGAGCAGCTCGGCGCGAACCTCAGCCACCACGTCGCGGTAGGGCGGTACCTGATGCGGACGGTCGGCCGATACCGAGCGCCAATGCATCAACACCCACGGCACGTCGGCCTCGACGAGCAGATCAGCCATGGCCTCGTCGGCGCGACCACCGGACACGTCGTTCACCATCTGTGCGCCGTTCTCCAGCGCCGCCCGCGCCACACCGGCGTGCATCGTGTCGATACTGACTGTAATACCCTGTGTAGCAAGTCCTTTGACGACCGGCACAACGCGAGCGGTCTCCACCCGCGGATCGACACGGACTGCGCCTGGGCGGGTCGACGCGCCCCCGACGTCGACGATCGACGCGCCGTCGGCGACCAACGCCAAGCCGTGCTCGACAGCGCGGTCAGCGTCCAGATAGTGTCCGCCATCCGAGAACGAGTCGTCGGTGACATTCACCACCCCCATGACCTGGACGCGCGTCGTGCTCACTTGCGCAAGATCAGTTCGAGCGCCTCGGCTCGAGATGCATTGTCGGACTTGAACTGTCCGCGCACCGCCGACGTTGTGGTGACGGCACCGGGCTTGCGGACGCCTCGCATGGACATGCACAGGTGTTCGGCCTCGATCACGACGATGGCCCCGCGCGGATCGAGTTTGCGCATCAGGGCGTCGGCGATCTGGGCGGTCAGCCGCTCCTGCAATTGTGGCCGCTTGGCGTACAGGTCGACCAGCCGGGCAACCTTGGACAAGCCGGTCACCCGGCCGTCGTGACCGGGGATGTATCCGACATGCGCCACACCGTGAAACGCCACCAGATGGTGTTCGCAGGTCGAGTACAGCGGGATCTGTTTGATCAGCACCAGCTCGTCGTGCTGCTCGTCGAACGTGGTGTCCAGCACGGCGTCGGGGTCGGTGTAGAGACCGGCGAACATCTCCCGAAAACTCCGGGCGACGCGGGCGGGCGTGTCCACCAGGCCGTGCCGATCCGGGTCCTCTCCGATCGCATAGAGCAGCTCGCGGACCGCGGCCTCGGCACGTGCTTGGTCAAAGACCGATTCGCTCAGAGTCGCGGTTTGGGAATCTGGCCGCACCATCGAAGTCTCCGTTCGTTCAGCCGTGTGCCTGCGGGTTGGACGGGCTCGGGCCGCCACCGGGCGGGTCCGCGGCCTGGCCTGCCTCCGGTGCGGGTGCACCGGGTGGCGGATACGGCTGATACGGCGGGTAGGGCTGGCCCCCGTGGTGCTGCGGTGGCGCCGGCCAGTGCGACGGCGGCTGTGTCGGGGATGGCGGGGGGTACCAGTGTCCCGGCGGCTGTTGTTGCGGTGGCCATCCCGGAGCGTGCCAGCCCGCCGGTGCACCGTAATCGGGTTGCGTCGGGTGGTGCGCTGCGGCATCGCGGCTGCCAGGCGCCCCATGAGAACCGTTGGCGCCGTTGGATTTTCGATCAGCCTCCGCCTGCGCTGCCTCGGCGGCCCGGGCGATAGCCACCTTGAACGCCGGCTCGGGGACTGGCTGAGGCCAGGGCTCGCCGCGTTCGATGGCCAATTCGCCAGGTGTTTTGATCGGCGGCTTGTCCGACGGGATGCGACCGCCGAAGTCGTCGAACAGGGTAAGCCGGGGCCGCTTCTCGACATCGGCGAAAATCGCCTCCAGCTCCGGACGGTGCAGGGTTTCCTTTTCCAGCAGTTCGCCGGCCAGCGTGTCGAGTATGTCGCGGTATTCGGTGAGGATCTCCCAGGCCTCGGTGTGCGCGGCCTCGATGAGCTTGCGGACCTCGTCGTCGATGTCGCGGGCGACCTCGTGCGAGTAGTCGGCCTGATTGCCCATGGTCCGGCCCAGGAACGGATCGCCGTGTTCGGTGCCGTATTTGACCGCGCCGAGTTTGGAGCTCATGCCGAATTCGGTGACCATCGCACGCGCGATTTTGGTGGCCTGCTCGATGTCGGATACCGCACCCGTGGTGGGCTCGTGGAACACCAGCTCCTCGGCGGCGCGTCCGCCCAGGGCCATCACCAGCCTGCGAGATCAGTTCCGAGCGGGTGTGGAGTCCCTTGTCATCCTCGGGCACCGCCAGCGCGTGGCCGCCGGTGTTACCACGGGCCAGAATGGTCACCTTGTAGACCGGGTCGACGCCCGGCATCGCCCAGCCGGCCAGCGTGTGGCCGGCTTCGTGGTAGGCGGTGATCTTCTTCTCCTGCTCGCTGATGATCCGGCTCTTGCGGCGCGGCCCGCCGACCACCCGGTCGACCGCCTCCTCCAGGGCGGCGCCCGTGATCACGGTGCCGTTCTCGCGCGCGGTGAGCAGCGCCGACTCGTTGATCACATTGGCCAGATCGGCGCCGGTCATGCCAACGGTCCGCTTGGCCAAGCCCTCGAGGTCGGCCTCCGGCGCGATCGGCTTGCCCTTGGAGTGCACGCGCAGCACCGCGCGGCGTCCCGCCAGGTCGGGGCTGGACACCGGAATCTGACGGTCGAAGCGGCCGGGCCGAAGCAGCGCCGGGTCCAGGATGTCGGGCCGGTTGGTGGCCGCGATCAGGATGACGCCGGCGCGCTCGCCGAAACCGTCCATCTCCACTAGCAACTGGTTCAGCGTCTGCTCGCGCTCGTCGTGGCCGCCGCCCAGCCCGGCGCCACGCTGGCGGCCCACCGCGTCGATTTCGTCGACGAAGATGATGCACGGGCTGTTCTGCTTTGCCTGCTCGAACAGGTCGCGCACCCGCGACGCGCCGACGCCGACGAACATCTCGACGAAGTCGGAGCCGGAGATGGTGAAGAAGGGCACGCCGGCCTCACCGGCGACTGCACGCGCCAGCAGGGTCTTACCGGTTCCAGGCGGCCCGTAGAGCAGCACGCCTTTGGGGATCTTGGCGCCCAGCGCCTGATACCGCGACGGGTTTTGCAGGAAGTCCTTGATCTCGTAGAGCTCCTCGACCGCCTCGTCGGCGCCGGCGACGTCGGCGAAGGTGGTCTCGGGCATGTCCTTGTTCAGCAGCTTCGCGCGGGACTTGCCGAACCCGAAGCCCATCCGGGCGCCGCCCTGCATGCGGGAGAACATCATGAACAGGCCGACCAACAGCAGCAGCGGCAGCACGTAGACCAGCAGCGAGCCCAGGATGCTGCCCTGGTTGACGGTGGTGCTGACCTGAGCGTCTTTGCTGGTCAGCGCATCGAACAGGGGGACGGCGTAACCGGTCGGATATTTGGTGATGATCTTGTCGGACCCATCGGTGCCGCTGTTGGCGCTTTTCAGCGTCAGCCGTACCTGCTGCTCACGGTCGTCGATCTGAGCGCTCTTGACGTTGCCGCCCTTGATCTGGGTCATCGCCACCGACGTGTCGACCGGCTTGTAGCCGCGGGTGTCATCGCTGAAGTAGAAGAAGGACCAACCAAGCAGCAGCACGACAGCGATGGCCGTGAGCGTGCGGATCACGTTTTTACGGTTCATCAATCATCGGCCGTCGCCGGCCAGGTCCTTCCCGATACACGCAGCTGGAATAGTCCAGGTTACCGCCCCGTGGTGATCGCCAGCTCGGCCGCAGGCCGAGCGCAGCGGGTCACCACCATTTAGCCCGTGGCGATTGCCAGCCCGGCACGGCCGGGCGCAGCGGGTCGAGCGTCAATTCTTCGCCGTATGGACAACGAATCGGGGTTCCCGAGATCGTCACCTGCGCACCCACCCGCCAAACGCCTTTCGGGCGGACCGGGCGTGTGCTTTGGTGAAGCGGTGTCCAACACCCTCCCCGTCACCGAGCGCATTATCGAGACCAACGGCGTGCAGTTGCACACGCTCGAAGCAGGTGCGCCCGGCGCACCGGTGGTGGTGCTGGCTCACGGCTTTCCAGAGCTTGCCTATTCGTGGCGCCACCAGATCCCGGCGCTGGCCGCCGCCGGATACCACGTATTGGCCCCCGATCAGCGCGGCTATGGCCGCTCAACCCGGCCGGCGGACATCGCTGCCTATAACATCGCTGAGCTGTCCGCCGACCTCATAGGCCTTCTCGACGACGTCGGCGCCGACAAGGCGGTGTTCATCGGTCACGACTGGGGCGCCCCGGTGGTGTGGAGCTCGGCGCAGCTGCATCCCGATCGGGTCGCGGCTGTCGTGGGTTTGAGCGTTCCGCCGGTACCGCGCGCACAGATTCCACCGACCGAGGCGTTTCGCGCGATCTTCGGCGACAACTTCTTCTACATGCTCTATTTCCAGGAGCCCGGGGTGGCCGATGCCGAACTGGACGGCGACCCCGCCACGACCATCAAGCGGATGATGGGAGGCCTGGCGCGGTCCGACGATCCAGCGGCCGCGCTGCGCATGATCCGACCGGGGCCGGCCGGCTTCGTCGAGCGACTACCGGCTTCGGACGGCCTGCCGGACTGGATCAGCGCGCAAGAAATCGACCACTACATCACCGAGTTCACCCGCACCGGCTTCACCGGCGGGCTGAACTGGTATCGCAATCTGGACCGCAACTGGGAGCTCCTGGCAGATCCGCCGACCGCCACCATTGAGGTGCCGGCAATGTTCATCGCGGGCACCGACGATCCGGTATTGGGTTTCATGCGCCGTGATCGTGCGGCCGAGGTGGTGACCGGCCGCTACCGCGAGGTGCTGATCGACGGCGCCGGGCACTGGCTGCAACAGGAGTGCCCGGACCAAATCAACGAGGTGGTGCTGGACTTCCTGTCGAGTTTGACGACCGGCGCCCAGCCGTCATGAACCGTCCGCTGAACTTCGGTGTCTTCATCACGCCGTTTCACCCGACCGGCCAATCCCCTACGGTGGCACTCGAATACGACATGGAGCGAGTGGTCGCGCTGGACCGGCTCGGCTTCGACGAAGCGTGGTTCGGTGAGCACCACTCTGGCGGTTACGAGCTGATCGCCTGCCCCGAGGTGTTCATCGCCGCGGCGGCCGAACGGACCAGACACATCCGGTTGGGCACCGGCGTCGTATCGCTGCCCTACCACCATCCGCTGATGGTGGCCGACCGCTGGGTGTTGCTGGATCATCTGACCCGCGGGCGGGTGATGTTCGGTGCCGGACCGGGCGCCCTGCCGTCGGACGCCTATATGATGGGTATCGATCCGGTCGAGCAGCGCCGGATGATGCACGAGTCGCTGGAGGCCATCCTGGCGCTGTTTCGCGCCGCACCAAGCGAGCGAATCAGCCGCCACTCGGACTGGTTCGCACTGCGCGACGCGCAGCTGCATATTCGTCCCTACACCTGGCCCTATCCGGAAATCTCCACGGCAGCAATGATTTCGCCGTCGGGTCCACGGCTCGCAGGAGCGCTGGGCACGTCGCTGCTTTCGCTGTCGATGTCGGTGCCGGGCGGGTATGCGGCGCTGGACAACGCCTGGGAAATCGTGCGTGAACAAGCCGGAAAGGCAGGGCACGACGAACCGGACAGGACACACTGGCGGGTGCTCGGCATCGTGCATTTGGCCGACAGCCGAGAACAGGCTATCGACGATTGCACCTACGGCTTACAGGATTTCGCAAGGTATTTCGGTGCGGCCGGGTTTGTGCCGCTGGCGAATCTCGTCGAGGGCGAGCAGTCAGCCCACGAGTTCGTCGAAGACTACGCGGCAAGAGGCAATTGCTGCATCGGTACGCCCGAGGACGCGATCGCCTACATCGAGGATCTGCTGGTCCGGTCGGGCGGGTTCGGCACCTTTTTGTTGCTCGGCCACGACTGGGCGTCCCCGCAGGCGACCTATCACTCCTATGACCTGTTCGCCCGCAAGGTGATTCCGCATTTCAAAGCGCAACTGGAGGCGCCACGAGCCTCCCATGAATGGGCCAGGGGCATGCGTGACCAACTGCTCGGCCGCGCAGGCGAGGCGGTGGTGCAGGCGATCAGCCAGCACACCGACGAACTCAAGATGGAAAGCGACAACAACTGATGCGTGCCGCGGTGCTGCGTGACGGCCACATGGTGTACCGCGGCGACGTGCCCGACCCGGCGCCCGGCCCCGGCCAGGTTCTGGTCGGCGGTGCGGTCATGCGGAATTTGTGGTACGGACTTGCATTTCGCCGCTCACGGCGCCGAGGTGCTGTCGCTGACCCGGCAAATGTCAACCGGCGCCGGCGGCGGTATGACCGTCGACTTGGGCCGCGACATCTTCATGGGCCATGAGTTCAGCGCGGAGATCCTCGAAGCAGCACCCGACACCGATACGCATCCGGCGGGGACCCTGGTCACGTCGATCCCGGTGCTGATTTCAGGCAAGCGCGTCGACCCGATGGTCTACAGCAACCAGACGCTGGGTGGCTATGCCGAACGGATGCTGCTTTCAGCTCCGCTGCTGCTGCGCATCCCCAACGGACTCGACCCACGACTTGCCGCGCTCACCGAACCGATGGCGGTCGGGCTGCACGCCGTCAACAAGTCCGGAGTGCAGCCCGGCGAGACCGCGCTGGTCCTCGGCTGCGGTCCGATCGGGATTGCCGTGGTCGCCGCGCTGCGAGCCCGCGGAGTCGAGACCATTGTGGCAGCGGACTTTTCACCCAAACGTCGCGAGCTCGCCACGACGATGGGCGCACACCGCACCCTCGATCCCGCCGAGGGTTCGCCCTTCGACACCGTCACCCCGGCAGTGGTGTTCGAGGCGGTCGGCGTGCCCGGCATCATCGACGACGTGATGCGACGTGCCGGTCATGGCACCCGGTTGGTCGTTGTGGGTGTCTGCATGCAGCCCGACACCGTGCATCCGTTCTTCGCCATCGCCAAGGAGATCAACGTCCAGTTCGTGCTCGCCTACGACCCAGAACGAATTTGCCGATTCGTTGCGTGCGATCGCCGAAGGTGACATCGACGTCAGCCCGATGATCACCGGCGACGTCGGCCTCGAGGAGGTCGGGAAGGCGTTTGACGATCTCGCTGACCCCGAACGGCACTGCAAGATATTGGTCACGCCTTAAGTCGCCGTCTGAGCGGTTTCGGCACCTCGTCGTCCGTGCAGTTGCCGGGCAAGTTGTTCACCTACTGGTATATCTTGAGCCAAGCTGGCTAACTCACCACGGCTGAGCAGATCCGGGTCAGTCGTCGGCTCCGGAGGAGGCACCATGCCAACGCCGGCGCTCAGCCTGCACGGCAGATGCTGCGGCGTCGACCGGTAAGCGGTGCACCGGTCGCCGACGGCGCCTCGGCTCAGCTGCAACGCAGCCTTGGAACCTTCCTGCTCACCATGTTTGGTGTCGGCGAGACGGTCGGCGCGGGCTATCTTCATCGTGCTGTCGCAGTCGGTGCCGCAAGCCGGTCCGGCGGTGGTCATCTCGTTCATCATCGCCGGCATCGCGGCGGGCCTGGCCGCGATCTGCTACGCCGAACTGGCTTCGGCGGTACCAGTTTCCGGATCGGCTTACTCATACGCCTACGCCACCATGGGCGAGTTCGCGGCAATGGGCGTCGCAGCGTGCCTGCTGCTCGAGTACGGCGTGTCCACCGCTGCGGTGGCTGTCGGCTGGAGTCAGTACCTGAACAAGTTGCTCGACAATCTCTTCGGATTTGTTATCCCGCAGAGTATTTCGGCGGCGCCGTGGGATCCCCAGCCGGGGGTCGTCAACCTGCCCGCCACCGTCTTGGTGGTGATGTGCGCGATCCTGTTGATCCGCGGCGCCAGTGAATCCGCCAAGGCCAATGCCGTGATGGTCGTGATCAAGATCGGCGTGCTGGTGATGTTCTCGGCCATCGCGTTCACCGCGTTCAAGGCGGACCACTTCACTGACCTGGCGCCATTCGGTATCTCGGGCGTCAGCTTGGCCTCGGGCACGATCTTCTTCGCCTACATCGGCCTTGATGCGGTATCCACCGCGGGCGACGAGGTCAAAGACCCTCAACGCACGCATGCCGCGGGCGATCATCGCCGCCCTACTGATCGTCACGAGCATCCACATGCTCGTCTCTGTTGCCGCCTTAGGTGCCCAGCCGTGGCAGGAGTTCAAGGGCGAAGAAGCAGTGCTGGCCGTGATCTTGGATCACATTACCGGCAACATCGCCGGCAGCACCATTCTGGCTGCCGGCGCGGTGATCTCGATATTCTCCGTAACCCTGGTGACGTTGTACGGCCAGACCCGCATCCTGTTCACGATGGGTCGTGACGGCCTGCTGCCTGCGACGTTCGCGAAGGTCAATCCGAGCACGATGACGCCCGTCAGAAACACCGTGATCGTGGCGTTCGCGGTCGCGATTCTGGCCGCGCTGGTGCCGTTGAGCCGCCTGGCTGAGATCGTCTCCATCGGCACCCTGACCGCGTTCATCGTGGTGTCGGCGGGGGTGATCGTCCTACGGATTCAGGAACCGGATCTGCCCCGCGGTTTCAAGGTGCCGGGTTATCCGGTGACACCGGTCCTGTCGATGGCGGCGTGCGCCTACATTCTGTTCAGCCTGCATTGGTACACCTGGATTGCATTCAGCGGATGGGTGGCGCTGGCGCTGACCTTCTACCTGGTCTGGGGCCGCCGTCACAGCGCACTCAATGGCGACGCGATCTCCGTGCCCGTCGCCGAAGATGTCGCTTAGTTGTGCCGTCGTGCTTAAAAGACCTGCACAGGGCCGGCTCAGATCCGAAATAGCGTGGCCAGGAAAAAGATAGCCATACCCGCCGCCATCATCGCCTGACCCAGGTCACCCAGGGTCACACGCCGGGCCACTTCGTGGTGCCGTTCGACGAAATACCTGTAGGTCCAGAAAACCGCCGCGACCCCGAAGCCGACTGCACCGAACCAGCTCACGGCGCTGAACCAGATGGGCGTTCCGTTGCTTGCCGGCATATTCATCGCGTGCATGTCCATGCCCGGCATATCCATGCCCGGCATCGCCATATCAGGCGGAGTGCTCGATCGGGCGGGCATCAGATGACTGTCCATGATGGCGTACATCCAGGCCGTGGCCAGCATCATCAGGCCGTGATATGCGTACAACCCCCGCAGGGCCTTCGTTCGGACCGCAAAGACGGCCATCGCCACAAACGACACCGCCGCAAGCAGGAAAAACACTGCAGGTCCCGTCGTCGGAAACCGTGCGGCCCACGGCCAGGCCATCGCCACCATCGCCGCTGCCATGACGAAATGCAACCCGTGGTTGACGACCGATGTCCACGGTCGACGTTTGATGACGGTCGCAACACCATATTCGGCAGCGGTCAGCCCAAACAGTCCGATGACCACCCAACGCAGCACGATGTCGTGGATCATTCGATACCTGACCGCTCAGACCGGGAGAAGTCGTGGCGTTCGGAATCGAGGTTGGTACAACAGCCTTTCATGCGGCGCCACCGAAGCGACGCAGCCGCAGCGAATTCGTCACCACGCTGACCGAGGAGAACCCCATCGCCGCGCCCGCGACGACCGGATTCAGCAAGCCCAGCGCGGCAAGGGGGATCGCGGCGGTGTTGTAGCCGAACGCCCAGCCAAGGTTCTGATAGATCGTGCGCAGGGTCCGCCTCGAGAGCTCAATCGCAACGACGACACCGTCGAGCCGGTCGGACATCAGGGTGATATCGGAGGCCTCGATGGCGACGTCGGTACCGGTACCGATCGCGATGCCCAAATCGGCTTGCACCAGGGCAGGTGCGTCGTTGACTCCATCGCCGACCATCGCAACCACCCGGCCCTCGTTCTGCAGTCGCCGAACCTCGGTGACCTTGTCCTGCGGCAACACCTCGGCAAGCACTCGGTCAATGCCGACCTGCTTGGCGATCGCGTGAGCCGTGCGGGCGTTGTCGCCGGTGATCATGGCGACCTGCAGCCCCATGGCGTGCAGCCGACGAACCACGTCGACGGCGTCGTCCTTGACGGTGTCAGCCACCGCGAGCACACCGATTACCTGGCCATCCTGGCCGACGAACACCGCGGTGCGGCCCTGGTCTTCGAGCTCCGCGGCCGCCGCGGCGAGGTGGTCGGGCAGCTGCAAATCCTGCTCGTCGACCAGTTTGCGCCGCCCAACCACCACCGGCTTGCCATCGACTTCGGCCCGCACCCCGTGGCCTGCGATATTCGCAAACGCCTTGGCGGCCGGAATCTCCAATCCTCGTTCGCGCGCACCGGCGACGATCGCCGCGCCGATGGGGTGTTCGGAGCCCAGCTCGACGGCGGAGGCGATCCGCAGTACCGGTTCAGGCCGCCGCCGCTTGCCGGGAATCACATCGGTGAGCTGCATCTGGGCGCGGGTGAGGGTGCCGGTCTTGTCGAACACCACGGTGTCGATCTTCTTCGAAGCTTCCAGCACCTCACCGCCCTTGACCAGGATGCCCAGATCCGCACCTCGGCCGGTGCCGACCATGATCGCGGTGGGAGTGGCCAGACCCAGCGCACACGGGCACGCGATGATCAGCACCGCGACCGCCGCGGTCATGCCGGCGACCGGGTTGGCGGCGAGCAGCGTCCATCCGGCAAACGTCGCGACGGCAACGCCGATGACGGCCGGGACAAATACGGCTGAGACCCGATCGGCCAGACGCTGAACGGGGGCCTTACCGCCTTGCGCCTGCTCGACCAAGCGCACAATCTGCGCCAGCGCGGTATCCGCCCCGACCGCGGTGGCGCGCACGGTCAGCAGCCCATCGAGTGTTGACCGTTGCCCCGGCTACGTGGTCACCCACCGTTTTCTCGACCGGAACGGACTCACCGGTCAGCATCGACTCGTCGACGGCGGCGCGCCCGTCGGTGATTTCGCCGTCGACCGGGATCTTCTCCCCGGCCGTACCCGCACCAGGTCTCCGACTCGGACCTGATCGACCGGTACGCGGCGCTCCTCACCGTCGACCAGCAAGGTGGCTTCCTTAGCGCCCATCTCCAGCAGCTTGCCGATCGCCTCTCGCGCCTTGCCCTGAGCGGTGGCCTCGAAATAGCGGCCCAACACCACGAACGCGATGATCAGCGCCGACGTGTCGAAGAACAGCGGTCCACCGGCAAACAACTGATAGGTGGAGTAGATAAACGCGGTCAACGTACCCAGCGTGATCAGCGTGTCCATGTTGGAGGTCATCGCCCGCGCCCGCTGCGCAGCCTCTTTCAAAATCGGCCAGCCAACGATGAATTGCACCGGCACCGTTGCGGCGAAAGCCAACCATCCCGCCCAGGGGTACGCCCCGAAGAACATCGTCGAAGCCAACGCCACGAGCCCCAGCGGCCATGCTAACCACACCCGCCGCAACCACTTCCGCCGTTCGCGCCTGCTCTGTTCAGCCGGGGACAACCCGCTTGCGGAGACCGGCACGGAACCGCAGCCGCCGCAATCCTCGACGTCTGCCGCACCGTCGACCACCTGAGAGCGCAGACCGAACAGCGCCAGCCCGATCCCGCTGGCGATTCTGCGCACCACACCGGTCTTGCGAATATCGACTGAGTGCGGGGCACGCGCGGGCACCAACTCTGCGGGAATGTGCTCGGCTTCGCCGATGGCCGACAAAACGGCCGCAGTGTCGCACTCGGGCGAATACCAGATCACTACCGATGCCGTTCGCGGATACGCTTGCACGGCATGCACGCCAGGCACCTTGGCGACGGTGTCCTCTATCGCGACGGCCCGAACCGCATCGACACCAAACCCAATGACGTGCACACGCATTCGGCCGGACGCGTCGGATACAACTTTCGGCCTGACGTCGGCGCCAGCGAGCACAGCAGCGGTCACGACTTGTCCGAGCCCGCCACCGTCAGCGGTGAAATATCTTCCCCGGCACGCTCTTTGGCTTCGGCCAGAACGTCGGCGACGCTTAGTCGAGCCTGCTCAGCGCCTTCCTGGGCCACCCGCTCGGCCTCGCGGACAACGCGTATGCCCCAAGCGGTGGCGATAACGGTTGCCTTGCGAAGCGAAGCTGTTGCCAGCCCCTTTCGTACCGCGTCGTAGGCGGCTGCCCCCACCACGCCGCTAATCGCGGCCTTCGTCACGAATCCATGCAACGCCATCGTTTCGACGCTCCCTTCATATCGTTGCCCCGTTAGACGGTGGCGTATTCCAGCTATTGGCCCGCACCACGAATCTGGCGACGATGGCTATTCCGGGCTCCCGACCATCGCCGGCTCCTTGTCCGCAGGTTCGCCCACGGCGGCGCCGCCTAGCTGCGCCCGGGGGCCAGTCAGTGCCGGCGTGAACTTGACAGCATCGATGAGCTCCTCGATGGCCGCTTGCCCACGGCCATCTACCACCGCCGAGGAAAAGCACGTTTCCAAGTGGTTGTGCAGCATCACCCGGTTCGCCCGCTCCAGCGAAGATTGAACCGCTGAGATCTGCTTCATCACATCCACGCAGTACGCGTCGGACTCGACCATCCGAATGATCCCGTCGAGGTGGCCTCGAACCGTCTTCAGCCGATTCAGTGCCGCACGCTTCTTTGCCGTCAATTCCATGTCCACAACCCTACGAGTGATCCCACCCCTCCGGGGGTGGGTTCAGTGATCATAAGATCAGCACCCGCAGGCCGTCAAGGAGGCTAGGGTGTCACTCATGTCGACCGGCGGTAACGCCAGATTCCTGTTCCGCCTCGGGCTCGCACTGGGTCTCGTCGTAGTCGCGTCCGCCTGCGACAGCACCACGGCACGGGTCGGCGACAGTCCGCGTCAGGTCACCGTCGTCGGTTCCGGTCACGTGCAGGGCGTCCCCGACACACTCACCGCAGATGTCAGCATCGAATTCACCGCCTCCGACGTCACCGCGGCGATGGATCAGACCAACGCACGCCAGCAGGCGGTCATCGATGCCCTGGCCGGCGCCGGCGTCGACCGCAAGGACATCAGCACCACTGACGTCAGCCTGCAGCCGCAATACGACAATTCCGGCGGCACCATCACCGGGTACCGCGCCGGCAACTCGATCCGGGTCAAGATCCACCCCGCCGGCTCGGCCTCGCGTCTGCTGGCCCTGATTGTCGGCACCGGAGGCGACGCCACCCGGATCACCTCGGTCAGCTACTCGATCGCCGACGATTCGCAACTGGTGA
This sequence comes from uncultured Actinomycetota bacterium, assembly GCA_963805675.1. Classification (GTDB taxonomy): domain Bacteria; phylum Actinomycetota; class Actinomycetes; order Mycobacteriales; family Mycobacteriaceae; genus Mycobacterium. Next base: position 55,448 of record CAWDVY010000014.1, read on the forward strand.
AAGACGCCCGGGCCCGCGCTTTTCACGACGCCCAGGACCGGGCCGAGCAGTACGCGCAGCTGTCCGGGCTCGGGCTGGGCAAGGTCATCTCGATCTCGGAGGCATCGGGCGCCGCGTCCCCGGTGCCCGCGTCGCCGTTGCGGGCGGGACTGCCGTCCAGTGTTCCGCTGGAGCCCGGGCAACAAACGGTGAGCTTCTCGATTACCGCGGTCTGGGAACTGCGGTAGGGCACGGCGTTACACCTGGACTTTCATCGGTGCCACGCCCCAAATCTCATCGCAATACTGGGCGATCGCGCGGTCGGAGGAAAACTTGCCACTGCGCGCGGCGTTGAGAATCGACATGCGTGACCACGCCTCCGCGTCCTGCCAGGCGTCGCCAACCGCGGCCTGGCAGTCCACGTAGGAGCGGTAGTCGGCGCACACCAGGAACGGGTCGTGGTAGCGCAGGGACTCGACGACCGGACGCAGGGTCTCGGGGTCGCCATCGGTGAAATGTCCCTCGGCAATGAGGTCGAGCACGTCGGCGAGCTCGGGGTCTTGCTCGATGTAACTCGCCGGGCGGCGGCCCTCGGCGTGCACGCGGGCCACCTCCTCCTCGTTCAATCCGAACAGGAAGAAGTTCTCCGCGCCCGCCTCCTCCAGCATCTCCACGTTGGCGCCATCGAGTGTGCCGATGGTCAACGCGCCATTGATCATGAACTTCATGTTCCCGGTGCCCGAGGCTTCCTTGCCCGCTGTGGAGATCTGCTCGGACAGGTTGGCGGCCGGGTAGATGAAGTGCGCGTTCTGCACATTGAAGTTGGGCACGAAAACAACCTTCATGAAACGGTTCACGTCCGGGTCGGCGTTGACGGTCGCGCCGACGGCGTTGATCAGTTTGATGATTCGCTTGGCCATGAAATACCCCGGGGCGGCCTTGCCGCCAAAGATGAAGGCACGCGGGGGAATCGACAGGCCGGGGTTCTTCTTGAGCCGGTTGTACAACGTGATGATGTGCAGCACGTTGAGGTGCTGGCGCTTGTATTCGTGAATCCGCTTGACCTGGACGTCGAAGAGCCAGGTCGGGTCCAGCTCGACACCCGCTACCGCGTGCAGATACTCCGCGAGCCGTGCCTTGTTGGCGCGCTTGACATCTCGCCAGCGCTCACGGAAGGCGCGGTCATCGACATAGACTTCCAGCCCACGCAGCCGCTCCAGGTCCGTCAGCCAGCCGTCGCCGATGGTCTCGTCGAGCAGCCTGCGCAACCCGGGGTTGGCCGATGCCAAGAATCGCCGCGGCGTCACGCCGTTGGTGACGTTGCCAAATCGCTGCGGCCACAACTCGTAGAAATCCTTGAGCACACTCGCTTTCAACAACTCCGAATGCAACGCCGCCACGCCGTTGACCGCGTGACTGCCCACGGTGGCCAGGTGCGCCATGCGCACGCATTTGTTGCCGTCCTCACCGATCAGCGACATCCGGCGCACCCGGTCGTCGTCGCCGGGGAAACGTGCACGCACCTCGTCGAGGAAGAGTTCATTGATCTGAAGAATGATCTCCACGTGCCGCGGCAATGCCTCGCCGAACATCGACAGCGGCCAGGTTTCCAGCGCCTCTGGCAGCAGCGTGTGGTTGGTGTAGCCGAAGGTGGCCACCGTGATTTCCCACGCCTCGTCCCAATCCATAGCGTGCTCGTCGACCAGTAGCCGCATCAACTCGGCGACGGCGATCGACGGGTGCGTGTCGTTGAGTTGGATCGCCCACTTCTGTGGCAGGGCGCTCAGCGGCTGCCCGACCCGCTCCTCATGGATGCGCAGAATGTCCTGCAGGGAGCAACTCACGAAGAAATACTGCTGCAGCAACCGCAGCCGTTTGCCGGCTTCGGGTTCGTCGTTGGGGTAGAGGACCTTGGAGACCGTCTCCGAGATGACCTCTTCGTCGACCGCCTTGTAGAAGTCGCCGGTGTTGAAGACCTCCAACGCAAATGATTCCACCGCCCGCGCGCTCCACAACGTCAGCGTGTTGCAGGTATTGACGCCGTAGCCTTGGATCGGGGTGTCGTAGGACACGCCTTTGAGCACCCGCTGCGGGACCCAGCAGACTCGGGGGCGGCCCGCGGAGTCCTCGTACTGCTCGGTGGAGCCGCCCCAGTTGACGATGTAGCTGGCATCGGGTTTGTCGATCTCCCACGGGTTGCCGTAAACCAGCCAGTTGTCGGTCTTTTCGACCTGCCAGCCGTCGCGGATCTCCTGCTCGAAGATCCCGAACTCATAGCGGATTCCGTAGCCGATGGACGGCCGCTCGAGTGTGGCCAGCGAGTCGAGATAGCAGGCGGCGAGCCGACCGAGGCCGCCGTTGCCCAGGCCCGGTTCTTTCTCGCAGGACATGATGATGTCGAGGTCTTGGCCCAACTCCGCCAGCGCTTGCCGTGCCGCGTCCTCAATGCCCAGGTTCAGAAGGTTGTTGCCCAGTTGCGGACCCATCAGGAATTCGGCCGACAGGTAGCACGTCACCTTGTTCGGAAGTTCGAGCCAGTCCTGGGTGGTGGCCATCCAGCGCTGCTGCATCCGATCGCGTACGGCAAGCGACAGCGCGCGGTAGTAGTGCTCAGGCGTCAGCACCGTCGAAGGCCTGGCGATGGAGTACACCAAGTGATCGCTTACGGCCTGGCGCAGGGCTCCGGGCGACATCCCGGTGCGTGCCGCGCTCGGTACCGTGCGGCCCGCGACGGTGCGACTGGTGGGGCTACCGTCGATTGATTTGTGCACCAGATCCGTCATGGCGATGCGTCACGCTCCCGGTTGATTGGCCGCTCGAGGATTCGCCAGTTTGTCACCGTCGTGTTTCGGCGACGAGAGGTCTTCGGGTCATTCCCGTGAATTAGCGTTCGCCCGCCGGCGGTGGTGGCGGGTGATACACGACCGCCGGTCGGCGGCGTCAGTCACCGATGCCGATGATCTGCAGCAGCTCTCGGTGGTCGGTGATGCGATAGTCGGGCTCGCAGTCTTCGTACTGCTTTGTGCCCTGGTCCGAGTCGAACATGATGGTTCGCATCCCGACCTGACGTGCGCCGTAGATGTCGCGGAACATGTCGTTGCCGACGTAGACGGTCTGGGCAGCCGGCACCCCCAATCCCTGCAACGCGTATTCGAACAGTCTCGGGTCCGGTTTGCGGAAGCCGTGATCGCCGGAAACGACGATGGGATTGAAATAGTGCGTCAGCCCCACCTTGTGCAGTTCGCCACGCGCATAGGCGGTTTGGGCATCGGTGACGATCGCCAGCGGAAACCGTTGCCGCAACTGTTCGAGCATCTCCCGCACGTGCGGATAGAGTTTCAGTTTTTTTCGCGACACGCCGCGGTAGATCTCCGCCAGCGTCAGCGATAGTTGGGCGAGGCGTTCCGGCGGTAACGCGCGGGTGTAGTCACTGCCATAGTCGTCGATGATCGAACGCCAGATGGCTACCGCGTCGAACTCCGGATACCGCTGTGGGCTCTCCTGCTGCTGGCGCTTCAGACGAGCGAAATACTCGTCGCGCACCTGGTGCCGCCGCATATCGATGCCCTGGTAGGTCAAAAAGTGCCCGATCGACCGGAAAATGTCCTCGCGGTGCTCATCGGTACGGATATGCACAAGCGTGCCATTGACGTCGAACGCGACAGCGGTCACTCCGGTCAGTGCGATGGCCACGATCAACTCGCCTGCAACAGCCGCTTGGACTGCCCGACAAGCTTATTGCGGTAGTCGGCGTGAATGTAATCGTTGCGGGCAACTCGCAGGAGATTCATCGCCATGTAATAGGGCAGTCGCGCCGTGATGGACCGGAACGCTGTGTCGCGGTCGGGGAAATGGCAGCAATATTCCCATAGGAAATGACCGATGAACGGCTCCGCGCGGTCGGGCTTGCCGGTCGCCGACATGAACGCATGCTGCATCTCGCCGGCGACCCGACCGATGTCGAACATCCGGTCGCCCCACCTGGCCCGCTCGAGGTCGATCGCAGCCACGTCGAGGCCATGGCCGAACAGAAAATTGGCCGGGGTTGCATCGCCGTGCAGCCACACCTGCCGATCACCCCACATCGACGTCCTATCTCGCCATAGCCCCTGCAGCCATAGCAATTCATCGGCGTCCCACGCGCCGACGCGGTTCCGGTCCTTCAACTTATAGACCAAGCTGCTGAGGTACTCGCAGTCGACGTCGAAGTCGACGGTGGCGCAATTGGCCGTCCTATTATGTTGAGTGGCAAGAAAATACGCCAGCGCTTTCAGACGCCAATAGAGATGGCTGTCGTTGTGGCGGCGAATGCAATCTTTGATGGCGTGACTGAACTGCTCGCCGGGATAGAACTCGATGGCCAGCACACTGTTGAGATCCACGTCCACGCCCAGGGGCCGCACCACGTGATGCGGTGAGCCCACCAGGTCATAGCTTCGCAGCCCCTGCATCGCATCGAACTCTCGATAGGCTGCCCGCGCTGCGCGATCGCGGTCCCAGCCGAACCTGGGTCCGAAGAACTTGCAGATCACCCGCGTTCGGCTGTGTTTTTCCTCGTACGCGTAGACCTCGTTGCTGCCCCGCAGCCGAAAAGCGCGAAACGCCGGGTTGCGTTCGTACACACCCAGTTGTTCACGGACGATCCGGCACAGAAATCCGTACATGCCGTCATCGCCCGATACGTATCCGACGTATTGGCCAAACACGACGCCTCCCTGCCGTGCCGGCATCGACCCCGAGTTGTTCGCCTGGCGTACACAGGATGTTCAGATGATAAGTTGCGGCCCCCGAGCGCGCACGCCGACGGAGCGAGCGCGAGGGTCGGAGCGTTACCGCCCAAAGCCGAAGCCGGGCGACCTCAGTCGAGGTAGACCCTGGGGTCCAGGGTTCCGATGTAGGGCAGGTCGCGGTAACGCTCGTCGTAGTCGAGGCCGTAGCCCACCACGAACTCGTTGGGGATGTCGAAGCCCACGTACGCGATGTCCGCGTTGGCGCGCAGCGCCTCGGGCTTGCGCAGCAGCGTGCACACCCGCAGTGAATGCGGATGCCGGGTGGCCAGGTTGCGCAACAACCACGACAGCGTCAGTCCGGAGTCGACCACGTCCTCGACGATCAGCACATCGCGGTCGTTGATGTCGCGGTCGAGGTCTTTGAGAATCCGCACCACCCCCGACGAGGACGTCGACGACCCGTAGGAGCTGACCGCCATGAACTCGAACTGGGTCGGCAGCGGGATCGCGCGGGCCAGGTCGGTGACAAACATGACAGCGCCCTTGAGCACGGTGATCAACAGCAAGTCGCGACCGTCGCCGACGGACCGTTCGTGGTAGTCCGCGCCGATCTGTGCTCCGAGCTCGGCAATGCGGGTCTGAATCTGCTCTTCGCACAGCAGGACCGACTTGATGTCCCCGGGGTACAACTCCGGCGATTCCGCTGCCACGCCCACAGCGTGCCATGTCAGCGGCCCGGAAACCAACGGTGGCCGGCTAGATTTGTTCCCGACGCAACCTGAGCAGTCCGCCGCTTCGGCCGGCGACCAACCGCTGATTGCGCAATGCGGAACCGACGGCTACCCCGCCCTGGCCGTGCCACGCGGTGACCAAGGTGTCGACACCGCGGATCTGCTTGTCGGTCAACCCGATCGCACCACCGGCGATCAGCCAGCTGCGGATCACGCCACGACGAATCGGGTCGGGCAGTGCCGTCAACGTTGCGGTGTCGAGCCCCTCAGCGGTTGCAGAGGCGGCCATCGCCTGGTCGATCAGCGAGTCGATCAGTTCGGTGTCCTCGCGCAGCGCGGTCGCCGTGCGGGCCAGCGCCTCGGCCACGCCGCCGCCGAGCACCTCCTCCATCAGCGGCAGCACCTCGTGGCGCAGCCGGGACCGGGTGAAGCGGCGGTCGGTGTTGTGCGGGTCATGCCAGGCGGTCAACCCCAGCTCCGCGCAGGCAGCGTGCGTCACATCACGCCGCACCCCCAGCAGCGGCCGGCACCAGGGCGGGTCGTAGGGGCGCATGCCGGCAATCGAGCGGGCGCCCGAACCGCGTCCCAGTCCGAGCAACACGGTTTCGGCCTGATCGTCCAGGGTGTGGGCCAGCAGCACCGGACGATCGCGGCGGGCGGCCCCGAGCGCGCCGTAACGAGCAGTGCGCGCGGCGGCCTCTGGACCGCCTTCTCCGCTCACCTGCACGCAAAGTAATTGGGCCTCAACGCATCCCAGGTCGTAGGCTTGCCGTTGCGCGGCGGCCGCCGCCGCTGCCGCGCCGGACTGCAGACCGTGGTCAACAATCAGCGCGGTGGTCGGCAGCATCGCCGCCGCGACGGCGGTGAGCGCCAACGAATCCGCGCCTCCGGACAGCGCCACACACCAACGATCGGCGGTGTCGAGATGTGCCTTTGCGAACGCCGCCACAGCCGCGCGGAGTTCGGCTACAGCACCCTGTCGATCCATCGCTGCGGGTATTCGATCTCAATCGGCCGGGGCAGGGTTGCCGGACCGGTCCAGACGGTGTTGAACCGCTCCATCCCGACTCGGTCCACCACATGGTCGACGAACGCCTTACCCCGGGTGTACTGGCTCAGTTTTGCGTCGATGCCCAGCAACGCGCGCAGCAGCCGTTGCAGCGGCGGCTGCTTGCGGTGACGTCGCTCGTCGAAGCGGGACCGGATGGTCGCAACCGACGGAACCACAACGGGCCCAACGGCATCCATCACGTGGTCGGCGTGGCCCTCCAGCAACGTGCCCAGCACCAGCAGCTGATCGAGGGCTTCGCGCTGCGGCTCGGACTGAACAGCACGCAGCAGCCCGAGGATGCCTTGCGAGTGCGGGTCGGCCGGCGACGAATTACCGCGAGCGCGGGCGAATTCGGCCAGCCGGCCCACCACCCGTGCCACGTCGTCGCTGCCGTCGGTAGTCAGCACCCCCAGCGCGTGCGACATGTAGCCGGACAGCCACGGATTGGCGGTGAACTGCACCCGGTGGGTGACCTCGTGCAGGCATACCCACAGCCGGAAATCGGAAGGCTCGATGCGTAATTGGCGTTCTACCGCGATCACGTTCGGGTAGACCAGCAGCAAGGCACCGCCGTCATCGGAGGCTGCAAATGGGTCGTACTGGCCGAGAATCCCCGACGCGACGAAGGCCAGCACGGCACCGGTCTGCGCGCCGGTGATCCGTCCGCTGATCGCGCCCCGCGGCTTGTCGGTTCCACCGGTCATGACCCGCATCGACTCGGCGGCGGCCCGGATCCAGCCCGGCCGGTCGACGATACGGGCGTCGGGCACCACACCGTCGGTGTGCAGACCGGTGACCTCCCGAACCGGCGGTTCGGCCGCCTTGGCCGCCTTCGCCAGGTTGTCGACCACCTGGTGGCGGGTGTAGTCGGTGGACGGCGGGCCCGGACGGGCCAGCCGTTGGCCGACCGTCGCGGCGAATCCCCAGTCGACCGTGCGTCCGACGGTCAGGTCCGCTGACGCGGTCATGGTGTGCATCCACACGACCATAGGGCGGTTGCCAGCGCGTCGATCGCCGTGCGGCCGGACGGCCCGGCGTCGTTGGAGATCAGCGCGAAGGTCAGCACCCGCCCGCTTCGGTCGGTCACTACCCCAGCTAACGCGTTGATGGCGGTCAGCGAGCCGGTTTTGGCCCGCAACCAACCGGCCGGCCCGGCGGCGTGGAAGGTGGCGTCGAGGAAGCGGTCGGACAGCGTGCCGCTGCCGCCCGCGATCGGCAGCAGGTCCAGCAGCGGCCGCAGGGTGGGCTCGTCGGGTCCGGCCGCCGCTTGCACCACGGCGTCAAGGATTTTGGCGGTCAGCCGGTCGTCGACCGACAACCCGCTGGAGTCTTGCAATGTCGCGTTGCCGGTGTCGACGTGTGCGGTGTTCAGTCGGTTGGTCACCGCGTCGACGGCGCCGGCGAAGCTCAGCGGCCGCTGCATGGACGCGGCGACCTCGCGGGCGATGCATTCGGCCATCACGTTGTCGGAGACGCTCATCATCTCGTTCAGGCGGTCGATCAGCGGCGCCGACTGGACGGCGGCCAGTTGCCGCGCGCCGGCGGGCGCGGGATGGCTGGTGACGGTCACCTGCTGCGGGTCGACGCCCAACGCGGCTGGCCAGCGCGCGTCCGGCGTCGAGAGCGGGCGTCACCGATCGTCGCGACTCGTCGGTCGCCGGCTGGATCCGCCCGGCGTCGAGCATGACCGATTCGATCGGCGCGATATCGCCGCCCTCGATGTCGGCCGGATCCCAGCCGGGCGCCATGGTCGGGCCGCTGAACAGCGAGGTGTCCACCTGCACTGCCGTCGCCGTCACGCCGCTGCGGCGCACCTGATCGGCGAGATCGCTGAGCCGCGCCGCGCCGTGATACCAGGTGTCCTGCCCGGGGGCCGCCCCCGACAGCGTCGGGTCGCCGCCGCCGACCAGCACGACGGTCCCGGGCAGGTTGGCCGCCACCACGCGGGTGGTGACCCGCGCCTCGCGGTCCAGCGCCAGCAGCGCGGCGGCGCTGGTGAGCGTTTTGTTCGTCGAGGCCGGCTGCAGCGGCACGTCGTCGAGTTGGCTCCAGAGTTCTTTGCCACTCATCGCGTCGGTGACCCGGCCGCCCAGCCTGCCCAAGTTGGGGTCTGCCACCGCCGCCACCAGCGTTGCGGCCAGCCCGGATGCGGTCGGCATTGGGGCCGTCGCGGTCACCGGCATGATGCTCGGCTTGGCAGTAACCGCCGGTGGCGGCGGTGGAACCTGCGCGTGGGCGGCGCCGTGGACCCTGCCGGTGAGCAACGCCGTCGCAGCCACCACGGCGGCAACTATTGCCAGCACGCCCACTCCCACCATCAGGTGCGTGGACGGCCGCCACTGGTTGGGACGCATGACTCTCCTGACGTCTTTGCCCTATTGTGCCGAAACCCCCGCGGACAGACGCGGTACGGGAGCCGTATAGCGCAGGTCACCACTGGACTAGGGTTGACGATCGACGTCAAGCGACAGGCAGTGATTTCCCAGGCGAAGGAGCCGAGCGGTGCAATTCGACGTGGTCGTCGAGATCCCCAAGGGACAACGAAACAAATACGAGGTCGACCATGAGTCGGGTCGGGTTTATCTGGACCGCTACCTCTACACCTCGATGGTCTATCCGACGGATTACGGCTTCATCGACGACACCCTGGGCGAGGACGGCGACCCGCTGGACGCCCTGGTGCTGCTTCCCCAGTCGGTCTTCCCGGGTGTGCTGGTGAAGGTGCGGCCGGTCGCCATGTTCCGGATGACCGACGAAGCCGGCGGCGACGACAAGGTGCTGTGCGTGCCGGCCAAAGACCACCGCTGGGACCACATCCAGGACATCGGCGACGTTCCGGAATTCGAGCTCGACCAGATCAAGCACTTCTTCTCCCAGTACAAGGCGCTCGAGCCCGGCAAATTCGTGAAGGCCGCCGACTGGGTGGGCCGCGCCGAAGCCGAGGCCGAGGTGCTGCGTTCCATTGAGCGGTTCAAGGCCGAAGGACACTGAACAGCCGGGCCGCACCGGCGACCGCCTCAGCGATCGTCCTGGGTGCCGAACAGTTGCGCCTTCGTCGCGCGCGTCAGATCGTCGGCGAGAACCTCCGGCGCGCCGGCCAGCAGGCCGTCCAGCGCCAGTTCGGCAACGACCGCGGGATCGGTCTTTTGGTCTGCCGGGGCGAAGGCGGCCATGTCGGTGTCCATGTAACCGACGTGCACGGCGGTGACATCGATGCCGCGGGGAGCCAGTTCCTGTCTGAGTGCGTCGGTCATCGCCCACTCGGCTGCCTTTGCCGCGGAGTAGGCGCCGGAGCCGGGAGCATGCAGCCAGGACAACACCGACAGCATGTTGAGGATTGCTCCTCCGCCGTTGCCTTCGATTACCGGCACGAAAGCGCGGATGACGCTCAGGGTGCCGAAGTAGTGCGTCTCCATCTCCAGCCGGACGTCCTCGAACGCCCCGGACAACAGTCCCGCCCGCGTGGAGGTGCCGGCATTGTTGATCAGCACGGTGACGTCGCCGGCCAGGTCGGCAGCGCGGCGCACCGAGGTTGGGTCGGTGATGTCGAGCTGGACGGGTTCGACACCTGAGAGCTCGATTGTCTCGGGGCGGCGCGCGGCGGCGTAGACCTTCGCGCCGCGCTCGACAAGTTGGGTTGCGAAGTGCTTGCCCAATCCACGGTTTGCGCCCGTGACGAGAGCGGTGATGTGCCCCGTGTCCATGGTGAGTCCTCCTTCGGTTTGTGTTTAGAACTAAAGCACTGCCGGTCAGGGCTTTGGAAGAGCTCTTGGGTCGAGCCAGCAGCGCCGCAGTGGCATCCTGGCAGTGTGGGCCCGCTGTTTCATTTCGCCGCGAACTTCTGGTGGCTGGTGTTTCCGCTGGGCGGCTTGATCGGCGGAGGCCTGCGCGCGATCGGCGCGGCCAACGAACGCCGAGCCCAGCGACGCCTCGAACGGTATCGGTTGAAGCAGCAGGCCAAGATTGCGATCGCCGAAGCGTCCGGGCGCCGACGAAACAACGACGAGAGCTACCGGCGTGAGATCGCCAAACTGCTTGCCGTGCACGACCAGACCGATGCGCGCTGGCTGGACTACGAGGTCGACATCGCCAAATTGCTCGACTTCCCCTTGATGACCGACATGCGGAATCCGCTGACCGTCGCTTTCCACAAGGCGAAGCGCCAGGCCGATCTGCTGCGACCGGAACGTCCCGAGGACCTGCTCAGCGATCGGACCGCGCAACTGGATTACCGCGACGGGGTGCATGAGTACGTCAGCGCATTCGAGATCGCTGAGACCGAGGCGATTCGCCGGCGCCGCAGCGACTTCTCCGAAGTTGACCAGCAACGGCTGGCGCGAGCCCAGCACCTGCTGCAACTCGCCGAGGACTCCGCAGCGTCCCCGCAGGAACGACAGAACGCCTACGCCCGGGCAAGCAAAGAACTCGACGGGCTGATCGTCCTGCCGGCCCCGGTTCGGGCGAGCATCGAACGGCGCATCGCCGGCCAGATCGAGGCCTAATTCTGCTGCGGCTGGTCGGTCCCGCCGCCGCGGGTCTGGTAGAGGCTGGCGACCGCGGCAACGACAAGGGTCGCCGCGATCACGGCGAGACTGACCGACGTCGGTATCTCCGGGACGTCGACGTGCTTGCCGCCGTTGATGAATGGCAGATCGTTTTCGCGCATCGCATGCAGCAGCAGCTTGACGCCGATGAAGAACAAGACGACACCAAGGCCTTGGGAGAGATAGACCAGGCGCTGCAACAGCCCCTCGAGGATGAAGTACAGCTGGCGCAGGCCCATCAAGGCGAATACGTTGGCGGCCAACACCAGATAGGCCTGTCGGGTCAGCCCGTAAATCGCGGGAATGGAATCGAGGGCGAAGATCAGGTCGGCGGCGCCGAGCCCGAGAACCACCAGCGCCATCGGTGTGATCGAGCGCTGCGACCCCTCGTTGACGACAAGCTTGAGGCCATGCCAGGAGTCGGTGACTTTCACATGACGGCGCGCGAACCCGATCGCCGCATTTTCGGTGTCTGCGTTGTGCGTGCCGCCGCGGGCAAGTCGCAGTGCGGTGTACACCAGGAACGCGCCGAAAAGGTAGAACACCCAACTGAATCGCTGTATGGCCGCCGCGCCCGCCGCGATGAAGATGCCGCGGAAAATCAACGCGATCACAATCCCGACGAACAACGCTTGTCGCTGGTACACCCTGGGCACGTTGAAGCTCGTCATGATGATGACGAAGATGAACAGGTTGTCGACCGACAGGCTGTACTCAGTCAGCCATCCGGCGAAGAATTCCCCGGCGAACTGCTGGCCATGGAAGTACCACGTCCAGATTCCGAAGCACACCGCGAGCCCGAGGTAGCCCGACAGCGCGATCGCGCATCGGCGCATCGTCGGTTCCCCTGATCGGCGCCCCATGACCACCACGTCGAACAGCAGAACGGCGGTGGTCGCGGCCAGGGTGACGAGCCATTCCAGCAAAGACACGCGCAACGCAAAACCTCCGGTCGTTGACAACCAGAGGTCTCTTCCACCGGCGCGACCACGGCCGCTACGGCCCGCGGCACCGGTCACCCGGTGATGGGCGACGTGATGACGACACCGCGGCCGAGGAATACTCCCCTCTGCGGCCAGTCTGTCAGGTCGCAATCGTCGAGAGCGTGCCGTACCGCCGCGACGGCGCTGAGTATTTTCAAACCGTGACGAGGGTGGTGTGACCGTGAGCGAGGTCGGCGGAACCCCTGCCACCGGAGCGTTCGCCGGCCCGATCGCACGCAGCAGCGTGGCCCGGGTGGGCGCCGCGACCGCATTGACCGCGGTGTGCGGCTACGCGGTGGTCTACCTGGCCGCCCGCGATCTGGCGCCGGCCGGTTTTTCGGTCTTCGCGGTCTTCTGGGGAGCGTTCGGGCTGGTCACCGGCGCGGCCAACGGCCTGCTTCAGGAAACGACGCGGGAAGTCCGCGCCCCCGGGTACGCGGAGATGCTGCCGGGCCGACGCACCCACCCGCTGCGGGTGGCGGGCATGGTCGGTATCGGCGCGGCCGTGGTGATCGCCGGCAGCTCACCGCTGTGGAGCAGCCGGGTGTTCGCCACCGCCCACTGGCTGTCGGTGGGCCTGCTCAGCGTCGGGCTGGCGGGATTCTGCCTGCACGCCACGTTGCTGGGCATGCTGGCCGGCACCAACCGCTGGACCCAGTACGGGGCGCTGATGGTCACCGACGCCGTCATTCGGGTGGCGGTCGCGGCGGCCACCGTCGTCGTCGGCTGGCACTTGGTCGGTTTCCTGTGGGCCACCGTCGCGGGCGCGTTGGCGTGGCTGATCATGATCGCGGCCTCGCCGACGACCCGGGCGGCAGCGCGGCTGCTGACGCCGGGCGGCACCGCGACTTTCCTGCGCGGGGCGGCGCATTCGATCATCGCGGCAGGCGCCGGCGCGATCTTGGTGATGGGCTTTCCGGTGCTGCTGAAGGTGACGTCCAACCAGCTCGGCGCCGAAGGCGGGGTGGTCATCCTGGCGGTCACCCTGACCCGCGCGCCGCTGCTGGTACCACTGACCGCGATGCAGGGCAATCTGATCGCGCACTTCGTCGACGAGCGAACCGAGCGGCTGCGGGCCCTGCTCGCGCCGGCGGCGCTGGTCGGTGGGATCGGCTCGGTCGGCGTGCTGGCGGCCGGCCTGGTCGGTCCGTGGCTGCTGCGGGTCGGCTTCGGGCCTGACTACCACGCGCCGGGGGCGCTGCTGGCCTGGCTGACCGCGGCCGCGGTGACGATCGCGATGCTCACGCTCACCGGCGCCGCCACGGTCGCGGCTGCGTTGCATCGCGGCTATGCGCTGGGCTGGGTTTGCGCGACGGTGGCATCGACGCTATTGCTGGTGCTGCCGCTGCCGCTGGAGACCCGCACGGTGGTCGCGCTGCTGTGCGGTCCGGTGGTAGGCATCGGCGTGCACCTGGCCGCCCTGGCGCGTAGCCGCGGCTGATCAGCCTGAGTCGGCCGGTCGGCGTGTACGTTGTGGGCTTGACATGCCCAGTGAAACGCTCGACGTCTGGATCGTCGTCCCAGCCTTCAACGAAGCCGGTGTGATCGGCGGCGTGATCACCGATCTGCGCTCGGTTTTCACCCACGTCGTGTGTGTGGACGACGGCAGCGACGACGACACCGGCGACATCGCCCTGCGGGCCGGGGCGCATCTGGTGCGCCACCCGGTGAACCTGGGCCAGGGCGCTGCCATCCAGACCGGCGTCGAGTACGCCCGCCGCCAGCCCGGGGCTCAGGTTTTCGGTACCTTCGACGCCGACGGTCAGCACCGCGTCGAGGACCTCGTCACGATGATCGACCGGTTGGGCCGCGGTGACGTCGACGTTGTCATCGGCACACGATTCGGCCCGGGTGTCAGCCGGCCTCCGCTGCTGAAACGCGTTGTGCTGCAGACCGCCGTGCGGCTGAGCCCGCGCGGCCGCAGGCTGGGGTTGACCGACAGCCACAACGGGCTGCGGGTGTTCAACAAGACGGTCGCCGACGGGCTGGACATCACCATGAACGGGATGGGCCACGCCACGGAGTTCATCATGCTGATCGCCGAAAACCGTTGGCGTGTGGCCGAACAACCCGTTGAGGTGCTCTACACCGAGTACTCCTCCGCCAAGGGTCAACCGCTGCTCAACGGGGTCAACATCATTGTGGACGGATTCCTGCGAGGAAGGATGCCGCGTTGAACTGGATTCAGGGTCTGCTGATCACCTCGATCGTCTTGCTGGTGGTTTACCTGCTCCGCTCCCGTCGCAGCGCCCAGTCACAGGCCTGGGTCAAAGTGGGTTTCCTGGTCTTCGTGCTGACCGGTGTGTACGCCGTGCTACGACCCAACGACACCACGGTGGTGGCGCGCTGGCTCGGGGTGGACCGCGGCACCGACTTGATGCTGTACGCGCTCATCATCGCGTTCAGCTTCAGCACGCTGAACACCTACCTGCGGTTCAAGGACCTCGAACTGCGTTACGCGCGACTGGCCCGCGCCGTCGCGCTCGAGGGCGCGCAAGCGCCGGAATGATCAGCCGGCCCCGACACCCCAGTGCAGCCCGCGTGACGTCAGCAACACCAGTCCAAGTGACACAGCGGCGACAACGACCAGGCCGATGATCGCCACCACCAGCGGCCGCCACCCGGTGCGGACGAGTTCACGAATGTTGGTGTTCAGCCCCACGCCGGCGAAGGTCAGCAAGAACGCCCACCGCGACACGTTGGCGACGTTGGCGGTTTGGCCCTTGCTCAGCCAGCCCGCGGTCGCGATCGCCGACACCGCCAGAAAACCCAGAACGAACTTCGGGAACTTGTCCCAGATGAATGCCGCTCTGGCCCGCAGTCCCGCTGCGATCTGGTCTGCCTCGCCGCGTGCGGCCCAGTACAGCGCGAAACCCAATACGACGAAACCGATCAGGGCGTTGCGGGTGGACTTCACCAACACCGCGATCTTGCCCGCCTGCTCGGAATACAGATAGCCCGTCGCGGTCGTTTCGGCGGTGTTGTCCACCGAAAGACCGGCCCACAAGCCGAATTCGTGGCCGGTGAGGCCGATCGCGTGTCCCAGTACCGGCAGCGTGAACAAAGCGACCGCGCCCAACGCCAAGATCGCCGCGATGGCGTACCCGACGTCGGAATTGCGGGCCCGGATAGCGCCTTTGGCGGCCACGATGGCTGACACGCCGCAAATAGAGGTCCCGATGGCCAGCAGCGAACCGAGCTTGCCGGACAAACCGAAGAAGTGGGCCGCAGCGAGAATGATCGCGCCGGCCAGGGCCATGTCCACCACGATCTGCACCAGCGAGATGCCACCGAGCTTGACGACATCGCCGAGAACGAAACGCACTCCCAGTGCGACGATCCCGATCTTCAACCAGAATTCGTATGTCTGGACGCCAGCGCGGAAGATGTGGTGCAGGCCGATGGTGTTGGTGACGACGAGGCCGATCACAATCGCCCACAGCACATACTCGATGTCGGGCACTGTCCAATGCTCATGGTGCGCAAATGAATTCCACCCCACCTGCGCGTACTTGCCGAGCAAACCGACCGCGATCAGCAGCAGGACACCCGGAAGATAGGCGAGCAGGTTGCTGCTGGTGAAACTGGCCTCCCCAGCGGGATCGGTCTGATCGACAACTACGGTGCTCACCGCGTCACCACGGAATCTTGGGCAGCAGCCCAGCCACGGCCAGCAGCACCACAACGCCGGCCACGATGGTGGCCCACCAATCAACGCCTATCCGTCCGAGGCGTTCACCCGTTGTTGGTGCGCCATTAGCGGCTTCGCTATCGTGATCGGTCGCGGTCACCGCAATCTCCTTGCCGTCGAGGCTTTTCGCTGATGCTGACCGCTACGCCCGTCACTGAACAAGAGATTGACTCCGCCTGATCAATAACCGGCGGGTCGAAATACGCCGGACTAGCCGGCGTGGGTGCGCCGGAAGTACTCCACCGTGCGGGCGACGCCGTCGGCCAGTCGCACCTGTGGGCGCCAACCCAAAACCCTTGCGGCCAAGCTGATGTCGAGGCAGGACCGTTTCAAGTCGCCCAGCCGCGGTGGATAAAATTCCGGGTCGTCGGGCGCGCCGACGGCAGCCGCTACTGCTGAATGCAGTTGGCGGTCAGAGGTTTCCACGGCGGTGCCGACGTTGAACCGCTGACCGCCGCCGGCCGGGCCGGACGCTTTGATGAACGCGTCGACCACGTCATCGACGAACACGTAGTCGCGGGTGTTCGAGCCGTCGCCGAACACCCTGGTGGGCTTGCCGGACAGCAGGGCCTGAGCGAAGATCGCGACCACCCCGGCCTCGCCGTGCGGGTCTTGGCGGGGGCCGTAGACATTGGCCGGCGCGATGTGCGAGCACTCCAGGCCGTAGAGGTGGCGAAACGTGTTGAGGTAGATCTCGCCGGCCACCTTGCCCGCGGCATACGGCGAGGCCGGGTCGGTGGGTACGTCCTCACTGGTCGGATAGGACGGCGGCGTGCCGTAGATGGATCCGCCCGACGAGGTGTGCACGACCTTGCGCACACCGGTGCTGCGCGCGGCTTCGGCAAGCCGCACGGTGCCGATCACGTTGACCGACGCGTCGAACTGTGGGTCGGCCACCGAGTGCCGCACGTCGATCTGCGCGGCCAGGTGGAACACCACCTCCGGTCGGTGCTCGGCGAAGGTCGCCTGCAGATCGGCGGTGACGATGTCGGCCTCGACGAACACGAACTCGGGATTGTCGGCCAAATGCTCGAGGTTGGTGGCCCGCCCGGAGGCGTAGTTATCCAGGCCGACGACGCGGTGCCCGTCGCTCAGCAACCGGTCGACTAGCGTCGACCCGATGAACCCGGCTGCCCCGGTGACCAGTGCGCGCACTGGCCCACCATACCGACGGGCCGGCCGGATCCCGAAGGTGGCGCTGGCTGCAGTGGCGCTCGTCGCCGTGCAGTTGGTGATCCGCGGGGTGCTGGCGTTTCGGGGCTACTTCTATTGGGATGACCTGATTCTGATCGGCCGGGCCGGCACGCATGGCCTGCTGTCACCGTCGTACCTGTTCGACGACCACGACGGCCATGTCATGCCCGCCGCCTTCCTGGTCGCCGGCGCCATCACCCGACTGTCGCCGCTGAGCTGGGCCGGGCCGGCCATCAGCCTGGTGGTGCTGCAGGTGCTGGCGTCGCTGGCGCTGCTGCGCGGTCTGTACGTCATCCTGGGCTGGCGGCCGGTGCTGCTCGTCCCGCTGACCTTTGCGCTGTTCACTCCGCTGGGCGTCCCGGGATTCGCTTGGTGGGCGGCGGCGCTGAACTCGCTGCCGATGCTGGCCGCGCTGGCCTGGGTCTGCGCCGACGCAATCCTGCTGGTCCGCACCGGCAATCAGCGCTACGCGGTGACCGGCGTGCTGGCGTACAGCGGTGGGCTGCTGTTCTTCGAAAAGGCCGCGGTGATCCCGTTCGTCGCGTTCGCAGTCGCCGCACTGCTGTGCCACGTCCACGGCGATCGCGCCGCATCCGCGACGGTATGGCGGGCCGGCTTTCGGCTGTGGACGGTGTCGCTGGTTCTGACCGGCGCCTGGGTCGCGGTCTATCTGGTCGTGGTCAACCAGCAGCGGTGGAGTTCGGATCTGCTGATGACGTGGGATCTGTTGCGCCGCTCGGTTACTCACGGGATCGTTCCCGGGTTGGCCGGCGGCCCATGGGCCTGGGGCCGGTGGGCACCGGCCTCGCCGTGGGCCACGCCGCCGATGTTGGTCAGGGCGCTGGGCTGGCTGGTGCTGGCCGCGGCGCTGGTGTTTTCGCTGGTCCGCAAACAACGCATCGTACCGGTGTGGCTGACCGCGGCCGGCTACGTGGTCGCCTGCCAGGTGCCGATCTATCTGATGCGCTCGTCCCGGTTCACCGCGCTGGAGCTGGCCCAAACCTTGCGCTATTTCCCCGATCTCGTCGTGGTACTGGCGTTGCTGGCGGCGGTTGGGTTCTGCGCACCGAACCGCCAGGCGTCACACTGGCTGGATGCGTCCGCGGCCCGCACCGTGGTCGCGACCGCGGTGGCGGCGTCGTTCGTGGCGAGCAGCGGGTATTCCACGGCGACATTTCTGAAATCCTGGCAGGACAACCCCGCTCAGCCCTATCTGCAGAATGCCCGCCGCGGTTTGGCCGCTGCGCACGCGGCCTCGAGTGCGCCGTTGCTGGACCAGGAAGTCGATCCACTGGTGCTCGGACGGGTGGCCTGGCCGGAGAACTTGGCCAGCCACGTGTTCGCGCTGCTGCGCGATCGACCGGAATTCGCCTCGGCGACAACGCAATTACGAACACTGGACAGCACGGGTCGGCTGGCCGACGCGCAGGTGACCTGGGTGCGCGCGATCGTGCCTGGACCGGTGCCGCAGTGTGGATATCTGGTGCAACCCGACCGGCCGGCTCGGCTTGCGCTCGATGGCCCGCTGCTGCCGACTGACTGGACGGCCGAGATCAACTACCTGGCCAACAGCGACGGCTCGATGACGATGTCGCTGTCCGAGGGAACCGACGCGCGGGTTCCGGTGCATCCCGGGCTCAACCGGGTCTACGTGCGACTGCCCGGCGCGGGCAGCGCCATCCGGGTGCGGGCCAACACGGCCGCGCTGAGCGTATGCGTCGCGGCCGGGCCGGTCGGCTATGCGCTGCCGCGGTAGCTGCGGCCCAACGGCGATCGTCACGCTGGAGTGGCATTTGCATGCCAGCGCCACGCTCGACGCAGAAGATGGAGCCACCTAGGAGAATCGAACTCCTGACCTGCTCATTACGAGTGAGCCGCTCTACCGACTGAGCTAAGGTGGCGTGCCCTGTCGGGCGGCACGAGTCTACGACAGCCCCCTGGAGCAGCCCAAGTTCGCCCGGCGACGATGCGGGCCGCTTAGCGGCCCGAGGTGGGGGTCCGCCCAGTCGCGCAGCAGCGAGGGGGCGAGGCGGGCAATCGAACTTCAGTCGCGCAGTGCCTGGCCGATCGTGGCGACCATGGCATCGACGGCGAATTTGGGTTTGACATTGACGGACAGGGCCTCGCGGCACTCCAGCACAGCTTCGATGCAGCGCAGCAGTCGATCGGGTGGGACGTGGGCTGCCATTGCGGCGATCGGCTCTGCCATGTCGGGATGGTTGGGCCGCACGCCTCCCGCGCCGGCAGAGACCAGCAGCGCGTCCCGAAAGTAGGTCGCCAGGTCGATCAGCGCGCGGTCCAGGGCATCCCGCGACGCCCGGGTCTGACGCGACTTCTGCCGTCGCTCAAGGTCTTTGATCGCTCCGGTGGCGCCGCGCAAGGCACCGGCAGTGCCCTTACCGGTGCCTCCCGCGCCCAGCGCGGTCCGCAGTTCTTCGGTTTCGGCTTCGTCGCGCCCGGCGGTCAGCACCGCTGCTTCGGCCTCTGCGGCGGCCACCAGCGCTTCGGCGGCACTATAGGCCTTGGACCGTGTCGCCGCGTCGCGCGCCAGCCCCAACGCCTGCAGCCGCCGCTCGCGGGCCTGCGGATCGGTGGCCAGCCGCCGCGCCCGGCCGACGTGGCCGCCACTGACCGACGCCGCCCAGTTCGCGGTTTCGGCCGGCAACCCGTCGCTGTCGACCAAGACCTGGGCGATGGCCGCGGGCTGCGGCGTCACCAGCGCGATGTGCCGGCAGCGGGACCGCAGTGTGATCGCGATGTCTTCGGGATCCACCGACGGCGCGCACAGCAGAAACACCGTGGACGGCGGCGGCTCCTCGACAACCTTGAGCAAAGCGTTCGCCGCACCCTCGGTCAGCCGGTCCGCGTCCTCGATCAGGACGATCTGCCAGCGTCCGGTGCTGGGCCGGCGGGACGCGATCTGGACGATCGCGCGCATGTCGTCGACTCCGATGGACAGTCCCTCGGGGATGACTCGACGCACGTCGGCATGCGTGCCGGCCATCGTCGTCGTGCAGGACCGGCATTCTCCGCAGCCGGGCACCCCGGCGGATGTGCACTGCAAGGCGGCAGCGAAGCACAGCGCGGCGACCGAGCGCCCCGATCCGGGTGGGCCGGTGATCAGCCAGGCGTGCGTCATCGCGGCCGTGTGAGCCGAATCACCGCGGGCAGCCGCCGCGGCAGCCACCAGGTCGAGCCTCGACCGACTCCTGGCCGACCAGCCGTGTGAATACCCGCGACATCACCCGAAACACTAGTGCTCACTGCTGACATCCCCGCAACATCGGCAGCTCCACCCGGAACGTCATGGCTACTTTTTGGTCCCCACCGACCGATACGGTGGGCTGGTGAGCGCTGCAGGGGCACTACCGGGGCGGATCAGCGGATTCCTCCAGTGGTTCGTGCGCACACCGTGGCCGGTGTTCACGCTGAGCATCCTGCAGGCCGACATCATCGGCGCACTGCTGGTGCTGGGCTTCCTGCGCTATGGGCTGCCGCCCGAAGACCGCATCGAACTTCAGGAACTGCCACCCCTCAACCTGGCGATCTTCGCCGGCTCAGTCGTCCTGCTGTTTCTCCTGGGGACCTCGATCAGCGCGGTTTCACTGGTGCCGGTGTTCCGGTGGCAGCGCCGGGACGGTCTGCTCACCGACACCGACCCCGCCGCCACTGTGTTGGCCCGTAGCCGCGCGCTGCGGACGCCGTTCTACCGCACCCTGATCAACTTGGTGTCCTGGTTTGTCGGCGGCGTCGTGTTCATCGTCGCGGGCTGGCCCGTGGCCAAGCACGCCGCACCGGTGGTGGCGGTCGCCACCGCGCTGGGCGCCACCGCCACCGCCATCATCGGCTACCTGCAGTCCGAGCGGGTGCTGCGCCCGGTGGCCGTGGCCGCCCTGCGCGGCGGGCTGCCGGAGAACATCAGGGCATCGGGTGTCATCGGGCGCCAGATGCTGGCCTGGGCGCTGTCGACCGGGGTGCCGCTGCTGACGATCGTGCTGGCCGTGGTCGCCGACAAGGCGTCGTATCTGCACGGGCCGCCGGAGAAGCTGTTGAACCCGATTCTGCTGCTGGCGTTGCTGGCGTTGGGCATCGGGCTGGCCAGCACGCTGCTGGTGGCGATGTCGATCGCCGACCCGCTGCGTCAGCTGCGCTGGGCGCTTAGCGAGGTGCAGCGCGGCAACTACAACGCGCACATGCAGATCTACGACGCCAGCGAGCTGGGCCTGCTACAGGCCGGCTTCAACGACATGGTCCGCGACCTGTCCGAGCGGCAACGGCTTCGTGACCTCTTCGGCCGCTATGTCGGCGAAGACGTCGCCCGCCGCGCCCTGGAGCGTGGCACCGAGTTGGGTGGGCAGGAGCGCGACGTCGCAGTGCTGTTCGTGGACCTGGTCGGCTCCACCCAGCTGGCCTCGACGCGCCCGCCCGCCGAGGTGGTCAACCTGCTCAACGAATTCTTCCGGGTGGTCGTGGACACCGTCGGCCGGCATGGGGGGTTCGTCAACAAGTTCCAGGGCGATGCCGCGCTGGCGATCTTCGGCGCACCCATCGAACACCCGGACGCTTACGGTGGCGCGCTGGCAGCTGCCCGCGAGCTGCACGACGAACTCCTACCGGTGATCGGTTCCGCGGATTTCGGCATCGGGGTGTCGGCCGGTCGAGCAATCGCCGGCCACATCGGCGCGCTGGCCCGCTTCGAATACACCGTGATCGGTGACCCGGTGAATGAGGCGGCGCGGCTCACCGAGCTGGCCAAGCTCGAAGACGGCCACGTGCTGGCCTCGGCGGTCGCGGTCAGCGGCGCCCTCGACGCCGAAGCGCTGTGCTGGGACGTGGCCGAAGTCGTCGCGCTACGCGGACGGACCGTGCCCACTCAATTGGCCCGGCCACTCAATCTGGCCGCGCCCGAGGAAGTGTCCAGCGAGTTGGGCAGTTAGTCCCTAGAACCGGATTTCCACAAAGTTTGCACGGGACAAAACCGCAGTTCTGCGACAAAAAATCACCCTGCAGCTAAAAATTGCAGGCCTTTTTCAGAAAAAGTACGCTGACCCGGCATTGAGGGCGGGTGGGTCGTGCCTCGCAACAAAATCGGGGGCTTCGCGCGGCATACCGCCATGTGAAGCGTCGGTAATGGCGCACAAATGCCGGCTCCGCGACAGACAGGAGAGCATGCGCTCACCGTCGCCAACAACAACACCGATCACCCGGCCGTCTACCTCGACTTCAACCTCAACATCAACTTGGCGCACTCCTGCACCACAGGATTCTTGCCCGCACAGCAGATACGTCCGCCGTCGTTTCAGGACGCCCCCAATCGGGTCACGGCCGACCTGTACTGCCGGATTCCAAAGGACTCACGCAATGATGTCCGCGGCGGGCGGAATTATCCCTGCATCACCCGGCCCGGCAAGCGGGCGCCGACGGTGAAGTTATGCGAGAGCGGCGGGCAGTACGTGCCGCTCAACGACGGCGACAGCTGGAAGGGTGACCCGAACGCAACCCTGTCGGGCCAGGGCATCCCCCAGTTGCCGCCCAGTCAGCCTGCCCCGTCGAGCCCGCCCCCACCGCCCATCGGCGCCGCGTGGTACGACCCCGCCACCGGCAGCTACATCGGGCCCGACGGGCGCGTCTATACCCAATCCGACTTGGGTCAAGGTGCGAAGGAGCGGACATGGCAGGACATGCTGACAGTTCCGATGAAAAACTGATCGCCGACTCCGGCGAAGTCGGCCGCTAACCGCCCGCGGGAGCGGGACCGGCCGGCGCCGGGGCGAGGTCGCTCGGCAGCACCGGCACAAGGTCGATGAACGATTTCCCGTGTGGGTCCGAAGCGGTCGGCTCACTGCCCAAGTTCAACAGGGCGCTGAGGCCCGGCACGCTCGCCGGCTGATCGCCTTCCAGCACTCCGGCGTCGGACTCGGTGATGTTCTGCACCACCACCGGGCTTTCCTGTCCGTTCATGAACTGCAGTAAGTCGGCGACCGACGGGCTGGTCGCATCGGGGTTGTCGTGCGTGTTGCCGGAGAGTTGCACCGCGGGCACTTCGATATCGCGCAGCGGTGGCGCCGCCGGGGCGGCGATGATGATGCTGACGCCACCGAGCGCAGCACCAGCGGTGATGCAGTATCGGGCAGCGGATCGCATAACTCTCCCTAAACAGCGCCGTGACGGTTGCACAGCGTATGTAGGGGTTACTATACCTGAGAACTGGCTGAGAATCACCAGTTTTTTTGCGAAAAGCCAAAAGAAAAAATCCTGAGGATTCGCCGGGCGGGAAAACGCCGCCGAAAATGGCCCTCTAGCTGCGCTTGGCGGCCTTTTTCGCCCCTGTCTTTTTGGCGGGCGCCTTGCGCGCGGCCTTCTTGGCCGGCCGCTTCACCGGGCCGCGGGCGCGCCGGTCGGCCAGCAACTCCGCGGCGCGTTCATCGGTGATCGACAACACGTCGTCGCCCTTGCGCAGGCTCGCGTTGGTCTCGCCGTCAGTGACGTAGGGACCGAACCTGCCGTCTTTGATCACCATCGGCTTGCCTGACGCAGGGTCGTTGCCCAGTTCGCGCAGCGGCGGCGCCGCGGCGGCCTGCCGACCGCGGCGCTTCGGCTCGGCGTAGAGTTTCAGCGCATCCTCGAGGGTGATGTCGAACATCTGATCCTCAGTCGCCAATGATCGAGAGTCGTTGCCGCGCTTCAAATATGGGCCATAGCGGCCATTCTGAGCGGTGATCTCCTCACTGGATTCGGGGTCGACGCCGACTACCCGAGGCAGCGACAGCAACTTCAATGCATCCTCGAGCGTCACGGTCTGCAGATCCATGGTGCGCAGCAGCGATCCCGTCCGCGGCTTGGGGCCGGTCGGTTTCTTGCCCTTCTTTGCCGGCTGCCCGGAGGCGCCGTCGTCGTCGTCGTCCGGCTTGGGCAGCACCTCGGTGACGTACGGACCGTAACGGCCGTCCTTGGCGACGATTTCGTGTCCGGTGTCCGGGTCGACACCGAGCGTGCGTCCCTCTTGCGGAGTGGCGAAGAGTTCCTCGGCGACGTCGAGGGTCAGCTCGTCGGGGGTCAGCGAGTCGTGCAGGTTGGCCCGCTGCGGTGTCGCGTTCACCGTCGTCGCCGGCCACCATGCGCTCCAGGTAGGGCCCGTTCTTGCCCACCCGCACATAGACGGAGCGTCCCTGCGCGTCGTCAAAAAGCTTGATGGAGTTGACTTCTCGGGCATCGATGCCCTCGAGATTGACGCCGACCAGCTTCTTCAGCCCTCCGGAGCGGGCCACCGAGTCGGGCACGCCGTGGTCGCCGCCGAAGTAGAAGTTGTTGAGCCAGTTGGTCCGATGTTCCTGACCGGAGGCGATCGCGTCGAGTTCGTCCTCCATCGCGGCGGTGAAGTCGTAGTCGACCAGCCGCCCGAAATGCTGTTCCAGCAAACCTGTCACGGCAAACGCGACCCACGACGGCACCAGCGCGCTGCCCTTCTTGTGCACGTAGCCGCGGTCCTGGATGGTCTTGAGGATCGAGGAGTACGTCGAGGGCCGTCCGATGCCCAGCTCTTCGAGAGCTTTGATCAACGACGCCTCGGTATAGCGAGCGGGCGGATTGGTGGAGTGCCCGTCGGGGGTCAGCTCGGTGGCATCCACCCGCTGCCCCTGGGTCAGCTGCGGCAGCCGGCTCTCGGCGTCGTCGGCCTCGCCGCCGGCCTGATCGTCCACGGTCTCCACGTAGGCCTTCAGGAACCCGGGGAACGTGAGCGTGCGCCCGCTGGCGCTGAACACGACCTGCCTGCCGGCGGACTCGCCGTTGATCCGCAGGCTCAGCGTGGTGCCGCGGGCGTCGGCCATCTGCGAGGCGACCGTGCGCTGCCAGATCAGCTCGTAGAGCCGGAATTCGTCGCCGTCGAGCTCGCGCCGCACTGCGTCGGGGGTGGCGAAGGTCTCCCCCGCCGGCCGGATCGCCTCGTGGGCTTCCTGGGCGTTCTTCACCTTGCGGGTGTACTGGCGCGCCGACGGGTAGACGTACTCCTCGCCGTAGAGCTGACGGGCCTGGGTGCGGGCCGCGTCGATCGCCGACTGCGACAGGGTCGTCGAGTCGGTCCGCATGTAGGTGATGTAGCCGTTTTCGTAGAGCCGCTGGGCGATGCTCATCGTGCGCTCGGCGGAAAACCGCAGCTTGCGCCCGGCTTCCTGCTGCAGCGTCGACGTCATGAACGGCGGATACGGGCGACGGGTGTAGGGCTTCTCCTCCACCGACCCGACGCTCAGCTGCGCTCCGCGTAAGCCCGTGGCCAGCGCGCCCGCGCCGGACTCGTCGAGCACCACGACTTCGGCCGGCTTGCGCACCGCGCCCAGCGAGTCGAAGTCGCGGCCGGTTGCCACCCGTAGACCGTCGACGTTGGTCAGCCGGGCGGTGAAGGTCGGCGGCTGGGCCTTGGGGTCGGACACGCTGGCGTCCAGCTCGGCCACCACGTCCCAGTAGGCGGCACTGCGGAACGCCATGCGGTCGCGTTCGCGCTGCACGATGATGCGGGTGGCCACCGACTGGACCCGGCCCGCTGACAGCTTGGGCGCCACCTTCTTCCACAGCACCGGGCTGACCTCGTAGCCGTACAGCCGGTCCAGGATGCGGCGGGTCTCCTGGGCGTCGACCAAGTCATTGTCCAGGTCACGAGGGTTTTCGGCGGCTTCCAGGATGGCCGGTTCGGTGATCTCGTGGAAAACCATCCGCTTGACCGGAATGCGGGGTTTGAGCGTCTCCAGCAGATGCCAGGCGATGGCTTCGCCCTCGCGGTCGCCATCTGTGGCCAGATAAAGCTCGTCGACGTCTTTGAGCAGGCCCTTGAGCTCGCTGACCGTGCTTTTCTTGTCCGGGCTGATGATGTAGAGCGGTTCGAAGTCTTCGTCGACGTTGACCCCGAGCCGCGCCCACGGCTGCGACTTGTACTTCGCGGGCACGTCGGCGGCCGCACGGGGCAGGTCACGGATGTGTCCTCGGGAGGACTCGACGATGTAGTTCGCGCCCAGGTAGCCGGCTAGTTTGCGTGCTTTCGTCGGCGACTCGACGATGACGAGTCGCCGCGCGGTCCCATTGCCCCGCCCAGTTCCAGGGCCAGCACGGTCGCCTTCAGCCACCTGTATTTACGCTCGCTTTCATTGACTTCGTCTTCCGAGCCGGTCCAGCCGGTGTCGTTCTCCGGTGCCCTTCGGCCCTGCAGACAAGTGACAATGTGGCACCCGAGATGGGCCGACGCAAACCGACCCCCCGTTCACCAGCCCGCCAATTGCCGCTAAACACGCGGCCAGTACGGCAACGCCTCGACAGCGTCAGGCGGTTCCCCGACATTTTCTACCAGGCGCGATAGCCTGCGCCGGCCGCTGATCCGCAGGGCCGGCCGAGCCCCGCGAGTTCCGATCAGGGTCGGCGCTATCCCGATGCGCATCAGCGCCGATGCAAGGGGCGAATGGGTGTCCGGCGCGTGCGGATCCAGTCCCAGAAGATAACGGTCGGCGTCGGGGCTGCCGGCGGCCAATGTCCAGGCCCGCAGCTCCCGCGGCCCAGGCAACCACAACGGTGGCACGGTCTTGACCGCGCCGCGCGTCCACTCGCCGGCCATGGGACGCAGCCTGGCGTCGACCGCGGTCCGTACCAGCGGCGTGTTCTCCTCGGTCTGGGTGATTTCGGCCGTCAAACCGGCCTCGTCGATCATCTGGCCCAGCGCCTGTGCGCGCCAGAACTGATCGACGACCACCGACAGTCTGGCCCCACCGCCGACCGTCACGATCTGGCCTGGGGCCGCCAGCACCCCGGTGAGGTCGCTGACCGCAGGCGGCAGCGACTCGGCCGAGAAGAAGGACAGCTGGCTCACGTCAACGACAGTAAGCGCCCGAACGCCGATGCACGTTACGGCGTGCGGAAGACCCAGGTAATCAAACTGGCCGTCCGGCAATCAAGCAACGAAACCCCCCGAGCGAACCCGATAATTGCGGATCGCACGGGGGGCTGTCGTTGAAGACTGCTCAGACGGAGCGGACGCCGGTGGCCTGAGGGCCCTTGGGGCTCTGTCCGACCTCGAACTCGACCCGCTGGTTCTCCTCAAGGGTGCGGAAACCGCTTCCCTGGATCTCCGTGTAGTGGACGAACACGTCGGCCGAACCGTCTTCGGGGGCGATGAAGCCGAATCCCTTTTCCGCGTTGAACCACTTCACAGTTCCCTGTGGCATTTCTCGATATTTCCTTTACTACTCGGGTGCGGAGCGTCGCCTTTCGATGCTCCGGGCCCGTTCCGACCGCTATACCTTGCCGAGTCGCCGGAACTTCACCCGACCTACAACCTCGCAGGAACCGCGACCGCAACGTCGATCCTGCGAAAGTTTGACACGAACACAGAAGCTGCGACCGCAATAAGTGAATCATGTTCATCGCCTCAGCGACAGTCTCAGGTGATCAATTGAGCTACCAAGAGGTAAACAATTCAGGTGCGAAGCCAAAACGCCTGGCCGCAACCCCGCTGCCGGTCGCGGTTTCAGGCACCCAGTTCAGATCAGGAGGCACGAAACGATGGTGACGTTCGGCAGCGAGCTGCTCGCCGCCGCGGTCGCCGGCACCGAGGCGGGAGAGCATCCGCTACGTCATGTCGCCGAGCTGCCGGCACGGCAGGGCCGCCAACGCCCCTGGCCGACATGGGTCGAGCCAGACGTGCTTCGTGCATTCACCGACCGCGGAATCAGTTCGCCGTGGGCACATCAGGTTCAGGCTGCAGACCTGGCCCATGCCGGGCGCCACGTAGTAATCAGCACTGGCACGGCATCTGGTAAGTCGCTGGCCTACCAACTTCCCATCCTCAATGCGCTGGCGACCGATCCACGTGCCCGGGCGCTCTACATCTCGCCCACGAAAGCGCTTGGCCACGACCAATTGCGCGCAGCGCACACGCTGACTGCGGCGATCCCCCGCCTGGGTGACGTCGCGCCGACGGCATACGACGGCGACAGCCCCGCCGAGGTGCGTCGTTTCGCGCGGGAGCGGTCTCGCTGGATCTTCTCCAACCCCGACATGGTCCACCTGGGGCTGTTGCGCAACCACGCCCGATGGGCGGTCTTCCTGCGCGGCCTGCGTTACCTGGTCGTCGACGAATGTCATTACTACCGGGGTGTTTTCGGCTCCAATGTCGCGATGGTCCTGCGTCGTCTGCTGAGGTTGTGCGCGCGCTATTCCGCGCACCCGACCGCAACACCGACGGTCATCTTCGCCAGCGCGACGACAGCGGCACCCGGTGCAACTGCTAGCGAGCTCATCGGCCAGACGGTCCAGGAGATCACCGAAGACGCCTCACCGCAGGGCGCCCGGACGGTGGCGTTGTGGGAGCCGGCTCTGCGCTCCGACCTCACGGGTGAAAATGGCGCCCCGGTAAGGCGGTCCGCCGGTAGCGAGGCGGCCCGTGTGATGGCCGACTTGATCGCCGAAGGGGCACGCACCCTGACGTTTGTCCGATCGCGGCGCGGCGCCGAACTGACCGCGCTGGCAGCGCGTGCGCGATTGGAGAACATCGCTCCGGAGCTGACCGAGACGGTGGCGTCCTATCGTGCGGGCTATCTGCCCGAGGACCGCAACGCACTCGAGCGGGCGCTGCTCGACGGCCGGCTGCGGGGCCTGGCCACCACCAATGCGCTGGAGCTTGGCATCGACATCGCCGGGCTCGACGCGGTCGTGCTGGCCGGCTTCCCCGGAACGGTGACGTCGTTCTGGCAGCAGGCCGGCCGATCCGGGCGACGTGGTCAAGGCGCGCTGGTGGTGCTGGTCGCCCGAGACGACCCGCTGGATACCTATCTGGTGCACAATCCCGCCGCGCTGCTGGACAAGCCGATCGAACGGGTCGTGATCGACCCGGCCAACCCGTATATTCTCGGCCCGCAATTACTCTGTGCCGCAACTGAATTACCCATCGACGATACCGAGGTGCGGACACTGGGCGCCGAGGAAGTCGCGGGCAGACTCGTCGACGACGGGCTGCTGCGACGGCGATCCGGCAAGTACTATCCGGCCCCGGGCGTCGATCCCCATCCGGCAGTGGATATTCGGGGGCCGACGGGCGGCCAGATCGTGATCGTGGAGAGCGATACCGGACGATTGCTGGGAACAGCCGGCGCGGGACAGGCTGCCGCTTCGGTGCACCCCGGCGCGGTGTATCTGCACCAGGGCGAGAGTTACGTCGTCGACGCGCTGGACTTCGACGAGGGCATGGCTTTCGTCCACGGCGAAGATCCCGGCTATGCCACGTTCGCACGCGAACTGACCGATATCGCGGTGACCGGAGCGGGCGAACGCCGGGTGTTCGGATCGGTCACCCTGGGCCTCGTACCTGTCAGCGTGACCAATCGAATCGTGGGCTATCTGCGCCGCCGGCTGACCGGTGAAGTCATCGACTTCGTCGAGCTGGATATGCCGCCGCACACCCTAGCCACCGCCGCGGTCATGTACACGATTACGCCAGAGACACTGCACCGCAACGGAATCGACCCGATTCAGATTCCGGGATCGCTACACGCCGCAGAGCACGCCGCGATCGGACTGCTGCCTTTGGTGGCCAGCTGCGACCGCGGCGACATCGGCGGGTTGTCCACGGCGGTCGGTCCGGAGTCCACGCAGGATTCCGATGGGCTACCGAGCGTCTTCGTCTACGACGGCTACCCGGGCGGAGCGGGCTTCGCCGAACAGGGTTTCCGCCAGGCGAGCACCTGGCTGGGCGCCACCGCCGCCGCTATCGAAGCCTGCGAATGCCCATCGGGATGCCCATCGTGCGTGCAGTCACCGAAATGCGGCAACGGCAACGAACCGCTGGATAAAGCGGGAGCCGTGCGCGTGTTGCGCCTAGTGCTCAGCGCGCTGGATCACGGGAGTCAGACATAGGGATGACGACCGACCCCTCGACGGTCGACTTCCATATGGACTATTGCCGCGGCAGCCTCGATGAAAGCGCTTTCCTCGCGGCCGAAGAAACGCGCACATGGGAGAAATGCAGACAGCGCGGCGAACGGTTGGACAACGCAATCCGCTCGCAATCCCATCGGGTGCAGCAGCAAAATACCCGTCGGCCGGTGACCTGTGCAAGTCAACAGGACGGTGTCAACGTGACCTAGAGGTCAACCACAGTGAACAACACGCGGATTCGACAGGGCGGCAAGGAGTTATCCGTCGCGTAGACGCTAAAATACAGAGCCATGGCCCACGACTGGTTGCTGGTGGAAACGCTGGGCAGAGAACCGGCCGTGGTGGCGATGGGCCGTCAATTGCGCAATCTGGTTCCAATAACAGTGTTTTTGCGGCGTAATCCTCGTCGCGCCGATATCCAGTCCGCTATCGCAGAGTCGTTGCAAACCAGCAAAAGCCTGGTCAGCATTACACCCAAAAATGACCGAGTGATCCGCACCGAGCCGGTGTTGATGTCAGACGGACGGATACACGGTGTGCATGTCTGGAGCGGGCCGGCCACCGACGATCCCCCGGAGCGACCGATTCCGGGTCCGCTGAAATGGGACATGACCCTCGGAGTGGCTACCGATACGCCGGAGTCCCTGACCAACACCGGCAGGAATCTGGAGGTCGAGGACCCCGAGGGTCGCGCGTTCGCGGAATGCTGGCCGTCCGGTGATCTCAAGCCCAACGAAGGCAAAGCGCTCGCGGCAGCGGTCAGGTCAGAACCGGGTCATACCTTGTGCGACACCTGGGACAGCACCGATTGGCAGGGCAATCACATCCGGGTGAGCTTCGTCGCCCGCAATGGACTGGAGCTTGGGCCGAATGGCCGCGACCACATGATCGCGCGGGGAATGAATTGGCGTGCCGAACCGGCCGACCGGGCGCAGCCGGCCGACCGACTCGCCCAGCAGATCCTGCACGGGTTGGCGCAGCCAGGGGTACACCGGGCGCTGTTCGATCCGCACAATTGGACGCTGCTGAAATGGCTCGACGAGCCGTGCCCGTTCTATGACTGGCGGCGCATCGGGACCGATCCGCGGATGCATCCCAGCGACGAAGCGAAGATGGCGGCGATGACCGCGGAGTTCGCCGGCGGGGCCACCTGCGGGGTGCTCCGGATGCCGGGCCGCGACGGCAGCTGGGTTCCGGTGCATGTGACCGTCAACCGGGTGGAAGTCGAGCAGGAGACGTTCGCCGGGCTCGTCTCGCTGCGGTTGCCGACGCAGACCGAGCTCACCGAGGCCGGCCTGTCCAATGCCGCTGCCAACGGCGACTAGACCGGGCCGGCGCGCGCGGCGGCCCGCGCTTTGCCCCATCCACCGATTGCCAGTCCCGCCTCGGTCGTGACCACGACGTCGAGGTCGTCGACGACGCAGTCGGCTGTGCTTACCCGCATTGCGCGGGCCACCGCGTTGGCCTCTGCGCACGCCGTTTCGGGTCCGGCAGGCACTCGCGCCGCGGCGGCGAGCGCGGCCAGATCGGCCGCGGCCTGAGCTCGGTGTCGGGCCACCACTGCAGCACCTAGGTACGCGCTGCCGCCGGTCACGGCCAGCAGCACGACGACCATTGCGGCGGCGGCGACGGTGGCCGATCCCCGCTCATTGCGACGGCTCGACCACCGACACCCCGGTGGCCGTGATGTGCAGCGCGGGAAGCAGATTCGACCGGACGGCCACTGTCGCGACGACGAATCGGCCGTCCCGGCGCAGCTGCACCACCGCACCGCCGGGCGCGACAACACGGGCTGCGGCGACGGCCGAGCGCTCGTCGCCGCGTGCGGCCAACCGGGCGGCCTCGCGTGCGGCGTCGATGCAGCGGACTTGCATCGACACCGCTGTGATGCCGGCCAGGCACAGCACCAATACCGCAACCAGGGTGGCGACGCCAAAAGCCGCCTCCACGGTGGTCGCGCCTGCGTCGTCAACTAGGCCTTGGTGTTGAGCGCGCGAGCGATGATGTTGGTCAACGCCGTGACGATCGAGTCGCCGGTCACGACGCTGTAGAGGATCGCAGCGAACGCCGCCGCCGCAATAGTCCCGATGGCGTATTCGACCGTCGACATCCCCGACTCGTCCACCGCCAACAACGTCACACGCGCTTCGAGAGAATGAAAAGTGTTGACTACCTTCATATTTCCTTCCTTCATTATCCGAGATAGCGCTCGCAGGCGCCTTCACAACAAGCCCGACTGCAGTAAGTCACCGGCCAGTCCCGCCACCACTGGGACGATGCCCAGGCACACGAAAGCCGGCAGGAAACACAGGCCGAGCGGCCCGGCGATCAGGACGGCGGCACGCTCGGCGGCCGCGGCGGCCGCATGTGCGGCGTCCTGCCGACATTGCGAAGCAAGCGCGGCCACCGCTTCGGCCAGCGCCACACCCGAAACCGAC
Organism: uncultured Actinomycetota bacterium; assembly: GCA_963805675.1. Lineage (GTDB taxonomy): Bacteria > Actinomycetota > Actinomycetes > Mycobacteriales > Mycobacteriaceae > Mycobacterium. Next base: position 87,701 of record CAWDVY010000014.1, read on the forward strand.
GACCGCCGCGCCAGCCGCAACAACGCATCGGTCTGCGGATCGAGGGAACTGGAAGGCAGACTCGGCGGCGCGGACCATGCGACAGCCGGATCGGCACCCAGTGCCAGCAGGTCGGCAGCGCGACGCAATACCCGGGCCAGTAATGGGGGCGCCGACGGCGCCGTCGCAGCCGCGGCGGTCGACACCGCCATGCCCGCGGCCAGGCAAACGGCCAGCACGTCCAGGCTCGACGCGACGGCCAACGGATCCGGGCCGCGCACCGACTTTCGCGGTGTTCGCGGCGCCCGGGCCGTCATCCCTGCCCGCACCCGCACCGTCGACGGCCGGGCGCCGCCCAGCAGCGCCGCGGCCAGCAGTATCGACGCGATATGTCATGCCACCGCCCGATCGGTGATGCGGTCCGACCACAGCAGGCCGCCGCAGACCAGCGCCAGTCCGACGACCAGCAGCCAACCGCCGGCGTGCCCGCCCAGCAAGAACGCCACCGGGCGCGCTCCGATGACTTGGCCCATCAAGACCGATAACACCGGAAGGCTCGCGAGAATGGCGGCCGTAGCACGGGCGCCGGCCATTGCGGATCTCACATGTGCGGAGAATCGTTGTCGCTCAGCGATATCGCATTGCGCAGCGCGCATCAGAGTGGACATCGCCAGGCCGTGATCAGCCGCCAGCTGCCAGCACACCGCGAGCCGACCCCATTGCGCCGGCAGCGCCGAGGCCTCGGCCACGTTGCGCAAACCTGCGGTGACATCGGCGCCCAGCCGGGCACGCGCGGCCACCGCACGACATGAGTCGGAGACCGGCCCGGCTGTTTCGTCTGCCGCCACGGCGAAGGCCTGCGCCGGGTGGGCACCGACCCTAAGCTCGCCCACGAGAATGTCGATCGCGGTCTCCAGCTCCCGGCTCTCAGCTATCCCCCGGTCGCTACGTCGCCGCCGACGGTAGCGCATAGCCATCGTTGCGACGAATAGCCCGAACGCGAAAACCGTTGCCGGCGGCAGAAATACGGCACCGATAGCCAACGCGCACACCGTCATCCATCCGACGGCCCGCGCCGGGAACCGATGACGTCCGGCGCGGGCCAGTCGTCGCGCCGGTGACGACGGAAGTACCAGCGCCGCTGCGGACAACGCCAGCGCGGCGGTCACGGGTCCGGTCACGACGGCGTCCGACTCTGCAACAGTCGGCGCAAGCCGGCGACCTCGCCGGTCGATCCGCGGTCAGCGTGCCAAACGGTGACCGCTCGCGCCCGTCCGTCAGTGTGACTCAGCATGGCGATTTCACTGAGGCGCCGTCGTCCGCCGCGATCGCGGGCAACGTGCAGCAGCACCTGGACTGCGGCCGCCAGTTGACTGTGCAGCGCACCGCGATCCAGACCACCGAGAGCCCCCAGCGCCTCCAAGCGGGCCGGGACTTCTCCGGGACTGTTGGCGTGCACGGTGCCCGCACCACCGTCGTGGCCGGTGTTCAGCGCCGCGAGCAGATCAACCACCTCGGCGCCTCGGACCTCTCCGACCACGATGCGGTCCGGCCGCATCCGCAATGCCTGGCGGACGAGTTGGCGCACAGTGACCTCGCCGACACCCTCGACGTTGGCGCACCGTGCCACCAGCCTGACCAAGTGCGGGTGGGGTGGCGCCAACTCGGCGGCATCCTCGACGCAGACGATCCGCTCGTCGGGTGCCACGGCGTTCAGCATCGCCGACAGCAGCGTGGTTTTTCCTGCGCCGGTGCCGCCGGACACCAAGAACGCCAGCCGGGCCGCGATGATGTCGTCGATGAGCGCGGCGGCCGTCGGCGCGATGGCGCCGGCTGCGATCAATGCGGCCAAGTCCTGCGTGGCCGGCCGCAGCACCCGCAGTGACAGGCAGGTGCCACCAACGGCGACCGGCGGTAGCACCGCGTGCAACCGGACCGCAAAGCCTCCGGTGCCCAACCCGGTCAGCTGACCGTCTACCCACGGCTGCGCGTCGTCGAGGCGTCGGCCGGCCGCCAGCGCCAACCGCTGCGCCAATCGCCGGACGGCGGCTTCGTCGGTGAACTGAATATTAGTGCGCCGCAATCTTTTTCCGTCATCGACCCACACCGCGTCCGGCGCGGTGACCAGCACGTCGGTCGTCCCGTCCGCGCATAAGAGTGGCTCGAGGATCCCCGCGCCGGTCAGCTCGGTCTGCAGTATCCGAAGATTGCTCAGCAGCTCGGTGTCGCCGAGTACCCCGCCGGATTCCGCCCTGATCGCATCGGCCACGACTTTGGGGCGCAGCGGAGCGGATTCCGTCGCCAGCCGCTCGCGCACCCGATCGATGAGCGAACCGGTCATGCCGCCCGACCTTCGGGCTGGGCCGCCGCATGCACCGGCAGCACAGCAAGCACTCGGCGGGCGGCCGCCGCCAAGGCCGAGCGCCGCCGTAATCGCAGACCGCCGTGCTCGAGTTGCTCGGCGACCCGAGGGTAGGGCCTCATCGAAGCCAGCAGCGGCACGGCGGCGATCGCGGCCATCTCGTCGGCCCCCAGGCCGCCCGGCGACGGGCCCCGCACCACCAGGCCGACGTTGGGATTGATACCGGCGAGAACCGGGACGATCGTCGCCGTCGCCGCACATGCCCGCACGTCGCAAGGGCTGACCACGACGACGAGATCAGCTGCTTCCAAAGCGATTTCAGCGCCGTCGGTCAGCCGACGCGGAAGATCGCAGACCACGGTCGCCCCGCCGCGACGGCCGGCGTCGACGACGGCCTCCACCGCACCGGCGTCCAATTCGTACTCGCGCCGCGTGCCCGACAGCATGCTGATCCCGCGGTGTTGCGGCAACGCTTCGCGTACCGCTGACCAGCTCAGCCGCCCGCCCTGCAGAGACAGGTCCGGCCAGCGCACGCCGGGCGTCGTTTCGGCGCCCACCAGCAGATCGATGCCACCACCCCAGGGATCCACATCGACCAGCATCGAATCGGTCGCAGCCTGCGCCAGCGCGACGGCGAACAAGGATGCGCCCGCCCCGCCGCGCCCGCCGATGACCGCCACCACCGCCCCGGGAGGGCCGCTGTCGCGCGCTGATTCACCGGCATCCGCGAGCTCGCGGACGAGATCATGTTCTTGCGCAGGCATTCTCAGCACATGCCCGGCGCCCACCTCGATAGCCGCGGCCCATGTCGTCGGCGCTGGGTCGCGGCTGGAGACCACGATCACGTGTGCGCGGCGCGGCAGTCCGGTGTGTGCGCATTCTCGCGCGGCAGCCTCGTCGAGCACGACCGCTGCCGCCGCCGACCACGTTTTCCTGCTCACCGGTAATGCGATGCCGGCGTGGACAACTCGCACACCGACGGCCGCCGCAACCCGTTCCAGCTCGTCACGCAGTGCGGGCTCGGCGAGCACGGCGAGAATCCCGCGGACACCGGTGATCGTCATTGACCCACCGTGCCCAAGCGCGACCCCGCACCGCCAGTCGCGTACGAGGTTTTGTGGATAACAACGGATCTGTGCACAAACCGCCGGCGACGGCCACGCTGAGGATTAACCCGACAAAAGGGACGACCCCCGCCAGGGGGGAGGAGGCGAGGGTCGTCGTGTATCAGCCCCGGGGGGTCGGGCTGATACACCCTCGGCTAAGCCGAGTAATGCTTACTATACACATGACAGTGTTACGCAGCGCAAGGGTTGTTTGCGAAAGATAAGTATGACCTTTAGGTAGCTGAACCAACAGTGTTTCGGCCGCTGCGAGCAACCAAACCACGTTTGACCGGCGGTTTTACCGACAGCGTCGCGATTTGCCGGCGCACCGCCCTATGCTGGGGCGGTGACCGTTTCCGACTCGGCCGCTGACCAGCAAACATCACCGACGCCCACCGGTCCCGGTCCACGCACGGCAGCTTTCTTCGATCTCGACAAGACCATCATCGCCAAATCCAGCACGCTGGCGTTCAGCAAACCTTTCTTCGCTCAGGGGTTGATCAACCGCCGGGCCGTACTCAAGTCCAGCTACGCCCAGTTCCTGTTCCTGCTGTCCGGCGCCGACCACGACCAGATGGACCGGATGCGCATCCATCTGACCAACATGTGCACCGGCTGGGATGTCGAGCAGATCAAGTCGATCGTCAACGAAACACTGCACGACATCGTCACACCGCTGGTGTTCGCCGAGGCTGCCGACCTGATCGCCAGCCACAAGCTCTGCGGCCGCGACGTCGTGGTGGTATCGGCATCCGGTGAGGAGTTGGTGGCGCCAATCGCCCGCGCGCTGGGAGCCACCCACGCGATGGCGACCCGCATGGTTGTCGAGGACGGCAAGTACACCGGCGAGATCGGGTTCTACTGCTACGGCGAAGGCAAGGTGCAGGCGATCCGCGAGTTGGCCGCGCGAGAGGGCTACCCCCTCGAGCATTGCTACGCCTACTCCGACTCGATCACCGACATGCCGATGCTCGAGGTCGTCGGCCACCCGAGCGTGGTCAACCCCGACCGCGCCCTGCGTCGTGAAGCGTCCGCCCGTGGCTGGCCGGTGCTGGCGTTTTCCAGGCCGGTGTCGCTGCGCGACCGCATCCCGGCGCCGTCAGGAGCCGCGGTCGCCACCACCGCCGCGGTCGGAATCAGCGCACTGGCTGCCGGAGCACTGACCTATTCGCTGCTGCGCCGGCTGTCGCTGTCGCTGTAGCTGTTCGCGGGCCGCATTCCAGCAAACTTTCGACGTCACGGGTCGGCATCGCTTCAGCATTTTCACCGCAATTGCCTCTTGATGTGACCGGGGTCACGGAGTACAAAGGACTCACGGAAGCTCGGTACGGCCAAGACCGGTCCGGAAGAGAAGGATCGATCTCCCGAACTGAGCGACCGAGCACGGTTCCCGGCACCCACGCGGAGTCATAGCCGCGATAATGGCAGAAGTGTTGCGGGCCTGCGTAATTGCGAAGAGCGGACGGCGTCGACGGCCCTTTGGGTGGGGCTGCGGCTCGAAGCGTCGCAAGATCGCCGAGGCCACCCCACGCAGCCCAGAGATGCACGCTTGGTAACCGAGATCCGTGCTAGCGGGCGGCGCACCGAAATGCTTCGGAACGCCGCCCGCTTTTATTCGTCGCGACCGCTCGCCGAGCGGGTGATTCGTTCACCGCGAGCACGCTACGGCAACCTATTCCGTAAGCGATTCCGCGATCAACAGCGCCTCCTGCGCGCCGGTGCGCATGGCCCGGCACGACAACACCAACCACGTCGCCATGCCATCCGGCGTCCCGGCAGCGAAGCCGAGCGCGGCGTCGCGGTAGTCGGCGGCGCGACGCATCCACTCCACCTCCGGCACACCCAGCCCGTGCGGGTCGAGCCCGGTCGTGATGGTGACCAGCCGCGACACCGCCCGTGCGACCACCCCGTCCGCGCTGCCGAACGGGGCCAGGGTCAGCAACTCGCCGTGAGCGACCGCGGCGATCACCGGGGCCGGCGCCCGGGTGCCGCCGGTCATGATCTCGGCAAGCAACTCCAAGCGGGGTCCGACATCGGCGTCGGCGCGCGGCCTGCCCAGCCGGCTCTCGTCGACCCGGTCGGCCGCGGCCAGCATGTGCAGCCGCGCAAGCGCCTGCAGCGGCGCCCGCTGCCACACCCCGACCAGGTTGGTCTCGCCGCCTTCCAGTGCCTGAGCGACGCGCAGCGCTCCGGCGAAAACCGGGTCGCCAATGGCGGAGACGTCGAGTTGATCGTCGAGTTTTCGTCCGCCGCCGTCCAGCACCGCCGAGGCCCTTGCCGACCGCAGCGCGGCCTCAGCGGCGGTCACCGGCCAGCGTCGCAGGTTGGCGCGGTGCCGGTGTACCCGGCCGAGCGCCTCACGCGCCTGGTCGCTGGCGGCGGCGACACCGGGTAGCTCCATCAGCGGAGCAAGCGGGTCGGGAGTCATCGGCGCCGCTCTCCCCCGCAAGCGGGTGGGGGTACCCCCAGCCGCCTTGCGGCGAGGGGGCGTGCCCCCACCTCATCGCTTCGCTCTGCATCGTCACCGGCGCAAGTCATTCGCGCCAGGATAGCCAGCGCCGGCACCCGGAACTGCGGCCAGTAGCTGCCGGGTGTAGTCGTGACGCGGCGAGGTGAACACGTCCTCGGTGGCCGCGTGCTCGACGACCCGGCCTGCCCGCATCACCATGACGTCGTCGGCGATCTGCCGTATCACCGCCAGGTCGTGGCTGATGAACAGATACGTCAGGCCCAGAGCTGCTTGCAACTCGGCAAGCAGTTCCAAGATCTGCGCTTGCACCACGACATCGAGCGCGGAGACGGCCTCGTCACACACCAGTACTTCGGGCCGCAGCGCCAATGCCCGCGCGATCGCGACCCGCTGACGTTGACCTCCGGACAATTCTCGCGGGCGCCGGCCCAGCAGCGACGACGGAAGCGCGACCTGCTCGGCCAGATCCCGCACCATCTGCTGACGCTGACGGCGATCACCGATCCGGTGAATCCGCAACGGTTCGGCGATGGTGTGAAAAACCGAGTACATGGGATCCAAACTGCCGTAAGGATTCTGGAACACCGGCTGTACTCGGCGGCGAAAAGCCAGGGTCCGAGCGCGGCTCAGCGATGCGGTGTCGGAGACATTAAGGCCGTCGAAAACGACTGTGCCCGAGCTGGGTTGAAGCAGACCAAGGACCATCATTGCCAGGGTGGACTTTCCGGAACCGGATTCGCCCGCGATCGCCAGCGTGGTGGCCCGCCGCAACCGGAACGACACGTTGTCAACGGCATGCACGTCCACCTTGCGCCACGGTGCGCCGCGGGAAGTCCGGTAGACCTTGGTCAGCGCGGAGGCGACGATGACGTCCTGCGACACGTCGCGGCCTGCCTGCTCGGCCGCAGAGTGGGCGGCCCGCCGGCGCATCCGTGCGGCAGGGGTGGTGTCGCGCAGCGACGGCGCTGCTGCCACCAGACGCTGGGTGTACGGGTGCTGCGGATCCCGCAGAATCGACTGTGCTGTACCGGTTTCCACAACCGCACCCTGATGCATGACGACCAACTGCTCGGCGCGTTCGGCGGCCAAAGCGAGATCATGGGTGATCAACAGCACCGCGGTTCCCAATTCGCCGGTGAGATGCTGCAGGTGATCGAGCACCTGGCGCTGCACGGTGACGTCCAGCGCTGAGGTCAGCTCGTCGGCGATCAGCAGCCGCGGACGGCCGGCCAGCCCGATGGCAATCAGGGCACGCTGGCACATCCCGCCAGACAGCTGATGGGGATACTGCCGGGCCCTTAGCCCCGGGTCGGGCATACCCGCATCGGCAAGCAGTTGGACAGCCTGTTGTCTGGCCGCACCGAGATTGTTGGCACACAACGCTTCTCGTATCTGAAAGCCCACCCGCCACACTGGGTTCAGGTTGGTCATCGGGTCCTGTGGCACGTAGCCGATGCCGGCCCCGCGGATAGATCGGAGCCGCCGGCCGTCGGCGGCGGTGAGGTCAACGCCATCGAACACGACGCGGCCCGCGGTGATTCGTCCACCGGGCGGAAGCAGCCCCAGAATCGCCGCGACGGTGGTGGACTTCCCCGAACCCGACTCGCCGACGATCGCCACGGTCTGACCGCTTCGCACCGCGAGGTCCACCTGCCGCACCGCCGGAGCGTCGTGACCGAACCTGACTTCGAGGCCTGCGACGCTCAGCAGCGGCGATTCGACTGCGCTCATGTGGGCCACGCCCGCGACGTCGGGTCCAGGGCGTCCCGCAAGACGTCGCCCATGATCATGAAAGCCAGCACCGTGATGGCCAGCGCACCCGCGGGATAGAACAAGATCGGCGAGCCTGCCCGCAGCCGTATCTGGTCGACGTTGATGTCGCCACCCCATGACACCACCGAAGGCGGCAACCCGACCCCGAGATAGGACAGCGTGGCTTCGGTGACGATGAACAGTCCGAGCGCGATGGTGGACACCGCGATCACCGGACCGATGGCGTTGGGCAGGGCGTGGCGTAGCAGTATCCCAAACTTGCTCAGCCCCAGCGCTTTCGCCGCCAACACATAATCGCTGCCACGGACTGCGAGCACGGCGCCGCGTGCGATACGGGCTACCTGCGGCCAGCCGAACAGCGCAAGGATCACGATCACCGTCCACACGGTCCGGTGATGCATGACCTGCATCAGCACAATCGCGGCCAGCAACAGTGGGATACCGAAGAACACATCGGCGATGCGGGAGACCACCGTGTCGATCCAGCCGCCGTAGAAGCCGGCCAGCGCACCCAACGCCCCGCCGACAAGGAACACCACCAACGTGGCGCACACGCCGACGGTGATCGAGGCGCGGGCGCCGTAGACGGTGCGGGCATAGATGTCGTGGCCCTGCAGGTCGGTGCCGAACCAGTGCGCGGCGGACGGCGCCAGCATGCTCTGGTCCGGATTGGCGTAGGCGGGATCGGCTGCGGTGAACAACGCCGGAAACGCGGCGACGACGACGACGAACGCGATCAGCGCTGCGGCGATCACAAATTTCGGGCGGCGGCGCAGTCCACGCCAGGTGTCACCCCAAAACCCAGTGCCGGCAAGCGCTTCGGCGTCGCGGTCAGCCATAACGAATCCTGGGGTCCAGCGCCGCGTACAACAGATCCACGGCCAGGTTGGTGACCAGGTAGATCACGACCAGCACCGTCACGATGGACACCACTGTCGGCGCTTCCTGACGGGTGACAGCTTGATAGAGCACGCCGCCGACACCGTGGATGTTGAAGATTCCCTCGGTGACGATCGCTCCGCCCATCAGCGCGCCGAGGTCCGCGCCGAGGAACGTCACAACCGGGATCAGCGAATTGCGCAAGATGTGCACCGTCACCACCCGGGGCCGCGACAACCCTTTGGCGGTGGCGGTCCGCACATGGTCGGCGTGAGCGTTGTCGGCCACCGCGGAGCGGGTCAACCGCACCACATAGGCGAATGACACCGCACCCAGCACGATGCCGGGCAGCAACAGCCGGGCGAACGTCGGCTGGTCGCCCACCGTGACCGCGACGATGCCCAACCGGACTCCGAAGACGAACTGCGCAAGGAAGCCCAGCACGAAGATCGGAACCGCGATGAGAATCAGGCTGACGATCAGCACAACGCCGTCGAAAACGCCGCCCTGGCGCAGGCCCGCGATCACCCCGAACCCGACACCGAACAACGCTTCCACCACCAGCGCGATCAACGCCAACCTGAAGGTGACTGGAAATGCTTGCGCCAGAACGGTACTGACCGGCAGCCCGGAGTAGGCGCGGCCCAGATCGCCGTGCAGGATGCCGCTGAGGTAATGCAGGTATTGCAGCCAGAACGGGTCGTTGAGGTGGTATTGCGCGCGCAGTTGGGCGACCACCGCCGGGCTGAGCGGGCGATCGCCGCCCAGTGCCGCGATCGGGTCGCCGGGCAGCAAGAAGACCATGCCGTAGATCAGCAGCGTGGCCCCCAGAAAAACCGGGACCATGGCCGCGACGCGTCGAGCGATGTACCACCCCATCTCAGGCCTTCACGATGTGCTCGTAGTCGGGCAGTCCGTTCCAGGTCAGCGCGACGTGGCTGACCGCCTGTGACCGTCCGGCGACGGCGACGGTGTACCACAGCGGCACGACGGGCATGTCCCGCAACAGAATTCGCTGTGCGCCGTTAGCGATGGTAAACGACTGCGGCAAGTCGGGTGCGGCCTCGGCGGCGGCCATCGCGGCATCGAAGCGGGAGTTGGAGTAGCCGACGTCGTCGGCGCCCGCGCCGGTGACGAACAACGGCTCCAAGAACTCCAGCATCGACGGGAAGTCTCCTTGCCACCCGGCGCGGAACGCGGTGCTGATCTTTCGATTGGTGATCTGGGTCCGGAACCCGGCGAAGGTGGGCTGGGGCGCTCCGATGGCATCGATGCCGAGAGTGTTTTTGATGCTGTTGGCCACCGCGTCCACCCACTCCTGGTGTGAGCCGTCGGCGTTGTAGGCGATGGCGTACGGGCCAGTCCATTTCGAGATGGCGTCGGCCTGAGCCCACAGCCTCCGCGCACGGTCCGGGTCGAAGTTCAGCGCATCGTTGCCGTCGATGTGGGGGTCATAACCGGGCAGCGAACTGGCGGTGAAATCGTGGGCCGGCGCGCGTGCGCCGGAGAAGATCTTTTGGCAGATCTGCCGTCGATTGATCGCGGCCGACAGTGCGAGGCGGCGCAGCCGGCCCTCTTCGCCGGCGAAGTGCGGCAGCCGCAGCGGAGTGTCCAGGGTCTGGTTGACCGCTGCAGGCGCGGTGATCGCGCGGTCGCCGAGGTCCTTGCGGTAGACGGTGAGCACGCTGGGCGGAATCGTGTCCAGCACATCGAGATTGCTCGACAACAGGTCAGCGTAGGCGGTGTCGAGGTTGGCGTAGAAGACGAACCGCAGCCCCTTATTCTGCGGCATCCGGTTGCCGTGGTAGCCGGGGTTGGTGACCAGGTCGAGTTTGACATTGTGTTGCCATGCCGGCGTTTGCCGCTCGTCGGCGAGTCGGTACGGGCCGTTGCCGATCGGGTGCTGGCCGAACGCCGTCATATCCTTCAGCGCAGCGTCGGGCAGCGGATAGAAGGGCGAAAACCCAAGCCGCAGTGTGAAGTCGATGGTCGGACCGTTGAGCCGCACGGTGAATTCATGGTCGTCGATCACCCGAAGCCCCGACATCGTGGTCGCCGTCGGTTTCGACGCGGCCACCTCGTCGAAGCCCGCGATCGGGCTGAAAAAGCTTTGTTGCAGTTGAGCATTGGTGGCCAGCGCACCGTAATTCCAGGCGTTGACGAACGAGTGTGCCGTCACCGGTGAGCCGTCGCTGAACGCCCAGCCGGGCTTGAGAGTGATCCGGTAGTTGACGTCGTCGGTGGTCTCGATCGATTGGGCGACCTCCAGCACGGGCGTGCCCCTGGCGTCGTAGGACATCAGACCGGCGAACAGCCGGTCGATGATCCGGCCGCCGTTGCTGTCGTTGGTATTCGTCGGGATCAGCGGGTTCTGCGGCTCGCCCGCATTGACGATCACCACGTCGGTACGGACACTGCCCGCCTCACAACCGCTTAACGGTGTGACGGCAAGCAGACCCAGGGCCACTGCCGCGATGCGCAACCGCCACAAAGCCGTCCTCCTCCCGTCAGCGATGACCACTACAGTCCCAAGCGGATCGACGGTAGCGCGGTCCCGCCGCGGTCGTAATGTCTGCGGCCCATCAAAAATTAACCCAGACTGATTAGGCTCGTGCGCGTGACCGAGACTCACATCGATGCACCGTCGTCATATCCGCCGCCCGCAGAGTTCGCTGCGCAAGCCAACGCCGGCGACGAGTTATATGAAAAAGCCGAGCAAGACCGGCTGGCGTTCTGGGCCCAGCAGGCCAACCGACTGTCATGGGCGACTCCGTTTTCCCAGGTCCTGGATTGGTCGGCGGCACCGTTCGCCAAATGGTTCACCGACGGCACGCTCAACGTGGCCTACAACTGCGTGGACCGTCACGTCGAAGCCGGCAACGGCGATCGGGTGGCCATCCACTGGGAGGGCGAGCGGGTCGGGGAAGGCCGCGCCCTCACCTACAGCGACCTGCAGACCGAGGTGGGTAAAGCCGCCAACGCGCTGAGCAGTCTGGGTCTGGTTGCCGGTGACCGCGTCGCGATCTACCTGCCGATGATCCCGGAGGCTGTGGTCGCGATGTTGGCGTGCGCGCGGCTGGGTGTCCTGCACAGCGTGGTGTTCGCCGGCTATAGCGCCACCGCGCTGGGCGCCCGGATCGCCGACGCCGAGGCCAAGCTGGTGATCACCGCTGACGGGCAGTTCCGGCGGGGCAAACCGGCGCCGCTGAAGGAGGCGGTCGATCAAGCGGTCGCGGACGCCAACACGATCGAACACGTCCTGGTGGTCAAACGCACCGGCATCGACGTCGCGTGGACGCAGGGACGCGACCTGTGGTGGCACGACGTCGTCGAGCAGGCGTCGCCAGAGCACAACGCCGAGGCGTTCGACGCCGAGCACCCGCTGTTCCTGCTGTACACCTCGGGCACCACCGGCAAGCCCAAGGGCATCGTGCACACCAGCGGTGGCTATCTCACCCAGGCGTCCTACACCCACCACAACGTCTTCGACATCAAGCCGGAAACCGACGTGTTCTGGTGCACCGCCGACATCGGCTGGGTGACCGGCCACACCTACAGCGTCTACGGCCCGCTGTCCAATGGCGTCACGCAGATCATCTACGAAGGCACGCCGGACACACCCAACCAACACCGGCATTTCGAGATCATCGAGAAGTACGGCGCGACAATCTATTACACCGCTCCGACGATGATCCGGACGTTCATGAAGTGGGGTCGCGAGATCCCGGACGCCCACGACTTGTCCAGCCTGCGGCTGCTGGGGTCGGTCGGCGAGCCGATCAACCCGGAGGCCTGGCGCTGGTACCGCAACGTCATGGGCGCCGGCCGCACACCGGTGGTGGACACCTGGTGGCAGACCGAGACCGGCGCGGCGATGATCTCCCCGCTGCCCGGAGTGGCCGCGGCCAAACCGGGTTCGGCGATGACGCCGTTGCCGGGCATCTCGGCGAAGGTCGTCGACGACCACGGCAACGAACTCGCTACCCCATCGAGCGACGAAGGCGAACACATCGCCGGATATCTGGTTTTGGATCAGCCGTGGCCGGCGATGCTGCGAGGAATCTGGGGCGACCCGGAACGCTTCCGCGAGACCTACTGGTCGAGGTACGCCGAGCAGGGCTACTACTTCGCCGGGGACAGCGCACGTTACGACTCCGACGGTGCTATCTGGGTGATGGGCCGTATCGATGACGTGATGAACGTGTCGGGGCATCGCATCTCCACCGCCGAGGTGGAGTCGGCGCTGGTCGGGCATTCGGGGGTGGCCGAGGCCGCCGTGGTGGGGGCGACCGACGACACCACCGGTCAGGCGATCTGCGCGTTCGTCGTCCTGCAGGCCGATCACGCCGACACGGTGGGCGCAGAGATCATCGACGAGTTGCGCGCCGAGGTGACCAGGGAGATCTCGCCGATCGCCCGGCCGCGCGAATTGCACGTGGTGCCCGAATTGCCGAAGACCCGCAGCGGCAAGATCATGCGCCGCCTGCTGCGCGACATCGTCGAAAAGCGAGAACTCGGTGACACCTCGACGCTGCTCGATCCGGGCGTGTTCGACGCGATCCGCGCGGCCAAATAAAGGCCGTCAGTATTCAGGCGGGCACCGGCACGAAACCCGCGCCGGGGCGGTTCTTGCTTTGCAGGTCGGCCAATATCGCGTTGATCGACTGCACCACCGCCGGCGTGTGCAACGGGATGTATTTGATGACGCAGACCGGCAGGTTGTCGCTGAAGGCGCCGTGGATCATCCCGACCAGCTGGTCGTTGACGGTAACCGGGCCGCCGGAGTCACCCGGTTGCCCGCACACCTGCATGACGATCGTGCCCGGGTCCTGACCCGGGCCCCACGTGACACCGCACGAATTGCCGGTGGTGCGGCCCTGCTTGCAGGCGACCTGACCGAAGGCCGGATCAGGCCCGATTCCGTTGATCACGAAACCGCCGAAGTTGGCTACCGGTGTCACCTTGGCCGGATCGAACTGGATGACCGCATAATCCAGGCCGTCGTTGCCCGACACCATGGTGCCCAGGACCCCGCGGCCTTTCGCCGCCTCGGCGGCCACCTGGGCGCCCGGGCCGCCGCAGTGGGCCGAGGTGAAACCGATCAGCTCGCCTTTGCCGTCGGTGCCGATGGTGGTCAGCGTGCACAGCGTGTCGCCGTTGACGACGATGCCTGCCCCGCCGCCCATCGGGACGCGATCGTCAGCTCCGGCGGGCGCGCCGTGCGGGCCGACCAGGCTCACCCCAGTCGTCGTGACCAAGGCCGCCGCGACCCCAAGCAGCCGACGGCACCTGCTCTGCAAAGCGATACCCCTGTCGACGGATCTGGATGCGCACCCCAACGGCGGCGCAAGTGTAGCGCGATCAGTGCCCGCCGGCGTCGATCCCAAACGGCTTGTGGTGTTCGGTCGGCCTCGTCTGGCACCGGGCTGCATGGCAACATGAACCGCGACGACAGCAACACCCGGCGACGATGCAGAGCGCGAAGCGCGATGAGGAGGAGCCGGACCATCAGACCCAGCCCGGCGACGATGCAGAGCGCGAAGCGCGATGAGGAGGAGCCGGACCATCAGACCCAGCCCGGCGACGATGCGCACCGGGCAACGGCTCGACCAGAAGCCGGGCAGTGATACCGGGAGGACCGTCTGTGAGCAAGCCAGATCGAAAGAACGCCGACCGTAACGACGGCGTTCCCCGCACGCTGACCACCATTCCATTGACCGACCCGCACGCGCTGTCAGTCGAACCGTCAATCGGCGAGTTGGTCAAGGATGCCACGGCGCAGATGTCGACCCTGGTGCGCGCGGAGGTCGAACTGGCCCGCGCGGAAATCACCCGCGACGTCAAGAAGGGCCTGACCGGCAGCATCTTCTTCATCTCGGCACTGGTGGTGTTGTTTTACTCGACCTTCTTTTTCTTCTTCTTCCTGGCCGAACTGCTCGACACCTGGCTGTGGCGTTGGGTGGCCTTCCTAATCGTGTTCGGGATCATGGTGGTGGTCACCGTGGCGCTCGCCCTGTTCGGCTACCTCAAGGTCCGGCGCATCCGCGGACCACAGCAGACCATCGAATCGGTCAAGGAGACGCGGTCGGCTTTCACGCCGGGCCATGACAGGTCCTCGGCGCCGGCGCTCAATTCGGCGCAGGGCGGAACACCCGCCGACCCCTCGGGTTGGTAGATGGCGCCACCAGATCCGTCGGTCACCCATATCGACGGTCCGTGGCGCCATTTGGACGTGCACGCCAACGGCATCCGGTTCCACGTCGTCGAGGCAACGCCCGCCGACCGGGTCGCGGCCACTCCTTCGACAGCGCAGCCGCTGGTGATCATGCTGCACGGGTTCGGATCGTTCTGGTGGTCGTGGCGTCACCAGCTCCGCGGCTTGACCGGAGCCCGCGTGGTGGCGGTGGATTTGCGCGGCTACGGCGGCAGCGACAAACCGCCGCGTGGGTATGACGGCTGGACGCTCGCCGGTGACACTGCAGGGTTGATCCGTGCGCTGGGGCACTCGTCGGCGACGCTGGTCGGTCACGCCGACGGCGGACTGGTCTGCTGGGCGACCTCTGTGCTGCACTCACGGCTGGTGCGCGCCATCGGGGTCATCAGCTCGCCGCACCCGGCGGCGCTGCGCCGTTCGGCGCTGACCCGCCGCGATCAAAGCCGTGCGCTGCTGCCCTCCCTGCTGCGTTACCAGGTGCCGGTCTGGCCCGAACGCGCGCTGACCCGGCACAACGGCAGCGAGATCGAACGTCTGGTACGCAGCCGCGCAAGCGCTAAATGGGTTGCATCCGAAGACTTTTCCGACAACGATCGGCCATCTGCGCCAGGCGATCCAAATCCGATCAGCAGCGCACTGCGCCCTGGAGTACCAGCGTTGGGCGGTGCGCAGCCAGCTGCGCGACGAGGGTCGGCGCTTCATGAGATCGATGAGCCGGCCATTCGGTATCCCGATGCTGCACATTCACGGTGACGCCGATCCCTACGTCTTGGCTGATCCGGTCGAACGAACGCAGCGCTACGCACCGCACGGTCGCTACGTATCAATCTCCGAGCGCAGGGCATTTCAGTCACGAGGAGAAGCCGGACGAAGTCAACGGTCACCTGTCGCGGTTCCTCGATCGGGTGTACAGATCGCCACTCAACTGACGCAGGCGCCGGTGGACACCGGCGCGGTGTCACCGATATGCGCCAGCTGAGCGGCAACCTCCTTGGCTGTCAGCACAAAGCCGGTGTCGTTGTCGTCGACCGCCGCGCCGAACACCACACCGAGCACCTGACCATTGAGGTCGATCAGCGGTCCACCTGAATTGCCTTGTTCCACATTGGCTCTGACCGTGTAGACCTCGCGGTTGATCGTCGCGCTCCGATAGATGTCGGGTCCGTTGAGTGTGATGAGTTCCCGGATTCTGGCCGGCGTCGCCATGAAACCGCCGCCGCCGGGATAGCCCATCACGATGGCTTCGGTACCCGATGTCACCGGGGCGTTGGAGAAGGCCAGCGGCCCCGACGGCAGGTTGGGCACCGAGAGGATCGCGATATCGACAGTCGGGTCGTAGGACACCACGGTCGCGTCGTAGGGGTTACCGCTGGCCTCTACGGTGACACTGTTCGCGCCGGCGACCACGTGCGCATTGGTCATCACGCGGTCCGGTGACAGCACAAATCCGCTGCCTTCCAGCACTTTCTGGCAGCCGGGTGCGATCGCGCGGATCTTGACCACGCTCGGTTCGGTGTTCGCGACCACCGGGTTGTTGGCCAGCGCCGAGTCCGGGGCCGCGACCGCCACGACCGGGGTGCGGCTGAACGGCTCCAGCACCTGCGGCAGACCCGAGGTGTCCAGCAACGACGACAACCGTTTGGGCACCGTCTTGAGCCAATCCGGCGCGTAATCGTTGACCTGGCGCAGTACCCGCGAACCGCGAACTGCGGCAGCCAAACTGGGCTGACCCGACGACGAAGTCAGCGGAGTCGCCAGCATCCACGCCGCCACCAGCACCACCACCAGCTGCACTGCCACCCCGACCAACGAGTCGAAGAATCGGACCGAGTTGCTATGGATCGCGCCGCGGACCGCGCGGCCCAGCACCACGCCGGCGACCTCGCCGATGACGACCAGCGCCAGAATCAAGAACAGCGCGGCGAACAGTTTGGCCCGCGGTGCGGCGATATGCGCGACGAGGTGCGGGGCCAGCAATACGCCCGCGATCGCGCCCAGCAACACACCGACGAACGACAGCAGAGAGCCGAGCGCCCCCGAACGCCAACCGGAGACCGCCGCAATGAAAGCAACGGCCAGCACGGCGACGTCCAACCACTGTGAGGAGGTCATCAGGCATCATCCTCGTCGCCGACCAGTGCCATCGCTTCGTCCAGCTCGCGAACATCACTGGTATCCCAGGGCTTTGCCCAGCCAGCGACGTCCAGCATCGCCGAAATCACCTGACCGGTGAACCCCCAAACCAGCATCTCGTTCAACAAGAACGCCGGCCCGGCGAAGCGGCGGCTGAGGGTGCGGCGGTACACCATCAGCCGGTTGGCAGGATTGATGAAAGCCCGAACCGGAACTCGGGCCACCATTTCTGTCTCAGCCTGATCCACGACGGCCACCGGCCCCGGATCCGGCGAGTAAGCCAGCACCGGGACGACGTGAAAACCCGACGGCGCGATGAACGTTCGCTCCATCGTGGCCAGTGGATGCAGTCTTGCGGTGTCGAGACCGGTCTCCTCCCGAGCCTCTCGCAGCGCGGTGGCCACCGGCCCGTCGTCGCCGGGATCGGATGCGCCCCCGGGGAAAGCGGCTTGGCCGGCATGGTGACGTAGTGTCGCGGCCCGCACTATGACCAGCAGGTCGGCGTCATCGGGAAGGGAGTCGGGGGCAGCGTCGTCGGACGAGTATGACGGCGGACCCGAAAACAGCACCAGCACCGCCGCGTCGCGTCCGTCTTTGCGTCCCGTTGCCGTCGCTTTGGCCGCGGTCACCATCGCCAACAGATCGGCGGACAGACGCCGCCGGAAGGCGTCGGGCATCTGACCAACGTTGTCGACCAATGGTTTCAGCCACGGCGGGCTCAGCTCGGGTGTCAACACATCCGTCCCGCCCGAGTGGGTGAGGTCCGCGCCGAGGCGTTCAGCAGCGCCGCCTGTGCTCACGGGCGCCTCCTTCGTCCGTCCACCTGCCCAACGTCGCGCCGCTATGCGGCACCCATCGTCCCCCGGCATCATCGTGGCTGAGCTCCGACCGCAACCGATATCTCGTCGGCAGTGGCGAAAGCGCGCGGCAGCGTCTTCGCAACGCTACCGTCCGAGTCCAGTACGACCGTCGCGGGCATCACATTAGGCACCCGCAGGGCCGCCGCGACCCGACGACTGCCGTCCTGCAGCGTCGGCAGCCGAACACCCAGCTCCGCCAACCGCGACAAGGCCGCCGCCTCGTTCTCGTCCTGGTGCACCGTCACCACCATCACATCGGATCCGACCCGTCGCTGATACTCCGCCATCGCAGGGAGTTCGGTCGCGCACGGCGCACACCAATACGCCCACAGGTTGAGAACTACCCGGTGTCCCGCCAATGCCGGCCCGACGTCAACGACCGAGCCGTCGGCTACGCATTCGGTCGTCACACCGCGCAACGCCGCGGGCCCGGGTTGCCCGCCCGGGCGCGGACACGGCGCCAGGTCGGCACGTTGACGTGGTCCGGCCAGCGCCGCCGCGGTGTCGACGTCGCGGTGCTCGCGGGCAGGACCGGTGGGCGGGGCGGTCGATGGATGCGACGCATCGCGCAGCTCAACCAGCAATGCGGCGATCAGTGCCGCGACGACCACCAGGACCGCGACGGTCCAGCGGGTGGCTCGAGCGGTGAAGGTGGTCAATCGGGCCCCGCGGCTACAACCCGGCCATCGCCAGGAGGTGTTCGGCTTCCGGGCCCTGCACCAACGCGGCGGCGATCAACGGTTCGGTGGGCCCGGTTCCGAATGAGGGACAGTCCTTGGCCAGCACGCAAACTCCGCACGCCGGCTTGCGGGCGTGGCACACCCGTCGCCCGTGGAAGATGACCCGATGGCTGAGCAACGTCCACTCGTTGCGCTCGATGAGTTCGCCGACGGCGTGCTCGACCTTGACCGGGTCCTCCTCGGCCGTCCAGTGCCACCGCCGAACCAACCGTCCGAAATGGGTGTCGACGGTGATTCCGGGGACACCGAACGCGTTGCCCAAGATGACGTTGGCCGTCTTGCGGCCGACGCCGGGCAGCGTCACGAGCTCTTCCATGGTGGATGGCACCTCGCCGTCGAAGCGCTCCATCAGCGCTTGACCGAGGCCGATCAATGACGCTGCTTTGTTGCGATAAAAACCGGTGGGGCGAATCAGCGGTTTCGAGTTCTTCGCGGTCGGCCTGTGCGTAGTCCAGTGCGGTGCGGTAACGGGCGAACAGCGCCGGGGTGGTGAGATTTACCCGCTTGTCGGTGCTCTGCGCCGACAAGATCGTCGCCACCGCCAGCTCCAACGGTGAGGTGAAATCCAGTTCGCAGTAGACATGTGGAAATGCCTGTGCCAGTTTGCGATTCATGCGACGAGCTCGACGCACCAAGCCCAGCCGGGTTTCCGAAGACCAACGGCGGGCGTCCGCGGCGCCGGCTCCGGTGGAGACCCGGGCGGCGGCGCGAGAAGGTTTGCCCATTGTCACCCCGACAGAGTACTAATTCGTGATCCCGCTGAGACCTTAGCCGTGTTTACTAGCTGCTTGTGTCTTGGTTGCTCGTTGCATTCATCCCGGGATTGCTGATGCTGGCAACATTCGGGCTTGAACGGCTGGAAGCAGGCTTGGAAAACGACACACTCACGGCAAGTGACGTCGCGGAATTTCTCAAGCAGGCCGAGCCTATCGATATGCGTACTTTGGCCCGGGAAGGAATGCCCGAGGCGCTGGACGGCCTGCACCGCCGCATCGGGCGCGTCACCGACGAGTCGTCCTACCTGCCCACCCGCCCGGAGCCGGCCACCGATCAATTGATGGCGGCCTCCTTTATTTCAGCCCCCAAACAAGCCGTCTTACCGAGGCAAGGGCACCAGCATTCGCGGACGAATCGGCAATTTGGGCCGCGTCAGCATGCCAATCGTGTGTAGCGTTGGCACGTCGAGTCGATGGCTTACCTCCTAGACTCATCTCGCCAGGCTCCTCAAGACTGGCGCACGCGCCCGCGGGCGGATGGGTAAGTGGAGGTTCCCCGCTTGCGGGGGCTGCCGGGCAACCGACCGGGCACAGCTGTACCTACCGTAGTCATTTGAATAGCTAAAGGGGCAACGTGGACGAGATCCTGGCGAGGGCCGGAATCTTCCAGGGGGTTGAACCCAGCGCCGTCGCCGCGCTGACCAAGCAATTGCAACCCGTTGACTTCCCCCGCGGGCATACGGTTTTCGCGGAGGGCGAGCCGGGCGATCGCCTGTACATCATCATTTCCGGGAAGGTCAAGATCGGCCGCCGTTCACCGGACGGCAGAGAAAATCTGCTGACCATCATGGGTCCGTCCGACATGTTCGGTGAGTTGTCGATCTTCGATCCCGGGCCGCGAACCTCCAGCGCGACCACGATCACCGAGGTCCGGGCGGTGTCGATGGATCGCGATGCGCTGCGGGCCTGGATCGCCGATCGCCCCGAGATCGCCGAGCAGTTGCTGCGAGTGTTGGCGCGTCGGCTGCGCCGCACCAACAACAACCTCGCCGACCTCATCTTCACCGACGTGCCCGGCCGAGTCGCCAAGCAGCTCCTGCAGCTCGCCCAGCGGTTCGGCACCCAAGAAGGTGGCGCGATGCGAGTGACCCACGACCTGACACAGGAGGAGATCGCTCAGCTGGTCGGTGCTTCACGCGAGACCGTGAACAAGGCGCTGGCCGACTTCGCCCACCGCGGCTGGATTCGCTTGGAGGGCAAGAGCGTGCTGATCTCGGACTCCGAACGGTTGGCCCGCCGAGCGAGGTAAGCCGCTCTCACGGCGAGCAGACGCAAAGGTCCCCGACACGCCGCGCAAATAGGCGCTTTTGTGTCTGCTCGCGCTACTGAGTCCGCAGATAGTCAAGCTGAGCCTGCACCGACCACTCCGCGGCGCTCCACAGCTCCTCGTCAACGTCGACGTAGACGTGCTCGACGACCTGGCGCGCTGTGGCGTCGTCGCCGAGTGTTCGCAGCGCCGAACGCACCTGCTCTAGCCGCTGCTCCCGATGCGTCAGGTAGCCCGACGCCACCGCTTGCAGGTCGGCGAGGTCCGGCCCATGGCCGGGTAGCACCGTTCGCCGGCCGAGCCCACGTAGCCGATGCAGCGATTCGAGGTAGTCGGCCAGGCTGCCGTCTTCGTTGTCGATGACGGTGGTTCCCCGGCCCAACACGGTGTCCGCGGTCAGCACGGCATCGTCGAGGACGAAGGACAACGAATCGGCGGTGTGGCCGGGTGTGGCCAACACCGTGATCCGTAGGCCCGCGGCGTCGATCACCTCGCCGTCGGTGAGCTCGCCGGACAGGCCACGCAAGAATCCGCTGCCCGCCGAGCGCACCGGTGCGCCGGTCAACTCGGCCAGCTTGTCGATGGCATCGGTGTGATCGCCGTGCCGGTGGCTGATCAGCACCAGCGCGATGCGGCCCACCCCGACGAGCTTCGCGATGTGCTCATCGTCGTCGGGTCCGGGATCGACCACCACCACCTCGTCGCTGCGTGGACCACGCAACACCCAGGTGTTCGTGCCGTCGAGAGTCATCAGGCCAGGGTTGTCGGCCAGCAGCACTGACGCGGTGTCGGTGACCGGACGCAACGTGCCGTAAGCGGGATGCGTCAACGATTCAGCGGTGCCCGTCACGGTGACTACCCGACCTCTACCACCAGCTCGACTTCGACCGGGGCGTCCAACGGCAACTCCGATACGCCGACCGCCGAGCGGGCATGCGCGCCGCGATCGCCGAAGACTTCGGCAAGCAGATTTGATGCGCCGTTGACCACGCCCGGCTGGCCGTTGAATCCAGCCGCGGACGCGACGAATCCGACCACCTTCACCACCTGGGTTATCGAGTCGATACCCGCCAGCGAATCGATGGCGGCCAGGGCATTAAGCGCGCAAATCCTGGCGAGTGCCTTGCCCTCCTCGGGTGAGACGTCAGCGCCGACCTTGCCGGTCCGAGCCAGCGTGCCCGCCTGCATCGGCAACTGCCCCGCCGTGTACACCAAGTTGCCGCTGCGCACCGCCGGGACATAAGAGGCCAGCGGTTTGGCCACTGCGGGGAGTTCGATTCCCAGCTCCGCGAGCCGGGACGACGCACTCACTTCGGACGTTTCAGATATGCGACGTGCTGCTCGCCGGTCGGGCCGGGAAGCACGGAGACCAGCTCCCACCCGTCGGCGCCCCACTGGTCGAGGATCTGCTTGGTGGCGTGTGTCAACAGCGGGACCGTGGCGTACTCCCACGTGGCGGCTTGGCTCATATCTCGAGCTTATCGGCAGCCGCGCCGAGCCTTCTGGCGCCCGGCGACGATGCGCGCAGCGGAGCGGAGCGAGGTGGGGGTCCCCCCGCGTGCGGGGGCGAGCCGGGCAAACTGGTTAGCATGCAGGGGTGGGGACCTCATCGACCGGCGGCAACACCGTCGGCTGGCCATCGCGGTTGTCGAAGGCCCGTCTGCATTTCGTGACCGGCAAAGGCGGTACCGGTAAGTCGACGGTTGCCGCCGCGCTGGCCCTGACTCTGGCATCCGGCGGGCGCAAGGTCTTGCTCGTCGAAGTCGAAGGGCGCCAAGGGATTGCGCAACTGTTCGATGTGCCGCCGTTGCCTTACAAAGAGCTGAAGATCGCAACCGCCGAGGGCGGCGGCCAGGTGAACGCGCTGGCAATCGACATCGAGGCCGCCTTTTTGGAATACCTCGACATGTTCTACAACCTCGGCATTGCCGGCCGGGCGATGCGCCGCATCGGGGCGATCGAGTTCGCCACGACGATCGCACCCGGCCTGCGCGATGTCTTGCTCACCGGCAAGATCAAGGAATCCGTGATCCGCTTGAATAAAGGCGCCAAGGACCCGGTGTACGACGCGATCGTCGTCGACGCGCCGCCGACCGGCCGCATCGCCCGCTTCCTGGACGTCACCCGGGCGGTCTCCGACCTGGCAAAGGGTGGCCCGGTGCATTCACAGGCCGAGGGTGTGGTGAAGATCCTGCACTCGGATCAGACGGCCATCCACCTGGTCACTCTGCTGGAGGCGCTGCCCATGCAGGAGACCAAGGAAGCGATCGACGAGTTGCAGGAGCTGGGTTTGCCGATCGGCTCAGTCATCGTCAACCAAAACATCCCGGTTTACCTGCATCCTGACGATCTCGCCAAAGCCGCCGACGGGGACGTCGACGCCGACGCGGTGCGGTCCGGGCTGTCCGCCGCCGGGATCAAACTGAGCGACGAGGACTTCGCGGGCTTGCTGACCGAGACCATCCAGCACGCCACCCGGATCACCGCGCGAGCGGCGACCGCGGAGCAGCTGGACGAGCTGAAGGTGTCACGACTGGAACTGCCCACCATTGCCGACGGTGTCGACCTTGGCAGCCTCTATGAACTTTCGGAATCCCTTGCGCAGCAGGGGGTTCGATGAGTACCGCGCCGCCAACTCTGGATATTGCCGCCATTCTGGCCGATACCGCCAACCGTGTCGTGGTGTGCTGCGGCGCGGGTGGGGTCGGTAAGACCACCGCCGCTGCGGCCATGGCCCTGCGCGCGGCAGAGTACGGCCGCGCCGTGGTTGTTCTGACGATCGACCCGGCCAAGCGGCTGGCACAGGCGTTGGGAATCAGCGACCTCGGCAACACCCCGCAGCGCGTGCCGCTTGCTCCTGAGGTGACTGGCCAGCTCTACGCGATGATGCTCGACATGCGCCGCACCTTCGACGAGATGGTGATCCAGTATTCCGGACCCGAACGCGCACAGGCGATTCTGGACAACCAGTTCTATCAAACGGTCGCCACCTCGCTGGCCGGCACTCAGGAGTACATGGCGATGGAAAAGCTCGGCCAGCTGCTGAGCGAAGACCGCTGGGATCTGGTGGTCGTGGACACCCCGCCGTCGCGCAATGCGCTGGACTTCCTGGATGCGCCGCAACGGCTGGGCAGCTTCATGGACAGCCGGTTGTGGCGATTGCTGTTGGGCCCCGGGCGCGGGATCGGGCGACTGGTCACCGGTGCGGTCGGCCTGGCTATGAAAGCGCTGTCGACCGTCCTGGGTTCGCAGATGCTGGGCGACGCCGCGGCCTTCGTGCAATCGCTGGACGCCACCTTCGGCGGTTTCCGGGAGAAGGCCGATCGCACCTACGCGCTGTTGAAGCGCCGCGGTACCCAATTCGTCGTGGTGTCGGCGGCCGCGCCGGATGCGCTGCGGGAGGCGTCATTTTTTGTTGACCGGCTTTCGGAGGAACGCATGCCGCTGGCCGGGCTGATCTTGAACCGAACCCATCCGATGCTGTGTTCATTGCCGGTCGAGCGCGCCATCGACGGCGCCGAGACATTCGAGAGCGATCCCGACGCCACCGACAGCACCGGCGCGAACGTCCTGACCAAGGCCGTCCTACAGATCCACGCCGATCGCGCAGCGACGTCCAAGCGGGAAATCCGGCTACTGTCCCGATTCACCGGGGCAAATCCACACGTCGCCATTGTCGGGGTGCCGTCGCTGCCGTTCGACGTCTCCGATCTGGAGGCGTTGCGCGCGATCGCCGACCAGATGACTTCGGTCGGTGACGATGCGGGCCGGGCAGCGGCCCGCTGAGGAGCCGGCCAATCAGGCTTCGGTCGGTGACGATGCGGGCCGGGCAGCGGCCCGCTGAGGAGCCGGCCAATCAGGCTTCGGTCGGTGACGATGCGGGCCGGGCAGCGGCCCGCTGAGGAGCCGGCCAATCAGGCTTCGGCGGGTTAGTCGACCGTCGGCTCAGCCGACGCTGCGGTGCTTGCGCTGTGCGCTGAAGAACTCCGCCCAGGAGACCACCTCGGGGTGCTGCTTGAGCAACGCCCGCCGCTGGCGTTCGGTCATCCCGCCCCAGACCCCGAACTCGACACGGTTATCCAATGCGTCGGCACCGCACTCCAACATCACCGGGCAGTGTCGGCAGATCACCGCGGCCTTGCGTTGTGCGGCCCCCCGGACGAACAGCTCATCGGGATCAGCAGCCCGGCACAGTGCCTTGGAGACCCACGCGATCCTCGACTCTGCTTCAGCCCCAGAAAGAATGGCGTTTGTCGGTGCGACGCTTGACCTGCGCGTCGCGGTCTCTATACCTGACACCAGCGATTCCCCTTCGCTCTTGCCACCGGTGTGGCGCCCGCTGCTCGATCCAGATCACCGATGCGACCTGGGCCACACTGTGCTCGTCGGTGTTACCTGTATCTCACTGTGTGGATAAGCTACGTGGTCAGGTACCAATTACGCAACAGTCGGATATCGCCTTTTTTGGGACGACCGTGCAGTCCGATCATGAAGAGGCGCCGAAGCCCGGCGATGCAGGCGTCTAATAGCGGCCTGGGCTGCAGCTGAGAGTAACCTGAGGCGCGGCGGCCGGAGAAATTGTCCTCATAGGCCACTCGCGAAGGCTTCCGTCGCAGCGCAGTTAGTCTAGTAGCCATGTCGGAGCGCCCCGCGACTGCGGTCACCATCACCAAGCTCGCCGGGTGCTGCCTGCTCGCCAGTGTCATCGTCGCCGCCCTGCTGTTCCCCCTGGTCGGTGGCGCCGGGTTGGTGTCCAACCGGGCCTCCGAGGTCGTCGGCGACGCCTCGGCCCAACTCCTCGAGGGCGAGGTCCCGGCGGTGACCACGATGGTGGACGCAAAGGGCAACACGATCGCTTGGCTGTACTCGCAGCGCCGGTTCGAGGTGCCCAGCGACAAGATCGCCAACACAATGAAGCTGGCGATCGTCTCGATCGAAGACAAGCGGTTCGCTGAGCACAATGGCGTGGACTGGAAGGGCACCCTGACCGGCTTGGCCGGCTACGCATCGGGCGACGTCGACACCCGGGGTGGTTCGACGATCGAGCAACAGTATGTAAAGAACTACCAGTTGCTGGTGATCGCGCAGACCGACGCAGAGAAACGTGCGGCCATCGAGACCACGCCCGCGCGCAAACTGCGCGAAATCCGGATGGCGCTCACTCTGGACAAGACCTTCACCAAACCGGAGATCCTGACCCGCTACCTGAACCTGGTGTCCTTCGGTAACAACGCCTTCGGCGTGCAGGATGCGGCACAAACGTACTTCGGCGTGAACGCAACCGACCTGAACTGGCAGCAGGCGGCCCTGCTGGCCGGCCTGGTCCAGTCGACAAGCGCGCTGAATCCCTACACCAACCCCGATGGCGCGCTGGCCCGTCGAAACCTCGTCCTGGACACCATGATCGACAACCTCCCCAACGAGGCCGACGCGCTGCGCGCCGCCAAGGCGGAGCCGCTGGGGATTTTGCCGCAGCCCAAGGAACTTCCGCGTGGCTGCATCGCGGCGGGCGATCGCGCTTTCTTCTGCGATTACGTGCAGTCCTACTTGTCGCGCGCCGGTATCAGCAAGGAGCAGGTCGCCCGCGGCGGCTACTTGATCCGCACCACCCTGGATCCCGACGTGCAGGAGCCGGTCAAGCACGCGATCGACACCTACGCCAGCCCCACCCTCGAGGGCATTGCCAGCGTGATGAGTGTGATCAGGCCCGGTAAGAATTCGCACAAAGTGGTCGCGATGGCCAGCAACCGCACTTACGGGTTGAACAGCGAAGCCGGCGAGACGATGCGAGCCCAGCCGTTCTCGCTGGTCGGCGACGGCGCGGGGTCCATCTTCAAAATCTTCACCACCGCCGCCGCGATGCAGATGGGCATGGGTATCAACGCCCAACTCGACGTGCCGGCCAGGTTCCAGGCCAAGGGCATGGGAAGCGGCGGCGCGAAGGGATGCCCCAAAGAGACATGGTGCGTCATCAATGCCGGCAACTATCGCGGGTCGATGAACGTGACCGATGCGCTGGCCACCTCGCCCAACACCGCGTTCGCCCGGCTGATTCAGCTGGTGGGGGTCCAGCGCGCGGTCGACATGGCGATCAAGCTCGGATTGCGGTCCTACGCCGAACCCGGCAGCGCCCGCGACTACGACCCGGAGAGCAACGAGAGCCTGGCCGACTTCATCAAACGGCAGAACATCGGGTCGTTCACGCTGGGCCCGTTCGAGCTGAACGCGCTGGAATTGTCGAACGTGGCGGCCACGCTGGCCTCGGGCGGAACATGGTGTCCACCGAACCCCATCGACAAGCTAATCGACCGTAACGGCAACCAGGTGTCCGTGGCCACCGAAGCCTGTGACCAAGTTGTGCCTGAAGGGCTGGCCAACACGCTGGCCAACGCGATGAGCAAGGACGCGCTGGGGGGCGGCACCGCCTCGGGGTCCGCCGGTGCGGCCGGGTGGAACCTGCCGGTGTCCGGAAAGACCGGGACCACCGAGGCTCACCGGTCGTCGGGATTCGTCGGCTTCACCAATGAGTACGCGGCGGCCAACTACATCTACGACGACTCCACTTCGCCGTCAGATTTGTGCTCATCGCCGCTGCGGCGCTGCGGCGACGGCAACCTTTACGGCGGCAACGAGCCGGCCCGCACCTGGTTCACCGCGATGAAGCCGATCGCCACTATCTTCGGCGACATACACCTGCCGCCGACCGATAAGGAGTATGTCGAAGGTGGCCCCGGCTCTCGGGTGCCGAGCGTCGCGGGTCTCGACGTGGACGCCGCGCGGCAGCGCTTGAAGGATTCCGGTTTCCAGGTCGCCGAACAACCCAGCTCAGTCAACAGCAGCGCAAGGTATGGCGAGGTGGTCGGAACCTCACCCAACGGGCAAACGATCCCGGGCGCGGTCATCACCATTCAAACCAGTAACGGCGTCCCGCCGGCGCCACCCCCGCCACCGGAAGGCTTCCCCGGAGCTCCGCCACCGGTGGGTTCTCAAGTGATCGAAATCCCGGGTCTTCCGCCGATCACCATCCCGATCCTGGCGCCGCCCCCGGGCGGGCCGCCGCCATAGCAGCTGTCTGCGCGTGTGGCGAGCAGACAGCTGACAAGCGGCAGTAGGCTGGCCTGCATGTCTTCCGCCATGACCGCTCTGAAAAGTACCGGTGCCGTCGCGCTCGGATCGGCTGTTGCCGGAATCGGCTACGCCTCGATCATCGAGCGCAATGCGTTTGTATTGCGGGAGTTGACCATCCCGGTGCTGACGCCCGGCTCGTCGCCGCTGCGGGTGCTGCATATCAGCGACCTTCACATGCGGCCGGGCCAGCGCCGCAAGCAGTCGTGGCTGCGCGAACTCGCGGGCTTGGAGCCCGACCTGGTCGTCAATACCGGCGACAATCTGGCGCATCCCAGGGCGGTGCCGTCGGTCGTCCAGAGCCTCGGCGACCTGCTATCGGTGCCGGGCATCTTCGTCTTCGGCAGCAACGACTATTTCGGACCGCGCCCGAAGAACCCGCTGAACTACGTCACGAACCCGGGCCATCGGGTACACGGTCAGCCGCTGCCCTGGCAGGACTTGCGGGCGGCGTTCACCGAGCGCGGCTGGTTGGATCTGACCCACAACCGGCGTGAATTCGAGGTGGCGGGGCTGCACATTGCGGCCGCGGGTGTGGACGATCCGCACATCGCGCGGGATCGCTACGACGCGATCGCGGGTCCGGCCAGCCCGGCTGCCAACCTCCGACTGGGGCTGACCCATTCGCCCGAGCCACGGGTGCTGGATCGCTTCGCCGCCGATGGCTACCAACTGGTGATGGCCGGCCACACCCACGGCGGGCAGTTTTGCCTGCCGGTTTACGGAGCCCTGGTGACGAACTCGGGTCTGGACCGGTCCCGAGCCAAAGGCCCATCGCGCTGGGGCGCCAACATGCGGTTGCACGTCTCCGCTGGGATCGGCACGTCACCGTATGCGCCGGTGCGGTTCTGCTGCAGGCCCGAAGCCACCTTGCTGACATTGATCGCGGCCCCTACCGGCGGCCGCGACTCGCACCGCGATCGGAGCCGATCGAAACCTACGTATTCGGCACATTAGCCCGCGACACGCGGCCTGTCAGTTGTGCGCCGAGTGAGTCAAGATGGGGCTCACCGAGTCTGAACGCTCGGGCCGCTGAGTTTGACTCCACGCCTGGTCGACGTCGCTGCTTGGAGCGGTTACCAGCAGCCACAGCACCCCGAGGGCCAGGAATCCGCCGAACACCACGGCGCCTAACACCGTCATGATTTACTCGCTTCCGTTGCACAGTCGTGCGGTACCTAGTCTATTTAAAGGTGCCCAAGTTCCCGGTTATTCCACGCCGGAGTGTGGCGCAAATCCCTAACCGGAGCGGATGTGGTCTGCGCGGGCACCGCCACGCCTGCGGGTGTGGGCAGACGCCGCCATCCGCTTTAGCGGATCGAGCGGGCGGTGCGATACGCTGTCGTGGCTTCAAGCGGGGTGTGGCGCAGCTTGGTAGCGCGCTTCGTTCGGGACGAAGAGGCCGTGGGTTCGAATCCCGCCACCCCGACTCAAGTTGCGGCGATTCAAGGCTAAGCACGTGGCCATTGTTGGCGCCGTCCGGTCCCGCCCCGGCGACCTGCCTACGGAGTAACCAAGCTATTCGTCGATAGCGGCGTCCCGAAATCAGCAGCATGGGGTCGACGACTACGGTCTTGGCTTCGCCTTGCCGGGCCAAGACCTCGCGAGCCATTTGCTCGAACGTGATCTTGTCCGGCCCTCCGATGTTCTCGATGATACCGCCCAGTGGTATGCCTTCTGGCCACCCGAGCAACCTCGTCAACGAGGCCCTCGGTGGCGACCGGCGGGATCAGAGCGTCCGGTACGCGCACTTCGTCGCCGACCGTCAGCGATGCGGTGATTGCCTCGGTGTGAACTCGCCTGGCACGGTTGTGATCTCGATCTGGTTGCCGTCCGCGAGCATCACGTTCAGGTTGTTGAGGTCGTACGTCGTTTGGCCATCCACCTTGGATTTCGCCGACGGCGATGTGCAGGTCCTCTTTGGCCGCGGCTACCCCCCCTTCGGCGGTCCACTCGTCGATCGCTAAGCCCGCAATATCGGCCAGCACCGCGAGCGCGGGCTGGTATTCGCCGAACAGGTGGTTCTTGCGCCGGTCCGGGCCGAAATCCTCCAGCGGCGTCCCGAATCTCATCTGGTCGATCACCATGTGCCGGGACGGCCGGCGGGACAAGTCGCCGAACTCCTCGATCTCGATCAAGTCGACGCGGCGTTGCACCGAAAGCAGTGCCAGCAGGAGTGTTTCGGTGATGAAGCCGGGGTCACTGCCGCTGGCCCACACAGCTGCGTCGCCCTGGGCACATGTCTTCAGCACGCGCGCCCGATTTTCCTCCGCCAACCGGGCACCCTTGGCGAACAGGTCTGTGCAGGTCGTGACGATGCTGGTCCCAGCCTGAAGCAGAGCGACAACATCGTCGACCAATTCCTGGTCGCTCAACCCTGCGCGGGTTTTACCGCTCCCGGTTGCGCGCGGCATATACACGCAGCAATCTGCGTCAAGTGCAAGCACATTCTCGCGGTTGGTCGTGGCGAGGATCCTCGTCGCGGGCTTACCGCACAATTCACCGGCATCCACGCCGTCCTTCGCCGAATCGTAGACGAACACGCCGACGAGATCGAGGATCGGGTCGCGAATCACTTCGCGCAGTGCACGTTGACCGGTGTTACCTGTGGCCCACTGGATTAC
>CAWDVY010000015.1:0-94452 GCA_963805675.1 uncultured Actinomycetota bacterium
GTGCTTTCTGGTGCCGCAGCGCCGTGGCGAATTTGAACAGTTCATCCCACGAGTACTTCCAATTAGTCAGGCTCCTGCTGAACTACTGGCCGACTACTACGCATGGCGCGAGCATCGCAGTGACTTCAACGAAGATCTCAAGCGTGCCGGGTCACCTGCGGCACAGGCCGGATGGCAGAAGGACTATTTTCGCGGTTCATTACCCGACGGTTCGGCCACGCCGGAACACCAGACACGAATGCACCTACGGCCGTTCACCTGACTCGAGCGCAGGCTTTGTGGCGGATCGCGGATCGGGCTTGAAAGTGTAGGTAAACCCTTGTTGTCCGCTGCCCGCGCCGTCAATAGGCTAGCTATGCCGTAACAGGGCCCTTGGAACCGACGCGTGAGGTGCCCGCGTGGCAACGAGGCGTCGACTCCTGAACGGAGCACGGGCATGACCACACAAGTCCTTGACGGCACCACGTGGTGGCTGAAGCGCCGCGACGACATGACCGTCCTGAAGTTGACGTTCTCAAACATCAGCCTTGTCGACGACTCGTCCGGATCAACCCGGCTGATGCCCACCCACACTGGTGCGCCGGCGCAGCTCACAATCGTGTTCCCGCCGCAAGCGGTGTTGGAGCAGGCCTACACGCCGGATCCGAACCACCCCGGCCAAGTGTTCAACATGCCCGGTCCGTCACAGTCGTCTTCGGCGCAATTCGCGAACGAGAGCACGCTCGTCCTAGATCTTCCGACCAACGGGCTTCCGATGCAATTCACGGCCGCAGGGCTGCTGGCGTGGGCAGGCCTAGGCACCGATACGGCACAGACGCCCAATGCGCCACAGACGGCCCTGGAGTGCGTGTGGGGCTTGGCTTTTCGGCCCGCGGGGCCCCCGCCGGCGACGTCACAGGTAGCGTGGCTACACAACCGGCAACCCGATGTATCCGACAGCGGGGTGACCGCGCTGTGGCACACCAGTTTGATGTGGGGCGACGGCAACGGGGCGCCGGATTTCAGCAGAGCTGATCCAATACCGTTGACAGCCAACCCAACTAATGAACAACAGCTGGATAACTACCTCACCTCGTTGAATGAAATCGGCGACCCGGATGAAAATGGCAGCCCCCCGGTGCCAGTCGGGCAGGCGGGTGCCCAGGCCAGCGGATTGCGCCGAGACATCGCCGACTCCAGTCTCGTTGCGCCGTTGTCGGCGCGCGAGGTCACTCTTAGCGCGCTGGGCGCAACGATCGATCTCACCGGCCACTGGGACCCCCCGCAAGCGGGCAGTCTCACAGGGTATAAACACCGGGCCGTCCTCGGTCGAGACGAGCACGTCTTCACAGAACAGCGCGGGTATCTGCTGCCCTTCGGTTTCCCCGCGCAGCTCCAAACGGTTACGACCCGAATCTGCGAATTCGTCGACGACGCAGTTTTCGGTGCAGCCATCCTCAGTAAGACCGACACGGTGGTCCTGCTCGACCAGATGGTGACCTACCCGGCTCTGCCCGGGCTGCCGTACGCGGGCCGTCAGTTCCCGTTCCGAACCGTGCGCGTCCATGAACGGATGGCAACGGTTTCGGCGCCTCCGCTCCCTGCGGACGTGGACCCCAACGTCGACTACATCAACGAGCCCGGCAGCGATGACCGCTACCAGTTTCACCTCATCGCCGAGGACTACGGCGGCAACACAATCGAATTCACCGCGCCGGCTTACTTCGTCGGGGAACGAGAAGCCTTAAATGCAACAGCAGGGGTGCTGAAGGCCGCAATCGACCACTACGACGCCGAGGTGAGCATTCAGCCCAGTACCGCAACAGGCCGCATCGGTCTAGCCAGTGACGCGCCAAGCGACACGATGGTCGACGTGACCGCGATCTATCTGGGTGCGGTTCCTCCGGCGGACGGCTATCTGCCTGGCCTCGTGGCGGCCGGGCATTTAGGCGCCTTCCCCAGGGTAGCTGGCGTGAATGCACGGATCCCGGCGATCGACGCGCTGAGTTCGCTGCAGCCCGACCATTCCGTGCACACCACTGATGCAGTTGCGGGGCCTGAACTCGTGTGGCCGACGGAGACGAACTACCTCGCTCAAGGACTCGGCCAAACCGGTGTCTACGCTCAACTGACTCAGCCGGTGGCCTTCCTTCCCCCTCCGAGCAACGGCGGTGGTCTGGCCAGCCTCAACACGCCCGTGGTGGGTCTGTCCCAGACGACCGGCCTGGTCGGCGGGCCGGGCGCCGGCCAAATTAACCAGACCGGGTTCGACCCCGCTAAATTCTTCCCGGATCCTACGAAGATCAGCGTGCCGAACTACAAGCTGCCCACCCTGCTCGGCTTCATCGATCTGTCGGAAATAGTCAAGGCTGCCGCGTTCGGCGACGGCGACCGGATTCCGCAGATCACCACTGCGTTGCTGTACGGCCCTAACGGGTCAGCCGGCAGCACGCCGACGAACCCGCCGACGCTGCCGACGGCGGTCCGCACGTCGGTGGTCTGGCGGCCATTCATCGAACAAGGCAAAACGTTCAATACATTCGCGACAACCACCGCTACCGCCTTGGACCTGAACACCACGACAACTATCTCGCTGACTGGCGGCGGACCGCCCGTGACCGACGTCCGCGGCGTCTTGTCGTCCTTTGACCTGGACTTTGCCGGGGGCCTGGTGACGGTGAGTTTCGACAGCCTGGCGTTCACCACCCACGCCGGCGCAGCGCCCAAGCTCGACGTGAAGATTAGCAAGGTGATGCCCGGCGGTAACGCCTTTGCTTTCTTCCAGCAGTTGCTGGACAACCTGCCCGGCGCGGGCAATATCCCCCAAATCGACTACCGCGACAGCAGTCTCGTCGCGAGCTACAGCTTGGCGATCCCGTCGATTCCGATGGGAGCGTTCTTGATGCAGAACCTCGCTGTCTCCTCGTCGGTCACCCTGCCGCTGGACGGCAGGCCCGTGCAGGCGAGCTTCGGGTTCGCTTCCCGCGACCACCCATTCATGCTCACCGTGTCGCTCTTAGGCGGCGGCGGTTTCCTGGCCCTGACCGTTGTGGGCGACACACTCCAGGAGCTGGAGGCGCAGCTCGACTTCGGCGCAGCCGCCTCGCTCGACCTCATCGTGGCCAGCGCATCCGTCACGGTGACCGCAGGCATCCACCTCACCGTCACCAACGGAAATCCTGATATCGACGCGTTTTTCCGCGCCACGGGCCAAGTGGATTTGCTCGGCATTATCAGCGTCTCGCTAGAGATCTATCTGGCACTCGAATACATTTCGGCACCTCAAAAACAGTTCCGAGGTACGGCCGAATTCACCGTGCGGGTCCAGGTGGCGTTCTTCAGTCAGTCGCTGAGTTTCTCGGTCAGTCGCTCGTTCAGCGCCGGCTCAGATCCTACTTTCGACATCGCGTTTCCCACCGCCGCGCCGTGGCAGCAGCGCTGCGCGGCATTCGCTCCGATGGTCGCGTCATGATTGTGCAAACGGTGGTTTGGACGCTGCTGCCCGATCCCTCTGCACCCGCCTCCACCGACGGCACCACCACACTGACGCTGCTGGCCAGCCCGCGTCTGGGAACCGATGACCCGGCCGGGACGCCACCGACGGCTACCCAGCTGTCCGACTACCCCGACATGGTCGCGTGGCCGTCGCTTCAGCTGAGCTTGGCGGCGGAAATCGTCGGTTCGACCGGTACGACAGAGGTAGCGGCCACGTTCGTCGACCCTGCCGCCGACGCGGCCCTCTGGCAGGCCATCTTCCCGCCCAACCAACAGGTCATCCCATTCACCTTCGCCTCGCTGGCCGGGGTTCCCGTCACGTCGTACTCGGCTGGGACACTGTCCAATTCCCTCGCGGACCAGTACTCAGGCATGCTGCCCCCGGCGCAGAATCCGGCTCACGCCCTCGCCGACGACCCGTGGAATCCGATCGATCAGTTGCTGCAGACCGTCGGCGTCGGCTCTTCCCCCGAATCCACGCCGACCCCGGTGACCGCCGCATGGACCGCACTCGCGGAGTTCCACAAGCCGCCCCCCGCCGTGTCGCCGAACCGTAGAAATCTGACCACCCGCATCGCGCTGACCGACCCTGACGATCCGGAGACCCCGAGCCCCGAGTTCCACACCGTCGTCGGCGCGCTGGCCGACCACCCCGCGCTGGCCACACGTCTTGGCCTGCGCCGCCGAGTGCGGGTGGTGCTGCCTGCCGGACTGACCGGAGCCCTCACCATCCGAGCCGTCCCGACGCACTCCGGCGCCCTGCGCGATTACCGGCCCCGCACCAGCTGCGTACGGGCCTCGACAACCCTCACCGTGGCCGCCGCCGACGGCAGCGCCTCGTCGCCGTATCTGCCGCTGGACGACACCGGGAAATTCACTGCGATCGACGTCGACACCGACCGCTCGGGGTTGGCTCTGATCGGCTGGGCCAAGCAGCTCAATCAGGCCGCGCGCGACCAGGCGCCGCCGCCACTGCTGCCTCCGGCGCTGCGGTCCGACGGGATCTTCGTCGCCGAGGCCGACCGCGACGCGACGCTGCAGCAGGCGCTGGCCCGCGCCGCGGCCCTCAACTCCGACCTGGCCGCCGGTCACGACGGCGCCAACATCACGCTGACCGCCGACGACGTTTGGCACGGTTACCGACCGGATGTCCTCGACAACGCGTCGCAACGGTGGTACCCGCTGTGTCAACGACAGGTCACCTACACCATCGCCGGCGGACAGGTCCTCGGGGCGGTCAGCGATGAGGGATACGTCAGCGCAGGCATGGCCCATCAGGGGACCGATGAGCAGCCGGTCGGCCTCGTACACGAGTCGCTGTTCCGCTGGAACGGGTGGAGCCTGGTCGCGCCACCACTTGGACAGATGCTGGACGGCAATGACGCGGTCGCCGATCCGACCTCGGCGCCCGCTGCTGGGCAGCCCTACCACGCTGCGGTCGTCCCCGCTCCCGGCAGCCTGCCGGCGCTGCGCTACGGCCGCTCCTACCAATTGCGCGTTCGGCTGGTCGATTTGGCCGGCTCCAGCGTCCCGTTCACGTCCGGTCTTTCGCCGACGACGCCCGGCACGCCCGCACTGCGCTACCACCGCTACGACCCGGTCCTCGCGCCGGTGGTCGTACCGCGCCGGGCGGTAACCACCGGTGAGTCGGCCTACGTGCTGGTGGTCCGCACCGATAACAGCAACCCCGACGCGCCCGTCGCCGGCCCAACCTGCGAACGGCATCTGCTCGCCCCCAAGGCGGCGGTGGCAACCCTGGAATGTCACGGTGTGCTCGACGTAACCGGCCAGAACCGGCCCGACCCGGCCGTCTACTCGCTGCTGTTCGACCACGATGCCGCGATCGTCACCGGCACCCCCGACCCCGGCGCCAACGGCTTGCCCTATGTCGACGCCGATAGCGTGACGCTGCCGTGGCTACCGGACCCACAAGCCGCCGGGGCGACGATCACCGGTCTGCCGGCGACCGCTCAGGTCAGCCAGCCCTGGCCGCAGGGCAGCACCTGGTATCAGCGGGGGTCCCTCCGCGTGGTGCTGAAAGCCGGCGACGACACCGCCACGGGCGCCGCGGTCGTCGATGCCGCCGCGGCCACCATCACCATCACCATCCCGCCGGGCAGCGTGATTCCGGTGAATCTCAGCAGCCCGCTGCCCGCCGGCGGCGAGGAACTGATGGGAGCGTGGGACTGGTTCGCCGCGAAGGCCGCGACCGATGTGCTCACCTCGATGCGGGCGGCGGCGGTCGCGGGCACCCTGGGCCAGCTTTCCCCTGCGCTGCCGCTGCAGCTGGTGCATGCGGTGCGCTGCCCGCGCCAGGCACCGGAATTCGGTGAGCTGCAAGCCATCCGCACACCAGGCGTGACGAGCTACCTGCTGTCCGACGCGGCGCTGCAATTCGACGCCGACACAACGCATTCGGTGTACGCCCATGTCGAGTGGACCGACACCGTCGACGACCCCAGTCAGCCTGCGCCCGTGACCGCCACCCGCAGCGCCGACCTGTTGCCCGACGCATCGCAGGACGTGTCGTCGACGCTTGAAGTGACCCATTTCATCGGCGACACTAGGCACCACGAGCTGACCTGCACCCCGGTGGCGACATCACGATTTGCGACCTATTTCGCCCAGCATGCCAGCGTGCAGCTCAACGGTCAGACACCCGCGCAGGTGGGAGCTCAATTCGCGGCGGGTACGGTAATCGTCCGCGACTATTCGTCCCCAGCAACAATTTTCAGCATCGACCGCGATGTCGCCGTCGACAATCAGCACGGGACCGTGACGCGGCTACCGGGTGGCGCGGTGCCCGATGGCGCGACGGTCGACGTCGAGTTCGTCGTCCCGCCGATCACCGCCGCCGGGCCCCAACAATCGGTGACCGTACTCGCCAGCGCCCGCCCGGCGGCGCCGGTGGTGCACTCGGTGGTGCCTGCGTTCGCGTGGCAAGCCCAGCAGTCGGGGAGCACCATCATCAGCAGACGCATCGGTGACTATCTGCGGGTCTATCTCGAGCGACCCTGGTTCGACTCCGGCGCAGGGGAACTGCTGGCCGTTCTGGTCGCCCAGGAGGGGGTCGGCGTCGACGACGCCAACCAGCTCGACTACGTCTCGCACGCCGCCGCCGACGCAGTGTTCAGCATGGGCGGCGCCAGCGGGCCGCTGCAACGGGCTGACCTGCCGCGCGCGGTGGCCAATGCGCTGGTGTCGTTGCCCGACGCCCCGCAAGCTGCCCAGATATGGGCGATGGGCCATGAGGTCCAGTTCGACCCCGTCCGCCGGCTGTGGTTCAGCGACATCAAAATCGCGACCGCTCCGCCGCCACCTCGCGGCGAGCAACGCCCCGCGCACCCGTTCGTGCGTCTCAAGCTCGCCCGGTTGCAGCCCGCAGCCTTACCGGGTCTCAACATTTCAACGAGCGTCGATGCGCTGTTCCACAAGCCACGCCCCGATCGCACCCTCACGGTGTCGGTCACCGGAAACCAGGCCTCGGTGACCGTGACCGGCCCGACGACCTGGGGCCGGGTGCCGCAGTTCACCGCGGCCGTGGTGGCCGGTCCCTATCCTGGCGGTGACGCCGCCCTATGGGATGCCACCGCGCCGAATCAAGTTCAACTGACGGGCGATCCCATCTCCGAAATACGCAGCGGAACAGTCACATTGCCCGCCGCACGCGGGAGCACGCCGATGCGCCTGCTCGTCCAGGAGTTCGAGGTGCTACCCGGCAAGGTTGCCACACCGAGCAGCCCTGAAGGCGGCCCAGCTCCCACACCCGGCAACGACGTGCAGCGGCTCTGCTACTTCGACGTGATCGAGCTTTGACGCCTTAAAAGGAGGATCTGCCATGACTTTTCATGTACTACCCGACCCACCCGCCGCGCCCGTGCAGATTGCGGCGCTGCAGCGCGGCCCGGCCATGACATTCGTCGAAACCGCCTCCGGCACACCGGCGTCGATGACACTGCGCATCCTTCGGCTTGGCCTGCATGACGGCTCCCCA
This sequence comes from uncultured Actinomycetota bacterium, assembly GCA_963805675.1. Classification (GTDB taxonomy): domain Bacteria; phylum Actinomycetota; class Actinomycetes; order Mycobacteriales; family Mycobacteriaceae; genus Mycobacterium. Next base: position 7,469 of record CAWDVY010000015.1, read on the forward strand.
ACAGCCGGACCCGATCCGGGATTTTGGATTAGCGCCGGCGGGCCCGCGGAGCTGGTGGCTGTGCTGCCCGGAAAAGTATCCATCCTCAACCAAAACGACGCGGCCGTGGCGACCGCCGCGTATGCGGCCGAGACTTTCGATGTCTACCGCATCGATATCAAAGTGCAGCGCCCGGGCAGTACCTGGAGCCTGCAGATCCAGAACAACGAAAACCAGCAGCGAAGTTTCACCGCCGTTGTGGCCGACACCGACGACGGTGCGCGTCAGCCATGGATCAAGGCACCGTCGACGCTGCAGTTGACGGCACCTCCGGGTACGGCGCAGCCGGTTACCGGAACAGTCAACGTAGTCAACTACGGCACCGGTCCCCTGACGATCCAACCAACCGGTCTCAGCGACCCGTTCACGCTGATCCCGCCACCGGAAGACATCCTCCCGAACACTCTCGGTCAGTTGACTATTCAGTACACCCCGAATAAAACCGGCCCAAGTCAGCAAACGCTCACCATCGTCAGTAACGACACGACAGCCGGCGCACAAACAGCTCACAACCAAGTCGTCGCCGTGTCATACCAGACCACCACGCCGCCGCCGCCTCCACCGCCACCGCCACCGCCACCGTACGGTAAATGCAGGTACTGCAGCTGTACGTTGTACCAGAAGCCGGTGTTCGGGGATGGCCCGTGTACACGGCATGGCTGTGGGCACAATGCCATTGATCATCTGGCGATATGACAACCCTTTAGCTGGTAAGTCGACGATCAGCATCGTTTGCAAGGCTTTTCGGTTGAGCTTGCGACTGGGCAGGCGACTATCTGATTACTGGTGGCGATCGCCCAGCGCGTGGGGCTTTGTAGGTGGACAGCTGCTTGCGCGCACGCACGGCTTGAGAAGAAATGTCGTCGACGCTGTCGTCGCAACAACGACGGCGCACACCTCTCAGCGATTTGTCGAAATCTGGTAGACCGCCAGCACGAAAAGTCGGGCTACCTGCTGCTCGTGAGTTAGGACCGCACGCGCATACGCCACGCCCCTGTCTCTTTAGGGAAGGGGCTGAGTGGTCTTGACGGCGTCAAGACCCGAAAGCGAAACCGCAGGTGACGAGTTGGACCGAAGCGAACCGAACCGGAACGAACCGGCGGATCAGGCCGCATATTGCCCGGTAGATGCTCGGGTTCGATTCCCGGCAGCTCCACTGAGTACACGCAGGTCACAGGCCTAAATCCGAGAGATGCAAGGCGCCATACGCAGCCCCTTGCGCGGGATCGTCGAAAGCTGAGCTCATTGCAGCGACGCAGCACATCCTGCAGGTGGACTGCTACATCCGACGGGGCCAGCCAGCCAATGCACCGCGTTCGAAGTTATCTAGCCTCATGGGACCGGATCCTTCCCGACTGGGTCGACTCCAGTCGCCTTATCGTCGTGGCACGGTGCCAGCAAAGATTGGCCCTTTCCGTAGCACCGCGACCCACCCCTCCGGTCGAAGTAGGTGATTATGGCCGATATCGTGCTTCTCAATCCTCGGTTCGACGTGTCTTACTGGGGCCTCGAACACGCACTTCCGCTGCTTGGTAAGAAGCGCGTTCTACCCAGTGTCTGCCTGCCGTTGCTGGCCGCGCTGACGCCTGACGACCATTGCGTGACGATCGTCGATGAGAACGTCGAGCCAATCGACTACGACCGTGTGGCGATTGCCGACATTGTGGGGCTCACTGGCATGGACGTCCAGGGCCATCGGATGCTCGAGATTCTCCGCGAACTGAAAGCCCGTGACGTCTTCACGGTCGTCGGCGGTCCGTCGGTCACCGTGCAAGAAGAGTACTTCGACGGCCTGGCGGATGTGATTTTCGTCGGTGAAGCGGACACGACCTGGCCGCAGTTTCTTGAAGAGTGGGCGCAGGGACGGCATCTGCACCGGTACGAGCAACTCGAGCCGACCGACATGACCCGCGCGCCGGTGCCACGGTACGACCTGCTCAAGGCTAAGAACTTTCTGTTCGGCAGCATTCAATTCAGCCGCGGCTGTCCGTTCCAGTGTGAGTTTTGCGACATCCCCATCACGTTCGGTCGTAAACCGAGGTTAAAGACGACCGCGCAGGTGATCGCCGAGTTGGACGCGATGCGTAAGCAGCGCATACAAATCGCCTTCATCGTCGATGACAACCTGGTCGGTACGATCGCGGTAAAGAAGTTGCTACGCGACGTTGCCGCGTGGCAAGCCGCCGAGGGGTACCCCTTCACGTTTGTCTGTTATGCGTCGCTCAACCTCGCCGAAGACGACGAGATGATGGAGCTGATGGACGCAGCTAACATCGCGATGTTCTTCATCGGTATCGAGAGCCCGAACGCAGAATCGCTGCACGAGACGAAGAAGTATCAAAACGTTCGCAAAAGCGCGACGATCGTCGATCGCGTCCGCAAAGTCCAAGACTCCGGCCTCGAAGTTCTGTGCGGCATGATCGTCGGCTTCGACCACGATGATACCCAGATCTTCAAGGCCCAGCACGAGTTCATTCGTCAGACCGACATCATGCACCCCACCGTCAACATGCTCGTGGCCATCCCGAAGACGCCGCTATACGCGCGTTTGAAGAACGACGGTCGCCTCGATCTTTCGGAGACGAACCCCTCCGACGGAATGTTCGGCACCAACGTCATTCCGCTCGGCATGACTCGCGACGAGCTGCGCGACGGGTACAACGGCCTGGTGCGGGACCTACGCGATCCCGAGTTCTACTTCGAACGGCTCGAAAACCTCTATCTCAGGCGCCGATTCAATTTCGCACGCACTCGCAATGCCTACTGGCGCCGACATCCCTGGGTCAAGCGGAAATCCCAGTCGGTCGATGCGCTTGGAGCGATCGTCTTGTTTCTCCGGCTGATGATGAAGATTCCCGACCCGGAGCTGCGCCGCATCTATCGCCGCCGGATGACGACTATGCTTCGCCACCGGCCGGATCCAAGCGTCTTGTTCATCTGCGTAGTCAAGTGCGCGATGCACTACCACCAGTACACAATGTCCCGTCAGATATCGGAAGGCGGGGACTCCTCAACACATGTTAGAGGAGCGATGGCTCTGTATTGAGCCGTCGCAGTGCGCGGTGCACCGTGCCGTGATCCAATCCCGTGGTGACGTTCGACGGCTGTCGCGCGAGCGGCACTGACCCGCAGATCGTCCGGCTACAACGGATCGCCATGAACGAATCCGCGCGATTCCCCGAATTCGCCATCAGCGGCGAAACCATGCCTTCCCCGCTGAATTCGCTGACCTCGAGCCGTTTCTGGAGTGGGATCTGGCCACCGAAGGTGAGCGTTACGCGCACCGGCTCGCCTCGTCGATGACCGATATGCAAGCCTTCTATGACGCTGCCTTTCCGCGGTTGGCCGACGCGATGGTTGTACTGCGACAACTTTCCGCTGCACGATCTGCCCGAGGGCGTCCGGTCGCTGATGCACTTGATGCAGTCGCTGATCATGGTGTCTTTCCCGGTCGAGGTGTGGAAGCAGGCCAGGGTGCCCGACAGCGGCGCCTCCTACATCCAGTGCCTCAAGGAGCCGGTGGTCTAAACACATGTTGACGCTCAAAGCAGCTGGACTGCTTGACGTCGACACGGGCCGCATCGTCAGCCCAGGTGTTCTCACGATTGACGGTGAATACATCGCTGGCATAGGCGATACCCGGTCGGGCCGGTCTGACGGGGAGGTCATCGATCTCCGTGAGCTCATCCTGCTGCCAGGCCTGATGGACATGGAGGTTCATCGCAGGCGGAATCGGCATCACCCCGATCTTCGCGATGCTTGAGGCACGCAGCAAACTGTTGCGCCAGAGCCTTCGACCAGCCCACCATCGGCCGCCGTTTCGCCCGCCGGGCCGGCGGCGAATACGCCTGCAGCGCCTGGACCGATGGCCCGGTACGGCCGGCTAACCAGTCGGCACACCACTAGGGTTGGCCGAGGTGTATCTGGGTTGTGATCTTGCCGCGATGGTGACGAAGGACGCTCATCTTCATGACAGCGTTTGCGCTTATCTCTACACTCGGGACAGCCCTATGCGTCGGCTACCACCTCGGGCGGCGCACTGGCTCGAAACCTTCAACGTGGAAGAAGCGAACGAGTCGAGTGGCGATGGGGAGGCTCGCGATTAACCTGCTCGTGTTGATGACGGCGCGCCGCGTCCGGCAGAGTTTCCAGCCCAGGCGCGTGTTCTCCGGAGCGCGAGGGATCTGGGGATTGAGATTCATTGAACAGCTTGGGCTCCTGCGGGGTTGCGTTGCGCGGTTGCGGGCCTACTGAGCCTGCCGAGCAGTGATGATGCCATCAACACCTTCGCCGCATCCGGAGGTCATTTCGCGTCATTTGGCGTCGTTTCGCCTAGTCAAATTCCAGATTTCCGCAGCTCACGATCATTTTTGGGGCGGGTTCGATTCCCGGCAGCTCCACCGAGAAACGGCTGGTCAGAGGCACAAAATCCCTTCGTCGTACAGCCGCAACGTCAAGATCATGACCAGATCGCGCTGGAAGAGGCCGTAGCACGGCTGCGGGCGCTCGTCTAATTGCAGCCGCTAAAAGGCGGATGAACAGATCGCGATTGTGCAACTGGCGTAAGGCCGCCGAGCGAGCGGTGGGTTCTTGATCCGACAGGAGTGACGACGGCGGGTACCCTCCAACGCCATGGCGGAGACGCGATGAGTGCGGGTCTTTTCGGGCTCCTCGACGACGTCGCGGTTGTCGCACGACTGGCCGCTGCCTCCGGCCGCGCGACCGCCAAGGCTGTCGGAGTGGTCATTGACGACACCGCGGTGACACCGCAATACGTCCACGGGATTGCTGCCGAGCGTGAGTTGCCCATCATCAAACGCATCGCGATCGGATCCCTGCGTAACAAGCTCCTGGTGATCCTGCCCGCCGCAATGCTGCTCAGTCAGTTCGCGCCGCGGCTGTTGACCCCGATCTTGATGCTCGGCGCCGTGTACCTGTGTTATGAAGGCGCCGAGAAGATGTGGGAGAGCATCCGCGGTCATGACTCCGACGCCCCACCGGTCGCCGAGGCCGACGTGGTGACCGGGGCGATCCGGACGGACCTGATCCTGTCCGCGGAGATTATGGTGATCGCGCTCAACGAGGTGGCCGACCAGGCGTTCGTGCCGCGACTCATCATCCTAATCGTCGTTGCCCTGGTCCTCACCGCCGTGGTGTACGGCGTCGTCGCCGTCATCGTCAAGATGGACGACGTCGGCCTGCACCTCACTCAGACCGCATCCCGAATCGGACAGCAGCTCGGCCAGGGCTTGGTCGCGGGGATGCCCAAATTGCTCTCAGCGCTTTCAGCGGTCGGGATGGTGGCGATGCTTTGGGTGGGCGGCCACATACTGCTCGCCGGGAGCAACCACCTCGGCTGGCGCGCTCCATACGGCTTGGTTCACCATGCCGCGGATCAGGTTCGCCACAGCGTCAAGTCTTTTGGTGCGGTGCTGGCCTGGTTGGTCGACACCGGAGCGTCTGCGGTGATTGGTTTGGTCGTCGGAGCTGTAGTCGTGGCACTCATGCACGTGGCGTCGTTCGGTAGGCGAGGTCGCTCCTCCCCGTAGACGTAACCCGCCGGACTCGTCTTTAGACGGAGTCCGATGGATCGAGGATCCGCAGAGTGTTGATGTCATCAACACCTTGGGCGTATCCGCAGGTCGTTTCACGTTGTTTCGCGTCGTTTCGCGTAGTCAAATTCGGCGTTTCCGCAGGTCACACCGCTTTTTGGGGCGGGTTCGATTCCCGGCAGCTCCACAGAGAACACACTGGTCAGAGCCACAAGCTCTGGCCAGTTTTCTTTCTCATCAACATCTGACGCCCAGATCCTGGATTATCTTGTGCCACAGCGCTTACGGCGGTGTGCGACGTGGTGTGGAAGGCCTCGAGTTCACCAGTAATGTCGGACTCGGTGGGCTGCTAGATGATTTCGGTGATCCTGTGGGCGGCGAGTTCGCTGACACGCCGGCCGATCTCGTCGGCTGAGCCGGTCACGGCAGTCTGGGCAATGGCCTTCCAGCTGCCCGCCGCAAGGTCAAGTGCGCGATGTCAGCTTGGCGCGGAAGCCCGGTCCGGCTTCGGGTGTCACATTTCGCGCGGTGATCTCTTCGCCGCAGTGGGCGCAGATCAGGCGTGGATCGGCGAACTCGCCGCAGGTGTTGTGGCGCAGCACAATCGGTGGCCCATCTGGGTGCGGCAAGTGTTCGTCCCCCCACCGCATGAGGACGACGATCGCTCCGAAGAGATCGCGGCCTGCGTCGGTGAGCCGGTACTCGTGGCGCTCGGGATCCCGAGAATATGGCACCCGCTCAAGCAGGCCCACATTGACAAGCATCCGCAGCCGCGACGAGAGCGTGGGCCGCGGAATGTTGAGGTTACGCGCGAGTTGACCGAAGCGCTGCACCCCGAAGAACGCCTCGCGCAGGATAAGGAGCGTCCAGCGCTCACCGACCAGCTCGAGTGCCCGGCCGACCGACTCCGCTTCGAAGCGGTGGGACAGATCGGGAGCGGCCATAGTTCACCAACTGTACCCGGTTCAATTGCTGAACCATAGGTGGTAACTTAATTGAACCGTCACCGTTACCAGGAGCCCCGATGAATCAGCCGGACCTGACCGCCACGCCGCGTAGCAGAGCCGAGAGCGACATCGAGATCGAGATCCTCGCCGAGAAGATCGCATTTTCGGCCCGGGAGATGTCGGCGGATATCGACCGCAACCGCCGACTTCCAGACGAGCTGGTGGCCCTTCTGCGCGAGGCCGGGCTACTACGCGCCGGCATGCCGCGGGAACTTCAGGCACTGGAGCTGGCGCCCGGACTGGCACTGCGGTGCGCCGAAGCGGTGGCGCGCGGCGACGCATCGGCGGGATGGTGCGTTTCGATCGCGATTACCAGTAGCCTGCTGGTCGCTTACCTGCCGGCGTCCAGCCGCGACGAAATGTTCGGTGACGGGCGGGGTGTCGCGGCCGGGGTGTGGGCGCCGCGCGGTACGGCGAGGTCAGTCGACGGCGGTGTTGTGGTGTCCGGGCGCTGGCCATTCTGCAGCGGGATTAGCCACGCCGACATGATGTTCGCCGGCTGCTTCGTCGACGAGCGGCGCGTGCCATCCGTCGTTGCACTGAACAAAGACGACCTGCAGGTCCTCGACACCTGGCACACGCTGGGCCTGCGCGGCACAGGCAGCCACGACACCGTTGCTGATGACGTCTTCGTGGCCGCCGATCGCGTGTTCTCGGTGTTTGACGGACCAGCCTTGGACCGGCCGCTGTATCGCTTTCCGGTGTTCGGATTCTTCGCGTTGTCGATCGGCGCAGCCGCGTTAGGTAATGCGCGCGCCGCGATCGACGACCTCGTCGAGCTGGCCGGCGGCAAGAAAGGGCTGGGGTCGACGCGCACCTTGGCTGAACGTCCGGCGACCCAAGCGGCGGTGGCAACGGCTGAGGCGGCGCTGGGCGCCGCTCGCGCGCTGTACTACGAGGCGATCGAGAAGGCCTGGCAGGCCAGCCACGATGCTGACGCAGTGCCGCTGGCGATGCGCAACCGGCTACGTCTGGCGGCCACGCACGCAGTACGGACCTCGGCCGACGTTGTGCGCAACATGTATGACCTGGCGGGCGGCAGCGCCATCTACGACGGTGCACCTCTGCAGCGTCGGTTCCGCGACGCATACACAGCCACCGCCCACTTCCAGGTCAACGAGGCGTCACGCGAGCTGCCCGGCCGCATCCTGCTCGACCAGCCCGCCGACGTGTCGATGCTGTGAGGGGTCTCGAAGTCGCCCTACCGTTCTGGCTTGACCGGCCCGACGACGAGGCCATGGATCTCGCCCTGACGGCGTCCGACATGGGCTTCGACGCGGTCTGGATTGGCGAAATGGCCACCTACGACGCGTTCGCGCTCGCGACCGCGATCGCGCTGCGCGCGCCCGAAATGACCCTGAAGATCGGACCGCTTGCCGTCGGCGTCCGCAGCCCGGTGGCACTGGCGCTGGGTGTAACTACGGTCGCCTCCCTCACCGGCAGCCGGGTTGACATCGCATTGGGAGCCTCCAGTCCGGCGATCGTGACCGGCTGGCATGACCGTCGGTGGGCGCACCACGTGTCGTACATGCTCGAAACCATCGAGTGCCTGCGGTCGATATTGACCGGCGCACGGGTCGAGTACGTCGGCCAACACGTCAGCAGCCATGGTTTTCGACTGCGCGGCGCGCGGCCCGATACGCGAATTGCGGTGGGGGCGTTCGGCCCTGGCATGATTCGGGTGGCGGCGCAGCACGCCGATGAGGTCGTGCTCAACCTTGCTCCGCCCGCCCGCGTCGCGGAGGTGCGTGCGGCAATCGACGCCGTGGCCGCGGTGGCCGGCCGCAACGCGCCGCGCCTCACGGTGTGGGTGCCGGTTGCGCTGAACCCGGGTGATGCCGCGCACGCCCAACTGGCTGCTCAGCTGGCGGTGTATCTCGGCCCGCCCGGCTACGGCGAAATGTTCAGCGCGCTGGGTTTCGACGAACTCGTCCGGAGGGCCCGTGCAGGCGCAACTCGCCGCGAACTGGCGGCTGCCGTCCCCGTCCAGCTGCTCGACCGTGTGTGTGCGTTGGGCACCGCCGACCGAGTCGCGGCACGGCTACGCGCCTACCGCGAAGCCGGCGCCGACTGCGTCGCGGTCGTGCCCTCCACAGCCGAAGACCCGGGAGGCCGGGCGACCCTCCGCGCGGCGACAAGCGCGGTTAGCGCAAATCGGGAGATGTGAATCGTGACGCTTGTCAACACCCTGTGCCGTCTGGCCGCCCGTCCGATCGGCCTGCCTAAGCCCTCGGATTGGGAGGTCATCGACGAGCCCGCCGGGAGTCCCGCGGACGGCGAGTTCCTCGTGCGGGTCGAGTACCTGTCGGTCGATCCGGCGATGCGGACTTGGATGAACGCGGGTCGGTCGTACGTGCCGCCGGTCGAGATCGGCCAGGTGATGCGCGCGGGCGGCATCGGGCGAGTCATCGATTCGCGTCACCCGGATTTCGCGGCCGGCGACGAGGTGTATGGCGTGTTCGGGGTGCAGCGTTACGCGCTTGCCGACGGGCGCGGCGTGACTCCGGTGGACACCACCCTCGCGCCTGCTCCGGTACATCTCGGCGCCCTCGGCATCAGCGGGCTGACGGCCTACTTCGGGCTACTCGACGTTGGTCGGCCGCAGCAGGGCCAGACCGTCGTCGTCTCCGGAGCCGCCGGTTCGGTGGGCAGCATCGCCGGGCAGATTGCCCGGATCAACGGTTGCCGGGCGATCGGCATCGCCGGCGGCGCGGACAAGTGTCGCTGGCTGGTAGAAGAGCTCGGATTCAACGCCGCCATCGACTACAAAGCGGGCGAACTACGTGCGCAGCTAAAGACGCACGCCCCCAAAGGCATTGACGTCTTCTTTGACAACGTCGGGGCAGAGGCTTTGGAGGCCGCATTGGCGCGGCTGGCTCGTGGCGCACGCGTCGTACTCTGCGGGGCCGTCTCGCAGTACAACGCCACTGGCGAGGTCCGCGGGCCGGCCAACTACATGCAACTGCTGGTCGCACGGGCATCGATGACAGGCTTCGTGATCTTCGACTACGCCGACCGATATGGCGAAGCCGTTGCGCAGCTGGCGAATTGGCTGCGCAACGGTGAGTTGCGCTCGCATGAGCAGGTCATCCACGGCGACGTCGGCGACTTTCCCGAGGTCCTGTTGGCGTTGTTTCGCGGTGATAACACCGGCAAGCTGATTCTCGCGCTCGACGGCCCTCCCTAGCGCCGCAAGAGGAGACCGCAAATGTCCGGAAGGCAAGTTAGTGGCGATCACGGGCACCAGCAGCGGGATAGGCGAGGCAACGTGTAGGAGCAAGGGCTCCTCGTCCAACAAGTAGACCCCGTTGATGGTGTTGATGCCATCAACACCGTCCGGTGTATCCGCAGGTCGCTTCGCGTTGTTTCGCGTAGTCGATTCAGGTCTTTCCGCGATTCACAGGCTCTTCTGCAGCGGGTTCGATTCCCGGCAGCTCCACCAGAAGGGCCGCAGCCTTGCGGCCCGCCTCACCGGACATCGGCCCGGCGGGTAACAAGTTCTCCGGTCAGATCGAGTGGAGGCATCGACCTCGGCGGCGACGGCCAGGACCACATGATCGAACCAGGGGACAGGCTCACAGTCGCGACGGTTAAGCAATAACGTTGCGGCTCTGACTATCTCAGACGTTAAGTAGGACTGACCCCGCGCCAGCGCTGACCCGTGCGAACCTCGCCCCGGCCGCATCGGATCCGGCTGTGGGTACTCCCGCGTTCGGGATCACCAAGTTTCGGCAGAAGGCCGTTCAGGATTCGATCCCACGGGCGCGGTCCTCGTAGGCTTTGCGTGCGGCGTTGTCGACGTCGTCGAGGAATACGTGGTCCATGCCGAGCTTGCGGGCGATGTATTCACCGGCAGACTTGGGGACGAATTTCATCGTTGCGACGACCAGGCCTGCTGCCCGGGTCACTGCCACCCGCGGCGCCGGCTTGGTGATCAGTCCGACGATCGCGTCGGCGATATCTTCCGGCTCGGCGTTCTTGAGGAACTTCGCTCCGGAGGTGCCAGAGGTGAGCTCGGTGTTCGTGAACGTGGGCAGTACCGCCGAGAAGTGGATGCCGGTGTTGCGGCACTCGATGCGCGCTGACTCGGTGAAGCCGAGCACGGCGTACTTGCTGGCGCAGTAGGTCGCAAGTCCGGGGGTCGGGCTCTCGCCGGCGAGCGAGGCGATGTTGATGATGTGGCCGCGTCGGCGTGGGATCATCCGTTGGGCTGCCAGCTTGCTGCCGAGGATGACGCCGTAGGCGTTGATGTCGAGGATGCGGCGGGTGACCGTGTGCGGCTCGTCAATCATATTGCCGGCCGGCATGATTCCCGCGTTGTTGATCAGCACGTCAACAGGGCCGAGTTGGCGTTCGACGTCGTCGAGGAAGCTTGAGAACGAGTCCGGGTCGGTGACATCAAGTTTGCCGTAGACGTCCACCCCGAGCGCGGTGGCGGACTCTTTGAGCTTTGCTTCATCGACATCACCGATGGCGACTTTCGCACCCAGGTTGTGTAGCGCCGTCGCGGTGGCGAAGCCGATTCCTCTGGCACCGCCGGTGATGACGATGACCTTGTTGCTGATTGCGGTGCTTGTTTGCATTTCTTTCCTTTTGTTGATGGACCTTTATCCGCATGACGTCATACACGGAGAGTCGGCGGGTGTGTAGGCCATTGAAGCAGGCGCGGTCCCCGGTGATCATGTGGAACCCGTACCGTCGTTGATGGCGAGAAGCTCGGCGCCGATCGCGACCAATGCGGACTCGACGTCTGAGTATTCGCGCAACTCGGATACGGCGGGGATGTCGTTCATCATGGTCTGCACGGCCTGCACCCGGATCCGGGCGTGTATGGCGTCCCAGCTTGGGTGCACCTGTCGCAGTAGGTTCACCCAGTCGTCGATGTAGGCATGTTGGGCGGCTCTGATGCGATGGCGTTCGGGTTCGGGCAGGTGGTTCGACTCGGAGACGAGGACTTGGAGAAGGTGCGGGTTGTCGAGGACGAAGGCGCAGTAACTATCGAGCAGACGATTCAGGCCATCGCGGGGATCCGATGCCTGGGCGAATGCGCGATTCATGTCCAGGCGCAGCCACTCGTCGCCACGCAGCATGGCCGCAAGCAAGATATCCGACTTGGTCGGAAAATGGTTGTAGACACTGGGACCACTGATGCCGACGCTGGCACCGATGTCCTCTGTGCTCACCCCCGCGAACCCGTTGGCCGCGAAGAGCTTTGTCGCTTCGGTGAGGATCGCTTCGCGGCGGGCTTGGGTGCGCAGCATCCCAGACGTCCTCGTATGGGCGGGCGTCGACTGTGGAGCAGGTAATGGGGCGTCGACAACGGTGGAGATCAATTCGCTGAGCAGAGTGATGAATTCGGGTTCGGGCAGGACGAGGCTGTGCAGCGACACGCTGGTCGCGACCGCGAGCCCCGACCAGGCAAGCAACTCTGCCTCCGCAGTATCCAGGGCGGGGCGCCGCGCACGGATAAGTGCGGCGAACCGTCCGGCGATCTGGTCGATCGCGGCACGGAATTTCCTGCGGTCGGCCGGCGCGAGCTGCCGCGACTCGCGATGCCACAGCACCCCAACGCCTCGGTGCTTGAGCACAGCGGCAGCAAGCGCCTGGGAAACATCGGGCAACCGTTCGTCCTCTGCTGTGGCGAATGCATCGTCGAGGGTGTCCAGCGCGGCTCCTACGACGGTGGCCAGCAGGTCCTGCTTGCCGCGAAAGTGTCGATACAGCGCAGACGGTCCGATCGCGACCGCCTCGGCCACATCTCCCATGGCCACGTTGCCGTATCCCTTGCGGCAGAACAGATCCGTGGCCGCGTCGATGATCAGCTCGCGACGGTTCGATGGGCGGGTGCCGCGCGCCGGCCGGACCACAGCTTTCTGCACTGGTCCAGCCGTCATATCACCCCTAGATTCGGATGGCTTCGAGGTCCCTGATGCGTTCGCAAAATCACGAAACCTGGTTGGTGGTGTTGTCCGAATATTTCATCCGCAGTTCGCGTTTGAGAATCTTGCCGGCTCCCGACATCGGCATGGAGTCGACAAAGTCCACGCTGCGCGGGGATTTGTAACCGGCGATGAGTGTCTTGCAGTGTGCGCGTAGCTGCTCCTCGGTTGCCTTCTGACCTGGCAGCAGCACCACCACGGCGTGCACCCGTTCGCCCCAGTCAGGGTCGGGCAGCCCGATCACCGCGACGGCCGCGACCGCCGGGTGCTTTGCCAACGCGTTCTCGACCTCGGCGGAGTAGACGTTCTCACCGCCGGTGATGATCATGTCCTTAATCCGGTCAACGATGAACACGTATCCGTTGTCGTCCATCCGGCCACCATCGCCGGTGTGCATCCAGCCGTCACTGACCGCCACGGCGGTTTCGGCGGGCCGGTTCCAGTAGCCGAGCATCACGTTGTCACCGCGGACCACCACTTCGCCGACCTCCCCACGCGGCACCTCGCGTCCGTCGGGATCGACGATGCGCACCTCGACGTGCGGTGCGGCGCGACCGGCCGATCGGCGCAATACCGGGTCGTCATGGTCTGCCGGTGTCAACAGCGTTGCGACCGGAGAGAGTTCGGTCATGCCGTAGGCCTGGGTGAATCCGACCGCGGGGAAGACCTTGCGGGCCCGTTCCAGCAGCGCTTCAGAGATCGACGACGCCCCATAGACCAGATGTAGCAGGCTCGACAGGTCGTAGTCGCCGACGGCGGGGTCGTCGACGAGCATCTGGATCATGGTCGGCACCAGTAAGGCGTCGGTGATGCCGTGCTCAGCGATCGCCTTCAACACCTCGGCCGAACCGAACGCCGGCACGATCACATGGGTGGAGCCGACCAGACATCCCGCGGCCCATGCCGCGATGCCGGCGAGATGAAACAGCGGCGCGGTGTGCAGTAATCGCCCACGTGGCGAAATGAACTGACCGGAGGCGAGGCTGCCGATCGACGAAGTGAGCAGGTTGTTGTGCGAGAGCATCACCCCCTTGGGGTGACCCGTGGTGCCGCCGGTGTAGAACACGCCGAGTAACTCGTTGCCTCCGGTGCGGGTGTCCTCGACGGGGTCGTGATCGGCGATCAAGGTCTCGTAGCTCAGCGCGCCGGCGGGCAGTTCGCCGTCGCCGCAGCAGATCACCGCACCGAGATTCGGAAACTGTTCTTGCAGTGTGGGAATCATCGGTGCGAACGCGTCATCGACGAACAGGACCCGGGTATCGGAATCGGCCAGCGAGTATGCGATCTCGATGGCACTCCAGCGGATGTTGACCGGGTTGACCGCGGCCCCTATCCACGGCAGCGCGTAGAAGTACTCCAGATAGCGATCGGAGTTCAGGGCGAGGATGCCGACCCGGTGGCCTGGCTGCACACCCAAATCCGACAGCGCGCCGGCGAGGCGGGCGATCCGGTCGACGGACTCGGCCACCGTGCGGACGCGATCGCGGCAGATCGTGGCCGGTCGGTCGGGATTCTGCTGAAGGCTGCGGTGTAGCGCTTGGGTCAGATACATCTCTGCTCCTCGATCCGGCGCTACAGCGAGCGCGCGATCAGTTCTTTCATGACTTCATTCGCGCCGGCGTAGATCTTCTGCGCACGCGAATCGATGAACATCCGGGCGATCGGATACTCCATCATGTACCCGTAGCCGCCGAACAACTGCACACATCGGTCAATAACCTGCACCTGCATATCGGTCACCCAGGCTTTCGCCATCGATGCCGTCGTCGCATCCAGCTCACCGCGCAGGTGCCGCTGGATGCAGTCGTCGACGAACACCCGCGCGATCCGTGCGACCGTGGCGCACTCGGCGAGTTCGAACCGGGTGTTCTGCATGCCAAACAGCGGCTTGCCGAAGGCGTCGCGGTTCTTGGTGTACGTCACGGTCTCCTCGACGGCGCTCTCCAGCGTGGCCAGGCCGCAGACCGCGACCACCAGCCGTTCGTGCGCCAGCTGGCGCATCGCATAGCCATAACCGGCGCCTTCCTCGCCGAGTAGGTTGCCGACCGGGACGAGGACGTCGTCGAAGAACAACTCCGCGGTGTCCTGTGCCTTCATCCCGACCTTGTCGAGTACCCGACCGACCCGGAAGCCGGGTGCGTCGGCGGTTTCCAGCACGATCAGCGACACTCCCTTGGCGCCCGCCGCCGGATCGGTCTTCACGACGAGCACGATCAGATCCGCCGAGCTGCCGTTGGAGATGAACGTCTTCGCACCGTTGAGCCGGTAGTGATCACCCTCGCGGATCGCTGTGGTGCGCAGCGCTTTGAGATCGGATCCGCCGCCGGGCTCGGTCATCGCGATGGCGCTGATCAACTCCCCGGTCGCCATCCCGGGTAGCCAGCGCTTCTTCTGCTCTTCGGTGCCGTAGGCCAGGATGTAGTGCGCGACCAGCCCGCTGTGCACCTGGTTGCCGAACCCGGTTTCCCCGCAGGCGGCTTGGGCCTGCATGATGGCGAACTCGTGGGCCAGCGTTCCGCCGCCGCCGCCGTATTCCTCCGGGACCGACGAGCACAGCAAGCCGAGGCGGCCTGCCTTGATCCAGAACTCCCGGTCGACGCATTTCTGTTCGGCCCACCGTTCTCGGTGCGGGAGTGCCTCGGTCTGGAAGAACTTGGTCGCCATCTCCCTGAGGGCGACCACGTCGTCGTCGGCCCAGGCCGACCGGTATGCACCTGTGGTCATCGTGGTTCTCAGAAGCTGAAGCCGCCGCCGCAGACCAAGGTCTGCGCGCTGACGTAGTCGGATTCGGTGATGCAGAACAGATACACGGCGCCGGCGGCTTCGGCCGGTGTGCCGCCGCGCCCAAGGGGCACCATCTGTTCCATCGCCGCGAGCAGGCTTGGATTGACGCCGACCTTGATCTCGTTGCCGGCCACGTCGATCGTGCCATCGCCATCAGCGGGGGTCTCGGTGAGCCGGGTCTTGATCAGGCCGAACGCCACCGTGTTGACGGTGACGTTGTAGCGTCCCCACTCCTTGGCTAGCGCCTTCGTCAGACCCGTCACCCCGGCCTTGGCCGACGAGTAGTTCGCCTGTCCTGCATTGCCGCCCGTGCCGGCGAGTGAGGAGATGTTGACCACCTTGCGGCACGGGACAGGCTCCCCTGCCGCCGTGGCCTTCTTGACCGCTGCCGCGATGACCGGCTGTGCGGCACGCAGGATCCGGAACGGCGCTTTGAGGTGCACATCGAGGATGGCGTCCCACTGTTCGTCGGTCATCTTCTGGATCACCGAGTCCCAGGTGTAGCCGGCGTTGTTGACGATGATGTCCAGGCCGCCGAAGTTGTCGACCGCGGCGGCGACGAAGCGTTCGCCGAAGTCGGCGTCGGTGACGCTGCCGATGCAGGCTACGGCCTGCCCGCCCGCGGCCTCGATCGCGGCGACTGTTTCCTTGGCTGGTTCGGCGTCGAGGTCATTGACAACGACCCGCGCACCCTCGCCGGCCAGCTTCAGCGCGATCTCACGCCCGATCCCTCGGCCGGAGCCGGAGACAATGGCGACCTTCCCATCAAGAGTTCCCATGGTTGACAATCCTTTTCGTTTGTTTGGTGGATGATGATTTCCGCGGCTTGGCGTCACAACGCGACGACGGCGTCTCCGGTGAGGGTGACCGTGCCGTCCGCGAGGGTGACGGCGAGCTCGAGAGTCGCGCGCCGCTCGCCGTCGACGTCGTCGATCGCGGTGATCCTGCCGGTGGCGGTCGGCTCACCGTGCAAGGGCGTGATCGCGGAGAAGCGCACCCGGTAGTGGCGAATCGCCCGTGGGTCAACCCAATTGGTCAGCAGCCGGCCCAGGTAGGCCATCGAGAGCATGCCGTGAGCGAAGACGTCGTCCAACCCGGCCGACCGCGCGACGTCGATGTCGATGTGCATTGGGTTGTGATCGCCCGACGCGCCCGCGAACAAAGCCAGCGTTGTCCGGGAGATCGGGCCAATCTTCAGCGGCGGCAGTTCGGTGCCGACGTCGACGGCCCTGACGGCGGTCACTGGGGTTGCTCCGGGTTCCGCACGACGATCACGCTTTTCAACTCGGCGACCAACTCGCCGCTCTCCCGGGTCACCATGGACGTCTTTTCAATGAATTCCAACGCTCCGCCCTTCTTGCTGTACACGTTCGCGATCCGTGGAGTCGCGGTCAGCGCGTCGCCGGCCACCGCCTGGGAGTGGTAGGTGAAGGACTGCTCGCCGTGCAGGACCCGACGCAGGTCGACACCGACGCCGGTTAACCAATCGAACGGGTCGGGGCGTTCCAGTTCGATGCCGAACAGGAAGGTCGGCGGCACCGGCAGATCGCGGTGTCCCGCAGCGTTGGCCGTCTGCAGGTCGGTGAAGACCGGATTGGTTTCACCGATCGCCTTGGCGAAGAAGCGAAGACGACCCGCGTCGATGGTCATGGTGACCGGCGGCAGTTGCTTGCCGATCACGTTCTGGTCCAACGACATTGGTTCAGCTCACCTTCTCGTAGAGGGTTACCACGGCGGCACCGCCGAGTCCGATGTTGTGCTGCAACGCGAGCCTGACCCCCTCGACCTGGCGGGCCTCTGCCTGACCGCGCAACTGCCACACCAATTCAGCGCACTGCGCTAAACCGGTCGCGCCGAGCGGGTGCCCCTTGGACAGCAGCCCGCCCGACGGGTTGGTGACAACCCGCCCGCCGTAGGTGTTGTCGCCCTCAGCGATGAACTTCTCGGCGGTGCCCTCCGGCGTCAGACCCAGACACTCGTAGGTGAGCAACTCATTGGTGGTGAAGCAGTCGTGCAGTTCGACGACACCGATGTCCTCGGGGCCGACTCCGGCTGCCTCGTAGACCTGGTCGGCGGCGGCTTTGGCCATGTCGTAGCCGACGACCGTCATCATGTTGCCGCTGAACGTCGATGCGAAGTCGGTGGTCATCGCCTGGGCCCTGATCACTACTGACCCGTCGACACCATGGGCGTCGGCGAAATCCTCGCTGCACAGGATCGCGGCCGCCGCCCCGCAGGTCGGCGGACAGCACTGCAGCCGTGTCAGCGGACCGAAAATCTTCGGAGACGCCAACACCTCCTCAACAGTGACCGGGTCGCGAAACACCGCATACGGATTGTTGGCGGCATGGGTGCGCGCCTTCACCGCGATCTGAGCGAAAACCTTGGGATCAACGCCGTACTTCTCGGCGTACGCCGTTCCCGCGCCGCCGAAGTACTGGGCAGCCATCGGCGCGTGCTCGTCCCACCCCTGCAGCGCTCTCGTGCGGTCATCGAAACGGGTGAACGGGCTCGGCCGGTCGCTCCACATCGACCCCAGCGCCCCGCGCATCATCTGCTCGAAGCCAAGCGCGATCACACAATCGGCGGCGCCGGTCTCGATCGCCTGCCGCGCCAAGAACAGCGCCGACGAACCCGTCGAACAGTTGTTGTTGACATTGACGAGCGGAATACCGGTCTGCCCCAGCCCGTACAACGCGGCCTGGCCCGACGTCGAGTCGCCATAGACGTAGCCCACATACCCCTGCTGCACCTGCGTGTAGTCGATGCCGGCGTCGGTGAGAGCTTTTCGCGCGGCCGCCTCGGCCATCACGTCGTACGGCTCGGTATTCCTCGGCGTGGTGAAGGGAATCATCCCCACGCCCACCACGGCGGCGCGTCTGCTCATCGGCACTCCTTCAGTCATGTCAAGCTAGAAGCGATTCACTTAGTAGACAGCATGCGCGCGGCTTTGGCAAGCAAAGTTCGTATTCGTGCAGTTAAAGCCGGTATTTACCTCGCCGAGTGGCAACGTGGGGATGGTCAACTACACGAGTATTGGTCTATTGTATGTTCACATAAAGCAGGCTCCCGGTCGACAGAGGCATCGAGGGCCCCGGCCGCAACAACCCCGGTCTAGATCAATATCCAAGGAGGCGATCCAGGGTGACGAAACACAAACAACCGCCCGAGACACGGCCGGACGAGCACTACGACGTCGTGGTCATCGGGAGCGGTTTCGGTGGGAGCATCGCGGCCAACCGCGTGGCCGGTGCGGGCCTCAATGTGCTTGTGCTCGAACGGGGCCCGTGGCGCGACTCATTGCCCGTGCGGGGCATGGGAATCGCCGACCGCTCCCCGTTTCCCTATGGGGCGCGGTTCGCGACGCATGTGCTGCGCGGCATCCACGTAGGGCACAGCGCCACAACGGGATTCGCTGAACGGAGTTACCTACGCCGGCTGCGGGCTCGCGGTGTCGCGTTGGTGAGGGACCTCATCGGGACTCCCCGTCGGAGCGTAGTGGTCAACAAGCACGGGATGTACGAGGTGTTCAGCTATCCCGGAATCGATGTTGTCTGCGTCTCGGGGGTGGGCGGCGGCAGCCACGGCTGGTTGGGCCTGCTCGTCGAGCCAGACGATTCGGCCTACTGGGACAATCGTCACCCCGATCTGCGCGGCGACCAGATCTCGCGGTACTACGGGAAGATCCGGTGGGATCTGGGCGCAACTCGTCTGACCCGTCAGCATCCTGTCCCGACAAGTGTGTGGACTGAGGTGTCCGGCTTGCCCGGCCAGCGCTGTCAGCCCGCGGATCCGCAGCCCGACGCTGCGTACCTGTACCCGCAATCCGACGCCGACGCGGGCCGAGTGCACCGGGACGGCGCAGGCGTGCCACGCCGGTTCTGCGCGTTCGACGGAGACAGCCTGCTGGGGTCGCGAGACGGAGCGAAATCCTCAGTCGACGTCGCCTATCTCGCCCCAGTCCTCGACAAGAGCGTCACCGTTCGCGCGTTATCCGAGGTCTGTCGGGTGGTTCGTGAACCTGACTCCGCCGCGGGCGGCTACGCCATCCACTACCGGGACCTGCGCGGCAAAACCACCGCAACCGCGCGGGCGCCACGGGTGGTCCTGGCCGCGGGGACGATGAACACGCTGCGGTTGCTGTTCGAGGGCCAACAGCGCGACGATCTGGCCGCCATGCCCTCGTTGGGTGCGACCTTCGGCGGCAACGGGGACGAGATCGGGGTCTGCTTCAAGAACCTCGCAGACCCCCCCACGCTGCCGGCACCGCCGGTCCTCGGCCGATTCACGGTTGATGAGTCTTCATCGCCGTTCTACGGGCTGGCTTCGGCGAGCGGACTCGACACGCTTCCGCTGCCCAGGTGGGTACGACGGCGGCTGCACCGCCTGATGTTCGCCTTCGGGATGGGCGCCGACTCGGGTAAGGCGTCGGCGCACTTCGAGCGAGGCCGTGTGGAGATCGACTACGACAAGACCACCGAGCCGATCTTCGATCGGATCGCTGAGGGCTTGGACGCGTTCGAGGCCGACACCGGCCTCCGCGCGTCACGTCGCCGGAAACCACTGACCGTCCATGCCTGGGGCGGGGCGTGCCTGGGCCCCGACCCCGAGCACGGCGTGGTGGATCACCGCGGCGAAATCTACGGCAACCCAGGGCTGTTCGTCGCCGACGCCGCCGCGCTGCCCGCCGCCGTCGGCACGCCGCCCTCGTTGGCGATCGCCGCGTGGGCCCATCACGTCGCCGACCACCTCGCCGACACCGTCGCGCGGCGCCCGGACCTGGCCGCCGTCGAACCGTCCACCCAGGGAGCACACTGATGGCCGAGTTGTCCGAGCGCGCCCGCCAGGTCCGCAAAAGCATCATGGACCACACACGGGGCGAGGGTGTCGTTCCCACGACGGCGCAGTTGTGCCGAGAACTCGGCCTGTCTCCGGAGGACCTCGCAGCAGACCTGCTCAACCTCGAGGCCGCAGCCAGTGTCGCGCGGCAAGACTCCGCCCACGCCGGACTGACGCGGTTTCAAGACGAGACCCTCGACGAACCGCTGCCGCCGCTGGGCGAGATCATGTATGCCCGCCCTTTCGCCGCATTCAAGAACCACTACCCGGTCTGGGCGGACGGCGAGCAGAAATGGTTCGCCGAATGCGCCGTCGAAGCGTGCTCGATCTCGGCGCAGTTTCCCGGCAAAGAGGTGACCGTCCGGTCGGTGTGCCGCCAGACCCGAGAGCCCGTCGAGCTGGTAGGACGCGACGGGGTGCTGGTGGACTATTCGCCGGCAACCCTGCGTGTCCACCTCGGGTACCCGCTGCGCACCCTGCCCGCCCGCATCGTCGGCTGGTGCGACTACAACAGCTTCTTCGCCTCCGAAGACGCCGCGCGCCAGTGGGCGAGCCTCCATCCGGAGGTTCACGGGGTCACCCGCAGCCCCGAGACGATGTCACGACTGATCGGCGAGCTGTTCGGGAAGGGACGGCTCGACTACGACTACCAACCCGCGGTGCCGATCCTGGACGCCGTGCTGCACATGAAGCGCTACGGCCTGGACAAGCCGACCGCGCTGGGATTTCGCGTCCCCGACCCGTTCTTTCTGCCCAGCCCCGGCATGGTGCGGGACTGGAAACGGCAGGGCTACCCCAATTACTTCCGATTCTCGTTGCGATGACCGTGCCGGCCGACGGTGCGCTAGATGATGTTGAGCGCGTCGAGGAACCGGGCGGCGTAGTCGCGGTCCCCGGTGACGGCGAGATCGCTGTCGCGCCACTCGACGCGCCGGGTCGCCCAGCCGGGAAAGTCGACCGAGGCGCCCGCGATGCAGGCCGCAGTGTCGGCGCCGGCCGCCGGCGTGACGGCCAGGCGGCCGTGGCCGGCCGGCCGGATGTCCCAACTGCCGCCGGCCAGGCCGGTCAACGTCAGGGTCAGCGGCCGGTCGACCCACCCCATCTGGGGTTGATTCATCTGCTCCATCCCGGCCAGCATCCACTCCAACGTCGCCCGCATCCGGCGCTCATCGGCCGGCGGGCCCGGCGTGCCCAGCGCCGGGGCGATGTCGTAGTGCAGGTGGGTGTGCCAGTCGAACACCAACGCGCACGCCAGGAGCCGGGCCGGGTAGCGGCCGGTGGCACCGAGCGGCACGGGGATAGTGCCGAGTTTCCCGCGGCCGGACACATCGAAGGCCACCACCGCGACGCTGCTCCACCGTGCAAACTCGGCCAACACCCGACTGGTCGGCCACGACCGGCGGCGATCGACCATATGGTCGTTGTCGCGCTCGAGGTCTTCAGTCCGCAGCAGCTGAATCATTTCGGGACTGAACAAGACTCGGCAGCTCGCACCCATGTGGGCGATGACGTCGCGCACCCGCCACCCGGCGGCGCGACTGGGGGTATTCCACTGCTCGTCGGTGAGCTCGGCGCAGTAGTCGAGGACGTCGCGGCGCTGCGCCTTCAGAGCGAGGATCCTGTCGTGTGCCACGTGTGTTCTTCCTGCCCAGTACGAGAAACATCCGTCCTGTCCGAATCACGCCGACACTACGCCCGTCACCGCTCGATGAAGGGCCATCTGACTCAGCGACAAGGAGCACGTCATGACAAGCACGCCGCAAACACCGAATCGCAGCGTCCTACCGATCCCCGACCGACCGTTTCTCGATGATGTCGTTCTTCTCCTGCGGATCGGCCACTGTCAGAAGGTGGTGGAGCCTGGCTAGGTTGGGGCGATGGACGCAACCACTGCAGCCTCGACCATCGCTGGCCCTCTCGGGGACCTGGCGGCCAACTTCTACTTCTCCAAACAAGCCATCGCCCGCGGCGAAGTCATCGGCCTCGACGTCATCTCGCTCTACGGTGCCGGTCGAGCATCCATGCTCGGTGGCGTCGACCCGGAGACGGCCGACGCCATCTTCTACTTCTTCAAGCCCGGCATGATCGCCGCGGTGGTGACCCGGGGTCGCAGCCTGGCCAGTGAAGACGCGATCGCGGCAGCCCACCTCGGTGCCGCCGACGACTATGCCGAAGCCACCTTCGCCACAGGGGATTCGGCCACCCTCGGCGCGTTCACCGACGCGGTGGGCGCCCTCGCCGCCACGGTTCCCTCGGGCTCGTGGCCGCTGTTCGACGGCTACCGTTCAGCCCCAGCAGCGCCGACGGCCGCCGCTCGGGCCTACCGGGCAGCCATCCTGTTGCGAGAGCTGCGCGGCGGTGTGCACACCGATGCGGTGAAGGCCACCGGGCTCTCGCCTGCCACTGCCTGTCAGTTCAACCGAGACCTCGACAACTTCAAGATGCACGGTTTCTCCGAGAAAGACATGGTCGAATACACCCCCGAGATCGAGGCCCAGAAGGCCGCGGCCGAAGCGGCGACGACCGCGCAGATGGCGGCACTGTTCGCCCCGCTGTCGCAGACCCAACTCGAGGCGATCGTCGCTGGCACCAATGCCCTCATAGCCGCCCTCGGCTAATGCTGCTCCTTGACCAGACCCCCCGACCCAGGAGCCCCTGAGTCGCCGCAGCGGCCCGGGGTTGGTCTGTGTGACCCGCGGCACGCGCACCCCTTTCCGCACCCATCCAACAGTCGAGCGAACCTTCGCCGAAGACAAAAGCTGCGCCCGAGCCCGCCCCACGCTCGTTGAGGGGGCCGCCGCGCTGGTGCAAGCGGCGGACGGGCGTCGCGGCAGTTGCGCGGAACTCCCGCGCCTCGTGAAAGGCTCGTCCTCGAGTGGAGGCTCTTGACGCCGTCAAGACCCGAGAACGAAACCGCAGGTAACGAACGGGACTGAACGGGACCGAGACGGAGCGAAACCGCAGCTCAGAAGGCATATTGCCTGGTAGAGCATCGGTTTCGATTCCCGGCAGCTCCACAACAGCTAGTTGGGCGCGGTCACCCTTCAGCGACCGGTGAACGTCGGAGCGCGGCGCTGGGCCGCCGCTGCCACGCCCTCGCGGAAGTCGGCGGTCGCCTGTAGTCGGGTTTGTTCTTCGAGCTCGCGGGCGGTGGCCGCGGCGACAGCCTCGGCGAGTCCGGCGCGCATGGTGGCACGGATGCTGGTCAGCGCCAAAGGAGCCGAGGCGGCGATACGCTCGGCGAACCGAATCGCCGCCGGCCGCACACCATCGTGGGCGGCTAATTCATCGACCAACCCTGCTGCGCGGGCGATTTCACCACCGAAACGCTCACCGGTGAGCATCCACTCGAGTGCTTTTTGCTGGCCAACGACACGTGGCAACGTGGCCGTTATCCCGAAGCCGGGATGAAACCCGAGCCGGCTGAAGTTGGCCGCAAATTTCGAGGAGGGCGCGGCCACTCGGAAGTCCGCGCTAAGGGCAAGCCCGAGTCCGCCGCCGATCGCGGCGCCGTGCAGCGCGGCGACAACCGGCTTGCTGGTGCGGAACAACCGGATGGCCTGAGCGTAAAGCTCATTGGGCGACACACGATCCTCGGCGGGCCGGGAGAAGTCGGCGCCGGCGCAGAAGTGTTTCCCCTCCGCACACAACACGATCGCCCGGCATTCGACGTCGCCGTCCAGCCGCTCGTAGGCGTCGGCGATGCCCTTGATCACGGCGGTGTCAAAGAAGTTGTTGGGGGGCCGATGGATCTCTACCACGGCCACGTGGTCGGTGGATTGGACGGTGACATCCGGAGCGGTCACAGCTGTTCCAGTAGTTCGCGCACTGCCGCATTGAACACCTCGGGCTGGTCCATATTCGCCGCATGCCCAGCGTTGTCGATGACAACCTTGCGGGAATTGGGGATGTGACGGTGCATGTAGTCGGCCCCGGCCAGAAAGTCGGTGTCGTCGGCGCCGACGATCACCAACGTGGGGACCGTGATGCTGTCCAGCGATGTGATCACGCGAGCGTCCTTTTGAGCCATGACACCGCGGGCCGCGCGGGGCAGCCCCTCGGGGTGCTCATGCACCGCCTGCGCGAGTTCCGCCGAGGTATCGGCGCGCGTCTGGCCGCGCTCGAGTTCTTGGGCGCGTCGTTCCACCCACGCATTCCACTTGTCACGGGCCTCGTCATTGCGGTGACCCGGCCCGGTGTCGACCAGCACCAGCGCGGCTGCCCGCTGCGGATGGACGAGGTGGAAGGCCAGGGATAGGTAGCCGCCCAAGGACATTCCGCCGAGCACAGCCCGATCGGCACCCGCGGCGTCGAGAATGGCCGCCATGTCGGCGACGCTGATCTGCTCGGTGTAGCGGTTCATGTCGTCGGGTGCGTCGCTGCTGCCGTGGCCGCGCTGGTCCCACACGATGACCGGCCGGTCGACGCTCAAGGCATCGACATTCGGGCCCCACATGCCCGCGGTCGCGCCGAAGCCATGTGTCAGCAAAAGCGGCACACCCGGCGCCTTCGGGTTGTGCACCTGGAAGGCCAACGTGACCCCGTCTTCGCGCTGCAGTCGGTTCACAGCATCACCTCCGACCCGGACTGGATGGCGGGGTACAAAGCGTCGGGACCGCAGGCGACCAGGGCCGCGCCGAGCCGGTCCGCCCAGCGATGATGCCCGCCGGCTTCGCCTCGCCAGGCCCAGAGTCGACGGGTCAGATAATGCAACGGGTACTCCTTCGTCATACCGATAGCGTGTGATGGGCGGCCGCCGTCACCAGCTGCGCGGCCTGGTCGGCAAGCATTTTGGCCCAAGCGATTTCGAAGCTACCCCGGCCGAGTTCGACCGCTGCGACCGCACCGTCGATAGCCGAAGCGACCACGGCGGCCTGCTGGTGGATGGCACCCCGCGTAGCTTTGCGATGTCAATGGTGGAGTAGTTGAAGACGATGTCCGATGGTCCATGGATCGATCCGGAGGGCTAACTGTTCTGGCCAATGACGAAGCATCGCCCAGCGCTGGTCTTCAGCAAGACCTCCTGCACTGGTGATTTGTCTATGCCGGGGAACGGAATCTGATCATTCAATTGACCCGGATCGATTGCGGCGATCTGGGAGGCCGTGGTGCCGTCCTTCAGGCGAACGTCGGCGGTCACCTGCTCGCCGCTAACTGCATTGGATGATTCGCGGAAGTAGTAGACATTAATCTCAGAGCCTGACGTCTCGGCAGCCCAACCATCGCGGTAGTAGCAGGCTGGGTTGCCCTCAACGTCCGGGGGCGGCGGGGTGCAGATCGGCAACCCGACGCAGGATGCGGTCGTGCTGGGAGCGGCAGTCGCGTTGGGCGCTGCTGTGGCGTTGGGTGCACGCGTCGTAGTAACGGCTGGCTGTGGGGTTGTTGAGCTTGCTGTGGCGGCTTGCGGCCGCGATGGTGAGGACGACGAACAGGCAGCCAGACCGAAGACGGCAGCGAAAATTACCCACCCTTTCACGTTTGCCACGCGGACCCCTTCGGTGACGTCAAAAGATCGGTTCACACGGTATGGCGGGGACGGGCTGTCACACAACAGGAGCGGCACCGCGCCGTAAGCGCCTTGGTGATCTCGAAGTCGGTCGTCACCGATTGCTTACCGCGGCGTCGCCGATGGTGCGTGACCCGGCGTCGTGGCTGGCGTCTCCTGAAGCATCGAGTGGCTCCCGCACACCTGAGCCATGTGGGTACCGATTACCGACGGCGGGCGATTGCGCTGTGTTGATGCCATCAACACCTTTCGCGTAATCGCAAGTCGTGTCACGTTGTTTCGCGTCGTTTCGCGTAGTCAAATCCGGTATTGTCGCAGCTCACGGCGATTTCTGCGCTGGGTTCGATTCCCGGCAGTTCCACACAGAAGATGCTGGTCAGAGCCACAAGCTCTGGCCAGTTTTTCTTTTGCGTCAAGCTGTGGCTGACTATCTTCATGCTGAGCCCGACGGTCGTTCCACTACTGAAAGTGGAGCGGCGGCCGTGTAGCTATTCCACCGATGCAAGGTTGCGACTGGACCTCCATGGGTAGATGTGGCTCTGATTCGCACCGGTAGTTCGCTTTGGTGGCTTAACTCGGTAATTAGCGACCGTCCCCAATACGGATCGCCCCAAAGCGCGAAGACAAGCCGTGTTCGGCATCGTCGGGGACGTTTTCGAATTGCACTAGACCAATGACCCGGCGCGCCTCTTCGCTATCAGGGATGTGCCAAATCTGCCACGTACTCTTGCCCCTCCGGTACGCGAAGAACCTGCTTTGGCGCTCGGCGAAGGTTACGAGAAGGTCTGTAATGGTTACTCGGGCGGGAAACTCGATCGTCAGCGGTATGGGGTCGTCGCCGGCATGGATCGACTCCCGCTCATAGTTGATAAGCACCGAAGGCTCATCGTCGGCCATTCCAGGTCCGGGCACCCGCAAAGGCTAGCGTCCGACGCCCTACAGTCACAGGCATCTAGAGTGATGTTTGGTGATGAATTTTCGCTGCTAGGGTGGGTTTTCGCCCTCCCCCGCTGGGCCGTCAGGAGAGTTCAATTCTGATAGGGGCTCTGCATAAAGGAGTGCTCATGATCTATCGCCTTGTTGCCGGGGTGTGCGCCGCTTTGGCGGTGGTGATCATCGTCCCTGCCCAGGCCCATGCCGAGCCGCCGACGAAGTGTTTGACCAACACCCCCAAAGGCAAGCAGGTCTATGTGCCCTGCGATCTACTCAACGCCGGCGCCAACTTCCCGCCAGGGCAGCGTTGTCCCGGACCGCTCGATCAGTACCCGAAAGATGTGCAGGACTGGTGTGGCACAGCGGCCGATTCGCATCCGCCGAGCCCGACGAGCCCGACGAGTCCTGCGAGCCCGACGAGTCCTGCGAGCCCGACGAGTCCTGCGAGCCCGACGAGCCCGACGAGCCCGACGAGCCCGACGAGCCCGACGAGCCCGGGCAATAGATCGTGAGCATTGACGCCGTCAAGACCCGATAACGAAACCGCAGGTAACGAGCGGGACTAAAGCGGAACCAGACGGAACGAAATAACAGTTCAGAATGCATTTTGCCTGGTCGAAGCTCGGGTTCGATTCCCGGCAGCTCCACCAAAAAGGGTAGGTCAGAGTGCTGGGTGAACAGCGCCCGTTTCATGCTCCTGACCCACCTGGCCGGTGCTTACGCACGTCACATCCGCATCAACAATGCGGTGAAGTGTCGGTCCCGTGGCATTGCTTGGCACAATGCCAACCCGCAACGGCCGCCGTCAGGCTAACGCGCCACGATCACAGGGATCCTGGCCCTGTTGACCACCGCCGCCCCGACCGAGCCCAGCAACATGCCAGCGAACCCGCCGCGGCCGTGGCTGCCGACCACAATCAGTTGCGCCCGTTTGGACGCCTCGATCAGCGGACTCGCCGCATCACCGGTTTCGATTTTGCGAAGGACCCCCA
Organism: uncultured Actinomycetota bacterium; assembly: GCA_963805675.1. Lineage (GTDB taxonomy): Bacteria > Actinomycetota > Actinomycetes > Mycobacteriales > Mycobacteriaceae > Mycobacterium. The sequence goes on from CAWDVY010000015.1 coordinate 35,060, forward strand.
CGTCGGGATAGCGTTCGTGCCAACCCGCCAACCGTTCAGCAAGCGTCTCCTCCTCGTCGGATAGCCGAGCGTCAGAAATAAAGTTCGGGAACAACTCTTTGAAGTCGGAAACCCGCAGATCAGTCCAGGCGTGCAGGGCCACTAAACCGACACCTCGTCGTGACGCTTCGTCGAATGCAATCGCAGTCGCTGCTTCCGACGCCGGCGAGCCGTCGATGCAGGCCAGCACCGGCGCCCGTGCGACATTGGCGACCAGCGGTTCCTCGTCGTGGATCACCGCGACTGGGCAATGCGCGCGGTAGACCAATCCCGAACTCACCGAGCCAAGGAAGTTGCGGACCAACACGCCGCCATGCCCCCGATAGCCCACCACGACCATCTCCGCCTCTTTAGAAAGGCTGACGAGCGTCGGGACGGTAGCCGAACAAAACACCTTGCTATCGATTTGCACTGGACCGCGCTCACCAGTGCTCTCTTCGGCGACCTTGATCGCCGACTTGATGAATTCGCGTGCCCGCTTCTCCTGCCCTTGCTTGAAGCCGGTCGGCGCGGGGACCTGGGACCATCCCAGTACGGGGGCGTGGACGACATGGACCAGGGTCAGCGGCACATTCCGCAGGGCGGCATCATGGGCCGCCCACCGTACGGCACCCAGTGCCGCTGCTGAGCCGTCAACGCCGACCAAGATCGCGCGACGTGGTGGTTGCATCATTTCAGTTCGCTTCTGATCGGCTATGTACCCACCGCAGGATCACTCACGGGGGACGTGATTGGTAGGGCTGAAGATATGCGAGCCGAAGGACCAAAGGCACCGATGAAGCGCCTAACGCCTTCTGGCCCACGCCTACATCGGTCAATAGCGTGACTTCCGTTGGGGCCGGACCCGTGTTGACACCGTCAACACCTTTCGCGTATCCGCAGGTCGCGTCACGTCGTTCCGCGTAGTCAAATCCGGTATTTCCGCAGTTCACGCCGTTTTATGCGCCTGGTTCGATTCCCGGCAGCTCCACAATAAAAGAGCAGTTCAGAGGGTGTAGAAAAGCCGACAAGCGTTTTTCACCACAAGTTCCACCACATTGGCGGCATTGCTCGGGGTGGCGTCATTGCTTGTGCTTGCGCTGGGAAACATATTTGCGAAACACCATGCCCCGGGGCGGCGGAACCCGCATGCTCATGGTTGACGATCCCCAAGCCTGATCACATCTCCCGGAGCCTGTGTTCGAGTCATGGTCCTGACGGCTGTATTTGTGGTGCTCGTCTTTCTTTACAGCCTGGTCTCGCAGCGGCTGCAACCGACCGTCATCACCGCACCGATGCTGTTCGCGGCCGCCGGCGCTGCGACGAGCCTGCTGCCGGAGGCGGCACGCGAGCTGGTAGTCGATCGTGAGGTATTGCTCCTGATCGCGGAGCTGGCCCTGGTGATGTTGCTCTTTACTGACGCGAGCCGGATCAACCGATCGCTGCTGACGGCTGGCCGCAGCCTGCCCATCCGCTTGCTCACTATGGGCATGCCGCTGACCATCGTGTTAGGCGCCGTATGCGCGATCGTCGTGTTGAGCGGACTGTCGTGGGGGGAAGCGGGCATTCTGACAGCCATCCTCGCTCCCACCGATGCCGGCCTCGGCCAGGTGATCGTGAGTAGCCAACTGGTGCCACAGAGGATTCGCCAGTCTCTCAATGTTGAGGCCGGCCTCAACGACGGCCTCGCCGTTCCGGTCCTGCTGTTGTTCCTCGTGCTTGCCGTTGCTGAGGAGCACACTGGGCCTGCGGGTGCAGTGCTCGCCCGTTTCCTCGGAGAACAGCTTGGCTACGGCACCCTGATCGGAATTGGGATCGGCACTGCGGGCGGATGGCTCCTCGGCCTTGCCCACCGCACGCGCTGGATGGCTCCGCCAGTCGGTCAACTCGGCGTAGCGGCGCTGCCGTTGCTCTGCGTCATCGTGGCGGAAGAGACCGGGGCGAGCATGTTCATCGCCGCGTTCGTCGCCGGATTCGCAGTCCAATTCGGCTTCAACGCGGCGGGCCGGCAGAGTGTCGAGTTCACTGAGCATTGGGGGCAACTGTTCAACTATTTCGTGTTCTTCTTCTTCGGCACCGTCGTGGCCGGCGTTTGGGGGCATTTCACACCGGCCGTGCTGCTCTATGCCGTGCTGAGTCTGACAGTCGTGCGCATGGGGCCTGTCGCGCTGGCGTTGCGGGGAACCCGTTTGAGCCGGGCGACCGTGCTGTTCATGGGCTGGTTCGGCCCCAGGGGTCTCGCGTCCATCGTGCTCGCGCTGATGTACCAGGCGCAGGAGGCAGGGTTGGCAGGCCACTCAACGATCCGACTTGCAGTGCTGGCGACCGTGCTGCTCAGCATCTTCGCGCATGGCCTGACCGCGCAGCCCGGAATAAAGCTCTATGCAAGGCGGATCACGGCCCTCGACGAGACGTCCCCCGAGCACCAAGCGCTGGGGGATGGTTCACCCGAGCCGCCGCAGACGCCGGACGTCGGCACCTGAGCGCGCCGGGTGTCCTCTAGCAGCGGTCAGTCATTTTTGCGCGACGGGCGGCGTCGAGCCCGGACAACTTCGGCAAAAAGGCGCTGAAGTTGCCGGCTGGCTAGAGGCTCACCCTCGTTCGTTCGATATGGAACCGGCGGCTCGCAGCGGTATGTGCCTCTCTTGACGCCGTCAAGACTCGAGAACGAAACCGCCGGTAACGAGCGGGACCGAGCCGGAACGAAACGGAACGAAACTGCCGCTCAGAAGGCAAATTGCCTGATAGAAGCTCGGGTTCGATTCCCGGCAGTCCACTGGAAAGCGCTGGTCAGAGGACTAAATGCGCTATACGCCGCGATTACGTCAAGATTGCGGCGTATCCCCTATCTCGCCAAGAGCCTGGACTATAAGCTCAAAGGCGGCGTGGCGGAGATGATCCGCTGCACTACCCTGGTCTGCGACGCGCAGGACGACCTGTTCTTCAAAAGGAGAACTATCATGTGCAACACCGTCGGTGTTTGTAAACGTATCGACCTCGAAAGCCTATCCGACGATCTCGCCCGTCTCGTCAATCAATTGGGCGAGGAGGTGGAAGGAGAGGTTCAGGGCGACGATCTGAGAAACATCGAGAACAAACTCGCAAAGATAATCAAGGGATAGAGTTTTGCCGGGTGACGGGGGTTGAGGTAGAGACGCTGCGGGCCGATCCATGGCCGCACCTCGTGTTGGACGGCTTCTTGCCGGAGGCTGGGCTGGCCGCGAGTCTGGAAGAAATTGCATCCGAAAATTATGAATTCGGCATCGAGCAGCGCGGGTTGGGGCGCATCGAATTTTCCGTGCTGAAAAGCGAAACACTCTGGCGCGCCATATACTCGCGCCGGATCGTCGATTTGTTGACCGGGGCATTCGGCGTTCGTGTGCGATTGAACAAACACAATCTGCTGCAACTGCGCAGAATGAACGACGAGACGCCCGATTTCCCCGTCCACAGCGATTTCACGTCCGACGAGGACACCATCGTCTCGTTTCTTTACCTCAGCGAGGGATGGACGCCCGCGCGCGGCGGGCGGCTGCGACTGCACGCGGCGAATGACGCCTCGGCCGTCGGGGCGGCGATCGAGCCGATCCGCAACCGGTTCATCGCCTTTCAGACCAAGGCCGAACACTGGCACTCGGTGGAGCGGGTGCATGGCTGGGAGCGACTGAGCATCCTATCGTTGTGGAACATCGAAGCAGAGTGAAGTGAAGTCGATTTTTTTGGTTACTCATCCGGCAGGCTCCCGCTCGGGTCAGCTGACTCTTGACGCCGTCAAGACCCGAGAACGAACCGCAGGTAACGAACGGGACTGAATCGGACCGAAATTCTCGGCAGCTCCACCTTAAAAGGGGCCGCTGATCAGCGGCCCTTTTTCTTCTGAACGGCAAGTCAGCCGGGTCGATTCCCGGCAGCTCCACCTGAATGATCACCCCGCGCAGCTTTGCGATGTCAACGGTGGAGTAGTTGAAGACGATGTCCGATGGTCCATGGATCGATCGGGAAGGCTGAGCCATGTGGGTACCGATAACAGACGGCGGGCGGTTGCGCTGTGTTGACGCCGTCAACACGACTTGCTGTATCCGCAGGTCGTTTCACGTTGTTTCGCGTAGTCAAATCCAGTATTTCCACAGTTCACGCCGTATTATGCGCCTGGTTCGATTTCCGGCAGCTCCACCAGAAGGGCCGCAGATCAGGCTCGTGTCGAGGTCCCGCACTTGTCGGCGGCGGTTCTAGGCGCGGGCGTCCCTGCGCTACATCCGAAGTTGGCGGTACCGTTGCCGCGGCGACAATCCAAGTCGAACTTGTGATGCCGCAAAAGTGAGCGCGCGAGCAGCGAAACGACTAGAGCCACGACGTATCCCGGCCCTCAGTGGGCGGACGTCAGCGCACCGGGCGACCGCGTTCAGGCCGCGACACCTTCCGCGCAGAATCGCGCCCGCCATCAATCCACAGAAGAAGCCCAGAAGGAAAACCCCGCGTGCGCGTCGCTTGTTCCTCCGCACAACAGCTGATGCGATGAATCCACATGTCGCCGCAATGACGGCTACCGCGAGGAGTAGAGAAATCAGATGAAGCCCGGACGGCGTTAGCTGGCCGTGCTCTAATTGCGTCACTATTTTCACGCGCACAACCTAGGGTGGCGATGGATGAAAAGACGGATGAAAGCCGCTAGCGGGACGGCTGGCGATACCGGCGATAGCCGCGTGGCGGTGAATGTGCGGGTGCGTGTATCTCCGGGGACGGGCGGCGAGGTCGGGGGGACTGTGGTCGAGGATTTCGGCGATATGGCGGGGCATGCAGTGGATATCGGTGAGAGCCATGTAGTTGGCCCCGCGCGGAGATGGGCGGTGGCGCTCGACGCGGGCGGTTTGGTTTTCGTCGACAGCGACCAGTTGGTTGCCGAGTAGTTTTAGCTGTCGCTGTTTACCGACCGTCGGGCGACCATTTTTTCCAGTTGCGGCGGCGCTATCGGACAATAGGGTGCCAGCCAGCATGCAGAACCCCGATCGCACTTTAGTCAACGCTCCGACTGCTCGATCTCGTCAAGCTGTCTGTCGAGGTCCGTTAATTCGATTGCCAGACGCCGCAATTGGCGTGCGACGGCTGCGCGTCGCTGCTCAAGCAGCGCGCGGCGCTCTTCGCGGCCCATCTTGTGTGCGTCTGTCTGCATGGTCGTCGCTCCCCGTGGTCTGGCTATGAAATTGCAGACACCTGGCAGTGTGCGGCTGGTCCGCTGATCCTGGCCAGCTCGCCCCGCGAGCGACAGCACAATTGACAAACAACCGACACCGACCCGTGACCGGCACCCCGTCAGCGGTGCCGACCGACCGGCTCAGTGCCCGCAGACGCGCGTGTCGCTCATCTTCGATGCCGTGGTCTGCGGCTCTGACACCACGGGTCTGCACACCGTGGTGTCCACGGCGACACGTCACGGGCCATCGTCTCGTTGCCGTCCCATGGGGGGTAAGCCCAAACCCCGGCCGCCGCGATGCATTGTCGCGCCAGCATCGCGACGCCGAAACTTCCGGGTTCGTTCAGCACATCGACCGCTAGCCCCGACGATCCGTGTCAGGCGCTGGGTCGTCACCGAGGACTTAGGTAGCCGTGGCTAGCGAACTCCGAACCCGTGGACATCGAGACCGTGCGCCCTTCGCCCAGGCCTGCGGTTGACGAATGCTTGACAAGCCGCTCCGCCGGACCCAGCATCATGGCGGGACGACCACCAGTGGAGTTCCGTGAATGCGGCGGCGGGGAATCACCTGAACGACGACAACTCGCTTCGCGGCTTTACCTTCGGTAAACCTATGCGAGAGGCCTTGCGAAAGACCATTGCCGTTGGAAGTGCCTTTCTTGTACTCGTTGCTGCTTGCTCGCATGGCGATGCAGCACACACGGCGTCAAGCGACAGTGGGAAGACAACGCAGGTGTCGGCTGCGGCTTCCACACCTGACTTCGCAACATTGCCCAAGGTGCCCGATGCCGCTACCGCACCTGATTTCGCGACAGTCTCCAAGCTGATCAACGATGCGATCGCGGCAGACAAACTGCCAGGTGCTGTGGTTGTGATCGGGCACGGCGGCAAGATTGCCTTCCATCAGGCTTACGGCTCGCGCAAGCTTTCAGGCGAACCTGGGCTGGATGGATCACCTGCACCTGCGGAGCCGATGACCGAGGACACGATCTTTGATTTGGCGTCGTTGACGAAGAGCCTCGCAACGGCAACTGCCGTCATGCAGCTTTACGAACGAGGCAGCGTTGCGTTCGACGATCCCGTGCAGCAGTACTTGCCTGATTTCAACACGGCGAACGATCCACGACGTGCAAAGGTGACTGTTCGCATGTTGCTTACGCACACTTCAGGCGAAGCGGGGGATGTCGACCTGAAAGATCCGTGGGGACTGGACCGGGCCGATAAAGCAGAGGGGATTCATCGCGCGCTCACCACGCCGCTGGAGTCAAGTCCCGGTGGCGTCTTCCGCTACTCCGATATCAACTTTCTCCTGGTTGGCGCGCTGATCGAGAAGGTCACAGGTGAGGCCTTGGACGTTTACGTTCAGCGACACGTATTGGAGCCGCTTGGCATGGAAGACACCCACTACCTTCCGCCGAGTAAGGCATGTGGCCCGCACACGACGATAGGAGCTGCGATCGCCTGGGCTCCCGCGCCAAAAGACCGGGTGCCGGACGCCTGTGCCGCGGGCACATGGAGCACCGGTCTCTTGCCGCGCATCGCACCGACAGCACGTGACGAAGAGAACAGAGCCGATCCGAGCAAGAATCCCGATCTTGATCACCTGCTTCGGGGCACAGTGCAGGACACGACGTCGCGGCGCATGGGTGGAGTAGCCGGGCACGCAGGCGTGTTTTCGACGGCGCACGATGTCGGTATCTTTGCGCAGGCCTTGCTTGACCGGCTCGCGGGCCGTCCGAGCACGTTTCCGTTGACGCAAGCGACTCTCGAGTTGATGACGACCCCGCAGCAGCCGGGACATAACGCACAACAACTCGAAGCAGCGAACGACGCGTTCCGAGAAGCAGTCGCAAAGAAGCCGAATACAACGGATCCGCTGCTCGCTCCGCACTATCCGGCGATCACGGGGCAGAACCTGCGCGGCTTTGGCTGGGACATCGACACGGGCCAGTCCACGGCGCGGGGCATGATCTTCCCGGTCGGTAGCTTTGGCCACACGGGCTTCACCGGAACCTCGCTTTGGATGGACCCGGGCTCAGACACCTACATAGTTCTGCTCTCGAACTCGATCCATACGCGAGGCAGTCCACCGATGTCGAATCTGCGAGGTGAGGTTGCGACGGCGACGGCCCGGGCCTTTGGCCTTTAGGCAGTGCGCTCAGGGCCGCTCGAAGTGTTGGTAGTCGGGAGTCGTCCAGTAGCCAGCCCACCGCCAGCCGCGCTCTGTGAAGATGTGCACGGCTGGGTCGCCGTTGTGTAAGAGTCCCGGGTCGGTGCGGCTGCGGTCCAGGTAGGCCGCCGCGTTCCGCGGTTCGAAATACCCGCTGGCGTAGAGGCACGGGTTGGGAAGCGGATTGAGATCGATAGCCCGACCGTAAGCGTGTGGAGACCATTCGTTGGTTCCTGGGATGCTTCGGCAGTTGAACGCCGAAGTGTTGTTGTCCTCCATGGATAACTCATCATCAGCGTCCGAGTAGTGGTCGACCGTGCGGATCTTCTCGACGGGATAACCCAGTCGGTAAAGCTGCCCGAAGATCGCGATGACCTCCGGCACCAGGTCTTCATGCACGATCAGCTCGCCGCGGTGGGTCTGGCCGTCGAAACCGATGTGGTCGACGTTGACCCGTCGCAGCCGCCCCGGCTCGACGGGGCAACCCGGCCGCCAGCTCGCGCCGAGCTCGGCGGCGGTGACCGGCTCCACGGTCCCACCGGCAGGTGCTGCCGGCGCGCTGGCCGACGACGACGCGGCCGACGGTGGCGGTGTAACAGCCGGTGATGGTGCGGGCGCAGGAGGTGGCTGCCCAGCGGTGCACTGCACCAGCACGACACCCGCTGCGAGCATTTGCGCGAGCACGGCACCCCGCCGCTCGAAGGGCGTCAATTGGGATGAGTCCTCACCGCTTGCTTCCATCCCCTACAAGACCGCTGCGATAAGCGGTTTCGTTAGATGAGTCCGGCGCCAACGCTACCGCGGATAGATGTCCGTTAGTGGCCCCGGGGGCGGCTACTGCGCGCGAGCGATCGGCGAGCTGATCGCGCTCGGCGAGCACGAGAGTTCGCCATCACGTCCGTGCCCGATCCCCAAGGCTGGACGGTCAGGTGCATGCGCATCATCGGGCACGATGCCGACTGCCGCACCAATTGACAGCGAGTTGCGGCTGCTGGCCGCCGTTCGCCGGGTGTGCCGTGACACGGCGGGTTTTGCCCTTTATCGGGCCGGTTAGACGAACTGTTAGAGAACGCGGCGAGCTGACCGGAAGCTGACCCCGCTAATCAAATCCCCGATCCGGGCGTGCCGGACATCCCAACGTGGCCGATGTCCCCGGCAGTCCCCTGCAGGCAGGCCCGATGATGGCTGCCAATGCTGTCCAGGAAACGCAGCAGTGGCATCGCTAGGCCGGACGTGAATAAGCCCCGTACTCTTCGACGGTGAACGCGATCGACCCGGACAAGCTCAACACGTGCCTAATGGTGCTGGCCGACATCGAGTCTTTGCCGCCCGAGCATCCCGATGCCGTTGCCGTGCGTCGGGCCACCGCGGGCATATTCAAGTCGGTGAAGAAAGCCCGCCGCCACGCCAAGCGCGACGCGGTGGCGGCTGCAGATCACGCCGTCACCGCGGCCACCGCCACCGGTGCGCCCGGCCGCATCGACGACGAAACTGCGGGCCTGCCCCTCGTGTCCACCGCGGTCGGGGCCTCCGCAGGCACGTTGCTTCGGTCGCGTGCCTGCTACATGTGCAAGACCCGATACACGGTGGTCGACGCGTTCTACCACCAACTCTGTCCGGAGTGCGCCGCGCTCAACCGCGCCAAGCGCGGCGCCCGCACCGACCTCACCGGTAGGAGCGCCCTGCTCACGGGTGGCCGCGCCAAGATCGGCATGTATATCGCGCTGCGACTGCTCCGCGACGGCGCCCACACGACAATCACCACCCGCTTTCCGAACGACGCCGTGCGCCGCTTCGCCGCGATGCCCGACAGTGCCGACTGGCTGCACCGGCTACGCATCGTCGGGATCGACCTGCGCGACCCCGCTCAGGTCGTCGCGCTCGCGGACTCCGTCGCCGCGCAGGGCCCGCTGGACATTCTGATCAACAACGCCGCCCAGACGGTGCGCCGAGCCCCCGGCTCCTACGCTGCGCTCGTCGAGGCGGAGCGCACGCCGCCGCCGGAACTTGTCGACGTGGTCACGTTCGACCGCGTCAGCGACGCCCATCCCGCGGCACTTGCCGGGAGCCTCGCCGAACGCCACGCTCCGCACGCGGTGACCGAACTGGCCCTCACCGCCCGCAGCGCGTCCCCGGACCGGATCGCCGCGGGCACCGCTATCGACGCGGCTGGCCTGCTGCCCGATACTGCGTCGATCAACAGTTGGACTCAACGCGTGCACGAGGTCGACGCGATGGAATTGCTCGAGGTTCAGCTGTGCAATCAGACCGCACCGTTCATTCTGGTGAGCCGTCTGCGCCCGGCGATGGCCGCGTCACCGTCGCGCCGCACATACGTCGTGAATGTGTCGGCCATGGAGGGGCAGTTCAGCCGGGCACACAAGGGACCGGGGCATCCGCACACCAACATGGCGAAGGCCGCGCTGAACATGCTCACCCGCACCAGCGCAGCCGAGATGCTCGAGCAGGATGGCATCCTCATGACCGCCGTCGATACGGGCTGGATCACCGACGAGCGTCCACACCCGATCAAGCTGCGGCTCGCGGACGAGGGGTTCCATGCCCCCCTCGACCTTGTCGACGGCGCCGCCCGCGTATATGACCCGATCGTCCGAGGGGAGTTAGGCGAAGATCTGCACGGCTGCTTCCTGAAGGACTACTCGCCGAGCAACTGGTAGCTGCGAACGAGCCAGCTGCCGCAGCTCCTCGCGGATGACGTTCCGTGCCGGATGGCTTGAGGCGGCCCGGGTAGCCTGAGGACATTCCCATCCAAGGCGAGGTCGGCGGCCCGATCCGAGTGGCTGTACTGGCGCCGATCGCGTGGAGGACACCACCTCGTCACTACGGGCCGTGGGAGCAGTTCGCCTCGTTGCTCACCGAGGGGCTGGTGGCTGCGGGCCATCACGTCACGCTGTTCGCCACCGCAGACTCGATCACCACCGCCACCCTGCGCGCCACCGCGCTGCGTGGGTGGTCTGAAGACGCGACGACCGATCCCAAGGTCGCAGAGTGCTTGCACATCGCCTCCGTGTTCGAGCGCGCCGGCGAGTTCGACATCATTCACAACGGGTTCGACTTCCTGCCGCTCACGTATAGCGATCTGGTGGCCACACCGGTGGTCACCACGATCCACGGGTTCTCGTCCGACCGGATCATTCCTGTCTACGAGCGCTATGACGGCGCAGGCGCGTACGTGTCGATAAGCGACGCCGATCGACACCCGAATCTGCACTATGCCGCCACCATCCATCACGGAATCGATATCGACGAGTTCACGATCCATCCGAATCCCGGCGAACATCTACTGTTCTTCGGGCGGATCCACCCCGACAAGGGCACCGCCGACGCGATCGAGGTCGCCCGCCGGTGTGGCCGTCGGCTCGACATCGCCGGGATCGTCCAGGACGAGGAGTACTTCCGCAACGAGGTCGCGCCGCACGTCGACGGCAAGCAGGTGCGCTACCTCGGCCCCGTTGATGCCTCTGCGCGCGCCGAGGTACTGGGCGGAGCGTACGCACTGCTTCACCTGATCGACTTTGACGAGCCATTCGGCTACAGCGTCGTCGAGGCGATGGCCTGTGGCACGCCGGTCATCGCCAACTCGAGAGGCTCGATGAGCGAGCTGATTGCGCACGGGGTCAACGGCTTTCTGGTCGAGGACATCGATTCGGCGGTGGCCGCGGTCGCTGCGGCCGGCGATCTGGACCGACGCAGGATCGCCGAACGAGCGGCCGAGCGCTTCACGGTCGCCACCATGATCGACAAGTACGTCAAGGTCTACCGCGACGTCATTGCGAATCGGAAATGAAGGTGCGGCGCGATCCTGCGTGGTGGAAATCTGCTGTCGTCTACCAGATCTATCCGCGCAGCTTCGCCGACTCGAACGGCAACGGGATCGGTGACCTGGCCGGCATCATCGGGCGCCTCGACTATCTACGGGCGCTGGGCGTCGATGTGATCTGGTTGTCGCCGATCTACCGTTCGCCCCAGGCGGACAACGGCTACGACATCAGTGATTACTGCAACATCGATCCGCTGTTCGGCACCCTTGCCGAGTTCGACGCACTGCTCGCCAAGGTGCACGAAGTCGGGATGAAACTGGTGATGGACCTGGTGGTCAACCACACCTCGGATGAGCACCCGTGGTTCGTCGAGTCGCGTTCATCGCGTGACAGCCCGAAGCGGGATTGGTACATCTGGCGCGACGCCCGTGACGGTGCCGAACCGAATAATTGGGGTTCATTCTTCTCCGGCCCGGCGTGGCAGTGGGATCCCGCCACCGGCCAGTATTACCTGCACCTGTTCGACCGCAAGCAACCGGATCTGAACTGGGAGAACCCACAGGTACGAAAAGCGGTTCAGGACATCATGGTTTGGTGGCTTGACCGCGGCGTCGACGGCTTCCGGATGGACGTCATCAATTTCATCTCCAAGACCGAAGGCCTGCCCGACGCACCGGCGATACCGGGACACCCGTTCGTCATCGCTTTCGAGGAGTTCGCCGACGGACCGCACGTGCATGACTACCTCGCCGAGATGACCCGCGAGGTCTTCGGCCGCCGCGACGGCGAGTTCATCACGATCGGCGAGATGCCGGGGGTGACGCCCGAACAAGCGCGGCTCTACACCGATCCGGCTCGCGGTGAGCTGGACATGGTCTTTCAGTTCGAGCATGTGGCCGTCGATCAGAGCCCCACGGACAAATTCGATTACCGCGGTCTTGACCTGGTCGTCCTGAAGCGGTCGCTCCATCGGTGGCAGGCCGCGCTCGCCGAGGTCGGTTGGAACAGCCTGTACTGGAACAACCACGACCAGCCCCGCGTCGTGTCCCGATTCGGCGACGACGACCCGGAGTACTGGGCCGCCTCGGCCAAGGCGCTCGCAACGATTCTGCACGGCATGCGCGGCACTCCGTTCGTCTATCAGGGCGAGGAAATCGGAATGACGAACTACCCGTTCCGAATTCCGCAGGACCACAAGGACCTCGAGGCCGTCAATTACTACCGGAATGTGGTCGCAGTGGGGGGCGACGAGGTTGCGGCGTTGGCCGGTCTGGCCAAGATCAGTCGTGACAACGCCCGCACACCCATGCAATGGGACGCGGGGCCGAACGCCGGCTTCACTTCCGCCGAACCGTGGCTGCTGGTCAACCCGAACTACACCTGGCTCAACGCCGCAGCCCAGATCGACGCACCGGATTCGGTTTTCGCGCACTATCAAGCGCTCATTCGACTCCGTCACGAATCGGCCATCTTGGTCGACGGCGACTTCACCCCGCTGATGGCGGACGACCCGCAGATCTGGGCGTACACCAGAACCACCCCTGACAGGAAACTCCTTGTGATCGCCAACTGCGGACGCCGTCCGCAGACCGTCGAGATCGGCCCAGAATGGATCGGGGCCGATCTGCTGCTCGGCAATCTCCCCGGCACCCCGGCCACTTGACGTTAACGTCCCTGCGATCTGGCCGGCTGGGACGCGCGCATCTACTCAGGCCGCGCTGGCGTCGGCCCGGTCCGCTGAAGGGCGGAATACGAGCTGCGCAATGTTCGCCGGGTTGACCGCCGCCACCTTGCGCAGGGCATCGTTGGGAAGTGAGAGCCGGAACACCTTCTTCCACGCCGAGCCGACCTGCTTGACCATCGGGCCGCTGACGTAGGTCAGGCCATCAAAACGATGACAACGCCGCGGGGACGGCCGAGGCGGGCGCTGGTCCAGTCAATGGTGGGGTGCGCGAGCACAGCCGATTGGAGGAGTATGCGAGGGGTGGGTGACGTCTCGGTGATCGGTTGCGTCGGGTCGTTGATCGTCGCGACCCGCGGCGTCGCAGGCGTCGGAGAGGTCCTTCTGAACGTGCGGGGCACGAAGGAGGCCTATCTTGCGTGGTCTGAGCAGCCCCTGCCAAGGGGGACCGAGGTGCTGGTGATAGATGTCCGAGGTGCGCGGACGGTCCTGGTTGAGCCATGGCCCGGCTCGAGTTTGTCAACGCTGACTTCCTGACCTAAAACACGAATCTGCAAGGAGTTCAACATGTTCGGCTACAGAGTGCCTGCACCAGACGAGGCGATGCTGATCTCCGGCGGCCGCGCTGCTGGCAACGCCCCGTTTCGTGTGGTGACCGGTCACGGCGCTTTCATCATGCCGTTCTTCCGAAAGGTTCGGTTCCTCACGCTGGCAATGTGTGAGGCCGAGGTCGAGGAAAGGTGCGTCACTCAGCAGGGGATCACCTTGAACGTTCGAGCCGTCATTGCCTTCAAGGTCGGCAACGACTCCGAAAGCATCGTCAGCGCCGGACAACGATTCTTGTCCGACCAAAACCAGATGGCGATTCTGACTGGGCGAGTCTTCGCCGGTCACCTGCGCTCGATCATCGGATCGATGACCGTCGAGCAGATCATCAAGGAACGCCAGAAGCTGGCCACCGAGGTCCTCGACGGGTCCAAGGAGGAGATGATCAAGATCGGACTGACCGTCGACGCTCTGCAGATCCAGTCCATCGACGACGGCTCCCTGGGCTACATCCTGGCGATGTCCGCGCCGCACAACGCGGCCATCCAGCAGCAGGCGCAGATTGCCCAGGCCAAGGCCAATCAGGCCGCGGCAGAGGCCGAGCAGGAGTCGCAACGCAACCAGGCCGAGTTCGCTCGGCAGACGGCAATCGTGAAGGCGCAGTACAAGGCCGAAGTCGACAAAGCGCAGGCAGAAGCCAGCCAGGCGGGACCGCTGGCCGAGGCGCAAGCCCAGCGCGAAGTGCTCGCGATGCGGACCGAGTTGGCTCAGCGCGCGGCAGAGCTCCGGCAGCAAGAGCTGGTCTCGGAGGTGGTCAAGCCGGCCGAGGCGGACGCAGAACGCGTCCGGATTCTGGCGGTTGCCGACGCTGAGAAAATGAAGATCCAAGCCGAAGCGGCAGCCTCGCACAACCGGGTGGCCTTGGACCGGATGCTGATCGATCAGCTGCCCGAAATCGTCAAGCAGGCTGCTCAGGGTCTCTCAGGGGCAAACCTGACCGTCCTCAACGGCGCCGACGGGCTCGGCGAGATGGCCACTGGCCTGGTGGGACAGGGCCTCGCAATCTTCGATTCTCTGCGTGCCGGGCTCGGTCAACACCCTTCCGGGGATGGGTCCGACCAAATTGGACTCAACGCGCCGCCCGATAAGCAATGACACGTCCGGCCCGGCTTTCCCGGCGCCTTATGACTGGGCATGACATGCACAGACGCCGGTACCGGTCACTTCTTGCCCATTGCGCGCGATTCCTATGAGCTGCACTGACGAGGACGGCGGTGTGGTGCCGATCCTCAGGACCACCCGTGAGGCCAGATGGCGCACCTTCGTGCAGCCCTCGTAACGCCGCTGAGTGGCCCGTTAAGCCTCTACGGACGGGCAGGCGCGACAGCGCTTGCTATCTGGGCAAAGAGTGCGGTCCTTCCACCGCCATGGACCGGCGTCGCGCTCGATGTACGCGGCACCGGGAAAGATATTCGCGCGGCAATGCAGGCTGCCTTGGCAACGGAGCCGGATGTCCTCTTCGGGCCATATGGCAGTGGTCCCATGCTCGACGCCGCACGCGCCTGTGAACGTGTGCTGTGGAACCATGGTGGAGCGAGTTCTCGTCTGCGTCGGCCCGCCTTTCCACAGGTAATCAATGTCATTGCGCCGGCTTCCACCTATTTCAGTGGGGCCCTGCAAGCGGCGCACGCCGTCGACCCGTCAATCACGACGATTTCACTTCTTTACAGCACGACGGGCTTTGGTAAGGACGTGGCAGAAAGTGCTGCGACAACGGCAGCCAACCTTCACCTTGATCTCACCTCAACCGCGTTTGCGCCTTCTCAGGCACCGGCGATGGTTCCGGCGGTGCCCGACGGCGATGTCCTCCTTGTGGTAGGGAACTTCGCGGACGAACTGGCTGTTGCCTCACTCTTACTCACCCGCCCCTGGCGCTTTGCCGTATTTGTCGGAGCTGGTGTGGACGAAGTCCTAACCACACTGGGCACTCAACGAGAAGGCCTCCTCGGGCCTGCCCAATGGCTCCCGACGGCAGCCATCGAGCCCGATGAAGGCCCAGATTCGGATTGGTTTGTTGAGGCCTATCGGAAAGAGGCGGGGACTGATCCTCCTTACGTTGCGGCACAGGCTTTTGTGGCCGGCGTTCTGTACGCACGATGTCTGCGAGACGCGCAGGAAACAACCGACACAGCCATCCAAGCCGTGGCTCAAACGTTAGAATGCACAACGCTTTACGGCAAATTTCAGCTCAACCCTTCCAGCGGCTTACAGTCGGGGCATCAGGGTCTGATCGTCCAGTGGCAACAGGGGAGACGCCGTGCCGTGTGGCCGCCAGAGCGGGCGGAATGCCCCGTTATTTTCCCCTTACCATCGCAGCATCGCCGAGCAGGCCGATGAACCTCGCGGGTGCCCCACGACATCGCGCGTGGGGACACGTGTTTGCGTCGCAACTGGTGGAAGAGGAACAAACAGGCGTGGTCACCCGCCGGGGGAGGGCCGCGTCGACCCTCGGGGCGCAAGCTTGGCCGCGGCCAACCGAGATCCGCCACGCTTCGATGACCCCGACCGCTCCTGATCACCCGGCCCCCTGGCACGTATGAAGCCGGCAGCTCGCGGCGGTAAGTGACCGCTCTTGACGCCGTCAAGACCCGAGAACGAAACCGCACGTAACGAGCTGTACTGAACTGGACCGAATCGGAACGAATCGCCAGCTCAGGGCGCAAAAGCCCAGGTAGAGCGTCAGTTTCGATTTCAGGCAGCTCCACAGAAGGTCAGGATCAGGCGCATAAGTTCTGGCCTATCCTTCCTATTTCGCCGTGACGGATACGGTTTGGCGCTTCAGTCGGCAGAGCGACGCGCGACCTTCGCCGCGGCGGCTCGCAAACGCGCGGCGATGCGCGGAGCGAACATTGGCACCGTCACGTCCTCGCGAAGCCGGGTCAGTTTAGAGGCCTTGATTCGCCATCGGCCGTCGATCTTCTCGTAGGTCTCGTGATAGTGGCCGTAGCCGTGCAGGGTCAAGGCCGGCACCAGGCGGACGACGTCGTTGAGCGCCCAGATGCCCCGAGCCGTCGTCGCCGATGTCAGTTCGATTTCGGGAGCGTGCACCTGATGGACAGTGGCTTGAGACGGCTTGCCGATCGTGTTGCGGGTGTAGGCCATGAATCCATCCACGCCGACGATCACCGTGCCTCCCGCTTCCGTTGTGTCGCTTACGAAGTCGTCGGTGAAGAGATCCCGCCATCGATCCCAGTCCTTGGTATCGAGATATCGGCAGTAACGCGCCTTCAACTGCTTGATCGACTCGATGTCCTGGAGCACGCTGTCGCCGTCCATCGCATACCTCCTCTTTTCTTACAATGCCGGTGATCATCGTCGGAGCGGCATCGTGTCGATGATCCTCAGGTCGTTGCGACAGGTGGTCTTTCACGTTTCTGATTTTGTGCAGTTGGCAGCGTTGGATCACCGGGTGGTCGAGCACGTCGACCACGGCCTTGCGCAGCGCCTTGGACCCGTCGATTCCGACGAGCATCGGGCGGGTCACGTCCAGACCCCGTTCACGCAGGCCCACCAGCAGGTCGGTAACCAAGGTCGCGTTCTCGGTCGAGCCCTCCACCAGGGCCAGCGGGTGCTTGACCCCGTCGATGCCGATACCGAGGGCCACGACACAGCAGGATTCAGCGAAGTGGACCCCGTCGATCATCAACGCGACCAGGTCCAGCCCGGACAGATCCTGCGAAAGCAGCTCGGCCAGCGCGGTTTCGGTCATCGCCACAAACCGGCGGGAGACCGCCGACTTACCTGTCGCCGAGGACTTTTCGGCGACCTGCTCGCCGACCGGCTCAAGCCCCACTGGGTAGCGGCGGGCCGACAGCCCGGCCAGCATCTTCTCCATCGCGATCTGCCATTCCGGCGCACAGCGTACGGTTACGCTGAGCGAATGCTCAGCGCAATCGGACTGTGCCACCGGATGACCACGGGTGTTGCATGGACCGTCAACCGATGAAGGTCCAGCCGGCCGCGTTTCTGCGCACTACGCTTCCGCTCGCAATCGACATGCTCGATCAGTACGACTCCGGGAGATATCACTCCATTTGGCTACCGGACCACATGGTCAGTTTCTGGCCGGATTCGATCTGGGCACCTGAGTTCACCGATCTCGCCACCGCGTCACCATCGCCGCACCGGCACCTCGACGGCATGGCCGTCGCCGCCGCGGCCGCCGTCCTCACGACGACGACACCGATCGTCACGACCGTCGTCGACACGGTCCGCAGACACCCAGCCATGCTCGCGCAGACAGCGCTGACCCTTGATCACCTTTCGAAGGGCCGCTTCATGCTCGGCCTCGGCTCCGGTGAGCTCGAAAACACCGTGCCCTACGGGTTCGACTTCGCGAAGCCCGTCAGTCGGTTCGAGGAGTCGGTCAGAGTCATCAAGCTGCTCTGGGACAGCGACGGACCGGTGGACTTCGAAGGTGACTTCTATCGTCTAGAGCACGCGCGGCTGGACACCGAAGCCTACGAAGGCAGGGTCCCGCCAATCTGGATCGGTGCCGCCGGGCCTCGCATGCTGCGTATCGCCGGCCGGCACGCCGACGGGTGGTGGCCTGCTGGCGCGTTCACACCGGAGGATTACGCCGCCAAACTCGCGGTCGTTCGTGAGGCGGCCGAGCGGGCCGGCCGCGACCCCATGGCGATCGTCCCCGCAATCACACAGATGTGCTTGATCGGGGAGGACGATGAGATCGAGACGATGCTCCAGGCTCCGCTGGTCAAGTCCATCATCCTGATGCTCACTGCCGAGGACCTCCGCATGTTCGGCTACGAGCACCCGATGGGCACCGACTGGCGCGGGACCATGGACTTCAACCCAGTCAAGCTCTCACGCGAGAAGATCATAAAGTTCTGCGAAGACGTTGATACACAGGCGATTCGCGACATCATCCCCTGCGGTACGCCAAAGCAAGTCGCGCAGCGGATGAAGGGCTTCTGCGACGCGGGTCTGCGGGTGTTCAAGTTGATGGAGTACGGCAGCATGGGTGGACTCGCATTCAGCGCGGGCTCGGCCGCCAAGGTGCGCGAGACCGAGGACGAACTGCTCACCCTGGTCGGTGGCAAATGACCACGACTGCAACCGAAAACACGCTCGACGCGCAGGCGATGCTCGCTCGCGCGCAGGCCGAGACGGGACTGTACGACTGGAGCGACGCCACCTTCCCCGAGCGCTTCGGGCTCGCAGTCGATCAGCTCAACGCGGCGACGATGGACGCAGACGGTCGTCGACAGGCGGCGCAAGTCTGCCATTGGCTTCTGACCTCGCGACTCGAGTTCTTCGAGGATCGCAACCGCTATCCGATCGCCGACGAGGTGATCGAGCGGCCGATGTTCGTGACGGGCGAACCGCGCACGGGAACCACGCTCATGCACGCCTTGATGTCCGTCGACCCCGAGGCCCGCGCCCTGAGGTTTTGGGAGGTCATGTATCCGTCACCACCGCCGGGCGTCGCTGGCACTGACGATCCGCGCCGACTTCGCGCCGACGACGATTGGCGTGAGATCAACGCCAAGCTGCCCAAATGGCTGCATTCGCACCCCTACAACGACATGCTCGGCGACGGCTTGCCCGAGGACGAACGCACCTGGGCCTTCGATTTCCGGGTGATGACGCCGACCGCCTGGTGGCGAGTGCCGATGGAAACACTGACTCAGGGCTTGCCGACCGACGCCGCGGCACAGTACCGAATTCACAAGGCGATGCTGCAGCAGTTGCAGTACGGCAGGCCCGAGAAATACTGGGTGCTCAAGGGATTCCATGGCTTTCGGCTCAAGGAGTTCTTCGAGGCGTATCCCGACGCCACACTCGTGTGGTTGCACCGCGATCCCGTTCAGGTGGCGGCATCGCGCACCATGATGATGGCCGACATCATGGACGGCATCGTCGGTCCGATCGATCTGAAGGTCGAGGCGAAGAAGCATCTAGAGATGACGCGAGCGGGCATCGCCAACACCATGACCAACCCCATGGTCGACGACCCGCGCATCCACCACGTCCGTTACCGGGACTTTGTCTCCGACCAGATCGCAACCGTGCGCGGCTACTACGATTTCGCCGGGCGGCACCTGACCGCGCGGGCCGAGCGCGCGATGCGTGACTACCTCGCCAACAACAAGGGCGACCGCTACGGCAAGTTCCGCTATTCAACGTCGTTGCTCACCGACATCGGTGAGGACCTCGACGCCCTAAACGAGGAGTTCAGACCGTTCCGCGAACGGTTCGGCGTCGAGATCGAGACGAGGGCCTAGTAATGCATCCGCGCGTCGGCCTGCACCAGGTTGCATTCCTCGACGAAAGCACCACGGCGTTCCTCGACCACTGCCGCCGGATCGGCGTGCAGCACACGACGCTTGTGACTCCTTCGCTGATGCGGCCGGGCGGGGTAGACGAGGCGCAGCGGGCACTCGCGGCCGGCGGGCCGCAGGTGGAAACGGTGAATCATCAATTCGCCGTCTATCCCGACCTGGATAACGACCATGGCGAGGCGACCGAGAAGCTGCTGCAGGCCATCGACATCGCCGCGGCATTGGGGGCCAGCTCGGTGTATTTGCAAACGGGCGGCCGCGGATGTTTGACGTGGGAGCAAGCCGCCGAACGCTTCGCCGCGCTCATCGCGCCGTGCAAGGCGGCAGCTGCAGCCCAGGGGGTCAGTGTGCTCGTCGAGAACGCCTCGTCGTTCAATGCCGACATCCACATTGCCCACACGCTCGCCGATACCATCACCCTCGCGGAACTCGCCGGCATCGGTCTCTGCATCGAATGGCACGCCTGTTGGATGGAGGCTGGCTTGAAGGCGCTTCTGCAGCAAGCGATTCCGATGACGGGTCTCATGCAGGTCAGTGACTACGTGCTTGGGGACAGGACCGCACCCTGTCGCGCGGTGCCCGGCGACGGAGTGATCCCGCTCGACCGAATACTGGGCGACGTGCTCGAGGCCGGGTACCAAGGCGTCTTCGACATCGAGTTGGTCGGTCCGCGCATCGCTGCAGAAGGGGCGCGCGCCGCTACCCAACGCGCGGCGCAAAGGGTATCGGAAATCCTCACCAGGCTGGGAGCCTGAACCGATGGCCTATGGCGACGGGCCCAGCGACGAGAAGCTTCGCAACGCGTGGCACCGTTTCTGCGATCAGCTCAGGTCCGCGGGCGACGATGTGTTCAAGGACGCCAACCCCGGTAGTCCGATCCTGCGGGCCGATGCGTTCCGCTTCCTGACCCAGAATCTGGGGCAGGCGTTCGACCTGGCGCTGGAGACCAAGGATCCGGCCTTCCCGCAGCTCCATCCCTTCTGCACACCGACGCGCAAGCTGGGTGGTGACGTCGCCGACTTCACCTATCGCCAAGCGTGGATCGACGGCGATCACGTCTACCGGATCAGCGGGAAACGTGGCACCGCACGGTGGCTCAACATGACGGTGCAGGGCCCGCGACCCGATCGCATCCCTGGCACCGACTGGCCGAGTCTGCACGAGCCCTTCGGTGACATTCCGGAGACCAACATCTTCGGTCATCAGATCACCACCGAAGCCGACGGCAGTTTCGAGCTCTACGTCGGGGGAGAGGTACGCGCCGAGAACTGGCTGCCGACGACGCCCGGTTCGCGGAAGTTGTTCATCCGCGAGGCATTCGACGCGTGGTTCGAGACGCCGACCACCCTGTCGATCGAGCGGATCGGCATGGACGGTCCACGGCCGATACCGACGCCGGAGCGGATCATTCAGGCGATGGAGTGGGCCGGGGACTTCCTCACCGGCGCGATGCACGACTGGCCCGAACATTCGTGGAACTACTCCCACGGCGTGTGCGACCCGGCCTTCACGAACCAGTTCCCGCCCGAGCGGACCGCCAACACCGACGACGACGCCAAGCGCGGGCGGCTGGCGGCGCACATGATCTGGGAATTGAAGCCGGACGAGGCGCTGATCGTCGAGATGGATAACCATGACGGCTTCTGGATCTTCGGGATGGGCAATGTCTTCGTGGCCAGCATGGACTTCCTGTACCGCCCGGTGAGCTACACCCCCGCACGTACCAAGGTGGACAGCGACGACGTGGTGCGCCTGGTGATCGCGCACGACGATCCTGGCGTGCACAACTGGCTTGACACCCAAGGCTTTTCGAACGGCAACCTCACCTATCGCAATCTGATGAGCCAGAACCCCGCAAGCTTCCGCACCCGGTTGGTGAAGCGGTCGGAACTGCTCGACGCTCTGCCTGCCGGCACCGCGATGGTGTCCGAGGGCGAGCGTGTGAAGCAGATGCTCGATCGCTATCACAGCATCAAACTGCGCTACGGCATGTGACGGTGCTCCGACTGACCTCCGCTTAGGCTCATGAATGTGGGCAACGAAGCGGTCGATGTACCGGGGTTCGACGGCGACGTCGTGGCACCGCGTACCCGTGGCCGACCAGCGCGCATCAGCCGTGAACGCATAATCGCCGCAGCGCGCACGATAGCGCCCGGAGCCTTGACCATGCAGAAGGTAGCCGACGTGCTGGGAGTCGATCCCAAGGCGCTCAACTACCACGTCGGAGACCGAGACGGTCTGCGGCAATTGGTAGCTGTGGACGTCTTCGAGTCCGAGCTTCGCCGGGTCAAAATGCCCGGTGGTGGCGACTGGCGCGACGTGGTGCGCGCATATGTGCATGCGTTACGTGAGGCGGTCATCAAGCTCGGCGACTTGGCCTTATCCGTGCACTTACCCGGAAGCCGGGGCTTGGGCGCGTTGAACCCCGTGGAGAGCGTTCTGCAAGCGTTGGTCGACGCCGGCCTTGACGTCGAGGACGCCGGCCGGGCGCTGACGTTCATCACTGAAATGGCCTACGCCGCCGGGCGGGACGCTCTGCGGTCGGCGGAGAACCCTGTTCATCCCGAAGTTCCGGCTGTCGCGACGGCATTGAAGTCCGCAGCTGCCCAAGATTTTCCGGTTCTGCGCCAAGTCGTCGCTGCGAAGGCGGGTGCCGCCCCGGACGAAGGTCAGTTCGAGTTCAGCCTCGAGTTGGTGATCGCCGGGATGGAGCAGGCGGTGGCAGCCAGAACGGCACCTCAATAGCCCGCCGCCACAGCTGACCGCCTAAGACTTTTTTCGTTTCGGGAAAAATATTCCGCAATCTGTAGCCCCGGTTCGAGCCGCCTGGCTAGCATCCGACGTGGCGCACCAATAGGCGCTCATCGGAGGTCATGCCGTGCCGAACCAGCTGCATCATGTGGTCATGCTCAGCCATTCTGCGACGAGGTTTATCGGATTTCTCACGAGCGTCGTCGGAATGGAGGTGCAGCACAGTTTCCGGGTCCCGGGGGAAATACTCGAGACGACCCTTGGGTGGCCACCGTCTGAGGGGGCGCGACGTCACGATCTTGGGCAGCGGAGTGGCAGGGCTCGTCGAAGTTCTCGACGTTCCCGAACAGCTACGCACAGCCGCGCCCGAAGGACTCGCCGCACTGTCCTTCCTGGCCGACGACTACGGCACCATGCAGGATAAAGCGCGCCAATTCACAGGCGACGTAACAGTCCTCGACACAGGCGTGCCCGGCGTTGACCTGTTCATCTGCACCATGGGCGGCGTGCCGATGGAGTTCATGGGCAGTTATGAAGCTGAAGCCATGGAGGCGTCCGTCGCCGATGGATAACGCTACGAACACGAAAAGAGTTGCGATGCATGACTTGTCAGGGCGAAGGATTCTCGTCACCGGCGCGAGCGGCGTCGTCGCATTTCCGATTGCCAAGGAACTTGCGAAGACGAACGAGGTGTACGCGGTGGCGCGGTTCTCCGATCCCGCGCAGAAGCGGATGCTGGAGGAGGCGGGCGCACACCCGATTGCCTTCGATCTTGCCGATCCCGACCTCTCGCCGCTGCCGGAATCAGTTGATGTGGTGATCAATTACGCCGTCCTGCCGCCGCAGAAGAACGCCTATGAAGTCAATGCGGGCGCCGCCGGGCGCCTGGCCAGACGCTACCGGGACTGCGAAGCCTTCGTGCACGGCAGCACCGGTTCGCTCTACGAGTACCAGGGCGAGCGGCCCCTGCGTGAGGACGATCCCTACGGCCTGCACTCCTCCGCCGAGAACTATGCCGCGAGCAAGATCGCGGCCGAAGTCCTTCTCAAACATCTCAGCGTGGATTACCAGCTGCCGGTGGTGTTGGTGCGGATCTTCTCCTTCTACGGCCCGCGGGGTGGCGGAGTCACGCAACGCATCGACCAGATGATCCGGGATCAACCGGTGAGCGTCTATCCGGGCGTGCGAAATGTCCATACTCCGCTGTACGAGGATGACTACGTCGAAAAGACCATCGCTGCAGCGGGTATCGCCAAGGTCGGTGCCGAGATCGTCAACGTCGGCGGGACGGAAGCCCGTGACGACGCAGGAGTACTGCCAGATGGCCGGCGAGATACTCGGCAAGGCAGCCGGTATTCGTCGAGAACAGCAAGGCTTGGCCGATCTGGGCCGACACGACCAAAATGGTGGCGTTGCTAGGTCCGAACAAGGTGTCGGTTCGCGAAGGCGTGCGGCGGACGATCGAAGCCGCCAAGGACAGGCTGCATACCTCCCACCACGTCATCGGCGAACCGGCAAAGGTCTAGGCAGGCTGATGATTACCTTCATCGCTCACTTGCGGGTGCGTCCAGAGAACGCGCAGGCGTTCGAAGATCTGATGACCCATGTCACCGCAATGACGCTTGAGAACGAGCCGGGTGTCGCCTATTACGGCTTCGCTAAGAGCGTCGAAGAGGCCGACACCTACGTAGTCGTCGAGGTGTATCGGGACCAAGCAGCCTGCGTCGCACACGGGGATACCGCTTGGGTAAGGGAGTCGGTGCCAAAATCACTGCTCCTGACCGAGGGCATGCCCCAACTTGTGCAATACGTCAGCCCCGGCGCGGAACCGGTTGTCTCGCGGTTCGAGGACATGACATGAGCCGAGCAAACGGCATGACTGATGTCGAGATGCTGGTCGAACTCCAGGCGATCTACCGGCTCAAAGCCCGACGCGATCATGCGGTCGACCAGAAGGACTGGGCGACCTATGCAGAGTTGCACACCGACGACTACGTCGCGATGTCGATCTCCAGCGAACCGATCGTTGGCGGAAAAGCCGCAGCCGAAGCACTTTCGGTTCAGCTGGCAAACGTCACCACCGTGCATCACAGTCATACGCCGGTGATCGACTTTCAGGACGGGGACAACGCGACTGGTGTGTGGGCCATGGAGGACAACCTGTTCTGGATGCGAAACGGTGAAAAGCAGTGGCTGCGCGGGTTCGGCTTCTATCACGAGACCTACGTCCGCGGCGAGGATGGCCGATGGCGCTTCAGCTATCGAAAACTCGAACGCACGCATGCCGAGACGTCGCCCGGAGCTACCGTTATGGCGGCGGACTTCTCGGGTGAGAACCTGTTGGTCGGCATCGGATAGGACGCTTCGATGGCATCGGACACGGCCGAGAGAAGCGTGGCCACGGTTCGCCGGTTCATGGCGGCGACCGGTGCGGAGCGCCGAAACGAGCGACGCAGCTTGCTGCATGACGATTTCGTTGTTCACGAAGCCGGAGGTCTACCGTTCAGCGGTGACTACCACGGGTCGCAGGGCTTCTTCGAGCTTCTGAACAAGATGAACGACGTGCTGGAGCTCACGGCGGGTCCGATCACCACTGATCCGCTGGGGGACGACGCCGTCGCCGCGCGCTTCCGGCTCACGTTCACTTCGCGGGCCTCCGGCAATAGCGTCGAGATGGCGACTTGTCGAGATCTACACGGTGCGGGACGGGCGAATCGCGGAGCTCGACGTGTACTACAAGGACCCGGCGGCGGTCGCTGCATTACTGGCGACTTGAGGTGTCCGCCACGGTGAGCCGTGGGCCCAGAGGTGTTGATGCCATCAACATCTGTCGGTGTATCCGCAGGTCGCGTCACGTCGTTTCGCGTACTTTCGCGATACTGGATCTCAGCGTTTCCCCAGTTCAAGGCGATTTTGCGCCTGGGTTCGATTCCCGGCAGCTCCACAATAGAAGAGCAGGTCAATTGCCCGCCTCGATAGCCGCGACTCTTGCGGAAGCCTCGGGTCCGCAAAAGCGCTGGAGATCCACCCTGCCAGCGGCGAGCAGATCGTCGATGCGGCGCTTGAGGTCACCTGAGGAGATATGGGCATAGAGGTTCGCGCCCGGGCAAGAAGTCTGGGCTAGGTCCCGATGGCCCGCCAGTGTGTCGGTCGCGATGCGAAAGTTTTGGGCGGCCCATGCGAACGCGAGAGCGGCTCCGTGAAGCTGGGCCTCTGACACAACTTCTTGATTGAAGTCTCCTTCGCAGAGGACGAGGAAATGGCCTGTTGTGTCGTAGTCGGTCGCGGTGTCGCCTGCAATCTCGGTGCTCCGCAGTTCGTAGATGTTGCCATTGCGGTCGACGCCGACGTGATAGGCGATGTCGATCCACCCCAGCTGGTCTTGGTGGTACCGCTGGTCGTGACGCAAGCGTTCTGGGGCATTGCGGATTGTCGCCCAGGACCACGGCCTCGTGGTGGAGGGTCATGCGGGTGATGGTGTGGCGCCTGCCTCCGGAGCGGGCGGCGGTCGCGCGCCCCAAGCGTCTCGGCATAGACGGCAGCGCCGAAGTGGGACTGTCGCAGGCTGGCACTGGTCGTCGACGTCGGCAGTCTTACGTGAGCAGGCGCTGACCATCGACGCCAAACCGACGGGCCGCCTGCCAGTTGGAGCAGGTGACGGCGGTTGACGGAATCCGGGCTGTACATCGGGCGCGATCACACCCACGGCACATCCATGAGCCTCACGATACGGACGCAATTGCCGTGCGAACCCCGCTCGCGGGCGGTCCACCAGATTTTTGTGGTCACTGTTCGCCCCCGGCGTTACGATGATCGCGCGACTGACGTCGGGTTTGGAGGTCGCGCGATGCGACTTCAGAAAACTGTTCTGCGATATGCGGCGGCGGCTCTGGTAGTGGTGGGCATGCTCGCCGGCTGCTCGTCCAAGCAGTCATCGGCTCCGGCCAGCCCCGGCGGTGCACCGACGAATCGGGCCGCCCCTCCGCCGGTGACCGCCGGCGAGCCGCCAGCTACAGGTTGCACAGTTCCGGCGGGAACGGCGTCAACGATGTCTGCGCGACCTACCGGTCTGGTCGCGTTCGACATCTACGAGAAGGGCAAGGTCCCGTTCGCCAAGCGGGTCTTCCATGACGCGCTGGTCAGCGGTGTCGACGTGGATATTCAGTGGGACAACCTTGAACCGGCGCCCAATACGTTCGACTGGTCGGCGCTGGATTGTGTGTTCGCCCAAGCCGATGCCAACCACAAATTCGTCGTGCTGGCGGTAATCCCCGGCTTCCGCAGCCCCTCGTGGGTGCTGCAGCTGCCCGGTGTGCAGACCCAGAGCTTCAAGTTTGCCTACTTCAACAAAAGACCGAACCCCGGGCGTTGCCGCTGCCCTGGAACGAGGCATATCTGCACGCATGGTTCACGTTCTTGGGCGCGCTCGCCCAGCGCTACGGCAACAGCCCGGAATTCCGCTTGATCCAGGTGGCCGGTCCGACGTCGGTGTCGACCGAAATGTCATTGCCTGACCGCAAGACCGGAGACACGGCGCTACCTGCGTCGGCCAATGGTTCCGACATCGCGCAATGGATGGCCCTGGGCTACACGCCGGATAAATACGTCAACGCCTGGAAGGAGACCTTCGACCAGTACCACCAACTGTTCCCGCATCAGTATCTTTCGTTGTCGCTGTATCCAGGGCTGCCGATCGGCGACAACGGGGCCAAGGACCCGCGTGCACGGATCGACACCGTAGACAGTGTTATCGGAGCGGGTATGCGCTACAAGCAGCAGTTCGCCCTGCAGGAAAACGGCATTAGAGGCCGCGAGGGGCAGCCGTCGGACCACGAATACGACGCAGTGCGGAATCACTGCGGTGAGATTGTCACCGGACTGCAAAACTCCAAGTCGGCAACGAACGATTCGGCATATCAGGGTCCGCTCAACCGCGCACTGGAACACGTGACAGCAGCCGGCGTGGACTTCTGGGAGGTCTACGTTTCCGACGTCGCCAACCCGTCGATGACCGACGTGCTCAAGCGGGCAAGTACCCAACTGCCCGCGCACGGTCAATGCAAGCATTGAATCCTTGACAGATACCCGAGAACGAAACCGCAGCTAACGAGCGGGACTGAAGTGGATCGAGGCGTAATGAAACTGCGGTTCAGGGCGCATTTCGCCTGCCGTCGTGTAATAGGTATGCAGGCTGAGGGAACACACCGGGTGAGTAGGGTCGGGCCGTGAGGCAAGAAAGGGCCCAGGCATCGACCCCGATCTTGGCGCTGGTCGCGGTGGCACGCGTCGGCGTGGGAGCGGCGATGATCCTGGCGCCGAGCCGGATCTTCTCGCCAGGATCGGGGACAGAAACACTACTCATGCGGACCATAGGGATCCGTGACGTGGTTCTCGGCTCCGGTGCCTGCGCGGCCTGGGCACGCGGCGGAGAAGGTGAGTTTCGACGGTGGGCAACGCTTGGACTGGTTAGTGATGGAGCCGACTTTGTCACCGGGCTTCGCAGCACGCCGCTAGTCGGTTCCAAGAGCGCACTGATCGCCACGCTCTCCCCGGCGCCCTTTGTGGCCGCCGGGATCCTGGGTCTAACCCGCCGCTTGAGAAAACCTTGACGCAAATGGCTTCACCAAACGATGCGGTGACGGAAGAAGCGTCGCGATGTCTTATGGCCGAGTGGCGTGCAGATAAAGTTGCTCGTGCCGGCGGACCAGGAGGCTGTCCACCCACTGCGGGTCATGGTCGGGGTCGAGCGCGAAGTCTTGGGTCTGCTCAAGGAGTTCGGTGAGCACGGCCTGGCGTCGGTGCTGACGAATGAGTTCGCATTGGCTGATGTCGCACTCGCGCGATCAGATTTTCACGCCGTATTCGACGGCGCTCTGCGTGCGGACCCAGCGTGTTGATGCATGGCAGAGCGTCAGGTTCGATTCCCGGCAGTGCCACCAAGCGCTGGTCAATTGCCCGCCTCGATAGCCGCGACTCTTGCGGAAGCCTCGGGTCCGCAAAAGCGCTGCAGGTCCACCCCGCCGGCGGGAAGCAGATCATCGATGCGACGCTTGAGGTCGCCTGAGGACGATATGGGCATAGAGGTTCGCGCCCGGGCAAGAAGTCTGGGCTAGGTCCCGATGGCCCGCCAACGTGTTGGTCGCGACGCCAAAGTTTTGGGCGGCCCAGGCGAATGCGATAGCGGTTCCGTGCAGTTGGGCCTCCGACACGACCTCTTGATCGAAGTCTCCTTCGCAGAGGACGAGGAAGTGGCCTGTTGTGTCGTAGTCCGTGGCGGTGTCGCCGGCGATCTGCGGTGTTCCGCAGCTCGTAGAGGTTGCCATTGCGGTCAACGCCGATGTGATACGCGATGTCGATCCATCCCTTTTGGTCTTGGTGATACCGCTGGTCGTGACGCAAGCGCTCTGGGGCATTGCGGTTGTCGCCGAGAACCACGGCCTCGTGGTGCAGGGTCATCCGGGTGATGGTGTGGGGCCTGCCTCCGGAGCGGGCAGGTCGCGCGCCCCACGCGTCTCGGCATAGCAGCAGAGCCGAGGTTGTTGCGGTCAGGCTGGCACTGGTCGTGCGACGTCGTCAGTCTTACTTGAGCAGGCGCTGACCATCGACGCCAAACCGACGCTGCCTGCCAGCTGGAGCAGGTGACGGCGGTTGACGGAATCCAGTCTCACGCGGCGAAGCAAATCGGCGGGATTGAACAGTGTGCCCAGGTCGGCCAGCAGCGAGCTCGCGGTCGCCTGAGCCAACTCGGGCATGTTCGCCCACTCCGTCGTTGCCAAAGTGCCGAGTGCCGAAGGGAAGTCGTCGTTGGCGGTCAGGACCGCGGTCGCCAGGTCGTCGCGGGCATTGAGAAACCCGGCGATGATGCCGGTGTTCGGGTCGAACACCGTGTCATTGAGCAGGGACCCGAGCTGCTGGGGCAGCAACAGCGACAGAACGGTCTGGCCAAACGCCAATTCGGTGGGCAAGCTGATGTCGCTGGCCGCCAGGGGGAGATTGTTGAAAATCGCCTCGAGGCTGCCGACCGGATTGGTGACGATGTCGTGGTCGACAGTGGCCCAGTCCGGGGCCAAGGCCGGGGTCAACCTCAGCTCCAGCGGAGTGACCGGGTCGCTGCCGAACACCGCGTCGAAATTATCGCTACCCATCACGCCCTGCAGCCCATGGAGCAGCAACTCCTGTATGACCCAGTCGGGTTGGGCATTTTCCCGGGACACGTCTAAGGCGTAGTCGTAGGACAACACACGCTCTGACATGTCGGCGGCATATTCTGCGGGGCTGACGGTCGGTGTGTCGGCGGGCAGATAGTTGGCCACATCGGCCACCGGCACCACCTCGGTCGTCACGGGTAGACCCGTCGGGTCTGTGCTATCGGGGAGGTTCTCGAATCGGGCGAATATCTCGCCGCTGGTAACGCCGTTGCTGTCCAACCAGTTCGCCACGCCCGGGTTGGTGGCGCTGACCACGTAGTAGGTGTAACCGTCAGGATCGTCGAACGCCGTGGTGTTGTTCAAAGTGGTCTGCGCCAAGGTATACGGCAGCGCCGCGCCGAAGACGTTCATCAGCTCGATCCCGCTGTAGGCGGAGGGCACGTCGGGCACTTTCACGATCAGCGCCTCGCCGGGATCCAGGTCGAAATTCCCCCCGGAGACGTCGGCGCTCGGCAAGCCCGTCGCGAACACACTCGTTTCGGGGGCCAGCGCGCTCATGGTGTTGGCCGGAAGCTCGATCCCGGCAACCTCGGCCAGGCCCATGTTTTCTTGGTTGAAAGGTCCGACGATGTTGCCGAAGGCGGTGAACAACGTCGTCAACAACGAGTCGACAGAGGTGATCTGGGTAGTGGACGCCCCGGTCAACGAGTCGATGTCGGCGGTGGACGCGTCGGCGCTGGGAAATATTCCCGTGCTCGGTATGGAGAAAAACGCCGGGCAGTCGGACACGCAGTGGATGCTGACGCTGCCCGGGCCCTGCGCCCAATCGCCCAGCACGTCTCGAATCAGCAGGGAGGCATCACCATTGGTGGTGGCGTTGCTGTCATTGATGAAGTTGACTGCGCCGGTTGGCTCCGTGGGACCGATGTCGACGGTGAAAGTGCCGTCGGGATTGACGATGAGATTGTGATCGAGTTCCAGACTGTCCTTGCTGACAGCCGTCGAACCGGTGATCGCTTCGGTCGCGATGGCGAGGCTTCGGTCCCGTTGCCGACGGTGCCAGTGAGCTCGTAGGTAGCGCCGGGAGCTAGGCCGGCGGTCGCGTGGTAGTAGATGTCGGGGGTGAAGAACTGAAAGTACTGACGGGAATCGGCGGCATCCCCGGCCACCACCTCCGGCGATTGGAAAAAGACCCCGTCGAAAAGCTCGGTGACTCTCGAGAGTCCGGCCGAAAGCAACTCATAGTTCGTGTTCTGCAGACCCGTTAGCAGCATGGCGTCACTGTCCGGCGTCGCAAACGGCAGCGCCGAGTCATACGCCACCGCCTGCTGCATTGCGTCGAGAAGCTGATCAAGCGCCGGTTGAAACGAGCTTGACGACGAACTCACCAAGTCCGCGGCTGATGTATCGGCGGTGGCCTGCGGCGCGGTGGTCATCATCAACAGCGCGCCGGCCAGCGAGGTTGCGGCGATCCCGGCCGCTTGAGCCGCGCGGGCAGACGTATTCCTGAGGGTGTGCGGCCGTTCCATCGTGGGGTGCTGCGGCTTCCTTGCTTTCTTGCTCGCCCCCAAAGACCACATCCAGCGCAGCAGGGATGAAAGTGCCGTCGCATCGTCCATCGTCGTGGTCACGCCGCTCCCTTCCTTGGGACGCGTTCAACAATTATTCGCCACGTCGATGACAAATAACTTTCATTTAAGGACTGTCGGTTGACCACTGTGTCGGGCCTATGAATTACTTTTGCCCTCCGGTGTTGGGCACTAGTGGGGACCACGGGTTCTGCGAAGATCTTCTGTTCCGAAGGGGTTCAGCAAGTGTTCAGTCGAGCGACGTAACAATGTCTGATGACGTCGTTGTGGATCAACGGCGGTTCTCCAGCTCATAGCCACCAATCCACGGGAGCGACAGGCCATATCCATGAATGACGTTGCGAAACAGGCGTTGAGCAAGGTGCCGGCAGACACCCTGGGCTTTTGGGTCGTCAAGATCTTGGCGACGACGCTCGGCGAAACCGGTGGCGACACCGTGACGATGACGCTGAACTGGGGCTATCTGGCCGGAGTCGCGCTTTTCGGAGGCGTGCTGGTGGCGCTCGTGTCGCGCAGATCTCCGCCAAGCGCTTCAATTCGATCCTCTACTGGGCGACGATCGTCGCCTCTACGACGTTCGGCACACGTTGGCCGACTTCGCCGACCGATCGCTCGGGATCGGCTACGCAGGCGGATCGCTTCTGCTGCTGTCTTGTCTGTTGGCCACCCTCGGCCTGTGGCACTGGTCAGAGGGAACGGTGTCGGTAAATACCGTCTCGACGCCGAAAGTCGAGGCGTTCTACTGGGCCACGATCACGTTTTCCCAGACCCTGGGCACCGCTCTCGGCGATTGGCTCGCCGACACTCGCGGATTTGGTTACGAACGCGGCGCGCTGGTATTCACCGCGGCTCTCGTAGCGGTCGTAGCCCTGTATTACTGGACCGCTGTCTCGCGTGTCACCTTGTTCTGGGTCGCGTTCATCCTGACGCGGCCTCTGGGCGCAACCGTGGGGGACTTCATTGATAAGCCAGTCGCCGACGGCGGCCTAGCCTTGAG
This sequence comes from uncultured Actinomycetota bacterium, assembly GCA_963805675.1. Lineage (GTDB taxonomy): Bacteria > Actinomycetota > Actinomycetes > Mycobacteriales > Mycobacteriaceae > Mycobacterium. Next base: position 67,295 of record CAWDVY010000015.1, read on the forward strand.
CCGCCCGCTGGCCTCGGCGGTCATCGCGGCCATAATCGTCGCGTTGCTTAGTTGTCCTGCCGCAACGTCCAGGACGTCACCCCGGCCAGAAAGGTCGTACCGCGGCAGGAGCGCAATCGGTTGGCGCCGGCGATCGGCAGCCGGCCCCGGGCAGCGGGAACCCGAACCCATAGCCTCATCGCTTCGGCCATCGCTTTACACGGCTCTACAGGAAGCGATTTCGAGTGTCGACGACTACGTCCTCCAAGCCACACCAGACTCCAGCCGTCCGCTCTTGATGCCGTCAAAGCCCGAGAACGAAACCGCAGGTAACGAAAGGGACTGAACCGGAACGAGGTGGAATGAAATGCCGCTCAGCACGCAAATTGCCTGGCAGACAAGCGGGTTCGATTCCCGGCAGCTTCACCGGCGACGCAGATCGCATTTTCTGACTTGTAGGCACATCAACACCCCCACCACAACAACGTTGGCCGATCGTGTCGGTCAAGACGCCGAAACCAGACCGGCAGCTTCTTCCAGTTCCTTCAGCGCGGGCTCAATCGCGTCCGCTAGTTCGTCGATGTCACTGGCGATCTCCGGCGTAGTGACGAAGCCGAAATCCACGACCCCGTTGTAGCTCAAACAGGTGATGTTCAATGCCACCTCCAGCATTACCGGTCCGAGGGGCACGAGCCGCTCCACGACCGAACCGGCCAGGTAAACGGCGAAGTCGGGACCGGGAACGTTGGAGACCACCAAGTTGATAGGAGCGACATGGCCACCAATGTGGCTGGCCGTGTAGGCCTTGGCGGCGAGCGCCAGCAAGCCAGGCGGCGTGGTCTCCGTCAGACCCATGATCTGGTGTGCGGTAAGCGCTTTGGCCATCTCTTTGGCGCCTTGGGAGTTGCAATAGATGGTTTTCATGCGCTCGGCGGGGTCGGCATCATCGGTGGCGAGGCTGACGGTCATCGAGTTGATCTGGTTACCGATTTCTCTGCTCTCTCCATGGGTTGAGATCGGAATCTGGGCGACCAGCGGCCGATCGGGGAGCTCCCCTCGGTCTAGCAGGTAACGGCGCATCGCACCGGAAACGATGGCGAGCACCACGTCGTTGAGCTTCACCCCGAAGGCACGCTTGACCGCCTTCACCCGATCCAGTGGCACTCTGCTGCTGCTGATTCGCCGCTGCGTGGAGATTTCGGCGTTGAATCGCGTTGTCGGTGCCTCGAAGAATCGGGGAGGTTTGTTGGCCAGCCCGCGCACGGCCAGCTGTTGAGACAGCGTTTGCTGAGCGATTCGCAAGAGGCGGTATGGCGTCCTGACCACCACGTTGAACATGCCGCCCAGCGCCCGCAGCTCGAACGGGGGTATCCCGCGTCTCGACGATGGGCCACCCTCGACCGCAGGGGGACGCGGTTGAGGGCTGATGTCGAGCATGATCTCGCTCAAACCGGCGCCCGACACACCGTCGACAAGGGCGTGATGCATCTTCGTCAGAATCGCGACACGTTCATGCTCCAGGCCCTCGATGAACCACATCTCCCAGAGCGGTCTGTCCCGGTCGAGTGGGTAGGACATGAGACGGCCGATCAGATCCTCGAGTTCCCGACGTCCTCCGGGCTCGGGCACCGCGACCTGCCGGATGTGATAGTCGATGTCGAGTTCGCGGTCCTCGACGAACCATGGCCTGTCGAGTCCCAGCGGCGCCCCCGCCACTCGATAGCACAGCTCCGGCATCTCCGGAAGGCGAGAAGCGACAAGGTCTTTGACCGCACGGAAGCAGAAACCTGGCGCGTCGGACGGGTCGCAGATCGTCAGTCCGGCGCCATGCATGTGCCAGGCGTGCGTCTCGGCGAACCAGAACGCAGCATCTACGCTAGACAGCCGCCTCATGCCGACAGGGTAGAGCTCCACTGAGAGAGATACTGACTTCTGGCCTGCTTTTCTTTCCATCGACATCCACCCCCTGCGGTTCCCGGAAAACTGACCACTCCCGGACCGGTTGGAGGGTGATCAGTGTGGAGGATTGGGCGGAGATCCGCCGGATTGCGTCGGGCTGAGGGTGTGCCGATCCGCGAGATCGCACGTCGTCTAGGGGTGTCGCGCAACACGGTGCGGGCGGCGTTGTCGTCGGATCGGCCGCCGAAGTATGAACGCGCCGGGCGGGGTTCGGTCGCTGATGCCTATGATCGTCAGATCCGGGCGCTGCTGACCGAGTGGCCCAGGATGCCGGCGTCGGTGACGGCGGAGCGGATCAGCTGGCCGTATTCGTTGTCGCCGTTGAAGAAACGGCTGGCGGTGATCCGCCCGGAGTTCGTCGGTGTTGATCCGGTGGATCGGATCGAGCCGGGTGGCGTCGCTGGTGAGGTGATTTACCAGCCCGGCGAGATCGCCCAGTGCGATTTGTGGTTCCCCAAGCCGATGATCTCGGTGGGACAGGGTCAGGACCGGGTGTTGCCGGTGCTGGTGATGACGCTTGGCTACTCCCGCTTTACCGCGGCGACGATGATCCCGTCGCGGCGGGCCGGCGACATTCTGTTGGATATGTGGACGCTGATTACTGGACTGGGGAGGGTGCCCAAAACGCTGGTGTGGGATCGGGAAGCCGCGATCGGTGGGACCGGGAGGGCCGGATGTTCACCTCGCCGGCGGATTTCAACGCCCAGTTGGCCGAGTGGCTGACGCGGCAAACCGGCGCAGGGTGCGCGCGATCGGCGCCCGCCCGGTTGAGCGGTTCGAGACCGATTATCAGGCCATGGTCGCGTTGCCGCCGATTGCTCCGCAGGTCGGTTTGGGGAACCGGATCCTTTTGCGCCGTGCCTATTACTAGGCCGCCACATGGTCCCTGACAGTTCACAACGTCGATTAGCCAAAGTTTGCGTGCCTGCTGGTCAGGGTGGCCGTGAAAGAACCCGATAGTCGACGACGAGAATCGCTTCCCCGGGCTGATGCGCGGTCCGGGGATCAGCACGACGAACGACCAGAGCGCAGTCCAGGAAGCCCTGCCGCAGCGTCGTTTTCGATGTCATCGTTGGGGCTTGGTTAGGTGGTGCGCAGCAGCGCCATAAATCCGTAGTCCATGTGTAGTTGTTGGTGGCAGTGAAACAGCGACAGGCCGGGTTTGTCGGCGAGGAAGTCGACGTCCATGTCTGGTAGCCGCCGAGCATCGCGACGTCTTTGTCAGCCCGGCGGTGGGTGTGCCGGCGACGTGGGTGATCTCGAAGGTGTGCCGGTGCAGGTGGATGGGGTGGATGTCGTCGCTGGCGTTGCGCAACCGCAGCCGGTAGCGCTTGCCCAGCTGGAGGTCGTAGACGGGTTGATTGGCTGTCCATGGCGAACGGTTTGCCGTTGATGGTCCACACGTTAAAACCATTGTCGGCGGCGTTGCGTTTCGCGATCAGCATCTCGATGGTGTGATCGGGTGCTGCCGGAGCGGTCGCGCCGGGTGTGGCGAACTGGCGGTAATCCCATTTGAACGGCGGCGGTGGCGGCCCATTGCGGATCACCGCCGCGGCCGGCGTATTCGACCACAATACCCATGCCGTTGCTGCCGGTCGTCGTCGGCGAGATCGCCCAAGTACCCACACTCCCGGATTGGTCATCTGCACGATCGCCGAGATCCGTTCGGCCGCACCGAGCCACAGCACCGGCACCGGCGCGGGGTTGGGTACCGGGTTGCCGTCCAGCGCGACAACGGTGAACGTGTGCCCCGGCAGCGCCAGGCTGCGGATCTCGGTGGCGCTGCCGTTCAGGACGTGCAGCAGCACCCGTTGACCGGTTTGCACGCGGATCGGCTCGCCGTGGCCGAGCATGCGGCCGTTGATCGCGAAGCGCGTAGCCCACCTCGTAGCCGTGCGGCATGCCATGGGCGAGCGAGGCGGTCATCGCCGTCTCGCCCTTGGTCTTGCAGGTCGGGGTCCTGGTCGCCGGCGAGGAAATCCGATGGCCATGTCGCCGCCGCGGCTGAAGGTGGGTTCAAATTCCTTGAGCGTGAGGAAGACTTCCCGGTCGTAGGCCGCCGGGGTTCTGCTTGGGCTCGATGTAGACTGGGCCGACCTGGCCGCTGTATTGGCCCCGGACGAGATCGGCGCGCGCGAACGAGGTGGGTGTGATAGAAGCGGAAGCCCGACGGGCGGGGCACAAACGAGATGCGGCGCATGCCGTGGGCGGGGATGTAGGGGGTGCCTTCCTCGGCGGCGCCGTCGACGTCGACGCGGTATCAATCTGGCCGTGCCAGTGCAGTTGTTCGGGGGTGTCGGTGTCGTTGTAGATATCGACCCAGGTGGTGTGACCCTCTTTGAAGCGCAGCAGCGGGCCGGGAAACTGCCCGTTGTAGGTGGTCGTCGATACCACCCGATCCGGGGCCAACTCGACGAGGCCGGTACCGATGTGCACCGTGTAGTCCGGTTTGCCGCCCGGCGGCGAGGGTCGCGAGGGCCCAGAACAGGCCGTCGCGGCGCTGCCGACACCAGCGGCGGCCGCTACCGCCAGGCCGCTGCCTGTGAGGAATTCACGCCGGTCGAACGGCATCGAGGACCCCTTCTGCGGCCTATCGGTTGGCGGGGCGGAACAATTCGATGAGGTTGCCTGCGGGGTCATGCAACAGAATCTGCTGTCCGACCGGCCCGCTGATGATGTTGTTGCGGAAACTCAGGCCCGCCACACGGGTCGCGCTACCTCGGCGGTGATGTCGTCACATCAGGTCGATACGGTTCTCGCCGCCGGGCACCGGCGTGGACCCGTCGGCGATGGGGCCGTGCCGCTGAACTGGTGGGCCCGGACAGCAGCCGCAGCGGGCCCCCATAACCTCGGCGGAAGCGGGTGCGGCGTGAAGGCCGAGGGTGAATTCGAGATAGGTGGCGTAGAACTCGACAGCGCGGTCCACGTCATCGACGAGGTAGCGCACGCTGGCCCGTTGCGTCGATGCGATCGCCATGATCATCCCTCCTGAGCATGGGCATGGTGTGCAAGAACGGGCAGCAGAAATCCGATGCGGGTGTCCAGTTCGGTTGCCAACCGGCGGAATTGCCGATAGCTGGCCCGGTTGCCGTCGGCGGCGGCCGACGGGTCGGGCAGGCTCCAGTGCATCGCGGTAGCGCTGTGGTCGTCGCGCGGGAACTCGCGCACTTTGTCGCACAACGTGATCACGTAATCAAGCGCCGTCGCGCGATCCGGTCAGGGGTTTGGGCCGCCGGTGGCTGAGGTCGATGCCGTAGTCCTCGCGCATGACGCGCACGGCGTTGTGGTGCAGGCGCGGTTTGGGATGGCTACCCGCGCTTGCGACACGGACGCGGCCGCGACCTCGGTGTCGCAGCAGCGCCTCGGCCATCGGCGAGCGCGCGCTGTTGCCGGTGCACAAGAACAACACCGAGCTGCCCGGCGTGCGCCCGGCCGTGGCTGTGGGTGCTAGTGCTGGATGCAGAGCGGTCGCGGCGTCGCCGAACGCCGCCGCGCACTGCACCAGGTCGAGGTGGTAGTAGCTGTCGCGACCGTCAAAGCTGCTGCGGCGGGCGGCAACCAGCCCGGCCGCGCGCAACAGCCCCAGGTGGTAGGAGACCAGATTTTGCGGCGCATCAACGGCCACCCCCAACTCCCGGACCCGGCGGTCACTGCAGGCCAGCTCGGTCAAAAGCGCCCAACGCAACGGATGGGATGCCATCCGCATCAGCAGCGGAACCGGCACTCGATCGGTCGTCGGCACCCCAGTACGATACATCAAACCTGTTTGATCGGTTTTGTGCTTTCGCCGTATCAACTGAACGCGTCCAGCCACCTGATCACAAGAGTTGTGGGCCGGCCGCGGCGGTCGCGCCGGACCACGTGGGCCGCGTCTTCGCCCCGACCACCACCTGCTGGCCCCTGCCCCGCCGACCAGATACCACCCAAAATCGACTGCGGCGCAACCGATCCGCGCCCTAACCGCCGATCCGGCCGCGTTACCCGAGCACGCATCGGTTGTGCGCCGCGCAAATGATTAAACGGCCGCTGACAGCCGCCGCCCAGGCTCCAGATCATCTTTGAGGGGCCAGTATCCACAAGGAACATCGACGGCTGAAGTCAACAAAAGCAGAAGCAGGGGTGGGGATTTCGATTCGGCGCGGGGTTAAGCGCGGAGACGACGCGAAGGCGAGTGGGCTGTGGCAGTGGGTGCGCAGACCGAGCCACGCCGACACGAATGGACGGGTAACCGCGTGCTGGCCTTGCCGACCGTACACCTGTCGAACACCGGCAACGCAACCTTCGGGCAGAGATCTGCTATCCGGCGCTGTGGGTGCACGACACCGGCGGACCGGCACTGATCGTGGTCGGTTACGCCCAGCGGGCAGCGGTGATGATGTGCCTGGCACTTCTGGCCGGATTCGTCGGCGTCCTGTTTTTCGGTGGCGCAGCCAAGGAGCAATACGGCCACACCGGATAATCGCGTCTTCTCGGCTTTGCTGGTCAGGGTCTCGGCGGCCCGGAGTCGGCGGCGGCAAGGGTGGCTTTCTGCGTCAGGAAAGCGTCGAGGGAGTAGGCGCCGGCGCCGACGAGAAGCAGAAACAGGCTGCCGCACAGCTGGGCCAGGTCGACACGGGATTCGTGGATGAAGTCCCACCAGCCGTGTTCTGTGCGAAACAGTGGGGCGTGGCCCCAGAAGATAGGCAGTTTGGTGATCAGCAGTGCACCGAGCATGTCGATGATCATCGGCACGGCGGCCAGCCGGGTCACCAGCCCGATCAAAATGAGCGCTCCGCAACCGATTTCCAAGACCGCATCCAGGGTGCTGAAGAACGCGGGTTCGGGGATGCCAGCCTTGTCGAACCGGCCGGTGCCCAGTGAGTCGGGCCGCATGAAATTTCAACACCCCCTCGCAGGCGAACACCAGCCCCACATACAGGCGGATCAGCACCACCGCGGCCGGTGCGCGTGTCGCGATCAGCGGAGTAAACCCGCCCGGGTGGCGGCTCATGAAGGGTTCTTCCGTTCTGCCGTAGCGCCTTTGACGTCAGGACTCACCCATCCAGCCTATGCCTGATACGTCGACCGCGCCCCTAGGCATATCAAACAGGTTTGATGTATTCTCCCGCGGTGTGCAGCCACGCCAGATCGTGTTCGACCATCCGTCCGGCAATCCGATCGAGCTGCTCACCTCGGCCGCGGTCCGATGAGTGACCCCGATCCGCACGCGCGTGGCGCGCGGCGGCAGAACCTGGCCGTGGTCGCGCGGGAATGGGGACGCATCGGCTCCATCGGCTTCGGCGGGCCGCCCACCCACATCAAGCTGCTACGCGAACTGTGCGTCGAGCGCAAGTGCTGGTTGACACCGGTCGAGTTCGAAGACGCCGTCGCCGCCTGCAACCTGCTGCCCGGGCCCGCCTCCACCCAGCTGGCGATCTTCTGCGCCTGGCGGGTCCGTGGCCGCCGTGGCGCACTGCTGGGCGGGGCCGCGTTTATCGTGCCCGGCCTGATCCTCGTCCTCGCCCTGTCCGCGCTGTTTTTGACCGGCGCACCGCCGCGCGCGGTCCTGGCCGCAGGCGCCGGTGCCGGATCGGCGGTCGCCGCGGTCGCCGTGCATGCCGCGGCCGGGCTGCTGCCGGCCAGCTGGCACCGTGCCCGCGACGGCGGGCGCGCGAGCCGACTGCGATGGGCCGGCTACGTGGCGGCCGGGCCTGCTCGCGGCGGCCACCATCGGGCCCTGGCTGGTGCTGGTGTTGGTGGCCTGCGGCGCTATCGAGATCACCAGCCGCATGCGCCGCGACACCACCGGGCCGACCGCGATCGCGCCGATGTCCGTTGTTGGCCATCGGCACACTCATCCTCGGCATGCTCGCCTCCTTGATCTGGGTGGCCTTCAAGGTCGGCGCGCTGTCATACGGCGGTGGGTTCGTGATCGTCCCGCTGATGCAAAACGACGCCGTCAACCATTACCACTGGATGACCGGCGAGCCAGTTCCTCAACGCCGTCGCCCTAGGCCAAATCACCCCCGGCCCCGTAGAACAGACCGTCGCCGTGGTCGGCTACGCCGCCGCCGGGCTCCTCGGCGGTGTTACTGGCCGCCGTCGTCGCCTTCAGCCCCTCCTTCACGTTCGTGCTGCTCGGCGCCCGCCACTTCGACCAGGTACGCACCAACACCACCGCCCGCGCCTTCCTCGACGGCGCCGGACCGGCCGCGATTGGCGCCATCGCCGGCTCGGCGATCACCCTGGCCCGCGCCCTGACCGAACCGTGGCAGTACGCCGTCCTTGCCGCCGCCGCAGTCGTACTACTCGTCCTGCGCCGCGGCGTGGTACTCACCCTGCTCACCGCCGCGACGGCCGGGATCATCCTCGTCAGTGCCGGTCACGCTCTGCCGCACTAAGTCCCAACCGCTACAGCCAACTCAGGCCCTCACACCGGCGTCACTGCGGGTCGCCGCGACCACAACCATCATCCCTTCGAGTCACAGTCGAAACCCAGCTCAAGCGGCATAGCTAACTGGTCCGGCGCCCTCCATCATCTCTGCTTACGGGCGACGCACCGCAGGTGCCTGGGCAGTCACTAAATGGGAACACCGTTGGCTCCACGTACAGCGGATTAGATGGTAGCTGGAAATCGAGTACCGAACTACTCGTGTGCCTGAGGGCGGTCCGCGAGAAAATCCGCATAGGGGGCTGAGGAGAGAGGAAGTCGATGTAATGAAGTACGTGTTGGAGTGGCGCGTTCGTCCGGGTATCGGCGGCCAGCAGGCCGAGGCCGACACGCGGCGCGCGGTCGAGCTGTACTCGAAGTGGCACCCCAAGGTGACGATCCTGCAGTTCGTGGGCCGCGTCGATGCCGAGGGCGGGTTCATGGTTTGCGAGGCAGACAACCCGGCCGACATCCTCGAAGGCACGGCCAAGTTGGCGAACTACGTCCAGTACAAGTGCGACCCCGTGGTCGATGTGGCCGAATGGGTGCAGGCCGCTCAGGAGGCCATCGCGTTCCGCGACGGCATTAGCTGATCCGCGTCAAAAACGTCGCCCGAACTGCTGGGCGGCGTTTTTGCATTTGCGCTGGTAGAGCGGTAATTCATAACCGATCAGCCCGACGACTGGCTGGCCGCCGAGCGCGAGCGCAACGGCTGCGCGACGGTCCTGGGGACCCGAGCTGGGTCAATTTTCCGAACCGCAGAGGATCAATATTCCGAAACCGTTGACAAACGGCGTCGCGAGACGCGAAACGTCGCTGCGAGGACACTGACGAATTCGCCCGGCCGTGAGATGAGGCCCGACCGTCGCGCTGTCGTCTCGGCGTACCGGCAACCCTGTCAGGTCGTAAGAGGAGGCCTAAATGTCCAGAAGTCGAAATCGTGTCGCATCGAGACGCCGGCCCAGAGTCGAAGCCACTTCCCTTACCAGTTGGTATCCCAGCTCGTGATCCTCTTCGCATTTTGCGCGCAGGCACTTGCCATCCAGCGCGATCGCTCGGGTCGTCTCCACCGCCGCGCGTCGAACCGCCAGCGATAGGGAGGTATCAACCAGGACCATCCGAGCATGTCGCCGCCGCCCAAAGTCTCAATCGTCAAGTGCCAGACATGAGCAACGACTTCGAGGGCATTTTCCTTCGCGGATGAGATCGAAGACATCGGCTTCACTGCCTTCTTGAAAGATGAACTCACGGGCGTTAAAGCGGACGTTCGACGCACATCCGGCTGACCAGTTGATGACAACGCGGGTCCACCCGGCCAAAGAACGGATGCTTAGCCAGAATGCTTTAAGCGTCTTCGGCTCCGGTGGCTCGAGGTAGCGGCCGTTCAGGAAAACGCGAGCTGTGGACCAGCCGGCTGCTTCCCCGCCGCCTCCTTCAGTTCCTGGTAAGCCTGCAGCGTGTGGCGCGCGAGCTCCGTGGGGTCGTCGATCGCCGCGGCGTTTGCGACGAACCCGAAGTCCATGTGGTCGTGGTAGGAGGTAAGCGTGGCGTTCAGCCCGACGGAGGCGGCAAGCGCGGAGACCGGGTAGACACCGACGAGGCGTGCGCCGTTGAGGTACCGGGGCTCCTTGGCGCCCGGCACGTTGGAGATGGCGAGGTTGCAAGCAGGGTGCGCAACCCGGTCCAGATGTGTCGATGCTGCCAGGCCCGCGATGGCGATGATTCCCACCGCGTAGGTCATCGCCGCGTCGTTCGACATTCCACCCAACTCCTTCTTGGCCGTGGCGATCGAGTCCACCACCTGCCGGATTCGCTCCGGCGCGGTCGCGCCGGGCTCGCCGAGTCGCACGAACAACGCCGACACTCGCGTGCCGATCGTGGTGTCGCCGTCGGCGCGCAGCGACACCGGACACATCGCTATGAACGGGTGCGCGAAGGCGCGGCTGGTCTCGCGCAGGTAGGCATGCAGCCCGGCGTCGACGACGGTGACCGCGACATCGTTCAGAGTCGCCCCGAAGTGGCCGCCGATCTCGTGCATCTCCTCGAGCGGCAGCGAGAGCGTTGCGAATCTCCGAGCCATCGTTAGCGGCTCGTTGGTGGGGGCGTGCTGCGCGGCGAACGGCAGGCTGCCCTCAAGATGCGAGCCGAAGAGTCCTGCGAGGGTCTTGCGCAGCGCGCCGATCGAGACCTGGTTGATTGCCCCGACCTGCGTGACCGCCGCGCGGATCGAGTTGGCGATCTTTTGCGCGACCGGCGTCGGCGGGTGCGGCGTGGGTGCCGGCACGCGGAGTGCAAAGCCGGGCGTGGCGATCGTGTGTTGAGCGGACGTACTCAGGCCTGCGTAGATTCTCTTCAGGCCGGATTCGCCGTCGATGATGGAGTGATGGGTCTTCGTGTACATCGCGAACATGCCACCCGGTACCCCATCAATCACCCAGCACCTAAACAGCGGGCGGTCGCGATCCAGCATCGGCTCGTGCAGATCGGCCACGAGCCGAAGCAGGTCGTCGTAGCAGGCTCCGGCGGGGAGCGACAGATACGCAATGTGGTAGTGCGGATCCCAGCTCGCCACCTCCCGGAAATGGGGGGCGCCACCTCCCAAGAGTTCCGGCACATAGTTAAACGGCGGCGCCGGCGGGTACGCGCGCAACGCCTTCACGATCTCGCGCACTACGGGCGTGCGGCCGGCGGGCTTTTTGAACAGCAGCATCGCCCCGACGTGCGTCGGGCTTGTCGGTGACTCGATCAGCAGCCATGACAGGTCAAGTGGCGGAATCGGTTTGGGCATGGTGCGGCCTCCGAAAAATCTTGGTGCTTACGCTCGAGAATCCGAACCGTGACGTAGATGTTCCTCGCCGCAGATCACTGGTAACAGGGCATTAGGGCCTCGCTCCGGCGGTCGAAAGTCGCTTAGATCAATTAGCGATGAACCATCGCTCGAGGACTCAGGGCTGCACCAACTCCGCCTCCTGTCGCAGCGACCCCATGGTCGTGTCGTGGCACGGGCGAATCCACCACGACACCAAGGTAGGGGACCAGTTCACTTGATGAATCGACATCACCCCGCGGTGCTCGCCGCATCGGGCTGTCTGAGCCCCAAAGTGTTCGCGCCATCGTTGCGCTCGAGCGCATGCGAATCTCCCCACGCTGCAACATAACTGTCGAAATCATCGTGGCGCCGTGCCACTTGGCATCACCGGGCCGGTCAGCACCGCCGCGGCCACGCGGGCAACTTCTTGGGCGCCCGCCATCGGAATCGCGGTGGATTCCGACCCCGGGCCAGGGCGACCACCCCGGCCCGGGTCAGGCTGCTCAGGGCCCAAGTGCACAGCTTTTCAATAGAACGCAGTGGCACCTAGATGCACGACACCGTCGTCGGCCCAGCTGATAGCTGGCGACCGACCCAAAGCTTAGGTGTGGTTGCGTAGGGTTTCCCTCGTGACATCTCGCATCAGACGGGTCGCTCTGAGCACCGGTGGCGGTGACGCGCCGGGACTCAACGCGGTCATCCATGCGGCCACCCTGGCAGCACGAAACCGCGATTGGGAAGTCGTTGGGATCCGCGATGGGTTTAATGGGTTGCTCTCACCAGCCGACTATCCCGATGGGGGGTTGATCGAGCTGACTCGTGACAGGGTTCGCGGCATCATCCACCTGGGTGGCACGATTATCGGCACCACCAATCGTGGCGACCCGACCGCCTATCCAGTGCAACAGCCCGACGGCACCCAGATCGAGGTGGACCGGACCCAAGAGTTGCTCGGCCGCTTGGCGGAGCACCGGATCGATGCGTTGATCCTGGTCGGCGGGGACGGATCGATGTCGATAGGCCGCCACCTGCACGAGGCTGGGCTGCGTCTGGTGGGGGTACCCAAGACGGTCGACAACGACCTGGAGAAGACGACGTCGACGTTCGGCTTCGACTCCGCCGTCGACTTCGCCTCGGAGTGCATCGACCGGCTGTTCTCCACCGCTACGTCACACGGCCGGATCATCGTGGTCGAGGTGATGGGCCGTTACGCCGGATGGATCGCCCTGAACGCCGGCATGGCGTCGGGGGTGCACGCGATTCTCATACCCGAGATCCCGTTCAGCCTCGAGCCGGTGGCCGCGTTGATCACCCAACGCGAGCGGCACGGCGCGAAGTTCTCTATCGTCTGCGTCGCCGAAGGCGCTCGTCCGGTCGATGGAGAGGTATCGATCGTGGGCAAGTCGCCGGGACAGGCCGAACGCCTCGGTGGCATGGGCGCCGAGGTGGCCGCTGAGCTCGAGCGGATGACCGGCCGGGAGGCACGCACGGTCGTGCTTGGTCACTTGCTGCGGGGTGGTTCGCCTACCTCGTTCGACCGGTTGCTCGGCCTGCGCTTCGGCGCCGCTGCCGTGCGGGCCCTTGACGAAGGACAAAACGGTGTGATGGTGGCGCTGAACCCGCCGACGGTGGACTACGTACCGCTCGCCGAGGCCACTCGCCGGCAGAAGAAGGTCCCGCTCGACTGCGACTCGATACTGACTGCCCGTGATATGGGGATCAACTTCGGGGACGAAATGCCCACCCGTAGCACAATTGGACGATGACCGCGAATTAGCAGGCGCGACAGTCGATCCGCCCGCGGTAGATCGCCGTTTTCTGGAGGTGTCAATGCAACAACGCCCCGCCGATCCGGGCGGGCACCGATGGCTCGCGCTGGGTGAGGAGGCGCTATCGCCGGAAGAACAATGGCTGGCGCCCGCCGAGGCGGCGAGCCTGGCCGGGCTGCGGTACACCAAGCGGCGCACCGAGTTCTTGCTGCGCCGGCTTGTCACCAAGCACGCCGTCGCTTCGGTCATCGGCCGGCCCGCCGACCCGGCGACGCTCGCCGGTATTGAAGTTCGCAATGCGCCCAGCGGAGCCCCCTACGTGTGCGTCGACGGCGCTCCGATCGAGGTGGGCGTGTCGATCAGCGACCGTGCGGGGTGGGCGGTTTGTGTGACGTCGCCGACGGGGCCGCTGGCTGTCGGTTGCGACCTGGAGCTGGTGGAGCCGCGTTCGCCGGGCTTCGTGTGCGACTTCCTCACGACGGCCGAGCAACGTCTGGTTGATTCCTGCGTGGCTGGTGACGAACGCGACGCGGTCGCGAATCTGATCTGGTCAGCGAAGGAGAGTGCCCTGAAGGTGTTAGGCACGGGGCTGCGTCGCGACACCCAGACGCTCGCGGTCACCCCGTCCGCGCCACGCGGTGACGGTTGGGGCGCATTGACGGTGCGGGCCGTCGAAGGCACCGTGTTTCCCGGTTGGTGGCGGCGCGAAGGCCGGTTCCTGCTCACCGTCGCGACGCGGGTGGCCGCTCCGCCGCCCGCCGCCCTCGGCCCCCCTTGGGTACTGGCGTCGGCGGTGCCCCGGCACTCCTGGCTTGACCGGCCGCTATATCCGTGACATCCCCCGGTCGAGGGCGTCGACGATATAGGGCCGCAACGATTCGGCGCTGATGATGCGGTCCACCGAGCCCACCGCGAGTGCCCGTTGGACGGTGTTGATCCGGTCGAACTCGTCAGCCACCTCGCTGAGCTTCGCGGAGCGGACCGCCGTGGTGATCTCGGCGAGCCGGGCCCGCGCCGTGCTGGCATCCGACCCCGTCGCGCCCCGCACCCGTTCGGCTGCCTCGCGCACCTGGGGATCCTGCTCAGTGCGCGCCTGCACGTCCCGAGCGAAGACGGTGGCAGCGGCAGGCGGACCACCGATCACCGACGCGAATGAGCCCTCCACAGCGGCGATCTCCAGCCGCTCGTTGAGCTTCTTGGAGAACACCACGAATGCACCACCGTGATAGCGGGAGACCACCACGAACACGATCGGGCCGCGGAAATTGGTCACCGCGCGGCCGATCTCGGCACCGTACTCCAGCTGCCAACGACGCATCGACTCCGGCGACCCGTCGAAGCCGGATAGGTTCGCCAACACGACGAGCGGGCGGTTGCCGCTGGCCGCGTTGACGGCGCGTGCCAACTTGCGCGACGACTGAGGGAACAACGTGCCGGAGGACCACGAGGCGGGGCCGCCCGCCGGTACGAATCCGCGCCTGGGCACCGTGTGTGATTCGATTCCGATCAGACATAACGGGATGCCGCCGATGTGCGCATCCCACACGATCACGGTCTCGGCGGCGCGCCATTGGCCCCAGCGCTCCAGCGGTGCCGAGTCGTCGTCGGCCACGGCCCGCATCACCGAGCGCATGTCGAACGGCTTCTTGCGCTCGGCGTTATGAGCGGCGGAGAAGACCTCCCCAACCGTTGCCAGGTCGCCGCCCGCGATGGCAGCATGCGGCGCGGAGCGCACGTCTCGGTCTACCGGGTCGGCCGTGGCGCGCCGACGGGGCCACGTCTCACCGGGTACGACGTAGGTGTGCTCGTAGTGGCGCAGCAGGATGTCGCACGCGCCAGCGAGGGTGGGCGCCCAGTACTGCCCCTGGCCGTTGGGCCCCATGATCCGGTCGAAGCCGCCGATACCGAAGTTGTCCTCGGCCGAGACCCCGCCGGAGAAGTCCAGTGCCTGCTTGCCGGTCAGCACCATCGCGCTGGCAGGGGTCATCACCAGGATCCCGCGGGTGTGCATCAGCATGGTCGCCTCGGCGTTCCAGTACGGCTGGGCGCCCACGTTCACCCCAGTGACGATGATGTTCACCTCCCCGCCACCCTGAGTGAACTCGATCAGGCGGCGCAGCACCGCGCCAATCCAGTCCATGTTCTCGGTGCCGCTGTCCATCGCGATCCTCGCCCCGGACGACAGCGCGAACCACTCGACCGGAATCCCCATCCGCTCGGCCAGGTCCAGCGCCGCGATGATCCGCCGGCACTCCGGCTCGGCCAGGTTGCCCAGGCCGCGGGTCGGGTCGCCGAACAGCGCCACCCGGGTCATCCCTTCAGGCACCTTCTCGGTGTCGTTGCGCAGCAACCCGACCACGATGTTGGCGGTGTTCGTCCCGTACGGTCGCGACACCGGTAGCAGGGCCCCCTGCTCGTTCAGGTCGTGCTCGATGAACTGCCCCGCGGGAAACCGTGCCACGGCCCCGGCCGGAGGAGTGAGCATCCGCACGATCTCATACGGGTACGGGGCGCCGAAGCGGTTGGCGCGCAGCAGCTTCTGCCGGTACGGCGTCAACGGCCGGATCGGCTCCTGCCCCGGTGGGCGCTCGCGCACCGTCACTCCTGAGTCCAGCCCCTCCACGTCCAGCACACGGTCGCGACCGTCGGGGAACCGTACTCGCAGCACCACCTTCTCCAGATAGGCACCGTCTGCCAGCGGCGCCAACGACCGGGCCAGTTCGGGCCACGCGTCGCGCGGCAGATCCCACGGCGGCCGGATATAGAGCACTATCCGGTTGGCCGCCGGCCGGTCCCGCTCGTCGAACGTGGCGAGTGCTTCCCGCATGGCCGACAAAGCTAGCAACCCCATCAGCTCCAGCCGCGGGTACCGCACCGCGCCGCTGGCGGCCTGGGCGGGAGTCAGGTCGCGCACTTCGGCGAGCGCGAACAGCCGGTGATCGGCGGGGTTGTCGTGCGCCACGCCGTGGAACACGTACACGTCCTCGGCCGAGCGCAACCGGTGCAGTTTGAAGTTCGCCAGACGCCACAGGTCCAGACGCTTGGCGAGCATGGAGTGCAGATTGCGATAGAGCGGGTCTTCGACGAATTGGCCATCCCGCTGGCGGTAGGTTACGTGATGAGTGCGGAAGCGTTCCGGTGCGGCCCCTTCGGCGGTCGTCATGGTGAGGTCCAGGCGCCGCAGCACGCGCCCGAAGTCGCAGTCGGCCAGCAGTTTGTCGGCCTCGGCGATGACGGCGTCGACATCGGCCTGCTCACCGTGCCGCCACAGCGCCAGATCCACCACGACTTGCCGGCCGACGTCGGCAGCGCCCAGATGCCCGGCGATCGCCCGGGACAGCTCCGGCAGCTCTACCATTGGCGCATACGCGGTGACCAGGTGGATGGGCTGGCCCTCGAAGTCGTAATCTGCGGTGCACAGCAGCCGCCCGTCGTGCTCGCTGAATGCCAGGTCCCCCAATTCCCTGATCCGGTAGAACCTGCGTGTGTAGACCTCCAGGACCGCCTGTCGCAGTCCGGGGTCGCTGCTGCCGCGCCACCGCCGCAGCAGCTCGCCACGCAGCGGCTGCGGGCAGGCGACAAGGCGGTCGATCCGGTCGGCGCGGTCAGCGTCGTCGGGATGGTCACGCAGCGCATCGAGATCGCGCTCCACCTCGGCGTAATGCTCGGCGACGGCGACGTCGAGCAGCGGTTCGTCGAAGTAGTGGAACCGAACGTCGCGGGCCAGGTCTGCGACCACGCGCTGACGGCCCTGAATGGCGGCCAAGCGGTCAAGCCGGGCCCGCATCTCGGCGTCGGCCAAGTGGGCCAACTCGGCATGGTGGCGCAGCCGGCGTCCGAGGATCGCGGTCACCGCAGGTACCAGGTCGGCGACCCGGCTAAACGACCGGAACATCCAGACGACGGCTTCTTCCAGTTCGGGGGTGCGGTCCAGGCCACGAACGCCGTAGCGCAGCAGCGCCTGTTCCAAACGCCGCCGGTATCCATCGGGCAGGTCGGCCCGATCCGCGTCGAGCCACTGCAGGTATGACAGCAGGTACTCCTGGGTACTGCCGGTGACGAGCACCTCCTCCGGCTCGATTTCGCTGCGGGGTCGGTACAGAGAGCCGACGTCTGCGAACAGATCAAGAAGGTCGTCCTCGCAGTGCAGCAGGTCGGTGTCGGCCGGCGCGGCGATCTCGCCGAGCCGACGCTGCCGGGTCAGCATGGCCCGGACAGTGCCCGGGTCCAGGTCGTAGCCAAGCAGGTACCCGCGCAGCGCCTCGTACACCCGCTCGCACGGGGGTGCGCCGGACGGTTCGGCGGCGAGTCCAACGAAGTCGACTGCGGCCGCTTCGTGGTCCTCACCGGCTTCGGACGTCACGATGCGGATCATCGGCGCGCCTGCTTCGATCTGAACGTTCGCGGCGGTTTCGACGGAAGCGACGGTGCCTGCGAACGGGGCGGTGATCTTGTTCTCCATCTTCATGCTCTCGACGATGGCCAGCGGGTCACCCTCGGCGACCTGATCACCCGGTTCGACGAGAACCGAAAGCACGAATGCCGGCCCGGGGCAACGCACCACGCCCCCGTCGTCGCGGAACACGGCGTGTGCCGCGCCGTCGATGTCGACACGCAGCGTGGCACCCTCCACGACCGACACCACGCGGTGCGGCCGGTCCCTGACGACCACCCGCCGCTCATATCCGTCGCGGTGGGAGACCGTGACATCAGCGCTGCCGGCGCCGGATGTGACACGGTATGTCCCGCCGCCGGTGCGATACACGTGCAGGTCGTACTGCTGGCCCCGGTAGCGCAGGCGGCATTGGTGACCCACCCCGGGCGCCGACTCGGCTCCGCCCCGCGCCGCGCGGGCATGGAACGCGGCCCGCTCGTCGGCCTCGTCGAGGTCATACGACTCGACGGCGGCGACCAGCAGGGCGACCGGATCCGGGGCGGGCAGGTGCGCCGCCTCGGCGGTCAGCCGGTCCAGCCAGTGGTTGTCGAAGTGCCCGGCGCGCACCTCAGGACGGTTGAGCAGAGTCAACAGGAAGGAGCGGTTTGTGGTGCCACCCTCGACCACCACCGTCATCTCGTGCAGTGCCCGACGCAGTCGGGCGAGGGCCTCCGCACGGTCATGCCCCCACGCCACGATCTTGGCGATCATCGAGTCGAAGTCGGGCGGGATCTGGTCGCCTTCGCGTACGCCCGCGTCGACGCGGATCCCGGTGCCGGCCGGCAGGCGGAGCCGGGCCAGCCGGCCTGGCGCGGGCGCAAACCCGTTCTCGGGATCCTCGGCGCACACCCGCGCCTCGATCGCGTGCCCGAACACCTGCGGCGGGGCGCCGGTCAGTCGCCCGCCACGTGCCACGTGTAGTTGCAGCTTCACCAAGTCCAGGCCGGTGGTCACCTCGGTGACTGGATGCTCGACCTGTAGCCGCGTGTTGACCTCCATGAACAGGAAATTCGCGGTGTCCGGGTCGACGAGGAACTCGACTGTGCCCGCGCTGCGGTAGTTTGCCGCGGCGGCCAAGCGGACCGCCGCGTCGCGGATCGCCTGCTCCGCGTCGGCGTCGAGCGCCGTCGATGCCGACTCTTCCAGTACCTTCTGGTGCCGGCGTTGCAGGGTGCAGTCACGCACGCCCGCCGCCCACACGGTGCCCTGTCCGTCGGCGATCACCTGGACCTCGACATGGCGAGCGGCCGGCACAAGCTGCTCGATAAACACCGTTGGATCACCGAAGGCGAGTTGCGCTTCGGCGCGCGCCGACGGCAGCGCCTCGGCGAGTTCGGCCTCGTTGTGAACCATCCGGATCCCGCGCCCGCCACCGCCCGAGGCCGCCTTGACGACCACCGGGTACCCGAGGCGCGCCGCGACCGCGGTCGCCTCCGCCATGTCGTCGACCGGTCCGCCGCTCCACGGCACCACTGGGACGTCGGCCTGCTCGGCGACCCGTTTGGCGGCCACCTTGTCACCGAGCCGTCGGATCGTGGCGCTGTCCGGACCGACGAACACGATCCCGGCCTCCTCGCACGCCTGCGCAAACGAGGCGTGCTCGGCCAGAAATCCCCAACCCACCCACACCGCGTCCACGTCGGCACGGTTCAGCGCCGCCATGACCGCCGCCTCGTCCAGGTACCGCGACCGGCGGGTGCCGTCGGCCGGGTCGAAGAACGTTGCGGTCCCCAGCGGCACGGCCTCGTCGGCCTGCCGCACATACCACGCGTCGGCGTCGGGGTCGGTGTAGAGCACGATGGTCCGGATCGGTGGTTGGTCGCCGGCCTGGTTGAGCTCCGCCACCGCCGTCAGTGCGCGGACCGCGGGCTCGCCGCGGTTGACGATCGCGAGCCGCCGGATCTGCCTGTTCATAGTGGTACGTTTCCTCAGCTCATGATCGAGTGCATCGGGGCGACGACGTCCGCGGGCGGCGGATCCGGCAGCGGCACCGTGCGGTACCCGTCGACCCGCAGCACAAGCGCGCCCGCGTCGTCGCGGACGGTGCAGGTGAAGCCGCCGTGGCCGTCCGGCCGTGCGGTGGCGACCAGGCCGGCCCGCTCGGCAGGCCGGCCGTTCAGGCGCACCGCGTCGACATGTAGCGGCAGGGCTA
Organism: uncultured Actinomycetota bacterium; assembly: GCA_963805675.1. Lineage (GTDB taxonomy): Bacteria > Actinomycetota > Actinomycetes > Mycobacteriales > Mycobacteriaceae > Mycobacterium. Next base: position 86,807 of record CAWDVY010000015.1, read on the forward strand.
AGCGTCCTTCGGTACCGGCCTCGAACAGCCCGACGGTCTGGAAGCACAGCTCCACCAGTCGTGGCCCGATCAGCAGCTGCTCCTCCACCTGCGGTGGCAGATCGGCGGCAAGCCGGGCGGCCGCACCGTCGCCGCACTTCCACGCTGAGCCGACGACCTGGTAGGTCGGGCCATGGAAGTACAGCCGGTAGACCTGATCAGGGGTCAGCGCCCGGGCTTCGTCGCCGGAATCGACACCCCCGTCGTCAAGGGCGGGTGGATCTGTCGTCAGCCGCACCGAGCCAGTGAAGTGCACGGTGCGCTGCGGCTCCTCGGCGCCGGGCAGGGTGCGTTCGGCCGACAGGCGGCACTCGGCGACCAGGTCGTCCCCGTCGGGGCGTAGCAGCGCGGTGATCGTCACGGTGCGTGGTTCGTCTCGGTAGAACTTGAGCGGCGTGCGGAAATCCACATTCTCGACGCCGGCCACGTAGAGGTCGGGCGCGAGGATCCGGGCGGCCTCGGCGAACGCCTCCATGCCCATCACGCCGGGCAGCACCGGCGTGCCGTCGATACGGTGATGATCCAGGAACGGCCGGGCAGTCGGGTCCAGCGTGGTGCGTAGCACCAATCCGTCGTGGACACTGGCGCGCGCCACCTCGCCGACCATCGGCCCGTCTGCCGTCAGCGAAGCCGGGTCGATCCCGCCGGTTTCGTGGAACTCGGCGGCCAATGCACCCAGTGCCCCGGCCACGACGACCTCGCGGTCGGGCATGCCGGTGGCCAGCTCGCGCCGGATCCACGCCACGCCTGCCTCCGGAGGCAGCATCTCAACCCCGGCTGCCGCCATGATCTTCGGAATCGACCCGCGGGTGGCCATCCCAATGCCGCCCCACGCGGTCCAGTCCACCGCCATCACCCGCACCCCGGCATGGGTGCGATGAAGGCTGCTCAAGATTTTGCACTGCAGGTCGTTGGCGGCGCTGTAGTCGGTCTGTCCTGCGTTGCCGAAACGACCGGCCACCGAGCTGAATGCCACGACGTTTCTCAGCGGGAGCGCGCGGGCGGCATGCAACACGTTGAACAGCCCGTCACCTTTGACGCCGAGCACAAGGTCGAATTCACCGGGCTCTTTGTCGGGTAGCGCATGGCTGATCTCGACCCCGGCGCCGTGCAGCAGGACATCGATGTGCCCGCTGCTGTCCCGCACCTCGGTCATCACCTTTTCGACAGCCGTCGCGTCGGTGAGGTCGACGCTGTGGTATCGGACCGACCCGCCCGCCTCCTCGATCGCTCGCACCGCAGCAAGGACAGCCTGCAGGCGCTCGAAGCGCGCCAGCTCGCGCTCGATCAGGACCGGTGTCGGGCGCTCGCCCCGTTCACGCATCCGGGCGGCGAGTTCGGACTTGAACCCTTCCCGGTCTTCGGTGTAGCGGCGCAGGTCGGCGTCGGCCGAGTCGGGCTCCGGGGTCAGGTCGAGCAAGTGGAACGTGCCACGCCACGCCGCGGCCAGGTCGGCGGTGATCGCCGACACGATGCTGCCGGCGGCGCCGGTGACAAGGAAAACCGGATCGACGCCGAGGAGCTCGCCGACCTCCTCGGCGTTCGGGAACGGGCGGTACGCCAAGCCCACGCCCCAGCGTCGACCTCCGGCGTGGCCGACCTCCACACAGCCGGGATCGCTAAGCGTTTCCTCGATCAGAACATCGGCGAGCGCCGATGTCTTCCGATTGACCGCGAAGTCGACGGCCTTGACCAGGGCATCGGGCCGCTCGCGTCGGTAGGCCTTGGCAAACCCGGTGACCGCGCCGCCCAACGGGCAGGTGGCCCCTGCCTCGTCGTAGCCGTGGTAGCCGCCGAGGCGGGTGGCGACCACCAGGAACGGGCTCTGCTCATAGAGCCGTCGCATAGTGAGGTAAAGGTTGCGGACCCGATGGTGCAGCGCTTCCTGCCAGCCGGCGAGATCCATGTCCTCCAGGCGGCCCTCGTCGTCGAGCGCCGCGAGCCAGTACACGCCGTCAATCGAGCCGTCCGCGAGAACGGCGTCGATGTCGTCAACCGGGTGCAGCACCAACGTCTCGACGCCGAGCCGGGTGAGCCGACTCACCAGCGCGTCCCCGACCCCGCCCTGGTCCGGCATCACCGCCACCCGGGTACCGGCGCCCAAAGTCACTCCGGTCGGTAAGCACGCCTTCAGGTCCGGTCGCAGCGCGGCGACCGGGACCCGGCGCGGGATCCGGTCGGTGGCGGCGATGTCGCCGGTGACGGTGGGAGTCGAAGCTGCATCGCTCGGGGCCACTGCCGGGGCTTTTTCGGCGCTGGGTGGCGGTGTGGGTGCGGGGGTGCCGGTTTTGTCGCGGATCCAGCCGACGACGTGGGTGAGGGTGGGGAAGTCGCGCAGTTTGAGGTTGTCGTCGCGGGCGACGCTGTAGTGCTCGCGGATGGCGGCGAAGATCTCGGCCTGTTTGACGGTGTCCACGCCGAGGTCGGCTTCCAGGTCGAGGTCGACGTCGAGCAGCTCGGCGGGGTATCCGGTGAGCTGGGAGACAACGCCGACCACGGTGTCGGTCACGTCGTCGCCGGCCGGGGCCGCCGCTTCAGTAGCCGGTGCCGGGGCTGCCGCCGCCGTGGCCGGTGTGGGTGTGGGTGCGGGGGTGCCGGTTTTGTCGCGGATCCAGCCGACGACGTGGGTGAGGGTGGGGAAGTCGCGCAGTTTGAGGTTGTCGTCGCGGGCGACGCCGTAGTGCTCGCGGATGGCGGCGAAGATCTCGGCCTGTTTGACGGTGTCCACGCCGAGGTCGGCTTCCAGGTCGAGGTCGACGTCGAGCAGCTCGGCGGGGTATCCGGTGAGCTGGGAGACAACGCCGACCACGGTGTCGGTCACGTCGTCACCGGCCGGGGCCGCCGCTTCAGTAGCCGGTGCCGGGGCTGCCGCCGCCGTGGCCGGTGTGGGTGTGGGTGCGGGGGTGCCGGTTTTGTCGCGGATCCAGCCGACGACGTGGGTGAGGGTGGGGAAGTCGCGCAGTTTGAGGTTGTCGTCGCGGGCGACGCCGTAGTGCTCGCGGATGGCGGCGAAGATCTCGGCCTGTTTGACGGTGTCCACGCCGAGGTCGGCTTCCAGGTCGAGGTCGACGTCGAGCAGCTCGGCGGGGTATCCGGTGAGCTGGGAGACAACGCCGACCACGGTGTCGGTCACGTCGTCACCGGCCGGGGCCGCCGCTTCAGTGGCCGGTGCCGGGGCTGCCGCCGCCGTGGCCGGTGTGGGTGTGGGTGCGGGGGTGCCGGTTTTGTCGCGGATCCAGCCGACGACGTGGGTGAGGGTGGGGAAGTCGCGCAGTTTGAGCTTGTCGTCGCGGGCGACGCCGTAGTGCTCGCGGATGGCGGCGAAGATCTCGGCCTGTTTGACGGTGTCCACGCCGAGGTCGGCTTCCAGGTCGAGGTCGACGTCGAGCAGCTCGGCGGGGTATCCGGTGAGCTGGGAGACAACGCCGACCACGGTGTCGGTTACGTCGTCACCGGCCGGGGCCGCCGCCTCAGTAGCCGGTGCCGGGGCTGCCGCCGCTGAGGCCGGTGGCGGTGTGGGTGCCGGTGCTAGCGCCGACGTCACCGGGGGCGGCTGGACCGTCGGCGCGTGTGCCGGAGCCACCGCAGGAGCGGCTTGCACCGCCGCGCCGGTGTCCACGATCCGCAGTCGGTGCTGGACGACCTCCAGCTGGGCGTCGGCGGTGCCGGCCGCCGCCGTCAGCCAGCGCTGCCAGGCGGGTCGGTCGACGATCCGGTACTCATACCCGAGTTCATCCGGCAGGCGATGACGGCCGTCGGGAAGCGGGGTCCACCGCATCAATGACATCGCAATCTGCGAGCCGAACCCGGCGCCCAGCCTGAGTGCGTACCGCACCGGATAGCTTCCCCCTGTCGACAGGTTCAGGTGGCCCAGCTCGGGATCCGGCTCTTTGTAGTTGGGCACCGGAGGAACCAGACCGGTTTCCAGTGACTTGATTGCGACTACGTCTTCCACGCCCGCGCCCATCGCGTGTCCGGTGAAGCCCTTGGTATTGGTGATGACGACGGCGTCGGCGTCCGGCCCGAACACCCGGCGAAGCGCGTGGATCTCGGCGGACGCGCTGCCGCCGCGCGCCGGCGTGTACGTCTCGTGTGAAACGAACATTGTGCTGGGCGCGATGACGTGGCGGTCCACTCCGCGAGCCTCGGCCCGGGCAAGCAGGTTCTCCATGACCCCGCCGATGTGCTCGACGTCGAGCCGGGTGCCGTGGAAAGCGCTGTTGGCAGTGACCGTGGCGAGGACTTCGCAAATCGGTTGCAGCCCGCGTTCTGCGGCGGCATCGGCGGTCTCCACGACGAAGGCCGCCGCCCCCATGCCAAGGATCATCCCGTGCCGACGCAGGTCGAACGGCGTGGCGGCCTCCTCCACGAGGTCGTCTGTGGCGGCAGCCCCGGAGGCCAGGAATCCCGACGCCAGCCAGGGCAGCAGCGCATCGGAGCTGGCGTCGTCGGCGGACACCACGATCACCCGGCGACAGCGGCCGATCCGGATCCAATCTTCGGCGAGCGCGGTCGCCTGAGTGGTGCTCGCGCACGCGGCATTGATCTGCGTGTTCGGCCCGCGTGCGCCGATGATCTCGGCGAACTGCGAATGGCCCATCGACAGGCACCGGAATAAGAAGCGCCGGTCGAACTCGTACGGGTGGGACTCGATCTCGTGGCGCAGCTCGTGGATGCGCCGGTCAACCTCCGCCGCGGCCGGTTCGTCGCCGGTCATCCGGACACGCACCGCCTCCAACCCGGTCAGTTGCTCACGGTTGCTGCGGTCGATGTAGTAGCGCTCCAGGTCACGGGCGAAGTTGTCCAACCCGGGGAAGGCGGAGGCGAAGATGATGCCGGTGTCGTCGCGCATCGACTCCGGTAGCCCCCAACGGTCCGGCAACTGGGTGCCCAGTGTCGTGGTCTTGTAGTGCATGACCAGCGGGATGCCGGCGTCGCGCAGGGCATCGAACCCCGCTCCTATGGCAAGCCGGGTGGTCGAGTCCAGCGCGGCGTCGCGGGCGGCGTCGACCCCGAACTCGGCGACCACATCCAGCGGCGCGCCGCGGCCGGCCAGTTTGATGACCTCCGCCTCGTTAGCGATCGTCTCGAACGTGGGGCCTCCGGACGCGCGCTTGACCAGGCGGGTGATGTGCCGGTCGACCATCGCGCGGCGCAGCCGGTGCGGGATGGTGTCGATGAACTGCTGGCCCTCGAGGATGCGAGCGACGTTCCCGTCGTCGAAGACCCGCTCGACGCCGGGCAGGCCGAGCGCCGCGCCGGTCACCACCACCGGTTCGCTAACCGCGGGCGCCGAAGCGCTGGACGTGACGGAAAGGGCGGTGCCGGGCTCGGCGTGCAGACCGCGCTCGACCACGTCGACGAGGAGGCGGCCCAGCTCGGCGTACCGGTCGGTGGTAATTGCGGTCATCCCGCCCCGAACCGGGGCGGCATTGACCGCGGTGGTGACTTCGGCCGGGGTGTCCGCGGCTGCGGAGGAAAGCGGGGCAAACCCGAGCCCGGCGGCGTACAGCCCGCACAACGCCTGGTTGAACGAGGCGACATCGCCCGTTTTCGGGTGGTTGGTGAACAGGGCCAGCACATCGTCGCCGAGGACGTCCTCGACGAAGCCGTGCAGCGCCTTCTTGGGGCCGACCTCGACGAAGATGCGGGCACCCGCCGCGTATAGCGTGCGCAGCCCGTCGACGAACCGGACCGGCGACGCCACCTGGCGGCCGAGAAGGTCGAGCATGGTGTCGAGGTCGGCGTCCGCCGGATAGAACTCACCGGTCACGTTCGACACGATGGGCCGACGCGGCGGCCGCATGTCGAGCCGGCGCAGTGCGGCCTTCAGCGTTTCGCTCACCGGCGCCACGATCGCGGTGTGGAAAGCGTGGCTGACCGGGATTCGGTTGGCGTTCATGCCGGCGGCGCGGAAAGCCGCGACGGCGCGGTCCACGGCATCGGTGGCACCGCCGATGACGGCCTGGCCGTTGCTGTTGATGTTCGCAACCACCACGTACCCGTCGGTCTCGGCCACGATCCGGTCGATCTGCGCCAGTGGGGCCAACACAGCCGCCATGGCGCCGTTGTCGGCAACCGACAGGCTCGCCATCCCGTGGCCCCGGGCGCTGACCGCCTCCAGGGCGGCGTCGAACGACAGCGCATCCGCGGCCACCAGGGCGCCGTACTCGCCCAAGCTGTGGCCCATGACCATGTCCGGACGAACGCCGTACGCGTCGAGCATCCGGGTCAGGGCCAGATCGGTGGCCAGCACCGCCGGTTGGGTGATCTCGGTCTGCATGAGCTGTTGTTCCAGCCGTTGCACAGTGGTTTCGTCGCTGCCGTCGGCGAAGATGAAAGCAGTCAGCGGCTTGCCCAGCAGCGGTGCCATGACCCGGTCGGCCTCGTCGAACGTCGCGGCGACTATCGGCTCGCGCTGGCGCAGGTCCCGTAGCATGTTCACGTACTGCGAGCCCTGGCCGGTGTAGAGGAACGCGACCTTGCCCGGTGCGCCGCGACCGACGAAGACGCCCTGGGCGCGCAATATCTTCCACATGGCCGGGTTGCCGCCCCGCAGCGCCTGCACCGCCTTCGCCGCCTTTGCCGCGAGGTCGGCCGCATCGGCGTAGTCGATGGCGACCCGAACCGCCGCGCCCGCCAGGGCGGGATCCGGTGGGGCCGGTGCGGGGGCGCGGCCGGCCGACGCCTCAGCGCCCCGTTGCTCCAGTCGCGCGGCCACCTCGGCCTCGTCTGCGCCGCCCACGACGGCGGCTCCCCGCAACGGCGCCTTCGGCCCGGCCGGCGTACTCGCTGCAGCAGGGGTCACGGTGGGCGAACCTGCGGCGATCGTCGCGCCGGCATATGACCGGGACGCCTCGGGCGGGCGGTGCCGGCCGGGCAGGTACTCCTCGATGACGGCGTGGAAGTTGGTACCCCCGAACCCGAAGGCACTTACTCCCGCACAGCGCACACCACTCTCGGGTGCGGGCCACTCGCGAAGTTCGGTGTTCACCCGGAACGGGATGTCGTCCCAGTCCACATTCGGGTTGGGCTGGTCGAAGTGCAGGCTGGGGGTCAGCACCTTCTCGTGGAGGCTCAGCACCGTTTTGAACAGGCCCGCGGCACCGGCCGCGCCTTTGAGGTGGCCGATATTGGACTTGACCGACCCCAGCGGGATCGAACCGTTCGCCGCCCCGGCTTTGCGGAACACATCGGTCAAACTGGCAAGCTCCGTCGCGTCACCGACTCGCGTGGAAGTGCCGTGCGCCTCGATGCAGGTGGCCAGGGCCGGGTCGACACCGGAGGTCTGCCAGGCGCGCTCCACCGCCAGCCGCTGCCCAATCGGGTTGGGCGCCGTGATCCCCTTGCCGCGGCCGTCGCTGGAGCCGGCGAGACCGAGGAGCACCGCGTAGATGCGGTCGCCGGCGCGCTCGGCGTCGGACAGTCGCTTCAGAACAAACAGCGCGGCGCCCTCGCCCATCACGAAGCCGTCAGCACCGGCGTCGAATGGGCGGGTACCGGTCGCCGACAGTGCACCGATCTTGCAGAACTTCACGTACCCCGTTTCGTCCATGTTGCGGTCGACACCGCCCGTGATCGCAACGTCGAAGTCGCCGGCCTGCAAC
>CAWDVY010000016.1:0-37708 GCA_963805675.1 uncultured Actinomycetota bacterium
AGCATGGCAACCCCGACAAACCGGTTTGGGTGGGCTGCTATTGGGACGACCAGCCGGTACCTGCCGAAGCCGGGCTGATGGCCGATGCCGCCATGACCACCGGACCCACCACGCCGTTCATGACCACCGAGGTCGAAGGCGCGGTAGCCGTCTCTCAGGTACCGCTCGTGTTTCCATCCTCACAGGTGCCCGGCAACGTCACGCTATATGCCGAAGCCGCGTCGATCACGCTAGGCCCGGCGGGTGTCACGATCACTGCTCCGATGATTTCGATCGTCGCGACGACGATCTCCATTTCTGGAGCCGTAGCGATCAACGGGGAATTGACAGTCAACGGCCCGCAATTCACGGTGGCCTGACACATGTACGTCGCCTACCCCTATCACCTCGACTCCCGGGGCCGCACCACGTTCAGCAGCAGCCCCGACGATCACATCAGCGAAATGCTTGAGCAGCTGCTCTCACCAGCCCGGTGAACGCGTAAACCGGCCCAACTTCGGCTGCGGGCTGGGCAATCTGGTGTTCGAGCCGAATGGCACGCGGCTGGCAGCCGCGCTGGAAGTCACCGTCGTCAATTCGGTTGCGCAATGGCTAGGCGACGTGATTCAGCTCCAAAACGTCGACATCGAAGCCCAAGACGAGAAACTTCTAGTCAATATCAGCTATGTCATCCGAGCCACCGGTGACACCGGGACCACCGCCATCGCCCTGAGCACACCGACATGACCTCCTACCCCGCCGAATCTCCCGCTTACGACATCATCGCGACGAGCCAAGACCGCCGCCGTGAGGTTCGCGAGCGACACCACAACGGATTGGACATCGTTGAGGCGCATGAGAATCGGCGCGGCTGGCTTTTTGATGTTCCTCGAACAGACACCTCAGCATCTCGTTCCGGCCAACATCCGCGTCGACGGCCCCGCTGATCAGCCGGCCGTTGCCGTGATCGAGGTACGGCGGGTGACCAACTCCGACGCGCGCTTGCGCGACCACCTCCTAGCTGATCTGTCCACCGCCGGCGGGGAAGGCGCTATCGCGTCAGCATGGTCGAAGCACGGCCCGATGGTCTGCCTGGAACTACCCTTCTCCGCGACATGGATCCCCGATTCACCTCGTGCACAGTCCGATTCGATGTCGACGAACCGGCGTCGGCGACGATCGTCGCCCCGACATCAGCGACCACGCCGCCTACCCCCACCTCGAGCTACATCGCCCGCGACTACGAGGCACTGCGCCAACTCCTGTTGACTAACCTCGTTCAAGACATGCCGGACTGGTCCGAACAGCATGTCCCCGACGTGGTGATCATGCTCATCGAGCTGTTTGCATTTCTCGGTGACGACCTCAGTTATTACAGGACGCCGTCAGCACCGAAGCGTATCTGCAGACCGCGCGGCGGCGCGCTCGATCAGGAGACTCGCGCCTGGTCGGATATCCGTTCCATGATGGATGCCACGCCCGCGCATGGATCAGCCTGACCGTGACAGCAGACTGCGAACTACCGCTTAAATCCGTATCGTTCACTGCCCAAACACCTGCCAGCACGCTGACCTTCACGCCGCTGCATGCGACGCTGCCCACCCCGTACGCGGCCGGCGAGACGTCCAAGGGTCTGCCGAAGGGCGCGGTCGTCTCGTTGCGGGTCGCCCGCGACCCGATTCAGATCTACGCCTGGGGTGAAAGCGACACCTACCTACCGGTCGGTACCACAGAAGCCACGCTTGCCCAACCCGAAAAGCACGTGGGGGCATCGCTGCAGCTTCAGCCCGGCGACGTCGTCATGTTCGAGGAACTCTATGCAGCCGACGGTGGGCCGCCCGACGAAACCCATCGCCACGTGGTGCGACTCACCCGGGTCGAGGCGGCCCGAGACCCACTCACCGCACGCAATCTCCTCGAGGTCGCCTGGGATCAGCTGGACGCGCTGCCATTTCAGCTGCCGGTGACCACGCATTCTCCTCGCACCAGGCGGACCCCGAGGCGTGCGCAGTCGCGCGAGCCAACCTAGTGCTGGTCGGCCACGGCAATGAGTCCACCGAGACGCTCACCCCATCCGCGACGTCCCCCACCCCGACTTGCCCAATCCGAACAGACCTGGTCTGCCCGTCTTGCCCAACCCGGCCTGACCTGGTCATGTCCGTACCCCAACCTCAACCACGTCGCCAAGCACAGGCAATCCTGCTCAAGAACCTGTACCACTTGTGGCGCAATCAGTTCGATGTGGCGGCGACACGCGCTTCGCGGCATACCGCTCGACGAACACCAACGCGCGGAACTGAGCCGTCAATTCACTGGAGAAATAATCGACGAGCTGGGGTTGCGCGGCAACCCCGAACTTCCTGCCGAGGAGCAGGGCGAGATTGATGCGCTGGCGCTCTGGATCCTTTTGGCCCGCGCAGACGACCTGCTGGAGAACAAGATTCGGCGCCTGCACCTACTGTCCCGGCTGGCGGCCGCCGGCGGCCCACTAAGCGGGCCCCTGCTTGCCGATGTCCGCCACGACTGGGGCGAGGACGTCGCGGGCGCACTCGACCCGCACCACCCTGCGGCCTGGGGGTCCGCCGCCCAGGCCACCGCTCAGGATCCGACGACCGCCCAGCCGCTGCTGACACTTGCCGACGCGACCAGCACCGATGGTCAGCCGCCCAGCCAGTGGGACGTCACCACGGGCCTCGTCGACGCCGAACCCGAAACCAAGCGCGTTGTCGTGGAAATGGAACTGGACGGAACCGCCTGGCTCAGGTTCAACCCGGCGACCCCGAGCGGCCGCCTGCAAGCGTCCTACCTCATTGGCAGCGGCTCGGCTGGAAATGTTGCCGCAGAAACAGATCACATCGTGTCAGGGCGAACCCGCCGCCATCTCCGCGGTCCGAAACCCGCTGCCCGCGAGCGGAGGCACCGATCCCGAAACCCTTGATGCTGCGCGGCGCGCGATTCCAGGCTGCTTCCAGCAGAACCAGCCACGAGCCCTCACCCCGAGCGACTACACGGCGATTACCCAGAAGATCAGCGGCGTGCGCAACGCTGCCACCCTGCTCAGCTGGTCTGGCAACCGTTTCTGCGTGCAGGTGGCCGTGCAACCGACCTTCGGCGAGGATCCCAGTACGACGCTGCTGCACCGGGTGGAGCACACACTGGTCGTCGCCAAGGCAATGGCCATGACCTCACCGTCACGCCACCCGATTACCACCCCTTGGTCATCGGCCTGACCGTCGAACTGGACAGCAACGCGATCCGCGACGTCGTCCGCGATCAGATCGCCGAGTTGCTCGGCAGTGGGCAGCTTTCCGCGACGGATCGCCGGCGTTCTTCCATCCGTCCCGGTTCAGCTTCGGGAACCCGCTGTATCAAAGCGCCCTTGTCGCCGCGGTGCAGGAGGCGTCCGGGGTGGTATCGGTGTTGGTCACCAAACTTGGCTTCCTCAAGCCCACCAACGACACGCGATCCACCCGCAGCGGCGAAACCCTGAAGGTTTCCCCCACCGGCATCATCCGCTGCGACGATGACCCGGCATCACCGGAAAACGGTCAGGCCGAGCTCACGCTGGTTGGTGGACGATGACTGACTCGATTGCACGCCAAAAGCTTCCCGTTCCATTCGGCCTACCGGCATGCCGGCCGCCCGCAGGTGCTGGCCAATCTGATTCATGACCTGGTATACGGCGGCGCACCCGAAAACGCCCTGGGCACCAGATCGCTGTCCGATCCCACGGTGGCGCTGCTGGATGCCTGGGCCACGATCGCCGATGTCATCGACTTCTACCAGGAACGTATCGCCGCGGAAAGCTACCTCACCACCGCCACCGAGCCAGAATCGGTGCTGGCGTTGGCCGCATTGCTCGGTTACCGACCCAGGCCCGGTTTGGCGGCGACCTGTTGGCTTGCCTATACACTTCGTGCCCGACCCCACCGACACCGCCGTGCTGATACCACCGGGACAAGGATTGGTGCAGTCGATTCCGGGAGCCGGCGAGCTACCGCAGACCTTCGAAACCACCGACGATCTCATAGCACGGCCGAGCTGGAATACCCTGCCAGTGAAGACCACCAGGCCGCTGCAAATCCTGAGCGATGACGCCAACAACCCCTATCAAATGCCGACGCAGTTGACCGTCCCGGCGCGCTACCGCCGCTCCAGCGCCAACGATGTCGTGCTCGATCATCCCAACGCAGCCATCATCGTCGTCCAGCAGCGACTGCCTGCTGCTGCGTGCCGCCAGCGTCAGCTCTGACGTACTCACCAAGACGACGACCGTGACCCTGCAGGAGGCCGAAACGCACACGGTGCCCACGAAGAGCCGACAAGGCCAGGAGAGCCTTGTAGTCGCAATGGATAACCTGATTACACCACTGACGATGCCACTCTCCACACCACCGGCTACGGCTGCGGACATCCCGAAAAGCGCGACGAGCGCCCCCGCGACGGACTCGGGGACCACGCTGTCTGACATGAGCGCTAAGGTGCTCGCCGTTCTGCACCCCGAGTTATCTAACTCCCTCTATCCGGCGCTGGCATCTAGCACAATTGGTGCGCCTCAGATCGATTCGGTTTACGCACTGCGCGCGACAAGTGCGCCGTTCGGTGTCCAGATCCCACCGAAACCACGGTTCGACAGTCGCGGCCAGGCATTGACACCGCAGGACTGGCCACTCAACGACAATCAGACCCTGCGGATCACTTTGGAATCCAGCTCCCAAGTCACCCCTCTCAAAGTCGCCCCTCTCGAACAGGATGCGCTTACGCTTACCTTTTCGAACGCCAGCGTCCGCTTTGACACGTCGACCTACCACGATGCTGTGACGCTCACCGGGAGCTTCCGCAACGCTTTCCAGCAGTTCCGGACAAATCGCGTTGTCGGGCACCGGACTTCAATGTGCTCGCGTTAGTTCACTTCCGATCTGGACAACGTGACAGTCACCCTCAGCCAGGACGTCAACGGCAATCAGCAAGTCAACGGTCGGTCCCCAGCGGCCAGTAATTCAGTCATCGTCGGGATCGACCCCACCGGCAACACCACATCCGCGGCGTCCAACGCGTTATATGTCACCGTCGGCGTGCCACCCCAGTTCACCCCAGGTGCGCCAACTCCCTTCGTCATCGAAGTCACCACGGCACTTGCGGTTTCGTCCGATTCGTTAAACGTGCTGCAACTCAACGATCGCCGCGATGACATCGTGCCCGGCAGCTACGTGATGATCGAAGGCGGATCTCAGCTCGGGGCCGCCACCCAGGTCGCGCCGCTCAACCCGCAAACAGCAAAGATCAGCGATACCACCTACGTTCTCGTCACGCAGGTGCAGACCGCCTCGCCCGCAGTCGTCAACCGCTACGGCATGAGCATGACCGTCACCCAGCTCACGCTCAAGTCGAACTGGCTCGACGCGACTATGCGTCTGCTGTCCCAAGTGCGTGGCCTCGTCGTGCACGCCCTGTCGGTTCCCCTCGACTTGATGGACGAACCGTGGTGCGATCCGGTGTCTGACAACACCATCGATGTCGACGGTCTTCTATCCCGGCCTCGAGACTGGACAGCGGTTGGTAATCACCGGCACCCGCGCCGACCCCGACCTGAGCGGCGCCACCGTCCAGGCCGGCGAGGCCATCATGGTCGCTGGTGTCAGCGCACCAAACGACGCGTCCCACGCGGGACAGACGCCCTACACCACGCTGACGCTGGCGGCCAAGCTCGCCTACATCTACCGCCGCGACACCGTCACGCTCTACGGCAACGTGGTGCCCGCCCACCACGGTCCGGTGATCACCGAAACACTCACCGCGACAGGCGATCCCGCCCACCCGCAGTTCACGCTGGCACAATCGCCGGTACTGGCCGACCCGTCACCCACCCAGTCAGGCTTTATCTCCAGCCTGGTGTTGGTTATCGACGGACGCACCTGGACGTGGGTTTCGCGGTTCGACGATCACACATCCGCCCGCTGCTATATCACCGGAACGGACAGCCAGGGCCGCACCACGATCACGCTGAGTGAACCACTTCCCCACTCGGCGAGTACTGTGACCGCGAGCTACCGGGCCGGCGTCGGCAGCGCAGGAAATGTCCGCGCCGGCCAGCTCACCCAGCCGCTCACCCGGCCTCTCGCGGTAGCCAAGGTGACAAACCCGCTGCCGGCCTCCGGCGGCTCCGACCCCGACGGTCCCGACGACGTCCGGACTGGCGCACCCCGCGGGTTGCAGGCGCTCGGACGTGTCGTATCAGTTCAAGACGCCGCCGACCTGGCGCTGAGCTGGGCCGGAATCGGTAAGGCCACAGCCACTTTAATTAGCGACAGCCATACCTACACCCTGAAGGTGGCCGTCGCGGGCTGTCCCGACCCCGCTGGACGGCAGCACGCTGGTTACCGACGTATCCGCGGCGCTGCAGGCGGCCGGCGACATCACCGTACCGATCAGCGTCGTACCGGCAAAAACAACGCTGATCGTTCTCAGTGTGCGGATCCGCCACGACCCCGACATGGCCTGGAACGTGATCGAGCCAGCCGTACGAGCCGAACTCACCGACGCGTACGGCTACGACAAGCAGGACATCAACGAGGACATCGTGGTCAGCGATTTGATCGCCGTGATCCACCGCGTCGACGGCGTGTGGTCCGCTGCAATCACCGGGGTCGGCCAAATCCCCTACGACAGTTCGGCGTCCGACATCGCGGCATTGACGCTTGGCCCACCCGACAGCAGCGGACGTATCCAAGTACAAAGTACGGCGCTGCCACCCGATCAGGCGCCCGCTACGCCAGCACCCGTCGTCGGGTACATCAGTGCCGCCGTCAGCGACACGCTGATCCTGCAGGAGGCCAACGATGACCACACCTGATCGCGTCTATCAGCTCATTCCGGCGATATACCGGCTGCGTGACCAAGAACTCGGCGGCCCGCTGCAGGAATTGGTCAAGGTCATCCAGGACGAGCTGGAATCGATGGAATCCGACATCGGACAGCTCTATAACGACATGTTCATCGAAACATGCCAGGGGCCGCTGATCGATTACTTCGCCGACCTGGTCTCGGTCGATCTGCCGCCCCTGAGTCCATCGTACGACGACCCGAACAGCGAAGCAGCCGAATGGATTTCCCGACGCCACCAAGTCGTCAATGCCATTGCCGCGCGCGCCGCAAAAGGCACCCTCACCGCACTGGAACAGGTTGCCGGCGATGCCACCGGCTGGCCGGTCAGAGCCGTCGAACAGGCCACGCACGTAGCCGTCACCCAATCGATGCGCCAACCCGACGTCCGGCGTGGCCGGCTCCTCGACGTCCGCGAGGACGCCCCGCAGTCGGGCGCGGCCACGCCGCTGCGCGCCGCGTCAGCGCTGCCCGACGTCCGGCGCGGCGGGAGCGTGCTGACCAAACCCGTTGGCCCGCATCCGACCACCGTCATGATCACGGTGTGGCGACAAGATGTCGCGCACGTCCACCGGGCGCCGGCGGCGTGCATCGATGACGACCGCCACTACACCTTCGGCGCGCTGGGATATGACCGCGCATTAGCCGTGGCGCCCACTCCGCGACGGCCCGGCGCGCCACCCGCCGGCGACCTTGACCTGCCGATTGCCATTACCCGCCGACGGCTGCGGCGAGATCTGGCCGACTACTACGGCACCGACCGCAGCATCTGCATCTACCGCGGGCACACGCCGGTCCCGCGGGACGATATCGAGGTGGCCGATCTCAGCGATTGGGCTGTCGACCCGGACTACAGTCAGGTCGCACTGAACCCCGAGACCGGACGGATCGCATTCCCCGAGGTCGACGAACCCGAAGAGGGCGTGTGGGTGCGCTACCACTACCTCGACGTCGGCCCGATCGGCGCCGACGGTAGCAGCGACATCACCGCGCCCGCCGGTACTTCCGATCAGGTGCAGATTATCCAGGTTGCGGCTGGAAGCAAAGACAAAAATGTCCGCAGTTCTGTCACTGCCGCTATCGAGGAGTGGCTGGCGGCGGCACGCAAGAACGGACCGCTTCACGGCGTGATCCAGATCCTGGATAGCAGCGTCTACGAGGAGGATTTCGACGTCCGCATCGGCGCCGGGATGCAGCTCGATATCCAAGCCGCTGCTGGGCAGCAGCCGGTTCTGCGGTCCGTCGACGAACAACGTAACCGCCCCAAACGGATTCGCGTCGAGGGATATTCGGTCAAGGGGCAACAGATAGCCGCGCGGCTCAGCCTGAGCGGCGTCACGATCGCCGAGCACGCCCTCGAGTTGCGCGGTGAATTCGACACCGTTGCCATCGATCACTGCACGATCGTTCCCGACCGCGAAGACCCGGATCAGCGTCACGTCGCGATCGCCGTAGCCGCGATACCCTGTCCGCTGACGATCACTTCTTCGATCATCGGTGAGATCCGGATCAACACCGCCGAGGTCGGCCACGACCCGATCGAACTGTCTATCTCCGACTCCATCGTCGATGCCGGCCCGCATGCCGGTCGGGCGATCGGTGGCATCGAGGACCGGCCCGGATATGCCTCTCTGGAACTGGATAGGTGCACGGTGCTCGGCGAGATCAACGTCTTCCAAGCCGACGCCCAGGGCAGCATCACTACCGGACGCTTCTTCAGCCGACGACGCCAAACCGGCGAAATCCAGTTCTGCTATCTGCCAACGACATCTCATGTGCCGCGCCGTATCGGCTGCCAGCCGGACGGCGTCCTGGCCAGCGTTACGGACGACCTGAAAGCTGGACTCGACGACATTGCCACGGCCCAGGCAAAGATGATCAGCGAACCATCGCGAGTGCGACCGCGCTTCGACAGCACCAATTTCGGCGAGCCCGGCTACTGCCGTCTGGCCCTGGACTGTGCGGCTGAGATCAGCCACGGCGCCGAAGACGACGGGGAGCTGGGCGCGTTTCACGACCTATGGTTGACCCGCCGTATCGATGACATGACCACAAGGCTGGCCGAATTCACCCCGATCGGTGTTGATCTCGACATCGTGTTCGCAACCTGAGGAGCAGGGCATGTACGGCGATTTCTCTCGGCTCACCTTCAACCGCGCCAAGTCCTACACCGCGGCGTGGAGTCAGCAGGGCCGCATGCAACTCGACGCCGACTTCAACGAGCAGACCGCGATCCTGCTTGACTGGATGCGCACGCTGGCAACCGATTTCATGGGACCTGCCGGCGGTAACCACGACACGGCCGGCTTCGATGTCACCATCGACGGCAGCGGCGAACTGTCGCTCAAAGACGGCCACTACTACGTCGCCGGGATTCGCTGCGAAATTCCCGCCCCCGGGCCCGACGGCAACCCGCCGCTGCCTACCTACCCGCCGGACGGGCCGGGCAGCCTCGACATACCCACGACCGGAACATATTTGGTGTACCTGCAGGTCTGGGAGCGCAGCGTCAACAGACTACAAGATCCGACGCTGCTGGAACCCGCGCTGGGACCCACCACACCGGACACCACCATCCGCACCCAGGTGGTGTGGTCGCCGGCGGTCCTCCCCGGTCCAAACACTTGGACCGACAGCACCAACACCGCCGTTGACTACGAGGCCGTCGACAGCTTGTTCCTAACCATGAACAACCCCAGCCGACCTACGCTAAAGGCCACCCCGATACAGGGGTACTCCGGGCTGGAAAATCAGCTGTACCGCATCGAAATCCACCGCGGCAACGCGGATCCGGACACCCCGAACGCCACTCCGACGTTCAAGTGGTCGCGCGACAACGGCAGCGTCGAATTCGGAATCGACCCAACGGCGCAGGCCAACGAATCCGACTCTCAAGTCATCCACCTCGCCGGCGCAGGGCTGCCCGGCCGCCCTAAACTAGAGGTCTCAGATTGCGTCGAAGTCATCGACACCTCCTGGGTACCCTTCGGTGCACCGGGCCGGCTCTACAGCGTCGTCACGGGATGGGACCCCATCGAAAACACGGTGAAGCTTGATCAAGCGGTGGACACGCCGGGGACGCCAGTGCTGCTGCGGCGCTGGGACAGCGTGCCCATTGCGGGCGATGGTGCGCCCGTTCCCACTGATGGCAGTCCGGTGACGATCGACAACGGCATCCAGGTGGTGTTCGACGCCTCAGGCAGTGCGAAGTATCAGCGGGGCGACTTCTGGCTGATCCCGGCGCGGGCCGCGACCGCGCGAATCTACGGTCCCACCACCGACACCAATGGGGCGCCGCCCTACGGGCCGCAGCGGCACTACGCGCCGCTGGCGCAGGTCAATTCCAGCGCCGGTGGCACCAATAACGGTGTTTACGATCTGCGCTCGCTCTTCACCCGGCTGGCCTGGCCGCTCGCCGAACAGCAGCTGAGCTTAAGTCATGACCGCGCAGCGCCTCAGCCACGCCGAGCGCCTCGCGCTGTTCGAGCGCCAACAGCTGTACCGCAAGCGCAAGCAGTTCGGGATCGCGCCGGCACCGCCAACTGACATCATCGCCGTACCATCCCCTTCATGGCAGGCGGGCGCAAAAAGCCGGCCTACTTCGCGAACTTCAACCAGCCGGGTCCCTAAGCAGCCGCCCCCCGACACAACGGTGCGGCTCCATCTGCGCGCGGTGTCCGGACCGGATACAGGCACCGAGTTCGGGCTTCAGGACGGCGAATACGTGATCGGCCGCGGAGAAGACGCCGACCTTCGGCTTACCGATGACACGGTGTCGCATCACCACGCCAAGATCGCCGTCACATCCCGGCGCACGACCATCGAGGACCTGCATTCAACCAACGGCAGCAAGCTCGGCGACGTCGACTTGCGCGGGATAGCCATCGTTTCGCCCGGCGATCGGGTTTTCCTGGGCGAGGTCGAGCTGCTCGCGGAGGAGGGCGATCAGAATGAATGACCTACGCGAATCTTCAGGTGCTTTGGGAGAACTGCTGGGCGGGAGCAATCACCGTAATCCGACGGCAGCAACCATCAAGAACGCCACCGCCGCCAGACCCCTACTGCGGGATCCTGAGACGCGAAAATTCCCGATCCAACCGCCTGTTGACCACACTATTCGGATCCGGCTTCGCGTCGAGTCCGGCCCTAGTAAGGGCGCCGAATTTGACTTGGCCGAAGGCGAATACGTAGTTGGACGAGCTCCGGATGCCAACATCCAAGTCGCAGAGGACACGCTGTCTCATCATCACGCCAAGATCGCGGTGACGTCGGGGCGCACCACCGTCCAGGATCTGGGCTTGCTCAATGGCAGCAAGCTTGGCGACGTGACGCTGCGCGGAACCGTGATCGTGACGCCCGGCGATCATGTCGTACTGGGTACCACCGACCTGCTGGTGTGCCGGGGTGACTGACGTGATCGGTGGATCGAGCTCACGTGCCTTGTACCAGCTGCTGCTCCGGTGCCACGACACTAATGACACCCAGCCACGTGCACGGACAGGTCGAGTTGTTCGTGAGCACCTGAAGGCCATTGATCGTCGACGTCACCGAACCCGGAACCCACTGCGACGCGATTGCGGGCACACACGGCTCAGGGGTGAGCACCCCCTGCGCAGCCGTAGTAGCCGCTGCGACTTGAGGATTCGCCAGGCTCGTGCACATCCCGAACGTCGGGATATTGCTGGGCGTGACATCCATGACGGTGGACACGGGAGCCGTGGCAATAGCCGGGCCGGGCGTCGCGTTCATAGCCGACGGCGCGATAGCCATCGAGCACTGCAGTTGCGAACCAGTCGTGACGTTCAAGGGCATTGCGGTCTTCCCGAATTACAAACACCGCGATCGCGATTTCAAGATTAGGTGGATCGATGTTAACACCGTGCAAGCCAGTTTTACCGAGGAAGCGCACACTCGAATCGACGGTTTTCAGCGCCACGCTAATCAAATTGGACCCGTCAGCGGAGGTGACCTCATATGGGTGAGTGGTCATGACGGCGCTGGCATCACCCCAGGAACGTGCTAAGACGTGCGGATGCGGTCAGCCCGCCCGCGGTAGCAGGCTATGCACCAAATGCGCTGTCGCGCAACAAGTGCTCCGGCTTAGCCCCTCGGGAGCCGCGCCGACGGTCGTGGCCACTTCCGCAGCGAACTCCAACGGCGGCGGCGCCGGCGGACCGTCGGTGCGTCGCGATCTGGCCGAAATCGCCACTCATGCGAAGGATATCGCTCTACCTATTCTGCGCGTTGGCCTGGCCCATAGCGTCGACGAGCGCAGCGCCGATGCCGCAGCCGATGCATTCGTCCGCCGGTCTCAAGCAGGCCCGGCTGCGCCGACACCGGGCCATCACGCGGCTGGTCTGCCCCGCGATGGGGCACCACCGCTACGGGCCGTGCCCAGCTCGGTAACCGACATAGTCTTTGGGGGCGGCGGTAAAGTCCTCGAACCGGCGATCCGGACGCCAATTGAATCCCATCTCGGCACAGACCTCGGCTCCGTGCGAGTGCACACGGGAGAGCGGGCAGCCAAGTCAGCCCGCGAACTTGGAGCGCGCGCCTACACAATCGGGAACCAGGTCGTCTTTAATAGCGACCAATATTCGCCGCGCACGCCCCGCGGTCAGCGACTACTCGTCCACGAACTGACACACGTGGCCCAGCAGGCCCACAACTCCAGCGGCAACGCGGCGCTGCAGATCCAGGAAGAAGGGACCGAAGCCGCATCAGCGCCAGAAGATGCGGCCGAACAGGCTCCGCCGGCATGGAAGACCACGCTGATCAACGCGTTAGGAAGCTCGATCGGACTTCCTCCGGGCTCGGCGGTTCTGCTCGAGCAATTCACCGAGGGATTGGGCGCCGTGGCGGCCCCGCAGTCGAACTACGCTGTTACTCGCCCGCCTGAGACAGTCCAACCCGCCGCGTCGCAAGCTTCCGCGCCAGCCTTATCCTCATTTGCGAAATTCAACTACGATTTCAGCGTCATACCTCTTCGCGCCGGTATGCCCTCGCCCCCGCCGAAAGGCGCCGTAGATTCACCGGGCGGCATCGGCCGGCGAGACCCAGGCGACGCGCGGAGGCCGTCGATTGTGGATGACGTACTAGCCTCGCCCGGCCACCCGCTCGACGCGGAATCGCGGGCGCTTGCGGAGCCGCTCTTCGGACATGACTTCAGCCACGTGCGGGTGCACACGGGTGGGCGCGCGGCGGAATCGGCACGGGCTGTGGACGCATCGGCCTACACGGTCGGGCGTCACGTGGTGTTCGGCGCGGAGAGTGGCCGGCCCCCCTCTCGTCCAGCCGTGGCCTCCTCCTGCACGAACTGGCCCATACCGTTCAGCAACAGCACGCTGTATCCGATCGCGCGCCACTGCGGGTTTCGCAACCCGGCGAGCGTGACGAGCGTCAGGCCGATGCAGCAGTTCGGCGGTGCTGCGCGGCACGCCAATCCCGACGCTGGGACCAAGCAACGCACACATCGCGCGGCAGCCGAAGACGAAAGGGAGCGCCACCGCGGAGGGCGAGGCGGCTGTGGACACGATGGCGGGCGCGCAGGTCTCGCAGATTATCGTCTGGCTGAGCCAGAAGCGGGTCGCGTTCCAGACCTCCCGCGGTTGGGTTTTCGGTGATATCGACACCGACCTGACGGAGGGACTCTACGAGTTGACGCCGGACATCCCGAAGCGGAAATGGGTCATCTCGAAGCCGGCGGTGAAGACGGGTCTCAGGTTCTTCGTCGACCTCGAAGGGGCTATCCCCTGGACGCTCGCCTACCCGCCAACGCTGCCTCTGACCGTCACGTCCGGCTCCCCCGAAGATCGAAGAAGGAGACATCCCGGACACCTATGGCCTTGGGTACAACACGATCTATAAGAACGCGGGGCCTGCCTCGAAAGCCGCGGTGCTCGCGCTCGCCTCGCTCGAAACCCCGCGCATGTTTGTCGATCTCGAGGCGTACAAGAAGCTCGCGGCGCCAGTGAGGAAGTCGATCCTCGACCTCGAGCCACACGCCGCCGGGACGGGCTGCGCCGGCTGGTTCGACGTAATGCGCGCGAACGACCCCGACTTCAAGCCGAACCTCACGCCCGAGCAGATCCGCGCGGGGGATGCGGCCTACTACAGTCCATGCGGGAGGCGCGGCTGGATAAAGGGTGCAAGCCGCCAAGGCGGACGCTCCCAAGCTCGACTGGGAAAAGGTCGACAACAACTGGAAAGACAATAAATACGGGCTCGTCGCGTCGGCGCAGACGCCGAACCACGGGATCAAGGCCGAAGCGCTCCACGCGATCTGGGTCAACTATCTGGCCGACAAAGTCGCGGTCGCGGACAAGACGCTCAGCGCGATCATCGCGATCGAGCAGCGCGATCACGTGGACCTCTCCGACACAGACACCTACCGCAAGGCGAAGCAGGTGAACGATCTCGGCTTGTACCTGCTGGCCGACAGCGTGGGCGCCTCGAAATCTGCCGGCTCGGGGGATGCCGAGGGAGAGAGCCTGACGCTCGACGAGATCACGCAACGCGTCATCTCTCACGCGAAGTTCATGGAGAGCATGCAGGTCTTTGCCGCAGCCATCACCATCATGGGAACGGAAGGAGCGGGCCCCCGTCCCGGCGGCGCAAAGGCCGGTCCGGTCAAGACCGATCCGATCAAAACCGATCCCGCCAAGACCGAGCCGGTCAAGACGGAACCGGTCAAGACCGATCCGATCAAAACCGATCCCGCCAAGACCGAGCCGGTCAAGACGGAACCGGTCAAGACGGAACCGGGGACCGGGCAAAAGGCCGAAGGCGGCGGACCATGTCGTGGCAGGTCGGTCGGTCAAACCTCGCATGGCCACCGCCACGAAGTACGTCTGGAACAATCCCCGGATGGCCAAGGGTAACTTCATCGAGGCGGAACTCGATGGCGGAGTGCTGGAGATCACCGTGAAGGCGCACGGGCCTGAAGAGCTTCGAGTTGGCGGCTCCCAGATGCTCGACGACGTTTTCGAACACTTCGGCGCCGACAACATCCACCAGTTCAATGCGAAATGGGTCCGAACAGTTCGTTCAGAGACAACTACGACGCCTACGTGGAGAACCTCGACAAGCGCATGACGCCGCAGGAAGCGGCGTGGAACACGTGCGACCCCGGCCGCAGCTGAAGGGTCGCGGATTCACGAGCGTCGAGGTTCCGCCGCATGGCCAGAGCCGGATGTCGTGACGCCAGTCTTCAAGAAGTGAGTAGCGATGGGATCCGGTGTCAAGAAGAGATTCGACACTGTCACGATCGGTGACGAGTGGGGCGTCGCGGGCGTTACTGGCTTTCATCAGACCGAGACCCACCGCGCCGCGCCCCCCGGCTATCCGTTCAGCGTATGCCGGATTGACGGCCGGCAAATAGCCGTCTTCATCGAAATGGCGATACCCGTGGAGGTCCGTGCTCAGCTCACGTCGCTCAAGCCCGATTGGCTGGACGCGAGCGTTTACGCGAGGGCGATCTCGGACCCGCGTGCCGAGGTCGCGGTGATCGAGGCCACGTCCTGAAAACCGACGACGCGGAGCTGCAAATGTGCGCGTTCGCCACGGCGTGCGTCGCCTTCACCCTGGGCTTGTTCAGCAGTCGTCCCCAAGAGTTACCTGGTACCGGTTCGAAGGGCGAGCCTCCGTCCGCGTCAGCGCGGAGTTCGACGACGACACAGCGTCGTGGTTCGGCGAGGCTGCGAGCGAGCCGTCGGTCGAGAAGTCGCCGTTGGCCAGCGGAAGCGGTAACGAACCGACATGGTAGATCACGGTCCCGTCTCCAGGGATCGATGATTGAGCGGCGCATCCGCGCTGGTTCTGTCAAAAGACTTCACCCTCTCTGAGTCCCGGCGCGAGCCACGCGAAATGTGATCGAGTGGCTCGCGGCGTCGCGCAGAATTTCAACGTCCCTCGGCCGAGTGTCAGCGGCGAGCGCGGGCATGCTCCTGAGGGGAGGCATGGTTTGGTTGCGCGTGAACAGTCACCGGAAGGTGTCAGCGCATCGCCGGACGGCCAGTTTCGTCTGACCTCGCCGAATGATTACGTAGAGGTCTACGCCGTGGTGCTCAGCCTTCTTGATTAGCGGGCTCCGAATATCCGGAAGTCGAGACGATGGCGCGGTGAGTTACCCCTGGCATGTCCTTGAGCTTTATGGCCAGTTGCTCGACTTCGGAAACGTCGAGCGCCGTGTGCTCATGCTTGACCTCGTAGCCCATGAACGCATACACACCGTCCGGCGTGTCGAGGGTGACAGTCACGTCGACGTCGCGCCGCGTACCCGATGCCTCATCGAGCACCATGTCGCCGAGAACAACCTCCTTCACAGACGCTGCTGCTCCCCACTTCAGCACGCACAGTCCGACGAGGTACTGGACGAGCATCGGCGACAGCGGCAACTTCTCCGACGGCGACACGGCTCCAATGCTAATGAGTGCCCAGGACGCACTCGCTCACCTGCGGGCGATGAGTCTGCCCGCCAAAGTCCCGTTCCGCTCAGGTGAAGGCGCTCGATGATGGTGGCGTTGGCCATTCCACCGCCCTCACACATCGTCATCAGCCCGTACCGACCGCCGCGCTGTTTCGAGCCCGTTGACCAGCGTGGTCATGATGCGGGCACCGCTAGCACCCAACGGGTCTGCCTGCGAGGTTGATCACATCGGATTTGTGAAAATTCGTGTGAGTTCGCAGTCTGCTGACCCCCGCCGACCGCCTGGACGGTCCGCACACGGTCCGCAGGGTCATCGTTGGTCAGTTTTGACCAGGCTGGGTTTGTGCTGGTCAGGCCCACACTGCCAACACTGACCAACGTGGATCAATACCGAGAAACGCCTCGCGAATAGTAGTCCATAAACACGCGGAATTGCTGCAGAACCACCCAGAAGTCATTGATGATCTGGTGCGAAGAACTGGAAACGCACGAGTCTTTAATCAACGCCTTCCCAAAGGCGATGTTGCCGGAATACACGATCCCGCACCCACACTTGCCAGCTGGGCAGCGGCCGCGTATCGACCGCCTCTGGCGGGAAGGCGACACAATCTACGAAATCAAGCCCAACACGGGGTCAGCTGGGAAGGGAATTGTTCAGGCTCAGCAGTACGCCGAATGGATGGACAAATCACGGCGAACTCCACCAGGCGGAGGCAAGTGGAAATGGAAAGTGGTTGAGTACGACCAAGCCAAGGTGCTCACCTACTTCCGCTCCATCGGCATTCTTCCCTGACGCGTCCGAACTCCGCGACGCTGTAAGGCACGCCCCACTTGGGCGCCCAGCAATACCGATAATCAGCTGCCACGCCGCAATTTCAGTAAGCCCCGGCGACTTACGCGCGACGCACTCCTAACCGTGCGGCGGCTTGCCCATGGGAAGTACATCGATGCATTCGCCGCCCAGGAAACCAAACGAGGGCACGTGCGGCCCTTTACTCAAAAGCACCTGTCTGCACCTCTCCAACTTGGCGCTTTCCTGCTGCGACCCGCGGACGCCGCACCCTTGAGCCGGTCGATCCGCGCCTGAAGACCCGCAGAAAATGCGTTGATCACGAGCGGCGACAGCGGCAAGGCGAACGAGCTGGTGTGGTCCGAAGTCCTGATATCACTGTCGAGAATGGACGAGGTGTCTTCGACTCCCTGACGGAACCAGTCGCTTATTGTTACCGATTTCAGATCCCAAACCGCCGGTATCTGCGGCGTTGACGTCTTTGTGACCGTGACCTGTGCGTAGGCGATGTTTCCTTGGGACTGAAGCGCCACGGTGAAGGACTCGAGGCTCTTGATTTTCTTCTCGGTATTTTGAGCGACCGTGTCGAGCGTCAATTGCTCGATACGCGCGTCTTGTTGGGCGAAAACGTCTTTGAGCAGCCACTGGCCCACCATCGCGAGCAGCGACCAGTTGCCGCTGGGCCCCGCTATTGCCTCCCGCTCCTCGCTCGTCTCCACCTCGAGTGCCTCGTCGGCCTCCTCCAGATCGGCCTCGGCCATCCCCAGTGAGACGCCGGAGCGCCCGCTCAGGCTCCTGCCGGCTGTGGGCTCGAGATGCACCGGCTCAGGTTCAGCGCCCTCAGCTGCCACGTCGGCGTGGCCCGCAGCCGTCGCGCGTGCACGGGTGATCCCCGAGCGCGCGCCGCTGGGGGATGCTCCGCTCACCTCCTCCGCTTCGGATTCAGTTGCGACCGGTGTCGGCTTTGGCGTCACTGTCGGCTCGATATCGGCGTGCGGGGTAGGACGCGTTTGGGCTCGTGCTGGTGGCGTAGGGGTACCGCCCCATCCGGTACATGCACACCCGGACTAACGTTGGCCGGCTTCTGAGTCGTGGCCATTGTTGCCTTCTTGGCCGGACTTTTGGCGGGTTTGACGGCGGCGCTTTTGTCCGCGGGCTCACGCAACTGCGCCTTCTTCGCGGGTTTGGGTGTCACCGCCTTCTTTGCGGGTTTGGCCGCCGCCTTTGTCACGGGCGTAGGTGCCTGCGCCTTCTTGGCGGGTTTGGGTGTCACCGCCTTCTTTGCGGGTTTGGCCGCCGCCTTTGTCACGGGCGTAGGCGCCTGCGCCTTCTTGGCGGGTTTGGGTGTCACCGCCTTCTTTGCGGGTTTGGCCGCCGCCTTTGTCACGGGCGTAGGCGCCTGCGCCTTCTTGGCTGGTTTGGGTGTCACCGCCTTCTTCGCGGGTTTCGTCGACTTCGGCCGAAGGCTGCTTGCGTCTGCCCGGACGCGCCGGGGTCGCTGTCGCTGGCGCCTTCGCGGCGTTCGGCGGGGGCCGGTGAGTCAGTCGTCGTGCCGTATCGCACCTCAATCACCGGGGAACCTTCCGAGAACAACGTCTCGTTCATCTCGGTTTGGATTTCCTTGGACGGCGTCTGTGTGAAGTGAATGACAATGCCTTCCCCAGCAGCCAGGTGGCGACTGTTCCGCACCGCCTGATCGAGGTATGCGCGGGCGCGGGCGCGGCCTGCCCGCGCGTCAACGAATTCAGGTCATCGGACTTCAGATTGACGTGAACCTGTTCGACCGAGCCGTCCTTGTCACGCCGCCACAACGACCAGTCGGGTTGGGCGTAACTTTCTCTGCCCGGGCGGAGTTCCTGCTCGTGGCTTTGCGGACCTCCGGCAACGTGCTTCGTTTGCGGTGCTCCTGCGGTAGATGTCGGAGTGCGTTGGAGTTCAGCGAAAGTGCCTTGCCGCTTGCTTTTCTCCAACGACGTGCCCGCTATCCGGGTCAGCGGCTTCCCGGAACCGTTCGAGGTCGGCGTCCTTCCGAGCGACTGAACGCTGCTGAGCGCCCGGCTGGTGGTAGCTGTTCTCCAGGTCGCGCAACTCCGCTTCGGCCTGCTGGGAAGTCAGCTGCTCGAAATCCTTTCCGGCAGTGGCGCGTTCTTGCTTGCGCTGCTGCGTGGCCTTCTTCTCGCGAGCCCGTTGCTCTGCATGCTCGTCGGGTTCGCGTTGCAGCACACGGCGCGTGGTCGGCCCGGCGCTGCGCTGCTGGACGACATGCGCGAGTTCATGCGCGAGCAAACGATCGCCGCGCGGGTTATGTGGCTGGAGTTGCTCGCGTCCGAACACGACATGGCGGCCCACGGTGAATGCGTTGGCCGCTACGGCAGATGCTGCCGCGGTGGCGGACTCGTCGCTGTGCACGCGCACATCAGCGAAGTCCTGTCCCAGCCGGCGTTCGAATCGCGAGCGCACTCCGTGATCCAGCGGCCGCCCGGACGACCGCAATACACTGTGCACCTGGAAGGGGCGCTGGACACGTCAAGGCCCGTGGGCTCAGCCCACGCGCGCTGCACCGCCTCGGCATCACGCTCAGCCGATGAGGTCGCCCGGAGTGGAAAAGGTGGGCGGCTGGGCTGTGCGCAGGGTCTGGACCATTTGTCCACCATCGGCCACGGAGTCCTCCGTCAAGTCAGCTGTGCGTCGCTGTTTCCAATGCTAGGCGCGGGCACCGCGAAATAGGAGCGCTCTATCTTCAGGTCAAAGACAAACCCAGCAAATAGAACGCCGCGAGTTCGTCGGCAGTAGGCTTCGCGCATGCCGTTGAAAAATGGCGAGGTTTTCGCCGGATACGTTATTCAGCGATTCCTCGGCGCCGGTGCGATGGGCGAGGTTTACCTAGTTCAGCATCCCCGTCTGCCGCGCCTGGATGCGTTGAAGGTCTTACCGCCGGCTATGACGGCCAACGCGGAGTACCGGTACCGGTTCAACCGCGAGGCCGACCTCGCGTCAAGCTTGTGGCACTCGAATATCGTCAGCATCCATGACCGCGGTGAATTCAACGACCAGCTGTGGATTTCGATGGATTATGTCGATGGCACGGACGCTGGCCAGCTGATCGAGGAGAGTTATCCGACGGGCATGCCGATGTACGAGGTGCTCGAAATCATCACCGCTGTCGCCGATGCACTCGACGTCGCCCATCAGCGCGGCCTGCTGCACCGCGACGTCAAACCATCGAACATCCTGCTGGCGAAAGCGCAAGGGCCCCGTCGGCGGATACTGTTGGCCGACTTCGGTATCGCCCGTCAAACCGACGAGGTCAGCGGTTTGACCGGCACGAATATGACGGTCGGCTCCGTCGGCTATGCGGCGCCTGAACAGCTGATGGGCGAACCGCTCGATGGGAGAGCCGATCAATACGGCTTGGCGGCCACGGCTTTTCACCTTTTCACCGGCGCGAGGCCATTTCGGGACTCCAACCCGGCTGTGGTGATCAGTAAGCGACTCACCACGCCGGCTCCGATGCTCTCCGAGCGCCAAGCTGATCTGGCGAACCTGGATCGCGTGCTGTCGGTGGCGCTGGGCAAGGACCCCAACGACCGGTACCCGCACTGCCTCGACTTTGCCGAGGCGCTCAGCCGAGCGAGCCGCCAACATTACGCGCGCGGGACCATCGCCCCCGCCGACGCCACCCGGGCGATGAGCGTGCCGTCCACGTCGGATCCTCCCAGCGCCCCCGACCACTCCACCAGGCGGGTCAGTATCTCGCCGCATGCTGCCGGCGTGCCCAAGCCACCCGACGGCGCCGACGTTGATGAGGAGCAACCGTCGACTCCACCGGGGACACCTGCCCAGGGGCGCGGGAACCTGCTGGCCGATCCCCAATGGGCTGATGCACTGAGTGCTTTTTTCGCCGAACGGTGGGCCGATGCAGTCGAACGGTTCGAGACGCTGCAGGCCTCCTATCCGGGCGAGGGGCGGGTCGAGACAAGGCTGAAAGAGGCGCGCCGACAACGAGACGTCGACCTCTGGTCAGGCAAGGCCGAGGCGTCCGCCGCTGAGGCTGACTGGGACACCGTCGTGACCGCGTTGGAAAATCTCATCGCCCTCGACCCCTCGAACGGCGACGTCGGCGCTCGCCTCGAACAGGCACGCATGGCCCAGCGACGGAAAGCATTGGTGGATGAGATGACAGCCCTGCATCAGGCCGGGCGATGGAACGCCGTCGTGGCCGCCGCGCGGGAGCTGGCTCGAATCGACCCGAAAACTCCGACCCGGGTGGGATCGTCTCCGACGCGCAGGCCAAGATTCGCGAGGCCGAACTCCCCGACCGGTATGCGCAGGCGCTCAACCGCTTGGACCAAGAACAGTGGCAGCAAGCCGCCGACCTGCTCGCCACGGTCGAGCAGGAGCACCCGGGCTACCGCGACGCCGCAGCGCTGCTCAAGACAGCCCAACTGAACCTTCGCCGTACAGCAGAAGTTGGTCAACGACCTGCCCCACCACCCGGACCGCTCCCCCACACGACGACCCCAGCCCCCCCGAGCACAACTACGCCGCCGGTTCCGACGGCCGTCCAAAGCCGCTGGCGAACCAGCAGCTGGCGTGTCGGCGCCATCGCGGTCATCGGCGTGGTCCTCGTTGCCGGACTGATCATCTGGGCCGTGGGTAAAAACTCGAAGTCGTCGAACACCTCGACATCGACATCAAGGTCCACGGCAACCACGTCGGCTCCGTCGACGTCCGCTCCGGCGTCGGGTCCGAACCAGACGGTGGCCGACTACCTCAGGAGAAACCACATCAGGAAGACGACGATCGCCCACGGCACACCGGGCGCGCCGACGGTCGACCTCCCAGTTCCGCAGGGCTGGACACGGATCCCCGATGACGCCGACGCCCGCTATGGCGGGCTCGTCTTTAACACGCCGAGCAATCCCGACGACCCGCCCAACATCATCGCGACCGTAGAGAAGCTGACGGGCAATGTCGACACGGACAAGCTGCTGGCCGTAGCGCCCGGTGAGGTTCAGAACCTGCCGGGCTATAGCGGCGACGGCGGTCAGGACAAACTGAGCGGCTACCCCGCGTATCAACTCGGCGGTTCGTACACCAAGAACGGCGTGACGCGAGTGATTGCCCAGAATACGGTGGTCATCCGAAGCAAGGATGGCATCTACCTACTGCAGCTCCATGCCGAGGGACCGCAGGCCGACGCCGACGCGTTGAAGAGTGCGACCGTCGTGGTCGGCCAGCAGACCACGATCACGCCTTGATACTCAGAAGAAAGTCTCGCGCGTCTGTCGGGCGCGACCAAGGGAGCCACGACGGCAATGTCAATCCAGGCGAACATGATGAAAATTCGGGCGTCACTAAGGCAATCGGGTAGTGCGCTACTCGTGACCGGATCGGACCTGGGAGGCACACTTTCGACATGTGGAAATCCAGCAATCGGGCCTGGAGATCCGGCCGCTCGTATCACCACGAGCCCGGCCGGATCAAAGGAAGAGCGAAGGACACCGAGATCATCGGCAATGCCATGCCTGTTCTGGACGTAACACTGAACCGCGGCAAACGTATTGGCGTCGCCGCGCGCGGAAACCGCGCTCGATCCGGGTCACGCACTGCCGGCCCCGCCGTGGTACCTGCGCCCCGGCATTGTCATTGCGGCGGCTGCGTTAATCGCCGAGGTGGGAATTATGGTGTCGGGACCGGCCGAGCCGGGCACCGCGCCTGGCGGCACAACCGGGACGAACACCCCGTGGTCGCCGAGCTTCTCGCTCATCGCGACCGGGTTCTGGACACCGGATCCGACGGCACCCCCAGCGGCGGCGCCCCCAGCGGCGGCGCCCCCAGCGGCGGCGCCCCCGAGCGGCGGAACCCCCGGCAGCGGCCCCCCCAGCGGCGTTACCGCCTCCTCCTGCGCCACCGGAGTTGGTGGTACGGTACGACAACTCGTCGATGGCGGTCTTTGTGTCGATTACCCATAACGCAAACAACACTGCGGTGGGTTGCATGTATAGGTCCGTTGCGGTCGCGGGGCCGGCCACGATGGTCAACTACGACCACTCCGACAATTTCACCGTAACCGGCTCGGCGGCGACGCCGGTCGCGTATCACGGACCCGCGACAGGCTCGACCTTCACAACACCGTGACGTGCGACAACGGCCTGTCGAACAGTCAGGACCTAACCTAACTGATCTCTTCGCTTGTGCTCGACACCAAATAGATAAGGCGGGCGCCCTGCCGACTCGTGCGGGCTAGACCGGCCGGACCTAAATGGGACGCGGGCCTTTCTGGCGGATGGGAGATCGGCTGGTTCAGACCACCTTGCCAATCGTATTCGGCCGGCATCCACCCATCGGACCGACAGATCGTCAACGGAAAGATTGGCTCTGGCCCCTCGCCGCGCCCGATACACGTAATCGACTACTCCATCCGGCCCGTCGTCCCCGACCGACAATGCCTTCATGGTGCGCGACGACATCGACGCTTACGAAGCAGCGTTGCGACGGCTGCCCGAGGCGCATTCGCTGGCGCTGCGTTTGAAAAGCGTCGGTGTCGCCGACGAGGTCGTATGTAGCTACCTCCACATCGAGCCCGAAGGGCTGGATGTCTTGCTGCGTGTTGCTTAGCAAAAACCCGACGCAGAGCTCCGCAAGCAATGATCAACGGTCGTTAAGAAAATTAATTGACGCGCGTATAACGGCTCTTCAATTTTAAACGGGCAGTTGTGATTTCGCTCTCATAGGGCGTGTCGTTGCATGGGGAGGCCCTTGGTCTTCCGAAGTCTGAAAGTTGCGAAGCATTCAGGCGGAGGAAGGGAACCAAGGGCCGTGACCGACGGTACGACATTGTTGTTCGGGTTGCCAGGTTTATGGGTCGGGCGTGTTGAGCGCTGGGCCGACGGGACGCGGGTGGTGCACGCGGTGACCGCGAGCGAGGCTGCGGCGGCGTGCCCGTCGTGTGGGGTGGTATCGACCTCGGTGAAGGCCCGTGTGACGACCTCTCCGCGCGACATCCCCTACGGACAGGAACGAATTATCCTGCGGTGGAACAAGACCCGGTGGCGGTGCCGGGAGGACTACTGCGAACGCGGGTCCTTCACCGAGTCCATCGCGCAGGTCCCGGCGCGGGCACGGACCACCGGGCGGCTGCGCACTCAGATCGGCGCGGCGATCGGCGAGGCGGCCCGCTCGGTGGCCGAGGTCGCCGCCGCACACGGCGTGTCGTGGCCGACCGCGCACCGCGCGTTCATCACCCACGCCGAGGTGGAGTTGACCGAGCCCCAACCCACCCAGGTAATCGGGATCGATGAAACCCGCCGCGGAAAGCCCCGGTGGGAGCACTGCGCACAGACGCGGCGCTGGGTGCGGGTCGACCCATGGGACACCGGCTTCGTCGACCTGGCCGGCTCCCAGGGCCTGCTCGGGCAACGCGAAGGCCGCACCGGGGCCGCCGTTATCGAATGGCTGCGTGAGCGCACACCCGAGTTCAGGGAAGCGATCGAGTTCGTGGCCATCGACCCGGCCGCGGTCTATGCCTCGGCGATCCGTACCGCAGGCCTGCTACCCAACGCGACGACCGTGGTCGACCACTTCCACCTGGTCAAGCTCGGCAACGACGCGCTGACCAAGGTGCGCCGCCGCGTCACCTGGGAGCTGCGCGACCACCGGGGCCGCAAGCTCGATCCGGAGTGGGCCAACCGGCGTCGGCTGCTGCGAGCGCGGGAACGCTTGTCGGACAAAAGTTTCACGAAGATGTGGAACGCGATCGTATCCGAAGACCACACCGGCCAGATCCTGTCTGCCTGGATCGCCAAAGAAGAGCTACGCACCCTGCTGTCCACGGTGCGGGTCGGTGGCGATCCGCACCTGACCCGACATCGCCTGCACCGGTTCCTGGCCTGGTGCATCGACTCACAAATCCCCGAGCTGCTCACCCTGGCCACTACCGTCGACACCTGGTGGCCCGAAATCAACGCGTTCGTGACCACCGGTATCACCAACGCCGGCACCGAGGGCTACAACCGGCTCGTCAAACAGGTCAAACGCGTCGCATGTGGATTCCGAAACCGCGAGAACTCAGCCCGCCGGATACGATTCCACTGCACCCGCAAACAGCGGGCCGCAACCCAGACATCATGCTGATTGCCCGGTCAAAATCGAAGAGCCCGTATAACAAAAATGTTTTAACATTTGCCAGATGCAGGCATGGCCACTGACGGGCCGCGCCGAGGAGCTCGCAGTCATTGCCGATGTGCTTTGCCCGGTGTGGTGATTGCCGGTCCCGCTCGCGTGGCAACACTCGGCTGGCTCGTGAAGCAATGGCCCTCGCAGCGGAGCGCGGCTGGGTTCTGCGTTGGGTCGCGGGAACTCTGCCGCTCAGTCGATCCCGCTGGGCGCGTGCGCAAACGCGCCGATCGTTCGCGATCGGGGATGACCTGTGGTCCCAAAGTCGTCCCAACAGGCGCGCTTTATGTGTCGCAGCCCATCGCTTGCAGTTCCCGGAATTGACTGGAGCGCAGCGAGAGTGGACGCCACTCGACGCCTTGGCGAACCGGCATGCGTTCAGGTTGATGGTGACGGTACTGCCCGCGCCGGCGACCACAAAATCCATTTCGATGTTCAGTCCGGCGCTTTGGCCTACGATTTGTTTGGGCTCGGTTCCGCTGCCGGGATGGTCTTGGAGCGTGTTCCCGAGGTCTGGGGTGGCGATGGCGGATTCGAACAGTGGGCGACCGCTGGCGGGTGGTGTGTCGCTCTCCGCGGCGATCGGTGCGCTGCGCGATGAGTTGATGTATGCGGTGTGGGCGGGCCAGTTTCCGTATCAGCTGAACGGGCAACAGCGCATGCTGCGGTTCAAGCCGGCGCCGATCGAGGTGACCTTGCAGGTCGCGGTCACCTCCACGGGAACCGCCGAGGCGGGCGTGAAGTGGTGGTTGATCGATGTCGGCGCCGACTTCGCCCGTGAGAAGGTGGCGACGCAAACGGTGAAACTGACGCTGGAGCCGGCCATGTTCGACGTAAGCGGCACAGGGGTCGAGTTGCTCATTGACACCGCCGATACCGAGGAGGACGTGGCCGGCCTTGGTGGTGGCGAGGAGTTGCTGGACACCGCGGATTGACCGGTACGGGGTAGGCACGAGCAATGACCAATGAGACCGAGGCGCTTGAAACCAAGCGGGCTGTGTTGCTCCGTTACACCAGCGTGGGTGGTCGGCGGCGCGGGTCGGGTCTACGGGTCGGCGGACCGCTGGTGCTGACGGCGAATCATTGCGCCAACGGCGCCGACCACATGGTGGTCGTCGATGGCACGGACTACCCCGCGCAGGTGGTGTGGCGCAGTGGTCGCGCCGACGTCGATCTCGCGATTCTGAGGGTGGCGGATCTGCCGACGCTACCCATGTTGTCGTGCGCGCGGGTGAACACCGGGATTGCGGCGCGCATTGAAAACTGTGTCGCGCTGGGGTTTCCGAAGTGGAATGACCGTAACGGCACCAAACATCGGGTCCAGGCTGACGGCTACGTGGCGACCGGGGAAGGCGCGGACCCAGATGCGGCGGTCGGGACTGCGGAACCGTTGAGCTTCAAGATCACCACTCCCGCAATACGGTCGACCTGTCGATGCCGGTGACCTGGCCATGGAGACCACGCCGTGGGGCGGCATGTCCGGGGCGGTGATCGTGACCGGCGACGGAAAGATCGTTGGTGTGGTGCGTGGTCACGCATCGGCGGCGGGGGTGGGCTCGTTGACGTTCACCCCCGCTGGCGGCCATCGACGCCTTGCCCGCCTCGACGGCGGCCGGGTTCTGGGAGCTTGTCAGTGTCGCTGACCCGCATGAGCTGCCGGTGCTGCCGATGCCGGAGATGGCGCGCAATCAGGTGATAGTGGTGGGCCAGATCCCGGCCCGCCCGCCGGGGTTTGTGCACCGGGGTGCGGTTGATCTGTTGGCGGACCGGCACGACGAGGCGTCGGTGGCGGTGGTGTGTGCGCTGACCGGACGCGCGGGACCGGCAAAACGCATGTTGCGGCGGCGTACGCGCGTTCGTGGATTGAGACCGGCCGCGGGTGGTCGGGGTGGGTCAACGCGGAGACCATCGATGTCGCGGTTACCGACCTGGCGCGGATCGCCGAGGCGATCGGGGTCGCCGACCCCGAGGGCGATTCGGCGACGTCGGCGCGGCGGCTCGTGGATCACCTGGCGACCCGCAGCGGTGAGAGTCTGCTGGTGTTCGATAATGCCACCGACCCCGACGCGCTGCGCGTGTATCTGCCCACGGTTGGCCGCACCCGGGTGGTGATCACCACAACCGATGCCGCGTTCGCCGAGTTCGGTGACATGGTGGAGCTTGAACAGTTCACCCGGGCCGAATCGCTGCAGTACCTGGCAGATCGGACCGGCATCAGCGACGCCGCGGGTGCCGAGGTGCTGGCCGGCGAGCTCGGCGATCTGCCGCTGGCGCTGGCCGCTGCCACCTCGACGATTCGGCAGCGCCGCCATCGCGACTATTCTCGCTACCTCGACCAGCTTCGCGCCTACCCGGTCGAGCAGGTGCTGCACCGACCGCCAGGCCAGGATTACCGACGCTCAACCGCCGCGGCGCTGATGCTGTCGATGGACAGCCTCGCCCGCGACGACCCCACCGGCCTGGCCAGCCGACTGACCGGGATCATGTCGGTGATGCCGCCGACGGGGTCCGCATCGATGTTCTGCAGGCCATCGACGCTCCGGCTTCTGGTGATCCCAGCTCCCTAGTCGTCGATAACGCGATCCAGCTCTGCATACGTCACTCGCTGCTGTCGTGGTCGGTGCTCGACGATGCGCTGATCATGCATCGACTCACCGCACGTGTGCTGCGCGAGCGCGCAGCCCTGACAGGCAGTGTTGATGAGCTGGTAGCCGGAGCGTTGAATCTGCTGGAACCACTGCTGTTCGACGGATCGCAGGCGTGGGCCAAGCGGGACCTGGGTGCTCATCTGGTTGCCCAGATCGAGGCGCTGTGGGAGAACGTCGCCGCAGAGCCCGATAGCAGCATCA
The DNA here is from genome assembly GCA_963805675.1 of uncultured Actinomycetota bacterium. Classification (GTDB taxonomy): domain Bacteria; phylum Actinomycetota; class Actinomycetes; order Mycobacteriales; family Mycobacteriaceae; genus Mycobacterium. The sequence continues at coordinate 28,106 of CAWDVY010000016.1, forward strand.
CGGTCAGGGCACTACAGATGCGGCTCTGGGCGGTACAGCAACTGCGGGCGGCCGCCGACCTGACCCGGGCTATCCAAATCGGACGACACACCCTCGCCGATTGCGAGCGGATCCTCGGCGCTGACCACCCCGACACCCTGCTCTCGCGCGACAACCTCGCCACGCGCCTACGGTCGGCGGGGGGCTGCGCCGGCGGTCCCCCTCCTCGAGCGGACCCTCGCCGACCGCGAGCGGGCGCTCGGCGCCGACCACCTCACGGCCTGGACCGCGCACAACAACCTCGCCCACGCCTACTAGTCGCGGGGCGGACTGCGGAGGCGATCCCCCTCTACGAACGGACCCTGTCCGACCGGGAGCGGGGCCTGGGCGCCGACCACCCCAACACCGCTCACCGCGCCAACAACCTCGGCCACGCCTATCGGTCGGCGGGGCGGCTGCAGGAGGCGATTCGGCTCTACGAACGGCCCTGGCCGACCGGGAGCGGGTGCTGGGCGCCGACCACCCCGACACGCTGGCCCCGCGTAACAACCTCGCCCACGCCTACGGTCGGCGGGGGCTGCAGGGCGATCCGGCTGTACGAGAGGGCCCTGTCCGACCGCGAGCGGGTGCTGGGCGCCGATCACCCCGACACCCTGGCCTCGCGCGCAACCTCGCCGGCGCCTACCTGTCGGCGGGGCGGATGCAGCAGGCGATCCCGCTCTACGAGCGGACCCTGTCCGATCGCGAGCGGGTGCTGGGCGCCGACCACCCCGACACCCTGGCCTCGCGCAACAACCTCGCCGGCGCCTACCTGTCGGCGGGGCTGGCGCAGGAGGCGATCCCGCTGTACGAGAGGACCCTGGCCGACGGCGAGCGGGTGCTGGGCGCCGACCACCCCGACACCCTGGCCGCGCGTAACAACCTCGCCGGCGCCTACCTGTCGGCGGGGCGGCTGCAGGACGGCGATCGGCTTCAAGAGCGCACCCTCGCCGACTGCGAGCGGGTGCTGGGCGCCGACCACCCCCAAACCCGGACGCCCGCCAGAACCTCGCCCAGGCCTATCGGTCGGTGGGGCGGCTGCAGGACGCGATTCGGCTTCACGAGCGCACCCTCGCCGACTGCGAGCGGGTGCTGGGCGCCGAGCACCCCCAAACCCTGGCCACGCGCCACAGCCTCGCCGGCGCCTACCAGTCGGCGGGGCGGCTGGATGAGGCGATCCCGCTGTTCGAAGCAACGGGCGCACCGAAAGGTCCCGCGCAGGAAAAGCCCCGACCCCGATGAGGGTTCACGGCTATTCCGATGTCTTGAGGGTGTGCCGATCGCGGTGATCGCTGCGTGGCTTGGCCCTAACGCGGAACCTGTCAGCGCATTCTCAGGGGAGCCATCAAGGCTCCATCGAGAATACGTCCATCGTCCGCGCCACCACGCTCCGGGATCTGGTCCGCTCAGCGGACCGCGATCTTGTACCTTTGCCACCCGTCGACGTGCAATGGATATCGCTAGGGATCAACGCCCTCGCAGGGACGGCCCCAGGCCCCGTAGACCACATACAGTGTCCCGCGGCGGCCCCAAGGAATACCGTATTCAAAGGCGGACGGTTGAATCGCAGGAGCGAAATATTATGACAAACACATTAAGCTCGGATGTGGTTGTGCAGCGCCCTTGGGGCGTAAAGAGAGTGCCGGGGTCGGTACCGCAAAATCAAGAGGAAATCTGCGTCCGCCACATCGGCCACACCTGGGGCAAATCGCCCGGATTACCCGGGGACCCTATAAGATATTTTGTACAGGACTTCTTGATCGATCAATCAGGTTTGTCAGGACCCCAGGTTGCTAAGTTAGCCGAGACGGTGCAGTTCGACCTCACCCTGAAAACTAACTATAAATATCTGGTTGGTCCTGCCGTATGCCGGGGTGGAGGAGGGTCAGTTAAGGTTACGATCCCGCAGAACACCGTCGGTAAAGTATATTTCAGCGCTTACTTAGGAAGAATGGTGACTACCGGGGCGACAGGAGGGTCCTTCATGGGTGGAACTGGGACTGTCACCTGGCTTCAGGCAGGAACCTCCACTCCCACCATTTCATATAATGGTTTCGGCATTACCCAGGGCAACAACGAAGCGCTCATCTTCGACGTCGAAGGCGAGGTCAGTGAGGAATTTCAGTTCGGGGCGTTGATAATGGAAGGCGAATACCCTGCGAGATCCTTCGACCCCGGCCAAAAGTCGTATCGCCCCTTGAGTTACGCCGATCCAAGTGGAATTGGTCCGCTGCCCGCAAGTATGGGTACAACTTCAGAAACCTTCGTTATGTTTGGATACAACTATGAACCTTCCACCGCGAACCCTACCGATCCGGGCCCCTTTGTCTCCATCGTGTGACAGAACGAGCGGATCGCAATGAGTCATCACCCCTGCCATGGCATTCAGCGATAGGTTTTCGCGTTGGTGCGGTTGAGCGGATGGACGGTGCCATTCACCGCTCGGCCGCAGTAGGATTCGCGCATGCCGTTGCCAAACGGTGAGGGCTTCGCTGGCTATATCATCCAGCGATTCCTCGGTTCCGGTGCGATGGGCGAGGTGTACCTAGCCCAACATCCCCGACTGCCGCGACTGGATGCGTTGAAGGTCTTGTCGGCGGCGCTGACAGGCGATGCGGACTTCCGCGACAGGTTTAACCGCGAGGCTGACTTAGCCGCGACGTTGTGGCATCAACACATCGTCGGCATCCATGATCGCGGCGAATTCGACGGCCGACTATGGATTTCGATGGACTATGTGGACGGCACCGATGCCGGTCAGCTGCTGCACGACACGTATCCATCCGGCATGCCAGTGCCCGAGGTAATCGAGATTGTGACCGCGATCGCTGACGCCCTCGATTTCGCCCACCAACGCCACCTGCTACACCGAGATGTCAAGCCGAGCAACATCCTGCTGACCGGGGTGCAGTCGGGACGGCGACGAGTCTTGTTGGGCGACTTCGGCATTGCTCGTCAAGCCGACGAAGCCAGCGGACTCACTGGAACGAATATGACGGTGGCTCCGTCGGCTATGCAGCCCCGGAACAGCTGATGGGCCAAGAGATCGACGGTCGCGCAGACCAATACGGATTGGCCGCCACCGCTTACCATCTCTTAACTGGCACGATGCCCTTTCAACACTCGAACCCTGCCGTAGTGATCAGCAAGCAGCTCGCCAACCCGGCTCCGCTGCTATCCGAGTCGCACCCTGCGCTGGCGAACCTAGATCGCGCGCTGTCCGTTGCACTCGCCAAGGATCCCAGCCGGCGATACCGGCGATGCCTCGACTTAGCCGAAGCGTTGCGTCGCGAAAGCGAACGGCGATACAGCCGACCAGCAGTCGCCCCGCCCGACGCCACCAGGGCGTTGAGCGTTTCCCGGCCGGAGCACGAAGCCGCACCGGATGCGAACCGATCGATGAACCTGCCACCTTTACCCGGAGGCGGCCGATCACACCAGGGCCATGAGGCGTCCAGAAGCTGCGCCGCCGTCGTCCGAGATTCCCGCCGACACAAGAAAGATGGATCTTTCGCATTCCCCGTCCCCGAGGGCCACGACGCCAGCTGATGACAGGCGGGCGATCAAAAGGCCGGCGTCTCAGCCCGGGATCCCGCCCGCCGCCAGAAAATCGGTGGGCGCGGCGCGACCTCTGTACGAAGCTAGTGCAGATCCGACGGCGCGCATGACCGGTCGGCAATCGGAACACAAGGTAGCTGCAGAAGCGACGCGCCTTCTATCCGCGCACCCTCACACGTCAGCCGAACAGCCCCGATCCCGAAGGGCGCTCCCGCTCCTCGCCGTCGCGCTGGGCGTGGCGGCCTTCATCACGGCGGCGGTGGCGTATTGGAAGTTCGACGCGACCAGCAAGCCGGCGATTACGACTCCGGCTGCGTCTGCCCCGTACACCGACGCCAATGTGGCCGTTCGCACCAAATCGGGAAGAACCATTTGCCTCATATCTAGCAGCAAAGTTCGGTGCGAGGCCAAGTTCACCCATTTGCCCGTCCAAACCCCGGTGTCTAAAACGGGTTTCAGCGATATCAGCGTTGACAGTCAAGGGCAGTTGGAGTGGGACGAAGCGACGATTGGCACGCCTCCCGACATCGAGCAGCTTGAGTACGCCACTTACCACTGGCTCGGTTGGACAGTCGTTGCCGCAAAAGACGGCACCCGCTTCACCAACGACGCCACCGGCCATGGGATGTCCGTCAGCGTCGACAAAGTCGACGGCCTCTAGGACCACCCCATGGCCAACGCGGTAGATTCCGGGTCCGCCCGGCGCCCGGCACTGAACTGGCCCCGCCGGCGGGTCCGGGTCGCGCGACCACGGGCCGGCGCTGCTAGGCGTGCGCTCAAAAATTCAGGTAGCGCTTTACGCATGCGAGTGTCGTGGCAGGCGCCGAGGCTTCTACTTATCGGCAATTCGCAGACCCGATCGCGAGCATGCTCTACCTTCGCGACAGGCACGAGGAGTAAATGATGCGTACCGCAAGCGCAAGGCGAAGAGCACCTGAGAGCCGTCGAACCATCGGGGCACTCCGCAGCAGCTTGGAGCGAGCAATGCATCGTCATGGTCGTCGACTCGTGAAGCGAAGACCAACAGTGCTCCCGTTTCTCGGCAATCAGGAGGATTGGAGTGGTGGCCGCCGTCGCGGCCATATTCGCTGTGCCATTGCTATCCGCACAGGCTCTGGCGGCGCCCTCGACGCCGGTAGTGCCAACGGTGCCACCCCACCCGCAGATAGAGCTGCCCCCTCTGGTCAACACGCCGACAACGGCGGCACCCGCTCCCCCCAAGGCGACGCCGCATGCGCCGATCAGCCACGCTCCGGTGACGACCAGCGCTGTCGGGCCTGCGACCAGTGCGCCGGCTGCCACTAATTCGCCCACGCCCCCACCGAGCCATTCGGTGGTGGTAACGACGACGGGCTCGCCTCCGGTGGTTAACAGCGGTGTGCCTGCTGCAACGAACGGGCCGAGTGGCAAGTCGGGTGTACCCGGCACTAGCACCCCGCGCACTACTGGTCCCGGTGGGCAGAGCGCTGTGGTCACCAAGGGCTCGACCACCATTACTGTTCCGGTGGCCGCCCATCCTGGTGGCGTCCCTGCGTCCAAGGAGGCGATAGCAGCGGCCCGGCTGGCACCTGCGGTGGAATTCAGCGCCGCGCAGCCGCCGCCGGTGCGAGGCAACTTCAACGATCAGGTCCAGGCGGCGATCAAAGTCAATGTCGACCATGACGTCGACGTATATCGGCCCCGGCACTGGGATTACCTCGACTACGACGAGTACCACAGGCCCCGCTTCTACAACCCGCTAGCTCAGGACATGAGCTTTCGATACTTCTACAACGGCGCGTACCAGACGGTGTTCGTTCCGGCGGGCGGCCAGGTGCTGCTTGATGCCGTTGTGGCGGGGGTGTTCGCCTTTACAGCGGTCGCTGCGGATTTCGTTTCGGTCGGCAGCTTCTACGGCGGATGCTGGGTGCCCCCAGTTGGCTGGGTTGGACCACCACCCGCTGACTGGCAGCCCTGGCAGCCGGCGACCTATACCGGTGTCCCAGTGGACTTCGCGAATGCAGGGCAGACAGTACTGGTGGATCAGGTCACCTCGGTTGGACACGATGACAGCCTGCCAGCGGGGCAACAGGATGTTTTCATGCTGGACGATTCCACGCTGGCGCGGGGTGAGATACAGCCGAGTCCCGACGGCGGACCGCCTCAGGTCACGCTTCAGCAGACGCAGGCGCTGCCCGGTGTGGGGCCATGGGACAACGGGCAGCAATACATCAACACAGCAATTCAGAAGCCGGCCGCTGCGCCCAACAATTACCTGTCGTGGATCCTTGGTGGGCTCGCCGCAATCCTCGCGCTGCTGAGCGGCATCGCCGCATGGGTGTGGAAGCACCCACGCGGCGCTCACGAACTGGCGAACGTGCCCGATGAAACGCCGGATCCATACGCGCCCACTGATTGCCTGTCGTACGGCGAAGCACATCCTGATAGCGAGTCCATCACTCCCGGTGCCGAGTCGAGCGAGACACAGCGGGCGTGGCCACCGACTAGCTAAGCGCCGCAATGCGATCGGCACTTGGCCGACGTCCCGCGATGCTCGTCATCCCGGACGCCGAAAATTGGCAATCGCCGTCGAGTGAGCAAGAGCGCGGTCCGAGTGGGCCGGTCGCAGCCAATCGATGATGCAGATGGTCACCCTGTTCTGCGCAGCGCCAGCAGGCTACGTGGGCTCAACGTGTAAGCCGAGTCAGCCGGCAGCGCGGCTGACGACGGCGCCGGGGATCCGGTGGCCTGAGTGGTGTCAAGTACCGGCATCCACGTGGTGCCGAGGCTGGATGACGGCAGGGTGAACACCTGCGGGTTCCACGAGGCGTTGAACAGGATGAGGAACGTGTCGTCGGTGAGGGCGTTGCCGTCGGCGTCAGTGTCGGTGAGCGCTGCGCCGTTGAGCCACATGGCAAATGCCAGCGACCCGGAGTTCCAGCGATCTGGTGTCATGGGCGTGCCGTCGGTCCATAACCAGGCCACATCCTCGCCGCTGCCCGGCCGGGGCTGCCTGACCGGTCAAGAAGCTGCCACGCCGAAAAACGCGGTGTTCCTTGCGCAGTCCGATTGCGCGGGCGGTGAATGCGAGCAGATCCAGGCGTTCCTGATCCAAGTTCCAGTCGTAATAGCTGATGGCGTTGTCCTGGCAGTAGGCGTTGTTGTTGCCTCCCTGGGTGCGTCCAATCTCGTCGCCGCCCAGGAGCATCGGCACACCTTGCGAAATCAACAACGTAGCCAAGAAGTTTCGGCGCTGCTGGGCGCGCAGCGCCACGATGCCCGAATCTGTAGTGGTGCCTTCGGCGCCGCAGTTCCAGGACCGGTTGTCGTCGCTGCCGTCGCTGTTATTCTCGCCGTTGGCCTCATTGTGCTTGGCGTTGTAGGACACCAGGTCAGTCAGCGTGAAACCGTCGTGGCAGGTGACGACGTTGACCGATGACTCGGGAGACTGATCGGCGGCGGCGAACACGTCGTGCGAACCGGCCAGCCGGGTGGCCAATTCGCCGATGCCGGCTTGGGCCCGCCAATAGTCGCGCACGTTGGCGCGGTAGTGGTCGTTCCACTGCGCCCAGGGCGGCGGGAACTGGCCCAGCACGTAACCGCCGTTGGCGTCCCACGGTTCGGCGATCAGCTTGACCTGCGAGACCACCGGGTCCTGATAGACCAGGTCCAAGAACGCCGCGAACTTCTCCAGGTTGCCTTCCTGGCGGGCCAAGATGGCGGCCAGGTCGAAACGGAAGCCGTCCACATGCATTTCGCTCACCCAGTAGCGCAGGCTGGACAGGATCAGCCGCAGCACTTCGGGTTCGCCGGCATCGAGCGTGTTGCCGGTGCCGCTGTAGTCGTAGTAGTTGCTCGGGTCGGCCGGGTTCAGCCAGTAGTAGCTGGGGTTGTCCAGGCCGCGAAACGCCACGCTGGGGCCGTCGGGATTGCCTTCGGCGGAGTGGTTATAGACCACGTCGAGGATCACCTCGATGCCGGCGCGGTGCAGCGCCTTGACCATCGATTTGAACTCGGTAACCTGCTGGCCCCGCGTGCCCGCCGAACTGTATGCGCCGTGCGGGGCGAAGAAGCCGATGCTCATATAGCCCCAGTAGTCGGTCAGCCCCGCTGGCACCGGCGTTGCGGCGGGCAGGAATTGGTGCACCGGCATCAGTTCAACGGCGGTGATCCCGAGTGAGGTGAGGTGCTTGATGATCGGGTCGCAGGCCAGTCCGGCGTAGGTCCCCTTCAAGGGGTCGGGCACCTGGGGGTGTTGTTTGGTCAGCCCCCGCACATGGGTCTCGTAGATGATCGAGTCGGCCAGCGCGATGCCGGGCGGTGTGTCGCCGCCCCAGTCGAAGCTCGAGTCGACCACCACCGAGCGCGGGACATGCGGCGCCGAGTCACGAGGGTCGGGGCTGGTGCGATCGTTCGGCAGGTGCGCGCACGCCGACGAATCTCCGTCGTAGTCGCCGTCGATGGCCTTCGCCCACGGGTCCAGCAGCAGCTTAGATTCATTGGCCCATAACCCCTGCTGCGGATTCCAAGGTCCGGCGACCCGGTAGCCGTAGCGCTGCCCCGCACCGACCCCCGGCACGTAGGCGTGCCACACGTCGCCGGTGCGCGCCGTCAGCGGCAACTTGGTCTCGGTGCCGTCATCGGCGAACAGGCACAAGCTCAGGGCACCCTCACTCGCTGACGAGGAGTACACCGCGAAGTTCGTGCCCGCCGGATCGGGCGTCGCGCCCATAGGCGTCGGCTGGCCCGGCCGCACCTCCATCGGCGCGGCGCCGCCGATGGGCGTAACCGACTGAATCATGGTGATCACTTTCCCAAGCAAAAGCCCAAATTCACAAGCACCGTGGCATTCTGTGGCTTATCGAGGCTTTATCGACGAATGGCCAGCGAGAAGAAATGCCAGGCCCATTGCACGCCAACAGCTTTAGATGGACAAGAGTGCGGTCCGCTGGGCGGACCACCCGTGAACGGCTCGCGTTATCGTAGGCCCGTTATGCCTCAGCCACGAAGAGGCTGCAGGTGTTGCTCCACAGCCGGCCGCACGCCCCGCCAGGATCGGGGCGGTGGTCGGTTGCGGCGATGTACAACTTGCCCGTGACGCCGTCGGGTAGATCGGAATGCAGGCAACCGTCGCCGTCCGTCATATAGGTGAGGTAGTCATCGATGTCCTCGCCGGCGCCTGTGATCCGGATGGCAACGCGGTGGTCGGGCAGAAATCCGGAGCCGGTGACGAGGTGCCCGTGAGCGTAGATAGTCGGAGTGGCAGACGAGTGAGATGCGGACCGGTTATCCGATAAAGGGATGGGCACGGGCCGCTCCTATCGACTTATCGGCCAGCCCCATGGTCGATGCTGCGGAGCGGCTCATCTATCAGCGGCCCGCGACGAGACTAACCAATCCGACACCCCTTGCGCGCAATGCACAAGTGTCGAGCGCAAACCTCTGGTCTGCTTGGCGAACCGCTGGCGTGGCGTTCCGCAAGACCCAGGCATTACTTCGGAGTTGCTTGCTGAAGGGCAGCGCCGATGCGGCCCGCTGTGTAGGAGACCAGGCCGGGTAGGCCAGCGGGAAGATCGTCTGCCTGGACCGTGACGGTGACTGCGCCAGCACAGGCCCGATTCGGCCACCACACGGGCGCCGACACGCAACACATGCCGGCAACCGCGTCCTGATGGTCGACCACTGTCGCACGCGGATCCCGGAGGGACTCGCGCAGGTTGCGCCATTCGCGTCGGGTCCAGCAGGCAGGAAGCGTGACATCGCCGGCAGGTTGGGTGGCGTAGAGGACCCGTCCGGTGGCGGTGCGGGCGATGGATTCAGGGTCGGCGGGGTCGGGCATGTAGGCGTGGCCGTGGGGCACAGCGGCACAGACATACCTGAGTCGCCGTTCATGCAGGATCCGCAGCGACGCCATGGCGCGCGATTGCACCGCAAGGGTATGGACTGGCCCTTGCGCGCAGCGCCGCAGCAGCGGATCCGGTTGCCAGCGCTGCCCGATGCGCAACATCCGCGGGCCCACATAGTAGCGGTGGTCGAAGCACTGCACCG
>CAWDVY010000017.1:0-229448 GCA_963805675.1 uncultured Actinomycetota bacterium
AGCGGCTCCGCTTCTTTGAAGGTTGCCCACACGCGTCGTCGCGTGAACTTCCAGTTGATTGTGAATGTAGCTGGTGTCCAATCTGTCTCGACAATGCCTTCCAGGCAGGCAATGCCGTGCTTCGGCTGGTTCGCCGGGCCACGGACCAGCAGATTGAAACCGGGCGGGGTACGAAACAGGAACGGGATGTTCCATGTGATGACACCGTGTCCGAAATGACTCGTCGGGCGAAACCACGACTGAGAGTCATGGTCGATCTCGACGGAGTCCGGGCCATCACCCCCATGCCAACGAGCACGCACGGTGGCCGCGTTCAAGATCAACCAACCGGCCTGATTGGCCATCAGCAGCGGCAGGCAGCGATTTGCGAATCGTCCCGCAGTGGAGTTCATCCAGCCGCGTGAAGGTGCAGCTGGCACCAGCTCGACACCGTGCGCTGGGTGCAGCTCGTAAGCCACGAATTGATGCTCAGGTGACATCTGATCTCCGCATCCGGGTCGGGACTCACCGACCGACGGAGAGACCCGTAATCTCAAACGCCGATTGCGGTCAGCTGTGACTTGGTCATCGTCGGCCGTGGCAGGCCCGTATGGAGCGAAAGTAGTCAAATCGGTACTTCTTAGTGGAGCTGCCGGGAATCGAACCCGGGTCCTACGGCATTCCCTCAAGACTTCTCCGTGCGCAGTTCGCTATGCCTCTACTTGGATCTCCCGGTCACGCGAACTAGCCGAGATGACGATCCCAGTCGCTGTAGGTGTCCCGATGAGTCCCGCGACCGAACTCATCGGTGGATCCCTCTAGCTGATGCCAGGGTCCGGGCCGAGGGAGCTCCCGGTCTGACAGACTAGCCGTCGCTTAGGCAGCGAGAGCGTAGTCGCGCTGATGTGAATCGGCGCTTATATGGTTGCAACGACGCTTACGGTGGTCTCTTGCCTGCACCGGCACGCTTCTCTTGATTCGATGCGCGAAGTCGAAACCGTTCAGCCCCTCGCATCCCTGCCGATGTTCGGCAAGACAATCCATGGTACACGCTTTTCAACAGCAGATCGGCGACCATCCATCCCGACAGGCCGTTCGTCAGATCACGAAATTCCAACGCTCGACGATGCGCGCGCCGACCTCGGTGTCACCGCTGAACTCCACACCCGTCGCGTCGTCGGTGCGCCCGCCGGCCAACCGGGTGAACAGCAGCCCGTCGAGCCGGATCGTCGAGGTGGGATCCGAACCACCGAAGTCGTCCACCACCTGGGCGCGACCGTCGACATCGACGCGGATGGTTCGCGTCAGTGGACCGGTCAACTCGATGGCGACTCGGGACCCGTCGGGCGCTTGTCCGAGCTTGCCGACCACGTAGCCCATCGTCGCGGCTATCTCGTCAAGCGCTAGCCGCCCCGCCAGACCGCTCAGCTCCGCGTCGGAAGACGGCCGGCCCAGGCCGTCGCGGATGTCCTGCTCGTGCATCCAGCAGTCGAAAAGCCGCACCCGCATGAATCGTCCGTAACTCTCCGGGCCAACCGGAGTCAGGGTCGGCGCGTTCCAGTCGTCGACCGACATGTCCGTCAGGCGTTTGCGCCGATCAACGGTAATCGAGCGGAACCGCTCCTGGAGCTCGGCGCCGGATTCAGTGCTGAGGTGACGAACCCAGCGTTCGTTGGCGATACCGACGTCATTGCGCACATGGCCCAGCGCGGAGACATCGACATCGGCGTCGGGTGCGCTCAGTCCCTGCAGCACCGATTCGGTGCCGATGATGTGAGCGACCACGTCGTGTACACACCAGCCGGGCAGCGGCGTCGGCGTTCGCCACTGCTGCTCAGACAACCCGGTCAGCAATCGATCCAAGCTGTCCCAGGTGCCAAAGAGACCCGACAGCACGTCGGATTTGTCGAGTTCGGTGACCGGTCGCGACGGGCTGCTCATGCGGCCCGATGTTAGACCGACGTCAAGCCGCGGCGATCATGGACACCGACACCGCCGCCAACGCCATGCCGATTGCCTGCCAGCGAGTCACTCGCTCGCGCAGCACGATGATCGCCAGGATGACCGTCGTCGCCGGATACAGCGAGATCAAGATGCTGGCCAACGACAGCATCCATTTTTGTATCGCCAGCAGCATGGTGACGTTGGCGCAGGTATCGAGCAGCGCCGCGGCCACCGCCAGCCGCAGCGGCGTGCGAGACGGAAGCGCAAAATTCTTGCTCAACGCCGCCACCGCGATCACCAGAATGGTCGCCGCAGCGCGGGCAAAGAACAGCGGCCACAGTCGGCACGCCACCGGAGCTTGATGAAGCAGCACGAAGTCCAGCCCGAACGCCACTCCCGAGCCGACTATCAGCCAGGCGACCTTGCTGGTGAATCTGTGCGTCCGGACATCCTCATCGGCCGGCGACTCTCGGCTGACCAGGATCACCGCGACCATCGCCAGCACGACGCCCACCGAAGCCGTCTCGCCCGGCCGTTCGCCGAGCGCCACGCCGACGGCGACGGGCACAGCAGCGTTGAACACCGCGGCAAGCGGTGAAACCACCGATATCGGTCCGGCGCTGACGGCAGCGTAGAACCAGTAGACGCCGATCGCCTGGCTGACACCGTAGAGCGAACCCCACAACACGGCGCCGGGGCACACCCAGCAGCAACGCGGCGAGCGGATAGGTCACCAACATCACGCGGAGCGCAGCCGCCCGCCGGGAAGCCACACCCCCGACGAAATCACTGACGCCGTAGCTGACTGCGGACAGCTGGGCGTATGCGGCGCCGATCAGGTCATGCCCTTGGATCGCCTGCCCAGTGCGCGAAGCACTTCGCGCTGAGCGTCGCGCCGTGCCATGTCCTGTCGCTTGTCGTGGGCTTGCTTGCCGCGCGCAAGTGCAAGCTCCACCTTGACTTTTCCTTCGAAGAAATACAGTGACAGCGGGACGAGCGCGAGGTTACCATCCTTGATTTTGCCTATGAGAGTGTCGATTTGGCGACGGTGCAGCAAAAGCTTTCGGTTGCGACGCGGCTCGTGGTTGGTCCAGCTGCCGTGGTGATACTCGGGAATGTGCAGGTTACGCAGCCAAACTTCGCCGTCGTCAACAGTCGCGTACGCGTCAGACAACGACGCCTTGCCGTCCCGAAGGCTCTTAACCTCAGTGCCGAGCAAAACTACGCCGGCCTCGAACACGTCCAGGATTGAATAGTTGTGTCGGGCCTTGCGGTTGGTTGCCAGGATCTGCCTTCCTGGCTGAGATTTGCCCGGCGGCTTTTTGGCCACCACTACCGCCGCACGTACAGACGCAACGTTGCGTACGAGGTGACCCCGGCCATGGCGACGCCCACCAATAGCAGCAACGGCGCGATGTAGAGGATGTCGGCGTAGTCGACCGGGGCGATCAGATGCGCTTGGTAGAACTGGCTGAGCGCATTGTCCAGGAACAGCGCCCGCACCACGATGAGGCCGACAATGGCGATGAGGACGCCGAGTGTCGCCGCCACAATCGCCTCGACCAGGAACGGCAACTGGGTATACCAGCGGGTGGCGCCGACCAGCCGCATGATGCCAACCTCGGTTCGGCGCGTATAGGCGGCGACTTGAACCATGTTGGCGATCAACAGAATCGCCCCGACCGCCTGCACCAACGCGACGGCGAAGGCAGCGTCGCTGAGACCGTCCAACACGGCAAACAGCCGGTCGATCAGTTCCTTCTGATTGAGCACATGGTCAACCCCGGGCTGGCCCTGCATGGCGGCGTCAAAGTCGGCGTGCTGCTCGGGGTTCTCCAGCTTGACGATGAGTGACGCGGGGAACGCGTCCTTGCTTGCCAGATCCTTGAACTGCGGGATCTTGCGAATAGCGTCGTTGTACGCGTCTTGGCGATTGAGGAACCGCACCGACTTGACGTCGTTGCGCCCCTCGATCTTCTCGCGCAGCGCCTTACACGGTGGACTCTCGCACGTCGCGTCGTTGGCGGAAATGTCGTTGTCGAGGAAGACCTGCGTCTCGACTCGGTCGAGATAGATGCTGCGCGAGTGGTCGGCCAATCGGACCACCAGCAGACCGCCCCCGAAGAGTCCGATCGAGATCGCGGTGGTCAGAATCATCGCGACGGTCATGGTGATATTGCGACGAAAACCGGTCAGGACTTCGTTGAAAAGGAAGCTGAAGCGCACTTAGCGGTCCATCCCGTAGACACCACGCTGTTCGTCTCGCACCAACCTGCCCAGCGACAGCTCCACCACACGTTGCCGCATGGTGTCGACGATGTGGTGGTCGTGGGTGGCCATCAGCACGGTGGTCCCGGTGCGGTTGATCCGCTCCAGCAGATCCATGATGTCGTTACTCGTCTCCGGGTCGAGGTTGCCGGTGGGCTCGTCGGCCAGCAATACCAGCGGCCGATTGACGAACGCCCGCGCGATGGCCACTCGTTGCTGCTCCCCGCCGGACAGCTCGCTCGGCAGCCGGCTCGCCTTGCCGGACAGACCGACCATCTCCAGTACGTCAGGCACGACCCGGTTGATCACGTCGGCGCGCTTGCCGATGACCTCGAGCGCGAACGCGACGTTCTCGAACACCGTCTTCTGCTGCAGCAACCGGAAGTCCTGGAAGACGCAGCCGATGACCTGCCGCAGCTTTGGGATGTGCCGTCCGGGCAGCGTGTTGACGTGAAACTTCGAGACCCGAACATCGCCTTTGGTAGGGGTCTCAGCCGCCAGCAGCAGCCGCATGAACGTCGACTTGCCAGAGCCGGACGGGCCGATGAGAAAGACGAACTCACCCTTGTCGATCTTCACGTTGACGTTGTCCAACGCGGGGCGTGCCGACGACTTGTACTGCTTGGTGACATGGTCGAGGGTGATCATCACGGGTCGCCAGTGTAACCGTGAGTGTCGCTGTACCCGGTCAGGCCGCCCGGCGACGACGCGGCTCGCCGCGGCATCAGGGTAAGCCGGGCAGGAGTGGTGGCGGATTCGGGGGGGCCGGGACCGGACCCGGACCGGGCGGCGGCGTGACGCTGGTGGGCGGGCCGAACGGCGGCGGAAGCACGATCGGCGGCAACAGCGGCGGCGGCGAGGGCGTTGTCGTCTCTGTTGTCGTCGGTGTTGGGGTGGGCGTCGGCGTCGTCACGGTGGTCGCCGGCTGCTGCACCTGGCTGCGCGGCACCCAGGTGTAATTGGGGTCGGGGACGAAACCCGGCGGGACCACTTGGGGGGACGCCGGCCCCGTGTGCGACTGCTCTTGCGGGCGGTACTCGCTGTAAACCCACCACAGCGCGAGGAACGCCACGATCAAGACCAGCGTCGAGGTGCGCACCCGGCCGCCAAAGATATATGCCGGCCAATGACGGGCCTCGTCGTCTTTCCGCCTTTCGAGGAGGTTGAGCGTCAGTTTCATCGGTTCTGCACGGAATCCCGCGCCTTCTGCCGAGCTTCCTCGTCAAGCTGCGAAACAGGGAGGGGCCCCTCGTCCACAACGCCTACCTTGGCATCGGCCGCAGTCACGATGCCGGCACGCGCCAACGCACGTACGACTAGCACTCGCAGCTGGCGGCCGGCTTCGAACTGTTTACCGGGCAGCGTGCGCGCGACCATGCGCAGGGTGACCGTGTCGACCTCGATGCGTTCCACACCCATCACCGTGGGCGCATCCAGCAACAGCTCGCCCAGCAGCGGATTGTCGAGCGCGTTGTCGCACTCCTGATGCAGGACCTCGTTGACCCGGTTGAGGTCGGTGCTGGTCGAGACCGGGATATCGATTACCGCCCGGGCCCAGTCCTTGGACTGGTTCACCGCCTTGATGATCTGGCCGTTGGGAATGGTCAACACCTCACCATTCGGAGAACGGAGCCTGGTCACCCGTAGCGTCACATTCTCCACGGTGCCGCTGGCTTCGGCCGTCGAGACGATGGTGAGCGTGACCAGATCGCCGAAGCCGTACTGCTTCTCGACGATGATGAAAAACCCGGAAAGCAGGTCCTTCACTACCTGTTGGGCACCGAAACCGAGCGCCGCCCCCAGCACGGCCGCGGGCGCGATCAGCCCGCCCGCCGAGAACCGCATAACCTCGGCGATCTGCACGATGACCCAGATGGCGATGATCACGATGGACACCCACTGGATCACCGACGCCACGGCCTGACGGTGTTTGCTTGCTTCGGAGCGGACCAGCGCGTCGCTTTCGACGAAACGCTCGTCGATTTGCCGGGCGACCTGCTGCGCAACCCATGTCACGAAGCGCACCGCCAGTATCGCCGCGATCAGCAACATGCCGATCCGCAGACCGCGGGTGATCAGCCAGTCGCCGATCTGGTCGCGCCAGAAATCCCAGGGCCGGGTCGTTGTCAGGGCAAACACGTATGTATTAGTCGTCATCTTTTCTGTTGCGCCACCGGATCCCTGCTTCCAGGAACCCATCGATGTCTCCGTCGAGAACAGCAGCCGGGTTACCTACCTCGTAGTCCGTACGCAGGTCCTTGACCATCTGATACGGATGCAGTACGTAGGACCGCATCTGGTTGCCCCAGGAGCTGCCGCCGTCCCCCTTCAATGCGTCGAGTTCTGCGCGTTCTTCTAAGCGCTTGCGTTCCAACAACTTTGCCTGAAGAACCCGCATCGCGGCCACTTTGTTCTGCAGCTGCGACTTCTCGTTCTGACAAGTCACGACGATACCGGTCGGGATGTGGGTAAGGCGAACCGCCGAGTCGGTGGTGTTCACCGACTGGCCACCGGGGCCGCTGGAGCGGTACACGTCGACGCGCAGGTCGCCCTCAGGGATTTCGATGTGGTCGACGGTCTCCACCACCGGCAGCACCTCGACTTCCGCGAACGACGTCTGCCGTCGGCTCTGGTTGTCGAACGGGCTGATCCGCACAAGCCGGTGGGTGCCCTGTTCGACGGACAGCGTGCCGTACGCGAAGGGAGCGTGCACGGCAAAGGTTGCGCTCTTGATCCCAGCCTCTTCGGCGTAGGACGTGTCGAACACTTCGACGCCGTACTTGTGCTGCTCGGCCCACCGGATGTACATCCGCATCAGCATCTCGGCCCAGTCGGCGGCGTCCACACCACCGGCGCCAGAGCGGATGGTGACCAGCGCCTCACGCTCGTCGTATTCGCCCGAGAGCAGTGTTCGCACTTCCATCGCCTCGATGTCGACGCGCAGCGCCTTGAAGTCCGCGTCGGCCTCGGCTTTGGCGTCCTCGGAGTTCTCTTCATCGGCCAGCTCGTAGAGCACCGGCAGATCGTCGAGTCGTTGGCGCAGCTCTTCGACACGCCGCAACTCGCCCTGGGCGTGGGAAAGCTCGCTGGTCACTCGCTGCGCCCGGGCCTGGTCGTCCCACAGCTTGGGATCGGATGCCTCGTGCTCGAGCTTCTCGATGCGGCTGCGCAGACCTTCGACGTCGAGCACCCGTTCCACCGTGGTCAGGGTGGAGTCGAGTGCTCCGATATCGGCTTGGCGGTCGGGGTCCACGCCTGATCACGTTACCGGCGGCGCAACAGGCCGCGCGACTAGCCACGTGCCGGCCGGGGCAGACGTTTAGCATCGGGGATTATGCGTCCTTACCACGTCGCGATAGTCGGCTCGGGCCCCTCTGGATTCTTCGCCGCGGCATCACTGCTCAAAGCCGCCGACTCAGACGACCACATCGACATCGCCATCGACATGCTGGAGATGCTGCCGACGCCGTGGGGTTTGGTGCGCTCCGGGGTCGCGCCCGACCACCCGAAGATCAAGTCGATCAGCAAGCAATTCGAGAAGATCGCCGACGACTCGCGGTTCAGGTTTTTCGGCAATGTCGTGGTGGGCGAGCACATCAGCGCGGCCGAACTGGCCGAGCACTACCACGCGGTGGTCTACGCGATCGGCACGCAAGCGGACCGACCGTTGAACATCCCCGGCGAAGAGCTGCCCGGCAGCGTCGCCGCGGTCGACTTCGTGGGCTGGTACAACGCTCACCCGCACTTCGAGGCGATATCGCCCGATCTGTCCGGCGCCCGGGCCGTGGTCGTCGGGAACGGCAACGTCGCGCTCGACGTCGCCCGCATTCTGGTGACCGATCCCGACGTGCTCGCGCAAACCGACATCGCCGACCACGCGCTGGAGTCGTTGCGCCCCTGCGGCGTGGAGGAAGTGGTGGTCATCGGTCGCCGTGGCCCGCTGCAAACCGCGTTCACCACCCTGGAGCTGCGCGAACTGGCAGATCTGGAGAACGTCGACGTGGTGGTCGACCCGGCGGCGCTCGAGGGCATCAGCGACGACGACGCGGCGGCAGTGGGCAAGGTCTGCAAGCAGAACATCACGGCGCTACGCGGCTACGCTGGCCGCGAGCCCAGGCCGGGACACCGCCGGATCGTGTTCCGCTTCCTGACCTCTCCCATCGAAATCGCAGGCGAGGAACGCGTCGAGAAGATCGTGCTCGGGCGCAACGAGCTGGTCAGCGACGACAGCGGACGGGTGGTGGCGAAGGACACCGGCGCGCGTGAGGAGCTGCCCGTGCAGTTGGTGGTCCGCTCGGTCGGCTACCGCGGCGTTCCCACGCCCGGGCTGCCGTTCGACGAGAAAAGCGGAACAATTCCGAACACCGCCGGCCGGGTGGACGGCAGCCGAAACGAATACGTCGTCGGCTGGATCAAACGCGGTCCGAGCGGGGTGATCGGCACCAACAAAAAGGACTCCCAAGACACCATCGACACCCTGATCGCCGACCTCAGCGGCGCCGACGAATCCGAGTTGGCCGACTTCGGCGCCGGCCACCCTGACCGAATCGCCGAGTGGCTGGCCTCCCGCCAACCCAAACTCATCACCGACACGCACTGGAAGCTAATCGACCAACACGAACGTTCGGCCGGTGAGCCGCATGGCCGGCCACGGGTAAAACTCCCGAACCTGGCCAAGCTGCTGCACATCAGCCACGGCTAAGGCGCGCTAATCGGGTGGCGCGAACATCCAGTTGTCGGGATTCCGCTGCGAATACACCACCGGCTTCAGCTCGCCCACGGTCGGCCAGTTGTCGACATTGACGGCCATGCGCTGGTAGACGGTGTACTCGTTGACAGTTGGTCCGTCGATGACACCGGTGATGGTGACGTACTGCTCCCCCTCCGCGTCAGGCCGCGGGCTGACACCGGTGATCAGGAGCGTCCCGCTTAACGAATCCCTTCGGGGGCCCCGACGGATCAATCGCGGAGCCACCAACCCCGCCAAGATCGCGATGAGCAGCAGCACCGAAAGCATTTCCCACACGACGCCATCGTAGGACCCCCGACTATCCGCTCGGCGGAGGTCACGCCGGTCCCGCTGCTGACGGCGGATAGTCGGGGGTCCAGCGCACCTGCGCGATCCGTTCGGCGAGTTCTTCGCTGCTGCGCTTCGGGGCGACGCCGTCCGCCACGGCCTGGGCGCCGACCGCCTGCGCGATGCGCACGGCCACGTCGGGTACGTCTGACCACGCCGGCAGCAGCGGCTGGTCGGGATCGGTGAGGGCGGGCGACGCGTCGCCGAGGGTCGACGCGGCAACCCGCATCATCTCGTCGGTGACTCGGGTCACCTCCGCCGCGGTTACGGCAAGACCCATGGCCGGGAAGATGTAGACGTTATTGCATTGGGCCACAACATAGTCCACACCATTGCGGGACAGGGGCGCGAACGGTGAGCCGGTGGCGATCAACGCGCGCCCGTCGGTCCAGGCATCCAATTCGGCTGGGTGCGCCTCGGCGCGGCTGGTCGGGTTAGAGAGCGGGAAGATGATCGGCCGCTGCGTTTTGGCGGCGAGTTCGCGCACGATGGCTTCGGAGAAGGCGCCTGCGGCGGTGGACAATCCGAGCAGGACGCCGACGTCGACGTGATGTACGACGTCGGACAGCTGGGCCGGCCCGGACAGACCCCAGCCGGCCACCCGGGCGGCGGGCTGCGCGAAATCACGTTGTTCGTCCGACAGGTCGTTACGGTCGTCGGTGAGCAGGCCCACCACGTCGACGACCCAAATCCGCTCTGCGGCAGCCTGTTCGGACAGTCCCTCGTTCACCATCTCACGGCGGATCATGTCCAGGACCCCGATGCCGGCTGAGCCGGCCCCAAGCATGACGACTTGCTGCTGCGACAGCGGGCGGCCCGCGACTTTCGCGGCGCCGTGCAGTGCACCGAGGGCGACGGCGGCGGTGCCCTGGATGTCGTCGTTGAAGGTAAGCAACTTGTCGCGGTAGCGGGCAAGGATGGGCAGTGCGTGCACGGTGGCGAAGTCTTCCCACTGCAGCAGCACATTCGGCAGATGTCGCTGAACCGCGGCGACGAATCGGTCGATGAACGCGTAATACTCGTCGTCGTGGATGCGCCGGTGGCGCCAACCGAGGTATAGCGGGTCGTCGAGGAGTTCGACGTTATCGGTGCCCACGTCGAGCACAATCGGCAGAGTGCGAGCGGGATCGATGCCGCCGATGAGGGTGTAAAGCGAGAGCTTGCCGATCGGAATGCCCATCCCGCCTATGCCTTGATCGCCCAAGCCGAGTATTCGCTGCCCGTCGGTCACCACGATCACGTCGACGTCGCGTTGCGGCCGGTTTCCCAACACCTCGTCAAGACGGTCACGGTCCGGATAGGACACGAACAGTCCTCGCGGCCGACGGTAGATCTCGCCGAACCGCTGGCAGGCCTCACCCACGGTGGGGGTGTAGACGATCGGCAGGGATTCTGGTATGTGCTCGCGCAGCACACGGTAGAACAGGGTCTCATTGCGGTCCTGCAACGCGCGTAGATAGATGTGTTTGTCGAGATCGCCTTGGCGAGTGGAGAATTCATGCCAACAATGTCTGGCTTGCTCTTCCAGGGTCTTCACCGCCGTCGGCAGCAGCCCCAGCAGACCGTACTTACGGCGCTCGGCCTCCGAAAAGGCCGTGCCCTTCGTCGTCAGGGCGTCGAATAGGGCGGCCTGCCCTCGCTTTTCGTCAGCCATCGTTAGCATCCCTTCCGGTGTAATCAGCCCGCAGTCCGTTCGACCAGGCCGCATTGATCATCCCCGTCCGATGGAGTCCGTGGTATTAACGCAAGGTGTCGATTCCCGCGGAAGGAGGTCAGATGCGTGACGACGATCTCGCACTGGCCTTGACCCTGGCCGACCAGGCCGACGCGGTCACGCTGGCCCGCTTCGGCGCAGTCGACCTGCAGGTCGACACCAAGCCGGACCTGACGCCGGTCAGCGACGCGGATCACGCGGTCGAAACGGGTTTGCGGCAGACGCTTGGCCGCGTCCGGCCACATGACAGCGTCCTAGGTGAAGAGTTCGGTGGGTCAACCACTTTGGCCGGGCGGCAGTGGATCATCGACCCGATCGACGGCACCAAGAACTTCGTGCGGGGCGTGCCGGTGTGGGCCAGCCTGATCGCATTGCTCGACGACGGCGTGCCTCGAGTCGGGGTGGTCAGTGCCCCTGCGCTGCAGCGGCGATGGTGGGCCGCCACCGGCACGGGGGCGTTCGTCGCGGTCGGCGACGCCGCTGCCCGCCGACTCTCGGTTTCCTCTGTGGCACAGCTTGATTCGGCCAGCTTGTCGTTCTCCAGCCTGTCCGGTTGGGCCCAGCTCGGCCTGCGGGACCGCTTCCTCGGACTGACCGATGCGGTGTGGCGAGTACGCGCCTTCGGCGACTTCCTGTCCTACTGCCTGGTGGCCGAGGGAGCGGTCGACATCGCCGCCGAGCCGGAAGTGTCGGTCTGGGATCTGGCCCCGCTGGACATCCTGGTGCGCGAGGCGGGCGGGGCGTTCACCAGCCTCGACGGCAGCGCCGGCCCGCACGGCGGCAGCGCGGTGGCAACCAACGGCCTGCTGCACGATCTGGTCTTGACCCGACTTGCCGCCAAATAGTGGACCCTGTGAACTAGTTAACACACACCGCTACCTTACTCCGGAGTAAGATAAAGTCATCGCAGTGCCCCAACGAACGAGGCTGCTTCCATGACAAACACTGTCACCCCCGCACACGGCTCCCGTAACGGCTCCAAGCCGCGCCCCAAACGCGCAGGCCGCAAATCCGCCGTCGGAGAGTACAAGCACAAGCGAACCGGCATCGACGTAGCGCTGGGCCTGCTCACGCCCATTGTCGGCCAGGAATTCCTGGACAAGTACCACCTGCGCGATCCGCTCAACCGGACGCTGCGCTACGGCGTCAAGACGCTGTTCTCCACGGCGGGAGCCACCAGTCGTCAGTTCAGCCGCGTCCAGAACCTGCGCGGCGGACCCACCCGGCTGAAGACCAGCGGCAAGGACTACTTCGACCTGACCCCCGACGACGACCAAAAACTCATCGTCGAAACCGTCGAGCAGTTCGCCGAAGAGGTGTTGCGCCCGGCGGCCCACGACGCCGACGCGGCGACGACCTATCCCCCCAACCTGGTCGCCAAAGCGGCGGAGTTGGGGATCACCGCAATCAACATTCCCGAGGATTTCGACGGCATAGCCGCGGAGCGTTCCAGCGTGACCAATGTGCTGGTTGCCGAGGCGCTCGCCTACGGCGACATGGGACTGGCCCTGCCGATCCTGGCGCCGGCAGGCGTCGCCGCCGCACTGACCCACTGGGGCAGCGCCGACCAGCAGGCCACCTACCTGCAGGAATTCGCCGGCGAGAACGTCCCGCAGGCGTGCGTGGCGATCGCCGAGCCGCAGCCACTATTCGACCCGACGGCGCTGAAGACCACGGCGGTACGCACACCGAGCGGCTACCGGCTCGATGGAGTCAAGTCGCTGGTTCCCGCAGCCGCCAACGCCGAGTTGTTCGTGGTCGCGGCCCAACTGAACGGCAAGCCGGCGCTGTTCATCGTCGAATCATCGAGCAACGGCCTGACCGTCAAGTCCGACCCGAGCATGGGCATCCGCGCCGCCGAGCTCGGCCACGTCGAGCTCGACAACGTGACGGTGCCGGTCACCGCGCGACTGGGTGAAGACGCCGCAGGTGCCACTGACTCCGCCAAAATCTATACAGAGGCCATCGCGTTGTCGCGGCTGGGGTGGGCCGCGCTGGCGGTCGGTACGTCGCACGCTGTGCTCGACTACGTCATCCCGTACGTGAAGGAACGTGAAGCCTTCGGCGAACCCATCGCTCACCGGCAGTCGGTCGCCTTCATGTGCGCCAACATCGCCATCGAACTCGATGGGCTGCGGCTGATCACCTGGCGCGGCGCGGCGCGGGCCGAGCAGGGCCTCCCGTTCGCCCGCGAAGCCGCGCTGGCCAAACGGCTCTGCGCCGACAAGGGCATGCAGATCGGCCTGGACGGCGTGCAACTGCTCGGCGGGCACGGCTTCACCAAGGAGCACCCCGTCGAGCGCTGGTACCGCGACCTGAGGGCCATCGGCGTCGCCGAGGGCGTCGTAGTTATCTAGGCCGTCATCTAAGTCGTCATCGAATCCGCAACGGAAAGACCAATCATGGCAATCAATCTGGAACTTCCCCGCAAGTTGCACGCGGTGATCGACAAGGCACACCAGGGCGCCGCGGAGATGATGCGGCCGATCGCGCGCAAATACGACGTCAAAGAGCACGCCTACCCGGTCGAGCTCGACACCCTGTCCGAGCTGTTCACCGGAGCATCCGAATCGAACACGTTGGACATGTCGGGCGCCGACTCCTTTCGCAGCAGCGACAGCAGCGGGGAAAATCGCAACGGCGCCAACATGGGCGCGGCACTGCAGGTGTTAGAGGCCAGCTGGGGCGACGCGGCGATGCTGCTGTCGATGCCCTTCCAAGGCCTGGGTAACGCGGCGATTTCGGGTATGGCCACCGACGAGCAGTTGCAGCGTTTCGGCCGGGTCTGGGCGGCGATGGCGATCACCGAACCGGGATTCGGGTCCGACTCGGCAGCGGTGACCACCACCGCGAAGCTCGACGGCGACGAGTATGTGATCAACGGTGAGAAGATCTTCGTCACCGCAGGTTCGCGAGCCACCCACATCGTGGTGTGGGCAACACTGGACAAGTCACTGGGCCGATCGGCGATCAAGTCGTTCGTCGTACCCCGCGAGCACCCCGGTGTCACCGTCGAGCGACTGGAGAACAAGCTCGGGATCAAGGGCTCCGACACTGCCGTCATCCGGTTCGACAACGCCCGCATCCCGAAAGACAACTTGTTGGGCAACCCCGAAATCGCTGGGGCGGAAAAGGGTTTCGCCGGGGTGATGGAGACGTTCGACAACACACGGCCACTGGTTGCGGGCATGGCCATCGGGATTGCCCGCGCCGCTCTGGAGGAGTTGCGCAAAATCCTGACCGACGCCGGCGTCGAGATCTCCTATGACAAGCCGTCACAAACGCAGAGCGCCGCCGCAGCCGAGTTCCTGCGGATGGAGGCCGACTGGGAGGCCAGCTATCTGCTGATGCTGCGTGCAGCGTGGCAGGCCGACAACAAGATCCCCAACTCCAAAGAAGCGTCGATGGCCAAGGCCAAGGCCGGTCGGGTGGGTAGCGACATCACCCTCAAAGCGGTCGAAATGGCTGGCACCACCGGGTATTCCGAGCAGACGCTGCTGGAGAAGTGGGCGCGCGACTCGAAGATCATGGACATCTTCGAGGGCACCCAGCAGATTCAGCAACTGGTGGTCGCCCGTCGCCTGCTGGGCCTGTCATCGTCCGAACTCAAATAGAGTGAATCCGATTGCACTGCAACCGGGTTGGCGCACAGTGCCCAGTCAGGGCATGGTGTACCCGCCGCTAACTGAGATCAGCTGACCGGTGACTTGACGCGCGGCATGCGGGGAGCTGAACCACACCACCGCCCGGCCGATGTCCTCGGCGGTGGTCAGCCTTCGTAGTGGCGTGTCCTTGAGCATGAAATCAATCTGCTTCTCGTTGAAAACGGCGTCCTGCCCGACTGCCCACAGGCTCGATGCGCCAATCGCTTCGGGTCCGTCGGGGATCACGAGGCCGGGGCAGACGACGTTGGATCTGATGCCATGGCGCCCGTGTTCGCGCGCCGTGGTGCGGGCGAAGGCCACCATGGCGGCCTTCGACGCGCCGTAGACACCCTGCCTGATCTGGCCGAATGCGGCATCGCTGGCGATGAACACCATCGCGCCGCCACCGACCTCTTTCATCGCCGGTATTGCCGCTTGGGTCGCGGCTATCGCGGAGAACAGGTTGATCTCGATGGTGCGCTGCCATTTGTCCCGGTCGGTGTCGGTGGCGACGAATCCCGGCACGCTCCAGCCGGCGTTGTTGACCAAGACATCCAGACCGCCCCAGGCGGCCCGGGCGGCACCGATCGCGGACTCGGCCGCTCCCGGCTCCGTGAGATCGGCGATCACCACGCGGACCTCGGCGGCGCCTAATTCTTCGGCTTCGGCGCAGACCTTTTCAGCCTGCGGCACGTCAATGTCGTTGATCACGATGCGTGCGCCCTCCGCAGCGAACGCATGCACGATCCCGCGTCCGATGTTGGAGGCGCCTCCGGTTACGACCACCCGCGCGTCCGCCAACCCAAGATCCATGTCGACTCCCCAGTCCTGATCGGGTGGCGCCCCGCTGCGCACGGCTTCGCCGCCCTGGCGGTCGCCACTGCGCATCGTTGCTTGTGACGATCTACCGATTAGTTTAACCTGGATTAGAAATATGCGAAATCTTGGATGGGACCACATGTGAGCGTCGTCGAGTACGCCATTGCCGATGGAATCGGGCACATCACGCTGAACCGCCCAGAGCGCATGAACGCAGTGACAACCGAACTCGCCGGGCACCTCGAACACGCGCTCAGCGAGCTTTCAAACATCGCGTCAGTGAACGTGATCCTCATTCGCGGAAGCGGTGGAAACTTCTGCGCCGGTGGCGATGTCGCCGAAGTCGAGCGCCTCAGATCCGAGGGCCCCGAGCGTTTGCGGACCCTGTTCGACGCGTTCCGCCGAGCATGTGACGTCATTGCGAGAACCGGAGTTCCAGTGATCGCAGCCGTCGAGGGTGTCGCGACGGCCGGTGGCTTCGAGTTGATGCAGGCAGCCGATATCGTGATTGTCAGCGACGACGCCAAGATCGCCGACAACCACATCAACTTCGGCATGATCCCCGGTGGCGGCAGCACCCAACGGCTGCCCCGCCTGGTCGGGCGTCAGATCGCGCTCGGTCTTCTGCTCAGCGGTGACCGACTCAGCGGTCGGGACGCGGTACGCCTCGGCCTGGCGTACCGCAGCTTTGCGCCGCACGAATTCGACTACGGTGTGAGCCATTTCGTGAGTCAGCTGGCCGGACGCGATCGCGCGGCAGTGGCGACAATCAAGAAGCTTGTTGGCGACGCCCGCCAGCGATCGCTCTCGCAAGGTCTCGACGACGAAATCAGTGCGGTCGTCGCGCACATCACCGGGCACGGGGTCGACGAGTTCGGCCGGGTAGGTGCGTCCTCATGACCGCCGTCGACGCGGCACCCGTGACCCTGGACGTCGATTCCGACGGCATTGCGCGGCTGCGTCTGAACCGGCCAGAGGCTTCTAACGGGCTCAACGTTGAGCTGCTGAAAGCTCTGCACGAGGCCATCCTGCGTTGCCACGCCGAGACTTCCGTTCGTGTGGTGCTGCTCAGCGGCGCAGGACGAAACTTCTGTGCGGGCGGCGATATCCACACCTTCGAATCCAAGGGCCCCGAGTTGCCGCAGTATCTGCGCGAGGCGACGGCCTGGTTGCAGTTGGCGACGTCGGCGCTGATCCAGCTGCGCGTGCCGGTGGTGACGGCGGTGCAGGGTTTCGCGGCCGGCGGGGGCGGACTCGGTTTGGTCTGCGCCTCCGACATCGTCGTCGCCGCCGAGTCAGCGAAATTCTTCTCCGGAGCGGTGCGGGTAGGGATGGCACCCGACGGCGGGTCGTCGGTGACGCTGACCCAACTCGTCGGTCTGCGTCAGGCGCTGCGGATCCTCCTGCTCAACCCCACCCTGTCAGCGTCGGAGGCGCAGGAGATCGGTCTCGTCACCCACACCGTGCCCGACGACGAACTGTCAACTCGGGCTACTGAACTCGCCGCCACCCTGGCCAACTCACCGGCACTGGCCGTATCGGCCACGAAACGGCTGGTGTGGAATGGGTTGGGCGCCTCGGTTGAGCAGCGGTTGGCGGAGGAATCGCGCACGGTGTCCGAATTGTCGGGCACCCCCGACGCGCTTGAGGGGCTACGCGCCGTCATCGAGCGGCGCCCACCGAAATTCAGCGGCCGATGACCACGACGACCGCCGGCCCGGTGCTCATCGACGACAACGCCGCGGTGCGCACAGTCACCCTCAATCGGCCGGAGAAGCGCAACGCGATCGACATCGAGTTGCGCATCGCACTGGCCGAGGCGATCGAGTCCGCCGACGCCGAGCCGGCCATCCGGGTGATCATCGTGACCGGAGCGGGTCGCGTCTTCTGCTCCGGTGGAGACATCTCCACGATGCAGCGTATGCCCGCCGAACGGGCCCTCGACCGTGTGCACTTAGCGCAACGTGTTATTCGCGCCATCTGGAGCACACCCAAGCCGGTGCTCGCGGCCGTAGAGGGGTCCGCCCACGGCGCGGGCACGGCGCTGGCCGCCGCCTGCGATCGGGTGGTAGCGGCGCGCGATGCGACGTTCGCGACCACGTTTACCAATATCGGGCTGGCCGGGGACATGGGCACTTTCGTGTCGCTGCCGGCCCGCATCGGAGCGGCACGGACACGGCAGATGCTGATGCTGCCGGCACCGATTTCCGCTGCGGAGGCTTTCGAGCTGGGTCTCATCGACGCGGTCGTGGAGCCTGGCCAGGCGTTGGAGTCGGCGGGCCGCGACGCCCGACGGCTGGCAGCGGGGCCGCGGCGCGCCTACGGGGTGATCAAGGCGTTGCTGGCCAATCCGGGCACCGTCGATCCGATCGAGCTGCTCGAGCGCGAAGCCACCTGTCAGTCCGAGCTTTTCGATACCGACGACTTTGCCGAGGGGATCGCCGCATTTCGACAGAAACGGCCTGCGGTCTTCGGCGGCACGCAAGGAGGACAACCATGACTGCGGTCTCCGATCAGGTCGCCGTCGCCGGCGGCCGGTTTGACCAACTGATCAAGCGCGACAAGGTGCACGGCTCGCTATACACCGATCCGGCGATCTTCGCCGAGGAACTGCGCAAGATCTGGTATCGGAGTTGGGTTTTCGTTGGCCACGAAACCGAAGTGAACCAACCCGGCGACTACGTGCGAAAACGCCTCGGGCCGCAGGACGTCATCATGACCCGCGACCGCGACGGGCAGTTGCACCTGTTGCTGAACCGCTGCGCGCACCGGGGCAACCAGGTTTGCAACGACGCCAAAGGTAACGCCTCGGCATTTCGCTGCCCTTATCACGGGTGGACGTACCGGAACGACGGCGAACTGGTCGGGTTCCCGTTCTTCAAGGGGTACGGCCAACGCAAGCTGGACCTTGCCCTCGCGCGGGTGCCGCGGGTGGACTCTTACCACGGCTTCGTCTTCGGCAGCTTCGCGCCCGAAGGCCCCTCGCTGTTGGAACACCTCGGGGCGGCGGCCGGCGAGATCGACCGGCTGGTGGGGTTGTCCCCCGAAGGCCGCGTCCAACTCACCGCCGGATGGCTGCAGCACCAGACCCGAGCGAACTGGAAATTGTTGGCCGAGAACGAAACTGACGGCTACCATCCGCAGTTTGTGCACGGGTCGATTTTCGGCGTGACCGGCAGTACGATCGGGCCGCTCTACAGCGACTCCTCCACGGCGGTCACCCGTGATCTGGGCAACGGGCATAGCGAGAACGATCTACGTCCGGAGTTCCGTAAGTTCGCTGAACCCATGCGCTGGTTCGGTACCACCGAGTCCCGAGTGCCCGGCTACGCGGCGGCGATGCGGGCCAAATATGGCGACGAGGCAGAACGCATCCTGATCGAGGGCGCACCGCACGTGATGGTTTTCCCGAACCTGTTCATCGCGGAGATCCAAGTCTTCAACATTCAACCGGTCTCGGTCGGTGAATGCGTCCAATATTCGACGGCGGTGCAGTTGGCCGGAGCAGAAGAGCTCAACCGTCGCATGGTTTCCCAATGCGTGGGATCGGTGGGCCCGGCGGGCATGCTGCTCGCCGACGACACCGAAATGTACGAGCGCAACCAGGCCGGCCTCGAATCGCTGACACCGGAGTGGCTCGACGTCCGCCGTGGGCTGAACCGGGAAGCGGTCGACGAGAACGGATTCACGGTCGGCGGCGCCACCGATGAGACGGGCATGCGTGGCTTTTGGCGACAGTACACATCACTCATGGAGGCGCCATGACAGCCGCTGTCAGGGCGGACAAGGGGTTGGGGCCGGTGCCCGACGACTTCGACCGCCATACCGTCGAGCAGTTCCTTTACCGGGAGGCGCGACTGGCCGACGAGGGCGACTACGACGCATGGGAAGCGCTGTGGACCGACGACGCGCTGTATTGGGTGCCGATCGACGGCGACGGCGGCGACCCGCAGCGGCAGATGTCGGTCATCTACGACAACCGCCGCCGCATTTCGACCAGGTTGAACCAGTTGCGCACCGGCAAGCGCTACGCGCAGGCCCCCCCGTCGAACCTGCGTCGGCTGCTGTCCAACATTGAATTCCTCGGCAGCAGAGACAATCCCGAAGGTGGTGTCGACCTGGAGGTCGGCGCGAACTTCCTGGCCATCGAGTCACGTGCACGGGGCACCCGGCTATGGGGTGGCCGCACCACCTACCGGATCCGCCACAGTGAAAGCGGCCTTCGCCTTGCATTCAAGAAGGTGGTTCTGGTGGACAACGATCAACCCCTACCCACGCTGGGTTTTGTGATCTGAGGAATTTCATGACTATCGAGTTCGGTGGCAGCGAGGATGTCGACGTTCCGGGTGTCGGGCCTGTCGTTGGCAACGAGTTCGCCACAGTGTCAGTCCGATTCGACGTTGACGGAAACGCGCCGCGGCTGCGCTTAGAGGACCTCCGCAGCGGCCGCGTGCGCTATCTGGATGCGCTGGAACTCGAGACCATCATCTGGCTTCCGGAGGAACGCGTCACCGCCCTGCTCGACCCGTCGCACAGCAGGTGGCGGGGTGAGGCCCGGAGGTCCGGCTCGTGAGAAGCGCCGCGCTGCGTCACAGCTCAACGCCGCCGATCCTCTATCACGGAATTTAACCTGGAATAGAAACTGGTGATAACGTGCATCGCAGCACCATGACCGGTCCGCAAGTCGCATCGAGGGAGGCGATCGGGCGCCATGTCAGCTGACCACACCTTCGATACCAAAATATCGACAGCCCAACAGCTTTACCGAGCTCTGGCCGCCGCTGACCGCGAAGCGTTGTCGACGCTGCTGCATCCCGACTTCGTCGGGGAAGTCACCGACGGACTTCCGCTTGACATGGGCGGCCGCCACGATGGCCCCGAGGCCATGCGACGCGACGTATGGTGGACGATCGGACGCCACTACGAGGTCGTGGTGCAGCCGGAAGAGCTCCGCCTCCTCGATGACGGACGGCTTTTCGTCGCCGGACACTACCGCGGCGAAGGCCGCGCCTCGGGCCGCCGCCTCGACGCGGCCTTCATCCACCTCATCGCTTTCGCTGCCGACGGGCGTATCACGTCACTGCAGCAGTTGACCGACAGCGCGGCATGGGTGCACGCGCTCGGCGACAGCACGGCGCTGCAGACCATCCACTACTCGGTCACCGACGCGGTCGCCACCGTGTGTCTGAACCGTCCGCAGGCCCGCAATGCCATCAACATGCGGATGGTCGACGAAATCCTCGATGTGGCAGGTCGGATCGCGGCAGACGAGTCGATCCGGGCGGTGCTCATCTGCGGCAACGGGCCTGCGCTGACCGTCGGTGGGGACATTGAACACTTCCTCGCCGGCCCCGGCGAGCAGTTCGGAACGCTGTTCGCAAAGATGACCGCGCCTTTCCATGAAGCGTTTCGCATTCTGAGCCGAATCGACGCTCCGATCGTCACCGCAGCACACGGCGCCGTCGCCGGCGGTGGTCTTGGCTATGTGTATGCGGCCGATCTGGTCATCGCTGCCGAGGGCACCAAGTTCGTGACCGCGTTCGCCGCCCTGGGGCTTTCCGGAGACGGCGGCGGAACCTGGCACCTGCCGAGGCTGATCGGTCCACGCCGCGCCGCCGAAGCCTATCTGCGGAACCGGCCGATCGAGGCCGCAGAAGCGTTGCAATGGGGCCTGATCAACGAGATCGTGCCCGCCGCCGAACTGCGGAGCCGGGCCGAAACTGTGGCGCGGGAACTGGCCGGCGGCCCCACCCGCGGTTTCGCGCGGATGCGTGCGCTGCTGCGCGACACGTGGCGCAACGACTTGCCGACACAGCTGCAAGCCGAGACCGAGGCGCTCCGGTACACCGGCGACACCGCCGACGCCGCCAGGGCCATCAGCGATTTCGCGGCCAAACGTCGCCCCGAATTCGACGGAAGGTAGTCATGGGACTGATTCAGGACTCCGCAGAACGCAAGGCGATTCGGCAAACCGTGGCGGGCATCGCCTCTCGCTACGGGGCGCAGTACTTCATCGAACGCGGACGATCCGGCGGCAACATCGATGAACTGTGGAAGGACCTCGGGGCCGCCGGTCTATTAGGGCTGCACTTGCCCGAGGAATACGGCGGTGGCGGAGGTGGCATGGCCGAGGCGGTCGTCGTGGTCGAGGAACTCGCCGCACACGGCATGCCGTTGCTGGTCTGGGTCATCTCACCGGCGATCTGCGGCAGCATCCTGGCCCGGCATGCCTCCGGAGATATGAAGCAGAAGTGGCTGCCGGTAATCGCCGACGGAACCCAAATTATGGCGTTCGGCCTGACCGAGCCCGACGCCGGCTCCAACAGCCACAATGTCAAGACCGCCGCGCGACGAACCGAAACCGGCTGGGCTATATCGGGTTCCAAATACTACATCTCGGCGGTTGATCAATCCGACGCCATACTGCTCGTCGCCCGCGACGCCGACCACTCGACTCCGGAAAAAAGCGCGCTGTCGCTGTTCGTGGTGCCCACCGACAGTCCCGGGTTGTCGTTCCAGCAGATCGACACCTCGATCGTGTCGCCGGATAAACAATTCACGGTGTTCTTCGACAATGTGCAGGTCACCCGCGATGCGCTGATCGGAACCGCCGGCAACGGTCTTCGGCAGGTGTTCGACGGGCTGAACCCCGAACGAATTCTGGTCGGCGCGCTGTGTGGTGGCATCGGCCGCTACGCGGTCGGCAAGGCCGCCGCATACGCCAAAGAGCGCCAAGTCTGGTCGACCCCGATCGGGGCGCACCAGGGCATCGCCCACCCGCTCGCCGAAGCGCACATCGCCGTCGAGCTGAGCCGGATGGCCACCGTCCGCAGCGCCGAACTCTTCGATGCGGGCGAAAACGCCGGGGAGGCCGCCAATATCGCAAAGTTTGCCGCCTCGGAAGCCGCGCTCAAGGCCCTCGACCAGGCGATTCAGACTCATGGCGGCAACGGACTTTCCCACGAATACGGGCTCTCAGAGCTGTGGTTCGTCACGCGCCTGATGCGCACCGCACCGGTCAGCCGGGAAATGGTACTGAACTTCATCGCCCAGTCATCGCTGGGCCTCCCCCGCTCCTACTAAGGTTAAGGAGGCAATCCTTATGGGCACAGCGCAATTCGATGTCGTCGTCATCGGTGCCGGCGCGGGTGGCCTGTTCACCGCCGCACGCTTGGCGCACCGCGGCTACCGGACTTTGGTGGTGGAACGGCTGGACAAGGTGGGCGGCAGGGCCTCCACCGACGACATCGACGGCTTCAAAGTCAACAATGGCGCCATCGTCATCGAGGTCGGCGGCATCACTCAGCAGACGTGCGAGGAGGTCGGCGCGCCGTTCGATATCCGCGAGCCCACACCCCCGCTGCTGTATCGGATCGGCAGCAAAGACGTCGACGTCACCGGCGGCGGCTGGGGCTTACTGTTGGGCAAACTCACCCGTCAGGGCGCCAAGCTGGTGAAGGGCATCGGCGCGGCACGCAACGACGCGGGTTTACCCGAAGACGAGATCTCGACGGCCGACTGGGTTTCTCGCTACACGAAAAACGAAGGTGTACATGGCATCTTCCGCAACATGTGCGCCTCGATCTTCGCCGTGGGTTCCGAGGATCTGCCGGCGCGGGTATTCCTCACCTACTTCACCCGCAAGAGCGCGTTCAAACGGTTCGGGTTTCACCCGCAGGGCACCATCGGGTTGTGGCGAGGCCTGGCGACGGCCATCGAGTCACACGGGGGTCAGGTGTGGCTGTCCACGCCGGTTGTCAGGATTGTCTCCGACGGCGCCACGGTGACCGGCGCGCAGGTGATCCGCAACGGCGAGAGCATGACCGTGAACGCGCCGGTCGTGGTGAGCGACATCGGCCCGGCCGCCACTGTCAAGCTGCTCGGCGAAGAGAATGTTCCGGCTGATTACCAGGATGTGGTGAAGAAAGGCGACCGGCCCACCGCCATGATCTCGGTCAACTTCGCCAGCCAGGAGCGGCTCGTCAATGTGCCGGGGATGTTGAGCTTCGCTAAATCTCGGCGGTTGGCTTATATTGCCAACTTCACCGACACCTGCCCCGAGATGGCGCCGCCCGGATGGAACCTCTATGTGGGCACCGCAGTACCGAAGCCGTCGATCGGCGATTTCGACGATGACGCCGAGACCGCACTGCTGCTGGAAGACCTACGCGACACCATCGATCGGTTTGACCAGCGCGCCCGGATCCTCAATATCGCTGTCACCCGCGATGATTGGCCGCCGCAGCGCGCGGTCGCGGGGTTTGATCTGCCCAGCGATACGCCGTTCGAGGGATTGTGGAACGTGGGCGATGCGGTCAAGGAATACGCCAATGGCGGCACCACGGCATGCGCGGAGACTGCACAGCTCGTGGTCGACAAGATCGTCGCAGCGCACCATCCAGCCGCAGTGGTGCGCTAGCGCGAGCGCCTTTCAACGGGCGATTTCTCGCCCGATGATCTCTTTCATGATCTCGGTGGTACCGCCATAGATTGTCTGGACCCGGGTGTCGAGAAATGCACGAGCGACCGGGTATTCGGTCATGTATCCGTAGCCGCCGTGCAGCTGCAGACAGCGGTCGATCACCGACTTCTGCAGCTCGCTGACATACCATTTGCCCTTCGCAGCGTCGACCGCGTTCAGCTCGCCGGCGTTAAAGGCCAGCACCGATTTGTCGGCATAGGCTTCGGCGATGTCGATCTGGGTGGCCATTTCGGCGAGTTCGAACCGGATGTGCTGTTGGCCGGTCAGCGGTTGGCCGAAGGCCGTTCGCTGACGGCAGTATTCGACGGTGTGATCGAAGACAGCGCGGGTGTTCGCGATCGCCTTGGCGGTGACGCCGAGCCGTTCCCGCGGTAGGTGGCTCATCAGGTAGTGCAATCCTCGGCCCTCTTCGCCGAGCAGGTTCGCCGCCGGCACCACGGCGTCGCGGAAAAACAGCTCGGCGGTGTCCTGCGCGGGCAGCCCGATCTTGTCGAGCTGGCGGCCGCGTTCGAATCCGGGGGTGTCACGGTCGACGACGAACAAGCTGAGCGCTCGCGAGCCGCCTTCGGAGTCGGTACGCACGGCCACGATCACGATGTCGGCCATGATGCCGAGATGAATGTCTTCTGCCCATTGAGGATCCACCGGTCCCCGTCACGGCGAGCGGAAGTCCGGATCCCTTTGAGATCACTGCCAGCGCCAGGTTCGGTCATCGCCAGCGCCCCGATCAGCGCACCGGAGGCGAAGCCAGGTAGCCAGCGCTGCTTCTGCTCTTCGTTTGTCAGATCCAGCAGATAGTGCAACACCAGATCGTCCTGCAGGCTGATGGTCAGCCCGAAGGAGAACGCGAAAATTCTTGCCAGCTCTTCGCAGACCACCATGCGGTAGCGGTAATCGTGCTCGCCGGCACCGCCGAAACGATCATCGATTTGCAGTCCATAGATGCCGGCTTTGGCGGCACGGGCGAAAACCGCCCGGTCGATCATGTGTTGGCGGTCCCAATCATGTTGATGCGGAACGACCTCACGGGCCAGGAATTCCCGAACCGTTTCCCGGTAGGCCTCATGGTCTGGCCCGTACAACATCCGGCGCAACGGCTAGGCCCTTTCGCTGTCAACGGCACCGAGAATCAAGGCTTCAGCCATTATTTTAATCTAACATAGAATTTCGAGGGCCGCGGAACCCCTTTCGAGTACGGCTCGTCAGCGGCCCGCTGCGGTCTTGGCGATTCGTTTGGTCGAGACGTGTCGTGGGCGGGGTCGGGCTCAGGCCGTTGCGCACCAGGACTTGAGCATTCGACACCACGGTGTCCACCGAACTGCGGCGTGGATCGAACCACTCCGCGCACCAGTTCAGCGCGCCGATCACCAACAACTGGGCAAGCCGAGCATCGAGATCGTCTCGGAGCTGACCATCCGCACGTGCTTCATCGAACAGGCGTCGCCAGATCCGGCCATAAGCCGCCTCCTCCTTGAGCTGGCGCGCCCGTAGGCGCTCGGGGATCTGCCCCGCGTTGCGGATTGACGCCGAAGCGTAATCCGACAGCTCAAGTTCGTGACGCAGATGGGCCTCGACGGCCGCCACGATCCTGTCTATCGGCGAGGTCTCCGGCGGCAGCGCGTCTAGCGCGCCCTGCAGATGCTTGCGCATATCGGCGATCCCGGCATACATGACCTCTTCGATGAGATCCTCACGCGAGGGGAAGTAGTAGTAGATCGCCGGCGCCTGGAGCTCGGCGTACTCGGCAACATCGGACAAGCGGGTGCCGGCATAGCCCTTCACGCTGAGAACGTGAGCGGCGGCGTTGAGGATCCGGCTACGAGTGCGCGCCGACTTGGAGAGCGCGTCGTCGGATGCCGCGTCTCGCTCCATCGCCGATTTTTTAGTCACGATTAGATGATAGGTGAGACGAGCAGGAACGCAGGGGGTTGACCAGTCTCGGCCTCGTGGCTCAGGCGGCGATGAGTTTGAGCGGGAGGCGTTCATGCCGCCGGATGATGTTGTTGATCGCCCATGTGGGCAGTGCGGTCAACTCGATCCGATCGACGCGTTCCACCAGCGCGCGAAGCATCGCCTGAGTTTCCATGCGCGCCAGCCCTTGGCCGGCGCAGGCATGGCTGCCGTAGCCGAAGCCCAATTGTCTGGTCGCGTCGCGGCGGATATCGAAGCTGTCTGGCTGGTCCCACTCGTGCTCGTCGCGGTTGGCCGAGGCGTAGATGACCAGGACCCGCGAACCGGCCGCAATCCCGGTGCCGCCGATCTGCGTATCGCAAGCCGCTTTTCGGGAGAACGCACGCAGCGGCGATTCATAGCGGACGACCTCGTTGACCGCGTTGGGAATCAGCTCGTGATTGTCCTTCAGAATCTCCCACTGCTCGGGGAAGGCAGCGAACAAGTGCAGGGCATTGGAGATCGCGCTGATCGTGGTATCCAAGGACGGGGCAACGTAGTCGACCATCAGCGGCGAGCAGTCGCGGTGGGGCAGCTTGCCGTTGTCCGCCGCGACTAAGACGTCGTGGCCTAAGCTACCTTCGATCACGCTGCGGCGACGCACGACGCGGCGCGCGAAGCGCAGCATCTGGATGCTGGACGGCAACGCTTTGACCCAGTGCCCGTTCAGCGGCCCGAGGACATCGAATGTCGCTCCGCCCCAAGCGAGTAGATCGCCTCGCTGATCGGGCGGCCACCCCACGAAGTTGGGCACTACGGCCAGCGGCAACGCGGATGCAAGGTCAGCGACGCCGTCGACTTCGCCCCTGCCCAGAGCGGCCTCGACGACATGCGCGGCCTGCTCGTCCACACTGTCGCTGATGGCGTGCAGCGCCGCGGCAGCATGCGGTGCGCGAGAAGCTTGCGACGCTGATCATGCTCTGCGCCATCGCTGTTCAACGTCGTGCCGCGCGATAGGCGATTGGCGATCGGATTGAGCGCGACTCCGTGCCCGGAGACGAACGTCGCATCATCGCGCAGCACCGCCTTGCATTCGGCGAAGCGCGGCAGCGCATAGACCCGGTGCTTGGACAGCCACACCACCGGCCCCAGCTCGCGCAGACGAGCGTAATGCGGATACGGGTCGACAATGGCGTCGGTGGTGTAAATGTCGGGCCGGTATGCGGGAACGCAGTCGGCGGCTTACGCGTACCTCACGACGTTGCGTGTGCGCCCAGGTCGATAGCGCCGTCATCGGTCGCAACGGCGGTTTCGACGATATCGCCGTCGTGCAAGTACTTCGGGTTCTTCGCCTGCCGACTGAAGAACGCCTTCCATTTCACCGCGGGAGGCAGCAGCGAGCCGATGATCTCGACCGGCTTGGGCGGGGCGCTGAGCGCAGTGCCGCCCGGAGTTCCGGTCAACACCAGATCGCCCGGGTCCAGCCGCTGGAATCGGGCCAGTGCCCGCAGCGCCTGCAACGGCGGATAGATCATGTCGCCGTCGACTATTGCGTCCTGACGGAGCTCGCCGTTGACTCGCAGCCGAAGACGCAAGCTCGCCGAACCGTTTGAGTTCGTCGGCATCCAACAACACCAGCTCCGGACCGGCCGGGGTGAACGTTGGATACGACTTCGATTCGTAGAACTGAGTTTTTGGAAGCTGGACATCCCTCGCGGAGACGTCATTGGTCACCACCAGTCCAGCGATGTAATCCGACAGATTCGCCTCGGTGAGCTCGGCGCCGACCGGTATCGTCGGCCGATCACCAGTCCGATCTCCACTTCGTAGTCCAGAAAGCGGACGTGCGCGGGCCTGACGATGTCGTCGAACGGGCCGGCGATCGAACCCGACGCCTTACGGAAGAAGGTCAGCGGAACCGTTTTGGGGTCCATGCCGGCGTCGTTGACATGCGAGGCGAAGTTCGGTCATCTGCGCCACCACCGGCACGGCGCGGTCACCGGAGAGAGCAACGTCAGGCTGTCGACCGGGATAGCGTCGTCACCAGGAAGCCGCCGCGTCGATGGCTGCACGGTCGGCCAGCAGCGCCGCCGGTTGTGGTGGCGTCGGTATCTACTTTGGACGGCCCCGGTCGCGGTGGCGACCCACCAGGCATCGGCGGTGCGCAAGATCGACAGGGTCATGACGACGCGCTACTTTCATCAGGCCGATCAGGCGGCGGACATCGAATTCGTTGTCGGTCACGAAGCGCACGAATCATCGTTCGTGCCTCGTGCGACAGGGATCTCGGGTTGGTGCCGAGGAAGTCTTTGGTGACGGGCGGTCCCCACTGCGCCAGTCCGGACCGGTGAACGGGGCCCACCCGGGCTCCAGCGTGCAGTCAAACAGGTCGCCGTCGGTGAAATGTTCCACCAGAAAGCCGTCGGGGTCGCGCCAGTAGTCGAAGATCTGACTTCCCTGGATGTGTCGGCCGATGCCCCAGGACCGTTGGTGGCCTTGATCTTTCAAGTACTCTCCGCCTGCGGCCAGCGCATCAAGGTCGCAGACCTGATAGGCGGAGTGCAGATAGCGCCGTCGGGCCCAAGGCGAGCGCGATGCGTGTGATGATCGGCGGGAACGCTGCCGCGGTCACAGCGGATGAACGTCATCGTCGGTCCGCGGTCGCGCTGGCCGGGGTAGAACAAAAAGTCGCTAACGATCATGCCGAGTTGGTCCAGGTACCAGTTCAGCGATTCGCGATATTTCGCCCTCTGCAAACGACATGTCCTAGTCGTTGCACCCGGGCGGGCTGCCGAGGTGGCCGTTGGGTCACGTTCGTGCGCCGCAGTTCGGCGCCGAAGTTAAACGTCTGCACCAGCTGAGGCGGCAGCGCGTCTAGTTGGTAAGTGCCCGCGACGACGCTAACCGGCATACCGCTGGGGTACCAGGTCGACGGCTAGGCCGCCGACGTCTCAGGCAGCGTGCGCGTCGCGACGCCGTTGGCCTTGGCCAGGCGCCGCACGTCGGATTCGTCGGCCGCCGTGAATGCCGCACCGACGAATCGCGAGACGGGCCACGCCCGATGACGACACAGGGCGCGCCACATCGTGCCACGCAGTCGTAGTTCGTCGCCAGTCCGTGACACCGTTGTGAAACCGAATGCGCGCGAGAACGCCTCGGCGCGAGTGAGGTCCGGCTTATGGAATTCCAACCACGCAGATCGTGAACTTTAATCAGCGGGTTTTGCGACCGACCAGGATGCTCCCCGCGTAGGGCACGTGCTCGCTGTGCAGATCGGTATGGGGCGCTCATGGTTCTCCCCTACGCGCCTTCCGATATCAGGCGCAGCGCGGTGTCGTACAGCGCCCAGGCATGCAACTCGAACAGTTCAATCAGGTCCACTGCGTCGCCGCCGATCTCCTTGGCAATAAACAATCCCGTCGGCACCGGCGATTGCGTACGTGACTAATTGATGGACTTGGGCGTCGGTGAGGTCGGGGTGAACCCACGCATGGTTTCGACGAGCTGGTCGTAGGTCTGTGCTCGAGCTTGCAGAAACATCGCCCGCGCCCGCGGCTCGACAGGGCGGCGTTCGAGCGCCAACATCAGGCCGAGCCGAATGAAGTCGGGCGAGTCCAGCAGGGCCTTCGCGATCTGCATCGCCAAACCCACCAGGCGGTCTCGTGCGGCGCCCTCATCGGGCACCTGCCACGCCTTCAGCCAGCCGGCGAAGCTGCGCTCAATCACCGCCGCAATCAAGTCATCCTTGTCTTTGAAATGCCAGTAGATGGAACTGGCCGGCAGGCCACATTTCGCGCTGACCAGCGCGATACTGGTGCCCTCGTAGCCGCGCTCGGCGGCGATCTCGGTGGCGGCGTCGAGGATGCGTTCGCGCGACAGTTCGCCGTCGGCGCGCTTGCGCCGTTTCGGCTGAACGTTTCCCGCCATCTCTGCTGCTCTCTTTGATTCAGCTCTTGACTCTGTAGTGATCGCTACACTACCGTAGCGATCACTACAGAACAAGCCACTCGACGACGGGAGCGAAACTGTGACCAGTCCCGATGTCTATGACGTGGCGGTGATCGGCTACGGCCCGACCGGTGCCACCGCCGCCAATCTGCTGGGCCGACTCGGGATGAAAGTACTTGTGGTCGAGCGTGATCCGGACGTCTACGGCCGCGCAAGGGCGATCTCCACCGACGAGGAAGTCATGCGGATCTGGCAGTCCGTCGGCTTGGCCGAGCGGCTGCAGCAGGACATGCTGCCTGACCGTCCGCTGAACTTCGTCGATGCCGACGGTGTGCCGTTCATCGATCTGAAGATCACCCCACGCGGGAGCGGGCATCCGCCGCAGCAGTTTCTGTATCAGCCGGCGGTCGATCACGTACTGCGCGAGGGCGTGCAGCGATTTTCCAGCGTCGAGGTGTTGCTGGAACACGAATGCCTTCGCGTGCTACCCAAGGCCGACGAGGTCGAGCTCATGCTGTCCGACCTGCGCACCGACACGCTCAAACGGTTCCGCGCCTGCTATGTCATCGCCGCCGACGGCGGCTCGTCGCCGACGCGGGGGCAACTGGGTGTCGGTTACACCGGGCGCACCTACACCGAGCGCTGGGTCGTCATCGACACCAAGGTCCTCAAGCAGTGGGATGCCCACGACCGGTTGCGCTTTCACTGCAACCCGGCCCGACCGACGGTGGACTGTCCGACTCCGCTCGGCCACCACCGGTGGGAGTACCCCGCCCGTGCCGGCGAAGACGACCAGGAGCTGCTGCGCGAGGAGGCGATCTGGAAAGTCTTGGGCGATCAGGGCGTAACGCCCGAGCATGTGAAGATTCTGCGGGCGGTGATCTACAGCCACCACGTCCGCGTCGCCGAGCGCTGGCGAGTGGGCCGGGTCTTTCTGGCCGGTGATGCCGCACACGCCATGCCGCCGTGGATCGGCCAGGGCATGTCGGCCGGGGTTCGCGACGCAGCCAACCTGTGCTGGAAGCTCGCCGCCGTCGTCGACGGACAGGCGCCGGAATCGCTGCTCGACTCCTACCAAGCCGAACGCAAACCGCACGTCACCGAGGTCACCCGGCGCGCCTGTCGCGCCGGCCGGCATCATCACCGAACGTCAACCCGGCCATCGCCGTGCTGCGCAACCATGTGCTGCGCACGCTGACGCGCCTGCGCGGCGTGGATTACCGCCTGCAGAGATTGACGTGGATTCCCGATGCCCGCTACCGGCAGGGTTTCTTTGCCACCGGCAGGCACCGTGCCCTCGGTTGGCAGATCCCGCAACCCTGGGTGACGGACGCTGACGGCGCGACGGTTCGCCTAGACGACGCAACTCGGCGGGCAGTGGGCCATCCTGCATATCGGTCCACCGCCGAGCGGCGGCCAAAACTGGGCGGAGCTGGACGTCCCGACGGTCCGGGTCGTCGAGCCCACACTCGTCCGCTGGCTGCAACACAAGGAAAGCGGCGGCCGCGGTGCTGCGCCCTGACGGATTCATTTATGCCGCAGCCGGATCTGGCCGGCCGCTACCACCACCGCCCGTCGGCTACACCGGCAACATCGTTGCAAACCCGTACAAAACTGGAGCAAGCGCATGACCACGACCGACGTGATCGAGCACACCATCGACGTTGCCGGTAAACCGATCTTCGTTGCGGAAGCCGGCAGCGGACCACCCGTGGTCATGCTGCACGGCGGCGGGCCCGGCGCGTCCGGGGTGTCCAACTACTCGCGCAACATCGATGCGCTCGCCCGGCAATTCCGGGTGATCGTGCCCGACATGCCCGGCTACGGCCGCTCGGCCAAAGGGCATGGACAAACATGCCCAACACGACCCGTTCGGTTATCTCGCCGACATGATCCGCGGACTGCTCGACGAAATCGGCGTCGACACTGCGCATCTGATCGGCAATTCGTACGGCGGCGCGGCCGCACTGCGATTGACATTGGACGCACCGCACCGGGTCGACAAGCTCGTTCTGATGGGCCCCGGCGGCATCGGCACCACCCGCGCGGCCCCGACAGCCGGGCTCAAAAGCCTGCTGTCGTATTACGGCGGCGATGGACCCAGCCGCGATAAGCTGGAAGCCTTCATCCGTAATTACCTTGTCTACGAAGGCGCGTCAGTGCCGGATGACTTGATCGACTTGCGGTACGCGGCCTCCATCGATCCCGAGGTGGTCGCGAATCCACCGCTACGGCGCCCATCCGGAC
Source organism: uncultured Actinomycetota bacterium (assembly GCA_963805675.1). Taxonomy (GTDB): domain Bacteria; phylum Actinomycetota; class Actinomycetes; order Mycobacteriales; family Mycobacteriaceae; genus Mycobacterium. The sequence continues at coordinate 32,013 of CAWDVY010000017.1, forward strand.
CGTTGGCGCTGCGCACGCTGTGGCGCATGGACCTGACCCGCGACAGGCGCCTCAAACGCCTGCGGACCCCGACGTTGGTGTTGTGGGGCCGCGACGACAAAGTCAATCGGCCGGCTGGCGGGCCGATGCTGGTCAATCTGTTGCCCAACGCCGATTTGGTCATGACGTCGCACACCGGCCATTGGATGCAGTGGGAGCGCGCCGAACTGTTCAACCGGCTCGTCGTCGAGTTCCTGAGCACACCTTCGGTTTTCGGCCAATGAATATTTTCGGCAACATCCAGCTCGGCTACATGGTCATCGACACCGAAAGGTTCGCCGATTGGCGGCGATTCGGCCGCGATGCCATCGGCATGCATCTGGACGAGACATTGCCTGACGTGATGCGATTCCGTCTCGACGACAACGAATGCCGGTTTCTGTTGCAGCGCGGGCCGGCTGAAGATGTCACCGCCCTCGGCTGGCACATCGACGACCATCAAACTTTCGACGAGATCCTCACCCGCGTCACCCGGCACGGTGTGCCAGTTATCGGGGGGACCGCGGAGGAGGCCAGGCTGCGAGGTGTCGAGCGTCTCGTACGGTTTCCCGGCCCCAACGGGCTGGCACAGGAGATCTTCACTCGCCCCACCACAGACGGATCACCGCTTAACATGGCCGCGGGTGGCGGCTTCGTCACCGGAGAGGCCGGTATCGGCCATGTCGCAGTCACATCCAAGAAGCCGCATCAGGTGCGCGGGTACTACAGCGCCGTGTTCGATGCTCGGCTGTCAGCGATTACATCGACGAAACCATCAGCGGCCTCAAGTTCAAGATCCGCTTCCTGCGTGTCAATGAACGCCATCACTCGGTGGCGATCGCCGCGGTTAACCGGTTGCCGATCAACCCGATCCGCACCCGCGTTCAGCATCTCAACATCCAGGTCGCCGACCTCGACGACATGACCGCGTCCTATCAGCGGGTCAAGGAATTCGGCTTCGACATGGCCTCGGCGGTAGGCCAGCACACCAACGACCGCGAGCTGTCCTACTACGCGATGACACCGTCGGGCTTCGAATGGGAAGTCGGCTGGAACCCCATCGTCGTCGACGAAAAGACCTGGCAGCCAACCACGTATCAGGGCATCAGCATCTGGGGACACACCCGGGAAGGTCAGACGATCATCGACAAGCTCAGCCAGTTCAAGACTGCAGCCCAGTCGTTGCTGCACCGCGAAGACACCGTCCCCGCGCTGTCCGGCGCCGGCATCCCCGACAACTAAGTCCAAGGAGCCCATGATGCTTCGCATCGACACCCACCAACACCTGATCCCGCCGGACTACCGAAAAGCGCTGCAGAAAGCGGGGCTGAGCGCAGCAGGCGGACGCGCACTGCCCGACTGGAGCCCGGAGACGGCGCTGCAGAACATGGCCGAGCTCGGCGTCGGCACCGCGATCTTGTCGGTCTCCACCCCGGGCACCGCCTTCCTGCCCAATGCGGCCGATGCGGCCGCGCTCGCACGTGACCTCAACGACTACACCGCCGAATTGGCGGCGGCACAACCGGACCGGTTCGGGTTTTTCGCTACCGTGCCGCTGCCCAACATCGACGAATCGGTCGCCGAGATCGTTCGCTCACTTGACGAACTCCATGCCGATGGTGTCGTGCTGCTGGCGAACAACGCCGGCACGTATCTGGCTGAGGCGGGGCAGGATCCGCTCTTCGCCGCCCTCAACGACCGGTCAGCGGTGGTGTTCATCCACCCGGCCGAATTGCCGGGGCCGTCGGTGCCCGGCGTCCCACCGTTCGCGACCGACTTCCTGCTCGACACCACCCGAGCCGCTTACCTGCTGGTAAGCAACGGCATTCGAAGCCGTTACCCCAATATCCGGTTCATCCTGAGCCACGCCGGCGGGTTCGTGCCCTACGCGAGTTACCGGATGGCCGTGGCCATCACCGGCGACACCGGCCGCAGCTGGGCCGATGTCCTCGACGACTTCTCGAGTTTCTACTTCGACACCGCGCTGTCGTCCAGCGCGGCCGCGTTGCCCACCCTGCTCGCCTTCGCCAAACCGGGTCACGTCACCTTCGGCTCTGACTGGCCGTTCGCCCCCACCGCCGCCGGAAAGCTGTTCGCGGCCGGCCTGGAGACCTACCCGGGCATCGACGCCGGCACCCGCGCCGCTATCGAGCGCACCAACGCCTTGGCGCTGTTCCCCCGACTCGGCGCGGCGTCACAACCGATTCCGCAGTCACCCGGCCAAAAGATCCGCCACGCCGTCAGCCGATCCGTCATCCGCGGCGTCGCTCGCCTGACGAGCACGAGCTAGCAGCCTCACTCCGGGTCCGGCGCGTCCCACGGCACGGTCGCCGATACCCAGTGGGTGATCTGCTCTTCCTGGTCGTTGCGGTGCAGGTGCCGCGGCGGCTGAGCAAAGGTCTCGTACGGCCGGCAGCGCACCACAACCCGATCCTCCTGCTCGGCCATCGCTTCAACGAAGGGGCGAGCCTCCGCACCGAGCGGCTGGCCCGACATTCGTCCGGCCACAGCCATCATGACATCGACGACGAGGTCACGATCCCGCTCCACCGTAGCGTTGGCATACACCTGTAGATAGGCGAACGGCCAATTCTCATCGAGCACGCAGAGGCTCACTTTGCCATCGCGTGCAACGACTTTGGCCTTGCCGCGGCCCGCCATCGTCGACACCAGCAGTTCGTCGTCATCGGTGGGGATGTAGTACACGATCGACATCGCCGGCCCGTCGTGTAAGCGTCGGTAGCCGTACACACAGGTGCGGTGGGTACGCACGAAAGTACGCCGCTCCGATGGCAGCATGTCGCGGTCGGTGGGAACCGCGAATGGCTCGGCCGCGAGAGGAAGTAGCACAGTGAACGTTCCTATCGATTGATATTGGATACAATGTTACCGTTATTGTGATCGCGCTGTCAAGAACCGTCATACTTAGCCGGTGACCACCAGGCATCGCCACCTGGCGGACGGGCAACGGGAGAAGCGACGCTCCCCCGGCCGCCCGCCCATCCCACTGGACCGGATTGTCACGACGGCCCTCCAGATCGTCGACGACGACGGGGCCGATGCCCTGTCGATGCGAACGCTGGCTCAGCGGCTGGATTCTGGGACCGCCACGCTGTATCGGCACTTCGCCGGCCGGGCGGACCTCGTCGCCCACGTCGTCGACATGGTGTTCGGGTCTGTCGAGATCGACGCCGCGAAGCTGCGGGCAATGACATGGCAGGACGCCTGTAAAACGGCTGTCCACAGCATGTTTAACGTGCTACGGAGCCACCCGAACGTTGCGCCGCTGTTGGCCGAGGGTGCGCCGATTGGACCACATGCGCTGGCCACGCGTGAGGCATTGATCGCCGTCCTGCTCGCCAACGGATTCCCGCCCCCGCTGGCGGCTCGCTCCTACGCCACGCTTGCCCGCTACGTCTTGGGCTTCGCAATCCAGCTGAGCGGCGCCAACGGCGACCTCGACGACGCCGGCCTGGCGCAGGTCTTCCGCGACCTGGACCCGCGCATGTTTCCCGCGACCGTCACCGTCGCAGACCATATTCCGGTGCCCTTGGACGACGAATTCGCATTCGGGCTCGAGCTGATCCTCGACGGGTTGACACAGGCGCTGCAGCGTCGCTCAAGGAAATCGTAAGCGCCGCAACGGCTAAGCAGTGACTGCGCCCAGCTCCGCACGGGTCTCGTCGTCGAGCTCGATGTCAGCGACGGCGAGGTTCTCCTCCAGGTGTTGAACCGAGGAGGTTCCCGGGATCAGCAGCACGTTGGGCGCCACGGTCAGCGCCCACGCCAACGCGATCTGGGCCGGGCTGCGACCCAACCGCGCGGCAGCCCGCTGCACCACTTCGGATCCGAGCACCTGATCCGGCGGCGCAAACGGCGATCTCAAGCTGAAGAAGGGGACGAAGGCGATACCGCGCGCGGTGCACTCATCCAGCACCGGCGCCGCAGACCGGTCAACGGGGTTGAAAGCGTTTTGTACGCAGGCGATCTCGGTATTCTGCGCGGCCCGCAGCAGATGCTCACGGGTGACATTGCTCAGCCCGATGCCGCCGATCAATCCCTCGTCGCGGGCAGCGACCATGACCGAAAGCAATTCGTCGAAGCGCTCGTCGGGGCGCTCACCGTCCATCAGCCTCAGATTGACCACCGCGAGCTGATCGACGCCGAGCGTTCGCAGGTTGGCCTCGATGTCTGAGCGGAAGTCGGCGGGGTCGGCCAGGGGCAGCCACCCGCCGGCATCGTCGCGGCGGGCTCCGACCTTGCTGACCAACGCCAGGTTGGCTGGATAAGGATGCAGGGCTTCGCGGATGAGCTCGTTGGAGACATTCGGGCCGTAGAACTGGGCGGTATCGATGTGGTTGACGCCAAGTTCGACAGCTCGCCGCAGCACCGCCAGCGCCTGGTCGCGGTCGCGTGGCGGCCCGAACGCACCGGGCCCAGGTAGCTGGATCGCGCCGAAGCCGATACGCGCGACGGAATAGGGACCGAGCGGAAAGGGATCCATGGCACGAGGCTAACGTCAAGCCCATAGCGATATTCAGCGTGACGACGGAGGTGGCATGCGCGCGGCACAGTTGACTCGACTTGACGGTCCGGACGGCGTCGAGGTCGGCGAGATCGATGAACCTGCGGGCGACGGCGTGGTCGTCGAGGTGCATGCGGCAGGAGCGGCCTTCCCCGATGCGTTGCTGACCCGAGGCCTCTACCAGTACAAGCCGGATCCGCCGTTCGTGTTGGGCGCCGAGATCGCCGGCGTGGTCCGATCGGCGCCTCAGGATGCACACGTGAAGCCCGGCGACCGCGTTGTCGGCCTGACCATGCTGACCGGGGGCATGGCCGAAGTCGCGGTGCTGGCGCCCGACCGGGTGTTCAAGCTTCCCGACAACGTGAGCTTCACCGCCGGCGCCGGCCTGCTGTTCAACGACCTGACCGTCTACTTCGCGCTGACCGTCCGTGGCCGGCTGCAGTCCGGCGAGACGGTGTTGGTGCATGGGGCGGCCGGCGGAATCGGCACTTCCACGCTCCGGTTGGCGCCGGTACTCGGGGCGTCGCGCGTCATCGCGGTGGTCAGCACGCAGGACAAGGTCGAGATCGCAACCGCCGCTGGTGCGACTGATGTCGTGCTGGCCGACGGCTTCAAGGACGCGGTCAAAGAATTGACGAACGGTCGCGGCGTCGACGTGGTGGTCGACCCCGTCGGTGGGGACCGGTTCACCGACTCGCTGCGCTCCCTTGCTCCAGCGGGCCGGCTGCTGGTCATCGGCTTCACCGGCGGTGAAATCCCAACCGTCAAGGTAAACCGGTTGCTACTGAACAACATTGACGTGGTCGGTGTCGGCTGGGGCGCCTGGGCAGGGACTCACCCCGGCGCGCTGACCGAGCAGTGGGCCGAGCTCGAGCGGCTGCTCGCGTCCGGCCAGCTGCCTCCGCCCGAGCCGGTGGTCTACCCGCTGGCCGAGGCCGCCGCCGCGATCGCATCGCTGGAGAACCGCACCGCGAAAGGCAAAGTCGTCCTCCGCGTGCGGGATTAACCAAAGCAACCCTTGTGCCTCGCAAAAAGAAAAAGTAATATCACTTTCAGTTTCCGCCATCCCGAATGCTGCCGCCACCTTGGAGCCGCCATGGAATCCTTCATCCACCTGCGCAAAGGCAAGACACCGCGCCGCCTGCACGCCGACCTCGAGGGCTTGAAGGACGACGAGCTGGGCCGCGGTGGATTCACCGGCCGCACGGCCAACATGTACCGCCGCCACGACCCCACCGCTTACCGGTCGGAGGGTCCGCTGCGCCCCGTCGACGTGCTGTCCAGCGAGCTCAAGCCCAGCGACGCGACCGACGCCGACGGTGGGCCGCTGTTGATGTTCGCCAACCCGGACTGCCGGATCTCACTGTCCCGCCGCCAGCAACCGATGCCGTTCTACGTCCGCCACGTCGACGGTGACCTGCTGTGCTTCGTGCACCAGGGACCGGTCTGCTGGAGACCGAGTTCGGGCCGCTGCGCTACCGCGAGGGCGACTGGGTGTATCTGCCCAAGGCATGCACCTGGCGTCAGGTCCCCGACCGCAACGAGGACGACGTTGCTGATGATCGAGGCCAGCGACGAGTTCCGCGTTCCGCCGCCCGGTTCGCTGGGCCGGCACTTCCCGTTCGACCCCTCGCAGGCCGTCATCCCCGAACCCGAGCCGATCGAGGATGACGGGCGCGACGAGTACCCGGTCCGGCTGATCCACGAGGGCGGCCCGACAACGCTGTTCTACCAACACAATCCGCTCGACGTCGAAGGCTGGCGCGGCGACAACTTCGCGTTCACGTTCAACATCGCCGACTACAACGTGATCACCTCCGACAGCGTTCATCTGCCCCCGACCGTGCACCTGTTCATGCAGGCCACCGGCGTCTACGTGATGAACTTCCTGCCCAAGCCGGCCGAAGGCGTGCCGGGCACCGAGCGCACACCGTGGTATCACCGCAACGTCGACTACGACGAGATCGCCTTCTTCCACGGCGGTTCGCTCTACGGCATCACGATGCCGCCGGGCCTGATCACGCATGCGCCACAAGGAGTTCACCATGGCGCACCGGAGAAGGCGCGCGAGCGGGCGCGCCGCAAATTCGACGAACATTCCCGCGTCGACTGGCAAGTCATCGCCATCGACACCCGCCGGCGCCTAACCCCGTCAGCCGAGGTGCTGGCGCACGACCTAGGACAACACTGATGGAGAGCAAGCAGGAACCCATGAAATACGACTACGACCGGATCCCGTATCTCGTTGCGTTCCAGAACGATTCCGGCGTCCGGGATGTCTACGGCGGGCTGGCCGAAATCACCGTGCTGGAAAGCTATCTGCTCAAGCCGAAAGACAACCCGTCGGACACCGTGCTGATGTTCATGCACCCGATCGGCGGCGGCGCGTACCTGCCGATGATCAACGCGCTGGCCCGGGCCGGTCACCACGTCATCTACTGCAACAGCCGATTCCGCGGCACCGATTCGGCCCTGCTGATGGAGAAGGTGGTCGAGGATCTCGGCGCCGCCATCAAAGACGCCAAGGACCGCCTCGGATATCAGAAGGTGGTGCTGGCCGGCTGGAGCGGCGGCGGTTCGCTGTCGGTGTTCTACCAGCAGCAGGCCCAGCACGCGACCGTCACGTCGAGCCCGTCGGGTGACGGGCCCGATCTCACCCAGCTGGATCTGCCCGCCGCCGACGGAATCATGCTGCTCGCCGCGCACATCAGCCGGCACGGCACGCTGACCGAATGGCTGGACGGGTCGATTCTCGACGAATCCGATCCGACCAAGCGGGACCCGGAACTGGACCTGTACAACCCGGACAACCCCAACCAGCCGCCCTACAGCGAGGAGTTCCTCGCCCGCTACCGGCAAGCCCAGATCGACCGCAATCGCCGTATCACCGCCTGGGTCAAGGACAAGCTGGCCGAACTGAAGGCCGCCGGGCCGCCCCGACGACGAGTTCGGATTCGTCGTGCACGGCACCATGGCCGATCCGCGGTGGCTGGATCCCGCACGTCGATCCGAACGAACGCACTCCGGGAACCTGCTATCTGGGCGATCCTCAAGTGGTGAACATGAGCCCGGTCGGGCTGGCCCGCTTCTCCACCCTGCGCAGCTGGCTTTCGCAGTGGAGCTACGACGACGCCACGGCGACGGTGTGGCCTGCGGACGCGACATCGCGGTGCCGGCGCTGGTGATCGGCAACCTCGCCGACGACGCCTGCACACCCAGCCACACCCGACGTCTGTTCGAGGCGATCGGTCACCCCGACAAAGAGATGCACGAAATCCACGGCGCGACACACTATTACGCCGGCCCCGATCAACGCGACAAATTGCGTGAGGCCGTCAACATCGTCACCGACTGGCTGGTGCGCCACGATTTCGCGGGGACTGCAGTGACACCCACGGGGCCGCTGGACGGCATCCGGGTGCTGGAGTTGGGCACCCTGATCGCCGGGCCGTTCGCCGGCCGGCTGCTCGGCGACATGGGCGCCGACGTCATCAAGGTCGAGCCGCCGGGCGCACCGGACCCGTTGCGCACCTGGGGGCAGGCCGAAGTCGACGGGCACCATGTGTTCTGGACGGTGCATGCCCGCAACAAGCGGGCCATCACGCTGGACCTGCGCCGGCCGCGCGGCCGCGAGCTGTTCCTCGATCTGGTCGAGAAATCCGACATCGTGGTGGAGAATTTCCGCCCGGGCACTTTGGAGAAGTGGAACTTAGGTTACGACGTTCTCAGCCAACGCAATTCAGGGATCATCCTGGTTCGGGTCTCGGGCTACGGGCAGACCGGCCCTGACGCGCACAAGGCCGGATACGCCTCGGTGGCCGAAGCGGCCAGCGGCCTGCGGCACCTCAACGGCTTCCCGGGCGGGCCGCCACCCCGGCTGGCGCTGTCGCTGGGCGACAGCCTGGCCGGGATGTTCGGCGCACAGGGTGCGCTGGCCGCACTGTACCGCCGCAGCATCACCGGTCACGGCCAGGTCGTCGACGTCGCCCTCAACGAATCATGCTTGGCCGTACAGGAATCCACCATCCCGGATTATGACGTCGGCGGTGTGGTGCGTGGTCCATCCGGCACCCGGCTGGAGGGCATCGCGCCGTCGAACATCTACCGCAGCAACGACGGCTCATGGGTGGTGATCGCGGCCAACCAGGACACCGTGTTCGCCCGGCTGTGCCAAGCGATGGGCCGCCCCGAATTGGCCGCCGACGACCGGTTCGCCACGCACGGTGCCCGCGGCCGCAACCAAGACGAACTCGACAAGATCATCGGCGCGTGGGCGGCCGAGCGGGCAGCCGGACGAGATCATCGAAACTCTCAGCGCTGCGGGCGTGATCGCGGGTCCGATCAACACGGTCGCCGACGTGGTCAACGATCCTCAGCTGCGCGCGCGCGGCATGCTCGTCGAGCATTACGACGAACGACTGGCCCGGCCGGTGTTGGGGCCGGGGATCACGCCGGTGCTGTCGGAATCGCCGGGCAGTGTCCGCAACGCCGGTTCGGCGCATCCGGGGCAACACAACGACGACGTCTACATCGGGCTGCTCGGCAAGAGCGCCGAAGAGCTCGAGGAATTGCGCGCCGAGGAGGCGATATGAGCCGCTATGCCCCCCACGTCGATATCCGCGAGGTCTCGCTGCGCGACGGGTTGCAGATCGAGAAGCCAATCCCGTTGTCGGCCAAGCTGGAATTGCTGGCAGCGGTGGCCGCCACCGGGGTACGCGAGGTGGAGGCCACCGCCTTCGTGTCCCCGTCGAAGGTGCCGTCGATGGCCGATGCCGCCGAGCTCGCCGCGCAGCTGCACCACTACCCCGACATCGAATTCTCCGCTCTGGTAGCCAGCCCCAACGGCGCCAAGCGGGCCGTCGCCGCGGGGCTGCGTTCGATCGAATACGTGGTCGCGGCCAGCGACGCGTTCAGCAAGGCCAACGTCGGGCGCACCAGCGCAGAGGCCACCGATCAGATCGACGACATCGTCGCCATCGCCCACGACAGCGATGTCACCGTCGAGGTCATCGTCGCCACCGCGTGGGATTGTCCGTTCGAGGGGCCCACGCCGCCCCGGCGCGTTCTCGACATCGCGGCAGCCGCACGCGATCGCGGCGTCGACCGGTTCTGCATCGCCGACACCATCGGCACGACGACGCCGGGAAGAGTGAGTTCGCTGATCGCACAACTGCGTCCGGTGATCGGTGAGCTGCCCCTGGGCGGCCATTTCCACAACACCCGCGGCGCCGGGCTGGCCAGCGCGTACGCGGCGGTCCAGGCCGGCGTCACCCGACTGGACGCATCGGTCGGCGGGCTCGGCGGTTGCCCGTTCGCGCCGGGCGCCACCGGCAACATCGCCACCGAGGACCTGGTGTACCTGCTGCGCGACAGCGACATCGATGTCGACGTCGACCTGCAGGCCGCCATCGCCGCGGCCGACGTAGCGAGATCGGTTGTCGGCCATGACTTGCCGAGCGCTCTGCTGCGTGCCGGTGACCGGATACAACACTGATGCCGGCCTCGGAAACATCACAAGTCTTGACCGCAAAGGGCCGCCAGACCCGGGCAGCCATCGAGCAGGCCGCCCGTAAGCTGTTCGCTGAGCGGGGTTTTCACGGTACGACGCTGGCCGACATCACGTCTGCGGCCGGCAAGTCAGCGGCAGTGTTCTATCGGTATTTCGCCGACAAAGAGGATCTGCTCGCCGCGTTGGCGGAGTCGTTCCTGCACGACGTCGTGACACCATCCGGGCTGAGCCTGCACCTGCCGGACTCGCCGGAAGACGACGCGTTCTTCACCTCCGTGGTCACCGGCTACTGGAACATGTTCAAGCAGAACATCGGCATCATGATCGCGGTCGCGCAGCTGGCGGCCACCCAACAGCGGTTCGCACTTGTCCAGAACGAATTTCGGCGGTTCGGGATGGACATCGTCGCCGCCTCGGTGCGACATGCTCAGCAGCACGGCTACGCGTCCGAACTCCATCCCGAGCACATCGCGGCCGCGATCGCCTTGTTGTTCGAGAACTTCACCACCGTGTTCGTCAGGCTCATGGGGCCTTCGTCGGCTCAGGCAGATGGGACTGGAAATCAGCGACGAAGATGCGATCGCGACCCTGTCGACGGTCTGGAAGAAGACCCTGTACGGCACCGTAGCGAGATCTTAAGGAGATAAGTGGATTTCACGTTGCCCGAACACCTTCCGGCGCTGCTCGCCGATATGGATGGGTTCATCGAGCGCGAGATCGCCCCGCTGCAAGCCGAGAACATGCAGTACTTCGACCAGCGTCGGGAGCATGCCCGCACCGATTGGGACAACGACGGCATTCCGACCCGGGAGTGGGAGGATCTGCTCTCCGAGATGCGCCGACGAGCCGACAAAGCCGGCTGGCTGCGTTACGGTTTGCCCGCGTCGCTGGGTGGCCGCGACGGCACCAACCTCGACATGGCGGTGATCCGGGAGCATCTGGCGCACAAGGGCCTTGGCTTGCACAACGACCTGCAGAACGAGTCATCGATCGTCGGGAACTTCCCGCAGGTGATCATGATGGAGCGGTTCGGCACCGACGAGCAACGCGCCGTGTGGTCCGAGGCGCTGATCACCGGGGAACGCTCCATGGCGTTCGGCCTGACCGAGCCGCTGCACGGTTCGGACGCGACCTGGCTGGAAACCGACGCCAAACCCGACGGCGACGACTGGGTCATCAACGGTTCCAAGCGGTTCAACACCGGCGTGCACCGCGCCACGCACGACTTGATCTTCGCCCGCACGTCCGGCGAGCCGGGACAAGCCCGTGGCATCACCGCTTTCCTGGTGCCCACCGACGCGCCCGGCTTTCGTATCCCTTACTACTGGTGGACATTCAACATGCCCACCGATCACGGCGAGGTCGAATTGACCGACGTACGGGTGCCCGCCGGTGCGGTGCTCGGTGAGGTGGATCGCGGGCTGGAGGTCGCGCAGACGTTCCTGCACGAGAACCGAATCCGGCAAGCGGCCAGCAGTCTGGGCGCGGCGCAGTACTGCATTGATCGGTCCGCCGAATACGCCGGCGCACGAAAGGTTTTCGGCAAACCACTGTCGACGAACCAGGCGGTGCAATGGCCGCTGGCCGAACTGCAGACCGAAGCCCAGATGGTCCGGCTATTGGTGCAGTACGCGGCCTGGCACCTGGACCGCAACCATCACATGGAAGTGTCGGACAAAGTGTCGATGGCCAACTATCGCGCCAACCGACTGGTCTGCGACGCCGCCGACCGAGCGATGCAGATCTTCGGCGGCCTCGGTTACAGTCGTCACGAGCCGTTCGAGCACATCTACCGTCATCACCGCCGCTATCGGATCACCGAGGGCGCCGAGGAGATCCAGATCCGCCGGGTCGCCCAGCGACTGTTCAAATTCGGCAGCAAGTGAGCGTCGCCGAACTGTTGGCGCCGAAGCTGGCCGGAGTGCTGGAAACGGCCCTCGGCGCCGGCACCGTCGTCGAAAATCTGCGCGCGCTGACCGGCGGTGCCAGCAGAACCACCTGGGCGTTCGAGGCAGTCACCAACGGGCAACGACGGTCGCTGATCCTTCGCACCGGCCCGCCCGACGACGTGCATGCCGGCATGGAACTCGAGGCCCGCGCCCAGGCTGCCGCCGCTGCCGCCGGGGCGCCGGTCCCCCATGTCCTGGTTGCCGACGATTCTGTTGGCGCACTTGGCAATCCATTTCTGATCTGCGACGAGATCAAGGGCGAGACCATCGTTCGTCGCATCCAGCGTCAGCTGGACGAAGCGGGCCGGGCGCAACTGCTTGTGCAGTGCGCCGAAGCGCTGGCCGCCATTCACCGGGCCGACACGCACCTTGCCGGCCTGAATCGCGAGGACCAATTGGCCGAGTGGCGCGGCCGGTTGGACGACATGGGTGACACCACCGCAACGTTCGAATGGGCTTTCCGGTGGCTGGCCACCAACCGGCCCGCGCCGTCGCCGCCGTGTCTGGTGCACGGCGACTACCGGATGGGCAACCTCATCGTCGACGGATCCAACCTGGCCGCCGTCCTGGACTGGGAACTGGTGCATGTCGGCGAGTTCTACGAGGACCTGGCCTGGTTCTGCATCCGGGCCTGGCGGTTCGGCGCTCCGGCCGACCACGACGCCGGCGGGCTGGGCAGCGTCGAGGATTTTCTTCACAGTTACGAAAAGTCGGGCGGAGCGACGGTCGATCGGGCCGCGTTTCACTGGTGGTTGGTGCTGGCCACGCTGCGCTGGGGTGTCATCTGCCGCTACCAGGCCGAACGCCATCTGAGCGGACAGACTCGTTCGGTGGAACTGGCCACCATAGGACGTCGCGTCTGTGAGACCGAATGGGACTTGCTCAACTTGCTCGATAAGGCGGTCGCACATGCCGGCTGAGCGCCTAGGATTTTGCTGTGGTCACTCCTGATCAGGCAATCGACACGATCCGCGAAACTGGCGGGGCGCAACCCGGCTACCGGGCGCTGCACGCCAAGGGAAAGCTCTATCGCGGCACCTTCACCGCCACCGCCGAGGCCGCCCGACTCTCCCGCGCCGCACACCTCAACGGTTCGACTGTGCCTGCGCTGGTCCGGTTCTCCAGCGGCTCAGGCAATCCGAAGCAGCCGGACAATGCTCCGGGTGTACGCGGGATGGCGGTGAAGTTCACCCTTCCGGACGGGTCCACCACCGACGTGTCCACCCAGACGGCGAAGCTGTTTCCGGCCAGCACACCCGATGGCTTCGTCTCGCTACTGCGCGCGATGCGCCCCGGCGCCACCGCTCCGCTGCGTCTCGCCGGATACATCGCCACCCACCCCCGTTTTTTGGCCGCACTGCCAGTCGTGCGTGCCGCGAACACAGTGCCGGCAAGCTACGCCACCGTCGCGTACCACGGCCTGCACGCGTTTCGCTGGGTCGCCGCCGACGGTAGTGCTCGATTCGTCCGCTACCACCTGCTTCCGGCGGCCGGCGAAGAGTTCCTGTCGCCGGACGTCGCGAAGACGAAGGGCGCGGACTTCTTGATCGACGAGCTCGACGATCGCCTTGCGTCGCAACCGGTTCGGTTCGACTACCAGATCCAGATCGCGGCGCACGCTGACTCGACCGTCGATCCGTCCAAACCCTGGCAGAGCACCCAAACCGTCACCGTCGGCAGCATCGAGATCACCGGCGTCGAAACGGAACGCGAGCACGGCGGTGACATCGTCGTGTTCGACCCAATGCGCGTCACCGACGGCATCGAACCCTCCGACGACCCCGTCTTGCGGTTCCGCACGCTCGCCTACTCCGCCTCGGTGAAGCTGCGCACGGGCGTCGATCGCGGTCCCGAAGCACCCGCGACCTGATGACGTCCGGGCACGGACGCCCCACCGCGGCTGAACTGATCGCCGCGGTCGCCGAGTTCCTGGAGACCGACGTGCGGGAGTCGACGGCCGGTCAGGTCAATTTTCATTCCCGAGTTGCGGCCAACGCGCTGCGCATCGTCGAACGTGAGCTGCTCGCCGACAGTGCGGTAGCCGACGGTGTCACCGACGCGCTGGCCGACGTCGGGTGCAGCGACGAAGCCCAGCTCGCGGCGGCCATCCGGGCCGGCGAGTTGGACGGTCACAACGAACAGGTGCAATCGGCGCTGCGGACGCTGGTCGGTCGCCGACTGTCGGTCGCCCACCCCGGATACCAGGACGAATAGCGAAGACACCCGATGCCCGCCACCGACTCCGGCCACACTCAGCACGTCATCACCGACGTGGCCGATCAGCTGTTCGCGGCGATCGAGCGAAGCGACGAGGCACGGCTGTGCGAGCTCTTCGATGACGACATCGCGGTGTGGCGGGTCGGCGCGCGCCGCGACGATGACAAACAGCGGGCGCTGAAGGTCCTGCGCTGGTTCATCGGCGTCACCGCTGCGCGCCGCTACGAGATTTTCGACCGGCAGCTGTTCTCCGACGGCTTCGTCCAGCAGCACATCCTGCACGCCACCGGCCGCGACGGCGGATCGATCGCCCTGCGGGTGTGCATCGTGATTAAGTTGAATCACAACGCCCTGATCAGCCGTATCGATGAGTACTTCGACCCGGCCGGACTCGCCCCGCTACTGAGCTAGCGCCAACGGAGGTGCTGATGACCCGCGCCGGCGACGATGCAGCGCGAAGCAAGTGGGGGTACCACCCAGCCGCTGCGGCGAGGGGAGAGGAGCGGCGCAGATGACAACCGTCGAAACATTGCTGAACGACCCCGACACCGCGGGGGTGTGGAACCTCGATCCCGATCGGTCGGCGGTCGGCTTCAAAATCAGGAACATGTGGGGTCTGATCAGCGTCAAAGGCCGGTTCACCGACTTCGACGGCGACGGCCAGATCACCGGAAAGGGCGCCGTCTTCGGCCGCCTCGACATCCAGGTGGCGTCGCTGCGGACCGGAATCGGCAAACGCGACGAACATCTGCGGTCGGCTGACTTCTTCGATGTCGAGCGCTTCCCGGAGATCAGTGTCGTGGTGACCGCCGTCGAGCCCACCACCGGTAGTGCCGCCGATCTGCGGGCGACGTTCACCATCAAGGGGGTCACCGCCGCGGTGCCGCTGCCGGTGCGCGTCAGCGTGCTCGACGACGGCTCGGTGCGGTTATCGGCAAAAACCGAGGTCGACCGGGCCAAGTTCGGCTTGGACTGGAATCGGCTGGGCATGATGGGCAAGACGGCGACAGTAACGGCCGACGCGTACTTCGTCCGGGCGCCGCGGTAGTCGTCACCGGGCACTCCTTGATTGCCCGCCTCGCCCCCGCAAGCGGGAGGTGCCCCCACCTCGGGCCGCTATGCGGCCCGCATCGTCACCGGGCAGTACGATCTGGACCGTGCCTGCCACCAGCCCGTTGCGGATCCTCGTGTACAGCGACAACCCCGAGACCCGACAGACCGTCATGCTGGCGTTGGGCAAACGGGTGCATCCGGACCTCCCCGAGCTGAGCTACGTCGAAGTGGCCACCGGACCGGTCGTCATCCAGCAGATGGACGCCGGAGGCATCGATCTGGCCATTCTTGACGGCGAGGCGACCCCCGAAGGCGGCATGGGCATCGCCAAGCAGCTGAAAGACGAAATTGATGACGGGCCCCCGATCGTGGTGCTGACCGGAAGACGCGACGATGCCTGGCTGGCCACCTGGTCACGCGCAGAGGCCGCGGTCCCCCAGCCGATCGACCCGATTCGGCTCAGCCGAACCGTGCTCGAGTTGCTGCGCACTCCGGTGCAGTAGCCGCGTACCCGGCCCCGGACACCGAGCTGCCCGGCCGTTGGGCAGGGCCGAACAACGTCACCATGCTCAGCGGGCAGACAAGCGAAACAGCCTTGGGCCCTTGATAATTCAGCGATTTGCGGATGGTCGGTGCGAAGCTGCATACTTCGACGGGCCGACCACCCGACCGGTTGTGGTTGAGGTCACATCTAGACTGCTGAGCGCGGGACTGCACACGGTCGCTAGGCTGTGGTTGCGCTCACAGTCCAGCCCATAGACCACAGTGAGGGAGCGTCTTCGCGGGATGAATCTCTACCTACCCATCCTCGTACTCGGAGGAATCGCCGCCGCCTTTGCGCTCGGCTCGGTCGCGCTCGCCCAGATCACCGGCCCGTCCCGCTACAACCGGGCGAAACTGGAGGCATACGAATGCGGCATCGAGCCCAGCGACCAACCGGCCAACGCGCCGCACGCAGGCAGTGGGCAGCGGTTCCCGGTGAAGTACTACCTGACGGCCATGCTGTTCATCGTCTTCGACATCGAGATCGTGTTCCTGTACCCATGGGCGGTCAGCTACGACCAGCTGGGGGTGTTCGCGCTGATCGAAATGGTGGTGTTCATACTCACCGTCTTTGTGGCCTACGCCTATGTGTGGCGCCGCGGCGGCCTGACGTGGGATTGAGGTAAGACGTGGGCTTGGAAGAGAAAGTGCCCAGCGGTTTCTTGCTGACGACCGTCGAACAACTGGCGGGATACTTTCGCAAGAACTCGTTGTGGCCGGCCACATTCGGGCTGGCCTGCTGCGCGATCGAGATGATGGCCACCGCCGGCCCGCGATTCGACATCGCACGCTTTGGCATGGAGAGGTTTTCAGCGACACCACGGCAGGCCGATCTGATGATCGTGGCGGGCCGCGTCAGCCAGAAGATGGCGCCGGTGCTGCGTCAGATCTACGACCAGATGGCCGAGCCCAAATGGGTGCTGGCGATGGGCGTATGCGCGTCGTCGGGCGGCATGTTCAACAACTACGCGATCGTGCAGGGCGTCGACCACGTCGTGCCGGTCGACATCTACCTGCCCGGCTGCCCGCCGCGTCCGGAGATGTTGTTGTACGCAATCCTCAAGCTGCACGACAAGATTCAGGAGATGCCGTTGGGCGTCAACCGCGAGCAGGCCATCGCCGAAGCCGAACAGGCGGCGCTGGCTGTCAGGCCGACGATCGAGATGCGTGGGCTGCTGCGATGAGTTCGCCGGAGCACGACCCGAAACGAGCGGCCAGCGAGGTGGGCGGATCCCCCGTCGGCGCCGACCAATCCGACCCCGAGGTGATCGGCGTTCGCCGGGGCATGTTCGGCGTCCACGGCAGCGGTGACACGTCGGGCTACGGGCGGCTGGTGCGCCAGATCACCATCGATGACGGCAGTCCCCGCCCCTACGGCGGATACTTCGACGAGGTGGTCGACCGGCTGGCCGAGGCGTTGAAAGCCGACGACGACGTCGAATTCCAGGACGCCGTCGAGAAAGTCGTCGTCTACCGCGACGAGCTGACGCTGCATGTGCGCCGCGAGCTACTCCCGCAGGTGGCACGCCGGCTTCGCGACGACCCGCAGCTGCGCTTCGAGTTGTGCCTGGGCGTCAACGGCGTGCATTACCCGGATGAAAGCGAACGCGAGTTGCACGCGGTGTACCCGCTGAGCTCGATCACCCACGGGCGTCGTGTTCGACTGGAAGTGACTGCGCCGGACGGCGATCCGCACATCCCGTCGTTGTTCGGCATCTACCCGACCAACGACTGGCACGAGCGCGAGACCTATGACTTCTTCGGCATCATTTTCGACGGCCACCCGTCGTTGACCCGCATCGAGATGCCGGACGACTGGCAGGGACATCCGCAGCGCAAGGACTATCCACTCGGTGGCGTCCCGGTGGAGTACAAAGGCGCGAAGATTCCCCCGCCCGACGAGCGGAGGTCCTACAACTGATGAGCGAAACCATTAGCGCGGCCCACGGCGATGCCCCCGAGACCTTGATCGCCGTCGTCGGCCAGGACTGGGAAAAGATCGTCGAGGCCGCCCGCAAGGGCGAGCCCGGCGAACGGATCGTCGTCAACATGGGACCCCAGCACCCATCCACCCACGGCGTGCTTCGGCTGATCCTGGAGATCGAGGGCGAGACCGTCACCGACGCCCGGTGCGGAATCGGCTACCTGCACACCGGAATCGAGAAAAACCTCGAGTACCGGTACTGGACCCAGGGCGTGACGTTCGTGACCCGAATGGATTACCTGGCACCGTTTTTCAATGAAACCGCCTACTGCCTGGGCGTGGAGAAGCTGCTCGGCATCACCGACGAGATCCCCGAACGCGTCAGCGTCATCCGGGTGATGATGATGGAGCTGAACCGGATCTCCTCGCACCTGGTCGCTCTGGCGACCGGCGGCATGGAGTTGGGCGCGATGACGCCGATGTTCGTCGGCTTCAACGGTCGCGAGATCGTCCTCTCGCTGTTCGAGTCGTTCACCGGGCTGCGGATGAATAGTGCCTACATCCGGCCCGGGGGCGTCGCGCAAGACCTGCCCGCCAACGCGAAGACCGAGATCGCCGAAGCCCTCAAGAAGTTGAAGGTCGTGCTGCGCGAGATGGGCGACCTGCTCAACGAGAGCGCCATCTGGAAGGCGCGCACCAAGGACGTCGGCTATCTGGACCTGACCGGCTGCATGGCCCTGGGAGTGACCGGGCCGTGTCTACGATCCACCGGGTTACCGCACGACCTGCGCCGTAGCGAGCCCTACTGCGGATACGAGAACTACGAGTTCGACGTGATGACGGACGACGGCTGTGATGCCTACGGCCGCTACATCATTCGCGTCAACGAGATGTGGGAGTCCGTGAAGATCGTCGAACAGTGCCTGGACAAGTTGCGGCCCGGCCCGACCATGGTGGAGAACCGCAAGGTCGCCTGGCCGGCTGATTTGACAGTCGGCCCGGACGGTCTGGGCAACTCGCCGGAGCACATCGCCAAGATCATGAGCGGCTCGATGGAGGCGCTGATCCACCACTTCAAGCTGGTTACCGAGGGCATCCGGGTGCCGGCCGGGCAGGTGTACGTCGCCGTCGAATCGCCGCGCGGCGAGCTGGGTGTGCACATGGTCAGCGACGGCGGAACCCGGCCTTACCGGGTGCATTACCGGGATCCGTCGTTCACCAACCTGCAGGCTGTTGCCGCCATGTGCGAGGGCGGGATGGTCGCCGACGTGATCACCTCGGTAGCCAGTATCGATCCGGTCATGGGCGGGGTGGACCGATGACCGCACCGCAAACTCCCGGCGCCGGCAGCAACGGCGAGCGGGTGTTCATCCGGCTCGGTCCGCCACCCGAGGAGCCCGGCCAGTTCGTCACCGAGGGCGCACCGGAGTCGTACCCGGCCGAGGTGCAGGCCCGGTTGGAGGTCGAGGCCAAGGAGATCATCGGCCGCTATCCCAATCCCCGCTCGGCGCTGCTGCCGCTGCTGCACCTGGTGCAGTCCGAGGACGGCTATGTGACACCGGCCGGTGTGGAGTTCTGCGGGGAACAACTCGGGTTGACCGGCGCCGAAGTCGCCGCTGTCGCAAGCTTTTACACCATGTACCGTCGCGGACCCACTGGCGAATACCTGGTCGGCGTCTGCACCAACACGCTGTGCGCGGTGATGGGTGGCGATGCGATCTTCGACTCGCTCAAAGAGCATCTCGGCATCGGCAATGACGAGACGACGTCGGATGGATCGGTCACCCTGCAACACATCGAGTGCAACGCCGCGTGCGACTACGCACCGGTGGTGATGGTGAACTGGGAGTTCTTCGACAACCAGACAGCGGAGTCGGCGCGCAAGCTCGTCGACGGGCTGCGCTCCGGACAACCACCGGCGCCCTCACGCGGCGCGCCGCTGTGCACGTTCAAGGAGACCGAGCGGATCCTGGCCGGTTTCCCCGACCCGCGGCCGGACGAAGGTCAGGGCGGGGCCGGTGCTGCCACGCTGGCCGGGCTGCGCGTGGCCAAAGAACACAACATGGCCGCGCCGTCGCCCGACAGCTCAGCGGAAGGTCAGTAATGGGCTCACAAACACCGTTGGCTCCGGTGCTGAGCCGCTTCTGGGACGACCCCGAGTCGTGGACGCTGGAGACCTATCGCCGCAACGACGGCTATCGCGCGCTGCAGAAAGCCCTCGAGATGGGGCCCGACGCAGTGATCACGGCCGTGAAAGATTCCGGTCTGCGCGGCCGCGGCGGCGCGGGGTTCGCGACCGGGACGAAGTGGTCGTTCATCCCGCAGGGCGAAAGCGGTCCGGCCGCCAAGCCGCACTACCTGGTCGTCAATGCCGACGAGTCGGAACCTGGTACGTGCAAAGACATTCCGCTGATGCTGGCCACCCCGCACGTCCTGGTCGAAGGGATGATCATCGCGTCGTACGCGATCCGGGCCAGCCACGCCTTCATCTATGTGCGCGGTGAAGTGCTGCCCGTGCTGCGGCGGCTGCAGAACGCGGTGGCCGAGGCGTACGCCAACGGTTACCTGGGCCGCGACATCGCCGGCTCGGGTTACGACTTGGAGCTGGTGGTGCACGCCGGAGCCGGCGCCTATATCTGCGGCGAGGAGACGGCGCTGCTCGATTCGTTGGAGGGCCGCCGCGGCCAGCCGCGACTGCGTCCGCCGTTCCCCGCGGTCGCCGGCCTGTACGGCTGCCCGACGGTGATCAACAATGTCGAGACGATAGCCAGCGTTCCGCCGATCATCCTCAACGGCGTGGACTGGTTCCGGTCGATGGGCAGCGAGAAATCGCCTGGCTTCACGCTGTATTCGCTGTCGGGGCACGTGACTGACCCGGGTCAGTACGAAGCGCCGCTGGGTATCACGCTGCGAGAACTGCTCGACTACGCCGGCGGCGTGCGGGCCGGGCACCAACTGAAGTTCTGGACGCCCGGCGGGTCGTCGACACCGCTTCTCACCGACGAGCACCTCGACGTACCGCTGGACTACGAGGGCGTCGGGGGCGCCGGCTCGATGTTGGGCACCAAGGCGTTGGAGATCTTCGACGAGACGACATGCGTGGTGCGCGCGGTCGGCCGGTGGACCGACTTCTACCGGCACGAATCGTGCGGCAAGTGCACGCCGTGCCGGGAGGGTACGTTCTGGCTGAGCCAGATCTATGAGCGTCTGGAATCCGGTCACGGCACCCCCGAGGATTTGGACAAGCTGCTGGACATCTCCGACGCAATTCTCGGTAAGTCGTTCTGCGCCTTGGGCGATGGCGCGGCAAGCCCAGTCGCGTCGTCGATCGAATTCTTCCGCGACGAATACGTCGCGCATGTCGAGGGCGGCGGCTGTCCGTTCGACCCCAAGCTGTCCATGCTCGCGCCGAACGGAGACCACGCGTGACACGCGCCAGCGACGATGCAGAGCGCAGCGATGAGGAGGAGCGGCGCCAATGACACAAACCGCGGACACCGGGGAGAAGGTTACCCAGCCAGAGCTGGTGACGCTGACCATCGACGGCACCGAAATCAGCGTTCCCAAAGGCACTTTGGTGATCCGGGCGGCCGAGTTGATCGGTGTGCAGATCCCCCGGTTCTGCGACCACCCGCTGCTGGATCCGGTCGGCGCGTGCCGCCAGTGCCTGGTGGAGGTCGAGGGCCAGCGCAAGCCGATGGCGTCGTGCACCATTCCCGTCACCGACGACATGGTGGTGCGCACGCCAGTTCAGCTCCGAGGCCGCCGACAAGGCGCAGCACGGGGTGATGGAGCTGCTGCTGATCAACCACCCCCTGGACTGTCCGATGTGCGACAAGGGTGGCGAGTGCCCGCTGCAGAACCAGGCGATGTCCAACGGCCGCCCGGATTCCCGGTTCCAGGACGTCAAACGCACGTTCACCAAGCCGATCAACATTTCCTCGCAGGTCCTGCTGGACCGTGAGCGCTGCATCCTGTGCGCGCGCTGCACGCGGTTTTCCGACCAGATCGCCGGCGACCCGTTCATCGAGATGCTCGAGCGTGGCGCGCTGCAACAGGTCGGCATCTACGCCAACGAGCCGTTCGAGTCGTACTTCTCCGGCAACGCCGTGCAGATCTGCCCGGTCGGGGCGCTGACCGGCACGGCCTACCGGTTCCGGGCGCGTCCCTTCGACCTCGTCTCCAGCCCGAGTGTGTGCGAGCACTGCGCGTCGGGGTGCGCACAGCGCACCGATCACCGCCGCGGCAAGGTGCTGCGTCGGCTGGCCGGCGACGAGCCCGAGGTCAACGAGGAGTGGAACTGCGACAAGGGTCGGTGGGCGTTCAACTACGCCACCCAGCCTGACCGGATCACCACTCCCCTGGTGCGCGACGCCGACGGCTCGCTGGTGTCCGCCTCGTGGCCGCACGCGGTGGCTGCGGCGATTGACGGGCTCACCTCGGCGGCCGGCGGTACCGGTGTGCTGCCGGGCGGCCGGCTGACTCTCGAAGATGCTTACGCCTACTCCAAGTTCGCTCGAATCGTGTTGGGCACCAACGACATCGACTTCCGCGCCCGCCCGCATTCCAGCGAGGAGACGCAGTTCCTGGCGGCCCGAGTCGCCGGCAAGTCGATCACGATCAGCTACTCCGATCTGGAGTCGGCGCCGGTAGTCGTGCTCGCCGGCTTCGAACCGGAGGAAGAGTCGCCGATCGTGTACCTGCGGCTGCGCAAGGCCGCGCGCAAGCATGGGCTGGCGGTACACGCGGTGGCGCCGTTCGCCAGCAGCGGGTTGAAGAAGTTGGGCGGCAAGCTGATTCAAACCGCGCCCGGTGGGGAGGCCATCGCGTTGGACGGGCTGGCCAACGGTGAGCTGCTGCCTCTCCTGTCTAAGCCCGGGGCGATCATCATCGTCGGCGAACGGCTTGCCGGCGTGCCCGGCGGATTGTCTGCCGCAGCCCGGCTCGCAGACACCAGCGGCGCGCGGCTGGCGTGGGTGCCTCGCCGCGCCGGCGAACGCGGCGCGCTGGAGGCAGGCGCTCTGCCTGGGTTGCTGCCCGGCGGCCGGCCGCTGAGCGACGACACCGCCCGCGCACAGGTTTCGCAGGCCTGGCATGTCACCGAGTTGCCTGCTACCGAGGGACGAGACGCCGATGGGATCCTGGCCGCCGCCGCCGACGGCACACTGGGCGCACTGCTGGTCGGTGGTATCGAACCGGATGACTTCGCTGATCCCGACGCGGTGCTGGCCGCCCTGGACGCCGCGGGCTTCGTGGTGAGCCTGGAGCTACGGCACAGTGCGGTGACCGAACGCGCCGATGTGGTTTTCCCGATCGCACCGGCGGCGGAGAAATCCGGGACCTATGTCAACTGGGAAGGCCGACGGCGCAGCTTCTCGGCCGCGCTGCCCGCCACCGCCACACCGGACCTGCGCGTGCTCGACACCCTGGCCGACGAGGTAGGCATCGACTTGGGGCTGCCCACGGTCGAGGCCGCACGCGCCGAATTGAGTGCGCTGGGCAGCTGGGACGGCACGCCGGGCGCGACGCCCCGCGTCACCGCAGCCGCGGCCCCCAAGCTCGGTGCCGGTGAGGCCGTGTTGGCGGGTTGGCGGATGCTTCTCGACAGCGGGCGGCTCCAGGACGGCGAGCCACACCTGGCCGGCACCGCGCGCACGCCGGTGGTGCGGCTGTCGGCCGAGACGGCGGCCGCGATCGGCGCCGCCGACGGCGACAACGTCACGGTCAGCACCGCGCGCGGCGAGATCACCCTGCCGTTGACGATCACCGAGATGCCCGAACACGTGGCGTGGCTGCCGCTGAACTCGCCGGGCTCGGCGGTACACCGGCAGTTGGGCGTCACGCCCGGCGCCGTCGTGAAGATTCGTGCCGGCGACGATGCAGTGGGGGCACGCCCCCTGGCCGCTGGGCGGCTGGGGGGCCCCCACCCGGTTGCGGGGGACGAAGCGATGCTGAGGAGCGGCGCAAATGATCGGAGTTGATAAGTGATGCCGGCTTCGGACACGACACCTGGTGGCTGATCCTGGCCAAAGCGCTTGCCGTTTTCGTGTTCCTCGTGCTGACGGTGCTGGTGGCGATCCTTGCCGAACGCAAGATCCTGGGCCGGATGCAGCTGCGCTGGGGACCCAACCGGGTTGGCCCGCGAGGCTATCTGCAAAGCCTGGCCGACGGCATCAAGCTGGCACTGAAGGAGCCGATCACCCCGTTCGGCGTCGAGAAGCCGATCTTCCTCATGGCCCCGGCCATCTCGACGATCCCCGCGATCACCGCCTTCGCGTTCATCCCGTTCGGGCCGCAGGTTTCGGTGTTCGGCCACTGGACCCCGCTGCAGGTGACCGACCTGCCGGTGGCGGTGCTGTTCATCCTGGCGCTCTCCTCGATCGGGGTCTACGGCATCGTGCTGGCGGGGTGGTCGTCGGGCTCGACCTATCCGCTGCTGGGCGGGGTGCGCTCCACCGCGCAGGTGATCTCCTACGAGGTCGCGATGGGCCTGTCGTTCGCCACCGTGTTCCTCTACGCCGGAACGATGTCGACGTCGCAGATCGTGTCAGCCCAGGACCGGGTCTGGTACGTCTTTCTGTTACTGCCGTCGTTCTTGGTGTATCTGGTGTCCATGGTCGGCGAGACCAACCGGGCGCCGTTCGACTTGCCCGAGGCCGAAGGCGAACTGGTCGCCGGTTTCCACACCGAGTACTCGTCGCTGAGCTTCGCGTTGTTCTATCCTCGCCGAGTACATCAACATGACCACGGTGTCGGCGTTGGCCGCCACGCTGTTCCTGGGCGGCTGGCATGCGCCGTGGCCGCTGAACATGTGGGCCGGCGCCAACAGCGGATGGTGGCCGGTGCTGTGGTTCACCGCCAAGGTGTGGGTGTTCTTGTTCGTCTACATCTGGCTGCGGGGCACACTGCCGCGGCTGCGCTACGACCAGTTCATGGCGCTCGGGTGGAAGATCCTCATCCCCATATCGCTGGTCTGGGCGCTGATCGCCGCGGCGATCCGCACTTTGCGGAACCAGGGTTACGCGCATTGGACGCCGCTGCTGGTCGGCGCCAGCATCGTCGTCACCGTCGTGCTGCTGGGTCTGCTGCAACGACCGTTCGGCAAGCGAACCCTGAACAAGCAACGACGTAAAGACCTGGCGGAAGCACCGCCTCTCGAGCCGGGATTTCCCACGCCGCCGCTGCCCGGCCAGCCGCTGGCGTCGGCGACCAAGGAGGCTTCACATGGCTAAATTCCTCAGTTCCCTCGCCGGGTTCGGCGTCACGTTCGGGGCAATGTTCAGACGGCCCGTCACCGAGCAGTATCCGGAAAAGCCCGGCCCGGTGGCACCCCGCTATCACGGCCGCCATCAGCTGAACCGCTACGCGGACGGCCTGGAGAAGTGCATCGGCTGCGAACTGTGCGCGTGGGCGTGCCCGGCCGACGCGATCTACGTCGAGGGCGCCGACAACACCGACGAGGCAGCGTTTCTCGCCGGGCGAACGCTATGGCCGGGTCTACCAAATCAACTATCTGCGCTGCATCGGATGCGGGCTGTGCGTCGAAGCCTGCCCGACCCGCTCGTTGACGATGACCAACCACTACGAGATGGCCGACGACAATCGCGCTGACCTGATCTACGAAAAGCACCAGCTACTGGCTCCGCTGCTGGAAGGCATGACCCCGGCACCGCACCCCATGGCCGAAGGGGCCACCGACGCCGACTACTACCGCGGCAATATCACCTCAGAAGGTCTGCGCAACATACCGATTTCGGACGTCACAAAGTGACCACCTTGCTGGCCGCCGACGTCCTCACCCGCACGTCGACCGGTGAAGCCGTGACGTTCTGGCTGCTGGGCACGCTGGCGCTGATCGGGGCGCTCGGCGTGGTGATGGCCGCCAACGCCGTCTACTGCGCGATGTTCTTGGCAATGACGATGATCATCCTGGCGGTGTTCTACATGATTGAAGACGCCCTGTTTCTCGGCGTCGTGCAGATCGTGGTCTACACCGGCGCGGTGATGATGCTGTTCCTGTTCGTGCTGATGCTGATCGGCGTGGACTCGGCGGAGTCGCTGGTGGAAACGCTGCGCGGACAACGGGTTGCCGCCGTGGTTGCCGGTCTGGGATTCGGCATCGTGCTCATCGCCGGCATCGGCAGCGGCACCACCCACGGATTCGCCGGACTGACGCAGGCCAACGCGGGTGGCAACGTCCAAGGTTTGGCGACCCTGATCTTCTCCCGATACCTGTGGGCGTTCGAGCTGACCAGCGCGCTGCTGATCACCGCGGCCATCGGCGCGATGATTCTGGCGCACCGGGAGCGCTTCGAGCGCCGCAAGACGCAGCGCGAGCTGTCGATCGAGCGGTTCGGTCCCGGTGGCCACCCCACTCCGCTTCCCGGTCCCGGTGTCTACGCCCGGCACAACGCGGTCGACACGGCCGCGCGGCTTCCCGACGGCTCCTTCTCCCGGTTGTCGGTGATGGGGGTACTGGAAATTCGGACGGTTGACGATCACGACGTGCCGGCCGGTAGTGGTTCCAACGGCTCTCAGAACGGTGCGTCATGAATCCGCAGAATTATCTGTACCTCTCAGCGCTGCTGTTCACCATCGGCGCAGCCGGTGTGCTGTTGCGGCGCAACGCAATCGTGATGTTCATGTGCGTCGAGCTGATGCTCAACGCGGTCAACCTGGCCTTCGTCACCTTCGCCCGGCTGCACGGCCACCTCGACGGCCAGATGGTGGCGTTCTTCACGATGGTCGTCGCCGCCTGCGAGGTGGTAATCGGGCTGGCCATCATCATGACGATTTTCGGTGCCCGCAGATCGGCTTCGGTCGACGACGCCAACCTGCTCAAGGGCTGACCCCGTGACTTCTCTGACACACTTGACCTGGCTGCTCGTTGCATTGCCCGCGGCCGGTGCCGCGATACTGCTGCTCGGCGGCAGGCGCACCGATTCGTGGGGACACCTGCTGGGCTGCGCGACGGCGCTGGCGTCGTTCGGAGTCGGTCTGGGGCTTCTCGCGGACATGCTCGGTCGGCACGGCGACGCCCGGACCATCATCCAGAACTTGTTCAGCTGGGTGCCGGTCGGCGGCCTGCAGGTCGACTTCGGTCTTCAGGTCGACCAATTGTCGATCTGCTTCGTGCTGTTGATCACCGGGGTCGGGTCGCTGATCCATATCTATTCGGTCGGCTATATGGCCGACGATCCCGATCGCCGACGCTTTTTCGCTTACCTCAACCTGTTCCTCGCGGCGATGCTGCTGTTGGTGGTGGCCGACAACTACGTGGTTCTGTACGCCGGCTGGGAAGGCGTGGGTCTGGCGTCCTACCTGCTGATCGGGTTCTGGTACCACAAGCCGACCGCGGCCACCGCCGCCAAGAAGGCGTTCGTGATGAACCGGGTCGGCGATGCCGGGCTGGCGCTGGCCATCTTCGTGATCTTCGCCAACTTCGGCACGCTGTCCTACTCCGGGGTGTTCGGCCAGGCAGCCGGCGCCGGGCACGCTGCACTGACCGCGATCGGGTTGCTGCTGCTGTTGGGCGCTTGCGCCAAATCCGCACAGGTTCCGCTGCAGGCCTGGCTGGGTGACGCGATGGAGGGCCCCACCCCGGTGTCCGCGCTGATCCACGCCGCCACCATGGTGACCGCCGGCGTCTACCTGATCGTGCGATCCAACCCGCTGTACAGCCTGTCCCCGGATGCCCGACTCGGCGTGATCATCGTCGGCGCGGTCACGCTGCTGTTCGGTGCGGTCATCGGCTGCGTCAAGGATGACATCAAACGCGCGCTCGCGGCGTCCACGATGAGCCAGATCGGCTACATGGTGCTGGCCGCGGGGCTGGGGCCGGCGGGCTACGCGTTCGCGATCCTGCACCTGCTCACCCACGGTTTCTTCAAAGCCGGCCTGTTCCTGGGCTCCGGCGCGGTGATCCACGCCATGCACGACGAACAGGACATGCGCCACTACGGCGGGCTGCGTAGCGCGCTGCCGATCACCTTTGCGACCTTCGGGCTGGGCTACCTGGCGATCATCGGAGTGCCGCCGTTCGCCGGCTACTTCTCCAAAGACGCGATCATCGAGGCCGCGCTGGGAGCAGGAGGGGTCAGCGGCTACGTGCTGGGCGGGGCCGCCCTGGTTGGTGCCGGAATCACCGCGTTCTATATGACGCGGGTGATGTTGCTGACATTCTTCGGCGAAAAGCGTTGGGCCGCAGACGCACATCCGCATGAGGCACCCGCGGTGATGGCCTGGCCGATGATCCTGCTCGCGGTCGGGTCGGTGTTCTCCGGCGGGCTGTTGGGCTTCGGCGGCACACTGCAGCACTGGCTGGAACCGGTGGTCAGCTTCGAGGAGAGCTCGCGTATGGCGCCGACGTGGGTGATCAGCGCGGTGGCCGTCGGCGTCGTCGCTGTCGGCTTCCTGGTGGCCCTCTGGCGCTACCTCGGGCGCCCCGTGCGCGAGACGGCGCCGGCCGACGTGTCGGTGCTGACCGTCGCCGCCCGCAGGGACCTCTACGGCGACGCCTTCAACGAGGAGGTGTTCATGCGACCGGGTGCGCAGCTTACGCACGCGCTGGTCGAGTTCGACAACCGCGATGTGGACGGGTCGGTGAACGCGCTCGCGGGGCTGGTGGGCCGCATCTCCGAGCGGCTGCGCGGGCTCCAGACCGGGTTCGCCCGCAACTATGCCTTGTCGATGTTCGTGGGAGCGGCACTGGTGGCCGTGGCGATCCTGGCGGTGCAGCTGTGGAAGTAAGGCGCTTGATCCCCGCCGGCGACGATGCAGTGGGGGCACCTCCCGCTTGCGGGGGACGAAGCGATGAGGAGGAGCGGCGCATCAGCCCCGCCGGCGACGATGCGAAGGAGCGGCGCTCATGAACGGCTTTCCCTGGCTGTCGGCGCTGTGGCTGCTGCCACTGGTCGGTTCCGTGGTGATCATCGCGGTGCCGCCGGGAAGGCGGCAACTCGCCAAATGGCTCGGTGTGACCGTTTCGGTGGCCGTGCTGGCACTGTCGATCGCACTCGCGATGGGCTTCAAGACCGGCGGCCCGACGTATCAGTTCGTCGAATCGCACAGCTGGATACCGGCATTCGGAGCCGGTTACACCCTCGGCGTCGACGGCATCGCGTTGGTGCTGGTGCTGCTGACCACGGTCTTGGTGCCGCTGCTGCTGGTGGCCGGCTGGAACGACGGCGGCGAGCGAGCTCGCGGCACGCAGGCCTACGTGGCGCTGACGCTGACCATCGAGTCGATGGTGCTGATCTCGGTGATCTCGTTGGACGTGCTGCTGTTCTACGTGTTCTTCGAGGCGATGCTCATCCCGATGTATTTCCTCATCGGCGGTTTCGGTAGCGGCGTCCAGCGATCCCGTGCCGCGGTGAAGTTCTTGTTGTACAACCTGTTCGGTGGCCTGATCATGCTGGCCGCCGTGATCGGGCTGTATGTGGTGACTGCAAAGCACGGCACGGGGACATTCGACTTCCGTCAGATCGTTGCCGCCGTCAAGTCGGGTTCGCTGGGCGCTTCGCCGGCCCTACTCAAGGCGCTGTTCTTGGGATTCATGTTCGCGTTCGCGATCAAGGCGCCGCTGTGGCCGTTCCACCGCTGGCTGCCCGACGCGGCGGTGGAGTCGACTCCGGCGACCGCGGTGCTGATCACTGCGGTGATGGACAAGGTCGGCACGTTCGGCATGCTGCGCTACTGCCTGCAGTTGTTCCCTGACGCATCAACGTATTTCCGCCCCGCGATCGTCGTCCTGGCGGTGATCGGCGTCATCTACGGCGCGATCGTGGCGATCGGCCAGACCGACATCATGCGGCTGATCGCCTACACGTCGATCTCGCACTTCGGCTTCATCATCCTCGGCATCTTCGTGATGACGACCCAGGGCCAGAGCGGGTCGACGCTGTACATGCTCAACCACGGCATAGCCACCGCCGCGGTGTTCCTGATCGCCGGATTCCTGATCTCGCGGCGCGGAACCCGATCGATCGCCGCGTACGGTGGTGTACAGAAAGTGGCCCCCGTGCTGGCCGGGACGTTCCTGATCGCGGGCCTGGCCACGGTGTCACTGCCGGGGCTGGCGCCGTTCGTCAGCGAGTTCCTGGTACTGATCGGCGCATACAACCGCTACTGGTTGGCGGCAGCGTTCGGGGTGACCGCGCTGGTGCTCTCCTCGCATCTACATCCTGTGGCTGTACCAACGGCTGATGACCGGCCCCGTCACCGAGGGCAACGAGAAAATCCGCGACCTGGTGCCGCGCGAAATCCTCGTCGTCGCACCGCTGATCGTGTTGCTCTTGGTGCTCGGGATCTACCCCAAGCCGGTGCTGGAGATCATCAACCCCGCGGTGGGGAACACCATGACGACCATCGGTCAGCATGACCCCGCACCGATCGTACGGCCAGCTACTGCGCACCTACCCGGAATGGCGGAAGGACCGCGCCGATGACGTCGATCTATCTGATGCCCACGCCCAGCGTCGAATACGGGCTGCTATCACCGATACTCATCGTCTTCGGTGTTGCCGTGGCCGGTGTACTGGTGGAGGCATTCCTGCCCCGACGTGCCCGCTACGGCGCCCAAGTCCTGCTTGCGCTCGGCGGCCTGATCGCCGCGTTCGTCGCGGTCGTCATCGTCGGCAGGCAACTCGATCCCCCTGGCCGCGGTGCCGTGCTGGGCGCAATGGCCATCGACGGGCCGACGCTGCTGTTGCAGGGCGCAATACTGTTGGTCTCGGTGCTCGCCGTGATCTTTTTCGCCGAACGTCGCAGCGGGGATGACCCGGCAGCCGGTCCGGGTGCTGCCACCGCCACCGCTCACGTCCCGCGCGGCTTGGATTCCTTTACCCCGCAAGCTTCGGCGGTGCCGGGCAGTGCGGCGGAGCATCACGCAGCGCGGGCCGGGGCAACCCAGACCGAAGTATTCCCGCTGGCGATGCTGGCGGTCGGCGGCATGCTGGTGTTCCCGGCCGCCAACGACCTGCTGACCATGTTCGTGGCGCTGGAAGTGCTGTCGCTGCCGCTGTACCTGTTGTGCGGGCTGGCCCGCTACCGCCGCTTGCAGTCCCAGGAGGCATCGGTCAAATACTTTCTGCTGGGGGCGTTCTCGTCAGCGTTCTTCCTCTACGGCGTCGCACTCCTCTACGGCGCCACCGACACGCTGTCGCTGCCGGGTATCGCCAAATCGCTGGCAGGCAAGCCCACCGACTCGACGGCTTTGATCGGCGTTGCGCTGTTGTCGGTCGGACTGTTGTTCAAGGTCGGCGCGGTTCCATTCCACTCGTGGATCCCCGACGTCTATCAAGGTGCGCCGACCGCGATCACCGGGTTCATGGCCGCGGCCACCAAGGTCGCGGCGTTCGGCGCGCTGCTGCGGGTCGTCTACGTGGCGCTGCCGCCGCTGCACGACCAGTGGCGACCTGTGCTGTGGGGCATCTCGATTCTGACCATGGTGGTCGGCACCGTCACCGCCGTGACCCAGACTGACGTCAAGCGGATGCTGGCGTACTCATCGATCGCGCACGTGGGTTTCATCCTCACCGGCGTGATCGCCGACACTCCATCGGGTCTCGCATCGACGATGTTCTACCTCGTCGCCTACAGCTTCAGCACGGTGGGCGCGTTCGCGGTCGTCGGCCTGATCCGCAACTCCCACGGCGAAGAGGACGCCACCATATCGCACTGGGCGGGATTGGGGCAGCGCTATCCCGTTGTCGGCCTGCTCTTTTCGATGTTCCTGCTGGCATTAGCCGGGATTCCGCTGACCAGCGGGTTCATCAGCAAGTTCGCGGTCTTCCAGGCAGCGGCCGAGGGCGGCGCGGTGCCGTTGGTCATCATCGGTGTGATCGGCAGTGCTATCGCCGCATACTTCTACGTCCGGGTGATCGTGCTGATGTTCTTCACCGAACCGCACGCCGCGCAGGTGCACGTGGTGATGCCCAGCTTCTGGAGCAAAGCGGCGATCGCGGTGTGCGCGGCGGTCACCATCGGCCTGGGTATCTTCCCGCAGCCGCTGCTCGATCTGGCCCGGCAGGCCGCGCAGTTCCTGACATGACGGCGACGCTGGTACTCGGCGACGATGCCGGCCCGGTTCGGGTGCTGACCATGAACCGTCCAGCAGCACGAAACGCGTTGAGCCCGGCGCTGATCGAGACACTGTATGCCGCGCTACGCGTGGCCGACGATGACCCGTCGGTGCGGGTGGTGGTGCTCACCGGTGCCGACCCGGCGTTCTGCGCCGGCGTCGACCTCAAAGAGGCCCAGCGGCTCGGCTCGGTGTACTTCGAGCAGTTTCAGAAGCAGAGCTGCATTCGCCAGACAGCCCAGATGCACAAGCCGATAGTCGGCGCCATCAACGGCGCGGTGTTCACCGGCGGACTGGAGATGGCGTTGGGCTGCGACTTCCTCATCGCTTCCGAGCGTGCGGTTTTCGCCGATACCCATGCCCGCGTCGGGATCCTGCCCGGCGGCGGGATGACGGCGCGGCTGCCGCACGTGGTCGGCGCGGCGATGGCACGCCGGCTGTCGATGACGGGCGAAGTGGTCGACGCCGCGCGTGCCGAGCGGATCGGGTTGGTCACCGAGGTCGTACCGCACGATCAGCTGCTGCCCAGGGCTGTCGAGCTGGCCGCCATGATCGCCGAAGTTCCTGCGCCAATCATGGCTTCCCTCAAGGAAATCTACGTCACCGGTGCCGCCGCGATCACCGATCCGGCGCTTGCCGTCGAACAGGCCATCGCCGGTGCGCAGACACTGGACCAGGACGCCCTGTTAGACCGCTACGCCGAGATCACCGAGCGTAACCGCCGCCAGATTCGGCCACAGCCCTAGGCGAGAAGCGGGCTGTAGTCGGTCGGCGGGTCGACGAGATTCATTGATCGGAAGAGTTTTTCGGTGAGCGCCGGGCTGCTCTCGGCGGCAGACAACACGGCCTCGCGGAAGTCCAGCATTTCTTTCGACGGCGAATGATCAGGGCTTCCGTTGTCCATGTAGAGATCATTGAACTGGTTGGATGCCCACATCGGGCCGATGTGCTCGGCAGCGGCGGCGAAGAATCGCCGACTCAAGTCGGCATTCGCTTCGGCCAGACATTCTTGCAGGGCAACCGCCTCGAGCGCGGCCACCGTCATGCCTTGGCCGTAGATGGGATTGGTACTGCAAATCGCATCGCCGAAGACCAGAAAGCCCGCGGGAAACCGATCCAACTTGTCGTAGCGTCGCCATATGGCACCGGGTAGCGGAAGACCGAAATTTCGCCGAGCGGCTCGCCTCGCTTCAGTGCCCGCAGCAGCGCGGGCGGCGCGAATTGCGTTGCCATCCGGATCATGCCGGTCAGGTCGTCGGGCGGTTCGTTGTCCGCCAGTCGAGTCAGCGTGAATATCCAGGTGTCGTGCTCGTACACCGAAAACGCGCCACCCGTTGGCTTTTGCGGCTCCGGAACGACGAAGGTCATTTTCTCTTTGATGGTCCCCGCCGGAATGCGCATCAACAGACTGGCGTAGTTGGCGTTGGTCGTCGAGCGCTCGGCGACCGGTCGTCCGAATCCCAAGCCGTCCAGGAAGGCCGGGGTGCGTGCACTGCGGCCCATCGCATCGACCACCAGATCGGCGTCGAGCCGTTGCTGTGCGCCGGTGGCGCGGTCGACGATGTCTGCACCCGTTACTCGGTGCGGCGTGGCCGCGATCGGTTCGACGAAGTCATGGCCGTCGAGGATCTCCACGTTGTCGATGGCGCCGACTCGCCGCCGGACGTGGGATTCCAACAGCGGACGACTGAGCAGGTGCAGCGCGACTGCGGAGGGGTCGCCGAATTTGCCGGATCTGTGCAGCTCGTGCCCGGCCACCCGGATGGATACCTGGGAAAGGTCGCCGTCGTCGCATACCGCCGCACCGTCGGCGACAAGCTCCGTTGATGCCGGGGAATAGTCGTGCCAGCTCCTGCGCGCCGCGACTCCACAGCACGTGAAAATGCCGCCCCTGCGGCACCCCCCGCCGTTGGTCGACAGTGTCAGACAGCTTGTCCCGTTCGACCACCGTCACCGTCTGGTAGAAGTCGGCGAGTACCCGCGCAGCGAGTAACCCACCCATTCCCGCGCCGCAGACAACAGCTCGTTCCCCCAGCTTGCTCACCGCTACTCCCCCTCGCCGATGGCCCTGCTCTCGGCTAACAGTACAGAAATAGTCAAATCGTCATGCCGAAACCAGGAATGAGCACTGCAACCGCCAATCATCTTTGCGCGCAATGAAATCCGCCACAGTGCGCTCTTCCGCGGCGTCCCAAAGCTAGACCGCAGCGAAGGGCCCCGTCGCGCTGAACTCACCCATCGCCGCCGCCGCCAGATCCGGCCGTAAGACGCTCAGCTCCTCGAGTTCCTCGTCCGCACGCCGCTGCACCAACAGTGGAATGAAATCCCGAACACGGCTGCTCTGGAACTGCGCATAAGCGTGCCGCACGACGGCGGATACGTGGTCCACCGGAAAAGCAGCGTATTTCTCGGCGAGCCGACGCTCCACACCATCAATCAGCTCCCGCTCTGCTTGCGGCATCCCGACATTGTTGCCGCCAACCAAACACCGGTCAAGATATTCCGGGCAATGTGATGTTCTGGAAATCGTTGGATAAAAAGGGTTTTACGGCGGCGGCTCGAAGAGTAAGGTCCACGACCAAGCCCGCGAGACGGACTGCTTTTTGGTGCCTAAATCGCCGGTCAGGCGGTCCTTTCAGCAGATCTCTAGCCGTCTTCGTCGTGCAGAAACGGTCGAGCGGCCAGCAGGTAGATCGCGAACACCGCCAGCGGCGCCAGCAGCGGCAACCAGGGCAGCTGCAGCGGAAATGCCGTAGCGACCAGGCCGACGAGCGTGAATCCCACGGCGGATGCCATCGTTGTTCCGCTTACCGAGTCAAGGCCGACGCCGCTACCGGCCGCATGCCGCAACACCAGGTAGATGGCCGCGGCTAATCCGGACACCGCGGCCGGGGTGGCCGGTGGGCCGGACAGCGCGACCACCGCCACGGTGAGCACCACCGCAAGCGTGGCAACCGGACGAAACAGGATCGCGGCCGTCACGGCGACCACCGCTGACGCCGCCGCGACGAGGGCTGGTCCGTGCGATCCGATCCCTACGATCGCCACCATCAGCAGACCGGCCGCCGTCGCCAAGATGTGTGCCGTCAACTGCGCGCCGCGACTCATGATCGCCGTCCCTTCGCCGGCCGACGGCGATCGGGCACCGCACGCATTGACTGGTCCAGGCTTCGATCCGCCTGCCAAGCCACTACGTCGACGCCGACGGTGCCCATGTCGCGATACATCGCCGAGCGCTGCAGCGCCCACATCCGGTCGACCAGCGGGTCCTGCGGTCGTCCGAAACGG
This sequence comes from uncultured Actinomycetota bacterium, assembly GCA_963805675.1. Lineage (GTDB taxonomy): Bacteria > Actinomycetota > Actinomycetes > Mycobacteriales > Mycobacteriaceae > Mycobacterium. The sequence continues at coordinate 67,119 of CAWDVY010000017.1, forward strand.
GGCGCCCTGCAGAACATCGACCGCCACGACGACATGACCGCGTCTGCGTAAGTCGATCAGTGCCAGGGCGAATTCGGTGTCGAGCAAGGTGGAGAACCCGACCACGATCGCACCCTGCGGAATTGCTGTCCGCGGCGCCAACGTCCCAGTGGTGCTCTCGAATTCATCACCAGCGCCGAGGACGGTGTCGAGCACTCGATAGAACTGACGCTGCCCGATATCGGCGCCCAGCCAGCGGGGCTTGCCACCGCCGAGTGCAACGATGCCGGCCCGATCACCGTGGCGCAGCGCGGTCTGCACGACCTGCGCGGCGCCGCGCACAACCCGCTCGGATGCGTCTGTCGCCGGGCCGACGGGCTGCGGATAGCCGTCGATGAGCACCACCACATCCGCGGACCGGTCGGTCAGCCGTTGGGTTACATGCAGACGGCCGCGGCGGGCGCTCACCGGCCAGTTGACCGTGCGCAGCTGGTCACCCGGCACGTAGGTGCGGATGTCGGCGTATTCGACGCCGCGGCCGATGTGCCTGGTCAGGTGGGTGCCCAGCCGATCGAGCAGTTCGGTCTGCGGGAGCGTCGTCGCTTGGGGCGGCACCACCGGGAATACGGTCAGGTCGGTCGCGTCCACCGTCCCCGTCCCGGCCAACAACCCGCCATGCGCGATGACCTCGACGGTGGCCCGCAGCGGATAGCGTCCCCAGCGGTCGGCGGTGGCGATCACCGTTTGCCGCTGCCGAGATGTCCGCTCCACCACCTCCAGCCTCATCCCTTCGACCGCCGACACTGTGAGTCCTACTGCGGTACCGAATGTTTCGGTATCAGCCCACAAGGTCACCTGCGTCTGCTCGGTTTCGAAGCATCGCTGCGAGGCGGGTTCGGCATGCACGCGGACTCGCGGCAACGGCCGCTGCCAGCTGACTGAACACAGCACACCAAGCAACGGTGCGGCGAACGCGACGAGCTGCCAGCACGATCCGATCACGCCGATCGCCAGTGCGACCGCAGCACAGGTGGCTATCGCACGCGTCAATGGCGACGCGCGCCAACGTAGCTGGGCTTCACAAATCTCGATCACGCGAGCTACCCGGGCTGCTCAGGGGCGCCGTGCGTTCGTGGAACCGGCAACCGCCGCAGCAGTTCCCCGACGATGTCTGAGCCTTGGATTTTCCGGACCCACATCTCGGGCCGCAGTGTGATCCGATGCGACAAGGCAGGCGTAGCAAGTGCCTTGATGTCTTCGGGTATCACGTAATCGCGGCCAAGGAGCAGAGCGCGGGCGCGGGCGAGCTGCACCAGATCGAGTTCCGCGCGGGGGCTGGCACCGACCGCCACCTGCGGGTGGTGCCGGGTCGCGGCGGCCAGCGACACCACATAGTGCAAGACGTCCTCGTGCACACTCACCTGCTCGACCGACTCGCGCATCGCCAGCAGATCAGGAGCATCGACAACCTGATTGACCGTCGGCTCGGCCGATCCCCGATCCAGGCGGCGGCGCAGCATCGCGGCCTCGTCGCGCTCGGAGAGGTAGCGAAGTTCAAGGCGAACCGCGAACCGGTCCAACTGTGCCTCGGGCAGCGGATACGTGCCTTCGTATTCGATGGGATTGTCGGTGGCCAAGACAATGAACGGTTGGGGCAGCCGGTGTGTGGCGCCGTCGATGCTGACCTGGCCTTCGGCCATCGCCTCCAATAACGCCGCCTGGGTTTTGGGCGGCGTCCGGTTGATCTCGTCGGCCATGAGCAGGTTGGTGAAAATCGGACCCGGGCGGAACGCGAAGTGGCCTGACTGCATGTCGTAGATCGTCGAGCCGAGCAGGTCGGCCGGAAGCAGGTCGGGGGTGAACTGCACGCGGGTGAAGTCCAGCCCGAGTGTGGCGGCGAAAGACCGGGCGATCAGCGTTTTACCGAGGCCTGGCAGGTCTTCGATCAGCACGTGCCCACCCGCGAGCACCGTGGTGAGAATAAGCGTGAGCGCGGAACGCTTGCCCACCACGACGCGCTCGATCTCGTCGAGCACCGCCGCCGCGCGGGCCGTGGTTGTCGTCGCCGGCTTCGTCATTTTCGAGCCGTCTCCGGGTTCATATCCGTGTCGTACCCCCTGTCATACCTGCTCCAACCGTTCCAGAATCTCCTCGAGCATCGCCCGACCCGGCCCGGGTTCGCGCACAGCGGTTGGCGCGACGTTGTTGGGGTTCACCCACGCCCACAGTTCCGCGCCGAAAAGCGTTCGCCCGGTGGCGTCAAACGCTGCCGGGTCTTTGGACTGTTTGTGTCCGGTCGCGATCGCGAACCGCCGCGCCAGCATCGGGCGCAGATGCCGGTCCCAATCGGCTCGGGTTGACTCCGACCAGTGGATCAGCGTCTGAGTTCGGGACAACCAACTGCGCAGCGACTCCTCGAGGCCGTTCGGGATCTCGGGCAGCGACAGTTCGACATCGCGTCCCAGGACCTGGCGCACATTGGCCAGTGCGAAAAGCACCGCGACACCGGCCGCCCAGAGCACGAACCGACGGTCGTGTAGCGAAAGCGCAGCCAACTCCGCGCTCAGAACGACGGAAACACCAAGTGCGACAAGTTTTTTCATGCCGCACTCCGCATTTCATTGAGGACCAACTGCAGTACTCGCAAAGCGCTTTCGCGATGCGCCTCGTTCATCACATGTGGACTGAACCGTGCCTCTTCGAACAAGTTCACCAGTTCGGCGGCATTGTCGACGTGCAACGCGTGGTGTTCGACGGCGCGGGCCAAAACCTCTGTCGGAGTGTCGAAATCCTGCGGGACGGCTCCGGGAAAATGCGTCAGTTCGCGTTCCATCGCCGCATAGCACGCGATGATCGCCTGGCGCGGTTCGTGGTTGAGGTCCTCGATTTCGGCCAGTCCTCTCTCGGCTGCCCGCGCCAGCGACGTGGCGGCGACCGTGGATGTCGGTTGGCCGACTGGTTGAGCCGACTCGATGCGCGGCTTCCCGACCCGACGTCGGCGGCCGCCGACAACCGCGCCCACGACGATCATGGTCAGCAGTGCCACGGTGCCGGCGATCAGGTAGCGCGGCACGTCACGATCTGCGCCCGCGTCCCGCGGCCCGGGTCTTTGCGGCGTGTTGTTCGCGGGCGTCGGGACAGCGGATTGCGGTGCGGGCTGCGGCTGAGCGATTCCGTGCAGCACGATGAATCGCGACAGTAACCACACCACGAGCAGCCACACCACCAGCACCGCGGCCCCGATCATCAGTACTCGCCATGCCGATCGACCGCGCCCCCCGGAAAACCTTTGCGGCAGGCCGCCGGCGCTGGCCGGCACCCGGCGCGGATCGCGCAGTCGGGTGATGAGCGCCACGGCCACGATCACCAGCGACACGCTGAGTAGGACCGCAACGTAGATCAGCGACGAACCGCTGTCCGGTGGTGGTGGTTGGTTGGCACGCTCGACGCCCGGGAGATATCCGCGCAACGACGCGGCGCTACCGATCAACAGCACGATGACGGCGACCACGCGGCCCGTCGCCTTATCGGAAGTCGCCTTGGATTTCGTGAGCCCATCCTGGCACGTAGCCCGCGCGGACGGCCAGCGATCAGGACAGTTCAGTCGCGGCCGGCGATCTCGGCGAGCCGGTCCAGCGATGCCTGCAACGTCTCGCTCGTCGTACGAGAAGCGCGCGGAATTCGGTTCTGATCCGTCAACCGCGACCAGTCGTAGGTGTGGACGACCCGCGTGTGGCTTTCACCCAGCGGCTCGAGCTCCCAGCGCCACAGATGCCCCGGCGGTCGCCGGCCTACTTCCGACGGAGTCCAGGCGATGCGCCGGCCTTCCTCGAACTCGACCACGTGATTTTCGCGAATCGCACCGCCGGTCAAGGTCATGGTGAACACGTCACCGACGCCGCGGACACGCTGTCCGGGTTCGGCGTCGGCGAGGTTGTCGTTGCCGTCCCATTGCGGCTGTTGCGCGGGATCGGCGATCAGCTCGAAGATTCGGCTTGCGGCCGCCGCGATCTCACGGCTCGCGCTCACCACTCGAGGGACGTCGGTGACGTCGGCCATTACGCGCGCCGGTAGGGCGTGAGGTAGGGCGGTACCGCCACTGCGGCATCGAGATCGGCGGCAGGCACCGGCGTTCCTGCGTTCACGGTCAGCGGCACGACCCCGGCCCAGTAGGGCAGCGCGACGTCGTCCGGGTCGTCGACGGGCCCGCCGGTACGCACCTTGGCGGAGACCTCAACGAGGTCGAGCGCAAGTACGGCGGTCGCCGCGAGTTCGCGGGGGTTGGGCGGTCTGCTGTCGGCCGAGCGGCCGGATGCGACGTGGTCGAGCAGGGCGGCCAGGGCGCGCAGTTTCTCGCCGCGGTCATGCACCAGGCGTGCGTTGCCCACGGCGACGACCGACCGGAATTCCAGGGAATGGTGCATCGCCGCGCGCGCCAGCACCAGGCCGTCGACGAGGGTGGCCGTCACGCAGACGGGCAAGCCGTCCGGCGATTCGGCGGCGGCGAGCATCGGGCCGCTGCCGGTGGATCCATGCAGGTACAACGTCTCGTCCAACCGCACATGCGTGGTAGGCAACACCACCGGCTGGCCGGCATTGAGGTAACCGACGTGGCAGATCAGGGCCTCGTCGAGAATCCCGTGCACGGTGGTGCGGTCGTATTGGGCGCGTTCGCGATACCGGGTGGGCACGGTCCTCGCTGTGGGCAGGTAGGACTGTCCTGCAGACACGGTTGCCTCCTACTTTGCACTAGTACATAATTGTTTCTGTGCCAGAACAATACATGATCAGTGGTACGGGCGCGGAGGCTATCGCGTCCAACGTCGAAGAGGCCGTCTCCACCGGCGCCATGGCACCCGGTGCCGAGCTGCCGTCGATCCGGGAGCTGGCAACTCGGCTCGGTGTCAATGCCAACACGGTGGCCGCCGCCTACCGGCTGCTGCGCGAACGCGGAGCCGTCGAAACCGCGGGCCGGCGCGGCACTCGGGTGCGAGACCGGCCGGCGACCACGCCGCGCTCGTTGCGCGGCCTCACCGTCCCGCCGGGGGTGCGTGACCTGTCCACCGGCAACCCGGACCCGGCCCTGCTGCCCATTGCCGCGGCGCAATTCCCGCGAGCCGGTTCGCCACTTCTCTATGGCGAACCTGCGGTTTCGCCCGAACTGGCCGAGTATGCCCGGGCGTCGCTGACCGCCGACGGTGTTCCGGCCGAGCACCTCGCCGTGACCGCCGGGGCACTCGACGGCCTCGAACGCGTCCTCACCGCCCACCTGCGGCCCGGCGACCGCGTTGCGGTCGAAGACCCGGGCTGGGCGAACCTTTTGGATCTACTTGCCGCGCTAGGCTTTTCACCTGAGCCGGTGCGGGTCGACGACGACGGGCCGCTGACCGACGATGTGGCTCGTGCGTTACGCCGCGGCGTGCGGGCGGTCGTGGTGACCACTCGCGCGCAGAACCCGACCGGTGCCGCCGTCTCCGCCGCGCGGGCAACGGAGCTGCGCCGGTTACTCGCCGACCACGGCGACGTGCTGCTCGTCGAAGACGACCACTGCGCGGGTATCGCCGGCGTCCCGCTTGCACACGCTGGCGGGGACAACCCGGCACTGGGCTTTCGTCCGATCGGCGGCCAAGGCATACGGGCCCGACCTGAGATTGGCGCTGCTGGCCGGGGACCGGCGCACGGTCGAGCGGGTGCACGGACGACTGCGCTTGGGGCCGGGCTGGATCAGTCACCTGCTGCAGGACCTCGCGGTCAGCTTGTGGCGCGACAAGGGTGCCACCCGGCTGGTGGCCAAGGCCGAAACCGTCTACGCCCGCAATCGCGCGCTGCTGCAGGCGGCGCTGGCCGATCGCGGCGTGGCGTCGTCGGGTCGATCCGGCCTCAACGTCTGGGTTCCGGTGCCTGACGAAACTGCGGCGATCACCCGATTACTGAGCTCCGGCTGGGCTGCGGCCCCGGGAACACGGTTCAGGATCGGGACGCCGCCGGGCATGCGGATCACCATCTCCAGCATCGATGCCGGCGAAATCGACCCACTGGCAGACGCAATCACCGGGGCGATCCACGGCGTCGGGCGTGCCAGCGTGTGAGTCGTTTTCCGCCCGCAGCTAATCTGGGGTTCGATGATCGGCGATCGCTGGAACGTATCGGACGACGAGGTCGCCCGCCGCTACCCGTGTGACGAACTTGTCGACACGCCAACCCTGCAGGCATGGCGCGGAGTTACCGTGCACACCACGCCAGAAATGCTATGGCCCTGGGTTTGCCAGATCAGGCTGGCGCCATATTCGTACGACTGGATCGACAACCTCGGCCGTCGCTCGCCGCAGCAGTTGGTCGGCCTGCCCGAGCCCGTCGTCGGCGAGTCATTCTCCACCGCTGGGACCCGACGATTTGGGCGCGTTCTCGCCGTCGAGCGGCCCAAGCACCTCACCGGCGAAATCATGGGCACCCGCATTTCCTATGTCCTTGTGCCGCAAGGTCAGTCAACCCGGCTGCTGATGAAACTCGTCACGGCCATGAGTCGCTGGGCGGCACCGTGGCTGTCGGTCGGTGACCTCGTCATGGCCCGCCGGCAACTGCTCAACCTCAAAGCCCTCGCCGAACGACCCCGGTAGTTATTCACAGTCAGCGGTTGATCCACAGACCGGGCTTGGTGTCATGCGCTTACGGTGGGATTGTCGGGCTGATTCATAACCTCGAACTATGGCCCCAACGATCAGCGCCGAGCAGGCACGGGAACGGATCAACGCCGCTCTCGATGCGATCGACGCCGCGCACGACGAGCTGCGCGAAACGTCTTCGGATCTGGTGGGCAACATGTTTCGCGTCGACGTCGCAGCGCGGTTAGAGACCCAGGAGCGCGCCAACCGGGGCCTGATGTACCGGATTTTCGCCGAGATCGCCGACCCACCGGACGAAGCCGGGTCGATCGCACAGATGCGATCCGTGCTGTGGGCGCGACTGCGTATCACTCCGAACGAAATCACCCGACGATTCAAGCTCGCGGTTCGGATCCGCCCGCGCCGGTCGTTGACCGGCCCGCCGCTGCCGCCGGAATTACCGGAGTTGGCGGCCGCCGTCGAGGCCGGCGTCGTCGGCGACGACCACATCCGATCGGTATGCCGCGCGATCGACGTGCTGCCCGGCTGCGTATCACTCGCCGACACGGCGACCGCCGAACGCAAGCTGGTCGAGCAGGCAACCAGAGTCGACGCCGGGATCGTGGCCAAAGTGGGTCAACGCATCGCCGACTACCTCAATCCCGACGGCCTGTTCAGCGACGACGACCGGGCCCGCCGCCGCGGACTGCATCTCGGCCGGCAGGGGCCCGACGGCATGTCGCGGCTGACGGGATTGCTCGACCCGCAAGCCCGCGCTTACTTCGAGGCCATCGATGCCGCGGTGCGGCCCGGCCGTCACCGGCCCGACAACGACCGGGACGCTGAGGCCCGCGATGACCGCAGCCCTGCTCAGCGCTGCCACGACGCATTGAAGCTCGGCCTGGAGACCGCCATTGCATCCGGTGGACTCGGTGTGCACCGCGGCCACCCGGTCACCGTGGTCGTCACCACGACACTGGCCGAACTCGACCAGGCGGCCGGCGCCGCGGCTGGACTCGTCGCTGCCGATGCCGGCGCCCGCGAGAACCGGTGGTGGCTCCCGGCTACCGATGCGCGATCTGATCGCCATGGCCGCCAGAGTCGATTCACTACTTGGCGGTGTTCGACGAGCACACCGAGCGGCCGCTATACCTGGGCCGCCAGAAACGCGTGGCCACCGCCGATCAGCGACTGATCTGCCACGCCCGCGACCGCGGCTGCACACGTCCCAACTGTCTCGAATCGGGGTATCGCTGCGAGGTGCACCATTCACCGGACTGGGCCCGACGGCGGCCGCACCGACGCGGACGCGCTGTATCTTCGCCTGCGGCCCCGACCACGCCATGGCAAGCCGCGGTGAGCTACATACCCAGGTTGTCGACGGCGGGCGACTGGGCTGGACCGACGGCACCGGCCCACCCGAGGTCAACCACGCCCACCACCCCGACGAACTGCTGCGTGGAGATCCCGACCCGCCTGGGGGCGACGGGTGACTCAGGAGCCCTCTGAACTTTCATCGCGCTGGAACGCGCGGAAGCTACCGTCGAGCACCTGCAAGTCACCGATCGTTCGCCCCGTCACGACCTTTGGATCCACCAACGCCAATTCCACCGCGGCTTGCGCGAATTCCTCCGGGGTCGAAACCTCGGCGAACTCGCGGGCGTAGTACGAAAGACCCGGCGTCAGTATCGCCTTGGACGGCGAGAGAGCATTGACCGCGATGTTGTGGCCCGCCAGATCGTAGGCCGCACACCAGGTCAAATGCTCCAGTGCGGCCTTGGATCCGCCGTAACCGGGCAGCACGCCGCCACTGCGGTCGGCGTAGGGCCCATCGCCGGGTAGCCGGGACGCGACAGAGGTCACGTTGATGATCGAGCCGCTGCCTGCGGCCATCATGTCCGGGCACACCAGCTGAATCAGCTCATAGACGGCGAACACCGCGATCTCGAAGTGCCGCCGATACGCGCTCAGCGGCGTTCCGAGCAGCGGCGGCCAATCTGGCTTCACCCCACCCGGCTGCACTTTCGCCGACCTGGGCCGCGTGTCGTCGCCGGGTTTCGGTGGGCGGCCGGGCGCGGTGAATGCCGCGTTGTTGATCAGAATTGTGATGCGGCCCAAAGCATCTCGCGCCTCGCCGACGAGCCGCGCAATGTCGTCCCGGTCGAGCAGGTCGGCCCGGATCGCAATCGCGCGTCCGCCGGCCGCCTCGATGTCGGCGACGGTCTCACCGATGGTGCCGGGAAGCCGCTCGTCCCAGACGTTTTCGGTGCGCCCGACGACAGCAACACCCGCCCCTTCGGCCGCCAGCGCCAGGGCGATCGCCCGACCCAATCCGCGGCTGGCGCCGGTGACGATCGCGGCGCGACCATCCAGTCGTCCGGTCACCGGCCCGACCCTACATCTCGGGTGACGCCGTGCACGAGGATGGCGGTGGTCTGGTCTACCCACGCATCGTCGAGTGGTTCGTCGGGACGCAGCAGCAGCCGCAACAACGTCGCCCCGCCGATCAACTCGATCAACCGGTCCGGGTCGACGTCCGGATGAACCTCACCGCGCTCCACCGCCTCGCCCAGCCGGGCCTGCACCGCGGTGAACAGACCCGCGAAGCGCGACATCACCCGCGCGTTGAGCTCGGGATCGGCGCTCATGTCGGCGACCAGCCCGGGCAACGCCGCCCGCACCACCGGCGTGGTGAACACATCCCGCGCGGCCGCGATCATCGCCTGCAGGTCAGCGGCCATGTCGCCGGCTGGACCCACCAGCGCGGTGGGCGCCACCGGAAATGCGGCCTCGTGCACCAGCTCGGCCTTGCTCGACCACCGCCGGTACAGCGCCGTCTTCGTCGTTCCGGCGCGCTCGGCGACCGCGGCCAAAGTGAGGTTCGAATAGCCAATTTGGACAAGCAGATCCGCGGTCGCCGTCAATATGGCAGCGTCGATACGCGGGTCCCGGGGCCGTCCGGCACCCGAGGCCTTGTCAACCGCGGATGGGTTTGCTTTCATAACGCTACCCACCGTATCGTAATTGCCTCACGAAGGAGGCACCTGTGCCCAACGAACCTGTGCTCGACCAGGTCGACCGACTCCAGCGCTCCAGCCGCGACGTCACGACGCTGCCGGCGGTGATGTCGCACTGGTTGTCGACTGTGCTGCCCGGCGCCGCTGAACCCGAGGTCACCGTGGAAAGCGGCGTGGACTCGAACGGCATGTCTTCGGAAACCATCATCTTGACCGCGCGCTGGCAACAGGACGGGCAGCCCACTGAGCAGAAATTGGTGGCCCGGGTAGCGCCTAGCGCCGAAGACGTCCAGGTGTTCCCGACGTATCGGCTTGACCACCAATTCGAGGTGATACGGGCGGTCGGCGAACTGACCGACGTCCCCGTGCCCCGGGTGCGTTGGCTGGAGGACACCGGCGACGTCCTGGGAACACCGTTTTTCTTGATGGACTACGTCGACGGCGTGGTGCCGCCCGATGTCATGCCCTACACCTTCGGCAACAACTGGTTCGCCGACGCGCCCGCCGAGCGTCAGCGCGAGCTACAAGATGCCACCGTCGGGGTGCTGGCCACCCTGCATTCAATCCCTAACGCGGAGAAGACGTTTGCCTTCCTGTCCGAGGTTCAGCAAGGCGATACCGCGCTGCGCGGGCAGTTCAACTGGTTGCGCTCTTGGTACGACTTCGCGGTGCCGGACATCGGCCGATCACCGCTGCTGGAGCGCGCTTTCCAGTGGCTGGAAGACAACTGGCCGGACGAGGTGGCCGCAGGTGAGCCGGTGCTGCTCTGGGGCGATGCGCGGGTGGGCAACGTCTTGTACCGCGACTTTCGGCCGGTGGCGGTGCTGGACTGGGAAATGGTGACGCTCGGGCCACGCGAGATCGATGTCGCATGGATGATCTTTGCGCACATGGTTTTTCAGGAGCTCACCGGCCTTGCGGGGCTGCCGGGTTTGCCGGAGGTGATGCGTGAGAGCGATGTCCGCGCCACCTATCAGCGGCTCACCGGCGCCGAACTGGGTGACCTGACCTGGTTCTACGCCTATTCAGGGGTGATATGGGCTCTGCGTGTTCATGCGCACCGGCGCACGACGGGTGCACTTCGGCGAAACCGAAAAGCCTCAAGACGTGGAGTCGCTGTTCTATCACGCGGGGTTACTCAAACGTCTTATCGGAGAGGATCAGTAATGCTCGGACCGCTCGACGAGTTCCCGGTACATCAAGTCCCCCAGCCGATCGCGTGGCCGGGCTCCTCGGACCGCAACTTCTACGATCGCTCCTACTTCAACGCCCACGACCGCACCGGCGAACATCTTCGTGATCAGCGGCATCGGCTACTACCCCAACCTCGGGGTGAAGGACGCGTTCCTGCTCATCCGGCGCGGCGACACCCAGACCGCGGTGCACCTGTCCGACGCCATCGACCAGGACCGGCTCAACCAGAACGTCAACGGTTACCGCGTCGACGTCATCGAGCCGCTGCACAAACTGCGGATCGTCCTCGACGAAACCGAAGGCATCGCAGCCGATCTCACCTGGGAAGGCCTGTTCGATGTTGTCCAGGAGCAGCCGCACATCCTGCGCGCGGGTAATCGTGTGACGCTCAACGCGCAGCGGTTCGCTCAATTGGGCAGCTGGAGCGGCCGGATCGTTCTGGACGGCAACGAGATTGCGGTCGACCCCGCCACCTGGATCGGCAGCCGCGATCGGTCCTGGGGCATCCGGCCGATCGGCGAACCCGAGCCGGCGGGCCGGCCCGCCGACCCGCCGTTCGAGGGAATGTGGTGGCTGTACGTGCCGATGGCGTTCGACGACTTCGCCATCGTGCTGATCATCCAGGAGGAGCCCAACGGGTTCCGGTCGCTGAACGATTGCACCCGGATTTGGCGCGACGGCCGCGTCGAACAGCTGGGCTGGCCGCGGGTGAAAATCCACTACCGGTCCGGCACCCGCATCCCGACCGGCGCGACGATTGATGCCACCGCCCCCGATGGCACACCCGTCCACTTCGACGTCGAGTCCAAGCTGCCGGTGCCCATCCACGTCGGCGGCGGCTACGGCGGCGACTCGGACTGGCTGCACGGAGTGTGGAAGGGCGAGAAGTTCGTCGAGCGGCTGACCTACGACATGACCGATCCGGGGATCATCGCGCGGTCCGGCTTCGGGGTCATCGACCACGTGGGACGCGCGGTGTGCCGCGACGGCAACGGCGACCCGGTCGAGGGTTGGGGTCTCTACGAGCATGGCGCGTTGGGCCGCCACGATCCGTCCGGGTTCGCCGACTGGCTAACGGTTGCGCCCTAGGGCCCTAAGCGCCCTAAGCCCCTAAGCGGCGTTCCAGTCAGCCAAGCTCGTCGATGATCGCGGCCAGGGTCTGCAGGCCTATCGGCGCCGCCTGGTAGAGGCAGACGGTGTCGGCCACACCGTCGACGCGGTCGCGGATATGACGTGCGACGTCGGCAGGGGTGCCGCACGCGGCGATGGTGTGCAGGATCTCGTCGTCGATGAGTCCGCCCATCTCCTCCCAGCGACCCTGTTTGGACAGTGTGTTGAGTTCGGGCTGCAGGTCTTGCCAGCCGTGTGCGGCCAACACCGGTCGATACGCGGGCGTCGACCCGTAGAAGGCCAGCAACGCGCGTGTCCGTGCGTCGGCTAGCTCGCGTTCGGCGTCGGTTTCGCCTGCGGACACGATGATCTCGGGCAGCACGGCGAAGTCGGCGATGTCGCGGCCTGCGGCATCTAGGCCCTCGCGCACCATGGGCATGGTGTGGTCGTGCAGGAACCGCTTCGAGCCGAACGGCATCACCAGCAGACCGTCGGCGTGCTCGGCGACGGCACGGGTCAGCCGCGGCCCCAGCGCGCCGACGTAGATCGGCGGCGGCCCGTACGGATTCGGGCCGGGGTTGAAGGTCGGCGTCATCAACGTGTGCCGGTAGTAGTCGCCGCGAAAATCCAACCGCTCGCCGGTGTTCCAGGCCGCGAAGATCGCCCGCAACGCCGCGATCAGTTCGGTCATCCGAGCCACCGGTTTGTCGAACTGGGCGCCGAAGCGCTTTTCGATCTGGGCGCGGATCTGGGTTCCCAGGCCGAGAGTGAACCGCCCCGAGCTCAGCAGTTGATGGTCATTGGCCTGGTGTGCCAGGTGAATCGGGTTGCGCGGGAATGCGATAGCCACATTGGTCATCAAGTCCAGGCCGGGCACGGTGGCCGCCAACGTCAACGGGGCGAACACATCGTGCGCTCCCTCGAAGGTGGCGACCCCACTGGCACCCGCGTCGCGAAGCTCCCGCGCGCGGTCGGCCGCGTCGGTCAGTGCGTATAAAGCAGTGAAGACTTTCAACGGGTACCGCCTGACGACGATGCGGGGGCGAGTCGGGCAATCGAAATGAACCCTACGCAACGGTGATGGGGTTGACTAAGGGGCATGCCCGACGCGACCCGGACCGCCGACGTCGTCGTGGTGGGGGCCGGTTTCGCCGGACTCACGGCGGCCCGCGAACTGACGCGGCGCGGACACGATGTGCTGGTTCTCGAGGGCCGCGACCGGGTGGGCGGGCGCTCGCACACCGGCCACGTCGCCGGCATCCCGGTAGACATGGGCGGCACGTTCGTGGGCCCGACGCAGGACGCCGTGCTGGCGTTGGCCGACGAGCTCGGGATCCCGACCGTTCCGACCTATCACGACGGCGCCAACCTGATCCGCTGGCGCGGCGCGGTCCGCTCGTACACCGGCACGATCCCGCGGCTGTCGCTGGGGGGTCTGATCGATCTCGGCCGCGTGCGTTGGCAATTCGAGCGCATCGCGCGGACAGTTCCGCTGACCGAGCCGTGGACCGCCCGCCGCGCCGCCCGGCTGGACGGCCAGTCGCTGGGAGGGTGGTTGCGATCGGTGCATGCCGGCGCCACCGCGCAGGATCTGCTGGCCATCATGGCGCGGGTGACCTGGGGATGCGAACCCGACGACGTGTCGATGTTGCACGCCGCCCGCTATGTACGGGCAGGCGGTGGCCTGAATCGGATGCTCGATGTGGAAAACGGTGCGCAGCAGGACCGTTTCTCAGCCGGCACTCAACAGATCGCCGACGCGGCGGCGGCTGAACTCGGCGACCGGGTCGTGCTCGATGCCCCCGTGCAACGCATCGACCACCACGACGACCTCGTGCGGGTCACCAGCGAGAAGGGCCGGGCTGACGCCCGGTTCGTCGTCGTCGCCATCCCGCCGGCTCATCGGAGCTTCATCGAGTTCACTCCCCCGCTGCCCGCCGAACACCAGCAACTCGCCGCGCGCTGGCCCCAGGGCCGACTCAGCAAGGCCTATGCCGCCTATGCCACCCCGTTCTGGCGAAGCGCCGGGTTTTCCGGTGAGGCGCTGTCCGACGAGGGTCCGGTGTTCATCACCTTCGACGTCAGCCCGCAGCCCGACGGACCGGGCGTTCTGCTGGGATTCGTCGACGCCCGCACTTTCGACGCGCTACCGGCTGATCAGCGCCGGCAGCGCGCCCTGGACTGCTTCGCATCGCTGTTCGGCGACGAAGCGCTCAAGCCGCTCGACTACGTCGACCATCGTTGGGGCGCTGAGGAATTCGCGGCCGGCGGCCCGACCGCCGCGGTACCGCCAGGCTCGTGGACGCGCTACGGCCCGTGGTTGCGGCGTCCGGTCGGACCCATCCACTGGGCCGGCACCGAAACCGCCGACGAATGGACCGGCTTCCTCGACGGAGCGGTACGGTCCGGACGGCGGGCCGCCGACGAGGTCGCGGCAAGGCTGTAGGCGCTATCCGGCGCGGCTACGAGATGATGCGCTTGCTGCCGGTGATCGATTCTGCGAGCGTGCGCAGTTCCCGGTTGACCTCAGCGGGCCGTTCCAGCATCGAGCAGTGACCACCGGGCAACACGACGAGATCGGCCAGATTGGGTGCGGCAGCGGCGATCCGCCGAGATTGGATCAGCGGCGTCAGGCGGTCGCGTTCGCTGCCGATCACCAATGTGGGAACGGTCAGACCGGCTAGGTTGATGTGCCGGCGCCCCATCGCGTCTACCAGCGCCTTGCCGCAGCCGCCGCGGCCCGCCGGCGAGGTGGCGTTGAACAGCTCGTAGATCAGGGCCCCGACGGCGCGGTCGGCGTCGGCGCCGACCGCAAGCATCGAGATCATTTCGCGGCTGGCGCGCCGGACGGCGGGCGGCACCGTGAACGAACCGAAGATGTTCACCAGCGCACGCCCACCCAGCACCCGCACCGCCGCGAACGGTGCCGGCATCGGCACCAGCCTCACCTCGCGCAGCAGGTCGCCGGTGGTGGTGTTGATCAGCGCGACGGCATCGGCGCGCGATTCGACCTTATGGCGGTAACGGTCCGACCAGGCGGCGATGGCCATGCCGCCCATCGAATGTCCTGCGATGACGGCACGCTGGCCCGGTGCGAGTGTCGCTTCGAGCACGGCATCGACATCCGCTGCAAGGTGACTGAGGCTGTACCCACCGCGACGGGGAATCTCGCTGCGCCCATGACCGCGGTGGTCGAAGGCGATCACCCGGTATTCGGTGGCCAGCTCGGCGATCTGGTAGGCCCACGCCCGGATGGCGCAGGTGATGCCGTGCGAGAGCACGATCGGGTATCCGTCCTCGGGCCCGAACACTTCGGTGTGCAGGCGGGTGCCGTCCGCGGAGCGCACCTGCATGGTGCGGCTCGGCGGCAACGCCGCCGGTGAGGAGCCCCGTGCGCGCGCCGTTCGCAGAGAACTCATCGCCGCTCCCCTCGGATGCGGCCCCATCGCCGCGCCCGGCGAGTGTATCCCCAGCGGACTACCCAGATGGCCCGAAAAATAATCCCGGTGACATTTTCTTTCGTGGCGTCCGGACGACGCGCAGGGGTTTAGCCGCGTCCCGTCGGCGGTATGCCGATGCGGCTGTCAGGCCGCAGAGATCCCGATTTGAAACTTCGCGCCGCGCAGCAGCCATAGACTCACACCATCAGGGAAATCGGGGATTATGAGGAGCGGACAAACCATGGCCACCATCGAAGCGGATGCAAAGGCGCAGACACCGTTCGACGACCACTCTCAAACGAACGTCGGCAGGGACTTCGAAAGCGACGTCGCCGCCACGCAGAACTATTTTGACGATCCTCGGTTCGACGGAATCACCCGCCTCTATTCAGCTCGCCAAGTCGCAGAACAGCGCGGCACAATTCCCGCCGACTACACCATCGCGCGCGAGGCGGCGGAGGCCTTCTACCCTCGGCTGCGCGAGCTGTTCGCCCAGCGCAAGAGCATCACCACCTTCGGCCCGTACTCACCCGGGCAGGCCGCGTCCATGAAGCGGATGGGCATCGAGGGCATCTACCTCGGCGGGTGGGCGACCTCGGCCAAGGGCTCCATCAGCGAGGATCCGGGACCCGACCTGGCCAGCTATCCGCTCAGCCAGGTGCCCGACGAGGCCGCCGGACTGGTTCGTGCGCTGTTGACCGCCGACCGCAATCAGCAATACCTGCGCCTGCGGATGAGCGAGGAGCAACGCGAACGAACGCCTGCGGTGGACTACCGGCCGTTCATCATCGCCGACGCCGACACCGGCCACGGCGGCGATCCACACGTGCGCAACCTGATCAAGCGTTTCGTCGAAGCCGGGGTGCCGGGATACCACATCGAGGACCAGCGCCCGGGTACCAAAAAGTGCGGCCATCAGGGCGGCAAGGTTCTGGTGCCGTCCGACGAACAGATCAAGCGCCTCAACACCGCCCGCTTCCAGCTCGACATCATGCGGGTGCCGGGCATCATCGTCGCGCGCACCGATGCCGAGGCGGCCAACCTGCTCGACAGCCGCGCCGACGAGCGTGACCAGCCGTTCCTGCTCGGCACCACGAACCTGAAGATTCCGTCCTACAAGTCCTGCTTCCTGGCGATGGTGCGGCGCTTCTACGAGGCGGGGTTCACCGAACTCAACGGTCATCTGCTCTATGCCCTGCCCGACGGCGAGTACGCCACCGCCGATGCCTGGTTGGAGCGTCACGGCATCGCGGAGCTGATCGCCAGCGCGGCCGCATCCCCGGACCACGCGCAGCACTCGATCGACGCCGTCTTCGACGAGGTCGAGTCGAAGTTCGTCGACGCGTGGCAGGACGACGCCCGGCTGATGACCTACGGCGAAGCCGTTGCGGACCTGATCGAATTCGCCCAGAGCGAAGGCGAATCGCGCGAAATGACCGCCGCCGAATGGCGAGAGTTCGCCGAGCGTGCGCCGCTATACACCGCCCGCAAAAAAGCGCGGGAGTTAGGGGCCGACCCTGGCTGGGACTGCGAGCCGGCTAGGACACCCGAAGGCTATTACCAGATCCGCGGCGGCATTCCGTATGCGATCGCCAAGTCGCTGGCCGCGGCGCCGTTCGCCGACATCCTGTGGATGGAGACCAAGACGGCAGATCTCGTCGACGCCCGCCAATTCGCCGACGCGATCCACGCGGTGTTCCCCGACCAGATGCTGGCCTACAACCTCTCGCCCTCGTTCAACTGGGACACCACCGGGATGACCGACGAGCAGATGCGGGCGTTCCCCGAGGAACTCGGCAAGATGGGCTTCGTCTTCAACTTCATCACCTACGGCGGTCACCAGATCGACGGTGTCGCCGCCGAAGAGTTCGCCACCAACCTGCGGCAGGACGGCATGCTGGCGCTGGCTCGTCTGCAGCGCAAAATGCGTCTGGTCGAGTCTCCTTACCGCACTCCGCAGACCCTGGTCGGCGGGCCGCGCAGCGACGCCGCGCTGGCTGCTTCCTCAGGCCGCACCGCGACGACCAAGGCCATGGGCGCGGGCTCCACGCAGCATCAGCATCTCGTGCAGACCGAGGTGCCGAAGAAGTTGCTGGAAGACTGGCTGGCGATGTGGACCGAGCACTATCAGCTCCCGGAAAAGCTTCGGGTTCAGCTACGTCCGCGACGCGCCGGCGCCGATGTGCTCGAACTCGGCATCTACGGCGACGGGAAAAAGCCGCTTGCCAACGTGGTTGTCGACCCGATCAAGGACCGGCATGGCCGCAACATCCTCACGGTGCGTGACCAGAACACGTTCGCCGAGAAACTGCGCCAGAAGAGGCTGATGGACGTCATCCACCTGTGGCTGATCCATCGGTTCAAGCCGGAGGTCGTGTATTACGTGACACCGACCGAGGACAACATCTATCAGACCGAAAAGATGAAGTCGCACGGCATCTTCAGCAACGTGTACCAGGAGGTCGGCGAGATCATCGTCGCCGACGTGAACCAGCCGCGGATCGACGAGCTGCTGGCCTCCGATCGCGAGGCGCTGAAGCGGCTGATCGCCAAGGAGGATTAGCCGCCGCGCTAGCCGACCAGCTCCGGGTGGAACTTGAAGGCCATCCGGCGGAATCCGTCGCGCCAATCGACCGTGCCGGCGCCGATCAACTCGTGCATCCGTGACGCGTCGGTGGGATTGCCGCGCAGCGCCTGCGCGCTTTTCTCGAAGATCGGTTCCTTGCCGACCAGCGAACCGAGGTAGGTGCACCACTCCTGCAGGCTGACGGTCTGGTCGCCGCACCAGTTGACCGTGGTTGCCGGCACCGAAGCCGCCGCCAGCAGCTTCGGGATCGTCGCGATGATGTCGTCCTCGTGAATCGGGTTGTAGCGGGCCGGGATTCCGGCGGGCACCGGGATCGGAATGCCGGCAAGCATCATCTCCATGTGATAGAACGGCCACCCGCCGTTGTCGCCGTACGGAACGTTGAGCCGGGCGATGATGGTGGGCATATCGAGGGCGCGTGCCATGGTCCGGACGACGACTTCGCCGGCGATCTTGGAAATCGAGTAGGTCGGGAACAACGGCTTGTGGTTGTCGCCCAGAGCGGCGCGCTCGGTCCGCGGCTCGTCGTCCGGGGGATCGTAGACGGCCGCCGACGAGCAGTGCAGGAAAGCTTTTGCGTTGCGGCAATGGGCCATTAACAGTCCTGCGGACTCGGCGTTGGCCGCGAGGTCTTTGTCCCAGTCTCCGCTCTTGGCCACCGCCAAGTTGAGCACGTAATCAAAATCGGAGGGCAATCGGTCAAAGTCGCCTGCGGCCAGGTTGACGGTCTCGCACCGAACGCCCGACTTCTCCAGGGCCTCGCGCGCCGCCACGTTGGTGAAGCGGGCGATACCCCAGACTTCGTTGTCGGCCGCCAGGGCCTGGGCGATGGGACTGGCAACTTGTCCAGTCGGTCCGGTGATCAGGATCTTGGTGCCACGCATCTGCTGATCGTATGCCCGGCGTCACACCCCGTTCCGCTTGCGGCCGCCGAAATCTTCGCTGCGTTGGAACAAGAATGTACACCGACCGGTTTACCCAGTGCATACGCCGACAACTTCTCGACCCAACCAGGAGCGCAACGCTATGTCATCTGTCCTCGTCACCGGCGCCGGCCGCGGGATCGGCCGCGCGATCAGCATCGAATTCGCCCGGCGCGGTCACCGCGTGATCGGTACCGCACGCGATCCGCGTTCGCTTCACGACCCCGACCTCGACCAACGCCTGGCCCTCGACGTCACCGATGACGCCAGCGTGACGGCGGCATTCGCCGCCGCGGGTGACGTCGACATCGTCATCGTCAACCCCACTGAGGTCTTCTACGCCGCTGTGGAAGCCATACCGCTGGCCGAGCTGCAGCGGCTGTTCGACCTGAACACGGTCGGCGCGATCCGCGTCGCGCAGGCCGCGCTCCCGGGGATGCGCGCTCGCGGCGCCGGGAAGCTGCTCTTCATGTCCAGCATCGTCGGGCGCATCGTCTTACCCCCCGGCGCGGCATACGCGTCCACCAAGTGGGCACTCGAAGCACTGGTCGAATCCCTCGCGATCGAGGTTGCGCCGTTCGGCGTCCAGGCAGCCCTGCTCGAGCCGGGCCCGGTGAGCACCGGCGCACTCGACGACGTAACTGCCTACTCACTGCCCGAGGACCCCTACGCGGAAATACTCAACGTCGGCAGGTCGCTTGACGGGATGATCACCCCCGAGCAGGTGGCCGCCGAGATCGCTGACGCCGCCGAGAAGCCCCAGCTGCCGCTGCGGCTTCCGATCGGTGACGCCGCCCGTGCGCTGCTGGCAGCGCGGCGCACCGCACCAGACGACGTCCCGTTCGTACCTGCTGCGGGTTAGGGCCGCATTTCGTAGGCGCCGTCGTAGTTCTCGACCTGCTCCCAGACCCGGTCGAAGCGTTGCGTGTCGGTTACCGGTTTGCGCACCGCCGATATCGCCCAGTCCTGTTGCGCCGATGTCGAACTCGGCTTTCCATGTAGGGCGACGGCATGTTGGGAGAAATCGCGGATCTGCACGTCGAAGATCTGGTCGACGAGGTCGGCGTCGAGCCCGATCAGATCCGCTTGTTCGAGAATCAACTGGCCATAAACGATCAGCGTGAACAGGTGACCGACGACGAGCAGGAAGTCGAGGTCGCGCATCTGGTCGGCGTCCGGCCCGGCGCTCTCCAGCAACTCTTTGAGCGCACGAGCCTGCTCATAGAACAGCGCGACATTGGGTATTTTCGCGTGCTGCTCGTAAACCGCTGCCCAGTCGGCGAATTGAACCTTCGATGCGCCGCGAGCCGGACCCTGCGCCCAGAAGAACACGTCATCGCCCGCGTCGTTGCGGGTGCCGATCTCCGGGTAGGCCGCCGGGTTGAACATGTAGTTGGGCATGAACTTCAGGATCTGCGCGACGTTGACGTGCACCGTGCCTTCCAGCCGCGGCAAGGCGCCGATCAGCCGGGCTACTTCACAGAAGTAGGTGTTCTTCTCGAAGCCTTTGGCGGCCAGAACATCCCACAACAGCGTGACGACCCTTTCGCCTTCGGAGGTGACCTTGGACTTGGTCACCGGATTGAAGAGCAGATATCGACGGTCGTCGAGGCTGGCGCTGCGAAAGTAGTCGATCGCACGATCGCTGAACAGTTTCATCGCGATCAATCTGGCGTAGGCCTCGACGAAGCTGGCCCGCACGTGGGGGAAATCGGTGACCGGGTTGCCGTACAGGATGCGGTTGTTGGCGTGGGTGATCGCCTCGTAGAAGGCGTGCTCGCACATCCCGATCGAGCCAGAACACAAGTTGAACTTGCCCACGTTGACGGTGTTGAGCGCGGCGGAGAACGCCTCCGGTCCGGTGCACAGGATGTCCTCCTCGTGCACCGGGTAGTCGTTCAGACGGAAGTTGCTGACGTACATCTGCCCGTGCACCACATTGCCGATCAGTTCGTAATTCTGGTGGCTGCTGTCGGCGACGAACCACACGTAACCGTCGGCGCCGTCGACATCGGTGCGGCGGGAGAACACCGACACAATGCCCGCCACGTTGCCGTTGCCGATGTAGTACTTCTCCCCCGACGCGCGAAAGACGACACCCTCATCGTCGCCGTCGCCCGCGGGCGTCAGCAGCATGTCGGTGTTGTAGATGTCGGCGCCGTGGTCGCGCTCGGAGAGCGCGAACGCCATCACGCCACCCGCCTCGAGTTGTGCGGCCGCGCGCTCCTTGGCTTTCATGTTGTCGCTCTGCCAGATCGGCCCGAGGCCCAGGATCGTGACCTGCTCGGCGTACCAATACGACAGTCCGTAGAACCCGAAGATCTCGCTCAGCGCGGCGTTGCGGGAGGTGTCCCACCGCTTGTTCGGGTCGCCGCCGCCGTACTCCGAGGGGGTGAGGAAGGTCGCGAAGATCCTTTCCTGCTTGATGAGGTCGAGGAAATCCGACACCCACGCCGCCTCGAGATCGTCGCGGAGCAGCTTGGCCTTGCCGCGGCCTTCGAACCAGTCGATCACCGCGCGGAGTTGGCGCCGCGTCTCGGGGTCGAAATGCGACGGGTCGTAGGCATTCGGATCGAACAGTAGTTTGTTCAGGGTCGCCATGGCTTTGCCTCTTTCTCGGCGCAAGGGGGGTCCGGCGTCGAATCTAAAGCGTGTCGAACAATTCTGTTGAGTGTTCGGCACCGTCCTTCTCGGACGTCGTCGGTTCAGGCCGCTGGCGCAGTGTGAACGTCGGTTCCCGCGTCATCCGGGCTAGTTTCACCGGCACACGAATGGTGCTGGTCAGCGCCGTCCCGTCGGCGGGCATTGGTAGCCCGGCCCCGCTGCTTGGGGGTCCGGGGATCCGGTGATGGATTGTAATGGTTTTGGCCCCACCGGGCCAGGTTCACCGCGGCATTGGTGTCACGGTCGACGGAATGCCCGCAGCTGCAGGTGAACGTCCGATCGGCCAACGTCAGATCGCCACGGACTGCACCGCAGCCTAGGCAGAGCCGGCTCGACGGATACCAGCGATCCGCGACGATAAGCTCGCCGCCGCGCCAGGCCTGCTTGTAATCCAGCAACCGGGCGAATTCGGCCCACCCGGCATCCGAGATCGCTCTAGCGAGCCGATGGTTGCGCAGCATCCCGGATACGTGCAGGTCCTCGATCACGAGCCGGTCGTGAGTCTTGACCAGCGCGTTGGAGACCCGATGCAGGAAATTTCGGCGGATGTTGGCAATGTGATGGTGATGACGCCCCAATTTGGCCGCGGCGGTGCGGCGGTTAGCTGATCCTTTCTTCTTGCGGGCCAACGATTTCGCCAGGCGTTGTTGCTGTTTCATCCCGACACCCAGCGCCTTAGGTGCATCGGTGATGCGAGCAACCTCTTCACCATCGGCGCGGGCGGCGACCAGGAATGCCGACAAGCCCCGGTCGATGCCGACCCAGCCGCCATCATCGTCCGGATCGTGGGCCGGGTGCCGGTGCTCGGGGTGCAGGTCGGCGCCCTCGACGTTTAGCGACACCCACCAGCGGCCCGCGCGATGGGTCACAGTGGCGAAACAGATCTTGGCCCTGCCTTTTGCGATCATGCGCCGCAGCCGGCGGGTGTCATCGTGAACCGCGATCTGCCCGATGCCGGGCAATGCGACCGAACGCGGCCGGCTGTTGTCCCCGATGCGCATCGCCGGCGGGCGCTCCTTGGAGTGCTTATTGCGCAGGCGAAACGACGGCACCGCGCCGATTTTCTTTTTGAACCGCGGAAAGCCCACCCGCTGGCCCTTACGCTTACCAGAGCGCGAGTCCGACCAGCATTTGATTCCCTTGCCCAGATCGACCGCGGCTTCTTCAAACACCTGTTGGCAAACCTCGCGCCGCCACGACAGGCCAGTCACCACCGTTTGCGCCACGCCATCGCTGTCGACGATGAAGAGCCGTCCGGCGTCGGCGGTTTTCTTCCACGCGTTGAACGCGTTAATTAGATCAAACCCCGTCCACGGCACATCGTTGTCCGGGTAGGTCTTGCGTTGGTTTAGCGCGGCTTTCACCATCTGCAGGCACTGGTTGAACGCAAATCGGGACGCCCCGGCATACCGGGCCATCACCTCATGCTGCGCGACCGTGGGGTCGAGGCAGTATTTAAAAGTGGTGTGCCGGCTCATCTCAGCTGTGAGCATCCCACAACCCGCCGACAACCTTCTGATCTGGCAGTCCGCGGCGTAAGCCATGGTTTCATTTCAACCAGCTAACGATTCGGCTGAGGCGCGGCGTGGGTGTGCGCGCCGCCCGCTCGCCCGTGTTCTGGTGGAACCCTGATGTCCTCCTACCGGCTTTGCACCCGCCGCGTCACTGTCGCCGCGGCGGCGTGTTCGGCGCTTTTCGCCATCGGCACGCCCTCGGCCGGTGCCGACCCGGCCATCGACTCCCTGGGCTTCGTCGACTCCACCGCACGCTGCGCGGCGCCGGACACAGCGGTCGCGTTCGGGAGCACGACGAACTCGCGGGTCGCGATCTGCAAGACCTCAAGCGGCCAGTACGGCTACCGCGGTGTGCGGATCAGCGACGGCGCCAAACTGATCGCGTCTGCCTCGCCATCGGCCGACGGCAGCTTCGTCGCGCAGCACGACGGAATCATCTACACGGTGACGTCGAGTGCACTGGTAGTCAGCGACGGCAATCAGGTGATCCGTCGGGAGCCGATGGTGTCTTTCCACGGACCGGCACACACACCGACCGCAGGGGCGCAGACGCCGGCCGCAACACCTCAAAGCCCGGCCGCGGCGCCGCCAACAGCGACGCCGACGGCGCCGTTGCCGCCACCGCTACCCGCCGAGGTCGGTGGTCGCGGGCACTAGGTTTAATTCACCGGCGCCGCAACCGAAATCGATTGACTCACGGTGTAACTGTCGATCCCTTCGGTCCCGAGTTCACGGCCGTAGCCGCTGTTCTTGACGCCGCCGAACGGGGCCGCGGGATCCATGATGTAGCCCTCGTTGACGCCGAACGTGCCCGACCGAACTCGACCCGCCACGCCATATCCGCGATCGACGTCGGCGGTGAACACCGATCCGGCCAGCCCGTACTCGCTGTCGTTGGCGATCCGGATCGCTTCGTCCTCGTCACGGTAGGAGATGACGGTCAGCACCGGGCCGAAGATCTCTTCGCGCGCAATCCGCATGTCGTTGTGGGCATCACTGAACAACGTCGGCCGCACATACCAACCGGTATCCAGGCCGGCCGGCATGTCGGCGCCGCCGACCACCAGCCGCGCCCCTTCGCTCGTGCCCGATTCGATGTAGCCGCGAACGCGTTCCTGCTGCCGCTTGGCCACCAGCGGACCGATCGCGGTGTTGGGATCGGCGGGGTCACCGACCGGCATCGACTCCATCGCAGCCGCCAACGCGTCGACGAACTCGCCCTCGCGGGCCGCGGGCACCAGAATGCGGCTCAGCGCGTTGCACACCTGGCCACTGTTGGCCAGGCTGGCCATCTGAATGCCGGTGGCCACGGCCGACGGGTCGGCGTCGTCGAGCACGATGGCCGCCGACTTGCCACCCAGTTCGAGGCTGACCTGCTTCAGCCCCGCGGCACAGGCGAGCGCGACCTGGCGCCCGGCCGCCGTGGACCCGGTGAACGACACCTTGTCAACACCGGCGTGGCCCACCAGCAGCTCGCCGACATCGCGACCGCCGGGCACCACGTTCAACACACCGGGCGGTAGGTCGGCTTCGGCGACCAGATCCGCAAGCAACTGGGCGTCGAGCACCGACTCGGGCGCCGGCTTGAGCACCACCGAACAACCCGCCAACAGCGCCGGCACGATCTTGGCGACGGTGAGGAACTGCGGCATGTTCCACGGCACCACCGCGGCGACCACTCCGACCGGTTGCTTTGTGATCCGAATGTCCTTGCCGTACATGCCCGGACGGTCCTGCTGCCACTCGTAGTTTCCTGCCAGACCGCAGAACGCCGAGATCATGGTCAAGGGAAGTCGGACCTGTGCCATCTTGGCGAAGGTGATGGGGGCGCCGATCTCGGCCGATATGAGCGCCGCCATGTCGGCTCGCCGTTCCTTGTAGACGGCTGCCAGCCGCCCGATCGCCTCG
This sequence comes from uncultured Actinomycetota bacterium, assembly GCA_963805675.1. GTDB lineage: Bacteria > Actinomycetota > Actinomycetes > Mycobacteriales > Mycobacteriaceae > Mycobacterium. The sequence continues at coordinate 92,057 of CAWDVY010000017.1, forward strand.
ATCCGCTCGGCTGCCTGCATCCGCGGCCACGGTCCGGTGTCGAACGCCGCGCGCGCCGCCACCACCGCGCGGTCGACATCGGCCGGTCCCGCGCACGCCGCGTGACCGATCACGCTCTCGCTGTGCGGCGATATCACAGTGATGACGGAATCGGAGTCGGGAACATCCCATTTCCCGTCGATGAAAAGCTGAGCCCTGTCGTACATCTCGAGATGTCCCTCTCTAGGTGTTGCGACCGCCGTTGACGCCGAGTATCTGCCCGGTGATGTAGCTGGCCTCGTCGGACACGAAGAAGGCGCAGGCAGCGGCAATGTCCTCGGGCCGGCCCACCCGGCGCACCGGTGTGCGATTGATGTGGTCTTCCACGGTTCCGCCGAGCAGGTGTCGACTCTCGGCGCTGCGCAACATCGGTGTGTCGACGAACCCGGGAGGGACGGCGTTGACGGTGATGCCGCGCGGCCCGTATTCCAGAGCCAGGGATTTGGTCAGGCCGTTCACGGCCGATTTCGCCGCCACGTAGTGGGCCATGAACGGCTGACCGGAGTGTGTGCTTGACGACGAGATGTTGACGATGCGTCCCCATCCGGCCTCGACCATGTCGGGCAGCACGGCCTGGGTGGTGTGGAATACCCCGTTCAGGTTGACGTCGATCACCTTCGACCATTGCTGAAACGTCATCGTCGAGAACTTCTGGAAGCCTTCCACCCCGGCGGCGTTGACCAGCACCAGGATCGGGCCGAACTGTTCGCGGATCGCCGCGACGGCGGTGTCCACCTGCGCGCGGTCGGTGACATCGGCGATGTGGCCGAACTCGTCCTCGGTGGGCGACAGGTCGATGACGGCGACCCGGAGTCCGTCTTTGCGCAACCGTTCGGCGACAGCGCGGCCGATCCCTGAGGCACCGCCCGTTACCACCGCCGTCTTCAAGCTCGAACCTCCACTTTCCTGAGCGACCGCCCAAACACCCCATGCCTATCACTCCGTGTCGATTATGGTCAAGCCCATGCACAGGCCCCCGTTTCGCTTCGCCGTGCAGGCGACCAACGCCGCCGGCGGCCGACAGTGGCGCGACACCGTTCGCAGAGTCGAAGACCTTGGGTACTCAACACTTTTCCTCGCGGATCACTACCTGGGCCCCGGCCCGGCACAGAAAGCCGCGCGTACCCCTCGCCAAGACCTCGCCCCGATCGCGGCGATGGCTGCGGCGGCCGCGGTCAGCGAGACGCTCCGCATCGGGTGCCGGGTGTTCTGCATCGACTATCACGTGCCGGCCGTCTTGGCCAAGGAGGCAGCGACCCTGGATCTGCTGTCCGATGGTCGGCTGGAAATGGGCATCGGGGCCGGCTGGAGCGAGACCGAGTACACCGCAATGGGACTGACCTTCGACCGGCCGGGCCGGCGAATCGCCAAACTCGCCGAAGTCGTCTCGCTCATCAAGGCGCACTGGGCAGGCGAGGAACTGGACTGCTCCGGCGACTTCGTTCACGTGCACGGCTATGCGGGTCGGCCCCGCCCCGTGCAGCGCCCGCATCCGCCGATCATGATCGGCGGGGGCGGACCGCGGGTGCTGTCCTTGGCCGGCCGCGAAGCCGACATCGTCAGCATGTCCAGCGTGCCGTTTGTGGCGCGCGACGCCGACGGTCTGGATCCACATGCAGTCGCGCAGCGTCGGATCGACGTTGTCCGGTCCGCCGCCGGTGAGCGCTACGGTCGCCTGGACGTCGAGAGCTCTCCGTATTTCACCTCGATCACCGACGATCCCGAGGCCGCGCTGGCCGACGCGGCGAAGTCGACGGGGATCTCTGCCGATGTGCTGCGCGAGCATCCCAACGTCCTGATCGGTTCACTGGAAACCATTGTGGACAAGCTCTATTCACGCCGGGATTCGCTCGGCGTCAATTACGTCACGGTGCAACAGTCCCAGATCGAGTCCTTCGCGCCGGTCGTCGACCGCTTACACGGGCACTAAACCTTGACCGCTGCGTACTGAGATGTAACCATGGCACCTGGCTATTGGGCGATCGCTCAAATAGCGTCGGCGCCAGATCACCACCGCGGGAGTGAGAAAACCCAATGGCAAAGCGGACCAGATACAGCGAGTACCACGACCGGTACGCGAACTATCGGCTCGAACTCTCCGACGACGGCATCCTGTTCATGCAGTGTCACACCAACGGCGGCAGCCTGGTCTGGGACTGGCGGGCGCACGACCAGATGTCCGACGCGTTCGCCGACATCGCCGGGGACCGCGAGATCAAGGTGCTCATTCACACCGGCACCGGCGAGAACTACAACGCCAACTGGGGGCGCATGCCCAACGGCGATCCCGTCGAGAAGCCCGACTATCTGCTGATGCCTGGCACTCGCGGCCTGCACAAACTTGACGAAAAGGCTTGGTATGCAAGGCACTTGATCACCAACGTGCTCGACGTCGACGTTCCGATGATCAGCGCCGTCAACGGCCCGTGCAATATGCACTCGGAGGTGCCGTTGCTCGGCGACATCGTGCTGGCCGCCGAGGACGCCTACTTCCAAGACGCGTCGCATTTTCCCCGCGGCCAGGTGCCCGGCGACGGCCAGCATGTGATCTGGAGTTTTCTGGCCGGCCACACCCGTGCGCGCTATTTCCTGCTGACCGGCATGAAGCTCGGGGCGGCCGAAGCCAAGGAGTGGGGCGTGGTCAACGAGGTGCTGCCCAAAGACAAACTGCTCGACAGGGCGTGGGAGCTGGCTCGCGAACTGGTCAAGCGGCCACCGCTGACGCTGCGCTATTCGCGCCAGCTTTTCACCAACCCCCTCAAGCGGGCGTTCCTCGACGAGCTCGGTCACGGCCTGGCACGCGAAACCTACGCGCAGCGCGCCTTCTTCCCGTTCGGCGGCGAGATGGCGCCGCTGGACAGGGCATGGGACCAAGAGCCTTGGACAGGGCATGGGACAGGCTCGCAGTCGACAATGGCGAACGGCGGTCAGCGCAACGAAGGAGTCCCCTCGTGACCAGCATCCAGCAACGACTTTCCACGGGCCGCGGCAAGTTCACCACCGACTACCCCGAACTCGGGACAGCCCCGGTCAACTACGAAGATTCGATCTCCGAGGAATTCTTCGCTGCCGAACGCGAAGCAGTATTCAAGCGAAACTGGTTGTGCGTCGGGCGGATCGAGCGGCTACCGCGCAAGGGCTCCTACTTCACCCGGGATCTGCCCGGGCGCCTCGCCTCGATCGTGATCGCCCGCGACCTTGACGACACCGTGCACGCTTTTCACAACGTGTGCGCTCACCGCGGCAACAAGGTCGTCTGGCAGGATCATCCGGGCGAGGAGACCTCTGGCAGCTGCCGTGCGTTCGCCTGCAAGTACCACGGCTGGCGGTACGGCCTGGACGGCAAGGTCAACCACATCACCAATGAGAGTGAGTTTTTCGACCTGGACAAGTCCTCGCTGCGGATGCCGCCGGTGCACTGCGAGGTGTGGGCGGGCTTCATCTTCGTCAACCTCGCCTCCGAACGGGACGGAGTCCCGGTTCCGCTGCGAAGCTTCCTCGGCGACGGTCTGCTGGCGATCGAGGGTTATCCGTTCGAGAAGATGACCCAGCGGTACGGATTCTCCACCCGGATCAACGGAAATTGGAAGCTGGCCGTCGACTCGGTATGCGAGTGGTATCACCCGCCGTACGTGCACGGTCGTTTCATCGATCCCGACGTCTCCAAGGCCGAGAAGATGGTGCCGCCCGTCGACTCGTATCACTACGAGCTGTTCCGGCCGCACATGCTCACCTCGGTTCCCGGGCCGCCGCCGTTGCCGCCTCGCGAACCCGGCACCGCGGGGCCCGCCCGCCAGGATCAGCGTTGGGTCTACAAGCTCTTCCGCGCAGGGCTTTTCGGCCCCGACGATGTTCCGGACATCGGCCTCGACAACTCGGGGGCCGACTTCCTCAACCGCGGCGACATCGCGTCGTGGGGCAACGACCAATTCTGGCTTTTCCCGAACATCTCGATCCAGATCTGGGCGCGCGGCTACTACATCACCTATACCTACTGGCCGGAGACGGTCGACTCGCACATCTACGAGATCGACCTGTACTTCGTGCCGCCGGCGAACGCAGCCGATCGTCTTGCGCAGGAATTGGTGGTGGACAGCACGATCGAGTTCGCCATGCAGGACGTGAACACCATCGAGGCCACCCATTCAGCGCTCAAGACACGAGCGCAGAACACCTTCCACCTCAGCGACCAGGAGTTGCTCATCCGCCAGTTCCACACCGTCATCCGCGACACCGTAAAGGCCTACCTGACCGCCGGCCCCCTGCGGGAGGCATGATGTCCAGTTCCACTTTGCCGCAAGGGTTCTCCGACCTCGAACCGTTTGTCGCCGACTGGGCCCTGCCCACGCGGGCGCAGCGCTACGAGGCGCGGCTGTCCAAGCCGTTCGGCGAGCTGGTCAGCGTTCTACGATGCCGTGGCGCCGAGGGCCGAGGAGGCGATCGCCTATCTCAACGGGTTCGATATCGACGCGTTGCCCGACGACGCCACCAGGCTGCTGCACCTGCTGTACTCGATGATCCTGGTCTCCTACGCCGTCAACGTGTTCAAGCAGAACCGCATCCCGGACTCCGGTGCCGCTTTCTTCGACATGGTCGCCGAGCCGGCGGTGTGATAGTCCCCTTGTGATAGTCGCCTGTGATAGGAAACCCTGTGTGACCGCATCCGCACGACCAAAGGCACGCGACTCCAACACTCGCGACATGCTGATCGCCGCGACGAGTCAGATCATGGTCGAGGAGGGTTACGCCGCGGCCACCTCACGCCGGGTCGCGGCTCAAGCTGGTGTCAAACCGGCCCTGGTGCACTACTACTTCCCCACCATGGACGAGTTGTATCTGGCGGTTTTCCGCCGCGGCGCCACCATTTACCTGGACAGGCAACAAAAAGCACTGGCCTCCGACCGGCCGCTGCACGCCTTCTGGGACACCCTCATCGCGCCGAAGGACACCCGACTGTTGTTGGAGTTCATGGGGCTTGCCAATCACCGTAAGGAGATCAGGGCGGAGATCGCGGCCTGGTCCGAGCGCTGGCGCGAACAACAAATCACCGCACTGAACTTCATCGTCCGCGAGCATGACATCGACACCGAGGAATTCCCGCCAGCCGCACTGGCGGTCGTCATCGCCGCGATCGGCCGCACCCTGATCCTCGAAGAGGGGCTTGGCACCTCCGGCGGCCACGACGAGGCCGTCGCGCTGGTTCACCGCGTTCTCGACCGATTTGAGATGCCGCAGCCGAAAGCGCGCCAGAGCCGCAACGCCCAGTCCGGTTAAGGCAGCACGATCCGCAACCGCTCCCAGCCACGCACGGTGGATGTCGACGCGAGTTGTGCTGTGTCGTAGTCGATATCCCATTCGGGCCAGCGGTTGAGGATCTCGTCCAGCGCGACGCCGCCTTCCAACCGGGCGAGATTGGCGCCCAGACAGTAGTGCACGCCTTTTCCGAAGGTGATGTGCGAGATGTTGTCGCGGTGGATGTTGAAGGTGTCCGGGTCGGTGTATCGGCGTGGGTCGCGATTGGCCGCGCCGAACAGCAGCAGCATGGCGCTGCCGGCCGGAACCGTCCTGCCGTAGCATTCGAAATCCTTTGCCATCCAACGGGCGACATGCGGTCCAGTGGGCTCGAAGCGAAGCGTCTCGTCGACGGCACGGTTCAGCAGCGAGCGATCCTGCTCGATCTCTCGGCGTTGGTCGGGGTGCTCGGCGAGCACCTTGGCCAGCCAGCCGATCAGCCGACCCGTCGTCTCGTTGCCCGCACCGGCGACCACCTGGGTGTAGTGCAGCACCTCTTTGCGGGTGAGCTTGCGGTGCACTCCCTGCTCGTCATCGAATTCGACGTTCAGCAGTGTCGTCATCAAGTCGTCCGACGGGTTCTTGGACCGCCATTCGACATAGTCGGCGTAGATCCGGCCGTCGGCGATGGAGTCGGCGTTGGCGACCTTGAGCGGCGCGCCCGGCTTGGTGCGCAGGTTTGCGTCGTTGGCGTCGCGAACCGAGACCTGTTCGGATTCAGGGATTCCCAACAGCATCCCGATCACGCGCATCGGCATCATCGACGCGAGTTCGGCGATGATGTCGAATCCTTCTGACCCGACGAGCGGGTCCAGGCACCGCACGCAGTACTGCCGGATCTGGTCTTCGATGGCTGCCATCCGGCGCGGGGTGAACACCCGCGACATCAGCCCGCGCAGCATCGAATGCTCGGGCGGATCCTGAAACATCATCACCCCGCGGGGCATATCGAATTTCGACTGCACCAGCTCGAGGATGTCACTGCGACGACTGGAGAAGACCTGCCAGTTCGCCAGCGCCTGCTCGACATCGGGATGCCGTGATATCGCCCAGAAGTCGTATTGCTCGTTGTAGTAGATCGGCGCTTCCTCGCGCAGCCGCGCGTAGGTGGGATACGGGTCAGTGTTGATCCCCGTGTCATACGGGTCGTAATAGACGTCGGTCTCACGCGCGACGGTCATCGATGCTTCCCTACTTCAGGCAGCTGCCGGCGTCCACTGGCAGCGCCACCCCGGTGATATAGCGAGCCTCGTCGGAGGCCAGGAACAGCACGGCGTTGGTGATGTCCTCGGGCGTCACCCACGGGATCGGAAGATAGTGGAAGCTTTGGCACACCGGGGCGAGATCGTCCGGCCCTGGGTTCTCCAATTCCGGCCGAAAAGCGTGGTAGGTGGCCTCGTTCATCAGCAACGGCGTGTTCACGTGTGTTGGAAGTACCGCGTTGACCCGGATCATCCATTGACCCAATTCAACGGCGAACGTACGCATCAGGCCGATCACCCCATGCTTAGCCGCGGTGTAGTGGCCGGTGTGCGGATAGGCCTTGTTGCCGGCGACCGAGGACGTCAAGATGATCGAGCCGCCGCGATCACCCGCCAGGATGTGAGGAACCCCGGCCTTCACCGTCTTCCACACTCCGCTGAGGTTGACGTCGATCATCTCCTGCCACAGCGCCTCGTCGGTCTTGTGCAGCTTCCCCGCCGTCGTGCCGATGCCGGCGTTGGCCACGATGACGTCAAGCCGTCCCAACTGTTCGACTCCGCCGTCAACGGCGGCTCGCAACGCGTCGTAATCACGGACGTCGACTTCGGCGGTGACGACGCGGCCTCCGGCGTCTTTGACCATGCCCGCGGTAACGTCGAGGTCTTCGGGCGTTGCACCCGGTGCCGGCGACGTTTCGAATGTGCGGCAGATGTCGACGGCGATGACGTCGGCCCCTTCTTGCGCCAGCCGGACGGCGTGACTTCTGCCCTGACCACGCGCAGCCCCGGTCACGAACACGACTTTGCCGTCCATCCGGCCCATCGACACCTCCGGGAAAGTATTGGGCGATCGCCCAACTTCGTGGCGCACGCCATGTCTAGCAGTCCCGCGCTGAGCTCGTCAAGGGTCCAAGCCGCCGTCAGGGTATCCGCGAAGTCGTCGGCTCGATTACGGCTGGGCCCTCGTCGCGTGAACGACGTTGCACGGCAGGTGGATACGCCCGTCATCGATGAGCGGCAAGATCGCGGCCATTCGTTCGGCCATGTCGCGCATCTGCCGGGCAAGCCCGGGCGGCATTCGCTCCAACAGGGAATCTGGCAGCTTGCCGAAGCTGCCAGAGAAGCCCGCCGCGCTGCATACAAAGGTGGCGGGTCCGAGAAAGTCGATGAGCCAGCCGGCGTTTCCTAAAGTGTCGCGGATGCCAGCCGGCGTCACCGCCTCCATCGGGGCGGTGACGCCGTTGACGTTGTCTTCGGAGAAGCAATACAGGAACCAGCGGGCGCGCGGCGTCGTCACGCGGCGCAGGGCGGCGGCATAGGCGTGCCGTTCGTCGCTGTCCAGACAGTGGTACAGGGCGCTATCGACAACGGTGTCGAAAAGTCGGTCGAGGCCGGTCAGTTCGGTCGCATCGGCGACCTCGAAGTGCACCTCGACGCCCGCCGCGGAGGCGCGCGCGCGGGCCTGCTCGATCGCCGTCGGCGAACTGTCGAAGCCCGTCACCTGGTAGCCGCGGCGGGCCAGGTAGATCGCATTGTCGCCGAGTCCGCAGCCCGCGTCGAGTACCTGCCCCGTGATTGCGCCGAGCGCTTCGAGTTCCATGAGCCGCGGCTGCGCCTGCTGAATGTCCCAGGGGATGGCCTTCGGTGCGGGCGCACCCGGGAACGCAGGCCCGCCGCGGTAGAGGCTTTCGTAAGACTCGCGATTGTGGCGAAGGGCTTCAGGCGCGGAATGGGTCACGTTCTGACGGTACAACTCACAGGCACGCTGGTCGCTGTGTCACGACCGGTTCATGTCCAATGGCCGCCATGGTGGTGACGAACGACCCTAGAGACCGGGACTGCCGTCTTTAGGCTCAAAGCAAGACATGGGAGTTCGTGGGTCGCGACGACTCATGCGACAGCAGTCATGGAGGCTCAGACGATGCACCGCAGCGGTCCCCCCAGTCTCGGCCTGACACCTTCGACGATGCGTATCACCATCAACGAGAGCGGTGGCCGCACGCGCGCCAAGGTCGAGTTGGCATGGGCCGGAGGGAATCTCGCCGGGACCGGAGTCGCGTATCGCCACCCGGCTGATTACCTTGACGACAACGCCCGCCAGGAAATAGCCACTGCGCGTGCACTATCGGACCTTGCCGGTCAGCTGACAGCACAAGCCGCCCACGACAAAGCACAGCTGACCATCGTGCGCTGACCCTGTCAACTGGGACTTTTGGTCTGTCATTCAGGGCCTTTAGCCCTTCGTCAACTGTGCCGTGCGGCTCTCATCCGCCCAGTCTGAATAGCGAAACATTGAGGTCACGGTTTGAGGTTTGACCCACAGAGTAGAGCCACCGGCTGAAAAGGAGAATCCGATGGCCACGCCCAATGTTTCATCGCGAACCCGACACCCGAGCATCACCACTCTGCATATCTGCGCGATCACGATCTCTGTCTTCTCAGGCACCTGCGCACTGGTAGCGCTCGCCGCCGGCTCACCGCTTGAATTCGGAGTCGCGCTGGCGTTCTGCGCCGCATGGTTGATCGCCGTCGACTTCATCGAGTCCAGCGTCGAGCGTGAGCGCGAGCGTGCCGCTCGCAGGTGTGCAGTACCAGCCGCGCAGCTGCACCCGGCCCACGACTCACGCCGCGTGATACTGCTCGGCGGAGCGACGGGCGACCCTGGCGCACGGGGTTTGGCACGGAGGCCGTCGTCGACGAGGTCTTCTGGGCGGGGTCGTAGGCCTCAACCGTGCTGACAATGGCCGCAGAGGGCGGTCCATAGCCGCCGATCGCATAATCCTCGAACCCGATCCGGGCGCCGGGCGCCGGGCGCCGGAAAAGTGACGCATGTGCGTCCGACGAGCAAACATTGGGCAGCCACATTTCGGCGCCGCGGGCCACAGAAGATTTGGTTGGCGAATAGTTGCCCGGTAAGCGGGTACACCCTGCCATGCGCGACGAGAGCAGGAGCACATCATGAACACGATCCGGAACATCAGGATGCTGCGCGCCGCGGCGATCGGCGCAGCCGCCGTCACGCTCGTTGCCGGCGCCGGAACCGCGCAGGCCGAAACCAATCCCACCTATTTCGCGAATCCGGACGGCAGCCTCGAGGTCATTTACGGCGGCGGCGGGGTTGCCATATACGCGACCATCGTCGATGCCCACAACCCCCCTGGTGCGACAGAAGTTTGCCACTACTACTCGGTGGGGGTCATGAATACACCGGCGCTTCCGGACGACCGAGACACGACCGTCCAAGGGCCCAGCCCTTCGCGCCCGGTGACCATCATTTTCCAGCAGCTCGGCGGAACCTGCAGCGTGGACGTGACCTGCTACGGCACCGGCAACTCCGCCGGTTACTCGCCAGTGGTGTATTGACTAAAAGCCGGACACGCTCTGGAGAAAGTTGCCACATAGCGTCTGACAGAGCGTTAATGTGCTGTTCGTGAGCACAGGCCGGTTAGCCAATGGCCGGGGCCGTTGGTTGGCCTTCGGGGCCACGCTCGCCGTATCTGCCGCGATGATCTACGCCCAGCACGCCGAGCCACCGCGCTTCGTGAAGAAGCCAGCAGCAACCGCGCCGAGCAACCGACCCGAGCCAAGCCCACAACCCGCACCTCTTGCCGCACCGCCGCACATCGCCAGCCCCGCCGAGGCGCAATCGTTGGCCGCCGACGCGCCCGCCGCTGCGCAGAGCTTCCAGTTCTCGTTGCCCGCCGGGGTCGCCCCGGAGAACGGGCTGCAGGTCAAGACCATCTGGGCGGCCCGTGCCATCAGCTTGCTGTTCCCCCAGATCACCACCATTGGCGGTTACCGCCAGGACGCGTTGAAGTGGCATCCCAGCGGGTTGGCGATCGACGTGATGATCCCGAACCACGGCACGCCTGAAGGCATCGAGCTCGGCGACCAAATCGCCGGATATGCCTTGGCGAATGCCAAACGGTGGGGCGTCGACCATGTGATCTGGCGGCAGAAGCTCTACCCGGGGATCGGCAAGCCGAGCTGGACAGCCAACTTAGGGGACGAAACCGCCAACCACTACGACCACGTTCACATCGCCACCGACGGCGGCGGGTACCCAACCGGCCACGAGATCTACTCCATCGGATCCATGAGCCCGACGCCGCCGGACTGATCGATCCGCGACGGCGGCACAATCGAAAGATGACCGGCGAGCGCACGATTCTGCAGGACACCACCGTCATCGACGTCCGCGACGGCAGCACACATCGCGCTGTTGACATCACCATCGACGGCGGCCGGATCGCCTCGATCGCACCAACCTCCGACGACCATCCCGGTCGGGTCGCGGTCGTGGACGCGCGAGAAACCTTTGCGGTGCCGGGGTTCTGCGACATGCATGCCCACCCGCTGTCGGGCCGACGCGACGCCGGGCCGGCGCTGAGGCTCATGCTCGCGTGCGGTGTCACCGGATTCCGCCAGATGGGCGGTTCACGGACGCTGCTCGACGACCGCAGCAACGGCACGCTCGTCCTTCCGGTTGATGGTCCCGCTCTGTTGTCCACGCCGGGCGACGTCCTGCTGCCCTTCAATGCCGGCAGTGAAACCGTTGCGCTGCAATCTGTTCGGCAACAGGCAGAGGCCGGTGCCGATTTCATCAAAGTCGCGATGGTGACGCCGGAGGTGTTCTTTGCCGCCCAAGCCGAAGCCGCCCGGCTGGGACTCACCACCGTTGGGCACCTGCCGGTCGGGATCGATGTCCGGGCGGCCTCGGACGGCAGAATGCGATCGATTGAGCACCTCGGTCCGGGTGTCGGCATCGTCGCCGCGTGCTGTGACCACCAGAGCGCCATCGAGCAAGCCGTCGCCGACCGGCCGGCCTTGAAATTCCCCACCGTGCCCCGGCTGCCGTTCGCCGAGCGGCTGATGGAAATGCTGATGGCCCGCGTGATGGCCAAGACGGTGATCAACCCCTTGCTGCTGGCCAAGCCCGCCGACGCCGAGCTGATCGCGGACGCCGGTGAGTCATTCAACGACGGCAAAGCCCGGCAGCTGGCAAGGGTATTCACCGCCGATCAGACGTGGCAGTGCCCCACGCTGATCCGGCTACGCACCCAACAGTTCTGCGACGACCCGACGTATCGCGACGACCCGAACAACCGCTTCGCGTCCAAGCGGACGCTCAAGAGCTGGCGCACGGCCGCCAAGAAATACGCCTCGCGTCCAGAGGCGATGCGCAGCACCTATCGAGACCACTACACCCGCCAGCTGAATATGGTGCGCATCTTCGACGAAGAGGGCGTCCATATGATGGCCGGCAGCGATGTCAGCGGATCCGGCTGGGAGATACCCGGATTTGCATTGCATCAAGAGTTCGACCAGTTGGCGGCGGCGGGGCTGACGCCGCTGCGAATCCTGCAGATGGCCACGATCAACGCCGCCGAGTTCCTGGGCAGGACTGACGCCATGGGCGCTCTGGAACCCGGCAAAGACGCCGACATCGTCTTGCTCGGGGCAAACCCCTTAGAGAGCGTGGCCCATCTGCACGACATCGCGGGGGTGGTCCGGGCCGGTCGGTACTACTCGCCGGAAACACTCACGTCGACGATTGAATCCATCGCGGAAACACATTCGGCCGTCTGATAGGCGTCGTCGTACCCCGCGGTCGCTCATGCACGGGGCCGCTAAACTGGCGGCGTCCGTTCCGCGAGGGCAATGCCTCGGCCGAATGGCCCTAAGAGTTACGCCGACCCATGGAGAGACATGAAACGTCCGGTCTTCAACGCCATCCCGGTGGCCGCTCTTGCTATGCCGGTCGCGGCGATGATCTTGGCCGCACCTTTCGCTCACGCGCAAACGGACATTGAGGATTCATGCAAGAACTCGGGCGGACAATATTCCTCTGAGCAGGTAAGTCCTCACTTCGGACAAGACCCAAGTCTTATCGAGACTTGCTGCACCAATACCGGGTCATCGCAGAAATGCGTGACCTACCGCGACGGCGTCCAAGGGCCGACGTACGGCGGCTAAATAGCGGCAGGCCCGGCGCCAGCGATCACTGTTCATCGATCTTGGACATCGACGATTGCTCCCTTAGCGACGCTCGGGGTCTGTCAGGCGCTGCGGGTGATGCTGGCCCGGATGCGGAGAGCGTCGTGGCATGCATCAATTAGAGGGCGCCGTCCGCGGATAACCGAGCAAAAGGAGCACTCCGTGCCCGAAAAGACGCCCGACGACATCTTCAAACTCGCTAAAGACGAGCACATCGAGTATGTCGACGTCCGCTTTTGTGACCTGCCGGGAACCATGCAGCACTTCACAATTCCGATTTATGCCTTCGACGAGAGCGTGTTCGAAGAAGGGTTGGCCTTCGACGGCTCATCAATTCGAGGGTTTCAATCGATTCACGAGTCTGACATGCTGCTGCTCCCCGATCCGGAAACCGCGACCGTCGACCCGTTCCGTGCCGCCAAAACGCTGATCGTGAACTTCTCCGTGCACGATCCATTCACCCTCGAGTTGTACTCACGCGACCCGCGCAACGTCGCCCGCAAGGCGGAGAACTACCTGATCAGCTCGGGCATCGCCGACGCCGCCTACTTCGGCCCCGAGGCCGAGTTCTACATCTTCGACTCGGTGAGCTTCGACTCCCGCACGAATGAGTCGTTCTACAAGGTTGACGCGACATCCGGGTGGTGGAACACCGGAGCGGCGAGCGAGGCCGATGGCGGCCCCAACCTGGGCCACAAGGTCCGGCCCAAGGGCGGGTACTTCCCGGTCGCGCCTAGCGACCATTACGTCGACCTGCGCGACGAGATGCTCACCCACCTGACCAACGCCGGCTTTTCTCTGGAGAAAGGCCACCACGAAGTGGGCAGCGGCGGCCAGGCCGAGATCAACTACAAGTTCAACACGTTGCTGCACGCGGCTGACGACCACCAGATGTACAAGTACATCGTCAAGCAAACCGCATGGCAGGCCGGCAAGAGCGTGACGTTCATGCCCAAGCCGCTGTTCGGCGACAACGGGTCCGGGATGCACTGTCACCAGTCACTGTGGAAGGACGGCGTTCCGCTGATGTACGACCAGGCGGGATACGCGGGACTGTCGGACACCGCCCGCCACTACATCGGCGGTTTGCTGTACCACGCGCCGTCGTTGCTGGCGTTCACCAACCCCACGGTGAACTCCTACAAGCGCCTGGTCCCCGGTTACGAGGCCCCGATCAACCTGGTCTACAGCCAGCGCAACCGCTCGGCCTGCGTGCGCATCCCGATCACCGGTAGCAACCCGAAGGCCAAGCGGTTGGAGTTCCGATGTCCCGACTCCTCAGGCAACCCGTACCTGTCGTTTTCGGCCATGTTGATGGCCGGCCTGGACGGCATCAAGAACAAGATCGAGCCGCCTCCCCCGATCGACAAGGACCTCTATGACCTGCCACCGGAAGAGACGGCGGACATCCCGCAGGCTCCCACCCAGCTGTCCGCGGTGATCGACCGCCTGGAGGACGACCACGAATACCTCACTGAGGGAGGCGTTTTCACGCCCGACCTGATCGAGACGTGGATCAATTACAAGCGCGATTACGAGCTTGCGCCCTACAACCTCCACCCGACGCCGTACGAGTTCGCGCTGTACTACGACGTGTGAGCCAGCTAACCCGCTGACCTGCGGGTTCGCCCGATCTAGGACCTTATCGCCCGCACAGCGCCCGCAGGATTCCGGCTAGACGACGCCACCCGTGCCGCGATCACACCACCGATTGCGTCGCGGGTGGTTTCGTCTTTGTCCTCCCACTTGTGCCCGTACACGTCCAACGTCGTCCTAGCAGACGCATGCCGCATGCGGGCCTGGACGGTCTTCACGTCGCAGCCGGTATCGATCAGCAGCGTGGCGAGGTGGTGGCGCAGGCAGTGGAAGTGAAGCTCATCCACCTGGCGCACGCTGTCCACGGCGCGGTCAACGATCCACGGGCCGACCGGCTGGCCCCTGCCGTTGGTGACGAGCGTCGGGCCTGGGAACTGCTGCACAGATGCGGAGAGCATCAGCGTCAGCTCACGCGGTATCGGCACAGGCGCGTTGCTGCCCTTGGTCTTCAGTGGTGCCGTCCAACCTTTACCTTGGGACCACTGCACTTTCGGGTGGACGATGCCGCGTGTGAAGTCCACGTCCTCGACACGCAGCGCCACGGCCTCCGACACACGCAAGCCCGCGAACGCGCCGAGCAGTACCGCAACCTGCGGATGCTCCGGCATTGCGTCGTGCAGTGCCCAGACCTCTTCGGTTGTGGGGCAATACTGTTCGACGTGGCCGACTGGTGGCGCGGTCCTGCGGGAGCATGGGTTGCGGGCGAGCAGGCCGTCGTGGATTGCATCATCAAGCACATGCGCCAGCCGCCGGTATAGGGCATAGACCGTGGACGGCGCGTAGTCGTCTCTGAGGTTGCCGGTCCATGCGGTCACCATGGACGGCTTGATCTCGGCCAGCGTGAACGGGCCGAACGTCTCGCGAATCGTCTTCAGATGCGTCCTGGCCTGGCGGGCCGAGGACTGCCGCCGTGACTTGCTGTAGGTCGCCAGCCACTTCTCAGCCCAGGCGTCGAACGTCATCACCGCATCCTTAGGCGCGACATACGACCCCTTCGCGATGTCGGCTGTCTGGGCCGTAATCCACGCTGTTGCTTCAGCTTTCACGTGGAACGACCGCTCGACCTCACGGCCAGAGGGATTGACAAACCTTGCCCGCCAACGGTTTCCCTCGCCGTGCTTCGCGCTCTCCACGAGAGTGCCCAGCTTGCCGTGCTTCGCATTGGTGCAGGGCGTGCCCTCGCCGCGTCGGTGCCAGCGGTCCTCCACCCCGCTACGGTGCGCTCGCTTGTAGCTCGTCATGGCCGGGATCGTACCGTCCGCTAAACCCCGCACCGCTGGGTTTCGGCTTTGCGCTGCTCAGCCCACGCGTCGAGGTCGGCCAGGTCGTAGACAACGTTCCTGGCGGACAGGGCGTAGGACTTTGGGCCACGGTCCCCACGGTGGCGGAACCACCGTAGGGTTTCCTCGGGAATCCCCAGGTATTCGGCTGCCTGTCGTGTGCTGAGTCGTATTGTCGTTGGTTGCATGGCTCGCACTCTAGAGCCGCGCACCGATTGGTAACCGGGCGTGTCGAACTAGTTCGACGCCGACTCCCGCATGCAAAAAGGTGTGGGATACTGGAGGCAGATAGCGCGGGATGTTCTTGTCTCGCAGGCGACTCCGACTCTTACACATCCACGCAACACGGGAGCAGACCCATGACCGCAGTGGCCGAACGGCTAAACAAGTCCACCGCCGCAACGTATCTCGGCGTGAGCGAACGCACGCTCGACCTGTGGCGTGCCCAGGACCGAGGCCCGCGCAGCCACAAGATCGGTGGACGGCTGTACTGGCTCACAGCTGACTGTGACGAAGTGGCTCAACGCCCAGCTCATCGAAACAGCACGCGGCGGCGTGCGGTGACGCGCCACCTTCGCAACCCGATCAAGTGGCACGGTGACAGCCCACGCGACCACTTCACGATGATTCCCAACGAGCTGGCCCGCGACACAGAACTGACCCTGTACGCCTACCGGATCGCAATCGTGATCCGCACGCATGCAGAGGGTTACGAAGTCTCGGCGGCATCACTAGCCAAGATGCAGGGATGGCACCGCGACACTGTTGGCAAGGCGTTGCGCGAACTGGCCCAAGCTGGGTGGTTGGTGGTACGGACGCACAAGACCGCCGAGGGTAAGCGCGTGTTCGACGAGTACCACGTCCACGCTTCCCGCAAGTTCACCGAGGCAGAGGCGGCGACTTTGAGCCAGCCGGTCATACTGCCAACCGCTGCCCATGACGGAGGCACCCCCCTGCCCACTGAACAGGCAACCTCCTGCCTGCCGGAGAGGCACCCCCCGGCCTATGGCGTAGGCACCAAAGAAAACCAATCCAGAACACCAACCAGAAGAAAAACAAGAACACCAAGCGTCAGAAAGCAAGTCCGACTGCTGGGGTTGCCGAGAGCTTGGGCCAGGATGCATCATCCACGCCCACAAGCGCGAGCTGGTGAGCGCCGGGATCAGCGAACCCGACTGGCCCGTCTGGCGGACTACCGATGACGAGGAATGCCCGTTCTGAGAAGAGGTAACGCATGAGCCAAACCATCACGGGCAAGCCCGAAACGGTTGTAATTGAGTGCTTCTCGAAACTCCATCACGTCGTCGTGGTTCGCCTGCTCCGGGCCGAACTTGGCGACGACATCGGGGCCGACGCTCACGCCTGGTGGATTAAACACCACTACCGGCTTTCCTGGCCCGTCCTGTCTGCGCTGTGGAGCGAAGCCAAGGCAGCAGCCGACCGCTATCGCGGTACGGGAAATGTGCATGAGGTGTCCGCGATGATCGACAAGCAGCTAACTGAGATCGGCTTATGAGCGCAATCACCCTGTGCCAGTTCAGCAACGACGTGATCAAACGACGGAAGTCATCATTGGCCGCCGAAAGGGACAGACCGACATAGGGTTTGGCTTGCTCACTAGGAGTTGTCAATGCAAATGCCGGACTGAAAATTGCCGGAGAGGGATGGCTGGAGAGGCAATCGGTATCCGGACCTTTGGCCCGTTGGGGGTATCCCCCAGGCAAAGGGGTACTGAGAAAGATCGGAGGAAACCATGGCGTGCAAGGAGACTAACTGCGGGAGGCGAGCGCACTCGCGTGGCTATTGCACAACCCACTACCGGCGTTGGCGTTCCGGACAGCCCATGAACGCGCCGATCAGGCGCTACGCGAGGAGGGTTAAGTGGAAGCGGAGGAAGCCGTTCGCGGCCGAGTACGCCCTCCTGGCTGAGTTGGGACTACGGCGAACCTAACGTGCGCTACGCTCATCCAGAGTGTGGTGCTGAAGAGCACGTTTGCGGCCCAAGGAGATTCGGGCACCGGCTAGTAAGTGCGCACGGAGGCGCGTGTCTCGTGCTGATTGCCTTGGGGGTCAGTCCATTCGACAACACAAATCGCTGAGGGGGGCGATTGCATCGCTTGCACGAGAGGGTAGGTGATGGTTCCGCGTGGCGGCAGGATCGCCGTCGGCTGATGTCGGCTCGCCAGCAAATCGAAGTCCCTGGAGGGATTTCCCTCCTCGTCTTCATAGCGTGGCGTCACGTTTCTGAGCGGCTGATTGATGTTGCTTTCCAAAACGAGCCGCCAATCCCGTTCTGCACCAACCTCGATGCGCGGCCATACTCCTTTAGATGGATCTTCAGGCTCCTCATCGAGATCACCGGGCGGTGCGGATGCACCAGAACTAACTCGCGATGCCTCCGCCTCTCGCCGGTACTTTCCAGCGATTCGAGTTAGCAGGCGGTACACCACTTCGCCGAGGCGATGCTCCGTGTCGTAATCCGCGATGAAGGCTTGCTGCTTCAATGTGTCGAGGTATCGGTTCAGTCGGGTTTTCTCGTCGTGGGCGCTCCCCATTAGCGGGGCACGAGGACAATTGTTGACGAACACAGCGACGTCTTTTCCCTGCTGACGCAAACGATGGATCTCTTCCGCCGTCCCTGACTCATGCTCCTCTGTGGGCGTTCCGAGGCGGTCGGTGAACACGGCGAGGCCAGCGTCGGAATCATTCACTAGCTGATCGTTGAGAACGTCTTGGGCGTAATCGCCGAACTCAGGCGTGCCAGCCTCTCTCCAATCGGTGGGGCTGAAATGAATCCCGTAGAAGCGTGCCTGTTCGTTGTTCCAGTGCCGGATCGTTCGCTGCACGACCTGCTTATGTGGGTCGGGTAGGTCTCCCGGAGCGGACAGCAGGAGCTGAAGCACTAGAGCGGAATACGACACTTGCCCTCCCCGTCGTGTGCTGTCGCTGACGATAGCCGCGCACCAACGGCAACGCTTGGTCTAGGTGTGGGGTCCCTATACCACTGCTATTGCCCGATAAACCGTAGCGCGGCTGACCCCGAGAGTCTCTGCGATCACAGGTACAGACTCGCCCGCGTCGCGCATTCTTTGCGCCAAAGCTGCCTTCGAAGCGTTGAGCGACCTAGGTCGGCCTACGTGCTGCCCCCGTGTCCGACGTGCCTCCCGTGCCGCTGCGCGGCGCTCACGGCCAAGCTCCAGTTCAAGTTCGGCAAGGCTCGCGAGCACCCCGGCGACCATGCGGCCTGTGGCGTTGGACGTATCGATGCCTTCGCGCAGCGAGCGCAACACGATCTCGCGGTCGCGCAGTTCGCGAATCGTCGTCATGACTTCTGCAGCATTGCGGCCCAATCGATCTATCCCGACCACGACTATTGCGTCACCGGGTCGTGCGTAGTCAAGCAACGCGGCTAGGCCGGGCCGCTGCTCCCGTGTCGACGTGCCGGACAGCTTGTCGCGGTAAACCCGCTTCGGGTCGACTCCGGCTGCGGTGAGCGCATCAAGTTGTTGGTCGAGCGACTGATGGCCGGTGCTCACTCTCGCGTAGCCGAGTTGAACATCTGTGGCGACGGCGGTTGCGGTCATACGAAGAGTATGTCTCAAAACTCGCAGAACCGCAAGTTGTGCGACAACTCTTTTGAGGCAACTTCTGAGACAGCGCGACGTGGCACTTCATCTGGCGCTGTGATACTCGCGACGCCTGTCTAACAACCAAAGTTCTGAGACGAGCTTCGCCCACATTGCTGCGTCTGTCTTCCGGCTTGAATGCCCTGTCCGACGCGGCCAGGACGCCAACTGCGCATAACGAACCCGCGATAACGGGTTGGCTGAACAGGCCCGGTCGGCGCGAGTTTTCCAACGACTTGCTGTTGCCAGTCGGCGACCGAGGTAACCAGGTCGTCGCTGATCCGACACGCTGTTCGATTTCCTCGCGGATGAGGCGCACGGCTTCTACTGCTTTGTAGGGGTCCGGCGTCAGGGTGGTCCCATCATGCCTCCCGGACCCATCATGCCGCCCCCCATTCCCGGTCCCATCATGCCGCCGGGTCCCATCATGCCTGCGCAGCCCATCATGCCCTGCATCATCGCTGGCATGCCCTCGTTCACGAATCCAGTGACCTCTCGGGCGTGTGCGCGGATGGTTTCCGTGAGGGCGGGATCGTCAGCGGTTTCCTCGGCGATCACGCCAGTGGGTGTGATTGTGAGCTGGCGGCGGTAGCCGTTGGCATTTCGGAAGAGGGTGGGCAGCGTTTGGCTCATGCAGGTGACCTCGACGCCCTGGTCGAGATGGGAGTACATGCTCGATACGTGCGTATGGAGTTGTGCGGCGAGGTCCGGGAAATTCGATTGAGTGGTGGTACGGACGCCGCCGGGTATTTCCTCAACAGTGCGGCTGATCTCGCGATGCCGCATGAACATGTCCATATAGAGGTTCATGTCCGCCATACCGACGCCCCCCATGCACCCGTCCCCGCTGGTCAGGCGGATGCCTGTTGTGGGGGATTCAAAGATGCTGCGAAGCACGTACCCCAGACCTAGGACACTGCCCGCTCCGAGTGCACCCAGCGCAGCGAGCGCCCCGCGCCGCGTCAACCTAGCCATCGTGGTCAGCGGTGTTCGTGCAGCAGCGTGACGCGCCGCCGGTATTCGTCTTCATCTACCTCCCTACGAGCGAAGCGTTCGGCGAGCACGTCCTCTGGACGCGACGGCCCATAATTGGGAGGGCCGCTGACGGTGTTGCGTGAACCGCCCAGATAGCGGATTGCGAGGACGATGGCGGTAATCACTGCCGCCCAGAACAACACCATCACAACGCACATCAAGACCCAGCCGGTCCAGCCCCACCCGTTCCCCCACATCCAGCCGTCGTACATCATCGGTACATCCTCCGAACGCTTTCGTAGGCAACAACAGGTAACGTCAGCGTGCCCTCGGGCGGCGGCCCCTCCTAGGGCCGATAGTCCCTACCCTGGGGGGGTATTTGTGCGGCATCATTCGGAACATGACGCAAACACCTGAATCCAGGGCCGAACCGACCACCGTGACCTGGTTTAGGTCACTCCCGGCCACGCGTCCAATTCCCTGTTCCGATCCGCCATTCCCACCCCTTGACTTTGTTGAGTCGGGCGAAACGGTCACGATCTAGTGCTCCCTTTGAGTGCTTGTGCCGCTGTTGTGCGACCCATGCGCCCAGCCGGTACCCATCAGCGGTGATGTACTTGGCTTCGATTTGAGCGTCACCGTGCTGGTCGACGTATTGCTGAAGGCGGCGGAATCCTTGCTCCCAGTTCGCTTTATGCGGTTCCCACTCCCAGCCGGGTAACTGGTCCAGCCTTTCCCAGGAGCGTGCCCATCGGGCAGAGCTGGCCCGACCCGCGTGGCGTGCGATCAAGGCCGAGTTATGAGCGGCTTCGTTAACTTCTTTGACCTGTTCCCCGCCAGCCTGGAGCTGTGCCGCCAGGCCGTCGCCGAAGCGGTGGCCCCCGAGGCAGAACTGACCTGACTCACCGAAACCGAAGACCCCCCGCGCCTACCACGACGAGGCACCGGGGTCTGTTGCGTGGCTCAAAGAGCCGCGCAGAGCCTATCGATCACCTTGCGGCTCGCGACACCCCAAACGTCCTGACCCCGGCCTTGGATGTCCAGGCGACTCGTCTCCGCTGACGGGCCGGAGAGTACGGATACGCGCAACCGAACTGGGTTTAACCCGTAGCGAGCCTTCAGGATTAGGAAACGGGAGTTCTCCTGTGCTTCCTCGATCTTTCCCAGCGACGTAGCGGCCGTCTTGATCCGATCCCAGGCTATTGCCGTCGGCAACTGTAGCTCTACGGTTCGAGCAGTCATGGTGGGCATGGTATTGCAAACGAACCACGAGCTGTGCCACACCCTGCATGCAGAACCCCGCGCCGATGAGGCAAGGGGGGGCGTCACTACGTTGGCAGGCGCACACCATGGTCTTTCAGCCACGCATCCCAATCTGCGACCGCGTCACGCGCCAGGCCAAGCCCATCCCGCACCACACCACGAACGTCAATCTTGAAATGGTTTGCACCGAAGTGGAACGGCAACTGCGCCGGAAGCCTCACGCCCTGGACGTGATCCACGATCTGCGCGTGCCCCGTGGTAGTGCCAGTCGTGTATGACCGCCCGCTCAGTCCGAAATGCTTGGAGCCGTTAGCGATGTCAGCGCATGCCGATATAGCAGCCGACGTTCCAGTTCCATTGGTGTTGAGCAGTCTCGGAAGGTCGTCTCGGATGGGCTGCGCCAGACTCGACTTCTCGATCCATTCACGCAGGTAAAAGGCGTCACAGCAGAAGTGAAAGAGATGGTCACGCGCGTGTGGCCGGTCGTGGAGGAGTTCGTTGTAGTCGGTGTTTGCGTCCGCCGCTTTTTCCAGCAACGCGTACTGCCGCTGAAGACGCCTGTACTGGTCTTCCCATGTCTCACCGAGCACGGTTCTAGTCCATCACACTCGCCAGCGGGGCGGCGGAAAGCGGTGACCCGCCCGCAGGCCGCCCGCAGGATCTTCCGGCAATGCCGATTCCAGCCAACGACCCGGCCAAGCGTTTCCCCAGGTCAGGTGGGGTGCAGCCATGGGTGCCAAGGCCAGCAAACGGCGACAAACGCCCAAGTAGCAGTTCGCGCTGTACTACGACGTGTGACGTGGGTATTCGTCTGCCGCACAGCGACCATGGGGTTCACGCATGTTTGTCCTGAACTATCAGCGATGGCGACAAAGATGCGTGCCCGCGTGTCGAAATTTCGGTTCAGCCAGCGGCGCCTTGGCCGACCGCCTGGATGGCGGCGTGGGCGTGCAGGGCCATCTCAGCCTCGTGGTGGGCGGGTTTGAGGTCGAAGACAACTTCTTTGACCGTCCCTGTGAACGGGTAGGGGGCTTTTTTCTCGTAGTCGCGGTCGACGACGAGGCCATTGTCGCGGCCGATGTCCATCCCGGCGTAGGAGGTGAAGGCGATGGGCACGGTACGGGGCATGTCGCCTTCGCCGATCAGTTCATCGCCGGCCCACAACGACACGTGCCCGCCCGAGCCCGGCGTGGGCGCCTCGGCTTCAAAAAGTACCCTCACGACGATGTCGCCGGTCGGAATCGGTTGAGTTGACACCTGTTTGTAGGTCTCCACCCCCAGGAAGGAATAGGTGTGGTGCAGCAGGCCACGCTCATCGATCCACAGCGCGAACCCGCCGATGAAATCGGCGTTGGCGACGATCACGCCCTGGGCGCCACCGTCGGGGACGTTGAGGTGCGCTTCGATGGCGTAGGAGCGGCCCAGGATGCGCGGAACCATGCCGCGCTGGATGTTCTGAACGTCGCCTTTGAAGATGAACCGTGTGGTCGTCGGCATCGGTGGCAGCATGCCGAAGAACACCGCCATCCCGCCGAGCAGTGGTAACACCCGGTTACGTTCGGCTTCCTGCCAGAACAGCGCCTTGAGCTCCTCGACCTTGTCGGGGTTGTCGGCCGCCAGGTTCTTGGCCTGGGAGAAGTCGTCGGGCAGGTAGTACAGCTCCCACTCGTCGTCGGCGGGGTCGTACACACCGGGGGCGAAGCGTTTGAGGGTCTCTGGGGAGAAATCCCACGGCGGCTTGTCCAGCCGCGTGCAGGCCCACCATCCGTCCTTGTATATGGCCCGGCTGCCGAACATCTCGAAGTACTGCACGCTGCGATGCTCGGCGGCCCCGGCCCCGGCCTCGTCGAAGGTAGGTAGGAAACTTGTGCCGTCCATCGGCTCCTGCTCGATACCATCGACAGAGGTGGGTTCGGGCAGCCCGACGGCCGCAAGCACGGTCGGGGCGATGTCGATGCAATGGGTGAACTGATCCCGAATCCGGGTGTCGGGCCCGATCCGTGTGGGCCAGGCGACCACCATAGGATCGCGGGCCCCGCCCAGGTGGCTGGCCATCTGCTTGCCCCACTGGAACGGGGTGTTATTGGCGTGGGCCCATGCGGCAGCGAAGTGCGGCGCGGTGTGATCGCCGCCGAGCGCCTCCATGCCCCCGTACTGTTCGATGAGCGCCAGTTGATGGTCGGCGTCGAGCACCACCCCGTTGAGGAAGGTCATCTCGTTGAAAGAACCGGTGATGGTTCCTTCCATACTGGCGCCGTTGTCGCCCCAGATGTAGAAGATCAGCGTGTTGTCGAGATCACCCAAACCCTCGATCGCGTCCAGCAGTCGACCGACGTTCCAGTCGGCGTTCTCTGAAAAGCCGGCGAACACCTCCATCTGCCGGGCGTAGAGCTTCTTCTGGTTGTCCGACAAGCTGTCCCATGCCGGGAACAGCTCCGGACGCTCGGTCAGCTCAGTGTTCTCCGGAACGATCCCGAGCTTCTTCTGCCGCTCCAAGGTTTTCTGCCGATAGATGTCCCAGCCCTCATCGAACTGGCCCTTGTACTTGTCGGCCCACTCCTTGCCGACGTGGTGGGGTGCGTGGCTGCAGCCAGTGGAGTAGTACATCATCCACGGCTTGCGCGCGTCCTGCGCCCGGACACCGTGCAGCCACTGCACGGCCTTGTCCGTCAGGTCATCAGGGAAGTAGTACTGCTGGCCGTTCTTGCCTTCGGGAACGCCCAGCACCGAGTTGTCCTGAGTGATGATCGGATCGTACTGGCCGGCCGCGCCGCTGAGAAAACCCCACCAATGGTTGAACCCCCAAGCTTGGGGCCAGTGATCGAACGGTCCCGCGGCGCCTTGTACGTTGTCCGGGGTCAGGTGCCACTTGCCGAATCCTCCTGTGACATAACCGTTCTCACGCAGAATGCGCGGTAACGCGGCGCAGCTACGCGGCTTGGCGGCGGTGTAGCCGGGAAATGGGCCTGGGTATTCCGCGATCGAGCCAAAGCCCACCCGATGGTGGTTGCGCCCGGTCAGCAACGCGGCGCGGGTCGGTGAGCACACCGCGGTGACGTGAAACCGGTTGTAGGTCAATCCCTGCTGCTGCACCCGGGTCAAGTTAGGCGTGCGGATGGTGCCGCCGAAGGTGTCCGGGCCACCGAACCCGGCGTCGTCGATCAGCACGATCAGCACGTTCGGCGCATCCTCGGGCGCTTGAGGCCCCGGCACGATCGTCCAGTCAGCGACCGACTCATCGAGCGTGCGGCCGACACTGCCCCCGAAGTCGCGGTCCGGTATCGGTAGCCGAGTGCGATCCGGATTGAACTTGTGCATCGCCTCGGCCAGTGACGCCTCCAAGCCCTTCAGGGTCGGCGCTTCCATCTCCACGACCGACGTCATCGCCGATCCGGCCAGCGCCTGCTCGACCGCCAGCCGGCTGCCCGGCGGCAGCACAGCGATCACCACAGCGCTGCCCGCCGCGAGTGCCTGCCCGATGTTGTCCTGCAGGCCACTCTTAATCCGGTGATCGGCGAATTTGCCCACCAGGCCACCGGCGGCGGCGCCGATGACCACAGAGGCCAACAGCGGCGGGGCGAACAAACCTACCGCCACACCAACCCCTGCGCCCCAACCCGCGCCTTTTCGGCCGAGGTGGTCACCGGTGTCGATCATGGTGGCGTTGCCGTCTGCGTCCTTGGCAACTAACACGGCACCCCGAAGAGCGATCCGCTTGTCTTTCACCCGCTCAGCCAGTGCATCGAAGTCGCGGCGAGCACCCTTTAGCTCCTCATAGCCCGCAACGAGGACAAGCGCGTGCTCTCCACTCATCGATTTCTCCGTTTCCATGTAGGCCGCCCTTGAAGCGAAAGCGCCCATGATGCTGCGCCGCCACGCAATGCCGCACAAGAGCCGAAAGTCACCCGCCAGGGGACGCACGCCGCTAGGGCAGCGAGATCAGCGGAGCCACATGGACATTCACCAGAAATTGCGTAAGCAGCATGTTCGCGGCCGGCCCGCAGACATTTGTGTGACGTTGCGGCCAAGTTACCGCAGACCTGACCCCGCCGGCCGCCTGGTCAAAGTGGTCAACCGATGGCGGTTAGTCCACCCGCAGAGTTGTTGGTCATTCAGAAGCCCAACAAGTGGTGGAGAAGATGCTGGCCGGGCTCTCGACCCGCCGCTACCCGGTCGGGCTCGAGCCGGTCGGTCGAGCAGGTGGATGAATCCTGCTCTGCGACAAGCAAGTCGGCGGTCTCGCGCAAGTTTGTGGCGATGACCGAAACCGCTCTGGCCGAGCTGTTGTCGCGGGATCTGTCCGGGCTGGATCTGGTGGCGTTGATGATCGACGGGGTGCACTTCGCCGAGTCGTGCTGTGTCGTGGCGCTCGGTATCGGCATCGACGGGGTCAAGCACCCGCTGGCGCTGGTGGAGGGCTCGACCGAGAACGCGACCTTGGTCACCGGCCTGCTGGTCGACCTGCGTGAGCGGGGCCTGGACGTCACCCGCCCGATGCTGGTGTGCCTCGACGGGTCCAAGGCGCTGCGCAAGGCCGTCCTTGACGTGCTGGAGCGCCCAGTGATCCAACGCTGCCAACTGCACAAGGTTCGCAACGTGAAAGATCATCTGCCGCGACGCCTTCGGTCCACTGTCGGCCGGAAGATGACCGACGCCTACCATGCCGGATCGGCGCTGGAGGCCGAGGCCGCGTTGCTGATCCTGGCCACCGAACTCGACCGCACCCACCCCGGGGCGGCGGCCAGCCTGCGTGAGGGCCTCGACGAGACGCTCACCGTGCTGCGACTGGGCGTGCCACCCACCCTGGCCCGCACGCTGCGCTCGACCAACTGCATCGAGTCGATGATCTCCGTCTGCCGCGAACACGCCGGCAACGTCAAACGCTGGCGGGATGGGCAGATGGCGCTGCGCTGGTGTGCCGCCGGGATGGTCGAGGCCGGCAAGCAGTTCCGCCGTGTCAACGGTCACCTGCACCTACCGACGCTCCGCTCAGCTCTCGAGCGCCAGACCGCCCAACCTGTCGGACCCGTCGTGCACAATGACGAGGTGAGCGCAGCCTAATGCTCACCGGACCGCCACCGAAGTTCCACGGAACTGGGACAACCTCCGCAGGTTCCGCCCGCAGGAACATCGAACCATGCACACACCCAGGTAACACTTTGCGCTCTACTACGACGTGTGAGCCCGCGACCAGTTCGTCAATTGGCCGGGTCCGGCGCCCACCTTGGCGGGCGTACATCTGGCCTGGCTGAACGCGCCGCCGCCAGGGTCAACGCGCGTTCACCGTTGATCGCGGTCAGCGGCGGAGGCTGGCCCTTGCGAAGCGTCGCGATCAGCTCGCGATATGGGCCAATGAGGTAGACGGTGTCGCCGGCGTTCAGTCGTGAGTCGCGGCGCGGGCGTAAGCTCACCGGGCCTTCCGGTCGAGTGATCGCGATGACACGCGTCTGGGTAGACAGTTCCACCATTCGCAGCCCGTCGAGCTCGCTACCCTCCGCTACGAGCATCGCGCCGACCATGAAGGAGCGTTGCCCGACCCAAAAGGTTCCCAGCACCTGCAGGCCCATGGCCGCGCCGATGAACCACGGGGCTGCCAAATCCACGATCGAGCGCACGTTTTCGAAACCGAACTGCTGATTCACCGCAGCGCCCAGCGTGCGGCCTTGTACGCGCATCACAAGCGGCACCTCGGTATCGGATCCCAACATTTCCAGCAACACGATGCCGGTCCGGATGTTCTCCATGTCGTCCTGCGTCACCACCGCCACGCCGCGGGCGTGATGAACGCGCGCCCACTCCAGCGTCTGGCGCATCGTCGAGTCTCCGAAAATCACCGGCACATCGAGTTCGGCTGCCGTCGACAGGAAGCGGTTGTTCTCGTCGTGCTCGATGACGACGACGTCGTATCCGTCAGCGACCAGGTCACCGACTACGCGGATGCCAATCGAGCCCAGCCCGACGACCACGATGTGGTCGCGCATATGGCGGGCCCGTCGGATACCGGCCGTCTGGACGAAGCGGCGCGACAGCAGCAGGTCCGCGATGAGCGCGACGAGGATCGCGGTAACGGTCACACCGCCGAACATCAACCCGATAGAAAATATTCGCAGCCAAACGGATTGCTGCGCGAAACTGAAATCGCCGAAGCCGACGCTGGTGATTATCTCGGAGGTGAAGTACACGGAATCGAGCCACGACATCCGCGGGTTCAGGAAGGTGAAATGCAACGCGGCCGCCGCGCCGAACATAAGAACCAGCGTGAATATCAACGAGGGAAAAAGTAGCGGGTTGGCGTCCTCTCGCATGGCGCGCACGGCATCGACGACGCGCCGCACCCTGGAGTGGCGAGAGCGCGTCGCGGTCGAGGGAGGCACTGTGATTCCGCGGGCTTCCATTTCGTCTTTGACCCCGATCATCGAGGTCCAGTCGCCGGTGTAAACCGGCAGGTCCCGTCCCGGACATGGCGCCACCTCGCCGGGGGCGGGCGAGTTCTTGCCATGGACCACCGCGACCGGCGCCAGGTCGCCATAGATGTCGCGTAGCGTCCCGTCCTTCGGCGCCGCGGATCCCCAGACAACGAATTCAATTCCGGCCGTGTCGAACTGGTGGGCGTTACGCGACAGAACGGCCTGGACGACGGACGGCGCCGCCAGGTCGGCGACGTTCAGGATCGCGCCGGGGCCGCTGACGGCGGCCACCGCGTCGCGCAGCACGCTGTCTGCCAGACGCGCCACCACCCGCACATTCGGACTGAATCGCCTTGCCAATAATGCGATTTCGAGATTCACCGCGTCATTCGGCCCAGCGCAGACCACGGCGCGCGCCCGATGCACGCCGGCACCCAGGAGATCGGCGGCCGAGGTGATCCGAATGATCCGGGCGCCGGCGCCTCGTAACTCGTCGATGATCGTGTTCGCCAACGCGTCGTCACCGCAGACGATGATCTCGCGATGAAATTGAAAGGCCTCACCATCTCGCGCGGAAGCCGGTTGTTTGGTCGGCTGGCTAGCGGCGCCAACCACGACGGGCATTACCACTCCAACCTCCGCTGACACCTGCGGTTCACACTTCATATGACTATCGGCCACAATGTCGGAAAGCGCCACCGGAGGCGCCCGTATGACGGAAACCAATTACGATGTCCAGCAGCCAGAGTCGCATTATCGGGGACGCAACAGGTTTGACGCGAGCGCGTCACACCGACGAAATAGTTGAGTAGTAGGTTTCTTGCGCGTTGCGGCTAAACCAGCCAACGGTCAACGAGGTCGGCCCACCGCCGCGAGATGGTCTTCTCCAGCTCGCCGCTCCTGCGGCGGGTGTTCACGTCGTCGGGCTCGACGGTGCCGATCGTCAATTGCGCCACCTCCTCGACCTGTTCGCGGTCCAATCCGAATGCCACCAGGGCGTCGAGGTCGCCGTGCAGGTCAATCTCGTCTGGCAGCCCAGAGCGCGCGAGCAAAACTGCCGCGTTCTCCTCGCCGACCTCCAGCAACATGGCGACCAGGTTGGACTTGCCGACTTTCACAAAGCGGTCACACCGGCCGGCGGATCGACAGCTCAAGCCCGTTGTCGCGCATGACAGTTCGGCACTGTTCGGGGGTGTAGTCGAAGTTCTCCAGGTCCTTGATGTAGGACGCGGGATCGGCGAGGCCTTCGACGTGGGGGTAGTCCGAACCCATGATGATCCGGTTGTCGCCCAGCAGCTTCAGCAGGCTGGCGAGTTCGTCTTCGTAGAAGGGCGACACCCAGACATGGCGTTTGAATGTTTCCCGCGGGTCTTCCTGGTAGATCTGTGGGATCTGACCGAAGGACTTGGTCAGCTTCTCGAACAGGTGAAACACCCAGGTCGATCCGCTCTCGATGGACGCCATCCGCAGGTTGGGGAACCGCAGGAAAAGGCCTTTGTGCAGATGGTTGGCGAAGGTGTCCTGCAAGGCGTCGCCGGAAAACAGGCTCCGGAAACCGAGTAGCGCCTGGAACGACATCATGTAGTCCGACTCCCCCCAGGCCGGCATGAACTTCGAGTAGTACGTCTCGCCCGAGTGGTAGCACACGGTGATACCTGAATCGTTTGCCAACTGCCAGAACGCATCGAACATGGGATCGCCAGGCGCACGCATGCCGACATCCGTCGTGATCGGTCCGGGCACCATGACGATGAAGCGCGCATCGCGTTCGAGGGCCCATTCCAGCTCACGTACGGCGTTGTCCGGTTTGCACAGGGTGATGTAGGGCGCGCCGAATATCCGCTCCTGGTAGGCGAATCCCCAGTCCTCGTCCATCCAGCGATTGAACGCCCGGAAGGTCGCCGCCGTAGCGTCCAGGTCGGGTAACAGCGCCTGTTCCATTCCCACCCCGAGCGTGGGCAGCAGGATGCAGCCCGCCATGCCTTGGTCATCCATCAAAGCCAGGCGGGCGTCGCGGTCTCG
Source organism: uncultured Actinomycetota bacterium (assembly GCA_963805675.1). Lineage (GTDB taxonomy): Bacteria > Actinomycetota > Actinomycetes > Mycobacteriales > Mycobacteriaceae > Mycobacterium. Next base: position 121,756 of record CAWDVY010000017.1, read on the forward strand.
ATACGCCGGCGGGATCGGCTCCAGATCGCCGAACAGCGAGTTCAAGTCCGCGCCTTTGGGATTTCGGCCGCGAAAGTATTCGTCGAGCGCGCCGGGCTTACCCACCGGGTCGAATGTCGGATTCGGGATGAACCTGTTGACCCTGCCGCCGACGAGGAGACGTTGCCTCCCGTCCAGTTGCGCCCACTGGATCGCACGTTTCTTGAACTGCGGATCGATGTGGCGGGTGAACGCGTCAAGGGCCTCGTAGTAGTGGTTGTCGCAGTCGAAGAACTTGAAGGGAATCTGTGTCGTCATCGCGGCGAGTGTCCTTTCTGTGGCAACGATTTAGTTGCGCGGCAAGCCGAGGACCATCGATGCGATGACCGTCAGCTGGATCTCCGGGGTGCCCCCGCCGATGAGTTCGGCAGGAGCGTCGAAATACGGCTGGAAGACTGCCGGTTCGGACTTTTCCAACATCGCGATGCGACCGGTCAGGCCGAGGGTGGCGGTCCATGCGCGACGCAACAACGTGACCATCGCGTACTTGGCGATGCTGGACGTCGGGCCCGGCCCCTGCCCTTCCACCAGCCGAAGGGTTTCGCGTAGCACCACGGCCTTGATCGCCGTGCTGTAGGCCTCGACGTCGCCGAGCGCGCGCAGTGCCGCATCCTGCTCCGGGCCCGCTATTTCGGCTATTCGTCGAAGCGCATCGGCGCGATCGATGCTGACGTAGTTTCCGATGGCCGTTCGTTCAACCGCCATGGTCGAGACAGCCAGGCTCCACCCGTCGTCGGGCTTACCGACCAGCATGTCGTCGGGCACGAATACGTCGGTCAGAAAGACCTCGTTGAACTCGAGGCGTCCGCTGGCCTGTTTGATCGGCGACACCTCGACGCCGGGTGACGTCATGTCGATGAGGAAATAGCCGATGCCGCGGTGCTTCTTCGCATCGGGATCCGTACGCGCCAGCAGCGCTCCGAACTGAGCCCGATCTGCCAGCGATGTCCATATCTTGTGCCCGTTGACCAACCATCCCCCGTCGACCTTGATGGCCCGGGTGGACAACGACGCCAGATCCGAGCCGGCGCCGGGTTCGCTGAACAGTTGGCACCACCGCTGCACGCCACGCAAAATCGGCGTGGCGAAGCGCTCGCGTTGCAGATCCGATCCACTGTTGAGAATCGTCGGCAGAATCCACTCCGCGATGCCGAGCGACGGTCTGATCAACTCGGGTCGGTTGTCGAACTCCTCGGCAATGATCACCTGCTGCACCGCCGAGGCGCCAACACCCCACGGCGCCGGCAGGTTCGGTGCGACCAGGCCTTCCCGCGCCAGCAGGTCGCGTTGCGACCCGGTGGCCAGGCCGGGGGCCCTGATGTCGTCCGACGGGTGATCGTTGGTCAGACTCATCGCCTCGTCCAGCGTGGCCGCCACCCTGGCCCGGAATTCGGACTCGACGTCACCCAGGTGAATTATGGTGGAGCGCTTGAGTTTGCGCGCCAACTCTCCTACTTCCCGAGTCCAGTGCGTCATCGGTCCCAGCGACGCGGACAAGCTGGTGGCGCGCCGCCAGTACAGGTGTGTGTCGTGCTCCCACGTGTAACCGATCGCGCCGAACATCAGCAGCGCGTCGAGAACCAGGTCGGGGGCGGCGGCCACTGCCATCACAGCGGCCGACGCCGCAGCCAACCGGTGCTGCTCGATGGACTCGCCTTCTGCCCGCACCGCATCCCAGGCCGACGACGCCGCCAGCTCGGAGTTCACCAGCAGCATCGCCGCTTTGTGCTGCAGGGCCTGAAAAGATCCGACCGGTCTGCCGAACTGCTCACGCGTTCGGATGTAATCGGTTGCGGCGTCAGCGCAACGGCGCACTGCCCCGGCGGCCGCGCACGCCGTAAGGGCCACCACGACGCACCGGGCCCGCTCGGTTGAAATGCCATATATCACAGCACTGTTCGGAACGACATGGTCAGCGAAGTCCAGCACACCCACGTCGGTGCACAGGTCGGTGCCTTGCTGCGATTCGATCGTCAGGCCCGAACTCTGTGCAGTCACATCCAGCGCGAACCACAATTCGTCGCCATCCACGGTGCGCGCGGGTAGCAGAATACGTTGCGCTGCACAGATTCCCAACACGGAGCCCGACGATCCCGCGAGTCGCCACGAGTTTCCTTCGGGCACGGCACGAACATCGCAATGCTCCGGCAGGACGACGGCCGCCGTCGCGCCCGCAGCCAGATCGGTCAGCAGCGGTTTAGCCGACGAGTTGGCCAGATTCGCCACCGCGCTCGCCGTCACCGTGCTCAACAGCGGACCCGGCAACAGCGCGGCGGCGGCTGCCTCAACCACGCAGGCCATGTCGGCCAAAGTGCCGTCCTGGCCACCGACATGGCCTGGAAGGTGCACCGCATGAAAGCCGTTTCCGACGAATTCCGGCCACCAGGACGGTAATTCGCCAGCCGCGATCGAACCGAAAGCGGCGCGGGTCTTGTCGACGGGCGCGTGCCGGGTAGCGAAGCGGCTGACCGCGTCGACGAGCTGCTCCTGCTCGACGGTGATCGCCAGCGTCATAAGACCGTCAGTCCTCCAGCCCGAGAATACGGGCGGCGTTACCGTACAAAAACTTCGGCCACACCTCGTCCTTCAGCGCAACGTTGGGCAACTCGCTGAAGATCCGCTCCAGGGACAGGCCCATCGGGAAGTATCCGGCGTAGAGGACTTTATCGGCGCCGCGGGAATTCGCGTAGTCGATGATGGCCTTCGGGTAGTACTTGGGCGCGAACGCCGACGTCGAGTAGTACAGGTTGGGCCATTTCAGCATGAGCTTGACGGCGAGATCCTCCCACGGTTCGCAGCCATGGCGGGTGACGAACACCAGGTCGGGAAAGTCGAACATCACGATGTCGATTCGCGAGACTTCCTGCGGCGCAAAGGGAACCCGCGGACCCGGGATACCGGCGCAGACGAAGATCGGGATGCCGAGCTCGACGCAGGTGCCGTAGATCGGGTACATCTTCGGATCGTCAATGGGGACCTGCGGGAAGGTTCCCGCCGGGAACACTGAGGTGGCGCGGATGCCGAACTGCTCGTAGTCGCGGCGGATCGCGTTCACCGAACCCATCACGTCGTTGGGGTCGACGAGTGCCCCAGAGGGCACGAAGCGGTCCGGAAACATCTTGAGCGCCAGCTGCGCGGAGTCCTCACCGACCCCGATCATCGCCTTCTCTATACCGAACCGGTCCATCTGCTGGAGCACCAGCGACACCGGGTCGTCGGTCGACAACCCCTGCGGCACATCCTTGAACATGTACTCGACGGGAAACTCGAAATCCTCTTTGGATTCTCGGTCCTTCGTCTGCTTTCGGATGAAGTCGTACTGGGCGGAACCGTCGTGGGGAAATCCGATCATCGTGTCGATCACCGGCAGGCCCACCGGTCCGGCCATGAAGTCCTCCGATCGCACTGGCTGCGCTGCGTTGCCGCCGGTTCATAATGAAACACGGTTCTACTTCTGTCAAGGTTGTTACGACGGCTCTAGCTGGGATATCATCGCCGCGTGCTCCGCTATCGGGGCAGTTGGTGAGAAGCACGTTCTATTATGCCGTCGGGCCCCGAGCCGGAGGTCGTACCGTCAACGTTCCAGTCGAGCGGCCCGAATCAGCCGTCGTTCCGCTCACGGAGATGACCAGTCGCCAGCTGATACGGCGAGCCACGATCATCGAAGCCGTCATCGATCTGATGGCCGACGTGGGCGCCGATGCGGTGCAGATGCGTGACGTGGCCAAGCGCTCAGGAGTGGCGCTGGCGACCGTCTATCGCTACTTCAATTCGAAGGACTACCTGCTTGCGGCCGCACTCGAGGACTGGCAGAAGCGACTCACCCGGCGCATCCTCGTGTCGCGCGGCGGCCGGCGCGATCAGGACCCGTTGCCGGGCATCCTGGACTACCTGCGGCGCGCCCAGCGCGCCTTTCACCGCAACCCGCACATGACCGCGCTGATGTTTCAAACGACGACGTCTACCGATCCTCAGGCCAGGGCGACGATCGACCAGATGAATCGCACGAACACCGAGATGTTCAACAGCCTGCTGGAAGGCGTTGCACCGGAGGATATTCCGAACATCACCTTTGGCCTGAACGCCGCGCTGAGCAGCTCGCTCACCGGTGTGCTCACCGGCATGATGACGCTGGAGGAATCCCTGGCCCGAGTCGAGTGGGTCGCGCGAGTCCTGCTTTTACATCAGCTGTGACGATCTAGGACTGCGCGGGAAGTAGCGGGTCCTGCTGGCCAATGCAGATCACTGTGCAATTGGGGACCCCCGGGGCCGGCGATTGGGATGTCAGGATCGGTTGCTGAGGGGACACACCGGCTGGTCCGAAGTCGATGAGTGGCATCTGGGCCAGCGGGTCGGTGGGTGGCAGGCCATGGACATTGAGCGGGAGTCCTGGACCGATGCCCTCGGGATGCTCCAGATGCGCGTCGCCCAGCGGCGGTGCGGGTCCGGTCAGCGGCGGCAGATCCACCGGCACCGCACCTGTGGCGTAGGCCGCCGCCCAGCCCAGCACGTTGCGGGCATAAAACGGCCGCGGAGGCATCTCCGAGGGCCGTTTGACGTGGATGTTGAACCCGAGACAGCTCCAGGCGGCACCGCAGGCTTGGCGCGTGGGTACCGTTTGCTTCGATGAACCACGCAGCCAACGACAAAAACGATGCCAGCATCCTCACCGGCGTCTCCGAAACGGCACTGATGACGCTCAATGGCAGGGCACATCAGGCACGCCGACCGGACGCGATCATCGATGATCCGATGGCGATCCAGCTCGCCGACGCCATCGACTACGACTTCGACAAGTTCGGTCGCAAGGGTCAGGAGATGGCATTGCGCTCACTGGCCTTCGACCGCTGCGCCATCCAGTACCTGACCAGGCATTCGGAAGCCACCGTGGTCGCCCTGGCCGAAGGCCTGCAGACCAGCTTCTGGCGGCTGAGCAGCGGCCTGCTGGATGCTCAATTCCGTTGGATAACTGTCGATTTTCCGCCCATCATCGAAATGCGCGAGCGACTGCTGCCGTCATCCCCGCGGATCACCAACCTCGCGCAGTCCGCGCTGGACTACAGCTGGATGGACGACGTGGACGCCAGCAACGGTGTGTTCATCACCGCCGAGGGCCTACTGATGTACCTGCAGCCCGAAGACGCGATGGGACTGATCACCAAGTGCGCTAAGCGGTTTCCGGGTGGACAGATGATCTTCGACCTGCCGCCGGTCCTGGTCAAGAAGCTCGCGCCGAAAGGCATGCGAGCAACCCGTCGGTACCGTGTTCCGCCAATGCCATTCAGCCTGACGGTGTCTCAGCTGGCGGACCTAGTCAACACCGTGCCTGGTATCCGCGCGGTGCACGACCTGCCGATGCCGAAAGGGCGGGGTCTGTTCTTCCACACGCTCTTTCCCGCGTTCTGGCAGCTGCCGCTGATGAAGCAGTTCCGCGGCGCCTACACATTGCTGGAATTCGGCTGACCCTCGTCCACGCCCTGTGCCCGACCACCCGGCAATGTTGCTTGGCGCGTGGCTAATTGCCAGTCGGACATGGCGCTGCTGTTGATGCCGAACAGGCGCACCGCACCACCGCAGCCGAGTGATGTTCTCGGCCAGAGGTGTTCGACGCATTCCCTGACCTGATCGCGCACACCGCTAAACATGTGGACGGGCGTCCCGAGGAGACCACGAACCGCTCAACCACGTCGAGCCCCGGCCTGGCCTGCGAAAGCGGGGCGTAGGTAACGTCCAAATAAAGGCCCTTCGGCTCTACGCGGCCCACCGTGGAGCGGGAGATTGTTTACTACGAAGTCAGATCGGAGGTCAGGCGTGGGGTATAACGTTGCACTGCGAAGAGGAGATGTGCATGCCAATGCTGATCACCGCGTTGCGGGACATGCAGTGGCGTCTGCGACGCTTCATCATCGCGGCCATCGGCACCGGAATGGTATTCGCGCTGACCCTCATCATCACCGGGCTGACGCACGGTTTTCGTGTCGAGGCGCAGCGTGTGGTCGACTCGCTGGGCATTGACACCTACCTCATCCAGTCGGGCGCAGTAGGTCCGTTCATGGGTTCATCGAGGTTCCCGGAGGCAGAAACGCAGGCGATCGCCCGGCTCCCGGGTGTCGAATCGGCGATCCCGGTGGTCTACGGCAACACGATCCTGCAAGATCGGCGCTCGCCGCAAAACGTGAACGTCTACGGTGTGCCCGAGCACGGGTTGGGGATGCCGCCGATCGCGGCGGGGCGGGCACCGTCGAATCCCGGTGAGGTTGCCATGTCGAACACGCTGGGGCGATCCATTGGTGGCGACGTCGAGCTGGGTGCGGAGATGCTGCGGATCGTAGGGCTGGTCGACAATTCGACCACGCTCGCAGGCCAACCCAATGCGTTTCTGACCGTTGCGGGGGCGCAGCAGTTGATGTTTTCCGGGCAGCCGGTGGTTTCCGCCATCGGTTTGCGCGGCACACCCACGCAAATACCCGCCGGCTATCGCGTCGTGGATCGCCGCGCTGCGGTCGATGACATGGTCCGCCCGCTGCACGGGGCTCGCCTGGCGATGTCGTACATGGCGATTCTGCTGTGGGGAGTGGCGGCAATGATCGTGGGATCGCTGATCTATCTCTCTGCGCTGGAGCGCACCCGCGACTTCGCGGTGTTGAAAGCCCTCGGTGTCGCCCACTCACTCGGTGCTCACCGGGCTCGCGCTACAGGCAGTGCTCGTCGCGTTGGTCGCCGCGGTGCTCGGCGGGCTGCTGGCGGTGGTGCTCGGCCCGCTGTTTCCGATGCTCGTGGTGGTGACCACCTCGACCTTCCTGTCGTTGGTGGCGACCGCGGTGGTGATCGGTCTGTTGGCGAGCTTGGCGGGCGTGCGGCGCGCGGTAGCGGTCGACCCGGCGCTGGCGTTTGGGGGTTCATAGTCATGGGTGATCTGCGCATCAAAGATCTCGTCGTCGAGTACTCCAACGGTGGGCAGGCGCTCCGCGTCATCGACGGTCTGGATCTGGAGGTCACGGCCGGATCGCTGGTGATCGTGTTGGGCCCCAGTGGGTGCGGGAAGAGTTCGTTGCTGTCGTGTATCGGCGGCATCCTCAGCCCGACCGGCGGGCGCATCCAGGTCGGTGACATCGACGTCACGGCGCTGGACCGTCGCAGGCTGACCACTTACCGGCGCAGCACCGTGGGCATCATCTTTCAATCATTCAACCTGGTGGCAAGCCTCACCGCACTGGAGAACGTGATGGTGCCGCTGTGGGCGGCCGGGTGGTCGCGGCGGGCGGCGCGCGAACGCGCCGACGAATTGCTGACCCGCGTCGGGCTGCACGACCGCATGACACACCGGCCCGGTGACCTCAGCGGCGGTGAGCGGGAACGGGTTGCGGTGGCCCGCGCGATCGCGCTGGACCCACCGCTGATCTTGGCCGACGAACCCACGGCCCACCTGGACCAAGTCCAGGTGCAAGGGGTGCTGCGGCTGCTCCGGGAGTTGGCCAGCGGTGAGCGCATCGTCGTGGTCGCCACCCACGACACGCGGATCCTGCCGTTCGCCGACCGCGTGGTCAGGCTACTGCCGGATGTCACCGCGACCGACTCCGAGCCCGAAACCGTGCGTCTGGCAAGCGGTTCGGTGTTGTTCGCGCAGGGCAGCGTGGGGGACTTGATCTACGTCGTCGCCGACGGCGAACTGGAAGTCGTGCGCGAATCGGCGGACGGGGCCGAGGAGCTGCTCAAGGTCGCCATACCCGGCGAGTATGTCGGCGAGCTCGAGCCGTTGTTCCGCATGGCCCGCTCGGCGACGGTGCGCGCACGCACCGACGCGATCGTTACCTGCTACACCGTGGAGGCATTCCGCGGACTGCTCGAGACAACCGAGGTGTCGTCATCGAAGACCACAAAAGCGCCTAGAGCAGGAACACCGAGCATAACCACCCACCTGACGGAGCAACGCTGATGTCACATGTCCGTGAAAAAGTGGCCACGCCAGGGCCGATAGAGGCAGCGAGATGAGCACTGCCGACAGTCACCATGCCGAGCGCGCAGAAGATCACGTCGAATCAGGTTGGGAAATGGCAGATTACGCGCCACTTACTGCGCCGACGCTGCTTGGGCAATTGCAGCAGCAAGCCGCACGCTATCGGGACAAGGTTGCGTTCAGCTTCTCCCGCGATGGCGAGGAAAACCAAGTCAGCCGGCTGACCTATCAGGAGCTGGAGCCCACGCGCGGCGGATCGCGTCCAGCTTGCAGCAACAGGGCGCCGCGGGCGAGCGTGTCCTGGTCTTATGCCCGCCGGGCCTGGACTTTATCGCCGGCTTGTTCGGGTGTCTTTACGCGGGAGCCGTCGCCGTACCGATGCATCCGCCGGTACGCGATCACCTGGTCCCGCGCGTCGAGGCGATCGTCGCCGATGTGCAACCCAGCTTCGCTCTGTCCAACGCCGAGATGCAGGCGAGAATCATGGCCACGGTGGACGGTCTGGTCAAAGGGCGTCCGTTGCGGTGGTGCTGTCACCGACGCGGCGGGCGACGACGCGCAGTGGGTTCCACCAGACATCGACGCCGGCGCAGTCGCCATGGTGCAGTACACCTCGGGCTCCACCGCCTCACCGAAAGGCGTTGTGCTGACACACGGCAACCTAGTCCACAACCTGGAGGCCATCCGCCAGGCGTGGAAGTCGGGATTCGACAGACACGCAAAAGGAGTGTTCTGGCTGCCGCCCTACCACGACATGGGTCTCATCGGCGGTATCCTCGAGACGATTTATGTCGGGGGTACTAGCGCCCTCATGCCGCCGAGCGCGTTCATCAAGCGCCCAATGCGGTGGCTGGAAGCGATGTCGCGGCATCACGCCCTGATCACTGCCGCACCCAACTTCGCTTACGACATGTGCGTCGAACTCAGTACCCCTGAAGAGCGTGCGGCGCTCGATCTGTCCCACTGGTCGACGGCCATGTGCGGTGCGGAGCCGGTGCGTAGCGCGACCCTGCAGGGTTTCGCCGAGGCCTTCGCCCCGGCGGGTTTTCGGCCGGAGGCGTTTTATCCGGTGTATGGGCTGGCGGAGGCGACACTGCTGGTCTCCGGCGGATCGGACTCCCCGGTACCGGTGCTTCGACACATAGATCGCGTCGCACTCGGCGAACGCCGGATCGTCGAGGTCGCGCCGGAAAATCCAAGCGCCGCAACGTTGGTCGGTTGCGGTAAGCCGCGAGGTGGCCAGCAGGTCATCATTGTCGATCCGGAGACCCGGCGGCCATCCGGGGCTGACGAGGTCGGCGAGATCTGGGTCGCCGGACCGAGCGTTGCGCAGGGTTACTGGGGAAGGCCCGAACAGACCGAAGAGGCATTCTCGGCGTATCTTGCGGAGACCGGGCGCGGCCCGTTTTTCCGCACCGGGGACCTGGGGTTCTTTCGCTCCGGCGAGTTGTTCGTCACGGGACGCCGCAAGGACCTCATCATCATCCGCGGCAGCAATCACTACCCCGAGGACATTGAGCTCACCGTGCAGGCCTGCCATCCGGCACTCCTGCGCGGCCGGGGTGCGGTCTTCTCGGTCGCTCCCGAACCGGATATCGCCGAACAGCTCGTTGTCGTGCAGGAGGTGAACCACCATCAGATCGGTGAGGCGGAACTCACGAAATCGTGGACGCAATCCGGACCGCGATCACCGAGCACCATGAGATTCAGGCAGACGCCGTTGTTCTGCTGGAGCCGTTGCGGATTCCCACCACGTCCAGCGGCAAGATCCAGCGGTCTGCCTGCCGGCAGCAGTTCCTCGACGGCCAGCTTGAGGCGGTCGTTGAATGGCACACACCGCTGCCCGACATCCATCCTGCGGCCGCGTCGTCGGAACACCGCGGGCGCAGTGCCGCGGAGATCGCGGACTGGTTCGTCTCCCAGCTCTCTGGTGAACTCGGCGTCCCGGCAACGGATATCGACCCATCCCGTCCGTTCGCCTACTACGGCCTCGATTCCGTCCATGCCATCCGGCTGACCGCCGCATTGGAATCCTGGCTCGGACGCGAACTTTCGCCCACTCTCCCGTACGAATACCCCACGATCGACCTCCTTTCCCGTCATCTGGCCGAGGAGGCCCCCGCCGGCCGCACCGCCGCACCCGCCGGGGACAGCGGCGGCGCGCGGGCAGCCGCCGCGGACGAGCCGATCGCCATCATCGGCATCGGCTGCCGGTTTCCGGGCGCCGACGGGCCGGCGGCCTTCTGGCGGCTGCTATCGGACGGCGTGGATGCGATCAGCGAGATACCGCCGGACCGTTGGGACGCCGATGCCTTCTACGACCCGGATCCGTCCGTGCCGGGCACCGCGGTCACCCGACGGGCCGGTTTCGTACCCGGAGTCGACCAGTTCGACTTCCAGTTCTTCGGCATCTCGCCGAGGGAATCGGCGCAAATGGACCCCCAGCAGCGTCTGATCCTCGAGGTGGCGTGGGAGGCATTGGAAGACGCCGGGCAGGTGCCGGAGCGGCTTGCCGGTAGTGATACCGGCGTATTCGTCGGCATCTCCACCAGCGACTACGCAAATCTCCATGCCGGCCAGCTACAGCTTGTCGACGCCTACACGGGCACCGGAAACGCGTTGAGCATCGCCGCCAACCGGCTCTCTTACTTCTACGACTTCCACGGACCGAGCATGGCAATCGACACCGCCTGCTCGTCGTCGTTGGTCGCCGTCCACCTGGCTTGCCGCAGCCTGCGCGACGGCGAGTGCGCACTGGCCGTGGCCGGCGGCGTGAACGTCATCCTGTCGCCGGCGCTGATGATCAACTTCACCAAGGCCAGGGTGATGGCTCCCGACGGCCACTGCAAGACTTTCGACGCCGGCGCGGACGGCTACGTACGGGGTGAAGGCGCCGGGATCGTCGTCCTCAAACCACTCAGTCGGGCACTAGCCGACAAGGACCCGATCTATGCGGTGATCCGCGCCACCGCCATCAACCAGGATGGCCGGACGAACGGGCTGATCGCACCCAGCCGGCAATCGCAGGAAGCCGTGCTGGCCGCGGCCTACCGCCGTGCCGGTCTTTCGCCCGGCACCGCCCAATACGTCGAAGCGCACGGCACCGGAACATTCCTCGGCGACGCGATCGAGGCGAACGCGCTGGGCACCGTCCTGGCGGACGGCCGTCCGCCAGGCAGCCCGTGCCTGATCGGCTCGGTCAAGACCAACATCGGCCACCTGGAGGCGGCGGCCGGAGTGGCCGGGCTCATCAAGGTGGCGTTGGCGTTGCGGCACAGGGTGATCCCGCCAAGTCTGAACTTCACCGAGCCCAACCCCGAGATCCCCTTCGACAACCTGCCGGTGCGGGTGGCGCGGACCCTCACCCCATGGCCGGAAAACGGTGGGCGAGCGGTCGCAGGAGTCAGCTCGTTCGGCTTCGGCGGCACCAACGCGCACGCCGTGCTTACCGAAGCCCCGCAGGTTCGGGTCACCGCGGCCGACGCACGGCACGGCACCAGATCGAGCCGAGTTGCTGCCGCTTTCCGCGCGGTCCCCCGAGGCCCTGGCCGCACTGGCCGACCGGTACCAGTCGGCGCTGGCATCCGGGGTGGGGCTCGCCGACCTGTGCTACACGGCCGGTGCCCGTCGCGGCCACCTCGAGCATCGGTTGTCCGTGGTCGCAGACTCCCCGGCCACGATGTCCGAGTCCCTGGCCGCCTACCGGCACGGGCAGTCGCGGCCCGGGATCTCCGTCGGACAGTGCCGTCCCGGCCAGCGACCCGACGTGGTCTTCGTCTTCCCCGGCCAGGGCTCGCAGTGGCACGGCATGGGCCGGCGACTGCAGGACGAGGAGCCGGTGTTCCGCGACGCCTTGGCAGCGTGCGACCGCGCGCTAAAGCCCTATCTGGGAAGCTCAGTGCTCGAGGCGCTGGCTAAGGACGAGGAACTCACCGACATCGGCCTGATCCAACCCGCGATCTTCGCTATCCAGGTGGCGCTGGCCGCACTATGGCGCTCATGGGGGGTCGAGCCCACCGCAGTGGTGGGGCACAGCATGGGTGAAGTCGCGGCGGCGCACGTCGCCGGTGCGCTGAGCCTTAAAGACGCCGCACGGGTGATCTGCACTCGAGCCCGGATGCTTCGGAAGGTGCGTGGCCGCGGAACGATGATGGCCGCGGAGCTCAGCCTCGCCGAAGCACAGGAGCTCATCGCCGGCCGGGAGCGCCAGGTCGCGATCGCCACCAGCAACAGCCACCGATCGACGGTGTTGTCCGGGGATCAAGCGGTTTTGGCGGAGCTGATGGCGGTGCTGCAGCAGCGCGACCGGTTCTGCCGGTGGGTCGACGTCGATGTGGCCGCCCACAGCCCGCAGATGGACGCGTTGGTTCCCGCTCTGCGCGCTGGCCTCGCCGGACTGCGGCCGACCGCACCGGCGATACCCATCTACTCCACGGTGACCGGCGACCTGCTGACCGACCGCTTGCCCGACGCCGACTATTGGGCGGAGAACCTGCGCTCGCCGGTGCACTTCTCGTCCGCACTGCGGAGGCTGCTGGACGGTGGTCACGACTCGGTTGTCGAGATCAGCCCGCACCCAGTCCTGCTGACCTCTGTCCGCGAGGACGCCCAGGACATGGGGCGGAGCTGCACCTCGCTGCCATCCATGCGGCGTGACGACGGGGGACGGGCGACCGCGCTGGCGTCGCTCGGCACCCTCTACACCCTTGGTCAGCCAGTCGCCTGGGAGCAGCTGTACCCCTCGGGCAGCCACTGCGTAGCCGCACCGACCTACCCGTGGCAGCGTGTCCATTCCTGGTTGGACGTCGGGACGATCACCGCGCCGCCGCACGGCGCCGCCGAGCTGCTACAGCAGATCCCTGGCGGCACGACGGAGGCCGCGGGTTTGCGCGACCGGATGTACCAACCGCGGTGGCAGCCCGCATCCATCCCGCCGGAGCGGGACGGGTCGAGCCGGCCGGTCGAAGCCGGAAGCTGGCTCGTCTTGAGTGACGGCGGGGTCACCACGGACGCCCTCCGGGACCACCTCGAATCGCATTCTCAGACATGTGTGCTGGTCGAGCCGGGCCTCGACCATCAAGACTTCGAGCGCCTCACACCGGACAGTTATCGTCTTGACCCGGCGCAGCCTGAACACTTTCGGCGGCTGCTCGAAGACGCGTTCGGGGACGAGCGGCCACCGTGCCGCGGCGTGGTGCATCTGTGGGACCTGCTGGCCGCACCGCCGGCCGACACGTCGCCTGAGTCGCTGGAGTCGGCCACCACCCTGGGCCCGGTGAGCGTGCTGCATCTCGTGCAAGCGCTGGCGCGGGCCGATTGGCCGGCCTCGCCGCGGCTGTGGCTGGTGACCCGCGGGGCGCAGGTGACAGAGACCTCAGAAACCGAAGCCGAACCCGTGTCGATCGCCCAGGCTCCGGTGTGGGGGATGGCCCGCACCATCGACCACGAGCACCCGGAACTGCGCTGCACCTGTGTCGATCTGTCCGCCGGTGGCGGCCCGGAAGAGGTCCGAGGGGCCCTGTTCCGGGAGGTGTGGGCGGATGACCGGGCGACGGTGACGTGGCACTCCGGGGCAGCCGCCGCTACGTCGAGCGGCTGACCCGCTACGACGGGACCGAACCCGCGGAGACCTTCGCCTTCAAGGCAGACGCCACCTATCTCATCACCGGCGGGCTCGGCGCGCTCGGACTCGTGGTGGCCACGTGGATGGCTGAGCACGGCGCCCGGCATCTGGTCGTGATGGGGCGTGGCGCTGCCTCGGCATCGGCGCAGGAGACACTGGACGCGCTGCGAGCGGCCGGCACCGAGGTGACGGTCGCGCATGGCGACGTCGCCAAAGCCGACCAGGTTGCGGCCGTCCTCGAGTCGATCGGCGAGCTCGATGCCACCGCTGCGTGGGGTGGTGCATGCGGCCGGGATCGCCGACGACGCCATCCTGCAACGCCTCGACGAGCGGAAACTCCGGAAGGTCATGGCGCCCAAGGTTCAGGGCGCCTGGAACCTGCACGCGCTGACCAGAGACGCGGAACTGGACTTCTTCGTGCTCTTTTCGTCGGCCGCGTCCCTGCTGGGCCCACCCGGGGCGGCGAACTACGCGGCAGCGAACGCTTTCCTGGACGCGTTGGCGTGGCATCGACGTGCCGAAGGCCGGCCGGCGTTGAGCGTCAACTGGGGGCCATGGGCTGAGCTCGGCTTCTTCACCCGGTCTGAACTGCAGAGCTACTTCGCCCAGTACGGCGTCGAGGCGATGCCTGCGGCCGACAGCCTGCGGGCACTATCGTCTTTGCTGGCGAGGTCGGCTACGCAGGCGGTGGTCCTCGACATCGACTGGGCGCGATGGCAGCCCGACGTGCAGCCGCCGCTGCTCGCGGAGCTTGGCGTTGTGCCCTCGGGCGACAAGCCGCAAGGCGGGACTGCGAGCGGGCCGGGAAGCGGTCTCTACGACGCGCTGCAGGGCGCAACACCGGAAGAGCGCCAACGGCTGCTCGAGTCGTACCTGTGCGAGCTCGCCGCCGGCAAACTCGGTCTGACCCCATCGACCCTGGACATCCGGGCGCCCCTCAACAGCCTCGGCGTCGACTCGCTCATCACAGTGGAGCTGCGTATGCAGGTTGAACGCGACCTGGGCGTCGTCGTGCCGGTCACCCGGCTGCTGGAGGGGCCGAGCGTGGCCAGTCTCGCCGGCTGGCTTCGCGACCACCTGCCCGCGGTAGCGGCGGCCGGCACATCCGCGACGCAGCCCGACGGGGCGTCGCCGCAGACCGCCCCGGGGAAAACGGCCCCGCAGCAAACGGACGGCGCGCCGTCACGGGGGATCGATCTGCTCACCCGGGTTCCTGAGCTTTCCGACGATGCGGTGGAAGAACTGCTCCAGAAGGTCCTTGCCGAACGAGGGGCCGAGCGAGAGCTTGTCGCGCAAGAGGGTCGCGAAGATGGATAAGTCCATCGACATCTCCGGTCTGTCTCCCGAGAAAAAACGCGCGCTGCTGTCCCAGCTGCTGATGGAGGAAGCAGAGGAGTCGGCCTCGGTGTATCCGATGTCATACGGACAGCGATCCATGTGGTTCATCCATAAACTTGCACCGGCCAGCGCCGCCTACACCGTCACGTATGCCGCGCGGATCAGCGGCGAGCTCAACGTGCCGGCGCTGGAACGCGCGGCCCAGGCACTCGTCGACCGGCATCCGATGCTACGGACCACCTACGCCGAGCGCGACGGGCAACCGGTCCAACTCGTTCATCCGCAATGGCCGGTGCGGATCGCCCGGCATCACCTCGGCCCCGGCCCGGTCGACGATGCGGGCCGGAACGGCCCGAAGAGGAGCCGGGCAATCAGCCCCGGCCCGGTCGACGATGCGGGCCGGAACGGCCCGAAGAGGAGCCGGGCAATCAGCCCCAGTGAGCCCGAGCTCGACGAGTGGATCCGCCGGGAGACCGATCGTCCTTTCGACCTGTACACCGGCCCGGTGTTGCGGCTGACGCTGCTGGAGCGCACACCCGAGGAACATGTACTCCTCTTGGTTCTGCATCACATCGCCGTCGACTTCTGGTCCATCGACGTCATTCTCGACGAGCTGCGCATGCTGTACGCCGCCGAACACGGTGCGGCCCCGCCTCCGCCACCCGCGGAAAGCTTCGTCGACTACGCCGACCAGCAGACCCGGATGCTCGCAGGTGCCGAAGGCGAGGACCTCTGGGCGTACTGGCGTGAGCAGTTGGCCGGCGACCTGCCGGTCCTCCAATTGCCCACCGACCGGCCGCGACCGGCTGTCCAGACCTACCCGGGCACCGTGCACCGCTTCACCGTCGACGACACGGTGACGGCCGGGCTCACGCAGCTAGGCCGGAGCATGGGTACGACGCCCTACATGACACTGCTGGCGGCCTACGCCACCTTGCTGCACCGCTACAGCGGCCAGGGCGACCTGGTCATCGGCTCACCTTTCGCGTGCCGTGACCGGGTCGCGCTGGAGGGGCTGGTCGGCTACCTCACCAATCCGGTGGCCCTGCGCGCCGACCTGCACGACGATCCGACGTTCACGGCCCTGCTCGGCCGCGTCAAAGACACCGTGCAGGGCGCCCTCGAACACCAGGACTATCCCTTCCCGCTGCTCGTTGAGCGGCTTCGGCCGGTGCGCGACCCGGGCCGCACGCCACTGTTCCAGGTCTCGTTCGCCTGGGAACAAACGCGCCGCTTCGCCGACGGGCCCGGCCCGGAAACGCGGGGGGCTGCAGCTGGAAACCCTCCACGTCGGGCAGGGCGGCGCACCGTTCGATCTCATGATGGAGATGGCCGAACACGGCGGGAAGCTGTCCGGCGTGCTGCAGTACAACACCGACCTCTTCGACGCCACCACGATCGAGCGGATGGCCGGGCACTTCGCCACACTCCTCGGCGGTATCGCCGCCGATCCCGGCCGGCGAGTCTCGCAGCTGCCGCTGCTCACCGAGGAGGAGCGCCGTCAGCAGGCCGCCTGGAACCAAACCGAGGTCGTTTACCCCTATCCGACGCCCCGGCCTGTTTGCACGAGATGGTCGCGGCCACAGTCGCACGCGTCCCGGACGCCGTCGCGGTGACGTGTGATGACCGCGAATTGACCTATGCGGAACTCGACCGCCGGGCCAACGGCCTGGCGCACCGGCTGCGGCAGCTCGGTGTGGGTCCCGAGATCGTCGTGCCCGTCCTGCTGGACCGCTCGGAGGATCTGGTGGTGGCACTGCTGGGCGTCCTCAAGGCAGGCGGCGCCTTCCTGCCGCTGGACTCGGCCCAGCCCGCGCAGCGCATGGCCGCGATACTGGCCGACGTACCGGACGCGCCGGTCTGCGTCACCCACCAGCGCCATCTGGCGCACGTGCCGCCGGGCTTCACCGGTCACCGGCTCTGCCTGGACGCCGCCGTCGGCGCCATCGGGCCAGGACGCCACCGCCGCTCCCGTCGCTGCGACGACGTCGGCGAACCTCGCCTACGTCATCCACACGTCCGGTTCCACCGGCAAGCCGAAGGGAACGCTCAACACCCACGCCGGGATCCGTAACCGGTTGCTGTGGATGCAAGACGCCTACCGGCTGACCGCCGACGACCGGGTGCTGCACAAGACCCCGGTGAGCTTCGACCCGTTCGGTCTGGGAGGTCTTCTGGCCGCTGATCATCGGCGCCCGGGTGGTCATCGCAAAACCCGAGGGCCACAAGGACGCCGCATACCTGGTCCGGACCATCGTCGAAAAGGGCGTCACGACAATGCATTTCGTGCCGTCAATGTTGCGCCGCTTCCTCGCCGAGCCCGGCGTGGCCGCGTGCACCGGGCTGCGCCAGGTGTTCTGCAGCGGCGAGGCGCTGCCGTATGACCTGCGGGACCACTTCCTGGCCACGCTGGACGCCGAGCTCTACAACCTCTACGGGCCCACCGAGGCCGCGATCGACGTCACCGCATTCCATTGCCAACGCGGCGAATCCGGCACGCTGGTCCCGATCGGGCGACCGATCGCCAACATCCGCGCGCACATTCTGGACGCCCATCTGCAACCGGTGCCGGTGGGTGTGCCCGGCGAGCTGTTCATCGGCGGTGTCGGGGCTCGGGCGCGGCTACCTCAACCGGCCGGATCTGACGGCCGCCATCTTTGTCGCCGATCCGTTCGGCGGTGATCCCGCGGACCCCGGCCAGCGGCTCTACCGCACCGGCGACCTGACCAGATATCTGCCCGACGGCAACATCGACTACCTGGGACGCCTCGACTTCCAGGTGAAGATCCGCGGCTTCCGGATCGAGCCGGGCGAGGTGGAGGCCGCGGTGGCGAAACACCCCGCGGTGGCCGAGGCCGCGGTGGTGACCAGAACCGACGGCCACGGAAAGACCCGTAACACATCCTTGTCGCCCATGTCGTGCCGGCCGACGGCGCAGCGCCGTCGACAGCCGAGTTGCGCCGCTTCCTGCTGGAGCTGCTTCCCGCCGCCATGGTGCCGGCCGTCTTCGAGGTGACGGACACGCTGCCGCTCACGTCGAGCGGAAAGGTGGACCGCAAGGCATTGATGGCAGTCGGCAGCGCGCCGGGGCCGCAGGAGCCGGCATTCGTCGCTCCGCGCACGCGCACCGAGCAGGTCCTGGCCGAGATCTGGTGTGCGGTACTGGGTCTGGAACGGGTCGGCGTCAACGACGACTTCTTCGCTCTCGGTGGCGCCTCGACCCAGAGCCTGGAGGTCGCGGTGCGGGCGAACGCGGCCGGCCTGCCACTGCGACCGGAGTCGATGTTCGTGTACGGCACGATCGCCGAGCTCGCCGCCGAATACGGGCCGGTCGCCGAGGATGGCCCGGATCACCGCGAAAGCCCCGCCGAGGCGGTCACTCACCGCACCAGCCCCTGAGAAACCGGTGCAAGCCAGACCCGACGAGAAGCGAAACACGGTGATCGAAAGCATCGGCGTGTACTTGCCGACGCGGACGGTGTCGACCGAGACGGTCATGGCCGAGTGCGCCAACGAGATCCGCATACCGCTGGAACGCCTGACCGGCATCAAGAACCGACGGGTGGCCGGCGACGGCGAGTTCTCGATCGACCTTGCCCGGAAGGCGGCGGACGACTGCCTAGCCCGGTCGAGCTATCGGCGCGAGGAGATCGACCTGGTCATCGCCTGCAACATCTCCCGCTGCGACGGACCCGAGCACAGGTTCACCTTCGAGCCCAGCACCGCCTCGCGGCTGCGCGATCAATGCGGCCTTGTCAACGCGCTGGCCTTCGACATCAGCAACGCCTGCGCCGGGATGTTCACCGGCATCACCGTGGCGGACGCTTTCCTGCAGACCGGACTGGTTCGGAGCGCCCTGGTGGTCAGCGGCGAATACATCAGCCACCTCACCGAGACCGCGCAAAGGGAAATCGAGGGGCCGATGGACCCGCGGCTTGCCTGCCTGACCCTCGGTGACGCCGGCGCGGCGGTGATCTTGGAGCGCGGGCCCAACAACCGGGTCGGCTTCCACGACATCGACATGACCACCCTCAGCCGATACAGCAAACTGTGCATCGCCAAGGCGACCGAGGGCCCGCACGGCGGCGCCATCATGCTCACCGACTCCGTCACGCAGACCGCAATCGCGGTCAAGCATGCGGTGCCCTACGTCGCTGCGGTGATGCAGCGGCACGGGTGGCGGCCGGAGACCTGTGACCACCTGCTGATGCACCAGACATCGGAGACGTCGCTCAACGACGCTGTCGTCGCCATCAACCGGATGTTCGGACCAGGCGCAGCCCACCGGGGCAACACCATCTACAACCTGGAAGAGCGTGGGAATACCGCCACCACGACACACTTCGTCGCACTGAGCGACTACATCTGCAGCAACCGGATCAATTCTGGAGACAACGTGGTCTTCTGCATCACCGGCTCGGGACAGACCGTCGGCGCCGCGCTGTATACCTTCGACGACCTACCCGACCGGATGCGCCGCGGCACCAGCGGCCAGCACAGCCGCAGCATTCGGACCGACAGCTACCGCAAAGAGGCACCGGCGACGCCCCGGGTGCGCATCGACAGCGTAGGCATCGCTCCCGCTGGGCAATCGGCGCATCCGAGCTCGATACAGCTCGCGGTTCAAGCCGCAACGGCGTGCCTTGATCGCAGTAGCCTTGATCGGGCGGCACTCGGTCTGATCATCCACGCTGGCGTCTACCGCGATGACTTTCTCAGTGAGCCCGCAGTTGCCGCGCTCATCGCCGGCGAACTCGGGATCAACGACGACGTGCAGTCCGCGGACGGTCCCAAGACCCTCGCCTTCGACGTCCTCAACGGCGCGGTCGGCTTCCTCAACGCCTGCCACGTCGCCGCCGCAATGATCGGGGCGGGGAAGACCGAACATGCGATGGTCGTGGCCTCGGAGATAGAAAACAACACCCCGGAAAGCGGCCATCCGTTGAACGGCATCAGCCAGACCGGCTCGGCCATACTGGTCAGCCGAAGCGACGGTACGGAAGGCTTCGGCCGATTCATCTTCCAGCACCACCCGGAGTACAGCGGAGCGCTCGCCACATACACCCAGCAACTGGCCGGGCGATGCCGGCTGCAGATCGACCGCGACCCCGACCTCGCCGACCTTTACCTGAGCTGTATCCCCTCCGCCGCCAAGGAACTCTTCACGCTGGAGGGACTCGACCCCTCCGACATCGCCATCGTGTTGCCGCCGCATCTGTCTCCAGCGGCGCTTGACGAACTGGCCGCCCAGATCGGCATCCCGAGATCACGATTCGTCGACCCCGCCGTCAACACCGACCCATTCACCTCGTCCGTGCCGTACGGGCTGGAGAACGCCCGGCGGCACAGACTGGCACGGCCGGGCGACATCGCGCTGATCGTGGCGGTCGGCTCAGGTGTCCAGGTCGGCTGCACCACCTACCGCTTCTGACTCTGATGCTGGCGTTCGTCACCGGACAACCGCGTCGCCGATGCCGGCACCGATGGCCAGTACCTCGTGCTCTGCTGTGGCATCATGGCAATCGCCCCAGATGGGATCATGCCTCGAGTGCGAAACCATATGACCGCGTTGCGGATTGCAGGCTCGATGGGTCCCACTACATAGCCCAGTTCTCGCACCGCCTTATCGCACCGGTACCGGTAGCGGTCGGTGAACGCGTATCCAACAGACATCGAGTTCACTGTGGTTTCCCGACCGGTGACGACCTCGAACAGGTCGCCGGCCTTACCCGCGATCCATGCGACTGGATAGGGCAGCTGTCTACGCGGCGGGTCGACCCCGACCACCCGTGCCACTAGCTCCAGGTAATCGCGATACGTCAGCTCCTGGCCGCCCAGGATGTAGCGTTCGCCACGTTTCCCGTGCAACCAGGCGGCGATCATCCCACGCGCCACCTCGCAGACATCCGCGAAGTTGTTGTAACCCGGTGTCCAATAAGGAATTCTGCGGTTGGCGACCTCGACGATGAGACGGCCGGAACTGGGTCTGGCATCGCGCGGGCCTACCAGATAGGTGGGGTTGACGATGACTGCATCCAACTTGTCGCAGGCCCGCTGCACGAGGATTTCGCCACGCCGTTTGGTGACTGGGTAGGCCGACGCCAGCCCGGCTCTGTCCCACGCCCATGGAGTCTGCTCGTCGGCGGGTGTGCCGTCGGGTGTGGGTCCGATCGTGTTCGCGGTCGAGGTATGGACGACCCGCGGCGTACTGACGGCAATCGCGGCTTCGACGACAGCTCGCGTCGCGTCAACATTGACGGCCGAGATCGCCGGTGTGATCGTTCGCTTGGTCGAAACGCATGCAGCGCAATGGAAGACAACGTCGGCGCCGGCGAACACATTGCAGAGTTCTGCTACCGAACCGAGGTCAGCGCATACCCATTTGACCGGGAGGTCGGCCAGCGAACTCGTATCGGTGCTCGGGCGTCGCGTCGCGGTCACGGTGTGCCCCTGCGCGATCAGTTCGGCGGCCAGGTTGGCCCCCAGCAGCCCGCTTGCTCCGGTTACCACGGCGTGTGCCATCGGGTTTTCCGTTCACGAGAATGATGCCCGGCGCATCGCAGCCGTCGCATGACCAATTACGGGTCAACCCGAAGCTGGTGTGCGATACGGCGCGGCCGGTGGCCGGTGGTGGGCCCACGGGCGCGCTGATTCCAGTTGCGCCGCAAGCGAAACGAGTGTGGACGCATCGTGGGGTCGCCCGACCAGATGGACCGCTTCGGGCAGGCCGTCGGCCGAGACTCCGGCCGGAACCGACATGGCCGGTTGCCCAGTGAAGTTCTGCGGCGGGGTGAACGGCATAAACGCCAATATCCGCGCCATCGCGCGGGTTGGTCCCAGCCCCTCGAGGTGTCCGACACGGATCGGCGGCTTAGCCAGCACCGGCGTCATCAGCACGTCGCAATCGGCTATGGGCCGTAACCCGCGCTCACTCAGCCGGTCGCGGGCGGCCAGCGCGCGGTGAGCCAGCCAGTCGGGGACCAGCCGGGCGGTACGCCCCTCGGCCTGAATCCGCCGCTCCAGCAACTCAGGTGTGGGCAGCCGCTCGATTTCATGGGCGAGACCATTCATCATCAGCGCGAGCACTGAGAGGATCGCAGCCGGCGGATAGAGCGGATCACGCTCAACGACCTCGTGGCCGAGCGAGCGCAGCAACTCGGCGGTCTCCAACACCGGGCGGCGCACCTCCTCGCTGACCGGCACGGGAACCGCTGGCTTGAACGACATCGCGATCCGCAGACGACGCGGCGTGCGCGACACCGCATCGGTCAACGGCGGCGCCGGCGGCGGTGAGGGGATCTCGTCGTTGGGCTCGGCGCCGGTCATCGCGTCGTGCAGCAGCGCCGCGTCGACCACGCTGCGGGCCAGCGTTCCGATGTGATGCAGCCCGTGGAACCGGTAGGCCCGCTCGGGTGATTGCCTGGTGCTGATGGATCCGCGTTGACCCTTAAGGCCCACCAGTCCGCAGCATGCGGCCGGGATGCGAACCGACCCGCCGCCATCGGTGCCCAGCGCCCCGGGCACCATCCCGGCTGCCACCGCAGCCGCCGAACCACCGCTGGAACCTCCGGTTGTCCGGTATAGATTCCACGGATTGCGTGTCACACCCCAGGTCGGCGACTCGCACACCGGGTAGGCACCGAACTCGGGCAGATGCGTCTTGCCGATGATCACCGCCCCGGCCGCGCGATGGCGCCGCACCGCGGCGCTGTCGCTGCTCACCGGGCCCATATCGATCCCGGTGCCGCACATCGACGAAACACCCGCCACATCGGTGTCGTCTTTGACCGCAATCGGCACGCCCGCCAGCGGCAGCACCTCCCCGGCGGCGAGCCGCCGTTCGACCTGCGCGGCTTCTGCCACCGCCTGCTCGGCCAGCACGACGCGAAATGCGTTCAACACCGGGTCCAGTCGGGCGATCCGCTCCAGGTGTTGCGCCACCAGCTCTCGCGGCGAAACCTGACGATCGCGTACCAACTGCGCCTGCCGTGCCACCCCGGCAAAGAACAGACCCTGACCATCAACGGTGGTCATCCATGCCCTTTCGCGCCAGACCCCCAGCCGAGCTTACGCACACGTTCACCGACGCCGCCAAAGCACAGTCCCGTGAGACGACCAGGCACCGGACGCCCAGGAACCCAATGAGCTGGCGCTCGGGGGGCTCGACGAGGGGGTCTCAGGGAGTCGGCCGTCGATCAGGCGGTGCGCCTCGTACGGTTCTCGGCGCAACTCGGAGTTCACGCGGCGGCTGCGTGTGCGCCAAGATCAGTCCGACCTCCGATCGAAGAGGCTAGAGGAGTGGCGCCGTTCCTGGCGCGGCGGGCAAGCGCCAGGCTCGGACACCGACGCCGTCGACCAGTCGCTGCCAGGTCGCCCATTCTGCGTGGCCATTAGCCAGTAGTTCGTCCGTGGTATCGAGGATCAGAAGGTCGGCATCCTCCAAGCCCGTGTTGCCATGCGCGGGTTCGGTGATGTCATTTCGGATATGCCGGTTTCCGCCGCCAACCGGACGTGTTGTCCCCACTCATAGGCCGATCGATGCCGGTGGGCGACCCGCAGGATCGCCAATTCACGTAAGCGCGTGGGCAATTCGCCACGTTGCTGAAGGAAGTTGTTGTAGTTGAGGAACACCCGGGCTAGGTCGGGGCGCCGCACGAGCAGTCCGATCACCTCGAATTTCAGCGGTTCGTGGGGATGACCGGAGCCAGCACGAGGAACCTCGCCACCCGGAATACCGAGCAGCTTACCGAAAGCTGAATATTCAGCTTCGCCCGACTGATTGGCGGGCAGCGGCAGTAGCTTTTTTGCGATTGAGAGTCTAAGTCACTCATGTTCAGCGCTCTCCGTGTATCCCAACGACGATGTGTCGAGTGCCATGGATGAATCGATCCATTCGTGGGACGATCCCGCGATGTCCGCCGAGCTTTCGGCGTAGACATCCCAGAGTGATCTCAGCGGATTCGGTTTGGATACGTCGTTTCGAGGGTCGCACGCCGTGTCTTCGGCTCGGCCCGTTGGAACACTTCATGTATTGCGTCCGCCGTTGACGCCGATGATCTGTCCAGTGATGTAGCTGGCATCATCGGAGACGAGGAATGCACAGGTGGCCGCGATGTCCTCGGGACGACCGATGCGGCGCACGGGGGTTGCGGCGACGATGTCCTCGAGCGTGTGGCCGCCGAAGTCGCCGCGGTGCTGGGCATTGCGCAACATGGGGGTGTCGACGAAGCCGGGGGATACGGCGTTGACGGTGACGCCCTTGGGGCCGTATTCGAGTGCGAGGGATTTTGTCAGACCGTTGACTGCGGACTTGGCGGCAACGTAGTGCGATTTCATGGGTGTGCCAGAGTGAGTGCTGGACGACGAGATGTTGACGATGCGCCCCCAACCTGCCCCGAGCATGTCGGGCAGAACTGCCTGAATGGTGTGGAAGACGCCGTTGAGGGAGACATCGATGACGCGCTGCCATTCGGCGAAGGAGATGTCGAGGAACCGGGCGAACCCTTCGGCGCCTGCGGCGTTGACCAGGATCGTGACCGGCCCGAATCTCGAGTGGATGTCGGCGAGCGCGGTGTCGATCTGCGCGCGATCGGTCACATCGACCTCGTAGATCACGCCGCCCTCGGCCGGTGTGATGTCTAGGGTGGCGACGCGGTGGCCATCAGAGGTGAGTCGATGTGCGATCGCGGCACCGATGCCAGAGGCTCCGCCTGTGACGATGGCGGTCCGCGGGTTACTCGTGGGTGGCATGCGATGACTCCACATGTGATGACTCCAAATGAATGTGTTGCGTTGTCAGTGCTTTGGGGCGGGCACACCCAGCACCCGCCGGCCGGTGTCGACGAGTTCTGTTCGCAGCGCATCGTCTGCGAGGTGGGGATCCGCGGCCGAGGCTGCACCTGCAAGACCGGTCATGACAACCGCGGCGTTGATCCCGCCCGAGACCCCCGAACCCACGCCGGCCAGCAGCGCCAGTTGGCGGTCGATCACGGCAGCCCATTCGGGTTGGCTTCTGAGCACACCACGCACACTGGGGTCGAAGACGGTGACCGCGGCCAGTAACCGATTCCTGGCGACGATATCGGCGTAACCGCTGAGCATTGCCTCCGCACGTGCGCGTGGGCCGCGCTGGCGGTCTGCGGTTTCCACCACCTTTCCGATCTCGCTGAGGATCGGCTGCATCAAAGCGATCAGGAGCTTCTCGCGGGTTTGGAAGTGGTAGTAGATCGCGGCTTTGGTGAGGTCAAGTTCGTCGGCGATCATCTGCAGCGAGGTGCCAGCGAAACTGTACTGGCTGAATAGTTTCATCGCGGCAGCCAACATCCGGCTTCGCGTCGCTACCGGCCAGCCCGTGCCATCAACGGCGGCAAAGCTCATCGCGCCTCCTCAGCCGATCCGGTCAACGTCAGCACATACTACTTTCTGATCGTAAAGATAATCATGTATCTGATCAAGAAGGCTTTACTTTACGATCGACAAGGTATTACTTTACGGATAGCTAGGACTGCTCGCCGGCGCCCCGACGCCGGCTCGCCAGAACCTTTGGAGATCGCTATGCCGCACTTTCCCAAGCCCGCCGAGGGGTCGTGGACCCAGCACTACCCCCACCTGGGCACCGGCCCGATCTCGTTCGACGACTCGATCACGCCGGAGTCCTACGAGCTCGAGCGCAAGGCGATCTTCGAACGGAGCTGGCTCAATGTCGGACGGGTTGAGCAGCTGCCGAGGAAGGGTAGTTACTTCACCAAGGAGATCGCGGCCGCGCGGACTTCGGTGATCCTCGTGCGCGGCTCCGACGGGCAGGTCCGCGCTTTCCACAACATCTGCCGGCATCGCGGCAACAAGCTGGTATGGGATGAACATCCTGAGCAAGAAACGAAGGGCACCTGCCGGCAGTTCGTCTGCAAGTACCACGCATGGCGTTACTCGTTGGAAGGCGATCTGAGCTTCGTGCAGCAGGAGTCGGAGTTCTTCGACCTCGACAAAGCAAAATTTGGATTGGTTACCGTCCAGGTTGAGACGTGGGAGGGATTTATCTTCGTCAACCTCAACCCCCACAACACGACCTCACTGATGGACTTCCTCGGTCCGCTCGGCAAGGGCCTCGTCGGCTATCCGTTCGGGGAGATGACCGGCACCTATTCGTATCGCGCGGAGGTCAACGCCAACTGGAAGCTGTACATCGACGCCTTCACCGAGTTCTACCACGCCCCCGTCCTACACGCTAAGCAGTACACGGCCGAGGAGTCACGCAAACTGGCCGGCTACGGCTACGAAGGACTGCACTATGCGATCGAGGGTTTACATGCCATGCAGTCGTCGTGGGGCGGCATGGCACCACCGAAAGACCCGATGATGGTCAAGCCCATCGAACGCGTTCTGCGCAGCGGCAACTTCGGGGCATGGGACAAGCCCGACATCCCCGCCCTGAAGAATCTGCCCCCCGGCCTCAACCCCGGCGGCCACAAGCAGTGGGGCCTGGACTCGTTCCTCTTCTTCCCGAACTTCATGATCGTCGTGTGGGAGCCAGGCTGGTATCTGACCTACAACTACTGGCCGACGGCCTATAACCAGCACATCTTCGAAAGCTCACTGTACTTCGCCCCCGCCAAGACGGTGCGCGACCGGATGCGCCAAGAACTGACCACAGTGACGTTCAAGGAATTCGCGCTGCAGGACTGCAACACCCTGGAAGCCACCCAGAGCCATGCTGGAATCGCGGCGAGTGTCTCGCTTCCCGCTCGGCGACCAGGAGATCATGATTCGTCACCTCCACCACGCCGTCGGGGAGCAGGTGACCGCCTACCAGTCCGGAACGCGGGGTTCGGCGATGGTCGCCCGATGACCCTGCCAGCGAGCGAATCCCCCACTCCGGGTTGCTTTCCCACCGACACCCCGGACGACGTCGACATCCCTGCACTGCGGGAGAAATATCGCGCCGAGCGCGACAAACGGCTTCGGGCTGACGGGTCCACGCAATACCTGGAGCTCACCGCGGATTTCGCCGCGTTCTCCGAAGTCGATCCGCACACCCCGTTCGTGGAGCGTGAGCCGCTGTCGGTCGAGGCTGACGTGCTGATCCTCGGCGGAGGATTCGCCGGGCTTCTCACCGCGGTCGCCTTGAAGAGAGCCGGCGTCGAGGACATCCGGATCATCGAGATGGGCGGCGACTTCGGCGGTGTCTGGTACTGGAACCGGTTCCCTGGGGTTCAGTGCGACAACGACTCCTACTGCTACATCCCGCTTCTTGAAGAACTCAACTACATGCCGACGAAGAAGTTCGCCGACGGCTCCGACATCTTCGCGTACTGCCAACGCATCGGCAAACACTTCGGCCTCTATGACGGCGCCATCTTCTCCACCCAGGTCCGCGACTTGAATTGGGACGACGAGATCGCGCGGTGGCGCGTCGCCACCAACCGCGCTGACGACATCCGAGCACGCTTCGTGGTGATGGCGGCCGGGTCGTTCAACCGTCCCAAACTCCCCGGCATCCCCGGCCTGACGGACTTCACCGGTCACATGTTCCACTCATCACGCTGGGACTACGACTACACCGGAGGCGATGCAACCGGCTGCTTGGAGAAACTGAACGATAAGAAGGTCGCCGTCATCGGGACCGGTGCCACCGCCGTCCAGATCGTGCCCCATCTCGCGCGGGACGCCAAGCACCTCTACGTCTTTCAACGCACCCCGTCGTCGGTCGACGCGCGACACAACACGCCCACCGACCCCGAGTGGGTGAAAACGCTCGCTCCCGGCTGGCAGGCCGAGCGCCAACGCAACTTCCACGCGTGGGCGTTCGAGCTCCCCGTGCCGGGCCGCCCTGACTACGTGTGTGACTTCTGGACCGAGGTCGGCCGCAACATGGCCGCAGAACTGGCGCACCACGACTACCCGGAATCGGTGACGCTCGAAGACCTCACCGATCTGCGCGAACAGGTCGACTACCGGGTGATGGAACGGCTCCGGCGGCGTGTCGACGACATCGTCGACGACCCGGCGACCGCCGAGACGCTCAAGCCGTATTACCGGTTCCTATGCAAGCGGCCGTGTTCCAACGACGACTACCTACCGACCTTCAACCGATCCAACGTCACCCTCGTCGACGTGTCGCAAACCCAGGGCGTGGAACGGGTCACGGCGACCGGCATTGTGTCCGGCGGCGTCGAGTACGACGTCGATTGCATCATCTTCGCGAGTGGCTTTGAGATCACCACGGAGATCAGTCGTCGCTATGCGATCGACGCCATCGAGGGCCGCGCAGGCGTGTCGTTGTTCGACCACTGGCGCGACGGCTACAAGACCTTGCACGGCATGTCGAGCCACGGGTTCCCGAACCTTCTCTTCACCGGGTTCTCCCAGGGAGGGGTCGCTGCCAGCAACACCGCGATGTATGAGCAGCAGGGAGAGCACATCGCCTACATCATCTCCGAAGCACTCGCGCGCGGTGTCACTACCGTCGAGCCGAGTCAGTATGCGCAAGACGATTGGTGCCGGCTCATCAAAGAGACGGCGGTGCCGAACGCGGAGTTCGAAAGATCCTGCACGCCAGGCTATTACAACAACGAAGGCGGCGGAGGTGGCGAGGGCATCCGCTCGCATCTCGGCGAGCCCTACGGACCGGGTTTCTATGCCTTCGGTGAACTACTGGCCCAGTGGCGTGCCACCGGGAACATGGAAGGAATGGAGCTCAGATCATGACGGCCAGCACCACCACACTGGACACGCGGGAGCTCAAGCCGCGCATCGGCACCGAAATCCTCACGGGCAAAGAGATTCTGCTCAGTGGAGAACATGCCCAAACGCTGCGAGACCTGCTCGAGGAGCGCGGCGTGCTTGTGTTTCCGAAGGTTGGCTTCACCGACGACGAGCAGGTCGCATTCACCGAGACCCTGGGAGTATTTGCCCCCGAACGCAGCGGGGAGAAGGTCTACAGCGTCACACTGGATTCGACAGTCAACGGTTCGGCCGACTATCTCAAGGGGTCGCTGTATTGGCACATCGACGGCACCATGAACGATGTGCCCATCCGGGCCTCCTTGCTATGCAGCAGGGTTCTGCCCGCCGACGGCGGCGGCGACACCGAGTTCTGCAATACCTACGCCGCCTACGACGACCTATCTGAGCAGGAGAAGGCCGAACTAACAGGTCTTCGCGTGATGCACTCGGCGTGGAATACGCTGTTCTATTTCGAACCTGAACCCAGTGTCGATCACCTACGGCGCATGATGCGCATCGGCGACAAGGAACTGCCGTTGGTGTGGGCACACCGGTCCGGCCGCAAATCTTTGGTACTCGGCTGCACCGCGCGTCACATCGTCGATATGGACTATCGCAGAAGCGCCGAACTGCTGGTGGGACTTCGGGATAGGGCCACCCAACCCGAGTTCGTCTATCGCCACCAGTGGTCGGTAGGCGATCTGGTGATCTGGGATAACACCGGGACCATGCACCGCGCCATGCCCTACAACCCCGACTCCGGCCGGCTGCTGACCCGGACGAAGCTCGAGGGCGAAGAGCCGTTCGCCTGACCATGAGCACTCCGAGTCGGGAACTCGCAGAACTGCTGGACCGCGAGAAGATCCGGGGCTGCCTAGCACGGTTGGCCCGCGGCGAGGACCGCCGCAACGCGCAACTCATCGCGGGGTCGTACTGGCCGCAAGCGATCATCGACCACGGCATCTTCACCGGAACATTCGATGAATACCTGGCCTGGGTCGTCCCCGGGTCGCCCGATATTCCGGTCACACAGCATGTGCTGGGGCAGAGCTTCATCGACCTCTGCCCCGACACCGCGCTGGTGGAAACCCACGTGCTGGCATACCACCGGGTTTCCGCCGAAAGCGGGCATCGCGACACCGTCATCGGCGGCCGCTATCTGGACCGGATGGATAACGTCTGCAATGAGTGGCGGATTTCGCAACGCACCATGGTCTACGACTGGATGCAGAATCTCGGCGTATCCGTCGACTGGACAACCGGACTCATGGGTATGCCTTTCGACGCCAACCGCTATGCGGGACGCGCAGCAGGCGATTACAGCGAGGAATTCTTCGGCGACCGCTCGAAGACTGCGACGCAGGACACCACCGAATGATCTCGCTGACAGGCAAAGTCGCCGTCGTCACCGGAGCCAGCCGCGGTATCGGCAAGGGCATCGCGGCGGCCCTCGGTGGCTGCGGTGCCACGGTATACGTCACCGGTCGCACCGCGGCAGTCGGTGAGCACGAACTGCCAGGCACGATCGGCGAGACAGCCGCAGAGGTCACCCGACGGGGGGGTACCGGGATCGCCGTGCAGATGGATCACGCCGATGACGGTCAAGTGACCGCCCTGTTCGACCGGATCCGAGTCGAGCAGGGCCGGCTCAATATCTTGGTCAACAACGCTTTCACGCTGCCCGATGACCTCACTGACCCGAAACCGTTCTGGGAGAAGCCACTGTCCAACTGGGAGATGGTCGACGTCGGCGTGCGTTCCAACTTCGCCGCCGCCCGCCTCGCCGCGCAGATCATGGTGCCCCAAGGGTCCGGGCTGATCGTCGCCACGTCGGGCTACGTCGGTGTCACCTACACCTACGGAGTCGTCTTCGGACTGTGCAAGACCGCCGTCGACCGGATGGCCCGCGACATGGCCATTGAGCTACAACCCCACAACGTCGCGTCGGTATCACTGTGGCAAGGACTAACGATGACCGAACGGGCACAACGCAATCTGAGCACCCGCCCCGAGATGACGAAATCGATCGTCACCCGTCCCGCTGTGGGCTGCTCTCCGGAGTTCCCCGGCCGGGTCATCGCGGCACTGGCCACCGACCCCGATCTGATGAACCTCTCCGGGGGCACCTTCATCACCGCCGAACTCGCACAACGCTACGGAATCACCGACATCGACGGCAAAACCATCCCGTCGCTGCGCGCCGAACGGGGATCCCCTATCTGGCAACCAATCACGGGAGCAGGCCATGGATGCTGACCAACTTGCCCGGTTCGAACGCCTGCTAACTCGTCAGGACATCACCGACTGTCTGACCCGGTTCTGCCGCGGCATGGACCGCTTCGACCGTGACCTCTTCCTCTCGGCATTCCACCCCGACGCCGAGGTCGCCGCCGGCGACTTCGTTGGCGCGCCAGCCGACCTGTACGAGTGGGCACACAACATGCACGCGCAGGCGCAGATCGCTACGCAACACAACTTGCTCAACAACACCTGCGACGTCGACGGCGAAATCGCGCATTCCGAAACTTACTACGTATTCGCTGCCCGCAACCTCGACGAATCCAACTGGATCGCCGGTGGCCGCTACTTCGACCGCCTCGAGCGTCGCCACGGCCAATGGCGGATAACGTTGCGCACCAACGTGATCGAATGGTCCGGAATGCTGCCGACCATGCCGATACCGTTCGCCGACGTACCCGATATCGGAGCCAACGGCGTGTCCGCCCGCAACCGGGCCGACCCGTCCTACCAGAGACCCCTCGTCAACCACCGCGACTTCCACATCCCGTCGCAGTCCTGACTGCTGCCTCGGCACGATCGAGGAGGAAACTGATCGACTTCTATGGAGTATTCACCAGGATGTCGTACGTGGACGGAATCCTCAGGAACCACGTCTACAGTGCTGAGCGTCGGTTTCAGCCCCGGCGCGTAACCCTACTTTTAGGTGTCCCCGACCGTTCCGGTAAATGCCTGTATCAGGCTCGCGACAACCGGTCCGAATACTTGTGCTCGCGGATCAGTTAGCGACCCTAATGTTCCCAAAAGTGTTCTCAAATGCGATGAAAACGGCCCCCGGAGGCATCTCCGAGGGCCGTTTCACGTGGTAGCGGGGACAGTGTGGTGTTTCAGGACATCGGAATGGGGTGTCGCAAGACATCAGAATAGGTGACTCGTTCACCGTCGGCAGGTGTCGAAGGCTCGCCTGGTCATCACCGCCGTCATCGTCGA
Source organism: uncultured Actinomycetota bacterium (assembly GCA_963805675.1). Lineage (GTDB taxonomy): Bacteria > Actinomycetota > Actinomycetes > Mycobacteriales > Mycobacteriaceae > Mycobacterium. Next base: position 153,663 of record CAWDVY010000017.1, read on the forward strand.
AGGTCGCAGCCAATCGGAGGTAGCCCGCGAATACGGTGTCTCCCAGAGCTGGATCTCGCGGCTGCTCACCCGCTACCGCGCCGAAGGGGACGCGGCGTTCCAACCCCGCTCACGCCGCCCGCACACCAGCCCCACCCGGCTGCCGCAAACCACCATCGACTTGATCATCGGACTACGCCACACATTGGCCAGCAAAGGTCTCGACAACGGCCCGCACACCATCGCCTGGCACCTTGAACATCACCACCAGCTCGCGGTGTCGGTGGCCTCCATCAGCCGACACCTGCACGCCGCCGGCCTGATCATCCCCACCCCAGCCAAACGACCCAAATCCTCCTACATCCGTTTTGCCGCCGAACAACCCAACGAACGCTGGCAAGCCGACTTCACCTACTGGCGCCTAGCCCAAGGCAGCCACGTCGAGATCCTCTGCTGGCTCGACGACCACTCCCGCTGCGCACTCTCAGTCACCGCCCATCACCGCGTCACCGGCCCCATCGTCTTAGCTGAATTCCGCAACGCACAAGGCACACATGGGATTCCGGCATCTACCCCCACGGATAACGGCATGGTCTTCACCACCCGATTCGCCGGCGGAAAAGGTGGACGCAACCAACTCGAAGCAGAATTGCGCCGCCTGCACGTCACTCAAATCAACTCCACCCCCAACCACCCCACCACCTGCGGAAAAGTGTGCTTCCACCAAACACTGAAAAAATCACTCACCAACCAACCCCGCGCCGGCACCCTGGCCGAACTACAAGCCCAGCTCAACGCCTTCGTCGACGAATACAACTACCGCCGCCCACACCGCTCCCTGCCACACCGCGCCACCCCCGCAACCGTCTACACCGCACGGCCCAAAGCAAACCCCACCACCCGCATCGACACCCACAACCGGGTCCGCACCGACCGCGTCGACCAAGCCGGATCCATCACCCTGCGCCACAACGGACGCCTGCACCACATCGGCGTCGGCCGCATCCACCACCGAACCCGCGTCCTGATCCTCGCCCAAGACCTCAACATCAGAATCATCAACGCCGCCACCGGAGAACTACTCCGCGACTTCACCCTCGACCCCACCAGGGACTACCAACCCACCGGAGCCCCCAAAGGCCCCACACGGGAAAACCCCGAACCTAACGTAGGTTCAGGGCTATTCCGATGTCTTGCGACACCACACTAGTAGCGGGGACAGGATTCGAACCTGCGACCTCTGGGTTATGAGCCCAGCGAGCTACCGAGCTGCTCCACCCCGCGACGGGTAAATACCAGGTTACCGAACGCGCGCGAGGCGTCCAAATCGCGCGCTCAGCAGCCTCGAACGGCTTACTTGGTGTTGTTGTACTTGGTGATCGCGTCGTCGAGCCGCTGCAGCGCGGCGCCGTAGGCGGCGAAATCGCCGGACTTCTGCGCATCGCGCGCCGCCCCGATCGCCGAGTCGACGTCCTTAAGAGCGGCGGCCTTGGCCGGCGACAGCGTCACGGCCCCGCTCGGCGACGGCGGGACGGCCGCAGCTGCCGGCGGCGCGGCCGCCGGCGACTGGTCCGGGGACGGGCTACCTGGCGTGCTGGCGGGTGCGCCCGATTCGGTGGGCGCAATCCCGGCTGCGGTCGCACCGGCGCCGGGCCCGAACAACCCGGTCAGCGCGTCGCCGACGGTGGGGCCGTAGCCGATCTTGTCGTTGTACATCATCGCCACCCGGATCAATCGGGGATACGACGAGGCGGCATCGCTGGCGCCGGGCGAGGCGTACACCGGCTCGACGTACAGCAGCCCACCCTGGGCGACCGGCAGCGTCAGCAGATTGCCCCACTTGATCCGGTTCTGGTTGTCTCGCCCGATCACGCCAAGGTCCTGCGACACCGCAGTGTCGGTGGTGATCGCGTTGTTGGCCAGCTTCGGCCCGTTGACCTGGCCGGGGATGGTCAGCACGGTGATCTTGCCGTAGTTCGCCGGATCGGAACTGGCACTGACGTAGGCGGCCAGGTAGTCCCGCTTGAACCTGTTCATCGCAGTGGTCAGCTGGAACGACGCCGAATTATCACCTTTGGCAATGTCTTTCGCGACGATGTAGTACGGCGGCTGATAGCTGCTCGCCGTCGGATTCGGGTCAAGCGGAACGTCCCAGAAATCTGACGTGGAGAAGAACGTCACCGGGTCGTTGACGTGGTATTTGGCCAGCAGCATCCGCTGCACCTTGAACAGGTCTTCGGGATAGCGCAGATGCGCGGCCAATTCGGGCGTGATGTCGCTCTTGGGTTTGACCGTCCCGGGGAAGACCTTCATCCACGCTTTGAGCACCGGGTCGCGCTCGTCCTGCTGATACAACGTCACCGTTCCGTCGTAGGCATCGACGGTGGCCTTCACGGAGTTGCGGATGTAAGACACCTGCTTGTCGGGTGCCAGCCGGTTGAACGCCACTTCGGTGGAGTCGGCGGTGGCCGACGACAGCGACGTGAGCTCTGAGTACGGGTACTTGTCCAGCGTGGTGTAACCGTCGAGGATCCACACCAGCCGCTTGTTGACGATCGCCGGGTACACGCCGCTGTCGGTCGTCAACCACGGCGCCACCGCCTCCACCCGCTGCGCCGGATCGCGGTTGAAAAGGATCTTACTGTTGGACCCGATCACATTGGAGAACAAGAAGTTTCGCTCGGCGAACTTTGCAGCGAAGACACTGCGCGCCATCCAGCCGCCGAGCGGCACCCCGCCGCCTCCGGTGTAGGTGTAGTTCTTCGTCTCGGTGTTGGTCTCGTAGTCGTACTCGCGGTCGACACCGTTGCGCCCGACGATCGCGTAGTCGGCGGGCGTGCTGGCTATCACCGGTCCGTAGTAGACGCGCGGCTGGTCCAACGGGGCCGGACCGGGGGACAACACACTGCCGTTGGCGCCGACGACGCTGGCCAGGAATTCCGGGTATCCACCGTTCTGGTTGGGGTCGTTGGCGATACCGCGCACCGTGTTGGCCGGCGAGGCGATAAAGCCGTTGCCGTGGGTGAAGACGGTGTGCCGGTTGATCCAGTCCCGCTGATTGTCGATCAAATGGTCCGGGTTGAGTTCGCGGGCGGCGACGACATAGTCGTGCAGGTTGCCGTCGCGATCGCGGTAGCGGTCGATGGACAACTGGTCAGGAAAGTAGTAAAAGTTCTTGCCCTGCTGGAATTGTGTGAAAGCCGGGCTGATGATCGTGGGGTCAAGCAGCCGGATGTTGGAGGTGGTGGCGCGGTCGGCGGCGACTTGCTCGGCGGTTGCCCGCCCGTCGCCGCTGTAATCGCGGTAGGTCACGGCGTCATCGGTCAGGCCGTAGGCCTGCCGGGTCGCGGTGATGCTCCGGCTGATGTATTCGCGTTCCTTCTGCGCCGCATTGGGTTTGACGCTGATCTGCTCGACGATCAGTGGCCAGGCGGCGCCGACGATCACCGAGGACAGCAGCAGCAGCACCAGACCGATGGATGGAATCCGTAAGTCCCGCAACACAACCGCCGAGAACACCGCCACCGCGCAGATCAACGCGATCGCCAGTAGGATCAGCTTGGCCGGCAGCACGGCGTTGATATCGGTATACCCGGCCCCGGTGAACGGCTTCCCTGAACGGGTATGGGAAAGCAGCTCGTAGCGGTCCAGCCAATAGGCGACCGCCTTGAGCAGCACCAGCGTTCCGACCAGACTGATCAACTGGATACGCGCCGAACGGCTCACCGCACCGGTGCGCCCGGACAGCCGGATGCCGCCAAAAATATAGTGCGCCAACAGATTCGCTACGAAAGCGAGGAACAGCGCAACGAAAAAGAAGCTGAGCACAAGTCGGTAGAAGGGCAGTTCGAAGGCATAAAAGCCGAGATCCTTGCCGAATTGCGGGTCGTTGACGCCGAAGTCACCGCCGTGCATGAACAGCTGAATACGCACCCAATAGGTTTGCGCGACAACCCCGGCGAGCAGGCCGATCGCCACGGGGACGCCGGTCCCGATCGCCCGTAGCCTCGACATCACCACGGTGCGATACCGCGCCACCGGATCATTGCCATTGGTCGGGACGAACACCGGCCGGGTGCGGTAGGCCAACGCCAAGCCGGCGAACACGATGCCGCCGACCAGCAACCCGACCACCAGGAACACGATCAGCCGGGTCACCAGGACGGTGCTGAACACCGATCGGTAGCCCAACTCACCGAACCAGAGCCAGTCGACATACGCGTCGATCAGTCGCGGGCCGACCAACAGCAGCCCGATGACGGTCAAGGCGACCGCGATAAGAGTCCGACTGCGTCGAGTCAGCTTCGGCATTTTGGCGGCGGGCCGCATCCCCACTAGCTACGCTCCCTGCTCGGTCTCAACAGTGGCCTTCGGCGCTTGGCCTCGGCGTATCCCAACTGTACGCATTCCCTCAGATCTGCCCCGCCTAGATCTGATTGCCCGGCTCTCCCCCGGGCCGTGTAACGGCCGCATTGTCGCCGGGCTAGCAGCCCGGCGGCTGCCCGCCGGAAGCCACGGTATGCAGCGCGTCCACCGCCCCACCGAGGTTCGCGACCTTGACCAGTTGCAGACCGGGCACCTTGTCGGAGTTTGCCTCGTAGCAGTTTTCGGCCGGCACCAGAAACACCGTCGCCCCGGCGTCGCGGGCGGCCGACATCTTGTGGACGATCCCGCCGATCCGGCCCACCTCGCCGTCCGGCTTGATCGTGCCGGTGCCCGCGACGAACTTGGAGCCGGCCAGATTTCCGGTGGTGAGCTTGTCGATGACGGCCAAGCTGAACATCAGACCCGCCGACGGCCCGCCCACGTTGGCGAGGTTGAAATCGACCGCGAACGGCGCCCACGGCGCGTCCGTCACCGAGACACCCACAAAGCCGTACTTGCGGTCGGGGTTGCTGCCCAACGTGATCTGGGCAACCCCCGGGGGTGCATTCTTGCGGCGGAAGTCGATCGCGACCGGCTGCCCGGGTTTGGTGCCCTTCAGCAGGGACGTGAACTGCTCCACGGTGGCGACCGGCTTACCGTTGACCGCTTGTACGGCGTCACCGGCCTGCAACTTGCCCACCGATGGCCCTGGATCGGTGACCGTGACGACGGTGACCGCCTGCGGGTACTTCAGATATCCCAGCGCCGCGAACTCGGCGTTGTGCTCGGACTGCTTGAAATCGGCGTCGTTGGCCTTGTCGATGTCCTGCCGCGACGTGCCCGGCGGGTAGACCAAGTCACGCGGCATCAGCTGTTCCTGCCCGGACAGCCACAACGTCAGCGCCTCTGCCAAGCTGAGTTCGTCACGCTGGGACACCGTCGTCATGTCCAGGTGACCTGTCGTCGGATGGGTCTGGGTGCCTTTGATGTCGACCACCTGCTTGCCGTCGACTTCGCCGAGCGTGTCGAACGCCGGACCCGGGCCCAGTGACACATAGGGCACCGTCACCACCGCAAGCAGCACACCGAAGACCACGATCGGGACCAGCGCCACAATCAGCGTCAGAATCCGCCTGTTCACGTCGCCAACACTAGACGGAGGACTCACACGGCCCGGTTTCATGGCCCGGCTCGCCCCCTAGCCGCTCCGCGGCTGGGAGGTGCCCCCACCTCAGACCGTTCCGGTCTGCATCGTCGCCGGGCGGGTTCACTCAGAGCGTGACGGAGGGTCGCGCGTAGTGCTCTGCTGATGAGTACCGTTGTAGGCATGGCTGACCTGCCTTTCGGGTTCTCCCCCGGCGACGACCCGGACCGCGACAAGCGCCGGGAAGACCCCGATTCCGGCTCGGGATCTGCTGACCCGTTCGGTCTGGGCAGCCTCGGCGGCGATTTCAACATGGCCGACCTGGGCCAGGTCTTCACCCGGCTCGGGCAGATGTTCAGCGGCGCCGGACCGGCCATGGCCGGCGGCAACGCCTCCGGGCCGGTGAACTACGAGCTGGCCCGCCAGCTGGCGTCGAGCTCGATCGGGTTCGTGGCTCCAATCCCGGCCGGCACCCGCGACGCGATCAGCGACGCGGTCCACCTCGCCGAGACCTGGCTGGACGGCGTGACCGCACTGCCCGCGGGCACCAGCAAGGCTGTCGCCTGGACTCCCAACGACTGGGTGGACCACACGCTGGAGACCTGGAAGCGACTATGCGATCCGATGGCCCAGCAGATCGCGACGGTGTGGGCGTCGGCGCTGCCCGACGAGGCCAAGAACATGGCCGGTCCGCTGCTGTCGATGATGTCGCAGATGGGCGGCATGGCATTCGGCTCGCAGCTCGGCCAGGCGCTGGCCCGATTGGCCCGCGAGGTGCTGACGTCGACGGATATCGGTTTGCCGTTGGGGCCCAAGGGAATAGCCGCACTACTGCCGGACGCCATCGAGTCGTTCGCCGACGGCCTCGAGCAGCCCCGCAGCGAGATCGTCACCTTCCTGGCGGCCCGTGAGGCCGCCCATCACCGCTTGTTCAGTCACGTGCCGTGGCTGTCCAGTCAGCTCCTCGGCGCCGTCGAGGCTTACGCCAAGGGCATGAAGATCGACATGCACGGCATCGAGGAGTTGGCGCGCGACTTCAACCCGGCGTCGCTGAACGATCCGGCCGCCGTCGAGCAGCTGTTGACCCAAGGGGTGTTCGAGCCCAAGGCCACGCCGGAGCAGACCCAGGCGCTGGAACGGCTCGAGATACTCCTGGCGCTGATCGAGGGCTGGGTGCAGGCCGTGGTGAACGCCGCGTTGGGCGATCGTCTCCCCGGCGCGGCCGCCCTCGGCGAGACACTGCGCCGGCGCCGGGCCACCGGTGGACCGGCTGAGCAGACCTTCGCCACGCTGGTGGGCCTGGAATTGCGGCCGCGCAAGTTGCGGGAGGCCGCGGTGCTCTGGGAACGGCTGACCCAGGCTGCCGGTGTCGACGCCCGGGATGCGATCTGGCAGCACCCTGATCTGCTGCCCGATTCGGAGGATCTCGACGACCCGGCCGGCTTCATCGACCGGGTCATCGGCGGCGACACCAGCGGAATCGACGAGGCGATCGCCGAGTTCGAGCGGGATACCGATTCCGGCTCCGCCGACTCCGACGGCGGCTCCGGCGCTGGGGATAGCTGAGTCGCGCGTCCCGCCTGCCGTGGCACAGTGCCAGGATGGCGCAGCCCACGCCGTCGCTGTATTCGCTGGACCCAGCGCTGCCGGTGCTGCTGCGTCCCGACGGCGCCGTGCAGGTGGGCTGGAGTCCCCGCCGCGCCGTGCTGATCCGGCCGCCGCGCGGCTTGACCGCCGCCGGGCTGGCCACCTTACTGCGGACCATGCATTCGCCGGTACCGATGAGCGAGCTGCAACGTCAGGCCAACCGTCAGGGCGGGCCGGGCGCTGATGAGCTGGGCGATCTGGTCACCCAACTGGTGACAGCGGGGGTCGCCACGCGCGGTCGACGCCAGCGGCCCGCCCGCTCGGCGTCGATCCGGGTCCACGGACGCGGCCCGCTGTCAGAGCTGCTGATCGAGGGATTGCGCTGCTCGGGCGCCAGGGTCAAGCACAGCAGCCAACCCCATGCCGCGGTGACCGCTGCCGAAGCCGACCTGGTGGTGTTGTCGGACAATCTGATCGCCGACCCGCACATGCTGCGCGACCTGCACGGTCAGGGCGTCGCGCACCTCGCGGTCCGGGTACGCGACGGCGTCGGCCTGGTCGGCCCGCTGGTGATTCCCGGCGTCACCAGCTGCCTGGGATGCGCCGATCTGCACCGCAGGGACCGCGATGCGGCGTGGCCTGCCGTCGCCGCACAGCTGCGCGACACCGTCGGAGTGGCCGATCGCCCGACCCTGCTGGCTACGGCAGCGCTGGCGCTCAGCCAGGTCAACCGGGTGATCGGGGCGGTCCGCGGCTCTGAATCGGGGCCCGATCCCGGACCGCCGCAGGCGTTGAACGCCACGCTGGAGTTCGACGTCCATGCCGGCTCGATCGTGGCGCGGCAATGGCCGAAGCATCCCCTGTGCTCTTGCTGACAGTGCCTGTTGCCAGATCGATGCTGGCCGAACGCCGCACGTCATGGATGATGGTGATGTGGCAGACATCAAACGCGGGGGCGCTGCGCGCAACGCGAAGCTGGCCAGCATCCCGGTCGGCTTCGCCGGCCGGGCGGCGCTCGGGTTCGGCAAACGGCTAACCGGCAGGTCGAAAGACGAGGTCAACGCCGAGCTGATGGAGAAGGCAGCCAACCAGCTGTTCACGGTTCTCGGCGAGCTCAAGGGCGGCGCGATGAAAGTCGGCCAAGCGCTGTCGGTGATGGAGGCCGCGATCCCCGAAGAGTTCGGCGAGCCGTACCGGGAAGCGCTGACCAAGTTGCAGAAGGACGCCCCACCACTGCCCGCCGACAAAGTGCACCGGGTGCTCGATGCCCAGCTCGGCACCAAGTGGCGCCAACGGTTCACCGATTTCAACGACACGCCGGTGGCCTCGGCCAGCATCGGGCAGGTACACAAGGCGGTGTGGTCGGACGGTCGTGAGATTGCCGTCAAAATTCAGTACCCGGGCGCCGACGAGGCGCTGCGGGCCGACCTGAAGACCCTGCAGCGCATGATCGGAGTGGTCAAGCAACTCGCTCCGGGCGCCGACGTGCAGGGTGTGGTCGACGAGTTGATCGAGCGCGCCGAGATGGAGCTCGACTATCGGCTGGAGGCCAACAACCAGCGCGCATTCGCCAAGGCGTACCAGGGCGACCCGCACTTCCTGGTCCCGCACATCGTGGCGAGCGCCCCCAAAGTCGTGATTCAAGAGTGGATCGACGGCACCCCGATGGCAGAGATCATCCGCAACGGCACCGTCGAACAGCGCGACTTGATGGGCGCTCGGCTGCTCGAGCTCACCTTCGACGCGCCGCATCGGCTGGAGATGATGCACGGCGACGCCCACCCGGGCAACTTCATGCTGCTGCCCGACGGGCGGATGGGCGTCATCGACTTCGGTGCTGTGGCACCGCTTCCCGGCGGCTTCCCGATCGAGCTCGGCATGACGATCCGGCTGGCCCGCGAGAAGAACTACGATCTGCTGCTGCCGACGATGGAAAAAGTCGGCTTCATTCAGAAAGGCCGGCAAGTGTCGGTGCGCGACATCGACGAGATGCTGCGCCAGTACGTCGAACCCGTCGAAGTCGAGGTGTTCCACTACACACGCAAGTGGCTGCAAAGGATGACGACGAGTCAGATCGATCGGTCGGTGTCGCAGATCAAGACAGCCCGGCAAATGGATCTGCCGCCCAAGCTGGCGATCCCGATGCGGGTGATCGCGTCGGTAGCCGCGATCCTGTGCCAGTTGGACGCGCATGTGCCGATCAAGGCGCTGTCGGAGGAGCTGATTCCCGGCTTCGCCGAGCCCGATGCGGCCGTTATCTAAAGGCAAACAACGCCAACCCGGCGCCGAGATCGACGCCAGCGCACAAAAACTCGAGAACACTTGCACTAACGTCGATCTCGACGTGGAGGTGTAAGACTAGGCGGCGACCGAATCCTTGCGGGGCCGCCCGCGTGGCCGTTTGCGGTTCACGACGCAACCACGGTCGAGGATCTCACCGCCCCACACTCCCCACGGCTCTGCGCGTTCCAGCGCCGCTGCCAGGCATTCGCGTCGAATCGGGCAGTCAGCGCACAACGCCTTGGCGCGTTCCAGATCAGACGGGCTGTCAGCGAACCACAGGTCGGGATCGCTGACATGACAAGGCAACTCCGGTTGCTGATCGTCGGGGACTGTCGCTTCCGACATGTCGGCGTTCACCTGCTTCCTGGTCAGACGGCGGTATTGCGGAGATCCGGACCAGTGGCGGGCTGTCGACCCAAAAACTGTGGCCACGGATCCTGGTGACTTCGGGTCCGTGGCCATGTGGCGAGATAGTGGGCTGATTACCTTAGGTAGAGCCCCGATTCACGGACGCGTCGGTCGCGGCGGCGATGTGCTTGTGCGACGCCGCCAAGGCGGCCGCCGCGGCATGGGCAGCATGGTGGGAGCCGGCGTTGCCAGCCGTGCGTACACCGAATGCGTTCGTGGTGATCATCGAGGCTCCCCCCTTTCGTCTAGAAGCTGCCGCCGAGCGTGAAAATCGCGATTCGAGGTTAAACCGTAGCAGCGTGACTGGGCAAGCGATTTTCTGACCAGCGTGTTTAGTGTCTTGGGTTTAGCTTCGGCTGCGGACCAGGTCAAGCACGTCCGGGCCGAACTGCTCGAGCTTGCGGGCGCCGATGCCGGGGATGGCGACCAGCGCGGAGTCGTCGGTGGGCAGCAGCTCGGCGATCGCGATCAGCGTGTTGTCGGTGAACACGACGTAGGCCGGAACATTCATCTCCTTGGCGGTGCGCAGCCGCCAATCTTTGAGCTGGAGCAGCAGCTCGTCGTCGATATCGGCCGCGCACGTCTCGCAGCGACGAAGCATGATCGCCGCCGGCGTGGTCAGCTGGTTGTTGCAGATCCGGCAGCGTGACGCGGGACCACGATTGCGCCGTGACCGGCTGGGGGTGGGGTCGGGCTGCGTCTGCGGGGACAGGCCGTTGAGAAAACGGGACGGCTTGCGACTCTGCCGTCCGCCCGGGTTTCGCGACAGCGACCAGCTGAGCGCCAAATGCATTCGGGCCCTGGTGATTCCGACGTAGAGCAGCCGGCGCTCCTCTTCGACCGCCTCGCTCTCGGCGCCGTGAGCCAGGGCATGCGAGATCGGCAGGGTGCCGTCGGTGAGGCCGACCAGGAATACCGCATCCCACTCCAGCCCTTTGGCGGCGTGCAGAGAGGCCAGCGTGACGCCCTGCACCACCGGCGGGTGGCGCGAATCGGCGCGGGTCCGCAGCTCGGCCAGCAGATCGGGCAACTCTAGCTGCGGCCGATGCGCCACCTCTTCATCGACCAGTTCGGCCAGTGCGACCAAGGCCTCCCAGCGCTCCCGGGCCCGAGTTCCCGTCGGCGGTTGGGCCGTCAGACCCAGCGGTTCGAGCAGCCCCCGCACGATCTCGGGCAGCGGCGATCGCAAGCGCGGCGGAGCCGGGCGCAGCGGGTCGCCGCCATCGGGCAGCGCCCCGTCGCCGTCGGTGCCGCGGTTGGCCGCCCGCTGCAGCGCCAGCAAGGCTTGCCGGATCTCCTGGCGACTGAAGAAGCCCTCGCCGCCGCGGACCTGATAGGCGATGCCCGCCTCAGTCAGCGCCTCTTCGTAGACCTCGGACTGGGCGTTGATCCGGTACAGCACCGCGATCTCCGACGGCGGTGTGCCTGCTTCGACGAGCCGCGAGATCGACGCCGCCACCGCGGCGGCTTCGGCAACCTCGTCGGGATGTTCACCAAACGTCGGTTCCGGTCCAGGATCACGCTGGCCGACCAGGTGCAGCTTGCTGCCCGCCACCCGTCCGCGGGCGGCGGCGATCACCCGGTTGGCCAGCGATACCACCTGCGGTGTGGACCGGTAGTCGCGTTCCAGACGCACCACGGTGGCGTCCGGGAACCGCCGCGAGAAGTCCAGCAGGTAGCGCGGCGAGGCCCCGGTGAACGAGTAGATGGTCTGGTTGGCGTCGCCGACGACAGTCAGGTCGTCGCGGTCACCGAGCCACGCCGACAGCACGCGCTGCTGCAGCGGCGTCACGTCCTGGTACTCGTCGACGACAAAGCAGCGGTAGCGGTCGCGGAACTCCTCGGCGACCGCGGCGTCGTCCTCGATCGCGGCCGCGGTGTGCAGCAACAGGTCGTCGAAGTCGAGCAGGGCGACGCCGTCCTCGCGGGACTTCAGCGACTCGTAGGCCGCGTACACGGTGGCGACCTTCGCGGCGTCCAGCGGAACGTCACGGGCAACGGCAGCCACCGCGTCGGGATACTGCTCGGGCGAGATCAGCGATGCCTTGGCCCATTCGATCTCACCGGCCACGTCGCGGACGTCGTCGGTGCCCAGCTGCAAGCCGGCGCGGCTGGCCCCCCGCGCGACGACGGCGAACTTGGTGTCCAACAACTGCCAGCCGGTGTCGCCGACGACCCGCGGCCAGAAGTACCGCAGCTGCCGGTGCGCGGCGGCGTGGAACGTCATCGCCTGCACCGCGCCGACGCCGGAACCGGTCTGCGCCGCGGCTCCCAACGCCCGCAACCGAGCCCGCATCTCACCGGCCGCACGCTGAGTGAACGTCACCGCCAACACCTGGCCCGCGGCCACGTGTCCGGTCGCGACGAGCTGGGCGATGCGGTGGGTGATCGTGCGGGTCTTACCGGTGCCCGCCCCGGCCAGCACGCAGACCGGCCCGCGGGGAGCCAGCACGGCCTCGCGCTGCTCGTCGTCGAGGTCGGCAATCAATGAGTCCGCGATCACCGGCATGACGTCCATCTTGGCAGTGATCGCCGACAATCGTGGGGCAGCGCCACGCCGCGGCATACCAGCGGCGCCGTCTATGTTTGGACAACTATGACTAACGCTTCTGGTGTTTCGGTGACCATGTACACCACGCAGTGGTGTGGCTACTGCCACCGACTCAAGACGGTGTTGAAGTCCGCCGGAATCAGCTATGACGAGGTCGACATCGAACAGGACGCCTCGGCGGCTGAGTTCGTCGGCTCGGTCAATGGCGGCAACCACACGGTCCCGACGCTGAAGTTCGCCGACGGGTCAACGCTGACCAACCCCGCCGCCAACGAGATCGAAGCGAAGCTGGCCCAGCTGACCGGGTGAGGGCCCGGCGAACACTGATTGAGGTCAGGCCGCTTCTGCCCACGATTCGATGATCACGCGTGCGATCGAAACCGACCCGGGCAGAAGCAGTTTGGATTCCGAGTCACTGCTCCAGTCACCGATGGCCAGCGCGGCACGAACCTCTTCGCGGGTGAACCATTCGGCCTCGGCGATCTCCCCGTCGTTGAAGGAGAATGGCTGGTCGGGATCGCCGATCGCGTGAAAGCCGATCATCAACGAGCGCGGAAACGGCCACGGCTGGCTGCCCAGGTAGCGGATGTCGCGCACGGTCAGGCCGATTTCCTCGCGGATCTCCCGGACAACACAGGTCTCGAACGATTCCCCGGCTTCGACGAAACCGGCCAGCAACGAGAACATCCGCTGCGGCCACACGGTCTGACGGGCCAGCACCGCGCGGTCGCCGCCGTCGTGCACCAGGCAGATCACCGCGGGATCGATGCGCGGGAATTCCTCGTGACCGGTGACCGGGTTGACCCGGGCCCAGCCGGCCCTGATCGGTTTCGTCGGCGAGCCGTCCACCGGGCTGAACCGCGCGCCGGCATGCCAGTTCAGCAGCGCCGCGGCCGCCGACACCAGCTGCGCGCCGACGTCGTCGAAAAGCTGGCCGGTCCGGCGCAGATCGGCCACCTCGGCTTTGAGGTCGGGGTCCTCGGGCGCTTCCAGCGGACCACGTACCGCCCACACATGTCGACCGTCTTCGATGCGGCCCAGGAACACCGCGTCCGGCGGTGGTTTGTCGGCAAATGTTTTCGCCTTGCCGAGCAGCACTCGGCCGTCGGCGACCAAGACCTGATTGCGCAAGTCAAGCCGCAGGAGTGCCGCATCGGCCCAACCGGCGGTGGCTGCCTCGACGTCGGTGCGCACCTGATCGGCCCGGTCGGCGCCGATCCGCGACAGCAGCGGCACGCTTCGTAATTGGAAATCCACGTTCAGCCTTACTTCCCCGTGTTGCGGATATAGAGCAGCCGATCACCGGCCTCGATGGCGTCGACCTGTGGTGCGTCGACGCGCAGCAGATGGCCGTCGCGAACCACACCGAGCACGATGTCGGGCAGATGCCGCGGAGATCCGCCGAGCTCGGTCTGCTCGACGTTGCGCTCGGCGATGGCGAATCCGCGGGCCGGTGTCAGCAGGTCGTCGATCATTTCCACCACGCTCGGCGTTGTGGTGGCCACGCCGAGCAGCCGGCCGGCGGTTTCGGAGGAGACGACCACCGAATCGGCTCCGGATTGCTTGAGCAGATGCTGGTTTTCGGCCTCTCGAATCGACGCCACGATCTTGGCGTTGGGCGCGACTTCCCGGGCGGTGAGGGTGACCAGTGTTGCGGTGTCGTCGCGGCCGGTGGCGACGATGATCGCCGACGCATGCTGGGCAGAGGCCAGCCGCAACACGTCGGATCTGGTGGCGTCGCCGTGCACGGTGACCAAGCCGGCAGCCCCAGCACGGTCGAGGGCCGCCTGCTGGGTGTCGACGACGACGACGTTCTTGGTGGCCTCGTCGTCCTCGAGGATGGCGCCTACCGCCGTTTTGCCTTTGGTGCCGTAGCCGATGACGACGGTGTGGTTGCGCACTCTGCTCCTCCAACGCTGAATCTTCCACGCCTGCCGGGACCGTTCGGTGAGCACCTGAAGGGTCGTGCCGACCAACACCACGAGGAACAGGATTCTCAGCGGCGTGATCACCACGATGCTGACCAGACGCGCGAATTCGGTGTACGGGGTGAGGTCGCCGTAGCCGACGGTGGTCAGCGACACCGTCGCGAAGTACACGCAATCCAGAAACGACAGTGGCATGCCACGCACGTCGGTGTATCCGTCGCGGCCAAGGTAGACGATGATCACCGCGACCACCAACGCAAGCAACGCGATCGCGACTCGCCGCCAGATGGCACGGAACGGACTGACTTGCGCCTCTGGGACGCGCAGCACGCCGACCAGTGCATAGCCGGGCTGGGCGGTCAGCGGCTCGTCGAGATCGCTTCCTCGCCGGCTAATTTTGACCACTGTTGATCGGCTCGGCCGGGCGCACGACACAATGTAACCATGACCGCCATCACATCAAGACCCGACCGGGACGCCAGCCAAGCGGCCGCATATCGAATCGCGGCGCTGCTGCTCGGCGTTGGCACCATCCACTTTGTCGCGCCGAAACCGTTCGACGGAATCATCCCCGTCGAACTGCCCGGAAGTCCGCGGTTCTATACCTATGCGTCGGGCGTCGCCGAGGTCGTCATCGGTGCTCTGCTGTTGCCACGACGCACCCGTCGGTTGGCCGCGTTGGCGGCTGCCGCGCTGTTCATCGCGGTCTTTCCGGGGAATGTCAACATGGTCCGGCTGTGGTGGGACAAGCCATGGCCGATGCGCATCGTCGCTTTGGCCCGGCTGCCGTTGCAGATTCCGATGATCACCGAGGCGCTCAAGGTCAGCCGCAACGCCTAGCGCGGCGACGATGCGGCCCGCGCAGCGGGCCGAGGAGAAGCCGCGCAATCAGATCCAGCGCGGCTGGTCAGCCAGCAGCGCGGCCAACTCTTCCGGCCCCGCCAGCACATCAGGGACGACGGTGACTCCGGTGCGCACGTAGTGAAAAGCGGTGCGCACCAACGATTCCCGACAGCCACTCAGCGCGGCCCAAGCGAGCCGGTAGACCCCGAGCTGGATTGCGGCCTGGCGGGCGGCCTCCGTGCCGTGCGGCGGCTCGCCGGTCTTCCAGTCCACGACGATCGCCCCACCGTCGGAGTCGGCGAAGACCGCGTCGATGCGGCCACGCACCACAGTGTTGCCGATGGCCATCTCGAAGGGCACCTCGACGGCCAACGGTGTACGCGCGGCCCACTGCGAGGCGAGGAAGGCCTCCTGCAGCGCGGCCAGCTCCTCGGCGTCGCGCTGCGCGATGTCGGTGTCCGCGGCGCCAGGCAGGTCGGCGAGGTCGAAAAGCCGCTCGGCGCCATAAAAGCGCTCGACCCAGTCGTGAAATACGTTGCCCAGCAACGCATGCGGTTCCGGCCGCATCGGCATTCGACGCATCAGCCGCTGTGCGGCGTGCTCGGGATCACGGGCCAAGTCGACCAGGCTGCTGACGGACAGTCCGCTCGGCAGCGTTGGTGCCGGCGGGTGCGCGGCGCGGGCACGCTCGCTGAGCAGCGCGTCGACATCGGCGACCCACCCTTCGCTATCGGCGTCGGTCGCCGCTAATGGCGCGCCCGTTGACATCGCAGCGACGACCAGCGCCGCCCCGCGTTGCACGTCGGCGCGGCGACCACCCAGCGGGTCGATAGGCCAGCTCGCCTCGCGAACGCTGGCGCGCAACGGGTTTCGGTCACCGTCCGCCGGCGCGGGCGCCCAGCGCTCGATCACACCGCAGGGCTGGCCGACAGCGGTTGACTGGTCGATGATGTCCTTGAGTTCGCAGAGGAAATCCGACGGGCCGCGCGGCTTGATCCCGGTGGCTCCCCAATGGTGACCGGACAACAGCAAGGTGTCCTCGGCTCGGGTGATGGCCACATAAAGCAGCCTGCGCTCCTCGTCGACGCGGCGTTGCTCCAGCTGGCGACGGTGCGCGGAGATTTTGTCCGACAACTGCTTTCGATCGGTCACATCCGATGCGTCAAGAACCGGCACGCCGTGCACACCCAATGTGGAGCGATCGCCACGCAACAGCGGCGGAAGGTCGGCAGCGTCGGTGAGCCAGGTGCGAGCTGCTGCGGTCGACGGGAACAATCCGCCTGATAAGTGCGGCACGGCAACCGCCTGCCATTCCAAACCCTTGGCGGCGTGCACGGTCAACACCTGCACCCGGTTCTGCGCGACGACGGGCTGAGCCGGCGCCAAGCCGTTCTCCACGACCGCGGCCACGTCCAGGTAGGCCAGCAGACCAACTACGGAGTTCAACGAGCCGGTCGCGGCGGCGTCCCGCTCGGCGTAGCTGCTGACCACATCGGCGAAGGCGTCGAGTTGCTCGGTGCCCGTCCAGCCGGCGGCGGGCAGGGCCGCCCGGACCTCACAGTCGACGCCCAGCAGCCGGCGCACCTCGGCAACCAGGTCGGGCAGCGGATGGCCGAGGTGGCTGCGCAGCACACTCAGCTCCTCGGCGAGCGCCGCGATGCGCCGATACCCTTCCGCCGAATAGCCGCTGGGCGGGCCCGGATCAGCGAGCGCGTCAGCCAGGCCTGCGGCATCGGCCTGCGGCCCGGCCGCCTCGGCGATCCGCTCGGCGGTGTCACCGGTGCGCGCCGCCTGCCCGCCGTCCAGGGCCACCGCGCGCTGCCACAGCGACGCGACGTCGCGGGCGCCCAGCCGCCACCGCGGACCGGTGAGCACCCGCATGGCGGCCGTGCCGGCAGTCGGGTCGACGGCCAGCCGCAGCATGGCGACCATGTCGGCGACCTCGGGCACCGAGAGCAGCCCGGCCAGTCCGACCACCTCTACCGGGATTCCGCGGGCGCGCAGCGCGGCGGCGACCGGTGCGGCATCGGCGTTGCGCCGCACCAGAACCGCGGCGGTCGGCGGCGCAACACCGTGGGCGGCCGCCTGCTGGTAGCACCGCTGTAGATGATCGGCGACCCACTCTCGTTCGGCCTGCACGTCGGGCAACAGCGCGCAGCGCACGGTGCCGGGCGCTGCGTCGGGGCGCGAGCGAAGTGCGTGCACCGCCACCGATCGTCGTCGCGCATCCGCCGAGACGGCGTTGGCCACGTGCAGGGCGGTCGGCGGGTTGCGCCAGCTGGTGCTCAGTTCCAGAACCGGCGCCGGGCTGCCGTCGGGCCGCGGGAAGTCGGTGGTGAACCGGGGCAGGTTGGTCGCCGAGGCACCGCGCCAGCCATAGATGGACTGGATCGGGTCACCGACGGCGGTCAACGCCAGTTGCTCGTCGACTCCGCCCCCGAAAAGCGACGACAGCAGGATGCGCTGGGCGTATCCGGTGTCTTGGTATTCATCGAGCAGCACCACCCGGTAGCGGCTGCGCACCTGTTCGCCGACCTGCGGGACCGCCGAGGCCAACCGCGCGGCCGAGGCCATCTGGGTGCCGAAGTCCATCACCTTCTCCGCCCGCATCCGCCGGTGCAGGGCATCGATCAGTGGCACCAGCTCGGCACGCTCGGCCTGAGTGGCCAGCATGCGCAGCAACCACTGGCTGGGGCCGCGGTCGCGCTGGTAGCGGCCTGCGGGCAAGGTGTGCACCAGTCGTTCGAGCTCGACGTGGGTATCACGAAGCTGGCTGGTGTCGACCAGGTGCTCGGCGAGCTGACCCGACAGCCGCAGCACCATCGCGGTCATCGCGGCCGGGGTTTTATCGGTGCGCAGCTCGCCCGAATATGCGTTGACAACGTCGAATGCCAGCTGCCAGAGCTCGGTCTCGCTCAGCAGCCGGGTGTCCGGCTCGATGGGCTGCGCGGACTCCCCGACGCCCGGCGACAGCAGACCGTATTCGCGCAGCAGCTGCCCGGCGAAGGCGTGATACGTGCTGACCACCGGCGCTCCGTCGGGCTCGCCGACGGGCGGACCCGACCGGCCGCTCACGGTCAGTTCGGTGCCGCCGAGCCGGGCCAGCCGGGACCTGACCCGCCGCAGCAGCTGCCCGGCCGCCTTGCGGGTGAAGGTCAGGCCCAGTACCTGGCCGGGCTCGGCGTAGCCGTTGGCCACCAACCACACCACCCGTGCTGCCATCGTCTCGGTTTTGCCGGCTCCCGCGCCCGCGATGACTACCAGCGGTCCGGGCGGAGCGGCGATGACCGCCGCTTGCTCCGCGGTGGGCGCGAAAAGGCCGAGGGCACTTGCCAGTTCAGCCGGGCTGTAGCGCGCTGACGTCGGTGCTGCGGCGGTCATTCCGATCCCTTCCCGTCGACGCCGGTATGGGCCGGGCAGCTCGGCCGCAGTGGGCAGTGCGCACAGCCGTCATTGATCCGGGCGATGAACTGCGGCCCGGCCGTCGCCTCGGCCGCCGCCCTGATCCGGTCGCGCCACTGTGCGCGGGCCTCCGGTGTCAACGGATCCTGATCGCGTTCAACGGCGCCCGCGGACCCCGTCCTGCCCAGGTACACCAGCCGCCCGCCGCCGGGCTCGTCGCCGTGCGCCTGGGGGCACTCCCCCGCAAGCGGGAGGTGCCCCCACCCGCTGCGGGGGACAGCCCCTCGGCCACCGCCAGCTGGTAGGCCGCCAGCTGGGCGTGCCGTTGCGCATCGTCCTTGCTGACCGGTGTCTTGCCGGTCTTGACGTCGACGATCACCAGACGGCCGGCTGCGTCGCGTTCGATCCGATCGACCCGGCCACGCAGCCGAACGGTCGCACCATCGTGTCCGTCGAGCACCCCGTCGACATCGACTTCGACACCGACCTCGGTCAGCTCGCCACGGGTCTGGGACCGCCACGCCAAGAACGCCTGAAGCATCGTCGCGTGCCGGGCCAGCTCGTTAGCCGAATACCAACCAGATTCGAACGGCAGATGCTGCCAAGCCCGCTCAAGTGCGGCCAGCAGCTGTGACTCGCCGCCTGCCGGCTCGGCGATCAGCGCATGCAGCACCGAACCGGCGGTGGAGCCCAGATCGCGCGGATCGGTCCCGCCGTGGCGTTCGGCCAGCCAGCGCAGCGGGCAGTCGGTCAACGTCTGCAGGCTCGACGGGGTCAGCGTGACCACGTGATCGTCACCACTCCACATCGGTTCGGTGGTGCTGACCGGCGACATGCCATACCAGCCGGCTGGGTCGGCGCCCGCCACCCCTGCTGCGGCTAGACGACCCAATTGTGTTGCGGCGCAATGCCCGCATCGCGTCAGTGACGGCGCCCTGCGGTGCGCACACCACACCGCGCAGCCGACCCACCACCGCGGCCGCCGACAGCACCCGTGGCGCCGTGACAGGCGCGGCGCGACCGTCGCGTGGCGTCGGTGGCCCACTGCGCGACTTCGGCGAAGAACGGCGACGGCATGCTGACCTCGTTGTCACCGTTCCGCCTCGCCGTCGATCGCCGTCACCAGCAGACGCTTGCGCGCCCGACCCATCGCAGCCACCAGCAGCCGCCGCTCCTCGGCGAGCAGCGGTGCCCGCATCGAGGCGTTCTCGGCAATCCCGTCTAGCACGTCCAGCAGCCGCTGGGTACCGAGCACGCCTCCACGCGGAATAGTGTTGGGCCACAGCCCTTCCTGCAGTCCGGCGATGACCACCAGGTCCCACTCGTGGCCCAGCGCCGCGTGCGCGCTGAGCACCGCGACCTGCTCGGCCGCGGTCGTGGGCTCGGGACCGGTGCCAGGGCGCTGCTGCGCGCCCAGATGATCGATGAGCCCGCGCAGCGACGCACCGGCGGTGCGCGACAGGTAGTGATCGGTCACGTCGAACAACGCCGTCACCGCGTCGAGGTCGCGACCGGCCTGGGCGCCGGACGGGCCGCCGCGCTCACATGCCGCCAGCCATCGACGTTGCAGACCCGAACGGTGCCATGCCGCCCAGAGCGTGTAGCGCGGATCTCCCCCGCAAGCGGGAGGTGCCCCCACGCCGCGGGCGACCCGGAGCGGCAGCCAACACCGCGCGTACCCGCTGCAGCGGCCGGGCCTGGGCCGCTGTCAGCCGAGCCGACGATGCGCCGCTGACGGCCTCGACCAGCAGGTCGGCGAATTCCTTTGGCGGCCCGTCTATATCGGCGCGACGCAGCGTCCGTCGTAGCTGGCGCAGCGAAACCGGGTCGACCCGGCCGATGGGGCCGGTCAGCAGCGTCAGCGCCTGATCTGCGTCCAGTCCATCGGCGGTAGCGGAAAGCACTGTCAGCAACGCCTGCGCCGCGGGCTGCGCGGCCAGCGAACCGGTGACCGCCGACGGGGCGACCGGAACACCGGCCCGCGCCAGCGCGTGCGGCAACCCGGACGCGGCGCGCGGAACCGACCTGACGATGACCGCCATCTGCGACCACGGCACCCCGTCAACGAGGTGCGCGCGCCGCAAGAGTATCTGCGATCAACGCGGCCTCGGCGCTCGGCAGACGCGGCCAGTTTCACCGTCACGGATCCGCAACCATCTCCGGTGCCCTCGATTTCGCAACCGCCGGAAAGCCGGCGCGCGATACCCGAGACAGCCTGCGCCACCGCCGGAGCACAGCGATGAGACGTCGTCAGCGTCACCGACGGCGTGGAGTCGCCTGGGGGCACCACGCAGCGCCGCGCGGTTCAGCGCCGCGGAAGCCGAACACCGCTTGGGCCGGGTCACCGGCCAGCAGCGTCAGGTCAGCGCCGGCGGCCAGCACCCGAACCAGCAGGGCCGCCTGCGGGTCGAGTTGCTGGGCATCGTCAACCAGCAGGACGCCGATCCGGGCGCGTTCGGCGGCCAGCAGCTCGGGGTCGGTGGCGAACGCCTCGAGAGCGGCGCCGACCAGTTCGGCGGCCCCGACTGCCGGAGTAGTCGCCTGCGGCGCTGCCGTTCCTACGGCCGCGCGCAGCAGCATCACCTGCTCGTATCTGCGCGCGAACCGGCCTGCGGCCGCCCATTCCGGACGACCGACAGCCGTCCGACCCGCTCGAGTGTTGAGGATCAACGCCACGTTCGGCGCAACGGGTCAACAGCTCGCGCAGCTCGGCGGCGAACCCTGCAGTGCCCAAGCGCTGCCCGCAGCTCAGCGGGCCACGGCGCCGTCGCATCGGGGCCGTCGTCGATGTCGCCGGCAAGCAATTCGGCGATGATCGCGTCTTGTTCAGCAGCTGGTGACCAGCCGCGGCGGCGGACCGCCGGCGCGCTGCGCCGCCAGCCGCAGCACCGCGAACGCGTAGCTGTGCACGCTGCGCACCAGATGGCTCCCGGATCACCGGCCAAAGCCCGTGGCCGCGCACGGACCCACCTGCTGCGAGCGCAACAACGTCGTCGTCAACGCACTACGCGCCTGCGCCCCGATCCGACCCGAACCAGTCAGCAGCAGAACCGATTCCGGCTCGGTGCCCGCGCCGATGCGCGCAGCCGCGGCATCGATCAGCAGCGAGCTCTTACCGGTTCCCGGCCCACCCAGCACGCGTATCGGCCCGCGCAGACCGGGATCGAGCACGGCGCGGGCCTCCGGGCCCCAGTGGTAAGACATAGCGGCATGACACCACGGGGGTCCGACAAGTCGGCCCGGCCGGCGACGGGCGCAACGACGAAATGGCACCATCAACCGCGTGACCCGCCTGCACGTGCACCGCTACGGCCCTGCCGGTCCCGTACGAGTGCTGGCGCTGCACGGGCTCACCGGTCACGGCAAGCGCTGGGAACCGTTGGCGACGCGACCACCTGAGCGAGATCACCGTTGCCGCACCCGATCTGATCGGGCACGGCAGGTCGTCGTGGGCGGCACCGTGGACGATCGATGCCAACGTCGCCGCGCTGGCCGAGCTGCTCGAGCATCAGGACGACGGCCCCGTCGTGGTGGTGGCGCATTCGTTCGGGTGCGCGGTCGCACTGCACCTGGCCGCCGCTCATCCCAACCTGGTCTCGGCACTGGTGCTACTCGACCCGGCCATCGGCCTGGACGGCGATGGATGCTGGAGATAGCGGACGCGATGCTGGCCTCCCCGACTACGCCGACGCCGCGGAAGCCCGCGCAGCGAAAGCCAACGGCTCGTGGGCGGATGTGGACCCGGCCGTGCTCGATGCCGAACTCGACGAACACCTCGTCGCGCTGCCGGGCGGGCGGTATGGTTGGCGGCTCAGCCTGCCCGCGATGATGTCCTACTGGAGTGAGTTGGCCCGCGAAATCATGTTGCCGCCCAACGGAGTTGGCACGACGTTGGTGCAGGCCGCGTGGACGTCGCCGTCCTATATCAACGACCGGCTCATCGCCGGTCTGAGCGAGCGGCTGGGGGCCGATTTTCAGCTGCTGACATTCGAATGCGATCACATGGTGGCCGAGACAAAACCGGCCGAAGTCGCCGCGCTGATCCGAGAGCGGATTGGCTGACCGTGGCGCCGGTGACCTACGAGCAGGTCGAGCGGGTGCGCGCGCTGGTTGCCTCGATACCCGCCGGTTGGGTCTCGACGTACGGTGATATCGCCACTGCCGCAGGGCTTTCCAGCCCGCGAATTGTCGGGTGGATCATGCGCACCGACTCCTCGGACCTGCCGTGGCATCGGGTCATCACGGCATCGGGCCGGCCCGCGCAACATCTGACCACCCGGCAGCTGGAACTGCTTCGGGCAGAAGGGGTTCTCGCGGTCGACGGCAGGGTGGCCTCGACGAGGTCCGCTACGAGTTCCGGGCTTAGAGGATCAGCCGCACCAGGGCGGCCGTGCGTGCCAGACCGGGGAAAGCGGCAGCGGTCGAACGTGGGTGCAGTGCATGGACGGCAAGCCGGAACATCAACGCGCGCAACAACATCTGCGGCCACTCCGGCAGCGCATTCCAGCGATCGATCAGCCCTTCGTCCGCCTCGCCCCACGACAACGCGTCGACGACGACCACGCCCGCCGCCCACGACGCGGGCCGCCAGTACGGCGTGATGTCCGTTATCCCGGGGGCGGCGGTACCTGCGAACAGCACCGTGCCGTAGAGGTCTCCGTCGACCAGCTGGTTGGGGCTCTTGGTCGGCCGCCGCAGTCCGGCAAGCTGATTGATCAGCTCGACTGATCGCTGCCCATCGGCTGTGGGGGACGCTGCGCGCGCCGCCGCCGGCACCGACTGCAGCGGCCGTTCTTCCCATGCGGCACGATCAGCGGCGATGAAAACGTCGACGTCTGCCCACGGCGCGGTAGGTCCCTGGGTGAGGAATCGCGGCCGCTCCAGTTTGCCGGTTGCCTCGTGTAGCCGCACCGCCGCGGACACCACCTCGTCGTGCCGGGGCTCGGGTTGGCCGGCCACGAAAGTGTCTGCTCGCCAACCGGAAACCACATAACGCCCATCGGTCGAGCGGACCGGCCGGGCCAACCGGACGCCGTCGACGAACAACGTCTCGCGCACCCGCGCCGACCAGGCGGCCCGGGCGTTGTCGGCGACCATCGACAGCACCACTTCGCCGCACCGCCAGCCGCCCTCCCAGCTGGCGCCCAAAGGTATCGGCTGAACACCGCTCAAGCCGAACGCCGCCAGCACGTGCTCGGGCGGGGGCTCGACAGTCACACGGCTAGCCTAATCGGGCCCAGCGAACTCTCGGAACTAGACACGAGGACCCGGTTGCCCGCAGCGGGTCAGTACATCACCATGTCGGGCTGCATCTGTTTGGCCCAAGCCACGATGCCGCCCTGCAGGTGCACCGCGTCGGCAAACCCGGCTTTCTTCACCGCGGCCAGCGCCTCCGCTGAGCGCACTCCCGTCTTGCAATACAGCACCGGCGTACGGTCTCGCGGCAGCTTGGCCAGGCCCTCGCCGGAGCTGATCAACGACGTCGGAATCAACTGGGCGCCGTCGATGTGGTTGATGTCCCACTCCACCGGCTCACGTACGTCGATCAGGGCAACGTTCTTCCCGGAGTCCAGCAAGTCACGCAGCTCGCGTGGGGTGATCGCGGAGCCAGCGGCGGCGTCCTCGGACACTGCTCCGCAGAATTTGTCGTAGTCGATCAGCTCGGTGATCGTGCGCGTGGCCGGGTCCTTGCGGATCGTGAGGGTGCGATAGCTCATCGCCAGCGCGTCATACACCATCAGCCGGCCGAGCAAAGGCTCACCGACTCCGGTGATCAGCTTGATCGCCTCGGTGGCCATCACGGACGCGATCGAAGCGCACAGCACCCCCAACACGCCACCTTCGGCGCACGACGGCACCATGCCCGGTGGGGGCGCCTCCGGGTAAAGATCGCGGTAGTTGAGGCCACGGCCGTCGGGGGCATCATCCCAGAACACCGAAACCTGGCCTTCGAACCGATAGATCGACCCCCACACGTAGGGCTTGTGCGCCAGCACGGCGGCGTCGTTGACCAGATACCGGGTTGCGAAGTTGTCCGTGCCGTCAAGGATCAGGTCATACTGCTCGAAGAGGCCGACGGCGTTCTGTGGCGCCAGCCACACCTCGTGCAGGCGCACCGCCACCAGCGGGTTGATCTCGGCGATCGAGTCGCGCGCGGACTGCGCTTTGGATCGGCCAATGTCGGAAACGCCGTGAATGATTTGACGTTGCAGATTGGACTCTTCGACGACGTCGTCGTCGACGATGCCGATCGTGCCGACCCCCGCCGCGGCCAGGTAGAGCAGTGTCGGTGCGCCAAGCCCCCCCGCGCCGATCACCAGCACCCGCGCGTTCTTCAGCCGCTTCTGCCCGTCGACGCCGAGTTCGGGGATGACGAGATGCCGGCTGTATCGGGCAACCTCATCACGTGTCAACTCGGCAGCCGGCTCAACCAACGGTGGCAACGGCGTCGACACCGACAACTCCTCGATTCGTCGCTCTGCTGAAAGGCTAGATCCGATTGCCCGTCTCCTCCGCAGAACGCTACGCGTTCTGCATCGTCGCCGGGCTAGGTCAGATTGCCCGTCTCCTCCGCAGAACGCTACGCGTTCTGCATCGTCGCCTGGCTAGGCAATCGGGTAAGGCCAGGGATTGAACCGGCAGGTCTTGCCGTCGGGCTTGACCCATTCCGGGTCGAACTTCGCGTCGTCGTCGTTGGAGGTCGAGAAGGTCTGCTGCATCATGATCGGCGCCAAGCCGCCCTGCTGCTCGCAGGCTTCGTGACGCAGATACCCAATGGCGTGGCCCACTTCATGGTTGATCAAATATTGCCGATACGAACCCACGTCGCCTTGAAAGGACACCGCACCGCGTAACCAGCGTGCCTCGTTGATGAAGACTCGCGGTTGGGTTTCCGCCCCGTAGGACGGGTTGTAGCAGGACGTCTCGAGCGGAAATTCGTAGCCGCAGCCTTCCCGCACGGTCATCGGCGAGCTCAGCGAGATTCGGATGTCAGGTTTGCCCTTGTCGGTCGCATCGACTCTGACGAACGCGAACTGCGCGTCGTGTATCCAGCTCTTGGGGTTGGCCAGCGTCTGGTCGACCATTCCGGCGAACGCATCGTCACCGCCGAACGCGGTGGGATCCATGCCGTTTTCGACCTCGACGGTGTATTTGAAGACTTTGGCGGTGCCTTGGCCGATCTGCGGCGTGCCACCCGGGACGATGCGCCACGACTTGGCGCCCGCTTCGGTGAATGGACCGCCGTTGGGCAGTACCCCGGCGGGCAGGCTGGCGTCGAACTGGGTCAGACCGCGGGGCGGAGCATCGATGATCACTGTGCCCACCGCGCCGATTTTCGGCGGACCCTGCACCGGCTGCCCGGAAGCGGGTGCGGACGCGCTCGTCCCGGTGACCGTCTGGTAGAGCACCACCGCGGTGACGGCAACCAGCACCGGCAGCGCGTAGGCGCGCCAGCCGTAGGTGGACACAAAACGTCCCAGCCAACTCTGTTTGCGCCAGCGACTATTGTCCCGATTCGACCGGACCCGTCCCGCGCCCCAGGCGAGGGGGTCCCGCTGGGCGCGCAGCGGTTCTCGCCAGTCGTCGCGGAGAACCGGCGTCCGGTTGCCCCCGCGCCGCTCGGGCTCGTAGGTCACTTTCACAGGATGGCACAACCGCCGCTAGCTGGGACTCTCGGCGCGCCAGAAGGTAATCGTGCGGCGTTGACATGCCGACATTCAGTGCGTGGGTGGCCATCGAGAATGCTAGTGGGTAAGTGGGTAGTAGTGTCGGTGCGATCAGCCGTGCATCGCTGCGGCGGCACTACGACAATCAGATTGAGGACGTGAATGAGCGATTTGGCCAACGCCGCCGGAAGGAGTGGAGTCAAGTCCGGCACCTCCACTCGGCGCGGCAATCGGCTGCCTCGTGACGAGCGTCGGGGCCAATTGCTCAACGCGGCCAGCGAGATTTTCGTCGACCGCGGATACCACGCCGCCGGCATGGACGAGATCGCCGAACGCGCCGGGGTCAGCAAACCCGTTCTCTACCAGCATTTTTCAAGCAAGCTGGAGTTGTACCTGGCGGTCCTGCAGCGACACATCGAGAATCTGGTGTCCGGTGTGCGCCAAGCCCTGCGTACCACCACCGACAACCGGCAACGGTTGCGGTCCGCGGTGCAGGCCTTCTTCGATTTCATCGAGCAAGACGGCCAGGGTTACCGGTTGATCTTCGAGAACGACTACGTCACCGAGCCGCAAGTCGCCTCGCAGGTACGAGTGGCCACCGAGTCGTGCATCGACGCCGTTTTCGACTTGATCAGCGCCGACTCCGGGTTGGACCCGCACCGCGCCCGGATGATCGCGGTGGGCTTGGTCGGGATCAGCGTCGACTGCGCGCGATACTGGCTCGACAGCGATCGGCCGATTACCAAGGAAGACGCTGTCGACGGCACCGTGCAGTTCGCTTGGGGCGGGCTGTCACACGTGCCGCTTACCCGGTCTTAGCCGCGCCGCTTCCGATTCCGAAGCCGACTCGCCGCGCGTCCGCGACACCGATTTCGACGTAGGCGATCTTGGCTGCGTGGACCAGGAAGCGGCGGCCTTTGTCGTCGGTCAGGCCCAGCACGCCGGAATCCGTGCCCAGCGCAGAGGTGACTGCTTCCTCGACCTCGCTGGGCGTTTGCGCGCTGGTGAAGACCAACTCGCGCGGGCTGTCCGTGATCCCGATCTTGACCTCCACGTCGGCGCCTTCCCACTTTGTGGTAACTGCTCTTCGACAAGCAGGCTAGTGGACCGCCCAGCGACGATGCAGAGCGCGTAGCGCTCTGTGGAGGAGCCGGGCAATCCGACCCGCCCAGCGACGATGCAGAGCGCGTAGCGCTCTGTGGAGGAGCCGGGCAATCCGACCCGCTTCGGTGTGGTGAAAGCCGGTCGACACCAAGGCTTCGTGAGCGCCGGCAAAAGCGGCCCCGTTGGCAAATCGTGACCTGACACGCCCACCGCCCGCACCCTGGGGCTCACGCCACATCGATAACATCTGCATCATCAGTACCACACATGATCTGGATAGCGATATCCAGGACTACCCCGATGACGCTGTCGACGACATCTACGCCGACGGCGATGACCTGTTTGCGCCGGTTGATCAGCGCTGGCGCCCGGTCGCGGCGATCGCCGGAATCGTCTTCGTGCTCGCCATGATTGCCACCGTGGTGATTGTCAATGGCGGCGACAGCGCCTCGACTTCGGCCACCATCGTGGTGCCACCGACGCGCAGCATGACCGCCACGCCACGGCCGACCCTGCCCCCCGAGACGGTCACCACCGTGACGCCGCCTCCACGTCAGCCAAGCCCGACGGCCACCAGCACCGCACCGACAGTGATCCCGCCACCGGCCGCCGCCCCCTCGGTGCCACCGGACGTGTCGGAACGCACGTTCGTCTACCGGGTGACCGGCACCAAAGGACTTTTCGATCTGGTCACCATCGTCTACACCGACGCGCAGGGCGCGCCGCAGACCGACTTCAACGTGTCACTGCCATGGTCGAGGACCGTGGTGCTGAACGCGGGGGTTGAGATCAGGTCCGTCATTGCGACGAGCCTGACCGGTCACCTCAACTGCTCGATCGCCGATGGCGTGGGTCAGCCCGTCGCCATCTCGACCAGCAGCGCGATGATCGCGACCTGCAGCCGTTAGGCGAGACCCAGTTCGCGCATCCGATCGTCATGGGTGCGCTGCAGTCGGTCGAAGAACCCTGCCAGCTGAGTCAAGCCGCCGGTCCTCGACACCACGAGATCGACCAGCTCGTCGTGCTCGGCCAGCACGTATTGGGCTTGCGTGATCGCTTCACCGAGCAGACGACGCGACCACAACGCCAGCCGGCTGCGTTGCTTGGCACTCTTGGTCACTGCGGCGCGCACCTCGGCGACGACGAACTGGGAGTGGCCGGTCTGCGACATCGTCGCGCGCACCACGTCGGCGACCTCGTCGGGCAGCTCATCGGCGATCTGCAGATAAAAGTCGGCGGCCAGCGCATCGCCGACGTAGGCCTTGACCAGAGCTTCCAGCCAGGTGCTCGGCGTGGTCAGCCGGTGGTAGCCGTCGAGCGCGGAGGCGTACTTCGAAATCGTCGGCACCACGTCGACACCGCGGCTCTCCAGGGCGTCACGCAGCAGCTCGTAGTGCCCCATCTCGGCCGCCGCCATGCTCGCCATCGAAATCCGCCCGCGCAGATCCGGCGCCATCTTCGCCTCTTCGGTGAGCCGGTAGAACGCCACGACCTCGCCGTAGGCCAACACCGCGAACAATTCGTTGACGCCGGGATGGTCGGCCGGCAGCCGTGGCGGCGGACCGGCCAGCTTGTCGCCCGGCGAAAGCGGAGTCATGGCAACCACTCTGGCCGAATTGGTGGCGACCCGCCGCGCGTGGCAACGCCACGCTGGCGATCACCACGGGCCGAATTGGTGGCGACCCGCCGCGCGTGGCAACGCCACGCTGGCGATCACCACAGGGCCGAATTGGTGGCGACCCGCCGCGCGTGGCAACGCCACGCTGGCGATCACCACAGGGCCGGATTGGTGGCGTCCCGCCGCCCGCGGCCGGGGCGCCAATCCCGGTCACGACGGCCGACCAGCTATGATCGTGAAAGGTAACGGTGGTAGATCCATACTGCGGTTACCTAAGCAATGTGCGTGCACGCAGTTGGTCCGCCTAAATGAGCGCAGGGCCCGTGAATCGGCAACGTATTCGACAGTCAACTGGTGCGCGCTTGACCGCAACGATTGACCAAATCGAAGACAAGACCGAAAGGCATACGTGCTTCACGCATGACCCCACTCATTACACCTATCACAGCCGCAGCCGAATCCACCTTTGCCGAAATCGGTGTCCGCGACGAAATAGTGCAGGCACTGAGCGAAGAGGGCATTGAGCATCCCTTTGCCATCCAGGAGCTCACGCTGCCACTGGCACTCGCAGGCGACGACCTGATCGGACAAGCCCGCACCGGAATGGGCAAAACCTTCGCGTTCGGGGTGCCGATGCTGCAGCGCCTCACCACCGCCGGCGCCGATCGGCCGCTTAACGGCATACCCCGGGCGTTGGCCGTCGTGCCCACCCGCGAACTGTGCCTCCAGGTGTCCGGCGACCTCGCCACCGCCGCCAAGTACCTGAGCGCCGACGACGGCCGACGGCTGTCGGTGGTGTCCATCTACGGCGGCCGGCCCTACGAGCCGCAGATCGAGGCGCTGCGCGCCGGCGCCGACGTGGTGGTGGGCACCCCGGGTCGGCTGCTCGACCTGGCCCAGCAGGGGCATTTGCAGCTTGGTGGCCTGTCGGTCCTGGTCCTCGATGAGGCCGACGAGATGCTCGACCTGGGCTTCCTGCCCGACATCGAACGGATTCTGCGTCAAATCCCCGACGTGCGGCAGTCGATGCTGTTCTCGGCGACCATGCCGGACCCGATCATCACGCTGGCCCGCACATTCATGAACCAGCCGACCCACATCCGGGCCGAGGCACCGCACTCCTCGGCGGTCCACGACGCAACCACGCAATACGTCTACCGCGCGCACGCCCTGGACAAGGTCGAACTGGTCAGCCGCATACTGCAGGCGCGCGGCCGCGGCGCCACCATGATCTTCACCCGCACCAAGCGCACCGCTCAGAAAGTCGCCGACGAGCTCGCCGAACGCGGTTTCGCCGTCGGCGCCGTGCACGGCGATCTGGGTCAGATCGCTCGCGAAAAGGCGCTCAAAGCGTTCCGCAGCGGCGGTATCGACGTGCTGGTCGCCACCGACGTGGCGGCCCGCGGTATCGACGTCGACGATGTCACGCACGTCATCAACTACCAGATCCCCGAGGACGAACAGGCCTACGTGCATCGGATCGGCCGCACCGGCCGCGCCGGCAAGACCGGGGTCGCCGTCACGTTGGTGGACTGGGACGAGCTGGCCCGTTGGACGATGATCGACAAGGCCCTGCGCCTGGGCTGCCCGGATCCGGCCGAGACGTACTCCAATTCGCCGCACTTGTACGTCGAGCTGGACATCCCGACCGAGGTCCAAGGCGCCCTCGGTGGACCGCGTAAGCCGCAGGCCAAAAGCAGCACATCCGGTGGACGCAACGGTGCCAGCGGTGACGGTCCCGCGCGGGAGCGCAACAGCAGCCGGCAGCGACGTCGCACCCGCGGCGGCAAGGGGGCAACGGGCCATCCCGCGCCCGGCGCTAACGGCGATGCCGACACGGAGGCGTCGACCCCGGCAGCGGGCGCCGCGAACGCAACGGCCGGCGACGGCACACGCAACGGCCGGCGTCGCCGTCGGCGCCCCCGCAAGTCAGCGGGCGCGACCGCCGACGCCGGCTAGATCGGCGTCGCTGTCGCCTGATGGTCAAACCGGAACGCCGCACCAGGGCTGACGTGTTGGCCGCGTTCGCGATCGTGGTTGTGGTCGCCGCGGCGGCGGCGTTGATCTGGTGGACCAGCGACGCCCGGGCGACGATCAGTCGGCCCGCCGCGGGGCCGGCGCCCAGCCCGAGGCTGGCCCGCGAGGTGCCGGCTTCGCTCAAGCAGCTCTGGACCGCCCCCAACGCGCCGACCGACCAGCCAGTCGTTGTCGCCGGAACCGTCGTCACCGCCGACGAGCGTGCAGTCCTAGGGCGTGATCCGGTCACCGGCCAGGTGCGTTGGAGCTACTCGCGCAGCAGCGATCTGTGCGGAGTCGCCGGGGTTTACCGCTTCGCGGTCGCGGTCTACCGCGACGACCGCGGCTGCGGTCAGGTCAGCACGATCGAAGGACCCACCGGGAGCCGTGGACCCGCACGAAGCAGCTACGCCGACCAACGGGTCAACCTGTCCTCCGATGGCACGACAGTCTTGTCAGCCGGTGACACCCGGCTGGAACTGTGGCGCTCGGACATGGTCCGGATGCTCTCCTACGGCGAGATCGACGCGCGGGTCAAGCCGTCTTCGAAGGGATTGCACACCGGGTGCCGATTGACGTCGGCGGCGGCCAGCTCCTCGGCGGTGTCGGTGCTCGAGGCGTGCGGCAGGCAAGCGGATCTGCGGCTCACGCTGCTGCGTCCGAGCAAGGAGGAGGACGAACCGGAGCAGCATGAAGTGCCGGAGCCGGGGATCAGCGAGGGCTCCGGCGCCAGGGTGGTGGCGGTCGCGGAGACCCGCACAGCGGTGTATCTACCGGTGCCGCAGCCGCGGATCGACATCGTCGACGAGACCGGCGCGACCATCGCAAGCACGCTGCTGCCCAAGCCGCCGTCGGCGTCCAGCGTGGTGTCGCGGCCCGGGAACCTGATCACCTGGTGGACCGGTGACACCGTGATGGTCTTTGATGCGGCGAATCTGACCTACCGCTACTCGATTGCGCCCGCAGGCCCTTCCGTTCCGGTTGGGCCGGCGACGATGATGGCCGGCAAGTTGCTCGTCCCGGTCACTGACGGTATCGCCGTCTGCGATCCAGTGACCGGAGTGGGCGAGGGCTTCCTGCCGGTGCACCGACCTGCGCAGAGCGCGCCGGTGATCCCCGCCGTGTCGGGTTCGGACCTGCTCGAGCAGCGCGGCAACACCCTCGTCGCACTGGGCTGACTGACCCCGCCCGACGTCAGGAGTCGAGGCTGAACGTCGGCAGCGCTTTGCCCGACTTCCAGTGTTTGAGCAGCGCCTGCGCTAGCTCTCGGTAGGCGGACGCGCCCTTGTTCTTGCGCGCGGCCAACACCGACGATCCGGACGCGCTGGCTTCGGCGAAACGCACCGTGCGTGGGATGGGCGGCGCCAGCACCGGCAGGTCGTAGCGGTCCGCGACATCGAGCAGCACGTCGCGGGTGTGCGTGGTGCGCGGGTCATACAGCGTTGGCAGTGCGCCCAGTAACCGCAGGCGCGGATTGGTGATCTGCTGAACGTCGGCGACCGTGCGCAGGAACTGCCCGACGCCGCGATGAGCCAGCGTCTCGCATTGCAACGGCACAATGACCTCGTCGGCAGCGGTCAGCCCATTGAGCGTGAGCACCCCCAGCGACGGTGGGCAGTCGATGATGACGACGTCGAACGTGTCGCCGAGTTTGTCCAGGGCGCGTTTGAGCGCGTACTCGCGACCGGCCCGCATCAGCAACATCGCTTCGGCGCCCGCCAGGTCGATGTTGGCCGGCAGCAGCGTCATCCCCTCCGCGGTGTCCACCAGGGCGGCGTTGGGCTCCACCTCACCGAGCAACACCTCATGCACCGACACCGCCAACTTGTCCGAGTCCTGGCCCAGCGAAAAGGTCAGGCAGCCCTGTGGGTCGAGATCGACGAGCAGCACTCGCCGTCCCGCATCGACCATCGCCGCGCCCAGCGAGGCCACCGTCGTCGTTTTGGCCACCCCGCCCTTCTGGTTGGCCACGGCCAGCACATGCGTCGTCATAAAGCGCCGCTCCTTTTTGTTGCCGGCGGTTAACAACTGCCATCCTGCACCAACCCCACGGTGCCCGCGGGCGGATGGCGGTGCGTGTCAGGCACAATCGGTCAGCATGGGCGTCGAGAGCCACCGACTGGTGTTGCTGCGCCACGGGGAAACCCAGTGGTCCAAGTCCGGCCAGCACACCGGGCGCACCGATCTCGAACTGACCGACACTGGCCGAGTCCAGGCCGAGCTTATCGGGCGCGTCCTGCGTGAACTGAAACTCGCCGACCCGCTTGTGATCAGCAGCCCGCGTATACGTGCCCTGACCACAGCCAAGTTGGCCGGGCTCGCCGTGGGCGAGGTGTCTCCCTTGCTCGCCGAATGGGATTACGGCGCCTACGAGGGGTTGACGACCCCGCAGATCCGCGAATCAGTTCCTGATTGGCTGATCTGGACGCACGGTTGTCCCGGCGGCGAAAGTGTGGCTCAGGTCAGCGACCGCGCCGATCGGGCCGTCGCACTGGCATTGGAACACATGACCTCGCGCGACGTATTGTTCGTGGGCCACAGCCACTTTTCCCGTTCGGTGATCACGCGCTGGGTCGAGCTGCCCCTCGTCGAGGGCAGCCGCTTTTGGATGCTCGCCGGCTCGATCGCCGTGTGCGGGTTCGAGCATGGCGTACGACAGCTCGCTGCGCTCGGATTGACCGGCCTCCCGCAGGCGATCGCACCCGGGTGAGCGCCACCGAGCCGCCCTTCGTGCTGTGCGGGCCGGCCGGCGTTCTGATCGCCGACGGCGCACAAGCCTGCTATCGCGACCTGGCCGGCGCACAATCGGCGTTGCGCTCGGGGGCAGTACCAATAGTGCTGGGCGCGTTGGCTTTTGATGTAGACAGTCCGGCTGCGTTGATGGCGCCGCGCTCCGTGCGGCGCGCCGCCGAATTGCCCGACTGGCCGACCGGACCGCTGCCGGCAGTGCACGTGGTCGGGGCAGTTCCCGCACCCGAAGAGCACCGCGCCCGGGTTCGACGAGCCCGCGACCAGCTGACCGCGACTGGCAACCCGCTGCAGAAGGTGGTGCTGGCCCGCGCGTTGCGGCTGGCCGCCGATGCTCCGCTGGATGCCCGGATCATTCTGCGCCGGTTGACCGCCAACGACCCTGCTGCCTACGGCTATCTGGTCGACCTCTCAGCGGCGGGCGGCCAGTATTCCGGCACGGCCCTGGTCGGCGCCAGCCCGGAGCTGCTGGTAGCGCGCGATGGCGAACGGGTGACCTGCCAGCCCTTCGCCGGTTCCGCGCCGCGTGCCGCCGACCCCGAGCTCGATGCTGCCGCAGGCGCCGCGCTCGCCGAATCGGCCAAGGATCGACACGAGCACCAGTTGGTCATCGACAGCATGACCGAGGCCCTGCGTCCGCTGTGCAGCGAGTTGACGATAGCGCCCGCGCCCAAACTCAGCCGCACCACAGCGCTCTGGCATCTCAGCACACCGATCACCGGGCGGCTGCGCGACACATCCACCACCGCAATCGATTTGACGTTGGCCCTGCATCCCACCCCGGCGGTCGGCGGGGTTCCGACCGACGCCGCCGTCGAACTCATCAACACACTGGAAGGTGATCGCGGGTTCTATGCCGGCGCAGTGGGCTGGTGCGACGCTCACGGTGACGGGCGGTGGGTGGTGTCCATCCGCTGCGCGCAGCTGGCGGCTGACCGTCGGACCGCGCTGGCCCACGCCGGCGGCGGCATCGTCGCCGAATCCGATCCTGATGCCGAAGTCGCCGAGACGACAACGAAATTCATCACAATTTTGACAGCGCTGGGAGTTCAGCCGTGACCGCGCACATCCGCCGAGCGGTACCCGCAGACGCCGCGGCGATCACCGCGATGATCCACGACCTGGCCCGCTTCGAGCGTGCAGCCGACCAATGTACCGTCGTCGAGACACAAATCAGCACAGCACTTTTCAGTCGACCTGCGACGCTGCGGGCACACGTCGCCGAGGTGGACGGCGAAATTGCCGCGATGGCACTGTGGTTCCTCAATTTCTCTACGTGGGACGGCCTCGAGGGCATCTACCTGGAGGACTTGTACGTGCAGCCACGATTTCGCCGTCTCGGCCTGGCCCGCGGGCTGCTGACGGCGCTGGCACAAGAATGTATGGACAACGGCTACACCCGGCTGTCCTGGGCGGTGCTGAACTGGAACATCGATGCGATCGCGCTCTATCGGGCCGTCGGCGGTCAGCCGCAGGGCGAGTGGACCACCTACCGGCTATCCGGTCCGGAATTGGCCGCACTGGCCGGTCCGGGCTGATCCGCCGGCGACGATGCACAGCGAAGCGATGAGGTGGGGGCACGCCCCCTCGCCGCTGCGCGGCTGGGGGGACCCCCACCCGCTTGCGGGGGAGAGCGGCGCTTAGGACCCGCCGGAAACCCAGCGCAACGCGGCCGGACTGAACAGCAACGCCAACCCAGTCAGCGCCATGGCGGCCACCGGGACGCCGATCAGCGCCCGATGCGAACCCACGGTCAAGTACCACGCCACCGGCAGCAGCAACAGCTCGGCGAACACCGCCAGGCCGCGGCCCCAGCGCCTGCCGGCCAGCAGTGCCCAGCCGGCGGCCAGAACGGCTCCACCCGCCACGGTGAACCAGACCGCGGTACCGAACCCGTTGGCCACCCGCTGATCCGCTGCTCCGCCGATCGCTCGAACTAGCAACAACACCGCGACCACCAAGCCGGCCGCGCCCTGAACAGCGACGATCAGTCCCGCGACACGGACACTGGTCGGGGGACGCGCAGTCACTGCCTCAGCGTAGCTACCCAGCTGAGCCCGTAGGCTTTGGCGTCATGCGCGCCGTGCTGATCGTCAACCCCACAGCGACGTCGACCACCACGGCGGGGCGCGATCTGCTGGCGCACGCGCTCAAAAGCCGCCTTCAGCTGACCATCGAGCACACCCGTCACCGCGGCCACGGTGGTGAAATCGCGCAGGCCGCGGTCGAGGACGGGGTCGACCTTGTCGTCGTGCACGGCGGCGACGGCACGGTCAGCAACGTGGTCAACGGCCTGCTCGGCCGCCCCGGGCACCTGCCCACCGGGCATGTCCCGGCGCTGGCGATAGTCCCCGGTGGATCGGCGAACGTGACAGCGCGGTCGCTGGGAATTCCGCCGGGTCCGGTCGACGCCACCAATCAGCTCATCTGGCTGCTCGACAAGTACGGCCCGGAGAAGAGGTGGCGCCGGATCGGGCTGATCGACTGCGGCGAGCACTGGGCGGTGCTCAACGCCGGGATGGGGGTTGACGCCGAGGCGGTGGCCAAGGTGGAGGCCAAAAGGGAGAAGGGCGTCACAGTCACGCCGATGCGGTATATCACCGCCGCGGTGCGCGCCACGCTGGGTTACTCCCGCAAGGAGCCGCGGCTGACCGTCGAGTTGCCCGGACGCGAGCCGATTTCCGGTGTTTACTTCGTGTTCGTGTCCAACTCCAGCCCGTGGACCTACGCCAACGACTGGCCGATGTGCACCAACCCCGGGACCAGCTTCGAAACCGGATTGGGAGTGTTCGGCGTCACTCGCTTGAAAGTGGTGCCGAGTTTGCGTCTGGTTGCGCAGATGTTCTCCAAACAGCCGAAGATCGAGGGCGGCCAGGTCATCCGCGACGACGATGCCGCCTGCGTGCGGGTGACCTGCGCCGATCCGCCCATGGCCAGCCAGTTCGACGGCGATTATCTGGGAGTGCGCGAACGAATGACGTTCCGCGCGGTTCCCGACGCATTAGACGTCGTCGCCCCGCCGGCAAAAAAGCTTCCTGACCTGAGCTAACCCTTAAATGTGGGCAAAAGCACTGGCCAGTAGCGCGGGGAGTGTAGTACAACCGATTAAGGGATTTGGTAACAGATCTCTAAAGTGAGATTGCCCACGGACCAACGGGCGCTCTTGACATCTGTTGAGCCTGTGAAACGATCGAGTGATCGCATGCAACGGTACGGAAACATTTCTTGTGCCTGCGTTAACAGCCGAAGAAAATCATTCGTGCGCATTGCTGCGCACACAGTGAGGAGTAACGACTTATGGATTGGCGCCACACTGCGGTCTGTCGCGACGAGGACCCGGAGCTGTTCTTCCCTGTCGGGAACAGCGGGCCGGCTCTCGCGCAAATCGCTGACGCGAAATTGGTCTGTAACCGCTGTCCGGTGACGACCGAGTGCTTGTCCTGGGCACTCAACACCGGCCAGGACTCCGGCGTATGGGGCGGAATGAGCGAAGACGAGCGACGGGCACTCAAGCGTCGCAACGCTCGGACGAAGGCCCGTACCGGAGTCTGACCCAAGCCCATCAACGGTGCGGCCCCGACCAGAGTCGGGGCCGTACCGTTGTGTGCAGCCCTAGTTCATAGCCCGGACTCGGCGGCCGATCGGAACGCGCAACACCACATCGGTTCCGCCTTCGGGGGCATCGTGCATGTCCAGCGAGCCGTCCAGTTCAGCGGAAACCAGCGTCCGCACGATCTGCAGGCCCAGCCGGTCGGATTGTTCGATACTGAACCCCTCGGGCAGCCCGCGACCGTTGTCGTGGACCACCACGTCGAGCCAACGCGCCGAACGTTCCGCGCGAATCGTCACCGAGCCGCCCCCGCCAGCGGCGAGCTCCCCGGCCGCCGGGTCAAACGCATGCTCGATGGCGTTTTGCACAAGCTCGGTGATCACCATGACCAACGCGGTCGCCCGATCCGAGTCCAGCACGCCGAGCATGCCCGTCCTATTGATGCGGATCGGCGTATCCACCGTCGCAACGTCGTTCATGATCGGCAGGATCCGGTCGATCACCTCGTCGAGGTTGACTTCCTCGTCGACCGACATCGACAGCGCATCGTGGACCAACGCGATCGACGACACCCGTCGCACCGACTCGATCAGCGCCTCTCGAGCCTCGACGTTGGTGGTCCGACGAGCCTGCAAGCGCAGCAACGCCGCAACGGTCTGAAGGTTGTTCTTTACCCGGTGATGGATTTCGCGGATCGTAGCGTCCTTGGACATCAGCGCGCGGTCTCGGCGTTTGACTTCGGTGACGTCGCGAGCCAGTATGGCGGCGCCGGCGGCTGAGCCTTTGACCACCAGTGGCAACGTCCGCAGCAGCACCGTGGCACCGCCGGCGTCGACCTCGATGCGCATGCTGGCGCCACCGGCCAACGAGTTGCGAACGTGCTCGGCGAGTTCGCGGACCTCGAAGGGGTCGGAGATCAGCGGACGGGTGACCTCGATCAGGTCGTGGCCCTCCAATTCCGAGGTCAGGCCCATCCGGTGGAAGGCCGACAGTGCGTTCGGACTGGCGTAGGAGACGACGCCATCGACGTTGAGTCGGATGAATCCGTCGCCCGCCCGCGGGCTCGAGCGCGACGTCGCCAGGTCCCCCACGTTGGGAAAGGTGCCCTCCGACAGCATGTGCACCAGGTCCGCGGCGCAGTCCAGGTAGGCGGTCTCCAGCGGGCTGGCCTGCGGGGTGTCCGCGACGGCCGTCTGATGGGTCAACACCGCAACCACCATGTCGCCATGTCGCACCGGCACCGCTTCGATGTTCACGCCGGTCTGCTGCCACGAATACTGTTGGCCGGCATCACTTTCCAGGCCGATGGCACCCGATTCGAACGCCGCGGCGACCAGCGGCATGCGATCGGCGTCGACGAGGGTTCCGACCGCGTCGCGCAGCAGAACGGTGGGGGCGGTATTCGGCCGGCACTGCGCCACGCACACCAGCGAACCGTCGTCGCGGCGAACCCACATCAGGTAATCGGCGAAAGAGAGATCGGCGAGCAGTTGCCACTCGCCCACCACGGCATGCAGGTGATCGACGGCGTTGCCCGGCAAAACGGTGTGCTCGGCAAGCAGGTCACCGAGGGTAGACATCGGCGACTCCCGCGATCAGGTACGGACGGCTAGCTGATTACGGCGATGAGGTCGCCGGCCTGGATGACGTCTCCCACCGACACGCTCACCTTGCTCACCGTGCCCGCGACTTCGGCCAGCACCGGGATCTCCATCTTCATCGATTCCAGCAGCACCAGGGTGTCGCCCTCACCGATCTGGTCGCCCTCGTGGACCACGACCTCGAGCACGCTGGCCACGATCTCTGCCCGGACGTCCTCGGCCATCATCACCCCGTTCGTCACCCAGCCGGTTAGCGCACTTGCGTCGCTCCATCGAACCACAACCGATTTACTCAGTTGCACGGAAGCAAGGCGTTACCGCCGGTTGTATCGGCGTTGACGGCACGGTTCGCCCACAGATTCGCGCAGCTGAGAGGCCACAGTTGGTGTCGTGGAGATATCAATAAGCAAACTCCAAGATTACTAAGCGAACCTATAGAGCTTCTTCCGTGATCGTGTCGTGTTGTAGTTGTGACATTTGACTAGCAGAGTTTCCAGAGTGATTGGAGTGCCTGAAGCACACACAGTGACTCAGCCAAATTTGAGGAGTATTCCGTTGTCCGAGAACACGTTTGCGCGTTCGACAACCCGTGGACCATTGACCCGAGTGGCAACCGGTATCGGGGTGACGCTGGCAGCAATCGCCACGATCGGGCTTGGCGCCGGGGTCGCCGCGGCCGCTCCACAGCAACCATTCCTTGCCGACGACCCGATCCCGGGGATGCCGGGCGCCGGCAGCGCGGTGAACATTGCCAACTCGCTCTTCGCCTCGCTCAGCGGGCTGATAAACAACGTGTTCCCGGGCGCGGGGGACCTGTTGATGCCTGCCAGCGGCGCGCTATCGTCCGGCGGGCTCGGTGGAGGCCTACCCGGTGGACTTCCGGGCGGGCTTCCCGGTGGACTTCCTGGAGGCCTTCCCGGCGGGCTTCCGGGTGGACTCCCGGGCGGGATCCCGGGCCAAACGCCGGGGCTGGGGGGCTACCCTGGCGGGCTCCCCGGCCAGAACCCCGGCTACCCAGGCGGGCTCCCCGGACAGACCCCCGGTTACCCCGGCGGGCTCCCCGGCCAGAACCCCGGCTACCCCGGCGGGCTCCCCGGCCAGAACCCCGGCTACCCAGGCGGGCTCCCCGGCCAGCAGCTCCCAGGACAGACCCCGGGCGTCGGGGGCTACCCCGGCAGCACTGTGCCCGGGGGCCCCGGTCAGCCAGCACCGGGACTACTGCCCGCCGCACCCGGCGCTGCCGGTCCGGTAGCGCAGGCTCCGCTGGCCGGCCAGCAGGGTCCGGTCGCCTCGGCAAGTACCACCGCCGGCACCCTGGCGCACGTGCCGGTTGTGTAGCCCCTGAGCTGCACAGCACGTACGGCATGAAAGACTGGTAGCCAAGCAGACCTGCGAGGAGGATCAGTCATGGCCAAGCGTGGCCGTAAGAAGCGCGACCGCAAGCACAGCAAAGCCAATCACGGTAAGCGGCCCAACGCATAGCTCGACGAGAACGCGGACCGTCCGACAGGCGGCCCGCGTTCTCGCTTTCGAGGGCGTGAGGGCGGTTAGCTGTACCGACCGCGAATGATCGTGGTCCGGCTGATCTCCAGCCGTAACCGCTCGCGAAGATGCTCCGGAGCCTTCTCGCCGCTGCATCTGCTGGCGATCAACCCCTTGATCCGCTCCTCCAGCCCATAGAGCTGAAAACAAGGCGGGCAATCCTCGAGGTGCTTCCTCAGCTTCTCTCGAGTCTCGGCTGTGCACTCACCGTCGAGCAGGGTCCACACCTCGGCGATCACTTCGGCGCATTCGGCCTTGATCCGCGGTTCCCCAGCTGCCGAGAAGTCGGTCACGACGACACCTCCTCAGGCGCCTGGCCATCGCGAATGAATCCACGATCCTTGGCCACGTCGGTCAACAATTCCCGCAGCTGACGCCTGCCGCGGTGCAGTCGTGACATCACCGTCCCGATCGGAGTGTCCATGATCTCGGCGATCTCCTTGTAGGGAAAACCTTCGACGTCGGCGTAGTAGACCGCCATCCGGAACTCTTCGGGCAACGCCTGCAGCGCTTCTTTGATTTCTGTGTCGGGCAGCGCTTCAAGTGCTTCGACCTCAGCAGAACGCAAGCCGGTCGACGAGTGTTCGGCGGTGGCGGCCAGCTGCCAGTCGCTGATCTCATCGGTGGGATATTGCGCCGGCTGCCGCTGCTTTTTGCGGTAGCTGTTGATGTAGGTATTGGTCAGGATCCGGTACAGCCACGCCTTGAGGTTCGTGCCCTCTTTGAACGAGCGGAAGCCCGCGTAGGCCTTCACCATGGTTTCCTGAAGCAGATCCTCGGCGTCGGCCGGATTGCGGGTCATCCGTATGGCGCCCCCGTACAACTGGTCCAGCAGCGGGATCGCGTCGCGCTCGAAGCGCGCGGTCAGCTCCGCATCGGTCTCGTCTGAGCGGCTGCGCCGCGAAGCGTCGGAGACATCAGCAGCCGCCGCGATCTCCGGTTGGGTCGCGCCATCGGTGTCGGCCATGTTGGGTAACACAGTCCCTTCTGTCGCGATGCCACTGAAGAGGTCCATCAATACCGGACCCGCCGGGCACCCGGCCAACCGCTCTTCGCCGATGAGGCTCATCGCCGCTGACACCCGACTCCCCCTTACCCAATCTAAAGGCTACGACCGACACATGTCTGCTGGACCAGACAGCTCACTCAACAGCGATAACCGCCGGGCTATTTCCGGACCACTGAATCGAGGCGCCGACGCGCGGCGTTACTGTGACGCTCATGTCTCTCAACGGCAAGACCATGTTCATCTCCGGGGCCAGCCGCGGAATCGGCCTGGCGATCGCCAAACGCGCCGCGCAAGACGGCGCCAACATCGCGCTGATAGCCAAGACGGCTGAGCCGCACCCCAAGCTGCCGGGCACGGTCTACACCGCCGCCAAGGAACTCGAGGAGGCAGGCGGGCAGGCCTTGCCGATCGTCGGGGACGTCCGCGACCCGGAGTCGGTCGAGTCCGCGGTGGCCAAGACCGTCGAGCAGTTCGGCGGTATCGACATCGTTGTGAACAACGCGTCGGCGATCAACCTGGGGTCCATCACCGAGGTGCCGATGAAGCGGTTCGACCTGATGAACGGCATCCAGGTGCGGGGCACCTATGCGGTGTCACGGGCCTGCATCCCGCACCTGAAGGGCCGGGAGAACCCGCACATCCTGACGCTGTCGCCTCCGGTGCTGCTCGGGAAGGAATGGCTGAAGCCGACGGCGTACATGATGGCGAAGTTCGGCATGACACTATGCGCGCTGGGGATCGCCGAAGAGCTGCGCGAGGAGGGTATCGCCTCGAACACGCTGTGGCCGCGCACGCTGGTGGCCACCGCCGCGGTGCAGAACCTGCTCGGCGGCGACGAGGCGATGGGCCGGGCCCGCAAGCCGGAGATCTACTCCGACGCGGCCTACGTCATCCTCAACAAGCCGTCGAAGGAATACACCGGCAACACGCTGCTCTGCGAGGACGTGCTGGTGGATTCCGGCGTCTCCGACTTGTCGGTGTACGACTGCGTGCCGGGCGGCAAGCTCGGCGTCGACTTCTGGGTGGACGGCGTCAACCCGCCGGGGTACTCCGGCCCCTAGCGGTGGCAGGCGCGGCGACGCCGGCGCTCGCGGCGTTGATCGACGCGGGTGTCCCGCACGAGGTGGTGAAGTTCTCCCACGATCCGCGAGAACGCTCGTTTGGCGGCGAAGCCGTGCGAGCGCTGACCACCACCGGCGCCGTTGCGCCCGCGCAGATCTACAAGACGCTGGTCATCGCGGTTGGCGACGGGCTAGCCGTCGCGGTACTACCGGCGCTGGCGCGGCTGTCGTTGAAGGCGGCCGCCTCAGCTCTGGACGCCGGCAAAGCCACCATGGCCGACCAGCGTGCCGCTGAGCGGGCGACCGGCTATGTGGTGGGCGCGGTCTCACCGTTCGGACAGCGCACGCCGTTGCCGACCGTCGTCGACTCCGCCGCGCTGGCCTGGGAGCGGGTGTACTGCAGCGCCGGCCGACGCGGCTGGGACGTCGCCGTGGCGCCCGGCGACCTGATCAGGCTCACCGACGCGGTGACCGCCGATATCCAGGCATAGCGTCAATGTTTGGCCAGCATGGTGTGCACGCTGTCCGCGAACGCCGTCGTGGTGAAGCAGATGGGCTCGGCGAATTCCTCCATCGTCAGCGCCTCGTTCCAGCCGGCGTCGGCCGCGGCACGCAGCAACGGCTTGGTCATCGCGACCGCGTGCGCCGGCATCGCCGCGACGCGTGAACACCACTCATCGGCGGCGGCGAGAAGTCCGTCGTGGGCGACGACCTGCTGCACGATTCCCAGACGTTCTGCGGCATGCGCGTCGATGTGCTCGCCGCGCAAGTAGTAGGCCAGCGCCCCCTGGTAGCCCAGGCGGCGGGTCAGCGCCCAGCTCGTGCCGACCTCGGGAATCAGGCCGAGGCGACCGAATGCGGGCACGATCACGGCGCGCTCACTGGCGATGATGACGTCGCAGGTCAGCGCCCAGGCCAGTCCGACTCCGGCAGCCGGGCCGTTGATCGCGGCGACGAAGATCGTGTCCGACCCGGCGATGAGCCGGGCGATACCGCCGAACTCGCGGCGGATCCAGCGCCAGACGTCGGCGACGCCCTCCGGTTGGCTCAGCTGCTCGGTGGCCGTCCGCATCATCGTCAAGTCGCCGCCGGCGCTGAACCCCGGGTCGCTGCCGGTGAGTACCACGCTGCGAATGTCGGTGTCGACGACGAGAGCCTCCAGCGCGCAACGT
The DNA here is from genome assembly GCA_963805675.1 of uncultured Actinomycetota bacterium. GTDB lineage: Bacteria > Actinomycetota > Actinomycetes > Mycobacteriales > Mycobacteriaceae > Mycobacterium. The sequence goes on from CAWDVY010000017.1 coordinate 197,241, forward strand.
AACTGGCGCACCAACGGCGCGGAAAGCACGTTGAGTCGGTCGGGTTCGTCGAGGGTCACTACCGCGCGGTCGCCGCGATGCTCGACGCGGACCCGCTGCGGCGCCTCGGGGTCATCGCCGTCGGCGACCATGTTGTTGTACAGCGATTCTGCTGCGCTCATTTCCCGTCCTCCTCGATATCGTTGGCCCGCAACACCATCCACGCGGCATCGGCGAACGTCTTAATCACCCCGCGCGGCATTCTCGGTTCGTCGCCGGCAATCCAATACCGGCTGAATTCCTGCGCCGGACCGAACCACAGGGCGGCCGTGACGCCCGCCTGCATCGGGCGCAAAGCTCCGTAGGTGTGGTGCGGCCGCCACCAGTCCCGCACGGCGGTGAAGAACGCCCGGTTGCAGTCGCGCAACTCCGCGCTGTCCAGCCGGTCCCCCAGCAACAACACCGCCTCGCTGCGGTTGGCGGCCACCCACTTCAGGTGATGTGCGACGCCGCCCCGGATCCCGCCCTCCGCGGTGTCGTGTTTGCGCAACATCGTCACGAAAGCCGTCTGGTACTCGCGCATCACCTGGGCGTAGACGGCTGCCGCCAAAGCGGGTTTGTCCGGGAAGTGGTGATAGAGCGCGCCGACGCTGACGTCGGCGTCGCGCCGGATCTCCTCCAGCGTCGCCGCGATCGCGCCGTCGGCCGCAAACCGGCGGCGGGCCGTCTGCATCAATCGACCTCGCGCATCGGCAACGCTGGACTTCGGCACGAGGAATAATCTACTACTACCGAGGAATCCTCTGTCAACGAGAGCGCCGACACCAAGATGCGCTGTTGGTCAGGCGAACGCGCTCTGCCCGGTGATGTGCCGGCCGACAATGAGGGACTGGATTTCAGCAGTTCCTTCGTAGGTGACGAGGGCTTCCATGTCGCACAGGTGGCGCATGACATGGAAGTCGAGCAAGACGCCGTTGCCGCCTAATACGTCGCGGGCCAGTCGACACACGTTGCGGCCCTTGACTGTGCAGTAATACTTGGCGAGCGCGGCCATCGTTTCTTCGACCTTGCCCTCATCGATGAGCCGGGCCATTCGGATGGCGTAAAGCTGCATCGAGGTGAGATCGCCGAGCATCTCCACCAGCATCGACTGGATGACCTGGGTCCTGGCAATCGGCCTGCCGAACTGCTTTCGTCGCAGGGCGTAGTTCAGCGCGATGTCATAGGCCGCGACCGCGTGTCCGGCCGACGCCCACGCGACGGAATTTCGGGTGCCCGCGAGCACCTTGCCCACATCTTTAAAGCTGTTGCAGTTCTGCAGTCTTGCGTCTTCGGACACCCGGCAGTCGGTGAGGGTGATGTCCGCGTTCTGTACCATCCGCAGCGACATCTTGCCGCCGATCTTGGTCGCCGCGTATCCAGGGTTGTCCTTCTCCACGACGAACGCCTTGACTTGGTTGTCCGCGGTGTCGCGCGCGTATACGACGATGTAGTCGCACCACACGGCGTTGCCCGGCCAGCGCTTGCGGCCGTTGAGCACCCACTCATCGCGTTGCCGCTCCGCGGTGGCCTCGAGGATGACGGCGTCCGAACCGTGCTCGGGCTCGGTCAGGGCGAACGCGCCGATCTTCTCCAGGCGGGCCATCGCCGGCAAGTAGCGTTGTCGCTGTTCCTCGGAGCCCAGGATGTTCATCGACTGCATCGCCAACCCGAGGTGTACGGCGAAGAACGTGGCTATACTCCCGTCGATGCGGGACAGCTCGTAGGTGACGAGGCCGGCGGCGACCGCGCTCATCGATGTGCACCCGTGGTCGCCCAGGTTGTAGTCGCCGACAATGTTCAGCGCGGCAAGTTTCGGTATCAGGTCGAACGGGAATTCGCCGCGTTCCCAATACTCGTTGACCATCGGCAGGATCTCGGCCTCGCCGAACGCCCGGACCTTGGCAAAGATCTCCTTTTCCGGGTCGGTCAGCTGATCGGCCATCAGGAAGTAGTCGGTCTCCCGGGCAAGGCCGATGTCCTCGACGAGCGAAGCGGTGGCTGGATCGGCGTTCTTAGCGCCTCGTGTCTCAAACGAGCTGAACAGTTTTTGCGTCGTTGTCATGGTTGTTCCCGGGTGTGTGTAGGAAAGTTTCGATGTTGTTGTGGCTCAAGGCCGCTCTCCAGCTTGGTGCAGGAACGTCTCGATGACGGGTGCGAGCTCGGTAGCGTTGTGGACGAGATCGATATGGCCGCCGCTGTGTTGGTGCAGTCGCGCATGGGGCAGCAACGCGTTCATGATGCGCGCGTTGACGATCGGGATGATCGGATCATCGGTACCCGCTACGATCAACGTCTGCTGGCGCACCGCGGGCAGCGCGAACAAGCTGGTCCACACCGAACCCGCGAGAAGCTGGTGCAGATAGCCCATCTTCGATCCGGCGTGCAACTGCTGCAGAAACAGTCGCGCCACATCCTCCCCGTGAGCGCGGACGGTGCCGCCGTATAGTTCACCTGCAATGGATGCGGCGTAGTCCGGGTCCGAAAACCTCCGCGGGGTAGCCATTTTCGCGAGCACACGTGGATGAGCGGGCACCATCACCGCACCGGTACCCGTTGCTACCAGAATGAGACGACGACATCGGCGCGGATTCTGAAAGGCGAACTGCTGCGCAAGCGCCCCACCCCAGGACAACCCGAGCACATCCACCACGCCGATTCCCAGCTCGGATAGCACCCGGCCCAGCACCCAGGCAAGATACGGGAACCCGTAGGGCGCAAGGGAGGTGGGCGATCCTCCGGTTCCCGGTACGTCGAATCTGACCACTGTGGTATCCGGATCGAGCTGCTCCACCAGTGGGTCCAGCACTTCCAGGCTCGCCCCGATGCCATTGCACAACACCAGCGGCACACCGGTTCCCCACCGCACGTTCACCCGGATGCGCTGCCCGCCGGTGGCGACGTAGCACTCTTCGCCAAACAGACTCACCGGTAGCGCACGGAGACGTCGCCGATCCCCGGTCGCTCGACGCTTGTCGGCAGCTTGTGACTTGTACGGGGTCATCCCAAAATCCTGCGCATGATCTTCAGTCCCTGTCGGTGTAAGGTGGGTAGAGAAGCTTCAGGTCTGACTTTGTCGTCTTAGCGAGGACGGCCTTCCGGCGACTCAGCGCCTGAAATCCCCCCTCACCGTGGTAGGAGCCCATGCCGCTGTGCCCCACGCCGCCGAATGGCAGCTGTGGCATCACTTTTCCATCACATAACTGCCCGGAGCGGGACCCAGTGGCGGAAGATTCTCCCCACCAAGCATTTTCGGAGCATCAATCTCCGGGCCGCTGCGCTCGGATAGCCAGCTGACGTAGTCGGGCCACCATGAGTCAGCGTGCTTCTCAGCAGAGTCCAGCCATTGTTGGGGATCCTCGGCGTCGACTGCGCCGGTGCGGAACGACGCCTTGGGGTTACCTGGCGGGTTCACCAGGGCCGCAATGTGACCGTTGGTGGATAGCACGTAGCGGTTGTCCTTGCTGCCCAGCAGTCGCGCACTGCGATAGGTGGCCTGCCACGGGGAGATGTGATCGGCGATGCCGCCGACGATGTAGGCGTCTGAGCTGATCTTGCCCAGGTCGACCGGGCTGCCCAGCATGCTGACCGCGCCGGGGGTGATCAGCGCATTCCGCAGCCCCATCAGCACCAGGTCGCGGTGCAGCGCGGCAGCCATCCTGGTGGTGTCAGCGTTCCAGAACAACACGTCGAACGGCGCCGGCTTCCGGCCCTGCACGTAGTTGTTCACCACGTACCGCCACACCAGGTCCGTGGGGCGCAGCCAGGCGAACATCTCCGCCATGTCGCGCCCGTCGAGGAAACCCTTCCTGGCCGAGACTCGAATCGCCGCCTGCGCCGCGCGGTCGCTCATCGCAGCGGCCGCGAACCCGGCGCGGGTCTCATCCAGCACGGTGACCGCCAGGTTGAGACCCGCGACCCGGTCGCCTTCGCCGATCTCGGCGAGGTGGGCCGCCGTCATCGCCGCGAGAATGCCGCCCGAGCAGGTGGCCAACAGGTGGGTGCTGTCGGTTCCAGTGATTTTCTCCGCCGCGTCCATCGCCTCCACGATCGCCGCCCCGTAAGTGTCAAAACCCCAATCGCGATGGCGTGCTTGTGGATTCCGCCACGAAATCACGAAGACTTGCTGACCCTGCTGGACGAAGTACTCGATCATGCTGCGCCCCGGCGCGATATCCATGACGTAGTACTTGTTGATCACCGGCGGCACCATGAGCAATGGAATCGCGCGCACCTTGGGTGTCTGCGGGGCGTACTGGATCAATTCGAACACCGAGGTTTGCAGTACGACGGCCCCTTTGGTGACAGCCAGGTTCTCCCCCACCGCATAGGCGTCGGGCTCGATCATTGCCGGCACCCGGGGCTTCGAAAGCATGTCTCGGGCAAAGGCCCTCGCGCCTCGTACCGCGCTCAAACCGCCGGTGTCGATCAACGCCTTCCAGCCGAGCGGACTGAGCAGCGGGTTGTTGCTGGGCGCTAGGCCTTCCACAAAATTGTCGATGACGAACTGCATCTTCTCGTTGTCGCGCCAATCCAACTGCGCGTCCGCGAGCAACTCCTCGGCTGTCTCGGAGCCTGCCAAATAGGCCTGCATGATTCTGTGCAGCAGCGGATTCTCCTGCCAAGCAGAGTCACTGAAGCGCTTGTCGGCGCGTGCCGGCGCACGGTGCGACTTGCCCGCGGCGATACTGCCGAGCTCACGGGTCAGCGTGGCAACCCGGTCGGCCACCGCGCCGGGGTGCTGAGCGAGGTTGCCGGCGAAGCGGGCCCAGGCGGCGTTCGGCATCATCCGGCTGGCGAATGGCTTTGTGGCGCTGGTGAGAAGCAGGTCGAGCGGCGCAGCCAGCTCGTCGACTTTGGTCGTGGGATCCTTGGGAGTTGCCATACTTATCGTTTACTTTCCGTTGTCGGAACGGTGATTTCGCGCTTGAGGACCTTGCCGGTGGGCCCCTTGGGTAGGGCGTCGACCAGCCAGACCTGGCGCGGATATTTGTAGGCGGCCACCCGCTCCTTGACGTAGTCGCGCAGCTCGTCAGAGGTCACTGCGGCGTCCTTCTTCAGCGCGACGGCCGCGCCGACTTCCTCACCCAGCGAGTCGTGCGGGATGCCGATGACCGCGGCTTCGGCCACGTCAGGGTGCTCGTAGAGCACCTCCTCGATTTCGCGCGGATAGACGTTGTAGCCGCCGCGGATGATCAGATCCTTGGTCCGGTCCACGATGTAGAAGTAGCCGTCCTCGTCGACACGTCCGACGTCGCCAGTCGCCAGCCAACCGTCCGGCGTGATCGTTGCCTTGGTTGCGTCGGCAAGGTTCCAGTAGCCCTTCATCACGTTGTGGCCGCGGATCTGGATCTCGCCGGTCTGGCCCTGGGGGACCTCTGCGCCGTCCAGGTCGACCACCCGCATCTGCACGCCTTCGATCGGGGTACCGATTGAGCCCACTTTGCGCGCCCGATTCGGATGATTGAATGCGGCCGCCGGCGAGCTCTCCGACAGGCCGTAGCCCTCGAGAACGTCGCAGCCAAAAGCTTTTTCGAAGTCGGTGAGAACCTGCACCGGCATCGCCGCGCCGCCGGAGACACAGACCCGCAGGGTGCGCGTCGCCTCCGGTGCAGCCTGGTCGGCCACACCCAGCAGCGCCGAATACATCGTCGGCACACCTTCGAACACCGTGACGGCGTCCCGTTCGATGACCTCGAGCGCCTTGTGCGGGTCGAATCGAGGGATCAGCGTCAACATCGCGCCCGCCAGCACCGCCCCGTTGAGGCCACAGGTGAGGCCGAAGACATGAAACAGCGGCAGGCAGCCCATCACCACGTCGTCCGGTCCGGTCTCGACGAGGGTGCGGACGCTGACCTCGGCATTGCGGCCCAGATTGCCGTGCGTGAGCATGGCACCCTTGGGCTTTCCGGTGGTTCCGGAGGTGTGCAGGATGACCGCGACGTCGTCGGCTCCGCGCTCTACCGGGGACTCTTGCTCGGGCAGATCAGCAATCAGGTCCATGAGGCCGGCGTCGTCGACAATCCAGCACTGAGCGCCCACTTCATCGGCGCCGGCACTGGCCTCGTCGGCGAAGCCGGGTGTCCCGAACAACGCCTTGGCGCCGCTGTTGGACAGGTAGTAGGTCACCTCCCGCGCCTTGAGCAGCGGGTTCATCGGGACCGCGACGGCGCCCCGATGGATGATTCCGTAAAACGCGATGGCGAATGCGGGCGTGTTGGGCAGCATCACGCCCACGCGGTCACCCGGCTCGACTCCGGCTTCCTCAAGCAGCGTCGCCACGCGTGCGGCCGCCGCGTGGAACTCGGCGTAGGTGAATTGCAGGTCGTCGCAACGCAGCGCAACGCGGTTGGGACTGCATTCTTTGGATGCGACGAGATTGGCGCTCAAGCTGGTCACGTTGTACCTCTGCGGATGTGTCTGGGTTGGTGCTTCCAGCGTGATCCCGGCAGCCCTGCGGCACAATGTCTGGACAGACAATGTCCCGACCGGTTCCATGTGACAGCCCACATCCGCCAGTCCCCGGGCATAAGGTCTCGGGGTATGAGCGCGGTACCGCACGCCGACAGCGTCCGGGGTGGCGCTGATCCTGATCCACACATCGTCGAGCTCAGCAAGCTCATGCTGGCCCGTGCCCCGGAACTGGGCGCGGCGCTGGCTGATCGGCTGTTCCGACATATCGACGCATACCGCGACGGCACCGTCGTCATGAAGGACGAAGTACGCGCAAGTTGCCAGGCAAACCTGACGTTCGTCTTCGACTCGCTTGCAGGGCACGCAGACGTCGATGTCTCGATTGCCGAGCAGACCGGGGTCACCCGCGCGCTCTCCGGTGTGCCGCTACCGGCGTTGATGACGGCCTACCGGATCGGTTTCCGGTTCATGTGGGAGGAGACCCTCGCCGCCGCGCGGGCCGCGAGGATACCCACTGAATCGATCCTGGAAGTGACCGCGCAGGTGTTTGTCGCACAGGACACCTTCACCCAGGCGATGGCCAGCGCCTACCGCCAACAGCTGACCGCGCAGATTCTGGAGCAGGAAGAAGAACGGTCGGCGTTGGTCGAAGCGTTGTTGTCTCGACGGATAACCGACACGCAAAGCCTCTGGGAGGCAGCCGATCTGCTCCGGCTGCCCACCACCGGGCCCTACGTCGTCGTCGCGGCGGAGTTACCGGCGATCGGGAAATTGGGCTTGCCCGCGATCGAAAACAAGCTCGCCGCCCGCGACATCCGATCGGCCTGGCGGCTGCTGCCGGACTTACACGTCGGCCTCGTTCACGTGCGCATACGCGACACGGTAGACACGTTGATCGGAGTGCTCCGCCAGGCAGCGACCGTTCGGGTGGGGATCAGCCCGCCGTTTCACGACTTGGCCGAAACCAGCGAGGCGCTGCGCTTCGCCCGGTTGGCGGTAACCGGCAAGCCGTCGGGCGACTCACTGGTGACGGTGTTCGATGACGCCCCGCTTGCCGTTGCAGCGGTCAGCGCGCCTGAGGTGATGGCGAAAATCAGGTCAACAGTGCTGCGGCGACTGGACGAGTTGCCCACCGAGGAACGCACCATCCTGCTCGATACCTTCCGGGCTTGGGTGGGGGCGGGCGGCTCTGCCAACGACACCGCCGCGAAGATCTTTTGCCATCCCAATACCGTGCGGCACCGGCTGCACCGTATCGAGGAGTTGACCGGCCGATCACTCTCGCGGCCAATGGATCTCGCCGAGCTGTGTCTGGCGTTCGAGGTCGAGCGACGGCTGCCTTGAGCGACTAGATCAGGCGTGCAGCCGGTGGCGAACCTGGAACGCGCTGATGACATCCACGATGCCGATGGCGATCAGCCACCAGCCCGCGACCAGCGTCAGGATCGCGATCGAATCGAGCGGGGAGATGATCAGCACTCCGCCGCCGATAACGATGATCACACCGGAGAGCACCTGCCAGCCGCGTGCGGGTATGTGGTCGAAGGACATCGCCGCGGCAAGCAGGGTCACCCCGCGGAACAGCCAGCCGATGCCGATCCACAGGGCCAAAAGAAGGATCGACTCGAGTTTGTCGCGAAAGCAGAAGAACCCCAGCACCAGCGACACCACGCCGGTGAGGAACGACAGCACTCTCATCGCGGCGCCGGCGTGCGTGCCGAAAGCGGCGAACACGTACCCGACTCCGGACACCACCAAGTAGATACCGAACAGGACACCCGCCACCAGAAGTGTCTTGCCCGGCCAGGCCAGCACAATGACACCGAGTGCCACGCCCAGGATGCCGATCAGGAGTAGCAACTGCCACGTGTTACGAGCGAGCTGGTGCAGAGGACCTTCGAAAACGGTCTTTTCGCTGGTTGTCATGCCAACACGATAGTTCGCGACCGATGCGAAAGGATTGTTTCCAGCGACAGAGTTCGGCACCTCGCAAAGGGGTCACGAACAATGCCGGACCGAGGCCGCTGATGTAGATGGCTTGTCCACGGTCAGGTAGTGCCTTTGGGCCCGCGCATATTCGCGGCCGATTTGTTGCCCGAAGACAACTACGCGTCGCAAGTTGGTTGGTCGGCGACATCGCTGCGCCGAGCTCACACCGTTACCTTTCCTGACGAACGCAACGCCGCAACAACCTATCTCAGCTATTCCGCTTCCGCGGAGGAAATGCGAGCCACCAATGATTACGACCTACCTCACCATCGCCGGCATGCTTGCTTTTGTCCTGTCCCCGGCGCTCATTCCGGTCACCGTCCACGCCATCCACGCTGTCCGACACTGGCACCCGACCTGGGCACCGGCTCGTACAGCCGGCTACCAGCGGCGTAATTCACCCCGCCGCCTCGCCGTTGCCGCCGCGTGACGTCTGCCGCCGACACCCCATCGGGGCCGTACCTCAACGGTACGGCCCCGGTTGTCTATGGCGCGTCCGGCCGCAGAACCGCGGTGCCGTACCAGTGACAGGCCAGCAACGCGACTTCTACGTCGAGCCGGTCGCGGCCGATCTCGCGGCCGCGCCGGGCGACGGCGCGGCCCACGCGATACTTCACCGTGTTGAAGTGCAAGTTGAGTTCCTCGGCCGCCACCTTGTAGCTGGAGCCGCAACCCAGATATACGCGCAACGTCTCACGCAGCCGCGCGTCGTTCTCGTCGGCGCTGGCGAGGTCCCCAAGCACGCTGGCCACCCAGTCGCGGGTGGCGACCACGTCGCCGCCAAGACGCGCCACAACGGACAACCCCGGATCAGTGGCGGCGATCACCGTCGATCCGGGCCGCGCGCTGACGATCGCCACGCCGCGGGCGTCCTCGGCCTCCCGGTGTGAGCGGCGAAACCCATCGACGCCGCCGGCCATCGTGCCGATGGCCACGCTCGGTGAATTCGGTCGGGTCTGCGCGAACCGACGGACCGCTACTACGGCATCGGCCACCAGGGCGCGGTACGGCAGCCACCCCCAGCCATAGCTTCGATCGGCCGCAACGAAGAGCGGGGTGGCACCGGCACCGGTGGCTTCGCCGAGTTCGCGGAGAAACTTTTGCAGCCCGGCGAGCTCATCGCCTTCGGTGCCCGGGTCCGGGTACCACATGGCCAGCGCCAGATGGTGCCACCGCAGCGGATAACGGATCGACGTGGTTGCCGCATCCACATCGATGGTCTTGTTCGCGGCCAAGACCTCGCGCACCCGCAGGCCGCGAAGACTGTTCTGGTTCTCCAGCCAGCGTTCGCGTTCGTCTTCGTAGACGGCGACAACCTGCTGCGACATCCAGTCGATGTACTCGAACAACGTACCGGTGATCGCCTCGATAACCTCCACGTGCATGGCTTCCGGGATGTCGATGACGCGCAATTCAGCGAAAACTACTTCATTTATCTGGCGTTGACCGAGTCGATAGGCGCGAACCAGCGCGTTGACCGGCACCCCGCGCTGTGCCAGCCGGCGGGCGTACTCGAGCGCTGCGGTGGGCGCCTCGACACGCTCGACAGCGATGTCGTAGCGCAACGCGTGCAAGACCGTATCGACGTTGCCCTCGACACTGGTCCCGAGTAACTCCACGAGCGCTGCATCGCCGCGCAGCTCGGGGATCTGATCCTCGAGGGCTTGACGAAGCGCCGACGACAGCGCGACCAGGCGGCCGTGCAATCGGCCAGCGACCTCTGCGACATAACTGCTCACCTCGACTCCGCTGTCGAGGCGCGATTTCTTCACCTCAATGACGTTAGACGCCGCGGTTGTCTTCGAGCGATAGCAGCGGCGCGAAGTTTTGTTGATCAGCGACTGTGTAAAGCCGTGCGCCATTCCTAATGTTGCTGGTAACTCTCGCCAACGAAGGTCAGAAGGAGCGTAGACAATGGGGTTCATGCAACCGGATCTCGCCGCAGTCGATCCGGATACCTTTCTGCAGAAGCCGCTGATGGAGCGGATGCGGATCCTCGCCATCGATTGGGCTGAAAAGGGATTCGGCTCACCGAAGATGATCCACACCATCTACATCGTGAAGCTGGTGGTGTTTTTCGCGATCGGCGGCATCACGGTCGCGACGGCGACATCGGGGCTGCCGGCCTTCTGGCATGTGACTGGGTGGTGGAACCAACCGGTCGCCTACCAGAAGATCATCCTGTGGACCGTGCTGCTGGAGGCTATCGGGGTGGCCGGCTCCTGGGGGCCGTTGGCCGGCAAGGTCAAGCCGATGACCGGCGGCATCCTGTTCTGGGCCCGCACGGGAACCATCCGGCTGCGCCCGTGGAAGTGGGTGCCGTTCACCAGCGGCGATCGGCGCACCTGGTTCGACGTCGGCGTGTACCTGGCGCTGCTGGTGAGCCTGGCCGTCGCGCTGCTCTTGCCGGGCGTGCACAGCGACTCGCTGTCGAAGGCATTGCCGGACAACATATCCGGGCTGGTGAACCCGGCCCTGCTGGTCACGCCGATCGCCCTGCTGGTGTTGATCGGCTTGCGGGACAAGACGATCTTCCTGGGCGCTCGTGGCGAGCAGTACTTGCCGGCGATGTTCTTCTTCGCTGTGCTGCCGTTCGCCAACATGATCGTCGCGCTCAAGATCATGATCGTGGTGGTGTGGGTCGGCGCCGGCTTCTCGAAGTTCGGTAAGCACTTCTCTAACGTGATTCCGCCGATGGTGAGCAACACGATATTCGCGCCCAAATCGGTGCGCCGAGCGCACTACCGCGACTTCGGGCGCGACATGCGGCCGTCCCGGCTCGCGGACTTCATGGCACACGTCAACGGCACCACCGTCGAGATCGCGGCTCCGCTGATCCTCCTCTTCTCCACGAATAAGTGGGTGACGCTGGCTGCGGCCCTGCTCATGGTGGGTTTTCACCTGTTCATCATCTCGACCTTCCCGCTGGCGGTGCCGCTGGAATGGAACGTCGTGTTCGCCTACACCACGGTCTTCCTGTTCCTCGGCTTCCCGAACTGGAACGGATACGCTCCGTGGGACATGTCGCCGCCCTGGTTGGCACTCGTCATCGCCGCCGGGCTGCTGTTCTACCCGATTCTGGGCAACCTGCGGCCGGACAAGGTGTCCTTCCTGCCCTCGATGCGGCAGTACGCCGGCAACTGGGCGTCGGCGGTGTGGACCTTCGCGCCGGGCACCGAGCAGAAGCTGGACCGGGTCACCCGCACGGCGTCCAATCAGATCGACCAGTTCATCGCGGCTGGCTACGAGCCGAAGTGGGCGGAGGTCACCCTGCAGAAAACGACAGCGTGGCGAAGCATGCACAGCCAGGGCCGGGGTCTGTTCTCGCTGCTGCTGACGCACCTGCCCGACATCGACGTCCGCACGGTCCGGGAAGGCGAGTTCGTGTGCAACTCGCTGATCGGCTTCAATTTTGGCGACGGCCACCTGCACAATGCAGACATGATCAACGCCATGCAGCGCGAAGCCGGCTTCGAGCCGGGCGAGTGTGTCATCGCCTGGGTGGAGTCCGAGGCCTTCGGGAGCGGCGTCCAGCACTACCAGTTGATCGACGCCGCACTCGGGGTGATCGAGCGTGGCACCTGGAAGGTAGCCGACGCGGTCGCCGAACAGCCGTGGCTGCCCAACGGCCCCATCCCGACTACCGTGGAATGGACCCTGGCCGGCAGCAAACCGGCCGTCCGGAGCGACCAGGATCACGATCACGGAGCGCTGGCATGAGTACCGCACTGGTGGTGGGCGGCGGACCTAACGGGCTCGCCGCCGCCATCGCCTTAGCCGCCGAAGGCGTTTCGGTCACCGTGCTCGAGGCCGCTGACGAGGTCGGCGGTGGTACCCGCAGCAGCGAAGCCATCCTCCCCGGCCTGCTGCACGACCATTGCTCGGCGATCCACCCGATGGCCGTCGGCTCGCAGTTCCTCAGCCGCTTCGGTCTCGACCGGTACGGCCTCTCGTGGCGGTGGCCCGAGATCGATTGCGTCCATCCCCTCGACGACGGCACCGCCGGCGTGCTGCGCCGCTCGGTGGAGCAGACCGCGGCCAGTCTCGGTCGCGACGGATCGCGGTGGGAGCTCGCCTTCGGCTACCCGGCCGCCCGGTTCGACGCACTCAGCGAGGACATCATGGCGCCCCTGCTGCGGTTCCCGCACCATCCGCTAATGCTGGCCCGGTTCGGGGCGCCCACCGTGCTTCCTGCGTCCACGTTCGCCCGGCTGTTCCGCACCGAGCAGGGGCGTGCCTTGTTCGGAGGTGTTGCGGCCCATGCCTTCCGGCCGCTGCACTATCCGATGACCACCGCCATCGGGATGGGCATTATCGCGGCCGGCCACCGGCACGGCTGGGCAGTGGCAGCGGGTGGATCGCAGTCGATCGCCAACGCGATGGTCGCGCTGCTGGCCGAATTGGGCGGCAAGATCGAGACCGGTGTGCGGGTCGAGAATGCGTCGCAGTTGCCGCCGGCCGACGTCACGATGTTCGATTTGGCGCCGAGTGCGGTCGCCGGGATCCTGGGGGATCGCCTTCCGCGCCGAGTTTCCCGTGCCTTCACCAGGTTCCGGCGTGGTCCGGGTGCCTTCAAGGTCGACTTCGCCGTCGAGGGCGGTGTGCCCTGGACGAATCCGGACGCCCATCGGGCCGGCACCGTGCACGTGGCCGGTACCTATCGCGAACTGGCCGCGACCGAGCGGGATATCCACGCCGGGCGCATGCCCGAGCGGCCGTTCGTGTTGGTCGGTCAGCAGTACCTGGCTGATCCGCAGCGATCGGTGGGCAACACTCACCCGGTGTGGAGCTACGCGCACGTCCCGAACGGCTACACGGGCGACGCGACCGAGGCGATCATCGCCCAGATCGAGCGGTTCGCCCCCGGCTTCCGGGAACGCATCATCGGGTTCACGGTTCGCTCAGCGACGCAGATGGCCGCCTATAACCTCAACTATGTCGGCGGCGACATCATGACCGGCGCCAAGGACATTCGCCAGCTGACGTTCGGACCGCGAATCACACTGTCGCCGTACGGTGTTGGGGTTCCGGGTATGTACATCTGCTCTGCGGCCACCCCGCCGGGACCAGGCGCGCATGGCATTTGCGGCGCCAATGCGGCGCAAGCCGCGCTGGCCTACCTACAAAGCACCCGCTGAACCCGCAGGCTCCACCCCACGGCAGAATGACAGGCACTTCCCTTCATGCCGCCGACCCGGCTTTGGTAATGCCGGCAACGTCGGGGAGGGGTCGGCTGCAGATCTCGCGGGCCTCCGCGGCCGGTACCCCGAAGATGCACAGCAGGTCTTCGGCCATCTGGTCGCTGGCCTGCGCGTCGTCACGCTCAGGCTGGTCTTGCAGCAGTTGGCCCAGCGCCAGCAGTGTTCCGGCGGCCATGGCCAGCGCGAGTTGGGGATCAGCGACATGAAAGCGGCCAGCCCGGTTGGCGGCGATGATGTCGCGCAGCGCCCGCGGCGCCAGACCCCGGTCCGACAGGATTGGTCCCAGGCCGACATTGAGCAGCACACGGCATTCCTGCGCGCGGCGCCGAAAGAAACGACCGGCTAACCGGAAGCTGCGCGCAAACGTCTCGGCTGGATCCTCCACGTCGGGCAGGCTGTCAAGCACCGCCCCATAGGCGTCGAAGACGTCTGTAACCGCCGCCTGGAACAGTTGTTCCTTGCTGTCGAAGTGGTTGTAGAACGAGCCCATGCCGACATCGGCGGCCTGGGTGATGTCCAGCACCGGCACGTTCAGCTTGCCTGCGGCGATGAAGCCCTGCGCGGCGTTGATCAATGCGGCGCGGGTGCGCTGTTTGCGCCGTTCCAGGCGGTTCTGCGGGCCGCCACCACCATCCACCACGTCGTCCACCTCGTTCTCACTTGGCTCGCCCAGATACCAGGCAGTCTAACAGAAATCCTCAATTCTGATGTTTTCGGCAAGTATCTGTGATTGAGGATAGAATCGTGACTGACGACAACATCAATAATATGCGAAGGCAGCGCTGAGCGAGCACACGGCGCCCCCGCCAGTGACATGTGTCGCCGCTGAGGCGCCGACATCGCAATGTTTAGGCCGGCTATGCCTGGCCGCGATGTCGGCTGTGGCACCTGGCCGAAAGTGCGTAGCGATGGGTAAAAGTCGTTTATGTCCTCAGGCTGAGGGTCGCTGCCGGTTGGCCAAACTTGCGAACTGCCGATTACCAAACCGTAGCTGCTGAAGGGCGCAACAACTGCGCGTTTTGCCTACGCCTCAATGGGATTCGGTCAAGCCACGTTCCGACGTAATCCGCCGATTCCGGTCTGGACCGTTGCCATAAACCCAGCCACCTCGAACACGCCCGATCCCAGGTCTTGACGATTCTTCGCGGCGTAGTTTCGACCCTAAGACAATGAACAGGAGTCCGCCGTGCCGATATTCATGGTCGAGCGCACCTTCGCCGAGGAACTGGAACCCAGCATCGACGCCGCCGACGGAATCAATCGGATCAACGCCGAGGAGGGTGTTCGCTGGCTGTACTCGTTTCTGTCAGCCGACAAACGAAAGACGTACTGCCTCTATGAGGCACCGACGCCGGAGGCCATCAGAACCGCGGCGGCGCGGGCCGGTCTGCCCGCCGACGTCGTCGTCGAGGTGAGCGATCGCCTCACGCCGGACGGCGCATTGGCCGACATCTGAGCTTCACCCGAGCAGCTCGTGATCGGCGGCATACATCGCCGCCTGCGTCCGATTAGCGGCGCCGGTCTTGATCAGGATGCTGCGAATATGGTTGGCCGCCGTGTTGGTGCTGATGTAGAGGCGTTCGCCGATCGCCCTATTACTCAGCCCCGCGGCCAGCAGCCGCAGCACTTCGACCTCCCGGTCCGTCAGACCGTCCGGCCCCCCGAGATCCATGGTCAGCAACGAATCCACCAGGTCGAGAACCCGGGCCTGGCCGATCGGCGCGGCGATGCCGCGGGCCTCGTCGGCCAGGCGCCGGGCCTCCTCGGTGCGGCCGCGAGACGCCGCAAACAACGCATGCCGGGCCAGCGTCTCCGTGACATGAACCACCGAGCCCATCCGCCGATCCATCTCAAGCGCCGCGCCGAAATGACGCTCGGCCGCACCGTTGTCACCGCCAAGCGCCGCGATCCGGGCGAGATAGCGGTCGGCGCTGCCGAACAGCGCGACGAACTGACCGGCCACCAGGTTCTTGCCGACGTAGCGGGCAACGTACGGCCGCAGTGCGTGGACCGCTTCGCGGTTGCCCAGCTCCAACGCCGCCTCGACCATGAACACCAGCTCCATCGGCCACTGCGCCTCATCGGTGCGATCGCCGAGATTGCGGTTAAGCAGCCGATTCAGCGCGCGGGTCATGCCACGTTCGCAGTTGAGCTCGGTGTACAGCGCGAGCAGGCCGGGCACCCAGCGGCCGGCGAACGTCTCGCTGCCGTCCACAAACCCGCCGAATCTTTTCAGGTTTCCGGTTTCGCGGCGGATCATGAACATCTGGACCCCGTTCGAGCCCTCGATGTCGTCTGCGCCGAACAAATCGCCCGTGCGCAACGCGATGTCCGCCCACCGTTCGGCGCCGGCGAAGTCGCCGCGCAGATAGGCCAGCGCTTGCTCGACGCACGCGCCGACGAAGCCGAACACGGGTTGTCCGCAGGCTTGGGCCGCTCGCCGCATGTCGGCGGCCGACGCGGCCAGGCCGTCGGGCCGGCCGGCCAGATAGCTGACCAAGGCGCAGAAGTGCGAGGCCGACCCCAGCGCCTCGTAGTCGCGGCGCGATAGCGCGATTCGCGAGGCCTCGGCTGATCGCTCCAGTTGGATTTCGCACATTTCCGGGGTGAGACCGTGCCAGAGGCTCGTCGTGAGAGTGTGCAACGTAACCGCCGGATCCTCGGTCACCCGCGCGCGGTCGATGGCGCGGGTACCGATTTCGCGTGCACGTGCCGTTTCGCCGGCGAACGCCAGCGCTCGGCCGAAACTACCGAGAGCCTGCACATAGCGCGTGTCTTCCGCGTTCAACCCACAGGATTCCAGCGCCGATGCCAACAAGTCGGCCGCCTTCGAGTCGGCCTGCCCGCGACGCCAATTCGCGTCCTCGTAGCCGACGGCCGCCTCCAGCCGGATGAGCGGGTCGTCCATCGCGCTGACGCGTTCGTAGATGACCCGCGCCTGGGCGAAATCACCGGCGCGCACATGGTTCGTGGCCGCGCCGAGGTCCATCCTTGCCCGATCCGCGAGGCCCAGCGCGGGAAGCGACGCCGCTCGCTCGAACCATTTCGCCGCGTCCTCATAGGCCAGGCTCTGTGCGGCCATCCGGGCCGCCTGACGCGCGTATCGCAACGCCTGCTCGTGGTAGCCCAGCACGTGCGCCCGCAGATAGTGGTTTGCCAGGCGGGGAACAACCGATGGGTCCGCGCGCCCCTCGAGCGCCTCGGCGGCGCGCGCGTGCATGATCCGCAGCCGCGACGCCGCCATGCCGCTAATGACGGCTTCGCGGGTGAGCGCGTGCACGAACGCGAACTCGCCATCGGAGTCCTGAACCGCCCGGACCAACCCGACGGCTTCGGCCGAATCGATGGCTGCCAGCGTCGCGGTGAGATCGGACTCGCAGGTCGCGATGAGCGCGGGCAGATCAAACGTTTGACCCAGCACCGCTGCCTGCTCAATGACCCCTCGGACGCTGGCACCCAGTCCGCCAAGGCGGCGGGCAATGGCATCTCCGATCGATGCCGGGACGGTCTGTTGCGCACTCAAGGTGGCTAGCCCGCCCCGCATTTCCAGGTCATTGACCAGCTCGGTCAAGAAGAACGGATTGCCGCCGGTCTTGTCACGCAGCAAGGCAGCGGCCGTGCGCGCCGACGCAGGAGCCAGCTGCTGGGTTCGGCTGACGAACTCGGCGATCGCCTCGGTGTCCAGGCCCGCGAGATCCAGGCGCCGGACACCGTCGAACCGGTGCAGTTCGGCCAGCCGGGTGGTGAGCTCGTCGGAGCGGTCCGGCGGGGTCGTGCGGAACGTGGCCACCACCAGCATGCGGACGTCGGCGCAGCCGATCAGCACGTGTTCGAGCATCGCGAGGGTGGGCAGCTGCGCCCAATGCAGGTCGTCGAGGATCAACGCGATCGGGCGATCGATCGCCAGACGCCGGAGGAAGCCGGTCAACGCGTCGAAAAGCGCCTGCCGGGCTGTGCCGACGTCCTGGGCGGGGACGGTATCGGGCAGATGCCGATCCACTTGGGTTGAGAGCAGCCGTAGTTGGGGCCCGGCGTCGGCCAGTGGGTCCGCCATGGAACCTGGTGCAGCGCCGATCAGCAGGCGATCCAGCGCTTCGGCGAACGGTGCGTACGGGACATCCGCATCGTCCGTCGAGCTGCCCACGAGCACCGCAACGCCGTGGTCGGCCAGCGTTGCGGCCACCTCGGCGGCCAGGCGCGTCTTGCCCGCACCTGGTTCACCGCCGATGAACACCGCCTGGCGATTGCCGCTTTCGACTCGCTCCCAGGCGTGCTCGAACGCCGCGAGTTCCGTGGCGCGACCCACGAGCGGTCCGCGGCGGCGTGCGATCAGTTCGGCTGGTAGCGGTGGCGCCACCCACTGCGCCATGCTCTCAACGTAACCGTGGCGCCGGTAGCCGGTCGATAGTTAGAACTGACTATCGTGGCGCGTCTCGGAAATGCTTTGTTGTGGTCATGACGCGCGACCTCCTTGCCTCGTAGCGTCGCGGTATCAAGACCTGCGAAGCACGAGGAGGTGTGGGTCATGAACCTGACAACCGCAACCAAAAAACTACGCACCATGCTGGGCGCGGAGGTAATCGTGCCCGAGGACCCGGGATACGACGAGGCTCGGGCGCTCCACAACGCCATGATCGACAAGCGGCCGGCGGTGATCGTGCGCTGCGGATCCGCCACCGACATCGCGGCCGCTCTCGAGTTCGCGCGGACGTCGAACCTCGCGGTCGCCGTCCGCGGGGGCGGCCACAACGGCCCCGGTTTCGGCACCGTCGAGGGCGGCCTTGTCATTGATCTGTCGCCGATGAACCGCGTCGACGTGGACGCCGACCGGCGCACCGCCCGTGTTCAAGGCGGCACGACATGGGCACAAGTGGACGGCGCGACCCACGCGCACGGTCTGGCCACGCCGGCCGGCATCATCTCCACCACCGGCGTCGGCGGCCTCACCCTCGGCGGCGGCCACGGCTACCTGACGCGCAAATACGGCCTGACGATCGACAACCTGTTGGAGGCCGAGCTGGTCCTGGCCGACGGTCGGGTGGTGACGGCGTCCGAATCGGAGCACTCCGACCTGTTCTGGGCGCTGCGGGGTGGCGGCGGAAACTTCGGCGTGGTCACCTCGTTTACGTTCCGCCTGCATCCGGTGCACACGGTGATCTGCGGTGCCACGGCATGGCCGGTATCGGCCACCGCCGACATCCTTAGGTGGTACCGGGACTTCCTTCCCGCTCAAGACGAGGATCTGTACGGGTTCTTCGCAAGCATGACCGTCCCGCCGTTTGCGTCGTTCCCGGAGGCCTTCCACCTGCACAAGGCGTGCGCGGTGGTCTGGTGCTACACGGGCGATCCCGCCCGCGCCGACGAGGCGTTCGCGCCGGTCCGGCAGATGGAGCCGGCCTTCGAAGGCCTCGTTGCGGCCCCCTATCCCGCGCTGCAATCTACGTTCGATGGCCTGTATCCGAAGGGGCTGCAGTGGTATTGGCGTGGCGACTTCATCCGGACGGTCCCGGACGTTGCGGTCGAAGCCCATGCGCGCTTCGCCGAGGAACTGCCGAGCATGCATTCGACGATGCACCTCTACCCGGTCGACGGCGCGGTCCATCGAGTCGGGCAAACCGAAACCGCTTGGGCGTACCGGGATGTCAACTTCTCACAGGTCATCGCGGGGGTCGATCCGGACCCGGCGAACGCGGAGGTGTTGAAGCGCTGGGCGGTCGACTACTGGGACGCCATCCACCCGTACTCGGCGGGCGGCGCTTACGTCAACTTCATGATGGACGAGGGCCAAGACCGAGTCCGGGCGACCTACGGTCCGAATTACCAGCGGCTCAGCGAGATCAAGGCGCAATACGATCCGAGCAACGTGTTCCGCATCAACCAGAACATCCTGCCGGCCGGATGACACGATCGCGTCCGCGACTGCTGGTGCTGCTCACCCCCGGGCGCCCGGCGCGCATCGCAGATCTTCTATGTTCGGCGGAAGGCACTGTTCATTCGTCGTTTGAATGCGTCATCGAAACGGCGATTAGGTGCTACGCAACGCGTGCCCCGGCCAGTCGTCGCCAATGAGCTCGATGGGCAGCAGCGGGTCGAGCTGAAGATGCCGAACCACGGCGATCGATAATGCGAACTCGTAGGTGAAGCTTTCGGTCGAATCATCGCGCTTGCTCATCGTGACTGCTATTTTCATGGCCTCGACGAGCGCCCTGGCATCGTCCGCCCATCCATCAAGGGAAAACAGCGATCGCATCTTGTTGGCGGTAATGTCCGTGGCGGCGCCGTGAAAGTGGGTGCACTGCTGGTCCGGCACCGCGCGGGATGTCGAAAGCCGTTGCGGGTCAAGGTTGTCCGGACGTATCCACACACCTTCCCGGAGCTCCGCGAGGTGCAGGGCCACCGCGGCTTTCCTGAGCTCGAGGCGATCGGCTGCCGACCGACGATCCAGCGAGACGATCGCCAGTTCGTCCTTGTCTCCGTTCCGGCGTGGGGTGTTACGCCTCACCTTTGAAGACGGCCGGCCACCACACCCTCGCTACTCCTTGAACGGATGGGCGTTGACGCGGGCCACCTTGGATCCCCAGGAGATGAGCTCAGGGCTTGCGTCGTCGTTGGGGATCTGGCATTCGATGAGGACCGGCCCGCCCTTATGCGCGCGGGCTTTGCCGATCGCGTCGGCCAGTTCTCCGGCGGTGGTTGCGGTTAGCCGACACGGCGCCGCTTGCGGGTACCGCGCAATTGTGGTTGTGCGTCCACGGCGAAGGCACTGGGCAGGTAGAGATGAGCGGGTGGTTCAACGTCTGGCACGACCTAACCCCCCGACAGGGCACGCTCCGCGGCGGCGCATTCGTCCTGTGTGCGGGCATCGCCGCTGAGGCGCTGAGAATAGGCAGGGACTCAGAGGTCCGCAAGGCGCTTCCTCCAGAAGATCGCGATCCGATACTCACCGAAAAAGTCGATTCCATGCAACGAGTGATTAGCGAGCTGGCCCTTACGGGTAACTACCAAACCGCCGATTTCGCCATCGCTTAGCTGCACCAACAGTCTGTTCAATTAGCTGGGTAGTCAAGAGAAGTCGAAAGTGATGTCGGCTGGCCAGACCAGCTCCACAAGTGGTCAGGAAATATGACCGACGAAGAACGAGAAGCATTAAAGGCGTACGAGAACCGCGTGGCTGCAGTAATGCGATATCCAACGGTGTCGCATCTCCCCCACGACGCTTCGCTCGGCAAACCGGTCCCGAAGACATCGATGATCTGCTCGGTCAGCGCCGCGGCAAAAGGCTGAACACCGGAAGGACTCGGTAGCGCACGACGAAGGTGGCGTGCTCGTATAAGCCGTCCACTTCGCCATCGTGCGCCACATCGGTTGGCCCGTCGACGCAGGAGAAGCCAAACTCCGGGACGTGATACTCGTGATATAGCCGGCTGCGCTCGAGCCGCCCGAACATGAGCGCCGTCATGACACGGATCTTGCTCAACCGTGGGCCGACCTCCAGAATCCTCACATCGATCAGTCCGTCATCTAACCGGTTTCGTTGGGCCGGTGCGAATCCGGATGGCGAATATGTGGCGTTGCCCAGGAAGAACAGCGAGGTCTGCATCGTCTTGGTGTCGTACCGGATGCGTACCGGCTCCTCATGACGCATCGTGTGCAGCATCGCGTACGCCGCCGCCGCTGGCTTGCCGATCTTTCGTTCCAGCCGCTCGCGGGTGCGCACGAATCGTGGGTAGGCGCCAATGCTGGCGGTGTTGACGACCATTCGTGCGTCGTTGAAGCACACCAGGTCAACGCAGGAGACAGTGCCCGCCCGTATCGCCCGGATGGTGCTGGCCGCGTTGTCACAGCCTATGTCCTTGGCAAAGTGGTTGAAGGTGCCGGCCGGGAAAACCGCCAGCGGGCGGCCGGTGCGTACCGCTATTGCCGCCGCGCATGCGACGGTTCCGTCGCCACCGCCGATGCCCAGCACTTCGGCACGATGCGCGGCTCCACGTAGCACCTCTTCCAGGTTGTCGCTCGCGCCGAGCGTCACAATCTCGGCTTTCGGCAGTCCCCTGCGCACCTGGGCGATCACTCGTTCGCCGGTGCCGCTGCCCGCTGCGGGGTTGACCACCAAGACCACGCCCGCGCCGTCCGGCCGGGGCGGGGCATCGATGCGCAGCGGATCGGCGATGGGCAATCGGGGCGTGACGATCGGGGGAACGAGACGACCGCCCAACCCAGCGATCGCTGAGCCGATACCGAAGCCTGCCAACACGTCACCGGGGTAGTGCGCGCCTGTCACGACGCGCGAGAACCCGACTAGCCATGCGAGGACTGCGAGGAGGATTCCCAGCGTCGGGTTTTCTAGTCCGACGCCGACCGCAAAGGCGGCAGCACTGGCGGCGTGACCCGAGGGCAGCGAGTCGGACGTCGGGTAGCGGCGCAGGCGCCGCGCGAGCGGAACGGACCGGTACCCGGGGCGGTTGCGGTGCCAGGCGCGCTTAGCCAGTTGATTGGTAATCAAACTTGTCACCGCCAGGCTGACGACTCCACGGCCCGCGCCGCGGTGAGCCGAGCGGCTGCCCGACATTGCGAGGCCCGCCGCGATCGCGAGCCACAGCTTGGCGTGGTCGGCGGCACGGGTCAGCGCGGGCATCGTTGTGTCCAGCAGCGGACTGCTTGAGTTCGCGACCGCCTGGAACACCTCCGCGTCCAGCGCACCGAGGCCCTCGGCGATTTGCCGCAGCCCCCGCGACGTGTGTCGCTCACCCATCTTCATTGTTTCAACCTATGCCGTAGTCGACCCTATCGGACCCGAATGGGGCCGCCGCGGACCTTCGTCCCGAACCTTTTTGCCGACAACGCTTTCTGACGATTCGTCACCACTCCGCAGGTACCGATCACGCCACTGCCTGCGTGGCGCCGCCGCTGATGCGGAGGTGCCGGTTCTGCCAGTGTCCGGACGGTCATGGCGGGAACCCGAATCCGTCATTCGCGCCCGGAGGCGATATCTCGGCGTCACTGTTGAAAGGCCGCCGCGCACGCGGCAGTTCGATTCCTACTGACGAATGGGGTTCCGACATTGAATAACACCCCGAACGGTCAACCCATCGATCACGGCCTTGCCGACCAGGGTCATCACCGCCGCGTGGGTCGACCGCACAGCCACGACGAAGGGGCGATTGCCGCCGCCGAACAGACTGCGGCGCAACTTCGGTCAGATAGCCAGCCGTTCGGCGCACGGAATCAGCGATTCGATCGGGGTTCCCCGTTCTATCTGGGGTTGATGGCCTCGGCGGGCGTGGCCGTCACGTATGGGGCGGTGCGTGTCCTCGGCTCCGCGTCCTCGATGCTGGTATTGATCGGCGCGGCGATGTTCTTCGCGTTAGGGCTTGAGCCCGCGGTGTCGGGGCTGGTGAACCGGAAACTCCCGCGATGGGCGGCGGTCAGCCTGGTGGTCGTGGTGGTGTTCGGGGTCCTCGCCGCGGCGGTGGCAGCCGCGATTCCCCCACTGGTGCAGGAAGGGCGTCAATTGATCGAACAGGCCCCGCACTATCTGCAGCAGGCTCAGAACCACTCGACGGTGATCGGCAGACTCAACGAACGCTTCCATGTCCAACAACGCATCACCGACATGATTCACGGCTCAGGTGCACCGGCGGTCGGCGGCCTTGTCAAAGCCGGAGAGACGATATTCGGGGCCGTGTCACACCTCGGGATCGTGGCTGTCCTCACGGTCTATTTCTTGGCCGATATGCGGCGTATCCGGGCGACGATCTACCGGTTTGTGCCGAACTCCCGCCGGCCCCGCGCGATTCTCATCGGCGACGAAGTGATGGCCAAGGTCGGTGACTACGTATTCGGCAATGTGCTGACCTCGCTGATTGCCGGGGCGGCGACATTTGGGTGGTGCTTCATCTTCCATGTCCCATATGCGTTGCTGCTCGGGGCGTTTGTCGCCATCGTGGATCTTTTCCCCTACGGCTCAACCGTCGGCGGGTTCGTGGTCGCCCTGGTGGCCGTGACCGTCTCGATTCCGGTCAGCATCGCGACCGTGGCGTTCTACGTCGTGTTCCGGTTGGCCGAGGATTACCTTTTGACTCCGAAGATCATCGGTCGGGCAGTGCGGGTGCCGGGCGGTGTTACCGTGGTGGCCGTTCTCCTCGGCGCGGCGCTGCTGGGGGTGGTCGGGGCGCTGGTGGCGATCCCGGTCGCCGCGGCACTGCAGCTACTCGCCTCAGAACTGCTGTTCCCCACGCTCGATGAGGCATGATGTTAGCTGGCGTGGCAGCGATCGCCTGGGCCGGCCAGATATCCGCTGGCGCGACGGTGCTGGGGCGAGCGGCCCGGCAGCAAAGCCTTCGGCCCAGCACCGATTCCGCGGACGTTGTCGGCCGGGCAATCTGGCCGATGGCGGAACTGCTGCACTGTCGTCATTTCTGACGGGCACTCAGTAATGACAGTCGTAGAGCATCTGGCGGGTAGCGACCCAAGCTAGCAACCAGCGACGCAGCAAGGAAGGGACCTTCTGCCCTACGTTCGTCGGGTGTCGCGGCGCAGGCTGTTCCGTGTCAGGACTACCGATCAACGAAAGGAGTCGAACATGAAACCATTGTCGGAGTGGGTGACGGACCTTGCCGCTCGCGCTGAAGGGGCCGGGGACTCGGCCACTGAGGTACCGGAGCAAAACCGTGCCGTGCTGCAGGTCCGCCGTGAACAGTTCGAGACCGCAATCGATCACGAAGTCCCACTGGCTCGCGGCGAGGCCGACCAACTGGTCGCGGGGAGGTGAGCGAGATGACTACGCTCCATGCTCCAACGATATTCCGCGATCTGTGGGAAACGGTGCTCGCGTGGGGAGTGCTGACCTCGATTCTGGGTGTCCTTGTGCTGGTCTGGCCCGGTATGTCGATCCTTGTTGCGGCGGTACTGTTCGGCGCCTTTCTGGTGGTGTCGGGCATCGCACAGGTGGTTGCCGCGTTCAGGCTCGACGTGTCGGTGGGCAGCCGCGTGCTGCTGTTCATCAGTGGTGCGCTGTCAGTGGTGCTGGGCGTGTTGGCTTTTCGCCACTTCGGTCAGGGTTATGCAGTCCTGCTGCTGGGCATCTGGATCGGGGTCGGCTTCATCTTCCAGGGCGTCGCCGAGGCCGTGCTGGCGATCAGCTATCCTGAACTGCCAGAGCGTGGTTGGCACATCTTCCTGGGCGTCCTCACCTGGATCGCCGGCCTAGTTGTGCTGGCCTGGCCGTTCGGCTCCGTAGTCGTGCTTGCCCTTGTCACAGGCGTTTGGCTTGTGGTCATTGGGATCTGCCAGATTGCGTGGGCGATTCGGGCCCGCAAGACGGGTCGGAGCGGCAGCACAGCGGATTGAACGGATGGCCCCTGCCGCTGGGTGAGCTGCCGTTGCCGACAAGGCCGGCGGACCGCAGCGGGCATGCAACGAGATGTGGTCCGCCGGTTAGGTCTGGTACCTCGGCGGCTTGTCTGGCGCTGCGGCTACGGCGTGCCATGGATCAGGGTGCCGTGCCGTCTCAAGTCGGGTATGTGCGCCAGCGAATGAATAATTCTCTCCGGGAAGGGAGTACACGATAATGCCCGATCTCATCGGGCCTATCCGCCAGGTCATCGAGGATCACCGCCCAGTCGGGGACGTCGATGACAGGGATGCGTCATGTCGTTGTGGGGCGGAAGGGATCCCCGACCACCCTCGCCACGTCGCGGAGCAGATCATCGACCGGTTAGGCCTCAAGCCCGACAATATTGACGACGTCAAGCAGCAGATCCGTTATGCCACTGCATGGTTCGACTGGGAGCTCACCAAACTGGAAGGCGCTGAGTGCTAGATCGACAGGGCCAGCGGATGAAATCCGCGGTGCGTTCAGCCGGGCCGACGCCGCATGTTTCCGCGCCGAGATCACCGCGGCCTTCAACTCACCCTCGAGCCGGATCGGCTCTCCGCCAACCTCGATGAGCGTCGCCGAAAGGGCCAATCTGGCCAACCTCCGCGAACTCCGGGTGCTACGAGCGCGATTGGAACCGAAGACTGCCCTCGCTGTGCACCGTCTACCTGTTGCGAGCCCAGGGCTTTCCCAGGTGGCTACTAGTCCGTGGGTGGTTGCGGTCCCGACACTGCGGTGGATCAGATCGCTGGGAGGGGTGGCAGTTCGGCTATCGAGATCTCGTGCGCCTCGGCGGGATGTATTCCGAGAGCGCGCAGGAGAAGTTCGGCTGTCGACGACCCGGCTTCCCGCCAGGTCTGATGGCCGTCCAGCACCATCCACATGGCACTGACGGTAGCGCCAATCACGAGTGAGGCGATACTGGGAGTCATCGACTCTTCCACGTGGTAGCGACCGGCGGCGATGCCCGCGCTCATGTGAACTCGCGGCGGGGTGGCGAGGGTTAGATTTTCTCTGCTGAAATCCCTTGCGCGTAAGGCCATTTGGCCTGTGCTTTGTCAGGTCGTGCGTACGGGCCCCACCCTGGGGGTCCATGCGGACGTTGCTGCGGTCGGCCAGATGGGTCAAGCCTCGCCCGAACCGCGCCCGCATAGGGGGTAAGTGGCTTCACTCGACCGAACTCGCTACCAATCCCATCCGGGAGCCGGTCGCCGCGTACGGACCGTTCGTGATGAACACCAAAGCCGAACTCGGATAAAAGCCTTGGAGGACTTCCAGGCCGGGTTGTTCTGCGAAATCCCGCCCAATGCGCTGATGCTCCATGCGCCGGCTCCACGCCCGGTGCGCACCGAAAAGACGGCTATCTAGAGCCCGGTAGCCAACCCGCGGGTCGGGCACCGGACCGGCACGCCGCGGCCGACGACGCCGATCGCGCCCCCGAGGATGGGCCAGATCAGCCAGAAGTACCAGGCACCACGCGGCGTGACTAAGTCGTTACCGTCGAGTCATGCACGAACAAATAATTAGGGACATCGTCAACTCTGGGATCGTCGAGGGATTCACACAGGATGGTGTGACACATTGGCGATCCATCCCGTATGCCCGTCCGCCGATTGGTCACCTGCGTTTTCGCGCTCCCCAGCCGGTGGAGTCTTGGCCTGGCGTGCGCCGTTGCCATGAGTTTGCCTACTGCGCACCCCAAGAGCGCAAGTACACCATGCTGAGCCCGGGCAACTACCAGCCGATGAGCGAGGACTGTCTCACGCTCAATGTCACCGTGCCGGAACCGCCCACAGAACAGCCCCTTCCGGTCATGGTGTTCATCCACGGTGGGGCCTACGTGATGGGCAGCTCGGCCGCGCCGATCTACGACGGGGCCGACCTCGCCCGGCAGGGGTGTGTATTCGTGTCGGTGAATTACCGGCTCGGCGCGCTGGGCTGTCTTGATCTGTCGTCGCTGTCGACGGCCGACGTCACCATCGAAGACAACCTTTTCCTGCGCGATCTGGTGATGGCGTTGAGGTGGGTGCGCGACAACATCGCGGCGTTTGGCGGCGACCCGGGCAATGTGACGGTCTTCGGGGAGAGCGCCGGGGCGCATGCGGTTGCCAGTCTGCTCGCGGTTCCTGATGCTAAAGGACTTTTCGCCCAGGCGATTTCGGAGAGCCCTGCCAGAGCATTGATTCGCTCGCCAGACATCGCCGCCAAGTTCGCCGCACGGTACGTGGGATTGCTAGGTGTGCGGGTGGGGGACGCCGCGGATGCGCTGATGGCCGCGCGACCCGATCAGCTGGTAACTGCGCAAGAGCAACTGGTCGCGCAGGGCATCGGGCACATGCTCGGTGCGTTCCCGTTCGGTCCCACCTTCGGCACCAACTACCTGCCCGTCGAGCCGGTGGAGGCGATGCGTAGCGGTACGGCCAACCAGGTACCGCTAATTGTGGGCACCAACGCCGACGAGGGCAGGTTGTTCGCAGGACTCCTCAAGAAAGACCTTGCGGTCACACAGGAAGCGGTCGAGCGCTTGCTCGCCGGAGCCGAACCCGCTCAAAAGGAAAGAATCACTGCCGCGTATCCCGGGTATCCCGATCCGGCCGCGTGCATCCGTCTGGGCGGCGACTTAGCTTTCGGATCGGCCGTCTGGCAGATCGCCGAAGCGCACAGCAGCTACGCCCCCACCTATCTGTACCACTACGACTATGCACCCAGCGCGCTGCGCTGGTCTGGCCTCGGCGCCACGCATGCCACGGA
This sequence comes from uncultured Actinomycetota bacterium, assembly GCA_963805675.1. Taxonomy (GTDB): domain Bacteria; phylum Actinomycetota; class Actinomycetes; order Mycobacteriales; family Mycobacteriaceae; genus Mycobacterium. The sequence continues at coordinate 224,991 of CAWDVY010000017.1, forward strand.
GCTGTTGGCGGTCTTCGACGTCTACCGCGCCAGATTCGGAAGGCTGCTCACCTCGCCCGCCGACCGATCCGCGGCGCTGCGTGTCAGCGACGACGTGCAGTCCCGGTGGCTGGCCTTCGGCCGCACCGGCGTCCCCGGCGACGACTGGCCGACCTACAGCACCACCGACCGGGCCGTGATGGTCTTCGATCGCGAGTCACGCGTCGAGTACGACCCGCACGCGATCCGTCGACAGGCCTGGGAGGGCTTCTCGCCGACCACCGGTTAGCTGGACTAGAGATGTTCTCGAAGCTTGCAGAACGAGACCCAGCGGCGATTTGGCTGCATGGTGTAGGACAGCAAATCGGTGCCCGGCCCCGGCCGTTGGTGAGCTTTCTTGGGGCCAGTTTGGGACCACACGTATGCACGATGCTGAACGACCTGCGCATTCGTGAACGTTATGCGCGACCGTCGAAAGCCCGCAGACCGCGCGTGACCTGGGAAACGTGCTACCACTACTTACTGGTCTTTTGGTCGCTTTGGTGGCGCCGACCGTCTCGATCCCGGTCAGCATTGCGACCGTGGCCTTCTACATCGCATTCCGATTGGCCGAAGACTACCTATTGACGCCGAAAATCATCGGCCGGGCGGTCAAGGTGCGGCGGTGTCACCGTGGTGGCGGTGATGATCGGCGCGGCGCTGCTGGGCGTGGTCGGCGCGCTCGCCGCCATTCCGGTCGCCGCGGCACTTCAGTTGCTGGTCTCAGAACTGTTGTTCCCCAAGCTCGATCAATCATGATCGGAGCTCGCGGCGGGGTGGCCCGCACGGACCGTGCTATCGGCCGCTGCCGATCGCTCTTCCAAGAGTGCGACGAAGGCGATCAGTACGCCGACCCAGATGACGCCGAATGCCCAGCCGGCGATCACGTCACTGGCGTCGTGCACGCCGAGGCAGACGCGGGAGAACCCGACGCCGGCAATGATGGCTATCGCGCGGCCGTCCAGAGAGCGATTCGGGCACCTGCGGACCGGACGAGGCGCAATGCCCATGCAGAGATGAGCGCCGACGTCGTGACGCCCATGGCATGTCCTGACGGAAACGAGTAGCCGTGAGCGGCTATCACCGAGTAGGGAAGCTCCGCACGTTGGCGATGGACGACAAGTTGACCACCGTCACAGCGAGGCTGAATTCCAGCCATACCCAGACCCGCCACCACGACCGGCAACCAGTGGTGGATTCGCCACGCCACCAACGCACAGAACGCTGGGCCGGTGGACACTCTTGATCCGGCCGCCTTCCCGGTGATATCCGGATCGAGCGCGGAAATGCGCGCACCTGCGTTCCCGGATTTCGAAGCTGCTGATCTCGGTCGCGGCCAGCGTATTGCTGTCCGTGTGAAGAAACGTCACACACGTCCGCCCGATGGGGGCGCGGAACACGGCCCGCATGCGCGGTTGCCACGCCGCGCCCCCATCGGTTCGTCGTAGACGGTTCTCTGCGCGATCAGGAAGTGAGCGCCACTGCCCTGGCTCGTGCATCCAAGGCGTCGAGTGCTGCGTACTCGGCTTCCTCGATCGCGCCCGCGGCGAAGTCGATGGCATCCAATGCGTACGACAAGGCGAGATTGGCCTCCGCGTCGGCCTCCTTGGCGTCGAGTTCGGCCCCTTTCCTACGGGCGTCTTCCCGCGTCTTGGCGACATGAGCCTGCCACTTGCCGCGGATCTCGTCCCACCGCGATGACGCCTTGTCGCCGGCGGCACGGGCCCTCTCTTGGAATTGCTCGGCGGATGCGGCGGCCTTGTCTCGCGCGATCGTGACATCAGATTCGAGCTGATCCCTGGTCTTCGCACCGGCGGCACTTAGCTCCTCGGCCACCTTTTTCGCCTTGTCGGAAAGCTTCTCGAACTGCGCGCTCAAATCGGTGTCTGCCATCGCAGTCCCTTCTATGACTTCAGGCGGGCTCTCCGCTCACCTAGCTGATCGTCGGCTCCTACCGGGCGGCGGTCATTGGTTGGCCGGACAAAATATCCCGGTGGAAATTGGTGGGCGCTACAGTCGTGAGTCGCGAGCCCTGTGCCTGAAGTTGCCTCCGGCCGCTTAAACACTCTCGGCACTGATTGGCCCCAAGCCGATTCCGTTAAGAGAAGGCGTGTTTGACGATCAGTTCGGCTCTCACGTGGTTGCTGGCGCGCAGACACGTCGCCGCCCGATCGGTGACATACCACGATAAGTTCTGGAAGGCTCGGGGCATGACCGCGACCATGCGGGCGCATAGCGGCGCCGGGTCGCTAGTCGACGCCCGGACGGCGGCGTTTACTAGGCGGGTTGTGATGGATGAGAAGAACGGATGAGCCCCAAGATTCTTCCCGGCACACCCGCGCCTCTGGGCGCGACCAGCGGCCCGCACGGCACGAACTTCGCTGTGTCGTCGCAGGGCGAGCAGGTGACCCTGTGCCTGTTCGATGCCGACGGCGCCGAGGAACGGCTGGCTCTGCCGGAGCGTGACGGCGACGTGTGGCACGGCTTTGTTCCGGGGGTAGAGCCAGGGCAGCTCTACGGCTTTCGCGTCAGCGGGCCCTATGATCCGGCGGGCGGCCTGCGCTGCAACCCGGCCAAGCTGCTGCTCGACCCGTACGCTCGCGCAATCGAGGGCCAGGTCCGGTTCGGGCCCGAACTGCTTGGCCACGCGACAGATAACCCCTCGGCGCCCAGCCCGCTGGACTCGGCCGACCACATGCCGCGCGGGGTGGTCCTCGCGAGCGCGCCCGCCCTGACAGCATCCCGGCCACAGCACGCGCTCGCCGACTCGATCGTTTACGAAGTGCACGTGCGCGGGTTCACCGCCGCCCATCCCGACGTGCCACCACAGTTGCGCGGCACCTACGCCGGTCTGGCACACGAGGCGGCGCTGAACCACCTGGTTCGTCTCGGTGTCACCGCGGTGGAGCTGCTGCCGGTCCACCAGAACGTGCCCGAGGAATTCTTGATACGGCGCGGACTGACTAACTATTGGGGTTACAACACAATCGGCTTCTTCGCCCCGCACGCCGGCTACTCCGCGGCAGCGCGCGCCGGCCGGCCCGGCGGCCAGGTCGAGGAATTCCGTGCCATGGTCGACGCCCTGCACGCCGCGGGGTTGGAGGTGGTGCTCGACGTGGTGTTCAACCACACCGCCGAAGGCGGACCTGGGGGTCCCACCTTGTGCTACCGCGGCTTGGACAACGCCGCGTACTACCGCCTCGACCCCAACGACCCGGGCAAATATGTGGACACCACCGGCTGCGGTAATTCGGTGAACACCGGAAACCCGGTGGCGCTGCGGATGATCATGGATTCGCTGCGCTACTGGTTCGGCGAGATGGGCGTCGACGGCTTCCGTTTCGACCTGGCACCGACCCTAGGCCGGCAGGAGGGCGACTTCGACCCGTTTTCCGCGTTCTTTGATTTGGTGGGCCAAGATCCGCTCATCTCGCAGGCGAAGCTGATCGCCGAGCCGTGGGATGTCGGCCGCCTCGACAGCTATGACGTTGGGCGCTTCCCGCCGCTGTGGAGCGAGTGGAACGGGCGCTTCCGCGACACCACCCGTGACTGGTGGCGCAGCCGGACAAGACGCTGGGAGACTTCGCGTCGCGGCTTTGTGGTTCGTCCGACATCTATGGCGGCCGCGGCGAAGGGCGCCGCCCAAGCGCGTCGGTCAACTTCGTTACGGTGCATGACGGCTTCACCCTGAACGATCTGGTGTCCTACAACGGCAAGCACAACGAGGCCAACGGCGAGGGTAACCGTGACGGCACCGACGACAACCGCTCCTGGAACTGCGGGATCGAGGGTCCGACAACGGATCCGGACGTGCTGGCGCTGCGGGCGCGCCAGCAGAGGGCCTTCCTGACAACCCTGTTGCTGTCGGCCGGTGTGCCGATGTTGCTGGGCGGCGACGAGGTCGGCCGCACGCAACGCGGCAACAACAACGCGTACTGCCAGGACAACGACATCACCTGGTTCGACTGGTCGACGGTCGACCGCGACTTGCTGCGGTTCACAACGGATCTCATCGAGTTGCGGCGCCGCCACCCGGTATTCCGGCGCCGACGTTTCCTCACCGGCCGCGCCGCTGCGGACCTGCGGTGGTTCACCTTGTCGGCAACGGAGATGACCGATCAGAACTGGGCTGATCCTATGGCGCGCAGCGTCGCCCTTTGGATAGACGGCTCAACGGATCCCGACGTCGACGCCGACGGCACACCACTGCTCGATGACGACTTCCTGTTCTTCGTCAACGCCTGGTGGGAACCTCTGACCTTCACAATTCCCGCCGAGCTATCCCCGCGCCGTTGGGACATCGTCTGCGACACTTTCGACACCGCACGAACCGGCACTGCCGGAGCGCAACTCGAGGTCGGACCGCGCTCAATTGTCGCCCTGCGGTGCTGCGGGTACAAAGCCCGGGGATAGCAGGACGGTCACACTAGGCGCCGTCCG
>CAWDVY010000018.1:0-15193 GCA_963805675.1 uncultured Actinomycetota bacterium
TAAGGGCCGTTACTTGATTCGAGATGTCCACGTCGATCCGTTCCGGATAAAACCAGTCAGAGCTGACTAGATTAGTCTAGTAAAGCAGGGATCACAGGGTCGGTCAATACCCCCGTCCCGGGGTTGTAGCTAGCCGGGCACTTGGTTATCGGACCCGAACATGGCTGCTTCGTCGACCATTGAACCCGCGCAGCGCGACGACTGGTCTCAGAACGAGTCATCGCTGACTAGTTCAGGAGTATGTCAATCGGACGCACAACACCAATCCGGTCGACCAACCGCGATATCACCGAAGCTGCGATGAACTGGTGCTGCCGGGACTAACGCGCCGAGGAGGCTGGGGGCGTGAGGTATTCGCGGGGCATTAACCTGTCGGCCATCGCGCTTTCGCTCAATACCGGGTACGCGCAGATTCCCAAGCTGCCGGCAACAGCGGAGCTGCACGCAGCGGTCATCCCGGCGGTAGTCTTCGCGCTGCCGGCGTCGTCACGCAATCGTGGGGCGACTTGATAAACCGGCTGCAACTTTCACATGAGGTGTAGTGATGACACATCAGATGCTGATTGTCTTTGGAATACTGGCAGTTGCTGTCGGACTGTTTGCCTGGGGACGTCCACGCGCCGATATCGTGGGGCTCCTCGTGGTGGCCGCACTGATGTCGAGCAGAGTGCTCACCCCACAACAGGCGCTGGCGGGCTTTGGCTCCCCGGTGGTGATTTTGATTGCCTCCATCTTCATCGTCAGCGCGGGGTTAGTGAATACCGGTGTGGCACAACGTCTGGGTGACGCAGTCGTGAAAGCGGGCCGCGGCAACGAGACGCGGTTGGTTGCGATGATCATGCTACTTGCGGGAGTAATCGGCTCGGTTCTGAACTCCTCGGCGATCGCCGCCATGCTCATTCCTGTCGTCTTGACCATCACCAAGAAGACCGGGTTGAACCGCAAACGTCTGCTGATGCCGCTCTGCGTTGCGGTGATGATCAGCGGCATGATGACGCTGATCGCGTCCTCCCCGAACATCATCATCGAAAACATCTTGCGGGAGCGCGGGATCACCCCATCACTTGGTTTCTTCAGTTTCACGCCCTTCGGACTGGTCACGCTCGCTTTCAGTATCGTTTTTATGCTGCTGGCGGGACGCAACCTCTTGAGCCGAAAGCTTTCCGAGGAGACCGCGGGCACCGACTCACCAAAGGCTTTCGCCGTCATCAACTCTTACGGTCTGAAGGAGCAGTGGCATCGGTTAACAGTTCGGGCCGACTCGACGCTCATCGGTCAGTCGGTGGCCGCGGTGCGCCAACCGCTACACGAGCGCTACGGACTCGATCTTCTGGGCGTTGAAAAGCACGGGGACAGCACAACAAAGCTACACGGGCAAGGCAAAACGCGATTCCTGCCGGCTCTGCCCGAGTCGGTCTTTGAGGCCGACGATGTGGTCTTCACCCTCGTCGACGAGAAGCAAGTTCCCGCACTGATCGCAAACCTACGATGCGGTGTCACCGGACCGCAGCAGGAGAGCCAGCGGCAGGAAATATTGCAAGATATCGGTGTGGCCGAAGTGATGCCGGCCCCGGATTCGAAGGCGATCGGCAGCACCCTGGGAGATCTCGATCTGCTCTCGCACTACCATGTGACCGCGTTGGCTCTCCGCCACCGAGGTCAACCGCTCACCGAGAACCTAGCGGGGCAGACCCTGGACTTCGGTGACACGTTGCTGGTGGGGGGAAACTGGGACGATATCGAAACATTGAGCGACGATCGCGAGAACTTCGTGCTGCTGAGTTTACCGGCGGAATACCAAGAGCGATTGCCGGCACGGCGACGGGCACCGATCGCGGTGGGGATTCTCGTCGGCATGGTCGCGATAATGGCGGCCCAAGTGCTGCCCAACGCCGATGCGGCCCTGATCGCCGCGCTGGCGATGGTCGCCGCCGGTTGCGTCCGCCTAGACAGCATCTATCGACTGATCAGCTGGACGACGCTGGTGCTGATCGCCGCGATGCTGCCCCTGGCCACCGCACTCACGAAAACAGGCGCCACAACCCTCATGGCGAAAGACCTGGTGAGAACGCTGGGCTCTCTCGGTCCGATCTTGATGCTTGCGGTGGTGTTCCTGGTTACCGGGCTGGTTAGTTTGTTCATTTCCAACGCCGCGACAGCGGTACTGATTGCGCCGGTGGCGATTGAAGCCGCACAGGCATTGCACGTCTCGCCGCAGGCATTCGCGATGACGGTGGCAATTGCCTGTTCGGCAGCTTTCGTGACGCCCGTATCTTCCCCAACGAACATGTTGGTCATGGAACCCGGCGGCTACCGTTTCGTGGACTACGTCAAAGTCGGCCTGCCCATGCTGTTACTGACAATGCTGGCTACCGTCGCACTCGCCAAGGTGATCTATCTACCTGGGTAATCACGTCCGAAACTTGCCGCCACCACCAGGCGCCGCACGGCATGCAGTTCTCCCCGTACTCGTCGTCAGGCGAAAAAGGCGCCTTCCCGGCTACCCCCTTGTCCGGGTGGCCGCCGAGAAATAGCCCCGAGCGGCAGGGGGCCGTCGGGGGTCATGGCTCAGCCGATCCAGACTCGAAGGCGAGGGAGTGCTCGATCCCCCGTCCGGGCCCGACCGATTAAGTCAGGGTGGCGCGGCGAGGAGGTCTTCTCGGTTCGCGTCGCAAAGGAGCTTCGCGTATACGGGGATCAGCTGTTCACCCAGCTTCCGATCCGAGGAAGCTTGCGTGCTGATTCACGAACCCTGACTCGGCGGGTCGCGAGCAGCGTGGCTGGTGGGATGCGTCCGAGCCACACCGCAGTGAGCGACGTCGGCCCACATGTCCAGTTCGAAAGCGGCAGCCACGCCGGTCCCGGCTTCCCCCAGAAACACCTTCTTTCCGGAAAAGTCGACGACGAGCACACAATCGGGGTCGGTCAACCGCAGTCGGGCCACCAGCCTGGTAGCTGCAGCAACGTCGGCGAGCGTGTCATCGGCGACAACGTATTCGAACAATCCCCCGAGGTGAAGGTAGACCTCGTCGGCATCGCGGAATGTGGACACCATTGACCTCCAATCCGAGGGGTTGGCCGAGGCCCGACGGTGCCAAGATTGACCCGCAATCACAGAGCCCAGCTGCAAAGTAGTCGAGGTTGACGGTTTCAGCACGCAGGCTTCTGCGCCGCCTTCGACGAGTACATCACTCCGGCGTACGGATGCCCGTGGTTTCTTCGGACGTCTGCGCACCGCCCGTTGCCGGCACATCCCCATTCGAAGCCGGGCGCATCCGCGCTGAAAAAAGGCGATCCGTTCGTTGACCTGCGAGAGGTTTGGTGTTAACTTAAAAACGGTCAAACCTGACTAGTTTAGGAACCAGCCGCGGCAACAGTCGCGACGAAAGGATCGGCAGGCAGTGGACATCCTCGGCGCGGCGTCGCGATGAGCGGGCACCAGGGAAGCATCATCCTGCGCCTCGTCAACCCGGTGGTCCGTGTGGTGTGCCAATCGGCGTGGCGTCGATACCACGACGACCTCGACGCAATGCGGACATTCCTCGACCGTGCCGGTGCAGCGTCGGGCCTTCTCGCCCCGCCCGCGGCTGGGTGCCGGATCGTCGACGGGGAGCTGGACGGTCTGGCCACCCGCGAATTCCACCCTAAACACGCGCAGCAGGGACGCGCCGTGCTGTATCTGCACGGTGGTGGATTCATGGTGTACGCGCGCAGTGCCTACACCGGATTCCTCTCCCGGCTGGCGAATGACCTGCGGGCCCGCGTCATCGTGCCCGCTTACCGGTTGGCCCCGGAGCACCCGTTTCCGGCAGCCATCGACGATTGTCTGCGCGCCTATGAGGCATTACTTGACGCCGGGCAAGAGCCGGGTCAGTTGATGATCGCGGGCGAATCGGCCGGCGCCAACGCGACCCTGGTCACGTTGCAGCGGGCTCGCGACGCCTCCACCCCCATGCCGGCAGGGGCCATCATGCTCAGCGGCGGCTTCGACTTCTCCTGGGCCAGCCCCTCTATCCGCACCAATGCGCGCCGCGATGTCGCGCTGGGGGCGCGTGGGCTGGCCTTCTTCCAACGGTGGTACCGACCGGACGTAGACCCGACAGACCCCCTGATTTCGCCCCTGTTCGGCGACTTCGCCGGCTTGCCGCCGCTGCTATTCCAGACCGGCGACACCGAGGTATTGCGTGACGACTCGGTGCGGGCCACCGAGCGTGCGCGAGCGGCCGGGGTACTCGCGCGGCTCGACGTCCACCCATTAGCCCCCCACGCCTGGCATCAGCAGACCTGGCTTCCCGAGACGCGCGCGGCGCTGCGGCAAATCAGGCGATTCGCCAACGCCCATACCGGCTGGAACGACCAGCCGGAAGCCGTCACAGCACCACCGACACCAACGGCCATCCACCAACCGGGCAGCCCCTCGTGAGTATCGATCAACTGCCGTCGTCGGCCGGCAAGGCAGTCGTCGTGCACAACCCCGCGACGGGTGAGGTCGTCGGAAGCGTTGCCTACGAAGAGCGAGCCCGCGGCGACTGAGCCGAGTGCCAAGTTGTTGCCTCCGCGCTAGTTCAGGCGGTTAGTGAATTGGCAGGCAGGCATCCCCAATCCCGGTCAAGAGAGGACAGCACCATGAGCGAGGAACATACTTACGAACAGCTTGTCGCCAAAACCCGTGCGGGCATTGCTGGCGGCGCAGACGACGAACTTTGGAAGACCCGGATCACTGCCTTGTTGCGGACCGGCGTCGCTCGCGGCGAGGTTACGTTGACAGGGTCGTTGGTTCGACCCGATGTTGGTGCTTCCAGCGGCAACCTCCTCTTCAGCGCGCGCTTCGATGATGGAAGCGGGGAATGCCAGCACGATCTGGTGCTGCGCTATCAGCCGGCCGACGGGCTGATGAACCGCTACGACATGGGGGCGCAGTTCCGCGTGCAGCACGCGCTGGCCGACGCCGGTGTCAAGGTGGCTCGCCCGCTGTGTCTCGACCACGACGGCAGCGTGCTCGGCACACCGGGCTACGTCATGCGCCGTGCCGTCGGCGTGGCTCCGCGGCAGTACTACTATGCGCAGGGGCCGATCGCCGAGGCCGATGTGGCGACCCGGCAGGCGCTGATCGCCGACATGATGGAGACCTTGGCAAAAATCCATGCCCTCGGCTGGCGGGCCGCCGGTCTCGATACTTTGCTAGGTGGTAGCGCACCCGAGAACTCGATCGGCGAGGAAATCACTTTCTACACCGACGCCCTGCGTTTCGCTTCGGCCGAGATTGCCGACAGTCTTTCCGGCTACGAAAGCTGGCTGCACGACAAGGCGCCAAGAGTAACTAACCCGGTACTCAATCATGGCGACTACCAGCCCTCAAACATGTTGTTCGCTACTGGCAAACTCGTCGCTGTGCTCGACTGGGAAACGGCACGCATTACCGCTCCCGAGTCCGACCTGGGCTGGCTGATGGGCGTGCACTCCTTCGCCCGCATTCTTGGCGGTGCTAACAACATTGCCGACATGCCGAGCGATGCGGACTGGCTGAGCGCCTACGAGCGTGCCTCTGGACGCAGTTTGCAGCATTGGGAATACCACCTGGCCAAAGGAGCATTCTGCACCTTGCTCGTTCTTCATGTCTTCGGTCGTCGCATGTCAGCAGAGGAATTCAAACCGTTCACTGGCATTTTGGCGGTGCAAGAAGATCGCATGCGGACGCTGTTCAAAGCCGCCGGCGCCACACTTTAATAGGGGGCAAACTCATGACACTCACCGCCGCCGACGACCAACGCCACACCCCGGACAGTGATGCACCCACCTGGAGCGAAAGCTGGGTTTTCTACTTCATCGACTCACGGCAGAAACTTTGCTGCATCACCCGCATCGGTCTGGCACCCAACAAGGGCACCTGCAGCGTCATGGTCGCCATGAGCCGCAAGGGCAAACCGCTCTACCACCGCCATCTTGAACACCTGCCGCTCCCAGGAGGTGACATGCAGTCAGGAATTGGCGCCGGGGGCTTTGAAATCCGTGCGCTGTCGCTCGAAGAGCATCGCTTCCAGATCAGCTTTGACGATCCGACAGCGCCGCTTCAGTTCAATTTTGAATGGGCGGGAGTGCATGAACCTGCCGACTCGATCGGCCTGCACCTGCCGAGGGGCGTCGCGGGGCTTTCCGACATGCACATTGAGCAGATGGGCCGCATTAGCGGCAGTATGAAATACCGTGACGAGCGCTTTGATCTCGCCGGCATTGGGCCCCGTGATCATTCGGTCGGCACACGCCAGTGGGAAAGTATGATCTGGTACGACCTGGCCTGGGTGTTGATGGACGACGGCCGCGCATTTGGTCTGATCCAGGCACAGCAAGAAAAAGGTCTGGTTCAGATTCCCTGGTTGTGGGACGGCGAGCGGCTGCTGCCGCTCTCCGGCATGCAATTCAATAAGACACTGGATGGCGAGGATAGGCCGGTAAGTGTAAACATCACTGCCTGTGATCCCCAAGGCCGCCAATACCACCTGACTGGAACGCGACGTACTTCAATACCCTGTTTTCTCGATAGCTATGTGGTGCACTCAGCTTACTTCGATTTCGTTCTCGACGATGGCGCGCGTGGAATCGGCGCCGAAGAGTATGGTTATCGGATGGGCGAGATACACTGACGAAAGTCGCCGCTCGCAGTACGGCGCTCGTGAAATATAAAAAGTCGATAGGGCGCCGTTTGCTGACCAAGCAGCGTCACGCCGCTGCGGGCGGCCCTGCGCTTATTCCCTAACCGGATGTCTAACCGGCCGCTACGTGCGAGCCTTGAGCCAGTCCACGAGGTCGCCAAGGACGATGTCGCGCTCCGGCTCGTTGAAGACCTCGTGATAGAGACCGTCGTAGAGCTTGAGCGTCACGTCCTTCGACGACGCCTTCTCGGCAAGCAGTTTCGACCCCGAAACCGCAGCTCCCTTGTCGTCACTGCCGTGCATGATCAGGATCGGAAGATCGATCTCAGTCAGTCGGGCCCTCACCTTCTCAGCGGTAGCGATGGTTTCGGCACCCGTGCGCGCCTTGATCCGGCCGTGATAATTCAGTGGGTCGCTGTCGTAGTCGGCAACCACTTGCGCGTCGCGGCTGACCATTGTCGAGTCCAACGGGGTGACAGCCAGGTTCGGAACGAACTTGGACAGCACCTTCGCGAGCAGCCGCTGCGGCCCGGAAACGATCGAGATGTCGATCGCCGCCGCGGAAACGGCGACCCCGGTCAGCGCGTACCGGCTGCCGGTCGACGTCTTGGTCACATAGTCGAGGGTGAGCAACCCACCCATGCTGTGACCGACCAGGAACACCGGGAGACCGGGGTGCTGCGCCGCGGCCATCCGGACCACGCGGTCGATGTCGGCGACGACCTCGGACATCCGGTTGACGTTGGCCCGCGGTCCTTCCGACTTCCCGTGCCCGAAGTGGTCCACGGCGTAGGAGGCATAACCGGCAGACACCAGCCGCTGCGCGACGTGCAGGTAGCGCCCGCTGTGCTCGGCGTAGCCGTGGACCAGCACGACGACGCCGGTCGGGTCGCCGTCGGGCAGCCAACCCTGCCAGTAGATCTGCTTGCCCGCCGCGCCGATGAACCGGCCTTCGACATGGGCGGTCACTGTTTTTCTCCCGCCACACAGCCCACCTGAAGCACCTCGTCCAGTCCGTCGGCGAAGCAGCGCATCAGCACATCGTGGTCCTTGACCGCCGAGCCGTCGATATTGAACCCCAGGCAGCAGGTCCCGACGTGCGAGACCATCGCGACCGCGACCGCGACCCCGGGCAGTGGGCCCAACGGGTACATCCGTTCGACCTTGGCCCCGGCGATGTAGGTCTGGTACGGCGAGCCGGGAACGTTCGACGCGATCATGTCCACCGACGCACCGAGCCGGTGCATGGCGGCCCCGACCGCCGAAGGCAGCCGATTGACGACCGGCGCCAGCAAGGCGACCGAGTCCAGCGCGGGCTCGGTGCGCACCGACAGCACGAGACCGCGGATTGCGCTGATGCGTTCAGCGGGATCTTCGATCCCGACGGGAGCGGCGAAGAGTGCCCCGGCGAACTTGTTGCCGCCCATCGGGTCATCGCTCTTGCGCAGCGACACCGGCATCCCCATCGGCAGGGTGTCGATCTGGATGCCGTGCAGGTCGTGGTAGCGGCGCATACCGCCGAGCAGCGCGGCGACGAAGGCATCGTTCACCGAGCCGCCCGCGGCCCTGGCCGCAGCCTTGAGTCCGTTCAGTTCGCACTCCAGCACCCCGTACCCCCAGAGCCGCCCGGTGCGCTTGCCCAACAACGGGGATGGTTTCGCGGGCCCGGTCGACAGCACGCGGCGCATCGAAGCCACGTACCGGATCGCCTCTGAGGTGGCCCGGCCGGGGTTGGTGAGCATGCTCCTGCCGACCCGCAGCGCCTGCTCCGCGACTCCGGGGATCCGGCGGACCTGCTCGCCGAGCTCGTCGACGGCCAGCTGCACCGGATCGGAACCCACCTGGGCGTGTGCCCAGGGCTCGGGACGCGGTTTGTCCTCGGTGTGCTCGGGAATCCTGCTCTGCACCAAGGACAGCAGCTGGATACTGCCAAGACCGTCGGTCAGCGAGTGATGCATCTTCAGTACGTACGCGGCCTTGCCGTCGTCGAGACCCTCGACCAGCACCACCTCCCACAGCGGCCGCTCGCGGTCCAGTGGAGACAACGCGAACGACGAGGTGAACGAGAGCAGGGCGTCCATCGTGCCCGCGCCTGGTAGCCGGGTGCGACGCAGGTGGTAGTCGAGCTGGAATTGATCGTCCGGAACCCAGGCGGGCGGGCCGACCGGGAGCACGGGCTCCAGCACCCGGTCCCGTAGGCGCGGAATCAGTTCGCAGCCCCACTCATGGGCTGCGACCAGGCGATTCCAGTCCGGCGGCTGGTCGAGCACCATCAGCGCCAGGATGGTCGATGACAGCCGCGGGTGCCGCTCGGACCGCCACATCAACGCTTCCATCTCGTTCATCCGGGTCTCGCGACCCCAACCGGCCGCCGCCGCCCACGCCTGCTGGTTGCTCAGGTCAGGACTCATCACTCCCCGCTTCGCCGTGTAGTTCGAGTTCGTGTCCTGGCGGCGGCTGTCGCAGGCCGCGGTAAGCGTCCCCGACGGGCTGCCGCTGGTTGAGGACGGCGTCCACCTGGGCCGCGATCGGAGTCTCGACACTGCGCACGGCCGCGAGCTTCATCACCACCGGCGACGTGCCCCGCCGTCATCCGGCACCTCCCGGCCACGAGTCCAAGGTCGTCGCGAACAGCTCGCGAACCTGCCCGACGTGCACGTCGATGGTGTCGGCCGACCAGTTGACGGTCGGGATCGGATCGAGCACAGCGACCTGTACCGTGCCGGGATTGATGATCATCGAGCGGCGCCACATCAGCTCGCCTGCATTGCGCAGCACGATCGGCACGATCGGCACCCCGGCCTGCATCGCCAGGTGGAAGGCGCCCTTCTTGAACCGCTGCAGCTGTGGTGTCGCGGTCCGGGTGCCTTCCGGCATGATCGCCACCGACATGCCGCCCTTGATCCGCTCGACGAGGGCGTCCATGTCCTTCTTGGCCGACTCGAGGTTGGACCGGTCGATGTACGTCGGATCGAGCAACACCCCGCCGATCAGTATCCGCGGGTCGTAGCGGGCTTCCTTCTTGCCGACCACGGTGAAGTCGCGGCGCAGCAGGGAGCCGACCACGAACCCGTCGAGCGAGCTCTGGTGATTGCCGACGAACACCGCGGGCCGGGCATTCCAGAGGTTCTCCTCACCCGTGACGTCCAGCTTCACGCCGGCCAGCGCCAGGGCGGCGTCAAAGGCCAGCGGGATGCCGATGTTGCGGCCGAACTGGGCGTCACGGTTGAGTGCACCGACGGCGATACCGAATCCCATGCAGATGTTCAGGCCGGTCACTGCCGCTGCCGTTCCGAGGTAGGCCCGCAGCCCGGCCTTGGGTCGTGCGCGTAGGTTCAGGATCGGCCAGCCCTGCGCCCGTGCGGCGTCGGCGAGGCCAGGATGCGGGTTGAGGGCGTTCGGGTGGCCGACCGACGACAGGAACGGCACGTCCTCCGCGCCGTTGGCGTAGCCGTGGCTCGCCTTCAGGTCGACCTTGTTGCGCCTGGCAAACATGCGCACGGCCGCAGCCTTCGGCTCGCCCCACAGCATCGGGCCGTCCAGCTCCCCGGTGAGCAGGCCGTTGACCACCTCAACCTGGGTACACAGCACATTCGGGATGCCGAGGTCGCGGGCGACCGGCTCGATCTGGAATCTGGTCGCCGACGAGGCCACCGCTACCGTGTGTCCCATCCGCAGGTGGGCCCGCACCAGATCGCGGGCCTGCGGCCGGATCATGCCGGCGATCTTCTGCACGAACTGCCGCTCGCCGAGTTCGAGCAAGAAGTCCTCGCTTCGGCCGCGCAGCCCGGCCACACTCACGTCACCGAACTTGGCCCAATCGCCGCCGAACGCCGCGTCGACCGCGGCGAACAGCGTGTGCAGGAACTCCCGCGCGCCGATATCGCCGCGCTTGATCCGATCGGCGTAGATCACCCCCGCGGTGTAGCCCTCGACCAGCGTGCCGTCAAGATCGAAGAATGCCCCGATCCGTGGGCCGCTCGGGCCGTCCAGTACGGCCTGGATGACATCGCGCACCTGCTCCGGGCGGCTCATCGCTGCGCCGCCCGGGCCAACTCGGCGATCTGCCTGACCCGCCGTGTGGTGACCGCGATTTGCTCGGCGAACTCGCGCCGCCGCTTGTTGAGCAACGGACCGGAGCCGTCCACCAGGTCCCGATGCCGGGCGAGCCGCAGTGCGGTCTTGTACAGCTCGAGCGACACCGACTCCGCGCTGGCGATGCGCCCTTGAAGTTGCCACTGCTTGCCCACCCCCAGGCACTCGGCGAGGAACCGCTGCTCGTCCAAGTCGTCCCCGTGCGCGGCAAGCCGGTCGGCCACGATGTGATAGGCATCCAGGTACGGTCGCAGCACCAGGTGCGCGAGCAGCAGGTCCGCCTCGCGCAGCAGGCGATCGGCGTCGGCCGGAGTGCAGGCCTTCGCTGTGTCGTCGCCCGCGGCCCCGATGAGTCGGAGCTCCATGGCGAGTTCGGACTCGAAGGTGCCGCGGGCGTGAAAGAAGAACTCGAACTTGAGCAGCTCGCGTAGCCGTAACGCCTCGTCGAGTACCGCGCCCCCGGGTTCGCCGTCGCCGTCGGCCGCGGCCTGCAGCGCCAACTCTGCGATGGCCCGGTCGACCAGCATGTGGATCGCGGTGTTGCGGTAGAACGCGGCGACCAGGTGCTGCTCCCCGCCGATCCGCCACACCGTCTCGGTACCGCCGTCATAGCCGGTCAGCACTCCGGATGCGACCAGCTCCTGCAGGGTTCGCCGGATGGTCGACCCGTCGGCGAGGTTCGCGGAACCGGCCACCTGCCAGTTGCGCTTGCTGATGTAGTCGGCGAGCGGACGGACCGTGGCCAGCACCTCGGCGAGGGTCAGCGCTCGGTCGGCACCGAGCAGAGCGAGGTTGACAACGGCGGTCGCGGTGACCGGGGTCGCCCGATTTATCCGGTGGGAGACGTCTACCGCGATCCTTTCGATCTCGTGCCCGCTGGCCGTGTCGTCTGACCGCAGCTCGGTAAGCCGCCGGCGCAACGGCAGGGGCTCGCCGATGTCGAGGTATACCCTGCCGAGCCGATGCCTTTGCTGCCGGGCGAGCCGCACCAGCCAGCGGAGGTCCTCAGGCGCCTTGGCCCCGCCCCGGGCCTCGGTGGCCATCAGCGACACCTCGTGCAACTGGTCGTACACGATCGACACCGGGACAAGGAGCACCTCGGGGCCCTGGACTGCCTCCACCGCGTCGACGACGTAACGCAGGATGCCGTACATCGGCGGGCGAAGCTTGCCGGTGCGGGTGCGGCCGCCCGCGATGGACCAGCCAAGGTTCTTCCGGTTGCGGACCAGCTGGCCGATGTAGGCGCGCAGGGCAATCCGGTATACCGGTAGGTCGGCGGTCTGCCGCCGGATAAAGATTATGCCGGTGTGACTCGCGAAAGTGCCCAACGGAAAGAAGTTGAGGTTGGCTCCGCCGAAGGTGAAAATCGGTGAGATCCCCTGACCCATCAGAGCATCGGGTGCCACCCAGGCGTCGAGATAGGAGCGGTGCGACGGCAGCACGACGAGCGTGCACCTCCGGTCGAGCTCGCGCAGCTTGGCGATGGCGTCGTCGTCGACGACGACGTCGTAGGCCCGCATCATCCAATGGCCGAACCGGTGCCAGGCCTCCATCGGCCGCTCGTCCTGGGCCGCCGACATTTCGCGCAGGTAGCCGGCCGCCTCGGTGCGGACGCCGTGGTGATCGCGCTCGAGCTCGTCCGCCGCCTCGCGCAGCCGCTCGTCGAACCACGGTTCGCTGAGGAGCTGGATGACCTCGGGTGTGTCCGAACCGACCGGGCCGGGCGGCTCGTCGACGATTCCCACGCGCTGCAGTAGCCGCCTGGCGTGCACGCGGTCCAGCGCGGCGACGACGCTCGTGCGAGCACTGCAGTGTCTCGGTCATTCGCCTTCTCCTCACCGAGCCCGACAACGTCGTGGGTGGTCATGCAGCACGCGCACCGCCGACGAAGAAGAGGACACGTCATAGACGTCGGCCACGAACATCATCGGCGGGACGAGGATCACCGCTGGCCGTCCGCTGCTGTCGGCATCCGGGAAGAACCCGCGCAGCCGATACATCGGCTCCTGCGCAACCACCTCAAACGGCGAGCCGTCCTCGCCCGTCTCGAACCCACCGTGCATCAGCAGCTGCGCTGCGTTCATCGCCACCGCACCAAGTTGATCGGTCCGTTCAGCGATTCCCACCCGTTGACGGCAGCTACTCGATTCGAGATGTCCACTTCGACCGGCTCCTTTGCAAACCAGTCAGATCTGACTAGATTTATGTCTAGTTAAGCAGGGATCGGCTGTTTGGTCAATGCCGGGTGTGAGGCGGCAAGGAGCGCCAGGGGGACGCGGCGAGAGGCTGTCTGTTCGCCTCGCGAAGGAGCTCCTCGTATGCCGATCAGCTGTTCACCAGGACAGTGCATCCCTCAGGCTTGCGTGCCGATCCCGCAACCTTGACTTGGCGCGTTGTCAGCAGCCGAGGTCGCGCATGGCGGTTAAAGAAAGGGCGGTCCGATCGTTGACCCGCGGAGGGTTTGGTGTTAGCTTAAAACCAGTCAATTCTGACTGGTTTGGATGATTTAACAGTCGCGACGGAAGGATCGGCAAGCGGTGGACATCGTTGATCACGTTGCAGTGGTGACCGGCGCCGGGTCGGGTTTGGGCCGAGCCACTGCCCTGGCCCTGGCGAAGGCGGGAGCGCGGGTGGCGGTTTTGGACCGCAACGCCGAGGCGGCGCGTTCGGTCGTCGAACAGGCCGGCGCAACAACCATCCCGGTGACGGTCGATGTGGCAGACCGTGCCTCGGTCACCGCGGCGATCGCCGAAGTTTTCGAGACCTTTGGCCGGGTCGACGTTTGCATCAACGCCGCCGGAATTCCCAACCCCGGGAAGGTGTTTGGCAAGAGCGGCCCGCTCGATATCGAGCAGTTTCAGCGGGTCATCGATGTGAATCTGGTGGGCGCCTTCGACGTCATGCGGCAGTGCGCCGGGCTGATGACCGCGAACGACCCGGGGCCTGATGGTGAACGCGGGGTCATCATCAACGTCTCGTCCGGCGCCGCGTTCGAGGGTCAGAAGGGCCAGGCGGCGTACAGCGCGAGCAAAGCCGGCCTGATCGGCTTGATGCTTCCCGCGGCTCGCGACCTGGCTCACTACGGCATTCGCGTGGTGACCATCGCGCCCGGTCTGTTCGATACCGGCATCTTCGCCGGCATCGACCCCAGGGCGGTTCAGGCTCTCAGCGGTGCGGTGCTCAATCCGTCGCGACTGGGTGAACCCGGTGAGTTTGCGTCACTGGTCATGCACGTCATCGAGAACAGATACCTCAACGCGACGACACTGTCGATCGACGCCGGCGCCCGGCTGCCCAACGCCTAGCTGAGACCACCCCCATCCGAGAGGACATCATGACGGAGCCACAGAGCGGTATCTCGTACTCGGCGTTGATCGTCGAAGCACTTACCCGTCACCCCGATCGCACGGCATTTATCCAGGGTGACAGCATCGTTTCCTACGCCGAGGCCGCCGACAAGACGAGTCGGATACGCAGGGTGCTCGAGGGCATGGGCAGCAAGAAGGGCAGCTGTGTCGGTGCGCTCAGCGTCAATTCCCCCGACGTCTGGCTGGTGCAGGCCGCGGCTTACCTCAGCGGCGCGATGTACACCGGGCTGCACGCGCTGGGATCTGTCGACGACCACGTGCAGCTGTGCGAGGACGCCGAGGTCGACATCTTGGTCGTGCACCCCAAGTTCGCCGACATCGGCGCCGAGATTCTCGCCCGGGCCGCCAGCGTCAAGCATCTGCTCACGCTGGGCCCGGCCGCCGTCGGCGAGGACCTGCTGGCGTTGTGCGCCCAGGTTGAACCGAAAACGCTCACCCGCGGTGATGCCGAGGAAGAAGACATTGCCTGGCTGCAGTACACCGGGGGCACCACCGGGCGGCCCAAGGCCGCGATGATCTCCCATCGCGCGATGGTCCAGCAGGCGTTCTCGCTGATCGCCTCCCACCGACTGCCGTTGGACCCGCGGACCCTCTCGCGACCCCGATCACCCACGCCGGTGTCCTGCCCGTCCTTCCCACGCTGCTGCGCGGCGGCACCGTCGTTTTGCAGGCGGGCTTCAACCCCGAGCAGTGGCTTGCGGCGGTGCAAACCCATCGCATCAACTACGTGTTCACGATCCCCACCCTGCTCTACGCGCTGCTCGATCACGGTGGCCTGGACCGGTTCGACCTGAGCTCATTGGAGACCGTCGTCTACGGTGCGTCCCCGATGTCGCCCTCGCGGATCGACGACGCACAAGAGGCGTTCGGCCCGATCCTGTTGCAGGGGTACGGGCAGACGGAGTGCCTCGGCATGGCCACCTGCCTGCTGCCGTCCGAAACCACGACCCGGCCAACTGGACCTCCTGTGGTCGCGCGGTCGCCGGGGCGCTCGTCGACGTCCTCGACGAGGACGGCAGCCGGTGCCGACCGGAACCGTCGGCGAAATCTGCGTGCGGTCACGCTCCGTGATGTCCGGGT
>CAWDVY010000019.1:0-30739 GCA_963805675.1 uncultured Actinomycetota bacterium
GCCGTATGACAGTGCGCCGACCTTAAACGCCACCCAGATCAAGAAGCCAGCGTTCCGAGGCTAAGGTGCCGATTGCCACAACAGCATCGGCGCGAACGCGGCCGGGCCGGAAGGTTCGCGGCGCCGCCGTCGGGTGGTGATCTCAAGCCACCGCAGGCCAGCAGCACGAACACCAGCCAGGGCCCTATGGTCGCCGCCGCGATCAGCCCAACGACAGATAGCGATCCACGCAACCAGGCGGCACGCCCGCTGTCTCGGCGCGCCGCCAGCTTGCCGGTAGCAGCCCAGCCGCGGCGTGCACCGCGACCGCGGCGACTGCTGATCCGGCGCCGGCCCGGCGGCCAGGACCTTCGCGGGGGGCGCGGCTGCGAGAAACAGCGCGGCCAGGCGAGGATCAGGATCAGCCCAGGGATGATGAACGCAGCTCCGCCCAGCAGCGCGCCGACACGACCGCGGACTCGCCACGCACAGAAGATCGCGAGTTGCGTCGAGGCGGGGCCCGGGTAGCAGGTTGCAGGTCGCCACCGCGTCTTCGAACTCGACCGCTGTCAGCCATCGTTTGCGTTCGACGCACAGATCGGCGAAACTTGATGTGCGTCGGCGGTCCACCGAAGCCGATACAGCCGATGCGGCCCCATTCGCGTACAACGGTCGACAGACTCACGCGGGGCGTCGCCTGGGGCGTCAGCGTCGGCGTTACTCATCGGTTCAGGGAGCCAAGCCGCGCACCTGGATTGGTCGATGAATCAAGCACCAGCGGCTCTGCACATCGGGTGACATTACATCAATTCAATTTGATGTGTAGGCCATGCGAGGGGCATAGGGTGAGGGGTTATTCGTGGTGCGGAAACGCTATCCGAGAAGGGAGCATAGGATCATGACCACCCACACGAGCACGCTCAGCCGGCTAACCGTCACGCGCGCTTCAGCGGCGGTTGTGCTGATCCGGCTGTATGTGGGGCTGGTATTCGCTTGCGAAGGAGTATTGAAGTTCTGCGACCCAACTCGCTGGGCACGGGCCGGTTCGAGAAAGCTGGCATCCCAGCACCGGCATTCCTGAGCACACTGGACGGCGTCTTTGAGGTCGGCTGCGGCGTGCTCATCCTGTTGGGGCTGCTGACGCGGCTGGCTGCGCTTCCAATGATCCTCGACATGCTCGGCGCACTGCTCATCACCAAATTGCCTATCCTCTGGGGCCATGCGCCTCTTTTCCGCACGGAGCACGGCTGGTGGGACTTCATCCACGAGTCCCGCGTCGACCTCGCTCAGCTGTGCGGCAGTGTATTTCTGATCCTTGTCGGTGCTGGCATCTGGTCGGTGGACGCGCGCCATTCTCCGGGAGTTGTTGCGGCCAGCGACTCTGGACCCTCGTGATATTAAGTGGCAGCGCGGCAGGATATACCAGAATCCATCAAGGCAGTTTGATGTACCGTGGCTAGGATGGCGATGACCGATGGCCTGCGGGTTCCGCTGCTTATGCAGATAGCATCACACCCGCTGCGCTGGGCGTTGCTGACTGAGCTGGCCTCAGGCGACCGTCGAGTCCGGGAATTGGTTGCCGCCGTTGACGCCCCACAAAATCTCGTCTCATATCACTTGCGATTGCTGCGCTCAGCCGGGCTGGTCGCTACTCGGCGCAGTAGCTTCGACGGACGCGACAGTTACTACCACCTCGAATCCGCACGGTGCGCGGGTGCATTCGCCGATGCCGCCACAGCTCTCCACCGGCATTGACCCCTGGGGCCGTCACGAGCGGCGGGCACGTCGGTACTCTTCCTTTGTACTGGTAATAGCGCGCGCTCGCCTATGGCCGAGGCGTTGCTGCGGCGTCGGGAGCAACGGTCGTATCCGCACCGCAAGTGCCGGCAGCCACCCGAAGGCGCGTCTACACGCCAATGCCGTGCGCGTCATGCGCGATGTGTACGGCATTGACATCAGCCGCCGGCGACCGAAATCGCTGACCGCTGTTGCAGAACGTTCATTCGACTACGTGATTACGTTGTGCGACAAAGTTCGAGAGTTTCCCCGCGACCATGGCTCCGCCGCCGCGCTGCATTGGAGCATGCCCGATCCATCAGCCGGCTCGGCTGGCTATCGGCAATTTCGACGTGTCGCAGCCGAACTCGACGCCCGCATCGGATTCTTGCTGCCTGTCCTCACGGATGCCGAGGAGAAGTAAGGATGGCCAACACCGTGAACCTGCTGCACCCGCCAAGAGCTACCCGAGAGCCCCATGGTGTTTGATCGACGCGATTTCCTGAAATGGGGCGGGCTGGCGCTGACGGCCGCCTCCAGCGGCGCCGGCGTCGGTGCCATCGCGGGGTGTTCACGGACGGCGCCGCCGTCCCCGCCGAACGGCAAAGCCGACTACACGCTGCGGATCGGCACCGGCACCGTCGAATTAGCCCCGGACCAAGTCGTGTCGACCACCGTTTACAACGGCCAATTCCCCGGCCCGCTGGTGCGTCTGACAGAGGGCAAGCGCACCTGGGTGGACATCTACAACGACACCGACACTCCCGAGCAATTGCACTGGCACGGCCAATACCTGGGCACCGATGTCGACGGCTCCGCCGAGGAGGGCACGCCCTACATCCCGCACACGGCATGCGGCGCATCACGTTCGTGCCCGGCCCGGCCGGATTCCGCTTCTACCACACCCACGTCGTTGCGCGAGCGGACTTGTCTCGCGGCCAATACAGCGGCCTGGTTGGCCCGGTCTATATCGAACCCAAACAGAACCCCGGCGCCTACGACCAAGAAATCTTCTTGACGCTCAAGGAATTTGAGCCAACGTTCAGCCGCGGTGGAGACATGGCCAGCGATTTCCTGGCCGGCGGACAAGACCCCGACCTGAAGGCGAAAGGCGAATCGGCGATGACGGCATCGCTCGGTCGGGGCGACCCTCATGGCTATGAGGTCAGCTACGGTGCCTTTGCCATCAACGGGCGCATGCTGGGCCACGGCGAGCCTATCCGCGTCCAGACCGGTCAGCGAGTACTGCTGCATGTCCTCAACGGCAGCGCCACCGAATCTCGCAGCCTGGCGCTGCCCGGCCACATCTTCACCGTCATCGCGCTGGACGGCAACCCGGTGCCCAACCCCTCGCCCGTTCCGGTGCTGTGGCTTGGTGCGGCGGAACGCATTTCAGCACTCGTCACCATGACCAATCCGGGAGTGTGGGTGCTGGGCGATCTGTCCGACGATGACCGCGGCCACGGCATGGGCATGGTCGTGGAATACAGCCGGGCGCGGCGGCGACCCGCAATGGACAGCGCCCCCTTCATTCACATGGGATTACCGGCAGTTCGCATCGCCCAAACCCATTGCCGCTCAACCCGATCACACCATCGAAATGCTGATCGAGAAGCGCAACGCCGCGGACAACGGCTTCAACATCTGGACGATCAACGGCACACCGTATGCCATGGACACCAACCAACCTGTACTCGCCCTGGACCGCGACAAGCGCTACCGGCTGCGCTTCCGCAACGCAACCGACGACCTGCACCCAATGCACGTGCATCGCCATACCTTCGAAATCACCCGCGTCGCTGGGACACCGACCGCAGGGGTTCGTAAGGACGTTGCGATGCTCGGCGGCTACCAGAGCATGGACATCGACTTCGTCGCCGACCAGCCCGGCCTGTCACTGCTGCACTGCCACCAGCAGATTCACATGGACTACGGGCTCATGCTGCTGCTCAACACCGCTTGACAGCTGGCGAAGACGACCCGCCGCAAGCCGGACCAGATAGCTCCGTCAGTTCTCAAAACTAAGGTGCACCAACTGCCTCACCGACAGATGGCCGCGCTCACCGGAGCGGGCGTCGATGCCAGCCGCGTGTACCCCGACAAGTTGTCCGGGCACTTCTCCGCGGCGGGAACTCTCCGGCCTCGCCGCGCTCCTGGACTACGCGAGGCAGGGTGACGCCATCGTCGTAGTCGGAATTGACCGACTGGGGCGTAATGCCGCCGAGGTGATGACGACTATTCGCGACCTCGGTGAGCGCGGCATTGTCCTGCGCTCGCTGCGCGAAGGGATTGACACGTCGAACGCATCGGGCCGCATGGTGGCCGGCGTTTTGGCTTCGCTGGCCGAACTGGAATTGGAGCTTGGTCGCTAGCGCCGCACGGCTGCGCGTGAGGCTCGGCGTGCTCGCGGGCAGTCAATCGGTCGCCCGAAGGCTCTCGATTACGGTCTTCGAACTCGCGATCGCCGTGGCCATCGCCACCTACGGTGCCACCTCCGGACAAGCACTCGCCGGAGTCGTCGGACCGCTCATCGAAGTCCCGGTCCTCGTCGCACTCGTCTATGTCTCACTCGCGCTGCGCGGACGCTTCACCCACCGCGTTCGCCGCTAGGGCGCCGCAGGCGTCATGACACCGAAGCCGTCGGTGTTGTTCGTGTGCGTGAAAAACGCCGGCAAATCCCAGATGGCGGCCGGACTGATGCGCAAGGTCGCCGGCGGCACCGTGGACGTGTACTCGGCCGGAACCACACCGGGAACTTCTATCAACGCGCTGTCGGCTCAATCACTGGCTGAGGTGGGCGTCGACATTACCGATCAGTCGCCCAAACTCATTGATCCCCAAGTGGTCCGCGATGTCGACGTCGTGGTCACGCTGGGCCGTGAAGCCCACGTAGAGCCCGTGGCGGGCACCCGATTCGAGAACTGGGACACCGACGAACCCTCCGAGCGTGGCATCGATAGGATTGAGCGGATGCGACTGGTCCGCGATGACATCGCTGCCCGCGTCACCGATCTCGCCGCGCACCTCGCGCATCGCCCCTAGCCGTCCTGACACATTGGTGGGCCGACCCACCGCGACGGAATCGGCCCACCAATTCAAACAGTGTTGCGCCTAGCAGCAGGAGCGCACTGCGCTCACCTCGCGGTCGTCAGCCGCCGTGTCGGCCGCACCGCCACAGCACATCCCACCCTCAGGCCCGGATTCCAGATGCAGCGGGCTGCTCCCGAAGGTGTCCGAATCCGACAGCACGGTGTAGACCTCCCACCGCTCTCCGGCGGGTCCAGTCACCCAGACCTTGTCCTGAGTGGCGAAACAACAAGTCGTGCCGATCTCTTCGTCAGTAAAAAGGCCCTCGCCGGTCAGCCGGGCAATCTCCTCGTGCACCCTGTCGCTGGACTCGACTTCCACGCCCAGGTGGTTGATGGTGCCGCCCTTGCCGGGGTTCTCCAGCAGCACCAGCTTCAGCGGGGGCTCAGTGATCGCGAAGTTGGCGTAGCCCTCCTTGAGCTTGGCCGGCTTGGTGTCAAAAAGTTTGGAGTAGAACGCGACCGCCTCGTCGAGATCGTCGACGTTAAGGGCCAGCTGCATACGGGACATGGGTAACCTTTCCTACCTGTGTGACTTATATCGAACTAGGGCATCGACTTCAGAATGCCTACCTCTTTGATATATGTCAATCTCCTGGCATGATCGTTTCCATGCCAAAGACGCTGCCGGTAGTCGATATGTCGGCACCGGTGTGCTGCGCACCGGTAGCCGCTGGACCCATGAGCGATGACGACGCATTGCAGGTGGCGCTGCGACTCAAGGCGCTCGCCGACCCGGCCCGGGTGAAGATCATGTCGTTTCTGTTCAGCTCGGCGGCCGGGGAAGAAAACAGTAGTGAGCTTGCGAGCACGTTGGGGTTGACCGAATCGACGGTCAGTCACCACCTGAGCCAGCTGCGCCGGGCCGGGCTCGTGGAATCCGACCGCCGTGGCATGAACGTCTACCACCGCCCTCACAGCGGCGCCGTCGCCGCGCTGTGCGCGGTGCTGGACCCCAACTGCTGCCGCTAGCCAGTCCCACATCCAGATAAACCCAAGAGTGGGGAATTACTTGGCCGCCGTTGGGACTCCTAACTGGCCACCAACGGGGAAACCAAACTGGCCGTTGACAATGGTCGCCCCCGCTTGTCGGACCAGCCGTAACGGCCTGGGCGTTCTACGCTTAGCTCATGTCCCGGCATGGTGCGGATGAGATCTCCGGTTCCCCGGAATTGCAGGCGCGGATGTTGCAGGCGCGGATGCGGCCTGCGGCCCCGGCGACGATGAGTGCCGACCAAAGGGATCGTCTGATCGTGGCGCTGGCTGCCAAGGGCGTCCCGCACAGCAAGATCGGGCGCGCTGTCGGACTGACCAGGCGCGGAGTCGGGATGGCCCTTCAGAGAATTTCTGAGGGCCGGCCTGGGCGAGTTCGCGGCGAATGACCGCACGCCTCTTCGCCGCGGCAGAGAGCATCCGGCAACGCATGGGCGCGGTCCGCTTCAAGATATATGACGGCAGCTACCAAGCCGCGATGGCAGCGCTGCGTGATGCCTTGGGCGACAGTGACTTTGACGCCGCGTGGGCCGAGGGCGCGGCCCTCTCTACCGAAGAGGCGATCGCCTACGCCCAGCGCGGCCGCGGCGAACGCAAACGACCCACCAGCGGCTGGGGATCACTCACCCCCACCGAACGCGACGTGGTGCGACTGGTCAGCGAAGGGCTGGCCAACAACGACATCGCCACAAGGCTGTTCGTGTCACCGCGCACCGTGCAGACCCACCTCACGCACGTCTACACCAAGCTCGGACTGACCTCGCGCGTCCAACTGGTCCAAGAAGCGGCCCGCCACGGCTGAACGCTGCCGGCGAGATGGCAGGAAGACCAAACCGCCAATTCCATTACGCAGGGACGGGGTCTGAGGAAATGACTGAAACGAAGGTTGCGGCAGAGCGCTCATCAAGCAGCTCATCGATCCGCGCGGTGCTCGGCGGCCGACCACTTGACACGGCAATCGGGCGGCCGGGACAGCAGCCACGGGGCTGATGCGCCGCATCACACGTAGACCGCACGGAGCCTGAATGAACGGGCCACAAAATAGCCCCTGAACTGCACTTATACTAAGTGCCCCCGGCAGGATTCGAACCTGCGGTACTAGCGGCATGACCACGTTATGACACTGGTCGGCGGGCGTCTAGCCACCGGTCGTGATCATCTCATATATCGGGTTTCGCGCTGCGGCACTGCGTGTTTCAGTGCCTGCCGCCGATACGTAGCGTTGTGAGGTGGTCATGGATTCGTGGCCGAGCAGTTTCATTAGCGTGTAGACGCTGACATCAGAGCTGGCGAGTTCGGTGGCGTAGGTGTGGCGTAGGCCGTGCACGAGCGCGCCGGGGACAGGTTGCGCGTCGGGGCCGGCACGTTTGAATGCCCGCTTGATGCGCGACTGCAGCGTTCCCCGCGTGATCCGTTCGCCGTCACGCCCGACGAACAGCGGGGACCGCGCGGGCCATTGAGATAGGGGCGAGGCTGCGGGTTGGTCGTTTCGCTTTACCGTGCCGGGGAAGCGGATCGCGCGAGCTGTGCAAGGTATGCCTCGATGACGGAGAGCAGTTCGGCAGCTAGACGCCTGATAATGACGGTGACACATCGGGGCTGCTGCAATACGTGCACTCCGCCAGCAAATGGGGTGCCGATTTGCTGCTAGGCCAACGCCCGAAACGGCGACCGGGGCCGACACTATTTCAGGCTATCGGCTCTACCTGAATTAAGTCCCAGTACTTCACGGACCGTTGCAACGATAACGTCGGGTCGGTCGATCGGCAGATAATGGCTGGCGTCGTCGACCACGATGAGTTCTCCTTGCGGAAACCGTTGAGCTAACTGGTGATGCGCACCGTCGAGCTGCCGAACACACGCCCGTGGAGCGCCGTGGCGCCCGTGCGGCACCAGCACCCGCACGGGAATGTCCGGCAACACCGCAGCGCTCAGCGCCGCGGTTGTCTCGCGGATGTAGCCGCCGAAGAACAGCGGCAGTACTGGCGCGTAGGACCAGCGCGCCCGGGGCGGATGCAACACGTGATGTTCGAGGTAGTCGAGGCTGGCGCTGCTGGCGCCTGCTGAGGTCGCTTTGCGCCGCAACCAACTTCGGGCAGCTCGGGTGCGAAACACACCCGCCTTGACCGCGAGGCTGAAGGCCAGGATCTGGGCGACTCCCGCGCCAGCAGCCCCCGAGGCGACCGCTCGTAAGCGTCAGTCCACTAGGGGAAGGCGAGGGTTGTGGCCGATCACGAACACCGGCTCTACGGCCGGCTGCTGAGCTTGGGGCTCTTCGGCGTGTGCTGCTGAGCTTCGGGCTCTTCGGCGTGTTCATGGCGGCCGCCGAGCAGCAGACCGAGCAGCGCTCCGGCGATGCAGACGATCGCGGTGATCGCGAAGATCCCGCTGTACATCTCGGCGTACGCCTGCCGGTACAGACGTACCTGGAAGGCTATCCGCACCGCCAGGCTGGCGTTATTCGGAATCGATGCTGTCAGGCCCGCAATGATCTGGTTGAGCCGATAGAACCCGTAGGCACTGAGCGCCGCCAAGCCGATCACCATGCCGGTGTTGCGGGCCACCACCACCAGCGCCGAGGCGATGCCGTGTTGCGCGGACGGGACCACCCGCAAGCTGGCCGACGAGAGCGGGCCGATCACCAGGCCCAGCCCCAGACCGGCAAGCAGCAGATCGGTGTCCAACGCGGGCAACGTAAACAAACCGAAGAAGTCATGCCGGTCGGTCAACAGGTCGACCGGCCACTTTGAGATGAGCCAGTAGCCGCCGGCCGCGATCAGCAGCCCGACGAACGTCATGGCGCGGTCGCCGAGTTTCGTCGCGATCCACCCGCCCACAACCGCACCGATGGGCAACGCGATGAGGAAGCGCAGCAGCATAATGGCAGCCTCGTCTTGCTCCTCGCCCAGCACGGCCTGGGCGAACAGCTCCACGTTGACCAGCGTCACCATCAGCGCCGCACCGGCGGCGACCGATGCGCCCATTGCAGCCAGCAGCGGCCGGAAATGCACACCGGCGGGCTCGATCAGTTTGGTGCGCGCGAACCGCTCCCAGACCCCAAACGCCACCGCGGCGACACCGGCGCCGACCACCAGTGGCCACCCGTAGCTGGGTAGCACCTGCTGACCGTTGGGGCTGGGGTTGTACAGCCCAATGACCGCCAAACTCAACGCGATCGCCAGCAGCACACCACCCACCAGGTCGATCTTCTCCGGCTCTCTGCTGCGGTCCCGCGACGGCAGGCTGACCTGGATCATCGCCATGGCGATCGAGGTCAGCGGGACGTTGATCCAGAAGACGTATCGCCAATCGTGGAACAACCAAACGATGAAGATCCCGTACAGCGGGCCCAGCACACTGCCCAGCTCCTGCGCGGCGCCGATGCCGCCAAGCACCCCCGGACGATTGCGCTGCGCCCACAGGTCGGCGCCCAGGGCCAGCGTGACCGGCAGCAACGCACCGGCGGCCAGACCTTGGATGGTGCGACCGACCACCAGGACATCCAGATCGGTCGCCAGCGCCGTGATCACTGAGCCGACGGCGAACGCGGCCAGACTGGCCTGCAACAGCAGTTTGCGGCCGAACCGGTCCGATGCGCGGCCCAACAGCGGCATGGCGGCGATGTAGCCCAACAGGTAGCCGGTAATGATTGGGGTGACACGTTGCCCCTGATTGATCGGGACGCCGACGCTGACGATGATGTCGCGCATGATGGCGACCACGACATAGGCGTCCAAGGCGCCCAGCAGCACGGCAAGACTGCCCGCGCTGATCGCAATTCTGCGTCCAGCTTTCACCGCCATTAGCCGCTTACCGGCGGCTTGGTGACCTCCACCGGCTGGTTCCAGTTCGACAAGATCAACTGCAGAGCACTACGTCGAGCCCGATCCAACTTGGCCTGCACGAACTCGTGATCACCATTGTCCCGTTTCCTGTCTGGTCTCAGTTACCGAACGCACCCGCACATCGTCGGCGCTTCACCGTGAACGCCAGCACATGATTAGGCCGCAGCGCCACAAACTATCGGGAACGCCTTGGCCTGGTCGAAAAGCTGTTGGTATCGCAGGCAATGGTAAAGCTGGCCCAGGCGTTTGTTGAACAAGTGGCGCGTCGCTGCAGCGTGGCGGTGACCGTGCTTGCGGCGCTGACGGTAACGCCGTCGAGCTGTCTGAGGGCCAAGATGATTCCCTTCGAACACGCGTTGATGGTCAGCGTGGCGACCGCGGCAGTAACCGTGGCGTACTCATCGACCGAACCCTACGCCGCGCTCCTGGTGCTACTCGTGCCGAACCGAGGAGGGCTACCGTGGCAGTCGCGGCACAGCCCGACCTGGTGAGATCAGCGTCCCGGGCGCCGGCAGGGAGGTGCCAACGTTGACGGTTGAGTGGTCAGAGCTCGAAACGGGCCAAGCGGAAACGCTACTCGCGGTTTTGCTGTACAACGAGCACCCGCAAACCACGCGGGTAAGGCCGTCGCGGGGCGACTACGGCATCGACGTCCTGAATCCGAACGACTCTGCGCCCGAAACGTTCGACGTGTATCAAATCAAGTATTTTCCTAGGTCATTGACCTTGGGTCAGAAGGGGCAGGTCGAAAAGTCCTTTCGACGGCTGCTGATCGGCCTGGTCCGCCGCAGGATACTAGTGGTGTGTCTCGGCTCCGCTGCGGTGCTGAATCGCCTGCTAAGCAACATGATTCAGCGCGCCGCGCGACCACCTACCGCTGGAGAGAGAAGGGTTGATTCATCTGAATGAGATACGCCGATTTCTACCGGTAACCCGCCATATTCGATCCCGCCGTATTCGTCTAGTGAGAGGCTGGTCGGCGGGCGCTGCCAAGTTCCCATGACCAGGGGGATGCAAATCCCAGCAAACCACCATCCGGACAGCCGTAGGCTGAGGCGCGATATCTGCAAACAGGACGAAAATAACCCTGTCGCAACGCTTTTCGCGCCCAGCGCGTAAGCGAATTGCATTGAGACATAACAACTTTAGAGGCAATTATGGCAGGCAGACACGGTACGAGGCGGCGGTACAACGACGGGTGTCGATGCGGCGACTGCGCCGCCGCCAATAAGGTCTACCAGCAGCAATATCGTCAGCGGCCGCCTGTGGTGGTGCCCCTGTCGGCGCCGGTGTCCGGTGCCGGCCGCGCGCGGCCCTGTCGAGTCGGGCGTTGCGGCCGAGATCAGCGACCTGGCCGCCGAGGTACGTCCCGGCCTTGCCCAAGCCGCACTCGCGCTAGCCCGAATCCTCGACAATCCCAAGGTCGTCAATCAGCAGCCGGCGGCGGCGAAGGTGCTGGCCGGGATGCTGGACAGGTTGCGCTCGGCGTCAGCGCACGGGCGCCGCGGCGGGCTCGCGTTGGTCAGAACCATGACGGAGAAAGGCGGCAGGGCGCTGGCTGACTAGAGCGCACGCGCGTCTATTTCATCGCGGGTTTCGGCAGCTCGACGAGCTTCAACGATTTGAGGTCGACTTTGTATCGTTTCGACGGGTCGACCTCGTTCGGCGAAAGGTGCAACGCTTTGGCCTTGGAGGTGTCCGTTCCGAAACTCGCCGCTCGTGCGTGCGCCCGCTCCTCGACTTCCTTCTGGTCGATCTTGTCCGCACCGGGATAGGTCTCGACCATGTGATGGTGAAGGACGCGGCCGTCGCGAGGATCAAACAGAATGCAGATCTTCACCTCGTCCGGTTGGACGTTTTGCGGTCCGTGGATGATTTGGCTCATGTCTCTCACTCCCACACGAAGACGGTAAAATTTCCGATCGCATCCACCTGTCCGCTAGAGAAGCAATTCCAAGCTCGGGTGATGATGATGACGTTGTTGTCATAGAAGGAAGGCGTCAGACCCAGCCCTTGAAAGATGGCCGGTTCGGGAGACAGCGTGTGCTTGGAGGTCACTCGGGTGCGGGGATCCTGAGTCCAATAGGAAAGGTAGCCGACGTCGGCTCCCGACAAATCTTGGGCGTCGTAGTGCGTGAGACTGGAAATCGCCAACACCGAGCTTGGTGGGATGCCCGCGTCCGCCGTCCACGGTGCCGTGTTGGTTTCCCCTCCTCCGCCGTACGCGTTGAAGTTCCCGGTATACCAAAAGTAAGCGCCTGTGATGGGCATGCACTCATCTTGGCACGAATCTGACGCCGCTAGGACGTGAACAAGGGCAACGTATTTCAGCAATCCGGTGTCAGCAGCGCGTCTGCCACGTCTATCGACGGCAGCGGCCCGCCCCCCAGCCGCACGGGGGGCGAAAAGCCACCACCAACCGCAGCTCGGAATCGATGGTCTCGATGTCACGCATGCGCGGAGCGTAGGAGCGGTTCGGACCGTCTGAGGATTGCCCGGGCGTCGAGTTCCGGCGTAGCCGTCGTAGGTGGGTGCCAGGTCGCGAACTGTTCGAGAGTAATTCTCAAGACCTGTGGATCAAGATCTTTGAGCGGCTCGTCGATGAGGCATGTTTCGTTGGTTGTCTACGTCTGAGGTGAGGACGTATGTCGGCGTCGCCGCGCTGCGAGCCAGCGTGTTGCGAACCAGCAGAACAGCGCGAACCCGATGCTGGAGTAGATCAAGTTGATGACCACGCCCGCCGTTGGATCGAACCCGAGCTGGCGCAACTGGTTGGCTTTGCGGGCGTCGATACCGTGGCTGAGTTCCCATGTGGTTCCCGCGATCGCGGCGAGTTGCCCGGCGAGCACGACGATGATGAGCCGGATCACCCACCGCGTGCCACGCAGCACCATCACCGCGACGCCGGTCAAGCCGATCGCGACCGGGATATAGGCCAGTGCTTGACCTGTCTCGCGGTGCGCGACAGCGAGGACCAACGCCATGACGGCCAGCCCGACGCCGGCAAGCATGAGCCCGGCCACGCTGATCACCAGCGGCCGATGGAACGCACGCCCGTTAGCCCCGAAGGCATCGTCAAGTTGTTGACCTGGTGTGGTGCTGCCAGGATTGGTCGTTTGTGGCGATTGCGGCGAGGTACAAGGGCTACCGGTATCCGATCGAGGTCATCGGGCACGCGGTGTGGCTGTATCACCGTTTCGCGCTGAGCCTGCGCGACGTCGAGGAACTGATGCTCGCCCGCGGCGTCGTGGTCACCTACGAGACGATCCGGTCCTGGTGTGCCAAGTTCGGGCCGGACTACGCCGCCCAGTTACGTCGTCGGCGACCCCGCCCCGGCGACAAATGGCACCTCGACGAGGTTTTCGTGAAGATCAACGGCACCACTCATTATCTGTGGCGCGCGGTCGACCAGCACGGCGACGTGCTCGACATCCTCGTGCAGTCGCGCCGTAACGCAGTGGCGGCTAAACGGTTTTTCCGCAAGCTGCTCAAGGGCCTGCGCTACGTGCCGCGCGTGCTGGTGACCGACAAGCTGGCCAGCTATCACGTCGCTCACCGCGAGGTTTTGCCGTCGGTGACCCATCGCCGCTCGAAGTACCTCAACAATCGGGCCGAGAACTCCCATCAGCCGACCAGAATCCGGGAACGGGCGATGAAACGCTTCGCCTCACCTGGGCAGGCCCAACGGTTCCTGTTTGCGTTCAGCCACATCCGACAGCACTTTCGTCCCCGTCGTCATCTGATCAGCGCACCTCAATGGCGAACCGAGATGACCAACCGCTTCGCGGTCTGGGATGAGATCACAGTCGCCGCAGCGGCATGAAAGACACA
This sequence comes from uncultured Actinomycetota bacterium, assembly GCA_963805675.1. Taxonomy (GTDB): domain Bacteria; phylum Actinomycetota; class Actinomycetes; order Mycobacteriales; family Mycobacteriaceae; genus Mycobacterium. The sequence continues at coordinate 13,511 of CAWDVY010000019.1, forward strand.
GTCAGCCACTACGTTCCGCCGCACAGTCCAATCACGTCGACTGAGCCACAAGTATTCTCAAATAACTTGACGATGCCCGTCCGACGCTCACCGCGCCGGGCGCAATCATCGCCGGGCTCGAGGTTCCCCACCTTCACGTCCACGTCTTCCCGACTCGCAGCCTAGGGCGATTTCGGCTTCAGCACTGTCGATCGCAACCCGTCTGCGGCATCCCTCGATGAGGCGCAGGCAAAATCAAGGGTGGTGCTCGCCGAGTTAGTACCTGGCTGAACCTGCGTGTGCGGGCACGTCGGCGATACGCGGCAGGCTGACGTAGAAGCGGCAGCCCTGCCCGAGCGCCGTGGTCACGGTCACGGTGCCGCCGTGGGCGTGGACCAGCGAGTCCACGATCGACAGCCCCAAACCGCTACCGCCGCTGGTCGGCGTGCGCGATGAGTCGGTGCGATAGAACCGTTCGAAGATGCGAAGCGCGTCCTGCTGACTCATCCCGGGCCCCGTATCGACGACCTCCAAGATCGCGTCGTCGGCGTCGGTGCCGACCCGCACGGTGATGTCAGCGGTCTCCGGTGTGTGTTGCAGGGCGTTGTTCACCAGATTGCCGAGCACCTGACGCAGCCGGGGCTCGTCGCCGAGCACCTCCGGGGTGCCGGGACCGTCGAACACCTCCATGGTGATGTTGCGCTTCGGCGCGACCGCCTGCGCATCATGCACGGCGTCTGTGGCCAGCGCCAGCAGGTCGACCCGGTTCTGCTCGATGGGACGTTGCGAGTCCAGCCGGGCCAACAGCAGCAGATCGTCGACCAGCTGGCCCATCCGGCGCGATTCGCTCTCGATTCGTGACATCACCATTTCCATGTCGCGGGCGGCGCCCTGTCGATACAACTCGGCGAAGCCGCGCATCGTGGTCAGCGGAGTCCGCAGTTCATGGCTGGCGTCGGTAATGAATCGGCGCATCCGCTCTTCCGAGATATGCGCCTTCTCCACCGCGCCCTGGATTTGAGCGAGCATCCCGTTGAGCGACCGGAAAAGCCGACCGATCTCAGTTCGCGGATCACGTTGGGGAACACGGCGATCCAGCTGGCCGGCCGCGATCGCCGCAGCGGTCTGTTCGACCTCCATCAACGGTCGCAGGCTACGGCTTACCACCCAATACCCGGCCACGCCGACGACCAGCAACACCGCCGCGCCGATGCCGAGTTGCAACCAGATCAGTGCACGGACCGTCTCTTCGATACCAGAAAGGTCATAAGCGACAGTGACCAATCGACCCGTCGGTCGGTGCACCGACACCGCCCGCCACGGCACTTTGGAGTTACCCACCGATCCGACAGTCCTAGGCACGGATCCGACGTCGCTGTTGGCCGGCAGGGCGGGTTCTGCGTTTCTGTCGTTGATGACCGTTCGGCGTCCTTTCAACTCGATGCTGCGCACATAGAAGTTCGACGGCGGGCGGTCGAGGTTTGCCCCGTGAGGTACCTGTAGCTCCCCGCGCGGGAACAGCGCCCAGCCGCGCGACGCCTCCACGAGCGTCTGGTCGACCTTTTCGATCAGGGTCTGACGCAGGATCTTGGTGACCGCGATGCCGGAAGCTGTCAGCCCGCACGCCGCTAGCAGCAGGAGGGCGGCAATGAGGCCCACGCGGAGCGGCAGGGCGACCCGAAGTTGTCTCGGCATCTCGTTATCGCGGCTCCCTCAGCACATAGCCCACCCCACGCAACGTGTGCAGCAGTCGCCTCTCGCCGGTGTCGATCTTGCGGCGCAGATACGACACATAGGATTCGACGACGTTGACGTCACCGCCGAAGTCGTAGTGCCAGACGTGGGCGAGGATTTTCGGTTTGCTCAACACGGTGCCGGCGTTGATCACGAAGTAGCGCAGCAGGGTGAACTCGGTGGGCGACAGCGACACTGCCTCGCCGCCCTTCCAGACCTCGTGGGTGTCCTCGTCGAGCTCGATGTCGGCGAACGTCAGCCGGGCGTTGCGGCGCTCGGTGACACCTTTTCCGGTGCGCCGCAAGATGACTCGCAACCGAGCGACGACCTCTTCCAGGCTGAACGGTTTGGTGACGTAGTCGTCACCACCGAGCGTCAGCCCGGCGATCTTGTCCTGCAGCGAGTCGCGGGCGGTAAGGAACAGCGCAGGGGCGTCGATGCCGTCGGCGCGTAGCCGGCGCAGCACCCCGAAGCCATCCATTCCGGGCATCATCACGTCCAGGATCACCGCATCGGGCTTGACGTCGCGGGCCAAATCCAGCGCCGCGGGTCCGTTCTTAGCGGTGTGCACCTCGAAGCCCTGGAACTTGAGGCTCACCGAAAGAAGTTCGACGATGCTGTCTTCGTCGTCGACGACGAGTACCCGCGCCTCGGGACTGGTCTCTGTTGCGGCTCCGGGTGCCGATGCCATGGTTCTCATGACCTGCTATTTAACTAAAGGAAGCCTCCACGGACGCTGTGTTATTACTGTTGCGTTGCTGTGAGTTCGGTGCGGGCCGGATCGCGGACAACCCCCAGGGTTGTCGCCGCTGAGTCCCCGGGTTAGGTTCCGCCGATGAAATTTGTGCTGGCCGGCTATGGAAGTCGCGGCGATGTCGAGCCCTGCGCCGCTGTCGGTCGGGAGCTGCTGCGCCGAGGTCACGAGGTGCGCGTAGCGGTGCCGCCTAACCTGCTTGGGTTCGTCGAGTCGGCGGGGCTTGCTGCGGTCGCCTACGGACCAGACTCTCGCGAGCCGCTAAACGCGTCCACGGATTTCATTAGCCACGTTAGGAATCCGATCGGCGCCCTCCCTGAAATTGTGGATCGTGTGACCCAGGTCTGGGCGGACAAGGGCACGACGTTGACATCGCTGGCAAAAGGGGCCGATCTGCTGTTGGCGGGAATCAACGAGCAGCGGCTCGCAGCCAACGTTGCAGAGTACTGGGACATTCCGCTGGCTGGGCTGCACTTCTTCCCGGCACGGATTCTGCCAGGTGGGTGGTTGTATGCATACGTCACTAAGCTGGCTGAAGACGCCCAACGTCGTGGACTGGGCCTGCCGGAGGCAGCGGGACCCTCGACGCGATCGCTGGAGATCCAGGCCTACGACGAGCGCTGCCTGCCGGGGCCGGCTTCTCAATTCGCGGCATCGGGTAGCCGACGGCCCTTCGTCGGTGCGCTGACGCTGGAACTGCCGACGCATGTCGACGCGCAGGTCTTGTCGTGGATTGCGGCGGGGACTCCGCCGATCTACTTCGGCTTTGGCAGCACGAACGGGAGGCCGTGGTAATGGCCCGGCGCAACCGGCGGCGCGAGCAGTCACCGCTGAAAATCAAGCCCGACAGAAAGCTACAGGGAATACACAACCAAGCTGCAGCCTAACGCAAGGTTACGCAGGCATCATACAGGCGGAGCAAGGCGGTCAAACATCGGTTGCCGCAACGATGCATCGCGCGGCTCCAACGCCGAGGTACCACATGTAGCCGAGTGAGGTGGCAAATGTCAACAATATACCGCGGAGCTCTCAGTAGTGCGGTCGTGTCAAGGCGGGCTACTAACGGTGGCGCGCGAAGGGTGGGGATAGCCGGCATGGCCGTCCTGGCGCTTATGGCTTTGGGTGCCAAGCCCGTTGCGAACGCCAATACGACGGACTTCCTTGCCGCACTGCAAGCAGCAGGCATCACCGGGGCGGAACCGGCGATGCTGGTAGCCGGTGAGGACGCTTGTGATGATATCTGGGAGCGCGGCTACCCTACGCTTCAAGCAGCGGGTGCAGCAGTGCAGAAGAACTATGCGACGCTGACCAACGACCAGGCCATCAGCCTCCTCAATGCAGCGTATCAACATTTGTGTCCAACCCGTCCTGCACCAGGGCAGTTCGACTGGTGGGCCTATAGCACCGGCTAATCGCCGCAATAAGCAGGCCGGGACCGCGACGGGCGGGTCGTTGACTTCGCCCTGATCGAACCGTTCTGGGATCTCTGTCTATGCCCGTGCGGTCGCTGCGTCCATGCGGAGTGTCTGGTCATGGCACCACACAAACACCTCGACCGCGAGGTGCCAGATGGATGACCTGTTCGGCCTCCTCGACGCATGCCGCGTGACCTCAAGGAGATCCGCAGGTAACGGCAAGCGCGAATGCTCCAGCGCGCCAACTCATTCGCGCGGGACCAGGAGAAGTCAACCGACTTCTTCGGGAGATGAACGCGGCGGAATTCGCGCCGTTCATTCCGGCGGGGCAGATGCCGAGATCTCGCATCTTCCGCCAGTCCTACTTGACGGTGTGGTTCTACGTTGGCCAGATCGACCGGGTCGAAGTCGAGGGCGCGTTCAACTCCTTATCGGGTTTCACCGAGGGGATCACCGAGAAGCTCGACATCGCACCCCAGTTGTCGATGCCATCGTCTGGAACAGAACCCAGGTGGCAGATCCCTTACTTGCTCGCGAAGCTGCGCCGGTTTGTGACACGGGGGGAATCGTCCGTGTCCAAACGAAAGGTGGTAAGTACCAATGACATCCACTGAGGACATCACCTTCGCTTACTGCCGGGCCGTCGTCTTAGCGCACGCGAGCGAAACACGCTGTGAGACAACGGCCCATCCCGAGAAGGCCGAGGGGCTGCAGGAGTCCCTTAAAGCCGGGGTGGTGCAACGTGATTGAACATCACTCCCGTGCTTTTCACGGTGGTGTACTTACAGTGCGAGCGTCACACGCACTTGAAGATGTGGCCGTCGCGGAATCGGAACAGATCAATGTGGATCCGAATGATCATGTCGCCACACATCTCGTGGTGCGAGATACTGCCACGCCATCCACAGCGCATGCCGGTCACCGGCCCCCGGTCATCAGTGCATCAGTGCATCAGTGACCGGTCAAGCCATCCGGCCATCCCGCCGGTCAACCGGCTCGGCGGCAGCGCCATCGCCCATCCAGGCACTCCCTGGCACTCCACCATCCAGGGTCCTCCGACCGTCGCTGCCAGTGCCACCATCCACCGGCCTGGCAGCCACGCACGCCGACCATCCGATCACCGGCAAGGGATCCCCTGCCCCGGCCCTCCGACCGCCGCGCCACCCTTACCGACCAGCGAGCCGAGCGAATCGACCGAATCTGGCCTTTCGAGGTCATAGCGCCTGACAAGATGCGAGGGCATCGTCAAGTTATTTGAGAATACTTGTGGCTCAGTCGACGTGATTGGACTGTGCGGCGGAACGTAGTGGCTGACTGTGTCTTTCATGCCGCTGCGGCGACTGTGATCTCATCCCAGACCGCGAAGCGGTTGGTCATCTCGGTTCGCCATTGAGGTGCGCTGATCAGATGACGACGGGGACGAAAGTGCTGTCGGATGTGGCTGAACGCAAACAGGAACCGTTGGGCCTGCCCAGGTGAGGCGAAGCGTTTCATCGCCCGTTCCCGGATTCTGGTCGGCTGATGGGAGTTCTCGGCCCGATTGTTGAGGTACTTCGAGCGGCGATGGGTCACCGACGGCAAAACCTCGCGGTGAGCGACGTGATAGCTGGCCAGCTTGTCGGTCACCAGCACGCGCGGCACGTAGCGCAGGCCCTTGAGCAGCTTGCGGAAAAACCGTTTAGCCGCCACTGCGTTACGGCGCGACTGCACGAGGATGTCGAGCACGTCGCCGTGCTGGTCGACCGCGCGCCACAGATAATGAGTGGTGCCGTTGATCTTCACGAAAACCTCGTCGAGGTGCCATTTGTCGCCGGGGCGGGGTCGCCGACGACGTAACTGGGCGGCGTAGTCCGGCCCGAACTTGGCACACCAGGACCGGATCGTCTCGTAGGTGACCACGACGCCGCGGGCGAGCATCAGTTCCTCGACGTCGCGCAGGCTCAGCGCGAAACGGTGATACAGCCACACCGCGTGCCCGATGACCTCGATCGGATACCGGTAGCCCTTGTACCTCGCCGCAATCGCCACAAACGACCAATCCTGGCAGCACCACACCAGGTCAACAACTTGACGATGCCGTCAAAACATCGCCGCACCAGGTCTTTGGGTACCACAGCATCAAGGTCGATGACCGTGGTGGCCGGCGCAAACCGGCGGGGGCTGATCCCGGCCAGACCCTGGCGGCGCAGTGAGGCTGCCACCGTTTTGCGTGACACCCGCTCACCGTCGGCGCGCAGATCGGCCAGGATGCGCGGGGCGCCGTAGACGCCGTCGGAGGCCGTGTGGAACTTAGCGACCTTGGCGTCCAGCTCGGCGCGGCGCCGCTGCGACGGGGTTGGCCCGGCATTGCAATTGGCGCGCCATTTGTAGTACCCAGAGCGTGACACCTCCAGCAGCTCACACATCCGCTTGACCGGGTAGGCGGCCTTCTGCGCCTCGATCACCTGGTAGGCCTCTACCGGCTGTGTTCGGAGACGAAGAAGGCCGCGGCTTTTTTCAAAAACTCACGGTCCAAACGTAGTTCAGCGTTTTCACGGCGCAGACGCTCTAACTCAGCGCGTTCATCGGCATCCAGCACCGCGCCAGTATCGCCAGCCAAGCAGGCTTGGCGTTGGAGGCGCACCCAACGCCCCAGCACTTGTTCACCGACACCGATCTCCGCGGCCACGTGAGCCACTGGGCGGCCGGTCTCAATCACCAGGCGGGCAGCCTGCTCCCGAAACTCCGGGGTGTACTTTCTACGCTTGCCCGACATACGGACATCCTTCCCGCGGGACCAGCAGTCCCGCCAGTTAGGTGTCCACCGTCAGGGGTCAACCCCAGCCTTGAGCGACAACCGCGAGTATCTGATCGGAGCACTCGAAGACGGCTGGTGGCTCGCCGTGGAAGTTGACGCCAAGCTAACCACGCTGGCGTCGCCCTTCCCTTCCGAAGAAGCTGCTAAAGAGCGAGCCGAGGCGTGGGAGGCTGACCACCGGTAAGCCCATTTACACCGTCATCGGGGCCATGTAGCTGGTCATGTTCGCTGCGTAGGTGGTCGAACCCTGAGGCGGCGTGGACTGCCATCGGCCGGCTTGGGCCCGAGGTTCGTGACCCCCGCCGGTAGCTAAGCTAGCTGCCGCGGCGGCGTGACTTGATGATCTCGAGGCGTTCCTTGAGCAGTTCGTCGAGTTCCTCGATCGAGCGGCGTTCCCGCAGCATGTCCCAGTGTGTGCGCGGCACCTTGACCTTCTTGGGTTCGGCCAGGTCACCACCCTCGATCAGGGTGCCGTCCATGCCGTTGCGGCACAGCCAGGTGCCGGGGACCGCGGCGTCGTGGGCGAAGGGCATGTCGAACTCCTCGCCGTTCTCGGTGCGGTACCGCGCGATCTGACGTGGCGCTAGGTCGTGGTTGCGGTCGGTCTCGTAGCTCACGGCTCCGAGGCGACTGCCCCGCATGCCGCGATCAGCCATCAGCAACACTCCGCTGACGTTCCTCTTGATCGGCAGTAGCGCGCATCCGACCCGACAATTGAAGAAAATCGTGCTCACCCACCCCGTTGGGCAAGGTGTAGGCAAGCTGCCGTAACTCGACGGCGTAGTTGCGCAACTCCTGGCGGAGCTGCGCCTCAAAGGCGAGCATGAAGCCTGCAAGTTCTGCAGGAGTGATTTTGGATGTGTGGTCGAGCATTGCTGCACCCTCGGGATCCAGCACCCGGGTGCGATGAGGGCGCGATCTTTGTTCCGACCAGTTTGTTTCGACGGCAGCACAGAACGCGGACCCAAGTCATCATCGCTACCTTGACCGGTGTACTCACTGTACCCCTGCTACGCGCCGCCCTTCTCAGTCATCGTCCGAACCAGCGCCAGCCCGCCGCGCGACCACGCGCCGACGCCGACCCCGCATGAATGAGTGTTGCTGACAGGCGCTAGCCGGAGTGGTCCTCCACCGTGGCACCGGGTGCGTGAGTCTTGACCGCCTCGACACCCTTCTCGGCACTCGCCTTCGTCTCGTAACCTTGACTGGCGGCGATGATTTCACCGTTCGGGGCCTTGAGGTGGAAGCGGAAGTTGCCGGCGTGATCCTTGCTTATTTCGAACTCGACCCCGACGAGCCCGCGGTCATCGCGGCGATAGACCTTGTCCGATGGGAACTCTCGCTCGGCAATTAAGTCACCGCACCCGCCCGACAGGAGTCCATGCACCGTGTCCAGGGCATCGCGTTGGACGGCATAATGGCAGATCAAGCAAAGTCCCCGCTGGCTCGATAACGCCATAGAGTAAGCAAACTCCAAGGTTAGTAAGCAAATCTATAGAGTTCGATCTGTGATCGTGTCGTGTTTCAATTGTGCTTCTTGACCAGCATTGTTACCGGAGTGACTTGAGTGTCTGAAGCACTCGGTGCTTGAGCGGAGTTTGAGGAGTTATCCCTTTGTCCCAGAACATGTTTGCGACTTCGAATGCTCGGCCACTGACCCGAGCGACGATGGGTATGGCGCTCGCGCTGGCCGCAATTGGCGCAATTGGGTTTGGCAGCGGGATCGCTGGGGCGGCTCCGCAGCAACCTTTCCTTGTCGACGATCCCGTGCCCGTTCCCGCCCCTGTCGGGACGATCTTCGACAAGCTCGGTCCTCTGTTGAATACCTTGTTTCCCGGCAGCGGTTCCAGTACACGCCCCCTGTCTCCCGGCCACCCGCACACAGTGTTGCCGAGGCAGACTCCTGCGGTGCCGTACTCGCCCGGCGCCGTACTGCCCGATCCAGCGTCGTTCTAGGCCCGCGGGGTCTCCGTAGAGCGACGAAACGGGACCGCGCCATTCAACGGACACCCGCGACTGTTCGCAATGACTTGCGCACACCAGCGCCATTATTGGGCTTCGGCACCATGCGCGACCTCGACGCCATCGACTGCGGCTACTGGCCGCCGTGCACCGCTCAATCCGCGAGCATGGCGGCGAGCCGTCGAGTCGTCAGGTCGATGAACTGCTCGACGAGCGCAACGATCTGTCCGGAAGCTAACTGCTCGGCGAGCGTCCACGGGACCGCAAAGGTGACCTTTTAGCAGAATTCAGGCGGGCGCAAGATCGCTGCCTCGCTCACCGGCAGCCCACGGCCAATGCGCCACGGCATGAACGAAGTGGGTCCACATAAACGGCAGCGTAGGGCCTAGCCGTCCGCCACGTTTCGGGTTTTTGGGGGTCGGTCACGTCGACCCAGTGTCCAATCGAAATCTCTCGCGGGCCGAATCAAAACTTTTTTGCCCCCCGTCCCGCGGGTCAGCGAGATGCCAGCCGTTGGGCCAGCAGTTCGAGGCCTGGCCCGTCGAGAGTGTCGAACAGTGCGGTGCGCCCACTGACTGCCATCATCAAGGCTGCCGCAGGTCCGCGGATTTCGGCTCCCTTGCGCCAGGATCTACCAGTTCGGCTGTCGGTCAACTTAATACCCGAAAGTCGGCCTCGACGCACGAGACCCAACGGCCACGTTCCGGTGAGGAAGTCCAGCGCACTTGCAACCTGTCCGGCATCGGGCTCGAACGGGAGGCCGAGAGGGATTCGGATATCGCCGCTGTGGATCAAGATGTCGGTGAGTGGTCCCACCGGGCCGACAACCGGCGGACTTAAGCGGTAGTCGGCGCGCTCACGCAGGGTAGCGGCGATCTCGGCCGCCGGAAGCTGCGCGCGGCGCCGAGCGAACTCGTCGGTCGCGCGAGCTAGGCTGCCGCGGCGCAGAGCCGTCTTCCACTGCGCCGGCAATCCGTCGGCGACAGAGCACGCGATATGCGCGGCCACGGTCTTAACGTCCCACCCTGAACACAAGCTGGGCGTCGCTAGCTGCGTCTCATCAAGATCGTCAATCAGATCCGCAATACGACGACGCTCCTGCGCCGTTGCCGCAAAGATCTGATCGCGGTCCACCGGCAGAGGATAAAACACTCGAGGTCGGGTCGAACTGGAATCGCTCCAGGCAGGTGCAGTGAGCATCCACGTCACGGAGAGGGTAGCAACATCGCAGATTTTCGGCCGATCGACTGCTTGTTCAGTCGAACGTTCGCTGTTTCAATCCCAGTACCGCGCACCACAGTTCTTGCAGCTCATGGCCTATTTTTGAAGCACCGACCCGGCCGCGTGCACTCAACTAGCACAACGGATCACGGCGGGATTTACCGCAGTGCGTCACGCGGAGATACGCGGAAGTTTGCGGCGGTTGGACTAGACCGTATGGGGGCTGGGGCCTCCGCTCACATGTGAACGTGGGTTGCCGACAGGGTGGTCCTGGCACGGTAGAGCCACAAGATGTGGGAGGCCCCAGTGAAGGTTCAGCGTACGAGTATTGGCCTGGATGTGCACGCACGTTCAGTGGTTGGGTGCGGTTTGGATGGGGACACCGGTGAGGTGTTTCAGCGGCGGTTGTGCCCGGATCACCAGGAGATCCTGGAATGGATCCAGGGGTTGCCGGCTCCGGTGGCGGTGACCTATGAGGCGGGCCCGACGGGGTTCGGTTTGGCGAGGGCGTTGATCTGCGCCGGGGTTGATTGTCGGGTGGCCGCACCGTCAAAGCTGCAGCGGCCGAGTGGGGATCGGGTTAAGACCGATGCCCGTGATGCGGCGCATCTGGCCCGGTTGCTGCACTTGGGTCAGGTCGTGGAGGTGGCGATCCCCAGCCCGGCTCAGGAGGCGGCGCGGGATCTGGTGCGTGCGCGTGAGGACTGCCGCGGGGATCTGATGGGCGCACGGCATCGGATATCGAAACTACTTTTACGCCAAGGGATTGTCTACTGCGGTGGGCAAGCGTGGACGGGCAAGCACGAGATGTGGTTGCGGGCGCAGCAGTTCGACACAGCCGGGTTGCAGCTGGCCTATGACGCGGCGTTCGACGCCATGGTCTGCTGTGTGCACCGCCGGGATCGTCTCGATGAAGCGATCGTCGGGTTGGCCGCTGATAGCGAGTTCACCCCGGTGGTGCGCCGATTGGGGTGTCTGCGCGGAGTCTCGACATTGACCGCGTTCGGGTTGGCCGTCGAGATCGGGGACTGGAGCAGGTTGACCGGGCGCTCGATCGGCGCCTACCTGGGGTTGGTGCCCACCGAGTACTCCTCGGGCAATACTCGCGCTCAGGGCGGGCTGACCAAGACCGGCAACACTCATGCCCGCCGCCTGCTGGTCGAGGCCGCCTGGCATCACCGCGCCCCGTATCGGCCCAGCCGGGATCTGCGGCGCCGCTGGGAGGCCGCCTGCCCGGCTGCCCGTGCCCGCGGGCATGCCGCTAATCACCGCCTGCACACCCGCTGGGTCGGCTTCGACACCCGCAAGAAACGTCCGGTAGTCGCCAACGCTGCGATCGCGCGCGAGCTGGCCGGCTGGTGCTGGTCGCTGGCCGTCCTCGACGGCTAACACCACACCCACAACTGTCCGGATGGGTTCATCTGGTGTCGGCAAGCGTCTCGGAGTGACCCGCGTCAGTTCTATGAGCAATCACATTGTCACAATCATCATCCGCGCGCTCCTGACATCTGGAGGCTTGCGGAAGTTCGTCTCAAAACACCTGTATCCAGTAACCGGGGCGGCTCCGCCGATGTTGGACTATGCGCGTGCCGGTTGTGACATCCTGTGCGGGTGTCCGCTCCTGCGGCGGCTGCTCCTTCGGGGGTAGTGACGTTTCTGTTCACCGATGTCGAGGGTTCGACCCGTCGGTGGGAAGCCGACGCGGACGGAATGCGGGTCGCGCTGGCCGCCCACGACCAGGTGCTGCGCGGGGTGATCCAGGCGCACGGGGGCTGGTTGTTCAAACACACCGGCGATGGTGTGTGCGCCGCATTCGCGTCACCCAGATCCGCCGTTGATGCAGCGGTGGCCGCACAGCGGGCACTCGAGTTGCCGGTGCGAATGGGACTGGCGACCGGTGAAGCCGAGCTGCGGGAGGCCGACTACTTCGGTGTGGTCCTCAACCGTGCGGCACGGGTGATGGCCGCCGGGCACGGCGGTCAGATCCTGCTGGCCGAGTCGACGGCAAGTCTGCTCAGCGGAGTTGACCTCGTCGATCTGGGGTCGCGGCGGCTGCGGGATCTGCCGACCCCGGTCGGGGTGTTTCAGGTCAGTGCGCCGGGCCTGCGGACGGACTTTCCTGCGTTGCGGGCAATGGATGCGAGTCCGGGGAATCTGCGGGCTGCGACCACCAGCTTCATTGGGCGTGAGGCGGAGGTCGCCGAGCTGCAAGCGGCGGTGAAGGCTCATCGGTTGGTCACGCTGACCGGGGTGGGTGGGGTCGGCAAGACCAGGCTGGCGATCGAAGTCGCGAGCCGCCTAGCCGATGAATACCCCGACGGTGTCTGGTTTTTCGAACTCGCCGCAGTCACCGATCCGGCGGCGATACCTGATGCAGTGGCGGCGGTGCTGGGCATCACCCAGCAACCGGGTAAGACCGTCAGCGAGTCGGTGGCCGCCGCGTTGGAGGGCCGGGTCCGGCTGTTGGTGATCGATAACTGCGAGCACGTTCTCGACGCCGCCGCCGACCTGATCGAAGCCATCCTCACGCACTCGGCGACTGTACGAATCCTCGCCACCAGCCGCGAAGGACTCGGAGTCCCCGACGAGCAGGTGTGGCCGGTGCGCTCGCTGGACGCGGCAGCGGGAATCGACTCGGCGGCGGTGAGCCTGTTCGTCGAACGCGCTCAAGGCATTGCACCGGGCTTCTCGATGGTCGACGGCGATGAAGCCGCCGCAGTCACTGAGATTTGTCAGCGCCTCGACGGGATTCCCTTGGCCATCGAACTGGCCGCCTCGCGGATGGCGTCGATGACCGCCAGTGAAATGCGTGATCGCCTTGATCACCGGTTCAGGCTGCTGGTCGGCTCACGACGCGGCCTGGAACGCCACCACACGCTGCGCCACGCGATGGCGTGGTCCTACGACCTTCTCGACGACACCGAAAAGACAGTGCTGGACCGCTGTTCGGTCTTCGCGGGCGGATTTGACCTCCAAAGCGCCTGCGCGGTAGCCGGATCAGATGACCTCGACGAATACGCCATCCTCGAGGTACTCGACGCTCTTGTGCGCAAGTCGCTGCTGATCGCCGACCGATCTTCGGGGCGGACTCGGTTTTCGATGCTGGAGACGATCCGCCAGTTCGCCGAGGAACAACTCGTCGCCGGTGGCGAAGCATCCGCGATTCGGGCCGCCCACTCGCGGTACTTCGCCGGGCGCGAAGCAGACATCCTGGCCCTGTGGGACAGCCCCCGACAACGCGAGGCGTACACCTGGTTTAGCACCGAGTTGGCGAATCTGCGCACCGCATTTCGGTGGGCCACCGACCGGGGCGATCTTGATGTCGCCGCCACCCTCGCCAGCTTTGCGGGGTGGCTCGGCGCTTGTTGCCAAACCTATGAGCCGGTCGCCTGGGCTGAAGAGCTGATCGAGTCCGCCCGCGCGGTCGACCACCTGCGGCTGGCGTTCCTGTATGTGATTGCGTCGCGGTGCTGGACGGCCGGACGGATCGAGGCGGCTGTCGGCTACAGCGACGCTGGCCAGATCGTTCTCGGCAGGAGCCGCGACGGGCTGCCGTACGGCTTCGAAGCCTGGCTTGGCCTTGTCTACCTAGTCATCGGGCAGCCCGAGCGGTTGGCCGAGTTGTGCCGCGCCCAGCTCGCACGCCGCCGCGACACCCCGGTCAACATCCGGGCATGGCTGGTTGCCGCCCTTGCATTGGCCGGTCCCGGTGGGGAGGCGATGGATTCCGCCGATGGCCTCATCGAGGCTGCGGAGGCGACCGGCAACCCGCACTTGCTCGCGTTGGCGCTCAGTGCCTACGGTGCCGCTTTCCGTGACGCGGATCCCGTCGGGGCGCTTAACACGGGCGGCCGGGGTCTGGTGATCGCTCAAGACAGCGGCAACCGCACCATCGCGTCAGTCGTGGCGAACGTTCTGGCACGACTTGAGGCCGAACAGGGCGACACGCTGGCCGCGTTCGATCACCTCACTCTGTCAATCCGCAACTTCCACGATTCGGGCGACACCACATCGATCCGCGTCCCGCTGGCCGTCCTCGCCGCTCTTTTCGACCGGCTCGGACGCTACGAACCGGCGGCCACCATCGCCGGGTTCGCGCTCAGTCCTCTCTCTGCATCGGGGGTCCCCGAAATCAGCACCGCGATCACCCGCCTCCGCGAGGTGCTCGGTGAGGCGACCTACGAATCGCTCACCCGCAAGGGTGAGACGATGACCACCGCCGCCATGGTGGCCTACGCGTACGACCAAATCGAGCAGGCCCGAACAGAACTGAACGCGGTCTCGAAATAGACGACATCTGAGGCTCGCGGAAGTTCGTCTCAAAACACCTGTATCCAGTAACCGGGGCGGCTCCGCCGATGTTGGACTATGCGCGTGCCGGTTGTGACATCCTGTGCGGGTGTCCGCAGGGGGCCCGCCTTCTGGGGTGGTTACGTTTCTGTTCACCGATGTTGAGGGTTCGACCCGTCGGTGGGAGGCCGACGCGGATTCGATGCGGGTAGCGCTGGCCGCCCATGACGAGGTGTTGCGTGCGGCGATCGACGCGCACGGCGGGTCCATGTTCAAGCACACCGGCGACGGGGTCTGCGCGGCATTCTCGTCACCAAGGGCAGCGGTGGACGCCGCCATCGCCGGGCAGCGCAAACTGGAATTGCCGGTGCGGATGGGGATCGCGACCGGCGAAGCCGAGCTGCGTGAGGGGGACTACTTCGGTGCGGTGCTGAATCGTGCCGCGCGGGTGATGGCCGCCGGGCATGGCGGTCAGATCCTGTTGGCCGAGTCGACGGCGGGTCTGCTCAGCGGCGTTGATCTGGTGGATTTGGGGCCGCGGCGGCTGCGGGATCTGCCCACCGCGGTCGGGGTGTTCCAGGTCCGAGCGACAGGGTTACGCACGGAGTTCCCGGCCCTGCGGGCGCTGGATGCGAGTCCGGGGAACCTGCGGGCTGCGACCACGAGCTTCATCGGGCGTGAGTCGGAGGTCGCCGAGCTGCACGCCGCGGTGAAGGCTCATCGGTTGGTCACGCTGACCGGGGTCGGTGGGGTCGGCAAGACCCGGCTGGCGCTGGAAGTCGCGGCGCGGCTGGCCGATGAGTTTCCCGACGGGGTTTGGTTTTTCGAGCTGGCCGCGGTCACCGACCCCGCGGCGGTACCCGACGCCGTCGCGGCGGTGTTGGGCATCACCCAGCAACCGGGCAAGACAGTGACCGAGTCGGTGGCCTCCGCGTTGGAGGGCCGGTCGCGGCTGCTGGTGTTCGACAACTGCGAGCACGTTGTCGACAGTGTCGCGGATCTGGTCGAGGCGATCCTCGCCGCCTCGGCGACCGTAACGATTCTCGCGACCAGCCGCGAAGGATTGGGGGTCAGCGAAGAATGGTTATGGCGTGTCCCGTCGCTCGACGTCAACTCCGGAACCGAATCCGCCGCGGTGAACCTTTTCGTCGACCGTGCCCAAAGTGTCGTGTCGGACTTCTCGCTGGCCCCGCCCGGCGAGGCGGACGCTGTAGTGGAAATCTGCCGCAGACTCGACGGCATCCCGTTAGCCATCGAGTTGGCGGCCTCGCGGATGGCGTCGATGACCGCCAGCGAGGTACGTGATCGTCTCGATCAGCGGTTCCGGCTGCTGGTCGGCTCCCGGCGCGGCCTGTCACGCCACCAAACCCTGCGCCACGCGGTGGCGTGGTCCTACGACCTGCTCGACGACACCGAAAAGACGTTGCTGGAGCGGTGTTCGGTCTTCGCCGGTGGATTCGACCTGCAAAGCGCCTGCGCCGTCATGGGTTCCGATGATGACTTCGCCACCCTGGATCTGCTCGATGCCCTGGTGCGCAAGTCGCTGCAGGTCGCCGACCGGTCCTCGGGGCGGACCCGGTTTTCGATGCTGGAGACGATCCGCCAGTTCGCCGAGGAACAACTCGTCGCCGGTGGCGAAGCATCCGCGATTCGGGCCGCCCACTCGCGGTACTTCGCCGGACGCGAAGCCGACATCCTGGCCCTGTGGGACAGCCCCCGCCAGCGTGAGGCCTACGACTGGTTCACCGTCGAGTTCGCCAATCTGCGCACCGCGTTTCGGTGGGCCGCCGACCAAGGCGATCTGGACGCCGCCGCCATCATCGCCACGTATGCGGCGCTCCTCGGCCCACTGGTCGAAAATCGCGAGCCGATAGCCTGGGCCGAAGAACTCATCGAACCCGCCCGCGTCGCCGACCATCCCCGGCTCGCGTTCCTGTACGTGATTGCAACGCAGTGCTGCCAGGCTGGTAGGACCGATGACGCCGTCCGCTACGTCGACGCCGCCCAGCTGCTGATCGCCAGTGGCCGCTACGAAGAGGTGCCGTTCGGCGGCGAGGCTTTGCTTGCCAATGCGTATCTGCTCATCGGCCAGCCCGAACGGAGTATCGAGTGGTGCCGCGCCCAGCTCGCACGCGGCCACGACACCCATACATTCACCAGGGCATACCTGGTCCTCGCACTGACGCTCGCCGGGTCCCATGACGAAGCGATGGCCGCCGCGAACGGCTTGATCGACGCCGCCGAAGCCACCCAGAACCCCTGTGTGCTCTCGCTCGCGCTTTACGTCCACGAGAACCTCTTCCGCGACGCCGATCCCGTCGCCTCGCTGGAGGCCCTGCGTCGGGGCCTGGTGATCGCCCAGGACAGCGGCAACCGCTTTAACGAGTCACACCTGGCGGTCAGTCTGTGCCGTCTTGAGGCCGTATACGGTGACCCACTGGCCGCGCTCAACTACATCACGCTGGCGATCCGCACCTTCCACGACTCGGGCAACACCGCCTCGGTGCACGGCTCCGTCTCGATCCTCGCCGCCGTGTTCGACCGGCTCGGACGCTACGAACCAGCGGCTACCATGGCCGGGTTCGCCGTCATCCCCTACACCGCAATGCTTGCTGAGTTCAACACCCTGATCGCCCACCTCCGCGATGTGCTCGGCGACCAGACCTACGAATCGCTCGCCCGCAAGGGTGAGACGATGACCACCGCCGCCATGGCGACCTACGCATACGACCAAATCGACCAGGCCCGAGCAGAACTGAACGCGGTCTCGAAATAGACCACATTCGAGACAACGGGCGCATAGCTGGCTCGTCAGAGGTTCTCGCAGGTCATCGTGTCTCAAATGTCTGCCTCGGAAAGATGGTCGGTCGCCGATCCAGTCATAAGCCGCCGGCGCAGTGCGAGACGCCCAGGCCCCAGCCCCATCGCGGGCACGTCGCAAGAGACGGTGCCGCGCCAAAGCTTGCACAGCCGTCGGTTATAGGATCCGCCACGAAGATGAGAAAAACTCGTCTGCCATTTCGATGAGAATTCGGCAAAGCCCCAGGTAGAGGCATCGCCATCCGTCATGTTGGATG
>CAWDVY010000020.1:0-6402 GCA_963805675.1 uncultured Actinomycetota bacterium
GCAACACTGGAGTAACGTTCTCAGCCCGGGACACACAGCCGCACAGGTCGTTCCTGGTACATACCTGCCATTCTCCCAAAATGAGAGTGCTGAGTGTGAACGAACGCCGGTTGGAGATCCTGCTCACGACGAATGCGCCACCAGATCACGGGCGGCCCGCTGAGACGTGCCGCCGCTACGGCATCTCGCGGCAGAGCTTCTATGTCATCGAACGCCGGCTCTACGCCGACGGTGTTGCCGCACTGGTTGCCGCTGTCGCGATGGCCGCTATGTCTGGACTGGCTCGAACCCAGCCGAGCTCGAGGTGGAGATCGTTAGGCGGCGCAGGGCCAACCCGCGCTGGGGTGCACGCACGATTCCACGCGCGACTGGCGCGCTCAGGCCCCCCCCGCTGCCCTGGCAGTATCAACGATTCATCTTGTGCTGCAACGCAATTCACTAGTTCGAGGCCGCGTGAGGGCGGCGGGCAGTACCCGCCTGGAGGCGGTTCTAGTGCGACGCACCCAATGACCTATGGCAGATCGACTCACCCAAGTTGAGCTATCCGAAAGATCGAAAGCCTGGATCGTCGACATTCTGGACCACCATGCCCGCTTCGCCATCGGTGCGACTGCCACTCGTCGATTCACCGCCGTTGCCGCGCGGCGCGCCATGGAGACTGCGATCACCGAACACGGTGCGCCCGGCAACTGATCAGCGACAACGGCGCGCAGTTCATCGCCCCAGATGGCCACAAACCGGTGCATTTCCAGCAGCGACGGCCGCCATGGGCGTCAAGCAGTCAGCCTCGGCCGGCGCATCCCAGACCTGCGGAAGCTCGAGCGCTACCACCGCACCTTCAAGGACTTCTACGCCGACCACGGCCCCGCTGACACGATCGACGAACTGCAAGCGTTATGCGATCGGTTCCGTTGGCACCATAATCACCAGCGCCCACACCAGGGCCTGAACCAGCAAATAACCGCCGAGGTCTACCAAGCGCTGCCCAAGGTCGCCGCTGGTGACCCCCGGCCGCGCTGGCGAAGACCGGACCCCGCGTCCTGCTGGTTTCGCCCACTGGAAGCGTCCACTACCGCAAGCGCAAGATCGGCATCGGAAAGCCCTGGCAAGGCCAACGCGTGACCGTGATCGAAACCAAGCCTGATCACGTCGTCGTGCTCGACCGAGCCACGGGAGCCGTGTTGCGCGAACTGGTCCTCGGGCCAGTCGGCACCTACCACGGCAGCGGCAAAAAGCGTGGCAGACCACGCAAGAACGCCGAACCCGAAGGCCCACAGGTACTGTCAGCGATGTCCTGACAACAACGTGTCAGGGATGTCCCCAGTCCTTACAGTCGCAGGCTCTGCAGCCAGGGTTTCTTTTAGGTATGAGCCGCCCCCTAACACGGCCAACCGGACGTTGGCGGCCACCGAAAGTTGGGCGACCGGGTCGCCTGGATGCGGGTTCGGAGTGCCGGCCCAAACTGCTTGGTGGACGGGCGCCCAAGCAGAGCACACGTTGCCTTGGCCTGGGCGGATTCCTGGTCGCTGTATGAGTGCGAGGCACCCGGGCGAAGCCACGCTGCGATGGCTACGGCCGTAGCGATTACGGCAATCGCTATGGCTACGAACGCGACCGAGCGTGGCGACGTCCACCAACCCACGACGGGTGAATGTTTCTCGTTGCTGTCAGCGCGGCGAGCCCGGCCATGGGCGCTGACCGCGAGTTCGCTTTGGGGGCTCCCCGTCGACCTGACCAGGACGATTCACGACCGACGTGTCCACGAGGCCTTGCGGCGCACGCGGAGCCTCAGTCACGAGGCGCTAACCACAAGATTCGACCGGCCGCTGCGGGCCGGTCGAATCTTGTGGTAGGTGCGGATAGGTCAGCCGGAGGCGCCCGTCGGGCCGGTCGGGCCGGCCGGGCCAGTCGGGCCATTCTGCCCATTCAGGCCATTGTGGCCGTAGATCCCGCCGTGGCCGCCGAGCCCGCCGGACCCGCCGAGCCCGCCGGACCCGCCGAGCCCGCCGGGGGCGCCGCCGAAGCCACCGCCGCCGCCGGCGCCGCCGGCACCGCCGGCGCCGCCGCTGCCGCCGTCACCGCCGTTGCCGATCAGGAACGCGCCGCTGCCGCCGGCGCCGCCGGCGCCGCCGGCGCCGCCGGCGTACCCACCGCCGCCAGGAACGCCCGGGTTAGCACTGTTGTCGATCCCGGGGGCGCCGACGGCGCCGGCCCCGCCGTACCCGCCGTGACCGCCGTTGCCGAAGAACCATCCGGTCACGTCGCCACCCGCGCCGCCGCTGCCGCCGGCATAGCCGAATGTCGTGGGGACGCCTAGGGCATCGCCGCCGTTACCGGCGATGCCGTATTGGGTGTCGCCGCCAGCGCCGCCAGACTGGCCGTCGAGCCCGTCACCACCCGCGCCGCCGTTGCCGTCCCATGCGGCGCCCCCGGAACCGCCCTGCCCGGCAGCATCGGTAGCGCCATTGCCGCCATCGCCGAAGAACAACCCGCCGGCACCGCCGTCGGCCTGGGCCAACGTTCCGTCGCCCACGCCATTGGCGCCGTTGCCGATGAACATCTCTCCGGCCGGAGCGAACTGGTTGATGAAATCGTCGTACGCAACCGTGAGACCGCCCAAGAGGGTCGTGCCATCGATCCACCGTTGGTCAAAGGCGTGCGACGGGTCGTAGATGAAAGTCTCATACAGGCCGGCAAGCGATGACGAGGCCGCCGGATCGGCCGCCGGCACGGCGGTTGACGCTGCGGACAACGCGGAGTCGATCGCGGGCATCGTGCCGGCCAAACTCGACGGATCGAAGTTTGCCGCCCCCTGCAATGCGGCGTCGAGGCTGGAGAGCCAGCTACTCATGTCCAAAGCCACCGTGGGGTCCACGGCGGAGAGGGAATTGATGATCTGATCGATGATGATGTCTTCGCCGTCAGCCTTTGCCACCGGCATGTGGACCAGCGGCGACAGGCCGATGGTTATGAACGTGCTGGCCGCAGCGCTGAGGCTGATGAAACGACCGGTGCGGTGCCCGGCGTCTCCACGCGATTGACGGTCTTGCTTCTTCGAACGCCGATCTGCCATCGTTCTTACCTTCCCCTGGCCGTTCCTGTGGACTTCGTGTGTTGTCTTAGGCTGTGCTTAGGCTGCGCTCGAGTCCATTTACGCGTCGGCTTGCGCACAAACTGCGGCAATCCGGAAGGTCTGCGGGCCCCCTGCGGAAGAGAAATTAGTTCGTTCGTATGCATATGCAATGTTCACTGGGGTGATTGCGGTCATCATGAACGAGTAAGCAATGTCGGCGAGACCGTTGGTCTGACAGCAACGGAGCGCTTTTGCGTTCCGCGACTGATGACTCCAACAAGCCATGCCCCACCTCGTCCGACTTAGATCTTCTCAGGTCCCGCTAAGGTAACCCTTTGACGCCCATCAGGGAAGGGAAATCTTCAAAAAATCGGAAAGATTTTTCTGACGATCCGAAGAATCGCGGTGTTGAACCTGGTCAAGGCCTGTTTTGCCCCGCTCCGGTTTTAGGCAGTAGCAGGGGGGTTGCTGAATAGCTTGGTGTGTGGTAAGCGCGGTCTTCGGGTCATGTGTTGGGCAGTCGAACATGTGTTGAGAGTCGGAGTCGCTCCGCCAGGCGACGCCCGCGGGAGTGCACCGGGTGCGAGGTTGCCCTAAGCCGGACCCAGGCTCGCCTAAAGTGTTGTTGCGGAATTCCGCATCGAGGCGGACGAGGGACGCGCGGCGCTTGTCGCATTTCCGATCAATCAAGACAACGGGGGGCGGGCCCAGTGCACGACTTTGACGATGCGACCAACTCGTTCCGCATGCTCGGTGTGCCATACCTGGACTTCCTTACCGCATTGCACACCCATCTGACGCCGCGCACATACTTGGAGGTCGGCACAGAGACTGGGTCTTCGCTGGCGCTCGTGGGTTGCGACGCGATCGCGGTGGACCCTCAGTTCCAGCTTGACGTTACCGCCACCGGCAACCGCAGGCGCACGTTCTTCTTCCAGATGCCGTCGGACACTTTCTTTGCGACCGAAAATGTGCGGGAGTTGCTGGGACGGCCGGTGGACATGGTCTTTTTGGATGGCATGCACCGGTTCGAATTCCTGCTGCGCGATCTGATCGGGACAGAGGCTGCCTGTCATCCCCGCTCACTGATCCTGCTGCATGATTGCGTGCCTTTGAATCCGCGGATGGCGTTGCGGCAGTGGTTGCCGGGTGGTCCCTCCGAGACAGATACTGCTTCCTTCTGGACGGGTGATGTTTGGAAGTTGCTGCCAATCCTGAAAAAGTACCGCCCGGACCTGCGGCTACATGTGCTGGACTGCCCGCCGACTGGCCTGGTCGCGATCACCCGCGTCGACCCGGCATCGCGCATATTGGCCGATTGCTACTACGGCATCGTCGATGAGCACGCCGCAACCGTTATGGACGAAAATCGACTGCGGTCGTTTTGGGAGGAACTCGAAATGACCGACTCGCGGCCGCTTTGCGAGGAACCCGACGGCCTGACCGAGCTGTTTAGCCTCGACTGACCCCGCCCAAAGAGACCGTTGGACGAAAATGTCAGGCTCAGTAGGGCAACAACCTGCGCGTCTCGCGGCGGATTCGATCTACCCGCCGGCTAACTCCGAGCCGACCGAGTATCACAAGTGGTACTACGACACCGAGGTGTGGAGGAAGACTTCGTGGCTTGGGGGGCAAGCGCCGGAAATGGGTCGGCAACATGTGGAATTATCAAGAGATTCTGTTTGCGATGTGGCCATCTTTGGTCATCGAGTTCGGTACCCGTTACGGCGGCTCGGCCTGGGTGTGTCCAGGCTGGGATGTCGAACACCGCCTCGGGTACCGGTGCCAGCGCGGGTGCTTCCTCGGCGGAGAACACCACGGCTGGGGGCGTCCGCGTGGTGCCGGGGATGCGCATTCCCGCGGTCTGCCCACACCAGTGCTCGGCACGTTCCCGGCAATCATTGATGTCGGAACTGTTCTCCGGCATCGAAATTCGACCGCACATACTGAACGCAGCGCTCCACCCGCGGCTTATCCGGCTCTTCGGAAATGAGCGTGCAGCGGTGGTTGGCGGATATCCGCGGCTTGGGTCGTGTCGTTGAGCTGAGGTGGGGCCTCGGTCGCGATACCTCGGTATCGGTGCGTCACGCCCAACTACGGGCGGGTGGTGTTCAATCAGGATTCGGCAAGCTGGCTGCACCGCGATCAGCCACGACGCGTCGGTGTGCCCGGTATGTGTTGCGGCGGTTGATGACTGACCGCACCGCGGTCTCGGCGATCGCCGTCGAGCTTGGCGTCTCCTGGCACACCGTGAACACAATCGCTATGGGCGCCACCGCCGCATTGGTGGCCGCTGCGGGCCCCGACCGGCTGGCCGGAGTGAGGATCGTTGTCATCGATAAGCACCGCTGGGCGCCACGACGCCACGGAACGGACGGATTCGTCACGGTCATCATCGACCTGACACCGGTGCATGACCGCAGTGGCCCTGCACGATTGCTCGACGTGGTCGCGGGACGATCAGCGACCGCGCTGGCCAGCTGGCTGAGTGCTCAAACCGCAGACTTCGCTCAGACGGTGCAGGTCATCGCGATGGACGGGTTCGCCGGCTACAAAACCGCAGCAGCCCAGGTGATGTCAAAATCCAAACAGCACTGTTCTAAATTGGTCCGAAGGTTTAGCTAGCGACGTGAGATCGTGCCCTTCGTCGCGTCAGTCGCGATCGAGCTCGATCAACCGCGCGTCACTTGATCCCGAAGTAATGCGCGAGCTCGTGGAGCACGACGTGTCTGACCTCGCGACGTAGACGATCGCCGTCGCCGGCAGCGAGTCGCGTGATCGGCCCGCGGAAGATGCTGACCTTGGCGGGAGACATTTCGCCGCGCCTCCATCCCCTTTGCGGCAGCGGTACACCGCGGTACAGGCCGAGCAGCCGCCCGTCGGGAGGCTCGTCCTCGACGACGATCGCAAGGTTGCTGATCGCCGCACGGAGATCGGCCGGCAAGGAGCTCAGCGCCTCGTCAATCGCCTCTTCGAACGGATCGTCGAGACCCGGGTCCCAACGCGCACCCATCTCCGCAACGATGCCACAATCGGCGCTGGGATAGTGGCGGGCTCTTCGAACTGGAGGAGATCGCCCAACTCGGCCGCACCCTGTGGCGCCGCCGCGTCGACATCCTTGCCTTCTTCGACCACCACGCCTCCAACGGACCCACCGAAGCCATCAACGGACGGGCGCTAGAAGCGTTGCGCCACAACGCCCTCGGATTCCGCAACCTCACCCACTACCGCTGGCGCTCACTGCTGCACAGCGGAGCGCTCCACCAACTTGTCAAGGCACTCTGAATTACGAAGAGCCCGTTAAGTCGGGAACACCTCAGTTCTTGCGG
>CAWDVY010000021.1:0-21819 GCA_963805675.1 uncultured Actinomycetota bacterium
CGGGCCCAGTGCACGACTTTGACGATGCGACCAACTCGTTCCGCATGCTCGGTGTGCCATACTTTGACTTCCTTACCGCATTGCACACCCATCTGACGCCGCGCACATACTTGGAGGTCGGCACAGAGACTGGGTCTTCGCTGGCGCTCGTGGGTTGCGACGCGATCGCGGTGGACCCTCAGTTCCAGCTTGACGTTACCGCCACCGGCAACCGCAGGCGCACGTTCTTCTTCCAGATGCCGTCGGACACTTTCTTTGCGACCGAAAATGTGCGGGAGTTGCTGGGACGGCCGGTGGACATGGTCTTTTTGGATGGCATGCACCGGTTCGAATTCCTGCTGCGCGATCTGATCGGGACAGAGGCTGCCTGTCATCCCCGCTCACTGATCCTGCTGCATGATTGCGTGCCTTTGAATCCGCGGATGGCGTTGCGGCAGTGGTTGCCGGGCGGTCCCTCGGAGACAGATACTGCTTCCTTCTGGACGGGTGATGTTTGGAAGTTGCTGCCAATCCTGAAAAAGTACCGCCCGGACCTGCGGCTACATGTGCTGGACTGCCCGCCGACTGGCCTGGTCGCGATCACCCGCGTCGACCCGGCATCGCGCATTTTGGCCGATTGCTACTACGACATCGTCGATGAGCACGCCGCAACCGTTATGGACGAAAATCGACTGCGGTCGTTTTGGGAGGAACTCGAAATGACCGACTCGCGTCCGCTCTGCGAGGAACCCGACCGCCTGACCGTGCTGTTTAGCCTCGACTGAGCCTGCATAAAGAGACCGTGACGAAAATGTCAGGCTCAGTAGGGCAACAACCTGCGCGTCTCGCGGCGGATTCGATCTACCCGCCGGCTAACTCCGAGCCGACCGAGTATCACAGTGGTACTACGACACCGAGGTGTGGAGGAAGACTTCGTGGCTTGGGGGGCAAGTGCCGGAAATGGGTCGGCAACATGTGGAATTATCAAGAGATTCTGTTTGCGATGTGGCCATCTTTGGTCATCGAGTTCGGCACCCGTTACGGCGGCTCGGCCTGGGTGTGTCCAGGCTGGGATGTCGAACACCGCCTCGGGTACCGGTGCCAGCGCGGGTGCTTCCTCGGCGGAGAACACCACGGCTGGGCGCATCCGCGTGGTGCCGTGGATGCGCATTCCCGCGGTCTGCCCACACCAGTGCTCGGCACGTTCCCGGCAATCATTGATGTCTCGGAACTGTTCTCCGGCATCGAAATTCGACCGCACATACTGAACGCAGCGCTCCACCCGCGGCTTATCCGGCTCTTCGGAAATGAGCGTGCAGCGGTGGTTGGCGGATATCCGCGGCTTGGGTCGTGTCGTTGAGCTGAGGTGGGGCCTCGGTCGCGATACCTCGGTATCGGTGCGTCACGCCCAACTACGGGCGGGTGGTGTTCAATCAGGATCTCGGCAAGCTGGCTGCACCGCGATCAGCCACGACGCGTCGGTGTGCCCGGTATGTGTTGCGGCGGTTGATGATCGACCGCACCACGGTCTCGGCGATCGCCGTCGAGCTTGGCGTCTCCTGGCACACCGTGAACACAATCGCTATGGGCGCCACCGCCGCATTGGTGGCCGCTGCGGGCCCCGACCGGCTGGCCGGAGTGAGGATCGTTGTCATCGATGAGCACCGCTGGGCGCCACGACGCCACGGAACCGACGGATTCGTCACGGTCATCATCGACCTGACACCGGTGCATGACCGCAGTGGTCCTGCACGATTGCTCGACGTGGTCGCGGGACGATCAGCGACCGCGCTGGCCAGCTGGCTGAGTGCTCAAACCGCAGACTTCGCTCAGACGGTGCAGGTCATCGCGATGGACGGGTTCGCCGGCTACAAAACCGCAGCAGCCCAGGTGATGTCATAGATCCGAACAGCACTGTTCTTAATCGGTCCGAAGGTTTAGATAGCGACGTGAGATCGTGCCCTTCGTCGCGTCAGTCGCGATCGAGCTCGATCAACCGCGCGTCACTTGATCCCGAAGTAATGCGCGAGCTCGTGGAGCACGACGTGTCTGACCTCGCGGCGTAGACGATCGGCGTCGCCGGCAGCGAGTCGCGTGATCGGCCCGCGGAAGATGCTGACCTTGGCGGGAAACATTCCGCCGGGCCTCCATCCCCTTCCCGCCAGCCGCACACCGCGGTACAGGCCGAGCAGCCGCCCGTCGGGAGGCTCGTCCTCGACGACGATCGCAACGTTGCTGATCGCCGCACGGAAATCGGCCGGCAAGGAGCTCAGCGCCTCGTCAATCGCCTCTTCGAACGGATCGTCGAGACCCGGCTCCCAACGCGCATCCATCTCCGCAACGATGCCACAATCGGCGCTGGGATAGTGGCGGCTTCTTCCAACTGGAGGAGATCGCCCAACTCGGCCGCACCCTGTGGCGCCGCCGCGTCGACATCCTTGCCTTCTTCGACCACCACGCCTCCAACGGACCCACCGAAGCCATCAACGGACGGCTAGAAGCTTTGCGCCGCAACGCCCTCGGATTCCGCAACCTCACCCAGTACCGCTGGCGCTCACTGCTGCACAGCGGAGCGCTCCACCAACTTGTCAAGGCACTCTGAATTACGAAGAGCCCGTTAAGTCGGGAACACCTCAGTTCTTGCGGTACTTTGCTACCCATGCGATTCGCCGTCGCGATTGTGTCACCTCCGAATTTTCAGCACAGCAGAGCATTTGACGAAGTTGCGGAGGGATTGCACCATGCTCTTCTGGCGCTTGGCCATGACTCGGTGGTGACCAACCGTCTCGACCTCGACGAGCGCCGCACCATCGTGCTCGGCGGAAACCTCCTCGTCCGGCACGGCTTGGAGCCGCCAAAAAACCCCATCTTCTACAACCTCGAGCAATTGGGTGACGACTTGCCGTCGATGACGTTGCCTGCATTCTTCGACCTTTTCCGGCGCTACCCGACTTGGGATTACAGTCAAGCCAACATCGAGCGGCTCGCTGCCCTGGGACTGCCCCGGCCCACCTACGTTCCGATCGGATACGTCCCCGAGCTGACACGGATCGCCCCAGCCCCCGAGGACATCGACGTACTTTTCTACGGCGCGTCCTACGAGCGCCGATACGCCGTTCTCAGGGACCTGCACGACCGAGGTCTTCGTGTCAAATGGCTATCGGGCGTCTACGGCGCGAGCCGCGATGCCTGGATCGCACGCTCGAAGATCGTCCTCAACATCCACTACTGGGAAGCGAAAATCTTCGAAATCACGCGTGTTTCCTATCTGCTCGCCAATAGACGCGCGGTGGTCTCCGAGCGTGGTGCCGATCCGACATTGGAGCGCGACCTGGAGTCCGGCGTCGCGTTCGCGGACTACGACGGACTGGTCGATCGCTGTGTGGAGCTCCTCGGCGACGAGCGCGCGCGACGCGAGCTCGCCGAGCGGGGCTACCAGGCTTTCTCCGCTCGCAGCCAGGCCGCCATCCTGCACCGCGCGCTGTCGGCAGACCTCGAGGGTGTCACCCACGAGACCGCTGCGCGGGACGACCCTTGCATCGATGTGCGCCTCGAAGGCAAAGACCACAGCGCAGATCATCAGCTCCGCGAGCGCCAACTGTTCAGGCATAAGTTTGCGCCCGACCGCGATCTGTGGCTGGCCAAGGTCGAACGCAATCCCGAGGATGCGCGGTCGGTCTTTTTCCTAGCCGAGACCTCCTTCCAATTGGGCGATTTCGTCAATGCGCGCAAGTGGTATGCGCGGCGGGTCGAGATGGGCGGCTCCGACGAGGAGGTCTACTGGGCGATGTACCGGCTCGCGGCCTCAATGGCGGAACTCGGTGAGCCGTGGCCGGATGTTCAGGAGGCCTACCTCAAGGCGTGGGAGTTTCGACCGACCCGCGCCGAGGCGTTGTATGCCATCGCCTTTCGGTGTCGCGTCGAGCAGCGCTACCAGGCTCGGTTACCTGTTTGCCCAGCGCGCCGCCGAAATCCCATTTCCCGAAGAGGACCTCTTTGTCCTCGGATACTTCGCAGAGGTTTACGCTTGGCGCGCAACCGATGAGCAGGCGATTTGCGCATTCTGGATCGGCAAGCACGCCGAGGCGTTCACGCTGTGCCGGCGCCTGCTGGCCCGCCCCGACATCCCCGACCCTGATCGGCAACGGATTGCGGCCAACCGCGACTTTTCGGTGCCGGCCATGATCGAGGCGGCCTCACCGTACCCCGAAGCCCTGGTGCAGTCCCTGGCCGCCGGTCCCGGCGAGGCCGAGGTCACCGTCAGCCTGGTCGCCGGGCCGGACCGGCAGACCACCGAGCAGACCATTAACTCGTTCCTGAACTGCTGCCTCGATGTGTCACGGGTCGGGCGCTTCCTGGTGCTCGATACCGGCCTGTCCGCCCCCGATCGCGCGATGCTGCAGCAGCGCTACGGGTTCCTCGAGTTCGCCCGTCGCAGATCCGGCGACGGGCCCGGCGCCCAGCTGGCGCAGCTCCGCGCTCAGATCGACGGACGGTTCTGGCTGCACCTGGGCGCGGGCTGGCGGTTTTTCGCCCCCGAGAACTTCATCACCCGCCTCACCGCGGTGCTCGACGCCGAACCACAGGTGTTTCAGGTGGGCATCAACTTCGCCGACGCGGTCAAGCTGACCGGCGCCAGCGCCGCCGAGCAGGCGGTGCGCCGGGCACCCGACGCCGGCCGCTACATCCTGACCGAGGCGCCGGCCAGCGGCCCGGCGATGTTCGACACCGCACGCCTGGATCGGGCCGTCGGTGTGCACAACAGCGACCCCGATCCGCCCGCCCAACGTGGGCGGCCGGCCGCCGGCGCCGGGCTGCGCACCGCCAGCCTCGACGAAGTGCTCTGCATCTCAGGTCTGGACCCCTAGACGACAACTGCCCGAAACCACCTCGGTCGCGGATACCCGAGCGCCTCGGCCTCTGTCGTGAGCGAAGGCCCGCTTAAATTCATCGCTCGACGGTCCAGGCTGAGCAGGAAGATCGGGTACCGTTCCTGAGGGCAGTCGGGAATGTGGAAGGCCGCACCATGGCGTACGTTGAGCCGATCATTGTGGTGCTGGGCCCGTTTGGCGAGCGGCACGTCGGGCACGTTGACCAGCGTGCTCCACCACCTTGGCGTGTTTATGGGCACCGGATTCGACTGGAGCTATCGCCCACGGCCACTGACAGCCGGCCGCTGACAACAACCCCAGGAAGGAGCAAACCACCACCGGGCCGGTGGAACCCGGCGCCACCGCACGACACGCGGCGTCGCCGCCTTGCCGGAGCCCCGAAATCAAGATCGACTGAGATTCAGCTGCTCGCGTCGCGGGAGGATTCGCGCTAGGGTGAAAATTTCGCGGTCAGGTTTCGCGGGCATCTTGATGCATCTCGTCGGCCCAGTGGTCACACACGAGCTTGAAAGGCTGCGCTGCGCCCAGCGAGCAACCCGGTGAGTGACCAATCCGCATAACGCAGCGCTCCTCTTCCACTACGTTGCACCCGTGCTGTTCGCCGTCGCAGTTGTGTCACCTCCCTAGCAATCCGACCATCGGCGGAGGATTTCGCGAAATCGCGGAGGCATTGCACCATGCTCTTCTGGCGCTCGGCCACGACTCGGTGCTGACCAACCGTCTCGACCTCGACGAGCGCCGCACCATCGTGCTCGGCGCAAACCACCTCATCCACTACGGCCTGGAGGTGCCAAAAAACCCCATCTTCTACAACCTCGAGCAATTGGGTGACGACTCGCCGTGGATGGCGATGCCTGAATTCATCGACCTTTTCCGGCGCTACCCGACTTGGGATTACAGTCAAGCCAACATCGAGCGGCTCGCTGCCCTGGGACTGCCCCGGCCCACCTACGTTCCGATCGGATACGTCCCCGAGCTGACACGGATCGCCCCGGCCCCCGAGGACATCGACGTACTTTTCTACGGCATGCTCAGCGAGCGCCGATACGCCGTTCTCCGGGACCTGCACGACAGAGGTCTTCGGGTCAAATGGCTATCGGGCGCCCTCGGCGCGAGCCGCGATGCCTGGATCGCACGCTCGAAGATCGTCCTCAACGTCCATTACTGGGAAGCGAAGATCTTCGAAATCGCGCGTGTTTCCTATCTGCTCGCCAACAGACGCGCGGTGGTCTCCGAGAGTGGTGCCGATCCGACATTGGAGCGCGGCCTGGAGTCCGGCGTCGCGTTCGCGGACTACGACGAACTGGTCGATCGCTGTGTGGAGCTCCTCGGCGACGAGCGCGCGCGACGCGAGCTCGCCGAGCGGGGCTACCAGGCTTTCTCCGCTCGCAGCCAGGCCGACATCGTGCACCGCGCGCTGTCGGCAGGCCTCGAGGGTGTCACCCACGAGACCGCTGCGCGGGACGACCCTTGCATCGATGTGCGCCTCGAAGGCAAAGACCACAGCGCAGATCATCAGCTCCGCAACCGCCAACTGCTCAGGCATAAGTTTGAGCACGAACGCGATCAGTTGCTGGCCAAGGTCGAACGCAACCCCGAGGATGCGCGGTCGGTCTTATTCCTAGCCCAGACCTACTTCCAATTGGGCGATTTCGTCAACGCGCGCAAGTGGTATGCGCGGCGGGTCGAGATGGGCGGCTGCGACGAGGAGGTCTACTAGGCGATGTACCGGCTCGCGGAGTCGATGCGAACCTCGGTGAGCCGTGGCCAGACGTTGAGGACGCCTACCTGAGGGCCTGGGAGTTTCGACCGACCCGCGCCGAGCCGTTGCATGCCATCGCCTTTCGGTATCGCGTCGAGCAGCGCTACCGGCTCGGTTACCTGTTTGCCCAGCGCGCCGCCGAAATCCCAGTTCCCCGAAGAGGACCTCTTTGTCCCCGGATATCGCAGAGATTTACGCTTGGCGCGCAACCGATGAGCAGGCGGTGTGCGCATCCTGGATCGGTAAGCACGCCGAGGCGTTCACGCTGTGCCGGCGCCTGCTGGCCCGCCCCGACATCCCCGAGGCTGATCGGCAACGGATTGCGGCCAACCGCGACTTTTCGGTGCCGGCCATGATCGAGGCGGCCTCACCGTACCCCGAAGCCCTGGTGCAGTCCCTGGCCGCCGGTCCCGGCGAGGCCGAGGTCACCGTCAGCCTGGTCGCCGGGCCGGACCGGCAGACCACCGAGCAGACACTGAACTCGTTTCTGACCTGCTGCCTCGATGTGTCACGGGTCGGGCGCTTCCTGGTGCTCGATACCGGCCTGTCCGCCCCCGACCGCGCGAAGCTGCGGAAACGTTACGGTTTTCTCGAGTTCGCCCGTCGCAGATCCGGCGACGGGCCCGGCGCCCAGCTGGCGCAGCTCCGCGCTCAGATCAACGGACGGTTCTGGCTGCACCTGGGCGAAGGCTGGCGGTTTTTCGCCCCCGAGAACTTCATCACCCGCCTGACCGCGGTGCTCGACGCCGAACCCCAGGTGTTTCAGGTGGGCATCAACTTCGCCGATGCGGTCAAGCTGACCGGCGCCAGCGCCGCCGAGGAGGCGGTGCGCCGGGCACCCGACGCCGGCCGCTACCTCCTGACCGAGGCGCCGGCCAGCGGCCCGGCGATGTTCGACACCGCACGCCTGGATCGGGCCGTCGGCGTGCAAAACAGCGACCCCGATCCGCCCGCCCAACGTGGGCGACCGGCCGCCCGCGCCGGGCTGCGCACCGCCAGCCTCGACGAAGTGCTCTGCATCTCAGGTCTGTACCCCTAGCACGACAACTGCCCTGAACCACCTCGGTCGGGGATGTCATTAACGAGCTGCTTATCGCTGGTGCCGGTCGCCATTCAGTACTGATGGTCCCAGCCCGCGCTTCGGTGCGGTGGTGGCGAATTCGAAAGTCTCGGTGTCGTACCGCGCGGAGAAACACGCCCTTCTCGAAGAAGATTTACCGGCTCACCGTGGGCGCCGCGCGATGATCCTCAACCACATCGCACAGCACACCCTCGGCTTGCCGAGATCGTATTGGTCGATCGGTCGTTAGTGCGGTTGCTGCTTAGCGGCAGGCTGCGGGCATTTGCCGTCGTGAGCGGGGCCCAAGGCGACAACCGTCGCCTGCAGCGTCCCGCCACCATCCTTGGTTCCGTGTGCGGTGATGCACTTGCCTTGCGCGATGGCCTGCGAAGTTGCAGAGGCGCCCTTGCTGTAATGCGTGGTGTCGGTGACCGTCACGGCGGGTTGAGCGGGATTGCCGTTGGCGTCGGTAACGGTCACGTTGATGGTGTTACCCGCCACAGAAGCAACCGTGCCGATCACCCTGCGAGGTCCGGTCTTCGGTTGCGGGCACTTGCCATCACCCCCCGGCGGGCTCAGATGCACCCAGGTGGCCGTGAAAGGGCCACCGGGGGCCGGGGCGGGGGCGGAAACCACGGTCACGCAGTTGCCGGCAGCAATATCGGTCAGCTGAGCCGTGGTGTTCTCGGTGACCTTGGTCGAGGGGCTGACGTCGACGGTGGCCGTCCCAGTCGTCTCGGTGACCTGGACCGCGTTGCCCGACACCGACGCGATCAGGCCGTGAACCGAGTCTTTGCCGTTGGCGGACGCCGGTGACGACGTAGCCGGGGACTTCTCATTGTTCGACGAACTGCACGCGCCCACCGACAGCGCGGTCGCGCCCGCAACCGCGAGGATCGCGAATCCGGTCAGCCGGGCGGGCCCGAAAGTTAACTGCATCGAGATCCTCTCAATCGTCGGCCGCTTTGGCCAGATCAGCTAAGCAACGGATCCACCAGCGGCGGAACTGAGTACCGGCGATGGCTCGCTAACAGAATACTGTGTTTTTGGGCAGTCGTGCCGAATCGTCTGACCGGAAAATCGTCCGGAGTGACCGGACACGGCGGAACCGCGCGGCGCGGCCGCGTCACCTTGTGAGGATGACTGCCGATATCCGCAGCGTTCCGACTATCCCCACCTCCGATATTCCATCTATCAGCCCCATCGACCCCAACGTGGACAACACACACGACCTTCCCGACGTCACCGATCCTGGAGTTCCCCTTACACCTGGGACATCGGGCAAAACGAGATGGCGATTCTGGCCAGCGTCGCCCGCTTAGCCTAGATACGCCGCAGACGCGCTCGTAGGCTAGCGACAACTGCCCTGAACCACCTCGGTCGGGGGCGTCATTAACGAGCTGCTTATCGCTGGTGCCGGTCGCCACTCAGTGCTGACGGTCCCAGCCCGCGTTTCGGTGCGGGGGTGGCGAATTCGAAAGTCTCGGTGTCCTACCGCGCGGAGAAACACGCCCTTCTCGAAGAAGATTTTCCGGCTCACCGTGGGCGCCGCGCGATGATCCTCAACCACATCGCGCAGCACACCCTCGGCTTGCCGAGATCGTATTGGTCGATCGGTCGTTAGTGCGGATGCTGCTTAGCGGCAGGCTGCGGGCATTGGCCGTTCGTGGCGGGGCCCAAGGCGACAACCATCGCCTGCAGCGTCCCGCCACCATCCTTGGTTCCGTGTGCGGTGATGCACTTGCCTTGCGCGATGGCCTGCGAAGTTGCAGAGGCGCGCCTTGCTGTATTTCGTGGTGTCGGTGACCGTCACGGCGGTTTGAGCGGGATTGCCGTTGGCGTCGGTAACGGTCACGTTGATGGTGTTACCCGCCACAGAAGCAACCGTGCCGATCACCTTGCGAGGTCCGGTCTTCGGTTGCGGGCACTTGCCGTCACCCCCCGGCGGGGCTCAGATGCACGGACTGCGGCCGTGACAGGGCCACCGGGGGCCGGGGCGGGGGGGTGGCAAGCCACGGTCACGCAGTTGCCGGCAGCGATATCGGTCAGCTGAGCCGTGGTGCTCTCGGTGACCTTGGTCGAGGGGCTGACGTCGACGGTGGCCGTCCCAGTCGTCTCGGTGACCTGGACCGCGTTGCCCGACACCGACGCGATCAGGCCGTAACCGAGGCTTTGCCGTGGGCGGCCGCCGGTGACGACGTAGCCGGGGACTTCGCATTGTTCGACGAACTGCACGCGCCCACAGACAGCGCGGTCGCGCCCGCAACCGCAAGGATCGCGAATCCGGTCAGCCGGGCGGGCTCGAAAGTTAACTGCATCGAGATCCTCTCAATCGTCGGCCGCTTTGGCCAGATCAGCTAAGCGTTCCACCGGCGGCGGAACTGAGTACCGGCGATGGCTCGGTAACAGAATACTGTGTTTTTTGGGCAGTCGTGCCGAATCGTCTGACCGGAAAATCGTCCGGAGTGACCGGACACGGCGGAACCGCGCGGCGCGGCCGGGTCACCTTGTGAGGATGACTGCCGATATCCGCAGCGTTCCGACTATCCCCACCTCCGATATTCCATCTATCAGCCCCATCGACCCCAACGTGGACAACACACACGACCTTCCCGACGTCACCGATCCTGGAGTTCCCCCTTACACCTGGGACATCGGGCAAAGCGAGATGGCGATTCTGGCCAGCGTCGCCCGCTTAGCCTAGATACGCCGCAGACGCGTTCGGGACTCTGCCCCAGCTGCGACGATATCTCAGCGCGCGCTCAGGCACTGTCAGCTCTGAACTGACGGCGTGCCGCACCCGGGATTGCCCGTTAAAACAGCCGGAATTTTAAGAAAAATAGCTCTGAACTGTGCAGATCTTGAAATATCGGCCATCAAGAAAAACGTTTTGAAAAACTGTCTAAACTTTTTGCGGGTTCCGGTTTCGGGGAACCCAACTTAAGGACTACCTTAACGAGATTTGAATTGACTGGCATATTAGCTGCCCTAACCGGCGCCGCCCGCTTCCTAATAGCGCCGCCCGCTTCCTAATACTAGGAGACTCCCGGAATGGATGATCCGCCGCGCCGTGAACTGTTCGACGAGGAGCTATACCTTCGCACCTTTCCCGACATCGCGCAGGCCGTGCGCGATGGCCAATTCTCGTCGGGCTACCACCACTGGGCGCTGCACGGCCGGTTCGAGGTCGCTGCCGGCCAGCGCGTGGCCGGATCATCATTTCTGCTCGCTGCGCTCGACCACGGTGTTGAGGGCTCTGCGGCCAGCGACGACCTGTTGGGCGATCTGGCCGTCGAAGAGACCTCGCTGGTGGTCGCGGAGCCAGACTCGGCAGAGGAGCCGGGCGGCGGGTCTGAACCCGTCAAGCGGACAAGGCAGCGTGGCCAGCCGGGTAGTGCCGAGGCGGAAGACCTCGTAGAGGACGAGCCTCAATTCGAGCTGCGCCCGGCCCACCATCACGCAGAGCTGGCCCGGAAGCTGGTGAAGGCCGGGGACATCGAGGGGGCAGCCGAGGCGATCGCCGATGCCGTGGGAGCTGCGGAACCGTCCGACACGGCGATCCTGCTCCTCGCCGGCGACATATTCAGCCGCGTCCACTTCCCGCCCGGCCCGCTCGTCATCAAGGCCGTTCAGGCCAGTCTCACCGATGCGCAGTACCACCGCCTCGTCACCATCTGGACCGAACACTGCCGCGCTGGATTGTCCGAGGCGGATGTCGAGAGCCTGCTCACGGCGGTCAAGACCGACCGCGGGATCCTGGACGGCACGCCGTCCGGCCGGCCGACCGCCCTCAACGCCAGGCTCTGTCCGTTCATGTTGGCGACGATGATCGGCAGCATCAGGTTGCCGGCGGCGCTGCAGATTCGCGTCTTCGACCATCTCCAGGAGACGATCACCCACGAGCCTGGCGACACCGCACGCTCGCGCGTTTGGCCGATCCTGCTGCCAGTCCTCCACGACTATGTAGGGGTGGTCTCGGTCCGTGCGATGCTAGGCGGCCTTTCGGATCTCGCTCCGCTGGTCACTGAGTTCGCGGCACTTCTGTTCCGTGAATTCCACGAGCAGGCCGTAGCTGAACGGCTGCTGGAAGTGGCGACCTCGCTCGATCCGGCGCTGCGCGCGGACCCCTTCCACCGGTCGACCTATGTGCAGGTGCTGCAGGGCAGATCCGCCAACTACGAGATCGCGGCCTATCTCGGCTCGATCGACGGGACGGAGCTCACCGCTCCCAACCTCTTTCTCGCTGCCACCGTGTCTCCACGGCGCTTACCGTCGGCAATCCGGCCGACTTCCTTTCGACTCTGGACTGGCTGTGCGAGCTCTCAAGGAAGGTCTACGACAAGGATCCCCGCGTTTTGCAGCAGGCCGTCCAGCTGATCCAGGGCGAGCTGCGGCGCTTCACCGACGCAATGATCGGCCGCACCCAGCAGCGGGCCAACCGCGGCGACCTCGCCGGCGGGCGCCAGCAGCGCGCCGAGATCCTCGAGCACGGCCTAGCCGTGTTGCGCGCCCTGGAGGATATTCAGCATCTTGCCGCCACGCCCGCGACGGTGAGCAGCGAGCGTACCAGGCCCGCGCGCATCCTGGTGATCGGCTCGCAAAACCTGCCGCAGTGCTGGCTCTACCGCGTCCAGCAGAAGGTCGAATTCCTGCGCATGGCCGGATACGATGCGGTGGCGATCGATTTCGGCCGCGCCAGCCCTGCCGAAATCCACGAGCAGCTGTGCTTTGCCAGCCACGCCATCATCTTCAGGCTTCCGGCCTTCAGCGATGTTCTGATGTTGACACTCTATGCCAGGAGGTTGGGCGTCAGGCTGTTCTACGACATCGACGACCTGATCTTCGACGACCGTCACTTCCCGGGACCGTTCGAGAGCTACTCCGGGCTGATCAAGCGCGACACGCACACGCATCTGGCGATGGACAACCCGTTCTTCCGGGTCGCCATGGCCGCGGCGGGAGACGTGATCGTCTCGAC
Organism: uncultured Actinomycetota bacterium; assembly: GCA_963805675.1. GTDB lineage: Bacteria > Actinomycetota > Actinomycetes > Mycobacteriales > Mycobacteriaceae > Mycobacterium. The sequence continues at coordinate 12,672 of CAWDVY010000021.1, forward strand.
GGAGCCGCTGGCCGAGATCGCGCGCGAGCTGCTCGGACCGTCCGCGCGCGTCCAGGTCCATCGCAATATGGTGGGACTCGAGCTCGCCGCCGCCGCGACGCTGCCGAGACTGCGCAGGGACGACGACAAGATCCGGATCTTCTTCGGCAGCGGGACCCTCGCCCACAAGGGTGAATTCTATGATGTCGTGGTTCCGGCCATCGCCCGAATCATGGCCAAACGACCGAAGGTCGAACTGCATCTGGTCGGCGCCTTCGTCGTGCCCGCTCCGCTCACCCGCTTCGCGAGCCGCATCAAAGTCGAGCCTGCGGGCATGGCGTACGGCGCCTATGTCGACCTGGTCCGCGAGGCCGACATCAACATCGCCGTGATGGAGGACAGCGTCGCGGTCGACTGCAAGAGCGAGCTGAAATGGTTCGAGGCCGGGATCTTCGGCATCCCGTCCGTGGTCTCGCCGTCCCGCAACTACGTGGATGTGCTGGCGGACGGCAAGGACGTGCTCTTCGCACGGACGACCAAGGAGTGGCACGACGAGTTGCTGCGCCTCGTGGACAGGCCGGCGCTCCGTCAACGGATCGGCGCCGAGGCTAAGCGCAAGATCGAGCAGAGCTACACCTGGCGCGCGGGCGCAGAGAGCCTCGCTTCGGTCCTCGGGCTTGGCGCGCCGCGGGGCGCCGCCCAGCATCGGCGCACCAGGCTACTCTTCGTGAACGTGTTCTTCTGGCCGCAATCGATCGGGGGTGCCACCCGCATTCTCGAAGATTCGGTTCGCTATATCAGCGAGCACTACCCCGATGAATTCGAGCTCTATGTGCTATGCGCCGACGAGAGCCCCGACCCCCGGCAGCCTTATCACATCGAGCAGTACTGGTACGGCGCGGCGCTGGTGACGCGCATCAGCGTACCGCAGCGCCCCTGGTCCGATCATGAGGATCCCCGCATCGAAAGCTTCGTGCGGCGCTTCGTGCACGAATACCAGATCGACATCGCACACATCCACTGCGTCCAGCTCCTGACCGCCGCGGCCCTTCGGGCGCTCTGCGACAGCGGAGTGCCGACGGTCGTGACCGTGCACGACGCCTGGTGGCTCTCGGTATCGCAGTTCCTGTTCACCCCGCAAGGCGAGGTGATCGGGCCCGGCTGGGCCGAATGGGCCGCGTGCGAGCTGGCCGGCGCCGATTCCGAGCAGCGCGGTAAACTGGTGGCGCGCCGTTTGGACCTCATGGCGCTGCTGGAGCGGGCGAGCCGCGTGCTGGCCGTGTCGGAGAGCTTTGCGACGGTCTATCGCGCGGCGGGCCTGACGACGATCGGCGTCAACGAGAACGGCGTGACTGAGCTGCCGGCCGTGCCTCAGCCCCGTTCCCGTCAGGCAGGCGCGCCGATCGTCATCGGTTTCGTCGGCGGCATGAGCGCGCACAAGGGCTATGACCTGCTGCGTGCGATCGTCCGGGGCGCGTCGTTCCGGAACCTCGAGTTCCTCATCGTGGACCATGCGATGGATTTCGAGTCATCGCGGCGGTCCCGCTGGGGCGACTCGCGCGTGCGCTTCGTTGGCCGTTACCCTCAGACACGCGTGCACGAGCTCTACGCTGAGCTCGATATCCTCGCCGCCCCCTCGCTCTGGCCGGAAAGCTTCGGCCTCGTCACGCGCGAGGCGCTGCTGGCGGGCGTGCCGGTCATCGCTTCCAATCGCGGCGATGTCGGCCGGCACGTCACACCCGGTGTCGACGGCTGGATCGTGGATGTGACCACGCCGCAGGCGCTTCATGACCTGCTGGTGCGGCTCGACCGCGGAGAGGAGGCGGTTCCCGTCGTCTCGCCCGGGCGCAGCTTTCGCCTCCCGACCGATCAGGTCGAGGAGTTGGTGACGCTGTATCGGAGCCTCACCGGCGCGCCGGGTTCGGCTCGCGTCCGCCGATCTCGTTCCTCGGCAGACCCGAGCCCCAACCGTCCTCCCAAACTGGGCGGCCGGGCAGGCCAGGCCGCGGAATGAGGATTGTTCTTCATATCGGGCCCCACAAGACCGGCACCACATCGATACAGACACATCTTGCCGCCCTCCTCCGCGAGCCGGTGGCCGGCGGCTACTGGTACCCGGTCCCCGGAGGAGGGCTCGGCCCAGGCCATGCGGATCTCGCTCGGGCGTGCCTGAAGGAGGCGAGGCCGGTCGCCGAGCTCGACCGGGTGATCGCTACTGCCCAGGCGGCAGAGGTCGGCACGCTCGTCCTCAGCTCGGAGGTGTTCGCCCACGCCTTCCCGGTGCGCTTCGCCCGACTGAAGAATGTCCTGGAGGGCTACGAGATCCACCTCGTGGTCACCCTCAACGAGATCGTGCGTCGCGCCAGCTCGATCTGGCAGGAACTCCTCAAGCCGGGCATGTCGTCGGTCTCGAGAAGGGGATCGAGCAGATTCTCTCCCGCGAGCCCGCCTTACAACCGCATCTGACCCGCGCGTTCATCGACGCGCTGGCGCCGCATGAGACCTCGGTCGTGCTGTCCCATTACCGGGCACCGGCCGCCGAGTTGCTGACCAATCTGTGCCGGGCGATCGGTCTGTTCGAGGCGGTGCCCGGGACCGAGGCGGCGACTCGCGCGTCGACGCTTCTTCTCAACCAGTCCCTGGGCGCCACCGAGGCGGAGATACTCCGGTCGGTCAACAGCTGGGTCCGCCAGGCCGTGGGGAACCTCAGCAAGATCCCGTATTATGAGATCAGAGATCTGTACCTGAACCTGTTCAACACTCCGATCTGGCGCAACGCGGTTCCCTTGCGGCCCATCACGGTTCCGCCCGCCCATGTGGCGGAAGTCCTCAACCGCGGGCGGCGCGAGCTCGATGATTTGAGGAAGCTCGCGGATGAGGGGCGCGCCAGGATCATCGGCGATCTCGACACCGTGGAGGCCGCCCTGGTCGAGGGTTGCTCGGAAGCCGCGCAATAGAGGTCAAGGTGACGGCAGGCTAGCAATGAGCGGTCAAGAGGCGCGAGAATCCACTTCCCTGTCATGGGGTTCAGGACTACCGAATACGGACCGCAAGACCTACGTTTGTTTTGGCGTCACCAGGGGCGGCACCAGCGCCGTCGCGGGCGTGATGCGCAAGCTGGGCGTATTCATGGGCGACGACGTGCCCAACAACCATGAAGACCAGGAGATGGTGAACCGGGCCAACCCGCACCGTCTGCAGATGATCGAGAAGCGCAACGCAGCGCACAAGATCTGGGGCTGGAAAGACCCGAACGCCGTCAACTACCTAAATCAGCTCATCCCGAAACTGATCAACCCGCACTACGTGATCGTGAGCCGCGACGCCGTGGCGACCACAAAGGGACACATGCGCTGGCACGCCCGCGAGGCGAAGTTCGCCATCGGGGACGTTGTCGTCCAGCAGCAGCGCAACGTCATGTTCAGCCTCTATTGCGACGCGCCGGTTTTGTTCGTCTCCTACGAGAAGGTTCTCAAGTATCCAGCATCTTTCATCGCAGAGCTCACGGCGTTCCTCGACGTGCCTCCGCCGGAGGACGAACAGGGCCTGATCGCGTTCCTGGCGCCGGGCTCGTACAAGGAACTAATCTTCGTTCACCTGACCGGCCCGTGAGGCAATCTGGAGTTCTTGATGACGCCGCTTAGACCGTATGGGGGCTGGGGCCTCCGCTCACATGTGAACGTGGGTTGCCGACAGGGTGGTCCTGGCACGGTAGAGCCACAAGATGTGGGAGGCCCCAGTGAAGGTTCAGCGTACGAGTATTGGCCTGGATGTGCACGCACGTTCAGTGGTTGGGTGCGGTTTGGATGGGGACACCGGTGAGGTGTTTCAGCGGCGGTTGTGCCCGGATCACCAGGAGATCCTGGAATGGATCCAGGGGTTGCCGGCTCCGGTGGCGGTCACCTATGAGGCGGGCCCGACGGGGTTCGGTTTGGCGCGGGCATTGATCTGCGCCGGGGTTGATTGTCGGGTGGCCGCACCGTCAAAGCTGCAGCGGCCGAGTGGGGATCGGGTTAAGACCGATGCCCGTGATGCGGCGCATCTGGCCCGGTTGCTGCACCTGGGTCAGATCGTGGAGGTGGCGATCCCCAGCCCGGCTCAGGAGGCGGCGCGGGATCTGGTGCGTGCGCGTGAGGACTGCCGCGGGGATCTGATGGGCGCACGGCATCGGATATCGAAACTACTTTTACGCCAAGGGATTGTCTACTGCGGTGGGCAAGCGTGGACGGGCAAGCACGAGATGTGGTTGCGGGCGCAGCAGTTCGACACAGCCGGGTTGCAGCTGGCCTATGACGCGGCGTTCGACGCCATGGTCTGCTGTGTGCACCGCCGTGACCGTCTCGATGAAGCGATCGTCGGGTTGGCCGCCGATAGGCGAGTTCACCCCGGTGGTGCGCCGATTGGGATGTCTGCGCGGAGTCTCGACATTGACCGCGTTCGGGTTGGCCGTCGAGATCGGGGACTGGCATCGGCTGACCGGGCGCTCGATCGGCGCCTACCTGGGGTTGGTGCCCACCGAGTACTCCTCGGGCAATACTCGCGCTCAGGGCGGGCTGACCAAGACCGGCAACACTCATGCCCGCCGCCTGCTGGTCGAGGCCGCCTGGCATCACCGCGCCCCGTATCGGCCCAGCCGGGATCTGCGGCGCCGCTGGGAGGCCGCCTGCCCGGCTGCCCGTGCCCGCGGGCATGCCGCTAATCACCGCCTGCACACCCGCTGGGTCGGCTTCGACACCCGCAAGAAACGTCCGGTAGTCGCCAACGCTGCGATCGCGCGCGAGCTGGCCGGCTGGTGCTGGTCGCTGGCCGTCCTCGACGGCTAACACCACACCCACAACTGTCCGGATGGGTTCATCTGGTGTCGGCAAGCGTCTCGGAGTGACCCGCGTCAGTTCTATGAGCAATCACATTGTCCTACAATGGATCACGCTCGATCTCTAAGACCAGCGGTCAACTCCGACTCGAAAGTTCGGTCCTGCGGTAACCAACCCGCGCATATCAGACTTGACAACGCGTCGACATCGACACGCTCGACACCAACTGCGAACCCATCCGGTCAACACGAAGCGGCGGCCGACGACGACGGTCCCGGCCGCCGCTTCACCCTGCCCCCTTGACAAAACACCCCCCATATCAGTACTGCAGCCGTAGATCGGGATTGATGATGTTGGCGTGTCTACGCTGCTAGGGGCGGTGACCGCGGCATTGTTCAGAGTTTGTGAAGACAACCGAATACGCCGCGGCCGCCGCGGCTCACAGTGTAGACACGTCGATCAGCGCGTCGAAACTCCGCGCATACGGCAAGCCTGCGCAGCCCTCGGGCTGTATGCTCGAACGCATCACGATGGTCAAAGACGACGCCCTGGACCATTGATTTCATTCGATAATGGGCTGCAGGCTGAATTAGGAAATCCTCTATGACCTCACCTTTCATGACGCGCAAAGACAAGATCGATTTCATCCGAAAGATTGTCCAGCCGGAGTTGGCCAAAGGACTCGAGCTGGGGCCGAGCGTGTCGCCGGTCTTTCGCAAATCGGCAGGATACCGGGTCAAGTATCTCGAATCTGTGGGCACCGAGGTGCTGAGAGAGCGCTGCATCCAAAGGGGGACCGACCCGTCCAAGGCAGAGACGATCGACTTCATCCTGGACCGAGGTAAGACACTCGCCGAGATGGTCGGCAGCGAGGCGCCTTTCGACTACGTCCTTACTTCTCACGTCATCGAACACATCCCCGATCCGGTCGCGCATTTCAACGAGGTGGCGGAGGTCCTTACCGAGCGCGGATGTTACGTACTGGTGGTGCCGGACCGGAACCTCTGCTTCGACCTTGCCAAGCCGCTGTCCACGTTGGGACAGATCTTGGAGTCGCATGTCTACCGACGACAGAGGGCCTCCCTCGCATCCAAGATCGATGAGATACGCTATGGCGCCCTGCCGGAGGAGGGGGGTCTTGGCGGCTGGCGCTATGCGCCCAACCAAACCGTCATTCCCAAATATACAAATCGATATCGGCAAATTACCGATATCATCACACGGCCAGAACAGCAGCTTGCTGGATGGTTCGGGCATCAATGGCGTTACTCGCCGCGCTCGTTCGTCAGCATTATGTCGGACCTAAACAAACTCGGGTTGGTAGGGTTTCACATCGAGACAATCCGGCCTACCGGGTACATGGACTTCATCGTGACATTGCGCAAAGGCGGAGAGTCAGTGCCATTGAGCGATATTATTGCCCAAATCGGCGACTATCAAACCACGAAGGTTAGCGCGAACGACCCCGAATTCCTTTTGGATCAATAAATTGGGGGTACAATTCGAGTTAGCTGATGGCCAAGGAATACCCGCTCTGAGCAGCGGCGACCGTTGATCCAACCTGTTTGCGGCTGTAGGTTGTGGCTGGTTGTAACGGCTGGAAGGCACAGGAAGACACGGAGAAGCCAGCAAAATGGCTGGTAAAGCAGGACACAGAAGCTGCGGCGCTGCGCGTCGGGCCGGTGGCAGGCGAGTTATGTCGGGCCGGATCTCGCTCGACACAACGCTCACTGCACGTTCACCGCGAAGATGGACGGCGAAGCCGTTTTGGCCGCAGAACGGCGGCTCATCTAGCTTGGCACCTGGACCGCCCCGGCAGTCCGCGCCATCGCCGCGCAAGCGCAAGGAATCACTGTGGCGCAGTATATTTCGCGTTGGATCGAGCAGCGCGACCTGAAGCCCGGCCCGCGCTATGACTACACGCAAGGCTGGGAAGTACATCGAGCCAACAGCTTTCGGCAAGCTGCCGCTATCCGTTGTCACACCGCAGGCTGTGCGCGGCTGGTATGCGAACCTGGACCCGTCCAAGCCAGCCGCCAGGGCGGCCGTCTACTCGATGTTGTCGACCGTGTTCAACACCGCGACCCGTGACGGGCTGTTTACCCGCAACCCTGTCGACATCCAGGGGCCCGCTCTGCGCCCAAGAAGCGAACCAACGTCATCCCGACGCCAGAGGAAATGTTCGCGCTGGCCGACGTGATCGAAGGCCGTTTGCGCGCGTGGCTTTTGCTGGCCACCACCACCGGGATCCGTATCGGGGAGGCGTGTAAGCTTCGCCGGTCGGACCTGGACCTGGACCTGGACGCCAAAATGCCTGTGCTGCATGTGACTCGGGGTATGCGCCACATTGGCGGCAAGTGCGTTATCGGCGGCACCAAGACGGATGACCAGCGGCACATCAGCCTGCCCGCCGAGATACTGCCGGATCTGCGCGAGCACCTGGCCCGTTTCGTCGGCCCCGAGCAGGACGCGCTGCTGTTCGCACCGGCCACGCCGACGCCCAGCCCCTGCGGCCACCTGAGCCAGGCCCGGATGCGCTCGGCGCTGAAGGATGCGCTGGCGGCAATCGGCTTGGCCGACATGATGGTTCCGCGCGACACGCGGCACTGGTGCGCCACAATGGTCACGGCCCTTGGCTTCTCGCAGGCTGAGGTGATGAAGCGCCTAGGTCACAAGAGTCCGCAGACCGCCGCTCGGTATCAGCACGCCGTGACGGGTACGGATGCCAAGATCGCCGGGGCACTGGGCAAGCTACCCCGAGGATTTGTCTCTTGAGCGCGTGGCATTCACGGGCATCGGCGGCACCAACAAGTGGTGGGGCTCCACCCCACTTCCGAATGGCGATATCGTCTTCGCTCCGGCATCTGGCGATATGACGCCCGCTGTGAAGTAAGGCATCCTTGCGGCCGGCAGCCCTGCCGTTTTCGTCGCCGGCCCGACGTTGGTCACCACTACGCCCGGCTCATCCTTCAATGGCATTATTCCGATGCTGGACGGCAATGCCTTGAGCGTCCCGCGCAACGCCCGTTCGTGGTGGGTCTACAAGTCCCGCGAGCGCGCTATCCTTGGAGGTACTCCTTCGTCTTTCCGTCGCTTTCCCTGAGGCATCGGGGCGGCACGCTCGCGGCGGACGGGACGGTCGTCATGGCGCCTCTTGCCGCCCCTACGTTCTCGTTCTTCGACAGTCGCACATACGGCTACTCGGCGGGGCCGGCTACGCCCGCTGCGAATGCCTTCGGCGGTTGCGCGCCTAACCATCTCGGGAAAATCATCTGCGCGCCGTCTGACCACAACTATGTCAGGGTACTGACGCTTTGGGGCAGCGACGTGGCCTACCCAGATGACCTCCGGTGTCCGCCATTCCTGGCGAGACGTTAAACTGCATGACGGCCCCGGCGTCTGATTGCCAGCCTGGTGAAAGGTGTGTTCGTGTCCGCTCAAGCCGTCTCGGGGCAAGAGATCCGGGGACGGAGAACAAAGTGATCAGCGACGTAGCAGATGCGGGCAAAGAGAGTGCTGGATATCACGAAATAGCCTTTGCATCACGCGAATTTAAGCTAGCAAAGTTCCGTGGTTCCGAATTCATCGAAAAGCGGCTGAAGTCCCAAACGTGGGAAGCGCCGCTGCCGATCATACTTATGGGCATGGTGGGCAGGACGAAGGGGATATTCGTCGACGTTGGCGGGAACTACGGCGTCTACACGATTTTGGCGGGGCTTACACGCGCGGACGTCGAGATCCACACATTCGAACCCTTCCGTGAGGCTGTCGACCTTCTCCATCAGAATGCGGCACTCAATGGCATCACGGAGCGCGTTACGATCCACGATGTCGCCCTGAGTGACAGTGCCGGTCAGGCGAAGCTTCATTTTCCCGATCCCAGTCATGGGCTCCTGGAAACAAGCGCCTCGCTGGAAGCCGAATTCAGGAAGGAGGTCGCCGGGTATCTTCACGTCGAGACGAGGACGCTTGACTCATACTCATTCGATCAGCCCATCTCTGTCGTGAAGATCGACGTCGAGGGCCATGAACACGCCGTCATAAAAGGCGCGCGCCGCATGCTTGTCGAGGATAGGCCGGTCATCTTTGCCGAGATGCTGTCGGCCTCAAAGAAGCACTTCTTCGAGGTTTCCAAGCTGATGGCCGACCACGGCTATGTGGTTTCCGCATGCGGCCGAGTGCCTCATAGAGACGCCGATCATCATCTCTGACCTCCTGTCTTGGAATATGCATTCGTCCCGCAGGAGATGATGACAACATTCCGGCTCGTCTGCGCGACCCACAACTTGGAAATCCTCACTCAGTACAAGTAGTAACCCGGCTTTTCCGGCTCTTCGCTGGCCAAACTTCGTCCA
>CAWDVY010000022.1:0-5312 GCA_963805675.1 uncultured Actinomycetota bacterium
GTTACCGGCGCTGCATGTTTGGATACCCGCTGGCACCCGCTGAGCTGCAGGTTTATTCGTTGACGCTGACGGTCGCGGCGAGCTGATTGGGGTAAGAATTGGGGTAAGGCCACGCCGTCCGCGAGCGTGGCACAACTGGCACACAGTCCGAACGACGAACGCCACCCCGGTCAACACATCGAGGGTGGCTTTCCCGGCGCTGCCATGGCCGGGCACACCTGCGTCTTTTTAGGGCTTTTCTATAGGTTATTCACCGGCCTCAGGGCAGCAGCGCGACGTGACCTTCGGGTGGCTCCGGTGCAGGCTGCACTCCACCACCGCTGCTGCCGCCACCGTCGATGCCGCTACCCGTGCCACCCTTTCCTTGGCCTCCCTGCAACCCCTGCGAGGGCGGGGGGACCACCTCAGGTGGCGGCGGGGGCTTCTGCTCGGGTGGCGGGTTTTGCTTGGGCTTGGCCACCACGACCGGCGGCGTCATGTGGGCCATATCCGGCACCTGTGGCAACTGCGGGGGCGGCAACGGCTCGTCCAGTCCGGTGAGCACCACCCGGTAGCCACCGTGGTAAGCAGCACCGCCAGCGTGGCCGGGGCAGTATGCCTGCGACGACACCCGGACGAACGCCACCATTGTGCGCTGGTACTGATCCAGCGGGTGCGACGGGTCCTCTGCGTAGGCGTGTTGGGCCAGCGTGTTGGCGATGGACGAAGGTGACTCTCCGCCATTGAGTGCATCGCACACCTTGTGACCATACGAGATGACACCGGGAATGCCATCGTTGGCAGGGATGCCCGCCGCCGACAGCATGGCCAGGAAGTTGCCGTCCGAGCCGTCGGCATGGGCAGTCGGTGCCAACGCAATGGCAGCGGCGGCGACACAGGCCGTTGTCACTCCTAACAGTTCCCGCGAAGTTTGGTTTTTGTTCATCATCCATTCATGCTAAATCTTTTTGACTCTCTCCTATAGGCCCCCCCGCTGGTGACTCTCTGTTGGTTTCCGTACAACCACCTGTGGGCCCGAACGCGGCGTCTCGCGGCGTCGATAAAGAAAAACAAGCCCTCCGCTCGAATGAGGGGGTAAGGCCCAGACGACGGCAGGCACGCCGCCGCCTGGGATCGCCAGCTATGAAGGAGCTGACGTCGTGACTGCATCGGAGGCGCGGAAGGTGGCCCGACGGCTTATGTGTGCTGCCAACGAGATTGACCGCCTGAGTGAGCAGGACTGGACCGCGGCGAGACGGGCCGACGCATGAACGACGACTTGATGGCCATGGCCGCGCTGCGCGGCTGCCAGGCACAGCTTCGCGCCGCCTACTTAGATGCACACGGCGCGGCTTCTCATCTGACCGGCGCCCGCGCCACCAGGGCCGGCGAGCTGGCCGACAAGGCAGCCGATGCGCTGGCCGACTGCGAGCGGCTGATCTTCATCATTACCGGCGATTTGCACGCCGACCGCCGGTCGGGGGCCGGCGCATGAGCGTCGACGAGCTCGACATCGCCCTACAGCTCTCGCACCTACCGGCTATGGGCAGGCTGAGTGCGCTCATGTCGCGGGTCAACGTGGCCGATCTGACGCCCTTAGAAGTCCTCGCGATGCTCGCCGTGCTCGAGGCCGTCGACGCTCGAGTGAACGGGCCAACCGCGACCGTGCTGCGATTCGCCCCCAACTGTCCCGAGCGGTCGATATGACCGGCGACTGGAGGTCCAAGGCGGCGTGCGCGGGATGTCGTCAGAGCTGTTTTTTCCTGGGGCTGGGCAGTCCACCAAGAGCGGCAAAAAAGTGTGCGCCTGTTGCGCGGTGGCTGGTTCATGCCTGGCCTACGCGACCTCAACCGGGATGCAATACCGGATCTGGGGGGCGGATGTTTGCGCCACAGACGCACCCGTCCCAACGGATGCTCGGCGGTGACGAGGTGAGCCATGAGCCGGCGCCCCCGCCGCGATCCTGATGTCGGCGGCATCGTGTATCCGGTATGTGGTGAGCACCTGCAGGCATTCAAACGCGAGCTGCACGATGGGTAGGCACCTCGTGGCCCTGGCGGCCGTGTGGGCCATCTGGACGGCTGCCCCCGCCGCTGCTGATCCCGGCGCCGATCCCGGCGACCGTGCAGACGCTAAGGCCGCCGCGCCCATCAGCGGCCGCGCTGGACGCCGAATTTACCGCGCTGGTGATGCAGATCCCCGGCATGCACTTATTCAATGCGACGATCACCGATCAGGGCGGCAGGACCGTGTGTAAATACCTCGATAGCCACAACCTCGCCGACACGGAAGCCGCACTGCTGGGCGACAATCCGAGCCTCACGCCCGCGGAGGCCAGCGCCTTTGTCAGTGACGCGATGCAGGTCTATTGCCCAACGCACATTCGGCAAGTGATCGGCTGACACATGACACTGACAACGAGGGTGTGGTTCCTGGCGCCAGTAGACCCGCGATTGACTATGGGCGCGTCGCTAGGCTCGGGCCGGTGACCGGATTCGACTACCAGCCCGAGCGGGGGTCCTCAGTGAGTGGCTATTGCGCGTGTCGGGATATGACGACGACGTGCTGAATGGTCAGCTAGACCTCGCGCCGCCGCGCGGGCTCGTCGAAATGGAGTGCGAGATCCGTGAGTGGGAGCACGAATACGCCGAGGAGACCGGTGCGTACCCCGCTCGGATCCGCGGAGGATATGGCCGGCGCGAATTTGAGTGGGACAACGGCGCGGCGCGAGATACGCGACAAGATGAAAGCCGTCCGTGACCGTGTCGACAAGGGCGCGCCCCCGTTGGCCTCTGAATCGCGGCCGGACGCTACGGAGCAGTGGTCCCAGATCGGTCCCAAAGAAAAGGGTGGAGAGGAACAGGGTCGGAGAGTAATAGCAGTTCAGAGCCTATTTTCTTGGTCGGGCTGACAGGATTTGAACCTGCGACCACTTGACCCCCAGTAAATTGCGGTAACGCGTTCTCCCTGGTCGCTGGTGACGGGCCGCAGTTTGAGCGCATGCGAGACGTTCACAGACACGCAGATTGTGCACCGTCGCGCATAACGTGTGGTCCCCAATTGGTCCCCACGGTCACATGCCGGCCCACCGGCACCTGCGGCGCTGTTTCTCGAGGCGCATTCATTGAAGCGAGCGATAACACTATCGGTCGCGCTTGCCGCAGCGGTTCGTGGGGCCCAGTCACCGGATCACCGACAAAGCCGGGCGCTGTCGGCGTCAGCGATTCACCTGGAATATCGCATCGCCGAAGTGCGAGAGGAGGCGCGCGACCGGCACGTCGACGTCGTGCGCGGCTGCGAGAGCAACCGCATCGGCCAGGTCCTTCTCGAGCAGCGCCGCCGCGACTCGCAGGATCTCGTCCTCGTCGGCGCCGTGCGGGTCGTCGCGGAAGTGCGTGTAGAAGGGCAGTGTGAACGCGCTCAGCTCCGAGAGTGCGCCGCTCGACTGCGCGACCTCCTCCACGAGGCCGTCGCGCACTCCGGTAGCCCGGGCGAGCTCGACCGCCTCGATCATCGCGGCGAAGCCCGCGTAGACGACGATGTTGTGCGCCAGCTTCAGGGCCGCGCCGCTGCCGAGCCGGCCCGTCGCCACCACCTTCGACGCGAAGCGGCGCAGCGTGGGCTCGAGCCGGGTCACGAGCTCACCGTCGTCGCCCACCATCACCGACATCGTGCCCTCCTCGACGCTGAACATGCCGCGGCCGGCGACCGGGGTGTCGACGAGATGCACGCCCCGCTCGGCGGCCGTCGCGGCGAGGCTCTCTATCGTCGACGGCGACACGGTCGAGAGCACGGCGATGCAGCTGCCGGGCCGGGCGCCTTCGAGCGCTCCGCCTTCTCCGCAGACCGCGGCGATGCACTGATCGTCGGTCTGCACGCAGACGAGTACGACGTCACAGCGCTCGGCGAGCTCGGCGGACGAGCCGGTCGCGATCGCGCCGGCCGCGACTGCGCCTTCGACCGCCTCCGGCTTCACATCGAACACGAGCGGCGCATCACCGGTTGCGGTGAGCCGGTGCGCCAGCGCGCTGCCGATCAAACCCAACCCGATGACGCCGACCGATGTCATGCGCTCAACCTCCGCCCTGGTGTATGCCGAAGTCGCGGACACCGAAGAGCGCAGGTCGTGCTCGACGCTCACGCTCTCGATAATGTCGGCGCATCGGTGCCACTCGCCCTCTCCGAGCATTTCGGCTATTTGCCGGCAAGCTGGTCCAACTCGACCTGGTTGGTCAGGGTCGAATCCTTCCCATGGTATTGGTGTTCTTTCGACTGTCGTCACTCTTTCAATCTCCAATCGGTCGTGGTGTTTTCTTGTGCAGTGCGCGGCGCGGGTCGCCGCGTACGCATCGTCGTTGGTTTCGATTACTGCGGGGGGGCGCAGGCCAGCGTTGGCCGCCGACAGTCTCGGGAAAACGCGCCACAGCGAGTTCTCTGGACCACCGACGTGACAGGGTGGCGTTTGAATCGGCGCCAAACCGCCGCCGACACGGGCTACGTGACCGACACCTTCGCCGTTCTGGCCGAATCGAAGACAGGCATGTTATAAACATGTCGGATATGCTCTTAACATGCCAACCATGGTTCAGATACGCAACGTACCTGACGAACTTGTCCACGAACTGAAGGCCCGGGCGGCAGCGCAACGGATGAGCCTCAGTGATTTTCTGCTTGTCCGGCTGCGCGAAATCGCTGAAGAACCGTCCCTCGACGACGTCCTCGATCACCTCGCGGCGTTGCCGCGCCGCGACCTCGGCGCGAACGCGGCTGAACTGGTTGGCGAAGCTCGATCCGAATGATCGTGTTGGACGCCTCGGCGGCCGTCGAGCTCGTTCTCGCGACGCGCCCGGGGGCCGCGGTCGCCCGGCGCTTGCGCGGCGAGACGGTGCATGCCCCTACCCATTTCGATGTGGAGGTGATCGGCGCGATACGCCGAGCGGTCATCCGCCGGCTGATCAGCGATCATGAAGGGCTCGTCACCGTTGCCGACTTCCAAAGCCTGCCCGTTCGGCGTTGGCCTACAAAGGCATTCGTCGAGCGTGCTTACCAACTGCGTAACACTCATACCGTGGCCGATGGCGTGTACATCGCCCTTGCCGAGGGCCTTGCGGCGCCGCTTATCACTTGCGACAGACGACTCGCTGATTCCCATGGCCATCATGCACACATCGAGCTCGTTGCCTGACAATACGGGGCCCGGTGGTTACCGAACTAGACTGGGCCCACTTGACCAGCGGACAAGTGCGCTCCGGTCATTGGCCGAAACCGATCTGGTCCCAAAGACGCCCAACGCGTGGTCCCAAGCACGGCGAAGTGGTCGCATGACTAGACGT
>CAWDVY010000023.1:0-60047 GCA_963805675.1 uncultured Actinomycetota bacterium
GGCGGCTCGCGGAGATCCGGATAGCCTTCACAGGACAACCGTGGCGAGGACGTAGCTCCGTGTCAACAAGGAGATCGCGACGGGTTGGGACATTGAGATTCGCCGCCATCTGCCATCATGTCTGCTTCCCGCGTTGAGCATGTATCCGGCGGAGCAGTGTCGTAAGGTCCGAGTTGACGAACGCTGGGAGGCGTAGTGAACGGTCGGCCCCCTATATCAGTGATGCTGCGGCCGATGAGCCGTCGTTTAAGCAGCTTGCGTCATACCGACATTGCCTGGCGCGGATGCAGGCAGCATGGCCTGAGTTCGCTAGTCGGCGACGCGAACGACTCCAGCAGGGCCTGTTTGACGCGCCGGTCGAAAAGATCGCCGAGAACATCGTAGAGGACTTGTTCACAACAGTTCTCGATTGGTCGCTCAGCGACGTGAACCTTCAGGTCGGGCGCGCCGACGTGGTGTTGTCGGGACTGGGAATCAAACGGCTCGTGGTCGAGGTCAAGCGACCTGGCACCCTGGTATGGCATCGGAGAGCCGTCGAAGCGGCGTTAGATCAAGCGCGCCGTCACACCGCAAGTCAGCGAGTTGGCGCCGTCTCGATTAGCGATGGCCACATGCTGTATGCGGCGGACGTCGCGCACGGCGGTATGCACGATCGAGCGCTCGTCGCGCTGGATGGGGTCAATGCGCCGGAGGATCTCTGGTGGGTCTCGGTGCACGGCATCTACCGACCCTGCCCCGGCATCGTCACCGGTCTGGACCTGCCAACCGGCATGGAAATCACAACGACAACCGACGTCGACGGCGAGGCACTACTTCATCCGAAGTACCGGCTTCCTTCGCGCTGCTTCGCTTACATTGGTTCCGCGGCCGACGTTCACAGTTGGAAACTGCCTTATCTGTTGGACAATGGCGACCCAGATATTAAGCGTCTCCCCAAGGCGATCCAATCGATCCTCAGTAACTATCGCGGTGTCAAAGTCGACATCCCCCGTACAGCCGTCGGCGACGTGCTGGTAAGGCTCGGCATCGCGGCCACGACGTTGCACAAAATGCCATGCCAGACGACTTCTGCGGCGGACGCCTACGTAGAAGCGCACTACGCGCTCGAACAGCTCGACCGTCTGAACGATGTCGGTTGTTGCCCTGGATAGTTACGGCTCGGCTTCAATCTATGCGCCCCGAGAAAGAGCGCCACAGTTGGCGGTGGGTCCGCATGTGACCGTGGGGACCAATTGGGGACCACACATTGTGCGCGCTGGTGAACGATCTGCGCGTCTGTGAACGTGTTGCACTGGCTAAAACTGCCGCCGATCATCAGCGACCTGCGGAAATGCGTTACCGCTACTTACTGGGGGTCAAGTGGTCGCAGGTTCAAATCCTGTCAGCCCGACCATCGAAGTAGCAGGCCAGAGGCGGTTTCGGCGGAATCCGGCGCCGCCTTCTTCATACCCCCTCGGGGTGTGGATAGCAACGCGGACGGCAACGGCACTTCAGTCCAGCAGGCCCAGTCGACCGGCCAAGCCCTCGACTGCTGCCCGCGCGGTGTTGTCGCTGGTGTGCCCGTAGATGTCCCCAGTGATCGCGACCGAGGAGTGTCCCAGCAGGTCGGCCACTGCTTTGATGTGCACCCCGGACTCAAGCCAGGCGACGGCAGCACTGTGCCGCAACGTGTGCACGCCGATGTCCGCACGCCATTTGGCGAACGCCGCGCCCATCTCCGCGTAGTGCGCCAGCCGCCCGGACAGCCCGTCGACGCCCTCGGTGACCTTTTCACCGGGTAGGCCCGGGCACGGCTTGGCGCCGGTGTCGACCTTGATCCCGGACAGGATGCCCAGAGCGGCGACCGCCTGGGGGAACGGTGTTCCGTCACTGAACTGCTGGCCCAGAGTCTCGTCGCAGAAAATGATGCCGGACACACCCTCGGACAGTCCCGGCGCGGTTGCCAGAAGTTCCCGGTAGGCACGCCGGTTCTCCTCGGTGGGATCGACGCCGGCGTCGCTCAGCCGTGTTGACATGGTGCCGATGCTCTCGTCAGCGGCCAGGATGCCCTTGCCCTGCCCTACCAACCGTTCCGCGACCTGTCTGCAGGTACTCATCACTCGGTCGTCACGTTCGGCGGTTTCTCGCCAACGATACGGGCGTGGTACGCGGTACTGCTTCACCCAGTCGGTGGTGCGACAGGGGTAACAATGATTGTGAAGTGTTCGTTTAAGTGTGATCGGAAAAATCTCAATAGACACCTTCATCAACCGGTGGCAGTATGCGACACATGAGCGATCGATGGAACGCGGGAGTCATCCCCTACGCCGAGATGGGGTACTGGCAGCCCGACTATGTCCCCAAGGATTCCGACGTGCTGTGCGCCTTCCGGATCACCCCACAAAAAGGCGTTCCTCCGGAGGAGGCCGGCGCCGCGGTGGCCGGCGAGTCCAGCACCGCAACCTGGACGGTGGTGTGGACCGACCGGCTCACCACCTACGACCACTACCAGGCCAAGTGCTACCGGGTCGAGGAGGTCCCGAGCACCCCGGGCCAGTTCATCGCCTGGATCGCCTACAACCTCGACCTGTTCGAGGAAGGCTCCATCGCCAACCTCACCAGTTCCATCATCGGCAACGTCTTCGGCTTCAAGCCCCTCAAGGCGCTGCGCCTCGAGGACATGCGCATCCCCACCCACTACGTGAAGACCTTCCAGGGCCCCGCGCACGGCATCGTCATGGAACGCGAGCACCTGAACAAGTTCGGCCGTCCGCTGCTGGGCGCCACCACCAAGCCGAAACTGGGACTCTCCGCGCGCAACTACGGCCGTGTCGTGTACGAGGCCCTGAGCGGCGGCCTGGACTTCACCAAGGACGACGAGAACATCAACTCCCAGCCCTTCATGCGCTGGCGCGACCGATTTCTGTTCAGCATGGAAGCGGTCAACCGCGCGCAGGCCGCCACCGGCGAGATCAAGGGCCACTACATGAACGTCACCGCCGGCACGATGGAGGAGATGTACGAGCGGGCCGACTTCGCCAAGGATCTCGGTTCGGTGGTCGTCATGATCGATCTCACGATCGGCTACACCGCGATCCAGTCGATGTCCAAGTGGGCGCGGGCCAACGGAGTGCTCCTGCACCTGCATCGTGCCGGCCACGGCACATTCACCCGCCAGAAGAACCACGGCATCAGCTTCCGGGTGCTGGCGAAGTGGATGCGGCTGGCCGGAGTGGATCACATCCACGCAGGCACCGTCGTCGGCAAGCTCGAAGGCGACCCGAACGCCATCGCCGGCTACTACGATTCGCTGCGCTTGGACAGCATCAAGGCCGACCCCGTGAAGGGCCTGTACTTCGACCAGGAGTGGGCCTCGATGCCCGGCGTCATGCCGGTCGCATCGGGCGGCATCCACGCCGGGCAGATGCACCAACTCGTCCACTACCTGGGCGAAGACGTCGTGCTTCAGTTCGGCGGCGGCACAATCGGTCACCCGATGGGCATCGCCGCAGGCGCGGAGGCGAACCGGGTCGCGCTCGAGACCATCATCAAGGCTCGCAACGAAGGCGTGGACTACTACAAGGAGGGTCCGGAAATCCTCAAGAAAGCCGCGAAGCGCAACCGTGCATTGGACGTGGCGTTGGCGACCTGGGGCGACATTACCTTCAACTACGAATCCACCGACACCCCCGACGTCGTCGCGACGCCGACCCCCGCCTGAGTACGGCGCCGGACACCAGGAGACAAACGATGCGTATCACCCAGGGCACTTTCTCCTACCTTCCCGACTTCACCGACGAGGAGATCACCGCCCAGATCAGCTATGCGCTGGACAACGACTGGCCGCTGTCGGTCGAGTTCACCGACGACCCGCACCCGCGCAACGTGTACTGGGAGATGTGGGGGCTGCCGATGTTCGACCTGAAGGACGCCGCCGGCGTGCTGATGGAGGTCAACGCCTGCCGGACGGCGAACCCGAACGTCTACGTCCGGCTCAACGCCTACGATGCCAGCCTGGGGCGGCAGACCACCGCCTTCTCTTTCATCGTGCAGCGACCCGCGGTGGAACCGGGCTTCCGAGTCGACCGTGCCGAGGGATCGGACCGGCGGATCGGCTACACCACCTTCGCCTACGCGACGGAGCGCCCCGTCGGGGACCGTTATAGCCAGGCCTGACATGTCCGACAGCGACACCGGGACCCAGCGCAGGTCCTTCGGATTCAAGCCCGGATCCAATGGCGAGCCGCGACCGGATGCCGAACAGGACGAGCCGGCAGAGCTCCTGCACGAGGATGCGGTCGTCGACCTGCACGCGGCCCAGCAGGAGTCCGGCGCCAAGGAGGTACTCGACCGGCTTGACGCCGAGCTCGTCGGGCTCAAGCCGGTGAAGACCCGCATCGCCGAGATCGCCGCCCTGCTGCTGGTCGACCGGATGCGGGCCCGCTACGGGGTGACCGCGGCACAGCCCACCCTGCACATGTGCTTCACCGGCAACCCCGGTACCGGCAAGACCACGGTGGCCTTGCGGATGGCCGAGTTGCTGCACCAGCTCGGCTACTTGCGAAAGGGCCACCTGGTCAGCGTTACCCGCGACGACCTGGTGGGCGAGTACATCGGGCACACCGCGCCCAAGACCAAGGACGTCATCAAGCGGGCGATGGGCGGCGTGCTGTTCATCGACGAGGCCTACTACCTGTACAAGGTTGAGAACGAACGCGACTACGGCTCCGAGTCGATCGAAATCCTGCTGCAGGCCATGGAGAAGAATCGCGACGACCTCGTCGTCATCCTCGCCGGCTACGCCGACAAAATGGACCTGTTCTTCTCCGCGAATCCAGGGATGCAGAGCCGGATCGCTCACCACATCACCTTCCCCGATTACACGGTCGAGGAGCTCGAGCAGATCGCGATGCTCATGATTGACGGGCTGGGCTACTCGTTTTCTCCCGGCGCGCGCGAGGTGTTGCGCCGCTACCTGGACCGGCGGATCGGACAGCCGTGGTTCGCCAACGCGCGCAGTGTGCGCAACGCGCTGGAAAGGGCGCGGCTACGCCATGCGCGGCGACTGCTGACCGGTGATGACGCCAGCGTCGACCTCAAGACGCTGACCACGATCGAGGCTGAGGATCTTCTCGCGAGTCGGGTGTTCGACGATGAGGTCGAAGACCCCGCACCCGAGAAAACTGGATGACTACCAACACTCGGCTCCGCGCGCTCGTGGAACTCGCAGATACTGGATCGGTACATGCCGCCGCCGACCGTCTTGTGGTCAGCGAGTCGGCGATCTCCGCGGCGGTCAGCGGCCTGAGCGCCGAAGTCGGTGTGGCCCTTATCGATCGGCACGGCCGCGGTGTCCGGCTGACACCGGCCGGTCAGCGGTATGTCGAGTACGCCCGCCGCATTCTCGGGTTGCACGGCGAAGCGTTGCTGGCCGCACGTGGCGAGGCCGACCCGGAAAACGGATCCATCAGATTGGCCGCCGTGACCACAGCGGGTGAACTGCTGATTCCCGCGTTGCTGGTCTCGTTTCGCGACAAGCATCCCGGCGTCGTCTGCACGCTTGAAGTTGCGTCCAGAACGTCCGTCTGGCCGATGCTCTCGCGTCACGAGGTCGACGTTGTCGTTGCCGGTCGCCCGCCCGCCGACCGTCATCGCGTGCATATACGCGCGGTGAGCCCAAACACCCTGGTTGTCGTGGGGTCGCCGGAAGCCGCACACCACTTCGAGCCGATGGAGGCGACCTGGCTGCTGCGCGAACCAGGCTCGGGCACCCGGGCGACCACTACAGCCCTGTTAGAGGAGCTCGAGGTGTCGCCATCCAAGATGACGCTGGGATCGCATGGCGCGGTGGTTGCCGCGGCGGTGGCCGGTCTCGGCGTGACCCTGGTGTCCCGTCAGGCGGTCCGTCGCGAGCTGGATTCCGGCTTGCTCGTCGAGCTGCCCGTTGCGGGCACACCCCTCGACCGGCCTTGGCATGTCGTCACCCAATCCGCTCCCACCGCGCCAACCGAACTGCTCATCAACCATCTAATGGCACATCGCGAACTCGGGTGGCAAGAGAACCACACCGATTCCCCACGAGGTCGGAGCCACCGCCGCACTTCCACCCCGGCGAGGGAGGGCGCGGGTCACTCACGCGCCGACCCTGGGTAGCTGTGACAACGGCCGACACCAGCGTGTCGCCCACTGGCCGCCAGTCGAACAGTCGCCGCAGCAGCCAACGCCCGACCCAACATCACTTAAACGAGGTGTAAGCAATGTTCGCCGATCACACGACGCTCGTACAGTTCCTCATCGAGGAGCGGCGGCGTCACCCGAGCGCGAGTGGGGATCTCAACGGGCTGATACTTGATGTCGCGTTGGCGTGTAAGGCGATCGCGAATCGGGTGGCACTCGGGGCACTCGGCGGGGTGCTCGGCTCCGCGGACCACACGAACGTGCAGGGCGAGGTCCAGCAGAAGCTCGACAGTATTGCCAACGACTACTTTCTGCGCGCCACAGAGTGGGCTGGGCACCTCGCCGGAATGGTGTCGGAGGAACTCGAGCAGCCCTATCGGCTGCCCGCGCAGTACCCGCGGGGGAAGTATCTGTTGGCCTTCGATCCCCTCGACGGCTCTTCGAATATCGACGTCAACGTGTCGGTGGGCAGCATCTTTTCCATACTGCGAGCACCGAACCCGGGGAATGACCCGAGTCTGGAAGATTACCTGCAGCCCGGCTCGAAGCAGGTGTGTGCCGGTTACGCGATCTACGGCCCGTCGACAATGCTCGTGCTGAGCGTGGGTACCGGCGTGCACGCATTCACCCTCGATCGAGCGCTCGGTGAGTTCGTCCTCACCCGCGCGTCCATTCAGATCCCCTCCACCGCCAGCGAATTCGCGATCAACGCCTCGAACCAGCGGTTCTGGGAGCCGGCGGTGCAGCGCTACGTCGCCGAGTGTCTGGCGGGTCGGTCCGGGCCGCGTCGTAAGGACTTCAACATGAGTTGGGTCGCCTCGCTCGTGGCCGAGACTCACCGGATCCTCACCCGGGGAGGAGTGTTTCTCTATCCCCGGGACTCGAAAGACCCGACGAAGCCGGGGAAGCTGCGGTTGCTCTACGCGGCGAACCCGATGTCCTTCCTCATCGAGCAGGCCGGTGGCTCGGCGAGCACCGGACGGCAACGAATGCTCGACGTGGTTCCCGACGGTCTGCACCAGCGCATCTCGTTCATGTTTGGTGCGTCCGAGGAGGTCGAGCGCATCGAGAAATATCACGGTGAGAACTATGAGCCCGCTGAGGACTTCCCTCTTTACGCTGTCCGCGGGTTGTTCCGCGCCTCCACCGACTAGAAAGGGGAGAGCATGTCCCGTAAGCATCCGATCGTCTCGGTCACCGGCTCTTCCGGTGCTGGCACGACGTCCGTAATGCGCATATTCGCTCAGATCTTCCGGCGCGAAGGCGTGAAGGTTGCGTTCGTCGAAGGCGACAGCTTCCACCGCTACGACCGCGTCGAGATGGCGGCCGCGATGGCCGAAGCACATGATCGCGGGGACCACGCATTCAGCCACTTCGGGCCCGAAGCGAACCTATTCGATCAGCTCGAGGAGCTGTTCCGCGTCTACGGCGAAACCGGGACGGGCAAGTTCCGCAAGTACCTTCACGACGACGACGAAGCCAAGCCCTACGGACAGCAGCCGGGCACATTCACCCAATGGGACACCCTGCCCGCCGACTCGGACATGCTGTTCTACGAAGGCCTGCACGGCGCGATCGTCACCGACGACATCAACGTCGCGCGCCACGCTGACCTGCGCATCGGGGTAACCCCCGTGATCAACCTGGAATGGATCCAGAAGCTGCACCGAGACAAGGAGGTCCGCGGACACACCTCAGAGGCGGTCACCGACACCATCCTTCGGCGGATGCCCGACTATCTGAACTATATCTGCCGGCAATTCTCTCGCACCGACGTCAATTTCCAGCGCGTGCCCGTCGTGGATACGTCCAACCCGTTCATCGCCAGAACCATTCCGACAGCGGACGAATCCATGCTGATCATCCGATTCCGCGATCCACACGGAATCAACTTTCCCTATCTGCTCGCGATGCTCCACGATTCGTTCATGTCGCGCCCGAATACGATCGTGTGTCCCGGCGGCAAGATGGACCTGGCGATGCAGCTCACCTTCACCCCGATGATCCTGCGGCTGATCGAACGACGCAACGCCGAAACCCCGGGCCGCTGACGTGGGATTGAGGTAGAACGTGGGCCTGGGCCCTCGATCCGCCAACCCGCGACTGGGTGGCCCATTCTTAGCCGACGCCGCCCACGACGCCATCACCACGCCGCTGGCACCACCCAGCGAACCCGCCCTGCTCGGCGATGCGCCCCCGGCGACGCCGGCACCCGGACCCACCCTGCTAGACGAGCAGCCCCCGCCGGCACCCGGACCCACTCTCCTCGACGATCGGGTGCGACCCATGCAGCCGCCCGCGCCGCAGCCGGTGTGGCAACAGCGCGCCGACCTGCACCTCGGCGCGGCCCATCAGCGCCCACCCGGTTGGCCGCCTGTCCCACAACCCCGACCCGCTGACCGCCACCCGATACCCGCACCCCGCCACGGCGCCGGTGGTGGCGCCGAAAGAACCATCGTGATCCCGGCTGCCCTGTTGACGGTGGCCGTCATCGCCGCCGCCATTGTCATTACCAGCCAGCAGCAACAGAACTCGAACCGCCCTCAGGTCACGCTGCCCACCGGCACTCAAACACCGCGAACCCACATACGGTCCTCAAGTCACGCTGCCGTTCACCGGCCTTTTCCCAGGGGTGTGGCGGTGGATTCCGCCGGCAACCTCTACGTCACCGACAGCGCCAACAATCGGGTGGTGACACTGGCGGCCGGATCGAACACCCAGAGCGTGTTGCCGTTCGACGGCCTCAACGGCCCCACGTGCAGCCGTTACGGACGGCTGGCGGGTACAGGTATTTCACGATCGCGATGCTCCGGGACATAGCGGCATATTGCTATAGGCAGCACTGGTACTCGTTTGATGAGCTGAAGTCCACCTTCCGCGAGCTGGCTATAGCCGCCTACGGCGATACCGGCGAGTACAAGATCCCGAGCTGAGCGCCTTCGTACGGGCGGCTCGTGACTGAGAGGTCTGCGTTCCTGGGTGCGTGATTGTCCATCTTTGTCCTTTGGTTAAGCAGTCATGCTGAGGCGAATCACGTTTGGATGTTTGGCATTTCGGTGCAGACCCTGTGTCTCGGATGGAGAGCAACGGATAGCAACGCGGATAGCAACGGCGCTCAATTTGCGGGTGTTCGGGACTGTTCGCCGCGATACGTAAATGCAGTTTAAGCTGCGGGGACGGGACGTCCGAGAACACCCATGTATGCCAAATATGACACTGGGGGTCAAGTGGTCGCAGGTTCAAATCCTGTCAGCCCGACTGAAGAATATAGGCTCTGAGCTGGGGTAATCAGTCAGCATACTGAACCGTCCCGCGTTTGATGCGCACCTCCTTTCTTGGGAAGGTGCATTTCATGGCGAGCAAGTACGACCTGGAGACGCGGGCCAGGGCTGTCCGTCTGGTGCTGGAGCACCGCGAGGACTATCCGAGTGAGTGGGCCGCGATCACGGCGGTGTCCAAGCGGTTGGGGATGACTGCTGAGACGTTGCGCAGCTGGATCCGTCAGCAGCAGGTCAATGACGGTGACCGGGACGGGGTCTCCAGCGAGGCTGCCGCGGAGATCCGGGCGTTGAGACGCCGCAACGCCGAGCTTGAGCAGACGATCGAGATCCTTAAGGCGGCAACGTCTTTCTTCGTGCGGGAGAGCGACCCGCGCAACCGCCGCTGACCAGTTCGGTCTGCGAATTCATCGCCAACCACAGGGATCGTTTTGGGGTCGCTCCGATCTGTCGCGTGCTCAGCGAGCACGGCGTGCCGATCGCCCCGCGCACGTTCTACGCCTGGGTTCGGCGGGCGCCGTCGAAGCGGGCCCTGTGGGACGCCACCATCACCGAGGTGCTGGCCGGTTACTACGAACCCGACGAAGACGGCCGCAAGAAACCCGAGTCGCTGTACGGGTCGGTGAAGATGTGGGCCCATCTGCAGCGCCAAGGCATCCCGGTTGCCAAATCCACGGTGGAACGGCTGATGCGCCGGCACGGCTGGCAGGGCGTGCGCCGCCAGAAGACCGTCCGGACCACGATCGCTGATCCCGCCGCAGCGCGGCCGTCGGATCTGGTGGATCGCCAGTTCGGGGTCCCCGCACCGAATCGATTACTCGTCGCGGACTTCACCTATGTCAGGTTGGCCACGGGGGTGTTCGTCTACGTGGCGTTCGTCATCGACGCCTACGCCGGGGTGATCATCGGCTGGGAGGCATCAGGCTCCAAGCACACCCGATTCGTGGAATCAGCGATCCGCCAGGCCGCGGCACTACGGTCGCGCCAAGGCCATCCGATCGACGGTGCGATTCACCACAGCGATGCCGGATCGCAGTACACGAGCGTGAGATTTGGTGAAACACTTAGCCTTTCAGACCTACGGCCGTCGGTCGGCAGTGTCGGCGATGCCTACGATAATGCGTTGGCCGAGACCACGATCGGGCTCTACAAGAACGAATGCATCCGCGCGGATTCCCCGTTTCGACGCGGCCCGCTCAACACCCTGGGCGATGTCGAATACATCACCGCCGACTACGTCTCCTGGTACAACCAGCAGCGCCTCATGCACCGCCTCGGACGAGTCCCACCCGCTGAAGCCGAAGCCCAGTACTATTCCCAACACGTGACCGACCGACCGGCCGGCTCACAGAACCCCGAGGGTGCATGAAACTCGGGAAGGTTCATACGTCTAGTCATGCGACCACTTCGCCGTGCTTGGGACCACGCGTTGGGCGTCTTTGGGACCAGATCGGTTTCGACCAATGACCGGAGCGCACTTGTCCGCTGGTCAAGTGGGCCCAGTCTAGTTCGGTAACCACCGGGCCCCGTATTGTCAGGCAACGAGCTCGATGTGTGCATGATGGCCATGGGAATCAGCGAGTCGTCTGTCGCAAGTGATAAGCGGCGCCGCAAGGCCCTCGGCGAGGGCGATGTACACGCCATCGGCCACGGTATGAGTGTTACGCAGTTGGTAAGCACGCTCGACGAATGCCTTTGTAGGCCAACGCCGAACGGGCAGGCTTTGGAAGTCGGCAACGGTGACGAGCCCTTCATGATCGCTGATCAGCCGGCGGATGACCGCTCGGCGTATCGCGCCGATCACCTCCACATCGAAATGGGTAGGGGCATGCACTGTCTCGCCGCGCAAGCGCCGGGCGACCGCGGCCCCCGGGCGCGTCGCGAGAACGAGCTCGACGGCCGCCGAGGCGTCCAACACGATCATTCGGATCGAGCTTCGCCAACCAGTTCAGCCGCGTTCGCGCCGAGGTCGCGGCGCGGCAACGCCGCGAGGTGATCGAGGACGTCGTCGAGGGACGGTTCTTCAGCGATTTCGCGCAGCCGGACAAGCAGAAAATCACTGAGGCTCATCCGTTGCGCTGCCGCCCGGGCCTTCAGTTCGTGGACAAGTTCGTCAGGTACGTTGCGTATCTGAACCATGGTTGGCATGTTAAGAGCATATCCGACATGTTTATAACATGCCTGTCTTCGATTCGGCCAGAACGGCGAAGGTGTCGGTCACGTAGCCCGTGTCGGCGGCGGTTTGGCGCCGATTCAAACGCCACAGTTTGTCGGGGCCGTCCGATTTTGGGACCAGTTTGGGACCACACGTTATGCGCGGTGGTGAACGATCTGCGCGTCGGTGCACGTCATGCGCGGACACCACAGATCCGCATATCGCCCGCGACTTGCGGAGATGCGCTACCGCTATTTACTGGGGGTCAAGTGGTCGCAGGTTCAAATCCTGTCAGCCCGACGGAGTCAAAACCGACTCTGACCTGCTGCAATTGGTCTTGCATAGGTCTAATCATGCGACCGTTGCCGCGTCTGGGGACCATATCTTAGGGGCGGTTTGGGACCAAGTCGGCCGATGCGAGCCCGTGCACTGCGCTTGACCGCTCGTTAAGTGGGCCGCGGTTCAATCTGCGCTATTGAGATCAAGGCACAGCTCCGAAGGCCCTGGGGAAGTTCGAATGTTGCTTGGTTTCGGTCCATTTGGTGGGCAAGGTGTCGTGGCTGCGGCAAGCTGATATGCGTGACGGATCGGCGAGGCGACAATCTGCTCATCGTGCATTGGCACGATACGGGTCGCTGGCTCGGCGTCTATGGCCATGACGGGGTATCGAGCCCGCGCCTGGATGGATTGGCCGCCGAGGGCATCCTTTTCACCCGTGCGCATGCGGCCGCCCCGCAGTGCTCACCCTCACGCGGAGCCCTGTTCACCGGTCGTTACCCGCACAGCAACGGCCTGATCGGACTGGCCAACCACGGCTTTGAGTACCGCGAGGGCGTTCACACACTGCCGCAGATCCTTTCGGATGCCGGTTGGTACTCGGCGCTGTTCGGGATGCAGCATGAGACGTCCTACCCGTCACAGCTCGGCTTCGACGAGTTCGACGTGTCGAATTCCCACTGCGAATATGTGGTCGCCAAAGCGCAGGAATGGCTCACTGAGAGCGCCCCGCTTGAAGAGGGCAATCCGTTCCTGCTAATGGCCGGATTTTTTGAAACCCACCGACCGTGGCCGCAGGAGCGGTACGCGCCGGCGCTGCTCGACGATGTTGAGGTGCCGGACTACCTCCCAGACATCGGGGAGGTCCGCGGCGACCTCGCCAGCTTCTATGGTGCGATCGCGCTAGCCGACGCAGCGGTCGGCCGACTGTTGGACACGCTTGCCCAGACGGGTTTGGACGCCAACACCTGGATCGTGTTCTTCAGCGACCACGGTGCGCCATTCCCCCGCGCAAAATCAATGTTGTACGACGCCGGCACCGGCATCTCGCTGATAATCCGGCCGCCTATGCGGCTGGGTATTTCGCCGCGCGTCTATGACGAGCTGTTCAGCGGCGTGGACCTACTCCCGACGCTGCTCGATTTGTTCGGCATCGAGATACCTGCAGACGTGGAAGGCATCTCCCACGCCGATAATCTGCTCGGACCGGCCAGTGACACCGCAGCGGTTCGTGAACAGGTGTTCGCCGAGAAGACCTTTCACGACTCATTTGATCCGATGCGCGTCATTCGCACCAAGGAATACAGCTACATCGAGAACTACGCGCGACGACCCCTTGTCGATCTACCGCTGGATATCCAGGACAGCCCCTCCGGGAAAGCGGTGGCGCCATTTGTGGCGGGTCCACGGCCGGCCCGCGAACTCTACGACCTGCTGGAGGACCCCAGCGAGCTGCACAATCTGCTTGTCGGCGAGGACCGGGACGGCGTGAAAGAGATTGCCAATAACCTGGCGGTTCGGCTGCATCGGTGGCGCGAGCAAACAGGAGACGTCTGTCCGTCGGAGTTTGCGGGCCCACGGATCCTGATCGAGATCGTGGCGAGCTATGTGGAGGCCAGTGTGCAGATTCTCGGCATTCGACCCAATTCGTGTTCACCGATCGCCATCGAAAGGGGAATACGGCAAGCAACCGGCTCCAAGCAACAGCGGTGATTCGGGTTGCGCTCGAACACCTCGCTTGTAGATCACCACCCTGAGGATCGGCCAAGCGGCACGCGCGGGCGTCTGGGGGACCAGATTGGGACCACACGTTATGCGCGATGGTGAACGACCTGCGTGTCTGTGAACGTTGTGCGCAGCCTAGCCTCGGCCGACCATCGGCACTGACCTGCGGAAACGTGGGGCCGCTATTTACTGGGGGTCAAGTGGTCGCAGGTTCAAATCCTGTCAGCCCGACCGAGGAAAACAGCTCTTGAGCTGCGATGATCGATTGATTTAGCACCTCAACCATGGTTTGGGTTTTGGCTGTTGGGGACCACGTCGTCCGGTGTCTCACTCCCTGGAGCACTCGTCCGACGGTCAAGTGGTCGCAGGTCGGATTGCGCTACTGCAGATAATGCGATCCCCACGGCGGCAGGGCCGACATCAATTCTTGTTAAGCATCACAACATTCTTGTTAAGCATCACAACAGCCCAACGCAGATGATCATCACGGTTGCCGGTCAACTGCATCTGTCGCGCTTCGCAACATGGCGAAGTAGCAACACAGTCGTTGCAGTCTGTCGCGCCTCGTGGCGAAATCTCACGAGTGGTGGCGGAAGGTTGGCGGATCCGCCAACTGCGTGAGACACGCAGAGATAATCATTCCGTGGTGACCGTTGCGGCCGACTGCATCAACACGAATGCCGCGCATCGTGCAGCCGTACGGTCACTCAGGCTTTGTCTTGGATTAATACGTCCAAGGTACGTTTGCAGGCGCTTTCCCAACCAATAGGTTAGGCGCATTCATGGCAGATCACCGCACGGAAATCAATCTCCCGGACTCGCTGGATGGTATGGACGACCTCGCACTCGACATGCGGCTCATCTCGTCGCACCGTGCCGATCGCGTCTGGCATCGCGTCAATCCAGAGCTCTGGGCTGCGTCGCGCAATCCTTGGGCGGTGCTCAAGTCGATCGGCCAGCCCGAGCTCGAGGAGCTCGGCAACGACGACGCGTTCAGTGCCGAGGTGCGCACACTGATCGAAGATCGCCGGAAGCGCAACAGCGACCCGTTCTGGTTTCCTCAGTCGCCGGCGGCGAAAACTCTGAATCTGACCGCGTACTTCAGCATGGAGTTTGGTCTCTCCGAAGCGTTGCCGATCTACGCGGGCGGGCTCGGCGTCCTCGCGGGCGATCACATGAAGTCGTCAACCGATCTCGGCGCGCCGGTGGTCGGAGTCGGCTTGCTCTATCAGCAGGGGTACTTTCGTCAGGCCCTGGACTCGCAGGGTAATCAGCGCGAGCTCTATCCGTTCAGCGATCCCAGTGAGATTCCGGTGCAGCGGTTGCGTGGCAATGACGGCTCCTGGATTCGCATTCCGCTCGAATTTCCGGGCCGGACCGTGTACTTGCGTGCGTGGGCCGTCAACGTCGGACGACTGTGGTTGTACTTGCTCGACAGCAACGACCCGGCCAACGACCCGTCGGACCGCGGTATCACGGCGCAACTCTACGAGGCCGATCCCGAAGTGCGGTGGGAGCAGGAGATGGCGCTTGGATTCGGCGGCTGGCGGCTGCTGCGCGAGCTGGGACTCAATCCGCACGTCTGCCACCTCAACGAAGGGCACGCGGCATTCGCCGTGTTGGAACGCGCCCGCTGGATCGTGCGGGACCACAACGTACCGTTCGATGTCGCGTTGACCGTCGCGCGGGCGGGCACCGTGTTCACCACCCACACGCCCGTCGCCGCAGCCTTCGACCGGTTCGATTCCAGCTACGTCGTCGGTTACCTCTCGCCGTTCGCAGCCGAGATGCGGGTGAGCATCGGCAAGATCCTCAGCCTGGGCCGCGTGGGGGCGGACGACGACTCCGAACCATTCAACATGGCGTACCTCGCGATTCGCGGGGCGTCGCGCATCAACGGCGTGAGCCGGCTGCACGGCGAAGTGAGCCGCGAACTCTTCGCGGACCTCTTTCCGCGCTGCCCGATCGAAGAAGTTCCGGTCGGGCACGTCACCAACGGCGTGCACGTTCCATCGTGGGACTCACCGGCCGCCGACGAGCTATGGACGGACGCCGAACTGCGCGACCAGTGGCTGGGCGTCCCGACGCCAATCGTGGAGCGGATGGAGAAGCGCCCGACGGCCGAGTTGTGGCGGATGCGCAACCGCAACCGCGAGCGCTTCGTGCTCTGGGCACGCCAACGGCTGGCACGTCAATTAACGATCGCCGGCTCCGGCGCGGATCGCATCGACGAAGCGCAGCGCATTTTCGATCCCAACGCCCTGACGCTTGGCTTCGCCCGGCGCTTCACCGAGTACAAACGCACCGGACTCCTGCTGCACGATCCTGATCGCTTCGCGCGCATTCTCACCAATCCGGAACGGCCCGTTCAGATTGCCGTTGCGGGGAAGGCGCATCCGGCCGACACATTCGGGAAGGCGATGATCCAGCGCTGGTATGAGTTCTCGCAGCGCCCGGACGTTCGCTCGCACGTCGCGTTCGTTGCCGACTACGACCTGCTCCTCGCCGAGCAGCTCGTTGATGGCGTCGACGTCTGGATCAACACACCGCGTCGGCCATGGGAAGCCAGCGGGACGAGCGGGATGAAAGTGCTCGTCAACGGCGGCCTCAATTTGTCGGAGCTCGATGGCTGGTGGGCCGAGGCATACACCCCGCAGGTGGGTTGGGCGATCGGCGACGGACGCGAACACCACGACGACCCGCAGTGGGATGCCGAGGAGGCGAACGGCCTCTACGCGCTGCTGGAAAACGAGATCGTCCCGATGTTCTACGCGCGCGACGAGAACGGAATCCCGGACGACTGGATGCGGAGCGTGCGCGAGAGCATGGCGACGCTGACGCCCCAGTTCTCGTCGGAGCGCATGGTCCGGCAGTACGTCGAGGAGCTTTACGCCCCTGCGGCGGCCGCCTACCGCACGCGCATCGTCGACCAGTGCCGGGTCGGGATCGACGTCCAACGCTGGCGCGAGATGATCGCGAACTATTGGAGCGACGTGTCGTTCGGCGCGCTCCACGTCGAGCCGGCCGGAGCCGGGCACGAGTTCCGAGTTCTCGTGTCCCTCGGCGCGATCGGACCGGACGCGGTGCAAGTGCAGTTGTATGCCGCCGCCTGGGAAAGCGGCGCGATCGAGCGGATACCGATGGAACGCGGCGACGAAGTCATTCGCGGCACGTTCAGCTACCACGTCCGCGCCGAAGGGCCTCGACCACCCAACGCGTACACCCCTCGCGTCGTGCCGTATCACCCCGACGCGTCGGTTCCCCTCGAAGCCGAAAAGATCTGCTGGTACGCCCGTTAGCTACGGTCGGCGACGTGTTCACGATTCATGCACAACCGTATGGTTCTCCGATGCGCCACAAAGATGAGAAGAAGCGGTGTGCCATCTTCGTGAGAATTTTGCAGAACGGCGCCGGTCGAAAAGATCGCCGAGAACATCGTAGAGGACTTGTTCACAACAGTTCTGGATTGGTCGCTCAGCGACGTGAACCTTCAGGTCGGGCGCGCCGCTCCTCGCACGGTGGGGCCACGACCCAGTTGGCAGAGAGTCCGCAAGAGTTTCACGAACAGCCGATAGCTGTAAACGCCACCAACGCTCTTGACCTGCATAAACTCACCGCATCAACAACAGTCAACGTTGTCAAACGCCCAGTTACCAGTGCATGTCCAACGGCCGCAACGGCGACCTGTTCGTCGTGGCCACGAGGACCTCGCCGGACGGTACCACGCACCTCTGTCTGCTCCTCAAGTCCTGGCTGCCTGGCGGTCGGTCAGAATCCAGGTGTCCTTGCTGCCGGCGCCGGACAACGAGTTCACGATCCGTGATCCTCGGCTGGCCACCCGGGTCAGCGCGGCTGGCATCACGTGCGCTGTCACCGAGCCGCCGGGCGCCTGTCGCAGATGGACGAACGCGCGCAGGTCGACATGGTGCGGGTACATCCCGTCGCCGTCGAATGCCGGATGCGTCGAGAGTGCCACCAGTTCCTGGGCGATGAACCGCTCCGGTCGGATCAGCAGCTCGCGACGGGGCGCCTCGAGCGCGGCGTCGGTGGCCTCCGGCCCGATCAGCACACCGCTGCCGCCCAGCCCGTCGATCGGCTTGACCACCAGCTCGTCCAGGTGGTCCAGCAGGTAGTCGCGCTGCGCGCGTTCGGCGCAGATCCACGTCGGCACCTGTGGCAGTGACGGCTTCTCCCCGAGGTAGTACTCGACCATCGCCGGGACGAACGCGTAGACCGCCTTGTCGTCGGCGACGCCGTTGCCCAGCGCGTTGACGATGGTCAGGTTGCCGGCGTTGAGCGCCTCGAGCAGCCCGGGCCGCAGCGGCGCGCCAGTGTGGCCGGTCGACGACAGCAGCATGTCCTCGTCCATCGGCGCATAGATCACGTCGACCGGCTGGCTGCCGGAGCCGATGTGGCGGCACCTTCGTCGGCGAGTTGCGCCGCGGTCGAGTGACGGGTCGTTTCGCACCGTCACGTCGATGTCAGCACGATCGTCGAGATCGCCACTGCGCAAGGCCTGTTCCCGCTGGCGCACGTGATCCGCGAGTCCACGACAGCCGTGATGTCGTGGACCTCACGACCGAGCTTCGCCGGGTGAAGATCGACCCATCAGCGAGTGGCAGCGGATGGTGGCTCGCCCGCGCCGCGCCGATTGCCGCTCGTACCCCCGGACTCTTCCCGGCGATGTATGCGTTGATGATGGGGCGGTCACCGCGGGTCAGGCAACACACCGGGACGGTGGCAGTGAGCGCGGTGGGTGTGTTCGCCGGTGGCGGAGGATTTGGCATCGCATCGCTGACGGCATGCGGCGCGAATGAGGGCTTCGTCGCACGTCGTTACGGCCTGCACGTGATCGCCGCGTCTGCGCAGGTTGACGTCCATCATCTTCAGGAACGGAATCTCGTCGTCCACAACGAGGATGGTGCTCATCGGAGCGCTCCTTGTTCATGGTGGCGGGAAAGGACGGCCGCGTCGCCGGAGTGCGGTCCCGGCGCGAAAAGAGGCACCGAGAACACGAACGTCGTTCCGCCGTCGGGAGTGTCTTCGACGGTCAGGTCGCCGTCCATTACGTCGGTGAAGCCCTTCGCGATGGCCAGTGCGTGTACAAGTTCACCATGGGCAGCTATTGGTTGGACGTCGCACTCATTGCCGTGCTGATCTTGGTCAATGGGGTGTTTGCCGGCAGCGAAGTCGCACTGATCTCGCTGCGTGAAGGACAACTACGGGCGCTGGAACGCCGCGGCACAAGCGGCGACCGCACCCTGGTCCGGATGGCCCGCGACCCCAACCGATTCCTTGGGACCATCCAACTCGGCATCACACTCGCCGGTTATCTCGCGTCGGCCACCGCCGCGGTAACACTCGCCCAGCCACTCGTGTCATCGCTGAGTTTTCTTGGCGGCGCGGCCAACGCCGTCGCGATCGCGCTCGTCACATTCATACTGGCCGGTGTCAACATCGTCATTGGCGAGCTTGCTCCCAAGCGGCTGGCAATGCAGTACGCCCTGCGCTGGTCCGTGCTGGTGGCCACGCCGCTGGAGATACTGGCCACGTTCTCGCGACCAGCGTTTTGGCTGCTTGGCGAGGCTACCGACGTCGTCGTTCGGCTGTTAGGGGGCGATCCCAGCGTCGGCAGAGAACCGCTCTCTCTCGACGAGTTACGTGAACTTGTGACCGGTCACCCCGGACTGACCGCTGAGCAGCGGACGATGCTCACCGGAGCACTGGAGATTCACGAGCGCGCTCTGCGCGAAGTCTTGGTTCCGCGCCGGGCGGTGGTCACGCTGCTGGGGGATACGACAGCCGAGCAGGCCCGGGCCACGCTCGCCGAATCGGGACACTCCCGCGCACCGGTGGTCCACTCTCACGACTTGGACGACGTGGTCGGTGTGGTGCATTTGCGTGACCTGCTCGGTGAGCACATGACCGTCGCTGAGGCGGCACGACCGGCCCTGCAGTTACCAGACAGCCTCCGAGTTTCGGAAGCACTACGGCGATTCAAGGCTGAACGCCAACAGTTCGCCCTCGTTATCGACGAGCACGGCGGGGTTGCGGGCATCGTCACGATGGAAGATCTGCTAGAGGAGATTGTCGGCGAGATCTACGACGAATCGGACCGGGATGTCACGGCGGTGCGGAAGATGCCCGACGGCAGCCTGGTCCTGCCCGGCACATTTCCGATCCACTGCCTGCCCGACATCAATGTCGACATCACCAACGCCGCCGCCGGCGATTGCACCACGATCGCAGGCCTGGTCCTGGTCGCACTTGGCCGCGTCCCCACCGTGCCAGGCGGCCGCGTTGAACTCGAGCAGTGGACCATCGAAGTCACCGGAACTGCGCACCACGCCATCACGGAGGTACGGCTGACACCGCGCGGCAGTAGGCGCAAAGACTCGGGAATCGGCTGAACGTCTTGCTCCGCACGCTTGCAGGTCGGGCCGGCGGGCGGTGTAAAAATCCGCGACTGCGGATTCGTGGACAAACCTCAGTTGCTCGACGGGCCTGATGGCCGAGATGTAGACGCCGCTCCGCCGGAAGCGACCTACTGGGTGAGTTTTGCACTAGACGTCGCCCGAGTTCCACGCGTGCGGACACCGTTATCGCCCAAGCACCTCCAGCTCAGAGGGAAGGTAGCGTGGCGGCGATGTCCTTGGTTAGCAGGTAGAGGTCCAGGTTTGTCGAATCCTCGGCATCGAACGGGTCGAACCCGAACCGCTGCCACCAGCTGAAGGCGGCCGGGTTGAGTGCGGTGACCACGACAGCTCGGCATGCTGCTTTGATGTTCAGCTCGGCTGCTGTCGCCAGGATGTGTTTGACCATTTGGGTGCCCAGCCCAAACCCGGACACTCGTGTGTCGGTGGCCAGCCGGCCTACCAGGAGCGCGGGAACCTGCGATGGGGCGCCCTTCGCCAATTGCGTGGGACTTGCTGAGCGATCCACCGACGTCATCGACAAAGTCGCGTAGCAGACGACCCTGTAGTTAGCGTCGGCGATCACCCAGACCGCTGCGGTGTTGCCGCGTCGGTTCTGGCCGGCGTAGCGGCGTAGCCACTCGTCGAGGGCCGAATCGCCCGAAGTGAATTCGTTTCGCCGGTGTCTATCCGGGTCGAGCAACGTCGGCCGGTAGAACTGCACTTCAGTCGAGCCAGGTGAACTTCGCTGGCCGCTTCAACGTGGCCGCCAGCCGCTCGTTAACCCGTGCCGGCTGGTTAAGTGCTTCGGTGAACACGGCCGCCGAGTCGGGGGATAGGTGAATGCTCTGCCGCTCGGCGAGCAAATTGTCGGCGGCCTGGCTGGCGGCCTGCAGCACGAACGCCGATACGCTCAGGTGCGCCTCGGCTGCAGCCTCCTCCAGCCGCCGCTTGGAGGTTGCGTCGACGCGCAGCTGCAGGCGATCATCTTTCATCGACGACATGTACTCACAATGGCAGTACGCAGACGTCTAGTCAAGCGAAAGGTACCGATGGTCGAGGCTAGATGGCCTCGGTGCTGATTCTTTCGCGAAGCGCCATGGCTGCGTGTCTAGAATATTGAAATTTGTATATAATCTTGACTATGGCGTTGAGCATCAAAGACCCCGAGGCCGACCGGCTTGCCAGGGAACTCGCAGCTCGGACTGGCGAGACTTTGACAGAAGCAGTCGTGGTCGCGTTGCGGGAACGACTCGCCCGCGAGACCGGGCGCACTAGGTCCATTCCGCTGCGCGAGGAGCTGGCCGCGATCCGCCGCCGCTGCACAGCCTTGCCGGTGCTCGACTCCCGAACCGCGGACGAGATTCTCGGCTACGACGAGCGCGGGTTGCCTGCGTAATGGTGATCGACACATCTGCGCTGGTCGCGATGCTCAACGATGAGCCTGAGGCCGAACGGTTCGAGACAGCTGTGGAAGCAGACCCTGTTCGGCTGATGTCGACGGCATCGTATCTGGAGACGGCCATCGTCATCGAAACGCGCTTCGGTGAACCGGGAGGACGTGAATTAGATCTGTGGCTGCATCGCTCCGCAGTTGATCTTGTCGGCGTCGATTCCGACCAAGCAGATGCCGCACGAGTCGCCTACCGGATGTATGGCAAA
This sequence comes from uncultured Actinomycetota bacterium, assembly GCA_963805675.1. Lineage (GTDB taxonomy): Bacteria > Actinomycetota > Actinomycetes > Mycobacteriales > Mycobacteriaceae > Mycobacterium. The sequence goes on from CAWDVY010000023.1 coordinate 21,666, forward strand.
GGACGGCATCGCGCCGGCCTGAACTATGGCGACTGCTTCTCCTATGCCCTCGCCAAGGTCAGCGGCCAGCCTCTCCTCTTTAAAGGGGACGACTTCGCACGCACCGACATTGGTGTGGTTCTCGCTGGCTGAGGCGACCGCCTTGGCTTCGTCGGCGATCAGTTGATCAGACGGCTTTTTCAGCAGGGCAGCACTAGCCCGTATGACTGGTTGGCCAGATCCGCGCGCGGGTGGGCTGGCGAGTTGCGGTTGGTTTTCTAGCAACCTCGCCGATTCAGGTGAAATGAGTGGCACTGCATATTGCTAGTCTGCCGACTCGGGCGTTGTGATCCCTTCGCGCCAAGCGCGCAACACGTGCTCAACACGCTGGCGTACCTGGCGTCGGGCTGTTGCCCGGTCGACACCCGACATCAGCAGCTCGTCGTAGCCGGTGTCGACGTGCCGGACCGATGCCGCGACGGCGAGGTGAACGGCGTCGGGGTGAAGGGCCCGCGCGGCCGCGCTTCGTCCGATCCGGCCACTGCCGCGCGTTGCCGCGTGACGCGCCATCCCGTCAGCCCTGCTGGGGGGACAGCCCGGGAACAGGTTGCGGATTGCGGCGGCGAACTCGGTCTGGAACCGCACATCGTCTGAGGCGCGCCGTGCCTTGTCCCGCTCCCGGCGGCGGGCCCGGGCCTCAGCATCGGATAGGCACTCCTGTTCGGCACGCTCGATCGCCCCCGCCTCGGCCAGGATCCCTTGGCGCTCATACCGCTCGCGCGTGCGGCTCCACCGCACAACCACCGCCGAAAGCCCGCTGATTCTTTTTGCCCGCCTAGTCAGCGCCGCATCCCCCGACGGTAGGAAGACGAGGTGACCCAGGTCCGCGCAGTCAACGCACAGCGGGCCACCGTCTTCCATTTTCAGCAGGTCGCCGGTGCCCCCGCACGACGTGCACGTCCACTTTTTGATGGGCAAGACCACGACGAGATCCGACGGGCGGCTGTGCGGCTTGGCCACAGGGTTCTCGCATCCAAACTATTGCCATAGCGCGGCTTACTAGAGAAACACGATAGCGCTTGACGTCACAGGCAGGGCGCTCTGCACCGGGTGCGATGTGCAAACCGAAACAACAAGATCGGCATCGGATCGGAGTGCCAGGTGCTCCAGGCTTATCGGGTTTTTTTGGGGACCACTATGGGACCACACGCTGTGCGCGATAGTGAACGACCTGCGCGTCTATGAACGTCATACGCGGCCACCGAAGGACCCCAGCTCCGCGTGACCTGGAAAAACGTGCTGCCGCTACTTACTGGGGGTCAAGTGGTCGCAGGTTCAAATCCTGTCAGCCCGACCTAAGAAATAGCAGCTCAGGGGTGGTTTCGGCGGGAATCCGGGACCACCCCGTTTGTTGTTCTGGGGGGCCGTACGCCAACCCGTACGCCAACACGCACACATCCATCACCGTCCGCCGGTGTGCGCGAGGCCGAGGCGGGCCGCTAAACCGTCGATCGCCGCGCGGGCCGTGTCTTCGCAGGTGTGGCCGTAGATGTCGCCGGTGATCGCGATGGAGGAATGGCCGAGGAGATCCGCGACGGGCGCATACGCCGTCATGGCGCTCGACAGCGGCGGCGCCGGCCGCGAGCTCGACGCCGCCGGCCGACGCCATGATGATTATGTCAATGCCGAAAGACGCGGCGTGGCCGGATTCGGTCATAGATTCACACAGAAAGGTTAATCACCATGCAACACATCGCCATCCACGGCCCGCGGCCACGACCAGACGCCCGGGCACACATCGCCGCCGACCGCGCACACCAGGAGAAGCGCGACGACCGCGGGACGCCGTCCGTCGAGACCCGAGCACTCCAATACGCCGCGCGGATGGCCGTCCACGACGTCGATATCCTCATCGCCGCTGCCGGTGCAGCGCACCGCGCCGCGAGCTGGCTACCTGGTGCCGCCGTCAGCTTTGGTGACTACGAATTGCTCGGCGACGCCGCAGACATCATGGCCAGGCAACGCACTCGTCAGAGGTGGTGACTGCCGTGCGCACCGGCATCACCAGCCTTGCAGACGCTTTGGTTAGCGCCTCGGTGGTGCTGACCGCCGCAATTATTTGCGCTGGCGCGGCAGGCGCCGACCCAAGCCAGCAGGATCAGTTTGTGGCGCTGCTAGAACAAGAACAGATTCCGCCCGTCGATGACGGTGAGGTGGCTGGTGTCGTCGCCCGAGCCCATCAAATTTGTGGCGAACTCAATGGCGGCACCCCGGTCGACACCTTGGTAAACGACGAGATGAACCGTGGGTATGCGGACAATCCGCGTTTACACCTATATCCCGACCGCGTTAAAAGAACCGCAGTCAGATTCATCACCGCATCAGTGGACGTCTACTGCCCAAGCCATCAAGGCGAGCTTCCGCCGTACGAGTAAGTCACTGAGACCCGTTGGCGATTAGCGCGCAGACCACGACCCGGTGGGCCCGCGTTTTTAGTCTGCACCTCGGAGCCCGGGACGGTCGCGCCTGTTTTATATACCGCGTTTTTTCGCGACGAAAATGCGCGAAAACGGTTGAATTTCAACGTATTTGGAGCGATCAATTCGGTTGCACCACAACATGATTGGAGGCCCACCCATGGGGACGCGACGTACCGCCGGGGACACCGGACGCGATCAGGGCGAACGCGCCAAGGAGGGATCCGCGCGGTTGGCACCGGTCGTTGACCACCCGACGCGACGCGCCCGGCATTTTCGGACGTTGAATGAAGCGTCCCCGGTTTTATGCACACCTCGTTACGTGTGATCGGTGTGCTGTCCGTCCATGCACGCTCGCGCAGAACGTTGGTGGGGGCGTCTTTTTCTCCTTGCAGAACAAGCCGTCTGATCAATCGGCGACCGGACCGCACCGAGCGGACCGGAATCCTGACAAGGAGATATCAAAATGACACAGGGAACTGTGAAGTGGTTCAACGCCGAGAAGGGCTTCGGCTTCATCGCGCGCACGGAAGGCCCGGACGTCTTTGTGCACTACTCGGAGATCGACGGCAGCGGCTTCCGCAGCCTCGAAGAGGACCAGCACGTGGAGTTCGAGGTCACCCAGGGCGCCAAAGGACCGCAAGCTAGCAACGTCCGAGCGCTCTAACCCCGGCCCCGGCATGACAGGAGCCGTATCCGCATCCGAGTTACGCGGGTACGGCTCCTGCGTCTGCATGCGGTTCTGGTGTTCAGCGACTAGGAGACTCCTGAATTAGTGGGTCTTGGGGGCGGGGCGCCTCGAACGCCATATGGCGTTGATGCGAGCCAGACCTTTCGGTCGGCAAAAGAGGTCGCCCCGCCGATTCGAGTTTGCAGTCGCCTCGGCGGGAAGGCAAGCCTCTGGGTCAGGCGATGGCCCAGTTCGTGCCGGTGTGGGCGAGGCCCAGGGTGATCAATCGGCGCAGGTTGAGCGCCGCGGCGCGTTGATGGAGCCAGTGATCGTTCTTGACGACACCGCGATAGCGGACTTTGCGGTTCCCGCGGGTCAGCCAGGCGATGGAGCGTTCCACCATGGGCCGGTGTTGGCGGTACTCGTCCTGCCAGTCCGGGTCCTGCGCAGTGGCCCGCGCGGCGCGTTGGAGCTGTTCGTGAGCGCCGATGGTGATTTTGCGTCCCCGCACGGCGGTCGTGCATTGGGATGCCAAAGGGCATGTGCGGCAGTGGCGTTCGAAGGAGACGCTTCGGCTCGGTCGGATGGTGGCGGTGTGTCGTGCCGGGCACGTGACCGTGTTCGCGTCGAAGTCGATGGTGAAGTCGTCGATGGTGAAACCACCAGGCACCGCGTAGCGCAGCGGGATCGGTTTGATCACCGCGACATGGCCGGCCGCGGCGAGTGCGGCGCGGGCCTCGCCGGTGCCGTAGGCGGAGTCGCCGAGCACCCGCAGCGGCTGGTCCTCACCTTCGAGCAACGCCACGGCGATGACGGCTTCGTGATTGTCGGTGCCGCTGGCCTTGCTCAATGCGCAGTCGGTGATGATCCCGGTGTCGGGTTCGATCGCGATGTGCGCCTTGTACCCGTCCTGGCGACGCGCCACCGTCTTGTGGGCGTGGCGCGCGTCGGGGTCGACGGTGGAGATCACCCGATCCGGGGCCACGTTCTGCGCGATACGCCAGCGTCCGTCGGTGCCATCGGAGCCCTCCACGGGTTCGACGTCCTGGCCGGCGATCAACGCCAACAACGCCACCGCGTCAGCAGCCTTGGGGCCGAGTTCGGCCTCGGGGAGATGGCCCAACACTCGGTGCACGTCGCTGACCAGGGCATCGATGAGCTGCTCGCGGGCGGGCTCGTCGTTCCAGGCGATCTTCGGTTTGCCCGGGTCGTCGTAGTCATGAGCAGTGCACTGCTCGGCGATCACCTCGGCGGCACCCGGGACCTCGCGGCGCACCCGGCGGATCGCGCCGATCAACTGGGTGACGGTGTCCTGGGTGGCGACCGCGTCGTCGAGGACGGTGGAATCCACCGCCCGCCGGGTCTTGCCCCTCAACGCACCGGTCGCGGCGACGACGGTCTTGACCGCCTCGAAGATCCGGTTCGGGGACGCCGAGGCGGCCAATCTCCGGCGCCAATACGTCAACGTCGTGGCATGAAACGCAGAGTCGGTGACCGCCATCCCGCACGCGGTCTTCCACCGCAGATCGAAGGTCACCGCATCCACGGTCTCGCTGTCAGACAGACCGTGCAAGGACTGCAACGTGATCACCGCGGCCATCACATCAGCGGGCACGCTCGGGCGGCCCCGGCCCGTCGGGAACAAGTCCGCGAACATCTCATCGGGGAACAACTCCCGCCGATTCTTGGCCAGGAACCCAAACACACTGCCCGGCTTGAGGAGATGCCCCGTCACCGACTCCGCATCGAAAATTTCCCGCTGATCATCAGAGCGACCCTGCACCCCACAATCATCCCAACAACCCGCGACCAACCCGCCGACCGCCACGCGGATTATTCAGGAGTCTCCTAGCGCACCCGGCCACGATGCTGGGGAGGCCGGCAAGGACGCGCCATCCACGGCGGCTCCGCCACAACTGTCCGAAGAGACTGCCGTCGGTACTACTACTAAGCGACACGGCGGTGTGTCTGATCCGAGTCTGGAGCTCGGGTCAAAGCTCAAGGCGCAGCGCCGTTCAACGCCCGGCCGACGACGGCAACAATGCGTGGATCAGGGCGGCGCTTTGCGAATAAGTGGTCTCGGTTCGGTCGTAGCGGTTCACACCGCCCAAAACGGCCCCGGAAGGCAACCGGGACAGCAACGTGAACACGGCGATCGGCTGGCTGGCGGGCGATCATCGATTCGATGGTCAATCACTAAGCGCCGGCGAGGATGGGGATGAGCAAAAGAAAAAGGGGGGCGAACAAGAGTTCCTCGGGGAGGTTCAAAAGCGGCGAAAGATCCCAGATGACCGGGTCCAGCGTCGGCGCGAGGCCGCTGGCAAACACACTCAGCACGCCGAGCAGCGCGATGCCCGTCGCCTACGGCAAGCAGCTGACGGGCGGGCACCGGTTGCTCTGCGCCTTTGATCTGAACCAGCTCAAATTCACTGAGAGTCGCCGCACCCTCAACAAGTCGCGCCGTGGACTCACTGAGCATCACCCCACCCGGCGGTGCCACCGATTCCATCCGTTGCGCCATACCGACTTGCTCACCGACGGCGGTGTAACCGAAAGGCCCCGAGCCGATTTCGCCCGCGATCACCTGGCCCGAGTTCAACCCCACACGCAACCGCAGGTCGATGCTGTCGCGGTTTTTGACCTGAGCGGCGAGTCGGGCGGTCTCACCTTGAATGCCCAAAGCTGCCAGACAGGCGCGAATGGCGTGGTCTTCCAAAGCCATTGGCGCGCCGAACACCGCCATGATCCCGTCGCCGGTGAACTTGTCGACTGTGCCGCCGTACCGCGCTACGACCGCAGCGCAGCGGTCGGCGAGGTCGGCCATGATCTCTCGCAGCCGCTCTGCCCCGACGGCAAAGGCGATGTCCATCGAATGAACAACATCGGTGAACAGTACCGTCACCTGCTTGTACTCCGCCGATGTAGCGGCTGCCATGATCGGCGCGCCGCACTTGTTGCAGAACCGTGAGTCCGGTGGCAGCTCCGTGCCGCGCGACGTACAGGCCAATTCAGTGACAGTCATCTCGTCGCCGCCTCGCCCACGGGTGCGGTTAAGAGAACAGGTCCGCAAGGTTGACCACGGTGCCTAAGGCCGCAAACAGCGGGACTTCGGCACCGACTATGAGGTCGTATGGAACCAACGCCGTGTTGGCGGACGACGGATCAAGGATCGCGTTAAGGAGGTTGCCGGCGTCGAGCTGATCCGTGGCAATGTTCGCGTCGTAGGTGGGGAGACCGGTGAGGGCCGCCTTGATTGCGTCTTCCAGGGGACTCAACGAGGAATAGTCGTAGGAGAGCGTGTTGCTGATGTCGTTCATGATGTCTGTTGGTGACGAGCTGAGCGTCACGTCGGACACCGGGAAGCCGGCGTACTTGAGGAACCCATCCACGACATCGGTAAACGATGGGTTCTCGGGGGCAACGCCGATCGTGTACAACGACTCTGCGAATGGCTGCAACGGCGCGACCTGGTCTTGGTAACTGACCGGGCTTTGCAGATCGTGGAGGGCGTCGGTGACTCCTTGCTGCCAGCCGTTGCTCAGTGCGTCGTCGAGTTGCGTCTGGTTGATGTCGGGGTATAGGCCGAACGTGGTGGGCTCATTCGCCGGCCCCTGATTCCAGCCCTCGGTGATGCTGCCGTAGCCCAGGTTCACCAGGATCTGGGTATCGGGTTCCAGCAGGTCATGGAGCGGCTGTCCGATTCCCGGGATCAGCAGCAGCGGCTCCAATATCGGCAGGTTGTCGTTGGGAATCATGTAGTAGTCGGTCAGCCCTTCCCCGGTGAGCGCCTCAGATCCCGGCAACAGAATCGCGTTGTTGATCTGGTCGGGGGTGAGATCCAGATACGTGGTGTGCTCTAAAAAGAATCCCAGCATGGCGTTGAGGTCCGACAGCAGGTTGGTCGTGTAGTGCGGGAAGTCGGCGAAACCATCGTATTCAAGGGTGTAGATGTCGGTCGGATAGAGGTCAGATGGTGTCGCGGGTTCGAAAGGGACGTCCAGCGCCGCGAAGGCCGAGGTGTTACCGGCTGGAAAATCGAAGGTGTTCATGAAGCCGCCGTCAGGATTAACGGGATCGCCGACCAGCACGAAGTGCACATCGTCGCTGGGCACACCGTCGGCTTGGAGCTGCTGCATGAGCAGCGAGGAGGCTTCTGAACTCTGCGAGTAGCCGAAAACCACAACGGGATTCTCGGGGCTCACTCCTCCGCCGGCTATTTGGCTTTCGATATCGGAGACCATGATCGATTGGTCCTGGCCCAGCGACGTGCCGTACCCGATGCTGTTGGGGTCCAACGCAGACGACCCCTCAGGTGTATACGAGGATTCGGCGTTACCGGTGAAGCCGAGTTGCTGCAGATACAGCGTGTCGGCAGCATCCACATATTGCTCGGGCGGTGTCGGGAGAAGGGTGCCGCCGAAAACCAACGCCGTACCGTCACCCAGCGGGGAATCGGCGGTGTCGGCCCTGCAGCCGCCGAGTTCAGCATCGACGTCAACCCGCACAGACTGACCGTGACTAACACGCCAAGGCTTACCCGATGAAACTCTCGACTCGACATCATGCACCCCTCGAACCACCGATGTTGAACCACTTGAAAACCGGACGTGCGAAGCGCAATAGGAATAGTCACTCGCATTGAGGTAGGACGAGCTCAGTAACGCGCCACTGCAGTTTCGCCCTGTTTGGGCGCGGTACTACTTAGTTGGCGTCTTGAGTTCGCGCTTGTCCCCGGCCCAGACGGCAGGGGACCCGCCTCGTCCGCGCTCGGAGCGATGGGTGTGCCGATATTTCTCAGAAGCTGGATTCCAAAGCTAAGCACCACTCGTGATTTGCGTCGGCGGGCAGATCTCAGCGCATGCTCGCCTTCCGGTATCCGATCATCATCGGAGCCGTGCACACCGCGACGATGCCGGCCGACCATAACAATGTTCCGACTATCGGCGTCACCACGGGACCGCCAAATGCCAATCCGCGCATAGCCTCAACCGCGTAGCTCATCGGCTGGTGCTCGACCACCGGTTGAATCCAGCTGGGATATTGGGCGAGCGGCACAAAGCCCGTGCAGAAGAAGAACAGCAGCGAAACCACCATGCCCGTCGCCTCAGCGAGCACGGTGTTGACCAAGTACAACGCGGTCGTGGTGACAAGAAGTGCAAAGGCCACACCGAAGATCACCGGCACCGCCACCCATGCCGCCGCTGCGGCGACTCCCTGCTTGAACCGGAAACCCAACACGAACCCGGTGCACATCACGACGACGGCAGTGGCGACAATCCGCACCGCTTCGGCTGTCAGCCGTGAGAGCAGGCCCGACGCACGATGGATCGGCAGAACCCAAAGTCGTGTCAGCAACCCCTGCTCGCGCTCGCGCATGAGACTCACTCCCGCCGCGGTTGATCCGAAAATGGCTCCCATGAGAGCGGCCATCGGAACGCTGCCGTAGAGCGCGCTGGTTCCACTCACGGTCGAAACGGGTTTGCCGAAAACAAGATTCACCGCCACGAGCAGCATGCTCGGCAAGACCAGGGCCTCGATGACCGTCTGCGCGTCGTGTCTCCACCGAATGAGTAAACGCCGTGTCTGTAACCAGCTCTGCCGAACAAGCAGTTGGGGTGAAGTCTCTGATCGTTGTCTGCCGTCCAATCCGGAACTTGTGTCGTCATACAATGGCAGGCGGCCCTGCAAGGCATCGTCATGCGTGGCGGACTTCATCACCGCCGCCAGATAGCCAAGGCGTACAACGGCCCCGCGACCACCAGCATGCCGGCCAACTGCGCGAGGGCCCGCGCAATGTCCGACGTAGGCACCGCAGCGGTCGAGTGCCCAGCGTCACCCGCGCACGCGCGCAGCGCGTACAGAAACTGCGACGTCGGTTGGTTGCGCACGAAAGGTTGGAGCCACCCGGGGAATTGGTCCGCAGGCTGCAGTCCGACCGACACCATCACCAGGATCACCGCGGGAAGCACGAGAAGGAACGTCATGGCCTCGGGATTCTTGGAGACCATCCCAATCAGGTCACCGACGAAGCAGAGTGTGAAGCCGATCAGCATTACCAGCAAGCAGAAGCCGATCGTGTATTCCGCGCTGCGGTAGAAGCGGAACCCGATCAGATATCCACACAGAATCGCTGTCGCCAGCGCGGTCGCGCAGCGGTACAGGTTGCCTGACATGCGGGCGGCCACAGGGGTCATGGGCGCGATGGGCATCGAGCCGAATCGTCGATTGATACCGCTCACCGTGTCAGTCGACGATCGAAGCGCGGCGGACATCGCCGAGAAGTAGACCGCCAGCAATGAAATCACCGGCATCAGGTACTGCGCGTAGCTGCCGTGCACGAACGCGGCCATGAGGTTCTTCAGAGGCAGATACAAGCTGACGGTGAAAACCGCGGACAGGGACATCGCTATCAGCAGCTCCCCGTTGCGCAGACTTGGTGCGATCACACGGACGCTGAGCACCCACCACTGCCGAATCGCCGAGGGATTCGGCCGTATCCCCGTCCAGTCAGTCACGGCATGACCTCCGCTGCCGACCCGCCCGCGGCGCGCATCGCGGGTTTCTTGGTCAACGCAATGAAGACATCGTCGAGCGAGGGCCGACGTAACGCGACGTCTGCCACACCGATGTCGGCCACATCCAGCCGGCGCAGTGCCTCCATGAGGGTATTCGCCCCGTCGGGCGCGGGGATCGCAATTCGATCCGACGCCAAGGTCGGCTTCTCGTAGGGCAACAGTGAACTCAGGGCTTTTGCCATGGCGGGCAACTCTTTTGAGTCCTTCGGAACGATCTCGCAGTACCTACTTCCCGTGCGCTCCTTGAGCTGCTCGGCAGTCCCTTCCGCGATGACGACGCCGCGATCGATGACGATGATGCGATCACTGAGCGCGTCCGCTTCATGCAGATACTGGGTGGTGAGCAACGTGGTTATGCCGGCGTCTTTGAAGCGGCCCACCAGATCCCAAATGCTCTGTCTGCTCAGCGGATCGAGGCCCGTCGTCGGCTCGTCCAGGAACGCCACCTCCGGGCGGACGACGAGACCGCACGCGATGTCGATCCGCCGACGCATTCCGCCCGAGTAGGTTTCCACGCGCCGATTCGCCGCGTCCTCCAAGTCGAAATCGCGAATGAGTCGCGCTGCGCGCGCGCGTGCGGCCGCTTTTGTCAGCCCCTGCAGCTGGCCGAACAACATCAGATTCTGGTGGCCCGTCAACACGTTGTCGACGGCCACCTGCTGGCCCGTGAGCATGATCGACCGGCGCACCCTGGCGGGGTGTGAAACCACGTCGTGACCGGCAACCCGCGCATGGCCTCGATCCGGCCTCGTCAGCGTCGACAAGATGTCCACCATGGTCGTCTTGCCTGCGCCGTTCGGCCCGAGCAGACCGAGCACCTCACCGCGGCTGACCTCAAAATTGATGTCGCGCAAGGCGGCAACGTTTCCGAACGACTTGCTGACCCCGCTGACGATCACGGTTTTCTCAGACGCGGGCATGACGCAGTTCCGGTGAGGCGTTGTCAGGCATGCTCAACCCAGGATCGGCAAGCGGCGCTGGCGGGCCAGCGCGTCGAGTGCGGTCTGCATCACGGAGCGAACGTAGGCATCCACCGCTGCCACATCGGGGTCGTTGCCGAACTCGGCTACAACGTCGATCGGCTCGAGCATCTGAATGATGACCTTGCTGGGCAGCGGCAGGTTGAGTGGCGCCCCGAGGAGGCCGAAGGGGAATCCGAACGCGATCGGGAAGACATCCGTGCGCAGACGGCGTTTGAGCCCAAGCCGCCGCGCCAGCCGGGTGCCGCGAGCCAGGAACAGCTGGGTCTCCTGCAATCCGATCGACACGGCAGGCACGAGAGGCGCCCCGGCATCGATGGCTGTCCGTACGTACCCGGTACGACCGGCGAAGTCAATGACGTTCTGTCGGAAGGTTGGGCGGTAGGCGTCGTAGTCGCCGCCGGGGAATGTCACCACAACCGCGCCGTTGCGGAGCGCCTGCAGGGCGTTGTCGTGGGTGGCCCGGATGAAGCCGGTGCGTGCGAGAAGCCAGCTATTGATCCGGGTGAAGATCAGGTTGTGGCTGAGGGTGTACATCGGCCGTCCGTAGCCGAAGCGCTCGTAGAAGTGGACGCCGAAAATTTGTATGTCGAAGGCGAAAAACCCGCCGGAGTGGTTCGCCACCACCAACGCTTTGCCGGGTGGAAAGTTGTCGAGCCCGCGCACTTCCGATCGGAAGTAGCACTTGAGGATCGGCCGGAGTATGCCGGCCAGGCGTCTCGTGAACGACAGGCTCCAGCCCGCGATCTCCGAGGCGTCGACCTCGGCGGAGTCCGTGTCAGTCGCGGACTGCTGCCGCTTTACGGAACTCATACGGGGGTGAACTCGACCGGCACTGCCTCCGGCGAGCGGAACGCCACCCCGGTGATGCTCGGCATCGGCGCGTTCGCGTCCAGGCGCAGGTCGGGCAGCCGGTCGAGCAATGCGTTTACCGCGACCGTCGTCTCCATGCGTGCGAGATGCGCGCCCAGGCACAGGTGCGGGCCCGCGCCAAACGTCAAGTGCGCGACGTTCGTTCGTGTGGGATCGAAACGGTCCGGGTCGGGGTAGCGCGCGGGGTCGCGGTTGGCCGCCGCGATGCTGACGTTGAGGGTGGTTCCCGCGGGGATCTCGATTCCGCCGAGTTCGCAGTCGCGGGTCGCCACCCGCATCACCGAGGTGATCGGCGGCTCCCAGCGCAGCACCTCCTCGATAGCACCGGGCACCATGGCGCGATCCGTACGGATCCTGTCGAGCAATGCGGGCTCACTCAGCAGACCGACCAGCAGGTTGCCCGACGCTCGGTACGTGGTCTCGAACCCGGCGGGCAGGATCAGCAGCAGGAACGCGAAGATTTCCGCGTCGGTTAGCCGCGTCCCATCGATCTCGGCTTGGGCCAGCGTGCTAATCAGGTCGTCTCGGGGGTCGCGTCGCCGCTCGGTGAGAACCTCGCCGAAATACTCCCTTAGCGACGCGGATGCCGCAATCCCGTTTTCCCAGTCGTAGAGCACGTTGAGCAGCGCGATAGACAATTGCTGAAATCGCGCGCAGTCCTCCTTGGGAAGGCCCATCACCCGGGCGATGACCTCCACCGGGAACACGAAAGTGAACTCGCGAACCAACTCCGCCTGTCCACGCGCAGCGAACCGGTCGATGAGCTCGTTCACCACTACTGATACCAGCTCGCTGCGCCACCGCTCGAGCAACTTTGCCCGAAACGACGGCGACACCAGGGCCCGGCTCATCCGATGCTCGGCCCCCTCGAGTTCGAGCAGGGTACGGCCCATGATCGGACCCATGATCTGGCTGTAGATCGACGACGAGAAGGTGTCGGAGTCGGTGAGCACCTGTTGGCACTCGTCGTAGCCGAACACTGTCACAATCTGGTCGCCGATGGTCTCGCTGGTGACCTCGGTGAACGCGTTGCCAAACATCACCGGGTGGCGTTCGCGGGCCTGGCGGAGTCGCTCATGCACATTCGCGACGGGCGCGAGCAGCCCATCATGCAACTCGACCGAGTCCAACTGCCGCGGTGCCGGGATTACCATGGCCAGCCTCCCCAGAGGAATCCTTGATGACTGCGAGCGCGACGGCTCAAGTTCCGCCATGGGAATCCTGGCTCGCGTCCAGTGGAACGAGCTCAGTAGCGCCCTACTGCAAATCGCGCCCTTTTCTGCGCAGTACTACTTATTCGCCAAACTTGAACTGCCGCTTGTCCTGCCCATACGGCAGCGGCCTTGGCTTCGGGGCCCATGCTCGGTGAGGTTGTTCGAACTGAAAGGTTAGCTACGCGGCTGGCGGCTGGTTGGCCGGCTAATAAGCCCGGCCCAAGACCGCGACTCGGTAGCGCTGCGCCGAAATCGGGCGAATTGCAGTGGCGCACTACTGCGCTCGTCGCACCGCACTCGAGTGACGATTTCTATCAGGGAGCGCGACACCCGGACGCCGTTGGCCATCGTTGCGCGAGGACACAGATATAGGGGGACGACGATGACTACCGCAAACATCTCGGGCGCCGTCATCGTCGTGACCGGTGCCGGAAGCGGGATCGGTCGGGCGAGCGCGCTGATGCTCGCCGAGCGCGGCGCGACCGTCGTCGCGGTGGATCGCGACGGCGAGTCGATCGACAAGGTCACTGCTACGACCGGCGGGCTCTCGATCGCGGTCGACATCCGCGATCCGCAGCACGGCGACGCCGTGATCGCGCGGGTGCTCGAGCGCTACCAGCGCGTGGATGCCGTGGTCGCGAACGCCGGAGTGGGGTACGTCGGCGACTTTGCGACGATGCCGCCCGAGAACATCACGTCGCTGGTCGAGGTGAACTTCCGCGGGCCGCTGCTGTTGACCCGGGCCGCGCTGCCGTCGATGACCGAGCGCGGCAGCGGCGCGCTGGTCTTCACGACCTCGATCGCAGGTGGCGTGCCGGTGCCGACCGAGGCGGCGTACTGCTTCTCGAAGTCAGCGCTCGAGACGTTCGCCGATGCACTGCGCGAGGAGCTGCGACCGACCGGCGTGACCGTAACGACGGTTCGGCCCGGAGTGGTGCGGACCGCGTTCCACGACGACCGCAACAAGCCTTACTCGCGAAAGATCCCGCAGCCGGTCGAGCCGGAGGCGATCGCCGCCGCGATCATCGACGGGATCGAGACCGGGAAGTCGCGGCGCACCGTTCCTGGCTGGATCGAGGTCGCGGTCACCGCTCAGCGGCGGATGCCGCGTGTCTTCGAGCTCATGTCCCGCCTCTTCGGCGGCAACTGACCGGCGATGCCGGCGAGGACGCGGCAGTCAAACGTTCCATCAAAAGCGCAGTCATTCCTAGCCCCCAAAGATGCGGCGGTGGTAGCGCTCACGCGACTCGGCGTCGGGCGTCACGAAGGCGCGGTCAGTGCCGGTGATTCGGTCCGCCCAGCGGCGCATCCGCGGCGGAGTCAGCGACATCGCAAACAGCATTGGGCCCAACCGGCCGGGTACCGGCACCCGGAATTTGCCGCTGTTAATCGCCGCGACCATTGCTTTAGCTACATCCTCGGGTTCGACGGTGGCGACGGGTTGCATCCACTTCGGCCAGGACGCGCCGGCGGATAGCTCGGTGCGGACCACCCCGGGCAGGACGACGGTGACGGCAACGCCGTGATTGCGCATCTCAGCGGCCAATGCCTCGCTAAAGCCGATGACGGCGTGTTTGGTGGCGCAGTAGGTCGCCAGTGCCGGGATGCCGGTGACGCCGGCCAGCGACGCCACGTTGATGATGACGCCGCTGCCGCGGTCGGCGAAGCGGCGCGCGGCCAAGCGGGATCCGGTGATCACGCCACGCAGGTTGATGTCGATAATTCGGTCGGTCGCCGCGGGTTCCTCGTCAATAAATAGCCCGGTCGGCATGATGCCGGCGTTGTTGATCAGGACATCGATCGGTCCGAGCGCCGCCTCGGCGTCGTCGACGAATTGTTCGAATGAGCGCTGTTGTGCCACGTCGAGCGGAAAGCCGACGACTTGAGCACCGGTGGCGTTGCCGATGTCAATTGCGGCCTTCTCGGCCAGTTCGACGTCGAGATCGCCGATCGCGACTTTTGCGCGGGCCGTCGCGAACTCGGTCGCGGTCGCGCGCCCAATGCCGCGGGCTCCGCCAGTGATTGCCACGATCTTGTCGTGAACGTTGGGAGGATTCATGCGCGCCATTGCTAGCTCCTCGGTTCTGATCGGCTGAGTTCATCGGCCACATGAGCAGCATGTATCTGTTGTCGTCGCGCCGTCTCAGTACGGCACTACTGAAATAATCGCCGGCGCCGCACGCCGTCGGGGCCTTCACTGTGTTCGCGTGCTGGGGCGGGATAGCAGGGCGGCGAGTTCGTCGCGGCTGGTGGTTCCGGTCTTCAACATCGCCCGATAGACGTGGCTTTCGACGGTGCGCACAGACAGAGTCAGTCGCTCGGCGATTTCGCGGCTCGACAGTCCCTGACTGATCAGCATCACGATCTCGCGTTCACGATCGGTCAGCGGCAAGGGCTCGCCGGCCTGACGAAGCGCTGGAGTACTAGCTCCGCATTGTTCGGCCAGAGCGGCCGCGCGTGCCGAGCAACCCAACGCCGATCCCCGAAGGCCTTGCCGTCGATACGCCAGGGCGGCCTGAGCGGCCGCATCGACGGCGGCAACAAGATCGCCCAGATGCTCGAATTCTTCTGACACTGAGGCCAATTGGGCGGCGCCGCCGTCGCGCAGGGCCTCGGCGAACCGCGCAGCCACGCCAACACGGGGCCCCTCGACGATCCCTTCGAGCTCACGCAACCGAGGTGCGCTCGAACGGTCGCCGAACTGGGTGGCGGTCTGCAGGCACATCACTTCTGCCGCGAATTGTCCGTTCGCGGAGGCCCTTTGGGCCGCCGACAACAAGACGGCGATCGCCTCGCTGACCGCGCCCTGGCCCGCGGCCACCCACGCCCGAGCCAGGCTCAACTCGTAGTCCAGCGACCGAAATGGGCGTCGCACCTTGTCGAGCGCGGCAAGTGCGGCGGCTGCCTCGTCAGTTGACCCGCATACGGCCAGCGCGGTCGCGCGTGGGATCTGATAGCGGTACCCCCAGCCCAAAGGGTGGGTGCCGGACATCCCTACCGCTGCCTGTTCTAACAGCGCACACGCGGAATGAATGTCGCCTGCACCCAGGGCGGCCCGACCCGCCACAGCAGCACCGAGTAATTGAGCCGCTCCCGGAAGGTCGCTGCCTGCTGCTGCACGCGTTCGACGACGTCAGCGGCGTCGCCGATCCGCCCTGATAGCAGCAGCGCGCTGACGTGAGAATCAGCGATGTTGAACCTCATGTGCGGAGCGTCGAAAGAGCGAGTCGCCAGCGGTATATCCCGCTTCTGCGGTGCCCACAGCTTCGGTGGTGCGTCCGGCGTCCGCGGCAATAGTCGCGAGAGCCCAGGCTATCTCCGCACCGACTACGGCGGGCAGGTCATCGAACACGAGGTTCTTCGACGCTTGCAACGCCCGATGAGGCTGGTCCATCGCAAACCAGTACACGGTGAGGAAGGCGTCGATATAGCTGTGAACCTGCGGTGGTGTGGTGCGCGATGCGTCGTCGATGATTTCTTTCGCGCGTTGCGGGTCACCGAGCGCCCAGAGTAGGTTGCTCGCGCGAAAGAATGCGAATCTCGCGCGGTCGCCGTCGGTCAACTGGCCGGTGTCAATCTCGGCGAGCACCGCGTCTGCCTCTTCGCCACGGCCAAGCCACGAAAGGGCATGTGCGCGAACAAAGTTCGGTTCCAGTCCGGCTCCGACGTGGATGGCCGCTTCCGCGAGTCGATCTGCCAGTGGCAGATCCGCGAGCCAGACGGCGCCGTGGGCCGCCCTGACCAGCAGGTCCGCGTCGGGGGCGAGGTCGGAGTCGAGAGTCAACGTGGCCCGCCGCACGACGACCTGGATGTCGTCGCGCTCATTGGACCGGGCGAGTTCGGCGGCGACCAGCCCGCGCAGCCGCCGCAACTTCGTGGGTGGCGCGCCGCTGCGGCGCATTTCACCGTAGAGCGGATGCGCCACCCGCACCTGCACACCAGCCACGCCGGGCTCGAGCGTGATCAAACCGCGGGTGTCGGCCTCTTCGACCGCGGCCGGATCGGTGATCCGCCGCAGCGCCGCGAGTTCGATCGGCTCCCCAACAGCCAGCGCGTCGACCACATCATTAACCGGGGCGGGTAGGTCCCCGATGCGGGATTCGATCAGCTCGACCAAGCTGGGCGGCATGATCGGATCGCCGATCCAGCGCCAGTACCCGTGCTGTTTAACGATGCGGCCGTCAGCGACCTCCTGCTCGACGATGTTCCGTAGATACAAGACGTTGCCGCGAGTAAGCTTCCACAGCCGTTGAGCGGCAACCGAATCCACCGATCCGCCTAACGTCGCCGACAGCAGTGTGGTGGTTTCGTCGAGCGACAGCGGCTGCAGATCAAGCCGCTCGAACCGGCCATCCTTCCATATCTCCTGCGCCGCAGCGGGAATGGGTTCGCCGTCGCGAACGGTAAGCAGCAGCTTCGCCGCGCCGCGCTGCATGATCTGGTGCACAACGAATATCGACAAATCGTCGAGCAGATGCACGTCATCGACGACACACCACCGCCGTGGCGTCCGGAGATGCGGCCGTCAGCGACTCGATCACCCCCCGCAGCAACTGAACGGTATCGGTGACACCCGACGGTGCCCATGCGGTGAAAGCACCCAGCGGAATCGCCCGAGCCGACGACGTGCCGACCGCCCAACGGCATTCGCATCCTTGCGACTCAGCAGCAGACAGGGCCTCACGGGCGATCCGGCTCTTGCCCACACCCGCCGCCCCGTAGACAACGATCCCGGCAGCATCCGAAGCCAAGATGGCGGCCTCGATAGCTGCCATTTCCTCCGAGCGGCCAATCAACGGCCACGGCAAGCGCACCCAGAGAGCCTACGTGCGATCACTGCAGACGCTGGCGCTTATCGCAGCCTTCTGGTCATGCCGCTATCGCTACCTGATCAAACGTCTTCTGGGCTCGTCATGGCTCTCTAGAGTCAACGCCGGAAGTGAAGCATGCACACCGTCTACAACGTCGCGAAACTTCGCCGATATACGGGATCCGCGTCTACGTCAACCCGTTATTCCCGGGAAAGCCGAGCAGCAGCCCGCCGGCGCCGCCGTCGCCAGGCGTGCCCGGGGTCGTGCCAAGCCCGGCGTTGCCGCCGTTGCCGCCGGCGCCGATCAGGCCGGCGGGGCCGCCGTTGCCGCCGTTGCCGCCGATCACTGCGCCGTTGCCGCCCTCGCCCCCGGCTCCGCCGGTGCCTATGATCAGGTAGCCGCCTTTGCCGCCGGCCCCGCCGGCCCCGCCGTCGCCGTTTGCTGAGCTTCCGCCGGTCCCGCCGGCCCCGCCGGGCCCCTCAATCAGACCGGCGCCGCCGCCCTGTCCGCCCTCCCCGCCGGTGCCCATTGAGCTGGAGCCGCCGGCTCCGCCGGCACCACCGCCGTTGCCGACCGCTACTGCATTGCCGCCGGCCCCGCCGTTGCCGCCGGCGGTCGCCCCGAACCCGCCGTCCCCGCCGGCCCCACCGGCGCCTTGCAGCCCACCCGCATTGCCGCCGGTCCCGCCGGCTCCGCCGGTGCCGGCCGCGCTGGCCCCGCCGTCCCCGCCTATGCCGCCGTTGCCGAGCAGAGCCCCATTGCCGCCGGCCCCGCCAGCACCCCCGGCGGTCTCGCCGAATCCTCCGGCCCCGCCGGCCCCGCCGGGTCCGACGAGCCCACCCGCATTGCCTCCGGCGCCGCCAGCACCCCCGATCCCAGCATCGCTGAATCCGCCGGCCCCGCCGTTCCCGCCGTTGTCCCCGCCGATGCCGGACAGCAGACCGCCGGTCCCGCCGGCCCCGCCAGCTCCACCGTTGCCGAGAATCGAGCCCCCGCCGACCCCGCCGGCCCCACCGTGGCTGAACAGCAGGCCCCCATTGCCGCCGGCCCCGCCGGCCCCGCCGACCCCGCCGGGCGCCGTGCTCAATCCACCCGCGCCGCCGGCCCCGCCGTAGCCCGTCAGCGGGTCGCCGGAATTACCCCCTGCCCCGCCGGCCCCGCCGTCGCCGGTCGCTGAGCTTCCGCCGGCCCCGCCGGAGCCGGCGTAGCCCAGCAGCCCAGAATCGCCGCCATTACCGCCGGCCTCGCCGGTGCCAGGCGCGCCGGAGCCGCCAGCGCCGCCGTCGCCGAGCAGCAATCCGCCGTCTCCGCCGTTTTCTCCGGTGCCCGGGAGTCCGTTGGCGCCGTTACAAATCAAGCCGCAGTAATCACCCACTAAGGCCGGATCAGCCTTCGCCGCCATGGTGTTGATCGCGTTATCGACTTCGGTCCCAAATGGGCTGGTAATCCAGCCCTGCTCTAACCCTTGGATGAACGTGTTCCAAGAATCGGCGCTCGAGGCCGCAGAGCTGGTGTCCGACGCCGCAGAGCTGGTCTCGGAAACCACGCTGGCCACGCTGCTGCTCGCCCCGAACAACGAATCCCAACTGCTAAAGTCCGCCAGCACAGAGTCCCCGCCGCTGGAAGTGGTGAAATCCCCCAGCGCAGCAGTCAAATCCGTACCCAGCGTGGGATCAATGCTCGAAATAGAGTTGATGATCGGATCAATAATCACGTCAAACGCATCAGCATGCGCCGACTGCGTCATGGCCAACGGGTTCATGCTGAACGCCAAAAACGCGCCGACACTCGCAATCAAACCGACCACAGCACGACGGAGTGCCTTTGCGTTACGGGGCCGACGATTCCGCTTGATGAAGCGCTTAGCCATGGCCGGGGCCTTCCCTGAGAGAAACCTGAGGGTCGTTCTGCGATGCGAATCATCACCCATCGGACCGTGCGACGAGCGCAGTACCGCGCTACTGCAATTCGCTCCGGTCTCGGCGCGCTACTACTTAGCAGCGACGTTGAGCCAAACGACGCGGGACCCGCGTCGTCCGCTGTTCGCTACCTGATCAAACCTCTTCTGGGGAACCGTCGATCGCCCTATGCTGGTGAACCGGGACCTGGGGGCCGGAGGCGGCGGAGGGTCTGATGACCGTAGCGACCGCGTGCCGCACGTGTGGCACCGAGCCGCGCGAGGGTGCGCGATTCTGTGATGGCTGCGGTGCACCGGTCACGGCGCAGAACACGCGTGCCGAGTACAAGCAGGTGACGGTGTTGTTCGCTGATGTTGTGCATTCCATGGACATCGCTGCGGCGGTGGGTGCGGAGCGGTGGCGCGAGATCATGGCCGAGCTCTCCGACTGTTGTGCGGCGGTGGTGCAGCGTTACGGCAGCACGGTGACACAGTGGACTGGCGACGGGATCATGGCGGTGTTCGGCGCGCCGATCGCGTTGGAAGACCACGCTATTCGGGCCTGTCTGGCGGCCTTGGGCCTTCAGGAGCAGGCGAAGCGGCTTGCCGTCGATGTCGGCGAGCGCGACGGTATCGATCTGCGGTTGCGGGTCGGGCTGAACTCCGGGGAGGTGATCGCTGGTGAAATCGGTTCGGGCCAATTCGGCTACGCGGCGGTGGGTGAGCAGGTGGGGATGGCGCAGCGGATGGAGTCGGTGGCCCCGGCGGGTGGGGTGATGCTGAGCGCATCGACGTCGCGACTGGTCGAGGGCGCGGCGAATCTCGGTGAGGTGGAGTTGGTTCGGATCAAGGGTGCCGAGGAACCGGTGCCCGCCCGTCGGCTGCTGAGCGTGGACGATGGGCATCGCGCCATCGGGCGTGCTGAGTCGAATCTGGTCGGCCGGCGCTGGGAGATGGCCGCGGTCGAGGGCTTGTTGGAGCGTGCTATCGACGGCCACGGCGCGGTGGTCGGCGTGGTGGGCTCACCGGGCATCGGCAAGAGCCGTCTGGTGCGCGAGGTCACCGCCATGGCAGCGGCCCGGGGTGTCGAGGTGTTTACCGCCTTCTGCGAATCACACGCCAGCGACATCCCGTTTTACGTCGTGGCGCGGTTGCTGCGTGCCGCCACCGGCGTGCGCGGCCTCGATAATGCGGCCGCTCGTGCGCGGGTGCGGGCTCAATTCCCTGATGCCGATCCCGAGGACGTGCTGCTGTTGGAGGACTTGCTGGGCATCGCCGACCCCGAGGTGGCGCTTGCTAAGGTCGATCCGGATGCCCGCCGGCGGCGGTTGACCGCGCTGGTCAATGCCGCGTCGCTGGCCAGCACCCAACCGGCGGTTTATGTCGTTGAAGACCTTCACTGGATCGACGAGATCAGCGAATCCCTGGTTGCCGACCTTGTGGCGGTGGTCTCGCAGACGCACTCGCTGGTGTTGATCAGCTACCGCCCCGAATATCGGGGCGCGTTGAGCCGGGTGCCCGGTGCGCAGGGCATCGCGCTTGGGCCGCTGAGCGATTCGGAGACCGCGGCGCTGTTATCCGAGCTGCTGGGTTCGGACCGCTCGGTCGGCGGGTTGGCCACCGTGGTCGCCAAGCGGGCCGCCGGTAATCCGTTTTTCGTCGAGGAGATGGTGCGCGATCTGGCCGAGCGGGGTGTGCTGACCGGAGCCCGTGGTAATTATGCCTGCCAGGTCGATCATGCCGATGCCGCCGTGCCGGCGACCCTGCAGGCCACCATCGCCGCCCGTATCGACCGGCTCGACCCCGCCGCCAAGCAGACTCTGCATGCCGCCGCGGTGATCGGGTTGCGGTTTGGTGCAGAGCAGTTGGCGCTGCTCGATGGTGAGGCTGAGCTGGGGGAGTTGATCGCTGCCGAACTCGTCGACCAGGTGCGGTTCACCCCGCACGCCGAGTACGCCTTCCACCACCCGCTGATCCGGACCGTGGCCTACGAAGCACAGTTGAAGTCCGACCGCGTCGAACTGCATCGGCGTCTGGCAACCGCGATCGAACAACGTCACCCGGATTCGCTGGATGAGAAGGCGGCGCTGATCGCCGAGCATTTCGAGGCCGCCGATGACCTGCGCGCCGCTTTCGGCTGGCACATGCGCGCCGGGGCGTGGGCGCAATCCCGAGATATCCGGGCCGCGTGCATCAGCTGGAAACGGGCCCGAGCGGTCGCCGATCGGTTGCCCACCGATGACCCGGGCCGGGCGTCGATGCGCATCGCCCCGCGGACTCTGCTGTCCATCAACACCGTCCGGGTCGCCGGCTCCATCGCCGACACCGGCTACGACGAACTGCGTGACCTCTGCAGCGCCGCCGGCGACACAATGTCGCTGGCAATCGGCATGGCCGGCCTGACGAACGCGCTGGTATTCCGTCACCGCTACCGGGAAGCGGCGCGGGTTGCGTCCGAGTGCGGCCGGCTGCTCGAGTCGATCGCCGATCCGGTGTTGACGATGACGCCGATTTTGTTCGTGAGCCAATCTATGTGGGTGGCGGGCCAGCCAGCCGAAGGTCTGCGCTTGGCGCAGCGCGTCATCGACCTGGCCGAAGGCGATCCCACCAAGGGCAGCCTGGGCCCCATCGCGTCACCGTTGGCGATGGCGATCATGTTGCGTGGCGCCTGTCGATATTGCCTCGGCCTTGCAGGCTGGAGGGAAGACCTCGATCAGGCGATCGCGATGGCCCGCAGCGTCGACCTAACGTCCTTAATCGTCCCCGTGCTATACAAGTACCGCTTCGCCCTCCACGCCGGAGCATTGCTCCCCGACGCGGCGGCTGACCGCGACACCGCCCAAGCGATGGAGATGGCCGAGCATTCCGGCGATGATTTGGCGGTGGATGGCGCCCGGGTGAGTCGCGGCCTTGTCCTGATCAATCAGGGCGGTTCGCAACGCGCGGCCGGTTTCGCGCTGCTCGCCCAGTTTCGTGAAGCTCACTTGCTGCATGGGTACGCGAAAGACGTAGTGCAGACTGTCGACACCGAGATCGCGAAGGAGAAAGCCACAACCGGCGATGTCGACGGCGCCATCGAGTTGGCACGCGCGGTCGTCGACTACACGTTCGACGCGGGCGATGCGCTCTCCCTTGGAGAGGCCACCAGGGTCTTGGTGGAGTCACTGCTGCAGCGCGGCACGAGCGCCGACCTCAAAGAGGCGCAGGCCGCGATCGACCGGCTGGCAGCCGAGCCGACCGACCCGGGATACGTCCTGTTCGAGGTTCCGCTGCTGCGGCTGCGGGCACTGCTGGCCCAGGCTCACGGCGACGCCGCGACTTACGCGCAGTTCCGGGATCGTTACCGCGACATGGCGAAAACGCTTGGCTTCGAAGGGCATATCGCCTTGGCCGAGTCGATGCCATGACGGCCAAGCTAGCCGTCATGCCGGCCTAGTTCACTGCGTCAGCGGCGAGGACATGATTTCTGGCCATCCAATCGTCGATGTAGCTCATAGTGATTGGTAGAGCCGCCCCTGAAAACACCATGTGGTCAGAGTGGGGAATCTGAACGGAGGTGGCGTGCTGGTACCGGGCTGCGGTTCGGCGCACAATTCCGGCCGACACTAAGCGGTCGCACTCGGCCCCGATCACCAGCACGGGGGCAGTGACCGCCGCGAAATCGACAACGGCGGCCTTCGAAAGCCTCGGTAAGCCAAGGAGCAGCTCCCACAGATAGCGGCCGGATTCACAGACCAAACCGTCATAATTCTCCCGGGCGATGTCCTCGGCCTGCGTGTTGGCGATCCAACGTCGAGATTGCTCGAAGGTCGGGGGGCACCACGGTTTGGTCCAGGAACGTGGTCGCAGCAAGTGCGGCAGGGACATCCGCAAAGTTGTGCGGGTCGCACCGACGATGCCCGCCGCCGGGCCGGGACATGCTGCCACCAAGCCAGCCTGGCGTGTCCGCGCGGCGACCAGCTGCGCTAGCAAGCCGCCCATCGAGTGACCGATCAGCAGCGGTGGCGAATCCAGCGAATTCACGAATGCCACCAAGTCGGCGGTGTAGTCCCGAAGGCTTAGTGAGGCGACTTTCATCGCGCCCTCGTGCGAGGGCAGTTCGTGATGGCGCAGCGTCGGGGTGTGCGCCGTGTATCCGCGCTCTTCGAATGCGGTGCGTGCCGGAGCCAACTGCTCCCCACGGCCCCAGGAGCCGTGGATGAGAACGACGTGCTTGGTGTCGCACATGAAACAAAGGATGACAGCCAATACGCCAGACAGTGCCCCTTACGCGGGTCAAGTGGCCGCAGGTTCAGATCCTGCCAGCCCGACCAATCGCACTCTTTCACAAGAACGTTTACACCTCCACGTTCCTGGGTGGCCAAAAATTCGCACAGTCGAGCCACCCAATCTTGATGATGCGATGCAGGCAGTACTATGTCGCCTCCCGGCAACGGACACTAGTGGTACGATTTCTTGTACCAGTCTCAGGAAGGGCGGCGACGATGGCAATCACAGCCAGTGAGGCGCGGAAGAACCTGTTCCCGCTGATCGAAAAAGTCAACGCTGACCGCACTCCGGTGGAGATCACCTCGAAGGCCGGCCGAGCGTTCCTTGTTGCCGCCGACGACTGGGAAGCGTGGCAGGAAACCGCGTACCTGTTCAGTTCGCCGGAAAACGCGCGTCGGCTTCTCGATGCCGCTGCGGCGCTCGACGAAGGTCGGGGCATGCGGACCGATCTAGACCTGGCGGAGTGAATATCGTTTTTGCGCCTCAGGCGTGGGAAGACCACGTGCACTGGCAGACTGCTGATCGGGCGATTCTCAAGCGGATCAACAAGCTCATCAGCGAAGCGTCCCGTTCGCCCAACGAAGGCATTGGCAAGCCCGAGCCACTCAGGTATGGGCTCTCTGGAGCGTGGTCCCGCCGGATCACCGAGGAGCACCGATTGGTATATCGGGTCGTGGGCGAGGATTTGCAAATCCTCCAGGCGAGGTATCACTACTGACTATCGCTAAGAAGTCGAACCTGCTCGGCAGCGAATTCCCGCCCAATCGTCGGGTCCGTCATGCTGTCAGGCGATGTGAACTTGAGGTGGCCCCGGCGTGACGGTTCGGCGTGCCGTCCGGCGATTTACCGCGCCGTTGTGGCCAGCGCAGCTATGAATTTATGGTGAGCAACCACCATGTCAACCTGACCCAGCAGGAAAGCTCGTTGATCTGCGAAAGTCATCCCGACGCTTTGGAGCGCATGGACGAGAAGCAGCTGAAGGACCTACAGAGCCGGCTCAGGACTGCGCGCGAGAAGAACTTCAGCCTGTTGCGGCGGCAGGGTGCAGCCCGAGTGGAGGCCGAGGGTTCTCGCGGCGCCGCCCAGCCGGCCAACGAACGACGTGGCGAAAAGGTGGAGGTCTTCGACGAGGCGTTGGCTCGGGTGAACCAGCGCCTCGATTCCGTGCGCCACACGGAGTAGCGCCAGCCGCTCTACGGATCGAAACGTCTCACCTCGAACCAGCAATCTGCGATGGTATCACTCTGGTATCATCCGACGTCATGGGAATGACCTTGCGCCCAAGCAACCAGCAGGCAGAGGCGCTGCGCCGGCAAGCCGCCGACGAGGGGCGGTCAATGCAAGCAGTGGCACTGTCGGCCATCGACGAGTACATCGCCCGGCGAGCGCACAAAGTCAAGGTTGCCGACGCACTGCAACGCGTCGTGCGCGAAGAGGCCGGAGTGCTGGAGCGCCTGAAAGACGCATGACCGAGTACCTCGATCTCGATGACCTGCTCGAGATCGCCCGAGCGGCCGTCGGTAAGGACGTCGCGGTCGGCGACTACGGCCTGCTCGAAGCAGCCTTGGCGCGACCTCGAGCATCGGTGTTCGGGCAGGACGCCTACACCGAACTGCACCTCAAAGCCGCCGCGCTGCTGCACTCCCTGGCCCGCAATCACGCTTTGGTGGATGGAAACAAACGACTCGCATGGACAGCCTGCAGAACATTCTTGGCCATTAACGGCCGGTGGATCAGTGCGCCGGAAGATGACCGCTTCAATTTCGTGATCCAGGTCGCCACCGGTGGAATACCTGAACTCGACAAGATCGCCGAGCAACTGCAGACCTGGAGCTACCAAGAGGGCTGATCGCCGATTGCCGCAGCCGTCATCACACCGCCCGCTCCCACGTTGTCATAGAGGCTATTTCATCGCGCCGGTCGGTGGATCGCGTTGTGGGCTTTGTCATTCCACGTGCAGCTCGGGTGATGCGGCAGTGTGCCCCTTACCGTCGTCAGCCAGATATGTGACGTGGTACCACCGCGCGGACGGCGGTGCGTGCGTGTCATCATCGTCGGCTGCAGTTGCCCGCTCCACTCGGACGTCCGTCAGGTGCGGATTACGCAAGCGAATGTAGCCTTCGAGCTCAGCGTCCCGCGCAGCGTCGGTGAGAGATGCGCTTGCGATCGCCCTGCCCTCATACCTCGTCCAACTCACACTGACATCTTGCTCCGCCAACGCGAGAGCCGTCACGCCGTGTGTTCTAGCGCCCCTGTCGTGACCGGCAGGTCGTCTACCCGGTGTCGCCCGTAAACGAATTCGAAAATCGGGGTGGCCATGAGGGTAGTAATGATCGCTACCAACACCAAGATGGTGAAGAGCGTGGGGGTGATGATGCCGGCTTGAAGCCCGATGTTGAGAAGAATCAGTTCAATCAAGCCGCGGGCATTCATCAATGATCCCAACGCAATCGACTCGCGGATGGGCACCTTCCTCAGTCGCGCAGCTAAGCTGCACGCGACTCCTTTCCCTGCGACCGACACAACGAGCAGCCCCAACGTCACCGCCCATAATGTCGGGCTGTTCACAAGGCCGATCTGGGTGTTGAGCCCGGAATAGACGAAGAACAGCGGCAGCAAGAACGTGGTGACGAGTGGCTCGAGGCTGGCGGTGAGGTGCTGCGCGAAGAACCCATCGGGCATGGCGACACCGAGGATGAAGGCGCCGAATATGGCGTAGATCCCGATGGTGTCTGTGAACCAGGCGCATGCCATGAGCAGGATCAGCACGGTGCAAAGCAGCGGCGCGGTGATCGTGTTTCGGCGTTCCGATATTGCACCGAGTACACGCAATCTCTTGCGCCCGATCGTCATCAGAAGCACGGAGTACAGAATTCCGCCGACGATGGCTGTTACGGCGGTCACCGGATTACCGCGATGGATGGCCAACACTATTGCCAAGATGCACCATGAGAGCGCGTCGTCAGTTGCGCCACATGCCAGAGCGAGAGTGCCTAAGGGCGTTCCAGAAAGCCTTTGCTCGAAGATGATTCGGGCGAGCATGGGGAAGGCAGTCGTCGCAATCGACGCGCCCAGAAACATCATTGCCATCACGAGCGTGACTCGTTTTCCGAAGAAATGTCCGCTCGATAAGAGAGGCATGGCGACGAGCGCCCCCAAGGCTAGCGGCGTGAGAATACCCGCTGCCGAGACCGCAATCGCGGTACCGGCACGGTGTTTGATGAGGTTGAGGTCGAAGTTGAGCCCGATGAGGAACATGTAGAGCACCAGGCCGATCTGAGCCATGGTGTACAGCACGATATTCGTTGGTCCCTGAGGAAATAGGTGATGCTGTAAACCCGGCGCCAGCCCACCCAACAGTGAGGGACCAAGGAGTACGCCGGCAATCATTTCGCCAACGACTTGGGGTTGCCCGACGCGTTGCGCCGCTAGCCCCACGAGACGACAAGTCCCGAGAATAACGGCCAGCTCGAGGAAGAAATGGATAGCAGTCGCTGCGGGCATGGGTCAGGTCCTATCTGACCATCGGAAAACCGCAAGGCACGCGATTAGACCACCGATACTCCATGCCGACAGCACGGAAAATGTTTGCCAATGCTCCCAACTGCCGGCCGGTTCGTAGACAGCCATGTTCGATGGCAACAGCACTGACCGGAATCCTTGAGCCATCCATTTGACCGGAAAGATGGAGCCGAGAGTCAACATCCACGCCGGTAACAAGATCAGCGGCACGTAGGTGCCCGAGACGAACTGTAACCCTACCGCTGGACCATTGGTGATCACAGCGCCTGAGACCGCGTTGCTGGCAAAGTTGCTGATGAATATGCCCAGCAACGAGCAACTGACGATGCCCAGCAGAAAGACCCACGTCAGCGTGAACCATCCGAAAATATCTGTGGGTAGACGAAGTTTGAAGACAAGCACTCCCACCGTCAGAAGAACGATGGCCTCGGCGAGACTGGCGACGGCAACCAGCGAGATTTTTCCGATGAAATACGACGATGCGGTCGCCGGTGTACCACGAAGTCGCTTCAGGGCGCCGGTTTCGCGGTCGGCGGCAATGCCGATGCCGAGGTTGATGAACGATGTCGAGAGAATCCCGTAGGCGAGCATGCTCGCCGCGATCACGGCACCGGTGCTGGTCTCGCTGTGAGGCAGTTTCGTTGCAAAGATCGAACCCAGCAATATGCAGATCACCGCCGGCATCGAGAAGGTCAGACCCAACTGCTCCGGCCGACGGAAGAACATCTTCAGCTCGGGGACGACTCGCGACAATCCGATACGCAGCGAAGAAGGGAGCCGTGCCGCTGACTCGGCCGCACGGTGTCGCGTCGGTGAGGCACTCTCCACGTGATCGACGGCCATCACGCCACGCCGATCAACTGCAAATAAGCGTCTTCGAGCGTTGGTCGAGTAACGGTCAACTGGGCCAGTTCTGCCCCATCCCTTGACCTTTGCCTTATCAAGTCGGTCGGATGGTCTGTCTCCTCCACGTGGACCTCGGCGCCCTCCATCCACCGGACGGTCGCGGCAGTGCTCACATGGCCGGTGAGTTTTGCCGGCGAGTCGACTGCCACCACCCTGCCGCCGGCGATAACGGCGACACGGTCTGCCAGCGTGGCGGCTTCGTCGAGATAGTGGGTGGTGAGCACGACGGTCGTGCCATCGCTGGCCAAGAGCCTGATGAGATCCCAGAACTGTCGTCTGGCTTCTGGATCGAACCCGGTCGTTGGTTCGTCCAAAAAGACCAGTTGAGGCATGCCAATGATGCCCAGAGCGACGTCGAGCCGACGGCGCTGCCCACCTGACAGCGTCCTCACTCTCGCACCGGAGACCGAGCCGAGCCCGGCGAGTTCGAGTACCTCCTCGGGGATTCGAGCTCTCCCATAGCATTTCGCGAACATCTGCACGGTTTCAGACACGGTCAACATTCCGAAGTCGCTGGCTTCTTGCAGCACGATGCCGATCTTGGCGCGCCAGCTCCTGCCCGCAGTTCCGGGATCTTCGCCGAGAACACGCACGTGGCCAGAGTCTCGCTGTCGGTGGCCCTCGAGGATCTCCACGGTCGTCGACTTGCCCGCACCGTTGGGTCCGAGGATCGCAAATATCTCGCCGTAGCCGACATCGAGATCCAAATCCCGCACCGCAGGTACGCGCCCGTAGGTCTTAGACAGACTGCGAACGTGCACCGCAGACGACTGAGCCGTCACGACTGAGCCCCTCCTGCTTCCTGCTCACTGGGTGGCCTCTCAAGTTCGGCCAACAGCTCTCGCAGGTCGGCCTCGGATAGCTGCTCGATGAGTCGGTCGACGTCTTCGTCGGGTGCAGTGGGGCCTGATCGTGGGTCGGAGACCGCAGGCGGGTTGGCGCCGTCTAATTCAAGGTCGGCAAGTATTCGAACAGCCAGTGAGCTGACGCTGACGCCTCTGAGTAGCTCTAACACCGGTAGATCGATCGCGAACATCCCATTGACCCGAAGTCTGAAATCCATGGCCATCAGTGAGTCCAAGCCGAGGTCGTCGAGCGCGTCGTCGAGTCCAATGTCGGTAACACCGAGATCGAAAACGGTTGCAGCGATTTCTCGAACACGATCGGCGACCACGTCGAGCCGGTCAGCTTCCGGGCATCCCGAGATGAAGTCGAGTATCGACGATTGCGAATCGGCAGCATTGTCCAGAGTCTCGGCCGTTCCCAGTTCGCAGAACATCGGTGGCAGCCGGCCGCCGAGCCCGACGCTTCGGGCTCGCCCCCAATCGGCGCTGATAGCAATGACATTGGGAGTCGTTTGGTTGATGAGCCGATCGAGGATTCGCATGCCCGCCGCCGGCGTGATGAGCTCCAGTCCCCGCTGAGCGTAGACCTGTTCCAGCTTGAGCTCTTCAACCATTCCGACTGACCACGGGCCCCACCCAATAGTCAGCGCCGGCAGCCCTTCGGCCTGACGGTAGTGCGCGAACGCATCGAGGAATGCGTTAGCGGCGGCATAATTGCCTTGACCGGGCGAGGAGATGACCGACCCAGCAGACCCGAACATGACAAAGAATTCCAGAGCGTGATCGTGGAAGACCTTGTGCAGAACGCGAGTACCGGTGATTTTGGGAGCCAGCACTGTGGCGAAATCGGCTTCGCTCATGTTCACGAGGAGCTGGTCGTCAACAGATCCTGCGGCGTGGACGATTCCGCGGACCGGTCGGCCGCCTCCTCGGGTGTGGCTTTCCAGCCACATCGCCACCTGTTCGACATCGGTGATATCGACACTGGCGGTGGTTACTTGAGCACCAAGCTGTTCGATCTTTCGGATCGCAGTGATCGTTGCGTGGTGCGCGTCACCGGGAGCTATCAGCGACCAGCGGTGTCGTGGCGGCATCTCGGTTCGGCTCAACAGTGCAATGTGTCGCGCCCCGCGTTCTGCAAGGTAGGTGGCCACAACGCGGCCGAGGGCTCCGGCTCCGCCGGTGACAACATAGGTCGCATCGGGCGTGAGTTTGGTGGGAAAGGCTTTCGTTAGAGATTCGCTTGAGCGAAGACGCGGAACGAACGTTGTGCTGCCGCGGATGGCGATCTGATCCTCGGGGCCGTCGGCGAGAATGTGCTCGCAGATGCGCGCAGCAGTCTCAACGTGATCGTCGGCGTCGTCGATGTCGATGAGTCCGCCCCACCGGTCGACGAATTCCTGATGGCCGATGACCCGACCGAGGCCCCAAACGGCTGCCTGCTCCGCGGCAAGCACTTCGGTTCCCGGTGCCGGTTGCGCATTGGCGGTAATCAAGAAGAGGCGGGGCCGAACGGTGTCGTGGTCTGCGAGGGCTTGGACGAGATGAAGGATCGTGAACACGCCTATCTCATCATTCGTTTCGGCGCCGTCTGTGTCCGCGCGCCGGTCGTCTGGGTCGCAGACGTCCAGTGGCCAACAGTTGATGATGCCCGCGAGGTTGCCTTCTTTTTCGAGGTGCGTTTCGAGCA
This sequence comes from uncultured Actinomycetota bacterium, assembly GCA_963805675.1. Taxonomy (GTDB): domain Bacteria; phylum Actinomycetota; class Actinomycetes; order Mycobacteriales; family Mycobacteriaceae; genus Mycobacterium. The sequence goes on from CAWDVY010000023.1 coordinate 52,374, forward strand.
GCTGGTGTAGTTGCTGGGGCTGGCGGGGATTCAGCGCGTACCCGCCGTCGATTTCCGTTAGCGCGTCGACCGGCCGATGGGCGACCGTGCGGACACGTTGGCCGCTGCGCCGCAGCTGTTCCGCCAGCGTCGTCCCGACGCCGGCGGCGTCGACCAAAATGAGCCAGGACAAGCTATCTGGTGAAGTCGCGTTCTCAGGCTGACCGTCCGCGATGTTGTTGTGTGCGACCCATTGAATCTCGTAGAGCCCCTTGTCCACGCGTTCGGGCGACATGCGAGATGCAGCGTTGAGTGATTGCACCGTGAACCCGTTGAAGACAGCGAGCGGCTCACCGTCTTCGCTGTTGATCGTGATGTCGCTCTCGATCTCGTCTTTGGTGGCCGACACGACACGCACGTGCGCGGTCATATTTTTTTCGGGCGAACGATATATGACACTTTGCCGGATTCGAGTGGGAAGGTAAGGACTTTCCTCTGCTTCGTGTCCGAAAATCGGCGTGCCGAGCAGTGTCTGGAAAGCGCCGTCGATGAGTGCCGGGTGGAATCGGTACCAATCGAGTTCGTCGGTGATCTGTTCGGGGATCGCCATTTGGGCTGTCGCCCAGCCATCTCCGGAGGTGATGTCGGTGATGGTCTGGAATGCCTCACCGTAGGAGAATCCGATGGCTCGGGCCCGGGTGTAAAACTCGTCGCCGTCAACTGTGGTGACATGCTCTGTTCCACTTGGGGTTTCGGTGCGGCTCGGCGGCCTTGACAGGGCGCTGAGTTCCGCGGTTGCCGTGAGTGTCCACTTCAGGTCCCCACCAGCTGTTCCTGTGAACGCGGCAAATTCCACGATGCCGGTGTCCTGGTTGAGCGTGGTCCTGAGTATGGGATCGCAGGTTTCGTCGAGGATCAGAGCGCGTTGAAGCGTCAGATTGTCAACCCTGTGGTCCGTTGACCCGTAGGCTGCTGTCCCAGCCGCCAGGGCCATTTCGATGAAAACCGCCCCAGGTACGACAGTGCTTCCCTGCACCTCGTGATCCGCCAGAAAGGGGGCACCAGCGGTGCTCAACTCGACCTCCCAGGTCGGATGCACCGCGCTCACCGACTGCCCCAGCAGAGGATGCACCGGGTCGTAATGCAGGGTCTCCGCCGCTTCCTGGGTTTCATTCCAGAAACGCTTGGATTGCCACGGGTACAGAGGAAGTTTCAGCAGTCGCGCGCTCTGTCGGGGGTATAGAGCGTCCCACGCGACCTTGTGCCCGTGGCAGTGCAGTGCGCCAACGCAATTCATCAACGCACGACTAGCGTCCTCATCGCGCCGCTGGCTCGCCAACACGACAACGTCCGTCTTTTGGGATCCGGCGATCTCGACGATCGACGCCGCCAGAACAGGATGTGGGCCCAGTTCGACGAAGTGCGTGTAGCCGTCATCGAGCAGCCGGCGGACTCCGGACTCGAACAGGACTGTAGCGCGGGTGTTTTGCCACCAGTAAGCGGCGCCGGCAGTATAACCGTCCAATCGTTCGCCGGTGACCGTGGAGTACAGAGGGATGGTCGCCTCGTCAGAAGACAGCCCCTCCAGGGCGCTGTGCAGGTCATCTTTCACCGCGTCCATGTAATGGGTGTGATACGGCACCTTCCCGGTGAGAAACCGGTTGAAGATCTCGAGATCGTCGAGTTGGCGGGCGATGTCGTGAAGAACATCGCTGTCGCCGGCGATGGTCACTGCTGACGGGCCGTTGATCGCGGCGATGGATACCCGCCGCCCGAAGTCATCAAGTGTTTTATCGTCGATCGTCTCCATGAGCGACTCGGCGCTGAGACCGACAGCGAGCATGCGGCCCAGTCCGGTCGTGCGTTGTTGAAGGCGACTCCGGTGATAGATCACGTGAATCGCTTGCTCGAACGTGAGGACACCGGCGAGGTAATGAGCGGCCACCTCACCGGCGCTGTGTCCGATAACCGCGTCAGGATTGATCCCGAACTGTTGGAGCTGCTCAGCGAGTGCTATCTGAATGGCGAAGTTAGCCGGTTGCGCTACCTCAGTGTCACCCATCCGGGAGCAAGTCTCATCGGCTCGCAGTTCGTCGACCAAAGACCAACTCGTGTAGCGGGATAGCTCGCGGTCGCTGCGCAGGATGCTATCGGTGAAGACGGGATAAGCGTCAAGAAGTCCCCGGCACATTTCCCACCACTGGGGGCCCATGCCAGTACAAACGAAGGCCAACTTCGGCACAGCTGGTTGTGTGCGGCGCGCCTGGATCTGCCCGCCGTCGGCGAGGGCTTGAAGTTGTGCTTGCGCGTCGTCGACACTGCCCGCGACGAGGGCAAGGCGATAGTTCAGGTGAGAACGGCGTTGGCTCAGCGTGTAGCCAAGGTCTAGCAGGGTGAGGTCGGGATGAGCGCTCACGTGCTCTGCCAACTGGCAGGCCGTCGCGACCAACGCTTCCTCGCTGCGCGCCGAGATCGGCAGGACGGCCAGCGGCAGATGCTGCACATGGTCCGAAGGGGGAGAGGCGCAGATCGGGGCGGGGGGCGCAGCAAGGACGACGTGGGCGTTGGTGCCACCGAAGCCGAACGAATTGACCCCTGCTACGCGTCGCTTGCAGTCGGGAAACGGGCGACCAGTTCGCGGAATGTCAATACTCAAGTCGCCGAAAGGAATCCGACCGCTGGGGCTTTCGAGATGCAGGTTCGCCGGGATGTACCCGTATTTGAGCACCAGCGCTGTTTTGATCAGTCCGGCCACCCCTGCACCGGCCTCAAGGTGGCCGATGTTGGTTTTGACCGATCCGATCAGCAATGGATTTGTTGCCGGCCGGTCCGATGTGAGCGCATTGGCCAAGGCCCGGACCTCGATTGGGTCGCCGACGGGAGTTCCGGTGCCATGCGCCTCCACATATCCGATGTCGTTGGGGTGGACGCCCGCTCGGCTCAGGGCTGTTGTGATCGCTGCTTCTTGGGCTTCAGCACGGGGTACGGTGATGCCGTCGGTGTGGCCGTCTTGTGACACCGCAGTCCCAAGGATCTGAGCGTAGATGTCGTCGCCGTCACGGAGCGCCTGCTCGAGGGGCTTGATGACGACGACTGCCCCACCTTCTCCCCTTGCATAGCCGTCGGCGGATTCGTCGAAGGCTTTGCAGCGCCCGTCTGGACTGAGGAATCCGCTCTTGGATTCCGCGATCGCTGTGTTGGGGCCGATCATGATGTTCACGCCGCCGGCAAGCGCGAGATCGCATTCGCCGTCCCAGATGCTGCGCGCCGCAAGGTGTACCGCGACGAGCGAGCTAGAGCACGCCGTGTCGATCGTCATGCTCGGTCCCCGGAAGTCGAACGCAAACGAGATCCGGTTCGCCAGCATTGTCATCATCATTCCTGTGGCGGAATGGGTTTTGAAATTATAGCGACTGGTGCGGCCCTGATTCTGTAGAAGTTGGTAGTCAAGGGTGAAACCGCCGACGAATACCCCGACCTCGGTGCCGGCAAGACTGTCCGCGGAAATTCCGCCGTCTTCCAAAGCCTCCCACGTGGTCCTCAGCAAAAGGCGCTGCTGCGGATCGATGACGTTCGCTTCTCTTGGGGAGATGCCGAAGAATTGCGGGTCAAATTGGTCGATTTCGCTGAGGAACCCGCCTCGACGGGTGACCATCTTGCCGACCTTGGCCGGGTTCGGGTCGTAGTATTTTGCGGCGTTCCATCGTGTTTCAGGGACGATGCACGTGGCGTCGGTTTCACTACACAGCAAGTTCCAGTAGCTTTCCGGGGTGAGGGCGCCGCCCGGAAAATGGCACCCAATTCCGACGATCGCCAAGGGCTTGCGAATGCCTTGTTCGACAAGCATGTTCATCCTTTCGCCCTAATAACCAGTCGCACGTTCACCCTGGATCGCCGCGAGGAGTTCGTTCCGTCGGTACGCTGACAGAATCAATATGAGGTCGCCTGTGCCGCCGACCGCAGTGACGTCGCAGAACCAGACACCAGCCGCATCTCTGCTCGGGTCAACTGAACTCGAGTGCAGGTGCGGCGCCGAGAATCCAATCTTGGCTGATGGGGTTGGTTGGTTGCTCGTGGCGGTAGACCGTTCGGAGTTCTCGCAAAAAAGAATCCCGTTGCCATCCCTGCACCTGCCGCATGACATCGTCGTCGGAGAACCCGCCACATTTCTCCGCGAGTACCGTCTCGACAAGCTGACCTGCTAGCTGACGGAGCAGCCGGGCGTTCGCCTCGAATTGTGCGGTGAAGTCGGGGGCTTCTCCCATCATCGCGGTGTGGAGGGTCGCCATAAAATTCAGCGGCGAGTACAAGTCGACAAATCGTGCCGAGGGGCGCGTGCCCTCGACTGCGGCCCATTCCCGGAAGAACTGCTGCATGCGGTTACTGAGCTTGATGAGCCCGTCCAGGTGCGGCACCACCTCAGGGTCGTCCGCGACGCTGACGAACCGACCGTTGCTGTAGAGAAAACCCACAAAACCCCAGTAGAACGCGATGTCCCAGATGACCTTGGCGGACATGACGGTTGGTGAGCCCATCAATACGTACTGATTGCAGTACACGGCAAGCCACATGTCGGTCAGAGACCGGAACAACGAGTCGCTGATCCCGGACCGCGCGATCACATTCTCGCCGTCAAGTTCGCGGGTAATCATGTCGGTGATGAGGCCGTTACCGATTGCGACCAGGTCCAGTCCCGACGAATACAACGGATCCAGGAAGATTCCGGAGTCCCCGGTGAGGCACCAACGGTCTGCGCCGTTGAATACCCGAGTGGCGCCGTGACTGTAGTGCTTCATCACCCTGAAGTCCTGGATCAGGTGTTCGTGCTCTGCCAACGTGGCGGCGCACTGTGGCTCGTACTCGCGAAGCCACGATCGCACCTTGGCGAGCGTGTTGAAACTGTCGAAGGAATGGAAAGCAGGGTCGGCCACAATGCCCACGCTGGTGGCTCCGGACGCCAATCGGATGAGCCAGACCCAGTATCCCTCGCCCATCAGGTGATTGGTGGACATCGCACGGTCACCCTCGATCAGGCGCGCCTGCCAATTCGGGTCATCGCTCCACTGGCCGATGTCGATTTCAGTCGCGACGCGCAGCCACACCGCGTTGCAGTTGTGCTCGTTTGCGCGCTTCAACTCCAATTGTCGGGGCAGCATCCGGTTTCGTCCCGATGCGTCGACCACCCATCGGGCCGTCGTGCGTGTGACGGTGTCACCGTTCTGGATGGAGATGATGTGTGAGCGATCGCCACTGCCGAACTCGACGGATCTGACACGGCCAGAGGTGATTTCGACTCCATTTGACAGGCAACGTCGGTTGAGTTCGTTCTCTAATCTGCCGCGGTCGATTTGATAGGTGACCTGGGGAGTGAATGAGGAGCTGCCGAGCTCGGTCCGAGTGGCGATATCGGTGTTGCCGTCGTGTGAGAAAAACATTCGCAGACCCATTTTGCGAATCTGTGCGCTCTGCAAATGGTCGGCTAATCCGAGGCGATCCCGTAGATAATGGGCGGCGACCTCGACTGTTGACTCGCCTACCGTGTGGGTGATCTCGGGCGACGGGTGAGGATTTGGCTCGATGATGAGAATCCGCGTCTGCGGCCGTGCACTCCGAATCTCCATGCCCAACGTGAGGGCGGCCACGCCGCCGCCAATGACGGCGACATCGTGATCCGGGTCGGGAGCGTCGGCGTCCGCCAGGCGAGTCCTTAACTTGTGCGCCAGGGCCTCTCGTGCCTCAGGGCTCAATTGCGACAGCCGCGCTCGAGCGTCCACGTGCCCACCTCCGGACAACTAGGGTCGACTAGGTTACTTAATATTTAAGAAACTACACTAAAAGCTTCCGCAGGCAAGGGGAGAAGCAGCTAGAGTGTCCCCGTCGCTGTTCCAGACCCGGACACTGCCGGGAACCTAGTTGCGAGTCCGCAGAATTTGTTCGGCTGTGCGGCGACCGCTGACCAATGCGCCTTGGATCGATGCGGTGTCGCGGTGGTCGCCGCACCACCAGAGTCCGTCGGCGCGGCGCACCGGTTGTCGCACCTGCAGCGGCGCCGGCTGTGCCGGCAGCGCATGCGGAATGACATTGCGGGTCAATATATTCCAGGAGCGTGGATCGACGCCCATGATGGCAGCGGCGTGCGCTCGGGTGGCGGTCTCCGGCGGCGGGGTGCCATCATCGTCCAGCAATGCGGATGCGGCGATCAAGTGTTGTCCGTGAGGTGCATAGCTGGGCGCGGCGGCGCTGATGACCGCGGTGTTGAGCATCGGTCCTGAGGGATCGCGGCGACCGTCGACCCATAGCATCGGCGGCGTCGCGGGGAGGTCATCGCTGGCCCACCAATCGGTGACGACTCCATGGGTTATCGGCGGCGCGGAGCCGGTCAGGGTCGCCGAGCCGACCGGATCGGTTGCCACCACCACGTCATCGGCGCGGATGACGCCGTCGGGACCAAAGACCTGCCAGCGGTTGGCGTTACGTTCGATGCGCGTCACTGGATGATTCAGCGCAATTCGGCTGCGCAGCGGCGCGGCCAACTGACGCGGGAGGGCTTGCATGCCCTCGGCGGGCAGTGCGGGGACGCCGAGCAGAAACATCCGCACCAGCAGCAGACTGAACGCGTTGGAGGTGCTGCCGGTGTCGTCGAGCAGCACGCCGGCCAGGAAGCGGTCCACCACGCGGCGCACCTCACCGTGGACGCCGGCTCGATTCAGGGCGGCTGCCAGAGTGGTGTCGCGCCGACGCGGCGATTTCAGCCGGTCGGCGCGCAGCGCGGCCATTGCCCAGCGCGACAACGCAAGGATGGCGCTTGGCCGAATGCCGCCGCCGAGCAGCATCTTCGGCACGCGGGTGGGTTCGCGAAGGGGATGCGCCCACACCGCTGAGCCGTGCTCCCGCCGCACCGCCACCCCGGCGCCGAAAGGCTGAAGTCGCAGGGCAGCGACGTCGACAGCGCGGTCAAGCTCGGGGTAGGCCGGGTTCAACACCTGAAAACCGCGGTCGCACAGAAAGCCGTCGATGGAGTCGGTCCGGATGCGGCCCCCGACGTCGTCACCCTGTTCGAGCACCTTGACGTCGCGCCCTGCGGCCGCCAGCACACCCGCGCATCGCAAACCGGCCAAACCGGCACCGATCACAAGAACGTCAGCCTCATCGCTCGGCATGGTCCTCATGGCCTCCGGTCCGACGCGTCATCATGGCGACTAGGGTCAGCCATTCCCGTTCACGTGTTAGCTCAACCCTCACGCTGAGCGGCTCGCCCCTTACCGCGGCGGCCGGCCTTTTCTGATCCCGCAGATCCGTGCGCACCTCGTCCTCGAAAGTCGACATCGCGATGGTCATCGCCGTCAATACCCGGTGGGTGGCCTGCAGGTCATCGTCGGACAGACTGGCGACCTCGGAGTGCAGATGAGTACCGAGCGGACCGTGCCGTCATCGCGCGCAAATCCCCCGACATGAGCTTCTCCAGCTCCGCTCGACTTGGCGGTACGTTCGGAGCGCCATGCTCGGCCATGTGCCTGCACTTCTTCTCGGTGATGTGTCAGCCAGCGTATCGGCAGCCGCCGGACAAGCTTGTTGAGCACACCTATCTGACGCTCGTCACGCCGTCACGACCGCCGAGTTGTGATTAGGCGCCCAGGCCTGCGACCCCGCGCCTTTCGGCCAGATCCTGTTCCAGCGCGCCGATATTGGTCTGAA
>CAWDVY010000024.1:0-5902 GCA_963805675.1 uncultured Actinomycetota bacterium
GAACGTCACCGTATTCGTTATCGCGCTGTGCGCCAAGGCAGTTCGCAGCGCAATCGTCGCCGATAATTCGACGACTCGTATTATGTTCTCTTGTAGGCGTTTCCGAGCCACCACGCCTGCAGCATGCAGTGACGGCACGAGAATCTACTCATCACTGGCCAGTGGGTGTCGGTGTTTGCCGGAACGGCTTCTCATGTCCTTGACGAAATGCCCTGGTTTCGCTATGGAGCATCGGTATACGTCGATCTGCCGGCTCCTCCGTTATAGCGAAGCCAATACCGCGGTCGCCGTAAATTCGGCGGGCAGTTTCCCCGACAGTCGACCGCCGCCGATGTAAGAATTAGCTCGTTCGTCTGTCACCGAATCCGGAAAAAGAGGACGGAAAACATGCCGAGCCTGGGAGACAGTTGCGACATCAATGGCGACATCGACTTTGCCGACGATCGGTCGGTCTGGTCTGTCGGGCCAATCGGTGGCAGCGGGTAGCCGAGCCGCCCCTAGACGACGACTCAGACCACGACACCGAGCAAGCGCCGACCGCCGCCCCCGAGCTGGCCGCGCCGACCACTGAGCTACCACCTGCCAGCCATGCCGCCGAGGCTGCCGAGGCATGGTCACTGGGTGACACCGCCGAGGTTGACTCCGAGTTGCCGCGCCGCTGGCTGTCGGTAGGACTCGTCGGCCTGGTCGTCGCTGTGGCCGGTGCGTTGATTTTGCTTGCTGCAACACTTTTCAGTTCGCACGAGTCGAAACCTGGTGAGCCGAAGGCGCAACCGAGCACGACTATGCCGATGGAGCAACCCGACGATTACACCGCCGACGATCTGCAGTTCCTAAACATGTACCACAGGCTCATCAGCGGGTGGAAGGCGCAGCCACCCGGTGATGAGCCAGCCTCCGACCCAGTTGCCGTTAGTATCGCGCATGATGCTTGCCGGTTGATAAATCAAAGTGACGATCCAGGCTTGGCAAATCAGCGAGTGTCAATCGACAACGGCTGGAGCATCCAATACGCGTACCAATTCGTATCGCTTGCAATGACGGCATATCCAGATTGCGTTGGCCCATCGGCACATCAGAACCACTGACGAATCGTCGTCGTCCGAATTGCCCGGACCCGGCGGCGACGGTGCGAGGACCACCCGGCCCCGGTGCCTCGTCGTGGGCGGGGCCGCTATCGGGGTGGACGGTGGCGGCGCATCCAGCGTTTCGATGATGAGGTCGCCGCGCACGTGGCTTTCGTAAATCACTGCTGTGGCGGGCCAATTGGGAAGGGGGCTGGCGTCGCGAACCATTGGCACGAGCCGGTTGAGCTGGTCAGACTGGTCATGTGCCAGTCGCATTCATCCCGGGAGCCGTCGGGATAGGTGCAGGTCTGGTGCGACGTCCCGAACATGCCAATGCCCCCGCACTGCACATTCGCATTGCCAGCGCACACCATATAAGCCGTCGGGTTGGTCTTATCAGTGCAGACCCCCGCGTTGGCTGGAGCTAACGGCATCAATATCCACGGCGCAACCAGCACCACTGGTGCCAGCTTGGTGACTACCTTCATCTCTCTCCCGTCCAGAAACGTCGGGTTAATGCCCAGCCACATTACACCTGCTCAGGCCGGGTGCGTGCCACAATGACCAGCAATGGACCATAACCAGCTGCCCTGAATCATGCCGTGGCACAACGAGTTTCGCTGAACCCAAAAGTCTGAGCAAACCGGCCTAGCGACTCCGAAGCGGGTTTCGTCTCCCTCTGCATACAAAACCCGCTGTTTTCGGCTAACTTCCGGCGTTGACCAGCGTTTTTTCCGCTGAAACCCGTTGATACAAGCTATAATACGGGTCAGTAGTGGTTGTTTGCTGGACGTGAAAGTGGCTGGTACATAATGGGTTTCAAGGGTGATGCGACGGCTCGGCGGCGATGGGACCGGGAGGCGCAGCGCAAGCGGGACCAAGAGATAATGCGCCTATATCGGGAGGCGGTGCGCGTAATCTCCGGCCCGGCCGCGGCACCTGGACTCATCATTGCGTGCCTAGGCATTGGGGACGCGTTCTTTCCGGCGTCGGCCCCCCCGGCCCCTGAGGCCGTGGCGCAATTGGCGCGGGCAAAGGGCGCTACAAACGAGCAGGTTGCGCGGTTGCAGGCCGACAACAGGGAGTTGGCCGAGGAGCTCGCGAGGGTGAAGCTGGAGTCGGTTGACAAGGTGGCCGCGTTGGCAGCTCAGGTCGAGCAGTTGACACTGACTGTCGCGAAGCTGCAACCCACGTAAGCCGTCCGGCGCGGCTGGGGAAACACCGCTCCCCCGGCTGCTACCTGCATTGCGTAGTTCAGGCTGCGGTCGGCAGCGTCACTTTTGCGCTGTCGATGTCGGTCCGAAAGCCCCTCCAGGACGGATGTCTAAGCGTCGTTCCGAATTCGCGATATTCGACATCGCCAACTAGTTCGGGTCTGACCCATCGCGCGTGGGCTGCTGCATCCGCCACAAGCCCGGTGAAAGGCGTCGTCACGCTGCGCAACGGTTCGAGGGCGCCGCTGAGGTGCCGACGTTGAGAGGAGCTCAAGCCCGCGCCGACAAGTCCACAGAACTGCAATTCGCCGTCTGCGTTGTGTGCACCGACGAGCAGCGCGCCAATGGTGTGCCACTCTGTTCTCGTAGGTGCTTATCGGCTGCAGGTGTCCGGCCGAGGCGGTATACCGGAGCCGTGAACGAAGTCGGCGACATGGTCCTGGGCATCAACGGCGAGTGGATGGTCCGGCCGCCGGAGAATTGCGGTTGTGGCCACCTGTTGGCTGGCAACTGTATCGTCGCCGCGCAGCCGTGCAGCTGTCAGGACCGCCACATGAGTTGGCGCTGCGACACCTGCGGGCACATCACGTACGGCCCGGCGCTGGGACCGGACTGTGACCTGCTCAACGGGGCCGCTCGGGTCCGGTAGCTGTCAGTCGTTGGCCGTGATGGTGATGCGCTTGGGCAACCATTTTCCCTGAACGAGAGCGTGCCCCATCCCCCTCACCGGCGGTCCGCCGGCGCGCTGAGTGTCTGAAACCAAGCGAAGTGGTAGTTCGCGTTGCGCTGGTCGCTGGTCGCCAAGCCGTCGGTGGCGGCAAGTAAGAGGTAATTCAGAAGCAAGCCGGCGTCGATGTCGGGATACTGCGCCAACAGCTGGTGTCGTGAGGTGTCGAGGTACGCCCGCAGCGTGTCGATTTCGGCATCGGCGATCCCCGTGCCCGCGGCACCCGCTTTCGCCACCGTGTTGACCATCTGCGGCAGCCCATCCCGCCAGTGTGTCGCCTCGCTCAACATCCAGCCCAGATCGTCGACCGGCGGTAGATCACGCGGCTGCGACGACGTGTCGGTGACGTCATAGTCGCTGGCCCAACCCAGTGCGTCGCCGGGCGCGTAGGTCACCCACAGCGCGGTCTTGCCGAGCAGCGCCATCGCGGTGCCTTTGCGCCGAGCCGGCTCCAGCAGGTGAACGTCGGCCGGCAGCGTGATTCCGGGCGGGATCCAGCCGTGGGCGAGGTCGGTCACCAGGAGCGTCGTGCCGTCCTCGCGGATTCCGATGGCCCAGCGCAGCCCGGGTTCTTGTCGCGCCACGAACTTGAGCAGGCGTTCTAGGCGTTCGTGTTCTGACTCTGGCGGCAGCTGCGGCACCGGGTGTGGCGTGGTCTCGGTGTCGTCGACCGCCGACAATGGAAGGGCCACCGGCTCGAAAAGCGACACAGGCGGGGGCGTGATGACCGGCTCGGGTCTGGGTGTCAGCGCTGCTGGATCGTCCGCCGCGGGCGCAATGTCGTGCAGCAGGGAGGTGATTTTGGCGATCACCTCGATGTCCTCTGCTGTCGGTGTGCGTTGTTGCGGGCCCTTCGTTGGTTCGACAGTTTCGGGGTCGGATGGCGGTGTCGCGTTGTAGATCACGTCGGTCGCCGGCGTCGGGTCCGGCGGTTCGCTTGCGCTGAACGTCGTTGACGGTTCAGGTGTTTCGAGGGAAGTGGAAGGCGCTTGGCGCGCAGGTGCAAGTGTGAAGCCTGGCGTCGTGTCGATGTGACCGGCGCTCTGCAATGGGTATTGACTGGGTGGTCTTGTGCTTGTGTTGCGAACGGATCGCACGGTCGACTCGACGCGCCTGACGGCAAAACCCCGCGCCTCGTTGATGATTCGTGCTTCGTGTGCACGCCGGACTGGATCGGGCATCCCCGCCAAGCGGAGGCGTTTGAGTTCGTCGTTCGCGGCGTTGACGATTCGCTGTAGATCAGCTTTGAGATGGGTGATTAGTGGCGCGGTCTGGGCGGTGATCGTCGACAGTTCGACGGGCCATAGACCACCGGTCACCGCGGCCGTGCAGTCGACCGGCGCGCTGAAGACCGGTGTTGCGACCGACTCTCGCGCAGCTCGACGAAGGCGCTGCCGCGCCGTGTTCCGACCGAAGATCGCCACCACCTGAGACTACCGTCACGGCCGGCTCGCTAACTCACGTCGAGCTCGGGGAAGTGCGCAGCCCACGCGCGGTTGATGCGCTCTATGTCGGCTAATCGCGGATCCGGGCGCGCGGCGACGATAGAGGTAAGCGCGCGCGCGTGATTCGGTGCCGGACTCGGCGATGTCGCGGTGGGCAGGAGGGCAGCCCATTCGTCGCTGATGTGGTCCAACTCGGTGATCAGTGCCTCGATCACGGATCGGCTCTTTTGGTCGGTGCGCAGCCGACTGAACACGGTGCGTGCGACCCGGCGCTTGACGCCGTCAATGGCGTACGAGTGCATATTGCGTTCCGCGCGCCGGCGTCGATAGTAGAGCTCGGCGGGGCCCCCTTTCTTGATCTGGGTCATCGCGATCTGGTAGAGAGCGGCGTTGAGTTGTCGATTACCTCCCGGTACGAACGCATCCGACCCCTGGTCGATCCCGACCAGTGCGGCACGGGCGCCACGCCCACGTAGCGGGCAAACGCTGCCTCGCTGGAGAACCGGGCCACGTCGGCGGTCTCCCCGACGATGCGTGCCGCGCTCAGCGCGCCGCAGCCGTACAGCTCCAGCAGAGACGGGGCCACGGCCCCCACCCGTTTTGCGAGCCGTCTTTCCAGCTCGTTGATGATCGGCGTCAGGTGCACGATCTCGGATAGTTCATCGCGTGCGAACTCAGCCACCAGCCCACGACGACCGTCCAACCATGCGGCTAACGCGTCTTGTTGTGTGCGCCAGCTCAATGCCCCCGACTTGATGCGGTGCGCGGGGTCGAGCTCGTGAATCCGCCATAGCAGCCGCTGGACGGTGGCGGTGCGCTGCTTCACTAAATCCTCGCGGCGGTCGAGGAGTAATTTTATCTCCCGTGACCAGGGATGATGACGTGCGACCGGCAGACCCGGTTCCCGCTGGGCGGCTCGCGCGGTGGCCAGCGCATCAATCGGATCGGACTTACCCCAGCCTCGTGCAGTGCGGCGGGTGCGCGCCATCAACTGAGAAGGCACCCTGATGACGGTCTGCCCGCCGGCATTGAGCAAGTCGCGCTCCAACCGCGCGGTCATTGCACGTGAATCTTCTACCGCCCAGACGATTTCGCGGCCGAACTCGGCATGCGCCCATCGCAACGCGGCGAAATGTCCTGCGGTGGTGGCCTCTACCGTCTTTTCACCTAATTTTCGGCCACCCGCATCGACGGCGACCATCGTGTGACTGCGTTTGTGGGCATCGATCCCGATCACGATCATGCCGGCCGTCCCTCCTGCAGGTTCTCAAATCCGGTGTCCAATTCTCAAATGAAGTGTCCACTCGATGTCCAATTGGACATTTAAGTGAGACAAGGCCTCGCGGCCGACGGTGGTTTATACCGTGCGAATAGCCGTCCGGTCAGGATCGACTTAGGGGCTCCCGTCAGCATGGGCACGCTCCTTCCCTGTCCCTGAAAGTCTGGGGC
>CAWDVY010000025.1:0-799488 GCA_963805675.1 uncultured Actinomycetota bacterium
TGTGACCCCAGATGCTGATGCCTTGGTGGGTGGTGGGTTTCCAGGTGGATTCGTCGACGACGATGGGGTTCCAGCCGACCTCCCATTCGAATCCTGAAGGGGTCATCGCGTAGTAGGACAGTTCTTTGTCGTTGGTGTGTTGGCCGACAGATAGGGCCATGTGGAATCCCAGTTCTTTGACTCGCCGGTAGGAGGTGACCATGTCGTTGAGTGTGGCGACCTGGACGTTGACGTGCTGGACTCGGGTGCGGATCGGGTTGATGGGCAACGCATTCACCGATGCGATTGCCACGGAGTGGTGACGCTCGTTGACGCGCAGGAATCTGATCTTGAGCTTCATGCCGTTGATCGTCTCGTCGATGTAGTCGGACAGTCGTGCGTCGAAGACGTGGTTGTAATAGCCGCGGACCTCGTGAGGCTTCTTCGTGATGAGCGCGACGTGACCGAGTCCGCCTGCGCCGGTGACGAATCCGGTGCCGGGTATTTGCAGGGGCAGGGGTGCGGTGCGGGCGGTGGTGTAGATCTCCTGGGTCAGCCCGTTGGGCCCGGGAAAGCGCAGGAAGCGCTCGACTCCTCGCAGCTTGGCTTCCTCCTCGGCGCCGTCAACGGCGGGTACCCCGTGGTCGATGACGCGGCGATTGACTTCGTCGAAGGTCGCGTGGTCATCGAGGTGCCAACCCAGCGCGACGACGTCCTCGGCCGGTCCCCGCCGCAGCAGGATTCGGCATTCGTTGGCATCCAAGCGGAATCGGATCGCGTCGGGTGCCATGTCGTCGAAGTGCATGCCGATCGCGTCGCGACCGAAGCGCTTCCAGTCGTCGAACTTGTTCGTTTCGATCACGGCATAGCCCAGGTGGACATTGCCGAACAGATCAGTGGACATCGAATCTCCTTGAAAAGTTTTAGGGCGTGAGGAATGCGGTGGTGACGGCGTTGAAGAAGTCGGCGCGTTCCCACTGCACCCAGTGGCCGGTGTTGGCAGTGATCAGTACGTCGGCGTTGGGCATCCGCTCCGCGAGCATCGTTGCGCCGCTTGGCTTGTTGACCTTGTCGTCGCGTCCCCAGATCACCAGCGTCGGCGTCTCGAGGGTGCTGAGCCTGCGGTCGCGGGTGAAATCCATTCGCCACAGCGTGCCCAGCCCCGCCGGGCGTTGCAGGGGCGGGTTGGCGACGACGTCGGGGTCGATCGAGGCCGCATACCTGGATTCGATCAGCGATTCAGGTACAGCGTCGCCGTCGAAGACCAGATAGGTGCGGATGAACGTGCGCAGTTTGTCCAGGGTCGGCCCGTCGCCGCCGTAGTACGACAGCAGGCTCTTGAGGCCCGGGGTGGGAAGCCCGCGGGTGGTTCCGACGCCGCCGGGCCCCATCAGCACGAGCTTGTCGACCCGGTGCGGGGTGTCCAGGGCGAGCCGCAGTGCGCATGAACCGCCGTAGGAGTTTCCGACCAGATGCGCCCGCTCGATGCCGAGTTCGTCGAGCAGTCCCGCGGATGTGAATCGGCGAGATACCCGAATGGATCGCTGCGGTCGACGCCCTTGGCGGAGCGGCCGTAGCCCGGCATGTCGGGCACGAGGACGCGGAAGTGTTCTGCCAGGGCGTCGATGTTGCGGGAGTAGTTCGACACGCCCGATGCGCCGGGTCCGCCGCCGTGCAGGAGAACAACCGGCGCACCGGTGCCGGCCTCGGCGACGAAGATGTCCTTGCCGTGCACGCGGACGGTGCGTTCGGTCATGGTGTTGCTGTTCATTGCTGATTCCTCTATGCCTTGAAGCCGGTCGGGGGCGGCGGCAGCGGTTGGCCTTCGGCGGCGCCGGCGAAGACGAAACCGTCGGGTCGCACGACCACCACCGAGGCGCCCTTCTGGTCGAGCCAGCGCGTCAGCATGCCGTCGGCGTCCACAACGCTGTCGGTGTTCGGCTTGCTGCCGGGCACAAGGATTTTCACCACCGGCACGCCAGCTGCCCGCCAGGCCTGGCAATCGGACGCGGGGCCCAGATGCACGACCACCCAGCGGCCGCCGATGACGTCGTCGAGGCGGACTGCGTCGCCCTTCTCGTCGACGACCCACGGTTGGGGGATCAGCCAGCCGACGGCGCCGTTGCCGTTGTGTGCCAGCAGTCCCTTGCGGTAATGGGCATCGGGCAGCCAGCGGTTTTGGCGCAACCATGAGGTGAAGCCGGGCACCTTGCTGGCGGTGCGGAAGATGTGGTTGCGTGCGGTGGCGCGATAGCGGTTGCGTTGGATGATCAACTTGCCGGTCTTGACCGCGCGGTTGGTCACGTCCTTCACGTGTGGCAGCCGCTCGGCCTGGTAGGAATCGAGCACGGATTCGGGCAGCGATCCGCGCAGCACGGCGCCCAGCTTCCAGCACAGGTTCGCCACGTCGCGCACGCCGGCGCACATGCCCTGACCGATCCACGGCGGCATCGCGTGCGCGGCGTCGCCGGCCAGGAAGACCCGGCCCACCCGCCAGCGGTCGGCGAACCGGACGTGGTGGCTGTAGCAGGCGAAGCCGAGAATCTTCACGTTTTCCTCGGTGATTCCCTGGTCGCGGAGCACCTTCCAGATCGCGTCCTCGGAGAGCAGGTCCTTCTCGTCCTCGTCGTCGCGCACTGGGAACTCCCAGCGGTGATGACCTAACGGAGTGGGGCAGTCCACGGTGGGCCGTGCCGGGTTGCAGTGGAACCGAAGCCGGTCATGGCCGGGCCATTCCTGGAGCACTTTGGTGTCGATGACGATCCAGCGCTCGCCGTAGGTGCGGCCCGAATAGCCGACGCTCAACTGGCCGCGGATGGGGCTGGACGCGCCGTCGGCGGCGATCACGTAAGAGGCCCGGATGCGCCGGAATTCGTCGACCTTGAGATCGGCGAGCATCAACTCGACGTGATCATTGCGCTGGATGACCCGCAGGCATTCGTGCTCGAGAAGAACAGAGACGTTGGGGAAGCGGTCAACCCCGGCGCGCAGCACCTTTTCCAGCGCGGGTTGGTAGATGAACTGCTGCGGTGGGTGTCCATTGCCCCTGGACACCGGCAGCAGCCGCACGAACGGCACGCCGTTGGCGTCGACGAAGTTGGCCCCGTTCCCGGGTTGCATGTCGGCGTTGAGCCGGTCGGCCAGTCCGACCTGCTGCCAGATGCGCACCACCTCCTCGTCGGTGGAGATGGCCCGGGCCCGCGCATAGATGTTGGGATCGCGTTCCACCACGACGACGTTCAGGCCCATCTGGCCCAGGAGGTTGGCCGCGGTGACGCCCACCGGTCCGTAGCCGACGATCGCCACGTCATAGGTCGTCTGGTCAGTCATTGCGGGATCCTTAATCGAGAGTTGTTAATGTAGCGATCCATATAGTAAGCTACGAGTTACGTGATCGTCAACACCCGAAAAGAGGCAACGTGGCAGCAAACACTGCAGGCAAAGGTTCGGAGTCCACTTCGGCCGGCCGGCGGCGTACCCGTGCGAATGGCGAGCAGTCGCGTCAGCGAATCCTGGACGCGGCGACCGAGGTGGCCACCGAGCGTGGCTACGAGGGCACCACGATCTCGCTGGTCAGCAAGAAGAGCGGTCTGCCGCCGACGTCGATCTACTGGCATTTCGCCGACAAGGACGACCTGATCGCCGCGGTGATCGAGCGCAGTTTCCAGAGGTGGCTGGCCGCACTGGAGTTGCCGAGCGGGCAGGGGACCCGCGAGCAGGCGATGGAGTTGGGGACGCAGGTGGCCAAGGCGTTGCTCGATGCCCCCGACTTTCTCCGTCTGGGTCTGATGCTGGCACTGGAGCATCGTCCGGTCGAACCGCGGGCCAGGGAGATGTACCTGCAGGTCCGCGACGACGCGTTTCACCGGTTTGAGGGGATCGTGCGCGACATCGCGCCCGGACTCGACGACCAAAGCGTGCGTCTGCTCACCACGTATGCCATCGCCGGCGCCGACGGCTTGTTCATCGCCAAGGAAGTCGGCGGCGACTCGGTGGACTTGATCGAGCTGTTTGACCTGCACGCCCGACTCGTCTTCGAATCGGCGGTCAAGCTGCTGGAGTCAGGAGAACCGGCGTGACCGCTCATTCCACTCAGCTGACCGACGCCGCTCAACTGCTCTACGACGCCCAGAGCAGCAGCATCCCGATTCAACCCCTGACGCAGACGTACCCGGATCTGGATGTGCCTCAGGCCTATTCGGTGCAGCGTCTCAACCTTGCCCGCCGCATTGAAAAGGGTGGCGTGCTGTGCGGTCACAAGATCGGGCTCACCTCCGCGCCGATGCAGGAACTCCTCGGGGTCAGCGAGCCCGACTTCGGCTACATCCTCGACAGCATGATGCTGCCCAACGGCGCGGAGGTGCCGGTGACCGCCTTCTGCGCGCCTCGCGTCGAACCGGAGGTGGCATTTCTGTTGCGGGCACCGCTGCGGGGTCCGGGAGTGACAGTCGACGACGTGCTGGCGGCCACCGCAGCGGTGGCCCCGGCATTGGAGATCGTCGACAGCCGGATCGCTGACTGGCGCATCACGCTGGCCGACACGATCGCCGACAACGCCAGCTCTGCAGCAGTGGTGTTGGGCGAGTGGGTTCCGATCAGCGACCTGCCGCCGCTGCCCGAAACCACCGCCACACTCGTCGTGAACGACACCGTGGTCGACACCGGCGAGGGGACTGCCGTGATGGGCGATCCGACTGCGGCGGTTGCCTGGCTGGCCAACGCACTGGCCCGCTACGACACCGCCATCGAGGCGGGCCAGTTCGTGATGTCCGGCTCGTACACCACGGCGTCGTTCGTCGCGGCAGGCGACCATGCGTCGGCCGTCATCAGCGGGCTCGGCGCCGTCAACGTGAGCTTTCGATAGCGCGATTGGAGCAGATTTCATGAGTAACGAACGATTCCCGGTCGCGATCATCGGCTCGGGCAACATCGGCACCGACCTGATGATCAAGATCCTGCGCAGCCCAGGGCCGTTGAGCATGGCTGCGATGATCGGCATCGACCCCGAGTCCGACGGTCTGGCCCGGGCCAAACGTCTTGGCGTGCCGACGTCTTCGCAAGGCATCGACGGGTTGCTCGCCATGCCCGACTTCGACGACATCCGACTGGTGTTCGATGCCACCTCCGCGGGCGCGCACGCCAAGCACTGGGAGGTGCTGCGCCACACCGGTGTACGCGTTCTCGACCTCACCCCCGCGGCCATCGGCCCGTTCTGCGTCCCAGTGGTCAACCTCGAGGACCACATCGACGCGCCGAACCTCAACATGGTCACCTGCGGCGGCCAGGCCACCGTGCCGATCGTCGCCGCTGTCCACCGGTCGGCGTTCGTGTCCTACGCCGAGATCGTGTCGTCGATGTCGTCCAAGTCGGCCGGCCCGGGCACTCGGGCCAATATCGACGAGTTCATCGAAACGACCGATACCGCACTCAGAGTCGTAGGCGGGGCGCAGAGAAGCAAAATGGTCATGATCCTCAATCCGGCCGATCCGCCGATTCTCATGCGCAACACGGTGTATTGCCTCGTTGAGGGCGACTGCGATCACGCGGCCATCGACGCGTCCATCACCGCCATGGTGAACGAAGTGCAGCGCTACGTGCCCGGATACAAGCTCAAGCAGCCTATTCAGTTCGAGTCGTTCGACGCCGACAACCCGCTGCACATACCCGAGACCGGGAAATTCATCGGCACCAGGGTCACCGCGATGCTGCAGGTGACCGGCGCTGCCGACTACCTGCCCGCATATGCCGGCAACCTCGACATCATGACCTCCGCCGCGCTGGCCACCGCCGAACGCATCGCGGCCCATTCGATGAGAAGTATTGGAGTATCGAAATGACCGAGCCGCTCTACATCAGTGACGTCACACTGCGCGACGGAATGCACGCGGTGCGACACCAATACAGCCTGGAACAGGTGACCGAGATCGCGGCAGCGCTGGACGCGGCCGGGGTGGACTCGATCGAGGTCGCACACGGCGATGGGCTGTCGGGGTCAAGCTGCATCTACGGATTCGGCGCCCACACGGATCTGGAATGGATCGAGGCGGTGGCCGGCGTCGTCAAGAACGCACGAGTGGCAACGCTGGTGCTGCCGGGCATCGGAACCGTGCGCGAGCTCGCCGCCGCCAACCGGGCCGGCGCCAGCGTGGTGCGCGTCGCGACCCACTGCACCGAGGCTGACATCTCGGCACACCACATCGGCGCCGCGCGCGAGCTCGGCATGGACACCGTCGGATTCCTGATGATGAGCCACATGGTGACCCCGCAGCAGCTGGCCGAGCAGGCCCGGCTGATGGAGGGTTACGGAGCGGGTTGCGTCTATGTCGTCGACTCCGGTGGCGCGATGACGATGCGCGACGTCGCCGAGCGGGTCGACGCGGTGCGCCAAAGCCTGGACAGCGCAACCGAAGTCGGCATCCACGCACACCACAACATGTCGCTGGGCGTGGCTAACTCCATCGTCGCGGTCGAGCATGGATGTCACCGGGTCGACGCGTCGCTGGCCGGCATGGGCGCCGGCGCCGGTAATGCGCCGCTGGAGGTGTTCATCGCCGCCGCCACCCGCATGGGCTGGCAGCACGGCTGCGACCTCAACGCACTCGAAGACGCCGCCGACGACCTGGTCCGCCCGCTGCAACAACGTCCGGTCCGCGTCGACCGCGAGACTCTCACCCTGGGCTACGCCGGCGTGTACTCAAGCTTCCTGCGCCACGCCGAAACGGTCGCCGACCGCTTCGATGTCGATGCGCGCACGCTCCTGGTGGAAGCCGGACGGCGCGGTCTGGTCGGAGGACAAGAAGACATGCTCGTTGACATCGCACTCGATTTGCTCAACGACCACGCACCCGCATAAACGCCGGCATCCGGAAATTGCCGTTGTGCGACAGCGCGCGCTGTCTTGCCGGTTGGCGTTGACGTAGACCATTCCTCTTTGCCTTTCAGATAACTGACGATATCCTCATATACGGTGTAATCATCAGTCAAAATTTGTGACGAAGTCCTCACATACGAGTTGATCTTCAAACCAGCCGGACCGTGTGCCTGCGCATCGCCGACGGACGCGCGTCGCATTGCAACGCAGGGCTCGTCGCGCTCGGAGACAGCGGATGCCGCAGACATCACCGCGAGCCGCCATAGGGGAATGGCCCGGGGTTTCGCGATTCCTTCAAGCGGCCTTCTGATTGCGCGGCCCAAGCTCCCGCTTGCGGTCATCCGCGAGTGGCGCTCACGCCGCCGAGTCGGGCCCAATCAGGTCGTCGAGACTCGGTAGTGGGCGGCGGCAGATGTCGTGTGCCTGGTCGGCGATGAATCCCTGCGCGCCCTCATCAGCGCGGCGCGGGTGCGCTGCTTGCCCCGCTCCAGGCGATCGGCCGGCTGTGGCGCGTCAATCATCGCGCTCCTCTCGTCCTGGAAGGAAGATATCAAATATGAGTATTTCGTCATCATCCCTTGACTGACGAACTAATCGTGTGTGACGATATCATCACAAGCAAAGTACGGCATGGAAGGTGCGGCATGAGCGACATCGACGTCCACAAAGACCTGCACAGCGATCAGGGCGGCCGCAAGGGTGAGCACCCTGGGCGGGCAGCTAATCCCATCATCAAGGTGCATGACATCGCTTGGCTGGAGTTCGAGAAGCCGGATCTGGCCGGAGCTGAGGCCTTCGCCCAAGCGTTCGGTTTTGCGACCGCGCTGCACACCGCCGACGAGTTGCACCTGCGCGGCACCGACGCCGGCGCGCCGTGCGTGCTCATCCGCCGGGGCGATCGCTCCCGGTTCGTCGGCGCCGCCTACACTGCCGCTGACCAGTCCGATGTGCTGCGACTCGCCGAGGCGACCGGACACCGCGTGCGGCCGCTGCCCGAGACACTGGGCGGCGTCGCGGTCGATCTGGTTGATCCGAGTTGTATCGCGAGTGCGCGTGGTCTCCGGCACCCATGTTTTGGAGCCGTTGGCTGCTCAGCCGCCCCACGAGTTCAACTTCGGCCACGATCTGCGCCGCATCAACACCACTCAGCGCCCACCGCGTGAACCGGCCCGGGTACAGCGGCTGGGCCATGTGGTCCTGCAGACGACGACGTACCGTCGAGCGCTGGACTGGTATCTCGAGCACCTGGGCATGATCGTCAGCGACTTCCAGTACTACGCGGGGCAACGCGACCGCGGACCGGTGATGAGCTTCATCCGCTGCGATCGCGGCCAAACCCCCGCCGACCATCACACCCTGGCGATGGCCCTGGGCCCGTCCAACCACTACGTGCATTCGGCGTACGAGGTCTGCGACCTCGACGCGATCGCCGCCGGCGGCGAGTACCTCAAGACCCGCGGCTATCACCGCTCCTGGGGCATCGGCCGCCACATCCAGGGCAGCCAGATCTTCGACTACTGGCGCGACCCGGACGGCTTTCTGGTGGAGCACTACGCCGACGGCGACATGTTCGACTGCACGCTCGAACCCGGCTGGGCCGCCTTCACCGCCTCTGGGCTGTCTCAGTGGGGGCCGCCCATCACCAAGGACTTCCTCGGTATCGCGCCCGGACGCGAATCGCTGCGCGAGCTGCGTTCGACGTTTTCGGCGCTCCGCGACGACAACGAGTTCGACCTGGCCAGCCTGCGTGGCCTGGTCAAGATGGCCAGTTCCTAACCACCACAACGAAACAAGGAGATCACGTCATGCCCACCCCGATCCTGCGCACCGCCGACGCCTGGTGGGTGCAAACCCCACGCGGAGCAGCCCGCATCGAGACCAGCCGCCGCCACCACCGGCGAGCTGCTCACCGACCGGGCGGCCATCGACACCGCCGCTCGTAGCAGCGACACCGTGCCCGTGGACACGCTCACACTATTGTCCCCGGTGACGGCGCCCTGCCGCGTGGTCGCCCAGATGACCAACTACGCCTCCCATGTCAAAGACACCGGAAAAGACCCCGCCAAGACCCCGTTGACGTTCTTCCGCAAGGCCTCTGGCTCGATCAGCGGTCCCTTCGACGACATCGTCAAACCCGCCCATGTGCGCCTGCTGGACTACGAGGCGGAGATCGGCCTGGTGATCGGGCGCCAGATACCCGTCGGCACGTCGATCACCGAGGCCAACCTTGCCGACTACGTGAGCGCGCTGGTGGTGGCCAACGATGTCTCGGCCCGTGACGTTCAGCTCACCAAAACCCAGTTCTACGAAGCAAAGTCGTATCCGACGTTCACCCCGGTCGGCCCGGCGCTGGTGGTTGTCGACGCAGACGAGCTGAAACGCTTCGGTGATCTGCGCCTGCAGCTGCGGGTCAATGGCGAGCTCCGCCAAAACATGCTTGTCGAGGGCGACATGATCTACCGGCCCGTGCAAGCACTGCAGGCCCTGTCGCGATTCCAACGCCTCGACGTCGGCGATCTGGTGCTGACCGGCACCCCGGTCGGCACCGCGATCAGCGCACCGCCCAAGCCCGCGCAGGTCATCGTCTCCTTCCTGCCCGAGGACCTCAAGTGGAAGCTGTTCTTCGCCGGCCAGGCCCGCAATCCGAAGTACCTTCACAACGGCGACCTGGTGGAGGTCAGCGTGGCCACCGATGACGGTGCCATCGACCTCGGCATTCAGCGGACGGCGGTGAGATTCGCATGAGCGCGCCCGACAGAATCCCGGCGCACGTGCCGGTCGTGGTCGTTGGCGCCGGCCCCACCGGCATCACCGCCGCCACGCTGCTCGCAAAGTTTGGAATCCAGACCCTGGTGCTGGACCGCTGGGAAGATGTCTACCCCCAACCTCGAGCAGTGCACGCCGACGACGAGGTGTTCCGCATTCTCGCGGCGCTCGGCGTCCGCGACGAATTCGCCGCGATCTCGCGTCCAGGGCTGGGCCTGCGGCTGCTTGACCCGAGCATCGCGGGTACTTGCCGAAATTCGCCGCGACCCGAAGAAGAGCGTTCACGGCTTTCCCCAGGCGAACATGTTCGACCAGCCCGAGCTGGAAGCCATACTGCGCGCCAACTTCAAGAACTATCCCGCTGCGATATTCAAGGGCAACGCCGAAGTCACCGAGATCACCCAGACCGGTCCCGATCGCGTGCGCGTGAGCTTCACCGACGGCGTCAGCGGCAGGGCCCACGTCGTCGAATCGAGGTATGTCCTGGGCTGCGACGGCGCGAACAGCCTCGCCCGGCGCGCGGTCGGCGCCAGCATGCAGGGCCTGAGGTTTGTTGAGCAGCGCTGGCTGGTGATCGATGTGGACGCCGACGCGGAGCTGGATCAATGGGAGGGCGTGCACCAGGTTTGCAATCCGGTCCGTGCGGCCACCTACATGCGCGTCGGTGAGACCCGATACCGCTGGGAATTCCGGCTTCTCGAGAACGAGACCGCTGCGGATTTCCAGACGGTGACCGACATCCTTCCCCTGATCTCTCCCTGGGTCGGCGACATCGCGGTCGAGAGGTTGCAGCTGGTGCGGGTGTGCGACTACACGTTCCGGGCCCAGGTGGCCGACCGGTGGCGCGATCGCAATGTGTTCATCCTCGGTGACGCCGCCCACCTGACCCCACCGTTCATCGGCCAGGGCCTGTGCTCGGGCCTGCGCGACTCGGTGAACCTGGCATGGAAACTCGCCGGCGTGCTCAACAAGAGCCTGCCCGAAAGTGTGCTGGACACTTACGAGCAGGAGCGAAAACCACACGCCCGCGCGCTAGTTGGACTCGCGGTGCGGATGGGTTGGGCGATGACCGCCGGTGGTCGACTGGGAAATCTGGTCCGCCGAATCCTGTTGCCCTGGTTAGTGCGTCGAGCAGGGGCACGATCCGAGGCGGCCGGCAGCGCCACCCCCGCGTTGCGCGACTCCGCGCTGGTGATCAAATCCTTCCGCCCCGGCGAGCTGGCAGGCACGCTGTGCCCCAATGCTGTTCTGGCTGAAGGTTTGCGGTTCGACGACGTGGTCGGAGGCCGATTCGCCGTCATCACCTCATCACCGCTAACCGAGGGCCAGCGTGACCAACTCAGCCGCCGTGGCGCTGTCGTCGTATCGGCCACGCCTGATGACGACCTCGGCCGCTGGCTGCACACAGCGAGGGCCCGCGGTGCGATCGTCAGGCCCGACCGCACCGTCATGCGAACCGGACGAAACCTGGACGAATTATGTTCGGCGGTACCGACATTCACCACGCCAGCGTCCACGCACCCCAATTCCCTATAGCCGTGCAAGGAGACCTTTTATGACCACAAGGTGGGGCCGAACCCAGCGAGCGCAGCCACCAGATCCGCCCGTATGTGGAAAGAGGTCACACCTCGGGAATTGACCAGGCATCACCCGGTGGCTACAGAACTATTGGGTCTTGACTTTTCCGGCGGGTACCAATTGTTTGGATGTACGGTTCAGGACTTCGGATACGCGTAGAAGCCCTCGCCGGTCTTGACGCCGAGCTTGCCCGCATCGACGTAGGTCTGTAGTAAGTCCCGCACGTTCGTCGGTAAGTGCGGGAACTCTTCGGCGTAGTGGTTCTCGATGTCGAGCACAACGTCAAGGCCAACGAGGTCCATCATCTGAAACGGCCCGGCCTGCACGCCCAAGTTGACCTTGAACATCCCGTCGACATCCTCAGGACGGGCCACGCCCTCGGCAACCACCGCCAGCGACTCACGCTTGATGGCAGCCCAGATGCGATTGAATATGAAGCCGGTGCACTCCCGGCGCGCCTCGAAGGGATGGACGCCGAATTCGGGGAGGACGGCCAGCAGGGTGTCGAGGAGGCCGCGGTCAGTCTCGCCGTCGGACATCAGATCGACCCCGTTGGACTCCGGTGGCATGTAAAAGTGCATGTTGCACAAACGGCGTTTGTCCCGCACCTTTCCGGCCATCAGGCGCGACGGGTACGACGAAGAGTTGGTCGCGAAGATGGTGTCCTGCGGTGCCGCTTGGTCGATCTGGTCCCACGTTGCAATCTTGATCTCGAGCTTCTCCGGTACGGATTCGACGGCAAGCCAGGCATCGTCCAACGCCTCTTCGAGCGACCCCGCGGCCGTCGCGCCACCCACTTCACCAAAGCCTCGGTCCTGCACCACCTTCGGTAGGGTCTCCGTCACGTAGTGAACCGCGGAGGCGCGCTGTTCAGCGCGTGGGGCAAAGATCCGCACGGTTCCGCCACGGCTGGCGAACATCAGCGCGATACGGCGACCCAACGTTCCCGCCCCGATCACCGCGACCGGGCGGTTCCGGATGTCCCCGAAAGTGTATGTATACGGCACTGTTTCCTCATTTCCTGTCGGTCGTATGCTAATTCAGCCTGCCCGACGCGCACCGTCGCGAATCGACAAAGATGGACCGAATGTTGTCTTGCGTCGACAACAAGCCCACCCCGATTATCAAATCTCGTTGCCGGCCGACGATTAAAACGCTTAGAGCAGCCTGGCTTGTTCGGGCTGCGGCTCGGCCGGCTCGAGGAGCTCGGGCCCGTTGTTGCGCACGTTGTTGACCAGCGTGGAGATCTCGCGCATCTCGATGCCGTCGACGTCGGGCGGGTTGGCCAGCAAGTCGAGGTCGGCCGGGGCGTCGGGGTCCAGCCAGCGATCCCAGTCACGTTCGGCCACGATCAACGGCATCCGGTCATGGATCTCGGCGAGCTCGCCGACCGCATCGGTGGTGATGATGGTGCAACTCAACAGCGGGGTCGCGTCCTTGGCTGACTTCCACACCGACCACAAGCCCGCCATGAACAGCAGCTCACCGTCGGCGCGGTGCAGGTAGAACGGCGTCTTGCGGGTTTTCTTCCCGGAATCGGTATCGGCGTTGGCGCGCCATTCGTAGTAGCCGTCCATCGGCACCAGGCAGCGTTTGGATTTGGCACTCGAGCGAAATGCCGGCGAGCTGGTGACCTTCTCAGCCCGGGCGTTGATCAGCAGCGGACCCTTGGACTCCGGCGCGCCGTCGGATCCCGCCTTCGCCCACGGCGGTACCAACCCCCAGCGCATCAGCCGTACCCGCCTGGTGGGTTCGTCGTCGGGTTCGTCGTGCCGACGGACCACGGTGGCGATGGTCGTGGTGGGCGCCACGTTGTAGTTCGGGCCGGCCGCGGACTCCGCCGGCTCGACTCGATTGCCCGCCTCCTCAGCGGGCCGCTGCTGCTCGGCCCGCATCGTCGCCGAGCGAGCCTCGTTGATCGCCTGGATCTTCTCGGCCAGCGCCGCCGGATCCGTCGTGACCGCGAATCGTCCACACATGACTCCATGGTGGCAGAGCCGACAGACAAGCGATGATGGACAGATGAGCACCTGGACCGCGCCGTCTACGCCGACGCCGGTATCCGCGACGGTGACGGTGCCGGGCTCGAAGTCGCAGACCAACCGGGCGTTAGTGCTCTCCGCGCTGGCCGCCACGAATGGCGGCGTCTCGACGATCAGCGGTGCGCTGCGCAGCCGGGATACCGATCTGATGATCGGCGCGCTGGCAGACGCTGGGCCTGCGGGTCGACGGATCGGCGGACGAGCTCGCGGTCAGCGGAACGATCTCGCCCGCCCGCGCAGGCCCGCATCGACTGCGGCCTGGCCGGCACAGTGTTGCGTTTCGTCCCCCCGCTGGCGGCGCTGGGGGCCGGCCTGGTCACCTTCGACGGCGACGAGCAGGCCCGAATCCGGCCGATCGCACCGCTGCTGAATGCGCTGCGCGGCCTCGGTGTCGACGTCGACGGCGACAGCTTGCCGTTCCGGGTCCGCGGCGCCGGATCGGTCGCCGGCGGGACGGTGGACATCGACGCCTCGGCGTCGTCGCAGTTCGTCTCCGGCCTGCTGCTCGCCGGTGCGTCGTTCACCGACGGCCTGATCGTGCAGCACCGCGGTCCGGCGCTGCCGTCGGCGCCGCACATCGCCATGACGGTGGCGATGCTGCGCCAAGCCGATGTGGACGTCAACGACGCGACGCCCAACCGGTGGCAGGTGCGGCCCGGGGTGGTCGCGGCGGGGCACTGGCACATCGAACCGGACCTGTCCAATGCCGTCCCGTTCATCGCCGCGGCCGTCGTCAGCGCGGGCACGGTACGTATCACCGGGTGGCCGGCGGCCAGCATCCAACCCGCCGACACGATTTTGAGCATCCTTAAGCAATTGAATTCTGTTGTCAAACAATCTGATTCGTATCTGGAAGTGCGCGGGCCGCAGTCCTATGCCGGATTCGACGTCAACCTGCGCGACGTCGGCGAACTCACCCCGTCAGTCGCGGTGCTCGCGGCGCTGGCGACCCCGGGGTCAGTCTCGCGGCTGTCCGGCATCGCCCACCTGCGCGGCCACGAAACCGACCGGCTCGCCGCGCTGTGCACCGAGATCAACCGGCTGGGCGGCGACTGCCGGGAAACCGCGGACGGGCTCGAAATCACCGCGACGCCACTGCGGCCGGGCACCTGGCAGTCCTACGCCGATCACCGGATGGCAACGGCCGGCGCGATCGTCGGGCTGCGGGTCGCCGGTGTCGAGGTCGACGACATCGAGACCACCGCCAAGACGCTGCCGCAGTTTCCGCGGCTGTGGGCCGACATGCTCGCCAGTGGAAGATCAAGCGGTTGAGGCCCGGCGACTACGACGAGTCCGACGTCAAGGTCCGCTCGGGACGAAGTTCGCGACCGCGGACCAAAACCCGACCGGACCACGCCGACGCCAAGCCGGCGATGGTGGTCAGCGTCGACCGCGGCCGGTGGGGGTGTGTGCTCGACGGTGATACCCCCGATCAACGGGTCACGGCGATGCGGGCCCGCGAACTGGGCCGCACACCGATCGTCGTCGGCGACCACGTCGACGTGGTCGGTGATCTGTCCGGTCGGCCGGATACGTTGGCCCGCATCGTCCGTCGCGGACCGCGGCGAACAGTGTTGCGGCGCACCGCCGATGACACCGATCCCACCGAGCGGGTGGTCGTCGCCAACGCCGATCAGCTGCTGATCGTGGTGGCGCTGGCCGACCCACCGCCACGCACCGGGCTGGTCGACCGGACGCTGATCGCGGCCTACACCGGCGGACTCATCCCGATCCTGTGCCTGACCAAGACCGACCTCGCGCCCGCCGCCCCATTCGCCGAGCAATTCGCCGACCTGGATCTCGAGGTGATCATCGCGGGCCGTGACGATCCGTTGGAAGCCGTGGCGCACCTGCTCGCCGGCAAAATCACGGTGCTGCTGGGTCATTCCGGGGTTGGCAAGTCGACGTTGGTGAATCGCCTTGTGCCCGAAGCGCATCGAGCAGTCGGCGAGGTAACCGATATCGGCAGAGGCCGGCACACCTCGACGCAATCGGTGGCGCTGCCCCTGAAGGCCGGGCATCACAGCGGCTGGGTGATCGACACCCCGGGGATTCGCTCGTTCGGACTGGCCCACATCAAGCCCGACGACGTGATGGTGGCTTTCTCCGACCTGGCCGACGCAATCAAAGACTGCCCGCGTGGCTGCGGCCACCTGGGTCCACCGGCCGATCCCGAATGCGCGCTGGACACCCTGACCGGGCCGGCCGCCAGTCGCGTCGCCGCTGCCCGGCGGCTGCTGGCCGCACTGCGCGAGGTTTAACCGGGAAACTGCAGCGCGTCAGCTTTCGGCGTGGGACCGAACCCACTCCAGGTTGCACTGCATGTTCTGCTGCCATTCGGCCAGCCGCCGGGAGACGATCCTGGCCTCCTTCTCCGGTTGCGCCACGATCGCCGGGGTCAGCCCCGACGGTCCCGGCCCCATCCGACCCCACTGGCGGACCAGCACGCCGTCGCTGGCCGGCTCGACCTCGAACGCCCACGTCGCGCTGATCCCCTCGGGCCCGATGACGTTGTACACCCAGCGACGCTCATCCTCGACCTCCACGATCTCGCACACCGTCGCCCAATCCCCGAATGCTTCGTGCTTGTTTCGACCGCGGAAACGCGCACCGACGGCAACGGCGTCGGCATCGTCGATCCACTCGACGGCCTGCAGCTCCGACGAACAGCGCGCAGGCAGGCCGATGTCGGTCACCAGGTCCCAGGCGGTAGGCACATCGCACCGAACACGCTGAGTCACTTCAACTGTGGGTTGGTCGCGGTAACGCATGGCTCGCCTTTCTAGGTGCCGGCCCTTGTAGCATGCCAGGAATGAAGATCGGCGCCATGATCGAACCCCGTCTGCCCGGCGCCGTCGAGTTCGCGCTGGCCGCCGAGAGGATGGGTGTCGCGTCGCTGTGGATCCCCGAGGTCTGGGGCTACGACGCGCTGACCGGCCTGGCCTACCTGGCCGCCAAGACGTCGTCGATCGAACTCGGAACCTTTGTCGTGCAACTCGGTTCGCGTAGTCCGGCGCTGCTGGCGACGTCGGCCCTGAGCCTGGAAGTGCTTTCGTCGGGCCGGTTCATTCTGGGCATCGGCACGTCGGGGCCACGGGTCATGGAGGGCTGGCACGGAGTCCGCTTTCGCAAGCCGGTGCAGACCACCCGCGAAACCATCGAGATCATCCGCACGATCAGCCGCGGCGAGCGGCTCGAGCATGCCGGCGAGATCTATCCGTTGCCGCTGCCGGACAGTCGCGGAGCCGCACTGCGACCGCTGGTGCGGCCCCATCACGTCCCGGTCTACGTGGCGGCGATGGGTCCACAGAACCTGCGGTTGACCGGCGAAACGGCCGACGGCTGGCTGGGCAATGCGTTCATCCCCGAAGCCGCCGAGGTGTTCCTGGGCCCGTTGCGCGAAGGCGCACAGCAGGCCGGCCGCAGCCTTGATCAGCTCGACCTCGTCGCGCCCGTCGCCGTCGAGTTCCACGACGACAAGGCCTCCGCCGACGCGGCCGCACGCCGGCACGCCGCCGGGTACGCGTTCACGATCGGCGCCATGGGCTCGGGCGGCCAGAACTTCTATAACAATGCCTTCACGCGACTGGGTTACGGGACCGAAGTCGGCGCGGTGGCCGAATTATGGCAAGCCGGCAAACACGACGAGGCCCGTCGCCGCGTGCCACTGGACCTCGGCCGCCTGACGAATCTGCTTGGCACGTCCGACACCATCGCCGAGCGGTTAAGTCGCTACCGCGCGGCGGGCATCACGACGCTGTTGGCGAAGTTGGAGGGCGGCTATGAGCAGCAGCTCACGACACTGCAGCGGCTGGTCGCCATCGCCGAAGCGGCGTAGTGGGGATTACCAGCGCAGCATCGGCAGCGGGCGCAACGGGTGGCGTGCGGCATGGCCGGCCAGCCCTTTGGCGAGGAACGCATGGAACCCGCGGTATGGCAGTTCGGTGACGACGGCTTGGACGGCCGACCGTTCGATGCGGTTGCGCAGGAGTCCATGGCTGACGTCGACGAGGTCGGCTTTGCGAAACGTCTCGGTCACGTGGTCATCCGATCGCCGTAGCCGGTGGTGTTCGGTGATCAAGGTTTGTAGCCGGTCGATTTCGGTGATTCCGAATTCCTCCGCATGCCGCGCAGCGAGGTCGGCCGACGGCGTGAGGTAGTCGAACGTGCGCGCGGTCCAGATGCCCAAATCGTGGGCCGCCCAGGCGAGTGCCGCGAAGTCCGGGATCGAGGCCCCAAGCAGCAGCTGGTGGTAATTGATGCAGCGGTATACGTGGTTACGGTAGGTGTGCAGGTCGTCGCCCAACGCATCGCGATGCCGATCCAGCACGGCATCGACGATCGGATGCGCGGTAACGACTTCCACGGGCCGGTTAGGCGGCGAGGTCGTCCCGGCCAGGCGTTTGCACTTTCCCGCGAGACCGGTTGGCCGCCTTGTCGCGGCGCCAACCCCGCACGGTCGCGATCGCCGTCTTCAGGCCACGGCGGCGTCCGGTCGACGGATCGGTTCCGGCGAAACCCGGTTCCAGCGTGGCGAACATCGACTCGCTGCGCGTCTCCGGTGCGTTGTCAGCCGTGTCGCGCAAGTACTTGTCCGGCAGCGACAGCTTGGCGATGGTCCGCCAGGTCTTGCCATATTGCAGCAGGAAAGAGCCTGTGGTGTAAGGCAAGTCGTACTTGTCGCACACCTGGCGCACTCGAACTGATATCTCGGCATACCGGTTGCTCGGCAGATCCGGATACAGGTGGTGTTCGATCTGGTGGCACAGGTTTCCGCTCATGAACCGCAGCGCCGGGCCGGCGTTGAAGTTGGCACTGCCCAGCATCTGCCGCAGGTACCAGTGTCCTTTCGACTCGCCGAGCATGTCCGTCTTGGTGAATTTCTCGGCGCCGTCGGGGAAATGGCCGCAGAAGATCACCGCATTGGTCCACAGGTTGCGGATGACGTTGGCGACCGCGTTGGCCTTCAGCGTCGACTTATACGTCGCGCCGGGTGACAGCGCAGTCAGCGCCGGAAAAGCGACGTAGTCCTTGAACAGCTGGCGACCGGACTTGGCCAGGAACTCCTCGACCCGCTGCCTGGCGTCGTCGTTGTCCATGCGCTTCTTGACGATCCTGCCGATCTCCACGTGCTGCAGGCCGACTCCCCATTCGAAGCCGAGCGCAAGCAGGGTGTTGTACACCAGGTTGAACAGGTTGAAGCGCTTCCAGGGCTGGTCTCGGGTAACCCGGAGCAGGCCGTAGCCGACGTCATCGTCCATGCCGAGGATGTTGGTGTACTTGTGGTGCACGAAGTTGTGGGTGTACCGCCAATGCTTGGACGCCCCGGTCATGTCCCACTCCCACGACGAGGAGTGAATTTCGGGGTCGTTCATCCAGTCCCACTGGCCATGCATGACGTTGTGGCCGATCTCCATGTTCTCGACGATCTTGGCCACACCAAGGGTCACGGTGCCCGCCCACCAGGCTGACCGGCGCGAGCTTGCCGCCAGCAGCACCCGGCCCGCGACCTCGAGTGCGCGCTGCGCAGCGATGGTGCGGCGGATGTAGCGGGAGTCCCGCTCGCCGCGCGAGTCTTCGATGTCCTGGCGGATGGCATCCAGCTCAACGCCCAGGTTTTCGATGTCGGCGTCCGTCAGATGTGTGAAGACATCCAAATCGGTGATCGCCATGGTTGTTGCCTTCCTGCAGACTGCAGTTACTTGACCTACGCTATCGTAACCTACGAAAGCGTAGGTTACCAGCGGGTAACTCCTAGACGTCGAGCACGCAATCGCCCGACGCGGCCGAAATGCAGGTCTGCACACGCGTCCCCGGCTCATGTTCCGCGCCGGTTCGCAGATCCCGCACATGGCCTTCCACCAGGCCGACCACGCAGGACTGGCAGATCCCCATCCGGCAGCCGAACGGCATCTGTACGCCCAGCTGCTCACCGGCTTCCATCAGCGACGTCGCCGCATCGGCCGTGGTGCTTTTTCCGCTCTTGGCGAAGGTGACCGTCCCACCGGCTCCGGCCGGTGCCGCACGCGAAACAGCGAAGCGCTCGAGGTGCAGGTGGTCCAGGACACCAGCCTCCGACCACGCATGTTCGGCCGCCTTGAGCATCGCTTCCGGCCCGCACGCCCAGGTCTGACGCGTACGCCAATCGGGCACCTCGGTGTCGAGCCGGCTCAGATCCAGCCGGCCCTCGCTGCGCGTGGTGCGCAGCCGCAGCCGGTATCCCGCGTGGTCGGCGGCCAGCCGTTCGAGCTCCGCGCCGAACATCACGTCGGCCGCGGTGGGCGCCGAATGCAGATGGATCACGTCGGTGATCTGATCGCGGCGCACCAGCGTGCGCAGCATCGACATCACGGGAGTGATACCCGACCCGGCGGTCACGAACAACATGGCCGGCGGCGGGGGGTCGGGCAGCACGAAATTGCCCTGCGGTGCGGCGAGCCGCACGATCGTCCCCGGCTGCACCCCGGCTACCAGATGGGCGGACAGAAAGCCTTCGGGCATCGCTTTCACGGTGATGGTCACGGTGCGGGCGCCCTTGCGCGGGCTCGACGTCAACGAATACGACCGCCATCGCCAACGACCGTCGACCAGCAGCCCGATGCCGATGTACTGACCTGGTTGGTAGTCGAAGCCGAAGCCCCAGCCCGGCTTGATGACCAGCGTCGCGGAGTCCTGCGTCTCGCGCCTGACCTGCAAAACGCGACCCCGCAATTCCCGCGCAGACCACAGCGGATTGGCCAGGCGCAGGTAGTCGTCGGGCAACAGCGGCGTGGTGATGCGCTGAGCGAGGGTGCGCAACGCGTGCCAGCCCGGGTGCGTGTCCACTCCGGCCAGCGTAACGGGCGTGGTGTCGACGACGTCAGCGGTCACCCTCGCGATTTTCCTGGCCATGTGATAACGCTCCCGCTCTCCCTCGGTAACCTACGGTACCGTAACCTACGGTTCCGTAGCCAGTGCCGATTGCCCGGCTCTCCCCCGCAAGCGGGTGGGGGTACCCCCAGCCGCGCAGTGGCGAGGGGGCGTACCCCCACCTCGTGCCGTCCTGCGGCACGCATCGTCGCCGAGCGGCCTAGAGCAGTTCGAGCAGGAACGGCAGCTCTTGGGTGGCGTACCAGGCCAGGTCGTGGTCCTGTGCGTCGCCGACGGTCAGCTCGGCGTCCTCGTCGCCGAGGTCGGCCGCGTCGATGACCGCGATCGCGGCTTTGACGTGCGCCTCCGCGGCGGCGTTGTCGACGAATGCGGCAACGACATCATCGGTGGTCACCGGCGACCCGATCCGCACGACGGCGTCATCGAGGTCCGGGCGCAACGTCACGTCATCGACGTCGGCAACCAGCACCGCCCGCCGCGGCGGCGACGGGTCGCTCGGCTGCCCGGAATCGTCGGAATCGTCTGCAGCGCCGGCCAGCAGCCGCAACGATGCCAGCGCCGCATCACGCAGCGCGACGTCGCCGAGCTCGTCGTCATCGCCCTCGGCGTAGGCCTCCCGCAGCCTGGGGGTCACCGCGAAGGCGGTGCCGTTGACCGGCCACAGCGAATCGTCGGCGACGAGTTGCTGCAGCATGGCCAGGGTCACCGGGATGTAGATCTGCATCAGCGAAACGGTCACTGGTCACTCGGTCGGGCCCATCAACGTTGCCACATGGTCGTCCACGTACGTCGACAGCTCGCGCGGTGGCCGGTGATAGTTGTCGCTGACCACCGGGCTGGCAGGCAATTTGACCTTCGGTCTCTTCACATCGTGATAGTCGATGGTGGACAACAGATGTGCCATCATGTTCAGCCGAGCGTGTTTCTTGACTTCTGATTCCACGACATACCACGGGCTGTTCGGCGTATCGGTGTGCACCATCATCTCGTCTTTAGCGCGTGAATAGTCCTCCCACCGATACAGCGATTGCAGATCCATCGTGCTGAGTTTCCATTGCCGCACAGGATCATTCCGCCTCGCTTTGAAACGGCGCAGCTGCTCGTCTTCGGAGACCGAAAACCAGTACTTCCGTAGCAGAATCCCGTCGTCGATGAGCATCTGCTCGAAGATCGGTGTCTGTCGCAGGAACAGCACATACTCCTGCGGTGTGCAGAATCCCATGACTTTTTCGACGCCGGCGCGGTTGTACCACGACCGGTCGAAGAGCACGATCTCGCCTTTGGCGGGCAGATGTGCGATATAGCGCTGGTAGTACCACTCCCCGCGTTGCCTCTCGCTCGGTGCGGGCAACGCGGCGATCCGTGCGACACGCGGGTTGAGGTATTCGGTAATCCTTTTGATCGTGCCGCCTTTGCCCGCCCCGTCACGGCCTTCGAAGATCACCACGACGCGGGCGCCGGAAAATCGCACCCACTCTTGCAGTCTCACGAATTCCGTTTGCAGCCGGAACAATTCGGCTGCGTAGACCTGATTGGAATCTTAGCGGCCGATGTCTTGTGCTGCTTCTGCGACTTTTGCTTCTTCTGCGCCGACGTGTCGTTGGGCGATGCGTTGCTCACACCATCGAATGGTAGGTCCGAAAGCTGATTCTGCACCGGCGAATGCGGTCTATTTCGCGGCTTCCAGCAGTTCATCGAGCGATTCGGCAAGCAATACCGGCAGCACGTCGACATCGCTCATCGCGTCGCGATCGGCGTTGATGCCGAAATACAGCATGCCGTTGTACGAGGTCACGCCGATGGCCAGCACTTGGTTGTTCAACAGCGGCGGTACAGCATAGGTTTCCAACAACTTCGCACCGGCGATATACATTTGCGACTGGGCACCCGGCGCATTGGTGATCAAAAGGTTGAACAAGCGCGGTGACAAGGTGGTAGCGACCCGAATACCCATGGCGTGCAAGGTCGGCGGCGCAAAGCCCGACAGCGTAACGATGGTGCGGGCATCGACCAGGCTGCCCGCCGTCGGATTGGATTCGGTGGCGTGCGCGATCTGCGACAGCCGCACGACCGCGTTGCCCTCCCCGACCGGTAGGTCGACCAGAAATGGCGCCACCTGGCTGATCGCCTGTCCCCGGCTCGACGAGTCGAATCTTTCGTCGACGTAGACCGGCAACGGCGCCATCGCCCGCACTGTTGAGGTCGGCGCGGCCGCCTCGCCGCGAGACAACAGCCAGTTGCGTAGCGCGCCGGTGATCACCGCCAGCACCACATCGTTGACGTCGCAGTTGTAGCGCGACCGAATGGCACGGTAGTCGTCAAGTCGGCCGCGGGCGACCGTGAAACGCCGGTTGCGCGACACCGTGGTGTTGAGCGGGCTGCTGGGGGCGTTGCCGCGCGCCAACGTGCGGGCGACGTCGAACAGCCGTCGTCCGACCTCCACCACCTGGCTGGAGTTGGTCACCAGATCGGTCACCCCACTGCGGACGGCCCTCAGCTGCGCCTGGGGGCGGGTAGCCCAGTCACCGATTGCGCCCAACAGCAGCCGCGTTGCGCCGGGTTCGCGGGCCGGCACCCAGATGTCCTCGAGGAACGGCGGCGGACGACGGTTCCGGTCGACGATGACGTGGCCGATCTCGGCCGCGCCCATGCCGTTGATCAGCGCCTGGTGCGACTTGATGTACAGGGCAAGGCGGTTTTTGGCCAAGCCTTCCACCAAGTACATCTCCCAGAGCGGCCGCGACTTGTCCAGCGGCCGTGCGGCCAGCCGGCCGATCAGCTCGTGCAATTGCTCGTCGCTGCCCGGCGACGGGAGCGCGGAGCGCCGGACGTGGTAGGTGATGTCGAAATCGCGGTCGTCGATCCAGACCGGCCTGGCCAACCGCATCGTCACTTCGCGGACCTTCTGCCGGTACCGCGGCACCTGTGGCAATCGCCGCTCGACGGTGGCCAGCAACGTCTCATAGCTCAACCCGGCGCGTGGCTGGCGCAGGATCGACAGCGAGCCCACATACAGCGGGGTGGCGGTGTTCTCGAGCTGGTAGAAAGAGGCGTCCGAAGTGGACAACCGCGTCACGTCGCCTCCCCCCTTTACGTCCCTCGCGAATTGGTTCACCGACCAATCTGCCGCACACGGTAACCGTCCACGGCGCCGTGCCGCAGCGCGGGTACACGGACACCGCGATTGTGCGATGATCGTCACACAGCCGTCTGCCACTCTCCAGCAGGCCAACTTTTCGGCCCCTTACGAAACTCGCGGGAGAGTGCAGTGTTGACCAGCTCAAGCCCATCGGACAACGCCGCGTTCGCGGTCACCCCCGTCGTCGACTGCGAACCCCCGGCACGCGATGTCCGGCAATGTCGGCCACTGTCACCAACCGCGTTGCGACGGCGCAACGCATATGTGCCACAACGACATTCAGGTCAACGCGCAACACACCAAGCGCCGGCCATGTCGGCGCCGATGCGGCACGCGGCGAGCTTTGCCGACGCCGCGCTGCGCCGAGTGCTGGAAGTCATCGACCGCCGTCGCCCGGTCACCCAGCTGCACGGGCTGCTGGCCGCCGGGCTTGCCGACTCGGTGCTGTCGGCTAACCGACTGACCGGCGGCCATGACGGGGTGGCGGTGTTGCGCCGGTTGCGACTGCAGGCGGTGGGCGACCACGACGCGTTCGCCGCGGCCGAGGTGTTCGGCAGCTACAGCCGTGGGCGCCGCATGCACGCCATCGCCTGTCGCATCGAACGGGTCACCGCAGGGCGGTGGCAGGTGGTCGCGCTGCACATCGGCTGACCGGACGCGGGCGAGGAGCTATCCCCCTGGCGCTAACGCCGCTTCGCCGACTTCGGCTTGGAGTGTCGGCCCTGCCGCCGGGCGGCCTCGCGCCGCTCGCGTCGAGTCCCGCCGGACACGCCGGCGGGCGTGTTGCCCCCGTTGCCTTGCACCTGCGCTGAGCCGTCCTCGGCAGGCCCGGTATACGTCAGTTCGGGCGATTCGTTGTCAATCCCCTTGGCGCGCAACGCAGTTCCCGACTCACGAGCCGCAGCGCCCGCTGTGGCTCCAGTGGCCTGCTGCTGCGCGCCGGCCGCGGCGGCGGTGGCGAACTCCGCCAGGTCCTCGGGCTCGGCGACCGGTCCGACCTGCGGTGTCGGTACCGCCTCGACCGCGACGTTGAACAAGAATCCGACGGACTCTTCTTTGAGGCCCTCGAGCATCCCGGTGAACATGTCGAAGCCCTCGCGCTGGTACTCGACCAGAGGATCGCGTTGCGCCATCGCACGCAGGCCGATGCCCTCCTTGAGGTAGTCCATCTCGTAGAGGTGCTCACGCCATTTGCGGTCGATGACGTTCAGCAGCACGTTGCGTTCCAGTTGACGCATCGCGCCCTCGCCGGCCAGGTCTTCGAGCTCGGCCTCCCGCTTGGCATAGGCACGTTCGGCGTCCTCGACCAGCACGTCGAGCAGCTCCTCGCGGGTCAGCTCGCCGGGCTCCCCGACCACGTCGGAGTCGATCAGGTGTGTGTGGTCGATCCCCACCGGATACAGCGTTTTCAGTGCCTCCCACAGCTGTCCCAGATCCCAGTCCTCGGCGTATCCCTCGGCGGTGGCGCCGTTGACATAGGCGGTGATCACGTCGACGAGCATGTCGCGTGCCTGCTGCTGCAGGTTTTCGCCTTCCAGGATGCGACGGCGCTCCTCGTAGATGACCTTGCGCTGCTTGTTCATCACCTCGTCGTATTTGAGGACGTTCTTTCTGACCTCGAAGTTCTGCTGCTCAACCTGGGTCTGGGCGCTCTTGATGGCACGCGTCACCATCTTGGCCTCGATCGGCACGTCGTCGGGCAGGTTGAGCCGGGTCAGCAGCGTCTCCAGGGCCGCGCCGTTGAAGCGACGCATCAGCTCGTCTCCCAGCGACAGGTAGAAGCGCGATTCGCCGGGGTCGCCCTGGCGGCCCGAGCGGCCGCGGAGCTGGTTGTCGATGCGGCGCGACTCGTGCCGCTCGGTGCCCAGCACGTAGAGCCCGCCGGCCTCGATAACCTGCTTGGCCTCGGCGGCGGCCTCGTCTTTGACGATCGGCAGCTCTTCGTGCCAGGCCGCCTCGTACTCGTCGGGGGTCTCCACCGGATCCAGGCCGCGGGCACGCAACCTCAGGTCGGTGAGAAAGTCGACGTTGCCGCCCAACACGATGTCGGTGCCGCGGCCGGCCATGTTGGTGGCGACCGTGATGGAACCGCGGCGGCCGGCCTCGGCGACGATTCCGGCTTCCTGCTCGTGGTATTTCGCGTTGAGCACGCTGTGCGGGATGCGGCGCTTCTGGAATTGGCGCGACAGATACTCCGAGCGTTCCACGCTGGTCGTACCGATCAGCACCGGCTGACCCTTCTCATAGCGCTCGCTGACATCGTCGACGACCGCGATGTACTTGGCTTCCTCGGTCTTGTAGATCAGGTCGGACTGGTCGGTGCGGACCATCGCTTTGTTGGTCGGAATGGACACCACGCCGAGCTTGTAGATTTCGTGCAGCTCGGCGGCCTCGGTTTGGGCGGTACCGGTCATGCCGGCGAGCTTGTCGTAGAGCCTGAAGTAGTTCTGCAGGGTGATGGTGGCCAGCGTCTGGTTCTCGGCCTTGATCTCGACGTGCTCTTTGGCCTCGATGGCCTGATGCATGCCCTCGTTGTAGCGCCGCCCCATCAACACCCGGCCGGTGAACTCGTCGACAATGAGCACGTCGCCGTCGCGCACGATGTAGTCCTTGTCGCGGGCGAACAGCTCCTTGGCTTTCAGCGCGTTGTTGAGGTAGCTGACCAATGGCGAGTTGGCGGCCTCGTAGAGGTTGTCGATGCCGAGCTGATCTTCGACGAACTCCACGCCTAGCTCGTGCACGCCGACGGTCCGCTTGCGCAGATCCACCTCGTAGTGCACATCTTTTTCCATCAACGGCGCCAACCGGGCGAACTCGCCGTACCAGTTCGACGAGCCGTCGGCGGGCCCGGAGATGATCAGCGGGGTGCGGGCCTCGTCGATCAGAATCGAGTCGACCTCGTCGACGATCGCGAAGTTGTGGCCGCGCTGTACACAGTCCTCCAGCGAGTGGGCCATGTTGTCGCGCAGGTAGTCGAAGCCGAACTCGTTGTTGGTGCCGTAGGTGATGTCGGCTGCGTAAGCGACGCGCCGCTCGTCGGGGGTCATCTGCGCGAGGATCACGCCGACGTCCAGGCCCAGGAAGCGGTGCACCCGGCCCATCCACTCACTGTCCCGCTTGGCCAGATAATCGTTGACGGTGACGATGTGCACGCCCTTGCCGCCGATGCCGTTGAGGTAGGCCGGCAGCACCGAGGTCAGGGTTTTACCTTCACCGGTCTTCATCTCGGCGACGTTGCCGTAGTGCAGCGCCGCGGCGCCCATCACCTGTACGTCGAACGGGCGCTGGTCGAGCACCCGCCAGGCCGCCTCGCGGGCCACCGCGAACGCTTCGGGCAACAGGTCGTCGAGGCTCTCCCCGTCGGCGTGCCGCTTCTTGAACTCCGCGGTCTTGGCCTGCAGTTCGGCGTCGGTGAGTTTCGCGATGTCGGCGGACAAGCTGTTGACATAGTCGGCCACCCGCTTGAGGCGGTTGACGATGCGACCTTCACCAAGGCGCAGTAACTTCGACAGCACGGCTATGTCCCCTGTAATTAGACGTCTTCGGCGTCACCCATCCTAGGTGACTTGGGGACCTGCGGGTTCTGCGCCCGACGGCGCGGCGATCGCAAGCGCGGCGGAGCCTCGGGCAGCGGGTCGCCGCTCACCGACGTGGCGATCGCAAGCGCGGCGTAGCCGCGGGCAGCGGGTCGCCGCTCGACGGCGCGTCAGGCCAGGCGAATCAGACCGTAGTCATAGGCGTGCCGCCGGTAGACCACCGACGGTCGTTCGGTCTGCTCGTCGTAGAACAGGAAAAAGTCGTGGCCGACCAGCTCCATCTCGTAGAGCGCGTCGTCCACCGACATCGGCTTGGCCGGATGCTCCTTGGTGCGCACTACCCGGCCGGGCTCGTGATGCCCATTAAGTGAGGGGCCGCCGTCGTGTTCAGAAACGTCGGCATCCAGCGTCGGCTCAGGTGGCAGGACAGCGGTCGCAGCGGCCAACGAGACCGGGGTCTTGTCGCCGTAGTGGACTTTGCGGCGATCTTTGACGCGACGCAGCCGGCCCTCCAACTTGGCAACCGCGGACTCGAATGCGGCATAAAAGCTGTCTGCGCAGGCCTCCCCGCGGACCACCGGCCCGCGACCGCGAGCGGTGATCTCGACGTGCTGACAGGACTTGCGCTGGCGACGGTTGCGTTCGTGGTCGAGCTCGACGTCGAACAGATAGACGGTTCGGTCGAGTCGCTCCAGGCGGGCGAGTTTCTGCGAGACGTAGACGCGGAAGTGATCGGGGATTTCGACGTTGCGGCCCTTGACGACGACCTCGGCCTCGGCGTGCGGCGCCGATTCGTCATGTTCAGCGGCGTCGGCCGGCAGTTCGGCCACCAGCTGTCCGGATTCTACGGTTTGCCTTGACATACTTGACAACTCGTTTCTCTCGCGTTGCACGCAATGAGGCGTGCCCGGCTATCAGATACACGCGCCGACGGGGTTGTCGATCCTCGGTGGCCGCCCGCCGATGCAAGGAGTCGAAAACTCACCCCCTACCGTCCACGGTGGTGCAGCGCCTCAATTTGC
This sequence comes from uncultured Actinomycetota bacterium, assembly GCA_963805675.1. GTDB lineage: Bacteria > Actinomycetota > Actinomycetes > Mycobacteriales > Mycobacteriaceae > Mycobacterium. The sequence continues at coordinate 27,804 of CAWDVY010000025.1, forward strand.
GACGAGAAGCGCTGCGTTGAGACGTTGATGATGCTTGAAAGCGACGGTAGACCGTCCACAGGTGGGGTGCCAGCGTTTCGCGTCACCTGTTGCGAGTTCTTCATAAACGCTCACGCGGCTGCTACTGCAAGCACAGCCGATACCCGCGCGCCCGCGCTGTGCAGGATGCGGACCGACTCGCGGGCGGTCGCGCCGGTCGTGACGATGTCGTCGACGAGCAGAACTTCGCTGTCGGGCGGTACCCGTCGACGCGTCAGCAGCACTCGTCCGGCGACGTTGCGCTCGCGGGCGGCGCTGCTCAGCCCGGCCGAGTCGCGGGCCGACGCCTTCATTCGCAGTGCCCGGACCACGGTGATGTCCGGATGGCCGGCCGTTGCCAGCGTGGCGATGCGGGTGACGGGGTCGCCGCCGCGATGACGGGCCGCCAAGTTGCGGGTCGGCGAGGGCACGATCGTCAGCGGAACGTCGAGCAGACCCCACATCAGCAGGCGGTGGACGCCGAGTCCCAGACATCGGGCCAGCGGCGCCAACAGATCCGTCCGGCCGCGGTCTTTCATCGCGACGATCGCCCGCCGGCGCGCGCCGGCATAGCGGCCGAGCGCAAACACCGGTACTCCCGGGTCGATGCGCGGGGTGACGACGCGCGGCGTGTCGGGACTTATCGCGAGCTCGGCAGCGCACGCCGCGCACCATCGGGTCGACGGCGCCCCGCAGCCGCCGCATTCCAGCGGGAGGACGAGATCGAGCACACCTGCAGTGTGGCAGCTAGGGCTGACAGCCGGTCCGACTCAGCCGGGCAGCACCGGGATCGCCCCACCCTCCATGAAGGGCGGGACGTCCAGCCAGCCCTGCGGGCCTTCGGCGCCCGAGATCGACAGCTGCATCACCCCGCGCGGATCGGCGACGTACACCGTCGACGGGTTGGCTGCGATCGCCCCGACCGGCTGCTGCAGATTGCCATTCGGCGCGTCCGAGTTGACCCCGTCGATGTTGACGTAGGACACCGGGTGCTCAGCGTCGTTGCGGCTGACCGCGATGTCGTCGTCGGTGCGCCACGACAACGACACCACCGAGGAGCCCAGCCCGAACCCCAGGCGACGCGGGTAGGTCATCGCGAATTGGCCGGCCTGGGTCTGCTCGACGCTGGCCAGGATCACCTGCCCATTGATGAGCATCGCCGCCCGGGTGCTGTCTCGGGACAGTTGCAGCTCGGCGATCACGCCGGGGAAGCGACTGGACACCGCGGCCGAGTCGACCGGAAGACGCGCCGGCTGGCCCGAGGCAGTCTCCTGGATGGCACGCAGCACGGTGTTGCCGTCGGCCACCACCCACACCGCGTCGTCCAGCGACCAGGTCGGCCGCGACAAGGTATGGCCGTCAGCGGCTTCCGCCGCCTCGCCGCCGAGGTCGCCGATCCACAGCGAGGACGCCATGTCGGGAGCGCCGGGCCGAAGCGTCACCACCGAGGCCACTTGGTGCCCGTTGCGCGACAGCGCGGCGCTGGTCTGATCCGTCGTCCGCCCGAACGCACCCGGCACCGGGTCGGAGCGCTGGCCTTCCAGCGACACCACCCGCCCGCCGACCAGCGCGTGCACACCGGCCGCAGCGCCCTCGGCCACACCCGGATCGGTGGCCGCCACGTCGGTGGTGTTCCATCCGTCGGCAAACCGTTCGTCCAGCGCGGCCCCGTCAGCTTTGATCACATACGGCCCTTTGAGGTCGGCTCGCGCCAACGTCCAGATGATCTGCGCGGCAAGCAATTGCCGGCTGCGCGGGTCGGCGACGGTCAGCAACTCCAGGTCGATCCGGGCCCCGCCGTAGCCACGGCCCACACCGCTCTTACCGCCGTCGGCTCGAGTCACCGGTCCGCGCAGCCGCACCGGTGGTGCGAGCATGTTGTGCACGCTTTTGGCCATCTCCGGACGCGGGCCGGCGATCAGCTTGGAAACCAGTTCGGTGGCCAGCTGATCACGGTCGGAGACCGCGACATAGCGGGGATCCGGCACGACCGTCTTCCCGGTTGGGTCGGCGAAATACAACGTGTTGCGCTTGTAAGTGGCCTGGAATTGCTGCCAGTCCAAGAACACCCCGTTGGGCAGCCGGTCGATGCGCCAGCCGCCCGGCGTCTTGACCAGCTCGATCGGACCGGGATCCGGTAGCACGCCCTCGGCAGTCTCGAACACGCCCATGTCCGAGAGCGAACCGAGTTTGTCTGCGCGCATGGTGACCGAAACCCGTTCGGTGCTATGGGTTTCGACAAACACCACGTGGTCGATCAGCAGCGCGCTGCCGGCGTCGTCCCACGCGTTGGACGCCGACTGGGTGAGGAATTGCCGTGCGGCCAGGTGGCGGTTGGCGGGATCAGCTGTGGCCTTGAGGAATTCGCGCAGCAGCACATCGGGATCCATGCCGGGCGTCGGCTTGGGCAGATTCGCCGGCGCCGGACGCTCGACGGTGCCGATGGCCTGTGGCGCCGACGCGCTCGGCACACCTGCGCAGCCCGCGAGCACGACAACCAGCGCGAACAGCAGCCCGGCCTTCAGCCCGGCGACGATGCGGGCCGGAACGGCCCGAGAAGGAGCTGGGCCATCAGCCTGCCGCATCACACGCCCCTTTCGGCGTGCTCCCGCGGCCGAGCCTGACGCTCATTGCGTTCCGGGGCAATCGGTTTCATCGGCAGCGGGCTGGTGGTGACCTTGTGCCCACGCACCATCGGCAGGGTGAGCCGGAAGCAGGCGCCGTTGCCGGGCTCGCCCCATGCCTCCAACCGACCCTGGTGCAGACGCGCGTCCTCGACGCTGATCGCCAGCCCGAGGCCGGTCCCGCCGGATCGCCGCACCCGCGATGGGTCCGAGCGCCAGAACCGACTGAACACCAGCTTCTCCTCGCCCGGCCGCAATCCGACGCCATAGTCGCGGACGGTGACGGCGACGGTGTCTTCGTCGGCGGCCATCCGGATTCGCACCGGCTTGTGCTCGGCATGGTCGATCGCGTTCGCGATGAGGTTGCGCAGAATCCGCTCGACCCGGCGAGGGTCGACTTCGGCGATCACGTCGTCGGCCGGCATGTCGACGATCATCTGCACTCCGGCGTCTTCGGCCAGGTGGCCGACATTGCCCAGTGCCTTGTTGACGGTTGTGCGCAGGTCGACCGCCTCGACCGACAACTCGGCCACACCGGCGTCGTGCCGGGAGATCTCCAGCAGGTCGCTGAGCAGCGACTCGAAGCGATCGAGCTCGTTGACCATCAGCTCGGTGGACCGTCGCAGCGCGGGGTCGAGGTCTTCACTGTGGTCGTAGATCAAGTCGGCGGCCATCCGCACGGTGGTCAGCGGCGTGCGTAGTTCGTGGCTGACGTCGGAGGTGAAGCGGCGCTGCAGATTACCGAACTCCTCGAGCTGGGCGATCTGGCGCGACAGGCTCTCGGCCATGTCGTTGAACGACACCGCCAACCGGGCCATGTCGTCTTCGCCGCGGATCGGCATCCGCTCGGACAGATGCCCTTCGGCGAACCGTTCGGCGGTCAGCGCCGCCGCCCGCACGGGTACCACCACCTGACGGGTGACCATCCACGCGATCCCGGCCAACAGCACCATCAACACCAGGCCGCCGGTGGCCATGGTGCCCCGGACCAATGCGATCGTGCTCTGCTCGTTGCCCAGTGGGAAGATCAGGTACAGCTCGAGGTTGGTCACTCGCGACGTGGTCGGGGTGCCGATGACCAGCGCCGGGCCCGAGAAGCCCTCGGTGTGCACCGTCGCGTACTGGTAGGCAACCTGTCCGGCCTTGACGAAGTCACGCAGCGCATCGGGCAGCTGGTCGACGGGCCCGGCCGACGCGGCAGGTCTCGGGCCGTAACCGGGTACCACCAGGACGGCGTCGAACGCACCGGCCAGTCCGGCGCCGGAGGTCGGATCGGTTTTCGACGTCAACGTGTTGCGGGCCAGCTGCAGGCTGCTGTCCAGTGAACGCGCCTCTTCCCCGCTGACGATCCCGCTGACCGTGTTGCGGGCCCGCTCGATCTGCTCGGTGGCCGCGCGGACCTTGACGTCAAGCACTCGGTTGGTGACCTGGCTGGTCAGCACGAAGCCGAGCACCAAGATCACCGCGAGTGACATTCCGAGCGTCAGCGCGAGCACCCGAAGTTGCAACGAACGGCGCCAAGCCAAGCCGACGGCTCGACTCAACGCGCCCATGCCCCGCATCACCGGGCCGGACCGGCCGGACCGACCGCGAATACGTGGCCTCGAACCCCAGATCACCCGCGCCGCTCCTCCGCATCGCGACGCTCTGGAGCCTTGCGCCACTCCTCAGCATCGCTGCGCTCTGCGTCGTCGCAGGCGCGGATCACGGGGGTCCGGCCTTGTAACCCACTCCTCGAACGGTCAGAACCACAGTCGGGTTCTCGGGGTCTTTTTCGACCTTGGCCCGCAGACGCTGGACATGCACGTTCACCAAACGGGTGTCCGCTGGGTGACGGTATCCCCACACCTGTTCGAGCAGCACATCACGAGTAAACACCTGGCGCGGTTTGCGCGCCAACGCCACCAGCAGGTCGAACTCCAGCGGCGTCAGGGAGATCTGTTCGCCGTTGCGGGTGACCTTGTGCGCGGGCACGTCGATGTCCACGTCGGCGATCGACAGCATCTCGGCGGGCTCGTCGTCGTTGCGCCGCAGCCGCGCCCGCACCCGGGCGACCAACTCCTTGGGCTTGAACGGCTTCATGATGTAGTCGTCGGCGCCCGACTCCAGGCCGAGCACCACGTCGACGGTGTCGGTCTTGGCCGTGAGCATCACGATCGGAACACCGGAATCGGCGCGCAGCACCCGGCACACGTCGATGCCGTTCATGCCCGGCAACATCAAGTCCAGCAACACCAGGTCGGGCCGCAGCTCGCGCACCGCGGTGAGCGCCTGGGTGCCATCGCCGATGACGGCGGTGTCGAACCCTTCGCCGCGCAGCACAATGGTCAGCATCTCGGCCAGCGACGCATCGTCGTCAACCACGAGAATCCTTTGCCTCATGGTGTCCATGGTGTCACCAGATCGCGACAAAAGGGGGCTGCCACACGCGGCGTTTCTCGCACCGATTACCCAGCTCTTGTGGTAAAGCGGGCGCCGGCAGCGCGCTAGGCCATCAATTCGGCCGCCAGCGGCCCGGGTTGACCTCCGCGTCGACCACCAGCCAGCGTCCGCCCCAGCCCGTCGCGGCCAGCCCCGCGTACACCGCGCCGGTGCGTTGCTGGAGCCCGGCGTCGCGTTCGTAGGCGTCACGCTCCCGACTGGCATCGCGCCGGGCCCGGTGGCGGGCGCGCTGGTCGGCAAGTTCGGCCGGAACCCCAAGCAACACTTGCCAATCCGGTGCAGGCAGGTGCAATCGGCGGTATTCGATGTCGTGCACCCAGCCGACCACCTCGCCGTCGGCCTGCTGGTGCAGGCGCGCGGCGCTGTATGCGGCGTTGGAGGCCACGTAGCGATCCAGAATCACCACGTCGTGGTCACGACACAGGTCGCGGATCTGGTCGGCCCCGCCGGCGCGATCCAGCGCGAACAGCATCGCCATCGCATACACCGACGATGCGAGGTTGCCATGCTGGCCGTGCAACGCCTCGGCCGCCACGTCGGCGGTCACCGACTGCCCGTATCGCGGGAAAGCCAGCGTGGCCACCGACCGCCCGGCGGCTTCGAACGCCGTGGCGCAGGCCCTCGGTGAGGGTCCGCTTGCCGGCGCCGTCGACCCCTTCGATGGCGATCAGCACGGCGCGAGCCTAACGGTGCGCGGACCTGACGACGAAGCGCCGCCGCCGATCAGTAGCGGTAGTGGTCGGGCTTGTACGGTCCGTCGACGTCGACGCCGATGTACTCGGCCTGCTCCTTGGTCAGCTTGGTCAGCTCGCCGCCGAGCGCTTCCACGTGGATACGGGCAACCTTCTCGTCGAGGTGCTTGGGCAGCCGGTAGACCTCGTTGTCGTACTCGTCGTTCTTGGTCCACAGCTCGATCTGCGCGATGACCTGGTTGGAGAAGCTGTTGCTCATCACGAACGACGGGTGGCCCGTCGCGTTACCCAGGTTCAGCAGCCGACCCTCGGACAGCACGATGATCGACTTGCCGGTGTCCCCGAAGGTCCACAGGTCGACCTGCGGGCGGATGTTGACCTTGGTGGCGCCGGACTTCTCCAACCTGGCGATCTGGATCTCGTTGTCGAAGTGGCCGATGTTGCCCAGGATCGCCTTGTCCTTCATCGCCTTCATGTGCTCGAGAGTGATGATGTCCTTGTTGCCGGTGGTGGTGATGACGATGTCGGCCTCGGCGATCACGTCCTCCACCCGCTTGACGTCGTGGCCCTCCATCAGCGCCTGCAGCGCGTTGATCGGGTCGATCTCGGTGACGGTCACCCGCGCGCCCTGGCCGGCCAGCGAGTCCACCGAGCCCTTGCCGACGTCGCCGTAGCCGCAGACCAGAACCTTCTTGCCACCGATCAGCACGTCGGTGCCGCGGTTGATGCCGTCGATCAACGAGTGCCGGCAGCCATACTTGTTGTCGAATTTCGACTTGGTCACCGAGTCGTTGACGTTGATCGCCGGGAACGCCAGGTCGCCGGCCGCGGCGAACTGGTAGAGCCGCAGCACGCCGGTGGTGGTCTCCTCGGTGACGCCCTTGATCGACTCGGAGATCTTGGTCCACTTGTCCTTGTCGGTCTCGAAGCGCTTGCGCAGCAGCTTCAGGAACACCCGGTGCTCGGCCGAGTCGTCCTCTTCGTCGGGCGGCACCACGCCGGCCTTTTCGTACTGCGCGCCGCGCAGCACCAGCATGGTGGCGTCACCACCGTCGTCGAGGATCATGTTGGCCGGCTCGTTGGGCCAGGTCAGGGTCTGCTCGGCGGCCCACCAGTACTCCTCGAGTGTCTCGCCCTTCCACGCGAAAACCGGCACACCCTTTGGCTCTTCGGGGGTGCCATGCGGACCGACGACCACCGCGGCGGCGGCGTGGTCCTGGGTGGAGAAGATGTTGCAGGACGCCCAACGGACCTGCGCACCCAGCGCGACCAACGTCTCGATCAGCACCGCGGTCTGCACCGTCATGTGCAGCGAACCCGAGACGCGTGCACCTTTGAGCGGCTGGACGTCGTGGTATTCGCGACGCAGCGACATCAGACCCGGCATCTCCTGCTCGGAGAGCTCGATGTCGCGGCGGCCGTAGTCCGCCAACGACAGGTCGGCCACCTTGAAATCGAGCCCGTTCACTACATCGGGGGTCAGCTGCTTTTCGGTCGTCGTCATCTACTACCCATTCCTCCGGTCAACTAATTAGCTTGGTTATATATTAGTCGGGGCGCACTCGCGACCGCGAACTAGGGTCAGTCGGCTCCGACAAGAGCTTATTGCTTCGCTCTCCCCCGCAAGCGGGAGGTGCCCCCACCTCGGGCCCAGGGCCCGCATCGTCGCAGAGCAGCCTATTCGTCGACTTCCCCGCGCTCGCCGGTGGTCCCACCGCGGGCCCACGGCTCCATGTTCTCCGACAGCTCTCCGTAGCGTTCGGCCGCGGGCGTCATGAGCCGCGCCAGGTCGACCGCGACGTCGTGGTCGGCCTCCGGCGGCATCGACACGTAGCTCATCGCCAGCCGGACGATGGCGCGCGCAAGCATCCCGGAATCCTCCTCGCTGGCGCGCATCCAGCTGTTCATGAACGACGACGTCAGGCGGGCAGAACAGTGCATGATGATCGGCCCGCTATCGGTGGTGATGATCTGCAGCAGGTCGGGCTTCGCCACACCGCTGAGCAGCGAGATCACCAGCGGATCGGCCGCCGACTCGGAAAAGAACGAACGAAATCCCTGCAGAAAGGCTGCGTAGACGTCGCCCACGTTGGCGTAGATCGCGTCTTCGACGGCGTTGACCAGGCGATCGGCCAGCCGCAGCGCGTAGCCCTGGGCTAGACCTTGCCGCGATCCGAACTCGTTGTAGATGGTCTGCCGGCTGATGCCCGCGGCGCGGGCCACGTCGGCCAGCGTGATCGCCGACCAATCGCTACTGCCCAGTAGTTCCCGCATCGCGTCGAGCACCGAATCACGCAGAAGGGCCCGTGACGCTTCGGCGTACGGGACCCTTTTCACATGCGCGAGGGTAGTAGCAGCGCCGCCGCTCCTCATCGCTGCGCTCTGCATCGTCGCCTGAGTCGTAATGCCGCTCCTCCTCATCACTTCGTTCTGCATCGTCGTCGGCGGAGTCGTAACGCCGCTCCTCCTCATCACTTCGTTCTGCATCGTCGTCGGCGGAGTCGTAACGCCGCTCCTCCTCATCACTTCGTTCTGCATCGTCGTCGGCGGGCGCTCACGAACGCGCCACTTCCACCATCTCGAAGTCGGACTTCGCGGCGCCGCAGTCCGGGCAGCTCCAATCGTCGGGGATGTCGTCCCAACGGGTGCCGGGCGCAATGCCATCTTCCGGCCAGCCCACTGCCTCGTCATACTCGAAGCCGCACTGGACGCATTGGAAAAGTTTGTAGTCGCTCATTTCGCTACCTCCATCATTTGTTCGAAGTCGGTTTTCTCGCGTACTGCGCAGTCCGGGCAGCCCCAGTTCTCGGGGTTCTTTTCCCAGCGGGTTCCCGCCGGGAACCCTTCCCGCACAGCGCCTTTGGCCTCGTCCTAGACGTAATCGCAGCCCGTGCAGCGATAAGTGGCCATCACGCCGCGGCCCCGTAGCGGGCCAGCACCTTCTCCCGCAGGCGCGGTTGCACGTTGACTCGGGTGATGTCGCCGCCGTAGTGCGCCAGCACCCGGTGGTCCATCAGCCTGCGCCACAGCGGCGGGAAGTAGGTCAGCCCGATCAGCGCCGCGTAGCCGCTCGGCAGATTCGGCGCCCCGTCCATGCTGCGCAGCGTCTGGTAGCGCCGGGTCGGGTTGGCGTGGTGGTCGCTGTGCCGCTGCAAGTGGTACAGGAACAGGTTGGTGACGATGTGGTCGGAGTTCCAGCTGTGCTCGGGCGTGCAGCGCTCATACCGGCCATTGGCGTTCTTTTGCCGCAGCAATCCGTAGTGCTCGAGGTAGTTGACCGCCTCCAGCAGGCTGAAGCCGAAGACCGCCTGGATGATCAGGAACGGGATCAGCGCCGCGCCGAACACCGCGAGCAGCGCCGCCCACAGCACGACGGTCATCAGCCAGGCATTGAGCACGTCGTTGGACAAGTAGGTCTTCGGGTTCCACGGGCTGGCGCCCTGCCGCCGTATCCGCCGGGCCTCCAGCCGCAAAGCAGAGCGCAGACTGCCAAAGACGCTGCGCGGCAGGAACTCCCAGAATGTCTCGCCGAAGCGCGCCGAGGCGGGGTCTTCCGGCGTCGCCACCCGGACGTGATGCCCGCGGTTGTGCTCGATATAGAAGTGCCCGTAGCCGGTCTGCGCCAAGGTGATCTTGGACAGCCAGCGCTCCAGCGACTCCTTCTTGTGCCCCATTTCGTGCGCGGTGTTGATCCCGACGCCACCCAAGGTGCCGACCGACAGCGCCAAGCCGATCTTGGCCGGCCAACTCAACGGCCCGTCGTAGCCCAGCCAGCTGAGGTTCGACGCGGTGAACAGGTAGGCACCGAGCACCACGCTGAGGTACTGGAACGGAATGAACAGGTAAGTGCAGTGGCGGTAGTACTTGTCGTTCTCCAGCCACTCCATCACGTCGTCGGGCGGATTCTGGCCGTCGGCCCCGAATCGCAGGTCAAGCGCCGGCAGCACGACGTACAGCAGGATCGGGCCGATCCAGAACAGCACCTGGGAGGCGGCGTGCCAGCCGAACTGGTTCATCCCCCACACGATCGGCAGGACGGCGATGAGCAGCGTCGGGACGATCAGTCCCATCAACCACAGATGGCGCTTCTTGTCCTGCCACATGATCGTGTCTTCGGTTGCTCCGGCGGTCATATCGCCAACCTCCTTGTGATTCGTAGCACCTTCAGATTGGACAATATAGTGCCGTGCGTCCTTTGTCTAGACACAGAGCGCATATTTGTAAACCTTCTAGGTCTTGACCCCGCTGTCCGCGGCCTCTCGCCTGGCCAGCACGGAGTGCCGTCGTCCGTAGCCCAGGTAGATGGCGATTCCGGCGACCATCCACAGGCCGAAGCGGACCCAGGTAATGACGGTGAGGTTGACCATCAGCCACACACACGCGCACACCGAGGCAATGGGCAGCAGCGGCACCAGCGGCGCGCGGAACCCGCGCGGCAGGTCCGGACGGGTGCGACGCAGGACAATGACGCCGGCGGAAACCAGCAGGAACGCGAACAGGGTTCCGACGTTGACCATTTCCTCCAGCTTGTCCGTCGGGAACACCGAGGCCGTCGCGGCCACCAGCAGCGCGACCAGCATCGTGATGCGCACCGGGGTGCCGCGCGAACCGGTCCTGGCCAGTCGCCGCGGCAACAACCCGTCGCGCGCCATCGCGAACAGCACCCGACATCCGCCGAGTAAGAGCACCATCACCACGGTGGTCAGCCCGGCGAGCGCGCCGATGGAGATGATCCCGGACGCCCACTGCACGCCGTTCGCCGCGAAGGCGGTGGCCAGGTTGGCGTGATGGCCGTCAGGGGTGCTCTTGAGCACCGTGTAGGGGACCATCCCCGACAGCACGACCGACACCGCGACGTAGAGCACGGTGACGATGCCCAACGTGGCCAGGATGCCCCGCGGAACGTCGCGCTGCGGATTCTTCGTCTCCTCAGCCATGGTGGCCACGATGTCGAACCCGATGAACGCGAAGAACACGATCGACGCTCCCGCGAGCACCCCGTACCAGCCGTAGTGGCTGCTGTGCGCGCCGGTGAGCAGCGACAGCAGCGATTGATCGATGCCGGTGCCGCCGTCGTCGGCCTCGGGCGCCGGGATGAACGGTGAGTAGTTGGCAGCCTTGATGTAGAAGGCGCCGACGATGATCACCAGCACCACCACCGACACCTTGATCGCGGTGACCGCGGTGGAAAACTGCGACGACAGCTTGGTGCCCAGTGCGAGCAGGCCGGCCACCAACGCGACAATCAGCAGCGCACCCCAGTCCAGCGTGAATGAGCCGAGACCGACTGTGGCGCCGGTGAATCCGAACACCGTGCTCAGGTAACTCGACCACCCTTTGGCGACCACGGCGCCGCCTATCGCCAGCTCCAGAACGAGGTTCCAACCGATGGTCCAGGCCAGGAACTCACCAAAGGTGGCGTAGGAAAACGTGTAGGCGCTTCCTGCCACCGGCAGCATCGATGCGAATTCGGCGTAGCACAGTGCCGCCAGCCCGCAGGTGGTCGCCGCGATGAGAAACGAGATCCAGATCGCCGGCCCGGTGATGTCACCCGCGGTTGAGGCGGTGACGGTGAAGATGCCGGCCCCGATCACCACCGACACCCCGAACACGCACAGGTGCCACCAGCTCAAGTCTTTGCGCAGCTGGGTACCCGGTTCATCGGTATCGGCGATCGACTGTTCAACCGATTTGGTGCGCCAGCGACCGACCATGTACCCGGACCATACCGAGTAGGGTGGCCAGATGCGCGGGGAGAGCATGAAGGAAAACGCTGGGGAAAAGGCAGTTGTGATCGGGGCCAGCATCGCCGGATTGTGTGCGGCGAGGGTGCTGTCCGACTTCTATGACCGGGTGACGGTGTTTGAGCGCGACGACCTGCCGAGCACGCCCGGCAACCGCACCGCCGTCCCGCAAGGCCGCCATCTCCATCTGTTGATGGCCCGCGGCGCGGCGGAATTCGATGGGCTGTTCCCCGGTCTGCTCGACGACATGGTGGCGGCCGGGGTTCCCATCCTGGAGAACCGGCCGGACTGCATCTACTTCGGTGCGGCCGGCCATGTGTTGGGAACCGGGCACACATTGCGTGACGAGTTCACTGCTTATGTACCCAGCCGGCCGCAGCTGGAATGGCAGATCCGGCGCCGGGTTGCCGAAATCGCCAATGTCGAGATCCAACATCGCTCGGTGTCCCAACCGCGGTTCGACGCCGACGCCCAGCGGGTGACCGGCGTGCTGCTCGACAGCGACACCGACGAGCCCGACTTCGTCGCCGCCGATGTGGTCGTCGACGCCGCCGGCCGCGGCACCAGGCTGCCGGTTTGGCTGGAGCAGTGGGGGTATCAGCGTCCGCCCGAAAAGACGGTCGACGTGGGCATTTGCTATGCGTCACATCAGTTTCGGCTCCCCGAGGGCGCGATCCGGGAGAGAGTCGTCGTTGCCGGCGCGTCCCAGCAGCAGCCGCTCGGGTTGGGCCTATTGGGCTTCGAGAACGGCGGGTGGGTGCTGACCACTTTCGGTGTCGGGAAAGTCGAACCGCCGCATACCTTTCCCGAAATGCTTGCGCTGGCCAAAAAGCTGCTGCCCGACCGGATCTTCGCCGCGCTCGAGCGGGCCGAGCCCGTCGGTGAGGTGGCCTTCCACCGGTTCCCCGCCAGTCGGTGGCGCCGCTATCACAAGCTGGACCGATTTCCGGCCGGGATTTTGCCGCTCGGGGACGCGGTCGTCAGCTTTGACCCGACGTACGGCCAGGGCATGACGATGACCTCGCTGCAGGCCGGTCATCTGCGCCGAGCCTTGGCCAATGGCGCGGGCGAGAACCTGGCGCGCGAAGTGAACCGCGCCACCGCCAAAACCACTTACCCGGTGTGGACGATGACCGCGATCGGCGACCATAAATTCCACCATGCGACCGGGCCGGCGCCCCGGTGGTACCGGCCGGTAGGCAGCCTGTTCGACCAGTTCCTCGGTGCGGCTGAGACCGATCCCGTTCTCGCCGAATGGTTTTTGCGCAGATTCTCTTTATTGGACAGCCTGTACATGGTCCCGAAGCCGGGGTTGATCGGCCGCACTATTCGGCACAACATGCGACTGTGGCTCGCCGAGCGCCGCACGGCCCGGCCCGAACGCCGCGGCGCGCTGGCGTCACGCTGATTTATGCGCCGCTCCTCAGCATCGCCAAGGCCCCCTCGCCGCTGCGCGGCTGGGGGTACCCCCACTGCATCGTCGCCGGCGCGGATCACAGGCCGACGGTGGCCCGGAATATTTTGGTCGGCTGATGAGCGACCAGCCGGATCGGACCGTCGTCGGCGGCCACCCAGGCGGCGGCGCCCCGGGTGAGCGTCAGCACTCCGGACTTTCCGCACACGGTCGTCGAACCCTCGACGCACAACAGAATCTGCGGACCGTCGTGGCGTGACGGCGCGTCGACTTGGTGGCCGAGTTGCTCGTCACCCAGAGTCAGCACGGATGCCGCGAATTCGTCTGTGGGGGTGTCATAGATCAGCGCCAGTCCGTCCGGATGCGTCGACGCGCGCAGTTGAGACTCGGTGGTCGGGGTGAAGTCCAGGACTCTGAGCAGCTCGGGAACATCGACGTGTTTGGGGGTCAGACCGCCCCGTAAAACGTTGTCGGAGTTGGCCATTACTTCCAGTCCGACTCCCCGCAAATAGGCGTGCAGGTTTCCGGCCGACAGGAAGATACCCTCGCCGGGACGCAGCGTTATCCGGTTGAGCAGCAACGCGGCCAGCACACCGGCATCGCCGGGATACCGTTCCCCCAGCTCCAGCACGGTCTTGGTTTCGGCCGCGAATTCCGTTGCGCCAGAACTCAGATACTGGATAGCCCCGTCGAGCACCGCGCTCACCAGAACATCGACGTCGGGCTGCGGTGCGGTGATCCAGGTGGTGAACAACGCGCGCAGGCCGTCGGCATCGGACTGGTCGTTCAACAAATCGATGAACGGGTCCAAGTCGGACACCGCCAGGGCCCGCAACAGTTCGATGGTGTGGGCCGCGGGACGGAAGCCTGCCAACGCCTCGAATGGATGCAGCGCCACCAACAACTCCGGCTTGTGGCTGGAGTCGCGGTAGTTACGCAGCGGCGAGTTCACCGGAATACCGAGGCGTTCCTCACGCAGGTAGCCCTCGGCGGCTTGCTCGGCGCTGGGATGGGCCTGCAGCGACAACGGTTCGTCAGCTGCCAGCACTTTGAGCAGGAACGGCAGCGCATCGCCGAATCGGGCCCGGGCCGCTGGGCCGAGTTGCCCCTCCGGATCGGCGACCACCGCCTGCAGCAGCGAGACTTCCCCATCCGGCTCTTCCAGCCAGGCGGGGTCACCCGGGTTGGCGCCCAGCCACAGCTCGGCTTCGGGGTGGGCGGCGGGCACGGGGCGTCCAGTGAACTCCGCTATGGCGGTCCGTGACCCCCACGCGTATGTCCGTATCGCTCCACGTAGCAACTGCACTTGGCTTTACCTCTGAACCACTTATCCCCGCACCAGCCGCAAATAAACCGCCGCCATCTCCAACCGGACAGCTAATGTAGCCAGCTGCTGCTCGGCCCGTTGGGCACCGGCCAGCGCTCTGCGGCCATCTGGCAGATCAGGCACATCCTCGGCGCCGACGATGTCGACATCGTCGATCTGGGCGACCCGGGACGCGACAACCGGCCGCTCGGCATCCAACGTCAACGCCAGCTACCCGCAACCGCTCAGCGATCGGTCCGTCGATCTCCTCGTCGTGAAACAACGCATCCGTCGGGTCGGCGAAACCCGACCCCGCCCCGGCCCGCAGCGCCGTCAGGGCGTCTGCCAGCCCGGTGGCAGCGGCCACCTCATGCGCGACCCGCAGCAGCACGCCGCACCCGTGCCGGGCCAGCGTCAGGGTCGCGGCACAATCGCCGGCCAGCACGACACGGCGCCGCGACATGCGCTCGACCAGCGCCTTGGCCGGATTGGTGAAGGCTTCGCGGCTGGCGCTGTTGCGTAACGCCTCCGCGTCCAGCTCGTCGGCCAGAGCGGCCAGGTCCATCCGCAACCGGGGATCGATGGTCTGCAGGACAGCCAGCCCGACCGCCAGGTATCGGCACAGACCGAAGTCGCCGGCGACCTGCAGCCGCGGCTCCATCACCGCCACCCGGCCGGCCGTGGCATCTCGCAGCGGGCCGTCGTAGGGCGCGGCGACGACAACACGCGCACCGCGGCGCACTCCGCTCGCGGCGGCCCCGACCAGTGCCGGGTCGCCGGGGTCGTCGCCGGCCACGATCAGCAGGTCCAACGCGCCGATCCACGGAGGCGCCTCGGCGGCAATCACCATCGGCGCGCCCACCGAGCCGCCCGATGTCGCGGCCAGCATGGTGCCGGCGGTCTCGGCGGTGCCGCGTCCGGCAACCCAGATCACGGTGCGCGGACGGTCTTCGCTGCGCACTGAGTCCAGCGCGCCCTCGTCCAACGCGGCCGCGGCCGCGCGTACCTGCGCGCCGCCCATCGACGCCGCTCGCAGCAAGCCGTCGCGATCGGCGGCAAGCAGGCCTTCGGTGTCGTCGAGGTCGATCGTGACCTGTGCCGCGTTCACGTCACGGGCTCCGGCTGGCCGACCTGCCGCCGGATTTCACCGGCGACGTGCTCGACGACCTCGTCCACGTCCTCGACGCATCGGCCCTCCACGTTCAGCCGCAGCAGTGGCTCGGTGTTGGAGGTGCGCAGGTTGAACCAGCTGCCCTCACCGAGGTCGACCGTCACCCCATCCAGGTGATCGATGGACTGAATCCGGGTGCCGAAGGACTTCAGCACCGCCTCAACGCAGGATGCCGCGTCGGCCACGGTGAAGTTGATCTCGCCGGATGCCTCGTAGCGCTGGTAGTCGGCGGTCAGCTCGGACAGCGGGCGCTGCTGCTCCCCGAGGGCGGCCAGCACGTGCAGCGCGGCGAGCATCCCCGAGTCGGCACCCCAGAAGTCCCGGAAGTAGTAGTGCGCCGAGTGTTCACCGCCGAAGATCGCGCCGGTGTCGGCCATCAGCGCCTTGATGTAAGAGTGCCCGACCCGTGAGCGCACCGGCGTGCCCCCGCGCTCGACCACCAACTCCGGCACCGCGCGCGACGTGATCAGGTTGTGGATCACCGTCGCACCGATCTCACGGTGCAGCTCGCGGGCGGCGATCAGAGAAGTCACCGTCGACGGCGACACCGGCAGGCCTCGCTCGTCGATGACGAAACACCGGTCTGCGTCGCCGTCGAAAGCCAGCCCGATGTCGGCACCGGTGTCGCGCACGTAGGCCTGCAGGTCGGCGAGGTTCGCCGGGTCCAGCGGGTTGGCCTCGTGGTTGGGGAACGAGCCGTCGAGCTCGAAGTACAACGGCAGCAGTGTGATCGAGTCGATCGCACCGAGCACCGCGGGCGTCGTGTGGCCTGCCATCCCGTTACCCGCGTCGACGGCCACCCGCAGCGGGCGCAGCCCGGAGGTGTCGACCAGCGAGCGCAGAAACGTCCCGTATTCGGCCAGTACATCCTGATCGGCGATAGTCCCGGGCGGCCCGTCGTGGGCCGCGACTCCGGCGATGAGGTCGTCGCTGATGGCGGTCAACCCGGTGTCTGCGCCGACCGGTTTGGCGCCGGCCCGGCACAGTTTGATGCCGTTGTAGGCGGCCGGATTGTGGCTTGCGGTGAACATCGCGCCCGGACAGTCCAGCACTCCGGAGGCGAAATAAAGCTGATCGGTGGACGCCAAGCCGATCCGGACCACGTCGAGCCCCTGGCCGGTGACCCCGGCCGCGAAGGCGGCCGCCAGCGACGGCGAACTGTCCCGCATGTCATAGCCGATGACGACTTGCTGCGCTCCCTCGCTGCGCATCAACTTGCCGAAGGCCGCACCGACGTCGGCGACGAACGACTCGTCGATCTCCGCACCGACTAGACCTCGCACGTCGTATGCCTTGATCACACGGTGAACAGCCGCAGCGGGCCGAGACATCGAGGGCTCCTGACGACGACGATGATCTGTGTGTCGTCAGCCTAGCCCGGCGACGATGGATAGCGCGGGGCGCTATGAGTGAGGAGCCGGGCAATCAAACACAGCCCGGCGACGATGCAGGCCGGACCGGCCGAGCCGCGGTTGCTAGTCGGCTGGGTCGGGCAACACCCGGAGATGACCGCGTCGGCGTCCGGTGCCGGCCGGGCGCTGAGCGGCCGAGGTCAAAACGCCGGCCGCGGGTGCCTCGGCCGGCGCACCGCCGTAATGGGCAATCGGATCGTGAAATCCGTTGACCGGCGCAGCGCCGCCGACTGCGTCGCGGCCCTCCCGCACTGCTTCGGCCAGCGCGATCAAATCGTCCTCGTCGGGGTTGGTGGCCAGCGGGCCGGAGTGCCTGACGAGTTCCCAGCCGCGCGGCGCGGTGATGCGGCCCGCATGGCTGACGCAGAGATCCCAGGAGTGCGGCTCATGGGCGTTGGCAAGCGGACCGACGACGGCCGTCGAATCCGAGTACACGAAGGTCAGCGTCGCCACCGCGTAATGCGGACACCCGGGTCGGCAACAGCGACGCGGAACGTTCACGATCGAGAGGTTATCGTGCGAAAACGTCTGCGCGGCGCCGGACACGCGCATTCGTCCTGGCCGGGATGCCCAACCGTTACCATCGCCGGGTGAGCGATTCGCGCAGCTCCCCGCCCGGCGGCCGCTGGGTGGGAAACAGGGTCTCGCGCCGCGGCCGCGATATGCGTGGGCCGTTGCTACCGCCGACGGTGCCTGGGTGGCGCAGTCGCGCCGAGCGCTTCGACATGGCCGTCCTCGAGGCGTACGAACCCATCGAGCGGCGTTGGCAGGAGCGGTTGTCCGGGCTCGACGTGGCGGTCGACGAGATCCCCCGCATCTCGGCGAAGGACCCCGACAACGTGCAGTGGCCACCGGAAGTTGTCGCCGACGGGCCGATCGCGCTGGCCAGGTTGATCAGCGCCGGCGTCGATAGGCGCGGAAGCGCCACCCGAGCGCGAGTTGTGTTGTTCCGCAAGCCAATTGAACGACGGGCTAAGGACACGGTCGAGCTGGCTGAATTGCTGCATGAAATCCTGGTGGCCCAAGTGGCCATTTACCTCGACGTCGAACCCTCGGTCATCGACCCGACGATCGACGACGAATAACGGGTGATCGCAAGCGCGGCGCAGCCGGGCGCGGCGGGTCACCCGCCGATGTTACGCATGTGGCGTCAGATGATTCCGCGCTTGAGGCGGCGGCGCTCCCGCTCGGAGAGGCCACCCCAGATGCCAAAGCGTTCGTCGTGCGCCAGGGCGTAGTCGAGGCATTCGCTCCGTACCTCACAGCCAAGGCAGATCTTCTTGGCCTCGCGAGTGGAGCCGCCCTTCTCGGGGAAGAACGCCTCGGGATCCGTCTGAGCACACAACGCACGGTCTTGCCACTGGTCGGCCGCATCCTCGGTGGTGTCGAAGTCTTCGACCGCATCGGGAACCGAGACCAAACTCAAATGGGGCCTTGGGGTTACCCCACTCATCGGCAAGCCGGTAGTGGTGTGCGGTGTGCCTCCCATTAGACCCCGAAGGTGCTCATAGGACATGCTCCGCCTCCTCACCTGGTTTCGTTGATCGTGAATGTCACCACTGTTTTGATGTGCGGCCATCTCGATTCGAACAAATGATCGAATCTCGGTCTGCGACACCGAATCCGGCCGGCCAACCGAAATGACACTGCTGTGATTACACACTGGGAAGCAGCGCTTTGCAAGCGATTCGGGCGATTTCCATACCATCTCGTGACCGTTTCTTTGCGACTCTGACGCCGTTGCCGCCACGGCGTGTCGGTCACACCGTCCACTGGACCGATTCCGCGCGGTTTGATTGCCCGACTCGGCTCCGCGTCTTGGCCATCGCCGGGCGTACTGTCGTGCGGTGTGAAGGTCACGGTTCTGGTCGGCGGGGTCGGCGGCGCCCGCTTCTTGCTAGGCGTGCAGCGACTGCTCGGTCTGGGCCAATTCACCTCGGCGTCTGCACCGGCCGGCGACCACGAACTGACCGCGATCGTCAACATCGGTGACGACGCCTGGATGCACGGGGTGCGCATCTGTCCCGACCTGGACACCTGCATGTACACCCTGGGGGGCGGTGTCGACCCGCAGCGCGGCTGGGGCCATCGCGACGAAACCTGGCACGCCAAGGAAGAACTCGCCCGCTACGGCGTGCAGCCCGACTGGTTCCAGCTAGGCGACCGAGACCTGGCCACCCATTTGGTGCGCAGCCAGATGCTGCGAGCCGGCTACCCACTGTCACAAGTGACCGCCGCGTTGTGCGACCGCTGGCAGCCAGGTGCGCGGCTGCTCCCTGCCAGCGACGACCGCTGCGAAACACATGTCGTCATCACCGATCCCGTCGACGACGGTCAGCGCGCCATCCACTTCCAGGAGTGGTGGGTGCGCTACCGCGCGCAGCTGCCGACGCACAGCTTCGCCTTCATCGGCGCTGAAAAGGCACACGCTGCAACGCAAGTCACCGAAGCCATCGCCGAGGCCGATGTCGTCCTGGTGGCACCGTCGAATCCGGTGGTCAGCGTTGGAGCGATCCTGGCCGTTCCCGGTATCCGCGCATCGCTGCGGTCGACCGACGCGCCTGTCGTCGGTTACTCGCCGATCATCGACGGAAAACCGTTGCGCGGCATGGCGGATGAGTGCCTGAAGGTGATCGGTGTGGCGTCGACAGCAGAGGCGGTGGGCCGCTACTACGGTGCGCGAGCAGGCACCGGCATCCTGGACTGCTGGCTGATCCACGAGGGCGATCATGCCGAAATCGACGGAATCGCAGTGCGATCAGTACCGCTGCTGATGACCGATCCGGAGGCCACGGCCGAGATGGTCAGCGCCGGCATGGAGCTTGCGGGCGTGGCAGCGTGAGCGATTCTGCGGCCGGCGGCGAGCACGGCACCGCGTCAGCTGTTGAGATCCTGCCCGTCACCGGGCTGCCCGAGTTCCGCCCCGGTGACGACCTGGTCGGCGCGCTCGCCGCGGCCGCACCCTGGCTGAGCGACGGCGACGTGCTGGTGGTCACCAGCAAGGTGCTGTCCAAATGCGAAGGCCGACTGGTGGCCGCGCCCGACGATCCCGAGGAACGAGATGCGTTGCGCCGCAAGCTTGTCGACGCTGAGGCTGTTCGCGTCCTTGCCCACAAAGGTCGCACACTAATCACCGAGAATCGGCTTGGCGTGGTTCAGGCCGCGTCCGGGGTGGACGGCTCCAACATCGGTACCGACGAACTGGCACTGTTGCCCGTCGACCCTGACGGCAGCGCTGCGGCCCTGCGTGCTGGGCTGCGCGACAAACTCGGCGTCACCGTCGGCGTCGTGATCACCGACACGATGGGGCGCGCGTGGCGCAACGGCCAGACCGACGCCGCCGTCGGCGCGGCCGGTCTGTCCGTGCTGCACAGCTACGCCGGTGCGGTCGACCGGCACGGCAACGAACTGTTGGTCACCGAGGTCGCGGTCGCCGACGAGATCGCCGCAGCAGCCGATCTGGTCAAGGGCAAGCTGACCGCGATACCGGTGGCCGTCGTGCGCGGGTTGACCGCGGGCGTCGTGTCCGACACCGACGCCACGGCGCGACAACTCGTGCGGTCCGGCACCGACGACCTGTTTTGGCTCGGCACCGCCGAGGCCCTGGAGCTGGGTCGTCAGCAGGCCCAGCTGCTGCGCCGCTCAGTGCGCCTATTCAGCGACGAGCCGGTACCGCCACAACTCCTCGAAGACGCCGTCGCCGAGGCACTCACCGCGCCGGCTCCCCATCACACCCGGCCGGTGCGCTTCGTCTGGCTGCAGACGCGCGCGACTCGAATCCGGCTGCTCGATCAGATGCGCGACAAGTGGCGCTCCGACCTGACCGGTGACGGCAAGCCGGCCGACGCGGTCGAACGGCGGGTGGCACGCGGCCAGATCCTCTATGACGCGACAGAGGTCGTGATTCCGATGCTGGTGCCCGACGGGGCGCACAGTTATCCCGACGCAGCGCGCACGGACGCCGAGCACACCATGTTCACTGTGGCGGTCGGGGCTGCCGTGCAGGCGCTGCTGGTGGCATTGGCGGTGCGGGGGGTGGGCAGTTGCTGGATCGGCTCGACGATCTTCGCCGCGGACCTGGTTCGTGACGAGCTGGACCTGCCCGGCGACTGGGAGCCGTTGGGCGCCATCGCGATCGGCTATCCCGAGCAGCCCGCGACCGAGCCGCGCGAGCCCGTGGCAGTCAGTGATCTGCTGGTGCGCAAGTGAACGTTAGACAGTCGGCGATAGCGTTGCTGTCCGACTGGCAGGCACCGGATCGATGGCAGGATTCGCTGCGGCACGCCGTGCTGGCATTCCTGCACGCCCGCGACGACGCCTGCCGCCGCGAATGTGCGGCGGGACATATCACCGCATCGGCGTTGGTGCTCGACCAAACCGGCGGCGGGGTCCTGCTCACGTTGCATCCACGGCTAGGCCGTTGGGTCCAATTGGGCGGGCACTGTGAGGATTCCGACGCTGACATTGTCGCGGCCGCGCTGCGAGAGGCCACCGAGGAATCCGGGGTCGACGGCCTGCGGATCGCACCCGACCTGGTCGCGATCAATGTCCACGCGCTCACCTGCTCACTGGGGGTGCCGACCCGCCACCTCGACCTGCAGTTCGTGGCGCACGCGCCGGCCGGGGCGCAGATCGCGGTCAGCGAGGAATCGGTGGACCTGCGTTGGTGGCCGATCGACGCGTTGCCCGCCGGCTCCGACGATGCGTTGGCCTATCTCGTCGAACGCGCCTCGAGTGGCCACTGATAACACGCCCCAACGTATTTCACGTGACGTAACTGGCCACTCGACGAGGCTCACACGTCGCTGGAGTAACGGATCCCGCCGTCGGGAATGTGGACGCCGGGCCAGACTCGCGCTCCCCGCAGCAGCTCGCAGCGCGCGCCGATGTCGGCGCCGTCGCCGATGACACCGTCGCGGATCAGCGCCCGCGGGCCGATTCGCGCGCCGAACCCGATGATCGACCGCTCGATCACGCTGCCGGCCTCGATCCGCACGCCGTCGAAAATGACCGCGCCGTCCAATCGGGCACCGGGGCCGATTTCGGCGCCGCGTCCGACGACAGTGCCGCCGATGAGCAGCGCGCCGGGTGACACCGCCGCGCCCTCGTGCACCAACTGCTCGCCGCGATGGCCGCCCAACGCCGGCGACGGAGCGATGCCGCGCACCAGGTCCGCCGATCCACGTACGAAATCCTCCGGTGTGCCCATGTCCCGCCAGTAGCTGGCGTCGACGTAGCCGTAGACGCCGACGTCGCCGTCAGAAAGCAGCGCGGGGAATACTTCGCGCTCAACCGACACCTCGCGGCCCCGCGGTATCCGGTCGATTACCTCGCGGGAGAACACGTAGCAGCCCGCATTGATCTGGTCGGTCGGTGGATCCTCCGTCTTCTCCAAAAACGCTGTGACACGACCATTTTCGGTGGGAACGCAGCCGAACGCCCTGGGGTCACCGACCCGCACCAGGTGCAGGGTGAGATCGGCCTGCTGATCGTGGTGATAGGCTAGCAGCTGACCCAGATCGACTCCGGAGAGCACGTCGCCGTTGAACACCATCACGGTGTCGTGGCGCAGATGGCCCGCGACGTTGGCGATCCCGCCGCCGGTGCCCAGCGGCTGTTCCTCTGTCACATACTCGATCTGCAGGCCCAGTTTGGACCCGTTACCAAACTCCGCCTCGAACACCGCAGGCTTGTAGGACGTACCCAGAATGACGTGCTCGATACCGGCCGCCGCGATTCGCGAGAGCAGATGGGTGAGAAACGGCAGCCCGGCGGTGGGCAGCATCGGCTTGGGCACCGACAGCGTCAGCGGCCGCAGTCGAGTGCCTTTGCCGCCGACCAGAACGACTGCGTCGACCCCACTGTGTGCCACCGTCACCGCCCTTCCGATCTGCGGCGCGCGCCGCGCACCATGAGCCCTCCACGCACGGCCAACCCGGCCCGCATGGCCCAGCGCAGCGGGGCGCGCCGCAATCCAGAATGCCGGTCGGCGAGGTAGGTGTAGGTGCTTTTGTGGTGCGCAGCCAGGTTGTGCCCTGACTCCCGTGCGGTGGCGTGGCCCTTGTGGTGCAGCACTTCCGCCGACGGCACGTAGACGTTGAGCCAGCCCGCCTTGCCCAACCGGTCGCCGAGGTCAACGTCCTCCATATACATGAAGTAGCGCTCGTCGAAACCGCCGATCTGCTCGAAGGCCGCGCAGCGCACCAGTAGGCACGACCCCGACAGCCAGCCCACCGGTCGCTCGCTGGGTTCCAGCCGCTCCTGGCGGTAGTCCGCCGACCACGGGTTGTTCTTCCAGATCGGGCCGACGACGGCGTGCATGCCGCCGCGGACCAGGCTGGGCAACTGGCGCGCCGACGGGTACACCGACCCGTCCGGGTCGTGGATCAGTGGCCCCAGGGTGGCAGCGCGGGGCCACCGCGTCGCGGCATCCAGCAGCGCGTCGATGCTGCCGGGGCCCCACTGGACATCAGGGTTGGCGACCACGATCCACTCGTCGGCGACGCCGCCTTCTGCCTGCTCTTCTTCAACGAGCCGCGCTATCGCCCGATTCACCGCGCTGCCGTAGCCGAGGTTGGACCCGGTGGAGAACAGTTGCACGCCCGGGTAGCGCTCGACCGCGGCCTGCGGCGCCCCGTCGGTTGAGCCGTTGTCGGCCATCAGCACGCTGACTCGCCGGTCGGTGGCATGCGACAGCGTTGCCAGGAAACGGTCCAGATGCGGGCCCGGTGAATAGGTCACCGTCACCACCGGCAGGACGTCACTCACGGGTTGAGGGTAACGGTCAGACGATCCAGCGGCGCGGACAGCGCCGCGTCCAGCGCGGTGCGCCACGGTCGCAGCGGCGAAAGGCCCGCGTCCTGCGACTGTCGACCGGATAGCGCCGAATACGACGGCCTGGGCGCCGGCCGTGGGTTGTGGTCGCTGCTCACCGGCAGCACCCGCTCCGGGTCGGCGCCGACGCCCTCGAACACCGCGCGGGCTTGCCCGAAGCGGGTGACCTCACCCTCGTTGGCAGCGTGCACGATCCCCGCCGGCGCAGATACGCGCCCATCGGCCACCTCGAGCAGCGCGGCAACCAGGTCGGGGACATACGTCGGCGAGCCGGTCTGGTCGTCCACCACCTCGATGACGCGGTCGCCGCCAGCCAGCCTGCGCATGGTGGCGACGAAGTCTTTACCGCTTCCGCCGGTATAGACCCAGGCGGTGCGCACCACGACCGCCTGCGGCAACGTCGCCAGGACCGCCTGTTCGCCCGACAATTTGGTCTGCCCGTACACGCTCAGCGGACGGGTCTCGTCGGCCGGCTCATAGGGATGCGGCGCCCCTCCGCCGAAGTCACCGCTGAACACGTAGTCGGTGGAGATGTGCACCAGCCGCGCACCGGCGGCGGCGCAGGCCTGCGCGATGTACTCCGGGCCGGCCGCATTGATCGCGTACGCCCTGGCCTGGTCGCTTTCCGCAGCGTCGACGTTGGTGTAGGCCGCGCAGTTGATCACCACATCGCCGGCCTGCACGATCTGCGTCGCCAGCTGCCGATCGGTGACATCCCACTGCGACGACGTCAGCGCCAGCACGTCGCGTCCCTGCCGAATCGCCTCTGCCGCCAAGAAGCTGCCGACCTGCCCGCCGGCGCCGGAGATCACAATCCTGTTTGCCACGGTCACGAGTGTGGCACGCCGCTCCTCCTCACCGCTCCGCGCTGCATCGTCGTCGGCGTGGTCATAACGCCACTCCTCCTCACCGCTCCGCGCTGCATCGTCGTCGGCGTGGTCATAACGCCACTCCTCCTCACCGCTCCGCGCTGCATCGTCGTCGGCGTGGTGATAACGCCACTCCTCCTCACCGCTCCGCGCTGCATCGTCGTCGGCGTGGTCATAACGCCACTCCTCCTCACCGCTCCGCGCTGCATCGTCGTCGGCGTGGTCATAACGCCACTCCTCCTCACCGCTCCGCGCTGCATCGTCGTCGGCGTGGTCACGAGTCTGGCACGCCGAGGCCGCGCTACCAGCCATACAGCTGTGGCGCAAGTAGCCTGATGTGATGCCTGAGCAACTTGTGGCTCGTGTGATTGCGACCATCGCGGCCGTCGCGGTCGTTCTCGTTACCGGTGTGGCGTGGAGCAAGGTGCGCTCCTTTGAGGACGGGATCTACCACGTCTTCGCGCCGTCCCTGGGCCATGGCGCCGACGACGGGGCGATCGACATCCTGCTGGTCGGTATGGACAGCCGCGCCGACGCACACGGCAACCCACTGAGCCCCGAAGAGTTGGCGACGCTGCGGGCGGGCGACGAGGTGGCGAGCAACACCGACACGATCATCCTGGTGCGTATCCCCACCAACGGAAAATCAGCCACCGCGATCTCGATTCCGCGCGACACCTACGTGGCCGCGCCCGGCCTGGGCAAGACGAAGATCAACGGCGTCTACGGCCAGACCAAGGAAGAGAAGCGAGTGAGCCTGGTCGAATCGGGCGTCGCGGCCGCGGAGGCCGCAACCGAGGGAACCGAGGCCGGCCGTGAAGCGCTGATCAAGACTGTCGGCGATCTCACCGGCGTCACCGTCGACCATTACGCCGAGATCGGGCTGCTGGGCTTCGCACTGATCACCGACGCCCTCGGCGGGGTCAATGTATGCCTCAAAGAGCCTGTTTTCGAACCACTTTCGGGCGCGGACTTCCCGGCCGGCTGGCAGAAGCTCAACGGTCCGCAAGCGCTGAGCTTCGTCCGCCAGCGCCACGAACTGCCCCGCGGCGACCTGGACCGGGTGGTCCGCCAGCAGGTGGTGATGGCCTCGCTGGCCCACCAGGTGATCTCCGGCAAGACGCTGTCCAGCCCGGCGACGATGAACCGGCTGCAGCAGGCCATCCAGCGCTCGGTGGTGCTGTCATCCGGCTGGGACATCATGGATTTCGTGAATCAGCTGCAGAAGTTGGCCGGGGGCAAGGTCGCATTCGCCACCATCCCGGTGCTCGACGAGTCCGGCTGGAGCGACGACGGCATGCACAGCGTGGTGCGGGTCGATCCCCATCAGGTGCAGGACTGGGTCGCCGGCCTGCTGCAGGATCAGGCCAAGGGCAAGACCGAGGAGCTGGCCTACTCGCCGGCCAAGACCAGCGCCAGCGTGCTCAACGACACCGACATCAACGGGCTCGCCGGCTCGGTGTCAGAAGTGTTGACCGCCAAAGGATTCAGCAAAGGAACAGTCGGCAACAACGACGCCGCGCATGTGTCCGGCAGCCAGGTGCAAGCCGCCAAGGCCGACGACCTGGGCGCACAGGCGATCGCCAAAGAACTCGGCGGGCTGCCCGTGATCGCCAATACGTCAGTACCTCAGGGTTCGGTTCGGGTGGTGTTGGGCAACGACTACACCGGCCCGGGCTCGGGCCTCGGCGACGGCCGCGCCACCGCGATGGGGGCGTCGTCGAACTCCGCGTCGTCGAACTCCGGGTCGTCGAACTCCGAGGCTCCCCCACCCTCCCCGATCCTGACCGCCGGCTCCGACCACCCCGAGTGCGTCAACTGACGTCGTGCCGCGACGATGCAGTGGGGGCACCTCCCGCTTGCGGGGGACGAAGCTCTGAGGAGGAGCGGCACTTGTGATGACGACGCTCAGCGCAGCGATCCTTGATCCGATGCTGCGCGCCGACCCGGTCGGCCCGCGCATCACCTACTACGACGACGCCACCGGCGAGCGCATCGAACTGTCCGCGGTCACGCTGGCCAACTGGGCGGCCAAGACCGGCAACCTGTTGCGCGACGAGTTGGGCGCAGGACCGGCCAGCCGGGTAGCGGTGTTCCTGCCGGCGCATTGGCAGACTGCGGCGGTGTTGTTCGGGGTGTGGTGGATCGGCGCGGACGCGCTGCTGGACGGCGGCCCGGACATCGACGCCGATATAGCTTTGTGCACGGCTGAGCGGCTCGACGAAGCCGGACGCCACCGGCGCCGGCGAGGTGGCGGTGTTGTCGCTGGACGCATTCGGCCGTCCGGCACCCGATCTGCCGGTT
This sequence comes from uncultured Actinomycetota bacterium, assembly GCA_963805675.1. GTDB lineage: Bacteria > Actinomycetota > Actinomycetes > Mycobacteriales > Mycobacteriaceae > Mycobacterium. The sequence continues at coordinate 54,634 of CAWDVY010000025.1, forward strand.
GGTGTCACCGACTACGCGACGGCGGTCCGGGTGCACGGCGACCAGATTGTCGCCGAGCAGCATCCCGGCCCGGCCCTGGCCGGCCGATCAGTCGACCAGGTGCTGGCTGCCTGCCAAAAGGCCGCGGCGGCAAGGGCTTTGACGGCTGGCGATCGCGTGCTGTCGACCGCATCCTGGGATACCCCGGACGACGTGATCGATGGTCTGTTGAGCGTGCTGGCGGTCGGCGGGTCGCTGGTGCACGTCGCCAACCCCGACCCGACTGCGCTGCCACGCAGGATCGAGACCGAGAAAGTCACCCGCACCCTGGACTGAGCGGTCCGGAAGCAATCCATATTGATATCGCAATATATGGATGTTAACGTCGTCGAAAGCCGTAAGGACATGACGGGAGGACGTTTCGCGATGGTGGTGCAAGGGCTACTGGGAAAGGCGGCCGGGACGGTGGTAACCGGCCTGGTCGGCGTCAGCGCCTACGAAGTCCTCCGTAAGGCTCTGGCCAAGGCTCCGATTCATGACGCGGCGGTCACCGCGACGGAGTGGGGGCTGCGCGGAACTCGGCGGGCCGAGGAAGCAGCGGAGTCAGCCCGGCTGAAGCTGGCCGACGTCGTAGCCGAAGCCCGTGAGCGCGTCGGTGAGGAGGCACAGCCTCCGGCCATCGGCGACCACGACCACGAGCACTGATCCGGCGCGATGACCGCGATCTGCCCTGACCTGGTGGTCGTCTCGGACGCGGCCGGCCGAATGCGGGTGCAGGTGCCCTGGGTGCGCGCGAATTCACGACGCGCGGTCGCGGTGGAAGAAGCCGTGGACCGGCAGACACGGGGTACGGGCCGTGCACGCCTATCCCCACACCGGCTCGGTCGTGGTGTGGTACTCCCCCAAGCGCTGCGACCGCGCGGAGGTGCTGGCAGCAATCACGTCGGCCGAAGACGTTGCCGCCGAGCTTATTCCGGCCCGTACACCGCGATCGGCGGATATCCGCAACACCGAGGTGCTACGCATGGTGATCGGTGGCGCGGCGCTGGCCCTGCTCGGGGTGCGTCGCTACGCCTTCAACCGACCACCGCTACTGGGCCCGACCGGCCAACTGGTGGCGACCGGCGCGACGGTCTTCATGGGCTACCCGTTCCTGCGCGGCGCATTGCGCTCGCTGCGGTCCGGGCGCGCAGGCACCGATGCGTTGGTGACCGCGGCGACCATCGCCAGCCTGGTGCTGCGCGAGAACGTGGTCGCGCTCACCGTGCTGTGGCTGCTCAATATCGGTGAATACCTTCAGGATTTGACGTTGCGCCGGACCCGGCGGGCGATTTCGGATCTGCTGCGCGGTACCGCTGACACGGCGTGGATCCGCCTTGACGACGGCCCCCAAGCAGGAACTGAGGTACAGGTCCCGATCGATTCCATCCAGATCGGCGACGACGTGGTGGTCCACGACCACGTGGCAATACCGGTCGACGGTGAGGTGGTCGACGGCGAGGCCATTGTCGACCAGTCCGCGATCACCGGTGAAACCCTGCCGGTCAGCATCGTCACCGGGGCAACGGTGGACGCCGGTTCGGTGGTGCTGCGCGGGCGTCTGGTGGTTCGCGCTCGCGCCGTCGGCAGCGAGACCGCCATCGGCCGCATCATCACCCGGGTCGAAGAGGCGCACCACGATCGGGCACCCATCCAAACCATCGGCGAGAACTTCTCCCGTCGCTTCGTGCCGATCTCGTTCATCGTCTCCGCGATCACCCTGGCGATCACCGGGGACGTCCGGCGCGCGATGACCATGCTGCTGATCGCGTGCCCGTGCGCGGTGGGCCTGGCGACGCCGACCGCGATCAGCGCGGCGATCGGCAACGGCGCCCGCCGCGGCATTCTGATCAAGGGCGGGTCGCACCTTGAGCAGGCCGCCCGGGTGGACGCGATCGTCTTCGACAAGACCGGGACACTCACGGTGGGGCGCCCGGTGGTCACGAACATCATTGCATTACACAAGGATTGGCAGCCCGAACAGGTGCTCGCCTATGCGGCGAGCTCAGAATTGCACTCTCGTCACCCGCTGGCCGAGGCCGTGATCCGCTCGACCGAGGAGCGCCGCATCATCATTCCGCCGCACGAGGAATGCGAGGTGCTGGTCGGCCTTGGCATGCGGACCTGGGCGGACGGGCGGACGCTGCTGCTGGGCAGCCCGTCGCTGCTGCGCTCGGAAAACGTCAAGGTGTCAAAGAAGGCAGCCGACTGGGTCGGCAAACTGCGCCGCCAGGCGGAGACCCCGCTGCTGCTCGCCGTGGACGGCACGCTGGTCGGGCTGATCAGCCTGCGCGACGAAATACGCTCCGAAGCGCCCGATGTGCTGAAGAAGTTGCGCGCCAACGGAATCCGCCGAGTTGTTATGCTCACCGGCGATCATCCCGACATTGCGAAAGTCGTTGCGGGCGAACTCGGCATCGACGAGTGGCGCGCTGAGGTGCTGCCCGAGAACAAGCTCGAAGTGGTGCGCCAGCTCCAGGAGGACGGCTACATCGTCGGGATGGTCGGCGACGGCATCAACGACGCCCCGGCGCTGGCAGCCGCCAACATCGGGATCGCGATGGGCCTGGCCGGTACCGACGTCGCGGTCGAGACCGCCGATGTCGCCCTGGCCAACGACGACTTGCAGCGTCTGCTCGACGTCGGCGATCTGGGCGCCCGCGCCGTCGACGTGATCCGCCAGAACTACGGCATGTCGATCGCCGTCAACGCCGCCGGGTTACTCATCGGCGCCGGGGGCGCACTGTCACCGGTGCTCGCCGCCCTCCTGCACAACGCGTCGTCGGTTGCGGTTGTGGCCAACAGCTCACGGCTGATTCGGTACCGACTGAACTGACCGACGGTCGGCCGGGTCGGTGCACTCAGACCACTGGCCAGCTGAGGGTTGACCAACCGCTGGAGAAGCGTTCGACCGTCCGACATCGGCCTCGTACGATGTGCGCAACCGGCGAAAGGCTCGACCGGCCGAAAGGATGGGCACGTGTCATCGACCCCGCTCGACCCCGTTGCCAGCGAACGGCTGTCGCACGCCGACAAGGTCTTCACGTCGGACCTGTCGATCAACGAATTCGCGATCCTGCACGGGGCCGGTTTCGAGCCACTCGATCTGGTGATGGGTGTCTCGGTCTACCACGTGGGCTACCAATTCACCGGCATCCGGCAACAATCCGAGCTGCCCGTGCTCACCGAGGCGACGTACCGGGCGCGCTGGAACGCCATGGCCCGCATGCAGGCCGAAGCCGACGCGCTGGGCGCCGACGGTGTGGTCGGTGTCCGCCTGGAATGGCGCCAGCACGGCGCCGAATCAGAGCACTTGGAGTTCATCGCGGTCGGAACCGCGGTGCGCTACACCCCTAAACCAGGGGCATTTCGGCGCGCTAACGGGCAAGCTTTCTCCAGTCATCTGTCGGGACAGGACATGGCGACCCTGCTTCGATCGGGCTACGCGCCTGTGGCGTTCGTCATGGGCAATTGCGTCTTTCACATTGCCGCGCAAGGCTTTTTGCAGACCCTGCGACAGATGGGCCGCAACCTCGAAATGCCGCAGTGGACGACGGGAAACTACGAAGCGCGCGAGTTGGCCATGTCGCGTATGCAAAGCGAAGCCGAGCGCGACGGCGCATCCGGAGTCGTCGGGGTGCATTTCGCCATCCAGAACTACGCCTGGGGCTACCACACAGTGGAGTTCTACGCCGCCGGAACGGCAGTGCGTCGCAGCGGTACGGCCGAAACCATCGCGCCGTCGTTCGTGCTCGCTATGAACGACTGATGGCGGTTTTCGACGCCGAGCGGGTAAGCCGCACCGTCACAGGCGCGCTGGCTGGACCGGGTGGAATCGCGTTGGTGATCAACGTCTTTGCCGGGCTGCCGGGCGTTGCGCACACCGCTGCCCGTCGGGGAATGCTCAAGTCGCAACCCGCACGGCTGCAGATCGGCGACTGGCGCTACGAGGTGACTCCCGACGACCGGTTGAGGGCGGCACACGTGGTCGGTGGCATCGTGATCGCCGAGGAGGTGCTGCTGGCCGACGCGGTGGGGCCGCACGTCGCCCGCTCGCTGGGGCAGATTGTCGCCCGCTACGGTCCCGCGGTCATCCCGAACATCGATGCAGCGGTGGACGCGTTGAGCGCCGGCGCGGGGTGAGGCGAGGCCCGGCGGCGCACCGTCACCGGTGCTCGCGGCTGATTCGCTACCGGCTGCGCTCAGGGGATGCGACAATACCCCGGTAAGGCGATGACGATGCAGGAAGCCGGTGCGAATCCGGCGCGGTCCCGCCACTGTAATCGGGGAGCGAACCTCACTAGCCACGGCCGCGAGCTGGAAGGCGAGGCGAGCAGCGATCCGAGAGCCAGGACACTCGCGTCATCGCATGCTGCGACCCGGGACGGTGTATCCCGAGAGAGCTGACAAACGTCGATGTCACGTCTGTGCACACCGGTGGCCGATACCGCGGCCGTCCTGGCGGAACTCTCGGCAGTCAACCAATATTTCGCGATCGGGACCGGGCCGGTCGATAGCGACTGGCGCTCGGTACGGCAGCTCTACAACGATCCCGACCTGCTCGGGGGAATCGTTGAGCGAGTGCGGTTGCGCATCGGCGCCGCAGAGCGACGGGTCGCCGCGTCGATCTTCTTTCTCGGCTTCGCCGCGCGCCTGTGGTCGGTCGGCGTCGGCGCTGTGGTCGGCCACCGCCTGCTGCCCGAACTCGCCGCCGAGCAACTGCTGTTCCGCGAAGTCGACGGCCAGATCGCGTTGCACATCGCCCGCCCCATCGGATGCCAGGGTGACGACCTGGAGCCGATGCTGGCCGATACCGTCCTCGACTCGCACCTGACGCCGCTGTCCAGGGGACTGCATGGGCTCGGTCCCATCTCGCGAGAGTTATTGCGCGGCAATGCGGTATCCGCGCTGCTGGGCGCCGCGCGTGAATACGACCGGCATCGCGGCGCGGCCTCAGCCGGCCCCGCGTGGCGGTTGGCCCGAAGCTTGTGCGCAGACGAAAGATTCTCCGGCACAGTCGTTTTCAACAAGACTGACTATCGTCGTTCCAGTTGCTGCCTGTACTACCGCACGCCCGGAGGCGGGCTGTGCGGCGACTGTGTGTTCACTCACGTACCCGGCACCTACACCGCTGAGAGGGATGATCAATGACCGCCCCGATCTGGATGGCCGCGCCCCCAGAGGTGCATTCCGCGCTGCTGAGCAGCGGGCCCGGCCCTGGCTCATTGCTGACGGCCGCGGAGGCGTGGAATTCGTTGAGCGTCGCCTACACCGAGACCGCCGACGAGCTGACCGCGGTATTGGAGGGCGTGCAGGCAGGGACGTGGGATGGCCCGAGCGCCGAAGCGTATGTGGCCGCCCACGCGCCGTATCTGGCCTGGCTGATGAAGGCCAGCGCTGACAGCGCCGCGACCGCCGCTCAGCACGAAGTCGCGGCGACGGCCTACACCACCGCGCTGGCCACCATGCCGACACTGGGCGAACTGGCCGCCAACCATGCCACCCACGCGGTGCTGTTGGCGACGAATTTTCTTGGCATCAACACCATTCCGATCGCGGTGAACGAGGCCAACTACGTGCGGATGTGGGTTCAGGCCGCCACGGTGATGAGCACCTACCAAACCGTCGCAGGCGCAGCGGTGACAGCGTCGCCGCAGACCACGCCGGCACCGCAGATCGTAAAAGCCAACGCGGCGGCAACCGCCGCCGACGATTCGCTACCCCCCGACACGGAGAACAATTGGCTGACGTTTCTACAGAACATCGGGTACACCGACTTCTACAACAACGTCTTACAGCCGTTGATAAACGACCTGGACAACAACCCCTACCTCATCGCGCTCTTTACTCAAATCGATCCTTATCTGGTCGAGCTCGGCAATCCGCTTTCCTTCCTCGACCCGTTCAACGTCGCGTTCGCCCTCGGCTATCCGATGGATATCGGTTCCTACGTCGCCTACCTGTCCGAAACCTTCGCCTATATCGGGGGTGACATCACCGCGGCGTTCGCGTCCGGCAATCCTGCGGCTGTCGGATTGACCCTGGTGCTCGACACCGTCGAAGCTATCGGCACCATCATCACCGACACCATCGCGTTGCTGAAGACTCTGCTCGAGCAGGTGGTGATATTGATCCCGACGGTTCTGCCGCTGTTGACCGTCCCGTTGGCTCCATTGGCTGTGGCTCCTTTGGCGGGCGGCTTCGCGGGTCTGGCGGGCCTGGCGGGGCTGGCCGCGATCCCGCCTGTGCCCGTCCCACCGCTTCCGCCGGCCTTCGCGTTGGCGCCACCGGGCCCGACGCCCGTTCCGGCGCCAGCGCCCGCTCCGGCCCCCGCCGTGGCGCCGGCGGTGGCCGCGGCACCTGCGCCCGCCGCTCCCCCGCCCCCGCCGACACCACCCGCGCCGCCGCTGGCGGCGATGCAGGGTTACCTCTATATGGTCGGTGTCCTTTCCGCGACTGCGCGCAGAGCGGCGAGCCTGCACGCGCGCGCGAAGGAGGCGCAGCAACCCGATCCCACCGAGGCCGCGGCGGCTGCGTCGGCGGCGCCGAAGACACCGGGAGCACGACGTCGGCGCTTCACGGTCGAACGACTCGGCCGTGGCTATGAGTACATGGATCTGGATCCAGAGCCGGCGGTGACGCCCTCGGATCGGGGGGCGGGAGCGCTCGGTTTCTCCGGGACCGCCGGCAAGGTCAGCGGGGGTACGGCGACGGGACTGGCCACGCTGACCGACGACGACTTCGGCAGCGGCCCGCGCATGCCAATGATGCCGAGCACCTGGGGCGCCGACTCAGCGCCACCCGACGGAATCTGACTGCCGGGTCCGGTGATCAATGCGATAGGCCGCGACATGCTCACACGCCCGCCTGATCTTCGACCGATCGGCTTCTCAGCTCGCGTTTGAGGATCTTCCCGCCCTCGTTACGGGGCAGGGTGTCGAGGAATACCACGTCACGCGGAATCTTGAAGCGGGCCAGACGATTTCGGACGAACTCCTTGACGTCAAGCTCGGTCAGCGACGCACCCGGCCGCACCACGACGTAGCTCCGCAGACGCTGCCCGAACTCCTCGTCGCTGACACCGACGACAGCGACGTCAACGACGTCGGGATGCTGCGCGAGTGCCTCTTCGACCTCGCCCGGGAACAAGTTCTCTCCCCCGGAGACGATCATCTCGTCGTCGCGTCCGTCGATGAAGAGCCGCCCGGTCCGATCGAGATGACCGACGTCGCCGGTAGCCATCAGACCCTGGATCGATTCCTTCGTTCCGCCGCCTGTGTAGCCCTCGAAGGCCAGCACATTGCCGACAAAGATCCGCCCCGGTGTACCGGGAGCGGCCTCGTGGTGGTCGTCGGCGAAAACCTTGACGACCGATCCGGGCACGACTCCCCCGACGCATCCCGACTCGACGGCAAGATCGGCGGGCGTGGCGATGGTGGCATAGGCGACCTCGGTGGACCCGTACATGTTGTAGACAACGGGCCCCAGCGCTTCGAGCGCGCGGGTGGCCAGCGCGGCCCCAAGCTGGGAACCGCCGACGAACACGACGCGCAACGCCGCCAAGTCGGCCCCGGCGATAGCTTGGGGACCCAGGTCGAGAATGCGCCGCAGCATGATCGGCACGACGATCATAGCGCCGGCCCGATGTTTGGCCACGCTGACCAAGGCCTCCTGCGGGTCGAATTCGCGGCGTAACACCAGCGTCGAGCCCAGAACCATCGCGAACATCGCGTGGCTGAAGCCCAGCGAATGAAACAGCGGCACACAGCATTCGGTGACTTCGCGGCCTCGAAACGGCACCTTGCCGAGCAGGCCGCCGATTGGTATCAGCGAGTACGGCTCCGAGCGCGCGGCACCCTTCGGGACTCCGGTCGTCCCGCTGGTCAGAATCACGATCTTGGGCCGACCGCCGGATCTCGGCGGCGGGGCGGTGTCGCCGTGCTCGATCTGCGCATCCAGAGTGTCAGCACCGGGCGTCTGCGGCGTGTCTGTCCAGGCCCGAATCCGACCAAGTCTCGGGTGCACGTCTGCGACCACGGCGCTGAATTCGTCGTCGTGGACAAGCAGGTCGACGCGTTCGCGGGTGACCATGTCGGCGAGTTGCACGCTGCCGAAGCCGGTGTTGAACAGGACGACACTTGCGCCGCACTTGCCGGCGGCGTAGACGGCTTCCAGGAAGCCCCGGTGATTCCTGGCCAGGATGGCCACGCTGGCGCGCGGACCAAGCCCGAGCCGGCGCCACTCGTTGGCCAACGCATTAGTCCGGCTGTCCAGATCACCGAAACTGAGCGCTCCACGCTCGTCGATCAGCGCCAGCCCGTCGCGGTCGCGGGCAGCGGTGATCACCGTCGCCGCCCCCAGTAGGCCGTAGCGGTCAAGGGCGCGCAGCACCGCCGGGATCCGACGGGCCGGGATCAACCGCAACCCGCCGGACTGCGTATACAGCAGCAGCGACCAGGTTTCTAACCCGAGTCGCCGGACCGTTCTTGCCACCGATGTCATCACTGTGATCTTCACCCGTTGTCATGAGTCGCCTGGGACCGCTGCGTCGATGCTGCCGTCAAGTCCGGGTCATCATTAGGGCGCAACGCCCCCGTCCCGAAGGTATTTGGTCAACTACCTAGGTGACGTACCGGAAGTTCACAGCGGAGTGCGAAAAGCCGGGTGAGCCGCCAGGTAGCAACACCGAAATCGGGCCGGCCTGACGATCGGGTGTCAGCAGCCGCAGTCCTCACCACGCCACGACTTGACGCCCTGCCAGATCGCTGCGGCGGCGACGCCCAAGCCGATCACCGGGTCGAACCACCAACAGCTCGGCCACACCGCTACGACGGCCAGACCGACCAGAACCGCCGCGGCCTGCGCACCGCACAGGTAATTCTGGGTGCCTTCCCCCGCGGTGGCCGCTGAGTCCAGCCGTTCGGCGAGGTAGTGATTGACCCGGCCCAGGATCGGCATCAGCACCAGCGAGGCGGCCGCCAACGCCATGCCGATCACCGAGGTCTCGGCATGGTGCTCGCCGAGCAGGTGGTGGGCGGATTCCGCGGCGATATATGGGGCCGTCAGCCAAAACGACAACGCGACGCCGCGTTGCGCGCGACGTTCGGCGGTCTCCGACAAGGTGCGTGAGCCGGAGAACCGCCACGCCACCATCGCGCTGGCCAGCGCCTCCGGCAGGCCGCCCAGCGCCCACCCGGTCAACGCGATGGATCCGACGGCCAAGCCCTGCCACACCCCGACCACGCCCTCGATGAGCATGGCGAACATGCTGACCCAGGCCATTCGCCACGCCCACTGTGCACCGCGCTGCCATTGCGTGTCCCCCGGGAGGGGATGTCCGTGTCCGGCGTCGGCACAGCAGGCGTCGGCGACGAGGCCGGCTGGGTTACCGATCGAACGGGATTCGGTCACCAGGCGATGTTAGATCAACGCGCAGCCACGGCATGCCCGCCACACGTCTGACCGCGTTATCCAGGCGGCAACGGCCGCTTCAGGGTGCAGACGATGCTCCACTCGAAATAGAACTCGCCGCCCTTGTCGTATCCCGCAAAGTGGTGCGAAACCTGAACGCGTTGCACCGATGAGCCCACGATCTCCCACCCCTGCTCTCCGTAGGTGTTCGACAGTTGGGTGGCGTCGTCGATCAGGACTTGCAGGTCTGCGTTCCTCACATGGACGAAGGTGGTTTCCCACCGCGGCGGAGACCAGGTGCTTTCTGGCGCCAGCCCCGAAGCAGGCACAGGCGAAGGAGCGCTCATAACGCCGCACCGTACGCCGCTGTGGCCGCAGGAAAGTGAATGGAGCTTGACTGACGCGTTAAGTGCTGTCGACTCGGTCGATTACATCGCACGGGTCATGACTGGCCACCCGGACTTAGATCTCCCGAGAGGACCGCACCGCCGAACTGACGTCGGTGTTCGGGCGCGCCCCCGTCGGCTCGCTACGCTGGCGAGCATGGCGCGCACCGACAACGACACCTGGGACCTGGCAACGAGCGTGGGAGCCACCGCCACCATGGTGGCCGCGGGCAGAGCCCGCGCCACCACAGCGGGGCTAATCGACGATCCGTTCGCTGAGCCGCTGGTGCGGGCGGTCGGCATCGACTTCTTCACCCGCTGGGCGGCCGGCGAACTCAGCGCCGACGACGTCGACATCCCCGGCCACCCGTGGGGCATACAGCCGATGACCGATCTGCTGACCGTACGCACTCGCCTCATCGACCAGTTCGTCGCCGACGCAACGGCATCCGGCATCCACCAGGCGGTGATCTTGGCCTCCGGCCTCGACGCCCGCGGCTACCGACTGTCCTGGCCCGCCGAGACGGTGGTGTTCGAGATCGACCAGCAGCAAGTCACCGACTTCAAGACCGCGACGCTGGCCGCGGCGGGCGCCGAGCCAACCGTCGACCTGCGCGCGGTGCCGGTCGATCTGCGCGACGATTGGCCCGCAGCGCTGAAGCAGGCGGACTTCGACGCACACCGGCCAACAGTGTGGGTCGCCGAAGGCCTGCTGGCATTCCTGCCCCCGGAGGCCCAAGATCGCTTGCTGGACAACATCACCGAGCTCAGCGCCGACGGCAGCCGACTGGTCGTGGAGATCTTCCTGAGCTCACCAGAGTCGCTGGAGGTCATGCACACCTCGTCTCAGCGGTGGTACGAGCACGGCCTCGACGCCCACCTCGACGACTTGTGGTACGGCGGCGAGCGCCATGACGTCGCGCCGTATCTGGACGGACGCGGCTGGCAGACGGCCCGGTTCCGGTCTGGACAATTATTGGCCGACGCCGGATTACCGGTGCCACAGCGCAATGACGGGCAAACCGAAAACTACTACTGCACCGCACAACTCGTTGCCACCTAGCGGTTAGCGAGCTGGCACTGCCAAAAACCGACGTCGTGCCAGGCGTCCCACTTGTAACCGGCCTCGGACAGGTGGCCGACCCGCACGAACCCGTGCCGCTCGTGCAGCCCGACGCTCGGGTCGTTGGGCAACGCGATCACCGCGACGACGCTGCGGAAACCTTGCCGGCGTAACCGGTCCAGCAGCTCGGTGTACAGCGCGTCGCCTACCCCGCGGCGGTGCGCCGAGGGTGCGACGTAGACGGTGCACTCGGCGGTCCACCGATAGGCGGCCTTATCGTTCCACGGTGCCGCGTACGCCACGCCGACCACGTGGTCGTCGGTAGCCACCAGCCAGGGAAATCGGTCGTGCAGTCGCGTCCACTGGACGCGCCACTCGTCGACGGTCTGCGGCTCGACCCGAAAATTGAAGACGGTTCTCTCGATGAAGTAGTTGACGATCTCGCAGACGTGCACCAGGTCGTCCTCGGTGGCCGGCCTGATCTCCAGCCCGGTCAATGTGGCCTCATTAGCTTTTCCGGCGGTATCCGTCGGTATCGTTTTGCTCGAAAGATCGTGCGAGCTGTTCGCCCTTCGCCGTGAGCGACAGCCACGCCGAAAACATCCATCTCTCCGGATCGCCATAGTGTTTGACGTAGACATGGGAAATCCTCTGCAGCGAATGGTCGAGCGAACGACGCCAAGCGACGAAGCGTTTCGCTCTACCGCGGGGGGCGCCGAGCCTGAACAGCCCCTCGCTCACCCATTCCCGAATCGCCGGCAAGGTCTCGTTCTGCACTTCCGACGGCGAGCCCGACGGATTTCGGTGTTTGACATGCCAATCCACCGCATTGAGATCGACAGGCCCACCAAGGGCCTCGAAGATCAGCGCGTTGCGCACGGCCTCGCGTGCGGTGCTCATCGGCGTTTGCGCTCGGTGGGCCGCGTCATGCTGGTCACCGTACAGTCCGCTTTTGCTGTGCGACACCGCTAACGCTCAGCACGTCGCTGTAGCGTCTCAATCATGGTGGATTTTGCTCTGCGCTCGTGTGGATTGCGTGGGCACGCGACCTTCGCTCCCGACGAGCCGGAACTTCGGGAGCGCCTGAAGGCCGACACTCCCGCCGGGGAAGCGTGGCGCTGTTTGCGTTGCGAGACTTTCGTTGTAGGCCCTGCGCGCCGCAGCGGCCCGGCGAATACGGCGCCGGAAATCCCACGCGGCAGACTGCTGCGCGATCGGACATTGATGCGAGCGCTCGCCGTGGAACGCGCGGTTCGATGCGTCGTGTTGCTGTTGGTGGCCGTCGGCGTGCTGAAGGTCCGCGGGTCACACTCGCGGTTGCAGCAAGCGTTCGAGCGAGACCTCCCTCTGCTTCGGCCGCTGGCGAACCAGCTCGGATGGGATCCGGATAACTCGAAGATCATCGGCCATATCGCCCACGCGTTCGCGCTGTCGTCGTCGACGTTGCTCGTCATCGCCCTGGGCTTCATCACCTACGCGCTGATCGAGCTTGTCGAGGCTGTCGGACTGTGGCTGATGCGGCGATGGGGCGAGTACTTCGCGGTGATCGCCACCAGCATCTTCCTTCCCCTGGAAGTCTATGAACTGACCGAAAAGATCACGGCACTAAGGCTTTTCGCTTTCCTGGTCAACGTCGTCGCAGTGATATGGCTGCTGTGGAGCAAACGGCTCTTCGGGCTGAACGGTGGCGCCAAGGCGTACCGGGAAGAACATGAATCAGAAAGCCTGCTGAGCGTCGAACGAGCGGGTCTTGACGAAACCGCCACCTGCACAACGGCGTAACCTACGACTTCGATTGCGAGGCAGCGTTGCTCTGCAACGCGTAGGCGACGGCGCGGGTGCGGTTGTCCACGCCGAGCTTGGTCAAGATGGCCTCGACGTGGTGCCCGACGGTTTTAGGGCTGATGTTCAGCCCGGCGGCGATCTCACGGTTGCTGCGCCCGGCGGCAAGCAGGTCGAAGACCTGGCGCTGACGGCGAGTCAGCGCATGGGGATCGGACAGTGTGTCGGCCCGCCGGGCGTGAGGGACGTGCGCCAGCGGCGCGTCGCGCTCCAGCAGGCTATCCATGATGCAGTGTGACTGTAGCTTCACCGGCCCGCGGACGCGCGCCAACCGCACATTGGCAGAAATTCGTTTTGTGCCGCCGACTCAGCGCAGCAGCGCGCGCGACATCACCACGCGCTGAATCTGGTTGGTGCCCTCGTAGATCTGGGTGATCTTGGCGTCGCGCATGAACCGCTCAACCGGGAAGTCGGTGGTGTATCCGGCGCCGCCGAAAAGTTGCACGGCATCGGTGGTGACTTCCATCGCCACGTCGGAGGCGAAGCATTTCGACGCCGCGGAGATAAAGCCCAGATTCGACTCACCGCGTTCAGCGCGAGCGGCAGCGCTGTAGACCATCAACCGTGCCGCCTCGACCTTCATCGCCATGTCGGCCAGCATGAACTGGACGGCCTGGAACGTGCTGATCGACTCGCCGAACTGCTTGCGGTCCTTGGTGTAAGCGATCGCGGCGTCCACCGCGCCCTGGGCGATACCCACGGCTTGGGCGCCGATCGTCGGGCGGGTGTGGTCCAGCGTGGCCAGCGCGGTCTTGAACCCGGTGCCAGGTTCGCCGATGATCCGATCGCCGGGAATCCGGCAATTCTCGAAGTACAGCTCGGTGGTCGGTGAACCCTTGATACCCAACTTCTTTTCTTTAGGCCCGACGGTGAAGCCCTCGTCGTCCTTGTGCACCATGAACGCCGAAATCCCGTTGGCGCCTTTGTCCGGGTCGGTTACCGCCATCACCGTGTACCAGGTTGACTTGCCGCCGTTGGTGATCCAAGACTTGGTGCCGTTGAGGATCCAGTCGTCTCCGTCTGCCTTGGCCCGGGTCCGCATCGATGCGGCGTCGCTGCCGGCCTCGCGCTCACTCAACGCGTAGGACGCCATCGCCCCATTGGAGGCCAGTGCCGGCAACACCTGCTTTTTCAGCTCCTCGGAGCCACGCAAGATGAGGCCCATGGTGCCCAGCTTGTTTACTGCGGGGATCAACGACGCAGACGCGTCGACGCGAGCCACTTCCTCGATCACGATGCACGCCGCCACCGAGTCCGCGCCCTGGCCGCCGTATTCCTCGGGAACGTGGACAGCGTTGAAGCCTGACGCGTTCAGCGCCGACAACGCCTCCTCGGGAAATCGGGGTTTCTCATCCACGTCCGCGGCATGCGGGGCGATCTCTTTTTCCGCCAACGCGCGGATCGCCGCTCTCAGTTCGTTGTGTTCTTCGGGCAACTGGAATAGATCAAATGACGAATCTCCGGCCCACTGAGCCATTCTGGCCTCCTTGCACTGTGTCCTACCGTCCGGCGCCTCGCCGCCCGGCGCCCTACTGCCCGGCTTTTCCGCGGCCCGCCAAGCGGCCCGCATGTCCAGGCTACTCGCCGGTAACTTTACCCTGACGCTCTTTCAGGGCCGCATCCTTGGCCAGCACCGACTCCGCCAACTGCTCCTGGAAAGCCACAATCCGGCTGCGCAGCCCCGGATCCGACACCGCCAAGATGCGCACCGCGAGCAGGTCCAGCGTTGCGCGCACCACCGATCGAGACCGTGGCCACCGGCACCCCGGCCGGCATCTGCGCGATCGACAGCAACGAGTCCAGGCCATCCAGCCTCGCGAGCGGCACCGGAACTCCGATCACCGGCAGCGGCGTGGCCGAGGCCACCATGCCGGGCAGGTGGGCCGCGCCACCTGCGCCCGCGATGATCACCCTGATGCCCCGGTCAGCGGCCTCCCCCGCGTAGTCGAGCATCCGTTGTGGCGTGCGGTGCGCCGAGACCACGCCGACCTCGCAGGAAACATCGAACTCGGCCAGCGCGTCGGCGGCGTCGGCCATCACCGACCAGTCGCTGTCGCTGCCCATGATCACCCCGACGCGGCATTGGTGAGTCATTTGCGCCGCTCCCCTCCATCGCTGCGCCCTGCATCGTCGCCGGCGTCATCGTGTGGGTCCCATCCGTCCGTCCACTGCCCGTGTGACAACCAGTGTGCCGCCCGCTCGCGCGCGTTCACGCAGGTTCGCCAAGTCGGCAACGTCGGTGCCGAGAAAGTTGATGTGACCGATCTTGCGGCCCGCCCGTTCGGCCTTGCCGTAGAGATGAACCCGCGCCTCGGGCATCCGCGCAAACAGGTGGTGCAATCGCTCATCGACCGTCATCGTCGGCGTTTGCGCGGCGCCCAGCACGTTCGCCATCACCGTCACTGGCGCGATGGCGTCGGTGTCGCCCAGCGGATAGTCCAGCACCGCGCGCAGGTGCTGCTCGAACTGGCTGGTACGGGCGCCGTCCATGGTCCAGTGGCCGGAATTGTGCGGGCGCATTGCCAGCTCGTTGACCAGCAGCTGCCCATCGATCGGTCTCGAACAGCTCGACCGCCAGGACACCGACGACGCCGAGTTCAGCCGCCAGTCTCAGCGCCAGCTGCGCAGCCGCGGCGCCGAGCTCCTCGGGCATCCCCGGAGCCGGCGCGATCACCGCACACAGATGCCGTCGCGCTGCACCGTCTCGACCACCGGCCAGGCCGCGCCTTGCCCGAACGGGGACCGTGCCACCAGCGCCGAGAGCTCGCGGCGCATCGCGACCCACTCCTCGACCACTACCGGTACGCCAGAATTTAAGATATTGACCCGCGATCTCGCGGGCCTGCGCCACGTCGGCGGCCATCTGTACCCCGCGACCGTCGTAGCCGCCCCGGGCCGCCTTGACCACGATCGGGCCGTCGACCCGTCGTGCGAACTCCTCGATGCTGTCCAGGTCATCGGGGCTTGCGACGGACGCGTACCGGGGCACCGAAGCGCCCAAGCGCCTCCAGTCGTCGCCGCATGACGAGTTTGTCCTGCGCGTGCACGAGCGCCTCCGGCGGCGGCGCCACGTTGACTCCTTCGGCGACGAGCTTTTCCAGCAGCTCAGCGGGCACGTGTTCGTGGTCGAAGGTCAGCGCATCGGCACCGGCGGCGACGCGACGCAGCGCGTCGAGGTCGGTGTGCGAGCCGATCACCACGTCGGGACTCACCTGGGCGGCGGGGTCGCCGGCGTCGGCGGCCAGCACCCGCAGGCTCTGGCCCAACGCGATCGCCGCCTGGTGGGTCATCCGGGCGAGTTGGCCGCCGCCGACCATGGCGACCTTGGGGCGCCACCCGCTTGCGGGCGACGAGGGCGCGGTCGGGGTACTCGGCACGGCCATCATGGTGTCATGGCCGCTGAACGGGCGATTTATCGGCAGTGACACTGCCATAGGGCACGGTTAGCGGGCAGTACGTAGACTGCTACATTGTGTCCTTCGCCGATGCCACGATCGCCCGACTGCCGGGGCCGATCCGCCCGTACGCCGAGCGCCACCACGAGCTGATCAAGTTCGCCATCGTGGGCGCGACGACGTTCGTCATCGACTCGACGATCTTCTACACCCTCAAGCTGACGATCTTGGAGCCCAAGCCGGTGACAGCCAAGGTCATCGCGGGCATCGTCGCGGTCATCGCGTCGTACGTCTTGAACAGGGAGTGGAGCTTTCGGGACCGCGGCGGCCGCGAGCGTCACCACGAGGCGCTGCTGTTCTTCGCATTCAGTGGCGTCGGCGTCATGCTGAGCATGGCGCCGCTGTGGGTCTCCAGCTATGTCCTGCAACTGCGGGTGCCCGACGGTGTCATTGACCATGGAGAACGTCGCCGACTTCATCTCGGCCTACATCATCGGCAACCTGCTGCAGATGGCATTCCGGTTCTGGGCGTTCCGGCGCTGGGTGTTCCCGAACGAAAACGCCCGAAGCACCGACAAGGCGCTGGAGTCGGCGCTTACCGCAGGCGGGATCGCCGAGGTGTTCGAGGACGTCGAAGAGCGTGGCAACGTCACGCTGATGCGGGCCTGGCGGTCGCGTCGCAAGCCGGGTCGATCAGCTCGGCGATTCCTCGGATCCGAGGGTGTCGAAAACTTCGTGATACAGCAGCGCGTGGACCTGCTCCACGCGCGGAATGTCATAGAACTCCAACGGATCTTGTGACGCCGACTCGACGATCAACGTTCCAGTGCGCAATATCCGATCGATGAGCCGGTGCCGGAATTCCACGCTGTTGATCCGGGCCAGCGGAATATCGATGCCGCTGCGGCTCAGCACCCCGTGCCGGAACATCACTCTGCCGGTCGGTGATGACGAAATGCGTGGTCAGCCAGTTCAGGAACGGCCACAACGTCAGCCAGCCGATGAGCACCAGCCAGATCGCCCCGATCACAGCGAAGACGACCCTTTTGGCGGTCGGATCCCAGCTGGTGCTGCTGACCACCGCGGAACCGAACGACGCCGCCGCGCTCGCCAGGATCAGGACGATGACCGGTCCGATCAGCCGTTTCCAGTGCGGGTGGCGGTGCAGAACCACCTGCTCGTCGCCGGCCAGCACGTTGTCTGGGTAGCCCACGCTGGCACTTTAAACGTTAGGACGTAGGTGCGTGATGTCTCCGGCCGAGATGGCCACCATCTCACCGCCGGTGTCGACGCACACTCGGCCCGTCTCGTCGATGGCCCGGGCGACGCCGATGACATCTCGACCGCCGGGCAATGTGGCCTTGACCCGAGAGCCCAGGGTCAGGCTGTAGTGCTGATAGTCGGCGACCAGCGCCGCATCCGCGCCGCCTGCGGTGCGCCAGGCGTCGATGCGCAGCGCCAATTCGCGAAGTATCCTGCGCGCCAACGTATTCCGGTCGATCGTCGATGACCCCAGCATCAGCAGCGACGTGGCGACCGGGTCCGGCGCTTCGTCGGCCGTCAACGTCACGTTGAGCCCCAGGCCGAGCACGATCATCGGCGCCGGCGCAGCGACCTCGGCAAGAATGCCCGCGAGCTTGCCGCCGTTTACCAGCACATCGTTCGGCCATTTCAGCCCGATATCGAAGCCACCGCTCAGCGCGGTCAGCGCGTCGGCCACCGCGACCCCGGTGGCCAGCGGCAACCATCCCCACCCCGACCGAGGAACCGAGCTGCCGCGCACCCCCACCGACAAGGCGATCTGCGCCCGCGGCGGCGCCGACCAGTGCCGGCCATGACGCCCCCGTCCGGCGTGCTGGTACTCAGCGAACAACACCGATCCGTCGACGTCGTCGCCGCCTTGCACCCGGGCGATCAGATCGGCGTTGGTGGAGCCGGTTTCGGCGACTACGTCGAGTTGGCGCCACGGCAGCCCGGGCCCGACCAGCCCGTCGCGCAACACCGCCACGTCCAACGGCGGCGCGATATGTGGCGTCGGCTGGCACGATGCCGTCCTCCATCGATCGTCGACTGAGCATTCTCGGCGTCCACTGTGCTCTGATGGCGGGATTCTCGCAAAATTCCCGCCCTCAGAGCACACTCGGCGCTCTGGGCGCACACTCGGCATGACGATGACCTCGGCGCGGGATTGGGATCGCAATATAAGGGACCGCTAAGATCGAGACCCATGACGAGCACCTCCGAGACCGATGCCCACGTGGAAGCCAAAGCCGAGCACCATATCGACATCCACACCACTGCGGGCAAGCTCGCCGAACTGCGCAAGCGGTCCGAGGAGACGCTGCACCCGGTCGGTGAAGCCGCCGTCGACAAGGTGCACGCCAAGGGCAAGCTGACTGCGCGCGAGCGCGTCTACGCCCTGCTGGACGAGGGATCGTTCGTCGAACTCGACGCGTTGGCCAGGCACCGCAGCACCAACTTCGGGCTGGCCGAGAAGCGCCCGCTCGGTGACGGCGTCGTCACCGGCTACGGCACCATCGACGGCCGGGACGTATGCATCTTCAGCCAGGACGTCACGGTGTTCGGCGGCAGCCTCGGCGAGGTCTACGGCGAGAAGATCGTCAAGGTGCAGGACCTCGCCATCAAGACCGGCCGGCCGCTGATCGGGATCAACGACGGCGCGGGCGCGCGCATTCAGGAGGGGGTGGTCTCGCTTGGCCTGTACAGCCAAATCTTCCACAACAACATCCTGGCCTCCGGCGTCATCCCGCAGATCTCGCTGATCATGGGTGCTGCCGCCGGTGGCCACGTTTACTCGCCGGCGCTGACCGACTTCGTGGTGATGGTCGACCAGACCAGCCAGATGTTCATCACCGGTCCAGACGTCATCAAGACCGTCACCGGTGAGGACGTGACGATGGAGGAGCTGGGCGGCGCCCACACCCACATGGCCAAGTCCGGCACCGCGCACTACGTCGCCTCCGGTGAGCAGGACGCCTTTGATTACGTCCGCGATCTGCTGAGTTACCTGCCGCCCAACAACTTCACCGATCCGCCGCGCTATCCCGTGCCCGTCCCCGAGGGCGCCATCGAGGACAACCTCACCGCCGAGGACCTCGAACTGGACACACTGATCCCCGACTCGGCCAACCAGCCCTACGACATGCACGAAGTGATCACCCGCATCCTCGACGACGACGAGTTCCTCGAGGTGCAGGCCGGTTACGCGCAGAACATCGTGATCGGGTTCGGTCGTATCGACGGCCACCCGGTCGGCATCGTGGCTAACCAGCCCACCCAGTTCGCCGGCTGCCTGGACATCAACGCCTCCGAGAAGGCCGCCCGCTTCGTGCGGACCTGCGACTGCTTCAACATCCCGATCATCATGCTGGTCGACGTGCCGGGCTTCCTGCCGGGCACCGGCCAGGAATACAACGGCATCATCCGCCGCGGCGCGAAGCTGCTGTACGCGTACGGCGAGGCCACCGTCCCCAAGATCACCGTCATCACCCGCAAGGCCTACGGCGGCGCCTACTGCGTCATGGGCTCCAAGGACATGGGTTGCGACGTCAACGTCGCCTGGCCGACCGCCCAGATCGCGGTGATGGGCGCTTCCGGTGCGGTCGGCTTCGTCTACCGCCAGCAGCTCGGTGAAGCAGCCAAGAACGGCGAAGACGTCGACGCGCTGCGGCTGCATCTGCAGCAGGAGTACGAGGACACCCTGGTCAACCCCTACATCGCCGCCGAGCGGGGCTACGTCGATGCGGTGATCCCGCCGTCGCACACTCGCGGCTACATCGGGACAGCACTGCGGCTGTTGGAGCGCAAGATCGCCCAGATGCCGCCCAAGAAGCACGGGAATATTCCACTGTGAGCGACGAAATACGAGACCCACGAGCCGCGAATCCAGGTACTCAAGGGCAAGCCGACCGACGAGGAACTTGCCGCGCTGATCGCGGTGCTGGGCAGCGCGGTCGGGGGCGGCGGTGAGCCGGCACCGCCCGAGCGCACCCGGTGGGGGCTGCCCGTCGACAAACTGCGCTACCCCGTCTTCAGCTGGCAGAAGATCACGCTGCTGGAACGGATCCACATGCGGCGATGATGGCGCAATTGACCCGCGTGGTGCTCGGGTCCGCGTCTGCGGGGCCGGCTCAGGGTGCTGCGACAGGCCGGTGTCGAACCGTTGGTCGTGGTCTCCGGCGTGGACGAGGACGCGGTCGTCGCCGCGCTGGGATCGGACGCCTCGCCCAGGTGACGTAGTCCGCGGCCTCGCCGAGGCCAAAGCTGATCAGGTCGTGAAGGTCCTGGACCCTGCTGTCGCTGCGGATTGTGTTGTCATTGGCTGTGATTCGATGCTCTACATCGACGGCCGACTGGTCGGCAAGCCCGCATCAGCCGATGCGGCCCGAAGCCAATGGCGGTCGATGGGCGGGCGCTCCGGTCAGCTGCACTCCGGGCACTGCCTGGTGCGGCTGACCGGCGGCGAGGCAACACATCACGTGTCCGAATCATCAACTACGACAGTCTATTTCGCTGAACTTAAAGATGTCGATCTGCAGGCCTACCTCGACAGCGGCGAACCGTTGGCCGTCGCCGGAAGCTTCACTTTGGACGGGCTGGGCGGCTGGTTCGTCGACC
Organism: uncultured Actinomycetota bacterium; assembly: GCA_963805675.1. GTDB lineage: Bacteria > Actinomycetota > Actinomycetes > Mycobacteriales > Mycobacteriaceae > Mycobacterium. Next base: position 75,387 of record CAWDVY010000025.1, read on the forward strand.
GGATCGAGGGCGACCCGTCCAACGTCATCGGCCTGAGCCTCCCGTTGACGCGCGCCCTTGTGCAACGAGTCGGCGTGTCGGTCGCCGAACTGTGGGCGGCCAATCCGGTCACATCGTGACCGCTAGCTCACGCCGACGCCGGAACAGCCACAGCTAACCGGCGGGTAGGCTCAGAGCGTGCCTTTACCAGCAGATCCCAGCCCCACGCTGAGCGCCTACGCCCATCCGGAACGGCTGGTGACGCCCGACTGGCTGGCCGGCAATCTGGGTCGGCCCGGACTTGCCATCGTCGAATCCGATGAAGACGTCCTGCTCTACGACGTCGGTCACATCCCAGGGGCGGTCAAAGTCGACTGGCACACCGACCTCAACGACCCCCGGGTGCGCGACTACATCGACGGCAAGCAATTCGCCGAATTGATGGAACGCAAAGGGATTTCGCGTGACGACACCGTGGTGATCTACGGCGACAAGAGCAACTGGTGGGCCGCGTACGCGCTGTGGGTGTTCACGCTCTTCGGTCACCCGGATGTGCGGCTGCTCAACGGCGGACGCGATCTGTGGATCTCCGAAGGACGCGACACCACGTTGGACGTTCCCGCCAAGACGTCGTCGGGCTATCCCGTCGTGCGGCGCAACGACGCACCGATCCGCGCGTTCAAAGACGACGTGCTGGCAACCCTGGGTTCCGAGCCGCTCATCGATGTGCGGTCGCCCGATGAATACACCGGCAAACGCACCCACATGCCCGACTACCCGGAGGAGGGCGCGTTGCGGGCCGGGCATATCCCCACGGCGCAGTCGATCCCGTGGGGTAAGGCGGCTGACGACAGCGGACGGTTTCGCAAACGAGACGAGCTCGAGCAGCTCTACGGGTTCATCGAGCCGGACGACAAGACCATCGTCTATTGCCGGATCGGCGAGCGGTCCAGCCATACCTGGTTCGTGCTGACCCATCTGCTCGGCATCCCCGGTGTGCGCAACTACGACGGTTCGTGGACCGAATGGGGTAACGCCGTGCGAGTGCCGATCGTCGCCGGTGAAAGCCCGGGAGCCGTACCGGCCTGATGAGCATGCCCGCGCCGCTGGCCGAAGTGGTCTCTGACTTCGCCGAAGTCCAAGGCCAGGACAAGCTCAAGCTGCTGCTGGAGTTCGCCGACGATCTGCCGGCGTTGCCCGCCGACCTCGAAGAAGCGGCGATGGAGCCGGTCCCCGAGTGCCAATCGCCGCTGTTTCTGCACGTCGATGCGCATGACCCGGATCGGGTGCGACTGTATTTCAGCGCGCCGGCCGAAGCGCCCACCACCCGCGGCTTTGCGTCGATCCTCGCCGCCGGCCTGGACGAACAGCCCGCCGCCGAGATCCTGGCAGTGCCCGAGGACTTCTACACCGACCTGGGTCTGGCTGCCCTGATCAGCCCGCTGCGGCTGCGGGGAATGTCGGCGATGCTGGCCCGGATCAAGCGCCGATTGCGCGAGTCCGCCTGAAGTGGACACCGGGTCAAATCGCCCGCGGCGCGGCGCTTAAACTTCCCCCGACATGACTTGTAAGAATTTCTCTTAGACATCCGAGAAGTGTTTCAGCCCTACAGGAGGCGCAGTGCCTAGTCACGCCAACTCGACGATCTCCAAGGTTCTGGTCGCCAATCGCGGCGAGATCGCGGTTCGGGTGATCCGCGCGGCCAAGGACGCGGGCCTGCCCAGCGTGGCGGTGTACGCCGAGCCCGACGCCGACGCCCCCCACGTGCGGCTGGCCGACGAGGCTTTCGCGCTGGGTGGTCAGACGTCGGCCGAGTCCTACCTGGACTTCGGCAAACTCCTGGAGGCCGCCGAGAAGTCCGGCGCCAACGCGATCCACCCCGGCTACGGCTTCCTCTCGGAGAATGCCGACTTCGCGCAGGCGGTCATCGACGCCGGCCTGATCTGGATCGGGCCCAGCCCGCAGTCGATCCGCGACCTGGGTGACAAGGTCACCGCGCGGCACATCGCCGCCCGCGCGCAGGCTCCGCTGGTGCCTGGTACGCCCGACCCGGTGAAGGACGCCGACGAGGTGGTCGCCTTCGCCAAGGAGTACGGCGTGCCGATCGCGATCAAAGCCGCCTTCGGCGGCGGTGGCCGCGGCATGAAGGTGGCGCGCACCATCGAGGAGATCCCCGAGCTGTTCGAGTCGGCGACCCGCGAGGCGGTGGCGGCGTTCGGCCGCGGCGAATGCTTCGTCGAGCGCTACCTGGACAAGCCGCGCCACGTCGAGGCGCAGGTGATCGCCGACCAGCACGGCAACGTCGTCGTCGCGGGAACCCGCGACTGCTCGCTGCAGCGCCGCTTCCAGAAACTGGTCGAAGAGGCGCCCGCACCGTTCCTGACCGACGCGCAGCGCAAGGAGATCCACGAATCCGCCAAGCGGATCTGCAAAGAGGCGCACTACTACGGCGCCGGCACCGTGGAATACCTGGTCGGCCAGGACGGGCTGATCTCGTTCCTCGAGGTCAACACCCGCCTGCAGGTCGAGCACCCGGTCACCGAGGAGACCGCGGGCATCGACCTGGTGTTGCAGCAGTTCAAGATCGCCAACGGCGAGAAGCTCGATATCACCGAGGACCCCACCCCGCGCGGGCACGCGATCGAGTTCCGGATCAACGGCGAGGACGCCGGACGCGGCTTCTTGCCCGCGCCGGGCCCGGTCACCAAGTACGAGACGCCCAGCGGGCCCGGAGTCCGGCTGGACTCCGGTGTCGAGGCCGGTTCGGTGATCGGTGGGCAGTTCGACTCGATGCTGGCCAAGCTGATCGTGTACGGCGCAAGCCGCGAGGAAGCCTTGGCGCGGTCACGCCGCGCGCTGGACGAATTCCACGTGGAAGGGCTGGCCACCGTCATCCCGTTCCACCGCGCCGTGGTGTCCGACCCGGCGTTCATCGGCGACGACAACGGTTTCACGGTGCACACCCGCTGGATTGAGACCGAGTGGGACAACACCATCGAGCCGTTCACTGGCGGCGAGCCCATCGACGAGGACGAGACTCTGCCGCGGCAGAAGGTCGTAGTGGAGGTCGGCGGCCGGCGGCTCGAGGTGTCGCTGCCGGGTGACCTGGCGCTGTCCAACGGTGCGTCCACCGACGCGGTCGGCGCGATCCGCAAAAAGCCCAAGCCACGCAAGCGGGGCGCCCACGGCGGCGCCGCGGCGTCCGGTGACGCGGTGAGCGCGCCGATGCAGGGCACCGTGGTGAAGGTTGCCGTCGAGGAGGGACAAGAGGTCTCGACCGGCGACCTGGTGGTGGTCCTGGAGGCGATGAAGATGGAAAACCCGGTCACCGCGCACAAAGACGGCGTCATCACCGGGTTGGCCGTCGAGACCGGGGCCGCTATCACCCAGGGCACGGTGCTCGCCGAGATCAAGTAATTCCGTCCGGAGCGAACGTGGAACCGCGTTCGACGACGATGCAGGGCGCGAAGCGGCCTGAGGAGGAGCCGAACTTGGAACCGGTCGAGATCAACGCCGGGCAGTGGTATCTGCGCGGACTGCGCGCTGACGTCCGCATCGACGACCGTCCCGCGCTGGTCGACCTCGGCATCAACGACTCGGACCATGTCGCGCACAGCAACGCCCAGTGGTCCGCCGACACCCGCTACTCGTGGGCGGTCTGCGAGGTCACGACCGGTGAGCTGTTGGCCGAGGTGACCCTGGATCCGGCGACCGGAGAGATCGCCACCCGAGCGCGCAGCGGCCACAGCGGTGCAGCCAGCGTGGCAGCTGAGTCCGTCCGGCGATTCGCCACCATAATTGGTGCGCCAGAACATAATTCGGGATAACACCGTGAGTCGAACCGCTGAACAGGGTTTCTGAGAATACTCCCACGCGTTGTGGGCGCAGTGCGGCCGGAGTAGTGTCTAAACAAGGTTGAGTTAACAGCCGCCCCGGAACAGCGTTAATCGACGCAGGGGGGAGGCTCGTTTCTCTCGGTTTTCTCCTCGCGCGCGGCACCTCACCGCTTGACGTGATCCACAGCTTGCTTTGTCGACTGATGGAGTCACTTGATGTCTGCCATAAAACGCCCGAACCCTGCTGCGCCGGTCCTTGGAGCCGACGCCGCACTGCCACCACCCGTATGGGAAAACCATTCCGCGCGTATTCACCGCTGAGTGGACTTCTTCCCGCGTAGTGATCACCGCCCACGGAGAGCTCGACGCATCCAATGCCAATCAGCTCGCCGATTACGTTGAGAGCTGCATCGCTCATTCCACATCGGTGATCGTGGATTTGAGCAGCCTGGAATTCTTTGGAACTGCCGGTTTTTCGGCGCTGCACCTGATCAATGTCCGGTCCGCGAGCGCGAATCTGCGCTGGGCTGTGGTGCCAGGCAAGGCGGTGTCGCGATTACTTCGGATCTGCGACCCCGACAACACGCTGCCACTGGTCAACTCGGTGGGCGCCACGCCGGATGCAGACAACGAGAATGCTGAGTCGAACCGGCTATTCCAGCTCATCCCGAAGCCGCGCTAAAGACTTAGCCAGCAATCGCGACACGTGCATTTGTGAAATGCCGACGCGCTCGGCGATCTGCGTCTGGGTCATCGAGTCGAAGAACCGCAAGACCAGCACCGTTCGCTCCCGCTCCGGCAACCCCTCCAGCAACGGCCTGATCGCCTCTCGGTTCTCGATCCGCTCAAGACCGGTGTCGACATCGCCGAGGGTGTCGGCGATGGCCCGGGCCTCGTCATCACCGGCGCTGTTGCCGCCGCTGTCGATGGACAGCGTGTTGTATGAACTACCCGCCACCAGGCCCTCGATGACTTCGGTGCGATCCATCTCGAGTTCTGCGGCGAGCTCAGTCGCGGTGGGCGCTCGGCCCAGCCGCTGCGAGAGGTCTGCGGTCGCCGCGCCAAGCCGTAAGTGCAGCTCTTTCAGACGCCGCGGGACCTTCACCGACCAGCTGTTGTCCCGGAAATGCCGGCGGACTTCCCCCATGATGGTGGGCACCGCAAAGGAGACGAAGTCGGAACCGGTCTCGACGTCGAAGCGGGCGACGGCGTTGACCAGTCCCACGCGAGCCACCTGAACCAAGTCGTCGCGTGGTTCGCCGCGCCCCTCGAAACGCCGGGCTATGTGGTCTGCCAAGGGAAGGCAGCGCTCGACGATCTTGTCCCGGTGACGCTGGAAGTCCGACGAATCGGCGTGAAGAGTGGCCAGCTCACGGAACATGTCTGGAACGTCAGCGTATTCGTTGGGACGAGATGAAGAACCGCCGACAGCTCGCGCTGTCACCTGCGAGCGCCCGCCCGTCGGGTAGTCAGCGTGACACCGAAGACGCCGTGACCATCAGGCCCGCCGCCGTCCTGGAATGTCTGGACGTCGTCGGTCAGCGATGTCAGCACATGCCAGCTGAAGCTGCCCGGCGTCACGACGTCAGCGTTGTCGCATGTCGTCGATGCCTCGACCTTCAGTTCGTCGTCGCTCGGATCAACGACGATCGCCAGCATGGCGCCCGGGACGGCCGAGCGAATCAACCGGGTACACACCTCGTCTACCGCGAGCCGCAGATCGGCTACTGCGTCGAAATCGAGATCCTCGAAGGTGCCGACCGCCCCCACCAAAGTCCGCAAGACCGACAAGTTCTCCAGTTTCGCCGCGACGCGTAGTTCGATGGCGCGTTCACCGCGTTGCTGATTCTTCGCTGGCTTCGCAGCAGCGGTCATGGGGCCTCCCAGCATTGTTTGACCGACACTACCCTCGCGCTCAAGCTGGTTAGTCATGATCGCCGCCGGGTATTCCACCCGCCATGGACGCGGGCGAGACAGCGGAAATCCAGCGCACACGCCGCATTCGGCGGGTTGCACTGATCGCCGTTATCACGTTGGTGATCCTCGTACTGATCGCAGTGGGCATCTATGTCATCGCATTCGTGATTTTGTCCCCCATGATCGGGTGACGTTCGGACCATCCGCCGACGGACTCATCATGGTCTAAAGCAGATACCCACTAGCGCCGACGTATAAAACCAGACGAGGCAACCGGGAGCGTCATGCACGATCGCGACACTTCTTCCGTCGAGACTCCGAAGTCGGTGCGCGGACTGCTGTTCGCGCACGCAGACCGATCAACTCGCCAGAACGGGTACGGCAATCGGGGCGCCCATGGTGAGCGTGACAAACATCAGGATCATCAAGAACCACCCGGCGCCCTGCCATGCCCACCAGGTGCCGTGGTCGCGCCAGACGCGGTAGGTACGCATAAATGCCCAGCATCCCGCGGCCAGCAGAATCGCCGGGCCGCCAAACGCCAGGATTGTCAGCTGGGGCGCTCCGCATGCCACGGTGTCGACGGACATCGCGCCCTTACACGTGCTGTCCCAGAGCGCGGCCACGATGAGATACCCCACCCCGGCAACTGCGGCCAGGATGGCGAACCGAATGGCGGTGTGCACGTCGTTGTCTTCATGCCCGAGGCGGTCATCGTCTGAGCGGTGCTGTTGTGTCTGCATCCTGAACCTCTATCGCTGCCACGCGCAGTCACACGCGCCTCGTCTGTATACCCCAAAGTCCGCGAACAGTAAACCAGTAACCGTCGCGCGGGTCAAGAACCGGAAATCGGCTCCGTGAGGACATCGCGCAGAGCTGCCACCACCTCGTCGATCTCGGCGCGCGAAACCGTCAGCGCCGGACGAAATCGCACGCTGGTTTGACCACTGGGAAGCACAATCACTCCGTATCGCCACAGCCGGCGAAGCAACTCATCGCGGTCGGTGGTGGTCGGCATGCTGAACGCGCACATCAAGCCGCGGCCGCGGACGTCGAGCACGAATCCCGGGAAGTCGTTGGCGAGTTCGTCGAGGCGGGCCCGTAGATGGCGGCCCTGAGCGGCCGCGTTCTCGAACAGCTCGTCGGCTTCGACGACCTCCAGGATGCGCCGGGCGCGAACCATGTCGGTAAGGTTGCCGCCCCAGGTCGAGTTGAGCCGCGAAGGCACCGCGAACACGTTGTCGGCGATTTCGTCGACCCGCCGTCCGGCCATCACCCCGCACACCTGCGTCTTCTTGCCGAACGCCACCACGTCGGGTGCAACGCCCAATTGTTGGTAGGCCCAGGCGGTTCCGGTCAAACCACAGCCCGTCTGCACCTCGTCGAAGATCATCAGCGCGTCGAATTCGTCACACAGCGCGCGCATCGCGGCGAAGAACTCGGGGCGGAAGTGCCGGTCGCCACCCTCACCCTGGATGGGTTCGGCGACGAAACAGGCGATGTCGTGCGGGTAAGCCTCGAACGCCGCCCGGGCCTGTCGCAGCGACTCGGCTTCCAGCGCATCGATGTCGGCGCCAGGACGAAGGTAGGGCGCGTCGATGCGTGGCCAGTCGAACGTCGGAAACCGAGCAACGGTAATCGGATTGCTGTTGGTCAGCGACAGCGTGTAACCGCTGCGTCCGTGAAACGCCCCTTGCAAGTGCAGCACCCGGGTACCCAATTCGGGGTCGACGCCGCGCGCCTCGTTGTGCCGGCTCTTCCAGTCGAAAGCGACCTTCAGCGCGTTCTCCACCGCCAGCGCACCACCGTCGACGAAGAACAGATGCGGCAGCGCCGGATCGCCCAGCACCCTCGCGAAGGTCTGGACAAATCGGGCCATCGGCACCGAGTACACGTCGGAGTTACTCGGCTTGTTCACCGCGGTGTCGGTGAGTTCTGCACGGAAGTCATCGTCGTAAGCCAGCGCCGGATGGTTCATGCCCAGCGCCGACGAGGCGAAGAACGTGAACATATCGAGATAGCGCCGACCGTCGCGGGCATCGACCAGATACGAGCCGGCCGAGCGATCCAGGTCGAGCACGAAATCCAGGCCGTCGACAAGGATGCTGCGCGCCAGCACCTCGTGAACCCGGTCAGGCCCGAGTTGCCGATCGGTAGCTGCCAGCACGCTCGTCATGACGCCACCGTATCAGTAACATTTACGATATCCTGATGCCACACCGTAATTTCTACGGTACAAACTGCCGACCATCGTAAAATGTCTGTAAAATGATCGTACTGCGGGTCTGCACGTTCGCCGTTGTCCGGATCCGTTGCAACAGGTCTTCCAGCGCTCGCGGGGACTCGACGCGCACCAGCAAGATGTAGCTTTCCTCACCGGCCACCGAATGACACGACTCGATTGCCTCGATGTGTTGCAGTCGAGTTGGCGCATCATCGGGTTGTGAGGGATCGAGAGGGGTGATGGCCACGAACGCCGACAACAGGTGTCCGATCGCCGCCGGGTCGATCCGCGCCGAATACCCGGTCACCACACCGCGAGACTCCAGCCTGCGCACCCGCGACTGGACTGCCGAGACCGACAGCCCAGCGTTTGCGGCCAACTCCGACAAGGTCGCGCGGCCGTCCGCAACGAGCGAGCGCACCAAGATCCGGTCGATGTTGTCGAGCGTCTCAGCCATGGCCGGAGAGTATCGCAGTGGTGATCGCAGTTGAGCCGCCCGCATCGTCGCCTGGCGGGGTCGATGGCCAGCCTCCTCAGCGGGCGCCAACGCCGCCCGCATCGTCGCCTGGCGGGGTCGATGGCCAGCCTCCTCAGCGGGCGCCAACGCCGCCCGCATCGTCGCCTGGCGACTTCCCAGCTGCGGGAGCGCTTCGCCGCTGGGCTGTCCGCCATGTACGGCAGCGAGGTACCCGCGTACACCACGCTGGTCGAGGTCAGCACGCAGGTCAACCATGATTACGCCACGCGGCATGCGGGCGCCGAACGGCTCGGGTCGCTGTCCCGCGTCACCGCCGAACGGCACGGCGCGATCCGCGTCGGCACACCCGATGAGCTGGCCGCCGTCGCCGAGCTGTTCTCGGCCTTCGGCATGGTCCCAGTCGGCTACTACGACCTGCGCGACGCCGCTTCACCGGTTCCGGTGGTGTCCACCGCATTTCGGCCTATCGACTCCGACGAGTTGGGGCACAACCCGTTTCGGGTGTTCACCTCGATGCTGTCGATCAGGGATCCGCGTTTCTTCGACGCCGAGTTGCGCGCTCGTGTACAGCGATTCCTGAGACGCCGCGCAACTCTTCGACCCGGCGTTGCTCGCCCGTGCCCGGGTGATCGCAGCCGACGGCGGCTGCGACGCCGACGGAGGCCGATGACTTCGTCGCGCAGGCCGTGGCGGCGTTCGCGCTGTCGCGTGAACCGGTCGAGAAGTCCTGGTATGACGAGCTGTCACGGGTATCGGCGGTGGCCGCCGACATCGCCGGCGTCAACTCCACCCACATCAATCACCTGACGCCGCGGGTGCTCGACATCGACGACCTGTACCGCCGGATGACGGAGCGCGGCATCACGATGATCGACGGCATCCAGGGACCGCCCCGCTGGGACGGGCCCGCGGTGCTGTTGCGCCAGACGTCGTTTCGCGCCCTTGCCGAACCGCGCCGGTTTCGCAACGACGACGGGACGGTCGTTGAGGCGACGCTGCGGGTGCGCTTCGGCGAGGTCGAGGCACGCGGTGTGGCGCTGACGCCGAAGGGCCGGGAACGTTACGACGTCGCAATGGCTCGTCTTTCTGGTAACCCCGATCCCGCCACGGTGTGGGCTGAGTACTTTCCGGCCACCGACGACGAGATGGCCGCTCAGGGGTTGGCCTACTACCGCGGCGGCGACCCCTCCAAACCCGTTGTCTACGAAGACTTTCTGCCCGCCTCAGCGGCCGGCATCTTTCGCTCCAACCTGGACCGTGACACTGAGACGCCAGCCGCCACGTCGTCGACGACTCGGGCTACAGCGTGGACTGGATGGCCGGGGCGATCGACCGTCACATTCACGACCCTTACGCACTTTACGAATCGCTCTGCAAGGAGGCACCCGCGTGACCACCGTTGACGAGTTGCGCACCCGCGCGCGCCGGGCGTTGGACGCGGTCGGCTGCGACGTCGCGCTCGGTGAGCCCGGCGAGCACGGCCTGTCGGCAGGCACACCGGTCACCGGCGACGTCCTGTTCACCGTCGCTGAGACCACACCGGAACAGGTCGAGCGACGTATCGCCGATGCCGCGCAAGCGTTTTCGGCATGGCGAACCACCCCCGCTCCGGTACGCGGCGCGCTGGTGGGTCGGCTGGCCGAGCTGCTCACCGATCACCAGCACGACCTGGCCACCCTGGTGACGATCGAGGCGGGCAAGATCACCTCCGAGGCGCTTGGCGAGGTGCAGGAGATGATCGACGTCTGCCAGTTCGCCGTCGGCCTGTCGCGCCAGCTCTACGGGCGCACCATCGCCTCCGAACGGCCCGGGCATCGGCTGATGGAAACCTGGCACCCCCTCGGCGTGGTCGGCGTGATCACCGCGTTCAACTTCCCGGTCGCGGTGTGGGCGTGGAACGCCGCGGTGGCGTTGGTCTGCGGGGACACCGTGGTGTGGAAACCGTCCGAGCTGACGCCGTTGACGGCCCTGGCCTGCCAGGCGCTGATCGAGCCGGGCCGCCAGACGACGTCGGCGCGCCGGCGCGCGGTGTGCGCGCTGATTACCGGTGGCCGCGAGGTCGGCGAGCAGCTGGTGGACGACGAGCGGGTCACGCTGGTGTCCGCGACCGGCTCGGTGCGGATGGGCCAGCAGGTCGGACCACGGGTCGCCCGACGATTCGGCCGGACGCTGCTGGAACTCGGCGGCAATAACGCCGCCGTCGTGACGCCATCAGCCGACCTCGATCTGGCGGTGCGCGCCATCGTCTTCGCCGCCGCAGGCACCGCCGGTCAACGCTGCACCACCCTGCGCCGGTTGATCGTGCACCGCTCGGTGGCCGACGATGTGGTGGGCCGCATCGCCGCCGCCTACCGGCAGCTGCCGATCGGCGATCCGTCGACTGCCGGCACGCTGGTCGGCCCGCTCATCCACGAGACCGCCTACCGCGACATGGTGGGCGCCTTGGAACAGGCCCGTGCCGACGGCGGCGAGGTCGCCGGCGGTGAGCGCCACGACACGGACCACCCGAGCGCCTACTACGTGGCGCCGGCGGTGGTGCGGATGCCGTCGCAAACTCCCATCGTGCACACCGAGACGTTCGCCCCGATCCTCTACGTGTTGGTCTACGACGACCTCGACGAAGCCATCGCGCTCAACAACGCGGTACCCCAGGGCCTTTCGTCGGCGATCTTCACCACCGATATGCGGGAGGCGGAACGCTTCATCGACGGGTCCGACTGCGGCATCACCAACGTCAACATCGGCACCTCAGGCGCCGAGATCGGGGGCGCATTCGGCGGCGAGAAGCAGACCGGCGGCGGCCGGGAGTCCGGTTCGGACTCGTGGAAGGCCTATATGCGGCGGGCCACCAACACCGTCAACTACTCCAGCGAGTTGCCGCTGGCCCAGGGCGTGCACTTCGGCTGAGACCGTGGACGCACACTTGTCAGGTCAGCCGTCGTCGCCATCGGTCGGCGCTGCGCGCCGCGTACTGTAGCGAATCATGAAGATGGCCGCGGCGATCCCAATTATCAGCAGGCCCAGCGCACCCAGCTCGAGCAGGAGTCGGTCGAGCTCCTTGTCCGAATGAACCTGCTCGGATTGCCGCGGTCACGATCAGGATCCGTCGCACGCAGGCGATCAAGCCGATGAAAAGGAAAGGCTCGGCCGCGATTTCGTGATAGAGCAGCACCGCGCGCAGCGTTGCCGCTATCTCGGCGATGATCAGCACCATCAGCACCCGATCGAGGACGAGGACACCGCCCTGCAGCGTGTTGACCTTGTGGCTGGCGGCTTGCACGACCGCTTCTGCCCCGCCGATCACCACCAGCACCGCGGCCGATACCAGAAGCAGGAATGCGATCGCATAAATCACGGTCTCGAAGCTGTCGACCAGCGCGCCGACCCGCTGGCTCAATCTTGCGGCGGGTGGCATCGTTGCGGGCATCCATGGCTCAGCGATTCTATTGCCTAAAGGCGTCTGCGAACTCGAGATTCCGGGGCGAGGTGTGTTGCCCGGCCAGTCGCCTGGGAAACCGCTTCGGACCGCCCCGCAATTCACTGAGGCGACGAACACACTGCTAGAGGGACAGTCGCCACTTCGCGACGGATACCACCTGAGCGCCGGGTCTTGCCGAGGGCGTAGGCGAACGGGAGTTTGCGGGCACTTCCCGAGCGTTGACGGCCTGCGCGAAGAATCGACAAGTACCATCTGGTCTATGCGAACTCCCCGGCGCCGGTTATCTCCGGACGACCGCCGCGCCGAGTTGCTGGCGCTGGGCGCGGAAGTCTTCGGCCGACGTCCCTACGACGAGGTCCGCATCGACGAGATCGCCGAGCGGGCCGGGGTGTCCCGGGCGTTGATGTATCACTACTTCCCCGACAAGCGGGCATTCTTCGCCGCCGTCGTCAAAGGACAAGCCGACCAGCTGTTCGAGACCACCAATGCCCTGCCGACGCCAGGCCAGACGCTATTTCAAGAAACCCGGGACGGCGTCCTTGCCTACATGCAGTACCACCAGGAGCACCCGCACGCCGCCTGGGCTGCATACGTGGGACTCGGCCGCTCCGATCCGGTCTTACTCGGCATCGACGATGAGGCCAAGGACCGTCAGATGGAACACATCATGACCCGCATCGTCGAGGTCGACGACGCGTGCAGCCGGCTCGAGCCCGACGTCGATCGCGACCTGCGGATCGTCATCCACGGTTGGCTGGCGCTGACCTTCGAGGTGTGCAGGCAGCGCATCCTCCACCCGGATACCGATGCGGGCCAGCTCAGCGATACCTGCGCTCATTCCCTGCTCGATGCGATAACCACGGGTGAACAACATCCCCGAGCAACTGGCCAAGGCGGTCGCACCCGACCAGCGGTGACGCCCGACGACATTTGACCCCTGTGTCAGTGCCCGCTGGCACGATTGGCTAGGTGACCACCGTGCCCGACGATCCGCTCGCGCGGTTCAGCGTCGTCACCCGCGACTGGTTCGCCGGGACTTTCGCCGCGCCCACGCCGGCGCAGGCCGACGCCTGGGCGGCGATCGCCGACGGCGACAACACGCTGGTCGTCGCGCCGACAGGCTCGGGCAAGACGCTGGCGGCATTCCTGTGGGCCATCGACGACCTGGCCCGCCGACGATTCGGACCGGAACGGTCCGAGGTGGGGGCACCCCCAGCCGCGGAGCGGCGAGGGGGCGAGGTGGGCAATTCAGCCGAGGGCGGTGCAACGCGCAGCGGGCGAGCTCCCGGTACCCGGGTGCTCTACGTCTCGCCGCTGAAGGCGCTGGCCGTCGACGTCGAACGCAACCTGCGCACACCGCTGGCGGGGATGGCCCGGGTGGCGGCGCAACGGAGTCTGCCCGCGCCGGACATCACCGTCGGGCTGCGATCCGGCGACACATCGCCGGCACGCCGTCGACAGCTCATCAGCACACCGCCCGATGTGTTGATCACCACGCCGGAATCGCTGTTTTTGATGTTGACGTCTGCGGCCCGGCAGACCCTGGCCGGTGTGGAAACCGTGATCGTCGACGAGGTGCATGCCATCGCCGGCACCAAACGGGGTGCTCACCTGGCGCTGTCGCTGGAGCGGCTCGACGACTTGCTGCAAGCTCCGGCGCAGCGAATAGGGTTGTCCGCGACCGTGCGTCCACCCGAAGAGGTCGCCCGTTTCCTGTCGGGGGCATCGCCGACGACCATTGTGGCCCCGCCGGCGGCCAAGACCTTCGAGCTGACCGTGCAGGTCCCGGTCCCCGATATGGCCAACCTGGCGAACAACAGCATCTGGCCAGATGTCGAGGCGCGCCTGGTCGACCTCGTGGAAACCCACAACTCGACGATCGTCTTCGCCAACTCACGACGGCTGGCTGAACGACTGACCGCCCGGCTCAACGAGATTCACGCCGAGCGCTCCGGCGGCGGCGGCCCGTCGTCCTACAGCAATCCGAAGGTTGCCGGCGGCGCCCCGGCTCACCTGCTGGGCAGCGGCCAAACCTACGGCGCTCCAACGATATTGGCCCGCGCCCATCACGGCTCGGTCAGCAAAGAACAACGCGCCATCGTCGAAGAAGACCTGAAATCCGGACGACTGAAAGCGGTGGTGGCGACATCGAGCCTGGAGTTGGGCATCGACATGGGCGCAGTCGATTTGGTGATCCAGGTCGAGGCACCGCCGTCGGTGGCCAGCGGCCTGCAACGCATCGGGCGAGCCGGACATCAGGTCGGCGAGATCTCACACGGGGTGCTTTTCCCCAAACACCGCACCGACTTGATCGGCTGCGCGGTGTCCGTGCAGCGCATGCTCAGCGGTCAGATCGAGACGATGCGGGTGCCGACGAATCCGCTCGACATCCTGGCCCAGCACACCGTGGCCGCGGCCGCGTTGGAGCCGCTGGACGCCGACCGCTGGTTCGACACGGTACGGCGCAGCGCGCCGTTTGCGACGCTGCCGCGCAGCGCATTCGAGGCCACCCTGGACCTGCTGTCCGGCAAGTACCCGTCAACCGAGTTCGCTGAGCTGCGGCCGCGTGTGGTTTACGACCGCGACAACGGCACGGTGACGGCGCGGCCGGGCGCGCAGCGGCTCGCGGTGACGTCCGGCGGCGCCATCCCGGACCGCGGCCTGTTCACCGTCTACCTGGCTACCGATTCCGAAACCCCTTCTCGAGTAGGCGAACTCGACGAAGAGATGGTCTACGAGTCCCGTCCGGGCGATGTCATCGCACTAGGGGCCACCAGCTGGCGCATCACCGAGATCACCCATGACCGCGTGCTGGTGATCCCGGCGCCGGGCGAGCCGGCCCGACTTCCGTTCTGGCGCGGCGATGATTCCGGACGCCCCGCCGAACTCGGCCGCGCGGTAGGCGCGTTCACCGGCGAGCTGGCCGGCCTGGATCGCAGTGCGTTCAATAGTCGTTGCGCTGCACTGGGATTCAATGACTACGCCACCGAGAACCTCTGGCGGCTGCTGGACGACCAGCGCACCGCCACGACGGTGGTGCCCACCGACACCACGTTGCTGGTCGAGCGGTTCCGCGACGAGTTGGGCGACTGGCGGGTGATCTTGCACTCCCCCTACGGCCTGCGGGTGCACGGTCCGCTTGCGCTGGCGGTGAGCCGGCGGCTGCGTGACCGCTACGGCATCGATGAGAAGCCGACCGCCTCCGACGACGGCATCGTGGTGCGGCTGCCCGACACGGTTTCTGAGTCGGGCGCCGACTCCGGCGACGCACCACCGGGTGCTGAATTGTTCGTCTTCGACGCCGACGAGATCGATCCGATCGTCACCGCAGAGGTGGGCGGCTCGGCGTTGTTCGCCTCGCGGTTCCGGGAATGCGCCGCGCGGGCCCTGCTGTTGCCGCGACGAAACCCCGGCCGCCGGTCGCCGCTGTGGCATCAGCGTCAGCGCGCCGCACAGCTGCTCGATGTGGCCCGCAAATACCCGGATTTCCCGATCGTGCTCGAGGCGGTCCGCGAGTGCCTGCAGGACGTCTACGACGTGCCGACGCTGGCCGGGCTGATGACCGATATCGCTGCGCGGAAGATACGCGTGCTGGAGACCGAAACCGCGACACCGTCGCCGTTCGCTGCCTCACTGTTGTTCGGCTACGTCGGCGCGTTCATGTACGAGGGCGACAGCCCGCTGGCCGAGCGCCGCGCCGCCGCGCTGTCGCTGGACGCCACACTGCTGGCCGAACTGCTCGGCCGGGTCGAGCTCCGCGAGTTGCTCGACCCCGACGTCGTCGCCGCCACCGGCCGGCAGTTACAACATCTTTCGGCCGACCGGGCGGCCCGAGACGCCGAAGCGGTCGCCGATCTGCTGCGGCTTCTGGGCCCGCTGACCACTGATGAGGTCGCCGTCCGCGCCGGCGGTGCTGATGTCGGCGGCTGGTTGGAAGGGCTGTACGCCGCCAAACGTGCGCTGCCGGTCTCCTTCGCCGGTACGAGCTGGTGGGTGGCGATCGAGGACATCGGCCGACTGCGCGACGGCGTCGGGGTCGCGGTACCGGTCGGCGTGCCGGCCAGCTTCACCGAGGCGGTCGCCGACCCTTTAAGCGAGCTGCTCAGCCGATACGCACGTACCCACGCACCGTTCACCACTGCCGACGTCGCAGCCCGGTTCGGGCTCGGGCTGCGGGTAGCGGCCGATGTGCTGGGCCGGTTGGCCGCCGACGGGCGACTGGTCCGCGGCGAGTTCTCCACCGAGGCGGTTGGTGACCAGTGGTGTGACACCGAGGTGCTGCGGATTCTCCGGCGCAGATCGCTGGCGGCGCTGCGGGCGCAAGTGGAGCCGGTCAGCACCGGCGCCTATGCGCGTTTCCTGCCGGCATGGCACGGAGTAGGCACCGGTTCGGCGGCCAACTCCGGCCTCGACGGGCTGGCGGCCGTCGTCGATCAACTCGCCGGCGTCCCGCTGCCCGCTTCGGCGATCGAATCGCTGGTGCTGGCGCCGCGCGTGCGCGACTACGCCCCCGCAATGCTCGACGAGCTGCTGGCCTCCGGAGAGGTGATCTGGTCAGGTGCCGGAACGATCTCCGGCAGCGACGGCTGGGTTGCTTTCCACCCGGCCGACTCCGCGCCGCTGACGCTGGCCGCCGGATCAGAGATCGAGTTCACCGCGGCCCATCGCGCGATTTTGGACATGCTGTCCGGCGGCGGCGCCTTCTTCTTCAGGCAGCTGGCACATGACGGGATCGGCGAAGCCGAGCTCAAAGCAGCGCTGTGGGAGCTGATCTGGGCCGGCTGGGTCACCGGCGACACGTTCGCGCCGGTGCGCGCGATGCTGTCGGGCGGCCCCGGTGCGCGGAAGCGTTCAGCACCGGCGCATCGGCAAGGCCGCGGCAAGCGCCCGCCCCGCCTCAGCCGCTACAGCGTCGCACACGCGCAGTCACGAGCCGCCGATCCGACAGTGGCCGGCCGCTGGTCAGCGCTGCCGACGCCCGAACCAGACTCCACCCTGCGGGCCCATCACCAAGCTGAGCTCCTGCTGAACCGCCACGGCGTGCTGACCCGGGGCGCGGTGGCGGCCGAGGGGGTGCCGGGCGGGTTCGCCGCGCTGTACAAGGTGCTGACCGCCTTCGAGGACGCCGGCCGCTGCCAGCGCGGCTACTTCGTTGAGTCGCTGGGCGGCGCTCAGTTCGCGGTGGCATCCACCGTCGACCGGCTACGCAGCTACCTCGACGGGGTCGATCCCGAACGCCCGGAATACCGGGCAGTGGTAATGGCCGCCGCCGACCCGGCGAACCCCTACGGCGCTGCGCTGCCCTGGCCGTCCCGCACCACAGACGGTGACGGCGCCGCCCGGCCGGGCCGCAAGGCCGGCGCACTCGTGGTCCTGGTCGACGGCGAACTGGCGTGGTTCGTCGAGCGCGGCGGGCGGTCGTTGCTGAGCTTCACCGACGACGACTCGGACGCCAACCACGCCGCGGCCGTCGCACTCGCCGATCTGGTCACGGCCGGGCGGGTCAACTCAATCCTCGTCGAGCGCATCAACAGCGCACCGGTGTTGGCGCCGCAGGTGTCAGCCTCGGTGGTGACGGCCCTATCCGACGCCGGGTTCGCCCGGACGCCACGCGGACTGCGTCTGCGGTAGCGCATGCCCGAGGGTGACACCGTTTTCCGCACCGCAGACACACTGCGCAAGGCGTTGGTCGGCCGCACGCTGACGCGCTGCGATGTCCGGGTGCCACGCTTCGCGACAGTCGACCTCAGCGGTCACGTGGTCGATGAGGTGTGCAGCCGGGGCAAGCATTTGTTCATTCGCGTCGGACCGGCAAGTATCCACTCGCATCTGAAGATGGACGGCAGCTGGCGAGTGACGTCGCGGGTAAGCCGTCCCGACCACCGGGTCCGGATCATCTTGGAAGCCAGCGATATCCGCGCGGTCGGCATCGACCTGGGCGTGCTGGAGATCCTCGAACGCGCCCATGACGGCGACGCGGTTGACCACCTGGGGCCCGATCTGCTGGGCGACGACTGGAATCCGCAGGTTGCCGCCGACAATCTGACGGCACAGCCGGACCGCCCCATCGCCGCGGCGCTGCTGGATCAGCGAGTGCTGGCCGGAATCGGCAATGTCTACTGCAACGAACTGTGTTTCGTCAGCGGGCACCTGCCCACCGCGCCGGTGAGCGCGGTCACCGACACGCACCGGCTGGTGACCCGCGCCCGCGACATGTTGTGGGCCAACCGCTTCCGACGGAACCGCTGCACCACCGGCGACACGCGGGCAGGCCGGCAATTGTGGGTTTACGGGCGAGCCGGGCACAGCTGCCGTCGCTGCGGCACGCCCATCAGCTACGACGACAGCGGCGAACGGGTTGCGTACTGGTGCCCGGCCTGCCAACGCTGAACGCCTAAGGCGTGTCCGTCCGGTTAACGATCGCACTCGCGGGCTGCGACCTCGCCCAGCGCTTCGAAAGTCTGGTCGTGGCATGCGATGATCGCAAAGTAAGCGGCTTGGCTCGCCATCAGCAAAACTCGCAATTCCGCTGAGCGGAAAGGGTTCACCAAATGTCGACCACCCAAGTGCGCTCGCCCATCTTTGTCCTGGCGGTCGCGCTGCTTGGGCTCCTGGCGGCCGCAGCCCCGACCGCCCATGCCGACGCCGTCGACACCAACTTCTTGGGAGCGCTTTCAGCCAAGGGCATCAACTTCGCGTCCGGTCAGGCCGCGATCGTCGCCGGTCATCAGGTCTGCGATGAACTTGATCAAGGTAGGCAGGCGAGTGACGTCGCGAACGACGTGATGGCACAGAGTAACCTGGACGGCTATCACGCCGGGTTTTTCGTCGGAGTCAGCATTGCCGCGTTCTGCCCGAGGCATACCCAGTAGAACCACCCGTACAATCGGGTATCGACTCTCACGAAGGGCCACTGGTGCTCAGGAAAGTGTTACTCAGTGCCGCGATCGCGCTCGGTGCTGCTCTAGCGGTAGCCACACCGGCCAGCGCTGACCCCAGCTCGTTCGGGACGCTCGGCTGTAGCTGCACGCAGCCAGGCGATGCCCCGCATGGCAAGCCCGCATTCAAGGACCAGGTGAATCAGGGAATCCAGAGCGGTCTTGGTTCCCTGCACGGCGCCCCGCCGAGCCCTGGCGGCTCCTGAGTTGTCGCGCGGGATCGGTTAGCCCGCCGATGGGGGCGGGCGTATCACCTTCCCCTTGAGTTCGGCGCCGATGGCAATATCCTCGTACTTCGGCTGCTTCCGTTTGCGCCAACCACTGCCTGCCGAAATCGGCGGCGGCATGAGCGGCGGCAGCATCGGCAACCCGGATTCGCCCGCCGGTAGCGGCGATGCCGCCGACGCAAGCTGCACGGGTGCTTGAGAAGTCGGCAGCAGTTGCACTACAGCAGGCGGGGCGGTCAGCTTGCCTATCGACACTCCAACACCCGTCGCCGCCGCCGTGGGCACTTGTGAAAGTCCACCGAACCCCAACCCCCCTGGACCTAACGCACCCACCCCTCCCCGGCCTAGCGCACCCAACGCTCCCCCTCCCAGGGCCCCCTCACCCTCTGCCACACCTTGGCCTATCTGGCTGTTCACACCCTGCAGGGCTTGGGCCGATTGGTTCTGCGCCAAATAGCTGAGCAGGTTGACGGGAAACCCGGACGAGAAGACGGTGTTCCAGAAGTTGGCGTTGGGCCCGACAGCAGCATTGCTGTTGTTGGAAAAGCTGAATAACGCCTCTATCTGCGCAAACAAAGCCAGCAGCCCTCCGGATTGGGCGGTGGTGGCTCCCGAAGTGGCCCCTGAAGTGGCCGCCGCCGGGTCGGTGGCCACCGCGCTGGCTTGCGTGGCCAGTGCTGTCGGATTGGTAGCCGAGGTTGGCGACGCGAACTGCGGCAGCGTGGAGGCCTGCGCCGAGGCCGCCTGATAGCGACTCATCGCCGCCGAGTTGTTCGCCCACATGCTCTGGTATTCAGCTTCGGTTTCGGCGATGGCCGGAAGATTTCTCCCAAATCCATTGGTAGCCAACAACTGCGCCAGCCGCATCCTGTTGGCCGTAACTTCAGCCGTAGGAACTACTGCGGCGCGCACGGAGCTGAATGCCGCTGCGGCGGTCTGTGCCGACGAGGCTATCTGCTGAGTCTGCTGCGCGGTGGTGCGAAGCCAGGTCACGTAGGGCTCAACGGCCTGGACCATTGCCGCGGAGGACGGACCGTGCCAGGTCCCGGCAAGTGACGACAACGCGCTGCCATAGCTTTCAGCGGAGTCTTCCAGAGTGGTGCCGAGCTGTTGCCACGCCGCGGAAGCCGCGATCAGTGATTCCGCGCCCGGTCCCGAGTGGATCAGCGCAGAGGTGACCTCCGGAGGCAATGTCGTGAACTCCATGGCACCAAACCTTGACTACCGCGGAAAAACTTCTGGAACATTGGGTTGACTACGGTGAGAAAAGCCTTCGAACATTGAGCATCGACGCGACAATCCGGCCGAACAATCCGGAATGCCACCGGGCAACACTGACGTCATATCACGAACCTCGATTCACGAGATGGCATTGATCGCGGCCAACAACCGTGGTTTGAACTGCGGCCGGGATCGGGATGTATCCGTTGCCGGCCAGGTCGTCCTGGCCTGGGCCGAGCGCGCTTTGCAGGAAAGCCTTCACGGCCGTACCGACCTGCGG
The DNA here is from genome assembly GCA_963805675.1 of uncultured Actinomycetota bacterium. GTDB lineage: Bacteria > Actinomycetota > Actinomycetes > Mycobacteriales > Mycobacteriaceae > Mycobacterium. The sequence goes on from CAWDVY010000025.1 coordinate 95,926, forward strand.
ATCGGGATATTTCGAGCACACAATCTCATACGTCGCCAGCACGATCGGGTAGGAGCCGGGCTGGTTCGGCCGGTAGAACGAGATCGTGTCGAGGGCGAGGTCGTCGCCTTCCTTGATGTACCAGGCACCCGAAATCGTCTTGCCCACCGATTCTGTGCTGATCGCCACCGGCTCCGGACCGGCCGTCGTGACGACCTTGGCCACGTTCAGGTGTTGGGCCTGCGCGAACGACCATTCGAGATAGGTGATCGCTCCTTCGGTGATTTTGACGGCCGCAGCGGCGCCGTCGTTGCCGACAGCGCCCGTACCGACACCGCCGTTGAACTTTCGTCCGGCACTGAAACCCCATGTGCCTGCTGAAGTGGTGTCGAGATACCTCTGGAAGTTATCGGTGGTCCCGGACTCGTCGCTGCGGAACACGACACGAATCGGCTCAGCTGGCAGGGTGACACCCAAGTTCAGCAGCTGGATCGCAGCATCGTTCCACATCGTAATTTGGCCGTTGAAGATCTGGGCCGCAGCCGAACCGTTGAGGTTCAACGAAGTCAGACCGTTGACGTTGAAGGCGATGGCGATGGGACCGATCACCATCGGCAGGTCCAACACAGGCGAGCCGCACCGCTGATGCCCCTTGGTGTACTCGTCTTTGGTCAGCGTCGAGTCGGACCCGCCAAAGTCGGTCTTGTTGCTCAGAAACTCGCTGATCCCAGCGCCGGAATCATTGGCCGTGTAGGTCAAGGACTGCCCGGGGCAGGCTTGTTGGAAAGCTCTGACAAAACCGGTCATTGCGTTTTTCTGGGCTGTGGAGCCGCTGGCCTTCAGAGCCGGCTTGCCGCCGCAGGTCACCTTCTCCGGCGACGGGGCCGCAGTCGTACTTCCTCCACCAGCGTTGTTGTGACCGCCGCATGCCGACAAAATCAGTGCAGCAGCGGCAAGAAGACTGAGCGCAGCCCCAAATCGATTGAGTTTCAATCTAATTCCTTTGGATGAGATGATCGCCGCCAGCGTAGCCACCGCGTGCGCCAAACTGCTGTCTTTTGCCCAGGCATGACGCATGCTAACAAGATTCGCGCTTCGGCAATTATGTCCGGTGATCGCCGGACATCGTCGAATCCACGATTTCAGCCAGCGTTTCTGGATTGTTCACCAGGAAACCGTCAGCGGCCAGTTTCGGCACCGCTTCGGCGGACGCGCTGGAGTTGCGGCAGGGGCCGGGTGGTGCTGTTCGTCACACGCCAACTAGCGCTTATTGACGTGTTGGATAATGCTTTGCCCAGGTTGACCGCGGGGATATGCCGTCAACGATTCCGGACGGGCAACAGGACATGGCAAAACGGCATGCAACGCGGTGTCGCCTACCCGGCCGAAACGCCTTCCGGGACGTACCGTGGGAATGTTGGGAATAGAGCACGCCGATCGGCGGTTGGTCATCGCTGACCGGCCTGTGACGCCGATCACCGAAATGGCAAAGTCTTCGCGCCAGTCACTGCGAGACACCCCGACGATCGCGCCGGGTCACTTAAGGACATAAACGTGCTGACGACGCTGAACCACATCAACCTCGGCAATCTGACAAATATCCGCTCCCTCGACGCCAGCTTCCTGAAGGCGCGAGCCTGGGGCACCCTCCGAGCCGTCGTTGGGGGCGTGGCACCCACGAGGGCGCCGGCCTGTTTCCCGACCGTCGCACTCCCGGACGGTGACACGGCCACGGCTGACCCGCAGGGATGGGTTGCTCGCGACCTCCCACGTATGCTTCGCGGCGCTGAGCGCTGCTAGGGCTGACGATCCAGCCGTCGCGAACTGACGAACCGGCGGCGAGCCCCGCTGACGGGATCGTCGAACTCAATGCACTGCGCCAGCAACTGCAGTGGCGTGGAGAAGTCGTCGACAGCTACGTCGACGACGTTGGGATACAACGGGTCTCCGTAAATCGGGACGCCCAGCGAAGCCATGTGCACGCGAAGCTGGTGTGTGCGCCCGGTCCGCGGTGTCAGCCGGTAGAGACCGTCCGGCGCCAACAGCTCCACCAGCGTTTCGGCGTTGGGCTCACCGGGTTCCTCGACGGCTTGAAAGTTCCCGCGGCGCTTGACGATCCGACTGACCACCATCCGCGGTAACACCAGGTTCGGGTCGGCCGCAGCCTTGGCCAGATACGTCTTTCGGACCGCACCACGGGCGAACAACGTCTGGTAGACCCCACGACGCTCGCGCCGAATCGTGAACAGCAGCACCCCGGCAGTCAACCGATCCAACCGGTGGGCCGGACTGAGCTCGGGTAGCCCGAGTTGCCGGCGAAGCCGAATCAGCGCCGTCTGCACCACGTGACGCCCGCGTGGCATGGTGGCCATGAAGTGCGGCTTATCGGCAACCACGATGTCGTCGTCCTGATAAAGCACGGGGATATCGAACGGCACCGCCACCTCGTTGGGTAGTTCGCGGTAGAGGTAGACGACCGCTCCGGCCGGCAGCACCGTCGTGGGATCGAGCACTATGCCGTCTTGGTCGACGACCTCGCCGGCGACCGCCTTGGCGGCAACCTCGGGCCCGAACCGGCCGGCCAACTCGTCGCCCAGCGGTCCCCCGCGCACGCGCAGCCGTGCCGGCCCCAATCCGTCGCGTGGCGGCAGCGGCGCCGGCCTCACGTCAGCGGCACCGGCTCGAGGATCTCCACGCGGGCCTCGGGGGCGCTGGCTCGCAGCGCATACGCCGATGCGTCGTCGGGCTGGGCCTGGGAGAGCACTTCAGCCTCCACCCGCGCCGTGTAGGTCTCAACCTCACGGTCGACGTCGTCAGCAGTCCAGCCAAGGATGGGCGCGACGACGTCGGCCACCTCGCGCGCGCAGTCGACGCCTCGGTGGGGATACTCGATCGCGATTCGTGTCCGCCGGGCCAGGATGTCTTCCAGATGCAGCGCACCCTCGGCGGTCGCGGCGTACGCTGCTTCGACCTTCAGGTAACCCGGCGCGGCGGTGATCGGGTTGAGCAAGTCGCGATGGTCGGCCGCCAGCGCGAGTACCTCGTTGATCAGCGACCCGTAGCGGTCCAGCAGATGACGCACCCGGTATGAATGGAGTCCTTCCAGCGCACCGACGTGCTCGGTCTGGTTGATCAGCGCGAAGTAGCCGTCGGCGCCGAGCAGCGGCACTTTCTCGGTGATCGACTGTGCAACTCGAGCCGGAATGTATTGCGCCGCAGCGTCGATCGCATCGGCGGCCATCACCCGGTATGTGGTGTACTTGCCGCCGGCGATGGCGACCAGGCCAGGTGCGGGCACTGCGACCGCGTGCTCCCGCGACAACGTGGACGTGTCCTCGCTCTCCCCTGCCAGCAGCGGCCGCAAACCGGCGTACACCCCGTCGATATCGGCGTGGCTCAACGGCGTGGCGAGCACGGTGTTGACGGTGCCCAGGATGTAGTCGATGTCGGCCTTGGTAGCCGCCGGATGCGCGAGGTCGAATCCCCAGTCGGTATCTGTGGTCCCGATGATCCAGTGGTTACCCCACGGGATGACGAACATCACCGACTTCTCGGTGCGCAGGATGATCGCGACATCGCTGACGATCCGGTCCCGAGGCACGACGATGTGCACCCCTTTGGAAGCGCGAACCCGAAATCGGCCGCGCTGCTTGGACAATGCCTGAATCTCGTCCGTCCACACCCCGGTCGCGTTCACGACGACGTGGCCTCGCACCTGGGTGACGGCGCCGTCCTCAGAGTCGCGGACCCCCACGCCGGTCACGCGGTCACCTTCGCGCAGCAACGAAATCACCTGGGTGGACGACCGCACCACTGCGCCGTAATGCGCGGCGGTTCGCACCACGGTCATGGTGTGCCGGGCGTCGTCGACGACGGTGTCGTAATAGCGGATGCCGCCGATCAGCGCGCTCCGCTTCAAACCCGGGGACAATCGCAACGCACCGGCACGAGTCAAATGCTTTTGCGCGGGAACGGATTTCGCACCGCCAAGTTGGTCGTAGAGCATGATGCCGGCAGCCACGTATGGGCGTTCCCACCACCGCTTGGTCAGCGGGTACAGAAACGGCAGCGGCTTGACGAGATGGGGCGCCAACGTCGTCAACGACAACTCGCGCTCGAAGAGCGCCTCGCGGACCAATCCGAATTCCAGTTGCTCCAGGTAGCGCAGCCCGCCGTGAAACATCTTCGAGGACCGACTCGACGTGCCGGAGGCGAAGTCACGCGCTTCCACCAGCGCCACTTTCAGCCCACGGGTCGCGGCATCCAGCGCGGATCCCGAACCCACCACGCCGCCACCGATGACCACGACGTCGAACTGTTCGCTGCCCAGGCGCTCCCACGCCGACGCGCGTTGCTCGGGTCCCAAAAACGAACCCGGCCGGGTTTGCTCGCTCGCCGGGACGCGAATCGGGTCGCTCACGGCACAAGTCTCCTGTCGGTTACTCGTCAGTAGGTCACTGGTTTCAAGGCTACCTGGCCTGGTCAGTCCAGGTCGTCGTGCGCCATCAGCCGCCGAGCTGCCTCGGTGATCGACCCCGACAGCGACGGGTAGACGCTCAGGGTTTGCGCCAGCTGGTTCACGGTCAGGCGGTTCTGCACGGCCATCGCTATCGGCAGGATCAATTCGGAGGCGATCGGCGCGACCACAACGCCGCCGATCACCACACCGGTGGCCCGGCGGCAGAAAATCTTGACGAAGCCGTGCCGCAACCCAGACATCTTGGCTCGCGCGTTGGTCCGCAACGGCAACATGATGGTGCGGGCCAGCACCGATCCGTCATCGATGGCGGATTGCGGCACACCCACCGCGGCGATCTCGGGCCGGGTGAACACGGCGGCGGCGACCGTACGCAGCCTGATGGGACTGACGGCCTCGCCCAGGGCGTGCCACATGGCGATGCGACCTTGCATGGCGGCGACCGATGCCAGCGGCAGCAACCCGGTGCAGTCGCCTGCGGCGTAGATGTTGGGCACCGATGTCCGGGACACCCGGTCGACGGTCAGATGGTTGCCCGGTCCCAGTTCGATGCCCACCCGTTCCAGACCCAGGCCGCTGGTGTTGGGCACCGACCCGATCGTCATCAGCGCATGGCTGCCCTCGACGGTGCGGCCATCGGCCAGTTTCACCAGGACCCCGGAGTCGGTGCGGGTCACCGAGTCGGCGCGGGCGTTCTTGACCAGTTTCACCCCGCGTTCGGCGAAGATCCGCTCGAGTACCAGCGCCGCGTCGGCGTCCTCGTAGGGCAGCACTCGGTCGCGGCTGGCGACCACCGTGACGTCCACGCCCAATTCGGTGTAGGCGTGCACGAATTCGGCGCCGGTGACACCCGAGCCCACCACGATCAGGTGTTCGGGCAGCGCCTGCAGGTCATAGAGCTGGCGCCAGGTCAGAATGCGCTCGCCGTCGGGCGGTGCGGTCCGCAGCTCGCGGGGGCTGGCGCCGGTGGCGATCAGCACCACGTCGGCTTCGTAGGTGCTGGTGCTGCCGTCCGGAGCGGTCGCATTAATCCGGTGTGCCGCCAGACCAGGGGTCGCGTCGATCAGTTCGCCCCTGCCGGCGACCACCTCGACACCCGCGCTGATCAGTTGGGCGTTGACGTCGGCGGACTGGGCGGCGGCCAGGGTCTTGACCCGCTGATGGATCTCCGGCAACGAGATCTTGGCGTCGTCGAGGTCGATGTCGAAGCCCAGGTGCGGTGCGCGACGTAGTTCGGTGCGCACGCCGGTGGACGCGATGAAGGTCTTCGACGGCACGCAGTCGAAGAGCACCGCCGCGCCGCCGATGCCGTCCGAGTCGATGACGGTGACTTGGGCATGACGCGCTGCTGCGACGAGTGCCGCCTCATAACCGGCAGGCCCTCCCCCGATGATCACGATGCGGGTCGCCACAGCCCCTAACCTAGCCCGGCGACGATGCTGCCGCGCAGCGGCAGAGAAGGACCCGGGTCATCAGAGCGAGCCCGGCGACGATGCTGCCGCGCAGCGGCAGATCGGCAACGCTCTGTCAGTAGCCGTTTAAGCTTTGTCCGTGCCGATCTACGCCGCCTACGGCTCGAACATGCATCCCGAGCAGATGCTGCAGCGCGCACCCCACTCCCCGATGGCCGGAACCGGATGGCTGCACGGCTGGCGGCTGACCTTTGGCGGCGAGGACATCGGCTGGGAAGGCGCTCTGGCCACAGTCGTAGAAGATCCGTCCTCGAAGGTGTTTGTCGTGCTCTACGACATGACGCCCGCCGACGAGAAGAATCTCGATCGCTGGGAGGGGTCCGAGCTCGGCGTCCACAAGAAGATCAGGTGCCGAGTGGAACGCGTGTCGTCGGATACGACCACCGATCCGGTGCTGGCATGGCTGTATGTGGTGGATGCCTGGGAAGGCGGTCTGCCGTCGGCACGCTACATCGGTGTCATGGCCGACGCGGCGGAAATCGCAGGCGCGCCAAGCGAATACGTGCACGAAATCCGTACCCGCCCGGCGCGCAATATCGGTCCGGGTCACGGCGAGTAGCGCAGCAAGGCAGTACGCACCACTAGCCCAGCGACGATGCAGCCGTCACACGTGCCACATAAGCTTCCGCATCGATTGTCGCTCGAAGGCGGGCACAAGGCGCACCCCAACAGTGCTGAGACTGACGCGGCCGGTGTGACAATCGGTCGCGTTGACACCGTATCGGCCCGGGGACCTAACCCATCGCGGCGGATTGCTCGACGATGTTGACCATCAACCGAACCCCGATGGCCAGCGCACGCTCGTCGAGGTCGAACGTCGGCTGATGTAGATCCAGCTGCGGACCACGGCCCGACCACACCCCGAGTCGGGCCATCGCACCGGGCACCTCCTCCAGATACCAGGAGAAATCCTCACCGCCACCGGACTGCCGGGTATCGGCCAGCGCATCCGGGCCGACCGCCTCGATGGCGTGGGTGATGATGCGCGTCGAGACTTCTTCGTTGACCACCGGCGGAACGCCGCGGTTGTACTGCAGGGTGTGCTCGATGCCCAGCGGCGACAGCAACCCACCCACGGTCTCTCGCACGATGTCCTCGAGGCCCAGCCAGGTTTCGCGGCTGGCGGTACGGATCGTGCCCGCCAGCATGCCGCTCTGCGGAATAGCGTTGGCGGCTACTCCCGCGTTGACCGCACCCCACACCATCACGGTGCTGTTGCGCGGGTCGATGCGCCGCGAGAGCACGCCGGGCAGCCCGGTGATCAGGGTGCCCAGCCCGTAGACCAGGTCGCCGGTCAAATGTGGGCGTGAGGTGTGCCCGCCCGGCGAAGACAGGGCGATCTCGATCATGTCGGCCGCCGACGTGATCGGTCCCGCTTTCACCGCGATCTTGCCGACCGCCAGTCGGGGATCACAGTGCAGGGCGAAGATCCGGCTGACCCCGGTCATCGCGCCCGCGGCGATCGTGTCGATCGCACCGCCGGGCATCAGCTCTTCTGCCGGCTGGAAGATCAGCCGCAGCGCGACGGGCAGCTCCGGCGCCCCCGCCAGTGCAAGCGCGGTACCCAGCAGGATCGCGGTGTGCGCGTCATGGCCGCAGGCATGCGCCGCGTTGGGCATCGTCGAGGCGTATGGGGCACCGGTCCGCTCAGCCATCGGCAACGCGTCGATGTCGGCCCGCAACGCGACTCGAGGCTCTTGGTCAGGACCGAAATCACAGGTCAGGCCTGTCCCGCCAGGCAGCACCTTCGGCTTGAGCCCGGCGTCGACCAGCAGCTCGGCGACGAACTGTGTGGTCGCGTACTCCTGGCGGCCAAGCTCCGGGTAGCGATGGATGTGTCGCCGCCATCCGACCAGGTCGTCCTCGTGCGCGGCCAGCCATGATTCGGCGCTGTCGGCAAGGCTCATCGGCGCCGCTCCCGCTGATCGCGTGCCGACAACACCCTGTCGCGTTCGTCCGATGACTCGGCAAGACGAACTACTGTGCGCGCCAACATGATTGCACCATCAATGACGGCCTTGTCAGCACTCGGGCCGATCGCGGCTGCGGCGAAGTCGGGCTGGTGCAACGACGCACCGCCGGCTTCGACTCCGACCATCGGATGGATACCGGGCAGAAGTTGCGTGACGTTGCCCATGTCGGTGCTGCCCAACGGGTGTGCGGCCTCGAGTTCCTTGCTGACGGGCGAACGACCGAGCCTCGTCATCTCGGCGCGGACGGTATCGGCCAGCCAGGGATCGGGTTTGAGGGCGTCGTACATCGGCTCGGTCTGCTCGACGCTGTGGTCGCAGCCGGTGGCCACCGCGCCGGCCAGGAAGCAGTCGCGCACCTTGGCTTCCAAATCAGCGAGCGACGACGCCTCGTTGGCGCGCATCGTGTACTGCAGTTCGGTGCGCGCGGGGATGACGTTGGCCACATGCCCGCCGTTGGAGACGATGCCGTGCACCTGCTGCCCGGGCGCCAGTTGCTGACGCAGCAGCCCGATTGCCACCTGCGCGACGGTCGCTGCGTCGGCGGCGTTGACACCCCGGTACGGCGCGGCCGACGCATGCGCTTCCCTGCCGCGGTAATCCACCTGAACCGCGGACAGCGTCAGCGACCGGGCGGCCGCGATATCCACCGGGCCGGGATGCACCATCACGGCGACCGCCAAGTCGTCGAAGACTCCGGCGTTGAGCAGCAAGACTTTTCCACCGCCGAACTCTTCAGCGGGCGTGCCCAGGAGCACAACGGTCAGACCCAACTGGTCGGCTACGTCGGCCAGGGCCAGCGCGGCGCCGACCGCCGATGCGGCAATGATGTTGTGGCCGCAGGCATGACCAATCCCGGGCAGCGCGTCGTATTCGGCGCACACGCCAACCGTCAACGGACCGCTGCCGAAGTCAGCGCGGAACGCGGTGTCCAATCCGCCGGCTGCCGCGGTGATCTCGAAACCCCGCTCAGCCACCAGCGCTTGCGTCTTGGCGCAACTGCGGTGCTCGGCGAACGCCAACTCCGGTTCGGCGTGGATCGCATGCGACAGCTCGACGAGGTCGGTGCTGCGCCGCCGCACCGTGTCCTCGACGTGATCCAGCACCGGGGTTGGGGCCATCGTCGCAGTATCTCACCGACTAAGCTCGCCGACTGTGCCGCCTGTGGATGACGGTCGACCCGGCCCCGATGCGCTCGCACGAAAGGCGGCGCAGTTCATCGCTGATGGCATGGGGATCGCCGAACACGATGTCGCGATCGTCCTGGGCTCAGGCTGGGCACCAGCCGTTTCCGCTCTGGGCCGGGCAACCGCGGTCATACCGATGGCCGAGTTTCCCGGATTCACCCCACCGTCGGCGGCAGGCCACACCGGTCAGGTGCTGTCGGTAAGTATCGGTGAGCACCGCGTGCTGGTACTGGCCGGTCGTGTGCACGCCTACGAAGGCCATGACCTGGCCCACGTCGTACACCCGGTGCGGACGGCCTGCGCGGCCGGCGCACGCGTTGTCGTGCTCACCAACGCCGCAGGTGCGGTAAGCGAGGACTTCGACGTCGGCCAGCCGGTGTTGATCAGCGACCACCTGAACCTGACAGCGCGATCTCCCCTGGTCGGGGCCCAGTTCGTCGACATGGTCGACGCCTACGCCCCGAGACTGCGGGCGCTGGCTCGCGAGGTTGACCCGGAACTGGCCGAAGGCGTGTACGCCGGGCTGCCCGGCCCGCATTTCGAGACGCCCGCCGAGATCAGGATGTTGCGGACACTAGGTGCCGACCTGGTCGGCATGTCCACCGTGCACGAGACGATCGCGGCGCGAGCGGCAGGTGCAGAGGTGCTGGGGGTCTCGTTGGTCACCAATATGGCCGCGGGGATCACGGGCGAGCCGCTCAGCCACGTCGAGGTGCTCGCCACCGGCGCCGCGTCGGCGACCCGGATGGGCTCGCTGCTGGCCGACGTGGTCGCGCGGCTCTGAGGGCCGACGTGACACCGGACGATTGGATCGCACACGACCCAGACGCGGTGACGGCCGCCGAACTCGACCGCTGCGATCAGGCCGAACTGGCCGCTCGGTTCGCCCGGCCGCTGACCTTCGGCACCGCTGGACTGCGCGGCCCGGTGCGGGGCGGCCCGGACGCGATGAACCTTGCGGTGGTGTTGCGTGCCACCTGGGCGGTGGCGACGGTGCTCACCGGTCGCGGATTGGCCGGCGCGACGGTGCTCGTCGGGCGAGACGCGCGACACGGGTCGGCCGCATTCTCGACGGCGACAGCTGAAGTGCTTGCCGCCGAAGGTTTTTCGGTCGTCCTGCTTCCGCATCCGATACCCACACCCGTGCTGGCGTTTGCTGTTCGGTACACCGGCGCGGCGGCAGGCATCCAGATCACCGCCTCCCACAATCCACCGACCGACAACGGCTACAAGGTATATCTGGCCGGGGGAATTCAGATCGTCTCCCCCACCGACCATGAAATCGAAACCGCTATCGCCGGCGCGCCGTTCGCCGACGAGATCGCCAGGAAACCAGTCGAACCCGCCGGCTCCGGGCTGGTCGAGCTATATATCGAGCGCGCCGCCCGGGTGCGGCGGTCGTCGGGTCCGGTTCGAGTGGCGCTGACTCCCCTGCACGGAGTGGGCGGCGCCGTGGCACTGAAAACGCTACGGCGTGCCGGCTTCGACGACGTGCACACCGTCACCAGCCAATTCAGTCCCGATCCCGACTTCCCGACCGTCAGGTTCCCCAACCCCGAAGAGCCAGGCGCCACCGACGCACTGTTGGAGCTGGCTGTCGAATCGGACGCCGAGATTGCCATCGCGCTTGATCCTGACGCCGATCGGTGTGCCGTCGGGATACCCACACCGACCGGCTGGCGAATGCTTTCGGGTGATGAAACCGGTTGGCTACTAGGCGATTTCCTTCTGTCTCGCACCGAACCGGGCAAACGTGCAACCAGCGTGGTGGCCAGCACGGTGGTGTCGTCCCGGATGCTTTCGGCAATCGCCGCGCATTGGGGTGCGCGCCACGTCGAGACCCTGACCGGTTTCAAATGGCTGGCCCGCGCCGACGCCGACCTGCCTGACAGCACACTGATTTACGCCTACGAGGAAGCCATCGGGCACTGCGTCGACCCGGCCGCGGTCCGGGACAAGGACGGCATCAGCGCCGCAGTGCTGGCCTGCGATCTGGTTGCGACGCTGAAACGCTCACACCGCTCGATGCTCGACGCACTCGACGACCTCGCCCGCCGGTTCGGGGTGCATGTCGGCGCTGCCGTGTCACAGCCCGTGTCCGACGCCGACGAGGCGGCGGCGTTGATGCGCCGACTGCGGGAGTCGCCACCTACGCGCCTCGCCGGATTTGTCTCGGCCACAACCGATCTGCTACAGAGCAGCGGAGTAAACCGTACGAACGCGCTCATTTTCACTGGTGGCGACGCCGACACATCGGCCCGAGTCGTGGCCCGGCCGTCGGGCACCGAACCGAAGGTCAAGTTCTACATCGAAGTCCAGTCCGCGGTGGCGCAGGATCTGAGCGGTGTCCGGCAGCGGGCGGCGGCGCTGTGTGACGAACTCGCGTCCGCGGTCCGTCGCTGGTAAGTCAGCGCGGGCCGAACTGACGATCGCCGGCGTCGCCGAGGCCCGGGACGATGTAGGCGGCCTCGTTGAGGCCCTCATCGATGGCCGCGGTGAACAGGCGCGCCTGCGGCGCTGCTTTCTCCAGCGCCGCAACGCCTTCGGGGGCAGCCACCACACACAGCACGGTGATGTCGTCGGCGCCGCGGCGGTGTAGCAGGTCGATGGTGTGCGTCATCGAACCGCCGGTGGCCAGCATCGGGTCGAGGACTATCACCGACTGGCCGCGCAGATCGTCGGGCAGCGACTCCAAATACGCTGTGGGCAGGGCAGTTTCCTCGTCGCGGGCGAGACCGACGAACCCCACCGCCGCCTCTGGTAGCAGAGTATGCGCCTTATCGACCATGCCCAGACCGGCGCGCAATATCGTGACCAGCAGGGGAGGTTTGGCCAGCCGCGTGCCGGCCGTTTCGGCCAATGGCGTGCGCACGACGACGTTCTGGCGCGGCGCATCGCGAGTTGCCTCGTAGACCAGCAGCAGGGTCAGCTCGGCCAATGCGGCGCGAAACGTCGCATTGTCGGTGCGCTCGTCGCGCAATGTGGTCAAGCGGACCGCGGCCAGCGGGTGGTCAACTACATGCACGTCCACGTGACAATCCCACCAGTCCCGGCAGTCCCTCGGCGAGGGAATAGTGCCTTCTCCAACTTGATAGCGCTTGTGATACCACAATCGCTCAACCACAGGGTGCTGCGGCAAAATTATCGGACTGGTTGGCGAGCTTCTCGTCCGAAGGCGATATCACCTGCGCCATCGTTTTCGAGAAGTGGTGCACACCCGGTTGGCGCGTTCAGGCGTGGCTGGTGTGACTCTGCCAGTCTCCGCGGCTCAGGCGCCGAAGAAGTTGAAGATGTCGAACCCATACCCGACGAGGTCGACCAGCGGCTGCCCGGAGATCAGCGGCGCCCCGTCCGAGGATGGCGTCCGGACTCAATGACGGGATGCTCGCGGTCAGGTCGGTCCACCCGGTGAGCAGCGACGCGTCGAGTTGGTTGGTGACGTCGTAACCCGACAGCAGCGAGTCGACGAACGATTGCGGCAGTGGCGACTGACCGGCATCCTGCAGCAGGTCGTTGATCGGGCCGACGAAAGTCTGCACCGTGGCGTATTCCACGCCGGCCAGCATCTGCAGCGGGTCCATCTTGGGGATGAAGCCGTCGACGCCGGAAGCCACCAGCTGGCCCGTCGCGTCAACCTGCCAGGGGCCGGCCACCCCGATCGGGTCGACCCCGTCGACCGGCATGCCGGCGCCCGGATCGCCCGGGTTCCCGTAAGCCCAGTCGTCCACCAAGGTCGCATACGGGCTGAAGGAGTCGTAGAAGAACTGGCCGGCGGGCCCGCCGTCGTACATGAACGCCAAGGTCGGTAGCGGCGCGGGGATCGCGTAGAAGTTGGCGTCACCGATCGACCCGAGGTTGACGATGTTGGTGGTGTCCAAGTTCACGCCCGGAGTGGGGTCCGGGTAGTAGGGGTGAACCGTCTCGATGCCGATCAGGGCGTTGATGTCGGCGAAGATGTTGCTGGGATCCTCGGGAAAGTCGGCCCAGCCGTCGTATTCGCCGGTGTAGATGTCGGTCGCGATCCCGGCAGTCGGGGTCGTTGCCAGGCTCATCGGGATATCGAGGAACGGAATGTGTTGACCCTCGGGGGTCAAGCTGAAAGCGCCGACGCCGTCGGGGAATTGGAAGCGGTCCAGAATGCCGCCGATCGGACTATTGGGGTCGCCAAGGAGCGTGACGCTGAGGTTGTCCAGGTTTGCCTGGTGGTCGTTGATGAGCTCATTCATCAACTGGCTGGCGATCGGTCGCGCTCTGCGAGTAGCCGAGCACCGCGACGTCGTTTCCGCCCTGCAGAGCCGGGACGACGACGCCCTGCAGGTCCCCGACGCCGGCGTTCACCGAGTCGCCGAAACCAAGGTCCGGCTCACTGGCCGAGCAGACGATCGGACAGAACTGCTCCGGCGTGGTCAGACCATCGAAGCTGTAAGCGGAGAAGTGGCTGAGGTAAAGCCCTTCGACACTGTCGAGGTAGGCCGGGTCGGGTGTGGGGTCATCGGTGCCGCCCATGATCCAACCGTCGTCGGCAAGCAACGCGACCTCAGCCATCAGCGCGCGCACCCCGAACGTGAATGCCGACATGAATATCGATGTCATGCCCAGCACGGCGGCGCACACGACCGCCAGGAACACGGCACCCAGCGAACGCACCCGCACCTGCGTCATCGCGACCTCCATGCTCCGCGGGTGACCCCCCGAACCAGCGGCGTGGCTGAATCGTAGGGCCTGCTCGTAGCGCGGTGCGGCAAACTCACAATTATTTCCCGCTGGGACCGGCCGCCGACACGGGCAGGCGCGTGCCGACCAGCGCGCGGAACCGGCCATATACTCGCGCCATGCGACGCCGGCCATGGCGGAATGGCACGCGAAATCGGGCGGTCAGTCTCTTCGGCGTATTGACTGTCGCTACCGCGTTGATGTCGTGGCCGACGCCTGATCAAACCCCGGCCCACTCACCGGTTGACTTCACAGCGGCCGCTGTCCCCACCCCCGCGCACGTCGTCATCGTGGTGGAGGAGAACCGCTCACAGACCAACATCATCGGAAACAAGTCGGCGCCCTACATCAACCAGCTGGCCGCCAACGGCGCCATGATGGCGCAGTCCTTCGCCGAGATGCACCCCAGCGAACCGAACTACTACGCATTGTTCGCCGGCAGCACGCTCGGGGTGACGGAGAACAGCTGTCCGGTCAACGGGGGCGACACGCCCAACCTCGGATCCGAATTGCTGGCGGCCGGTTACTCGTTCGTGGGCTTCGCAGAGAGCCTGCCGGCCGTCGGCTCGACGGCGTGCAGTGCAGGAAAATACGCGCGCAAGCACGTGCCGTGGGCCAGCTTCACCAATATCCCGAGCTCACACTCTCTGCCGTTTTCGGCGTTTCCCGCCCCAGGAAATCCTCAGAACTACGCCAGCCTGCCGACCGTTTCGTTGGTGATCCCCAACCTCGACGATGACATGCACGACGGCTCGATCGCTCAAGGTGACGCGTGGCTGTATCAGAACTTGTCGCAGTACGCCGCATGGGCGAGGGCCAACAACAGCCTGCTGATCCTGACCTGGGACGAAGACGACAACACCGCCCGCAATCAGATTCCGACGGTGTTCTACGGAGCGAGCGTCAGGCCGGGCACCTACAACGAGCCGATCAGCCACTACAACGTGCTATCCACCATCGAGGAGATGTACGGGCTGCCCAAGCTCGGCTTCGCAACTCGAGCGGCCGCGATCACCGACATCTGGGGTGCCTAGCCCGCGGGTCGCGGCGACGATCGAGCCCCGTCACCGTACGGCAGTTCCGGCCCCGCGAACTGCCGTATGGTGGGCAAACTGCCGCTGGTGCGCATTGCGCGAACTTCGAACCTCAAGCACCGCAGGAGAGGACGTAATGAAGCGTCTCCCGAGGTATGTGACCGCCGCCATGGCTGCCCTAGCCCTAGCCGGCTGCGGCTCCTCGAACACCGCGACGACCGGCACCTCCGGCCCGGCCATTTCCCGCTGCACCACCGCCCAGCTGGAGGCCAGCCTGGGCGAACCCGCGGGAACCGGGGGCACCACCACCAACTACCCCCTCAAGCTGCGCAACACCAGCAACTCGACGTGCACCATTCAGGGCTATGCCGGCGTGTCGTTCGTCGCTGGTGACGACAACCACCAGATCGGCCATGCCGCCAGCCAGGACACCGGTTCCACTCCGACCATCACATTGTCGCCCGGCCAGACGGCGTCGGCGACACTCGGGATCGTGGACGCCGCGAACTTCCCCCCGGACTGCGACGGGACTCCCCCCACCGGACTACGTGTCTCCCCGCCGGATCAGACCGCTTCGCTGGTTATCGATCCCGCCGGCATCGCTTGCTCTAATCCGAAGTACTCCCCCTTGCACGTCGGCCCGTTCCAGAGCCCCTAGCCCCAACTTGGCACTCCCCTGATCCGGCCGCCGCGTCGCCCGTCGCTATTGTGTGCCGCATGGCTGCTGACCTCGTGCCGATCCGCCTGAGCCTGACTGACGGCGACCGCTTCACCGTGTGGGCGCCGCGCTGGCGCGACGCCGGCGACGAGTGGGAGGCGTTTCTGGGTAAAGACGAAGACCTCTACACCTTCGAGACACCCGCTGATTTGGTCGCATTCGTGCGCACCAGCAAAGACAACGACCTCGTCGACCACCCGGCGTGGAAGGAGCTGACGGAGGCCAACGCCCACAAGTTGGAGCCGGCCGTCGACAAGCACTTCGACCTGGTCGCGGTCGAAGAGGTGGTGTCGGACAAGCCGACCGAAGAGTCGGTGGCTTTGCTGGCCAACGCGTTGGCGATCGTCTCGTCAATCGGGTCGGTGTGTGAGCTGCCGGCGGTGATGAAGTTCTTCAACGGCAACCCGACGCTGGGCACGCTGAGCGGCGGAATCGACCATTTCACCGGCAAAGCCGGCCTCAAGCGATGGAATGCCATCGCCGCGGTCGTCGCGCGTAGCTGGGACGACGTGCTGGGCGCGGTCGACGAGATCGTCAGCATTCCCGACGTGGACACCGCCGCATCGGACGCCGCCGCGGCCGAACTGGCCGAACCGTTCGAAAAGGAAGATCCCGAGACCACCGACGAGCCGGAAGCCGCAGATGACGAACAATCCGAGGCCGCGGCTGAAGCCGTCGACGAGGAGGTCAGGAAGAACCGGGGCGCAGGCGACGATGTGGTGTTGGGCGGCGACGAGGACTTCTGGTTGAAAGTCGGCATCGACCCGATCCGAATGGTGACCGGCGCGGGCACGTTCTACACGCTGCGCTGCTACTTCGACGATCGCCCAATCTTCTTGGGGCGCAACGGCCGAATCAGCGTGTTCAGCTCGGAGCGGGCGCTGGCCAGATACCTTGCCGACGAGCACGACCACGATCTGTCCGACCTCAGCACCTACGACGACATCCGCACCGCGGCAACCGGTGGCTCGCTGCGGGTCGACGTCACCGACGACAACGTCTACGTTCTGACCGGGCTGGCCGACGATCTTGCCAACGGGCCGGATGCGGTGGACCGTGACCAGCTCGATCTGGCTGTCGAGCTGCTTCGTGATGTCGGGGACTACGCCGAGGACAACACCGCCGACCAGGCGCTCTCGCTGCAGCGCCCATTGGGCAAGCTGACGGCCTACGTCCTCGACTCCGACTCGGTGAGCAGGCCCGCGCCCCCGTACGCCGATGCGGTCCGGGCGTGGGAGGAACTCGAGGGGTTCGTGGAGTCGCGGCTAAGGCGCGAATAGCGCCGCACGCCGGCGACGACGTCCAACCGAGAGTCGCGGCTAAGGCGCGAATAGCGCCGCACGCCGGCGACGACATCCTGCCGAGAGTCGCGGCTAAGGCGCGAATAGCGCCGCAATCACGAATCCGGGAAGTTCACGTCCTTTGTGACGGCCTTCCACTCTTCGATCGACGCCGACATCGCGGCGATCTTGTCGCGCATCGCCTTGAGTACGTCACGGCCCAGCAGCAGCCGCAGCGGCGGATCGTCGAGGTTGGTCACCATCAGCACCGCCTCGGCGACCTTCCGCGGGTCGCCGGGCAAATGATCGGCGAACTGCTTGATCAGGTCCTTGCGCGCCGCCACATCGGCGTAGTCGGCGATCGGAGTGGCCGACTCCTTCATCGACCGCGTTGCCCAATCGGTGCGAAAAGCGCCCGGCTCGATGGCGGTCACTTTGATGCCCAGCGACCGCACCTCGGTGGCCAACGCCTCGGTCACCGCCTCTAGCGCGAACTTGGTCGACGAGTAATACGCGTTGGGCGGGTTGGCCACCAGACCCGTCATCGATGAAATGTTGACGATATGGCCGGAGCGGCGAGCCCGCATGGCCGGGAGCACCGCCTTGATCATGTTCACCGCGCCGAAGTAGTTCACCTCGAAGAGCTTCCGCACCTCAGCGTCCTCGCCCTCCTCCACCGCAGACAAGTAGCCATGGCCGGCGTTGTTGACCAGGACGTCGATTCCGCCGAACGCTTGCTCAGCGGCCGACACCGCGTCCGCGATCTGGTCGGTGTCGGTGACATCGAGCGCGACAGCCAGGGCGCGGTCACCGAATTCATCGACGAAGTCCTGCACCGCCTCCGTCCGTCGCGCGGTGACCACCGCGGTGTGGCCGGCTTCCAAAGCCGCGCGAGCGATCTCGCGCCCGAAGCCGGTCGAGCATCCGGTGATGAGCCAGCGCGCCATGTCAGGCCGTCCCTTCCGGGAGGCGACGCAGATAGGCCGAACGCCTGTCCGCGAGCTCGGCCTTACGCTGCTCGGGATTCACCCGAGGCAACGTCGGCACTTCGGTATCGAGGCGGTCCAGCGCGACGACCCTGCCGCGGGCGCCGAGGTCCTCGCGTGGACCGGCATCGCCGAACTCGGCCATCCGCAGCGTCAGGATGCCTTCGCGCAGCCCGTCGGAGTCGATCCAGTTGGCCACCCCGGGATCTGTCGGCGAGATCACGTACGTGTAGCTGCCGTCCTCGTTGGCAACCGACTGCGCCTTGTTGAGGCTGCCGGTGCGGTCGACGATGTCCAGCGTGGTGCCCCAGATGTTGCTCAGCGGCACGGTGAAGTATTCGGCGCCGCCGTCGCTGACGTCGACCACGAACGCCTCGTCCGGGGCGAGGTCGAAGCGGCCCATGACGTAGACCTGATTGCGCATCGCACCGACCTTGTCGGCCGACCATGCCAGGTTGAAGTGATTGGGCGGCATCTTGTACACGCCGTGGCTGAGCTTGCCGGTGAAGTCGGCGAAATACGCCATCATCGCCGCCGTCGCGTCGGCTTGCTCGTCGCGCGTGCGCGCCGGTGCCGCCGGCGGACCGCCGAGTCGTTGCACCTCAAAGTAATTGGGGTCGTCACGGCTCCAGTCCAGCAGCACATCGCGGATGTAGAACTCGTGCGCCTCGGGCGTGGTCCGCACGTGGTTGGGCCGTCCGTCGGCGGGGTCGGCGTCGACGGTGATGGTGAAGCTGCCGTCGGAATC
Organism: uncultured Actinomycetota bacterium; assembly: GCA_963805675.1. Lineage (GTDB taxonomy): Bacteria > Actinomycetota > Actinomycetes > Mycobacteriales > Mycobacteriaceae > Mycobacterium. The sequence continues at coordinate 114,490 of CAWDVY010000025.1, forward strand.
CACCTGCATGGTGCGGCCGTTGAGCACATCGACGGTGCCCATATGCGCGTCCCACAACGTGAAGTAGTTCTCCGTCATGCGGTTCTCGCCGACCCGGCCGTGAATCTCGTAGCGTTCCTCACCCGATATCGGGATCACCCGGTACACGCTGTCGGGATTGTCGATACCCCAACGCGATCCGGGGATACGGCGTCCGTCGACGGGGTGGGCGAGCCGGGTGATGCAACTGACCTTGGGACGCAACGTGTCCTGATTCGACGACCATATCGCCGCCGAGAACATCACCTCGGCGAACGCGTCGTCGAAGCGCTCGCGCATCGCCTGTGACGCCTTCGCCCGGCCCAGCCACGTCTCCGCGACATTCTGGTACGCCGCTTTGACTACTGCGTGCTCGATCAGCTCGAGCGCCGCCACTTCCTGCTCGTGCTGAGATATCGTCGCGACCGGGTCGCCTACCATGAGCTCTCCTCACTTCCCGACATATTGTTCAAAACGCTTGTTGTAGAGCGCGAATCGCTCATCGACCTGCTCAGGACGCAAGCCGTAGCCTTCCAGGCCGTAGGGCGGGCGTGTCGCCTCGCGGGGCCGTTCTTTCAGCCATCGTCGCATCGCATCTTCCGCCTCGACGGTAAGTGGCAGGCCGATGTCGTCGTACACCCGGGCGACTTGGCCGATCGGATCCGCTACCGCGTCGTCGAAGGCGATGTCGGTGACGCGTTCAGCACCCGAGTCGGCCCAGGAGTCGCGGACCGCCATTGCGCGGTCATTGGTCCAGCCCATCCGCTGCAACCACTGCGCGCCCACCCGATGCACGTCGACGGTGTCGGCATGCATCGCGTGCAGGGTCGCGTTGAGGCTGGCGCCCGAGGCGATCGTGGTGCGAGGGTCACGGTGCATGTGCACGACGTGCAGGTCGCTGAATTGGGCCCGCAGTTCGCCGAGGTAGCCCAGGTGCGCCGGCGACTTGAGCACCCAGCGGTCTGCCACCGCGCCGCGCTGCCGCTTCTGCCACTGCAAGAACTGCAACACGCGGTGCACATACGTGTATGCGGGAGTGAAATCCTGCGCATCGAGCCAGGACCGGTAATTCGGAAGGTGAGCGCCGGATTCCGGGACATGAGACAAGAACGCGTCGGCCAGAAAGACGATCTCCTCTTCGGCTTCGCGCGCATACATCGGATGGATCGCGAACAGGTCGGGCGCCAATTCGCGGGACTTGGCTTCGCGCGTTTCGCTGACGGCGATGCGTGGATCGACACCGGTGAAGGGCTGGTCGAGCTTGGGCGCGACCTCGACCACTTCCCAGCCGTAGGCGCAGTGAAAGCGAGGGTCGGCAGCCAGCAGTCGCTGCAACAGTGTGGTGCCGCTGCGCATCATGCCGACAACGACCACCGGGGCAGCGACGCGCTCGTCGAGGATCTCTGGGTTGCGGCGAATCCACTCCTGGGCACGCAGTCGCATACGCAGGCTGTGCACGATGCCCGAGCGCAGGATGTGCACCCCGACGGCATTGAGGTCGGCGCTCGCGTAGTCGGCCAACAGCACATCCAGCGGATACTCGAATTCCCCTGGCCCCCAGTCGGTCAGTGCCTCCTTGCGCTGTGCATCGGCCAGCACGGTAGCCAGATCGAAGGCGTGCGCATTTTCCACGCGATCAGAACTTCAAGTGGTGGCTGACATCGCCAACCTGGTCGACGAACATGATCCGGCTGTCGAACCACCACACACCGTCCAGCCGGTGAAAAGTGTCCTTGTAATGTCCGGTCACGATCACCTGCAGCGGCAAGTCCGGCGTGGCCTGTGTGACGCAGTAATAGGATCTGCTGCGCGCGGTGCCCTCGGCGTCGTCGATCTCGAGCTGCACATTGCTGGTGTTGTGTTTGGTCTTCGGGGTGCCATCCTCGTAGATCCTGGTGGCCATCTCATACATCTTCCGCACCCCGGTGGTTCCGTTGAAAACCGTCTCCGGCGGCCCGTTTTCGACGCCGCAGATGCGCCCGTGAGCGAACAGCCCGGCCACCCCGTCCAAGTCGCCGGCATCAAGGAGTTCGGCATAGCTGTAAATCAGGTTGGTAATTTCCCGCGCACTATCGCTCATGTCGCCCGCTCCTCAATCCCAGCGTCGCTGGGATCTTCGTCACTGGCGGCGCTCATGTCGAGTCACCCCGAAATCCTGGCAGAACTGCCCCGAGTCTCCATCGTTTTGGCCCGAATCGGAGGGTACGTTTCCCGCATGGGTGAACTAGACAACACCGTCGCCGTCATCACCGGCGCGGCGCGCGGACAGGGACGCAGCCACGCCGTCGCCCTGGCCGAGCAGGGCGCCGACATCATCGCGGTCGACATCTGCGCCGATATCGACCTGATCCCCTACCCGTTGGCGACCAAGTCCGATCTCGACACGACGGTGGATCTGGTACAAGCCACAGGTCGGAAGGTGGTCCCCGTTATCGCCGATGTCCGCGACCTCGAAGCGTTGGAGGCCGGAGTGCAGGCCGGCATCGACGCTCTCGGCGACGTCGACATCGCCATCGCGAACGCCGGAGTCGTGGCGATCGGCGATACGCAGACGCGCGCCGAGCCCCTCTTCACCACGATCGTCGACACCAACCTCAAAGGCGTGTGGCACACCTTGTTGGCGACGGTGCCGTCGATCATCCGCAAGGGCCGGGGCGGGTCAGTCGTACTGATCAGCTCGTCGCAAGGCTTGGTTGGCCGGGGCGGTGACGGCAGCGCCGCGATGTTCGCCTACGCCGCGTCCAAGCACGGCGTGGTGGGGTTGATGCGTTCGGCGGCAAACGCGTACGCGCCGCACAAGATCCGCGTCAACTCGGTGCATCCCAGCGGGGTTGCGACGCCGATGATCCTCAACGACTTCGTGATCAACCGGATGCTGGAGAATCCGAACCCCGCCGTCTCGCAGATGCTGCTGCCCGACGCACCGTTGGTCGAATCGCAAGACGTCACAGAAGCCGTGCTGTGGCTCGTCAGCCCGAGGGCGCGCTACGTCACGGGCGTGACAATTCCGGTCGACGCCGGCCACGTCGTCATGTAACGGCCGCAGCTAGCCCACCAGCACGGCATAGCGCGGTTTGATCACGTCGTCGATGATCGCCAGCCGCTCGTCGAACGGGATGAACGCCGACTTCATCGCGTTGATGGTGAACCGCTGAAGGTCACTCCAGCCGTAGCCGAAGGCATCAGCGAGAACCAGCATCTCTTGGCTCATCGTCGTATCGCTCATCAGCCGGTTGTCGGTGTTGACAGTGACCCGGAATCGCGCCCGCGCAAGCAGGTCGAACGGGTGCTCAGCGATGCTGTCGACCGCCCCGGTCTGCACATTGGAGCTTGGACACAGCTCGAGGGGAATCCGCTTGTCCCGCAGGATCGATGCCAGTCGACCGAGCCGCACGGTGCCATCCTCGGCGACATCGATGTCGTCGACGATACGCACGCCGTGGCCCAGCCGATCGGCACCGCAGAATGCGATCGCCTCGTGAATAGACGGCAGCCCGAACGCCTCGCCCGCGTGAATCGTGAAGCGGGCGTTGTTGTTTTGCATGTACTCGAAAGCGTCCAGGTGACGGGTCGGCGGGTAACCGGCCTCTGCGCCGGCGATGTCGAACCCGACCACGCCTTTGTCCCTGAACCGGATCGCCAGCTCGGCGATCTCGCGGGACAGCGCGGCGTGCCGCATCGCGGTGACCAGACAGCGCACGACGATAGGACGCCCTGCTGCCGCGGCCGCCTTCTCCCCGTCGGCGAAACCCGCAAGCACCGCGTCGGTGACGGCATCGAACGACAACCCCCGGTTGATGTGCAGTTCGGGGGCGAAGCGCACCTCGGCATAGGCCACCGAGTCAGCGGACAGGTCTTCCACGCATTCGTAGGCCACCCGGTGCAGCGCCTCGGGGGTCTGCATCACCGCGACGGTGTGCGAGAACGGTTCGAGGTAGCGCTCCAGCGATCCACTGTGCGATGCGGTGCGAAACCACCGGGCAAGGTCATCGGCCTCGGTGGCCGGCAGGCCGTCATAACCGGTCTGGCTCGCGATGTCGATCACGGTCGCCGGGCGCAGGCCGCCGTCGAGATGATCATGCAGCAACGCCTTCGGCGCACGCTTGATCGTCTCCGGGCTCAATGGCGTCGTCATGGGGTGATCCGATCGATGATCAGTGGTCGCCGCACAGGTGGGGTGTCGGTGACTTTGAAGCCTGCATCCAGCTCGGCCATCGCGCGCTCGAAGCGTTCCGGGGTATCGGTGTAGAGCGTGAACAGCGGCTCGCCGGCCGCCACCGGGCTCCCGGGGCGCCGGTGAATCCGAATCCCGGCGCCGGGCTGGACCAGTTCGCCCGGACGGGACCTGCCCGCTCCGAGCCGCCACACCGCCAGCCCCACTGCCATCGCGTCGATATCGCCCATTGTGCCGCTCCGGGCGGCGGTCACGGTTTCGGAATACTTACCAACCGGCAACGGTACGGACAAGTCCCCACCCTGCGCGGCGATCAGTGCGCGGAACCGATCCATCGCGGTCCCGTCACGCAGTGTCTGCTCCGGGTCTCGCGTGTCGATCCCGGCGATCTCGAGCATCTCGCGGGCCAGCCGCACGGTCAGTTCCACGACGTCGGGCGGCCCACCCCCGGCCAACACCTCCAGCGCTTCGGCGACTTCGAGCGCGTTGCCGACGGCTGCGCCCAGTGGCCGATTCATGTCGGTCAACAGCGCACACGTCGGCAGCCCATGCTCGGCGCCGAGGGCGATCATGGTTTCGGTCAGCTCACGGCACAGCGATTCCGACCGCAGCAATGCGCCTGAGCCGACCTTGACGTCGAGCACCAGCGCGCCGGCACCCTCGGCGATCTTCTTGCTCATCACCGAACTCGCGATCAGCGGCAGCGATTCGACGGTGGCGGTGATATCGCGCAGCGCGTACAGCTTCGCATCGGCCGGCGCCAGCTGCCCGGCCGCGAAAATGGCCGCGCCGATCTCGCAAAGCTGTTGACGCACTTGATCGTTGGTCACGACCCCGGTGAAACCGGCGATCGATTCCAGCTTGTCCAGGGTGCCACCGGTGTGGCCGAGTCCGCGCCCGGACGCCTGTGGCACCGCACCTCCGCACGCGGCGACCACCGACACCAACGGCAGCGTGATCTTGTCGCCCACCCCGCCGGTGGAATGTTTGTCGACGGTCCGCAGCGGCTTGCCGCCGCGTCGCAGATCGGTGAAATCCATCCGCTCACCGGAGGCGACCATGGCCGACGTCCAGCGCGCGGTCTCGCCGTAGTCCATGCCGCGCAGGAACACCGCCATCAGCAGCGCCGACATCTGTTCGTCGGCGATCCGCCCGTTGGTGTAGGCGTCGATCACCCAGTCGATCGCGGCGTCCGACAGCCGACCGCCGTCGCGTTTGGTCCTGATCACCGTCGGCGCGTCGAAACTCACGCGCGGCCCCGCTGGTAAGTGGACAGATCCTCCGGACCGAACGCATCGGGCAGCAAGTCGCCGAGCCGCCGCGGCGCGTCGGGGTGGTCGACGAGCAGGCCCGGCCCGCCGTGCTCCAGCAACACCTGACGGCACCGGCCGCACGGCATCAGCAACGCGCCACTGCCGTTGACACACACCAGTGCGATCAGCCTGCCGCCACCGCTCGAATGCAATGCGCACACCACCGCGCACTCGGCGCAGAGACCTAGGCCATATGAGACATTCTCCACATTGCAGCCCGTGATTATCCGGCGATCGTCGACCAACGCGGCTGCGCCCACCGGGAACTTCGAGTATGGCGCATACGCCCCTTCTGCTGCTTGGATCGCCTTGTCCCGCAGCAGTTTCCAGTCAATCGCGTCAGCCACGTTCGCGATACCACGCAGGTGTGGAATGCAACCGATACCCCGTTCGCTGTTGGCTAATTCACAATGCCACTTTAGATTCCCCGCGCTGATCAGTGGCGCAAGCCGCAAAAGCGGGTCATCGATGAGTACAAATGGGGATAAATTGGATTGCCCGGCTGGCCCCGGGCCGTTCCCCGGCCCGAATCGATACGGGAGGCGCTGATGACGACGACGACATCCGCGAATCCGGCCAACCCGACGCCGCGGGATGGGTCGTCGCGCAGACGGCGCTTGCGGCGCACTCTCTATCGAGGTGATCCGGGCATGTGGTCGTGGGTGCTGCACCGCATCACCGGGGCGACCATCTTCTTCTTCCTGTTCATCCACGTGCTGGACACCGCGCTGGTCCGGATAAGCCCGCAAAGCTACGACGAAGTCATCTCGACCTACAAGGCACCGATCGTGGGCTTGATGGAGCTGGGGCTGGTAGCCGCGGTGCTCTACCACGGGCTCAACGGCATCCGCGTCATCCTGATCGACTTCTGGGCGCAAGGGGTCCGCCATCAGCGGCTGATGTTGTGGACCATCGCCGTCGTATGGCTGCTGGTGATGGTCCCGGCGGCCGTGGTCGTCGGCATCCACATGATGGGGCACGTCCGATGAGCTCCCCCTCCCTGCAGCCGCGGCCGCAATTAAGAGACAGTCAGGTCGCACCGGTCCGCCAGCGCAGCCACGACCGGCCGGCCGGCCTGGACAACCCACGAGCCCCGCGCCGACGGGCCGGCGTACCCAACTTCGAGAAATACGCCTGGCTGTTCATGCGGTTTTCCGGCGTCGTGCTGGTGTTCTTGGCACTCGGGCACTTGTTCGTGATGCTGATGGCCGACGACGGCGTCTACCGCATCGACTTCAATTACGTTGCGCAGCGGTGGCACTCGCCGTTCTGGCAGACCTGGGACCTGCTGCTGCTCTGGCTGGCGCAGTTGCACGGTGGCAACGGACTGCGCACCATCATCGACGACTACAGCCGCAAGGATTCCACCCGCTTTTGGCTGAACACCCTGCTGGCATTGTCGATGGCCTTCACGCTGGTGCTGGGAACCTATGTGCTGCTGACATTCGACCCGAACATCTCGGCTAAGTGAGAGCTCGGGTTATCAGAGATTGGGCAACAGGTGATTAGCGAACACCGATACGACGTAGTGATCGTCGGCGCCGGTGGTGCCGGGATGCGGGCAGCCGTGGAGGCAGGTCCGCGCGTCCGTACTGCGGTGCTGACCAAGCTGTACCCGACCCGCAGCCACACCGGTGCCGCCCAGGGCGGCATGTGCGCGGCGCTGGCCAACGTCGAAGACGACAACTGGGAATGGCACACCTTCGACACCGTCAAGGGCGGCGACTATCTCGCCGACCAGGACGCGGTAGAGGTCATGTGCAAAGAAGCCATCGACGCAGTGCTCGACCTGGAGAAGATGGGGATGCCGTTCAACCGGACCCCGGAGGGTCGTATCGACCAGCGCCGCTTCGGCGGGCATACCCGCGACCACGGCAAGGCCCCGGTGCGCCGATCCTGTTACGCCGCTGATCGCACCGGCCACATGATTTTGCAGACGCTGTATCAGAACTGCGTCAAACACGACGTCGAGTTCTTCAACGAGTTCTACGCACTCGACCTCGCGCTCACCCAGACCCCCGGCGGGCCCGTCGCCACCGGGGTGATCGCCTACGAACTGGCCACCGGCGAGATCCACGTCTTCCACGCCAAGGCCGTCGTGATCGCCACCGGCGGCTCGGGCCGGATGTACAAGACGACGTCCAACGCGCACACCTTGACCGGCGACGGTATCGGCATCGTCTTCCGCAAGGGACTTCCGTTGGAGGACATGGAGTTCCACCAATTCCACCCAACGGGCCTGGCCGGTCTGGGCATCTTGATCTCTGAAGCCGTGCGCGGCGAGGGCGGTCGGCTGCTCAACGGCGAAGGCGAGCGCTTCATGGAGCGCTACGCGCCGACCATCGTCGACTTGGCGCCCCGCGACATCGTCGCCCGCTCGATGGTGCGCGAAGTGCTGGAGGGCCGCGGCGCCGGTCCGCACAAGGACTACGTCTACATCGACGTCCGTCATCTCGGTGCGGATGTGCTGGCCGCCAAGCTGCCCGACATCACCGAGTTCGCCCGCACCTACCTCGGGGTGGACCCGGTCAAGGACCTGGTTCCGGTCTACCCGACGTGTCACTACGTGATGGGCGGCATCCCGACAACGATCAACGGTCAGGTGCTGCGAGACAACACTACGATCGTGCCGGGTCTGTACGCGGCAGGCGAATGCGCGTGCGTGTCGGTGCACGGCGCCAACCGGCTGGGCACCAATTCGCTGTTGGACATCAACGTCTTTGGTCGCCGAGCCGGAATCGCCGCGGCCAACTACGCTGCCGGCCACGACTTTGTCGAGATGCCGCCCAACCCGGCGACGATGGTAGTCGGCTGGGTCGCCGACATCGTGTCCGAGCAAGGCAACGAGCGCGCCGCCGACATTCGCGGTGCGCTGCAGCAGACGATGGACAACAACGCCGCAGTGTTCCGCACCGAGGAGACGCTGAAGCAGGCGCTCACCGATATTCACGCGCTGAAGGACCGGTATTCCCGAATATCCGTTCACGACAAGGGAAAGCGCTTCAACAGCGACTTGCTGGAGGCCATCGAGTTGGGTTTCCTGCTGGAGCTGGCCGAAGTCACCGTCGTCGGCGCCTTGAACCGTAAGGAATCCCGCGGCGGGCATGCCCGGGAGGACTATCCCAACCGCGACGACGTCAACTACATGCGCCACACCATGGCCTACAAGCAGGGCCGCGATCTGCTCAGCGACATCCGGCTGGATTTCAAACCCGTGGTGCAGACGCGTTACGAGCCGAAGGAACGGAAGTACTGATGACCGCACAGGACGTTGTCGACACAGCGGAACCCGGAGACCCGCCGCTGCCGCCGATCCCCGAGGGCTCGGTGCTGGTGACTTTGAAGATCGCGCGCTTCAATCCGGAAAACCCGGACCAGTATGCCGATTCCGGCGGCTGGCAGAGCTTTCGGGTGCCGTGCTTTCCCACCGACCGGGTGCTCAATCTGCTGATCTACATCAAGAGCTACCTTGACGGCACGCTGACCTTCCGGCGCTCCTGCGCGCACGGCGTGTGCGGCTCCGATGCGATGCGGATCAACGGCGTCAACCGATTGGCCTGCAAGGTGCTGATGCGCGACCTGCTGCCGGCAGGGAAAAAGGGGAAGCCCCGCAAGCAGCGGACCATCACCGTCGAGCCGATCCGCGGGCTACCGGTAGAGAAGGACTTGATCGTCGACATGGAGCCGTTCTTCGACGCCTACCGCGCGGTGAAGCCGTATTTGATCACCAGCGGTAACCCGCCGACGCGGGAAAGGATTCAAAGTCAAACCGATCGCGCCCGCTACGACGACACCACCAAGTGCATCCTGTGCGCGTGCTGCACCACCAGCTGCCCGGTGTTCTGGAACGAGGGCAGCTACTTCGGCCCGGCGGCTATCGTCAACGCGCACCGCTTCATCTTCGACAGCCGCGACGAGGCCGCCGGTGAGCGCCTCGATATCCTCAATGAGGTCGACGGGGTGTGGCGTTGCCGCACCACGTTCAACTGCACCGAGGCCTGCCCACGCGGCATCGAGGTGACCAGGGCGATCCAAGAGGTCAAGCGCGCGTTGATGTTCACCCGCTAAGTTCTGGCGAGCAGACGCAAAAGCACCCATTTCGTCGGCGTGTCAGGCGCCTTTACGTCTGCTCGGCACAATGCGATGTCACACCTTGGCGGGTTACCTCGTCTGATTGGTATGACACAGAAAACCCGCATCGAACCTCTCCCTCCGAAACGGGCCAACTGGCTCATCCGCGCTATGTACCGATACACCGCGCGACGCTTCGGCCAAGTTCCCGAACCGTTCGCCGTGGCCGCCCATCATCCGCGCCTGCTGGTCGCCAACGCCGTCCACGAGACCATGCTGCAATCGGCATCGCGCAAGCTCCCAGCCAACGTGCGTGAGCTGGCGGTGTTGTGGACCGCGCGCACCATCGGCTGCTCATGGTGTGTCGACTTCGGATCCATGCTGCAGCGCCTCGACGGCCTGGACGTCCAGCGCCTCCACGACATCGACAACTACGCCACCTCCACGGCGTTCACCGACGACGAACGCGCCGCCATCACCTACGCCGACGCGATGACCACCGACCCGCACACCGTCACCGACGAACAGGTTGCCGACCTGTTGGCCCGTTTCGGCGCTGCCGGCGTGATCGAGCTGACCTATCAGATCGGGGTGGAGAACATGCGCGCCCGGATGAATTCCGCGTTGGGTATCACCGAGCAAGGCTTCAATTCCGGTGATGCGTGCCGGGTTCCCTGGCTAGACGCGCCTGACCAGACCGCAGCGGAGAGCCGGTGAACTTGTCCGGGTTGGCGATATCCCATATCGCGCAGACCTTTCCGTCGCGCACCGTCATGGCCGTAATGCGCGGCATCATCGCCCAGTAGCCGTCACTAGCCGGAAAGCCGTCCGTGTACATGCCCAGCTCACCGTTGACCAGCCCCGGCTGGCTCGCCGTGAAAAACGTTGGGCCGTAACGCTTCGCCAGTCCGAGCATGAACCGGACCACCTTGTCCGGACCGTGGATGATCTGAACTGCGGTGGGCGCCTTGCCGTTCGAGTCGCCGGTGAAGGTCACGTCGGGATGCAGCAGCGACACCACGGTGTCCAGGTCGCCGGAGGCCATCGCGGCCATCAGCAGACCGACCACCTCGTTGTGGGACGGGTCGGGTTCCTGCGGTGGCTCGGCGCCTGGCCCGCTCAAGGCTTTACGTGCCCGCGACGCCAACTGACGGGCCGCGGACTCGCTGGTGCCCAGTACCTCGGCCACTTCGGCGAAGGGAACGGCGAATCCGTCGTGCAACACGAACGCGACCCGCTGGTCGGGGCTGAGCCGTTCCAGCACGACCATCGCCGCGAACCGGGCATCCTCGCGGGACACCACGGCGGAAAGCGGATCGCCGGCGTCAAAGCCGGTGACCACCGGCTCGGGCAGCCAATGGCCGGTGTAGGTCTCCCGGCGGTGAGCCGCCGACCGCAACTTGTCCAGACCGAGCCGGCTCACCACGGTGGTCAGCCAGGCGCGCAAGTCGACGACATCCTCGCGACGCTCGGCCGCGTCCCAGCGCAGCCAGGCCTCCTGGACGATGTCCTCGGCGTCGGCCACAGTGCCCGTGAGGCGGTAGGCGACCGCCATCAGATGCGGCCGCAACGCCTCGAATTCGTTGACCTGCTCCGCGGGGGCCACGGCCCGAGCGTAACGTTCACGGGCACCATGCTCGACAATCTCTGGCTGCACTTCGCACGGCACGGCCCCGACTTCACGCCGCCGATCATCGTCCGCGGCGCGGGCGTCACCATTTTCGACGACCGAGGCAAAAGCTACCTCGACGGGCTGTCGGGTCTGTTCACGGTGCAGGTCGGTCACGGCCGCGCCGAACTCGCTCAGGCCGCGGCCCGTCAAGCCGAAACACTGGCGTTCTTTCCGCTGTGGGGATACGCGACGCCCACCGCTATTGAGCTCTCTGAGCGGCTCGCGCGCTACACTCCGGGCGACCTCAACCGGGTGTTCTTCACCAGCGGGGGCACCGAGGCAGTCGAGACCGCGTGGAAGGTAGCCAAGCAGTACTTCAAGCTCACTGGTAAACCCGGAAAGCACAAAGTGATTTCGCGGTCGATCGCCTACCATGGCACCACCCAGGGCGCCCTGGCGATCACCGGATTACCTTTGTACAAGGCTCCGTTCGAGCCGGTGACACCGGGAGGATTCCGGGTGCCCAACACAAACTTCTACCGCGCGCCCGAACCATTTCACAACGACCTCAAGGGCTTTGGGCAGTGGGCCGCTAACCGGATCGCCGAGGCCATCGAGTTCGAAGGGCCTCAGACCGTGGCCGCGGTGTTTCTTGAGCCGGTGCAGAATGCGGGCGGCAGCATCCCGCCTCCCCCGGGCTATTTCCAACGGGTCCGAGAGATCTGTGACGAATACGACGTGCTGCTGGTTTCCGACGAGGTGATCTGCGCGTTCGGCCGGATCGGGTCGATGTTCGCCTGCAGTGACATCGGGGACGTCGGCTATGTGCCCGACATGATCACCTGCGCCAAGGGCCTGACGTCGGGGTACTCACCGCTGGGCGCGATGATCGCCAGCGACCGCTTGTTTGAGCCGTTCAACGACGGCAAAACGATGTTCCCGCACGGCTACACCTTCGGCGGCCATCCGGTGTCGGCGGCCGTCGCGCTGGCCAACCTCGACATCTTCGAGCGCGAAAGCCTCAACGACCACGTCAAACAAAATGCCCCAGCATTCCGCGCCACGCTGGAGAAGTTGTACGACCTGCCCATCGTCGGCGATGTTCGCGGCGAAGGGTATTTCTACGGCGTTGAACTGGTCAAGGACCAGGCGACCAAGCAGACCTTCACCGGCGAGGAACGGAAATCACTTCTCAGCCGAGTGTCTTCGGCACTCTTTGCGGCCGGGTTGTATTGCCGCACCGACGACCGCGGCGATTCCGTCATCCAGCTGGCGCCCCCGCTGATCAGCGGTCAAACCGAGTTCGACGCCATCGAAGCGGTCCTGCGCAGTGTGCTGGCCGAGGAATCGAGGGCGATTTGACCAAACCCCGCATCGACCCGATCCGCTGGCAGCCCCCGCCGTCGCGCCCGCTACCCGAGCCCGACCTGACGGCAACGCTGCACGTCGTCGCGCTACCCGGCACCGCTCCCGAGGATGTGGTCGCCGACGCTGACGGCAACATCTGGACCGGTGTCGAAGACGGCCGGATCATCCGGATCCGCCCGGACGGCAGCTCCGCGCAGGTGGTCGCCGACACCGGCGGGCGGCCGCTGGGCCTGGCGGTTGCGCGCGACGGCCGTCTGCTGATCTGCGACAGCCACCGCGGCCTGCTGCGGTACGACCCGGCCACCGGGGCAATGGAAACATTGGTCGCCGAGGTGGCCGGGCGGGCGCTGACATTCTGCTCCAACGTTGTCGAATCATCAGACGGCACAATATTTTTCACCGAATCGACGAGCCGATTCCGCTATGAGTACTACAAAGGTTCGGTGGTCGAGGGTCGCCCGACCGGGTCGCTGTTCCGGCGTGATCCCGACGGGACGGTCAGCGTGCTGGCGTCGGATCTGCACTTCGCCAACGGCGTGACACTGACCGCCGACGAGTCGGCATTGGTGTTCGCCGAGACCACCGCCTGCCGGGTCTCCAAGTACTGGCTCACCGGCGAGGCGGCCGGGTCGATCACCCCGTTGGCCACCGACCTGCCGGGCTACCCGGACAACATCTCCACGGGTCGCGACGGCCGGATCTGGGTCGCCATGGTCTCTGACCGCAACCGGCTCAACGAATGGCTGGGCCCGCGCGCGCCGGTGGTCCGCACGCTGCTGTGGCGGCTGCCGTATCGCTGGCTACCCAACCCGACGCCGACGGTGTGGGTGGTCGCCTTCGACCCCGACGACGGCCACGTGGTGACCCAACTTCGCGCCGCGCATCCGGACTTCGGTCTGGCAACCGGTGTGGTGGAGACGGCAGGGCGGCTGTGGCTGGGCCGCATCGGTGGCGCAGGCGTCTGTTACCTGGATTTGCAACTTCTGTAACACCAGTCACAGCGCGGCTCCCGGAAATCGGGCCGCTGATCGCCTACTCTGCACACACATGCCCTACCTACGGCCGTTCTTACGCAGCACATCTTGCCTGGCAGCGGCAGGTTTCATGCTGACGGCACCCGCACTGCTCGGCATGCCTGCCGCGTTCGCCGAGCCCGCCGTCGTGCATGACATGTGCCCGTACAAGGTGGCGACTCCCGCGGCGGTGGACTCGTCGGAAGTCCCGCAGGCCGGCGACCCGCCGCTGCCGCTGCCGGTGCCGCCCTCGCCGATCGGCGGTAACGCACTGGGCGGCTGCGGTGTCGTCACCGCGGCCGACACACCGCCGGTGCCTGGCGACGTCTCCGCCGAGGCCTGGGTGGTTGCCGACCTGGACAGCGGCGCCATCATCGCCGCGCGTGACCCGCATGGTCGTCACCGCCCGGCCAGTGTCATCAAGGTGCTCGTCGCGATGGCATCGCTGCGCGAGCTCAACCTCAACAAGACCGTCGACGGCACGCCTGAGGATGCCGGCGCGGAGGGCACCCGGGTCGGCGTTGCCCCGGGTGGCACCTACACCGTCAACCAGTTGCTGCACGGGCTGCTGATGCACTCGGGCAACGACGCCGCGCACTCGCTGGCCATGCAGCTGGGCGGGATGCCGCTGGCGCTGGAGAAGATCAACATGTTGGCGGCCAAGCTCGGTGGACGCGACACCCGGGCCGTGACACCCTCGGGGCTGGACGGGCCGGGCATGAGCACCTCGGCCTACGACATCGGTCTGTTCTACCGATACGCCTGGCAGGACCCGACATTCGCCGACATCGTGCACAAGCAGAAGTTCGATTTCCCCGGGCACGCCGACCACCCCGGTTACGAGCTGGAGAACGACAACCAACTGCTCTACCACTACCCGGGCGCACTCGGCGGCAAGACCGGCTACACCGACGACGCGGGACAGACGTTCGTCGGCGCCGCGAACCGGGATGGGCGGCGGCTGATGGCGGTGCTATTGCACGGCACCCGGCAGCCGATCGCGCCGTGGCAACAGGCCGCCCATTTGTTGGATTACGGATTCGCGACCGCGCCGGGTACCCGGGTGGGCACGCTGATCGAACCCGACCCGGCGCTGATCGCCGCCAGACCCGCCGCGCCCGGCGACACCGCAGCCGGGGCTGCCGCGAATGCGTCTGCGCTGGTGCCCGCCGCGGACGTGCTGCCGGTTAGGGTCGGCGTCGCGGTCATCGGTACGGTCGTCGTATTCGGCTTGATCATGGTGGCTCGCTCGACGAACCGGCGGCCGCAGCACTAAGCAGCGACCACGGGCCGCGCGGCCACCCGGAGGGGAGATTGTGGGCCGCATCGGCGAGTCTGTACGAACGCGACGACGGTTGCTGATCGCTCTCGCGGCAGCAAGCCTGGGAATCGTCTGCGGCTACGACCTGTCCAACATCGCGGGTGCGCTGCTGTTCATCACCGACGACTTCCAGCTGACCATCCACAAACAAGAGCTGTTGACGACGATGGTGGTGATCGGGCAGATCTGCGGCGCGCTGTGCGGCGGCGTGCTCGCCAATGCGATCGGACGCAAGCGATCGATGATGCTGGTAGCGGGCGGCTATACGGTGTTTGCGCTGCTGGCCGCCGCATCGGTGTCGATGCCGCTGCTGGTGACGGCACGGCTGCTGCTGGGCATGACCATCGGGCTGTCCGCCGTCGTGGTTCCGGTGTTCATCGCCGAATCGGCACCGGCGCGAGTGCGCGGCTCGCTGCTGGTGACCTATCAGGTCGCGACCGTGCTGGGCATCATCGGCGGCTACCTGGCCGCTTATGCGCTGGCAGATTCGCACAGCTGGCGGTGGATGCTCGGACTGGCAGCGGTCCCGGCGATGCTGGTCCTTCCGCTATTGGCCCAGATGCCCGACACCGCCCGGTGGTATCTGTTCAAGAACCGCGTTGACGATGCCCGCCGGGCGCTGTTGAGGGTGGAGCCGAACAGAGACGTCGAGCAGGAACTCGCCGAGATCGCCGAGGCGATGCGCGAAGAACACGGCGGGAAATTCATCGAAATGCTGCGCCCGCCGTATCTGCGCGCTACGGCATTCGTCGTCGGGCTCGGCTTCTTCGCCCAGCTGACCGGCATCAACGGAATCATCTACTACAGTCCGCGGCTGTTCGAGTCGATGGGTTTTCAGGGCAAGTTCGCACTTCTTGTGCTGCCTGCGCTCGTACAGCTGGCTTCGCTGGCCGCAGTGCTCGTCTCGCTCGTTCTCGTCGACCGGATCGGACGCCGGCCCATTCTGCTGTCCGGTATCGCTGCGATGATCCTCGGCGACGCGGTGCTGATCGGGGTGTTCGCCGCCGAGTCCAGCGCCGTCTCGGGCTTCGGCTACATCGGTCTCCTGCTGTTCACCATGGGGTTCACCTTCGGGTTCGGCGCTCTGGTCTGGGTTTACGCCGGTGAGAGCTTCCCGGCGCACCTGAGGTCACTGGGCTCCAGCGCGATGCTCACCGCCAACCTGACGGCCAACGCGCTGGTCGCGGCGGTCTTTCTGACGATGCTGCACACGCTCGGTGGCGCGGGCACGTTCGTTGTGTTCGGTTTGTTGGCGGTCGTGGGCTTCGTCCTGGTCTACCGGTTCGCCCCGGAGACTAAAGGACGACAACTCGAAGAGATCCGCCGGTTCTGGGAGAACAACGGTCGGTGGCCCGACGAAACCCCTCAGACAGCAACGGATATGCAGGCATGCCGCTGATCGCAGCGGGCACCGTCGTACTCGAGCAGGGTCTCTGCCGGCCCGGCTGGATACACACCTCAGGGCCGCAGATCGTGGACTGCGGTTCGGGCTCGGCACCGCATTCTCCCGACGTCGACCTGCCCGACGCGGTCGTTGTTCCCGGCTTCGTCGACATCCACGTGCATGGCGGCGGCGGCGCGTCGTACACCGACGGCAACGTCTCAGACATTGAGCGCGCAGCGAGATTTCACCGCCGGCATGGCACCACAACCACGCTGGCCAGCCTGGTCACGGCGTCGCCCGCCGATCTGCTCGCGGCGGTGCGTGCGCTCGCCGAGTCGACCCTCGCGGGCACCGTCGCCGGTATCCATCTGGAGGGGCCGTGGCTGAGCGCGGCGCATTGCGGGGCACACGACCATACGCAGTTGCGCGACCCGACGCAGGCCGAGATCGACACTCTCCTGGCTGCCGGCAATGGCGCCGTCCGAATGGTCACCCTGGCACCCGAACGCGTCGGCAGCGACGATGCGATTACCCGCCTGGTCGACGCCGGAGTCGTTGTCGCCCTGGGACATACAGATGCGAGTTACGAGCAGACCCGTCATGCCGTCGAACTGGGCGCAAACGTCGGCACCCACCTGTTCAACGCGATGCGGCCACTGCACCACCGCGAGCCCGGCCCAGTGCTCGCGCTGTTGGAGGACGATCGGGTTACCGTCGAGTTGATCGCGGACGGCGTTCACGTCCACCCCGCAGTGGTGCATGCGGTGATCGAGGCGGCAGGAGCCGACCGGGTTGCGTTCGTCACCGACGCCACCGCCGCGGCAGGAGTGGGCGACGGCGAATTTCAGCTCGGGGCAATACCGGTCGACGTTATCGAAGGAGTGGCGCGCGTTCGGGGAACATCGACGATCGCGGGCAGCACCGCGACCATGGATCAGCTCTTCCGCATAGCATCCGGCCTCGGCTCAGACCGGGACGCCGCGTTGGTCGCTGCGGTGCACATGACATCGACGACCCCGGCCCGGGCGCTCGGCCTGGACCGCGTCGGCAGCTTGCGCGTCGGCGCTGACGCCAATCTTGTTGTCCTGGACCGGCGTCTACAGGTAACCGACGTCATGGCACACGGCAGCTGGCAAACGGACCGCTAGCCCGTCCTCGCCGATGTCGGCTGCTCTGCTTCGTGCTCGGGCCGGCCGAACAGGATGGGATAAGCGATGCCGGCGATCGCCCCGCCGATCAGCGGCGCAAGCCAGAACACCCACAGCTGCGCAGGGGCCCCGTCGCCGTTGAAGAAGGCGACAGCAGTGGAACGGGCGGGGTTGACCGACGTGTTGGAGATCGGAATGGCGACCAGGTGGATGCCCGTCAGCGTCAGCCCGATCGCCAAGCCGGCGACGCCCTTCGGCGCCCGCTCGTCGGTCGAGCCGAGGATGACGAACAGAAACATGGCCGTCAGAACAATCTCGGCGAGGATGACTGCGCCCAGTGAGTACCCAGTGGGTGAGTGTTCGCCATAGCCGTTGGCCGCCAGGTGTCCAGTAGCGACGAAACCGGGCCTGCCGAAGGCGATGAAGTAGACCACCAACGCTCCGAGCAGGCCGCCGATCACCTGAACAATCCAATACGCTGGCAGGACTTTCCATTCCACACGGCGAGCCAATGCCGCACCCAGCGTGACGGCCGGGTTGAAATGCCCGCCGGAGATAGTGCCGAACGCGTACACGCCGACCAGCACGGTCAGACCGAAAGCGAGCGCAACGCCGAGATAGCCGATACCCAGCGGGTAGAGATCGGATTGGGCCTTCAGGCGAAAAAACCGCGCTGCCAACGCCGCCGAGCACCAGCCAAAAGGTGCCGATCGTCTCCGCCGCCAGTTTGTGGAACAGATTTGGTGCTGACATCGCCTACCCGCCTTTGCGTAGCGCAATCATTCGTGCCCCTGAGGATGACACGGCTGAGCGCCGAAGCGCTCTGTCGTGGCCAAATCGTTTCGGGAAAGAGACCATCGCGATGTTGAATGTCTCCGAAACCGGAGTGCCATAGGCGTTTTGAGGACGATCAGGCTTTATTACGCCTGAGCTAGTCGGGAAAGGCCAAGTGCCCCAACGGCTCCCACAGCCGCCGCGGCCAGTCGCCTGACGTGCATTGAGTCCCTCGTTGAGATGGACCCGGGTGGTGATGACCGTGGGCTCGGGCGGTTCCACCGAGTGCGGCCCGCAGGTTCTCCGCCGACGTCGCCGCCCATGCGGTGGCGAAGAGCAGCAGTCGTGCGGTGACGTACGCGAACACCATCAGGCCCAGCACCGGCCCGAATGTGGCGCCGGCCGGACTGCGCAGCACGGACTTCAGATAGATCGACGCGACCAACTTGAACAGTTCAAAGCCGATCGCCGCGATCAAAGCAGCCCGAAACGAACTGGCGAAGCCGACCGGCTCTCTGGGCAACCGGGCGATCATCCAGCTGAACACCAACCACGACACCAATACTGACACCAGGATCGACACACCGCGCAGGATCGCGTCCAGCACCGGCGCGTTGTGAATACCCAGCCCAACCCAACACCTTTGCCATCGGTGCCGCGTCGGCGAGCGCGCTGAGCGCGAGGGTGGCCAGGATCGCCACGAACGACGACACAATCGCCGCCAGATCGGAAAGCTTGGTGCGGATGAATCCGAGCGAGTTCCCGCGTTGATTGCACATCTCGGTGAGCGCTTCACGAAGATTCGCCATCCAGCTCAGGCCCGGCCCAGCCCGCGGCGATCAGACCGATGAAGCCGACCGACGCCCGCGAGTCGATGGCCGAATTCATCAGGTCGACCACTTGGTGCCCCAGCGCACCCGGCACCGCGGCCGTGACCTTGTTGTCGATCCGGGTCAGCAGATCGGGTCGACGCGACAACATGAAACCGCCGACGCTGAAACTGACCATCAGCAAAGGGAACAACGCGAAGATCGTGTAGTACGTCAGGCCGGCCGCAAAGAAGTTGCCCCTGCGATTCGTCGAATCGCTCGTTGGCTCGCATCGCGTGGTCGAACCATTCGTACCGCGCCCGTAGCCGATCGAGGATTCCCGCTTTGGCCGGTTCGCTCATGACCCCCCGCTAGGGACGTCTCGGCAGGAGCCCGAGCCGGTCATAGACCCGGTCGACCGTTTTTGCGGCCACGTCCTCGGCACGCGCCGCACCGACAGCCAGGACTTCCTCCAATTCGGCTGGATCTGCAAGTAGTTCGTCGACCCTGGCCTTGATCGGGGTCACAAATTCGACGACGGCCTCGGCGGTGTCCTTCTTCAGATCGCCGTAACCGCGTCCCGCGTAACCCCTTACCAGCGCATCGATTTCGGTACCGGAAACCGCGGACTGGATGCTCAGCAGGTTCGACACCCCAGGTTTGGCGTCCGGGTCGTAGCGGATCTCTCGTTCGCTGTCGGTCACAGCAGACCGAATCTTTTTGGCGGACAACGCTGGAGCGTCGAGCAGGCTGATCAGCCCGGCATCGGTGGCTGCCGACTTGCTCATCTTCGACGACGGGTCCTGCAAGTCGTAGATCTTGGCAGTGACCTTGGGAATGAATAAATCGGGCACCACGAACGTGTCCGGGAACCGGCTGTTGAATCGCTGCACGATATCGCGCGCCAGCTCCAGATGCTGGCGCTGGTCTTCGCCGACCGGCACCAGTTCGGCCTCATAAGCCAGCACGTCGGCAGCTTGCAGCACGGGGTAGGTGAATAGGCCGACCGTGGTCGCGTCGCTGCCCTGACGCGTTGATTTGTCTTTGAACTGCGTCATCCGCTGAGCCTGGCCGAACCCGGTGAAACAGCCCAGCACCCAAGCCAGCTGGGTGTGCGCGGGGACGTGGCTCTGCACGAAGACGGTGCTGCGGCCGGGGTCGATACCCAGCGCCAGATACTGCGCGGCGGTGACCAGGGTACGGCGCCGCAACACGTCTGGGTCCTGCGGGATGGTGATGGCATGCAGGTCGACGACGCAGAAGAACGCGTCGTGGTCGTCTTGCAACTGGGCCCACTGGGTGACGGCACCCAACGCATTTCCGAGGTGAAGCGAGTCGGAGGTGGGCTGCACGCCGGAGAAGACCCGGCGAGATCCAGTGGCGGTGCTCATGATGACTCGATCTTTTCACGGCGGACGCCGGCGCTCCTTGCGGTACCGGCGGTATCACCTTTAATGTCGGCTCTATGACTATCCGCTCGGCTCCTCGCTCATGAGCTCCGCTCACTCGTCGTCGCCTTCGACGAAGACTCGCGCGCCAATCCACCTCGGGTCCGGCGAACCGGTCCTTTTGCTGCACCCGTTCCTGATGTCGCAGCTGGTGTGGCAGAAGGTGGCCCCGCAGTTGGCCGACACCGGCCGCTATGAAGTGTTCGCCCCGACGATGGCCGGTCACAACGGCGGGCCCCGGTCAGGCAAGTGGTTCCTTAGCTCCGCGGTGCTGACCGACCACGTCGAGCGGCAACTCGACGAGCTCGGCTGGAGCAGCGCCCACATTGTCGGCAACTCACTGGGCGGCTGGGTGGCCTTCGAACTGGAACGTCGCGGGCGGGCACGCACCGTCACCGGCATCGCGCCCGCCGGCGGCTGGAGGGGATGGAGCCCGACAAAATTCGAGGTGATCGCCAAGTTCGTCGGCGGTATGCCGGTGTGGGTGCTGGCCCACTTGCTCGGGCCGCGACTGTTGCGCCTGCCGATGGCCCGCCGGATCGGCACGCTGCCCATCAGCGGATCGCCAGACGGGATCAGCGAACAAGACCTCATCGCCGTGATCGACGACCTCAAGCATTGCCCGGCCTACTTCCAGCTGCTGGTCAAATCGCTGCTGACGCCCGGGCTCGTGGAGCTGGCGCACACCGGCGTCCCCACGCACCTGGTGCTCTGCGAGAAGGACCGGGTAGTGCCCCCACGCAGGTTCAGCGGGCATTTCAGCGACCATTTGCCCGCCGATCACGAGCTGACCATTCTCGACGGCGTCGGGCACATCCCCATGTTCGAGGCGCCTGGACGCGTCACCGAAGTCATCAGCGAGTTCCTCGACCGGTACAGCCGGCCGGTTCGGGCCGTCGACCCAACGGCGGGCTAGTTGAGCGCTTTCTTGAGGTTGTCCGCGACCGCGTTGAGAAATTCCTCGCTGGTCTGCCAGTCCTGATCCGCACCGATGAGCAGGGCCAGGTCTTTGGTCATCTGACCGCCTTCAACCGTGGCGACGACGACGTGTTCGAGCTTCTGGGCGAAGTCCCGTCACCTCTGCCGTGTGGTCCAGCTCGCCGCGGTGCTGCAACCCGCGCGTCCAGGCGAAGATCGAGGCGATCGGATTGGTGGAGGTGGGCTTGCCCTGCTGGTACTGCCGGAAATGCCGGGTGACCGTGCCGTGGGCGGCTTCGGCCTCCACCGTCTTGCCGTCCGCGGTCATCAGCACCGATGTCATCAGCCCCAGCGATCCGTAACCCTGTGCGATCGAGTCGGATTGAACGTCACCGTCATAGTTCTTGCACGCCCACAGATAGCCGCCCTCCCACTTGAGGCAGGCGGCGACCATGTCGTCGATCAGCCGGTGCTCGTACGTCAGTCCGGCCGCCTCGAACTCGTCCTTGAACTCCTCGTCGTAGATCCGCTGGAATTCGTCTTTGAACATCCCGTCGTAGGCCTTGAGGATGGTGTTCTTCGTCGACAGATACACCGGGTAGTTCTCTTTCAGGCCGTAGGCGAGCGACGCGCGAGCGAAATCCCGGATGGAGTCTTTGAAGTTGTACATCCCCATCACCACGCCACCGTTCTCGGGGATGTGCACCACTTCGTGCACGGTCGGTTCGCTGCCGTCGTCCGGGGTGAAAGTCAGCGTTACGGTGCCCGGCCGGTCCACCTTGAAGTTCGTCGCCCGGTATTGATCACCAAATGCGTGCCGACCGATGACAATCGGCTTCTTCCACCCGGGAACCAGCCGGGGCACGTTCGAGACGACGATCGGCTCGCGGAAAATGGTGCCGCCCAGGATGTTTCGGATCGTCCCGTTGGGCGACGGCCACATCGTCTTGAGGTTGAACTCCTTGACCCGAGCCTCGTCGGGAGTGATCGTGGCGCACTTGATGCCGACGCCGTGCTTTTTGATGGCATACGCCGAGTCGATCGTCACCTGGTCGTCGGTGGCGTCGCGGTGCTCGATGCCAAGGTCGTAGTAGTCCAGGTTGATGTCGAGATGCGGAAGGATCAGCAGGTCTTTGATCCACTTCCACATGACACGGGTCATCTCGTCGCCGTCGAGCTCAACGACCGTGCCTTCGACCTTGATCTTCCGCCCGCCGGACATGCGCCCAGCCTACAAGCGGCGCCAGTCGCGACTGGTCACGCGGTAGCGGGGACGACGTGCGGACGCTCGGCCGGTGCGGCCCAGCGGGCGAGTGCGTCAAGCCATTCCGAGCAGTTGGCCGAGTCGCCGGCCCAGGCGATGTAGCCGTCGGGCCGCACCAGCACCGCCGGCCCGCTATCGGCCCGCTCCGCCTGGTGCAGGTCCGTCACGTTGACCGCTGACCTGCCGCGCTCACGAATCAGCACGAAGCCGGGCTCGCGCTGCAACTCGGTGAGGCGGTCGTGTTTCAGCGGAATCTGCGTCGCTGGGGTGCCCACCAAAGCGCTCTCGCCGGAGCGGTGGTCATAGCGCAGCGTCGTGCCGGCGAAGCTGCCCGCCACCGCATCACGTATCCGAGGGATGCGAAGAATTCTGGGCGCCAGCACGTTTCGTATGCCGCGTGCGATCCGTGGACGAAGCGTGACGCCACGCGCCATCAACCCGGACTGCAGCACAACCCGCTTGCCAATCGGATGGCGCTCGTCGTGGTAGCTGTCGAGCACGGCGTCATCGGCGCCGGCGAGCACCGCGTCGATTTTCCATGCCAGGTTCGCGGCGTCCTGGATGCCTGTGTTCATGCCCTGACCGCCCATCGGCGAGTGCACGTGCGCCGCGTCTCCGGCCAGAAACACCCGGCCGTGTCGATATTGCTCGACTTGCCTTTCGTCGCAATGGAATCGGGACTTCCAACCGACCTCGAGCAACCCGAGATCGGCCTTCATCGCCCGTGCCAGCACGCCGACGATCTCGTCCTCGACCCACCGGGCTCGCTGTCGGACACCTGGTGCTTGCGATCCCACACCATCGTGCGGTACCACGATCCATCCGTCTCGTGACGGTCGTAGGGGACCAGAAAGGCGAACTCGTTGCGAGTGCTGCCCAAGGTCAGTCCGCCGCCGGTCGGTCCGTGCGCCAGCTTGACGTCGGCGAGCACGATGGACGACAAGATCGTCTTGCCGGGGAAGTCCACACCGAGCGATGCGCGAACCGTGCTGTGCGCCCCGTCGGCGCCAATTAAATACTTTGCCCGCCAATAGGTTTGATCGCTCACATCGGCACCTTGCGGCCGCGCGGTCACGGTTACGCCGTCGGCGTCTTGCTCGAGCCCGACAACGTCGATGCCGCGCAGGATCTCGGCCCCTTGTGCGACGGCGTAGGTGGCCAGCGCCTGGTCCACATTGGTCTGCGGGGTGATCATCGCGAACCGGTAGGGCGAGTGCAGGTGCGTCAGGTCAACGCGCGCTCCGCCGAAAATCGTGACACCGGGCGCCTTATGCGCCTGCGCCAGCAGGCCGTCGGCGATTCCGCGGGCGTCCAGTACTTCCAGCGTGCGCGCCATCGTGGCGAAAGCGCGGCTGGACGGGTTGATTGCCGGCCAGCGCTCCAGCACGGTGACCGACCGACCCGCTCGTGCGAGGTCACCGGCGGCGGTCAGCCCGGTCGGGCCGGCGCCTACTACCAGGACATCGACGTCATGAACGGTCATCACGCCGCCGCCTCCGGGTTCGGGTACCACCGGCGGATGTCGTCCGGGGTGGCCACGGCTGCCCGATTGAACACGAAGCGGCAATTGGGCTGGGCCACATGCGCGGCGTTGATGATCGACTCGAACAGCAACGTGTTGCCGGGGACCAGGCGCACGCCGGCGCCGATGAGCACCGCGTCGTAGCGTTTGGCCTCCAGCCACTGGCGGGCTTTGTCGGCGCCGGCCGGACCGAAGTCGATCAGGCAGTTGTCGACGTGATAGCCGGCGGCGCGCATGCCGGCCACGTTCTGCTCGTTGGCGGCGCGCAGCTTTTCCTTCGACAAGCCGGGAAACTGCGCGAAGTCGGCTGAGGAGTAATCGATCACGTCCGGGTCGAGTCCGACCTGGATGGCGGTGACGGTCATGAGTGCGACCTCTCGTCGTGAGTTCAACAACTGTTGAAATCGACGGTAAGTGGTTCCGGGCACTGTGTCAACAGTTGTTGAATACACTGTCGGCATGTCGTCCAAGACGCGTGACGCACGCGATGGTCAAGCCACCCGGGCAACCATCCTGGACACCGCGCGATCGCAGTTCGGCAGCCACGGTTTCGAACGCACCACCATCCGCTCGGTCGCGTCGGCGGTCGGCGTCGATCCGGCGCTGGTCATGCACTATTTCGGCAGCAAGGCAGAGTTGTTCGCCGCGGCCTCGCGATTCGACATCACGTTTCCGGATCTGTCGGATCTCGCGCCGGACCGTGTCGCCGATGTCCTGCTGCCGATGTTTGTCGCGGCCTGGGGTCCGCAGGGTCCGTTTCTCCCGCTGCTGCGCGCGGCCGCGACGAACCGGACCGCCGCGGACGCGCTGCTCGCGGTTTTCGTCGACCAAGTGGCGCCCGCGCTCGCCGCGGTGGTACCCGATCGCGCCCCCGAACGGGCGGCTCTGGTGGGATCGCAACTGCTCGGCCTCGCCGTGGCCCGCTACGTCCTCGGTATGCCGCCCCTGACCGGCATGGACGACGCGCGACTCATCGAATGGCTGCGGCCGGTACTCACGCACTACCTGACAGATCCTGCACCCTGACGCTGTTCGATGATCGCCAGCGCACGCTGGGCCCATCGGATGTTTTCCTCTTCGAACGAGATCCCGCGCATCAACGTCAAATAGGGGCCTATCCGCTGCGCCGTGGCCAGGAATTCGGCTTCGCTGCGGCCATCGAGCAATCGGTGGCGCAGCCGTTCGTAGCGTTGCAGTTTGGCCTCGGCCCATTCCCGACGTTCGATGATGAAATCGCGGACAGCGGCGGTGTCACCGGCATCGGCGGCCTGCACTTTGATCATCAACTCGTCGCGGATCACCGAGGGCTTCGGGGACCTCCCGATGAACTGCCGGATGGCCTCGCGGCCCGCGTCGGTCAGCGAGAACATCCGCTTGTTGGGCCGTCGTTCCTGGTGCACAATGCGCGCCTGGATCAGGCCTTGCTCGGCGAGACGTTCGAGTTCGCGATACAGCTGCTGCGGTGTGGCCATCCAGAAATTGGCCACCGACGCGTCAAAGCCCTTCGCCAGGTCGTAGCCCGACGACTCTCCCTCGAGAAGAGCGGCCAGCACGGCGTCACGCAGTGACATCGCTTCATCGTACACATGCTGATTAGTCAAAAAAGTTAGTAATCGCATATGGACATATGCCGACCGGCGCTCTAACGTCGATCACACCTACTCAACAAGTTGACTACGCGAGGTGCTCCGTGTCCGCTATCCATCCCTTCCGCAAGGCCGTCGAAGAACGCGACGAGGCAGGCGATCGCAGGCGATGCTGGCCGACGACGTCGTCTTCACCAGCCCGGTCGCCTTCAAGCCCTACGTCGGCAAACCGATCACGGCGGCGATCCTGCGTGGTGTGCTGCGGGTCTTCGTAGACTTCCGCTACATCCGCGAGATCAACGACAGCGATGGCCACGAGCACGCTTTTGTGTTCGAGGCAGGGATAGCGGGCGCACCTGGCGTGACCGTCAACGGCTGCGACTTCCTGCACTTCAATGACGACGGTCTGATCGACGACTTTAAGGTGATGGTGCGACCGCTCTCCGGTGCGACGGCGTTGTCCGAAGCGATGGCCGCACAATTTCCGACGAATCCAGCAGGAGGCGCTCGAACTGGCCGACCAGTTCGCGAAAGCCTAGGAAGACACCAGGGAGCAGCCAGGCATGCGAATCGGATTAGGGATCAATTACGCGGGCGGCTTCAAGGAGGTCGCCGCCGAAGTGGCCGACCTCGAACGCGCCGGACTGGACATCGTCTTTGTCCCCGAGGCGTATTCGTTCGACGCGGTGAGCGCGCTGGGATACCTGGCGGCCAGCACGGAGCGCGTCGAGCTGGCATCGGGCATCCTTCAGCTCTACACCCGGACGCCCACCCTGACCGCAATGACCGCCGCCGGTCTGGACTACGTTTCCGACGGCCGGTTCACCCTAGGCTTGGGCGCATCCGGGCCCCAGGTGATCGAGGGTTTCCACGGTGTTGCCTATGACGCGCCGATCGCGCGCACCCGCGAGGTCATCGAGATCTGCCGCCAGGTGTGGCGGCGTGAGCGGCTGCAGTATCAGGGCGACCATTACACGATCCCGTTGCCGGCTGAAGCGGGCACCGGCCTGGGTAAGCCGCTGAAGCTCATCAATACGCCTGTCCGGGAACGTATCCCGATCCTGGTGGCCGCGCTGGGACCCAAGAACGTCGAACTGGCCGCCGAAATCGCCGAGGGTTGGCAACCGATCTTCTATCTGCCGGAGAAGGCGCAGGATGTCTGGGGCAAGGCGCTGGCCGCCGGGCTCGCCAACCGCGACCCGGCATTGGGTGAGCTGGATGTGTACGCTGGCCCGACACTGGCCATCGGTGAAAACGTCGAGGCGCTAAGGGATTTCGTCAAGCCGCACCTGGCACTTTACATCGGCGGCATGGGCGCCAAGGGGAAGAACTTCTACCACACGCTGGCCACCCGATATGGTTACGGCCCGCAGGCTGACCGCATCCAAGAGCTTTACCTGGCCGGCGATAAGGACGGTGCCGCCAAGGTTGTTCCCGACGAGCTCGTGCGGGACATCTCGCTGATCGGAACACCCGGGTTCGTCAAGGAGCGGGTGGCGGCCTTCCGCGAGGCTGGGGTGACCACCTTGAACGTGGTACCCATCGCGGAAACGGCCGCTGACCGGGTCAAGCTGATCGAGCAGCTTCGCGGCCTCGTGGACTGAATCTGCCTGAATCTGCCTGAATCTGCTTGAGCCGTCGGCGAAGCCGGCCGAGCTCAGTCGCGCGCGGCCGCAAGTGCCGCGTTGAGGGTGCTGCTCGGCCGCATCACCGCAATGGTCTTCTCGTCGTCCAGTCGGTAGTAGCCGCCGATGTCGACGGCCTCGCCCTGGGCCTCGGCCAGTTCGGCCACGATGGCGTCTTCGTCTTTGCTTAGCTCATCGGCCAGCGCGGCGAAGTGCTTTTGCAACTCTTCGTCATCGTGCTGCGCTGCAAGTTCCCGGGCCCAGTACAGCGCCAGGTAGAACTGGCTGCCGCGGTTGTCGAGCTCACCGGTCTTGCGTGACGGGCTCTTGTTGTTGTCCAGCAGCTTGCCGATCGCGGCATCGAGCGTCGTGCCCAGTATCTTGGCCCGCTCGTTGCCGGTCTTGATTCCGATGTCTTCGAAACACGCTCCCAGAGCGAGGTACTCACCGAGAGAATCCCAGCGCAGGTGGTTCTCCTCGACTAATTGGTGGACGTGCTTGGGCGCTGAACCGCCCGCTCCGGTTTCGTACATTCCGCCGCCGGCCATCAACGGCACGATGGACAGCATCTTGGCGCTGGTGCCCAACTCGAGAATCGGGAATAGGTCGGTGAGGTAGTCGCGCAGGATGTTGCCCGTGGCGGCAATGGTGTCCTGCCCCCGCATCGCGCGCTCGATCGTGTGCCGCATGGCTCGTTCCTGCGACATGATCTGGATGTCGAGGCCCTCGGTGTCGTGATCGGCGAGGTACGTGTAGACCTTCTTGCGCATTTCGTTTTCGTGCGGGCGCTCCACATCCAGCCAGAACACCACAGGCATGCCCGAGTTACGTGCCCGGGTGACGGCCAGCTTGACCCAGTCGCGGATCGGTTCGTCCCTGACCAAGGGCATGCGCCAGATGTCGCCCTCTTCCACGTTTTGGGTCAACAGGACTTCCCCGGTGTCGAGGTCGACGATGTTGGCGACACCGTCCTCGGGGATCTCGAAGGTCTTGTCGTGCGAGCCGTACTCCTCGGCCTGCTGTGCCATCAGGCCGACGTTGGGCACGGTGCCCATCGTGGTCGGATCGAATTGTCCGTGTGTCTTACAGAAGTTGATGATCTCCTGGTAGATACGGGAAAACGTGGACTCGGGGTTGACGGCCTTGGTGTCTTTCTGCCGCCCGTCGGCGCCCCACATCTTGCCGCCGGCCCGGATCATCGCCGGCATCGACGCATCCACGATGACGTCGCTGGGCGAATGAAAGTTGGTGATGCCCTTGGCCGAATCGACCATGGCCAATTCGGGGCGGTGTTCGTGGCAGGCGTGCAGGTCGCGGATGATCTCGTCGTGCAGCGACGCGGGCAGCGACTCGATCTTGTTGTAGAGATCGACCAATCCGTTGTTGACGTTGACGCCGAGTTCGTCGAACAGCGCCTGGTGCTTGGCGAAGGCGTCCTTGTAGAAGATCTTGACGGCGTGCCCGAAGACGATCGGGTGCGAGACCTTCATCATCGTCGCCTTGACATGCAGCGAGAACATCACGCCGGTTTCGTACGCGTCCTCCATCTGCTCTTCGTAGAAGTCGCACAGGGCTTTTTTGCTCATGAACATGCTGTCGATGATGTCGCCATCGAGCAGCGACACCTCGGGCTTGAGCACGATCGTCTTGCCGCCCTTGGTCGCAAGCTCCATCTTCACGTTGCGCGCGCGATCCAGCGTGAGCGACTTCTCGCCGTGGTAGAAGTCGCCGTGCCGCATGGTCGCGACATGAGTGCGCGACGCCTGGGACCACTCCGCCATGCTGTGCGGGTGTTTACGCGCGTACTCTTTGACCGCATTGGGCGCGCGGCGATCCGAATTACCCTGCCGCAAAACTGGATTAACCGCGCTGCCAAGACATTTGGCATAACGGTCGCGAATTTCCTTGTCCTCATCGGTTTTCGGACTTTGTGGATAGTCCGGAATCTTGAACCCCTTGCCCTGCAGTTCCTTGACGGCTGCGACCAGTTGGGGTACGGAAGCGCTGATGTTAGGCAGCTTGATGATGTTGGTATCGGCCAGCTTCGTCAGCCGGCCCAGTTCGCCCAGGTTGTCGGGCACGCGCTGCTCGTCGGTCAAGTCATCGGGGAACTCGGCCAGGATCCGTGCTGCCACCGAGATGTCACTGGTCTTGATCTCGATGCCGGCCGGCTCGGCGAAGGCACGCACGATCGGCAGAAACGCATAGGTCGCCAGCAGCGGCGCCTCGTCGGTCAGGGTGTAGATGATGGTCGGCTGTTCGGCGCACACGGTCTGTCTCCCGACGTCACTTCGCTCAGAATTTGAAGGGCTCAGCGTTCTCGCTGCCACGTTAGCAAGGGTGTTCGGCCTGGTGTCGCCTTGCACCTGGTCACCCCGCGGCGATCGCCAGCCCGGCCAAGCCGGGCGCAGCGGGTCGCCACCAGATCACCCCGCGGCGATCGCCAGCCCGGCCAAGCCGGGCGCAGCGGGTCGCCACCAGATCACCCAGTGGCAAGAAGTCGGCACTGTGCGATAGGCTTCCTGCCAGGTCATGAGCGCCAGCGTCAAGCCCCGGCTTGCTGGCCGGCAACCCTCCAACCGCGGTGGGGTGCCCCGGGTGATGACCAGGTTGAGTAGCCAGAACCGGCTACGTCGGCAAGCGCGGGTCCGCACTTTGACGGGCCCCCCGAGTAGACAGGGAAACCTGATGCGCACCTATTGGGGCTGGCCCATCATGCGTCGCAGTTGCTGAATCGCTGGCCGCGGGTTGACGTCGTCTCCAGATGCCTCCCGCGCACACGCGAGCACCCGACACACCCAGGACATCTTCGCAGAGAAAGCGACCGACGTGAGTTCCGAAACCGCCACAGCTAACGACACCGATCCGACGGCACACTGGTCGTTCGAGACCAAGCAGGTTCACGCCGGCCAGTCACCGGACCCGACCACCGGCGCCCGCGCCCTGCCGATCTACCAGACCACGTCCTACGTCTTCGACGACACCTCACACGCTGCGGCGCTGTTCGGCCTGGAAGTTCCCGGCAACATTTACACCCGCATCGGCAACCCCACCACCGACGTCGTCGAACAGCGGATCGCCGCCCTGGAGGGCGGGGTGGCCGCGCTCTTCCTGTCCTCGGGTCAGGCC
Source organism: uncultured Actinomycetota bacterium (assembly GCA_963805675.1). Lineage (GTDB taxonomy): Bacteria > Actinomycetota > Actinomycetes > Mycobacteriales > Mycobacteriaceae > Mycobacterium. The sequence continues at coordinate 144,987 of CAWDVY010000025.1, forward strand.
GCCGAGACATTCTCGATCTTGAATGTCGCGGGCGCCGGTGACCATATCGTGTCCAGTCCCAGGCTCTACGGCGGCACCTACAACCTGTTCCACTACTCGCTGCCCAAGCTGGGCATCGACGTCAGTTTCGTCGAGAATCCCGACGAGCTGGACTCGTGGCAGGCAGCGGTGCGGCCGAACACGAAGGCATTCTTCGCCGAGACCATCTCCAATCCGCAGATCGACATCCTGGACACCCCCGGAGTCTCCGGGGTCGCGCATGCCAACGGTGTACCGCTGATCGTGGACAACACCGTCGCCACCCCGTACCTGATCCAGCCGATATCCCAGGGCGCCGACATCGTCGTGCACTCGGCCACCAAGTACCTGGGCGGCCACGGCGCCGCGATCGCCGGAGTGATCGTCGACGGCGGCACCTTCGACTGGACGCAGGGCCGCTTCCCCGGATTCACCACCCCGGACCCCAGTTACCACGGCGTGGTGTTCGCCGAGTTGGGGCCGCCCGCGTTCGCGCTGAAGGCTCGCGTGCAGTTGCTGCGCGACCTGGGCTCGGCGGCGTCGCCGTTCAACGCGTTCCTGGTGGCACAGGGCCTGGAAACCCTGAGCCTGCGCGTCGAGCGCCACGTCGCCAACGCTCGAGCGAGTCGCCGAATACCTCGCCGGCCACGACGACGTGCTTTCGGTCAACTACGCCGGCCTGCCCGGCTCTCCGTGGTACGAGCTGGCAAAGAAGCTGGCGCCCAAGGGAACCGGAGCCGTGTTGTCCTTCGAGTTGGCCGGCGGTGTGGACGCCGGCAAGGCGTTCGTCGACGCGCTGAAGCTGCACAGCCACGTCGCCAACATCGGTGACGTGCGGTCGCTGGTGATCCACCCGGCGTCGACGACCCACGCCCAACTCAGCCCCGAAGAGCAGCTGTCCACCGGCGTGAGCCCCGGGCTGGTGCGGCTGGCCGTGGGCATCGAGGGCATCGACGACATCCTGGCCGACCTCGAACTCGGCTTCACCGCCGCGCGCCCATACGGCGGCGTCCCAGCCGGCGGCGCCGCAACCGGCAGCAGCGACCCGCACGCCGTGGCGGCGTTCTGAGGAGGCCGGGGGTGACGATCTCTGACGTGCCGACCCAGACGCTGCCCGCCGAAGGCGAGATCGGCATCGTCGATGTCGGCTCGCTGACGCTGGAGAGCGGCGCGGTCATCGACGACGTCAGCATCGCCGTGCAGCGGTGGGGCGAGCTGTCGCCTACCCGCGACAACGTCATCGTGGTGCTGCACGCGCTGACCGGGGACTCGCACATCACCGGGCCTGCCGGGCCCGGGACATCCGACGCCGGGCTGGTGGGACGGTATAGCCGGGCCGGGCGCGCCGATCGACACCAACCGTTGGTGCGCGGTGGCCACCAATGTGCTGGGCGGCTGTCGCGGCTCGACCGGGCCGAGCTCGATCGCATCTGACGGAAAGCCTTGGGGTTCAAGGTTTCCGCTGATATCGGTGCGGGATCAGGTCGAAGCTGACGTGGCGGCGCTCGCGGCGCTGGGCATCACCGAGGTCGCCTCGGTGGTCGGCGGGTCGATGGGTGGAGCGCGGGCGGTGGAATGGATGATCGGCCATCCCGACCGGATGGGCTCAGGTCTGCTGCTGGCGGTAGGCGCGCGTGCCACCGCCGACCAGATCGGCACCCAGTGCACCCAGATCGCGGCCATCAAAGCCGACCAGAACTGGCAGGGCGGCGACTATCACGGCACCGGACGCACCCCCGAAGCCGGCTTGCAGATCGCCCGCCGCTTCGCGCACCTGACCTATCGGGGCGAGGTCGAGCTGGACACCCGCTTCGCCAACGACGCTCAGGGCGGGGAGGATCCCGCGGATCCGCGGGCAGGCGGCCGCTACGCGGTGCAGAGCTACCTGGAACACCAGGGCGGCAAGCTGGTGTCGCGCTTCGACGCCGGCAGCTACGTCGTGCTGACCGAGTCACTGTCTCGTCACGACGTCGGCCGGGGGCGCGGCGGTATCGCCGCCGCGCTGCGCGGCTGCCCGGTGCCGGCGGTGGTCGGCGGAATCACCTCCGACCGGCTCTACCCGCTGCGGCTGCAAGAGGAGCTCGCCGAGCTGTTGCCCGGAAGTCGGCGGGCTGCGCGTGGTCGACTCGATCTACGGGCACGACGGCTTCCTGGTGGAAACCGAAGCCGTCGGGGAATTGGTGCGGCAAACCCTGGAGTTGGCCGCCGCCAAAGGGGCGTGTCCGCGGTGACCCAATCTCCACAGGCCCGCTCATTGTCGTTTGGCTCTGCGGCGGCCGCGTACGAGCGCGGCCGCCCGTCCTACCCGCCCGAGGCGATCGATTGGCTGCTGCCGGCCGGCGCCCGCGACGTGCTGGACCTCGGCGCCGGGACCGGCAAGCTGACCACCCGGCTGGTGGAACGTGGACTGGATGTGATCGCCGTCGACCCCATCGCCGAGATGCTGGAGATGCTACGCAAGTCGCTGCCGGACACACCGGCGCTGCTCGGCACCGCAGAGGAAATTCCACTGGCGGACAACAGCGTTGACGCGGTGCTCGTCGCGCAGGCATGGCATTGGTTCAACCCGGCGCGGGCAATTCCCGAACTGGCCCGGGTGCTACGGCCCGGCGGGCGACTGGGTTTGGTGTGGAACACCCGCGATGAGCGGCTCGGGTGGGTGCGCGAGCTGGGTCGCATCATCGGCCGCGACGGAGACCCGATGCGCGACGAGGTGACATTGCCAGCGCCGTTCACCGACCTGCAGCGCCATCAGCTCGAGTGGACGAATTATCTTACGCCACAAGCACTTATTGATTTGGTCGCGTCGCGTAGCTATTGCATCACCTCGCCGACCGAGGTCCGCACCAAGACGCTGGACCAGGTACGTGAGTTGCTGGCAACCCATCCAGCGCTGGCGAACGCCGGCGGCCTTGCGCTGCCTTACGTTACGGTTTGCGTGCGGGCGACGCTGTCCTGACGTAGCGCCTTCAGCGCACTTCGTCGTCCTCGTCGCCGTCGCGCAGCAGCTTTTCGGGGTGATGAAACGTATTGGTCCGGGCTTGCCCGTGGTCCAGATGCGGCGGTGGAATCCATTCGGTGTAGCCGTTTTGGAGCTTGCGGGTGATCCAGCCTTGTTCGGCGAGCGGGTGGTGGCCGCCGCAGCCGAACGTCAAATCATCGACGTCGGTGCTGCGGCACGTGGCGTACGGGGTGCAATGGTGCACCTCGCAGTAGTATCCGGGAACAGAGCAGCCTGGGTGTGAGCACCCACGATCTTTGGCGTACAGGATAATTCGTTGGCCGGGTGAGGCCAGCCTCTTGCTGTGATAGAGCCCGATCGCCTTCCCGTCGTCGAATATGCACAGGTAGTGGTGTGCGTGACGGGCGAGTCGGATCACGTCGCTCATGGGCAGCAGGGTGCCGCCGCCGGTCAGCCCGTTGCCTGCGGCGGCCTCCAGTTCGCGCAAGGTGGTGGTGACGATGATGGAGGCCGGTAACCCGTTGTGCTTGCCCAAATCACCGGATGCCAGCAGCGCCCGCGGGGCGGCGTTGAGCGCGTCGTGGTTCCGCTGAGCAGAACTGCGGGTGTCGTTGCCGACAGCTTGCTCCGTCGGGGTTCAGGCAGTCGGTGAGCTTGTCGGCCAGCTTGGCCAACTCGTCGGGGCGATGTTCGTGACCGAGGCGGGCGAGCTGTGCTTCGGCTTTCTGCCGGGTTTCGACGTCAACGAAGTCAGGCAGTCGGTGGCAGAAATCGCGAATCACCGCGACGTGGCCGTCGCCGATCGTTCCGGCGCGCTGCGCCTCGGAGGTGGCCGCCGGCCGTGGCGACAACGGTTCACCGGTGACCGAATGGCGCGGCCCAAGATCCTCCGCATTGCGGATGCGCCCAACCGGCCTCGGCGCGGCTGATCCGCAGCCGATCGGCCAGTGCATGGGCCAGCTTGCCGCCCAGTTCGGTCTCGCCGGCCTGCCGGGCGAGTTGGTTGATCAGTGCGTGGCCGGGCACCGGCAGCCGGCGGGTGTCCTGTTCGAGGCGTTGCAGCATTGCCAGGAGTTCGGGGCAAGTCAGCACGTCGAAAGACAGCTCGAGCAGTCGAGATACCGCGTCGTGGAAAGCGTCGAAACACTCGACGATTTCCTCACGGTCATTCGAATGCATGTTCGAAGGATATCGCCGCTGGCCGACTCCCCGGTATCCCTGGCAGCGTCGATGTGGATGAACTTGCAACTGTGGATAACTGCCACGAGCCGCCAGCCGATACGTCAGACCGGCATCCCGGAGAACATCACCCGGCCGGGATCGTACTTCTGCCGAACGGCGCTCAGCTGAGACAGGTTAGGGCCGAAGTAGCGCGACGCCGGCTGGTTGGCCTCGAGGTAATTCACATAGCCGCCAACCGAATACGGTTGCACCGCCCGGTGCGCGGTGTTGAGCCACCCGACGGCGCCGGAAGGATCACCGGGTGTTTCGACATACCACTGCACTAAAGAGGACTGCCGGCGCCACGGGAAGGCCGACGCCCCGGCCGGCACGTCGGCCAGCGCGCCGTCGAGCGCGTGCATGATCGCCAGCATTCGACCCGCACCCCGCGGGAAAGCATCGACCGCCGCGGCGATCCCCTGGGCGGCGGCCGGCGTGATCGTGGCGAAAACGTCTGACCCGCCGACGTATCCGAGCGGTGACGGGTTCAGGTTCCCGACGGCCAGATAATTCACCAGGTCCAAATAGTTGAACGTGTGGTTCTCCGTCCCAGTCGGTTGGATACCGACAGCTGACGTGATGGCCGACGCCACGCTGTTACCCGACCCAGCCGGGCAGGTTGCCAAGATGCGACAGTGCGTGCCCATGGCGTCAACGGTGGCATCGGCCAGCGCCCAATTGCTTCGGTCGGCGGTGCGCAGCCAGTTCTGCCAACCCAGCAGAACCTGGACGAATGCCTGTGGGGGGAAGTTGAGGTTCACCGCGTCGACCTCGCCGGTGGGGAACGTGGCGAAAGTCAGCGAGGTCGTCACGCCGAAATTGCCGCCTCCACCGCCCCGTAACGCCCAGAACAGGTCGGGCTGGCTGCCGGCAGACGCGGTGACCGCCTGGCCACCGGGCAGCACCACCGTGGCCGACCGCAATGCGTCGCACATCAGACCGGCGTGGCGGGAATGCGCACCCAGTCCGCCGCCCAGAGCGTGCCCCGCGGCGCCCACCGACGGGCAGGTGCCCGTCGGGATACCCCGGCCCGCCGCAGCCAGAACCTGGTGCATCGCATACAGACTCGTCGCGGGGGTTACCGTGACGAGTCCGGTCGCGGCGTCGTAATTGATGTCGCCCGGCAGTTGCCTCAGATCGACCACCATTGCGCCGTTCGCGGTGGATGCCCCCACATACGAATGCCCGCCTCCGCGTGGAGCAACCTTGAGGTTGTTGGCAGTAGCGAACGTCATCGCCTTTTGCACGTCGGCTTGCGATGTCACGGTGACGACCGCCGCGGGCGTCAACCCGTTGAAGTTAGTGTTGAAAACTTGTTTAGCCGAACCGAATTGCGGACCATTCGGCGGAATGACCTGCCCGCCGATGGCCCTGGACAGTCCGTCCCAACCGGAGCCGATCGGTTCAGCATCGGGCGCGGCCCGAGCCCAAGAACGCGCCGGCGGCCAACGCTCCGGCGGCGCCGCGCAGAAACGTCTGACGCGACATCTCCCGCGTCAACGTCGGGCTCCTGTCATGCCCTGCATTGTCAGCCAACCGAGGGCATTAGCTGCGGTAGCGCAAGCCGTGTCGACGCGCGTCGCCTGAAACGTATGCGAACCTTTACACCGCCGTGTTCTGGACGTGACAGCGATAGACCAGTGTTCGAGGCGGACCGCAGAAAGCGTGAGGGGTGGAAATGCGTCGCTACTGGATGTCGCTGCTGAGCAACCAGCCATTGACGGTGCGCGCGCTGATCGGTGTTGGGTGTCTGATCACCGTAGCCACCGCTTTCTCGGCGACGGGCGAGGCAGATCCCAACGACGACAACTTCATCGACGCGCTGAGCCACGCCGGCATCGAGTACGGCGAACCGGGAAACGCGATGGCCGTAGGCCAGTCCATCTGCCCGATGATCGCTCAACCGGGCGGCAGCTTCGCCGCTGCCGCGTCGGGCGTCGCCCACCGGGGGATGTCACCGCAGCTGGCCAAGATGTTCACTACCATCGCGATACAGACGTACTGCCCGGATGAGATGGCAAACATACTCGGCGGCAACGCATCTGGTGTGCAGCGATTGCCGGGTGTGACAGGGATCCCAGGGGTCTAACGCGTCCCCAACGGGTCGATCGTCCAAGCGATATAGACCATCGCTGCCGCGACGGACGCCATCGTCGCGAAGTCAATTCCCTTGCTGCGCACCACTAGAAGTCCGGCACGGTCTTCGGTGAGCGCCAACCGCAACACTGCGGCGATACCGACCCCGATGCCGATCAACAGTGCGCCGCGGCGCCAGAAATTCGCCGCCGCCAGGGTGAACGCCAACACAAAGATCAGTACGACCGTCACCATCGGCCACTGCAGGCGAATCAATCGGCGCACACTCACTGACTTTCAGCCAACTCGACAACGTTCGTCAGCAGGAAGGCGCGGGTCAGTGGGCCGACGCCGCCCGGATTCGGCGACACGTGGCCGGCGACCTCCCACACGTCGGGATGCACATCGCCGGCCAGCTTGCCGTCCACCCGGCTGACGCCGACGTCGACGACGGCCGCACCGGGACGCACCATGTCCGCAGTCAGCATGTGCGGCACGCCAACCCCGGCCACGATGATGTCGGCCTGCCTGGTCAATGCGGGCAGGTCACGAGTTCCGGTGTGGCACAGAGTAACCGTCGCATTCTCGGTGCGGCGGGTCAGCAGCAGGCCCAACGGGCGGCCGACCGTCACGCCGCGGCCGATGACGACCACATGCGCGCCGGCGATCTCAACGTCGAAGCGCCGCAACAGGTACACGATGCCGCGCGGGGTGCAGGGCAGCGGCGCCGGCTCCATCAAGACCAGCCGGCCCAGGTTCGTCGGGTGGAGCCCGTCGGCGTCCTTGGCCGGATCGACGCGCTCCAAAGTCGCATTCTCGTCGAGGTGCCGTGGCAGCGGCAGTTGCACGATGTAGCCGGTGCACTCGGGGTTGGCGTTGAGTTCGTCGATGGTCTCGTTGAGCTTTGCCTGACTGATATCGGCGGGCAGGTCGCGGCGAAGCGAGGTGATGCCAACCTTGGCGCAGTCGGAGTGCTTGCCGCGGACGTAGGCCTGCGACCCGGGGTCCTCGCCGACCAGGATGGTGCCCAGGCCGGGGGTGCGGCCTGATGCGGTCAGAGCGGCCACCCGCTGCTTCAGGTCGACGAAGATCTCGTCGCGCGTGATTTTGCCGTCCAACGTGATCGCACCCACGTCACACAGTCTGGCATGCCTGCCGCGGCAGCCAATGACGGCGATCCGCTGCGTCCGGCTTCGCCGCGCTGCGATCGCCACTGGGTCCGATCACGGCGACCCGCCGCGTTCGGCTTCGCCGCCCTTGCGATCGCCGTAGGCTCCTGACATGCCTGAAGCCCCGGATGTGCTCGCGCCGGCCAAGCTCGGGCCCATCACGCTGCGCAATCGCATCATCAAGTCGGCGACGTTCGAGGCCCGCACGCCCGGCGCACTGGTCAGCGATGACCTGATCGAATTTCACCGGCTGCCGGCTGCCGGCGGGGTCGGCATGACCACCGTGGCCTACTGTGCGGTCTCGCAAGGCGGCCGCACCGAAGGAAACGGGATCTGGATGCGCCCGGAGGCCGTGCCCGGGTTCCGGCGGCTCACCGACGCGATCCACGCCGAGGGGGCGGCGGTCTGCGCGCAGATCGGACATGCGGGCCCAGTCGCCAATGCCCGTTCCAACAAGGCCACCGCGCTGGCCCCGGTACGTTTCTTCAACCCGATCGGCATGCGGTTCGCCAAGAAGGCCACCCGTGACGACATCGACGACGTGATCGCCGCGCACGCCAACGCGGCCCGGCTGGCCGTCGATGCCGGATTCGATGCCGTTGAAGTGCATTTGGGCCACAACTATTTGGCGAGCGCATTTCTGAGCCCGCTGATCAACCGCCGCAACGACGAGTTCGGCGGGTCGTTGGAGAATCGGGCCAAGGTGGCCCGCGGGATGGTCATGGCGGTCAAGCACGCCGTCCAGGATCAGATCGCGGTGACCGCCAAGCTCAACATGGCCGACGGGGTGCGCGGTGGTATCTCGGTCGACGAGGCGCTGACCACGGCCAAGTGGTTGCAGGACGACGGCGGGTTGGACGCGATCGAACTGACCGCGGGCAGCTCGCTGGTCAACCCGATGTACCTGTTCCGCGGCGACGCTCCGCTCAAAGAGTTCGCCGGCGCCTTCAAACCACCGCTGAGCTGGGGCATGCGGATGACGGGCAAGAAGTTTCTCCGCGAATACCCGTACCGCGAGGCCTACCTTCTGCGCGACGCCAAGCAGTTCCGCGCCGAACTGACGATGCCGCTCATCCTGCTCGGCGGCATCACAAACCGGGACACGATGGACTTGGCCATGGCAGAAGGATTCCAGTTCGTGGCGATGGGCCGGGCTCTGCTGGCCGAGCCCGATTTGATCAACCGGATCGCGCGCGACGGCAACAGCGTGCATTCGGCTTGCACGCACTGCAACCGCTGCATGCCGACGATCTACAGCCGCACCCACTGCGTCGTGACCGGCGCCCCGACACCGCCCGCTAACCCCGGCGGCCGTGTCGATCGGAGCCGATTGTGGGGCGGCCGATACAGTCGGTGCAGTGAGCCAAGCAGCTAAGGTTGAGGCGATGAGTCACGCAGCACCGCCCGTGCTGACAGTCCGGTACGACGGATCACAACGTACCTTCGCAGCGGGTCACGACGTGGTGGTCGGACGCGATCTCCGCGCCGACATGCGCATCACGCATCCGCTGATCTCCCGGGCGCATCTGCTGCTGCGTTTCGATCAGGGGCGCTGGCTGGCCATCGACAACGGTTCGTTGAACGGGACCTACGTCAATGGGCGCCGCGTGCCGGTGATCGACATCCACGACGGTCAGGCCATCAACATCGGCAATCCCGACGGGCCGCAGCTGAGTTTCGAGATCGGACGCTACACGGGCGCGGCCGGCCGGCCGCCGCAGACGGCGTCGATGCCCATCGCCAAAGCGTCGGCACCCCGCGCGGCCGGCGCCGGCACAGCAACCGTCACGCCCGCCTGCCGGGCTTCGCCCGCCGGGGCCAGGACCATCGCGACCGTATTCCGGCGCTCCGTCGGCGCCACCGCAACCGGGCTATCAAGGCGGTGCCGGACAACGGCCGCCGGCTTATCCGGCAAACTCGCCGCACCTGCCACCGCCGCCGAACCGGCAACCGCCGGCCCCGGTGGTCGGAGCCGGTTCCCCGCCGCTGGCGCCGCCGTCGAACTTCCGCCGAAAACCCAAATGGCGCCGCCGGTTAGCAAACCGCCCGAAGTAGGCAACCTGGCAACAAAGATGATCCAGGCGATCCTGCCCGGCATCCCTCACACCGGACAAGCCGCCCGGATCGGCCACCATCGGTCGCGCCAACGACAACGACATCGTGATCCAGGACGTGCTGGCTTCGCGTCATCACGCGTTTTTGGTTCAGTCGCCACTCGGCACCGAGATCCGGGACGCCCGCAGCGTCAACGGCACGTTCGTCAATGGCGTGCGCGTCGGCTCGGCGGTGCTCAACGAGGGCGACGTGGTCACCATCGGCAACATCGACCTGGTCTTCACCGGCGGCAACCTGATCCGCCGCACCGAAGCCGCGACCCGCACCGGCGGCCTGGAAGTCAACGGGGTTCAGTTCAAGATCGACGGCAAGGAACTGCTGGACAACATCTCCCTGACGGCCCGGCCGGGCACGCTGACCGCGATCATCGGGGGATCCGGTGCGGGCAAGACCACGCTCTCGCGGCTGATCGCCGGATACACCCGCCCCAGCGCCGGTTCGGTCACCTTCGAAGGCCACAACATCCACGCCGAGTACGCGACGATGCGCAGCAGGATCGGCATGGTGCCGCAGGACGATGTGGTGCATCGCCAGCTGACGGTGAACCAGGCACTGGGTTACGCCGCCGAGCTGCGGCTGCCGCCGGACACCAGCAAAGAGGAACGCGCCCAGGTCGTCGCGCAGGTGCTGGAGGAACTCGACCTGACCAAGCACGCCGACACTCGGGTGGACAAGCTCTCCGGCGGCCAGCGCAAACGCGCTTCGGTTGCGCTGGAACTGCTCACCCAACCGTCGCTGCTGCTACTCGACGAGCCGACCTCCGGGCTTGACCCGGCGCTGGACCGCCAGGTGATGTTGATGTTGCGGCAGCTCGCCGACGCCGGCCGTGTGGTGCTGGTGGTGACGCACTCGGTGTCCTACCTCGACGTGTGCGATCAGATCCTGCTGATGGCCCCCGGCGGCAAGACCGCCTTCAACGGGCCGCCCAGCCAGGTGGGTGCAGCGTTGGGAACCACCAATTGGGCGGACATCTTCGCCAATGTGGGCGCCGATCCGGACGAAGCCAATCGCCGCTTCATGGAACGCGACGGCAGACCTCATTCGGGGGCACCGGCCGTTGAAAGCCCGGCGGACCTGGGCGAACCAGTGCACACCGACCTGCTGCGTCAGCTTTCCACGATCGCGCGTCGCCAGATTCGTCTGGTCATCTCCGACCGCGGCTACTCGGTGTTCCTGGCGGTGCTGCCGTTCCTCATCGGTGCGCTGTCGCTGACGGTGAAAGGCCCCAAACCGGGCCTCGGTCCGGCCGATCCACTCGGCCTGGCCCCTACCCAGCCGCAGTACATCATGGTGTCTGCTCAATATCGGCGCCGTGTTCATGGGCACGGCGTTGACCATCCGCGACCTGATCGGTGAGCGTCCCATCTTTAAACGAGAACAGGCGGTCGGCCTGTCGACCACTGCCTACCTGCTGGCCAAGGTCGCCGTCTTCTGTGTCTTCGCCACCGTCCAGGCGGCGATCGCGACGTTCATCGTCAGGCTCGGCAAGGGCGCGCCCACTGCGCATCCGCCATTCTTCGACAACTCCACGTTCTCACTGTTTGTCACCGTCGCCGGCACCTGCGTCGCCTCGGCCATTCTCGGTCTGATGCTCTCGGCGGTCGCGCAGTCCAACGAGCAGATCATGCCGCTGCTTGTGGTGTCGATCATGTCGCAGCTCGTGCTCGCCGGCGGGATGATCCCGGTGACGGGTCGGGCGGGTCTCAACCAGCTGTCGTGGCTGACGCCAGGACGGTGGGGTTACGCCGCCGGGGCGTCGTCAATCGACTTCCCGGACCTGGTGAAGGTCAAGCAGATCCCGACGAACGACCCGATCTGGCAGCACTCGAAGCACATCTTCTTCCTCGACATGGCCATGCTCGCGGGACTGTCGCTCCTCTACGCCGGATACGTTCGATGGAATATCCGGCTCAAGCGTTGAAGCCGATCTCACCGATCACGCGCGCTGTCTAAACGCAGGCCGTGAGCCGCGGCGAACGCGAGTGCTTGCGCGATATCGATACGCGCCCGCGCCAATGACGCGGTTGTCCACAAGGACGGGTCGACGATGGCCCCGCGCAGATCGGCGTCCTCCATACGGGTGCCGGTGGTGCGTGCGCCCGTGAGGTCGGCGCCGCACAGCAGGGTTTTGCGCAGGTCAGCTTCCACCAGACTGGCCTCCCGGAGTCGGCAGCCGCTCAAGTCGACGCCGCGAAGGTCATTACCCCCGAGCACGGCCAGCGTGAAGTCCACCTCGTCGAGGGTCAGTGGCCGCAGCCGGCACCGCACGAACACCGAGCCCAGCATGCTGCACTGGCGAAAAGTGCTGTGCCACAGCGTTGTCAGATTGAATGTGCAGTTGCGGAACGCCGATCCTTGGTGCTCCGACTCGGCGAGATTGACGCCGCTGAAATCGCATTCGGTGAACAGAACTCGCTCGGTCTGCAGCCGGCTCAGATCGTCGTCGCGGAAATCACGGCCGACGAACTCGCAATCGGTCCACTGCACTCTCGCGTCAGCTGGCGGTGGGCGTCAAGCTTGTCAGCGCGTATTCGCTGACAGCTATCAGCGCATCGGTCGCCGATCTACGGTCCCTGGCATCGATGTTGATCACCGGGACATGGTCGGGCAGCGTCAGCGCTTTGCGTACCTCGCCAGCGGGATACCTTGGGGTGCCGGCGAACTCGTTGACCGCGATGAGGAATGGCAGGTTGCGATGTTCGAAGAAGTCGACCGCGGCGAAGCTGTCCTGCAGACGCCGGCAGTCCACCAGGATGACCGCGCCGATCGCGCCGCGGACCAAGTCGTCCCACATAAACCAGAATCGGCGCTGCCCCGGGGTCCCGAACAGGTAGAGCACCAGGTCCTCGTCCAACGTGATCCGGCCGAAGTCCATTGCGACCGTGGTGGTCCGTTTGTTCGGGGTGGCGTCCACCATGTCGACGCCTGCGGAGGCATCGGTGACCATTGCCTCGGTCCGCAGCGGCATGATCTCCGAAACCGCGCCGACGAACGTCGTCTTGCCGGCGCCGAACCCGCCGGCGATGACGATCTTTGTCGAGGCGGTATCGCGCGACTTCGGACGCGGCGGGGCCGCCGCATCAGAGCGCTCGTAGGCCACGGAGCGTCCTTCCTATCAGTTCGCGGCGTTCGTCGCGGGTCGAGCGTTCGGTCAAAGTCCGGTTCACTCGAAGGTAGCCCGAAGTCACCAGATCGCCGACCAACACGCGCGTGACACCGAGCGGCAAATCTAACCGAGCCGATATTTCAGCTACCGACGGGCTGTTTGTGCACAGCTGGACGATCCTGCCACGCACGTCGTTGCGCGGCCACCGGTGAAACAGCGCCGACTGCAACGTCTGGATCGGCGCTTCCAGCGGAAGTTCGACGCTGGTCTTGGTCCGTCCGGCCGTCAGGGTGTACGGGCGGACCAGGCTCGCCTCAGACGCGGGTGGCTTCGGTCCCGATGACTCGCGATTGTCCATGGCAGCTCACGAGTGTGACGGGCTCGGCGACGATGCGGGCCGTGCAGCGGCCCGATGAGGAGCCGAGCCATCGGACGGAGCACGTCGGGACGATTGCACGACGTTGCCGACCCGCTCGACAAGGACGGCCATCTCGTAACCGATCTGGCCGATGTCACACGACGTCGAGGCCAGCGTTGCCAGATGCGACCCGTCGCCGACCTGCATCAGCAACAGGTAGCCGTTCTGCATCTCCACCACCGACTGCAGCACCTGGCCGCCATCGAAGAGCTGCGCGGCGCCGCTGGCCAAACTGGCCAGACCCGACGCCACCGCGGCGAGTTGGTCCGCCCGCTCCGGCGGCAGGTGCTCGCTGGCTGCGATGAGCAGCCCGTCGACGGATACCAGCACGGCGTGCGCCACCCCGGGGACCTCGCGGGCGAAATTCGACACAAGCCAGTCCAGGGAGTTGTCGGAGCGCGCCGATTCGAAGGTCATTCGTGATCGGGTCCTTGGTCTGTGTCGCGGGCATGCGATCGTCCTGCGTGAACGCCGCCGAAATGGCTGCTGATCGAGGCGCGGACGGCGTCGGGGTCACGCACCGGTGCCTCATGCGCGGGCGTGCGCGCAGAGTTGAATCCGCCGTTCGATGCTAACCCGTTGTCCTCGAGGGCCCGATGGTGTCCGGTGCCATTCTGCTCGGGGCCGGTACCGCCGGGCACCAGCCGGGCGCCGGGATCACGCACCGGCAAGCCCTGGTCGGTGTGAGCCTGCACGGGCACGTTCTCGATCTCGGCGGCCGCTGACCAGCCGCGGTCCCACACCGACTGCCAATCCAGATCGGGGCTACGTGCCAGGTCGCGCGGGTCGTCAACCAGCCATTCGGACAGCATGCGCTGGTAGATCAGGTCAGCCTCGGCCGGCTCGTTCGACGGGGCGGCGGCTTCGGCGGCCCAGACGTCATCGATTTCGGGCGCATCGGTCTGGGCCGTCGGCAACGGCGCGACCGGCGCGGGGGCGGGCGGCTCGGCTTTGGGCCGCTGCCGGTTGTCCCGGGTGAGTCGCACCCGCGAGCCGAAGAACGACGAGGTGTTGGATACCGGTTGTGCCGCGGGCCGTTCCGGCGTCGGCTCGGCCGGTTCCTCCAGGTCCTCTTGGGGGACGGGCGGTGGCTCACGGCGCGACGGACGATTGGGCCGATCCACTGGTGCACCGGTGATGCCGCTGGTCCCAGGCCTGCGCCGGGGCAACAGGCTGACCGACGACTCGGACGAGTGGGTGCCGTTGCGCTCGGTGGCATCGGCCAGCGCGGCAAGGTCCACCGAATCGCCACCCGGTACCGCGGCCGTCTGGTCGGGCGGCGCTGTAGCGGCCGGAACCAGTGGCGCCGTTTCGCGCGGCGTGTCCGGGCCTCCGTCGGCACCGGCCAGCACCGTCGACGGCAAATAGACCTCGGCCGTCGTGCCCGACCGGGCTTCCTCGATAGACGAACCGCGCAGCCGTACCCGGATCCCGTGCCGGTCAGCCAGCCGGCCGACCACGAACAGACCCATGTGGCGGGCGCTGTCGGGGGTGACTTCTCCCCCGGCGCGCAGTCGCATGTTGGCGATGCGCCGGTCCCCGTCGGTCATGCCCAGCCCGACATCAACGATCTGCAGCAATACCGCTCCGTCGCTGCGGAATCCGGCCGAGACCCGGACCGGCGACGCCGGGGGTGAGTAGCGCAACGCGTTGTCGATCAACTCCGCAAGCAGATGAACGATGTCGCCGGAGCCTGCGCCGGCGATCGCACAGTCGGGCACCATCGACGTTTCCACCCGGCGATAGTCCTCGACCTCGGAGGCGGCCGCATGGATGACCGACGACAGCGGCACGGCTGCGCGCTGATCTGGCCGCGAGCCCTGCGCGCCCGCCAGCACCAGGAGGTTGGCGCCGTTGCGGCGCATCCGGGCGGCCAGGTGGTCGAGGCGGAAGAGGCTGTCGAGCCGCTCGGGATCCTCTTCGTTGCGCTCCAATCGGTCGATCAGCGAGAGCTGCTGGTCGACCAGGGACCGGTTGCGCCGCGACATGGTCTCGAACATGTCGTTGACCAGAAGCCGCAATCGGGCCTCGTCACCGGCCAACAGCAGCGCCTGGGTGTGCAGTTCGTCGACCGCGTGCGCGACCTGGCCGATTTCCTCGGTGGTGTAGACCGGCAGCGGCTCGGGAGGCGATTCGTCACCGGCGCGCACACGGGTGATCTCGCGCTCGAGATCCTCGTGCGCAACCTTGAGAGCGCCGTCCCGCAGCACCCTCAGCGGCCGAATCAGTGAACGCGCAACCAACAGCACGATCACGAGTGCGGCGACGATGGCTGCCAGCACCAGAACGATGTCGCGGATCGCGGCGTCGCGCCGATCGTGGGCCTGGTCCTCGACGGCCTTCGTCACCCGCGCAGTGGTGTCTTTGACGATTTGCGCGGCGATGCCGTCGGTGGTCTGCACCGAGCGGAGCAGCGCCGGGTTGTTGACGAGCAGACTGGCCGGATCCGACATGATCCCCATCCGGGTCACCATCTGCTGCTGCAGAGTCTTGGCTTCCGGTGAGCCGACGCCGAGCACTTCCGCCATCCCGAACAAGGTCGAGGGCTCGGTACCGGCGAGAGTGCTCATCGACGTGCGCAGCTCCGGCTCGGGCAAGTCAGCACCGCGGGTGATCAGCAGTTGCTGCATCATCATCTGGCCGCGAGCCCCGATCGCGCGGCTCAGGCCCTGCGCCGCGGCGCGGACCTGCTCGTCGTGGACACGTACCGATCCGTCGATCGCATTCTCGGCGGTCAGCAGGATGGGGGCGTAGGTGGTCACCCGCAGCCGCAAACCGAGGTTGTTCGATGCGACGTTGTCGAGCAGCGTCTGCCCGCCATCCAGCATGGCGTTGACACCGGCGTCGACGTCGGCGGCGACGTTGGTCTCCGCCAGCCGAGCCTCCAGCTCGTGTTTGCGAGCGTCGTAGTTCTTCTTCGCGCCCTCGACATCACCCCCGGGCGAGCTCGCCAGCAACGCGACATCGAGCGCCGACATGTATTTGGTAATGGCCGGAACCACCTCGGCGCGATCGGCTGCCAACCGAAGGTCGTGCGCGTCGGTAAGCGCACCCGCGATACGCAATCCCCCGAAAACCATTGCCAGCACGAAAGGCACCGCGACAATCGCCACGACTTTCCATCGGACCGGCCAATTGCGCAGCGACCATGAAACGGGCCGTTTTGCCGCTGCAGACTCGGCGCTGTTGCTCTCTGCGATATGACTTTTGACTCGCAGGACCGCCCGCGCGGCGCGGGCAAACACGGTCAACGGACTAGCGGGGTGTTAGCGTCCGCCCCGCTGAATCGCAGTCTTAGCGCGTCGTTCATGAGACTTCCTGCTAATTGCGCTCACCCCGAGCGACGGGCAAGCGATATACGCCTGGCAATTGGACGAGTATGCCAGGCTGCGGGCACGGAGACCACAGTTCTTACTGAACAAACAGAGTTCGCCGACCCGCTCCAGACACCGCAGAGGGTAGCTGAGCAAATTGTCCGTCGAAGTTCCGGCGGCTGTTTAGTCCCCGCGCATGGTTACCGTGTGTTGTGTTCAGGTTGCTGTTTTACTCCCCGCGAATCGCACCCAATACCGGCAACGCAATCCGAACCGCGGCGGCCACCGGGGCAGAGCTGCATCTCGTCGAGCCACTGGGCTTCGACCTGTCCGAACCCAAGCTGCGACGGGCCGGGCTGGACTACCACGACCTTGCCTCGGTCACCGTTCATCCTTCATTGGACGACGCCTGGACGGCGCTATCGCCGAAGCGGGTGTTCGCCTTCACCGCGCATGCGACGGCGCTGTTCACCGACGTCAGCTACCAGGCCGGGGACGTGCTGATGTTCGGACCGGAACCCACCGGGTTGGACCCGACGATCCTGGCCGACGTCCATATCACCGGCCGCGTCCGCATACCCATGCTGACCGGACGGCGTTCACTCAATTTGGCCAACGCCGCCGCAGTCGCCGTCTACGAGGCGTGGCGTCAGCAAGGTTTCGCCGGCGCCGTCTAATGGCCCATTACCAGGCGTTCCAATGCGTCAGGCTCTCCGCGGGCAACCGCTTGGCCGGCCGGAAATCGGTGCCTTTGGTATAGGCGATCGGAAACAGGCCGCCCTGGCTGAACTTCTCGTAGGGGATGCCCAGCACCTCGGCGACCTTCTGCTCCCCGTCGCGAAGCAGGTGCAGCGTCGTCCAGCAGGAGCCCAGCCCGCGCGAGCGCAGCGCGAGACAAAAACTCCAGACTGCCGGGAACAGCGACGCCCAGAACGACACTCCGCCCAACGGCTGCTTGTCCTCCCGGCCTTCGACGCACGGGATCATCAGGACCGGCGCTTCGTGCATGTGCTCGGCGAGGTAGGTCGCGGAATCTCTGACCGCACCCATCCGCTCACCGCGGGTGTCTCCCTGGTTGTATTCGGGCGACGGCGAGCTCAGGTAGCCCCGGGCATTGGCCAGGTAGACCTCCCCGATCGCCTTTTTCTTGTCGTCGTCCTCGACGAAAACCCACTGCCAGCCCTGCGTGTTAGAACCGGTGGGCGCCTGCAGCGCCAATTCGAGGCACTCCATCAGCACGTCGCGGGATACCGGCTTGTCGAAGTCGAGGCGCTTGCGGACCGATCGGGTGGTGGTGAGGACTTCGTCGACGGACAAATTCAGGGTCATGGCTGGAGACTACCTCCGTGCCGTCGTGGCCATCCCGGTCACATCAGCCTCGCCTTGCACCGCGAACTTGTGATGACATGGTCATGAAAAGCGATGGCGCATGCGATATCACAGGGGGTGAGTGGTATCGCATATGGCATCGAGTTGGAGAAGGCACTAATCCCTGAGCAAGCGATTCCGTCAGCGAAAATCGCGGGACCTCGAACCGATCTTCAGGGTGAGCTTGGCGAACCGCTCGGCCACGACGGTGACTGCGCCACTGGCGTTTTGGACCTGACCACGGATCAGCAACGCAGGCGCCGTCTGCGCCAGCTTGCGGTGTCGCGCCCATACCCCCGGTGTGCACAGCACATTGACCATCCCAGTTTCGTCCTCGATGTTGATAAACGTCACCCCTTGGGCCGTCCCCGGTCGCTGCCGATGGGTGACCGCGCCGGCGATCAGCACGCGGTCGCCGTCAGGCACCGACAGCAGCGCGGCGGCGGGCAGCACCCCCATCTGATCGAGATCCGACCGCAGGAACTGGGTCGGATAGCTGTCCGGGGAGATGCCGGTGGCCCATACGTCGGCCGCGGCCAATTCCACCTCGCTCATCCCCGGTAACGACGGGATGTGCGACGACGAGCCCACCCCCGGCAAGCGATCCGCCCGTTGGGTGGCGGCCGCGCCGGCCGCCCACAGCGCCTCACGCCGGGACATCCCGAAGCAGCGCAGCGCGCCTGCGGTGGCCAGCGCTTCGGTCTGCGGCACGGAAAACTGAACCCGAGACGTCAAGTCCAGCAGGGATACAAAGGGGCCGTTGGCTTTACGTTCCTCAACCAGTTTTTCGGCCAGGCCATCTCCGATATGGCGGACGCCACCCAGCCCCAGCCGCACTTCCGTGCCAGAGTTCTCCAGCGTCGCGTGCGCCAGGCTGGCTGCCACGCACGGACCGTGCACCGTCACCCCGTGTCTGCGGGCGTCGGCCACCAGCGACTGCGGCGAGTAGAAGCCCATCGGCTGCGCGCGCAGCAGCGCCGCGCAGAACGCCGCCGGGTGGTGCAGCTTGAACCACGACGAGTAGAAGACCAGTGACGCGAAGCTCAGCGAATGGCTTTCCGGGAAACCGAAATTGGCGAATGCCTCCAGCTTTTCATATACCCGGTCAATCACCTCGTCGGCAGCGCCGTGCATCCGGCGCATGCCGTCGTAAAACCGGCCGCGCAGCTGTCGCATGCGTTCGGTCGACCGCTTGGATCCCATGGCACGCCTCAGCTGATCGGCCTCGGCGCCGGAAAAGCCGGCGCAGTCCACCGCAAGCTGCATCAGCTGTTCCTGGAACAGCGGCACTCCCAACGTTTTCCGCAACGCCGGCTCCATCGACGGATGGTCGTAGACGACCGGGTCAAGGCCATTGCGCCGTCGGATGTACGGGTGCACCGAGCCACCCTGGATGGGCCCCGGGCGGATCAAGGCGACCTCGACCACCAGGTCGTAGAACACCCTCGGCCGCAGCCGTGGCAGGGTGGCCATCTGCGCGCGGGACTCCACCTGGAACACCCCGACGGAATCGGCCCGGGCCAGCATTTCGTACACCGCCGGTTCGGATAGGTCCAATGCGGCCAGGTCGACTTCGATGCCTTTGTGCTCAGCCACCAGGTCGATGGCGTAGTGCAACGCCGAGAGCATGCCCAGACCGAGCAAGTCGAACTTCACCAAACCGATTGCCGCGCAATCGTCTTTATCCCACTGCAATACGCTGCGGTTCTCCATGCGCGCCCATTCCACCGGGCAGACGTCGGCGATGGGACGGTCACAAATCACCATGCCGCCGGAGTGGATGCCCATGTGCCGCGGCAGGTTCTGGATCTGGTCGGCCAGGTCGATCACCCGCTCGGGGATGTCCTCGATATCGGACGGCCGCGCATTCCAGTGGCTGATCTGCTTGCTCCACGCGTCCTGCTGCCCCTGCGAGAAACCCAGGGCGCGGGCCATGTCACGCACCGCGATGCGCCCACGGTAGGTGATCACGTTGGCGACTTGAGCCGCATAGTCACGGCCGTACTTGTCGTAAACGTATTGGATGACCTTCTCGCGCTGATCCGACTCGATGTCGATGTCGATATCAGGCGGGCCGTCGCGGACCGGCGACAGGAAACGTTCGAACAACAGCTCGTTGGCCACCGGATCGACCGCGGTGACGCCGAGGGCATAACAGACTGCCGAGTTGGCTGCCGATCCCCTGCCCTGGCACAGAATGTTGTTCTCCCGGCAGAATCGGGTGATGTCGTAGACCACCAGGAAATATCCTGGAAACTGCAGTCGGGCAATGATTTCCAACTCGCGCTCGATCTGGGCGTACGCTTGGTGCGCCTGTGCTCGCGGACCGTAGCGCCGCTGGGCGCCTGCCATCGCCAGCTCGCGCAACCAGCTGTCCTCGGTATGTCCGGGCGGGACGTCGAACGGCGGCAGCTGCGGGGCGATGAGCGCCAGGCTGAATGCGCACTGCTCGCCGAGTTCAGCCGCGGCGGTCACCGCGTCGGGACGCTGCGCGAACAGCCGTACCATTTCCTCACCGGACCGAAGATGGGAACCGCCCAGCGGCGCCAGCCAGCCGGCGGCCTCGTCCAGCGACCGCCTGGCGCGTATCGCGCCCATGGCCATCGCCAGTTGGCGCCGCGACGGCGCGGCGAAATGCGCACCGGTGGTCGCAACGCTGCTGAGACCGAATCGTCTTGCCAGTAAAGCTAATTCGGCGTTGATTTCGTCGTCGAGCGGATGGCCGTGGTGGATCAGTTCTACGCTGACCCGCCTCTGCCCGAACCGGTCCACAAGGTCGGCCAACGCCGCCGAGGCGGCATCCGGCCCGCCGGCAGCCAGCGCAGAGCGGACATGGCCTTTCCGGCAACCGGTCAAGATGTGCCACTGGCCGCCCGCCGCATCGGTGAGCGCGTCGAAGTCGAAACGCGGCTTGCCTTTCTCGCCGCCGGCCAGATGCGCCGCGGCCAGCTGCCGCGACAGCCGCCGATAGCCTTCCGGCCCTCGAGCCAACACCAGCAGATGCGGGCCCGCCGGATCAGGATCGTCGGTCCTGGCGCCGGATCCCAACGACAGTTCGGCGCCGAATACCGTACGCATGTCCAATTCCGCGGCCGCTTCCGCAAACCGCACCGCCCCGTAGAGGCCGTTGTGGTCAGTCAGCGCAATGGCACGTAGATCCAACCGCACCGCCTCCTCGACCAGCTCTTCCGGCGCGCTGGCCCCGTCGAGAAAGCTGTACGCCGAATGCGCGTGCAGCTCGGCATACGCGACAGACGACCGAATCGTCCTGCCCTCGTCCGGCGGCTGGTACGCCACGCGCTTGCGCGACCATGGCGCTTCATCTGCCGGTCCCCACACAGATGGCGTGCCGGAACGGCGCGGTTTACCGGATAGCACCCGCTCCATCTCTGCCCAGCCCGGCGGCCCATTGCTCCAACCCACCGGGTCAGTCTATCGAATATATGTTCGATTGAGTCAATAGTCTCGCAACGGCGACGCTTCATTGGCTCGGTCGCCGGAAAGTGCGCTCGCATAACACTATTGGATTTACTCCAACTACGTTGCCACACAACCGACTCCAGTTGTTTACACGAATTAATCTTGCTGCCACCTCCCGCCGCCGATGATCGCCGATACTCGGACGAGATCCCCAGCAGTGAAACGGCGGTGATAAGTCGTGGAGCAACTCAATACCCTCGACGCGGGTTTCCTCATGGCGGAGGATTCGGACCGGAACGTCAGTCTGGCAATCGGCGGAATCGCAATCATCGACGGTGCCGTGCCCAATTACGATCAATTCAAAGACGTGCTGGCAGAGCGGATTCAAGCAATACCGCGGTGCACGCAAATGCTGCGCACCCAACCCTTCGATGTCGGTGCACCACAGTGGGTCGACGATCCGGGATTCGACCTGGGCCGTCACGTACGCCGAGCGGCAGTGCCGCGGCCGGGCGATGACAACGCACTGTTCCAGGTCGTCGCCGACGTGCTGGAGCGCCGACTGGACCGGGACCGCCCGCTGTGGGAATGCTGGGTCATCGAGGGCCTGAAGGGTAATCGCTGGGCGATCCTGATGAAGATCCACCACTGCATGGCCGATGGCATCTCGGCGGCTCGCATCCTCACTCAACTGTGCGACGACATCGACGGCGACGCGTTCGCTCCACGACCCGTCGTCGCCAAGCGAACCGCCACACACCTGATGCCGGTGCCGGACCCCATGCCCCGCAGCAACCCGCTCGATAACCTGTGGCGAACCGCCACCGGCATCACCGGCGCGGCTACCCGCACGGTTACCGGCGCGGTTGAAATCGCCACCGGCCTGCTCCGACCGACCCCCGGTTCGTCGCTGGTCGGGCCGGTCTCCGCGATGCGACGTTATCGCGCGGTGCGAGTCCCCCTCGCCGACGTCGAGCAGGTCTGCCGGAAGTTCGACGTGACCATCAACGACGTCGCGCTGGCGGCGATCACCGAGGGCTTTCGCTCCGTCTTGCTCCACCGCGGCGAGCGACCCCGGCCGGACTCGCTGCGCACCCTGGTGCCGGTGTCGGTGCGTTCGCCCGATGCGCTCGACAAGCCAGGCAACCGCCTCTCGGTCATGCTGCCCTTTCTTCCCGTCGACCTGGAAGACCCGATCCAGCAGTTGCGCGCGGTGCACAGCCGGCTGACCCGGGCCAAGCAGGGCGGGCAGCGGCAGGCAGGCAACATGGCGGTCTCGGCAACCAGCTATGTCCCATTCATGTTGTCCTCGTGGCTGATTCGATTCCTCACCCGCCTGCCGCAGCGAGGCATCGTGGCGCTGGCAACCAATGTCCCGGGTCCATGCCGCCAGTTGGAGATGATGGGCCACAGGGTCGCTCGCTTGCTGCCGATCCCGCCCATCGCATTACAGCTACGCACCGGCGTCGCGGTACTGAGCTATGCCGATGACCTGGTGTTCGGTATCACCGCGGATTACGACGTCGGTGCGGACATCGACGAACTAGCCGACGGCATCAAAATCGCCGTGGCGCGTCTCGACATGCTCAGCCAGGACTCGATCCTGCTGTTCGCCAAAAAATCGGTCTGATGGTCACCGCCCCTGCCTCCTTGCCTGCCTGACTAACGTGGCTACCGGCCACCGCAACGGCAGGAAGGCAGGGCAGGCGAATTGTCGGTCACCATCGACCCGCGCCGCCAGGACGCGGTCCTGCTCGACCTCGACGACCCGCCGGCCGACGACGCGCTGGCGGCGCGACTGCGCGACGCCGGTGTGGGCGTCGACACGGCCGATCCCGCCGGGCTGGTCGAGGCGGCGAACCGGCTGGCAGTGCGGCCGGGCCGGTGCGCAGTCGTCACCTCAACCGAAGACGGTGTGAGGGCGGCGCGAGCCGGCGGATTCGCACTGGTGATCGGGATCGACCCGACCGGACCGCTCGATGAGCTGCAACGCCGTGGCGCCGACGCCGTGATCAGGGATCTGCGCGACATCGGAGTCCGCACCGGGGACCGACGGATGTCCGAGCTGCCCGACGGGCTGCAGGCCCTGAGCCTGACGGCCGAACGGCACCCCGCGGTGTTCTTCGACTTCGACGGCACACTCTCCGAGATCGTGAAGAACCCCGACTCCGCCCGGCTGGCCGACGGCGCAGCCGATGCGCTGACATCGCTGAGCGCCCGGTGTCCGGTGGCGATTCTCAGCGGACGCGACCTGGCCGACGTGCGACAGCGGATCGGCCTGCCCGGCATCTGGTACGCGGGCAGTCACGGTTTCGAGCTGACCGGGCCCGACGGCGCGCACCACCAGAACGCGGAGGCCGCCGCAAGTATCCCGGTCCTGGCAAAGGCGGCCACCGAGCTGGCCGAGCGGCTCGGTCACATTGCGGGTGTGGCGGTGGAGCACAAACGGTTCGGTGTCGCCGTGCACTACCGCAACGCTGCGCGTGACCGCGTCGGCGAGGTGGCCGCGGCGGTGCGCAGCACCGGGCAGCGCACCGCGCTTCGCGTCACAACGGGCCGTGAAGTGATCGAGTTACGCCCGAATGTCGACTGGGACAAGGGAAAAACGCTCCGTTGGGTGCTCGACCACATCCACGACGACGAAGCGCCGGGCCCGCTGCTGCCGATCTACCTCGGCGACGACATCACCGACGAGGACGCGTTTGACGCGGTCCATGGTGCGGGAGTTCACCGAGCGGCTCGCGCGTCAGCTCGCTCCCTGATTGCCACCCGCCCGTCAGTCGTCTTCGTCCTTGGCGTCTTTGTGCTTGTCGTCTTTGTGCTTGTCGCCTTTGTGCTTGTCCTTGCCGTCTTTGTTTTTGTTTTTGTCGGTTGCCAGTTCCAGAGTCGCCCAGTGGCTCGGGGAGACGAAGACCGTCCACTTCCCGGCCTCGCGGCCCATCTTGACAACCCCGTTTTCGACCTCCCACTTCGTGCTGTCGTCGTAGTCGGTCGCTTGCCCGTCGCTGTAGGTGAGTTTGAATGCCATGCCGGAGGCTGCCACGCCAGCGGCCCCGGTAAACCCGCGACGGCAAATTGCCCGGCGTAACGCCTAGTCCGTCGTGTATTCCACCGCGCCGTCCTCGAGCACCAGCCGCGCATCGGGGGCATCGGGGCCGGAGGCCCCAGAAGCTTCGGTGCGAAACACCGCTTTGCCGGGTTCGGTGCGCCAGATCAACGTGGTCAGTGTCTCGCCGGGAAAGACCGGTTTGGTGAACCGCGCGTCGATTGCCGTAATGGCGTTGGCGTCGCCGTTGCCGAGCTCGGCGATCAGCGCCCGACCGGCGAACCCGTAGGTGCACAACCCGTGCATGATCGGCTTGGGGAAGCCGGCCAGCTCCTTGGCGAACCACGGATCGCTGTGCAGCGGATTGCGGTCGCCGGAGAGCCGGTAGATCAGCGGCTGATCCTCACGGGTGGGCAACGCGACCCGGGCGTCGGGCTCGCGGTCGGGGATTTCCGGCGCGACCGGGCGCTGGCCCGGCTGTCCCCCGAAGCCGCCCTCGCCGCGGATCACCAGCGTGGTGAGGGTTTCGGCGACCAGTGTCCCCGTGTCAGGATCGCTGCCGCGGCCGCGCAGCATGATGATCGCGTTCTTGCCCTCGCCCTTGTCCTGGATGTCGGCCACCTCGGTGACCACGGACAGCTTGCCCGCCGCCGGCAGCGGCGCATGCAGCCGGATGCCTTGGGAGCCGTGTAAGAGCATGGCCCAGTTGAACGATCCGACCTTGCCGGCCGCGCCGAACGCCGGGCAGCAGATCACCGCGTAGGTCGGTAGCACCTGCTGGGTGATGTCATGGCTGTTTTCGGTGGTGAACGACAAATCCTCGAGTCCGGCGCCGACACCGAGCGCGTAGAGCAACGTGTCGCGGTCGGTCCACTCGAACAGCATCGGTTCGGTTGTCGCGCCGACGGCATTCGGGTCGATCGCCATTCGGGTCTCCTATCGGTCGGATTCACTGGGTCGGATTCATCGGATTCAGCGGGGCAGCTTGGCTTCTGTTTTCTGTGCCCGCCATTCCATCACTCGACGATTCTCGACCCAACTCTGGCAAATGCTTCACACCGGCGCCCTCGACAGGGCAGGCTATCGCCATGCGCAACCGCACCCGCACCGTCATCTGGAAGGCTGCTGCCGCACTCGCCGCTGTCATCACCGTCGGCGCCTGCTCGGGTACACCGCACCCGCGCAGCATCACCTTGACCTTCATTCGGCATGCCGAGTCGCAGAGCAACGCCGCACACGTCATCAACACCGACATCCCCGGCCCGAGTCTCACCGAGGAAGGTCAGGGTCAAGCCGAACAGCTCGCCCATCAACTCTCCCGCAACAACTTCGACGGCATCTACGCCTCGGACATGATCCGCACCCAGCAGACCGCGGAGCCGCTGGCGCACGCGCTCGGCAAGCGGGTCGAAATCCTGCCCGGTCTAGGGGAAATCGCGGCTGGCTGGTACAACGACACGCCGACCAAGCGGGCCGACTTGACCTATCTCCTCGCGCCGAGTGACTGGCTCAACGGCGACCTCAAGGACGCCGTTCCCGGATCGATCAGCGGAACCGAGTTCAACGACCGGTTCAGCGCCGCCGTCCAGAAGATCTACGACAGCGGTAACAGCAGACCGGTGGCGTTCTCGCACGCCGAGTCGATCGCGTATTGGACGTTGATGAACGTCAAGAACCCCAAGGACAGCCTGGCGACCAGCCACCGGCTACCCAACCTCGGCCGCGTGGTGATCACCGGCAGCCCGGCGATGGGATGGACATTGGTGGACTGGGACGGCATTCGCGACTTCAGCTACTGAGCGAGGCGAGCCCAAGCTCAGCGGTACGGTACTGGACAGTACTGCCCTGCCGGTTCTAAGGTAAGCGCCGTGACGCAGATGGCCGATCGCGCCGTGCAGTCCTCACCGTGGTCGCCACGAGAGACCGAATTGCTTGCGGTGACACTGCAGCTGCTGCAAGAACACGGATATGACCGGTTGACGGTGGACGCCGTGGCGGCCACCGCCCGCGCCAGTAAGGCAACGGTGTACCGGCGCTGGCCGTCGAAAGCGGAATTGGTGTTGGCCGCATTCATCGAGGGCGTCCGCCAGGTTGCGGTCCCGCCCGAGACCGGCACGCTACGCGGGGATCTGCTGCATCTGGGAAGGGCCATCTGTCAGCAGGCGCCAGCAGCAGGCCGGCACCATTCGCGCCGTGCTCGTCGAGGCGTCGCGCCACCCAGCGCTCAACGACGCCCTGCAGCATCAGTTTCTCGATGAACGCAAAGCCCTGATCCAGGCGATCCTGCAGCAGGCGGCCGACCGCGGCGAGATCGACGAATCCGTCATCAGCGACGAACTCTGGGACCTGTTGCCCGGCTACCTCATTTTCAGGTCCATCATGCCCAGCCGGCCCGCCACCGAGCACACCGTGCAAGCTCTTGTCGACGACGTCATCATCCCAAGCCTTACCCGAAAGGCCGACAGGTGAAAGGCTTTTCGCTTACCAGCCTGATCAGGCAGCGGTGGATGGTGCTGGTCACCGTCGCGGTGATTACGCTGGCCGGGTTCGCCGTATATCGACTGCACGGCGCCTTCGGCTCGCATAAGAATTCATCGCTTGCCAGTGGAGTCTCGAACGAGATCGTTCCCTTCAACCCCAAGCGCGTTGTCTATGAGGTCTTCGGCGCCCCAGGGGCTACCGCGACCATCAACTACCAAGACGTCCATGCTGCGCCACAGCGAGTCGACAACGCACCGTTGCCGTGGTCGTACACGATCACCACCACAGATCCCGCGGTCATCGCCAACCTGGTGGCTCAAGGCAACGGCAGCACCTTGGGCTGCCGAATCATCGTCAACGGCGTCGTCAAAGACGAAAGGACCGTCAACGAAATGAACGCCTATACCTTCTGCCTGGACAAGTCCGGATGAGCAATCACAGCGTTCGCCGGCCCGCCGTGGCACACACCATTCGCCGGCTTGCCGTACCTATCCTATTGTTCTGGATTGCCCTGGCTGCCATACCGAATATCCTTGTGCCGCAACTAGAAGAGGTCGGGCGGCAGCATAACGTCGGCCTCAGCTCCCCCGATGCGCCGTCGTATCAGGCGTTCAAACACATCGGAAAAGTGTTCCACGAGTTCAACACCGACAGCTCGGCCATGATCGTTCTGGAAGGCGACAAGCCGCTCGGCGACGACGCCCACCGGTTTTACGACACGTTGATCCACAAGCTGGAGCAGGACAAGAAGCACGTCCAGCACGTCCAGGACTTCTGGGGAGACACGCTGACCGCGGCGGGCTCCCAGAGCAACGACGGCAAGGCGGCCTACGTTCAGCTTTTCCTTGCCGGAAATCAGGGCGAGGCGGCAGCCAACGAGTCCGTTGACGCTGTCCGGGCCACGGTGGACCACATGCGGCCGCCCAACGGCGTCAAGGCCTATGTCACCGGCGCGGCGCCGCTCATCGCCGACCAGTTCACCGAGGGCAGCAAAGGCTCCAAGAAAGTCACCGCGCTCACCGTCGGCGTGATCGCGGTGATGCTGTTTTTCGTCTACCGATCGTTCGCCACCACGCTCCTGGTTCTTGCCACGGTCCTCATCGAAATGGCAGCGGCACGCGGATTCGTCGCGTTCTTGGGGAATGCCGGAATCCTGGGGCTGTCGACGTACGCGACTAACTTGCTGACGTTGTTGGTCATTGCCGCGGGTACGGATTACGCGATTTTCTTCGTCGGCCGCTACCAGGAAGCGCGCACCGCAGGCGAAGACCGGGAAAACGCTTTTTATCTGATGTACCGCGGCACCGCTCACGTCGTCTTGGGCTCAGGCCTCACAGTCGCCAGCGCGGTTGCTTGCCTCAGTTTCACCCGGTTGCCCTATTTTCAAAGCTTGGGCCTGCCCGCCGCGATCGGGATCCTCGTGGCGCTGGTGGCCTCGCTCACGCTGGGGCCGGCTGTGCTGGTCATCGCCAGTCACTTCGGCCTTTTCGACCCCAAGCGCGTAATGCAGACCCGCGGTTGGCGTCGAATCGGCACCGCGATCGTCCGCTGGCCCGCGCCCATCCTGGTGGCGGCGACCGCCGTCGCCCTCATCGGCCTGCTCGCTCTGCCCGGCTACAAGACCAGTTACGACACCCGCCCCTACTTGCCGGCTACCGCGGCGGCCAACGTCGGCTACACAGCGGCGGAGCGGCACTTTTCCCGCGCCCGGTTGGAGCCCGAACTGCTGATGATCGAGGCCGACCATGACCTGCGCAATCCGGCTGACATGCTCGTTCTCGAAAAGGTTGCCAAGGGTGTGTTCCACGTGCCCGGCATCGCTCAGGTGCAAACCATCACCAGGCCATTGGGAGCCCCGCTCGACCACAGTTCGATCGCGTTTCAGATCAGCCAGCAGAGCGTCGGGCAGGTGCAGAACCTCAAGTACCAGATGGACCGCGCTCAAGACTTTCTGAGGCAGGCCGCTGAACTAAGGAAAACGATCGGCATTTTGCGGCAACAGTATGCCCTGCAGCAGCAACTCGCCGGCGCTACCCACGACGAGACCCAAAAATTTCACGAGACGCTCGCCCTGATCTCCGACATACGGGACAAACTCGCCAATTTCGATGACTTCTTCAGGCCCCTTCACAGCTATTTCTACTGGGAAAAGCACTGCTACGACATCCCAGTCTGCTTTGCCCTGCGCAACACCTTCGAAGCACTCGACAGCATCGACCAAGTCACCGAAAAGTTTGAAGACCTCACCGCGAGCTTGGACAAGCTGGATAAGATCCAGCCGCAGCTGGTCGGGCTGATACCGCCTCAGATCGCCAGCCAGGAGACCAACCTGGACCTGACGCTCAAAAACTTCGCCACCAACTCTGGAATTGACAAGCAATCGGCAACCGCGAACGACAATCCGGCTGCGCTCGGGCAAGCATTCGACAAGGCCAAGAATGACGACATATTCTACTTGCCGCCCGAAGTGTTCAGCAATCCGGATTTCAAGCGCGGCCTGAAGTTGTTTGTTTCACCCGACGGCAAAGCTGCCCGCCTGATCATCACTCACGAAGGCGACCCCGCGACGCCTGCAGCCATCTCTCGCGTCGAGCCGATCAAGACCGCCGCGCACGAGGCCGTGAAGGGCACGCCACTGGCGGGTGCCAACTTCTACCTCGGCGGCACCGCGTCGACCTACAAAGACATTGCGGACATGGAGAGTTACGACCTGCTGATTGTCGCCATCGCCTCGCTGAGCCTGATTTTGCTGATCATGATGATCATCACCCGAAGTCTGATCGCGGCCATCGTGATCGTGGGCACCGTGGCGGTGTCATTGGGCGCCTCGTTCGGACTCTCGGTGCTGCTGTGGCAGTACATACTCGGCATCCAGTTGTATTGGGTCGTCCTGGCTTTGGCTGTCATCCTGCTCCTGGCGGTCGGATCCGACTACAACCTGCTGCTGATATCCCGGTTCAAAGAAGAAATCCACGCGGGGCTGAATACCGGCATCATTCGCGCGATGGCCGGCTCCGGGTCGGTAGTGACCGCCGCCGGTCTGGTGTTCGCCGTGACCATGTGCGGGTTCGTGTTCAGCGGTTTGCAGACGCTCGGCCAGATCGGCACCACCATCGGCCTGGGCCTGCTCTTCGATACGTTGATCGTGCGTTCCTTCATGACGCCGTCCATCGCCACCCTTCTCGGCCGTTGGTTCTGGTGGCCGCAACGGGTGCGCCCACGCCCCGCGAGTCGGATGCTTCAGCCCTACGGCTCGCGTCCCGCAGTTCGTCAACTGCTGCTGTGGGACGACCCAGACGAGGCCACCTCCACGGTGACGTCCCGCTGACCTCCGATCGCGTCACACTGCGTTGACGTGCGGCCGCGCCGAGCGCACGATGTCTTGCATGCGCTATGTCGTTACCGGCGGTACCGGGTTTATTGGGCGCCGCGTGGTGTCCCGTCTGCTGGACACCCGATCGGACGCCGAGGTCTGGATCCTGGTTCGCCGCCCGTCGCTGGGTCGCTTCGAACGGCTGGCCGGCCAGTGGGGTGAACGAGCAAAACCGCTGGTGGGCGAGCTGACCGAGCCAGGCCTCGGGTTGACCGACGAGGCCGTCGCCGAGCTGGGCCCGGATGTCGACCATGTCGTGCACTGTGCCGCGATCTATGACATCACCGCGGCCGAACCCGAGCAACGCGCGGCCAACGTGGACGGCACCCGTGCCGTCATCGAGCTGGCGGGCCGACTCGACGCGACGCTGCACCATGTCTCGTCGATCGCGGTGGCCGGAGATTTCCACGGCGAATACACCGAGGACGATTTCGACATCGGCCAACAATTGCCGACGCCGTATCACCAGACGAAGTTCGAAGCCGAATTGCTGGTGCGGTCGACACCGGGGCTGCGGTACCGGATCTACCGGCCGGCGGTGGTGGTCGGCGATTCGCGCACCGGCGAGATGGACAAGGTCGATGGACCGTATTACTTCTTCGGTGTGCTGGCCAAGCTGGCCGTGCTGCCCCGGTTGACTCCAATCATGTTGCCCGACACCGGGCGCACCAACATCGTCCCGGTCGATTACGTCGCCGACGCTTTGGTCGCGTTGCTGCATAGCGATGGTCGCGACGGCCAGACATTCCACCTGACCGCGCCGAAAACCATTGGGCTGCGCGGCATCTATCGTGGGATCGCCGCCGCGGCCGGTCTGCCGCCGCTGCGCGGGTCGCTTCCCCGGTCGATGGCAACGCCGGTGCTCAAACTGCGTGGCCGACCCAAGGTGTGGCGCAACATGGTCGCCACCCAGCTCGGGATCCCCGGCGAGGTCCTCGACGTGGTCGACTTGGCCCCCACGTTCATCTCCGATCGGACGCAGAACGCATTGCGCGGCACGGGAATTGCTGTGCCGGAGTTCGGCAGCTACGCGCCGGTGCTGTGGCGGTACTGGGCCGAGCACCTGGATCCCGACCGGGCGCGCCGTGACGACCCGGATGGACCGCTGGTCGGGCGGCACGTGATCATCACCGGCGCGTCCAGCGGTATCGGTCGGGCATCGGCCATGGCGGTCGCCGAGCGCGGGGCGACGGTATTTGCGCTCGCCCGTAACGGCGATGCGCTCGACGACCTGGTTGCAGAGATTCGCTCGAACGGCGGTCAGGCTTACGCCTTCACCTGCGATATCACCGACTCCGGGTCCGTGGAACACACCGTCAAAGACATCCTGGGTCGCTTTGATCACGTCGACTACCTGGTGAACAACGCCGGCCGGTCGATCCGGCGATCGGTGGTCAACTCGACCGACCGGCTGCACGACTACGAGCGGGTGATGGCGGTCAACTACTTCGGCGCGGTGCGGATGGTGCTGGCCTTGCTGCCGCATTGGCGTGAGCGCCGGTTTGGTCACGTCGTCAACGTGTCCAGCGCCGGAGTGCAGGCACGCAGCCCCAAGTACAGCTCGTATCTGCCGACCAAGGCCGCATTGGACGCGTTCTCCGAAGTGGTTGCCACCGAGACGCTGTCCGACCACATCACGTTCACCAACATCCACATGCCGTTGGTGGCGACACCGATGATCGCGCCGTCGCGGCGGCTCAACCCGATGCCGGCGATCAGTGCCGAACATGCGGCGGCGATGGTGGTGCGCGGTTTGGTCGACAAGCCGGCACGTATCGACACTCCGGTGGGCACCCTCGCCGAGGCCGGAAACTACTTCACCCCCAAGCTGTCGCGACGCATCCTGCATCAGCTCTACCTCGGCTATCCCGATTCGGCAGCGGCACGTGGTGAGGCGGCAACTCCGGCGGCAGCTCCGAAAACCGTTGTGCAACCGCAGTCCTCACGTCGCCCGAGGCGTCCGGCCCGTGCCGCCGTTGCCCGCATGCGGGTTCCGCGACCCGTCAAAGCCGCGGTGCGGCTGGTGCCCGGCGTGCACTGGTAGTCCTTCCCGGTATCGTTGCCGCAGTGGCCGCCGCACCCGTTTTCGCCGACGTCGACACCGGTGTGGACGATGCCATTGCGTTGATTTACCTACTGGCCACTGCGGACGCCGAACTGGTAGGCATCGCCTCGACCGGCGGAAACGTTGGGGTAGACCAAGTCTGCGAGAACAACCTCGGCCTGCTTGATCTGTGCCGCGTCGACGGCGTGCCGGTGTCCAAAGGCGCCGACCACCCGCTGAATTCCTCGACACTTCCCGACGGGACGGTCCATGGGCCGCGGGGTCTGGGATACGCCGAGTTGCCGCCGACCGATCAACAGCTCTCCGGTGACGATGCCGCCTCGGCGTGGGTCAGGGCGGCATACGAGCATCCGGGAGAACTGATCGGACTGGCCACCGGGCCGTTGACCAATCTGGCACTGGCGCTGCGCCAGGAACCTGCGCTGCCGTCGCTGCTGCGCCGGTTGGTGATCATGGGCGGCGCGTACGACTACCGCGGCAACACAAACCCGGTGGCGGAGTGGAACATCGCCGTGGACCCCGAGGCGGCCGCCGAAGTGTTCGCCGCCTGGTCTCCCGACGCATCAGACGATGCTGACCCGCAACATCTTCCGATCCTGTGCGGCCTGGATCTTACTCGGAAGATCTCGATCACACCGGACATCCTTGTCAGGCTGGCAGCCGCTGCGGGCTCGACGACGACCCCACTGAGCGTCGACGACGAGCGGGGCATGCGATCGTCGGCGTCCAACCCGTTGGTTCGGGTGATCGAGGATGCGACGCGGTTCTACCTGGAGTCCTACCACGACCTGGGCCATGGTTATCAGGCGCATCTGCACGATCCGTTGGCCGCGGTGGTCGCGTTGGACCCGCAGCTGGTCGCCACCCGGCAAGCGACAGTGGACGTCGAATTGACGGGTGCCATGACCCGCGGCATGACGGTCACCGACTGGTCGGGACGCTGGGGTCGAAAGCCCAACGCGCTGATCGGTGTTGATGTGGACCCGACGGTGTTCTTCGACCGGTTCATCGATGCGGTGGGGCCGTTCGCTTCTCGGCTGGGCTGAATCCGCCGCGATTATTGCGCCGTGGCTGCACACTCGGCGTGACGGGGCTTTACTCGTAAATTCCCTCCAGATACCACCTCCGCTGGCGGTAGCACAGCAGCAGCGCGGTACCGGGATCAGACCCCCGCTCGCCTTCCAGCAACACCTGGGCACGGGCGGTGCGGCCCCCTGCCCGCTCCGGATCCCACCAGCGTTCGTCGACCGGCCATGGTCCGGCCCACCAGCGCAGCCGGTCGTCGCGGTCACGAGAGGTCAACCGTGCAGGATCGGCGGAAAACAGCCCACGGCTCGTCACGCGAATCGAGTTACCTTGAGCATCAAGAAGTTCCACCGGATCATCGAGCAGCACCGTCGGCGACGGCTCCGGCAGTTGACCGGGCCAGGGTTGACATGGGTCGGCGCGCGGCACCGGCTCGTCGCCCAGCGGCGTCAACGTGATGCGCTCGGCCGGCCCGCGACCGCCGGACAGCACCGGCACCTGCACCGCCTCCGGGCCGAGCAGACCCTGCACCCGTACCAGCGCTCGACGGGCCCGCATCTGGTCCGACCCGCCCCCAAAATTCGAGCCACCCCATAGCGGTAACTGCAATGCCCCCGCCGACACCACCTCCACCGCCTGCAGACGTAACTGCACGACCGGCGCGGTAGGTCGATCCACGACAATCCGGGTGTTCAACCAGCCGTCCAACTGCCAGCGCACCCGGTCGGCGGTGGCATCCTCGGTCAACGGCTCGGCGCATCGCCAAACCCGCCTCAGCTCTTCACCATTGGCGGTGACGGCGTGGACAGCCAGCCGGGTGCATCCCACCCCGGCAGCGATCAACGTCTGATGCAACGCGCTGGCCAACGAACGCCCGGCAAATGCCGCGGCGTCAACCCGGTCGATCGGCGGATCGCAGTGCAGCACGGCATCGAGTTCAGCGGGCGCCTCGCGCCCGGACGGTCCGCGTTCGGGCTCACCGCGGGCGAACCGGTGCGCGCTCACCGCGTCGGCCCCGAACCGGGAAGCCACGTCGGTGCGCGACAGCGTCGCGAACTGCCCGATGGTGCGAATCCCCATCCGCCACAGTAGATCCGCCAGGTCGGCCCGCCCAGGACCAGACAGGCTGGGCTCGGTGGCGAATTGCCGGATCGACAGCGCCGACAGAAACCGCGCGTCTTCTCCCGGCTGCACGACACGCCCCGCCCGGGCGGCGAAGACCGCGGTGGACAGCTGATCGGCTATCCCGACCTGACACTCGGCGCCGGCTGCGGCTACCGCATCGGTCAGCCGCTCGGCGGCCTGCTGCTCGGACCCGAAAAAACGGGCCGCCCCACGCACCGGCAACACCACCAGGCCAGGACGCAATACCTCGGCGCGGGGCACCACATCGTCCACCGCCGCGACGAC
Organism: uncultured Actinomycetota bacterium; assembly: GCA_963805675.1. Classification (GTDB taxonomy): domain Bacteria; phylum Actinomycetota; class Actinomycetes; order Mycobacteriales; family Mycobacteriaceae; genus Mycobacterium. The sequence goes on from CAWDVY010000025.1 coordinate 179,575, forward strand.
CCCTTCAAAGAAGCGAGCGTCGCGGTCGGAGTCGGCGGCCACCACGTGCAGGTGCGGACAGCGGGCTGAGGCCTCGCGTCGCCGCAGCCCTCGCCGCACTCCCACCGAACGGGCAGCCGATGAACAGGCGATCACCCGGTTGGCCAGCGTGACGGCGACCGGGGCCGTCGCGGGCAGGCCCGCGGCCGCCGCCGCGGCGACCGCAGGCCAGTCCATGCACCAAATCGCCAATACTCGGGAGGCCACCTGACTTACCCCGTTCGCGCCCGCCTGATCGCCCGCCCCACCGCGCACACCTCGAGCCGCACCTTGCTGATCCGTCCGAAACCCGGCATATCCGCCGTGGTCTCGTAACCGCAGACTCGAGCTTTCAGTCGTATCGACGCACCCTGCCAGTCACCATCGGTGACCAGCAGCGTGCAGCCTTTCTGGTGAGCGCGGGCCACCACGGCCCGCGCTCGGGTCAGTGGCACCGAGCGCCCGCCCAGAGCCAGCACGATGAGATCCATCCCGTCCATGAGCACCGCAGCCACCTCCACCGGGTCTGCCCCGGGATCCGGGATTACGGCAAGCCGGCTCAGATCGGCTCCCATTTCCACGGCGGCCAGCAGGCCGATATCCGGCTGGCCGACAATGGCCGCGTTTCCGCCCGCGGCCGTCACCGTGGCCACCATGCTCAGCGGCAGCGACCGGGCGCCCGACAGCACCGCAACCGTTCCCCGTGGCAACGCGTCAGGCAACACGTTGGCCAGCAACTGCGGAACCGGAAGCTTGGTCTCCGAATCCGGCAGCAGGTCATCCGCGGTGGCAGGAATGTGGACGTGGCCGCGCCGATGAGAACCGACCTTCCCGGATACCGCCGCCATCTGTCGGCGCAGCTGTTTTAGCTGCTCAGCACGGTCGTGATGAGGCTGATCGGAGGCAAGGATCGCCGTCATCACGACTCCTGCGGTACGGGTGTTACCACTGATGTTCGAATGTATGTTCGACAGAATCAGTCAACACCCACCCACCGACAACCGTCAAGCGGCAGCACACGCAGAACGCACAGGGCACGCCGTCCAGCTAACTTCGCCGGCGTCGGCTACTCCCACTCGATGGTGCCGGGCGGCTTGCTGGTGACATCCAGCACCACGCGGTTGACCTCGCCGACCTCGTTGGTGATCCGGGTGGAAATCCGCTCCAGCACTTCGTAAGGCACCCGAGTCCAGTCGGCGGTCATGGCGTCCTCGCTGGACACCGGTCGCAACACGATCGGATGCCCGTAGGTGCGGCCGTCACCCTGCACGCCCACCGATCGGATGTCGGCCAGCAGCACCACCGGGCACTGCCAGATCTGCTGATCCAAACCCGCCGCGGTCAGCTCCTCGCGCGCGATCGAGTCGGCACGCCGCAGCGTTTCCAGCCGCGTCGCGGTGACTTCACCGACGATGCGGATCGCCAGGCCCGGCCCCGGAAAAGGCTGGCGCGCAACGATTTCCTCCGGCAGGCCCAACTCGCGCCCCACCGCGCGCACCTCGTCTTTGAACAGCAGCCGCAACGGCTCGACGAGTTTGAACTTCAGGTCGCCGGGCAGGCCGCCGACATTGTGGTGGCTCTTGATATTCGCTGCGCCGGTCCCGCCGCCGGACTCCACGACATCGGGGTACAGCGTGCCCTGCACCAGAAACTCAATGTCTTTGTTTTCCTCGTTTTTTAGGGTGTCCCGTACCGCGCCTTCAAACGCGCGGATGAACTGGCGCCCGATGATCTTGCGCTTGCCCTCCGGATTGGTCACCCCGGACAGCGCCTCGAGGAAAGTCGCCTCCGCGTCGACAGTCACCAGGTTGGCACCGGTGGCGGCGACGAAGTCGCGCTGCACCTGCGCACGCTCACCGGCGCGCAGCAGGCCGTGGTCGACGAACACACACGTCAGCCGCTCGCCGATGGCACGTTGCACCAGGGCGGCGGCCACCGCCGAATCCACCCCGCCGGACAGCCCACAGATCGCATGGCCGTCACCAACCTGGTTGCGCACCTGCTCGATCAGCGCCTCGGCGATGCCGGCGGGCGTCCAATCCGGGGCGATACCGGCGAACTCGTGCAGGAACCGGCTGAGCACCTGCTGGCCATGCGGGCTGTGCAACACCTCGGGGTGGTACTGCACGCCGGCCAATCGTCGGGCCCGGTTCTCGAAAGCGGCCACCGGGGCGCCCGCGCTGGTGGCCACGACCTCGAACCCGTCCGGCGCCGAGGTGACGGCGTCCCCGTGACTCATCCACACCGGCTGCGTATCTGGCAGATCCGAATGCAGCTCACCGCCAACGACTTTCAGTTCGGTTCGGCCGTACTCGCTGGTGCCGGTGCGCGCGACGGCGCCGCCGAGCGCCTGGGCCATCGCCTGGAATCCGTAGCAGATGCCGAACACCGGCACGCCCAGGTCGAACAACGCCGGATCGAGTTGCGGTGCACCCTCGGCATACACGCTGGCCGGGCCACCGGAGAGCACCACCGCCAGCGGATCGCGGGCCTTGATCTCGTCGACCGACGCAGTATGCGGAATCACCTCGGAGAACACCCGCGCCTCGCGCACCCTGCGGGCGATCAACTGGGCGTATTGCGCGCCGAAATCGACGACCAGCACGGGACGGGGCGTTGCTGACTCCACCGGCACATTCTAGAGGCGAGCGACCGCCAATTCGTCGACACCAACGCCGGTTGACTTAAATGTAGTCATACGTCTACACTTGCGCACATACCCCGTGTGTAGTCGCTTGACTACACCGGAGCCGAGAGGAAACCGCAATGACAATTCCGTCGACATCGACACTGACCGTCGCCCAGTTGGGCAGCCGCATCGGCGCCCGCATCGACGGCATACAACTGGCCGGCGATCTCGACGCCGCCACCGTCGAACAGATCCGAACGGCGCTGCTGCGCCACAAGGTGATCTTCTTCCGCGACCAACACCAGATCGACGACGCCCAGCAGCAGGCCTTCGCCGCCCGGATCGGCACTCCCATCGCTCACCCTGCAGTGCAGCAGGAGAACATGCCGATCATCACGCCGATCAACTCCGACTACGGCAAGGCCAACCGCTGGCATACCGACGTCACGTTCGTCGCGAACTATCCGGCCGCGTCGATCCTGCGTGCAGTGACCCTGCCGAGCTATGGCGGATCGACGCTGTGGGCCTCCACCGCGGCGGCTTATCAGTCGTTGCCCGATCCGCTCAAGCACCTCACCGAGAATCTGTGGGCGGTGCACAGCAACCGCTTCGACTACGTCGCCGCGGCGCAGCCGCAGACCCAAGAGCAGAAGACCCATCGAGCCCGGTTCGAGCGAGTCGACTTTCGCACCGAGCATCCCGTGGTCCGGGTCCATCCCGAGACCGGTGAACGCACCTTGGTGGCCGGAGACTTCGTGCGCGGCTTCGTTGGCCTCGACAACTACGAGTCACAAATACTTCTCGAGTTGCTGCAGCGGCGAATCACCATGCCGGAGAACACGATCCGCTGGAACTGGGCGACAGGTGACGTCGCAATCTGGGACAACCGGGCGACCCAGCACCGAGCGATCGACGATTACGACGACCAACATCGGCTGATGCACCGGGTGACCGTGCTGGGCGACGTGCCGGTCGACGTGTACGGCCAACGCAGCCGCGTGATCAGCGGCGCTCCGCTGCAGGCCCTGGAGACTGCCGCAACCGGCTGACGGCTTCCCCGTCGTGCAGCTGCTGATGGGCCACACGCCCGGCAACGTCGGAGCCGACCGGTTCCGCAAAGCCTGGCTGAGGCTAACCGAAGGTGTGTTCACCGGCACACCGCCGACCTGACAGGCCCCACCAGGTCAGGCAGCCGAACAACGGGAAAACAGTCGGTCAGCTTGAACGCGTGGCGGACCGGCATCGGACATGGTGAGGTGGTAACTGCACACGGCCGAAATCACCCCTGGAAGCGAGGTCCGCCGTGCTGGGTCTACCCGAAGCGGTACACGCCTGCCTGTTCGATCTCGACGGTGTACTCACCGACACCGCGAGTGTCCACACCAAAGCCTGGACGGTCATGTTCGACGCGTTCCTGTCGCACCGGGCCGAAACGACCGGCGAACGGTTCGTCCCGTTCGATCCCGACAAGGACTACCGCGAGTACGTCGACGGTAAGAAGCGGGAGGACGGCGTCCGGTCGTTTCTGGCCAGCCGCGACATCCAACTGCCGGACGGCGACCCCGACGACCCCCCCGGCGCGGACACCATCTACGGGCTGGGCAACCGCAAGAACGACGCCTTCCAGAAGACCCTGCTTGACGAAGGCGTCAAGGTGTTCGACGGCTCGCGGCGGTATCTGGAGGCCGCCGAAGCGGCCGGACTGGGCATCGCGGTGGTCTCGTCCAGCGCCAACACCGAGCAAGTCCTGCAGGTCACCGGCCTGGACCGGTTCGTCCAGCAGCGCGTCGACGGCGTGACGCTGCGCGAGGAACACATCGCCGGCAAACCGGCGCCCGACTCGTTCCTACGTGCCGCGCAGCTGCTCGACGTCCCGCCCGCCGCGGCGGCGGTGTTCGAGGACGCTATCTCCGGGGTGGAGGCCGGCCATGCCGGCAATTTCGGCTACGTCGTCGGCGTCGACCGCGTCGGCCAGGCCGATGAATTACGAAGCCACGGCGCCGATGTCGTGGTCACCGACCTCGGCGATCTGCTGTAGGGCGTCGCGATGATCTCGGAAGACACCTTCCCCGTCGAACCCTGGCAGGTCCGCGAGACCACTCTGGACCTCAATGTGCTGGCTCAATCGGAGTCGCTGTTCGCGCTGTCCAACGGGCACATGGGACTTCGCGGCAACCTCGACGAAGGCGAGCCCTACGGCCTGCCCGGCACGTATCTGAACTCGTTCTACGAAGTCCGGCCGCTGCCGTACGCGGAGGCGGGCTACGGCTACCCGGAGGCCGGGCAGACCGTCGTCGACGTCACCAACGGCAAGATCCTGCGCCTGCTGGTCGACGACGAGCCGTTCGATGTTCGCTACGGCAAGCTGATAAGCCACGAGCGGGTGCTCGACCTGCGGGCCGGCACGCTGACCCGACACGCACACTGGCAGTCGCCGGTCGGCAAGCAGGTAAAGATTACGTCGACCCGCCTGGTGTCACTTGCCCAGCGCAGCGTTGCCGCCATCGAGTACGTGGTCGAGGCGGTCGATCAATTCGCCCGTGTCACAGTGCAATCCGAACTGGTCGCCAACGAGGACCAACCGATTACGTCGGGCGATCCGCGGGTCGCGGCCATCCTCGATTCGCCGCTGGAGGCCGTCGATCACGAGGACACCGAATGCGGCGCCCTGCTGATGCACCGGACGCGCGCCAGCGCGTTGATGATGGCTGCCGCGATGGACCACGAAGTCGAGGTAGAAGGCCGCGTCGAGATCACCAACGACGCACGCGATGACCTCGCCCGCACGACCGTGATCTGCGGGCTGCGGCCGGGCCAGAAGCTGCGCATCGTGAAATATCTGGCGTACGGCTGGTCGAGCCAGCGATCCCGTCCCGCGCTGCGCGACCAGGCCGCCGCCGCTTTGCACAGCGCGCGCTACAGCGGATGGCAGGGCCTGGTGGACGCCCAGCGCAGGATTCTCGACGAGTATTGGGACAGCGCCGATGTCGAGGTCGAAGGCGACCCGGTGTGCCAGCAGGCGGTGCGGTTCGGGCTTTTCCACCTGCTGCAGGCCAGTGCCCGGGCCGAACGACGCGGCATCGCCAGCAAGGGCCTGACCGGAACCGGATACGACGGCCACATCTTCTGGGACACCGAGGGGTTCGTCCTTCCGGTGCTGACCTACACGTTGCCGCACGCGGCTGCCGACGCATTGCGTTGGCGCGCTACGACTTTGGATTTGGCGAGGGAGCGCGCCGCGCAGCTGGACCTCAAGGGTGCCAGCTATCCCTGGCGAACGATTCGCGGCCAGGAATGCTCGGCCTACTGGCCGGCCGGCACCGCCGCCTGGCACATCAACGCCGACATCGCAATGGCGTTCGAGCGCTATCGGGTTGTCACCGGCGACGAGTCGCTGGAGAAGGACTGCGGACTGGAGGTGCTCATCGAGACGGCGCGACTGTGGCATTCGCTCGGCCATCACGACCGCCACGGCGTATGGCACCTGGACGGGGTCACCGGTCCCGACGAATACACCGCGATCGTCCGGGACAACGTGTTCACCAACATGATGGCGGCACACAACTTGCGGGTGGCGGCCGACGCGTGCTCACGTCACTCCGAGACCGCCCGCGAGATGGGCGTGAGCACCGAAGAGACCGCCGCGTGGCGCAATGCCGCTGACGCGGCCCACATTCCCTTCGACGAAGAGCTCGGCGTGCATCCGCAGTCCGAAGGCTTCACCACGTATGCCGAGTGGGATTTCGACGAGAAGACCTCCTACCCGCTGCTGCTGCACGAGCCGTACGCGTTGCTCTATCCGGCCCAGGTCGTCAAGCAAACCGATCTGGTTTTGGCTATGCACTGGCAAAGCCACAAATTCAGCGACGAACAGAAGGCGCGCAACGTCGACTACTACGAGCGGCGCACGGTGCGCGACTCGTCGCTGTCGGCCTGCACCCAGGCGGTGATGTGCGCCAACGTCGGGCATTTGGAGCTCGCGCACGACTACACCTACGAGGCGGCGCTGGTTGACCTGCGCGACCTGCACCACAACACCCGCGACGGCTTGCACATGGCGTCGCTGGCCGGCGCGTGGACCGCTCTGGTCGCCGGCTTTGGCGGTCTGCGCGACGACGAGGGGATCCTGGCGCTGAACCCGTATCTGCCCGACGGGATCTCACGACTGCGGTTCCGGTTGCGCTGGCGCGACTTCCGGGTGACCGTGGACGTCCATTACGACGAGGTCACCTACACGCTGCGCGACGGGCCCGGGGGTGAACTGACCATCCGGCATGACGGGGAGGATCTCAAGCTCAACACCACTGCGCCGACGACGATCACGTTAAAAAAGCGTGAGCCGCTGCTGCCACCGCCGCAGCAACCGCCCGGACGCCAACCGCTACACCGGCGCTCGTACGGGGGTCCGGTCAACCAGCCGAGCTGATCGGCTCGATCGGCAGCCAGCGCAGCGCCCCGGGCGCTTCGGCCGGCACCACCGGGTGGGCCGGCGCGATCGGGTCGAGCCGACGATAGGGCTCGCCCTGTCGCGGTCGAACGTCGTTCTCCCCCTTGTTCGGCCACAGCGCGGCAGCCCGCTCGGCCTGCGCCGAGATGGACAGCGACGGGTTGACGCCGAGGTTCGCCGAGATCGCGGCGCCATCCACCACCAACAGCGTCGGGTAACCGTAGACCCGGTGATACGGGTCGATGACACCGTGTTCGGGGCTGTCCCCGATCACCGCGCCGCCGAGGAAATGCGCCGTCAGGGGCATGTTGAACAATTCGCCCCAGGTACCGCCGGCCACACCGTCGATCTTGGCGGCGATGCGGCGGGTGACCTCGTTGCCGACCGGATTCCAGGTCGGATTGGGCTCGCCGTGTCCCTGTTTGCTGGAGTACCAGCGGATGCCCAGCTTGCCGCGCTTGGTGAACGTGGTGATTGAGTTGTCCAGGTGCTGCATCACCAGCGCGATCATGGTGCGCTCACTCCACTGGCGAGGATTCAGCAGCCGCAGCATGCCACGCGGATCCTCACCGCTGCTCTGGAGCAACTGCTTCCACCGCGGCACGTCCGTGCCTCCGGGGCCGGGGCCGTCGGTCATCAACGTCTGCAGCAGTCCCATCGCGTTGGAGCCCTTGCCGTATCGGCAGGGCTCGATGTGGGTGTCAGACGTCGGGTGGATCGACGACGTGATCGCCACCCCGTGCGTCAGGTCCAAATCTGGTGAGATTGTCAAGCGCCCGGCACCGACGATCGACTCGGAGTTGGTCCGGGTCAGCACGCCCAGTTTGTTTGACAGCTTGGCCAGTTTCCCGGCGTCGCGCATCTTGAACAGCAGATGCTGCGTTCCCCAGGTACCCGCGGCAAGCACCAGTTGCGATGCGGTGAAGGAGCGCTTGTCTCTGCGCAGCCAACTGCCGGTGCGAACGGTGTTGATCTCCCACAACCCGTCGGACCGCTGCTCGAAGCTCTTTACAGTCGTCATCGGAATCACTTCTGCGCCGGCCGATTCCGCGAGTCCGAGGTAATTCTTCACCAGCGTGTTCTTTGCGCCGTAGCGACAGCCCGTCATGCAAGAGCCACACTCCACGCAGCCGGTGCGCGCCGGCCCGGCGCCACCGAAGTACGGGTCGGGCACCTTCTCACCGGGCGCCTTGGTGCCGTCGGGGCCGAAGAACACCCCGACCGGCGTCGGCACGAAGGTGTCGCCGCAACCCATGTCGTCGGCGACTTCCTTCAGGATGCGGTCCGCGTCGGTGAAGGTCGGGTTGGTGACGACGCCGAGCATCCGCTTCGCCTGCTCGTAGTGCGGCATCAGCTCCGCCCGCCAGTCGGTGATGTGCGACCACTGCTGGTCGGAGAAGAACGGTTCCGGCGGCACGTACAACGTGTTGGCGTAGTTGAGCGAACCGCCGCCGACGCCGGCCCCGGCCAGGATCAGCACGTCGCGCAGCGGGTGGATGCGCTGGATTCCATAGCAGCCCAGCTTCGGCGCCCACAGGAATTTGCGGAGATTCCAGGAGGTCTTGGCGAAGTCCTCGTCGGAGAAGCGGCGGCCGGCCTCCAATACACCTACGCGGTAGCCCTTTTCCGTCAGCCGCAGCGCAGTGATGCTGCCACCGAAACCCGAACCGATAATGAGGACGTCGTAATCCGGCTTCATCGCACCAGTATGTACTCACCCGCCGGTAGTAAGCCAGGGCGTCAGCGATCGGCCCTCAGCTGCCAACGGTTAAGCCGACCTTCTGGAATTCCTTGAGGTCGCAGTAGCCGGCCTTGGCCATCGAGCGGCGCAGCCCGCCAACGAGGTTCAGCGAGCCGAACGGGTCGTCGGAGGGGCCGTTGAGGACCTGCTGCAACGGAGGCCGCTCGCCGACGGCGATCTGCAGCAACGCGCCACGCGGCAGCGATGGGTGGGCGGCGGCGGTCGGCCAGAACCATCCGTCACCCAGCGCCTCGGCCGCTTCGGCGAGCGGCGTGCCCAGCACGACCGCGTCGGCGCCGCAGGCGATGGCTTTGGCCAGCTCGCCGGAGGTGTGGATATCCCCGTCGGCGAGCACGTGCACGTAGCGGCCGCCCGTCTCGTCGAGGTATTCCCGCCGGGCCGCGGCGGCGTCGGCGATCGCGGTGGCCATCGGCACGCTGATCCCGAGTACCTCGTCGCTGGTGGTCACTCCCCTGGTTGACCCATAGCCGACGATGACACCGGCCGCGCCGGTGCGCATCAGATGCAGCGCCGTGCGGTGGTCGAGCACCCCACCGGCCACGACGGGCACGTCGAGCTCGGAGATGAAGGTCTTCAGGTTAAGCGGCTCGCCGGCCCCTTCCCGGCCCAAGGCCACCCTCTCGGCGGAGATGATGGTGCCCTGGATGACCAGCAGGTCGATGCCGGCCGACAGCAGCGCCGGCGTCAGCGCCTGGGCGTTCTGCGGGCTCACCCGGACAGCGGTGGTCACCCCGGCCTCGCTGATGCGGGCCACCGCAGCGCCCAGCAACTCGGGATCCAGTGGTGCGGCGTGCAACTGCTGCAGCAGCCGGATGGCCGCCGACGGTTCGGGTTCTTTGGCGGCCGCTTCGGTGACCTGGGCGATCTTGGCGGCCACGTCCGCGTGACGGCCGATCAGCCCTTCGCCGTTGAGCACTCCCAGCCCGCCGAGCCGACCAAGCTCGATGGCGAATTCCGGCGACACCAGCGCATCGGTCGGATGGGCGACGACGGGGATCTCGAACCGGTACGCGTCGAGCTGCCAGGCAGTCGTAACGTCCTGCGAGGAGCGGGTGCGCCGCGACGGCACGATGTTGATGTCGGCGAGTTCGTAGGTGCGCCGGGCCGTTCGGCCCATGCCGATTTCGACCATGTCACGCATGAGCGGGTCCTTCGATCAGTTCAGCGAGCGTAGTAGTTGGGCGCTTCGGCGGTCATGGTGATGTCGTGCGGATGGCTTTCCTTCAAGCCCGCCGCTGTGATCCGGACGAATTGCGCCCGCTGCAGCGCCTCGATGGTATTCGCGCCGGTGTAGCCCATCGCAGCGCGCAATCCACCGGTGAGCTGATGGATCACCGACGACAGCGGGCCGCGGAACGGCACCCGGCCTTCGATGCCTTCGGGCACCAGCTTGTCCTCGGAGAGCGCGTCGTCTTGGAAGTAGCGGTCCTTCGAATACGACTTGGCTTCACCCCGGCCCTGCATGGCGCCCAGTGACCCCATCCCGCGGTAACTCTTGAACTGCTTGCCGTTGACGAAGATCAGGTCGCCGGGCGCTTCGGCCGTACCGGCCAGCAGCGAACCCAGCATCGTCGTCGATGCGCCCGCGGCCAGCGCCTTGGCGATGTCACCGGAGTACTGAAGTCCGCCGTCGGCAATCACCGGCACGCCCGCCGGGCCGCAGACCGCCACGGCCTCGAGGATTGCGGTGATCTGCGGCGCCCCGACCCCGGCCACCACGCGGGTGGTGCAGATCGACCCGGGACCGACGCCGACTTTGACCGCGTCGGCGCCGGCCTCGACCAGCGCGGCGGCCGCCGACCTGGTCGCGACGTTGCCGCCGACCACCTCGACCCGGTCGCCCACTTCGGCCTTGAGCTTGCCGACCATGTCGAGCACCAGCCGGTTGTGGGCGTGCGCGGTGTCGACCACCAGCAGGTCGGCGCCGGCATCCGCCAGCGTCATCGCCCGCACCCACGCATCGTCACCCACCCCGACGGCGGCCCCGACCAGCAACCGGCCGTCGCTGTCCTTGGTCGCCAGCGGATGCTGTTCGGTCTTGACGAAGTCTTTGACCGTGATCAGTCCGGTCAGCCGGCCGTGGCCGTCGACGACGGGCAGCTTTTCGATCTTGTGCCGGCGCAACAGGCCCAGCGCCGCATCCGCGGTGACGCCCTCCTGGGCGGTGATCAGCGGGGCTTTGGTCATGACCTCGGCGACGGGCTTGGACTGGTCGACCTCGAAGCGCATATCGCGGTTGGTGATGATCCCAACAAGTGAGCCCTGCGCGTCGATGACCGGCAGCCCGGAGATCCGGAACCGGGCGCACATCGCGTCCACCTGGGCCAACGTGTTGTCCGGGCGGCAGGTAACCGGATCGGTGACCATGCCGGCCTCAGAACGCTTCACGGTCTCGACCTGCCCGGCCTGCTCGGAGATCGGCAGGTTGCGGTGCAGTACCCCGATGCCGCCGGCGCGGGCCATCGCGATCGCCATTCGCGACTCGGTGACGGTGTCCATCGCCGAGCTGACCAACGGCACCCTCAACCGGATCTTCTTGGTGAGCTGACTGGACGTGTTGGCGGTTGCCGGCACCACATCGGAGGCAGCCGGCAGCAGCAGAACGTCGTCGAAGGTCAGTCCCAGCATCGCGATCTTCTGCGGATCGTCACCGCCGGTCGGCACCGGATCATCCGGCGGTGACGATTCGTGGACCCGGGGGTAGGAGGAGACAATCAGGTCGTCGCTGCCTTCGAGACGGGACAAGCCAGATGACATTGCCGGGGCCCTCCCAATACGCACGCGAAGTGAGAAGGCCATCCTATCGGCTCCGGACGCGCCGGCGACGATGCGCGCCGCGAGCCGCGGGAGGACGAGACGAAGTGCCGGCGCGCTCTGCTCGGCTACGCGCGTCGTGCCAGCACCGCGAGGTGGCGACATGGCGGCTGGGCTGCGGGTCCAGCGCTGGCGCGATGGCCGCCCGGCTGCGTACTGTGGAGCCGTGCGCGACTACCTTCCGCCCGGTCTGCCGCCCGATCCATTTGCCGACGACCCGTCTGACCCGTCGTCGGCGCTGGATGCGGTCGAGCCCGGCCAACCGCTGGACCCCCAGGAGCGGATGGCGGTCGAGGCCGACCTGGCCGACCTCGCCATTTATGAGGCGCTGCTAGCACACAAGGGCATTCGCGGCCTGGTGGTGTGTTGCGACGAATGTCAGCAGGATCACTATCACGACTGGGACATGCTGCGCGCGAACCTGCTGCAGCTATTGGTGGACGGGACCGTGCGTCCCCACGAGCCGGCCTATGACCCCGAACCCGATTCCTACGTCACCTGGGATTATTGCCGCGGGTACGCCGACGCTTCGCTCAACGAGGCGACGTCGGACACCGAGGGATTCCACGGCCGCCGCTAAGCAGGCCCTTCTCCTCGACGCCCAACTGCGGTCAGCCGCCAAACGGGTTGAACTGAATCGTCGTGCTGACCGCCGGTAATGCGCTCGGCGGCAACGTGGCGTTGCGGTCGCGGCTTACCACCTTGGCGTTCAACCGGTTCATATGCTCGATCAGATTCTGTTTGCGATCGCTGTCCTTGACGGTCTGCACCCGGTCGCCGACCGCGGCCAGCTTGCCCTGGGCCTGATCCCATTGGCCCAGCGCGATCATTTGCTCAACCTGGTCCAAGTCGGTCTCGGCGGACACCGCGATCCGGTCGTCGTGCACCGACGCCGGCTCGCCGAACAGCATCGTGCGGACACCGTAGAGCGCGTCACCGGGCTGGGACTGGCCCATCAAGGCGCCGAATCCCGCGACGCCGAGCACGGTCGCGGCCATCGCACCCACCAGCGCCATCCGGCGGCGGCCGCGACGATGCGCGGCCAGCCCGCGGCCCAGCGCCGCCACGGCGTCCCGCTCCGGGCAGACCCCCCCGTGCGCCGGGACTCTCAGCTCGTCGCGCCAGTCCGCCAGCAGCCCGGCCAGCGCCCGGTCGCCGGTATCGCCGTCGTCAGCGACATCACCGAACTGGACCGGCTCGCCGTTGGCCAACGCGTCGATGAACCGCCCGCTACGCGCGACCGCGTCCGGACCGGGCTGATCAAATGGTGTGGCAAATCCTTCAGACATAATCTCGTCCCGCTTCGACAATCGCGGATTTCAACCGCGACAATGCGCGGTGTTGGGCTACTCGCACCGCCCCGGCGGTACTGCCGACGGCCTCGGCGGTCTCCTCAGCGCTCAGACCGACCACGACCCGCAAGATCAGGATCTCGCGTTGTTTGTCGGGCAAGACGTCGAGCAAGTCGCTCATCCTGGCCACCGAGTCGGCGGCGATGGCCGCTTGCTCGGGGTCGGGTTCTGCAGACCGGCGTTCCGGAATGGTTTCCGTGGGATAGCACGGATCGCGGCTGGCCGCGCGGTACGCGTCGGCCACCTTGTGCGCGGCGATGCCGTACACGAAGGCCAAAAACGGGCGCCCGCGATCGCGGTAGCGCGGCAGCGCCATGACGGCGGCCAAACAGACCTCCTGTGCCACATCATCGGCCGAAAGGCCGCTCCGCTCGAATGCGCCGACTCGCGCGCGGCAGTATCGGACCACGACCGGGCGGATCGTGGCCAGCAACTCTCGAAGCGCGTCCCGATCACCTGTCACAGCCTTAGCGACAACAGCGTCGAGACGTCCCTCCTGCGTTGTCATCGACGGCAACATCTCCAGCGTTACGAGCCGGGCATCGCCCGGCGCGGTGGGACACACCACTACGACAATAGTGACCCGGGGCACGTGGCGTCAGAGCGAGCGCCAGGCGCCGCCCCAGTGCCGCACGAGACGGGCACACTCGTCACGGATGTCTCGCAACTCGGCCATCCGCCGGGTCGGGCCTCCCGGGTCGGCAAGGTCGACGAGTAAGCACGCCACCGCCCAACGCAGCGGTACCAGGCCCGACTGGCCGGTGAGTTCCAACGCCGCTGCGCCGACGGCGCGGGCCCGGTCGACCTCGCCGGCGCTGCACAGCGCCGCGGCCAACACCACATCGCTCTTGGCGCGGTGCCGCACGGACAGCTGCCGATGGCCCGCGGCTAATTCGACCGCGACCTCCGCGTTGCGGACCGCGATGGCACCCTCGCCGCCCGCCATCGCCAACTCCGCGGCGACCCAGGCCCGCCGAACCGCCAGCCGGTGCGGCGCCTCCGCCACGATCGGGTCTACCCGTCGAAGTAGCGTCGCTGCGGCGGCCAGCCGTCCGACGCCCAGCGCGTCGGCTGCCAGCCCGGTCAACGCGTCGGCGGCCGCCTCGGGGTCGCCGCCGGCCAGCGCCAGTGCGCGACCGTCCCAGCCTCGCGCCAGCCTGTGCCAGCCGAGCTGTCGCAGAAACGACGCCTGTGCGCTATGGGCCAGCGAGGCCAGGTGACCCATGGGTGCGGCGCGCAGCAGTGCGGCGAGGTCACTGCGGGCGCTGCCGTAGCGGCCCTGCCCTCCGGCTGCGACCGCACGTAACCACTGCTGACGCGGTGTGTTGGCCGACGGCAACGGCCAGCGCCCGGGCTGGTCTCCGAAAGCGGCAGCGGCGAGTTCTGACTCGATAGACGGGCCACATGAGATATCAATCACGGCAGGGTCCCAGTTAAGACTTCATGGTTTCTGAGTTACGCAGGTATTAAATCCAACGCTGATCGTATTTGGTGTGCACACCGCCCGATTCACCTTCGAGCTGGGACATTTCCTCAGAACAGGGGGTCACCATGCGCTCCTCGGCCGAACGAACTCATCACGTCGATGAACTCGGAGTAAATTCCCAAGCCACAGTTGGGCATTCGGCAGATTACAGCGTGTTGACGGAATTTCCCTAGGCCCCCTACCTTTAAGGCCGACGAGTAGTCACCGCCGACCCGCTCGATTCAGTTGACGACGTACTTGTTCGCGAACTGGCCTGATCAGAGAGGGACTTCAATGCCGCAACCGGAGCAACTACCAGGTCCTAATGCCGATATTTGGGAATGGCAATTACAAGGCCTCTGCCGCGGAGTGGATTCGTCGGTGTTCTTCCACCCGGACGGCGAACGCGGTCGGGCCCGTTTGCAGCGTGAACGTCGCGCCAAGGAGATGTGCCGCCGCTGCCCGGTGATGGCACAGTGCCGGGCGCATGCCCTCGATGTCGGCGAGCCCTACGGAATCTGGGGCGGCCTGTCAGAAACCGAACGCGAGCTGCTGCTCAAGCGGGAGATCGGTAGGACGCGCGGCATCCGCCGCAGCGCCTAGTTCGCGCCTTAACCGGTGCTTACAGCACCGATCCGTCCTGCTTGTACCGCTCGATCTTGTCCCAGTCGATGCCGGCGTCGAGCAGGATCTCTTCGGTGTGCTGACCGTGTTCGGGCGCGCCGGTCGGCACGACGTGGTGACCGTCGAACTGCACCGGATTGGTAGGCAGGATGTAGGGCGCCCCGTTCATGGCGTTCACCGTGGGGATGTAGCCGTTGGCGACGACGGCGGGATCGTTGCGCAACTCGCTGGGTTTCTGTAGGACGGCCCACGCGCCGGACAGCGGCTTGAGGACGTCCCGCCACTGGTCAACCGTCCGCGACGCGAATTCCTCGTCGAGGATGTCGATGAGTTCTCCGCGGTTCTCGAAACGGGAATGACCGTCGGCGAAGCGCTTGTCAGTTATCAGGTCTGCGCGGCCGATGACCATCATGAACTCGGGGTAGAACTTGTCGCCCTGCAACATCATCAGCGTGATGTAGCGGTCGTCCTTGGTCCTGTAGTTGCCGACCAGCGGGTTGGGCATATCGCGGTGGGAGAACGTCGGCATCGGGTCCCCGCCGTACAGCATCGCGGCCGTCACCTGGGGGCTCATCGCCCACGCCGCCAGCCCGAGCAGCGAGACATCGACGATCGAGGTTTCCCCGGTCGACTTGCGTTTGTACAAAGCAGCGGCGATCCCGCCGGCGATGGTCAGCCCGCCCATGAGATCGCCGAATGCCGGGGTTTGCATGACCGGCTCAGGCAGATCGCGAGTCAGCGCGTCGGCGATCCCGCCGCGTGACCAGAAGGACACACCGTCATAGCCGGGCTTGTCGGCGTCGATTCCCTGTGGGCCGTAACCGGATCCGCGGACGTAGATGATGTCGGGGTTGGCGGCGCGAATCTCGTCGACGTCGATGCCGAAACGTTGGCGCCGGCTCGGGAGATAGCTCGTGAGGAACACGTCGCTGGTCTTCGCCAGCTCGTGGACGACCTCTTGCCCACCCGGTGTGGTCAAGTCGATGCCGATCGATTTCTTTCCGCGGTTGGGCATTTCGATCATGTAGTTGACGCCGTCCGGACCGCCGGGGACGAGGCCCATGGTGACCAGGCCGCGCTGTGGATCGCCGCCCTCACGCGGCTCGACCTTGATGACGTCTGCTCCCCACTCGGCCAGCACCGCGCCCGCCGCAGGGACGAACGTCCACGCCGCTACTTCCAAGACGCGGATTCCGCTCAGCGGTGTGGCGTCAGTCATAACGATTCCTCCGATCTCGCTGCCATCGAACTAGTCGCCGATGAGCCCGAATCGGCGATAAGCGGCGCGGATATCGATCTGCGCCTGTTCGGGCAACTTGGCTTGCGGCGGCCGGGATTCGGGATACGACCCGATCGGCAGCCCGATCACCGATGCGGCGTATTTGAACGCGCCGCCCCAGTGGGTGAAGTAGTCGGGCCGTCCGGGATAGCGGGTGAACCAGCCGCGCATGTCGAGCTCGAACTGGTCGAGCCCCGAGTCCTGCGCGTAATCCATTGCCTCGACCAGCTTGTCATTCCAGACCAGGTCCCAATACTCCGACAGCGCGCGTTTCTTCTGCGTCTCGAAGAGGTAGCCGGTGGTGCCCAGCTGCCCGGGGCCGACGATGCCCGATTTCAGCCAGCCGGCCCGATACACCGTCGTATCGCATTCCCAGATCACCAGATCCGGTGCGAGCTCGTGCAGGAACCGACTCTGATGTGGTCGGAACGAGCCCTCTTTGGTGGCGCATACCGCGGGGATCTCCTCGACGATGCGCGCGCCCTCTTGAGCCGACAGCACGTATCCCGAGCTGGGTGAGTTGAACATTCCCAGTGCGATGTCGGTGCGGTCGGCGATGTATTTGAAATAGTTCAGAACCCCTTCGCCGCCATGCAATTCCATCATCGGAGTCTGGATGTAGACAATGTCGGCGCCGGCGTCTTGGGCGTGCTGCGTCAGCTCCAGGCAGTCTTTGGCCGACATCGCGGCCGTGCACGATTGCACGATCACATCCGGATCGATGCGACGTGCCTCGTCAATTGCGACTTCCAACAACTTCTTTCGCTCGGCGATGGTCAGCGACCAGAATTCCGCGACACCGCTGGTCACCCAGAGCATCGGGTGGCGCAGCGTTCCCACGCAGTGTCGGACCAGCGTGCGGTAGGCATCCCAGTCGATGTCGTCGCCGTCGGGCCCACTGAACGGTGTGTACAGCGAGTCGCCGATGCCGTGCAATGCACGACGCGCCCATTGGCGAGCGTCCTTGGCTTTGGCCATCTTTCACTCCTTGAATTAGCCGACGATCTCGAAGAGCGCCGCTGCCGAGGTCACCGCTTTGTCGGCGTTGCCCTCGTCGTGCAGCAGCATGCGCACGCCGACCTTGCCCGACCCGCCGACGTGTGCGGTGCCGTCCACCCGGAACGGCCCGACCTTGCCGCGCGACATGAACATCACATGCCAGCTGACGACCTGTAGCTTCCTGGTTCCGACGGCGTCGGCGGCCAGATCGATCGCGGCGGTTTCGAGTACCACGTGCTGCGGCCCGATGTGCAGCGCCGCATCCGGCGAGGCAAGTTCCAGGCTGAGTGCGGGCAGCTGCCAGTGGCCTTCCGCGCGCTTGGAGGCACCGAATGCCTTCCACAGCGGCGGCAGATCGGGCGAATCCTCGACCACCAACTCCGTGCCCGAAACATCCATCTTTCCAAGGCCTTCCGGCGGGACGCCGATGATCGCACCCTGACCCTCGTTGAACGCGATCACTCGGTCGGGGTTGTCGGCGTCGACGATCTTGCATCGCCCGTAGCCCATCATCCGCCCTTGGTGGACGTTACCCGAGTCGACGACCTCGACCTTTTTCACGTCGTATCCGGGATCGACGATCTGCACCGAGGCGATCACCGGGTTGGGCACTGCGACCATATCGGTCTGGCAACCCTCGGGCGAGGCTATGGCCAACGGCGCCACCATGATTCCACCCGCCTCGTTGCGCATGTCGCGGCGAATGACGACGGTGTCGTCACTGTCACCGACATTCATCGACGAATGATTGCGGCCGATGTAGCGGTAGCTCAGCAGCCCCGTCCAACGCCGGTACAGTTCGTCGCGGTAGGCGTCCGCGTCGCCCTGAAACTCTCTGATGTCTCGCAGCTGTCCAGTCACAGTGAGTCGCCCTTCCTACACGTTGAGCAGACGCTCAGCAGCGACATTACGGGCCATCCGCGCTGCCGCCGACGATATCGGCGAACTACTGCGGGTCGAACAGCACCGGCAGCGAGGTCGGCGACCGGAACACCTGTCCGCGGATATGCGGGTCGTCGCCGTCAGGATCGAGCCTCAGGTTGGGCAGTCGGTCCAGCAGCAGGTTGATCGCGGTCCGCATCTCCAGCCGCGCCAGATGCATGCCGAGGCAGACGTGTACGCCGTGGCCCCAGCCCAGATTTGCCTTGGCCTGCCGGTGAATGTCGAACGTGTCGGGGTCTGGGTAGCGGTCCTCTTGCCGGTTCGCCGAGCCCAGCATCGGCATCACCGTGCAGCCGGCCGGGATCGACACCCCGCCGAGGACGGTGTCGCGGGTCGTCACCCGGGTGATGGTCAGCAGCGGGGGTTCCCACCGCACGCCCTCCTCGATCGCCTGCGGCAGCAGTGAGCGGTCCGCCCGGATCGCGTCCAACTGCGGCGGATCCGACAACAGGCCGAACAGCAGGCTCCCCAGCGACCGGTAGGTCGTCTCCACGCCCGCCGGCAGCAGCAGCCGAAGGAACGAGAAGATCTCCTCGTCGGCGAGTTTCTCCCCGTCGATCTCGGCCGCACCGAGCGCGCTGATCAAATCATCCTTCGGCTCGGCACGACGTGCCGCCAGGATCGGCGCGAAGTAATCACCCAGGGCCGCCGAGGCCGCAAGCCCCCGTTCGGGATTCATCAGCCAGCTCAGCAGCGAGATCGACCACCGCTGGAACTGCGGGTAGTCCTTCTCCGGCAGACCGAGCAGACCCGCGATGATCTGGCTCGGATAGTCAAAGGTGAACTCCTTCACCAGATCCGCCTTGCCGTTGGGCGCAAACTTGTCGATCAGGCTGTTCGCCACCCGGCCGACCAACTCGTCTTCCCACCGCGCTAATGATTTCTGCGAGAACGCTTTCGATATCAACGAACGCAGCCGCCCGTGGATCGGCTCGTCCATGCCGAGCATTACGCCTTCGCCCAGCACCGGCCCGAACGCCGCAATGACGGCGGCCGAGGAGAACGTCTCGTTGTCCCGCAGCATCTGCTGGACATCCTCGTGGCGATACACGATGAACATCGGCAGGGATTCCTCGTGCGGAAGCGCTCCCGACGTTTCGAGACGCTGCACCGGCTCCTCGTGGCGCAGTCGCGCCAGTTCGGTATACGGGTCACGCACGTCGCCGGAGATCGCGTCGTCGAAAGCACCGAAGTCTTCGAGGTCGTCGAAAAGCTGTTCCATCCCTACTCCCTGTTCGTTTTCGCCGAAGCCCGGTTGAAACGCATTACCAGCGAGGCCAAGCCTTGCAATACCGGCGGCGGAAGCGTTTTCGCGACAAACACCATCGCCTTTTGGGCGAAAGTCAACGGATATGCCCCGTCCCGCATCGAGCCCTGTCTGGGTATCCCCAGCACGATCCTGGACATGTGGTGCATGCCGGAAGCCGGGAGGATTCTGCTGGACGCCAACAGCATTGACGCATCCGGTCCCACACCACGACGCCGGAACGATTTACGGTCGTTCAGCGCTGTGAGCAATCCGTCGGTGAACCGCTCGGGGGGCCTGGCAAAGCTGACCGCGAACCGCCCACGGGTGTTCATGGTGTTGTGCAGCCGGGCGTAGGGACCCTCGAAGTTGCGATCGTCAGTGGTGCCCGCGTCGGTGATGATGTCAGTGTCGTAGGTGCCGGCCACCAGGATGGTGACACCCAATCCGAACGGCGCAATCTCGACCGCCATCGACTCACCCCAGCGCTCCAAGGCGCCTTTGGCCGCCGAGTACGGCGCGGTGCCCGGCTGCCCGCGTACCCCGGCCGCGCTGGATACCAGCACGATGCGCCCTTCGCCTGCCGCCCGCATCGACGGCAGCAGAGCCTTGGTGAGTTCGACCGGGCCCAGGACGCTGGTGGCAAACATGTTCTGCCACAGCGTAATATCAGTCTCTTCCACCATGCCGGCCGCGGAGATTCCCGCGTTGTGCACGAGCGCGTAGGGTGCGCCGACGGCTTCTCCGATCGCCTTGGCAGCCGCGGAGATCGACCCGGCATCCAACAGATCGAGCTGCACACCGATCAGCCGCTCGTCGTCGGCACCGGCCCCTGTCGCTTCGCGCAGCAGCGCCATCCCACGGTCGGGTGAGCGCATGGCCGCGACCACGCGCCACCCCTCGCGATACAGGCGCACCACCGATGCGAAACCCAGCCCGCGGGACGCACCGGTGATGACAACCGTGCGCGGCTCAGCCATTCTTGCTCGCGCAGGCACCGTGACCGGGTGGCGGCGGTTGGACCTCGGGCCGGCCGTTCGGCTCCCCGCTGGCCCAGGTCGACCAGATGCCGACCGAATACGGGCCTTGCGCTCCCGCCTTCTCGTAAAATCCTTGCGGGTCATATACTTTGGCTTCGGGGTAAGGCCATGGGCAGGCTACCGAGGTCGCGGCGTGGCTGACTTTGATGACGGCGAACCATGCGCCGTAGGCGAAGTAGGACACGTTGATGATGGCGAACATCACCAGGAATGTGCCGAGCACCGGTCGCGTCGGGAACAACTTCGCCTTCGCGGCGAGCTTTTCCGCCACCGACTTACCGGTGTCGTCGCGGTAACACAGAATCGCCGCCGGCACCATCACGAAGCACACCGAGAACGACTCCCAGATCAGCGGGAACTGGAATGTGGTGCCGGTGAACACCGAGCCCCACGGGATCACCTGCGAATAGATGTACATGCCCGCGTGCACGAGTTGGATCTCCAGCCACGCATCGAAGACGAAGCCGATCGCCAAGGTCAACAGCCCCAAGCTGACCAGCGGGTGTCGCGATACGAACGCCGTAGGCCCGTACTTGGCCTGTAGCTTGCGCAGGATCCAGACCGCCGGGAAGTAGGGGCCGAAGTAGAACATCACGTAACCGAAAACCACGAACGGTTCGACAGTAGGCGACAACGACACCAGCGGCCAGGACTCCGGCCAGTGGATGAGGTCGGGATTGTAGACCGCGAACGGCGACCAGTTCATGATCGGGTCCTGCCACACGATCAGCGTGGTGCACAGGAACATCAGCATCACCGGGCTGCCCGGATTGCGGCGCCAGCCGTTGATGAACACGATCAGCAGCGTGATCAGCGCGACCGCGGTGGCAGCGTCCAGGAAGGTGATGTAGTCCAGCCCAAAGAGGAACCTGACCGGACGCGGCCGGCCATGCACGTTCGGGTTGGCCACGCGCGGGTCGAGGGCGACGCGGCAGTTCGCGATGAAGAACAGCGCGAAGGCGGCCAGGGCGGCACCGGCGATCCAGCCGCCCCAGCCGCGCTTGTCGACCCGCTGCGGTGCGGCCGGATCGTTTTCCGCGGCAAGCGGTGTGGATTGGTCGGTACTCATTTCTTGCTCACCCTTCCTCTCCGAAACGGTCGACGAGGTGTGAGTTGACGCCGTCGGCGTCCAGAGTTCGGGCCACCAGGTAGCCCGCACCCATCCAGGCGCGGCGGGTCCACTTGCCGAACGACACCCGGGTCCCGGGCGCGCCTGACGCGGCGGGCATCATCTTCACCCGCTCCAACGCTTCTTTGACGCCGCGCGGGCTGAGCGGATGGGCGTCGCTGAACGCCCGCACCAAGGTCGCGGCGACGTCGTGGTTGACCGGTGGCACGCAGTATTCGGGACGACGACCGCCATACCGCTTCGCGTAGCGGTCGAGGAAGTCTTGGCTGAGTGGGTTCGCCTCGTCGTACTGGTCGACCCCGATCCATCCCATGAATGCGTTCCACATGATCGGGTTGACCCAAGCGTTTTGGAAGGCCGTGGTGGTGAATCTCGGCGGGTCCCAGCTGACGGCCTCCAGCGCCGGGTTGATGAACACGATCCCGAAGCCGAAGCCGAGATGCACGATCGCCTCGGCCTTGGCGTCGTGTAGCGCGCTGACGGCCTCGTTGATGTCCTGGGCGGTTTGAGCGATCGCCGCCTCCGCGACGATGCGAATACCCTTGCGGCGACATGCACTTCGCAGATTCTTCAGATAGCTTTCGCCGATCAGGTTCTGCTCGACAAGAACTCCTATTTCGCTGATGCCGCGCTTGGCGATGAGGTCGGCCAGGAAGATGGGCTCGTCGGTCATCGACCCCTGCGGGAAAGCGAACGTCCACTCGCCGAGCCAGTCGTCGGTCCCGGTTACGCTGATGGCCGGTACTTTGAACCGTTCCTCGATCGCCTCGCGGGTCGGTACGCAGTTGTCGGTGATGTGCGGTCCGAACACCGCGAGGCACCCCTCGTCGACGAGTTCCCCGAAGGCGTCGATCACCGCTTTGACCGAACCCTTGGGTAAACCCTCGACCTCGCGATAAACCATCTGCACCGGACGATCCAGCAGGCCCTGCTTGACAGCCTCGTCGAACACGATGTCAAAGCATTGGGTGAAGTCAGCCTTCATCTCGTCGGGAAAACCGGGCGGCAAGGTGAAGTCCATCAGGTAGCCAACCTTGATCGGCTCAGCGGTGCTTTCGTAGGACATCTGACCTCCACTGGGTGTGCTTGCCGCACGTGTCCACCGTAGACCTAATATTTGTTCAGACCCTAGCGACGTCGCTGGGCGGCGTCAATCATCGGGCCGGGTTGGGTCGTTCAGGTAGACGTTGATCATCTCTTTGAGGCTGCGATTCACCGCGGCATCGTCAGTGAGAGGGCCTGCGATTGCGGCCTCTGCCGCCGTGCACATCGGCAGGCCCTCGGCGATCAGCCGCGCGGCCGCGATGAGCACACGGGTCGATGCCACCTCGCGTAAACCACCGGTTTCCAGACGACGAATGGCTTGCCCGAATCGCACCAGTTCGGCCGCCGTTGCGGAATCCACACCCGCTTCGTGCTCGACGATGCCCTCTTCGACTTCGGCTGCCGGAAAACCGAATTCGATGGCGACCATCCGCTGCCGCGTCGAATCCTTGAGGTCTTTCAGCACGCTCTGGTAGCCGGGGTTGTACGACACCACAAGGCCGAATCCCGGTGCCGCGTCCAACGTCACTCCGAGCCGCTCGATGGGCAGCTGGCGCCGGTAGTCCGCGAGTGGATGCAGCACGACGGTGGTGTCCTGCCGGGCCTCCACCACCTCGTCGAGGTAGCAAATGGCGCCCTCGCGCACCGCACGGGTCAGCGGGCCGTCGACCCATACCGTCTCGCCGCCCCGCAGCAGATACCGGCCGACCAGGTCAGCCGTGGTGAGGTCGTCGTGGCAGGCCACGGTGATCAACGGCCGGCCCAGATCGTGGGCCATCGCCTCGACAAAACGGGTCTTGCCGCATCCGGTCGGGCCCTTGAGGAGCAGGGACAGACCTTGCCGGTAGGCGGCTTTGAAAACGGCTTCCTCGTTGCCCATTGCCTTGTAGAAGGGCGCGCGTCGCGTCTGCCGCAGGGATCGCACCGTTCTGGTGAGCGAGCGCGGGCTCGTTGGCCATCAATACCCTTCCGCCAGCCGCTACGTTGCGGTGAATGGAGCGTAAACGGAACAGATGTTAGTTTCAAGAACGCTGCCGAGGTAACAGTGCGTCATGACACCCGCCTCCGCACCTCGGCAGAGCGAATCGCCGAACGGAACAGCGGCCCAATCACACTCGCGAGTTCATCGGGGCGCGCAATGCTCGCGTGCGCGGTGCTGCCGAACACTCTGCGCAGCGATTCCACGTCGGTGCCCGCACCGACGGTCAGGCATACGCAACCGGTGCCGCGGCGGCGCGCTTCGGTCAACGCACGGCGCGCATCGGCGGCACCGTAAGCGCGCTCGTAGCTGTGGTCGTATGCCAGCCCGTCGGACAACACCACCAGCAGCCGTCGCGACGTTCCTCCTCGTGCCTCCAACACCGCCGAGCCGTGGCGGATCGCCGCACCCAGTCGCGAGTAGGCCCCGGGTTCCAAGCTGTTCAACTGCCTGATCACCTGGGTGTCGAGGTGGTCGTCGAATCGCTTGACGGGGACCATGCTCACCGCAGATCGGCCCTGCGAGTAGTAGGCGTAGAGCGCCACCCGGTCGCCCAGGTCGTGCAGCGCGACGACGAGATTGGCGACCGCAGTGCGTTGTTGCTCGTGCACGGTCCGGCCGACCGTGCCGGCCTCGGCGGCAGAACCCGAGATGTCCAGCAGAAGAAGCACCGATAGGTCACGTCGCCGCCGCAGGCTGTCGAGATACACCGCCTCGTCGGGCACCGACCCGGCCATCAGTTCGACGTGTGCCTCGACCGCGGCATCGATGTCGATATCGTCGCCCTGCGCCTGGCGGTGCCGGCGGTGCAAACCCATTCCGAGCCGTGCCAGTGGGCGTCGCAGGCCGATGGCATCGTCGATCGCTGGGCTCGCTGATCCCTTTGTCGCGGGCTCGATTTCGAGCACCGTGCACCAGTCAGATCGATAAGCTCTTGCGATTGAAATCCCATTCCGGATACTTCACGCCGCGGGATCGCGAGGTCGGCCGCGTGATCGATGACGTTCTCGCTCGCCGCGGCCGCCAGCGACGACACCGCGTGCGCGCCGCGTTTCGCGGCATCGGCGCGGTGCGTCGGGTTATCCGCGCCGGGCGGCCCACCAGCGCTACCGGTCTTGCGGGCTGACGACAGCATCTTCTTCAGCCACTTGCCGATGAAGCCGCCGCCGCCCACCGGGCTGGTGAACAGGTCAGGATCGCCGCTGTCATCGACGTCGCCGTCATCAAGCTCGGACACTTCCTGACGCCGTTGACTTCGCGGAACGTGCCCCGGCTTCTCCTGCCCACTTTGTCTGGCCGCGTGAGCACACGCGGCAAGCACCTTGTTGGCGCGGATCACCCCGAACTCCGGCGGCGGATCGCCGATGGCCGCCTTCCCGGACGCCAAATTCAGCGATTCAGCGGGAGAATTGCTGCGCTTGGCGATGTCGAGGTCGCCCACCGAGGTCAGAACCCTCGGCAGCACGTCGGCGTTCGCGACCAATGCGCGGTGCCCCTCGACCGCCAAATAGCGCTTGGCCAAACGGGAGTGGCGGGCCAGCGGACGCACGATGTCGGGATCGAGGCTGCCCGCGGCGATCATCGACGCGTACACGGCAATGGCTTCGAGGTTGGCCCGTGCGGGCAACGACGAATCCACGAATACGGTCTGGCCATCCGTCCACGGTGGGTCACCCGGTTGCTGTGAAACGATCGCTACCGAGCGCCCGGCAAGAGCGGAGGCGAGCATCCCGAGGGCGTCCAGCCGGTCGGCATCAGCGCCATCCGCCACCGGCCACCTCCGCACTGCTTTTAGTCGCGTCGACCAAATATCTGTTCCAGCGTAGGGGGCTGCCTGGACCGTCGTCAACGAAATGGGCGCGGACGTCTCTTCCCGTGAACCGACCGTCAGCTCCTCGTCCGTGCCGCAAAACTTCCGATGTAGTTCGAAAGCACGCTGTCGCAGAGACCGATCAACGTCGACGCAGGATTGTGAACAAATATTCGGCGCCGCATCAGTGGGGTCACGAGCTGGCAGGCCGCGCAGAAGGCCCCGAGCCGGAGATTCGGTCGAATTCGATCAGAAGGTGGGCGGGGCCGCGGAAGACCTGGCTCTGACGGTACGGCGGCGGGTCAACGACCAGCCGTGGATTCTCCACGCGTTGCAGGAAGTTCTCCAGCATGATGTTGACCTCCAAGCGGGCGAGTGGCCCACCCATGCAGGTGTGGATGCCGCTACCCCAGCCGAAGTGCTCGTTGTCGGGCCGTTCAGGGTCGAACCGGTTCGGGTCCGTGAACCTCGCGGGGTCGCGGTTTGCCGCGCTGTACATCAGATGTACGGCACAGCCCTGCGGGATGACAGTCCCGGCGATCTCGATGTCCGCCGTCGCGCTGTAGCTGGGAAAGAACTGAACCGCCGACTGTAGGCGCTGCACCTCCTCGATGGCGCGGGGAATCAGCTCCGGCTTGTCGCGCAGCCGCTCAAGAGTTCCAGGATTGCGCACGAATGTCATCACGCAGTTGGAGATGGTGTTGACCGTCGAGTCGTGCCCGGCGACCAGGAGCAGTATCCCATTGGCGGCAGCCTCTTTCGGCGCCATCGCTCCGTCGGGCCCGTCGCTGTCGTTCACCAGTTTGGACAGCAGACCTTCGCCCGGTTCTTTCAGGTAACGGTTGATCAGGTCGGACATGTACTGCGTGAGCGCCGCCGTGCTGTCGACGCGCTTACGGGCACGAGCCTGACCTTCCTCGGTTGCCGCATCCGGGCCCAAGTCCGTGCCAGCCATGAAGTCGTGGATCCAGGCGTGGAAGGCGGGTTCGTCCTCCGGGGGAACACCCAGAATCTTGCAGATGACTGCCACGGGGACCGGGTATGCATAGTCGTCGACGACGTCGAACCTGTTCTCGGCCTTGGCTTTGACGTTGTCGAGCAGCTCGGTGCAGAGCCCTTGGATATCAGGCTCCATCTTCGGAATGACATCCGGAGCGTGGGGTGGGCCGAAGTGCCGCATCAGTTGTCGGCGCGCCCTGTCGTGGTCGGGTGGGTCGGACACGATGATGCTGGCGTCGTGGCCGTAGCCCGCAAGATCTGCGGTTCCAGGCTGGGCTTCCGCCTCCGCCCCTTGTCCCCCGATGGGGCTGCGGCTGAGGTCTGAACTGATCCGAGGGTCGTGAGCCAGCGCCAGCAGCTCCCGGTAACCCGTTACGACATAAGTGTTCTCGGCTACCCGTACCACGGGTGTTTTACGCAACTGGTCGAAGAACGGGTAGGGATCGTGTCGGTTCGCGTACTTCATCGCCTCCGCCCAAGCGGTTTCTGCTCGTGTCATCGTGGCTCCTCGCTGCGGTCTTGGCTCAATGTTGTCGGGGGCGGAATTCTGCGCCCCGCGATGTCGGATCATGGCCGGTCAAGACAACGTCGGGCAATGCAGTCGGCACCCGCGGGTCGGGAAACCGCGCGGGGATCGGCTGGGTGTCTGCGGGCTGGTCGAAACCCGGCGGCGGAGGCGGGAACGGCGCGGATTGCTCGATCAGCGCCCCGTAGTACTCCAGCCACTTGCCGTGATCGAACGTGACCGCACCCACGATGCGGCCCCGGTACCCATACGCCGCGGCAAAACGGAGGTCCTCAACCGAGCCCTGGGTGAACACGATCTCGTCGCCGAAGGAACACACCCCTACCCCTTTGATGTTCACACCGAACTGAGCCGACCAGAACGACGGGAGTGGAAGGTGCGGGCACCGATCTGTTTCCAGGCTGACCATGTTGTTCGCCGCGACCTGCGCGCCTGAAACGGCATTGTCCCAGTGCTCCAGCGAGAGGAATTCGTACTCGTAGAGCACATGGGGGGCACGGGCGACGTCGCCGGCGACGAAGATGGTGTCGGTTACCACCCCGTTGATGTCGAACGCCCGGCAGCCGGCATCGCAGGCGAGCCCCCAAAATCCGGTGGCGAGTTGGGCACCTTCCAACCATTCGATATTGCGGATCGACCCCAACGACGCCACCACCACATCGACGTCAAGGGTGGTCCCGTCCGAGAGGCGGGCTCGCCGCACATGTCCCTGGGCGTCGCCTTCGAGAGCCTCCACTGCGACTCCGGTACGCAGGTCGACTCCGGCAGCGCGCTGCATTTGGGCAGCGATCTCGCCGATCACCCCGCCGAGCGCCCCCACTAACGGGGCGTCGCCGCGCTCAGCGACGGTGACTGGCAGCCCGAGTTCACAACAGACGGAAGCCATTTCGGAGCCGATGAAGCCCGAGCCGACGATCAACACGCGGCCCGGATTCGCGTGCAGGGCTGCCTGCAGGGCGGCGGCGTCGTCGCTGGTGCGCAGCGTGAACAGTCCTTCCAGCTTGGCCTCCTCCGGGTTGAACCATGGGCGCGCACGTGTGCCGGTCGCGATCAGCAACCGGTCATAGGGCACCTTGTCGCCGTTGGCCAGCAACACTTCCCGGTTCGCACGGTCCAGCCCTGTCGCCGCCACACCGAGGCGCCAGTCCGCGTCCACGGCGCGCATCCGAGGCAGCTTGGTGTGATCCGCAGGCACCCACCCCTTCAGCACCTGCTTCGACAGTGGCGGACGATCATAGGGCTCGTGCAGCTCGTCCCCGATCAGGGTGAGCGAGCCGGTGAAGCCTTCGTCGCGCAGCGCTTCGGCGGCACGCAGCCCGGCCAGCGATGCCCCGACGATCACGATGCGGCCCTGCGCCTTGAAGGCCGCGACCAGATCGGCGACCAATGAAGCGGTCATTTCAGCGCCCGATCCACGGGCGGATCGACCTCAACCAGGATGGCCTGTACCGGACACGACGCCACGGCCCGCAGAACTCTTTGGCGCTGCGAATCGTCGGGATTGGGGTCGTAGGCGAGTGCCTCCTCGCCGTGCATTTTGAGGACGTCCGGAGCGAGGGGAACACATTGCGCGTATCCCTGGCAACGATTGAGGTCCACAACAATTCGCATGTTCAGGCACCCTCCGGTAGCCGACGTTGAAGGCTGTCAACGCTGCCGCCCTGAGAGCCGTAGATCCGAGAGGAGCGGATTCACGGACTCGACATCCCGGGAACGAGGACGACAGTACGCCGTACCCAGCCGGACGGATACCGGGGTGCTTGGCCTTCGCTGACGTCAAACGGTCCGATCATCAACTGGCCATCTGTGGCCTTGCCGTCGAGCTATTCCAGTTGCTGCTACTACGGTTGCACCAGCTACGCCATGCTGCCCGCGGCAAGCGGCGGTGGGGTTAGTCCATTGATTGTCCTTAAACGCAACGGGGATTCAGGCTGTGGTGGCTTGTACTCGTGACCGAAGGAGTTGCACACCTGGGCCGTTGAGCTCGTCGACGTAGGGTGCGCGACCGGCCATGCTCATGACCAGGCCGAGGGTTGAGCCGGTAACCAGGGAACCGCTACCCGCGATAAACGGCCCGTCGTCTGCCCGCAAATGGATGCCGGCAACGCGGGTACGACTGACAACGGTGAAGTCGCGTCGGGCGAAAAATGCCGCCACAGGTGTCAGCGCATCGACGCTCGGTGTCCGCACCAGCCCCAGCGGGTTACGAATGTCTTGGGCATGCACAACGACCTCACCGAGATAGGCCGGGATATGGGCTGAGGGCGCGGTGGTGCTGTTGATAACGGCATGGAACCGATCAAGTGTCTCGGCGGGGGTGCTACCACGGTGCTCGACCAGGCGCCGCTGGTTGTGCACGTCAGGGCGCAAGCGCGCGCCGAGCATGCTGCGCAACCACTTCCACTGATTCAGGCTCGCCGCGGCGGTCAGGTGCGCGACGACCTCCTCAACGTCCCATTTCCCACACAGGGTGCCGCGCCGCCACTGCTCTGGGCTGATGCCCGAGAGGTCCTCTGCCAGCGCCGCGCGCTCGGCGTGCGCCAGTGCCCACAGGTGGTCGTGTTGGGGCTTCGCCATATCCCTCTACTCCGTCACATTGGCATTCATATTGGTGCCACTCGAATTAGACCCGCGCCGACCGCAAAATTCGTCGAAGCGCGGCCAGAGCCTGAACCCAGGCTCCGTACATATGCTGCCGTTGGCGCTATTGCTCTCGTCGGGACAAGGCGGCGAGTTTGACTGCAAAGCACGGCAGTTGGAATCCACGGTTCTGCTTGGTCGGGCGTCGCGACCGACGGCCGTCGCATGAGTTGCGCGTTGAGTCAATCCGCAGCATGGACCCGACCGGGTGCCGCTACTGTTCCGACATGCAGGTAGTGCTCTTCAAGCGCGGCGCGCCGCTCGTCCTGGCCCTGACGATGCTCACGATCGCCGGCTGTAGCGCGCCGACAGCTCCGTCAACCACGCTGACCGTGGCCGCCCCGACTACGACGAGGGTGGCCGCGAAACCACCGCCCAGAGCGGTCATCATCCCCGCGGGTGCGCAACCGCCGCTGGCATCAGATCCCGCGCAACTGGCCGACGACCTTGTCGCCGACGAGAACACGCTGCGCGGCTCGACGGCCGAGGACGCACTGGCGACGGCCGCACGCCGCCAGCAGGCGGCCTACCGCGCCATCGGGCACCACCCGGAATGGGATGCGGTGACGCGTCCGCGAATCCCACCGTCGCTACTCGACGTCTACGACCGCAACGTCGACGCGCGTCGGCAGCTCACCGCGATCACTCCCACGAGGGACACCCTGCCCGCGTGGCGCGTCGTGCCACCGGCACCGGCGGACGAACTGCTGGGCTACTACCATCAGGCGGAGTCCGAATCCGGCGTGGGCTGGAACTACCTTGCGGCGATCAACCTCGTCGAGACCCGCTTCGGCAGCATCGAGGGCGCAAGCACCGCCGGCGCGCAGGGACCCATGCAGTTCTTGCCGGCGACGTTCGCCGCCTACGGCCAGGGCGGGGACATCCACTCGCCCCGCGACAGCATCCTGGCCGCGGGCCGCTATCTGGCCGCCAACGGCTTTGCCAACGATCACGATCACGCCATCTACCGGTACAACCACGCCAACGAATACGTGCGGGCGGTCAACCAATACGCGACGCTGATCGCCGCTGACCCCGCTGCGTTCGCCGGCTACTACCGGTGGGACGTCTATCTCCGCACGACCGCCGGTGACGTGCTGCTGCCCATCGGGTACGCCGCGACGTCACCGATCCCGGCCGCGGACTATGTGCGGGCCCACCCGCAGTAGCCGGTGAGCTACTCGTCGCCGGTGATCCAGTGTCGGGCCTGCTCGATCTGGCCGGCAGGAAAGGGACGGATCTCTGCGGCGATAAAGTGCGAAGCCCAGATGCTCGGCGAAATCGCCGAAGTGTGAGTCGGTGACGATCGCGATCTTCTTGACATGCTTGTGGTGATCGCGCACAAACCGTATGTGAGTCACCAGCGCCCCGAAACTGTCCCACCCCGGAAAGTGCGGCGCGTCGATGATGAGGCCGGCGAGAGCGCCGCCCGCCTCGATCTCCGGGTCGACGACTTTGGCGAGTTCAGCGAAGTCGCTTTTGTCGAATGATGATTCCGGCCGCACGCGCAAAATCGAATGTGCTTTGTCCAATTCGTAATCGATCATGTCTGCTCCTTGACCTGGTGGACGTGCAACCATCCTCGGGCCAACGCGAGCCGGTCGGCGTCAGGACAAAGTCACCAACTCAGGGGTCTTTGGTCAGCACCGCGAAAGCAGAAAACCCCAACAGTTACCGGAGCGGCACGCAGGCTACGGCCCTGCTAGCCGCGACCCGGCGGGCACGGGGCCGGTAAAAAGAGGGCCCAGCACTGCCGCGGGGGTGGTGGAGGTTCAGGAGGTGGAGGCTGATCATCCGGATCATCCATCTGCCAGACAAGCGGCGTGAGGCCGGGCCCGGCTTGGGCGGTACCTGAGGCCAGCCAGCCCCAGGCCGGCTACCGCGACGCCGCCAGTCAGCAGGGCGCCGACAACGATCCGGTTCAAGGTGTTGGTGGTGTTCGTGGTGTGATGCCCCTTTGTCCGTCGCAGCCTCGCAGGGCCGCCTGTAGCGCATTGTTCGCCTTGCAGCGGCCAAAAACATGGGGCATTTGACCTAATTTTGTGCTGCGGTGTCGCGGTGGCTCCAATCCCCGCTTCGCGTCCTCTACCGAGTGAGCGTGGCCGTGGTGAAGACCGGCGTGCTCGTCCTCACCGGCGGGCTTGTCGACAATCGCGGTCTCGGTGGTGCTCGATGTGACCGGGCACTAAGCACTGCGGGTAGCAGCAGCGACGAAACGGTATCTACTTCTTCGACGGAATGACGACCACGACAATTAGCGTCAGAATGGAAAAGAACAAGCCGAGGATCCCCCAGCCGAACGGATTGCGGCCCTTCGTCGCGGCGACAGCCGCACACACAATGGCAGCGATGATGCTTCCGATCGCGACGAAAATGCCCTTGATACCGCGCAGGATGAATCCCGCGGCTTCCGGCTGACTTTGCGCCGCCAGCACGAGTTCGTGCAACATGCCGATTCCTCTGTTTAGGCGCGACCTGCCGGCGCGCGTGCGGGATCGCGGGATACCCACATGTACTGAAAATCAACCGGCCTTCGCCCCAGGTGCACGTTCGAACCGTCGAGTGGTGGTGGGCAACCCGATTCGGTGGTACTCGATTGCAGCCGCACGGCACCCCGGCGGCTCACAAGACAGCCCGACACTGCCGCGTGTGAGCGATCATGGAACCCATGGATGGCAACAGCCCACCGCAGGACCTAGACGGATGATTTCTCCCGACGCACAGCAACCGGCCATCACGCTTCCGAGCTTCCGGAAAGTCGTCTGGCTAATGCCCGCGGCGTACTTTCTGCACATCATCGAGGAATACGTCGGCGGTTTTCCAGCCTGGGTCACCCACGACGTCCACGGGAGCTTCGACGATACCGCCTTCGCCGTCAACAACATCGCCTTCATGCTGATCCTGCTGACGCTCGTTTACGTGAACTACCGCGAGAGCACTCCCCTTCGTGGCGTTCTCCTCATGGTCTTCGCCAGTGCAAACCTATTCTGGGACGCCCTGTTTCATCTGGTCATGACGCCGATCCTTAACCGATACTCGCCAGGCCTGGTCACCGCGATGCTCCTCTACTATCCGATCTGCATCCTGGTCGGCACCGTCATCATCAAAGACAAGATCCTCACGCCGCGCCAGTTCGTCTTGGCACTGCTGGGCGGCCTAGCCCTGTTTGGTTTCGTCGTCTGGTACGGACTGTTTCACTTCGCCACCTGAGCCATCGACTGTATGGATGGGCGACTCGAAAAACGGAAAGCCCCCGGCCGATTGAACCGGGGGCGCTCCGTTCAGGTGGTTCTAGTGAGCGTGGCCGTGGTGATGACCGGCGTGCTCGTCTTCGCCGGCGGGCTTGTCGACAATCGCGGTCTCGGTGGTGCTCGATGTAAGCCGTGCCATCGCCCGCCGGCAGACGAGCGGATGGCGATTCAGCCAGGCAATGCGGTCAGATCGCCGCAGGGTTGAGACCGGACATTGGGTTAGCTCGCGCCGGCCGCGATCACCTCGTCCACCTCGAGGGCCCGGCCGGCCATCTCGGCGTGTGCCTTGTCCAGCGCGTCGGCCTGATCCTCATCGGCCTTCATCAGCGCCTCGATGTCGAAGCCGGCCATGTCGAGCACACCCATGTCCCTGAAGGCCTTCTGCACCTTGCCGCCCCACAACCCGATGTCCTTGACGATCGGCACGATGCGGCTGAACAGGTGCGAGCGGAACTGGATCATTAGCGGCGACGTGTCGACCCACTCAGCACACGCTTGGACGTCCATGCCGAGGGTCTCGAAGACCTCCTCGCCGCGGAACCGGTCGCGCATCAGGTAACAGGCGTTCACGACGAACTCTTCACGCTCGTCCCGTTCGGCCTCGGTCAGCGCGGAGTAGTAGTCCTTCAGCGAGATTCGGCCGAAGGCGACGTGTCTGGCCTCGTCCTGCATGACGTAGGCCAGCACCTTCTTGGCCAGCGAGTCCTGCGCCGACATGTCCCGCAGCACCCCGAAGGCGGCGAGTGCGAGCCCTTCGATGAGGACCTGCATGCCGAGGTACGGCATGTCCCAGCGCGAGTCGCGCAGGGTGTCGTCCAGCAGTGCGGTCAGGTGCTTGTTGATCGGATAGACCACGTCGACCTTCTCCTGCAGGAACCGCGAGAACGCCTCGACGTGCCGGGCCTCGTCCATGGTCTGGGTGGCCGCGTAGAACTTCGCGTCCAGGTCCGGGACGACCTCGACGATCTTGGCCGCGCACACCATCGCACCCTGCTCGCCGTGCAGGAACTGCGAGAGCTGCCAGGCCTGGAAGTGCTGGCGCATCTCGGCGCGACGTGCGTCGTCTGCGGCGTCCCACATCGGGCTGCCGAACAGCGGATGGAACTCGTCAGGCAGCCCGATCGGGTTCATCGGGTCGACGTCTTGCGCCCAGTCGATGCGCGACTGGGCATCCCACTGCTTGTCCTTTCCCTTTTGGTATAGGGAAAGGAGCCGGGCGCGCCCGTCGTCGTACTCCCACGTGAAGCGCGCGTCGCCGGCACTGGCGACCTCCCACGAGTAGGGCGCGGGCACGTCCGTGTACTTTTCCCTCGTGGTCATGAGCTGCCGCCCTTCTGCCCGGTGTGACCAGGGGTCATATGACGAGTATCACATTGCACCGCGTGCGGCAGCGCGTCAACCCTGACGGGCGGACTAACTGACCGCGGCCCGCTCCAACGCCCAACAAACGAAGCACCCCCGGCCAATTGACCGGGGGTGCTTCGTTACAAGGTGCTTCTAGTGATGGTGATGGCCGTGACCATGCCCGTGATCGTCGTCGTCGGCCGGTTTCTCGACAATCGCGGTCTCGGTGGTCAGCACCATGCGTGCCACCGACGCCGCGTTGAGTACCGCGGACCGGGTGACCTTGACCGGGTCGATAACCCCGTCGGCGACCAGGTCGCCGTAGGTCAAGGTCGCCGCGTTGAACCCGTGCCCGGCGGGCAGCTCAGCGACCTTGTTGACAACGACCGAGCCGTCCAGCCCGGCGTTAGTCGCAATCCAGTACAGCGGCGCACGCAGCGCGTCGGAGAACACCTGCACGCCAGCGGCCTCGTCACCGGACAGCGACGCACGCAGGTCAGCCAGCGCTTTGCGTGTATGCAACAGCGCAGAACCACCACCTGGGACGATGCCCTCTTCAACGGCGGCCTTGGCGGCCGCAACCGCGTCCTCGACACTTTCTTTGCGCTTTTTGAGCGCCGTCTCGGTGGCGGCGCCGACCTTGATCACGGCAACCCCGCCGGCCAGCTTGGCCAGCCGCTCTTGCAGCTTTTCGCGATCCCATTCAGAGTCGGTGGTTTCGATCTCGGCCCGCAGTTGCTTGGCGCGGTTGGCGATGGCCTCGGCACCACCACCGCCCTCGACGATGACGGTGTCGTCCTTGCTGACCACCACGCGCCGCGCCGAACCGAGCACCTCAAGGCCCACCTCGCGCAGCGCCAGCCCGACGTCGGGGTTGACGACCTGGGCGCCGGTGACGATGGCCAAGTCCTCCAGAAACGCCTTGCGGCGGTCGCCGAAGAACGGCGCCTTGACCGCGACCGCTTTCAGCGTCTTGCGGATCGCGTTGACCACCATCGTCGACAGTGGCTCGCCTTCGACGTCCTCGGCGATCACCAGCAGCGGCTTACCGGCCTCGGCGACCTTCTCCAGCAACGGCAGGAAGTCGGGCAGCGAGGTGATCTTGTCACGGTGCAACAGGATCAAGGCGTCCTCGAGCACGGCCTGCTGGGCGTCGAAGTCGGTGACGAAGTACGCCGACAGGAAACCCTTGTCGAAGCCGACGCCCTCGGTGAACTCCAGCTCGGTGTTCATGGTCGACGACTCCTCGACGCTGACCACGCCGTCGTGGCCGACCTTGGTCATCGCCTCGCCGACCAGCTCACCGATCTGCTCGTCACGCGACGACACGGTGGCCACCTGCGCGATACCGGTCTTGCCGGACACCGGGGTGGCCGATGCCAGCAGCGCCTCGGACACCGCGTCGGCGGCCTTGCTGATCCCCAAGCCGAGCGCGATCGGGTTGGCGCCCGCGGCGACGTTGCGCAGGCCGGTCTTGATGATGGCCTGCGCCAGCACCGTCGCGGTGGTGGTGCCGTCGCCGGCGATGTCGTTGGTCTTGGTCGCCACCGATTTGACCAGCTGGGCGCCCAGATTCTCGAACGGGTCTTCCAGGTCGATCTCCCGGGCGACAGTGACGCCGTCGTTGGTGACGACCGGACCGCCAAAGGCCTTGGCCAGCACCACATGCCGGCCACGCGGGCCCAGCGTCACCCGCACGGCGTTGGCGAGCTTGTCCACACCGGCTTCCATCGCGCGCCGCGCGGTTTCATCGAACTCAATCAGCTTGCTCATAAGTCTTTCTTGTCCCGTCTGAATAAGCGATCCGCCCCGGAAATCGCCCACGTGGTGACGTGGGGATCGCCGGGGCGGAACACGCCTTTAGCTACTTGTCGACGACGGCCAGCACGTCGCGGGCCGACAGGATCAAGTACTCCTCGCCGTTGTACTTGATCTCGGTGCCGCCGTACTTGCTGTAGATGACGGTGTCGCCCTTCGACACGTCCAGCGGAATCCGCTTCGAGCCGTCCTCATCCCACCGGCCGGGGCCGACGGCGACGACTTTGCCCTCTTGGGGCTTTTCCTTAGCGGTGTCGGGAATGACCAGACCGGATGCGGTCGTGGTCTCGGCCTCGTTGGCCTGTACGAGGATCTTGTCCTCGAGTGGCTTAATGTTCACGCTCGCCACGATTGGAGCCCTCCACTAGTTGGTAGCGGGCCCGGGGCGGGTTGCCCCGGACAATCCGAATTACCAGGTACTTCGGCATTCGTCCGTCCCCACGCGTCGTCGTCGCGGGTGCCGACCCGGGGGATTGTCCGAGTGCCACCTAGCACTCTATACATGCGAGTGCTAGCACTCAAGGGCGGCCCGCTGCTTCTTGGTCGGTGGGTCCGCCGGCTACTCACTCACCAACCGATCTCGGCCAGTACCTGACAGACGCCTGGCGGCCATTCCCAAGGATTCATCAAGCCCTGGCAATTAATAATGGGGTCCATGTTCACCGCAATCCGAAGCGCGACCCGCACCGCCGGCGTGGCCACGCTGATCGTCGGGGCCTCCATCGGACTGGCCGGGGTCGCCCACGGCGACCCGAACGGCCAGATGTACGGCAACCCCGAAGCCGCCGCCTCCTACTGGCGCTACCAGCACCAGCAAGACTGCGGCCTGATGGCCGTCGCCGACGTGGTCGGCCAGCTCACCGGCAGAGAACCCTCGCAAATCGGCATGGAGCTACGCGGGATCTTCACCAAGAGCGAATCCCACCGCGGCGACGTCTACCACTTCGATGGCACCTCCCCCCAGGACATGGTCCTGCTGCTGCAGAAACACGGCATCGCGTCCGACCTCACGACCGGCAACAGCATGGGGACACTTGAGCAGGACCTGGCCGGCGGCCACAAGGTCATCGCCGCGCTCAACGCCGAAACCATCTGGAACTACCCGGCGGGCAACGGGGACCGCACCACGCCCGACCACGCCGTCGTCGTCACCGGCGTCGACACCGGCGCCAACGTCGTCCACCTCAACGACAGTGGCACACCTGACGGCCGCAACGAGCAGATCCCGATGGCCACCTTCAGCCAGGCCTGGGAGAACCGGCGACGACCTGCTCATCGTGACCCAAGAGACCGGCAGCTGACGATCAGGGCAGCTGCCCTTTGACCACCGGCAGACCCCGGGTCGCTGGCCACGTCCAGCGGAGACGGCGGCGCGCCCGCGGCCACCAGATGCGCGGCAAATGACGCGATCATCGCTCCGTTGTCGGTGCACAGCCGCGGCCCGGGGATGCGCAGCGTCAATCCCGCTGCGGCGCAACGCTCTTCGGCGAGCTCGCGCAGCCGCGAGTTGGCGGCCACTCCCCCCGCGATGAGCAGGGTCGATACGCCCAGCCCGGTGGCAGCGCGCACCGCCTTCATGGTCAGCACGTCGGCGACCGCCTCCTGGAATCCGGCTGCGACGTCGGCGGTCGCCGCCTCCGGATGGCTCTCCACATACCGCGCCACCGCAGTCTTGAGCCCGGAGAAGCTGAACGCGTGCGGCTCGTCGGCCGGCCCGGTCATCCCGCGGGGAAACAGGATCGCGTCCCGGTCACCGGTACGCGCCAGATCGTCGAGCACCTTGCCGCCCGGGTAGCCCAACCCCAGCAGCCGGGCCACTTTGTCGTAGGCCTCCCCCGCGGCGTCGTCGACGGTGCTGCCGAGTTCGACGATCGGCTCGCCGAGCGATCGCACATGTAACAGGTGAGTGTGGCCGCCGGACACCAGCAGCGCCACGCTCTCGGGCAGCGGCCCGTGTTCGTAGACGTCGGCGGCCAGGTGCCCGCCCAGATGGTTCACGGCGTAGAACGGCACGTCCCAGGCAGCCGAATAGGCTTTGGCCGCAGCCACTCCCACCAGCAGCGCACCGGCCAGACCCGGCCCGATGGTGGCCGCGACGATATCGGGCTTATCCACGCCGGCAGTGGCCAGCGCGCGGCGCATCGCCGGACCGAGCGCCTCCAGGTGTGCCCGCGACGCGATCTCGGGCACGACGCCGCCGAACCGGACGTGTTCGTCGACGCTCGATGCGACCTCGTCGGCCAACAGCGTCACGGTGCCCTCAGCGCCGGTGCCGTCGAGCCGGGCGATGCCGACGCCGGTTTCGTCGCAGGAGGTTTCGATGGCCAAGATGATCGCCGCCCCGGATGTCATGAAGCCGACCGTCGCATGGTGTACGCGTCGGCGCCGCTGATTCGGTAATACCTTCGGCGCAGACCCACTTCGGCGAATCCCGCGCTGCGGTACAACGCGATCGCGGGCGCATTGTCGGTGCGGACCTCCAGGTGCACGACGGCGCCCGCGGCGACGTTCAGCAGCTCGTCCAGCAGTCGGCGGCCGATGCCGCGGCCCTGGTAAGCCGGGTCGACGCCGATGGTGTGCACTTCGTATTCGAACGGCGGCGTGCGACCCAACCGCGAGATGCCGCCGTAGCCGATCAGCGTGCCGGCGCCATCAGCACTGGTGCGTGCGGCCACATAGTGATTGTGCTGGGCGGCGAGTTCGCGGACGAAAGCGGCTGTCGGCCATGGGTCGTCGCCGGGAAACAGCAGGCTCTCCAACTCTGCGCAGCGGTCGGCGTCGTCGACCGTCAGTGCGCCGATGGTGACAGGCTGGCTGCAGGCGGTCATCGCGAGGCCGCCTCCCGCTCAGCGATCGTCTTGGCATCCGGCCGACGCAGATACAGCGGCACCAAGGCCGCTGGGGGCTGCGACCAGTCGACCACCGCGGCCACCAGGCCCGACGCGGTCGGGTACAGCGGTTCGCGGCACGGCAGCCCGAACAGTGCCGCGTGGTCAGGCGAGCCGGCAACCGACTGCGCGAGACCCGGGTCGACGTTGGCCGGTGCGCTGACCGCCGGACCGTCGATGCGGACGGCGTCGCGATAGCGGGCCCAGTAGACCTCACGCCGACGGGCGTCGGTGACCACCAATGTCTCCCCGGTGGTCTGCCCGCCGATGGCATCGAGGCTGCAGACCCCGTACACCGGGATGCCGAGGGCGTGTCCGTAGGCCGCCGCGGTCGCCATACCGACCCGCAGGCCGGTGAACGGACCGGGACCGCAGCCGACGACGACGGCGTCGAGGTCGGCCATCGTTCGCCCGGAATCGGCGAGGGCGGCCAACACATTCGGGGTGATCCGTTCGGCGTGCGCGCGGGCGTCGATGCTGACCCGCTCGGCGAGGAGGTCGGGCCCGTCGCCGTCCCGGTGGACCAGCCCGGCGGTCACCGCCGGCGTGGCGGTGTCGATCGCAAGCACCAACTGGCTCATGGGCAACTCCATTGCCACGTCGCGGTCCTGGTGTCGGAGTTGCTGATTCGTTCGAGGCGCACATCCAGGTGCCGGTCGGACAACCGCTCGGCGAGGCCTTCACCCCACTCCACCACCACGACGGCGTCATCGAGCTCGGTGTCGAGATCCAAGGATTCGAGCTCGTCGAGCAGGTCGGCGCCGGTGTGGTCCAGCAATCGGTAGACGTCGACGTGGATCAGTGCTGGAGCGCCGGTCCGGCGCGCGGGATGCACCCGGGCCAGCACGAAGGTCGGCGACGTCACCGGCCCGTCGACATCCATCGCCGCGGCAATCCCCTTGGCCAGCAAGGTTTTTCCCGCGCCGAGCGGACCGGAGAGCACGACGACGTCGCCGGCGCGTAACTGGCCGCCCAGCCGCGAACCCAGCGCGACGGTGTCTTCGACATGCGGCAGCGTTGCGATACCGGATCCCTCAGTCACGGCGCAGCACCCGATCGCGCAAACGATGTCTCAGCGCCGCGAATCTGCTTGGGGTCGCGTCCTTGACCAGCCGCACCAACGCGTCGTTGACCGGATCCGGCTTGGCCAGCAACACCAGATGACCTGCCCTGGCGACAATGACCAGCTCGGAATCTGGCAGCGCGTCGGCCATTTTCTTCGAGTATTCGGCGGGGGTGACCAGGTCGTGATCACCGCAGACGATCAGCGTCGGGATCTTCGCCAGCGTGGTCAGCCCCGCAGTTTCGTCGTGCACCTGCAGGGCGTGCAAAAACTCCACTAGAGTCGGGATCGGGGTGTCGAGCATCATCTGTCTCGGAGAACGCCACGATGCTCGGGCTGACGTTCGCATCGGAGTAGGACGCTGCCCGAAGGATCGGCCCGATCAGCGAACGCGTGACGTTGCGACCGCGATGAACCAGCTTGGGCGCCGAACGCGCGGCACGCCGAACAGCCTCCAGCGCAGGGTTATTCAGGATCTCGCCGAGCGGCGACTTGGCCACCCCTTCGGCCGCAGACGCGATCAACGCTGCTCCGGCGATTCGGCCGCCGTAGTGGTGCGGGAACTGGCGAGCATGCGACAACACCGTCATCCCGCCCATCGAATGGCCGACGAGCACGATCGGACCGCGCGGAGCAATCACCTGCAGAACTGTCTCCAAGTCCTTGCCCAGCTGTGTCACCGTGTAGGTTTCCGGCGGAGCTGCGCCGGATCGGCCGTGGCCGCGCTGGTCGTAGAAGATCATGCGGACCTGCGGACCCCACTCATCGGACAGCCGCATACGCTGAAAGTGGAAGGCGCCCATACGAAGACAGAATCCGTGGGCGAACACGACGGTCAACGGCGCGTCGGTGTGGCCGACCTCACGCACCGCCAGCGGCACACCGTCGGGGGTTGTCACCACGTAGCTGCGGTCACCGTCGAGTGTCTCGAAATCCTCGTTGGCATAAGGGTCATGGCTGGCGGCACGCCGAGTCATCGAGCGGGCCACGTGGACTCCGGCGATGGTACCCACCGCACTCAACCCAGCAGCACCTGCCAGCCACTGTGCCAGCCCCGCCCTGTTGATGTGGAAGCCGTCAAGATCGTCACCGCTCAACGATTTCCAGCCTCGCGGTAGGTTCTGGTGATGCGTCCTCGCGGACTGGTCACCACTTCGTAGTGGATGGTGTCCAGCAGGTCCGCCCACTCCTGCGCAGTCGGCTCACCGTGGGCGCCCGGCCCGAACAGGATCGCCTCGTCGCCTTCGGCGACATCGACGTTTCCTGGACCCAGGTCAACCAAGAACTGGTCCATGCAGATGCGGCCGACGCCCGCGCGCCGCCTGCCGTTGATGAGCACGTCCAGCCGCCCACCCAGCGACCGGAATACGCCATCGGCATAGCCGATCGGCATCAGGGCTACGGTGGTGTCCTGCTGCGCGATCCAGGTGTGTCCATACGACACGCCCTCGCCCGCCCGGATCGACTTCACCAGCGCAACAGCGCATTTCACCGTCATCGCCGGTATCAACCCCATGTCGCCCAGGGTAGGCACCGGGCTCAGGCCGTAGACCGCGATACCTGGCCGAACCATATCGAAGGCCAACTCGGGACGCGACATGGCGGCCGACGAGTTCG
Source organism: uncultured Actinomycetota bacterium (assembly GCA_963805675.1). Lineage (GTDB taxonomy): Bacteria > Actinomycetota > Actinomycetes > Mycobacteriales > Mycobacteriaceae > Mycobacterium. Next base: position 221,300 of record CAWDVY010000025.1, read on the forward strand.
ACAGATGCGCCACTTCGAACGGCACCTTCTGGTCGCGCGCCAGGGCTACGATGTCGGTAAATCGTTGCGCCTGAACATCATTGATCGGATTGTTGGGCTGGTCAGCGTAAACCATGTGCGACATCAGGCCCCGCAACCGGATGGCGTCCTCGGCGACGGCTTGCTGCACCGCGGTCAGCATCGACGGGTATTGCGCCAGCGGGACGCCGTTGCGGTTCAGCCCGGTATCCACTTTGAGGGTCACCGCGGCCGTGCGGCCGGTGCGACGGACCGCGTCCAGTAACTCGTCGAGCTGCCGCATCGAGGACACCGCGATCTGCACGTCGGCCAGCAGCGCGGGCCCGAAGTCGATGCCGGGCGGATGCAGCCAGGCCAGCACGGGTGCGGTGATGCTTTCGGCGCGCAGCGCCAGCGCCTCGTCGACGGTGGCGACACCCAACTCGGCGGCACCCGCGGCCAATGCCGCCCGGGCGACCTGCACGGCGCCGTGCCCGTACCCGTCGGCCTTGACGACAGCCATCACTTGCGCACCGCCGGCGTGCTCACGCAGTACCCGCACGTTGTGCTCAATGGCAGCAAGATCCACCACGGCCTCGGCGAGGACGCCCGGTGTCAGGGATATCGGCTTCACGGCCACGGTCCCCATTGTCCCAGAGCCGTTCGGAGTGATCGGTCCGCCGCGGACGCGACATGTCACACCTGCCACGTGGGCCTCTGGGGCCTCGTGGGCCCCTAGCCGCCGGGCAAGATACGTTTTGCCCGCCTCCGAGCGACAGACTGTGGCGCACGGCCCATTGTCGCTGCGAGGCGGGCAAAACGGTCTGTCCTTCCCGTCAGGGGCCCATGTGACGGATGTGACAGGACCGGGCTAGTGGGCGAAGTGCTCGGCTTTGTAGTGGCCGCTGGGCTTGAGCTTGTCCAGGGAGGCCAGCGCGGTGCGGGCGTCGTCGTGCAGCGCCCGGGCCAGGTCGGCGGAAAGGCCCTCGCGCACCACGATGCGCAGCACCGAGACGTCGGTGGCGTTGGCGGGCATGGTGTAGGCCGGCACCTGCCACCCGAAGCCCCGCAACTCGTGCGAGACATCGAACTCGGTGTAGCCCAGGCCGCGGGCCAGCCGGAAGGCGACGACAGGGATCGCCGAACCGTCCGAGATCAGCTCGCAGTGGTCCCCAACCCGCAGCTGCTCACCCAGCCAGCGAGCCGTCTGCGACAAGGACTGCATGACCTGTATGTAGCCCTCGCGGCCCAGTCGCAGGAAGTTGTAGTACTGACCGACCACCTGGTTGCCCGCGCGGGAGAAGTTCAGGGTGAAGGTCGGCATGTCGCCGCCGAGATAGTTGACGTGGAAGACCAGGTCCTCAGGCAAGTACTCCTTGCTCCGCCACACCACGAAGCCGATGCCGGGGTAGGTCAGGCCATACTTGTGCCCGCTGACGTTGATTGACACCACCCGGGGCAGCCGGAAGTCCCATTTCAGTTCGGGGTGCAGGAACGGCACCACAAAGCCCCCGCTGGCAGCGTCGACGTGCACCGGAACGTCCACGCCCCCGTCGGCGGCCAGTTTGTCCAGCGCCGCGCAGATATCCGCGATCGGCTCGAGTTCACCGGTGTAGGTGGTGCCAAGGATCCCGACCACCCCGATGGTGTTCTCGTCGACGGCACCGATGACCTGCTCGGGAGTGATGACGTAGCGCCCCTCCTCCATCGGCAGATACCGCGGCTCGACGTCGAAGTAGCGGCAGAACTTCTCCCAGACCACCTGCACGTTGGAGCCCATCACCAGGTTGGGAGTGCGCTTCTCCCAGCCTTTGCCGATCTTGGCCCGCCAGCGCCATTTCATGGCCAGGCCACCCAGCATGACCGCCTCGCTGGAGCCGATGGTGGAAACCCCGCAGGCGCTGGAGGGGTCGTCGTCGCGCAGATGATCGGCGTGAAAGAGATCGGCCACCATGCATACGCAGCGCTGCTCTATGGCCGCGGTCGCCGGGTATTCGTCCTTGTCGATCATGTTCTTGTCGAATGTCTCGGCCATCAGCCTGCCGGCCTGGGGATCCATCCAGGTCGTCACGAAGGTCGCCAGGTTCAGCCGCGAACTGCCGTCGAGCATCAGCTCGTCGTGGATGAAGCGGTAGGCGGCGTCGGGATCCATCGATTCCTCGGGCAGCCGCAATGCAGGCACCGGGGTGGTGAACATGCGACCGGTGTAGGCGGGCGCGATCGAGTGTGCGGGGACGGAGGGGCGGGTCACGATGGATCCTTTCGTTTGACGGCTCAGAGCGACAGGGCGGCCAGGGCGGCTCGGATGTGGCCAACGATGCGTGACGCCGACGTCGGCGCGTCACCCGGCCCCGGGTCGGCCGCCGACAGCGCCGCCGCGCGGGCGTGCACGAAGGCCGCGGCGGCCGCGGCTTCGGCCGCCGGCAACCCCGCGGCCAGCAGAGTGCCGATCATCCCGGACAGCACATCACCGGACCCCGCGGTCGCCGCCCAGGACTGCCCGGCCGGGTTGAGGTAAACCCGGCCACCGGGGTCGGCGACGACGGTGACGTTGCCTTTCAGCAGCACGGTCGCCCCCAGCGCATCGGCGAGCTTGCGAGTGGCGCCGATTCGGTCGTCGCCGGGTGGAGCGCCGGCCAGGCGGGCGAATTCGCCGGCGTGCGGCGTCAACACGGTCGGGGCGCGACGGGAGGCGAGCATGTCGGGGTGCGCCGCCAGGATGGTCAGACCGTCGGCGTCGACCAGCACCGGCAGGTCGGTCTCCAGCGCGAACCACAGTGCGGCGGCACCGGTTTGGTCGGTGCCCAGGCCCGGCCCGACGACCCATGCCTGAACCCGCCCGGCGGCGGCCGGAGTCGGCGACGCGATCACCTCGGGCCAATGCGCGAGCACTTCGCTGTGCGCGCTGCCGGAGTAGCGAACCATCCCGGAGGTAGCCGCCACGGCAGCGCCGGTGCACAGGACCGCGGCGCCCGGGTACGTCGACGATCCGGCCAGCACACCGGTGACGCCCTGGGTGTACTTGTCGTCGTGCGGCCCCGGTACCGGCCAGCGCGCCGCCACGTCGGCGGCTTCGCAACCCCACACGTCGGTGCTGGGCAAGTCCAGGCCGATGTCGATCAGCTTCACTCGGCCGCAGTCCGCCAGCGCGTGCACGGGTTTGAGGCCGCCGAAGGTGACGGTCAGCGCGGCGTGCACGGCCGGCCCGCTGATCGCGCCGGTCGCGACGTCGATGCCGCTCGGGATGTCGACGGCCACCACGGGGATCGCGGCGGCGCCCGGTTCTTCCAAGGCGGCGAACACCTCGGCGGCGTCGGGCCGTAGCGGCCCGGACCCGGAGATGCCCACCACCCCGTCGACGACCAGGTCGGTCGTCGTGGCGACGCTGTCCACGATCCGGCCGCCGGCGTTGCGGAAGGCTGCCAGGGCCTTCCGGTGGGTGTGTTCCGGTTTGAGCAGTACCGCGTCGGCGGCCGCGCCGCGACGGCGCAGAAAGGTCGTCGCCCACAGCGCGTCACCACCGTTGTCTCCCGAGCCGACGACCGCACACACCCGCCGTCCGGCAACGCCGCCGGTGCGGGCGGTCAACTCGCCGGCGATCGCGACGGCTAATCCGTAGGCCGCGCGCCTCATCAAGGCGCCGTCGGGCAAGCTGGCGAGCAACGGCGCTTCGGCGTCGCGGATCGCGTCAGCCGAGTAGTAGTGCCGCATCGTGATCACATTACGTGTCCGCGATCGCGGGTACAGTCGATTAAACAAGCTAAGTACCTAGACGGAGTCAGACGGAGAGGGCACATATGGCACGGACCGACAACGACACCTGGGACCTGGCGACCAGCGTTGGCGCCACCGCGACCGGCGTCGCGGTGGGACGCGCGCTGGCGAGCCGGGCTGGCAACCCGCTGATCGACGATCCCTTCGCCGAGCCGCTGGTTCGCGCGGTCAGCCGGGCCGTGCCGATCATGGCCGACCGGATGCGACAGGCCGTCGAACGCTGGCGCGAGCACGGATTCGACGTGGAGATGACCGACCTCTGGTACGACGGCGACCGCCACGACGTGGCCGACTATCTGGGAAGCCACGGCTGGCAGGTTGCCGCTAGCAGCGTCGCGGAACTCGCTGCCGCTCATGGGCTTTCGACCCAGACTTTCGACGACGACGAAGCCGCGAATTTCGCCGGGCTCGGCTACGTGACCGCCACCCGGCGGTAGCGGCCGCGGGCCATCGGATAGAACAGCAGGCCGATGACGATCGCCGAGAAGTGACCAACCGCGGTGAAGTTGATGTCGATGATCAGCGCGACGGCGAAGATGGTGACCAGGACGGTGAGGTAGCCCCAACGCCACGGCAGCGCGACGCGATATGCGAGCACCGCGATCACGCTGACCAGAAAGTAGCTGACCCCGATATCAGTGGCATGCACCAGCCGTTCCGACGCGTGGTGATACTGGATCGCCAGATACAGCCAGCCTTCGCTGATGTACGTCGCACCCATGTGCGCAGTCAATCCGACGGTGAGCCAACGTATTTGGCCGAGCCAATGCTCGGCCGGCGCAAGGAACACGGTGAACAGCAACAGGTACGGCGCCCAGTAGCGACCGTCGATCCAGAGCAGGCTGGAAAACAATACGTCCAGCGGGTCGGCCGCCAAGTGGCGAATGTTGGTGGAGTTGTGCACCAGTAGGTGGTGCAGTTCCCGCCGCGCCGTGAGGTGCTGAATGATCGTGGTGATCAGCAGCGCGGTCAACCACAGATATGTCAGCGGCGCGCGGCTGACGAATCGCAACGCCGCGGCCGGCCAGCCTCTCATGCGTTTACCTTGGCACGGCGCAGGCCTGATCGGCCCTTGATCCGATGCGCCACCGCGCGTAGAGTTGACCGCAATTACGAAACCTTGCGTATCGGAATTCGGGCTTCCGTCGCAGGCTCACGGATGATGCGAAAGGATCTCCCTTGGTGCGCAGCCGCTACGCGGGCACAGCCCTTCATCACCCCACCACCGACATTGCCGCCGCCCTCGAGCAAGTCAGCATCCCGACACTGCTGCTGTCGCTGGTGCACATCACCGGCGACGCCCGCTTCGTCCGTGACTACAAACCCGCCGGAATCTTCCTCAACGAGGTCCAGGGCTTCATGTCCGAGGAGGACAAAGCCCGCGCACGGACCGAGGCGCTGCCGGTGATCACCGACTATCGCGACCGCGGCTGCCCCGAGCCCGCTCCGCTGCCACCCGAGCTCATCAGGGAAATGATGGACTGGGCGGTCTGCGAGAGTGTGCCCGACGACTACCTGCCGCTGCTGGCCGAGGAAATGGACCTTGACGGCGTCGATCCGCGACGGCCGGCGCCGCTGGACTCCGACCAAGCCGCGCAATTGCCGGTGGTCGTCATCGGCTGCGGCGAATCGGGAATTCTGGCGGGGATTCGCTTGAAGCAAGCCAACATTCCGTTCACCATCGTCGAGAAGAATGCCGGCCCGGGTGGAACATGGCGGGAGAACAGCTATCCGGGCGCACGCGTCGACGTGGCCAACCATTTCTACTGCTACAGCTTTGAGCCCAGCAACGAGTGGACCCATTTCTTCGCCGAACAGCCGGAGCTACAGAGCTATTTCACCAGCCTGATCGACAAACATGGTCTGGACGAGCATGTGCGGTGGCAGACCGAAGCCATTGCCGCCGAGTGGGACGACGAGGACGGCATGTGGACGGTCTCGCTGCGAGAGCCCGACGAAGGGCTCACCACGATGCGGGCACGCGCCATCATCACCGCGGTCGGCCAGCTCAACCGCCCCCACATACCACAGTTCAAGGGCGCGAAGACGTTTCGCGGACCATCGTTTCATTCCGCGGCGTGGGACCACTCGGTCGATGTCACCGGCAAGCGCGTCGCGTTGATCGGCGCCGGCGCCAGCGGCTTCCAGATCGCGCCGGCAATCGCCGACGACGTCGAACACCTCACCGTCTTTCAGCGCACCGCCCAATGGATGTTTCCCAACGCGATGTACCACGAACGCGTTGGCGACGGTGTGCGCTGGGCGATGGAGCACCTACCGTTTTACGGAAGGTGGTACCGATTCCTGGTGCTGTGGCCCGGATCCGATAAAGGGCTCGATGCCGCGCGGGTCGACCCGGCGTACCCCAACCAGGACTACGCGGTCAGCGAGATCAATGCGATGGCCCGGCTGATGTTCACCGACTGGATCACCAATCAGGTTGACGGCGACGAAGATCTGCTGGCCAAGGTGCTACCGGACTATCCGGCCACCGGCAAACGGACGCTGCAGGACGACGGCACCTGGCTGCACACGCTGCGCCGCGACAACGTCGACCTGGTGCGCACGCCGATCCAGCAGATCACTGCCGACGGCGTCGTCACCGTCGACGGCGACACCCACAACGTCGACATCATCATCTACGCCACCGGTTTTCGGCACACCGACGTGCTGTGGCCGATGACGTTCACCGGCCGCGACGGCGTCGACCTGCACAGCGTGTGGGGCAGGAGGCCATTCGCATATCTGGGGATCACCGTGCCGCGTTTCCCCAACTTCTTCGTCATCTATGGGCCGGGGGCTCATCTCGCCCACGGTGGCAGCCTGATCTTCAACTCCGAACTGCAGATGCGCTACATCGACAGCTGTCTGGCGAAACTGGCCGAGCCGAATGTGCATTCCATCGAACCGACCGCCGACGCGGCGGCTGACTGGCACCAGCGCACCCAGGCCGAAATCAAGCAGATGGTGTGGTCGCACCCCGCGGTCAAGCACTCCTACTTCAAGAACTCCGACGGCGAGATCCACACCGTCAGCCCGTGGCGGCTCAACGAGTACTGGGCAGCGACCCGCGAGCCCGACTGGTCTGCATTCGTAACAAGAAGCAAGACATGACTAATCGTGCGATACGCCCTGTTCGACAGGCGGCTGGGTGGCGCCGAACGCCGTGTTGGCCCACTATCCGCTTGCGGATCGGGTAGCGCCGCCATCCGATTCCAGGCGGCTCAGAACCGGATCAAGCCGCGAATATTCACGCCGGCGTGCATGTCGGCGTAACCCTGATTGACCTCGTCGAGGATGTATTCCCGCGTTACCAGCTCCTCGAGCTTGAGCTGCCCGGCCTGGTGCAACTCAAGCATCCGGGGGATATCGCGCCGTGGGTTGGAGGACCCGAACAGCGACCCGCGAACCTGCTTCTCGTACAGGGTCAGGTCGAACAGCGACATGTCGACGCTGGTGTCGGTGGGGTGGGGGATGGCGGTCATGACCACGCGGCCGCGCTTGCCGACCAGGCTCAGCCCATGTGCCACGTACGCGCCTTCGGCCGAGTCGGTGGTCACCACGCAGACGTCGGCCATCGCGCCCCGGGTCAGGTCGGTGACCAGCGCCTGGGCCTCTTCGAGGGTGGCCGCGGTGTGGGTGGCGCCGAACTCCAGCGACCGTGTGCGCTTGTACTCGACCGGATCGAGAGCCACGATCAACCGGGCGCCGGCGATCCGCGCGCCCTGGATGGCGTTCATTCCGATACCGCCGACACCCATCACGACGACGGTGTCGCCGTCGCGTGCCTCGCCGGTGCGCACCACGCTGCCGTATCCGGTGGTGACTCCACATCCCACCAGGGCGGCGGTGTCCAGGGCGATCGACGGGTCCACTTTCACCACCGAGGCCATCGGGACCACGGTGTATTCGGAGAAAGTTCCCAGCACGCACATCTGGCCCAGCCCCTGACCGCGGGCGTGGAAGCGGAAGGTGCCGTCGAGTTGCGGGCCAGCGATGATCGCCGCGCCCAGCACGCACAGGTTGCTCATCCCGCGCGCGCACGGCTCGCATCGACCGCAGGCCGGGATGAAGCTGAGTACCACTGGGTCGCCCTCGGCGACGTCCTTGACGCCCGGCCCGACCTCGATGACCACCCCGGCGCCCTCGTGCCCGCCGACCACCGGCAACTGCATGGGCATGTCACCGGTGATCAGGTGGTCATCGGAATGACACAGCCCGCTGGCGGTCAGCTTGACCATGACCTCGTTCTCTTTGGGGCCGTCGAGCTCGACCTCCTCGACCTCCCACTTCTGGTGCAATCCCCACAGCACTGCAGCTTTCGTCTTCATGTATTTCCTTCTGGTTCAAACTGATTGCGGGTTCAGGCGCTTTCCGGCGTCCACGTGGCAGGCAGGCTATTGATGCCATTAATGAAGTTCGCGATCTGAAACTCCGGCTCCGGAGCAGAGATGTCCGGGATGCGGGTGTAGACCTCAGTCAACAGTGATCGCAGCATGGTCCGCGCGAGTGCGGCACCGAGGCAGAAGTGCGGGCCGCCGCCGCCGAACGCGATGTGCGGGTTGGGGTTGCGCAGGATGTCGAACGTGAACGGATCGGTGAACACTTCCTCATCACGGTTTCCGGAGATGTACCAGAGGACGACCTTGTCGCCGGCCTTGATCTCCGACCCGTTCACGGTGACGTCCTGGGTGGCGGTGCGGCGCATATGCAGCAGTGGTGAGGCCCAGCGCAACACCTCCTCAACGGCGGTGTCGACGCGACCGGGCACGTCCTCGACCAGCAGTGCACGCTGATCGGGGTTAGTCGATAGTGCGTAGATGGCATGTGCCGAGGCGTGCCGGGTGGTGTCGTTGGCGGCTACGGCCAGCAGTACGAAGAAGGACCGCAGTTCGTCGTCGGCCATCGTCTTGCCGTCGAATTCCGCCTGAACCATCCAGGTCAGCAGGTCCTCACCCGGGTTGGCTCGGCGCTCGGGGATCAGCTCGGTGGCCACCGCGTGCAGGTCCATGACGGCGCCCATGAATAGCTCCAGCTCGCTCTGGTCGCCGCGAACACGCGGGTCGGTCCAGCCGAGCAGGCGCTGAGCGGCATTGGTGGCCCTATCGCAAACCTCCCCTTCGGGCAGTCCGAAGAAGCTGCCGAAGATGCGGGCGGGCAACTTCACCGAGACCAGCTCGACGAAGTCGCCCTCGCCGAGGTGCGCCATCTCACTGACCAGGTCGCGGGCGTGCCCGCGGATCCAACCCTCCAGCCGACGCATGTTCTTCGGCTTGAAGGCGTCCATGGTGATGCCGCGGAGCTGGGCGTGCCGCGGGGCGTCCATCCCGATGAACGACTGCGCAACCTCCCTCGCTTCGGGGGTGAAGTCCTCCATGGTGATGCCCTCGGCCGAGGAGAAGATCTCCGGATGGCGGCTAGCGTAGCGGATGTCCTCCTGTGTGGTCAGCGACCAGAATCCCCTGGTGTTGAGCTCGGGCGGAAGAAGGTCGGACTCCGCCGGCCGGCTCCATGGCACCGGGTTCTCCCGGCGCAGGACGGCGAAGGCGGCGTCGCGCTCCTCGGGGGACTTGGCCCAGAAGGAGCGGGAGCTCAGGTCGATGTCACCATGGGTGGTATCGGGCATGGTTGTGGTCATAGCGGTTCTCTCCTCGATGGCCGGGACGCCGACGACTGTGGGGCACGTCACGTAGGCCTGCTCCCATGTTCACCGTCGGCGGCCCGGTCTGGGGCCGTCTCAGGTGCCAATTCCTGGCCTGCGCGGGCCATGCTCACGTCGTGATCATCACCCCACCGGCGCGCGGAAGGTCGCAACCAGTCCGCCGCCGTCGCGGGCGGCGAAGTCCACCCGGCCGTTCATCGTCTCGACGATCTGCTGCACGATCCACAAACCAAGGCCGGCGGTGCCCCGTTGCCCGCCGGCGCTGACGTATTTCGCCGTCAGTTCACCCAGGCTCTCGGCCGGGATCCCGGGGCCGCGGTCGGCCACCGCGATGACGATTTCCTCGCCGTCGCGGGTGCACGCGACGTCCACCGGGGCGTCGGGGCCGTGGCGGGCGGCGTTCTCCAGCAGGTTGGTCAGCACCCGGCGTAAGCCCTGGGCGTTGATGGAGATCCCGGTGAGCCCTGGGCCGGTGGTCAGTTGCAATCGTGGTGGGGCAAGCGCGACGGCATCGCCGGCCGCGACGATCACGTCGGCGATATCGACACGTTGGACACGTCCGGTCGAGAAGGTGGGGCGGCGGCTCAGAGCGACATCGGAGAGCGCATCGAGCATGTCGGCGAGATGATGCGCGTGCCGACCGGCGAGGTGCAAGCTGATCTCACGGTCGACTTCCGACATCTGATTGGCCGTCACCGCATCCATCAGCGCCTCCAATGACGCTATCGGCGTGCGGAATTCGTGAACCAGGACCTGCAGCCCGTCTTGCTGGGACTGGTAGGACTGCAGTAAGCGGGCTCGAAGGTCGCGTTCCTCTTCGGCGGCGACGTGTTCGGCTTCCGCCTCCACCAGTGCCCGGATTCTCGACTGTTGCTCACGTTCGGCCAGGGCCGACAGACCGGCGGTCATGATCGCGACGAACACCAGGTAGAGCGCCGCCCAACCGGCCTGGAGCCAGGGTTTCGGGGTGAGGGCCGCGGTCGAGGGCGATCCGAGCGCGACCGCGACGTAGCCGGCGCCGAGCAGTACCGCAAGTACCAGCGTCTTGGCGAATGACAACCGGGCGGCCGAGGCGATGACGACCAGGACCAGCACCGCCGCGACCGGGCTGTGCAGCCCGCCGGTCAACCAGATCAGGGTCAGGGTGAACACACTGTCGGTGAAACTGACCACCCACGCGTACCCGGTCCGGCGGACCTCCGGTCTCGGGTTCACCAACAGGGCAAGGGAGTACAGCATCGCCGCGGCCAGCACGGCGGCGGTGGCGGTGATGTGCTGGCGGACCCAGTCCGGTCCGATCAGCAGCAGGAGGCCGATTGATACGACGACCGCCATGCGAACCGCCACCACCGTGCGGGCCAGGCCGTAGTCGTCTCTGTCGATGGTGCCGCCATCGTGCCGCTTCATCGGTGCGACCCTAGGGGTGCGGCTAGCATCGCGGCAATGAGCGCCGGACCGGGCGGTAAGCAGATCGTGGTCGTGATCGTCGACGACCACGAACTCTTCGCCCAGGGCCTGGCCCTGCTGCTCAGCCGGGAGTGGGGCGGGATGTTCATCGTCGGTGGGCAGACCTCACGGGTGGAGGAGGCCGCCGACTTGGCCGCGCGCTGCAATGCGGACGTCGCGATCGTGGATCTGTCGATGCCGCCATTGGGCGGGGTCGCCGCCATCCGGCATATCAAGGACCGCCACCCCCGGACCCGGATCCTGGCGCTCTCGGGGACCGACGACATGGTTCTTGCCGAGGAGGCCCTGCGGGCCGGTGCTGACGGCTTTCTGCCCAAGACCGCGGGCCCGGGAGCGCTGGCCGGCCCGTTGTGGACCATCGCCGAGGGCCTGCGGGTCATCGACGGCGCCCTGCTCGATGCGCTACTGAGCAACACCCGCCGCCCGTCGCCGGAGTTGTTGGACCGGCTTACCGCCCAGGACTTGAAGCTCTGGGGGTTGTTGGCCACCGGAATGGAGACCGTCGACATCGCCGACCGGATGCTGGTATCCGAGCGCACCGCCAAACGGATGGTCGCAACATTGCTCCACAAGCTGGGAGTGACCAACCGGATCGCCGCCGCCGCGATGGCCGGCCGATTCCGACTGCTCGACGACCACCCCGAAAACCGGCTCAGCTGATCTGGATTGCAACCGTCGGGCACATGGCCGCCGCTCTCACCGCGCGGTCCCGCTCGGACTCGGGCGGATCGGCATCGAGGACCACCACCTGTTCGGCGCCGTCGGGAAGGTCGAACAACTCGGGCGCCGCCATCAGGCACTGCCCGTGTCCCTCACACAGGCTGTAGTCGACGGTGATGTGCATGACACCAGTATCGGGCGTGCAACCCCGGCGCCGGTGGGCCTTCCGCGCCAGATGTGGCCTTTCCGGGCCAGGCGGTTTCCTGCGGGTACGGTTTCCATGCTCTGCGGCCCCATGCCGAGCACCAACAGCGCGGCCGCGATGGCGTGCGGGTAGCTACTCGACGGTGACCGACTTGGCCAGGTTCCGCGGCTTGTCGACGTCGTAGCCGCGGGCTTGGGCCACCGAGGCCGCGAACACCTGCAACGGAATGGTCGACAACAGCGGCTGGAAAAGGGTTGACACCGCAGGGAGCTCGAACAGGTGATCGGCGTAGGGGCGCACCGTGTCGTCGCCCTCCTCGGCGATCACGATGGTGATCGCTCCGCGAGTCTGGATTTCGCGGATGTTGGACAGCAGCTTGGCGTGCAGCATGGGCGCGCTCTTCGGTGAGGGCATCACGACGATGACCGGCAGGCCGTCTTCGATCAGCGCGATCGGGCCGTGTTTGAGCTCACCGGCGGCGAAGCCCTCGGCGTGCATGTAGGCCAGTTCCTTGAGTTTCAGCGCGCCTTCCAGCGCCACCGGATAGCCGACGTGGCGGCCGAGGAACAGGATGGTCGACGCCTGGGCGAACCGACGGGCCAGCGCGGCCACCGGCGCGATATCCGCGATCACGCGGGCCACCAGATCGGGCATGGCTTCCAGCTCGCGGTATTCGCGCTCAACCTCGTCGGGGTACTTGGTGCCGCGGGCCTGCGCCAGTGCCAGGCCGACCAGGTAGTTGGCGGCGATCTGCGCCAAGAACGTCTTCGTCGACGCCACCCCGATCTCCGGGCCGGCGCGGGTGTAGAGCACCGCGTCGCATTCACGGGGAATCTGGGAGCCGTTGGTGTTGCAGATCGCCAGGACTTTGGCTTTCTGCTCCTTGGCATGCCGCACGGCTTCCAGGGTGTCGGCGGTCTCCCCCGACTGCGAGATGGCGACGACCAGCGTGCTGCGGTCCAGCACCGGGTCGCGGTAGCGGAACTCGCTGGCCAGTTCCACCTCGACGGGCAGCCGGGTCCAGTGCTCGATCGCGTACTTGGCCAGCAGACCGGAGTGATACGCGGTGCCACAGGCCACCACGAACACCTTGTCGATCTCGCGCAGTTCCTGATCGGAGAGCCGCTGCTCGTCGAGCACGATCCGGCCATCGACGAAATGCCCGAGCAGGGTGTCGGCGACCGCGGTGGGCTGCTCGGCGATCTCCTTGAGCATGAAGTATTCGTAGCCGCCCTTTTCGGCGGCGGCCAGATCCCAGTCGATGTAAAACTTCCGGGCATTCCTGGTGTCGTCGTTGCCGTGGAAGTCGGTGATCCGGTAGCTGTCGGCGGTGATCGCTACCGCCTGGTCCTGGCCGAGTTCGACCGCGTTGCGGGTGTGTCCGATGAAGGCGGCGACATCGGAGCCGACGAACATCTCGCCGTCGCCGATGCCGACCACCAAGGGCGTGGAGCGGCGCGCCGCGACAATGGTGCCCGGTTCGTCGGCGTTGGCGAACACCAATGTGAAGTGGCCCTCGAGGCGGCGCAGCACGGCCAGCACCGAGCCAGTGAAATCACCAGCAGTCGCTCCTTTTCGGTATTCCTGGGCCACCAGGTGGACGGCCACCTCGGTGTCGGTGTCGCTGGCGAATTCGACGCCGGCGACCTCCAACTCGTGGCGCAGCGTCGCGTAGTTTTCGATGATGCCGTTGTGGACGACGGCGATCTTGCCCGCCGCGTCGACATGCGGGTGCGCGTTGCGGTCGGTGGGACGTCCGTGGGTGGCCCAGCGAGTGTGACCGAGGCCGGTGCTCCCGGTCAGGGCCGCAGGGTCGGTCTCGGCGAGCGCGCTCTCCAGGTTGGCCAACCGGCCGGCGCGTCGACATACCGTGAGCTTGCCGACCCCGTCGACCAGCGCGACACCCGCCGAGTCGTAGCCCCGGTACTCCATCCGGCGCAGCGCGTCGACAATGACGTCAAGGGCAGGTTGATGCCCGACGTAGCCGACGATTCCGCACATAGGCCTTCAGGGTAGTGCAGTCGCGCGGCCCGGGACGGCCGCACGAGGCGCACACACGGCAGTGCAGCCGCCCCAACTGGGACGGCTGCACTCGTCTGACCTGCGTGAGCGGCGTGCAGTCGGTCACGCAGGTCTACCTGGTTTCGAGGTTGGGACCGGCTTACCAGCCGGGTCCCGGCGGGCCCCAGCCGGGGCCACCCGGGCCCCACCCGGGGCCACCCGGGCCCCAGCCCGGGGCCACCCGGGCCGTCTGGATGCCAGGGGCCGTAGCCGTGCCAGTGGTCCTGGTCGCGTGGCTCGCCGTCGTAGTAGAAGTCGTCGTGACAGCGGTTCCAGTCCCAGTTGTTACCCCAGCCCGGGTCGTAGAACTCACCGGGACACCAGTGGTAGTCCGGGAACGGGCCGGCGGGTTGGGCCTCGGCCAGGCTCGCCGCTCCCAGACCAGCAAGTCCCAGACCTGTGGTGAGGGCAGTCGCAGCTGCAATTCGTTTGATGTTTTTCACATCTTCTCTGTACCACCCAAAACCAAGCAACCAAACCCCCGCGCGCGAATTTTCTTATGAGTTCCTATGACTAAGCTTGGTATTGACTGGTTTTCAACAGCGAAACTTATCGGCGTCGACGGTCGCGTAAGCGGCCAAACCTGCGCGTTCCCACCGGAAGCCGAGCCGTTAAGTGCCCACCAAATAGTGCAGCCGCCCCGGTTGGGGCGGCTGCACTAGCGGATCACGGGTTGCGCCGGCTCACGGGTGCCAGGGGCCCGGCCCGTGCCAGTGGCCTGCGTCGTGCGGTTCGCCGTCGAAGTAGTTGTCGTCGTGGCAGCGGCCCGTATCCCAGTTGTTACCCCAGTGCGGGTCGAAGAACTGACCGGGACACCAGTGGTAGTCGGGCAACGGGCCGGCGGGTTGTGCCTCGGCCAGGCTCGCCGCTCCCAGACCGGCCAGCCCGAAGCCTGCGGTGCTGATCATTGTCGCCGCGGCGACGCGGTTGATGTTCATGCCCTCCTCGTACCACGTCGTCCCGCCGACGAAACCCGTCATCGGGGCGTGTTTGCTGGCGACTTACTGTCAATCAGCTTGCCGCTAACTGGTTTACCGTCCCCGCAAGCGTCCGGACTGCGGCTTCCGTGCGCTAACGTCAACGGGTGGCCAAGACCAGCAAGCTCGTCGCCGCCCTTACGCGTCCTGGACCGCACCGGGTCCTGCGCGGCGACTTGGCCTTCGCAGGCTTGCCGGGCGTGGTCTACACGCCCGAAGCAGGCTTGCACCTGCCTGCGGTGGCCTTCGGCCACGACTGGATCACCGGCGTCGGGCGTTATTCGCGACTGCTGGAGCACCTGGCCTCGTGGGGCATCGTCGCGGCGGCCCCCGACACCGAGCGAGGACTCGCGCCGTCCGTACTCAACCTGGCCTTCGACCTGGGCACGGCGCTGGATATCGCCGCAGGAGTACGCCTGGGGCCCGGCAAAATCAGCGTGCATCCCGACCAACTCGGCGTGATCGGCCACGGCTTCGGCGGCTCGGCCGCGGTGTTCGCGGCGGCCGGGATGAAGGTCAAGCCCAAGGCGGTAGCCGCGATTTTCCCCACCACCACTAACCCGCCGGCCGAGCAGCCTGCCACGAAGTTGAATGTGCCCGGCGTGGTGTTCAGCGCACCAGGGTCCGCAAAGACGTTGCATTCCAATGCCATTGAACTCTGGCAGGCCTGGGATACCGCCACGCTGCGGATAGTCAGCAAAGCCCAGCCCGGCGGGCTGGCGGAGGGCCGCCGACTGACGACGGCGTTCGGCCTGGGCGGCCCGGACCGCAAAACACAGAAAGCGGTTCGCGCGTTGCTCACCGGCTACCTGCTCTATGTGCTGAGCGGCGACAAAACGTATCGGGACTTCGCGGATCCCGACGTTCAATTGCCGAAGACGGTCGCCATGGAGGACGACGGCGCCCGCGTGTCCCCTGAAGAGAAGTTCGTCGCACTGCTCAAGGGCTGAGCCGAGCTGCTGCCCGACCGGGCGTTCGCATCACTGCCCCGCCTGAGGCAGTTCATCCTCGGCGATCTCACAGGGCGTCGGACCGTCAGGCGGCGGGCCGGCCGCTATCGGGGCCTGGTCAGCCGGCGGCGGTGCAGCGGGCGGCGGCGGGTCGACCGGCGGGACGCCCTGCTGCGCGGCGGGTTCGCCAACCGCGTCAGCCGGCGGCGTCGGGCTCTCGGTGAGCTGGTCGGCAGGCTTCTCGGCGGCGGCGTCTTCGTCGACACTGGCCGGCTTTTCCGCGTTATCGGTGTCGTCTGGCCTATCGGCTTCATCGGCCGGCGGATCGTCGGCGACGAAGGGGTCGTCCACCGGCGATTCGCCGGACCCGGACGTGTCGCCAAGCCCGCCAGCCAATGAACCCAGCAGACTGCCGATACTGTCGACGATCTGCCCGATGACGCCGCCGATACCGCCTGCAAGACCGCCAACGCCGCCGAGACCACCTGCGCCGGTGGATAATCCGCTGGTATCCCCCAGTGGCGCCGCCATATTGGGAGGCAACGATGACAACTCGTCGAGCCCATCCATCGAAAGTGGCTGCGGTGCTTCGGCTATCGGTGGCGACGGGGCCGGCGCCGCAGCGGGAACGGTCGGCACCGGATCGGCGGGCAGTGACACCTGCGGCATCGGCGGTGCGGCCGGACTTGGACGAAGCGGGTCCTCGAGTACCGGTTGCCAACTCGGACCCAATTCACCCGGAACCTCGAAACACACCTCGGGCGTCGACGTCAACGCGTGGATGGCCACGTCGTAGGACGCCGCCACCGACGCAGTAGCCGACCGCATCGCGGTGAGCCAATCGGTGCGAATGTCGTTGTCCACGTATGGCATAACCTGCTGGAGAACCATCTCTTCGGCCGCTGATCGGTCGCCCGCCCCCGTCGTGACGGTGTGTGCCGCCGCCAGCCACGCCGACCGCTCCGCCAGCCGGCGCTCATCGATGGCGGTGGTGGCGGCGACCTTGCCGTCGACCGACTGCCACACATCGTCCCGCAGCGCAGCACAGCCCTCGGCGGCGGCGCGGACATGCGCGGCCACCTCGGCCGCGGCATCGCTGTGGCGCCGCAGAAACCGCGCCGCGGAGTCGGCACCCGGACCCCGCCATGCCGCCGCGAGCTCGGTTACCTGCGCACGCTGCACCCACAGCGCCTCGTCGATCGCGTTGACCGCGGCGCGAAGCTCGGCGCAGTCGTCATCGAATACCCGCAGGTCAAGCCCGGCCTCGGTGTCGTACCAGTCCCAGACCTGTGCAGCGTGCGCGGTGAGGTCGAGCTGCTGATAGCCGAGCTCATGGCATGCCTGAACGTAGGTCTGCGTGCGCTCGACAGCGGGCCGGCCCTCGGCCAGCCGCGCCGCCACGTCGAACCGATCGCTCATCTGCTAGCCCATCCGCACAGCGGCACGTTGGTCAGCTTCGGCGTAGTGGTCCGCGCTGACCCGCAGCGCGGCAGCAACCTCCGCGGTGGCCCGTGCCCATTGCGCAAGCTCGCTACTCAGCCGGTGCAGCGCCAGCCGTAGTGCATCGCCGTGACCGACGTACGCACGCCCGGAGGTGGCCCCGTCGAAGGCCAACCTGCCGAAGTGGGTGCGCACCGCGGCGTCGATGAGGTGCGCGGCGTCGTCATACCGGTTCGCGACGGCGCGCACGGCTGCAGCGTCGACGAACGCGTCTCGTTGTGCCATAACGGTTTCGACGCACCGCGCCGTCCGCGGGTTCCGCGCTTAGTGCTGGGCGCGCACCGTATCGGCGACGAGGGTGGCCAGCCGGTGGGCGATGCGCTCGTCGGCTGCTTCCACCATGACCCGAATCATCTGTTCGGTTCCAGAGGGGCGCAACAGGATTCGACCGGTGTCACCGAGCTCGTCTTCGGCCTGCTGCACCACGGTGCGCACCGAGGGCGCTGCGACGGCGGCGGCCTTGTCGGCGACCCCGACGTTGATCAGCACTTGCGGCAAGGTGTGCATAGCGGAGGCAAGGCCGGCCAGCGACGCGCCGGTCTGCGCCATGCGCGACATCAGCCGCAGCCCGGTGAGGATGCCGTCGCCGGTGGTGGACAACGTGGGCAGCACGATATGCCCGGATTGCTCGCCGCCGAGACTGAAGTCACCGGATCGCAGCTCTTCCAACACATACCGGTCGCCGACGCCGGTGGTGCGAACGTCGACACCGGCCGCGCGCATCGCCAGGTGTAGCCCGAGATTGCTCATCACCGTCGCCACCAGAGTGTTGCCGGCCAGTTCGCCGGCCTCCTGCATCGCCAGCGCCAGGATGACCATGATGGCGTCGCCGTCGACGACCTCGCCGGCGGCATCGACGGCCAAGCACCGGTCGGCGTCACCATCGTGCGCCAGACCGAGGTCGGCGCCATGGCGCAGGACCGCCGCTCGCAGCACATCCAAATGTGTCGAGCCGCAGCGGTCGTTGATGTTCAGGCCGTTGGGCTCGGCGTTGATGGCGATGACGCGGGCACCGGCCGCGCGGTAGGCGCGCGGTGCGACCGCCGACGCGGCGCCGTGCGCGCAGTCGACGACCACGGTCAGCCCATTGAGCTGGACGGTGTTGGCCTTACCGACCTGACGCAGGTAGCGGTCCAGCGCGTCCTCGGCGTCGATCACGCGTCCGATCTCAGCACCGACGGGACGCAGGCCCGGCCCGGCCGCGACCAGGTCCTCGATCTGGTCTTCGGTCGCGTCGTCGAGCTTGTGACCGCCCGGTCCGAAGATCTTGATGCCGTTGTCGGGCATCGGGTTGTGCGACGCGGAGATCATCACCCCGAAGTCGGCGTCGTAGGCGCTGGTCAGATAGGCCACCGCCGGGGTCGGCAGCACACCGGCCCGCAGCGCGTCCACACCTTCGCTGGTCAGGCCGGCGATCACGGCGGCTTCCAGCATCTCGCCGCTGGCGCGCGGATCGCGACCGATCACCGCGACGCGACGGCGCCTACCGCCGGAGCCGGTCAGCCGCCGGGCGGCCGCGGCGCCGAGGGCCATCGCGAGCTCGGCAGTGAGCTCGCGATTGGCGACCCCGCGGACGCCGTCAGTGCCGAAAAGTCGACCCATGCGGAACAACCTCTCACAGTTGGCGACCGCGCACACGCATGACAAGAGGATTGTCCGTAGTGCCATCCAACCGGTACGCGGCCGTGATCGCCGCCAGGATCAGCGCTTGCTGTACTGCGGCGCCTTACGGGCCTTCTTCAGGCCGTACTTCTTGCGCTCGGTGGCCCGCGGGTCACGGGTCAGGAAGCCGGCCTTCTTCAGGGCGGGCCGGTCCTCGGGCGTGACCAGGATCAATGCCCGGGCGATGGCCAGCCGCAACGCGCCGGCCTGGCCGGACGGGCCGCCACCATCGAGGTGGGCGAAGATGTCGAAGGCTTCCGCCCGGTCCACGGTGACCAGCGGCGCCTTGATGAGCTGCTGGTGCACCTTGTTGGGGAAGTAGGCCTCCAGGCTGCGGCCGTCGAGTTCGAATTTGCCGGTGCCGGGCACCAGGCGCACCCGCACCACGGCCTCCTTGCGGCGGCCGACCGTCTGGATCGGACGATCGATGACGAAGGAGTCTTCCCGCGTCGCGGGCGCTGCGGCCTCTGCCGTCTCGGCGACCACTTCTTCGGTCGTCTCGGTTGCTTCCGTCTCTGTTGCTGCCGTCTCAGTCATTACTGGGTCACCTGCTTGATCTCGTACGGAGCCGGCTGCTGTGCGGCGTGCGGGTGCTGCGGCCCGGCGTAGACGTGCAGCTTGCGCTTGATCTGACGGGCCAGCTTGTTCTTGGGCAGCATGCCGAGGATCGCCTTTTCGACGACGCGGTCGGGGTGCTTTTGCATCAGCTCGCCGATGGTGCGGCTCTTCAGCCCGCCGGGATAACCCGAGTGGCGGTAAGCCAGCTTGTTCTGCAGTTTGTCGCCGCTGATGGCGACCTTGTCGGCGTTGACGATGATGACGAAGTCACCGCCGTCGACGTTGGGTGCGAATGTCGGCTTGTGCTTGCCGCGCAGCAGATTGGCTGCCGCAACGGCAAGGCGGCCGAGCACCACGTCCTGGGCGTCGATGACATGCCACGTCCGCGTGGTGTCACCCGCCTTCGGCGCGTAGGTGGACACAGCGCTTACCTTCTTCTCTCGGGTTGGGTCCCGGTGTGACCCGGGTGCCGGTCAGGCGTTCGCGGCTTGGGATTTCTCGGCGACCGACATTGACCCGAGTCCCGGCGTACCGCATGCCAACGCAGCAGCTTACCGGCGGTCATCGGTGCAGGTCAAAACGCCTCATCCGGGCTCACTGAACGCCCGGCTGGCGGTAGCCATCAAACGAGAACCCGCGATCGCAAACGGGTGATGCGGGTCACATCGTGCCGGATCGCGCAGGGTTTCCGACCTTCATGCGTTGGGTATTAAAATCGAAGTGATTTCAATTCTTAGGAGGTCAACGTGCCGAAGACCACGATCGCTGGACCTCAGCAGACTGACCGCTCAATCGCTGAGACGCTCTGGAACTACCGCGCTGAGGCGCTCTGGGGCCTCGCCGTCACTGTCTTGCTGTTCGCCTGCGTCAACCCGATGATCGTGTCCGGACTTTTGTTGGCGGCCGCGACTACTACCGCGGCCTGCTGGGCGTACCGCAAGATCGCGGATGGCGCTGAGCGGGAAAAAGAAAAGTTGGCGTCGGCATCAGCGACCCATCTCCGCTCAGAAGCGGCCACTCAACGCGGCCTGGAAAGGACCCCGGCACACGCGCCATGGCGCCACCACGCCGCGTAGCTCTGGCACCTTTGAGCTGCGCGGTCCCGCGGTCTCTCCTTACCGTCGGGACCGCGCAGAGTCTTCATGTGACTACCGGCCCTGCTGTGTCCATACGCCGGCCGCTCGGTGATCTGCGGCCGCGACGTCATCGGCACCCTCGCGCACCGCGTTTCCGAGGTCGACCAAGATTTCGTTGAGCGCAGTGGCCGCCTGATGCCACTTCAACTGCTCCAGGCCGTAGGCAGCCGCGGCTTCGCGGGTCCATAGCTCCTGCAGCGGCGCAACGTGCGCCTTCAGCTCCTGCAACGCGGCGTTGAACCGCGCTGAAGCGGTGTGGATTTCCTGACGGACAGAGCATTCGATCTCGTCGAAGTTGTATGACAACCGCGGGTCCATTGGCGATGGCCTCACAGGTTTCCGGCGGCAGCCCGGATGTGCAGCGCGTGATTGTCGGCCGCGTCCCGCAGCGCGGCTTCGTTATCGCGAATGGTTTCCGCGATGCTGTGCAACGCATGGTGCAGTTTCACCGACTCCGCGTTCCACCGCTGCACCACGTCCTTGAAACGAGCTGCCGCCAAGCCGCCCCATACCGACGACGGGACACTGCTCATGCGACCGATGAATGCCTGCAGTGCCGCCCGGATCTCCTCATTGCGGGTATCGATGGCCGCAGCGACCGAGCGCATGAGGTCGAAGTCAGTGCTGAGTGCGTTGCCACCCGTCGATGTGCTCACATGTTCCCCTTCTGCCCAACGGCCGCGGACCTCGCCGCGCCAACAACTGATAAGACTCCCGCCTGTCTGGTCTGGTTCCGCCGACTCAACCCAATGACCGAGCCGACCGGACCGCCAGCTCGCATTCCTGGCTCGCTGCGTCGTCGTGGCCGTGACGGCTTTGACATCCGACGCTGATCCGAACGGCTTTGTCGACCCATACCGTCCACCGGATGTCATGACCAGACCGGATCTCCCGGTAGGTCACTGCCAGACGGCCGGCAGTACGGCCGGCCGGATTGAAGTCGACGAATACGCCGGCGGGCGACGCGTCTATCGCGTTCTTGAGGAACTCGGCAGTGGCACCCAAGGTTGCCAAGGCAACTCGCGACTGCGTCACGTGCAGTGCTACTTCCGGATCCGACGGTGAGGTGATCTGCAGCCGCGCCGAACCGGGCCCGGCCACGACGCGTCGCATCGGCCATTGAGCGGGGACCTCCAGTGCGACATGACCTTCCACGACAAACATTGTCGGCATGCCATCGCCCGCGTGGAGCGCGGGGCGACGAGCCAACGCGCTCACGCCGAGTACCGCACTGATCAGTAGCGCCCCTACGACAAGCGTCCAGCGACGACGGGCGTGCCTCACGGCAGCATTGCCACTCAAGCTGGGATCTTTGCTTTCGTCCGAAATAAGGCTTCTCACAAGCTTTCTCAGGCCGATGTCATCGACTTTCGTCGCAGTCAAGCCATCGGAATCACGCAGTGCTTCGGCGATCATCGCCGCAAGCGCGCCGGCGCCGTGCACTGTTCTGGGCGCATCGATGACCACCGTCTCGGTGGTGTCCGACGCCATCGTGCGGATGGAACGCACGACCGCTTCGGCGACACCCTGCTGGTCCTTACGACGGGTTTCAGCCGCCACTGCGGCGCCGGTGACAGCCACGACGCCGTCGGCAATTTCTACGACCACCGTCGCGTGCCGGGATTCGGGTGCAGATGCCTGACGCAGCAGCCATGACCGCGGCCGCGTCACAACATCACCGGCAAGCACCTGCGCGCCGGCACTGACCGCATCGACGCGCGCCGGCGCCCACCACGATGGGTGAACGAGTATCACGCTGTCGGGACTGCCGCAGTCCACCGACTCGAGCACAGTCCGCCACAGTGATTCGACGGCGACCGGACGAAGGTCGACCAGGGTTACCGGATCGTCGATACCCTCGAGAGCAGCCCTTGCCGCCTCGCTGTCAACGACAGCGGCTCCGCCGCAACATAATCGGCGGATCGCATTCGGACCGACCTCGACTATATGCGCTTTCACGGCGGCGGGCTCCAACCAACCTGCACCAGCTGCGGGCCGCCGCGGCGTGTGATGAGCGTGCCTCGGCCAGGCGGCATCGGCGACAGACGCACGGAACCGATCGTCAATCCCTCATCCGAAGATCCGCTCATCAGCAATGCCACGCAACCGGCGTCGCGCAGCCCGGCGAGCAACGGCTCGTACATGGCACGGGCAGCACCGCCACAACGGCGTGCGACCAGCAGATGTAAACCCACGTCGCGGGCGTGCGGTAGCACCTTCACAAGCGGGGACAGCGCGTTGGCTCCTTCGGTACCGACCAGGTCGTAATCGTCGATCACGACGTATATCTCCGGTCCCGACCACCAAGACCTGTTTCGCAATTGCACCGGGGTGGCGTTCGACGGTGGCATTCGTTGACGCAGCCGCTCGGTGAGGCGCAGCATTACCTCGCTGACTTCATCCGCGGAAGCAACGCATCCCCCAAGCAGTCCAGACTCGGGCTCGACGACGCCGAGCAGCGAGCGCCGCGTGTCGATGATGAACAGTTGGCTCTGTGCGGCAGTCGTCGTCCTCACGAGCTCTCGGCAAATTGTGCGCAACGTTGCTGTCTTGCCGCACTCGCTGTCCCCGAGGATCAGCAGATGCAGCTGCTGCGCGAAGTCAACTGTCACAGCGCGGAGTTCGCTTTCCTCGAGGCCGATCAGGACGCCAGCATCGAATCCATCAGCTCGCTCAACCACGCTGTGATGGTCGATCTGCTTGGGCAGCAGTGCAATCGGAGGCGCAGTCGGCCCGCCATGACGGCACCGCAGCATCTCCCCCACCCATGCATCGGCATCGACCGGGCCGGAGCTCGAATCGTCGCCGTCCAGCCTGGGGAGAGCGACGACCATGTGCAGTCCATCGTGAGAAAGCCCTCGACCCGGTTTGCCCTCGGGAACTTGGGCAGCCCGCCGGCGATCCAGTTCAGAATCCGCGGGATCGCCGAGCCGCAACTCGATTCGTGTCCCTATCTGATCCCTCAGCGCTGGGCGAATCTCAGCCCAACGCGATGCCGACATCACGACATGCACACCGAAAGAAAGCCCTTCAGCGGCGAGTGTGGTGACCGATGCCTCGACCATCTCGAAGTCCCGCTGCAGGCCGGCCCAACCGTCAACAACCAGAAAGACATCGCCTAAGCGGTCGCACAACGGATCTCGATTCGCCTTCAGTTGCCGATAGTGCACCATCGACTCGATCCGATGGTCGCGGAAGAGCGTCGTGCGGGATCGGATGACTGATTCCAGCTGAGCGATCATGCGACGGGCTAACTGCGGATCCGCTCGTCCGGCCACCGATCCAACGTGCGGCCAGTCTCGCAGCGATGCCAGTGCCCCGCCGCCGAAGTCGAGACAGTAGAACTGCACCATGCTCGGGTCGTGAGTGACTGCCAGCGCTGCGATGAGCGTGCGCAACGCTGTCGACTTGCCCGATTGAGGTGCTCCGACAACGGCGACATTGCCTGCGGCTCCGGATAAATCGACGATCAACGGGGTGCGACGCTGCTCGAACGGGCGATCAACGACACCGATGGGAACCGTCAAGGTGGGCATCGGTTCGGTATCCGCCAGCACGGTATTCAGATTCGGTGCTGCTCCGAGCGGCGGCAGCCACACCTCGTGCGCTTGCGGGCCATGTCCGGACAGCCGCTCGACGACCGCCTGAAGAACAGTGCGGCGATCGACGACATCCGTCTCCGCGCTGACGGTAAGCGTGACCGGCCCGGCTGGCTCAGTCGTGAACAGGCGGACAGGCACTGAGCTCTCGTCTCGATTCGTCGGGACGAAGTCTTCAGCAGTGCAGTGCATTTCCTTTCCACATGGACCGGACACGTACGCGGTCTGGAACCGAACCAATTCGTCCGTGCCGATCCGCAGAAACGCCGCACCCGGCGTGCCGGGCAACTCATACGCGTCGGATGTTCCCAGCACAACCCGCGATTCGTTCAACGACAATGTTTTCAAGCACACTCGATAGGACAGATGTGACTCCAAACCGCGCAGTCTGGCTTCGTCCAGACGTTGACTCGCCAAGAGCAGATGCACGCCCAAGGACCGGCCGAGTCGACCGATCGCCATGAAGACGTCGGCGAAATCTGGATGCTGACTGAGCAATTCGGAGAACTCGTCGACGATGATGAACAACGCCGGCAGAGGGCCCAGTTGAGCTCCGGCCCGCCGGGTGCGCTGGTAAGCGGCGATCCCGTCGAAGTTGCCCGCCGCGCGAAGGACTTCCTGGCGGCGGTTCATTTCACCGGTCAGGGCATCACGCATTCGACTGACCAGTGCCGCCTTGTCCGACAGGTTCGTGATGACGGCCGCCACGTGCGGCGCCGGCTCTAATCCGGAGAACGTCGCACCGCCCTTGAAGTCGACCAAGACCAGGTTGAGCTCGTCGGGAGAATGATAGGCCATCATGCCGAGTGCGACTGTTCGGAGGAACTCCGACTTCCCAGACCCGGTGGCCCCGATGCAGAGCCCGTGTGGCCCCATTCCGTTCTCGGCGGCCTCTTTGATGTCGAGCTCTACCGGTGCACCCGCGACGGTTGTGCCGATCGGAACACGAAGCCGATCGCGGAGGCTTCTGCCGGTCCAGCAATCAGTCGGCGTATAAGAAGCAACATCGCCTATTCCGACGAGATCCGGCCAGCCCGTGCGGCCAGGCGCGGAAGCCAACGTATCCATATCGCCCGCCCGATACCCGGCCAGCCTCTGCGCGCACGTCAGCGCGGCGGTGTAACTCATTCGATCCGGGCGTGCGACGATTTCGTCGTCGCCTGATGACGCAGCCACCACCTCGTTCTCGCCCAACCGCAGCCGCAGTACCCCGGCTGATGCCGAGTCATCGTTGCCGCTCTGGAGCGTCAACACGGTCATGCCGTCGGTGGCATTGTCGGTCGCCCACCGAGTCCTACCGGCAACATCATCGTCGACGACAACCACCACGTAAGGCGCCGCCGGGTCGGCGGACCTTTGCTCGGTCGTCAAGGTGGCGAGCGCTTTCTTGGCTGCCGCCGGCGACGCATACACCATCCGGGACGGGCCAACGTCGTCGTTGGCGTGCGGATGTCGATTGTGCGGCAGCCACTTCAGCCAGTCCCAGTGAGATCGATTGTGTTCACTTACAGCGGCGGCAATCAACACCAGGCTCGGACTGTGCATAACGGCCAGTTGGCATATTGCTGCACGCAACAGTGCACGCGCCTGGGCCGTGTCGCCGTCGATGCTCACGGCCGCCAGTCCACGCAGCGCGATGGAGATAGGCGCGTCTGGAATTGTCGAGTGCGTTTGGAGAAAGCGGCCTAGGGCGGTCAGGACGACGGGATCCAGTCGGTGCACTGATCCGATGATCGGCGGGACTAACTCGGCGGCACGGCGTAGTGATCCGATACCGATGCGCACATGGCAGAAATCCGAGTCGGCGGCTCGTCGCTCCCACATCCGGCATCCACCCACCAGCGTCCATAACGTGTCAGGGTCCGGGTGACACCATGTCAGTGAATGATGCTGTGCCGCCGCCGTCTTGACGGCGGTGGCCCGCAACGTGGACAAGTAGCCCAGATACTCTGCGCGCTCGGCATTGATCTCGCCGCGGCGCCTATCCGCGCCGGAAAAGACCGTCGCCGCCGCGGACGCGAGCATCATCAGCGGGAACATCATGAACGCTGGATTACGCGCCCCCGACGACCGCGAATAGAAGACCACCGCCATCGTCCCCACCGTCGCGATGGCTGTAACAACTGGCAGAAAACGAATCATCAGATTCATCTGCGGCTGTCGAGTCACCTCCTGCGGTGCCATAACGACGATGTCGGCGCTTTCGAACGCGGGCATCGGCACTCGTGCTCGCGACATGAATTCCACAGTCGCAGTGCGGTCGAACGGCCTCACTTGACCCTCCCCACACTTGCTCGCGTCGCCCCGTCGGCATGCGATTGGCACGGTAAGTACAAGCGCAACCAGCTGCAAGTCGCCTGTGGATCAACGCATACGCGGCGTCGGCACAACGGCTAGCGTGCGGTTCGGCGAACGGAGGTCGGCGTGCACCAGGCATTGGCAGTACCCACCCGCAACAGCGGATCTCATCCACCCGGCAGGGGTTTACGCCGGTTATCGGTTCAAGCCGACTCCGTCCACGTCGACTTGGTGTTGTCGGCGGAGGCGCCCGTCGGATCGCTGATACCGCCGATCGTCGACATCCTGGCCGTCATGGTGGTTACCGGTCCGGCCGGTCGCTGTCCGGTATCAGCTATCCCTTCCGGGCAATGTCGCACTTGATCCATCGAAGACGTTGGCCCAAATAGGAATTCGGGATGGTGCAGAATTTATTCTGACGAGCTCGCGGCCGAATTGATGACGCCGCGTTTCGACGATCCAGCTGAGGCGGTATCGGCGTCGGTCGCTGCGGCGGAGCGGCGCTGGACCCGGCGGGCGGTCCGACTGGTCGGCGCGCTGACCGCCACGTGGCTGGCCGGTTTGAGCGCGGTGGTGATGATTCGCACGGGGTTTGACGCCAACGACGCCCGCCGTCCCGGCGGCGTTGGCATTGCCGTGACGGTCGCTCTCCTGGCTCTGCTGGCGGCGGTGATCGCGTATCGCCTATTCCGCGAGCACTCCGCGGGGCTGACGCTGGGCCTGCTGGCCATCGGATTCGCCGCACTCGCCGGCCTACTTGCGGTGCCCGGCGGCCCGGGTGCCCCGAACGCGCTGTTCGCGGCCGCTGCCGCGTCGACGTCCGCGGCGGTGTTACGCGTGATGGGTTGCCACGCAGCGGTATTCAACGCGTTAACGTGTTTTGGGGCGGCCACGGCGACTGCGGCTTTGGTGGGCGCGGTCACCGCCGTGCCGTTGCAGGCTATTGGCGCGGCGTCCGCGGCGATATCGTTGGCATTAGTCGAAGTATCCGCGCCGGTGTCGATCATGCTCGCAAGGTTGTCCCCCCAGCTGCCCCCGAACCCGGATATCACTCCAGGCGAGCCGCTATCTAGTCCGGATCATCTGAGCACCAGCGCAATCCGCGCCCATACGTGGCTCACCAGCCTGATCGTCACGTTTTCGGCATCCGCCGCGCTGGGAGCCATCGGTGCGGCAGGCGGACGGTATCTGACGGGCGGCCCACGCGTGCCCGGCATTGCGTTCGCCACCGTAATCGGCGGCGTGCTGCTGTTGCGGGCGCGCGCACATCGCGACCTTGCGAGGTCCGTGCCGCTTATCATCTGCGGGACAGTCGCGCTCAGCGCTGCGCTCGTCATTGCGGCCGCCGCGTATCCACGTCACGCGGCCCACATCGCTGCAGCGTCGATGGTGCTGGCCGCCGTTGCGCTATGTCTAGGTTTCATCAGCCACTCGACGACGGTCTCTCCGGTCGGACAACGAAGTGTCGAACTGCTGGAGTCTCTCGCTCTGGCCGCCGTTGTGCCGCTGGCCTGTTGGGTCGGCGAGCTTTACGGCGCTGCGCGCAGCGCGAATCTCCTGTGAGGACAGCGCGGTTGACAGTGTTCCGGTGCGCGACGGCGGCGGTCGTCGCCGCGCTGCCGCAGTGTGCCCTATCGCCCGCGCATGCGGTATCGCCGCCGCCGATCGACAACAGTCGGCTACCCCAGCCGGCGCCGCCAAGCCCGCCGCGGCCGACCGTGCAGCGCGAGATCTGCGCAGTGCCGTCCGTAACTCGTGATGCTGACCCACCCGATGCGACCAGCCAACTGACTGGGCTTGACCTGCCACAGGTTTGGAAGCTCACCCGTGGTTCGGGTCAACGCGTTGCCGTCATCGACACCGGAGTTTCGCCGCACCCACGGTTGCACCACACCGCGGCGGGCGGTGATTATGTGTTCACCGGCGACGGCACCCAGGATTGTGACGGACACGGTACCGCGGTAGCCGGGATCATCTCGGCCGCGCCGGATCCCCGTCACGCCGACAGTTTCAGCGGTGTCGCCCCGAATGTCGCTTTGATCAGCATCCGCCAGTCCAGCACCAAGTTCGGCGCCGCGGCAGATCCGTCCAACTCCGGATTCGGTGATGTCGACACCATGGCACGAGCTGTCCGGACGGCTGCGGACCTCGGCGCTTCGGTAATCAACATCTCCTCGGTTGCCTGCATCCGCACCGGGTCGGCACTCGACGATCGCGCACTCGGTGCGGCGCTGTCCTACGCGGTGGACGTCAAGAACGCGGTGGTGGTAGTCGCCGCCGGAAATACCGGTGCCGGGCAATGCCCGACTCAGCAAGCCCAAGTGACCTGGGACACGGCAACGGTGGTGGTCAGCCCGGCCTGGTATGACGACTACGTGCTGACCGTGGGTTCGGTAAACGCACAGGGCGAGCCGTCGTCGTTCACCCTTGCCGGGCCGTGGGTGGACGTGGCCGCCCCGGGCGAAGGGGTGATATCGCTGAGCTCGTCGGGTGACGGGTTAGTCAATACGTTTGGTGGACAACGGGGTTCGGTTCCACTGTCGGGTACCAGCTACGCCGCACCGGTGGTCAGTGGGCTGGCGGCGCTGGTCCGATCCCGATTTCCGATGCTGACGGCTCGTCAGGTGATGCAACGCATCAAAACGACCGCGCATCATCCGCCCAGCGGATGGGATCCGCGGGTAGGGGCCGGCCTGGTGGACTTCCTTGCGGCCGTCAGCACTGATACCGCGTCAAACCCGACTCCTCCGCCGGCGCCGACGGCGATGCCCATTCTTGAGCCCCCACTTCCTGCCCGGCCGGATCACAGCGCACAGCGCTTGGCGTTCACTGGCGCAGCCGTCTGCGGTGGCGTACTGGCGACGGTGCTGGCCATCGCCGCATTGCGGACCCGGCTACGGCGAGCCCAATGTCGTGCGGGCCGACCTACTCACATTGGCGAGAACGTCTTGGGCGACTGAGGCATTGGCCCTGCTCAACTCTGGCCCTGCAGGCAGCTTCGCCAGTACCGGCCAGGGCGCCGGGACCATCGTGTCAGGCAGGCCAAGGTCATGTGCCGCGTCGTCGTCGTGGACGGCGAATCGGACGCCGCTATCGGAGATCAGGTATCGGGTGCCCGCGCGGGCGTTGCCGCCGGACAGCCCGGTGGCGCGCACATAAGCAGAGCGCCCGGGCGAGAGATAGACAGCGTCGACGGCAGGGCCCTTTCCATCGGCCTGCGTCAAGGTCACCGGTGCCTCGCCGATCGGGATAGGTAAGCCGCCAACCGAGAATGAGACGGCGACACTGCCCGACGTCGCATGCGCCCACTCGACGCAGAGCGTCGCACCGTCGGCGTTCGCCGATGCCTGCGCCCGGTCGGGAAAGCCGGACACCGGCAGCCGTGTCACCGTCGGGGCGGCGTGGATGACGTCCGGTGCTACCGAGATGGCGGTGCGGGTGCCCTGCGAGTTGGCGAATCGCACGAGGTCCGCGGCAAGCTGCCCAACGCGCTGAACCCCGTCGCTGAGGACGACGTAATACGCGTCGCCGCCCGTGCGGGTCACCCGCAGCACGCTGCCGACTGGAAATCCCGGGAGCGCGACTGGCCCGTGACTGCCAGCGCCGGGTATCCGCGGCGCGGTGATGGGCGGCGCTTCTGGGATGAGGTTCAACAGCACCGGTGACACCGTCAATGGGATCTGTCCCTCGAGTCCCAGCGCGTGCACGACCGCAGGTTCATCGGTGTTCACGACGGCTCGACGACCGTCGTAAAGCAGGTAGGTCGAGCCACCGGAATCAGGACGGACAAGCAGGGTCCGTTCGCGCACCAGGACATGCGAGGGCGGTCCCTCAGCCCGACCCAAGACGACCGTCGTGCTCGGCACCCCGTCGCGGCTGTCACAGACTGTCCACTGCAATTCGTCTTCGGCGAGAGGTTTCCCCAGATATTGAGGAGCACCAGGGATGCCCAGCAGCGGGCCCCTTTTGATATGAGCGAGTTGCGACTCAGGTGTCGGCAGTGGGTCGGCGTTGATTTTCATGATCAACCTGGCCGAGGCCAGGTTCAGCACCGGATGAAGCGTGTCGCTTAATCGGACGTAAAGCGCCCCTGACTGCTTCCCCATCAGGATCGGCGCGTTCGCCGTCGCTGGTTGCGGGCGCAGGACGGCCAGTACCGCACATCCGGCCAGCAAGATGATCGCGAGCGCCAGTCCGGCAATCAACGATTGCGCGGGTGCGCGGATCGGCTCGTTGACGGCACGGACGTCCCTGCCCAGCAATGCGCACTCGATGCGGCGCCGCAGAAATCGATAGCCGCTGATGTGCAGCCTCATGTTTGGTTGCCATGCCATCCAGTCCCCCAAAGGCCCCTGGGTCCGTGTGGCTTCACACGATATGTAGTGGTCACGTGACGCTTCGTCGACGATCCACAGGGGGGCCCGATTTACGTCAAGGTGACCCGGCGTCCAGAAATCGGTAAAATCGCCTGGTGAGCATCAATAGTCTCAGCCGTTTCATCCCCCGTCGTGCCTGGTCACGCGGCTTCCGCTGGGCCGGCGTGGGCGCCGCGGCGCTGCTGGCCGCGGGCGTGCTGCTGGTCGCGCCGAGCGCCGCCCCGCGGGCCATCCCCTCGGCCGGGGCCGACAACTGCCCGGACGTCGCGGTGACCTTCGCCCGCGGCACCGACGAACCGGCCGGACTGGGCCACGTCGGCGGCGCTCTCGTCGACTCACTGCGCCAGAACACCGGCAAGAACATCGACGCCTACGCCGTCAACTACAAGGCCAGCCTCCTGCAGTTGCACGGCGGCGACGGCGCCAACGATGCCATCAAGCACATCAAAGACGTCGCCGACAAGTGCCCGAACACCCCGCAGGTGCTCGGCGGGTACTCGCAGGGCGCATCGGTGGTCGACATCGTCTCCGGGGTCTCCATCGGCGGCATCGGCTGGGGCAGTTCGCTGCCGCCCAAATACGCCAACAACGTCATCGCGGTGACCACCTTCGGCAACCCTGCCGACCGCAGCGGCGGGACGATCGCGGCGCAGAGCGCGATGTTCGGCGCCAAGGCCGTCGACTACTGCAACCCCGAAGACCCGATCTGTCACGCGGGCCAGGGCAACCAGTGGAGCGGGCACACCGATGGCTACGTGCCCGTCTACACCAGTCAGGCCGCCAGCTTCGTCCAGACCAGGCTGTTGTCGGTACTGTCTCCCACCGCACCCAGCGGGCCCCTGGGCGTCCCACCAGGCCCGATGGGTGTACCGCCCGGGCCGTTCGGCACCCCGCCGGGCCCAGCGCTGGGCCCTCCACCCGGGCCCGTTGAACCTGGTCCGACCGTCGTTGATCAGACGCAGCCCGCGGTCTTTCACTGATCTTCGGAAAGCGCACTAGTATCAGCATATGAAGCTGCGGGGCTTGTGTGCGGCTGGTTTTCTCGCCAGCGCGTTGGTGCTTACGCCGGCACTATCGCGCACCGGCCCGACGCTGATCCCGACCGCATCCGCCGCGTGCCCCGACGCCGAGGTGGTGTTCGCCCGAGGCCGACAGGAACCGCCCGGCGCCGGGGTCCTCGGTAACGCCTTCGTCAGCGCACTGCGGTCCAAGGTCAACAAAAACGTCAGTCTCTACGCGGTGCGCTACCCCGCCGACACCGAGGTCGATGTCGGCGCCAACGACATGAGCGCGCACGTCCAGTCCACGATCAACAACTGCCCGAACACCCGCGTGGTGCTGGGCGGCTACTCGCTCGGCGCCGCGGTCACCGACGTCGTGATGGCGGCTCCCGGCGCGATGTTCGGCTTCACCAATCCCCTGCCGCCGGGCGCCGATCAGCACATCGCGGCGGTCGCGCTGTTCGGCAACGGCACCCAGTGGGTCGGGCCGATCACGAACTTCAACCCGGTCTACACCGACCGGACCATCGACTTGTGCCACGGCGCCGATCCCATCTGCAACCCGGCTGATCCGCACACCTGGTCCGACAACTGGTCGCAACACATGGCGAATGGCTATATCCAGGACGGCGAGGTCAATCAGGCTGCCGACTTCGTCGCCGGCAAGCTGGCGTAGCCCCGTTCCCTGGCCGAACCCTCACGTCGCTCACAGCGGAGCATTAGTTTGACCCCCTAACGTTTGCTCATGCGACCTGGCCTGAACCGCTTAGCAGTCGCGGCGTTGTTCGCGGGCGGTTTGCTGGGCGCTCCCGCCGTGATTCCCTTCTCGACGACGCCGCTTCCGGTGGCATCGGCGCGCCTGCCCGGACGCCGAAGTGGCCTTCGCGCGGGGCCGTGAAGAACCACCCGGCGTCGGCCTGATCGGCCAGTCCTTTATCACCGCGCTGCGGAATAAGGTGCCGCAGATGACCGTCGGCTCCTACGGGGTCAACTACCCCGCCAACACCGAGGTCGATGTCGCTGCCAACGACATGAGCGCGCACGTTCAATCGATGGCGGCAAGCTGCCCGAACACCAAGTTGGTGCTCGGCGGTTACTCACTGGGCGCCGCCGCGGCCGACGTCGTGGTCGCGGTGAACAGACCTGGGTTCGGCTTCACGAATCCCCTGCCGCCGGCATTTGATCGGCACGTCGCCGCGGTCGCGCTGTTCGGCAACGGCACCCAGCGGGTGCTCGGCCCGGTCCCCAATTTCAGCCCGGCCTTTGCCGGTAAGACCATCGACCTGTGCGCTGCCGGCGACCCGATCTGCACCAGAGGCTTCCAGAATTTGCAATGGGCTGCCCATCTGCAGCCGTCGTACGTCGACTCGGGGTTGGTGGATCAGGCCGCCAACTTCGTCGCCGGCAAGCTGTAGTCGATCAGTCGCGCGTCCGCAGGTCGCGGGTGATCAGCGTCCGCGCCTGCAGTTCGCTGTCGGGCGGGTAATCCACGCCGACCAGCGTCAAACCCCGCGCGCGGCGCGGCGGCGAAGTCGCTGGACCGCCGGGTGGACGTGAGCAGCTCACGCGCACCACTCGGGGGCTGCGCCGATGCTCACCGACGGCCAGCACCGCGCCGACCAGCGATCGCACCATCGACCAGCAGAACGCGTCGGCGGTGACGTATGCGGTGATCAGATCGCCGTCGCGGGCCCAGTCGAACCGCTGCAGGTCGCGAATCGTGGTCGCCGCCTCGCGGTGACGGCAGAAAGCCGCGAAGTCATTCAGCCCCAACAGGTTTCGCGACGCCGTCGATCATCGCGTCGACGTCGAGCGGGCGCGGCCAGCCGGTGACGTAGCGGGCCTGGTGTGGCTCCACCCCGTACGTCGGCGGTCGAAATGCCGGTAGACGTAGTGGCGGCGCAGCGCCGAAAATCGTGCGTCGAAACCCGCTGGCGCGCGCACGATCCGACGGACCCGGACTTCGGCGGGCAGCAACCGGCCCAGGCGCCTGACCAGCGGCAGAAACTCGGGTTGAGTCGGCCGCGGCGATCGCGGATAGGCATTGGGCAGCGCGTCGACCGGAATGTCGGCATGGGCGACCTGCCCGATGGCATGCACGCCGGTGTCCGTGCGCCCGGCCGCGCGCAATCGCACCGATGTCCGGAACACCGTCGAGAGCGTCTCCTCCAGCAGGCCGGCTACGGTGCGCTGACCCGCCTGTGTTGCCCAGCCCGCGAAATCCGTTCCGTCATAAGCGATATCGAGCCGAAGACGAACACACCCGCCATCAGCGTCGATGGCGGGTGTGTCGTTCAACGATGAACCGCTAGTCAGCGTCTTCGGCCTCGGCTTCCGCCTCCGCCGTGGTGGCCTCTGCAGCCTCGTCGGCGCTCTCGGTCTCGGCCACCGGGGACTCCGTGGCCTCGGCGGCCTCGTCGGCGCTGTCGGCCTCGACCACCTCCGGCGCGGCCGCTGGTGCCTTCGCAGCCGACTTCGAAGCGCCAACCCGGCGCGCGCGGTCGGCTTCGGAGGTCACCGTCTTCTCCCGCACCAACTCGATGACCGCCATTGGAGCGTTATCGCCCTTGCGCGCCTCGACTTTGATGATGCGGGTGTAGCCGCCGTTGCGGTCGGCGAAGAACGGCCCGATCTCGGCGAACAGGTTGTGCACCACGTCCTTGTCGCGGATCTTCTTGAGCACCTCACGCCGGTTGTGCAGCGTGCCCTTCTTGGCGTGGGTGATCAGCTTCTCGGCGTAGGGTCGCAGCGCCCGAGCCTTGGGCTCGGTGGTCTTGATCCGGCCGTGCTCGAACAGCGCCGTGGCCAGGTTGGCCAGAAGGGCCTTCTGGTGCGAAGACGACCCGCCGAGACGAGGACCCTTGGTGGGCTTGGGCATTGCTGACGCTCCTGTCTAGATTCTGAGGCGCTTAGAGCTGTTCGGTTTCGGCGTAGTCCGCGTCGTCGTAGGCGCCCTCGGCGGACCAGGTGCCGGTGGCGACGTCATAACCGGCGACTTCCGACGGGTCGAAGCTGGCCGGGCTGTCCTTGAGCGACAGACCCAACTGGTGCAGCTTGACCTTCACCTCGTCGATGGACTTCTGACCGAAGTTACGGATGTCGAGCAGATCGGACTCGGTGCGGGAGACCAATTCGCCGACGGTGTGCACGCCCTCACGCTTGAGGCAGTTGTACGAGCGCACGGTCAGATCCAGGTCGTCGATCGGCAGCGCGAACGACGCAATGTGGTCCGCCTCGGCCGGCGACGGGCCGATCTCGATGCCCTCGGCCTCGAGGTTGAGTTCGCGTGCCAGACCGAACAATTCGACCAGCGTCTTACCCGCCGAGGCGAGCGCGTCACGGGGGCCGATCGAGCTCTTGGTCTCGACGTCGAGGATCAACTTGTCGAAGTCGGTGCGCTGCTCGACACGGGTGGCGTCCACCTTGTAGGTCACCTTGAGCACCGGCGAGTAGATGGAATCGACTGGGATACGGCCGATTTCGGCGCCCGACGCCTTGTTCTGCACGGCCGGGACATAGCCGCGGCCACGCTCGACGACGAGCTCGATCTCGAGCTTGCCCTTGTCGTTCAGCGTCGCGATGTGCATCTCCGGGTTGTGCACGGTGACGCCGGCCGGCGGCACGATGTCACCCGCGGTGACCTCGCCCGGGCCCTGCTTGCGCAGGTACATCGTTACGGGCTCGTCCTCTTCTGAGGACACCACCAGGCTCTTGAGGTTCAAGATGATGTCGGTGACGTCTTCCTTGACGCCTGGCACGGTGGTGAACTCGTGCAGCACGCCGTCGATGCGGATGCTGGTGACGGCCGCTCCGGGAATCGACGACAACAGCGTGCGGCGCAGCGAATTACCAAGCGTGTAGCCGAATCCCGGCTCCAGCGGCTCGATGACGAACTGCGAACGGCTGTCGTTGATGATTTCTTCGGACAGAGTCGGTCGCTGTGAGATCAGCATGGTGTTTCTTCTTCTCCTTCTCGGCACCCGCTATTTGATGCCGCTTAGGTGTCCCGCACCGCGGATGCGGTGGCGGAAGTCTGCGCCTACTTCGAGTAGTACTCGACGATCAGCTGCTCGGTGAGCGGCACCTCGATCTGGGCGCGCTCCGGCAGTTGGTGGACCAGGATGCGCTGGCGCTCGCCGACCACCTGCAACCAGCTGGGGATCGGACGGTCGCCCGCAGTCTCGCGTGCGATCTGGAACGGCACCGTGTTGAGCGACGAGTCCCGCACGTCGATGATGTCGTACTGCGACACCCGGTAGCTGGGGACGTTGACATGCACGCCGTTGACCGTGAAGTGGCCGTGGCTGACCAGCTGGCGGGCCATCCGGCGGGTGCGAGCTATCCCGGCGCGGTAGACCACGTTGTCCAGCCGACTTTCCAGGATCTGCAGCAGCTCGTCACCGGTTTTGCCGGGACGGCCAGCAGCCTCTGCGTAGTAGCGGCGGAACTGCTTTTCCATGACGCCGTAGGTGAAGCGGGCCTTCTGCTTCTCCTGCATCTGCATCAGGTATTCGCTCTCCTTGATCCGCGCGCGGCCGTGCTGGCCGGGCGGGTAGGGACGCTTCTCGAACGCCTGGTCGCCACCGACGAGGTCGGTGCGCAGCCGGCGTGATTTCCGGGTGATGGGTCCGGTGTAACGAGCCATTGTCTGTCTTTCTCCTAGACCCGACGGCGCTTGGGCGGGCGGCAGCCGTTGTGCGGCTGGGGGGTGACGTCAGAGATCGCGCCGACCTCCAGGCCGGCGGCCTGCAGCGACCGGATCGCGGTCTCGCGGCCCGAGCCCGGGCCCTTCACGAACACGTCGACCTTGCGCACGCCGTGCTCCTGAGCCTTGCGCGCAGCGTTCTCGGCGGCCAGCTGCGCGGCGAACGGGGTCGACTTGCGCGAACCCTTGAAGCCGACGTGACCCGACGACGCCCAGGCGATCACATTGCCCTGCAGGTCGGTGATCGTCACGATCGTGTTGTTGAACGTGCTCTTGATGTGCGCGGCGCCGTGCGGGACGTTCTTCTTTTCCCGGCGCCGGGTCTTCTGACCCTTCTTGGGCGCTGAGGCGGCCTTCTTGGCTGGGGGCATGACTTACCTGGCCTTCTTTTTGCCTGCGATGGTGCGCTTGGGACCCTTGCGGGTGCGCGCGTTGGTCTTGGTGCGCTGACCACGCACCGGCAGGCCGCGGCGGTGCCGTAGCCCCTGGTAGCAGCCGATCTCGATCTTGCGGCGGATGTCGGCCTGCACCTCACGGCGCAGGTCACCCTCGACCTTCAGATTGCCTTCGATGTAATCGCGCAGGTGGGTCAACTGGTCGTCGGTGAGGTCCTTGGTGCGCAGGTCCCGGTCGATACCGGTGGCGGCGAGGATCTCATTGGATCGGGTACGACCGACGCCGAAGATGTAGGTCAACGCGACCTCCATGCGCTTGTCGCGCGGCAGGTCGACGCCCACTAGTCGAGCCATGGGTGGATTCCTTCTCTATGCGGAGGTCTGATCCCAGCCCGTTCCCGGCTGACTGCTCCGGGGTCCGGCCTCCGTTCCGGACGTAGCTGAACTGGCCCATCTCGATAGATGCCAGCCGTTCAGTGGTGCTGGGAGGTCTGCATTCAGTTGTGTGTGTGCGCCGGGTCTGATCGTCCGGCGAGCGACTAACCCTGCCGCTGCTTGTGGCGCGGATCAGAGCAGATCACCATGACCCGCCCATGCCGACGGATCACCCTGCACTTGTCGCAGATCGGCTTGACGCTCGGGTTCACCTTCACGGCTGTTCGATCCTGTTCTGTCTACTAGTCGGTATTGATCGTTCGGGCGGTTCGGTTACTTGTAGCGGTACACAATGCGGCCACGGGACAGGTCGTAGGGAGACAACTCCACCACCACCCGGTCCTCGGGCAGGATGCGGATGTAGTGCTGCCGCATCTTGCCGCTGATGTGGGCAAGCACCTTGTGGCCGTTTTCCAGCTCAATGCGGAACATCGCATTGGGCAGGGGCTCGACCACGCGGCCCTCGACCTCGATGGCGCCGTCCTTCTTGGCCATAACTTCTCTTCAAATCCTCGTCTTTGGTTTCGTTTCGCGTTTCGCCCAGGTCGGTGCAGCATTCGCCGGCTTTGCAACGTGAACCGGCGACAGGAAATTCCTAAAGACTGGGCACGCGGAAAAGTCAGCGCGATGACGCGCCGTTGGTCCAACGATACCCGCTGATTCGTGCTGACCAAAATCGCTGTCGGAGGAATCGTACCGCTCGTACTCAGCCCACGCGGCGGCGCTGACAAGCGCATAATTATTGCCGATGACGAGCCCCGATACCCAGCCTCGTAAACCGGTGATGTTGACCGTCGACGACGACCCGGCGGTGTCACGGGCGGTTGCCAGGGATCTGCGTCGCCACTACGGCGAGGCGCACCGTATCGTGCGCGCGGAGTCGGGCCCCGATGCCCTGGACACCCTCAAGCAACTCAAGCTGCGCGGCGAGACGGTCGCAATGCTGGTCGCCGACTACCGGATGCCGCAGATGACCGGCATCGAATTCCTCGAGGCGGCGATGGATCTGTATCCGGCGGCAAAGCGGGTGCTGCTGACCGCCTACGCCGACACCCACGCCGCGATCGACGCCATCAACGTCGTCGACCTCGACCATTACCTGCTCAAGCCGTGGGATCCGCCGGAAGAGAAGCTCTACCCCGTCATCGACGAGTTGCTCGAAGCCTGGAAGCGGAACCCTGAACACCCCATCCCGCACACCAAGGTGATCGGGCACCGCTGGTCAGCGCGATCCTGGGAGGTCCGTGATTTCCTGGCCCGCAACGGACTGGACTACAAGTGGCTGCCGGCCGACCAGCCCGAAGGCGAACAACTCCTGCACGCCGCAGGCGAGGACGGCAAGCGGCTTCCGGTCGTCGTGACCGAACACGGCGACCCTCTCGTCGAACCCAGCGATGCCTTACTGGCCGATACTTTGGGCCTCACAACGACGCCGTCGCAGGAGTTCTACGACCTGATCGTGGTCGGCGGCGGACCGGCGGGTCTGGCCGCCGCCGTCTACGGCGCCTCCGAGGGTCTGCACACGGTGCTGATCGAACGCACCGCGACGGGCGGCCAGGCCGGCCAGAGCTCGAAGATCGAGAACTATCTGGGCTTCCCGGACGGGGTGTCAGGTAGCCAACTGGCCGACCGCGCGCGCATGCAGGCGGAGAAGTTCGGCGCGGAACTCATCACCGCCCGCACCGCCACCGCCCTGGAGGTGAACGGATCCAAGCGCACCGTTCGCTTTGACGATGGCGGCTCCATCGCCGCGCACGCGGTCATCGTCGCGACCGGCGTCGCCTACCGCGAACTGCATGCGGACGGCTGCGCTGACCTGTCCGGCCGCGGCGTCCATTACGGTGCGGCGGTTTCCATCGCCTCGGAATGCGAGGGCGAAGAGGTCTACGTGATCGGCGGGGCCAACTCGGCAGGCCAGGCCGCGATGTACCTATCCCGCGAGGCCAAATCGGTCACGATCGTGGTGCGCGCACCGTCGTTGGAGGCATCGATGTCGCACTACCTGATCCAGCAGATCGAGCAACGGCCCAACATCACCGTCCGCAGCTGTACCGAAGTGCACTGCGCCATTGGGACCGACCATCTGGAGAAGCTGACCCTGATCGACAACAAGACCGGCCGCACCGAAGACGTCAGCTGCGCCCGGATGTTCATCTTCATCGGCGCCGCACCGCGCACCGATTGGCTAGACGGGGTGCTCGCTCGCGACGACCACGGCTTCATCCTCACCGGTCCGGACCTGCGCAACGTGTGCGGTTGGACCCTGGACCGCCCCCCGCACCACTTGGAGACCAGCGTGCCGGGCGTGTTCGTCGCCGGCGATGTGCGTTCCGAGTCCGCCAAACGAGTCGCGGCCGCGGTCGGTGAAGGCTCGATGGCTGTGATGCTGGTACACCGCTACCTGGCCGAATCATGACCGCCCAACTCCCGTGTGACGCCGCCGAGCTGCGCACCCTGTTCCTCTTCGAGCACCTCAACGACGAGCAGCTCGCGATGTTGTGCGCCGGCGGGTACATCGAGAACTTCGAGCCGGGCCCGCTCTGCGTCGAGGGTGAGCCGGCGACATGCTTCTACGTCCTCATCGAAGGCGAGCTGGCGATGTCGAAGCTCTCCGGCGGTCAGGACATCGAAACCAACCGGACATCGCATCGCGGCGTGTATTGCGGCGCGTGGCAAGCGTTTACCGGCGAGAAGCAGCAGGCCTACACCACGTCGGTCCACGTGACCAAGCCGTCGCGATTCTTCGTGATGGACGCACCGGCCTTCGCCGCCTTCATGAAAGATCAATTCCCGATGGCCGTTCACCTGCTCGACGGGATTGCCGTCGGCACCGAACGCACCCGCCGGCTCATCGACAATCGCGAGAAGTTGTTGGCGCTGGGCCAGCTGGCGGCCGGGCTCACCCATCAGCTGAACAACCCCGCTGCGGCCATCGCGCGGGCCGCCCAGGAGTTGCGCGGCCGAATCTCACGTATGCGTGCCAAACTCGCGATGCTCGCCGACGGCACGGTCACCCCGGAGACGCTGAATGCCCTGGTGCGGCTGCAAGATGCCGTCGCCGAGCAAGTCGCCAAGTCGGCATCGCAGCACCTGACCCCGATCGAGACCGCGGACCGCGAAGACGCCGTTGGCGACTGGCTGGACGAACACGGCATCGACGGCGGATGGGACATCGCACCGACTTTCGTCGAAGGTGGTATTGACACCGACTGGCTGGAACGCATTTCTGCCACTGCAGACGAATTGGAAGCCTCGACTTCGTTGGAGGAAGCGATCCGCTGGATCAGCTACACCATCGAAAGCGAACTCCTGATGAATCAGATTTCGGAAGCGAGCCAACGCATTTCGGCGCTGGTAGCCGACGCCAAACAGTACTCGCAGATGGACCGGGCGCCATTCCAGGTGGCCGACGTGCACGACCTGCTGAAAAGCACGCTGACGATGTTTGCCGACCGGTTGGGCAAAGACAGCACCCGACACATTACGGTGGCCAAGGAGTTCGATCGTTCGCTTCCGCAAATTCCTTGCTACCCAGGCGATCTCAACCAAGTGTGGACGAACATCATCGACAATGCGATCGCCGCGATGGGTAGCGCGGGCGGCACGCTGACGATCCGCACCTCACGCGAGGCCGAGAAGATGCTGCGCGTCGAGATCTGCGACACCGGTCCTGGTATTCCCGAGGACGTGCGCGAGCGCATCTTCGAGCCGTTCTTCACCACCAAGCCGGTCGGCGAAGGTACCGGGCTCGGGCTGGATCTGGCATGGAAGATCGTGGTCAAC
This sequence comes from uncultured Actinomycetota bacterium, assembly GCA_963805675.1. GTDB lineage: Bacteria > Actinomycetota > Actinomycetes > Mycobacteriales > Mycobacteriaceae > Mycobacterium. The sequence continues at coordinate 262,501 of CAWDVY010000025.1, forward strand.
AAGCACCACGGCGACCTGCGGGTCGAGTCGGTGCCCGGCAACACCCAATTCATCGTGTTGCTGCCGCTGGAGATGCCGCCGGTAGTCGACGTGGCGCTGCCGGAGGACGGTGAAGCCGCCGAGGCCGACGCGGTACCGCAAGACGCCTAGCCGAGGGAGTCGGCCCGGACCGGCGCTATGCCGGGCATCGCCGAACCTGGAATAGGGTCGCCACGCGGCTGGTTGGCAAGGCCATGACCGATTCTGCTGCGAGCAAACCCAATCTAGGCCGGTTCGGATCGTTCGGACGCGGCGTCACGCCTGCCCAAGCCAAAGAAATCGAGGCTCTGGGCTACGGGGCTGTCTGGGTCGGCGGTTCGCCGCCCGCCGAACTGGAGTGGGTGGAACCCATTCTGGAAGCGACGACGACGCTGCAGGTGGCGACCGGCATCGTCAACATCTGGTCGGCGGCGGCCAAGCCGGTGGCCGAGTCGTTCCACCGCATCGACCGGGCCTACCCGGGCCGCTTCCTGTTGGGCATCGGCGTCGGGCATCCAGAGGCGATCACCGAATACCGCAAGCCCTATGACGCGCTGGTGGAATACCTCGATCAGCTTGACGAGTACGGAGTCCCCGCCGACCGTCGCGTGGTCGCGGCCCTGGGCCCGCGGGTGCTGAAGCTTTCGGCACAACGCAGCGCCGGCGCGCACCCGTACCTCACCACTCCAGAGCACACCGCGCAGGCCCGCGAACTGATCGGCCCATCGGCATTCTTGGCACCCGAGCACAAGGTGGTCCTGACCACCGATGCGGACAAGGCTCGCGCGGTCGGCCGCAAGGCGCTCGACATTTATTTCAACCTGGCCAATTACCGCAACAGCTGGAAGCGGCTGGGGTTCTCCGAGGACGAAGTCACCCGGCCGGGCAGCGATCGCCTGGTCGACGCCGTGGTGGCGTACGGTACGCCGGAGGCGATCGCGGCACGGCTGACCGAACACCTCGACGCCGGCGCCGACCACGTGCCAGTGCAGATCCTGACCAAAGATGAAAACCTGGTGTCGGCTCTGGCCGAACTGGCGGGGCCGCTGGGACTGAAACAGGCTTGACCAACCGGAGGGGACCTAGATGACCGAGGGCGTTTCACTCAAACTCGACCTGGGTCGGTACGGCGTATGGCTGGCCAGTCGGTCGATCACCCCGGACCTCGCAGTGCAGATCGAATCGCTGGGCTATGGCGCCGCCTGGATCGGTGGATCACCTGATGCCGACCTGAAGTGGGTGGAGCCCGCCCTGGCGCAGACCTCGTCACTGCAGCTGGCGACCGGGATCATCAACATCTGGTCGTCACCGGCCGCCGAAGTAGCCGAGTCCTATCACCGCATCGAAAACGCCTATCCGGGGCGGTTTTTGCTGGGTATCGGGGTAGGTCATCCCGAGCACACCGACGAGTACCGCAAGCCCTACGACGCGCTCGTCGAGTATCTTGACGTACTCGACGGCGCATCGGTGCCGACCAGTCGGCGGGTGCTCGCGGCGCTTGGCCCCAAAGTGCTGGAGCTCTCCGCGGAGCGCAGCGCCGGTGCCCACCCGTACTTGACCACGCCGGAACACACCGCGTATGCGCGCGAACTGGTCGGCAATACGGTATTCCTGGCTCCCGAACACAAGGTGGTGCTCACCACCGACGCCGACGAGGCTCGCGAGGTCGGCCGGCAAACTGTCGAGTTCTACCTCGGCTTGAGCAACTACGTCAACAACTGGCGTCGCCTGGGATTCACCGATAACGATGTGCGTAAACCGGGCAGTGACAAGCTGATTGACGCCGTCGTGGCGTACGGCACGCCGGAGGCTATTGCCGCGCGCCTCAACGAGCATCTGGAGGCCGGTGCCGATCACGTCGCGATCCAGGTGCTGGGCGGCTGGCCCGAGGACAAGCTTCTGGCTGCGCTGGGTGAACTGGCCGGGCCGCTGGGGCTGACGTCCGGGAGCTGAACGCGCTGCTCGGCGGGGCCTGACGGCCGGCTTCTTCTCGAACCCTGGCGGGCCCGTAGCGTCGCTGGGTTAGGGTCTATCCATGCGGTTGCTGGTCACGGGTGGCGCTGGGTTCATCGGCGCCAATTTCGTGCACGCCGCTGTGCGCGACTACCCGGACGACGCGGTCACGGTTCTCGACGCCATGACCTATGCCGGCAGCCACGAATCGCTGACTCCCGTCGAAAACGCCATCAGGTTGGTGCAGGGCGATATCGCCGACGCGGAACTGGTTTGCCAACTGGTCGCCGAGTCGGACGCGGTGGTGCACTTCGCGGCCGAAACTCACGTCGACAACGCGTTGGCCGACCCGGCGCCGTTCCTGCAGGCCAACGTGATCGGGACGTTCACCATTCTGGAGGCGGTGCGCCGGCACGGGGTGCGACTGCATCACGTCTCCACCGACGAGGTCTACGGCGATCTCGCGTTCGACGATCCCCAGCGGTTCACCGAATCCACGCCCTACAACCCGTCGAGCCCCTACTCGTCGACCAAGGCCGCCTCCGACATGCTGGTGCGAGCCTGGGTGCGGTCCTATGGAGTGCGCGCGACGGTCTCGAACTGTTCCAACAACTATGGGCCTTACCAGCATGTGGAGAAGTTCATCCCCCGCCAGATCACCAACGTGCTGACCGGGCGGCGGCCGAAGTTGTACGGAAAAGGCGCCAACGTCAGGGACTGGATCCACGTCGACGACCACAACGACGCGGTCCGGCGCATCCTCGTGGGCGGTCAGTCCGGCCGGACCTATCTGATCGGCGCCGAGGGCGAACGTGACAACCTCTCGGTGCTGCGGACGCTGCTGGAGTTGATGGGCCGCGATCCCGACGATTTCGATCATGTTGTCGACCGGGCCGGCCACGACCTTCGCTATGCCATCGATCCGTCTCAGCTGAGCAACGAATTAGGCTGGGCGCCAAAGCATACCGATTTCGCCGAAGGTCTGCGCACCACCATCGACTGGTACCGTGAAAACGAATCCTGGTGGCGGCCACTCAAAGATGCCGTCGAGGCCCGCTACGAACAGTGGGGTCGATGACATGCAGGTCCGTGCACTCGACATCGCCGGCGCGTGGGAGATCACGCCGCAACTGCATGCCGATTCGCGCGGGCTGTTCTTCGAATGGCTCACCGACCGGGGGTTCACCGGGTTCGCGGGCCACCGCCTGGATGTGCGCCAAGCCAACTGTTCGGTGTCGGCGGCCGGCGTGCTGCGCGGCTTGCATTTCGCCCAGCTGCCGCCGAGCCAAGCCAAGTACGTGACCTGCCTATCCGGCTCGGTGTTCGATGTCGTCGTCGACATCCGGGTGGGCTCGCCGACGTTCGGCCGCTGGGACGCGGTGGTGCTCGACGACCGCAGCCGCAGATCCGTCTATCTCTCCGAGGGTCTCGCGCATGGTTTCCTTGCGCTGCAAGACAATTCGACAGTGATGTATCTTTGCTCGACCGAATACAGTCCGCAACGCGAACACACCATCGCCGCCACTGACCCGGCGCTGGCGATCGACTGGCCGAGCGGGCACGAATTGGTGCTATCCGACCGCGACGCCGCCGCACTCACCTTGGACGAGGTCCGCGCCGCCGGCCTGCTGCCGACTTGGCAAGAGACGCAAGCATTTATTCATGGCTTGGCCGATACCTAGAACGGTGGCGGCTCATCATGTGGGCGGGAAGCGGGTCAGGCAATACGTCGTGAATTCAAGGGTCAACTCGTCGCGCTGAGCCTGAATCGGCACCCCGCGAGCACTAGCATGAGAAATCGTCTGGAGGAGCTTCATAACAGAGACAAGACTCGGCTCGCGCGCGGCGTCTTCGAAGCCCGCCAGCATTTTCGGGACGTCTTCGCCTTCTACCGCTGCCAACGCCATGATCTTTTCGACCGGCTCGGTTATTTCGGTTTCATCCGTCAACTCACATATGGCGAGACCGTGTGACGCGATCCGCCGGTACATGTCGTCCAAGCCCTGCCCGTAGGTCGATTTGAGGTCATTGACGTAGCGACGGAAGTCTTCCATGTCGTGCGGCTCGGGATTTTTGATTCCTGCTATGTGCTTCTGGATCAGCTGGTCCGGACGTTCATCGATCGCCCTCAGGAACTCTTTTATGTGATTCTCCAGCTCGGCGTCGCGCGTGTCGTCGGTCATGGTCAGGCTAAGTCTGTCCGTTGCTCTGCGCTTGTTTCAGGGGCTGGGAATCGTCAGCCCAACGCAGCATTAGGCTACCCAGGTGGGTCACGCTGGTCGGTTTATGCACAATCGCTGGCGAAAAGCCAGGTTCCACGTCGAAATTCGGGATGCGGCTTAACCACTCGGTCAGAAACACGGCCATTTCAAGCCGGGCCAGGTGCAAGCCCAAGCATCTGTGGATACCGCCGCCGAACGCCCAGTGGCGCTGCCGCTGAATCTCTCCGTTGCTGGCCGTCGATATCTCGTCGCCGCTGTCCGCTCTGCCCGCGGCTTCCAAGGCCAGCCACACCGCACTGTGCATCGGGATTGTGACGCCACCGATATCGACTTCCCTCGTGGTCACCCGCGGAATGGCCGGCCCTGGCGACTCCAACCGCAACATTTCCTCGACGAACGCCGGAATCTGTGCTGAGTCCTCGCGCAGCTGGGCCCGCAGTTGCGGATCGCGCGCGAGATGCAGAAGTGCGAAACACGTTACCGCGGAAACCATTTCAATTCCTGCAACCGAGAACAACAAAAGGATGACCGCAAGCCACTTCGACTCTGCTGAGCGGAAAATCCTGGTCGCCAACGAGTCGCTCCAGTAGCGGCCAGAGAATGCCCGGCGGCCGCTCGGGATTTGCCATCCCGGCGTCCAGCGAGGTGTTGAGCCACTTGACGAGTTCAGTTTGGGCCGCCCCGGTGGATGTCGCCGATGACTGCGGCCCGGGTCAGCACAGCCGCCCTGCGGCTATCTGGCGGCAGCCCGCATACCGTCAGCAGCGCTTGGCAGGCGAAGGTGTCGGCGACTTTGGTTGCATCACAGTGCCCTTCGGCGGCGACTGCGTCGATCAGCGTCGCGGCCCGAGCGCGCAAAGCCGGAGCGAAGGGGGCCAGCGCTCTGGGGCTGAAGAGAGGATGCAAGACACGGCTGAAACGGGCATGATCCGACGGCGTCCCGCACGAGAGCGGCACCTGCGGAAGCGGTCTGCCGAACAAGTTGATCGCGAAGGTTTTCGGCGGCGACGTAAACGTATAAGGGTCGAGCAACGCCGCGCGCACGTCGTCCCGTCGGGTGAGATAGTAGCCATGCAGCGTCGGATCGCCGGTGGTGATTTGCACTACCGGGCCCAGCTCATGCAGGTGGCGCCAATAGGCGCCGCGGTCTGCCGCGAAGAACGGGCTCTCCTTGTGGTGTAACGGAGGCGAAGTCACGCTGCCTCCTGCAACGGCGCCCATCTCCGCGCATAGCCACGGCGCGCTTCCATGTTGTGGCGGTAGCTGTTACGCGCACAGCAGCGACGGCGGTCCTCAGGCATTCCGGGCAGCTCGTTGTCGTTCATCGTGCTGTTAACCTACAGTCTGGCGCAGTTATCTGCCGGGGACGCTGGGTACTGGACCGGGGATCACCACACGCCTTTGCTCGCGGCCGCTGACGAAGCGCGGTCGTTGGTCGGATGAACACCCTGACCGAAGTTGCGAATCACCGTCTCGATGCGCCCGGCCGGTGCTATCCGAGCCCGCCGCCGCACCCACCATCCATGGCTTGCCTGACACCTAGAAAGGCGGCGGCTCGTCGTTCGCGACAATCGGCAATCGTTCCTCCACGCTGCGCAGCCGGACCCGCTGGTTTTGTCGGCGTTCCGCGGCGACATAGGAGGCCCGGTTCTGGGCGCGGGTACGTCGGCGCTTGGGCATCATCGCGGCCCGGTCGGTACACCGTGGCTGTGCAGAGAGCACAGCGGGCGGGACTAGCGCGGCCGTTGGAACGCAAAGGCTGGGGAACAGCAAGGCACTGCCCGGGATGGTGACATAGGTCTGCCCGGATGGCGACGTCCAGATCAGAGTGCCGTCGGGTAGCTGTTGGTCGCTCCAGGGCCAGAACGTTTTGATCAAATGGTGCAGGCGGCAAAGGCATGTGAGGTTCGAAGCGTGCGTGCGGCCGCCATCCCGGTAAGGGATTGTATGGTCAAGGTCGCAGCGCGCCGCCGGCTTGTCGCAGCCGGGGAATCGGCAGGTCAGATCCCGGCAGCGGACGAAGTCTGCCAATGCTTGCGACGGCGAATAGGCGGTCTCCGGCGGCGCATCGGTGGGATGGATTAGTGGCCGCAGCTTGGCCGAACGGGCTAGTTCGGCCACCAGATCGGCCGGGATCAGCGCATCGCTGCCGATCATCGAGCCTGGCGTCTGTGCCGTGCCGTCGAGGGTGGCTTGGTCGGCGACCACATGAATCACCACCGGAGCCGTCGCCGGCGCCGCCGGTGCGGGGCATTGCGGCTGCCCGCAGCGACACGCGAGCCGGTCGGCGCCTGCGGCCAACGCCCCCATGGCGTCGGCGCGGCGCTGTTTGCGGGTGCGTGGATCGCCAGCGCACACCGTGGCCGCCAACGCATCGAGCCGTGCATCTACCGCGTGGGCATCGGTGCTGATCAACCTGCCAAACACCTCGGTCAGGCCGTCGCCACTGTCCCAGATCGAGAATTCCCGATCTGCCTGCTGTTCGCGTCGGCGCCGCACCGCATCACGATCGGCGCGGGCCACGATCCGGTCCACCTGTCCGGCCAGCCGACCAGGCGTCATCGCCGGCCATCGCGGCACCTTCGCCGCCAGTTCGGCGTCGACGGCAGCCAACACGTCAGGGTCGGTGATCAAATCGGTGCGATACACGATTGTTTGAAACATTCGATAGTCGATGTCGCCCGCCTGCAGCAACGCCCCCACCCCAGGCAGACGTGTGCGCATGGCACGCGAGTAGTACAAATAGCTGGCCGCGAGCCCCTGGGTGATCCCCAACGCCGCGGCCACCTCGGCGGTCACCGCTTCTTGGGTGTCTGTGCACCAGGTTTCCCGTTCACCGACCTGCCGTAAGCGCAACAGATCCAGCTCCCCGATGACCGCGAGACGCTCGCCCGCGGCCCGGCTCTCCGCGCGCGCCGCCGCGCCCATGCGCTGCAGTAGCGTCCCGGCGGTCGCCAGGCTATCGAACATACATTCGATTATAGCGTGGGTGACCGACAATGATTCCCAACGGTCATCCGCGGGCACCTGCCCATCGACGGCCGACCAGATAAGCCACCCATAGCCCGACGGTCAGCAACTCAGCGACCACGCTGACCGCCGCGTGCGGCGACGGCTGCCATCCCCGTTCGGAAAACCCGAAGAGTCCGACGGTGCGCGACAACACGAACGCGAACAGTCCGCCGCCGGCCACCATGGCCGCCCAGCGCAGCCATCCCGGACCGCCGATCAGGATCAGCGCCGCGATAGCGAACGAGACGCTGGCCTGCAGAACGAAGGCAGCGCCGATGATCGGAATGTGCTGATAGCCATGGACATAGAGGTAGGCATGGCTGATCCCGCTGACGGCCATCGCAGCGACGATACCGATCCTGGTCATAGCCTCAGCGAATGTCATTGCAGTGTAAGGTCTTTCAATACAAGAGCATTTTGGCCTCGGATATAGCCGACCTCCCGAATGCCCAACGCGTCGTGCAATTTACCGGCCAGCAGAGTGACCGGCTTCGGTGCAGGGCCGTCGCCGGGATGAGGTAGCGGGTAGGCGGTCGTGGTTCCGCTGTAGAACGTCACGTTGCCTTCGGTTTTGGAAAATACTTGGTGGACATGGCCGTTGAGGCAGGTCACCGACGAGAACCGGCGTAAATAGCTCAGCGCCTGGGCGGCGTCGTCGGTGGCCCAGCCCCAATCCGGATACATTGCGAACAGCGGAATATGGCTGAACACGATGATCGGGGTGTCATTGGGCAACGCCGCGACATCCTTGGCGACGAACTCCAGCTGTTCGACGCCGAGATGCCCGAGCTTCTTCAGATTGAGCGTGTTGACCAGCGCAATGACGTGCACACCGGCGATGTCGAAGCTGTACCAGCCGTCGCCGCGGGTTCCGGCGCCGCCGGAGAAGCCGATGTGGCTGTCGCTGACTTGAGCGAATCGCAGGGTGGGCCGGGTCTGGACCTACTTGGCTTCCGCGGTGCCGGCGACGTGCGAGATGACTTCGCCGCCAGCCACCGCCAGGCCGACGGCGGCGCCGAACCATGCGCTGTGCCGGATGAGCTGGCGCCTGCCTGTCGAGAGCTTGGCCCACTGAGAATTGTGCCGTGTCAGTAGTCCATAGCGCCTCGGGTTACACCGCATCGGTTAGGCGGCGTCTGCGCGGTGCCGTCCAAGGCGATAGGTGACTCCGCGTTACCGCTTGCTGCGTCGAAATAGGAAGGTCAAACTGCGTCGTCGATTGGCGAATCCGGGCGCGAACGTGAACCCGTCAGTTTGGTGAAAGAGGTGTCCTTCAAACAAAACTGCCCGGTTCTCGCGGTAGGGAATGACGGTCGATTCAGCGTTGGTGTCCCGGAGGTACTGCCTGACCCGATCTCCCCCGGAGTTGTAGTCGTCGAAGCTCCAGTCACTCGGCGCCGTCTTGTCCCACACGACAAGGCCGCCCGAGCTCGGGTCCAGATTCGCGGAATCTGGGGTAATCCATAAATTCAAAGAAAAATCGGCGTCGTCACCGTGGATATCAGTACCTGGCAGCCGGGTGTCGTACTCGAACGCCCACCACTGCGCCAATTGATATCCATCAAATGCTTCACCGAGTGCCGTTTGGAGCTGTTCCGCTACGGCGAACAGCGAGATGCTGGCGAATCCGTCCTGCGGAAAGGCGCCTACATAGCCGAACTTGTACGGGTGACGCCAGACTGTGGACTCCAGGCAGAATTTTCGCACCTGCTCCAACGCGTCCGGGGTTAGAAAATCGTCAATTACCCGCGCCTTCAGCTGGCCTGCCGAGATTGCTTGTTGTATCGGCTCGTAATCGACATCCGTGTTCAAGTAGGTTGGCAGCTTTTCCTCCGGAACCTTCACGTATGGCGGGTCGGCGAGGATCTTGCTGCTTCTCCCTTGGACGGACACCCAAGGTACTTCGCCATTCGCTCCGTCGAGGACGTCTGCGAGGCGACGGTATAAGCCATCAAGTTGCTCAGTCAAGGCGCCGGCGGACGCTTGCTTATCGCGATTCTCGGTCAGAATGTGGTCAAGTTGTTCGAGATTGCGCAGGGCGAAATGTGCCGGAACCGAATACTTTTCAGGAGGTGCCGGACGCTGTTCTCGACAGAGGGCGGCGACAGCGTCGTAATCTGCCAACGCGGAAGCATAGTCCCCTTTAGCAAGATTTACCTTCGCAAGTAGGTCTCTGGCCGGCGCAGAGGAGGGTTCACACTCCACCGCGACTGAGGCGTGGCGAAATGCTTCATGCATGTTGCCCGAGCTCCAGATACGACGAAGCCAGCATGAACAGTGCTTGAGGATCGGCCTCCCGCTCGACGATCTTCAGGAGGATCTTCACCGCTGCCCCGAAACTTCCAGCACGCATCAAACCTTCGGCTTCGGAAAGCTCGGCAATGCTCGAATCCCGCAGAGACGTCATGACGGTGACCTCCTACACCACCTTCCCATCCGCGGAACCGATATGGCACAAACAGCTGTCGGCCGGGCACCATCGCGGTGCCCGGCCGACAGAGAGTCGTTGGTTAGCCCGCGGCAGCGGCGTTGGCGGCTTCGGTAGCCGCGTACGACCCGGAACTGGTCGCCAGCGTGTTCACGAATTGCTCGTGGATCGCTGCGGCCTGCGCGGCGACCGCCTGGTACAGCTGGGCGTGCGCGGCAAACTGCGCGGCGGTCAGCGCCGACACTTCGTCGGCTGCTGCGGGAACCACCCCGGTTGTCGGGGCCGACGCGGCGGCGTTTTGCGCGCTGAACGTCGAGCCGATCCCGCCCAGAGCAGTTGCCGCCGAACTCAGTGCTTCGGGCTGCGTGGTGACGAATGACATGTGCATGTCTCCTCAAATGCGAACTCCGCGACTGATACGCGGAGTAACTGACCGTGACTTGTGAGAAAGACTCTAGGCCCGCCGTGCCGGACCAGGTGTTCGCACAGCCGGAGGCAGCTGCCCATGTCTGCCCGAAACGAGCCTGCTGCTTGCGGTCCGATGACGGTCTCGAAAACCCGCTGCGGCTTGCTGAAACGGCCAAAATCCAGAACCCCTGGAGCAGTCCACCACTCACGCGCACCCGACAGTCGCGAGTAAGAATCTCTTCGCAAATAAACGCCTGAGCATGGCGCGTGCCTTGGGATTTTCCGGGCGGCGCCGTGTCCGGAATTTTGAATGCTGTGATTTTTATTAGCAGCCATCGATAGTTCACCGACCGCGCCGGGTGTTGCGGGCATGTCTCGTTGGAGGATCTTGCGAGGTAGCCGGCCGTTTTGGTGCCGCGCCCACCGACCCACCAGACAGCAATCGTAGTCCGTCGAGACCGACGCCAACACGGCATCAGGCGCCGTTGGCCAAAGCTCGTTTCGCTGAGGCTGGCTAATCTTCGAGCTGCGGAACGATCCAGGCAGCTGCCAGCCAGTATAGCACCCAATTGCCAGCAGCTGACCGACGTTTCGCGAAACTTGCTGCCGCTCAACGCTGCACAAGCGCGGGGCGTTGGGGACACACCACACAGCCGGAGCGAGGGAAACGGATGTTGGATTTCGGAGCGCTACCGCCGGAGATCAATTCCGGCAGGATCTACGCTGGGCCGGGGTCGGCGCCGCTGCTGGCGGCAGCGTACTGCCTGGGACGCGTTGGCGAGCGAATTGCAGACCACCGCAGCGTCTTACGCATCCACGATTTCAGAGTTGACCAGCTCAGGCTGGCAGGGGCCCTCTTCGGTGGCCGCGGCCGATGCGGCGGCGCCCTACACAGCGTGGCTGAGCAGCACCGGCGCGCAGGCTGAGCAGACGGCATCCCAAGCCCAGGCGGCTGCGGGCGCCTACGAGGCCGCCTTCGCTGCCAGCATTCCGCCACCGCTGATCGCGGCCAATCGCGCGACGTTGGCGCTGCTCGTCGCGACCAACCTGCTGGGTCAGAACACTCCGGCGATCGCCGCCAACGAGGCGACGTACGCCGAGTTCTGGGCCCAGGACGCGGTCGCGATGTACGGCTACGCCGGGGCCTCGACGACCGCGAGCTCAGCTGACCTCGTTCACCGCACCGCCGGCGACCACCAACGACAGCGGGCAGGCCACCCAGTCGGCTGCGGCCGCGAATTCGGCCGCGGATTCGGCCACCACCAGTCTCGAAGCATGGCTGACACAGCTGAACACCGAATTGACTCAGTTCGGCACCCAGCTCACGGGCTCTCGACAGCGAATTCACGTCCCTCTTCCCGCCCGCGGCGGGACTAACCGGGCCTGCCAACCTCGGTCACGAACGGCATCACGGTTCTCGAGAAAGCAATCACCACCTTCACCAGCACCATCAGCACCTACGGCACCGGACCGTGGAGCCCGTTTGGGGTCGCGGACTTGTTCAAGAACTGGTGGCAGGTCAGCGCCAGTATCCCGAGCTTGGGTACCGGCATCCAAGGTATCGGCCCGTTGCTCAACCCTAAGCCCATCGTCGGGGCGTTGTCGCCGCTGTTGCACAGCGGGCTGCTGAGCGGCTCGTACGCTTCCGAGGAATCTGGCGACGGTGTCGGCGGCGGCCGGCCGGGCTGGCACCATCGGTTCGCTGTCGGTACCGGCGAACTGGGCGTCGGCCGTCCCTGCAGTCCGGACGGTTGCGGCCGAGATGGACGCGACCGCGGTTGACGCCGCTCCCGAGATGGCCTCGATCGCTCAGAACGGCATGTTCGGCGAGACGGCGCTGGCGAGTCTGGCCGGCCGCGCTATCGGCGGGACCGCCACCCGTGCCGTCGCCGGGCAGGGCTACCGCGTGCCCGGTGCTGTAGCGACCGACGAGATCGCCACCACCGCCACCATCATCGTGATACCGCCGAGCTCGGCATAACCCGGAGTAAGGAAGGTTGGCAATGGTTTTCGATTTCGCAGTGCAACCTCCGGAGGTCATCTCGGCCAAGATCTACTCCGGCCCGGGCGCGGAGTCATTGCAGGCCGCCGCGACGGCCTGGGAGGGGCTGGCCGGCGAGTTGCAGTCAACCGCCTCCAACTTCCAATCGGTGATTTCCGGGCTGACCACGGGCTCGTGGGAAGGTCCGTCCTCGGCGGCCGCGGCGGCAGCGGCTGCGCCGTATGTGTCGTGGATATCGTCCACGGCGCTCCAGGCGGAGCAGACCGCCAGCCAGGCCCGGGCCGCAGCCAGCGCCTATGAGACCGCGTTGGCGGCCACCGTGCCGCCGGCGGAGATCGCGGCGAACCGCACTCAGCTGGCATCATTGTTGCAGACCAACATCTTTGGGCAGAACACGTCGGCGATCGCGGCCGCCGAGGCCGAGTACGGCCAGTTCTGGGCCCAAGACGTCGCCGCAATAACCGGATATGCCGGCTCGTCGTCGGCGGCCACCAGTGGGCTGGGCTCGTTCACCGAGCCGCCGCAGACGACCAACGACAGCGGGCAGGCGACCCAGTCGGCCGCGGTCGCGGCCGCAGGTACGACGACCGGGTCCTCCGGTCTCGAAACGGTCATCGAACAAATCGAGAAGGACTTCAGCACATTTCTGACCGACGTCGGCCAGTTCAACACCGACTACACCAGCTTCTTCACCAGCGCAATCAACTCGCTCCCGGGCGGTTCCTATCTGACCACGACGTGGCCGAACCTGTCCTCCATGATTTCGGGAGTAGGCGGCCAGGCGAGCTGGACCAACGTTGCCAATAGCACTACCGGCCTTGGCATCTCGCAGTGGAAGAACTTCCATATTTATGTGCCATGGAGCCACGGGGTACCGCTGGGGTCGCTGAACGGTGGGCTGTCGTCGCCGGGGCATGTCGCCCCCCATCTCGGTGCCGGCTTAGGGGCCAGAGCGACATCGGCGGTGCTGGGCAGCGCGCAGACGGTGGGCAAGTTGTCGGTGCCGCCTAGCTGGGCCAGCGCCACTCCTGCCATCAGGCTCGCCTCGACGGCGTTGCCGGACACCAGTTTTGCCGCGGCGCCTGCTGCGGCCGATATCCCGTTGGGCGTGCTCAACCAGGGCACGCTGGGCAGCTTGGCGGGAGGCGCGCTGGGCAGCCCGGCCTCCCGCGTCGTCAGCTCCACTGGCGTCCGGGCCCGCGTGACACCCCCCGAGCGCAGCAAGGGGCCGGTCAAACTCGACAAGGTCATCGCGCAACTGCAGGAGCAGCCTGACGCGGTGCAGCACTGGACCGTCGATCAGGCCGGGCTCGACGATCTGGTCGCGAGGCTGTCGACGAAACCCGGCATCCACGCGGTGCACCTGAGTGCCGACGAGAAGCCCGCGGCCCTAGCCGCAAAGCCCGAAGCCCAGCTGGGGTAGCGCGGCAGAAACATCATGACGCGACACATCGGAGGAGCATCGATGAAACCACTGTTAGCCCTTCTCGGCGTAACGATGGGGATCATTTTCGCGGTGCCGGCGCACGCCGAACCCGGTATCGACGAGTCACCTGCCAGTGAAAACAACGAGGCGTTCCTTGCTGACCTACATAAAGTGGGCATCGGCTTCGGCGACCCAAGCCAGGCCATCAGCGCCGGCCAAGCGGTATGCGCGCATATCCACAACGGCATGTCCGGTCTTCACCTGATTAAGCACCTGCAAGAAAACAACCCCGCGCTCACCGAGAACGGCGCCGCTCAGTTCGCGACGATCTCTGCGAAGGCGTACTGCCCGCGACAGCTCGACGAGGCCGAAGAACCTGGACAGAAGAACCTCGCAGCCGGCGGCAAGGGCGGCGATTAAGCCGACCGCCCTGCCGTAGCACAGGGGCTCAGGTCTTTATCGCCTCGACGAAGTAGCCGCGCGGCGCTCCGGGCACATCGGCGGGAATCGCCGGGTGTGCCCATCGCTTCCACGTGTTGCCGGGCACGGCCATATCGGTGACCGTCGCGGTCCAGCCGTGGTGCTCGACGAGGGCAGCCGGTGCGTCGCTGCCGAAAACCCATGGTGCCCCGAGCTTTTTCATGAACTCCAAGGTTGACCGCAGGAATGGCGCCTCCAACAACGTGGTGCCGATGACGTCGTACAACAGCGCCGAATCGGGCGCCGACAGGGCGTCGACGCGAGCGAACAGCCGGTCGACATCCGAAGCGTCGATGTATTGCAGCAGCCCCTCGATCAACCAGACCGTCCAGGGGGCCGCTTGCCATCATACCGGGAATTTACTAGGATGTCCTAGTAAACCCACGCGATCTTTTCTCTGCCTGAGGACACCCATGACCACACAGATTCCGCATTTCATCGACGGACGCCGCAGCAACCTCTCATCGACCCGGACCGCCGACGTGCTCAACCCCAGCACGGGCAAGGTGCAGGCACAGGTACTCCTGGCGTCCGCCGCCGACGTCGACACCGCAGTCAACTCGGCCAAGAAGGCGCAGAAAGAGTGGGCGGCGTTCAACCCACAACGACGAGCCCGGGTCATGATGAAGTTCGTCGAACTCGTCAACGCCAACATCGACGAACTCGCCGAGCTGCTCAGTTTGGAACACGGGAAGACCGTCCCCGACTCCAAGGGCGACATCCAACGCGGTATCGAGGTCATCGAGTTCGCGATCGGCATCCCGCATCTGCTCAAGGGTGAGTTCACCGAGGGCGCCGGGACGGGTATAGACGTCTACTCTATCCGCCAGCCGCTCGGCGTGGTCGCCGGCATCACGCCATTCAACTTCCCGGCGATGATCCCGCTGTGGAAGGCCGGTCCCGCGCTGGCATGCGGAAACGCCTTCATACTCAAGCCTTCTGAGCGCGATCCATCGGTGCCGGTGCGCCTGGCCGAACTGTTCCTCGAGGCCGGACTGCCGCCGGGCGTGTTCCAGGTGGTCAACGGCGACAAGGAAGCCGTCGACGCCATCCTGACCCACCCCGACATCCAAGCCGTCGGTTTCGTCGGCAGCTCCGATATCGCGCAGTACATCTACGCCACCGCGGCCGCCAACGGCAAGCGGTCGCAGTGCTTTGGCGGCGCCAAGAACCACATGGTCGTCCTCCCTGACGCCGACCTGGACCAGGCAGTCGACGCACTGATCGGCGCCGGTTACGGCAGCGCCGGCGAACGCTGCATGGCGATCAGTGTCGCGGTGCCCGTGGGCGAAGAGACGGCAAATCGTTTGCGCAACAGGCTCGTTGAGCGCATCAACAACTTGCGCGTCGGACACAGCCTGGACCCGAAAGCCGACTACGGCCCGCTGGTCACCGCGGCCGCGCTCAAGCGGGTGCGCGACTACATCGGCCAGGGCGTCGATGCGGGCGCCGAGCTGGTGGTCGACGGCCGCGAGCGCACCACCGACGAGCTGACCTTCGATGACACCAGCCTGGAAGGCGGCTACTTCATCGGGCCCACGCTGTTCGACCACGTCACCACCGACATGTCGATCTACACCGACGAGATCTTCGGCCCGGTGCTGTGCATCGTTCGGGCGCATGACTACGAAGACGCTCTGCGTTTGCCCACCGAACACGAATACGGCAACGGTGTGGCGGTTTTCACCCGCGACGGTGACGCCGCCCGCGATTTCGTGTCCCGCGTGCAGGTGGGCATGGTCGGCGTCAACGTACCGATCCCGGTGCCGGTGGCCTACCACACCTTCGGCGGCTGGAAGCGTTCGGGCTTCGGCGATCTCAACCAGCACGGCCCAGCGTCGATCCAGTTCTACACCAAGGTCAAGACCGTCACCCAGCGCTGGCCGTCGGGCATCAAGGACGGCGCCGAATTCGTCATCCCGACAATGAAGTAGCGCCTTGATGCGATTATTCGGCCTGGACGACGACGAACGCGTCATCACCGAGACGGCGGCAGCATTCGCCGACAAACGCCTGGCTCCGCATGCCCTGGAATGGGATGCCGCCCACCATTTCCCGGTCGACGAACTGCGTGAGGCGGCGCAGCTCGGCATGGCAGCGATCTACTGTCGCGACGACGTGGGCGGCAGTGCGTTGCGCCGCCTGGACGGCGTGCGGATCTTCGAGCAGCTGGCGATGGCGGACCCGACGACCGCCGCATTCCTGTCCATCCACAACATGTGCGCCTGGATGATCGACGCATTCGGCACCGACGAACAGCGCAAGGACTGGGTGCCGCGGTTGGCCTCGATGGACGGCATCGCCAGCTATTGCCTGACCGAACCGGGTGCCGGCTCGGATGCCAGCGCGTTGAGCACCCGGGCCGTCAAGCACAATGGCGACTACGTGCTCGACGGCGTCAAGCAGTTCATCTCCGGCGCCGGCACCTCGGACGTGTATGTGGTGATGGCGCGAACCGGTGGATCGGAAAAGCCCGGCCCACGCGGAATATCGGCGTTCATCATCGAAAAAGGCAGTGCAGGACTGAGTTTCGGTGCGCACGAAGAGAAGATGGGCTGGAACGCGCAGCCGACGGCGCAGGTGATACTCGACGGGGTACGGGTGCCTTCCGACGCGATGCTCGGCGGCGTGGACGGCGAGGGCGGCGGCTTCGGCATCGCGATGAACGGCCTCAACGGCGGCCGGATCAACATCGCGGCGTGCTCACTTGGCGGTGCGCAGGCCGCGTTACGACAAAGCCGCAACCTATGTCTCCCATCGCGAGGCGTTCGGGGCCGCCTTGCTCGACGAGCCCACTATTCGGTTCACCTTGGCCGACATGGCCACCGCGCTGGAAACGTCGCGAATGTTGTTGTGGCGGGCAGCCGCAGCGCTGGACGGCGACGCCGACGACAAAGTCGAGCTGTGCGCAATGGCCAAACGGTACGTCACCGACGCGTGTTACGACGTCGCGGACAAGGCCCTGCAGTTGCACGGTGGCTACGGCTATCTTCGCGAGTACGGTCTGGAGAAGATCGTGCGCGATCTGCGGGTGCACCGCATCCTGGAGGGAACCAACGAAATCATGCGGGTGGTCATCGGCCGAGCCGAGGCCGCACGGGTCCGCGCCAGCGCATAGGAAGGCCAGCAGATGACCGACACTTCAAGGTCGCGTTTTTGGGCCTCGGCCACATGGGCGGTCCGATGTCGACGAATCTCGTTGCCGCCGGTCACACCGTGCGGGGCTTCGACCCGGTGCCCGCGGCCGCGGAAGCCGCCGCCGGACACGGCGTCGTGGTGTTCGACAGCGGCCCTGCCGCGGCGGCCGGAGCGGACGTAGTCATCACGATGTTGCCGCACGGCGACGCGGTCAAGCGCTGCTACGCCGAGATCCTGCCGGCCGCCAATGAGGGCGCGCTATTCATCGACAGCTCAACCATTTCCGTCGACGACGCCCGTGAAGTCCACGCATCGGCGGCGTCGCACGGCTTGGCCCAGCTCGACGCGCCGGTCTCCGGTGGGGTCAAAGGCGCGGTCGCCGGCACTCTGGCCTTCATGGTCGGCGGCGACTCGGAGGTAGTGCGTCGCGCGCATCCGATTCTGGAGCCGATGGCGGGCAAGATCATTCACTGCGGTGCCGCCGGCGCCGGTCAGGCCGCCAAGGTGTGCAACAACATGGTGCTCGCCGTTCATCAGATCGCGATCGGCGAGGCATTCGTGCTGGCCGAAAAGCTCGGCCTGTCGGCGCAGTCGCTGTTCGACGTCATCACCGGCGCGACCGGAAACTGCTGGGCGGTGCACACCAACTGCCCAGTACCCGGCCCGGTGCCGACATCGCCGGCCAACCACGACTTCAAGCCCGGCTTCGCAACCGCGCTGATGAACAAGGATCTCGGTCTGGCGATGGATGCGGTCAGCTCGACCGGCTCATCGGCACCATTGGGCAGCCACGCCGCTGATATCTATGCCAAATTCGCAACGACCCACGCCGACAAGGACTTCAGCGCCGTCATCGAGACGCTGCGCAGTTAGGCAGCTCGGGACCGCTGCTGCGCAATCGACCAACGTCGATGCGCGCGCTGACAGTCGGCGGCCAGCAGCGGGTGCGGTCCGTCATACCGGGCACGGATGTCGGCGGCCCCGACAAAACGCTCGTCCACGTTGTCGCTCGCGGTGACCACGACTGCAGCGAGTTCCGCGGCCACCGCGGCCCGCAGCCCTGGTGCCGAACCGGTGACAGCCAACGCTTCCTGCGGCGTGATTCCCAGCTCCCACAACGCCAGCCGGTACAGTTCGGCGCCACGGGAGTGGCCTGCTGTGATATCAGCCAGATCGTCGACGGTCACGATCGTCTCGACGAGTCCGTCGCCGACCACGTGCCGCACCAGGGTTTCGACCCGCTCCCGGCGCCGGGTGCTCACGACCCCCACCCAGATACCTGCACAGAACAAGCTCATCACCGAATCGATGAGGCCGGTTCCGGGAGTGTCGCGTCCGCTATCGGCCAGCGCGGAGTCCGCGTCGAAGATCACCGCACGCAGGACATCGGCTTCGGCCGGCGGTTCCCGGTCCCACCAGAAAGACCGGGCCGGAAGAGTCTGCCCCTTGGCTCGCACGCCCACAGGGTGCCCCGAAACCGCGCCCCCGGCGTCCCCCATTAGGGGGATTAGCGTGACCAACTTGCATACTGTGGTGCCATGCCGGTTCGTCTTGTCCTCGTCGATGACCACGAGATGGTCATTGAGGGACTCAAGGCGATGCTGGCCGCGTTCAAGGACCGCGTGCAGGTGGTCGGGCAGGCGGTGGGCGTCGAGCGCGCGGTCGACGTCGTCGGCGACCTGCAACCCGACGTCGTGCTGTGCGATGTGCGCATGCAGGGCTCCAGCGGCCTCGACCTGTGCAAGGTGCTGCGCGAGCGCGACCCGGACCGCAAGGTCGTGATGCTCTCGGTTTACGACGACGAGCAGTATTTGTTCCAGGCCCTGCGGGTGGGTGCGAGCGGCTATCTGCTGAAAAGCATCAGCAGCGACGAGCTGGTGCGCCAGCTGGAATTGGCGCACCGAGGGGAAACCGTGATCGACCCGGGGATGGCGGCGCGCGCGGCCGATACCGCGGCGCGCATGCAGCGGGACGAATTCTGGCCGGGCGCCCGGCAGGGACTGACACAGCGCGAGAGCGAAATCCTGTCGTGCATGGTCAACGGGCTGTCGAACCGCGGGATCGCCAACAAGTTGGTCATCGGCGAGGAGACCGTCAAGAGTCACCTGCGGTCGATCTATCGCAAGCTCGGGGTGAACGACCGCACCGGCGCGGTGGCCACTGCCCTGCGTGAAGGCATCTACCAATGAGTGGAGGCCCAATGACCACCCCACATTCGGCATCACCCGATAACGGCGCCCGCGGCTCGAATGCCGTGCGCGATCTTGTCGATGCCGATCGTGAACTGGCGCTGCTGCGAGAACTCATCCAGGCCGCCTCGAGCGGCCCGGGTGTCGAACCGCTGGCCGCCGCCGCGGCTCGGATGATCACCGCGGCCACCGGGACCGACGTGTGCTTCGTGCATGTGCTCGACGACACCGACCGCTCGCTGACCCTCGCCGGTGCGACGCCGCCGTTCGACGGCCAGGTGGGAAAGATTCGCCTGCCGTTGGGATCCGGCGTTTCCGGCTGGGTGGCCCGGCATCGCGAGCCCGTCGTCATCACCCACGACAAGGAGGCCGACCCGCGTTACTTGCCGATCCAGTCGCTGCGCGGACGCGACTTCACCTCGATGGTGTCTGTGCCGATGGAAACGGATCCGGGCGGGCTGGTCGGTGTACTCAACGTGCACACGGTCGCGCGCCGCGAATTCACCGACGGCGACGTCGAGCTCCTGCGCGTCATCGGGCGGTTGATCGCCGGGGCCATGCACCAGGCCCGATTGCACCGGCAGCTGGTGGTCAGGGAGCGGTCCCACGAACTGTTCGTCGAGCAGGTGATCGAGGCCCAGGAGATCGAACGTCGCCGGGTCGCAGGCGATATCCACGACGGCATCTCGCAGCGCCTGATCACCTTGTCCTATCGGCTCGACGCGGCGGCGCGCGCGGTCGGCACCGATCCCACCGAAGCCTCCCGTCAACTCAGCGAGGCCCGAGAACTGGTCGGCTTGACGCTGGGCGAAGCCCGCGCGGCGATCAGCGGACTGCGCCCACCGGTCCTCGACGACCTGGGCTTGGCCGGCGGACTGGCCAGCCTCGCCCGGTCGATACCGCACCTGGACATGGAGCTCGATCTGGCCGATGTCCGGCTGCCCGAGCACATCGAGATCGCGTTGTACCGGATCGCACAAGAAGGCCTGCAGAACATCGTCAAGCACGCCAAAGCATCGGGGGCCCGGCTGCGCTTCGCCCTCGACGACGACACCGCCCGGCTCGAAATCGTCGACAACGGGATAGGTTTCGATACCTTTGAGAATCCGCTGGGCGGCGACGAGATGGGCGGCTACGGCGTGCTCTCGATGGCCGAGCGTGCCGAGCTGGTCGGCGGCCGGCTGAATATCCGGTCGCGGCCCGGCTCCGGGACGGCGGTCACCGCGACGATCCCGCTGCCCTCGATCATCGACTAGAAGTCCCCGGCGTTGTGCCGCAGCGTCTCGATCGACGACACCAGCGCCTGCGACTCGCCGTCGGACATCCCGATATCGCAAAACACCTGTTCGTTGAGCGTGACGGTGGCGTCCTCGACGGTCGAGCGGCCCAAGTCGGTGATCTGCACCAGCGTGGTTCGCCCGTCGGTCGGGTGCGGCACCCGTTGCACCAGGCCGCTGGCTTCCAGCCGGCGAATAGCATGAGTGACGCTGGTGACGTGCACCTGCAGCCGGTCGGAGGCCTTGGTGATCGGCAACGCCCCGCTGCGGCTGAACGCCAGCAAGCGCAGCAACTCGAACCGGGAAAAGCTCAGATCGTAAGGACGCAAAGCGGTTTCGACACGGGCTAACAAGATCTGGTGAGCCCGCATCACCGACGTCACCGCGACCATGCCGCCCGCGACGTCACCCCATCCGGCGCGTTCCCAGTTGGCTCGCGCGACGGCGATCGGGTCGCGGTTGTCAGGATTGGAGGCGGCCACGCCCTTTCTTACCGCACTTCCGGCGACGACGCGGGCGTCTAGCCCGCGGAGGAGGCGGACAATCAGGTCAGTCGGCGACGATCGCGGCCGCAGTGCATCCCGCTTGGAGGAGAGCGGACAATCAGGTCAGTCGGCGACGATGCGGGCCCCTGGCCCGCAGTGGGGGCACGCCCCCACAAGTGGGAGGTACCCCCACCCGCTTGCGGGGGAGAGCCGGACAATCAGGCTAGCTCGGGCGCGATCGGGTCAGCGCGAACTGATTGCCATCGACTTTCCCACCGCGGCCAGCACCGCTTGGGTAGACGCGCGGGCGCCGACGGTGATCCGCATGCCGCCGTCAGCGTAGTGGCGGGCCTTCAGCCCGGCTCCATCGAACACCTCGCGCCACGGCCGACCCCTCGGCGGCAGGTACACGAAGTTCGCGCGTGAGTCGGTGCTGTAGACACCCATCGCCCGCAGGCGCCGTCGCAGGTAGTCCCGCTCACCGTTGATTCGCAGAATGCGTTGTCGCAACTGGCCTTCGGCGTCGTAGGATGCGGCCACCGCGACCAAGCTGGTGATGCCCGTGCCAAATGGCAATTGCATCTTCCACAGTATTCTGGCTAGCTCCGGCGATCCGAAACCGTACCCGATCCGCAGCCCAGCCAGCCCGTATGCCTTAGAGAACGTCCGCAGCACAATGACATTCGGGAACCGCCGGACCAGGTCCGGTCCGTCGATGCGGTGCTGGGGTGCGACGAACTCGATGTAGGCCTCGTCGAGCAGCACGACGGTGTCATCCGGCACTCGTCGCAGGAATCGCTGCACATCGGCGGCAGGCTCCACCGTGCCGGTCGGATTGTGGGGTCGGCATAATACGACCACGCTGGCATCGCGCCGCCGCCTCGGCCATTGCCGCCAGGTCGTGGTGGCCGCGCTCGTCGAGTGGGACGTTGACCACCGTCAGACCGGCCATCTGCGCGATGATCGGGTATCCGTCGAAAGTCGGCATAGCCCAGCACAATCCGATCACCGGGCCGAGTCAGCGCATGCAGGACCTGCATCGCCACCCCGGTCGCACCAGCACCCAGCACGACCTGCTCGTCGCTGACCCCGGTGTGGCCGGCGAACGAGCGTTCGCAGCTGCTCGGGCAGGAATTCCGGATACCGGTTGGCGGCATCGATCGAGTGGATCAACGCCGAGCGCACCGCAGGCAGCGGCGGGAACGGGTTTTCGTTGAGCGACAACGCGAGTGGATCGGTCGCGTCCGGCAGCGCGTCGAGGATGTCCGGCGGTGACAGGGCTTGCCTGCAGCAGGGTTGACATCAGCCTCGCCCGCCCCAGCGGACCGCCGCCGCACCCGCGAAGTCGCCGGCGTGCGCGAAGGCCGCCATCATCACGACGTCGCCGGCGTTGACCTGACCGTCGGATATGGCGCGATCCAGGTTGATCGGGATGCCGGCGCCGAACAGGTTGCCGCACTCGTCAAAAGTGTCGAGGTGTCTCGATTCGGGCACCTCGAGCGCTTCGCGCCAGTTGCGCAGGAACACCCGGTTCGGCTGATTGGTGACCAGCAAATCAATGTCCTTGGAAATCAGCCCGATTCGGTCACAGACCGCGAGCGCGACTTCGGGGACCTGCCGGTTGCCGCGGGCCAGCACCTTGGTGATCTTGGTTTCGGTGAACCCGATGGAGGCCTCACCGGGTCCCGGCCTGCCACCACTTGCGGGGCGGGTCGATGGCGAGCGTCATGTCGCCGGCGTATTCGCCGTAGGTGCGGCACTCGATGTCGAGAATGGGTGACTCGTTCGACAGCGTGACCAGACCGACCGCGGCGCCGTCGCCGGGTACCGACGACTGCGCCTTGCGGCGCACTCCCGGCTGGTCGAAGACCTGCCCGGCCGCATTCTGGGCGATCGCGATCAGCGCCGTGTGTCCCTCACCCGAGGCCAGCAGTTGACGGGCCACTTTGAGCGCCAACACAAACGCCGCGCACCCGCCGTTGTGCAGATCCAGCACCCAGTTGGGTCGCATGCCCAAGCGGTGGGCGATACCGCCGCCTGCGCCGTAGAACGCCATGTCGGGCATCTGGGTGTGGGTGATCAACACGTCGACGTTTTCAATGACGTCCCGACCGTGCCGCTCGATGAGTCCCTGCGCGGCTCGCTCGACCATGTCGATCGCGGTTTCGTCGGCCCCGACGTGATGGCGGAACTTGGGCGCGCGGAACATCAGGTTGGCCGCCAGGTCGTCCGAGCCGGCGAACTGCGCGTAATAGTCTGCGCCGATCGGTTCGCCGGGCAGGTAGGTGGAAACGTCGGTCAGGCTGACGCTGGGTTGGTTCATGGCAGTACTCACTTCATCCAAGCCGGCGTGATCGGCAGGCCGTTACGGTGGCGGTATTCGGCGATTGTCTTGAGGTTGTTCAGCTCCAGCCCATGGCCGGCGCCGAAGATGTCCCAGAAGTCGCCGACCCAGCCCGTGCGATGTTGCGGACCGGACTCGGGGTACGGGTTGTGGTCGTAGAACGGGTGACGGCAATTGGTCCACAGCACAACGGAACCGGGCTTGTTCAGCACCACCTGCGCATCGAGGACCCGCATCAGGTAGATCATCCACAGGTGCTTGCCCTGGTCCCATGCGCAGTGGTAATCGACGGTCCGCGCCTCGGCGTTGGCCACTGTCCGGGTGTAGATCTCGGTGTCCGGAAGCAACCGGTCGTAGGCCAGCCAGAGCCCGGGCTCATCAGTGGGGGTGAAGTCACGCAGGGTGTAGGTCCACTCCTCGAGACTGCGGGTGTCGGCCAGGTATTCGAACAGCTCGTCGGGTGGGCAGTCGACGTAGTCGTTGACCGTGCAGTACTGGCCGAAGACCTCGTCGTGCGGGTACGCCGACCGCATCTTCGCCATGAACATCGGGGCGGTCTGCTCCAGGGGGGAGGTCTCGATACGGACCACTCCCTCGATCGGCTCGGTGGTGCCGGTGTGGACGACGATATCGTCAAGCGCTGGCAGTGACATGGGTGCGGTTCTCCTTTTGAGTCGTGATCTGTTGTTCGACAACCGGATTGGCGTGTTGTCTGTTCAAGAATGCTGCGAAAGGCGGGATTTCGTCGGCGGAGCACTCGACGCTGACCACGGACGGACCGTCGACGGCCATTGCCCGGTCAAGTGCTGTGGGTAATGCGTCGATGTCGGCCACGTCGACCGAAGACAGCCCGGGGAACATGCCCGCCAGCCCGGCCCCCAGCTGGCTGGGAGCGAACCGGTTGTAGCTGTAAAGGTCGTCGTAGAGCAGCTGCTCGCGGGTGACGCACATCGCGTGGGCGTTGTTGTTGAACAGTATGAAGGTCACCGGAAGCCGGTACTGCACCGCGGTGTGCACCTCCATGCCGTGCATGAAAAACGCACCGTCCCCGGCGATCACCACGGTGCGCCGGCTAGGCCGGTTGCTCATCGCGCGGCCAAAGGCCATCCCGATGCCGGCACCGAAGCTGTAGCCCATGCCGCCCATGCCGAGTGCGACGGCGAACCGGCCGTCCCGGCGAACGGGCAGGTAATGGATGGCGGCTGCGCCGGTATTGCCGGCGTCGACGACGATGTCCGTCCCGTCGGGCAACACGCTATCGAGCACGACCATGGCATCGCGGTATCGCACACCCGGACCGTCGAAGGTCGGGGGCTGCAGTTCTTCGTGGGGCACCTCATCAGGCACGCGTAGGCCGGTTGGCCGCCCACGCCCGGATAACGCATCTGTCAGCATGATCAGCGACGTACGCAGATCGTCGGTATGAACGTGGGTGCACGCCAGGTACGGCGGCGCCGAGCCGATCGAGACAGTTCGCACCGCCGCGAGCGCGTCGTCTAGGCCGGCGCGCGCGGTCACCGAGAGCCGAGTGCCCACAACCAAGCACAACCCGCTGCCGGCTACGGCTTCGGCCACACCAGGGTGGCCCATCACACCGGTAACTCCCAGCGCCGACGAGGATCCAAAACCCGGTATTCCGGCTACATCTTTAGCGTCGGGCACACATGCCACCTGCGCGCGCAGCAGGGCCCGCAGCTCCTCGAGTTCGGACCGGGCGTCATCGCGAGCCACCTGCTCGCCGGCGATGATCGTGACGGGCCCGTTGGCAGAGCGCAGAGCGCGCACGATCGGATGTGGGTCACCGATGAGCAACCGCGGCGCGTCAACGCCACGCCCGTTATGTTTGTCGTAGCCGTTGACGCCGACCTTCGCTTGCTGAATATCTTTGGGCAGCAACAATACTGCCGGACCGCCGGTTCGCGCCGCCGCTATAGCGC
Organism: uncultured Actinomycetota bacterium; assembly: GCA_963805675.1. Lineage (GTDB taxonomy): Bacteria > Actinomycetota > Actinomycetes > Mycobacteriales > Mycobacteriaceae > Mycobacterium. The sequence goes on from CAWDVY010000025.1 coordinate 287,820, forward strand.
TGGGCAACGCCGAAACGATGTCGGCGGGCGTCGACACCCGCCGACAGAAGACCGACACCGCAGAAAACAACGCCTCGGCATTCAGCGAACCGTTGCGGCCACTAGTGTCTTGAAAGCTCCCCCGACCATCCATCGTGGTGGCCGGCTGGCCAACCAAAGCCAACACCGGCACCCGGCTGGCCAATGACTCCCCAAGGCCGGCAACGAGATTCAGCGCGCCCCCGCCAGACGTCGCCGCCACCACACCCAAACCAGCGCCGCTGCGACTGTACCCGTCGGCCATCGTGGCCGCGGAAAACTCGTGCTTGGCCAACACCGCGGTGATGTCCGAACGGAAATGTGCAGCATCGTAGAGATCTTCGATGTTGGCGCCGTCGACACCGAAGATGTAATCGATCTCGATTCGCGCGAGGTGCTCGACGATATGGTCGACCACCCTCTGTGTCCTGGGCATCTGCTCACCTCACTTGTCTGTCGGTAACACGACCTGCGGGTGGCTTCGGTTCACTCGGGGCGAAATCTACAGCGAACGCTCCAGGAGTACCTGGCCGTCGTCGGCGGAAACCGCTTGCACAGAAGCGATTTGATCGACAGGCGTCGAAATGCTGCCAGCGGGCGTCGCCGTATGGCCCGCAACGGCGGACAGTAACGCCACCGCTCATTTGTGTTGCAGCGCCTGTGAACAGCCCTTGCTAGCCGGTCACTGCCATGGTGTCTGAGCGACCGCCAGCGATTCGACTCCGCGCATCCAGCTGTGGAATCGACCATCTGGGTCGTAGGCCATGCGCACCTTCTCGAGACGTGCCATGTTCGGTTCGGTGATGAATCGCGCCGGACGCCGGCACAGATTCTCATCGGCGAGCGAGATGCCGGTCGCCAAGTGTGACATCGTCGCCATGTTGGAAGCGGCCCAGTCGCGGTATCTTTCGTCGTCGGCCGGATCCTGCCAGATGGTGTACAGCGCCAGGTAGATCTCGTCTTCCAAGCCATACACTTTGTCCGCTCGCTCCGGGGACGTCTTCCAGCCCGTGAAAATGAAGTGCGAGGGGTGCGGCGGCATGGTTTCGATGATTCTGCGGATGCCCGGCAGTAGTTCTTCGGCGGAAGCCGATGTGAACATGCTGTCGGCGACATAGCGATGCCCCTGCGGATAATTGGTCATTACCGCGGTATACCAATTGGCTAAGGTGGTCGGCGCATAAGGAAGGTTGACGATCGCCTTGTCGATGACCGGGCAAGTGCCCAGCGGGGCAAGGGCTTTCGCCGCCTCGTCTTCTGAATCGGCGAAGACCGGCGAGGCGATCGTGATGCCGGGCTGGCTGAGCCCAGCTCCCGGAAAGCTGCGCGCGGTGTGGATCTGCAGTTCTACCCGGTCGTCGAGTTCAGAACTGATCGAGCGCGCCCAGCTGAACACCTCGTCGGCGGCCTCGATCGGGTACATGTACAGGCAGGTACCCCAAACCGCCGGACGTGGGTAAATACGGAGTTTGAAAGAAGTGACCACACCGAAGAAGCCCGGTCCCGAGCCGCGGGCTGCCCAATACAGGTCTGGATGGTTTTCGGGGTCGCAGTAGATCTGTTCACCGTCGGCGGTCACGACTTCCAGTCCAAGCACGCTCTCGCACGCCGGCCCGACCACCGAACTGTTCCAGCCGTATCCGCCCTGCAAAAGATAGCCACCGAGGCCAATGCCTTCACAATGACCCGCAGGAAAGAAAAACCCTTGTGCGTCAAGGTCGGCCGCGAAGGCGCTGGCGGCTTTGCCCGGGCCAACGTCTGCGGTCATCCGATCCGGTTCGACAGCGCAATGATCGAGGCGGCTGACGTCGAGCAGCACGCCACCGTCGCGCAGGTGACTGGCCGCCCAGCTGCGTCCGCCCGAACATACGCCGACCTGACATCCGTTGGCCCGCGCATAATGGATCGCAGCGACCACGTCGTCGGTGTCGTGTGCCTGCACGATTACATCGGGAAAACGTTCCGGCAGAAGGCCATTCCATACCGTTTTCCGACGTGCCGTTTCGTAACCGTCTGCGCCGCGAAAGAATGTCTTCTCGGTGGAAAGTAAAATCATTATGCCCCTGGACTTTTCGCGCGTGCCATCACGGCCGATACCGCCAAGGAGATACGGCCGTCAACTGTTTCGTACTGCTGAACTGGACCAATCCGATTCAGGTAGGCCGCCACTTCCCGGGCCAATCGCGTCGAGTTGACGCGGATCGCCCGGAGTGGGCCATTAGGCGGAATGCCGTATCCGATCGCGAACATTCCGTCGCCGACGTGCGAGGCAAAGCCGCCGGGCGGGTTGCCGTGCTCGTCAAGAACGCCAAGGTGTCCGACCAAACAGTCGAGATCCGTGCCGAACCCGGTCGCGGCGACGATTACCTGCGGCGCTACGGACGTGCCGTCGGCGAGCATCACACAGTCGGATTCGACCGCCTTGACGGCACCGACGACCGCGACGCGCCCGACCCGCACCGCGTCGATGAGCTCGTCGGCCAGCGTCGGGATGCGACCTCGTTTTTCCACCGTCGCCTTCAGCCCGAGCGGCGGCCGCTGGAAACCGTAGGCGGACAGGTCGCCCCACATCAGGCGGTTCATGCGCGCGATCAGCGGATCGATCATGCGTGCAGGGACCCTCGAGAACAGCTCAAGGAAGATATCCGACGGAAACGGTCCTATGGCCCGCCGCACGAGGTGCGGCGGAGTGCGCACCGCAAGCCAGATCCGTTGCGCACCGTCGTTAGCCAGCTGAACAGCGATGTCGGCGGCCGAATTGCCTGCGCCAACGACGAGTACATCGCGGCCACGGTAGGGCCAAGCGTTGGTGAAGTCCCCGGAGTGAACGATCTCGCCGTTGAAGCGACTGAGTCCAGGCCAGGCGGGGATGGTGGGTGCGCTGTAGTTGCCCGTGGCGAGGACGATTGTCGGGGTTCGGATTTCACCCAACGACGTGTCGAGTTGCCAGACCCCCCCGGCACGGTCGACGCGATGGACTTCACATCCGAGCCGCAGCGCGATGTTCTGCCGCGCAACGTAGTGATCGAAATAGCGGACCATGTCCTCCTTGGTCGGCCAACGGCCGGCGTTCAAGGGAATCCGTTGTCCGGGAAGGTGCGACAAGAACCCGGTCGTGTTGAGGCGGAAGTTGTCATAGCGCGTGCGCCACGAAATCGCCGGGGCCGCTGCGCGGTCCAGAACGAGCGCTTTGATGCCGTGCTGATGATCGAGTTCGCGTGCGACAGCCAGACCCGCGGGCCCCGCGCCGATGACTACGGCGTCGGAGCTGTCCTGGGTCTCTGTAGTCATCCGCGACCTCCTGTCATCTTTTTCGGCGCCGAGGACTTCGGGTCCCAGCACTGACACGATCCAGAGCCGCTTGCGGTTCATCCGGGCAGGACAGGACTGCTGCATAGAATCCCCGCCCGCTCTTCACCCCGAGCCGACTACCACGCTTCAGGCGGCAAACGTGCGAACGACCGTCGCCGCCACCAGGCTGTCCCGCTGTTCTGCTTTTGGGCGAAGCCAGAGCTGCCGCAGCAGCCGCCGATACGCGGCAAACGTCAGCGTGATCGGGTCGCACCACGGCGGTATGCCGCCGACCAGATGCAAGGCTGTCGCCAAGATCATCGACGCGGTGGCGATCGGCTGAGACTTGAAGTACCGGCGGGCCGCGTTGGTCAGCTGCTCGTCATCGGCGGCGATCAGGTCGTAGGCTGCCACGCCACCGGCCAGTGCCACCCACGCTCGGTCTGAGTTGCGCATCGTTACTGCCTCCTATGTATAGAACACGGCGGGTGGCGCCGGGAAGTTCAGGCGTTGCGCCGCCCTGGTCGACTGGTGTCGCCTGCCCGTGCCCGGCGTTGGGGTGTTCAGGTGAGGATGGGGATGAAACCGGTGGCGACGGCGGGATAAGGTGCGTGCTGCCGACGATCCGGATGACCTGTTTCACAACTGGATGGCAGGCGGCTAGTCCCGTTAATCATTTCTGGCGAGGATCACGTTGTCCGACAAGATGTTCACAGCGAGCGCTGCAGCAACACCTGTCCGTTGTCGGCGGAAACCACTTGCACCGCTGCGATCTGATCGACGGGCGTCGAGATGCTGCCCGCCGGGTTCGCGGTGTGGCCCGGCGCCGCTGTCCAGGTCGCCAGTTGGGTATGGGTGCCGTCGCGACTGACCACGACCATCGCAAGCTTGTCGTGGTGGGCGTTCACCGGGGCGAGGCACACACAGTTCAGGTCGATGAACGTGCCCCAGTTCTGGTTGCGCAGCGACACCGTCGAGGCCAACGCTGTCGTTCCAATCTGGGACATCGGTAGCGCGGACACGCTCGCCTGCGGGGCCGGTGCCGTCGGAGAGTGGCCCGCGACGCCGACGAACAGACCGATAGCCAGCAGCGCGGCGGCCGCGGACCCAGATGACCACGCCACTATGCGGGAGCGGTGCCGCCGCCGACGCACTGCGAACAACAACGAGGGCAGCAAGTTAGGAGCCGGCACCGAGGGCTCGGCGGTCTGGTCGCCCGCGTTGATCGCGGCCACCGTGCCGCCATCGAGCTTCGACAGCAGGGCCGGCATGCCGCTGAGTTCGGCGACGGCCTGCCCACAGAATGGGCAGCCGGCTAGGTGCGCCTCGAACTCTCGCCGATCGGCCGGTGACAACGATCCGAGCACATAGGCCGCATCCCACGTCGCATACTCGTGGCTGTCGCCGGTGGGCACGTCGCTGTCGCCGGGCGGGCCGAGACCTCGGATCATCCTCATCGTGTCCCCCCATCTGCTGCCATAAACAAGTATTCGAAGCCAACGGCCGCCCGGATGGCCCGAAGAATCGTCATCGGGTCACCCCCATCTCCTGCAGAGTGAGTCGCAATGCCCGCACCGCGTAGTGTAGTCGCGACTTCACGGTGCCTTCCGCGATATCAAGATCGGCGGCGATCTGCGCGGTGGTCCAGCCACGGTAGTAGGACCGCTCGACAACGGCTCGGTGTTCAGCCGACATTTGGGCCATGGCGTCGGCGATCAGCATCCGGTCCAGCGCTGAGTCCACTTCGTCGGGTGTGGATTGCTCTGGTGCGCCTGAGTCCTCCAGCGAACCACCGAAATTGCGGATCCGTGGGCTGCGTTGCTCGTCGATGATCATGTTGCGGGCGACGGTGAACAGCCACGCGCGCGGCGAACGCTCGCTGTCGCTCATGACCTCTGGATGCTTCCATGCCCGCAACAGCGTCTCCTGGACCACGTCTTCGGCACGGCTCGCGTCACCGGTCAACCGAAGCGCGTACCGCCACAACGGCCCGGCGTGCTCGTCATAGAGCGCCTTCATCAAAGCCGCTTCGGCGTCAGCCGTGCTGGTGGCTCGAGTCACTCGATCACCTCCTGATATGATAGTGATACGAGTTGCGCGCCTTTCCAGTTCATCGCGGCAGTACTGCAGCATGGTCTCGCTCAGTCGGGGATCCAGTTCCCGTGGAATCCGTGCGGCACACGGCGCGGTAGCCGGATCCGAGCCACCGGCTCGCCCTCGAAGTCTGAAGCATCGATGACGACCAGATCGCTGCCATCGGTCACCGGGTCGTAAACGTAAGTCAGGTACCAGCCGGCCAACTCGTCGGACTGCCCGACCGCCGGTGCGAATACCGCCTCGCCCGGCGCACTCGGCGCTCTATTGCTGCCGCCGCCTCCGAACCGGTGTTCGGTTGCGGTATCCCGCTGGAGGTCATAGCGAACCAGCGCGTCGCTGCCAACAGCGACGGAGTAGCGGGCGGCCGCACCGGCCAGTCGGTCGTCGATGCGCGGGAACTCCACAGCGCGGTCGTCGAGTTGGCTCTCCTCGACCACCCCGGTGTCCAGGTTGACGGTCCAGCGCCACAGCGCCGCATCGATCCCGAATTCGCTGCTTTCGCGCCACATTTCGGGGTAGCGCAGCACTTCCAGCACAATGGAATTCCCGTTGGCCGATGTCACGTCGTAGGCGTTCGCGATATGGAAGACGAAGCACGGGTCGATCTCGAACCACCGCAACTGGCCATCGGGGTCGTCACGGCGCAGCACGCCCAGGCGGGCCCGGTGCTGGTCGTCCCAGCGATACGGTAAGTCCCGCTCGAATTGCTGCGTAATCGCAACGCGCAGGTTGAACAGCAGCGGCAGGTCCATGAAGACCACATGGTCGGCGGTCAGCGCGAAATCGTGCATCAACGTCAGCGCGGGAACGTCGATGGGGCGGTTGACCGTCAGCTGGCCGTTGGCGTCAGCGCGGTGATAGCTGACATGCGGTTCAAAGATGTTGCCGGACCCGAAGAAATGTAGTTCGCCGGTAGTCGGGCAGATCTTCGGGTGTGCCGTCATCGAGTCGGCCAACTTGCCGCCGAAGTCGTAGGCACCCAACGTTTTCAGGTCATTGCTGATTTCGTAGGGCAGCGAGAATTCCATCAGCGCGAGCGTCTTGCCGGCGTGCCGGACGACATGGGTATTGGCGATACTGGAGTGCAGGTTTCGGCTGCCGTCGTCGTTGTAGAGCGGGACGGGATGCTCGAAGCTCTCGGTGCGCACCCAGCGGTTGCGGTACCACGCGGCGCGACCGTTTTCCAACCGGATTCCGTGCACCATTCCGTCGCCGACGCACCAGTGGCCCGCGCCCGCACGCGGGTTGGGGCCGTTGCGCAGGTACCAGCCGTTCAATTCGGCGGGGATGCTTCCTTCCACCGGCAGATCGAAGGCGGTCAGCTCGTCGTGCACGGGCGCATAGTTGCCGGTGCGAAAGATCGGGAAGACAGTCTGCGCATCCACGGTCGTTGCCGTGATCAGCGCCGGTTGCGGTTCCACCGGATCTGACGCCGCGGCCGACCGCTGGTCGGCCTTCGCCAGCAGCGATGTCAGCAGGTCAGGGCATGGCGGCACCGCAGTCGACTCATCGATGGCGTCCGCATCGACAACATGGTCATAGTCGAGCAGCGACAGCAACGGCGAGACGGCGGTCAGCTCGTCCACGGCTTCCCGACACGAGATGCAGCCGGCCAGGTGTTCCTCGAATTCTCGCCGGTCGGCATCCGATAGTGCGCCCAACACATAAGCGGCATCCCACATCGCGAGCTCGTGGTCCCCGCTCAAAGATTCCGTCACCGCGCTCCCCCAGTCTCCAGCCCCATCTCCACCATGGCTTGGCGAAGCGCTCGCAGCGCGTAGTGCAGCCGCGACTTCACCGTGCCTTCGGCAATCCCGAGATCGGCGGCGATCTGCGCCGTGGTCCAACCCTGGTAGTACGAGCGGCCAACCACCGCCCGGTGGTCAGCGGACAGCTGTGCCATCGCATCGCCGATCAATGCCCGGTTCAGCGCCCCGCTCTGCTCGTCGGGACCGGCCGGTTCCGGCGGCCCCGAGCCGTCGAACGAGATCACCTCATTGCGGAACCGGGCGCTGCGTCGGTCGTCAATGACCATGTTCCTGGCGACGGTGAAAAGCCAAGCGCGTGGAGACTGCCCGTTGTTGAGGACGTGCGGGTGTTGCCATGCCCGCAGCAAGGTCTCTTGCACCACGTCCTCGGCTTGGGCAGAATCACCGGTCAACCGCCACGCATAACGCCACAAAGCCGCGGCGTGTTGGTCCCACAGCCGCTTGACAGCGTTCGCGTCAGCGCCGGTGTCCGGTATGTCCATCACCAGCCTCTCGCTGATGACACGGTTCAAGTGCCCGTTCGGTTCACTCGGTCCGAGCCGGACTTAGCCGAGGGTAAGGATGCGGGGCCCGTCGTCGGTGGCAGCGACGGTGTGCTCCCAGTGTGCGGCACGCGAGCCATCGGCGGTAGTGACCGTCCACTGGTCGTCGAGCACCACGGTCCGACGCGTTCCCAAGGTCAGCATCGGTTCGATGGCCAGCACCGATCCGGGGGCCAGCAGCGGGCCGCGTCCGGGAGCTCCCTCGTTGGGCAGAAACGGATCCATGTGCATCTGCCTGCCGATTCCGTGTCCGCCGTAGCCCTCGACGATGCCGAACGTCCGCCCGTAGCGGGCTTCGGCCGCGTGGGTGCCGGTTTCGATGGCGTGCGACACGTCGGTCAGGCGGTTGCCGGGCACCATCGCGGCGATTCCGGCCTCCATCGACTCCTTGGTCGCCTGCGAGAGCACCTCGTCGGCGGGGATGAGTGGGCCGACGCCGAAAGTGATCGCGGCGTCACCGTGCCAGCCGTCCAGGATCGCACCGCAATCGATGGAGACCAGGTCGCCTGCGGCGAGTTCCTCGCCGGCGGATGGGATGCCGTGCACGACGCGGTCATTGACCGACGAGCAGATGGACGCCGGATAGCCGTGGTAGCCGAGGAACGACGGCGTCGCACCGGCGTCGCGAATCACCGATTCGGCGATCTCGTCGAGGCTGTGCGTCGACACCCCGGGGAGGGCGGCCGCACGCACCGCCCGCAGCGCGGCGGCGACCACGGCCCCGGCAGCGGCCATCGCGTCGAGTTCGGCGGCGCTGCGCTGCGGAACTACCTTGCGACTGCGCAGGCCCGCCAGGGCGATCACCTCTACTTCCCCAGCGCCCGCAGCGCGCGAGCGAACACCTCATCGACGGTGCCGACCGCGTCGACGGTTTTGAGTTCGTCGCTGTAGTACTCGATCAGCGGCGCGGTTTCGTCGCGATAGACGTTCATCCGGTTGAGGATCACGTCATCGGTGTCGTCGGCGCGGCCACGCGCCTTGAGACGCTCGAACAACACATCTTCGGGGACGCGAAACTCCAGGACCGTGTCAAGTTGGATCCCTCGGCGTTCGAGCATGTCGTGCAGCGCTTGGGCTTGCTGCACCGAGCGCGGGTAGCCGTCCAGAATGAACCCCGCGCCGGCGGTATCCGGATCGCTCAGCCGGTCGTCGACGAGTTCGTTGGTCAGTTCAGCCGGAACCAGATCGCCGGCGTCCAGGTAGCGCTTGGCTTCCAGTCCCAGCTTGGTGCCGTTGCCGATGTTCTGCCGGAAGAGTTCACCGGTGGACAGGTGCGGTATCTCCAGCTTTTCGGCCAGCTTTTCGGCCTGCGTGCCCTTACCTGCTCCGGGCGGCCCCAGCAACACAAGTCTCACTTGAGAAACCCTTCGTAATTGCGCTGCATGAGCTGACTTTCGATCTGCTTCACCGTATCCAACGCGACACCGACCGCGATCAGTACCGCGGTACCACCGAACGGCAGGTTTTGCACCGTCCCCGTACTGCCGATCTGGAGGAACATATTGGGTAGCACCGCGATAACACCCAGGTAGATCGAACCCGGCAGCGTGATCCTGCTCAGCACGTAACGCAGATAATCGGCGGTCGGCTTGCCCGGCCGAATGCCGGGGATGAAGCCACCGAACTTCTTCATCTCGTCGGCGCGCTCATCAGGGTTGAACGTGATCGACACGTAGAAGTACGTGAAGAAGATGATCAGCGAGAAATAGATGCCGATGTACACCGGGCTGCCGGGGTTCGACAAGTAGTTGCTGACGAACTTGTCCCACCAACTGTTACCCAGGCCGCCGCTGCCGCTGCGGATCAACTGGGTGATCAGATGCGGAATATAAATCAGCGACGATGCGAAAATGACCGGGATAACGCCGGCCTGGTTGACCTTCAGCGGCAGATACGTCGAGGTGCCGCCATACATGCGGCGGCCGACCATCCGCTTGGCGTACTGCACCGGGATGCGGCGCTGACCCTGCTCGACGAACACCACGCTGACGACGATGATCAGCGCCGCCACACAGACCGTGGCGAACACCACCCCGCCACGGCTGTCGAGAATGTTCTTGCCTTCGCCCGGTATTCGGGCGGCGATACCCGAGAAGATCAGCAGCGACATGCCGTTGCCGATGCCACGCTCGGTGACCAACTCGCCCATCCACATCACCAGCGCCGCGCCCGCGGTCATCACCAGCACGATGACAACCAGGGTGAAGATGCTCTGGTTGGCGATGATGTCCAGGTTGCAGCCCTGCAGCAGTCCGCCGTTGGCGGCCAGCGCCACGATGCTGGTGGCTTGCAAGATGGCCAGCGCGATCGCCAGATAACGCGTGTACTGGGTCATCTTGGCCTGACCGGACTGGCCTTCTTTTCGCAGCTCTTCGAACCGCGGGATCACCACGGTGAGCAGCTGCACGATGATGCTCGCGGTGATGTAGGGCATCACCCCGACCGCGAACACGGTCAGCTTCAGCAGCGCACCGCCGGAGAACAGGTTGATCAGCGAGTAAATCTGCGCCGATTCCCCGCCACTGACCTGCGCGATGCACTTCTGCACATTGGGGTAGTTCACACCCGGCGAAGGCATGGATGCCCCGAGGCGGTAGAGCACCACGATGCCGAGCGTGACCAGGATCTTCCGTCTCAGGTCGACTGTTCGCAGCGATGAGATGAAAGCCGAAAGCACTCTTCCTCCTGCGCAGCCGGGCTCTGGTCGCGGCGTGTCAACTGGCTGGTATATCCAGCCTTGAAGTGTCTTGCATGGTCCTGCGTCGCGCGCCGAGCACCTGCAGGCCAGGACGTGTCCAGGCGCGCGTCAGACAGTCTACGAGACTAACAGCGCACACAGCGCTCTCTCGCAAACGGGGTGGGCTGCGCACAGCAACGAGGCGTAGAGTTTCAGAAGCTATTTACCTTTGCTAAATATGAAGTCAACGGCAGTTTCGGTCGAAGGGTTTTGAATGGCAGGCATGGGCGCACATGACTAGGGCGCGGTTTGAGGGCGACACCTGGGATCTCGCTTCCGGCGTCGGGGTGACGGCAACCATGGTGGCAGCCGCCCGGGCGGTTGCGACGGGAAGCCCGAACCCGCTGATCAACGACCAATTCGCCGAGCCTCTGGTACGCGCGGTCGGGGTTGACTTCTTCACCAAGATGGCTGGTGGTGAGCTGGATCCGCGCGAACTGGGCATCGACGAGGACAAAGGATTGCGGCGGTTCGCCGACGCGATGGCCATCCGCACCGAATACTTCGACAACTTCTTCCTCGACGCCACCTCGGCCGGTGTCCGACAAGCCGTCATCTTGGCCTCCGGCCTGGATTCGCGCGCGTACCGGCTGCGCTGGCCCGCCGGCACCACCGTCTTCGAGGTGGACCAGCCGCAGGTCATCGAATTCAAGACCGCGACGCTGGCCGGCCTGGGCGCCCAACCGACGGCGGATCGGCGGGCGGTGGCGGTCGACCTGCGCGACGACTGGCCGTTGAGCTTGACTCAGGCCGGATTCGACCCGGCGCTGCGCACCGCCTGGATCGCCGAGGGGTTGTTGGGCTACCTGCCGGCCGAGGCCCAAGACCGGCTGCTCGACCAGATCACCACGCTGAGCGCACCCGGCAGCCGGTTCGCGACCGAGGGCCTGCTGGACATCAACGATCTGAACGAACCGGAATTGCGCCGGCGCATGCAACGCCAATCCGATCGGTGGCGCGAGCACGGATTCGAACTCGACATGGCGGCACTGGTGTATTTCGACCGCCGGACCGACGTCGCGACCTACCTCGGCGAGCGCGGCTGGGAAACCGTCGGCAGCAGCGGCACGGACTTACTGGCCGAACACGGGTTGCCGCCGATCGATCCCGATGACGCCCCGTTCGGTGATGTGGTCTATCTGAGCTCCGCACTGAAGGAAGGGTGAGCATGGCGCGCAGCGATACCGACAGTTGGGATCTGGCCTCCAGCGTGGGCGCCACGGCGACGATGGTCGCGGCGGCTCGGGCGTTGGCCACCGAGGACACCAACCCGATCATCGACGACCCGTTCGCCGCCCCGCTGGTACGGGCGGTGGGCATCGATTTCTTCACCCGTGTCGTCGACGGGGAGATCGACCCCAGCGACACCGGCGAGAACGGCACCATGGAACTGCAGACCGAAACCGACTCGCTAGCGGTACGCACCCGGTTTTTCGACGAGTTCTTCATCAACGCGGCCGCGGCGGGGATCGGTCAGGCCGTCATCCTGGCAGCTGGTCTGGACGCCAGGGCCTACCGGCTGGAGTGGCCGGCCGCCAGCGTCGTCTACGAAGTCGATCAACCCCAGGTTGTCGCGTTCAAAACCCAAACCATGGCGCGGCTTGGCGCCGAACCGACGACGCAGCGCCGCACGGTCAGCATCGACTTGCGCGACGACTGGCCGGCCGCGTTGCGCGACAGCGGTTTTGACGACACCAAGCCGTCAGCCTGGAGCGCAGAGGGGCTGTTGATGTACCTGCCGCCCGAAGCTCAGGATCGTCTCTTCGACCACATCACCGCGCTCAGCGCCCCCGGCAGCCGACTGGCCACCGAATACCACCCTGATACCGGTTCGACGATGGCCGAGCGCAGCCGGCTGATGAACGATCGGTGGGCCAGTCTCGGCTGCGACGTCGATCTGTCGGGGTTGTTCTACGAGGGTGAGCGCAACAACGTTGCGGACTACCTCGGCGACCGCGGTTGGCAGGTGAACGCCCGAAATCGACGGGACCTCTTCGGCGAGTACGGTCGCGTCTTCCCCGGCGACGAGGCACTGGCCGCGTTCCGCGACATCGTCTCCTTAACCGCAACCCGCAGCTAGGAGGGCTGACATGACCGCAAGCGACACCGGGCGACATGACGGCGACAGCTGGGATTTGGCGTCCAGCGTGGGTGCCACCGCCACCGCGGTGGCCGCGCGACGCGCGATGGCTTCCAAGGGCCCGAATCCCCTGATCGACGATCCCTTCGCCGAGCCACTGGTCAACGCGGTCGGCGTCGACGCCTTCATCAAGATGATGAACGGCGAAATCGAGCTCACCGACGACGATCCGGCTTTCACCCCGCAACGGCTGGCCGAGGGAATGGCGGTGCGGACCCGGTTCTTCGACGACTTCTTCGCCGACGCCGCCGCCGCGGGTGTGCGCCAGGCCGTCATTCTGGCCGCCGGACTCGACACCCGCGCCTACCGGCTGCAATGGCCGTCGGGAACTGTGGTGTACGAGGTCGACCAGCCGCGGGTCATCGAATTCAAAACCCGCACACTGGCTGATCTGGGCGCCGCTCCGTCCGCCGACCGCAAGGCAGTGGCCGTCGATCTGCGCGACGACTGGCCGGGTACTTTGCGGGACAACGGATTTGATTCCGAACGGCCAACGGCGTGGATCGCCGAGGGACTGTTGGGCTACCTGCCGCCGGACGCGCAGGACCGGCTGTTCGACAACATCACCGCGCTCAGTTCGGCCGGCAGCAGAATAGGCACCGGCTACGTGCCGGACATGCGTGACCGCATCGCCACACGGGGCAAAGAGATCAGCGAACGCTGGCGCCGCCTCGGACTGAACATGAACTGGGCCGAGCTGGTGTACGACGGCGAGCGTAACGACGCCGCGGAGTACCTGACTGGTCGCGGCTGGCAGGCGACCGTGCACACGACCCCAGAACTCTACGCGGCCAACGGTTTTGAGTTCCCAGACGCTCCCTCGATGGTCGCGTTCGGGGACATCAGGTACGTCTCCGCGGAGCTACCGTAACGACGCCAGTTCCAGAAACCGGCGGTAGCGCTCCCCGACCGGGTCAACCCAGGCCGGATCCGGCTCGACAACACAGTCGGCGGAGGCCCACCGGGCGGCGTCGGTGATCGTCGACTCAAGACCCACCGCCATCCGGCCCAGGAAAGCCGCACCCAGGGCCGCGCCCTCGGCCACCCCGGAAACCTGCACCGGCCGACCGGTGGCATCGGCGATGGCCTGCATCCAGGGCCGGACCCGGGTACCGCCACCGGCGGCCACGATCCGCGTGACGGCTGCCCGGCTCAGCTCGATGAGCTGGCGGACGACGAAGCCCGACGCCTCGTACGCGGCCCGCCGCAGCGCTGCCGCATCATGGCTGAGATCGAGCCCGTCGAGCATTCCGCGACGGTCAGGGTCGTGGAACGGTGTGCGCTCGCCGCGTAGGTAGGGCAACCACACCGGCACCCGCCGCGGATTCGCCGTCGCGCAGTCGCCCGGCCCCAGGACGCGATCGACCCAGCCGAGAAACAGCCCGCCGGCATTACTCGCTCCGCCGATCTGGCTCTTCCCGGTCATCGTCGGAATGGTCCACAGGCCCGGCACCTGCCGCGCCTCGGGGATGGTCACCCACACGATCAAGGTGGTGCCGCACAGCACCAGCACGTCGCCATCGTCGTCGACGCCGGCCACCATCTGCTCGCATAGCGCGTCGATGGCCCCGACAGCCAGCGCGGTGTCGGTTTCGCGCACCCGCCCGACGGCGGCGCCCGGAGCGTCGACGCGTGGCATCTGCTCGACCCTCGCGCCACGGTCCGCGCAGGCTTCGGCGTTCCAGCCGTTGCCGTCGAACAACGGTGAGGCGGTGTAGGCGGTGGGATAGTCGACGATCGCCTCGCCCGCCAACGCGTAATTGGCCACCGCAGGAGCCGGCCAGTACCCGGCCGCTTCGGGCGCTTGTGCGGCCGTCCAGCGTAAGAATTCGGCAGCCTCACCCAGCGGGAATGGGCCGTCGAGAGCGGCAGTGCTCTGCGGGCCGGGGGCCCGCCCACGACTGTCCCCGTACAGCAGCCCCGGCGTGATCGGACGGCCGCCGGAGTCGACGGCGGTCAGCGACGGGACCATCGCGGAAACGGCGACCGCCAGCGCATCCGGCCGCGCCAGTTGATTCAGCGCCGCCAACGGACCCTCCCGCCAGGCTTCGTCGGCGTCGTGTTCCAACTGGTCCGGCGTCGGCACCCGCAACTGGTGCGGAATCCGTGCCCGCGAGACCACCCGACCCGATCTCGTCTGCGGCCACCGCTTTGACGGCGGTGGTGCCGATGTCGATGCCGATTGTGACCTCTTTGCGTGACACGGGCGTCACCGTACGCCTCTCGTCGAACGCGTTCCGATGTTTGTGTACGGCGTTGTCGATGGATCAGCTCAGCCGGGCGCCGGCGTGTTGCCGAATGCGGCGAACACCGCCAAGGGGTCCAGGTAGTCGCGCCAGTGCACGATCTTGCGGTCCTTGACCGTGATCACCGAGATGAATCGGTTGACGTACGGCGCACCGGTACGCACCACCGTGCCGTGCATGGTGTACTCCAGGACCACAACGGATTTGGCGGCGTCGTAATACGAGTGCACGTCGCTGCTGCCGGTCTGAATGATCGAATCCCCATAATCGGAATACAACTCAGCCAGCGCGTCGCGCCCGACGATTCTGCGCGGGTAATCCGGGACCGTGATGATGTACTCGACCACCACATCCTCGGCGTGGATATCGAAGAAATCGTCGCCGTCGACCAAGCCCTTCAGGCCCTCGGCCACAACCTCGAAGTAGGGGCGCATCGCGGCGTACTTCGCCATGTCTCGCGACGTCATGAACGGGCCTCCTCGCTCCTCTCCTTTGATCGTCTGCGCGTCGACTCTAGGCCGTAATGCCGACGGTGTGGTTCAGGTCTGCCCGTCACGAGCTCCAACCCCCGACTCACCCTGCTTCAAACGGGAGTAGCGCAGACTTGGAACATGATCACGCGACCAGTAATCGTGAGGCCTGAATGGGAGGGTGCACAGTGCGTGCTTTGGTGACGGCCCCGTTGCGTGGTGAGGGGTTCGAAAAGTTGCGGCGGATGGCCGATGTCGTCTACGACCCGTGGATCGACCAGACCCCGCTGCGGATCTACTCCGCCGAGCAGCTGGCCGACAGGATCTCGTCGGAGGCCGCCGATATCGTTGTGGTGGAGAGTGATTCGGTCGGCGGGCCGGTATTCGAGTTGGGCTTGCGGGCCATCGCGTCCACCCGCGGAGATCCCAACAACGTCGACGTCGCGGGTGCGACCGCGGCCGGGATTCCGGTGCTGAATACTCCGGGGCGCAACGCCGACGCGGTCGCCGAGATGACTCTGGCGCTGCTTTTCGCCGCCACCCGCCACGTGCTTGGCGCCGACGCCGACGTGCGGGCCGGAGAGGTGTTCCGCGACGGCAGCATTCCGTATCAGCGCTTCCGCGCGTGGGAGGTGGCCGGCCGAACAGCCGGGCTGATCGGCCTCGGCGCCGTTGGGCGAGCGGTCAAGTGGCGCATGGCCGGCCTCGGCATACGGGTCATCGCCCATGACCCGTACAACGACGAAGCCCGGCACAGCCTGGAGGACTTGCTCGCCGAGGCGGACATCGTGTCGATGCACGCGCCGGTCACCGCCGATACCGAGGGGCTGATCGGCGCCGAGCAGTTCGCGGCCATGCGCGACGGTGTCGTCTTCCTCAACAGCGCCCGGGCTCAACTGCACGACACCGACGCGCTCGTCGACGCGCTGCGCAGCGGCAAGGTGGCCGCCGCGGGCCTGGACCATTTCGTCGGCGAATGGTTGCCGACCGATCACCCGTTGACAGTGATGGCCAATGTGGTGCTCACGCCGCACATCGGCGGAGCAACGTGGAACACTGAGGCGCGGCAGGCGCAGATGGTGGCCGACGACCTCGAGGCGCTGCTGTCCGGCAATACGCCTGCCCACATCGTCAACCCGGAGGTGCTAGGACCGTGACTTTCGTGAGATCGGTCGCCAACACCGAAGCCGCGGTGCTGGCAGCGGCCAAGGACATGCTGCGCCGCGGGCTGGTCGAGGGCACCGCGGGCAACATCTCGGCCCGCCGGCAGGACGGCAACCTCGTCATCACCCCCTCGTCGGTCGACTACTCCGACATGGCGCTCGACGACTTGGTGGTGGTCGATCCCGACGGCGCTGTGCTGCACGCCAAGGACGGGCGGCACCCGTCGTCGGAGATGCAGCTGCACCTGGCGTGCTACCAGGCGTTCGACGACATCGGCAGCGTTATCCACAGTCATCCCGTGTGGGCGACGATGTTCGCCATCGCGCATGAACCGATTCCGGCCTGCATCGACGAATTCGCCGTCTACTGCGGTGGCGACGTCCGCTGCACCGACTACGCCGCATCCGGCACACCCGACGTCGGGGCCAACGCGGTCAAGGCGCTTCAAGGCCGTGGCGCTGCCCTGATCGCCAATCATGGCTTGGTCGCCGTCGGGCCCCGTCCCGACAAGGCACTGCATATCACCGCACTGGTTGAGCGCACCGCCCAAATCGTTTGGGGCGCACGGGCCCTCGGTGGCCCAGTACCCATTCCCGAGGACGTGAATCGCAACTTCGCCGGCGTTTACAGCTACTTGCGCGCGAATCCGATGTAGCGATGGGCCGTGTCCAGTTTAGTCACGCGCTTGTGGCGCGGGTGCTGGAACTGCAGTTCGACTTGAAGACCAGCCTTTTCCCCCGAACGCCACCGTCGGGTTGGCAGGACAACAGCGACTTGCTGGTGCCCGCACTTCTTCGACCCCGACACCGATCAATGGCACATCGCGATCCAAAGCTGGGTAATCGAGGTCGACGGGATGACGGTCGTCGTCGACACCGGTGTCGGCAATGACCGCCAACGCCCGCATATGCCACCCCTGGATCACCTGAACACCGGGTTCCTGGCTGCGTGTGAGTCGGCGGGCATCGACCGCAACGCGGTGGACGTCGTGGTCAACACCCACATCCACTCCGACCACGTCGGATGGAACACCATGCGAGACAACGACACCTGGGTGCCGACGTTTCCCAACGCCCGATATGTGGTGCCCGCCGCCGACTACCACCACTTCGCACCCGACGGGCCCGCGGCAACGCAATCGCCGCGCACCGCAGAGGAAGCGGTCGCCCAGCGTGGCAACCAGCTGGTGTTCGCGGACAGCGTTTACCCATCGATGAGGCGGGACAGCTCATCCAATGGTCGGATGACTATCAGATCAGTCCGTCGCTGCGGCTGCGGCCCGCGCCCGGGCACACACCGGGCTCCTCGGTGCTGTGGCTGGATGCGGGTCAGCCGGCGGTCTTCGTCGGCGATCTCACCCACAGCCCGCTGCAACTGCGTCGACCCGCCGACCCGTGCGCCTTTGACGTGAATGCCACCGCGGCTGCGGCTACCCGCCGCCGGATATTCACCGAGGCCGTCCAGGCAAATGCCGCCGTGATACCCGCGCACTATCCGGGTCGCGGCGGCGCAACGATCCGCGCCGTCGCAGATCAATTCGAAATCGACCACTGGTTGGATTTCGAATCCCTCTGACAGCTATTGCATTTCGGGTTCAGCGGCTCGAAGGCTGCGGAACAGCCTCATGCGATGGATGTTAATCGGATAAAGCAGGCTCGGGAACCAGCGATACAAGTGCCAGATGATCTGGACCGCGGTGGGAAACACGATAAGCGGCCGATTGCGGCTCACGCCGCGCAGGATCGCGCGGGCCGCGGCCTCGGCGCTCATCTGGGGCATCAGATAGTGGGTGCGCCGACTCAACGTAACCACCTGCTCGCGCGGCATATTGACCACGACCATGTTGTCGTAGATCTTCGTTTTCATGTCACCGGGACATGCCGCACTTACCTTCACGCCAAGGTCGACTCCCTCAGCCCGCAGCGAAAGCGAAAGCCCCACGATCCCATGCTTGCTCGTGCAGTACGCGGCATTGCCTGGCTGGGGAATCAGCCCGCTCAGCGAGGAAATGTTGACGATGTGCCCGTGGCCCTGGCGCGCCATCACCCGATAGGCGTGCACCGTGCCGTACACGACGCCCAGTAAGTCAACATCGAGCACGCGACGCCACTGGTCCATCGATAGGTCGCGGGAATCCCCGCCGATCGCGATGCCGGCGTTGTTGATCATGTAGTCGACGCGTCCATATTCGGCCACTGTGCTCTCGATCAGCTGCGCCACCTCGGCTTCGTTGGCAACATCGACCCGCACGGCAAGTGCCGATGCACCGCTTTGCTCCAGGTGTCCCACTACCTGACGCGCGGCATCGCCGTCGATATCGGCGACCACGACCGTCGAGCCTCGACGGCCGAGCTCCTCACACAGCGCCTCGCCCAGACCCATCCCGCCGCCGGTGACAATCGCCACCGCGTTCTCAAACCGCCGCTGCATGCTCGATCCTCTCGGCGAGCCATCTTTGACTCAATTACATTCGATGTAATATTACATCAGATATAATTTTCGGGAAGGGGTGGCAACGGCTGACGAGATGAGTCTGCGAGAACGCAAGCGCCAACGGACCAGGCAGCAGCTGGTCAGCTCGGCTATGCAGCTGTTCGAGCGGAAGGGCTACGAGCAGACCACCGTCGCCGAAATCACGTCCGCCGCAGGAGTTTCCACCAAAACATTCTTCAACTACTTCGCGAGCAAGGACGAGGTCCTTTTCCCTTACCTGTCCCGCCGGATCGACGCCGCGGTGGCCCTCGTCGAGCGGCGCGGACCCGATGATCAGATGGCCGACGTCCTCGGGGCGGCGATGCAGCACATGCTGGCCGACGCCCTCACCGAGGAAGTCGACGGTGGCCTGGCGGCGGTGCGGCTCCCGATGATCATGTCGGTGCCCGCCGTCCAGGCGGCCACCCTGCACCGCTACTTTCTGGCCGAAACGCAGCTGGCCCGGGCGCTGCACCGCGCCTACTCCGACGCGCTCGACCTGCCGGCCGCAGCCGCCGTCATCGGCTCAGTCATGGGCGCGGCGATTGCCGCCGCACTCGTTTGCCTGCAAGAAGGCGATAACACGCAACAGCTGCGCGTCGCAGTCGAACGCGCTATCGGTATCGCAATGCGCGGAGTGCGCAACGTGCCGACTAGCGCTGGTCGAACGCAACCTTGACGGCACCGCTGTCGCGCTGGTTGGCGATGGCCAGGAAGGCGTCGCGCCACTGCGGCAGCCGAAAAGTGTGAGTCAGCATGGGGCGCAGATCAATTCGGCCGCCGACAACGAGGTCGAGGTAGTGCGCGATCGCGTGCTGGCGGTGCCCGTCGACCTCCTCGACACCGAACGCGTTGCTGCCGACGAGGGCGATTTCTTTGAAATACAACGGACTCCACTCCCACCGGCCGGGCGCGTGCACGCCGGCCTTCACCAGCGTCCCCCGGGCGGCCAGGACCCGCACTCCGACTTCGAACGTCTCCGGTTTTCCGACGGTGTCGTAGACGACGTCGACAGCACCCGGGTACGCCATCGGCAGCCCTTGCAGTGGTTGCCACAGCCGGCCGCCGCCCCAGCTCACCAGCTCCTCGATGACGGCCAGCCGGGGCTCGTGCGCCAGCACGATGGCCGCGCCGAACCGGCGAGCCAGCTCGGCCTGCGCATCGAACCGGGCCACCACCGCGACCGCCACGTCCGGATAGAGCGCCCGCAGGATCGCCACCGCGCACAACCCCAACGAGCCGGCGCCGTAGACCAGAACCCGGCCCGAGCGCGGCGGCGGGTGGCGGGTAATGGCATGCAGCGACACCGAAAAGGGGTCGGCGAACACCGCCAGCTCGTCGGGCACCGAATCGGGCACCGCGAACAGCATGCTGTCGTGGGCCGGCATCAACTCGGCGTAGCCGCCGGTCACGTCGGCTGACACACCCGTGTGGATTCCGGGTTTGATATCGCCGTCGCAGAAGCTCCAACACAGGCTGTAATCGCCGCTGTCGCAGGCTGGGCAGGGCGGTTCGATGCCCCGCGGCCCACAGGACAGCCATGGGTTGAGCACAACGCGCTGGCCCACCTCCAAGCCGTGGGCCTTGGGTCCCAACTGGACCACGTCGGCGACCACCTCGTGTCCCATGACTTGAGGAAACGAGCAGAAAGCCGCCATCGCGTTGTCGGCGTCACCCTCGCCGAAGTCCAGCAATATCTGTTTGGAGTCCGAGCCGCAGATACCGGTCAGCCGGGGTCGGGTGATCACCCAATCGTCATGCAGCAGTTGGGGATCCGCCACCTGCTGCAGCGCGACCGGGCTGGACGCGAGGTTCTTGGCCAGCAGGTTGGCGCCGTCGGGAATCTCGAACGGCTCTGGCGGCACCCCGAAAACCAGCGCACGCATCAGCGCGCCTCGTCGGAAAGCAGGGCGGCCGCGCCGGCGATGTAGGCGTCGATGTCGGCGTTTTTGGCGTCGATGACCGCTTTCATGTCCGGGAGATAGTGCTCGAAACGGTCGCTGCCCAGAGCCGCGATGACGCCGTCGGCCACCTCGTCGGCCGGCACCCTCGGTCCCTGATAGAGCGGTTCCTCGCTACCGGGCTGATCCCAGATCTCGGTGTCGACGGGCCCCGGTTCGATCAGCTTGACCGAAACACCGGTGCCATGCAGGTCGATGGCCATTGACTCGCTCCACCCGCACAGCGCGAATTTGCTTGCACAGTATGCCGTTTCGTGAATGATACCGAGTCGGCCACCGACGCTGGACACGTTGACGATGACGCCGTGTCGGCGCGCCAGCATCCGGGGCAGGATCGCCAGAGTCAGCCGCATCGGGGCGAAGAAGTTGACCCGCATGACGGCCTCGACGTCGGCCGGATCCAGCGCGTCGACCGCTCGCCGTTTCGGCGTTGCGGCGTTGTTGACCAGCACGTCGATGCCGCCCAGGTCGTCCCAGGCGCGCAACCCCAGCGCGGCGACCGCGGCGGTGTCAGCCAGATCCGCCACCCACATCGTCGAAGCCGCTGAGGTCTGGCGGCAGTCAGCCAGCACCTGCGCCAGACGGTCCGGCCGTCGGGCGATCAGCCCCACCACTGCGCCGTGGCCGGCCAGCCGCCGCGCCAGCGCGGCTCCGATGCCCGACGACGCCCCGGTGATCAGCACCCGCTGTCCGGCCGCCGCGTACGCCATGGCCACAGCGTTGCGCGAATGGCCGCCCATGACACGGGTTTGGGCAATATGCCTGTCCAAATGACCATTCGGCGGCATGGTACGCTCGTTATATTGGCTAAGTAATCACCCGGTTTCACGCAGAGGGGTAGCGATGGCACGCACCGATGACGACACTTGGGACCTGGCATCGAGCGTCGGCGCGACAGCCACGATGGTCGCGGCAGCCCGCGCCATGGCGAGCAAGGCCGACCGCCCACTGATCAACGACCCGTATGCCGAGCCGCTGGTTCGGGCGGTGGGCCTGGACCTGTTCACCCGGCTGGCCACCGGCGAGCTGACCCCCGCCGACCTCGAGGACGACAGCGACGGCTCTCCGGCGGGCGTGCAGCGGATGACCGACAACATGGCGGTCCGCACCAAATTCTTCGACGAGTTCTTCATCGACGCGACCAACGCGGGGATCAGGCAGGCGGTGATCCTGGCGTCCGGACTGGACGCGCGCGCTTACCGGCTGCCCTGGCCTGACGGCACCACGGTGTACGAAATCGACCAGCCGGAAGTCATCGAATTCAAGTCCCGCGCGCTGGCCGAGCTGGGCGCCCAGCCCACCGCCTACCGGCGCGCGGTCGCCATCGATCTGCGCGACGACTGGCCGGCTGCGCTGCAGGCAGCAGGTTTCGACCCCGATCAGCCCAGCGCATGGAGCGCCGAAGGCTTGCTCGGTTACCTGCCACCCGAAGCGCAGGACCGCTTGCTCGACACCATCACCGCGCTCAGCGCGCCGGGTAGCCGGATCGCAACCGAGAGCGGGCCCACCCGTGAACCCGGACACGAGGAGCGGATCAAAGAACGCATGCGGACCGTATCGGAGCGCTGGCGTAAGCATGGACTCGATCTCGACATGACCGAGCTCGTCTACTTCGGCGACCGCAACGAGGCAGCGGTCTACCTGTCCGACCACGGGTGGCAGATGACCGGCAGCACCATCCGGGAATTGTTCGCCGCCAACGATCTTGCGCCCATTGTCGAGGACGACTTGCCGTTCGCCGACCGTCTCTACGTCAGCGGCACGCTGACCGACACGAAATAGGAGTTAATCGATGCCACGTACCCACGATGACAGCTGGGATCTGGCCTCCAGCGTGGGGGCGACCGCGACCATGGTGGCGACGTCGCGCGCATTGGCCTCGCAGGGGCCCGAGCCGCTGCTCGACGATCCTTTCGCTGACCCGCTGGTGCGTGCGGTGGGCCTTGCGCCATTCGTCCGTATCCTCGACGGGGAGACCAGCCTCGAGGATGACCCGATGCTGAATCGCAAGACGCGCACCGAACAAATGGCCGTGCGCACAAGATTTTTCGACGACTACTTCACCAGCGCCACCGCGGCGGGCATGCGACAGGCGGTGATCCTGGCGTCAGGTTTGGACACTCGGGCCTACCGGCTGGCGTGGCCGGCCGGGACGGTCGTCTACGAGATCGACCAGCCCCGGGTGATCGAATTCAAAACAAGTACGCTGGCTGACCTCGGCGCCACACCGACCGCGGAACTCCGCACGATCGCCATCGATCTACGCGACGACTGGCCGGCGGCTTTGCGAGCCGACGGTTTCGACGTCGACCAGCCGACCGCGTGGAGCGCCGAGGGGTTGTTGCCCTACTTGCCGTCCGAGGCCCAGGACCGATTGTTCGACAACATCACCGCGCTCAGCGCGCCGGGCAGTCAGCTGGCCACCGAGCACATCTCCGATCCAGACGCCTTCTCCGAGGAAAGCGTGCAGCGCATCAGCGAGCGGTGGCGCCGCGCCGGTTTCGACCTCAACGCGGCCGATCTGTTCTATCAGGGCGAGCGCAGTGTCGTGGCTGACTACCTCACCGGCCATGGCTGGCAGGTGGCCGCCCATCCTGCCCCGGAGCTGTACCAGCGCAATGGATTTACCTTCCCGGACGACGAGTCGATGGCGATGTTCCGGAAAATGAGCTACGTCGCCGCGACCCTGAAATAGGGCCGGCATGGCGCGCACCGATGACGACAGCTGGGATCTGGCCTCCAGTGTGGGCGCTACCGCGACGATGATCGCCGCCGGTCGCGCGCTGGCGAGCAAGACCGAGCACCCACTGATCAACGATCCGTTCGCCGATCCGCTGGTCCGCGCCGTCGGGCTGGACTTCTTCGTGAAGATGATCGACGGCGCACTCGACTTCTCGACCGTCGAGAACGCATCACCGGCCCGAATGCAGGCAATCATCGACGGAGTCGCGGTGCGCACCCAGTACTTTGACGATTACCTACTGGCGGCCGTGGACGCGGGTGTGCGTCAAGTGGTGATCCTGGCGTCCGGCCTGGACTCCCGGGCTTACCGATTGCATTGGCCGGCCGACACCGTGGTCTACGAAATCGATCAGCCGCAGGTGATCGAGTTCAAGACAACGACGCTCGCCGATTTCGGCGCCCAGCCTACCGCGACGCGACGCACTATCCCCATCGACTTACGGGCCGACTGGCCGGCCGCGCTGCGGGCTGCCGGCTTGGACGCAGCAGCACCGACGGCGTGGCTGGCCGAAGGTCTGCTGATCTACCTGCCGTCCGAAGCCCAGGACCGACTATTCGACAACATCACCGCTCTGAGCGCACCGGGCAGCGCCATCGCCACCGAATATGTGCCAGGTCTCAAGGATTTGGACGCCGACCGTGTTCGCGAGCATGTCCACGCAGTTTCGCGAGCAAGGTGTCGACATCGATATGCCGTCACTGGTGTACGCCGGCGAGCGCAGCCACGTCATCGACTACCTACGCGCCAAGACATGGGACATTGTCGCGACTCCTCGTGCTGAATTGTTCAACCGCAATGGATTTGAGCTTCCTGCTCCTGAGGATGACGATCCGCTGGGTGAAATCATCTACGTCAGCGGGACCCTCAGAAGCTAAAAGCGAGACTCCCCCAACCACAGCACGCTGGCACCGGTCAACGACCGCTCGGCCTGCTCGATGATCCCGACCACCGACTGGGTGATCAACGCGCCCAATGCATCCGACAACGACGCCGCCGCCGGCTGCGAGGAAGGTCGCGGCCGCAGGAACTCCCACAGCGACGAACCCGGATAGCCGACGATGCGGACCTTGTCGTCTTCGTCCAAGCCGGCCAACACCTTGGCCCGGCGCATCGCGGTTCGCAAACCGCCGAGTTCATCGACCAGGCCATGCTCGAGGGCATCCGCGCCGGTCCAGATCCGGCCCCGGGCCACTGCCTCGACCGCCTCGACACTCAGGTTGCGACCCTCGGCGACCCGCTGCACGAAGTCGGTGTAGAACAGGTCAGCCTCGGCCTCAACCTGGGCATGCTGCTCGGGCGTGAACGGCGCGTTGATCGACCACGCGTCGGCATTGGCGTTGGTACGCACCGCATCTGATCCGACACCCAAGCGGTCCTTCAAATCCCGGGCAACCAGCTTGCCCGTCAGCACGCCGATCGAACCCGTGATCGTGCCGGGGTTGGCCACTATCGCGTCGGCGTCCATCGAGACGTAGTAGCCGCCGGAGGCGGCGACCGCACCCATCGACGCCACCACCGGCTTGCCGCGCTCGCGGGCCTTCTTCACCTCCCGCCAGATGGTTTCCGACGCAGTGACCGAGCCGCCCGGCGAGTCGACCCGCAGCACGATCGCGGACACCGAATCGTCGGAGGCGGCCTCCCGCAGTCCCGCCGCAATGGTGTCGCTACCGGCGTTGGACGAGCCGAACGGCAACCGCGAACCGCCACGGCCGCTGACGATCGGACCGGCAACGGTGACGACGGCGATCGTCGACTTGGGTCCGCGTCCGGGTATCGACGGCCGCGGCGATCCGCCCGGGCCGGTCGCCCGGGCATACCGGCTCACATACAGTCGCGGCGGAGCGTCGTCAGCGTCGGCGTCACCGGATTCCGGTGAAAGGCCCTCGGCGCCAACTAGTTCTGCTATCCGCGCATATGCCTCGTCGCGGAAGCCCACGCGATCGATCAGCCCCGACTTCAGGGCTACGTCGCGCAGCAGCGGCGCTCGATCGGCCAACTCGTCGAGCGAGTCACGGCCGACATTGCGCGACTCGGCGATCGCCTGCCACACCTGGGCACGCAGGCTCTCCAGCAGCCGGGTGTCCGCTTCCCGATGCGCGTCGGTGTAGCGATCCTGCGTGAAAAGGTTTGCCGCCGACTTGTATTCGCCGCGCGCAACGAACTGGGCTTCGATACCGGCCTTGTCCAATGCATCACGCAGGAACAAGGCATTGGTGGCGAAGCCGATCAGCCCGACAGTTCCCGACGGCTGCATCCACACCTCGCCGAACGCCGACGCCAGGTAGTAGGACAGTGTTCCCGGATACGTCTCGGCCCACGCCAGCGACGGCTTGACCGCGGTGAACGCCGCGATGGCTTCCCGCAGCTCCTGAACCGGGCCCGCCGCGGAGGCAGGAAGCTCCACGCGGGCGATCAGGCCCGCGACCCGGGAATCCTCGGCGGCCCGGTGCAGCGCGGACACGGCTTCACGCAGCACCAGCGGCCGGCCGCCGCCGGTGATGATCGCCAGCGGATCCATCCCGCCGGCTTCCGGCGGCGCAACACGCAGGTTGAGTTCGAGCACACAGCCGCTGGGGACACCGTGGTGGCGGGCGGTATCGACTCGGCGGGCGAACGCGCGCACGTCGTCGATACCCGGCGGGTCGGGCAGGAAAGAGAACATGTGTCGAGCCTACCGACGAGCGGCGGCGGCGCCGCGGCCGCACGGCCCGGACCGTACGGTGGTGGGGTGCGGTTTTCCATCTCGATCCATCAGCTCGACCCCGCCGGTTTCGACGCGACCGGCGTGCGCGACTACCTGGCTCGGGCCGAGGAACTCGGGTTCGAGGGCGGTTGGGTGCTCGAGCAGATCATCGGCGAAGCGCCGTTGTTAGCGCCGCTGGAGCTGCTGGCCTACGCCGCCGCCTGCACCGAACGGCTGCGGCTGGGCGTGGCCGTGCTGGTCTCGTCGTTGCACGACCCGCTGCAGCTGGCCTCGGCCATAACTGCCGTCGACCGGCTCAGCCACGGCAGGCTGGACGTCGGTGTGGCGCCTGGTGGCGGCTTCCGGCAATTTCCCGCATTCGGGGTGGAGAAAGCCAGCTACATCAGCAGCTTCACCGAGGGCCTGGAGCTGATGAAGGCGGCGTGGTCCGACGAGCCGCGGGTGACGTTTGCGGGCCGGTTCCGCCAGGTCGACGACCTGCCTATCCAGCCCAAACCCGTTCAGCGGCCGCATCCGCCGATCTGGTTCGGCGGTCAGGCCCCCAAGGCGCTGGCCCGTGCGGTGCGACACGGCGACGCGTTTTTGGGCGCGGGTTCGTCGAGCACGGCCAAGTTCGCCGAGGCGGTGAAGACGTTGCGCCACGAGCTGGCCGAGCAGGGCAAGGATCCCGGGCGGTTCCCCATCGGAAAACGCGTCTACCTGATGATCGACGACGATCCGGCCAAGGCGCGCGAGCGCGTGCTCGCCGGGCTACATCGCATCTACGGCTCGATGCCCGGCATCGACGCCGTACCGGTGTCCGGCACCGTCGATGACGTCGCCGTCGGTCTGCGCGACGTCATCGACGCGGGAGCCGAGACGATCTTGCTCAACCCGGTCGGAGGCGACGTAGCGCAGGACCGCGAGCAGATGGAACGCCTTGCTGCAGAAGTGATTCCGCAGCTGGGTTGACCATCAGTTGACGTGCTTGTCGAACCACTCGATCGGAATCTCGGGGTGCACACCGAAGAAGTTGTAGCCGTCGAAACGGCGGTCCTCACCGGGCGCACGCGGTATAACGACTCAATGGTTCTCAAAGTCACGGTGTCGCCGGATCTCATCGGCGGGGACGTCGACGAGGGTTATGGCAAGGTCGCCGATGCGTTTCGCGCCAACTTCGCTGCCGGTCGCGAAGTGGGCGCCGCCGTCGCTGTTTATCGCAACGGCGCCAAGGTGGTCGACTTGTGGGGCGGCTACCGCAACGGGATCAGCAAAGCACCCTGGCGGCACGACACCGTCGTCAACATGTACTCGACAACCAAAGGCGTTGCGTCGCTTGCTGTCGCTGTCGCTGCCTCGCGCGGACTCATCACTTACGACGCCAAGGTCGCCGACTATTGGCCGGAGTTCGCGCAGGCGGGCAAGTCGGAAGTAACCGTGCGGCAGTTGCTCTCCCACCAAGCCGGGTTGCCCGCGCTGGATGCACCGTTGCGGTTGGCCGACCTGTCCGACCCGGACAAGCTGTCGGCGGTGCTGGCGGCGCAGGCCCCGGCCTGGCCGGCCGGGACCCGGCACGGCTACCACACCCTCACCCTGGGCTGGTACGAGTCCGAACTCATCCGTCATGCCGACCCCGCTGGCCGCACACTGGGCCGGTTCTTCGCCGACGAGGTCGCTGCTCCGCTAAAACTGGACCTGCACATCGGACTGCCGGCGTCGGTAGACCGCGACCGGGTCGCATACTTACACGGCTGGCCGCGCGCCGAGGCGCTGTTGCACCTCAACACCATGCCGGCGAGGTTCGCACTGTCGTTGCTTAATCCGGTCAGCTTGGCCAGCAAATCCGTCAACATACCCAACGACGTCGACGTGATGAACGACTTCAACCGTGATGAGGTGCGGACCGTCGAGATGCCCGCGGCCAATGGGATCGGCCCCGCTCGCTCGGTCGCCAAGGCTTATGGTTCCGCCGCGACCGGTGGGCACGAACTCGGCCTGACGTCAGATGCTCGGGACGCGCTGACTCACTCGGCAGTCATACCCACCGGCGGAACACGCGACAAGGTGCTGCACGTCGATTCGGCTTTCTCGTTGGGCTACTGTAAGCCGGTTTCGCACTTCGCGTTCGGGTCTTCGGACAAGGCGTTCGGCACACCCGGATACGGCGGTTCGTTCGGTTTTGCCGACCCCGACACCGGTGTGGGTTTCGCGTATGTGATGAACCGGTTGGGCTTTCACCTGTGGAGCGATCCCCGCGAACTGGCCCTACGTCAAGCCCTGTTCCGCGACGTACTGGGCGTACGGCCGCAAAGGTAGCAAGCTTGCCGACTCAGGACGCTTCGGTCGCCGAGCCGCCCGCCGCGGTGATCTTCGCCCGCGCGCTGCCGCTGAACTTGTGCGCGGTGACGTCGACCTTGACGGCCAGCTTCCCGTCGCCGAGAACCTTGACGAGCGAGTTCTTGCGAACCGCTCCGTTGGCCACCAGCTCGTCCAACCCGATCGAACCGCCTTGCGGGAAAAGACGATTGATGTCGCCGACGTTGACGACTTCGTATTCGGTGCGGAAGCGGTTGCGGAAGCCCTTCAGTTTGGGCAGCCGCATGTGCAGCGGCATCTGCCCGCCCTCGAAGGTCACCGGCACGTTCTTACGGGCCTTGGTGCCCTTGGTGCCGCGGCCCGCGGTCTTACCCTTGGAGCCCTCACCACGACCGACGCGGGTGCGCTTGGTCTTCGACCCGGGCGCGGGGCGCAGGTCGTGCAGTTTGATGGTCATTTGCTACCTCCCGCTGTGCCGGCCGGCTCGACCTCAACGAGGTGCCGCACGGCGGCGATCAGCCCGCGGGTCTGAGCGTTGTCGTCGCGGATCACCGAATGGCGAATCCGCCGAAGCCCCAGTGTGCGAAGGCTTTCTTGTTGCTTCCAACGGGTGCCGATAGTGCTGCGCACCTGGGTGATCTTCAGCTGCGTCGATGGTGCTGCATTTCCTGCGGCCATAGTTATGCCGTTCCTTCACGGGCGGTGTTGGCGCTGGCGGCCAACGCCGCACTTTCGCGGCGAGCGCGCAGCATGCCGGCCGGGGCTACATCCTCGATCGGCAGTCCACGCCGGGCGGCCACCTCTTCGGGCCGCTGCAACAGCTTGAGCGCGACAACCGTGGCGTGCACGACGTTGATCGCGTTGTCGCTGCCCAGTGATTTGGCCAGAATGTCGCGTACGCCGGCGCATTCCAGCACCGCACGGACAGCACCGCCGGCGATCACACCGGTACCGGGGCTGGCGGGGCGCAATAACACCACGCCGGCGGCAGCCTCGCCCTGCACAGGGTGGGTGATGGTCCCGCCGATCAGCGGCACGCGGAAGAAGCTCTTACGGGCCTCCTCGACACCCTTGGCGATCGCAGCCGGAACTTCCTTGGCCTTGCCGTAGCCGACACCGACCATCCCGTTGCCGTCGCCGACAATGACCAAAGCGGTGAAGCTGAATCGCCGACCACCCTTGACCACCTTGGAGACACGGTTGATGGTGACGACCCGCTCCAGGTAGTTGCTCTTGTCGCCGTCGCGGTCACGGCCGCGCCCCCACCACCGTCGCGACGGCCACGGCCATCACGGCTGTCACCCCGCGAGTCACGGCTGTCGCGGCTGTCTGGGGCGTTTTGCCCGCCAGCCGACTGCTCCGCCATTATGCGGTCCTTCCAGTTGTCATCAGAACTTCAACCCGCCTTCGCGGGCGGCGTCGGCCAGTGCGGCGATCCGCCCGCCATAGGTGTAGCCGCCGCGGTCGAATACCACCGTGTCGATTCCGGCGGCTTTGGCCCGCTCGGCGATCAGCTGACCGACCCGCACGCTGTGGGCCTTCTTGTCGCCGTCGACGCCGCGCACATCCGCCTCGATTGATGAGGCAGCGGCCACGGTTGTGCCATCGAGGTCGTTGACCAGTTGCACGTGGATATGCCGCGACGAGCGGTGCACCACCAGCCGCGGTCGCTGCGCGGTGCCCGAGATCTTCTTACGCAGCCGCGCGTGCCGCCGCAGCCGCGACTTCCGCCGGACGGCGGATACGCTCTGCCCCAACGGCTTTTGCGCGGTGCTACCAGCCTGTGATTGCGCCATGACTACTTACCTGTCTTTCCGACCTTGCGGCGGATCTGCTCACCCTCGTAACGCACACCCTTGCCCTTGTAGGGGTCGGGGCGGCGCAGGCGGCGGATGTTCGCCGAAATCTGGCCGACCTTCTGCTTGTCGATGCCGGAGACGCTGAACTTCGTCGGCGACTCAACCGCGAACGTGATGCCGTCCGGGGCTTCGATCACCACGGGGTGGCTGTACCCCAGGGCGAACTCGAGGGTGGAACCCTTGAGCTGTACCCGGTAGCCGACCCCGAAAATCTCCATCTTGGTGGTGTAGCCCTGCGTTACGCCGGTGACGAGGTTGGACACCAGGGTCCGCGACAGCCCGTGCAGCGAGCGGTTCTGCCGCTCGTCGTCGGGACGGGCGATCACGATGGCGCCATCGTCGTTGCGCGACACGGTGATCGGCTCGGCGACCGTCAACTCCAGGGTGCCCTTGGGGCCTTTCACGGAGACGTTCTGGCCTTCGATGGTGACGTCGACTCCGGAGGGAACCAGAACCGGCTGCTTACCAATACGCGACATAGTCTTCTACCTCTCCGCCCTCACCACACGAACGCGAGGACTTCGCCGCCCACGCGCTGTCTGGCTGCCTGACGGTCGGTGAGCAGGCCCGTGGAGGTCGAGATGATCGCCACACCCAGGCCGCCGAGCACCCGCGGCAGGTTGGTGGACTTCGCGTACACCCGCAACCCCGGTTTGGACACGCGCCGCAGGCCGGCGATGCTGCGTTCCCGGCTGGGCCCGTACTTCAGCTGAACGGTCAGCGCCTTGCCGACACGCGCATCCTGAGTCTGGTAGTCGCTGATGTAACCCTCCCGCTTGAGGATCTCGGCGATATTCGCCTTGAGCTTCGAATGCGGCAGCGTCACCTCGTCGTGATACGCCGAATTGGCGTTGCGCAGACGTGTCAAAAAGTCTGCGATCGGATCCGTCATCGTCATCGAGCGCTACTCCTCTTCATCGCTGCGCTCTGCATCGTCGTTAGCGCGGTCATGACAGCGGTATCGCCTTCCTCGCAGTGGTTCCCAGTCGGAGAATTTCCCAGTGGGCCTGCTGCGCACCTGTTCTCGGGGTTGGTCTGGTGGTTGGTCCTTGTTAGCCGGGGCTACCAGCTGCTCTTCTGCACGCCGGGCAGCTCGCCCGCATGCGCCATCTCGCGCAGGCAAATCCTGCACAGCCCGAACTTGCGGTAGACCGCATGCGGACGGCCGCACTTATTGCAGCGGGTGTACCCGCGCACCGCGAACTTGGGTTTGCGGTTGGCCTTGTTGATCAGTGCCTTCTTCGCCATCTGGTCAGTTCTCCTTGAACGGAAAGCCGAGGCCGCGCAACAGCGCTCGTCCTTCGTCGTCGTTCGTCGCCGACGTGACGACGGTGATGTCCATTCCGCGGGTCCGATCGATGTTGTCCACATCGATCTCGTGGAACACCGACTGCTCGTTCAACCCGAAGGTGTAGTTGCCGGAACCGTCGAACTGCTTGGGTGACAGCCCGCGGAAGTCCCGGATACGCGGCAACGCGATCGAGGTGAGCCGGTCGAGGAACTCCCACATCCGGTCGCCGCGCAGGGTCACCCGCGCCCCGATCGGCATGCCCTCACGCAGCTTGAACTGTGCGATCGACTTGCGCGCCTTGCGGATCTCCGGCCGCTGACCGGTGATCAGCGCCAAGTCGTTGACCGCGCCGTTGATCAGCTTGGCGTCGCGGGCGGCGTCGCCCACGCCCATGTTCACCACGACCTTCACCACGGTCGGGATCTGCATGACGTTGGCGTATCCGAACTGCTGGTTGAGCGCGTCCCGGATCTCGTCGCGGTAGCGCGCCTTGAGCCTGGGCTGAACCTTCGCTTGGTTCTCTGTCGTAGTCATGCCCTCAGATGTCCTTGCCGTTGCGCTTGGAGATGCGGACCCGCTTGCCGGTCTCCTCATCGACCCGGTAGCCGACGCGGGCGGGCTTGCCGTCGGAGTCGACCACCATCACGTTGGAGACGTGGATCGCGGCTTCCTGCGTGACGATCCCGCCTGACTGCGCTCCGCGCTGGTTGGTCGAGATCGCCGTGTGCTTCTTGATCCGGTTGACGCCCTCGACGAGCACCTTGTTGCGGGTCGGGTAGGCCTGCAGGACTTTGCCCTTGGCCCCTTTATCTTTGCCCGAGATCACCAGGACGGTGTCACCCTTGTGGACCTTCACCTACAACACCTCCGGGGCAAGCGAGACGATCTTCATGAAACGCTTCTCCCGAAGCTCACGACCGACCGGCCCGAAAATACGGGTTCCACGCGGGTCGTTGTCGGGCTTGATGATCACCGCGGCGTTCTCGTCGAACTTGATGTAGCTGCCGTCGGGACGGCGGCGCTCCTTGACGGTGCGCACCACCACGGCCTTGACCACATCACCGCGCTTGACGTTGCCGCCCGGGATGGCGTCTTTGACCGTCGCCACGATGACGTCGCCGATACCGGCGTACCGCCGCCCGGAGCCGCCGAGCACGCGGATACACAAGATCTCCTTGGCGCCGGTGTTGTCGGCCACCTTCAGCCGCGATTCCTGCTGAATCACTAGATCTCCTGACCTGGTTCACGTGTGCACGCCCACGCGTAGACGAGCAGGCGGACGCTGGAGTACATAGTCCACCCGACCTGTCGTGCATGGTCTTTGTCACCGAAAGGCACGCGGGGCTGACGGGTAATGCTCATAGCTGTCAGCCGAGGTCTGCCCACGGCAACCCCTAGAGTCTAGGTGAAGACCTGCTCAGAGCCAAATTCCTGGCCGACGGCCATGGCCGGCGGCATGTAGCGGCGAAAAGGGGCCCGGGTTGCACATGCCGAGGCGCGCTTGGACCAAGGTGCTGCGTGCCTGCGCCGTGCTGTCCCTCGTTCTCTGCGCTTCCTGCGCACATCTGCCGGCCTCGCGCCGCGGCGCCGAACCACCATCGGGAAAATCCGTCGGGCGCCCCGGATGCGGCCCGCCGATCAGCTACCAAGTGTTCAAGCGGGACGCCTTCGGCGTTGACTGGTCGAAGGTCGCGGGTCTGCTCGCCTACAACGCCAAGGGCAGCGACGGCGCGTACCACATCTATACCGTCAAGCCGGATGGATCGAATGCCGCGCAGTTGGGGGTGGGTTCGGCAAGTTTTCCGCACCGCACCACCGGCACGCCGGTCTGGAGCCCATCGGGCCGGTTCATCGCCTTTGTCGCCGAGAAATCGGCGCACCCCGGCAATTCGGTGGGCGCGACCCCCGGCTGGGGTAGCTACTCCGACCTGTGGGCGGCCAATGCCGACGGTTCACGCGCCTGGCAGCTCACCGACGTCCCGGCCGACAAAGACCACGGCACGATCATCCCGGAGTTCTCACCCGACGGCAGGCTGCTCGAATGGACCGAGCGCACCAAGGCCGGCAGAGCCTTGAACCCGGATCGTTTCGCCGGGTTCTGGGCGATCAAGGTGGCCAACTTCAACGTCAGCCAGGACGGCACTCCCTCCCTGTCCGACATCCACACCGTCTCCCCTGCCGGCGCCGCATTCAACGAGACCGGTGGGTTCTCAGCCGATTCCTCGTCGCTGGTGTTCACCAGCGACTTCGAAACCCACAACTTCTGGTACAACCAGATCTACCGCTACGACCTCAATTCCGGTGCGACCACTCGACTGACCCGAGGCGACAGCTATAACGAGCACCCCCGCTACACCCCCGATGGGCAGGTGTTGTGGATGAGCAACGCCGACAACCCGTCTCATGGCACTGACTGGTGGACGATGAACTCCGACGGCTCAAATCCGCAGCGGCTCAGCGATTTCAACACAGGCGACAACGCACAGGCACTCGGGCACAAACCGTTGTACGCGACCGTCGTTCAGACCACCAACTGGGGTCCTGACGACAGCTACTTCTACGGCGACGTCGAGACCAACCTGTTGAACTCCGACAGCGTGATAGCCCGGGTTGCGCTCACCTGCCACGGCTCTTGAGACGCGGTGGACTACCCGCTTATGCCGCCGACTCTGCGGATGTCGCCGAGGTGGTGAACACCTTCGTGCATTGCCTGACGGACTAGCCAACGCGCTGTGCGATCCTCGCCGGGCAACCGAGTGGCGATGCGGTCCCAGTCCCCCTGTTCGGTGCGGGCGACTTGTTCGCAGAAACCTGCTGCGGCCGCGGCGAGTTCATCCAAGGTGGCCTCGAAGTCGCAATCGTTGTAGCGGAACCGACGGGCTCGGAGATCGTTAAACATCGGCTCCAATGCAGGCCGATCCTCGGTGCGAACACGGTGCAGCCGGATGGTGAAAGCGATGTAGACATCGCGAAGATGGCAAAGGTACTCGGCGACTGACCAGACTTGCTGGTCTCGTCGCACCCGACGCGCTTCAGTCGGGATGGCGGATACCGCCTCTCTGACCGCGCTAGGCAGGTCGACAATGACGCTGACGGCGTCTTCGATCGATATCTCTGAATAGGCCAGCGCACAGTCGACGCAAGGTCTTCGGCGGCCAGCGGCGGAAGCTGCTCAGAGTTGACGTGGTTCTTCGAGCGCGATGCGGGCATAAGCATATTCTCCGACGTGTCCAAGTATCGACGCCTCAGAAGGGCGGTGGGTCGTCTTCACTGTCGGGTGGGGCCGGTCCGAAATAGCTCAGCCGGTGGGGTCGGCGGCTCGTGCGGGCCTGGTGGTTTTGTCGGCGTTCGGTAGCGATGCGCTTGGCGCGGTTTTGAGCGCGAGTGCGACGGCGTTTGGGCATCATCGCGGTGCGGTCGCCGCAGTAGTCGAGCGGCGGCCGGTCGGCTTGGGGTGCCGGCAGGTCGCCGGTTGACCGACACAGGCTGGGAAACAGCAGCGCGCTGCCCGGCGTGGTGACATAGGTCTGCCCCGATGGCGATTCCAGGATCACCGAGCCGTCGGGCAATTGCCGATCACGCCATCCCCAGAACGTCTTCACCAAGTGGTGAGTGCGGCAGTAGCACTTCAAGTTTGAGGCGTGGGTGGGCCCGCCCGCGCCGTAGGGGATGGTGTGGTCGAGGTCGCAGTCATGTGCGGGCCGGTCGCAACCGGGCCAGCGGCAGGTCAAATCCCGGCAGCGCACAAAATCCGCCAGCGCTTTCGAGGGCACATACCCAGGTTCGGGCGGCGCGTCGCCTGGGTGGATCAGCGGCACCAGCTTGGCGGAGTGGGCCAGCTCGGCAACAAGTTCGGGTGGAATCAGCCCGTCGGCACCGACTTCGGATGCGGGCGTCGAGCGGCGGCCGGTGATCGTGGCGTCTTCGGCGATCACATGGATCACCACCGGCGTGGCCTCAGGCCGCTTTGCAGCGCCACAATCGGGTCGTCCGCAGCGGCAGGCCAGCCGATCCGCGCCAGCGGCCAGCGCGCCCAGGGCATCGGCGCGGCGCTGCTCACGGTTGCGTGGATCGTGCTCACACACCGTGGCGGCCAGCGCCGTCAACCGGTTGTCCAACGCGTGCGCGTCGGGGCTCAACAGGCTGCCCTCAATGTGCGAGATGCCCCCGTCAACCTCGGCGAACCAAATCTCTCGCTCGGCGTGGCGTTCCTTGCGTCGCCGCACCGCATCGGCATCGGCCTTGCCGACAACCTTGTCGATCTGGGCGGTCAGCCTGCCCTGGGTCATCGACGGCCAGCGCGGCACCTGTGCGGCCAGTTTGGCATCAACTGCCGCCAGCACGTCGCGGTCGGTGATCAGATCGCTGCGATACACGATCGTCTGGAAGGTCCGGAAATCGATATCGCCCGCTTTGAAGACATCGGCCACTGCCGGTAGCCGCTCGCGCATGGCCCGGGCATAGCGCAGCCGGCTTGCGGCCAACCTCTGACTAATCCGCAACGCCGCACCCAACTCCGCGGCCACCGCCTCCTCGGTATCAATCGCCCACTCCTCGGTGTCCGAACAGCGCGCCAGCCGGTAGCCGAACAATTCTCCGATCGCCGCCAATGACGCCGCCGCAGCCCGGTTCTCGGCCCGCCACGACGCGGCGATCCGATCCAGCAGGGCGGCTGACTCCGGCGTGGTCGACGGATAGTGCCGCTCGAATAGCTCGTCGAATCGGGCAATCACCTCCGGTGGCGACATCGATTGTTCGAACATATATTCGAGTATGCCACCGCCGTCCGACAAGAAATGGGAGACAAGATCCACCCCGCTTACGACGCGGCGTCAGTCCCCTTGGCGCACCCAGGCAAAGATGTACAAGGCCATCGCTGCCGCCAGCGCGATCAGCACCCACTGCACGAGGGCCTGGTCGATCAGCGAGCCGGGCGGTGGCGCACCGGGAAGGATGTTGCGCAGCGGAACGATCGCGAACAGGTTCGCGGCGTACCAGGTGGCGAACGGCGGCACGAACTTCCTCCTGCCCAGCGCCATCGGGATGGCCACCAGCAGCGCCAGGGTGGGCAGGCTGATCAGGACCATGATGATGCCCAGGTCGAAGATCAGCGGGCCCTTGGCCCGGTGCAGGGTGACGACCACATTGCTGCTGTTGTGGCTTCCGGTCTCGCTGGTGTCGGTGTTGCGCCTGACGCTGGCATCCCAGCCGTCCATTTGCCCGGTCACCTGGACGAACGCGGGTATCCGTTTCCGATCGGCGCCCGCCCCGACGAACACGTCGGCCGACAGCGGCTCGGAGTGATAGGAGTCGAACGGCCAGCTGCCGGGATTTCCGTGGGCTTGGATCGTGGTGCTGACTTGCGCGGGCGCTTTACCCTTCGGGAAGCTCAGGTCACCCAGGTCGTTCGGCGGGTACAGCCGCACCGCTATGTCGGTGTTCAACTCCTCGAAGCGTTTGTCCTCAAGTGATTCGCCCGGGTAGATGAGCACATTCACCGTGAGGCGGTTCGTCGTGGGTTTGAGCTCCTCCAGGCGTATCTGCACGACGGTCTCGTCGGGCCCGGCCTGGCTGAGGTCCAGCGGCGGAAGCGGACCCTCTGATTTTTGCAGCAGATGAACACCGATCAGCGAAAGTCCGTACGCGGTGATGAAAGCCAGCAGAAGGATCACGCCAATGGAGATGTGTGGCCGCTTGTGCTTCGGCGGCGACGGTGGGGTTGTCCGGCGGGGCCTCCACGGTCATTGCTGGCCACCAGCCTGAACTGGTTGCCTGGAGCGGACTGGCACTGCGTGGTGTAAGTCAGCCTGTCGGGGCAACACGGGGTCAGGTTAGCGAATACGCGCGCCGATCGCGCGGCGAAAGAATGATGCCGGGCGCGACAGCGAAATTTCGTCACTCGCCGTCCACTCGGCGGTCACGCGCAGTTCAGGATCACTAACGGTAATGGTCAATTCGACGCTGCCACGGGACAGTTCGGCCCTTGAGCCGCTAATCTGATGTCGGTTCGCATGCTCGATTCGTTAGCAGAAATTCTGAACATGGTGTCGAGGTCCGGGGTGAGGCAATCAACATGAAGCACAGACGATTCGTCGCCGCCACAAGTTTGCTGGCTGCGGGTGCCATAGTGCTGTCGGGATGCGAAGCCCCACACTCCAGCATGGCTTACGCCAGCGTGGTCGTAACGTGCGGCGGAAAGTCGGAGATATCGGCGAGCGGCTCGACCGCGCAAGCCAACGCGATGAAGCGGTTCATCAGCGCCTACGGCAAGTCCTGCCCCGGGCGCACACTCAGCTACACCGCCAACGGCTCGGGCAACGGAATCAGCGACTTCCTCGCCGGCAAGAGCGATTTCGCCGGATCGGACACTCCGCTGTCCGACGACCAACATGCCGCCGCCAAGCAACGTTGCGGCGGGGCGGAGGCTTGGGACCTGCCCGTGGTGTTTGGCCCGCTGGCCATCACCTACAACCTCAACGTCGACTTTCTGGTGCTCGACGCGCCCACGCTGGCCGGGATTTTCAACGGCAGCATCAAGCGCTGGGACGACCCGTCCCTCACCGCGCTCAACGCATCCATGCCGTCCGAGGACATCCACGTCATCTACCGCAGTGACAACTCCGGCAGCACCGCCAACTTCCAGGCCTACCTGCAGGCCGCAGCCGGCGGAACCTGGACCCAGGGCACCGGTAAGGCTTTTAAGGGCGGTGTGGGAACCGGCGAGAAAGGCAACGATGGCACCTCGGCGGCGGTGAAAAACACGGAGGGCGCGATCACCTACAACGAGTTGTCATTTGCGATGGACGAAGGACTGTTCGCCGCGGAGATCAAAACGCCGGCAAGCCGTAAATCCAGACGCCCGGTCCGCATCGGCACCGATTCCGTCGGCAAGACCATCGCCGGGGCCAAAATCGTCGGCAAAGGCAACGACCTGGTGCTCGATCTCTCGTCGTTCTACAACCCCACCCAAGAAGACGTCTACCCGATCGTCATGGCTACCTACGAGATCGTCTGCTCCAAATACCCTGACCCTCAGGTCGGCCAGGCGGTCAAAGCGGCCCTGCAAGCGACCTTGGGCCCTGGCCAGATCGATCTCGACAAGCACGGCTACATCCCGTTGCCGCCTGACTTCCAATCGAAAGTCTCAGCCGCGGTCGACGCCATCGCCTGAGGCAGCGGGGAGATCGCTCACACATCGGAACCCGATATGTGAGGTCGCGGTGTCCTGCGATTGCGGTGAGCGCGCCGCCGGCCGGTACCGGTGGCAGTACTCGGGGGCGCACAGATGCGAGCCGCCCTTGAGCGTCTGGGCGATGGAGGGGTCGGCGGGTCCCGTTGGCGCACAACATACTTTCGGCGGCTCATTCAGCCGGTGATGGGCGGAGAATTCGGTGGTCGTCCATTCCCAGACATTGCCGACCATGTCGAAAAGGCCGAACCCGTTGGGCGGGAACGCGGCGACCGGCGAGGTTCCGACCCAACCGAGTGCGCCGTCATTGCGGTACGGAAATCTGCCCTGCCACGTGTTGGCCATCGGCTTTCCACCGGGCTTCTCCTCGTCGCCCCACGCATAGGTCGTGGTGGCCCCGCCGCGCGCGGCGTATTCCCATTCGGCTTCGGTGGGCAGCCGGCGCCCGGCCCACCGCGCATAGGCCGCGGCGTCGGGATAGGCCACCTGTACAACCGGATGATCCGCCCGGTCGGCGACGTCGCTGTCCGGCCCGAACGGATGCCGCCAGCTGGCACCGGGCACCCAGACCCACCATTGCCGCCAGTCCCGCAAGTCGACCGGGCCTGCCGTGGGCCGAAACACCATCGCGCCCGGTTGCAGCTCGGCTGGGTCGGCTCCCGGGTACAGCGCGGGATCGATGGGCTGCTCAGCGACTGTCACATACCCTGTCGCGGTGGCGAATTCGGCGAATTGAGCATTGGTCACCGGATGGCGCTCGACAGCGAAAGCGTCGACGGTCACCGTGTGGATCGGCGCTTCCTCGGGGTAGAAGCTCGTCGAGCCCATGCGGAATGACCCAGACGGCAGGTCGACCAACTCGGTACGCATGAGTTCAGGGTATGACCACTGCGAAGTCTTGCATCAGCGCGGTTTTCGCTGCGTTGAACCCCGGCGTGTTCGCCGGCCCTTCCGCGTGAATGGTGACGAGGTATTTGTCGGTGTTGGTCCAGATGTGGGTGATGCGGTCGGCGAAGTCAAGGCTGCCCGATGATCCGAGGAATGTCCCGGTCAACTTCTGGCTGCTGTATCCACAGAACTTGGCGCCCACGGTGTCGACCTTCAGGTCTGGTTTCGAACGCGCCAGCATGCCGCCATACTCGGAGAAGGCCGCGGCAGGGTCGAGCGTTGTCGCGGCGATGGTGACCGTCCCTGTCATGCCGTCAGGTCCGCTGAGCGCCAACGCCACATCGCCTTGTCCCGGCTCACTCGTCCAACCGTCGGGCACCGACACGGTGATCCTCGGTGCGGCCGGATCCGAGACCTGAGCGACGGTGCCGGCGCCGATCCCCGTCGGCTCCGGGAAGCAGACAAACGCGTTGGGCGGAATGTGGTCCGGCAGCGTTTCCTCGATCCCGGGAACCGGTGTGGCGTTACCCGTTGTGGGTTGCTGCGCCGTCGACCAGCCGGCGGTCGTGGACGCGACCGGCCCGCCGGCCGGAACAGCGACACCGTCGGTGGTCTTGGCGCATCCGGGCAGCACCGCGATCGCCATTAGGCAGGCCGCTCGCAGCACTGCCCGGACGAAGCTCAACGGCGGCTCAGTCACGCGAAAAGGCCAGCGCCAGTTCCTTTTCCACGTCTTGATATGGCCGGCCGGACAGGTCAATGGTGACCTGCGCGATGGTGCCGCCGGTGAACGCGAACGGCGCTTTGTAACGGCTGGACACTGCCGAACCGCCGTTGCGCCCGACCGTGATACCGGCACCGGCCAATCCGAACGTTCCCGGGTGCGACTGCACGTTCGCCAGGGTGCCGACCGTCGCGTCGTCGATGAACAACGTGACGTCACCGAGGGGCGTGTGGCTGTTCTGCACCGTGCCGGTGCGGGCGTAGCGGACGCCGAGCAGATGCCTGCCCAACGGCACCGCACCCGACGAAGAAACCAGCTGTTGACGCTCGCCGAGGAAGTTGTAGACGTAGTACAGCCGACCGTCCTGGACGAACAGCACATGCCCGCCGTGGGCGCCGCCGTGCTTGAACAGCACCCCTTCGGCGCCGGTGGTGTCGATGGTGACATCGGCCAGCACCGCGAACGAACGGCCGCGAATTTCGGGCGCACCGCCGGTGGCCACGTCTGCGCAGTCGGGATAGTAGATGTAGCTGTCCCGTTCACCGCCCAAGTAAGGCCGCGAGCGCATCAACGTCTCAAAGATATTGAGGTCCGACAACGGCAGCCCGTTGTATTTAGCGGCCTCGGAGAACCACAGCGCCTTTAGCTCTTCCAGCTTGTCGGGGTGTTCGCCGGCCAGATCGTGGCACTGACTGCGGTCGGCTTCGATGTGGAAGAGCTCCCAGCGATCGGCATCGAAATGTCCCCAGCCCGCGGGCGTGGCGGCATGGACGGTGTTGGCGAACCAGCCCTTGTGCCACAGCCCACGGGTACCCAGCATGGTGTAGAACTGGGTCTGTTTGCCGGTGTCGGCGGTCGGATCAGCAAGGGCCGCTTTGAAGCTCACGCCGTCCAGCGGCTTCTGCGGGATACCCCTGACGGTGTCCGGCGGTTCGACGTTCAGCAGGTCGTAGACGGTGGGAGTGATGTCGGAAACGTTGACGTAGTTATCGCGGACTTCACCGTGGGCCGCAATTCCGTTGGGCCACGAGATGATTGCGGTATCGGCGATTCCGCCTTCGTGCGAGGCGTACCGCTTGTAGAGCTTGTAGGGCGTGTTGAAAGCCATCGCCCACCCGATCGGATAGTGGTTGTAGGTCTCGGGCCCGCCGAGGTGGTCGAACAGCTTCAGGCTCTCTTCGACGGTGTCGATGTAGCCGTTGAAGAACTTGCCCTCGTTCACCGATCCGTTCGGACCGCCCTCGCCGCTGGCGCCGTTATCGGAGATCACCACGACGATGGTGTTGTCCAGCTGGCCGGATTCCTCGAGATAGTCCAAGATGCGCCCGATCTGGGCATCGGTGTAGCTGAGAAAGCCGGCGAACACCTCCGCGAATCTGCTGAACAGCTTCTTCTCTTCGTCGTTGAGCGATGTCCCAGGGCCGCACGGTGTCCTGCAGCGGCCACGGCTCGCCCTGTGGTCCCTTCACGTCGAGATACGGGTTGACCGGAGAGAGTTCGGTGTCCGGTGGCACGATGCCCATCGACTTCTGCCTGTCCAGCACGATCTCGCGATAGCGCTCGTAGCCCATGTCGAACTTGCCGGCGTAGCGGTCCGCCCACTCCTTGAAAACATGGTGCGGGGCATGACCGGCGCCCGGGCACACGTAGCTGAACCATGGCTTGTCCGGCGCGATCACCTTGGCGTCGCGAATGAATTCAATTGTCTTGTCCGCGATGTCTTTCGACAGATGGTAGCCGTCCTCCGGGGTACCCGGGGGGTTCACCGGGTGGTTGTCGTACACCAGGTCCGGATACCACTGGTCGGTCTCGCCACCCATGAACCCGTAGAAGCGCTCGAAGCCGCGCGACGTCGGCCAGTGCCGCTTGGTTGCAGCCAGATTGGACTCCTCGAGTGGAGTCAGATGCCACTTGCCGACGCAGTAGGTGTTATAGCCCCGTTCGGCCAAAACCTCGGACAGCAAGGCGGTTTCGAAGGGGATACGACCGTTGGAGTTGGGGAAACCTTCGGTGAACTCTTCGATCATGGCCATGCCGACGGTGGTGGCGTTGCGACCGGTCAGCAGCGACGCCCTGGTCGGTGAGCACAGTGCGGTGGTGTGGAACTGCGACAGCCGCACTCCGCGCTCGGCGATGC
This sequence comes from uncultured Actinomycetota bacterium, assembly GCA_963805675.1. Classification (GTDB taxonomy): domain Bacteria; phylum Actinomycetota; class Actinomycetes; order Mycobacteriales; family Mycobacteriaceae; genus Mycobacterium. Next base: position 330,557 of record CAWDVY010000025.1, read on the forward strand.
GCGTCATCGCCGGCATCTCGACCAAGCCGCCGAAACAGTCCCAGGTCGCGATGCCAGTGTCGTCCCATACCAGATACAGGATGTTGGGCGCACCCTCCGGCGCGGTCGGCGCCGCGAACGGGCCCCAATCCGGTTCCGAATCACGGATATCCAGTTCGATCTTGCCGTTGAACTCGGTAGCCATCGCTGGCCTCACTCTCGTAGTGGACCCCCGGGACCTCGGATGCAGACTACACGGCCGCGCCGAACTGTCGGCCAACACCGCTGTACCGAATGATCACGCCATCACCGGGACAAACTCGGGGCTGAGGATTGCCTTCCCGCTCCTCCTGCGGCGCCTCGGGCGCCCAGGTATGAGGCAGCATCGGCAAGCTCGGCCCGCCGCCGAAATCGTCGCCGGTTAACGTCGCCAACCCCGCCGCCTGCTCGCTGCGCTTCGACACCGTCCCGGCAAATCCCAGCGGCCCGGCACCCCGATCCGACGCCGTCGGCGCGTCCGGATCCAGGTCGATCTCGAGATCCATAGTCCCGTCGGCGTATTCGCGCTGCTGCACCTGCTGGCGCCGCCGTTTTCGCGTCCGCCGCCGTGTGGCCGCCGCCGCGGCGGCCGCTGCGGCGTCGGGTTCCCGCGCCTGCAGCTTCACGCAGGCGCCGGCGCTGGCACCGGAGTCGAACCCAATGCCAGGACCGCCACCGATAGCAACCAGGTAGAGAAAGCCGAAACCGTGCAGGCCGGCCGGTGGCGGCCCGGGTGGTGGCGCCGAAGCGGGTGCAGTGCTCGCGGCCGGTGCGCTCGCGGGTGCCGGTGCCGCGCCCGGGGATGCGACCGTGGCGACGGCGGACGGGGTCGTAATGGCAACCGGGACATTTGGCACAGCCTCGATAGGCACCAGTGCCGGCACGGCGGGCTGGATTGCGGATGTGTCGACCAGCCCCGCCACGCTGGCTACTGCCGCCGCCGCAGCGGAGGCAGCGGGGACGGCGGCAGTGGCCGAGCCGGCAGCGATCGCGGCGGCCACCACCGGATGCGCGACGAGAAACGCCACAATGTTGGCCGGTGTGGGGCTCGCGAGGGCTGCTTCCGGATTGGTTGCCAGCAATTCCGCAAACTGCTCAACGGACTGATAGAGGGTGACGAGATTCTTGACCCAGTACAGCAGTGTGAGTGGGTTGGTATACGAGGCGTAGGGCAGCCCGTCGATCGTGCCGTCTGCGGGGTCCCAGGTGATTCCCACGTCCTGCAGCAACTGGACGAGAAGGTCCTGGATCGGGTCCGGGGAAGCGGCTGAGGACTGCGCCAACGACCCGGAGGAGCCGGTCTGGCTGTCCGACTTCAATATTGGCGGCGTCGGGTCGGTCTCCGGCGTCGACGCGACCGCCGAGCGGGATAGCGCATCGTAGGTCGCCATTGTGGTGGCGGCCTGGATCCACATCCGGGCGTAGTCAGCCTCGTTGAGGGCAATCGGAATGGTATTGATCCCAAAGAAATTGGTTGCCACCAGTGCCCCGTGGACTACGTGATTGATCGCCAGCTCCGGCAGCGTCGGCATCGCCGCCAGTGCGGCGGCGTGAGCTGCAGCAACGGTCTCGTGCTGGGCAGCCGCGACGGCGCTATCGGCGCTGGCCGCAGTCAGCCACGCCAGGAAAGGCACATTCGCGGTCACAAAGGACTCCGCGCTCGGCCCCTGCCATGCGCCGGCTTGCACGTGCGCCAACAGTGCCGTGAGTTCGTCGGCCACCGAGGAGTATTCAGCGCTGAGCGAGTTCCATGCGCCCGCTGCTGCCAGCAACGAGCCGAGTCCGGGACCGCTACTCAGCAACGCCGAATGCACCTCCGGCGGTGCGGCCATCCAGATGGGCGCGGTCATCGTCAGTCGGTCGCGACGAGATACGACGACGCGGCTGCCGCGTCACCGCCGGCATAGCTGGCGCCCGACTCACCCACCCCGACACCGGAGCGACCGAGCTCTTCGGCGCCTTGAGCGGCCGCCGCCGCATGCCGGCCGCCGCGAACGCTGAACGCCGCCGCGCTGTGCAGCGAAACGGGATCCACCGCCGGGGGCAGCACCGCCGTAATCAGCGGAACAGCACCGGCATGCGCAGCGGCCAACCGCGCCGTCAACGCCTCGACACCCGAACAAGCGGCGGCCAAGCCTTCGGGAACGACGCGCAGGGTCATGACAGCCACTCCTTCGAAGTCGGGTCGCACGTGCATACGGGTATCGGAACGTTATCCAGCGGCAAGCGGGCATTTCGAGTGAGATCTTTGGCTCGGCGCTGCTCCAGCTTGCGCTCGAATCTCTCCCGCGGAGACCATCGTTGATCCGAAACCCATTGAAAGTGTTGTAATCCAAGTGTTCCCAGCTCGTGTTCGCCGATTGCCATCCGGGTGCCGGGCCAGAATTGATCACGATGGTTTTGACGCAGCCGGAGCAATTTTTGACAAGCCCGGCGTCCAGCTGGCCACGGCGCGGCCGTGAATATCCGCCGTCGATTTCGCTCATGCTGATTCCAGCGGGCTCCAGACTCAGCCCACGGCAACGTAATACCCGTGCCAATCCGGTGTCGCGCCAACGATGAGCCCTCTCGGATCGACTGGGTTCAGGGCGCGCCAGTTGAACGATGCTCGATTCCCGAGGGCCCATGGGGCGGATACGACACTGAAATATATTCAGCCGCAGTATCTTTGGAAAGCCGAGTTTCCCGCCGCGGTGCACATGACGACGCCTGACCGATACGCAGCGGCGCCGCACTAGCGCTTGCCGGAACGATGGCTCGCGCCGCAAATCGGATACCGGGTGCATCGTAGGGCGGGACGAACGCGGGCTCGTCCCCGACCGATTCCGAATGGGCTGCCGACCTGACTGGATCGGCGCGCGGCGGGGACAGGATGGCAAACCGTACACTAACGTGCGGCCAGTTAAGGCGGGCTAAGTACTGCTGCATCGTCGCGCTGTCCGCGCCGAACCACCCTGGAGAGTTATGGACAACCGGTTCTTTCCGTTGGTCATCGCGGCGGTCATGCTCGCTCTCGGGCTCACCCTCACCGTCGCAGACTTCCGCCGAGCCGCCACAGTACGGCGGCCACTGCTGGTTGCCCTGATCTGTCAGTCTTTGCTGTTGCCGACCCTGTGCCTGCTGATTGCCGAGGGCCTGCACCTGGCGCCGAAGCTGGCCGTCGGGCTGATGCTGATGGCCGCCACTCCGGGCGGGTTGCTGGCGAACGTCGTCAGTCATCTCGTCAACGGGGACCTGGCGCTCAATCTCACTCTCACCGCGATCAACGCTGTGCTGTCGATCTTCGCCATACCCGTGATACTGGCTTTCTCACTGACGTGGTTCCTTGGCGAAGGACGCTTCATCCCTCTGCAGTTCGACAAATTCCTTGCCGTGTTCGCGCTGGTGCTCATACCTATCGCCATCGGCGTCGGGATCCGCCACCGCTTCCCGGAGTTAGCCCGCCGACTTCACAAAGCAGTCAGGATAGCCGCGGCGGTGCTGTTGGTCGTAGCCGTCGTCGCGGGGATCGCCAGTGGCCACGCGACGCTGTGGGACAACTTCGGCGTGCTGAGCGTCGCTGTCGTAAGCTTCTGCGCCGTCAGCCTGACAATCGGCTATGTGGTACCACGCCGGATGCAACTGCCTCCACGACAAGCAATCGCTGTCAGCCTGGAAATCGGTCTGCACAACGCCGTGGTGGCGGTGGGCATCGCGCTGAGCCCTCAACTACTCAACAGCGCCGAAATGGCAACGCCAGCAGCAATTTACGGGATTTACGCGCCGTTCATTGCGCTGGCATTCGTCTTCGCCGTACGCCGCCTGGATCCTGCATACCGTGAGGTCGCCTACTCACGGACCGGCTGATTACTTAGCCTTCTCCAGGATCTCGACGAGCCGCCAGCGCTTCGTCGCAGACAGCGGCCGGGTCTCCATCAGCGAGACCCGGTCGCCGATGCCGGCGTCGCCGTGCTCGTCATGCGCCTTGACCTTCTTGGTGGTCCGGATGATCTTGCCGTAGAGCGGGTGGCGCCTACGGTCTTCCAGCTCGACCACGATGGTCTTCTGCATCTTGTCACTAACCACCAACCCGCTTCGGGTCTTACGCTGACCGCGGGGCTTCGGAGTGCGCGGAGTGTGCTTGGGCCCCTTGGCATTGCCGGATGCCTCTTTCGCAGCGGCAGCCTTCGGAGCGGACTTGGACACTGTGGTCTTTGCGGCGGCCTGTGAGCCGGTCTTCGCCTCTGCCATTACGATTCCTCACCATCGGGCCCAGAAGCCAGGCCGAGTTCACGTTCACGTAGCACGGTGTAGATCCGTGCGATTTCCTGACGCACCAGGCGGAGCCGACGATTGTTGTTGAGCTGGCCGGTCGCGATCTGGAAGCGCAAGTTGAACAGCTCTTCCTTGGATTCGCGCAGCTTGCCGATCAGCTCGTCGTCAGTAAGCTCGCGCAGTTCGCCCGGCGAAATTCCCACTGCCATCAGAACTGTTCCTCTCGGGTGACGATGCGCGCCTTGATCGGCAACTTGTGGATTGCCCGGGTGAGCGCCTCACGCGCGACCTGCTCGTTGGGGTAGCTGAGCTCGAAGAGCACCCGGCCCGGCTTGACGTTGGACACCCACCACTCCGGCGAGCCCTTTCCGGAACCCATCCGGGTCTCGGCGGGCTTCTTGGTCAGCGGACGATCCGGGAAGATGTTGATCCACACCTTGCCGCCACGCTTGATGTGCCGGTTGATGGCGATACGTGCCGCCTCGATCTGGCGGTTGGTGACGTAGGCGTGCTCCAGCGCTTGGATACCGTAGTCGCCGAAACTCACCGATGTGCCACCACTGGCGATCCCGCGCTGACGCGGATGGTGCTGCTTACGGTGCTTGACCCTGCGGGGAATCAACATGACTCAGCTCTCCGTACTCTGCGCCTCGACGGCGGGCGCGTCAGGCACTGGTGCGGCCGCGGTCTCCTCAGCGCTCGATGCGGCGCGCCCGGCCTCGGTGCTGGTCGCCGTGGTTCCCGCGGCACCGCTCCGACGCGGGCGGGTGCCCGACGGCCGTTCGCGGCGCGGACGTTCTGCACCAGCCGCCGACGGCGCAACCAGCTCGCGCTTGCCGCCGACGATGTCGCCCTTGTAGATCCACACCTTCACGCCGATTCGCCCGAAGGTGGTTTTGGCCTCGTACAAGCCGTAATCGATGTCGGCGCGCAGCGTGTGCAGTGGCACCCGGCCCTCGCGGTAGAACTCCGAGCGGCTCATTTCGGCGCCGCCGAGGCGACCGGAGCACTGCACCCGGATGCCCTTGACGTTGGGCTGACGCATTGCCGACTGGATGGCCTTGCGCATCGCACGCCGGAACGCCACCCGGTTGCTCAACTGCTCGGCGACGCCCTGGGCCACCAATTGTGCTACCGACTCAGGGTTTTTGACCTCAAGAATGTTGAGCTGGACCTGCTTTTTGGTCAGCTTCTCCAGGTCCGCACGGATCCGGTCGGCCTCGGTACCGCGGCGGCCGATGACGATGCCGGGACGGGCGGTGTGGATGTCTACCCGAACCCGGTCGCGGGTGCGCTCGATCTCCACGTCGGCGATTCCCGCGCGTTCCAAGCCGGTGGACAGCAGCTTACGGATCGCCACGTCTTCCTTGACGTACTCCGCATACTGCTTGTCCGCATACCACCGGGACTTCCACTCGGTGGTGATACCGAGCCGGAATCCGTGCGGATTGATCTTCTGGCCCACTACTGCGAGCCTCCCTTCGCTTCCGAAGTCGCGTCAGTCCCAGTGGACTTCGCGGCGGATGCCTTCGCTTCAGTTGTCTTTTTGGGGGACGCTTTCTTGGCCGGCGCCTTCTCGGCCGTTGCTTTCTTGGCCGGTGCCTTGGCAGCAGCCTTCTTGACAGGGGCCTTCTTGGCAGGGGCCTTCGTCGCAGCGGCCTTACTGGCCTGGGCACGGCGGGCGCGGGTCGCGCTGGCCGATTGCGAGGCGCGGGCATCCTTGGCCGGCCGGCTTTCCACCACCACGGTGATGTGGCTGGTGCGTCGACGGATCCGGAAAGCGCGGCCCTGGGCGCGCGGACGGATCCGCTTGGCGGTCGGACCGTCGTCGGCATAGACGGTGGCCACCACCAGAGTCGCCGGGTCCAAGCCGTTGTTGTTCTGGGCGTTGGCGGCGGCGCTCGCGATGACCTTGGCCACCGGCTCGCTGGCCGCCTGCGGCGCCCAGCGCAGAATGTCCAGCGCGTCGGCCACCGACTTGCCGCGCACCAGGTCGATCACCCGGCGTGCCTTGCTCGGGGACACCCGCACGAAACGCGCCTTGGCGACCGCAGAAGGAAATTCAGTAGCCGTGCTCATCGCCGCTTGGCCTTCCGGTCGTCTTTGATGTGTCCCTTGAAGGTGCGCGTCGGTGCGAATTCACCCAGTTTGTGGCCCACCATCGACTCGGTGACGAACACCGGCACATGCTTGCGGCCGTCGTGGACGGCGAACGTGTGACCGATGAAGTCGGGAATGATGGTCGACCGTCGCGACCAGGTCTTGATGACCTGCTTGGTGTTCTTCTCGTTCTGTACGTCGACCTTCTTCAGCAGATGGTCGTCGACGAACGGACCCTTCTTCAGGCTGCGTGGCATAGTTCGCTACTCCTCGACTTCCTAGCGCCCGTGCTTCTTGCCGGTGCGCCGGCGTCGGACGATGAGCTTGTCACTGGGCTTCTTGCCCCTGCGGGTACGGCCCTCGGGCTTGCCCCACGGGCTGACCGGGTGACGACCACCGGAGGTCTTGCCCTCACCACCACCGTGCGGGTGGTCCACCGGGTTCATCACCACACCACGCACCGACGGACGCTTGCCCTTCCAACGCATCCGCCCGGCCTTGCCCCAGTTGATGTTGGCCTGCTCGGCGTTGCCCACCTCGCCGACGGTGGCGCGGCAGCGCACATCGACACGACGGATCTCACCGCTGGGCATCCGCAGCGAGGCGTAGGTGCCTTCCTTGCCGAGCAACTGGATGCTGGAACCCGCCGAGCGAGCCATCTTGGCTCCACCACCCGGCCGCAGCTCGACAGCGTGGACCAACGTACCCGCCGGAATGTTGCGCAGCGGCAGGTTATTGCCAGGCTTGATGTCGGCGTTGGCGCCGGACTCCACCACATCGCCCTGGGAAAGTCCCTGCGGCGCAATGATGTATCGCTTTTCACCGTCGAGGAAATGGAGGAGTGCAATCCGTGCGGTGCGGTTGGGGTCGTACTCGATGTGCGCGACCTTCGCGTTGACGCCGTCTTTGTCGTTGCGGCGAAAGTCGATCACCCGGTAGGCCCGCTTGTGTCCCCCACCCTGGTGGCGGGTGGTGATCCGGCCGTGTGCGTTGCGTCCACCGCGCCCGTGCAACGGCTGCACCAACGACTTCTCCGGAGTGGAGCGAGTGATCTCGGCGAAATCGGAGACGCTGGCACCGCGGCGACCCGGAGTCGTCGGCTTGTACTTGCGAATTCCCATGTCTGTTAAGTCTCTCTATCCTCGCCTATTCCTGGCTACGCTGTGTTGCCGAACAGGTCGATCGGCTTGCTGCCGGGCGCCAACGTCACGATGGCGCGTTTGGTGCTCTTCCGTTGGCCGTATCCGGCCCTGGTGCGCTTGCGCTTGCCTTGGCGGTTCAAGGTGTTCACCGCCTCGACCTTGACCGAAAAGATCTTCTCGATCGCGATCTTGATCTGCGTCTTGTTCGAGTCGGGGTGCACCAGGAACGTGTACACGTTGTCATCGATCAGGCCGTAGGACTTCTCGGAGATGACCGGGGCCAGAATGATGTCGCGGGGGTCAGTGACGGTCGCCATCAGGCCGAAACCTCCTCAGCGGTATGGGTGTTCGCCGCGATGTAGGCGTTGAGCGCCTCGACGGAAAACACCACATCGTCGGCGCGCAGCACGTCGTAGGTGTTGAGCTGGTCCGGCGTCAGGATGTGCACACCAGGCAGGTTGCGCACACTCTTGGCGGCTGTCTCGTCGCTGCGTCCGATGACAACCAGTACCTGCTTGCGATCGGTCAGCGTGCCCAGAAAAGCCTTGGCGCTCTTGGTCGATGGAGTCTGACCGGACACCAGCTCGGTGACCGCGTGGATACGGTCGTTGCGCGCCCGGTCCGACAACGCGCCGCGCAGCGCGGCGGCGATCATCTTTTTCGGAGTGCGCTGGCTGTAGTCGCGAGGCTGAGGGCCGTGCACGACACCACCACCGGTGAACTGCGGAGCGCGCGTCGAGCCCTGCCGGGCGCGACCGGTGCCCTTCTGCCGGTACGGTTTCCGGCCACCACCACGGACCTCGCCGCGAGTCTTGGTCGAGTGTGTCCCCTGTCGGGCCGCAGCCAGCTGCGCAGTGACCACCTGGTGCATCAGCGCAATATTCGCGGGTGCGTCGAACAGCTCAGCCGGAAGCTCAACGGCGCCCTCGGTCTTACCGGCCGGCGTCTTGACGTCGATCTTCAGCGATTTCTGCGCCTTCTCGGCAGCCATTACTTCTCACCTCGTTTGATCGCGCTGCGGACCACGACGAGCCCACCCGTGCGGCCGGGCACAGCACCCTTGATCAGCAGCACGCCGTTGTCGGCATCGACCTTGTGCACCAAGAGGTTCTGGGTGGTCACCCGGTCGTTACCCATCCGGCCGGCCATTCGAGTGCCCTTGAACACCCGCGCCGGAGTGGCGCAACCGCCGATGGAACCGGGACGACGGTGGACCGCCTGCGCACCGTGGCTGGCGCCCTGCCCGCGGAAACCGTGTCGCTTCATGGTCCCGGCAAAGCCCTTGCCCTTCGAGGTGCCGGTCACGTCGACATAGGTTCCGGCAGCGAAGATCTCGGCCGTCAACTCCTGGCCGACCTCGTAATCGGCCGCGGCCTCGGCATCGTCGAGACGCAGTTCGGCCAGGTGCCGGCGCGGGTTGACACCGGCAGCCGCGTACTGACCGCCCAGCGGCTTGTTGATCTTGCGCGGACTGATCTCGCCGTAGGCCAGCTGCACCGCGCTGTATCCGTCAAGCTCGGGTGTGCGGATGCGGGTCACCACGTTCGGCCCGGCTTTGACCACCGTTACCGGGACAACGCGGTTGTTCTCGTCGAACACCTGCGTCATTCCCAGCTTGGTGCCCAGAATGCCCTTTCTCGCCATTGCTCGCAGCTCTCCTACTGGATGTTGACGTCGACGCTGGCAGGCAGATCGATGCGCATCAGCGCGTCAACGGTTTTCGGGGTCGGATCAAGGATGTCGATCAGCCGCTTGTGGGTGCGCATCTCGAAGTGCTCCCGCGAATCCTTGTACTTGTGCGGAGAGCGAATGACGCAATACACGTTCTTCTCAGTGGGCAACGGCACCGGGCCCACCACGCTGGCGCCGGTCCGGACAACCGTCTCGACGATTTTGCGCGCCGAGGCGTCAATGGCCTCGTGGTCGTAGGCCTTGAGCCTGATGCGGATCTTTTGTCCCGCCACGCGTCTCCTACCTCACTCTCCAGGTCCGGACCCGGTGTCCCGCCGGGCGCCGATCGCCTCAGTCGATCTGGCGTCGCGCCCGGATGTTGCGCCGCTGTTTACCTGTCTTGGTACACCGGCCCCCGCGGTCGGGTGTGTCGCCCTCACGCAGCCTGGTCCGCGACCGAAATTCGTCGCGCTCCAAGGATGGGACCGGAGGCGCCCGTTTGGGCGCCGGTCGTATGCCCGACCAGGCGCAAACCCGGCGCAAGGCAACCCGAACAGTATGCCCTAGATCCCGGTATCGGCCAAATCCCCTCGACTGGATGACCGGTCCTGCTGATCAGCAGCGAAGCCGCGGCCGTCGCCACGACGCCAGACGGCCGGGCGGCGACTTCTTACTTCAGAGTAAGGTGTATCGGCATGACGAGCTCGACCAGCACGTATGCCGCATGGCGACGCCTTTCCGGTCGTCCCGGCGGCACCCGGCTGTTTTCGGTGGCGGCGATGGCACGAGTTCCGTACTTCGCGTCGGTCATGCCGCACGTCGTGCGGATGGAGCCGGGCCTGGCCGAGGTGCGCATACCCAAGTGGGTAATGGTTTACAACCATCTGGGTACCGTGCACGCGATCGCGTCCTGCAACGCCGCCGAGGTCGCAATGGGAATGCTGATGGAGGCCACAGTCCCGCGCAGCCATCGGTGGATACCCAAGGCTTAAAAGACCAAGCCCGTCCTGGGGAAGGCCACCACGTCGCTGCGCGCACGCGCCCAACTGGACCCGCCGGATTTCGCTCAGATCACCGACGGCGTCGACATCGTCGTACCGGTCAGCGTGACCGACCGAAGCGGCAACGAAGTCGTGCACGCCGACATCACCACCTGGGTCACGCCGGCCGGCTAGGTATGGCTAGGCGGCCGCCAGGTACGTCCCGTGCCCGCGACGCACGAGGCCACTGTCGAACTCCAGCACCTCGTTCACCAGGGCGCCGCGGCCCACTCTTCGGCGAAGATGCCTGGCTCGGACGTAATCACGATCTGCCCTTCAGCGACGCCCAGAACGGGCACTGGTGTGATGCCTCGAAGTCGGTGATGACCCCGCTGCCTCCCGGACGCAACGACATCCACACGTTGTGGTCGGGGTCACCGGCCTCAGCCGGCCAGCCGGGCAGACCGGCGGCCTTGGGTGCGCCGTTGGCGACGAAATGGCTCCAGTAGCTGATCATCTGGTCGGACAGGATCTGCTGTGCGGGATCCAGTCGCGGCGCGCCGCCGACGCTGAACAGGTACCTCAGCTCCAATGAGTGGCTAGCGCCGACCGGAAAAGGTGCGTCTCGCAAGGGTTCCGGTGCCGGTGCGTGAGGATCGTCGAATTCGTAGGCGTAGACGGGCGCGTTGCGACTCAGCGAGTCCGCCAATCGGTCTGCAGCGCAGGCGAATACGCCGTCAGTAACCGCTGCGGAGTAGGCGAGCGAGACGTCCCCGCCGTAACGATCGGGCGGATAGTGCGCCATGACCGGCGCGCTATCGGCGCCGAAGATGTCCGCGAGCACGTGCGGATACTCGGTGGACCTGACGCCCCGACCCAACCTCGCATACCGCAGCGCCGCGAACAGGGTGAACTCGTCGTGGTTGACGCCCATCAACACCGGAACGTGGGCCGCCTGACCGGCGGCGAACCCCGCGGTCGGGCTGTCCGGCAGCAGCGCTGTCCCGGTGACCGGACCGGAGAGTGCGTCGGAGTCGCCGATGAAGTAGTACCAGGGCGGACGCTCGAGCCGGGTCGCCGGCAACGCACGCAGACACACCGCGGTGGTGGCGGGATTGCGACAGCCCGCTTCGACCGCGTAATCCAGGCTGCGGCGCTGCCCGGTCGCCAGGTCGGCCTGCGCCTGACACGGCGCGCTCTGGATGATTGCCGCGCGGAACAGCCCCGCCGACCCAGGGGCTATCAGGTGATCGCACACCGACATGCCACCCGCCGATTCGCCGGCGATGGTCACTTTCCGCGGATCGCCACCGAAAGCGGCGATGTTGTCGCGGACCCAGCGCAGCGCCGCCTGCTGGTCGGCCAGACCGTAGTTCCCGACGTCGCCCGGCGCGACCCAGCGACGGGTGGGCCAAAAATCCCAGCGCACCCAACCGGTAGTTGATCGTGACGACCACGATGTGGCCTTTGGCCGCCAGCCGGCGCGAGTAGTAGATGTCGCTGTTGCCGTTAACGAAGCCTCCGCCGTGGATCCACACCATCACCGGGCGCTTATCGCCGTGTTGTCCGCGCGCCGGAGTCCAGACGTTGAGCGTCAGACAGTTCTCACTGGTCGGCTTGCCCACCCGCGGGTTACGTCCGGTGTCCTGCATGCACTGCGGCCCCGGTTTGGTGGCGTCCAGCATTCCCGACCACCGCGCCGCCGGTCGTGGTAATTGCCACCGCAGCGGCCCCACCGGCGGCGCCGCATACGGAATGCTTTGAAACAGGCGGTAATCCGAGGCAACCATGCCGCGCAGGGGTCCCATCGAGGTGCGCACGACGCCAGCATCCAGGGGGCCGGCATACGGCGGCTCAGCCTTGCGCGATGTGATCGCGGCGCCGTGGCCGCAGGCTGCCGCCATCACGGCCGTCACCACCAAGACGGCCCAGGGCCGTCGGCGACGAGATGATCGGATCGGCACAAGACGACAGCCTACGGATTACCGGAAAGTGCTCATCCGGCAATCCGCGATCGCGGAGACTGAGCGATGTGACACATGTCAAAAGAGTCGCCATCAACCGCAGCAAAGACAAGAAGGCAGATGAGCACACCAATCATTGACGAGGCCGCGAAGGTTTTCGCTGATCCGACATCTTATGCCGACGAGCCGCGGTTGCATGCGGCGCTGACCCATCTGCGCGCACATGCACCGGTGTCATTGGTCGACTGCCCGCCCTACCGGCCGTTCTGGGCGATCACCAAGCACGCCGACATCATGGAAATCGAGCGGGCCAACGATCTTTTCATCAACGAGCCGCGGCCGTTGCTGGCTACCGCGCAAGCCGACGATATGGCGCGCGAACAGCTCGAGGCCGGGATGGGGTTGCGCACCCTGATCCATATGGACGACCCGCAGCATCGGGTGGTGCGCGCTATCGGCGCGGACTGGTTTCGCCCCAAGGCAATGCGGGCGCTCCAAGTCCGGGTCGACGAGCTGGCCAAAATCTACGTCGACAAGATGATGGCGGCGGGCGGTGAATGCGACTTCGTGCAGGAGGTCGCGGTGAACTATCCGCTTTACGTGATCCTGTCGCTGCTCGGCCTGCCGGAATCGGACTTTCCTCGCATGCTCAAACTCACCCAGGAACTGTTCGGCGGCGACGACGCCGAATTCCGGCGCGGCAGCACCCTCGATGAACAACTCCAAGTGCTGCTCGACTTTTTCGGCTACTTCAGCGCACTCACCGCGTCGCGCCGCGCGCATCCCACCGAAGACCTGGCGTCGGCCATCGCCAACGCCCGCATCGACGGCGAACCGCTGTCCGACGTCGACACCGCTTCCTACTACGTCATCGTCGCCAGTGCAGGCCATGACACCACCAGCGCGACGATCGCAGGAGGTCTGCAGGCGCTCATCGAAAACCCTGATCAGCGAGAGCGTTTGCGCGACAACCTTGATTTGATGCCGCTGGCCACCGAGGAGATGATCCGCTGGGTGACCCCGGTCAAAGAATTCATGCGCACCGCCACCGCAGACACCACTGTGCGCGGGGTACCGATCGCCAAAGGCGAAGCGGTGTACCTGTCATATGTCTCCGCCAACCGTGACGACGAGGTGTTCGACGATCCGTTCCGCTTCGACGTCGGACGTGATCCCAACAAACACTTGGCATTCGGTTATGGGGTGCACTTCTGCCTGGGTGCCGCGCTGGCGCGGATGGAGGTGAACAGTTTCTTCACCGAGCTGGTGCCGCGGTTGAAATCCATAGAGCTGAACGGAAACCCAGAGCTCATCGCCACGACGTTTGTCGGCGGTCTCAAGCACCTGCCGATTCGTTACGAGCTTTCTTGACCGACTGTGTTCTGCGCACGGTGCACGTGCAGGAAGCCGTCGACGGCGGCTCGCGCGCATTCCCGGTAGTCGAAGTCGGGCAAGGTAGAGAGCCGACCCAACACCACCGGGCCCATGAGCAGCGCAATCGCTCGCGAGCGGTCGATGTCGCCGAGCAAGGCAGCCTCAGGGCTGTCGAAAATCGCGTCGAACGGCGCCGCGTACTGCTGGGCGATACGTTCGCGTAGCGTGCTGATGGCCGGGCTGTCGGCGGTGCGCGCGTGATGTGATTCGGGCAACTGTTCCAAGTCCCGACCGAGCGCCAGCCAACTCATCGCCGTCAGCATGCCCGGGGCCTCGGCAATCGATTGTCCAAATGCCAGCACCACCGCGATCAGCCGATCGCGCAGAGTGCCGGGTTCGGCGGACATCGGCGCCGGCGGTATCAGGCTGTTGAAAGCTGCTGCCAGCAAGTCGTTTCCGCTCGAGAAGTGGCGATACAGGGTGGCGCGGGCTACATTGGCACCACGGGTGACCGCATCGACGGTCACTGCACTGGGACCACCGGAGCGAAGCAGCGCGGTGGCGGCTTCAAGCAAACGAGCCCTAGAACGCGCCGGCCGTGGATCGATCTTGTCGGTGATGTAGACCATCTCCTTGCCGAAGAACAAGACTGTCCGTCTACGTGCGAGACTGTTAGTCTCGAAACTACGTCGTCGCCGAAAGGAGACGCATGACCATGGTCGACATCCTCCTCCGGCCTGACCAGCGTACTCAAGCCGAGACCGCGCTCGTTTCGAACCGGGCACGAATCTGGACGATGATCGTGGCCTGCGTGGGCGTCACGGTGGTAATCGCGTCGATGGTCGCGCTGAACACCGCACTGGGCGACATCGCCGTGGCCACCTCGGCGACACAGTCGCAGCTGACCTGGATAGTGGATTGCTATTCGGTGGTTCTGGCGTGCCTGTTGCTGCCCGCAGGCGCCATCGGTGACCGCTACGGACGTCGCGGCGCTTTCCTGTTCGGTCTGGCCCTCTTCGCGATTGCCTCGCTGGCGTCGACCGTTTTCACCAGCCCCATAGAACTCATCGCGGCTCGCGGCGTGGCCGGCGCCGGGGCGGCGTTCATCATGCCCGCGACGCTCTCGATCCTGACGGCCACCTATCGTGACGACGAGCGCGCGAAGGCCGTCGGCATTTGGGCCGGCGTCGCGGGATGCGGTGCCGTCATCGGCATGCTCGGATCCGGAACGCTGCTGCATTTCTGGTCGTGGCGATCCATCTTCTGGGCGTTCGCGGTCTTTGCGGCGTTCATCTTCGTGTTGGCGTGCACGGTGACCTCCTCACGCGACGATGAGGCCACCCCGTTGGACTGGCCGGGTGCCGGGTTGATCGCGGGCGCTGTCGCGGTTTTCGTGTTCGGCGTGCTCGAAGCACCCGAGCGCGGCTGGAGTCACCCGCTGGTCTACGGATCGATGGCCGCCGGGGTCGCGCTGGCGGTGGCCTTCGGATTCGTCGAAATGCGACGGCGCCATCCCCTGCTCGACGTTCGGTTGTTCCGTCGGCCGGACTTCGCCACCGGATCGGCCGCGATCACGGTCTTTTTCATGGCGCTGTTCGGCTTCTTTTTCGTCATCATGCAATACATCCAGCTGGTCATGGGCTACAGCCCGATCAAGACCGCCTTCGCGTTGAGCCCCGCTGATGGTGCCGATGCTGACGTTATCCGTGCTGTCGCAGCGGTCTCTGCCCCGAATGGGTCTGCGGCTGGTGATGTTCGTCGGCCTGCTGCTCATCTCCGCCGGGTTCCTGTGGATGCGTGTCCTGCGGATCGACTCGCCGTACTGGGACATGATGTGGCCGCTTCTGGTGATGAGTACCGGTATCGGATTCTGCACGGCACCAAGCACGTCCGCGATCATGGCCGCAGTGCCCGACGAGAAGCAGGGCGTTGCCTCGGCGGTGAACGACACCACCCGCGAGGTCGGCGCGGCCCTCGGCATCGCCCTGGCGGGGTCCATCCTGGCGGCGAAGTATGCCCACGTCATCACGCCGCAGCTGACAGACTTCCCCGTTGCCCTGCGGGCCCCGGCCTCCCACTCGCTGGCTCAGGCGCTGGAGATCTCCAAAACGCTTGGCCTGCAAGGCCGGCCGCTCGCCGAACTCAGCCAAACCGCATTCCTTCAGGCGATGGACGCGTCATGCTGGTATCGGCCTGAATCATCGCCGTCGCGGCCGCTCTGGTGATCTGCGCCTGGGCGCCGGGCCGCGACGGGCGGCAGCTGCGACTGGTGTGACGGCTCACCGCACGCCGTGGCGGCGTGGCTGAGCGCGACCGTGCCGACGTCAGCTGACGAACTCCGCCGCCCGATGCCCGAGCATCGCAATGCTGGCGTGCGGGCCGCGGCTGGGTATCGTCGGCAGCACCGACCCGTCGATCACCCACAGGCCGTCGATCCCGTGCACGCGGCACCGGTGATCGACGACTGCCATCGGATCCTGGGCGCGGCCCATTGGCGCACTGCCGCACAGATGCTGCGACGTCGACCACGCAGGCTCACCGATTCGGGTTGTCGAACTGGCTAATTCGCGAGCCAGCTCGAGCCCCTCTGTAACGCGGCTACATCGCGGGGTTCGCTGTCGTAGCGGTGCTCGATCCTCGGCGGCACCAGAGGATCGGATGGAGACCAGGGTGATCCGCCCGCGGGCCAGGGGCCGCATGAGCGCCACCCCGATGTGTGGCCAGTCCGGGTGGCCCGCCGTTCCGTCGCCGATCATCGCCACGAAACCCTCCGGTGTAGGGCCGGATTTCCAGGTCGTCGGGCGTGCTGAGCACCACTTCGAGCACCGGTCGGTCGGTTGCGACCTGCCAGGTCGTCGGCAGCACCCATTCAGGATGGTCGCTACACGCCATTCCGACCGGCAACCTGGCCACCACGTCCACCCCGGTCGCGCGCAGCATGGCCTCGTCCCCGACGCCGGAAAGCATGAGCAAATGGGCCGATTCGATCGCGCCGGCGGAGAGCACAATGCGATCAGCTGTCAGCCGTGATCGGCCCGCCCGGGCCGATGGCATCGACGCCGACGACGCGGTCGCCCGAGAAGCGCAGTCGTAGTGCGCGTGTCTGGGTCAGCAGTGAGAGGTTCGCGCGTTCCAATGCGGGCAGTAGATACGCGGCGCCGGGGCCGACGCGCAAACCGTCGACGATGTTGAGCGGGACGGCCCCCACTCCCGACGGCAGCCCGGCGGCACTGCCCACGTCATTGAGATCGGAAATCCAGTCGAACCCATTCTGCTCCGCAGCTGCGACGAACGTCGCTGTACCCCCGCTGAAATCATGTGCCCGTCGGACTGGGATCGGTCCCGAGTCACCATGGGCGGGCCCGGTGAAATCCAGATCGGTCTCGATCGCACGAAAGTGATCGACGACGTCAGACCACGCCCAGCCGGGTACCGCGTAGCCGTCGAAGTCGCGTCGCAGACCCCGGCAGAAGTACCCGCCGTTGACGGCGCCGGAACCACCGACCGTTGCACCACGCACGATCGCAATCTGGCGGGCCGGACGATCGGTGAGTTGCGCCTGGTACCGCTGCACCAGCGGGCTGGCAGCACCGATAGGCAGCCGCAGCCCGTTGGCCGTCTCGGCACGCAGCGCCGGATCGGCCAGGCCGACTCCGGCCTCCAGCACAGTCACCAGGCAGCTTGGGTCCGCCGAAAGACGATTTGCGACAACGGATCCAGCGCTTCCTGCACCGATGATCAGCACATCGCTGTGCAGAGCCGCTGCCGTCAGGAGTCAGACTCGAATCTGCGGCTTGAGCGGACCGATGTTGCGTTCCCGCACCACGCCGTACCACAGCCCGAGACCGTAGGCCAGGTCATCGACACGCTTGAGCAGCAAGTAGGTCAGCAGCCCAATCGGCTTGGCATCTTCGTTGGCAGATTGCCTGCGGCTGGCCCAGTCCACCACCCCGTCGACGACAGCAGCGATGAGCACGACCCGGCGGCACGGTCGGCACGCGATCGCCGCCAGCAATGCGACGGGCCAATAGTGCCGGCAAATCGCCGACGCCAGCTGCAGCGCCGCCGACCAAAGGCCGCGGGCGGCCACCGCCAGGACATCCCAGATCTGGGTGTCGGCGCCCTGCATGGTCTTCGCGATCCGACGACCGGTAAGCGCAGCGACGAACAGCGACGCCAGATAACCGAAACTCGAACCGATGAGCCATCAGGATCCATGCCGTCAGTGCCCAGCCGGATATCATCACTGGCGCGATCTTGTCCGGGTGTCGAACCGACAACGGGGCAGCCGAACCGCCGTAAAACGCTTTACGCGCAATCCAATCCCGCAATTCGGTCCGATGATCATGCGCCACTTGGGCGATCGGCTCGTAGCGCAACCGGGCACCGGCTTCGACAAGTCGCCAGCACAGATCGACATCCTCACCGGAGCGCAGGGTTTCGTCGAACCCGCCAATGTCACGCAATGTCGAAGTGCGACAAATGATCGCCGCGCTGGGCACATAGGAGACGCTGGTGTAAGGAATCACCGGAGCCTCCCGCTGCCCGAGGTCCAACGACGAGCGCACTGCCTCGTAGCGAGCTACCATGTGGTCGGTCTGCGCCAAGCCGACGATTCGCGGGGCAACCAGTGCCACGGTGGGGTCGCAGAAGTGACCCAGCAGCGCTTCCAGCCAACCGCGGCGCGGCACGACGTCGGAGTCCAGGAAGGCGACGAAGTCCGTCTTACACGCGGCCAGGCCGCTATTACGCGCCGCCGGCAGGACCTCTCGCTCTGCGCATGCCGAAGCACCTCGATGTCCGAATGCCCCCCGGCGAAATCTTCTTGCTTGATCGGCGTCGATGAGCCGTCGTCCACGACGACGATCCGCAAGCCGCGCAACGCGGCAACCAGGCGCCGTAAGCCATAAGCGTTGTCTCGCACCGGAATTACGACGGTCACGTCGCGATGTGACGGGCCGCCCGCGGGCCGCGGGTGGGCCACCGTCGCGTCCAGCAGGGTTCGGGCCAGCTCGGCGCTCACTGCGTCGCTGACTTTGAGCCGGCCGTCGGCAAGCATGTCCTGGGCGGCCGGCGCCAACCGCAGTAGCCGGGTCGGGAGACCCACCCAGCAAAGCGGCGCCCTGGCCCAGCACCCTGACCCGCCGGTCGACCTGCACAGCAAATCCGTCCGGCAACCGCGCCTGGGTCATAAGCGCCACTCCTCAGTGCCGGCTGCGCCGGCACCGTCGTCGTCGGCGCGGGTCATGAGCGCCACTCCTCAGTGCCGGCCAAGCCGACACCGTCGTCGTCGGCGCGGGTCACCGCCGTCCTCGGTGCCGGTCAAGCCGACACCTGTCGTCGCGCGGGTCATAAGCCCCTCCTCAGTGCCGGCTGCGCCGGCACCGTCGTCGTCGGCGCGGGTCATGAGCGCCACTCCTCAGTGCCGGCTGCGCCGGCACCGTCGTCGTCGGCGCGGGTCATGTGAGTATCCCGTCCGCCGCGGGCGCCCAGCGTCCGATCCGGCGCAGGCAGTCGTCGACCATTTCGGCCAGCATCCGCTCGCCCTCGGCAGCGGTTGCCGTGGTCGGGTCGCCCAGTACCCCGACGTCGCTGACCGCCGCGACTCCCCCGCGCCGCATCGACGGTAACAGATCCGGACAGTGGCGCACCGTTGCCGGCGCGCCACTGGTCGGTGAGTACCTCGGCGGGTGAAATATGCAGCAATACTGAAGTTTCTGCGTGGCCGGCGTGGGCATCGCCGCCCGCCACCACGCAGGGACACCACGCGACGTCACGTCCTTCGAATCGCAGTCGGCCGACCGCCCGGCTCAGCGCCGCGATGTTGCCGCCATGGCCGTTGACGAAGACCAGGCGCTGCGCCCAGCAGGAGGCCGACCTGCCGTACTCCAGCAGCAGCGTGGCTCAGCGCGTCGGTGCCGATGGAGATTGTTCCGGGGAAGCTCTGGTGCTCACCGCTGGCGCCGTACGCGACCGCCGGCGCCACCATCCAGTGCAGCTGGGGGCCATCGCTCAGCCGGGCCGTCACCTCACGAGCGACGGCGGTGGCGATCCGCGTGTCGGTGTCCAGTGGCAGGTGGGGACCGTGCTGCTCGGTAGATCCGACCGGTATCGTCAGGCCTGACGGGATGCCCTGCAGCTGGCTCGAAGTCGAGTCCCCAAGTTCGGCATGGACAGCCACTCGGTGATGGTAAGCCGAATTCACCTGGCGTGCATCGATTGTTGGCGCTCCGGAAAAAATTATTTCCGCCGAACGTTCACTAACGGCCGCCACCGGCGCCACGTCCGCCTCGTCAGCATCAGGATGCTCGCTGGTCTCGCGAGAGCGGCCGGCCCTACCGTCCCACCCGCGGCGGCGACTCCTCATTGTCGGCGACGTTGTCGGCCACGGAATTCCCGAGCACGCGAGCAAAGCCAGGCGGTACCAGAACGTCGTCCGGATTGAGGTCGTGAACCGAGGCGCGCGCGAGGCCCATCAAGGCAGAGTCGATGCCGCCGCGAAGGATGTCGAGCACGTTCTCCACACCCGCTTGTCCGGCAGCCGCCAGACCCCACAGGTAGGCGCGGCCGATCATGACCGCGCGCGCACCCAGCGCCAGCGCCTTGACGACGTCACTGCCGCGCCGGATGCCGCCGTCCAGCAAAACCTCGATCTGGTCGCCAACCGCGTCGACCACGGCAGGCAGTGCGCGGATCGACGCCGGGGTGCCGTCCAGGTTGTTGCCGCCGTGGTTGGACACCGAGATTGCCGAAACACCGGCATCCACAGCCCTTTTCGCATCGTCGATCCGCATCACGCCCTTGAGCATGAACGGACCGGCCCATAGCTCGCGCAACCAGGCGATGTCCGCCCAGGTCGGCGGCGGTGTTCCCATCCACTCCCCGTAGGCAGCGAAGAACGGCGGCCCGGGCTCGCCTCGGCCGGCCAGGTTAGGTACCCGCAGGTCCGGCGGACGCAGCGTCTTGCCAAACCTCCACAGCCACCCCGGACGAGTGATCGCCTCCGGCGACATCCGCAGCATGGTCCGCAGGTCCATCTGCTCGGGGATCTTGGGGCTGCCCCAGTCCCGCCCATGCGAGAACGACCAATCGGTGGTGACGATCAGACCCACCGCGCCGGCCTGCCGGGCCCGCTCGACACGCTCGTGCGATCACGTCGCGTCCGCCCGACCAGTAGACCTGGAAGAACAGCTTGGGGCTGGCGGCGATCACTTCCTCGATCGGCTTGCTGGCGAACGACGACAATCCCATTGCCGTGCCGCGCGCCGCGGCTGCGCGCGCAACCGCCACCTCGCCGTCCGGATCGACTGCCTGCACACCGGTGGGCGAGATGATCACCGGCAGGGAAATATCTTGCCCCATAACGGTTGTCGACAAGTCACGTTTCTCAACCGCACCGACGACATGCGGCGCGAACCCAAGTTCACCGAACGCTTCGACATTGTCGAAGACGGTCAGCCCCTTTTCGCTGGCGGCCACCAGCGCGGCATAAGACGACTTCGGCAGCCGCTTCTTCGCGCGTTGCTGCGCGATGGCGACCGTCTCGAACCAGACGTCACGGGCCACGGCTAGACCGGACTCTCGTTGCACAACCGCTGCGGCGGCGTCGGTGGGTGTGGGGAGAGCGTCAACGGCACCGGGCCGCTGCGTCGCCGTCCGTGCGAATGATCGCCCGAGGGACGTGGCTTGTCGCGTTCGGCAGCCAGGGCCGGTGTGCCGTAGCCCTGGACGCATTCCGGGTCGGGGCCGTCGATCGGCAGGCCGGTGAAGAACTTGGCCGCCATGCATCCGCCGCGGCAGCTGTCGTAGTGCCCGCAGCTTCCGCAGGCCCCCGCCGACTGCGGCTCGCGCAATTCCCGAAACAGCGGTGCGTCCTTCCAGACCTTGTCAAAACCGCCGTCGGACAAGATGTTTCCAGCGAGAAAGCGGTCGTGGATGGCGAACGGGCAGGCGTAAACGTCGCCGACCGGGTCGATCAGGCACACCACCCGCCCGGCGCCGCACATATTCAGGCCGGCCAGCGCGCCCGGTTCACCCAGCCCGGACAAGTGGAAGAATGAATCGCCGGTCAGCACCCGTTCTCCTTTGGCGACCAGCCATTGGTAGAGCTGGACCTGCTGGTCGGCGGTCGGATGCAGGTCATCCCAGACGTCGGCGCCGCGACCAGAAGGCCGTAGCCGGGTGATACGCAGTGTGGCGCCGTATCGGCTTGCCAACGAAGCGAATTCGTCGAGTTGGTCGACGTTCTGGCGGGTCACGACCACGGAGATCTTGGCATCGGAGAATCCGGCGGCAGCCAGGTTCTCCAAGGCACGGACGGCCATCGCGTAGGACCCGGGGCCCCGGACAGCGTCGTTGACCTCAGCGGTCGCGCCGTCCAGCGAGATCTGGACGTCGACGTAGTCGCTGGCAGCCAGCCGGGTAGCGACCTCGGGAGTGATCCGCACGCCGTTGGTGGAGAACTTCACACCGACGTGGTGGGCCGTGGCGTAGTCCACCAACTCCCAAAAGTCCGGCCGCACAGTCGGTTCCCCGCCACCGATGTTGACATAGAAAACCTGCATGCGCTCGAGCTCGTCGATGATGTCTTTGCAGTCCTGCGTGGACAGTTCACCCGGATCGCGTTTGCCCGACGAGGACAAGCAGTGCACGCACGCCAGATTGCACGCGTATGTCAGCTCCCAGGTCAGGCAGATGGGTGCATCCAACCCATGTTCGAACTGCTCGACCAGCCGTGGCACCGCTGATGTCATGCTGCCTCCTTCGCTTCGGCCGGTACCAGCATGTTGGACCCGGCCAGCACGCCAAGCGCATGCAAGTAGGGGCCCTGCCGGGAGTCCTCAACTCCGGCGGCGCGGCAGGCGGCTCGAACGTCTGGGTGATCGGCCAACGATTGCACCACCGCAAGAATGGTGCGGTTCTTCAGGAACGACAGTTTGCGGGTGCCGAAGTGATACAGCAGCGCGCCAAAGGGCTCGGGTCGCACGGCCACCTGCGGGTGCAACCGCCACGCGTGATCGGGATCGAACGCGCCCGGTGACGATGCGGCCCGCTCCTGCGCGGGAGCGCTCACGATCAGTAGACCCCGCACATCCCGTCGATGGACACCTCTTCCACCAAGGTCTCGGTAACGAGCTCGGTGTTAGATGTCGCCGGCACGGCGGCTCCGGCGTCGCCATCTACCTTTTGGTTCGGCTCCATAACGTTGCCTTTCGTTCTGTTGGGGCTCGACAAGTCGCGTCGGTCTCGGTCAGAATATGGCATCGAGTGCCGGAATGGAAGGGCGGGTCGCATGGCGCAGCAGCCACGGGTCGGCCGCCGCCGTTCCACCACCCCGCAGCACATTACCGACGTCGCCCTGGGGCTGTTCGCCGACCGTGGATTCTCGGACGTGAGCGTCGACGACGTCGCGCAGAGCCGCAGGCATCGCCCGTCGGACCGTGTTTCGCTACTACGCGTCGAAAAACGCAATTCCCTGGGGAGACTTCGACGCCCATCTACAACACCTGCGTGAGCTGCTGGACGATATCGATCCAGACATGCCGCTTGGTGAAGCGCTGCGGGCCGCGCTGCTGTCCTTCAACACGTTTGACGAATCTGAGACCGTCCGGCATCGGCAGCGGATGCGGGTGATCCTGCAAACCGCCGAGCTGCAGGCATATTCGATGACGATGTACGCGGGCTGGCGTGACGTCATCGCGGGTTTCGTCGCACGCCGAACCGGCGTCAAGACCCGCGACCTGGAACCTCAGACTGTCGCATGGATGATGCTTGGCGTTGCGTTGAGCGCCTACGAGCACTGGCTGGACGACGAATCCGTCTCGTTGCCAGAGGCTCTCGGGGATGCTTTCGACGTCGTCCGCGCCGGACTGGAAGACCTGGATCGATGAGTACAGAAAGCGAGAGCCGCCTGCTGCGGTCCATTCGGGTGCAGGGTGAGGTCTGTGCGGGCATGGGTTCGGCGATGTACGGCGACGTGCTGCAACGGGTGGCCGCAGACGTCGAAGCCGGCGGTGTCTTCGCTGCAATCCTGTCCGGACACGAAAACGATTCTGGCCGCATGGCGTTGCCGTTGAGACTGCTCGGCGGGTTGCACCGGGTGGTGCTCGACGGCCGCGCGCCGGCGTTGCGCCGCTGGTATCCGAGCACCGGCGGGCGATGGGATGCCGAGGCTGCATGGCCCGATATCACGCAGGCCGCCGCCGGGCACACCGACTATCTACGTGCCGCCCTCGATTCGCCGCCGCAGACCAACGAAGTGGGCCGGTCCGCCGCACTGATCGGCGGTCTACTGGATCTCGCTGGCCGATTCGACTGGCCGATAAGGCTTTTCGAGATCGGATGTAGTGCCGGACTGAACCTGCGCGCCGACTATTACTGTTACCGCTATCCGGGTGGCCAGTGGGGTCCGGCCGACTCACCGGTGACGATCGACGACGCTTGGCGAGGCCAACTGCCTCCCGCCGCTGCCCTGCAGATCGTCGAACGTCACGGCTACGACATCGCGCCGCTGGACGCCACCGGCTCCGATGGCGAATTGACACTGCTGAGCTACGTCTGGCCCGACCAGCAGCCACGGCTCGATCGATTGCGCGGCGCGATCAGCATCGCCCGGCGGGTGCCGGCTCCGCTGCACCGCCGCAATGCCATCGACGCCGTCGCCGGCCTGGATGTCGCTGCCGGCACGCTCACCGTGCTGTGGCATTCCATCATGTGGCAGTACCTCTCCACGACCGAGCAAGAATCCGTCGTGGCCGAGATCGACGCACTGGGTGCACGAGCCCGGCCCGATGCACCGTTCGCCCATCTGACGCTGGAACCGCATCGGCGAACACCCGAGTCCCCGGTCGAGTTCGCCGTCCGCACCCGCTGCTGGCCGGGTGGGGAGGACCGGCTGCTGGCGGTGTGCTCGCCGCATGGTCCGCCGGTCACCTGGGAATAGCGCGGACAGAAATGTTCTAGGTCGACCGTGCGGCGGCCAGGAACGGCGCGGCGATGGCCAGGAATCCGGCCGGGTCCGAGGAGAACGGCACGTGGCCCGTTGGCAGCACCTCCAGCCGCGCCCCTGGTATAGCGGCCGCGGTGGATCGGCCCAATCGCATTGGGATTGCGGTATCTTTCGAGCCCCAGACCACGAGGCAAGGGGCGGTGATGCGGTCGGCGTATGGGCGTAGGTCATAGTCAGGCTCAGCGAAACTACGCCACAACGCCGCCGTGAGAACGACGCCGTCGCGGGTCCTCGCCCGTGCCAGCGCGCGTTCCTGAACGGCGTAGTCGCTGTCGCTGGTCGCCTTCATATAGCTGCGGATCGACCACGGCAGAATGCGCTTCATCACCGCCGGCGTTCCGAGTGTTCGACAGTAGAGGTTGGTGACCGGCCCGGCGATGAATCCGCCGGAGTTGACCAACACCAGTCGTGAAACCCGTTGCGGGTCAGTGATCGCCAATCGTGCCGCAGCAAAGCCACCGACGGAGTTACCGATGAACGCGGCACTCGGCAGATCAAGTGCGGCAACGACATCGGTAAGAACATCGGCGAAGGAGGCCGCAGTGGGCCGATAATCCGGTTCCGGCGCCGGCGACTCACCATGACCCGGCCAGTCCAGGGCGATTACGCGGTGGTCGCCGCGAAGGCATGATGCGATTGGGTCGAAATCCCGGCGGTCATGCAGCGCGGCATGCAGCAACACCACCGCGGGGCCTTCCCCGGCGTCGCTGTAGGCAACCTTTCCCACCCGCGTCTCGATCGTGTTGACCATCTCGCTTCCTTTCATTGACCGACCAGTCAGTCAACGATAACATCGCAAGGATCCCGATCTCAAGGAGTGACCGATGACTGCTCCCGCAGCCGATGCCCCGTTTTCCGCCAAGATGGCCTACTACCGAACCCAACACACCAGCCGCGGCGTGCGATTCACGCATATGGTCGGCACGCCGGTGATCGCAGCCGGAATCCCGCTGCTGTTGGCCAAACCCCGAGTCGGAGCGCCAATGTTCGTCGGGGGGTGGCTCTTGCAAATCGCGGGGCACCGATTTTTCGAGGACAACATGCCCTCGACGCACAAAGGCTGGATCACCTATCAGCTCACCGGGGTGATTCACGTGTGCGAACAGTACGGCGAGCTGCTCGCACGACGCAGTCAGCGAAAAGCCGCACGCAGACCGGCGGTTAGAGTGCCTGCATGACCTCGACGCCGCCCGCCACGCCGAAACGCGGGCGCAAGGAGGCGATGGCAAAAACCCGAGAAGCGCTCATCGACGCGGGCCTACGGCTGGCCGAGCGGACCGGCCTCACCGGCTTGAGTGTCAATCTCATCGTCGAGGACGCCGGGGTGGCAAAAGGCACCTTCTTTCATCATTTCGGCGACCGCGCCTCGTATCTGCTTGCGCTGCACCGTGAATTCCATGAACGTTTGGCCACTCAGATTCAAGCCGCCATCGTCGGCATGCCGCCGGGACGTGATCGCCTGATCACCGTCGCCAACACCTACCTCGACGGTTGCCTACGCGACCGCGGCGTGCGGGCCCTCCTGCTGGAGGCACGTGCCGAGCCCGCGGTCACCGACGAAATCACTCGCCGCAACGACGCGAGCGCAGAGCTGTGCCGATCCGACTTCGCCGCACTCCGAAGCCCACACCCCTATGAAAGCGCGCAGTTGTGGGTTGGCATGGTCGCAGAAGCCGCGCTCATCGAACACCAAGCCGCGAAAGCACTTCCCGCCCTCCGCGAGGCCGTTCAGCAGTTCTTGAGTTGACCTCGTCGCTGCGCCCTACCCCAGAACGTCGGAAATCGCTGCCGCAGCGGCGATCTTGGAGCGCGCCTTCATGACCTTGCCGGGCATACCGCCGCCGACAACACCGGCGACCACGCCGTCACGCTCGTAGTAGGCGAGGAACTTGCGGCCGTCGTCCTCGACGAGGTGCACGGTGTCAGTGGCGATTGGCTCACCCAGGCATTGAATCTTGACGTCATACTGATCGCTCCAGAAATACGGGACGACGACGTTGGACGGCGCGTCCTGCCCGAGCATCGCGGGCACGACGACCCGGGCCTGTTCGGCGACGTTGCTCCAATGTTCAACCCGCACTTGATGTCCCTTCGGGTCCCGCCAGGACGCGACATCGCCGAGCGCCCACACGTTCGGCGCGCTGGTCCGGCCGGCCGCATCACAGATCACGCCGTTGTCGACCTCGACGCCGCTGCCGTCGAGCCACTCGGTCGCGGGCCGCGAGCCGATGCCCACGACGACCAGGTCGGCGCTCACCTCGGTGCCGTCGGTCAGCTGCACGGTCTCGACATGATCGCCGCCTCGGACCTCGGCCACCCCGACGCCGGTGCGCACATCGACACCTTCGGCGCGATGCAGCCGGGCCACCAGCCCGCCGATCTGTTCGCCGAGAACCGCTGCCAGCGGTGCGGGCTGCGGCTCGACCAGCACGACGTCGACTCCCAATCCGCGCAGACTGGCCGCCACCTCACAGCCGATGAATCCGGCGCCGACCACCACAGCGTGCTGCGCTTCGCGATGCGTGTCGACGCAGGGCCAGGCTTTCATCGAACGAACGCAGTACCCGGATGCCGTCCAGGTCAGGGAACGCCGGAATGCGCCGCGGCACCAACCCTGTCGCGATGACGAGTTCGTCGTAGCCGAGTGTTGATCCGTCGTCGAGCGTCACCGTCTGCGCCGCGGTGTCGAGGGCTGATCGCCGCCGACCCCAGCCGCAACGTGATGTTGTGCTCGTCGTAGAACTCCCGCGGCTTGAGCGTCACATCGTCGACCTCGCTGCGCAGCACCTCCTTGGACAGCGGGGGCCGGTCGTACGGCAAATGGACCTCGTCGCTGACGATGGTGACGGAGCCGGTGAAGCCCGCCCGACGCAATTGCTCGGCGGTCCGGGTCGCGGCGAGCCCTCCGCCGACGATCAGAATTTCCTTACTGCCTGCGCTAGTGGTCACCTGGCGTTCATACACGATCACGGTGGCGAATGGTTGCTCACCCCTTGTTCTTATGGCCTTGTCTTATGGCCTTGTCTATGGGCGCGGATGCCGATGCAGCGCAGCAGTGTCTTCGGCCCGTGACCGGTCGATGAGGTTCGACAACACGACGATGCTCTCGGTGCGGTCGATGTCGGCGGCGGTGCGGATCCGCTCCAGGGCGTCTTCCAGATGCCGCATGTCGTGCGCCAACACATGCAGGATCGCGTCGGCTGTTCCGGTAGCCGTTGCAGCACTGACCACTTCGGGAATGTCGGTCCAGGCCCGCCTCAACTCGTCGGGCGAGATCCTGCCATGGCAGAAGACCTGTACGTAGGCCTCGGTGTTCCAGCCCACCGCATTGCGGTCGATGACGGTGGTGAACCCCCGGATCACGCCGCTGTCGAGCATCCGGTCGACGCGGCGTTTGACCGCCGGAGCCGACAAGTTCACCCGCTCGCCGATCTCGGCGAACGTCGCCCGGGCATGCACGGCCAGCTCGGCGAGAATCTGCTCATCGACGCCATCCAACCGGTCCATCACCCCTCCTGCCACAACAGACTGCCGCATTATCGCGTTTAGCGCAATAAACTAGGCCTATATAAGCAACAGACGTCGATTGATTGCGTCAGGATTCTCTCATACCGTCGAGTTATGACGCTTTTCGCGGAACCAGCCGTCGGGGCGGCCACGCCGAAAGC
This sequence comes from uncultured Actinomycetota bacterium, assembly GCA_963805675.1. Taxonomy (GTDB): domain Bacteria; phylum Actinomycetota; class Actinomycetes; order Mycobacteriales; family Mycobacteriaceae; genus Mycobacterium. Next base: position 358,736 of record CAWDVY010000025.1, read on the forward strand.
CGCAACCCGGACCGAACGCCGGGCGCGAATTCGGCACTACGTCATGACGCCTCCGCAGTTTTTCGCGGTCGACTATGCGATCAACCCGTGGATGGACACCGCCAACCCGGTCGACACGACCGTTGCGGCAGCTCAGTGGCAGCATCTTCGCGACATCTACCTGCGGTTGGGACACATCGTCGATCTGGTCGATCCGGTGCCCGGCCTGCCCGACATGGTCTACGCCGCGAACGGCGGGTTGATACTCAACGGCACGGCGGTTGTCGCCCGTTTCAAATACGCTCAACGCCAACCGGAGTCGGTCGCCTACGCAGACTGGCTGAGATCGCGTGGATACCACCCCGTGCACACTCAGCACGTCAATGAAGGCCAAGGCGACCTGCTACCGGTTGGCGACATGATCCTGGCCGGAAGGGGTTTTCGGACCAACCCGCGGGCGCACGCCGAGATCGCTGAGATCTACGGCCGCCCGGTCGTCAGCCTGCAACTGGTTGATCCGCGCTTCTACCATCTCGACACCGCGCTCGCTGTCCTCGACGATACGACCATCGCCTACTATCCCCCGGCCTTCACCGACTCCTCACGGGCGCAATTGGAAACACTGTTCCCCGACGCGATCGTGGTGGACAGTGCCGACGCGTACGTGTTCGGCCTGAATGCCGTTTCGGACGGGCACCACGTTGTGCACCCGGCCGCTGCGGTCGGATTTGCCAGGCAGTTGTCCGATGCCGGTTTCGAACCGGTCGGTGTCGAGATGTCCGAGCTGCTGAAGGGCGGCGGATCCGTCAAATGCTGCACATTGGAGGTGTATTCGTGACCGTCCTGGACACCGTGACCGCCAGCCGCCACGAGCTGACCGCGTCAGCGATCGCGATCGATGAGCGCTACACAGCACACAACTACTCGCCGCTGCCGGTGGTGGCCGCCAGCGCCGAGGGATCATGGATCACCGACGTCGAAGGACGCCGCTACCTGGATTGCCTGGCCGCGTATTCGGCAGTGAACTTCGGGCATCGCAACCCCGAGATCACCGCGACCGCACACGCCCAACTCGACACGGTCACCCTGGTCAGCCGTGCATTTCACGCCGAAGCACTGGGGCGTTTCTGCGCGGCGCTGGCGACGCTGTGCGACAAGGACATGGTGCTGCCGATGAACAGCGGCGCCGAAGCGGTCGAAAGCGCTATCAAGGTCGCACGCAAATGGGGATCCGATGTCAAGGGCGTTCCCGCGGGGCAGGCAAATATTGTCGTGGCCGACAACAACTTTCACGGCCGGACCATCAGTATCGTCAGCTTCTCGTCTGACGAGACGGCGCGCAGCGGCTTCGGCCCGTTCACGCCGGGCTTCCGTTCGGTCCCGTTCGGTGACCCCGACGCGCTGGCCGACGCGATCGACGAGCACACCGTCGCGGTGCTGCTGGAGCCGATACAAGGTGAGGCCGGCATCATCGTGCCACCAGACCATTATCTGCCTGCGGTGCGCGAAATCTGTACAGCCCGAGACGTTCTGATGGTCGTCGACGAGATCCAGTCGGGCTTGGCCCGCACCGGCCGCACGTTCGCCTGCGACCACTGGGACGTGGTGCCCGACATCTACCTACTCGGCAAGGCATTGGGCGGCGGCGTGGTACCGCTGTCCGCGGTGGTGGCCGATCGCGACGTCCTGGGGGTACTGCGCCCCGGCGAGCACGGGTCGACGTTCGGCGGCAACCCATTTGCGGCAGCGATCGGTAGCACCGTGGTGTCGATGCTGGCGCGCGGTGAATTCCAGGACCGCGCCACACGCTTGGGCGCACGCCTGCATTGGCGGTTGAGAACATTGATCGGCCACGGGGTTCTTGCGGTCCGCGGTCGCGGGTTATGGGCGGGCGTCGACATCGACCCGGCACTGGGCAGCGCGAAACAGCTGAGCCTGCGACTCGCCGAGCGTGGTGTTCTGGTCAAAGACACGCAAGGATCAACGCTGCGCTTCGCACCCCCGCTGGTGATCACCGCGACGGAAATCGATTGGGCCGTTGACCGTTTCGCCGAGACCTTGGCAGACATGGCGGGCTAGTACTTCAACACGCCCTTGTCGACCGGGATCTGCGCCCCCGTCAACGTGCCCGATCCGTCCCCGGCGAGCCACGCCACCACGTCGGATACTTCGCTGGCGTCCATAAATCCATTGGGCTGCAGCAGCATTGGCCCGAAACTGTGCACATAATGGGGATGCTGAGCGAACACCTGCATCATCAGATCCGGCTCGATCATCGGCGTGTCCACCGAGTACGGATGAATCGAATTGACCCGGATACCGAACTCGCTGAGCTCGATAGCCAGCGTATTGGTCAACGCGACGAGTCCGTGCTTGGACGCCGAGTAGTGCCCGTTGCCCGGCGTTGCCTTGAGCCCGGCCGACGAGCTGACCACGACGACCGATCCGCCATTGCCGGCCTCGATCATCGCCGGCAGCACGGCGCGCAGGGTGCGGAACGTGCCCGTCAGGTTCACCCCGACCACGGCGTCCCACTGTTCGTCGGTGAGCTCCCACACCCGTCCCCAACTGAGCACACCGGCGTTGGCGACCACGATGTCGAGGCGCCCGAACTGCTCGACGCCGTCGGCCACCAGCTGCCGCAACGCAACGTCGTCACGAATGTCGACCTCGCGGGCCAACACCTTGCGTCCTTCGGCTTCCACCGCCCGGACGGTCTCCGCCAGATCCGCAGGGGTGGCCGCGGGATAGCTGATGCTGTCGGACACCGGCGCGCAGATGTCCAGGGCGATGATGTCGGCACCCTCGCGGGCCAGCCGGGCCGCGTGGGCTCGTCCCTGTCCGCGCGCGGCACCGGTGATGAACGCCACCCGCCCCTGCAGGGTTCCAAACGGACCGGTCACACTAGCCCCTTTCGCCGACTGCCGATCAGGCTAGCAGCGAAACTGAAACGTGTTCTAATCGGCCGGTGGTCAGAGTTCGGCGATGATTTTTTGCCGTGCCGCGGTGTACTCGGCGTCCGAGAGCGCCCCGCCCGCGCGCAATTTGTCCAACTCCTCGAGCCGCTGAGCAACAGACGCCTGCGGTGGCGCGGCCACCCCACCGGCCGCGGCCGGTGCGGACTGCTCCTGAGCTGCGGCTCGCCGGACCACGGCCAAGACCTGCTGGCGCACACCAGGATAGGAGCGCAGGTCGACTGTGCCGCCGAACGGCAGGTTGTTGGCTTTGTAGATCTGCATGATCTCCATCAGCGGGCCGGCCTGTCCGCTCAGGTCATAGGTCTTGTTGTCCTCGGCGATGGCGAACTGTGCAGGCACCACGCCTGCGATCAATCCGCTTGCCTGCCAATCGATCTCGTATTCGCGCGTGTTCGGGTCTACCAGCACGACGAGCTTGCGCGCCGTGACGATGGCCTGCTTGGAGATATCGACGGTCACCCGCTTGCGGCTGCCGAATTCGAACCCGGGTCCGGCGATGTGCAGGTCCAGATTGACCACCGGACGTTCGTTGATACGCATGCCGGTTTCCTGCAGACCCTGGATCTGCGCCATCGTCAGCACCCCGGTCTGATGCAGGGCCGCGCTCTTCACCGAAGACCTGGCGCCGCGGTTGGCCAGCCACAGTGCGACCAGCACGTCGGCGACCGTGATCAGCAGTCCCGCCCAGAGCATCCATGAGGTGTTGCTCTGCACGATCGAGCTCATACCCGAGCCGAAACCGAACAGGTTGGGCAGGAGAAAGTAGGAAACAAGCCAGATCGGGCCGAGCACCCCGCCGCACAGCAGAACGATGATCTGGGCCTTGATATAGCGCGCAAGCATGGATGCTCCCGTCGTCTGCCGAAAGATGACGCGGGACAGCGTATCGCTGCGCGGATGAAAATGCGCTGCTCTGCGCGGAATCGTCGTTTGCTGGCAACCGCGGCGCCACGCAAAAACGGCGCCCACCGTTTCGGGTGAGCGCCGCTTTGCTGTCGAACTACTTGTTGATCTTGACGACCCGGCCGGCGCCGACGGTACGGCCACCCTCGCGGATCGCGAACCGCAGCCCCTCGTCCATGGCGACGGGCTGGATCAGCTTCACGGAGATTTCGGTGTTGTCGCCGGGCATCACCATCTCGGTGCCCTCCGGCAACGTCACCACACCGGTCACGTCGGTGGTGCGGAAGTAGAACTGCGGACGGTAGTTGTTGAAGAACGGCGTGTGCCGGCCGCCCTCGTCCTTGGACAGGATGTAGACGCTGCCCTCGAAGTCGGTGTGCGGCGTGGTGGTGCCGGGCTTCACAACGACCTGACCGCGCTCGACGTCCTCACGCTTGATACCACGCAGCAGCAGCCCGACGTTGTCGCCGGCCTGTCCCTGGTCGAGCAGCTTGCGGAACATCTCCACACCGGTGACGGTGGTCTTGGTGCTGGTCGGCTTGATGCCGACGATCTCGACTTCCTCGTTGACGTTGATGACGCCGCGCTCGACACGACCGGTCACCACGGTGCCGCGGCCGGTGATGGTGAAGACGTCCTCGACGGGCATCAGGAACGGCTTCGTCGGTGTCACGGACCGGGTCCGGAATCGACTCGTCGACGGCGTTCATCAGCTCCTCGACGGACTCAACCCACTTCGGGTCGCCCTCGAGGGCCTTAAGCGCCGATACCTTGATCACCGGGGCGTCCTCGTCGAACTCCTGGGCAGCCAGCAGCTCGCGGACCTCGAGCTCGACGAGCTCCAGCAGCTCCTCGTCGTCGACCATGTCGGCCTTGTTCAGGGCGACCAGGATGTAGGGCACGCCGACCTGGCGGGCCAGCAGCACGTGCTCGCGGGTCTGCGGCATCGGGCCATCCGTGGCGGCGACCACCAGGATCGCGCCGTCCATCTGGGCGGCGCCGGTGATCATGTTCTTGATGTAGTCAGCGTGGCCCGGGGCGTCGACGTGCGCATAGTGACGCTTCTCGGTCTGGTACTCCACGTGGGAGATGTTGATGGTGATACCGCGCTGACGCTCCTCGGGCGCATTGTCGATCTGGTCGAACGCACGCGACTCGTTCAATGTGGGGTATTTGTCATGCAGAACCTTGGTGATAGCCGCGGTCAACGTGGTCTTGCCGTGGTCAACGTGACCAATGGTCCCGATGTTGACGTGCGGCTTCGTCCGCTCGAACTTCGCCTTCGCCACTTCTGTGTCCTCCTGGACTTGTTAGTGCTTGTTAAAGCAGTGTTGTTATTTCTGTTGTGCCGCGGTTGTGACCGGGCAAGGTTACTCCGAGCCGACTCAGGCTCATGCCTCGACTCTCCCCCGCAAGCGGGAGGTGCCCCCACATTCGTAAGCGCTTTCCCATTCTCCCGTCGTCTTCGCTCACTCGCCCGTCGCCTTCGCAATGATCTCCTTCGACACGTTCGCCGGAACTTCGGCGTAGGAGTCGAACACCATGGAGTAGTTCGCCCGGCCTTGAGTCCTCGACCGCAGGTCGCCGACATAGCCGAACATCTCCGACAGCGGCACATGCGCCTTGACCACGCGCGCACCGCTGCGCTCCTCCATGGCCTGGATCTGGCCACGGCGGGAGTTCAGGTCGCCGATCACGTCACCCATGTAGTCCTCGGGTGTAGTGACCTCGACAGCCATGATGGGCTCCAGGATGACCGGCTGCGCTTGCTGCGCAGCCTTTTTCAGCACCTGGGACCCAGCGATCTTGAACGCCATCTCGGACGAGTCGACGTCGTGGTAGGCGCCGTCGAGCAGGGTGACCTTGAGGTTGACCAACGGGTAGCCGGCCAGCACGCCGTACTGCATGGCGTCCTGGGCGCCGGCGTCCACCGACGGGATGTACTCCCGCGGGATGCGCCCACCGGTGACCTTGTTCTCGAACTCGTAGGTCGCACCGTCTTCGCCGGTGAACGGCTCGATGGAAATGAGCACCTTCGCGAACTGGCCGGAGCCGCCGGTCTGCTTCTTGTGGATGAACTCGACCTTGTCGACCTTGCGCTTGATGGTCTCCTTGTAGGCCACCTGGGGCTTGCCGACGTTGGCCTCGACCTTGAACTCGCGGCGCATGCGGTCCACCAGGATGTCGAGGTGCAGCTCGCCCATGCCGCCGATCACGGTCTGGCCGGTCTCGTTATCCTGGTGCACCTTGAAGGTCGGATCCTCTTCGGCGAGCTTCTGGATCGACAGGCTCAGCTTCTCTTGGTCGCTCTTGGTCTTCGGCTCGATGGCCACCTCGATCACCGGATCGGGGAAGGTCATCGACTCCAGCACAACCTGGTTGTTCGGGTCGCACAAGGTGTCGCCGGTGGTGGTGTCCTTCAGCCCGATCACCGCGTAGATGTGGCCGGCGACTGGCCGTCTCCACTGGGTTTTCTTTGTTGGCGTGCATCTGGAACAGCTTGCCCAGCCGCTCCTTCTTGCCCTTGGTGGAGTTGATGACCTGTGACCCGGAATCGACCTTGCCCGAATACACCCGCACGTAAGTGAGCTTGCCGAAGAACGGGTGCGTGGCGACCTTGAATGCCAGGGCCGAGAACGGCTGGTCCGTCGACGGCTTGCGGACGACCTCTACGTCTTCCTTGCCGGGCGCGTGGCCCACGGCAGGCGGAACATCAAGCGGTGAAGGCAGGTAGTCGATCACGGCGTCCAGCATGGGCTGCACGCCTTTGTTCTTGAACGCGCTACCGCACAACACCAGATAGGCCTCGGAACTGACGGTGAGCTTGCGCAGTGCACCCTTGATCTCGTCGACCGACAGTTCCTCGCCGCCGAAGTACTTCTCCAGCAGCGCTTCGTCGGTCTCGGCGACCGCCTCGAGCAGCTTGGTGCGGTACTCGTCGGCCTTCTCCTGCAGTTCGGCCGGGATGTCGATGGTGTCGTAGGTCTCGCCGAGCTTCGTCTCGCCGCGCCACACCTTGGCGTTCATCTCGACCAGGTCGACGACGCCTTCGAAGTCCCCCTCGGAGCCGACCGGCAGCTGGATCGGGATGACGTTGGCGCCCAGCCGCTCCTCCATGGTCCTCACGGAGAAGTAGAAGTCGGCGCCGATCTTGTCCATCTTGTTGACGAAGCAGATCCGCGGGACGTCGTACTTGTCGGCCTGCCGCCAGACCTGCTCGGACTGCGGCTCGACACCTTCCTTGCCGTCGAAAACCGCGACGGCGCCGTCGAGCACGCGCAGGCTGCGCTCCACCTCGACGGTGAAGTCGACGTGGCCGGGGGTGTCGATGATGTTGATCTGGTTGTCGTTCCAGAAGCAGGTGGTCGCCGCGGAGGTGATGGTGATCCCCCGCTCCTGCTCCTGCTCCATCCAGTCCATAGTGGCGGCGCCGTCGTGCACCTCACCGATCTTGTAGCTGATACCGGTGTAGTACAGGATGCGCTCGGTCGTCGTCGTCTTGCCGGCGTCGATGTGCGCCATGATGCCAATGTTGCGGACCTTGGTCAGGTCGGTCAGCACGTCCTTCTGTGCCACAGAAGTCTTCCCACTCTTTCGATTGCTTATTCGTCGCTGTCAGTTTGCTTCCGGCGCCATCGCCGGGGCTTTCACCAGCGATAGTGCGCGAAGGCGCGGTTTGCCTCGGCCATCTTGTGGGTGTCCTCGCGTCGCTTGACGGCGGCCCCAAGGCCATTGCTGGCGTCCAGAATCTCGTTTGCCAGGCGCTCGATCATGGTCTTCTCCCGACGCTGCCGCGAGAAGCTGACCAGCCAGCGCAGCGCGAGCGTGGTCGACCGCTCAGGACGAACCTCGACGGGCACCTGATAGGTGGCACCACCGACGCGGCGGCTGCGTACTTCCAGAGCGGGCTTGACGTTGTCCAGGGCCCGCTTGAGCGTGATCACCGGATCGGTGCCGGTCTTGTCGCGGGCTTGTTCGAGCGCACCATAAACAATGCGTTCAGCCAGGGATTTCTTCCCCTGCATCAGAACTTTGTTGACCAGCTGGGTGACCAGCTGCGACCCGTAGACCGGGTCGTTGACCAGCGGGCGCTTCGGCGCGGGTCCCTTGCGCGGCATCAGCTCTTCTCCTTCTTGGCGCCGTAACGGCTGCGAGCCTGCTTGCGGTTCTTGACACCCTGGGTGTCCAACGAGCCGCGGATGATCTTGTACCGCACGCCCGGCAGGTCTTTCACCCGGCCGCCACGCACCAGGACCATCGAGTGCTCCTGCAGGTTGTGACCCTCGCCGGGGATATACGCCGTCACCTCAACCTGGCTGGTCAGCTTGACACGCGCCACTTTCCGAAGCGCCGAGTTCGGCTTCTTCGGAGTGGTGGTGTAAACGCGGGTGCATACGCCGCGGCGCTGCGGGCTGCCCTTGAGGGCCGCGGTTTTGACCTTGGCGATCTTGTCGCGGCGACCCTTACGGACCAGCTGCTGAATGGTTGGCATCTACCGGCTTCCTAGTTGCTTGCTGTGGGCTGTTCGTATTCTCGTGGTTCAAGTCTCTGTAGTGCAGTTATGCCCCTTTGCGGTCCCCCGCGGCCGGGTGTGTCGCACGCGCTAGCCGCGGAGCTGTGATCCGTTGCGTAGTGGACATGCGAATTGGCCCGGCGTGCACGTCTTAGGTAAAGCGCCTAACGCCGCCAGGCACGAGCTTCCACAATACCCGCCGCCGGTCGGGCAGGTCAAAGCGACGACATCGGGGTCCGCTGTACCAACTTACCGGCTCGGCTACCGGGCTTATGTGTGCCGCGGGTCCGCTGCGACGCTCCATGCCGGCCGCCAGCCGCAGCACCATGTCCGAGAACACCGAGTCGGTGTCGACGTCGTCCATCACGCCGGTCATCTCCAGCAGCACGAACCCGTGCATCGCTGACCAGTATTCCAGCGCCGCGTAAAAGGCTTGTTCGAGGTCGAGCCCGTAGGAGGACAGCACGGCGATCACCGGCGCAGCCGCGCCCCTGGTAGCCGCGGTGTATTCGGGGTCGTCGCCGCCCAAAGGCATCCGCGTGAAGGCCGAATACCGGCCCGGATGGTGATGGGCGTAGCTGCGGTAAGCGCTGGCCATGACCAACACCGCGTCGTCGCGCGTCGGTCCCTCCCCGACCCGGTGAGCATCGTGATGATGTCGTCGATGACCCGGATTCGTAACGTGCGGCGCAAGTCCTCCAGGCTGTCGACGTGGTTGTACAGCGACGGACCTTTGGTGCCCAGCTGTGTTGCCAGCGCGTTGATCGTCAGCGCGTCCCAGCCTTCTCGGTCCAGGAAGGTCAGCGCGGCGTTGACGATGATCTCGCGGCTCAGTCTGGCCGCGCGGGTCGCAGACTTCGCCCCGGCGCCCGACCGGCCAGCCGATGACTCCGGCTCAGCTGGCATGGTGGTCGCCCTTCGGTTGGCTGGTCAACGAACTCTAGTTAAGCCGCCCCGCAACGGCCCGAGGAGAAGGCGGATAGTCAAACCGAGTCGACACTGGTCCGGAACACGTAGGCTCTTTTCGAGCAGATCGCGCGCCATGGCGAGAGGAGCCCGCGGTGAAACGGTCGATCCCCTGCCGAGCCGTGGCGGCCTGCGCGATCGCCATCGCGTTCACCTTGGCCGGCGGCGCGCCGACCGGGCACGCCAAGAACGGTGATACCCATATCACCGGCGAGGGCGTCGAGCAGACGGTCGACTGCAACGGCGCCACGCTGTTGGTCGACGGCACCAGGAACATCGTCAATGCGCTGGGGACTTGCTGGGCGGTGACGGTGATGGGCTCGGGTCACACCGTCGTCGCCGACAACGTCGTCCACGACATCACCGTCTACGGCTACAACGAGTCGGTCTTTTACAAAAACGGCGAGCCGTTCGTTTGGGATCGCGGCCGCGAACTCGGCATGACCAACCGCATCAATCACGTGGGGTCGTGAGCAGCATGCGGATGCACGACACCGACAGCTCGTCTCGACCCATGGCCGCAGCGGCTGTCTTGACGCTGTCTACGGCAGTGATGGTGTTCGGGATCGCCGGCTGCGGGCCGAAGAACGGCAACACGGTCCCCTCGACATCCCCGGGCGCCTCGCCCACCTCGCCGACGCCGTCGACGACGAGAACGGGTGCGCAGTTCGACATCGGCAACACGATCAACTACGGATCGCTGGGCACCACAACCACTCTCGATTGCGGCGACGGGAAGTCGCTGAACGTGGGTGGGTCCAACAACACGCTGACGGTCAAAGGCACCTGCGGGACGGTCAGCATCGGCGGCGCGGACAACAAGATCACCATCGACAAGATCGACAAGCAACTCAACGTCGTCGGCTTCAACAACACGATCAGCTATAAAGACGGCAACCCCAAGGTCGACAACCTGGGCAGCGGCAACACAATCAACAAGGCCGGCTAGTGTGTCGCGCCGTAAATTCATATGTTAATTCGGTATGATGTTGGGGTGGCGAGAACGGGTCGGCCGAAGGCCGAGTTGGTGTTGACCGCGGATGAGCGTGATCAGCTGGTTCGGTGGTCGCGTCGGGCGAAGTCGTCTCAAGCGTTAGCGTTGCGGTCGCGAATTGTGTTGGCGTGTGCCGAGCCCGGGGTCATGAATACCCAAGTTGCCGATGATCTTGGGGTGGCGCCCAACACGGTGAACAAGTGGCGTCGACGGTTCGTGGCCCGGCGCCTGGGTGGTTTGGTGGACGAGCCGCGGCCGGGTCGCCCGCCGTCGATCCTGTTGGACAAGGTCGAAGAGGTGCTGGTCGCCACCCTGGAGGAGAAGCCGGTGAACGCGACGCACTGGTCGCGGACGTCGATGGCGGCACGGTCGGGACTCTCACCGACGACGATCGGCCGGATCTGGCGTCGCTTCGACCTCAAGCCGCATCTGGTCGACGGATTCAAACTCTCCACCGACCCGATGTTCGTCGCTAAAGTCGTCGATGTCGTTGGCCTGTACCATAATCCGCCCGAGAAGGCAGTCGTGTTATGTGTCGACGAGAAATCGCAGATGCAGGCGCTGGACCGCTCCCAGCCGGTGCTGCCGATGATGCCGGGCATGCCTGAGCGGCGCACCCACGACTACGCCCGGCACGGCGTGAGCAGCCTGTCGCGGCGTTCAACATCGCCGACGGCACCGTGATCAGCCAGATCCACCGCCGGCACCGGACCGTGGAGTTCAAAAAGTTCCTCATCGCGATCGACAAAGCCGTACCCGCCGAACTCGACGTGCACCTGGTCTGCGACAACCTGGCCACCCACAAGACCCCGACTGTCAACGACTGGCTCGCCAAACATCCCCGTTTCCACATCCACTTCACCCCGACCGGCTCCTCCTGGATCAATCAGGTGGAGCGCTGGTTCGGCTTCCTCACCGACCAGCTTCTGCGCCGGGGCGTCCACAAAAGCGTTGCCGCACTGGAGAAAGACGTCCGCGACTGGATCTCCGGCTGGAACACCGACCCGAAGCCATTCGCCTGGACAAAGACCGCTGAAGAGATCCTCGACTCACTCGCAAGATATATCGCACGAATTTCCGGTGGACGACACTAGCCTCGCACGCTATCGCTGTATCGCGGCTGCGCCGTGGCGGCCGGCACCGGCCGCGAAACGTTCCGCGCCTTCATTCGCTTCGGCAGCCACGCGGGAAATGCTGGCGAATTCGTAGTCCAGCGCGTCTGATTCGCTCATCCCCCATTGGTGCAGCGCCGACAGCCGATCCGATCGCATGCACTGCTGCGGTAATCCGGCCAGCTCGACGGCCAACTGCTCGGCGGCTTCACGGGCCTGCCCGTTGGGCACCACACGATTGGCCAAACCGATCGCCAACGCCTCGGTGGCGTCGACCGCGCGACCGGTGAGGATCATGTCCATCGCCCGGCTCTGCCCGATCAGCCGAGGCAGCCGGATGGTGCCGCCGTCGATCAGTGGCACCCCCCAACGACGGCAGAACACCCCGAACACGGCGTCCTCTTCGGCCACCCGCAGGTCGCACCACAACGCAAGCTCCAGGCCGCCGGCGACGGCGTAGCCACTGACCGCGGCGATTACCGGCTTTGACAGCGCCATCCGCGTCGGACCCATCGGGCCGGGACCCGTCCGGTGTACCGCGTTGGCCTCCGATGTGCCGAATGCCTTCAAATCAGCTCCGGCGCAGAAGGTTCCGTTATCACCCCATAACACCGCCACCGAAGCGGTGTCGTCACGCTCGAACTCCTCGAATGCCTCGAACAGCCCGGCAGCCGTCGGGCCGTTGACGGCATTGCGGGCCTCGGGCCGGTTCAGGATCACGGTGGTCACCGGGCCATGACGTTCTACGCGCACCGGATCGCTCATGTCGCCTCCACTAATCGGATACCGTCGCGCCGCTCGATCAATTCGGCGGCGAAGTCGTTGTAGGCGGCACGCAGCTGCGTGCCCGGCCAGTCCGCGGGCAACAGTTCGTCCGGCAGCACCGGGTCGGTCAGCACGTGACGCACGATCGCAGCGGCAAGCACGAACCGCGCCGGAACGTCGGTCGCAGAAGCCATTTCGGCGAGAAAGCGTTGACCGGTGCGAGCCCACGACGGCAGGTCCCACAATTGGCCGGCCAACTCGACTGGCGCGTCGTCGCGGGCCTGCATGATCCGCACCCGGGTGCGGACCTCGGTGTCGAGGTCGAGATCGAGGTTGTCCGGCCGCATCCACACTCCTTCACGCAGCTCACCGAAACGCTTGTGGTGCAGAGTTGTTCGCAAAGCCGCGCGGATGCGGGCATCGGTGCCGATGCTGGTGACGATCAACATGGTCCAGTATCCCCGCCAAGGCCGCAGCTGGGGCCGCATGGCATCGTCCTGCCTGCGCTGGCGAGCCAGCAGTCGGTCGGAGAGCCGATAGCCGTCGGCGGACCGGACCAGGTCGCCGGCGCTGACCATCCGGGTCAATGCGACCCGCAACGTGGACTCCTTGATGCCGAAGTCACTCGTGAGCCTTATGAGATCGGCCGCGCTGGCCCATGCCGGGTGTGCGCCGAGCAGCACGCTGAGCACCACCGACCGGGCGGTCATGCGTGCCAACGATTTCGGCATAAGACCCGTCAGACCTGAGACGCTTGGCGGCCGTAGTCTCCGAACGGCTCGTCGCGGTGCCGCACCGCCTCGCGAAAGCCATGCTCGACCGAGTCGGCGACGAACGCATGCCCTTCGGCCGTGTGCCGGGCGACACCGTCGAACACCGTGCTGACCATCCTGCTGGTGGCCACACCCTGTTGCAGCAGTGCGGAATTGAGTGCGAGTTTGACCATGATCAACTGATTGACCGGCACCGCGGCGATCCGCTCCACCAGGCGTTCGGTGCGCTCGTCGAGGTCGTTTGGGTCTGGCGCCTCGATCGCCAGGCCCCACTCGGCGGCTTGTGCCCCGGTGATGCAATCCCCGGTCAGCAGAAGGCGTTTGGCGCGCTGATCGCCCAGCCGGTGCGCCCACAGTCCGGCGGCCGGCACACCCCAGACCCGGGTCGGCGGATAGCCGATCTTCGCGTCCGATGCTGCAATCACCTGGTCGGCGTGCAGCGCGATATCGGTACCGCCGGCCACGCAGTACCCATGGATCTTGACCACCGTCGGCTTGTCCGCGTGCATCAGGCTCGAGAAGCCACGCACGAAGCGGCTCATCATCTGGTAGTCGATCATCGGGTCCCAGGGCTGGTTCGGTAAGTGGTTGACCGCCTGGGTTTTACCGTCCAGCGAGGTGCCGTGGTAAGCGCCGGTGCCGCCGGCCGAGCCGGTGCGATCGGCGTAGGCGCTCAGGTCGAAACCCGCGCAAAAGCCTTCACCACGGCCTGAGACCAGGATGACGTGCACATCGGGGTCCAGGTCGGCCCGTTCCACCAGAGCCGAGAGCTCCAGTGGGGTGTCGGCGATGATCGCGTTGCCCTTGTCGGGGCGATTGAAGGTGATCCGCGCAACCCGGTCGGTGACCTCATAGGTCATCGTCTTCAAGTTGTCGAAGTCGACCGGTCGGATCGCGTGCGTCATGAGCGCCGCTCCTTCTCATCGCTTCGCTCTGCATCGTCGCCGGCGCGTGTCATCCCTTGATCATTGCCCGCTCGAGGATCGGCGCGAGATCCAGCCCGATAGGCATGGTTCCAAAAGCGCCGCCCCACTGCCGGTCGAGTCTGGTAGCCAAGAAAGCTTCGGCGACGGCCGGATGTCCGTGCCGCACCAGCAGCGAGCCCTGGAGCGCCAGGCAGATGTCCTCGGCGACCTTGCGGGCCCGGTACTGAATGGTCTCCACATCAGCAAGCTGCGGGCGCAGTCGCTCGACGTGACCGTCCAACCGGGCGTCCTGACCGGCGCTCTTGGCCAGCTCGTCGAACAGCACCTCAATGCACTCCGGACGAGTTGCCATGGCGCGCAACGTATCCAGCGCGCTGACATTGCCGGAGCCTTCCCAGATACCCATCAGCGGCGCCTCGCGATACAGCCGCGGCATCCCGGATTCCTCGACATAACCGTTGCCGCCCAGGCATTCCAGGGCCTCGGCCGCGTGCGGGGTGGCGCGCTTGCACACCCAGTACTTGCTGGCGGCCAAGCCGATACGGCGAAACAGGGCCTCGGTCTGGTCGCCGCGTACGACGCTGTCGGTCGCGCCGGCCATCCGCATCGCGACCATGGTGGCGGCCTCGGCCTCGACGGCCAGGTCGGCCAACACGTTGCGCATCAGCGGCTGGTCGATCAGATACGCGCCAAATGCCTTGCGGTGCTGGGCATGGTAAACCGCGTGAGTGAGACCCGTGCGCATGCTGGTGGCGCTGCCCAGCGTGCAGTCCAGCCGGGTCAGGTTGACCATCTCGATGATGGTCGGTACGCCGCGGCCCTCCTCGCCGACAGGCCACGCGGTGGCGCCGTCGTACTCGACCTCACTGGACGCGTTGGCGTTGTTGCCGAGTTTGTCCTTGAGGCGCTGCAGCAGCATCCGGTTGCGGCTGCCGTCGGGGAGCACCCGAGGCAGGAAGAAGCAGGACAGTCCACCCGGAGCCTGCGCGAGCACCAGGAAGATGTCGCACATCGGCGCCGACGTGAACCACTTGTGCCCGGTCAGGCTGTAGGTGCCGTCGCCGTTGGGGGTGGCCTGGGTGGTGCCGGCGCGCACGTCGGAGCCGCCCTGCTTTTCGGTCATCGACATGCCCGCAGTGATGCCGGGCTTGGTGATGGCGAGTTTGAGCTCGGGGTCGTATTCGCGGCTGGTCAGCAGGGGCTCGTAGCTGGCGGCGAGCTCCGGGTTGAACCGCAGCGCCGGAACGGCGGCGTAAGTCATGGAAATCGGACACATGTGGCCAGGCTCGGCGGTCCACACGCTGGTCTTGGCCGCGCGGACCACGTGCGCGCCCGGCCGGTCGTCGGCCCACGGCGCGGCGTGCAGTCCGTGGCCGATCGCGACCCGCATCAGCTCGTGGTAGGCCGGGTCGTACTCGACCTCGTCGACGCGGTGTCCGTAGCGGTCGTGGGTGCGCAGGATGGGCCGGTTGCGGTTGGCCAGCTCGCCCCAGCGTTGCGTCTGCCTGGAACCGGAGATCGCGCCGACCGCGGTCACGTCGTCCAAGCCCCACTGCCCGCCTTCGCGGATCAGAGCCTCGATGAGCACCGGTGACGACGCCGGGTTGTGCTCCTCCATGGGCGGCACCTGGTTGATGACGACATGAGTATCTGACATGCCACCACTGTTACATTTTTTCTACAACCGCACAAGAGCTGTAATGATCAGTGGGGATGCGCGGCGAAGAACTGCCACAGCTTTCCGGTGGCGAAGTCGGGCCAGTGGTGGCCGCCGCCGTCGACGGTCATCAGCACCACGCTGCGATTGTCGGCGCACCCTGCCGTCGAGGTGGTCACCGAACCGCTGGTCGTGGTGGCCGGTGCTTGACATTGATCGACCTTGCGCCAGAACGCATTCAACTCCTGCACCGGTGGGCCGTTGATGTGCGCGAAGCCGTGGCCGGGGCCGCCGCCATAGGGAACCAGCGGATCCGCGGTGCCGTGAATCGCCATGACCGACGCCGGATGCGGTGACCGGCACGGGTCCAGCTGCGTGCCGGAAACCGGGCCGATCGCGGCGAAAAGCGTGGTGTCGCAGGCCAGGGTGTACGACATCATGCCGCCGTTGCTCATGCCGGTGGCGTACACGCGAGAGGCGTTGACGCTGACATTCTTGGCGACGTCGGCGACGGCCGCGCTGATAAAGGCGACGTCGTCGACGTGTTCGCGAGCGGGCCTGCCGCAGCAGCCGCCGCCGTTGACGTTCCAGGCCCGGTTGACACCGTCGGGATAGGCGACGACGAACCTCTCCGAATCGGCCAATTTGTCCCAACCGTAGGATCTTTCGGCCTGCTCAGCACTGCCGAAGCCGCCGTGTAGCACGACGACCAGCCCTGCCGACGCGGGTAGTCCCGCAGGCTTGTGGAGCCGATAAATCCGGTCGCGTCCGCCGACGTCGACAGTGTGGCTACTGTTGCCCTCCACAAAGTCCGACGGTGGCCTCGGATGCCAGACCGCGCAACCCGCGCCGACCAGCACGACGCCCAGCAGCATCGCGACCCGACGAAGCATGTCAGCGGCTCGTCTTCTCCCGCAGGAAGGCGATGTCGTCTTTGCGGCCCTCGTCGGCCGTCTCGCAGATCACCGGCGCACCCGCGGCCGTGACCACCGCCACCAGCAACTCGGGATCGATCTGCCCGGTACCGAAATTGGCGTGCCGGTCGCGGCCGGAGCCTGCCGAATCCTTGGAGTCGTTGCAGTGCACCAGGTCGATGCGGCCGGTGATGCCCTTGATGCGGTCGACGGCGTCGACCAGCGCCTCGCCGGCCGCCCAAGCGTGGCAGGTGTCGAGGCACAAGCCGATGCCGGTGTCGCCGATGTGATCCCACAGCCGACCAATGGTGTCGAAGTGGCGGGCCATGGCGTGCTCGCCGCCGGCGGTGTTCTCCAGGTAGACCGGAACGTCGGACTGCAATTGGTCGAGTGCCTTGCGCCAGCGCTGGAAACCTTCGTCGAGATCGTTGTCGTCGGCGACGTGCCCGCCGTGCACGATGACCGCTGCGGCGCCGATCTCGGCTGCCGCGTCACAGGTGTCCTGCAGGATCTTGCGCGACGGGATGCGCACCCGGTTGTTCGCCGATGCGACGTTGATCAGGTAGGGGGCGTGCACGTAAATCGGCAGGGCCGCGGCCTTGAGTTGCGCGGCGTCGTCGCGCGGTTTGGGCGCCTTCCAGCTCTGCGGGTTGCCGAGGAAGATCTGTACGACGTCAGCGTTTTCGGCCTCAGCCGCGGCCAGCGGATCCTGCGGACTGACATGTGAACCGATGAGCATTTTCCCGAGTCTAGTGAGCGTTGCGGCCAGTGTCGGCGAGCAGACACAAAAGCCCCTGACACGCCGAAGCTGCGGGAGCTTTTACGTCTGCTCAGCAGGCTAAACGGTGCCGCTGCAGGTGGTAGTTGATGCGGTCGGTGAGGCCGACGGGATCGCGTCTGATGTCGTCAACGGTCATCGGTATGGTCGTGAAGCCGCATTCCTGCAGTCGGGCTGTCTTCAGCCTGTCACGCAGCATGCGCTCGCGACCCGCGTGCCATTCAATGCTGTCGTATTCGGCGACGACAAACGCTTCCGGCCACGCGAAATCGACGCGCCAGACTCTGCCGTACCGGTCGACGATGCTGTATTGCAGCTCGGGCTTTGGCAACCGCGCGTCGAGGAACACCAGCCGCGCCTCGCTCTCCATCGGCGACTCGGCGCGCCCGTCGGCGCAATTGATCAGCTCGCGGACCTTGACGATTCCACGTCGTCCCCTCTGTTCACGGGTGGCCGCGCGCAACTCCCCCGTAGTACAAGCACCGACGTGCAGAGCTGCATCGAGGGTCGCCAATGCCCGTGGCCGGCGGAGAGCTCGGGCGACTTCGACGACTGTCCATGCAGGCGCCGTCGCCAGTCGGCCTTCCACCCGTCGCAGCGGTGCGCCGATCCGTTGATGCACCATGAGATTTCGTGAAGGCCGCATACGCACGCCTGGATCAAGTACGTGAATACGCGACGTGTTTTCGGTGTCGAAGCCGTACAACGCCGCAGCCGTGCCCATGCACGCCACCATCGGCCGCGCAGCAACGAGATCCAGCGCAGCCAGTTTGCCAAAGACGTCGGGCTCGTCCACCGCATAGACCCCATGGCACACCCGAAACAGCCTGCCCGCCTTGGTCAATCCGGCAAGCCGCTTGCGTGTCGTCACGGTCAGTAGTTCGGCGGTCGTCGCCAGTCCGCCTTGGGCGAGCAGCAGACTCTCGATTTCCATAAGCCACGATGCTGGCGCGGCGCGAGCCCAGCCGGTAGCCAGCGACCGACTCCATGGGGATAGGTGCCACGAGCAGACGCAAAAGCTCCCGACACGCCGTGCGTGCGGGAGCTTTTGCGTCTGCTCGCGCTAGAAGGTTACCGGTAGTCCGAGTAGCCGTAGTCGTCCAGCGGAACCGCGGCTCCGGTGGCCTGGCCGAAGTCCGGGCTGTAGTACTGATCCTCGTAGGACGGGATCGTGTACGCCGCAGCGCGGGCCTCCTCGGTGGGCTGCACCTGGATGTTGCGGTACCGGTTGATACCGGTACCCGCCGGGATCAGCTTTCCGATGATCACGTTCTCCTTCAGACCCTGCAGCTTGTCGCTGCGGCAGTTGATCGCCGCATCGGTCAGCACGCGCGTGGTCTCCTGGAACGACGCCGCGCTCAGCCACGAATCGGTGGCCAGCGACGCCTTGGTGATACCCATCAGCACCGGACGGCCGGCGGCGGGCTCGCCACCTTCGGCCACCACTCGGCGGTTCGACGCCTCGAACTCGGCACGGTCGATCAGCGAACCGGGCAGGAACTCCGTCGCACCCGAGTCGATGATGGTGACCCGGCGCAGCATCTGCCGAACGATCACCTCGATGTGCTTGTCGTGGATCGACACACCCTGCGCCCGGTAGACCTCTTGGGTCTCCCGGACCAAGTGGATCTGCACCTGGCGGGGGCCCTGCACGCGCAGCACCTCATGCGGGTCGGCGGAGCCTTCCATCAACTGCTGGCCCACCTCGACGTGGTCGCCGTCGGCGAGCAGCCGCTCGGTCCCGTCCTCGTGCTTGAACACCCGCAGCCGTTGCCGCTTGGAGAGCTTGTCGTAGACCACTTCCTCGCCACCGTCGTCGGGGACGATGGTGATCTTGTAGAAGCGCTCGCCCTCCTCCAGATGCACCCGTCCGGTGACGTCGGCGATCGGCGCCTTGCCGCGTGGCACCCGGGCCTCGAACAGCTCCTGCACACGGGGCAGACCACCGGTGATGTCCTCACCGACACCACCCTGGTGGAAGGTGCGCATGGTCAGCTGCGTGCCGGGCTCACCGATGGACTGAGCCGCCACGATACCGACGGCCTCGCCGATGTCGACCAGCTTGCCGGTGGCCATCGACCGCCCGTAGCAGGTCGCGCACACCCCGGTACCCGTGGTGCAGGTCAGCACCGAACGGACCTTGATCTGCGTGATGCCCGCCGCAAGCAGGGCGTCGATCGACGGGTCGCCCAGGTCGTGACCGCGCGCCACGACGACATTGCCGTCGCTGTCCACCGCGTCGGTGCCCAGCGTGCGGGCATAGGCCGACGTCTCGATGAACGGGTCACGGATCAGCGTGCCGTCGGGCTGACGCTCGGCCAGCTCGACCAGGATGCCGCGCTCGGTGCCACAGTCGGCCTCGCGCACGATGACATCCTGGCTCACGTCGACCAGACGACGGGTCAGGTAGCCCGAGTCGGCAGTACGCAATGCGGTGTCCGCCAAGCCCTTCCGCGCGCCGTGGGTGTTGATGAAGTACTCCAACACCGTCAGGCCTTCCCGGAACGACGACTTGATCGGCCGCGGGATGAACTCACCCTTCGGGTTGGTCACCAAACCCTTCATGCCGGCCAGCGTCCGGGTCTGGGTGAAGTTACCCGTAGCACCCGAGTCCACGATCGTGATGATCGGGTTGTCGGCGGGGTAGTGCTCCCGCAGCGCCTCACCGACCTCGTCGGTGGCTTCCTTCCAGATCTCCACCAGCGCCTCGTTGCGCTCGTCGTGGTTCAAAGCCCCACGCTGGAACTGCTTTTCGACCTTGTCGGCGCGCTCCTCGTAGGCGTCGAGGATCTCCTGCTTGCCGGGTGGAACCAACACATCAGCCATGGAGACCGTCACTCCGCTTCGGGTGGCCCAGTAGAAACCGGCATCCTTGAGCTTGTCGACGGTCTGGGCGACCACGATCATCGGGTAGCGCTCGGCGAGGTCGTTGATGATCGCCGCCTGCACCTTCTTGTGCATTTGCTTGTTCACGAACGCATACCCCACAGGCAGCAACTCGTTGAACATCACCCGGCCCAGCGTGGTTTCAGCGATCCAGGATTCGCCTGGCTGCCAGCCGTTTTGACCGAACAGCTCGGTCTCGACGTCGGCGGGCGGACGCAACTGAGTAAGCCGCACCTTGATCTTGGCGCGCACACTCAGAGCACCGCGGTCCATTGCCATGATCGCTTCGGACGGCGAGGCATACACGCCGTACTCTGGACGGTCCTTGGCGGCCGGCCGGTATTCGCCGATGTCACCGTCGATCTCGGTGGTCAGGAAGTACAGCCCGGTCACCATGTCCAGTCGCGGCATGGCCAGTGGGCGGCCCGAAGCCGGCGACAGGATGTTGTTGCTCGACAGCATCAGGATGCGGGCCTCGGCCTGAGCCTCGGCGCTCAGCGGCAGGTGCACGGCCATCTGGTCACCGTCAAAGTCGGCGTTGAACGCCTCACACACCAACGGGTGCAGCTGAATGGCCTTGCCTTCCACCAGTTGCGGCTCGAAGGCCTGGATGCCCAGTCGGTGCAGGGTCGGTGCACGGTTCAGCAGCACCGGGTGCTCGGCGATGACCTCTTCGAGCACGTCCCACACCTGCGGACGCTGGCGCTCCACCATTCGCTTGGCGCTCTTGATGTTCTGCGCGTGGTTGAGGTCGACGAGCCGCTTCATCACGAAGGGCTTGAACAGCTCGAGCGCCATCAGCTTGGGCAAACCGCACTGGTGCAGCTTGAGCTGCGGGCCGACCACGATGACCGAACGGCCGGAGTAGTCGACACGCTTACCGAGCAGGTTCTGCCGGAACCGGCCCTGCTTACCCTTGAGCAGATCCGACAGCGATTTCAGCGGACGGTTGCCCGGCCCGGTGACCGGACGGCCGCGACGGCCGTTGTCGAACAGCGCGTCGACCGACTCCTGCAGCATCCGCTTCTCGTTGTTGACGATGATCTCGGGCGCACCGAGGTCGATCAGCCTCTTGAGCCGGTTGTTGCGGTTGATCACCCGGCGGTACAGGTCGTTGAGGTCGCTGGTTGCGAACCGGCCACCGTCGAGCTGCACCATCGGCCGCAGCTCCGGCGGGATCACCGGGACCGCGTCGAGCACCATGCCCATCGGCGAGTTGCGGTTCGTCTGGAAGGCAGCGACCACCTTGAGCCGCTTGAGGGCGCGAAGTTTCTTCTGCCCCTTGCCGTTTCGGATGACATCACGCAGTATCTCGGCCTCGGCGTCGATGTCGAAGTTCTCGATGAGCTTCTGGATCGACTCCGCGCCCATGGCGCCGGTGAAGTACTCGCCGTAGCGGTCGACGAGCTCGCGGTAGAGGTTCTCGTCGACGATGAGCTGCTTGGGAGCCAGCTTGGTGAAGGTGTTCCAGATGTCCTCCAGCCGGTCCAGCTCGCGCTGGGCCCGGTCGCGGAGCTGACGCATCTCACGCTCGCCGCCGTCGCGAACCTTGCGGCGCGCATCGGCCTTCGCGCCCTCGGCTTCCAGCTCGGCGAGGTCGGCTTCCAGCTTCTGCGCGCGGGCCTCCAGGCTGGCGTCGCGCTGGTCCTCGACCGCCTTGCGCTCGACCACCATCTCGGCCTCGAGCGTGGACAGCTCGTTGTGCCGCATCTCGTCGTCGACGCCGGTGATGACGTAGGCGGCGAAGTAGATGATCTTCTCGAGGTCCTTCGGTGCCAGGTCGAGCAAGTACCCCAACCGTGAAGGCACACCCTTGAAGTACCAGATGTGGGTGACCGGCGCGGCCAGCTCGATGTGGCCCATCCGTTCGCGGCGCACCTTGGCACGAGTCACCTCAACGCCACAGCGCTCACAGATGATGCCCTTGAAGCGAACGCGCTTGTACTTGCCGCAGTAGCACTCCCAGTCGCGAGTGGGTCCGAAGATCTTCTCGCAGAACAGGCCGTCCTTCTCAGGCTTCAGCGTGCGGTAGTTGATCGTCTCCGGCTTTTTGACCTCGCCGAAAGACCAGTTGCGGATGTCCTCCGCGGTGGCCAGGCCGATGCGGAGTTCATCGAAGAAGTTGACGTCTAACACGTAACTCCCTTTCCCCTTTCGGGATTAGCTCGATTATTAATTCTTCGCGCAAGCGCTCATCACTAATTAGGCGAGGTCTTCTACGGAGGCAGATTCGTTGCGAGACAAGTTGATTCCCAGGTTCGCCGCTGCGCGTTCCAGGTCCTCGTCGTCTCCGTCGCGCATCTCGATGGCCGCGCCGTCGCTGGAGAGCACCTCGACGTTGAGGCACAGCGATTGCAGCTCCTTGAGCAGCACCTTGAACGACTCGGGAATGCCCGGCTCGGGAATGTTCTCGCCCTTGACGATCGCCTCGTACACCTTGACCCGGCCGACGGTGTCGTCGGACTTGATGGTCAACAGCTCCTGCAGCGTGTACGCGGCGCCGTAGGCCTGCATGGCCCAGCACTCCATCTCACCGAACCGCTGACCACCGAACTGCGCCTTACCGCCCAGCGGCTGCTGGGTGATCATCGAGTACGGGCCGGTGGACCGAGCGTGGATCTTGTCGTCCACCAAGTGGTGCAGCTTCATGATGTACATGAAGCCAACCGTCACCGGGTACGGGAACGGCTCGCCACTGCGGCCGTCGAACAGCACCGCCTTGCCGTCCTTGTTGACCAGCACGTCGCCGTCGCGGTTGGGCAGCGTCGAGGCCAGCAGACCCTGCAGCTCGTTTTCCTTGGCGCCGTCGAACACCGGGGTCGACACAATATTGTTCGGTCCGGCGTCCAGCAGCTCCTCGGGCAAGTGCTGGGCCCACTCCGGGACGCCGCCGGCGACATCGACCTTCCACCCGCTGTGAGCACACCACCCCAGGTGGGTCTCCAGGATCTGGCCGATGTTCATCCGTCGCGGCACACCGTGGGTGTTCAAGATGATGTCCACCGCGGTGCCGTCCGGCAGGAACGGCATGTCCTCGACGGGCAGGATCTTGCCGATCACGCCCTTGTTGCCGTGTCGGCCGGCCAGCTTGTCGCCGTCGGAGATCTTGCGCTTCTGGGCGACGTAGACGCGGACCAGCTCGTTGACACCGGCGGGCAGCTCGTCGTCGTCCTCGCGGGAGAACACCCGGATACCGATCACCTTGCCGGACTCGCCGTGCGGCACCTTCAGTGAGGTGTCGCGGACCTCGCGGGCCTTCTCACCGAAGATCGCCCGCAGCAGCCGCTCCTCCGGGGTCAGCTCGGTCTCCCCCTTCGGGGTCACCTTGCCGACCAGGATGTCGCCGTCGCGGACCTCGGCGCCGATGCGGACGATGCCGCGCTCGTCGAGGTCGGCCAGCACCTCATCGGAGACGTTCGGGATGTCCCGGGTGATCTCCTCGGCGCCCAGCTTGGTGTCGCGGGCGTCGATCTCGTGCTCCTCGATGTGAATCGAGGTCAACACGTCCTCCTCAACCAGGCGGCTGGACAGGATGATCGCGTCCTCGTAGTTGTGGCCTTCCCACGGCATGATCGCCACCAGCAGGTTCTTGCCCAGCGCCATCTCACCGTTGTCGGTGCATGGCCCGTCGGCGATCACCTGACCGGTCTCGACCCGCTCACCGGTGTCCACGATCGGACGCTGGTTGGCACAGGTGCCGTGGTTGGACCGGGCGAACTTACGCATCCGGTAGGTGTGCCGGGAGCCGTCGTCGGCCATCACGGTGATGTAGTCGGCGGAAACCTCCTCGATCACCCCGGCCTTCTCGGCGACGACGACGTCGCCGGCGTCGATCGCAGCGCGCAACTCCATCCCGGTGCCCACCAGCGGCGCCTCGCTGCGCACCAGCGGAACCGCCTGGCGCTGCATGTTGGCACCCATCAGGGCGCGGTTGGCGTCGTCGTGCTCGAGGAACGGGATCATGGCTGTGGCCACCGACACCATCTGGCGCGGCGAGACGTCCATGTAGTCGACCTCGGCCGAGGACACGTACTCGACCTCGCCGCCCTTGCGGCGGACCAGCACGCGGGCCTCGGTGAACCGGCTTTTGTCGTCGATCGGCGAGTTGGCCTGCGCGACGACGTGGCGGTCTTCCTCATCGGCGGTCAGATACACGATCTCGTCGGTGACCACACTGTCGACCACCTTGCGGTACGGCGTCTCGATGAAGCCGAACGGGTTAACCCGCGCGTACACCGACAGCGAGCCGATCAGGCCGATGTTCGGGCCCTCCGGGGTCTCGATCGGACACATCCGGCCGTAGTGGCTGGGGTGCACGTCGCGGACCTCCAGCCCGGCGCGCTCACGGGACAGACCGCCGGGGCCCAGCGCCGAGAGCCGGCGCTTGTGGGTCAGACCCGACAGCGGGTTGTTCTGGTCCATGAACTGCGAGAGCTGGCTGGTGCCGAAGAACTCCTTGATCGCGGCGACCACCGGCCGGATGTTGATCAGCGTCTGCGGCGTGATCGCCTCGACGTCCTGGGTGGTCATCCGCTCGCGGACCACCCGCTCCATCCGGGACATGCCGACCCGGATCTGGTTCTGGATCAACTCACCGACCGTACGCAGACGACGGTTGCCGAAGTGGTCGATGTCGTCGGTTTCCACCGGCACCTCGACGCCGCCGGGGACGGTCATCGAGGCCTGGCCCTCGTGCAGGCGCACCAGGTACTCGACGGTGGCGACCACGTCTTCCTCGGTCAGCGTCGTCGAGGACGTCTCGGTCGGATTGGCGCTCAGGCCGAGCTTCTTGTTGACCTTGTAGCGACCAACGCGGGCCAGGTCGTAGCGCTTCTCCTTGAAGAACAGGTTCTCCAGCAGGGTCTGCGCCGACTCCTTGGTCGGCGGCTCGCCCGGACGCAACCGGCGGTAGATCTCCAGCAGCGCCTCGTCGGTGCCCGAGGTGGGGTCACGCTCGAGCGTCTGCATCATGATCTCGGAGAAGCCGAACCGCTCTCTGATCTGCTCGTTGCTCCAGCCCAACGCCTTGAGGAAGACGGTCACGGCCTGGCGACGCTTGCGGTCGATGCGCACACCGACGGTGTCGCGCTTGTCGATGTCGAACTCCAGCCACGCACCGCGGCTCGGGATGACCTTGACGCTGTGCAGCAGCTTCTCGGTGGACTTGTCGATGGTCTCGTCGAAGTACACACCGGGCGAGCGGACCAGCTGGCTGACCACCACGCGCTCGGTCCCGTTGATGATGAAGGTGCCCTTCTCGGTCATCATCGGGAAGTCACCCATGAACACCGTCTGGCTCTTGATCTCGCCGGTGTTGTTGTTGATGAACTCCGCGGTGACGAACAGCGGGGCCGCGTAGGTCATGTCCTTGTCTTTGCACTCGTCGACCGGGGCCTTGACCTCGTCAAAGCGCGGGTCGGAGAAGGACAGCGACATCGAACCCGAGAAGTCCTCGATCGGTGACAGCTCGTACAGCACCTCTTCGAGCCCACCCACCGGGTTGGCTTCTCCCGTGCTCGCGCCACGGGTGACAGCGGATTCGCGCCAGCGAGGCGCACCGATCAGCCACTCGAACGAGTCGGTCTGCACGTCCAGCAAGCCCGGAACCTCAAGTGGTTCGCGCAGCTTGGCGAACGAAATGCGGTCGGGCGCCCCGGGTACGGAGCTGTTGGAGGAGATTGAACGTTGAGGGTTTTTCTTGCTTTGGCGGGAGAGTGCCAAGATGCATCCTTCCAGCACCTCGCGCGACTAAAGACCCGGGCCACCGGACCTGTTCGCCGCTATAACTGTGACGGTCGGCTGGCGAACGATCTGTCCAAATCTCACGCACACAGCTAGATCGCTGAACCAGAGAAAGCTCAGGCTAGGACCACGGTGTCATGTGGCGGGTGAGGTGGGCAGGAGGCAGCCAGCGCAACGTCCAACAATAGCGCAGGACGGCGCATTCCTCAACTACCGTGCTCGGGGATATCGGCGCTGGCTGGCGAGTCGAACTACCCGTGCACACATTCTGACCAACAGAGTGACCCTTCGGGGCGCTTCAGTCAAGAGGTGACGCGCCAAGTTGGTGGAACAACTCCTTCCGTGACGGTCGCAAGCGCGACGGAGCCGGGCGCAGCGGGCCGGCACAAAAACATATGGGTCAGGCGTCCGGGACCTTGCCTCAGTACCCGCCGCGCGGGGTGGGGATCGATGCGGTGTCGGGGTCCTCGTCGCGGTGCCGGGCGCGGTCGTCGGCGTGGGTTCTGCCCGGCGGTGTGCTTGTCAGCGGTCTCGAATGACTCGAGAATCGCTTCCTGCGCGTCCTTCGGCAGCAGGTGCAGGTTCTCCCGGACCCGCGCCTGCCGACGGCCGACTGCCTTGCGCTCGGGCATGCCGGGAGTGGCGAGGATCTGCGGGGGCACGCCCTCGACCTCCTCGACACCGCCGTCGTGCTGGCCGGCGTCCATGTGGGCCTGCTCCTCGGCCATCGTGGCCTCGTCTTTTTCCTCGCGACATCCCGATCGGGCCGATACGGCGCCCGTTGAGGAACTGCTTGACCACCGGCTCGTCGCTGGTCAGCAACACCTCACGCGGGCCGAACATCACCAGCTTGCGGCGGAACAGCATGCCCATGTTGTCGGGCACCGTGCGGGCGATGTTGATGTTGTGCGTCACGATCAGGATCGTGCAGTCGAGCTGGGCGTTGATGTCGATCAGCAGCTGGCTCAGATAGGCGGTGCGGACCGGGTCCAGACCCGAGTCGGGCTCGTCACACAGGATGATCTTCGGGTCGAGCACCAGCGAGCGGGCCAGCCCGGCGCGCTTGCGCATACCGCCGGAGATCTCACCGGGAAACTTCTTCTCATCCCCGCCGAGACCCACCAACTCCAGCTTCTCCATGACGATGTCACGGATCTCGCCTTCCTTCTTCTTGGTGTGCTCGCGCAGCGGGAACGCGGTGTTGTCGTAGAGGCTCATCGACCCGAACAGCGCGCCGTCCTGGAACATCACGCCGAACAGCGTGCGGATGTCGTAGAGCTCCTTGGCCGAGCACTCGGTGATGTCGGTGCCGTCGACGATGATCGAGCCGCGCTCCGGGCGCAGCAGGCCGATCAGCGACTTCAGGAACACCGATTTGCCGGTACCCGACGGGCCGATCATCACGCTGACCTCGCCCGGCGGTACGTCCAGGGTGACGTCTTCCCAGATTCGCTGGGATCCGAAGGACTTCGTCAGCCCCTCAACCTGGATGCCGATACCCATGCGAAATCCTCCCGCCAATGTTGCTCACCGCCGCCCAAGCCCGGCTTGTGGCTTGAGTCACTGTAGCGCACGAGTAGGTGGGGAGTGGCCTAGTGCAACCATCGCCGGAAATTCGCCGTGGGCGGCGATTCGGTCAGTGCCGCGGCGCCCAGTTGCCGTGAAAACCCATCGGCACGCGCTGCGGCAAATGGACGGTGGCCACCGATTCGCAGGTTTGCGCATCGAGCAACACCAGCTGGCCCTCGTCGCGTCCGCGGTGATAGCCGTAGCCGATCAGGATTCCGTCGTCCTCGGCCGGGGGCGAGCCGCCGCCGGGACGCGGCACGAAAGACATTTCGCCGATGAGCAGCTCGGGGTCGAGCGGAGCCACCGTGCTCGATCCGGTCGCGTAGTCGTGCTTGTAGAGCGATGTCGACATTTTCGTTCTGCCTGAGTCGACGAAGCCGCCGTTGATGCCCACGGTGTAGCCGAACCGATGCCGGCTGCCCAGCACAGTCTCGTTGATCCGGGGAAACTCCTGGGCGCGGTCGTCGCGGCGCTCGCTGGTCACCGATCCGGTCGCCAGGTTGATCGTCCACCGGTCCAAGGTGGGCGCGGTGTCGCCGGGCCCGCGCCGGTCGCGGTCGAACATCTTCTGGTAGCGCACCACGTCGAGCACCAGCACTTCGTGGCCGTTGCGTACCTCGGAGTAGGCGTTGAGCGGGTGGTAGACGTAGCAGGGCTCGATGTCGAACCACCGCAGATCGCTGTTGTCGCCGTCGCGGGGCATGACCCCGATGCGCGCCGGGTAGCGCGCATTCCAGGCGTACGGCAGCTGGTAGGCCGGCCGCTCGTTGCGGTTGAGCATCGCCGCGATCGGGCCGGGCACCCGCACCCGCCCGACGACAGATTGCGCCACCAACCGGGCCGGCTGCCGCATCCAGGTCGGCACCTTTGTCGGCACAACCTGCATCGGGTCGAGGGTCACCGGCAGGTCGTAGACCACTACATATTTATCGGTCAGCGAGAAGTCGTGCATCATCGGCGATCCGGACACCTCGATGTCGACCGTGCGCCGAGCGTGGCCGTGCGTGTCGATCACCGAATACTGCACCGTTCGACCACGGGCAAACGAGTAGGACACCGCGTGTAGTTCGCCGGTGCGCGGGTCACGATGCGGATGAGCGGTATAACCCCCGGCCAGGGTCCCGTCGAAATCGCACGAACCCACGGTGTCGAGCTCGTCGGTGAGCTCGTAGTTGGCGACGCCACCTTCGACGAGGGCCAGGGTCTTTCCGGCGTGGGCCAGCACGTTGGTGTTGGCGCCCAGCGACTGCATTCCGGCACGCAGGTTGCGGGTGGCCGTCGCCGGTTCGCCCAGGGCCGTCCGCACACCCGCGGTGCGGACCCAGCGGTTGCGGTACCAGCCGGCTTTGCCGTCCTGCAGCGCGACGCCGTGCACCATGCCGTCACCGGTGAACCAGTGATAGGTGGCGGGGTCGACCTCTGCGACGGGGTTGGGCCCGTTGCGCAGGTAGCGCCCGTCGAGGAATTCGGGGATGTGTCCGGTCACCGGAAGGTCGGTCGCGGTCACCTCGGCGCGTACCGGGGCCAGGAAGTCGTCAAGGTACGGGTTCGCTGGTGCGGCGGTCACAGATGTCATCGTCTTGCCCTCCTAGCTGGAATAACGATGTTATTGCACAGTTATACCGTTTCTGCGGTCGCTGTGTCAAGATGACAGCTGATGACTCCAGAGACTTCTCAGACCGAGCGCAACGTGCGTGACGAGTTGCTGCACGTTGCGGTGGACATCCTCAACCAGGACGGTCCCGACGGGTTGCAAACCCGCAAGATCGCCAGCGCCGCGGGGACGTCGACGATGGCGGTGTACACCTATTTCGGCGGCATGCCCGGATTGATCGCCGCGGTTGCCGAGGAGGGGCTACGCCAGTTCGATGCCGCGATGACGATGCCGTCGACGTCGGACCCGGTCGCGGATCTGATGGCCACCGGGATTGCTTACCGGCGCTACGCGATCGAGCGTCCGCACATGTACCGGTTGATGTTCGGCAGCACCAGCGCGCACGGCATCAACGCGCCGGCGCACGACGTCCTCACGTTGACGGTGGCCGAGATCAACGACCACTACCCCAGCTTCGCCCACGTCGTGCGGGGTGTGCACCGGTCGATGTTGGCAGGGCGGATCGCCGCCGGCTCGCCTGCCGACGATGCCACCGTAGTGGCCATCGCCGCGCAATTCTGGGCCTCGATCCACGGCTTCGTCATGCTCGAACTCGCCGGGTCCTACGGGGCCGAGGGCAGCGCCGTCGGGCCGGTACTGGCCGCGTTGACGACGAATCTTCTTGTTGCGCTGGGCGATACGCCTGAGCGAGTGCGAAAGTCGCAGCAGGCCTCGGTCCAGCAGCGCTGAGTACACGAAACCCCCGGAGCCGGGTTGGCTCCGGGGGTAATCGCTGCGTCGACTACTTGACGGTGACGGTGGCGCCAGCGGCCTCGAGCTTGGTCTTGGCCTCCTCGGCAGCTTCCTTGGGGGCCTTCTCCAGCACCGCCTTCGGCGCGCCGTCGACCAGGTCCTTGGCCTCCTTGAGGCCAAGGCCGGACACGATCTCGCGGACGACCTTGATGACGCCGATCTTCTTGTCACCGGCGGCCTCGAGGATGACGTCGAACTCCGACTGCTCCTCGGCGGCCTCGGCGGGCGCGGCGCCGGCGGCGGGGCCGGCCGCGGCCACGGCGACCGGAGCGGCCGCGGTGACCTCAAAGGTCTCCTCGAACTTCTTCACGAATTCCGAGAGCTCCAGCAGAGTGAGTTCCTTGAAAGCGTCGAGCAATTCGTCGGTGGACAGCTTGGACATGGTGTGGGTCCTTCCTGAGTGATGGGTATGGAGTTATTCGGTGGTTTCGGCGGGTGTATCCGCCGGTGTTTCGGTTGTCTCCGCCTCGGCCGCAGGGGCTTCGGCGACGGGTGCTTCGGCGACGGGGGCCGCGGCTTCACCAGGGGCTTCAGCGGCGGGCGCCGCAGGCTCTTCTGCGGCTCTCTTCTCCTGCAGCGCGGCAGCCAGCCTGGCCATCTGCGACGCCGGGGCGTTGAACAGCGCGGCGGCCTTGGACAAGTTGGCCTTCATCGCTCCGGCCAGCTTGGCGAGCAGGACCTCGCGCGACTCCAAGTCGGCGATGCGCTCGACTTCGGCGACGGTCAGCGCGCGACCGTCCATGTAGCCGCCCTTGATGACCAGCGCCGTGTGCTCCTTGGCGAAGGTCTTGAGCGCCTTCGCGACGTCAACGGCCTCGCCGCTGACGAAGGCGATCGCGGTCGGGCCGACGAACAGCTGGTCGAGCCCTTCGATGCCGGCTTCCGAAGCGGCCCGCTTGATCAGCGTGTTCTTAGCGACTGAGTAGGTCGCCGAACCGGCCAGCGACCGGCGCAACTCGGCCAAGTTGGCTACGGACAGGCCGCGATACTCGGTGATCACGGTCGCAGTCGAGACCTTGAACTGCTCCGCGATGTCTGCAACGGCGGTGGCCTTGTCAGCCTGGGCCATGCATACCTCCTTGGGTTCTCGGCCTTG
The DNA here is from genome assembly GCA_963805675.1 of uncultured Actinomycetota bacterium. Lineage (GTDB taxonomy): Bacteria > Actinomycetota > Actinomycetes > Mycobacteriales > Mycobacteriaceae > Mycobacterium. The sequence continues at coordinate 389,694 of CAWDVY010000025.1, forward strand.
AAATAACCAACGCCCCGACGCAGGAAGCGGTCGGGGCGTGAACATTTCGCCGGCGCGTGCCGAGGAAGGTGTGCCTCGTCCTCCTGCGTGGGCCGCCGGGAAATTCCCGGACCTTCAACCGATTGCTCGGTAACCGACGGTCTTCGGTGGATCGCCGACCACCATACCGTGGCCTGCCCTTATCGACCAAAACGCTCAGTCGCTGCCGGAGGCGATGTCCGTTGTGCCCGCCTCTGAGTAGCCCTGTGTCAAGTGGTGGCGTGTGGTTGTTGTGTGAGGAGGGTTTGGAGGGCTCGGTGTCGGCCGGGGTCGTAGGGGGTGTTGGTCTGCCAGCAGTGCCAGATGATGTGGAGCCAGGCGCGGGCTAAGACACGGGTGGCGTGGGGGTGGTCGTGTCCGCGGGCGCGGGCGCGGGTGTAGAGATCGGCGGCCCAGGGATTGGCGCGGCGGGAGTCGTTGGCGAAGTCACAGACCGCGTCGCGGAGTTGTTTGTCGCAGGCCCAGCGGAAGCTGACTGAGCGCATTTTTCCGGATTGGCGGGTTGAGGGTGTGACACCGGCTAGGCACGCCAGCGCGTCCGGGGTCGGGAATTTGCCTCGGCAGTCACCGATTTCGGCCAACAGCCGTGCGGCTCTGACGGTGCCGCTTCGTGGCAGGCTGGTGAAAATGTGTGCATCAGCGTGGTCGGCGAGTTGTTCACCGATCTGGACGGCCAAAAGGCCGATCTGGTCCCCAAGGGTGCTCAGCGTGGCGACCAGAGCACGGCTGATCCCAGCGTGGGCGCAGCCCTGGGTGCCGGTGGCGCCGCGTGGGCTGGCGGTAAGCCGAGCATGCAGAACAGCTGGATCGGTGCGGCCCCGGTAACCCATCGTGGCCAGCCATGCGCCCAACCGTTTGGGGGTCAGCCAGTCGGCGCGGTCTTGGCAGTCGAATCGGGTCAGAAACCTCAAACTGATCGGCGAGTCCAAGGCGTCGAACAATCCGATCGGCCCGGGATAGACGCGTTTGAGGTGCTCACGCAGCTGGTTGGCCACTGCCACGCGATGGATCACCAGATCTTTGCGAGCCCGGACCAACGCACGCAGCACCGCGGTCTGCGGGCCGTTGGGGGTCAAGGGACTTAGCCGGGCTCGGTCGGTGCGCAACGTGTCGGCCAGCACGAAGGCATCGAACCGGTCGTCCTTGTTGCCCGCCGAGCCATACCGGCTGCGCAGGTTCTTGACCTGGTTGGGATTGATGACCACCACCGTGAGGCCGGCCTCGAGCAGTGCATCAACCACCGGCCCGTCGGGGCGTTCGATGGCCACCTCAGTCGCGCCGGCTCGATTGAGCACAACGATCAGGTCGGCCAAACCCCTGGCGCTATGTTCGATGACGCCGCGGTAGACCGCACGGCCGCCCGAATCGACGATCGCGACGGCGTGATCATCACGGGCCCAATCGATTCCACACGTCAAGCCGTTGACTGGTTGGTCGGACAACGTAACTGGGGCATACTGCATGACAGCCTCCTCGCTGCTGAACCCAGTGGGGAGGCACCCTAAACGGTGCGGGGCGTGAATACCTGTGTGCTCACTGTTCGGCGTTCAAATCTCGACGCTCAGCCCTGTCGACGGTCACCACACCCCGGGAACCGCCAAGTCCCGCGAATACTCAGAGTGGACATCGCGTGTCGAGCGACTACGGCAGTGACTCGACGGCACCTCGGGTGCATCGACGACCCATCTGGGGCCTCCGACACAAACATCGTGCAAGCAACCACTTCAGAAATCACCGACCGACACACTGTGCACCAGTGAGCGATTTGCTGCGGCCCGCAGCGCGAGCACCCGTCGGTGAATCCGATGCTCGGTGCCGCGCGGCATGTCACCAGGGCCGTACACGCCGCGGGCAAGACGGCGGACCCTCCCGCGCCGCCGCTCCCACCGCAGCGCGTCCGACACCGACTTACCTGCGGGACGATCAACGTCAAACCCGTGGAAAGCAAGCGCCTCGACCAGGTCCTGGATCGTTGAACGGCCGTGGTTGCATAGATGCATCGTGAGGACGTAGCGCAGTTCGATACCCCGCAGGTGGTTCATCGTCGGACCGTCGCATGCCGGTACGACATCGAGCCAAATCGCTCAGAGACGGGCATAACGGCACATGGGTCGGCCGAGTGACTCACGTGATTGATGAGACAAGCGCTGCCGCACCGATCAGTCCGGCGTCGCCGCCGAGCGCGGCCGGCACCACCCGCAGGTCGCGGATGAAGCTCAACCCCGTGTAGTCGACGAGCGCCGCTTTCAGCGGATCGAACAGCGTCCGGCCGGATTTGGCCACTCCCCCGCCGATCACGACGAGATCCAGGTCGCACACCGCGCCGACCGAGGCGATCATCGCGGCCAGTGCGGTGGCGCCACGGTGGAACGCCCGCAGCGCCACCGGGTCACCGCCGGCGGCCGCTTCGGCAAGGGCAGCGGCGTCGGCGCCGGGTGGCGCAGCCCAGCCGTTGGCCATCGCCCACCGCGTCATCCACGGGCCGGCCGCGACCGTCTCGACGCAGCCGTGGCCACCGCAGGAGCATTGCTGCCCGTCGAGTTCGACGACGACGTGGCCGACGTGACCGGCATTGCCGGTCCGCCCCTGATACGGCACCCCATCGAGCACCAGCCCACCGCCCACGCCGGTGGAAACGACCATGCCGAGCAGGAAGCCGACACCGCGGGCGGCACCACGCCAGTGCTCGCCGAGCGCCATGCACACGCCGTCGCCGGCCAGCCGCACCGGCACGTCCGGTACTGCGGCGGCGACCCGGTCGCGCAGCGGAAAGCCGCGCCAGCAGGCGATGTTTATCGGGGTAACGCTCCCGGCGGCCAGGTCGATGGGGCCCGCGCAGGCGATGCCTATCGCGCGGATCGCCCCCTCGGCGACCTTGACCGCGTCGGCGATCATCTGGTAGACCACACCCCAAATTTGTTCCGCCCCTTGATCCTTCGGTGTGGGCCGGGTGGCGGTATGAACCAAGTCGCCGGACGGGTCGACGAGTCCGACGGCGATCTTGGTGCCGCCGATGTCGAGGGCCAGGGTGAGCATCTGCGTCAGTGCCGGTGGGTGTTGTCGGGTTGACGCGGGTCGCCGGGGTGTTCGTAGCCGGGCGCCAGCCGCACCAGCTCGGCCCGACGTTTGTCGAGCCACACCCGGAAGGCCCGTCGCCGCGCGGCGGCCCGCAGATGTTCGGCGATCATCGGACGCACCTGCGCCAACGGTGGGGCGGTGAGCGCCGGGGTGCGCCAGCCGTCGCGATCCGGGGACGACGCGGCGAACCGCAACGGGTTGCGGCCGTGGTAGGCAGCGACGTCATCCTCGCTGACGTCGACCGCGGCGGTGACGCGGGCGAACAGTGCCCGTGCGCAGGGGTCGGCCAGCGCTGCGGCAGCGATGCTGCCGATCTCCAGTCGGGCCGTGACGTCGGGCAACAGCTCGGCCTCGCTGGGCGCGCCCTGCGCGGTCACGCCGCGTACAGCGGCCTCGGCGGCGACCACCCGTTCGGTCACGATCAGCTGGGTCAGCCAGCGGCGCAGCTGCCGGCCCTCACTGGTACCGGCTGCCGGCAGCCCAGCGGCCAGCGAGCCGCCACGCAGCCGCGCCTCGCGTGCGTCCACCTCGTCGACCGGCACCGGGACACCGCCCACCGTCGCAACGTTCATCGCACCGTCACCTTCACCGCAGGCGTGTACACCAACCGGCCGGCGCAGCCAACCCGGACCAGCGCCCACCACTGGCCAGGGTCCACCCAGGCCGGCGGGGTCACGTCGAAGCCGAGCTCGACGGTGCCGCGGGCCGGCAACACCGCGCCCAGCGACGACGGGCCGATCCACTCCCAGGTGCCCCAGGGGCTGATCAGGTGCGCTTCCAGGCTCAGCTCGGCACCCGCATCGGTGCCGACGGTGACGGCCAGCCGAGCTGACGCGCCCGCGGCCACCTCGACATCGGCCGGCTCGCCGGTCAGGTAGACCAGCCCGCTGTCATCGGCCCCGCCGACCGAGACCACACCGACGTCTTCGACCACCTGACGCCAGGCCGGCGGGATGTCGTCGGGGTCGGTGACCTGCAGCTGCGCCCGCACCGGATACAGGCCGGGCTCGGCACGTGCCGGCGTCCGCACAGCGATGTCGGCCGCCAGGTGTTCGCCGGGCTCCAGCGTGAAAGGCAGCGCGGCGGGGCTGGCCGACCAGCCGGGCGGACACACCAGCGTGACGGTCCCGGCCAGCGGCGCATCGCTGCTGTCGCTGGCCACCGTCAAGCGCAGCGCCGCGTCGGTGCCCGCTGCGGCGGCCAGTCGGTGCGGGTGCAGGTGGGCGACGGCGGGCAGCCCGCCCAGCGGCGCCGGTCCGCGGTTGTGCAGCCAGTACCGCGCGTACAGCGGCTGGCAGTTCTCGGTCTGCGGCGCCAACGCGGTGCCGTCGGCGTGCAGCAGCTTTGGCAGGTCGAGTCGCGTCAGCGCGGTGCCGATTTGGTACCCGTGCAGCACGCCGAGTCGCTGCCGGCTCGGCCGCTCCAGCAGATCGGCGGCACGCAGCTCCGACACCGTGCCCAGTGGCGAGCGGACGACGACGTCGGCATCACCGCCGCGGGTTTCGACCAGCCGGATGGCCACCTGGCCGGGGTCGACCGGACGCGCGCTGCCATGTGCCAGCGGGTTGCCGGCGGCTTTGAGCGCGCCCAGTTGCACCGCGCCGGCCGGGTTGACCTGCAGCAGCGAGCCGGTGGCGGGCAGCCCGCCGACCCGCCCGGGCGCCGGCACGGCCAGCAGGGGGCGGGAGAACTCGGCGCTGCGGGCCGGCACCTCGGCGTGGCGCCAGTCGCCGGCGCCGCAGACCAACGCGTAGTCGAAAACGTGGGTCCAATGCTGCAACTGGAAGTTGGAGCCGTCGGGCGCGGTGCGCCGCGGCTCGTCGATCCAGATGCCGGACGGCCAACCGGTGCAGGATCGCATCAGCGCGGTGTGCAGGGTCCCATCGGTCTCGACGGCGAAACTGGGCACCCCGCGGTTGCACAGCGCGACCGTGCGCGGTTCGAAGCGTTGCAGGCCCGACGGGGCCTGCTGGGTCACCAGGATCTCCGCGTCGGCGAGGTCGTCGGCCACCGAGGCGATCGCCGCGGTGAGGTCGGCGTCGTCGCGGCCGGCGATCACCAGCACCGGCAGCGCTCGTACATCCCGCAGGTCCGCACCCGGAATCCAGCCGGCCGCCAACGGCGCCGCGGCGGGCACCCACACCATGGCCCGGCCGGTGTCGGCAAGCTGCCGCTGGACCTCACGGGTATAGGCCGGATCGGCGGCGGCCAACACCGACGTGGTGAACGCGTTCTGACCCGGCCCGCCCAGCGCGATGCGGGTGTCGGGCAGGTTGGAGTCGACATCGAGGTGCCCGTAGCGAGGCTTGTCGGCGCTGCTGCAGGTCGCCGTGACCCCGGCCCGCACCAGCGCCACCACGAGGTCGCGCGCGAGCAGGCCGCCCATCGGCTCGGTCGCGGCGACCACCTCGGCCACCGACATCGCGCGCACACCGTCTCCGACGCGCACCCTGGCCGCCGAGGACAACCCGAACCAGCTGTAGGCGGGATTATCCAGCGTCCACGGGTGGTCTGCGGCGTCCACCGATCCAGAGTCGTTGTGCAGCAACGCGAAACCACGCCCCACGACGGCGTCGCCGACCTCGCTGACCGGCATGGCGCCCGGCACCGGGCACGGCCAGCGCAGTCGCAGCAGTCGGTCTTCCCCGGTGAAGTCGTCGATGGTGGTGGCGCAGTCCACCCGGTCGACGCCGTGCCACAGACGTCAGCGTCTGGGTGTAGCGCAGCAGCTCACCGATCCGGCCCCGGACGACCAACCGCTGGCCCAACGGACTGCGATAGGCACGCACCTCCGCCGAGGTTTCCGACGAGCCGACCACCGGTCCCTTCGGCAGCAAGTGCCACGGGCCCTCGCCGCCGGTGGGGTGGGCCGGGTATTCCTCGTAGACGGCCAGCTCGTTGCCGACTCGGCCCTCGGCGATCAGCTGCGTGCCGTCGCGCACCAACGACGACACCGCGCCGCCACGGGCGGGGTCGACGACCAACCGGTAATGCTCGTTGGCGATTTCGTTGCCCACCAACGACTTCCAACCACTTGCGGAGTCTCCGGCAACCAGCCGGTAGGCCCGCCAACCCAGAGACGGCACGTCGCGGGCCAGCCAGCTGACCGACCGTCCGTCGTGCTCGACCAGTGCGGGCAGTGCGGCGCCGTCGTGGTCGAGCACCCGCACCTCGGGGCCGATCGGATTGTCGAACCGGGCGGTGACGACATCGGTTCGGCTGTGCGCCAAGGGGTTCCACACCACCAGATCGCCGTCGACCGCACTGGACAGCAGCGCCAGCGAGTTGTCCCGGGCCGCGCGGCCAAGCTCCCAGGCATCACGCCATCCGGTCAGCAGATCGAGGTAGACCTGGTCGGATTCCGAGCCGGTGATGGCATCGTGATGTGCGCCGTAGGCCAACTGCACCCACGCCTTGGCCAGCGCGGCCTGCGGGTAGTCGGCGCCGGCGAGCAGCCCGGCGAACACCGCGAACTTCTCCGCGTCCAGTACGGCGTCCTCGGCGGCCCGGTTGGCCTGCTTGGTGTCGATGAACGACACGTCCTTGCCGGTGTAGATCGGGTTCATGTCCCGGGTCTGCGGCGACGGCACCTCCGCGCGGGCATCCAACTCGGCGCGCACCGCGCCGAAGAACTCACGCGGCAGCGCGCACACGAACCTCGGCCAGGTGTAGCGCGACGCCCAGTCCCGGTGAATCTCGGTGACCCACTTGTTCGGTGGCGTGTAGTCGGTGCCGACCGGTAGCAGCACGTTGCGGGTCAGCGCGACCTTCTTCAGCTCCGCGAACAACTGGTAGGCGGCCTGCTCGGCTTCGGCCACCGTGGTCGATTCGTCCATCCACCAGCCGGCCGAATAGTGCGCAGGCATGTAGTGGGTGAGCAGCCCGCGGCCCGATGGTGAGATCCATTCGAATTCGCTGCTGAACTGCATGCCCGCCGACACCGTCCTCGCTGTGCATCGGACCCCACTGGTGGTGCGGTCCGCGGGCCCACGAACTCGAGGTCAGCCCGGCGTCAGCAGCTATGCCCGGAAATTGCGGGTCGTGGCCGAAGACGTCGAGCTGCCAGGCGGTGGCCGGGTCGCCGCCGAGCACGTCATGCTGAAACCCGATGCCGTGCACAAAGTTCCGGATCGTGGTCTCCGCGCTGGTGAGGTTGGTGTTCGGTTCGTTGTAGGTGCCGCCCATGATCTCCACCCGGCCCTCGGCGATCAGCCGGCGCAGGTCGGCGCGATCCTCGGGATGGGTGTCCCAGTACGGCTTGAGGTAGTCCACTTCGGCCAGCACGAATGTGTATTCGGGTTCGCGGCGAGCCAGTTCCAGATGCGCGTGGACCAGCTCGAAAGCGTTGGTCTGGCGGGCTTTTCCGGGCGGGTCCTCGGTCCAGATGCTGGTGTAGGCGCCCTGGGTGTTCCACCACACCGGGTCGTAGTGGAAGTGGCTGATCATGAACATCGTCCACCCGGGCTCGGCGACGGTGAACGTGAACGGTGTGCTGCTGCCCGCGGATGTGCACCTGCGCGGCCCGTCGCTGGCCGACGACCGGATGCTCGACGGCAACCGGCACCTCGATGACGTCTTGCCCGGTGTGGGCGAGCGCTTCGCCGGCCAGGCCGTCGCCGTCGACTCGAACCAGCGTCGACTCGGTGACCCCACTGACCGTCACTCGAACCAGCTGTAGCGGCGTGTCCGGCGGCCCGGTGAAAAGCTCCGTCGACTCCGCCGCGATCACCTGCATTCCCGCACCCTACGACCGGGGCGGGCGCCGTGGCGCAGTCGTACCGGGTGAAGGCTTGGAGCAGCTGATAGGAAGGATCGCTGATGCCTGCTCTCGCCTCGCCCGTGACCGATGAACGCAGCGCGCTGCGTGAGTATCTGGCCTATCACCAGAGCGCGTTCTTCGCGGTGGCCTACGGTCTGACCGACGAGCAGGCTCGGTTACGGCCGACGGTCAGCGAGTTGTCGATCGGCGGGTTGGTCAAGCACGTCACCGGTATGCAACGCACCTGGATGGCGCGGGTCGCCGCCGCGCCGGACGCCCCGCCGCGGGATCCCCGGCCGTTCGACGAGATCGCCAAGAATTTCGCCGATCAGCATGTGATGCGCCCCGACGAGACACTGGATGGGCTGCTGAGCGCGCTCGAGGCCGAGAACGCCACGTCGCTGCGCCTGGTCGAAACCGCCGACCTGGACGCGAAAGTGCCTGTTCCACAAGACATCCCGTGGTTCCCGAAGGGCCTTGCCGCCTGGTCGGTGCGGTGGGTGATCCTGCATGTGATCAACGAGCTGACCCGCCACTCCGGCCATGCCGACATCATCCGGGAGAGCATCGACGGCGCCACCATGTACGAATTGCTCGCCGGGCTGGAGGGCTGGTCGATCGACGGCTGGGTCCAGCCTTGGGAAAAGCCGTGCTGACCAGTAGCGGCCTGGCGCGCCGCGAGACTGCCGACGGCGCCGTCGAGCTCTACTACGAGGATCTCGGCGACCCGGCCGACCCGCCGGTGCTGCTGATCATGGGGCTTGGCGCTCAGCTGCCGATGTGGCCCGACGCCTTCTGCGCGCAGCTCGTCGACGCGGGGTATCGGGTGATCCGGTTCGACCACCGCGACACCGGGCTGTCGGCCAAGATGCACGGGATGCGCGCCGCGGGGTCGGTGTATCGGCGGGTGGGGCGTTACCTGCTGGGCCGACGCAGCCAGGTGCCCTACACGCTGGTCGACATGACGCACGACGTGGTCGCGCTACTCGATCACCTCGGCATCGGCCGGACACACGTCGTCGGCGCCTCGATGGGCGGGATGATCGCGCAGATCCTGGCCGCCACCGAGCCCGACCGAGTGGGGTCGCTGGCCGTGGTGATGTCCGGCACCGGCAGAGCGTTCTCCCGGTTGCCGGCGTGGCGGGTGATCAGGCTTGCGTTCGACTCGCCCGCCGACGACGCATCCGACGAGGAGAAGCTGGCCTTCGAGGTGCGCAACGTCGCGGTGTTCAACGGCCCCAACTTCTTGCCGCCCGAAGCCGAGCTGCGCAGCCGCGTCCAGCAGCTCGCCGAGCGGTGCAACTATCCGCCGGGCATGCTGCGCCAGTTCGACGCGGTGCTGGGCACCGGCAGCCTGCTGGTCTACAGCAGGGCGATCATCGCGCCGACGGTGGTGCTGCACGGCTCGCACGACCCCATGCTGCGGCCGCGTAACGGCCGGGCGGTGGCCGCGGCGATCCCCGGCGCCCGCTTCGTGGTGATCGACGGTATGGGTCACGACCTCCCCGAACCGGTGTGGCGGCCGATCGTCGAGACATTGACCGAGAACTTTGCTCGGGCCGGCGTCCGGTGAGCGGGCTCACAAGCAATTGGGCTTGACACCGCCGATTTGGCAGACTGCATGAATGAGTCCCAACAACCACCGCGAGGTAGCCAGGATTGATCGGGTGCCGTTGCCGGTCGAGGCGGCCCGCATCGGCGTGACCGGTTGGCAGCTCACCCGCACCGCTGCCCGCATCGTCACCAAGCTTCCCGGACGCGGTCCTTTGCAGACCAAGATGATCAAGCAGATTCCGCAGACCTTCTCCGACCTGGGCCCGACCTACGTCAAATTCGGCCAGATCATCGCCTCCAGCCCCGGCGCCTTCGGCGAACAGCTGTCGCGTGAGTTCCGCAGCCTGCTCGACCGCGTGCCGCCGGCGAACACAGCAGAAGTACACAAACTGCTCGCCGCCGAACTGGGCGCCGACCCGTCGGAGCTGTTCGCCACCTTCGAAGAGGAGCCGTTCGCGTCGGCATCCATCGCCCAGGTGCACTACGCCACCCTGAAGACCGGCGAGGACGTCGTCGTCAAGATCCAGCGGCCGGGCATCCGCCGCCGGGTCGCTGCCGACCTGCAGATCCTCAAGCGCTTCGCGCAGGCCGTGGAGCTGGCCAAGTTGGGCCGCCGGCTGTCCGCGCAGGACGTCGTCGCCGACTTCTCCGACAACCTCGCCGAGGAGCTGGACTTCCGCCTGGAGGCGCAGTCGATGGACGCGTGGATCTCCCACCTGCATACGTCACCGCTGGGCAAGAACATCCGGGTGCCGCAGGTGCATTGGAAGTTCACCACCGAGAAGGTGTTGACGATGGAACGCGTGCAGGGCATCCGCATCGACAACGTCGCCGAAATCCGCAAGGCCGGGTTCGACGGCACCGAGCTGGTCAAAGCGCTGGTGTTCTCCCTGTTCGAAGGTGGCCTGCGGCACGGCCTGTTCCACGGCGACCTGCACGCCGGCAACCTCTACGTCGACGACCAGGGCCGGATCGTGTTCTTCGACTTCGGCATCATGGGCCGCATCGACCCGCGCACCCGCTGGCTGCTGCGCGAGCTGGTGCACGCGCTACTGGTGAAGAAGGACCACGCGGCGGCCGGCAAGATCGTCGTGCTGATGGGCGCCGTTGGCACCATGAAGCCCGAGGCCGAGGCCGCCAAGGATCTGGAGAAGTTCGCCACGCCGCTGACCATGCAGTCGCTGGGCGATATGTCATATGCCGACATCGGCAGGCAGCTGTCCACGCTGGCCGACGCCTACGACGTCAAGCTGCCCCGCGAGCTGGTGTTGATCGGCAAGCAGTTCCTCTATGTGGAGCGGTACATGAAGCTGCTGGCTCCGAAGTGGCAGATGATGTCCGACCCGCAGCTCACCGGATACTTCGCCAACTTCATGGTCGAGGTCAGCCGCGAGCATCAATCCGACATCGAAGTCTAAAGAGGTCTAGCCGCTATGGAAATCCGAACCGGCACAGCACGTTCGGGCGACTTGGACATCTACTACGAGGACATGGGCGACCCGAACGACCCGGCGGTCCTGCTGATCATGGGACTCGGCTCGCAGCTGCTGTTGTGGCGCGACGGGTTCTGCGAAAAGCTCGTCGCCGAGGGCCTACGGGTGATCCGCTACGACAACCGCGACGTCGGGCTGTCCAGCAAGACCGAACGGCGCAAGACGGGCGGAGCGCTGATCCCGAGCATGCTCAAGTTCTGGGTCGGCCTGCCCGGCGACGCGGACTACCGGCTGGAGGACATGGTCGACGACGCCGCCGCGGTACTCGATCATCTCGGAATCGACCGCGCCCACATCGTCGGCGCCTCGATGGGCGGCATGATCGCCCAGATCTTCGCGGCACGGTTCGGTCAACGCACGCGATCGCTGGCGGTGGTCTTCTCCAGCAACAACCAGCCGTTCTTGCCACCGCCCGCCCCGCGCGCCCTGTTGGCGCTGCTCACCGGCCCGCGGCCCGATTCGCCGATCGACGTGATCGCCGACAACTCGGTGCGGGTCTGGCGGATCATCGGCAGCCCTCGCTACCCGGCACCCGAACAGCGGCTGCGCGACGACGCAATCGAGGCCTACCAGCGCTGCTACTACCCGTGGGGAGTTGCCCGGCATTTCAGCGCGATCATCGCCAGCGGCAGCCTGGCCCGCTACAACCGGCAGATCACCGCGCCCACCGTGGTCCTGCATGGCCGGGCCGACAAGTTGCAGCGGCCGTTCGGTGGCCGGGTGGTCGCCCGCGCGATTCGGGGCGCCCGCCTGGTGTTGTTCGACGGGATGGGCCACGACCTGCCCGAGCAACTGTGGGACCGGATAACGGGCGAGCTGACGGCCACGTTTGCCCAAGGCTGATCGACGAGCGGCCAGTGTTTCGATTCGGTCTGACCAGGCCGATCGACTAGCATGACGGGCGGATAACCGGGGGCGGTTGTCGCACTGATCGTGGGTAGACACCGTAGACACTGGAAAGGCGCGTAGCGCGATGGCCCAAAAACTCCGGCCGCATTTCGAGGACGTCCAGGCGCACTACGACCTGTCTGACGACTTCTTCCGGCTCTTCCTCGACCCGAGCCAGACCTACAGCTGCGCCTACTTCGAGCGTGACGACATGACGCTGGAAGAGGCCCAGCAGGCCAAGGTCGACCTGGCGCTGGGCAAGCTGGGCCTGCAGCCCGGGATGACGCTGCTCGACGTGGGCTGCGGCTGGGGCAGCACGATGCGCCGCGCGATCCAGAAGTACGACGTCAACGTGATCGGCCTGACGCTGAGCAAGAACCAGGCCGGGCACGTGCAGAAGACGTTCGACGAGCTGGACACCCCGCGTACCAAGCGGATCCTGCTGGAGGGCTGGGAGCAGTTCGACGAGCCAGTCGACCGGATTGTGTCGATCGGCGCTTTCGAGCACTTCGGCCACGACCGCTACGACGACTTCTTCAAGATGGCTTACGACGCCCTGCCCGACGACGGGGTGATGCTGCTGCACACGATCACCGGCTTGACCCCGCAGCAGATGACCGAACGCGGCATGCCGTTGACCTTCGAGCTTGCCCGGTTCCTGAAATTCATCATCACCGAGATCTTCCCGGGCGGCCGGTTGCCGTCGATCGAGAAGGTGGAGGACCACTCGTCGAAGGCCGGCTTCACGCTGACCCGCAGGCAGTCGCTGCAGCCGCACTACGCCAAGACCCTCGACCACTGGGCCGCGGCGCTGGAGGCGCACAAGAGCGAAGCTATCGAAACCCAGTCCGAAGAGGTCTACGAGCGCTACATGCACTATTTGACCGGATGCGCTAACGGATTTCGGGTTGGTTACATCGACGTCAACCAATTCACCCTGGAGAAATAGCCTCCAGCCGAGCTCATGGAAACCAGGGAGTCGGTCCAAATATTGGACGAATGCCGGGTATTGTGCTTGCACTACGCGATAACGTGCACAGTCGGCGAGCACGCCACCCGGTTGAGGCAACACCCCCAAGCACTAGGAAGGGCGACGAAACGCTGATGCCTGACAAGCAAGCCACTCCGACGAAGATGCGGGTGCACTTCGAGGACATCCAGGCCCACTACGACCTCTCCGACGAGTTCTTCGGCCTGTTCCAGGACCCGACTCGGACCTACAGCTGCGCCTACTTCGAGCCACCCGACCTCACTCTCGAGCAAGCCCAGATCGCCAAGGTCGACTTGAACCTGGACCAGCTGGACCTGCGGCCCGGCATGACGCTGCTGGACGTCGGCTGCGGTTGGGGCGCCACCATGAAACGCGCGATCGAGAAATACGACGTCAACGTCATCGGCCTGACCCTGTCGAAGAACCAGCGCGCCTACTCCAAGCAGCTGCTGGACAGCATCGACACCAACCGCTCACATCAGGTGCTGCTGCGCGGCTGGGAGGAATTCAGCGACCCCGTCGACCGGATTGTCTCGATCGAGGCCTTCGAGCACTTCGGCTTCGAGCGTTACGACCACTTCTTCAAAAACTGCTTTAACATCATGCCCGACGACGGGCGGATGACCGTGCAGAGCAGTGTGGCCTATCACCCCTACGAATTGAACGCGCGCGGCAAGAAGCTGACCTTCGAGACGGCGCGGTTCATCAAGTTCATCCTCACCGAGATCTTCCCGGGCGGTCGCCTGCCGTCCACCAGCATGATGGTGGAGCACGGCGAGAAGGCCGGCTTCGTCGTTCCGGAGCCGCTTTCGCTGCGACCGCACTACATCAAGACGCTGCGGATCTGGGGCGACGCGCTGGAAGCCAACAAAGACAAGGCCACCGACATCACCTCCGAAGAGGTCTACGAGCGCTACATGAAGTATCTTCGCGGCGCCGAGTACTTCTTCACCGACGAGGTCATTGACGTCAGCCTGGTGACCTACCTCAAGCCGGGGGCAGTGGCCTAACTTCTTCTTCCGCCGCTGTCGGATTGCGGCTGCGCCGTTCGTCGGACAGGTAGAGAGTGGAACACAGGGTTCTGCTCACTACCGGAGGTGACGACGATGCAGTATTTAGCGCTGTTGGTCAGCAAGGAACGGGACCTCACGCCCGACCAGCGGACCACCGAGATGGCGGCTTATCAGAGCTTCCACGCCAAAGCCGGGTCGGCGATCCGCGCCGGTGACGCGCTTCTGCCGGCAGCGACCAGTGTGCGGATCACCGGTAGCCCGGATGCGCCAACGATTACCGACGGCCCATTCGCGGAGGCCGCGGAAGTCGCCGGCGGCTACTACGTGTTCGAAGCCGAAAACCTCGACGAGGCGCTGGAACTGGCCCGTGGTATTCCCGCAGCCAGGTACGGCGCGGTCGAAGTTCGGCCGATCTACCACACCGTCGACCACGAATGGTCGGGCTCCGACGCCCAGTGGCTGGCGCTGCTGCTGGAGCCGCCGGCAGCTGTGCATACCCCGGGGACACCGGAGTGGCAGGCGGAAGCGACGCGACATGGTGAATTCGCCGCTGCAGCAGGCGAACACATCGTCGCCGGCGCAGCATTACACGAGCCGGCGACTGCGACCACGGTGCGTGTCCGCGACGGCGAAGTGTTGCTCACCGACGGGCCATTCGCGGAAGGCGCCGAGATCGCCACGGGTTTCTATCTGCTGTCGGCCGCCGACCGCGACGAGGCTGTCAAATTGGCATCCATGATTCCCGCTTCTGCTGTGGAGCTGCGGCAGTTGGCTGGGGTGTCGGGGCTGTAGCCCACGAATGGTCAACCTGGACGGCGTCTTTCGGCGGGAGTGGGGACCGGCCGTGGCCGCGCTGGCCCGGTGGTCGGGTGATCTCACCGTCGCCGAAGACGCTGTCCAGGAAGCATTCGCCGAGGCGCTGCGAGCATGGCCGCGTGATGGCGTGCCGGACAACCCTGGCGGATGGGTGCTGACCGTGGCGCGCAACCGCGCCCGCGACCGATTACGTCGCGAGTCGGTGCGCCCGGGAAAGGAATTGGCGGCCGTGCTGGACGACATCAGGGCGCGAACCGAGGTGGACGTCCACCCGGTCCGCGACGATGAACTGCGGATGATGTTCACCTGCGCGCATCCGGCGCTTGACCGGTTGTCACAGCTGGCGCTGACGCTGCGGCTGGTGTCCGGACTTACCGTCGCCGAGATCGCCCGCGCACTGCTTCAGACGGAATCCGCTGTCGGACAACGAATTACCCGGGCAAAGACCAAGGTCCGGCACGCGAATATCCCGCTGCGGGTGCCACCGGCCGAGTTGTTGCCGCAGCGCACACCGCATGTGCTCAGCTGCATCTACTCGGTGTTCACCGAAGGCTACTGGTCGACGGCGGGTCCGTCGGCGATTCGCGACGAGTTGTGCGACGAGGGGGTCAGGCTGGCGTCCGAGCTGTGCGCGCTGATGCCGAACGAACTGGAGGCGCATGCACTGGCAGCCCTTGTCCTGCTGCACGATTCGCGACGGTCGACCCGGGTGGACGCTGACGGCGCACTGGTGCCGCTCGAGGAGCAGGACCGTGGGCGCTGGGAGCGTGGCCGGATCGCGCGTGGCCTGGATCGGCTTCGGCTGGCGCACGGTTCGACCGGCCCCTACCTGCCGCAGGCGGTGATCGCCGCACTGCATGCGACGGCGCCGTCCTGGGAGCAGACCGACTGGCGCGCCATTTGTGCGGCCTACGACGCGTTGTCGTCGATGACGGATTCGCCAGTGGTGCGGGCCAACCGGGCCTTGGCGGTGGGTTTCCGCGACGGGCCCGAAGCCGGACTGGCCGCGCTGGAAAAAGTGGCCCACGACCCGCGGCTGGCGCGATCCAACCTCGTCGCGTCGATACGGGCCGACCTGCTGCGGCGCGCAGGTCGACCAGAGGATGCTCTCACCTGGTATCGAACGGCGTTGGCGTCCAACGGCTCCGAGCCGGGTCGCGACTACCTGCGCCGACGGATAGCCGAATGCGGCGGGTAACCTCCTACGCCGAGCAGACGCAAAAGCTCCCGACACGCCGCACGGAAATGGGCTTTTGCGTCTGCTCGCGCCAGAAAGGTGTCAGGCCTCGGCGAAGTTGCGGGTGACCGACGGGTCGACCGGAATGCCCGGGCCGGTCGTCGTCGACACGACGATCTTCTTCAGGTACCGGCCTTTCGACGACGACGGCTTGTGCCGCAGCACCTCGTCGATTGCTGCGCCGTAGTTCTCCGCGAGCTGTTTTTCGTCGAAAGACGCTTTGCCGATGACGAAGTGCAGGTTGGCCTGCTTGTCCACCCGGAAGTTGATCTTGCCGCCCTTGATGTCCGACACCGCCTTGGTGATGTCAGGGGTTACAGTCCCGGTCTTCGGGTTGGGCATCAGGCCACGCGGCCCGAGAATACGCGCGATCCGGCCGACCTTGGCCATCTGGTCAGGCGTCGCGATCGCCGCGTCGAAGTCCAAGAAGCCGCCCTGGATCTTCTCGATCAGGTCGTCGCTGCCGACCACGTCAGCGCCGGCCGCCGTTGCCTCCTCGGCCTTTTCGCCGACTGCGAACACCGCCACCCGGGCGGTCTTACCGGTGCCGTGCGGGAGATTGACCGTGCCGCGGACCATCTGGTCGGCCTTGCGCGGGTCCACCCCGAGCCGGATCGCCACCTCGACGGTCGCGTCCTGCTTGGCCGACGACGTCTCCTTGGCGAGCTTGGCCGCCTGCAACGGCGTGTAGAGGTTGTCGCGGTCGACCTTTTCGGCTGCGGCGCGATATGCCTTGCTGTTCTTGCTCATTCGATCATCCAATCTGATGTTGGGTTGTGGTTGATGAAGCGGGCCGAAGCTGGCCCTCCCACGTAGTGCTCTATTGGACCGTGATACCCATCGACCGGGCGGTGCCGGCGATGATCTTGGCGGCCGCGTCGATGTCGTTGGCGTTGAGGTCGGCCTTCTTGGTCTCCGCGATCTCGCGGACCTGGTCCCAGCTGACCTTGGCGACCTTATCCTTGTGCGGTTCGGCCGAGCCCTTGTTCACTCCGGCGGCTTTGAGCAGCAGCTTGGCCGCCGGCGGCGTCTTGAGCGCAAACGTGAAGCTGCGGTCCTCGTAGACGGTGATCTCCACCGGGATGACGTTGCCGCGCTGGGCGTCCGTCGCGGCGTTGTAGGCCTTGCAGAACTCCATGATGTTGACGCCGTGCTGGCCGAGCGCCGGGCCGACCGGCGGCGCGGGATTGGCTTCCCCGGCCTTGATCTGGAGCTTGATCAGGCCGACGACTTTCTTCTTCGGGGGCATGAGTGTTGGTGTTCCTTCCTGAGTTAAAGCTTCGAGACTTGGGTGAAGCCCAGTTCCACAGGTGTTTCGCGCCCGAAGATGGACACCAGCACCTTGAGCTTCTGTTGTTCGGCGTTGACTTCGTTGATCGTCGCCGGCAGCGTCGCGAACGGCCCGTCCATGACGGTGACCGACTCGCCGACTTCGTAGTCCACCTCGATCACCGCACGTTCGAGCCCGCTCTCGCTGGCCGCGGCCGCAGTGCTGGCCGCGCCCTTGGCGGGCTTCTTGGCTGCGCCCTGTGGCAGCAGGAACTTCACCACGTCGTCGAGCATGAGCGCCGATGGGCGAGATGTCGCGCCGACGAATCCGGTGACGCCCGGGGTGTTGCGCACCGCCGACCACGAGTCGTCGGTCAAGTCCATGCGCACCAGGATGTAGCCCGGCAGCACCTTGCGGTTGACCTGCTTGCGTTGGCCGTTCTTGATCTCGGTGACCTCTTCGGTGGGCACTTCCACCTGGAAGATGTAGTCACCGACGTCCAGGTTCTGCACGCGGGTCTCGAGGTTGGCTTTGACCTTGTTCTCGTATCCGGCGTAAGAGTGGATGACGTACCAGTCGCCGGGCTTGGCGCGCAGGTCGGCTTTCAGCGCGGCGGCCGGGTCGACCTCTTCAGGCTCAGCCGGCTCCTCGGGTGCGGCGGCCGGCTCAGCGACCTCGTCGGCCACCGGCTCGGCGCTGGCCGTCTCCGGTGCATCGTCGGCGGTGACCTCTTGCAGGGCAGCCTCGATGTCGACCGTCTCACCCACGGGCAGATCGCCGTCGGAGGTAGTCACGGTTGTTGGGTCCTTCCTATATTTCAGCTCTGACGGCCTTGAGAAAGCTCAGCCGAATACCAGCAGCACTAGCTTGGCCAAGCCCAGATCCACCAGGCCGATCAATGTCACCATGAACACCAGGAACGCCAGCACCACCGAGGTGTACGAGCTCATCTGCCTGCGGTTGGGCCAAATGACTTTTCGCAGCTCGGCGACGACCTGCCTGAGGTAGTTGAAGACATAGACGATCGGGTTGTTCGACGGCTCCCCTGATTTGCTGGCTGTCTTGGCTTTCTTGGCCTTCTTGCCCGTCTCGTCGTCGGCGCTGCTCTCGGTGAGCTCGACGGCACCGGACGCGTCGTCGTCGTGGGCCTCGGCTCGCTGACGGGACCGCTTGCCGGCGGGCCGCTGCGGACGCGTCACCACCGCCGTACGACCGCCCTGCGATTCGTCGGTTCCGCCGCCGTCGGCTGCGGCGTCGGCATCGTCGCGTTCGTCGCTCACCGCATGCTCCTTCGTTCATCCACCTCGTGATTCAGTGGCCACTTCTCCAGTGTCCACCATCCCACGAGCGTCTTACAGTCCATCAGCAGGGGCGACAGGACTTGAACCTGCAACCTGCGGTTTTGGAGACCGCTGCTCTGCCAGTTGAGCTACGCCCCTTCGCTGGTTGGCAGGCCAACCTGCGCGTGCCGGGGCCTTCCCTGTGAGCCGCTCCTCCGCATCGCTTCGCTCTGCATCGTCGTCGGCTCGCACAACGCGCGCGCTCTACCGCTTCGATTCGGAAAACACGCTGGTAATGGGAAAACCCCGAGGTCCGAGTGTACATCGGAGCAAGTCTCAGGTACTAATTACGCCGTCCTGACGACCTGCCCGGACTCCATGTCCCACCTGAGATTGATCGAGTCGTCGCCCTCGTGACCCATCACCGTGGTCCAGGCCTCCAACACAACCTCGCCGGCCTCGTTGGTGCAGGTGTTCCTGGTGACCACGATGTCGGCGCCGAACCGCTCGACGACGGAGTGGACCTCCATCCGGGCATGCAGCACATCGCCGGCAAGGATCGGCTTGTGGTAGACGAAGCGCTGGTCGACCTGGACCATCTGCAGCGTCTCGTAGCCGGTGTCGACCTTCCGCATGAAGTCCGCCTGGACCATCTTCCCGAGGATGGTGACGAACGTCGGCGGCGCGACGAGGCCGTCGTACCCGAGTTCGGCGGCCGCGTCTTCATCCAGACAGGCCGGGTCGTCGGCCTTGACCGACTTGGCGAATTCGCGCACCTTCTCCCGGCCCACCTCGTAGCTGTCTGGGTATTCCCACACCATCCCGGTGATATCGGTATTGATCGCCACCGTTACGCCAACTTCGCCGATGCGACGGCCCGGCCGAAGATCTTCTTGCCGCCAGTGGTGGCTGTAATGGCGATCGTCACCGACTTGCTGTCCGGATCGAGCGACTTGACCCGGCCGGTGAACAGGATCTCGGCGCCCTTGCCGTCGTTGGGCACCGGCACCACCGCGGTGAACCGCACGTTGTATTCGGTCACCGCGCCGGGGTCGCCGATCCACGACGTGACGTAGCCGCCGCCCAGGCCCATGGTGAGCATGCCGTGCGCGATCGCGGTGTCCAGACCGACGACCTTGGCGACCTCGTCGTCCCAGTGAATCGGGTTGAGATCACCGGAGACACCCGCATAGTTGACCAAATCCTGCCGGGTCAACGGGTAGACCTTCTCGGGGAGCTGGTCACCGACCTTCACCGAATCGAACTCACGCAGTGGCATGGCTGAAACCCTCTTCTCCATCGCCGGAACGACCTGCCAGGGTCGTGTAGGTCTCCTGTACGACGTCACCAGCATCGTTGGTGATGATGTTCTTGGTGACGATGATGTCGGTGCCGTGGGCCTGCCGAACCGAGTCCACATACACGTCGCAGTACAGCTTGTCGCCGTCCTGAATTGGTTTCAGGAACTTCAGCACCTGGTCGACCTGCACGATCTGCGCGTCCTTCGTCACGATGTTCGCCTGCGCGAAGAACGCCGCCTGAGCCTGGTAACCGAACACCGAGATGAACGTCAGCGGTGCAAGCAGTCCGTCGTAGCCCAGTTCGTTCGCGGCTTTCTCCTCGAAGAAGAAGGGGTCATCATTTTTGACGGCGACGGCGTACTCCCGGATCTTCTCCCGCTCCACGTTGTAGTAGTTCGGGTACCGATAGTGCATCCCGACGACGTCTTCGCCCAATGCCACAGCTCTAGAACCTACCTAGCCAGTCTGAGTATTTGCTCGCGGGTAGGCGTTAGCGTGTCTCGCGGTGGGCCTGGTGTTTGCCGCAGTTGGGGCAGAACTTCTTCAGCTCCAGCCGGTCGGGATCATTGCGGCGGTTCTTCTTCGTGATGTAGTTACGGTGTTTGCACACCTCGCACGCCAAGGTGATCTTGGGCCGTACGTCGGTACTGGAGGCCACGTCGGTTCTCTTTTCGGGTTCTCGTTGTTCTCTTGTAGCGATGGCCGGACTCGAACCGGCGACCTAACGATTATGAGTCGTTCGCTCTAACCGACTGAGCTACACCGCCTTGGGGCCTTAGCCCCCGATCTCGGCCGCCTGCCTGCTCGGCGTCCGCCGAGCCCCCTAACGGAATCGAACCGTTGACCTTTTCCTTACCATGGAAACGCTCTACCGACTGAGCTAAGGGGGCCTTACCCGTGGCGACCAGTCGGGTCGCGCCTGGGGCCTAAAAGAGGGTACAGCCTGGTCTGCGAGGGCACCAAACGATGGGGTTTAGCCCAGTCTAGGCTGAGCGGGTGTCTGACAACGACCGGTTGTACTTTCGCCAACTGCTCTCCGGACGCGACTTCGCCCAGGGTGACGGCATTGCGGCGCAGATGCGCAACTTCGCGTATCTGATCGGCGACCGGCAAACCGGTGACTGCGTCGTGGTCGACCCCGCGTATGCAGCCGGCGATCTACTCGACACGCTCGAAGCCGACGGCATGCACCTGAGCGGCGTGCTGGTCACCCATCACCACCCCGACCATGTGGGCGGCTCGATGATGGGCTTCGAGCTGAAGGGTCTGGCCGAGCTGCTCGAGCGCGTCAGCGTCCCAGTCCACGTCAATTCCCAAGAGGCACTGTTCGTTTCGCGGATCACCGGGATCGCGATGAGCGATCTCACACAGCATGAGCACGGTGACAAGGTCAACGTCGGCGATATCGACATCGAGCTGCTACACACTCCCGGCCACACGCCGGGCAGCCAATGCTTCCTGCTCGACGGCAGGCTGGTCGCCGGCGACACGCTGTTCTTGGAGGGCTGCGGGCGCACCGACTTTCCCGGCGGGGACTCCGACGAGATCTTTCGCAGCTTGCAAAAGCTTGCCCGGCTGCCTGGTGATCCGACGGTATTTCCCGGACACTGGTATTCGCTCGAACCGAGCGCCTCGCTGTCCGAGGTCAAGCGCTCTAATTACGTATACCGGGTCGCTAATCTTGAACAGTGGCGAACCCTAATGGGGGGATAATTGTGCGCCAACGGGTTCTCCAGCGAATTTTCACGCCTTTAAGCGCTGTGATATAAGCAGAGGGATGGGTTCTCCCATGGAATGGATCCACGATCGGTGGCATCAGGTGGCGGGCACGGGGTCCGCTACCTGGTTGGCGTGGGCAGCGTGGGCCCTGCTCGCGCTCGGGGTGGTCGCGCTCATCTATGCCAATCTGCAAATCCGACGCAATCGTCGATTGGCATCCGACGAAATCCGACCGCATGTCGGCATGTTCATGGAGCCGCACGCTGCGGACTGGCATCTGATCGAGCTGGTTGTGCGGAATTTCGGCAAAACCCCGGCCTACGACGTCTCGTTCACGTTTCCGCACCCACCGACCGTCGCCGAATACGAAAACGCCACCGACGGTTATGCCGACGTCGTCGAATTGCAGCTCCCACGCCAGTTGCCGACGTTGGCGCCCGGCCAGGAGTGGCGCACGGTGTGGGATTCGGCGCTCGACCGCTCGGAACTCGGCGAGGGCATCGAGTCGCGTTTCCCCGGCACGGTGACCTATCACGACCGCGTCGAGACCCCCCGAGGGTGGAAGTTCTGGCAGCGCCGCCGGCGTTCGCTGGAGACCAAGGTGGTGCTCGACTGGGCGTCGCTGCCGCCGGTGCAGCGGATCGAGTTGATGACCAACCACGACTTGGCCAAGCGGGAAAAGCAGAAGCTGGAATTGTTGCGCAGCCTGTTGACCTATTTTCACTACGCCGCCAAGGAAACTCGCGCGGACGTGTTCCGCTCGGAAATCGAGCGCATCAATCGTGCGGTCGACGAAACCAAGGACCGGTGGCGCACCCGGCAGATCGACGCGCCGCCGACCGATGTCAGCCTGCGTTGGGGTAACGCCGCCGAGGAACTCGGCAAGCATCACGATGAGCGGGTCTGACGACACCGCTACCGCGTGCGCATGGTCGATCTGATTCAATCGACTCCGCTGCCGGTATCGAAGGAGTTTCCTATGAGCGGCCCGGTCACCTATCGCCTCGATGATTCCGTCGCGTTCATCACTATGGACGACGGCAAAGTCAACGTCCTCGGCCCGACGATGCAACAGGCTCTCAACGACGCGCTCGACAACGCCGACCGCGACGACGCCGGCGCGGTCGTAATCGCTGGAAATCACCGGGTTTTCAGCGGCGGGTTCGACCTGAAGATCCTGACGTCCGGTGAGATTGCGCCCGCGATCGACATGCTCAAGGGCGGCTTCGAGCTTTCCCATCGGCTGCTGTCCTACCCCAAGCCGGTGGTGATGGCCTGCACCGGCCACGCCATCGCGATGGGCGCATTCCTGCTGGCCAGCGGCGATCACCGAGTCGCGGCTCATGCCTTCAACATTCAGGCCAACGAGGTCGCGATCGGCATGACGATCCCCTACTCGGCCTTGGCAGTGATGAAGCTGCGGCTTGACACGGTCGGCTTACCAGCAAGCCACCGGGCTGGCGAAGACGTTCTTCGGCGAAACCGCGGTCGCCGCCGGCTGGCTCGACGAAATCGTGTTGCCCGACATGGTGCTCAGCCGTGCCGAGGAGGCCGCGCGGGAATTCGTCACGCTCAAACAGCACGCCCATGCTCGGGACGAAGCTTCGGACCAGGGCCGATGCGCTGACCGCCATTCGCGCTGGAATCGACAGCATGGCAGCCGAATTCGAAGTCTAGCTCTGCGACGATGCGTGCCGGAACGGCACGAGGAGGAGCGGGGCAATCAAACCCTAGGTTCCTGGCCGTCGGAAGTGGTCGAGGTATTCGCCCCAGTTCCAGGTATTCAGAAACTCCACCGCCGCGTTGTAGCCGTTCTGGTAGAGCTCTTGCTTCTGCTTTGTGCCGATGTTGAAGTCGAGAAATCCGACATTCGACGAGTCGACGCGGATCGCCCTGGAATTGACCCAGGGCTGATTCAGATAGGTCTGGTCGCGGCCGACGATCATCGTGGTGATCAGTTCCTCGATCAGCGGCGGACCGCCGAGGACCCAATTCACCGGCGCCAAAGCCGGGATCACTTTGTCGTTCCCTTGAGGAAGGTTGGGTAACAACGTGACTCCGAAGGTGGGCCAACGTGGTGGCTTCAAGTCACGCCGATCGAATGAATCGATCGGGAAGTTCGACAGCAGGCCGCCGTCGACCAGCGTGGACGTCAAGCCGCTGGTGCTGGTCAGCTTGGCCACCCGGAAAAAGAACGGGATCGACATCGAAGCGCGAACCGCGTCGGCAACCTCCTGCTCGTCGGGGTCCAGACCGTAGAGCCTGCGGTAGTCCCACGGCAGCCGCACCAGCTGCCCGGTGGTCACGTCGGACGCGGTGACCACCAACCGGTAGCGCTGTTCCGGCGGCAGGTTGTCGTCGTCGAAAGCCAGATCGCCGAAGGTGCGTACCCCGAGGCTGGCCAGCTGAGAACGGATCCAATCGTGGGCGAAATCGCCTTTGTAGATGCCGGTTTCGCTCAGCACACCCCACGCGGGGCCGAGCAGCGGGATGCCGGTGATCGGCGTCGGGTCGAGGAATTTGCGGTAGGGCAACGTCATGGTGATCTGCTCGACCTGCTCGGGGCCCAGTTGGTCGGCGCCGGCGGCCAGGATCGCGCCGACGACCGAGCCGGCCGACGTGCCGGACACCCGCTGGATCGCATACCCGGCTTCCATCAGCGCGACGGTGGTCGCCGGTCAGGCCGATGCCTTGACGCCGCCACCGGGTGACGGGTCGCCTGCGGAGATCGAATCCATTGCTAAGTCGGCTAGGCCTGGAATCCTCGGCTCGCAGCCGTGGCGTCACGGTTGGGTTGACCATCGCCATGACTCCCTGGTAGCGCTCTGTGACGTCGTCGCGGTCTGAAGGATCGGGTACCGTGGCCAGGTTGGACCGCTGTATCGCCTCGGCCTGGCGGATCAACGGGGTCTGGTATGTACGGTCAGGGGTTTGTTCGATGATCTTAGCCAGCGCATCGAGTTGCCGGATCATGATGGCGGGCATGCCAACTGCGGCCTGGCGGATGGTATCGAACGTGCGCTCCACCAGCCGCTCGAAATCGGGCTGGAAGGCGATGACACGGATGCGGCCGTCCGCGTCGCGCCGGATCCGATGCGGACGCCATGAGGTGGAAATTCGGCACAAGCCATCGCCGATCCAGTCGACGCAGGTCATCCCCGTGAACGTGTCGTTGACTGCCGGCGATAGTGCGCGCAAAGCGATCTCGACCAGTTGATCGAAGCCGAACGAAATGTCTTGCGGAAGTGTGCGATAGGCACCCGTGATGTGGCCCAGTGCCAGACGCTCCGCGACGGATCCGGCAGCCTCGGGCGGCCACACCCGGGCGATCACCTGACCTGCGACCACGAAATGCCCAGGGCGGTAGGGTAACTGAATGATCGCATCGGCCTTCGTAGCGATCTTCAGCAGCGAGTCATGCCGGATGACCTGGAGATAGCCGCTGCGCGGTGTGCGGATCGGGGCACCAGACTCCGCCAACCGGGCCAACAATTCCTCGTGCGACGGGCCGCGCGCCGCGCCGACGCCGAAGTCGCCACTACGATCCAGCGCCGCAATCTCGTCGTCCAACGTTCCCGCGATGCGCGCAATTACCACCGGAAGCTGGATCATCGAGGCGATGTGATTGAGGAAGAAGATCAGTACGGCGACGTCAGCCAACGTCAGCATGAACGTCACCGTGATCGACAAATGCGGAACGAAATCACCGTGCGGGCCGCCGCCCACCGAAACCAACGCGACCATCGCGTAGCAAAACGACGCGACAAATGTTCCCAACGTGACTTGAGTTCCCCGATCACGCACGAAGTTGCGCAGCATCCGCGGACCGAACTGCGTTGAGGCCAGTGTCAGCGCAACGATGGTGATCGAGAAAACGACGCCGACCACGGTGATGATCGCCGCCGCGACAGTGGCCAACACGACTCGAGCCGAATCGGCGCTGCCATTAAGCACCCAGTTCGGCAGCCGGATCCATCCGTCATAAGCCGCGCGGTCGAACGCGTAGGTGATGCCGAACAGCACTAATATCGCAAGCGTCTGCAGTATCGGAACGAGCCACAGGTTGGTCCGCAGCTGCTCCCGCCGCCAATCGGCCTCGAAGTAGGGACCACGCATCTAGTGGATTCCTTCGGCCAGGGGCCCAAGCGCTAAGGCCGGCAGGAAAGTCAGTGCACACAGAATAACTGTTACGGCCGCGATCAGACCGACGAATTGCGGCCGGTAGGTGGGCAAGGTGCCGGGCGACTCAGGAGTATGTCCCTGACGAGCCAGCGAGCCGGCCAGCGCGAGCACCAGGATTATTGGCAGGTATCTGCCCATGAGCATCGCCAGACCAAGGGCGGTGTTGTAGAACGTGGTGTTTGCCGACAGGCCGGCGAACGCCGAGCCGTTGGTGTTGGAGGCGGAGGTGAACGCGTACAGAACCTCAGACAGGCCGTGCGGTCCGCCGTTGGCCATGCTCGCGCGTGGACCCGGGAACGCCATCGCGATACCGGTGCCGAGCAGCACCGCCAGCTCGGTGGCGAGGATAAAGGTGGTCGCGAGGGTCATTTCGCGGGCCCGGATCTTCTTGCCCAGGTATTCCGGTGTGCGGCCGACCATCAGCCCGGCGATGAACACCGTGATGACCGCCAGAACGAGCATGCCGTACAGGCCCGAGCCGACTCCGCCCGGCGCCACTTCGCCGAGCTGCATGTTGAACATCGTCATCAGCCCGCCCAGGCTGGTGTAGGAGTCGTGCATCGAGTCGATCGCGCCGCTGGAGGTGAGCGTGCTCGCGTTCCCGAACACCGTGGAGTCGACGATCCCGAAGCGCTGCTCGATTCCTTCCATCGCAGCGCCCGCCGCCACGGGGACGGTGCCGTGGTGCTGAAGCTGGAACCACAAGTTCAACGCGGTGCTGAAGATGGCGATAAGAGTCATGGCCGCGACGATCGCGTAGCCCTGCCTTTTGCTGTCGACCAAGCGGCCGAAGGTGCGCGGGAGCGAGAAAGCGATCGCTGTCAGCAGGAAGACCTCGATCCAGTTCGTCCACACGGTTGGGTTTTCGAACGGGTGGGCGGATTGAGCGTTGAAGAAGCCGCCCCCGTCACTGCTCAGCAATTTGATGGATTCCTGGCTGGCCACCGGTCCCCCGGGAATGGTCTGCTGTGCCCCGCCTAGCGTGTTCATCACCTGGTCGTTGAGGTGGAAGTTGTCGATCACCCCGCCGGCGAGCAGCACCACCGCGGCGATCAAAGAGATCGGCAGCAGGATGCGCAGCGTGCCGCGGACCAGGCCCACCCAGAAATTGCCCAACTCATTGGTTTTGGTCCGGGCAAAACCGCGGACCAGGGCCACCGCCACGGACATACCCACGGCAGCGGAAAGGAAGCTCTGGACGGCGATGCCGCCCATCTGCAGCAACGGGCCCAGCGTCGACTCGCCACCGTAGGACTGCCAGCTGGTGTTGCTCACAAAACTGACCGCGGTGTTCCAGGCCAGCGACGGGTCATCTTTGTCGCCGGATCGTGCAGGTGCAGCGGCAACTTGTCCTGCAGCAGTTGGAGGAAGAACAAGAACAACACGCCAACCAATGAGAAGGCCAGGACGCTGCGGGCGTAACTGCCCCACTGCTGTTCGGCTGTGCGGTCGACGCCGACGATTCGGTAGATCGCCTTCTCGACTTTCAAGTGCCGCGGCGAGGTGTAGGCGCGGTACATGTAGTCGCCCAGCGGTACGTGCACGGCCGCCAGCGCTGCCACCAGCAGAACGAGGAACGCGATTCCGGCAAATGTTGTACCCACTTACGACCCTTTCGGAAAAAGCAGTGCCGCGACCGGATAAGCCGCCAAGACTGCAGCGAGCGCCAAACCGATTAGCAGCATCGGATATGGGCACCGTCCTATCCGTTTACGAGCACCAAGTGACTGTGCTCTCAACGGTGAGCATTTGCAAAGAAATTAAGCGCGAACGGATCTCCGCGCTGGCTTGCTTACGGTTTCTTTACAAGTTGGCCAGGGGCGTCAGGGGCCCTTCTTAACGGCGAGCAATCAGCCTTTTGCCGAAACCCAGTCGTAGGGAAG
This sequence comes from uncultured Actinomycetota bacterium, assembly GCA_963805675.1. Classification (GTDB taxonomy): domain Bacteria; phylum Actinomycetota; class Actinomycetes; order Mycobacteriales; family Mycobacteriaceae; genus Mycobacterium. Next base: position 417,197 of record CAWDVY010000025.1, read on the forward strand.
AAATTTTCCGTCAAATGTCACCACCACGCGGTCGCCCGACGGGTGGGTCTTCTTCTGCAGGTCGACGCTGAAGTTGATCGCGCTCATTATCCCGTCACCGAACTGCTCATGGATGAGCTCTTTGATCGCCCCGCCGTACACCTGCAGCGCCTCGTAGAAGCGGTAGATGGTCGGGTCGGTGGGCACCGCGGTGGGCAGACCGCCGCGCATGGGCGGTGCGGCCAGCACCGGGACCGCCGACTGGTCGAGACCGAGCATCTCGACCAGCACCTGGCCGAATTCGGCGGGAATCGGGTGCTGGCCGAGCAACGCCGAGGTGGTCCACACGACCGGTCGGTCGATGGCGTCGGCCAACTCCTGCCAGCTCAAGCCTTTAGCCAGGCGGGCAACCACGATCTGTTCGGTGATCTCGTTTCGCGTCATGGTTACCAGGATGGACCCCGACATTGCCGCGTCAACAGCCCAGGGCCCTTGCCCGCCCGCGCATACTGGTCAGTTGGTATGTCCGATCCCCATGTTGACCCGGTGCTCCTCGGCCAGCGAGTCATTGCAGTCTTGGAGACGGGCCTGCGTACGGCGACCTACAAGTTGGCCACCCTGATGGCATTGATCGACCATTGCATCGAGCATCTGCCGGACAACCCGCCCGACACGCTGCGCGTCCCCATCTCTGATTTGGCGCACCGTGTGCTCGAAATCTACTGGCATCAGGTTCGCCTCTTCGAAGGGAAAGAGCTGCGCCAGTCGACACAGACGAGAGCACGAATCCTGGTCGCCGCAAGTGCTTTTCGCAACTTAGCTGGAGGCAGCGTATCGCTCGATGTTGCGATCATGAGAGCGCCTGAAGCTTACGAAGCAGCTATCGACGACATCACCCTTTGCCTCGCCCAGCAGCCCCTGCATCGGCTTCAGCGACTACCCGGTGCCGCCAGAAGCGAGCCATTCCTCTATGACGACTCGTTCCTGCACGACCAGATCTCGCGGCGAGCCCTCCGGGCCCACGGTGACGCCATCGAACTCAAAACCGGTGTGGCCTACGGGCTGGCACGCCTCGCTGGACTCCTCAAGCCGGCGCTGGAAATCATGTGGGTTGAGGACGTCCGCCGGATGAACAAGTTCCTCGATGCCGACGTCCCCGATGTGGCCGGGCATCTCTTTGGTCGGGAGCGGATCGCGCTGGCTGCGGTCCGCGACCCGTTCAAAGACGCGTTTGGTGCGCATTGTTTTTACTGCGGTAAGCATCTGCGACCGGACAACCCGGTCGACCATGTGCTGCCGTGGTCAGTGGTGGGGATCGACGGCCTGGCCAACCTTGTGCTCTCCTGCGCTCGCTGCAATGGCGACAAGCGGAACTCGCTGCCCGCTGTCGACATAGTCGACCGAGTCCTGGCCCGCGACCGACGTGTGCTGGAAGAGATTGCCGCCGAGCTGGAATGGCCGACCCAGCACGACCGCGTGGTCGCAGCTGCGCGAGGGCTGTATCGAGGCCAGCCAACTGGAGTGCCCACCTGGTCCGGTTACCAACAGATCGCCGTCCTTGATGTCAGCTATCCGCCGTGGTGGATCCAACTCGGGCGCTGACTGTCATCCGCCGCCCTATCGGGCGATGGCGAGCAGATTTCTCCACCATTAGACGCCTATCCGATGCGACATCGCATGTGATATCACATCGCAACCAATGGTCCTGCTCAGGCGAGCCATACCGGATTCGTCAACGCGACCATTGCGCCGAGCGGGCGTCGCTGCGCTTCTCGGACCTCCAGTCGCGCGAAGCGCGCCGACGCGGCGTCGAGTTCCCATTGCAACCGGGCCCGATCAGATCCCACGGACGCCCGTCCCGCGCAGCCCCCCGCGGTCATCAGCGCGACGTTCGTACCGGGCGCTCCGCTGATCACGGCGGTAACCGTCACCGGCCCGTCGGGCATTACCCGCAACGTTTGTCCGGGGCCGGCCACGCCGTCGCTACCCGGACCGGACGCGGTCAATTCCAGTGCGACATCGCGCGATCGGGCCAGATACGAACGCCCGCAACGTAACCCATCAACGATCGCGGGTGCCGACAGTTCACCGGCATGCACGACGGTCTGCGGCGAGCCGACCGGCTGATGCTTGCCGTGCGAGTCGCTGCCGCCGACCGCCACAACGCGTCGGTCCTGCCGCAACAGCCGCTGCCAGATGCGAAGTGACAGTTCGTCATCGACGTTCCACCGGCCGTTCCATACCTCGAGGGCATCCACGTCGGCAAATCCGAACTCCCACGCCGACCCCGGCAACGGCACCGAAGGATGCGCGGCGACCACCAAGCCGCCCGCTTCGCGGACCTCGGCGGCAAAGCGCGGGAACACCCTGTCGCGTGGGCCGTATCGCCAATCGACCCAAGCGCGCGGCGGCAATCCGACGGCCAGCCAGTGCCCGTGCCTGGTAGTGACCTCCTCACCGGGAATCACCAACAGCCCTCCGGTGTCGCAGGCCGGCCAGGCCCGGTTGCCAGCGTTGGTGTTGTGCTCAGTGGAGACGATGAAGTCCAGCCCACTGGCGTGCGCGGTCGACGCCAATTCACCGAGATGGCGTTGACCGTCGGAGTGAACCGTGTGCAGATGCAGATCTCCGCGATACCAGCGCGCACCGACCACCGATGGGGATACGGTGGCGACGACCGGCTCGCTATCGGGCGGCGCCGTGACGGACTCTCCGCGTTCCATGGTGATGTGCACTTGCCACGCCATCCCCCAAGGGCTCAGGACCACCGGACCGAGCGCTACTGCCCACACGCCCGGGTCGATCGGGCCCGCCAGATAGCCGGGGGTGGCATGCGTACTGGATATGACGAAGCCGTCGCGGGCTCCGCCCGACCAGCCACGAAACCCCGCGGCATTACCCAAGTCGTAACCGGCTGGCCCAAAGATGCCCAGATCCAATATGTTTCGGGCCAGACCGCCGACGGCGAAGTTGTCGTGAGAGGTGGACACTCGAATTCGCTGCACGCCTGCCGGCACGTCGAACGGCAGGTAAGCCCAGCGGTAGATGCCAAAACCAAATCGTCCGGAAAACGCTAAGTCGATCGCATCGGGCGCGACCGTCGCGATGCTCATGGCTGCCCTTCCCATCTCGGTACGGTGCCTAGCATCCGCCGCGAGTAGCCAATCACCCGTAACATCGACACGAACGCCAGCCGTCGGGCGGCTTTAGGATCGACGCGTCAGCGCGACACGAGCTCTTGGACGAAGAAAGTTCATCGAGCTGACAACGTCGAAGAACTCCTGAGCAACTAAACTGGAACCGCCCGGTTAAGCGTCCGTGGCGGCTGCAGGGCGGCTTTGACCGCGACTGATAACTCGTTCAGCGTCAAAGCAAAGGCGGTGTTTGCGAATGACCAAGATAGCGTCGAGCGACGATGTTCGGGCTCTTCAAAGCACCGACACGCCGGTGATCGTCTCCCGCAGCGGAAAGGTCGCTCGGCTGGAGTCCAGCCTGACCCCGCATGAGGCGCAGATTGAGGATCTCGTTTTTGTCCGGAAGATTTTGAAAAAGGCCAATATTCCGTTCCTGCTGATCCGCGATCACAAAAACCGACCGGTTCTCGCCATCGATATCGAACGGCGTTCAGCGGTCGAGCGCGAGCTGACGATCGCGTGCGCTACGGAGCCGATGTTCGCCAAAACAGCTGATGTGGCTGGACTTTCACCTATCTTGCTGGCCGAGGGCAGGCTCTCCAGATTGGATGATCCGCGGATCGTGCGGTTGTATCGACGACGGATCGCGCCGGGCGGCTTTCGGTACGGCGCCAGGTTCGGCGTGGAGCTGCAATTCTGGGTCTTCGAGGAAACGGTGATCCATTGCCCCGTGGAAAACTCGCTTACTCGTACGGTGCTGCCGCGAAAGGAAATAACGCTCGCGACCGCAAAGCTTTACGGCTATAAGTGGCCGACCATCGACGGGATGTTCACCCCACACGCGAGCGACGTGACGTTTGATATCGACATGGTGTTCTCCTGGGTCGACGGCAGTGACCCGGAGTTTCGGGCACGCCGGGCGGCGCAGATGTGGGAGCATGTCGTCGGTGAAGGCGACGAGGCTGAAGCGCGTATTCGGCAGATCGACGAGTTGAAATACGCGTTGCGGTCGGTGAACATGTTTGCGCCGTGGGTGCGCCGGATCTTCATTGCGACGGATTCGGTGCTGCCGGCATGGTTGGCCGAACATCCCAAGATCACCATTGTTCGCGCGACGGAACACTTCTCGGACCCAGCCGCGTTACCCACCTACAACTCACATGCGATTGAGAGTCAGCTTCAGAACATCCCTCAACTAGCCGAGCATTTCCTGTATTCCAACGACGACATGTTTTTTGGTCGACCGCTGAAAGCCAGCATGTTCTTCTCCCCCGGCGGGGTTACCAGGTTCATCGAGGCCGAGACCCGGATCGGGCTCGGCGCCAACGATCCCACCCGTAGTGGCTTTGAGAACGCGGCTCGGGTCAACCGACAACTGCTCTTCGAGCGGTTCGGACAGGTCATCACACGCCATCTCGAGCACACCGCGGTTCCGTTGCGCAAAAGCGTATTGAGGGAGATGGAAAGCGAATTCCCCGGGGAATTCGCCCGCACTCAGGCGAGCGCGTTTCGTTCCAGTACCGACATTTCGGTCACCAACTCGTTCTACCACTACTACGCACTCCTGACCGGACGCGCCGTCCAACAGGAAAAAGCCAAAGTGCTGTACGTGAACACCACCACACGCGAAGGACTCGACCTGCTCCCCGGGTTGCGGAAGAAACGCCGATACCACTTCTTCTGCCTCAACGACAGCAGCTTTCCGGAGGTCTCCGCGGCTGAGCGCACCGTACGCGTCATCGATTTCCTCGAACGTTACTTCCCCATACCCGCGCCCTGGGAGAAGGTCACCGCTGACATCGATCAGCCAGGCTTTGCCGAGCCGAAGACGTTAACGCCCTCGGCGGGTGCGTAACGAGCGCAGGCGCGGCGGTGCCTAATTCGACAGCCCCAGTAGGCGCTCGGCGTTGAGGTGGGCGATCTTTTCCTTGTCCGCCGGTGGGATGGGCATCTGATCGAGGAATTGCCGACTGGCCGCCATGCTGCCGAACGGATAGTCGGTGGTGAACACGATCCGGTCGATGCCGATCACGTTGACCATGGCCTGATAGGCGTTGAACGACAAGGTCCAACTGGGATCGGGACCGCCGGGTTCTTGGTTGGCGAACTCGCCGGCCAGGATGCCGCCATAGAAGTTCTCCCGCAGATATTCCTTGATGGTCCGCTTGAGGCCGCTCTCCTCTACCGGGAACGCGTAATCCGTCCGCCACGCCATCCAACTCAGCGCCTCGAACTGGTGGCCCACGATGATCTGCAACCCGGGAAAGCGGTCGAAGACCCCGCCGAGGATGAGTCGGATGCAGTGGATCCCGGTGTCGATGTGCCAGCCCGCCCCGGCGATGGACAACTTGGCCGACACCGCCGGCGCAAAGCCTCGGTAGTAAGCGTCGATCACCGGCTGCGGCGGCACGGTGGGATGCAGATAGATCGGCACGCCTAGCGTTTCGGCGGATTCGAATACCGGCCAGAAGAACGTGTCGTCAAGGTAGCGGCCGTTGACGTGGCCGTTGATCAGCGCGCCGACGAAGCCATGGTCACGCACGGTGCGTTCCAGTTCGGCTGCGGCGGCCTGCGGGTCGAGCAGCGGCAGGGTGGCGAATCCGAGGAACCGGTCGGGATGTTGGGTGACCGCGGCTACCACGGCGTCGTTGGCCTGCCTGGCCAGCTCGACGGCCAACGGTGTCTCGATGGCCTCGGCGCCGGGAACGTTGGAGAGGATCTGCACGTCGATACCGGCCGCGTCCATCGCAGCGATCCGGCCCTCCCCCAGATCATCAATGCCTGGCGGCGGCCACCCGCCTCCGCTCCTCATCACATCGAACAATTTGCGGGGACTGTTGGGGTTCGCTTCAGCGATAGCCGGGAGCGAGTAGTGCTCCTCGAAACCAATGATCTTCATGACCGCCTCCTCAGCCAGTCATACCGGACGGAGCTGAATTGCCTGGACCGAGGGACTTTGGACTCCTGCTTCGAAGGCCCTACAGCGCACGCATCCGAGCCAGACGACTCTGTCGGCGATAGTGCTGAACGCGAAAAGTCAAAGACGGTTAGTTAGCTGTTAGTTCGCAGATCAGGGAGGCCGTTGTGGCCACGTCCAGCCGTCACCGTGCGTCACGCAAACGAGGCGGCAGTGAACTGGTCGCATCGGCGGGCGGGGTCGTTTTGTTAGTCATCATCGCCATGCTGGCGGCCTGGGCACACCACAGTTTGTCCACTGTGCGGCCGGCTTCACCGCACGTCGCTGCAGCGCAACCGGCGAACTCGATGAGCCCACCGCTGGCGCCTCTGCCGATGGGCACGCAGGTGCGGGCATGGTTCACCGACGCCAAGCCGTCGATCATTGCTCTATTCGGCGCGGCAGACAATCTCGTCACTGCTGCGAGGTACGGGGACAACGCCGCGACGGGCGCGGCATGCCAAACCACCGCGGGTGCGGTGGCGAACTTGCAACACCACATGCCGAGCCCGGACCCGGCGCTGAATATCGAGTTGCAACAGGCAATTACCAGCTACCAATTGGGGATCCGGCACTGCGTCCTGGGGACACAGGACCGGGACCCGATAGAAATTGGGAAGGCCACGGCCTTTATCAACCAGGGAAGCACCTACCTGAATGCAACGGTCGGCATGATCGAAGATGACCTATCCTCTGATGCGCGCGACAATCGCGTGTGGACTGTGTAGCTCCACCGCCGGGTCAGCCAGTGGTGCGAACGATCAGAACATCGATCTTGGCCCTGTTGGCCACAGCTCCAGGGATCGAGAACACCCGCGCGACGATCGCGGATCGCGCGTCCAATCCCACATTGCCGACCACCAGCAGATCGGCCCCAACCTCCTCGGCAAGGTCAACCAGCGCTTGCACCGGAGCATCTTTAACCGGCCGATCCTCGATGTTCTTCGCCCCGGCCGCCTTTGCTCGGTCGAGGGCATCGTGCAAGATCGCGTAGATGGGCGCATTGCCGCGCACCTTGTAGCCCTCCGCCCCGAGAGCGTCGGCTGCGCGCAAATCGTCCGGGTGCGGGAAGTAGCCCGTCGCAATGATCAGCTTGGCGTTCGAGTCGGCGGCAATCTCGGCCGCACGGTCGACCGCGCGCAGTGACGACTCCGAGCCATCAGTGCCGACCACCACAGTCTGATAGGCCGTCATTTGCCCTCCACAGCGTCGTTTTGGTGGTCGGATCGGATATTAGGCTGTCCTGCGGGGGTCGTCGCTAGCGGCTGACACGATGCGAGCAACCACCTCGCCGCCACGGACGACCTCGATCGTCTGCCCTGTCGCGACCCTGTCGAAATAACGCCCCGCACGCTTTCGTAGTTCGTCAAGCTCGATCTGCCCACCAGCGTCCGCCGGGACCGGGGTCATCCGCGAGTCACCGGCCGACACGATCCGCGCCAGTACCCTGCCGCCACGGACGACATAAATCGTCTCGCCGGCGGCGACCCGATCGAAACACCGCCCGGCACGCGTTCGCAGCTCGTCAAGCCCGACCCACCCACCGGCGTCCGGTGCCACGGCTTTGACAGATCGCTCCGGGATCGGAGCCACCCTCCAGTCACCGACCGACACGATCCGGGCCACCAGCTTGCCGTGACGGACGACATCGATCGTCTCCCCGGCGGCAACCCGATCGAGATACCTGCACGCGTTACTCCGCAGTTGGCCTAAGCCAATCACTTCCCGCATTTCGCTCCTGTCAGCCCATCACGCCAAGTATATGACTGTACGTGCGGTCAGTGTCAACAGTTTGGCCAGAATGAGCGATGTTATGCGGGACGGGTGAGGTTCTCACCGGCCGACAGGCCGGACCGGGGCGAAACGCGCTGTACACCAGCAGGATTCAGCCGGCTGGCGCCAGCATATCCTTCCATCCGTCGTCTCCTGTTTTCCTCGAATCTTCGACCGCGTACCTGGCACCGTCGGGCCCTACCAGTTCACCGCTCTGCGGACTGTAGATGGCCGTGGGAGGCCCGCCGGGGGTGTAGACGCAGGGGTTTGGCTGTTGCCCGTTGCACTGCACGCTCCCCGATCCCGGCCGCTGCAGCGGATCGCTGACGGGAGGCGGCGTCTGCCCTCCGGGCGGCAGTCTGTCGGCGGGCGCCGGGTTCATGCCGTTGTTCACCGTAGGCGCCGGTATCACGTGGCCGGGATCTACCGGCTGATCGCATCGGGCACCGGGTGCCGGGCAGTTGCGGATCTGGTTGGGGTCGCCGTACCACGGGTTAGTGCCCAACGGCTCATATGGTTTGTTGCTGCGGCATTCCTGTGGCGTCGCGGCGTGTTTACCGGGAACATCGACACACGGAAGGTTGCGTGCCCCGCGCACGGCGTTGGCCGGAGCGTCTTGCGGGATCTTGCAATATGTTCCGGACGGCATCGGCGCCAGGCTGGTGTCCGCCGGAGACCGCCACTGAGTTGCCGGGAGAAAGCCGGTCAGACACGGCGGGGGCTGGTTGATCGTCAGCGCGGTGTCGAGCGCGGCGTAGCCCGGGAACGCCGCCGTTACCGCCTGGCCTTCCGCGCCGCCCTGCGGATAGGCCACCAGCAGTTGCTCGACGCCCTTGTGGTAGCGCTTGAGCATCTCCAGGATGATCTCGAGATTCGCCAGTGTCTGCGGCAGCGTCTCGCGGACGTCGTTGAACACCTCGTTGACCTGGTCGGCGGTCGGCGCGCCTTGGGTGAGGATGCTTTGCACGTGCTGGTCGTTCTCCGCGGTCTGCGCGGCCAGGATGTTTAGGTTGTGTGACCAGCGCTCGATCGCATTACCCGAGTTGACCTGGCTGTCCAGGATCGGTCCGGAGTTTTCGATGATGTCGTCGACATCGCCGATGTTGCTTTTGAAGTCGCTGACAATCGCCTGGGTCGCGTCGACCAGCCGTTGCAGCGCGGGCCCCAATCCGCCTACCGCTTGGGCTGTTTCGTCGAGCAGCTGACTGATCTTCTCCCTGGGCAGCACGGCCAGCCCGCGGTTGGCGGCATCCAGCGCCGGCCCGATATCAGCCGGCACGGTGCCCTTGGTGATGGTCTGTCCCGGCGAGAAGTATTTGCCCGGGTTGCCTACCGACACCAGATCCACGATACTGCTCGCCCACCGCCGACACCGAGTGCACGTTCGCCGACGCGTCGACCGGGATCTTGTACCGGCCGGCGATACTCATGGTTGCCTGCGCGCCGGTCTCGGTCGGCTCTACGGCGGTGACCTTGCCGATGGTTTCACCGCGATAAGTCACGTTGGCCGTCTTGTAGAGACCGCCCGACGCGGGCAGGTCCGCCTTCAGCGTGTACTGGCCGATCCCCGCCTGACTTGGAATCCGCAGGTAATACCAACCCAGCGCGATCGCCGGTGATCACACTCAGAATGGTGAACAGAATCAGCTGGCGCCAGATGAAGCGGGTCAGCATTGCCTATCCGCCCTTTCGACCAGCGGCCCGCCCGGGACGTCGTTCGGGTTGGGCGTGTACCGGACGTCGGGGATCATCGTTTCGGGGTCGCGGCCCCACGATTGCTCGAGTGCGCGCAGCGCTCCGGAGAACCCGGTCCCGGTGAGGACCGCGTTGTCGACAGCGCTGAGCGTCAGGTCAACCGTCAGCGACAGGTTGAAGTAGTCGCCGCGGAACGCCTTCGGCACGGCGTCGAGATCGAATGGCCGGACGAGGATCAGCTTGAGTGCCTGGATGAGATACGGCGAGCCACGACCGAGTTCCCTCAACGGGCACTGCAGCGACAGCAGGTCCTGATGGAGGTCGCTCCGCGAGGCGGACAAATATTGGTTGGCAACCTGGCTGAGCCGTCCCGTCGCGTCGACCGCGTTGATGAAAAGGTTCTGTTTATCGGCGAAATGCTTGATCAGCGGCGGGAATTCGGTGAGAACCCGATCCACCACATCCGAGCGGGGACCCACATACGCCAACAGCCGGTTGGTGGAATCGATGGCTCTTGTGATGTCATCGCGTTGCTCGTCGAGTCGGGCCGTGAAGGTGTCCAGCTTGCCGAGGAAGGCACGGATCTGGTTGGCCCGCCCATGCACCATGTTGTAGACCTCGTTCTGCAGCACTTCGAGGTTCGGGATGCCGCCTCCGCGCAAGATAATGGCGAAACTGGCCAGCGTCTGCTCGGTGGTGGGATAAGCGGACGCGTTCTTGAGCGGGATGGTGTCGCCGTCCTTCAGCAGTTCGGGGGACGGGTTGGGCGGCGCAGCCAGCTCTATGTGTTGCGAACCCAGGAGACTGGTCAGCCCGATCTTGGCGGTGGCGTTTTTGGGTAACTTGACGCTCCTCTCCAGACGTAGCGTCAGCGTGGCCACCCAGTTCTTCAGCTTGATCGCACGCACCGTGCCGACAAAGACATCGGCCACCCGCACCCGGCTGTTGAGGTTCAGGGCCAGCGTGTCGGGCATCTGTACGTAGACGGTGTAGGAGCCGGTCCCGCTGCCCGGGCCACCGGGCATCGGAACGTTCGCGATTCCGTGCCAGTTCGCGCACGACGTCAGCGCGACGGCGGCCGCCAGTAAAGCGAGGCCCTGCCGGGCCCGGCGGCGGACCATGCGCATCGTCCCCTTCACTGGCCCGCTCCTGTCGACACGGCCGCCTCAGCGGGTAGCGGTGGTCCAGCAGGCGCGGGCGGCGGCGCGGGCGTCGGCCCGACCGGCCCCGGGACCACGCCCGGCCCGGGCGGCGGCGGCGGGATCGGCGCCGGATGGTCCGGCTGTCCGATGTAGGGCAGCGGACCCGGTGCTTCGTTGTATGCGTTCGGCGGTCCCGGCGGTGTCCGAAGGTTCGATTGCACCGGTGGGATATCCGGTCCGCCCATGAGTTCGGCCAGAGATTCCGGGGTCAACAGGCCCGCCGTGATCGGATCCACCTGGGTGCCCTGCATGCCCGACGCGACAACCCAGCCGGGCTGGGTGTTGCGGTGCGACAACGGGGTGTCGGGCACCCAGATCCCGGGGACGGTGGTGTCCTTGTAGCCGTTGGGCGGCTGCAGCCGCGGCTCGGAATACGCGACTTCCTTGGGAAGCGTCTCGGCGGTGGTGAACAGGTTGAGGCCGAACGGCAAGTAGTTGAACTTGATCGCATCGAGGATGGGCCCTAGGTATTGCGCACAGAGTTCGGCGGATTCTTGATAGCCAAGCCGGCTACCGGCCTGAATCATGCTGCAGATGAACTGCATCGGGTTCGTGAAGTTCGGAATCGCCGGAATGGACACGACCGCACCGTGCGACGGGTGGTAAATCTGGTTGAGGTTCGTCTCCAGCGTCGGGAGAACGTGCAGGGCGGTCTCCAAACCATTCCGCGCCTCGGGTTGGACCACTGTGGTGGTGACGGTGTCGAGGTTGTCGATGTCGCGCGCGAGCACCTCGCGGTTCTTGGCCAAGAACGGGCGCAGTGTGGAGAGCAGGCCGTCGAACTGCTGTATCGCATTGGCGACGTCCCGATCGGAGCCGGTTAATCTGTCGGTGAACTGGGCCAGGTTGTTGTTCAATGCGACGAACTGCTGGTCGTCCTTGTGCAGGGCGTTGACGAAAAGCGCCAGGCTGTGCACCACCCCAAAGAAGTCGCCACGGCCCTGGTTCAGCGCGGTCAACGACCGCGACAAACTGTCAAACGTGGTGTTGATCTGCTTACCCTTGCCGGCCAGCCCGTTGGCGAACGACTCGATGAGGTCGCCGAACGGGCCCTTGGGCTGCTCAGGTGTAGGGCCGAGTTTGGAGATGATGTTGGCGACGCTGTCGCGCAGTTCGTCCCACTCCGTCGGCACCTGTGTGCGCTCGATCGGGATCACCGTGTTATCGGCCATCACCGGGCCACCTTTGTAGGGTGGCTCCAACTGAATGCTCCGCGACGCGACCAGGGTGGGACTGAGGATCACTGCGGACGCGTCGGCGGGGACTTTGTACTTGTTGGCGTAGTGGAAGGTCACCTTCATCTTGTCGCCGGCCGGCTCGATCTTGTCGACCGAACCCACCGGAATGCCCATGATCTGGACTCTGTCCCCGGAATAGAGCGCGTTCGCCTCTGGGAAGAAAGCGACGACGGTGTTGTTGGCCAATGTTTGGTAGAGCCGCCAGCCGACGAACCCGACGAGAAGGGCGACCACCACCGCGAGCGATCCGATGATCACCTTTGCCCGAGGCAGCTTCCGCCGCAGTTCGCGGATATCAAAGATGGCGCTCAATTTTGGCTACCTCCCGTGACGCCGCTGCCTCCGGCTCCACCTGTGTTGCCGATGAACGGCGCAGGCAAGTTATTGCCGGGTCCCGCCGGGGCCGGGGGTCCAGGGGCCAACGGTGCCGGTGGTGGTGCCGCCGCGGGATTCGCCGGAGCCGGGCCAGGTAGCGGTCCGAGCGGCTCGGTGCGCGCCCCCGGCGGCGCGTTGGGCGGCAGCGGCACCGGGGTGCCCGGCACGTCCGGGGCCGGCTCGCCGGGCCGCCCGGCGATCGGGATGCCCGGTGTCGGTGGGAGGCCGTTGGGGTTCGGCGGCGACGACAAGACATCCGGCGACACCGGGTATGGCCCATTAGGTCCGAAGGGACCTTGCCCTTGGCCGACGCGCGCGCAGGGCATCGGGTTCCATGGTCGCGGCAGCAGCTCCGGCGGCGGCGCATACGAGCACGGCGATCCGGGCGCGACGGCCGGTCCCGGATGATCCGGGGTGCCTTCCAGCACCGGTGGTGCAGGCGGCGGTGCACCGTTGGGGAACCGGGTGCCGTTGGGGTCGGGGAACTTGAACGCCGGCAGGCCGGCGCTGCGCCAGAAGTCCTCCGGGTCGATACCACGCTTCTTGAACGCGGCATCCACCCACGGCTGCAAGATCCAGTACGGCAGCAGATTGGCCAGGACTATCTTGAAGTACGGTCCGGACGCGACGGATTCGCCTAGCGATGCGGCGAATTGGCTTACATACTTGAGGCTTTGAGCGATGTCGTCCTTGCGTGCCACCAGCACGTCGCTGATGGCATGCAGCTGCTCCAGCACAGGATTCAGGTTGGGGTTGTCGTTGATGAACCCCTGCACCTGCGCCGAGAAGGCGGAAATGTTGCTCAGCAGTGCGTCGATGGCGCGTCCACGTTCGTTGAACGCGGCCAGCAGCGTCTTTGCGTTGACCAGCAGCCGGTTGATTTGTTCGCTGCGGTCACCGAGGACGCTGGCTACCTTGTTGGCCTGCGCGAGCAGGTGCTTGATCTGTTCGTCGCGTTTACCGATGGTGTCAGAAAATTTGGCCAAACCGTCGAGGGCGGGACTCAGGTGCGAGTAGGTCTGATTGACGGTCTGCGACAACACATTCAGCGACTGCTTGACGGTGTCGATGTTCCAGCCGGTGGCGGCCTTGGTGATGTCAAAGGCCGCGTCGTAGATCTGATACGGGGTGGCGCTTTGGCCCAGCGGCAAAACGCCCCCGGGCCGCAACATCTGGGTGCCCCGCGGCTCGATCTCGAGCACCTTCTTACCCAGGATGGTGTCGGTCTTGACCGCGAGCCGGCTTTCGGTGCCGATGGTGTTGCCGCCGATGGAGAATTTGATTACGACGTGGTCGCCGTCGATCTTGAGCCCCTCAACCTTGCCGACAGCCACGCCGGTGATGCGTACCTTGTCGCCTTTGTTGAGTTGACCGGTGTTGGCGAACTGTCCGTAGTAGCTGGGATTGGCAAACAGCACTGGGACGCTGGTGAAGCTTTGGCCGACGAGGACGACGAGCACCAGCACGGCGACGCCCATGAGGCCGACGCGACTGCGGTTGAATTCCGTCAGTGTTCTCATTGTGGCGTGCACCTACCCGTGGGCTGCTGCCAGATCCTGACCGAGCGGACCGGGCCGCCGGACTGTAGGCCGTTCCACTTGATCGTGAGGTCGCACACGTAGAAGTTCACCCAGTCTCCGTAGAGGCCGATGCTGCGTCCGATCAGGTTGAGCGCGGTTGGCGTCTTGTGGATCAGATCGTCGAGCTGGTCACGTTGGTCGACGAGCGGCTGCTGAAGATCCCGCAGGTAGTTGATCTCCTTGTGCAGCAGAGCGCGGTTGTCGGCCAGCAGGTCGGCTACTGTGCCCGCGGCATTGCTGATGTTTGCGACGCCGGCGGCCAGCGGATCGGCATGGTTCGCTAGCCCGGTGATCAGCTTCTCGAAGTTGTCGACGGTCTGGTCGAACTCCTTCCGGTGTTTGACCACGGTGTCAAGCACGATGTTGAGGTTCTTGACCACCTCGCCGATCGCCTGATCACGCTCGGCCAGATGCGAGGTGACGTCCGCGGTCTGGTCGAGGATGTCGTTGATGGTGCCGCCCTCACCCTGAAACACGGTGATGATCGATGAGACGATGGTGTTGACCTTTTCCGGATCAAGCGCCCGGAACAGCGGCTTGAAACCACCGATCAGCGCGTCGAGATCCAGCGCGGGCGAAGTGCGCGACACCGGGATGAATCCGCCCGGCGGCAGCACCCGGTCCGCGCCCTCACCCTCGCCGCGGCTGAGTTCCACGTACCGGTCACCGATGATGTCGAGATAGCGGATCTGCGCGGTCGTCGACTGATAGAGCGGTACCGAGCGGTCGACATCGAAGTCCACCCATACGCGCCTGCCGGCATCGATCAGCCGTACCTTCTTGACCTTGCCGATCTCCACTCCAGAGGCGCGGACGAACTGACCGTCGCGCAACCCGCTGCCATTGCTGAACTCCGCGGAATAGCCGTTGGTGCGGTTGAAGCGCATCTGACCGAACACCACGATGATGGACACGGTGATCAGCAACAGCACCAACGAGATGATGCCGAGTCTGATGGCGGTGCCGGTGAGTTTCATGGGTTGATCGTGTTGTCCCCGACTTGACGGCCCCAGACGTACTCGATTGCGTACGGTGAGCCGGTATCGACGTGGTTATACGGCGCGAGACTGGCGCCGGTATCCATCACCAACTCGGGCGCGGGCCACAGATCACGGGTGATGGTCTGCCAGCAACCCGGCGCACCCCCCGGCCCACCGCGAGCGTTCACCCGCGGCAGATTGTCCGGATAGACATAGGGATTCGGCGCCCCGCCGACCAGTCCGGCCAGCCCTAGGAGCCCCGTTGTGCCCAGTGTGCCGGCCAACCCTGGGAGCGTCAGTATGCCTCCCAACCCTGACATCAGCTCGGTCATGGTTTTCAGCGCGTAGCCGTTGCCGCCGCCCGTCGTCGCATAGGCCAGGGGTTCTTCGTCGTGGTAGCCGCGGATGGTGCAGAAGAACTCGGGACTGTAGGTGTCGAGGAGCTGGGCGGTGGGCACCAGATCGGCGACCCCCCGCTGCAGGTAGGGCCCGCCCCGGCGGAAGACGTCTTCGCCGGTGTTGCCCAGCCCGGTCGCGGCCAACAACGCGGCATCCAGGTCGGCTTCCTGCCGGTGCAGCGTGCGCGCCGTGATCACCGCATGGCTGAGGGAGTCGAGCAGATCCGGTGCGGCGTTGGCGTAGGTGTCGCCGAGCGCGGCCAACTGCTGAATGTCATGGCGGATCAGTGGCATTCGCGGATTGATATCGTCGAGGATGGCGTCGCCGTTGACGATCGACTGCCCGAACTTGTCACCCAACCCGTTCAACGCTTCCGCGGCCGCGGCCAATGTCAGGTTCAGCTTGACCGGATCCACCTTCTCCGCGATCAAGGTAATCGTGTCGAACAGCGTGTTGAACTCCGTCGTCACCGACCTCGCATCGATCACCTGCTGCGGGGTGATGCGCTGTGGCGCAGGATGTTTCGGCGATGTCAACGACACATACTTGCTGCCGAATACCGTGGTCCCCCTGATGTTCGCGTCCACGTTGGCCGGAATCAGGCTGATGTACTTCGGATTCACATCCATGGCGATCTTGGCCGCCGGCTTGCCGTCACGCTGGATCTCCGAAACGCCGGCCACCCGGCCGATTTCCACCCCGTTGTAGGTGACCTTCGACCCCGTATCCATCACCAGACCCGACCGGGCCGCCAGCATCGTCAAGGGTGTCTTCGGCGTAAGCCGGCCCCGAAACTGCAGCCACACGAACGCCAACACCAACGCGGCGACCAACAAGAACACCACAGCCGCCGTCTTATAGGGCGGGATACGTGGCGGGTTCTCCTTCGCCGGGGTCGTCATGACGGCTACACCGTGAGGTTGAAGTTGGGGTTTTTGCCGTAGACCGCCATCGCGGTCAGTACGACCACGACAACGATCGTGATCAACGACAGCCGCATCGACCGGCCGACCGCTTCACCGACGCCGACCGGCCCGCCGCTGGCGTTGTAGCCGTAGTAGCAGTGGGTGGTCATCACGACCACCGCAACGAGGATAATCTCCGCGAACGACCAGCCCACGTCGTTAAGGCGCAGGAATGTCTGGAAGTAGTGTTGGTATGTACCGATGGACTGTCCGTACAGGAAAACCGTGGTGACCTGCGCGGACAGGAAGGTCATGGTGATTCCCAACGCGTAGAGCGGGAGGATGACCACGAAACCCGCCAGGATCCGGGTGGACGCCAGGTAGGCGATCGACTTGATGCCCATCACCTCCAGCGCGTCGATCTCTTCGCTGATGCGCATGGCGCCCAGTTCGGCGGTGGCGCCGGCGCCGACGGTGGCGGCCAGCGCCTGACCGGAGGCCACCGGCGCCACAAACCGCACATTGATCATCGCCGCCAAAAATGCGGTGAATGCCTCGACACCGATGTTGCCCAGCGAGGCGAAGCCCTGGATGGCGACCAGTGAGCCCGTGGACATGGTGATGAAGCCGACGATGGCGACGGTGCCACCGACCACGGCCATCGCGCCGCTGCCCATCCCCATCTGGGCAACTAGCCGGAGCAGCTCTTTGCGGTAGCGGTGCACAGCGAACGGGATCAGCCCGAATGCGCTTAGTGCGAACCAGACGATCTGCCCGACCTCGCTCAGTTGCCGGGCCGGGGCGTGGCGGTATCGGCTGAGGGTGACGCGTGCCCGCGGGAAGTCGACACGCGGTGCGGTAGCCGTAGCCATGTCAGCGCCCCGTTCCGAACCGGACACCGATGGTGGTCAGCGCCGCGTTCACCGCGAACAGCGCGATGAAACACAGCACCACCGTCTCGTTGACGGCAGTGCCCAGGCCTTTGGACCCGCCGCGGACGATCAGCCCGCGGTAACAGCCGACCAGGCCGGCGATTAACCCGAACGTCGCGGCCTTGATCATCGCGATGACCACCTCGGGCAGGCCGGTGAGCGCTGTCAACGTGGACAGGTAGGCACCGCTCGACACGTTCTGCAGGTACACGCTGAAGAGGTAGCCGCCCGCCAGGCCGACGGCGATCACGAGGCCGTTGAGCAGCACCGCGACGGCTGTCGAGGCGACGACGCGGGGCACCACCAGCCGGTGGATCGGGTCGATGCCGAGCACCTCGAGCGCGTCGATCTCCTCGCGGATGGTGCGGGCGCCAAGGTCGGCGCAGATGGCGGTAGACCCGGCGCCGGCGACTACCAGCACCGTCACAATCGGGCCGAGCTGGGTGACCGCGCCGATCGCGGCAGTAGCACCGGAGACGTCGGCAGCGCCGAATTCCGTGATCAGGATGTTGATCGTGAAGATGAGCAGCACGGTTTCCGGGATGGACACCGCGATGGTGGGCAGCAGCGACACCCGCATCAGGAACCAGCCATTCAAGATGAACTCGCGCCATTCGAACGGCTTCGTCAGGGCTTTGGCGGTCAGCACGCTCATCCGGAAGAACCCGCCGGCCACTTCCGTCCCTGGTCGGATCCGGTCGAGTACTTTGCCGCCAATCACGTTCGAGGTAGTCATTGGTACGGATCCGGGTCAGTGTGGTAATCGGCTGGAGCACCGAATCGCAACGTTTCGACTGCGTGCTCAAGCGGGCCACGCATTGTCGTGGGATCGAGATGGCGACGTTGGTCGCGATCCCGATTCGCAAGCTCGCTCGCGGGGTGGCAGCACTGCGAAAAGCGATTCGCTCGAGAGCATTTCGAGCCTTGCGTGAACGAGGACGATTTCCAACTTCTTCGCCACACGTTCCGGCGCAACGGTTCTCGGTGTGACCCGCGGCGTATCGCATCACCTCGTTCCCGACGCCAATCGACCACGTGATCCTCCTGGCCGGCAGCCTCGGCCCACGCCCGCTGGCTCGGTGTCGCCCTCGTTTGCGTCACGCAGTAACTATGGCATCCGACCGTCCGTACAGTCAATAATGCAAAAGATCGCCACCTGGCTACACCACGGCAACCCCCAACAGCTTGCGCTACACCAGGATAAAACCAGTCATCAGCAGCCCTTTTACGCTTCCTCCGCGTGGCGGGCGCGCGTACACGGGTCGCGCGGGTACTTGACGCGAAGTAGTTGCGTGGCGAAAAAACCGACTATACGTACAGTCACGATGTTCGGGGCTGGCCCACTCGACCCACAGCGCGCCGTCGCGCCAACGACGGCTCAGCTCTTCAAGCGGGAATCGGTTACCGCTAACTACTCGCTCGCGCAAAGCATTCTGTCGCTACGCGGTCAATCTGTCACACCCGTTACCGCGGCAAGGCATTCACGCACCACCGAGACGACGTCCGTGGCAGGGTTCGCCCACTTGCTAAGCCCCAAGCGGTCGAGCAGCAGCCCGCCGAGGAACACGTCGACGAAAGCGGCCCCGACTTGTTCGGGCGTCCGGGGACCGGCGGGATCGAACCACACCCACATCGACTGCAGCGATCCCCACAGTTGCAGTGCAGCCAGTTCGATGTCCACGGTGCGGAACACACCGCTCTCTACCCCGTTGCGGATCTCGTCAATCGTGAGCGTTTGCAATTGATCTCGCAACTTCTGCACGTGCTGCATCGCCGGGTCATCGGACAACTGAACGACCTCGCGCTGGCTTGCCACCGTCGCGTCGCGGGCGATCACCTGTAGCAGCGTGGAGGTGTAAATGATCGCGACAATGCGTTCGTGCGGCGCGGCCAGGCGATCCCATACCATCCGCAGTACATCGAGCTGGCGTTCCAGGTGGGTTTCTTCAAGCTCCCGCAACATTTGCGCTTTGGTTCCGAAGTGATGAACGATGGTGCCCTTCGACATACCAAGCTCGTCGGCGATGTCGCCGATATTCGTTCTGTCGTAGCCACGTTCGGCGACATAGCGGACAAACGCGTCGAGAATCTCGCTACGTCTGCCGGGCGATCTGGGCATCTCAACCCTCCGGAGTAAACTAACCGTACGAGCGGTCTATCATACATTTCGCGACCAGAGTATCCCTACTACTGGGGCGGCAGGTGTTTGCCGCCAGCTTGCCGAACCCGCCCTGCCGTTTGCCACCCGTGGCGAACAGGTCGCCGCATCCATGCAAGATGGCATGGAAAATGGCGTGCCAGAAATAGCTGCGAGCAGGTCGACGAAAGAACGCCCGCTCGCCCTGCTCAACTAGCCGTTCGGCGACGATCAGCTGCCGAAGCGCCCTGCCCGCGCGACTGGAAACTGGGGAACGCTCGAGGTTGGCGCTTGCCTGGTGTCCGGTAGGTCAAAAGGGCCTACAACGCCCTGCGGCCACTGAACCCATCCGGTGCCGTCAGGACATACATGTTCGCACCGGGTACTGGCTTAATTTCACCGGCGGTGTACATGGTCATGAGTTCTCTGCCATCACTGTCGGCCACGCACACATAGGTGTCGGACTCAGCGTCGTAGTCGAAGCTTTCCCAAGCCAATACGAACGCCAAGCAGTTGCCGTCGCGGTCGGCGATGACGAGCTTGTGGACACCTGACTCCTTTAAGAGTTCGGCGTCCTGCGCGCGCTGCTGATGGACCCCGTTGTGAGCCGGTACGCTTTTTAACATCGGTGTACTCCTTCGGTGTTGATCCGTCCGATCCGCTGTCTCCGTTCAATGCGCGGTAGCCCAACACGTCGTTGGTGTGCCACTGCGCCGCCAACGGCAGGCGCGGATCGATTCGTAGGGCGTGTTGTTGTCGCGGCGCGCCGTCACGTTCACCTGGCAGGCAACCGCATTGGCCTGCGCCGGCGCGCAGGCGACGATCGCACCGCTCCTCACCACCACGGCCCGACTCATCCCAGCTATCGCGGCATTCATCGTGTGATCTCACCTGCTCACCGGCTAAACATTGGAGTCTGCCAGTTGCCGGCCCCAGATCTGTTAAAAGTCGCAAATTCGGCGACGAGGTCGCAGATCTGTCGAGCGCCGCACTTCTCGCCGCGTAGCGTGAGGCGGTGGCCGACATTGACCGCAGCCGTACCATCGCGGCTGACCCGAAGGAAGTCTGGGATGTCCTCGCCGACTTCGGCTCGATCAGTTCCTGGGCCGACAACATCGACCATTCGTGCATCCTCGATCACGGCAACGAGCCCATCGGCACCACCCGACGAGTCCAGATCGGCCGCAACACCCTGGTGGAGGAGATCACCGAGTTCGAGCCGACACGGGCGCTCGCTTACGACGTCGAAGGCCTGCCCAAGCGCCTGCGCCGGTTCAGCAATCGCTGGAGTCTGCAGCCGGCCCGCGACGGAAAAACTATCGTAACCCTCACCAGCACAGTCGAAATCGGTCCAGGCCCACTACGAAAACTCGCTGAACGCGTGGTGTGTCGCGTTCAAGTCCGAGAATCCGACGTGATGCTCGCCGGTCTTGCCAACCGATTGGAGAAACTCGATGTCTGATCAACCGGCTGATCGCCCTGACATCGTCATCCTGATGACCGACGAGGAACGTGCGATCCCGCCGTACGAGTCACCCGAGGTGCTCGCCTGGCGCGACCGAACGCTGCACGGCCGAAAGTGGTTCGACGAGCACGGCATCAGTTTTGCGCGGCACTACACCGGCTCGTTGGCCTGCGCGCCCAGTCGCCCAACCATTTTCACCGGGCATTACCCCGACCTGCATGGCGTCACCCAGACCGACGGCCTCGGCAAGATGCCCGACGACTCGCGCATGCGCTGGCTGCGCCAGGGTGAGGTGCCGACGCTGGGCAACTGGTTCCGCGCCGCCGGATACGACACTCACTACGACGGTAAATGGCACATCTCGCACGCCGATCTGCACGACGCCGACGGGCGCGTGCTGGCGACCAATAACGCGGACGGTGTCGTCGACCATGTCGCGGTGCAACGCTATCTCGACGCCGATCCCCTTGCCCCGTTTGGCTTCTCGGGGTGGGTCGGCCCGGAGCCCCACGGCGCTTTGCCGGGCAACGCTGGCGTGCGCCGGGATCCCCTGGTCGCCGACCGCGTTGTCGCGTGGCTCACCGATCGTTATGCGCGGCGCCGCGCCGGCGATCCGGACGCGCTGCGTCCATTCCTGTTGGTGGCCAGCTTCGTCAACCCGCACGACATCGTGCTGTTCCCGGGCTGGGTTCGCCGCAGCCCGTTGAAGGCCTCGCCGCTGGATCCGCCGCACGTGCCCGCGGCGCCCACCGCCGACGAGGACTTGGCGAGCAAGCCCGCCGCACAGATCGCGTTCCGGGAGGCCTATTCGTCCGGCTACGGCCCGGCGCCGGTGATCGATCGGGTCTACGGCCGCAACGCGCAGCGGTACCGCGACCTGTACTACCGGCTGCACGCCGAGGTGGACGGGCCGATCGACCGGGTCCGGCGAGCGGTCTCCGAGGGCGGGTCGGACAATGCGGTGCTGGTGCGCACCTCCGATCACGGCGACCTGCTCGGGGCACACGGCGGGCTGCATCAGAAGTGGTTCAACCTGTACGACGAGGCCACCCGGGTGCCGTTCGTGATCGCCCGGATCGGGGCGGGCGCAACGTCGTCGCGGGTGGTGACGGCGCCGACGTCGCATGTCGATTTGGTGCCCACACTGCTGGCTGCGGCGGGTGTCGACGTCACGGCGGTGGCCGCGACACTGGCCGATTCGTTCTCCGAGGTGCACCCACTGCCGGGTCGGGACCTGATGCCGGTGGTGGATGGCGCTGCGGCCGACGACGACCGGGCCGTCTACCTGATGACCCGCGACAACATCCTCGAGGGCGACACCGGCGCCTCGGGGGTGGCACGGCGGTTGCGGCGGACGGTGAATCCGCCAGCGCCGCTGCGTATCCGGGTGCCCGCGCACGTGGCGTCGAACTTCGAGGGCCTGGTGGTCCGCGTCGACGACGTTCCCGGCTGCGACGGCCACCTGTGGAAGCTGGTGCGCACCTTCGACGACCCGGCCACCTGGACCGAACCGGGGGTTCGCCACCTCGCGGCGAATGGGCTTGGCGGAGAGGCGTATCGGATGAGCCCGCTCGACGACCAGTGGGAGTTGTACGACCTCACTGACGATCCGACCGAGGCCCGCAATAGGTGGACCGATCCGGACCTGCACGAGTTGCGACAACATTTGCGGACGCAGCTGAAGCACGCCCGAGCCAACTCCGTCCCGGAGCGAAATCAGCCGTGGCCGTATGCGTCTCGCCGGCCGCCGACGGCGCGGCGTCGCCTGCCGATGCGCTGAAGCCGGCTGCAACGGGCCGCTGTACCGTTGACGCATGACACTTCCACCGCCATCGGCAGGATCGGTCGCCGTGGTCACCGGCGCATCGTCTGGTATCGGCGAACAATTCGCACGTCAACTCGTGGCCCGCGGCTACCGCGTCGTCGTGACTGCCCGCCGGGAAGACCGCCTGCAACAGTTGTGTGCCGAGTTGGGCGGCGACCAGCACGCCGTCGCAGTCGGCACCGATCTCGCCATCCCGGAGGACCGCGACCGGCTGGTAGCCCGCATCGACGAGCTAGGCGCCCATGTTGACATCCTGGTCAATAACGCGGGCCTGGGCATCTACACCAAGTTCGGCGCCGAAGGCCGCGACAAGGAACTGCAGATGCTGCGCGTCGATGTCGAAGCGGTGGCGGACCTGATGCTGCGCTACCTGCCCGGCATGGTCGAGCGCGGTCGCGGCGCAATCATCAACCTGTCTTCGGTGTCGGGATTTCAGCCCGCGCCGTACAACGCCGGCTACGCCGCGGCCAAGGCCTATGTGCTGTGGTTGTCGGAGGCGGTGAACGCCGAAGTCGCCGACAACGGAGTGACGGTCACCGCGGTGTGCCCCGGCCCGGTGCCCACGGAGTTTCAGGCCACCAACGACGCCGATTACCTGGTCGACAAGATGCCAAAATTCACCCAGGTATCCGCTGAGCGGGTGGTCGCCGACGCGCTGAAGGCCGCCGACCATGGTCGCGCGTCGGTGGTCCCAGGCGGACCGCAGGTGCGATTGACGATTGGGGCCTCCCGGCACGTGCCTACTCCATTGGTCTTGCCGGTGCTCGCCCGAATGTTGAAGCGGTAGTGGGGATCGACTTGCGGGCCTCTAGAGTCCTGAGTCATTAATTCAGCGACAGCTGTTTGGATTCCCTCGGCGTCGACTGTGTAGCTTGTGAACGAATTCGAGTCCTTGGGTTCATGGAGTAGTTGCAACACTTCCTAGTCAGGAGTGTTGATGCGTCCTCTGCCGCTGCCGAGTACGACCCGCGCGTTTTGGGAGTTGATTGGTCAGGGGGTGGCCCCTTTAGATGCTGGGGTGGCCGTCGGCGTGTCGGCGGGCACGGGCCGGCGTTGGTTTGCTGATTCTGGTGGGGTGAAACCACGTCTTACCGATATTGGACCGCGACGGCGGCCGCGGTTGAGTTTTGAAGAACGCGAGGAGATCTCTGTGGGGGTGGCCGCCCAGGAATCGGTCCGCCACATTGCCCGCCGGCTCGGCCGGGCGCCGTCGACGATTTCGCGAGAAATCAAGCGCAACAGCCCACCCGGACGCAACCACTACCGGCCGCAGTACCGGTTCGGGGCACGGTGGCGAGGTGGGCCGTTGCGACGTCCTCGGTACCGCGCCAGCACCGCTCAAGCCCGCAGTCAGCGCCGTGCTTGCCGCCCGAAGCTGGGTAAGTTGGCAGGCCGCGAGCGGCTGCGGCGGGAGGTGCAGACTCGGTTGGACCAGCAGCACAGCCCGGAGCAGATCGCGGTGCGGTTGCGGCTGGACTTTCCCGACGATCCGGAGATGTGGGTGTCGCACGAGACGATCTATCAGTCGATCTACGTGCAGGGACGCGGCCAGTTGCGTCGTGAGCTGCACCGGTGCCTGCGCACCGGGCGGGCCTTGCGTCGACCTCAACGGCGGGTGGCAGAACGCCGAGGGCGCATCCCGGGCATGGTCAACATCAGTGAGCGACCTCCTGAGGTCGCCGACCGTGCGGTGCCCGGGCATTGGGAAGGCGATCTGATCGTCGGTGCTGAATCGAAATCCGCCATCGGGACCCTGGTCGAGCGCACCACGCGCTTCGTCATGCTGCTGCACCTACCCGACGACCACGGCGCCCTGGCGGTACAGAACGCCATCGTGGACAAGATGACCCAGTTGCCCGAGCACTTGCGTCGCTCGTTGACCTGGGATCAGGGCACGGAAATGTCCAATCACCTGGCCATCGCCGAAGCCGCCGCACTCGACATCTACTTCTGCGACCCGCACTCCCCGTGGCAGCGCGGCAGCAATGAAAACACCAACGGACTGCTGCGCCAGTACTTTGCCAAAGGCACTGACCTCTCGGTGTTCCCGGCCGACTACCTCGACTTCGTCGCCACCAAACTCAACACCCGACCCCGCAAGACACTGGCCTGGAAAACACCAGCAGAAGCCCTCGACGAACTACTCTCACAACCGTTCAAACCACCCGGTGTTGCATCCACCGCCTGAATCCGCCGTCGCATCCTCGCGCATAACCCGCACAGTCGACGCGTCCTTGGACCAGGATCCAGAGCCGGTACAACTGCGAGCGAATTAATGATTCAGGACTCTAGAACGTGTTCACCAGCCTGTGCTGTTCGGCCATCTGGCGCGACATTGTGTAGTGGTGGTAGTGCATCGCGCACTTGATCACGCAGATAAACGAGAGGCCTGGATCGGGCCGTCGACGGAGCATGGTGGTCATCCGACGGCGATAGATCCGGCGCAACTCCGAGTCGGGAACGTTCTTCATCAGCCGTAGGAACAGGCCGGTCGCTAGGAGAGCATCGAGCGACTGCGACTTCCACTTCTGCCACCGATGCCGGCGCCAGTAGGCATTGCGAGTCCGGGCCCAATTGAATCGGCGTGTGAGGAAGAGATTCTCGAGCCGCTCGAAGTAGAACTCGGGGTCGTACAGGTCGCGCATCAGGCCGATGTACCCGTCGCGTAACTCGTCGCGAGTCATGCCGAGCGGGATCACGTTGGTGCCGAACGGTTGTTCGTCGTCGAGATCGAGGCGGCCCTCGTCTTTCAAGCGAGCGTGGAGCGGCGTCTTCGGGATCGCCGAGAGCATGCCCACCATGGCGTGCATGATGTCGGTCTGGCGTAGGAACTCGTTCTGGGCCTTGAAGATCCGGGTGTCGTCATGGTCGAAGCCGACGATCATGCCGCACCAGACTTCGATGCCGGAGTCTTGCACTTTGCGGACGCGGTCGACGATCGACCCGGCCTTTTTGATGTTCTGATACTTCTTCGTCTCGCGCAGCGATTCCTCGTTGGGGCTCTCGATACCGATGAAGACGGTCACGATATTGGCTGCGTCCATCAACTGCATCAGCTCTTCGTCTTCGGCGAGGTTGAGCGACGCCTCGGTGAAGAACGTGAAGGGGTATCCCTCGGCGGCTTGCCACGCGGCGAGGTCGCGCAGCAACTTCTTTACCGCGATCTTGTTGCCGATCAGGTTGTCGTCGACGATGAAGGCGATTTTCAAGTGTTGCTTGCGCAGCGCTTCCAACTCGGCGATCACCTGCGCGCTCGTCTTCAGTCTCGGCCGACGACCGAACGTGACGATGATGTCGCAAAATTCGCATTGGAATGGACAGCGCGGCTGAACTGGACACTGCCGAACAAATAATCCTTGGCCTTCAGCAAGTCGTAGCGCGGCACCGGCACGCGGGTCATGTCGGTCGCCTCGAGTTGTTCGTAGGCGCATGTCGCCCACGGCCCTTCTTCGAGAAACTGCGGCCAGGTCGTTTCCGCTTCGCCGATGAAGATCACATCGGCCAGGCCTTCGAAGTAATCTTCCTGCACGCTCACCCACGGACCCCCGACGACCGTGAAGACACCACGGGTTTTGAGTTCGCGGAGAATCTCGCGCATTCGACCGCGCTGGACAGTCATGCCGGTGAGCCCCACGATGTCGGCCTGCGCCAAACGGTCGTAGTCGATCGGCTCGACGTTCTCATCGACGATGGTCACGGAATGGCCGACGGGCGTCAACGCCGCGAGCAGCGGCAAACAGGCGGTCGGTAGGTTGCACTTCTTGCCGAGCAACGGAAGTGCGTGCTCGAGGCCCCAGTAAGACACTTCGAACCGAGGATTGATCAGGACGATATCGGCCATAGCCGCCTG
The DNA here is from genome assembly GCA_963805675.1 of uncultured Actinomycetota bacterium. GTDB lineage: Bacteria > Actinomycetota > Actinomycetes > Mycobacteriales > Mycobacteriaceae > Mycobacterium. The sequence continues at coordinate 443,622 of CAWDVY010000025.1, forward strand.
CTTCGAAGAGTGGTGAATCGGATGCTACGCCGAAGCGCCGGTGGATGCAGTATCTGCTGCCGTGTGTGAATCGGCGGGCAGCGCCTGAGGCAGATTCGGCTGCCGCCTGGCGCGTGTGGTTCGCATGATCGACTCCCTCCCGGTGTCAGCCATGGATCGGGGCCTCGCGGCACGTGCCGACTCCGTTGGTCCTGCCGGTCCTCACCCGAATGCTGAAGCGCTAGCCAGGCATTGGGGTTGGCATCGGTGTGAGCGGGTTGCCTTCCGGGATCGACGAACAGTTTTCCGGCGCCGGCAGGCCCGCGAAGCGCTGCCTGATCCAGGCGATCGAGTTCAGCAACCAGATCGGGACGCTCCAAATGTGGCTGAGCGCGTCGTACTGCTCGTAGTAGACCTTCGTGCCCTTCGCGCAGTAGTCGCGGGCGAGCGTGCGCACGTCGCCGGCGATCATCACACCGTCACCGGCGCCGATGTCCTTCTTGTCGCCCGGTGTGCCCTCGAGCTCACCATTGGCGCCCTGGCCGATGAACAGCGGGATCGTCGGCGTACCGCCGGTGCCCATGATCAGCTTGTTGGCGCATCGGACAAAGAGCGGCAGGCGCTCGGGAGTCGGGTATTCGCGGCTGACCAGGTCCTGCCACTTCAGACCCGGGTATCGGCCGAGAACGTTGACGATCGACGCGGTCTGCATCTCGTGGAAGATCCTCACGCCGTTGGGGCTCAGATACGGCCAGCTGGAATCGATCTCGAATGCGCGCGCGATGCCGACGAGCGCCATCGGCATGACGCCCGCCCAAAACCCGGTGCCCTCGACGTAGTGCAGGTTGTGCGCCGGGTCGACGAGTACGCCGCCGATCGCCGCGCCGATCATGCGCTCGTTGACGTCCGGCGCGTACGTCGGGGCCAATTCGGCGGCCCACTCGGTGGCGATTGCTCCGCCGGAGTACCCGAGCATCGCAACCTTTGCATCGCTGGGGCCACGGTCGACGAGTGTAAAACGCCGCGCGGATCGAGTCGAGCGTGTTCATCCCGTACTCAGGGCCCGCGGCGAAGTCTGCCCGCTGGCCTTCGGTGTCGGGAACGATGACCGTGTAGCCGTCGGCGAGGAATGGACCGAAGACCGCCAGCCTCGACATTGGGGACGACTCCGCCGAGCCTGAGTCCACCCGAGATCGCATACGACGGCTCGTCATTGCGGTTGAGCGAGTCATAGGCGGACTGGTACGAGATCACTTTCGTCTCGTCGACCTGGATCAGGCGGCTTAATGATCGAGGTGACGTTGACGGTCGGGTTGCCGGTCTGGCTGGTCGACCGGTAGAGCAGCTGCGTGGCCTCGAGCAGCGTCGGGAAGCCGAAGACGTGGTAAAGAAAGCTGCGTGTTTTCAACACCGTTCCCGGCGCGATGCTCGTCCAGGGGCTGCGGTGTACGAGTAAAACGGATCATCCTTCGGCTGCGGCGTGACCACCGCCATGCCGGGCGCGTCGCCGCGATCGGGATACCAACCTGGTTGCAGCGGTGCAGTCATAGCTCCCCTAACTGTGGCCGCGTCAAATTGACCCGGCGCGTTCTAGAGTTTCGGCACAGTCCACGGCATGCTTTCCCATGATCCTTCCCAGCGCGGTATACGCCGCGAACTGAGCCTCGTTGAACCATTGGTCGGATGTCGGGTCATGAGGAAACGCCTCACTCGACGCGGCATAAGTCAGCAACCACTCCGGGCAACCTTCCCACAGAACGGCTTTCGCGAAAATCAGCACGCCGTAAGGCTTCTGCGGCTCCGTTAGGCCTGCTGCCAACGGGTACGTGACGCTACCGAAAGCTACGGTTCCTTTCGTGAGTCGGCTGTTCAAGCGAGCCAACGCGTGTCCTTCGGGGAACGGCGTGCCAGAGCCGGGAGCGATGTTGTTCACCGAGTATCGGCCCTGTTCGTTGAGTTTTATCTTCACGCCCAATTCGTATTCCGCCAGCCGCATCGCGTCCGACAGGGTGGTGAGTAGCGGAGTGGCATCGCCGCCGGCATCGATGCAGAAAATGAGTCGACAGCGCCGGCGCAAAGCCTCGACCAGTCCGAGGTTCTCATAGTGGCCGCCGTCGGTCAGCTGCACAAGCCGTGCATCGTCGTAGTTGATGCCGAAGAGTTCACGGTAGAAATACCCCGCGCCGCGAATGGTAGGCAGCGACGTTGGCCACGGCCGGTCGTTATCTTCCCGGTCAGGGCCGTCGCTCTTCTGGGGACAGACCAGCTTGCCGACAAGTTTGGGATTTGGCAGCCACGTTCCCAGCCGAGCGCCCGAAAGGGCCAGCAGTTTTTGATATCCCTTGTTCTGCCGTCCCATTGCTGACGCGAACGCCGCACCGCTTACTGCGACTGATGCCTCGACAGTGAGATCTCGCTTGATGCGCGGCGGCGCTACGGCGAACAGCTCGGGGGTCTTGAGCCATCCGAGCTCGGGGCCACCGATATAGTCCGCGCTGAGCACATAAGACACCGCGTTCAGCCCTGGCGCTGGTGTTGCTTCTCCCGACAATGTGGCCGCGGTTGCGAAGATGAATTTAGGGCCCCCGCGTGGAGCCTGCCCGTAGGCCGGCAGCCACGTCCATTCGGTTCTGGAATAGCGCTTGGCTTGCCAATCTCCGGATGACTTCACACGACGTACCGCGAAGGTGCGCGCCAGCCGCAGCCGATAAAACGGGTGCAAGCTCAGCGATGTGACGTCTGCAAAGCCAAGGAACAGGACGGCCACACCGAGCAGCACCAACTCCACGAGCCACCACAAGCCGGGCAAGATTGGGATGCCGCCCCGGCATGCATAGGGTGCCGCTCGTTGAAAAATATCCACGGCGAAGCTTCCGAGCACGACAAGCCACGCCAATGCCAGTAGCGCGAAGGTCGCCAGCACCAGTATCAACTGCAGAACAGCTGGTGGTAGCAGTCGTTTCCACCAGGACGGCGTCGCGGCATCTTTGAGAGGCAGCATGCCGCGCTTCTTCGTCACCATTGTGACGATCGCCGCTACGTAGTTCAGGCCGACAATGCCAGACAGAATCTTCCCTGCGCTAGCGGGGTTTGGGATGACCATCGAGCAAAGCCACATGAGTGCAGGTAAGCCAGCGACGACCACCAGCACCAGCACCGCGAATACCGCGTTTCCTCTTGCGACCTTAAGGAGCCATACCCGTGCGGCTTCACTGCGTCGACCCGCAAAGCACCACTCCACGCCGATGGCAAGCATCGTGGCCATAACGGCGAGGATGACGAAAGACCCAACAGCCCACCACGAACTGTCATGGGATACCTGCCACGGCACAGCGCCCGAGCACTTCGGGTTAATTTTGACCTTGGTTGCGACCTCAGGTTTCAACGGAACGAACGTCGCGAACGAAAAATAGGAAACCGCAGACAGATATCCGAAAACCCATCCCAGTATTGCCGGAACAGTGAACAGCATGGCCAACGATGCGATCAGATTTTTCAGCACGACAGCCAATGCATTGACCAGCGCCGCGGGCGAGTCAGCGATATAGCTTGAGCCCCTGCGGAAATGGTCGAACTCCGCCGATCCTTGCTCGAATCGCTGCGACAACAAGTGGCCGCCCATACGCTTTGTCTGAAGGTTGGGTACCGGACGCTTTGTCTCGGCGCTGGGTTGCGAGCAACCGCGCTCCGGCGGTAAAGCCGCCGCCGGATACCGAAATCACGTAGTCGACTGTGTCGATCAGCCGACGGGGGACTGCGGGGCTAGGCGTGTCCGTCTTCTTGGGGTTGATGGGTTTCGCCTCGGAGAAGACTTGGGTAGCTCCCATCGCCACGCATGCCGACCGTACTCCGCCGCCGGACAGGCAAATGGCCTGGACCGGTCCATATTTCCGCTCCTTAATGACATCAATGGCGCCGGGGACGTTATAGGCCTTGAGCCAACCCGTTTCGTTCCGTGCGACGTGCGTCGGTGCGACGGGATCCTGGATAACAGGTAGCTCCGGCTTAGCCCAAACGCCTTTCCACCACTCGGCGTAGTCCAGGCTGCCCTCGGCGGCCTTCCTGCGCATGTCACACCGAATCCGCGGCAATACATATCTCTGGAACAGTCCGGTGGCCCCGCGTCCGCTGAGACCCACTACGGCCACTATCCCACCCCAGCGCCAGTAGCGCTGCGCACCATTTCACGGCTGCCCCCGCAGAAATCCCGGTCGAGAACACGGAGCACCAGGCCGAACCAGGCTTGCAGTGCAGTATCAGTTGGAGAAAGTAATCCTTTACCAAATCTGCGGCAGCCGTAATGACCACGGCCGCAAACACGTAACGCGCCATCCTGCGGCCAAACGAGGAGGCCGCCCAGCATCGGTGGATCCACGCAAATCCGCCTAAAACTAGGCTGTAACCGAGGACGAACGCACCCTGCGCCCATAGCGGAGCAGGCTGCTGTGCCTTGAATCCGGGCAGCCAGTCCTTCGGGTCGCCATACTTGTACCGCTCGAGATCCGGTATGTGCGCTCGGTGATAGCACAACGCCGCAATCGCCATCCCGATCGCGATGAAACAAACGGATATCGCCGTTTTGGCCGAGCGCGCGCCATACCCTTTCACGCAGAAAAGCTTTGGGCTCATCGCATGCAGCCTTCCAGGCAACCTAGTCCTTCCAACCGCATGCTAAGGCCGACTGTCGCTCAGAGAAGAAAAATCGAGCAATGCCTCACGATGGCTTCAGAGGCTCAGCCTGAATTCGGCAGCCAACTTGCAGATGGACGATCCTATGCTTGGTGGTGGTCCGAATGGCTCGGTTATCCATGCACAGAGAACCAGAGCTCGCGCGACGCTTCTTCGATCGGTTCGAGCCGGTGCACGGGGTGACGTATTTCGCGCCGGAGGCACGCGAAGCGTTGGACGGATTGGGCTACAAGGGTTATTGGATGGGTTACTTCGCCGCCCGGTCCGCCCCGTTGGGCAGGGTCTCCCCCGAGGTGGTGACCGCGATCTTCTACAACTTCGCCCCCGAGCGGGTCGCCAAGGCGCTGCCGGCGGCATGGCAGATCGCCGGCCCGGAGGCCGCTTTGCGTGCCCGGCAGGATTCCGCGGTCGCGGCGCTGCGCCGTTACGGCCTCGCGGGAGATGAAAACGTCGCTGTCGCGGCGGAATTAGCAGGGAAGGCGGCGCGCCAAGCGCTGCTCGATGGACGACCGCTGTTCGCCGCGAATCGGGCGCTGCCGTGGCCGGACGAACCGCTGGCGGCGCTGTGGCAGGCCGCGACGCTGCTGCGCGAGCACCGTGGTGACACGCACGTCGCGGTCCTGAGCGTCGCGGGTGTCTCGGGCCGGGAATCCAACGTGCTGCACGCCGCGGCGGGCGGAATCCCGCGCGACTACATCGCCCGCACTCGCGATTACGACGAGGCAGCGTGGGGTCACTACGAAAAACGCCTGGCAGAGCGGGGGCTGCTCAACGAGGACGGATCGGTGACCGCCGCCGGCCGGGAACTGAAGAACCACATCGAGTCGACCACCGACGCCCTTGCGCTGTCGGTGCTCGACTCACTTAGCGACGACGAGGTGGAGACGCTGTTCCAGGCGCTCACTCCGATCACCCGTGCCGTGATCGCCGGCGGCGATGTCCCCGCGGTCACCCCGATGAATTTGAGCCGCGATGAAATGCACGACGGCAGCGCGCATTTGGCGTCTTAGCCGTCAGGATCAACCGTGCGCCCGAGATAGGCCATGAGCCGGGCAGTCGGCGTCGCCTCTTCGGGTACAGGTAAGGCCGACCCGAACGCGCCGGGCCGCCGCAGCATGTCTTCCGGTATCGACTCCAACAAGGCACGGCAGAACCCAAGCAGGTCCTCGGGCAGCTCGACCAGCCGGCCCTGTGAGCGGTACACATCCCAGCTATGCAGAGCCAGGTCGGAAACGGGGAAGGTCAGCGCCCGGCGCAGCGGGACCTCGCCCTGCGGCGAAGGCCGTATCGCGTCCAGGTCCGCGCCGGGCAGGGCGTCCCGCAACCGGGCAGCCAGCTCGCGAAGCCGCACGGCCGGATCCTCGCACTTCCAGTCATCGGGCAGGGAGGGCTTTCCCCAAATCTCTCCACCCTCGACCAGCGTCACGACTTTCGCTGCGCTGCCAGTGGTGTGCGCAACCAGATCCCGGATGCTCCAGCCTTCGAGATTTGATGGCTGATCCCAAGCGTCCGAAGGAATTTGCTCTACCGCCTCGATGAGCAAGCCCATGGCCTCGGTGGCCATCATGCCGATACCCGGCCCGGGGGCTTCGTGCTCGCTCATCGTTCAGGCTTTCAGTCGACCAGGCGCCCGACGTATGCCATGAGGCGGATCGTCGGAGTGGCATCCTCAGGCGCGATCGTGGCCGGTCCGAACATGCCGGGCCGACGCAGCTCGTCATCCGGCACCGAATCCAGCACCTGACGGCAGAACGCGAGTAGGTCCGCGGGCAATTCGACTGGCCGAGCCTGTGACCGGTACACGTCCCAGGCGTGAATAGTCAGGCCGAAAATGGGAAACCTCAGCGCCTGGTGCAGCGAGACGTCGCCCTGCGGCGAAGGTCGCATCGCGTTCATGTCCGCGCTCGCCAGGGCGTCCTGCAACCCGTCGGCCAGCTCGTGGAGCCGTGCGGCTCGGTCCGCGTACTCCGGCTCGGCGGGATCTTGCCCGACTTCCCCGCCCTCGACGAGCGTCACGATTTTCGCCGCGCTGCCGTTGACGTGAGCCACCAAGTCCGGGATACCCCAGCCCTCGAGATTCGATGGGCGATACCAATTCTCCGGCGCAATCTGCTCGACCGCCTTGACGAGAAAACCCATCGCCTCGGTGGCCATCGCGCCGACGTCGCTCACCGAGCCAGCGGCTTGTAGAAGACCAGACCGTTGCCCTTGTTGTCGTAGACCACGGCGCGGCGTTCGTGGGCGTCGTCGTATGGGGCTTTCACGATGGCGCCGCCGCTGGCCTCAATGGCCTTGGCCGCGGCGTCAACGTCAGCGGTCTTGATCCCGACGACGACCCGCCCGGGGATCGGATGGTCCACCTCGGTCGCCAAGGCGAGCGTGATCGGCCCGCCGTCAAGAGCGGCGAAGTGGGCGCCGTCGCGAAACTTCAGCGACATGCCCAGGGTCTCGCTGTAGAACCGGATCGACTCGTCGAGGTCGTCGGTCGACAAGATGATCATCTTGACTTCGTGCTCGCTCAACATTTCCTCCCAGTGTCATCGCAACCGTAGCGCTTGCCGCGCTTACGGCCGTCGATTTCGCGAAAGGTGACCACGGTCCCGAATAATCGAAACGACGATACGTTGTGGACGGAGGGGGCAACTGTGGTGCGACGCTCATACGCCGTCAGTGCAGCCGTTGCCTGGATTTCCGCGGGACTGGCGTATCTGATCCTCGAAGCTGTTGCGGCCGCGGCCTTTCGGCCGCATTACAGTTACGTTCGCAATCTCATCAGTGACCTTGGTCTAACCCCTGCTTTCCCGCGGGCCTACCTGATGAACACCGCGTTGTGTCTTCAGGGAACTTTCTTTCTTGTTGGCGCCATCCTCACCGTTCAGGCTTTCGAAAAGCGGGCGTCCCGGCTATTTCTCACTCTTGCTGCCGCGAATGCGGTCGGCAATATTCTGATTGCGGCCTTCCACAGCGGTTCCGCCGCGCAGGCCGACGGAACCGGATGGGTGCATGCCACCGGCGCGGTATTGGCGATCGCGGGAGGGAACGCGGCCATCCTGGCGGGCTCGTCCTTCATTCACACCGAGACACCCTGGTATCGCACGGTATCGATCGGGCTCGCTGTGTTCGGCCTGCTCAGCTTCGTGATGTTTGTGATCGAGTCGACGACGACGGCAGTTCAACTTCTGCCGCCCGCAGTGTGGGAACGATGCAGCGTCTATTCGATCATCACGTGGCAGATGTTCACCGCAGCCTGGCTACTCAGTCGCAGTCGCTGACGGCGTTCGGGGCGATTCTCCGCTATCCAACCGCCCGATGGTCAAGACTGTGGTCATGACAGATCCCGATGCGGGCCGCGTTGCGGTCTACCTCGACTTCGACAACATCGTGATCTCCCGCTACGACCAGGTGAATGGGCGCAGCTCGTTTCAGAAGGACAAGGCCAAAGGGCTGGACAAGCACGAGGATCGTCTCAAGCGAGCCACCGTGGACGTCGGCGCCATCATCGACTTCGCGTCGTCGTTCGGCACGCTGGTGCTCACTCGCGCGTACGCGGACTGGTCGGCCGAGGTCAACACCGGCTACCGCGAGCAGTTGGTCGGTCGCGCAGTCGATTTGGTGCAGCTGTTCCCGGCGGCGGCCTACGGCAAGAACGGCGCCGACATCCGACTGGCCGTCGACACGGTTGAAGACATGTTCCGCCTGCCCGACCTGACCCATGTGGTGATCGTGGCCGGCGACTCCGACTACATCCCGCTGGCGCAGCGCTGCAAGCGGCTCGGCCGCTACGTGGTGGGGGTCGGGGTGGCCGGTTCATCGAGCCGGGCGCTGGCGGCGGCTTGCGACGAGTTCGTCATCTACGACGCGCTGCCCGGGGTTCCGGTGCCCGAGCCCGAAATCGGAGCCAGCGCCGAAGGCACGCGGTACGAAGGCTGACGACGAGGAGCCGCGTGGACCCGATCCGCAGGCCGCAGCCACCGGACTGCTGACTCGCGCGCTGCGGATCGGTACGGAAAAAGAAGACGACGACTGGCTGCACAACTCCGCGGTCAAGGCGCAGATGAAGCGAATGGACCCATCGTTCAGCGAAAAGTCCTTAGGATTCAAATCTTTCAGCGACTTTCTGCGTTCTCGCACTGACATCGTCGAGCTCGACGAGAGCTCGACGACGCGGTTGGTGCGACTCCGCTAGGCCCGCTGCGCGGACACGAACAAATGCGTCGGGGAGGCTTCTTCGAGTCCCTGAGCAGGCGGGCGGCCGTAGCTGGCCATCAGCTCGTCGGACGGCGTCGCCGTCACGTCCCAACCGTGGCGGCGCAACCAATCGGCGACGTCGTCGCGTTCTTCGAAATACCACAGCTCGTCGGTCTTGGGCACCTCGAGCTGCGCGTCCGCCTTGGCCATGAGTTCCCGAACCCGGTCCATCCGCTCACGCCGCAGCGCGCGGACCTCGGGGTCGACGAAGTCGGGCCCGAGTCCCTCGACGGCGATCCGGCTGCCCGGCGCGGCCAGGTCTTGGATGCGGGCGAACAGCAGGTCCTGGGCCGCCGCGGGCAAATACATCAGGAGCCCCTCGATCGACCAGACACTCGGCGCCGACGGATCAAAACCGGCCTGCTGCAACGCCGTTGGCCAGTCCTGTCGCAAGTCCACCGCAACCGCGACACGATGACATGTCGGGTCCGCACCGTGCTCGGACAACGTCGACGCTTTGAAGTCCAACACCCTGTCCTGGTCGAGCTCGTAGACCGTCGTGCCGTCGGGCCAGGGCAGCCGCCAGGACCGCGCGTCCAGGCCGGCGGCCAGGATCACCGCCTGATGGATTCCCGCATTGGTGGCGTCGAGGAACGAGGTGTCGAAAAACTTTGTCCGCGGTGGCGAAATAGTTGACCAGCGCCCGCATCCGCTGCGGCATATCGGGTTCGGCCTCGACGACCGCGGCGGGCAGCTCCGGAGCCCCGTACCAGTTCCACACGCCGTCGCCGACGCGGTCGAGGAACACCCGCGCGAATGGATCGCTGATCAGCGGGTCGTCGCTCTCGGTGTCCGCCGCGCGCGCCGCCGCCACACCCAGTGCCGTCGCGCCGACACTCTCGGTGATTTCCCAGCTGTCGTCGTCAGTTCTCGCCATGTCCTGACCGTACGTCAACCGGTCAGCTCAGGCCGAAGTGGGAATGAGTACTGCGACGTCGTTGTGGAGGTGCGCGAGGCCGCTGTCGAGAGTCGCCAACTGGCCTTTGCGGAATCTTGCGAGTTGAGCGAGGTAGGCATCCGTTACTTGTCGGTGACCGATTACACCACCGACTTCTACGTCGGCGAAAGATACGCTGTCGGGCCAGAACTCGTGGCGGCTCGCCTTTTCGATCGCACTGACGATATCGCGCGCGGCTGCTGCTGATTGCCCCGCGCGCACCAAGAATCGAACAAGACTTCCCTGCGTGATCGGGCAGGTTGCGAATTCCGCGTCGAATGCCGCTAGCCACTCCGCCGCGGCGTCATGATGCACATGATCAGTGACGACGAGTGCGATGAGTACGTTCGCGTCGAGCAGTGCTGTCACTCCTCGTCCTCCAACGAGCGAACGTCTTCGGAGGTCACGACCGTCCCGAGGCTCACCAGAGGCAACTCCGTCCTTGGGTCTGCGGAGAGCGTGGCGGTGTGGCCGGCGCCGAGTCCTCGTCGAATGAGGTCGGCGACCGTTTCGCTCAACGTCCGGTGAGTGTCTCGGGCGATCGCCAGTGCCTGCTTGTGCAAGCTGTCAGGGAGATCGATGGTCGTACGCACACGTCAAGTCTAGCATCACCACATCATGATGCATTGATGTTGGACGCTTGACCACCACGCGTGCGGAAGAATCGCGGTCATCATGGCTGAAGACTCTGCACCGACATCGCGCCGACGCCACATCGCGCGGCTGGCCGTGTTCGCCGTTTTTCTGGTCGTGATGTTTTATCTGCTGGCCGTCCGACACGTGGTCAACATCGAGGACGTGCGGCGCACGGTCGCCGCGACGGGTCCGGCAGCACCGCTGACCTACATCGTGCTGTCGGCCGTCCTCGGCGCGATCTTCGTGCCCGGCCCGATCCTCGCCGCGAGCAGCGGGCTGCTATTCGGTCCAATACTGGGCGTGTTCGTGACACTGGGCGCGACCGTGGGCACGGCGGTCGTCGCGAGCCTGGTCGGTCGTCGAGCCGGCCGCGATAGCGCGCGAGCTCTGCTGGGTTCCGAACGCGCCGACCGAATCGACGCGCTCATCGAACGGCGCGGACTGTGGGCGGTCGTCGGTCAGCGCTTCGTTCCTGGACTTTCGGATGCGCTGGCTTCGTATGCATTCGGGGCGTTCGGAGTTCCGTTGTGGCAGATGGCTGTTGGCGCGTTTATCGGTTCCGTGCCGCGGGCGTTTGTCTACACCGCGTTGGGTGCGTCGATCGGCAACCGGTCGCCGGTGTTGGCATATGCGGCGATAGCGGTGTGGTGCGTGACTGCTGTGGTCGGCGCGTTCGCCGCGCACAGCGGATTTCGGAAGTGGCGGGGGCATGTCGAGGAGTCTGCACCTGAGGCCGCGGCGGACTGATCAGGACCACTTTCGACCCACCAGTCACGCCGCAGAACCACTGAGCGAATTGCCCGCCTCTGAGTAGCCCTGTGTCAAGTGGTGGCGTGTGGTTGTTGTGTGAGGAGGGTTTGGAGGGCTCGGTGTCGGCCGGGGTCGTAGGGGGTGTTGGTCTGCCAGCAGTGCCAGATGATGTGGAGCCAGGCGCGGGCTAAGACACGGGTGGCGTGGGGGTGGTCGTGTCCGCGGGCGCGGGCGCGGGTGTAGAGATCGGCGGCCCAGGGATTGGCGCGGCGGGAGTCGTTGGCGAAGTCACAGACCGCGTCGCGGAGTTGTTTGTCGCAGGCCCAGCGGAAGCTGACTGAGCGCATTTTTCCGGATTGGCGGGTTGAGGGTGTGACACCGGCTAGGCACGCCAGCGCGTCCGGGGTCGGGAATTTGCCTCGGCAGTCACCGATTTCGGCCAACAGCCGTGCGGCTCTGACGGTGCCGCTTCGTGGCAGGCTGGTGAAAATGTGTGCATCAGCGTGGTCGGCGAGTTGTTCACCGATCTGGACGGCCAAAAGGCCGATCTGGTCCCCAAGGGTGCTCAGCGTGGCGACCAGAGCACGGCTGATCCCAGCGTGGGCGCAGCCCTGGGTGCCGGTGGCGCCGCGTGGGCTGGCGGTAAGCCGAGCATGCAGAACAGCTGGATCGGTGCGGCCCCGGTAACCCATCGTGGCCAGCCATGCGCCCAACCGTTTGGGGGTCAGCCAGTCGGCGCGGTCTTGGCAGTCGAATCGGGTCAGAAACCTCAAACTGATCGGCGAGTCCAAGGCGTCGAACAATCCGATCGGCCCGGGATAGACGCGTTTGAGGTGCTCACGCAGCTGGTTGGCCACTGCCACGCGATGGATCACCAGATCTTTGCGAGCCCGGACCAACGCACGCAGCACCGCGGTCTGCGGGCCGTTGGGGGTCAAGGGACTTAGCCGGGCTCGGTCGGTGCGCAACGTGTCGGCCAGCACGAAGGCATCGAACCGGTCGTCCTTGTTGCCCGCCGAGCCATACCGGCTGCGCAGGTTCTTGACCTGGTTGGGATTGATGACCACCACCGTGAGGCCGGCCTCGAGCAGTGCATCAACCACCGGCCCGTCGGGGCGTTCGATGGCCACCTCAGTCGCGCCGGCTCGATTGAGCACAACGATCAGGTCGGCCAAACCCCTGGCGCTATGTTCGATGACGCCGCGGTAGACCGCACGGCCGCCCGAATCGACGATCGCGACGGCGTGATCATCACGGGCCCAATCGATTCCACACGTCAAGCCGTTGACTGGTTGGTCGGACAACGTAACTGGGGCATACTGCATGACAGCCTCCTCGCTGCTGAACCCAGTGGGGAGGCACCCTAAACGGTGCGGGGCGTGAATACCTGTGTGCTCACTGTTCGGCGTTCAAATCTCGACGCTCAGCCCTGTCGACGGTCACCACACCCCGGGAACCGCCAAGTCCCGCGAATACTCAGAGTGGACATCGCGTGTCGAGCGACTACGGCAGTGACTCGACGGCACCTCGGGTGCATCGACGACCCATCTGGGGCCTCCGACACAAACATCGTGCAAGCAACCACTTCAGAAATCACCGACCGACACACTGTGCACCAGTGAGCGACTTTTCGACGACACGCGGAAGCGCGATGTTGCTTCCCTCTGGTTAGTGCCTGCTGAGCGCTTTGCGCTTGCTCGACGCGGCCCTGGTCGGACGATTCGCGCGGACCCCTTTCGCTTTCTTTGCTGCCGGCACAGGTGGATGTTCAACCGGCCGGACATCGAATGTCAGTCCGACTGGTCCGAGCATGTTCACCAACGCGTCAAGGCTGAACTTGCTGATCTTTCCGTTCAGGAGATCCGAAATTCGGGGCTGGGTCACGTGGAGACGCGCAGCTGCTTCGGTCTGCGTCCAACCTTCTTCCCTGATTCGCTGCTCGATCGCGATCATGAGCAGGCCGCGCGCGGTGAGATTGGCCGCCTCATCCGGGGTCTCAGCGAGGTCGTAGAACACGCTGTCAGCCATCTCTTGCCTCTCGATAGCGCTTCCTGGCGAGATCAATTTCGGTCTTCGGTGTCCTCTGCGATTTCTTCGTGAAGACGTGGAGGACGCAAATCGTGTCGTGGAACTTCGCGACGTACAGAAGCCGCGCAATGCCGTCATCGTCCTGTACTCGTATTTCGTACGCACCTGGGCCCGCGGCACTCATCGATTTGTAATTGTTGGGCATCAGACCCATCTGCACCCGAAGTAGCTGCTGGCCGAGCTCATCCCGGATCGTCGGACGTTGCCCGCGGATGTCATCACGAGTTGTGCCAAGCCATCTGATGGGCTTCAGGTCGGTGCCCATGTTATATCAGTACCGATATAGATGCCAGGCAAGATCGCGGAGGCGGCCGGCGTTAGGCCCGGCATGGGACGCCGGCGTCGTCGCCCTTGCGCTAAGCACTTGGAATACAACCTGGACGACCACGATCGGATCTAAGCGTCGGCCACCGACAGATAAATCGCGACGGTCCTGCCCGCCGGTTGATGGAGTCGGATCGTCGACTTGTGGCTTATCCCTCCAGCGGGGGTTGAACACGCATGATTTGTCGGTCGCCCTGGCTAGATTTCGGCCATGAAGCGTTACTCGCGTCGTCGCGAACGCAGCCTTGGTGTCGTCGTCGCCTTCGGTGCGCTGCTGCTTGTCGGGCTGGCCGTGAAATTGTTCGGGTGGTTGGTCGCGGCGGCCGCGGTGGGCGGTCTGTTCTTCGCGGCAAGCGCGCTGGCCCGCAACGTTAGTGAACGTAAGGCTGTTGCCGCGCGCCAGGCCAAGGAACTCGCGTACCGAGCTGACCGCCAGCACCAATGGGCTCGCCGCGGGGACAGCAGGGGTGTCTACGGTGTCTCCGGCGCCGAACTGATGCGCTCAGTCTCGCCGGAGCCGCCACCGATGTCATCCGACGTGCCGGACGAGGAACTCGAGGTCGCTGCGGTGGTCACCACACCAGACGGCTTGACCACAGTGCTCGCTGAGAAGGCGCTGGGATGGCGCTGGGCGGCGTTCGCCTCGGTGCTCGTGCAGCGGCGTGCGACCGTGCAGTCGCGGCTGCGCGATTGCGCACTCGGCTATGCCACGCCGAGCGGTATGCGCGCACACGGCGGCATTGAGGTCGGGCGGTTCGTGACCGGCCGCATGGAAGACCTATCCCATTTGGTCGATCAGGTGGAAGCGTTCATGCTCACGCCCGCATTCATGGCGGTGTTCGGAAGTCGTTGCGATGCAAGCACCGCCGACGCCGACGGCATTGTGCACGTGGCAACCGGCTGATGGATTATCACGAGCACTTCCTCGAGTTGGCCGAGCGCTGCCGCGATTTCGCCGCGCCCTCGCAATACAGGGACCTCATGCGCGACGTACGTGAGCTGATGGGTATCCCGCTCGACGCGTACCACACCTTCATCAATGATTTCGTCGACCGCATCGCTGAAATGCCCGAACTAATGCGGCACGCGCGCGGCACCGTCGAAGCCGATCCCGTCGTGCTCCACATGCACGTCGACGATCGGCTCCTCCAACGAATCAGCAAACAGGTACGGGCGGCCGCCAAGCCGCACTGATTTACTGGCATGCCCGTCACGACTGGCACACCACCGGGTCGTCGCATTACCCGCCGGCAACCCGTACGTTTGATGAATGCTCGTTCGGCTTACCGCGCTGCTCGGCGTGCTGCTTGCCTTGTCGGGGTGTTCTGCCGCGGCTCGGACGCAAACAGGATTCCCGGACGGCACAAGCTTGCACACCATGGCGTTTGGCGGGCTGGACCGGACCTACCGGGTCTACAAACCGGCGGGCCTGGCGGCAGCGGCGGCGCCGCTTGTGGTCATGATGCACGGGGTGTACGGCAGCGGCGAGCAAGCCGAAAACTCTTATGGATGGGACCCATTGGCCGATTCGGCGAAGTTCGTCGTTGCCTACCCCGACGGCGTCGGGCGGGCATGGAATGGGCACGGCTGCTGTGGCCGGCCCGCTCGCGAGAACATCGACGACGTCGGCTTTATCACCGCGATGGTCGGCCAGATCAGCGCCGCCCTGGCGATCGACAAGTCGCGGGTCTATGCCACCGGGATGAGCAACGGCGGCATCATGAGCTACGCGCTGGCCTGCAACAGCGGCATCTTCGCTGCCATCGGTCCGGACTCGGCGACCCAGCTCGACGCCTGCGCCGCGCCGCACCCGACGTCGGTGATCCACATCCACGGCACCGCCGACCGGCTCGTTCCGTACGACGGCGGGAAGGGCACGAGCTTCGTTAACGGGCCATCGATAGCTGACGTGAATGCGTTCTGGCGCAACGTCGACCATTGCGGCGCACCCGATATCGCCACCAACGGCCCGGTCACCACATCGACCGCCGCGTGCGCCGACAATCGCAGCGTCGTGTTGATCACCATCGACGGCGGCCGACACCAGTGGCCCGGCGGCACCACCGCCCTCGAGCGAGCGGACCCGACGTCGGACGCGCTGAACGCCACCCAGACCATCTGGCAGTTCTTCGCGGCCCACCCTGCGTGAGCACCCGCGTCAGAGCCCCGGGATCAGGTCCACCAGGTTGAGCAGCGTGCCTCCGACCGCCTCCAGGATCGGCGCGGCTGCGCCGTACCCGATCGCGAACGGCACCAGCGCTAAGTCAGCAGCGATCGGATCACCAACCGCGCCAAGCAGATTGCCAGCTTCGAGTTGGTCGGTGAAGAGGTTGATGTCATAGGACGGCAAGCTGGTGAGCAGTGCGGTGACGGTGTCGGCGACGGGCAGCAGCGTTGCATAGTCCGCCGACAGGGTGGCGCTGAGATCGTTGATGAGGTCGGTCGGCGACGAGAGCAGCGTCGCATCCGAAACGGGGAAGTTCGCGAACTCGCTCAACGCGTTTTGCGCAACCCCCAGCAGCGACGGGATGTTCAGTAGCGACTGCAGGTTCGTGGCGTCGGTGAAGCCCATCGTGTGCGCAATGCTGATCAGCTGATTGGTCAGCGGGTTGTCCAGGATGGACGAAATGACTTGGTAATTGGCGGGATCCTCCAAGTCCTTGATGGCGGCGGTGATGCCTTGCGGAATCCCATTGACCAAGGCGGTGACCACATCGCCCAAGTTGACGTCGGTCGGGAACAGCCCCATCGGGCTGGGCACATCGGCATATCCAGGGCTCCAGCCGTCTTGAATGCTGCCGTAGCCGTAGTTGACCAACACCGACATGTCGGGCTGCAGCAGGTCGGCCAGCGGGTTGCCGATGACGGGGATGAACCGCAGCAGGTCCAGCAGCGGCAGGTCCTCGGGAACCATGTAGTAGTTGGTTAGCGCGTCGGCCGTCGACGTCGGCAATTGGATTGCGTCCGCGAGCTGGCCAGGATCCGGTTCGAGGTAGGTGATGTGGTCGAAGGCGATCCCCAAGAACGCGTTGAGGTCGGACAGGAAATCGATTGGGTACTTGGGGAAGTCGGCGAAACCGTCGTATTCGTTGGTGTAGATGTCGGTCGGGTAGAGATCGGCCGGCGTCGCGCCGTCGAACGTGATGCCCAGGCTCGGGACCGACGGATCCGAACCGACCGGGAAGTCGAAGCGTTCCAGCAAGCCGCCGTCGGGATTGCTGGCATCACCGACCAGCACGAAGTGCACGTCGTCGCTGGGCACACCTTGGGCCGCGAGTTCGGGCATGGTCAGCCCGGAGAAATCCGCGCTTTGCGACCAGCCGAAGACCACCACCGGGTTGGCGGCATCCACTCCCCCAGCGGCGATTTGACTCTGGATCGCTGAATCCAGAATCTGCTCCTCCTGCGCGAACGAAGTGTCGACCGGCAGGGTGTGCACGCCGGTGACCGGATACAACCCCTCCGGTGTGAACGGAGCCTGGACGGTGCCGTCGAAGCCACGCGGCGCCAGATACAGCTGTTCGACGGCTTCTTGGTAGCCGGGGCTGGCGATCGGCGTCCCGCTGGTGCCGAAGATCAACGCGGTGCCGTCCCCGAGCGGCGAGTCCGCGTCGTCGATACTGGTCAGCCGTACTTGAGCGTGACGCGGCAGGGGTGGGACGGCGACGAGGGCACCGGCGACCGCGATCGCGACGGCGGTGGCTGCACGGCCCGGCATGGCGTCTCCCCTGCTTGAGCGACTGTGACGCAAATTACAACACGGTGTCTGGTTAGAAACAGGAGCTCTTGTTCGAAAAGAGGATTGACGCTAGAATTCTGCGCCATGGCAGCGCCGCGCACGTCCGCGCAACCTCGGCCGCGCAGGATCCGCGGCCTGGACGCCGAACAGCGCCGCGCGCAGCGTCGTGAACAACTCCTGGCGACCGCGTTCGAGCTGTTTGCCCGCGACGGATACGCCAACACGTCGATCGAGCAGATCTGCCAGACCGCGTACGTCGGCAACAAAGCGTTCTACGACCTGTTCGACAGCAAGGAGGATTGCTATCTGGCGCTGCTGCGCCAGGTCTCCGAGCGCATCGAAGAGCAAGTGGCACAGGCGATGCAGGAGTCAGTCGATGCCGACGAAGACGAGACCGTGCGTCGGCTGCTGGCTGCGTTCGCGCACACACTGGTCGACGATCCCCGCGTCGCGATCGTGACTTTCGGTGAGGCCGCGGGCATTTCACCGCGCGTCGAGGCCCAGCGGCGGGAGAACCGGCGCTGGGCGGCGTCGTTCATCGAGGCACTCTGGCGCCGCAACCATCCGCGCGGACAGCAGGGCGGCGGGATCAACTATCACGCGCTGGCGGTCGCCACCGTCGGCGGACTGTTCGAGACCGTCACCGACTGGCTGCATGAGGCGGATCCGCCACGGCCGCGGACATTCGACGACCTCATCTCCGATCTGACGACGTTCATGTCGGTCGTCGAAGCCGGAATCCACACCCGCGGCTGATCGGCCGCGGCGCCGTGGAACGGTGTACTACCTATACGTAGTACAATGACTCACATGTCCGAAGTGCCAGTGCGCGAGCTGAACCAAAATACTGCTGGAGTGCTCGCACGAGTCAAACGCGGCGAGCAAATCGACATCACCGAACGTGGAATCGTGGTGGCCCGCTTGGTCCCGTCTCAGGAAAATCCCTTAGCCGAAATGATCAGCGCCGGAAGGCTTCGTCCAGCCACCCTCAGCGGACCCGCGCCACGTCCATCCGGACCGGTCAAGACCGACAACGAGGCCGGCCAAGTGCTGCGCGAGCTGCGAGACACTGAGCGCTACTGATGCTTTACCTCGACACGTCGGCCCTGATGAAACTGATTCGGCGTGAACCCGAAAGCGATACCCTCGCTGACTGGCTTGACGCGCACACACCGGCGCCGTGGGTGTCGTCGATGCTGATTGAGGTGGAACTCCCTCGCGCCCTGCACTGGGTAGAGCCCTCGCTGCTCGCCGATGTGCCCGCGATCGTGGCTCGAGTAGCGCGATACGAAATCGACGAGCTGGTGCGAGCCGCCGCGGCAGCGTATCCGGATCCCGCGCTGAGGTCACTCGACGCGATCCATCTCGCAACCGGGGACGCGGTGTTCGGCACTCAATTGACCGCGTTCGTCAGCTACGACGAACGCCTCCTCACGGCCGCAGCGGCACTCGGCTTGCCGACCGCTGCTCCGGGCCGCTGAGAGCCGCGAAAGTCGTTGCAGCTCAGAGGGATGCGCACATGTACTCAAGGACTTCATCGATTTTGGCGAAGCCGCCGAGGTGGCTCTCGCCGGAGCGCACGGTCAGCTCGCCATCTTGCAGACGCGAGACTGCCTGCTGGACGCCGGCGATCGGCACGACGTGGTCGGTGTCGCCGTGCCACCACCGCACCGGCACCTTCACGTCGACCAACCGGAAACCCCAGTCCCGTCCCAATAGGCGGGCGTCGTCGACCATGGCCAGGCAGCGACCGTGAAAGGCATTGACCATGTCGTCGACGAAGATCGCCTCGATTTCCGGATCGGCGAGCACTCGTCGGTCATCCTCGGGCCACCGACTGGCGTAGACGCGGTAGGCGTGATGCGCGAACGGGATCAGGGGTGCCAGCAGCACGGTACTGAGCACAGCCAATAGCCGGCGTAGCTGCGTCAGCACGCGGTTATAACGGCGGGCAACGTCGGTGACGCCGCCTCTGGTGGCCTCGGGACCGACCGACGGGACGGTGCCGTCCAGGATGGCCACGGCGGCAACCCTATCCACCATCGGGGCCAGCGCGCCGCAGGCCAGGGCGTAGGGGCCGCCACCGGACAGGCCCACAATGCCCAGCCGCTCGGCGTCGAGCGCGTCGGCCACCTGCGCCATGTCGGCGACCCAGTCGCTCACGGCGGCGTAGCGGTGGGAATCGGACAGCCCCGTCCCCGGGCGCTCCACGATGATGACCCGCAGGCCGAGCTTCTGGGCGGCACGGCGCCCCACCATCGGGAATTGGCGCCGCGCGCCCAGGGTGCTGTGGAACCACAGCACCACCGGGCCGGCGGGGTCACCGAATTCGGCGTAGCCAAGCCGACGACCGTTGGATAAATGGAATTGGCCTTCCGCGCGCGGCTTTTCGACGCGCGGAACCAGCGGGGGATGCCGCAGACGGCTGCTCAGTCTCATCGGTTTTCAGAGTCTAAGCGCTTTGCCGACCAGCCGATTGCCGACATCGCCTTGGCAACCAACAGATTTCCAGCTGTTGGCGCGATGTTTGCGCGTGATTCAGCCGGGCTTGGTCACATTTTGGTGTATCTGGCCATGGCGAAGCTGTAGAGACCGTAGGTGATGATTCCCAGCCCGGCGAGGATCAGAAGTATCGCTCCGTAGGGTTGGGCGCCGAGTGTTTTCAGCGCCCCGTCGAGTCCTGTGGCTTTGTCGGGCTGGGAAAGACTTGCTGCGATGATGACGAGCACCCCGGCCCCGGCGATGACGAGGCCTTTTGCGATGTAGCCTATGACGCCGAGTCGTCGCACCAGGTCGCTCGAGGTGCCTTTGAGATCGTCGAGAAAGTTGCGGCTGGCGCCCTTGTAGATGTGGTATCCGCCGACGGCGACGATGATGACGCCACCGACGATGAGTACTACTGTGCCGCTGGCGGATTGCATGAGCCGCGCACTGAGCGCGGAATTCTGGTGGCCGGTGGATTTCCCGGCACTGCGCGCGAATCCGAGAGTGGAGTAGGCGAATCCGAAATAGACGACGGCCAGCGCAAAGGCCTTCGCCCGATCCAGGATTTCAGGCATGGTGCCCTGGCTTTTCGGGTCGGTGGAACGGCCGAGCGCTGTTTCGGCGAGCCGCCATAACGCCATGATCAGGAGCGCGATCACGGCCGCCCAGAGTGCGATGATGCCGCCCGGTTTGGCTGACAACGCCGCCAACGCCCCGGATTGATCGGCGCTGCCGCCGCCGGTACCTAGAGCGATCCGAATCGCAAGGTAGCCGATGATGACGTGGAGCAGGCCGCTGACGACATACCCGGCTCGGGCGACGCGCTCGAAGACGCTGTTTTGGGCGATCTTGTACCGCGGCGACCGTCACATCGCGTCCCTCACCGGATCGGTGAAGTGGTGAGGTCTGCCGGGTTCAGCGGGACCCGGCTGTGGGTTGTGGTTCGTCGTGGGCGGCCGAGCGGGTGTCGGATGCTGCTCGGGATGCCGGGTCCAGCGTGTCGGCGCGGTCCCATTGCTCGTTGAGGTGATCGCGCGAGGAAACCGCTTCATCGCGGTGGACGGCGGCCTGTTGTTGCAGACCGGAGGCTTGTGCCGCGTTGACATCCGCTTCGGCTTGGGCGGCGCGAGCTTTGGCGGCGGTCTCGTCGGCGAGGGCTTCCTGTTGTTTGACCAGCAGTGTTTCATGCCTGGCGTCCTCGCGGATCTTTTCTGCTTCGACGTGGCGCTGTCGGTTGCGTTTGTTGCGTGCCACCCATATGAGTCCTGCGATGAGCAGGATGGCCACGACCGCGGCCACGATGATCAAAACGGTTGTGCTGGTAGCCATTTCGGCTCCTTATTTCGACGGGTTGTGGAGAAGTACTTTGGGAAGTGTGGGTCAGTGTTTGAAGACGTCTTTGACTTTTGCCCCTGCCTGTTTGGCGTTGGCCTTGGCCTGATCGGCGCGGCCCTCCGTGCGTAGACGGGTGTTGCCGGTGGCGCGGCCGAAATACTTCTTGGTGGCGCCTTTGGCGGCTTCGGCTTTGTGGGCGAGCTTCTTGCCGATGCTCATAGCGGATTCCTTCTTTTCTTCGGTGGTCACAGACCGCGGCGGCGGGCTGAGCGATATCACGCGACGCGCGCTGTTTTACGGAGAGGTGTCGACGTGGCTGGCGTCGATTGTTTGCCGATGACGCGCCCAGTGACCGAGCAGGGGGACCCTGTGCCTGCGGGGGTTATCTGCTGTCGAATTCACCGTCGAGTCGGTGTCGGCGGCCCCTTGATGTTCAAGCTCTTGGCTGCGGTGACGGTTCACAAATGCCGTCTCCCGCTGAGAACGTGCAACGTCGCGTCGGGCGTCGCGCCCACGCACAGCACTGCGTCGGGCGCCGGCCAACAACACACTGAGACCCAGCAACCCCACCGCGCCGACCACGATCCCAGACAGGAACAATGTGCCGGTCGACCCGGTCACGTGATAACCCAGCACGGAGAAGTTCTCCGCCAGCGGGTGAGTGGCCCCAGCATTGCCCAGCACCCCGACGGTCCCGACGATCACCGCCACGAACAGAACAACTAATCCGACGATGACCATCATGGCGATGCCTCTAATTCCGGTGCTAGAACCCCAGTACACACCCCAGTTTGACCATCTGTCAACACTGTTGACGTACATCATCGGTCTACAGTGTTGAACAGAAGGGAAGTGCTCGCGGATGAAACAGCCGACTGGTCTTGATATGACCACTGACGGTGCAGGCCCCTCCGTCACAGCCGGCGGCTCCGATGGCCGCCCGATCACCCGGCGGCTCATCCTGCAGACTGCATTAGAGATCGTCGACCGCGATGGTGTGGATGCACTTTCCATGCGCCGTCTCAGCGATGCGGTGAATCGCGATACGACGGTGCTCTACCGCCACGTACCCAACAAAGCCGCCGTGCTTGACGGCGTCGCCGAACTCGTCCTCACCGAACTCTCGGTGGACACCACAAACCCGGACTGGGCCGCTCAGCTGCGCACCGTCGCCCACGACTTCCGGCGGCTCGCACTCGCGCATCCCAACGTCGTGCCGTTGCTGGTGACCCGCCCCTTGGCCACCCCACTTGGCCAGCGACCGCCCGGAACCCTACGGCCCCTCGAAGACGTCCTCACCCTGCTCATCGCCGCCGGGTTCCCCGGCGAGGACGCCCTGCACATCTACCGGGTGCTATTCGCCTACCTGCACGGCCATGTCATCGACGAACTGCAGGAAATCGTCGAACGACCCGAAGAAACAGACCACGTTCTGCGGCTCGGTCTGCACCGACTGTCGATCACCGAATTCCCCCACCTACGTGCCCTGGCAGCGGTCCTCGCCTCCTACGACGGCGCCGCCGAACTCGACCGAGGCCTGGATCTGCTCTTGACCGGCCTCGCCGAAACACTCACCCACCCCGACGGAACGCCCCGGACCGCTTAAGCGACGCGGACCACATGCGCCGTTGTGATCACGCACGGTCACGAGCTTACGACTCGACAAGCCGCCGAAGGTTTTTCAGGCTCTCGTCGAGTGAGCGACCGACCCAGAACGTCGCAACGCGGTCGGCGATCAGGCCGAGCAGCCCGCCGTCGGAGTGATAGGCAAGCCGGAACGTCACAACGGTTCGACCCGGCGTGGCATCGCGCAACCGGAACCGGCCGCGCTGGGTCACGCCGGTGATGTTGATCCAGGCCAAATCGCACGCCTCGTCGAACTCCACCACTTCGGCGACACCCCCCACCGGGATCGAGCCGATCTTCCACAACACCGTGTAGCGGGCGCCCACCCGGGCCGGGCCTTCGGTCAGCGTCTCCCAGCGCTCCAGGTGAGCCAGGAAAGAGGGGTAGCGACCCGGGTCGCGGAGCACCTTCCACACGGTGTCGCGATCAGCGTTGACGATGATCCGGCGTTCGACGCGCATCAGCCGATCACCGGGAATCGACGTTCGGCGGCAAGCCGATCGACGCCGGCCTGCAGGCTGGCGATCACTTCGTCGTACACCGCCTGGTCGTCGTCGTGCACCTCGATCGGCTCCTGCACCTCGATGACGATCTTGGCGGGCAGCGGAATGTGGCCCAGCAGATCGCTGACGTTCAGCCCCCACGGCAGTGCCAGCGAGATGGGCACACTCTTGAGCCGGACCAACTTATCGAGCATCAGCAGTTTGGAGAGCCACTGGGCGCGTCCGAGGAATAACGCCGTTTCCTGGCCGCCGACGCTGGCCACCGGCACGATCGGCACACCGGTCTCGCGGGCGAGTCGCACAAAGCCTTTGCGGCCACCGAAGTCGACGACGTGCCGCTGCCACGATGGACGGAAAACCTCGTAATCGCCACCCGGATACACCAAAACGGCGGCGCCGGAATCCAATGCCAGCCGGGCATTTTCGGGGCTGGCGGGCACGGTGCCGAACTTGCGAAGCCAGCGCAGCGGCGGATACAGGGTGACCAGGTTATGCGCGAGTTGATAGAACGGGCGCTCCACCCCGAAATACGAGCAGAATGCCAACGTGAAGACGAACGTGTCGGCCGGTACGTTGCCCCCGCTGTGATTGCCGACCAGCAGCACCGGTCCTTCAGGCGGTATGCGGTCGAGTCCGCGGACGTCGGCCCGGAAGTACAGCGACGCCAGCAGCCATGTGCCGGGCAGCTGGTCTCGGATGAAGTCCGGATCGCGCTGGTGGAGATCGGCCTGCGGCACCCGGGCATTGATCTGCTGCCTGGCCCATTCGAGGGCGTCCCCGACCCCGGCCATGGCCTTAGCCTGGCACAGCTGGGGCGAGCGGTGAAGTGGTTTGCGTCGTTACCCCGATGAGCCGTCAATCACCAGCGTCCGTGATGGACAACCTCGGAGAACGGCCGCCGACTCGGTTTGCGGATCGGCGTGAGCGGGCGATCAGCGGGATATCCGACGCCGAGCAGGTAGGCCACCTCGTAGTCGTCGGGGACCCCCAGGATGGCGCGGGCTTTATCCTGATCCCCCACCGACGAATGGCCGGTCCCGATCCCCAAGTCGGTTGCCGCGATCATCATCGCCATCGTGGCCTGCCCGACGTCGTATTGGTCGGTCACCTTCCGGCGTTCACTGGGCGGTATCGGCAGGACGAATGCGATAGCGGCCGCGGCCCCGGCGATATGACCGGCGCCCTGCCAGACCGTGGAAAGTTCTTGCAGCTGAGCCTTGTCGGTGACAATGACAAAGTCCCACGCCTGACGGTTCTTCGCCGACGGCGCTCGCCATCCAGCCTCGGCGATACGATTTAAGTCGGCTTCTGACACCGGCTCGGGCTTGTATTGCCGCACGTTGCGCCGGGCGCGAATCGCATCCCAAGCTTCCATGTCATCCTTCCGTCTGCGCCTATGGCGCCACTGCGATCGTGATCTTGTCTCCGACCATGGTGCCATCGCCGTCGAGCGGCATCTCGGTGCCGACTCCCGGTTCCCGTTGCGACTCGTCCTTAGTGAGCATTATTTCTCCAAACAGCCGCCGTGGTATCACTCTGGTATCATTCCGGTCATGGGAATGACCTTGCGCCCAACCGACCAGCAGGCAGAAGCGCTGCGCCAGCAAGCCGCCGACGAGGGGCGGTCAATGCAAGCAGTAGCGCTATCGGCCATCGACGAGTACATCGTCCGGCGAGCGCACAAAGCCAAAGTTGCCGACGCGCTGCAGCGCGTCGTGCGCGAAGAGGCCGGAGTCCTGGAGCGCCTGAAAGACGCATGACCGAATGCCTGGATCTCGACGACCTGCTCGAGATCGCCCGAAAGGCTATCGGTGAGGACGTCGCGGTCGGCGACTACGGCCTGCTCGAATCAGCCCTGGCGCGACCACGAGCGTCGGTGTTCGGCCAGGACGCCTACCCAGAACTGCACCTCAAAGCCGCTGCACTGCTGCACTCCCTAGCCCGCAATCACGCCCTGGTAGACGGAAACAAACGACTCGCATGGACAGCCTGCAGAACATTCTTGGCCATTAACGGCCAGTGGATCAGCGCCCCAGAAGACGACCGCTTCACCTTCGTGATCCAGGTCGCCACCGGTGGAATACCTGAACTCGACAAGATCGCCGAGCAACTGCACACCTGGAGCTACCAAGAGGGCTGATCGAGCACGCCCAACGCCTAACCGTTACCCGACCACCCGGCGGTCGCGGTCGGCATCATCGGCGACCGGCGCGGTCGGCGAAAGCGTCCAGGGCGCCAAGAACTTCGGGCGCGCGCCAGGCCCGATTACGGGCCTGGTCGGTGAACTCGACGATGATCTTGGCCTCGACGAGCGGGTCCAAGTATCGGTAGACGTTGCTAATCGCAACGTTCAGTTGATCGCTGACCAGTTGCGCGTTGACCACTGGGCGTTTGATCAGCAAGTCCGCCACACGGTGCACCGCCGAGTTGCGGCGGGCGGTGATCTTCGATTCCCACTGCCCTCTGATCGTTTGCAGATCATTCACTAGGTGTCGCCCGTTCACGACGGCCAGGATCGATGCCTCCGACATTCTCTCGACTATCGGGGCGGGGTCGCCCTCGCGATAAGCAGTCAGTGCCTGGAAGTACGAATTGGTGTCCGTTAGCAGGCCAGCTGAGACGGGGACCGTGACCTGACGAGTTAACCGCTTGTTGCGCAACATCGACTGGGCCAAGGCCCTGCCGGTGCGCCCGTTGCCGTCGGGGAACGGGTGAATGGTTTCGAATTGCGCATGCACAATTGCGATTTGCGGAAGTACCCCGATATCACTGCGCTTAGCAAATCGGACTAGGTCATCAATAGCGCCGGGAACCCGGTCCTGTTGCGGCGCAATAAAATCGGCGCCGCGTGGGCCGAAGTTGCCTCCACCGACCCATACCTGCTCGGTGCGCCATTTGCCGGCGATGCTCGGTTCACTCTCGTGCATCAGCGCGTAATGCATTGCCAGAATGGCCTCGTCGTTGATCCGGTCGGCGAGTTCGATGGCCGCCTGCATCGCCTTGGTGTTCGCGACGATCATTGAAGCGTTGCGGCGCTTGGTGTTTCCTAGCGTCTCGGCTTCGGCGATCGCGCGCGCAGATGCTGTCAAGTTCTCGATTTTGGAGCTGGCTGCTGATTCTGTGCGTAGCAGCACGGAGGCGAATGGGGCGATCTCTCCACCGAGTTCTGTATCGAACCGCGCGATCTCCTGGCCGGCCTCCTCGGCGTCAGCGAGAACAGCAGACGGCAGGCTGACGTCGAGGCTGGCAATCTCGGCAGGGATGGCGGCCTGGTACTCACCGGACTGGCGCTGGGCGGCTCGCAGGTCGGAGCGCTGGTAGCCTGCCTCGGTCGGCATACCCCAGTTGAGGGTTTCGTACCCCACTCCGGTGCCTGAGCTAACTGATGACATGGACGCATCTTATCATCACTTAGGCGGCTAACTGATAATAAGAGCTACCGTTATTATCAGTTCCGCCGGTTTATTGAGCTGGCCCGGCTTTTCTTAGCGGGGGTGCCGGTGTTTCGCGCCGTGAGCTGACGACAGTTTTGACGACAACCATGACGACAGTTGCTGCGCCTGGGATGTCGCGGGGCAGGGGCCCTGGCCAAATGGACCGTTTAGGCGGACCGTGCGCCAGCCCCTGGCGCTAAGCCGTGGATCGAGTTGGGTCGGATGACTGTTCGAGAAACTGCCAAGTTGACAGAGATGCCCTCTCCGTCGTCAAACCGGCGACGACGGCGGACAATGCCTGTTCGGTCAACCCACACTTCAGTGCCATCGCTAAGCTAAGAGCCGCGACGCGGTGATCACGCCGTGCAGCTTGCCTTGCTTCATCACGGCTATCAGGGGACTTCGCAGCCTACCCATCATCGCGGCCACTTCGATGATCGTGTCATCTGCGTTGGCGGCGGGCAGTGTTCGCTGGTGTTGCGGCAGCAGCTCGCGAACCGTCTTGCCGCCCAACCTCTCCGCAGCCCGGTCGGCGATCGACTCCGCGAGCACGCCGGCCAGCACGGGATCGTCCTGCACGTAATTGGGCACGATGAAGCGCACTACTTGAGAGGCAGGCAGCACCGCATACAGCTGCCCGTCCGCAGTTAGTACGACGATTCCGGGCAGGCTGTGTTCGGCAAGCATCCAGGCGGCTTCCAGGGCAGACGAGTCGATGTCCACCACCGGGAACTCCTCGTCGATCTCCGCTGCCTGCACAACGACCTCCGGGCTCGCTATTTCACCCGCGGATCGGGCACGCTGGCACCGACCGCGGTAGAGGGCGGTTCGCGGTACCGCGATAGGGCCATGGGGCGCGGCCTCATGCTCGCAACGACCGAGTGGACGATGGACACCAATGCAGCGTGCGCCAGCTCAGCCATCCGGACGCGAGCGTTAGCGGTCTCTTGACAGTCCAGTCCAGATCCTTAACGAGAACCTTATGCAACCGAGCACACACCGCGGCCAACCCGACGAACCCCCGGCCCGGCTAGACTGGCGAGCATCGCTCGGCCCCAGGAGGTTGTCATGAGCCGCGGAATATTCGGCACCCCGATAGCGCCCGCTTTCAACGCTGTCGCGGCCAAGCTCATCGATGTGCCCCTGTTGGGCAACGTTGTGCGCCGAAACCTGGTGGTGATTTCCTACGTCGGCCGTCGCTCAGGCAAGACATTCACCACACCGGTGAATTACCGGCGGGTCGGTGACGAGGTTGTCATCCGTGTCGGGCTTCCCGGCTCCAAGACCTGGTGGCGAAACTTCCTGGGCAGCGGCGGCCCGATTACGCTGAGGCTCAACGGCACCGACCGAACCGGACACGCCGTCGCGACCCGCGACGATCACGGCCGGGTGACCGTCACGGTCAAGCTCCCGATCTCCTCTTCTCCCGCAACCGGCTGAACCCGCCACGAGATGTCGGCGTCGGCGTCTATGGTGGCCCGCGATGCCGCTTCATCTGCACCGTGCCGAGCGCACTGATCTGCTGGCCGACGGGCTCGGTGCCCTGCTGGCCGACCCGCTGCCCGACCCGTTCGCCGAAGAGCTGGTCTTGGTGCCGGCGCGCGGCGTGGAGCGGTGGCTGAGCCAGCGGCT
The DNA here is from genome assembly GCA_963805675.1 of uncultured Actinomycetota bacterium. Lineage (GTDB taxonomy): Bacteria > Actinomycetota > Actinomycetes > Mycobacteriales > Mycobacteriaceae > Mycobacterium. The sequence continues at coordinate 472,026 of CAWDVY010000025.1, forward strand.
TTCTCACGTCCTCGGGCGCCGGCCGCGGCGGCGACGGGGTATGCGCGGGTGTTTCGTTTCGCAGCCCTGCCTCGCTGATCGCCGAGGTCACCGGCACCGTCGACGACGACCCGTGGTCACCCGACGCCATGACATGGCCGCTGTTGGAGGTCATCGACTGCAGCCTCGACGAGCCATGGTGTCGCACACTGGCAACCCATTTGGGCCATTTCGAGAAGACCGACGACGAGGCCGAGCTGCGTCGCGGCCGCCGGTATTCGGTGGCCCGGAGGCTGGCCGGGTTATTCGCCTCCTACGCCCGGCAGCGTCCGCAAGCTTCTGGTCGACTGGCTGGACGGCCATGCGCCGACACCTCGACGCCGACCTGGCCTGGCAGCCGGAACTGTGGCGGGCGCTGGTCGGCCGACATCGGCGCCGACCCCCGCACATCCGGCACGAGAAGACCATCGCCCGACTGCGGGAGGGCCCGGCCGACCTGCCGGCGCGGCTGTCGCTGTTCGGGCACACCCGGCTGGCGTGTACCGAGGTGGAGTTGCTCGACGCGCTGGCCACCCACCACGATCTGCACCTGTGGCTGCCGCACCCCAGCGACGACCTGTGGCAGGCACTCGGCGACATCCACGGCGCGGTCGCCCCGCGCGAGGACACCAGTCGCCGCGAGGCGGCCCATCACCCGCTGCTGGAAACGCTGGGCCGAGACCTGCGGGAGCTTCAACGCAGCACTGCCGGCTTACCGAGCGAGCGACGAATTCATCAGTGGCGCAACCACACCCGACACGCTGCTGCGGCTGGTTGCAGTCCGACATCGCCGCCAATGCGGTCCGGCCACGACGGCCGCGTGATGGCCGAAACCGACCGCTCGGTGCAGGTGCACAGCTGTCACGGCTCGGCGCGTCAGATCGATGTGCTGCGCGAGGTGCTGCTGGGCCTGCTGGAGGACGACCCGACGCTGGAACCGCGCGACATCGTGGTGATGTGCCCCGACATTGAGACGTATGCGCCGTTGATCGTCGCCGGCTTCGGGCTCGGCGAGCGCGGTGCACGACGTCCACCCGGCACACCGACTGCGGGTCAGGCTCGCCGACCGCTCGCTCACCCAGACCAACCCGCTGCTCGGGGTGGCCGCGGAGTTACTCGCCATCGCCGGGACCCGGGCCACCGCCAGTCAGGTGCTCAACCTCGCGCAGGCCGCGCCGGTGCGCGCCCGGTTCGGTTTCACCGACGACGACCTCGACGCGATCACCGACTGGGTGCGCGAATCGAATATCCGGTGGGGTTTCGACGCCGCGAGCACCGCGAGCCGTACGGGCTTGAGCGCTTCGTGCACAACACCTGGCGGTTTGGGCTCGACCGCATCCTGGCCGGGGTGGCGATGTCCGACGATTCGCAGGCCTGGCTGGGCACCGCGTTGCCGCTCGACGACGTCGGCAGCAACAGCGTGCAGTTGGCCGGGCAGCTCGCCGAATTCGTCGACCGGCTGCAGCGCGTTGTCGAAATCCTCAGCGGCGCACCGCCGTTGACCAAGTGGCTGGACGCACTGACCGAGGGCGTCGGCCTGTTGACCCGCATCGACGATCGACGCTTGGCAAGACGCCCAGCTGCAGCGGGAATTCGCAGACGTCTTGAAGCAGGCCGGTTCGCGCGCGTCGACACATGCTGCGGCTGCCCGACATCCGCGCGCTGCTGGACCGACACCTGGCCGGACGCCCGACGCGTGCCAACTTCCGCACCGGCACGCTGACGGTGTGCACGATGGTGCCGATGCGCTCGGTGCCGCACCGGGTGGTCTGCCTGGTCGGGCTCGACGACGGGGTGTTCCCGCGGCTGAGCGTCTCGACGGCGACGACGTGCTCGCCCGTAAGCCGATGACCGGTGAGCGCGACATCCGTTCGGAGGACCGCCAATTGCTGCTCGACGCGATCGGCGCGGCCACCGAGAAGCTGGTCATCACTTACACCGGGGCCAACGAGCACACCGGGTACCTCCGCCCGCCTCCGTGCCGCTGGCCGAGCTGCTGGACGCGCTGGACGGACGACGTCAACACCGGTACGCGAGCACGTCCTGATCAAGCATCCGTTGCAGCCGTTCGACGCCGCAACGTCGACCCCGGCGCGCTGGTGCCCAGCAAGCCGTTCACATTCGATCCCACGGCGCTGGCCGCGGCCGAGGCTGCTGCCGGGCAGCGCTGTACACCAACGCAATTCATCACCGATCTGCTGCCCGCGCCGCCTACCGATGACGTCATACTCGCCGACCTGCTCGGGTTTTTCAAAGACCCGGTCAAAGGGCTTCTTCCGCGCGACTCGACTGCACGCTGCCGTGGGACGTCGACGGTGTGAGGACGCGATGCCGGTCGAGATCAGACAGCCTCGAAGAGTGGACGGTCGGCGACCGGATGCTGCACGACATGCTGCACGGCATGACCTCGAGGTGGCGCAAGAGGCCGAGTGGCGCCGCGGCACGCTGCCGCCGGGCCGGCTGGGTTGGCGCAAGGCCGCCGAAATCGCCGAGAGCGCCGCCCAGCTGGCGATCACGACTCTGCGCCATCAACGGGTGCATGCCACAAGCCCTCGACATCGCCATCGACCTGGGCGACGGGCGCCGCGTCACCGGCACGGTGAACCGGGTGTACGGCAACCGGATCGTTGTCGGTGAGCTACTCGAAGCTCGCCGGCAAAGCACCAACTGCAGGCGTGGATTCCGTTGCTGGCGCTCACCGCGGCTAACCCCGACCGCGAGCTGGACCGCCATCTCCGTCGGGCGGGGCAGCAACGACGAGATCGAGGGTGCTGCTTCCGCACACCACCCGACCGTTGGGCGTACTGCGCGACCTGGTCGCGCTGTTCGACGCCGGTCGCCGCGAACCGCTGCCCCTGCCCCTCAAGACGTCCTACGCGTGGGCGGAGAAGCGTTATAAGGGACGGGATCCGGTGAAAGTCGCCAGTAGTAAGTGGACCAGCAACAACTTCCACGTCGGTGATGACGCAGAGCGTGCCCACGTGCGGGTGTGGGGCCCCAGGGCTCCGTTTGAGCTGCTGCTGGGTCCGCCCCGGCCGGGTGAGGAGATGCCCGGCGAAGACACCCGGCTCGGCGCCTCGCTGCCCGGCTGTGGCTGCCGGTGCTGCGCCGCCGAGAGGGAAGCCCAGCTGATGGATCGCTTCGACCTGCTGGGCCCACTACCCACAGAGGGCTCCACCACCGTGCTGCAGGCCAGCGCGGGCACCGGCAAGACGTTCGCGCTGGCCGGGCTGGTCACCCGCTACGTCGCCGAGAGCGACGGCGACGCTCGAGGAGATGCTGCTGATCACGTTCACCCGCGGCGCCAGTCGCGAACTCTGCGAACGGGTCCGCAGCCAAATCGCAGAGGCGGTAGTCCGCGCTTGAGGGTCGCGTCGCCGCCGGCGATAACGAGTTGGTCGGCATCTGCTGCGCGGCAGCGACACCAACGCGCGGCCAGGCAGGCGCGGCTACGTGACGCGCTGGCCGGCTTCGATGCAGCCACCATCGCCACCACGCACGAGTTCTGCCGGACTGCGTGTTGAAATCGCTTGGTGTGGCCGGTGACACCGCCGCCGACGTCAAGCTGCTGGAGAGCCTCGACGACCTGGTCACCGAGATCGTCGACGACATCTACCTCGCGCATTTCGGGCGTCAGCGCAGACGACCCGGCGCTGACCTACAGCAGGCCTGCGAGCTCGCCCGCGCCGTGGTCAACGACCCGTGCGACCGAGCTGCGGCCCGCACGACGCGCAATCCGGATCAGCGAGGCAGCGGTCCGGCTGCGGTTTGCCGAAAGGTGGTCAAGCCGAGCTCGAGCGCCGCAAGCGCCGGTTGGGCGTCCTCGGCTACGACGACCTGCTGATCCGGCTGGCGAAAGCGCTTGAAGCCACAACGATTCCCCCGCCCGGACGCGGATGCGGCGACGCTGGCGGATCGTGCATGGTCGACGAGTTCCAGGACACCGACCCCATCCAGTGGCAGGTGCTCGAACGCGCGTTCAGCGGGCATGCACGCTGATTCTGATCGGCGATCCCAAGCAGGCGATCTATGCGTTTCCGCGGCGGCGACATCCACACCTATCTGAGGGCGGCCGAGCACCGCGGATGAACGGCTAGACACTGGGCACCAATTGGCGCAGCGACAAGGTGCTCGTCGACAGCCTGCAGACGGTGTTGCGCGGCGCGGCGCTCGGCGACGCCGAGATCGTCGTGCACGACGTCGAGGCTCACCACGACGGTCATCGGCTGGCCGGCGCGCCGCACAACGAGCCGGTTCGGCTGCGGGTCGTCAGACGACCCAGCGTCGGCTACGACGAGCCGCCAACATCCCGATCGACAGGCTGCGCCGCCAGCATATCCCGCCGATCTGGCCGCCGACATCGCCGCGCTGCTGGCCAGCGGCGCCGACCTACGACGGCGGCCGGTTCGGGCCGGGGACATCGCCGTGATCGTCGAAAAGCACAACGACGCGCGGGCCTGCTCGGGACGCATTGGCTGCGGCGGGGATTCCGGCGATCTACACCGGCGACTCCGATGTGTTCGAGTCGCAGGCCGCTAAGGACTGGCTGTGTCTGTTGGAGGCATTCGACGCGCCGCACCGCAGCGGGTTGGTCCGCGCCGCCGCGGCACGATGTTCTTCGGCGAGACCGCCGAAACCCTTGCCGCCGAGGGCGATGAGCTCACCGACCGGGTGGCCAGACACATTGCGTGAGTGGATCAAACACGCCCGCCAGCGCGGCGTGGCGGCGGTGTTCGAGGCCGCGCAGGTTGCGTGGCATGGGCGGTCGAGTGCTCGCCCAGCGCGGCGGCGAGCGGCACATGACCGACCTGGCTCATATCGCGCAGCTGCTGCACGAGATCGCGCATCGTGAGCGCTACAGTCTGCCCGCGCTGCGCGATTGGTTACGCCGGCAGCGCGACGAACCGCAGCGGCGTAACCGAACACAGCCGCCGGCTGGACAGCGACGCCGCTGCGGTGCAGATCATGACGGTGTTTGTGGCCAAGGGATTGCAGTTCCCGATCGTGTACCTGCCGTTCGCGTTCAACCGGTACGTCCGCAGCGACGACATCCTGCTGTATCACGACGAAGCCGACACTCGCTGCCTGTACATCGGCGGCAAAGACCGCAGCCCCGAACGGAAGTCGGTCGAAGAGCTGGGCCGCGCGTGAGGACGCGCGCGACAACATTCGGACCACCTATGTCGCGCTGACCCGGGCACAGTCCCAGGTCGTGGCGTGGTGGGCGCCGACCTGGGGCGAACCCAACGGCGGGCTGTCGCGGCTGTTGCGCGGCCGCGGCGTTGGCGAGGCCGAGGTGCCGAACCGATGCGCGCCGGGCATCGCCGACGACGACGCGTGGGCACTGTTCAAGCAGTGGGAGGCCGCGGGTGGGCCGTCGGTGGAGGAATCGGTGATCGTCGCGCCATCGGCTAGCCCCGCCGCGCCGCCCCTCCCCCACTTCGCGGTGCGGCATTTCCACCGCGCGATCGACACCACCTGGCGGCGCACCTCGTATTCGGCGCTGATCCGCGGCGCGGAACCGGTTGGCGTGGAAAGCGAGCCGGAGGTGAGCGCGCGCGACGACGAGGTGGAGGGTGTCGTGATCACTGCGCCCAGTTCCGGTTTGGGCCTCGTTTCTCCGCTGGCGGCGATGCCGTCCGGTGCGGCGTTCGGCTCCCTGGTGCACGCGGTGCTGGAGACCGCCGACCCTTCGGCGCCCGACTTGGCTCTCGAGCTGGAGGAGCAGGTGCGACGCCACCTCGCGTGGTGGCCGGTCGACGTCGCCGCTGACGATCTTGCCGCTGCACTGGTGCCGATGCACGACACACCGCTCGGGCCATTAGCTTCTGGCGTGACGCTGAGGCAGATCGGCGTGCGGGACCGGCTGCGGGAGTTGGACTTCGAGATCCCGCTGGTCGGAGGCGATCTGCGCGGTGCTGCTCCGGATTTGTCGCTGTCCGATGTGGGTGAGCTGCTGCGACTTCACCTGCGCGCGGACGATCCGCTGGCGTCATACGCCGACCGGCTGATGTCGGCCGGGCTGGGCGGTCAGTCGCTGCGCGGGTACCTGGCGGGGTCGATCGATGTGGTGCTGCGGCTGCCCGAGCCGCGGTATCGTGGTGGTGGACTACAAGACCAACCATCTGGGCGATTCCGTGTCCGATTATTCGTTTGCGCGGCTGACCGAGGCGATGCTGCATTCGGACTATCCACTGCAGGCGCTGTTGTATGTGGTTGTGTTGCATCGGTTTCTGCGGTGGCGGCAGCCGGGCTATGACCCTAGTTCGCACCTTGGCGGCGTGCTGTATCTGTTCGTGCGAGGCATGTGCGGTGTCGATACGCCAGTGGTCGACGGGCATCCGTGCGGGGTGTTCAGCTGGCAGCCGCCGGCCGAGCTGGTGGTTGCGCTATCGGATCTGCTCGACGAGGGGAGGCAGGCGGCGTGACCGTCGCGGACGTCGAGGTCGCCATCGGCGCTGGTGGACTACTGCAGACCTTCAACGAGGCGGGCGTGCTGGACGTCTCGGATGTGCCTGTGGCGAACCGGATCTGCGCGCTCGGCAACGAGCCCGATGAGCGGGTGGCGTTGGCGGTGGCGCTTCTGGTGCGCGGGCTGCGGAGCGGATCGGTGTGCGTCGACCTGGCGACCATCGCGGCGAGTATTGGGGCCGATGAGCTGCCGTGGCCAGAGCCCGCGGAGTGGCTGGCGGCGGTGCGGGCGAGCAAGTTGCTCAGTCAGCCGCCGGTGCTGCGTCTCTATGACGACCGACTGCTCTACCTCGACCGATACTGGCGCGAGGAAAAGCAGGTGTGCGACGACTTGCTCGCGTTGCTGGTGTCCAGGCCGACAGTCAAAGTGCCCTCCTTCGAGCGACTTTTCCCGGCTGGCTTCGAAGAGCAGCGGGAGGCAGCGGAAATTGCTCTGTCGCAAGCGGTCACGGTGCTGACGGGCGGTCCGGGCACCGGGAAGACGACCACGGTCGCCCGGTTGCTTGCGCTGGTGGCCGAGCAGGCAGAGTTGTCGGGTTTCGCGCGACCGCGCATTGGGTTGGCGGCGCCGACGGGTAAGGCGGCGGCACGGCTGCAGGAAGCGGTGCAGCATGAGGTGGCCAAGCTCGACGCGGCCGACCGGGCGCGGCTGGGTGAGCTGCAGGCGATGACATTGCATCGGTTGCTGGGCAGCCGGCCGGACTCGTCGTCACGGTTTCGGCACGATCGCGGAAACCGGTTGCCACACGACGTGATTGTGGTCGACGAAACGTCGATGGTGTCGCTGACCATGATGGCGCGACTGCTGGAAGCGGTGCGCCCAGATGCCCGGCTGGTCCTGGTCGGTGACGCCGATCAGCTGGCATCGGTGGAAGCCGGTGCGGTGCTGGCGGACTTGGTGGACGGGCTTTCGGCGCGGGACGACGTGCGGGTGGCGACGCTGCGGACCTCGTACCGGTTCGGGGAATCGATCGGTCAGCTGGCCGAGGCGATCCGGGTTGGCCACGCGGATCGTGCACTGGCGTTGTTGCGGTCGGGCGACGAGCATATCGAGTTCATCGAGGACCATGACCCCGCGGATCGGCTCCGCTCGATCCTTACGCCGCATGCCCTTCGGCTGCGGGAGGCGGCGCTACTGGGTGCTGCCGATGCCGCTTTAGCGACGCTGGATGAGCACCGGTTGCTCTGCGCGCATCGCGAAGGCCCTTACGGAGTACGGCACTGGAACCGGCAGGTCGAGAAGTGGCTGTCCGAGGAGACCGGCCAGCCGGCATGGGCTGAGTGGTACGCGGGGAGGCCGCTCCTGGTGACGGCGAACGACTACGGGCTGCGCGTCTACAACGGCGACACCGGCGTGGTAATCGCGGGCCCCGACGGCCTGCGGGCCGTCATCGCAGGGGCGACAGGGCCGCTCGATTTCGCAACGAGCCGCCTCGGCGACGTTGAGACGATGCACGCGATGACAATCCACAAAAGCCAAGGCAGCCAAGCCGATGAGGTGACGGTGCTGTTGCCGTCGGAGGATTCGCGATTACTAACGCGAGAGCTGTTCTATACCGCGGTGACGCGAGCGAAGGCCAAGGTTCGGGTGGTTGGTTCTGAGGCCGCAGTGCGGGCCGCGATCGGACGTCGGGCGGTGCGGGCGACGGGGCTTCGGGAGAGGCTCCATTCTTCTGCGGCAGGTCTCGACCGGTGCGAAGCAAATCGATGACGACACCAGAACTCCCGCTCTCATAATCCGTTGGTCGCGGGTTCGAGTCCCGCCCGCCCCACCAAAAGACTGTATGACCTCTCGCCGAAAAGATAGGGGCGAAAACCACGTGCGCAGAGCGCCTTAGAGCCCGCTCAGCTTGCTAATCGTTTGAATTTCATTGTCCCGGTAGGGCTTTCCATCGGGTTGGAGCAGGTCTTGAAACCAGGGCTTCGGAAGCATCGTGTACGGATGATCCCATGAGTTCCAGGGCAGGTAGGTCTGGGACTTCCCGGCCACCAAACCCCAATTGATTGCACCTACGTTGTAGCGCTTCGCAATTGGCAAGACTCCGTCAATGGTGCTGCCGAGCGTCCGGGCCAGGTACTCGGTGCAGAGGATCGGCCGCCCCAGTGGGGAAAGTTCGGCGATCCGAGCCTCAAATGCCGCCGGTTCGTCATAGCAGTGGAATGTGACCACGTCGGAGTTGTCCAGTTGAATGTTGGTGATTGTGCTGCGGCGCTGAGGATCGCCCCACTCGCCGTCCCACACACCACTTGTTAATGGCTGACATGGATCAACCGAACGTGCCCACCCGAACGCCAGGGAGAGCAGGTCGGCGACCCGCTCCTGCTTGTCTTTCCGCTCGACCTTGCTATACACACGCGCTGGATTGTCGGGCTCATTCCACAGGTCCCAACCCAAAACGCGATCATCAGTGCGGAATTGGTTCAACACTCCCGTGACATAGTTGAGCAGAGTGCGGCGGTAGTCGAGGTCATCGAGGTGTTCAGCGCCTGGGCTTTGCACCCAACCGGAGTTGTGGACCCCAGGCCTCGGCGCGCGCTGCCGACCCGGTTTGGGGAACGGATCCCAACAGGAGTCAAAGAAGACAAAGAGTGGTTTGATGCGGTGGCGCGCCGCGATGGTGACAAACTGCGCGAGACGCATTTGGAAGCCCCGGGAATCCTGCGCCCAGAGCTGATCGTGCAGGAAAACCCGCACCGTGTTGAGCCGGTACAACCGGGCCCAGCCGAGCTCGGTATCGATGCGCCGCGGGTCGAACGTGTCGGCCTGAAACATCTCGAGCTGGTTGATCGCGTTTGAGGTGATGTAGTTGGCGCCGACGGGCCAGGCTTGCGCTTGATACCAGCGGTTGGCTCGGTCAGGCGACCACCGGCTTTGCTCTGCGGCGGCGCGGGGCACCTGCGTCAGCGTAGGACCTGCCGCCAGCAGCAGGGGTAGCTTCAGCACCGTTCGACGCCTCACGAAGTGACCATAATTCCCCGAGTGACGTGATCGGCCGTGTTGATCGCTTCGGACGGTTTGAGGTGCCAATTGCTGTCTCACGGTCACCAGCACCCGCCACCAACGCCCATTGCTCCCCGGCGCGCCCAGGATGCATGCTTCCATCGGTAAAAGACACTGTCTTGCCCGCGAATCGGGCGCTTCGCGGCACGAGAACCGAGGTGAGGGCATGCACGCACAGACCGACACCGACGCCGCACGGGAGTTCGCGGACATCGTCGGGGAGTCCCAGCTGCTGACCGGCGAGCGGATCGGGCCCGACTATCACCACGACGAGGCGCTGGTCGGGGAACCGGTGGCCCCACGCTTTGTGGCCCGCCCGCAGACCGCCGAGCAGGTTGCGGCGCTGTTGGCCGCCGCGACCCGGGCGCAGATGCCGGTGACTGCCCGCGGCTCGGGAACCGGCCTGTCGGCGGCCGCGCGGCCCTGCCCGAACGGCCTGCTCATCTCGTTCGAGCGGATGAACCAGATCCTTGAGATCGACGCCGACAACCAGGTCGCGGTCGTAGAGCCCGGGGTCACCCTGGCCGACCTCGATACCGCCACCGCCGCAGAAGGGTTGGTGTACAACGTCTTTCCCGGCGAGCTGAGCGCCAGCGTGGGCGGTAACGTCGGCACCAACGCCGGCGGCATGCGCGCGGTCAAGTACGGGGTGACCCGCCACAACGTGCTCGGGCTGCAGGCCGCGCTGCCCACCGGCGAGCTGATCCGCACCGGCGGCAAGATCACCAAGCTGTCCACCGGCTACGACCTGACCCAGCTGATCATCGGCTCGGAGGGCACCCTGGCGCTGGCCACCGAGGTCACCGTGCGGCTCTACCCGCGGCTGGCGCACGCGGCCACGCTGCTGGTCCCGTTCCCCGATCTGCCCGCCGTGATGCGGGCGGTGCCCGCGGTGGTGCGCAGCGGCGTGGACCCCAACATCCTCGAATACGTCGACAAGCTCACGCTGGCCGCGATCAGCTACGCCCAGAACCTGAACCTGGGCATCCCCGACAAGATCCGCGAGGCCGCTGAGGCGCACCTAATGATCGGCGTGGAGAACCGTGACCATGACCGCCTCGACGACGACGTGACGATGCTTGGTCAGCTGCTCGACTCGCTGGGCGCGATGGATTTGTATGTGCTGGAAGGCAATTCCGCACACGCATTGATCGAAGCCCGGGAGAAGGCGTTCTGGACCGCCAAGGCGGCCGGCGCCAACGACGTCATCGACGTGGTGGTCCCGCGCGCGCAGATGCACCAATTCTTCACCCGGGCACAAGAACTCGCGCAAAAAGCCGGCGCTGGAGTGGTCGGGTGCGGGCATGCCGGCGACGGCAACGTGCACCTGGCGGTGTTCTGCGGCGACGACGACGTCCGCCACCGGCTGCTGCACGACATCTTCGCTGCCGCGATGGAGCTGGGCGGGGCGATCTCCGGCGAGCACGGCCTGGGCCGGATCAAGATGCGACACTTCCTGGAGCTGGAGGATCCGGTCAAGATTGCGCTGATGCGCCGCATCAAGGATGCATTCGACCCCGCCGGCGTCCTCAACCCCGGCGCGCTGCTCGACGGAAAGGCAACCCGATGAGCGACGGCGCGCAGGCACTAGCAGACTGGTCGGCTGCGAAGTGCGGGTTGATCGTGAGCCCTGCAAAGTCGATCCGGAGGCGGATTTCAGGTATGACTACGAAAACCTGTAGTTCACGCGCGTCGGCGATTGTGCGATAAAGCCGGAAGTCGATGCATTGATGCGCAAATCTATTCGTCGATAGACGATCTCGCGAAATGGGATGCCGCGCTGTACGACGGGCGCCTGCTGCATCCGAGCTCATTACGGGCGGCGTTCACACCCGCGACGCACACCGATGATCCCGAGATCGAGTACGGCTACGGCTGGCGCATCACCGGGGAGACGCTGTGGCACTCCGGCGAGACGGTGGGTTTCCGCAATGTGATCGTGCGCTACCCGAAGCGGCACATGACGGTGGTCGTGATGACTAACCGGAACGAGCCCGAGCCGTACCAGCTGGCGCTGGAAATCGCCAAGGCGGTTATCGCTTCTCGATCGCGCTGATCGCGCGCGATGCGTTGAATCCCGGCGCTCATGCGATGTGCAGGAACTCGATGACACCCTCATGTCCCACCGAGCGCGTCGCGCACACGTCCCCGCGCCCGGTCGAGCCGGACGGCAGCCTCGGCCGCGTCGACGCCCGCGAGCAGCGCGACGATCGCGGTCTTGGCATGACCGCCCGCGGCGGCGAGCGCGGCGGTCGCGGCCTCCTCGTCGACGCCGGCCGCGTCGCGGACGATCCGCACCGCGCGGCGGCGCAGCTTCGCGTTGGTCGGGCGCACGTCGACCATCCGCGGTCCGTAGGCCTTGCCGAGCGCGATCATCACGCTCGTCGAGAGCGCGTTGAGCATGACCTTCTGGGCCGTTCCCGCGGTCAGCCGCGTGGAGCCGGCGAGCACCTCGGGCCCGGTCAGCAGCTCGATCACCAGGTCGGCAGACGTCTCGCTGCACGGGATTGTTGACGATCGCGACGGTCAGCGCGCCCGCCGCGCGCGCGTGATCGAGCGCCCCGAGCACGTACGGCGTGCGGCCCGACGCCGTGATCCCGACGAGCGCGTCGGCGGCGGTCAGGTCGGCGAGATCGGCGGGGTCGAACGCGTCCTCCGCGCCCTCGATCGCCTCGGTCAGCGCCGCCGACCCGCCGGCGATCACGCCGCGCACGAGGTCGGTGCCGAACGTCGGCCCGCACTCGGCCGCGTCGAGCACACCGAGCCGCCCGGGCGTTCCGGCGCCGGCGTAGATCAGGCGGCCGCCGCACTGCAGCCGCGCGGCGATCGCCTCGGCCGCCGCCGCGATCCGCGGGACCGCCGCCGCCACCGCGCCGTGCGCCTCGCCCTCGGCGGCGACGAGCAGCGCGACGACCTCGCCGATAGGCCGCGCGTCGAGGTCGTCCAGGTCTGGCCGCACGGCCTCGGTGGCGAGCGCGTCGAGCCCGTGCGGGACAAGGGCATTGGGGGCCGCCTGCACGCGGATCACGTGCGGCTCGTGGATCGCCCCCAGCCGCAGCGCGCCATCGAGCGCGTCGCCGGCGGCCGGGACGAGGTCGAGCTGCTCACGCAGCGCCTCGACCCCCGCCAGGCCGCCGACCATCGCCACCGGGCCATCCCCGGCCGCGCGGGCGGTCGCGGCGAGCGCCTCGGCGGCGGCGCTGACGATCGCCAGCGCCGCGGCGTCGTCCTCCGCGGCGAGGACGTCGGGCGCGAAGGACGCGAACGCGGCGGCACCGGTGAGCTGCGCGGGCCAGGTCTCCGGCGCGCCGAAGCGGGCGCGGGCGGCGTCGAGCAGCGTGGTGGACGGGCCGCGGCCGTCGTGGGCGCGCAGCGCTGCGCGCAGTCCGGCGGCGCCGATCCACGCGCCGCCACCCTCGTCGCCCAGCCACGGGCCCCAGCCGTCGGCGGTCCGCAGCGCGCCGTCTGCGCCGATCGCGAGCGCCACGACGCCGGTGCCCGCGATCAGCACGACGCCCGGCTCCCCGTCCAGCGCGCCCGCGTGCGCGATCACGGCGTCGCTGGTCACCGCGACGCGTTCCGCCCGCAGCGAGGCCAGCAGCGCATCGCCCAGCGCGCGCGCCGCGTCCGGCGCCGCCAGCGCCCCGGCGGCGCCCACGATCACCTCGTCGACCGGGCCGAGCTCACGCGCGACGGCCAGGATCGCCGCCTCCGCGGCCCGCACGCCGCCAGGCGCCGCGAGCCCCGGCGCGCCCGGCCCCTCGGCCCTCCGGCCGGCTGCTGCGGCCCGGCAGGAAGTCTTGCCGAGGTCGACGGCGAGGATCACCGCACCCATCTTTCATGAGAGGCGGCAAGTCTTAACCCGGCTTGAGGTTCGGCTGCACCATGATCACCGTGCTTGCACGCCCTAACCTCATCCCTGCCGACCCTCTTGGCCATGGCGGCGGCCGTCACAGCGGCACGTTGGACGGGCAACGAGAAAGACCGTGCCGCGCTGAGGATCTCGTCGTGACGGGGAAGCGGACCGCCTTGCTATCGAGGTAGTTTTCGATCACCGTTAGCAGGTTCGCCTGCACCCCAGCCAGTTTCGCCGAAAATACGCTATGTAGCGCCCCTAGCCGTTGGGTGCTCGGCAACTGTCACAACAGTCACACGAGTCTCCGCGGGTTGGGGTGTTCGTTGTGCCCGGCTATGAGCGACAAATCCCCTGCCTGCCTTAGTTTGTCGCTCCGAGGCGGGCGAACTGTGCACCGGCTCGATCCAGATATCTTTGTGACAGATGTGATTGGCGCGGCCCAGGACGCCGTAAATGTAGCGACTAAATCAGCAGCGCCCTAGCTGCCCAACCGCCCAGGTTTCATGAATTCCGGTATCGCGTCGTCCGGGTTCGGCGGGATCGATGATGCGGGCAGCCCCCACAGCTGCTGAATGGTTGCACCGCCGTCGACGACAAGTGTCTGACCGGTGATGCGGGCAGCCAGCTCAGAGCAGAGGAACAACGCGGCGTTGGCGACATCATGGGCGCGGGGCGCAGCCAGCGGATTAATTCCATTGACGGCGTACTCGTGTGGCGGCTGGTCCTCGTTGCCGGAGCCCACATTGCCTGGCGCGACCGCGTTAGCGCGAATGCCGTACCGCCCCAGTTCGTCTGCGAAGGTTTTGACGAGCGAGATGACGCCAGCCTTGGCGGCGCCGTAGGCGACATGGTAGGTCGCCGCCACAATGCCGTCGACCGAGGCAACTGCGACCAACGATCCACCGCTGCGCTGGGCGATCATGCGCCTTGCCACGGTTTGAAAAAGGTAGAAGACCTGGGTCAGGTTGTAGTGGATCGCCACGTCCCACAATTGGGTGGTGAAGTCCTCGACCTTCGACCAGGTCGCACCGCCGATAATGTCGACGCAGACATCAACACCGCCCAGAGCTGCGACGGCTTCGTCGATCGCCCGACTGACCTGCGCAGCTTCGGTCATATCGGCGACAATCGGGATGGCATTACCTCCCCTGCCGACGATCTCGCCGACAATGCGATTCGCGCGCTGCTTGTCGATATCGATACAGGCCACCGAGGCGCCCGCCTCAGCAAGGGCCAACGACGTGAACCAGCCAAGGCCCGCGCGCTCCGGGAGGTAGCCCGCACCCGACACAACGGCGCGCTTACCGGATAGTCCAAAATCGATCACGGCCGACCTCCAGTGCGCCTGCGACCAGTCGCCCTCGCGTCGGTGATGGCCGACCGTCGTATTGGTGGAGTATCGAGATCCTCTCGACCGCTGTCAATCACGACACAATGCCGCGGTTTCGACGTCTTCGAGTCGGCTGCCGAGGATGTCGCCGACAATCGCCGCGACGGTCAATACGCCGAAAGCTTCAGCAAGGTCGTCGCCGAGATCCGATGATGCAACAACAACAGAGGTAAAGGCTGGATGGCTCATGAAAGCAGTAAGGTTCGACCGGTACGGCGGCGTGGACGTGCTCGAGGTGCAAGAGGTTCCCGTCCCGGTGCCGGGCGCTGGTGAAGTGCGGGTCGAAGTGAAGGCGGCCGGTATCAATCCCGGTGAAGCCATGATTCGCCAAGGCGCGTTCCACGAGATCTTCCCGGCGACGTTTCCGTCCGGGCAGGGCAGCGATCTGGCCGGTGTTGTCACCGAGGTCGGGCCTGGCGTCGAGTTGTTCTCAGTGGGCGACGAGGTGCTGGGTTTCACGAACAACCGTGCCAGCCACGCCGAATTCGTTGTGGTGCCCGCCGATCAGCTCACCATCAAACCGTCGGCAGCGTCGTGGGAAGCCGCGGGTGCTCTCTTCGTCGCCGGCACAACGGCATACGCCGCAGTCGGGTCGGTCGCGTTGACGCCCAGTGACACTGTCGCGATCGCCGGCGCCGCTGGCGGTGTGGGCGCGATAGCCGTGCAGCTGGCCAAACGCACGGGCGCGACGGTGCTCGGCATCGCCGGCCCGTCCAACGACCAGTGGCTGGCTGCCCATGGCGTGATCCCCGTCAACTACGGCGACGGTCTGGCCGACAGGCTACGTTCGGCGGCACCTGATGGCCGGGTCGATGCGTTCTTGGACTTCTTTGGTGGCGGCTACGTCGAATTAGCCATAACCGAGCTGGGCATTGCACCGGAGCGCATCGACACCATCATCGACTTCCCGGCGCTAGAGCGGTTCGGGGTCAAGTTCGTCGGCAATCAGGACGGGGCCGACGCCGCTGTGCTGGCCGAGCTCGCGGCACTGATCGCTGCAGGCCAACTGGAAGTGCCGATCGCCGAGGTTATTCCGCTCGACGAGGTCCAGCGCGCCTACTCCACACTCGAACGCCGCCACACCCGGGGCAAGATCGTTCTTCGGCCCTAGCTATGCCTGAAACCCTTAAGAGATCATGAATTTCAATCCCCATTCTCGTTCGCACCTCGGAAATCCCCACCTGGTCTAGGCCGCGCTGCGCGAGGAGCGCCCGGTTCACCTCAACGCGCGGCCACGATTCTGGGCGATCAGCCGTTTTGAGGATGTCGAGGCTGCATTGCGCCAATGGCCGCTCTTTTCATCCGCGAGCGGCATGACTTTAGATGGGTCCTCTGCGCGCATCGCGAAGGCCCTTACGGAGTACGGCACTGGAACCGGCAGGTCGAGAAGTGGCATGTCCGAGGAGACCGGCCAGCCGGCATGGGCGGAGTGGTACGCGGGGAGGCCGCTCCTGGTGACGGCGAACGACTACGGGCTGCGCGTCTACAACGGCGACACCGGCGTGGTAATCGCGGGCCCCGACGGCCTGCGGGCCGTCATCGCAGGGGCGACAGGGCCGCTCGATTTCGCAACGAGCCGCCTCGGCGACATCGCGACGATGCACGCAATGACAATCCACAAAAGCCAAGGCAGCCAAGCCGATGAGGTGACGGTGCTGTTGCCGTCGGAGGATTCGCGATTACTAACGCGAGAGCTGTTCTATACCGCGGTGACGCGAGCGAAGGCCAAGGTTCGGGTGGTTGGTTCTGAGGCTGCGGTACGGGCCGCGATCGAGCGTCGGGCGGTGCGGGCGACGGGGCTTCGGGAGAGGCTCCATTCTTCTGCGGCACGTCTCGACCGGTGCGAAGCAAATCGATGACGACACCGGAACTCCCGCTCATAATCGTGCAGGAAGGGGTTCCGGCAGAAGACAAATCGGGCTGATGCTGACCTTCCGCACATGGTCAGCGATTCACGAGCTGGCTCAAAAGGCCGATATGGCGCAATCCCTGATCAGGGGTTACAACAAGGGGGAAGAGGCCCCGTAGCCGCAGCCAACGTCGCACCAGCCACAGCCACAGGCACCGGCGGCAGAGGCGTCGGTACCGGCGGCGGACCGGGCAGAACCACCGGACCAGACGTAAGCGCCGACCCCGGATTAGTTGGCACACCCTTACCCGCCCCCGCCTGCTGCAGCAGAGGCGGGCCAGCCGGCGCCACCGGAGCACCAGCCGGCACCGGAGCACCAGCCGGCACAACAGGCGGACCAGGCAGGACCGCCGGTACTGGTGGCGCTGCATTGGCTACGGGCGCTCCAAGCCCCGCCATCTGCTCCGTGCACGTGGGGCCGCCCGTTGGGAGCGGGGCGGCTGCCGCGCCCGGGCTGAACGCCAAAGCGGCCCCGCACAACCCAGCACTGGCAGCTACTGTGATACCGAATAGATCCAAGATCTTCACCGCAAACTTCTTTCCACAATCGAAGGGTGCGGCGGAACTGTATCGCTGTACCGAAAACTTTCCTAGATGAGCGACTGAGTTAGTTGCAGAACCGATACGGAGCACGAGCCGCGCCGTGACCGTGTCTTTTCCGTACGGTGACCTCCGGGATGGTCTTAACATTTTTCGCCGCGAGGTGTGCCATGCAAGAACGGCTGGTGCCAGGTGAATTCGTCTGTGATCCAGGGCGGCAACGGCTTCGTCGAGAGCAATGCTTGAAATCTGTGGATCGGCTTGGGAAGGGGCGTACCTTCCCGGGTGACCGATGAAAGGTTCCAAGCAAGACCGGCGCGACAACGCTGGTCGGGAAGGTACGACCCGATGCTCACTGTAATTTCTGATTCTGCTGACCGCGACGATTCGGCCGCGACGGCCGGTTCGGCGTCGTCGGTGATCGACGAGCTCGTCCGCGAAGGTGCGCGACGGATGCTGGCCGAGGCCCTGCGCGCGGAGGTCGACGCTTACATCGCCCAGTTCGCTGACGTCTGTGACGCGAAGGGTCATCGGCTGGTGGTGCGCAACGGCTGCCACGAGTCGCGTGATGTGGTCACCAGCGCGGGCGCGGTGAAGGTGCACGCGCCGCGCGTCAACGACAAGCGCATTGACTCGGAAACCGGTGAGCGGCAGCGGTTCTGCTCGGCGATCCTGCCGCCGTGGGCGCGCAAGACCCCGAAGATCGGTGAGGTGCTGCCGCTGCTGTACCTGCACGGGCTCTCGTCGGGAGATTTCGTGCCCGCCCTCGGGCAGTTCCTCGGCAGCGCCAAGGGGCTGTCCGCCTCGACGATCACCAAGCTCACCGAGACCTGGAAGGCCGAGCAGCAGGCGTTCGCCGAGCGGGACTTGTCGGGTGTGGACTTCGTGTACCTGTGGGCTGACGGCATCCACGTCAACGTGCGCCTCGAGCAGGACAAACTGTGCTTGCTGGTGATGATCGGGGTGCGCGCCGACGGCCGCAAGGAACTCGTAGCGCTGGCCGATGGCTACCGTGAGTCGGCCGGGTCGTGGGCCGATCTGCTGCGCGATTGCAAACGCCGCGGCATGCGCGCCCCGGTGCTGGCCGCCGGGGACGGGGCGCTCGGATTCTGGAGTGCGCTGCGCGAGGTGTTCCCGGAGACCCGCGAGCAGCGCTGCTGGTTCCACAAGATATCGAATGTTCTTGCCGCGCTGCCAAAGTCGGCGCACCCGGGGGCGAAGAAGGCACTCGCAGAGATCTGGAACGCCGAGGACAAGTCCCACGCCCGCGACGCGGTCAAGGAGTTCGCGTCGACCTATGGTGCGAAGTTTCCCAAGGCGGTCGCCAAGATCACCGACGACGTCGAGCAGCTGCTGGCGTTCTATGACTTTCCGGCCGAGCACTGGATTCATCTGAGAACTACAAATCCCATCGTTATCTACTTTCGCTACCGTGCGCAACCGGAGCAAGATCACCAAGGGCCCCGGCTCCCGCGCCGCCGGAATCGCCATGGCCTACAAGCTGATCGAGGCCGCCCAATCACGCTGGCGGGCGGTCAACGCGCCCCATCTCGTGGCGCTCGTCCGCGCCGGCGCGCAGTTCAAGAACGGCAAACTCGTCGAACGATCGGACGATCAACAAGCAGTCACGCCGTCAGTCGAGACCGCGGCATGACCAAGATCGATCCGCACCCATTGACAATTGCTCCGAGAGCGGGCTCGCGATGAACGTGCGCGAGATGGTTTGGGCGGAACAGGATGAGCTCCGTGAACTCCTCGCCGGTCTTGCAACCGACGATTGGGACCAGCCCACCCTGTGTGGGAGCTGGAAGGTGCGAGACGTTGTCGCCCACTTGATTTCTATAAACGAGGCGGGCCTCTCGGGCCTTCTGCAAGCGACCGTTTCGATCAACTGGTTCAACTCCACCGAGGTCAAACGAAGAGCGTCCCTCACGCCCGAGAAGTTACTCGATGCATTCGAGAAGGTGATGGGCATACGAGGCATCGGAAGACTGGCTCCTCCCTCTGCCATGCTCGTCGAGGTGCTGGTTCACAGCCAGGACATTCGCCGCCCCTTGGGGTTGCAGCGCGAAATTCCGGCCGACCGCCTCCGCGTGCTTCTGCCTCGCTCGGTGTCCCCGGCAAGCTATGTGCCGGGTTTCGGGTTCACTGGAGGAAGGAGGCGGGCACGCGGCCTACGGCTGCGCGCCACCGACCTTGGCTGGTCGTGGGGAACCGGTCATGAAGTATCCGGTGCAGCCGAAGCACTCTTGCTCGCTGTTCTCGGAAGACCAGCCGCCTTGGCGGATCTGTCTGGTGACGGAGTGCCCACGCTCGCCAGCCGCATGACGAACGGAGAAGACCAGCGCCGTTCCGGAAGCTGAAAGCGGTGAGCGCGTGACCGCTTCGTGGCGCCCCCGCGGCCGCCGTATTCGTCAACGGCAAGCTCGTAGAACGACCGGACGATAACAAGCAGTCACGCCGCCCATCGAGACCGCGGCATCACCAAGGTCGATCCACAGGTATTGACAATTGCTCTTCGTCGAGCAGGCGCACTTGAAGTTCCCATAAGTCCGACCTCGAGGGGCGAACCCGCCGACCGTGTTGGTCAGTGTCGCTTCGGGCGCGCTGATCAAGTTCCTTAACGATGTCCTCACGTAGCCTGTTGTCTGTCAACGGGTTCGGCGGTTGGGAGCCGCACAGCATCGGCCTCAATTGCGCAAAGGGTTATGTTTTCCAACCTGATTGCAGGACGCGAGGGGTCCATGCCGGCCAGGCCGGCGAGCCGATGACGTAGCCATCGTTCATCTGTGCGACGACGCGGGGGCCTTTGAGCCCGCTGTTGTCGTACACGGTCGCGGAATCACATCGGGTGATCGCGGCGGCCACGAGCGCCCAAAGACGTTGGTACCGTTCGCGAATCTTGTCCTCGGGCACATCGTGTCCGCCGGCGCTGACCCGGTGCCGGACCCGCTCTACCGCCAGCTCCTCAGGGATGAGCAGGACATGCAGGACGATCGTGTAGTCCGCCGCGCGGGCGGCATCGATCAGTTCGAGCTTTGACGGATGGGAGAACACGCTTTCCGCGATGAACGGCTTGCCCAGCTCGATGAGCTTGGCCCTCGTAGCTGCTGCCACCCGTGCGGCCTGATACGCATGCGAGGCCGGGTCATCGGGCCAGCGTTGTTTGGCGATCTCGTCGGCGTTGACGAAGGCGCTGCCAGGCAGCAGCGGCGCAAGCGTGAGTTCGACGAACGTCGATTTGCCAGCACCATTGGGTCCGACGACGAGATCGAGCCGCTTCATCGGGTGGGCGTGGCGTTCGCCTTCCTGCGTCGTGGCGGTCGGCGTTTCACGGTCAGCACGACCGAGGTCCCATCAGGGCGGTGCTCGACGATCTCACCCTCCTCGCTGAGGGCGACGGTGGTGATTCCGCGCTCGGCCAGCAGCTTCCCGTAATGCGACTCCGCCAGCTTCTCCTGGACAGCCGCGGCAATCTCAGCGTTGAACACCACGCCCTCTTCGACGCTCAGTTCGCGCAATTCCAGATCGCCGGCCAGCGCGGACTCCACCCGCCGCCGAGCCGCCGTCTGCCGACTCGACACCGCGCGTCCCACCCGCGCCCAGTGGTCCAGCTGCTGCTTGGCCGAGCGACTCTGTCGCGCTCCCTCAACGGCCGCGCTGTCCAGCAGATCCGCGGCGACACGGGTCACTCGATCAGCGGTACTCGCCATGATGCCTCCACGTGTAGCAACCTGCTACAACTGTAACAGACTGCTACACAGTACGCCGCTCACCGAACCCCATCGCGGACTCCGGGCTACCGCTGGGACCGGCCGGGCGATGGCTCCGGTCGACCTCTAGGGGTCGTCGGGACCATTTCTTCGGTCCCGCAGCGCGATGATCGCGACGATTGTCACTTACGCCGGAGCTCAGATAGGAAGCGGTCAGTCCTGGCTATGAAGGCTGGCGCATCGTCACCACCAAGGGTGAGGCACGGGCGGCGAGCGTGTCATGCGATGCCCACGCGCAAAACGAGGGCACAGCCGTGACCTCGATCGGGGTTCCGAGCACGTCTCGAGTGATCGGTCCATACTGAAGGGGTGTCGAGGTTTCATCGGCTGTAAGTCGCCCGCACTCGCCGAGGAGTACCGAGGGGTCTTGCCCGGGCGGAAGTGGAGGACATAATGATCATCCTTTACGCACTGGCCACAGCGTTCGGCCTTGGTGTGCTCTTGCTGGGCACCAACGTTCGGGTCGTCAAGCAATTCGAACGAGGCGTCATCTTTCGTTTCGGACGGGTGCAAACCGGGGTCCGTGGACCGGGACTCACGCTGCTGATTCCAATCGCCGATCGCCTCGAGAAGGTGAACATGCAGATCATCACGATGCCGGTGCCCGCCCAGGATGGCATCACCCGCGACAACGTGACCGTGCGTGTGGATGCTGTCATCTATTTCAATGTTGCGGATCCGGTGCGGGTGGTTGTCGACGTACAGGACTATGTGTCCGCGATTGGCCAGGTCGCGCAGACATCGCTGCGTTCGATCATCGGCAAAAGCGACCTGGACGACTTGCTCTGCAACCGCGAGGGTCTCAATCAGGGCCTGGAGTTGATGATCGACAGCCCCGCGGTGGGCTGGGGTGTGCACATCGACCGCGTGGAAATTAAGGATGTAGTACTGCCGGATTCGATGAAGCGGTCGATCGCGCGCCAAGCCGAGGCGGAGCGTGAGCGGCGGGCTCGGGTTATCACCGCCGACGGTGAACTGCAGGCGTCAGAAAAACTGGCCCAAGCGGCCGAGGTGATGGCCGTGCACCCGGCCGCGCTTCAGTTGCGGCTGCTGGAAACCGTTGTCGAGGTCGCCGCAGAGAAGAACTCCACCCTGGTGCTTCCCTTCCCCGTCGAACTGCTCCGGTTTTTGGAACGAGCAACACCGCAAGCATCCGGGAGCCGGGACGACGCAGCCGCTCTGCCCTCCGCCCCGGCCGTGGCTTCGAAGAGCGAGATGTCGAAGCTGGACCCGCCACAGATCCCCGACGACGCCAGCGGTCTGGAAGTCGACACACGCAACGCGGGTCGGTATTCCGGCTGAACGGGTAGCGGTTGGTGTCGGCGGTGTGGGAGCCCGCCGACCGGTGAACGTGGGGGCACAAGTCGATGAACCGGATGCGCCTTTCAGGGAACGGCCTGTTTGACCGTCTGATGGGCGGTTACAGTCGTCCCGTGGTGGAGTTGCGGACCGAGTATCACCGTCAGCTGGGTGAGATCGATGCGGCGGTCATGTGCATGTTCACGGTGGTGGAGGAGGATATCGGGGCTACGGCTGCGGCGTTTTTGCATCGCGATGACATGGCCGCCGCCACGGTCGAGGGGCATGACGAAGTGATCGAGGATCTGTACGCCAAGATCGAGGATCTGGTGCACGCCCAGCTGGTGCGCCAAGCCCCGGTCGCCGGGGAGCTTAGGTTTCTGCTGACGGTGTTCCGCATCCTGCCCGAGCTGACCCGCACCCATGCCCTCGCCGCGGACGTCAGCCGGCGTGGCGCAACCGGGCTTGCCGAGGAGCTCCCGCCGCGGGTCGTTGGCCTGATCGGACAGCACCTGGACGCCGCGGCAAAGATGTGGCATCAGGTGACACAGGTCTATCTAATGGGCTCCAGCGAGATCGCCGACGACACTGAGGACGACGACGACGCGCTCGACGAGCTGCACGCCAGTCTTAGCGCCGAGCTCGCTGCCGCCGACCTGCGCTCTCCGGTGCTGCTGGAGATGGGGCTGATCGCCCGGCTGCTGGAGCGACTCGGCGATCACGCAGTCGAGGTCGCCCGCCAAATCGAGGCTCTTGAGCGCCCTGGACACACGCCAAGTCAGCCCGCACCCGCAGAATGAACCAGCGAACGGAAACCGACGAGGCATTCCGGCCAGAGCCAACACTCCCAGCCGCCTAATTGCTGTCCTGTTCGCGCGAGGGCGGCGCTGTTCGTGTGAAGATCGCGACCGAAGCTGGGTTGTTCGGGTGAAGGTTTCGCGCTGAGCCCCCTTGTCGGCATCGTCATCGCCGTGCGGTCGGAACGCACAGGGCCGCAACAGCATTCGGAAGCGGATCGTCGAAACTTATCCGGCACGGTGAGCGTTCGGGAGCGACCGAACTTTCGCTGGTACCTTTCGTTGGGCTCGGGAACGTTGGCGTGCGCACGGACGCTTGGCGTTGAGCGTCATCGAGCACGATTCTGCCCGCCGTACAAATTGTCGTCGGAACCGCTGCCAAAGACTCGATCTCGGCGCAGTATGAAGACAATGAGCGAGTTCATGCAGAACACCGACGCTTTCCTGTGGGCGATGGAAAGCGATCCCGTTTTGCGGTCGACCATCGTCACGATCTCCCTGTTGGACAGCACCCCGGATTGGGGCGAATTGGTTGAGCGGTTCGACAGGCTCAGCCGACAACTGCCGACCTTCCGCCAGCGGATAGTGTCCTCGCCTCGGCCGGCCCCGCCCCGCTGGGCGGACTGCCCGGAATTCGATCTCGGCTTCCACATGCGTCGGGTGACCGCGCCGCAGCCGGGGACTCTCGACGCGGTACTGGAGATGGGCCGGCTGGCCGCGATGTCGGACTTCGACCGGGCCAGATCGCTGTGGGAGATCACCCTGATCGACGGACTTGCAGACGGCGGCACCGCACTGATGACCAAGATGCACCACTCCCTGGCCGACGGCATCGGCGGCGTCCAGATCGCGATGACGCTATTCGATGTCACCGCCCGGCGGCGCGGCGCACTGCCCGTCGCGCCCCCACCACGTATGCCGTCGCCGCTGGACGGACTGCGCGACACACTCCGCTACGACGCCGGGCTGCTCGCCAATGCGGCAACGGCTTCGGTTACGGGAGTTCCCGGCGTGGTGCGAAGCGTTATACGGCGGCCGGTGCAGACAGCAACCTCTGCGGCGGCGCTCGCGTCGTCGGTCTACCGCATCATGCGGCCGATCACCGAGCCCGGCTCGTCGCTCATGAAAGACCGCACGATGGTCCGTCGCCTCGGGATCCATGAGGTGTCGAGGCTGCGGCTGCGCGACGCCGGACACGCGGGCGGGGGTTCGCTGAACGATGCGTTCCTCGCGGGCGTGACAGGCGCACTGCGCCGCTACCACGAAAAACACAGCGTCGCGGTCGGGGACTTTCATGTGGGGATGCCGATCAGTCTCCGTACCGAAGGCGACGCGATTGCCGGAAACCGGGTCACGATGATGCGGTTCGACGTCCCGGTCGGCCTCGCCGACCCGGCGCGACGAATCGAAGAGATCCATCACCGGGCCACGAGGCAACGCGACGAGCGCTCGCTGCCCTACATGCAACTGATCGCCGGTGCGCTGAACCTGTTGCCACGCTGGTACATTGGAGCGGTATTGCGCCGCGTCGATTTCGTGGCCAGCGACGTGCCCGGTATCCCGATTCCTGTGCGTCTCGGTGGAGCCGCACTGCGGATGGCGTACGGTTTCGGCCCGACGATCGGTGCGGCGGTGAATGTCACGCTGCTCAGCTACGTCGACACCTGTGCGCTGGGAATTAACGTCGATGCGGGCGCGATTCCGGACTTCGACGTGTTCCACGACTGCCTCGTCGACGGGTTCGACGAGGTGCTGGCGCTCGCAGACTAGGCGGTCACCGGCGGGACGTCGATGGCTCCCAGGCGACCCGCACCCTCGCGGTGCGTGCGCCAGGGAGCCGTCGCCGCGTTTCGGGCTGGGCCCACTCGAAGGGCCGAAAGTCATTGCTGTGGCCCCTGGTCCGTGCGAAAATCGAAGCTCCTTTGCAGGCTAGGCGCTCTGAGTTCGTAAGGGGGCGTGGTGCAGACACGAGAGATCAGGTCGGTCGCCGACCTTGGCGGCGAGGCCGCGGGCGTACTGATGACGGCGGTGCGAGACATGCACGCGGGTATCGCAAGCCGCGTCTTCGGCGCGATAGGACCGGCGGCCAAGCCCACCCACATCATCCACGACGCAGCGGCCCGCACTATCTATGGCGGTGTGGACGGCGGGATTCGGGGGGCAACCCGGGTAGCCGGCGCGCTGGCATCGAAGGCGTGGGGCCGCGACGGGGACGAGTCGCTCGAATCCCAACCCACCATCGCCGCAGCCATCGCCGCAATCAACGGGCTGTACGGGGATCAGCTGACGGCACACCGCAACGGATTCGCGCTGAGCATGCAGATCCGGCACCACGGCACGGCCGTGCCGCTCACCGCCGACGGGGTGGCCGCGGCGTTCCCGACAGCCACCGGTCGCCTTGCCGTATTCGTTCACGGGTTGTTTCTCACCGAACGCTCGTGGTGGCGCACGCCGCGCACCGGCGAGGATCTGCGCAGCTACGGGCAGCGGCTGCATCACGAGCACGGGTTCACCCCCGTCTACCTGCGCTACAACACCGGGCTGCACATCTCTCACAACGGACAAACGCTGGCCGACATGCTGCACCGGCTCGAGGCGCTCTGGCCGGTTCCCATCCACGAGATCGTGCTGGTGGGCCACTCGATGGGCGGGCTGGTGACGCGCAGTGCCTGCTACTACGGCGAGCAGCAGCAGCAGCACCGCTGGACCGAGGCGGTGCGCCACGTGGTCTGCCTGGGCTCCCCACACCTGGGAACACACCTGGAAAAAGGGGTGCACATCGCGTCCTGGGCGCTGGCCCGGCTGCCGGAAACGCGGGCCGTGGCCGGCTTCCTCAACGCGCGCAGCGCGGGAATCAAGGACCTGCGCTTCGGCGCCTGCATCGAGGACGACTGGCGAGACTGCGATCCCGACGAATTCTTGCAGGATCGCTGCCAGGAGGTGCCGTTCCTTCCCTGGGCCGGCTACCACTTCGTCGCCACCACCGCCGCACCTCCGGCGGTCGGCCGCCTCGTCGGCGACCACCTCGTGCGCTCACACAGCGCGTGCGGCAGGGGCAACACGCGACGAATCCCGTTCCAACCCGAACACGGACTGACGCTGAGGGGGCTACACCACTTCGACCTACTCAACCACCCGACGATCTATACGAAACTGCGCGAATGGGTAACCCATTTACACCCGCGGGCTGCTGACCGACGACACGATGTATGACGCCTTCCTGGCTCACGGTGAAGCCCAAGGAACCCGGCGGTAACCAACGAGGCTGCGGGAGCGAAGGTTTGACGACCTTATGATGACCAAACGCGCCGGTGGCGACTATGCGCTGTCGACCCGCCTGCCGGCGGGCGGCTCTTGTCCGCGCTTGCGTCGGCGTGCGCGGGCGGCCGTCACCAGCCGCGCCACCCCGTCCTCGATTCCCGCGGCGAGCACTTCGATGTCGGGCACGGTGTCGTAGTCGGCGGTGATGCCGAAGATGAAACTGTCGGCGTAGCTGACCATCGCGATGCCGGTGCGCAGCTGAAGAGCGATCGGCGGAACCGGCAGGACTTCCAGCACCCGGCGGCCCATCAGCGTCTGCCGACCCCGCGGGCCGGGAACGTTGGTCGCCAACGCGGCCACCCCCTGTTGGGGGAACCGCGCCAACAAGCGAATCGTCCACGCCGAGAACGCGAACGGGACGTTTTTGAACGCCGAAAACACCGCGCTGCCCCCTTCGCGTTGACCGCTGGCTTTGACCCGGGTGAGCCGATCGTGCACCAGCTGCAACTGCGTAACCGGGTCCGCCTCATCGACCGGCAGCAATGGCAGCATCGCCGAAACCTGGTTGTCGGTCACGTTGAACTGGTTCGCCGCGCGGATCGACACCGGAACCAGCGTGCGCAGCGAGTTGGGGGTGGGCCGTTCACCGCGGCTCAGCAGGATCCTGCGATAACTGTCGGTGATCGCCGCCAGCGCCACGTCGTTGAGCGTCACGCCGAACGCCTGGCACACCTGCTGCATATCAGCCAGCCGGACCCGGGCCGCACTGTAGCGTCGCATCGTCGTCACCGGGCCGGTCAAGACGACGACCCTGGCGCCGGGCTGAGCAGACTGGCCGTCAGCTCGGCCGCACCTACCGCGGCGTGTTCGGCGGCGGCGGCCGCGGCGAGCGCGCTGCGCGCCATCCCGCTCACCCAGCTCAACGGGTTCAGGCTCATCTTCGGCAGACGCAGTCCAGGCCCGGCCGGCTCCTTCGCGGCGCGAATGTCCGTGGCGAAGGTGTCGCCGCCGCCGCCGTCGCTGAGCTTCGCCAGCATCTGGGCTGTCGCGATGCCGTCGGCGATGCAGTGGTGAATCTTGGTCAGCACGGCCCACCGGTTGTCGCTCAGGCCTTCGATGACCCAGGACTCCCACAACGGGCGCTCGCGGTCGAGCCGCCGCTCCATCGTAGTCGCGATCAACTGGAACAGTTCGGCGTCGCCGCCGGGGTGGGGCAGCGCGACGCGGTGCAGGTGGCGTGAAATATCGAAGTGCGGGTCGTCCACCCATTCGGGTGGGCCCACATCGAGCGGATGAGTCCGCAAGACCTGCCGGCCGTGCGGAATGGTCGGTATCCGTTCGGATAAGGCCGAGACATACTCGTCGTAGCTCGGGGCCGGCCCCTCGATGATCGCCACACTGCCGTTCGCCAGGCTCACATGTGGTTCGGAGTCCTCGATCTCCAGGAAACCGGAAGCCAGGGCTGTCAAATGCTCCATTACGCCACTGTCCGCCCCTGCGCGGCCTGCGGTCAGGGTCAGAAGTCATCAACTATAGGGCCGAACGACGGCAGACGGAGCCGCGGGAGCAGGCATCGACGGGGCCAAGTCGCTGCGCAAGGCGGTGCTCGACGTGTTCGACCATCCGGTGATTCAACGCTGCCAGATTCACAAGGTTAGAAACGTGAAAGATCATCTGCCGCAACGGCTTCGAGCTAGTGTAGGCCGTAAGATGACCGACGCCTACATGGGGACTCCGCACTGGAAGCCGAGGCCGCCCTGCTCGCCCTGGCGAAGGAACTCGACCGCACCCACCCCGGGGCCGGGGCCAGCCTGCGTGAGGGCCTGTCCGAGACGCTCACGGTGCTGCGCCTCGGCGTGCCACCCACGTCGGCCCGCACGCTGCGATCGACCAACACCATCGAGTCGATGATCTCGGTGTGCCGCGAACACGCCGCCAACGTGAAACGCTGGCGCGACGGGCAGATGGCGTTGCGCTGGTGCGCGGCCGGGATGATCGAGGCCGACAAGCAATTCCGACGCGTCAACGGGCACCTGCACCTGCCAACACTCCGCACGGCACTCGAACGCGAGTTCGCCGAATCTGTCGGACCTATCGTGCACAACGATCAGGTGAGCGCAGCCTGATGTTCACCGGGCCGCCACCGAAGTTCCACGGAACTCGGGACATCCTCAACCGTCTCGCCGATTCTGAATACGGCGGGATCGGATACGGCTCCAGATCGAGGCGCTGCAGATAGCGGTGCTTCCACAGCGAGGTGATCGCGTCGGGCAGCTCCTCCTGTTGAATGTTTCCAAAGATGCTCTGCCGCAGCAATGTAATTAGCCGCTCGTCCTCGACAGCGGATGTCTGCTCAACGGCTCACGCGGAAACGTTTGAGCCGCGACGCCGCTCCGGATACCAATTCGACTTGGCTTCTTGGCAATTGAAGGTGGGCTGCCAGTAGCCGGGTGACCGCGTCGTTGGCCTTGCCGTCAACCGCTGGCTCGCGGACGTAGATTGTCAGCTCACGGTTGGGACCGACCTCGACAAGGGGTCCCTTGCGACTGCCGGGCTTGACCCTGACGACGACGGAGTCGGTCATGCCGCGTAAGGCTACCGTCCGGACTCGTGCGCTGCGTAAGTGCGGCATGGCGACCGGGCCCGCACCGCCCACGACATCTCCGCCGACACCACACACCGCGACCAGCTACCGGACCGCTTCTGCCGGCTAATCGACCGCCACACCACGCTGTACGGGCCCGGCAACACATCTACCGGCACTGGGTTGATGAGACCCACGATCAGGCCGCCGAACGGCAGCGCTGGATCGACCAGCACATCCACCGCAGCCAAGACCAGGGCCTCGATTACGGCATCGACCTCTAATCCAATTGGCGCAGCGGGTCTGGCTCCCGGTACGAACCCGGTGTGCCGCATAGAACCATCGAGCACGAACCGGCTCGCGATCGGCAGCACTACGGCCGCAGGACGATTTTGCCCCTGGTGTGGCGCCGTTCCAGGGTGCGGTAGGAGCGCTGAACCTCGTCGAGCGGAATAGCTTCGGCGATCGGCACTTCCAATTGGCCGGCGGCGATTAGTGCGGCGAGCTCGGCCAGCACCGCGGCGTCGGCGGCGTCCTGATTGCCGACGAACATGACCCCAAATCGCTCCAGCGCCGGAAAGTCGATGACCGTGTCGATGCGCTGCGGTGCGATGCCCAGCTCGGTCACGGCTAATTCGACGTAGCCGCCGCCAAAGAAGTCCAACAACGCGTCGACCCGGCCGTCAGGTGCCGCCGCCCGCAGCCTGCCCGCGAGACCATCGCCGTAATTGACGGGGATCGCGCCGTGCGCAGCCAGCCACTCGTCGTTGGACGGGCCGGCGATGCCGAGCACGGTCGCGCCGGCACGTTTGGCCAGCTGCACGGCTATCGTGCCCACCCCGCCGGCGGCGCCGGCGATGGCGACGGTGTCACCCGGCGTCAATTCGACCGAGCGGACCGCGGCGTATGCCGTGGTGCCGGCGACGAACAGGCCCCCTGCGGCTTCCCATGACACTGCCGGCGGCTTGGGCGTGAGCTGATCGGCGGGCACCACCACGAATTCGGCGTGGCTGGCTCGGTCGTTCGTGAAACCCAGCACCTCGTCGCCCACTGAGAAGGCATCGACGCCGGTGCCGACCTCGGCGACGACACCGGCGAGATCACTGCCCTGCCCGGACGGAAATGTCGCTGGGAAGATCTCGTCGAACACACCCTGGCGAATCATCGCTTCGCCCGGGTTGACGCCAGCTGCCTTCACCTCGACCAGCACGTCACCGGTGCCAGGTTGCGGGCGGGGAACCTCGCGTACATCGAGGACGTCGATGCCGCCGTAGCGATCGAATCGCACTGCTTTCATGAGCTGTCCGTCCTTATCTCCGTTTTTCCGATCATGGGAGCTGGGGCTTACCGGCACCTAACCAAACTAACGAGAACGTGGCCGGCTCGGTGCCCAAGAATTTGTGCCATATGGGTTTTCCCGACTCCGACGGTTCCGCAAAGGATCATGACATCAGGGGATCGGGCGAGGTTGACAACGGCGTGGTGTTACCGGTCCTCGCTGTCAGACCTGCATCGAAAAATGGTCGCGTCTGTACGCCGGTCAGCGGCCCGGGTCATAGGATCGGCCAATGCACCTTGACGAGTACATGTCATTGGATGCGACCGCTCTGGCCGAGTTGGTCGAGCGCAAACAGGTCACCCCGGCCGAACTTGTTGCTTTGGCGCGGCAACGTGCCGACGCCGTCAATCCAAGGTTGAACGCGATCATCCGCCGCCTCGACGACGTCGCCGATAGGCAAGCCGCCGATCCGGATCTGCGCGGAGCGTTTGCCGGGGTGCCATTTCTGATCAAAGACCTTGATCAGGAGTATCGGGGCTTTCCAACGTCGTGCGGTTCGAGGTCGCTGGCCAATGACGTGGCCGACCGGCACGCCCTGGTGACGCAGCGGTTCCTTGACGCGGGGCTGGTGATCTTCGGCATGACCAATACCCCCGAGTTCGGAGCCAAGGGCGTGACGGAATCCGAGTACTGGGGTCCGGCTCGCAACCCCTGGAACACCGAGCACACTCCCGGCGGCTCGTCGGGCGGATCGGGGGGCGCGGTTGCGGCGGGCATCGTTCCGGCAGCAGGGGCCAACGACGGCGGCGGATCGATCCGCATCCCCGCCGCCTGCAACGGGCTCGTCGGCCTCAAGACCAGCCGGGGGCTCTCTCCCTACGGCCCGCAGACCGGCGAGCCGATGTTCGGCATGGAGACCCAGGGCGTCGTTTCGCGCACCGTGCGCGACAGCGCCGCCCTCTATGACGCGATCATCGGCCCCAATCCGCGTGCCGGCTATCAGGTTGCGCTTCCCGACGTCCCGTTCGCGAAACACATCAAGAGTCGTCCCGGCGCCGTAAAGATCGGGTATTCGACCTCCTCGGCGATCAACCCCCATCCCGACCGGGAAGCCATCGCCGCAATCGAAGAAGCGGCGAAGCTGCTGCGCGACCTGGGTCACCAGGTCGAGGAAGTCCAGCCGCCGTACGACGACGCCGCATTGGCGCGCGACTTTCTCACCATTTGGTTCGCGCAGCTCTACCGACATGTCGCCGAGATCAAACAGCGAATCGGTGCCCGCGACAGTGACTTTGAGGCCGACACCCTGGCCGTGAGTGAGCTCGGCCGATCCGCTGGCGTGCTGGCACCGATGCTTGCTCTGGAGAACACAAACAACTACATCCAATCCCTGGCGATGTTCCACGAGAGCTACGACTACTTCCTGACCCCCACCCTGGCCACTCCGCCCCTTGCGGTCGGTGCCACGGCGACATCGCCCCGCTTGCAGACGGTGTCCCGGGTGATCAGCAAGTTGCACGCCGGAAAAGTGCTGGCGCTCACCGGGATTCTCGATGAACTGATCCAGGAGAGCCTGGGCTGGGTGCCCTACACGCAGCTCGCCAACCTCACCGGGCGGCCCGCGATCAGTGTGCCGCTACATTGGACAGACGCCGGGCTTCCCCTGGGCGTGCAGTTCGTCGGACGGCTGGGCGCGGACGGCGATCTCTTACAGTTGGCGGCG
This sequence comes from uncultured Actinomycetota bacterium, assembly GCA_963805675.1. Classification (GTDB taxonomy): domain Bacteria; phylum Actinomycetota; class Actinomycetes; order Mycobacteriales; family Mycobacteriaceae; genus Mycobacterium. Next base: position 503,927 of record CAWDVY010000025.1, read on the forward strand.
CAACTTGAAGAAGCCCATCCCTGGTCCCACCGGCATCCGGCACCCGCCTTACCGGCAAGTTAGTCCATTGCCCTGTGAGGCAAACCAGGGATCTGGGCTCGGTGAGGTTTCGATGAGGGTGCCCCCCGAAATTCGAGATCAGTCACAGTTCGTCGGCCAGTTCGGCCATGCCTTGTCCGATGGATCGGCTGGGATGCCCAGGGCAGGGATCGATCCGCTTTACGGACGCTCGGCCGGCTCGCCGTAGCGTTCCTGAGCGGCCTGGCGGCTGGTGTCGAGCATGGTTGCGATCCGAGTCCACGTGTGTCCGTGCATGCGGGCCTCGGCCACGGCATCGGCCAACTCCGCCTGGCTCCTGGCAACAGCGCGTACGGCATCGCCGATGCGGCGCAACCGACTGGCATCGGCATCCGGCGAAGCAATAGCCGCTGGGTCGAGCGAGTCGAGCCACCGCTCTGCGGCGTCGGCGGCTTGCTGGAGCTGTTCGCTGGTTCGGGGCATGTCCATCACCTCTATAGGTGCTCGTAGAACTTGGGGCGGAGCGCCATGGCGTGGATCGCCACCGGCTGGCCGTCGTCGTCGAGAACGACGACCTCAAGGAGCCGACCGGTCGGCACCGATGTACAGGTCACGGTCGCCCTGGCTCACTACGCGGATGGCGTTGCGGACTGCGTGCTCGATGTCCTCGTCGGCAACAGCGTGCTTACGGGCGTTGTCCGCGATCTCCACCTATGCAGGTTACCTTGCCCGCCGTCGGCGCGCTAGTTACCTTGCACCTCCCGGGGAACCTGCGTGCGGACCGCAACCCACATGAGACAGGATCTGATCACTCCCGTTCGTTTAGATAGGTGCCAAGGCGGATGCTGCTAGTCAATCGAGCTTTGGCTCAACGCTTTCGGCCGCCATCGCTCAGTTTTTGCTGGCCTTCCCGTTGGATCGCGTGCCGCCGTCGGCGTGTCCTGGCGTCCGTGGTTTGGGGGGCAATGGCTCCAACAGTGTTGTATCCGTAGGACTTTCGATCCCAACCAGGTACCCAGACTCCGGTTCACCGGTGTCGCCGTCCGGTATGGCATCCAGGTCAGCCAACCAGCGCCCCGGAACCGTGAGGCCGTGGTTCTCGCGCATCGCCCGTTCGATGAACTGCCAGGTGGTCTCGGTCGGCTGCCGGCGTATCGGCGGTTTGCAGGGCTCCACCTCGTCCAGCGTGGCGAGGTTGAACGAGCCGCTCGAGATCACGAACAACACGTGATACTTCGGCTTCCACGCGGCGCGGCCACCGAAGCAGAGCGCCGAACGGAGGTGGTCAGGGTCGTGATACCACAACGTCAGTTTCAGGTCGTCACCTTCGATTTCGACGCGTCCGTCGCCATGAACGGCAACGACCTTCACTTTGATGATCGGCTGCCCGTCCTCGTGCGATTTCTTCCCCTGGATCCAGTGCATGAGGTGGCCGGGGCCATACGACCCGCAGGAACGATTCCGAGGCATTGCAGTACTCCCGAAAGGTCGGGCCTCCGCATGGGAGGCGCTCTTGCCCGCACCGGTTGGTGCTGGCCGCTTCGTCATCCGAGCCACCCACGAGCGTGGGGTTGGCGTGCCGTCCAGTCGGAGCTTGGCGACGGCATCTCGTGAAGCAGATTCAGGTTACATCGGCTGACCGACAGATGCGCTGACCGCGTTTCAGCGTCGCTTATTCAAAGCCAGTCGTGCTCGTATGACGAAGCGGGCCGCCGAAAGACCTCAGTCGCAACTACAGCACGGCACAATGATTCACGGAACGGTGAGACGCAACGCGCACCGCCTTCACGCGACCTGTTCCCGCTCCTGCCGGTCAACCGCATCGGCGATGAGTTGCTCCGTGCCGGAGCGATACCAACCAATGACCAGTCAGCAGATCCTCGCGATGGCAATTCCTCTCGCTACCACGGGATTTCGATTGTCGCGGGTTAATTGCTGCCGATCTTAGACCTTCTGCGTGTCGATCAACAGCGAATCGTCCGCGTCGGACGTCATCCTGTAGCCCCAGCCCGCTGCATCGACTTTCTCGAGGATTTGCATGGCCTGGGCTCGGACCGGTGCTCCGTCCTCCGACCGGGACTCGATGGTGATCATGTACGGCCAAGATGCCTTATCGACCGCGTCATATTGCACGGCGGCGTACTCATCGCCACCCAACTCGAGGGTTACCAGATCGTCTTCTGGTTGGGGCGCGGAGGGGTCGATGACAGCGACCAGCTCGGCTAGGGATTTCGGCCCCCTAACCTCGATGTAGTCGCTATTCGTCATTGTCGAATCTCCAATCCATTCCCTTGAATCCCCTGATCACGCGGACTGATTGAAGTCTATATCGCCGCGCATAGTGTTCGACCAGGCGTTTCACCGCCTCGTCGGTGATCGGCGAGTCGGTCATATCCAGCACGACGCGCGATGCCTGCTTCGCGGCCCGTCGTACATTGCGGGCGACAGCGTCATCGCTGGAGCCGGATATTGACTTCAACTCCCACACCTCGTCATCGATCATGAGGTCGGCAATCTTTCCTTTGCCGGAGACGGGAATGAACACCACGCGGTGTCCACGAGCGGCGAGCCTCTCCGCGCCGTCGAGCTCATGCCGCTTTAGCCCAGTCGGGACAGCACTACGGTCAACGCCGCCGCGATGTGGTTCTTTGGCACCCTGCTCGCTCACTAGGCACTCTGCCTGCAGAGCATCGTGCGCCTCCCCGGGACTGTTCTAGCGTCGTCGACGCCAAGTGTCGCTTCGGGGTCCGACATCGCGATGTCGGCGGCGGTCAAATCTCGACATGCCACGCAGCGCGGCTCAAGGCTCTATCGTTTCGCTCGATGCCGCTTCACGTACACCCTGCGGAGCGCACCGACCTGCTTGCCGACGGGCTCGGTGCCCTGCTCGACGCCGTCGACCAGACCACGCCGCAACCGGTCCGCGACCGCATCAGGTCGATGTCGCATCAAGGACTGGATGCCCGGATTCGACGGCACCGCTGGATTCGTTCCCAGTCTCGATCCAACTCGTCGGCTGTTGGCGGACTTCGCGACTCGGCTAGCGGCGGCATAGGGTAGTCGCCGTGACGGAAGCGTTCGACGCGATGCGGACCCTTGCAAGAATTCTGGCCGAACACGGCCCATTGCACGAGGATGACATCGCGCGACGACTGCGGGACAGTGGCGTGGCCGATCCGGACACCTTACTGGACGAGGTTCTCAACGAAACCGATTGTCCGGCAAGGCAGTTGGTTGACGATCGGTGGGTGTGGCTGCCGACTGTGCTAGCCGGGCGGGTGTTCACGCACCGGCTCGGCGCAGACGAGGCGGCCCACGACATACTCACTGTGACCCCGAACCTGGACCCGATCACCGCGCTCTGCGAGCACGAGCAGTATGGGCGGTTCGCCGACGGGTCGGCGGCACGGGTCGTGCTGGCCGGGTTCGACGATGAGCTGCTCGAGCAGCGGGGCATCCCGGCCGAAATGGTCGACCCGCTCGGGGCGCTGCTCCTGGCCCCGGGCACGCTGGAGGCGTTGGGGGTGGCCGAGGGGGACCTGGTCGGGGTGCGGCTGACCGAACAGGGACTTCTGGTCGAGCGGGCCACAGCGCTCGCGCATTCCGCGGTGGGCGCCCGGCTGGCCGCAATGCTCGACGCCGACGAGCCGGTGTGCTTCGACGCGGCGGTATGGACGGCGTGCGTCGAAGACCCGGCGGTGTTCACCGAGCCGCTGCCGCCCCTGTGCGAGATCGTCGACGACTACGGTCTGGCACATCGCGGCGAGTGGCTCGCACCCGACGGGTTCGATTTCGACCGTTGGCGTTTCGAGCGCGGGTGCGCAGCGCTGGCCGAGCGACGTGACCTCGATCCCGACGACGCGTTCGCGCTCTACAGCCTGGTCAAACTGTACGACCAGATGTCGCTGCTGCTGATCGACGCCGCCGACGCCGACGAGCCGCTGGAGGATGCGTTGACCGCAGCTGCCGAGGGCGCGACGGGGCCCGACGGAGCAGAGCCCGAGTCCGACCGGTTCGGCGATCTGATCGGTGAGCTCGGGGCCGAGCTTGCCGATCCGCTGCTGGCTGAGCTGCTGTTGGCCGAGACGATCGGCACCGGCCGCGCCGGGGCGCCCGCGCTGGGCATGTTCGCCGAGACGCTGGAGCCGAAAGTGCCGCGCGCAGCGCGGGTGGCGTTTCGCTGGCTGCGCGCGGTGGCGCTGGAGCGGATCGGCGACATCGACGCTTCCGAACACGAGCTGCTGGCGGCCGAGTCGATGGATCCGGATTGGCCGTTGCCGTTGCTCGATCTGGCCCGCATCGCCTCCGATCGCGGCGACGTGGAGCGCGGGTTGGCGTTGCTGCGCCGCGCCGGCGCCGGGCCGGACCACCCGCTTGTGGAGCTACTAACGCGGTACCGGGCCGAGCCGCGCCGCGACCTCGGCCGAAACCAGCCATGCTGGTGCGGGTCCGGCCGCAAGTACAAGAAATGCCATCTCGGGCGCGAGCAGCTGCCGCTGGCCGAGCGGGTCGGCTGGTTGTACGTGAAGGCCGGCCAGCACGCGCTGCTCACCGGATGGAACGACCTGCTGGCCGAGGCGGGATACGAACGCTGCCGCTACGCCGTCGATGATCCCGACGCGCTGGCCGCGGCGCTGGACGATCCGCTGGTGCTGGACGCGGTGCTGTTCGAGGGTGGCGCGTTCGCGGAGTTCGTGGAGATGCGCGGGTCGCTGCTGCCCGACGACGAGCGGCTGCTAGCGGAGCAATGGCTGCTGGTGGACCGGTCGGTGTTCGAGGTCGAGCAGGTGAACCGCGGCCAGGGCGTCACCGTGCGCGACGTGCGCACTGGCGACACGCACGAGGTGCGTGAGCGTGCGGCCAGCCGCCAGCTGAAGCCGGGGCAGCTGGTGTGCGCGCGCGTGGTGCCTGCCGGGGACACCATGCAGTTCTTCGGCGGCCTGGAACTGGTCGCGCTGCACGAGCGCGACCCGCTGATCGATTTGCTCGACACGGGACCCGACGCCGTGACGCTGGTGGCGCAGCTCAGCCGCCGGTTCGCGCCCCTAGCGCTGGCCAACACCGAGGGCGATCCGCTCGCGATCTGCGAGGCAACCGTGCATGTCGGCGACCCGGCCGGGATCGAGGCCGCGCTCGACGACACCTACGACCGGGTCGACGGCGACGAGCCGCCGCGATGGTTCGAGCACGTCACCACCCAGGGCATGCTGCGCGTCCGCGCCGCCCTTGTTCTCGACGGCCACACGCTGCGGGTGGAAGCCAACAGCGAAAAGCGGATGGACCGCGTGTTGGCCACGCTGGCACGGCTCGACCCCGCGATGAACGTGCTCGACGACTCCCGCCGCCCGCTGCGCGACGCCCGCGAGGCCGCCGAGCTGGCCAAGCAGTTGCCAATGGCTGGCGAGGACGCGCTCGACCCCGACGGCCCCGAGCTGGCCGCGTTCCTTGACGGGTTCGTCCGCGACTACGAGACCAAGTGGCTCGATGAACCCATCCCCGCGCTCGACGGCCACACGCCGCGGCAGGCGGCCGATGACCCCACCCGACGCGGCGACCTGATCAAACTCCTGGACACCTTTCCTGCTGGTGAAGCCGGCCGCGGCGGCATGGATGCCGACCGGCTGCGCGCCGCGCTCGGCCTGCGGTAGCCTCCGTCGAGCGGGCCGTGTTCAGGCCGGAGCTGCCGCGCCGATCTCGGCTGCGGAGTCGCGGAAGTGTTTGTGGCCGGGCAGCTCCCACGCGGACTGCTGTCGTCATTTGGCACGGTATGCGTCCGCGCGGCTGAACACGCCTACGACGGTGACTCGCTGACGCTCGTCGTCGATCCTGTAGAGCACGCGGTAGGTGCCGCGGCGTGCACTATAGCGGTCGTGCAACGGGGGGCGGAGCTGCTTGCCCACGCGGTGAGGATTGTCGAGCAGTGGACCGATGATGAACTCATAGGCAGCGAACGCCACTGATTCAGGAAGTTCTTCGGCCAGTTGTTTTCTCGCAGTCGGAGCGATTATCAGCTCGTATCGCCGGTCCGTCACGTCCTAGCTCGGCGTGCTTTCATAGCTGCGGCAAGACTGTCCTGGTTCTCCCCTTCGCCGCGGGCTAGCTCAGCATCGGCCTCGCCAAGGGCACGGAGCGCCGTCGCGTCGGACAGCACTGCAATGGTTTCCTCGAGTGACTCCAGATCGTCGACGGCAAGAAGGACCGCCGCGGGGCGTCCGTGCACCGTTACCGTGATCCGCTCGTGCTGATCGGCGACACGGGCCACCAACTCCGACAGGTGCGCCTTCGCCTCGGCGAGTGAGCTGACTTCAGTCATTAGTCATAAGTATGACCAATTGCTTCCTCTGCGTCCAGGGGATGCCCTTTACATGTGGATCAGGTGAGACAGGATCTGATCGACGTCGGTTCTCTAGTGTCCTGAGTCATTAATTCAGCGACAGCTGTTTGGATTCCCTCGGCGTCGACTGTGTAGCTTGTGAACGAATCCGAGGTCGCATCCTCGCGCATAACCCGCACAGTCGACGCGTCCTTGGACCAGGATCCAGAGCCGGCACAACTGCGAGCGAATTAACGACTCACGACACTAGATTCGAGACACCAGTCCGGCCAGGGAGTCGCAACCAGCTGCCAGGCGGATGCTGCTAGTCAATCGAGCCTTGGCTCAACGCTTTCGGCCGCCATCGCTCAGTTTTTGCTGGCCTTCCCGTTGGATCGCGTGCCGCCGTCGGCGTGTCCTGGCGTCCGTGGTTTGGGGGGCAATGGCTCCAACAGTGTTGTATCCGTAGGACTTTCGATCCCAACCAGGTACCCAGACTCCGGTTCACCGGTGTCGCCGTCCGGTATGGCATCCAGGTCAGCCAACCAGCGCCCCGGAACCGTGAGGCCGTGGTTCTCGCGCATCGCCCGTTCGATGAACTGCCAGGTGGTCTCGGTCGGGCGCCGGCGTATCGGCGGTTTGCAGGGCTCCACCTCGTCCGGCGTGGCGAGGTTGAACGAGCCGCTCGAGATCACGTACAACACGTGATACTTCGGCTTCCATGCGGCGCGGCCACCGAAGCAGAGCGCCGAACGGAGGTGGTCAGGGTCGTGATACCACAGCGTCAGTTTCAGGTCGTCACCTTCGATTTCGACGCGTCCGTCGTCATGAACGGCAACGACCTTCACTTTGATGATCGGCTGCCCGTCCTCGTGCGATTTCTTCCCCTGGATCCAGTGCATGAGGTGGCCGGGGCCATACGACCCGCAGGAACGATTCCGAGGCATTGCAGTACTCCCGAAAGGTCGGGCCTCCGCATAGGGAGGCGCTCTTGCCCGCACCGGTTGGCGCCAGGCCGCTTCGTCATCCGAGCCACCCACGAGCGTGGGGTTGGCGTGCCGTCCAGTCGGAGCTTGGCGACGGCATCTCGTGAAGCAGATTCAGGTTACATCGGCTGACCGACAGGGGCGAACGCCTTCAGCGTCGAGATAAGCCGGCTCTCCCGGACGGTAAGGGGGGCCGAACCTGCTCACGGTGACGGCGGGGACGAATCATTCTCCACGGCAACACTTTCGAACAACGGCACCTCGAGGCGCGTCAGCATGCCGGTCGCAGTGCCGCCAACAACGCAGACTCCAGTGTCAAATCCGGGCAGCTCATCTAACAGGGGTTGACTCGCTGCCTCGAAGCTCCCGGCGAGGGCCGAGAGATCCTCGACGTTGGGTGGCGCACCTTTGCTGTGACGGCTGGCGTACGTCAAGTAACAATTCCGGCGTACAGCTTCTCCGTTCAGGTGTAGTCCGAGCAGCAAAATCGCTCCTCATGAAATCCTGACCTTTTCACTGCCCGCCGGGGCCCAGTTGTTGGAACTGTAAACGCTTTTCACTAACGCGTTGCGATTGGATCGTCGAATAGGTCGTAGTTGCCGGTGGTTTTCCACTGTTCCGCCGCCTTGTGCGGAGTGCCGAACCAGCGGACGTGCGGCGCCACCTCGGCCGGGGCTCGCGCTCCGTCGGTAAGGTGCCCAGTCGGCACCTCTTCAGGCGTGAGCGGTGAGCTGAGAAATGGATTCAGGACTCGTGCGCCAAACAAGATCAGGTTGTGGGTTCCGGGCAGCGCGGCCGATGGCACAATAATTGCGCTTGCTCCGCTATCTCGAACGACATCAGCCAATCCCTGCGTAGGGGTGTAATCGTCGCCGACGAGCTCGTCGGGCGTCAGCCCGTACCTGGCGCAGTCGTCGAAGTCGACGCGTGTTACGGCATCGACGTCGAGCACCGCCGTCCATAAATTCAAGATGACGTCGTCCGGGTTGCCGCTGGGGCCAACGTTGTGGCGAAGCATCTCGGCGGCGGGGCCGAGCGGGTGAAGACTCAGATACTGGACCGTGTCGCGTCTGGCGCGGTGGAAGCGGCCAGCGCGTGAGCTGGGAAACACCCACCACGGCGAGTCGTACGACGCATGTCGGAATACCGTCAGTCTCATGCCGTCATGGCACGAGCCGCGGTCGCGGCGCCGAGGAGCTGCGGGTAGCACAGCGGGTCATCGAGCAGCTCAATCGGACGCTGGCCGAGCACAGGATGCTCCCGGTAGAACCAGGCGACTACTCCCGGACCCGTGAATGAGTGGCGCAGTTGGTTCACGACTTGTCCAACCACGCGGATACGCGCGGCATCATCGGCCGCAGGCTCAGGCCCGTCATGAGCGAGCCAGCGTTGAAGCTGGCGGACGGAAACGCCGAGCAGGTCTGCGAGAGTCTTTTGAGGGGTGGCGAGGGTCTCGACGGTCCTGGCAAGTACTTCGCGGACTGGGGCGTCGTCGTTGTACGGCTGATTTTCGGCGATATCCCGTAATGCGTGGCGGAATTGCTCGAGCGCAATGCGAAGATCCCGACGCTGGTCTTCAGGGTCGTCATGCCGGAGTGCTTTCTCCGCGCGAAACGCCGCCGCCCAAAGTGTCGTCGTGAGATATGGGTCGGCTTCGAGACGCAATGGCGTCGCAGCGCCCAGCGTCGACTCGAAGCTGTCGATGAGCTGGGCAATCTCACCGGGGACCGTCTTAGACCGCTGTAACAGCTTGGTCGCTTCATTGACCCGGTCGAGGAGGGCATGAAGCTGGGGGCCTGTCGTAGTCATGTCGCTATCGTACGACACATCTACGCCGACGCGAGGCAATGCGGAGCGCGCCGGCTAACGGTTCATTCCGGCCCGAAGTCCTCACGCCAGGGGGCACGCCGCTCGACGACGGTGAAGTGTCTTGGGGCGGGTCGGCATTCGATGCGAACTTGGTGGCGGGCGTGCTCGGGCACTCGCGCAGCGCACCACCGTTGCACTCGCGCGACGTCCAGTTCGGGCAGGGCCATCGCATCACTAGCCATCTGGAGATTGGGTTGCGGTGTTGAGCGCGTCGTATGCGGCGTCGAGTCGCTGTTGGCGGCGCCGATTGGACTCGCGGACGACTTCCCGGAAGTGGCGGTGCTGCGGCGTGACGGCAGCGTCGCCGGGGACGCGGCGATCGTTCTGCAGTGGTTGACCGACGATCCGATCGAGCTGTCCTCCGATGAGCTCTTCACGATGGGCATCGAGCCCATTACCGATGCCCTACTCGTCGGGTTGTTTGTCGAGGTCGCGGTCAACGGCCGCTCTGGACGATTCGACCGCCTTTTCTACGCGGCGGAACGCACCTCGCGACCTGCTGGGATCTCAGTTTCTCTTTGCCTGAGGAGCGGCTACACAACGATATGCCAACTATAGTTGAGTCATCTCAACTATAGTACGGGCAGATCAACTATAGTTGATCCGGATCGGAGGTTTCCCGTGGAGTTAAACCGCCCATTCGCGACAGTAACGCCAACGCTTGACGGTGACGTGCTCGCTGTCCTGGCAACGCACGATGTCACATTTACCACCGGGCAGATACACCGCATCCTGTACAGCTTTTCGGAGGAGGGCATCCGCAAAGTCCTCTCTAGATTGGTGCGACAAGGCGTCGTGTTAGTAGAACGTGTCGGTCATACCTATGCTTACCGCCTGAACACCGCGCATCTCGCGGCGGAGCCCATCATGGCGCTGGCGAAGCTCTTCAATACGTTCCTGGCTCGACTTGAAGGGCAACTCAGCGGATGGGACCACCCGCCGGTGTATGCCGCGGTTTTCGGGTCCGCCGTGCGCGGCACGATGACCGCGGAGAGCGACTTAGATCTGTTCTTGGTGCGGGAGAATGACGCGCCCGAAACTGAGTGGGCACGTCAAGTCGGCGAGCTGGCCGCCGCTGTCACCGCCTGGACCGGCAACGATGCCCGTCCTGTTGAGTACACAATCGCGGAGCTGCGCGCTGCGCGCACTGAGCCGATGGTGCGGGAAGTCCTTGAACATGGGCTGACTGTGGCTGGATCGCGCGCCTGGCTGCTCAAACAGCTTAGGCCGGTCCGGAACGAGAGTGTGTAATCGGTGACTGAACGAACAAGGCCCAGCTCGGAGACCATATAGCGATGCCGCCCGGTTGTCCGCTCAGGCGAGCAGTCCGCGGATGTCGTCGGCGGTGAGGGTGGAGCCGAACGCGTTACCGTCGTCGATAACACTGGCAAACAGCTTGGCTTTGCGGGCGTTGAGGGCCATTACCTTGTCCTCGATGGTGTCGTGGGCAATGAGCCGGTACACCATTACGTTGCGGGTCTGGCCGATGCGGTGTGTGCGGTCGATGGCCTGGGCCTCGGTGGCCGGATTCCACCACGGGTCGAGCAGAAAGCAGTAGTCGGCCTCGGTGAGATTCAGCCCGAACCCACCGGCCTTGAGGCTGATGAGGAAAACCGGTGCGTCTCCTTCCTTGAACCGCTGTATCACTGTTGCACGGTTACGGGTTCGCCCATCGAGATAGCAGTAGTCGATTCCCTCGGTGTCGAGGCGATCGCGGACCCGGCTGAGGAAACGGGTGAACTGACTGAACACGAGCGCGCGGTTGCCGCCGTCGACGACGTCGCGGAGATGCTCAGCGAGCGCGTCGATCTTCGCGCTGGCCAGCGTGTCGTGTGCGGGGTCGACAAGCCCGGGATGCAGCGCCATCTGTCGCAGCACGGTCAGAGACTTGAGGATCGTGAACCGGTTGCGCTGCATGTCGCCGAGCAGGCCGAGCACCTTTTGCCGCTCTCGTTGCAGTCGCTTGTTGTAGAGGGCGCGGTGCCGCGGCGGCAGCTCGATATCGAGGACCTGCTCTTGTTTGGCCGGCAGCTCGGCGGCCACGCGCTCCTTGGTGCGGCGCTTGACCAACGGCTTGATGCGGCGGCGGAACAGGGCCAAAAGCTCGGGGTCGCCGGTCTTTTCGATGGGTTTGGCGAAGAAGTCGGCGAACTTCGTCGGGTTGGGGAACAACCCGGGGGCGGTGATCGACAGCAGTGACCACAGCTCCATGAGATTGTTCTCCATCGGTGTGCCGGTGATCGCCAGCTTGAACGGTGCGGCCAGCCTGCGTGCGCACTGGTAGGTCTTGGCGTGGTGGTTCTTCACGAATTGGGCTTCGTCCAGGATCAGCCCGGACCACGTTCGGGCGGCGTGGGCGTCGAAGTCCAGCCGAAACAGCGTGTACGAGGTGACCACGATGTGGGCGCCCGCTGCCAGCTCGTCGAGGTCGGCGCCGGCGCGGCGCAGCGTGTCAAAGATCGGCACGACCGACAGCTCAGGCGCGAACCGTGCGGCCTCGCTGGCCCAGTTCGCCACCACACTGGCCGGCGCAACGACCAGGAATGGCGCCATGCCCGGATTCTGTTGACGGACTTGGCAGATCAACGCCAGCGACTGGACGGTCTTGCCCAGGCCCATGTCGTCGGCGAGGATTCCACCGAGCCCGTGGGTGTGCAGGGTCGCAAGCCACGAGAACCCATCGGCCTGATACGGCCTTAGCTGAGCGCGCAGGCTGGTTGGCACCGCCGCCGGTTCCAGACCCTGCAGCGCGCGCAGCCCGTCGACTTGGCGCCGCCACTCGTCGGCCTGCCGCGTCACGACTCCGACCTCGGCCAGTTCGTCGAACAACCCGACCTGGAATCGGCTGATCCGGGGTGGCCCCTCCTCAGCATCGGTGAGTGCGCGGGCCTCTTCGATGAGCTGGCGCAGCTTCACCAGCTCCGGCTTGTCCAGCGCGAAGTAGGCGCCGTCGGGAAGCAGCAGGTGCGACTGCCCGGACGCGAGCGCGGTGAACACGCTGACAAACGGAACCTGGTTGCCTTCAATGCTGATCGTGACACCCAGGTCGAACCAGTCTGTCTCGCCGGCCACCGCGTCCGTCGTCACCGCGATGACGAGGGAGCCGCCCGCCTCCCGGTAGTCCACCGGGTCGCCGATCACCTCCAGCGTGACATCGGGAAGCTCGGCGAGCAGCGGTTGCACCTCGGTGGCGAATCGCATCGTCTCCAGGCCGGACAGTCGCGCCCCGGTGATGAGCGTGCCGTCGGCGGCGCGGAGCCCCAACTTCTCCAACGGCGCTTCGATGCTCGAGGCGAGTGTCTTCTCGGCTTCCAGGTCGCGGCAGGCGACATACTCCGATGTGCCGACCGGTGCGCGAAAGTCGTTGTCGCCTAACCGGTATGCCCATTCCCATGTCAACTCGAGTTCATGCTCGTCCTGGTAGTCGGCCCGCAGGACCAGTGTCGGCCCGACGATCGCGGGTGGCGTGAACGACTCGTCCGATGACGTGACGGCCGCGATGTGGCGCAACCTCGGGTAGTACTCCGCGGCGAACCGCGGCGCCTCGTCCGCGGGTATGACCAGCGGCTCATCACTGAGTGTCATGTGCTGCAACGCCTCAGGCGCCGGCTTGTCCAATCGGGCGAGCCGCAACCCGCCGTCGGCATACACCACGCCATGACCTGACGATCCAATGAACGCCACGGGCCGTGCCGCGGCGCGGTCGACCCGAAGCACGGGCTCGACAATGAGATCGCCCGTCTGGTCGACCGTGACGTTCAGGCACAACTGCGCCGTGGCGTACGTCGGCACATCCTGCGGTGGCCGCGCCTGCACCAGCTGCACCCCGACTCGGCGCGCTTCGTCCAGCAGCGGCCACAGCTGCGGGGATTCAAACTGCAACAGCGAGATTGTCTTCGCGTCCCCGTACGCATAACCCCCGTACGAATAGCGGTAGTACCCAGTCGAATTCGAGCTCGACGCTCGGTAGGTCGCATAGAGCTCTTGCAGCAGCCGAAGCTGAGCGTCGGGATAACCGCAGTGGCGCAGCATGTGCAGCTTGCCCCAGCTCAGATCGCCGGCCACCCAGCCGCCGCGCTTTCCGGGCCGCACGAGCCGCGCGTCGAGAGTCGGCGACGGCCCGCTCACCGACAGGCTCAGCTCGATCGCCAGTGGTGTCCCGACGCGATCGTTCGTCGCGGCCGGGGGAAGCAGCGCATCCAGCGACCGCCGCCACGCCGTTGGAGCTGGCGGGGGCGGCGTAGGTTGGGCGCGCATCTTTGTCGCCCCCGCGGCGGCGATGACGATTGCCGCGACATGCTTGCAGTTCACGTGCACCGGGCAGCTGCAGAACCCGCTTTCGACACTGTAGCTATCGATGTCTATCGGCAGAAGCTGCACCGTTGTGGTGTAGGTGCGGCCTTGGCTACCGCGAACATTGCCGGCAAGGTTGTAAACGTCCGGGTCCCACTGGCAACGCAGCACCCGTCCCTCCCGCGCATAGGCCACGCCACGGCGATAGGTATCGGCGCCAAGCAGCCCGAGCGCGCTCTCGAGGTCGATCGACGGATACATCAGCGACTGCACGCCCGCACCGTAACGACCCGGTACGACAAGTTGGCCCAACCACGCCGCGCGACACGCGAAAGTGGTGGGGATGAGGTTTGGGAGTCTGCCGTGACGAAAGTTTCTCCGCCCGCGTTGGTCCCACCCATCACGGACTGCTTGTGCACGCCCAGGTTCTCTTCCAGCCGTTGCACATTATCGGTCGGACGGCGATACGGTGGTGGGCCGTCGAGCGAAATGATCCCGTTGTCAGGGTTTTATGCGCCCTGAAAATGGGTTTCACACCGATTCCGGGCGGACCCACCGCGTTTCACGGTATGGATGCGGGCCGACAATGTGCGATCTCCATCACTTCAACCCGTAAGCCATGCCGCAGATCTTGACCTGTACGCCTATTAGGCACACACTGGTGCTATGGCGAAGGATTCACGTATTGCGGTTCGCCTGACTTCCGAGCAGGACGAACTTATCCGCCGCGCTGCCGAGGCGGAGGGGACCGACCTCACCAACTTCACCGTGACGGCGGCGCTGGCGCGTGCGCGAGATGTTCTCGCTGACCGGCGGCTATTTTTGCTCGACGATGCCGCGTGGACAGAGTTCCTGGCAGTGCTGGACCGTCCTGTATCGCATAAGCCGCGACTGGCAAAGCTGTTGGCACAAGCGCCAATTTTTGACACCGAGTGAGCGGGTACAGCAGACCGCGACCGATCCGCCAGGACGACGAGACCGCCAGCTTCGATAGCGGTGAGCCGAGTCTGGACAGGTATCTGCAAACAAGGGCGCTCTCAAATCATCTGCAGGGTGCGTCGCGTTGTTATGTCACCTGTCGCGGCGCCCGGGTTGTTGGGTATTACGCGCTAGCCGCCGCCTCAATCCGGCATCGCGACGCGCCGGGCAAGGTGCGTCGCAACATGCCTGAGCCAGTGCCGGCGATTCTGTTGTCCAGATTGGCCGTGGACCGCAAGGACCAGGGACTTGGCCTCGGGAAGGACCTTCTGCGGGATGCGATCGTGCGCTCCGTCGAGGCAGCTGACCTTATCGGAGCTCGCGCTCTGCTGGTTCATGCGCTCAACGACAATGCTCGCGAGTTCTACGCACACTTTGATTTCGAGCCCTCGCCGACCGACCCGCTGCATCTGATGCTGCTGATCAAGGACGCGCGCGTGGTTCTCAGGGGTGATTGAGCCGCCAATGGCGGACGAAACGACGATATGGGTAGCCGGCGTAACCGCATTCGCGACGCTGATAAGCGGGTGGGGCGGCTACTGGCTGGCTGGCCGCAATGAGCAAGCGGGGGCCACCTCGTTGGGGATGGCGATCTCGTGGACGGCACCGATGAGGGCTAGCCGTCGGCGGCGCAGATCGAAGGGCGATTCTTCCCAGTTGCTGATTACGCCTTCGTCGCCGCAGACGCTGCATCGCCACCGGATCGATGAGCCCGGCTCGCTCCGTTGCACGATCAGCCGACCTGGGCAGCGGCGGTTGGCCGGCCGGCGTCGGCACGGCAGCGCGCTTTCCCAGGCGATTTGGGCGTCACCTGCTGTTGCCGCCCGAACAATGCTGCTCAGGTGCTCGGCCAGTCGGCGTGCCGGGCCTGGCGTGTCGGGAGGTAGGTCGAGAAAGTGGTGCAGGTCGGTGACCAACATTTCCGCGACTGTAACCAATCCCGGTCTCGTGGGGGATTCTGTTGCTTGTCTTGGTCAGCCGGTGGTGCGCCGCTGGCGCGCGCGGGCCAGCCGGTACGAGGTGGTGCCGGTTTCGATGATTTTGCCGGCGAATGTCAACTGGTCGACGGTGGCCGCATAGGCGTGGGTATTCCGGCCTCTGGGTTCCGAAGGAGCGTTGCCCCTGTGAGGTGGCTCGACGATCCGCTGCCGCGACCCAGGATTTGAGAGACCGCCGTAGGTATTCTGAGCGCATGTCGCGGTTGGAGCGGATCACTGTGGACCCGGCGGTGTGTCACGGTCAACCGGTGGTGCGTGGTATGCGTTATCCGGTCCAATCGCTGCTCGAGCTCCTTTCCTCCGGCATGACGATCGAGGACGTGCTTGCGGACTATCCCGACCTTGAGCGTGAGGACCTTCTTGCCGCGTTGGAGTTCGGCGCGTTGACCGCAGGCGGGCACCGAGTCATTCCGCTCGGCACCGCGTGAAATTCCTGGTTGACGCACAGCTGCCAGTGCGGCTCACCCTCTTCCTGAACCATGCTGGCCACGATGCCGTCCACACCAGCAACCTTCCGAATGGAAACGCGTCCACCGACGCCCAGGTTGTCGAGGTAGCGGACGCACAGGATCGGGGTGGTGGTTACAAAGGATGGAGCGGTCGCCGCGGGCAGCAGCAACGCCGCAGCTCTGTTTGCACGTGAACGATCTCGACTTCCCGGTGTCTGGCGCTTAATCCAGACAACAGCGGTGCCGGCTGGTCAGTCCGCAGGGGTAACGAGGACCTCGAGCCGGTCTCGTAGATCGACGCTGAGCACCGCCGTTCCGTCGGCGGCGGCCACGATCTGCCGCTCGGGTTGCCCATCAATCACCCGATACCGCATGCCCGGACGGAGTCGCGCCAGTGTGAGGTCCTGTCGAGGTGAGGACCCGCCGGGCCGTAGCACCAGTCGAAGTGTGTGGCCGTCATTGCGGGCGGTGGCGACGAGAACGTCGGGGTAGTTGGCATGTGCCAGTTGCGGGCCTTCTGTGATGCACGCCGGCGGTTGTTCGACGATAAGCGATCGCCAGCAATCCTTGAACGCTGTCCGATCCTGCGCGATCCAGGTGTTCCACAGATTCGACACGCCTCTGAAGAACAGGGCACCGTTCTCGTAGACCGGTGTGAGAGCCTGATTGAGTTCGTCAACGGCCGCCTTGGTGGCTTCCTCGTCACCCATTTCCTTGGCTCCGTTGACCAATGCCGCCACGTTGGATACGACGCTGGGACGGTAGTTGCCGTAGTCGATGCCCATCGCGGGTGGCTTGACGCGCAAGCCGTTCCCGCCTGCCTCGAAGTTGTCGTGGCGCGCGATGGCCCAGTAGCGCTCCGCCATGGCCGGATACAGCGGGTTGATCAGTTGCGGAACGACGGCGTCGGGCATCGGGACCGGCACCGCAAACCCGGTCCCGCGGCTGCGCAGTGCCACCACACTGCCGTCGGGATTGGTGAATTCGGTTTCCAGCCGCAGTTTGAAGGCCTGCGTGATCTCGTCCCAGTTGCGGGTGCCGAAGAGCCGGTCGTAGGAGCGCACCGCCATGGCGCCGCGGCAATTACAGACCGGATAGATCCAGTTCGGTTCGCACGGCCACAACGTGAAATGCTGCGTGCGGAAGTTGCGCATCAGCTGCTCGAGCAGGCTATGCCCGTCGTGGCGGTAGACTTTGCGGTCGTTCACCCGGAATGACAACGCTCCCTGGCGGTTCCAGCGGTGATCACCGGTGGCGGCCGTAAGGTTGAATACCTGCAACCCGAGATAGCCGGTGAGCATGATGTTGTCGATTTTGGCCGGGTCGGCATCCAAAGACATTCGGCCCCAGGCGTTTTCCCACCGCCAATAGCCCCACACGAGGCGCTCGAGGTATTTCTCGACCAGCCGGTTCTGCGCGTCGTGGGAGTACCCACCGAAGGCCGGCGTGTAGTGAAACGACACCTGGGCCAGCGCATACCCGAGCTGGTTGATCTGGTAGCGGATTGCCGCCGTTTGGAACTGGTCGATCTTGTCGAAGTTGGAGAAGTCGTGCACGTCCTGTAGTGCACGATCGAAGATGTACCGCAGTCCGGCCAGCGTTTCGGCGTCAAGTTCGCGGTTCGTCTTAGCGGGTGCGGGCACCGCACGTTCCCGTACCGCAATTTGCTCGGTGGGAAGGTAGGCGATTCGCTCGGCGCGGGTGCGCGCAGCCCGCGCTCGGGCAATCGTCTTGCGCACCAACTGGATAGCGATAGCGGCGAGGGCAAGCGCGATGGCGACCACTACCCCGTATTGCGAAATGTGGCTGCCGGTCATCATCGACGCGATGGCGGCGGCGGCGAACCACACCAACGGTGGGAAGGTGCACGCACCAGCAGCGAACCACGCGACCAGCGAGAAGCCGAAGACGACGAGGGTCACGATGGTCAGTACCCAATGCCATCCACCTAATACGAGGAATCCGGCACCCGGATACCACAGGCCCACGCCGAACACCTGCCACGGCGGCGAGCCCACCGCCAGCAGTACCGCTCCGATCGCGATGACTGCGGCGTAGACGGCCGCGGTACGCCGCAGCCGTCCTCGGGTGAGCGGCCCCCTTTCTGCCGGCGGAAAATCGGTGGTTCTGCGCGGTGAGATATCACTAGTCATCCGAGCCTCACAGGATCAGCGGACAGGTAGCGGACGCGGGACGCGGGCCTGCGCCCATAACTGGAAAAGAACGGGAACCGTGACCAGCAGGTCCACCGCGATGGCCACAGCGCCGGCGGCTCGCTGGTCGATGAGCGCAGTGAGCGTGGATCCCGCCGAGGTGTGAACCGGGTAGAGCGCCACGGGACTGAGCAACAGAACCAGTCCGACGACGGCCATCGCCTCCTGTGACACGAAAACGGAGACGACGCGTCGCCGGACCGTATGGGCAGACACGTCGCCCAACACACTCAGCCACAGCAGCCCCCCGGTGCCGACCATCGCGAGCACGGCGATGGCCTGCGCGACAGCCGACTGCACCATCGCCGTGTGCACCGCCGGGAGGTGTAGCACCACCACCGCCGCCGCACACGCCGCCGCCGCGGATGGAGCGATCCTGCTGAAGGCGTCGCTGACCGCGGTGTCGAGCCAGCCTGGACGGATTCCCAGAATGATCAGCACCGGCGCGATCACGGCGAGTGCCTCCAGTTGCGCCATGAAGATGAAATGGGACAGCTGCGCATCCCGCATCGTGGGCGGACTCACGGCCGCCGCGGCAACCGCTCCCCCGATCAGGACGAGCATTGCGCGGCGGTGTGCCGTGCTCTCCATCAAGCCGATCGATGCGCCGATCGCGGTCAGGGCCACCAGCCCGGCCGCCGCCCAGTACCACCCCGGCTGCCCGCAGTCGGCGCCGCAGGAGCGCCGCGCGTGGCCGGCCATGTCCATATCGTCATGGCGCACCGTCGTCGCGCTGGTGGGAACCAGTCGAGATATCGCCCATACCAGCGCCGACACCACGAGCACCTCACCGGCGGCCAGACCGGTCAGCACCCGCGCGGGAAGGTTGGCCGCGATGGCCCGGCGTTTCGGGTGCGCATCGGCGCGCCGATGCACGCCGAGGACGCGGTACAGCCACAACAGCAATCTGGCGAAGACGATGCAGCACGCCATCACAGCCTCGGCGCTCAAAAGGGCGCGTCACCGCGCCGGATGAATTGTCGTGTATCCATCATGGCTTACCCAGGGCCAACGCGGTGACGACATTGTCGTGCAGGAACAGCCGCCGGACGTCGTCGGAGAGCCCCAGCTCGCCCAGTCCGTCAAGTGCGGCGGCGAACGTCAGGATGGGAAAGTCGCTGCCCAGATGCACTTGTGCTTACCGAAGGTTCGTAGGAAGTGGACAAACGATTGCGAGTAGTACCTCGGCATGTAGGCGCTGGTGTCGATCCACACGTTGGGATGCTTGGCGGGCGACGGCGACGGGATGGCTGTTCATGTGGCTCCCGGTGTCGTGGTTTTCGCATGGGACCGCCCGGCTCGTGGGCCCCAGGTCCAGCCCGGCAACTCCTCGAGCCGCGCTGAGCGATCGGGATCGAGCATGCCCCGCGCGAAGCGGTTGCGTTGGTCTACGACCCACGCGCCGAGCCGGTCACCGTCGGGGGTGGTGTACGAGGGGTGCATCCGCGTTCATCGCCTCTACTGTCATCGCGATCGCGTCGGCTTTGCCCAGCTGCGGGTCCACCACAACCGCGGTGGGATGAACTACGACAAGGTTATCGAACGCGATTCGCTCGAAGGCAATCCCCGCGTCCAGGCGAGCCTGATCCTCCGGCGAGGGAACCCACTTCAACGTTTGCACCAGCGGCAGGAAGTCGTTCTGCACCCGCACAGGGCACTGCTTGGCCGCATATCCGCCCAGCATGATGGGCTCCTGAACTTCCGTCACCACTCCATCATCACGCCGAAAGCCGACACCCACTCCGCGATCCGATGCAGGCATCCCCTCGCGGCTTGACAGAGGACACCGGCGATTGCGGTGAGAAGGTGGCGCCGATCGTCGTGAACTCGGCCTTCGATGTAGTCCGCATCCACGGCGGCGTCTAAAAACGGCTTCTTCAACGTCTGGCACGACGAAGAGGAGCTGCTCGTCCGCCTGGATGATCACGGTTATCGCCCAGCATTGTCGCTGCGATCCGCTAACGTCCGCTTCGTGCATAGGGGGATATACGAGTCGCTGCTGACGGATCAGCTCAATCAGCAGCTCGAGCAACGGGACGACCTGCAGGCCGAGTACGGCACTGTTGACGAGGCCGAGCAGGCGCTGACGATCGCGCGCCATCTTGCGCCGATCATCGAACGCGCCATGCGTGGCGCCGGCGCCGCTGAGGGCCGCGTAGAACTCGTTCGGCGGATCCTGGAGGTGCTGCCCGACGCTCACGCTGTCGGCGAGGCGCTGCACCAGGTCGAACCAGGCAAGATCACCCGGCTCGACGAGGTGGCGAGCGCGGGCGGCCTTGCTAAGCCTCGTCTCCCACGACCCGCCACTCCGTTCTCCGACGCCGCGCTGATGACAAACGCGCGCAACGAACCCACACTGGCCGCCGAGCTTCGCACCGAGCTCGCGAGCGCCGATCATGTCGACCTGCTGTGTGCTTTCGTCAAATGGCAGGGCCTCCGCCTACTCGAGGATCAGCTCAACGAACTGCGTCGGCGCGGCATCCCGCTCCGTGTCATTACAACGACCTACCTCGGCGCCACGGACGCTCGCGCTCTTGATGCTTTAGTCAACGAGTTCGGGGCCGATGTCCGCATCAACTATGAAACCGACCGCACCCGCCTGCACGCTAAAGCCTGGCTGCTGCGGCGCAATACTGGTTTCCATACCGCCTATGTCGGGTCCAGCAATCTGTCCCATGCGGCGCTTGTGGATGGGTTGGAATGGAACGTCCGCCTCTCCGCGATATCAACACCGCACCTCCTGGAGAAGTTTCGGGCCACCTTCGACTCCTATTGGGAGAACAGGGAGTTCGAGTTGTACAGGCCATCGGAGGACGGCGACCGCTTGCGAGCGGCACTCGAGACCGCATCGGGAAATCGAGCGCGTGATGGGATCACCGTCACCTTGTCTGGCCTCGAGGTTCACCCCAAGCCGTTCCAAGCCGAGATACTCGAAGAACTTGACGCAGAGCGCACGATTCACGACCGCCATCGCAACCTGATCGTCGCGGCGACCGGAACCGGGAAGACCGTCATCGCAGCCTTGGACTATCGCCGACTCATCCGCGACACCCACGGTCATGACCTCACACTGCTGTTCGTGGCCCACCGCAAGGAGATTCTGCTGCAAGCGCGGCGCATGTATCAAGAAGTCCTCACTGATCCCACATTCGGTGAGCTGCTCGTCGACGGACAGGAACCGGCGAACTGGCGCCACGTGTTCGCCAGCATTCAATCTCTCTCGCAAGCAAGGCTTTCCGGCATTACGCCGGATCACTTTGACGTTGTGGTGGTCGACGAATTCCACCACGCCGAAGCCGCGTCATATCGGCGGTTGCTTGACCACGTGCGTCCAATCGAACTGTTGGGACTTACCGCTACCCCCGAGCGCGCCGACGGCGTCGACGTCCGCGACTTTTTCGGTGGCCGGGTTGCCGCAGAGCTACGGTTGTGGGAAGCACTGGAGCAGAATCTGCTGTGCCCGTTTCATTATTTTGGCATCCACGACGGAACAGATCTTGAGTCTGTTCAGTGGCGCCGTGGCGGCTACGATTTGGCAGCTCTAAGTGGTGTGTACACCGGGAACGATGCTCGCACCCGCATAGTGCTGAAGGAACTCGGCGACAAGGTGGCCGACGTTGCGGCCATGCGCGCGTTAGGTTTCTGCGTCAGCGTTGAGCACGCGCGCTATATGGCCCAGCGATTTGTTGAAGCTGGTATTCCTGCCCGCGCGGTATCCGCCGAGACTTCAGCGGCAGACCGCCGCGACGCACTTACTGCGCTGCGCAACCGCGACATCAACATCCTCTTCGCGGTCGACCTCTTCAACGAAGGCCTCGACATTCCCGAGGTCGACACCGTCCTATTCCTGCGCCCCACGGAGAGCGCGACCGTCTTCCTGCAGCAGCTGGGTCGGGGCCTGCGGCTTACCAGAGGTAAGACCGTACTGACCGCGCTGGATTTTGTCGGGCACCAACGCCGTGAGTTCCGATTCGATCAACGTTTTCGAGCGATGACTAGGACTCGGCGGAAGGCACTGCAGCGACAGGTCGAGGAAGGGTTCCCGTTCCTGCCGTCGGGCAGTCAGATCATTCTCGACTCAGTCGCGCAGGATCTCGTACTAGAGAAACATCCGACAGCAGGTCGCTCCGAGATGGGCCGCCCTGGTGTCCGAAGTTCGCGCACATCCAGATCAATCGGCTGGCGTCCTATCTCGACGCTTCTGGGCGCGGTCTCGAAGACGTCCTCAAGAACAATCGGTCGTGGACGTCGCTGTGCCGCGATGCGGGCAAGCTCGATTCGGACATCGGGCCGCGCGAGGCAGAATTCGTCAAGCGCGTGCGCGCTGTCGCGCACGTCGACGACCGTCGACGGTGGACGGCCTACCGGTCGATCCTCGACGGCAGCGTTGACATGGACAGCCCTATCGAGCGGCGACTTGCCGAGATGCTGTTCTACTCGTTGAACCCGAATGGCGGCGGATTCGACAGTGCTGCAGCAGGACTCGATGCGCTCCAAGGCGAAGCGGTCGTCGACGAGCTGCGCGAAGTGATCGACATCGCATTCGACACTGCCCGCCGTAGCACCTACGAGTTGGGAAGCCTCGTCCCCGAGCTCGCCCAGGTACCGCTCGAGGTCCATGCAAGTTATTCCCGAGAGGAAATCCTTGCGGCGCTGGGCTTTGCGTCGTTGCGTCGGACGCCCAGCACCATGCGAGAGGGAGTGGCGTGGTGTGAATCAGCCAACGCCGATGCCTTCTTGATCACGTTGAAGAAGTCCGACAGCGACTATTCGCCGACCACGATGTATCGCGACTTCGCGCTCAGCCCGGCCTTGTTTCACTGGGAATCGCAGTCCACCACGTCGTCGCCCTCACCGACTGGGCAGCGATACATCCATCATCGGGAACGGGGTTCTCACATCCTGCTTTTCGTGCGGCAAGCAAAGACCAACGCGCTTGGCACTTCGCCATATGTGTTTCTGGGTCCGGCTGACTACGTCTCGCACGAAGGGGACCGGCCGATGGCGATCACCTGGCGGCTGCGCCAGCCGATGCCGACAGAGGTGTACCAAGCGTCATCGGTGGCCGTGGCATGAGCAGCACCGAACCCACGGCAAGATGTTCACATCGTCTTGGTGGCGTGTGTGAAATCTAAAGAGACTCGAGCTCGTCCGGTATTAACACCCCAGTCATACCTCCCGACACCTTTTGGCCGCTCGTTCGAGCGTGCTGGACATATCTGGACGTATTCGCCAACGACATCGTGGCGGCGCCGTCACAGTGATCGCCGAAACTAAGCGCCCAACTCCAATCCGCCAGCGGCCATGAGGCCCCGGGACCGTCACACCCCTGAAGAAGGCCCGCACACAGCGCAGACACTGGCGATCCTGACTCTCGGAGAGCTGACCATGGGAGCAACTTTGTACCTCTCAGTCGCCCGGCGCTCGCCTGGTCATCTGCTATGAAGGTCTTCACATCTTGCGGTTGGACATCCATAGAACGGCTTCCCCTACCTCGACGAAAATCGACAAGCGAGCGTAGCGCCGCGCGTGTCTCGCGGTCGGTGGAGTAGATGACCGTGCCGATCATCCCGCGAGTCAGCAGGACCTTGTAGACATAACGCACAAGGAGGTTGAACCTCTTGTCGGGCAAAGTCTTCGGATTGCGAAAATCGGGATCCCGGTTGGAATCGCGGACTGTCATGAACCGCCCGTCGCGCCACACGAGGTCCGGTCCGAGGATCACGCCGTTCCAGTCGTACTCGAACCCCTGTGCGGTGTAGATACAGCCCACCTGTTCGAATCCGCCGTCGTCGGTGGCCCACAGCGCACTGGGTGGTGCGTCTCCGATTCGCCTGTCGCTTCTTGCTGTTCCACGGACGCGACCACACCCGCCCCAATTTGAACGTCACGGACGAGGGTTCCGTCCTTGCGTGCATGGCTCCACGGACAGCAATACCCGGCGGTGATACGCGCGGTGTATCCCTTCTGCATCTGGGTTACCAGATAGCGTTCCATCTCCTCAGGCGTCTCAGCGAGGCTGACATGGAACTGCGGATCACCGGACCACACCGTTGGTGGATGATCACCGTCGAGTCCCAGCAGTCGGACCACCCAGTGCACGTATTCCTCGCTCCCGCCGCACCGAAACTGCTCGCCGAGCGCAATGTGCTGAAAGTCGAGTCCGAGGTCCTGAGCGTGGTGCTCGATCTGCTCAAGGGTTCCCATTTCACCGGGACGTACCACCTGGTGCTCATCGAGCAGAAAGACCGGAACCCGGGCAGCGGCAATGAGTTCGTCGATCTGCAGGCGATCGGTCCGTAACTCCGCGCGGGTATACCGGTCGACCGAGGTTTGCCGGATGCGATGCGCCTCATCCATGATCAGAACGTCCAAGCCGTTGGGATCGGCCGTCATGAACTGGTTGAAATATTTAAACAACGCCCGGACCTTCGGTGCTCTGACAGCCGCGACTTTCCTGAGCGTCTGAGTGAACGAGCGTGACCCCGTCGCATGGATGACGGTGCGACCCCGCCGTCCAGCTCGCCGACGAGAGACAGCGCGATGACGCTCTTGCCACTGCCGGGCCCACCGGTCACCGCGATCACCCGCTTGGCGTTCCCGGCACGCGCGTGCTCCACTGCATGCATAACCAAGTCCACCGCCAGCTGCTGGTTTCCGATCAACCGGAACTGCGAGCGGTCGCGGATCTCCGCAGCCGCAAGCTTCAGCAGCTGTTTCGACGGTGCCACGGGAGAGTTGATCAACAAATCAGCCGCCTGCCGTCCGGGGACCGGAGCAAGCCTCGACCGAAGGAAGTCGAACATGGCTCCCTTGTCGGCGGCAGTGAAGAGTCGGCCCGTCGTTGAGACCGGAACGGCGAGTAGTTCCTTGACGAGAGCGGGATCGGATGCGTTGTGCAGGTAGGCCATTCCTGCCACCGAATCAGGACGGTCTGCTATCACTCGGGCGAAGTCGAGGAGGTACTCGCAGTAGCCTCGCACCTGAATCACGGGATGCGACCGCGGTCCCCCTGGGACACCCGGAACTTCGACGATCTCCGGGTCACCTTCGAAGGTGTAGGCGGCTGACCACTGCTTCAACTCGACGATGACGTATGACGCCTCTCCGGTTCGGGGGTGGGTGCCGGCGAGGACAACGTCGGCACGCTGAGATGTGAGCGGAAGGTGATATTCGACCAGCATCTCGACATCGCCGAGGCCGGCATCGGCAAGGTCCGCGGCCAAGACTGGGAGGCTGCGCTTCCAAGAGGACTGCTCGGCCGGCGCCGCACGCCGGCCAGTTCGGTACAGCATCTGCTCCAGCATCTGCTCAACCAATGACTCAGGCGTCATACCAATAAGACGATTCGCGGTCGTCCGGATGAGTGTCACGTCGAGTTCCCCAAGGCAGCACGAACACAGTCGTGCGGGTGGGGACATATCCGAGCCGGCTACAGGTGACCGAGGAAGTCCGTCGGACCGCAGAAATCATGCTAGGCCAAGGTGGTCTCGAATCCGCCGCAATATTCGGTCATGCGCGATCCCGTCGTCCGCTGCGGGCCGCCTGGCGTATCAGGCCTGTTCCGCGGACGATCTAGTGGTCGCCCGTGCGACCCCGCGGTTGGATCAACGGCCGAAGTCGCCGTGGCGCACCCGTCGCTGTTTGCCAATCTTGCGTAGCACGGCCACCGGCGCTTTGGTAGCACGGCCGGCGCCGCGGCGCTTGTGCGGCTTGCACATCCCGCAGCCACGCCGGGAGCGTGAGGGGTGATGAGAAGGCATTCGGGGCCCAAAGACGGTCTCGATTCGAATCGGTTCGGCTGGCATTCAGCCGACGGCGGAGAACTGGCGCGCCGCGGCAAGAACCGAGGCACCGTCCGTTTCCAAGTCGCCGTCCCGCAACACCCGCGCGGGCGATCGGTCCTCGAGGATTGGGTTGAGACCCTGGAACCACGCTTGGGCGACTTCCTTGCGATCCCGGTCGGTGATCATCCGCGCCGCACGGTAGGCCAACCGAAGCCGTTCCACATCAGCAGCGTTGGCGATCTCGCGGCTGCCCTCTGCCCACTGGCGCACAGCGCGGGTTTCCTTGACTTTGCCCAGGTAGGCAACGAGTTTCGCCCCCAGGAGTTCTCGCAACGCGGTTACCAGCTCGGGGGTCGACATGGTCACTGCTTCCCGGTACGCGATCAGATCGGGCCGTGCGGATGTCACCGTCATGTCAGCCACCTACTCCACAATAGACATCAACCCAAAACACAGGCTCATACCATATTAAAACACAGCTCTATCACATCATAGATCACAGGCATAAAACCGGGAACGGTTCATATCGGCCCGCGGCCGCCATTTCGGCGCGGGCTGTGGCGCGACAGCGCTACGGTGGTCCCAATCTCGTTGGAGAGGTCGGGGCCTGAGCCGATGGACCTGCTGGAGCCGTTGGACGTGGCGATGATGGCGGCGGAGCTGCTGTCCGACCCGATGCACGTCGCCGCGCTGCTGATCCTGTCGCCTCCCGCCGACGCGGGCCCGGGGTATGTCGACGAGCTGTACCGCGATGCGCTGACAAGCACCGCTGAGCTTGATCCGCGATTTCGCCGGCACCCGCACGTCGGCGTCGACACCGCAGGCGTCTGGGTGTGGCGCAGCGACGACAACATCGACATGCGCGACCACATCCAGCGCCGCACGCTGCCTGCGGGCGCCGATCGCGAAGCGCTGGGGAAGCTGATCAGCGAGCTGCACAGCGAACGGCTCGACCGGTCGCGACCGATGTGGATTGCGTATCTGATCGACGGTCTCGAGGACGCTCGATTCGCGTTGTACATCAAGGTGCACCACACCGTGGTCGACGGCGTCGCCGGACTCAAGATGATCGCCGGTGCGATGACCACCGACCCCGATCGCCGGTCGATGCCGCCGCTGTACACCATCGCGCCGGGGCAACCAGCCGAGCGTGCCGCTGCCTCACGCGGACTGATCCCCAACCCGTTCTCGCTGGTGCGCTCGGCGGTGAACGTCGCCACGTCGGGTCTGGGTTTTGTCCGCCAACTCGCCCTCGGCGAAATATCGACAGTGGTCGCCAGCCTCGCGGCGCGAAATACCGTGCTGCCGTTCGGCGCCCCCTACACCAGGTTCAACGGCCGGCTCGGCCGCGAGCACGCCTTCGCGGGGGCCAGCTGGCCGAAGTCGCGCATCCGAGCCGTGCAGAACGCGGCCGGGGTGACCGGCAACGATGTGGTGACCGCCGTGGTGGCGGGGGTGTTGCGGGAGTGGCTCACCGCGCACGACGAGCTGCCCCACAAGTCGCTGGTGGCCATCTGCCCGGTAACGGTGCGCAGCCGCGAGCACGCCGGCGACGAGGACCAGCACGGGAACTTGTTCGGTCTGGAGTTGTGCCCGTTGGGCACCGACTCGGCCGACCCGGCCGAGCGACTGGCCCACATCCACCGGGCGATGACGTGGGCGAAGCACCAGGTGGCCAGCCGCGGGTCGAACGCGACAACGCTGTTGCTCGCGCCGAGTATCGGGCCCACGGTCCTGTTGCCGATGGTGCCGTTCGCGCCGCGGCTGCGCCGCGGCTACAACGTGTCGATCTCCAACGTTCCCGGGCCGCCGGCCGACTTGTATTGGAACGGCGCGCATCTGGATGAGATCTATCCGGTGTCGACGGCCATCGGCGGGCAGGCGCTGAATGTGACGATGTGCTCCTATGCCGACCGGGTGACGTTCGGCTATGTTTCCGGCCGCAACGTGATGCCCGACATCGAGTCGCTCATACCGCTGACCGAGCGCGTGCTGGTTGATCTGGAGACCGCGGTCGGAGCGGTGACGTGATTGCGCACGATCGTTGCGCAGGGTTGATCGCACACACTCGGCTCGTGGTGAGGTGCGATTGTCGCGCTGGCGGCGACAGTAAGGACTCATAATCCGTTGGTCGCGGGTTCGAGCCCCGCCCGCCCCACGTCAGCCCCACGTCAGAGCAGCTTTCTCCGTTGTGTAGCGTCGCTGCAATTGTTTTCGTCGACCGCGGTCGTTACCTGATTACTTCTGGCCCGGGTAGACGATCGCCACAGCGACGCTGCCGCCGTTGATACCCGGCCCGAACCACTGACAGGCCTCACCCGGAGGGGAGTCCCAGTGCCCAGCTCGGCTGATGCTTTGACGCTGTTTCGGCTGATTGTTAACAGTTGTGTCGGCTGATCCTTGAGGCTCGTTGCCCGTCAACTAAGTTCAGTCCAGACGAGGATGTCCTTGGATCGGAACATTGACCGACTTCATTCGCGACTGAGTTCTACCGCACCGTGCTCGGCTTTGAGCAGGCTGCCAACACCGACGTCCCATGGATTACCCAGGCGTCGATCTGGCATCGTTCGCCCGCAATGCTGGATTTGACGACGGCGGGGTCATCCCGGACGTTCGCTTTCCGAAGCAGCCGGCAAGAGCGAAGTGCTGTGCGAACAGATGGCCGATGTAGCCCGCGCCGACGAGGCCCACAGGGCCGTCGAACGTTCGTGCGTCGGTCACGAAACTCAAGCTAGGGGATCGGTCCTCGAGGCAGCAAGAGCGCATTCGAGCTGGCATTCGCGCGCGTGACAAGCTAATGACGCAGCCACGGTCGGCAATCGGTTGATACATTCCGTACACGGCGGGCGGTTGTGCTCGTCGCTAAGTAGGACGATGAAATTAGCAACCGAATGCGGCCGGTATCTATTTGGGCGGCAGTCACATTCATGGTCTGAATTTTGCCCGGTCCGACATCGACGCCCGACGCTCTTCGGCGTGTTGCATTACGCGTCGCGCGGCACGCTAGCTAACACGGCGGCGCCGTACCCTACCCTGGCGCTGGGTGGGGATTGCCTGGCCGATGTCGCGGTGGTGCGTGCCGAACCGGGGATGTTCGGTGTTGTGGCGTCGGATCCGACGGTGTCGCGGTTGATTACGGCCCTGGCTGCGGATGCGCCGAAAGCCTTGGCCGCCATGGCGTCTGCTCGCGCGCAGGCGAGGTCGGTGGCGTGGGCGAGCGCGGGTGAGCGGGCTCCCGATCACGATATCGAGGTGACTACGTCTTTATTCCGTTAACCACCTGCCACGTAAGGGAAGTCGGGATCTTCCGGGGTCCACGTTCTCGCCGTGACGTGATCACGCGACAGGGTCTTTTGGCCCTGATGCGCTCCCGGCTCGCGCGTTAACCTCGGGCTGAGGTTTCGGCCACCGGGTCGATTCACGCAAAGTAGGAGCAGACATTGTGAGCGGTGCGGATAAGGCGAAGAACAAGAGGCAAGAGCTTGGCGGCATGGCCAAGGAAGCGGTCGGCAAGTTCACAGGCGACAAGAGTACTGAAGCAGAGGGCAAGCGCGGCCAGGTGAAGGCCAACCTCAAAGACGCCGGCGAGAAGCTCAAGGAAGCCGGCGAGAAGCTCAAGGAGGCCGGCGAGAAGGTCAAGGAGGAGGCCGGCGAGAAGCTTAAGGAGGCCGGCGAGAAGGTCAAGGAGGCCGGCGAGAAGGTTGGCGAGATAGTTGAGGAGGCCGGCGAGAAGGTTGGCGAGATAGTTGAGGAGGCCGGCGAGAAGGTTAAAGAGGCCGGCGAGAAGGTTACGGGCATCTTCAAAAAGTAAGTGCTGCGTCACCACGTAAATCGGGGTGACGGCCGGGCTTGCGCTTGGCTGCAGCCGCGATAGTGATGGCCAGGTTCTTGGACAACCTGCTGGCCATCACTACGCAGCTCAGCAAGCCGGCGCACCTGCCCGATTGGCGGATCGCCGGCATCGGCGCTAGGGCTCGCCCTCGCCAAGTCAGGGTCCTCCTGAAGTCCTGCAACTGTTTTGAAGGGGGCGCACGTCGCGTTCGGCGCCGCGCGAGGAAGGAGATGCGCTCATGGGTACCTACGCGGTCACCGGATCGGCCTCAGGCATGGGGCACCAGGTCGCGCAGAAGCTGCGCGACGCCGGCCACACCGTGATCGGAGTGGACATCAAGCAGGCAGACATCGTCGCCGATTTGTCGACCGGCGAGGGACGCCGGGCGGCCGCCGCCGGCGTTTTGGCGGCGTCGGGGTCCAGATTGGACGGCGCCGTGCTGGCAGCCGGGCTGGGCCCAAGTCGGGCCGCTGACCGTGCCCGCCTGATCGCCCAGGTGAACTACTTCGGCGTCGTTGAGCTGCTTGATGCGTGGCGCCCGGCACTGGCCGCCGCTGACCGCGCGAAGGTCGTTGTCTTCTCCAGCAACTCCACCACGACAACGCCCATGGTGCCCGCGCGCACCGTGCGGGCGTTCCTTGCGCATGACGCCAAGAAGGCGGTTCGCTCCGTGAGATTTTTCGGCAAGAATGCTTCGGTGTTCGTCTACGCCGCATCCAAGGTCGCGGTGAGCCGTTGGGTTCGACGTGAGGCGGTCAGGACCGAGTGGGCGGGCGCAGGCATACGCCTGAATGCTCTTGCTCCGGGGGCGATTATGACACCTCTTCTGGAGGAGGGGCTATCGACGCCGAAGGAGGCGAAGCGCATTCGTTCCTTCCCTGTCCCGATCGGCGGGTTCGGCGACGCTGGGCAGCTGGCCGACTGGGTGCTGTTCATGCTTTCGGATGCGGCGGACTTCTTGTGTGGGAGCGTCGTTTTCGTCGATGGTGGGTCGGACGCCTACTTCCGTGCTGACGACTGGCCGAGCCGCGTGCCAGCGTATCGACTGTTGTCTTACCTCAAGCGGTTCAGAGGCTACTCCGCGTCGGCCTGAGCGTGAAACCGCGGCGAATCGTTGCACCAGCAGTCCCTCACCGCAGCCCACATAAAGTAGTCATCCATCTGCCGAACCAGTCTGCGGGGCTAGCTCCGAGTGAGCAGACGACGCGGCGACGAGCATCGGCTACACCATAGCGATCGGTGAGACCTTCACGCCGATTGCTAAGGCGCCGGCCAGTTCTCGGCTGACGTCGTAGTCGAACACCACGTGCCCGCTGAGTACGTCGACGTCGCGTTTGGCCCGTTGCAGCGGGCTGCTCAGGAAGTGCGCGCTGGCGCCCGATGCCTCGAGCAGGCCGCCGATCACGGCGCGTGATTCCCGCACGATGTGCGCGGCTGCCAGGCGAGCGTCGGCGCGGGCCGGGCGCGGGACGCGGCCTCCGGCCGCGAGGATCTCTTCGATTCGCTCGGTGGTGTCGGCGAGCAGCCCGTGCAGTGCGCGCAGTCGGACGCGGGCTTCGCCCAGTCGGGCTTGAGCGGCCGGCTTGTCTTTCTGCCTGGTGCCCTCGTAGGCGATGACACGCTCGCAGAGCCTCTCGGTGAAGATGTCGGCGACACGCTCAGCCGCGCCTAATGCCGGCATCGCGGCGACAAGCGCGAGTGCGGGCACCATCGGCCAGCGGTAGACAGCCGCGTCGTGCAGGAGCGCCCCAGGCGCGGTGCCGGCGTAAATGTCGCTGACCTTGACGAGCCGGTGCGTGGGAACGAAGACGTCCTCGATGACGACGTCGTTGGAGCCGGTGGCCCGCATGCCGTCGGTCTGCCAGACATCGACGATCCGGATGTCGTCGGCGGGCAGCAGGGCAAGCGCCGGGTAGATCGCATCATCAGGGCCGCAGAGCGCGCCGACGATGGCCCAGTTGCCGTCCATCACGCCGGTGGCCCATGACCAGCGCCCGCTCAGCCGAACACCCCCGTCGACCGCAACGCCACGACCGGTGGGTGCCAAGGGCGCTGACGCGAGGAACGGCCGGGCCGTGAACCCCTCGTTTTGGGCCTGCTCGTCGAACAGCGCCAGCATCCAGTTGTGCAGGGTGTAGAACGCTGCGGTCCAGGCGGTCGACGCGCAGCCGTGCGCCATCCGGCGCACCGGGTCGAAGATCGCGTGGAAGTCGGCTTGTTGACCGCCGTACCGCGCCGGTTTCAGCAGGTCGGTGAATCCGGACTCGCTGAGTTCGGCGACGGTGGCAGCAGGCAGCCGCCGAAGCTCCTCGGCCTCCTGCGCGCGCTGCGCCACGCGCTTTACGAATGCGTCGGTGATACCGGCTGCGACGGCGGTCATCCGCGAAACCGTGCCATACCTTTTAGTATGGTCCGCTCACGACCGCAGCATGAAGTCGAGAAACCGCTCGCGCTGCAGCAGCGATTGTTTCTTTGGCGTCGGACCGGACAGGTGCAGCAGCCCAACGCCCGCGGCGAAGGTCGTGTTGGCCCGCAGTTCGGCCTCGTCGGCGTCAAACCCGTAGTCGCAGAACGCCTGTCGCACGGCCCGCAGCAGCCGGCGGTCGGCCGAGGCCACCGCGGCCGCGACGGTCTCATCGGAGCGTGCCCATTCGCGCATCGCCCGCTCCAGCGTCCAGTGTCGCGCCCCTGACCAGCGACGCCATCATCCGTGCCAGCCGCTCCCGCGGCGGAATGTCACGCATCCGCTCGATCTCGCGACGTTCTTCGTCGCGCAAGTGCGCCCATTAGCCGCCCGGCCGGCTGCCAACTTCCAGACCCGCTAGCTCGCAGGTGCCCTCGAACACCACGCGACCGAACTTGCGGACGACGCAATCAAGTCGGCCGGCGAGATGCTCGAAGTCGGTGTCGACATTGCGCCGCTCTGCGGGCAGTGGTACCGGCAAGACGTGCGGATTCAGGCCAGCGCCGTCTCCGTCCAGCTCGACCTGGTAGCGCAGTGCGCGGGCTCGCACGGTCCAGCGGCCCTCGCTGACCTGCGACCGCACCAGCGCCGGCGGCGTTATGCGGATCACACGGTCACCGAGCCGCACTACCACTCCGGCGACATCGCGGCGGATCGGGCCGAGCTGAAGGAGGCCACCCGAGAACGCGACCGAGACGTCAGCCCCGCTGAAATCGTGTGCCTGACCCCACCACCAGCGCTCAGGAAAGCCCGCGCCCCAGTTCCGTTCCGCGTACAGCGTGGCGCCATCGAACGACCAGGCCCCGCCGCTGAATTCGACGGTACCGCTTGCTTTTCCACCAAGGCGGTAGGGATGCCAGTATTGGTTGAGGAAGGGGATCGCAGAAAAGAGCCCGCCGCCGGCCAGGGCCTTGGGCCATACGAACGGGTCGGCGAATCGCAGTTCAAGGTGGATGTCATCGAGGTCGATTCGGAGCCCATCGAGGCACGCGGCCAAACGGCCCGTCGAATCGGTCCCCGCGCGGACTGCGAAGCGGGACAGCTCGGCTTGGGCACCGTCCAAGGCCGCGGACCGCACAATGCCGCCGGGATGCAACGCGACCGCGACCGTGGCCCAGTCTCTATCCCGGTTCTTGTTGACGCTACACAGCGCGACGACGACCCGACCCGAGGCGGAATCGGTCAGGCGCCAGAACCAGCCCTCCATTTCGCACCCATGTGAAGGCAATGGATCGCCAAAAGGTACATCAGCACCCGTGCGCCGATAGGCATCGACCAGACGCTTGGTGGCGCCCGCCGCGGCCCTTCGCAGGTAAGTAGCGGAATTCATTCAGT
The DNA here is from genome assembly GCA_963805675.1 of uncultured Actinomycetota bacterium. Lineage (GTDB taxonomy): Bacteria > Actinomycetota > Actinomycetes > Mycobacteriales > Mycobacteriaceae > Mycobacterium. The sequence continues at coordinate 537,462 of CAWDVY010000025.1, forward strand.
CAGGGTTAGACACGTTGATGACGTCCGGTCCGGGCACCGCGGCGTATAGCTTGTCGATCTCCGCGGAATATTTCTCAGCGATAGGTCTGCGTTTGAGTTTCATCGTTGGGGTGAGCTCGTCTCCGCCTGGCTCCCACGGGGTGCCGACGACGAGGAACCGCTTGATCTGCTCGACGCGGGAAAGTTTGGAGTTTCCCTCGAGGACAGCGGCGGCAAGCATTTCCATCGCCTCGCGACGTTGCGCGAAAGCGGCCGCCGACGGGTCGGCCATGCCGAGCGCGGCGGCCTGCGCGGCGGCGGCATCACGCTCGAGGACGATGAGCGCCGTCACATACGGCCTGGCATCACCGAACGCCACCACCTGATCGATCAACGGGGACGCGGCCTGGATCGCCATCTCGATGTTGTTGGGGGAGAGATTCTTTCCGGCTTCGTTTACGAGCAAATCCTTCTTGCGGTCGACGATCGTGACGAAACCCTCTGAGTCGATGGTGCCGATGTCACCGGTATGCAACCAGTCGTCGGCGTCGATCGCTTCGGCGGTCATCTGCGGCTGATGTCGGTAGCCTCGCATCACGATCGGTCCGCGGATCAGCAGTTCGCCGTCGCTGGCCACCGAGATCTCGACGCCGCGCAGCGCCTTCCCGACCGAACCGACCTTGTTCGCGCCGGGTCGGTTGGAGGTCGCGCCGCCGGCGTTCTCCGACAACCCCCACACTTCGTAGACGGGAATGCCCAGACCGCAGAAGAATACGAGCGTTTCGACCGGGATGGGTGCGGCGGCGGTTACTCCCCATCGCAACTGGTCCAGGCCGAGGGCGTCGCGCACCTTAGCCAGCACGAGGCGGTCGGCGATCTTACGGCGGATGGCAAGTGACGTGGTCAGGGACTTGCCGGCCAATGTCTCGCGGGCGGCGCAGGCACCGGTGTCGATGGCCCACAGCGCCAACCGCCGCCTGATTCCGGTCGCCTCCGTGCCGAGCTTCGTTTCGATTCCGGCTTTGATCTTGTGCCACACTCGGGGCACCCCTAGCCACACCGTGGGGCGAGCATCCGGCAGCGCGTCCGCGATCGCCCTGGGGTCAGCGACATCGGTCACCTGCACCCCCAGGACCATGTTGGCGTAGTGCCCGGTGACCCGGTCGGCGATGTGCGCATGCGGCAGATATGAGGTGATCCGATCGGTCGGCTGCATGCCAACGAGGTCGACGATTGCCAAGAACTCGGCCATCACGTTGGCGTGGGTAAGCTCGACGCCCTTGGGCGGGCCGGTGGTTCCCGAGGTGTAGATGAGGGTCGCGACGTCGTCGGGCCGTACCGCCCGCCACGCCGAATCAAAATCGAAATCGGCATTGGTTCCGAAAGATTCGAGGTCTTCGAGGGTTAGGCAGCCATCGATGTTGGCGTCGACGACGATCACGTGAGCGAGGTCGGCCCCGGCCGCCTTGACAGCGGGCAGAAAGTCTTTTTCGGTGAATACGATCTTGTTCTCAGCATTGGTGAACAAGTACCGGATCTGGTCCGGCGCCGAGGTGTTGTAGATCGAGAACGGGATCGCGCCGAGATGCATGACGGCGGCGTCCGCCAAGTGGAACTCCGGACGGTTGCGCAGCATGAGACCAACCGTGTGGCCGCGTTCAACACCAAGCGCCGCCAGCCCGCTGGCGATCGTCTGCACCCGATCGGCGTACTGGCGCCAAGTGATGACCACTTGGTTGCCGACCATCCGTATAGCCACCGAGTCCGGCAGCAAAGCCGCGGTCTCTTGAAAAGCCTGTGGCAGCGTGGACACCGGTACTCCGCTTTGGTGCCGAACCACCGTTGGATCGCCTTGGGTCATTTCCCTGCTCCTTCGATCACGAAACCCATCCATTGCCGGTCTGGGTCATCAGCACTCCTGCTTTCCCGTACCCGCCTATCGGCGAATATTCCTGCTGCGTCATCACAGAGTCTTTTTCGTTCCTTGCGCCTGACGAAGGGCCGATTGGCCTCATCGCACGCGCTATTGCTCCTATGACCGCCGTCGGTGATCTGGTCCGCTGCAGCAACGGCGCGTGGATGGTCCGACCGCCGCAATGCCGTCCCGCCGTTATTACCCCACTCCGCGGCCGTGTCGTTCTTTCTGCTACGTCCATCCTGACGGTAGCGGTAAGTGTGCCCTGGTGGACGCGCGGCACCGCCACCACAGGCGCGCACACCAGTGACGTGCGGGGCGCCGGCCCCACCGGCCTTTCGGAGAGCAAGACAGGTCCCACCGCCCGTATAGCACTTAGGACGTGTTCGGGTCCCGCCTCGGGACGCGGACTGGCTAGCCCGACGGGGGATGCGGTGGGCCGACTATTCACCGCTTCCGGCGATCCTGATGAGGACAACGGTGTCTCCAAATGACTGGCCGCGCTTGAGACGGCCTTGCAGCCGACTGATGCGCCTGACGATGGGAATGAGCCGCCCGTACTTCGCACGGATGCTGGCTTGGACCTCGTCGAAGAGCGCACCGGCTTGGACGATCTCTGCGGTGCCGTCGAGGATCGCGGCGCCTGGCTTCGTCTTCCCCCTGGCTGTGCAGGTCTGGATCGTGACGTGTGGGTTGTTGCGCAGACGCTTGTATTTACCGGTGCCCGCGCCGGTCCACATGCCGACTCGGCCATCACTGACCGGGACCGTCCAAACAGGTGTGGCTACTCCGGCGCCGCTCTTGCGGAACGTGGTGAGCAGCATGTGTTTTCCACGAGTGATGTCGATTGTCGTCACGGTCACCTTCGAGTTTCTGTCGCGCGGTCGCGAGGTTTGGCCGCGCGGCGGGATAGTTCATCTGATGTGCGCACCCAGAGTCGCCGGTAGCCTAGTTACTTACACTAGGTCCTCACCTAAGAGTGTCCGTTTGATTTCCGGTGTTGACCTCCTTCTTGTGTAGCCACACGAAGTTGTGGATTCCACCGCCCTGCATCAGAATCCGCTGCCAAACCGGCAACGCCGGAAAGACCTGTGATCCGGAGATGATCTCGGGCCGCTCCAGCTGGTAGGTGTGCCCTCTCCAGGTGAGTTTGCACATCCCTGCCGCCATTACGTTGCGGCACCGGTCGGTCTGGCTGCCGTAGGGCAGTGACACGAGGATGCACCGTACGTGTTGGTCAACTATGCGCGCCCGCCTGGCGGCGTCGTCCCATTCATGATGCAGCAGTTGCTGCGGCCGAGTTTCTACGGCTACGTCAGGGCGCTGCTCAAACGTCACCGGTTGACCTCGCTGCCGCTGTTCGTCCGGAACCTGCCGTTGGGCTCGGCCGATGGGTGACCCAAGGCAACTGTCAACGTCGGCGGCCTCACCGACACCGGTTCACGAAAACACCACCGACGAAAGCAATTTAGCTGATGCGCTGCGCAATGAGTTGCGCCAATTGCGCATCGAGCTGTCGATCGCCACCCGTCGTGTCGCGGCGGCGACCGGCTTGAATGATTCCGATCTTGACGTCCTCGACGTCTTGGCCCGCTATGGTGCGCAGTCACCGACGTCGTTGGCGCGCCGCATGGGTATCCACACATACTCTCACCGCCCTATACCGCGAGGCTAACGAGCGCCTCGACGAGATCGCCGCGCAGCTCACCCCCGAGGCGGGCGAGGTCATCCTCGACTATCTCGGCCGGGTCTGCGCTGCCGTGCATGAGGCGTCGACCCGACTCGCTGTCGGCGGATCAACACGTTGACATGATCGAAGCTGTCGACGAGATCATCACGGTGGCACGTCAATTCGTCGAGGCGTTCCGCTGAGGTATCACGTTCTGGTGTTGTGTCGCGTAGATCTCGGCCAGGAATTGCTCGACGGCGACTGCCGCGTGCGCCGCGCGGGCCGAGCCGAAGATGTCGAAAGCGTGCTGGGTAAAAGGCAGTTCGGCGTACACGACGGGCTGCCTGCTGACTTGCCGCAGCCGCGCGACGAAGCCACGCGCCTGCTCGACGGGAACCAGCGAGTCGTTGCGTCCGTGCAATACGAAGAAGGGGGGAGCGTCGGTGGATACGTGGTTCACTGGTGACGCGGCGATAAATGACTGCAGGTTCGTCAAGTGCGGTTGTTTGACAACCAGTCGCTCGAGCAGCGGCAGCATCATCGGATGCATCGCGTCCTCGAAACGGGTGAAGTCATAGACGCCGTAGAACGGCACGGCCGCCTGTACCCGGGTGTCGGCATCTTCGAATCCTGGCTGGAACTGTGGATCGTTCGGCGTCAGCGCCGCCAGCGACGACAGATGGCCGCCGGCCGAACCACCGGTAATGGCGATGAAGTCGGGGTCGCCGCCGTACTCGGTGATGTGCGCCTTGACCCACGCGAGGGCGCGCTTGACGTCGATGATGTGATCGGGCCAGGTGTTGCGCGGGCTGTGCCGGTAGTTGATCGCCACGCAGATCCAGCCCAGCTCCGCGAGGTGGCTCATCAACGGATGGGCCTGTCCGCGTTTGTTTCCCGTCGTCCAGGCACCGCCGGGGGTCTGGAAGAGCACCGGCGCCTTTCCGGTCGGATCGAGATCGGGACGTCGCCAGATGTCCAGGTGGTTGGCGCTGCCGTATTCGCCGTAGCTGATGTTCGAGTCGTGGGCGTAGTCGCGGTAGATCCGCAACATCCGGAGCGGTCCCGGCGCCTTTGCGGTGGCAGGCCCGGCTGGCCGGCGCCACAGACCCGCGGAGTCGGTGTGGCGAGAGGTTCCCAGGCCGCTGTCCAAAGCCGCAGCCAGCGGGACATTGGCCTGGTGGCCCGCGCGACTGAAGTTCAGCAAGCCCAGCGCCGAGATGCCCGCTACCAGCCATGCGACCGTCCGCACTGGTCGGGTCAGTCGGCGGGCTGTCAACGCCAGCCCGCCGAGCTGGCTGACCAGTGTCTGCAGGGGCAACTCGGTGACAACCAGGCCGAACGCCCACGAAAACAGCGAGGGGTATCCGCTGCGCGCCAACGGCCGATAGGCGTTGAGCGTGGAAGCGGCGGTCACTGCCGTTACTGCCAACGACCCTATTTGCCGGATGACGTGGATGATTCGAGCTGTCCGCATGCGGTCACCTTACGAGGCGATCAAGCCGTGCGGACGGCGACCAGTGATCTCACGGCTCTCGAACGTCTGAGAGCTTTTGCCGTTGGATTTATGCGGGAGTTGGGCGTGGCCGAGCTTGGCATTGGTTAGGTGCCGGTTGCGGTGTGTTGTCAGGGAGAGCTTGCAGCAGGGCACGTCCCCTGGCGAGTCGTAGTTCGGTGAGGAACGCTTGTAGCGGCGCGGTGTCGCGGGCGGTGCGTCGTGCGTCGATGAGGGCCAGAACGCGTCCGGTCCCAATCTGGACCTGGTAGTCGGCTTGGTCGGGGTGCTGTAGTGGGGTCGCGCCGACGGCAGTCTCCACGGTCCAGCCGGTACCGGTGTCACACAGCACCGCGACGGCGTCGAGGTCGAAGGTTCGCCGGATCGAATCGACGGCCTCGCTGAGGTCGCGAGGCGAGGTCATCGCACGGGCGGCGAGCCTGGCGAGGTTGCGCGCCTCGGCGTTGGCGTGCGCGGTACGGACCCCTTGACGGGTGAGCACGTCGACCAAGCCTCCGACCGCGAGCGCGACGATCCCGAAGGTGATCAGGGCGACCACATCGACCGCGTTACTGACTCGCAGGGTGTGCAGTGGCTGGGTGAAGAAGTAGTCGGACAGCAGGACGGCAACGGCGGTGGCCAGCAGGGCAGGCAGAACCCCGCCGAGCAGGGCCACGCACAGCACCGCGAGCAGATTGCACAGCAGCGCGCCGGTAAGCCCGAGCGGAGCGCGAAACGGGGTCAGACCGACCGTGATCGCCACGGGCGCGATGACCGCGAGGATCCAGGCCGTCAGCCGGCGTAGCCCGGGAAGCGGGACCTGCCGCAGCGACGGGACCGTGAGCCTGACCGCCGGTCTTTGACGGGGTGGCCGGCGGGCGGGGATGACATGAACCTCGACCGGGCCGGCGGTTCGGATCGCCGTGTTGATCACCGAGCCGTGCAGCAACTCCTGACGGCGGGACCGTCGGGTTGCGCCCAACACCAACTGGTGAGCATTCTCGTTGCGGGCGAAATCCAGCACCGCGGCGGCGACATCGATGCCGGCCAATTCGGTGTAGTGGCCACCCAATTCGCCAAGCAGCCGGCGTTGGCCGGTCAGCCATGCGGGCTCCGCCCCCACCAGGCCGGTGGGTTCCCGCACGTGCACCCCGATCAGCTCGGCGCCGACCGGCGTGGCGATCTGCGCGGCCCGCCGCAGGACGTGCTCGCCGTCCGGGTCGCCGGTCAACGCGACGACGACCCGCTGCGAAGCAACCGCCGCCGATGGCCGGCTCAGCGCGACCGGGGCGGCGCCGAGGTGACCGCGTTGCTGCAGCCAGCCCATCGCGAGTTCGCGCAGCGCGGCCAACCGCTCGGCGGCGTAGAAGCCGGTCAGCGCGTGCGGGGTGGCGCCTGGCCGCAGGACGTCGGTGGTGGCGATGCGGGCGCGCAACTGCTGCGGGGTGATGTCGAGGAACTCGATTTCGTCGGCGCCGGCCACGACCGCGTCGGGCACCGTCTCGTGTTGGGCGATGCCGGTGACTGCTTCGACGGCGTCGTTGAGGCTGTCGATGTGTTGCACGTTGAGCGCGGTGATCACATCGATACCGGCGGTTAGCAGCTCCTGCACGTCTTCCCAGCGTTTCTCGTGGCGGCTGCCCGGCACGCAGGTGTGGGCCAATTCATCGACCAGCACCACCGCCGGACGTCGAGCCAGCACCTTGTCCACGTCGAGCTCGTCGAAGATGGACCCCCGGTGGCTGGTCTGGGCGAGCGGAATTTGCTCCAACGCGGCGAGCATGGTCTCGGTATCCGCGCGCTCGTGGGTCTCGACCAAACCCACGACCACATCCACTCCCCGCTCAGCCAGGCGCTTGGCCTCGGCCAGCATGGCGTAGGTCTTTCCGACTCCCGGAGCAACACCGAGATAGACGCGCAGCCGACCTCGGCTCGCAGACGAGGTCGAACCCGCCGACATTCCGCCGCTCATCGCGATCACCCTTCACTGCCACACGTCGGATCGAACCTACAGTTGGCAAAGGGGGCGCACGAAGGGCAGAAGGTCACCAGCCATGACGACCGACGATGTGGCCGGGCCCGGTGCGGTTTCCCGCTCGCCGACGGGACCCGCGCCAAAGCGTTGACCGGGATCGATGACCATTCTCGGATAGCGTGTGCGCGGTTGATGGCCGCCGAGCGCACCCGCGTGGTCTGTGACGAGTTGCGGGCCGGCCTGGCCGCCTACGGGGCGCCAGAGGAGATCTTGACTGATATTCAATCTGGGTGGGCGGCGTCGGGCTTGTCCCGCGGCCGGCAGGAAGGATCGGTGCCGTCCGGCACCCGTTCGTCATCATTGCTCGATCGATTGGAGCGCGTGGCGACTTGTTGCCTGTTGACCATGTTGGCGGGCGGGGCCACTACCGGAAGTCGAGATGCCCTATTAGGAACCCGGCGGCCCGACCGGTAGCGGTCCCCGAACCCGGCAGTGACCGCATCGGCGGCCTCCACCCAAGCCGGTATCGATCTTCGGCTTGGCTCCGGAACACGCCTCGATCACCGACTTCAAACCGCCTGATCTTGCGGGCAAGCTGCGCGACGTGGACGTGACGATGGGGGGCCCGAGTCAACGAGTTGTCTCGCGGCGGTAAGAATAATCGGGTGCCCCTGTTGATTGGCCTACACCACGTCACTGTGCCGTCCAGCGATCCGCTGGCGGCCAGCGACTGGTATGTACGGGTCTTCGATTTCGCCGCCCTCGTGATCGAAGAACGCGAAAACGAGGTAACCGCCGTGCTGCTGCAACATCCGTGCGGTGCCCGTCTGCTGTTGCGGAGCGCCGACGAACCGCTGGCCACATTGCGCGGATACCCGATGTTCGGTCTGAGTGTCGCCAACCACGATGAGTTGCTGCGCTGGGTAGAACACCTCACCACATTCGATGTCGAACACAGCGATGTGCACCAGGCGCACCTGGGCTGGGCGGTGACCGTCACCGGCCCGGACCTGGTCCAGATCCAGCTCCACACCGACGAGGGACCCAGCGGCGAAGCCGAGTAGGTGCGTGCGTGCCGTACAACGCCTCATGAAGAGATCCACACGGGCCGGACTGGCCCTTCACACCCAAGCGGCGTGAAAGAAGCCTACGGCTTCCAGCCGTCGGAGAAGTCACCGTGTCAATCGTCAGATGCCGCCACAGCGTTCAGAATTCGGATGCCGTCAACACCAACCCACCGAGGGGCATTACATCGGCAGCGTCGTGGGTTCGCGTCATCCGATAGTAGCCACCTCGCCGTGCCAGCAGTTCGGCGTGGTTGCCCTCCTCGACAACCTTGCCGGCCTCCACCACCAGAATGTGGTCGGCATCGCGGATCGTCGAAAGACGATGCGCGATAATAAAACTCGTTCTACCCTGGCGAAGCGCAGACATCGCTCGCTGAATTAACAGCTGCTTGTTCCTTGGTAATTCCGGCCGGCAGCTGCCGGCCGATAACACCGTTGAACATCAGGTCGGTGGCGTGGCCCAGGATTCGCGGGCCAACCGCTGGATGGCTATCCCGGCGATGGACAGCATGATCACCGCGGTGGCCGGTCCGCGTTGCGGGAGAAGGTGTTTCAGCGGCACGGTCACGACTGGCCCCGAACCTGGTGCCCAACCATTGGGAATCGAGGCACTCGACGTAGTCTCAGATAACTTGACGATGCCCGAAGTAGTTAGTCTGTTGACCAGTGGCCCACGGAATAGTGGTTATTTCCGCTATCCATCTGGCACTGTGACGCACAGTACTGCTTCACCTTGGGTCCGGTCTTGCTCAGGCTTGGTTTCCATTGCCAGCTGGTTTCGACAGTGCTGCCGGCGCGGATGCGCTCACGCTCGCCGACGCTGCAGCGCAGGGTGCGGTGTGCGATGTCGCATGTTTCCAGGAGGACTTCGTTTTCGTTGAGGCCCAGCGGATTGCGGATCAGCCGCACGCCGAATCGCTCGGTCTTGCCGTGCGCCTGCAACCGGTCGGCGATGCCCGCCAACGCCGTCTCGTCGTCGGCGCTCAGCGGCGAGATTGAGCCGAAGTCGGCCGGTTCGGCGAACTCCATGCCGATCACGCCGACACCCGGACTGACGTCGGGCTCGAAACGCATCGAGGTCGCTTTCAAACCTCCTGCAGAGGAACGCTTTACGGGCGTTGTTTGGGTTCCACGCGGCGCCGTGATGACGCTTTCCGCAAAGACCTCTCCCGTATCAGGTTCAAAGTGCTTGTGCAGCAGCCAGATTGCAAAGCGTCGAAATGCATCGGTGGAGACCAGATAGTCGCCTAACTCCTCAAGACAGGCCCGGTCGTCCTCGCTCAACATACCCACGTCGGTGGCGTCCATGTCGCGCAACGCAACGTAATCCTCAACGTCGTGATCCCGTATCGTTAACATGATTGCTCTCCTTCTGCCAACATGACCCAAGCCAAGAGCTTTGGGGTGGGGCGATCGCGCGGCATGCGCCGGTGTCGTCGCCACGCGTCGGCTGCGTTGAGCGGATGGCACGTGAACTGTTCGGTTGTTGTCCCGTCATCGTTGTGCGTCGTTGTGGGGAAAAGCTGAGTAGTAGCTATGGCTCGATTGTGAGATCACGCACGGAGACGGTTTCGTGTGCCGACCGACCTCGGGTTCCGCGGGCTGGCGACGCGACAGATCCGTCGGCTGTCTCACCGGTGATACACTGCGGCTGTGGAGTCAGTAACTGTGCGCGACCTCCGTAATAGAGGAGGAGAGGTACTGGACCGTGTGGAGCGCGGCGAACGTGTGATCGTCACCCGGGACGGGCGCGCGGTCGCCGAGTTGCGCCCACTGCCACGCCGCAGCGCCAGACCTGTCGAACTCATTGAGCGCAGGAAAGGGTTGCCTCGCGTTGACCCCGACGTGCTGCGACGTGACATTGACGCCGTCATCGATCCAACGCTGTGACCCCTGAGCCGGCGTCGAGAGGGATGCTCGACACATCAACGGTGATCCTGCTTGGGCGCATCGAAGACCCTGCAGATCTGCCCGACGAAGCCGTGATCAGCGCGATCACTTTGGCCGAGCTGTCGGTGGGACCGCATGTCGCCCATAACGACGAAGAGCGCGCGGCACGCCAGGCGCATTTGCAGCAGGCGGAGTCGGACTTCGACGTGCTGGTATTCGATGCCGAGTCTGCGCGCGCATTCGGGGCAGTTGCCGCATCGTTGCGAGCGTCCGGCCGAAAGCCGGCGGCACGCGCTTATGATGCACTGATCGCCGCCAGCGCCATTGCCTATGACCTGCCGCTGTACAGCTGCAATCCGTCAGACTTTGACGCGATCCCACGCCTGGACCTACGAACCGTCCCCCACCCGGATCACGGCAAGCCATGAGCCTGTAGAGACTCCTTGCCGAAAGGCGTTGGTGCTCAATAAGATGCGCAGCACAGTGCAACAGCCGCACAAGCTTGTTCATCTACCTGCGAGCCGAAAGCCCGCGGTGGCGGTGGAAACGGGGTCTAGGATCGCTGTGGGGCGCCCGGTATGCGTCAGTGTCAGCTGGCCGGGTGCAAGGGCTTCGGGGCTTCCACGGCGAAAGGCCAACCAGTGAGCGATAAACCGAATGTCCTGATCATCTGGGGCGACGACATCGGGCAGAGCAACCTCAGCTGCTACAGCAACGGGCTGATGGGGTACCGGACCCCCAACATCGACCGCGTCGCCGCTGAAGGCGTGCTGTTCACCGACTATTACGCGGAGCAGAGCTGCACCGCCGGACGGGCAGCATTCATCACCGGCCAGAACCCGTATCGCACCGGTCTGACCAAGGTCGGCCTGCCCGGCGCGCCGCTGGGCCTGCAGGCACAGGACCCGACGATCGCGACGGCGCTGAAGGCGCAGGGCTATGCCACTGGCCAGTTCGGCAAGAACCACCTAGGCGACCGCGACGAGCACCTGCCCACGATGCATGGCTTCGACGAGTTCTTCGGCAACCTGTATCACCTCAACGCCGAAGAGGAACCCGAACTGCCGGACTATCCGAAGGATCCGGAGTTCCGCAAGAAGTTCGGGCCCCGCGGCGTGCTGCACACCTGGGCCAACGGCGACGGCACCCAGCGCATCGAAGACACCGGCCCGCTCACCAAGAAGCGGATGGAAACCTGCGACGGCGAATTCCTCGACGCCGCAGTCGATTTCATCAAGCGCCAACACAAAGCCGAAACTCCGTTCTTCGTATGGTTCAACGCCACGCACATGCATTTCCGCACCCACACCAAGCCAGAGAGCGTGGGCCGCGCCGGGCGCTGGCAGTCGCGCTACCACGACACGATGTTGGATCACGACGACACGGTCGGCAGCCTGCTGGATCTGCTCGACGAGCTGGGTATCGCCGAGAACACGATCGTCATGTACTCCACCGACAACGGGCCCCACATGAACAGCTGGCCCGACGCCGGCATGACCCCGTTCCGCAACGAGAAGAACTCGAACTGGGAGGGCGCCTACCGCGTCCCGGCGCTGGTGCGCTGGCCGGGGCACATCCCGGCCGGCTCGGTGCTGAACGGCATCGTCAGCCACGCCGACTGGTTCGTCACGCTGTTGTCGGCGGCAGGTGTGCCCGACATCGCCGAACAGCTGCGCGCGGGCGCAGACCTGGGCGGCACGACCTACAAGGTGCACCTCGACGGGCACGACCAGTTGGGGTACATCACCGGCGAGACCGACCAGAGCCCACGTGACCATTTCTTCTATGTCTCCGACGACGGCGACCTCACCGCCCTGAGGTTCGACAACTGGAAATTCGTCTTCCTCGAGCAGCGCTGCACTGGCACCCTGCAGATCTGGGCGGAGCCCTACGTTGAACTACGCGTGCCGAAGCTGTTCAACCTGCGGACCGATCCCTACGAGCGGGCCGACATCACGTCGAATACTTACTACGACTGGATGATCGACCGCATCTTCTTGTTCGTTCCGGCTCAGGCTTACGTCGCGAAGATGCTGGAGACGTTGGTCGAGTTCCCGCAGCGACAGAAATCTGCGAGCTTCAGCCTGGACCAGGTGATGGCCAAGTTGCAGGACGCTACTACGGGCAGCAGCTGAGCGATTCCGCTGGAACGCAACGACCGGCTCCCGTCCTGGCGCCCCGGCAGCACGCGGGACGCACTGGAGGCGTTCTTGGCGGCGGCTGAGGAGGTGCCGGTCGCCGATCGGGTCGCCTACTTCGACAACGACGGCACGCTGTGGTGTGAGCGGCCAAGCTATGTACAGCTCGACTTCTTCCTCGACGCACTGCGCCGACACGTGGCCCAGGACCCGTCGATCGGCGAGCGTGACGAGTTCGCCGCCCTGCTCAGCGGCGATCAGGCGGCGGTCGCGGGGATCGGGCTGGAACGCATTGCACTCGCGCTCGCCGGTCTGTTCGAGGGCATGACGCCGGAGGAGTTCGCCGCCGCGGCAAGGGAATTCATGGGCAGAGCAACGCACCCGACGCTAGGGCGGCCGACGCGCTCGGTGACCTATCAGCCGATGTTAGAGCTCATCGCCGAGCTGCGGCGCCGCGATTTCACGGTCGGGATCGTCACCGGCGGCGGCACCGAGTTTGTCCGGGCGATCAGCGACGACTTCTACGGTGTGCCAGCCGAGTTAGTGGTGGGCACCCTCATCGGCTACGACGTCAGCCGTGACGGCGAAGGCCCACCGGTCATCCGGCGCACCAGCGGCCTGCTCGGCGTCGCGAACGAAGGCAGCGCCAAGGTCGCCAACATCCAGACTCAGTTGGGCCGCCGGCCGATCCTGGCCGCCGGCAACTCCGGGGGTGACCGGGAGATGCTGGAATGGGCTCAGGCCACCGGCTCTCCCAGCCTTGCGCTGCTGATCGACCACGACGACGCCGAGCGCGAATTTCACTACGCCAGCAGGGCCGGGACGTTCGTCGAGACTGAGCCGATCACCGACGTCGGGGCACGCCTGGGATGGACCGTCGTGAGCATGGCCCAAGACTGGGAGGTCGTATTTCCGCCGGAGTCACTCATGCTCGAGCGGGAGCAACCTGGTTGACATCCTTGACGATATATACTTGACGGGCTTGACGCAGTTCGTCGCTCCGTGATGGCGGGGCGTCAAGCCGACGGAAGGGAAGCGACCATGACGGACCTTGCCGCATTCGAGCAGCAGATCATGAAATCAGTCGCCCAGAAGGTCCATGACCGAGTCCGGAAGGCCCGCGAAGCGCAGCTTGGTCCAGAAATGTTTGGCGACCCGGAGGACATCGCGGACGCGATGGTGGCGGCGCTTCCCTTGGGTCATGTCTTCGACGAGGTATCGGGACCGTTCTACGACACGGCGGGCCTTAGCCGATGGCTGCAGATCTCCCGTCAGGCCCTGCACCAGAGAGTGGCACGGCACGCGATTCTGGCGTGCCCCCTCGACGGTGACGGCGTCGTCTACCCGACGTGGCAATTCCTCGACGGCGGCGCGACCATTCCGTCGTTGGCCGAGGTGCTCGCCGCGCTTGCGGAGGGCACCGACGACGCATGGATGATCGCGCTGTGGATGCGGGCGCCAAGCGAAGACCTCGAAGGCGATCCTCCCAGCGGCTGGCTGCGTAACGGCCGTGACCCCGAACGAGTGATTGCGATGGCACATCAGGTGGCATCGAGCTGGGCCGCATGAGCAAATCGCGACAACGTCGAGCACTTGGCCGCCCGCCGTCCGACCTATTACGTTTCCCTCGATCGCGACTTCAACCCAGCGTGCTGTTGTACCGAGCGCACAGTACTGGCAGGTCGCCGTGGTGGTTCTCCTCCGACTTGTCGGGTCGTTTCGATCTGATCCAACCGAATGGGACGTGTTATCTCGCAACGGATGTCGCCACCGCACTACGGGAACGATTCGGTCATGATCTGGTCCGCCAAGGGGTCGTCACTTTCGAGGCGGCGGCTCGAACCCAGGTGTCGAAGGTGCAGATTTCGTCGGCGCGCTGGCTCGCGAACACCTGCTCACCGGCCGCGGCGAATTTCAGTATGACCCGCGAAATCGGGACGTGCCCGTCGTATGACATTCCGCAGGCGTGGGCGGCGGCCTTCTTTGCCGTCGGCAGGCATTCGGGCATTCGCTACCAAACCCGCTTCAGCACCGGAGCTGCGCCCAACGCAGCAGCTTTGTTTGACGTTGCGGGGCAACAGGGGTGGCCCACAGACCCCCATCCGCTTGGCGGCGTTCAAGCATGCACCGACGAGGGCATCAAGGTTGCCCACCGGCCCACCCGCCGACAGGTCCGCATTGTGCAGCCGTCAGAATGAGCCGGCTGTGGCTAACCGGTCAGCCACTCATCATCTCGCCCTCGCCGACGGCGACGAGAAGCATGAACGTCCGGGCAGCCTTGCCGGCCTTGGTAGTGAGAACCAGCGGGTGGTACCCGTCGCGCACCGACTGCGCCACCTTGATCGCGACGGTCGCACCGCCAGATCCGTCGGCGGCGAACTTGCCCAACACCGGTGCCGCCGAAATCCCCTTGCTGTAGGACGTTCCGGTGATCCGGTAATCGCCAGGCCCGTCGATCATCCGTTGCAGGTTGACAGTCACATCCGCGGTCGTCCCGGCGTCCATCGCAACGACCGCCGGCGAAACATTAACGGTAATAGCCAAACTGCCCGCGCCGAACGACGGCGGCGCCGAAGACGGAGCGGTTCCCCAGACCTTGTTGGGCTTCGACGACAACGAGAACGCCAGCTCGCCGCCGGCCCCGAGCATCGACTCCGGAAGAAACGTCTTATCGGTGGGTCGGCCGTCGATGTGCAGGCTGTTGATGTACTGCATGCGGTGGTGCCCGGACGCACCCGGCGCGGAGATCCGGATGAATTTGTCTGCGGGAAGCGCGATTTCGACACGGTCGAACAACGGCGTGTTCACCGTGAGGGTCGATGTCCCCGGGACACTCGGGTAGAGGCCGAGCGCCGCCCACACATACCAGCTCGACATCGCGCCCAGGTCGTCGTTGCCCGGCTCGCCATCAGGTGTGGGACCGAACAACGTGCTACGCACCCGGTCGACCAACTCTTGGGTCTTCCATGGTTGACCGATGTAGTTGTAGAGCCACGGCACCGCGAAGCTCGGCTCGTTGCCGGCCCACAGGTACGGCTCCGTCGGGCCCACGTTGAGCTTCGTGGTGAACCGGTCGAGCCGGTCGGCCACCGCTTGTCGGCCGCCGAGGGCGGTCACCAGACCGGCGATATTCTGCGGCACGTACCAGACGTATTGCTCGGCGTTGCCCTCGTCGAATCCGACCTGGCTGAAGCAGCCCGGCCCGGGCGGCACCACCGCGGGGCCCGCGGGAAAGAAGCCGAGCGCGTTGCGGGGCGAGACGGAGTGGGTGGTGGGATTGAACAGGTTCTGCCAGTACTGTGCGCGCTCCTGGAATTCGCTTGCGGTCTCGGAATCGCCTAGCGCGTCGGCGAATTGAGAGATGGCGAAGTCGTCGACGGACCATTCCAACGAGATCGAGGCGGCGGGGAAGGAACCATGGCACGACGACGTCGGCAGCGGCAGGTAGCCGCGCCGCAGGTAGGTGTCAATTTCCGGCCGCTCCACGTAACCGTTGCGCCCGACACCACCCTCGGTCGCGGCGTCGAGCATGTAGTGCAGCGCCGTTTTAACGTCAAAGTCCTTGGCGCCGAATGCGTATAAGTTCGCGATCAACGGCACCACGCTGTCGCCGGTCATCTCGGCGGTCGCCGTATTGGCGAGCGCCCACCGCGGATACGACCCGCTCTGCTCGGCATCGTTGACCAACGACTGGGCCATGTCGCTGGCCTGCTGCGGGAATACCAGCGCCTGCAAGGCCGCAACACTCCGGTAGGTGTCCCAGTCGGAGAAGTTGGTGTACTGGGTATGCCCTTGGGCAACGGTGTGGATATCGCCGTCGAATCCGATATAGCGTCCGTCGGCGTCGTTGAAAACGTTGGGGTTCAACAGCGAATGGTAGAGCGCTGTGTAGAAGGTCACGATGTCGTCTTCATCGAAGCCGGCAATCCTGATGCGCGAAAGCGCGTCGTTCCACCGCGTCGACGCGGCCGCGCGGACGTCCTTGAAGCTCTCGGCGGCCTCGTCGAGATTCGCTCGTGCTCCGTCGACGTCCACGTAGGACAGCGCCGTCCGCACCTCGAGCACCGAGCCGGCCGGGAACTCCACGTATCCCCCACTGGAACCGTCGTAACTCGAATACGCGCTGCGGGCACCGGCCGACACCGAGAAGCCGTCCCAGGTGCCAAACGACGTGAACGGCTTGCTGAACTTCATTGCGAAGTACACCGTGTAGACGTTGTCCTTGCCGCAGAATCCGCCGCTGGTGGCCGATCCGGTGATCGTGGTGTTGTCCTCACCGATCTTGATGTTGTCGGCGGAGTTGCCCCCCAGCGACCCGCCGGACCGCACGTAAAACCGGGCGGGACGGTTGCGGGGATAGTGAAACCGGCCCACGCCGGTGCGGGTGGTGGCCGAGAGCTCCGCGGTCACCCCGGTCGCGGGGAACCGCACGGTGTAGTAGCCGGGCACGCCCGCCTCGCTGTCGTCGTGGGCGATCCGCTCCGAGGCGTCCCAGGGCTGCTTACCGATCGGGCTCGTCGTCGGCAGCATCGAGATGTCCCCGAACGCCGCGCAGCCCACCGAGGCGTGCGTCATGCTGAAACCGGTGACTTGGTCCTTGCCGAAGTCGTAGCCCGCGTAGGTGTCGACGGTGTCCGGCGAGTACTGCACCATGCCGAACGGCACCGTGGCGCCGGGGAAGTTGTTGATCTCCCCCACCGTCTGGCCGCCGCTGCCGGTGCCGATGAGGGTGTCGACGTGCTCGACCGGGTTCGCGACGAGAGCGGGCGGTTCATAAGACGTGGGTGTAGCGCTGGCCAGCATCGCGCCGACCAGCAGCACCGTCGCTAAAAGCGCAGCGGCACCCCTACGTGACCGCATACCTGTCTCTTACTCCATCGCCGCCGCTTCGTGTGGGAGGTAGGCCGGTGCGCCGACCTGCAGCCGCGCGCCGCCTGGCGTGGAAGTATCCCGTTAGCGCATGAAATCCCGGCAAACGCCGGGTCGACGCCCGCGGTCAAGAAAGTCGCGTAAGCGTCTGGCCTTGTTGTGAGTTGGCCTCTGATCGATGCAGCCACAGGAACTCGTTCATTCCTGGGGCGAAGATGAATGGCCTTACCAGCGGCGGGTAGGCCTTCAGCGCGTCTGACAAGGGAATCCGCTCGGGTCTGTCCAGCGCGTACTCGTGCCCCCTCCAGGCCAGGGTGCACTTCCCGGCGGCCAGAACGTTCTCGGACCAGTCCACGTGCGGATACGCCACGGCCAACACGAAGCCGTCGCCGAGTGGATAGGCGCTCAGCGGCGTCACATATTCTCGGCCGCTGCGCCGCCCGACGTGGTGCAGCGCAGCCAGGTTGAAATACAGGCTCCCCGGCCGAGTGCCGGCGACCTGACGCGCCCAACGATTCGCCCGTTTGCTGGCCTGGCGCGTCTTGTCGCTCACCCACCTCACCCGCATCAACACCGAAAAACTCAGCAACGCCAGATACAGCACCGCCACCGCGACCGGAATCGCCAGCAGCGCCTTGGTCCCGGGGCGATCCCGCGCGATCACTGTGCTGCGTGTTCTACCGCGGACTCAGCCTGCGGCGACGCCTCGACCTCTTCTTTTGCGGCGTGCAGCCACACGAAGTCATGCATTCCGGCTAGCCGCAAAAAGATCCGGTCCCGCGTAGACCACGCGTGCATCGCATCCGGACCGGAGATGAGCTCGGGTCGCTCCAGCTGGTAGATGCGCCCTTTCCAGGCAAGCGTGCCTGTCCCGGTGGCCATCAGGTTGCGGTACCAATCAGTGTGAAGGCCATAACCCAACGGCAGCAGGAACCCGTCACCGTAGGGATGTGCGCCCAGCGACGTTTGGTGGGTGCGCCCGCTACGGCGGCCCACGTGGGTCAAAAGCCCCCACGACGACCACGGAGTGCCAGAGATCTTGCGGGTCATGCCGTTATAAGTCGTCAAGAACCGCCTGAGCGGGCCACGACTGAGCATCACGTCCCGGTTTCGCCGAAAAACTCTCGGCAACACCACCAACCATCCCAGTGCCATACCGACAATCGCTGCTGCGACGATCCCGACGCGTCGACCAACTGACTTATCACTCCACATGGCACTAGCTCACATCGGTCCTCAGTGCTACGCCAGGGTCAAAAGTCCCTGCTAGGCGCTACGTCCGCTGCGCGAAGACGAACTCGTTACCGGGCACCAGGTCTTTGACCTCTTCGGCGGCGCTGCGGCCAAACCCGGCCATCAGCTCGGCGGACGGCGTGACCGTCACGTCCCAGCCGTGGCGGCCGAACCAGTCGCCGACCGGTTCGCGCTCTTCGAAGTACCACAGGTCGTCCATGCTGGGGATCTCACGCTGCGGGTCGACGTTGGCCAGCACCTCGCGAACCCGGTCGAACCGCGCACGCCGCTTCGAACGGATCTCCTCATCGAGAAAAGTCGGCCCCAGCGCCTCCACCGCGACCCGGCTGCCGGGAGCCGCGAGTCCCTGGATGCGTTCGAACAACAGGTCCTGCGCCGCCGCCGGCAAGTACGGCATCAGCCCTTCGGCCGACCAGACGCTGGGCACCGAGGCGTCAAAACCGGCCTCCTGCAACGCCTTCGGCCAATCCTGACGCAGATCCACCGCGACCTCGACCCGATTGGCAGCAGGCTGCGCGCCGTGCTCGCTCAATGTCGAAGCTTTGAAGTCCAACACCTTGTGCTGATCGAGCTCGTAGACGGTCACCCCGTCCGGCCACGGCAACCGCCACGACCGCGAGTCCAGACCCGCCGCGAGGATCACCACCTGACGGATCCCCGCATTCGTCGCGTCGAGAAAGAACGTGTCGAAAAACTTGGTCCGCGAGGCCATGTAGCCGACCATCGCCTGCCTTTGCAGCGGCAACTCGGGTTCGGCTTCGACGAGCTCGGGCGGCAACTGGGTCGCGGAGTTCCAGTTCCACGGCCCGTCGCCGACGGCGTCGAGGAACACCCGCGCGAACGGATCGCTGAATCAGCGGGTTGTCGCTTTCGGTTTCGGCCGCGCGGGATGCCGCGACGCCCAGCGCCGTCGCACCCACACTCTCGGTGATCTCCCAGGTGTCGTTGTCAGTTCTCGGCACGCTCATCTCCTTTACGGCAGTACGGCTTTCGACCTTACTCGAGCCGGCTATGCATCAGCTGTGCATCTCCTGACGATTGATATCGCATGCGACATCGCTTCCCAACAGGGAGTATTGGTAAGTCTCTGGTACGTGCGTGGCTGCTGTGACTCGCGGCCAGAAGGTGACCCGTGTCACCGCATGAGGGTGATGAGCAATCGATCCGCTAAGGTATGAAGCAACGTCGGCTAGCAACACACACCGACAACGTCGTGGAATGCTCTGTCATCCAAGCTTTTCTCGCGGCGATCGATTTTGCCCACCGGCAATCTCGCCACTTGTGCTGACAGCTGCATAACAATGCCGTCGCGGCACACCCGATGCCTGAAAGGCACCGAAATCATGACTGCCCAACAAACTTTCGCCGACCTCGGCGTACCCCAACGCCTGATCAACGTGCTCGCCGGACAGGGAATCGCGACGCCGTTCCCGATCCAGGTCGACACCCTTCCCGACACCCTCGCCGGCCGCGACGTCCTCGGTCGCGGCAAGACCGGCAGCGGCAAGACGCTGGCGTTTTCCATCCCGCTGGTCGTCCGGCTCGCGTCGGGCAAGCAGCGGCCCTCGCGGCCGTCCGGCCTGGTGCTGGCGCCCACCCGTGAGCTGGCGACGCAGATCAGCGCGGTGCTCGTCCCGCTGGCTGCCGCGCACAACCTGAAGGTCACCACCATTTTCGGCGGCGTGCCGCAGGGCCGTCAGGTGTCCGCGCTCAGGTCAGGGATCGACATCGTCGTCGCCTGCCCGGGGCGGCTGGAAGACCTGATGAAGCAACGCCTGATCAGCCTCGACTCGGTGCAGATCACCGTGCTCGACGAAGCCGACCACATGGCCGACCTGGGTTTCCTGCCGGGTGTGACACGCATCCTGGCCGCGACCCCGGCCGGCGGTCAGCGCATGCTGTTCTCCGCCACGCTCGACAACGGCGTCGACAAGCTGGTCAAGCGGTTCCTGCGCAACGAGATGAAACACTCGGTCGACGAAGTGAACTCGCCAGTATCGGAGATGACCCACCACGTCTTTCACGTCGCCGGTGCCGACGCCAAAAGGGACCTGGTACATCGGCTCGCTTCCGGCAACGGCCGCCGGATCCTGTTCATGCGCACCAAACATCAGGCTCGCAAACTGGCCCGCCAGCTCACCGAGGCCGGCGTCCCGTCAGTTGACCTGCACGGCAACCTGTCTCAGCCCGCGCGGGACCGCAACCTGGCCGCGTTCAGCGCCGGCACGGCACGCGTGCTGGTAGCCACCGACATCGCCGCGCGCGGTGTACACGTCGACGACATCGAGCTGGTCGTGCACGTGGACCCACCAGCCGAGCACAAGGCCTATCTGCACCGCTCGGGGCGCACCGCGCGCGCCGGCAGTGCAGGCGACGTCGTCACCGTGGTTCTTCCCGAGCAACGCAAAGACCTCTCGGCACTGATGCGCAAAGCCGGCATCAACGTCCGCCCGCAACAGGTGACCGCCCAGTGCGAACCGGTCACCAAGCTGGTCGGCGAGGTCGCCGCCTACCAGGCGCCCACTCGCACGGCAGCCCCGCCGGCACGCGCCGCAACCGCCGGGTCACACCGGCGTCGGCCCACATCCGGAGCCCAGCGACGCAGGAAACCCGTCACTAGATAGACCATCCGGCGCCGGTCTCCGGTTATGTTGTCGGCGAGACGCTGACAGACGCGGGCCGGAGGTTGCTGAAGTATGCACGTCGATGGGCGCGAGGTCAGGGTTTCCGGCAGCTTGCTGCAACCCCTGACCCGGCGCACCAACGACATCCTGCGAGTAGTGCTGTCGGCGGCGTTGCTGGCGATCGTGATCACCAGTTCATTGGTCACCCGCACGCGGTGGGACGAGCTGGAGAAGTCCATCTCCCGCATCGTCGGGGTGCTCACCCCTACCCAGTCCGACGTTGTCTACCTGGTCTACGGCCTGGCGATCCTGGCGTTGCCGTTCATGATCCTGATCGGCCTGATCCTTAGCCGTCAGTGGCGACTGCTCGGCCCCTACGCGACCGCGGCGCTGATCGCGATCCTCGCGCTGTCGATCACCGGTAAGCGCCTGGCAGCGCCACAGTGGCACTTCGACCTGTCCGACCGCCTGCGCACAGTGTTGGACCAGTTCCTCGACGACCCGCGCTGGATCGGCATGCTCGCCGCGGTGCTCACCGTGTCCGGCCCGTGGCTGCCGGCCCGCTGGCGCCACTGGTGGTGGACGCTGCTGCTGGCGTTCATCCCGATCCACCTGGTGGTCAGTGCCATCGTGCCGGCCCGCTCACTGCTGGGGCTGACGGTGGGATGGTTCGTCGGCGCGCTGGTGGTGCTGGTCAGCGGCACACCCGCGCTCGAGGTGCCGCTGGACGGCGCGGTGCGCGCGATGGCCAAACGCGGGTTCGCCGTGACCGCGCTGACGGTGGTCCGCCCCGCCGGATCTGGGCCGCTGGTCCTTTCGGCGACCACTCAGGACCCGGATGACGCCGCCGTGGTCGAGATGTACGGACCGCATCAACGCAGCGGCGGCGCGTTGCTGCAGGCGTGGCGGATACTGCGGCTGCGCGGCAGCGAGACCGCTCCGCTGCAGGCGTCCATGCGTCGCGCCGTCGAACACCGCGCCCTGATGGCCATCGCCATTGGCGAGCTGGGCGTTGCCAACACCTCGACGATCGCCGTCGGCACCCTCGATCGCGGCTGGAACCTTTACGCGCACGAGCGTATTCGTGGAGCTCCGCTCAAGGAATGCCACACGTCGACTCCGGTAGCCGAAGTGTGGGAATCGCTGCGCAAGCTGCAGGACCACCAGATCTCGCACGGCGACCTGCGCGACAAAGAAATCACCGTCAGCAACGGAGCCGTCTTTTTCGGCGGGTTCGGCGCCGCGGAATACGGCGCCAACGACAACCAACTCCAATCCGACATCGCCCAACTGCTGGTCACGACATCGGCCCTGTACGGCGCGGACGCCGCGGTAGAGGCAGCGATCGACGTGCTTGGCAAGGACGCCGTACTGAAGGCGTCGCGCCGACTGACGAAAACCGCTGTGCCCAAACATATCCGGGACTCAGTGAGCGATGCTAAAGCCGTCATCTCGCGAAGCCGCGCGGAGGTGATGCGCCAAACCGGCACCGAGAAGATCAAATCCGAAGCGGTCACCCGATTCAGTCGCAGCCAGCTCATCCAGCTGGTGTTACTCGGCGCACTGGTCTACGTGGCGTATCCGTTCATCAGCACCGTGCCGACATTCTTCAACGCGCTGAGCAAAGCCAACTGGTGGTGGGCAGTGCTGGGGCTGGCAATCTCGGCATCGACGTATGTGGGGGCGGCAGCTGCGTTGTGGGCGTCCGCCGACGAATCGGTGAACTTCTGGAGGCTGTCGATCGCGCAGGTGGCCAACACTTTTGCCGCGACCACCACCCCGGCCGGCGTAGGCGGGCTCGCGCTGAGCACCCGGATCCTGCAGAAGAGCGGCCTCAGCACGACGCGTGCCACCACCGCGGTCGCCCTGCAGCAGTCGATGCAGGTGATCATGCACGTCTTGTTGCTGATCTTCTTCAGTACCGCCGCGGGCGCGGCAACCGACCTGTCGCACTTCGTCCCCAAGGCCGCCATGCTCTACCTGATCGCAGGTGCGGCCTTCGGGCATCGTCGGCACCTTCGTGCTGGTGCCCAATCTGCGGCGCTGGCTGGCGATGGCGGTGCGCCCCAAGCTCAACGAAATCATCACCGACATCATCGAGGTTGCCCGCGAACCCAAGCGACTCGCAATAATCGTATTAGGCTGTGCTGGAACGACTCTGGGTGCGGCCTTGGCGCTGTGGACCAGCGTCGAGGCGTTCGGCGGCGACGTGTCGTTCGTCACCGTCACTGTGGTGACGATGGTCGGCGGGACCCTCGCCTCGGCCGCTCCCACCCCCGGCGGTGTTGGCGCCGTCGAAGCCGCGCTGATCGGTGGACTGGCCGCCTTCGGCGTGCCCGCGGCCGTCAGTGTGCCGTCGGTGCTGCTTTATCGAGTGATCACCTGCTGGCTGCCGGTCTTCATCGGCTGGCCGGTGATGCGGTGGTTGACCCGCAACGACATGGTCTAGGTCGGCAGCCAATGCCAGGAGTCGGGCGCGCCGTTTTAGTCTTCCGGGATAATCGCGAGACTTTATTCTTGAGAAGGGGATTGAGTGCTGCGAAGGCGATGGTGATCCGAAACAGCCTGGCCCGGCTTCGGTTTTAAGGACCCGCGAAGTCACCGACGGCGGTCATCTTGTTGCCGTCCCAGGCGATTGCGAAGCCGCCTACGGTGAATGCGCAGTTCAAGATGATCGCTCGATGTGCAGGACTTTGCATCCACCAGTCGAGCGCTGCGCTCGGAGTCGCAGCGAATCCGGTGCCCCAGTAGACGATCTCACCCGTGTAGCGGGTCCTGGTGTAGCCCGCATCCGCGATACGCGCCTCCGGTGAAGAGCCGTCCGAACCGATGTGGCCGCCCACACCGTTCCTCAGCATGTCGTTGGCGTGCCGCTGCGCTGCTACTGTCAAACCCGGGTCGTCGCCGATCACCCCGCATGTCTGGCGAAGCCGGTTGACGCCGCTGTACACCGCGTTCTCCAAATCGTCTGCGCGCGCGGCAAAATCAGCAACGGTGCCGAGAGCCGTTATGAAAACAGCGCAGATCGAGAAGACGGCGAAGACCTTGACTTTCATCGTCATGATGCCTCTTGCCACGCACTCGTTTTGCTGTTTTCAGCAAAACAAATGCTATCCACTTTCGACCATGAAAAGTCGAGAATCGCCAATCCCGGCCTCCGCGTTCAAGCGTCCTCTAAAGATGTTGAACACTTCCACGGGGGCCGTCGGCGTTCACGGTGATTACCGCACGAAATTTTGAGACTCTCGAATGTCGTCTATTTCGAGATGGCCTTCATCTGTGTTCGGGCCTGGTCGATTTGGTCGTATGCCTACGTCGCGATGGCGGCGGTGGTCATCGTCTTGCCCTTGCAGGCGAGTGATTCGTAGGTTTAGCCGACGCAGTCGGAAATGCAGCCTTCCGTGAGAAAATCTGGGTGACATTACCGCGAGACAACCGTGAAACCGCAGATCGATGACAGTCGCAGACTTACCGGGGGTACGCATGGCTTACCCAAACGATCCACGCTGGCACCGGTCGGGATGACGGACGGTGGACACACAGCTATTAGTGGTAGGCGCCGGGCCGTATGGACTGTCGACGGCAGCCTTAGCGCTCGAGCACGACATCGACACTGTGGTGCTTGGTCGACCGATGGACTTCTGGAAG
Source organism: uncultured Actinomycetota bacterium (assembly GCA_963805675.1). GTDB lineage: Bacteria > Actinomycetota > Actinomycetes > Mycobacteriales > Mycobacteriaceae > Mycobacterium. Next base: position 561,982 of record CAWDVY010000025.1, read on the forward strand.
ACCAACATGCCCGCCGGAATGTTCCTGCGGTCCGGGCTCGATTGGCACCTTGACGCTGCGGGGATTCATACATTCGCGGCCTATCTTGAAGAGCGCGCTATCGCGGCTGGCGATGTCGACCCCATACCGATCGGCGTCTTCCTCGACTATGCCAAGTGGTTCCGGAGGGCGAAGCGGATCACGGTTCGCGAGGAGCTCACCGTAGACCTTGACAAGCGCGACGGCCGCTTCACGGCGACGCTGGAGAACGGCGAGCAGATAGTCGCGGACACGGTGGTCTGCGCGCCCGGGATCCGGCACTATACGACGGTCCCGGACTGGGCATCCAATGTGCCACCGGGGTGGGCGGCTCACACATGCGATCTCGTTCGATTCGATGAGATGGCCGGACAACGCGTCCTAATCGTCGGCGGCCGGCAAAGCGCATACGAGTGGGCTGCTCTCGTCCGGGAGCATGGCGCCGCTCGAATCGACATCGTCCACCGCCACGACGTCCCGCGATTCGAGCAGGTGAGCTGGCGCTTCGTCGACGAGCACGTGCAGCGGACGCTGTCGGTGCCCGGGTATTGGCGCAACCTCGCCACACGTCAAAAGCAGCAAATCACGCAACGGTTCTGGGAGGTTGGGCGCTTGACGCTCGAGCACTGGCTGACGCCCCGGTTGGATTGGGATGGAATCCACCGTTGGCCCAATGTCGAGGTCGTCCGGTGCGATGCAGCGGCCTCGGGCGAGGACGTGGCTGTGGCACTCTCCAACTCGGAGCAGCTCAACGTCGATCGGGTGGTCTTCGCATCTGGTTACCGCGCAGACCTATCCCGGGTCCCGTATCTGGCGACCGTTCTCGATCGAATTGAAATCCGGGATGGCTTTCCGACCCTTGACGAGAGCTTCGGGTCCACCCTCAAAGGGCTCTACATCACCGGCTTCTCGGCGACACGAGACTTCGGGCCGTTTTTCGGTTTCGTGAAGGGATCCCCAGCATCCGCAACACTCATCGTGGGCGACCTACTCTCGAGGAACTAAGTCTTGCCGACGCGCCGCAGAAATGCGTCCCGGGGATGTCGACGAGATCGCCAGTGCCGCAGTGCAGTTACTTGAGGCAGCTGCCTGCATCGATCGGCAGTGTGACACCGGTGACGTAGCGGGATTCGTCGGACGCGAGGAACAGCACCGCGTTGCTGATGTCCTCCGCCTCCACCCACGGGATCGGCAGCGTGTGGAACATCTGGCAGAACGGGGCCAAATCGTCGGGGCCGGGATTCTCCAGGTCGGGGCGGACCATCTTATAGAGCCCCTCGTTCAATACCATCGGAGTGTTCACGAACGTGGGGTGCACCGAGTTGACCCGGATCATGTGCTGACCCAGTTCGACTGCGAACGTCCGCATGAGACCAACGACACCGTGTTTGGCGGCCACGTAATGACCGAGACGGGGAAAGGAATAGGCTTTGAACCCGTTGACCGAGCTCGTCAGCACGATCGAACCCCCGCGGCCGCCCGCCAATATATGGGGCACACCGGCCTTCACGGTCTTCCACACGCCCGACAGGTTCACATCGATCATGTCCTGCCAGTCGCTTTCGCTGACTTTGTCGAGTGTGTCGCCGTCGTCGCTGCCGGCGTTGCTGATGCCTGCATTGGCCACGATGACGTCCAGCCGGCCCAGCTGCTCCACCCCGCTGTCCACTGCGGCTTTGAGGGCCTCGTAGTCACGCACGTCGATTTCGGCGGTGACAATGCGGCGGTTGTGGCCCCTCACCAGATCCGCGGTCCTGGCCAGATCCTCCGGCGTGGACGGCGGGTTCAAGAATCCTTCAATCGGCTTGCAGATGTCGATGGCAATGATGTCCGCACCTTCTTGCGCCAATCGCACCGCATGCGCGCGGCCTTGACCGCGCGCCGCCCCGGTGATGAACGCGACCTTGCCTTCGACTCGCCCAGCCATAATTACTTCAATTCTCTCTTTTTACAGCCGGGTTCATGACGCGAACGCCGGCATTGCCTCCCGGCCAGGCACCGTCGAAGTCGACGACGGCTGGCGTCCTCCTCCGCAGCGCATCGTCCCCAATGCACCCGACTGTGGCGCATCCACGACGCAGCCATTGGCATTCACGTGCCTCCGATACGAAGTTTTGAGACCCTCATATGTCGTCTGTTTCGAGACATCCGCAAGGGCGTCACCCCACTTCACGCGCAGCCGGCTTGGTCGACGACGTCGGTGGGGACGGGTTCGTGAGTGCCGGTACGGGCGCCGCCCTTTGCTTTGGGTCGGGCTCGCGGAGTGCTTGCTTCGGCGAGCAGACCGCTACCGGCTCCGGGAGTTCGGCATACACGAGTCGGACGGCGCTCCTGATGAACAGGAGGGCCGTCCGAAGCACCAACCACTCGGTTACCAAGCGTGCATGATGGCGCAGTGAAATGTGGCCTCGGCGTCAGGACACAGTTTCCCGGCCTGCACGCAAGCCCACCGCGCTGTGCCCAGTTGATGGGCTTTGCTTCGCGTGGGTGCCTAGTGCTCGTGCTAAGCGCCACAGCCGAGAGGAGGAATCTTCTCTTCCGGTCCGACCTTGGTCTGCCGTGGACCCGTACCTCAAGTCTACGCCTACGCAGGTAAAGCAACAGTAAAACGAGTTGGGCCGAGCGTTCAACGGGCATCTCGCCGCCGACCATCACCAATTCCTGTGCGCGCACATCTTCGGCCGGATCGACAGTGTCGACGCCGATATCGCCCGAGATCAACGAGCAGAATCGAGGCGCGTCTGGCCGCTTTCATGTGGAAGACGATCCCGGACACCAGGGTCCTCATCGCCGAAGTTCTGGGCGCAGCGCCGACACCCCTGGTGCCCGCGCGGGTGAAGTGCTAAACCAGAAGGAGCGCAGCCAGCCGACACCCGTCGCGGTGGCGCGGTGCGGCAGCCGACATGTAGGAGGTGGTCGCTGTGCTTCATCCCGATCCATTCCGTGACATCGACAGACTCGCCGCGCACCTGCTCGGTACATCGCCCGGATCCGCCCGAGTCCCACTAGCTATGCCGATGGACCTCTACCGCTCCGGCGATCACTACGTGCTTCACGCCGACCTCCCGGGCGTGGACCCCGATTCGGTGGACGTCAGCGTTGACGGCGGCATTCTCACCGTGACGGCACAACGCAGCGAACGCACCGAACACGACGTGCAGTGGCTGAGCTCCGAGCGCTTCACCGGCGGTTACATGCGTCGCCTGTCTCTCGGTCAGGACATCGATGCCGACCACATCGCCGCCACCTATCAGAACGGGGTGCTGACCGTAACCCTCCCCGTGGCGGCAAGGGCCAAGCCGCGCCGCATCGAGGTCACCCCCGGGGCACGACTCATCGAGCCCAGCGACTCATCCGACGAGCACACCACGACCTAAACCTTTCGTCACCTTGGTGCGTCGAGGATTTCCTCGCGCAGCTGATCGCCGAGACCGTCATGAACGCCGACGGACTCGACCGCCTAATCGCGCGGTTCCGTCTCGTACGCGACCGTGTACTTCCTCATGCCTGGAGCGTTTTCCACTGCGTGGCCACCCCTCGGATCCCAGTCCAGCACGCGCAGGAGCTGCCTATCGGCCGGAAGTTGCCTTCTTACTTCCTCCTCAAGAGCCTCACGCAATCGTTCCCGCTCGAATGGCGTGATGTCCTCCGCTACCAGCGCCTCCGTAAGCTCCATGCAGGATCTCCTTGCGGCGAATTGTGCTGCGCTCCGCGACCCGTCCGGGGCTGACCCGACGCGATTACTGTCTCGACGGCGCCGCCGTCCACTTCATGGTCCTCCCAAAGGTAAAGCGCGGCAATGGGACGCCCGCCAAGGATGCCCCCGCCAACAAGACCGCGAAAGACGCGCCGGCCAAGAAGACCGCGGCGAAGAAATAGTTACGCGGGCAGATTCACCCGCAGCGCCAGGTGCTCATCGAGAATCCGGCGCAGCGCGGCGTCCATCGGATGCGCGGATGCGAGGTCGCGGCCGAACCGGCTGTCCACCACGACTACCGTGCCCTCACGCAGTTCGGCGGTGTCGACCTGATCGACGAACGGATCGAACAATGCGGGCGGCGTGGCCAGGTAATACAGCGCCCGGCGCGACTCGTTCAACCCGGCGGCATACATCAGTCCGTGTTGGGTGATCACGAAGAGTTCCGAGGTGATCCTGACGTTCGGGGTCTCGGCTTTGGCCCATGCCGTTGCGGCGCAACGGGTCTGTGCCAATTTATCGGGGACGTCGTCAGTCAGCCTGAGTAACCTTTCGACGAGTGCTCCACCCATTCGCGGATAAGCATCGATGGCGGGTCTGAAGTACCGCTGGAAGATCTCGCCGAAAAAGTCGTACAGTTGCTCGCTCATCGCACATCTCCAGGTTTCAGACGACACCCAATTGTGCGCCCGTACCGTCAGCTGAGCAATGCTGATCAGCCTTCTGAGACGAACTTCCGCGAGCCTCATACCTCGTCTGTTTTGGGACCTGGTGGCATGCCTCCCGACCGATGGGTCAGTCATGGCGCTACGTGTTGAAAAGCCCGAGCCCGAGGGTGTGCGCGATCTGGGTGATCGCGGCCTGGGCGCGCACGCTGTTGCCGGCCTTATCGAGCGGCGGTGAGTAGGCGGCGATCGCCAGTTCGCCCGGCGACACCGCGACCAGCCCGCCTCCGACGCCGCTTTTGGCGGGCAGCCCGACGGTGTAGGCCCAGTCGCCCGAGCTGGTGTACATACCCTCCATCGTCATCTCGGCCAGCACGTGCGACACGTTGGCTTGTGCGATGACGCGCTTGGCGGTGACGGGGTTGACGCCCCCGTTGGCCAGGGTCGCGCCCATGATCGCCAGGTCGACAGTGGTGACCAGCGTCGAGCACTGCAGCGTGTAGACGTCACACGCTTCCATCGGATCGCAGTACATGTATCCGCCGGAGTGCAGCAGCCACGCGATCGCGCGGTTGTGCGAGTTGGTGGCCCGCTCAGAGTCGGCGATCTGTTCGCTGACCGAAATGCTGCGCCCGGCGAAATCGCTTTGAATCTGCAGAATCTGGCGCCAGCGGTCTTGCGCGTCGGTGGCCGATACCAAGCTGGCTGCCGTCATCGCCCCCGCGTTGACCATCGGCGACATCGGCTTGTCGTTGTGCAGTTCCAGTGCCAGCACCGAATTGAACGCCGCCCCAGTCGGATCGGCGCCCACCTTGCGGTGAAACTCTCGCGGACCGACTTGCTCCATCGCGAGCGCGGCGGTGAGTACCTTCGAAATCGACTCCAGCGCGAACTGACATCTGGCGTCACCGGCCGAAAACGTCTGACCGTCAGCGGTCGCCACGCAGATCCCGAACAGCTGCGGGTCCACCTCCGCCAGCGCCGGTATATAGGTGGCGTTCTTGCCGCGACGGTTCTTCTGGTGCCTGGCGTAGGCGGCGGTGACCGCCTCGGGGATCCGGTCGGGGTCGATTGATGTCAATTCTGTTGCACCACCACACGATGGATGAATCCGAGCTTCGCGACGACGTGCGGGTAGATGGTGAACGGGTACAGGTCGTCGCGGCCCATCGAGTTGTTCACCCGGTTGAGCACCCCCGACAGCACCAACCAGTCGGCCATGATGTCCTCGATAGTGCCGTCGGCGTAGGACTCTCGAGCATCGATATTGTCGGGCAGGTCCCACTTCACCCGCTCAGCTTCGACGACAAGGCCCGAATCCGCGATCGTGGCAAGGGTTCCGGTGATGTGCAGATAGTGGGCCCACGTTTCGGCGAAGTCTTCCCACGGGTGCGCGGTGGCGTACTCCGAGATGAAGTCGTGCTGCCAATTCGCCGGCGCGTCGCCGTGGTAGTGACGCTGCAGTGCGGCCTGGTAGTCCTGCCGATCGTCGCCGAACATCGCCCGGGTGTCGTCGATCAGCGGGGTGTTCTGCACCAGCAGCATCTCGTAGTAATGGCCGACCTCGTGACGGAAGTGGCCCAGCATCGTGCGATAGGGCTCACGCAGCTTGATGCGCAGACGCTCTCGGTATAACTCCAGCGACTCGGCCAGGTCGATGGTGATCACGCCGTTCGTTATGCCCAATCGTCACCGGTCGCTCCAGCGTCTTGCTCGAAAGCAGATCGAACGCCAGCCCCTGGGGGTCCGCGTAGTAAGGATGGACCGGCAGGCCGAGGTCCATCAGCTCGAAGATCAACCGTCGCAGCGCCTTCAGGGTCGAATCGAGTTCGGCCATCGCCTCGGTGTCATCGGGCGCGGGTCCCTCGCGCACGAAACTGTCGGCGAAGCAGCGGCCGGATGCGGAGTCGTCGGCGGTCAACCAGTTGCAGCCCCGTTCCCAGTGTGCGCACCGGGCCCAGCCGCGGCCGTCCACTGTGAGCGTTTGCGACGGTGCGCACACCATCTGCCGCGACGGGAGATGGTATCCGACCGTCACGGCGCACGTCGGGCACTGCTGTGCCTCGAACGGCACCGCCTGTCCGCAGTTGGGGCATCTGAAGGCGCGCACGGTCAGGGCCCGCCGGTGCTGCCCGACTCGACGTACGTCCACGGTTGCTGCGGACGGTCCTTGAGATAGCCACGCTGCCAATCCCATTGCGGATGCTGCTGCAGGAATTGTTCGGCGTCGAACTCCGTGCCGTCGGCACGTCCGCACCTGGCCCACAGGTTGAGCGCCTTGATATTTGCTGAGGTGGCGACCTTGCCGTCCACCGACCCGAACGGAGTGAACGGGGTCAGCCCACTGAAGTGGCAGGGGTCGACATCGGAATGCGCGCAAATGGTCCGGGCCGAGGGATGGATGTAGCCAAGGTAGGTGTCGAACGTGTCGCCCAGCATGCGCTTGCCGACGTCGACGTCGATGTGCCCGTTGTACTGGCTGAGCATTTGGCGCCAACGAAGTTCCCGCGCACCGTTGGGGGTGCGCACGTCGCTGAAACCGGTCCCGAAGCACTCCAGGTTACGGATCCGCGGATCCAGCGGTGCGTTGTCGCCCCAGAAGTAGCCATCGGTCGTGCGACTGAGGCTCTGATACAGCAGGCCCTCCTCGTAGCGCGCGATCTCAGCGGTCTTGACGTCACCGATCAACCACGAGTTGGCGTATCCCCCGTTGTTGTCGGTGTTGAGCGTCTCGACCCAGTGGTCGATGTCGCGGGCGTACTGCGAGGCCTTACGGGCGCGGACGAACTCCGGGACCCGGTTCTCGTCGTAGCCCTTGTACCCGTCGTAGCCACCGATCGTGGTCTCGCAGATCGCCAGCCCGGCACTGGTCAGCCAGAAATCGCTCATGCTGGCGATCCAGCCCGGGGCGGTCTGCATGACCATCCGGTTGCCGTCGTCGGGAGTCATGTCCAGGATGACGTTCTCGAACTGGCCCTGCCAGAAATCGGCGAAGCTGGTGTGCCCCAGGACGATCGACCCATCGACGGTCGCGCTGCCGGTCGCTATGAAGGCGCTGCAGTGGTTGCCCTCGCCGCCAGTCGGCGCCAACGCCGTGTAGCGGCCCGAGTTCTTGGGCCACCAATAGCCGGTGAGTTCCATCCAATCATTGACGCCGAGCACATCGTTGAACGTCGCCGGCACACCCGCAGCCGTCAGACCCGCGGCCACGCCTTCCATCTCCTCGCGCAGCTCGTCGGGGATCTTGTCGGCGTGCAGTTCGGCGGCCCGCTCAACAAAGAAGTCGTAGCCCATCCCGATGTCCTGATAGGTCATCTCCCGGTACACCCGGATCGACTCGGCGTACTCGTCGGCGACGAGAAAGCCGTACTGAAAACCGCGTGCGGCCGGTGATCCCTTGACCGTGACGTGGAGCCAGCCGTCGACGTTGCTGCGAGAGGCCGCCGACAGCCACCCGCGCTGCTCGTCGGTGAGTTCGGCGGGGGTGGTTCTCGCCGGCGGTCCCGCCGGCCCGGGCGGTGGCTGCACGTTATGACCCCTCGGGGTTGAAGCGATCGCCGTCACAAGATCTCCTCGGTCAGAACCCTGGCGCCGATGAGCTTAGTGCCGCCAGGTCGTTGGCGTGTTTCAATTGTTTCAATCGGGGGCCACTGCTGGTAACCTGGAACTATGTCCACTGCCGTCGCTCCGCTGGCTCGCCAGGTCGCCGAACGCGCACGTACCGACGCCGGTTTCGCTGAAGTGCTCGACGCCATTCTGGGGGCGCCGACCGCACCGCAGGGAACGCTGGAGCGCATCGCCGCCGGCAGCCTGAACGACGAACGCCGCGGCGCGTTGGTGCGCGAGTTCGTCGAAGGCTCGCTGCCGACGCCGAAGGTGCAGGAGCGGCTGGGTCTGCATTCGCCGCAGGCGGTGCATCGGCTCCGCAGCCGGGGCAAGCTGCTGGGCTCCGCAGTTGGCAACCAAACCTGGTTTCCGGCCTGGCAATTCGACAGCGATCGGTTGCGGACGGATCTACCGCAGATTCTCGAACTGTTAGCCCGGTTCACGTCCGACCCGCTGGCCGCCGACCGAATCATGCGCCTGACCCACGACGAACTGGGCGGCTCGTCGATCGCCGAGGCACTGCGCCGCCCGAAGAGCGCCGACGCCGCATGGCGGATGCTCGCCGCTGTCGGTGCCTGACCTTCCCGCCGGTTACCGGGCACCGCTGCCCGAAGCTCGGCCCGTCGGCCTGCGGCGACGACGGGTGGAAGCCGGCACCGAACTGTGGCGGGTCGAGGCGGCGCCGCCCGAGGAGTGGACCTGGGCAGGCTTTCCGACGCCCCGCTATCGCTTTGATCCCGAGTCCGAGGCATTCCGAACCCGTTATGCCGCAAGTATTCTCGTCGGCGCATTCCGAGAGCGCTACCGTCCGACCGGTTTGATGATTCCCGCCGATCACGCCGAACACCGACTGGTGCGACTCGTCGCCGCCCGCCACCTGCGAGTCCTCGACCTGCGCACCGAGGCCAACCTGGACGTCCTCGGCGTCGACGACCAGATCAACACCGGCCAGCATCCCGAGGTGTGGGACACCTGCCATCGGCTCGCCGATGCCGTCAAGCGGTGGTGGCCCCAGCCCGACGCACTGGACGCACTGGTGTACCGACCGCGCACCACACCGGAGACCTCGATCAACTACGCATTCTTCGCGCTCGACGCGTTCTCCTTCGAGTCGTGGCCGCTGGCCGAGCGCGTTGACATCCTTACTGATCTGGTTTTGCGCCATGGATTTACCGTCGGATGGGACCTACGGTGAGGGCATGACCGAAGAGGCAAATCCGATCACGATCTCGCACCCACCCAAGGTGCTACTCCGTTTCATCAACCCGGCCTTGAAGGTGCTGCTGCACACTCCACTCGCCGGCCCTGCGCGCCACCAGCTGATGGTGCTGGACTTCACCGGGCACAAGAGCGGCCGGCACTACTCAATCCCATTGAGCGCTCACCTGATCGACGGCATTCTCTATGCGATGACCGGCGCCACCTGGAAGTACAACTTCCGCGACGGCGCCACCGCTACGGTGGTGCACGACGGGAAGACCACGACGATGCGCGGCGAACTCATCGAGGACAAGTCGCTGGTCACCAATCTCTACGCGCGCTGCGTCGAGGGCTACGGCGTCAAACGCGCCGAGCGGGTGATGGGGCTGGGATTCCGCGACCATCGCATGCCTACCCACAACGAGTTCGCCGAGGCGATCGACCAATTGCACCTCAACGCGATCCGGTTCACCCCGGCCACGTAGACCCAACCCGGCAGGACCATGTGCAGTTTTGCCCGGCTCTGAGTAGCCCTGTGTCAAGTGGTGGCGTGTGGTTGTTGTGTGAGGAGGGTTTGGAGGGCTCGGTGTCGGCCGGGGTCGTAGGGGGTGTTGGTCTGCCAGCAGTGCCAGATGATGTGGAGCCAGGCGCGGGCTAAGACACGGGTGGCGTGGGGGTGGTCGTGTCCGCGGGCGCGGGCGCGGGTGTAGAGATCGGCGGCCCAGGGATTGGCGCGGCGGGAGTCGTTGGCGAAGTCACAGACCGCGTCGCGGAGTTGTTTGTCGCAGGCCCAGCGGAAGCTGACTGAGCGCATTTTTCCGGATTGGCGGGTTGAGGGTGTGACACCGGCTAGGCACGCCAGCGCGTCCGGGGTCGGGAATTTGCCTCGGCAGTCACCGATTTCGGCCAACAGCCGTGCGGCTCTGACGGTGCCGCTTCGTGGCAGGCTGGTGAAAATGTGTGCATCAGCGTGGTCGGCGAGTTGTTCACCGATCTGGACGGCCAAAAGGCCGATCTGGTCCCCAAGGGTGCTCAGCGTGGCGACCAGAGCACGGCTGATCCCAGCGTGGGCGCAGCCCTGGGTGCCGGTGGCGCCGCGTGGGCTGGCGGTAAGCCGAGCATGCAGAACAGCTGGATCGGTGCGGCCCCGGTAACCCATCGTGGCCAGCCATGCGCCCAACCGTTTGGGGGTCAGCCAGTCGGCGCGGTCTTGGCAGTCGAATCGGGTCAGAAACCTCAAACTGATCGGCGAGTCCAAGGCGTCGAACAATCCGATCGGCCCGGGATAGACGCGTTTGAGGTGCTCACGCAGCTGGTTGGCCACTGCCACGCGATGGATCACCAGATCTTTGCGAGCCCGGACCAACGCACGCAGCACCGCGGTCTGCGGGCCGTTGGGGGTCAAGGGACTTAGCCGGGCTCGGTCGGTGCGCAACGTGTCGGCCAGCACGAAGGCATCGAACCGGTCGTCCTTGTTGCCCGCCGAGCCATACCGGCTGCGCAGGTTCTTGACCTGGTTGGGATTGATGACCACCACCGTGAGGCCGGCCTCGAGCAGTGCATCAACCACCGGCCCGTCGGGGCGTTCGATGGCCACCTCAGTCGCGCCGGCTCGATTGAGCACAACGATCAGGTCGGCCAAACCCCTGGCGCTATGTTCGATGACGCCGCGGTAGACCGCACGGCCGCCCGAATCGACGATCGCGACGGCGTGATCATCACGGGCCCAATCGATTCCACACGTCAAGCCGTTGACTGGTTGGTCGGACAACGTAACTGGGGCATACTGCATGACAGCCTCCTCGCTGCTGAACCCAGTGGGGAGGCACCCTAAACGGTGCGGGGCGTGAATACCTGTGTGCTCACTGTTCGGCGTTCAAATCTCGACGCTCAGCCCTGTCGACGGTCACCACACCCCGGGAACCGCCAAGTCCCGCGAATACTCAGAGTGGACATCGCGTGTCGAGCGACTACGGCAGTGACTCGACGGCACCTCGGGTGCATCGACGACCCATCTGGGGCCTCCGACACAAACATCGTGCAAGCAACCACTTCAGAAATCACCGACCGACACACTGTGCACCAGTGAGCGACAACGGGCGGCGGGTCGAAGTCGCTCGTAGGCGGGCACTTCGTTGGTCGCCCCTTCGAGGGACTCATGTGGCTGATGTGACGGGGCCCGCCTACCGCAACGCGCCCGCGCCCCGGGCGGCATGGGTGGGGGTGATCTCCGGCTCCTCGTAGCCCGCGGCGCGCACCGCTGACGACACAGCCTCACCGACCGCCTCCGCTTTTTCGGCCGGCGCCAACACGATCACGCAGCCACCGAATCCGCCGCCGGTCATCCGGGCGCCCAGCGCGCCCGCCCTCACCGCGGTGTCGGCGATCAGATCGATGTGTCTGGTGGTGATGTCGAAGTCGTCGCGCATGGAGGCGTGCGAGGCGGTGAAGATGCGGCCGGCTTCGGCGAAATCCGAATCACCCAACGCCGCAACAACATCGAAAACCCGTTGGTTCTCTGTCAGCACGTGGCGGGCACGGCGGGCGTCGACGGGGTCACCGACCCGGTCGAGCACGGAGACGCCGCGGTCCTGGATCTCCCGCAACGACACCACGCCCACATCAGCAGCTGCCCGCTCACACGAGAGCCGACGCGCCGCGTATTCACCGCCGACATGACCATGCCGCTCCCGGGAGTCGATCAGCAGCAGCACCACGCCGGATGCCGGAGGATCGAACGGCACCGGCTGGACGCTGAGCTGCCGAAAATCGATCAGCAGCGCCCTTGACGCCTCTCCAAACAACGACGACAGCTGATCAAGCAAACCCGTTGGCGCACAGACATACTCGTTCTCGGCGCGCTGCGCGATCCGCGCCTGATCCATCCGGTCGATACGCAGACCGGCAGCGGAAGCAAGAGCGCCAAGCGCTGCGCACTCCAGCGCCGCCGAGGACGACAGACCCGATCCCATCGGGATCTCGCTGGTGATCGACATCGAGCCACCCGGCACCGGGTGCCCGGCGCTGCGCAGCGCCCACACCACGCCGGCCACGTAGGCCGCCCAGCCGGTCACATCGCCGGGCTTGGTGGTCAACGAAATCCGCACAGCGCCGTCGGCCCGGTCGCTGCGCACGGTGACCGCGTCGGCATCCGAAGGCTGGAAAGTCACGACGGTGCGCCACGGCAGCGCGATGGGCAACGCCCAACCAAGGTTGTAGTCGGTGTGCTCGCCGATCAGGTTGACCCGTCCCGGCGCGGCATAGCGGATGGTCATGCGAGGTCTCGCAAGCGTTCGGCCACAGTCTCGGGCATCACGTCGCTGATGAACGCGTCCATCGCCGACTCTGATGCCGCCAGATACTTCAGCGCGGCCGCGCTGCGCCGGATCGACATCAGCTCGACGTGGAAGTAGCCCTCCCGCAACGTGTCGGTGTCGGCGTACTGGTGCAACGCCGAAATATAGGGCAGCGGTGCGGAATACATCCGGTCAAACCGCCGCAGCACGTCCAGGTGGATCTGCGCAAACCCATCCAGCTCAGCACCCGAGAGACCAAGAAGGTTATGCACGAACCTGTTCGGGTAGATGTGCACCTCGACCGGCCAACGCGCCGCGAACGGCACGAACGCCGTGAATAGATCCGTGCGCGCCACCACCCGACTCCCGTTAGCGACCTCACGCGCAAGTAGGTCAGCAAACAGGTTGTTGCCGTGCTTTTTTCGATATTCGCCTGCCTGCGTCATCATGGCCTCGGTCCGCGGGGTCAGATACGAATACCCGTAAATCTGGCCGTGCGGATGGGCCAGCGTGACGCCGATCTCCTCACCGCGGTTCTCGAAGCAGAACACCTGCTCGACGCCCGGTGTCGCAATCAGATCGGCCGTCCGATGCCGCCACGCGTCGACGACCAGGCGGGCCTGCGGCTCTTCCAGATCAGCGAACGAGCCGGTGTGGTTGCTGGAGAAGCAAATCACCTCGCAACGGCCATTACCGGCTACCGGCACGAAGCCGTCGGGCACCGAAGCCGTCTCTCCCGCACCGGACAGGCTCGGGAACCGGTTTTCGAACACGACCACGTCGTAGTCGGGTGCGGGCACCTCACTGGTCAACCCGGTCGGGCCCGGGCACAGCGGGCATTGGTCGGGCGGCGGCTTGTAGGTGCGGTCCTGGCGGCGCGCCGCGATGATCACCCATTGCCCGGTCGTGCGGTCGAACCGCAACTGCGACTGCCCGGGCTCCCACTTCGGCAATGGTCGACGGTCGGCGACCGGCGCAGGGGTGTGGCCGGGCAACGAAAAGAACAACAGCTCGCGGCCATCGGCCAGGGTGGTTCGCGTCGTCGCCGTCATGCTCATTGGGTCCCATCTTGGCCGCTGTGCCAGAGTCAAGTTACGGCAGGCAAGCATTCCGCAGAAGAGAGGCTGGTCATGGGTGTTCGGTGACGCAACCGCGCTATCCGAGCGGGCGCGTAACTGGGCGATCGGATCGGATCCCGGGTTGCTGCGGCTGCGGACGGCCAGCCGCACGACCGGCGCGTTGGCAACCGCGCTGCTGGCCCTGTTCCTGCTGACCAAGGCCACCGGGCAGCCGCTGACGGTGGCGCTGCTCGGGGTGCTGATCACGATGGTCTCGGGTCGCTCGGTGAACGAGCCCGATCCGCGGCGACAGAGAATCACGATGGCACTGCTGCCGATTCCCACTGCGTTGGCGATCACCGTGGCAACGCTGTTATCACCGCACCCGGTGGTCGCCGACGCCGGATTCGTGTTGGTGGTGTTCATCGCGGTCTACGTGCGCCGGTACGGCCCACGCGGAACCGCGCTGGGGATGGTCACCTTCATGTCGTACTTCTTCACGCTGTATCTACGGGCGAAATTCTCCGAGCTGCCCTGGCTGGTCGGCGCCACGCTGGTGGGCTCGCTGTGCAGCTTCGTGTGGAGCGCCTTCATCCTGCCCGATCGGCCGGAAAGCATTCTGCGGGAGAACATTCGGTCACTGCGGGCGCGGATGGCGATCGTCGTTGACACCACGGCCGACACCGTGCGGTCCGGCCAGCTCGACGAGCGGCGACGGCGACGGCTGCGAATCCGGACCGGCCGGCTCAATGAGACCGCGTTGATGGTCCAAGCCCAGATCGAGGACAGGGTCAATCCTGGTGCGGTGTGGCCGGGGGTCAGCGGCGAAGACCTCGCCCTGTGGTTGTTCGACGCCGAGCTCACCGTCGAGCGGCTTGCGACGGCCGGGGCTCGGGCCGCATTGGCAGACATCCCCGCCGCCACCCGCGCCGAACTGGCCGACACGGTGGCCCTGCTATCGCGAGCCATCCGGATACCGCACCCCGACGGGCTTCGGCAGACCGCGGAGCGGGCTCAGCAGCTGTTCGAGCTGACGGCGTATCCCGTCGACGTGCCGGTGCGCCGCCTCATGTTGGCGATAATCGACACCGCGAAAGCGGCTGCCCAAGTCCGCGCGCGGATGGAGCGCGTCGCGACTGTGCAAGCGGACATTTCCACGCTGCCGAGTGCCGACTCGGAGCAGCAATTCCGGCCGGGTCTGCTGCAATCCACCCGGCAAGCAATTCAGGTGTCCGTCGCCGCGGCGCTGGCGATGGTCATCGGCGAGGCGGTGTCGCCGTCGCGCTGGTATTGGGCGGTGATCGCCGCGTTCGTCATCTTCGCCGGCACTAACTCCTGGGCCGAAACCCTCAACAAGGGCTGGCAGCGGCTGCTGGGCACGGTGCTCGGGGTTCCCAGCGGCGTGCTGGTGGCCACGCTGGTGTCCGGCAACAGCTACGCCGCGCTGGTGATGATCTTCGTATGTCTTTTCTGCGCTTTCTATTTCATGAAGGTCGCCTACAGCCTGATGACCTTCTGGATCAGCACCATGCTGGCGTTGCTGTACGGCCTGCTCGGCGAGTTCAGGGTCGGTCTGCTGCTGTTGCGCATCGAGGAGACCGCGATCGGCGCGGTCATCGGGATCGCTGCCGCGATGCTGGTGTTGCCGGTCAACACCAGAGCGCGCATCCGCAGCGACGCCCACACGTTCTTCCTCACGCTCTCCGACCTTGTCGACGCGTCGGTCACCAGCCTGCTCGGTGGGGATACGGCCGTGCGCTTGACCGAGACGGCGCGTCAACTCGGCCGCGACCTGCAGCAGTTTCGGACCACCGCCAAGCCGATGAGCGCCGGACTCGCCGGCCTGGCCGGGCGCCGCAGCATGCGGCACGGGTTGCGGATGCTCACCGCCTGCGAACGCTACGCGCGAATCCTGGCCCACAGCGGCGAAACTACACATCAGCACGTCGCCGGAACTCGCCGACGCGATCAAGTCGACCGCCACGCAGATTCGCCGCAACATCGACGTGCTGATCACGTCGTTGGAGTTCAACCAGGCCGCGACGGTCTTTCCGTCCACCGATTACATCGACGCCGCGGAGACCCTCGCCAGACAGAATGGCGATCATCCACCGTCGCCGGATCTCCGACGACTGCTGGCCGCGTTGCATGCACTGCGCCAGATCGACCGCGTCATCATCAACGCCGCGATCGACCTCGGCGCCGACAACGGGGTGCTGCTGCCCAGCCCCGTCTCGGATGTCGAGTCGTAACTTACGCGCGATTCCCATGGCGGCCAAGGAAATCCAGCACCGCGTCGGCGAAGAGGTCGTTGCGATCGCCGGCGACCATGTGCCCCGCGCCATGCACGTCGACGAACTCGACGTCGGGGAAGCGGGCCAGAAACTCGTCGGCGCGGTCCTGGCTGACCAGGTCACTGACTTGACCTCGCACCAGCAGCATGGGCACCCCGCCCGCGAGGATCGTTTCCACCGCCGCGTGCAAGCGATCGACATCGGCCACCTCGCTGGGCGGACGCGACGCCGTCTCACTGATGAACTTCGGATCCCAATGCCAGTACCAGCGGTCGTCGCGGCGGCGCAGGTTGGTGCGCAGGCCGTCGAGGTCAGTCGGCCGCGGCCGGTGCGGGTTGTATTCGGCGATCATGTCGGCGACTTCGTCGAGCGACTCGAATCCCGTTTTCATCCGGTCGGCCATGAAGGTGTGGATTCGGTTCGCGCCGGACTGGTCCATGTTGGGCACGATGTCCACCAGAACGACCGCGCGAGCGATGCCGGGCGAAATCTCGCCTGCGAGAAGCATCGTCGTGAAACCGCCCAAGGATGCGCCGACGAGCACCGGTTGCGGCGGCAACTGGCGCAGCACTTCTTGGACGTCGCCGGCGAAGCTGACCAGCCGATAATCGCCGTCTTCCGACCAGTCCGACTCCCCGTGGCCGCGAAAGTCGACGGTGACCGCCTGCCATCCGCGCTCGGCCACCGCTGCGGCCGCCTTACCCCACGAGCGGCGAGTCTGCCCGCCGCCGTGCAGGAACACCACCGCCGGTGTTTCCGGATCGCCCAAGCGGTCGGCCACGATGCGAGTGCCGCCGACGCCGTCGATGGTGAACGTCTCGGTCGCGATGGTCATCGTCAGCCTCTTCCCCGTAGCTCTTGTGCCAAATCTCGGATTTCGCTGCGAAGCTCCTCGATATGGGCAACCGTAGCCGCCTGACTCAGACTCTCTTCTTCCGCTACGCGTTGGATGATCCACGATGCGAGGGTCGCAGTGACGACGCCGACAAGACTGATCCCGCCGATCATCAACAGCACGGCGATCACCCGACCGGTGTTGGTAACCGGGTAGACGTCACCGTAGCCGACAGTGGTTACCGTTGTGATTGACCACCAAATCGCCTTTCCGAAAGAGTTGATGGTGGCGTGGGGCAGGTATCGCTCTTTATCGAATACCGCCAGCGATGACGTGTAAATCAAAAGGACGACACCTGACACGGTATAGACGACTATGCGGCCCCGAAATGCATCCCCGACTGCCCTCTGCAACAACTCAATCAGAATAAGCAGACGTAGCAGGCGAAGTGGCCGCACCAGTGGCAGCGCAACAATCGCGAAGTCGAGCAGGTGGTGGAGAAACCACCGCAGCCGGTTGGAGGCGAGGCAAAGCCGCACAACGTAATCCAGGATGAACACGCCCCAGATGATCCAGTCGACCGCCCAGAGCACATGCGCTTCACGCCCTTGCGGCCGGGCCAGCACCTGCACGGAGAACAGGACCAAAAATGTGAGGGCGGCCGCGGCGAGCGGCCACTCGCTATGGCGCTCCCACCGCTGCAGGTTGGTTTGGAAGTTAATCAAGCCAGTCTCCAAGGTGTCAGGGCAGCAGCATCCGCCCGTCAGATTAACTCCCGCGACCGATGATCTTGTCGAGTGGATTGGAACGCTCCAGCATGCCGAAGGTCTCTTCGCCGTCCCAGCGGTAGCGCACGCCGGCCTGCTGCAACGCCGGAAAGCTGGCCATCTCCTGCTTGAGCGCCTGACTCGAGAACATCTTGTCGTCGTGATAGACGTCGTGGGTGGACAGAATTGTCTCACCGTCGATATGGACTGTCCCACTAGGTGTTTCCAGCACCAACGCGACATCCTCGCCGACGGTTTTCAGCTGAGTCAGCCACGGCGCCTCGACGACGCGGGCGGGGACGAGTTCGCCGTCGCGAAAGAATATGTAGCCCTCGTTGAACGTTGGCTCCCCGTCGGGCCGCGGCGGATAGGCGATGTAGCCGAAGGCGCGCCCGCTGGGAAACAACGCCGATTGCCAACTGTGTCCCCAAAACCCGGCCAGCTTGCGCACTCCTTGCCGGCGGATGCGCAGACCAGTGCCGGTGAAGCCGTATTCGTCGTCAGCGACCTTCACCGTCCCGGTCGCGCGGAATAGCTGCTCATAGCGCGCACCGCCCATCAGTTTGCCCTCGATCGACGTCTTCAGCCGCTCCCCTGACTCCGCGGACAGGGCGCCCTGCACCCACGGCGGCACCGCCATCGTGGCCTCGACCCGAAAGCTGACGTCGACGAGTGGCCCGTCTTTCTTGCCCCGGATCAGATCCTGCGACGACGTCTGCACCGCCTTACCGTCGAAGGTCATCGTCCAGGTATCGAACGGCTCGATGCAGCGGAAGCCCAGCCCGCCGGCGCCGAGCACGGTCGGACGGCCATCGGGCCCTTCGGCCGGCCAGCTCGAGCCGTTGTCGCGCAGCCGAAAGACCCGCCCGTCCGGGAAGGCGACGTTGACTTGGACGTCGTGCGCGTCCCAATTGCGCGGCGACGGCCTCAATCCCGATGCGCGGCAAGCCAACTTGGCCACGGTCGTCGATGACCCAGAAGCTCACCGAGTCCCGCATCTCCGGGTCGTCGGGCCGGCGCGCGAACACCTGCTCTCTCGCGGGATCGATACCGCCGGTCAGATCGGTTGCCATACCTGCCCTTTCAGCCCTTTCAATTCTTTTTAATGGCCGGTCCAACGCTGCGCGCTCGCGACATACTCGGCGAACAGCGGCCGCACCTTGTCGAAATCGATGCCGAACGCCAACGGGTCCGCGTGTGTGCTGGGCTCCCGCTCGGCGGCGGCTTCGACCCACCAGTCGCGCATCCGGGATTCGAATTCGTCGCTGACCGGCTCGCCCAGCCACGCGTACAGCCCACGGACCTCGTTGATCGGGTCGGCCTGCATCGCGCGAAAGTCGATGTCGTAGAAGCGGTTATCGGCCTCCCCGGCGCGGAACCGTAGTGCTCGCTGCATGCCCACCGACCAGTGTTCGACGTTGAGTTGGCCGAGGTAGCCGCGGTCGATGTGGTCGGTGAAACCGCCGACGATGTCGGCATAGAGATCTGCCACCGACAAGATCACATCGGTGGGATCGCGGTGGGTCATCACGAACCGAGCGTCGGGGAAGACGTGGTTCAAAGCATCCAGAGACAACACGTGCGACGGCGACTTCAGCCGCCATGGCCGCGCCGGTTCGCCCCAGCTCAGCAGCTTCATCACCCGCCGCTGATAGGCGTAGGTCGACGTGAGGTCGGCCTTTTCCACCAGCCAGGCCGAGTACGACGGTATCTGCGCGAAAGCTTGGAAGATATGGGATTTGAAGTCCAGTGCCATCAACTCCAGACACTCCATCGGAGCATGGGTGCCGGTCGGCACGTGCGCCCTCGAACCGACCTTGTTGCCTTCGTCAGCCGGAATCCGCGGATCCGGACCGTGCACGGTCGATGGCGGCGGGCACGGTTGCGACGACTCCCACCGGCGCAGGTATCGGATGGCCGGATCCTGCGCGAGCAATACCGATAAGGCTGTCGAACCGGTGCGAGGCAGTCCCAGCCCGATCAACGGCGGTTGGACGTCAACGTCGTCGATCTCCGGGTAACGGAGATACCAGTGCTCCACCTGCAGTCGCTGGGCAAGAGCCGTGACGATGCGGGGATAGATGTAGGCCTCGCCGCGGGCGTTGAGTCGCGCCTCGTCGCGCAGCGAGCCGAGTAATACTTCGAGCCCTTCACGGAAGGAGTCGTCACCGAAATCCTCGAGGCCGGTCTGCGCGACGGCGGCGCCGACGACGTCGTCGACATCGGCCACCATTAGCCCCTTCCGGAGAATCCGTGTCAGTATACTGACGCCATTATGAGTGGGTTGTCAATGGCCGACGACGATGAGTCGCCCCGGCGCCGCTACCACAGCCCCGCGCGGCGGCAACGAGCCGCGGCCACTCGCGAGCAGATCGTCGACGCGGGCGCCCGGCTGGTCCGCGAGTTCACCACCTGGGACTGGGACGAGCTGACCTTCCGCGCCGTCGCCGAACGCGCCGGGGTCAGCGAACGCACGGTGTACCGCAATTTCCCGTCCGAGCGGCACCTGCACGACGCGATCATGGGCCGGCTGGAGGACGAGGCAGGCATCAGCTACCAGGACGTCGAGCTGGACAATCTGGCCGAGGTGACGGCTCGTGTCTTCGCCTCACTGCGACGGTTCGCCATCAAAGACACCGTCGGCACCCCGCAGGGGCCCGCGTTCGCCAGTGCGGATGCCCGACGACACGACGCCTTGAATCGCGTGGTCAGCGCCCACGCGCCGCAGCTGCCGGATGCACAACGCAGGGCACTTGCGGGCCTGCTCGACGTGCTGTGGAGCCCGCCCAGCTACGAACGACTCGTCGGCGCGTGGAACCTCGACAACGCCCAAGCGGTCAGCGCCGTGCAATGGCTCATCGCGAAAGTCATTGGGGCGGTGGGGAACAACGAATCACCGATTGCCGGTGCCTAATCGGGGGCCGGCATCTCGAATGCCGGTCGCTGCAAATCCCCTCGGGACAACGTTGCCGATTTATTGGAGAGCGGCGCGTCGGGAAGGTAACCTCACTCCACGGTTGACCCTCCAGCCTCTCGGAAACATCACGGCGGCGATCAGATTTTCCCCGCCGGAGGGTGCTCCTGGCCCGATGTAAGCCGCCAGTTCAGGTCGCTTTTGGGCGCGGGAGGTCACTGTTGACTGCGGTTAGTGGCGCGCCGCGCCACTCGACAGAGATCGAGTCTGTACAGTCATTGCGTCTGACGCCATCAGGGGTGTACGAGAGAGGTTCAGGCTCGTCCGCGGTCGCGCCTCAGCGGCTGCATCGATACCGATACAGTGCCGATCCAACCAACACATCCCGCGCCGTCGCGCCGGAACCAGGGGAATTGTCGTGAGCCGATTTACCCAGACCATGTTCGACAACGCCCAGAGCAGTCTCAAGGGCATGGTCACCGGGGAGCCGAACGCCCCCGTCCGCCATACCTGGGGTCAGGTGCACGAGCGGGGCCGCCGCGTTGCGGGCGGCCTGGCCGCCGCCGGTGTGGGGCACGGCGATGCGGTCGCGGTGCTGGCCGGGGAGCCCGTCGAGATCGCCCCGACCGCGCAGGCCATCTGGATGCGCGGCGCCAGCCTCACGATGCTGCACCAGCCCACGCCGCGCACCGACCTGCAACGCTGGGCCGACGAGACCACGGCCGTCATCAACATGATCGACGCCAAAGCCGTCGTGGTCTCCGATCCGTTCATGGCCGCGGCACCGTTGCTTTCCCAGCTCGGAATGCAGGTCCTGACGGTCGACCAGTTACTCGACAGCCGGCCGATCGACCCCGTCGACACCGAAGACGACGACGTGGCGCTGCTGCAATTGACCTCCGGCTCGACTGGATCCCCCAAGGCGGTCCGGATCAGCCATCGCAACGTCGTCTCGAATGCTGAGGCGATGTTCGTCGGCGCAAACGTCGACCGGGAATCCGACGTGATCGTGAGCTGGCTGCCGTGCTTCCACGACATGGGCATGACCGGCTACCTGACGGTCCCGATGTACTTCGGCGTCGAGCTGGTCAAGGTCACGCCGATGGACTTCCTTCGCGACACCCTGCTGTGGGCACGGCTCATCGACAAGTACCGCGGCACCATGACAGCGGCGCCCAACTTCGCCTACACGATGTTCGCCAAACGCCTGCGCAGGCAAGCTCAGCCCGGCCAGTTCGACCTGTCCACGCTGCGCTGGGCGCTCTCGGGCGCAGAGCAAGTTGACCCGGCCGACGTCGAGGACCTGTGCGAAGCCGCCGCGCCGTTCGGGTTGCGTCCGGAAGCCGTGGTGCCCGCCTACGGCATGGCCGAGACGACGGTGGCCGTGTCGTTCACCGAGTGCGGCCGCGGGTTGACCGTCGACGAAGTAGACGCCGACCTGCTCGCCATGCTGCACCGAGCCGTCCCGGCGTCCAGGGGTAAAACCCGGCGACTGGCCTCGCTCGGTCGCCCGCTGAAGGGGCTGGAGGCCCAGATCGTCGGCCAGAACGGCGACGTGCTGCCTTCCCGCAGTGTCGGCGTCATCCAGGTGCGTGGCGAACCGGTGACGCTGGGCTACACGACGACTGCCGGTTTCATCTCCGCACAGAATCACGAAGGTTGGTACGACACAGGCGATTTGGGCTATCTCACCGAGACGGGCAACGTGGTGGTGTGCGGCCGCGTGAAAGACGTGATCATCATGGCCGGGCGCAACATCTACCCGACGGACATCGAACGTGCCGCCGCGCGCGTCCACGGGGTCCGGCCCGGCTGTGCGGTGGCGGTGCGCCTGAAGGCCGGCCACCCACGGGAGACTTTCGCGGTCGCGGTCGAAGCCAATGTCTGGGAGGACCCGGCCGAGGTGCGCCGCGTCGAGCGTCAGGTTGCCCACGAGGTCATCGCCGAGGTCGATGTCCGGCCCCGCAACGTGGTCGTGCTCGAGCCAGGAATGATCCCGAAGACGCCGTCAGGAAAATTGCGGCGCGCCCACGCGTTGGCGCTGGTGACCTAATGTGGTTACAGACGATGACCAACTACGACGCGCAGCCCGGTCGCGAACCGCCGCAGCAGGCGACAGTGTCCACCGCCCAACGGGAAGCGGACGAAGTCGACCTGCGTGACGGGCTGCGCGGGCTAGCCGGGATCGTGGCCGGCGCCCGCGACGTGGTCGAGCTGCTGGGCCAGGTCGCTGAGTTCGCCGCCCATGCCATTCCCGGGGTCGACGGCGCCGGAGTTGCGTTGATCGACGCGGGCGAACACGGACCACCAGTTCAGCTGGCCGCCGCCACAGCGCAATTCGTTCACGAGATCGACACCGTACAGTACAACGAACCACATGAGGGGCCGTGCATCACGTGCATGCAGTCGCGGCGGCCCACCGTCAGCGGATCGCTGGGCGGCGACCGCCGCTGGACGCACTTCGGTGGCCGGGTGGCGAGGATGAACGTGCATTCGGCGCTGGCACTGCCGCTGATGGTCGGCGAGCAGGTGATCGGCGCGATCAACTGCTATGCGAATAGCCACGACGCGTTCGACGGGCATGCCGTGCAATTGGGCACGCGATTCGCCGGTCCGGCGGCGGTGTCGATCTACAACGCGGAACTGCTGGCCACGGCGCAAGACCGCGCGGAAAAACTCCGGGAGGCGTTGGATAACCGCGCGGTGATCGATCAGGCGATCGGCATCATCCGGAGCCGGTCGGGTGCCAGCGCCGAGGTGGCCTTCGGCCGGCTCGTCCAGATGAGTCAAACCGGCAACGTCAAGCTGCGTGTGGTCGCGGCACGACTGGTCGATGAGGCTGTGCGGCGCGCCCAAAAGCGGCGGACTCAGCCCTGAACCAGCCGGTTCATCTTTTCCAGTAGCGCTGGACGGGAACTGGGATCTGCCATCAACTGCCGTGCCACGTCGCTCAGGTGATCGCCGTGGGTATGTGCGTATCTGCGCAGCAGCGTGAATGCCTCGCCGACTGAAATATCGAAGCGTTCACGCAGGAATCCCTTGGCCTGCTCGATGACGACGCGCTGGATCAGCGCGGAGCGCAACTGCGGTATCACCGTCGAGGGCGTCGGCGCGCTTTCCTGCAGAATCGCCACGCACGCGACATGCGCGAGTGTCTGCCCGACCAGGAGATCGGCCTCATTGAGTTCGCCTGGTCGGCTTCCGAATAGCCCCAGGGAGCCCAAAACAATGCCGGCGGCCCGCATGGGCACCGCGTGCACGGAGGCGACGCCTGCCTCGAGCGCGGCCGGAACGAACCGTGGCCACCGCGCGGTCGCGGCGCGCAGATCCGCGACCGAGACCGGGTGGCCGGTGGCGTAGCACTCCACGCAGGGTCCCTCGTCGGCCTGCAATTGAAAGAGCTCCAGTTCGCGGGTCTGCGTGGAGGTCGCGGCCAACAAGCGCAGTTGCCCCAGCGGGTCGGCCAGCAAAAACCCCGCCGCCGCAATATCCAAGAGGTCAGCGCAGCGCTCGGTGAGCTCGGTGAGCAGGTCCACGACGTCGAAGTCGTCGAGCACGTTGTCGACGAGCGATACAACTGCCTCTAGAACACGAGTTTCACGAGGAGTCTCAATCACTTCGCCCTCCTTGTCGGGCTGCATCAGTCGGCCTCGAGTTGCAGTCGCCGGTCGAGAATGTCGCGGGCGACGTCGGTGGCACTGCGATTGGTTGCGTAGGCGTGGGCGCGCAGGCGCACCAGCGCCTCGGTGGGTTCGACCCCGAGTTGAGCGACGAGCATGCCGGTGGCCTCGCTGACCTCCGTGCGGCTCAGCGCGTTCAATTCGGCCCAGGCGCTGCTGCCCGGGTCGTCGACGGCGGCTTGCAGGTCGGAGCCCATCAGGTCAAGCAGGGGGGCGCCGGCCAGCTCGGCGGCGACGACAGCGCTGGCCAGCTCGTCACCCGGCAATTCGCCGGGTTCGATGCGGAAAAGGTCTAGGGCTCCGACGTATTCGCCGGCCAGCACGACGGGAATTGCGAATACGCTCCGGATTTTGCGGTCGAGCATGGCGGCGCCGTACGCAGGCCACCGAACCTTGTTGGAATTGGCGAGGTCGGGGACGAGGATGGGGGCGCGCGTCGCGACGGAGTCCAAGCACGGGCCCTCGCCCATGGTGAACTGGAGTTCGTCATACACGCGCGCAGCCGCGTCGCTGGAGCCCAACGTTGCGCTGTTGACCCCTGAGAAGATCAGTGAAATGGCTGCCGCGTCAATCTCGAACAACGTCACGCAGGCCTCGCACAGTGAATCAGCCGCCGCTAGGCCACGCCGGCCCTCGACGGCCGCGAGAAGCCGTTGGTCGATCGCCACATTTAGCCGAACGGGTGTCGGGGATCGGTGGGATTGCCCGGATGTCGAGGTAGCGAGGTCATTTCTCCACCATCCACTAGTTGGAGCCGATTTGCGAGTATGGGCGCAATAGCCCGTCAGCCGATCGACACCAGTTGGTCGATCGAGTCGATGGGAAGGTCGCCGTCCACGATCGCCGTCACCGCCAACCTGTTGAGGCTGATCGCGCCCCGGTGATTGTCCAGGAAGGCGATGTCGGCGGCGTCGCGGCCGGTGGCAATGCGCACCAGCGCCTGCCGCGGCGCGAGCAACGTCCCGTCGACGACCCGCCATTGCCCGCCGACGAACGCCTCGGCGACTGCGTGGAAGTCCATCGGATACAGACCCGGCGCGTATACCGAAACCGCGCGGGCAGGCACCTTGACCGCACGTAGCAGCGCTACCACCAGGTGCGCGAAATCGCGGCATACCCCGGCACCGGCGAGCATGGTCTCCACCGCACCATCGATCGGGTCGCTCGAGCCCGGCACGTAGTTCAGCCGGGTGCCCACCCAGAGCGAGACTCTCTCCAGCAGAGTCGTCGAGTCGACGTACCTGCCGAATTCCGTTGCGGCGAAACCGTAGAACTTATCGGCCTCGGCGTACCGGCTGGGGCGCAGATACACCGACAGGTCGTGTTCGGTCACCGGCGCCGGGTCGGTCCGGCCGATGATTGTCGCGGCATAGTCGACGGTCAAGTAGCCCGCCGGGACGTCCAACTTGTGGATGCGGTTGCCGTGCGTACCGCTGATCTCCAAGGGCTGTACGGGATTACCGTCCAACACGAACGACAACCGCTCGTACACTTCGGTATTCGGGTGCGGGGCTACCGCAATCTGGAATTCCAATGTCGTCGGCTCGATGATCTCGACTTCAAGCTCCGCGCCTACCTCTCGTTTGGGGTGGCGGCTGTCCATGGTGCCGACGGTACACCGGACGGGTGGACCCGAACGCAACCAAAGCTCTGAGCTGCAACGGTCCTGCTGAGTGCGTGTAGAATGCGCAATATTGGCGATATTTCGCGCGCAACCGCTTGAGATTGTGTCGTCGTCGATCCGAATGATTTGGCCGATTCGCGGCCAAGACAGGAGCGTCACATGACGCTACAAC
Source organism: uncultured Actinomycetota bacterium (assembly GCA_963805675.1). Classification (GTDB taxonomy): domain Bacteria; phylum Actinomycetota; class Actinomycetes; order Mycobacteriales; family Mycobacteriaceae; genus Mycobacterium. Next base: position 587,808 of record CAWDVY010000025.1, read on the forward strand.
AAGCCCGAAGCTCAGCCGGTTCAAAGCACACACCACCCCAGACCACACCGCGCCTGCGCTTGAAGCCCAAGGCACCCGCTACCGGCTATGCCGATGGGGCGTGGTGGCCGCACAGTGATGACCTTGTGACGGAACTTCCCGATTTGTTGGCGGTGCTGTCGGTACGACTCGGCGCTATCGCTCGCGTGACATACAACCTTGCCGAATGGGCCAAAGCGCCGGCCAAATTCCGGACGGGCGACAGAATGGTCCGACTCGACGGCTACCACCGTCAGCCGGTCGACACCATCGAAGTTATCGGAATCAATCGCAACAAGCTCGTCCTGCTGGTGGTACCTGCTCGCACCGACCCAGAACATGCACACGACATCTTGATGTCTGCCGCGGCGCCGGACGACGCTTCGACGATCGATGACCTACTGCATGACACTGGCGCGCACGACGGTCAATAGCCGCGAGCGTGCCGACGCTTGTTTGCATGTGATGTCAGCTCTGTGACGACCGAACGACCTTGCCCGCGAGGGGATTCGCGCGCGGCCTCCACCAGGATGTCGAGCGAATCGACGATCCCGGTCGCGATGTCGTCGACCGCGGGAACGTTGTCGGGACATACGCACACACTCAGGTGCATCGCCTCGTCCTGAAGAGTCAGCGTGATGTTCAACCCACAGTCTTCCAGTAGTGGCAGCACCGTGTGCATACCGACGACCTTGGCCCCGGCACAGTACGCCGGCGACGGCGGTCCGGAAAAGTAGGAGACACTGCCGTGACAGATGGGCGCCCGGCGTTGCCGCAGACCCAGTCGGCTGAAGATTTGCCTGCCTGCGTGGGCCACGTTCGACGGTATCAACGACGCAATGCGCGCCAAATCGACTGTCAGATCTACTTTCTCGGCATCACGTAGGTATTCCGCGTTCATCCTCTCGGTGGCAGTGTGCAGGTTGGTAAGCACCTGGATGGGGTCACCGAGCTGCACCGGGATGCGAATTTGCCCGACGATCGGCGTATCGCCAACCGCGGCGGGAGCGGCGCTGGGTGCCGCGAGCGGCGTCCGCATCAGCAAGGGATTGTCGGGCACGGTGTCATGGCGTTGGAGCCATGCGCGCAGGGACAAGGTACAGGCAGCCAGGAAAACATTGGTGATGTCGCCGCCGAACGCGTTGCTGACCGTCTCCAGGTCGGCTAGCCGGATCGAGGCGAACGCCACGGCCCGTCGGTCAGTCAGGGGCGCGTTGAACGGATTGCGCGGAAGCGGCCCCCTCATCGACGACACCGCTTGCGGCATCGGATCAGGTTCGTCGTCACCCTGGATACCGCGCAGTCGACCGCGCACGGCGTGCAACAGACCAGTCGCGGTCTCGGCGATGAGCCGCAAGCCCTTGATCTGGAGGTCGAGAAGCTCGGCGATCACATCGGCAACGAGTTCACCCACATCGGGCCTGCCCGGACTCGACTGCCTCGGCAGATCATTGCTCCGGGCGTCATGCAGCATCCGTGACCACATCGACGCTGCGCCGACGCCGCCGTCGCTCAGTGCAGGCGACAGACGCACCGCCAGTGCCCACCGGCCACCCGACAGACCGTCGATGCTCCAGGTTTCCCAAAGCATTTCGGGGTCAACGCGCGGTCCGACGGTCAGCTGCGTGATCAGGTCAGCCAGTTCGCGCCGGCCGCCCGGCGGCCGAGTCGTGGCCCGGTGGATTTGAGAAGTTGGGTCGTAGTCGTCGATCTCAGCCCATAGCGGCGGGCCCACTCCAAGGGGTCGTTTTACCAGCCTGCTGCGGAAGCGAGTCAGTTGCGGTAGCGACGAGCCCACCAGCTGGTGCAGCCGCGCGTGGCTGATGTGATCGGATGACTCGATAATGATCAACGAGACGGTATCTACCGGCATCGTCGACTGCGCAACGTAAGCCGATGATGGTCCGTCGCTGCCGTAGGCGTGTTTCAACGTCCTCACCACGCTCCCGCCTTGACCACGGGTAACTCAAATCGCCCGAATCGGCGACGACACGACCTAGAACAGTCACGCTCGAAACACCGCCGATAGCTCAACACTACTCTCGTCCGGACCAGAAGGCGTCCTCGAAAAAGTTGCGTCTCCAGTAGATTCGGCCGCTACAGCCACGTGGGCACGATCCACTCGCCGTGCGGGGCGACAGCGAGAATGTCGAGAATCCCGGACTCGTCGAAGGCGCCGCCGAATTCGCCGACCCCTTCGCTGAAGTGCGCCCACCCGTCAACGTGGGCGGGTATGACGAGCCGGGCGCCAAGCACTTCGGCGGCCGCTGCAGCTCGTTGACCGGTCATCGTCAAAGGCCGCCCGCGCTCCTTCGCCGGCACTCTGGCCGCACCGGCGAAGATCACCGCCACATCGACGATGCCCACCCGCTCGGCGATGGTCTTGACCGCGCTGATCGATGCGTTATCTCCGCTGAGATACACGGTCGGCAGGCCCGGACCCGAGAGGACAAAGCCGGTCACCTCGCAGTTCACCTGACCGCTGGCATCGCGCTGCCCGTCAGCCGGCCCGTGGACAGCCGGCACCGCCTGCACCGTAATAGCTTTAGCACCATCAGCACCTGGAAGCTGGAAACTCTCGAATGGCTTGAGCCCCACGGCCGGCGGCCCGAGCCGGCGCGCGGCGCCGGGATGAGTCAGAACAAGCGGCGCGGCCAGCGCCACCTGCCGGCCCTCTTGGTCGAAGTTGTCCGGATGCTCGTCGTGGCTGACCAGCACCACATCGATCGATCCGAGATCGGCGGCGGCGACCGCGGGCCCGATCGTCTTGGTCAAGTAGTCGTGTCGACCGGGCTGGTCGAAGGTCGGGTCCATCAGGATCCTTCGGCCGCCGAGGTCGACAACGGTTGTCGGGCCGCCCAGGACGCTGAATGCGACATCGCGCCGTCGGGCGTCTACTCGGTTGCTCACCACATGGACTGTAGATGGCCGAGCAGTCCACTATGGGCCCGTGGACCTTTATGACGTCATGCGCACCACTGCCGCCGTACGCGACTTCACCGACGACCCCCTGCCCGACGACGTGCTGGAACGGATTCTCGACAATGCGCGGTTCGCGCCCAGCGGCGGCAACCGCCAAGGCGCCCGGATCATCGTGATCCGCGACCACGCGACCCGCGAAGCGCTGGCCGAGCTGTCGAGGACGGGCGCCCGGCGGTATGCGGCTCAGTTGGTCAGGGGCGAAAGCCCGTGGAACCCGCTGCACCCACCGGGGGCGACGGCCGCGGAAATCGCGGCCACCGACGTCCCGTCGCAATTCACCGCTCCCCTGCGCGACGCCGCTGTAGTGCTGGCGGTCTGCGTCAACCTCGAGGTCGTCGCAGCGATGGATCAGCACCTCGACCGGATCGGCGTCATCAGCGGCGCATCGATCTACCCGTTGGTGTGGAACATCCTGCTGGCCGCACGCAATGAGGGCTACGGGGGAACCATCACAACGATGGCGGTGGCTGAGGAGCCGCGCGTCCGGGAATTGCTAGGCGTTCCAGATTCATACGCCCTCGCCGCAGTGTTGCCGCTGGGCAAGCCGCACCGGCAGGTGACGAAACTGAAACGCGCCAGCGTCGCCGCACTCGCCACGCGCGAGCGGTTTGACGGCGAGCCGTTCTAGGAGGTCGTCACCTGCACTGCGTCGCCGGGCTGCTGCTCGCCGAGCAGCTCGTCCTGACCGACCTCGGGAAGATTCTGGTCGCGACCATTACCCGTGCGCTTCGCCGTCTTTTTCTTCGGCGTTTTCGGCACGGCGCCATCGTCAGGCTCCGCGGAGCCGTGGCCGTTCGACGGTAGCCCAACCGATGCGCCGACCATCTCGATCGCCTTCTCGGTGTACACGCGATAGCCGAAGTTCGGTTCGTAACCATGGATTTCCTTGGTGTCCAGATCACGCATGAACTGCAGGATTTCGCGGCTGAACACCTGACCGGGTACCAGGACCGGGAAGCCCGGTGGATAGGGCGTCACGTAGGTCGCCGACACGATGTCGACTCCCGCATCCAGCTTTTCGTCAATCTGCTCGCCGGTGAGGTATTCACAGTTCGTATCGTCGTATGACAGGTAGAACGCGCGACGGACATCACCTTCGGGTGTCGGCTCGCTTCCGCTGTGATCCCGGAACGCCGGATGGAAGCCGCTGAAATTGCACAGGGGCACTGGACGTTCGGTCAGCCGGTAGACCGCCTGCTCGAAGTGTTCGCGCTCACCCAGGCTCATCTCGGAGATCGCCTGGTCGAGCTCGGTGGCGATGTTGACCAACACCTCGACCAGGAAAGCGACCGAGCTGCGCGTGGTGCCGATATTGGTCATGAACAGCACGCTGTTGCGCGATGTCTTGTTGATCTGAATGCCGTACCGGTCCATCAGCTGTTCGCGTTTGAACGAATCGCCGTCATAACCGGTACGCCCGATGGACAAGGTGATTCGAGACGGGTCAAGGACGAATTCGTCGTCGTGCCAGGCGGCCATCATGTTGCGCAATCCCGAGCGCAGCGGTTGGTCGATGGCCGTCGGCCGGAACCGGTCCGGGATCAGATGAGCGGTGCCAAGGCAGTTCATGTACTTGCTGAGCAACGGATGGTTGTCGATGGCGTCGCGCAGTTGCATGGCATTTTCGATCTGCCGCTGCACCAGTTCGGCGCCTTCCAGCGCGACCTGTCGGCGACCCAGGTCCAACGACGCCAGGATCTGGTAGTTGGGCGAGGTCGACGTGTGCGCCATGTAGGCCTCGTGGAACGGCACGGCCACCTTCTGGTCGAAGTCCTGATCGAAGACATGGATCATCGACCCCTGCCGCAGCGCGGTCAGCGTCTTGTGGGTCGACTGCGAGGCGTACACCCGCACCCGTGCCCGCGCCGGGTCGGCCATCAGGCGACGGTCCAGCAGGTCCTCGTCGCTCGGCTTGTCGGCGGTCTGTTCGGCCAGATACTTCTCGAAGCGACTCTTGTAGTCAGGACTCTGCAGCCGCTCGCGCAGCGCCTGCGCTGAAGCCATCGCGGTGCGGGTGCGATAGACCGGGTGGAACCGGGCGAAGGCGAACCACGCCTCGTCCCACAAGAACACCAGATCGGGCTTGATCGCGAGGCACTCTTCCATCACCCGCTCGACGTCGTAGACGATGCCGTCGAAGGTGCAGTTCGTCAGCGACATCATCTTGACTCGGTCGAGCTTGCCGGCACGCTTGAGCGCCAACAGCTTTGACTTGATCTCGCGCAGCGGTACCGCGCCGTACATCGAGTACTCGTTCAGCGGATAGGCTTCTAGATAAATGACATTCGCGCCCGCCATCATCATGCCGTAGTGGTGCGACTGGTGGCAGTTGCGGTCCAGCAGCACGATGTCGCCGGGCGCCACCAGCGCCTGGGTGACGATCTTGTTAGCCGTCGACGTTCCATTGGTGACGAAGTAGGTGTGCCGCGAGCCGTAGGCTTTCGCCGCGAGCTGCTGGGACTCGCGAAGCGGACCGGTGGGCTCCAGCAGCGAGTCAAGACCGCCGCACGTCGCCGACGTCTCGGCCATGAACACTTCCAGGCCGTAGAAGCTGACCATGTCCTTGATCCAGTGCGAGTTGACGATCGACTTGCCCTGCGAAATCGGCAGCGCGTGAAAGACGCCGGTGGGCCGGTGGCTGTACTGCTTGAGCGCGCTGAAGAACGGGGTGCGATAGCGCGCCGCCACGCCCTGCAGGATCGACAGGTGCAACTCGAGCATGCCTTCCCGAGCGTGGAACACCCTTCGGAAGTACTGGCCCAGCCGCCCGGCGATGTCCTCCACCTCGATCTCGGTCATTAAGTAGAGGTCAAGCTCGGGTCGCAACTTCGCCATCGACGTGGCGAGGATCTGTGCGCGCTCTTCGGGCGAGTAGTGGTCCGCCAACTCGTCCGACACCCCGGTGTCGACGAACTCCGACAGGGACGACAGATCCCGCGTCGATTGGTGCGAAAAGCGCCGACGGATCACCACGGCCTGCAGGTTCACGTTGAGCCGCGCCGCGATGAGGGCCTCGTCTCCGCTGGCCACCACCACAAGTTCGTAGACGAACTCGTCGTCCGGGCGTCGCCATTTGCGGACCTCGTTGCGCAGCGCATGCTCCTGCGCTTCGGTCATCTTTTCGACGACGAGCACTTCGAAATACGGGCGGTCACGCTCCGCTTCTGTCTGACGCTCGAGCTGACGCGGATCCGCCGGAAACATGTCCAGCTCGTCGGCGCCGGCGTTCTCCACGTCCCCGGAGCGGTACGACTCCGTGGTCAGCGCCCGGTTGACCCGCCCGACCGCCTGCGCGAACTTGTCGTAGCTGCCTGCGGCGAAAAGTCTTTGCACTCGGGCGAATTGCGGCGAACCCGGGTAGGCCCAATACGGCTCCAGTGAGCTCAAGCGATTCAGCAAGTCCTGGCAGGCTGCCAGACATTTCTCTTTCACCGCTCCCGCGGTGTCCGGGCGCGTCAGCCGGTCAGCGGCCTCCTCCAATCGGCACCAGGAGTCGCTGCGGACCTGCCACAGGCTGTTGTAAGCACGCAAGTGTTCTGTCATGACAGCCCTTTCCCCGGCTACCTCGAGTCTAGGTTCGCAGACCCGGCCCGCCCTCTGGTGGCCAGCAGACAAACACTGGGCGTCCGTCGCGTGACCGCCGGAGCAGGCGATTTCGTCATGACTCAGCCGGTTATCCACAGTCGGGAGTTCATCCACAAATCGCCCACCTGGCCGGTCATCGGGTCGGACCCACGAGCCATAATCGAAAGCATGTTCGATGTACAGCTGCCGGATCTGGAAGCGGTGTGCGGACTGGACGACGCGGGCCTGGTGGACATGATGCGCGACGCCGCGCGGCTGGAGTCGGCGATCACTGCGCGCAAGTTCGCCGCTGCGGCCGAGCTCTATCAGCGGCGGCTCGCCGAACAAGACGCGGACGATCGTGAGCAATGGTGTATCGACGGGTGGGAGCGGGTGGCCGCCGAGGTGGCCGCCGCACAGGGGATCAGTCGCGGCCGGGCGGCCGGCCAGTTGAGATACGGGCTCGCCCTGGCGGAGCGCTTGCCGAAGCTGGGCGCCTTGTTCGCCGCCGGATATGTGGACTTTCGAGTGATCTCCGCAGTGGTGTTTCGCACCGAGCTCATGATGGATGACGATGCCGTGACCCGGCTGGACGGCTGGCTGGCTCGCGACGCGTCATGTTGGAGCCGACGGTCCTACAGCAAGATCGTCGAGGTCGTCGACTACTGGATCCAGCGATTGGAGCCGACGGCAGTGCGGGTGGCGCGGGAGACCGAAGAGAATCGGCATATCGGCATATCGCCGTTGCACTCTGGGATGGCCGAGATCTGGGGCGATGTTCGGGCACCTGATGCCTTGGCTTTTGACCGACGCCTCGACGAGCTTGCGGCCACGGTCTGTCCGGCCGATCCGCGCACCAAAGCACAGCGCCGCGCCGACGCCCTGTCTGCTCTGGCGGCGCGGGCCACCGCGATGCCGTGCGCCTGCGCGTCGCCGGATTGTCCGGCGACCAGCCACGGCGCGACGGTCGGGGATGTCGTCATCCACGTGCTGGCCGACGCCGCCACACTCAGCGGCGACTCGACGGCCCCAGGCTACGTGCCGGGCTTCGGCGGCTTATCGGCGGAAGCGGTGCGGCAGCTGGCGCCTTCGGCCAAATTGCGGCCGTTGGTCCATCCGAAAGACTGTGCACCCGAGCCGCGGTATCGGCCGTCGGCGGCGTTGGCTGATTTCATTCGCTGTCGCGACCTCACTTGCCGGTTCCCGGGTTGCGATCGCCCGGCCGAGTATGCCGACATCGACCACACCGTGCCGTGGCCGCTGGGCCCAACACATCCGTCAAACCTCAAGCTGCTCTGTAGGATTCATCATCTACTGAAGACCTTCTACATCGGGCCCAACGGTTGGCGAGATCGTCAAGAACCCGACGGCACGGTGATCTGGACATCGCCGACCGGCCACACTTACATCACTAAACCCGTTGGGAGCCTGTTCTTTCCCGCGTTCGCCATTCCGACCGGCAAGCTGGTGTTGCCGACGTGGACGCCGCCGACTACCGCAAACCGCGGACTCATGATGCCGGTCCGCAGGCAGACGAGAGCCGCCGACCGCGCCGCTCGCAACAACTGGGAGCGCGGAATCAACGAAGCCCGTATCGCCGCCGAAGCGGCCCGAGAGGCGGAACGGATTGCGTCCTGCAATGAGCCGCCGCCCTTCTAGGCTTCAGCCGCGAGTCATTGATCCGCTTGAGCGTCGGCGAACTCGCAGAACGCGTCGTAAGCACGGGCACCGTAAATGGTGGCCGGCCCGCCGTGCATGAGAAACGTGACGCCGATGGCCTCCGCCGCCTCCTCCTTCGTGGCTCCCGCCCGGACCGCCCCTTGGGCGTGTGAGGCTATGCAGCCGTCACACTCGGCCACAACCCCGATCGCCAACGCGATGAGCTCTTTGGTTTTCCTGTCCAAAGCGCCCGGGGTCAGTGCGGCGCCGCTCAACTCCGCGAACCCCCGGTACACGTCGGGGATCATCTTGCGCAGCGCACGATGCTTGAGGGTTGAGGTCGGTCAGTACGTCGTGGTGCTGGGTGTGTTCGCTCATGCCTAATACAATACCAATACCCCCCGGGGTATTCCAACATGGTCGGCTACATACCCCAGGGGGTAACATGGCGACAACAGGATATGGAGGAAGAATGACTGGTGACGAGGACAGCATTGCTGCGGTGCTCAATCGGCTGCGACGCGCTCAGGGACAACTCGCCGGCGTGATCGCCATGATCGAGCAGGGCCGTGATTGCAAGGACGTCGTGACCCAACTCGCGGCGGTGTCGCGAGCACTTGACCGAGCCGGGTTCAAGATCGTCGCAACAGGTCTTCGGGACTGCATTGCCGGTAGCAGCGCAAGCGGTGCGCCGCCACTGACCGAAGCCGAGCTGGAGAAGTTGTTCCTGGCCCTGGCCTAAACAACTTGCGGCCGTATGCCATTACCCGAGTCACTTTCAGGCAGTCTGTGCCGCTTGGCGGTTACCGCATCCGCATCCTCACCCAGCAGCAGAGAACGCACCAGCCGACGCGATCCGAAGGGCCGCAGCATGTAACTGGCCGGCCGTGGCCGCACTCGTTGGGGCCACCAGAACCAGCGCCCGAGCAGCGCGGCGATCGATGGCGTCATCAGCGAGCGCACAATCAGCGTGTCGAACAGCAGGCCGAGGCCGATCGTGCTGCCGGCCTGGCCGATGGAGCGTAAGTCACTGGCGACCATGGACATCATGGTGAAGGCGAACACCAGGCCCGCTGCGGTGACAACACCGCCGGTTTCGCCCATCGAGCGGATGATGCCGGTGTTCAATCCCGCGCGTATTTCCTCCTGGAACCGCGAGACCAGCAGCAGGTTGTAGTCAGATCCGACGGCCAGCAGAATGATCAACCCGAACACGGGCGCGATCCAGTTCAAGTCCAGGCCGAAAATGTGTTGCCACACAAGCACTGACAGCCCGAAGGCAGCGCCCAGCGAGAGCAACACCGTGCCGACGATCACCAGTGAAGCCACCAGAGCCCGGGTGATGATCAGCATGACGGCGAAAATCAACGTCAGCGCCGCGATTCCCACGATCAGCAGGTCGTAGTGAGAGCCCGACTGGATATCGCGGTAGATCGCGGCCGTTCCGGCGAGGTAGAACTTGGCGTCGGTGAGGGCCGTTCCCTTGACCGCTTGATGCGCGGCGGCCAGCTCCGGCTCAACGGCGGAAATGCCCTCAACAGTCGCCGGGTCCGCGTCGTGGGTGATGATGAAGCGCGCGGCCTTGCCGTCCGGCGACAGGAACAGTTTCAGACCGCGCTGAAAGTCGGCATTTTGGAACGCTTCCGGCGGCAGGTAGAAGTAGTCGCCGCTCCTGGAGGCGTCGAAGGCCTGGCCCATCGCGCTCGCCGTATCGGTCATCTTGGCCATTTGCGTGACCAGACCCGAGAAGCTGCTGTGCATAGTGAGCAGAGTCCCCTGCATGGAGGTTGCGACGGCGATGATTGGCGGGAACTGGGCGAGCATCTGCGGCAATATCGCGTCGATGTTGTGCACGTCCTTGATCAGCGTGCTCATGTTCTCGCTGAACTTGTCCACACCATCCATCGCCTCGAACACCGACTTGGCCGCCGAGCAGACGGGGATGTCGAAGCAGTGTTGTTCCCAGTACAAATAGCTGCGGAACGGTCTCGCGAAATCGTCGAAATCCGCCAGATGGTCTCTCATCTCGTCGAGCGTGGACTGCATATCGTGCATATCGCCGACCATGTGATGAGTCGTGTTGCTCATCTGACCCATCAGGCCCTGCATGCGCTCCATCGACCCGATCATGGCACCGAGGTCGTCGCTCATGGTGAGCATGTCGGCCGTCCGGTCCTTCATGAATTGAAGGTTCTCCCGGATCGGGATCGATTGGGCGCTGATCTGGAAAGGTATTGACGTGTGCTCGATCGGGCCGCCCAATGGCCGGGTGATGCTCTGCACCATGGCGATTCCCGGCGAACGAAAGACGTCTTTGGCGAGCCTGTCCAGGATGATCATGTCGCCGCTATTCCGCATGTCGTGATCACTCTCGATCATGAGGATATCGGGATTCATTGTGGCGGGGGTGAAATGGCGCTCCGCGGCTGTATATCCGACATTCGACGGCAGGTTGCGGGGTATGTAGAAGCGGTCGTTGTAGCTGACCTTCATGCTCGGCATGATGAGGATGCCGACGACGGCGATGACCAGCGAAGCCGCAAACACCGCACCGGGCCAGCGCACGGAAGCGGTGCCGATGCGCCGCCACCCACGCGTCTTGATCATCCGTCTGGGGTCAAGCAAGCCAAACCGAGTGGCCACGGCGACAACGGCGGGCGCCGCGGTCAGCGCTCCCGCGACGACGACGATCAACCCCAAAGCAGACGGAATGCCCAACGCCTTGAAATACGACAGGCGCGCCAAGTGCAGGCAGAAACTGGCTCCAGCGATTGTCAAACCCGAACCCAAGATGATGTGAAAGGTCCCGCGGAACATCGTGTAGTAGGCCGTTTCTCGATCCTGCCCGGCCTGTCGGGCCTCTTGATACCGGCCTATCAGGAATATCGCGTAATCCGTTCCCGCCGCGATCGCCAACGAGGACAGCATCGCGACGACGAATGTCGAAAATCCCAACAAGTTGTAGTTCCCAAGAAGCGCGACAAGCCCTCTGGCCGTGCCCATCTCGAAACCAACCATGACGAGAATCAGAAGCACCGTGCTGATGGAACGGTAGGCGATGAAAAGCATGATCATGATGACCAAGCCCGTCACGCCCATCATTTTGAACATGCTTTTATCGGCGGCCTCGTTCATGTCCGTGTTCAGCGCTGCCGGACCGGTGATGTATGCCTTGAGCCCGCTGGGCGGCGCTGACCTATCGACGATCTCGCGTACCGCTTTGACGGACTCGTTTCCCAGGGTGCTGCCCTGGTTGCCGGCTAGATTGAGTTCGACATAAGCGGCTTTGCCGTCCCGGCTCTGGACACCGGCCGCAGTGAGCGGATCTCCCCACACGTTCTGGACGTGCTGCACGTGCTTGGGGTCCGCCTGCAGCTTTTTCATCAAGCCGTCGTAGTAACGGTGCGCTTGGTCGCCGAGTTGTTTATCGCTCTCCAGGACGATCATCGCGATGCTGTCGGAGTCCGACTCGTGATATTTCTCGCCGATGCGTTTCGCGGCGATCATGGCCGGCGCATCTTGTGGTGACATCGTCACCGCGTGGTTTCGCGCAACCGACTCGATCGGCGGGACAAGCACATTCAGGGCTACGGTCAGCAACAGCCAGGCGATGAGTATCGGCACGGCGAACCTGCGGACGAACCGCATGAATTTCGGACGGGCTTCGTTGTCGGTGCTCATGCGGCCTTCACCAGGCAGGAAGTTTGGGCGTGGTGCCCGGCCGAGGACTGCTCGTCCCTGACCACGCCGTTGACGGTGATGCGGCACCCAATGCTGTCGCTGTTGCCTTGTGCCACAACGTTGGCCATCACGGCGGGCACCGTCGTCGTGATGGTGAAGGTCCAGGGCAGGCCGGTGAAGTTCGCCTGTTCCGGCTGGGCGTTCTTGTCCAGGTAGCTCACGCTTCCTGTGGTGTCGCTGCGCCCGTAGACCTCGTATGTCACCTGCTTGAGATGGGACGGTTCGAGCGGTTCGGCGCTGCTGCCAGTCGCAGTAAAGATCGCGTCAGAGCCGAAAACGCCGCGGAGCCGATTGACGGTGACACCGCCGAGGGCAACCGCCACCACGACGACGAGCGGGACCCAAGCCCGTTTGAGAAAGGTCAACATCGAAGTTTCGTCATTCGTGGCCTCGTCCTTGTCGCTACTAGCTTCACGCGTTACTGCCGGGCTACACAGGGTCATTTGGCCCTGTGTCAGGTGGCCTTCGGTGCACCCGTCTAGGCAAATATACCCTACGGGGTATGGTATTCCTTGTTGGCATCGGGAGACGATCAATTCACCGATCAGGTGCTCGGCGATCCGCCGTCGAGATAGATTCGTGCGTAATCGCGCCGCTGCCATCCGTGCGCGGGCACCGCGGACCGCAGAGGAGTCGATGACGGTGGAGATGTGGGAACTGGTGGCCCGCGAGCACATCCGGGACACGCTTGCGCGGTACAACTGGTCAGGCGATGCCGGCCGGCTCGACGACCTTGCGGATACCTTCTGCGCGGACGGCGTGCTGGAGATCCGCGGCTTCGAACCGCTACGCGGCCGATCCGAGATCGTGGCGTTCCTCGGCGGTGTCACGGGGAACATCGCCGCCAGCGCTGACGTCAAACCGATCGTCCGACACAACGTCGCCAACCTGCTCTTCAACGAGGTGACCCGAGACCACGCGCAGGTGTCGTGTTATTTCACCGTCGTCACCCATGTCGGCCTCGACCACGTCGGCCGCTACCGCGACACCTTGGTACCCGACGGCGACACCTGGCTGATCGAGCATCGCAAGGTGTCCACCGACTGGGCGGCTCCGGATTCGGCCATGGCTCGGCCGTCACGCTGAGCCGTGTGGTGGCAGGTCCACTCAGGTGTGGCCGAGTTGAATTACTTTGACGACCAGCAGCACTACGCACAAGACCAAGTAGCCGCGAAGCAGGACCATGGCGAGCCGAAGGCTCGGCGACCAGCGATAGGGCGGCAGGGTCGCGAGTGGCGGGGTGCGCCACGTCGCCCGCTGGGATCGGTCGACGGGCGGGAGCTTCGTGTCAGCTGGCGATGAGCGGCTAGTCAGGCGCAACGCCGTGAACGCGACCGCCGACCCGACGATCAGGGCGAAGGCAACAGCCGACAGCACGGTGGCCGTGTTGATGGCGGGAAAGATTGTGGTGATCAGCAGTGTGCACGACAGCACCAGCAGGGCTCCGATGATGAGGCTGCTCAGGATATTGAGCCAGCGAGGGTTCACCCAGGGCCCGAGTAACTGGCGGTCGTTGCACAGCAATATCAGGAAGGCGCACGCCGCGGGAAGCAAGACTCCGGCGAGCGCCTGCACTGCCATGGTGATTAATCCGAGCGCGGCGTGCGGTATCAACACCACCGCCGCGGCGAGGATGACCAGCAGGGTGAAGGTGATGTAGAACGGCTTGGCTTCGCTGAAGCGGCGGTGCAGTGAGTTGTGCAGCCTGAACATGTCGCCGAAGGCGTAGCTAGAGGACAACGTGACCGCGGCCGCGCCGACGATGCTGGCGTCTAGTAACAGGACCGCGAAGAACGTGGCAAGAAGGTGGCTGTGCGCCGAGAGCGCCTGGGCGACACCGAGCGCGTCGGTGAATTTGCCCGCCAGTGGTGTGCCGGCCACCGCGACCGCGCCGGCGACCATGAAGACGACGGCGCCAAGCTGGGTGATGAAAGACCCGACGATGTTGTCGGTACGTTCGTAGTTCAGGAATCGGGGGGTGATGCGTTTGTCGATGACATTGCCGTGCTGGAAGAACAACTGCCAGGGTGCCACGGTCGTGCCAACGATGGCGATGATCAGCAACACCGCATCCGAAGACATCCCGCCCTGCACACCCGGCACCAGGATGCCGCGGGCGACCTGTTGATAGTGCGGGTGCGACATCCACAGCAGCGGCACCAAGAGCACGTTGATAACCAGGAAGACGAACATCGCCCGCTCCCAGCGGCGAAAGCTTCCGGTCACAGTGATCGTGATCAAGGCCGCGGCGGCGATCGGCACCGACACGGTGCGGTCGATGTGGAAGTACTCCAACGCCAAAGCCACCCCGATGAATTCGGTGACCAGAGTAAGGAAGTTCAGCACGAACAGATCGCCGGAGGAAAACCAGCCCCAGAAGCGGCCGAATCGTTGAGTGATCAGCACGGCGTGGCCGATCTGGGTGATTGCGGCCAGCCTCACCACCATCTCCTGGATGATGATCAACGGCGGGATGAGCATCGTCAGTGTCCACAGCAGGCTGTAGCCGTAGTTCTGGCCCGCCTGTGCATACGTTGCGACCCCGCCGGCGTCGTTGTCACCGATCATGACGACTAGGCCGGGGCCCATGATCGCCAGGAAGGTCAGCAGACGGCGCTTGAGACCGCGTTTGCCGTCGTGGGCGTAATCAGCGACGCGGACCCGCCCGAGCGCACCCTCGATGTCGGCGCTGTCGAGTATCGACGGATTGTCCGTCCAGGGTGGGATTTTGACCCTGAGGGGCGTCGGAGACGTCGGACGTCGGCGTGTGCTGTCGGCGTGGTGAGCCTGATTGCTTGGCCGACCACGCAGGCGTGCGGGGCATGTCAGGGAGCCTCGTCGGTGTCCGGTGCGGCGGGATTGCTTTCCGATACCCGCCGTGACCAACTGGTGCGGCGGCGCCAGTCGATGGGGATCGTGGTTTCCAGGACGTCATCGACAGTGATCAGCCCGATCATGCGACCGTGCGGATCGACGACCGGCAAGCCGATCAGATTGTGGTCGCTCATCAGCAGCGCGACGTCCTCGGCGTCGGCGTCGGGGGTGATCTGTATTGGATCGTGGTCGGCCAGCTTGTGAATGGGGGTGCCGGGCTTGGCCTGCACCAGCTGCGGCAATGTGACTGCGCCGGTTAGCCGCCCGAGGTGGTCGACCTGATACACGCTGCTCAGCGCCTGTGGTTCGGTCCCGGCGGCGTCGGCGACGCGTGCCAGGACGTGTTTGGCGTCGGCATTGCCTGGCGCGGTGAGGAAGTCGACGCCCATCAGCCCTCCTGCGGTGGTGGGGTTGTAGCCCAGCAGCATTGACAATTTGACCCGGTCATGGGCGGGCAACAAATCCAGAACATGGGTCAGTCGGTCGTGGGATAGCGTTGCGATCGCGTCGGCGGCGGTGTCGGTGCTCATACGCGTTAGCAGTGTGGCGATGTCGGCGTCATCGCGCTTTTCTAATAGTTTGGCAATGTGATCGTCGTCGAGTTCTTCGAACACGTCGGCTTCCAGTTCGGGGTTGTTGGCCAGGTCGCCGAGAATGTCGGATGTCTCTGCTGCTGAGGCATTCTCGAGCAGATCGGCTATCTCGGCGGGAGTTATCCGGGCTAGCCCGCCGTCGATGCGTCCCACCATCGGCCCGTCTTCGGTGGTGCTGAGCGGTTCGAGTGCGTCCCATCTGCGGTGAGCGCGGTAGCGACTGAGACGACCGGCGAGGTGATGCCACCAGCCGCCCCACTCCACGTCTACCCCGGCGACTGTCCAGCGGCCGTGATAGGGGACCAGATGGATATCGCGGGCACGCACCAACTTTGCGGTCCGCACATCAAGCAGTCGGCGTCCGAGCACATCGGCGACCAGCAGCAGCTCCGAAGGGCGCCGATGGTAGAGCTCATCGAACCCGGCGACCGTGTCGATGGCCACGGCGTCCTCAAGAAACGTCAGCCGCTTCATCGGCACGAACCCTCGCCGGCTGTCGATGCGAGCGACCAATCCGGTAATCACCAGATCGCGGCCGGCGCAACGATCCGTGACGACATCGATCAAGTGGCCGACGGGGTGTCGGTCGGGATTGACCAAGGGTCGGTCCAGCAGCTCGGTTAACAGAATGACCGTGGCGGGTGGGACCGGGGCCGTGCCTGGTGTCGGTCGGGACTCGTTCATGAAAGATCACTCCCGATCGATCTGTGGCCTGGTCTGCTCCGCTGTGTGGACTTCGTCATCAGCCTTGAGCCCCCATGACAGCTTGTTCAGGGCTTTCGCGGGTCTGTAAGGGCACCGCGCGGTGCTGACGCCTCGAGTCGGCGCGCCGCAACAGGTAACGCCATAGCTCGTCGGCGCCCCAGACGATAAAGGGATACGGCAGCAGGATCAGCAGGTCAGAAGCCGGCAACGCGGCGGTGCCCAGCAGGGCTTGCAGCGGTGCGGTGTAGACGAATACCGCCGCGAGCACGATTTCGGCGGCGATGCCTGCCAGCAGGTAGCGGTTGGTGAAGACGCCCACCGACCACAGTGACGCGCGTTGGGTACGCACCGCGAAGATCGTGCCGATTTGCCCGGCGATCATGCCGAGAAACGTCATCGTGGTCGCCTGCTGATAGGCGTGGTGCAGCGGCGCACCGATACCGACCGGGGCGCCGAGATGCCAACCGGCCTTCAGCAGAATGTAGAAAAATCCGGCCATCTGCAAGGCAGCAACGATCGCACCCAAGAAAAGCCACGCCCGCACCAGCATTGGCGCACGGATGACGCCTTCATTGCGGGGGCGTGGCGGGCGGTCCATGATGCCCGGTTCGGCGGGCTCGCGGCTCAGCGACAGCGCCGGCAAGGTTTCACTTCCCACGTCGAAGGCCAGCAGCTGCAAAATGGTCAACGGCAACGGAATTAGCCCTCCGCCGAGCGCAAACACCAAGAACGGCACAGTCTCCGGCGTGGCGTGGGCGAAGATGTAGATGATGAATTTGCGGACGTTGTCGTAGATGCGCCGCCCAGCGTGGATCGCGGTGACAATCGTGCTGAAATTGTCGTCGGTGAGCACCATGGTGGCGGCTTCGCGGGCGACGTCGGTGCCTGATAATCCCATGGCGATACCGATGTCGGCGCGGCGCAACGCGGGAGCATCGTTGACCCCGTCGCCGGTCATTGCGATCACATGACCCTCGCTGCGCAGTGCTTCGGCGATGTGCAGCTTGGCCTCCGGGGACGCTCGGGCGAAGATCACTTCGGGGTGGTCGCGGATCAGCGCCGCGAGTTGTTTTTCGGTCAGCCGATCGAACTGCTCATCGGTGACCACGGTGGGGTGAGCGCCGGTGATGCCGACCCGTTCGGCGATCGCGGCAGCGGTCAACGGATGGTCGCCGGTGATCACGATGATGCGGATTCCCGCGGCGCGGCACTGAGCGACCGCTTCGGCGACGCCCTGCCGCGGCGGATCCAGCATCGCGATCAGCCCCACCAGACACAGGTCGCATTCCGCGTCGTCCCGACTCTCCGGCACGGCGCCGGTGTCGGGTAGTTGACGCTGGGCAAATGCCAGCACCCTGAGCCCTTGCCCAGCAAACGCATTCACTTGGGCTTCCACCTGACGGAGTTGCCGCTCATCCAGAACCACCGCGGTGCCATCGGGGTCCAGCACGTGGGTACAGTGCGACAGCACTGCCTCGGGTGCGCCCTTGGTGTGCACCACCGGCGGCCCATCACCGGGCTGATCGATGGTGGACATCCTTTTCAACTCAGGATTGAAGTGAAACTGCCAGCGGCGCCGGCCTTCTCGCTGACCGCAGTCGGTGTCGGCACCCAGCATGTGCGCTGCCGTCAATACGGCGATTTCGGTGGGATCACCGACAGGGCCGCCGTTGCCGTCCAGGCGGGCATTGTTGCAATCGGCCGCGACCCGGCCGAGCAACCGCAGCGGAGCGGAGAATTGCGGCACCTCGTCGCCCGCCGCACCCGGCACTTGCGCCTCGAGGTCGAGCCGGCCCGCGGTAGTCCACGCCGCGACGGCGGTCATGCGGTTTTCGGTCAACGTGCCGGTCTTGTCGGTACAGATCACGTCGGTCGAGCCCAACGTCTCCACCGCAGACAATCGTTTGACCAACGCGCCACGTCCAGCCAACTCCCGCACCGCGACCGCCAGCGCCAGCGTGATCACCGGCAGCAGACCTTCGGGCACCATGCCGGCGAGCAGTCCCGCGGCGAACACCATGGAGTTGATCAAGGTCAGATGGGCCCCGATCGTGGCGACCGGGATGAACGATAGCGCCAGCATCACCGAAACCGCGGCGATCAGCCACGCCACCCGCCGAACCTGCCGCTCCAGCGGGCTGGGCTCGGGTTTCACGCATTCGGACAGCGCCGCGATCCGGCCGATCTCGGTGCCCATCCCGGTCGCGAACGCCACCCCGCGGGCTTCGCCGCCGGTGCAACTGGTGCCGCTGAAGACCAACTCGTGCGCGTTGAGCAGCGGCACATTCACATCCACCATCGCCGCCGACCGCAGAACCGGCACCGATTCCCCGGTCAGCGCCGACATGTCGACCTCGATCGCTCCGTTCAAAAGACGGATATCGGCGGCGACGCGATCGCCTTCCGCAATGACCACGATGTCGCCGGGCACCACCTGTGTGGCGTCAATCTCGACGACCACGCCGTCACGTTCGACCTTGGCCCGCTGCGGCAGATACTTGGCCAGCGCCTCTACAGCACGCTCGGCCTGCAACTCCTGCGCAAAAGAGAACACAGCGTTGAGCACGATGATCAAGATCACCGCAGCAGCGACCACATTGGAACCGACGATCAACAACAGGCCGGCCGCCAGCCACAACAACAACGCCAACGGATGGGTGAACTGGCGCGCCAACTCCCTCGGCCACTGCCGCCCGCCCCTCCGCTCCAACGCGTTGGGGCCGTACTGCAGCAGGCGTCGCTGCGCCTCGGTGTTCGACAGCCCCTCCTGACCTGTGCGCAGATCACGCAGCAACAGGTCGGCAGCCTCCTCCGGGTCGCGTACCCCCGAAGCATCACGTTGCCCGTCCACGGCGCTCACATGACTTCTATGGGTCCTCACATGGCTCATACGTGTCGGCACTGCCGCCGGTTGTCCTCCGACGGCCCGCAACTTCTCATCGGCCATTGATCCACCTCCAAAGCCCACATTGAAATGAGCGTGCTCTTGCCCGCCGGACGCAACTCCTGCCAACGCTATTCAGCGCCCTCGCACCACAGGAAGAGTCGTTCGGCACTTTTCGCTGACCAATTCAGCGCGAGGCCCAAGAGCGGGCCAGCGAGCCATACGGTGAACAGCGGTTGAACGCTGGCAGACGACGAGTCGCCAACGGATGTTATGCGGTGGCCGCGGAATCGATTGATGCCATGGTGTTTTCGGGCGCTATTTGCGAATTCCGTTGCGGCAGTTGTCTGGCGGGTCATGCAGTGCACGGCAGAGGTTTGCCCGCAGTCGCAAGCCCGTGGGGATCATGGCGAATCCACACCACACGAGAAGAGCCGCAATCGCTACCTGCATCTGTACAAAACGTCAACGGGTGATCCGAACGGATGTGATCCTGATGGGCATATCCGATCGGAGGAGCCTGGATGCCGTCGCCCAATCTGCCCATTGGATTCGACTTCACCGACCCCGATGTCTACGCCGAGCGGCTACCCGTCGAGGAGCTCGCCGAACTGCGCCGCGCAGCTCCCGTCTGGTGGAACGAGCAGCCACACGGTGCCGAGGCATTCGGTGACGACGGCTACTGGCTGGTCACCAGACACCGTGACGTGCGCGAGGTATCGCTGCGCGACGACGTGTTCTCCTCCGCCGCAAACTGCATCGTGCCCCGCTATCCCGACGGGGACTCCGGACGAGGTCAGATCGAGGCCGGCCGGTTCTCGATGATCAACATGGACGCGCCGCAGCACAGCCGCTTACGCAAGATCATCTCGCGCGGGTTCACTCCCCGCGCCATCGAACGCCTGCGAGCCGGACTTCGTGAGGCTGCCGTCGGCATCGCTGAGAACGCCGCCACGGCAGGGAGCGGTGACTTCGTGCAGCAGGTGGCCGCCGAGCTGCCCCTGCATGCCATCGCCAACCTGCTCGGCGTGCCGCCCGAGGACCGCATGAAGCTGTTCCACTGGACCAACGAGATGGTCGGCGACGAAGATCCGGAGTTCGCCGAGTCGGAAGCCTTGGCCTCGGCGGGCCAAGTGATGCTCTACGGCATGCAACTGGCCGCGCGCAGAGCCGATGACCCGGGCGAGGACATCGTCACCAAGCTGATCGAGGCCGACATCGACGGCCACAAACTCTCCGACGATGAGTTCGGCTTGTTCATGGTGACCCTGACCGTGGCCGGTAACGAGACCACCAGGAATTCGATCACCCAGGGCATGATGGCGTTCCTCGACTACCCCGACCAATGGGCGCTGTTCAAGAAGGAGCGTCCGCAGACCGCCGCCGACGAGATCATCCGCTGGGCCACCCCGATCACGTCCTTTCAGCGGACGGCGCTGACCGACGTCACCCTGGGCGGGGTGACGATCAAGAAGGGCCAGCGCGTGGTGCTCTCGTACCGATCTGCGAATTTCGACGACGACGTCTTCGACGATCCCTTCCGCTTCGACATCCTGCGAAGCCCCAACCCGCACGTCAGTTTCGGCGGAACCGGTGCGCATTACTGCATGGGAGCCAACCTCGCGAGACTGACCGTCAATCTGATGTTCGAAGCCCTGGCCGACGCGATGCCCGACCTGAAGGCCCTGGCCCCGCCGGAACGGTTACGGTCCGGCTGGCTGAACGGCATCAAGCACTGGCAGGTCGACTACTCCGGCACTTGCCCCGTCGCGCACTAGCCCGCTTGGTCAGCCTCATTGAACGCAGTCAGGCCCGCTGAAAGGCGGGCCTGAGCTTGGTGGCAGATCCAGGATTCGAACCTGGGTAGGCGTTAGCCGACGGATTTACAGTCCGCTCCCATTGGCCGCTCGGGCAATCTGCCGTGGTGCGTGTAGCAGGATACAACGAAGATGTACTCGGATAACAAACGGCCAATACCGATGGAAGGGGACGTATCCAATGGCGGATTCTTCGTTCGACGTCGTGAGCAAGCTCGACCGGCAGGAGGTCGACAACGCCCTTAATCAGGCCGCCAAGGAGCTCGCCACGCGATTCGACTTCCGCGGCACCGACACCAAGATCGCCTGGAAAGGCGAAGAGGCGATCGAGCTGGTCAGCTCCACCGAGGAGCGCGTCAAGGCCGCCGTCGACGTTTTCAAGGAAAAGCTGATCCGCCGCGACATCAGCCTCAAAGCCTTCGACGCCGGCGAGCCGCAGGCCTCCGGCAAGACCTACAAGGTCACCGGGACCCTCAAAGAGGGCATCAGCAGCGAGAACGCGAAGAAGATCACCAAGCTCATCCGCGACGAGGGACCCAAGACCGTCAAGACGCAGATTCAGGGCGACGAGGTCCGGGTCACCAGCAAAAAGCGCGACGACCTGCAAGCGGTCATTGCGATGCTCAAGCAGGCCGACCTCGACGTCGCGCTGCAGTTCGTCAACTACCGCTAGGCGGTGGGCTTAGTGTGGTGATGAGCACCACAGCGCCGTCGGAGAAGCGAGGTTCGTGATGAGCGTGACGCCCCAAGCCGCGACGGACGTCGATGTCGTCATCATCGGGGCAGGCATTTCGGGCCTGGGCGCGGCCTACCGCATCACCGAGCGCAACCCGGGGACCAGCTACGTCATCCTGGAGCGGCGCGAGCAGATCGGCGGCACCTGGGACCTGTTCCGCTACCCGGGCGTGCGCTCCGACAGCAGCATCTTCACCCTGTGCTTCCCCTTCGAGCCGTGGACTCGAAAAGAAGGGGTGGCCGACGGGGTGCACATCCGGGAGTACCTGAAGACCACCGCGCACAAGTACGGCATCGACGAGCACATCGAGTTCAACAGCCATGTCCGCTCGGCGGACTGGGACTCGTCGACCGACACCTGGACGGTCACCGCCGAGCAAGACGGCGCAGAAAAGACCTACCGCGGTCGCTTCGTGTTCTTCGGGTCCGGCTACTACAACTACGACGAGGGCTATACCCCGGACTTCCCCGGCATCAACGAGTTCGCCGGCACCGTTGTTCATCCGCAGCACTGGCCCGAGGACCTCGACTACCGAGACAAGAAGATGGTGGTCATCGGCAGCGGCGCCACCGCGATGTCGCTGATCCCGTCGCTGGCCGAGACGGCCGCCAAGGTCACCATGCTGCAGCGCTCGCCCACCTATCTGTTCTCGGGGTCCAAATACAGCGCGTTGACGGATTTGCTGCGAAAAGTGTTGCCGCGGCGCGTCGCTCACTCAATTATCCGGCAACGCAATGCGTTGCTGGAAGGCGTGATCTGGTTCTTGGCCCGCACGACACCGCGCTTCGTAAAGTGGTGGATCCGCCAGATCGCGGTGCGCAACCTGCCCAAAGGCTACGACGTCGACGCCCATTTCAAGCCGCGCTACAACCCGTGGGACCAGCGGCTGTGCCTGATACCCGATGCCGACCTGTACGTCGCCATCGGCGAGGGACGCGCCGAGGTGGTCACCGATCACATCGACCACTTCGATTCCACCGGAATCGTTTTGAAGTCCGGCGGGCATCTGGACGCCGACGTCATCGTCACCGCCACCGGCCTGCAGCTGCAGGCGCTGGGCGGTGTGACGGTGTCCATCGACGGCGCCGAGATCAAGCCGCAGGATCGCTTCGTCTACAAGGCGCACATGTTGGAGGATGTGCCCAATCTGTTCTGGTGCGTGGGTTATACCAACGCCTCATGGACGCTGCGCGCCGACATGACGGCCCGTGCGACGGCAAAGCTGTTGGCTCACATGAAGTCTCACGGCTATACCCACGCCTACCCGCATCTGGATGGTGAGCCGATGCCGGAAAAGCCGGCGTGGGACATCCAAGCCGGCTACGTGCTGCGCGCGCCGCATGCGCTGCCCAAGTCCGGCATCAAGCGGCCGTGGAACGTTCGACAGAACTACTTCGCCGACGCCATCGACTACCGGTTCGACCGGGTCAAAGAAGCCATGGTGTTCGGCCGGGCGCCTGTTCTGGCCAACCGCCGGTAAAGATCGGGCAGCGGCAATACGCTGGTCGCCATGGCTGCTATGCGCGTACCGAAGGTCGTCGTTTTGGGTGGCGGTTCCTGGGGCACCACCGTCGCGTCCATCTGCGCACGCCGCGGGCCGACGCTGCAGTGGGTCCGCTCGGAAAAGACCGCCAAGGACATCAACGAGAACCACCGCAACACCAGTTATCTAGGCAAGGACGTCGAGCTGTCCGAAAGCCTGCGCGCCACCACCGACTTCGCCGAGGCGGCGCACGCCGCCGACGTCGTCGTGATGGGAGTGCCGTCGCACGGGTTCCGTGGTGTGCTCACCGAGCTGGCGACGGAATTGCGGCCGTGGGTCCCGGTGGTGTCGTTGGTCAAGGGTCTCGAACAGGGCACCAACATGCGGATGTCGCAGATCGTCGACGAGGTGCTGCCCGGGCACCCCGCGGGCATCCTGGCCGGGCCCAACATCGCCCGCGAGGTCGGCGAAGGCTACGCGGCCGCGGCGGTGCTGGCCATGCCCGACCAGCATCAGGCCGCGCAGCTCGCGCTGCTGTTCCGCACCCAGCGCTTCCGCGTCTACACCATCGACGACGTGCTTGGCGTTGAGATTGCCGGCGCGCTGAAGAACGTCTACGCGATCGCGGTCGGGATGGGCTACTCGCTGGGGATCGGCGAGAACACCAGGGCCATGGTGATCGCCCGCTCGGTGCGCGAGATGTCGAAGCTGGGCGAGGCGATGGGCGGTCAGCGGGACACCTTCGCCGGGCTGGCCGGCATGGGCGATCTGATCGTCACCTGCACCAGCCAACGCAGCCGCAACCGCCACGTCGGTGAGCAACTCGGCGCGGGCAAACCCATCGACGAGATCATCTCGTCGATGAACCAGGTCGCCGAGGGCGTCAAGGCGGCCAGCGTCATCATGGAGTTCGCCGACAAGTACGGGTTGAACATGCCGATCGCGCGCGAAGTCGACGCGGTGATCAGCCATGGCTGCACCGTCGAAGACGCCTACCGCGGACTGGCGGCCGAAACACCGGGACACGAGGTCTACGGATCGGGCTTCTAGGGGATGCACCCCGGTTCGCAAACGATGGCGTATGCGATATCAGAAGTCGAAAAGACCAGTTGGCGGACGATCAGCGAGCTTCTGCACCGCCCACTGATTCATCGATACGTTCTGCTCGGCGGCTTCCACGGCTAGGCGCGCGTGCAGTGCCGGCGACGTCCTGACCAGGAACTTGCCGCTGAATTTGCGTTCGGTGAGCGGCGTCGGCACATCTTCGCCGTCTTCTTCACGAGCGGCGAGGAACTCGGCTGGGCCAGCTGGCTCGGTCCGACGGTCGGCCATCGCTTGCTGCATGGTCGGTGCCCACTGTGGTAACCACGGCAATTCGACGCACCGTCCGACGTATTCGAACTGCTCAGGCGACCACTCCGCGCGGTAGGTGTAGCGATTCATGCTGAGGTGATATCGCATGCGCCATCGAATCGGAAAGTCACCACATGGTCGACTTGTGGAACTAACGCCCGGCCATTTCCTCGAGCCGACGAATCCGGTCGGCGATCGGCGGATGCGTGGAAAACATCGACCCGATCCGCTCGCCGGCGCGGAACGGGTCGGCGATCATCAGGTGCGCCTGGGCGGCCAGCTGCGGCTCAGGGGGTAGCGGCGCCGCCTGCACACCACCGGTGATCTTGCGAAGCGCGGAGGCCAGCGCCAACGGGTCGCCGGTCAGCATCGCACCGGACTCGTCGGCCTGATACTCCCGCGATCGGGACACAGCCATCCGTACCACCGTCGCCGCGATCGGGCCCAGCATCGAAACGAACAGCAGCGCAAAGGGATTACCGCCGTCGCGGTTGTTGCCACCAAACATTCCGGCGAACATCGCCATGTTGGCCAGCGCCGTGATCACCGACGCCAACGCGCCGGCTACACAGGAGATCAGGATGTCGCGGTTGTAGACGTGCGACAGCTCGTGTCCCAGCACCGCACGCAGCTCGCGCTCGTCGAGGATATTGAGAATCCCGGTGGTACAGCACACCGCGGCGTTGCGCGGATTGCGGCCGGTGGCGAAAGCGTTGGGCGCGGCGGTGTCGCTGATGAAGAGCCGCGGCATCGGCTGATGAGCGGCGGTGGCCAACTCGCGCACGATGCGGTACATCGCGGGCGCCTGCAGTTCTGACACCGGCTGCGCGTGCATCGCCCGCAGCGCCAGCTTGTCGCTGTTGAAGTAGGTGTAGACGTTCATCCCGACGGCGAACAGCACAGCAATCCACAGCGCCGTCCTGCCGAACAGCCCGCCGACGAACACGATCAGCGCCGACATGCCAACCAGCAGTGCGAACGTCTTGAACGTGTTGTGATGCGGATGCCAGGTCATTCAAATTCCTCCTACGACCAGCCGGGTGCTTCCCATTTAACGCCGAGAAGGACCGGCCGAGTTCCGCAAACCTAGCCGTGTCGGTGGATCGTGTAGTCGACGAGGGTGGCCAGCGCCTGTCGTCCCGGGCCCTCCGGCAGCGCGGCCAGCTCCTCGCGCGCCTGCGCCGCGTACCGCGCCACGGTGTCCTTGGCCTTGGTCATGCCCGCCGAGGCCCGCAACAGCGCCAACGCCTCGGTGAGCGCAGCGTCGTCCTCGATCGGCCCGGCCAGCAGTTGGCGCAGCCGATCAGCGTCGGGTCCGCTGTCGCGCAGCGCGTAGAGCACTGGCAGCGTATGCACACCTTCGCGCAGGTCGGTGCCCGGCAGCTTGCCGGACTCGTCGGGGTCGCTGTCGATGTCGATGATGTCGTCGGAGATCTGAAACGCCGTGCCGACGATGCCGCCCAGGCGGCTGAGCCGCTGGATTTGGTCCTCGTCGGCGCCGGAGAACATCGCGCCGAACCGACCGGCCGCACCGATGAGACAGGCCGTCTTCTCGTACACCACCTTCAGGTAGTGCGCGATCGGATCCGCTGCGTCAGCCGCCCCCTTGGTTTCGCGCATCTGGCCGGTCACCAGCTGGGCAAATGTGTCGGCGATGATCAGCACCGCGTCGGGGCCCAGCCGGGACACCAGCCGCGAGGCCGTTGCGAACAGATAGTCGCCGGCCAGAATTGCGACGTTGTTGCCCCACCGCAGGTTGGCGCTGGGTGCGCCGCGGCGCACCTGCGCCTCGTCCATCACGTCGTCGTGGTAGAGCGTGGCCAGATGCACCAGCTCGATGACCGCACCGGCGATCGTGACCTCATCGGCGTCCGGCCGCGGCCCCAGCTGGGCGGACAGCACCGTGAACAGGGGTCGGAATCGTTTGCCGCCGGCCTCGAACAAGTGCAGCACAGCCTCGGTCATCAGGTCGTCTGACCCGCGCAGCTCGGTTTCCATCAGTTGCTCGATGCGGCCCACCCCGTCGCGCACATTGGTGGCAAACTCGGCATCACCGAAGTCCACACCCGCTACCACAGTCGCCGGAGTCCTCACCCGACCAACATACTGGTGAGCATGGACTCCCATGCCGACGTGGTGGTCGTGGGCGCCGGACCGGCGGGGTCGGCGGCGGCCGCTTGGGCGGCCCGGGCGGGCCGCGACGTGCTGGTCGTCGACGCGGCGAACTTTCCTCGCGACAAGGCCTGCGGTGACGGGCTGACGCCGCGAGCGGTCGCCGAGTTGGAACGGCTGGGCCTGGGTGAATGGCTCGATGCCCGAATCCGGCATCGGGGCTTGCGGATGAGCGGATTCGGCGGCGAGGTGGAAGTCGCCTGGCCCGGCCCATCGTTCCCGTCGACCGGCAGCGCGGTGGCCCGCGTCGAACTGGACGACCGGATTCGCAAAGTCGCCGAAGAGTCCGGTGCGCGCATGCGACTCGGCGTGAAAGTTGTTGGTGTTAATCATAATTCGTCAGCGCGCGTGGTCTCGGTGGCACTGGCCGACGGGACACAGGTCGGCTGCCGCGAGCTGATCGTGGCCGACGGCGCCCGCTCGACCCTGGGCCGCGTCCTGGGTCGGCGATGGCACCAGGAGACCGTGTACGGGATCGCCGCCCGTGGATACCTGACCACGCCGCGCAGCGACGAGCCGTGGCTGACCTCGCACCTGGAGCTGCGCTCCCCCGACGGCGCGGTGCTGCCCGGCTACGGCTGGATCTTCCCGCTGGGCAACGGGGAGGTGAACATCGGCGTGGGCGCGCTGTCGACCTCGAAGCGGCCGGCCGAGCTGGCGCTGCGGCCGCTGATGTCGTACTACACCGACCTGCGGCGCGAAGAGTGGGGATTCACCGGCCATCCGCGCGCGATGTCTTCGGCGCTGTTGCCGATGGGCGGCGCGGTCTCGGGGGTGGCCGGTCGGAACTGGATGCTGATCGGCGACGCGGCGGGGTGCGTCAATCCGCTCAACGGCGAAGGCATCGACTACGGGCTGGAGACCGGGCGGCTGGCCGTCAGAAATGCTGGGTTCGGGTCGATCTTTCGAGGGCATGGCCGCAGCGTCCTGCAATCCCACTACGGCCGCGCGTTTTCGGTGGCGCGCCGGCTCGGGTTGTTGCTGACGTTCCCCCGGTTCTTACCCGCGACCGGTCCAATCGGGATGCGCTCGACGCGGCTGATGGGCATCGCGGTGCGCGTCATGGGCAACCTGGTCACCGACGACGACACCGACTGGGTGGCGCGCGCGTGGCGCGGCGGCGGGCTGGCCTCACGGCTGATAGATCGGCGAAAACCGTTCAGCTGATCGGCTTTTCGTACGGCGAGCAGACGCAAAAGCGCCAATCTTTACGGCGTGTCGGGGACATTTGCGTCTGCTCGGCAGTACGGCTTGTACGCCGCGTGCAGCGCGACGATGCCGCCGGTCAGGTTGCGCCAGCGCACCGCCGACCACCCGGCACGGGAGATCTGGTGCGCCAACGCGCCCTGGTCGGGCCAGGCCCGAATCGACTCGGCCAGATAGACATACGCGTCCGGATTGCTCGACACCGCGCGCGCCACCCGCGGCAACGCCTGCATCAAGTACTCCTTATAGGCCGTGGCGAAGAGTCCATTGGTGGGCGTGGAGAACTCGCACACCACCAACCGTCCGCCGGGTCGAGTGACCCGGGCCATCTCACGCAGGGCCACATCGCGTTCGGCGACGTTGCGCAGCCCGAAACTAATGGTGACCGCGTCGAACACGTTGTCGCCGAACGGCAATCGGGTGGCGTCCGCGCCGACCTTGGGCACCTTGCGGGCCTGCCCCGCGGCGAGCATCCCGACCGAGAAGTCCGCCGCCACGCACCACGCCCCGGAGGTGGCCAACTCGACCGTCGACACCGCGGTACCCGCGGCCAGATCCAGCACCTTCTCCCCTGACCCGATGCCCAGCGCCAATCGGGTGGCGCGACGCCAGTACCGGTCCTGGCCCAGCGACAGCACGGTGTTGGTCAGGTCGTAGCGCCGGGCCACGCCGTCGAACATCGACGCCACCTCGCGGGGATCTTTGTCCAGCGTCGCGCGGCTCATGCCGTCGAACCTACCTGGGAGCCCGGGAATGAGCCGGCGACGTGATGCGTTACAAGGCTGCGTGAGTGAAAAAGTTTGGTTCATTACCGGTACTTCGCGTGGCTTTGGACGGGAGTGGGCGATCGCCGCACTGCAGCGCGGCGAGAAGGTCGCGGCCACGGCGCGCGATACCGCGTCGCTGGCCGATCTGGTGGACACGTACGGCGACGCGATTCTGCCAATTCAGTTGGACGTCACCGACCGCGCGGCGGACTTCGCCGCGGTCAAACAGGCACACGACCATTTCGGACGCTTGGACGTCGTCGTCAACAACGCCGGCTACGGCCAGTTCGGCTTCATCGAAGAGCTCTCCGAGCAGGATGCCCGCGACCAGATCGAGACGAACGTGTTCGGCGCGCTGTGGGTCACCCAGGCCGCATTGCCGTACCTGCGCGAGCAGCGCAGCGGCCACATCATCCAGGTGTCGTCGATCGGCGGTATCACGGCGTTCCCCTTGGTGGGCATCTACCACGCGTCGAAGTGGGCGCTGGAGGGCTTTTCCCAGGCGCTGGCCCAGGAGGTGGCGCCGTTCGGTGTGCACGTCACGCTGATCGAGCCGGCGGGTTACGACACCGACTGGTCCGGGTCGTCGTCGCGGCGCGCCGAACCGCTACCGGCCTACGCCGATGTGCATGCGGCCACCGATGCAGAACGCAAGAACCGGTGGGCCGCACCGGGTGATCCGAAAGCCTCGGCGGCGGCCTTACTCAAAGTGGTGGACGCCGAGCGGCCGCCGCTGCGGGTGTTCTTCGGCACAGCGCCGTTGCAGCTCGCCAAGGCCGATTACGAAAGCCGGTTACGCACCTGGGAGCAGTGGCAGCCGGTCGCAGAGCTGGCGCAGGGGTAGCTATTCGCCCTGCGCGTGTCGCCTGCGCGCCATCCGCGCTCGGGCGATCGGCGAGAGTACCGCCTCGTAATGACCGAGTAGCTCGTCGCAGATCGCGGGCCAGCCGCGTTGCGAGAATGCTTCGCCGGGCGGCCAGTGCGTAACGCTGCCGGTCTTCTAACAGGTGCGCGACGGCGCCGGGCAGCTGTGCCTCGAATTCCTTGACGGGCAGCAGCAATCCAGTGCGCCACGGTGTCACCAGGTCGCGTGGGCCACCGGCGTCGGGGGCGATCACCGGCAGCCCCGACGCCAGCGCTTCTTGCACGACTTGGCAAAACGTCTCGTGCTCACCGGCATGTACGAACACGTCCATGCTGGCATACGCCGCGGCGAGTTCCTCGCCATACAGCGCTCCGGTGAAAACCGCTGTCGGCATTGCCGATTCCAGCTTGGCGCGGTCGACCCCGTCGCCGACAATAACCACCTGGACGTTGCCGCCGGCAGCCAACGAGACGAGCCGTTCGACGTGCTTCTCCGGCGCGAGCCGGCCCACAAATCCGACGATCGGTTTGCCGTCCGGCGACCATTGCTCGCGGAGTGCCTCATCGCGGGCCGACGGCGCGTAGCCAATCATGTCGACCCCGCGCGCCCATTGATGTACTCGCGGAATACCATGAGCGACAAGGGATTCCATCGTCGCCGTAGATGGCGCCAGGGTGCGGTCGGCGAGGCGGTGCAGATGACGGAACCACGCCCAGGCCGCCCGCTCAGTAATTCCAATCCCGTAGCTCGCCGCGAAACCCGGCACGTCGGTCTGGTACACCGCGACGGTCGGCACCCCTAGACGGCGGGCCGCCTTCATCCCGCCCCAGCCGAGTAGGGCCGGCGACGCCAGATGTATTACGTCAGGGTCGAATCCGCGCAGCACGCTCAACAGCCGTGGCGTGGGAATCCCGAGCGGCAGCGAGGTCACCTTCGGGAACATCCGCGACGGCACGCGGTGTACTCGGATACCGTCATAGATGCGGTCCGCGGGCGGCTCGCCGGATGGGGTATCGGGTGCGATAACGAGGGCTTCGTGGCCGGTGCGACGAAGGTGCTCCAGCGCCCGGACTACCGAGTTGCTGACGCCGTTGACGTGCGGGAGAAAGGACTCGGCGACAATCGCTACGCGCACACCACCACGGTGGCAGTATCGAACGTCGATATGGTTACCGACGGGGATACGGTATGCAAACTCTGACGCAAGGAGATCGGTTAATGCGGTCCTGCCTGGGCTTATTGGCGGCGGCGCCGTTACTGTGGTCAGCGACACTCGGTGTCGCCAGCGCGCACGCCGACGTGTCACGCACCGGCGACGGCGACGGGGTGTTACTTGGATCACCAATCACCCCGGTGCATTTGGAGATCTTCTGCGATCCGCAATGCCCATACTGCGCGGAGTTTGAGTCGACCTACGGCGGCCGGTTGGCCGGCGAGCTGGCCAGCGGCCGGCTGGCGGTCACGTACCGGTGGCTGACGTTCCTCGATGACAGACATCACAACGACGTTTCCGCACGCGCCGGCAATGCCCTGTTTTTGGCGGCCGACCCCACGACGTCGCCCACGGCGTATCAAGCTTTCGTGCAAGACCTCTACCGCCATCAAAGTGCTGACGGCCCGAGCAACGACGACCTCGCGGCGATGGCCCGCGAAAGCGGCGTGCCCGACTGGACGGCTGACCGGATCGCTGCGGGCGACAACGTGGTCGATACCGCCGCGGTCAACGACGCCAACAAGGCGCGTCTCAAAGAAGAGAACCCGGAAACCCCGGGCACCCCGACGGTGTACGACCTGAGCACCAAAAGCGTTGTCGACACTCAGGATGCGGGCTGGCTCGACAAACTGGCCAGTTGACGGTCCAGCCGCTTGTCCAGCAAGGCCAGACCGGTCAGCGCGGCCGCGGCGATCAGCCAGCCGACCACCGCGATGGACCCGGCCGGGACGATCGCCAGCTTGGCGTTACGGTGCTGCACCCGAACCAAATTGGGGTTGCGCTTGTCGTATTCGACGTAAATCCTCATCCCCGTTGCCAATTCGGATGGATATAGCACGCCGAGCTCCGGGCGGTAGGTGACTCGGTCCGGCGTGACGAACTCGATGGTGGACCGCAGCGAACCCGCGTCGAGCACTTCGGCCTCCGCCACCCCCATATTGCGTTGGATGGCGAGGTCGTTGCGCCAGGCGCCGGCCACCAGCAGCAGACGACTGCAGCGTGACCAGGCCGGCCAGGATCAGGACAGCGATCCGCGTCCAGCGCACGACACGATGCCCCCGCGTGTTGGGAAAGTCGCCGCTGCGGCCGTGAATGAGGATGCGGGCCCAGGTTTTCAGCACGGTGAGGGTACGGGCCAGTCGGCTCACAGAGCGGCCTTGATGGCGGCGTGCAGCTGTCGCAGCGAGGACCGGTCGGCCTTGACCTCGAGCACCCGCAAGCCGGCGGCCGGTTCGTCGAGCGCGGCGCCCAGTTCATCGACCTCGATCTGCCGGCTTTCGACGTGGTACGCGCGGCACAACGCGCCGACGTCGACGTCGTGCGGGGTGCCGAACACTCGAGCGGACACGTCGGAGAACCGCGGGTCGCCCTGCTCGAGCAGTTCGAAGATGCCGCCGCCGTTGTCGTTGGACACCACAATGGTCAGGTTGGCCGGGACGGGCTCCGTCGGCCCGATCAGCAGGCCGGAGCTGTCGTGGACGAAGGTCAGGTCGCCGATCAGCGCGATGGTTCGGCCGGTCTGCTCGTGGGACCCCTCATGTGCCAAAGCCGCCCCGATCGCGGTGGACACCGTCCCGTCGATGCCGGCGACCCCGCGGTTGGAGCGCACCGTGATGCCGTGCGGATTCAGGCCCACCAGCGCCGCGTCGCGGACCGGGTTGGACGCACCCAGCACGAGTTGGTCGCCGGGGCGCAGCGCGTCGGCCACGGCGGCGGCCACATGCAGGCCCGTGGTCAGCGAGTGGGCCTTCAGCTGCCCGCGCACCGCGGTGATCGCGTGGCTGTTGAGTTCGGCGCAGCGGCGCAACCAGGCCGGGTTCGGCTCGCCGGTGGTGACCGCGCGGGTGCCGGTGGCCTGCGAATTACCCGACACGTCGGGCCAGCGCGGCCCGGTGGTCAGCGCGTAGACCGGCACTGACGGGTCTGCCAGCAGCGTCGACACCGGTCGGTGCAGGGTGGGACGGCCCAACATGATCACCTGCTGCGGGCGCAGCAGCGGTAGTGCCAACGGGTGCAGCGGATTGGCCGTCGGCGGCGCGGTGGGCTCGGCGACAGTTGGCAGTGCGGCCAACGTGGGTTGCTCACCGGCGCCGTGACCAGCGATGACGACGGTGTCCAGGCTCACGTCGATGTCCAGCGGCTGGTCGAAGCTGACCGCCGGGGTGTACGTCCAGGGTCTGCCGCCTGGCCGACCCGGCGGGGTGGGGCCGGGATCGGCATCGGGCACCAGCGGCTCGCGCAGCGGGATGTCGAAATGCACCGGGCCGGCGTTGGCGCTGCGGGCCCCGGTCGCGGCGACCAGCACGCGGCAGGTGGCCGACCGCCACGTCGCGTTGAGCGCGTCTATCCGCTCCGGAGCGTCCTCGGCCAGCCCGAGGCTGATCGTGGCGCGGACCTGCGTGCCGAAATAGCCCAGCTGCTCCATGGTCTGGTTGGCGCCGGTGCCGAGCATTTCGTAGGGCCGGTTGGCCGACAGCACGATCAGCGGAACCCGCGCGTAATTGGCCTCCACTACCGCCGGACCCAGGTTGGCCACCGCGGTGCCCGAGGTCATCGCGACGCAGACCGGCGCGCCCGCGGCGATCGCCAGCCCGATGGCCAGATACCCGGCGGTGCGTTCGTCGATGCGCACGTGCAGCCGGACGCGGCCGGCCCGGTCGGCGTCCTGCAGCGCAAACGCCAGCGGAGCGTTGCGCGAGCCCGGGCAGAGCACCACATCGCGGACCCCGCCGCGGATCAGTTCGTCGACGACGACGCGGGCCTGTGCCGTCGATGGATTCACCAGACCAGCCTAGTTGGGCGACGATGCGGGCCGGGACGGCCCGATGAGGAGCCCAACAATCCAACCTAGTTGGGCGACGATGCGGGCCGGACGGCCCATGAGGGCCCGCATCAACCTTGGGCGACGATGCGGGCCGATGGTGCGTCAGCACCCCATGCTGGCGAAGAACTTCAGCACCGCGGCGTTGACCACCTCCGGCCGCTCGAGGAAGCCGAGATGCCCGGTGTCGGCGATTTGCAGGTACTGGGCCCCGGGTATAGCGTCGGCGACTTCTTTGCCCAGGTGAGGCGGTGTCACCACGTCATCTGCGAAGCCGATCACCAGCACCGGCGTGGTGATGCTCCGATACACCGGCAACCGGTTGCCCTGCGGCGAGGCCTTGCCTTGGCAGATCAGTCCCGGGGTGAGCTTGATCGGCCAGATGTTGAACATGCCGATCCACTCGGCGACAACCACGTCGTTGCTCAGCGTCTTGGGGGAAAAGCTCTCCAGCAACCGGAATTTCGCGTCATAGGACACCGGCAGCTGCACCCCGGAGGCGGCGAATTCGTCCTCGGCGGTGCGGAAGAACTCGCGCGCATGGTCCAGGCGGCCGCGGGTGGCCATCAACACCGCCTGACTCACCAGATCGGGCCGGACCGTCAGCAACTCCTGCGCGATATAGGCACCCATCGACACCGACACGATGCGCACCGGGCCGACGTCCAGGGACTCAATCAGTGCCGCGGTATCGGCGACCATGGTCTCGGTGGTGAAACCGTCGGCGTTCGCCGTCGCGCCGACCCCGCGGTTGTCGAAGGTGATGACGCGGTAGCCGGCAGCCAGGAAGGCCGGGACCTGATGCAGATGCCAGGTGCGTCCCGCACCGCCGCGGCCGGCGATGAAGAGGACGGGCTCACCCGTCCCGCTGTCGTCGTAAGCCAGGTTGATCACGACGATGAAACTACGCGACGCCCGCAAATCGGCAGCGCCGCGGGCGCTTGGCAGTGTTTGGCAGTTCACTGCGTCGACCTGGCAGCAGGCACGCAACTTCAATGTCTTCAACCGTCCAAGAGCGCAACCGAGAAGTTCAAGGAGGAACAACCCACATGTCGGAGCTCGCACTCAAGCAGGCCACCATCGAATACCAGCAGTTCGGGCCCCAGGATTCAGCGCATCCGCCGGTGCTGTTCGTCCACGGCATCCTGGTGGACGGGCGACTGTGGCGCGACGTTGCCGAAAAACTGGCGCGCCGCGGTTACCGCTGCATCGTGCCGACGTTGCCGCTGGGCTCACACACCATCCCCGTCAACGAGGCCAGCGCGTTGTCGCTGCCCGGTGTCGCGCAGATCATCAACGACGCGATGGTTGCCCTCGATCTTTCCGATGTGACGCTGGTCGGGAGCGACACCGGAGGCGGGCTGTGCCAACTCGTGGTCGACGCCTATCCGGACCGGATCGGCCGCCTGGTGCTGACCAACTGCGACGCCTTCGACAAATGCCCGCCCTTCCCGTTCGACTTGGTGTTCGGCTTGCTTCGCGGCCCCATCTCGATCAGGGCGCTATTCGGGTTGATGCGGCTACGGACGCTGCGGAGCTCCGCAGTCGGCTTCGGCCTGCTCATCAACAAGCCCGATCCGGACCTGACGGCCGCCTGGCTGCAACCGTGCCTCCAGGACGCCCGCATCTGCCGTGATCTGGCGGCACTGCTGCGTCAGGTGGCCGCAGCCGATCTCACCGACGTGGCCACCCGCCTACCCCGGTTCACCAAGCCGGTCACGCTGGTCTGGGGTCAGGGAGATCGGGTTTTCACACCGGGCCTGGGCCGCCGCCTGGCCGGGGTGTTCAGCAACGCGAAACTGATCGAGGTTCCCGACGCGAAAACCTTTGTCTCGCTGGATAACCCGGACGCAGTGATCGACGCGATAGCGGCCTGAGCGAGTTCTCAGCGGCGGGCGACCTTCGCCCGGGCGGCTTCCAGCGCGTGGTTCCACAACAGCCGCGTCCCGGCCTTGAGCTGGGTCGGTTTGGCGATATCCCTGGCCATCAGCGCGGTGGCGGCCGCCTTGGTCTTCGCCGACGCCTTGGACGTGTGGCCGGAGTCGAACGGCGGCTGCGGGTCGTATTCAATCGACAACTGGATGACCTTCGCGCGGTCGTCACCGCCGATCTCGGCCGGCCAGCCACAGCGCCAGGTCGATGCCCGCCGACACTCCCGCGCTGGTGACGATCTGGCCTTCGTGCACAACGCGCTCATCGCTAACAGCGTTGGCGCCCAACGCTTTCAGCATGGGAAGGGCCAGCCAATGCGAGGTGGCACGTTTGCCGTTGAGCAAGTCCGGCCGCCGCCAGGATGATCGAACCCGTGCACACCGACGCCGTCCAGGTCGCGCTCCGGATGCGCCTGACGCACCCAGTCCAGCAACGCCTCATCTTGGGTGCGTTCCACGGCGGTCATCCCGCCCGGGACCAAAACCACGTCCGGCGAAGGGGTTTCGGCAAATGAATGAGTGGCGCCGATGACGAGCACTCCGGAGTCGGCAGTGACCGGGCCCGGTTCGTGCCACACGAAGCGGACCTCGGCGTCGGGCAGCCAGCGCAACACCTCGTACGGGCCGATGAAGTCCAGTGCCGTGCAACCCGGGTACGTCACGATCGCGATCTGAGTCATGCTGATGCTCCTTGGGTTCAGGCGAATGTTTTCCGGTAGTGGTCGGGGGACACGCCGACCCGTCGAATGAAGTTGCGGCGCATGGTTTCCGCGGTGCCGAAGCCGCAGCGCGCGGCGATCGCCACCACGGTGTCGTCGGTCTGCTCGAGTTGACGACGGGCCGCCTCGGTGCGGACCCGTTCCACGTACGCGCCGGGCGCCTCGCCGACCTCGTCGGTGAACACCCGGGTGAAATGCCTCGGGCTCATCGCGGCGATGCGCGCCAGCTCGCTGATGCTGTGCGCGCCGCCGGGTTCGGATTCGACGGCATCCTGGACCGCGCGGAGCGGTTCGCGTTTGGCCCGGGCCACCCACACCGGGGCGGCGAACTGCGTCTGCCCGCCGGGCCGGCGTAGGTAGAGCACCAGCCAGCGGGCCACCGTTTGCGCGATGTCGGTGCCGTGATCTTCCTCGACCAGCGCCAGAGCCAGGTCGATACCCGCGCTGACGCCGGCGGCCGTCCACATCGTCGGCGAGCTGCGCACAAAGATCGGGTCCGGGTCGACGTCGACCGCCGGAAATTCCCGCGCCAATTCGTCGGCGAAGGCCCAGTGCGTGGTCGCCCGGCAGCCGTCGAGCAAGCCGGCCTGCGCGGCCAGAAAAGCTCCGGTGCACACGGTGACGACCCGGCGGGCCTGCGGCGCAGCCGCGACGATCCAGTCGATGAGGCGCGGGTCGCGCCGGCCGTCATGCGCACCGCGACCGCCCGGCAGGACCAGGGTGTCGACGGGCTCACTCGGGTCGGGCAGTTCGACGGCGCCGAAGGTCAGCCCGGTCTCGGTGGTCACCGGCTGCCCGTCGAGTGACGCGACCACCGGCTGGTAG
This sequence comes from uncultured Actinomycetota bacterium, assembly GCA_963805675.1. Classification (GTDB taxonomy): domain Bacteria; phylum Actinomycetota; class Actinomycetes; order Mycobacteriales; family Mycobacteriaceae; genus Mycobacterium. The sequence continues at coordinate 624,736 of CAWDVY010000025.1, forward strand.
GCCTCTTTGCCCTGGGCGGCCAGCACCAATGACGCCGAGGTGAACACCTCGAACGGGCCGACCAGGTCCAGCCCCTGGACCCCCGGAAAGCCAACAATCAGCACTTTTCGTGTCATACCGCCAGTGTCGGCGACGAGACGCCATGTCGTCTACGCCATGCACCCCACAAATCAGGACATGAGCGGGTAGCAGGCCCTGACCCGATCGATCCACCACTGGCGCCGCGCTGGCGTCGCCGCCAGCGCCTGCAGCCGCGCCGGATCGGGCGTCACCGGACCGACCGGCAGATAGCCGTCGGCGGGCGCCTGCCCGCTCCAGGGGTCGGCGACGTCCTCGACGAACAGCCTGCCGGTGCCCAGCCCGCAGGCATATGACAGCTCGGGCAGGGCCGCGGCAGCGGCCAGCCCGACAGCGATCCCGACCGCCGAGTCCAGCGCACTGGAGATCACCACTGGAATGTCGATCTGCGCGGCGATTTTCAGCAGAGCCCAAATGCCGCCCAGCGGAGCAACTTTCAGGACAGCGATGTCGGCGGCGCCGGCACGGACCACAGCCAGCGGGTCGTCGGCTTTGCGGATGCTCTCGTCGGCGGCGACCGGCACGTCTGGCATGTCCGGGTGGCGGCGTAGCTGGGCGAGTTCGTCGACCGTGCCGCAGGGCTGCTCGAGATACTCCAGCGGGCCCGTCGCCGTCAGTGCGGCCGCGGCCTCGATGGCCTGCTTAACCGTCCAGGCGCCGTTGGCGTCGACCCGCACCCTGGGCACCAGGGCGCGGACCGCGTCCACCCGGGCGACGTCGTCGTCGAGGGTCTGGCCGGGTTCGGCGACCTTCACCTTCGCGGTGTGCGCGCCGGGGAAGCGGGCCAGGATTTCGGGCACCTGCGCGGCCGGGACGGCGGGGACGGTGGCATTGACGGCGATTCGGTCTCGTCGCGGCGGCGGCGGCTCCCGGTAGGCCGAGTCGAGCGCGGCGGCCAGCCAGTGCGCCGCCTCGGCGTCGCCGTATTCCAGGAAAGCGCCGAATTCGCCCCACCCGGCCGGACCGTCGATCAGCGCCAGCTCACGGGTGGTGATGCCGCGGAAGCGCACGCGCATCGGCAGCGCCACCACATGCAGGCGGTCCAGCACGTCGTCCAGGGCGATGCTCACTGCGAGTAGACCTGGCGGCCCGCCAGGAACGTCGCGCGAACCTCGAGGTCGGCGATGCTTTCCGGCGGCACGGCGCGCGGATCGGCCGACAGCACCACCATGTCGGCATACTTGCCGACTTCCAGCGAGCCGACGATGTCGTCGGCGAACAACTGCCAGGCCGCGTCGATGGTCTGCGCGCGGATCGCCTGCTCGACGGTCAGCCGCTCTTCGGGAGCCAGCACCCGCCCGCTGGGCGCGATCCGGGTGGCGGCCACGCTGATGTTGCGCAGCGGCTCCTCGGGCGTCACCGGCGGATCGTTGTGCAGCGAGATACGCATGCCGGTGGCCACCGCGGATCCCGCCGGCATCCAACGTGATCCGCGCTCGGGACCGAACAAGCCGTCGACGATGACATCACCCCAGTAGTGGATCTGGTCGACAAAGATGCTGCAGGTGACGCCGAGGTCGGCGGCGCGCCGCAGCTGCTCGGGCCGGATGGCGCCGACGTGCTCGAGGCGCAACCGGTGATCCTCGCGCGGGTTGCGCCGCAACGCCTCTTCGTAGACGTCGAGGATGGTGTCGACCCCGGCGTCGCCCTGCACGTGACAGGCCATCTGCCACCCCAACGGAAAGTAGGCGCCGACGATTTCGGTCAGCTGTTCGGCGGTGTAGTTGGCGCATCCACAAGAGCCGGGCTTAACACCGATGGCGCGGGTCGCGGCGGTGTCCAGGTACGGGAAGGACAGCGCGATATTGCCGATCCACGGCGAGCCGTCCACCCAGATCTTGATGCCGACCTGACGCAGCATGTCGTCGCCCTGGCCGGGCGTGGCTGCCGTGGACATCTGCGCGTTGGAGACCTCGTAGGTGCGCAGCCGAACCGACAGCTGGCCGCGCAACTGCTCCACCACTGGCCCGAAGTTCGGGTCGAACGCCATCTCCGAACAGGTGGTCAGCCCGGCGCGGTTGAGCCGGGCGCACTCGGCGAGCAACATCGCCGGGTAGTCGGCGGGCTTGATGGCACCGGCCAGCAGCGGAAACACGGCGCCGATCTCCTCGGCGGTGCCGTCGAGTTCGCCGTCGGCGTCGCGGCCGAACTTGGCGCCCTTGGGGTCCGGGGTGTCGCGGTTCAGGCCGTTGAGCTGTGCGGCGCGCGAATTGAAGTAGGCCTTGTGCCCAGAGTTGTGGATGATCACCAGCGGCCCATCCGGAGCGATCTCGTCGAGCCAGCCCAACGTCGGCTGCGGCAGCCCGTCCTGCAGCAGTGCGTCCCAGCCGTTGAGGTAGGCACCGTCCGGTCCTCTGCCGGCGGCCTCGCGGCGGACCGCGGCGACGACGTCGTCGGCGCTGCTGATGGTGACCGGCCGGATGTCGACGATGCGATCCGATAGCGCGATGGCCTCCATCAACGGATGGCCGTGCGCCTCAATGAATCCCGGCATGACGCAGCCGTCACCGAGGTCGATGGTCCGGGTGTCGGGGCCGATGAACCCCGCGACGTCGGACTTGGTGCCGACGGCGACGATTCGACCATCGGCGACGGCGAGCGCCTGAGCGGTGGGCCGGGCATCGTCGACGGTCAACACGGTTCCGGTGATGACGACATCTGCAGCGGCCATGGGCAGAGATCCTAATGATCCCTGCGGTGCGTGAGGGTGCGGCTGACTACAATTGCAACACGTTCTAGTCTGGCCTGATGAGTCGCGCCGGCGACGATGCAGAGCGAAGCGATGAGGAGGAGCGGCGCCATGACGGACGACCTGCTGCGCAACCCGACCCATAACGGCCACCTGCTCGTGGGCGCACTCAAGCGCCACAAGAACAGGCCGGTGCTTTTCCTCGGCGACACCACGCTGACCGGCGGCCAGCTCGCCGAGCGGATCAGCCAGTACATCCAGGCGTTCGACGCGCTGGGCGCCGGCACCGGCGTCACGGTCGGCCTGCTTTCGCTCAACCGCCCCGAGGTCCTGATGATCCTGGGCGCCAGCCAGACCCAGGGCTACCGGCGCACCGCGCTGCACCCACTCGGCTCGCTGGACGACCACGCCTACGTGCTCTCCGACGCCGGTGCCACCGCGCTGATCATCGACCCCAACCCGATGTTCGTCGAACGCGCGCTGGGCCTGCTGGACAAGGTGGACTCACTCAAGCAGATCCTGACCATCGGCCCGGTGCCCAGTGCGCTCAAGGATGTGGCGGTGGACGTGTCGGCGGAGGCGGCCAAGTACGAGCCCAAGCCGCTGGTCGTCGCCGACCTGCCGCCCAACCATATCGGCGGCCTGACCTACACCGGCGGCACGACAGGCAAGCCCAAGGGCGTGATCGGCACCACCGGAAACATCGCCACGATGACGTCGATCCAGCTCGCCGAGTGGGAATGGCCGGAGCACCCGCGGTTCTTGATGTGCACGCCGCTGTCGCACGCCGGCGCGGCGTTCTTCACGCCTACGGTGGTCAAGGGCGGCGAGATGGTGGTGCTGAGCAAGTTCGACCCGGCCGAGGTGCTGAAAGTTATTGAAGAACAACGCATTACGGCGACCATGCTGGTGCCGTCAATGCTGTACGCGCTGATGGACCACCCGGATTCACACACCCGCGACCTGTCGTCGCTGGAGACCGTCTACTACGGGGCCTCTGCGATCAACCCGGTGCGACTGGCTGAGGCGATCCGGCGTTTCGGCCCGATCTTCGCCCAGTACTACGGCCAGTCCGAGGCGCCGATGGTGATCACCTATCTGGCCAAGGGCGACCACGAAGAAGAGCGGTTGACCTCATGCGGACGGCCGACGCTGTTCGCGCGGGTGGCGCTGCTGGGCGAGGACGGCAAGCCGGTGCCGCAGGGCGAGCCGGGCGAAATCTGTGTCAGCGGACCACTTTTGGCCGGCGGCTACTGGAATCTGCCCGAGTCCACCGCCGACACCTTCAAAGACGGCTGGCTGCACACCGGCGACATGGCCCGCGAGGACGACGACGGGTTCTACTACATCGTCGACCGGGTCAAGGACATGATCGTCACCGGCGGCTTCAACGTCTTCCCCCGCGAGGTCGAAGACGTTGTGGCCGAACATCCTTCGATCGCGCAGGTGTGCGTGGTCGGGACGCCGGACGACAAGTGGGGCGAAGCCGTCACCGCGGTGGTGGTGCTGCGCTCCGACGCGCCGACCGACGACGCCGCGGTCGCCACGATGACCGCCGAGATCCAAGCGGCGGTCAAGGATCGCAAGGGCTCGGTGCAGTCACCCAAGCGGGTGGTGGTCGTCGACTCACTGCCGTTGACCGGGCTGGGCAAGCCGGACAAGAAGGCTGTGCGCGCAGAATTCTGGGAAGGCGCCGGCCGCGCCGTCGGCTAACCTGCGCGAGCAGACGCAAAAGCCCCCGACACGCCGTGCGTGCGGGGGCTTTTGCGTCTGCTCGGCATCATTGCCAGGGGCCGATTCCGGCGAGCTTGTCGATGCGGATGTGCGTCACGAATCCGGGCGGCGCGCCCTCGGGCGGAAACACATTCGGGTCCGACAGCGTCTGCGCCAGCGTCTTGAGTAGCTCGGGGGCGCCGCCGTCCTCGATCCGCGCAGTCCCCTCGATCGCCAGATACGGCCGCATGGCTTTGCCCGCGTCTCCGGTAGACACAACCGTCACGGCGACACGAGGATCGCGGCGGATGTTGCGGACCTTCTTGTGTTCGGCGAGGTGTGCGGTCACCAGCTCGTCGCCGTCGGGCGTGGACCGCAGCGCCACCCAGACCAGGGTCACCTGCGGACTGCCGTCGGGATTCAGCGTGACCAGGGTGGCATCGGCACCGTTTCCGATGAGTTCACGCGCGGCGTCATTGAGTTTCATGCCTGGTTCTACGACGCCGAGCCTCCATTGATTCCCTCAGCGATGCGAAGCGGCCACGCCGGCCACCAGAAGATCCAGCAGTCGGCCGGTTTGCTCGGGCGAACCGCTGGCCAAGAAGATGCCGATCAGGCCGGACACCACGTCGTCCGCCTGCACGTCGGAGCGAAGGCTGCCCTACCGCGACGACCTGGTCATCGTCAGCAAGGTGGGGGCACAGCACGTCACCGACGGCCAGATACCGCTGGCCGCCGCACAAAAGCCCGCCGAGCTGCGCGCCGCGGTCGAAGACGATTTGCGCCAACTCGGTCTGGAAAGCGTGCCGGTGGTGAACCTGCGCCGTCTCGACCTGGGGCCGGGCCTGGCCGCCGAGGGCGACCAAGCCGTCGACCTCGACGATCAACTGGCCGAGATGATCGCGCTGCGCGACGAGGGGAAGGTCGGCGCGATCGGGATCAGCAGCGTGCCGCTCGACATCCTGCGACGCGCGTTGCCCGCGGGCATCGTGTGCGTGCAGAACGCCTACAGCGTGCTGGACCGCGCTCACGAGGCGATGCTGAATCTCTGTGAACCATCCCCGGTTTCATGCGCACCTTCTTCTGAGGGAAGGAAGATGGCGCGATGTCGAACAAGCGGTTCGATGAGGAGACCAAGGCCAGGGCGGTACGGCTGGTCCGCGAGCATGCCGGTGACTACGACACGGAGTGGGCGGCGATGGCGCGATCTCGGCCCGGCTGGGGATGAGCGCGGAGACGCTGCGCAAGTGGGTGCGCCAGGCTGAGGTCGATGCGGGTGAGACGGCGGGCGTGACGAGCGAAGACCGCCCGCGAGCTGCGCGAACTGCGCCGGAAGAACCGCGAGCTCGAGGCCACGATCGAAATCCTCAAGGCCGCAACGACTTTCTTCGCGCGGGAGTGCGACCCGCTACACCGTTGATCTGCGCGTTCATCGACGAACACCGGGACAGGTTCGGGGTCGCACCGATCTGCCGTGCGCTCGCGGTGCACGGCGTGCAGATCGCCCCGCGCACCTACTGGGCGCACAGGGCGGCGGCGCCGTCGAAACGGGCATTGTGGGACACCACGATGACCGAGATCCTGGCCGGCATCTACGAGCCAGACGCGGAGGGCAAACGGCCGCCGGAGTCGCTGTACGGGAGCCTGAAGATGTGGGCGCACCTGCAGCGTCAGGGCATCCCGGTGGCCCGCTGCACGGTGGAGCGGATCATGCGCGTGAACGGTTGGCGCGGCGCGACCCGCGCTCGCCGGGTGCGCACCACCGTGGCCGACCCGGCCGCTACGCGGGCACCGGATCTGGTGGCTCGCCGGTTCCGGTCGACGGCCCGAACAGGTTGCACGTGGCCGACTTCACCTACGTGCCGCTGGCCACCGGCGGGTTCGGCTACACCGCGTTCGTGATCGACGCCTACGCCGGGTTGATCCCCGGCTGGGATGCTCGCTGTCGAAGCAGACAGTGATTCGTCGAACGCGCGATCCGCCACGCCGCCGCGCGTCGAGCCCGGGACGGGCATCCGCTGCACGAGACGATCCATCATTCGGATGCGGGATCACAGGGCGGATTCAATCGGTGGTCGCAACACCGGCTTGGTGTAGTGAGTGTAAGCATTCGTTGAATGCTTCGGCGGGGGTGCGCCAACCGAGGGTCTTGCGGGGTCGGGTGTTGAGGGTGTGGGCGATGGCTGCGATATCTTCGGCGCTCCAGCGGGAAAGGTCGGTCCCCTTCGGAAAGTATTGGCGTAAAAGGCCGTTGGTGTTTTCGTTGGTGCCGCGCTGCCACGGGCTCTTGGGATCGGCGAAGTACACCTTGACGCCAGAGGCGATCGAGAACTGGGCGTGAGCCGACAGCTCCTTACCCCGATCCCAGGTCAACGACCGGCGCAATTGTTCGGGCAGCGTGGTGATCGTCTGGGCCAGGGCGCCTGCCATCGTAAGAGCGCCATAGCCGGCCAAAGCGGGTCCGTTCTTGGTCCGCGGGATCACGCCGTAGCCATCCTCGCGTGGGAGGTGGATCAGCATTGTGAACCGGCTGCTGCGTTCGACCAGCGTCCCGATCGCGCTGCGCTGCAAGCCAATCAGAAGGTCTCCTTCCCAGTGCCCCGGGACGGCCCGATCGGCGACCTCAGGCGGCCGTTGGCTGATCAACGTCTCCGGCGTGACATGGGCCCATGCCTTTTGTCGGGTTCGCGCCCGCGGGACCCGCAACGCGCGGCCCCGGCGCAGGCAGGTGACCAACTCCCGTTTGAGCGCACCGCGGCTTTGTACGTAGAGCGCCTGGTAGATGGCCTCGTGGCTGATCTGCATGGACTCATCATCAGGGAAATCGATCTTCAACCTCTGGGCGATCTGTTCAGGACTCCAGGCCGTCACCCAGGCACGATCACCCCGATGGGGTTTGTTGCGCCCCTTCCACTGCACAGCGGCCGGCCCGACCACCACCCGCCCGTCCGGGCCGCGCACGACACCGGCCAGCTTGTCCTGGACGTACTTACGCAGCCGTTGGTTGGCGACCAGCTTGGCGGTCTTGGGACGCCGAGCACGCCGCTCGGCGTGCCACTGCGCGGTCGATGCCTTGTAATCGAGCCGGTAGGTGCGCGTGGAGGCGTTGCGGCGCAGCTCACGGGAAATGGTCGACGCCGCCCTGCCCAGCCTCCTGGCGATCTCGCGGGCTCCGGCGCCCTGGGCACGCCATAACGCGATGTCCTCGCGCTCATTCGACGACAGGTATCGGCCCGAAACAGTTCCTGGCAGGCGTGGATTCACGCCGCCAGCATGGTGGAACCAACGGAACCCGACCGGTGACGACACGCCCGCCTCAACAGCGGCATGCTCGGTCATCGCACCGGCCGCGATCGCCGACCAGAACCGGACCCGGTCCTGGCGCCAGGCCACCGTCGGCCGCCCCGGCGACGGGATTTGCCCCCGATAGCCACGCACTTCCAACTGCCGCTTCCCATATCCCATCACGCACCTCCGAGAAATCGAGGTGTTGCGACGACCAGTTGAATCCGCCCAGTACACCGCAATACATTTCACCGAGACGCTGATGCTGGTCGGGCTGATCCCGTCGGTCGGCACCGTCGGGGACGCCCTCGATAACGCGTTGGCCGAGACCACGATCGGGCTGTACAAGACCGAGTGCGTGCGCGAGGGTTCACCGTTTCGGACCGGGCCGCTGAGCACGCTGGCCGACCTCGAAGAGATCACGTCGACGTGGGTGGACTGGTACAACACGAGCAGGCTCATGCACCGCCTCGGTCGGCGTCCGCCCGCGGAGGCCGAAGCCGAGTATTACGCTCACCTCCAGGTCGGACAGCACACCGATCACACGTAACGAAGTGTGCATAGACCCGGGGGGACGCTTCAGTGGCTGATGTTCCGCTCGACACGCAAGAGCGCCTTGAGCTGTGTGATCTCCTCGACGAGCTCGGTCCTTCCGTTCCCACGCTGCTCGCAGGTTGGACTGCTCACGATCTCGCCGCCCACATCGTGTTGCGAGAACGCGATCTCGTTGCTGGCCCTTGCATCGTTCTACCTGGTCCCTTCCAACGGTTCGCCGAGCGGCGTAGGGCCAGATTGGCAGAGAGCAAGGACTTCGCGCGGCTCGTCGCGCGGATCCGGTCCGGCCACCCATCGGGTTCTTCCGCATCGGATGGGTCCGCTCCTTGGCGAATCTAAACGAGTTCTTCGTTCACCACGAGGACGTTCGCAGAGCGAATGGGCTTGGGCCCCGCAGCCTCACGCCTGCAATGGATGCTGCCTTGTGGCGAAACGTTCGCCGAGGCAGCCACTACCTGAGTCGGCGGCTCCACGCCGTCGGACTAGAGATTGAGTGGGCCGGAACCAACGAGCGGGTGACCGTTCGACCAGTCGAGCCGACGGCTCGACTCAGCGGTCCGCCGGGCGAACTCCTCCTATACGTCTTTGGGCGCCAGGCTGCAGCGCAGGCCGAGGTTAACGGACCACCCGAGGCTGTTGCGGCGGTGCGTCGCACGCACTTCGGCATGTGAGTCCATCGCTGCCCGGGACGGGCATCCGCTGCACGAGACGACCCATCATCCGGATGCGGATCCCAGCACACCGCAATACATTTCACCGAGACGCTGATGCTCAACGGGCTGATCCGGTCGGTCGACACCGGGCCGCTACGGACGATCGCCGACCTCGAAGAGATCACGTCGACGTGGGTGGAATGGTACAAAACGAGCAGGCTCATGCACCGCCTCGGTCGGCGTCCGCCCGCGGAAGCCGAAGCCGAGTAACGCTCACGAGGCGATGCTGAATCTCTGCACGGCCGAAGACATCGCGTGGGCGCCGTTCTTCCCACTGGGGTCGTCGTTCCCGGGCTTCCCCAAAGTGGCCGACAACGACGTGGTGCGTGCGATCGCGAGCGAGCTAGACACCACGGCGGCCCAGGTCGGACTGGCCTGGCTGCTGGCGCACGCGCCGAGCACGTTGCTGATCGCGGGCACCAGGTCGATCGAGCATCTCGAAGAGAACATCGGCGCCGGAGACATCGCCCTCAGTGCAGAGCAGATCGCCCGCCTTGACTCCATCAGCAGACCGGACGCCGATCCAGCGCGCCATGGTGTCGAGGGGTTCATCGAACAGCGGTGACGCCGCGATCTGGTCAGGTGATCGCGGCGCCGACTAGGTGACCCACCACGTATGTGATCGCCAGGGCCAAGCCACCGCCGACGAAATTTCGAAGTACCGCACGGCTTTTCGGCGCCCTGCCCAGGCGCGCCGACACCGCTCCGGTGACCACCAACGCCAGCAGCACTGCCGCGACGGTCACCGGGATCCGCAGTGCAATCGGTGCGGCCAGGATTGCGATCAGCGGCAGCAGCGCCCCAACGCTGAATGCCAAGGCCGACGACAGCGCAGCGTGCCACGGGTTGGTCAGGTCAGAGGGATCGAAACCGAGTTCCACTTCGGCGTGCGCGATGAGCGGATCGTGATCGGTGAGCTCCTCGGCGACGGTGCGTGCGGTCGCCGCTGATAAACCTTTGGCTTCGTAGAGTCCGGTGAGTTCGTCCAACTCGGCGCTGGGGTCCGCGCGAAGCTCGCGGCGTTCCTGGCGCAGCAGCGCCTGTTCGGTGTCGCGCTGCGCGCTGACCGATACGTATTCGCCCAACGCCATCGACACCGCGCCCGCCGCCAACCCGGCGATTCCCGCCGTCATGATCGGGCCCCGTGCCACGGTCGCCGCGGCGACACCGACGACGATGCCTGCCGTTGACACGATCCCGTCGTTGGCGCCCAGCACCCCCGCCCGAAGCCAATTCAATCGTGCGGAAAACGAACCCCGGTGCGGCTCATGCGGATGGATCTCGGCGGACACGGGGCACACATTAGACAACCTAAACCTCCGTCGCCAGCAAACTTAGCCTTGCCAAAACGCTGCCCAAAGGTGACGAGTACGGTCGCCGTATGAACAGCAGCAAACCGGTCCGCCCGCCGTGGTGGCTCAAACCGTGGAACAAGGTTTTCATCCGGATGTCGCGGCTGGGCCTGAGTTTCGGCGGCGAGAGCCCGGTCGTGTTGACGGTGCCCGGACGCACATCGGGACGCGAGCGCTCGACCCCCGTCACGCCGATGATCGTCGACGGCCAGGAGTACGTCGTCGCCGGGTTTCCCGGCGCTGACTGGGTGGCCAACGTCCGGGCGGCCGGCAAGGCCACGGTGGCCCGCGGTCACAGTGTTCGGCACGTCCGGATGGTCGAGTTGTCCGCCGAGGATGCCCGGCCGTTGCTGCGGGTGTTCCCCGAAGCGGTGCCCACCGGTGTCGGGTTCATGAAGCGGGCCGGCCTGGTCGAGCAGGGCCGACCGGAGGAATTCGAGGCACTGGCCGGCCGCTGCGCGGTATTTAGACTGGACGGAATTCAATAGCCTTGAGTGACAACCCTTTCCACGCTGAACACTGGAAGCCTGTCGACGGCTTCGGCGAGCTGACCGACATCACCTACCACCGGCACGTCGCCGACGCGACCGTGCGGGTGGCGTTCAATCGGCCCGAGGTGCGCAACGCGTTTCGCCCGCACACCGTCGACGAGCTGTATCGCGTGCTCGATCACGCCCGGATGTCGCCCGACGTCGGAGTGGTGCTGCTGACCGGAAACGGACCCTCGCCCAAGGACGGGGGTTGGGCGTTCTGCTCCGGCGGCGATCAGCGCATCCGCGGGCGGAGCGGCTACCAGTACGCTGCCGGGGAAACCGCGGACACCGTCGACATCGCGCGTGCCGGACGGCTGCACATCCTCGAAGTCCAGCGGCTGATCCGGTTCATGCCCAAGGTGGTGATCTGCCTGGTCAACGGGTGGGCGGCCGGCGGCGGGCACAGCCTGCACGTGGTCTGCGACCTCACCCTGGCCAGCCGGGAACACGCCCGGTTCAAGCAGACCGACGCCGACGTCGGCAGCTTCGACGGCGGCTACGGCAGCGCCTACCTGGCCAGGCAGGTAGGCCAGAAATTCGCTCGCGAGATCTTCTTCCTGGGCCGCGCCTACACCGCCGAACAGATGCACGCCATGGGCGCGGTCAATGCCGTCGTCGACCATGCCGAGCTGGAGTCGGAAGCCATCCAGTGGGCAGCCGAGATCAACGCCAAATCGCCTCAGGCGCAACGGATGCTGAAGTATGCGTTCAACTTGCTCGACGACGGGCTGGTCGGCCAGCAACTGTTCGCCGGTGAGGCGACCCGGCTGGCGTACATGACCGACGAAGCCGTCGAGGGCCGCGACGCGTTCCTGGAGAAGCGGCCTCCGGACTGGAGCGCGTTCCCGCGCTACTTCTAGCGGGAGTGCCTGCCCCTAGACTCCCGACCTGTGAGCAAAAGCCCGCTTCGCCGATTGACCGAGCAGATGACGCTGGCCACCATGCGACCGCCCTTCGCGTCGCAGATGCGCAGCTACCGTTCTGCCACCAAGCCCATCGACCTCGATGGCAAGCGCATCCTGCTGACCGGAGCATCGTCGGGCATCGGCGAGTGCGCCGCCGAGGAGTTCGCCCGCCGCGGCGCCGTCGTGGTTGCCGTCGCGCGCCGCCAAGACCTGCTGGACGCGCTGGTGGGCCGTATCAACGAAAGCGGCGGCACCGCGATAGCGATCTCCTGCGATCTGTCCGACCTGGACGCCGTCGACGCACTGGTCGCCGACGTCGACAAGCGTCTTGGTGGAGTGGACATCCTGATCAACAACGCCGGGCGGTCGATCCGCCGCCCAGTGGCCGAATCGCTGGAACGCTGGCACGACGTCGAGCGGACCATGGTGCTCAACTACTACTCGCCGCTGCGGTTGATCCGCGGCATCGCGCCCGCAATGCTGCAGCGCGGCGACGGCCACATCATCAACGTGGCGACCTGGGGCGTGTTCAGCGAGGCGTCACCGCTGTTCGCGGTCTACAACGCGTCGAAGGCCGCGTTGTCCGCAGTCAGCCGAGCGATCGAAACCGAATGGGCGACAAAGGGCGTCCACTCGACCACGCTCTACTACCCGCTGGTGGCCACCCCGATGATCGCGCCGACCAAGGAATACCACGGGTTGCCGGCGCTGACCTCGCGCGAAGCCGCCGGCTGGATGATCACCGCCGCGCGTACCCGGCCGGTCCGGATCGCGCCGCGGATGGCGGTTGTCGCACGAGCGCTGGACACCATCGGCCCCAACGTGACGACGACCCTGATACGACGACAACGCCTTCAACCCAACGGCTGAGACAGCGACGATACGCGCGAAATCCCGGCCATCGCCTCGGCGCGTGATAGACACGAGGACATGGAGATCCTGGCTAGCCGAATGCTGTTCCGGCCGGCGGATTATCAGCGGTCGCTGAGCTTCTACCGAGATCAGCTCGGGTTGGCGATCGCCCGTGACTACGGCGCGGGCACCGTGTTCTATGCCGGTCAATCGCTGATCGAGCTGGCCGGCCACGGCGCACCGGAACACCCTGCCGGAGCGTTTCCCGGCGCGCTGTGGCTGCAGGTGCGCGATGTGCGCGCGACGCAAGCCGAGCTGGAAAGCAGAGGCGTGGCGATCGCCCGCGAGGCCCGCCAAGAACCGTGGGGGCTGCACGAGATGCATGTGACCGATCCCGATGGCGTGACCCTGATCTTCGTCCAGATCCCCGGCGATCACCCGCTGCGCCGCGATACCCGCGGTGAACGCGGCAAGTCTGCAGGTTAACCCCAGGCGAACATCTGACGACGACTGCCGTATACCTTGAATTCCCGTCGTCGTTCTTTCGACAACGGCGCCCACCTACCACCAGAATTAGGCCCGTGAACCTTCAGCTGTTCCTGTTGATCATCGTCGTGATCACCGCTCTCGCATTCGATTACACGAACGGCTTCCACGACACCGGAAATGCTATGGCCACCTCCATCGCCAGTGGCGCACTCTCGCCGAAGGCCGCGGTATCGCTCTCGGCGGTGCTGAACCTCGGCGGGGCGTTCCTGTCCACCGCCGTCGCCGGAACAATCGCCAAGGATTTGGTGAACGGTCATCTGGTGACCCTGCAACTGGTGTTCGCCGGTCTGGTCGGCGGGATCGTCTGGAACCTGATGACGTGGCTGCTGGGTATCCCGTCGAGCTCCTCGCATGCCCTGGTCGGCGGCATCGTCGGTGCCATGATCGCCGCGGTCGGCGGACACGGGGTGATCTGGACCGGCGTGGTGTCCCGCGTACTGATCCCGGCACTGGTGTCGGTGGCGGTGGCCGGGGTAGTCGGTGCGGTCGGCACCTGGCTGGTCTACCGGCTCGACCGCGGCGTCCCGGAGAAGCGCAGCGAGGCCGCTTTCCGCCGCGGCCAGATCTTCTCGGCGTCGCTGGTCTCGCTGGCACACGGCACCAACGACGCGCAGAAGACGATGGGCGTGATCTTCCTGGCGCTGATCTCGTACGGCGCGGTCAGCAGGACCGCCGCCCTGCCGCCGCTGTGGGTCATCGTGGCCTGCGCTTGCGCGATGGCACTGGGTACCTACACCGGCGGCTGGCGGATCATCCGCACCATGGGCAAGGGACTCGTCGAGATCAAGTCGCCGCAAGGCATGGCCGCCGAATCGTCTTCGGCGGTCATCATTCTGCTGTCCGCTCACTTCGGGTACGCGCTGTCCACCACCCAGGTGGTCACCGGATCCGTGCTCGGTAGCGGGGTTGGCAAACCCGGAGCAGAGGTGCGCTGGGGGGTGGCCGGCCGGATGGCGACCGCCTGGCTGATCACGCTGCCCGCCGCCGGTCTCGTCGGTGCCATCACCTACTGGGTGGTCCACGGGATCGGCGGCTTCGCCGGCTCGATCGTCGGCTTCGCCCTGCTGCTGGCGACGGCTGCGGCCATTTACATACGGTCGCGCAGGACGAAGGTGGACCACAGGAACGTCAACGCCGAGTGGAAGGGCGACCTGACCGCCGGGCTCGACGAGCACGGCCAGCCAACGGCCAAAGTCGGCGTGGGAGTTCCCAGCGGGAACGGAGAGGTTACCGACGCCGCTCCCGGCAGCGCCCAGGCAAAGAAAGCAGGCATGCCATGAGCACGTGGTTCAACTACCAGGCTTCGTTGAAGATCCTGTTCTTCGGTTTGCTCCTCGGTAGCGGACTGCCCGCACTGTTCGCACTCGGGGTGCGGGCGGGCGCCGCGGGCGCCGGTGTCATCGAAGGCTCCGAGGGCGCGGCCGTGGCGCACAAGAATCCGGCGCTGGCCGCGCTCAGCTGGGCGTTGTACGCGTTGGCGCTGGTCGCGGTCGTGATCGGCGTGTTGTACGTCGCCCGCGATTTCATCGGGGCGAAAACCGGCATGTACATCCTCGGAGCCAAACCCGCGTAACATCGGGGCCTAATCTGTGTCGGAGGCTTAGCGACGGCCCAACGGGGGAAATGGACACACCGTGAACCGATTCCTGAACTCGGTAGTCGCCTGGCTGCGCGCGGGGTATCCAGAAGGTATTCCACCGACTGACTACTTCCCGGTGCTCGCCCTGTTGTCCCGTCGGCTGGGCAACGACGAGGTCAAGATGGTGGCCCACGAACTGATGCAGCGGGGCGATTTCGATGACGTCGACATCGCCGTGCTGATCACCCAGATCACCGATGATCTGCCATCTCCGGACGACATCGAGCGGGTGCGGGAACGCCTGGCCGCCACGGGTTGGCCGTTGGACGATGCCCGCGACAGCGAGGAAACCGGATAGCCGTCCTGCAAGCATTCGCCGTGGCGCAGGGCTCCTCGGCTCCTTTGCTGGCCGCCCTCGAGCAGGTCCTGAACGGCCGGGCGTCCGCGCTGCTGCCGGTCCCGGTCGGCGCCGATCACGGATCCACGTTGTCGGCCTTGCGGGTGGGCGAAGCCATCGACGACGACGTCGCCGTGGTGGTGACGACATCGGGAACCACCGGTGCGCCCAAGGGCGCGCTGCTGACCGCCGCCGCGCTGACCGCCAGCGCCGCGGCCACCCATGACCGGCTGGGCGGACCGGGCCGCTGGCTGCTGGCTCTGCCGCCGTATCACATCGCCGGCGTCCAGGTGCTGGTGCGCAGCCTCCTGGCCGGTACCGTCCCGGTCGAGCTGGACGTCTCGACGGGCTTCGATGTCAACCAATTGCCCTCTGCCGTAGCAGAACTCGGCTCGGGGCGCCGCTACACAGCGTTGGTTGCCGCGCAGTTGGCCAAGGCGCTGAACGATCCGGCGGCCACCGCTGCGATGGCCGACCTGGACGCAGTGTTGATCGGCGGCGGCCCGGCCCCCCGGCCGGTCCTGGACGCCGCCGCGAGTGCGGGGATCAGCGTGGTCCGCACCTACGGGATGAGCGAGACCGCCGGCGGCTGCGTCTACGACGGCGTCCCACTCGACGGGGTCAAGGTGCGGGTGGACGCCGACGGCCGAATCGTGCTCGGCGGCCCGACGCTGGCCAAGGGCTACCGTAACCCGCCCGACCCCGACCCGTTTGCCGAGCCGGGCTGGTTTCGCACCGATGACGTTGGCGTCGTTGATGATTCGGATGCGCTGAGCGTGCTTGGCCGAGTCGACGACGCGATCAGTACAGGCGGGTTGACGGTATTGCCGCAGCCGGTGGAGGCGGCGTTACGAACTCATCCCGCGGTGGCCGACTGCGCCGTGTTCGGGCTGCCCGACGAGCGGCTGGGTCAGCGGGTGGTCACCGCCGTGGTCGCGGCCGACGGTTGCGCCCCACCCTCACTCGACACGCTGCGGGCACACGTGATGCGCACGCTGGACCACACCGCCGCGCCTCGTGAGCTGCACATCGTGGATGCACTGCCGCTGCGCGGGATTGGCAAGGTGGACCGGCCGGCGCTGGTCCGTCTGGTTGGAAAGAAACTGTCCTAGCGACACTTTCACTTCGTCGGATCAGCCTCCGATCGTCACGGTCGCGCCGATGTCAGCGTCAATGCCAGTGGGCGCCAACTCCGGATGACATAATGCGCTGCATGCATCGCCACATCATTGTCAGCGGTGACGATGCACTGGCCACCACGATCGCCGACGAGCTGAAAAACGCCGGCTTGATCGTTGTCAGGCTGACCAACACCGAGGAATCCGAGGCCGGCGTCGCTCGCGAACTTACCCTCGCCGAGGTCTCCCACGCGCTGGCCGTCGTCTGCGCCGGGGACGACGACGCGATGAATCTCGAAATCGCGCTGCTGGCAAGGAAAGCCAACCCGAACGTGCGCGTGGTGGCGCGGGTGGCCAACGAAGTGCTGCGCTTAGCGGTGGCCAACGACAACGGGCCGGGCGCGATCCTCGACGTCGCCGATCTCGCTGCGCCGTCGGTGGTCGAAGCCTGTCTGGCGCAAGCCACTCACGAGTTCGAAGCCGCCGGCATCAACTTCGTCGTCTCGGGGACCCTGGCGTCCCGTGATGCGACGCTGCGTGAGCTCTATGGCGACTTGGCCCCAGTGGCGGTCATTCACGGCGACGCCTCATCCACCCCCGGCGAGATGGACATATGCCCCGGCAGGGATCAGCGGGTACACGCCGGCGACTGGACGATGATGATCGGCACCGCCGACGAGGTGGCCGCCCAGGGCATCAGGATTCCCGGTGCGCGGCGGAAGCGCTCGCGCCCGCCGTTGCTGCGGCGAGCGGTCGACGCCGTTCGTGGCGTGCTCAACGACTTCAACCCGACGTTTTATCCGGTGGTGGCCGCTACGGTGCTCATCCTGATCAGCGCGACGTTTGTCTTGCGGTTCGGGTACAAGCCCCCGCCCAAGATGGGTTGGATCGACGCGTTCTACTTCACCATCGAAACGATGACCACGACCGGCTACGGCGATTTCAGCTTCGTGAACCAGCCCACCTGGCTGCGCACGTTCGCCACGCTGTTGATGTTCAGCGGTGTGACCACCACCGCACTGTTGGTGTCCTTCGTCGCCGACGTGCTGCTGTCACGCCGTTTCGTCTTCGCGTCAGCACGCCCCCGGGTGCGTCACCTGCGCAACCACATCGTCGTCGTCGGGCTTAGTGCGCTCGGTATTCGTGTGGTCACCGACCTCACCCTCGCTGGGCACGAAGTCGCGGTGGTCGAGCTCAACGAGGAGAACCAATTCCTGTCAGCGGTGCGAGACCTCGACGTGCCGGTGATCTTCGGCGACGGCACGTTGCGCCAGACACTGCAAGCGGTGCGGACGGATCGCGCCCGCGCGGTGGCGGTGCTGACTCGCAACGACATGATCAACATCGAAACCGGCATCGTGCTGACCGAAATGCTGGGCTACAAGACCGCGACCAAGGAGCACTGGACCGACATCCCGTTGGTGTTACGGGTTTACGACCGCGCGCTCGGCTTCGCTGTCGCGCAACGGTTCGGTTTCGAAAACGTGCGCTCCACCGTCGAGCTGGCAGCGCCATGGTTCATCGGCGCTGCGATCGGGCTACAGGTACTGGGCACCTTCTCGGTGGGTCAACGCTCGTTCGTGGTCGGCGGAATGCACGTGGCCGCGGGCAGTGAGCTCGACGGGCTTCGCATGTTCGAGATGTCCACCCATACCCGGGTCATCGCCATCACCACATCCAACGGGCTGGTCAAGCTGCACCCACGCCGGGACTCGCGGTTGCACGCCGACGACACCGTCTACCTCGTCGGGCCGTACCGCGAACTGATCGACACGCTGCGAAGGGGACGGCCGCCACGGCAACCCGGCACCGACGACGAGCGCACACGCGAAGCGAAGACCGGCTGAACTCTCACGGCTCGTCGAACGGGAGCTGGACTCCGGTGTGTGACAGACACTCGGTGCAGGTGTGCTCGACGCCGACCCGGCCGATCGCCTCGCGCACCAGCTTTTTGAACGGCTCGATGTTCTTCTCGAATTCGTTGACCACATCGACGACCTTCACCCCAGCGCCCATATCGATACCGGCGTCCAGGTCTGTCACTAAAGCAATTGCGGCATAGCAGATTTCGAGTTCACGTGCGAGCACGGCTTCCGGATAGCCGGTCATGTTGATCAGGGTGAAGCCCGCGGCGGCGAACCACTGGCTTTCGGCGCGGGTGGAAAACCGCGGTCCCTCGATGACGACCATGGTGCCGCCGTCGACCACCCCGGGCAGCGCGGTGGCCGCCGAACGCAACGTCGGGCAGTAGGGATCGGCGAACGACACGTGAGCCGCGCCGGAGTCGAAGTAGGTGTCGGCGCGGCGACGGGTACGGTCCACCAGTTGATCGGGCACGACGACGGCGCCCGGGCCGTGGTCGGGCGTCAGGCTGCCGACCGCGCACGGCGCCAAGATCTGCCGCACCCCCAACGCGCGCAGCGCCCACATGTTGGCCCGGTAAGGCACCTTGTGCGCGGGATACCGGTGATCGACGCCGTGGCGGGGCAAGAAAGCCACCTCGTGCTCCCCGACCGTACCGACCGTGACCGGGGCGCTGGGTTCGCCGAATGGAGTGTCCAGGTTGACGCTGCGCGCGGCCGAGTCGAAGAAGGCATAGAAGCCGCTGCCGCCGATCACTCCGAGCATGTACGCATTGTCATGCACCGGGCATGGAACGATTGCAGGGTGGCCAGTTTTGCGCAGTGGATCGCCGGCGCGCGACCGCGGACACTTCCGAACGCCATCGCACCGGTGATCGCGGGCACTGGCGGCGCCGCCTGGCTGCACGCCGCGGTCTGGTGGAAGGCGCTGCTCGCGCTGGCCGTCGCGGTGGCGCTGATCGTCGGGGTCAACTTCGCCAACGATTACTCCGACGGCATCCGCGGCACCGACGACAACAGAGCAGGCCCCGTGCGGCTGGTGGGCTCACGCCTGGCCACGCCGCGGTCGGTGCTGACGGTGGCCATGCTCAGCATGAGTGTCGGCGCGGTTGCCGGGTTGGCGCTGGCGGTGACCAGCGCACCGTGGCTCATCGCGGTCGGCGCGCTGTGCATCGCCGGGGCCTGGCTCTACACCGGAGGTTCGAAGCCCTACGGCTACGCGGGTCTCGGCGAAGTCGCGGTATTCGTGTTCTTCGGCCTGGTCGCGGTGCTGGGCACCCAGTACACCCAGGCGTTGCGGGTCGACTGGGTGGGTCTGGTGCTGGCGTTGACGACGGGAGCGTTGTCGTCGGCGGTGTTGGTGGCCAACAACTTACGGGACATCCCGACCGATGCTCAGTCGGGCAAGCTCACGTTGGCGGTGCGCCTGGGCGACACCCGAACACGCATCCTCTACCAGGCGTTGCTGGCCGGCGCCGCCGTGCTGACCCTGACGCTGACCGCGGCAACGCCGTGGTGTGCGGTAGGACTTGCGGCCACACCGCTGGCGGTGCGGGCTGCCGCGCCCGTGCGAACCGGGCGCACTGGCGCCGAGCTGATTCCGGTGCTGCGCGACACCGGTTTGACGATGCTGGTCTGGTCGATCGCGGTGGCAGCAGCGTTGACGCTGGCGGCCTGATTTGCTTTCGACTGTGCGCTCAGGGCTTCGAGGGTGCACACAGGGCGGGAGCCGTCGGCGTGTCGTCGCCGTCGACGCACACTCGACGAGCAGCCACGAGTTACGCGGCCTTGTCCAGCAGATTGACGACCGCCGCGCGCAGTTGCGCGGTGCAGACATGCTCGGTGATCAAGCCGATGGCCGCTTTGTCGCCACCTCGCAGGATACCCAGCAAGAGGTGCTCGCAGCAGATCTCGTTGTCCCTGTGCACCAAAGCTTCTCGCAGTGCCAGCTCGAACACTTTCTTGGCCGAGCGTGTGAACGGGATTTGACCGCGGCGGCGGCGGCGCCGGCCAGAGTTAAACAAGCCGTTGTCGAAGGCATCCGCGCCAAAGGCTCGCGCGACACTGTCCCGCACGGCGCGCAGGTCGATGCCGATCGACTCGAGTGCCGTCGGCATCGTCGTCGAACGAGGAGTCGCCGGACGTGTTCGCCTTCACCAACTGCGCCCGAACGACGTCGGCGGTCAAGCCGTATCCGCTGAGCAGCGCCCCTAGCTCGTGGGCTCGGTCCGATGTCGCCGGCTCGGCGACTCCGGCCGCCTGGAGCACCCCCACCAAAACGTGTGAGGGCCGAACTTCGTCGAGATTCAGCTCGCCCGCTTCTTCCCGGGCGATCACAACCGCGACCCGTGCGTTGCGGCTGAACCGCTCGAGCACGCTTATCTCCTCTGCCCCTTCCGACTCCCCCCTCCGGGCACCACTGACGACTGATTCCACTTTCTTGGCGAATCGGTCCTTCCGGGCCTCCGGGTGCCAGCCCTCAGCGAGCCGCGAGAGCTCCGATCCGTCGATCAGCAAGCACTTGTGCCGTTCGGCAAGTGCCACCGCCGCAGATGTGAACGACTGATTTGAAATGACCATGGTTGAAAGGCACTGATACATCACCGCCCCAGCCACTACCTGCTGGACGGCCGCCGCGCCCACCGGCTTGATTCGGCGCTTGCACTGCACAGCGATTACATCGGTGCCTCTGCGAGCGACAAGGTCGACGCCGAAGTCGCCGGTCGCCTTTGTGAAATCGACCAGGTACCCGTTGTGACGCAACACGCCGCCCACGTAAGCCTCAAACTCGACACCCGACATGGCATCGATGTCCATTCCTGACACGAGTGTCAGTGTTTCGCTCGCGTATGACAACATCGCGGGAGCGCGGTCGCCGTTCCGGAGACACTCGACCTCGGGTCCCCGAGTGCACGGGATTTGACGACCGCACCTTCTACGTCGCCCTGGTATCCGGCCTCCAGATGCGTGTCGATGAGCGCTTAAATTCCCGCACCGACAGTGGCTGAGTCGAAAATCAGTCAGCGCCGACGAACGTGGCGTCGAACGCTTCTTGGGCAAACGACATCAGTCATCGGGGGGTGCCTCACCGCTCAGCCTGGCCCGCAGTTGCTCGCGGTCGCGGCGCCGGCGTTCGGTGGCCACCTCGAGTCTTGCGGTGGCCCGGCGTCGCAGCGGACCGAACAGCCAGATGCCCAGCGGCATCGCGATGACCAGAGCGAACAACATCGCGATGACGACCGGAAACTCGTGCACGCCAAGCCCTCGGCCGGTCCAATAGATCACCGCGGTGAGCGCTGCCACCAACGCCAGTCGGGCTACGACGTAAAGCAGGACGCCGGCGGCTGCGCGGCCGGTGGAGCTCTGTCCGTTTGACACAGTGCGAGCCTAGGTCGCCGCGTATATTCGGACAAAGGAGGTGTTGAGTGCTGTACCTGCTCCTGGTCCTGGTTCTCGGGACACTGATCTACGTCGGCTGGCGCGCGGCCCGTTCCCAGGTCACTCGCCCGAAGAGTCGCGTCATCGGGCCCGACGACGATCCGGAGTTCCTGCGGCGGTTAGGCCACGGCGATAACAACCCGCGTTAGTTGTTGGCCCTAGATGAAGTGCTCGTTGGATCGGCGCTGATCGCTCGGAAAGCCATCAGCGACAACGGCTGCCAGCTCGATGAGCGCTTCCCGGGTCTCCCGCTTCAGCCGGTCCAGGCTGATTTCAGCACCCTCTTCCAGATGCGGGTCGAACGGCACGAGGCGCACCGCGCGACAACGCCGGGAGAAGTGATCAACCACCTTCTGCATGTCGACCTTGCCTGACCGTGGCCGCACCGCGTTGATGACCGCGATCGAATTGCGGACCAGATCCTCGTGACCGTGCGCGTCGAGCCAGTCCAACGTCGCTGAGGCGCTGCGGGCACCGTCGATCGATCCCGAGCTGACCACGACGAGGGCGTCGGCCTTGTCCAGCACCGAGTTCATCGCTGAATGCAAAAGCCCTGTGCCGCAGTCGGTGAGCACCAGACCATAGAACCGCTCCAGGATTTCCAGGGTCTGCGCATAATCGTCGGCGCTGAAAGCCTCCGACATGGCCGGATCACTTTCTGACGCAAGAACTTCCAGCCGGCTGGGACCCTGCGACGTGTAGCTGCGGACATCGCTGTAGCGCTCGATGCCCTCGGCGTCGCGCAGCAGGTGCCGCACGGTGGCCGGCGTCTCCAACGGCACC
Organism: uncultured Actinomycetota bacterium; assembly: GCA_963805675.1. Taxonomy (GTDB): domain Bacteria; phylum Actinomycetota; class Actinomycetes; order Mycobacteriales; family Mycobacteriaceae; genus Mycobacterium. The sequence continues at coordinate 647,137 of CAWDVY010000025.1, forward strand.
TTCTGGCTCAGTGTGCCGCGGTCCGGGTTGGCATCTACGGCAACCACCCGGTCGCCGCGGATCGACGCGAAGGTCGCCCCCAGCGTGGCGGTGATGGTGGTTTTGCCGACGCCGCCCTTCAGCGACAGCATCGCGATGCGGAAACAACCCCGAAGCGGCCTGTTGACCTGCACGGTCAGGTCGTTGTACCGCATCACCCGCGGGCTTTCGCCGACGTTGATCAGTTGTCCCGACAAGCGATACAGCAACCGGCGCCAACCCTCCGACGGCGGCGGCTTGACCTGGCGCAGCAGGGTGCTGGTGGACAACTCCGGATACCGCAACGGCGGCAATGTGGGCTCCGGTGTCCGACGCCGGCTTGCGAGGCCGATGGCGGCGGTCCTCCATAGTTGCCGTAGACCCGCCGGGGCGAATCGACGACCCGCGGAAGTCCCTGGTGCGGCGTGGCCGCCCACGCCCGCGGTTCCACGCGGGTTTCCGGGAGCGGTGCGTTCTGCGTCGCGTTCTCGCTGAAACGGCGGTCGGTGCGGAACCCGGCGAACGCCGTCGTCGCCGGCTCGTGAAGCGGCGGCGGCGGCGGCGGGTGCGGCGGCAGCTCGGTCGTCGGATGGTCTTCGCGACCGCGCGAAGCCCCGGCATTCGCGCTGTGCGTCGGATGGTCAGACACGTGAAGTTTCCCCTCGTTGCAACACTTGCGTCGCTCGGTTGACGAACAGTCCTTTTAACCGAACATATCGCAGCGCCGAACCGCAGCCGCCTGAACTGCGGCCTAGCCCACCCCGGCATAGGAGTGCAGGCCAACGGTCACCAGGTTGACGAAAAACAGGTTGAACACCATGGCCACGAAGCCGGCGACGTTGATCCAGGCCGCTTTTCTGTCTCGCCAGCCCGGCCGTCGAGCGGCGTGCAGATATGAGGCGTAAATCACCCACGCGATGAACGCGACCGTCTCCTTGGGGTCCCAGCCCCAGTACCGGCCCCAGGCCTCCTCGGCCCAGATCGCGCCGAAGATCACCCCGAAACCGAATACCGGGAACGCGAAGATCGTGGTCCGGTAGGCGATCCGATCCAGCGTCTGCGCGTCGGGTAAGCCGTTGCACGAGCTGAGCAAACGCGCCCGGAGTTTCCGGCTCGCCCAGACGAGAGGTCCGCAGCAGGAACAGGATGCTGGCCACCCCCGCGACCAGGAACACCCCGGAACCCAGGCTGACCACCGACACGTGGATGGGCAGCCAGTACGACTGAAGCGCGGGCATCACCGGTGCTGCGTTGGTGTAGAGCCAGCGCCCGGACACCGTCAGCAAAATCAGTACCGGCAGCAGCAGGAAGACCCACAGCGGCCGGTACTGCGGTCGGCGCAGCACGATCGCGCCGGCGACCAGGCCGCAGAAGCAGGTCAGGTTGATGAACTCGTACATGTTGCCCCACGGCACCCGCAGGGTGGCCAGACCGCGCAGCACGATGCAGAGCAACAACAGCCCGATTCCGGCGTAGACCAGGATCAGGCCGGCCCGCCCGACGCGTTCGTCGAACGGCCGTCGCGGCGCGTCAGCCACGACGCCGGGGGTCACGCTGTCAGCGGCCACCGATCCGGCACTGACCAACTCACGTTCGACTCGGCGGCTGCGGGTGTAGGCGAGTTCGACGGCCAGCAGCAACAGGGCGACCACCAGAATCACCACCGCGGAGGTGAACGCCCAATCAGAGTTGCGCGCCAAGCCGACGTCGACGTGCGTGGTATTCACTGGGTGCTCCTTCCGGTCGCGACCGGCTCGGCCGGCGAGGCTGGTAGCCCGTCCTGCAACCTCGCGACGAGCCGTTCGAACTCGTCGCCCCAGCCGGCGTTGTCGGTCCGCGCCAAACCGCCTACCTCGACATTCACCGTACCGGGCGTTGCCGTCACCAACCGCATCCATACCCGCCGACGACGCACCAGCAGCGACACCACCAGCCCGGCCATCATCGTCATCGCGAAAACCAGCACCCAGATCTGCCCGGGGTCATGCGAGACCTGCAGGTTGACGAACGGCACGGCGCCGTCGAAACGCACGACGGTGCCCGCCGCCGGGCCCTTGTCGAGCAGCACCTGATCGCCGACGCGCAGGTTGACCCGTTTGACCCGGGTGATCCGGTGCTGGTCGATGAGATGGGGATCCAGCGAGTACAGCGACTGCGGCCGGCCGGTGTCCAGACCGGTGTCGCCGGAGTAGATGTCGATGGCGACCGCCGGGGCGTTCAGCGCGGGAAAGCTCGACGACAGCAGGGCGCCCTCGAGCTGTTCGGTCGGTGCGAGCAAACCCTGGATGGCGATCTGGTGTTTGCGACGTTCGGCGGCGTCGGGGTATGCCCCGGCGGGCGGGTCGATGCGCGCGACGCCCGAGGACAGCAATGTCCGGGGATTGTCGGGCCGCCACTGCACCGTCGAGGTGCGGGTCTGCCCGTCGGGAAAGACGACGCTGAACGTCGGCGCGTAGCCGTGGCCCTGTAGGTAGACGCGGTCGCCGCCGACTCGCAGCGGGTGGTTGACCTCCAGCCGGTAGGGCCGCCAACTGTCGCCCGCGAGATCGCGGCCGGACTGGTAGTCGATGTCCGCGGCGAACGACGTGGCCTGCCCCGACGCCAGATAGTGCGCCTTGAAGTCGTTGACGCGCACGCAGATCGGGTGCAGTGACGTGCCGTCGACGGTGTTGCCGGCCCGGAACGAGTCGAAGGCGGCGGGCGATGCCGAGCAGAAGCCGGGTCCGCCGTCGGCGATGACGACGACGTTGCCCTCGTAACCGAACAGCTTGCCGGCGGCCACCGCGACCAGCAGGCCCAGCAGCGAGAAATGGAATACCAGGTTGCCGAATTCGCGCAGATAGCCCTTCTCGGCCGAGATCTCGATGGTGTCGCCGCGGCGGATGACCGTGCGCCAACCGCGCAGCCGCCCGGTCAGCGTCGTCGCCAATTCCTCGGGCTCACCGGCGATCGTGGCGCCGGTGTGCTTGGGCAGCCGCGCGAGGTTACGGGGAGCGGGCACCGGCGTTGCCCGCATGCTGCGGGCGTGCTCGATCATCCGCGGGGTCAGGCAGCCCAGCAGCGACACGAACAGCAGCGTGTAGATGGCGGTGAACCAGAAGCTGCCGAACACGTTGAACGCCTGCAGTCGATCCAGCCACGGCCCGATCACCGGGTGGGCGGCCAGGTAGTCCTCGACCTTGCCGGCGTTGAGGCTGCGCTGAGGCAGCAGCGCGCCGGGAATCGCACCCAGCGCCAACAGGAACAACAGCACCAGCGCGGTGCCCATCGAGGTCAGCGCCCGCCACGTGTTGCGGGCCTTGGGACAAGCGCAGAGAAGCCGGCTCAAATCGGCAACCTCACATCGGACACGAACGCATCGCGTAGCCAGGACACGAAGTCGTTCCACACGCCGCTGGCCAGGGCAACGCCCACCGCGATCAGCAGCACGCCGCCGAAGATCTGCAGCGCGCGAGTGTGCCGTCGCAGCCAGTCGAGGCCGCCGACGGCCGCCGCAGATCCAAAAGCCAACAGCACGAACGGAATTCCCAAGCCCAGGCAGTACGCGATCACCAACACGATGCCGCGGGCCACGCTGGCGCCGTCGGTCGCCGACGCGACGGTGATGACACCGGCCAACGTGGGCCCCAGACACGGCGTCCAGCCCAGGGCGAAAACCGCGCCCAGCAGCGGCGCCCCGGCCAGCGTCGACAACTGCCGCGGCGCGAACCGGGCCTGCCGCTGCAGCGCCGGGACGTAGCCCACGAACACCAGACCCATCACGATAGTCAGGACGCCGCCAACCCGTTGCAGCACAAGTTGATTGGTGATCAACGTGGCGGTCATGCCCAACACGGCGACCGTACCGAGCAGGAACACCACGGTGAACCCGGCGACGAACAGCGCCGCCGACCCCGCGACCCGCCAACGCGCGCTCGCGGGGGCGTTGTCTGCTTCGTCCACGCCGACCACGCCGGCCAGATACGACAGGTAGCCCGGCACCAGCGGCACTACGCACGGCGACGCGAACGACACCAGCCCGGCCAGCACGGACACCGCCAGCGCCAGCAAAAGCGGTCCGGCGGCGGCGGTTTCGGTGAAGCCGGTGCTCATTGCGGTCCCGGCGGCACGTGCCGCCCGGCTGGTTCGGCGGCAACCCGCCGCACTACCGGTTGCAGATCCTGAGCGAGCAGTTCGCGCAGGAACACCGCTGCCACTCGGTGCTGCCGGTCGAGCACCAGCGTAGACGGGATAACCGAGGTCGGATATTTGCCACCGAATGCGATCATGGTGCGCATGGCCGGGTCGTAGATCGACGGGAACGTCACCTTGCGGTCTTTGACGAAGTCCTGGGCCGCCTGACGGTTGTTGTCGCGCACGTCGATACCCAGCAGCGCCACCCCATCGGCGCGAGTGGCGTCGTACACCTGCTGAAGCTGAGTGGCCTCGGCCCGGCACGGCCCGCACCACTGACCCCAGACATTGATGACGACGACCTTGCCGGCGAAATCGTCGACCGACACCGTGCGGGCCGGGTCCAGCAACTCGGTGCCGGCCACCGGTCCGGGCCGGCCGCGGTGGTCGGGCGGATCGTAGAAGATGTCGGTTTTGCCTCCGGGAGAGACGAATTCGAAGGTGCCGCCCTGTGCGACCGCGTCGTCGCCGGTGGAGCAGCCGACCAGCAGGCCGGCCACCGCTACGGCGACGAACGCCAGCCGCCGCCTGGTCAACTGCCCGCCGGCTCGGTGTACAGCACGTCGACCAACCGGTCGCCGTCAAACACCAGCGACGTCACCGATCCCACCGCGCACTGGCGGCGCCGCGGGTCGTGCCAAAGCCGCTTGCCGGTCAGCGACAGCCGCCCCGTCCACACCGGCAACTGATGGCTCACGCACACCGCTTCGTGGCCGGCGGCCCGCGCGCGGGCCTTGTATACCGCCGTCGTCATCCGGGCCGCGACCTGCTTGTACGGCTCACCCCACGACGGCGTGAACGGGTTGCGCAGCTGCCACCAGAACCGCGGGTCCCGCCAGGCCCCGTCGCCGGGACCTAACCGTTTACCCTCGAAGAAGTTGGCCGACTCGATCAGGTCGGGGTCGGTGTCGATCGGCAGTTCGTGGCGGGCGGCGATCGGTGCGGCGGTCTCCTGCGCGCGCTGCAGCGGGGAGCCGATCACCGCGACGATGTCACGGTCGGCCAGCGCGTCGGCCACCGCCTGCGCCTGTTGAATTCCCTTGTCGGACAAGCGGAATCCCGGCAGCCTGCCATACAGCACGCCGTCGGGGTTGTACACCTCGCCGTGGCGCACCAAGTGGATTCGGGTCTGTTCGGCCATCAGGGTTTGCTCTCCTCGGCTGCGGCCCTGGCGGCGGCCGGCAGCGCATCGGCGATCCGGGCAAACGCGGCGTCGTCGAGCGCCGCCGAGACGAACCACGCCTCGAAGGCGCTGCAGGGCGGATAGACACCGCCGTCGAGCAGCGCATGAAAGAACGGTGGAAAACGCCATGTCTCACTGGCACGCGCCGACGCGAAGTCGGTCACCGGCGCCTCGCCGAAGAACACGCTGAGCATGTTGCCGGCCCGCGGGATCTGATGTACCACACCGGCATCGGTTAACGCCTGAGACAGCAGGCGGGCGAGCCGGTCGGCATTGGCATCCAGCGCGGCATACACCGCATCGTCAGCGGCCCGTAGCGTGGCCAGCCCGGCGGCAACCGCCACCGGGTTGCCGGACAGCGTGCCGGCCTGGTACACCGGCCCCAGCGGCGCCAGCCGTTCCATCACCTCGGTGCGCCCGCCGAACGCCGCGGCCGGCAGCCCGCCGCTCATCACCTTGCCGAAGGTGAACAGGTCGGCGTCCACCGGATCGATTCCGTACCAACCGCTTCGGCTGACCCGGAACCCGGTCATCACCTCGTCGATGATCAGCAACGCGCCGTGCTCGGCGGTGATCGAGCGCAGCGCGTCGTTGTATCCCGGTGCGGGCGGGACGACACCCATGTTGCCGGGACTCGCTTCGGTGATCACGGCCGCGATCTGGTCCCCGAACCGTTCGAAAGTCTGCTGCACTGAGTTAATGTCGTTGTACGGCAACACAATCGTGTCGGCTGCTGTCGCACCGGTGACGCCCGGTGACGACGGCAGGCCCAGCGTCGCGACCCCGGAGCCCGCGTCGGCGAGCAACGCATCGACGTGACCGTGGTAGCAGCCGGAGAATTTCACGATCTTGGCGCGGCCGGTGAATCCGCGGGCCAGTCGCACCGCGCTCATGGTGGCCTCGGTACCGGAGTTGACCAGTCGGATGCGCTGCACCGGCTGCACCCGGTCGATGATCTCGGCGGCCAATTCGGTTTCGGTGGGAGTCGGCGCCCCGAACGACAACCCGGTAGCGGCGGCCTTGGTGACGGCGTCCACCACCGACGGGTGTGCGTGACCAAGGATCATCGGCCCCCACGAGCAGACCAGGTCGACGTAGCGGTTGCCGTCGGCGTCGGTGAGCCAGTAGCCGTTGGCCTCGGTGATGAAGCGGGGGGTGCCGCCCACGGCCTTGAACGCTCGCACCGGCGAGTTCACCCCGCCGGGAATGACCGCGCAGGCGTCGTCGAACAGCTTCGCCGAGACGTCGGTATGCACGTCCTCCAGTGTCCCAGCCGCCGCGGGCGGCTTCACTACAGGGTGTAGTTGTCGCACACCAGAGTTACTCAGGCCGCAGCGACACCTGCGCCCACCGCGGAGCGCTGCGAAGTTCTGGCACTGGCCGCCCCGGGCACGCAAGCCGCCGTTCCGCAGCGTCAATGGCGGCGGCCTTCGCGTTGATCACCGCCTGCTCGTATATGCGGCGGTAGCACTCCGCGACGAGGAGCCGGCCCATGCGGGTGCACCACGTGGAGACCGCCTCGTCGTCGCTGGCGTCAGCACCGGCGTGCAGGACCGAATACAGCCCTTCCAGTTCGGCGGCATCAAGCTGTGCCAACAGCCGGCACGGTTCAGTGTCGGTGAAGCCGACGGTTGCGCCGGTGATCGCTGACACCAGCCGGCCTAAAAGGGCGTCTGACGCCGAAGAGGCCCACCGCGCCAAGCCTGCGTGCCGCGACTGGGACAGCTGCGTACATACGCCGAGCAGCGTGGCGGCGGCCACTTCGGGCAGATCGTCGACGGGCGGATGGATCATCGTTTTCCTCCTTGTGAAGTATTCGGCGCCGGCCTTGTCTTGGATTGGAGCCAAATGGCCTGCGCTCAACCTCACCGGCCACATCAGCCCCGTCAGGGTCCGAGCGATCCTTCACGCAGGCGATATCGCGTGTGACACCACCGCGGCGCCGGCATTGGAACAATCGACGGGTGACCCTCGAATCGGCCCGCGCGGTCGCGCTCGCCAGCGTCGGCGCCGTCCGAGACGACCCGGGCGGGCGGCTGGGCCTGATGCGCAGCCAGTACCGCGTCCCGCCAGACGTGGACCGCGGCTATCTGCCGTTCCGGCAGGCAGCGTCGGCGTTCATGCGATGGCAACTGCGGCGAGGACTGCTCAACCCGATCAGCCCGCCAAGGCCGGGCAGTCCGTGGTGGCGGGCGATCAACGAGCGCCTGCTCTGCGACGGCGCCGAAGCCCGCGCGCTGGCCTTCGGTCATCCCGGGCCGCCCAGCTTGCCCTCGGCCGCCGCGTGGCTGGAGTTCATTCGACGTCCCAGCGTCGCGAGCTGGTATCGGGCGCACAACATGAGCGTCGTCGGCGCCTACCTCGAGCATGAGCATCTGGCGGCGCGCGAAGGCCGAATCGAACGGTTCTTCATCAACCTGGTGCTGGTTCGGGTGCTCTACACCCACGCGATGGTCGCTGCGCCGCGGCTCGCACTGGGCTGGCTGGCTCCCGCCGGGCGCGTCCTCGGCGATCCACGGCTGGGCATGACCGGCATCTTCCTGTCACTCTCGCGGGTGCTGCCCGACCGCTACCCGCTCGGTGACGACATCGCGCCGTACGCACAGCTCGAACATGGACTCGGCCATCTGCTCGACATCGGCGTCATCTCGCCCCGGATCGACCGCCTCTACGCCTGGTCGGCCACCGAGCTGGACACTCCGGGCCTCCGACAGCTGCTGTCGGGCCAAACGCCCTGCTACGCCTGGCCCGCGGGTGACCAGCAGCCGTGGAACCCGGCCCCGTCGCGGCTGGCCCGACTGTCGCGCAGGCTTTTACCCGTCACGCCGTCGCGGTGAGCGCAAACACCGGGTGGTCGGCCGGATCGGGCAATTTGCGAAAGTAGCCGTCGACGGCCCGACCCGCCTTCTGCTGGTAAGCGGTCAGGATCGGCGGGCGTTCCGAGGTCGGTGTTTCGCGCGCGACGTAGGTCGCGGCGCCGGACTTGCTGGTGAGCGTGACCGTTGAATTCGCCCGGACGTTCTTCACCCACTGCGACTCGCCGCGAGTGGACACCAAATACCGGGTGCCGCCGACGTCGACCGTGACGACGGGAATGTGCTGCGGCTCTCCGCTGCCCCGCTTGGTGACGGTGAGGGTTTCGCTGTTGCTGACGCCGGTGGCCATCGCGATCCGGTTGAAGACCCTGACGGTGAACCACGGCGGCTTGAGGTAGGCCATGTCGAAAGAGTTTGATGGTGATATGCAACTACCGCAACGGCTCGCCCGGTTCAATCGACACGTCACCAACCCCATTCAGCGGATGTGGGCCGGCTGGGCCCCGTCATTTGGCATTCTGGAGCACGTCGGACGGCGCTCCGGCAAGCCGTACCGCACCCCGTTGACGGTGTTCAACGCCGACGTCGACGGGAAGCCGGGCGTGGCGATCCTGTTGACCTACGGCCCGGACCGCGACTGGCTGAAGAATCTCAATGCCGCCGGCGGCGGGCAGATGCGCCGCCACGGCAAGACGTTCAGCGTGAGCAACCCGCAGACCGTCACCAAGGAGCAGGCGGCGGCCCACGTCAGCGGCGCTTCACGGCGGGTCTTCGGCAGGTTGCCGTTCGAGCAGGCGGTTCTGCTGACCAAGACCGGTTAAGGAGCTCGGTTGCCAAAGCGGCCCCGTTGGCACGACGAGGCCGCTTTGATACTTGCAGGACGGTCCGGCAGGGGGCCGCGAAGCAACGAGGAGCTGACCATGGCCTGGATGGCTGAGGAATCACTACCAACCGCGAGCTGGGCATTGGCCGCCGCAGTGTGCCAAGCGCCGGGCTCGGAATCCGGCGAGTGGGTCTATGCGATCGGCGGCATTGGCGACGGCAATGTCCTTGCAGCAGTTGCAGGCTACGACACGGTCCAACAACGCTGGTTCGCGCGACCATCGATGCCGACTCCCCGCTCTGGGCTTGCCGCAGCCACCAGCCCTGGTCGGGTGCATGTCCTGGGGGGTTCTAGCGCAAATGCCGACTTTCTCACCACACACGAGGTCTACGAGCCCGCCAACGACGCGTGGTCCAAAGCCGCGCCGCTCCCGACTCCGCGAGGCACGTTGGCCGCCGCTACCGGCCCCGACGGGCTGATTTATGCGATCGGTGGCTCCGACGCCAACAACGTGCTGGCCACCGTTGAGGCATACGATCTTGCTGCCGACAAATGGATCGCCAGAGCGCCGCTGCAGACGCCACGGGGGTGGGTAGCGACAGTCACCGGCCACGATGGGCTGATCTACGCCATTGGCGGCGCCACCGGCACGACGATCACGAATTCCATGGAGATCTTCAACGTCACGACCGACACGTGGACAACCAGTCCGTACACACTCCCGGCGCCAACCTGTGGTCTTGCCGCCGCAGTTGATCCCAATGGGCTGATTTATGCCATTGGGGGCGACAACTTGGTGAACAACACCTCCATCCCCAGCCCCAACGTCTACGGCTACAACCCAGCCTCGCCCGGTTGGACAGCTCAGCCCTCGCTGTCGGCTGCGCGCGTGTGCCTGGCCGCTGCCACCGGTCCCGACGGCCTCATCTATGCGATCGGCGGCGCCGACCCCAACAGTCCCACCAGCGGTTTGCTGGCCAGCGTCGAGGCATACACGTCCGATAAGTGCTACCCCATCGTGCAAAAGATCGCGGTGGTCCAAAACAACATCAGCAATGCGGCCAGCAACCTGGGCGACCTTCCTCCACAGGCTCGGGCCGGCGCCGAGAGGGAGCTAGCCGGGCTCAGGGCACAGCTGATAAGCCTTGAGGCGCAACTGAAGACGTGCCGCGGTGGGTAACGCGGGTTAGCCGTCGGTGACGGTGGCGCGTCCGCGCCACCGCTGGGCGACGAAGTACAGCACGACGACGGCAGCCCAGGACAGTAGGCTGAGCCAGAACTGGGTGCGGGCGGAACTGTCGAACGCCATTTGCACGAGCACGCCGACGATCCCGGCTACCGTCAGGATCGACAGCGCCGGGAAGAACCACATCTTGACCCGCAACTTCTCCGGCGGCGTCCGCCGGCGCAATACGATCTGCGACAGCGCAATCAACAAGTAGACGAACAGCACAATGGCGCCCGACGAGTTGAGCAGGAACAAGAACACCGTGCCCGGAGCGACCCCGGCCATGATGACGCACAGAAAACCCACCACCGAAGAACACACGATCGCGAGGTAGGGGACCCCTCGTCCGCTGACCTTCAGCATCTGGGCCGGCGCCTCACGCAGACCAGCAAGCACGAACAACACCCGCGACGCGCTGTAGAGACCGGAATTCAGGCAGGACAGCACCGCGGTGAGCACGACCGCATTCATCACATGATCGGCACCGGGGATCCCCATCTGCTTCAACGCGGCCACATACGGCGACGAACCGGGCTGCACGGAGTTCCACGGCAATATCACCGTCAGCAAAAAGACCGAGCCCACAAAGAAAATCGCGATACGGGCGGCCACCGCGTTCGTCGCCCGCTGAACCGCGCGCTGCGGATCAGGGGTTTCCGCGGCGGCGATCGTCGCGACCTCCGCGCCGACCATCGAGAAGATCACCACCACGACGGCGCCGAAGACCCCGTGCGCACCGTTGGGGAAGAACCCGCCGTGGGAGTGCAGGTTGGAAAAGTCGGCGTGACGATGCGGCCATAGCCCCAATGCGTACATCGCGCCGAGGAGCAGGAAGACGACGATGGTCGCGACTTTGATTCCGGCGAACCAGAATTCGAACTCGCCAAAGGATGCGACGGAGAACAGATTCGTTGCCGTCATCAGCAGCATCAACATCAGCGAGAGCAGCCACAACGGTGCGTGGAACCAGTAGGTGATGACCTTGGCACCGGCAACCGCCTCGAAGCCGACCACGATCACCCAGTAGTACCAATACAGCCAGCCGACCGAGAATCCCGCCCAGCCACCCAGCGCTTGCCGGGCGTACTCGGCGAACGAACCGGTCGACGGGTTGGCGGTGGCCATCTCACCGAGCATCCGCATCACCAGGATGATCAGCACGCCGCAGAGCGCGTAGGTCAGGAATGCGGCGGGGCCGGCTTTCCCGATGACGACACCCGATCCGACGAAAAACCCGGCGCCGATGATTCCGCCGATGGCGATCATCATCAGCTGTCGGTGCGACAAGCCTTGGCGCAGTTGCGGTGTGGCGCCCATCAACGCTGAATCAGGTCGCTCGCACCGGCGCGGCAGCCAGCTTCGCCGACCGTTGGCCAGGCACCAGGTGGGTGAGCGGGATCGGATACGCCGCACGCACTTTGTCGACCATTCCGAGCCGCAGCCACGATGAGCGGGCTTCGACGATCACCAGTTGGTCGGGCTGGAAACGTCGCACCGCAACGTCCAGCGCTGGCAGCGGCCGGTAGTCGCCGAGTTCTCCGGCGGCGGGGAGCCCGGTGCCGCGCAGTGCGGCCACAATGGCGTCGAGCCGTTCCTGGGCCGCGGTGACGGTGGCATCGAGGACGAATACCGGGCCGGTGCGCTCGGCTTGCCCGGTGTCGACCGGGTTCACCGGAACGCAGATGAAGTAATCGGCGCGCTGCCGCGCGTCGACTCGGCGCAGCACATCGAAAAGCTCACTCGTGGAGACGTTTTTGTTGGCCAGCACCAAGACTCGATTCGCCTTGCCGGTCGCCGGCACGGACCTATCAGCAGGCTCGACCTCTGCCGGCCCGCGCCGCCACCTCGGCAGGAAGTACAGCGCCAACACCACCACCCAGGACAGCAGGCCCAGCCACAGCTCCATGCGAGCCCTCGGGTCGAAAGCCATCAGCACGAGCACGCCGACGATCGCGACCAGCGTGAGCACCGACAGTCCCGGGAAGAGCCACATCTTCACCCGCAGCCGCGCCGGCGGCATCCGCCGACGCAACACGATCTGCGAAAGCGCGATCAAAAGATAGACCGAAAGAACAAGAGCACCAGATGATTTAAGCAGAAAGACGAACACGGCGCCGGGCGCGACCCACGCCATGAGCACGCACAGAAAGCCCACGACCGACGAACAGAGAATCGCAACGTAGGGCACTCCGCGTCGCCCCACCTTGACCAACTCCACCGGGGCTTCGTGCCGCGCCGCCAACACGAACAGCATCCGCGAGGCGGTGTAGAGGCCCGAGTTGAGGCACGACAACACCGCGGTCAGCACCACCGCATTCATGATGTGACCCGCCGCGGGAATCCCCATCTCCCTCAGGGCCGCAACGTAGGGCGAGATGCCCGGTCGGTGTGCGTTCCACGGCACGATCACCGCGAGCAGGAACACCGATCCCAGGTAGAAGATCACGATCCGCACGACCACCGACTTGGTCGCCCGCGCCACGGCTCGCTCGGGATTCGCGGTTTCGGCGGCGGCGATGGTGGCCACTTCGGCGCCGACCATCGCGGAGATGACGACCGAGACAGCACCGAACACCGTGCCGACGCCGTTCGGAAAGAAGCCGCCGTGGGCGGTCAGGTTGCTGAAGTCGATGCTGTGCCGCGGCCAGGCGCCCAGAACGAACAGCGAGCCGAGACCTATGAAGACCACGATCGCGGCGACTTTGATTCCAGCGAACCAGAATTCGAATTCACCGAACGCGGCGACCGAGAACAGGTTGGTCGCCGTCATGCCGACCATCAAGATCAGCGACAGCAGCCACAGCGGCGCGTTGATCCAGTAGGACAGCACTGCGCCGCCGGCGATGGCCTCGAAGCCGACCACCACGACCCAGAAGTACCAATACAGCCATCCCACCGAGAAGCCCGCCCAGCCGCCCAGCGCTTGCCGGGCGTAGTCGGCGAACGAACCGGTCGACGGGTTGGCGGTGGCCATCTCGCCGAGCATCCGCATCACCAGTACGACCAGTACCCCGCACACCGCGTAGGTGATGAACGCACCGGGTCCCGTCTCGCCGAGGATGACGCCGGATCCCACGAACAAGCCGGCGCCGATCACGCCGCCGAGCGCGATCATGTTCAGCTGCCGTTGCGAGAGCCCGCGGCGCAGCGCCGACGCGTCGCTCATCTGGCGTCGTGGGTCCGCAGCATGAGACGGGACGCTAACACCTCTGCGCACCGCCTCGCTCGTTTCACACCGGCACGGCGCGCAGTGCAGCGGGCAGGCCCGGCAGGAAGTGCGCGGTGGCAAATGCACGAATGTCCTCGGCATCGACCAATGGTTGACGGGTCGGCAGCAACAGCAGCATCGCCGCGTAACGCAGGATGGTGTCGGCCAGCTCGTCGATTGCGTCAGCACCGATTTGCTCGGCGAAGCCGTCGGGGAAGATCACCCGCAGCGCGGCCGCCATCCGCTCGACGGCGGCATCCCAATGTTGGTGCGCCAATTCGAGCATCAGGCCGGGCTCGTCGGCGAGCATCCGGGTCAGCACCCGGTGTTGCCGGAACCGCACGATCGACAGCGTGAACGCCTCGACGTAGTAATTCGACTGCGGTCTACGGCTTTTCAGTTCATCGGCGATGTTGGCGAACAGCAGCGCGTTTTCGCGGTCGATGACGGCAGCGACCAGTTCGTCCCGCCCGGCGAAGCGCCGGTAGATGGTGGTGCGGCTGACTCCGGCGCGGCGTGCTACGTCGTCGAGCGCGACCCGCCGGAAGCCGTGCTGTTCGAACTCGACGACGGCGGCGTCGAGGATCGCACAGGTGGCCGAGTCAGCCGGATCAGCCGCGGGCATAACCACCACACGCAAAACCGTTGTAGCGCAGTCGCATCGGAAGATGGTCCCACACCCAGTTGACTGGTCGCGATCGCCACACCGCGGCGAAGCGCTGGTAGCGGTGCTCTTGACGGTCGGTCCAGGGTAGACCGAGCAGGGTGCGGGCCCGCGGCGGCATGCCACCGGTGGTGAGAAACGCCGCGACGCGGTTGAATGCGGGCGCGATCATGCGCCACACCAGCGGCGACACTCCCTTGGGACGGGGGAACCCTTTAGTCACATATCCGACACCGTATTTGGCGGTCGGGTGGGCGATCACGACGTCGCTCGAGCATGTGGTCCCAGTACCGCTCGAACTCGTCGTAGTCGGCCGGCATCGGCCGTTCGCTGACTCCGTACCGGCGATACCAGGTCTTCGACTCGAGGTAGATCTGCTGCTTTTCCGCGTCGGTGAGACGTTTGACGAAGGTGTCGGCGAAGTAGAGCACCTGTTCGACGAAGGTGGCGTGCGCCCAGTAGTAAGTGTCGGGGTCCAGCGCGTGATACCGCTCGGCTTTTCCTGTTCCCGGGGGCATCTCACCCTTGATCTGGTGGTGGAAATCACGCACCCGGTGACCAGCGTTGTCGTCGTCAGCGCCGTAGACGGTCATGAAGATCGGCGGTAGGGAGCGCTTGACCCGCGCCGCGGTGTCGCTGAAGAACACCGAGTGGTCCAGCACGCCCTGCCCGAGCTCGGCGAGCATGTTCTGCAGTACGGCGGGCCGCGGGCCGATCAGGAACATCCTGTTGTCGCCGAAGTAGCGCCACACCAACGACTGCGGCCCCAGTGGCAGGGCGTCATCGGTCGTCTCGGTCGCCGACGGTTGGGTCAGCTCGGTCATGTGGAACAGTGTTACATATTTCGGACTTTGTACCAACTGAGCGGCCTGTTGTTCGCAAAATGTGATCGCCATGTTGCTTTCGGACACGGCGTGCCTCGGTAGGCGCTGTTATTGCGGACGGCAATATGTCGCTCATGCCTGAGCTTTCCCGTCGCGCTGCACTGCGCCTTGGTGCCGGTGCCGTCGCAGGCGCCGCGGGCGCCTGGGCATTGGGTGCGTTGCTGGATCCGACCGAAACACCGGCAACAGCCAGCCCATTCGATCCGGCCGAGCCGGCGGCGCCGCCGACTCCTCCCGTCCTGAGCCCACTGCCGACCCGGGTTTCGGGCTCGTTCGTGTCGGCCGCCCGCGGGGGTGCGCTGACCAACTGGATCATCGCCCGGCCCCCCGGCCAGACCGGGCCGTTGCGCCCGGTGATCGCGCTGCACGGGGTGCGCGGGAACGCCGACCAGGTGATGAGTTTCGGCGTCGAACAGGGACTCGCCGAACTGGTCAAGGCGGGCCGGCCGCCGTTCGCCGTGGTCGCGGTCGACGGCGGCGACAGCTACTGGCATCGGCGGGCCGGGGGTGAGGACGCCGGTTCGATGGTGCTCAATGAACTGATCCCGATGCTGGCGGGCATGGGTCTGGACACCTCGCGGGTGGGCTTCATCGGTTGGTCGATGGGCGGCTACGGGGCGCTATTGCTGGGCGCCCGGCTGGGTCTGCAACGCACTGCCGGGATTTGCGCGATCAGCCCCGCGCTGTATCAGTCCTACACCGCCAGCACTCTTGGGGCGTTCGACAGTTACGAAGATTGGACGAATAACTCGGTCTTCGGATTGCCTGCGCTGTCGTCGATTCCGTTGCGGGTGGACTGCGGCACCAGCGACAACTTCTGCCCCGCCACCCGTCAATTCGTCGCCCAGCTGCGCACGCGCCCTGCGGGTGGATTTACCGACGGCGGCCACGACGAGGCGTATTGGCGTCAGCAGCTGCCCGGCGAGCTCGCCTGGCTGGCGTCCTGAAATCGCTTCAGCCGCAAGCTGTTTGTCACCACCAGCAGCGATGAACACGCCATCGCCGCCAACGGAATGGCCGCCGCGTTGTAGCCGAACGCCCAGAACAGATTCATCCGGATGGTGCGCAGTGTGCGCAGCTCATCCCGCGCAGTTCGAGATCGGTGGTGGTGGTGGTCGTCGTCATGCCGAGATTCGGCGGCCGGCCCGCCGCAGCCGCGCGACGCCCACCACCGCCATCATCCCGGCGGCCGTCGCCAGCAGCAGGGTCACCAGCAGCAGCGGCGGGTCATAGGCCACCGACGTGGTCACCGGCTGGCCGGCAGCGACGGGTGCGACGGCCACGGTGGATCGCACCGCCGACCAGCTGATCGCACAGCCCACCGCGGCGACGCAGGCGATCACGAGCTCGATGACGGCGCGCAAACGTGCCATTACCAGCCTG
This sequence comes from uncultured Actinomycetota bacterium, assembly GCA_963805675.1. Taxonomy (GTDB): domain Bacteria; phylum Actinomycetota; class Actinomycetes; order Mycobacteriales; family Mycobacteriaceae; genus Mycobacterium. The sequence goes on from CAWDVY010000025.1 coordinate 663,517, forward strand.
ATCCGTCGTCGCCGTCCTGCGGATCCGGCGGTAGGTCGTCCGGCCCGACCCGCTCCTCGACCAAGGGGGTCAGCAGGTTACGCAGATGCCGGTGTCGACGCGCCCAGGCTTGGGCGGTGCGGCCGCCGGTGAGCCGCAGACCGATGCCGACCCGGCCCTTGGGCACCCCGACGAGTTCGCCGAGCGCGCGGGCGGACTGCCAACGCTCCAGGTCCTTTTTGGATGCCAGCGGGTGGTCTGCCTCCGGATACACCTTGAGGATTTCAGCCACCCGGATGGTTTCGGTGCCCTGGCGCAGCGTCTGCGCGGTCAATTCAACTGACGTGTGGATGCGTGCCGCTTTGACCTGCAGCGCAATGAAACTGGTCACCACCACCAGAAAAAACAGCGGAACCGGGAACTGCCAACCGTAAGCCGTTGGATCTTCTCGATCCACAGCATGACCCCGGCCGACACCGGGCCGGCCAGCAGCCAGTACCAGCTGGCACCGACCTCGCGAAAGAGCGGTGCGGCCTCAGTATCTGTGCCTGCCGTCAGTCAGACATCATCCCCTGCTGGCCCGGAGGCCAAACCACCTGGGGTCACCACCGCTCGGCGGGTCAGGGCGTCGGAGTCGGCGGGGTGCTCCAACCTCGCTTATTCGCGATCTCACCTGGTGAAGTACGTCGTGCGCGTCGCGGCGGTGCAACAAGAACATCCCCCCGGCGATCAGCACCGATCCGGTGATACCGGCGATGCCGCAGCCACGGCGAACATCGGCGGCCAGCTCACGGTGAACAGCCGGGTCCCGAGGTAGACGACGGTGGCGATGGCGCCGCCGGTCAACACGGTTCGGGCCCAGCGGTAACCGGCCCGCATCAGGATCAGGAAGGTCACGACGATCGCGCACAACGCCGCGGTGAAAAGCCCGCGATGCGACGTAGAGCGGCGCCGATACGCGCCCGTTCGACGAGCCGACCATGTCGGCGACGTAGCCAATCACCATCAGCGGCACCGCCACCAGCCACAACCAAAAGCCGGTGTCGACGTCGACCGGCCGGGTCGGCGGCTGCGGCCCGGTCGGCATCCCCGGCGCGACGGGACCCGTCACGACAACCAGTTCGCCGCGCTCGGCGGCCCAATAGGTCAGCACGATGTCGGCTCCGGCGCGCCGGATACTGGTCAGCGATTCCAGCGCCGCGGCGCGCTCGTCGATCCAGCCGTTAGCGGCGGCGGCGCGGATCATCGCGTATTCCCCCGACACCTGATAGGCGGCCACCGGGACCGGCGAGATCGAGGCCGCGGCTGACACAACGTCCAGGTAGCCCAATCGCGGGTTTGACCATGACGATGTCGGCGCCCTCGTCGAGATCGAGCTGCACTTCGCGCAGCGCCTCACGTGCGTTGCCCGGTTCCTGCTGATAAGTGTGTCGGTCGCCGGACAGGCTGGAGCTCACCGCTTCACGAAACGGGCCGTAGAACGCCGACGCGAACTTGGCCGCATAGGCCAGGATCACCACGTCGGTGTGGCCGGCGGCGTCCAGGCCGTCGCGGATCGCGCCGACCTGGCCATCCATCATCCCGCTCGGGACCTACCACGTGGGCACCCGAATCTGCCTGTGCGACAGCCAAGTTCCACATAACGGCTCAGGGTGGCGTCGTTGTCGACCCGGCCGCGCTCATCCAGCACGCCGCAATGGCCGTGGTCGGTGAATTCGTCCAGGCAGGTATCGGCCATCAGCACAGTGGCGTCGCCGAGGTCCTTGGCCAGGTCGCGCAGCGCGGCGTTCAGGATCCCGTCGGGATCCGAGCCGGCCGACCCGGCAGCGTCCTTGTGCTCGGCGCGCGGCACGCCGAAGAGCATCAGGCCGCCTACCCCGGCTGTCACCGCGTCGGCCGCGGCAGCGCGCAGCGAGTCGCGGGTGTGCTGCACGACGCCTGGCATCGAGGCGATCGGCTGCGGCTCGTCGATACCGTCAGCGACGAACATCGGCAACACCAGATGCCTTGGCTCCAGCGACGTTTGCGCAACCAGCCGGCGCATCGCCGGGGTCGAGCGGAGCCGGCGCGGGCGTTGCCGGGGGTACACGGCTAGATCCTCCGGTGGCGACCCGCTGCGCCCCTTGCGATCGCCACTAGCGCCTGCGGCTCTTCTTACGCGGTGGAGGCAGCGCACCTTCGGCGCGCAGCCGGGCGGCGTGCTCGGCCAGCGCCTCGATCAGCGGGCCGACCGCGGCCGTTTCGGGTTGGACGTCGACTCGCAAACCGAATTCGGCTGCGGTTTCCGCGGTTTTGGGACCGATGCAGGCGACGATCGTGCGCGCGTGCGGCTTGCCGGCGATGCCGACGAGGTTGCGCACCGTCGAGCTGGACGTGAAGCACACCGCGTCGAAACCACCGGTCTTGATCATCTCGCGGGTGGCCGCCGGCGGCGGGGCAGCCCGCACGGTCCGGTACGCGGTGACGTCCTCGATCTCCCAGCCACGTTCGCGCAGGCCCTCGGCCAGCGTCTCGGTGGCAATGTCGGCGCGCGGCAGCAGCACCCGGTTCACCGGGTCGAAAATGCTGTCGTAGGGCGGGAATTCGTCGAGCAGGCCCAGCGACGATTGCTCACCGGAGGGAACCAGTTCGGGGCTGATCCCGAACGCACGGACCCGGTCGGCGGTCGATTCACCGACGCAGGCGATCTTCACCCCGGAGAATGCGCGGGCGTCGAGACCGAACTCGCCGAACTTCTCCCACACCGCGCGCACCGCGTTGGTGGAGGTGAACACCACCCACTGATAGCGGCCGTCGACCAGACCCTTGACCGCGCGCTCCATCTGCGCGGGGCTACGCGGCGGCTCGACGGCGATGGTCGGAACCTCGATGGGCAGCGCGCCGTGCGCAGTGAGCCGCTCGCTCATCTCGCCGGCCTGGTCCTTGGTCCGCGGCACCAGCACGGTCCAGCCGTACAGGGCGCGGCTCTCCCACCAGTTCAGCTTGGCCCGGTTGGCCACCGTCTTGCCGATCGTGACCACCACCGGTGCAGGTGCGGCGCCATCTGAGCCGACGAGCAGGGTGGAATCGGTCAACCCGCCCAGCGTCGACTCCACCGAGCGCTGCGCGCAGGTGGTTCCGGAGGACGTCACCACGCACGGGGTCGTGTCGGCGAGCCCGTACTCGATCAGCGTGCGCGCCGCGTCGACCACGTGCGAGGACGTGGCCTGCAGGATCAGCGGGCCCGGGCCGGCGGCCAGCGCCCCCCAGTCCACGTCGCCGCGCACGTCGGCAACGGTGTGCGACGAGCCCAGCGGCAGCCCCGCATAGGTCGGCACCGCGTCGCTTGCCGCCAGGCCAGGCACGATCTCGAAGTGCAAATGGGTGCGGGCCACGGCGTTCACCTCGGTGATCACCGAATCCAGCGACAGCGGATCGCCGGACACCAGCCGCACCACGTCAGCCCCGGTACGGGCCTCGGCGACCAGCGTTTTGGCCACCTCAGCAGGATCGCCCAAAGCGGGCCGGATGTCGGGTCCCACCGACACCACAGCGGCGGGCTGTTCGTCAGCGCCGGCGGGCGCCCCCTCGGCGGCTCCGTTGTCCGACGGCAGCCGGCTCGGCCGGCGCAGGCCCAGACACTGGCGGCAAGTCCTTACCGATCAACGCCAGCACCGGCTCGGGCACGTCGGGGTCGATAAACACTAAGGGGGCATTCGCCAGCACCGCAGCGGCCCGCGTCGTCAGCAGTCCCGGGTCGCCAGGACCCGCGCCCACGAACATGATGCGGCCGGGCCTCGCCTTACGCCCTCGCGTCGTCATCCTCGCTCCTACCTCGTTTTCGCGCGCGGACTTACTGCCGCGCACTCGACATGAGTTCCCGTGCCCCCAGTTCGAACAGCTCGGCGGCCACCGAGAGCCCTAGCTCTCGTGCCCGATCCGGACTGCCGATACCGGACGCGCGGATCACGTCGGATCCGTCCAGCGCCGCCACACAACTGCGCAGCGACAGCTCTTCGAAGACGCGGCCGTCCTCGTCGATGGATTCGACCACCTCGGCGATGGCCCCCACCGGCGCGGAGCAACCCGCCTCCAGTTCGGCGAGCAGGGCACGCTCGGCGGTGACGGCCGCGCGGGTGTCGGCGTCGTCGAGCTCTGCGAGCAGTGCCGCCAGTTGGGTGTCCCCAGTGCGACACTCGACGGCGAGCGCTCCTTGAGCCGGCGCCGGCAACATCTGTACCGGCTCCAGCGTCTCGGTGACGTCATCGAGACGTCCCAGCCGGGTCAGACCCGCCCGGGCAACCACGATCGCGTCCAGATCACCGTTGCTTACCCTGTTCAACCTGGTATCTAGGTTGCCTCGTAGGGGGCGAATTTCCAAACCGAGACCCAGTGCTCTAAGCTGCGCGGCCCGCCGGGGCGACGAGGTGCCCACTATTGCGCCGGTTGGCAGCTCTCCCAGCACCAACCCGTCGCGGGCCACCAACGCATCGCGGGCGTCCTCCCGTCGCGGGATGGCGGCGATCACGAACCGCGGATCGTCGGCGGTCGGCAAATCCTTGTGCGAGTGCACCGCAACGTCGACCCGGCCGTCCTCGATGGCCTCCCGCAACGCGGCGGTGAACACCCCGACGCCGATGTCGGCGACCGGCTCCGATGACCGGTCGCCCTCGGTGCTGATGATCACCAACTCGGCCCGATGGCCGTTGGCGTGCAGGGCATCTCGGATGCCACCGGCTTGGGTGGTGGCCAGCAAGCTGCCCCGGGTACCGATCCGGATCACGTCGGACAAGTGGTTACCCAGCGGAATCGGTTGGCACAGCGGGCAATTCGCCCGCAGTGGCGACGGCGTCGACAGAGGTCTGGTCGAGCTCGAACAGTTCACGCAGCGCCTCGGCGTAGCTGTCGCCCCCGGGTGCGCTGGCCAGCTGCTTGATCCGCACGGTGGGCGCATGCAGCAGCTTGTCGACCACCCGCCGCACGGTGCGGGCCACCTCATCGCGGTGGGCGGCGTCGAGTTCGGGTAGCCGGTGGTCCAGGCGCAGGAGTTCGGCCTCGACGACGTCGGCGGCCCGCTGGCGCAGCGCGGTCACCGTCGGGGTGACCTCGGCCATCCGCTGTCCGGCCAGGTAGGTGGCGACTTCGGCGGCGACGAGGTGGCGGGCGGCTTCGGCGTCGGCCGCCGCGGCCCGCGCCGACGGTTCGCGCTGCACGCGGTCCATGTCGACCACCCAGACGCCCGGCAGCCCGGACACCGCCGGATCGACATCGCGCGGCATGCCCAGATCGCAGATCACCAGCGGCTGGTTGGTCTCGTCGCGGCGACCGGCGAACAGGGCATTGTGGACGTCGGCCAGCGACACCACCGGGCGCACTGCTCCGGTGCAGCTGACCACCACGTCGGCGTCGGCCAGCGCGGAGGCCAGTCGGTCAAGGCTCAACGCTTCAGCGGCGGCACCCGAATCGCGGATCTTGCGGGCCAGCCGCTGCGCGCGGGGCAGCGACCGATTGACGACGTAGACGTTTTGTACGCCGGCGCGGGTGAGGTGGGCCGCCGACAGCGCGCCCATCGCCCCGGCGCCGACCACGACCGCGGTCTTACCCTGCAGCCCAGTTCGACCGAGCTTCTTAGCGGCCATGCCCAGTGCGACCGAGACCACCGACACGCCTGCGGCGTCGATCCCGGTTTCGGAATGCACCCGTTTGCCAACCGCCAGCGCACGCTGGGCCAGCTCGTGCAAGATCCGGCCCACGGTGCGGTTGGCCTCCGCGGCCGCGTAGGCGCGGCGCACCTGGCCGAGCACCTGCTGCTCGCCGACCACTGCCGAATCCAGGCCGCTGGCCACGGCGAACAGATGCTCGACGGCGGCTTCGCTATAGCGGACGTAGGCGTATTTGGTGAGGTCGCCCAGCGACATCCCGGACTGCTCGGCAAGCACCTGGCCAATGGCCGACAGGCCGCCGTGGAAGGCGTCGACCACGGCGTAGACCTCGACGCGGTTGCAGGTCGAGAGCATCATGGCCTCTGTCACAAGCGGCGACTGCATCACCCGGTCGACGATCTTGACCTGTTCGGATTCGTCGGTGCTGAGTTGCTCCAGAACGGAGACCGGCGCGCTGCGATGCGAGACACCGAAGAGCAGGACGCTCACGGCTGAATCACCTGGCCTGCTCCCTTGCTAACACCGGTGAATGAACTGCGCTCCACCGTAGACGGTTACCTGGTGGGCCACCAAATTTACGGTGAAGTCACCGTCTGGCCAGATCCTTGCGCAGCCGTGGCTCGTCGACCTCCCAGTAGCTGTGCTCGCGGCCGTCGAGCAGGACCACCGGCAGTCGGTCGCCGAACTCGGCTCTTAAGCCGGTCTCGCCTTTAGCCGCTGCGGCGTCGACGTCGGTGGTTTCCAGGTCGAAGTCGAGTTCCTTCGCCAGCTGCGTTGAGCTGCGCGTGGACCCCGTCGCAGATCGTGCAGCCGGCGCGGGTGAGCAGCTGGACTTGGGGACGGGTCATGGGTCCAGTGTGGCAGTTTGGCCGCGACGCGGCCGGTGGGGCCATCTGCGATACGCGGTCGAACGACAGTCCGCCTTGGTCTAGCCGCGGGCGAACTCGCCCGTCAAAGCGGCTGCGCGGCGGTGCTCGTCATGCACGCTTGAAACCAAGCCAGGTGGTAGTTAGCACCGATCCTGTCGCCGCGGACCAATGCTTCGATCGCCGCCAGAAGTTGCCAATTGCCAACGTGTTCGGGGTCGACCTTATCCGGATAAGCGTCGAGCACACGCTCGCCGACGGCGTCCAGGTATTGGTGCAGTTCCTCGACTTCAAGGGCATCCACACCAGTGCCGGAGGACGCTGCTTTCGCCAGGGTGTGCGCCATCCGGGGCAGCCCGTCGCGCCAACGGGTTGCGCTGCTGAGCTCCCAACCCAGTTCCTCGATTTCCGGGGCGTGCCGCGGACGCGGCGACGTGGGCACCGGCTCATCTGCTTCGGGAATGTAGCGGTCAGGTGTATGGGTAACAGCCAATTTCACTTCGCCAAGCAGCGCTTCGAGGTCACCGCGCCGACGCCCCGGCTCCAACAGTGTGACTGCGGAAGGGATGTCGATACCGGGCGGGATCCAACCACCGGCAAGGTCGGTGATGAGCACGGTCGTGTCGTCGGGGCGATCGCCAGCTGCCCACGCAAGCCGCGGCTCTTGGCGGGCCACGGCGTCGACGATGCGCTGCAACCGGTTTCGTGCTGTCGCGTCGGCCGAAACCGCGCCCGCCACAGCCCCGCCCGCGCTCGCCACGACAGCTTTGCCGGCGATGCCTACGGGTGCTGGTTGTTGTGACGGGGACATGGGCACAGGACGCGCCGCTGCGGCATTCGCCACACCGCCAGAGCCGGCTGCGGGATTGGTTGTTGGTGATCCTGGCGCCGGCGATGAGGTCGCCTGAGCCGGAGGCAGACTGGGTGACCCGGCCGGCACTGAGGCAACCGGGGGCCGCAAGTCCGAGCCGTAGGCCGGCAAAGCGCCCGACGGCGCCGACGGCGCGGATGTGGACGGCATTGAACCCGCATTTGGTGGCGAGGAAGTGGTCGCCATCGGCGACGCGGCCTGAGAACTGTAAGAAGGCGAAGGCGCCTGCGGCGCAGATGGTTGCTCCGTAGGGATCGCAGAATGCCAGTCCCCCGAGCCGGCTGTGGGCGCCGTCTGCGGCGACACCGGCGTCGGCGCGACTGGCGGCGTGATCGGCGCTGTCGGCGGGACCGCGCCGGCTCCCGCCGGCCCCAGCCCCGCGTCAGCGTGGTGCATCCACTCGCCCGGGCCAAAGCTGGGTGGAGGCCCGCCCTGGAACGCGGCTCCATTGAAAGGCATCCCGGGTGAGCCTGACGGCGGTCCTCCGCCAAAGCCGGAAAAGCCTGGGTTGGACATCGAGGGCAGCGAAGGCGGTGACGCCGCAGGTAGGGCCCCCGGAGCAGGGGTAGAGACCTGGGGGCTCGCGCTAGGTGGCGCAACGTACGAGCCCGGGCCAGGCGGAGGCATTTGCGGCTGGGGGCCGGCGCTAGGTGGCGCAACGTACGAGCCCGGGCCAGGCGGAGGCATTTGCGGCTGGGGGCCGGCGCTCGGTGGCCCGACGTACGCACCCGGGACGGGCGCAGGGCTAGCTGGTGCTCCCGGCGGTCCCGCAGGTGGCGGTGCGCCAGGAGGCGAGAGTCCTGGGGGTGCTGTGACGTACCCGGCGGGGCGAGTCATAGGCCCCGGCGCTGACGGATTCGCCGCTTGGGGCATTCCCGCGCTCGTTGTGGTCGCCGACGCGAGACCTGGGGCGGCTGGATTTGCTGCCGCTGGCAGCGCACCCCCAGCACCACCGCTCGGCGAGCCGGATGCCGCCGGGTTCACACCCGACACCGCACCACCCGAACCGCCACCCGGCAAACCAGACACCGCAGGATTAACCCCCGCAGGCGCCCCGCCACCCGGCAAACCAGACACCGCCGGATTAACCCCCGCAGGCGCCCCGCCACCGGCAAACTAGACACCGCAGGATTAACTCCGGCAGGCGCGCCGCCACCGGACGCGTCTTGGCTGTCTAGCATTCCCTGCACAGTGGACTCCAACGCTTTTGGGTCGCGTGATCGGAACAGTTGGCTCATATCAATGCCGTTGACTTTTGCGAATTGCCGAAACGACTGGCTAGCGCCTTCTTGGTCGAGGATGCGCTGGCCCGCGTCGCCAATGTCGCCACCACAACTCGCGGCGGCGAGATTAGCTTCTTGCTGACCACTTCCAATCGCCTCGAGAATCTGCGGCACCTTGACCGCCGCTGGCTCGTTCGACTGGAGAATTTGGTTAATTTCCTGGTTGTAGCGATCCGCGATGCTCTGAGAGCTTGTCTCTTAGATTATGGACGCTACTAAGGGCAGCCGAATAGGAGTCCTTCTTTACGCCATTCTTTGTCGCGATATCCCGAGCAAGCTGTTCTCCCTCGCCGAAGAGCTGAACAAGGGCATCAGCCGTTTTGCCCTCTTGCACTGCGAGCGGCCCAGTCTTGGCAGTATTAAGCAGATCCGCAATATTGTGGTGCGCGTTTGCAATTTGACCGCGATTCTCAATCCATGATTCAAACCTGCGATAGTCATTTCGCTCGGCCATTGATGACCGACGATTAGATGCGACCACTCACCGGGAGGACCTCCAACCGCTTGCATCATTTGCAAAGTCCTCGATTGTTTGGCCGGTCGCATCAGCGGCCTCGTGCGCCTGAGGACTGGGATCAGAGGCTAGACCATCCATCGCGATTACTTGATACAAATCGGCGAGCTTACGCCCCGCCGTAGCGAGTTCAGGCGGAGTGGCCGGTTCGTCCGAAAGCGTGGTCAAAGATATGCGCTGCTTGCGATATATACCTGTCGTGCGTTAACGGCGACCAAGAGTTGGCCGTTCGGATCGTCGCCCCAGTTCCGAGTCGAGTTCATAGTGCTAGCCTTCTGCACTTTCTCGAACGCGGCGCACACCTTCGATTTCGCATCAGCCACTTGTTGCTCGCTATACGTGGGCGCAGGCGGGGTCGCGCGGTGTTGTGCGGGATTGGCCGCAACCAGGCGGCGACTGCCGCGCCGACGGCGACCAAGGTGACCAGAAGCATGACGAACATCGGCCACCGCGCGGGCCTGTTCAAAGCAATCGGCCCAACCGGCCCCCACGGACCTGTCGGGGGCGGTCCAGGCGTAAATCCAGGGGGACCTGGCGCCGATGGATGCCCTGGATGAGGCGTTTCCGACATGAGGCGATGGTATCGCTGATCGGCGTTGCCGGTATTCAGCTTTCCGGCGGACGCCCGGACAGCGCTTCGACGTCAGCATGAAGTGAATAGCGGCATCGTTGATCAGCGATAGCATTGCTAAATACACCGTCTGCCACGGTCAGGCGGACCGGTAGCGCGGTGGAAACCGCGACCACGGGAGAAGTCCAACAAGGCAGGAGATCGCGATGGCTGGCGGTGACGAACTCCGCATCTACGTCGAGGAACTCGCGCAGGCCCTGCAGCACAACATGCCGCCACCGCCTATCCCCGCCGACATGCCAGCTGGGGCGATTTCGGAAATCGACATGCTCCTCGCAGGTCTGGGCATGGCGGGAAACGCTGGTGACCCAACCGACATGGCCAACGCTCAAGCCGGATTCGCCCAGCGCGGCCAGAAGACCGGCGACGCGATGGCGAAATTCCCTGCAAACGAACAGGATTCGAGCAAGGAGATGGAGCAACTGCTGGGGACCTTCCAGCAGATACCGCAACAGCTGGCGCAGACGTTAAGCGGCATGTTTAGCCCCTTCTCCCAAGGCATCAACCAGGCCGTCCAATCGGCCTCACAGATCGGCTCGCAGCTGGCGAGCAGCGTGGGCAAGGCCGGGCAAGGCGCCGGGTTGGCTGGCGAAGTACCCGCCGAAGCGCTGGGCGACGGGCTGGGCGCCGGAGGTGCAGCGCTGGGCGCCGGTGGGGCCGCTGGCGGTGCTGGCGCAGGGTTGGCGGACGCCACGATCCCGGCCGGAAACCTTGGGCCGCCGCCGACTCCGTCAGCAGGGACCTACCCGGCCTCGTCGCCGACACCCCCGGCTGTGCCGTCCGGTGCGCCTGATACAGCCGCAGGAGCGCGCGGACCGATGGGCGGCATGCCGATGATGCCGCCTGGCGCCATGGGCGGTGCTGGAGCCGGCGGTAACGACAGCAAGGCTGAAACCAAGCGCGTCGTCCCCCCATCGGTGAAGAACGGCGCCCCGGTGCAGGGACGGATTGCCACGCCGCAGACCGCGCCAGAGGTGGTCAAACGCATTGCCGGCAAACCAGTTGCCAGCAGACGCATCCTGGCGCCCGACGACAAACGCGACGACGACGAAGACGAAATCGACCGCAACCGCTAAGCCAGGACCGCCAGATCTCAGCCGGGTTTCGCTGATCGGGTGAATTGTGCGGCGTGTGGTTAGTGATTAGGTTTTACCGCTATGGCTGAGCGTGAGGTACTACGTGCTAATCCCGAGGTGATGCAAGGGGTTTCACAAGCTATATCAGGCGCGGCGACGGATTTTCGCACCAGGCTCAATGAACTTGACGGTCAGATCCGCGAAATGCTTGCCAGTTGGAAAGGCGGAGCAGGCGGCGCCTACGGCGAAGCGTGGGACCTGTGGCATCGCGGGGCCGGCGAGGTGCAACAAGGACTGGCGATTCTGGCCGAGGCTGTCGGAGTCGCCGGAGTTGACTTCCAGACCCAAGAGTCTGCGTCAACCCAGAAGGTGGACGGGGTCTACCGTGGCTGACGCGTTCAGTGTGGACCCTGATGCGTTGTCGGACGCGCTACAGCGCATGCACGAATTCGTCCAGCACACCGAAAATTTAGTAGCAGAAGTTAACTCGCTAGTGGCTCAGCTGCACGGGACGTGGTCAGGGCGCGCGGCGACAGCTCACGCCGAGGCGCACCGACATTGGTCGCACGGCGAAGCGACGATGCGAGAAGCCTTGGCGCACTTGAAGACTGCTGGATTCACCGCCCATAAAAACTACACCGGCGCAATGGCGGCGAATATGAGCATGTGGTCGTAGCTGATGGCTCCGCTTGCCGTTGACCCGGCAACGCTGTCGGGCGCCGGGGCCGCAGTGATCTCGGCCGGCGACGGTGTGGCGGCAGCGACCGGCACGTTGACTTCTGGATTTGGCGCCAATATCGGCCAGGATGCGGCGGGCGAGGCGTTCGCGTTGGCATATCAGGACAGCGCGGGGTCCGTACTGAAGGCGGTGGCGGCAGGTATAAACGACTGTCGAACAATCGGATTCAAACTAGAAGTCGGCGCATCGAATTACTCGCGGGCCGAAGCGTCGTCGACATTGGGCGGTGGCGGCTCGGTCCTGCCCACACCGACACCGCCAGGGAAGTTCGACGCCCCTGGAGCGCCATGGACGCTGGGACCGGGGATTGCGGAACCTGTTTTGTGGGGGCTGGTGGAGGAGTTCGTCGGGGACTTGTGGCCGAACGGCAACCCCGCTCAGATCCACGCCGCCGCAACAAGCTGGCGCAGTTTTGGTGCGGCGCTTCATAGCGCGAAAGACACTCTGCGAGAACCTATTTCGGTGGTCGCGTCGCAACATATTCCCGAGAGCGGGCTGGTTCAGCAGGCGTTTTCCCAGCTTGGTGACGCTATCGTCAAGATCGGCGACGAGTGCGGCAAGCTGGCCAAGGGCCTCGATGATTTCGCCAACGAGGTGCAGCAAGCTCAAAACGCGATCCGGGATCTGTTGCACCGCTTGGACACACCATCGGGCCTGTTGCATGAGGTGGTCGAAGTCTTCAAAGGTCACGGACTCGATGAGATCAAGAAGATCGCTGACGACATCAAGGCTGTGCTCCACAACATGAAGCGAGAGGCCGACGCCAAGGAGCAGTTATTTCAAAAGGCCATGGGGCTGATGGATAGTTGTGCCGTCGACTTAGAGGCCTTTGCGAATAAGGAGCTGACTCATTTCCTCGGGAACGATGTGGGTTCGGCGGCCTCCGCGTACTTCGACACGTACGTCGATATCAGCGAAGGGGTGCTCAAGGGTGGCGCTGACGCGGCGCACGCCTTGAGCCAACTCAACCCCTTGCGCTTCGCCTACGATCCACAAGGCGCCCTGCACAGTTGGGAAGGCCTGGAGAATTTGGCCAAGATGGCTGCCAACCCAGCGGCAATTCCGGCACAACTTGCCTCCGATCCAAAAGGCACCCTCGACATGGTCAAAGGGCTTGTCGACTACAAAGACTGGTCCAGCGATCGGCCTTTGGTGGGACTCGGACACAACCTCTTTGACGTTGGAACGGCCGTCCTGCCAGGACTTGGTGAGGTTGGCGCGGGGACCAAGGCCGCCGAGACGGCCGGTGCTGCCACCAGAGTTGCAGATGCGGCCGACGTGGCGGGCACCGTCGGCCGCGACGGACGCCTCCTGGATGAGGCCGGTGAATTCGCAACCACCACAGGGACCGTGGGTGACGTCACCGGTACAGCCAGCGGACTGACCAAGGACCTCGAGAAGATCGGGACTGATTTCCCAAAGAGCGACCCTCCTCCCGGCGGGCGCCCGGGTGCGCTGCCGCCGCCGAAATCAGGTGAGCCAGGGGCCACCGCTCTGCCAGGTCCCGTCGAACCGACCCCGACCCCGACCACGTCCACTCCGACCGACCTTGCCACGCAGCGAGCGGTTGAACACGCGACTACGCCCACCGCGCCGGGCGACGCGCGATCCCCGATCAGTTCGGGCCAACCCGCACCCGTCAGCAGTCCTGGAGCTACTGCACCGGGCGGCGTTCATGAACCGGCGCCAGCGTTCGCAGGCCCACAATCCATACCCTCTGTGTCCGCACCAACAGACCCGCTTCCCTCCTACGGCGCAGTGCCCGCTCCCCATGCCCCCGCCGCGCCCGAATCGGGGCTGGCCAGCGCGCATTCACCGCAACCCCCACCACCACCGCCACATCAGATGCCACTTCAAGACCCTCACTCGGCCGGAGCGCATCCGCTCGACCCACCGCCGCCTGCCGACGCCTGGCCCCCTGGAGGCGGTGCTAATGGGTACACGGGCGAAGGCGGCGGGCGCGGGGGCATGTCCAACGGCGGTGATGGTCATAGCGGGGGCGGCAGCGATGGCGGCGTTCGCGACGGGCACACAGGTGGTGCAGATGGCCACGGCGATGACTCATCCTCACCTGGCTTGACGGACGAAAAGCGCGACGAAATCCTCGCCATGGAGAAAGGCACTCGACCCGACCCTTCTGAGTATTTGTCTCCCGAGTACATCGAGCATCATCTTGAACAGTTCAATCATGGGGGAACTCGATTTATGCTCGATGAAAATCTTAAACAGTACGGAATAAGTCAACGCGACGGAACGACATTTCTGTTTCCGACTAGTGAGGTCGATCCCCTTCTCGCAAAGGGAGACTTCGCCGCCTTAGAAAGCGCTTTAGGATTGCCCCAGGGCTACTTTAAAGACTACAACGTGATCCGGGTCGATATCCCCCACCCGGATGACTATAACTTGAGAATGCCGTCAGGTAACGAAGCGAGTGCGAACGAATACTGGCTCCCCGGAGGGCACTTGCCCGAGGGCATGCCCGAAGCGGTTATCGACGGATCCAACGTCCCTCCAGAAGATTTGACTATTATCGAACTTGAGGACCCAGGAAGGAAGTAAATGACATACGATTTCAGCTTCTTTTCCAGAGAACACGACTACTGGCTTGGAAAGGATCCGGACTCCGGCCGACACTTGCTGGGTATTCCAGTTTCGAACCCGATGGTTGACTACATCGAATCCTATTGGTTGGCCGACGACGAATATCGCAATTTCCTTGAGAACCAAGATTTAGCAATCGAGTTCGCAGCCGCTTGCCGCAGGCGTGAACACGACGACCTCCTCACCCATCAGCCGGGTAAGTATCGCGGAACTCCCAGGTAGCGCGACACCCGCCCCCCGAACCTCCCCCGCTCCGCCCCCCTGCGCTGCCCACCCCGCCGCGCCTGGGCCGGATACTGTTGAACCGTGAGCTCTCCCGGCGGCCCGGACACCGTCGAACCCGGCCCCAACGCCAGTCCCGATCCAGCTGACTTCGAGACGCTGGCCGCCAACGCCAGCGCCGAGCGCGCGCTGGTCGACGTCAAAACCGGAACCGATGCAACCCCCGGCCCCGAGCAGCCACCCATCGACCTGACCGCGGCTGCGTTCTTCGACGTCGACAACACTCTGGTGCAGGGCTCGTCGCTGCTGCACTTCGGCCGGGGCCTGGCCGCCCGGAAATACTTCACCTATCGCGACGTGCTCGGATTCGTTTACGCGCAAGCCAAGTTTCAGCTCATCGGCCGGGAGAACAGCAACGACGTCGCCGAGGGCCGCCGCAAAGCGCTGGCCTTCATCGAAGGCCGACCCACCGAAGAGCTGGAAAGGCTCGGCGAAGAGGTCTACGACGAGATCATCGCCGACAAGATCTGGGAGGGCACCCGTGATCTGGCCCAGATGCACCTCGACGCCGGCCAGCAGGTCTGGCTGGTCACCGCCACGCCCTATGAGCTGGCGATCACCATCGCCCGCCGCCTCGGCCTGACCGGCGCACTGGGCACCGTCGCCGAATCGGTCGACGGGATATTCACCGGCCGGCTGGTCGGCGAGATCCTGCACGGCCCCGGCAAAGCCCACGCGGTGCGCTCCTTGGCCATCCGCGAGGGCCTCAACCTCAAGCGCTGCACCGCCTACTCCGACAGCTACAACGACGTGCCGCTGCTCTCCCTCGTCGGCACGGCCGTGGCGATCAACCCCGACGCCGCGCTGCGCGACCTGGCCCGCAAACGCGGCTGGGAAATCCGCGACTTCAGGACTGCACGTAAGGCCGCCCGGATCGGCGTCCCGTCGGCGCTGGCGCTGGGCGCGGCCGGCGGTGCGCTGGCTGCCGTCGCCTCCAGGCGGCAATCGCGCTGATAAGCTGCGCCGCGCAGCACCCATCAGAGTGGAGAACAGCGCATGTCAGTCCTCGAAGGCGCCGAAGGACTCATCGGAACGCACTATCGGTTCCCCGGATTACTTCGCCGTCGGGCGCGAAAAGATCCGGGAGTTCGCGCAGGCCGTCAAGGACGATCACCCGTCGTTCTACTCCGAGGAGTCCGCCCAAGAGTCCGGTTACGACAGCACCGTGGCGTCGCTCACTTTCCTCGCGGTTGCCGGGCGGCGGGTCCAGATGGATGTTTTCACCAAGTTCGACATTCCGATCAACCTCGCGCGGGTGTTGCATCGCGACCAGAAGTTCGTCTACCACCGGCCGATCAAGGCCGGCGACAAGCTGTACTTCGACACCTACCTCGACTCGGTGATCGAATCCCACAGCACCGTGATCGCCGAGATCCGCAGCGAGGTCACAGACGATGACGGTAACCCGGTGATGACCAGCATCGTCACCATGCTCGGCGAGTCCTCCAACCCCGACTCAAACGCGGAGGCGACAATCGCGGCAATTGCATCGATCCGCGGCTCGGCATAATGTCAGCCGGGACATTAGGGGGAGAGCCACACCTATGAGCACCAATCTGACGCCGCACTTCGACGACGTCCAATCGCATTACGACCTCTCAGACGACTTCTACCGGCTTTTTCTGGACCCCAGCCAGACCTACAGCTGCGCATACTTCGAGCGCGACGACATGACGCTGGAAGAAGCCCAGTTGGCCAAGATCGACCTGTCACTCGGCAAACTGGGCCTGCAACCCGGAATGACGCTCCTCGACGTCGGCTGCGGCTGGGGCGCCACGCTCCGGCGCGCCATTGAGCAGTACGACGTCAACGTGATCGGCCTGACACTGAGCAAAAACCAGGCCGCGCACGTGCAAAAATCGTTCGACGCCCTGGACAGCCCACGTTCAAAGCAGGTGCGGCTGCAAGGCTGGGAGCAGTTCCACGAGCCGGTCGACCGGATCGTCTCCATCGGTGCGTTCGAGCACTTCGGCTTCGACCGCTACGGTGACTTCTTCAAGATGGCCTACGAGGTGCTGCCGGCCGGCGGCACGATGTTGCTGCACACGATCGTGATCCCCACCGTCGAAGAACTCAAGCAGCGTCAGATCAAGACGACGATGACACTGATTCGGTTCGTGAAATTCATCATGGACGAGATCTTCCCCGGCGGCCGCTTGCCGTCGGTGGCGCTGGTCGAGGAGCTTGCGACTACGGCTGGTTTCGAGGTGGCCCGCGTGCAGTCGTTGCGGCTGCACTACGCCCGCACCCTGGTCATCTGGGCGGCGGCGTTAGAGGCCCACAAAGACGAGGCCATCGCGATCCAGTCCGACGAGGTCTACCAGCGCTACATCAAGTACCTGACCGGCTGCGCCGACCTGTTCCGCAACGGCAACACCGACGTCTGCCAGTTCACCCTGGTCAAGCCCACCGCGTAGGTAGCAACTCAGCCGAAGAACATGTTGCGGCGACCGGCCAGCAGCTGATAGAGCGTCTGCTGGATCGTCTCGCGCACCTGGTCGGTCAGCTCGAACGTCACCATCGGATCCTCGGCGTCGGCACCCTCGTAGTGCGCGGTGGGGATCGGCTCACCGAAGGCGATGTGCCACTTCGACGGCAGCGGGATCAGCCCGGCCGGACCGGCCAGCGGGAACAGCGGAGTGATCGGGAAATACGGCAAGCCGAACAGCCGGGCCAGCAGCCTCACGTCGGCCAGCATCGGGTAGATCTCCTCGGAACCGACGATCGAGCACGGGATGATCGGCGCCTTGGTGTGAAGCGCCGCCGCCACAAACCCGCCGCGGCCGAACCGCTGCAACTTGTAGCGGTCCTTGAAACGCTTGCCCAGACCCTTGTAACCCTCGGGGAACACCGCGGTCAGTTCCCCCGCGGCCAGCAGTCGGTGGGCGTCGGCGGTGCACGCCATGGTGTGCCCGGCCTTACGGGCCGCCGCGCCGACCATCGGCAAGTCGAACACCATATCGGCGGCCAGCAGCCGCAGGTCCCGATGAGCGGGATGCTCGTCGTGTACAGCCACCGAGGCCATCAGCCCGTCAAACGGCAGCACGCCGGCGTGGTTGGCCACCACGAGCGCCGCGCCCGTGTCGGGTAGATGCTCGATGCCGCTGACCTCGACCCGGAACCACGACTTGAAGAAGAACCTCAGCAGCGGCCGCACGATCGCGTCGTTGAAATGCGGATCGAACCCGAACTCGTCGACGCTGTAGTCGCCGGCGAGCCGGTGCCGCAGGAAATCGGCGACGGCACTGACCTTCTGCGCCAGCTCATTGCTGGGCTGCTCGGCTTCGGATCTGGCGCCCGCGTCCCGGCGGTGCTGGTCGATTTCGCGTACGACGGCGGCGATCTCGTCGGCCGACGCCCGGGCGTCGGGTTCGGAGAGGAGCGAGGGATGTTGGCGAGACGCTTGCGCGCGTTGCCCGGCACGCCGCTGCGCCGCTGCACGACCTGAATTCCCGTGCAGCGGAATAACTTTCGCTTTTGAGTCGCCCGCCATAAAGTTAACCTCACCCCCACCCGTCAGTTGATTTTGATTCGACCACCAAAGCGCTGCGCTGCTGCTACGGCCCGACCTTCAATGGAGCGTACCCACTCTGGATCGATAATGGGAGTCAAACCTCGGCCGCGTACGTAATCGTCAAAAGCCTCCGCAGTCGACCACTTGGGATGGTATTCCAACTCCTGTCGCATGCGGGTCGTGTCCATCACGCGGCCGTAGCTCAAGTAGTTGAGTTGCTCACGGTTGATCTCGGCATAGTGGTTGGCGCGGCGCAGCGAATCCAACGCCCACAGACTCAATCCGGGCACCGGCAGCGCGACTCGGCCGGCCCGTCGAATCGCCTGCGACAGCATGATGACTCCACTGCCGCCAATGTTGAAGGTGCCGGCTTTGCCAGCCATCACGGCGCGCTCCAGGGCGCCCAGCGCATCCTGCTCGTGCAGCAGCTGCAGCCGCGCGTCGCGGCCGAGCACCGTCGGGACCAGCGGCCCGGCCAGGTATCGCGACAGCGTGGTGTCCATCGCCGGACCGATCATGTTGGCCAGCCGCAGAATGGTCACCGCGATATCGGGCCGTCGCCGGCCCAGCCCGCGCGTGTATCCCTCGATGTCCAGGCTGTCCTTGGGAAAGCCCTCGCGGAACGGCCGACGGCTGCTGCAGTCCTCGGTGAACATCACCGGATCGTGTGGACTGGAACCGTAGACCTCTGAGGTCGACTTCAGCACCACTCGACGTACCGACGGCGCCTTCTGGCAGGCCGCGAAGAGCTGCATTGCGCCCAGCACGTTGATTTCCTTCAACGCCGCCCCGCCGCCGGACCGCGGCGCAAACGATGCCGCCGCCGCGTGTACCACGGTGTCGACGTCGCCGTTTCGAATCACCTTGGCGACAAAGGGGTTGCGAATATCTGCGCGGACGAATTCGGCGCGGCCCATGCGGCGCAGCATGTCCTTGCTCGGCGCGACCGCGTCGACCGCGATGACCCGGTTGATCAACGGGTTCTGCGCCAGTCGGGCCGTCAGGTACCCACCCAAAAACCGGCACGCGCCGGTGACCAGCACGACTTTTGGATAATGCACGGCGTTGGTGCCGGTGCCACTTGTGCGAGTGCCCGTCCCGGCACCTGATTGACCGCCCGACGACTCCACCTGATTAGCCTAACGATCTTGCGTTACCGCGGCATCGGCTGCGCGCAAGGCAGCCGAGGGCGGACGTTACTTTCCGAGTTTTCTGCGCTGCACCCGCGTGCGGCGAAGCAGCTTACGGTGCTTCTTCTTCGACATCCGCTTGCGCCGCTTCTTGATTACTGAACCCATAACTCCGCTATCTGTGTGGCGGCCCGAGTCCGCCATGGCCGGGCATCTGCAATAACCCGCACACTCTACCCGGCAGGGCGCATCGGACACCAAAACCGGTGCCGCCGCCAACGTCCGCCACAGCCGACATCGACTAACGAGCGTGCGCCGAGGCACCCGGGTGCGCCGGATGACCCGGGACGAGGCGCGGCCCGCGTCGTCGCCGTACTGGTCTGAGTGCCCGACTCCTCTCCGGAACGCTGCGCGTTCCGCATCGTCGCCGTGCGCTAGCCGGCGTCGAAGTAGGAGGTCTCCAGCATGTCGTGCACGGCTTTGGCGTGCACGCGGAAGGACCGCCCGACGCGGACCGCAGGCAGCTCACCGTTGTGAACCAGCCGGTAGACCGTCATCTTGCTGACCCGCATCAATGTTGCCACTTCCGCAACCGTCAGGAATTGCGTCCGGGGCTGCTGGCTGTCCGCGGGACTTGTGTCTCGTCCCGATTTACCGCCAGCCGATGGCCCGTTCATAGACGTCATCGCAACCCAATCAGTCAGGCTCCTGCAGTCCCAGCGGCTTCCCCTCCGCTGGCACCCACAGGTGCATACCAACAGGAGAATAGCGGGACTAGTGGGGTTATTGCGACGGGTGGTGGCAAATAAATAAAATTCTATAAATTACTCTGATGTAATTCTTAGCTGCTCAGAGCGTGTTTTTGCGGCCCGAACCGCCTCGTCGACAGCCGCCCGCAAACCCCGTCCTTCCAATTCTCGCAGGGCAGCCGCAGTAGTACCACCGGGCGAGGTAACAATCGCTCGCAGCCGCGCCGCGGTGGTGTCCAGGGACAGGTCCCGCGTTGCGTCGTTGCCCGTTCCGCGGTCCTGTTCCATGCGGTCCAGCAACAACGCCGCCGACCCGGCCATCGTCTGTGCGACCAATTCGGTGGACACCGATCGGCTCAGGCCCACCCCGACGCCGGCATCGACCAAAGCCTCGACCATCAGGAAGAAATACGCCGGACCCGAACCCGAGACCGCGGTCACCGCGTCCAGGTGCTCCTCGGGGACCGTCAGCACAGCGCCCACCGAGTCGAACAGTGCGGCGACCTCCTTTAGCTGCTCCTGGGTCGCGAAACGACCTTTGGCCATGGCGCTGATCCCGGCGCCGACCAACGCCGGCGCATTGGGCATCACCCGGACCACCGGCGTTCCGGCCAGCAGCTTGGATTCCAGGTAGGCCGTGGTGACCCCGGCCGCGACGGTGATGAACACCTGGTCCGGGCTGTCCTCAGCGGCCCCCGCGGTTGCCTTGGCGATCTCGCCGATCACCGACCCGACGTCGGAGGGTTTGACCGAGATGATGACGAACGTCGCATTTTCCACCGCGTCCGGCAGCGATGTCACCAGCACCGAATACGTCTCGGCGAGGTATCGGGCGCGGTCGGGCATCCGCTCGGCCACTACGAGATCCTTGACCTGGCGCCCGGCCCGCAGCAAGCCCGATAGCAGGGCTTCGCCCATGCTTCCCCCGCCGACGATCGCGATTCTGGCCATGCCGCACAGTTTGGCAGACGCTTGGGGTTGCGGTGCGCTGGTGGGCGCAGCGGGTCGCACGCCGACGGCTCGCGCGCGATCGCAAGCTGGCGGCTAGGAGTCTGCTGGCACCATCGCCAGCTGGCGGCTTTGCACCACGATGCGGCCTTCGCAGTCGACCACCGTGTGGTCTTCGTCGAACCAGTCCTGACCGATCTGCACGCACGTGCACACCACCCGCAGCCAGCCATCGGCCGGCAGGCCCCGCAGGTACGCGGTGAGCTGTACGGTCGGGGCCCAGCCGGTCCGGTTCACGGCGAAACTCACCGGCGCCGACACGTCGCCGCACATCAGCGCGAACAACACATCAGGTGCCACGCCGCGCGGCCGCACCCAGTTCTGGATCACCGGCGCCCGGCCGTCGGTGGGGTCCAGCGTTGAGATCAGCGTCCGCACATCGCAGCCCTCAGCCAGGTTCACCAGCCCGGCCAGCCGATGGCCGGGGCCGATAGGCGGCGACGTCGCCGGGCGGTTCGGGATACATCAGGCCGACCACCGGATTGGCCGACAGCAGCGGCGGCACCATGTGCTCGGGCTCGCCGAGCGTGATGACGGCGTGCACGGCGGCGCGATCGCCCTGGACGAGTTCGACGTCGACGACGCTGATCCGGCGCCCGCGCTTGCGCATCGACGTCACCAGCCGCATCGGACCAGGGTCTGGCGCCCACAGGAAGCTGGCCGAAACCGCCACCGGTTCAACGGGTCCGCCGTGGGCGGTGCGAGCGGCGTTGGCGCACAACGCAACCATGGCCCCGCCGTGCACCTTGGGCCCGATGGTCCAGTGCTTGTTCAGCTCGCCCTCGAAAATGCGGTACACGCCGTCTGCGCCGATCTCGCGGAGCGCCATCGCAGTGGTGAATAACGCGGTCAACTTGTCGGATTCCCCTCCGGGTTCATCGCGCCGCTCCTCCTCATCGCTTCGCTCTGCATCGTCGTCGGCGGCGTCAACGCAGCAGGTTCGTGCGGGCGAATTGCAACGACTCAGCCAACATCACCTCGCGCTCGTGGGCCGAACGCGCTCCCGACGTTGACACCTCCAACACGACATGGCCGGCGAAGTCGCCGGCAGCCAACATCTCGCAGACCTCGACGACCGGCTGGGTGCCGCGACCCGGCGTCAGATGCTCGTCGGCCGGCAGCCCGGTGCCGTCACACAAGTGCAGGTGCACCAGACCCGACCCCATCCGCTGCGCCATGTCCACCGCATCGGTTCCGGCCGTCGCGGTGTGGGACAGATCCAGGGTGTAGTGCGCGTGGTTGCCGTCCAGCGGGTCGTAGGACGGGGCGAATGCCGAGATCCCCGGCCCGGGCCCACCCCCGCGTCTGCGCATCCGCTCCATGGTCTGGCCGGCGCCGAAGAACCGGTCGGTGCGGAACGGGAACATGTTCTCCACGGCGACCAGCACATCGCTGTATTCCTCCAGCGACGCGACCTGTTCGGTGAAGCCGTCCACGTAGCGGCGCTGCCAGCGGAACGGCGGATGCACGACGACGGTCTGGGCGCCCAGCTTCTCGGCGGCCCGCACGCTGCGATCCAGCTTGGGAATCGGGTTGGCGTCCCCACACCCGCTGCGAGATCAGCAGACATGGCGCGTGCACCGACAGCACCGGTATCCGGTAAAGCCGCGAGAGCTTGGCCACCGCGTCGATGTCCTGGCTGACCGACTCGCCCCACACCATCAGCTCGACCCCGTCGTAGCCGAGCTTGGCCGCATATTCGAAAGCGGCCTCGGTCTTCATCGGATAGACCGAGGCCGTCGACAGACCGACCTTGATAGCTGGGCGCACGTGGGTTCTGCTGGGCGCCTAGCCGGACTGCAACAACGCCAGCGGCCCCAACGTGACCAGCGCCCCCACCGCCACCGCGATCAGCGTGCTACCGATGTCCTCGGTTTTGCGCACCACCCGTACACCCACCACCAGGCCGAGAATGACGAGCACCGAGAGCACCAACGCCACGATGTTGTTCCACCGCCACAGCTGGTCGAACGCAATGAACAAACCCGCACCGAACGCGACAGCCAAAATCGATTGCAGCACAACCATTCCGCCGAACCGCATGCTCTCGGCCCGGGACCAGGTGTGCGAATCAGCCGTGGCCGTCGGCGAGGTCTTCGGGGTAGTCCTCCTCGGCGACATCAGCGACGTCCAAGTGGGCCGAGTCGGATCCGACATCATCGCCGGCACCCTTGCCGGTGGACCCCCGCAGGTAGGAGCGCACATAGGCGGAGTCTTCATTCGCCGGCTCGGCGTCTCGCACATCGGCGTCCATCACGTCCACCGACATGCCCGCGTAGTCCTCGAGTGGATCGGGGTTCATGCCCTCTGCGCCGGACCGGTCCGCCGACTTGTCGTCCCGGTCATCGGCACGATCAGCTTTGGCGCGGGCGTTGTCGCGCACCGGGCGCGGGTAGGCACTGCGCTCAAGACGCGGTTCCCGCGGCTCTGGCCCTGATTCACGCGGACGTGGCGGCGGAGATTCCGGCCAACGCGGTTCGGGCTCGGACCAATACGACGAATTCTCGGCGGGTAGCTCGGACACGTCCTCGTCGAGGCGAACGGTTGCATGGGCCCGGTGAGCATGCGAGCTCGGACCCTGCCGCTCCGTCGTCTCGGGTCCCATGTCGTCGGTGATGATGGGGATCTCGCCGGTCAGTTCGGCAACGGTCACCGCATCGGAGTTGCCGCGGCGGCGGCGGCGACGCGCGGGAACCGGCGCGCCCAGCGTGCCGTTCTTGGCCAACAACTCGGCAACGGAGATGGGCCGGGTGTTGTCGTTTGGTCCGGTCATTTTTTGCCGCCATTCCGATCGGCTCGCTGACTACTAGCGTCGCGCACCGACGTCTCGACGAAGGCGGTTCCGTCAGCTTCGCTATCGAGTTTGCGCAAGATGAGGCCCTCCCGTAGCGCCCACGGGCAAATGTCCACTGTGTCGATCGACAGCGCTCGCATACTTGCCTCTGCGACCAGAGCTCCGGCCACAATTTGCGGCGCTCGCTCGGCGCTCACCCCTTCCAGTTCGGCACGGTCAGCGGTCGTCATCCTAGAGATGAAAGATATGAGTTGTCTGAGGCCATTGGCCGTCAGCGTCCGCTTCACTCGCGGCCCCGCGGCCGACGGCGCCGCACCGGTGAGCCGGGCCAGCGAACGGAATGTCTTCGACGTTGCCACCGCAAGATCGGGGCTACCGGCATCCAGCATTTTGGCGCTGGCGTCGGCCAGCTCGGCGTCCAGCCAGTCGCGTAGCATCGCCACCCGGCGCCGGCCGGGCGGGTCGTCGTTGAGCCATTCGCGAGTCAGCCGCCCGGCGCCCAACGGCAGCGACATCGCGACTTCGGGCTCCTCGTCGACGCCGTTGGACAACTCCAGCGAGCCGCCACCGATGTCGAGGTTGATGATGCGGCCCGCGCTCCACCCGTACCAGCGACGAACCGCCAGAAAGGTCAGCCGCGACTCGTCGACACCCCGTAGCACCTGCAGCTGGACGCCGGTCTCTTTGCGGACCCGGGACAGCACGTCGTCGGAGTTCTTGGCGTCGCGAACCGCCGACGTGGCGAACGCCATGAGTTCGGCGCACCCCGAGCTGTCCGCGATTTTTTCGAACTCTTCGATCGTCTCGATGAGCTTGTCGGCACCGCGGCGGGTGATCTTGCCGGAGTTGTCGATCGACTCGGCCAGCCGCAGAGTGGCCTTGGTCGAACTCATCGGCGTCGGGTGCCCACCGCGGCGGGCATCCACCACAAGCAGATTGACCGTGTTGCTGCCCACGTCGAGCACACCTAATCGCACGACACAAACTTAGCCCTGCGACGATGCGGGCCGCGTAGCGGCACGAGGTGGGGGTACCTCCCAGCCGCGCAGCGGCGAGGGGGCGAGCTGGGCAATTGAGCGGACGCGGGTGGGCCGCCCGAGCAAAGGATTGGTCTACCGTCATGGACCCGCCGATAACTGTCGGGACGGCCTTGTAGCCTGCCCCTTCAGGTTGTGGGTTGCCGTTAGGCTTGCTGCTGCCGCCCTAACTGGCGGTTAGGGTGGGCGCCGCGTGTGGGCGCATGACTTCGCCCCAGCGTTCGACACCGCGAGTGGCGATGTTGGTCGCTGCATTGTGGTCGGCGTGCCCAACGAAGCCACACCGGCCACACTCAAACTCACTCTGGGAGCGGCGGTTGCGTTTGTCCACCCAGCCACACGCGCTGCACGTCTGCGACGTGTAGGCCGGGTCGACCTCGACGAACGCCACCCCGGCGGCCTTAGCCTTATAGGCCAGGAAACCGCCGAGTTGGGCGAACGCCCACGAATGCACCGCGGCCCGTTGGGGCTTACGAAGCCGTACCCGGGAGCGGATCCCCGTCAACTGTTCGACGGCGATACCGCGCCTGGTGCGTTGCGCCTCGGCCACAATGCGTTTGGAAATCTGATGATTGACGTCGGCGGCGAACCGCGCCTCCTTACGCCGACGCTTCTTCAATAAGCGTCGCGCCGAACTGGTTTTCTTCGCCTGCAACCGCGCCCGCATCCGCTGCTGACGCTTGCGATACCGGTTGAGCCGCGCCCCGGCCAAGCGCTGCCCGTCACTACTGGCAGCGATATTCACGATGCCGAAATCCACCCCGAGGAAACCGTTCACCGGCTGCTCCAAGGGCGCTTCGGGAACCTCGACGGTGGCATACAGGAACCATTTCCCGTCTCGGCAATGCAGGTCAGTCTCCCCGACCGGCCGGGTGCGCAACAGCGCCAGATCGTGGGCAGCAGCCAACACCCGCACCCCTTTGAGCCGACCAGAGGTCGTCGAGATCGACACCGTCGCCTCCCGGCCAACCACCACCTCGGGGATCTGCCACGACAAGCATCTCGCATCAAACGGCTGCGCCGCATCAGCGCGGAACTCGATCGGCGTCGCCGCCACCGTTGTGCGTTTGGCCGACCCGGGTGGACCGTAATTGCCAGCGTCGATGTTGGCTTTCAGGGCGGTGTAGGCGTCGGCGACCTTGCCGATCACCCGGATCGTGGGCTGCGCCGACAACCCAAACCTTGCCTTGATGTCGGTGTAGAAGCGTTTCTGCGCCTCATACTTGCCGCGCACCCGAAGCTCATGCATCCGGCCCGACAGCCACGACGCCGACTCATTACATGTGCGCAGAGTGGCCCCCAGTGCCGCCGCCTCATCCGCGGTCGGCAGCACTCGCACCTTGACCACCAACTTCACACCGGCCACGCTAACCGCCACCACCGACATCCACGGTCTACCGTGAAAACTGTGGCAAGTGCGCAGCCAAACCACCCCGGTGAAGTCGAATTGGACTTCGCCCGCGAGTGGGTGGAGTTCTACGACCCGGACAATCCTGAACATCTGATCGCCGCGGACCTGACCTGGCTGCTCTCCCGCTGGACCTGTGTGTTCGGCACGCCGGCTTGCCAGGGCACCGTCGCCGACCGTCCCGACGACGGATGTTGTTCGCATGGGGCGTTTTTGTCCGACGACGACGACCGGGCCCGGCTGGACGACGCCGTGTCCAAGCTCACCGACTCCGACTGGCAGTTTCGCGAGAAGGGCTTGGGCCGCAAGGGTTATCTCGAACTCGACGAGCACGAGGGCGAGGAGCAGTTCCGCACCCGCAAGTACAAGGGCGCATGCATCTTCTTGAACCGGCCCGGGTTTCACGCCGGGCAGGGCTGTGCGCTGCACACCAAAGCGCTGAAACTTGGCGTGGAACCGCTGACGATGAAACCGGATGTCTGCTGGCAGCTGCCTATCCGTCGCAGCCAGGAGTGGGTGACTCGTCCGGACGGCACGGAGATCCTCAAGACCACCGTCACCGAGTACGACCGCCGCGGCTGGGGCGCCGGCGGCGCCGACCTGCACTGGTACTGCACCGGCGACCCGGCCGCCCACGTCGGCGCCAAGCAGGTATGGGTTTCCATGGCCGCCGAACTCACCGAGTTGCTCGGCGAGAAGGCCTACGCTGAACTCGCCGCAATGTGCAAGCGGCGCAGCGCATTAGGGCTCGTCGCGGTGCACCCCGCAACGCGGGCGGCCGAATAGCGGCCTACGCTGCGTCAACCTTCCAGTTTGTAACCCAAGCCGCGCACCGTGACCAGGTGTATCGGGTTGGCCGGGTCGGACTCGATCTTGGACCGCAACCGCTTGACGTGCACGTCGAGCGTCTTGGTGTCGCCGACGTAGTCCGCACCCCACACCCGATCGATCAACTGTCCGCGAGTCAGCACCCGGCCGCTGTTACGCATCAGGTACTCCAACAGGTCGAACTCCTTGAGCGGCAAGGTGATTGGCGCACCATTGACCGAGACGACATGACGTTCGACGTCCATTCGCACCGGCCCGGATTCCAGCACACCGTCGGTGATCTCGGAATCGTCGTCACCGCCGCGGCGTAGCACCGCCCGGATCCGGGCGATCAGCTCGCGCGCCGAATACGGCTTGGTGACATAGTCATCGGCGCCCAGTTCGAGTCCGACGACCTTGTCGATCTCGCTGTCACGCGCCGTCACCATGATCACCGGAACGCTGGAACGCGCCCTCAGTTGCTTGCACACGTCGGTGCCCGACATCCCCGGCAACATCAAGTCGAGCAACACGATGTCGGCGCCGGCCCGGTCGAACTCGGCCAGCGCAGACTGGCCGTCGGTCACCACGGTGGCCTCGAAGCCCTCCTTGCGGAGTAGAAACGCCAGCGGATCAGCCAGCGATTCTTCGTCCTCCACAATCAGCACATTGGTCATCGGTGTAGCTCTTCCTCTCGTTGGGGCTCCCGTTGGGGTTTCATGGGCCGCATTTCGCGGTCAGGCGTTTTGCACTCGTAGGCCGGGATGGACAAGGTGAACGTCGACCCGGTTCCGAGCTGGCTCCACAACCCGATACTGCCGTTGTGATTGGCCGCGACGTGCTTGACAATGGCCAGTCCGAGCCCGGTGCCGCCGGTGGCCCGCGAGCGTGCCTTGTCGGCGCGGAAGAACCGCTCGAAGACGCGCTCCTGGTCTTTGCGGGCAATCCCGATGCCCCGGTCGGTGACGGCGATCTCGATATTCTCGCCGCGGCGACGACGGCTGATCGACACCAGCGAGCCGCGCGGTGAGTAGGCAATCGCGTTCGACACCAGGTTGGCCAGCGCGGTCACCAGCAGGGCCTGCTCACCCATCATCTGCAACCCGCTGGCTTCGTCGGTGCGCACTGCGATATCCGCGTTGTCGGCCGGTACCTTGTGACGTGAAATCGCCTCGGCCACAACAGAATCGACGTCGACGGCGCCCATGTCCGGCAACCGCTCAGCGCCCTGCAGCCGGGACAGCTCGATCAACTCGCTGACCATGTTCCCCAGTCGGGTGGCCTCCACGAGCACCTTCTCGCCGAACCGTCGCACCGTCTCGGGGTCCTCCGCGGAGGACAGCAAGGCCTCGGCGAGCACGGACATCGCCCCGACCGGGGTCTTGAGTTCATGGCTGACGTTCGCAACAAAGTCGCGCCGCGTCGCCTCCATCCGCGCGTATTCGGAGTGGTCGTAGACGAAGACCACGGCGAACCGGCGGTCCTCCTCGCTCAGCAGCCGCGCCTGACCGTGCACCGCCAGCCCGGATCGTCCCGGCATCGGCCGCTTGCCCGGCAGCAGGTCGAACTCGACATCGGCACCACCGGCCAGCGTCTGGCGTGCGGCCTTCCACGCCTCGTCGTCAAGCTGTCGCTCGCGCACCAGTCCGAGCTCCTTGGCCCGCCCGTTGTGGTAGACCACGTCGCGGTGACGGTCCACGACGGCGGCCCCCAGCGGCATCAGGGCAACGATGCGTTCCAGCATCTGCGCGACGGTGATGCCGGCCGCTTCCACGGCCACCCGTTGGCGTCGCTCGAGCACCCTCGGCGCCAAGAGCGCGCCGACGGTGATCCCGGCGGCCAATGCCGCGAGGAACAAAACCCCGGCCAGTGACAGGGCCGAGAACACGGTCACGTGAAAATCCTACAAATCCGGTGAACGCCAACCCAGCAGCGCAAGGCCAAAATCGGACATGTCACACGCCACGAGCCAGGTGTTCGATGGCCGTTCACCTGGCGTTTGCCCAGTTGCTGCGATCGGGTGCCTATTTCGCACCTTGGCTGGCCACCGCGGCCGCGCCGGCGGCTGCGGCCTCCGGATCCAGATAGCTGCCGCCGATGACGGTCGGTCGCATGTCGGCGTCCAGGTCGTAGCGCAGCGGAATGCCGGTCGGGATGTTCAAACCGACGATGTCCTTGTCAGACATACCGTCGAGATACTTGACCAGGGCGCGCAGCGAGTTGCCGTGCGCGACGATCAGCACCGTCTTGCCGACCCGCAGGTCAGGGACGATGACGTCGGTGAAGTACGGCAGGAACCGGGCCACGACGTCGGCCAGGCACTCGGTCAGCGGGCCGCCGCCGATGTCGACGTAGCGGGGATCGGCGTCCTGGCTGTACTGGCTGCCCTTCTCGATGGGCGGCGGCGGGGTGTCGTAGCTGCGCCGCCAGGTCATGAACTGCTCGTCGCCGTAGCGGGCCTTGGTCTCGGCCTTGTCCAAGCCCTGCAGCGCGCCGTAATGCCGCTCGTTGAGCCGCCAGCTGCGGTGCACCGGGATCCACAGCCGGTCGGCGGTGTCCAGCGCCAAATGCGCTGTGGTGATCGCCCGTCGCAGCAAGGAGGTGTAGAGCACGTCGGGTAGCAGGTCGTGCTCGGCGAGCAGCTCGCCACCGCGCACCGCCTCGCGGCGACCCTTCTCGGTCAGGTCGACGTCGACCCAGCCGGTGAACCGATTGCTCGCGTTCCATTCGCTCTCGCCGTGGCGAAGCAGCACCAGCGTCGCAGCTGCGTCTCCCATGGTGGAAATTCTCTCACCTCTGGCTGACGAGTTCGCGCCGGATCGACGCGCGCTTACCCGTCATCGTCCTCGATGAGATGGGCGAACGCCTCCAGATTCTTCAGCGACTCGCCGCGGGACACCCGCCACTCCCATTCTTTTTGGATCGACGACCGAAAACCCAACTCCAGCAACGTGTTGAAGTCGTTGTCCACCGCTTCGAGCACCTGCCCGAGCACCCGGTCGATTTCGGCGGCGTCCACCGATGCCAACGCCATTCGGCCCACCAGGTAGATGTCGCCCACGTTGTCCAGCGTGTAAGCGACGCCGTACAGGCGGCGGTTGCGTTTGAGCAAAAACCGGTAGACGCCCTCGTGGTTCTCGTCGGGCTGACGACAGACAAACGCCTCGATGCGCACCGAGTGCTCGCCGATGCTCAGGATCGTGTTGGTCTTGAGTTTGCGCTCGCCGGGCAACTCCACGATCAGGCCGGGCAGCCCGCCGTGCGCACCCTCGTGCCGCGAATACGTCAACTCGTTGGCGTCCAGGGTGTCTTCGATCAACCGCTGAACGTGCGTCACCGGCGCCGGCCCAAGATCGCGGTTCGTCGACTCACGCCCAGGCCTTGCGTCGCGACGGCCGTCGCCCCGACTGAATGCTCCTGCGCGCTGAAGGCAGGCCGCGTACGGAACGGCGGGCGGTGAACTCGCTGATCGCACGCCGATAGCTGACCAGCAGCGCGTCGACGGTGTTGTCCCAGGAGAACCCTGCGGCATGTTCGACCGCCGCGCGGCTCATCGCCTCGGCCGCAGGCCCGGCGCCGCGCTCCAACAGCTCGTCGATGGCCTGCGCCCACCGATCGGTGTCGTGACCCGACACCAGCGTGCCGGTCGCCCCGTCGCGCACTGCCACCGGCAAGCCACCGACGGCGGCCGCCGCCACCGGTGTCCCGCAGGCCTGCGCCTCCAGGGCGACCAGACCGAACGACTCCGAATAGCTCGGCACCGCCACCAGGTCGACGGCCTGGAACACGGTGGCCAGGTTTTCCCGCGACTGCGGCGGTAAGAATGTCACCCGATCGGAGATACCCAATTCGTCGGCGAGCCGAACCAGGCCGTCAGGGGCGGCCAGTCCACTGCCCGACGGTCCACCGGCGACCACGACGTGCACCCGCGGCAGTTTGGCCGCCGCGCGCAGCAAGACGTCGGGACCCTTCAGCGGCTGGATCCGCCCGACGAAGCCGACCAGCTTCTCGCCGAGCGGCAGCCCCAGCGCGGCCCTGGCGGCGCGACGGTCACCGGGACGGAACACCTCCAAATCGACACCGGGATGTGCGACGTCAATCCGGGCGGGGTCGGCGTGATGCAGCGAAACCAGTTGTCCGGCTTCATCATCGGTGTTGACGATCAGCCGATCGGCTTCATCGACCACCTGTTGCTCACCGACCGTACGCAGTGGCGGTTCGGGAGTGTCACCGTCAGCCAGGGCGGCGTTCTTTACCGCGGCCAGCGTGTGCGCTGTGTGCACCAACGGCACCGACCAGCGGTCGCGGGCCAGCCAGCCGACCTGACCGGACAACCAGTAGTGCGAGTGCACGATGTCGTAGTAGCCGGGTTCGTGGGCGGCCTCTGCCCGCAGCACTCCGGCGGCGAAGGCACACAACTGGGTGGGCAGGTCGTACTTGTCCAGGCCCTCGAACGGTCCGGCCACCACGTTGCGCACCACCACCCCAGGTGCCACCCGCGCGACAGGCGGATCGGTGGACGCGGTGGCCCGGGTGAAGATCTCCACTTCCACACCCCGGCGCGCGAGATGAAGGGCGCTTTGCAGCACGTAGACGTTCATCCCACCGGCGTCCCCGACGCCCGGCTGAGCCAGCGGCGACGTGTGCACGGCCAACACCGCGACGCGGCGCGGATCGGTCAGCGTGGAGGCGTCCGGCCGAGAGAAATCAGTGAGGCCCACATCGTCATCTTTGCAGGACCGCCCCGGGTACCCCGAAGCCGCAGGTCAAGCGGGTGTCTCGGTGGCGACCTCGAACGCGGGGACCGGCGGCTGGGCGCGGCGCATGGCGCCCAGCGGATCTGCGTACAGCCCGGCCAGGGACACGATGCCGGCCCCGGCCTCCTGCACCCGGTTGCCGAAGGCGGTCATCCGGATGTCGCGCGGCGCCAACACCGAGCGTGCGGCGTAGGCCGCCTGCACGTGCTCCATGCCCTCGGGATATTCGGTGAACGCCTGCCCGCCGACGACCAGGTCGTCGGGGTTGAGCAGATCACGCAGCAACGCGACCGATTCGCCAAGCACTCTGGCCCGCTCGGCCAGCAGGTCCTTGGCCTGCTGGTTCCCGTTGCGTGCAGCCCGGAGCACCTCGGTGACGGCGACGCCCGACCCACCGGTATGAGCCGGCAGGATGCGCAGCCGCCTCGCGGCGGTGAGCACGGCCTCGTCGCTGACGGTGGTCTCCAACAAACCAGAACCGCCGAGGAGCTCCGATTGCGCGGGCAGGTTGGTGATCGTGCCCGGACCGCTAGCCGGGCTGTGCACCCGACCGCCGATCATCAGCGCATAACCCACCGTCTCGCGGGCGTAGACGTACAGGCTGGTCGACGCGTTGGGACCGAATCGGCGCATACCGAGCAGCAGTTCCGCGGCGGCCATCGCGTCGACGTGTGACGCCACCGAGATCGGCAACTCCAGCGCTTCGGCGATGACCGGTCCGACCGGTGCGTCCCGCCAGCCCAGCCGGGCGTGGTCGACATGGCCGGTAGCGGCGTCAACCGTCCCGCCGATGGCCACGCCGACCCACAGTGCCCGCCGCCGGTGCCAGCGCCTCAGGTAGCGCCGGGCGCCGTCGGCCACCGCGGCCAGCGCGGGGCCCTGGGCGCTGCGCGGTGTCGGGGTTTCGACGGCGTCCAGGGTGCGGCCGAACAGGTCGGTGGCCACGATGCTGGTGTTCCGTGCCCCGATGTGGATGCCCAGCGTCAGGAACGGTTCGTGGTTGACCTCGACGGGCACCCGAGGCCGCCCGATCGCGCCGGAGACGGCCAGATCGGCGCGTTCTCGCAGAAGACCGGCGTTCAATAGGGCGATGACCTGGCGGTTTACCGTCGCGATGCTGAGCGATGCGACCTGGGCGATGACGTCGCGGCCGATCGGGCCGCGCAGCCGCACGGCCCGAAAGACAGAGGATGCAGCGCCGTCGGACAGCTGCAGTGACGGCGCTACGACGCGGTGCTGCGCAGAGGTTCGCCGCCTCGCGGCCGCGGAATGATTATGAGAGTGGGAGGTGAGGTCGGTTGAACGCATGTGGGGTGTCCTTGTCCGAGTTTCGATGGCGGTCCTGGCCGCGCACCGTCGCGAGCTCTTGCGGTTCGCTCAGGCGCGGCTGATTGCGCGACAACAACACGCGCAGTCCGCGTAACAACACGCAGACAGAAAGCCGAACAAGGTGCAGGTAAACACACGAGGAATTTAGCACGCTTACTAGAGTTGGTCGGATGAGTTCCGCAGATTTCCCTGCGACGGCCTCGGCCCGCAGCAGCGGCGAGCCGCGCGTCGCGGTCGTCACCGGCGCGAGCGCGGGCATCGGCGAAGCGACCGCGAGAACCCTCGCCGTGCAAGGCTTTCACGTGGTGGCGGTGGCGCGGCGGGCGGACCGGATCAACGCGCTGGCCGCCGAGA
The DNA here is from genome assembly GCA_963805675.1 of uncultured Actinomycetota bacterium. Taxonomy (GTDB): domain Bacteria; phylum Actinomycetota; class Actinomycetes; order Mycobacteriales; family Mycobacteriaceae; genus Mycobacterium. The sequence goes on from CAWDVY010000025.1 coordinate 696,888, forward strand.
TCGGCGGCACGGCAGTTGTGGTCGACGTCACCGACGGGGCCGCAGTCGACGAACTGGCCGCCCGGCTGAGCCGGGTCGACGTGCTGGTCAACAACGCCGGCGGCGCCAAGGGCCTGGAGTCGGTGGCCGACGCCGACCTGGAGCACTGGCGGTGGATGTGGGAAACCAACGTGCTGGGCACGCTGCGGGTCACCCGTGCGCTGCTGCCCAAACTGATCGCCTCCGGCGACGGCCTGATCGTCACCGTCACGTCGATCGCGGCAATGGAGATCTACGACGGCGGGTCCGGTTACACCGCGGCCAAGCACGCGCAGGGAGCGCTGCACCGGACCCTGCGCGGAGAGTTACTCGGAAAGCCGGTGCGGCTCACCGAGATTGCGCCCGGCGCGGTCGAAACTGAATTCTCGCTAGTGCGCTTCGACGGCGACCAGCAGCGTGCCGACGCCGTCTACACCGGCATGACGCCGCTGACGGCGGCCGACGTCGCCGAAGTGATCGGCTTCGTGGCGTCGCGGCCGCCGCACGTCAACCTCGACCAGATCATCATCCGGCCGCGCGATCAGGCCAGCGCGACGCGTAAGTTCACCCACCCGGCCGCGGGCTAGACGTCGTCGGGGTGCCCGACAACGTCGGCGCGTCACGGGGGGTGGCCGGCGCACTGCGCGGCACCGACACCGGCGACGGCTTGGCTCCGCTCGGCGGCGGCAGCGCCGACATCCCCACCCAGGTGTCCCAGTCCACGGCCCAGTCCCAGATGTCGCCGTCGGAGTAGGACAGCTCGATCGTGCTACCGGCCACCTCGACCGGGTCGCCGTAGATCGCGCTGCCGAAGTACTGCTCGGCATCACCCGTCGACAGGTTGATGCAGCCGTTGGTGACGTTGGTGTTGCCCTGCGCGCCGGCGCTCGACGGGTTGGCGTGGATGAACTCGCCGTTGTTGGAGATGCGCACAGCCCACCGTTCGTGGATGTGGTTGTAGCCGGCGGCAGGGTTGGACATGTAGAAGTCGGAATACTTCTCGCTGACCACGTGGATGCCGTTGCGCGTGACGTTGCGCGGTTTGTCGGCTTCGCCGTAGCTGCAGGGGAAGTCCATGATGACGCCCTCGTCGCGGACCACCTGGATGCGGTGCGACGTGACCTCGGCCTTGACGACTTGGCGGCGACCGATGTCGAAGCTCAGGCTCATGTCCTGCTTGCCGTAGGCGCCGTCGCCGAACGCCAGCCCGTACAGCTTGGCGTCGACGTTGACCTTGGTGCCGGCCGGGTAGTACTCGCGGCTGCGCCAGTGCACGCGGGCACCCTGAGCCTCGTCGGGCAGCCACGCCCAGCTGCCCTCGACGGGCGGCTCGGTGGTCACCTTCAGCGCCCGCTCGACGGCGACCTTGTCGGAAATCGGCGCGTCGAACTGGATGATGATCGGCGCTGCGACGCCGACGGTCTGGCCGTCGGCGAGCTGGAACCCGCCGTCGATCACTTTGGTAGGCGCGACCGTGGTGAGCTCGCCCTTCACCGCGACGGCCTTACCGTCGTGGCCGACCGCCGATCCGTTCCAGGTGTACGTCGCGTCGTAGCCGAGCGCCTCGGTGATGGTGTAGATGGTGCGGTCCCGGTTGAGTGCGCCCGCGACCACCTTGCCGGCCGAGTTGGTCAACGCGACGTGCTGGAACCAGCCGTCGCGGACCTCGACGCTGATCGGCGCAGTCGGCAACACCTTGGTGGCCCTGTCGGCCGGCCGGAACGTCAGCGCGGCTTCCACCGGGGGTTTGGCCTTCTCCGCCTGTTTGGTCGATCCGCCGAAGCACGCGGCTAACGCGTTGGGCGCGAAGACGCCGACCGCCAGGGTCGTCAGGGCCCGGCGCCGAGTAACCGGCGACAAGCCGCGCGCTGTGTCCACGAGAGTCCAAGATACCGGCGGGAATGACCCCCTCCGCCCACGCACGTACTACAGGGAGCAGCCGACCAGCACCGGTTCGGGTACCAATGTGACGCCAAACACATCGCGGACGCCGTCGCGCACGGTGCGCGCCAACGACAGCACGTCGGCGACGACGGCGTCGCCGCGGTTGGTCAACGCAAGGGCATGTTTGGTGGACAGCCGACAGCGTGCGGTCGGGTCGGCCGGATAGCCCTTGCCGAAGCCGGCCTGCTCGACGAGCCAACCCGCGGCCAGTTTGACGCCGTCAGGAGCCGGATAGTGCGGCACCGGACGATCGGCGCCCTCGGCGAGTTCTTCGTAACGCTGTTGTGTGACAACGGGATTAGTGAAAAACGATCCCACGCTCCAGGTGTCGTGGTCCGCCGGGTCGAGCACCATGCCCTTTCGTGCCCGCAGAGCGAGCACCGACTCTCGCACCGCCGCGGGATCCGCGCGCTCGCCGGCACTGGCCTCCAGCGCGGTCACCAACTCGCCGTAGCGCAGCGGCGCGCTGCGTCCCGAGGCGTCCAGCGCGAACTCCACCTCCAAAACGGTGGCGGCGTCGGAGTGTTTGAGCACGCTGGTGCGATACCCGAAACCCAGCTCGCCGGCGGGCGCCCAGCGCACCGCCCCGCTGCGCCGGTCCAGCAGCCGAACCCGGGTGATGGTGTCGGCCACCTCGGCTCCGTAGGCGCCGACGTTTTGCACCGGGGTGGCGCCCGCCGAGCCGGGGACGCCCGACATGCACTCCAGCCCGCCCAGGCCGGCGGCGATGGCCGCGACGACCACGTCGTCCCACACCGCGCCGGCATCTGCCCGCACGATGTTGCCCTCGACGCTGATGTTGTTGTGGGCCAACCGAACTACGGTCAGATCCGTCAGCGTGTCGGCGATCACCACATTCGAGCCGCCCGCCAACACCAGCAGCGGGCCACGGTGGGCGGCGGCGTCGAGGTGGCGCAATGTGGTGACCACCTGCTCGGTGCTGGTACAGGTGATGACCCGCGACGCGACCGGGCCGACCCGCAACGTGGTCAGCGGCGCAAGCGGCACCGACTCGTCAACGCGCGCACCGGCGAAAACCGTTCCCACCCCACCCCCTTTCAAGCCCGGTTTCATGGGTCTTGACGGTAGCCTGACCTGCTATGCCGCGATCGTTCGACATGTCCACCGACTACGGGGTCACCGTCGAAGAGGTTCTTCGGGCCTTCAGCGAGGAGCAGTACTGGCTGGCCCGGCTCGCCGATTCGGGTGCTGACGACACGACGCTGGATTCGATGCAGATCGGTGGCCCATCTGGCGGCGACGGCAGCATCGACGTGATCACCACCCAAGTGCTGCGCAGCGATCGGCTGCCGCGCGTCGTCACGCAGTTCCACCGCGGCGATCTGCTCATCCGCCGCGAGGAACGATGGGAGCCGGTCACGAACGGTTCTGCCACCGCGACCGTCACCGGCTCGATCCTGGATTCGCCGGCGTCGTTGACCGGCGACGCGGTGCTGGAGCCGCTGGCCGAATCGGGCGGCGCGCGGCTGAAGTTCCGGGCCACCGTCGAGGTGCGCGTCCCGTTGGTCGGCGGCAAATTAGAGAACTTCATCGGCAGCCAACTGGTCGAGTTGCTGATCGCCGAGCAGCGTTTCACCACCATGTGGATCGGCGACGCCGCCTGATCCGGCTGTTCAGGTGCGGCCTTCGGCGGCGTCGACGGCGCCGTTGAAGAGTTCGCCGATGACCCTCTTCAGCACCGGTGATAACAGCCAATCAAGACCGGGGATCTTGGGTGTCGACCGTAGGTGCCAACTGACCGCGGTCCCGGTGCCGGCTTCGCGCAACTCGATCGTGCCGACATGATCCCGGACTGGCGCGCCGGAGACCAACTTGTACGCGTAGCCCTTGGGTCGCTGATACTCGATGATCTCTTCGACGATTGCGGGCCCAAGCGCTTCGATGCGTCTGATCGCACCGACACCGTTCGGCGCGGGGATTCCCTCGCGATCTAGCGTGCTGCGACGGCACGCCCACACGTAGTCCGCGATCGCGCGGTGGTCGGTGAGGGCGTCGAACACTGTCTCGATCGGCGCGGTCGTGGTCCGCGTGAGAGTGAACTCGATCATCGGCCCGCCACGCTCCCGAATCCGCAGTTGTCCATCGTCATGTTGCCTCTCCTCCGTTAGGTCAGTGAATTCTGGCATCCACGACGATGCGCCCAGACCAGCTCCCCGAGCATCACGCTGGAGTGGCGTTCATCGTCGAGCGTCACGCCGGAGTGACGTCGGGGGCGACCCGCCGCGCCTCGGCTCCGCCGCGCTTGCGATCGGCCCTAGGTAGCCGGGGCCGACCCGCCGCGCCCGGCTCCGCCGCGCTTGCGATCGGCCCTAGGCTTGCGGTCATGCGGATTGCGGTGGCCCAGATCCTCAGTGGCACCGACCCGGCCGACAACCTGCAGCTGGTGCGGGATTACACCGGGCGGGCCGCCGAAGCCGGCGCCACGTTGGTGGTGTTCCCCGAAGCGACCATGTGCCGCTTCGGAATTCCGCTGGCACCGATCGCCGAACCGGTCGACGGGCCCTGGGCCGACGGTGTCCGCGCGGTCGCGGCCGACGCGGGCATCACCGTTGTCGCGGGCATGTTCACCCCGGCCGACGTCGGACGGGTTGCCAATACGCTGCTCGCTGTGGGTCCGGGCACCCCGAACCAACCCGACACCCATTACGACAAGATTCACCTCTACGACGCGTTCGGGTTCACCGAGTCGCGCTCTGTCGCGCCGGGGCACGAGCCGGTGGTGATCACCGTCGACGGTGTCGGGGTGGGGCTGACGACCTGCTACGACATCCGCTTTCCCGAACTGTTCACCACGCTGGCCCGCCGTGGCGCCCAGCTGATCATTGTCAGCGCGTCGTGGGCTGCCGGCCCGGGGAAGCTCGAGCAGTGGACGCTTCTGGCCCGAGCCCGGGCGCTGGACTGCACCAGCTACATCGTCGCGGCCGGGCAGGCCGACCCCGGCGAGCCGCTGGCCTCGATCGCACCGACCGGGGTCGGTGGCAGCCTGGTGGTTTCGCCGTTCGGCGACGTGGTGGCCTCGGCGGGAGCCGATCCGCAGCTGCTGGTCGCCGACCTCGCCCTCGAGCAGGTGGCGAAGGCCCGCGAGACTATCGCGGTGCTACGCAACTACTCAGCGAGCGCTAATGCTCATAAGGCAGAATCGCCCGGGTGACGAATCCGCAGGGGCCCCCACATCAGGACCCGTCGTCGATATGGGCTCGTCCAGGTGACCACCACCCGCCCACCCAGCCGGCACCGCAGGCCGATCTCTCGCATCAACCACCGGCCCCGCCGGCGCCGCAGACATTTCCGTCGACCGCCGAGGAATACCCGGCTACCGCGCCCCACAGCCAGCCGCCGCCGCAGGACACCGCTGCACCTGTGAAAACTAAACGCCGCTTCCGCGGTGACCCCGTGTCGATCATCCTGGTTCTGGTCATCGTGGCGGCATTGGGCGTCGCCGGTCTGGTCGGAGGCGAGCTCTACGCCCGTAACCGCGCCAACAATGTCGTCGCCACGGCCACCGAATGTGTGGTGCAGGACCAGGTCAAGGTGTCCTTTGGCCCGAGCCCATTCCTGTTGCAGCACTTCACCGGCCACTACCGCGACATCTCGATCCACACTGCGGGACACCAGATCCGCAACGCCAAAGGTATGACGGCCGACATCAACATCAATGACGTCGACCTGCACGGCAACGCCGACTCCAAGGGCACCATCGGCGCGCTGGATGCCACCATCAACTGGACGTCGCAGGGCATTCAGGAGACCGTGCAGGATTCCATTCCCTTCATCGGTGGCCTGGTCAGCAGCGTCGAGACCAGCCCTGATTCCGGCACCATCGTGCTCAGCGGGGCGCTCGGCTTGGGCAGCGTCACCGTCAAGCCTCAGACCGTCGACGGCGAGCTGACGCTGCAGGTCGTCAAGGTGACCGCGATGGGCGCCATAGTGCCGCACGAGACCGCGCAAACAGCACTGAACACCTTTACCTCGGCGCTGATCAAAGCCTATCCACTGGGCATTCGCGCCGACAGCGTGCAGGTCACCAATGACGGTGTGGTGGCGCACTTTTCGACGCGAAACGCGCCGATACCCGCGGCCCAGACCAACCCCTGTTTCGCCCATGTATAGCGGAGGCCGCTGATGACGAATCCGCAAGATCCCGACAACGGCGAACCGCCGCAAAGAGGTCGTCCGTCCAAGCCGGCCGGACCCCCCAACCGGGGCTTCCCTCCGCGCCGTCAGTCCACGGCGCCGTCGGAGTCACCGACTCGCCACATCCGCCTGCCCGGCCGCCCGCACCAGCCGCCTGCCCGTGACGTCCCGCGACCGCAGCAGCCCGGGCCCCCGCCCGGCCGGCCACCGCAACCACCGGGTCCGCCGCCGAATCAGCGGGTTCAACAGCCGGGTCTGCCGCCCAACCCGCGGCCCCAGCAGTCAGGTCCCCCACCCCATCCGCACGAACAACTGACGACCCGGATTTCGATACCGACGCCACCGCCGCCGCCCACAGACACACCGGCAACGCGCAGACGTGGGTTTTTCGCGAACCGGACGTCACTGCTGTTGATCTTGCTGATCGTGGCCCTGCTCGTCGTCGCCGTGCCGATCGGCGCAGAACTGTATGCCCGCCACGTCGCGAGCAGCAAGGTGGCAAGCGCGGTGGCATGTGAGGTGCAGGACAGCGCCAGCGTCTCGTTCTCGCCGGTCCCGCCGGTGCTATGGCAGTACCTCACCAAGCACTACACCGACATCTCGGTGCAGACCGGCGGCAACCAGGTGCGCCAGGCCAAAGGCATGAAGGTGAGCTTGGACATCCACGACATAAACCTCAACAATGCCAACAACTCTCAGGGCACGATCGGGTCGCTGAGCGGCACCGTCACCTGGTCCGCGGATGGCATCAAGCAGTCGATCCAGGCCGCGCTGCCGGTGCTCGGCAAGTTTGTCAGCGGCGACGTCACCACCAACCCAGGCGACGGCACCGTGTCGCTGAAGGGCACGTTCGACACGGCCACCGTCAAGCCGCAGATCGTCAACAACGGGCTGTCGCTGCAGGTGGTCAGCTTGACGGCGCTAGGCGCCAACATGTCAACGGATACGGTCCAAAAGAACCTGGACAACCTCACCTCGGAAGCAACCCAGAACTATCCGCTGGGCATCCACGCCGACAGCGTGAAGGTCACCAGCACCGGGGTTGAGGGCACGTTCTCGGCCAGCAACGCCACCATCCCGTCCGGCGGCAGCCAGGACCCCTGTTTCGCCAACCTCTGACGCCGGGCGAAAAGCCCTAGCCCAGACCGTCAAGGACGGCACGGGTGCCTGACAGTCCCAGCCGGGTGGCGCCGGCGTCGAGCATCGCGAGGGCAGCGTCGGCGGTGCGAATGCCGCCGCTGGCCTTAACCCCCAGCCGGCCGCCGACGACGTCGGCCATCAGCGCGACAGCGGCCACCGACGCGCCGCCGGCGGGATGAAAACCCGTCGAGGTCTTCACGAAATCCGCGCCGGCGTCTTCCGCGGCACGGCAGACGTCAGCCAGGGTCTGTTCGTCGGCAAGCGTCAACAATGCGGCCGACTCGACGATCACCTTGAGCAGGGCCCCGGGTACCGCGGCACGCACCACCGCGATGTCTGACCGCACGGCGTCGAGGTCGCCGGCAACCGCCGCGCCGACGTCGATGACCATGTCGATCTCGCTGGCGCCGGATGCCACGGCCTGCGCCGCTTCCCGCGCCTTCAACTCGGGCACATGCTTGCCCGACGGGAAACCCGCGACCGCGGCGACCCGCACCCCCGCGTGGGTTGCGTTGGGCACCATCGACGGCGAGACGCAGACGGCGCAGACGCCCAACGCCGCGGCTTCGTCAGCGACCGCGGCCACGTCAGCGGCGGTGGCCTCGGGTTTGAGCAGGGTGTGGTCGACGAGAGCGGCCACCTGGTCTCGGGTCGGTCGGCCGGGCATCAGAACGGCTCGCGCCCGCCGCCGGGATTGCAGCCGGAGCTGACCATCGTCGTGTCATCGACGACTGGCCGCCATGGCTCCAGGTTCCAGCTGGACTTGCCGGGTTGGAGGGTCTCGGCGAGCTCCCAATGGCAGCGGAACTGGTCGTGCATGCCCGGGGTGCCGGCGTCGGGTGCCAGCGCAAGCACCTCAGCCCAGGCCTCATCGGCCTCGGGTCCCGACGATCCGAGTTGCCTGGCGGCCGCGCGCCCGGATGTCGTCGGATAGACCCGCAGGCTGGACCGCTGGTTCCACTGCGCCCACTGGGTGTGGTCGACAAACGGCGGCGCGTAAGACAACGCGCCCGATCCCGCGGAGCCCGGATCGGCGGACGCAGGAGCGACACCCAGCAGCACGCTGATTGCCGTCGCCGCGAGGATTAAAGCTCGCATACGGCTATCGCGACTTGCCCTGAATCTCAAGAAGTTTGGGCCGCACGTCGACCAGATAAACACCCGCCGCGCAGGCGCCGGCGACCGCCCCCATCACGCTGAGCAACAGGGTCAGCGGCACCGCGGCGCCCAAGATCAACAACCACACCGGCTTGGTCATCTTGTCGGCGGCCGTGTAGGCGTCGGGCCGCTGAATCGCCGCGTGCACGAACGCGTAGAGCGCTGTCAACGCCACGGCAATTTGCAAGTAGAAAAGGACACCACTCACGAGGTTCACCCAGTAAGCGTAAGCGGGCGGCGCCGGAAACGTCGACTCCGAGTCGCCCGACCGGGCAACTCGGAGTCGAGGTGTGAGCCGGTCCGCGCTGCCCGGCCAGGCAACGCGGACCGTCGGATTACTTCTGGGTGACCTTCTTGGCCGGAGCCTTCTTCGCCGGAGCCTTCTTGGCCGGGCGGCCTTCTTGGCCGGGGCCTTCTTGGCGACGGCCTTCTGCGCCTTCTTGGCGGCCGCGTCCGTCTTCTTCGGCAGCTCGATGCCGACCAACTTGGCGGCGCGCTCGCCGACCGCGCGGGTCTGCGACGCAACCGTGCCCAGGGCCTCCTGGGTCAGCTCGACCGCCTGGTCGACGTAGCCCTCGGCACGCGCCGAGGCGTCGTCGATACCGGACTGGCTGCGCAGCCGCTCCAGGGCAGCCTCGCCGCGCTCAACCAGCTCGGCGTAGCGAGAGGTCGCCGCCTCGACATAGCCTTCCGCGGCGCTGCGCAGCTCGTCGGCGGTGAACCGCTCGCGCAGCTCGCGCAGCTGCTCGGGCACGTCCTCCTGCAGCTTGGTCAGGCGGGCACGGCTCTCCTCGACCCGGCTGCGGGTGTCCGAGCGGGTTTCCTCGGCGCGCTCGCGCAGCTCGGCGAGCAGATCGTTGACCGTGGCCAGGGCCAGGTCTGCGGCGCCCAGCGCGGCGAGCAGCGGGGCCTTCAGGTCGTCAATGGTGGGGTTTTCCGCCATGGTGTTTCCTTTCGTCGATTTTGTCGTGCGGTTGGTTGGCAGGGTTATCCGGGGTCTACGCAGGCGCGGTCTCCTCCCCGGCGGCTTCGTTCTGCTGGACGAAGGACATGTAGATGTCCAGAAGGACCTGCTTTTGTCCCTCGGTGATCGCCGTGTCGGAGACGATGGCGCCGCAGACCTCGCTGGGCTCGCTGGGCTCCAGAATCCCGGCCTGGACGTAGAGAACTTCCGCGGAAACCCGCAGCGCCTTAGCGATCTGTTTGAGCACGTCGGCGGAAGGCTTACGCAATCCGCGTTCGATCTGGCTGAGGTAGGGATTGCTGACCCCGGCCTTTTCCGCCAGCTGCCGCACCGATACTTGCGCCGCCTCGCGCTGTGCCTTGATGAAGCTGCCGATGTCGGACGCAGCGGTCGTCACCACGGCGGCAAGTTTTCCTCTTGCGGCATTGGGGACTCCTTGTGGCGATGCGTTTTGATGTTCGGTGCGGACGCGCCCCACAGTAAAAGCTAGTGCTAGCTTTTGCAAGCACTGTTAGCAGTGCTCAGAACAGCAGCTGCGCGATCGCGTAGATGCCCAGCCCGGCCAGCGAGCCCACCACAGTGCCGTTGATCCGGATGAACTGCAGGTCACGGCCAACATGCAGCTCGATGCGACGGCTGGCCTCCTCGGCGTCCCAACGCTCGATGGTGTCGGTAATGATCGCGGTGATCTCTATCCCATATTGGGCGACCAAATGCTCGGCGCCCCGCACGATCCAGTTGTCGACCTTGTCCCGCAGTTCGGCGTCGTCGCGCAGTGACTCGCCGATGCTCACCACCGCGTCGGCGATGCGGGTGCGCAGTGCACTGGACGGGTCGTCGACACCCTCGAGCACGAACCGTTTCAGCGTCTTCCAGGCCGTCGCGGCGGCGTTAGAGACCTCCTCGCGGGCCATCAACTGCTCCTTGACCGCCTCGGCCCGGGCGATCGTCGCGTCGTCGTGCTGCAGGTCTTCGGCGAACTCGAAGAGAAAGCGGGTTGCCGACCGGCGCAGTTCGTGATCCGGGTTGCGGCGCACCTTGTCGGTGAAGTCCATCAGCTCGCGGTGGATGCGGTCGCCGACGAGATGATCGATAAATCGCGGCGACCAGGTCGGCGAATCACGCTCGATGACTCGCTGGATGACCTCGCCGGCATTCAACGACCACTGAAATGCCCGGTCGGCCAGCAACTGGATCAGTGCCTCCTGCCGGTTCTCGGCCAGCAGCGTGGCCAACACCCGGCCCACCGGCGGACCCCACTGCGGCTCGGCGATGCGCCGCACGATCATCCGATCGATCACATGTTGGATGTCGTCGTCGCGCAGCAATTCCACCAAGACCCGCAGCACAGTGGCCGACTCGGCAGCCACCCGCTCGGCATGCGACGTGTCCGAGAGCCACTTGCCCAGCCGGCTCGGGATCTGCGCGTCACGCAGCTTGGTCTCCACCACGGCAGGTGACAGGAAGTTCTCCCGCACGAAGGTGCCGAGCCCCTCGCCGAGCTGGTCCTTCTTGCGTTTGATGATCGCGGTGTGGGGGATCGGGATGCCCAATGGATGCTTGAACAAGGCGGTCACGGCGAACCAGTCCGCGAGCGCCCCGACCATGCCGGCCTCGCCGGCGGCCCCCACATAGCCGACCCAGGTGGCGGTGATGCCGCCGGCCTGCGCCCACCGGCAACCGAGGAACACGCCGGTGGCGCCGACCAGAAAGCTCAGCGCGACGACCTTCATCCGCCGCAGTGCCCGAAGCCGCTCGGTGTCGGCCTGGGGGTCGGCCCCGGCGAACGTTTCTGCCAAGGACGCGGGTTTGCTTGGCTCCCTCTGCGGCGGCCTCACCGCATCCGTCCCCTCCGTCGGCAGGCGCCGCGGATCGGCTCGGTGTTTGGGGCCCGCATTGGGTCTCCCGTTCAGTCCGACTGCCACCCCACCATCATCCGCCATTGACGTTGCTGTTCGGTGACGGCGCGGCTCCCCGGACTTGCGCGTGAGCCCGCCCACTTTGGGTGGTAACTGTTACCGACTCCGCGGCAAAACGCTGTTGTATGAGGTACAGAGCGAGAAAGTGTCGACGATAAGTAGTACTGTCAAGAACATCTAGAGGACATCTAGAGATGGGGAATCGGCAATAGTGGCACAGCAGGTCCCGGCCGGGACGGTAAAGACCGATGGCCGGAAGCGACGGTGGCATCAGCATAAAGTCGAGCGCCGCAATGAGTTGATCGACGGAACGATCGACGCGATTCGGCGCTGTGGTCAATACGTGAGCATGGACGAGATCGCTGGTGAGATCGGCGTCTCCAAGACCGTGCTCTACCGCTATTTCGTCGACAAAAACGACTTGACCACCGCGGTGATGATGCGTTTCGCGCAGATCACGCTGATACCCAACATGGCCAAGGCGCTGTCGTCGAACCTGGACGGCTTCGATCTCACCCGGGAGATCATTCGGGTCTACGTCGACACGGTGGCCTCCGAGCCGGAGCCGTACCGGTTCGTGATGGCCAACAACTCGGCCGGTAAGAACAAGGTCGTCGCCGACTCAGAGCGAATCATTGCCCGCATGCTCGCGGTGATGCTGCGCCGGCGCATGCGGCCGGCGGGGATGGACATCGGCGGGGTGGAACCGTGGGCGTACATGATCGTCGGCGGCGTACAGCTGGCCACCCACTCGTGGTTGCTGGACCCGCGAATGACCGCCGACGAGTTGATTGACTACCTGACCATGCTGAGCTGGAGCGCGCTGTGCGGGATCGTCGAGGTCGGCGGCTCGCTGGAGAAATTCCGCGGCCAACCCCATCCGTCGCCAATCGTGCCTCCGCTAACCCACTAGCCAGCTAAGTTGGCGCCCATGAGTGACGTGAAGGTCCGCTCCCGGCTCAGCTCCTGGGCGTACGCCCTGCGCACCACCAATCCGCCTCCGGACGGGCCGGTCGACGCCGTCACCCGATGGCTCGTCGTCACCCGCGCGGCGGTGCTGCCGATGACCCTGTTCGCCGGGCTGGTCGCGGCGCTGCTGGCGGTGGGAAAGCGCGGATTGGATTGGCGCTGGCTCATTCTCGCCATCGTCGGAATCTTGTTGGCGCACACCGCCAACAACTTGATGAACGACCTCTACGACACCCAGACGGGCACCGACAGCGCCAGTTACCCGCGGGCCCTTTACGCCCCGCACCCCGTCTTGTCGGGGTTGGTCAGCCGCCGCACCCTGCTGGTCGCGATTGGCATGGTGAACCTGGCCGACCTGGCGATCCTGATCGTGCTGACCTGGGCCCGCGGCTGGCCGGTGGTCGCGTTCGCGTTGTCCGGCTTCGTGCTGAGCTTCGCCTACACGGCGCCGCCGCTGCGGCTGAAAAAGCGTGGCCTCGGCGAGCCGGATGTGCTGGTGGTCTGGGGCCCGTTGATGATCTGCGGCACGTACTACTCGGCGGTCGGCAATGTCGGCTGGGACGTCCTGCTGGCGTCATTGCCCTACGGGTTGCTCTGTACGACGGTGCTGATGGGCAAGCACATCGACAAAATCCCGTATGACGAGCCGCTGGGCATCCGCACGCTGCCGGTGATGCTCGGCGAAGCCCGGGCCCGCGTGGTGACGCTCGGGATGATGGTCGGGTTCTACCTGCTGGTCGTGGCGGCGGTGCTCGCAAAGGCGCTGCCGTGGCCGGCATTGGTCGTCGTGCTGGCGGTGCCCCGGCTGATCAAGGTGTGGCCTTACTTCCGCCGACCACCGCCCGACGAGCCGCCGGCCAAATTCCCGGTGTGGCCACTGTGGTACGCGGCGCTGGCCTGGGTGCACGTTCGCCAAGCGGGGGCCTTGTTGGTGGTGGGCCTGGCGATCGGCGCGCTGCTGCCCGGCCGGTAGCCGCCCTCAGTATTTTCCGAAGGCCAAGGCGACGTTGTAGCCACCGAAACCGAACGAGTTGCTGACCGCGTACCGGTAGTCACCCGGTCGCGACTCGCCGGCCACCACGTCCAATGCGATCTCCGGATCGAGCTCTCGGAGGTTCAACGTCGGCGGGATGATGCCGTCCCGCAACGCCAACACGGTCAGAATCGACTCCACCGCGCCGAGGCCGAACGAATGTCCGAGCGCCGCCTTCGGCGCGTAGACCGCCGGTGCGTGCGCACCCAACGCCCGATTGATTGCCTTCGCTTCAGCCAGGTCGCCCACGGCGGTGCCGGTCGCGTGGGCGTTGACGTGGTCGATGTCGCTCGGGGCGAGGCCGGCAAGCTGGATGGCCCTCGTCATCGCGTGGCCCGCCTGTTCACCATTGGGATCTTGGAGCACGGCCTGGTGCCCGTCTGACGTGATGCCGGCGCCCATAAGCCGCCCAATGATGTTGGCCCCGAGGGCTTTTGCGTGGCTCTCGGTCTCGACGACCATCAGCGCGCCCGCTTCGCCGAACACGAAGCCGTCGCGACTCGTGTCGAATGGGCGGCACGCGCCGGCCGGATCGTCGTTGTTCGTCGACAACAGGTCCTGGTGAGCGAACGCCACGATAGGGACTGCTTCGATCTTGGTCTCGACGCCGCCGCAGATCGCGATGTCGGCCTCACCGAGCACGAGGTTGCGCCACGCCAGGGCGATGCCCTCGGCACCGGAGGCGCAGGCCGACACCGGGGTGGTGATCCCTGCTCTGGCAGGCCAATGGGGAAAAAGTTTTGATACCCAGTTCACAGATGTCGTCGTAGGCCCAGACCACTTCCTCGGTCGAGCCCATCCCGGTGCCGATGGAAACCATCGACCGGTTGGTGTCGACCTCGGGCGAGCCGGCGTTCGCCCAGACTCGCCGACCGACGATCGTCGAAATCTTCTGCAGGAACAGGAACCGGCGCAATTCGACTCGCGTCAATTGTTCGTCGAAATCCTCCAGCAGATGCCCGCCGACGCGAACTGGCAGGGCGAACTGGTCAATGAATTCATCTTCGAGCCAGCGGATCCCGCTCTGCCCGTCCAGCAGGCCCTTCCAGGTGGCCTCGACATCCGTGGCGAGCGCCGTCGTCATCGCCACACCCGTGACAACGACATCGGGAAGTCCATTCCCGGTCGATAACTCCGCCACAGCGTTCATAGCGTCGCGTCGATCCTTTATTCGCTGACTGTCCAACGACCCCGATAACCATGACCAGGTAGGGATTAGGTTAAACCTGGTCGGGGAGGTTCGCCGCCCGCTATGTGACGAATTCACTCCGATGATGTTGAGGCGCTGAGGAAGTCAACACGTGGATGAGCCTGGTCTCGAGCCGAATGTCGATCACATCACGTAGCACAATGACGGAGGTCGTAGAACGGCTTCCGAAAGGGTTGCCGCTCATCGCAACTGGGAGCAGATGCGCGCCTGCCTTATCGGAATCTAGTAAGAGTAGAAACCCTTGCCGGACTTCTTCCCGAGCAGACCCGCCTCCACCATGCGCAGCAACAGGGGTGGCGCGCCATATTGCGGGTCTTTGAACTCTTGGTACATCTTGTCCGCGATCAGCTTCAAGGTGTCCAGGCCGACCAAATCGGATAGCCGTAGCGGGCCCATCGGGTGCGAAAGCCCGGCCACGACAGCCTTGTCGACGTCTTCGACGGTGGCAAAGCCGGCCTCGACCATCCGGATCGCCGAAAGCAGGTAAGGCACCAGCAGAGCGTTCACGACGAAGCCGGACCGGTCCGAGCACCGCACAACTTGCTTTCGCAGCACCGCGCTGGCGAATTCTTCGGTGCGGGCGGCCGCGGCGTCGTCGGTGACCAGCGTGCTGACCAGCTCCACCAGCGGCAGGACCGGCACCGGGTTGAAGAAGTGTAGGCCCAGCACCCGGCCCGGATTGGCGGTGGCGGCTGCCAGCTTCATGATCGGGATGCTCGACGTGTTGGACGCCAGAACAGCGTCCGGGTCGGTGATCACGCGATCCAGTTCGGCGAAAATACCGGCTTTGACGGACTCGTCCTCCAGGATGGCCTCGATGACCAGCTGTCGATCGGCCAGGTCTGCCAAATCGGTGGTGAAGTTCAGCTTGCCGACGGCCGCGTCGCGCTCCCGCTCGGTGATCTTCCCGGCGCTGACGCCGCGCTCGACCGATTTCACGATCCGATTGCGCCCCGCGGTGGTGAGAGCCTCGGTCGGCTCGTAGACGAGCACGTCAACGCCTGCCCGCGCCGATACCTCGGCGATGCCGGCGCCCATTTGCCCAGCCCCGATGACGCCCACTCGTTCGATTGACACTCTGCTCCCCTGGGCTTTTTTTGGCTCCTGCAGTCCTATTGACCGCCGGATGGCAACAGGCCCCGCCCAGGTTCGCTGGGCGGGGCCTGCGCTGTCAACTTCGCGGGATCAAGCCGCTCAGAAGTTTCCGTCTACCGCTCGAGTGGCTCAGTGAGACTTCAGCTGTACTCGCTCGCAGCTAGTGACCTCAGTGACTTCAGCCGTCGGTTCCACCTCGCCTCGCAGCTGACGCTGCTCGGCTCAGTGAAACTGACCCTCTTCGGTCGAGCCGGCCAGCGCGGTCGTCGACGACGTCGGGTCGACGGTGGTCGCGATCCGGTCGAAGTAACCGGCACCGACCTCGCGCTGGTGCTTGGTTGCGGTGTAACCCCGCTCCTCGGCCGCGAACTCGCGCTCCTGCAGCTCGACGTAGGCGCTCATCTGGTTGCGGGCGTAGCCGTAGGCCAAATCGAACATCGAGTAGTTCAGCGCGTGGAAGCCGGCCAGCGTGATGAACTGGAACTTGAAGCCCATTGCGCCGAGCTCCTTCTGGAACCGCGCGATGGTCGAGTCGTCGAGGTGCTTGCGCCAGTTGAACGACGGCGAGCAGTTGTAGGCCAGCATCTGGTCGGGGAACTCGCTCTTGACGCCCTCGGCGAACCGGCGGGCCAGGTCGAGGTCCGGCGTGCCGGTCTCCATCCAGATCAGGTCGGAGTACGGCGCGTAGGCCTTGGCGCGGGCGATGCAGGGCTCGAGGCCGTTCTTCACCCGGTAGAAGCCCTCGGCGGTGCGCTCGCCGGTGATGAACGGGCGGTCGCGCTCGTCGACGTCGGAGGTGATCAGCGTGGCGGCCTCGGCGTCGGTGCGGGCGATGACGACGGTCGGTACATCGGCGACGTCAGCCGCCAGCCGAGCCGAGGTCAGGGTGCGGATGTGCTGCTGGGTCGGGATCAGCACCTTGCCACCGAGGTGTCCACACTTCTTCTCCGAGGCCAGCTGGTCCTCCCAGTGCGAGCCGGCGACACCGGCCGCGATCATGGCCTTCTGCAGCTCGTAGACGTTGAGCGCGCCACCGAAGCCGGCCTCACCGTCGGCGACGATCGGGGCCAGCCAGTTCTCGACGGACGTGTCGCCCTCGACCTTGGCAATCTCGTCGGCGCGCAGCAGCGCGTTGTTGATCCGGCGGACCACCTGCGGCACCGAGTTGGCCGGGTAGAGGCTCTGGTCTGGGTAGGTGTGGCCGGACAGGTTTGCGTCGCCGGCAACCTGCCAACCCGACAGGTAGATGGCCTTCAGGCCGGCACGCACTTGCTGCACCGCCATGTTGCCGGTCAGCGCGCCGAGCGCGTTAACGAACTCCAGGTCGTGCAGTTGGCTCCACAGCACCTCGGCGCCGCGGCGGGCCAGGGTGGCCTCCTCGACGACGCTGCCCTGGAGAGCGACGACGTCGGCGGGGGTGTAGGTGCGGGTGACGCCCTTCCAGCGCGGGTTGGTGTCCCAGTCCTTCTGGATCTGGTCGGCGCTCTTCGGCGTGCCAACGCTTGACATTGGGCTGCTCCTAATCGTCGGTGGTCTCAGAGTGATCCGAGATCAGAGTTTCCAGGCTTGTTAAGGCCTGCAGCGTCTTCGCTGATGTGCTAACACGAAGATGGCACAGCTTAGCTTCGCAGGTCCACCCATTTAAGTTGCCAATTTTGGCTAGGAGTCGGCCGCATTTTGCAAAGCTTGCGAAGACGCGCCGCAACTGAACCGGTTCAGTTGTTACCGGCCGGTAACGGGAATGTGCAGGTCAGGCCGGGCTTTTGCATAACGCTCGTACTGTTAGAGCGCGAAGATCGAAGCGAGCGCTTTGGTCTCGTCGCCGACGGCATATGTGAGCGTTCTAACAGTGCGATCGACCAGCTCAGCACCGAAGCGATCGGTCGATCCGGGCGGATGCACGTGCGCGATGATCTCCAGCTTGTCGCCCAGCGCCACCGCAGCATCGTGCTCGATGGTCACCCGCAGCGGCGCTTTGAGAAGTTCCGGGTACGACGCGAGGTAGTCCTCGACGACGCTCCAGTACACGGAGTTGTTCACGTGGTCGAAGAAGTCGATGTCGGTGAATCGAACCGGAAACTCGTGGATCTCCGCGGCGTCCGCGCGACTGCCCGCTTTCAGATAGGCCTTCCACCGCAGCCGGTCGACGTCGGTGGTCTTCCGCAGGCCGTCGAGGAAGTCGTCGGCGATGCGGGCCGGCGTCTGGGTGTCCCGGTTGAAATTGATCCAAAACGCCTCCGACTCCAACAAGCCGCCGTTGCGACCGTCGATACGGACCCGCATCTCACACCACCGGTTCGACGTCCCCGAACACCACCGGCGCATCCGCAACATGTCGCCGAACTCGATCGGACGGATCACATCGATCATTGTCCGGCGGACGATCCAGAGCGGATGGGTTTCCTCAAACCCCATCTCGCGCAACTGATCCTGGCCAACGTCGACGATATGGCGGGCTGCGGCATCGAGGCGCAGCCGCCCGTCGCGGTCGATGTCGGCGACGCGCAACGGCCATTCCCGGTCGAAAACGTCGGGATGGCCGTCCGGCACCGGCATCATTACTTTGTCCAGACTCACCGCTTCACTCCCGCTGCCCATGCCGCCCCGATCCGTCGCGTTGCTAGACGGACTAGCTAGCTGCCCCCAAGGCAGAATCATGCCAAACGTCCTCGCTGCGGCGCCAATCCATCAGCGTTGTGCCAACTCTGCTAATCGTGTCTTAGCAACGCAGGTAGGCTGGCCAGGTGTCCAAAACGTTCGTCGGCTCGCGGGTTCGTCAGCTACGCAGCGAGCGCGGATTCAGCCAGGCCGCGCTGGCCCAGATGCTGGACATCTCACCGAGCTATCTCAACCAGATCGAGCACGACGTGCGGCCCCTGACCGTGGCCGTGCTGCTGCGGATCACCGAAGTCTTCGGGGTCGATGCGACGTTCTTCGCCTCGCAAGACGACACCCGGCTGGTCGCCGAACTGCGCGAGGTGGCCATGGACCGCGATCTGGACCTCGAGGTGGACCTGACCGAGGTCGCCGAGATCGTCAACGGGCACCCGGGGTTTGCCCGCGCGATGGTGAACTTGCATCGCCGCTACCGGATCACCACCGCACAGCTGGCCGCTGCCACCGAAGAGCGGTACTCCGACGGCAGCGGCAGCGGCTCGATCACGATGCCCCACGAAGAAGTGCGCGACTACTTCTATCAGCGCCAAAACTATTTGCACGAATTGGACACCGCCGCAGAGGATTTGACCACCCGGATGCGGTGGCACCGCGGCGATCTGGCCGCAGAGCTGTCCCATCGGCTTACCGAGGTGCACGGCATCCACATCAACAAACGCATCGACCTCGGCGACACCGTGCTGCATCACTACGACCCCGCGACCAAGACGCTCGAGATCAGCAACCACCTCTCGTCGGGCCAGCAGGTGTTCAAGCTGGCCGCCGAGCTGGCGTATCTGGAGTTCGGCGACCTCATCGACAGCATGGTCACCGACGGCAAGTTCACCAGCGACGAATCGCGCACCCTGGCCCGGCTCGGGCTGGCCAACTACTTCGCCGCGGCGGCCGTGCTGCCCTACCGGCAGTTCCACGACATCGCGGAGAATTTCCGCTACGACGTCGAGCGGCTCTCGGCGTTCTACTCGGTGAGCTACGAGACCATCTGCCACCGGCTGTCGACCCTGCAGCGACCGTCGATGCGCGGCGTGCCGTTCTCATTCATCCGCGTCGACCGCGCCGGAAACATGTCAAAACGTCAGTCCGCCACCGGTTTTCATTTCTCCTCCAGCGGCGGCACCTGCCCGCTCTGGAACGTCTACGAGACTTTCGCCAACCCGGGCAAGATTCTGGTGCAGATCGCCCAGATGCCCGACGGGCGTAACTACATGTGGGTGGCCCGCACCGTCGAGCGGCGGGCATCGCGGTATGGTCAGCCCGGTAAGACCTTCGCGATCGGGCTGGGCTGCGAACTCCGGCACGCCCACCGGCTCGTCTACTCGGAAGGACTCGACTTGTCCGGCAACATCGCCACACCGATCGGCGCGGGCTGCCGGGTCTGCGAACGCGACAACTGTCCCCAGCGGGCGTTCCCCGCGTTGGGCCGGGCACTCGACCTCGACGAGCACCGCAGCACGGTCTCGCCTTACTTGGTGAAGCAAGCATGACGCACGCCGTCGACGATGATGCCGGCGCAGCCGGGATCGAGGAGCGGCGCTAGTGACCGGAGCGGACGACGAGACCAATAAGGTCGGTCGTATCCCGGCGGGAGGCTTTCGCGACCTGGGGCTGATCAACTGGATCTTGGCGAAGTCGGCCGCTCGCACTGTTCGCGCACCAAAGATGCACCTGTTCGCCACGCTGGGTCAGCACAAGCGGCTGTTCTTGGCGATGATGCCCTATTCCGCCTTATTGCTGCGGGGCCGGTTGCCGCGGATCGACACCGAGTTGGTGATCCTGCGGGTCGCTCATCTGCGCGGGTCCGAGTACGAGCTGCAGCATCACCGCTGGATGGGTCGCCGTCGCGGGCTCGACGATCAGACGCAGGAGCTGATCTTCGCCTGGCCCAACACGCCGGGAGACTCCGGCAGGCTGACCGACCGGCAACGAGCGCTGTTGCGCGCCACCGATGAGTTCATCCTCAACCGCTCGCTCAGCGCCGAGGTGTGGCAGCAGCTGTCCCACCATCTCGATCGGCGTCAACTCATCGAATTCTGCATGCTGGCAGGGCAATACGACTGCCTGGCCGCAACCATGTCGGCGCTGGAGATTCCGCTCGACCACCCGGGTAGCGGACGGTCACAGGTACATACGGACCAACACGGCCAGTGACAAAAGAACGGGAAGAACCGGCAACGCGAAGGCGAACGACGCCAGCGTGACGTTTTGCCGTCGCCGCAGGCGTTGTCCCCACAGCACCGCGGCGATTGCCGACGCCACCGAGACGATCAACACCACCAGACCCCACAGGCTCACCGTGGTGAGGGCATCTCCGATCGAGATCGCCACCAGCCACGCAACGTAACCGGTCAGCGCACCGCCAATCGCGGCCCAAATCGATTCGGCTCGCACCACTTTAGATTTGGCCACGCCGCCATGGTAGCCCGCGCCGTTCGACCGTCAGCCGCCGAATGTCCAGGCCGAATGTGCTGAGACCACAAAGCCCTGCAAGTGACCCGCCTTGTCGGCAATGCACGCCACTCCCCCGTCGGCGGTGGCCACACAGGTGGTGTACGTCTCGTAGGTGTAGTCGAGCCGGTGCTGGGCGGGCAACCGCCGGATGATCCCGGGCGAGTTCGGAGTCGTGAACCTCGGGGATTCGGCCTTGCGCATGCCGACCTGACGACCGGAGAGGTCCACGTAGATCTCGTTTTCGTCTTGGGGCGCGCCGGGCAACGGTCCATCGCAACCGAATGCGCCGCCGCTGAATATCTCGATCGTGCAAGTCAATCCAGATGCGACGGTGAAGTGGGGGAACATGCTCGCACGTCCGGACCCGATGCCGTAGCTGTGGTCGTCGATGACGAAGTCGTGCGGATCGGGAAACCTGGCCGGCAGGCGCGAACTGCGAGGACCGATTCCGCTGCGCCCCGGAGACAATACGAACCAACTCGCCGGCGGCGAGCCACGGGTACACACGGTGACCGCGCCGGCGTTGGCTGCACATTGGAAATCGTCGTAGACGATCGTGTGTCCCACCGGCAACGTCTTCGGAGGACTACCGGCGGGGGCTGTGAACTGGGGCTTGGAAGTCCGACGGAAACCGTCGGGCTCGACATCGACAGCCACTTGCGGGTGGCCGAACAGCTCGACCTCGTTGGCGGGCGCCGGAGTGCCTCGCAGCGCGCCATCGCAGCCGACCATCCCCCCGATCCTGCAGGTCAGCCCGTCCGGTGTTCGAAAGGACACGTACTTCGTGGATTGCTCGGTGACCAGGTAGTCGTCGACCGACACCTCGGCGTAGCCGCTGAGATCCGGCTGCGGCGGCGGAGGGGCCAGCTTCACCATGCTTGGCGCCTGCGGCCGGTGGTTCAGCCTCGCAGGATCGGGTGCTTGCGATTGACACCCGACCAGGATTACGGCGGCCACCGCGCACATGCGCCGGTGCATCAGAAGTTGATCATGTGCCCGGTCAGACCGTGGAAGCATTCTTGCAGCGCCTCCGACATGGTCGGGTGGGTATGGACGTTGCGCGCCAGCTCATTTGCGGTCAGATCCCACTTCTGCGCCAGAGTCAGCTCGGGCAGCAACTCGGAGACGTCGTGGCCGACGAGGTGCCCGCCCAGCAGTTCACCGTTCTTGGCGTCGGCGACGAGCTTGACGAAGCCACTCGGGTCGCCCACCCCGTGCGCCTTGGCGTTGGCGGTAAACGGGAATTTGGCCGCCACCACGTCGTACCCCTCGTCGCGGGCCTGCTGCTCGGTGAGCCCGAAGCTCGCAACGTTCGGCTGGCAAAATGTCGCACGCGGCAACATTCGGTAGTCGCCGAGGGCCAAAGTCTCAGCGCCGGCGATGGTTTCGGCTGCCACCACACCCTGAGCCTCGGCGACGTGCGCCAGCTGCAGCAACCCGGTCACATCGCCGATAGCGTAGATGTGGTCGACGTTGGTGCGCATGTAGTCGGTGATCCCGATGGCCTTGCGGTCGGTCAGCGCGACCCCGGCCGCCTCCAGGCCATAGCCTTCGACGTTGGGCGCAAAACCGATGGCCTGCAACACTTCCTGGGCCTTGAGCTCCTCGGTTTTGCCGTCCTTGCTGACGGTCACCGTCACAACGGAACCGTCGTCGGCGATCGAGTCGACTTTGGTGCCGGTGAGAATCTTGACGCCGAGCTTCTTGAACTGCTTCTCGATTTCCTTTGAGACGTCAGCGTCTTCGTTGGGCAGCGCCCGCGGCAAGAACTCGACGATGGTCACGTCGACGCCGTAGTTCTTCAGCACGTAACCGAACTCGATGCCGATGGCCCCGGCGCCGGCGATGATGATCGATTCGGGCAGCTCTCGGGACAGGATCAGTTCCTCGTAGGTGACCACATTGTCCGACAGCGCGGTACCGGGGACCAGCCGGGTGCTGCTGCCGGTGGCGATGATGACGTTGTCGAAAGTGACGGTGTCCGTTCCGCCGTCGTTGAGCTCGACGGAGAGCGTGTGCGCGTCGGTGAACCTGCCGTAGCCATGGATTTCGGTGATCTTGTTCTTCTTCATCAAGAAGTGCACGCCGGCGACCCGGCCCTCGGCCACCTTGCGGCTTCGGTCGAAAGCGACGCCGAAGTCGAAGGTCACCTCGCCGTTAATGCCAAAGGTCTTGGCTTCCTTGTTGAAGATGTGCGCCAGCTCGGCATTGCGCAGTAACGCCTTGGACGGGATGCAGCCGACGTTGAGGCAGACTCCGCCCCAGTATTTCGGTTCGACGACGGCGGTATCCAGCCCCAGCTGCGCGGCGCGGATAGCCGCTACGTATCCGCCGGGTCCGGCTCCGAGCACGACAACGTCATAGTGGGAAGTCACGTGCCCAGACTAGTGGGCCGTGACTCCCACCAGGCAACGCAGTGGTGCACCGCGGCTACCCAGCGGCCAGCCACTTTTTTACGTTGTCATCGAAGCCCTCGGCGACGCGCAGGCTGCGACCCGACCCACGGGTGAGCCAGCCGCGGGCAAGGAACACGCTGGTAATGGCGGCCGGAAGCGCTCCGGCGAGATGGACGCGGCGATCGGTCCAGTCGACGCAGGAGCGGGCGGGCGAAAACTCGTCGACTCGCCCGCAGTGCCGCCAGGTCGATGCCCAGCCACTCGACCAGGCCTTGCCCGCGGTCGGTGAGCTCGTGGTCCCGGTCGTCGAGGCGGCGGATGGCCCCGACGGCCAGCAGCTGGTCGCGCATTTCCACCCCTCGGCATCCGGCCAGGTGGTCGTAACACGTGCGGGCGTCGGACAGCGCGCAGGCTGCCTGCTGTTGGCGCAGCGAGCGCACCGGTGCCGGCGGCGCTATCTGCGCGATGGCCTCCAGCACCGTGGCCACCTCCGGGTTGACGATCTCGTGGTATCGATGCCGGCCTTGAACCCGGACGCGGATCAAGCCGGCCTCGGTCAGTCGGCGCAGGTGCACCGAGGCGGCGGCCGGCCGCACGCCGGCTCGCCGGGCCAATTCCCCGGCCGGTAGCGCACGTCCGCCGGCCAGGGCCGCGAGCATCGCCGATCGCGCGGGGTCGTCGATCACGGTGGCGATTGAGACGAGGTTGCGATCAGCCGGCGGCACGGCGGCCGAGGTGTCGCTCACCCCGCCAGCCTTGCACAGCCGTAGTGCGGCTGCTCAGTACGGCAGGACGCCCACCAGGCAGTGGCGCTGGCTGTGCTCGCAGTAGAACTTGCCGTAGACCGGAGCGGCACCGACAACGGCGGCGAACACCGCCGAGATCATCGCGATGGCCAGAGCCGACACCAGTGGTCGGGCGGGCACCATCGCCAATATCAATCCGGCGACCGCGGACACGACGACGAAGACCAGGATGACGAAGACCACCGCGGTCTTGTGTCTGGAGTTGTCGTGGCTCCACCAATAGAACAGGCCGGCACCGATCCCGCCCGCAGGAATCCAGACCGCGAGCAGCACCAGGATGAACTGCCACCACTTCACGAAGTAGTACCGGTGGACCGCAGGCTCGTCGTCGGTCACTGGAACCGCTGCCGGCGCCTCCGTGGGCGTCGGGTCCGATCGCCGACGCCACCACCGGCGTCGCCGGGCAGGCGGCTCCGGCTCGATGAGCTCGGGTTCCGCTTTGGGGTGGATGCCGGTGTCGAAGGTCGATAGGTAGGGCTCGGTCAGCGGCATCGATTCGGTGTCCAGGCGTTCCTGGTCAGCCACGGGTCACCACCTCGATCACCGCGAGCACACCGAACCACCCGGGTGCCAACGCCAGGATGAACGCGCCCAGCGCCGTCAGCCACCGGCGCCGGGCCAGCAGGATCACCAGCAGCCCGACGACGCTGGGGAATCCGACGACCAACGCGATCGCGACATCGGGGCGCATGCGAGCGTGATCCACGGTCAGCGCGGCCGTTCCGCCCAGCAGCCCGACTGCGACGCCGAGCAGTATCGCGCTGGTCAGCAGCCAAGGGCGTGGCAGCGGAATCACGTCTAAAACGATACTGCCGCCGTTGGCTGCTACGGCTTTACCTGCGCGGCGCGCCCTGCTGGTACCGGGCTGGTACCGGGCAGGCGTCGACGGCGGCGGCAACCACCGGCGCGCGCTCCAGCGGGCGCTCGCCGCGTTCATAGTCGGCACCGGTAATCACCGGCGCAGCCGCCAGCGCGGTATTCTCATCGTCGCTGAACGCGCGTCCGCGGGACAAAAACCGCATCCCCTCGGGTGCTTCCAGGCTGAACCCGCTACCGCGGCCGGGCACCACGTCGATGACGAGCTGGGTGTGCTTCCACGCCTGGAATTGCGGCCCCGAGATCCACACCGGCACCCCGTCTGCTCCGGTGTCGAGCACACCGAGCAGCACGTCGCGATCGCCGACGATGAAGTCCCCGTCCGGGTAGCACATCGGCGAGGACCCATCGCAGCAGCCGCCGGACTGATGAAACATCAACGGGCCGTGCTGGTCTTGCAATTGGCCGAGCAGCTTGGCGGCATCGGCGGTGATCACCAGCCGCGTGGTCATCGGGAGACCCTTAATCAGAAGAAACCTTGTGCTTTCTGCGAATACGACACCAACAGGTTCTTGGTCTGCTGATAGTGGTCGAGCATCATCTTGTGGTTTTCCCGTCCGATACCGGACTGCTTGTACCCGCCGAACGCGGCGTGCGCCGGGTAGACGTGATAGCAGTTGACCCACACCCGGCCGGCCTGAATGTCGCGGCCGGCCCGGTAGGCGGTATTCCCGTCGCGGCTCCACACTCCCGCGCCCAGGCCGTAGAGGGTGTCATTGGCGATCGAGATCGCGTCGTCGTAGTCCTTGAACGACGCGACCGAGACCACCGGCCCGAAAATCTCCTCCTGGAAGATCCGCATCTTGTTGTCGCCGGCGAAAATGGTGGGCTGCACGTAGTAGCCACCGGAGAGGTCACCGCCCAACTCGGCGCGCTCCCCGCCGGTGATGATCTTGGCGCCTTCATCTTTGCCGATCTCGATGTAGGACAACACCTTTTCCAGCTGGTCGTTGGAGGCCTGCGAGCCGACCATCGTCTCGGTGTCCAACGGATCGCCCTGCCGGACCGCTTTGGTGCGGATGGCCGCCAGTTCGAGGAACTCGTCGTAGATGTCGGCCTGCACCAGGCTGCGCGACGGGCAGGTGCAGACCTCGCCCTGGTTGAGCGCGAACATGGTGAAACCTTCCAGCGCCTTGTCCTGGAAGTCGTCGTGGGCGGCCATCACGTCGGAGAAGAAGATGTTAGGGCTCTTGCCGCCCAGTTCCAGGGTGACCGGGATCAGGTTCTGCGAGGCGTACTGCATGATCAGTCGCCCGGTGGTGGTCTCCCCGGTGAACGCGATCTTGGCGATCCGGTTGCTCGACGCCAGCGGCTTACCGGCTTCAGCGCCGAACCCGTTGACGACGTTGACCACGCCGGGCGGCAGCAGATCGCCGATCAGCGACATCAGGTACAGCACCGATACCGGGGTCTGCTCGGCCGGCTTGAGCACGGCCGCGTTGCCGGCCGCCAGCGCCGGCGCCAGCTTCCAGGTGGCCATCAGGATCGGGAAGTTCCACGGAATGATCTGCCCGACAACGCCCAGCGGCTCGTGGAAGTGATAGGCGACGGTGTCTTCGTCGATCTGCGACAGCGAACCTTCCTGGGCCCGGATGGCGCTCGCGAAATACCGGAAATGGTCGGCCGCCAGCGGGATGTCGGCGGCCAGCGCCTCCCGGATCGGTTTGCCGTTGTCCCAGACTTCGGCCAGCGCCAGCGACTCCCGGTTCTCGTCGATACGGTCGGCGATCTTGTTCAAAACCGCTGCCCGCTCGCCGGGGGCGGTCTTGCCCCACGCCGCTGCCGCCGCATGGGCAGCGTCGAGTGCCTTGTCGACGTCGGCCGCATCGGAGCGCGCCACCTCGCAGAACGGCTGGCCGGTGACCGGCGTCAAGTTCTCGAAGTACCGGCCGGCCGAAGGCGCCACCCACTCGCCCCCGATGAAGTTCCCGTACCGCGATTCATACGACATCAGCGCCCCAGCGGAACCCGGACGTGCGAAGACGGTCATGTTCGCTACTCCTTTTCATCGCTGCGCGGTGTTACACAGCTCACACTACCGCCGCAGTCACAATGGCCCCATGGCTGGTGATGAGGCGAACGACCCGTATTTGTGGCTGGAGGACATCCTCGGCGAGGAACCGCTGGCCTGGGTGCGCGCCCGCAACGAGCCGACGGTCGCCCAGTTCGCCGGCGAGGATTTCGAGCGGATGCGCGCCGAAGCGCTCGAGGTGCTCGACACCGATGCCCGCATCCCGTACGTACGCCGCCGCGGCGACTATCTGTACAACTTCTGGCGCGATGCGACCAACCCACGCGGACTGTGGCGGCGGACCACGCTGGACAGCTATCGCAGCGAGAGCCCGGACTGGGACGTGCTGATTGACTTAGATGAACTGGCCCGCGTCGACGACGAGAACTGGGTGTGGGCCGGTGCCAACGTCATCGAACCCGAGCGCACCCGCGCCCTGGTCGGCTTGTCGCGAGGCGGCTCGGACGCGGCTGTCCTCCGCGAATTCGACATGGCGACACGTGAATTCGTCGCGGACGGGTTCGCCCTGCCGGAGGCCAAATCCGGGTACAGCTGGGTAGATCCCGACACTCTCCTGGTCGGCACCGACTTCGGCGCTGACTCGCTGACCGAATCCGGCTACCCGCGCGTAATCAAACGATGGCGTCGGGGGCAACCACTCGATGACGCCGAGACGGTGTTCGAGGGCGCGCCCAGCGACGTCATCGTGGCCGCGGGGGTCGATCGCACGCCCGGCTTCAAGCGCGTCCTCCTGCGCCGGGCGATCGACTTCTTCAACGACCAGGCGTACGAGCTGCGCGGTGACGAGCTGATCCACATCGACGCACCCACCGACGCGTCCCTGTCGGTGCACCGGCAGTGGCTGCTGATCGAGCTGCGCACCGACTGGCTCACCGGCAGCGCGAGCTACACCGCAGGCTCGCTGCTGGCCGCTGACTATGACGAATTCCTCGCCGGCACAGCACAGTTGCAGGTGGTGTTCGAGCCCGACGAGCACACCAGCCTGAACCACTACTCGTGGACCCGTGACCGGCTCGTCATCGTCACGTTGGCCGACGTGGCCAGCCGCGTCGAGATCGTCACGCCGGGCAGCTGGCAGCGTCGCGCGGTGACCGACGTGCCGGCCAACACCAACACCGTTATCGCCGCGGCCGACGACGAGGGCGATGAAATCTTTCTCGATTCCAGTGGGTTCGATACGCCGTCACGGTTGCTGCACGGATCTGTCGACGGGCCTCTGGAACAGATCAAGTCCGCGCCTGCCTTCTTTGATTCCGAAAACATCGTCGTCACACAATATTTCGCTACCTCCACGGACGGCACCTCCATCCCGTATTTCGTAGTAAGCCCGGGCGAGGCGGCGGCGCCCGGTCCAACTCTGCTCGGCGGCTACGGCGGGTTCGAGGTCGCCCGTACGCCCGGCTACGACGGCGTGCTGGGCCGGCTGTGGCTGGCGCGCGGCGGCACTTACGTACTCGCCAACATCCGTGGTGGCGGCGAGTACGGCCCAAACTGGCACACCCAGGCGATGCGCGCGGGACGTCACCTGGTCGCCGAAGACTTCGCCGCGGTGGCAAGCGATCTGGTGGACCGGGGCATCACCACGGTGCCACAGCTCGGCGCGCAGGGCGGCAGCAACGGCGGGCTGCTGATGGGCATCATGCTGACCAAGTACCCGAAGCTGTTCGGCGCGCTGGTGTGCCAGGTGCCGTTGCTGGATATGCGCCGGTTCCATCTGCTGCTGGCGGGCGCATCCTGGGTCGCCGAGTACGGTAACCCCGACGATCCGGCCGACTGGGAGTTCATCGCCGAATACTCGCCCTACCAGAACATTTCGGCCGACATCGAGTATCCGCCGGTGCTGATCACCACGTCCACCCGTGACGATCGGGTGCATCCCGGACACGCCCGCAAGATGACGGCGGCACTGGAAGCCGCGGGTCATCGGGTCTGGTACTACGAGAACATCGAGGGCGGCCACGCCGGTGCGGCCGACAACGCACAGAGCGCGTTCAAGGTGGCGCTGAGCTTTTCGTTTCTGTGGCGAATGCTGGGTACTTGACAGTGCGAACAATCACGGTGTGATGTTGTGCAATGCGACTGCCGTCCATGCTGTGTGCGACGGTCGCGGCCGTGGCGTTGCTGGTGGCGCCGGGCTGCACGCGGACGGTAACCGGTAGCGCAGTCTTGGGCGCGGGCGCCGCCGACGCCAAAGGCAGCCAGTGCAAACAGGTTTCAGCGCCGCTGACCTCGATCCCATCGCAAGCAGCGGGCGAGCCGCAGTTGCGGATTCCGCAGCCGCCCGGATGGCAGCGCGCGTCGATGCTCGATTCAGCGATCATCCGGTTCACGATGGGAAACAAGGCCTTGGCGGCCGACGACTTCATGCCCACCGCCGTGGTCACCCTCGAATCGGTGCCCGGCGGGAACACCGACCACAAAACGATCTTCGACCAGGAACGTGCGGCGCTGATCGATCGCCTCGGCGCGGCCGGTCTGCAGACCGTCGAGACAACGCTGTGCGGGGACACGGCCGAGATCGTCAGCTACGACGCCCCGAGTATGGGTCGGATTCCGCCGCGCAAAATCAAGACACTCATGGTGGCAAATGCCTTCAACGCCAACACCTATGTTGCGACCGTCACGGTCCAATCGACCGAACCCGACAACCGCACCTACGCGCGCGACACCGAAACCATCCTGACCGGGTTTCAAATGTTGCCGCCCGAACCGGGCTAGTGTCCTGAATCATTAATTCGCTCGCAGTTGTACCGGCTCTGGATCCTGGTCCAAGGACGCGTCGACTGTGCGGGTTATGCGCGAGGATGCGACGGCGGATTCAGGCGGTGGATGCAACACCGGGTGGTTTGAACGGTTGTGAGAGTAGTTCGTCGAGGGCTTCTGCTGGTGTTTTCCAGGCCAGTGTCTTGCGGGGTCGGGTGTTGAGTTTGGTGGCGACGAAGTCGAGGTAGTCGGCCGGGAACACCGAGAGGTCAGTGCCTTTGGCAAAGTACTGGCGCAGCAGTCCGTTGGTGTTTTCATTGCTGCCGCGCTGCCACGGGGAGTGCGGGTCGCAGAAGTAGATGTCGAGTGCGGCGGCTTCGGCGATGGCGAGGTGATTGGACATTTCCGTGCCCTGATCCCAGGTCAACGAGCGACGCAAGTGCTCGGGTAACTGGGTCATCTTGTCCACGATGGCGTTCTGTACCGCCAGGGCGCCGTGGTCGTCGGGTAGGTGCAGCAGCATGACGAAGCGCGTGGTGCGCTCGACCAGGGTCCCGATGGCGGATTTCGATTCAGCACCGACGATCAGATCGCCTTCCCAATGCCCGGGCACCGCACGGTCGGCGACCTCAGGAGGTCGCTCACTGATGTTGACCATGCCCGGGATGCGCCCTCGGCGTTCTGCCACCCGCCGTTGAGGTCGACGCAAGGCCCGCCCGGTGCGCAGGCACCGGTGCAGCTCACGACGCAACTGGCCGCGTCCCTGCACGTAGATCGACTGATAGATCGTCTCGTGCGACACCCACATCTCCGGATCGTCGGGAAAGTCCAGCCGCAACCGCACCGCGATCTGCTCCGGGCTGTGCTGCTGGTCCAACCGAGTCTGCACCTCCCGCCGCAGCCGCTCGCGGCCTGCCAACTTACCCAGCTTCGGGCGGCAAGCACGGCGCTGACTGCGGGCTTGAGCGGTGCTGGCGCGGTACCGAGGACGTCGCAACGGCCCACCTCGCCACCGTGCCCCGAACCGGTACTGCGGCCGGTAGTGGTTGCGTCCGGGTGGGCTGTTGCGCTTGATTTCTCGCGAAATCGTCGACGGCGCCCGGCCGAGCCGGCGGGCAATGTGGCGGACCGATTCCTGGGCGGCCACCCCCACAGAGATCTCCTCGCGTTCTTCAAAACTCAACCGCGGCCGCCGTCGCGGTCCAATATCGGTAAGACGTGGTTTCACCCCACCAGAATCAGCAAACCAACGCCGGCCCGTGCCCGCCGACACGCCGACGGCCACCCCAGCATCTAAAGGGGCCACCCCCTGACCAATCAACTCCCAAAACGCGCGGGTCGTACTCGGCAGCGGCAGAGGACGCATCAACACTCCTGACTAGGAAGTGTTGCAACTACTCCATGAACCCAAGGACTCGAATTCGTTCACAAGCTACACAGTCGACGCCGAGGGAATCCAAACAGCTGTCGCTGAATTAATGACTCAGGACACTAGTTAGGTCTCGCTACTGCAATCGCCTCCTAACGGCGGCAACCATCGGCGCAATTACACGGTGGGCTACTGGAACGGATGCTCACCAGCGTCACGTTCGCCACGGCCGGCGCCAATAACTTTTTTGAAACATCTGGAGGAAATCGCGCGGCTGTCTTTCCTGACCGCTACCTGAGGCGTACCTTAAATTCAACTAAGAAATATACGTGGGGCAGCTTAGGGGCGAGACCGCTCGGCGGCATCGTCCAGTAGGCAGGTAGTGAGAGCAGCAGAGGAGGTCGAGATGACTCCACTATTGGCGGCATGCCTTTTCATCGGCGCTCCGGTCGCCGGGCTTGGCCTCCTCGAGTTACAGGCACGACTTGAGCGATGGGATCAGCGACGGCACGCTGACGATTAATGGCGATATCGCTTGGGGATCCCGGCGC
Source organism: uncultured Actinomycetota bacterium (assembly GCA_963805675.1). Taxonomy (GTDB): domain Bacteria; phylum Actinomycetota; class Actinomycetes; order Mycobacteriales; family Mycobacteriaceae; genus Mycobacterium. Next base: position 728,350 of record CAWDVY010000025.1, read on the forward strand.
CACAAGGCGCGCCCGACCGCAGCTCGACGCACCCCTACCCGTTGGGTCATGCCGACAACCGAATTCGAGACACTGCTCTACACGACGACCGAGGCGGTCGCCACCATCACGTTGAACCGCCCGGAGCAGCTCAATACCATCGTCCCGCCCATGTCCGACGAAATCGCTGGCCGCGGTGGGCATTTTCCAACTGCAGGCGCGGCTCGAGCGATGGGATCACGAATGGCACGCCGAGGACTAATGTCACACGTTGTGCGCACGACAGAGGTTCGCGCAAAGGAGGGCAGAGCCATGGCGGTAACCAACGTCGACGCCGGACCCAAGCAGATCAGCCGCTCGGTCGAGGTGAACGCCCCGGCTGGCGAGTTGTTTGCGATCGTCGCCGATCCACGCCGCCACCACGAACTCGACGGATCGGGCACGGTCCGGGACAACATCCGCGGGCCCGAGCGTCTTAGCCCCGGTGCGCGGTTTTCCACAAAGATGGCGATGTATGGGCTGCCGTATCGCATTACCAGCACAGTGACCGCGTTTGAGCCCGATCAACTCATCGAGTGGTCCCATCCCCTTGGGCACCGCTGGCGATGGAAGTTCGCCGCGGTGACGCCCACCAAGACCCAGGTCACCGAAACGTTCGACTACCGCGACGCTGCGCCGCTCACTCACTGGCTCAGGTTTTACGCGTTGACGGGTTTCGCGAAGCGCAACGCCGCGGGCATCGAAAGCACGCTGTCTCGCCTTCGCGACCGCTACAGCGGCTGACGGCTGGACACGACGTCGCCAAGCGACTTCGCTTGGGCCATGCTGACAACCGATTTCGAGACACTGCTGTACACGACGACCGGGTCCGTCGCGACGATCACGTTGAACCGCCCCGACCAGCTCAACACCATCGTCCCGCCGATGCCCGACGAAATCGAAGCCGCCGTCGGCCTGGCCGAGCGTGACCCGGCCATCAAGGTCATCGTGCTGCGGGGTGCCGGCCGGGCGTTCTCCGGCGGCTACGACTTCGGCGAGGGCTTCCGGCGCTGGGGCGATGCGATGAACACCGGGGGACGCTGGGATCCGGGCAAGGATTTCGCCATGGTCACCGCGCGCGAGACCGGTCCGACCCAGAAGTTCATGGCGATCTGGCGGGCCTCCAAACCGGTGATCGCGCAAGTTCACGGCTGGTGTGTGGGCGGGGCCAGCGATTACGCACTATGCGCCGACATCGTCATCGCCAGCAACGACGCCGTCATCGGCACCCCGTACAGCCGCATGTGGGGTGCCTATCTCACCGGGATGTGGCTGTACCGGCTCAGCCTCGCCAAGGTCAAGTGGCACTCGTTGACCGGCCGGCCGCTGACCGGCGTGCAGGCCGCCGAGGTCGAGTTGATCAATGAGGCGGTCCCCTTCGAGCGGCTGGAGGCCCGGGTCGCCGAGATTGCCGCAGAGCTGTCACGAATCCCATTGTCGCAGTTGCGAGCTCAGAAGTTGATCGTCAATCAGGCCTACGAGAACATGGGCCTGGCCTCGACCCAGATGCTGGGCGGCATCCTCGACGGCCTGATGCGCAACACCCCTGAAGCGCTCGACTTCATCCAGACCGCCGCGACCGACGGTGTCCGGGCCGCCGTCGAGCGGCGCGACGGGCCGTTCGGCGACTACAGCCAGGCCCCACCGGAACTACGGCCCGACCCATCGCACGTCATCACGCCGTGACGCATGGTGGCCGCACTGCCCCGTGGCACCGGTCAGCGCGCGCGGGTGCCCACCGGTACGAACGGCAGCGCGGCCAGCGGGAAGAGGCCGCACACCGCGAACGTCAGCGGGTAGCCGACGGCGGTGATCAGTGCACCGAACAGCGGCGGCGCGGCAGCGAACACCAGCCTCTCGGCGGTGTGCTGGGCACCCAGCGCGCGTCCGCTCCAGAACGGCCCGGCGTACTCGGGGATCGCGATGAACGGCAACCCGTTGTCGCCCGTGATCGCTCCCGCAGCGAGCATGGCCGCCACGGCAACGGACCAACCCAGGTGATCGGTGAGGGCCAGTAACACCATGACCACAGTGGTGGCGACTGCGATGACCCGGATCGGTCGCATCCGCGAACCGACGCGGTCCGACCATCGGCCGGCCGCGGTGCGGGCTAATGCCCCGAGCAGTTGCGACACTGCCAGCAGCCCACCGGCTGATGCGGTCGACCAGCCGTGCACGCCGATCAACCAGACCAGCATGAACGTCAAGACCACGTTCTGCGGCACCACGAGCAGTGCTGAAGCCACGTGAATTCGCCACAACACTCCCGGCCCCCGGTATGGGTTAGCCAGTTCCCGATCATCGGCCGCCTGTCGCGTCGAGCGCGGCGGGTCGAGCACGCCCACAGCGCTGGCCGCCGCAGCCACCGCGCACAGCACCGCGGGAAACAACAGTGCCAGCGAGAAGTTGCGCTTGGCCAGCTCCGGCATCACCAAGGCGGCCAACGCGATTCCCAACGGCTGCGCGGTCTGGCGGATACCCATCGCCACGCCACGCTGCTCCGGGGGGAACCAGCCGGTGACGAGCCGGCCGCTGGCGGTGATGCTGCTGGCGGCGGCCATGCCACCGAGCAGCAGCAGGACGCCCGCGGCCAGCATGGAGTTGACGGAGGCCGCGGCGAATGCCGCCGCGGCGGTCAGCGCCAAGCCCACGGTCAGCACGATCCGCTCACCGATTCGGTCGAGCAGATATCCCCAGGCGAGCAGCGTGGCTGCCATGCCGAGGCTCGGCATGGCAGACCACAGGGCGCCTTCCGCCAAGCCCATATGGCGCTCGGCTTTCAACGCGGGGATCAGGAAGACGACGCCGTTGATGAAGACGGTGGCGCACAACGTCGTTGTCGTCGACACGATCAGCATCGACCAACGCCTGGTCGTACTGATCTCGCGGGTCATCGCCCCGGCATTCCCACGCGGACCGGGAATGCCGGGCGCGACGCCGGATGAAACGTTGTCGGCCAACCTCACTGAGCGGGAGGCATCAGCACCGTGTCGACCATGTACACCTGCGCGTTGGCGGTGGGCACGCCGCCGCAGACCAACCCGGCGTTGTTGACCTTGAGGCCATTGCCCGAACCGGTCACGTTGACCGGCGCACCCTGGACGGTGTTGTGTGAACCGTCGACCTGGTTGGGATTCAACTGTCCGGGGACGACGTGGTACGTCAGGATGCTCTTCAACAAGTCCGAATTGGTCTTGAGCTCGTTGATGGTGGACGCCGGCAGCTTGTTGAATGCGGCGTCGGTCGGCGCAAACACCGTGAACTGACCGCTGTTGAGGGTGTCGACCAGATTCACCTGCGGGTTGAGCTGGCCAGATACCGCGGCGGTCAGGGTTGTGAGCTCAGGATTGTTCGACGCCGCCACCGCCACTGGGTCCTGCGACATCCCGGATACCGAGGCGGGACCGTTGGGGTGCATGGCCGCATAGTCTGCGCATCCGGCGCCGATCAGATTTGGCGCGGCCCCCGCGGGTGCACAGGTAGCCACGGCAAGGCCCACGATGGCTGCCGCCGCCAGACCAATTGCCGGGATCGCCTTCGATTGTTTATTTGGTATCGCGTTCATCGCGTTTGGACTCCTTGATTGGCGACGACGATGGTGGTCACGCCGTCTGCTTCACATTTGACACAGTTAGTTCGGAGCCGTGCGCGTTCTGGATTGGCGTCAGCGTCTTCGGGTTTGCGATCAGCCGTAGGTGAAGGAAAAAACCTGCAGCCCTTGGGTGGGACGCACAATGAGTGAGCTGCGTGACCCGTCTTTGTCCGCGACGATCTGATGCGACGTCGGCGGACCGCTGACCGGCAGCGTTGTCGCTTTACCGTCGCGCGTCACAGTGAGCGTCCCGGTTCCGCCGACGACGATGTAAACGTTCTTCGCGTGGTAATTGAGCTCGATACTCGAGGCGTTGCTGCCGGCCGTCGCGCCCTCGTAATCGAGCGCCCACGGCCCCTGCAGTGCGAAGGAGTCGTCCGGCAGTGACGCGGGGAAGGTGAAGTTCGCCTTTCCCTCGTCATAGCTTCCCCCTCCGGCGTAGTTGACCACCTTGCCCACACTGAAATACGTCTCGGGCGTCAGGCTGGCGTTCGGGGTGGTGTCGGGCGCGTCCACCGGCGAGGGCAGCGTTATCCCCGGTCGGGCGTTGGTGATCAGCTGGCGGATCAGCTTCTCGGTGTCGTTGTAGTCGCCTTCGCCGAACTTGACGTGCCGCACAGTGCCTTGGGCGTCGATCAGATACTCGGCGGGCCAGTACATATTGCGATAGTTCGTCCAGGTCGAGTAGCCGTTGTCCAGGGCGATCGGATAGGTGATGCCCACGTCGGCGGCACCCTTGACGACGTTTGCGGTGACCTTTTCGAACGCATACTCGGGGGTGTGCACGCCGATTACGTCGAATCCGAGGTCGTGGTAGGCCTTGTACCAACCTTCAACGTGCGGGATGGCGCGCTGGCAGTTGATGCAGGAGTACGCCCAGAAGTCGATGAGCACCACCTTGCCCCGCAACGCGTGCAGGTCAATCGGTTTGTCACCCGGAGTGTTCAGCCATCCGGTGATGCCCTTGAGGTCGGGCGCCGAGCCGCAGTTCTGCGGCTGCGGCGAGCCGTTCGTGCACTTTGACAGGTCCTTGTTCTGGGCATTGACGATGCCGCCGAGATTGAGCTTTTGCTGAACCTGTTGGCTACCGCCCAGTTTGTTCTCCAACGCGCTGGTGTAATCCGGAATGGCCCGCTGCAGTGCCGCCGGCGCGTTGAACACCAGCGCCACCGCCAGCAGGATCGTCACCACCCCTGCGGTGATGCGGATCTGACGCTGGCGACGCCGAAAAGCGCTGACCCGCTCGGCAACTCGCTGGCCGGCCAGTGCGAAGAACAACAGCGGCACCGCCGTCCCCACCGCGAACGCCAACGTGAGCACGACGACGGGTAGACCGATGTTCGCGGTGGCGCCGGCGACCACAATCGCGGCCAGTACCGGGCCCGCGCACGGAACATAGAGAACGCCGAGCGCCAGGCCCATCCCGAACCCATTGCCAACGTTCGCGATTCGCTTTTGCGGGATGCGCGCGAACGGCCGCTCCAGCAGCTGCTCGAAGCCCGGGAAGATCAAGCCGAGACCGATCGCCACCAACGCGACCAGCGCGACCCAACGGATGGCGTCCTGCGGCAGATGCAGTAAGGACAGCAAGGCCGACCCGAGGAGCGTGACCAGGCTGAAGCTCAAAACGAGGCCGCCGATCACCCGATAGGGTCGCGAGACTTCACGTTTTGACTTCACCGCGACCGAACTGTCGGTGGTGCTCTGTGTGCCAGAGAAGAAGATCACCGGCAGCACCGGGAGTATGCACGGCGAGATGCCGGTGATGAGGCCTCCGACCAGACCGATCAGCGCTAAAGACAACATAGTGACTATTCGCTACCACACCCTTCTTGGACTGGTGCCGCAGGCCAACCCTTACATGCGACAAGGCAGCCCGGCGGACCGGGCTGCCTTGTCTTTTCGACGGCGTAGACCGCTACTAGCTGGGCGGTGTCAGCACAGTGTCGATCATGTACACCGTCGCGTTGGCGGTGTGCACCCCTCCGCACACCAGCCCGGCGTTGTTGACCTTGAGGTCGTTTCCCTGGCCGGTCACGTTCAGGTCGGCGCCCTGCAGCGTCTTGTGAGTGCCGTCGACCTTGGCTGGGCTCTCCTGTCCTTGCACGACATGGAAAGTCAGGATGCTCTTGAGCATGTCGGAGTTGGTCTTCAGCTCATCGAGCGTGGCGGCCGGCAGCTTGTCGAACGCGGCGTTGGTCGGTGCGAACACCGTGTACTGGCCATTATTGAGGGTGTCGACCAGGTTGACGTTGGGGTTCAGCTTGCCGGAAAGCGCGGCGGTCAAGGTCGACAGCAGCGGGTTGTTGGACGCGGCCGTCGCGACCGGATCCTGTGCCATTCCGTTCACCGAAGCCGGACCACTCGGGTGTAGCGCCGCGTAGTCGGCACATCCGGCGCCGACCAGATCGGCCGCATGATTCATTGGACTGGTCATTGCCGGCGCTGCCACGCTGGTGGCCGGACTCGCGCTGGTCTGCTGCTCGGGTTGGGACTTGTTGCTCGAACACGCCGAAAAACCCACGGCTGCGATCGCCGCAAGACCAATCGCGACGGACTGCCTCTGAATGTTCATACCGCTTGAACTCCTTTGTCTAAGCGACGATCGCCGCCGCTTACGGGCTGGACACTCGGTATTCGGAGCGATCAGCGGCGTGGATGGCTGTTCGACATGAGCAAAGACGAAAGGTGAGGTCGGCCACCGTCGTCCGCGGCGTCGTCTGCTCCGAATACCTGATGTGCATCAGGCAGCGGAACGGTCGATCGGGGTGACCCCGGCCATCTACCGCACCACGATCACCCACAGCCGGCAGGCGACCGTGCGCCATTCCTTCGAATGCCGCAACTACAGCTGGTATCTCGACCTCGACGCCCTGCCATCACTGCCATGGTGGCTGCGACCGTTCGCACGGTTTCACGCGCGGGACCACTTGGCGGGCCGTCCCGGCCAGTCCCTACGGGACCGGGTGGACGCCTATCTGGCCGAACACGACGCCGCACTGCCCGAAGGCCGGGTCACCGCGCTGCTGCAGGCACGGGTGCCGGGTTATGCCCTCAACCCGATCAGCGTCTTCTGGTGCCACGATCGAGACGGTGAGCTGCGCCGCGTGATCGTCGAGGTACACAACATCTACGGACAACGCGATGCTTACCTGCTGCCCCCGGCGAGCGCGCCGGTGCTGGTCAACAAGCAGTTCCACGCGTCTGCGGTCAACCCGGTGGTGGGGCAACACCAGGCGCTGGCGCCGCGTCCCGACCGTCAGCTCGACGTGGTGGTGTCGCTGCACGGTGCCGGGCAGCCGCCGTTCGTCGCGAAATTGCGCGGCACTCGGCGGCCGGCGACTGTAGGACACGTCGCGCGGATGCAGATCCTCGCGCCGCTGGCGCCGGTCTTGGTGGCGTTGCGCATCCGCATCCGCGAGATCGCGTTGTGGTCGCGCCGGGTCCCGGTGGTACCACCAACTGCTGGCAGCGAAACACGCTCACCGGCAACAGATCCACAGCGCTGGCCCGCCATCGCCAACGTGCCCGCCGGCCTCCTTACGAGCGCAACGGCGGTGATCGGCAAGCGGTTGTTGCACCGCGCCGCGAACCGCCTGCCACTGCGACTCGGCTATCCCGACGGCGCGGTGGTCGGCGCGGGCGATGCGGCGTCGCCAACACTGGTGATCCACCAGCCAGAGCGGCTGGCCCGCCGGATCGGACGACACGGTCTGATCGGTTTCGGCGAGTCCTACATGGCCGGTGAGTGGGAATCGGATTCCCTCACCGAACTGCTGACCGTGCTGGCGACCGACGTGGACAACCTGGTGCCGTCCGCGCTGCGCTGGCTTCGACCCATCGTCCTTGCCTCTCAACCGGGTCCGTCAAGGCCGAGCCGGGAACAAGTGCGCCGCAATGTCGCCGAGCACTATGAAGTATCGAGCGATCTGTTCGGCGAGTTCCTCGACGAGACAATGACGTACTCGGGTGCGATGTTCGACACCCTGCCGGCGTCGTGGCCCGATCTCGCGGGCGCGCAGCGGCGCAAGATCGACCGGTTGCTGGACGCGGCCGGGGTCGGCCCCGGCACCCGCCTCCTCGAAATCGGCACCGGGTGGGGCGAGCTGTGCATCCGCGCCGCCGCCCGGGGAGCCCAGGTGCGTTCCGTCACGATGTCGGAGAAGCAGCGCTGGCTGGCCCGCCAACGGGTCGCCGCCGCCGGACTGTCCGACCGCGTTCACATAGACCTGCGGGACTACCTCGACGTCGGCGGTAACTACGACGCGGTCATCTCGGTCGAGATGATCCAAGCGATCGGATTCCACGCCTGGCCGGACTATTTCCGCAGCCTCGAGCGGCTGCTGACGCCGAACGGGAGGCTGGTGATCCAGGCCATCACCATGCCGCACGACCGAATGCTGGCAACCCGCTACACACACACCTGGATCCAGAAGTACATCTTCCCCGGCGGGCTGATCCCATCTGCGAGGGCAATTCGCGAGATCACCGAGCGCCAGACCGGTTTACGCTCTGTCGACATGCTCTCGCTGGGCCAGGACTACGCAGAAACGCTGCGGCTCTGGCGGGAGCGGTTCTTGCAACGCCGAAAAACTTTGGCACACATCGGCTTCGACGAAGTGTTCGCACGAATGTGGGAGTTCTACCTGGCATACGCCGAGGCGGGATTCCGATCGGGCTACCTTAACGTGTACCAATGGTCGTTCGTCAGTGAGGCCAACCCATGATCGTCAACTTCGCGACCGTCTCGGGCGCATCAGTTGCGGCGCTGCTCGCGGTCCACGGGGTCACCTTCGTCATCGCGCGCCGCATCGGCCGTTACAACGTCGTCGACGTCGCATGGGGGCTGGGGTTCATCGCCATCGCGCTGGTCGCCGCGATCCTCGGCGACGGCGACGCCTTCCGCCGCTGGCTGTTGCTGGCCCTGGTCTCGATCTGGGGTCTGCGGCTGAGCTGGTACATCTACCGAAGATCGGCGGGTAAGGGCGAGGATCCGCGCTATGCCGACCTGCTGCGCGGCGCCACCGTAGGCCAGGTGGTGGGCAAGGTGTTTCTGGTGCAGGGCGTCGCAACCTGGTTCGTCTCGTTGCCGCTGCAGCTCTCGGCGGTCAGCGGCGCCACGCCGCGACGCTGGCTGGCCGTCACGCTGGCCGGTGTTCTGGTGTGGCTGACGGGTGTCGCCTTCGAGGCTCTCGGCGATCACCAACTGCGGGTCTTCAAATCCGACCCGAGCCATCGCGGTGTGGTGATGGACCGTGGGCTGTGGGCGTGGACGCGTCATCCCAACTACTTCGGCGATGCCTGCGTCTGGTGGGGATTGTGGCTGATCACGATCACCGGGTGGTGGTCGCTGGCCACGGTCCTCTCCCCGTCGCTGATGACGTATTTTCTGGTCTACGCCACCGGCGCCCGGCTCACCGAGAAGTACATGAGGGGCCGCCGCGGGTTCGACGAATACCAGCAACGGACATCGTTTTTCATCCCGCGCCCGCCCCGATCGGCGCGAAAATGACGACTCTCGTCGCAGAGCCGATAGGCTACCGCTCGATGACCGAACCAAGGCGCGGCAGCGACCTGGACGCATTGCTGCGCCGGGTCGCGCGTCGCGATGCCGATGCGTTCGCCGCGCTCTACGACCACACCAGCTCACGGGTATACGGTCTGGTGACGCGCGTGCTGCGGGACTCCGGCTACAGCGAGGAGACCACCCAGGAGATCTACCTCGAGGTGTGGCGGACTGCCGAAGCCTACGACTCGGCCAGGGGCTCGGCGCTGTCCTGGCTGATGACCATCGCGCACCGGCGCGCCGTCGATCGGGTGCGAGCCGAGCAAGCCGCCGGTCAGCGGGAGTCGCGGTACGGCGCAGCCACCGTCGACCGAGCCGTTGACCTCGTCGCCGATTCGGCGATCGCCGCTGATGAGCGCCGCCGGGTGGCAGCCTGCCTCGATGGGCTGACTGACGTGCAGCGGCAGTGCATCGACCTGGCCTACTACGGCGGGTTGACCTACGCCGAAGTGTCACAGCGATTGTCGGCCAATCTGTCGACGATCAAATCGCGGATGCGTGATGCGCTGCGCGGACTCCGCAACTGCCTGGGTGCGTCATGACCGGGCCGACCGAATTCGAGCTGCTCGAGCTGGCCACGCCCTATGCGCTGAACGCCATCTCTGACACCGAGCACGCCGCGATCGACCGGCAGCTCGCGGCAGCGCCGGCAGCGGTCGCTCAGGCCTTCCGCGACGAGGTGCGCGCGGTCCGTGAAACGATGGCGGTGATCTCGGCGACAACCGCCGCCGAGCCACCGGCTCGTCTGCGCACCGCGGTGCTGACCGCGGTGCAACCCGAGATTGAGCGTCGATCCCGTTGGCGCACAGCACTATTAGCTGCAGCCGCCGCAATTGTGGTGGGATTGGCGGCCTTCGGCGCCGGAATCGCGCTGCGGCCATCCTCCGCACCGACAATGACCGAGCAGATCATGGCAGCACCGGACGTGCGAACGGTCTCCCGCCAGCTGGCCGGCGGCACGGCGACGGTGGTGTTCTCGCGGGACATGAATGCTGGTGTGTTGGTGATGAACAACGTGCCCCCACCCTCGCAGGGCACCGTGTATCAAATGTGGCTGCTCGACGACAAGCGCCCGATCTCGGCGGGCACGATGAACACCGCGGCCGTCGCGCCGTCGACTACCGCCATGCTGAACAAGCTCGGGACTTCCAGCGCGCTGGCGTTCACCGTCGAACCCGGCAACGGGTCACCGCAGCCGACCGGCAAGATCTTCGCCGAACTGCCGTTGACCTAGACGCCATACGCCGGGGTTGGGCAATCCGATAGCGTGGCCACCACGGGGAGGGCGGGGCGTGAAGACAATTGAGACCGATTACCTGGTCGTCGGTGCGGGCGCGATGGGCATGGCGTTCACCGACACTCTGGTGGCCGAATCCGACGCGCAGGTGGTGGTCGTCGACCGTGGCCAGGCACCGGGTGGGCATTGGACGCGGGCCTACCCGTTCGTCCGCTTGCACCAGCCGTCGGCGTATTACGGCGTCAACTCTCGCGGGTTGGGCAGCGACAGCATCGACCAGCTCGGCTGGAACGAAGGGCTGTACGAGCTGGCCACCATGGGCGAGATATGCGCCTATTTCGACCGCGTCATGCAGCAAGACCTGCTGCCCAGCGGGCAGGCGTCCTACTTTCCGATGGCCGAGTACCTCGGCGGGGGCCGGTTTCGCACGCTGGCCGGCAGCGACTACACCGTCGACGTCCGGAAACGAGTCGTGGACGCGACGTATCTCCAGACCACGGTGCCGTCGATGCGGCCGCCGCCTTACGAGGTCGGCGACGACGTCGACTGTGTGCCGCCCAACGACCTACCCGCCTTCGCGGCCGACCGCGAGCGCTTCGTCGTCATCGGGGCGGGCAAGACCGGGATAGACGCGTGTTTGTGGTTGCTGCGCAACAACATTCCGCCCGAGCGACTGACCTGGATCATGCCGCGCGACGCGTGGTTGATGGACCGGGCCAACATCCAGCCCGGGCGGGAGTTCCTTCAGCGGTTTCAATCCGGTTTTGCCGAGCGGCTGATCGCGATCGAAGCCGCCTCGTCCGTGACGGACTTGTTCGACCGTCTGGAAGCCTGCGGCAACTTGCTCAGGCTGGATCAGGCGACACGGCCGACGATGTATCGCTGCGCGAACGTGACGCAGACCGAACTGCAACAGTTGCGGCGCATCCGCGACATCGTGCGGATGGGGCGCGTTGATCGCATCGAACCCGGCAAGGTCGTACTGGCCGGCGGCGCGATACCGGTCGACGGTTCGGTGCTCTACGTCGACTGCAGCGCCGATGGACTCGAAAGACGCCCAGCCGAGCCGGTTTTCGATGGCGACCGGATCACGCTGCAAAGTGTGCGCGGGTGCCAGCAGGTGTTCAGCGCCGGGCTCATCGCCCACGTCGAAGCCGCTTACCACGACGACGCGACACGAAACCAGCTGTGCCAGGCGGTGCCCCACCCCAATACCGACCTCGACTGGCTGACCACGACCATGGCCGAGCATCGCAACCAGATCAGCTGGTTCGAGGATTCCGACCTGATGGCCTGGCTTTGCACGGCGAGGTTGGACCTGATGCGGCACGTGTATACCCCGCTGATGGACAAACCGCAGGCGGTGCGCGACAAGGTCTTTGCGCTCATCAAAGCGGGGCTGGAATCGGCCAACCAAAAACTGGACGCGCTACTGAGCGAACACTGTTCAGATCTTCCGCAGGCTGCCGAGCGCGGCCACTAACACGCCGAGCATCACCAGCACGCCGCCCGCGGCCAGGGTCATGTCGAGCCAGTGGTGCAGACTGCTCTCGGCTTGGCCGACCATGACGTCGGCGATGCGGCGGATGTTGCCGGTGGTGTTGTTCAGCGTGTCGTTGATGCGGCGACGGGCCAGTTCGATGGCGGCCCAACCCGAGGCGCCGACGAGCAGCGCGGAAATCCCGAGGCCGGCCAGCACCCTGCCGCGGCTGCGCGCGGCGGCCAGGGCCAGCAGTGCGCAGATGCCGGTCAGCACCGCCGCGCCGACGCTCACCCACGGACCCCAGATGGCCAACGGCCGTAATTCACCCGGCTGCAACGCCTTTTGCGTCGATACTGCCACCGGGATCCGCACCGTCTCGGGCACCCGGACGTGGTAGCTCGCCAGCAGCGACGCAAACGCGCTGTCGTTGAACATCCCGGCCAGATCGACCACCCACTGGTCCCCGTCGGACTGCGCGTGGGCACCGGTGAACAGCCAGGAGTGCACCAACCGGTTGGCGTCGGCGAACTGCGGCGGAAAGTCCGGGCCGACGGTGTAGCCGGCGGCCACATCGTGCACCTGCGCCGAGTCGACGTGGTAGCCGCGCTGGGTGATGAGCACCATCGCCCTGGAGGCAAGTTCGGATGCCACCGCCGTCTGCAGCGCCGGATCGCCGGCGGCTGTCCGGGCCATCGCCGTGTAACCGTTGACGTCGATGACATGGGTCTGCGCCCACGCCGTCGGCACGGCAACCGCCAGCGCGACAGTGCTGAACAGCCACAGCAGCGCTGTCAGTGCGAATCGCACGCCGTGGTCCTGACGTCAGCGCAGCCGCACTCGGCCCATTGGCTCGGCTCTCAGCGGGCCGTCGCGCGGCCCGCATCGTCGCCGACCTTGGCGGTGCGGCGCGGACGCGCCAGCGCCAGCCGGGTCATCATCCGGTTCATCCGCTTCAGCGCTTTTTGTGAGTTGTGGTAGTAGTTTCCGCCCGCACCGACGTTGGTCCGCGGTCCGACGACGGTCTCGACGCGACAGAACTTGCGCAGCCCCTCGGCGCCGCCGAAGCGCGCTCCGATGCCCGACGTCTTCCAGCCGCCCATCGGCGCCGTCGTGCACATCAGGTTGGTGATCACGTCGTTGATGTTGACCGCACCGCAATCAAGTTGCAGCGCAACCTCGTTGGCTCGGTCGGTATCGCGGGAGAACACCGAGGCGCTCAACCCGTATTCGCTGTCGTTGGCCAGTCGGATCGCTTCGTCGACGGAACCGACCTTCATGATCGGCAGCGTGGGACCGAACGTCTCCTCGGTCATGCATGCCATCGAGTGGTCGACGTCGACGAGCACCGTGGGCGGGTAGAAGCTGCCCGACGTGTCAGTGCGCCGGCCGCCGGTCAGCGCGCGCGCACCGGCCGCGACCGCGTCACGCACGTGGCGCTCGGTCACCGCCAGCTGCTGCTCGTCGATCAGCGCCCCGAATGCATTTCCGTCGCCCGCGCCGACCTGCAGCGCCTGCACGTCACGCACCACGGCCTGCACGAACTGGTCGTAAACCTGCTCCAGCACGTAGACCCGCTCGACCGAGACGCAGGTCTGCCCGGCGTTGAACATCGCTCCCCACACCGCGGCGTGCGCGGCGAGATCGACGTCGGCATCCTCGAGCACGATCATCGGGTCCTTGCCGCCCAGCTCCAGGCTGACCGGCGTCAACCGGCGAGCGGCACGCTCCATCACTTTGCGTCCGGTGGCGCTGGAGCCGGTGAACTGGACGTAATCGACGTTGTCGATGACGGCGGTGGCCACCTCGCGGGCGCCCTGGGCCAGCGCCAGCACCTCTGGCGCTCCGGACTCCAACCAGCCGCGCCGCAGCACCTCCGCGGTCAACGGGGTGCGTTCGGACGGCTTCAGCAGTACCGCACAGCCTGCGGCCAGCGCTCCGAGGCCGTCCATCAGTGCGTTGGCCACCGGGTAGTTCCACGGCGCGATGATCCCCACGACGGGCCGCGGGCGGTAGTAGACGGTGATTTTCTTGATCGCCAGAAACGGCAGCGCGGCCGGCCGGCGCTCGGGCTCGAGCGCTTTCTCCATGGTTCTGACGTAGTAGGACAGAATCATGATCAGCAGCGGCACCTCTTGGGCCGCGTCGACGGCGGATTTGCCGGTCTCCTTGATCAGCAGCTCTTCGATCTCGCCGCGGTGGTCGGCCAGCCAGACCGCGAAGCGAGCCAGCACTTTGGCGCGTCCCTTGGCGCCGCGCTGCTCCCAATCGCGTTGAGCGGCGCGCAGCCCCGCAGCGATGGCGGGTACGTCAGCCGGGTCGGTCCACTGCACCTGTCCGGCGATCGCGCCGGTCGCAGGATTCAGGATGGTGCCGGTACCGGAAAACTCGGTGGTGCCCGGAGCGGTGTCGGGAGGCTTGATGGCGGTCATACGGGCCATGGTAGACGCGCCGGTGTGACGTGGGTCTCGTGGCGATCGCTAGCACGGCGCAGCCGGGCGCAGCGGGTCGCCACAAGATAGCCGGAGCGGCTCGACAGGTGTCAAGTTTGCTGGCCGACCGATGAGTTTTCCTCGGGCGGGCAGTCTTATCTCTATGACCATTTTGATGGAGGGAATCACGTTTGGTGAATCGCCCCGCTGGCACGACGGGCTGGTCTGGTTCTCCGATTGGGGCGCGCATCAGGTGATCGCGCTCGATCCCCGGGACGGCCACGAGGTCGTGGTCAGCGTCGAGTCGTTTCCGATGTGCATCGACTTTTTGCCCGACGGGCGGTTGCTCGTTGTGGATTCGGCGCAGCGGCGCCTACTTCGTCGTGAACTCGACGGCTCGATGGTTGCTCATGCCGACCTGTCATCAATCTCGGAGAAACCGTGGAATGACATCGTGGTAGATGCGCGCGGCAACGCTTACGTCAACACCATCGGCTTCGACTTCCCCGGTGGCGAGCCGGCACCTGGAAGCGTCGTGCTCGTCACGCCGGCCGGCGCCGTCCGCACGGTCGCAGACGATCTCGCCTTTCCCAACGGCATGGCGATCACCGCCGACGGCAAGACGTTGATCGTGGCCGAGTCTTATGGCAATCGGCTCACGGCCTACGACATCGGTCAAAACGGAGACCTGACCAGACGGCGGACGTGGGCGGAGGTGGGAGAAGACCACCCCGACGGCATCTGTATCGACGCCGACGGGGCCGTCTGGTACGCCGACGTGGGAAACCGACACTGCGTGCGGGTGCGCGACGGCGGCGAGGTTCTTGGCACGGTCGAACTCGATCGAGGCGCGTTCGCCTGCACACTCAGCCGCGGCGATCAGCCGCCACAGCTCTACGTCGTGTGCCAGGAGTGGGGCGACCCGCAGCCACCACCAGAGCCGACCGGGCAGATCGTCGGGTTCCCGGCCCCGGCGCCTGGCGCTGGGAAGCCTTAGGGCGCGATGCCAAGCAGGTAAGCAGCCTGGCCGAGATGCTGGGCGCAGTCGTCGATGATGCTGACCAGCCGGGAGCTGGCGGTCACCGGGGGATCCCAATGCCGGTCCACGATGCGCGCCAAGTCCTCGGCGGTGACGCCGGCGATGAATTCCAGCGTCAGCTTGTGCACGGCGCGGTAATAGCCGGCCAGCAGATCAGCCGACGCCTGCACCTTGGCCACCTCTTCTGGGCCGTGGCCGTAGCCGGTGTCGTTGCGCGGCAGGTCGAGGCCGAAGCGGTCGACCCACCCGTCGTGCGTCCACACCTGCTCGACGCCGGCGATCGGGGCGAGCTGAATGTCCTGCACGCGCGCGCTGTGCCAGATCAACCAGGCAATGCTGTTGGCACCCGGGCTCGGGCGGTAGTTGGCCTGGTCGTCGGTGAGCCCATCGGTGAGCTCGTCGACGTGCTCGATCAACCGGGTGAACGCGTCGCGAAGCAACTCCCGGGCGGCTGCGTCGTCGTCTTTCTCGGGGCTCTGCACGAATTGATCCTGGCACGAGTCACCGACACGGTCGTAGATTATTTAGATGACCTACGACCTCATCATCCGCAACGGCACCATCGTCGACGGGCTGGGAGGTGACCCGTACGTCGGTGACGTCGCCGTGCGGGACGGCGTCATCGCCGGGGTCGGGCACGTCAACGGCGAAAAGGCCAAGCGGGAGATCGACGCGACCGGGCTGCTGGTCACACCGGGCTTCGTCGACCTGCACACCCATTACGACGGCCAGTCCATCTGGTCGGAGCGGTTGACGCCGTCCTCGGCGCACGGGGTGACCACCGTGGTGATGGGTAACTGCGGGGTCGGGTTCGCGCCGTGCCGCCAGGACGACCACGACGTGCTGGTCGACGTGATGGCCGGCGTCGAAGACATTCCCGGTGTCGTGATGACTGACGGCCTGCCGTGGACTTGGGAGACCTTCCCCGAATACCTAAACGCCCTCGAGGCCGGCAAGCGTGACATCGATGTGGCGGCCTACCTGCCGCACTCGCCGCTGCGGGTCTACGTGATGGGCCAGCGCGGCGCCGACCGTGAGCCGGCCAACGCCGAGGACCTGGCCAAGATGCGGGCACTGGCCAAGGAGGCCATCGAGGCAGGGGCACTGGGCTTCGCGTCGTCGCGGCTGACCATCCACAAGACCGAGAGCGGTTCGCCTATCCCCAGCTACGACGCCGCCCGCGAGGAGATCGAGGAGATCGCGCGAGGCGTCGTCGACGGCGGCGGTGGCCTGCTGCAGTTCGTGCCCGACATTCCCTCGAGCGGCTACCAGCCCGTGCTGCAGACGGTGTTCGACGTGGCCGAGGACGTCGGGCTGCCGGTCACGTTCACGCTCGTCGTCGGCAACACCGGCGACCCGACCTGGCCGGACGCCATCACCATGATCGAGAAGGCCAACGCATCCGGTGGCGACGTCAGCGCGCAGCTGTTGCCGCGGCCGATCGGGCTGATCATCGGGCTGCAGCTGACCGCGAACCCGTTCGTGCTGTACCCCAGTTACCGCGAGATCGCGGATCTACCGCTGGCCGAGCGCGTCGCCGAGATGCGCAAGCCCGAGGTGCGCGCCCGCATCCTCGCCGACAAGCCCGGCCAGGGGCATCCGCTCCTGGCCGTCGCGCAGATGTGGGACTGGATCTTCCCGCTGGGCGACAACCCCAACTACGAGCCGGACCCATCAGACAGCATCGGTGCCCGGGCCCGGGCCCGCGGGATCAACCCGAGGGAGGAGGCCTACGACCGGCTGCTCGACGACGACGGCCACGCCATGCTGCTGGTCGCCCTCAGCAACCTGGAGAACAACTCCCTGGACACCGTCGGCGAATTGCTGCATCGCGACGACGTCGTGCTCGGTCTTGGTGACGGCGGCGCGCATTACGGAATGATCTGCGACGCAAGCTATTCGACATACTTCTTGGCTCATTGGGCGCGCGACCGCAAGTCGGGCCGGTTCGAGGTTTCCGAGGCCGTCCGGGAGTTGACCTCGGTGCCGGCGCGCATTGCCGGCCTGGCCGACCGGGGCCGGATCGCCGTCGGATACAAGGCAGACCTGAACGTGATCGACCACGCCGCGCTGCGGCTGCACAAGCCGGTGATCACCTGCGACCTGCCCGCTGGGGGCCGCCGGCTCGACCAGACGGCCGAGGGCTACGTGGCCACCATCGTCTCCGGCGAAGTCATCGCCGAGAACGGCGTGCCCACCGACGCGCGGCCGGGCAAGCTGATCCGCGGCCGGCAGTCAGTTCCTGCCTGAGCCTCTCTTGCCGACTGTGCAGCTTGTGCTCGCGAAATCGGGGGCGGATTCAGGCGGTGGATGCAACACCGGGTGGTTTGAACGGTTGTGAGAGTAGTTCGTCGAGGGCTTCTGCTGGTGTTTTCCAGGCCAGTGTCTTGCGGGGTCGGGTGTTGAGTTTGGTGGCGACGAAGTCGAGGTAGTCGGCCGGGAACACCGAGAGGTCAGTGCCTTTGGCAAAGTACTGGCGCAGCAGTCCGTTGGTGTTTTCATTGCTGCCGCGCTGCCACGGGGAGTGCGGGTCGCAGAAGTAGATGTCGAGTGCGGCGGCTTCGGCGATGGCGAGGTGATTGGACATTTCCGTGCCCTGATCCCAGGTCAACGAGCGACGCAAGTGCTCGGGTAACTGGGTCATCTTGTCCACGATGGCGTTCTGTACCGCCAGGGCGCCGTGGTCATCGGGTAGGTGCAGCAGCATGACGAAGCGCGTGGTGCGCTCGACCAGGGTCCCGATGGCGGATTTCGATTCAGCACCGACGATCAGATCGCCTTCCCAATGCCCGGGCACCGCACGGTCGGCGACCTGAGGAGGTCGCTCACTGATGTTGACCATGCCCGGGATGCGCCCTCGGCGTTCTGCCACCCGCCGTTGAGGTCGACGCAAGGCCCGCCCGGTGCGCAGGCACCGGTGCAGCTCACGACGCAACTGGCCGCGTCCCTGCACGTAGATCGACTGATAGATCGTCTCGTGCGACACCCACATCTCCGGATCGTCGGGAAAGTCCAGCCGCAACCGCACCGCGATCTGCTCCGGGCTGTGCTGCTGGTCCAACCGAGTCTGCACCTCCCGCCGCAGCCGCTCGCGGCCTGCCAACTTACCCAGCTTCGGGCGGCAAGCACGGCGCTGACTGCGGGCTTGAGCGGTGCTGGCGCGGTACCGAGGACGTCGCAACGGCCCACCTCGCCACCGTGCCCCGAACCGGTACTGCGGCCGGTAGTGGTTGCGTCCGGGTGGGCTGTTGCGCTTGAATTCTCGCGAAATCGTCGACGGCGCCCGGCCGAGCCGGCGGGCAATGTGGCGGACCGATTCCTGGGCGGCCACCCCCACAGAGATCTCCTCGCGTTCTTCAAAACTCAACCGCGGCCGCCGTCGCGGTCCAATATCGGTAAGACGTGGTTTCACCCCACCAGAATCAGCAAACCAACGCCGGCCCGTGCCCGCCGACACGCCGACGGCCACCCCAGCATCTAAAGGGGCCACCCCCTGACCAATCAACTCCCAAAACGCGCGGGTCGTACTCGGCAGCGGCAGAGGACGCATCAACACTCCTGACTAGGAAGTGTTGCAACTACTCCATGAACCCAAGTGGGTAAACCCGCATCTAACCTGCACACTCGGCGCTAGATGAGACAACCCGCTGCGCGAAGCTTGCGGCGGACCCGTTCAATGATCACGTTCGGTCTGGACAGCATCTCCGCGCTGATCCTGACGACGACCCAACCCATCGCTTCCAGCATCGCGATTCGGTCGATATCCCACGACCGCTGATACCGGTCAGACCAGTGCTGGACGCCGTCGTACTCGACAGCCACACACCATTCCCTCCACCCCATGTCGACCCTGATCCGAGAGATACCAGATTCGTCAGCGAACGCGATCTGCGTCTCGGGCGGTGGGAGACCTGCCCTGACCAGTAGCAGCCGCACCCGGCTCTCTTGCGGAGATTCAGCGCCACCGTCAACCAGCGCAAGCGTCGATCGGAGCCGTCGAACATTACGAACGCCAGGCTTGAGTTCGGCGAGCGCCAGGACATCGCCGATCTTCAGATTGGTCGCGTTCGCCAACGCGTCCAGAACGGGAACCGCCCGGCTCAACGACAGAGTCCGGCCGATGTCAAATGCAGTGCGTTCCGGGGAAGTGACCCGAATTCCGTTAACAATGCACTTTTCTCGACTGCCCAGGTCGTAGGAATGGACGACGATCCCGGGTGTGGCGTGTCGGTTGGCGCGGCACAATTCCGCAGGCTCTTCTGCGTTGAGCCATTTGGTGCCTAACACCGCGGCCGCAGAAAGTCCTGTCAGGGTTGCGTCCCCGCCGGACCAGAGCCACGCTGCGCGGGCTCGGGTAAGCGCTGTCAGCGTCGCATGCTTAGACAGGTAGACATTGCGATAGATGGGTCGGTACTGCTGATGCAGTTGGTATGCCGAGATGTCGCCCCGACGCACGGCCTGGCGCCCCAGAAACGGCCAGTCGTCCCTGCCCATGGCCACATTTTCTGTTGCGGGCCTCTGAGGCGCGCGCACGTATCCACAGGCCGGCCGACGCCAGCCGGTCCGTCAGCCGGACATTACGTCAAAGAGTGCGGCCAGTTGGCCCGGCGACACCGACGTGTCGCACTGGCCACGCAGGTCGAGCAGCGGCTGCGCAATGTTCTTCAGGTCCAGCAATTCACCGGGGTGGCCGAGAAAATATCCCCGCACTGACGACTTCGCGTCCGCCGGCGATTGATTGACCGCAGTTGTCAGCACATTGTTGGCGTCAGGGTGACTGTCCAGGTATCCGCTTGCCCCGTTGAGCACTCCGCTGGCCGTGGCGGCCAGCCCACTGGCCGTGCACGGGTCGGGCGCAGCGCCCGCTGTCGGTGACGTGGACACTACAGCAACGGCGCAGAGAACGGGGCCGGGAACTACTCGAAAGACCATGCGCCATAGCGAAATTGAAGATCTTCTCGTCATCGTTGTCCCTTCGTTCCCGACTTTCGAATCTTCAGTACAGCAGTTGCCCAACGAAACGAAAAGCCCGGCCCCACGGGGGGACCGGGCTTTTCGCCAGTACGGACTTAGAAGTCCATGCCGCCCATACCGCCGGTCGGGTCGCCCGCCGGAGCGGCCGCCTTCTCCGGCTTGTCGGCGACGACGGCCTCGGTAGTCAGGAACAGCGCCGCGATGGACGCCGCGTTCTGCAGCGCCGAACGGGTCACCTTGACCGGGTCGGCAACGCCGGCCTTGAGCAGGTCCTCGTACTCATTGGTCTGCGCGTTCAGGCCGGTACCGGCTTTCGAATTGCGGACCTTTTCGGCGACAACGCCGGGCTCCAGCCCGGAGTTGAAGGCGATCTGCTTCAGCGGAGCCTCCAGCGCCACGCGGACGATGTTGGCGCCGGTGGCCTCGTCACCGGTGAGCTTCAGCTCGTCCAGGGCCGGGGCCGCTTGCAGCAGGGCCACGCCACCACCGGCGACGATGCCCTCCTCGACGGCCGCCTTGGCGTTGCGGACCGCGTCCTCGATGCGGTGCTTGCGCTCCTTGAGCTCCACCTCGGTGGCAGCGCCGGCCTTGATCACCGCAACACCGCCGGCCAGCTTGGCCAGGCGCTCCTGCAGCTTCTCGCGGTCGTAGTCGGAGTCGCTGTTCTCGATCTCGGCACGGATCTGGGCCACCCGACCGGCAATGGCGTCGGAGTCACCGGCGCCCTCGACGATGGTGGTCTCATCCTTGGTGATGACGACCTTGCGGGCCTTGCCCAGCAGCGAGACGTCAGCGGTCTCCAGGGAGAGGCCGACCTCTTCGCTGACGACCTGGCCGCCGGTGAGGATGGCGATGTCCTGCAGCATCGCCTTGCGGCGGTCGCCGAAGCCGGGGGCCTTGACCGCCACCGACTTGAAGGTGCCACGGATCTTGTTGACGACCAGGGTGGACAGCGCCTCGCCCTCGACGTCCTCGGCGATGATCAGCAGCGGCTTGCCGCCCTGAATGACCTTCTCCAGCAGCGGCAGCAGGTCCTTGACGGTCGACACCTTGGAGCTGACCAGCAGGATGTAGGGGTCCTCCAGGACCGCTTCCTGACGCTCGGCGTCGGTGACGAAGTAGCCCGAGATGTAGCCCTTGTCGAACCGCATACCCTCGGTGAGCTCGAGCTGCAGGCCGAAGGTGTTGGACTCCTCGACGGTGATGACGCCCTCGTTGCCGACCTTGTCCATCGCCTCGGCGATCAGGTCGCCGATCGATCGAGTCGCCCGCGGAGATCGCCGCGGTGGCGGCGATCTGCTCCTTGGTCTCGACGTCCTTGGCCGACTTCAGCAGGGTCTCGGTGATCTTCTCGACGGCCTTCTCGATGCCGCGCTTGAGAGCCAGCGGGTTGGCGCCGGCGGCAACGTTGCGCAGGCCCTCTTTGACCAACGCCTGGGCCAGCACGGTGGCCGTGGTGGTGCCGTCACCGGCGACGTCGTCGGTCTTCTTGGCGACTTCTTTGACCAGCTCGGCGCCGATCTTCTCGTAGGGGTCCTCCAGCTCGATCTCCTTGGCGATGGACACACCATCGTTGGTGATCGTGGGGGCGCCCCACTTCTTCTCCAGGACGACGTTGCGGCCCTTGGGACCTAACGTCACCTTTACCGCGTCGGCGAGGGCGTTAAGGCCCCGCTCGAGGCCGCGACGGGCCTCTTCGTCGTACGCAATTATGCTTGGCCATTGCGAAGTGATTCCTCCGATTGGGGATGACACGTCTATGGCCGGGCGCAGTGCCCGCGACGGACGACCGCAGCTGTCTTGGGCTCGGTCTCACCGTCCCGACCTAGCACTCACTGGTCGCGAGTGCCAATGTCATTCTTAGCACTCGCCCATGCCGAGTGCAAGAACGCCCAGGACGATGCGGATGCAAGCGGCGCGAGGTTAGCGCAACGAGGGGGCGAGCAGGGCATGGAAGAAGCGGTCCATCGCGACGGGCGCAACGTCGATGACCCGCTCGGCCAATGCGGCAGGTTGTCAGGCCTCCATCGCCTGGCATCCGACCATGATCGACTTGACTTCGCGCACGCCGATGTCGTGACGCACGGTGCCGGCTCTTGGGCGGCGCGTCAGCAGCTCGCCGAGCAGGCCAAGAATGCGTCCTCGGCGTCGGGCGCGGCGGCCTCGATGTCGATGCCCAGTCCGGCCAGCGCCTCGACCAGGCCGCGGTCGGTCGCGCCCCACTGCAGCACGATCGAGCGCAGAAAGGCGAAGATCGCCTCACCGGGCCCGGCGGATTCCAGCAGGGCATATCCGTCGTCGACGAGGTGCTGCATCCGGTCTTCGATGACTGCCCGGAACAGCGCTTCCTTGGTCGGAAAGTGGCGGTAGACGGTTCCGGCGCCGACGCCTGCCCGGCGAGCGATCTCATCGATGGGCACCGACAAGCCTTCGGCCGCAAAGGTTTCGTAGGCGACGTCCAGCACGAGCGCGCGGTTGCGTGCAGCGTCGGCTCGCATTGGCCGTGCGGGTTGCGCCATCGTCGTTCACCTACCGGTTGACAAAACGGGGCGTGCGTTCCGTATAGTCGGATCAACCGGAGCGCTCGCCCCGTTTACCTTAACAGTTGAGGAGCTTCTGATGGCCAAGTGGACCACCGCGGACATTCCCGACCAGACGGGGCGTGTCGCCGTCATCACCGGAGCCAACACCGGTCTCGGCTACGAGACCGCTCTCGCACTGGCCGCGCACGGGGCCCACGTGGTGCTGGCGGTCCGCAATCTCGACAAGGGCAAGGACGCCGCCGCGCGGATCACCGCCGCGAGCCCACACGCCGACGTCGTGCTGCAGGAGCTCGACCTGACGTCGTTGGACTCCGTCCGCGCCGCGGCGCGGCAGCTGCGGTCCGATCACGACCGCATCGACCTGCTGATCAACAACGCCGGCGTGATGTGGCACACCGAAGTCGACTACCAGCGATGGCTTCGAGTTGCAGTTCGGCACCAACCACCTGGGCCACTTCGCCTTCACCGGTCTGCTGCTGGATCGGCTCCTGCCCGTTGCCGGTTCGCGGGTCGTGACGGTCAGCAGCATCGGTCACCGCATCCTCGCCGACATCCACTTCGACGATCTGCAGTGGGAGCACAGCTACAACCGGGTCGCGGCCTACGGGCAGGCCAAGTTGGCCAACCTGCTGTTCACTTATGAGCTGCAACGGCGGCTGGCCTCGCACGAGACGACGATCGCCGCGGCCGCCCACCCCGGTGGCTCGAAGACGGAGCTGGCCCGTAACCTGCCCGGCTGGACCCAGCCGATCTACTCGGTGCTCGAACCACTCGTCGCCCAGGACGCGGCCATGGGCGCGCTACCCACCCTGCGTGCCGCCACCGACCCGGCGGTGCTCGGCGGGCAGTACTACGGGCCCGACGGTTTCGGCCAGATGCGCGGCTATCCCAAGGTCGTCCAGTCCAGCAAGAAGTCACACGACGTCGACTTGCAGCGCCGGTTGTGGGCGGTCTCCGAGGAGCTCACCGGGGTGGTGTATCCCGTCGAGTGAGCCTTAGGGCAGGTCGAGCAGCTGCTCGTAGAAACCGCCGAAGCGGCGCTGCGGGTCGATCAGATGGATCTCGAGGATCCAGTGGCAGCGGCGACCGCTGGGGTCGGTGCGACGCATCGGCTTGTTCGATCCGGGCATGATGTACCACTCGGTAGCCGTCCCGGCGATCTTCTTGTGCGGGAACTCCCCGACCAGATGGCCGGCGATGTGGCTGCCCCACCCGAAACCCTCGGCGTCAGCCACCCCGACGACGAAGTCGAACAACTCGGCGCCGGTGACGTCGGGGTGGTTTTCGAAATAGTCGCGCCCGGCCTGCCAGACCCGCGGCAGGGCATCGCGGACCGCGTGTCTTGTCCGGGTCGTCGCTGAGCACGTAGGTGCGACCGAAGTCGGCTTCCCACTCCTCGAAGATCGGACCGAAGTCGAGGAACACGATGTCGTCGTCAGCGACGACCCGATCCGGTGGGCGCTCCCGGAACGGCTGCAGGGTGTTCTCGCCGGCCCGCACGATCCGCCGATGCCAGTGCCGGGTCACGCCGAACATCTCGGCGGCCACGGCGTGGATCTCGTCGGACAACTGCTGCTCACCGACGCCGGCGCGGATCATCGAGCGTCGCTCGATCTCGTCGAACAGTTGGGCCGCCTTGGCTTCGGCGTCCAGAAGCCGTTCCACCCGTACCTTTTCGTCGGCGATCGGCTTCTGCACCCCATCGATGCTACGGCCGCGACGGCGAGCGAGTGGTATGCAGTGACCGCCAGGTCAGCGACCGCCGAGAAGGCGCTGCTTTTGTTCGTTGAATTCTTGGTCAGTCAAGGCTCCGCTGTCGCGCATTTCGGCGAGTTTGCCTAGCACATCAGTGATTTCACGCATCTGTGCAGCGGCTCCGGGGGCTTGGTCATCGGAATTGCTGCGCGACGTTCCGACGAGGCCGGCCGCTCCGACACGCTCCTGTCGGCCCGGGGCGATGCGCTGATCTGCGACTCGGAAACCGCGGGCGCCGGACGCGTCGCGTCCGGGCAGTGCCATCAGCGGCGCCTGACCGAAGAGCGGCATATCGCTGAGCATTCCGGGAGCACTCGCCGGGACAGGACTGGCCATCGGCGACTCGAGGGCGGCGAGGCGAAGTTCGGGGGCCGCCGTCGTCCAGCCCTGGGGCACCGACAGTCGGCCGAGCGAGGACGCGTCGCCCATCTCCGCCGAGACCGCGGTCGCCCCTTTGGGTACACGCACTGACGGCGGCGGTCCCTCTCGCGGTTTCGGCGCACCCGATGCCGGCTCATCGTTCGGCCCGGTCGGGCCGGAGGTCGGACGACGCGCCGGAGTCGGGCAGCGGTCGCTCGCGGGGTGCTCCATGCCGCCGTCCACCGACCGAACGAGGACCGTCGGCCTGCTGCGACGCGCCGCGTTCCTGGGGAGATGCGCGCCCCGATGTGGTTGCCCTAGACTGCATCTCGACCAGATAGGAGTCTGAGGGTGCGGGCTAGTGAAGCGCCCGGCACCCGGGCTTTGCGGGGCTGGCAACGGCGGGCCTTGGTGCGGTACCTGACCGCCAAACCGCAGGACTTCTTGCTGGTGGCTACCCCTGGTGCGGGTAAGACGGCGTTTGCTCTGCGGATCGCCGGCGAGTTGCTGGCCGATCGCACCATCGACGCGATCACCGTGGTGGTGCCCACCGAACACCTCAAGACGCAGTGGGCCCTGGCGGCTGCTGCCGACGGCATCGCGTTGGATCCCAAGTTCCGCAACTCGGCCGCGCACACGTCCGCGGAGTACCACGGCATCGTCGTCACCTACGCCCAGGTGGCCAGTCATCCGACCCGGCACCGGGTGCGCACCGAGGGCAGACGCACGCTGGTGATCTTCGACGAGATTCATCACGGCGGCGATGCCAAGAGTTGGGGCGACAGCATCCGCGAGGCCTTCGGCGACGCGACCCGGCGGTTGGCGTTGACCGGCACGCCGTTTCGCAGCGACGACGCCGCGATCCCGTTCATCCGCTACGAACCCGACGGCGCCGGCGTGCGCCGCTCGGCGGCCGATCACACCTACGGCTACGCCGAGGCACTGGCCGACGGCGTGGTGCGACCCGTGGTGTTCCTGGCCTACTCCGGAGAGACCCGGTGGCGCGACAGCGCTGGCGCAGAATACGCGGCGCGGCTCGGTGAGCCGGCCAGTGCCGAGCACGTCGCCCGGGCCTGGCGTACCGCGCTGGACCCGGCCGGCGAGTGGATGCCCGCGGTCGTCACCGCGGCCGATACCCGGCTGCGACAGTTACGCGCCGGCGGAGTGCCTGACGCCGGCGGCATGGTCATCGCCTCCGACCAGAAGGCCGCCCGCGCGTATGCCGTTCTCCTGCAACGGATTACCGGTGAGCACCCGACGCTCGTGCTGTCCGACGACCCCGGGTCTTCGGAGCGCATCGCGCAGTTCTCCGCGGGCACCAGCCGCTGGCTGGTCGCGGTGCGCATGGTGTCCGAGGGTGTCGACGTGCCGAGGTTGGCCGTCGGTGTGTATGCCACCAGCGCGTCGACCCCGCTGTTCTTCGCCCAGGCGATCGGCCGCTTCGTGCGGCCGCGCCGGCCCGGGGAGACCGCTAGCGTGTTCCTGCGGTCGGTGCCGACGCTGTTGCAGTTGGCCAGTGAGCTGGAGGCGCAGCGCAATCACGTCCTCGGCGAGCCGCACCGGGAGGGCGGCGACGACGAGCTGGAGGCGGCGCAGCGTCGCGAGACCGAGCCGTCCGAGGCGGACAACGGGTTCATGTCGTTGGGCGCCGACGCCGAATTGGACCAGGTCATCTTCGACGGCTCGTCGTTCGGTACGGCCACTCCTGCAGGCAGCGACGAAGAAGCCGACTGCTTGGGCTTGCCCGGCCTGTTGGACGCCGGGCAGATGCGAGAGCTGTTGCGGCGCAGGCAGGACGAGCAGCTTGATCGTCGCACCCGCAACGGCGCAGGGGTGCCCAAGCCGGTGACCAGGCACGGTCAATTGCGGGACCTGCGCCGCGAGCTCAACGCTCTGGTGTCGGCCGCACACCACCGAACGGGCAAGCCGCACGGGTGGATTCACAACGAGTTGCGCCGCTTGTGCGGCGGCCCGCCGGTGGCCGCGGCGACCACCGATCAGCTCAGGGCACGCATCGATGCCGTGCGTGGGCTCACCGCTTAACGTCCAACGTGCACCCACGGCGAAAAATCGGCGAAAATCTCGCCGTGAGTACACGTTCGGCGAATCAGCGGATAGCCCAGATGCTGTCGGCCACCCACGGCGACGCCTCCGCCGCCACCGCCCATACCTCGTTTTCCGGCACATCGATCAACGGATAGCGCTTGATGCCCGCGGCGGTGGCAGCCACCAGGGTGGCGACTCCGGCGCGGCGCTGCAGCGGCGACTGGCGCACGGTCCAGCCGATGATGCCCGCTGTGGCGAGGCAGTCGCGCCGTCGTTCGAAGCTACCGGCGCGCATCACCAGCCAGCGGCCGTCGACCCGGTGCCCGAGGGCACTGACCCGGTCCGCGGCCAGCAGCGCGCACCACGCCGTGACCGCCACCCATGCCGGCCACAACCACACGGGCACAACGGATATCCCGTCCACCACAGTCGCCACGGCCATCGCTGCACCCATCAGCAGCGGAAGCCCCAGCGCCCGCGTCCACCGTCGGGCCGCTGCCCGACGGCCGTGACCGCGTAGCGGGCCGGTGACGACATCCCGGTCGCCGATCAGCTCGATCAGCACTGCCTCGGTCGTGGCAACCGGACACGGCGGCAGCAACACCGACGACTCACCGGCACCGTGAACGCCGGTCATCACCGCATCCAGCCGGGCCCCGCCGAACGCGCGGACCAACAGCGGTTGCCGCAGTGTTGCGCCGCGCAGCCTGCTCATGTCGTAGGCGCGCTCACGAAGACGTAGCAGCCCGTGCCGCAGATGCAGGACGTCAGCCTGGCGCAGCAGCACCAGGTTGCCGAAGGTGAGCAGCGACCGCAGCACCGCGAGCACCACCGACGCGAGCAGGACCAGCGCCGCGATCACCGCGGCGGTGCCCGCCACACCCAGCCGCTGGGCGGCGTCGAGTCCCGCCTCGACCAGCCGCGAATGCCGCAGCGGCCCAACAGCTCCGCTCTCATAAACCACGCCGGCCGCTGCGGCGATGGTCAGCAGCCCGGACACGCTCAACGGCGCGTAGCGCAACCAGGACGGCTGCCAGCGAGCCAGCACCGTGCCCTCTGCCGCGGGCACCGCCGCCGCCGCATCGGCTGGCTGCGCCGATCCGGCCAGCAGAATCGCCCTCAGCCGCGGCACCTGTTCGACCCGGACGGCGTTCAGCTCGAATACTCCAGAACTGTTCTCGCCCTTGGCTTCTTGACCGGTGCTCACCCGCAGCACGGCCAGGCCCAACAGCCGGTGCAGCAACCGCGCATCGCTTTGCACCGAACGAATCCGGTTGCGCGGCAAAGACAAAACCTTGCGTTGCAATAGACCGGTGCGCAGTTGCACTTGTCCCGACTCGGGGTCAGCGTCGATGCGGTAGCTGGTGGTGTACCAGCGTGCCACGCCGACCCCCGCGGTGAACACGAGCACCGCCACCGTCCAGAATTGGTTGCCGGTGGTCGACCCTAGTATCACCGCGCCGATCAGCCACGGTAGCTCGCGCAGCAATTCATGCACTGGGTGAACCAGCATCATCCTGGGACTCAGCCGTTGCCAGGCGATTTCCGGCGGGGCGGGCTTGGTCATGAGCGCCGCTCCTCCCCATCGCTACGCTCTGCATCGTCGCCGGCGCGGGTCACGTGGCGTCCTCGGCACCGATCGCCGCGATATCGGTCAACTGGGCGACCAGATGGTCGGCGACGTCAACGTCGAGCGCAACGATGTGCACCGCCCCCGCCGATGAGGCGGTGGTGACGGTGACGTTGGCCAGTCCGAACAGGCGATCCAACGGGCCACGGTGGGTGTCGACCGTCTGCACCCGCGAGATCGGCGCGATGCGCCTTTCCTGTACCAGCCACCCGGTGCGGGCGTACACCGCCTGCGGGCCAATCTCCCACCGGTGCACCCGATACCGCCACAACGGCACGACGGCCACCGAAATCACCGCGCCGAGCACGGTGACGACACCGACCAGAATGTGCAGCCACGGCATTCGCTTGTCGAACTCGACCCACACCAGTTGGCCGGCGGCCAGCAGCAGCCACCAGACCGCGCCGCCGACCGCCCACCGCAGCGGCGCGCGCCGACTGGGCGGATGTGCGGGATCGACCATGCCCGCAACCGGCGGGCCAGGCGTGCGGTTGTCCACGCCATCGAGAATGCCACCGACCCTGCGGCGCACCCCACCGACACGGCGGCACCGATCTGTGGATGGGTATCGTTTTCAGGGATGAGTTCCAACGACAAATGGACCACAGCCGACGTCCCTGACCAAAGTGGCCGCGTCGCGGTCGTCACCGGCTCCAACACCGGCATCGGCTACCAGACCGCCGCGGTGCTGGCCCAGAGCGGCGCCCACGTCGTGTTGGCAGTGCGCAATCTGGAGAAGGGCAATCTCGCACTGGCGCGCATCGTCGCCGCCCATCCGAATGCCGACGTCACGTTGCAGGAACTCGATCTCAGTTCGCTGGACTCGGTGCGCGCGGCCGCCACGGCGCTCCGCTCGGCCTACCCGCGCATCGATCTGCTGATCAACAACGCCGGGGTGATGTGGACTCCCAAGCAGCTCACCGCCGACGGGTTCGAATTGCAGTTCGGCACCAACCATCTCGGTCACTTCGCGCTGACCGGGCTGCTGCTGGACAACCTGCTGCCGGTCCGAGGTTCGCGGGTGGTGACCGTCAGCAGCACGGGCCACCGACTCCGTGCGGCGATCCACTTCGACGATCTGCAGTGGGAACATCACTACGACCGGTATGCCGCCTACGGGCAGTCCAAGCTGGCCAACTTGCTGTTCACCTACGAGTTGCAGCGCCGACTGGCCAGCCAGCAGAAGAACACCATCGCCGTCGCCGCCCACCCCGGCGCGGCCAGCACGGAGCTGACACGCAACGTCCCGACGCTCGTCAAACCCCTGTTCGCGCTGGCAGGCCCGCTGCTGTTTCAGAACGCGGCGATGGGCGCCCTGCCCACGCTGCGGGCCGCCGCCGACCCGGACGTCGAAGGCGGCCAGTACTACGGCCCCGACGGTCTGGGCGAGCAGCGTGGCCACCCGAAGCTGGTCTCCTCCAGTGCGCAGTCCCATGACGAGGACTTGCAGCACCGGCTGTGGCAGGTCTCCGAAGAACTGACCGGCGTCACGTATCCGGTCTGACGTCGGCCGCGGCTCCGTAAGATGACCGCGTGGCACGACGTCCCCCCGCGACCGCCGAGAACCCGGCGTTCAGCCCGCAGCACCTGTTGTCGCTGCTGCGTTCAACCGTTCCGCCCGTGCATCCGGCCGGGCTGCCGTTCATCTCCGCGGGGGTGGGACTGGCCCTGGTCGGCCGCCGCCACCGCTGGCTGCGCCGGGCCGGGCTACTGGCCGCCGGTGCCTGTGCCGGGTTCTTCCGGCACCCGCCGCGGGTGCCGCCCACCCGGCCAGGCGTCGTTGTCGCACCGGCGGACGGCCTGGTGTGCCTCATCGATACCGCTGCCCCGCCCCCCGAGCTGGAACTGGGCGACGCAGAGCTGACCCGAGTCAGCATCTTCCTGTCGCTGCTGGACGCTCATGTGCAACGAGCGCCGGTGAGCGGTGAGGTGATCGCCGTGCAGCACCGGCCGGGTCGCTTCGGCTCGGCCGATCTTGCCGCGGCCAGCGATGACAACGAACGCACCAGTGTGCGGATCCGCACCGAGGACGGCGTGGAGATTGTCGCCGTGCAGATCGCGGGGCTGCTCGCACGGCGGATCGTCTGCGACGTACACCCAGGTGACAAGCTGACGATCGGTGACACCTACGGCCTGATCCGGTTTGGATCTCGGCTGGACACCTACCTGCCCGCCGGCGCCGAGGTATCAGTCAGCCTCGGCCAGCGTGCGGTCGGTGGCGAGACCGTGCTGGCCGAGCTGCCGTGATTACCGCGCCGGCGACGATGCAGTGGGGGCACCTCCCGCTTGCGGGGGACGAAGCGATGAGGAGGAGCGGCGCTGATAACTAAGCCTCGCGGCAGACGTGTAGTGCCCCTGCGCATCCTGCCCAGTTCGATGAGCGTGCTGGCCATCTGCGCCGGGCTGACCTCGATCCGCTTCGCACTGGAGCGCCAGCCACACGTCGCGCTGGCATTGATCGCGGCAGCCGCGATCCTCGACGGGCTCGACGGCCGGGTGGCCCGCGCCCTGGACGCCGAGTCACGGATGGGCGAGGAGATCGATTCGCTCGCCGACGCGGTGAACTTCGGGGTCGCCCCCGCGGTAGTGGTCTACGTGACGCTTTTGTCGTCGTCGGCGGCGGGTTGGGTGGTGGTGCTGCTCTACGCGGTGTCAATCGTGTTGCGGCTGGCCAGGTTTAATGCGCTGCTCGACGACGTCAGCCAGCCTTCCTTCGCGCGGGAGTTCTTCGTCGGGGTACCCGCACCGGCCGGCGCGATCTCGGCACTCGGCCCGCTTGCCGCCAAGCTGCAGTTCGGTGCCGGGTGGTGGACGTCGCCGTGGTTCGTCTGCGCGTGGGTCGCGGCCTGCTCGATGCTGGTGGTTAGCCGGATCCCGATGCGCAAGATGCATGCCGTCTCGGTGCCACCCAACCTGGCCGCCGTGGCGCTGGCCGGGCTGGCCATCGTCGCTGCCGCCGCGTTCCTGTTCCCCTACATCCTGGTCATGGTGGTCATCGCGGCGTACCTCTGCTACATCCCGTTCTCCGTCCGCAACCACCACTGGCTGGCGGCACATCCCGAGGCGTGGGGGGAGAAACCCAAGCAGCGGCGCGCCACCCGACGCGCAATCCGCCGGGCGCAGCCAAGCCGCCGATCGGTGGCGCGGCTGGGACTGCGCAGGCCCACCGGCCGGACATGACGTCTCACGCCCATCTCACGCTGACCGCGCGGCTGAATAACTCGGCCGTTGACTCTCGCCGTGGCGTTGTCCGACTGCACCCTAGTGCCATTGCCGCCCTTGGCATTCGGGAGTGGGATGCGGTGTCGCTCACCGGGTCGCGAACCACGACAGCGGTTGCCGGCATGGCCGGCCCGCAAACCCCAATCGGCACCGCGCTGCTGGACGACGTCACGCTGTCCAACGCCGGGCTCAGCGAGGACACCGCCGTCATCGTCGTCGCCGCCACCGTGTACGGCGCGCGATCGGTGACCTTGAGCGGCTCGGCGATGGCCACCCGATCAGTCGCATCGACAACCCTGCGACAAGCCTTGCTGGGCAAGGTATTAACTGTCGGGGACGCGGTGTCACTGCTGCCACGCGACCTGGGACCGGGCACCTCGACATCCGCGGCGACTCGCGCCCTGGCCTCAGCGGTGGGCATCAGCTGGACATCGGAGCTGTTGACCGTCACCGGTGTGGATCCCGCCGGGCCGGTGAGCGTGCAGCCGAACTCGTTGGTGACGTGGGGAACCGGCGTCCCCGTCGAGAAAACCGGCCCGCAAGTCGGTGCACCGGCCCCAGAGCAGGTCAACGCCAAGATGTCACCGGTCACCGTCAACGACCTCAAGGGCGTCAGCGTGCAGGCGGCCAAGCTGACCGAGTGGCTCAAGCTCGCGCTCGACGAACCGCACCTGCTGCAAACCCTCGGCGCCGCCAGCAATTTGGGAGTGCTCGTGTCGGGTCCGGCCGGTGTCGGCAAGACCATGCTGGTGCGCGCCGTCTGCGCGGGCCGCCGGCTGGTTGAACTCGACAGCCCGGAGGTCGGCGCGCTGGCCGCCGAGGATCGGCTCCAAGGAGTGACCGCGGCGGTGACGTCCGTGAGCGACGGCGGCGGAGTGCTGCTGATCGCCGACATCGACGCGCTGCTGCCCGCGACCGCCGAACCCGTCGCGACGCTGATCCTGGCCGAGTTGCGTAAGGCGGTCGCCGCCGCGGGGGTCGCGGTGATCGTCACGTCGGCGGTGCCGGAGAACCTCGACCCGCGAGTGCGTGCGCCGGACCTGTGCGACCGCGAACTGGTGCTCAGCCTGCCCGACGGGGCGACCCGCACAGCGCTTCTGCAGAGCCTACTGAAGGCGGTGCCCACCGAAGATCTCGATCTCGGCGAGATCGCCGACCGCACACCTGGTTTCGTCGTCGCCGACCTGGCCGCCCTGGTACGTGAGGCGGCATTGCGTGCGGCGGCTCGGGCCAGCTCCGACAGCACGGCGCCGAAGCTTACCCAGGGCGACTTACTCGGCGCGCTTACCGTGATCCGGCCGCTGTCGCGTTCTGCCGCAATGGAAGTATCGGTCGGGTCGATCACCCTCGACGATGTCGGCGACATGGCCGTCACCAAACAGGCGCTGACCGAAGCGGTGCTGTGGCCGCTGGAGCATCCCGACACTTTTGCCCGGCTCGGTGTCGAGCCGCCGCGCGGGGTTCTGCTGTACGGCCCGCCGGGCTGCGGGAAGACCTTCGTGGTCCGCGCACTGGCCAGCACCGGACGGCTCTCGGTGCACGCCGTCAAAGGATCTGAGCTGATGGACAAGTGGGTCGGCTCCTCGGAGAAGGCGGTGCGGGAACTGTTCGGCCGCGCCCGTGACTCCGCGCCGTCGCTGGTCTTCCTCGACGAGGTCGACGCGATGACGCCGCGGCGCGGGCAGAGCTTCGACTCCGGCGTCACCGACCGGGTGGTGGCGGCGCTGCTCACCGAACTCGACGGCATCGACCCGCTGCGCGATGTCGTGGTAGTCGGTGCCACCAACCGGCCGGACCTGATCGATCCAGGACTGCTGCGTCCCGGCCGCTTGGAAAAGCTGGTGTTCGTCGAACCGCCTGACGCACAGGGGCGTTTGGACATCTTGCGCACCGCGGGCAAGTCGATTCCGCTGCGCGGTGTCGATCTGGAGGCGCTCGCGGCCGATCTGGACGGATACAGCGCCGCTGATTGCGTGGCGCTGCTGCGCGAGGCGGCGCTTACCGCGATGCGGCGCTCAGTTGACGCCGCCGAGATCACCGCTGCTGACGTCGCCGCTGCGCGTGAAACCGTCCGTCCCTCACTCGATTCCGCGCAGCTGGCCTCGCTGCGCGCCTTCGCCGCGGATCGGTGACCCTTCGGTAGGGCAGGTTCGGTCCGGCGATCGGGCGTCGGGGAGTTCGCGATGGTAGTACAAGCTGGGCTGGTGTTGACCTGCCTCGGTGTCAGTGTAGCCGTGGCGTTCGTAGAAGCGGCGCGCGTCGGTGTCGGCGCCGTCAACGGCGATTTCGATCAGCCGGCCACCCCGTTCACCGATGATCGATTCCACGGCGGCTAAGAGCGCCGAACCGATCCCGAGTCCGCGCGCCTCGGGTGCGACATAGAGCTCGTCCACCAGGCCGACGGGGCCGTCGTACCAGACGTTGGGGCGCAACGTCAGCAGCGCCACGGCGACGGCGGGATCGCCTGCGAGAAAAGCGATTACATCGGTGCCGGACAGCAGCCGGCGCAGTCGCGTGGCCAACACCTCCGGGCCTGGCGTCGGCGTGTGGTATTCCCGATTGAATGCGTCCAGCAACCGGGCCACGGTCACGGTGTCCGCGGGCGTAGCCACTCGCGGCGGAGGGGAATTCATATGCGCGAGTATCGCCGCATGGCCCGGCCGCAGGTGGCAAAACTGCGCGCCCGTACCGGTGGTTACGCGACGCGTTCTCGAGCGGAGGGCGGCACGGTGATGGCCGTCGCCGTCATGACCGGACAACACACCGGAGTGTTCAACGGCATCGCACCCACCGGCAGGTCGATCACCCACAAACAGGTCCACATCTTCACCGTCGCGCCAGCAGCTTGACCTCCACACGCGCGCGCGCGAATCGGGCGGCGTTGAAGCTGCCGATCACCCCGGCTCCGATAACCAGTACCTTCATGCCTACCTCGCGCAGCAGGCACAGTGAACGGCGGAGGCGATCTCCACGAGGCTCATCGGTGTCCTCCAAGCCTGAAAATTGCGGGCTTCGATGGTGCCCATGCCGCCGACTCACGTGACGGTATTCAGCGCCACCCCCGCGGGCAGAGTACTTCGCCCCTGCCGTGCGGGCCTGCAGTTCCCAAACCTTAAGTCGCGGAAGGCCGACTTCAGACCCTGCAATACGCCCGGGTGGGCTGCCAGGGATCCGTTTTGGGCGAATCTGGTCTGGAACAGAAAAACTGGGATGACTGCAGCAGCAGCGTCACTCGGCGAGCACAAGGATCGGGGACCGAAGACCCTGGCCCGGGAAGGGCTGGGCGCGCATAGTCAGTGGATGCTCGGTCCTGTACTCGACGTCTTTCGACTCCGCCAATACTTCAACATCATCACGCGTACTCGCGAGTGGGTGGCGGGTTTGCGTGACGATGCCGGGTTCCTGACGGATGCTGGCCGGGCACTGGTGCGCCTGCCGTCCGGCGCGGCGGGTGAGCGGGACCTGCAGCCTTTCCCTCCTGTTGCGCCCTACGCCACAGGACTGAGGGACGGTCAACGGGTAGCTCTGGCGGCGACCGGGGGAAGCGGCGCGATGGCATCGATCGTAGGGGCCGCACGTGCCCTCGAAGAGGCAGGTGTGCGTCCCGCCGTCGTCTCGCTGTGCTCCGGTTCGGCCATATTCGGGTTCCCGCTCGCCGCGGGTATCCCCGCGGAGGCGGTCGCGGCGTTCACTTTGGGCCTGCAACCCCAGGACTACATCGACATCGACTGGCGCCGGCTGCTCAGCCTGGTGCCGACCATCGGCCGAGGATTCGCGGGCATCCTGCGCGGTGATGCAATCGAGCGCGCATTCTCGGATCTCCTCGGAGACATGACGCTTGGCGAGATGCCCATTCCCGCCTATGCCCCGATCTGGAATGTCGAGCAGAATCGTCTCGAGTTCATCGGGCCTAAAACCTATCCCGATCTCGCGGTGGCGCGTGCCGTGCACATGGCAATCGCGTTGCCACTTTTCATCGAGCCTGTCGAGTTCGGCGGCTTTCACTGGTGCGACGGCGGAATCGTCGACATCTTCCCCGTCCATCCACTGCTTGACATCGAGGAACCCTGCGACCTCACCCTGGCCATCAATGGTTTCTATCCGCCTGGATTCGAGGGCGAGGACGCTACCGGCTGGGAATACCGTCGTGCCAGCATCCTGTACCTGGCTAGCCAGGTGCGTACTTGCCAGCAGGTCGAACTCGCGCGCGAAAACCTCGCCCGGCTGCGGTCGGCGTCGAATGTGAGAATGATCGAGCCCGTTCCATACGAGGTGGTGCGGGGCATCGGCTTCTACCGCCAGTTCCTCAGCACCCGGGACTGGGCGGGCTTCATGCGGGCCGGGCGCCTAGAGGCCCGGCGGGCGATGGCGGCAGGTAAAAACTATGTAGACGGCAAAATTGAGGCCGGGCAGGTAAATACGTCACCGATGCGCGGGTGAGAGTGCGCTGATGTCTTTCCACAGTGGCTGCACGCGGAAGGCTGTCGCCGCGGCCAGGCACGACCTGTGGTGGAACGACAGTCGCCGCACACCAACTACTGGGTGCTCATCGTCAGCCGTCCCAAACCCTAACCCTCGTCGCGAGCAGCTACCGCAACCTTGCGGCGACTCGCTCGGCTGGTTCCAGGCCTCCAGTTGCGTGATTAAGGAAGAGTCAAGCGATATCGCGACGAACCGTAACGCCTCATCGGCTCTGCGGCGGTCACGCAGGCCACGCGCCTCGGGCGCATCGGAAACAGATCACCGACGCCGAGTATGACCGCTGATCGCGTGACGAAGGATTTTAGCCACTAGTGCGGGGACGTGGGAGCCAAATAACGTCGGAGACGTCAGGTTAGCTTGCGCAGGCACCGCCTACGGTGGATTCCTCTGTGTTGTGTGCACCCGTGAGCGGCTACGCGCTGACGTTGGCGTTGGCCAAGACGAGGGACCGACTGAGCGGTCTTTTGATGACTTTCGTCTCTATTGCGGCCGGTGTCGGTGCGGAAACCATGAAGGCGTGACACACGCATCCAGAGGGTTTGTGACGATGCGGTCCGGCCGCGTCGAGTTGACAAAACAGAAGCTGGACGCGATCGCGTGGAAGTTTCTCGGTTCTGAGTTCACCGGGCAGATCTATGCCGGCTGGCCGATCGACCGGCGTGTGGACGCCTACCTGCTGCACCAGGGGTTGATCGATGTCGCCAATGACGGGGGCGCCTCCAACGCCTTACTCGAACGCGTGATGGCCAACATCGGTCGCGCTCTCGGCGACGGCCTGCTCTCGGCGCCGCACAGATAGGTACGGCCGTGGAAGTCATCCGCAAGACGCCCGCCGACTGTCGTGTCCCGCCGAATCTGAAGGACTACGACCACGCCCGCAGGGTATTCGACTGGTCCGATGTGCCGGCGTTGTGCGAAGGCATGGGGAGTGGCGGCTGCAACATCGCCTACGCCGCCGTCGACCGGCACGTCGACGGCCCGGTGGCGGCGCGTACGGCGCTGCGGTTCATAGCCGACACCGGCGCCGCGGGCACCTGGTCACCCACGACATCAGTTATGCGGAGCTCGGACGGCTGGCCCGCCGGTTCACCAACGTGCTGCGCTCACTGGGTGTCGGCAAGGGCGAGCGGGTCTTCGCGATCATGGGACGCATTCCTGAGCTCTACGTCACGGTGCTGGGTGGGCTGCGCAACGGCAGCGTGGTCTCCCCGTTGTTCTCGGCCTTCGGGCCCGAGCCGATCGCCACCCGCGTCACCATCGGTGAAGCCAGGGTGCTGGTGACCACTACGGCGATTTATCACCGCAAGATCGAGAAGATGCGCGATCAGCTGACATCGGTTCGGCACGTGGTATTGGTCGACCAGGACGAGGACGCGGACGATGTTCCGGGGACGCTGAACTACCAGCACTTGATGGCCCGGGTCGACGACCACGCGCCAATCGAACACACGACCGCAGCGGATCCGGCGCTGCTTCACTTCACCAGCGGCACCACCGGTACGCCGAAGGGCGCGATCCATGTGCACGGCGCACTCACGATGCACTACATCACCGGCCTGTACGCACTGGATCTGCATGCCGACGACATCTTCTGGTGCACCGCCGACCCGGGTTGGGTCACCGGCACGTCTTACGGCGTGATCACCCCGCTGCTACACGGTGTCACCTCGATCGTCGACCAGGCCGAGTTCGACGCCGAGCGCTGGTACCGGATCCTTCAGGACGAACGCGTGACGGTGTGGTACACCGCGCCGACCGCGGTGCGGATGCTGATCAAAGCGGGACCCGAAGTGGCTGCGCGGTACCGCTTTCCGGGGCTGCGTTTCGTCGCCAGCGTGGGCGAGCCGCTCAACGCCGAGGCGGTCTGGTGGGGTAAACGCGTGCTGGGCTTGCCGATTCACGACAATTGGTGGCAGACCGAGACGGGTGGAATCATGATCGCGAACACTCCCGCGTTCGACATCAAACCCGGCTCGATGGGACGCCCGCTGCCAGGGGTGGACGCATATGTGGTGCGCCGTGACGATTCCGGCATGATCTCCGTGGTTGAACAGCCGGGCGTCGAGGGCGAGCTCGCCCTGCGCCAGGGCTGGCCGTCGATGTTCCGTGGCTATCTGCACGAGGATGCGCGATACCGGAAGTGCTTCACCGACGACCTGTACCTGACCGGGGACCTCGTCAAACGCGACCCCGACGGCTACTTCTGGTTCGTGGGCCGCGCCGACGACGTGATCAAGTCGGCCGGACATCTGATCGGCCCGTTCGAAGTCGAGAACGTGCTGACCGACCACCCGGCGGTCGCCGAGGCGGGCGTCATCGGCAAGCCCGATCCGGTGGTCGGCGAAGTCGTGAAGGCGTTCGTCTCGCTGAAACAGGGCTTCACCGCCGACGAGGCTCTGCGCCGGGAACTGCTGGGCCACGCCCGCAAGCGGCTCGGCGCGGCGGTCGCGCCCAAGGAGATCGAGTTCGTCGACGCACTGCCCCACACCCGCTCTGGCAAGATCATGCGGCGCCTGCTCAAGGCACGCGAACTCGGGCTGCCCGAAGGAGACACATCCACCATCGAGACGCCGGCCGAGCGCCACGGCCAGGAGGTGTCGCTATGACCGGCCATGACCTCGCACTGGGACTGCTCTCGGACATGATCCGGGTGCGCCGCATGGAGGAGAAGTGCGCGGAACTATACGGGGAAGCCAAGATTCGTGGATTCCTGCACCTGTACGTCGGGGAGGAGGCGGTCGCCGCCGGATCATTGCGGGCGCTGACCGCCGACGACGCGGTGGTGGCAACCTATCGCGAACATGCGCACGCCCTGCTGCGCGGTATTCCGATGACCGCGATCATGGCCGAGATGTTCGGCAAGCAGGAGGGCTGCTCGCGGGGCAGGGGCGGGTCGATGCACCTGTTCGACGCGCCCACCCGGTTTTACGGTGGCAATGCGATCGTCGCCGGCGGCCTACCGCTCGCGGTGGGCCTGGCCCTGGCCGACGCGTTGTTGCACCGGAACCGGTTGACCGCCTGTTATTTCGGCGACGGAGCCGTCGCCGAAGGCGCATTCCATGAGTCGCTGAACATGGCCGCGCTGTGGCGGTTGCCAGTGCTGTTTCTGTGCGAGAACAACCTCTATGCGATGGGAACCGCATTGCATCGCGCACAGTCGCAGACCGACCTCGCTGCGAAGGCGGCCTCGTATCGGGTTCCGACCGCCACGGCCGACGGGATGGACGTCATCGCATGCCACGAGGCGGCGCAGCAAGGTGCGGACCACATCCGAACCACCGGCGGTCCGTTCTTCATCGAGTACCACACATACCGCTTCCGCGCGCACTCGATGTTCGACCCGGAACTGTATCGTGACAAGACCGAGGTCGAGCAGTGGCGCAAGCGCGACCCGATCCCTGCATTCACCGAGCAGTGCCTGCACGACGGCACCCTGAGCACCGACGACGTCACGTCGATCGAGAAGGCGGCCCAGGAGGAAGTGGACGCTGCGGTGGCATTCGCCGAAGACGGAACATGGGAAAGCGTCGACGATGTCGGGCGTGACGTGCTGACGCCCGCACCCGAAGGGGTCCGATGAAGACGACATACCGCACCGCCGTTCACGACGCGATGCGCGACGCACTGCGCGACGACCCACGGGTGGTGTTGATGGGGGAGGACGTGGGCCGATACGGCGGAACCTACGCGGCGTCCAAGGGCCTGCTCGAAGAGTTCGGCCCGGACCGGGTACGTGATACCCCGTTGTCGGAGCTGGGCTTCGTCGGGGTCGGAATCGGCGCGGCTCTCAACGGACTTCGCCCGATAGTAGAAGTGATGACGGTG
Source organism: uncultured Actinomycetota bacterium (assembly GCA_963805675.1). Classification (GTDB taxonomy): domain Bacteria; phylum Actinomycetota; class Actinomycetes; order Mycobacteriales; family Mycobacteriaceae; genus Mycobacterium. The sequence goes on from CAWDVY010000025.1 coordinate 768,551, forward strand.
AACTTCAGCCTGCTGGCGCTGGATCAGATCGTCAATACTGCTGCAGCGCTGCGTCATATGTCCGGCGGCCAGTTTTCGGTTCCCCTCGTCGTCCGGATGGCCACCGGCGCCGGCCGCCAACTGGCCGCGCAACACTCGCATAGCCTGGAATGCTGGTATGCCCACATTCCGGGGATCAAGGTGGTGTCCCCCGCGACCGTTGCGGATGCCTACGGGATGCTCGGCTCAGCGCTGGCTGACCCCGATCCGGTGGTGATCTTCGAGCATGTCCAGCTCTACAACACGTCGGCGGACGTCGACGTGCTCAGCACAACCGATATTTCTCGGGCCGCCGTTCGCCGCGACGGATCCGATGTCACCGTCATCGCCTACGGCGGCTGCGTGCCGAAAGCACTTGACGCGGCGGACAGCTTGTCGCTCACTGGAATCGATTGCGAGGTCGTGGATTTGCGCGTGCTGCGACCGCTAGATACCGACACCATCATCGAGTCGGTATCCAAGACGCACCGTGCGGTGGTCGTGGATGAGGCGTGGCGCACCGGCAGTCTGGCGGCCGAGATCAGCGCACGCATTATGGAAGGCGCGTTCTTCGAGCTCGACGCGCCGGTCGGCCGGGTGTGCAGCGCCGAAGTTCCGATGCCGTATGCCAAGCACCTCGAAGAGGCCGCCCTGCCGCAGGCCGACAAGATCGTCGCGGCGGTGCAAAGCCTCTTTGGTGGTCGCTGATGATCGATTTCACCATGCCGGCCCTCGGCTCGGATATGGACGAAGGCACCCTCGACCAATGGCTGGTCGCACCGGGCGACACGGTGACGCGTGGTCAGGTCGTGGCCGTGGTGGAAACCACCAAGGCCGCGGTGGAAGTGGAATGCTGGCACGATGGAGTGGTCGGTGAGCTGCTGGTTCCGGTCGGCGAAACGGTCCAGGTCGGAACGCCATTGGCGACGCTTCTGGCGCCCGGCGAGACGGCGCAGCCAACGCCCCGGACATCGACCGCACCGAGCGCAGCGGCGGCCCGAGCCGGCGCGGCGCCCGCGGCTGTCGCGCCGGCAACCGTCCCGCCGGCGACGGAGCCGCATCGGCGCCGGTGGGTGTCCCCCGCCGCTCGCCGGGTAGCCGGATCGCTCGGCGTCGACATCACGACCGTGACCGGTACCGGTCCGCAGGGCGCAGTCACGATCACCGACGTTGAGCACGCCGCTGCGGCGAAGCAGCCGAGAGCCAAGCCCACCGTGGCGGACCGCGCCGCCCAGATTCGCCAGTCGATCGCGGCCGCGATGGGTCGGTCGAAGCGCGAGATTCCGCATTACTACCTCGCCGACGAAATCCTGATGGAAAAGGCGCTGACGTCGCTGGCCGAGCGCAATGCGCAGCGGTCGATCACAGAGCGTGTGCTGCTGGCCGTCCTGCAAATGAAGGCGGTTGCCCTCGCGGCGCAGCGCTTCAAAGAGTTCAACGGATTCTGGCGCAATGACACGTTCGAGCCCGCTTCGGCCGTGCATGTCGGTGTCGCCATCTCATTGCGGGGCGGTGGGCTCGTCGCCCCGGCCATTCACGATGTCCCCGACAAGAAACTCGACGAGCTGATGAGCGACCTCACCGATCTGGTGGCTCGGGCCCGCGCCGGCTCGTTGCGCAGTTCGGAGATGTCCGATCCGTCCATCACGATCACCAACCTCGGTGACAAGGGCGTCGACGCGGTCTTCGGCGTCATCTACCCGCCGCAGGTAGCGCTGGTGGGGTTCGGTAAGCCGGCGGAGCGGGTTTGCGTCATCGACGGTGAAATCCGCGTGGCTACCGTTGTGCAGGCTACGCTCTCGGCCGACCACCGTGCCAGCGACGGTCATCGTGGTGCACTGTTCCTCGCCGCGATCAACGAGCTGCTTCAGCAGCCGGATGTCCTGGAGAAGTGAAAGCAAAACATGACCGAAGATGATATTCGTGGCGTGGTCTTGTCGGTGTTGACCGCCATTGCACCTGAGGTGGATTCAAACGATATCCGCGATGACGTACTGCTGCGAGACCAGGTGGACCTGGATTCGATGGATTGGCTGAATTTCCTGGTTGGTATCCACAAGCAATTACACGTCGACATCCCCGAGGCGGACTACGGCTCGTTGCGGACACTCACCGACGTGGTCCATTACGTCCATCAACACCCGACACGAGCATCCTGAGAACGGGTTCGCCACATAGGATCGATGTTTCTGCTCGCGCTGACCTACCAGTTAGCCGACACACTGTGGCGCCCAATTTGGCAGCGCCAGTGCGGGATTGGCCATCTGCGAGGAACATGAAAATCGGGATGGGGCCGCTCGCCGGTGCGCCGGGCGAACGGGCTGCGGCGGCCGAGGTGCCTATACCAGATGCCGAACACGATGATGTTTGGTGGCTACAATTTCGACGCCGCTACCCAACAACAACGGGCCGTTTCGGACCTGCAAAGCCACTTGCATCAGCGCCATGTCTCCGTGTTCGTCGGGCAGCAACGATCTCGACGCGAACACGATTCCGGGCACCCGCATGGCGCCCTCTTGTTCGATCCGGAACCGGTATGGGGTTCTCCTGGATGATCTGCATGTTGTCCGCCTCAGTCACATAGCAAAGATTACCGAGCACCGCCAGCCCCGCGGGCCATGCGACAGGTGAAGCTCGTTGAACGACAGCGCCTTCGGCACGGCGCCCACTTGAGGCAAGGTGCTCGCATCGACCATCGCGAACTTGACGTCGACGCCACCGGGTATGGCCTCCAGTTCGACATCGACCGGTGCCTCGCCAGCGGTGTCCAGCACGTAGATGACCTCCTCGAGCACCGCGAGCAGCAGGTCATCGTCGCGGTCTCCGGTCAGTCGGCATTGGCGGATGCGCTGTGCACGGGCCAGGGATGTATCCAGGAAGCTCTCGACGGTGCCAAGCACCGCTTCCCCGATGCAGCCCTCGCGGGAGGGCGACCACACCTCGATCCGCAGATCCGCTGTGTGTGGCACACTGCGATGCCCTGATGTGTTGTCAGCATGGCTTGTCGCGCGCTGGTCTAGCGGTTGTGAGCCGCAGGGCTTAAGTGGTTGATGAACCAGTCTCGGGCCAGCACCGCAACCTTCTCGAGGGTGCCGGGTTCTTCGAAAAGGTGGGTGGCGCCGGGCACCACGGTGAGTTCGCATGGGCCCGGCATCGCGGCCTGCGCGCGTCGATTCAGCTCGAGGACCATCTCGTCGCGTCCGCCCACGATCAGCAACGTGGGCGCGTGAACTTTGGTCAGCGACTCGCCCGCCAGATCCGGCCGCCCGCCGCGTGAGACGACCGCTCTTACCGTCACCGCGGGATCGGCGGCGGCGCGTAATGCCGCACCCGCACCCGTGCTGGCGCCGAAGTAGCCGACCGGCAGCGCAGCGGTGTCGGGTTGGCCCGCCAGCCAGCCGGTGACGTCGACCAGGCGCCGTGCCAGAAGTTCGATGTTGAAGACGTTAGCGCGGTCGCGTTCCTCCTCCGGGGTGAGCAGGTCAAACAGCAACGTGGCCATTCCGGAACCGTTCAGCACGTCGGCGACGTAGATGTTGCGCGCGCTGAACCTGCTGCTGCCACTGCCGTGGGCGAAGACGACGACGCCCGTCGGGTGCTCCGGGATGGTCAGGTGCCCGGCCACCGACACCGGTCCGGCGGCCACCCGCACCTCCTCATCGCGCAGCGGCGGGTCGCCGGCGCTGGCGCTGGCGACCACTTCCTGAAAGCCATCGCGGGCGCGATCGAGCAGTACGATCACCTCGTCGTCGGGGGTCTGCGTGAAGTTGCGGTAGCCCTGCCCGACGCCGAAAAACAACGCGGGCGTCTCCAAGCACACCACCTCGTCGGCGTAGTCGGCAAAGCGCTCGGCGATGTCGGCCGCGCCGATGGGAACCGCCAGCACGACCCGGCTCGCACCCTGGGCGCGGGCCACCTGGCAGGCGGCCTTTGCGGTCGCCCCGGTGGCGACGCCGTCGTCGACGATCACCGCGACCCGCCCCGCCAGCGAGATGCGGTCACGCCCGCGGCGGAAACGTTCCACGCGGCGCTGCAGCTCGGCGCGCTGCGCGTTTTCGACCGCGTCCATGTCGTGGCTGCGGAGGCCCGCCTCACGCACGACGGAGTCGTTGATCACCCGCACCCCGCCCTCACCGATGGCGCCGAAGGCCAATTCGGGCTGAAACGGCACCCCAAGCTTGCGCACCACAAGGACATCGAGCGGGGCATGCAGCGCCTTGGCGACTTCGAAAGCCACCGGGACCCCGCCTCGCGGCAGGCCCAGCACGACAATGTCGTGGCCGCGCAAGGATTTCAGGCGTTCGGCCAGCCGACGTCCGGCGTCGACACGATCGTCGAATAGCCTCATATCGCCGCGCAACCAAACTAGGCGTTGGGCCAGTAGACGCTGAGCATCGCCACGATCGTCGAATTGCGTCATCCCCCAAGTGTGGCGCGACGGGTCGCCGCGCCGAAGGGCCTTAGGACCACTCCCGTGGGGACCAAACGCCTTCTGACCAGCGATCGCCGACCATCTAGCGTCGGCGGCATCCACGCAAGGAAGGACCGCGAAATGACCGGTCACACACATCCGGGAGTCGTGGTCGGTGTCGACGGGTCCCCGTCATCGACAATGGCCGTACGGTGGGCCGACGCGATGCAACCATGCACAACGTCGGACTGACCCTCGTACGCGTCTCCAACCCGCCAGCCGTCTGGCCTGCCCGCCCGCCGGCTGCCTGGCCCGCGACAGTTATCTGCTGACCAGCCACAATGCGTTGGCCACAACCGCAGAACTGCTTGGTGTAGACGTGGCAGCAGCGGCGGCCAAGCTGGCGGCTGCCGAGCTGTCAGCCAACGGCGATGGCCGCGCCCAGGTCATCACGCCCGTCGGGCGCACACAACCAGGACATGCACTGTTTCGCACCGAGGCGTCGAATCCCGACAGGTCGAATGCTCGGCTCGTCCTCGAGGACGGCGTCACGGAGTACTGCGAATGAATCGCGAGCCGTCGACGACGTAAGGCCGTTAGACCAACAAATCAGTGACCGATGCCACCTGATCTTCTGCGAAGGTCATCCTACGGTCATGGGTGAAGCTGCCAACACGACCGAACAGGGGAACGAAATGTCCGGCTCCGAAACCCATCGTGGCATTTTGGTCGGCGTCGACCGATCGGCGTCGTCGATGGCGGCGGTCAAGTGGGCGGCTGGCGATGCTGCGATGCGCAATGTTCCGCTAACACTCGTGCACGTCGTCGCACCGGTCGCGTCGGCGGCTGCGCCGTGGCCGGTGATTCCGGTACCTCAAGACTATTTTCAGCGGCAGGACGACGAAGCGAGGCGAATTCTCGAAGACGCGCGCAGGGCGGTCGCCGACAGCACCGCCGACCATGGCCCGCCGTTCGTGTACAGCGTGGTGGTACATGGCCCGACCGTTTCCACGCTCGTCGATGAGTCCAAGGATGCGGACATGATGGTCATGGGATGCCGGGGCGAAGGCGCGTTTAGCCGGGTCCTGTTCGGCTCGGTCAGCACCGGCCTTGTGAACCATGCGCATTGCCCGGTCGTGGTCGTCCATGATGAGGCTTCGCCGCCGCCCGCGCAGGCACCGGTGCTGGTGGGAATCGACGGTTCGCCCACATCGAAACTGGCGACGGAGATCGCCTTTGACGAGGCCGTCCGCCGGGGGGTGGACTTGGTGGCACTGCATGCGTGGTCGGACGTCAGCATCTCGGAAGTGCCAGGTCTGGATTTCGCGACGATGGAAGTGCAGGCACAAGAGGCGCTGGCCGAGTGGCTCGCCGGATGGCAGGAGCGCTACCCCGATGTCACGGTGCGACGTGTGGTGGTGCGCGATCAGCCAGCTCGTCAACTTGTCGAGCACTCGGAGTCCGCACAACTCGTCGTCGTCGGCAGTCACGGTCGCGGCGGATTCGCCGGCATGCTGCTGGGTTCGGTGAGCACGGCCGTCGCGCATGCGGCGCGGACGGTGGTGATCGTCGCCCGCGAGTCATAGGCGGCATAACGATGACCCGAACTGGCGCGGATGTGCTCAGGTCGAACGTCGGTTGACCCGTCTGCGCGGCCACGAACGTTGTTCAAGTCCGAATAATGAACGGTGGGCTCAGGGCTACCACCCCGGCTGATGAATTCCTCGGTGGCTGTGGTGACCAACTGGTCCCACTGCTCTTCGGTGCTCCCGCGCGCGGCGCTGGCGTGATCACGAGGCGACGATATCGGCTATCGCGGCTATCGAGATCGCTACCGCACGCTGGCGACCTCGCTTGGCTTCGAGGTCACCTGACATGGGCCGAGGCAATGCCATGACGGCGGTCATTCTGCACACCTATTGATACCTGGCTTCGATCATCATGCCGTCGCCGACCACCATCGCCACGAGGCCGTCCCACACCGTGGCGACACCGGGCAGAAGCCCGCCGAGGGCCTCGTCGATGCCATGAGCCTGGTAGGGGGAGGCGGGGTGGTGGTCATGGACCATAAGCCCGGACGTTGTTAGCTGGTCGTGCTCTAATCGCGTCACTATTTTCACGCGCATAACCTAGGGTGACGACGGATGAAAAGACGGATGAAAGACGCCAGCGGGACGGCTGGCGATACCGGCGATAGCCGCGTGGCGGTGAATGTGCGGGTGCGTGTATCTCCGGGGACGGGCGGCGAGGTCGGGGGGACTGTGGTCGAGGATTTCGGCGATCTGGCGGGGCACGCAGTGGATATCGGTGAGAACCATATAGTTGGCCCCGCGCGCAGATGGGCGGTGGCGCTCGACGCGGGCGGTCTGGTTTTCGTCGACAGTGACCAGTTGGTCGCCGAGTAGTTTTAGCTGTCGCGGTTTATCTACCTTCGGGCGACCATCTTTTCCAGTTGCGGCGGCGCTGTCGGACAATAGGGTGCCAGCCAGCGTGCAGAACCCCGGATCGCACTTTAGTCAACGCTCCGACTGCTCGATCTTGTCAAGCTGTCGGTACCGACCGACCGGCTCAGTGCCCGCAGACGCGCATGTCGCTCATCTTCGATGCCGTGGTCTGCGGCTCCGGCACCACGGGTCTGCACACCGTGGTGTCCACGGCGACACTTCACGGGCCATCGTCTCGTTGCCGTCCCATGGGATGATGGTCTGCGAGATAAGTTCTGATGGACCCCCGCACGTTTCGCAGACCTCGCCAGCCGATACGTTCTCCTCACGTCGCGCAAGATCTCGGGGCCCGATCTGTTGGTCGCCCAGGCCCTGGCCGACGTGGCGACGATCGGAATCCTGCACCAGCGTGTGCTGGTGCACGGGGGGCACTGCCGGTTTCGCCCACGGCGTAGTCAGTTCCCACGAACTGGGCTCGACCGCGATCGCGGCCCGCGCTTGCTTCGCTAAGGGTGCGATCTCTCACTTCCACTACGGCGCTCCCGGGTGTAGTGACATTGTTGAGTCATGAGTACTCCGGATGGCGCTAGAGAAGCGTCAGCTGGCGAATACAGCGTGGATGAGGACGACCAACTGCAGCCAGAGGACACCCTCATCGACCGCGGCGTCGACGACGTACTCGACGAGGGATATTCGCCGCCCGAGCGGCCGTACGGTCGTGGCTCCTTGGGCTCGACGCCGGAAAGCTTGGACCAGCTGCTAGCCGAGGAAGAGCCGGATCCGGCCATGCGGATATATGACCCGTTCGACAAGGACGAGCAGCAACGCTCCGACGAAGCCGAGCGGGAGACCGAATTTCCGCAGCGAAATGAGGTTGGACGCGCGCGGGCAGGTCGACTTGTCGCGCCGGACCAGGGGTTTGGCGAAGATGTAGACGCGGACCTGGTGCGCTGGAACCACGATCCGGCCCGAGTGGAGGCGGTGCTACGGCTGTCCGGGCACACGCGAGAGGGCCTATTCCTGGCCCATGTCATGATGCGCTGGTGACCCTCCCACTAGTTCCAGGAACGTTGATCCTGTCGCGCAATGTCAAGGCCGCAGACCTCTTCCTGCCGCAAGAAGTCGCTCTGTTCGTCGCCGTCGATGAAGTCGATCATCGGGGCTGGCGTGTAGCGCATCCCGTGAAAGATGTCTCGATACACACCGACGTTCCGGCTCAGCGCACGACCGTCGTACTGAGCTATTGGGACGACACCCCGGACCGGACGGTGGACGGCGGGGTCGACGTGGAGGTCCACACGATTGCCAAGCAGGTCTGACTCCCTGCAACCGCGCGGGTGCTCTCTGGGACGGCAAGTGGGAGCAGATTCCGGGCATGGAGACACGGGCACCGCCCAGCCGACATCATGGTGCTCGGTTGCGACGCGCCGATAGAAAGGCTCGATGGATCGACGCAGCCGCCGACGTGGAGCCTTTCGTTGGCTTCGTCGATCGGACGCAGCATCTGGGAGGACGTTCCCGGCGAATACGTGGCGTCTGCCATCGACGAGGCGGCCCAAGGTCCGCATCGCCCAGAGGTACCTCCGATGGGTGCGGGGCCGTACGCAGAACCCTAAGGGCGAAAGCGGCGCCCGCAAACAGGACTGTTCGTATTCCGAGCATCGGACGTGGCTGTCGCGTGCCGGTGGCAGCATGTGGGTGTGACCACGACGACGTTTTCCTGGGATGTGGTGCCCGTCGACAAGCCCGACGATGTCAATGTCGTGATCGGGCAGGCGCACTTCATTAAGACGGTCGAGGACCTGCATGAGGCGATGGTGGGGGTGAGCTCGTCGCTACGGTTCGGGCTGGCCTTCTGCGAGGCGTCCGGGCCACGGTTGGTTCGCCGCACCGGCAATGATCCTGAATTGGTCGAGCTCGCGACCCGCAATGCGCTGGCCATCGCCGCCGGGCACTGCTTCGTGGTCTTCTTGCGTGACGGGTTCCCGGTCAACATCCTCAACCCGGTCAAGGCGGTGCCCGAGGTCTGTACGATCCACTGCGCCACAGCCAATTCGGTTGACATCTTGGTCGCGGTGACCCCGCGTGGCCGTGGCATTGTGGGCGTCGTCGACGGACAGGTGCCCCTCGGGGTGGAGACCGATCGCGATGTGGCCGACCGGCACGACCTGCTGCGCGCCATCGGTTACAAGCTCTAACGGGGCGCGAGCGGCACGTCTGCCCCGGGTGCGGTGCCGAGAGTGACACGCCGTTGGCATGACGGGTTTCGACTGCTGGCGGTCCTCTTAGCGGATGGGGACAAACGCACATGGCCCCGGTGCTGTCAGCGTCTGCGTGGGTCATGCTGGCCGTCCGGCACCGACAAGTTCCGCGCGACCCTGCTCGACGAACTGGTCTCCCCCGCAGCAGCGGTGTGAGGTGGCCGCAGCTCTGCGGAATGTGGCCGAGACGTTCGCCGGGGTGCCAGACGGTCGGGACACGGCGCTACACGCTCGAGATGCTTGCCTAGCTGCTCGACTCCGGCTGACGGGCGCTGACCCGGTACTTGTCCTGTCGGCTGGGCGGGCCGCTTCCCATGCCGGTGCCCCGAATGTGTGCGCTGAGGCGCGCGGATCCGGGTCAAAGGACCCTTTTCGGGACGACGGGGGAGGCAGAACCTGAAATGCGTACGGCCAGACCTCGAAGCCCGAATGCGGGCGGCCGGGCTGAGGGGAGAAGGAAGGGCTTAGTCCATGACGACTGGCTGTAGAACTAAGACCGGGGTCTCAAGGAGGTAGTCATGTCCGCCAAAACGAAGGTGTCGGCGCTTGACCACGCGATGCAAACCGCGCACACGTGGATCAACGACGTGGCCAGGGAGTTCGACACCGAGGATCGGGAGTTCGCCTACCGAGTGCTGCGCGCGTGGCTGCACACCCTGCGCGATCGGCTCACCGTGGAGGCGAGCGCCCACTTTGCGGCTCAGCTGCCCGACCTGATCAGGGGCATCTTCTACGCGGGCTGGAATCCTAGCGCCGTCCCCGAGATGTACGACGCCGAGGCTTACGCTGCGCGGTTCGCCCGTGAGGCGATCATCGCCCTCGACGATGTCGGCAAGGCGGCTGCGGCGACCACTGCAGCCGTATTGCACCATCTCCCGCCTCCCCAGATGGATAAGGCCCTGGATCAGCTCCCCAGAGAAATCCGCACCCTACTGCAAGCGCAGCGGTGAACTTGCTCAGAAACGGCGGCACCTACGCGACTGCGATTGAAGCGGTGATGCGCTAGCTGCAAGACGACCTTGGCCAGCCGAAGCCGCCGGCGTGGCGGCCACCCGGCGTTGGGCCGACAACCCGCCATAATTCGTCGGGTCTCGGCGTTTGATCAGGCGAGAAGAAGGCGACGCTCGCCTCCCGACCCCAACCGACCGGCAAACATCCCTGCACCAGCAGATATCCGCGAAAACCTCGCATATCAACCACTTTCCCGCGCCAGCCCGCTCCGCGGCACCGTCCGGTTGTGCAACCACATCCAGCACCTTCACCAACTGGCCCGCAGGCCCGACCACCCGTCAGCCTCTTCCCCCGAGGTCGTTTTCACATCAGGCGGAGCAGGGACCATCGGCCCTATAGAACGCCGCGGCCGGAGCGCATTCTGATGCCGATGCTCGTTTCTGCATTCAACCCTAGGAGCGCGATCATGGCGGAGACCACTGAGAAGCATACTGTGGTGGAGCGAGCGGCAGACCTGTCCGAGGAGGTGCTCAAGTCGGTCGAATCCGGACAGCGGGCCGCGATCGATGCCGTACGCAAGTTCGTTGGCACCGTCGATGAGGCGATTCCCGCGCGCGGCGATCGCCCGTCGGGACACAAGACCATCGTCGACGCCGCCCTGGAGATGGCGGACAAGCTCGTCACGACGCAGCACGAGTTCGTGCGCAGCATCATCAGCAGCGCGAGCGAGACGTTGAAAAAGCAGGGCGACGCAAAGCCAGCCGCCGAGGCCCCCGCAAAGCCAGCCGCCCGAGCCAAGAGGTGATCGCAGGCCGGCTGGCCCTTTCGTCGGGGTATGGACGGATACGTCGAGGTGCCTCGGCTTTCGTTGAAGTGCTATTTGACCTGGGTCTACGGTCGATGTTGACGTACCGGATGGGCCGGTAGCCGTGTTGGATTCCTGCGACCACAGCGTCAAACGCCGATCAGACGAATCCAAAACCGTGGTAGAAGCCCCCGCCTAATTCTCACCTCTCTTCCTGCTTCGGTGTTTCTCAAGAAGCTCTGAAGCACGCCCGACCGGGCGATTGACACACTGTCGACGTCGCCGCATAAGGGGCCACCGCCATCTCGGGCCCGACTATCCGCCGCCGCCGGGCGAGGCCGGCTTGGCCGGATCGGGGCCCTAACGAATGCACCGTCCTCGAGCAGTGCCGTCTGCTGCTGGGCAAGAATCCAGCGTCTCAAAAGGGCCTCGCTCTTCGGCGCATCACGAAACCAGTCGATCGGTGGCCCGGGGTCGGCAGAGTAGAGCCATGCGTGAATCGGTACAGGGTCGGCTGGTTCGACCGGGTCCCAGTACCTCGTGACGGGGTCCCTCTTCATGTCGGCCGCGCGGGCAGCCGCTCGTGAATCCGCAACCTTCACCCGCCTAGTGTCCATGCCTGTCTACGCGCAGGGTGCCCTTCAGGCAACGGCCGCAATACTTCCCGCGGATAGCCAGCTCGTCGGCTCCAAGACCGGGCAGAACGCGTCCTACTCGAATTTCGCAAACGACTCGTGCCAAGACGTGACTTACAGCTCCGATGCCCTGGCCTCCACTGAGAGCCAAGTGAATCCCTCCTGGACAGGCGATCGGCACAAGGTCTCTGTGACCTTATGCAGCGGCAACGCGACAAGCTCCGACGGCTCAGATCACCCTTTCGGGGCCTAACGGCCCTAGAGGACAGCGTGCGGCCACCGTAGGTTCGAACCGTTGGGAAATCAGCACGTCAGGAAGTTTTCAGGAGAGATTATGACCACTGCGCGTGAGATCATGCATGACCGGGCAACTTGTATCGGCGAGCACGAGACGCTGAGCGCCGCGGCGCAGCATATGCGTGAGTTGGGGGTGGGTGCCCTGCCGATTTGCGGTGATGATGACCGCTTGCACGGGATGATCACCGATCGTGACATTGTCATCAGGTGCATCGCCGCGGGCCGCGACCCGAACACCGTCACCGCTGGTGAACTGGCGCAGGGAACCCCGTATCACGTGGACGCGGGGGCGAGCGTGGAAGAAATGCTCAATGTGATGGAGGAGCACCAGGTTCGCCGGCTGCCGGTGATCGATAACCACCGATTGGTGGGCATCGTCAGCGAAGCCGACATTGCGCGCCACCTTCCCGAATACGCCATCGCCGAGTTCGTCAAGGCGATCTGTTCGCAGTCGGCCATCGCCAGCCATTGATCCAAGCAGGCTGCGGGAGCATGCGCCCGGCGTGGGCGAGCATGAGTTCCGGGGCTATGGCCGGAGTAAACGGATTCAAAGCGCATCGGCCCCCCGCAAATCGCATCAGAACGACAGAGCGACAGAGCGGGGATCGGGAGCGGCGGTGACGTTCTTTCAAGCGGTAGCGATCGACTTCGATGGCACGCTGACATCGCGGGGCGAGGTATCGACAAAGGCACTGGACGCAATTGACCAGGCCCGGCGCAGTGGTCTTGTGGTGGTGCTGGTCACCGGCCGCATCGGTGCGGAGTTGCAGGGCGAGTTCCCGCAGATCGTTGACCATGTCGACGCGGTGGTGCTCGAAAACGGGGCGGTGGCCGCGATCGATGGTAGGACTCGCGTGCTCTGCACGCCGGTGGACATTGGGCTCGACGACGCGCTCACGGGCCGGGGGGTGCCCTTCCGGCGTGGCCAGGTGTTGGTGGCCAGTGAAGGCGAGTACGCCGCAACGGTGATCGAGGTGATCGGCCAACTGGGACTGGACTGTCAGATCATCCGCAACCGCGCGGCCGTGATGGTGCTGCCCGCGGGGGTTACGAAAGGCAGCGGGCTGGGCGCGGTGCTGACTGAGCTGAACCTGTCTGCGCACAACACGATCGCGGTCGGGGACGCCGAAAACGACCTGTCGCTGTTCGCGACGGCAGAGGTCGGTGTCGCGGTGGCCGATGCCATCCCGTCGGTCCGCCAACATGCCGATCTTGTGCTTGACGAACCCGACGGGGATGGTGTCGTCGCTCTGCTGATCGGCCCGTATCTGAGTGGGGCGCGACGCTGGTGCCCGCCGCGCCGGTGGGTCACCATCGGTACCTTCGAGGACGGAACGCCCACGCAGATACCCGGAAGCCAAGGCCGCATTCTGGTTGTCGGGCCACCCGGGGCGGGCAAGAGTTATCTGAGCGGGCTCATGGCAGAGCAGTGGATCCTGGCCGGCTACAGCGTTTTGGTCATCGATCCTGAAGGCGATCACCACGAACTGCGCGAGCTAAACCAGGTACGAATCGTCGATGCCGGGCGCTATCTTCCCGAACCAGCCGAGCTCGCCACGATGCTGGGGCCGCGCACCAGCATCGTGGCGGATTTGTCGGCGCTGGCCGAGCCGACCAAGGTCAACTATCTGCATCGATTGCGCTCAGCCGCCGAGGCGCACCGTGAACAGCACGGATTTCCCCATTGGGTGATCTACGACGAGGCCCATCTGCTTGGCGCCGACGAGGAAGCCCGGTGGGCCCGGCGTGGTGGGTACGTCCTGTCATCGTTCGCACCGAAGTCACTGCCCGCCGGCGAAATCGACACCACCGACGTGGTGCTGGAGCTCAGCGATGCCGACACCTCAGGCGGAGTCACATCGCGGCCGGTGCGGCGGGCCAGCGTGCATTTCGGCTCCGGGCCTTCTCGGCCGTTTACCATCGCCGAGCGCCGCACCGCGCACGTGCGCCACCGCCACAAGTATGCCGACGTTGTCTTGCCCAAGGAGCGACGGTTTTACTTCCGCGTCGCCGACGGCCAATACATCGCTCCGGCCGGCTCCATGCGTGAATTCGGTGCTGCCCTTGGACACCTGGACCCCCAAGCACTGCGATACCACCTGGAGCGGGGCGATTTCTCGCGCTGGCTCGACGGCACCATCGCCGACACGGACTTGGCAGCTCAGGTGGCCGCATGGGAGGACGAGTTGCTGGCGCATCGCGCCGCCGACCTCGAACGCATCCGCCAGCGGCTGCTACGCGCCGTGGAAGACAGGTACCTCGAGGCAACGAGCGCAGAACGTTCGGCGTAGATACGGCGAATCCTGCGATCATCGCGCCGCTGCGCGACACCCACGTCATCGCGGGGGCACTCGCGGTGGGACCCAGCCTTGATCGCACCCGATTCACCGATGAGCACCAAGACCTGGCCGCCGCCTATGCCGACCACGCCGCGGTCGCGCTGCAATACGCAACCGCCCAGCAGCCGATTTCAAACTCGACCGCCACGACCGAAACACCAACCCCCAGCGCAATACCCGCGCGGCGGATTGCCAGCCGCAGCGCCGGCGATAATCGATTGAGTCCGCCATCGCAACGGCAAGCGCGCAACGCTATCTGCATAAGCCCGACGGCGAAAATCCGCCGCGCGGCCCCAGAGGATGCGATCGACTCCGGGACCGCCACGCCGGTTAGCTTGCGGCCTGCACGGTGATGTGTTTCTCCGCCGGCTCAGCTTGTTTGGGGACGGCCACCGACACGGTCAGGATGCCCTTGTCGTAGGTAGCTTTGATGTCGTCTTCGTCAGCGCCGGGCGGCAGCGTGACCGAGCGGACGAACGAGCCGTAAGAAAACTCCGACCGACCCTCGGATTCCTTCTTCTCACTGCGTTCGGCCTTGATCGTCAACTGCCCGTCACGCACCGTGATGTCGACATCCTTAGCCGGATCGATTCCGGGCAGTTCGGCGCGCACCACATAATGGCCGTCCTCGAGTTCGTCCTCCAGCCGGATCAGATGAGTGTCGAACGTCGCCCGTAAACGCGCCCACGCCGGGAACCCGGTGAACAGCTCAGACACCTCGGGTAGCAGCGAGCGCCGCTGATGCTTCACAGCCAGTTTGCTCATTGAGATTCCTTTCAACAGTTGGTTATCCAGCGGTACCGTTTTGATCCGACCATCGAAGACCGCTGCCGCGGTAGGGCCCGAAGTCCCCGATCCGAACGCGGACTGGGCGTGTCGAGTTGGTCACTGCCGAGCACGCGCCGGCTGGGCGGCGCAGCACTGCAACGGCAACATGAACTCACCCGCGAACGGTCGTGCTCAACAGCTGGTAATCGCATGGGGTCGGCGACGCCGCCCGCGGTGTCGATCAGCAGGTACCGACCGCTGACCGGCTTGTTGTAGAACAGAAATGGCAGGCCGTGGTGGCGCATTCGGTGCATCGCGGCGGTCTCCGTCAGCGTCGGGGTGAGATGGGGGCATGGCCCGCGGTATCGGCTCCCATGAGGCGGTGCGCGGCGATCGCGGCGGGCGCATGCAGCGCTGGCGCGCCAGCCGCAGCCCGGAGGGTCGGCCCCGGTAGACCACGGCGTCTACACCGGTGCTGGCGTCGGTGAACAAGTGCAGGTCGTGATCCATTGCGTCCATCACCGCGGCGGAAGGCCCGCTATTAGGCCGAACTCGCCCAACTGAAAGCCCAACTCAAACAACGCGAACAAGCCCTCGCGGCCGCCCACGGCGAAATCCAACGACTCAGCAAGCGCCGATAACCCTCCGTGAGACCCCTCATCACTGACCCCGGCAACCGCTTCTGCTCAATTCCCACTGACGACATTCCCGACGGTTCGGTCGCGCCCACCGGGGTCAACGGAGCAAGGCGACCACGATGAGCGCGACCGCGCGATAATGTCCCAGCAGCGGTCTAGGCGAGGTGAGGCTCATGCCAAACCGCCAGAACGGTCGACAAGGAGCACCACGTGAGCCAAAAGGACAACGACCGGACCTCTGACCAAGTCACAGGGGAAACGACCTCCGCGTTCCGCGCCGACCTTCTAGGCGAGCTGGACGCGCCGGCCGCCGCCGCTGCCGAGGCGGGGGTGTGGGGAGCCGAAGGGTTGCCAAGCGGCTCGGCCGTGGTTGTTGTCAAGCGCGGCCCCAACGCCGGATCGCGTTTCCGACTGGATCAGCCGGTCACCACCGCCGGCCGTCATCCCGGCAGCGACATCTTCCTCGACGACGTTACCGTCAGCCGACGCCACGCCGAGTTCCGGTTGGAGAATGGCGAATTCTGGGTAGTCGACATCGGCAGCCTCAACGGCACCTATCTCAACCGTAAACCGGTGCAGTCGGCGGTGCTGGCCAACGGCGACGAGATCCAGATCGGCCCAGTCCGTCTGGTGTTTCTCAACAGGCCCACGACGGGTTGACACCGCCGAACCCTACGGTCGCTGCGGTGACCCCGGGCCGAAATCGTCCAGCCGAAAGCCAACTCAAAGGCGAGGGCGCGCTAGTGGGCCGTCCACGGCGAAATAGATCCGTGGTTGAACTTGCCGCTCGTGTCGGGGTCGGCTCGATGGGGGGACCCACCCGACGTAGGTCAAATAGAGCCGACTAGGGCGAAAGCGATGATTATTGCCATTTGAGATCTTCGTCCAGTTGTTGGGCTTGTTTGTCACGCTGAACCGCGGGGCGGGTATCAATCATGACCTCTTGCCAGTGCGCCGGACTGTAGAGGTGAATGTCATTGCCGCTGGTGACCTTTAGCACACCGCCCGTGAGTATTTCATAGGTGGCGGCCTCCGAACATTCGTCATCCTCGTCGTGGCCTTTAATTTGTATCCACATTTTCATAATGGGAGTATCCCCCGTCGTCAGATCGGGATCGTTGAGGCTATTTGCAGGAGTTGGCTGATCTGGTTGCTGCCAGTGTGGCGGTGGGCCGATTGGTGACATGCGTGGGCTCGCGCCCCGAAATCTTTCCCGTTAACTTCGTCGTCCAGCGCCCCACCGTGCTGTTCAGGACTGCTGAACGCCCAGATGTCGACGGTGCGGCGTCGGTGATCCTCAACTGCCGGCACCTGCCCGAGTCCTCCGGGGATGGGTGTTGCTGCGCAGGGACATGACCTCGAGTAGATCGTCGGGTCGCGCCGCGACACGAGTCGCGAACCGGCGGCTGGTGTGCTCGATGGTCGTGCGGAGCCATTCGGCGTCGGTCTGGGAGGCCCGCTCGAGTTGCATCCGCCGCACGCGCAGCGGAATCATCTGCAGCGAGACCAGTTCGCCGCTGGTGGGATCGGTGCGGGTCAGATACAGCAGTCTGAGGTCGGCGCGGAATGATTCGTGCCCGCCGATGCCTTCGTAGTCGTCGATGACATCGCCGCAGCCGTACAGGATCGGTTTGCCGCGGTATATCTCGATCGGTCTGGGATGGTGTGAGGAGTGTCCGTGAACGATGTCGACGCCAGCGTCGATCAGTCGGTGCGCGAATGCGATTTCGCTTGGCGCTATCGCATAGCCCCAATTGGATCCCCAATGCACCGAGACGATGGCGACATCACCGTCGTGTTTGTGCGCCAGCACGCCTGCGGCCACCTCGTCGGCGGCGTCCCGCTGCGACGGATCCCGGATCAGCCACACTCCGGACCGGTCGCGGTGCGCGGCCCAGGATTCGGGAACGCCGGCCGATTTCATCGCCACCGAGCCGACGAGCACCCGGTGTTCACCGTGAGCGCTGACCGCCGCCGGGCGGCGTGCGGTGGGCAAGTCGGCTCCCGCCCCTACGCCCTGGATCCCCGCCCGGTCGAGGGCTGTGACGGTGTCGGTCAGCCCCTGATAGCCGAAATCGAGAATGTGGTTGTTGGCCAAGGCACACACGTCGGGCCGCAACGCCGTTAGGGCTGGCAGGTTATCCGGGTGCATCCGATAACACACCGCCTTGCGGTCGGCGAATTCACCGTCGGCGGTGATCGTTGTCTCCAGGTTGATCAGCCGAACATCGGGGGCAGCCTCGTCGAGGAGCGCCAGCACCTCGCCCCAGGGCCACTGCCAATCCACCGGGCGCGGAATCGGCCCGTTCGCGTGTTCGGCGAGGCGGACGTATCCCCGCGCATCATGCAGATACGGTTCACGTAACTCCGGTTCGCCGGGATGGGGCAGGATCTGATCAACGCCACGCCCGAGCATGACGTCACCGCCCAGCAGCACCGTGACCAGATCAGAATCACCGACCACGCCCGACCACCGCCACCCACAAATCAATCACGCGCCATGCTGCAAATCCGAAGACCCGTCTTGCGACGGTCGATCCGTCGCTATTGCGCCGACGCTAGATGCTCAGCGATCGCAGGTCAGGAGGCGTTGGTCCCCACGGGAGTGGCCTTACGGCCCTTCGGCGCGGCGATCGGTCGCGCCAGACTCGGGGGTGAATGAATTCGACGGTAGTCGTAATAGCGGGCGTCCGTTGGCCGGGCGGCTGGCTTCGTTGCGCGGCGGTATGAGGCTGTTCGCCTCGACGCGCCCAGGCCATGATGGCCGGTGAGTGCGAGCTCACCGTCGTTCCCGGCGCCACTCACCTCTTCGAAGAGCCCGGCACGCTCGAACAGGTCGCGGTGCTGGCCCGCGACTGGTTCATCGATCACTTGAGCCGGGTGCCTGCGCCCGCAAACCAGTAGTGCTGCACGAAAAGCCGTGCGGCAGAGGAGATATCAGGGCACCTCATTCGGCTAGCTCCGCGGGACGTGCTCCCCGGGCCGTGGGCATTCGTCAGGCACATGAATAAGTACTGCGTCGTCTTCGGTCGTCGCAGCCTGGCCGCGGCGATGCGCAATCAGGTAGAGCCATCCCGGTCTGATGGGCTGTGTGCAGCGGGCGCACTGTGGGTCGGCGGCCATTGCTTCTCCCTTCCCTTGCCTCATTATTTCGGCCATCATTCTCCGCGTCTTCCACTGTGGGTGAGCCGCCGCCTTTCAGCAACATCGCCGTCGCTGCGTCTCGTCCAGGGGCGCACGCCAGGGGGTGTCGTCGGCGATGCGTCGACGACGGTGCCGGCCCGGATCAGCAATCCTACGGGCTAGTAACGTGGTGCAGGTGACCAGCCTGACGGCGACCGTGCCGGAGACAGTTGACGTCAAGGAGCTCGAAAGCGAAATCGTCACAGCCGTGGCGGACAGGCTCAGGGATGATCACGGATATGAGTTGGTGGCAGAGGCCGGGGCCGGTGACTCGGGAACCCGAAACGAGCACGCGTTGCATCCGGCCGGCAGCATCATCGTTGATAAGAAGCCGGGCGCGCTGAAGGTCGAGCTCCACGGCGTCAAGGTCGACGCGCATGATCTCTTCACTGGGGTGAGCAGCGAGTTGGAGCAGCGGCATGGAGGGCTTCGCACCGAGATCGGCTGACGGGCTGGTGCGTTGGCGTGAGCCCGACAACCGGGGCCCGACTCGGCGCCCTATCCGGGCGGCTTTGCCCCTGCGACAAAAAGACACACCAAAACGCCGGAAAACCAGTCCGTCAGGGTCTACCCGCAGCGACCCGTGGTGCTGTGGGGAAGGGTGCCCCGATAGACCCAAGACGTGACCTTCGACTCTCGCCAACAGCGGTCCGGCCGCACAGACTGCACACCATGACCACACCCGACGACACCGCCCAAACCTGGCGCGACGTGGCAGACCAGCTCACAGCTGCGCAGATCGCCCAGCTCGAGAGCCTCGAACGTGACGAACCGCAGACGCTGCTGGAAATGGCGCGGCAGTGGGCGGCCAAGAACATGACCGCTGCGGCGCCGTTCAACCATGTCGCGCAGCCCGCTGGCGCCGTGCGCACGTTCGACTGGCAGCTTGACGGTAACTGGTTCCGCGACTTCGAGGGGACCACGCGCCGCGGCAGGCAGGCCCACGTTCAGATCTACGGCCGACAGCAGGCCGACGGCTCGACGCGGCGGTGGATCGCCGTGCATAGCCGCCACCTGAACGCGCTGGACCTGACGGCGGCCCGCGAACTGGCAGCAGCGCTGACCGACGCCGCCGACGAGATCGAGCGGCTCAGCTGAACCCACCCAGGCCACCAACGCGATTGTGCTGAATCGGGGCACAACCGGTTTTCCGTACTTTTGTGCACAAGTCGAGTCATACCGCATTTCGCACACCACGCCGACGACGAATCGCAAGCCATCCACCCGTGCACCTCGGTGATCAGTCCGCGCTGATCGGCCCGCTCAGTCGTGGTTGCCTTGATTACCAACCAATCGTCCACGTTTCGCCTTGTTTGACGGACTATCTTCGTAACATGTTGCCTCGCAATAAAATTCAATTCTTAGTTTCGAACGCTCGCTCATAACGACGTGTTCCCGCTGCAGTCCAGCGACACCTGAAGCGTCTTGCCGACGATGATGGTCTCGACCCTGGCCGGCTGGTGCGGACCGTACAGGTGGTCCAACGCGGGTCATTTGTCGCGAATGGTGCAGTCTCGAGGGGCGCTAGGGGGAGATCGGAGCCGCCGGTGTGGGTACCCACCGTTAAAGTCTCACTGGCCGTCTCGGCCGCTGGGTCGCACGGTTGATCCGACACGACGAGAGGAAACGCCGTGGCCAACAAGGTTACTGAGGTCCCTGTTGAGATCAATGAGTTGGCTCTTTCCCTGCTGGGCTGGGAGGTTCAGGACTTCCGCGCACGGGTGACTACAGAGCGATACGACGACGGCGATTGCTTCCACAAGCTAGCGGTCTCGGGTGTATTTCGTTTCAACGATGCGGACTGGGTCGAAGGCTTCAGCTTCTCTAGTAGTGGTGCCAGCGGGTTGGTTTGCTACTGCCGTGCTCGGCCTCTCCCTGGCGACGACAACCAAGTCCTCGGCATCCTGAATGCCTACATAGACGCGTTCTTTGATGCCCGGAGACCCGATTCATCTGATGCATCAGTGCCGACATACCGGCCAGCTGAAAACCTTTGACGCGAAATCGGCTGGGAGAGTTCGTAAGACATCCACCGTGAAGAATTATCGGCGCGGTTGCCCTCCGAAAACGTCTGCAACACAATGCGATTGCGAAGACGGAGTCGCTTAGCTGACATAAGATAAGTACTCGGTTGCCGCTTAGTCGCGAGCTCGCGGTGCCAAGGTCACACCCCTCACGCCACGCGATACCGCACTCGTAACCGAGCGCGCCAGCTGCGATAGTGGCCAAATGGGTAGCAGGCGGGATGTAGCCGATGGATTCTCTTCCCGCACGCCTGTCCCAAGCCACCCCGACAGACATCGACGGCATATGGCTGAAGACTCCGATGCTGCGTTGTTAGACATGGCCGGTCTGTATCGCCTTGTCGGCGTGCTGATTGAGCGGGGCTATCACGTGGTCGGTCCGACGTTGCGGGACAACGCGATCGTGCTCGCAGAACTCGAATCGGCTGGCGACCTGCCGCGCGGCTGGGGCGTCGACGTTTTCTACGATTGTCTCGTCGCCGGCTTTGACGAAGTGTTGGCGCTCGCAAACTGAGTGAGTTCTATGCGGCCTAGTGCTTTCCCCAGCGCATATGTCCGCCCTAGCCCGAACGCCAAACCGCGGGCGATCAGGACGCCCACGAACCGCGCCAATCCCGCAGCGTCGATGACCGCACTGCTCGTGGTGTTATCACCTCGACACGATGCGGCACTGCCGCAGCGCCTGCTCGCTCAGCTTGTTCAGCGATGCGGCATCCTCGGCTCTGCGTTTGATTCCCAGCGTGTTCCGCACCGGAAGGTGTCGACTAAGGGACTTATGCAGTATTGCGATGGCCGAAAATCCCTGCGTTGTAAGGGACCGGCATATTTCTGGCATGTCGTGACCTTTGGCCCTTCGGCACTGCCAAATCGCTTCGTAACGTGGGGGAATGGGTAAACGACCGTGCACTGCGGCGCTGGTAGCAGTCGTCGCGACCGTCGTCGGCTACCGCGCTGGGGCGAGGCCGTGGATTTACCGCTGGGGTTCCGACGACGATGAGATCGGCGCCGCACTGCCCGACGATAACTGGGTTGCGGCAACGTCAGCGCGCACCACCCGCGCGATCACTATCGAGGCACCCGTCGAGATGGTATGGCCGTGGCTAGTGCAGATCGGCGAGGACCGTGGAGGGTTCTACAGCTACTCACTGCTGGAGCGAGCTTTAGGGGTCGATGTCCACAACGCCGATCGCATTCATTCCGAATGGCAGGACTTACGCACTGGTGACACCGTCTGGTTGGCCCACCGTTACGGCGAGGCGGGTAGGACGGTGGTGGCAGCGGTGAAGCCAAATTCTCACCTGGTGCTGATGTCACCCGCCGACTTCGCGCGGACACGCCGCGGAGAGAAGGCATCCGGCGCGTGGGGCTTCTACCTGCGCCCCTACAACGGGTGGACGCGCCTGCTCGTCCGCGGCAGCGGAAACGCCTTGGGCACGCGGTTTTCGACATCGCGCACTTCGTGATGGAGCAGAAAATGATGCGGGGCATCCGTGACCGTGCCCATCAGACGCGCCGGCGGCAGGTCACCGAGTCCATTGCGCCCCACGTATCCGAGCAGCGGACGGCCGCATCAGCGGGCCGGTCAGTTGAACGTGACCTGGCAAGAACCTGAGGGTGTGCCGACGATGACAAAGAACGTTCTCTCGGATGCGCAGATCACCGCGCTGACAGCCACGCAGCGGCGTGACCTAATTCAGCGGCTCGAGCGGCCCATGGCGGATCTGAGGCCAAAAGGCTTCGCAGCGAAGCTAACACAAGCACATCTCGGGCTGATGACTGGCGGCGCGGTGTTCATGATCCCTTGGATTGTCTACCTGGGGTTTACGTTGCCTCAGAACTACACCGTCCGCGACTGGCCGTTGACGTGGTTGGGCTTTGACAGCTTGTTGGTCGTGTTCATGGCCGCGACGGCGATCCTGACCTGGCTGCATCGCCAGGTGCTTGTGCTTCCCGCTTTCACCACCGGGATACTGCTGCTCTGTGATGCGTGGTTCGACGTCACGACCGCCAGTCCCGCTGAGCTTCGCGCGTCGGTGTTAACCGCGCTACTGGGAGGGGTCCCGCTGGCGTTCGTTCTCATTGTCGGGGCCTTGAGCTTGGTGCGCTTGAACGCCCGCCGGCTGTGGCTACTCGAGCCCGGCCAGTCTCTGTGGCGGTTGCCGCTGCTTCCCTAACGGCTCGGCCCTCATGTTCGGACATGTCCTCAATAGCGCTATGCATGTAGGCGATCGCGGAAAGGAATGGCGACGACGCTCGGAGTTCTCAATACCATTGAGATCGAACAACTTCTGCACAGCGAGGTAATTGGAGGCATCGGCTGTATCAGCGGGAGGTGCCCGGCTGCGTCTATGGACACGCCGTCGACGGTATGAAGCGGCACGCGATGCAGACCAACCCGCAAGTGTGTTTCGAGGTCGAACCGGTCGACGATTTTGACCACCTGGCGCAGCGTGATCGCCTGGGGCAGTTACGAAGAGCTCACGGGCGACGACGCCGCGCAGGGGATGCGGATGCTCGTCGACCGCTTGATGCCCATACTGCGGCCTGCGACATGCCAAGCACATCCGAAACACACCAGCGCGCCACACGCGACGGTGTACGGCATCCGGCTCGTTGAAAAGACAGGGCGATTCGAATTCCGTCCGCCGGCCTGATAACACGCCGCAGCGTCGGGGGCACTGCCGTGATCGGCGATCGCTCGTGGCGCGGCCGAGCCCAAAGACGAGCCCCGTCTCGGCCCGCCAGCCGAGGCGGCGAGGGGCCTTTGGCCATCCAAGTTGGTGACGTGATGCCCCTCCCGCCGACTCGCCGCATGGGTGCACGATTGAACTCCCGAAGAAAAGGAGAAGCGCATGAAGGCAAAGGTCGGTGACTGGCTGGTGATCAAGGGCACCACAATCGATCAACCGGACCAGCGGGGACTGATCACTGAGATTCACTCACCAGATGGTGCACCGCCGTATGTGGTGCGGTGGCTCGCCACCGGCCACGAGGCGACCGTTTTTCCGGGCGTGGACGCGGTCGTCGTCACGGCAGCGGAACAGGCAGACGCCGACGAGCGTGCGCAACATCGATTCGGGGCCGTGCAGTCGGCCATCTCGCACGGTAAGAGCAAGTAGGCGCGTTTGAGATAAGGCGATGAAATCGGCGTCGAAGGCCGGGTGGCCTGCGAAGGTTCGGCGCCGCGACGGGACGTTTGTGCCCTTCGACGTCAGAAGGATCGAGGCCGCGGTCGCGCGCGCTGGCCGTGAGGTGGGTTGTGAAGACCCCGACATGCCGGCCGCTCTGGCCAGGGCCGTTGGTGATGCGCTGGGGCCCAGGGTTGTGCCCATCGAGCAGGTTCAGGATTTCGTGGAGGCGCGGCTCGGCGAAGCCGGCCTCGACAACGTCGCCCGCGCCTATATCATCTACCGGCAGCGGCGCAACGAGCTGCGCACGGCAAAAGCGTTGCTCGGGGTGCGCGACGAGCTGAAGCTGAGCCTGTCCGCCGTGTCGGTGCTGCGGGAACGCTATCTGCTGTGCGACGAGCAGGGCCGGCCGACCGAGTCGACCGGCGAGATGATGGACCGGGCGGCGAGCTTCGTCGCCAGCGCCGAGGACGGGTACCGACGCGGCACGTCGACGCGGTGGGCCGAGTGCTTCTCGGCGCTGTTGCGCAACCTCGAATTCCTGCCGAACTCGCCCACGCTGATGAACGCCGGCACCCACATCGGTCTGCTCGCCGGATGTTTCGTTCTGCCCGTGGAAGATTCGCTGAACTCGATCTTCACGACCCTTGGACATGCCGCCGAGATCCAGTGCACTGGCGGGGGCGTTGGTTACAGCTTCAGCCACCTGCGACCCGCCGGGGATCGAGTGTCCATTACGGGCGGCACAGCCAGCGGGCCGAATCCGTTTCTTCGCCTGTATGACACCGCGGCGGATGTGGTCTCGTTGGGTGGTCGTCGCCGCGGCGCATGCATGGCGGTGCTCGACGCGTCACACCCGGATATCTATGACTTCGTCACCACGAAAGCCGAAAGACGCCGCGAGCTTTCGCATTTCAACCTGTCGGTCGGCGTCACCAACGCATTCCTGCGCGCCGTCGAACGCAACGGCGCACACCGCCTAGTCAACCCCCGAACCGGTAAGAGCGTCGCGCGGATGCCTGCCGCTGAGCTGTTCGGCGCCATCTGCGAAGCTGCGCATGCATGCGGCGATCCCGGGCTGGTGTTCCTCGACACGATCAATCGGGCCAACCCGGTCCCGGGACGAGGCCGAATCGAGGCAACCAATCCGTGCGGGGAGGTTCCGCTGCTGCCCTACGAGTCATGCAACCTCGGCTCGATCAACCTAGCCCGGATGGTCGCCGATGGTCGCGTCAACTGGGACCGTCTGGCCGAGGTGGCCGGGGTGGCGGTGCGGTTCCTCGATGACGTCATCGATGTCAGCCGCTACCCATTCCCCGAGTTGGGTGAGGCCACCCGGGCGACCCGCAAGATCGGGCTGGGTGTGATGGGTTTGGCCGAACTACTTGCCACACTGGGCATCCCGTACGACAGCGAGGAAGCGGTGCGGTTGACCGGTCAGGTCATGCGTCGCATTCAGCAGGAGGCACACACGGCGTCGAGGCGGCTGGCCGAAGACCGGGGCTCGTTCCCCGCGTTCGCCGATAGCAGGTTGGCGCGTTCAGGGCCGCGCCGCAACGCACAGGTCACCTCCGTCGCTCCGACAGGCACCATCTCGCTGATTGCCGGCACCACCGCCGGGATCGAGCCGATGTTCGCCATCGCCTTCACGCGCGCCATCGTCGGCAGGCACCTGCTGGAGGTCAACCCGTGCTTTGACCGGCTGGCCCGCGACCGGGGCTTATATAGCGACGAGCTGATTGCCGAGATCGCACACCGCGGGGGAGTACGCGGCTATCCGCAGCTGCCGGCCGAGGTGCGGTCGGCGTTCCCGACCGCAGCCGAGATCGCCCCGGCGTGGCATCTGCGTGTACAGGCCGCCGCGCAGCGCCACGTCGACGCCGCCGTGTCCAAGACGATCAACCTGCCCGCGAACGCAACTGTCGATGACATCCGCTCGATCTACCTGGCCGCCTGGAGGGCTAAGGTCAAGGGCATCACGGTGTATCGCTACGGCAGCCGCGAGCGTCAGGTGTTGTCCTACGCCGCGCCCCAACCGGCACTGGCCCAGGCCGACACCGAGTTCAGCGGTGGCTGCGCCGGGCGGTCTTGCGAGTTCTGACAACATTTCCCACCCGCGAGCACGCGCAGAGTCGCGCTCGTGAGCCCTGTTTCGTTTCGATGCCGCTTCTGCTCACGCAGGTCCGGTGACCTTTGGCCCTGGCCAGCAACCAGTTCCGTGACGTAGCACGGTAGGTATGCGCCACAGAACAGAATTGCCACAGGCCATCGACGTTGACGTGACAACGCACGATGAGCTTCCGGGAGCGGCCGATTACGCGCGCAGCAAGATCGGCGAGCTCGGGCGGTACACCAGCCGACCGGTGCTGCAGGCGCGCGTCAAACTGACCAGGCATCGCGATCCGGCGGTGCAGCGGCCCGTGGTCGCGCAAGCCAATCTGGATGTCGATGGCTCACGGTGAAAGAAGTTGTTGAGTGATGAGTAGTCGGAATTTCGGCCTGGGGCCGGCGGCAGGCGAGTACAGCGCGGAGGACGACAACCAGCTTCAGCCACAAACCGGTTCGGAATCAGCTCGAATCGAAGGGCTTTGAAGTGATCGGTTCGTTTTCTTGCCGCGGGTTCGACACGGTTGGGCCATTCGGGTTCATCGGTGGGATCAACAGGGGACGGCCTAATGACTGCGACCTGGATCGGGCCGCGGCGTTCGCGGCACGTCTTCGCAAACGCGTCGCGGGCTCCCAGGCTGCTTCATGACCAATGGCAAGCGAAGAGTGCGCCCCTCCCATCCTGGCGCTGGTGCGCGGCCTCGTCGCCGAGGTTCACCCGCATGCCACGCCGCCCTCGGTGACGCTTGACAGCACTTTTGACAACCTGGGCATCGGCAGCCTTGAGCTGGCGGAACTGTTGCTGCGCGTCCAGGACAAATTCGGGGTGGCACTGCCGCCCCACATCCTGGCCAGTGCGGAGACGCCGCGCGATCTCTTAGCGGCCGTCGCTAGCGGCCAGCCCGCCATGGTGGAGGACCGTGGCATCGTTTCACTTCCGGCCACCGCGCCGGGTGTTCTGGCGCCAGACACAACCTTGACCCTGAACGACGCCCTCAACTGGCATGTCCGCGCGACCCCGGACCGAACGCACATCCGCGTCCTCGACGACGCTGGCGCCCCTATGGACGTGACCTATGCCGCGCTGCACCAGGAGGCGGCTGCGGTCGCAGCCGGGTTGATCGCGCACGACGTCATGCCGGGCGAGACGGTCGCCATCATGTTGCCCACCTGCCGGGCGTATTTCACCACCTTCGCCGGTGTGGTCCTCGCCGGCGCCGTACCCGTTCCCGTCTACCCGCCGGCCCGGCCTTCCCAGCTGGCGGACCACCTGCGCCGCACGACCGGAATCCTCGCGAACGCCCGGGCCACGCTGCTGGTCACCGTGCCCGAGGCCGTTACCCTCGGCCACCTGCTGCGCTCGAACGTCGAAAGCCTGCGTCACGTCGTCGTTCCCGAATCTCTCACGGGCGCAAGCGAAGATATGCTTCCGCGACCACGAGCCGACGACCTCGCGCTGGTCCAGTACACCTCGGGCAGCACCGGGCAGCCCAAAGGAGTCGCACTCACGCACCAGAACCTGCTGGCCAACATCCGAGTGATGGGTCAGGCTGCAGCGGCGTCCGGGGCGGACACCTTCGTCAGTTGGCTGCCGCTGTATCACGACATGGGTTTGATCGGCGCGTGGCTCGGGTGCATGTATTTCGGTGTCCCGTTGGTGGTGATGAGCCCGCAGTCGTTCCTGATCCGCCCGTCACGATGGCTCTGGGCGATCCACGCCAACCGGGCGACCATGTCGGCTGGCCCGAACTTCGCCTATGAGCTGTGCCTCGCCAAGGTCCGCGACGCCGAGATCGAAGGACTCGATCTGAGCTCGTGGCGGTTGGCCTACAACGGCGCCGAGCCGGTGAGCCCCGCGACGATCGAGTTGTTCGCCGATCGCTTCGCCCCGTATGGGTTTCGGCGGGAGGCGATGACGCCGGTGTATGGGCTGGCCGAGTCCTCGGTGGGCCTGGCTTTCCCACCGTTGGGCCGGGGCCCGCTCATCGACCGAATCCGCCGAGACGCATTCGTGCGTTCCGGACGGGCCAAGCCAGCGAAGCCGGGTGAGCTGGACCTTCGTTTCGTTGCTTGCGGCCAACCCTTACCGGGCCACGAGGTCCGGGTTGTCGACGCCGCCGGCAATGAGTTGGGTGATCGCCGTGAAGGTCGCATCGAGT
This sequence comes from uncultured Actinomycetota bacterium, assembly GCA_963805675.1. Lineage (GTDB taxonomy): Bacteria > Actinomycetota > Actinomycetes > Mycobacteriales > Mycobacteriaceae > Mycobacterium. The sequence goes on from CAWDVY010000025.1 coordinate 796,718, forward strand.
TCCGCGGTCCGTCGGCAACCGCCGGCTATTTCAACAACGTGCCGGCGACGCGTGCACTGTTTCATGACAACTGGCTCGACACGGGCGATCTGGGCTATATGGCCGACGCCGATCTATACGTCACCGGTCGGGTCAAGGACGTGATCATCCGGGCCGGCCGCAATCTGCATCCGGCGGAGCTCGAAGAGGCGGTCGGCAACCTCAAAGGTGTTCGCAAGGGATGTGTGGCGGTGTTCGCTTCTCCCGACCCGTCGGGGGGTGCCGAGCGACTCGTCGTCATGGCCGAGACCCGAGCGGCCGGAGACGACGACACCCGCGCCGCTTTGCGCTCCGAAATCGCAGCCACTGCAGTGGATCTGCTGGGCGTGGCTCCCGACGACGTGGTCTTGGCCCCTCCGCGCACGGTGCTGAAGACCTCGAGCGGCAAGATCCGGCGGGCTGCTAGCCAGGCGATCTACCAGGCAGGAAAGATCGGCGCGCGCCCGCGTGCGCTGTGGTGGGAATTGGCCCGCCTTCGCCTCCGCGGCGCCGCGCCGTCGCTGCGCCGCGATGGTCGCGCGGCGGGCGCTGTGGCGTACGCCGTCTACACGTGGGTGGTGTACACGGTCCTTGGGTTGTCGGTTGCAGTCTTGCTGCTGCTGCTACCGCGACCGCAATGGCGCTGGCGGATGGCCCGGGGAGCGGTTCGGCTACTGGCTCGCCTTGCCGGAACACCGGTCACCGTGCATGGCCTCGATCACCTCCCGGCAGGGACCTCCATCGCAGTGGCCAACCATCCCAGCTGGATCGACCCGCTGGTGCTGACCTTGGTGATGCCGCAGTCGTTCCACTTCGTCGCCGCTGAGGTGCTTCAGCATCAGGGACTCGAGGGATTGGTGCTCAGGCGGCTGGGCCACCAGTTCGTCGAACGCCACGAGCGCGAACACGGCGTGGCTGACGCTGACCGACTGGCTGCTCTGGTGCGAGCGGGACAGTCGCTCGTCATCTTCCCCGAAGGCCAACTGGCGCGTGCCCCCGGGTTGCGGCCTTTCCACATGGGCGCATTCGTGGTGGCGGCCCAAACCGATGTGCCCGTCGTCCCGGTGGGTATCCGCGGGACGCGGACGATATTGCGGCCAGAGCACCATTTTCCGCGACGGGGCGCCGTCGACATCGCGGTTGGTGAGCCAATCTGGCCTTCGGGCACCGACTGGGCTGCGGCAGTGGAACTGCAGCACGCCGCGCGGAACGCCGTCCTAGACCTTTCGGGGGAGCCGGATGTCGAATGACAAATGACCGATGGCCGGGCGGTGCCCCGCGGGCAACCGTTCGGCCATCGGCCTTGGATCATTGAGTCGTTACGACTGCTTGCCGCCTACCGCCTGGCCGGCGCTTCGCACCACGCTGCGGAAGAACTCGATCCGCCCGGTGACCAACTCCTCAGTTAAGTCCAGGGCGGCGTCGATGACGTTCTTGCGCCGCGACTCATCAGTCGTCGATGATCGGTGCTTGCCAGTCAAGGATTTTCGCGACTTTCACCGGGACATAAGTCCCTAACACGTCGTCCCGGGTGCTGTTAGCTTGCCACCATGGCAATACCCGCCAGCGACGACGCCCGGGGGCTTTGCTCCTGAGCCCACCCGGTGTCGCTGGTTTGGGCAGCGCCATCAGACCGTTCATACAGAACGGCCGCTACTTCACACAATCATTCCGCGATTACCTCGATCAAGCGCCGGACGAACTTCCGATCGCACGGCCCACTCCGCGCTCGGCGACTGTACGAGCGTGAGCGAGACCGCCGCCGCGAGTACAGCCCCTGTTGATGCCAACCGATTCCTCGGGCCCCATCGCCTGGCTAGGAGGGAACGGCAAAACCGCGCTGGCATGACAAGGCAAAAGGCAGCACCGCGGCCATGTGTAACACTGGACCATGCCCGTCTTGCACATCGAACACCGGATCGCCGACCTCCACACGTGGCTGCAGGACTTCGCCAGCCGCGCGCCCGCGCGAAAGCAGCATGGCGTTACCGCGGCGCACGTCTTTCAAGCCGAGGACGATCCGCAGTACATCGTGGAACTTGTCTTCTTCGACACAGCCGACGGCGCAAACAAATACCGGACGTTCATGCGCGAACAGGTGTGGTCCTCGTCGTCGCCGGGACTGGCCGGCAATCCGCACGCCGCCATCCTCAACGAGGTGGTGGAAACCACCTCTAAATCTAAAGCTTGACGGTCAGCGTAGAGATGCACCGATTCGGGCTTTAGACCCCTTTGCCACAGCGAGCGCTGTCTCGTTTCTGATACCACCTTGGTGTGTGAATCAGAGCCATCGAAGTGGCGAGTCCCCGTTACTGAGTTCACCCGGTTTTAGAGTCGGGTTGTCTTTGTTCGGATTCAGTTGATCTGGGCAGACGACCGGGTGGTGGGTGTGCCTGCACCCCGGCCCGTAGGCCGGGTCTGTGGCCGGGGCAATTCACAACATGATACGCCTCACCGGGGTCAGTGACCGCACCCTGCGGATCGGCGGCACCAACGTAGCCGCCCACATCAGGTGCGATTCAAGAGCATTCGTGTATTGGGTCACCCAACGGGCCGGCTGGGAATCGCTGGGCGTCGACGTGAGCGGTGACCCATCCGCTCTTGAGGTCATTCGCCGGCTACGGGTGTTCTGATATGGGGAGCATTCTGTCAAGGGGCAGGGTGAAGCGGCGGCCGCAACCGTCGTTGCGGCCGCCGCTTCCTTTGACCGGATGAGCCGCAGCGGTGTCGAGCGTGTCGATGTCGACGCGTGT
>CAWDVY010000026.1:0-308976 GCA_963805675.1 uncultured Actinomycetota bacterium
ATGTTGTCGGCCTTGATCCCATAATGCGCGAGTAGCACCGGCAGGTCTCTGATGTCGGTGCCCGCCGGGGGATTCCAGATCGGTCCGGGACGGGCTGTGCTCGGCGTGGTTTCGGCCAGGGCGGCCATCTGCTGCTCGGCGGGCTCATGGCCGGTGAGCAGGCCGACCACATCGGCAACTGCCATCTCTCCGCAGTCGGACGTATGTTGCTGGCGCCAGTAGGACGCGGCGGCGAAAGGGTCGCCGTACATCCCGACCTCGTGGACGGCGCCCCGGGCAGACGCGACCGAACACCCGGCAGCGGCGGTACACAGCAAAGCCGCCATCTCGACACTGCGCGCGACCACGGCGACCTTGGCTCTCAAGGTGCTGATCATGAGCGCCCTTACTCCGAGCCGCCGTGGCGGCGTACCTAGCATATTCAGGAAGGGCTCTGGATGGCCGTCTAAGGGCATCTTCAACGAACACATGGCGAATTTGCTGCAACGCCACGCCGACGTTGAGCGAAGCTTTCCTGCCGGAGACTGACACATCACACCAGCACCTCCGCGGGCTTGGATACGGACGAAAATGGGAACACCCGACGTGCCTTGACGCGCAACTGGCCGAGCGAGGTGATCGGAGGTAGCAGACTTTCGGCAAACGCTGGCCGCAGCAACTCGGTTGATGGTTGTCTGAAAGCGGCGCTGACCAGCATGGCACCGCCAGGCGACGGCCCCGGGGGATTCGCCACAGTTCGAGAGGGATGTCGGTGGTTTTCCGCGCAGACCAGGAGATCGGACGCGACCTTGCCGCGGTCGACTGGACGTCAACCCCGCTCGGGCCAGTCGAGGGATGGCCGCAAAGCCTCCGTACGGCCGTGAACATCCTGCTGTCGTCGCGATTTGCGATGTGGATGGCGTGGGGTCCGGAGCTGACGTTCTTCTGCAATGCCGCCTATCGCCGCGACACCCTGGGCCTCAAGTACCCCTGGGCGCTCGGCCGTCCGGCCAGCGAGGTGTGGTCCGAGATCTGGCCGACGTCGGTCCGCGAATCGAGCGCGTCCTGTCGACCGGGGAGGCGACCTGGGACGAGGCCTTGATGCTCATGCTGGAGCGGTCCGGCTACAGCGAGGAGTCCTACCACACGTTCTCCTACAGCCCGTTGCGCGACGACGACTGCGCCGTGGTCGGCATGCTCTGCGTGGTCAGCGAAGACACCGCGCGGGTGATCGCCGAGCGTCGAATGGCGACGCTGCGCGACCTGGGCTCCGACCCGAGCGTGGTGCGCACCGAGCGACAGATGCTGGACTTCGCCGCCGGCCAGCTCGCCGTAACCCGTACGACCTTCCTTTCACCCTGACCTATCTGTTCGGCGACAACGGGGACGCGCAGCTTGCGGGGGCCAGTGGAATCGCGCTCGGGCATCCCGCGGCGCCGGAAATGCTCTCGCGCGCCGGGGACCTCGCTATGGCCCGTTGAGAAAGCCCGCCCACGGTGAACCCGAACTGGTCGAGCTCGGCAGGTCTTCAGTGGAATCATGCCCACGGGGGCCTGGCACGAGCCGCCCGCGCAGGCGCTGATGGTGCCGCTTTTGCAGCAAGGCGCCCCGCCGCTGGGGTTCCTGGTGGCCGCCCTGAACCGGAACCGTCGCGCTCGACGACGAGCTACCGCAGCTTCGTCGAGCTCGTCGGCGGCCACATCGCCGCGGGCGTGGGCAGCGCGCGCAGCTACCGGGCCCAGCAGCAGCGCGCCGAAGTCACTGGCCGAACTCGACCGGGCCAAGACCACGTTTTTCTCCAACATCAGCCACGAGTTCCGCACGCCTGTTGACCTTGATCCTCGGCCCGGTCGACGAACTGCGCGGCCGGGCGGACGGGTTCGATGAGCGGGCCCGCCAGGAATTGGACATCATTCACCGCAACGGTTGCGGCTGGCGAAGTTGGTGAACACCCTGCTGGACTTCTCGCGCATCCAGGCAGGGCGAATGCAGGCCAAATTCGAGCCCGTCGACCTGCCGCCGTCACCGCCGAACTGGCCAGCGTCTTCCGCTCGGCGATCGATCGGGCCGGGCTGACATTCGCCGTGGACTGCCCGCCGCTTGACCAACCGGTGTACGTGGACCGCGAGATATGGGAGAAGGTGATGCTCAACCTGCTCTCCAACGCGCTGAAGTTCACCTTCGACGGCTCCATCACCGTCCGGGTGGGGCGCGAGGACACCGAGCCGTGCGGTAGTCACCGTCACCGACACCGGGATCGGAATACCTGCCGCGGAGATGCCTCGGCTCTTCGAACGCTTCCATCGCATCGAAACTTCGCGCGCCCGGTCCACGGAGGGCAGCGGAATCGGGCTGGCTCTGGTCAAAGAACTCGTCGGATTACACGGTGGCACCATCACTGCCGACAGCCGGGAGGGCGTCGGGCACAACATTCACCGTCCGGCTGCCGATCGGTGCGGCCCATCTGCCCGCCCACGAAGTGGCGCCCGCGCCGGCAACGCGCGCCGATCTCCGGCGTGACGGCCGAACCCTACGTACAGGAAGCGTTGCGCTGGCTGCCCGCCGACGCCAGACCTCACACCGCCGGAAGGAGTACGACGGCAACGATCGCCGTCAGCCCGCGCCGAGGGCGAGTGGCAAGCTGACCCGCGTGTTGGTCGCCGACGACAACGCCGACATGCGTGAATACCTGACCAACCTGCTGCGGACCTCCGGCTATCAGGTCACGCGGCGTCACCGACGGCCGGCAGGCGCTCGAGGCCATCCGCGCGCAAGTCCCCGACCTCGTCATCAGCGACGTGATGATGCCCGGCTGGACGGTCTCCAACTGGTCGCGGCGCTGCGCGGCGGACCCGCGCATCGCCGCCATACCCGTCCTGCTGCTGTCCGCTCGCGCCGGGCAGGAAGCCTCGATCGAAGGCTTGCTGGCAGGCGCCGACGACTACCTCGTCAAACCGTTCGCCGCCGCGGATCTACTGGCCGGGTACGCGCCAACATCGAGCTGGCGCGGCTGCGCAGCCATCAGGCCCGCTGGCGCACCGCCCTGGTCGACTCGCTGCAGGAAGCGTTCTTCGTCTGCGACGAACACGGTGCCGTCATCGAGATCAACACCGCCTTCACCGAGATCCTCGGCTACGGCCCCGAACAGCTGCCCTATCCGGACCTACCCACCCGTGGTGGCCGGACGCCGACACCGACCCCGAAGCTATCGACAAGTCGAAGCGGCGTTCGCGCAACTGCTGGCGAGTCCCACGGCGCCTTCACCGTTCCCGTCACCCACCGCAATGGGCACCGGCTGTGGGTCGCGGTCAACTTCAACCACGTCGAGGATCCCGAATCGCGGCGCCGAGTCATGGTCGGCACGTTCCGCGACGTCACCGCCGAACACTACGCCGTGCAACGCCAGATTGCGTTGGCCGCACTCAATCAGCAACTGGCTCAAGCTGATACGCTGGATAACGCGCTGCGCGGAGCGGCCGAGGAATTGCGGCGGGTGTGGCAGGCACGGCGCGTTCTGGCCGTGACGTTCGCCGGCAACGATCCCGAATCCGTGACGCCGGAACTGACGTGCGCGGGTGAGCCCGCCGGGTGGGCGGAGCTGCTGCCGCGCCAGCGGCAGCTGATCGAGTCGGTGCGTGATGCCGACCTGCTGACCACCGTGGCCGAGGAAGGCGAGGAAGCGGGCGCACGGGCATCGCGTGCAGCATCCCCGAGGAGTCCTGGTCGTCTGGGTCGAGCTGGCTGAGCAACGGCCGTTCACCGCGGAGGATCACACACTGCTCACGTTGGTGGCCGGACGCCTCGGTCAGGGCCTGCAGCGCGTCTACGAAGCTGGACGAGCAACGGGAAACCGCGGTGGCGCTGCAGCACGCGATGCTCGGCCCGGCGACGCTGCCGGGGGCTTCGCGGTGCGGTATCACCCCGCGAGCCGCCCGCTGCAGGTCGGCGGCGATTGGTATGACGTCGTCAATCTCGACGGATGGGCGCGTCGCGTTGATCGTCGGCGACTGTGTCGGCCATGGCTTGGCGGCCGCCACCGTGATGGGTCAGCTTCGCAGCGCATGCCGTGCGCTGCTGCTCGAGAAGTCCAGCCCCAGCGCTGTGCTCGCAGGGCTGGACCGTTTCGCCGCGCGGCTGCCCGGCGCCGAGTGCACGACCGCATTCTGCGCGGTGCTCACCCTTGCCACCGGCGAACTGGTGTACTCAACCGCCGGCCATCCGCCGGCCATCATGGTGCACGCCGACGGCACCACCGCGATGCTCGAAGGCGGACGCGGGCTACCCCTGGCGACCGGCGGACCAGCGCCCGACCCGAAGCCCATGTCACGATGCCGGCGCGAGCGACGCTGCTGCTGTATACCGACGGCTTGGTCGAACGTCGCGGCAGTTCGATCGAGGATGGCATCGGCCCGTGCCGCCGATCTGGTCAGGGACGGCCGTTCGCAGGACGCTCGATGACGTCGCCGACGAACTCATGTCCCGGCTCGAGCCCACGGGCGGCTATCCAGACGACGTGGCGATACTGCTGTACCGGCAGCCCGCCCCACTGGAAATGGACTTCGCCGCTGACGTTCGCCAGCTGGGCCCAAGCCGTGCTGCCTTGCGCAGCTGGCTGACACCACGCGGGGGTCGAGCATGATCAGATTCAAGACATGCTCGTCGCTGCCGGCGAAGCCGTCGCCAACGCGATCGAACACGGCCACCGCAACCGGCCCGAAGGCATCATCTCGTTGCGTGCGAGTGCCGTCGGCGACGGGCTGCAGGTCAGCGTCATCGACACCGGCGTCTGGAAGATGCCGCAACAAGTCGCTGGCGATAATCGCGGTCGCGGCATATCCCTCATGCGATGTCTGGTGCAGGACTTGAGCATCCATTCCAGCGATTCCGGTACTACAGTTCATATGTACGCAAGGATCACGTAATGACTACCCCGCTCACACTTAACACCGACCGTGGCGTCGATGGGACGCCTCGGGTGATTGCGGCGGGCGAGATCGATATCAGCAACATCCATGTGTTCACCGAAGCGCTGACCACCGCCAGCGAGGGCAGCCGCAGGCCGATTACCGTCGATATGAGCGCCGTCAAGTACCTGGACAGCGCAGGCATCAACGTGCTTTTCAAGCATGCCGACGAAATAGACCATCTGCATCTCATCGTCCACCCCTTCCTCATGCGGGTCCTCACGATCACCGGTCTCAGCGAGATCGCGACGGTCCAACCCGCACCGGCACCGGCACGTGAAGACAGCGAAGGTTAGAGAACACCGGAGTCCAGCCACGCCAACGCAAAGCTGAGCATCGCGCGGGGAGAAACGACGCATCTGGAAGCACCGGCCGCGTTCAGTTCAGCCCTGCTCGAATTTCTCCGTTGAACGGTGTTGCCGGCACCGTATACGTGATGCAGGCCCCGGACACAGCCGGTACATAGACAGGCTATCTACCGTCGCTTATGTACAACTTTCCGGCCAAGGGTTTCATAACAGAGATAGGGGATCGCCATGATCCTGAAGAACATTGTTGGCGCGGGCGTAATCGCCGGCGCGATTGGCTTTTCGGCCATCGGCCTAGCCGGGGTCGCAAACGCGGCTCCGACGCCACAGGCTGCTCCGGGCGTGGTCCACCAAGCCCAATTGGCCGACTGGGGCGGCGGGCGTGGCGGCGGCTTTCACGGCGGTGGCGGTGGCGGTGGCTTCCGCGGCGGTCCTGGCTTTGGCGGTCCCGGCATTGGCGGCCGGGGCTTTGGCGGTCCCGGCTTCCGCGGCGGTCCTGGCTTTGGCGGCCGCGGCTTTGGTGGTCCTGGTGGCTGGGGTGGCCCGCCCTGCTTGATCGGCCTGTGCATTTGAGTTTGCCTGAAGTGGGTCGACAGATATAGGTGCCGACCAGTTCAGCGGCCGGCGCAACGGAGCGAGCATGCCGCTGCAACTGGGTACAAAGGGTCGCCTTGCCGAATGGATCGGCAAGGCGACCATTTTTGGTCCCTGACCAGTCGTGGCGAGGCAACCGCCTAGAGCGACCGCCTCGCCAGAAAAGTCAAGCGAATTAGCGTCTCTAGCGACTCGTCGCGCTCAGCTGGTCCTCGAGGGCATGGACGCGCTGCTCGGAGCCGGTGAAAAGGTCGTGCGGGAAGCGGCGGTACTTGAGCATCTCCGCATAGATTGAGCCAGGGTCGTCGACGTTCAGGCCCATGCCGGCCAGGTATTGCAGTCGCATGCTCATATCGTCATTGATTTCGGCGCCGGTGAGCCAGCGTTTCAGGTCCGAAGCGCGACCGGCGTAGGTGGCGAGAACGTCGGTCGCGTTGTGAAAGTTCACGGCACCCATGGATTGCGTGACTCGCGCGTAATCGAGACGACCCCAGCGGTCTTCCAGCGCGTCGACGTTGAGATCCAAGGGCTCGACCTGGCCGAGCAGGACGAGATCGTAACCCTCGCCGTTGATGGTGTTGCCCCACACCGTGCCGTTGGGGAAAACATCGAAAAACGTTGCGAGCTGGCTCTTTACAGTGGCGAGATCGCTTTCATATAGAGGAACCCATTGGGTGACGATGCCGCCCGGCCTCAGGTGCTGCTTGACGAGCTCGAAATATTCCTTTGAGTAAAGCGACGCCGTGCCTTTGACCCACGGATGGATCGGGTCCGACGAGATGACGTCAAATTTATCTTTCGACGTGAGGACGAAGTGGCGCGCGTCGTCGTAGTGGATCGTCGTACGAGGATCGTCTTTGACGTTGTAATTTTCTTTGTGAAAATATTTGGCCGCGGCGGGCGGGACTAAAGGCTCGAGCTCGCAGATGGTGATTTTTTCGACTGTCGGATGGACGACGAAGGTTCCAGCGGTGACGCCCGCGCCGAAGCCGACGACCAAAACGGATTTGGGGTCCTGATGAAACAGCGCGGGAAGGTGGCCGAGCATGCGCTGAAGACGCATATCGGAGGGCGCGGTGGAGGCTTCCACTTTCCCGGCAACGTGGAAGTAACGGCTGCCGTCGGGCGGTTCGGAAACCGCCACCGAGTAGTTGCGGCCTTCGCCGACGTACAGCGCGTGTCTCGGGTTCGTTTGCAGCAGCATGCGCCGCCCGTAAGCGACGGCGAGCCACGGGACGGGTGAGATGCTGGCGATCATCCAGATGACGGCAACCACCGATGCGACGATCGCGGCGACTCCCCGTTTTTCGAGTGATCGCGCAATGGGTGCGAAGACGATCAGAGCTGAAAAGGTGGCAAGCGCAATCAACAGGCGCTGGCAATCCTGCGTGCCGATCCATGGGATCAAAATGATGCTGAAGGCGAGGGCTCCGACAATTCCGCCGACGGTGTTGGCGGCATACACCCTGCCGACCAGGGTTCCGGAATCTTCACCGCGCTCCGCGGCGGCGGCCAGCGCGAACGGAAAGCTCGCACCCCACAGGCAGGCGGCGGGGAAGACCGCCCACATGCAGCGCATGATGTCGACCTGAAAATTGAAAACGGCGCTCTTGGCGAGCAGCGGATCAATCGGCCAGTTGGGCAGTGCGTCGGCCAGCGTGTAGGCGGTCCACGCGATGGCTGCGGCGAGCAGGATCTGGCAGACGCCGAGCGCGACGCGCGGGCGTTTAATCTGGCGCGCGAGATGCGATGCGACGCCGCTGCCTAAGCCCAAACCTGCCAGGAACACTGCAAGGATGATCGAGAACGTGTAGACGGTCGCTCCGAGCATGACCGAAAGAAGCCGCGTCCAAACGACTTCCGCGCCGAGCGCGGTCAACCCGGACAGGCCGATGGCGACGTAAACGGACCTTTGCGCCGCCGGCGCTGGCGAAGCTTTAGGAGCAGGCGAATCGGCGGGGGGAGTCGGCTCGTAGCGGGTCCGCGTCGAAAGGCGATAGCTGAGCAACGCGACGACTGCGTTGATCGCGGCGGCGACGTACGTTGCCGTCGGCATGTCGTAGACGCGAAGCAGATAAAAACCCGCGAACAGGCATCCAAGCACCGCGCCGGCGATGTTGCCGCCATAGAAAAATCCAAGCCAGGAGACGCCACGCCGCGACGATTCGACGTAGCGCGCGATGGCGGGCAGGGACGCGCCCATCAACAGCGTCGGGGGGAGCAGGCACACGGCCGCGACCAATGCACGCATCAGGATTCCGAGCAGGCCGCTGCCGCCGATGGCGGCGTAGAGGTGATCGAGCAGGGGCAGGATCAACAGCACAAGAAGCCCGCAGACGCCGATGCCGCCTTCAATGATCGCGTAAACGCGCAGCGGATGTCCGCGCGCGGAAACGTAGCGGGGCAGCAGCAGGCTGCCGAGGCACATGCCTCCCATGTAAGTGCCGAGCAGGACGCCAAGCGAGACCGCCGACGATCCGACAACCAGTTGCAGAAGCTGGAACCAGACGATCTCGTAAATCAGTGCAGCACATCCGCTACCGATGAACAGGACGAGAAGAAGGGGGATGTGGGCGCGGTCGGAAGGCGTGGAATCCACCGCCGCCGGCTCGGCGACGCGGGCAGTCGAGGCTTCCGACTTCTCTTTCGACATGAGGCCAGGCCGTCGGCCCTTATCGCTGCGGTAGCGGACGGGAACGCACCAGTGTTGGCCACCAGAACCACGGCCCGAGGATTCTGAGGATGCACGGCACGACGAATGACCGCACGATCAGCGTGTCGAGCAGCAGGCCGATGCAGACGGTCGAACCCATCTGACCGATGGTTCTGAGATCGCTGGTGAGCATGGCCAGCATGGTGAAGGCGAACACCAGACCCGCGGATGTCACCACACCGCCCGTGCTGCCCAGCGCGCGGATCAGACCGGTGTTTAACCCGGCGTGAATCTCCTCTTTGACCCTATTGATCAGCAGCAGGTTGTAGTCCGACCCGACCGCCACCAGGATGATGAACGTCAGCGGCAATATCAGCCAATGCAGGTGCAGGCCGATCAGGTGCTGCCAGAAGAGTATGGACAGCCCGAACGCCCCGGCGTAGGAGAAGGCCACGGTGCCGGGAATGACCAAGGCCGCCACCAGACTTCGCGTGATGAACATCATGATCAAGAAGATCAGCACGAAGGCGGCGATCGCTGCGATCATTAGATCCGACGTCGCGTATTCCTTGATGTCCTTGTCGTTGGAACCCGAGCCGCCGATGTACACCCGGGCGCCGGCCAGCGACGTCTCTTTCAGAATCGTCTTGATGGCATCGGGGAACATCTCGACGTGCTTCACACCTTCGGGACCCATGGCGTCACCTTCGTGGGTGACGATGAAGCGGGCGGCCTTACCATCCGGCGACATCATCAATTTCTCGCCCGTTTTGACGTCCTCGTTGTCGAAGCCCTCGTGCGGAATGTAGAAGAAGTCATCGCTACGGGACTTGTCCCAGTCGTTTCCGACGTTGATCGAGTCATCGTAGGTCTGCTCGGTCGACAGGGACTGCAGATCCGCGGATCCGTAACTGTTGACCAGTTTCGCCTTCAGCGCCTCGGTGTCGTCGGCCGTGGCCTTCAGCTCGGCAATGATCTTCGGAAAGGTCTCGTCCACCACCGCCAGAGAAATCCTAGCGTATTTGATGTCTTCGGCCAGATGGTCGATCTGATCAACGGTCGCGAACACCGATCTGAACGCCCAGCAGATCGGAATGTCGAAACAGTGCTTCTCCCAATAGAAATAGCTTTTGATCGGACGGAAGAAATCGTCGAGATTCGAGACGTCGTCGTTGATCTCGTTGCTGACACGCTCCAGATCCTCGATGGTGAGAACCGTCTTGTGCAGTTCATCGGAGACCCGTTGGAAAAAGGTGATCTCTTTACGCAACACCGCAACCGAGTCCGCTTGGATCTGTGCCTGCTGATCGGTATTGGTGTTCTGCTCCCTGTTGAACGGCAACTGTGCACCGTTGCCGCTGCCCTGAGTGGTGAACAGGTAGGGAATGCTGGCGTGTTCGAGCGCCCGGCCCAACGGCCTGGTCATGCCTTGCACCATCGCCACACCATGCAGGCGAATCAGAGCTCGAGCGACCCGGTCCAGCGAGATGAAGTCGGCCGAATTGCGCATATCGTGATCGGTTTCGACCATCAGCATCTCGGAGAACAGTTTGCTTTTGGGGAAGTGCCGGTCGGCGGCTTGGAAACCGAGGTTCGCAGCCGCACCCTGTGGTTGGTACTGCCGATCGTCGTAGTTCTGCCGGTAGGTCGGCACGAAGACCGCCCCGAGCATGACGATGGCCGAGCTGGCGACCAGGATCGGCACCGGCCAGCGCACCACGCTCGCGCCGATCCGTCGATACAGATGCGCCTTGGCGGCCTGTCGCGGATCGAACATCCCGAAGAGGCTGCCGACCGTCAAAATCGCCGGACCGAGCGTCAGCGCTGCGGCGATGGTGAACAGCATGGTGATCGCGACAGCCGGACCCATGGTGTGGAAGTAGTTCAGGCGCGCAAACGTCAGGCAATAACACGCGCCGGCGATCGTCAGCCCCGAACCGATGATGATCGGCGTGACGTTCTTGTAGGCGATGTAGAAGCTGTCTTCTCGGCTCTCTCCGGCTTGCCGCGCCTCGTGATAGCGCCCCATCAGGAAGATGCCGTAGTCCGTCCCGGCTCCCAAGGTCAGTGCGATGACGATGTTCAATGCGAACGAGGACAACTCGATGTATCCCAAATGCCCAAGGGTCGAGATAAGACCCTTGGCGAAGAGCATTTCGATGAGGACGCCCAGCAACGGCACCAGCAGGGTAGGCGGGCTGCGGTACACCAGCATCAGCATCACGAAAATGAGGATGATCGTGATGATCGTGACGTTGTTCAGGCTCGCGTTGGCGATGCTCAACGTATCCGACGCCAGCGGCGCCGCACCGCTGACGAACGCCTTCAGTCCCGGCGGTGGCGGGTCCTTGGCGATGATGTTGCGGACCGCATCGACCGATTCATTGGCCTCCATTTGGCCGATGTCGCCGGCCAGACGTAGCAACACGTAGGTGCACTTGCCGTCCACACTTTGAGCTCCGGCCGCCGTGAACGGTTTGCCCCAGAGGTCCATCACGTACTGCACATGCTTGGTGTCGTGCTGGAAGCGCTTCATCAAATCGTCGTAGTACGCGTGATCCTGGTCGTCGAGTTGCCGGTTGGCCTCGAACACCACCATGGTCAAGTTCGTCGAGTTGGATTCCTGAAACTTCGCGCCGATGTGCAGTAGCGCCCGTTGCGACGGGGCGTAGTGCGGGACCATCGGTCCGGCGAGTTCTTCTGCGACGTCCTCCACCTTGGGCGTGAAGGCAGTCATGGTGACCGCGAGGAAGCCCCAGAAGAAGATGATCGGTATCGCGAAAGTCCGCACCATCCTGGGGATGAACGGGCGTTTTACCCGAGGCTCATCCAGGCGATGTTCGCTCATGCGGACTTCACCCTGCACTCGACATCGGCGTCCGGATGGTCATCCGAATTCTCGGCCTCGGAATCCTTGGGTTGCACGCCATCCACCAGCATGCGGCAGCGCAGCGGACCGCCGTGCACGTGCACCGAAATGCTGCCAGACGCCACTGTCAGCGTGGTGGTCTCGTCGTGAATCCAGGGCTCAGTCGTGAATGTGACATCAACCGGATGCGGATGCCCGTCGATGTCGACGTAGACGATCTTCCCGGCCTTCCCGACTGGGCCGTACACCTCGTACGTCAGCTTCTTGACGTTGAATTCCTCAGGCGCCTGCGGCCCGTTCACGGTGATGACCGGCTCGGGCTCGGAGAACTGATGCACTTTGTACATGCCCATCAAGCCGACACCCACTGCGACGACGGCAACGAGCGGCATCCAGATTCGCGCTAGGACAGTCCTCCCGACTGAACGAGGGCTCACTCGATCACCTTTCGGATTTCGTTCCCCACACCTCGTGCTCTTCGATCCGACTTCACCGTCGGCGCGATATATCAACCAGGTTGATATGCGGCCGTTAAGACTCTGCCAGTACGGAACGGACACGACTACAACTCGCGAAACGGTATCACTTGTCAGCGCCGTCGGCAGCGCGGACTGTGGGGCCTCAGGCCGCCACGTGCGCGGAGCGCAGACGGCCTTTGAGCCGCCTCGCGCGCAAAAGTTGAATAGCGAGGTTGGTCGAGGTCAGCATCGGAATCACCCCGATGAACGTTCGCTCCGACGGGCGCGCTCCCTGCAAGTATTCAAGACTACCGAGAATGTAATAGCCCCCCAGCGTGAACAGCGTGAACGGGATGCAGAGAGCCATCGGGTTGCCACGTATCGCGACAATGCGCTGGGCGTACTCGAACTCCTCCGGCGTCATGGACTCACGTTTGCGCAATTTGCGGATGACTCGCGCTGCAGCTCCGATTTCTTCGCTGAACGGAAGAGTGGGTTGCCGCTCCAACCGCCGCACATAGACGAAGGCGATCGACAGCAAGACCAGAGCCACACAGAAGGCAATCAACGTCAGAAGACCCCACGTAACCGTACCTAGCATTTCGCTCCTTCCATCCGCGGTTCGAACCTAACATCACGCACGGGATCCGGCCGTTCGCGCAGAGTCGACTGCAAGACTGAAGCTCGATCGCGAGCACTGCTGGAACGGAGAACCATGAGCCCAAGCGCGCAAACCGGGACCATCACGACCCGTATTCCGGCACGCCTGGATCGGCTCCCGTGGTCGCGGTTCCACTGGCGCGTCGTCATCGGCCTCGGCGGGGTGTGGATCCTCGACGGGCTCGAGGTCACGATGGTCGGCAACGTGTCTTCTCGTCTCACCGAGAAGGGCAGCGGCATCGGGCTCACCCCCGCCGACATCGGCATGGCGGCGGCGTTCTACATCGCCGGGGCATGCTTGGGCGCATTGTTCTTCGGCCACCTGACGGACCGCTTCGGACGGCGGAATCTGTTCATCCTGACCCTTGCGGTGTATTTAGCCGCCACCGTTGCAACGGCATTCGCCTTCGCGCCTTGGTATTTCTTCATCGCGCGCTTTTTCACCGGCTCCGGCATCGGCGGCGAATACGCGGCGATCAATTCAGCGATCGACGAGCTGATCCCCGCGCGTGTGCGCGGTCGGGTAGATCTGCTGATCAACGGCACATACTGGCTGGGGTCGGCGGCCGGGGCGGCCGGTGCGCTGGTTCTTCTGGACACGTCGAACTTCCCGGCCGACATCGGATGGCGGCTCGCCTTCGGCATCGGTGCCATCTTCGGCATCTTTGTCCTTCTTGTCCGGCGCGACGTTCCGGAAAGCCCACGCTGGTTGTTCATTCACGGGCGTGACCAGGAAGCCGAGCGGATCGTCGGCGAGATCGAAGGGGATGTGCATCGGCAAACGGGCCAGCCGCTACCCGAGCCGCAAGGTCGGCCATTGAAAGTTCGTCAGCGCGAGACGATTTCATTTCTCGAGATCGCCAGAGTCGCTTTTACGCTTTATCCAAAGCGCGCGATCCTTGGAGTAGCGCTGTTCATCGGGCAGGCGTTCCTCTACAACGGCGTGACGTTCAATCTGGGCACGTTGCTGAGTGGCTTTTACGGAGTCGATGCCGCAACGGTGCCGCTGTTCTACATTCTGTGGGCACTGAGCAACTTTTTCGGCCCCCTGGTACTTGGGCGGCTCTTCGACACCGTCGGCCGCAAACCGATGATCACCCTGTCCTATGTCGGCTCTGCTGTGGTGGCGCGTTGTCCTCGCGGTCCTGTTCGTGACCCGGTCCGGCGGTGTCTGGACATTCATCGTCGTGCTCGCCGTGACGTTCTTCCTGGCCTCGGCAGGCGCGAGCGCCGCGTACCTGACCGTCAGCGAGATCTTTCCGATGGAGACCCGGGCACTGGCAATCGCATTTTTCTACGCCGTCGGTACCGCGATCGGCGGTATCAGCGGGCCGTTGCTGTTCGGTCAGCTGATCGATTCCGGTCAGCGCGGCCAGGTGATGTGGTCGTTTCTGATAGGGGCGGCCGTAATGGCTGTCGCGGGCATCGTTGAACTTCGGCTCGGCGTCGCCGCCGAACAGCGTCCGCTCGAGGAGCTGGCCTTGCCGTTGACAGTGGCCGACGCTGAACGGGACGGCAATGCGTCAGAGGAGCCACGAAGTCGTTAACGCCGGCTGAACTCCTGACTACGTCGACCCAGATGTCTGCAGGCAGGCTGCGCCTCGCGCGCAATTTTGCGAGACTGGGAATCGTGAAACGTCTGCTGATGCTGATAAGCGTCGCCGCGATGACCGCGATGGCGGCGCCCGTGTACGCCGACCCTCCTTCCGACGACGACGCGAATTTCCTCAAACAAATGTCTGACGCGGGGCTCACGTTCAAGGACCCGACTCAAGCGGTCGCGGTGGCCAAGAACGTTTGTGACATGGCCGACAAAGGGACTTCGGAAACCGAGATTGAAAAAAAGCTGCAAGATTCCAATTCCTTCTCCGGGAACGGCGCGAGGAAGTTCATCTTGCTCGCAGCCAAGTCATACTGCCCCAAGCAGTTGGCCGACGACGAGAGCCAGCCTCCGAAACCGTAAGGAGCAGTCGGGAATTAAACCCCGCTGCGGACGACCTCGTCGGCTGCCGCCCTCATCCGTTCCGACAATCGAAGCAGCTCGTGCTCGCCGATCCCGTTCTGCAGCGTGTAAGCGAGTTGGCGCAACTCGACGGCGCAGTTGCGGAATTCTTCCAGTAGTCGCACTTCAACGGGGATCATGAAATCCTCCTCGGGGCAGGACGGACGAAAGCCCGACTTCCCGCCTTCGACATCGACTGTGGTCCGCGCCTCGACTTGGTCCTCATTTATCAAGACCGCGCGGAAATGGACGTACGTCAGAGGCGTCTGCCTGTCGAGTTAGATCGCATTGTGCACTTATCGCAGGGGCGTATGTGATTGCGCCGCAATGACATCGCCACGTTTGGTGGCGTCCGCACGAACATGCGGCAGTGTTGGCCACAATCCGTTCGGGCCGCATCAGATGACCCCGTGGGCAGCGCAGCGGCGGCGGGGCCGCCCTGCGGGTCGATGGGAACCGAACCAGTTCACCGACCGCAGGCATAGGCCGACGCTAAGCGCAGTCCCTGCGTGCGACATTAATAAATCGAGTGGACTTGCTGAGAGAATTTCAGCAATGACTCGTGGTCACTTTTTCGTTGTCGCGGCCAAACGACCTGAGTATTCAGATGTTTCGCGTGCTGACAGCAGATCCAAGTGTTAGCTTCGGTCCATGCCCGAACTTGGAGTCCCGCTGCGGATCGGTGTGCTAGGTGCAGCCCGTATCGCACCGTTGGCGCTCATCAAGCCAGCCAAGGACAACGCCGATGTCGTGGTGGCTGCGGTGGCGGCACGCGACAGCTCGCGCGCTCGGGCGTTTGCTGCCAAACACCACATAGCGCGAGTGCACGAAAGCTACGAGGCGCTGATCGCCGACCCGGACCTCGACGCGATCTATAACCCGCTGCCGAACGGCTTGCACGGCAAATGGACTCGGGCCGCGTTGGCCGCCGGAAAGCATGTGCTGTGCGAGAAGCCGTTCACCGCCAACGCCGCCGAAGCTCGTGAGATCGCCGATCTGGCGGCGACGTCGGACCGGGTCGTCATGGAGGCGTTCCATTACCGCTACCATCCGCTGGCGTTACGAACTGAGCAGGTCATCGCCTCGGGCGAATTGGGGAAGCTGCAGCGGGTAGAGGCGGCCTTGTGTTTCCCGCTGCCGAAGTTCTCCGACATCCGTTACAACTACTCGCTTGCCGGTGGCGCGCTGATGGACGCGGGGTGCTATGCGGTCCACATGGCCCGCACGTTCGGCGGCTCAACCCCGGAAGTCGTTTCGGCCCATGCCAAACTGCGTGATCCCCAGATCGACCGGGCGATGACGGCCGAGTTGCGGTTTGCCGAGGGTCACACCGGCCGGGTCCGCTGCTCGATGTGGTCCTCGCGGTCTGTTGGAGATCAGCGCTCACGTGGTCGGCGACCGGGGCGAGTTGCATGTGTTCAACTTCGTGGCACCCCACTTTGTCAACCGGCTTTCCATCCGGTCATCCGACGGCAAACGTGTCGAACGGTTTCCTCGCCGCGCGTCCTACGCCTATCAGCTGGACGCTTTTGCCGCGGCAGTGCTGCGGGGTGAACCGGTGAAGACCACGCCCGAGGATGCGGTCGAGAACATGACCGTCATCGATGCCATTTATCGTGCCGCCGGTCTGCCACTGCGCCAGCCGAGCTGACTGCGCTAAGGCGCGACCGGTCTATTGGTCCACTCCCGGTCGGGTCGCCGCGACGAGCGGAACCATCCACCCGCCGCACCTGTGCCACCGTCAGTCGGAATCGTGTGGCCGGTGACGAACGCCGACAGGTCCGACGCCAGGAACAGGATCACCCGGGCCTGGTCCGCAGGGAGCCCCATCCGTCCAACCGGCACCCACTGCGGCCAATGCATCTGCTCTTCGGCGGAAAGCCACTGGGAATAGGGCACCTGCAGTGATTCGGTGACATCGGGCCCGATCGCATTGACCCGGACGCCGTCACGACCGACCTGGACGGCGAGGCTGCGGGTGAAGTGGATGACCGCGGCCTTGAAGGCGGCATAAACCGGGTCCTCCGGATATCCGCGCAGGCCTTCGACAGACGAGACGTTGACGATCGCGCCGGCACGTCGGTCGAGCATCGCCGGCAGGAAGGCGTGCGTGACAAGGAAAACGTGATGCAGGTTGATCCGGTAAAGGTCGTCCCACAGTCGCGGATCGGTGTCGACGAAGTTGCCTGGGTGCCGCAGCCAGTGACCGACATTGTTCACCAGCACATCCACCCGACCGTGCCGCTCCAGCACCGATCGGGCCAGGTCGACGACCTGCCCGTCGTCGCAGACATCGGTGACAATCGCGACAGCTGTCCCGCCGGACGCGGTGATCTCATCGGCGGTCTGGTGAGCGCGCTCGGCGTCGATATCGGCGACGACCACCTGCGCGCCGTGGTCCGCGAATAGTCGAGCGGTCGCTGCACCGATACCGCCACCGCCGCCTGTCACCACTGCGACCCGGTTGCACAGTAATCCGCCGCCCAGCGCCTCGTTCACCATCCGAACCCCGCCTTACCCGATGGCCTGGTCGCGGGGTTCGGGCAGCGTCTCGCGAGCCGATCTCGGCGTGGGTCGCGGACGCCGCGGTTCACGGACTCCCGCGTCGCCGTCGCCTCGAAGCCATAGTCGGACTACCGATCCGGCAAGTACGCGCGCGCCGGACTCGGGGCTTTGGTCGGTGATAACCCAGCCGCGGCTTTCCGGGTCGGTCGGTGCGTCTGGTTGGGCATTGATCGCCACCAGTCCGGCGCCGGCAAGCACGTCACGGGCTTCGGTCCATTCGAGCCCAACGACGTTGGGCACCAGCACTTTCGATGCTCGGCGCCGCTCTCGCGCACCCATCTCCAAGAGGTGTGCGGCCGCGTCCTTGAGAACCGTCGCTTCCGGGCTGAGCTGCGGTTCACCGCGGAGAGAGTCGTCGAGATCACGCCAGCGTTCCCAGGCCGATTGCCGTGTGACGCCTAAATGGGTGGCGATCTCAGCCCACGACTTGCCGTGTAGCCGCGCGGTTCGAACGGCCGTCAACTCCGCTTGGTCCAGCATGCGGCGCACAACACCGATATCGGATAGCGACGCCAACCCATCGTCATCCTCGCTTGGCCGCTTGCCGCCCGCCGCCAGCTGCCGCCACGCCTGCCGAGCCTGCTCCCAGCCGTCTGAAAGGCTCATAGCTGTCAGGATAGCCTGACGCGCAAGTCAATCTTCGAAGTGGCGCTGATAGTCCCAACGCTCAAGCCACGACTGCAGGTCGTAGAGCCCCGCCGAGGTCATTATCAGGACCACAGTGGTGCCGACGGCGACGACGGCGTTCACAGTCTGTCCATCTCGCGGGCCATGAGGGCGCGTTCGAGAAAGTCGTACCGCTTCGGGCGCTCCGCGCGCCTCGGGCGTGCCGGCCGCTCGGAGCGCCTGACGTTTTGCCGCTGGGCCCGCGCCACGGCGGCAGTGCCTAAAAGCACCTCTTGTTCGGTGATCAGAAACTCGATCGATGCCGGTCCAACCGAGCGTGCTTCCGAGTAGGCCTGCAGTATGGGCTCGTCGGGGGCATCTGCCGTGCCGGCCGGTGCCGATAGTGAGTAGGCCATGTTGTTCGTCTCCCGTGCGGTTCGTTGGCCGGTCCAACCGGCCGTCGTCGCAACGACCGTATGGTCGACGCGTGCTCGCAAGCACGAGTAGTGGACTACCTGTTTCCGCACCTCGTCACCGCGAAATGGGTAAGAGCCGTCGACGAAATGCTGTCGGCAGACGGGATCGGGCGCCATATCATCGGGTGATGAGCGTCGGTGACCTGGATACCGTGGGGTCGCCGGCTTTCACCGACGAGGAGTCGGCCCGCTATCGTGCCGCCGGCTGGTGGTCGGACGTGACGTTGTCGGACGCGGTACGCGGTAACGCCGAGCAACGCCCGGGCCACGCCGCCTACGTCGACTATCCCGGCTGGTCGTTCACGTGGCGTGAATTCGACGATGCGGCAACTGCTCTGGCCGAACAGTTAGCTGGCGTCGGGGTGGTGCGGGGTGATCGGATCGCGGTGTGGCACGGCGACTCCGCAACTATCCACCTGCTTTTCGTCGCCATCGAACGCTGCGGCGCCATCGTTGTCGGCATTGGCGCGCGTGCCGGCACCCGCGAGGTCGCTGCGATACTGCACAACTCGCGACCGAAGATGCTGATCAGCGATCGCCAGCGCCGCGACGGCGCAACGCACGCCGCAGCGAGCGTCGCGCAATTCGCGGTGCCGCTAGTGGTGGAGACTCGCCATGACGGCGCGCCGCGGCTGAACATCCCCGCGGGAGCCAGTGCGTTGGGAGCCGGCCGTCGACTCGGCCCCGACGACGTCTTCTTGATCAATTCGACCTCGGGAACCACGGGGCTGCCCAAGTGCGTCGTGCATACCCAGAACCGTTGGTATTACTTTCACCAGAAGGCGGTCACCAACGGGGACCTGACACCGGATGACATTTTCTTGCCTGTCATCCCCACGCCCTTCGGGTTCGGAATATGGACCAGCCATACCACCCCGATCTATCTCGGCGCCACCGCGGTAGTCCAGGAACGGTTCAATCCGCGAGCGACGTGTCAGGCGATAGCCGAGTACCAGATCACCGTGTTGTGCTGTGTCAGTACTCAATTGACGATGCTGATGGCCGATCGCGCTTCCCGGGAGTACGACCTGAGCTCGTTGCGTGTTGTTTTCACCGGCGGGGAAGCGTTGCCGTATCGGCCGGCAGCGGAATTCGAGAAGCTCAGCGGCGCAAAGATTCTGCAGTTCTACGGCTCGAATGAGACCGGACTGCTCAGCGCCACCACGGTGAACGACCCACAGCCGCGTCGGCTGCGCACGGGTGGCCGGATTGTTCCCGAGATGTCGGTCCGCCTCTTCGACGGCGACCATGACGTCACCGAGGCGGGCCGGGGTCAGCCCGCATGTCGAGGTCCCGCGACCAGCCTCGGCTACCTGGGCGGCACCGACCACGACCAGTTGTTCACTCACGACGGGTGGATGCGGATGGGCGACATTTGCGAGGTCGACGCGGAAGGATACCTGACTGTCACCGGCCGGACTTCCGATTTCATCGTGCGCGGCGGAAAGAACATCAGCGCGGCCCAGGTCGAGGACGCCGCCATGACGCACCCGGCGATCGCTGTCGCCGCGGCGGTCGCGATGCCCGATCCAGTGTTCGGCGAAAAGGTCTGCCTCTACACCGAACTCGTCGAGTCTGCGACGATCGACCTGCCCGGGCTCGTCGAGCATCTGTTGACAGCGGGTGTGTCCAAGGAGCTGCTGCCCGAACGACTCATCGTGGTCGACGAATTACCGCGATCATCGGGTGGGAAGATCGCCAAAGGCCCGCTTCGCGAGGATATTCAAGCCAGGATGGAGGCCAACCATGAACGCTCCTAACGCTCGGCGAGGTGGCCTGCAAGTGTGGGCGCCCTCGGTGGTTCCACCGATCGGGGTTGACCTTTCGAACGAGCAGGCGCTCGCAGTGGCCTTTCGCCACCTTGCCGCCATCGGGTTCGCGGAGAACTTGGCCGGGCACATCACCTGGCAACCCGATGAACAGACCGACATGTTCGTCAACCCGTGGGGGCTGTGGTGGCAGGAGATCACCGCGTCGGATATCTGCGTCGTCGACGACAATGCGCGGGTGGTCCGCGGCCGGTGGGATGTCACGCCGGCGATCCACATCCATACCGAACTGCACCGCGTCCGCGATGACGCGCGGGTAGTCGTCCACAACCACCCCTACCACGTGTGCGTGCTGGCCGCGCTGGGCAGGCTGCCAGAGCTGGTGCATCAGACCGGCTCGCTGTTCCTGGACGACTTATGTCTGGTCGACTCGTACGACGGCGAGATCGACAGCGCAACGCGCGCAGCCGATCTCGCAGCCCGTATAGGAGGTGCCAACCTGACGATTCTGGCAAACCACGGCGTCATCGCGACCGGTCGCAACTTGGCCGAGGCCGTCTACCGCGCCGCATCGATCGAACGGGTCTGCAAGCTGGCCTATGACGTCATGCTCACCGGCAAGGAGCCGGTGACAATGAATTGGCCGGACATGGCGGGCATGCAGAGATCGCTGATCGAACGGGCCGCCGACGTGTACTGGGCCGGGGCTGCGCGCCTGACCATCAAAGCCGATCCCGCCGTTCTGAGCTGAACGGATTGCCATGAAAGCGATCGACGAACTGGCCGCCAACCTGAGCTTCACGACCGCCAAGACCGGCGAGGACCGTTCAGTCACGTTTCTGCCTGACCCGCCGAGGGCGCCGCGCCGCTACACGCTGATCTCTGTGGACGATCACATCGTCGAGCCTCCGGACACTTTCACCGGACGGCTGCCGCGAAGGTTCGCCGATCGCGCTCCGAAAGTCGTTGACACGCCGGACGGCAGCCAGACGTGGGTCTATGACGATCAGGCGCTGCCCAATGTCGGCTTCAATGCGGTCGTTGGTCGGCCGGTGTCGGAGTACGGCTTCGAGCCGGTCCGCTTCGATGAAATGCGCAGGGGCGCGTGGGATATCCATGAACGTGTCAAAGACATGGACCTGAACGGCATCTACGCCTCGCTGAACTTTCCCTCGTTCCTGCCGGGTTTCGCCGGCCAGCGCCTTCAGCAGGTGACAAACGATCGCGACCTTGCGTTGGCCTCGGTGCGAGCATGGAACGACTGGCACCACGATGTTTGGGCTGGTTCTTACCCCGGCCGGATCATTCCGTGCCAGCTGCCCTGGCTACTGGATCCCGAACTCGGCGCCGAGATGATCCGTGAAAACGCCGAGTGTGGATTTCACGCCGTCACGTTCAGCGAGAACCCGGCGATGCTCGGATTGCCAAGCATCCACTCCGGGCACTGGGACCCGATGATGGCCGCGTGCGCAGAAACCGGCACCGTCGTTAACCTGCACATCGGATCGTCGGGTGCGTCGCCGTCGACCACCGACGACGCACCGCCGGATGTGCAGGGCGTGCTGTTCTTCGCCTACGCCATCTCGGCGGCGGTTGACTGGCTGTACTCCGGATTGCCAAGCAGATTCCCAGATTTGAAGATTTGTCTCTCCGAAGGGGGCATCGGCTGGGTGGCCGGGTTGCTGGATCGCCTCGACCACATGCTCAGCTACCAGGCGATGTATGGCACGTGGGCAGCGCTGGGGGAGAGCCTGACTCCGGCAGAGGTGTTCACGCGCAACTTCTGGTTCTGCGCAGTGGAAGACAAGTCCTCGTTCGTGCAGCACGACCGCATTGGTGTGGACAACATCATGCTGGAAGCCGATTACCCGCATTGCGACTCGACCTGGCCGCACACCCAAGAGACGGTGCATGAGGAAATCGGCGCCCTGCCGCCGGATGTGATTCGAAAGATCACGTGGGAGAACGCATCACGCTTATACCACCATCCGGTGCCGGTCGAAATACAGCGGGATCCAGAAGCGTTTTGACTTCGCCGTGCCGCGCGCGTGCCTTCTCCGAAGCCCGGCTAGGAAGGGACCGCCGACTCGGCAGTGAGCGTGGGCATCACCGCGTCGTCGACATACCTCAGGTACTTCCAGGCAATGTCGGGCGGGATGCCGCCACATAACGGCGCAAGAGTAAGCATTCCGCCGCCGCGAACGTACGCGATCGCCTCGTCAGCGGTGAAGATACGATGAGTGCGCGACGTTGCGCGTAGCCCATCCACATCGCTGACGTCGGCGATGCCGACGGTTGTCTGATCGCCCGGATTCCACTCGGCATACGTGCGCGCGTCATGTAGCAGATGCTCACCGATCTCGCGCCAGGCGAGGTCGACGTCCGGCGCGACGAAACACACGCTGGGCGTATCGCGATTTGGCAGCAGGGTCATACCCGGCTCATGGCCGTGCGCACGACACGCCTCTTCGTACGCCTCCTGGGAACCGGGTACGTCGCCCTGCGCGAGATACCCGAGTCCGTAGCGGCCGGCACGCCGCGCCGCAGCCAAACTTCCTCCGCCCCAAAGCATCAGGGGCCCATCCGGTGAAAAAGGCGAGGGTGTCACCTTGATTCGGCGACCTTCGTGCTGCACCACCTCGCCGGCAAGCAGACGACGCAGCAGACCAAGTTTCTCGTCGGCAATTCGTCCGCGAGCCCTCAAGTCGAGTCCGAAATGCTGGTATTCCTCAGGCCGATAGCCCAGCCCGAACACGTAGCCGGCACGTCCTTTGCTGATGATGTCCAACACGGCGATCTCTTCGGCGAGCCGAACCGGATCGTAGAACGGCAGGATGACGATGAGGGTCATCATCAACTGCTTGGTGCGCGCAGCGATCGCACTACCGAGGATCAACGGCGTCGGCAGATAGCCGTCCGGTGAACCGTGGTGCTCACATATCACCGCCGCTAGGCAGCCCCGAGTCTCCGCCCACGCGCACATGTCGACGGCGGCCCCGTACAGCTCGGTCGGTGACGCTCCGAAATCTGGAGCGCGCATATCGAATCGCATCGAGTACATGGCCCGTTACCTGACTTGGTTCTGCGCGGACAGATAAACTCCGCGGCCATGACGGTACCGCACTCACTGCTGGATGGTCGGCGCATTCTGGTTACCGGCGGTGCCACTGGGATCGGGGCTGCCGCCGTGCGAGTACTGCGCGCCGCGGGAGCGCGAGTGGCCGCGACGTATCACCGCACGGCGCCGGCTGATGACACGGCGGCGGAGGCATGGCTGCAGTGCGATGTCCGCGATGCCGACGCGGTCGATGCCGCGTTCGGCAACGCGGTACGGGCGCTGGGCGGCCTGGATGTCCTGGTCAACGCGGCCGGCTTGTGGCAGCCGGGAGTGCCTGGACAGATCACCAGCGACGAAATCGACTTCTTGCTGGCAACCAACGTCAAAGCAACGATTCTCACAAATCAGGCCGCACACGCGGTCATGCGCGAAAACGGCGGACGGATAATCAATTTCGGGTCCGCCGAGGCGGTGATGGGCAGTCCCATCGCAGCGGTGTACGCCGCCACCAAGGGCGCTGTCCAAGCCTGGACCCGCTCGGCGGCCAAGGCGTGGGGCGCGGATCGGGTCACCGTCAATGCGCTGGCGCCGGCCGTTCAGACGGCCGGAGCGGATCGGCTGCGGGACTTCCTGGGCCCGGCCGCCGGGGCATTCATCGACCAGCAGATGAAATTGTCCATTCCACTGGGCGGCAAGCTCGGCGATCCCGCCAACGACCTTGGTCCGGTGTTGGTGTTTCTGGCGAGTGACGGGGCCGGATTCATCACCGGGCAGCTGATCCCCGTGGACGGCGGCCTCGCGATGGTCGGCGGCTGAGCGGACGCGCCGACATGGACCGCCTTGGCATCGAGATGCTCAGCGTCTTCGGCATGCCTCCAGTCGAATACGTCGAGCTTACCGCCGATTTGGGATGCCGTTATATCACCACTGGATTGGTCGGCTTTGCACCGCTGAAACACCTTGGTTACCAACCATTCTCGTTGCGCAGCGACCATAAGCTGCGTCGTAAGCTTCTGGCGGCGATGGACGACCGAGGCGTGTCGATCTCGCTCGGGGAAGGTCTGCTCATTGCGCGTGGAGTCGATATTCGTTCCTACGCAGCCGATCTGGATATCATGGCCGACCTTCGAATCCCGCGGATCAACACCGTCAGCTTGGAGCCGGATCGGGCTCGTACCTTCGACGAGCTGGCCGCGCTCACCGCGTTGGCCGCCGAACGAGGTATCGCGACGTGCATCGAACCCGTTGTCGGCCTTAGCATCGCGGACCTGCCCACGGCCCTTGCCGCCGTCGAGTACGTCGACCGGGACGAGATCAGCCTGCTCATAGACACGATGCATGTGGCTCGCTTTGGCGCGAGCGCCGACGATCTTCGATCGCTACCCGCACAGCGGATCGGTTACGTCCAACTGTGCGACACCACGCTGCATCCCACGATGAAGAACTACGCCGAGGAAGCCATGTACGAACGGCTGGCGCCCGGCGAGGGGGAGTTGCCGCTGGCCGACATGCTCGCCGCCCTACCCGATGATCGCGTCGTCGGATTGGAGGTACCGATGCGTTCGCGCGCCGAGGCGGGCATCAGCGCCTACGATCGATTACTGCCTTGCGTCAACAGCGCACGAGCGCTGCTGGCTGGTGCTCGCGAAACCCGTTGAGCCTCCTACGAGCCGGACAGCTGCCGTCAGCCACCAAGCCCCTTTTTGATCGCCTCGTCTTGCTTTTGGCCGACGTCGGTGACGAATTCCTGCGGCGCCAGCGCGAAAGACGGGCCGTCAAACTCCAGGGTGACCAGTGCCTTGCCCTCGGTGAACAGCAATACCGTCACTCCCTTGGAGTGATCCGGCGACAGTCCCGAGATTGTCACGCCGCCGACGCCGACTTCGGCGCCCAAGGGCTTCGCGAGTAACGAATCGTGATGAATGGCCTTTGCCGAATCCAGCTCATTGGCGGCAGCTTGGGGGTTGAGCAGGATCTGGATGGTGTCGATGATCACGTGGCTATGATCTTGGTCGCTGAACGTCGCCGTGGCGCCGAGTTGGCCATTCGGATCTTTGGTCGGCGGGCCGGCCGTAAAAGGATCGGGAGCCTTGATGTCGCTGGCCTTGATCAACAGCTTGGTGTAATCACTGACCGGAGCAAGCGTCGTGGTGCCAGATCCCGAGCTTGGTGTCGACGAAGTCGAATGGCTGCTACAGCCGACCGCCGACAGTCCGGCCAGCGTTGTCACGACGGCGGCTGTGGCTATCACCGTCACGGGAGTCCTCATCGAACCGCGCTCCTTTACCTCAGGTAACGGAAACGGTAACCCAGCCAACCCCGAATCCCGAAGTTACTCCGGGCGCCGGTCCGTCGATGCGGTGTGCCGGTCAGCAACTGTTTTCGTGCGGCTGAGACATTTGCGCCTTGGTTTTGAGTCCTACTGTGATGAACCCGGCTCGGTTCTGGTCGCCCGCGAGCCCCTGCCGACGCGGCAGCCTTATAAGGCAAAACCGTTGTGGTGTGGTCGAATCGGCAGCGGCTTGTGCGGAAATCGCCGCGCTGAGCTGAGCGTGTTTGGCTGGCAGCTTGGCGGGACTATTGCCGGTCGTGACGACGTAGTGCGCGAGGGTAAAGCTCAGCAGGACAATGGCGATGCCCAGCGCGACGCGGCCAAGAAGGAAGCTGAAGCCGAGTCCGCTCGCGCGGGCGCGGGCGCCGCCGAAGAGCGCCAGAAGCAACACCAGTAGGCCCTTCGTCAAAACGATCCGGTCCGCAATCGCGGGCCGGATCGTTTTGCTTTCATGGGCCAAACCTGTTGCGTCGGCGACTGCTGCGGCAGCACACAATGCCGTGCACCTGCGCAGGTACTCACGTCCGCGGAATATCCTGCGTAGCAGTAACTTTTAGTGCGGAATCGCAGCGAACAGCCGGTCAGCTCGCCGCGATACGCTCCGGAGCGTAAAGTCCGCTCCCGGTGACCAGCGGCAGGTTGATGGTTGTCCTGATACCGGGAGGCGCCGCAACCACCGCCGGAATGGCATTGACGATCCGTCCCGCCGCGCCGACGATCGCCGCGTGATTGTGGTCGCCCCTGCCGCTGGTGGGGCAGATGTCCACGTGATAGGACGGCTCGCCGACGATTTCCACCCGATACGAGCCGCCCGGCTGGGCAGGCTGCGGCCAGTCGGGTCGCAGGTCTTCGCGCAGCCGGGTGATGTGTTCGACGACGATCGCCGGATGGCCGTCGACCATGCCGCGGATCTCGAACTGCAACGCGGCCATCGTTCCCTTGGCGACGCGCCCGACCGCGATATCGAAGTCTTCCGGCGCCGGCTCGCGTTGGTAGGACTCGGTGATCTCGTCGAGTTCGATACCCAGGCCTGCCGCCAGCTGACGGATCGCCGAACCCCAGGCGATGCTGAGCACGCCCGGTAGCAGCAGCATCGGCGTGTCATCCAAGGGCCTGCCGAATCCCATGTAGTGCATGACCTCGGCGCCGTCGTAGGTCGCGTAGTCGGCGATCTCCATGCAGCGCACCTGCTCGATCCGCTGGCAGGTGCTTGCCAGCGCGAACGGGATGAGGTCATTGATGAACCCGGGGTCCACGCCGCTGATGAAGATACTTGAGTTACCCTGCCGCGCAGCGTCTTCGACGCGGGCGATGTACTTCTCAGGCATCACGCCCCACGGATACTGCAACATCCCCGGCGACGATCCGACGACGTTGATGCCCGCGGCGAGGATGCGCATGACGTCTTTCATCGCGTCCGGGAGACGCGTGTCACCCATCGCGCAGTACACGACGCATTCCGGTCGGGTCGCGAGCACGGCATCAAGGTCATTGACGGCCGCGATGCCGGTGGACACGTCCATACCGGCGAGTGCGCCGGCGTCCTTGCCGACCTTTTCCGGCGACGAGACACACACCCCGGTCAGTTCGAATTGCGAATCGGAGACCAGCTGGGTCAACGCCAACCGACCGACGTTTCCAGTGCCGACGTGGGCAACCCGGATCGCCATAGACGTCCTCCGTCCCCGGATGCGAGCGACAGACCGCCCTAGACGCTAGTCCACGACGAATTTCGGCGCGACGAATCGGCTGCACCACCGAGGACATGGCTTGCCGCGTGAGGCGGTGGTTAGACGGGTCAGTCGCCGAAGCCGTGGTGCGGAGCTGCAGCCGTGACTTGCGTGGCGTTCCCCTGCAGATGGCTCGCCGCGAAGTCCGCACCCTGGGCGATCACACTTCCGTCCTCCACGTAGGAATCGTGCGCGGCGAAATTCACCCCGTCCGAGCAGACCGGGTCCTCGACGGCGCACACCTGAATGGTCTTGGACTGGTACAGCGGTCCGATCACAACCTGCGGCTGGCCGAGGAAGTTCATCGCCCGCCCATTGGGCGACCCGAACAGCACCACCGCGGCGACGTGGCTGGCCAGGTCGGGCGACAGCGGTTTGGGGAGGGTCGCTCGATCGACGTCGTCCGGTATCGAATCCGGGACGGCGGGAGAAGTGACGAAACCAGCCACCGCTGCACCTTGCGAGTAACCGCCGAGCACCATTTTGGTGTTGGGACAGCTGCCGGCCATGGAAACGACATGGGAACCGGCATCTCTAATACCGTCCAGACCAGTCGACCACTGGTCGCTCGCAGGGTAGTTGACCGGGTAGACGTCGATCGACTTTCCGCCCGACCGCGAGCGCAGGGCGTCGACGAAGGCCTGTCCCGTCGGGCCGACCCCCGGGGGCTCGCCGGTGCCGCGGGCGAACACCACCTCGGTATCGGGACAGGGCTGGGCGGATGCAGAGGGAACGCCGGCGACCGAAGCAGTGAGGCCCCATGTCGCGGCTACCGCAACACCAAGTAACTGAGTGACGTGACGCGCAAACATGCCGCTGGAGATTCCCCGACACATGCTTGTCCAAACCAAGAATTTTCGGTGCATATGTACAGGATGCCCGACCACCCGCCAAACCGCACTCAAACCACATCACGCGGCGCGTCCGGGTGGGTTGAACCGGTGGTGGGCGACCACCCTGTCACAGCCACTTGACCACCCGGGCACAGTCATTCAGCACTGCGCGTCAACGCTGGTCGGCGCGTCGGACAGCTTCACCAGCCGCACTTGCGGGCGAGCCGGAACTTCGTCAGCGAGGAACCACCGGAAGGCGAGGTTGCCGAGGGGATACTCCAGTGTTGTCAGGGAATTAGGGTGTGCCGTCGTGCCTCGGGAGATGACGATGGTCACCGAGCCGTCGGCATTGAGCACCGCGCTGTGGCCGTTGACCGAGCTGCGCGCATCGGCGACGCCGTGGGTGGCCATGAACTGGTTCCACACCACCAGATTCCAGAATCTGCACCGCGGCGGCCGGTGGGTGATGACCAGCGCCTCGTCCTCGTCGAGCACAAAACTGCCATAGGAATAACAGGCGTCGCGGGCCGACCAGCCGAAGTTGGCGTCCGGTACTTGGTAGGGGTCGGCGAACTGGTTTGCCGCATGAGCGATCTCATGGCCCAGCGCGTGCGCCTCGTCGGCTCGCGCACCGACGGCCAACGGGACGATCGCGAACATCGTGCGCATCCAAGCGGCGCTGGCCCGCAGGCGTGCCGCCGTCTCGGCGTCCCCGTGCCGAATCGGTTCGGGCTCATCAAGGGCCTCGATCTGCCAGCTGACCGAGCGACCGGTGACGGGATCGGCCTGGTAGTCGCGGGTCATCAGCACCGCCGCGTCGGGTGTCGGTCCCAGCTCAAACGCGAAGTTGCCGGCGGCATCGATCTCCAGATCGTCGTCGCGCACGATGGCCACGATGCGGTCCGACCACGCGCCCGGTGACGGTTCGTTGTAGGCAGTCAGCGAGAAGTAGACGCTGTCGCCGCGGTTGCCGCTGATTCGATAACGGCGCTTGGGATCAACCGGACAGATGCAGTAGTAGGCGTCGGTGTTGTCGCCTCCCCATCGCCTGTCGCGCCGGAAGGGGGTATTGACTTCCACGAACATGGGTCGGCTTGGCTCGCCGAACAGGTAGGTGTCGAACGCAACGCCCAGCGTGGTCGCGATCATCCGGTAGCCGTCGGCGACGTGCTGGTCGTCGGTGACGGCGCGCTCGCCGTCCAGGAAGGAGCGATCCAGCCCGCCCAAGGTGTCCAGTAGTTCGCGCCATGCGGCGGTGGACTCGTGCGTCGTCTTACTCATCGCGCTCATAGGCCTATTCCTCTCGTGATCAGGGCGGCCGTGCGGTCCACCCAGGAATCATCAAGCGCATCCCCGCGGGTAAGCAGCGCCAAGAACGTGGTGCCGGCGACGACCTCGACCAATTCGGCAGCGGTGACGTCGGGCCTTACCTCGCCGCGTGCGACAGCGTCGGCAAGGCGGTCGGTCAATCCGCGCGAGAGAATGTCGCCGAAGCGCTCCAGCAGAGCCGCGTGCAACGTCAGGTCGGCGGCCATCTCACCGACCAGACCGGGCAGCGCAGCCCGCGCAGCCGGGGTGGTCAGCACGGCCGCGGTGCGGCTGACCATCTCACGCACGTCACCGGCCAACGATCCGGTGTCGGGGAGCGCGGTGGTGTCGCTGATGGGGAATACCGCCTCGTGGACGAGGTGCGCCTTACTGGGCCAGCGCCGGTAGATCGCCGGTTTGCTGGTGCCGGCCCGTCGCGCGATCGCGTCGACCGAGAGGTCGGCGTAGCCGGTCTCGGCCAGCAGCTCGACCGCCGCGCGCAGCACCGCGCTGTCGATGCGCTTATCGCGGGGACGGCCAAGCTCTGTCATCATTACGAAACTGAAAGTAACATAAGTCGCCATGACTGACGCCGCTCCCACCCTCGTGCAGCACCTCGACGACCTGGCGGAGCCGCGCTTCAGCCCTCAGATCGACCAGATCCGCGACCTGATGGCGGCGATGGCCTCCGACTGCCCGCTGGATGCCGAGACGCTGCACGCCAAAGCCGCGGCCGAAACCGGGCTGACTGATTTCGGGCCCGACGACTACCGGGAGCGCCTCGACGTCCTACTGACCGCGCTCCGCGAGATCGACGGTCTGCACGGCCCCGGGATCGTCAACTTCCACGCGCAACTGCTGCAGCTGCTCAAGAATCGGCTACTGCTCAACGACCTCTTGGCACGCCATCCCGAAATCCGCGACATCGAGTTGCTGCCGCCGGTAGTCATCGCGGGCCTACCGCGTACCGGCACCACCCATTTGCACAACTTGTTGGCCGCCGGCCCGACCTTTCGCAGTATCCCGTACTGGGAAAGCGTCGAGCCGTTTCCACTGCCGGCCGAACGAGGGCTCGAGCCCGATCCGCGGAAAGCACGCATGGATGCCGCCGTCGAGTTCATGAACGCCGCGATGCCGCACTTTCCGCTCATGCACGAGATGACCACCGAGCACGTTCACGAAGAGATTCAGCTGCTGGCCAACGACTTCTCCACAATGCTGTTCGAGACGCTCGCCCACGTGCCGCGCTGGCGCGACTTCTACCTGGCGCATGACCAGACCCCGTCGTACGAGCACCTGAGCTTGCAGTTGAAGGCCTTGCAGTTCCTTCGGGGAGGCCGCCGTTGGCTGCTGAAGTCACCTCAGCATCTCGAGCAGCTGCCGGTGCTCGACGCCGTCTTCCCAGGCGTCGTCGTGGTGTGCACCCACCGCGACCCGGTGCCGGTGGTGCTGTCGATGCTTGCGATGCTCACCTACACCGCGCGGATGCACCGTTCTCCGGTGCCGGTGCACGAGATCGCGGCATCGTGGGCCGACCGCCTGCAGCGGATGCTGGACGCGTTCATGCACGACCGGGACGCCATCCCGCCCGAACGGTCGATCGACGTCCGCTTCGACGACTTCATGGCCGACGAGCTCGGGGTCGCCCAACGCCTCTACGACGTCGCCGGCGAGCCGCTGACTGACGCTGCGCGCGCAGCGATGAAGGACTATCTCCTGAACCATCAGCGTGGGCGGCTGGGCCAGATTGCGACGTCGGCCGAAATGTTCGGACTCGACGAGCACGACCTGCCGGCCCGGTTCACCCGCTATCGCGAGCGCTTTCTAGCCTGACGCCGTCCCTAGGCCGCTCCCGGCGGCGCGGGCATGTCGTTGTGCACGTCCTCGGCCGGGGCGGCATCTGGGGCCGGTGGCGGGGGCGGCTCGGGAGCAACCGCGCTAATACTGCAGCCGTAGATTGTGGTTGGGCTGTTGTGGCGTGTCTGCGCTGGTAAGGGCGGTGACCGCGGCATTGTTCGGAGTTTGTGAAGACAACAGAATTAGCCGCGGTCGCCGCGGCTCATAGCGTAGACCCTGATCGGTGGCAGGCAGAGTTCTCGGCGGTGACTGGATCGGATCGCGCCGCGATTTCGCTCGTTTCGAGCCTCTTGCGGCATGCTGGCGCGCTGATGGCTGGGATGGTCTCGGGTTTGGACCGCAAGAATTGCTGGACGATCGCCGAGCACCGCGGTCGCGGCCACCCCGGATGGGCTGCAACATCTGCTGGCGCGGGCGAAATGGGACGCCGAGGCTGTTCGTGACGATCTGCGTGACTACGTCGTCGATGCCTTCGGGGATGCCGGATGCGATCTTGGTGGTCGACGAGACTGGTGACGTGAAGAAGGGCAGTGCACAGCGTCGGGGTGCAGCGTCAGTACAGCGGCACCGCGGGCCGCATCGAGAACTCTCAAGTGGCGGTGTATCTGACGTACGCGGCCGCGCGCGGGCACGCGCTGATCGATCGTGCTCTATATGTACCGCGATCATGGGCCGAGGACCCCGACCGCTGCACGAGTGCCGGAATCCCCTGTGATAAGCAGGGTTTCGCGACGAAACCGAGCCCTGGCCGCAACGCTGATCGACCGCGCGGTGGCCGCCAAGATCCCCGCGGCGTGGGTGGCCGGCGACGAAGTTTATGGCGCCGACCCGCGGCTGCGGGCGACCATTCGCAGTCACGGCCTGGGGTATGTGCATGGCCATCGCGGCCAACCGGCGCGTGCCCACTCATGCTGGCCCGGTCCGCGTCGACGCGCTGCCGGCACTGATACCAACACACGCCTGGCAGAAACACTCCGCCGGTGCCGGAGCCCACGGCCCACGCGCTGTACTCGTGGGCCTGGTTTCGGCTGCTGGCCGAAGACGACACCGGCACCGGTGCCCATCATTTGCTGATCCGCCGCAACGACGCCACCGGCGAGCACGCCTACCTGCGCTGCTACAGCCCCAAGCCGGTTCCGTTGCGCACCCTGGTTACCGTCGCCGGCCAGCGCTGGCGCATCGAGGAATCGTTCCAGGCCGCCAAAGGGCTGGCCGGGCTCGATCAGCACCAGGTCCGCCGCTGGAACTCCTGGCACCGCTGGACCACCCTGGCCATGCTCGCCCATGCCTTCCTGGCCGTAGCCACCGCGATCGAACGCGACACCGCACTCACCCCGACAGGACTAATCACGTTGACGGTCAACGAATTCCGCCGACTCTTCGATGCCCTGCTGCTGGCCACCGGCCACACCATCACCAGCCTGCTGGCCTGGTCACGATGGAGACGACGACACCAATACCGAGCCCGACAATCCCACTACCGCAAGCGCGAACAACAATGATCGCGATCTACGGCTGCAGTACTAACCAGGAAGGGCGGCGGTGGAGGCGGTGGAGCATCCTCGGGCGCTTCGGGATCGACGGGGAGGTACATGTGATGGGTGAACTGCGGCTGGTAAGCGCCACCACCACCAATTCTCACGCCACCACCGCCTTCGCCGCTGGATACCGGAGTTCCATCCGGCAGCGTCACCGCCGTGTGGCCGCCGTTCCAGCCGATCACCAAGGCGCCGGGGGCGGTCCCGTACTTGAAGCCGCGGGCCAACAGGGCCGACTCTTCGTTCCCGGTGTTGAACCTGTCGCCGAATGCCGGCCTGTCGGTTGCCACGTTCGATACCAAGGAGGCCAGACCCGAGCAGTCCGTGCCGGCGGCGGAGCGTCCACCGGTCATATACGGCGTGCCTGACATCTGCTGAAGCAGAGTCATCAGCGTTGCTAAAACAAACATGCGCCGGGACGTTACTAACAAGATCAATAATGAACCAAAATTTGTGCGCGCCATCACTTTTGCAATTTAAAGATGACCTGCATCTCATATCGGCACAAATTGCCAGGTAGATAAGGGTTTCCAAATCGCCAATTCTACATGCGTGGAAGAGTAACCCGTTCTTGACTTTTCGCTGAGCAAGGCCTCAGATGCTGCAACTTTAGGCCAAAAGCGGCCGTGAGGTTGTCCCAGGTTCCGTGGAACTTCGGTGGCGGTCCGGTGAGCATTAGGCTGCGCTCACCTCGTCATTGTGCACGACGGGTCCGACAGGTTGGGCGGTCTGGCGCTCGAGAGCTGAGCGGAGCGTCGGTAGGTGCAGGTGACCGTTGACACGGCGGAACTGCTTGCCGGCCTCGACCATCCCGGCGGCACACCAGCGCAGCGCCATCTGCCCATCCCGCCAGCGTTTGACGTTGCCGGCGTGTTCGCGGCAGACGGAGATCATCGACTCGATGCAGTTGGTCGAGCGCAGCGTGCGGGCCAGGGTGGGTGGCACGCCCAGTCGCAGCACGGTGAGCGTCTCGTCGAGGCCCTCACGCAGGCTGGCCGCCGCCCCGGGGTGGGTGCGGTCGAGTTCGGTGGCCAGGATCAGCAACGCGGCCTCGGCCTCCAGCGCCGATCCGGCATGGTAGGCGTCGGTCATCTTCCGGCCGACAGTGGACCGAAGGCGTCGCGGCAGATGATCTTTCACGTTGCGAACCTTGTGCAGTTGGCAGCGTTGGATCACTGGGCGCTCCAGCACGTCAAGGACGGCCTTGCGCAGCGCCTTGGACCCGTCGAGGCACACCAGCATCGGGCGGGTGACGTCCAGGCCCCGCTCACGCAGGTCGACCAGCAGGCCGGTGACCAAGGTCGCGTTCTCGGTCGAGCCCTCCACCAGCGCCAGCGGGTGCTTGACCCCGTCGATGCCGATACCGAGCGCCACGACACAGCACGACTCGGCGAAGTGCACCCCGTCGATCATCAACGCCACCAGATCCAGCCCGGACAGATCCCGCGACAACAGCTCGGCCAGAGCGGTTTCGGTCATCGCCACAAACTTGCGCGAGACCGCCGACTTGCTTGTCGCAGAGCAGGATTCATCCACCTGCTGACCGACCGGCTCGAGCCCGACCGGGTAGCGGCGGGTCGAGAGCCCGGCCAGCATCTTCTCCATCGCCATCTTGCCCAGAATCTCCGTCGAGCTGAACAGCTCATACGACGCGATCGGCAGCTCACCGGACCCGCCGGCCGCCCGCACCCGAGGGCGGGTGATCGCCACCCGCCGCCCGCCCAGGGTCACCGACCCACGCTCACGGCCGTGCCGCACCGCCGTCCGCGTCGCATCATGCTTGCCCTTCGGCCCGGCCAGCGCGCTCACGTCGGCCTCCATCAATGCCGCCATCACCTGCAGGCCCGCACCCACGGCCAGGGCCAAAAGCCCCTCGTGCATGTTCTCGGCGATCTCCGCCATCGCCACACTGACGCACTGCGGGATGGCGCTCACGTCCACGGACTGGATCTGGCTACTCTTCTTCACGGCGGTCCCCTTGCTGTTGGTGTGTCTTGGCGGACGCCCGACACCTACCACACGGCAGGTCTCGAGCGGGGGACCGCCACCTCAAGTTCTACGAGACCCGGGACAACCTCAGCGGCCGTTAGCAAAGAGTTATGCGTCACTGTGAGCGATATCGCCTTATGTCGCCGCGGTGCGTGCATCTGCGCAGGTGGCGATGTGCGGTGCGTTGACTATTCGGCAGGCGGCAATTGTCGGGGACCATCAGCCGCACGCAACTCGGCTGGTCCGTCGCCTTCGGCCAGTTCGCGTCGCGGTTCACGCCGGCCTGACACCAACGAGTGGTCGTCCGCGTGCTGCCTTGATAAGCGGCGTGACGAGAGTGTCTGAGCCCCAGCACCGCCGGTATCACCGTCGTCGTCATCATGCTCTATGGCGACCGCAGCCGATCTGCTCGCGGCCGCCGTGCCGACATTCTCCTCAGTTTCCACGGTGACTTTGTGAGTTCGCTTGAGCGTCAAGGTGATTTCCTCGACCTCCTCGATCACCTGGCGCGCCGTGCGGAGCGGGTGGGTTGACGTGTCGATCACGCGGGCGACAAAGCCCGGAACCAGCGGGCGGATCCAGCGGGTGGCTGCTCTGGTGACATCGGTAATGACCGGAATGACCGGAATAGCAGGCGCATTGGCAGGTTCGATCGCTGCAGGCAAGTTATTCGGCTCAGCCACAACAGCTTCCATCGCGGTGTCGGGTAATGCTGTCGCTGCGAGACTCGCGGCCTCAGCCTCGGCAGCGATCGGCAAATAGATGTCTCCGGCGACCGGCTCAGCGACATACGCCGTGCCTTCGAGTGCGATGTTGACGCGCTGACGAAGCTGCGCTCGGTCGATCTCGGTCTGCGCCTCCACTGCCAGCCGGGCCTTGTCGAGTTGCTGCTCAGCCCAGAGGGTTTCAGCGGCCACGCGTATCTCGGCTCGCTTTACAGCGATCGCGGTCTCTGCATCGAGCTCGGCGCGTTCACGTTCGACCTCGGCTTTCGCGTGGCGATCACCGGTCGTTTCACCGCGCCACAACCGCAAGATCAATGGCAGCAGACTCAGCAATGCGAAGAACACAATCGCTAGTAACCGCACAATGAGTGCGCCGGCGCCGGCGAACGTCAGTTCCTGCATTGCAATCCATCGCGCACCCAAGCCATGGTCGGCGTCCGCGATCGCCTTCTGGCGTGCTTGGTGGAGTTCCCGATCGCCAGAACCGATTTGAGCGTCCAGCGTAGGGCCGCGCCGCTCGCGAGTGGCGATGGCTGTGTCCAATTCTTGCTGGGAGTCGGCGAAAAGCTCGTTGGCGGTGCGGGTTTCGGGACCAGAACCCGGCATGCCGGTGATGCGAGTCTGCGGGCAGGACGGGGTGGGATGGTATTCGCAACGGGCCACCACCAGCGCCTCGTCGCGTTGGATGCGGGCTGCGTCGACGGCTCTATCGAGGGCGACGCGCGCGTTGCTGCTCCGCGCCAAACTGGTCGATGCCTGCACCACCGCCGGTGCCGAGTCGGCAGTGCGGGCAGCTTGTAGCTCGAGATGCCGGTCAATCGACCCGGAAAATATTGCGAGAGCAGCAAACTCACCCACGATCGCACCTAAACCGACGGCCACCACGCTGCGCCCCGCGACGCCGCCCGGCCAGCGCACCGGCCCGCTTGCGATCGCACGGCTGATCGCGGCCACCACCAGGGCAAACACCAGCGTGAACGGCGCTATCACCGATACCGGTCGGTGAGCCGCAGGTACGACAGCGAGCGTCGTCACGAGCCAGGCCAGCACGGCATTCAGGATCACGATCACGTCCGGCTATCGCCTGCGCAGACCGCTCGTGGCGCTCATCGAGTTCCCGGCGCTCCCCGCCGCCCAACCAGGTGAGCACGGTCGCGGTCCGAAGGCCGGTGGATCGCAGGTCAGCTGCATTTCGGGCGCACATCAGACTCAAACACCTCCAGGTACTGCCATGTCAGGACATGGCAGGGGAACATCGCATCAACGGCTGGCTGTGTGGCGCGGTTCACAACGCGAGCAGAATCGCCCAGCCCAGATCGCGCCGGTGCGACTACGAAATTCTCTCACAACCACCGACCGCCAGACCGCAGCGCTTCAATTGTGCCCGACGCGTTTGATCATGCGCGCTGTCGCCCGCTCGATTGTTTCGCGCCGCGCTTCCGGCGATCGCTGACATCTGGCTCGATGCACTCGCGAAGGCAGCGTCGGCCGACACGATCGGATCAGTCGCGGTGTCGGAACGCGACGTGAGACGGTATCTACTTATGCAGGGCCATGCGTACGTCAGCTATGAGGACTTCGGACGGCGATTCTTCGAAGTAGCCGTGACCGAGCAACGTGTCGGCGCAGCGTTCGCCGCGATCGCCGGCAACGAGTTCGACATGGAGCCGATGGCTCAGGGGCCGGGCAAGATCGCCAAAGTCAGCGCCAGGGTGACGATCAAGGAGCCCCAGGTCAGCCGCAACGTCGGCGACACCATCACCTTCGACATCCACATCCCGCTGCTAATCGATCTGCTCGTCGACCTACGACTGGATAAGCAGCGTTTCAAAGTTGACGGCGACATCAAACTGAACGCAACTGCCCGCGCCGCCGAACCGCTGCTGCTGATTGTCGACGTCGCCAAGCCGCGTCCGTCGGACATCACCGTCCATGTGTCGTCGAAAAGTATTCGCGGCGAGCTGCTGCGCATCGTGGCCGGCGTCGATGCGGAGATCCGGCGCTTCATCGCGCAATACGTGAACGAGGAAATTGATGCGCCTCAGTCCCAGGCGGCACAGGTCATCAATGTGGCCGAGAAACTCGATCAGACCTGGACCGGTATCTGATCGCCCGCGACCGCACGGTTTTCGCACGGCCGAACCCGGGTATGTAAGCCCGGCCCTGATCCCGCAGTTGGCAACCACGGAAGGTGGTACGCCGTGGCACGTGTCGATGTCTCGACATCGTCGGACCTTTCCCCTGAATATGCGTGGAAGTTCGCCTCAGACCTGAGTCGATTCGGCGACTGGATGACGATATTCGGTGGCTGGCGTAGTCGGGTCCCCTCAACGATCGAAGAGGGGACACACGTTTCATCGCTCATCAAAGTGAAGGGATTTCGAAACATCATCGAGTGGACGGTCACCCGGTACGACGAGCCGAACGCGATCGAATTAGCCGGCCGCGGCCGTGGCGGGGTTAGCCGACGGTACGACCCCGGGTCGACGTTCAATCTGACCGCCGATCTCAGTGGTGGTCTGCTCAGCGGACCGGTGGGACGGCTGGTAGCGCGAATCATCAAGTCGGATGTGCGTAAGTCGGTGGGCAATTTGGCCGCCCTGGAGTGACTCCGCTAAGCAGGTGCGCTAATTATTAGCCGAGTAAGGTCATTTCGCGGCACCGTGATGGGTTTTGTCCTGATGGGCTTTGTCCTGATGGGC
The DNA here is from genome assembly GCA_963805675.1 of uncultured Actinomycetota bacterium. GTDB lineage: Bacteria > Actinomycetota > Actinomycetes > Mycobacteriales > Mycobacteriaceae > Mycobacterium. The sequence continues at coordinate 37,976 of CAWDVY010000026.1, forward strand.
TTTGTCCTGATGGGCTTTGTCCTGATGGGCTTTGTCCCACTCCCGTTCAACTTGTCGGACCCGCCGCGCCTCCATCGCCAACCACGCCAGGGCCGCGCCGGCCGTGAGCAACGCGACGATCGCCGCGCCGACTCCAACGCCGACCTGTCTGATCGCAAAGCTGGCCAGGCAAACCACAAAGGACACCACGGCCACCGCAACGAGGACCAATCCGGGTGTCTTCGCCGTGTTCTTCATCGTTTCGCCGGCGAGTGGCTGCGTGGTTCGGTGATGGTCGACCGGGTCGCTCGCGTTGTCTCCCATTCATTCTCCTTCGATGTCACTCGCGTCGTAGCGCGTGTGAACCAACTACCCGAATCGCATGCTGGGGAAACGGCTTCGGAACTAGCTCGAGGCGGGCGCAACGAAACCGCTCAGCAGGGTGCGCATGGACAGCGCGACTGCGTGCCTGGTCTTGACTGGATCCGTTGAGTTGGCGATCAACATCGCTCCGCGCGTCAAGGCGCCCAGCAGCAACCGGGTGACGGTCTCCGGGTCGTCGACGTGGAGGGTGCCGGCCTCGGTGGCGGCCCGAAGCGCCGCGACGATGACCGCGAATGCGTACCGCTCGTCCAGCTCGGTGTAGCGCGCCGGTCCCAGCACCGCGGGGCCGTCCAAAATCAGAATGCGCTGCAATTCTGGCTCCAACACGGAATCGAGGAACGCCTCGAAGCCACGCGCCAGCACGTCGAGGTCATCGGTTGCGCCTTGGGCGGCCGCCATCGACACCGTCATCAGTTCGGTGTGGGCATGCTCGAAAACCGCTTCGAACAGTGCTGTCTTGGTGGGGAAGTGATGATAGAGCGCGCCCGTGGTGAGCCGGGCTGCGCGCGCTAAATCCTCCACCGAAGTCTGTCGAAAGCCTTTCCGGCCAAACAACTCCCGGCCCGCACGGACCAACGAATCCCGCGTCTGCGCCACCTGCTGGGCGCGTAGCGACGACGGCTGCGGTGTCGACTCGGACATCCCTCTCACTTCCGTGCGCGAATACCGCATCAGCCTATTGACATTGCATCACTATGTGAAATAGTAGCACTATCTAAGGCGATTCAGTAACGGAAGGGTGCTGCCGATGAAAACTGTCCCTGCAATCTCCGCCGGTCCCGTCGACGATGTCCGGCACGCCGCGCCGCGCACCAGAACGGCATTGGCCGATGCGGTCGCCCGCAGCGCGAAACAGTGGCGCAGCGTTGCCGATTCGGCGGCGCCGGTGCCCGGGCTCACGTGGACGGTGGGGCAGACGGCGGCCCACGTGGTCGCCGACATGCGTGAGTACACCGAGGCGCTGACCAGACATGTGAACGGCGGCCACGCCGCGCCGGACATCCCGGAGGGGTCCCCGGCGCGGATCAGGACAGCGGTCAATGACCGGCATTTGATCGATGTCTCTGAGCGCGACCCACGCCGACTCGCCGAGCTGCTGGAGGAAACCGCCAAGAATTACCTGGCCGCGGCCTCCGCCGTCGACCTCGCCGCGGGCGCCGGCATTCTCACGGCCGACGGCTTGGTGCTCGAACCCGCGATGATGACCTGTTTGTTACTCGGGGAGCAGCTCGTTCACGGCTTGGATATCGCGCGCGCCGCACACCGACCGTGGAGCATCAGCCGCGACGACGCTCTGCTCGTCGTGCCTGCGGTTCTTGCCCTGGCGCCGCAATACCTACGGCGTTCGCATACCCATAACCTCAGCATCAGCTTCGAGATACGCATGCGCGGCGGCCGCCGCTACCGGATGGCGATCACCAATGGCACCGCTGTCGTCACGGCAGCGGGGGAGAAGGCCGATTGTGTGATCACCGCCGATCCGGTCACATTCCTGCTCCTCGGCCTCGGGCGAGTGCCGCAGTTGCCCCAAATTCTCCGTGGCCGACTGCGGGCCGGCGGGCGCAAACCATGGTTGGCCGCCAAATTCGGCACGCTGCTGGCCAGCCCGTAGACGCAGCCGGCCGGCAACGGTTTGCAGTCACCATCCGATGGCTACTAGGAGATGGTGACGTCGGTCGTGATCGTGGGCAGCGGATTCACCGGCTTCGAGTGCGCCCGGCGGCTGGCCCGCCAATTACGCAAATCCGACGTCGACGTCACGACGATCTCGCCGGTCGATTACATGATTACACGCCGCTGCTGCCCGACGTGGCCGGCGGAGTGGTCGATCCGCGATTCGTCACGATCCCGCTCGCAGGAACCCTTGACGGGGTACGAAAAGTTCGCGGGCGGGTCGACAGCGTCGACCTAGATCAGCACCGGCTGGAGTTCACCGATCTCGAACAGCGGTCCCGCTCGCTGTCGTGGGACCGGCTGGTGTTGACGCCAGGGTCGGTCACCCGCCTGTTCGACATCCCTGGATTGGCCCAGTACGCAAGGGGTTTGAAGTCGCCGGCCGAGGCGCTCTACCTGCGCGACCATGTCCTGGAGCAGTTGGAGTTGGCCTGCTTGGAAGACGATGCCGAGCTCGCGCGGGCTCGACGCACCGTCGTGGTGGTGGGCGCGTCGTATTCCGGCACGGAACTCGTCCTGCAGCTTCGCGCGCTGGCCGACGCCGCCGCCAAGCAGATGAACTTCAGCCCGGCCTAGGTGAAATTCCTGCTGCTGGACCTCGCCGAACAGGTGATGCCCGAGGTCGGTGAAAAGTTGGGGGCTCGCGCGATGCGGGTATTACGGCGACGCGGGGTCGACGTCCGACTGGGCTTGACGCTCAACGAGGTTCGTCCGGACCATGTCGTGCTCAGCGACGATTCGCGGGTGGACACCCGCACGGTCGCGTGGGTTACCGGTGTGACTGCCGCCCCGCTCATCGAGACACTGGGCCTACCGACCGAGACGGGCCGGTTGACGGTGCAGACCGATCTTGCAGTACCGGGTCATCCCGACGTTTTCGCGGCCGGCGATGCCGCCGCGGTGCCCGACGTGACCCAGCCGGGCAAGATCACCCCGCCCACCGCCCAGCACGCGATTCGCCAGGGCAAGGTCCTGGGCAACAATGTGGCCGCCAGCCTCGGCATGGCAAGAAGCGAGACTACAAGCACCACGACATGGGCCTGGTCGTCGACCTGGGACCTCACCAGGCCGTGGCGAATCCGCTGAAAATCCAATTGTCGGGCTTTCCGGCCAAGTTCGTCACCCGCGCCTACCACTTGTATGCCATCCCACGAGGCGTCAACCGCTGGGCAGTCGCGCTGGCGTATCTGACCGACGCGCTGTTCGCACGGTCGGTGGTGTCGCTGGGGCTCTCGACCCAAAGCGACGCCGAATTTGCCACCAGCGAAGGCATTCCGCTGCCGAAAACCGGCTGACACCAACCCTTTCCGTCACCGCCCTAGAGGTCGAGGGTGAGCCGCTGTCCTTTTGCCGCGCGTGAGATGCAGACCAGCATCATTCCCTCAGCCCGCTCGGGGTCGGTGAGCAGCGTGTCGCGGTGCTCGACGCCGCCGTCGAGCACCCGGGTACGGCACGTCCCGCAAAAGCCCTGTCGGCAGGAATACGGCGGCCAGACATCCGCGCGTTGCAGCGCCGACAGGAGCGTCTCCTCAGCGCCGACCTGCACCGTGACGCCCGTCGAGGCGATGCGGACACCGAACGCTTCGCCATCGATGACCGGAGGCGCGGCGAAACGCTCGAAATGCAATTCGACGTCATCGCGTTCGGCGAGTTGAACTCGGATCGCGGTCAACATCGGTGCGGGTCCACAAGCGTACACCGTCGTACCGTCGGGACAGTCGCCCAGCAGCTCGGCAGCCGTCGGGACGCCATGCACGTCGTCGGTGAGAATCTCTAGGCAGTCGCCGAACTCGGCCAGTTCGTCGAGGAACGGAAGGCTGTCGCGGCTGCGTCCGGCATAGACCATCGACCACTGGACGCCGAGGCGTTCGACATGGCGCACCATCGGCAGGATCGGGGTGATGCCGATCCCGGCAGCGACGAATCGCACACGCTGCGTGGGCGATCCGTAGCCGGGCACCGTCAACGGGAAGGCGTTGCGCGGTCCGTTTGTCGTCACGCGACTGCCGACGGCCAAGGTGTCGTGTACCTCGGCCGAGCCGCCGCCGCCGTCGGGAATTCGCCGCACCGCGATGCGATACGTGTCACGGCGCGCGGGATCGCCGCACAGCGAGTACTGCCTCACCCGGCCGCTGGGCAGGTGGATATCGAGGTGCGCACCGGGCCGCCAGGATGGCAGTTGCGCACCGTCGACATCGGCGAATGTCAGCATGACCACGTCCTGGTCGCGTGCGACCACTCGGCGCTCCACGACGGTCAACATGATGCTGCCGTCGTGGACCGCCGGCGGAGTGACACGCCTGATCGACCCCGACAACGCCCACAATCCCGTCACCGCGGCATCGGCGAGGCCGAGCAGTACATCGTGCGACGAGCGACCCGAGACGCTGGGCGGCGCCTGGCGAAACCGGTCGAACACCGCCATCAAAGATGTGCTGCGCGAGCAGCCGGAGAACTCGCCAGATATGCGACAGCTTGCGCCGTCGAACCCATCTCCTCCGGAGAGAAGCCGGGCCGGAAGTACGTCAAGGTGTTGGAGCCGAACAGCTTACGGAATGTCGGGAGCAAACCCTTCCTCGAATCCAGCGCCCTCAGCCACTGCATTTTCCACCAGCCGATGTCGAGGTCCGGGTCTGCTTTCGTCAGGTACCAGGTGCCCCGCTGGAAGAAGACGAAGACCATCGCCACCGCAATCAGCATCGAACGGACGCGGTCCGGATAGCTGTTGTGGAAATAGACGGCGACGTCATGGGCAACATTGCGGTGTTCTACTTCTTCACTGCCGTGCCAGCGGAAAAGATCCGCGATGGTGGGATCGGCACCGTAGTCATCCCAGTGGCAGTTCAGGACGAAGTCACCCAGCACCGCGGTGTAATGCTCGATCGCGGCTATCAGCCACAGCCGGTCGCACAGATGGCTGAGACGGCGTTTCGGATCGAGCGAGGGACGGGGTGACAGCGTGCGGGAAAAGATGAAATCGATCTGGTCGAGCAGCGGCTTGGGGTCGATGCCACGGGCCGTCATCAAGTCGTGGAGGACCCGGTCGTGGACATCGGCGTGGATCGCCTCCTGGCCGATGAACCCGCGCATGTCCTCGGCGAGTCTGGGGTCTTTGACCAACGGGAGCGCCTCGTTGAACACCGCGACGAACCAGCGCTCGATCGGGGGCAGCACAACGTTGAGCAGGTTGGCGAAATTCGACGCGACCGGGTGGTCGGGGATCCAGTGCAACGGGATGCCGGAGGCATCGAAGTGCACTTTGCGCGCCTGGACCTGAACGGGACCCGGGTCGTATTCGTGCTCAAGCCGGCGCGGTCGCAACGTGTGCCCTCCTCCTCCTCCTCGGATTCGTGTCAATTCTGACCACCGCGAGCGGCGAGATCAGAGTGACGCCATGTGTCGAACGGTACCGTTCATGGTTAGACGTCGGGGCATCACCGCGCGTTAGGTCTCGTCGATGAAGTTTGTGGTGGCAGGCTATGGAAGTCGGCGACGTTGATCCCTGCTTCGCCGTCGGACGGGAACTGCTGCGCCGAGGTCACGACGTGCGCATGGCGGTCCCGGCAAACATGTTAGCATCGTCGAGTCGGCGGGGCTTGCTGCGTTCGCCTACGGGCTGGACTCGCAGGCGGATGAGAGGTTCCGTCGCCAATCCCCGAGGATCCAGAATCCGAACGGCATGTTGCCCGAAGTTATCGAGCATGTCACCCAGGCCTGGGCGGAGGAGGGCACGACGCTGATGTCGCTGGCAGATGGGGCCGACCTGCTCTTGGCGGGCTACAACCAGCAGACGCTGGCTGCCAACGTCGCGGAGTATTACGTGATTCCGTTGGCGGCGCTGCACTTCTATCCGGTGCAGGTTTTGGAGCTCGGGTGGCTGGATTGGCGCATAACGAAAGAGGCTGAGTATGCCCACCTCGTGCACTCGGCTTGCCGGAGGCAACGACCTCGACGCACCGCTGGAGATCCAGGCCTACGACGAGCTGTGTTTGCCCGAACTGGCAGCCCAAGCAGCGGAATTGGCTGGCCGACAGCTCTTCGTCGGCACGCTGACGATGGAATTGCCGACGGATACCGACGACAAGGTCTTGTCGTGGATTGCCGCGGGAACGCCGCCGATCTACTTCGGCTTTGGCAGCATGCGGGTCACATCTCCCGCTGACACGATCGCCATGATCAGCGCTGCCTGCGCGCATTTGGGCGAGCGGGCGTTGATTTGATCTGGGCCGAGTGACTTCACCCAAATCCCGCATGTCGACCACGTCAAGGTTGTGGAGACGCTAGGCCAAGCGGCCATCTTTCCGCTTGCCGCGCCGTCGTCCATCACGGGGGCGCCGGCACCACGGCCGCAGGCCTACGCGCCGGAATCCCCACCTTGATCCTCTTCGCAGTCTGGCTCGATCAGCCGATATGGGCGATTGCGGTCAATCAACTGGAAGTCGGCTCCGCGCGGAGCTTTTCGGCAACCAGCGTGGAATCACTGGTAGAGGACCTGAGCTTGATCCTGGCTCCGCAATACGTCATTCAAGCCCGTGAGGTCGCCGCTCAGATGACCAAACCCGCCGAAAGCGTGACCAGCGCCGCCGACCTCCTGGAAGACGCCGCCCGCCGGGGACGCTCTGGCTGACCGGCGAAAGGGCAAGCCGCCGAAAGGATCGGCGCCGAGGCGCGCTGCGGCGCATCTACGCTGGCGTCACAACGCCGCGTTGACCAAGAAGCTGACAAAGGTACGGTGTGTGTCGAGCGGTGCCGTCACGGCCCCTTTGCCCGCCTGGACGTGTGGGGCATCACCGCGAGTTAGGTTTCGCCGATGAAATTTGTGGTGGCAGGCTATGGAAGTCGCGGTGATGTCGAGCCCTGCGCCGCCGCCGCTCTCGAGCTGCTGCGCCGAGGTCACGATGTGCGCATGGCAGTGCCACCGAACATGCTTGGCTTCATCGAGTCGGCAGGGCTTGCTGGGGTCGCCTACGGGCCGGACTCGCGCGAGGAGATGAACCCGGCCTCGGATTTAGTCGGCAACTTATTGCCGAAGATGAAGAATCCGCTCAGCGTAGTGCCCGAAGTTGTCGAGCATGTTACCCAGGTCAAGGTGGAGAAGGGCGCGACGCTGACGGCGCTGGCAAATGGGGCCGACCTGGTATTGGCGGGCTTCAACGAGCAGGGGCTGGCAGCAAATGTCGCGGAGTATTACGGCATTCCCGCGGTTGCGCTGCACCTCTTCCCGGAGCGGATTTGGTCATCGGGGTGGCTGTTTTCGCTCATGACGAAGGTCGCGGAAGACGCTCAACGCCGGGAACTGGGGTTGCCGGAGGGAACTGGACCCTCGCCGCTATCGCTGGAGATCCAGGCCTACGACGAGCTCTGCTTGCCCGGGCTGGCAGCCGAATGGGCGGACCAGGCTGGGCGGCGACCCTTCGTCGGGGCGCTGACGCTGGAATTGCCGACAGCCGCCGACGATGAGGTCTTGTCGTGGATTGCCGCGGGAACGCCGGCGATCTACTTCGGCCTTGGCAGTACGCCGATCGCGTCTCCCGCCGACACCATCGCCATGATCAGCGCGGCCTGCGCGCAGTTAGGCGAGCGCGCGTTGATCTGCTCTGGGCCCAATGACGTCACCGGCAACCAGCATCCCGACCATGTCAAGGTTGTGGATGCGGTGAACCACTCGGCCATCTTTCCCGCGTGCCGCGCGGTCGTCCACCATGGGGGCGCCGGCACCACGGCCGCGGGCCTGCGCGCCGGAATCCCCACGTTGATCCTCTTCGCGGTCTGGCTCGATCAGCCGATCTGGGCAGCTGCCGTCGAACAACTGGAAGTCGGCTTCGGACGGCACTTTTCAGAAACCACCGTGGACACACTGGTCGCCGACCTGCGCTCCGTCCTCGCCCCGCGATTCGTCGCTCAAGCCCGTGAGATCGCCACCCATATGACCAAACCCGCCGAAAGCCTTGCCAACGCAGGCAATCTCCTAGAAGACACCGCCCGGCGCGGGCGCATGGTCAGGTTCCGCCGATGAAGTTTGCGGTGGCAGGCTATGGAAGTCGCGGCGACGTGGAGCCCTGCATCGCCGTCGGTCGGGAGCTGCTGCGCCGAGGTCACGACGTGCGCCTGGCCGTTACTGTGCCGCCTGACATGCTTGCGTTCATCGAGTCCGTGGGGCTTACTGCGGTTCCCTACGGCCCGGACTGGCAGGCGCAGCTGCGCGACGAAAATTTCGTCCGCATGATCCAGAATCCGCTCAGCGCGATCCACGAAGCTATCGAATACGTTGCCCAGGTCGCGGCGGAGAAGAGCGCGACGTTGATGTCGTTGACGAATGGGGCCGACCTGCTATTGGCGGGCATGAACGAGCAGGGGCTGGCCGCCAATGTCGCGGAGTATTACGGCATTCCGCTGGCTGCACTGCACTCCTTCCCGCCGCAGATTTTGGAGCTCGGGTCGCCGCATGGGAGCGTAGCGAAGCAGGCTGAACATGCCCAACGCCGGGCACTCGGCTTACCGGAGGCAACTGGGCCCTCGACACGAGCGATGATGGAACACGAATCGCTGGAGATCCAGGCTTACGACGAGCTCTGTTTTCCCGGGCTGGCAGCCGAATGGGCGGACCAGGGCGGACGACGGCCCTTCGTCGGGGCGCTGACGCTGGAGTTGCCGACGGCCGCCGATGGCAAGGTCTTGTCGTGGATTGCCGCGGGACCGCCGCCGATCTACTTCGGCTTCGGCAGCACGCCGGTCGCATACCCCGCGTGACACGGTCGCCGCGATCAGCGCTGCCTGCGCGCAGTTGGGCGAGCGCGCGTTGATCTGCTCTGGGCCCAATGACTTCACCCACATCCCGCATGCCGAGCACGTCAAGGTTGTGGATGAGATAGGCCAAGCGGCCATCTTTCCGCTCTGCCGCGCCGTCGTCCATCATGGGGGCGCCGGCACCACGGCCGCAGGCCTACGCGCCGGAATCCCCACCTTGATCCTCTGGAACGGGCTCGATCAGCCGGTCTGGGCTGAGTCGGTCACCCGCCTGAAAGTCGGCTTTGGACGGCGCTTTTCGGAAAGCACTGTGGATTCACTGGTCGCTGACCTGCACTCCGTCCTTGCTCCGCCCTACGCCAGTCGAGCCCGTGAGGTCGCCGCCGAGATGACCACACCGGCCGAAAGCCTTGCCCACGCAGCCGATCTCCTGGAAGACGCCGCGAGTTAGGGTCCGACGATGAAATTTGTGGTGGCCGGCTGGCGTCTTACTCTGGAGGCCCGGTGATTCGCAACCGGCGCACCGGTCGGGTCTCGATGGCATTGATCGTCAACGCGCGACTCGCGATCCGCCATCCCGCATCGGTGAGCTGGTACTCGTCGTCGTAGCGCAGATGCCAGACCACGTCGGTCAGCTGATCCGCGTCTTGGCTCCAGTGATGCGCAATACAGGCAACACGGCCGTGTGCGACGTCCGGCCGCGGGGCGTCGTCGTAGACCTCGCCCACGATCGCGTGTTCGGTGCGGATAACGGCGGCGACGGCGGCAATCGCGGCGCTGATCGCAATGTGCCCGCGGTGTCGATGAACCGGCTCCAGCGCGGTTGGCGGATCGGGCAGGATCAACTCAGCCGCCTCGGTGAAAAGCTTTACGACAGAGTCGAATTGACGGTCATCGACTGCCGCGGCGTAACGGTGTACCAAGTCGCTGATCCCGACCCGGTTGGTTGCGCGGGCCATCACGTCGGCAATGACAAACGTTGCGCGCAGGCCGACAGCTCGTCCTTGGCCTGCTCGATATCGGTGATCGGCGGCATGGCCAGCACCAGCCGGTCGGCGCCCTGAGCAGTGAGCTTCTCTGCGCGTTCGGCGTCGATCTTGGTGACCGAATGACCCAGCGACACTTCGATATCGGCCGGGTTGCGGCCGGCTGCCGAGGCCTCGTCATGCATCAGCGCAAGCAAGCCATCCAACTGCGTCCCGGTCACACCCAGCGGCTGGAAGCCGTCGCCGAGGCGCCCGGCCCGTCGTGCGGCCGCTTTGCTATGACCACCGATATGCACCGGAAGATGCTCTCCAGAAACAGGTTTCGGGCTACAGACGGCATTCTCGAACCGGAAGAACTCGCCGCGATGTGTGACACCGTCTGGCTGGCCAGCCCAGAGCGCGCGCAGCACTGCCAACTGCTCGTCGGCGCGCCGGCCGCGGCTTTCGAATGCGGTGCCGCAGGCCTCGATCTCTTCCCGCAGCCAGCCGACGCCGACACACAGCCGAAGCCTCCCCTCCGACAGCGCGTCCACGGTTGCCGCCCGTTTGGCCAGTACAACCGGATGATGGTTGGGCAGCACCAGAACTCCGGTGGCCAACCCGAGCCGGTCGGTGCGGCCGGCCAAAAACGACAGCAGATCGAGCGGGTCGGGCACCGGGCAGTCGGCCGCCAATTCCACACGCCCCGAGGGGTCATACGGGTAGACGCTGTCGTAGTGGGTCGCCAGGACCGTGTGCTCGACGGCGACGATCGATTCGAAGCCGCACGTCTCCAGATGTCGCGCGAAGGCGATCATCCACCGCGGGTCTGCGGTGACCCCGGCGGCGACCGGGGCAACCACGCCGAACTTCAAGGTCTTCATGACAAACCGAAGCTAACAGGTGGTCTCGGTCGGGCGGACGGCCGTCGACGCGCGCATGGCCTCCGCTAGAGCGATCGCCCGGGGATCGCTGAAGACCTCCTCGAGCAGTACCGGCCGACCGTCGGGGCCGCTCAGTGGGACCCGCCAGTTGGGGTACTCGTCAGTGGTGCCCGGCTGGTTCTGGGTGCGCCGATCTCCGACCGCGTCGGTCAGGGCAAGTCCCAGCAGCCGCGACGGCGTTCGGCCCAGGTACTGATGCAGAGCGAGCACGGTCTGCTCGACACCCGCGTGCTTGGACAGCAGGCCGACGCGGCGTAACTCGGCGATCCAGGCCGCCCGCTCGGCCTGCGCAGCCGCGAGCTCTTCGTCGACCGGCCGAGTCAACAGGTCCAGCGAAGCCCGCAGACGCACATGCTCGTCGGCCAGATAACCGGCGGTCGGCGGCAGGTCGTGAGTGGTCACCGACGACAGGCAGTATTCGCGCCAGCGCTCGGCCGGCAGCGGGCCGCCGGCACCGTCGCGGTCGAGTTCGAACCATAGAATCGACGTGCCCAACACGCCGCGTGCCCGCAGATAGTCGCGGACCCATGGCTCGACGGTGCCGAGATCCTCGCCAACCACCAGCGCCCCGGCCCGATACGCCTCCAGGGCAACGATGCCGATCATCGCCTCGTGGTCGTAGCGGACATAGGTGCCTTGGGTGGGCGCTTCGCCCTGGGGAATCCACCACAGCCGGAACAACCCGATGATGTGGTCGATGCGCACCCCGCCGGCGTGGCGCAGCACGCTGCGGATCAGGGCACGGAACGGCTGGTATTCCAGCTCTTCGAGGCGGTCCGGGCGCCACGGCGGCTGCGACCAGTCCTGGCCTAACTGGTTGAACTCGTCCGGCGGCGCACCAGCGGAGACGCCGAGGGCCAGCGCGTCCTGTAACGCCCAGGAGTCGGCTCCGTTGGGGTGCACGCCGACGGCGAGGTCGTGCACGACCCCCAGCGACATCCCGGCCGACACTGCTTGTGATTGCGCGGCGGCGAGTTGCTCGTCAAGCTGCCATTGCAGCCAGCGGTGGAAATCGACCGCGGCTGAATGCTTGGCAACAAATCCGGCGACACCGTCAGCGCTGGGGTGCCGCACCGACTCGGGCCACTGATGCCAATCGCCGCCGTACGCTTCGGCCAGCGCACACCACGTGGCGAAGTCATCCAGCGCGGCACCCTCGCGTGCGCAAAACGCCGCATACGCCAGGTCTCGGCCTGCCGTCCGCGGGACGGAAAAGACCAGCTGCAAAGCCGCCCGCTTTGCCGCCCATGCGAAGTCGCGGTCGATGGCGTCCAGTGCGGCTGCGTGTTTCTGGACGCCGTCACGCAGTCGCCGCACCCGGCCACGCTTGCGCAGCTGCGCGAATTCCGGGATGGCTTCAACCCGCAGATACAGCGGGTTGACGAACCGGCGTGACGTTGGCAAATACGGCGACGGCTCCATCGGTGCGGTCGGTGCGGCTGCGTGCAGCGGATTGACCAGGACATAACCGGCGCCGTGCACCGACGCCGACCAGACCGCCAGGTCGACGAGATCGGCGAGGTCGCCGACCCCCCAGGACTGTTGGGATCGGACGTTATATATCTGGGTGGCCAGCCCCCAGGCCCGCCGAGCGCCCAGCCGCTCCGGCAGTCCCAGCCAGCTCGGTGTCACGATCAGCGCAGCGCTGGCCTCGTGATCTCCAGAGCGCACATGCACCCGGTGGTAACCGAGCGGCAGATCGTCGGGCAGCACGAAGCTGGCTTCGCCAATCGAACGTCCGTCGAGATCAAACGGTGCGGTGAAGTTGTCGACCTGGCGTATTTCGGTGCGGATGGTCCCGTCCTCAAGCCGCAGCCACACCTCGGCCGGCTGACCATGGGTGACATGAACCCAGAACGTCGTCGGGGCGCCGGGTCGCCCAAGGATGGTCGGCGGCAGCGCGCGCGACCAGTACCGGCGGTCGTGAGCAGTGTGCGCCGCGCCGCGCTCCGACTCGGTCGCCGCGGCGACACCGAACGCGGCGAGGACCGCTACCAGCGTGCTCTGCGGGACTTCGATCCGGCGACCGCTCCAGTCCTGGTACTCGGTAGCGATCCCGAAATAGCCCGCCAATTCGGCCAACGACGGCGCCTGCTGGTTCATGACGCCATCTTGCGTCCCGCGATGCCCCAGATGCGACCCGAGTGTTCACCTCGGCATCGTCTTTTCGGTGAGCTGAGTTTGCGCTGAGACGTACGATGCGCAGTGAAGATTTCTTCGATCCCCCGATACCGATGGAGCAGGTGACAGCACTGTGGCACAAACCACTACCTGCGCGGACGCCTACATCGTCCATGCCCAAACGCTCGCGTGGCGAGGTCGCGCAGGGTGCCCTACCGTTATCCCTGTGAATCGTGGGACTAGACGGTATTCAGGCGTTCCAACGGCCGGGGGCGTGATCAAAAATGGCAGGTGATCACGGCGGGCCGCGCGGTTCGGGCTACGGTCTCGGACTGTCCACCCGTACCCAGGTAACCGGTTACCAGTTCCTGGCCCGGCGCACCGCGATGGCGTTGACGCGCTGGCGGGTCCGGATGGAGATCGAACCCGGCCGGCGTCAAACGCTGGCCGTGGTGGCGTCGGTCTCCGCGGCGTTGGTGATTTGCCTGGGCGCATTGTTGTACTCATTCATCAGCCCGTCCGGGCAGTTGAATGACACGCCGATCATTGCCGACCGCGATTCCGGAGCGCTCTACGTCCGCGTCGGCGACAAGTTGTACCCCGCGCTGAACCTGGCGTCGGCCAGGCTGATCGCCGGTCGCCCGGACAACCCGCACAAGGTTCGCGGAAGCCAGATCGCCCAGCAGCCGCACGGGCCGCTGGTGGGTATCCCCGGCGCACCGTCGGAGTTTTCCCCGACCACCCCTGCGACGGCGTCGTGGCTGGTGTGCGACTCGGTGGCCCAGAAGGCGGGAGTGGGAGCACCCTCACCGGTGACGGTCACCGTGATCGACGGCACGCCCGACCTGTCCGGCCGCCGCCACGTAGTGAACGGGTCGGACGCGGTGGTGCTGCGCTATGAAAAAGACACCTACGTAATCCGGCAGGGGCGGCGGTCGCGCATCGATTCGATGAACCGGGCGGTGTTGCTGCCGCTGGGTCTGACCCCGGAAAACGTCAGCCAGGCGCGGCCGATGAGCCGGGCGCTGTTCGACTCGCTACCGGTCGGCCCGGACCTGTCGGTGCCCAAGGTGCCGAATGCCGGTAAGCCGGCGGGGTTCGCCAGCGCACCGGGACCCATCGGGACCGTGATCGTGACACCGCAAATCAGTGGGCCACAACAGTATTCAGTGGTGCTGGCGGACGGTGTGCAGACCGTGACACCGGTGGTGGCCCAGATCCTGCAGAACGCCGGTACCCCGGCGGGCAGTTCACCGGTGGTGGTGGCACCGGCGTCGTTGGCGAAGATGCCAGTGGTCAGCGGGCTGGATCTGTCGGCCTACCCCGACGGCCCGCTGAGCCCGGTGGACCTCCGGGAGAACCCGGCGACGTGCTGGTGGTGGGAGAAGACCGCCGGTGAGGAACGCGCCCGAGTGCAAGTGATCTCCGGCCCGACGATCCCGGTATCGAGCGGCGCCGCCGATAAGGTCGTGTCGCTGGTCAAGGCGGACACCTCCGGCCGCGAAACCGATCGCGTCTACTACGGCCCGGACTACGGCAACTGGGTGGTCGTCACCGGCAACGATCCGGGTTCGACCACCTCCGAATCGCTCTGGTGGCTTTCGAGTTCCGGGGTACGTTTCGGTGTGGAGAATTCTCGTGATGCTCGCTCAGCACTGGGGTTGACGTCACAGCCGAGTCCGGCGCCGTGGGTTGCGTTACGGCTGCTGGCACCGGGCCCTGCACTCTCGCGCGCTGATGCGCTGGTGCGTCATGACACCCTTCCGACCGATATGAGCCCAGCAGAGTTGGTGGTACCGAAGTGAAGCAAGGTTTCGCACGCCCGACCCCCGAGCGGGCACCCGCCGTCAGGCCGGAGAACATCGTCCTACCGACGCCGCTGAGCGTTCCGCCGCCAGAAGGCAAGCCATGGTGGCTGATCGTGGTCGGTGTCCTGGTGGTCGGCTTGCTGGTCGGCATGGTCGCCATGACGGTCGCCAACGGCTCACGGATGTTCCTGGGCGCCGGATCGATCTTCCCGATCTTCATGATCGGCGGGGTCGCGATGATGATGTTCGGCGGCCGGTTCGGCGGCCAGCAGCAGATGAGCCGGCCGAAACTCGACGCGATGCGCGCCCAGTTCATGTTGATGCTCGACATGCTGCGCGAGACCGCGAACGAGTCCGCCGACAGCATGGACGCCAACTACCGCTGGTTCCACCCGGCGCCGACGACATTGGCGGCCGCGGTCGGATCGTCCCGGATGTGGGAGCGCAAGCCGGACGGCAAGGACCTCAACTTCGGCGTCGCCCGGATTGGCGTCGGCATGACCCGTCCCGAGGTGACCTGGGGCGAGCCGCAGAACATGCCGACCGATATCGAACTGGAGCCGGTGACCGGTAAGGCGCTGCAGGAATTCGGGCGCTACCAGAGCGTCGTCTACAACCTGCCGAAGATGGTGTCGCTGCTGGTCGAGCCGTGGTACGCGCTGATCGGCAATCGCGAGCAGACGATGGGGCTCATGCGGGCCCTCATCTGCCAGCTGGCGTTCTCACACGGGCCGGACCACCTCCAAATGATCGTGGTCACTTCCGACATGAGCAAATGGGATTGGGTCAAGTGGCTGCCGCACTTCGGTGACCCGCGCCGCCGCGACGCCGCCGGAAATGCCCGGATGGTGTACGGGTCGGTACGCGAGTTCGCCGCCGACCAGGCCGAATTGTTCGCCGGGCGTGGGTCTTTCACGCCGCGGCACGCGAGCTCATCGGCGGAGACACCGACTCCCCACCACGTGATCATCGCTGACGTCGACGACGCGCAGTGGGAATACGTGATCAGCGTCGACGGTGTCGACGGTGTGACCTTCTTCGACCTGACCGGTTCTGCGCTGTGGACGGGCAACCCGGAGCGAGTGCTGCGATTCACCAACGACGTCGGGGTGATCGAGGCGCTGCCCCGTGACCGCGACACCTGGATGGTGATCGACGACAACAGGTGGTTCTTCGCTCTCGCCGACGAGTTGACCGAGCCGGAGGCCGAGCAGTTCGCCCAGCGGGTGGCCCGCTGGCGGCTGGCGGAAGCCTACGAGGAGATCGGCCAGCGGGTAGCGCAGATCGGCGCCCGAGACATCCTGTCCTACTACGGGATTGAGGATCCCGCCGAGATCGACTTCGAATCGCTGTGGAGCAGCCGGCGCGACGCCCTGACCAGCCGCTCCCGGCTGCGGATACCGTTCGGCAACCGCTCGGATAATGGTGAGCTGCTGTTCCTGGACATGAAGTCCCTCGACGAAGGCGGCGACGGTCCGCACGGAGTCATGTCGGGAACAACCGGTTCGGGTAAGTCGACCCTGGTGCGCACCGTGCTCGAATCGCTGATGCTGGCGCATCCACCCGACGAGTTGCAGTTTGTGTTGGCCGACCTCAAGGGTGGGTCCGCGGTCAAGCCGTTCGGCGGCGTGCCGCACGTGTCGCGCATCATCACCGACCTCGAGGAAGACCAGGCGCTCATGGAGCGATTCCTGGACTCCCTGTGGGGCGAGATCGCCCGGCGTAAAGCCTTCTGCGACAACGCCGGTGTCGACGACGCCAAGGAATACAACGAGATGCGCTCCAGGATGCGGGCACGCGGCCAGGACATCCCGCCGCTGCCGATGCTGGTGGTGGTCATCGACGAGTTCTACGAGTGGTTCCGCATCATGCCGACCGCCGTCGACGTTCTGGACTCGATCGGCCGGCAGGGTCGTGCTTACTGGATCCACCTGATGATGGCCTCGCAGACGATCGAGAGCCGGGCCGAAAAGCTCATGGAGAACATGGGTTACCGGTTGGTGCTGAAAGCGCGTACCGCCGGTGCAGCACAGGCCGCCGGTGTTCCCAACGCCGTCAACCTGCCGGCACAGGCCGGTCTGGGCTACTTCCGTAAGAGCCTCGAAGAGATCGTGCGCTTCCAGGCCGAGTTCCTGTGGCGCGACTACCGCCGCGGCATCTCGTTCGACGACGATGGACCGGCGATGCTGACCCATACCGTCGATTACATTCGGCCGCAACTGTTTACCACAGGGTTCACGCCCATCGAGGTCAGTGTGACCGGGCCGGATGACTTCGACGCCCTGACGAACGGCGACAGCCACAGCGGTAACGGCGAGGCGATCGGCGGCAACGGAGCAGCAGCCGCGCGCGACGACGAGGACGAAGAAGAGGAAGCGATCAGAACGCCGAAAGTCGGCACCGTGATCATTGATCAGCTTCGCCGGATCGACTTCCAGCCCTACCGGTTGTGGCAGCCGCCGCTGGACCGGCCGGTTGCGATCGAGGATCTGGTCAACCGCTTCCTGCAGCGGCCGTGGCAGGAGGATTACGGCACGGCCTTGAACCTGGTGTTTCCGATCGGGATCGTCGACCGGCCGTTCAAGCACGACCAGCCGCCGTGGACGGTGGACACTTCCGGGCCTGGTTCCAACGTGCTGATCCTCGGTGCCGGTGGATCGGGCAAGACCACCGCGCTGCAGACGCTGATCATCTCGGCCGCGCTGACCCACACGCCTGAGCAGGTCCAGTTCTACGTCTTGGCGTACAGCAGCACCGCGCTGACGACTGTGGCCGGGCTGCCGCACGTCGGCGAGGTCGTCGGCCCAACCGATCCGTACGGTGTTCGCCGCACGGTAGCTGAGCTGCTGGCGTTGCTGCGCGAGCGCAAGCGGACCTTCCTCGAGTACGACGTCCCGTCGATGGAGGTGTTCCGGCGGCGCAAGTTCGGCGGCGAGGCGGGCCGCGTGCCCAACGACGGTTTCGGCGACGTCTTCCTGGTGATCGACAACTACCGGGCGCTTGCCGAAGAGAACGAGGTGCTCATCGAGCAGGTAAACGTGATCATCAACCAGGGGCCGTCGTTCGGGATCCATGTGGTGGCTACGGCCGACCGCGAATCTGAGCTGCGGCCACCGGTGCGCAGCGGTTTCGGATCCCGCATCGAGCTGCGGCTGGCTGCGGTCGAGGACGCCAAGCTGGTGCGCTCGCGGTTCGCCAAGGATGTTCCGGTCAAGCCGGGCCGCGGCATGGTCGCGGTGAATTACACGCGGCTGGATGGAGATCCACAGTCGGGTCTGCACACGCTGGTGGCCAGACCGGCGCTTGCCGATACGCCGGACAACGTTTTCGAGTCCAGCAACGTCGCCGCGGCGGTCAAACGGGTGGCGGCCGGCCACGCACCGCCGGTGCGGAGGCTTCCCGCCACGTTCGGGCTGGAGCAGGTGCGGGCGCTGGCTCAACAAGATCGCCGACAGAACGTCGGTGTCGGCGGAATCGCTTGGGCCATCAACGAATTGGACCTGCAGCCGGTGTACCTCAACTTCGCCGAGAACGCTCACCTGATGGTGACGGGCCGACGCGAATGTGGCCGCACCACGACGCTCGCGACGATCATGTCCGAGATCGGACGGGTGTACGAGCCGGGAGCCAGCATCGCGCAACCGACTTCACGTCCCTCGGCACAGGTGTGGCTGGTCGACCCGCGTCGTCAACTGCTGACCACGCTGGGCACCGACTACGTCGAGAAGTTCGCCTACAACCTCGACGGCGTCGCAGCGATGATGGACGAGCTGGGCGGCGTGCTGGCACGGCGGGAACCGCCTCCGGGCCTGTCTGCCGAAGAGCTGCTGTCCCGCTCGTGGTGGAGCGGGCCGGAGATCTTCCTGATCATCGATGACGTTCAGCAGCTGCCGCCTGGCTTCGATTCACCGCTGCACAAGGCCGCGCCATGGGTGACCCGGGCAGCCGATGTCGGTTTGCACGTGATCGTCACCCGCACCTTTGGTGGATGGTCGTCGGCGGGCAGCGACCCGCTGCTGCGGGCGCTGGCCCAGGCCAACGCTCCGTTGCTGGTGATGGACGCCGACCCCGACGAAGGCTTCATCCGCGGCAAGATGAAGGGTGGACCGCTGCCCCGCGGTCGTGGCCTGCTGATGGCCGAGGACACCGGGGTGTTCGTCCAGGTTGCGGCCACGGACTTGCGTCGGTAACCGTATGTCGTGAAGGTCCCCCCGCCCGTGAGGGTGGGGGGACCTTTGCGTTTGCGGGATACCGCGCGCTCCCGTCTCAGCCTTGCGCCGGAGTCGCTGGCCGAGGAGCTGAGTTCCGCCTCGGCAAACTACGGCTCGATCGTCTGGACCCTGACCAGCGGACCGTGGACAGGTCCCAGTTCGAGGTCGATCGCCGCCGCCGCACCGTATATGACCTAGGCTGGGTGCTACCGGCGAGCAGGCGCAGCAGACCGCCACCAAGCCACAGCGGCGGCCAGCGCGTACGAAACCGCCTTCGCCGCAACAGTTCCGCCGCCGTTGAGCGTCGCCAACCGGAGCCTGCTGGCAACACTCGTCGCTACGAATATCCTGGGGCCAGAACGCTCCGGCGACCGCAGCAACTGAGGCTTACGACGCCGAGATGTGGGGCCAAGGACGCCGCCGTCGTGTACAGCTACGCCGGCGCCTCCGCCAACGGCGTCACAAGTGACCCCGTTCATCAACCCGCCCAAACCGTCGACTCGGCGGGCTGGCACTGCAGGCCGCCGCAGCCGCCCAGTCCGCCGGCACGGCCAGCGGGACGGACGTCGAAACGATCATGTCGTCGGGTCCGCAGCTCATCTCCGAAATGCCTCTGGCCCTGCAGGAAGGCTCGCATAGCCGCAGGGCCCGGGCAGCCTCGCGTCCCGGCCACCGATTCGTCGTCTTCGTCATCCTCGACATCAGCTCTGTCGATGCAGCATGTTTTCCCAACTCTTCACGACGGGCAGCACGGCCACTGCTTGCCCGGGCGTCAGTACCGCGGCTAACGAATCGGGGGCGGCCCAGTCGGTCGGGCTCGGTTCAGGCATCGGCGGCACGTGGCGCAGGCGCGCCCGGCGATCTCCGCGGGTATGGGTCAGGCCACCTCGGTCGGTGTGTTGTCGGTGCCAACCGCCTGGGCCGGTGGGCGCCGGCAATGCCGCTCCGGAATGGCGATGCAGTCGGCGGCACCGCGCCATACTCGGCTGCGCAGGCGAGGTGCGCGCTCGGGCATACCGTCGATGATGCCGGTCGGCAACATGGGCGGACACCGGGACGCGAGGGCTGACACGGTTTGAGCTCCATTCCACCGTGATCCCCTTTACGCCGGCCGCAGGGTGGCCCGCTTCGCCGGGCGAACGGCCGGCCGGATGGCTGCAAACCGAACGCGGGCTGAACAGCAGTTGATTCGGGATGAACACTGCTTGATGAGGAATGAATAGTCGGCATCCTCGTCGCGGATCACCCGCGCGGCCATCTAATGTCTCAACCAGCGACTGTTCAGTGATGAGCATCGGCGCTCAATGTTGTTGACGCTGAGGGTTACCGAGGAAAGAAAGCGCATTTCGTCTGTGGCCACATACCGCGCTCCGCACATCGATATCGATCGGGCGGTCATCCAGCAGGACCCGCCGATTGCTGACCAGTTGATGACAACGCCGCACGCCGCCGCTTCCATGCGGCGGGTGACGGGGCAGACGCAAACTTGGCTCGCTGACGGAGGAATCTAGTGCTTGATTTCGGGCTGTTGCCGCCGGAGGTCAATTCAGGTCGGATGTATTCGGGTCCCGGACCCGGGCCGCTGTTGGCGGCCTCTGAGGCCTGGGACGGTCTGGCTGCCGAGTTGGGCTTTGCGGCCAACGGCTATGGGGCCGCGCTAGCGGAGTTGACGAGCAACTCATGGGTAGGACCCACGTCGGCGGCGATGATGTCCGCCGTCACGCCGTACATCGACTGGTTGACCTCAACCGGCGCGCAAGCCGAGGAAACCGCCAACCATGCCCGCGCGGCGGTCGCCGCATATGAGGCGGCGTTCGCGATGACGGTGCCGCCGCCGGCGATCGCGGCAAACCGCGCGCTGCTGGCCGCCTTGGTCGCCACCAACTTCCTCGGGCAGAACACCCCCGCGATCATGATGACCGAAGCCCTGTATGCCGAAATGTGGGCGCAGGACGCCGCTGCCATGTACGGCTACACCGGCGCCTCGCAGGTTGCCTCGCAGGTGACGCCGTTCGTGCAACCCCCGCAGACGACCAACGATGACGGGACGAGCAGCCAGGCTGACGCGGTTGCCAAGGCTGCCGCTACGCCGGCCGGCCAAGCCGCGACGGTGGCGCAGAACGCGGTGTCGTCGGCGCCCGCCACGACCACTCAGACGGCCGCGACCACCGCGGCGACCCCCCCGACCACGCTGATCGAGTGGCTCCAGACACTCTTTACAAACACCGTCAGCCAATTCCCGACCGGCGGTTGGGGCGTGGGCCTGACGGGCGGGACATCAGGCAACCTGAACACGATGCGGCAGATCCTCCAGGCCTACTTCGCGGTCGGTCTCGGAAACTTCGGCTACGGCATCGGCCAGCAGACGATTACCCCCGCTCAGGCAACGGCACTAGAACAAGGGCTTGGGTTGATGCCTGGGCCTGGGGCAGCACTTCCCCCCATTGGCGGCACCGCAGGCGTCAGCGGCGCACCGGTGGCCGGTGTGGGCCAGATGTCGGCCAGTGTGGGCCAGGCCAGCACTCTCGGGCGGCTGTCGGTGCCCGCGGGTTGGCCAGGGGCGACGCCCACGGAGATGGAAGAGGCCCAGCTGGTCAGCGCCGCACGCCCTGTCGCACCGCAGTCGAATGGGATACTCAACGGTGTTCCGATGGCGGGCAACGCCGGCCTTGGAGCCGGCGCTGGACGCGGCAGCGGCGGCGGCTACGTCGTGAAATACGGGCTCCGGCACGCCGTGATGCCCCGGCCGCCCGCAGGGGGGTAACAGCGTACGGATCCGTGCGACTGCGCCCAGTGGCCGTGGCCGGACCCCATGAACTGTCCACGGCGAAGGAGAGTCGTTCAGTGACCACACGTGCCTGGGCCGGTGACCAGAAGCTGTTGATGTTGATGCACTCGTCGCGGATGCGGAAGTTGATCGACTCGACATAGCCGTTGCACCACGGCTAATCGGGCGGAATGATGTGCAGACCAACCTGACCCGATGACCAGTCGGCCATTGCACGGCAGCCCAATTCGAGTCCCTTGTCGCACCGCAGCACCGCCGGGAAGGTGTCACGCTCAGTGGTGACGTCGAACTGGAAGTCCACCGCCTACACCCGATTGGGTGCATCCCCGATTGCGGTCGGTGGTGCGGGAGCTGCCGTGGCCTTTGCGCCGGCGGCGCTGTGGCACTCGAAGCCCTTCTGCGCGCCAAAGGCATTGCATTTTCTCGTGATTGATTGCCCAGCCTTATGTGCGGGCGTTGTGATACGCGGGCCGAAACCCCGTCGCGAATGGTCCTTGGCGGTAGCCGTGACAGGCTCGTGGCGTTGGGTCATTCGATGTTGCCAGGTGCCGCAGCAGGCGAACTGATCGCTGACCCCCGGCACGCGCTGCAGGTGACTTACGGCTGCCCGCCGGCGTTCCGGGCCAAGATGTTTCCATTCGCGATCTCCTTGAGCGCGACTTTCTCCAATTCCGCATCAGCCAAAAACCGCTTGAGCGTGGCATTTTCACGCTCGAGGTCTTTGAGCCGCTTGACGTCCTCCCGCCGGACCGAATGGCAGCCTGCCCCGCGCGGCGTACCGAAAGAACTTGTGGCGAAAGCCGCTCCGACGATCTTCACCACGACCAGGTTTAGTTACGCGGCAGCCGAGACGGCAATCGAGCGGCCGGGCCCACAGTGCGTTCCAGTAGCCGGTCGAATCGAAGCATTACTGCAGGTGGAAGGTTTGTAAAACTCGGGATGAACAGCCGATATCGGGTGATGAACACTCACCGTCCGGTTATGAACAGTTTGGTCGGCGGGGGCGTTATTCGAGCGTGACCATCTAGCCTTCTAACGAACGACCTTGCTCAAGGTCGTAGACGCTCATGGTGATTGAGGAGGAAACCGGATGTCGTTCGTGACCACACGGCCGGAGGCTTTGTCGGCAGCGGCCACCAGCCTTCATGGGATCGGCTCGGGGTTGAGTGCCCAAAATGCGTCTGCGGCGGCGCCGACGACAGGAGTCGTTCCCGCGGCCGCCGACGAAGTTTCGGCGCTGACGGCGGCCCAGTTCGTCGCGCACGCTCAGCTATACCAGGCGGTCAGCGCCCAGGCCGCAGCGATCCACGAAATGTTCGTCAACACGCTGGGCACCAGCGCCGGTTCGTACGCCGCCGCCGAGGCCGCCAACGCGGCTGCGGCCCTCTAGGAGGCTTCCAGATGGTGGATTTCGGGGCGTTACCGCCTGACATCAACTCGGCCCGCATGTACATGGGTCCCGGTTCGTCGTCTTTCCAGGCTGCCGCGTCGGCATGGAACGGCCTTGCCGCGGAACTCCAGTCGGCTGCTCAGGGCTATGAGACGACGATCACGCAACTGGCCGGCGACGAGTGGAACGGACCGGCCTCGGCGGCGATGGCAAGTGCGGCGCAGCCGTACGTCACCTGGATGCAGGAGACAGCCGCGCAGGCCGAGCAGGCCGCGACTCAGGCCAGGGCGGCCGCCGCGGCCTACGAGCAGGCGTTCGCGGCGACGGTGCCACCACCGGCCATCGCGGCGAACCGCGCTGCGACGGCAGCGTATACGCAGGCCAATGTCTTCGGCCAATACACGCCAACGATCGCGCAACTCGAGGCGCAATACGGCGAGATGTGGGCCCAGGACTCCACGGCGATGTACGGCTACGCCGGCCAGTCGGCGGCCGCCGCTCAGGTGACACCGTTTGCCTCGCCGGCGGCGACAACCAATCCGGCCGGGACGGCGAATCAGGCCGCCGCGGTCAGCTCGGCAACCGGCACCTCGGCCGCCAGCAGCAGCCAGTCGATCCTGCAACAGCTGACCTCGTCAATGCCGAGCTCGCTGCAAAGCCTTGCGACGCCGGCGGCCACCTCGGCGGCCACCGAAACGCCGTTTCAATCGCTTTACGCCTTCATATTCGGGACGAGCACCCTGCCCACAAACGTCTCGGCGTTAGTATCCAATTACGCGCCGTACGCGAGCTTGTTCTACAACACTGAGGGTCTGCCTTACTTCAGCGTTGGTATGGGCAACTTCGGCGTTCAGATTGCGAAGAGCTCGGGAATGCTGGGCGGGGCTCTCCCAGCCGCTGCTGCCCCAGCACTCCACGGCTTGAGTGGCCTCGGAGGCGCGCTGGGCGGCGGCGCTGGTGCTGCCGCGCATTCGGTGTCCGCCATTTCGGGCGGCGCCGGTTCGGTCGGCAAACTGGCTGTGCCGGCGTCGTGGGTCGGTGGAACTGCTGCGCCGGCGGCCCCACACGGCGTGCAGCTGGTCAGCAGCGTCAGCGCTGCCCCGGAGGGCGCCGCTGGCGGGAGCGGGAACCTGCTCGGCGGTATGCCGCTGGCCGGTACAAGAGGTGGCTTCGGCGGCGGCTTGGGCCCACGTTATGGGTTCAAACCCACGATCATGCCCCGCCCACCGTCAGCCGGCTAAAAGCCGCCTAGCTTCACACCTCATGGGGTGTCACGTCGCGGCGTGACACCCGATGAGCGTGGTGCTCGCCCAAGCGCAAGCCGCCCCGTCACCCTCGAAGGGTGGTGAATCACGGATGTCGCTCTCATGGCTCAAACATGAACAGTTGGGGCATATTCGGAAGCACCCAGAAGTCCTGGCGTAGGTTGCCTATGGGTGAACAAGCGGGGTTCGGCAGGAGGAACGCATGACGCAACACGCTGAGGCATCTGGTTCGCTGGCTTTGTCACGGAGACCCCGAAACACCGCCCGCATGCTCCCGAAGACCATTATCGGTTCGCGGACGTTCAGTGCAGCAAGTGTTTTACCGCGCCGCCCCGTTCAGCCTGCCGAGATAGCTCAGGCGCGAGTGTTCGAAGGGCTTCTCCAGGCCGAGTGCGCCGAACTACAGGAGCTTGCCCATCGCATGGCCGGAGCCAAGGGCCAGCCACCCGCGCCCGACGATTCCCGGCCGTCTGGAGATCTGACGCAGATACGCGCTCGCATCGACGAAGTCCATGGTCTGCTGCAGGCATTGCAAGGGCGGTTCCCGCACTCCATTCCGGACGGTGACCGTTAGCCGGCCTGAACTAGCCTGGCTTCCAGTCAATCCTCTTCCAGGATCAGCGCCATCTCCGGACAGGACGCCACCCCGTCACGAGTTACCTGCGCGTCCTGCGGCGCAACCTCATGTTGTTCGAGGATCGAGTAGCCAGATTCGTCGATCGGGAAAATCTCCGGGTCAACCGCGTAGCACTGGGCGTGACCTACGCACCTCGACTGCTCGACACGAACCTTCATGATGACGATTCTAAAACACACCTCGAGCATCCTCGCTCAGTTCGGCGCCAGCGAGCATAGCGACGATGCGACCGAACCACCTCGGGCCGCATACCATGTCTACTGTCGCCCGAAGGGCCGCAGCGACGACGAAAACGAACTAACCGACAACGGAAGATGACGGACATGAGCGCCACTAATGAAAGCCTGTACGGCACCGGCTTTCACCTTCCGCGGCTTGAATACACCACCCTGCCGATGACCGCCGACCGCGGCGCCGGGTGGAAGGTTCTGCGTGATGCCGGACCGGTGGTGTACATGAACGGCTACTACTACCTCACCCGCCGTGAGGACGTGCTGGCAGCGTTGCGAAGTCCCAATGTTTTTTCTGCTCGATTGGCGCTTCAACCACCGGGAAGCCCAATCCCGGTGATCCCGCTGGGGTTCGACCCGCCCGAGCACACTCGATACCGCAAAATCCTGCAGCCGTTTTTCAGCCCGCACGGGTTGCGTAAGTCGCGACCGGTGCTGGTTCGTCACGCCGCCGAAATGATCGACGCCATCGCCGGCCGCGGCGAATGCGACGTGATGGAAGACCTGGCGAGGACGTACCCCTACCAGGTGTTCCTGGACCTCTACGGTCTGCCGCTGGAGGACCGGGACCGCCTGATCGCCTGGAAAAACATCATCCTCTCCGACGACGCCTATGCCACTGCGGCGGACGTCGCCCCGGCGGCGCGCGCGATGTACCAATACCTGACGGACGCGATCCAATACCGCCGGGAAAATCCGGGCTCGGACATGTTGTCTACCGTGATGCAAAGCAAAGGCAACTTCACGGATCTCGAGTTGCTGGGCATGAGCCATCTGCTGATCCTGGCGGGCCTGGACACCGTGACCGCGGCGATCGGCTTTTGCCTGCTGGAGTTGGCGCGCAGACCGGCGTTGCGCGCACAGCTCCGCGATAACCCAAGGCAGATCAGGGTCTTCATCGAAGAGATCGTGCGCTTGGAGCCGTCAGCGCCGGTGGCGCCCCGGGTACTTACCGAGACCGTCGTCGTCGGTGGCATGACGTTGCCCGCGGGCTCATCGGTGTTCTTGTGCATGGCCTTGGTCAACCGGGACGGCAGCGATGCGACATCCACCGACGAACTCACCATGGACGGTAAGGTGCACCGGCACTGGGGATTCGGCGGCGGACCGCACCGCTGCCTGGGTTCTCATCTGGCGCGTATGGAGCTGACCGTGATCGTCGACGAATGGCTCAAGAGAATCCCTGAGTTTGAACTGGCGCCTGGCTACCAGCCTGAAATCAAGTTCCCCAGTAAGACTTTCGCGCTCAAGGACTTGCCGCTGCGTTTCGGCTGAGCCACGGCGCGCGGCCGCAATCAGCGGGGGTGCGCCGTCGGTGCCGGCGCAGGGGGAGTGCCGCTCGGCGGGCTGGGCACTTCGACGCCGGCAGGTACCTCAGCCACGCGAGCGGCCACGGCGGGGATTTCGATCGTCGCGCCTTGCTGGCTGCATTCGTTGCTTTCGACAGTCACTGTCACGGTGCCGCGTAGCGCACCTTGCGCATGCTGCAGCCAAATCACTTGGGTGGTGGTCTGTTTGGCCGGCGCTCCATCGGGTCCCAGGCAGGCGAACAGCATCGTCTCCGGTCGCGACTGCCAGGCGCCGTTGCGGAAATCCAGCACGACGGGCTTTCTGTCCACCCGCTGCGCTCAGCTTGCGTGGTCGGCGTCGTCGAGCAGGGCCCCGGTGGCCACGCAGGATTGGGTGCGCACGCAGTTCGGAAAGCCCACCAGGTGCTGACGTTTGGTGGTTGCGGGTCGGGGGAGCCGTTGTAGGTCTGCTGTTCGCGATTGACTCGACGCGGTACGACCCGTCCAGAGCTTCTCCTGGGCCGGGGAAATCGTGATTGGCGTTAGGGGGCGCCGCTTTTCGGGCAGAACTCCGGATGGCCGTGAGAGGGGCGGCGGCATGAGTGGAGCCGGTGTCGTTGCCGCGGCCGATGATGACGCCGACCGCGATTAGGGCGACGCACAGCGAAGCCGCTGCGGTACTCAGTCCAATAACCCATGGCCACCGGCTGCGCCGGGCCTCCGTCGGCGCGGTGGAGCTTTCGACGGCGACCGGTTCGCTGGGCGTTGCGTGACGCTGGGCAAGACGCCGCACCGTTTTGGCCCACGCCGAGATAAGGAGCCGACGGGGTCGTCGACACCGGCGGGCGTTATCCGCGGTTAGATTTTTTTCGCCTCAGCGGAGTGCCACGTCGTCCACGGCTCCGCGACGTGCGACAGCGCCGATCAAGACGCGGAGACTATTACCCGACCGAGACTAACGCATTTGAGCACTTCAGGAGCCCTTTCGAGCTGCTGACCGGCGCCCGCGGAGCTGCGCCTGTTACTCAGCTGTTACCGCAGGTGAACAGTTGTTGCTGCCGGGTGAACAGTTGCGAACACCAGGCTTGAGCTGCAGCACACAGCGATACGCGCGTCTATTCTCGTGCACGGACAGATGGCCGGAACTGACCTAGGGAGGAACCCAAATGTCGTTTGTTACCACACAGCCGGAGGCGCTGTCGGCGGCGGCCACCAGCCTTCACGGGATCGGCTCAGCAGTGAGTTCCCAGAACGCGTCGGCGGCGGCTCCCACGACGGGCGTGGTTCCGGCTGCGGCCGATGAGGTTTCAGCTCTGACTGCCGCCCAGTTTGTCGCGCACGCTCAGCTTTATCAGGCGGTCAGCGCCCAAGCTGCAGCGATCCACGAGATGTTCGTCAAAACGTTGGGCACCAGCGCCGGTTCCTATGCGGCCACCGAGTTCGCCAACGCGGCCGCTGCGGGCTGAGTGTTGTCGATGAAGTCCATCCTGGGGTGCCACGCGCAGTGGCAACCAGTTCACGGGGAAGGGGGGATCCGCCGTGTGTTCCAAGTCGGCGGTTACCTCGGGTAACTCGTCCGACTACCGCGTTCATTGCAGTCGATCACTACTCAAACAAGGAGAAAAGTAAGTGCCTACGCGTTTTATGACTGACCCGCACGAGATGCGGTCAATGGCGGGCCGGTTCGACACCCACGCCCAGACCGTCGAGGACGAGGCCCGCAAGATGTGGGCGTCGAGCCAGAACATCGCCGGTGCCGGCTGGAGCGGTACCGCTCAGGCCACCTCCTACGACACCATGGGCCAAATGAACCAGGCCTTCCGCAACATCGTCAACATGCTGCACGGCGTGCGTGACGGACTGATCCGCGACGCCAACAACTACGAATCACAAGAGCAGGCCTCGCAGCACATTTTGAGCAGCTAACCCCGCAAGCGTAAGCTTCCACACATCTTAGGAGGACAGATACATGTCGATTAGCTACCAGTTCGGCGACGTCGATGCCCACGGCGCGATGATCCGTTCCCAGGCCGCTTCCTTGGAGGCCGAGCACCAGTCCATCGTGCGCGATGTGCTGGCCGCCGGCGACTTCTGGGGTGGCTCGGGTTCAGTGGCCTGCCAGGAGTTCATCACCCAGTTGGGTCGCAACTTCCAGACCATCTACGAACAAGCCAACGCCCACGGCCAGAAGGTGCAGACAGCCGGCAACAACATGTCGAGCACCGACTCCGCCGTCGGCGGCAGCTGGGCCTAAAAATCACTACACGTCGCGGCAGCACACCGATCCGGGTGTGCTGCCGCGTCGTGCGATAACCGAAAACACCGAGACGCGAGAGTAGCGATGGATCAAAGCACACGCACCGACATCACCGTCAATGTCGAGGGTTTCTGGATGTTGCAAGCGTTGCTCGACATTCGCCACGTCGCGCCGGAATTGCGCTGCCGGCCATTCGTCTCCACTGATTCCATGGACTGGCTCAACGAGCATCCGGGCATGGCGGTGATGCGCGAACAGGGCATCGTGACCGACGAGACCGTTAATGAGGCGATCGCCGCCCGAATGCGCGTTCTGGCGGCGCCCGATCTTGAAGTCGTCACGTTGCTGTCTCGGGGCAAATTGCTCTACGGCATCAAAGAAAAGGAAGAGGGCGGCGACGAGGAGCCGGTGGGGTCCCGCGACATCCCGGACAACGAGTTCCGTGTCCTGCTGGCCCGCCGTGGCCAGCATTGGGTGTCGGCCGTACGGGTCGGTGACGAGATCACCGTCGACGATGTCGCAATCGCCGATACTGCGTCGATCGCGGCGCTGGTCTTCGATGCGCTGGAGTCGATCCACCACGCCGAGCCCGCTGCGATCAACGCGGTCAACGTCCCGCTAGACGAAATGCTGGAAATCACGAAGGCTTGGCAGAGTTCGGGGTTCAACGTCTTCTCCGGCGGGGACTTGCGGCGCCTGGGCATCAGCGCAGCGACCGTGGCCGCGCTGGGTCAGGCGCTGTCAGACCCCGCTGCCGAGGCGGCGGTCTACGCCAGGCAATACCGGGACGACGATAAGGCGCCCAGCGCCTCAGTTCTTTCGCTGAAGGACGGATCGGGCGGACGGATCGCGATGTATCAGCAAGCGCGGACCGCCGGCTCGAACGAAGCCTGGCTGGCGATCTGTCCCGCCACTCCGCAGTTGGTCCAGGTCGGTGTGAAGACTGTTTTGGAAACTCTTCCCTACGGCGAGTGGAAGACGCATAGCAGAGTTTAACTAATTGTTACGGAAATGCCGCGCACAGCAAGGATTTTCCGGGCAGCATTCAGCAATGGCGCGGATGCCGCGAAATGCTCTAGAATCTGCTCAACAATTGGGACGCGACGTCACAATTCCAAATAGCGAGGCAAGACAGATGGACCCACTATTCGTCGACAGAGGGGTGCAGCGATGACCGCAGTAGCTGAGGCACCACAGCCAGGCACCGAGGCACTCGCTTCGCCTCAATCAGCCGTGATCGGCATCATCGCCGGCGAGGGCGTCCAGATCGGTGTCCTGTTGGACGCCAACGCTCCCGTCTCGGTGATGATCGACCCGCTGCTGAAGGTCGTCAACGTCCGCCTGCGGGAACTGGGCCTCACGGCGCTGGAAGCCAAGGAGCGCGGCAGGTGGGCCCTGTGCCTAGTAGACGGCACGCCGTTGCGGGCCACCCAATCGCTGACCGAGCAGGACATCTACGACGGCGACCGCCTGTGGCTGCGGTTCGTCGAAGACACCGAGCACCGATCGCAAGTGATCGAGCACATCTCGACAGCTGTGTCGGTGAACCTCAGCAAGCGGTTCTCCGCGGTCAACCCGGCGGTAGCCATCCAGGTCGGCGCACTGATGGTCGGCACCGGGGTGCTGTTGGCATCGCTGCTGCTGGGCTGGTTCCGCTGGCAGCACGACTCCTGGGTTCCGGCACCTTACGCCCTGGTGATCGCGATACTGACGGTCACGGTGGCGCTGCTGATCCTGGGGCGTTCCCAGTCCGTGGGGAACCGTCGCGCGGGTGACGTCTTGCTGTGGAGCGGCGTCGCGCCATTCGCGGTGTCCGCCGCGGCTGCGCCTCCCGGCCCGGTTGGCTCGCCAAACGCGGTGATGGGTTTTGCCGTCGCCGGCGTCGCCGCGATGCTGATCCTGCGGTTCACCGGCCGCCGGCTCGGTGCCGGCACGGCCATCGTGACCGTCGCCCTGGTAGCAACGATGGCGAGCCTGGCCCGGATGGCATTCGACACCGGGGCGGTGACGCTGCTGACCACCATCCTGCTGGTGTGTGTGTTCGGCTACCACGCCGCGCCGGCGTTGTCTCGCTGGTTGTCCGGCATCCGGCTGCCGGTGTTCCCCTCTGCGACCAGCCGCTGGGTGTTCGAGGCACGGCCTGATCTGCCGACCACCGTGGTGCACGGCGTCGACGGCGGCCGTCCGACCTTGGAAGGCCCCGCGTCCATCCAAGACGTCGTGCTGCGGGCCGAGCGTGCTCGCTCCTTCCTGACCGGCCTGCTGATCGGTCTGGGAGTGCTGACGATCGTGTCCTTGGTCGGTGTATCCGACCCGCGCACCCACGACCGGTGGCTGCCGCTTCTGCTGGTCGCCACGACCGCGGGCTTCCTGATGCTGCGTGGCCGCTCGTACGTGGACCGCTGGCAGGCAATCATCCTGGCGGTGACGTCGGTCCTGATCGTCGGCACCGTACTCGTGCGCTTCTCGGTGGTGCTGTCCTCAACGGCGGCGGTGTCGGTCGCCGCCGGCCTCGCAGTCCTCATCCCCGCGGCGGGACTGACGGCCGCAGCGACAGTGCCCAACACCATCTACAGCCCGCTGTTCCGCAAGCTGGTGGAGTGGGTCGAATATCTCTGCCTGATGCCGATCTTCCCGTTGGCATTCTGGCTGATGAATGTCTATGCAGCGATCCGGTACCGGTAGTAGCCGACTGCGGCCGCTTCGCGCGGCCGCAGTCGCTGCCACCACACTGATAGTCGCTTCCGTAGCACTGTCCGGGTCACCTGCTTACGCGATCAACCCGCCGGGGGTCGACCCGGGGGCAGTGCCGCCCAACAGTCCGCCTGGACCGCCCCAGCCCATGCGGCAGACTTCGTACTGCACCGAGGTTGGGGTGTTGCCTGGCACGGACTTTCGGGTGCAGCCGAAGTACATGGACATGCTCAACCTGGCTGAAGCGTGGCGCTTCGGACGCGGCGCCGGGGTGAGGGTCGCCGTCATCGACACCGGAGTGGCCCCGCACGCGAGGCTGCCGCACCTGATTCCCGGGGGCGACTATGTGATGGCCGGTGGTGACGGTCTGTCCGACTGCGACGCGCACGGCACGATTGTGGCGTCGATGATCGGCGGAGCACCGGCACCCGCTGAGGGGGCCGGGGAACCGGGGCCGCGACGACCGCCGCCGGTTCCGACCAGGGAGCCACCGCCCCCAGCACCGCCGCCGCAGACCATCAGTGTGGCGCCGCCGCCCCCGCAGACGATAACGATGGTCCCGGCTCCGCCACCGTCGGAGGAGAGCCCGCCACCGCCGTTCGGCGGTCCACCAGCGCAGCAGCCGGCGCAGCAAGCGCCGGCAGAGCCCAAAGTCCCAGGGGCGGCCAACCATGGCCACGGCAAGACAGTGTTGCCCGGCTTTTCCGGTGGCGGGCACGGGCAGGTCGTCTCCGTCGATTACCCACGACCGGCCGCGCCGCTACCGTTGGACCCGCCGCCGGCGCCCGTACCGTCTGACGCCTTCAGCGGCATCGCCCCCGACGTCGACCTGATCTCGATCCGCCAGTCCAGCCAGGCGTTTGGCCTCAAGGACGCCTACACCGGCGACGAGGATCCGCAAACCCGGCAAAAGCGGGACAACATTTTCACGATGGCGCGGGCGATCGTGCATGCGGCCGATATGGGTGCGCAGGTGATCAACATCTCCCAGGTGATGTGCATGAGTGCGCGCAGCATCATCGACCAGCCCGATTTGGGAGCGGCGGTTCGGTACGCAGCGGTCGATAAGGACGCGGTCATCGTCGCGGCCGCAGGCGACACCAGCCAGCGCGACTGCAAAGAAAACCCGATGGTTGATCCGTTGCACCCCAACGATCCTCGCGACTGGAACGGCGTGACCACAGTGGTGACTCCGTCATGGTTCAGCGACTATGTCTTGACTGTCGGTGCAGTGGATGCCTCCGGCGCGCCGATGGACAAGCTGAGTGTGGCCGGGCCGTGGGTATCGATCGGGGCACCCGGCACCGACGTCATCGGGTTTTCTCCGCGAGATAACAGCCTGATCAACGCAATTGACGGTCCGGATAACTCGTTGCTGGTGCCGTCCGGCACCAGCTTCTCCACCGCAATCGTCTCCGGTGTGGCGGCTCTGGTGCGGGCGAAATATCCGCAACTGACGTCGCACCAGATCATCAACCGATTGATTCACACCGCCAGGGCCCCCGCGCGCGGAGTGGATAACCAGGTGGGCTACGGGGTCGTCGATCCAGTTGCCGCGCTGACCTGGGATGTACCCGATGGTTCTGTCCTGCCGAAAGATTCGGCGTCGCCGCTGAAGCTGCCTCCGGTCCCCGCGCCGCGCAACATGGTGCCGGTGTGGGTCGCCGCCGGTGGGCTAGGTGGTGCGTTGTTACTGGCAGGCTTGGTATTTGGCGGAGCTGTGCTGATGCGAAAGACAACAGGGAGACAGGAATGAAGGCACAACGCGAATACGGGCTGAGCCTGTCGTGGGCGCGGGTAACCACCGTGTTTCTCATTGATGTTGCGTTGCTGGTGATTGCGAGTCATCTCCCCGATGCTTGGCAGGCCGGTCGCAACGCCGCCTTTTGGGTCGGTGTCGGTCTGGCGGTGGTGGTGACTGTGGTCGCCCTGCTCACCAACGGGGGAGTGCCGATCGCGTCGGCCCCGATTGCTCGGGTCCGAAATTGGTACGCCGACCCGGAGGCGCTGACCGTCGGGTGCACCCCGGCGATCGATCACCGCCGTCAATTCAGCCGCGACACGGTCGGAGTACGTGAGTACGACGGCCAGTTGATCGCGGTGATCGCCGTCGACGGCGCGGGGGAAGCGGGCCGGCATCGCCATCGGGACGCGTTGGCAACGACAATCCCGCTGGAAGCCGTCGTCGCGTCGTTGCGTCAGTTCGACGTCCGTCTGGAGAGCGTCGACATCGTCTCGGTCGGAACGCGCGGTGCTGGCGGAGGTGTCAAATCGGCCGTTCGGGATGATTTCGGAGCTGGTCGCGATCGACGCCCGATCGAAGAGCGCAACACCTGGCTGGTGCTGCGGATGGACCCACAGCACAACGTCGCGGCGATCGCTGCCCGTGATTCGGTGGCCTGCACCCTGGTCGCGGCCGCTGAGCGGCTGGCGCACGATCTCGACGGGCGAAACTGCGCCGCCAGGCCGCTGACCGCCGATGAGATCATCGACGTGGACGATGCCGTCTTGGCCGGGCTCCAACCGGCTCACGTCCGGCCTTTCTGGCGTTACCTCAAGACCCCCGACGGATACGTGACCAGCTTCTGGGTGTCGCCTGGCGACGTCACCAGCGAGACGCTGGAGGAGCTGTGGCTCACCGACGCCGATGTCACGGTGCTGACGATCCGGATCATCGCGGAGGGTCACGAGGCCGATGTGTCGGTGTGGGTGCGTTACCACAGCGACAAGCGCCTGCGGAAAGAGGCTTTCAGCGGACTGAACCGGCTGACCGGACGCCAGCTTGGCGCGGTGGCCGCCAGCCTCCCGGCGCCGACATCACGGCGGCCGCTACCGATGCCGAGCCGCACGTTGGCCAGCGGCGAAGACATCTTGGTTCCGGTTGGCGCAGTAGCTGGACAACTAGTGGGCGCCGACGAAGCCTTACGATGACAGAATGACCCGACCGCAGACCGCCGCGTCGGATGCCCGCAACGCGATGGTCGCCGGCCTTCTTGCATCTGGCATTTCGGTCAACGGGCTTCAGCCCAGCCACAACCCACAAGTGGCGCTGCAGATGTTCACCACGGCCACCAGGCTCGACCGCGACATGTGTGACGCCTGGCTGGCACGGGTGCTGGCCGGTGACCAGAGCATCGAGGTACTCACGGGCGCGTGGCAATCCGTCAAGACGTTCGGCTGGGAGATCCGCCGCCTGGGCTTGAGCGAGTTGGAATTCCGCCCGGAGATCTCCGACGGCATGTTCCTGAAGCTGGCGGTCACCAGTGTGGAGTCGCTGGCTGCCGGCTACGCGGCCGCCCTGACCGAGGCGAAGCGGTTCGCGGAGGCGGCGGAGCTGTTGGATTCGATTACGCCACGGCACGCCTCCGAAGAGGAGTTGATCAAGTACGTGCGGGGTCTGCTGCACTTCCGCACCGGTCGCTGGCCGGACGTGCTCGTCCAGTTCCCGCCCGGGACCACCTGGCGTCATCCCGAACTGAAGGCCGCTGGGGCGGCGATGGCCACCACCGCCTTGGCCTCCCTCGGGGTGTTCGAGGAAGCGACCCGCCGCGCGCAGGAGGCGATCGAGGCCGACCGAGTGCCCAGCGCGGCCAACGTCGCGATGTACACCCAAGGAATGTGTCAGCGGCATTTGGGCCGCGAAGAAGAGGCCGTCGAGTCGCTACGGCGGGTCTACTCGCGTGATGCCAAGTTCACGCCCGCGCGCGAGGCGTTGGACAGCCCCAGTTACCGGC
Organism: uncultured Actinomycetota bacterium; assembly: GCA_963805675.1. Lineage (GTDB taxonomy): Bacteria > Actinomycetota > Actinomycetes > Mycobacteriales > Mycobacteriaceae > Mycobacterium. The sequence continues at coordinate 73,093 of CAWDVY010000026.1, forward strand.
TGGTGCTGACGGACCCGGAAACCATTGAGGCCAGGACGGATCCGTGGGATCCGGACAGCGCGCCCACCCGCGAAGAGACAGAGGCCGCACGTCACGCCGAGATGGCCAAGAAGTACTTGGACGAAGGCGACGCCGAGCTCAACGCGATGCTTGGCATGGATCAGGCCAAGCGGGAAATCAAGCTGATCAAGTCGACGACGAAGGTGAATCTGGCCCGCGCCAAAATGGGCCTGCCGGTGCCGGTGACGTCGCGACACACGTTGTTGCTGGGACCTCCCGGCACGGGCAAAACCTCGGTGGCCCGCGCGTTCAGCAAGCAGCTGTGCGGTTTGACCGTGCTGCGCAAGCCGTTGGTGGTCGAAACCAGCCGCTCGAAGTTGCTGGGTCGCTACATGGCCGACGCGGAAAAGAACACCGAGGAGATGCTCGAGGAAGCACGGGGCGGTGCCGTCTTCTTCGATGAGATGCACAACCTGCACGAGAGTGGCTACTCCACGGGCGACGCCTACGGCAACGCGATCATCAACACTTTGCTGCTCTACATGGAGAATCACCGCGACGAGCTGGTGATCTTCGGGGCGGGCTACGCCAAAGCGATGGACAAGATGCTGGAGGTCAACCAGGGTCTGCGACGCCGGTTTTCCACCGTCATCGAGTTCTACAGCTACAACCCGAAGGAACTGATCGCGCTGACCCAGTTGATGGGCCGGGAAAACGAAGACGTGATCGCCGACGACGCGGTCGACGTTTTGCTGCCGTCGTACACCAGGTTCTACGACGACGAGACCATCTCACAAGACGGCGACTTGATTCGCGGAATTGATGTGCTGGGGAACGCCGGATTCGTGCGCAACGTGGTGGAAAAGGCCCGTGATCACCGCAGCTTCCGCCTCGACGACGACGATCTCGACGCGGTGTTGTCCAGTGACTTCGACGAGTTCAGCGCCGAGCAACTGCGCCGGTTCAAAGAGTTGACCCGCGACGACCTCGCCGAGGGGCTCAGCGCCGCGGTCGCGGAGAAGAAGACCGACTAGTCACGCGGTCGTCAGGTCCAGGCCGTTAGAGCGGAAAAGGCCGGGTCATATCGGATAAGCGCCGTTACCTGGCCACCAAGCTGCCGAGCCGGGTTTGCCCCAATTCGTACTTTCCGCATAGTTTGCTGCGAGTTGCATTGACGGCTGCTGCGCGTGTCTGGCAGGATCGATTTTACAAACAAGTTACAGCACCTCGCTAGGTGAGGCGTCTGCACGGATATAGGCCACTGACCTCGAACGTCGAAAGACGCCCAGGGTCAGGACAGCTCCTCCCGGATTAAGGGTTGAGCCCAAGTGGCTTCCGGAATCTCCGGATACGCCGTGCAGTGCCAAAGCTCTGACGAGAGGGGTGCCGCCCGACCGATGCGTCGGGCAATCCACCTCCCTTCGGGCGTCCGCGGCGTCGCTGCCTGTGTCCTGGCCGCGAGGAGGTGAGGCCGAGACCCTCTGTCGCCGATAGTTCTGGCCAGAACTATCCGAGATTGATGACCATTTCACCCCGATCCGGTCACGGCAGCGCCTCCGCCAACATGGTGCACCCCGCCGCGAGCGCAGCGGCCGAGAGCCGTCTCCGGGTCGGACTACTTCACTAAGGAGAAGTCCATGTCTTTCGTGACCACCCAGCCGGAAGCGTTGTTCTCAGCTGCCGGCAATCTGCAGGGGATTGGTGAGAATGTGTCCGCCCACAACGCGGCCGCAGCCAGCCCGACAACGGCGGTGATTCCCGCGGCGGCCGATGAGGTGTCGGCGCTGACCGCTGCCCAATTCACCGCGCACGCCCAGATGTATCAAGCGGTCAGCACTCGAGCCGCGGCGATTCACGAGGTGTTCGTGTCCACTCTCAGCGCCGGTGGCGAGTCGTACGCGGCCACCGAAACTGCCAACGCGGTCGCCGCGGGATAAGGGGGACGGGCAATGGATTTCGGAGGATTACCACCAGAGAGTCAACTCCGCTCGCATGTACGCCGGTCCCGGTTCCACGCCGATGCTGGCAGCCGCGTCAGCGTGGGATCAGGTGGCGGCCGAGCTGGATTCGGCGGCGTCGTCCTATGCCTCGGTGGTTTCTGAACTCACCGAAGGATCGTGGCACGGACCGGCGTCGGCATCGATGGCGGCCGCGGCCGCCCCCTACGTGGCATGGATGAGTACGACCGCTGGCCAGGCTGAGCAAACGGCCGATCAGGCGAGGTCCGCCGCGGCGGCGTACGAGGCCGCGTTTGCGATGACGATCCCACCGGCAGTCGTCGCGGCCAACCGCGCACAACTCGCGGCGCTGGTCGCAACGAATCTTCTGGGCCAGAACACCGCGGCGATCGCGGCCACCGAGGCCCAGTACGGGGAAATGTGGGCTCAAGATGCGGCGGCGATGTACGGCTACGCGGGCGCCTCGGCGGCCGCCGCGACGGTGCCACCGTTGAACGCTCCGCCGGAAACCGCCAACCCCGCCGGGACAGCCGACCAAGCTGGCGCGGTAGCCCAAGCCACCGGTACTGCGACAACCAGCGGCGTGCAGTCGACGCTGTCGCAGGTGATTTCCAACGTTCCCAACTCACTGCAGGGGCTTTCATCACCGTTGTCGTCAGCGGCGGTCAATCCCTTTGCGCCGGGCTCGAACCAGGCCACTACGGGTATCGCCGGATTGTTGAATACCCTGAGCGGTTCGACCGGGTCGGCCTTCGGCTCCTTCATAAGCTCTGGACTTGCGAACGGGTTTCTCTCGGGTAACTGGGTGAACCCGTCCTCCGTGATCGAGACGACGACGGGCGCGTTCGGTGATATCGGGTTCTTGGCGGTGGCCGGTTCAAGCGCTGGCTTCAACCCGGCCTTGTTCTCGGCGGCTACTGCACCGTCGGCGATCAGCACAGTGGGACTGAGCCACGTCGGTCCGGCGATCGGCTCAATCGGGTCGCCGAACTTGGGTGGATCGGCGGTATCGGCCGGAGTGGGCCGCGCGACCCTGGTCGGGACGATGTCGGCGCCGCAAAGTTGGACCGCAGCCATTCCGGCGGCCAGCCCATCGGCGACGGCGTTACCACCTGGCTGGAGTATCGCCCCGGGCGCAGGATTAGAGGAGGTGTCCTCGACGCAGGGGGTGCCCGGTATGCCGGGGATGCCGATGGGAGGCGGCGCCCCACGCGGCTACGGATTTGCCGCTCCCCGCTACGGGTTCCGTCCCACCGTCGTGGCACATCCGCCAGCGGCCGGATAGGAGGAGGGAAACTCCGACCGCGAGTTTCTGTGCAGGTAAACGACATGGGTTAGCTCGACCACCGGCGCGTGGCCCGGAACACGAAATCTATTCTTGTGCAACGTGTCCCGGGCCAGCGATTGTCAGCGGTTGCGCTCACTGTCGGTGACACCGAGCCGCCACGCGTCGATCCGTGTGCAGCTGCGCTCACCCATAAAGCGTCGAAACACGATGTGGAAAAACAAAAGCCATGATCTTCTCCTGCCGGAGGCCTGGGCGGCCAGCATGGGCCCTTGTTTACATGCGCGCCAACTACGCTCAGGCACAACCGAATCAGAGCCAGTTGACGCTCAGGCCCCGGTTGCAATGCCGCGACTGGGTCGGGACGAAGTTGGAGACGTAGGCCCCCGTCACATGCTCGGCCGAAGATCGGTTGCAGCCGTGCACTTTCTGCGCAGCGCGCACACCGTTGACAATCCCGCGACTGACACCGCAACCCGATGGGGCCCTGCGACAAGGGAACAACACCACCAAAGCGTGGCTATGCGGCCCGAATTCGGCACGCACCTTCCATAGTTGTGCGACAAGTTCGCCGAGTCGGGTTGACTACCGGCACTCTTGGTGGAACTATGGCCGATGCAAGCACCTCGCTAGGTGAGGCGTCTGCACGGATACAGGCCACTGACCTCGAACGTCGAAAGACGCCCAGGGTCAGGACAGCTCCTCCCGGATTAAGGGTTGAGCCCAAGTGGCTTCCGGAATCTCCGGATACGCCGTGCAGTGCCAAAGCTCTGACGAGAGGGGTGCCGTGGCCGGCAATGCGCCGGCTCCGCCTCATCCCGTGTGCAAACGTGTTGGCACCCCTGTGTGCCCTGGCCGCGAGGAGGTGAGGCGAAGTGAGTCCTGATGACAGTCCGTATCCGAGACCGGTGACCATTTCGTTCGTATCCGGCCCCGGCGCCGCCTCCACTATCTGAATCGGCTTGCGCCGCTTCGATTAACGCACGCGCTTAATTTTCGCGCGCGCGTCATCCTGTCGTGCTTTGACACTAGCGCGGCTTCAGCCTGCTTTGCGTAAGGAGAACTCCGATGACTTTCGTGACCACACAGCCAGAAATCCTGACGGCGGCAGCCGGCCAGCTGCAAGGGATCGGCACCGCAATTACCGCTCAGAATGAGGCCGCCGCAGCTCCGACGACCGGCATCGTTCCGGCCGCCGCTGATGAGGTGTCGGCGCTGACGGCTGCGCAGTTCGCCAACTATGCCCAGACGTACCAAGCAGTAAGCGCGCAAGCTGCGGCGATGCACGAGATGTTCGTGCGCATCTTGAGTGCCAGTGCCGGTTCGTACGCGACCACTGAAGCAGCCAACGCGGTCGCAGCCCTCTGAGAGCCAGGGGAGGTGTCTCATGCTCGACTTTGCGGTACTGCCGCCAGAAATCAACTCGGCCAGAATGTATTCGGGGCCCGGGTCGGCGCCGATGCTGGCCGCCGGCGCCGCCTGGAGCCAGCTGGCCGCTGAAATGCGCTCGGCGGCAGCCTCTTACAGCTCGGTGATCTCGGGGCTCACCAGCGGCAGCTGGCTGGGTCCGGCCTCGACGTCGATGGCGGCCGCGGCCGCACCGTATGCGGCGTGGATGAACACCACTGCCGCCCAGGCTGAGCAGACGGCTGCCCAGGCGCAGGCGGCCGTAAGCGCCTATGAATCAGCGTTTTCGATGACCGTGCCTCCGGCGGTTATCGCGGCCAACCGCGCTCAATTGGCGTCTCTGGTGGCGACCAACGTGCTGGGGCAAAACACCCCGGCGATCGCGGCCACCGAGGCCCTATACGCCGAAATGTGGGCCCAAGACGCCGCAGCGATGTACGGCTACGCCGGTTCCTCAGCGGCCGCTTCGCAGTTGACGCCGTTCACTGCGGCGCCGCAGACCACTAATGCGGCCGCACCGGCCGAGCAAGCCGCCGCGGTCGCCCAAGCCACCAACACTTCGGCCGGCACCACGCTGGGCGGGCTCAACGCAACCACCAATTCCGCATCCTCCTCAGCTGGCGGTGCCGGCGGTCTGCTCAACGAGCTCGACACCCTGCTGAATTCCGGCTCGGGCTCGAACTTGGCGTCGGTGCTGAACGGCTCTAATAGTTCGGCCCTGGGGACCTTCCTAAACGGCAACTTTTTCAGCACTGCGGTAACCAACGGAGCACTCGCGGGTGGGCCGTTCAACCCGCAATTCATCCTGCAGTCGTTGTCGCGTTTCGGAGGCATGAATGCCGCGAAGGGTACCGCCGGGGCATCGGGGCTATTGAATCTATTCAATCCGGGTGCGCTGGGATCGGCGGGCTCGCCGGGTCTGGGCGGGGTCGGGTCGGGAACGTCGGCTGCGATTGGCGGGGCGCGCCACCTCAATGCGCTGTCGGTGCCGCCCAGCTGGTCCGAGATCGCCCCAAAAAGCACGGTCGCCTCGGCGCTGGGCGGCACCCCGCTCGCCCCTCCTGGACCCATGGCAGGTGGGCCCGGAGGCGTTGCCTCGCCGCTGTCCAACATGTCCGGGCGCCTGCGCCGCCCGATTCCGAAATACGGGTTCCGCCTACCCAGCGTGATGGCGCGTCCGCCCGCGGCCGGATAACAGATTAAGGGGAAGTGGCATGATCGACTTTGCAGTGTTGCCGCCGGAAATTAACTCGGCCAGAATGTATTCGGGTCCTGGATCGGCGCCGATGCTGGCCGCCGGCGCTGCCTGGAACAACCTGGCAGCCGAAATGCGTTCGGCGGCAGCGTCTTACAGCTCGGTGGTCTCGGGGCTGACCGGTGGCAGCTGGCTGGGTCCGGCATCGACGTCGATGGCGGCCGCGGCCGCACCGTATGCGGCGTGGATGAACACCACTGCCGCCCAGGCTGAGCAGACCGCTGCCCAAGCGCAAGCGGCGGTGACCGCTTACGAGTCGGCGTTTTCGATGACCGTGGCTCCCGCGGCGATCGCGGCCAACCGCGCTCAGCTGGCGTCGCTGATCGCGGACAACGTGTTGGGTCAAAACACCCCGGCGATCGCAGCCACCGAGGCCCAGTACGGGGACATGTGGGCCCAGGACGCCGCGGCCATGTACGGCTACGCCGGTTCCTCAGCGGCAGCTTCGCAATTGACCCCGTTCAGCGCGCCGGCCCAGACCACCAACGCGGCCGGACTGACCGGGCAAGCCGCCGCCGTGGCCCAAGCCACTGGCACCTCGGCCAGCACCGCCAGCACCTCGGCCAGCACCGCTACCAGCGCGTCGACGGCCACGGGGCTGTCGTCGTGGCTGGACGGGATCACGGCATCCGGGTCGAATACCTCCACCACAGGGCTCGCCGGTCTGCTTAATGCCCTGGACGGATCCAACGGGGGGCTGCTGGGCAGTTTCCTCAACAACGCCACGACCGCCAACTTCAGCAACGCATTCACCACCAGTGGGCTGATGAACCCGACGTCGCTCATCGATACGGTGATGTGCTTCCCCTACCTGTCTTCCGCCACGGCGGGTGGCGGGCTTGCGTCGAATGTGTCGGGTCTGGCCGCCGGGCTCGGTTCCGGAATGGGCAGGCTGGGTTCGGCGGCGCTCGGGTCGGCTGGGCTGCCAGGCCTGGGTGCGGCGGTGTCGGCCGGAGTTGGAGAGGCGGCTCCGCTCGGCGTGTTGTCGGTACCGCAAGGCTGGGCCGCGGCCGCACCGGCACTCAGCAAGGTTGCCACCGCACTGCCGGGTGCCAGCGCCCTCAGTCCCGCCCTGGGCGCCACCCCGCTGGTGCCGCCGGCTGGGGCGGTGGTGCCAGGTGCGCAAATGGGCGCGCTGGCGGGACTGGCTGACCACGATTTCGACGAACCGATGTACGGGTTCCGCCCAACCGTGATGTCGCGCTCGCCCGCAGCGGGTTAGCAACTAAAAAACGTTGAACTACAACGCAATTAAAAGTTAAGGAGAGATCACGATGCCTACACGTTTTTTGACTGATCCGCACGAGATGCGGGCGATGGCGGGCCGGTTTGACACCCACGCCCAGACCGTGGAGGACGAGGCCCGCAAGATGTGGGCGTCGAGTCAGAACATCGCCGGTGCCGGTTGGAGCGGGACGGCTCAGTCCACCTCCTACGACACCATGGGCCAGATGAACCAGGCCTTCCGCAACATCGTCAACATGCTGCACGGGGTGCGGGACGGGCTGATCCGCGATGCCAACAACTACGAGAGCCCAAGAGCAGGCCTCGCAGCAGATCCTGTCCAGCTAGCCCAGCACCGAAACATTTTAGGAGAACAGCAATGTCGATCAGTTACCAGTTCGGCGACGTGGATGCCCACGGCGCGATGATCCGTTCCCAGGCCGCCTCGTTGGAGGCCGAGCACCAGTCCATCGTGCGCGATGTGCTGGCCGCCGGTGACTTCTGGGGTGGCTCGGGTTCAGTGGCCTGCCAGGAGTTCATCACCCAGTTGGGTCGCAACTTCCAGACCATCTACGAACAAGCCAACGCCCACGGCCAAAAGGTGCAGACCGCCGGCAACAACATGAGCAGCACCGACTCCGCCGTCGGCGGCAGCTGGGCCTAAGACCAAGCGCGGCAGCTGTATTGCCGCACATTCGCAACTACCAACCACCTTGCGCGCCAAGGAGGAGTACCCATGTCGCTCATTCGCCTATCCCAGTTACTGCGCGCCCCCGTGGTAGCGCCATCCGGCGAAGCGGTAGGCCGCGTCGACGACATCATTGTGCGGCTACGTGGTGGGGATACCTATCCGCACGTGACCGGCATCGTGGCCGCGGTCGGCGGCCGGCGAGTGTTCGTCGGGAGCGGATCGATTCAGCGCTTCGATCCAGACCGGGTAACCATGGTGCACAACACGATTGACCTGCGGCGGTTCGAGCGCCGGCACGGTGAAGTGCTGTTGCGATCCGATGTACTCGGGTATCGGCTGATCGACGTGACCGCGGGTGAGTTGGTGCGCGCCTACGACGTTGAACTCGAAGACAGCGAAGACGGCTTGGTGCTGGCCCGTCTGGACACCCGGCGCCCGCCTCGTCTGTTCGGCCTGCTGAAGACACCCGGCGGCCACGCCGCCCGCGACTGGAAGGCCTTTGAACCGCTGATCCCACAAGGCCGTTCGATGGCCGTGCGCCGCGTTTCCGGTCGAGTGGCGGCGCTCAAACCCGCGCAAATCGCCGACCTTCTGGAAGAGGCCGATAAGGCGGAGGGCGGCGAAATCCTTGATCGTGTTCGCAACTTCCCCGAATTGGAGGCAGACGTTTTCGAGGAACTCGACCCGGACAAGGCCAGTCGGCTGCTGGACGACATGCCAGACGGCGAGGTCGCGGCCTTGCTCAGCCGGATGCGCGCCGACGACGCTGCCGACGCGATCATGGATCTCCGCCAGTCCCGCCGTCGACGGGTTCTGGATTCCATGCCTGCGCCACAGCGCACCAAGGTGCTGACCCTGTTGAAGTTCAACCCTGACAGCGCAGGCGGATTGATGAATGTCGACATCATCTGCTGCAGGACATGGGCCACAGCGGGAGAGGCACTCGCCCTCATCGGCACCGCTCAGGCGGTACAGCCGGAGGCGCTCCTGCAGATGCACGTGCTCAACGAGAACGGGCAGCTGGCGGGCGTGGTGTCAGTGATCGCGTTGCTGCAAGCTCATCCAGCGGATGCGGTTGCAACACTGATGGATTCGGATCCAGTACGGGTGACCCCGGATGCCGATCTGGCCGACATCGCGGTGCTGATGGCCGACTACAACCTGCACACCATCCCGGTCGTCGACAACGGGGATCAGCTGCTGGGCGTCGTCACCGTCGACGACGTGCTCAAGACCACTATTCCCGACGACTGGCGTCGACGAGAGCCCTGGCCACGCCCGGTGCGGGAAACGGATTTCGGTGAGCGACGACTCGACTGGCAACGACGGAGGTGACTGGCGATGACCACTCTGGACAGCGAGAGCATCGACACGACACAACACGCGCCGTCGCGCACCGCAGTGCTGGACAGCGCTCACGTTGGTGACATAGTGGGCGCGCTGGGGCGGATCAGCCTGAGCGACACCGACCGTCCGCGCACCGTGAAGGTCCGTCTGGCAACAATGCTGGCGATCCTCGGGCCCGGCCTGATCGTGATGGTCGGCGACAACGATGCCGGCGGTGTCGCGACCTACGTGCAGGCCGGACAAAACTACGGCTACAGCCTGCTGTGGGTGCTGCTGCTGTTGATCCCGGTGCTCATTGTCAACCAGGAAATGGTGGTCCGGCTCGGTGCGGTCACCGGGGTCGGGCACGCGCGATTGATCAACGAGCGGTTTGGCCGCGGCTGGGGCTGGTTCTCAGTCGGTGACCTGTTCCTGCTGAATTTCCTCACTCTCGTTACCGAATTCATCGGCATCACGCTGGCGGCGGACTACATCGGCATTCCCAGGTACCTGGTCGTCCCATTCGTCGCGGTCGCGCTGATCGCCATCATGGCCACCGGCAGCTTCCGGCGTTGGGAGCGGGCGATGCTCGTCTTCATCGCGATCACGCTGCTGCAGATTCCGATGCTGTTGATGTCACATCCGCACTGGGGACACGCGGCGAAATCCTTCGTCGCGCCAGGCGTAGCCGGCGGAGTTACCTCCGACGCTGTGCTGTTGATCATCGCGATCATCGGCACGACGGTGGCACCGTGGCAGTTGTTCTTCCAGCAATCCAATGTCGTCGACAAGCGCATCACACCGCGCTTCATCGGCTACGAGCGAGCCGACACCACACTAGGTGCCTTCATCGTGGTGATCGGCGCGTCCGCGTTGATGATGACCGGCGATTGGGCCGCACGCGCCACCCACAGCCGCGGAAGCTTCGTCGACGCCGGCGTGCTCGCACATCTGCTCGGTCAATACAGCAATGCCCTCGGGTCGGTGTTCGCGATCGTGTTGCTCGACGCCTCCATAGTCGGGGCGGCGGCAGTAACGCTGGCCAGTAGCTATGCGTTCGGGGATGTGTTCGGGCTCAAGCATTCACTGCACCGTGGATTCGCCGACGCGAGACCGTTCTACCTCTCCTACACCGGGATGGTGGTTCTCGCGGCAGCGATTGTGCTCATCCCCGGCGCACCGTTGGGTTTGATCACCACCGGCGTGCAAGCGCTGGCCGGATTGCTCTTGCCCAGCGCCACCGTATTCCTGCTGCTGCTGTGCAATGACCGGGAGGTATTGGGGCCCTGGGTGAATCGGCCATGGCTCAACGTAATGGCCGGCTTCATCGTCAGCGTGCTGTTGCTGCTGTCCGGGACATTGATGGCGACAACCGTGTTCCCCAACGTCAACATCATCTCGGTCGCAACAGGCCTCGGCGCCGCGTTCGCCATATTCGCCGTGGCCACTTTCGGTGTGCTGTGGTGGACGAGCCGAAGGCGATCGAGGCCACCAGTGCTCGAACAGCTCTCCCAAGCGTTGGCGAGAGTCGACCGGGAGTCATGGCGGATGCCGCCGTTGGCCTTGCTGGAGCCTGTCAGGTGGTCGGTCGGAACTCGACTAGGCATGCTGGCGCTGCGCGGTTACCTCGTTATCGGGGCGATCTTGCTGGCGGTCAAAGCCATCCAACTCGCCTAGCTCCTGATCTCGGTCGCACCACTGAGTCGATCGAATACAAGAAGAGAGGAACCATAATGTTTGTAATCCGGCTCATCAACGGACGCGAAGTCCATGCAACCGAGGGAGACCATCTCTCGATCAACCACGACACCGGCGTGATTACCGTTTCTCGGGTCGAGGGATTCGAGGAAGTCACGACGCACTACTCGCCGGCGGCTTGGGAAATGGTGACGCAGCGAGTCAAAGACGCCGCTTTCAGACCGTCCGCACTTTCGATGGCGCGGTAGGCGCCATCGAAACGGCGCCGATCTCGCGGGAGTCGTCCAAACTGGTACTCAGTGCGGCCCGACGGAAAGGAGAGCCCCGCCATGGAGACGCTGAGCATCGCTGAGTTCGCGCTGCGTTTGGGTGTGGGACTCGGCTGCGGGGCTCTGATCGGAATCGAGCGGCAGTGGCAGGCGCGACGGGCCGGACTGCGCACCAACGCGCTGGTGGCCACCGGTGCGACGCTGTTCGTGCTGTACGCGGTCGCCGCCAACGACAGCAGCCCGACCAGGGTGGCGTCGTATGTGGTGTCTGGCGTCGGCTTCCTCGGCGGTGGGGTGATCCTGCGCGAGGGCTTCAACGTGCACGGGCTCAACACCGCAGCGACCCTGTGGTGCTCGGCCGCGGTCGGCGTGCTCGCGGCAAGCGGGCATCTGGTCTTCACGTTGATCGCCACCGGCACCATTGTCGGAATTCACCTGCTGGGACGGCCGCTGGGCCGTTTGATCGACCACGACAACGTGGTGGAAGAGGATGAGGACGACCAGCCCTACCAACTGCAGCTGATCTGTCGACCCAAATCCGAAAAGTACGCGCGCGCCCAGATTGTCCAGCACACCGGCGGCAGCAGCGACTTTGTGCTGCGCGGCATCCACACCGGGCGTGCGGGCGACGACAGCGTTGCCTTGACCGCCTACCTGCTCAGCGACGGCCACGCGCCGTCCCGGCTGGAGCAGCTCGTCGCGGAACTGTCGCTGCAGGAGGGCGTTCAGGCCGTGCATTGGTATGCCGGCGACCAGGACGACCCGATGCCGCGCGCGCCGCACGCGGACTAACCCGGTCAGTCTCGAAACACACGTCACCGGCGTCGTAGGGTGAGGGACGTGAATGCGATCGCGGGTTTTCTCTCCGTGCTGCCGGCGCAGATGCGGGACCCGGTGTTGTTCGCGATTCCCTTTTTCCTGTTGCTGTTGATTGTGGAGTGGACAGCCGCCCGCAAACTCGAGCGCATCGAGCGGGAGGCGAACACGCAACAGGCCAATGCTGATCGGGGACGCGCCCGCCCGAGTTCGGGCGCTTACCTGACCGCCGATTCGTGGGCGAGCATCTCGATGGGACTGGTATCGGTGGCCACCACCGCGGGCTGGAAGTTCATCGCTCTGCTCGGCTACGCCGCGATCTACGCCCGCCTGGCTCCCTGGCACCTATCGGCGACGCGTTGGTACACCTGGGTGATCGCGATACTGGGCGTCGATTTGCTGTACTACTGCTATCACCGTATCGCGCATCGGGTTCGGCTGATCTGGGCCACCCATCAAGCCCACCACTCGAGCCAGTACTTCAATTTCGCCACCGCGCTGCGCCAGAAATGGAACAACAGCGGCGAGATATTGATGTGGATCCCGTTGCCGCTGTTGGGAATTCCGCCCTGGTTGGTTTTCTTCAGTTTCTCGATCAATCTGATCTACCAGTTCTGGGTGCACACCGAGCGGATCGGCAGAATGTGGGCGCCTTTTGAATTCGTCTTCAACACGCCCTCTCATCATCGCGTACACCACGGCATGGACCCTGAATACCTCGACAAGAACTACGGCGGAATTTTCATTGTCTGGGATCGGCTGTTCGGCAGCTTCCGGCAGGAGACATTCCGCCCGCATTACGGGCTGACCAAACAGGTGAACACGTTCAACGTCTGGAAACTGCAGACCCACGAATACCTGGCTATAGCCCGCGATTTCCGGTCGGCGACGCGTCTGCGCGACCGGCTCGGCTACGTCTTCGGGCCCCCGGGCTGGCAGCCCGCATCCGCCATCCGGCCCGAGGTCTCCACCCCGCTGACGCCGTCTCGGTAGCCATCGGATCGATATCGACGGTGAGGGATCGTTCATCGAGCGTTTTTATTGCGGCGAGCCGAAAGCCCCCATCGCTGAGCCAAGATCAGTAAGCTGCGCGTGATCGTGCAGTTGTGCGATGCCGGGCGGTTCGCCGCCCGGGCCGCGATGACGAGAAGGGAATTGCAGTGGGAGACACTCTCACCGAAGGGCAAAAGCTTGTCAAAGGTGAATCGCTTACCTCGAGCAACGGGGCCTACACCCTGACGTTGCAAGACGACGGGAACCTGGTGCTGGCATCGCGCGGCCACGCGGTCTGGGCCTCGGGGACCGAAGGCCAGGACGTGGTCCGCGCCGAAGTCCAGAACGACGGCAACTTCGTCATCTACACCGCCGACAAGCCCGTGTGGCACACCGACACCAAAGGCAAGAAGAACGTGCGGCTCGTCCTGCAAGACGACCGCAATCTGGTGCTGTACGCCGCCGACGGGGCGGCATGGTCGACGAAGACCGAGACCGACGCTCCGCCACCGCCCGAGCCAGAAGCCGCGGCAGCCGCGCCCGAGCCTGCGGCTGAAGAAGCCGCCGCCTCGGCACCCGAGCCCGAACCTGCCGCGCGGACGTACACCGTCGAATCCGGCGACACGTTGTGGGCTATATCGGAGCGGTTCTACGGTGACGGCAGCAAATACCAGATCATCGCCGACGCCAGCGGTATCTCCAACCCGGACCTGATCCAGCCGGGACAGGTGCTGACTATTCCTTGATCGCGAGGGGAGCGCGGCGGCTCGAACCGGACCGGCGCGCTCCCCACCGATCGGCTCTGCGCATCACGTTGGGTCGGTAGGCTGTAAGCCGGTCGGCGCCGGGCTGGCCCCGACGGATCGGAGTCGACGGTGCGCCGTCCGGCAATCCGCGCGTTCGGCGCGACGGTTACTGCCGCGGTGGTGGCCGCCTGCCTTCCCGCGATTGCCCACGCCGACCCGGTTCCCGTCTTCCCCGGGATGGAGATCCACCAGGGCAGCCATCTGTGCACGTTGGGCTACGTCGACCCGGGACTGCGGGTGGCGTTCACCGCGGGACATTGTCGGGGCGACGGGCCGGTGACCGACAAGGACAACAAGCTCATCGGCAATTTGGCGACTTTTCGGGACAACACACCTAACGGCGCCTTCGTCAAGACGGATCAGCAGGTCGACGATTACGAGTCGATCGTGCTGGCGCCCGACGTCACAGTCAACAACATCCTCCCGGGTGGACGTGTGCTGCAGTCGGATCCCGGGCTGGTCGTGACGCCCGGCGAACCTGTCTGCCATTTCGGCGTGATCACCGGCGAGAGCTGCGGGACCGTCGAAAGCGTCAACAACGGCTGGTTCACGATGGGGCACGGCGCCGTCAGCCAGCCAGGCGACTCCGGCGGGCCGGTCTACATCACCGACCCCGGCGGGCCCACCCGAATCGTGGGGATATTCAACAGCGTCTGGGGCCAGTTTCCGGCAGCGGTGTCGTGGCAGTCCACCACCCAGGAAGTCCGTGAGGATGTCGGCATCGGCGGTCCGTCGATTTAGAAATCAGCCGGGATCCCCCAGCGCGAAAACCGGGATCGACGGCGCTGCAGCGCGGAACTGCTCGTCGCCGGAATCGGGAGTCAACCCCGCGATGTGGCCCTTTACTTCCCAATACCACCTGTCCAGATACCGCCTCAGCAGCTCTGACTTCGCCGAGTCGGCGACCTCCGTGGCACGGAGTCGGCGACGATGCCAGCGCGGCCCCATGTCGACGGCTCCGGCCGCCCGAACGTTGCGCACCCACTGGGTGGTGCCGCGCGGAGACACCAGATAGTCGATGCCATCGACGGTGAGCACGTTGACTACCGCGCCGCGCACTTGTCCTGTCTTGCGGCCGCGCACGCGAAGCGCTCGGGTACCGGCGATGCTGATGCCGAATTCCGCCAGCCAGCGGATAAATGTGTTGGCGGCTCTGGCCGCTCGATGGGGTTCGTCGTATCGCACCGACATGTGCATCCTCTCTTGACATTGAGAACAGAGAGCACTGCTCTCTACAAGAATGACGGTGTCACAACGTACACGGGAAAAGCAAGAGCACCGATCTCGTTTGTGTCAAGATGGGTCGATGGCCAGGCGGCGTGACTCGCGCGAGCGCATCGAGGCGCAGATCATCGAGCTCGGCCGACACCATCTGGTGGAACACGGGGCGGCCGGGTTGTCGCTACGTGCCATCGCCCGCGATCTCGGGATGGTGTCGTCGGCGGTGTATCGGTACGTGTCCAGCCGCGACGAGTTGCTGACGTTGTTGCTCGTCGACGCCTACTCCGATCTCGCCGACGCGGTGGATCGCGCTCGCGACGACGTGCCGGATGTATGGAGCGACGACGTTGTCGCGATCGCGCACGCGGCCCGCAATTGGGCCGTCGCCCACCCGGCCGGGTGGGCGCTGTTGTACGGCAGCCCGGTGCCCGGCTACCACGCACCGGCCGAACGAACGGTCGGCCCCGGGACGCGGGTGGTCGGCGCTTTGTTCGACGCCGTCGCGGCCGGCATCGAGACAGGCGACATCATGTTGACCAATTACCCTGCGCCACAACCGATATCGTCAGACTTCGAACGACTTCGGCAAGAGTTCGGTTTTCCCGGCGACGATCCCGTCATCATCAAGTGTTTCGCGATCTGGGCCGGCGTGGTGGGCGCGATCAGCCTGGAGGTGTTCGGCCAATACGGCACCGACACGCTGAGCGACCCGCGGGCGGTGTTCGACACCCAAGTTCGACTGTTGGTCAGTGTGCTGACCCAGCCCGATATCGCCGTGCCGCCATTCCGGGCGTCACCGCCGAATTAGAACGTGTTCAGCCAGCCGCTGCGGTGTCGCCGGCATCCGGCGGTGGCAACATCATTTCCGGTGGTTTCTGTCGGGCGGGCGCTGGGCTATCCTGCGAGGCGATGAGCCTCTCCTTCGGGTCGCCGGTCCAGGTCGCCTGGGTGACCCCCAACTTGGACGGCACGGAAACGGCTCTCACCGGCCTGTTAGGTGTCAAGAAGTGGATACGGCTGCCCGACGTGCATTTCGCGCCGGACACCTGCAGCTACCTCGGCAGACCCGCCGACTTCGTCGCCAGCATCTCACTGAGCTATCTCGGCGACATGCAGCTCGAGCTGATCGAACCGGTCCGCGGCCCTAATATCTATAGTGATTTTCTGCGGGACGGCGGGCCGGGTCTGCATCACATCTGCGTCGAGGCCGACAGCCTCGAGAACTTCGATGCCACGCTGAATCAGCCGCCGAACATGGTGCGGCCGTGGCTCAGCAGGGCGTGATGCCCGGTGGCTTGCGGTTCGCCTATCTGTCCGCCCCGCAGTCCGGGGTTCCGTTCGTGGAGATCGCGCACTTCTCAGCCGAGATGCGACAGTTCTTCGACTACATCAAGCAGGAGCAGCGGTGAGGGGGGGACGATGCAGAGAGAGAGCGATGTGGGGTATGGGGGGAGGAGCGGCGCCAATGAGCACCGACATACCAGCAACTTTCAGCGCTGACGCCGTGTCGTCGTGGTCGGACGACGTGGACGTCGTTGTGATCGGCTTCGGCATCGGGGGCGGCTGCGCGGCGGTCAGCGCGGCCGCCGCCGGCGCGCGGGTACTCGTGTTGGAGCGCGCGGCCGCGGCCGGCGGCACCACCTCGCTTGCCGGTGGGCACTTCTATCTCGGCGGCGGCACCGCGGTCCAGCAGGCGACCGGGCATCCCGATTCGCCCGAGGAGATGTACAAGTATCTGGTCGCGGTGTCACGCGAACCCGATCACGCGAAGATCCGCGCCTACTGCGACGGCAGCGTCGAGCACTTCAACTGGCTGGAGGACTTGGGTTTTCAGTTCGAACGCAGCTACTTCCCGGGCAAGGTGGTCGTTCCGCCGGGTACCGAGGGCTTGAGCTACACCGGCAACGAAAAGGTCTGGCCGTTCTGCGAGCAGGCCAAACCCGCGCCGCGCGGGCACTCCGTGCCGGTGCCCGGCGAGCTGGGCGGCGCGGCCATGGTGATCGACCTGCTGGTCAAACGCGCCGACGACCTGGGGGTGCAGATCCGGTACGAGACCGGGGCAACCAATCTGGTCCTCGACGACGACGGTGCGGTGGTCGGCGTCGCCTGGAAACACTTCACCGAAACCGGTGCGGTCAAGGCCAAAGCGGTCATCATCGCCGCCGGCGGTTTCGCGATGAACCCGGAGATGGTCGCCGAGCACACTCCCGCGCTGGGCCAGCCGCGGCGCACCAAACACCATGGCCTGGTGGCGCCCTACATCCTGGGTAACCCCAACGACGACGGACTCGGCATGCGGATGGGAGTTTCGGCGGGCGGCGCCGCCGAGAACATGAACGAGATGTTCATCACCGCGGCGGCCTATCCGCCGGAAGTCCTGCTGACCGGCGTGATCGTCAACAAGGAGGGTAAGCGCTTCGTCGCCGAGGACTCCTACCACTCGCGCACGTCGGCGTTCGTGTTGGAGCAGCCGGAGCAGACCGCCTACCTGATCGTCGACGAAGCACACACCGAGATGCCCGCGATGCCGTTGATCCGGTTCCTCGACGGCTACGAGACGATCGCCGAATTGGAGACCGCGCTCGGACATACCCTGCGGGCAACGTCGCGGCAACGCTTGAAGCGCTACAACGAGTTCGCCGCCAATGGTGAGGATCCGGACTTTCACAAGCAGCCGGAATTCGTTGCGCCGCAAGATAATGGGCCGTGGGCGGTGTTCGATCTGTCACTCGGGCGGGCGATGTACTCCGGATTCACCATGGGCGGCCTGACGGTCTACCGTCGACGGCGAGGTGCAACGCGCCGACGATAGCGTCATCGCGGGGCTGTATGCGGTGGGTGCGTGCGCATCCAACATCGCTCAGGACGGCAAGGGGTACGCCAGCGGCACACAGCTCGGCGAGGGGTCGTTCTTCGGCCGCCGCGCCGGAGCGCACGCGGCCGCCAGGGCCGTGGGCGCACAGGCGCGTTAAGACCCAGCGCCAAATCACGATCAGCACGAGGCGGCCATGGCCGGGCTTTCGACGCGACTACAGTTGCACTGCAACGTATTTCGGGTTGATGATTTTCAACTTCGTGCGTCGACGCCAACTTACGGGTGGTACAAAAGACGCCTGCCAAGCATGATCGCCCGCCTGTCGGCATCCGAGAGATCGGGATGCCAAACATCGAAGATCAGTACCAACCGCGTTCCGGTACCTTCGTGCCAAATTTCATGTTCAAACGAATCATCGAAGATGATCACTTTGTTCTCAACCCAGGTTCGGGTCTCTCGCCCCACTCGAATGGAACACCCGGGAGGAACCTTCAATCCGAGGTGGCACCGCAGCCGAGCGTTGTTTGGACCACAATGCGGCGTGATGTGCGTCCCGCCAGTAACGGCGGCACAAGAAACCAGCCCTGCGCTGTCGACGTCTGGTATCCGGGATATGGCAGCCGTGGTGACCGGCGCCAAAGCCCATGCATCCTCGTTTCGGGCGCCTTCGACATATAGGCGATGCGAGGTCCAGGATCCCGAATTCGCCAGCAAGCGATCACGCTCGTTATAGACGTCTGCGAAGACGTTACGCGCGAAGAGATCCGACATCTCGGCCGCAATTCTTGGGGCTTCTGCCTCAAGGGCCGGTACCCAATCGAATTGCGATGGATCGTGCCAGGCGCGGGCGTCCAGTCCGGGGTAGAACGTCAAGGGCTGTTGAAGCGGATCGGGTGGCTTTACTGGCAGGTTACATCCGGTCCGTAAACCGGCTTCGACGAGTGCGGCTGCCCGGATTTCGTCATCATTCGATGAAAAGTGTTGTCGTACTTGTGCGCTGATGAATGCAATTCGATCGTGCCCGGAATCAACCGTTTGCTCGGACATGTCGACTCCTATTAAGTCGGGCCAAAGCTCAGGCCCATTACAGCGGGCGCGGCAAAGTTAGGTTACTCTACGTCGCCGGCGTCGGTGCTGGCATTATCGTCACCAATCCGGGGTGCTGTCGATGCATTCGGAACGCCTCCATGGGTGGCCGGCTCACGTGCCGAGTTGCTGGCTACACAGGTAGTAGTACAAGCCCTGGCGCGCCATCAACTCGTCATGTGTGCCACGCTCGACGAGTCGGCCCTGCTCGAGCACCAGGATCACGTCGGCGTCACGCACCGTACTGAGCCGATGTGCGATCACAAACGAGGTGCGTCCCTGGAGCAGCTGATCGAGATTCTGTTGCACCGCCCGCTCTGATTCCGTGTCGAGCGCGCTGGTGGCTTCGTCGAAGACCAGCACCGGAGGACGGTGATAGACCGCCCGCGCGATCGCGATCCGTTGACGCTGTCCGCCGGACAGCAAAAGGCCGGATTCGCCGATGCGGGTTCGGTAACCCAATGGCAGGCGCTCGACGAACTCCGCGGCGTTGGCCGCGCGCGCCGCCCATACCACCCGCTCGGGATCAGGCTGCTCGGTGCCAAAAGCGATGTTCTCCGCGATCGTCGCGTCGAACATGTGATTCTCTTGCAGCACGACACCGATGTGGCGACGGAGGTCGCGCAGGTTCAGGCTGGTCAACTCCTGACCGTCGTAGAGGATTGTTCCCCCGGTCGGTTCGAGCAGTCCGCACAGGCACTTGACGAGTGTGGTTTTGCCCGACCCACTCCGGCCGACGATGCCAACCCTGGAGCCGGGCCGCACCTCGAAGTCGATCGCGTCGAGCACTCTTGTTTGAGCCGGCCCGGGATACTGGAGACTCAAGTCCTGGAACTGAATATGGCCTGAAATGTATTTCACCGGCGCCAAAGCCGAATGATCCGCACCCTGCTCGGGCGTCCGCTCGAGCACATCGTTGAGGCGACCGAGTAGAACCACCATCTGCTGCAGCATGTCCCACGACAAAACGACCGTCACCAGGGGCTGATTGCTGAGCAGCACCAAAGCGTTGAAGGAGATCAACCCTCCGACGGTGAGGTGTTGGTGTAATACCTGCAGTGCGCCGAGCCACAAAAAAAGAGCGAGCGACAAAAACGCGATCAGTTGGACTGCGCCGTTGTACAGCATGAGCACGACATCGGCCCGGTAGATCTTGTCGGAAAGATCGTCGAACTCGCTGAGCATTGTCCGGCGCAGCGATTCCTCGGCACCCATGGCCTTTACGGTCTCGATACCTCTGATCGAGTCGATCTGCCGGGACTGGTATTTGCCCCAGCATTCCTCGAGGCCTTCGTAACTCGGGAGCAGGCGAGCCTGCGCATACCACATTAATATTCCGTACAGCGGAAGGGCGCTGAGCAGGTACACGAGCGTCAGACGCCAACTGAATGCGCACATGACGGCGACCGCGACCACAACTTGAGTGATGGCGGAGATGCACGCTACGGCCCGGTTGATCGAGATCTCGCGCACCAGCTGCAAGCCGCTGAGCCGCCGCCCGATGTCGCCGATGCGCCGGGCCCGGAAGTAGGCCATCGGCAGTGCGAGCAACACCTGGGAAAGGGTGTTCAGCGAATCCCGGTCCACACGCACCGCGATGCGGCTGATCATCAGCCTCTGAACAATCGTGACCACGACGGATAAGGACAGCGCGCCGAACATGACCAGCACCAGCACGGTGAGCAGGCTGACCTCGTGCAGGTGGATCACCTTGTCGACGATGACCTTGCTCAGTATGGGAATGAGCATCGAGCCGGCGGCCGATAGGAACGCCAGCGCTAACGCCACGAGCAGCGTGCGCCGGTAGGGCTTGAAGAATCGGATATACCAGCTGACCGGCGAATGCTGCTCGGGGACCTCCATCAGGGCTTCGGTGGGCTCCAGCAAGGCCGCGTAGCCCGACCAATTCGCCTCTAGTTCGGCTCGCTCCAACCGGCGACGGCCGCGCGCCGGGTCCACCACCCACGCGTGCCGCGCATCAATGTGAAAGAGGACGACCCAGTGGTTATTCGTCAAATGCATCATCGCCGGCAGCGGCATCGAGTCCAGTCGATCCTCGGATACCTTTGCCGCGGACACCTTGAACCCGAGTGCCTCCGCACCTTGGCTGATGCCCGACAGGCTGGTGCCGTCGACTGAGGTGTGAACGACCTCCCGCACGTGCGCCAACGACACCTTGCGGCCGTAGTACCTGCAGATCATCGCCAGAGACGTGGCACCGGACTCGGTGGAATCGTTCTGCAGAATCAAAGGAAAGCGGCGAATACGTTTGCGGTGTCGGACGAAGTCGTCGAACCGTTCGATTTCGTCCGCCGCCGGAGACGGGTACGAGGTCGCGTCGGCACGAGCCTGCTCGTCGCTCAGGACATCGGGTCCAGCCGCATCCGCCGGCAGCAACTCCTCAGCGAAATCAGGCGGGACGTGCGCGGAGCGACGGTAGTCGTAGGCAGAGACGCGCTGCTCGAAGCCTTCGCGAAACTTCGCGGAGACGCACCGTAACCTCCTGGGTCCGTGTCCGCGCGTACTCGGCAAACTTTCTCGCCTTCACTTATTGGTCGTTGACATCTTGCGGCAAGAGCCAGTTTACGAATTCGTCAGCGATCAGCAAGCGATGGCGACGTCGTCGGCGATCAGCACATTGTGCCAGTCGCGGGAGTTGTCGGCGGTCGCTTGCAGAAATATTTCACGTCTCCGACATTTCTCGTAGCGCGCGCCTCTGGGCAAACGCGGGGGTAAACTACGCCCGACCAGAGGCGCCGTTCGGCGGAGCGCGCCCACCTCAGACCGTCGATGCCCGTAGCAGGCGTTTCACTCGGGAAGGAATGCGCAGGGTGGCGGAGATGTGGGCGGTGGTCAAGCAAGGGCGTTCCGTGCAGAGGTGCCAGGTGCCGGTGCCTGAGCCGCGATCGGGAGAGATCCTCATCCGGGTCGAGCTGGCGGGCGTGTGCCGCACCGACGTTTTCGTCGCTCAGGGCAAGCTGTCATCCGCTGATCCCGTGATTCTCGGCCACGAGTTTGCCGGTGTGGTCGCCGCCGACGGGCGGGGCGATCACGGGTTTGCCGTCGGAGACCGGGTAGTCGTGATGCCCGCGGTCCCGTGTGGAGCGTGCGTCCGATGCACCGGCGGCATGCCGGAATGCTGCCCGCACCACCAATTTCTCGGAGTTGGCAGGCACGGTGCCTTCGCCGAGTACATCGCCGTGCCGGCTCAGGTCGTGCACCACCTGCCGGAGACGCTGTCCTTTCGGGAAGGCGCGTACACGGAACCGGTGTGCGCCTCGCTTGCCGTTCTGAAGGCAGGCATCCAGCCTGGGCAGCGCGGCCTGGTTTATGGCGATAACCGGATCGCCGAGCTGACCAAGCGGGTGTTGTGGACGGCGGGCTTTTCGGCCGTCGAAACGCGCCGAATGGATCCGTCGGTGCCGCTGGAAACGGATGCTTACGACTTCGTCATCGAGACCCAACCCATCGCGCCGGCGTTCGACGAAATCATCCAGATCTTGCGTCCCGGCGGTCGCGTCGTGCTCAAGAGTCGACCGCCCGGCCCCGTGGCAATCGACCTCGCAGCGGCCGTGCGCAAGGAAGTGATTTTCGAGGCGGTGTCGTACGGGACGTTCGCCGAATCCCTTGACTTCCTGTGTCGCCACGACGTCGCCGACCTTTTCGGCGAGGTTCGCCCGTTGGAGGACTTCGCCGACGTGTTCGCCGCCGATGACGTTGGGGAGAACCTCAAGAGCTTCCTGTCTCCCGATCCACTTGACGCCAACTGGGCGCCGCTGCGACAAGTCGCGAGGGACGAGAGCGTGCCTGCCACCGTCGGCCAACCGTCGGCCATGTCGACGCCTTCGTCTTTCCCGCGGTGACGCGAGTCTCAATTGATCCGCTTGCCGCTCAAAAGATCTCGGTTACTGTGCCTCCGTCAACTGATCTTTGGTTTGGCTACGAAAATCGTCGAGCATCGCCTGACATTTCTCCATCACGTGCTCCGGCGCTTAATAGGTTTCCAGCGGCACCCGTGAGCGTCAGATAGTGACCATCTTCGGTCACCATCAGACCGGCATCGACGAGCTCGGCCAGCACGCCGGGTGGGGTGTCTGCCCCGCCGTGCTGGCCACCGATTGCCTCAAGGTGGGTTACGCCGTGCGCCCTGTGGCAGGCGAGAAGCACTTCGCAGCGTCGAGAAAGCTGAACTGGCGCACAGCTTCCAGGCCCATGACGCCTTCGACGTTGGCGCCGCCAATCACAACGAATGTTTACGGTAAGGCCTGCTTGACCCTCGACGCCAGCGCCAGAGAGGCAATCTGCTGCTGAAATACTCTAAGAAAGACCAGGATTCGCGGATGTCGACGCACCACTCGTTGACTGTCCTGTCGGCCCTTCGCTCAAGATAGGTCGCCGGCCGGCCGGTCGCCGGGCAATCGAGCAAGGACGCCAGGAGCCGCATAGGGATGATGAAAACCGCCGTCTGCCGACGGATCCGCCGCCAAGGACCTCGGATCATCCGTAGTCTATTGGCGCACGAGCGTGTGTTGGCCCAGAATGACGACCCGGCACCATGGATCGGACGACCAACTCAGTTCCAGTAGACGCGGCGCGACTCGCAGGAATACGTGGCATGAATATCTTGGGAATCAGCGGCTTTGAGAATTCGATGCCGTTCAAGCGGGCTCACTGGCCCTCGCTCGACGAACGCGAGTATCGGATCTCGCAGGGTCACGATGCTGCGGCCGCCCTAGTGGTCGATGGCCGGGTCGTGGCCGCTGCGGCAGAAGAGCGGTTCAATCGGGAAAAGCAAAGTGCGCGGTTCCCGCGCCGGGCAATCGAGTACTGCCTCTCGGAAGCCGGTCTTGCGCTCGAGGACGTCGATGAATTAGCGCACGGGTTTGACTACGAACCCTTCCAACAACTCTTCTCGCTCGACCCGGTTGCCTCGGAGCTGTACCGCGAAGTCTATTCCCGCGAAGCACTTCTGCGTCTCGCGGAGCGAGATCTGAAGGGCTTTCCCGCGGACCGCGTCCATCACGTCGGCCATCACCTGGCTCATGCGGCGAGTGCGTACTTCACGTCCGGGTTCGACGAATGCTTGGTCGTCGTCATCGACGGAATGGGTGAGGTCGTCAGCGCGACCGTCTATCGAGCGAGCGCGGGACGGTTAGAGAAGCTTCACGAGATCTCGGCCGCCCACTCGATCGGGATCTTGTATTCACTCGTGACGCTCCACCTCGGCTTCAATTTCGGCGCCGACGAATACAAAATCATGGGACTAGCACCGTACGGCGATCCGGAACGGTTCCAAGCATTCTTTGAACAGGCAATTGACCTCCGCCCGAACGGTTCCATCCGCATTCCCCCGCTCGCTCTGAACCAGACGCGCGAAGAGCGGGAGAACCAGCTGGCTACCCGTCGCCATCTCACCGAGCATCTGGGTCCGCCGCGGATGCCGGACGACCCGATTACCGACGACCATCGGGACGTCGCCGCAGCCTTACAAGCCGGTCTCGACCGGGCTATGGAACATCTCTGCGGCCACTTCGGCCGGCAAACTGGCTTACGCAAACTGGCGATGGCCGGTGGTGTCGCGCTGAATTGCACATCCAACGGAAAGCTGCTTCGATCCGGCCTCTTTGATGACATCTATATTCAGCCGGCCGCCGGCGACGACGGGTCGGCGCTTGGGGCAGCTCTCTACCGGGCCTCGCTGCACGACGCGGACCTTCCGAATCGACGGTTTCCGGTCCCGTTTCTCGGTCCCGCCCCTTCTCACAACGCAATCGAGTCAGCGATCTCGGAGATGGGGGACCGGATCGAGGTAGAGCGGTTCGATGGACTGGAGGCAGCGTGCGAGCGGGCCGCCGAGTTGATCCGAGGAGGTCGCGTCCTCGCGTGGTACCGGGGTCGGATGGAGTTCGGCCCGCGTGCCCTGGGACACCGCAGCATCCTGGCGGATCCCGGACACCCGGCGATGCGTGACCGTATCAACTCGATGGTCAAGATGCGAGAAGCGTTTCGGCCGTTCGCTCCTGCGGTGACGATCGAGCAAGTGCATCGCTGGTTCGAGGTCCCGCCGATGACCGAACTCGCGTACATGATCATCACCGTGGATATCCGAGAAGAACATCGCGCTCAGCTGCCGGCGGTGACACACGTCAACGGGTCGGCTCGGGTACAGACCGTCAACAAGAACGACAACGCGTCGTTTCACACATTGCTCGGCGCGGTCGGCCGGGCCACGGGTCGAGAGATGGTTCTCAACACAAGCTTTAACGTCAAGGGACAACCGATCGTTAATACCCCGGCAGAGGCCATGGAGACGTTCCTCGGCACCGGAATCGAGTTTTTGTTTTTGGAGAACACCCTGGTTAGCCGCGCTCGGTAGGCGCGTCACACCGCCATTCGACGCCGGGCTGCACCACCAGTTGCACCAACATCACCCGTCCCAGGTGAGAGCACCTCGGTGCGTGACATCGCGCATTCGGGCTCGGGACGTTCCCACAATCTGATAGTAAGTAGCTTAAATGGGGGCAACTCGACGCTTTTCTAGTGGCGGATGGCCGACAACTAATCGGGAGAACCCTTGAGTACCAACCCTTTCGACGATGATAATGGCAACTTCCTCGTGCTTGTCAATGACCAGGAACAGCACAGCCTGTGGCCATCATTCGCCGACGTCCCAACCGGCTGGAGCGTGGTTCACGGCGAGGCCGGCCGACAGGCGTGCCTGGACTTCATCGACCAGAACTGGACCGACATCCGCCCAAGGAGCCTGCGCGAGAGACTCGCCTAGGTAAGCGTGCAGATCGTTTAGCCAGGTGAGCCAGCCGGGTTCGGGGAGTCAGATGGATCTAGATGACCAGGCGCTGCCTGTTCAGCGGGGAAAGCTGGGTGTTTGGGATAATCGGGAAGTGTTGACCGAGCCCGCAACCTCGGCGTCGGTTCCGGTGTTGTGGGTGGCTCAGGTGGCGCGCATCCCGGATGTGGTGGCGTTGAGTTGTGCGGGCCGGTCGATGACTTACCGGGAGGTTGAGCAGGCCGCTAACCGGTTGGCGCACTTGTTGAGGGCTCATGGGGCGGGCCCGGGTGGCTGTGTGGCCGTGCTGTTTTCCCGCTGCGCCGAGGCGGTCGTGGCAATCCTGGCGGTGCTCAAGACGGGGGCCGCGTATTTGCCGATCGACCCCGCGGTGCCGGCGGCGCGACTGGAGTTCATGATTGGCGATGCCGCACCGATCGCCGTGATCACCACCGCGGATCTGGCCGAGCGCTTTGCGGGGTTGGATCTGCGGGTGATCGACGTCGCGGATCCCGCCATTGACCATCAACTCGACACCGCATTAGAGCCACCGGCCCCCGACGATATCGCCCACATCATCTACACCTCGGGAACCACCGGTGTGCCCAAGGGGGTGGCGGTCACCCACCGCAACGTCACCCGGTTGTTCGACGCGCTCGATGCCGGTTTCGAGCTTGCCGGCCAAGTGTGGACGCAGTGTCACTCCTACGCCTTCGACTACTCGGTCTGGGAGATCTGGGGCGCGCTGCTGCACGGCGGACGACTGGTGGTGGTGCCCGAACAGGTGGCCCAGTCACCGACAGACTTCGGCGCCCTGCTGATCGCCGAACAGGTCAGCGTCCTAAGTCAAACCCCCTCCGCGGCGGCGATGTTATCCCCACACGGCCTAGAAGCCGTTGCGGTGCTGGTGCTCGCCGCTGAACCTTGTCCGCCCGAACTCGTAAAGCGCTGGGCGACCGGGCGGGTGGTGATCAACGGCTATGGGCCCACCGAAACCACGATCTATGCCTCCATCAGCGCACCACTGAGCGCAGACGCCACGGTCGTGCCGATCGGCTCGCCGGTGCCCGGGGCGGCGTTGTTTGTGCTTGATGAACTTTTGCAGCCGGTGCCACCTGACGTGGTGGGAGAGCTGTACGTCGCGGGTCACGGTGTGGGCGTGGGCTATTGGCGACGCCCGGGGCTGACCGGATCACGGTTTGTGGCCTGCCCATTCGGCGCCCCCGGCACCCGCATGTATCGCACCGGAGACCTGGTCTGCTGGAGCCCCGACGGACAACTGCACTACCGCGGACGCGCCGACGACCAAGTCAAAATCCGGGGCTACCGCATCGAACTCGGCGAAATACGCACCGCACTGGCTGCATTGGACGGAGTCGACCACGCTGTCGTCATCGCCCGCCAAGACCGCCCCGGCGACAAACGACTGGTCGGCTACCTCACCGGCACAGCCGACCCCGCCGCGGTACGAACCGCACTGACCCAACAACTCCCGCCCTACATGATCCCCGCCGCAATCGTCACCCTCGACACCTTGCCCCTCACCCCCAACGGCAAACTCGACACCCGCGCCCTACCCCCACCCGACTACCACGACCACGACCACCACCACCCCCCAACCACCCCCACCGAAGAAATCCTCTGCGACATCTACGCCCAAATCCTCGGACTAGAACGCGTCGGCATCGACGACTCCTTCTTCGACCTCGGCGGAGACTCCCTGCAGGCCATGCGGGTCATTGACGCGGCGCAGGAATCACTCGATGCGCACCTCACGATCCGCCACCTGTTCGATGCACCAGCGATTCGCCAGTTAGCACAGCATGTCGCTGGGGTTGACGGCCGACGCGTCGTGTTGGCGCCCAGGGTTCGCCCCGGTGTGGTTCCGTTGTCGTTTGCTCAGCGCCGGCTCTGGTTCCTGCGTCAATTACATGGACCCTCACCGGTGTACAACACGCCGATCGCTTTTTGGATCAGTGGGGCGCTGGATGTCGCGGCGCTGGCCGCAGCCCTCGATGACGTCATTGCCCGTCATGAATCGTTGCGCACGGTATTTCCAGACACCGGCGGAGTTCCTTTGCAGGAGGTGATGTCGGCGCGGGCGGGAATGTGGCTGCGCGGAGGCGCCGCGGTGGTGTCGGTGCTGCAGCAGGATCTGGCCGATGAGTTGGCGGCGCTGGCTGGGTACCGGTTTGATTTGTCGGTTGAAGTTCCGATTCGTGCACAGATCTTTTCGGTGGGACCCGAGCAGTATGTGCTGGTAATTGTCTTGCACCACATCGCCTTTGACGGCTGGTCGCTGACTCCGATGTTTCGTGATGTGGGTGAGGCGTATCGCGCCCGTTGCGCGGGGCGGTCGCCGGGCTGGGCGCCGTTGGCGGTGCAGTATGTCGATTACACGTTGTGGCAGCGTGAACATCTCGGCGAGCTTGGCGATCCCGCGAGCGCGATCGCCGCGCAGCTGGCTTTTTGGGAGCAGACTCTGGCCGGGATGCCCGAACGCCTGGCACTTCCCACCGATCGGCCCTATCCGCTGGCGGCCGACTACCGCGGCGCACTGGTGGAAGTGGCGTGGTCAGCCGAGCTGCAGCAACGGGTACGTGGGGTCGCCCGGCAGTACAACGCCACCAGCTTCATGGTGCTGCAGGCGGCTCTGGCCGTGGTGCTGGCCAAGATCAGCGCCAGTACCGATGTGGCGGTAGGGTTTTCGATTGCCGGACGTCGTGATCCGGCACTCGATGAGCTGGTGGGTTTTTTCGTCAACACGTTGGTGTTGCGCGTCGATGTGGGCGGGGATCCCAGCGTGGCCGAGCTGTTGGCCCAGGTCCAACAGCGCAGCCTGGCCGCCTACGAACATCAAGACGTGCCCTTCGAGGTGCTCGTCGAACGACTCAACCCCACCCGATCGCTGACCCACCAGCCACTGATCCAGGTGATGTTCACCTGGGCGAATTTCCCGGGGCAGGGTAGTGATCCCGCCGGGCTGCCGTTGGCCGATCTGCAGGTGACTTCAGTACAGCTGGACACCCGAACCGCCCGAATGGATCTGCTTCTGGTTCTGGGCGAGCGTTGGACGCAGGCTGGTGAGCCCGCCGGGATCGGCGGGACAGTGGAATTTCGTACCGATGTGTTCGACGCGGCCAGCATCGAGACGCTCATCAAGCGCTGGCGGCATGTGTTGGCGGCCATGACCGCCGATCCGACCCGGCGGCTGTCATCGATCGATCTGCTCGACGACGCTGAACACACCCGCCTCGATCAGTGGGGCAATCAGGCGGTGTTGACCCAACCCGCAACCGCCCCGGCGTCAATTCCGGTGCTCTTCGCCGCACAAGCAGCCCGCACCCCTGAGGCCAAAGCGCTGACCTTCCAAGGCCACTCGATGACCTACCGGGAACTCGACGCGGCGAGCAACCGATTGGCACATTTGATAGCCCGCTACGATGCGGGCCCCGGCCGCTGCGTAGCGCTGCTGATACCTCGATCCGCCGATGCCATTGTGGCCATCCTGGCCGTGCTCAAAACCGGGGCGGCCTACCTGCCCGTCGACCCCACCCTCCCCGCGGCCCGCATCGAATTCATGCTTACCGACGCCGCACCGGTCGCCGCAATCACCACCACCGACCTGGCCCACCGCATCAGCGGATTCGACCTGCACGTCATCGACGTCGCAGAGCCCACTATCAACACCCAACCCGATACACCGCCACCGCCACCGGATCCCGGCGACATCGCCTACTTCATCTACACCTCGGGAACCACCGGAGTGCCCAAAGGCGTTGCCATCACCCACCACAACGTCACTCAACTGCTGGACTCCTTGAACGCCGAGCTGCCACCCGCCGGGGTGTGGTCGCAATGGCACTCCTACGCGTTCGACGTCTCGGTGTTCGAAATCTTTGGCGCCCTGCTCGGTGGCGGACGACTCGTCGTCATACCCCAATCGGTGATCGCCTCACCACCAGACTTCCACGCCTTACTAGCCGCCGAACATGTCACCGTCTTAAGCCAAACCCCCTCGGCTTTCTACGCACTGCAAACCGTCGACGCGCCCGAACCGCAACACCAGCTCACTCTGCACACCGTAGTCTTCGCCGGCGAAGCCCTTGAACCACAACGCCTTCGAACCTGGCTACACAACCACCCGGCAGCACCACGGCTGATCAACATGTACGGCACCACCGAGACAACCGTGCACGCCTCGTTCCGTGAGATCACTCAACACGACGCCGACAACCCCACCAGCCCCATCGGAGTGCCCCTGGCCAATCTCGCCTTCTTCGCACTCGATGGCTGGCTGCGTCCGGTACCCCCCGGAGTCATCGGCGAACTCTATATATCCGGCGCCGGAATAGGCCTGGGCTACTGGCGGCGTAACAGCCTGAGCGCATCACGGTTTGTGGCCTGCCCGTTCGGCCCACCCGGAACACGGATGTACCGCACCGGAGACCTCGTCCGCTGGCGCACCGACGGCCAACTCGAATATCTCGGACGCGCCGACCAGCAAGTCAAGATTCGCGGCTACCGCATCGAACTCGGCGAGATCGAAGCAGTCCTGGCAGCACATCCCGCGGTGTCGTATGCGGCGGCGGTCGCGCATGACCCAGGAGCTGAGACGAATGCCGTTGCGCCGGTTGGTGACAAGCTGCTGGCGGCTTATGTGGTACTGGACCAGGATGCGGTA
This sequence comes from uncultured Actinomycetota bacterium, assembly GCA_963805675.1. Taxonomy (GTDB): domain Bacteria; phylum Actinomycetota; class Actinomycetes; order Mycobacteriales; family Mycobacteriaceae; genus Mycobacterium. The sequence goes on from CAWDVY010000026.1 coordinate 103,414, forward strand.
CTGGTCCGGGAAGCGGAGCGAGAAACGCGGCTCGTAGAGCAGTGGCAAGGCGTGTACGACGACTTGTATTCGAGCGCGATGGTCGGCGCCGACGTTCCGGCATTGGTAGGGGAGGATTTCGCGGGCTGGAACAGCAGCTACACCGGGGCGCCGATCCCGGTGGATCAGATGCGGGAGTGGCGGGCCGCCGCGGTGGATCGGATCCAGGAGCTGCGTCCGGCGCGGGTGTTGGAGATCGGGATCGGATCGGGGTTATTGCTTGCCCAGTTGGCCCCGGGATGTGCCGAGTACTGGGGGACTGATTTTTCGGCGCCCACCATCGAGACCCTTCGAGCGGCGGTGGCATCGCAGCTCTGGGGTGAGCGGGTGCGGCTACGAGTGCAGTCGGCTCACATCGCAGATGGGTTACCCGCGGGGCATTTCGACGTCGTCGTGCTCAACTCGGTGATCCAGTACTTCCCGAGCGTGGGTTATCTGCTCGACGTCTTGGGCCTGGCGATGCGCGTGCTGGCGCCTGGCGGAGCGTTATTCATCGGCGACGTGCGGAACCTGTCGTTGTTGGCCGCGTTCACCACCGGAGTGCTGTGCGCGGGACCCACCGCGATGGACGACACCGCCGCTGTGACACGGGAACGGGTACGCCGGGAAATGCTCGCCGAGCAGGAGCTGCTGCTCGCGCCGGAGTTCTTTACGACATTGCCCCAGCGCCTTGCCGAGATCGCCGCGGTCGACCTGCAACTCAAACGGATGCGTGCCGTCAACGAGCTCAGCGGTTACCGCTACGACGTGGTGCTACGGAAGACGCCGGTAGCCGTACGGTCCCTGGCAAACCTGCCCTCAGAGCCGTGGCATCGGTTCGCAAGCCTGACCGTGCTGGGCGATTACTTGCAGTCTCAGCAGCTGCCGGAGCTGCGCGTCACGGCGGTGCCACACGCCGGGATAGGGCCTGACGTGGCTCTGGCGCAAGCACTTTCGCAGGCCGGTGACCGGGTGCCGATCAGCCAGTTGCGTGCCGACACACCAGCGCCGGACGCGGTGTTGCCACATGAGTGTCACCGGCTCGGGGATGAACTCGGATACGCCACGGCGGTGACCTGGTCATCGATCCCTGGTTTGGTCGACGTGCTCTTCACCCGACCCACCGACTCGCTGGATGGCCCGCACCCGACGCTTTCAGACCTCTACATGCCCACCACCGCCACAAGTTCTTCGGCCGGCTACGCCAACGATCCGTCGGTGATCGAACGCGTAGCCGAGCTGCGCCGTTTCGTCGCCGCCCGATTGCCCGAATTCATGGTCCCGGCAGCGATCACGGTGATGCAGTCAATGCCGTTGACGGTCAACGGCAAACTCGATCGCCGCGCACTGCCGGCCCCGGAATTCCTCAGCTCCGTCGCCTACCGGTCGCCAAGTGACCAACGCGAGCGAGTGCTGGCCGCGTTGTTCGGCGAGATCCTCGGCGTGGCTCGAGTCGGCGTTGATGACGGCTTTTTCGACCTGGGCGGCCATTCACTGTCTGCCACGCGCCTGGTGGCCCGAGTCCGAGCCGAACTGGGAGTCGAGGTGCCGATCCGGGCGGTGTTCGACACGCCCACCGTTGCCGGGTTGGCCGAATGGATGAGTACGCATGCCGGGGACCGCGCGGGCGTCGCGTTGACGGCCCGGCAACGGCCTGCATCAATCCCGTTGTCGTTTGCACAGAACCGGCTGTGGTTCCTCGATCAATTCGACGGACCCTCACCGGTCTACAACATTCCGCTGGCGTTGCGGTTACGTGGACAGTTAGATGTCGGGGCGCTGGGCGCGGCGCTGGGCGACGTGGTCAACCGTCACGAAAGTTTGCGCACGGTTTTTCCGGCTGTCGATGGGGTGCCCCAACAGCGTGTCATTGCCGCCGAACAGGCAGATTTCAGCTGGGACGTGATCGATGCGGCCGGATGGTCTGCGACTCAACTCGGCGATGCCGTGGGAGCGGACGTGCGGTATGCATTCGATCTGGCCGCCGAGATCCCATTCCGCGCAAGACTTTTCACAGTTGCCGACCAGGAGCATGTGCTGGTTCTCACGATGCACCATATCGCCGCAGACGGCTGGTCGCTGACCCCGATGTTTCGGGATGTGGGTGAGGCGTATCGCGCCCGTTGCGCGGGGCGGTCTCCGGGCTGGGCGCCGTTGGCGGTGCAGTATGTCGATTACACGTTGTGGCAGCGTGAACATCTCGGCGAGCTTGGGGATCCCGCGGGTGCGATCGCTGCCCAGCTGGCTTTTTGGGAGCAGGCTCTGGCCGGGATGCCCGAGCGCCTGGATCTTCCCACCGATCGGCCCTATCCGCTGGCGGCCGACTACCGCGGCGCACTGGTGGAAGTGGCGTGGTCGGCGGAGTTGCAGCAGCGGGTGCGTGCGGTCGCCCGGCAGTACAACGCGACCAGCTTCATGGTGCTGCAGGCGGCTCTGGCGGTGGTGCTGGCCAAGATCAGCGCCAGTACTGATGTGGCGGTGGGGTTTTCGATTGCCGGACGTCGTGATCCCGCACTCGATGAGCTGGTGGGGTTTTTCGTCAACACGTTGGTGTTGCGAGTCGATGTGGCCGGGGATCCGAGCGTGGCCGAGCTGTTGGCCCAGGTCCAACAGCGCAGCCTGGCCGCCTACGAACATCAAGACGTGCCCTTCGAGGTGCTCGTGGAGCGACTCAACCCCACCCGATCGCTGACCCACCAGCCACTGGTCCAGGTGATGTTGGCCTGGCAAAACCTGCCCGGACAAGACAACGATCCAGCCGCCGGGCTGACGCTGGGCGATCTGCAAGTCACCGCGATGCCGGTGGATACCCGCACCGCCCGAATGGATTTGGCGTTTTCGCTGGGGGAGCGTTGGGGTCCGGCTGGTGAGCCTGCCGGGATCTGCGGGATAGTGGAGTTTCGTACCGATGTGTACGACGCGGCCAGCATCGAGACAGTCATCGAGCGGGTGGAGCGGGTGGTGCTGGCCTTCACCGCGGACCCGACCCGGCGGCTCTCGTCGATCGATGTGCTCGATGAGGCTGAGCACGCCCGGCTCGATCAGTGGGGCAACCGGGCGGTGTTCACCGTATCGGCCCCCCCTCCGGTGTCGATCCCGGTGCTCTTCGCCGAACAGGTGCACCGCGCGCCCGAAGCGTTGGCGCTGAGCTTCGAGGGCCACTCCATGACCTACCGGGAACTCGATGAAGCCACGAACCGGTTGGCACACCGTCTGGCCGGCCGGGGCGTGGGCCCAGGTACGTGTGTGGCGCTGCTTTTCGAGCGTTCGGCCCAGGCAGTTGTGGCGATTGTGGCGGTGCTGAAGACCGGGGCGGCGTATCTGCCGATCGACCCGGCGCTAGCGGCCGACCGGATTCTATTCATGATCGCTGATGCCACCCCGATCGCTGCCGTCTCCACTGCTGATCTGGCTCAGCGGTTGGACGGGTGTGACCTGGTGGTCATAGACGTCGATGCCCCTGGGGACCCCGCCGGTGAGACCCGACCCGGGGCGGCACTACCGGCGCCGGCCCCCGACGATATCGCCTATCTGATCTACACCTCAGGCACCACCGGAGTCCCCAAAGGGGTGGCGATCACCCACCACAACGTCACCCAGCTGATGGTTTCTCTTCAAGCAAGTTTGGCGGCGCCCGGGCAGGTCTGGTCGCAGTGGCATTCCTATAGCTTCGACATCTCCGGTTGGGAGATCTTCGGCGCACTGCTCAGTGGTGGGCGGCTGGTCGTGGTACCCGACTCGGTGGCCCGCTCACCGCATGATTTCCAGGCCTTGCTGGTCAGCGAACAGGTCACCGTCTTATGTCAAACCCCGTCGGCGGTGCGGGCACTTGCACCGGAGGGGTTGGAGTCGGTGACCCTGCTGGTGGGGGGTGAGGCGTGCCCGGCCGAGGTGGTGGACCGCTGGGCGCCCGGGCGGGTGATGATCAATGAGTACGGCCCGACCGAAACCACAATGTGGGTGACCTTGAGTTCGCCGCTGGCAGCGGGGTCGAGGGCGGTGCCGATCGGTTCGCCGGTGTCGGGGACGGCGTTGTTTGTGCTCGATGGGTGGTTACACCCGGTGCCGTCCGGGGTGGTGGGCGAGTTGTATGTCGCCGGCCACGGGGTGGGCATGGGGTATTGGCGACGGGGGAGTTTGACCGGGTCACGGTTTGTCGCCTGCCCCTTCGGCCCACCCGGAACACGGATGTATCGCACCGGAGACCTCGTCCGCTGGCGCCCCGACGGACAACTGGAATACCTCGGGCGCGCCGACGAGCAAGTCAAAATCCGCGGCTACCGCATCGAACTCGGCGAAATACGCACCGCACTGGCTGCATTGGCCGGCATCGACCACGCCGCCGTCATCGCCCGCGAAGACCGTCCCGGCGACAAGCGCCTGGTCGGTTATGCCACCGGCACAGCCGATCCCGCGAGCATCCGCGCCCGGCTGGCCGAGCGGCTGCCCGCCTACATGGTCCCAGCCGCGGTGGTGATGCTCGACGCGCTGCCGCTGACCGTCAACGGCAAACTCGACACCCGCGCACTGCCTGCACCGGAATACCAAGACGGCCAACGATATCGGCCCCCAACCAACGCCGTCGAGGAGATCCTGGCCGACATCTACGCCCACGTACTCGGACTCCAACGCGTCGGCATCGACGACTCGTTTTTCGAACTCGGCGGCGACAGCATCCTGTCCATGCAAGTCGTGGCGCGGGCCCGCGCCGCCCGGGTGCTATGTCGACCCAAGGATCTTTTCATCGAGCAAACCGTGGCCCGGCTGGCCCGGGTAGCCGGCATCGTCGCCGATGAAACCGGCCTGACCGACGAGGGCATCGGCCAGACGCCTTCCGACGTCTCGCCCTCCCACCTGAGCCAGCAGCAGCTCGATGAGCTGGATCAGCGCTACGACATCGCGGACATTTTGCCGCTCACCCCCCTTCAGCAGGGGTTGTTGTTCCACACCAGCGCGAACGCCGAGGATCATGTTGATCTGTACGCGCTGCAACTTGATTTCGGCGTAGCCGGCGCTCTTGATTCCGACCGGCTGCGCGAAGCAGTGCACACGGTGGTAGCCCGGCATCCGAACCTGGCGGCACGATTCTTGGACGAGTTCGACGAGCCGGTGCAGATCATCCCGGCTCATCCTGTGCCGGGGTGGCGCTATGTCGATCTGGGCGGCGGCCTCAACGTCGATGAGCAGATCTCGCGGGTGTGCGCCGCCGAACGCGCCGCCGTTTGCGACATTGGCGACCAGTCTGCGTTTCGGGTGGCTTTGATCCGCATCGCGCCAGATCGGCACCGGTTGGTACTGACTAACCACCACATCGTGCTCGACGGCTGGTCGTTGCCGGTCCTGCTGAGGGAGATATTCGCCAGCTATCACGGACAACCACTCGCTTCAGCCGGGTCGTATCGGACATTCTTTACTTTCCTGGCAGATCGTGATCTTGATGCCGCCCTCGCCGCTTGGCGTGATGTGTTGGCGGGCTTCAATACCCCGACCCTGGTAGACCCGTCGGATCGGTTAGGGCTGGGCGCTCGAGGCGCGCGATCGTTTCGGTTGCCCGCCGAGACCACCCAGGCCGTCGGCGCGCTGGCGCGTTCATGCCAAACCACCGTCAATACCGTGCTCAACGGCGCCTGGGCGCAGCTGCTGATGTCGCTGACCGGTCACCACGACGTCGCCTTCGGTACCACCGTCTCGGGTCGACCGGCCGAAGTCACCGGATCCGAATCGATCGTGGGCCTGTTGGCCAACACGGTGCCGGTGCGGGCGACGGTCACCTCATCAACCACTACCGCAGACCTGCTGAGTCAACTGCAACGCGCTCACAACCACACCCTCGAACACCAGCACCTGGCACTGAGCGAGATCCACCGGATCACCGGTCACGAAAGGCTGTTTGACACCCTTTTCGTCTACGAGAACTACCCGATCGACACCGCTGCCTTGTTTGGTGGACGCGAGTTGACTGTCACCGAGTTCGTCAGCCACGAATCCACTCACTACCCGCTGACGTTAGCGGCCGTGCCGGGGCCTGAAATCGAGCTCCGTCTGAAATTTCGCACCGACGTGTTCGACCTGCACACCATCGAAGCGCTGATCGACCGGTTCCAGCAGATATTGCTGGCGATGACCAGCGACCCGACCCGCCGGCTCTCGTCGATGGATCTGCTGCGCGGGCGCGAGCACGCACGGCTGGACGAGTGGGGCAACCGGGTGGTCCTGACCCAGCCTGCCACCACCGCAGCATCGATTCCGATGTTGTTCGCCGCGCAGGTGGCCCGAACGCCGGATGCGGTGGCGCTGACCTGCGGGGCTCGGTCGATGACGTATCGCGAACTTGACGAGTCCGCCGACCGGTTGGCGCATGTATTGGCGGCTCGTGGCGTGGGTCCTGGTGCATGCGCCGCACTGCTGTTTTCTCGTTCGGTTGAGGCCGTCGTCGCGATTGTGGCGGTGCTGAAGACCGGGGCGGCCTATCTGCCGATCGACCCGATGTATCCCGACGAGCGGATCGGGTTCATGGTCACTGATGCCGCGCCGGCAGCGGCCATCACCACCGCCGGGCTGGCCGATCGGCTCGACCGGTTCGACCTGCCGGTCATCGACATCGGTGACATGCCGGAACGCACGGTTAACGGCCAACCCATTTCGGCACTGCCGCCGCCGGCCCCCGATGACATCGCCTACTTCATCTACACGTCGGGCACCACCGGAGTGCCCAAAGGTGTTGCCATCACCCACCGCAACGTCACGCAGCTGATCGAGGCGCTTCAGGAAAACACACATCTGCGGCAGCCGGCAGGTGTATGGACGCAGGGGCATTCCTATGGCTTCGATGTCTCGGTCAAGGAGATTTGGGGGGCGCTGCTGAGCGGTGGGCGGCTGGCGGTGGTGCCTGAGTCGGTGGCCGGTTCACCAGAACACCTGCACGCCTTGCTGATCGCGGAGAGCGTCAGCGTCCTCACGTCGACTCCCCGCGCACTGGCGATGTTGTCGCCACAGGGTTTGGAGTCGCTGGCCGTGGTGGCGGTTGGTGGTGAGCCCTGCCCGCCAGATCTTGTGGATCGCTGGGCGCCGGGTCGGGTGATGATCAATGCCTACGGACCGACCGAGACGACCGTGCGAGCGTCGGGAAGTGCGCCGTTGACCCCGGGTGCTGCCGGCGAAGTGGCGCCGATTGGTTCGCCGGTGTCGGGGGCGGCGTTGTTTGTGCTCGATGGCTGGCTGCGCCCGGTGCCCTGCGGGGTGATCGGCGAGTTGTACGTCGCCGGCGCCGGAGTAGGCATCGGCTATTGGCGACGCGCCAGCTTAACCGGATCACGCTTTGTCGCCTGCCCCTTCGGGGCACCCGGAACCCGGATGTATCGCACCGGAGACCTCGTCCGCTGGCGCCCCGACGGCCAACTGGACTACCTCGGACGCGCCGACGACCAAGTCAAAATCCGCGGCTACCGCATCGAACTCGGCGAAATCACCACCGCACTAGCCGCCCTACCCGGAGTCCACCAAGCCACCGTCATCGCCCGCGAAGACCGCCCCGGCGACAAACGCCTCATCGGCTACCTCACCGGCACCGCCAACCCCACCCAGATCCGCACCCAACTGGCCCAACACCTACCCGCCTACATGGTCCCCGCAGCCGTCGTAAAACTCGACACACTGCCACTGACCGTCAACGGCAAACTCAACACCCGCGCACTACCGGCACCCGAATACCAAGACGACCACCGATATCGACCCCCGACCAACGCCATCGAAGAAATCCTGGCCGGTATCTACGCCCACGTACTCGGACTCCAACGCGTCGGCATCGACGACTCCTTTTTCGAACTCGGCGGCGACAGCATCCTGTCCATGCAAGTAGTCGCCCGCGCCCGCGCCGCCGGCCTGCTATGCAAACCACGCGACATCTTCATCGAACAAACCGTCACCCGACTAGCCCAAACAGCCACCACCATCACCACCCAAACCACCCCCACCGACAACGACACCGGCCAGGTAGTTGCCACCCCGATCGTGCGCTGGTTGCATAGCGTCGATGGCCCGGTCGAGCAGTTCAACCAGACCATGGTGATACAGGCTCCCGTCGGCGTCGGCCGAGCCGATGTGGTGATCCTGTTGCAGGCCTTGATAAATCGGCATGCCATGCTGCGGCTACAGGTCGATGACGACGGCGCCGGGAACTGGCTGCTGGTGACACGGCCGGCGGGTTCGGTAGATGCCGATGCCTGGCTGCACGCGGTCGACGTGTTATCCGATGACGCGTTGGTGCAAGCCCGGAGGCGGCTGGACCCCGCCGGCGGAGTGATGCTCAGCGCGCTGTGGGTGAGCTCCACCGCCACGCTAGTTCTGACAGTCCATCACCTGGCCGTTGACGCCGTCTCCTGGCGGATTTTGGTTGACGATCTCAACGAGGCCTGGCGCCTATACCGTGCCACCGGCGTGGCGCAGTTGGCGTTGCGGGGGACTTCATTTCGTCGTTGGGCTTCAATCCTGACGGAGCGGGCCCGCTCGGATGTGGTCGTCGATCAGTTGCCGGTGTGGCGCGAGATCGCCGCAGTCGGTGGCGTGCTGGCCCCCGTCGAGCCTGCCGTGGATACCCACGCCAGCGCCGCACACCTGACGGTGTCACTGGATGCCGAGACCACCCGCAGGCTGCTCGGTGAAGTGCCCGCGGCGTTCCATACCGGAGTGCAGGACATCTTGTTGATCGCGTTCGCATTGGCGTGGAGGGAATTTCTGGGCGGTGACGGTGCACCGATCACCATCGACGTGGAGGGCCACGGCCGCCACGAAGACCTGGTTCCCGGTATCGACTTGTCGGAGACGGTGGGCTGGTTTACCACCAAGTACCCGGTGTGCTTGACGCCGGATCGGTTGCTGTGGCCGCAGGTAGCCGACGGCCACGCGGCGTTAGGTGCTGCGGTCAAGAAGGCCAAGGAGCAGCTCCGGGCCGTGCCCAACGGTTATACCTACGGGGTATTGCGCTACCTCAACGGAGAGGTCGATCTGGCAGGCTCGGATCCGCCAATCGGATTCAACTACTTGGGTCGCGTGGGCGGGTCGCAGAATTACGCAATCGACGGCGAAGGCTGGCAGTTGTCGGGCGCGGGCGCGCTATTCACCGATGCGTCACGTGCAGGATGGCCGATGCCGCTCGGCCATACGGTAGGGGTCAATGTCATCACGCTGGACGCCGTCGCCGGGCCACAGCTGCAGGCCACCTGGACGTGGGCGCCCTCGAAAATCGATGCAGCGCAAATAGATACGCTGAGTCGGTTGTGGTTCGAGGCCCTGGCCGGCATCTGCACGCACGTGCGCGACGGCGGGGGCGGATTCACCTCCTCGGATTTTGCGCTGGTCTCCGTGGCCGCCGAGGAACTCGAAAAGTTGCAACGCGCTTACGAAGTCGCTGACGTGTTGCCGTTGACACCGCTGCAGCGGGGCTTGTTGTTCCACACCAGCGCGAGCGCCGAGGATGATGCTGACCTGTACGCGGTGCAAGTCGACATCGCCCTGACCGGTCGGCTCGACCATCGTCGTCTCCGCGATGCCGCCCAAGCCGTGCTTAGTCGTCATCCCAACCTGGGAGCCCGATTCGTCGACCAACGGCTTGGCGAACCGTTGCAGATCATTCTGAAGCGACCCGTGTTGCCTTGGCGCTACATCGATCTCGCCGACGAGAACACCAATGCCGAGGACCGCATCGAGCGAGCATGCGCCGCCGAACGTTCCGCAACCTACGATGTGGCCCACGAGTCCCCACTGCGCGCGATGCTTGTCCGGATCGCGCCAGAGCGGTATCGGTTTGTGCTGTTCATGCACCACGTCGTGTGCGACGGCTGGTCCGGGCAGATCCTGCTGCGCGAAATCTTCGCCGGGTACGACTCGCAGCCACTGCCCACCCCCGTCCCTTATCGTTACTTCCTTGACTGGCTGGCTGGCCGGGATCGCGAGGCGGCTCACGCCGCATGGCGCCGGGTGCTGGCCGGCTTTGAGGCCCCGACCCTGGTCGGTCCGCCACAGCGGTTAGGGGTGGGCGCCCGAAGCGTGAAATCGTTCCGGCTGCCCGAGGAGACGACCAGTGCGCTCGACGAGCTGGCGCGCTCGCGCCACACCACGCTCAACATCGTGCTGCAGGGCGCGTTTGCGCAGCTGGTGATCTGGCTGACCGGCCACCGTGACGTCATGTTCGGTACCACCGTCTCGGGTCGGCCCGCGGACGTGGACGGCTCCGAATCGATGGTGGGCCTGTTGATCAACACGGTGCCGGTTCGCGCGACCGTCACCGCGACCACCACCACCGAAGAGCTGCTCGACCAGCTGCAAACCGCGCACATCGACACACTCGAGCATCAGCACCTGGCGCTGGCCGACATTCTCCGCATCACCGGCCACGCCGCCCTGTTCGACACCCTATTCGTCTACGAGAATTACCCGACGGACACCGCCGCGCCGCTGGCGGCCCACGACCTGACTATCACCGAGATCAGCGGCCGCGAATTCAGCCACTACCCGTTGACGGTGGTGGCCCAGCCGGGCTGCGAACTGACTTTTCACATCGAATGCGCCACCGACGTGTTCGACGCGCGCCGGATCGAGGCGGTCATCGCGCGGTTGGAGAAGGTGTTGGTGGCGATGACCGCCGACCCAACCCGGCGGGTGGCGTCTGCGCATCTGCTCGACGCGGATGAGCATGCACGGCTGGGTGTTTGGGGTAATTGGGGGGTGTTAGGGCGTTCGGTGGTGGGGGTGTCGGTTCCGGTGGTGTGGGCCGCTCAGGTGGAGCGGGGACCCGATGTGGTGGCGTTGGTGTGTGCGGGCGGGTCGATGACGTATCGGGAGGTGGATCAGGCCGCTAATCGGTTGGCGCATCGGTTGGTGTTGGCCGGGGCGGGTCCGGGTCGGTGTGTGGCCGTGGTGTTTTCCCGGTGTGCTGAGGCGATCGTGGCGATCTTGGCGGTGCTCAAGTCCGGAGCGGCCTATCTGCCCATTGACCCCGCCGTGCCCACCGCCCGGCTGGCGTTCATCGTCGATGATGCCGCACCGATCGCCGCGCTCACCACCACCGATCTGGTCGCCCGCTTTGCCGGCCTGGATGTGGCGGTCATCGACGTCGCCGATCCGGTGATCGATGACCAGCCCGACACCGCCCTGGCGCCACCGGCCCCTGACGATATCGCCCACATCATCTACACCTCGGGAACCACCGGCACTCCCAAAGGGGTCGCGGTCACCCACCACAACATCACCGCACTATTCGAGTCCCTACAGCCCGGCTTCGAGCTGGCCGGCCAAACCTGGACCCAATGTCACTCCTATGCCTTTGACTTCTCGGCCTGGGAGATCTGGGGAGCACTGCTGCACGGCGGGCGACTGGTCATCGTGCCCGACACCGTGGCCCACTCACCACAGGACTTGCACACCCTGCTGGCCAGCGAACACATCACCATGTTGAGTCAAACCCCGGCCGCCGCAGCCCTGTTAACACCCCACAAAACCACCGCCAACCTGATGGTCGCCGGCGAGGTCTGCCCCGCCGAACTCGTCGCCCGCTGGGCACCGGCACGGATCATGCTCAACGGCTATGGCCCCACCGAAACCACCATCTACGCCACCATCAGCACACCGCTGTCACCCGAACCGACCCCCCCACCCATTGGTCGACCCGTGCCCGGGGCCGCACTATTCATCCTCGACGACGTCCTCCAACCGCTGCCCCCCGGAGCAGTAGGCGAACTCTACGTCGCCGGCACCGGCGTCAGTGTCGGCTACTGGCGGCGGGCCAGTCTGACCGGAACCCGCTTTATCGCCTGCCCTTTCGGCCCACCGGGAACCCGGATGTATCGCACCGGCGACCTGGCCTCCTGGCGCCCCGATGGCCAACTGCATTACCACGGCCGCGCCGACGACCAAGTCAAAATCCGCGGCTACCGCATCGAACTCGGCGAAATACGCGCCGCACTCACCGCCCTACCCGGCGTCGACCAAGCCACCGTCATCACCCGCGACGACCACCCCGGCACCAAACACCTCATCGGCTATTTCACCGGCACCGCCGACCCCACCACCGCCCGCGACCAACTCACCCAACAACTCCCGCCCTACATGATCCCGGCCGCCATCATCGCCCTCGACACCTTGCCGCTGACCCCCAACGGCAAAATCGACACCCACGCCCTACCCCCACCCGACCACCACCACAGCCCCTACCACCCCCCAACCACCCCCACCGAAGAAATCCTCTGCGACATCTACACCCACATCCTCGGACTCCAACGCGTCAGCATCGACGACTCCTTCTTCAACCTCGGCGGAGACTCACTTACCGCCATGCGGGTCATCGCCACGATCAACATCAGCCTTAACGCCCACCTCACGGTCCGCCACCTGTTCGACGCGCCGTCCGTACGAGGGTTGAGCCGGCAGTTGAGCCCGGCCACCGAACCGCAAGACGACGCAGACGACATGGAGGCGCAGCGAAAGGCCGGCGCCGACCGACCCAGCTTTGCGTCCGTGCACGGCCGCGACAGCACCGAGGTGCACGCCAGCGATCTCACTCTGGACAAGTTCATCGACGCCGCGACCCTGACCACCGCGCCGACGTTGCCGCGACACGTTGGTGAGGTGCGGACCGTGTTGCTGACCGGCGCGACGGGCTTCCTCGGGCGTTACTTGGTGCTGGAATGGCTGCAGCGCTTAGAGCGGATCGACGGGAAGCTAATCTGCTTGGTACGGGCCGAGTCTCATGAGCGGGCAACGCAACGCCTACACGACACCTTCGACAGCGGCGACCCGCAGCTGCTGCGGCATTTCGAGAGACTGGCCGCTGGGCATCTCGAGGTCATCGCAGGCGATAAAAGCGAAACGAATCTGGGTCTGGAACAACAGACCTGGCAGCGACTGGCCGGCACCGTCGACCTCATCGTCGATTCTGCGGCCGTGGTCAACCACGTGCTGCCCTACAGCCGGCTCTTTGGGCCCAATGTGGCGGGCACCGCCGAGCTGATTCGCATCGCCCTTACCTCGAAGATCAAGCCGTACGCGTATGTCTCGACCGGCAGCGTGGGTGGACAGATCGAGCCATCGGCGTTTACCGAGGACGCTGACATTCGGGTCATCAGTCCCACCCGCAGGATCGACAGCGGCTATCCCAACAGCAAGTGGGCCGGCGAAGTGCTGCTGCGCGAGGCTAACGAACTGGCCGCCCTGCCGGTCGCGGTGTTTCGTTGCGACATGATCCTGGCCGACACCACCTACGCGGGTCAGCTCAACGTGGCGGACAACTTCACCCGAATGATGCTTTCCCTGCTGGCCACCGGCATCGCGCCCGCCTCGTTCTATCAGCTGGACGCCGATGGCAACCGGCAGCGCGCCCACTTCGACGGGCTACCAGTCGAATTCGTCGCCGAGGCGATCGCCGCGCTCGGCGCCGGGGTGGTCGACGGATTCGAGACTTACCACGTGATGAACCCGCACGACGACGGTATCGGCTTGGATGAGTACGTCGATTGGCTGATCGAGGCCGGTCACCCGATCCAGCGCATCGATGACTTCGGCGAGTGGTTGCAGCGGTTGGAGGCCGGCCTCAGTGCCCTACCGGATCGTCAGCGTCGGCACTCGGTGCTCTGGAGGTTGCCGATACACAATTCACACGCCCATGGTCTGCAACCCGAAGAGCCGATCCGCGCATCGCTTGGGCCGACGGATCGGTTCCGTGCTGCAGTCAGAGAAGCGAAAATCGGCCCCGACAAGAACAATCCAGACATCCCGCACGTCTCGGCGCCGATCATCGTCAAATACGTCGCCGACTTGCAACTGCTCGGACTGCTCTAACAATTATGAGCGACTAAGGTTTTCGAGGACAGTCTTACTAGATGCTTTCGACCTCACCAGAACCCGTCTTTCCTCAGCCCCACGAACGATTCAGTCACCGCGTCGCACACGGCGTCCATGATGTCCGCGGTGTGAGCGTAGGTGAAGAACGGGTAGAGGAGTTCGGGAAGGTGGACACCCGCCGCACGCAGGTAGTAGGTCCACATGTACTCGGCGACGACGTTTCGGTCCGGATGGCCGAACTCTACGAAATTATCCGGCGACATGGCACCGAAGAACGGTCGCACGAGGGACTCGTACCGTCGCAGCACGATCGGATAACCCTCCTCGTCACGCAGACGCTCGAGGTGACCGGCGAATCGATCGGCGGCCGCTCCGATGCTTCCGTAGACCTCGTCCTGGTGATTACGAAGGTATTCGAGCTGCGCCAGGCCGGCCGTACACGCGACGACGTTGCCGCAGAAGGTTCCCAGAACGTGCGTTCGGGTCTGGATGTCGCGCTTTAGTTCACCGGTTGTGACGGCCATTTTAATGATCTCGGACCGCCCCAGCGTGGCGCCGATGGGTAATCCGCCGCCAATAATCTTGCCAAACGTCGCCAGGTCCGGGGTGATGCCTTCCTCGTCGATGGCCCCACCGAAGCGAAACCGAAACCCGGAGAGTGTTTCATCGAACGCCAGCATGACGCCGTGTTCCATGGTCACCTGCCGCAGCCCGACTAGGAACTCTCGATCGAACCGCGGCCAGCTCGATCGGATGGGCTCGACAATGACGCACGCCAAGTCCGAGGCACGTGCGGAGATCGCCTCGAACGCTCTTTCGTCGTAAGGAAGCACAGTCGTCGACGACGCTACCGACGGCGCGACGCCCGGCATGCCCGGCCGAGTCGAGCCATCGGGCATCCTGGTTACGAAAACATCATTGTGATGTCCGTGGTAACTGTGCTCGAACACCGCGACATGAGGCCGCCCGGTAAACGCCCGTGCGAGCTTGAGGGCATGCATGGTGGCTTCGGTGCCGGAGTTGCTGAGGAATCCGCCCTCCGCCCAGCGGACTGCGTCGAGAAGCAGACTCACGAGTGCGGTCTCGACTTCGTTACCGGCCGCGACCGTAAACCCGTCGCCGAGCATCGATCCGACAGCGCCGGTTACAACCTCGGACGAATGCCCAAGGAAGTTGACCCCCCTGCCGCTGTCCAAATCGACGAATTCGTTGCCATCCAGATCAGCAATAAACGGACCGTGCGCCCGCCCGGCGATCATCGGAATTATGCGGGGCAGCCCGTCGACGAAATTGCTGAAGACGCCCTTGCTGGCCCGCCGAACGCCAGCGGCGATGGTCTTCGGTTGCCGCGCCGTCAACTCTTGAATGCAGTCGAGCGCACGCATCCGCGCTAGGAACTCGGTTGTGTTCTCCAAGAACATCTCGGTGGTGTTCTCGGTCATGCGATCCATCTCATTTGCCTGGATCCGTTGCGCTTCAGCTGATTTCGGCAGCCTACGCCGTTCTGATCTAACCGAGTGCCGTCATTCGCGCCCATCGGTCACGTTCGCGCCGACTGGCTTGACGTGGGTCACGACGTCGACGTCGGTCGCCTGCGCCCGGAGATACCCGGCCCGCGCATGCTCTTTGGGGATGTGCTTGAACGGGTCGAAAGAGTATGCGGCCATGGCGTTTTCGTGGGTGATCTTGTTGATGACGGCGTCGTCGAGGTGACCCAACGTCTCCATGACGTTCTCTGGCGCAAAGGGCCAACTGCCGTCCGAATGCGGAAAGTCGGATTCCCAGCAAAGCATGTCTTCGTTGAACCACTGCATGTTTTGCACACCCACCTTGTCGCTGATGAAGCACGCGTAGATGTGCCGTCTGAACACGTCGCCCGGGCCGTCGTAGCCCTTCGGTAACTTGTCATGGGTCCAGCCCGCGTGACGATTCCGCACGTGTTCGGCGCGCCAGAGGAAGTAGGGGATCCAGCCGATGTCACCCTCCGTCAGCGAGAACTTGAGTTCGGGAAAGTCCTTGTAGAACTCGGCCCAGATGAGTTCGAGGAACGCGTAGATGCTCATCAACTGCGTGCCCGTCATGTTTACGCTCAACGGCGCACCCGTGGAGAACGTCGGTTCGCGTGACGAGGACCCGACGTGCATGCACAGCACGGTCCTATGTTCACAGGCAGCCTCGAACAGCGGATACCAGTATTTCGCGTGAATGCTCGGCAGGTTCAGCGCTTCGGGGTTCTCGGAGAACGCCACCGCGTGACAACCCTTGTCAGCCAAGCGTTTTACTTCCTTGGCCGCCTCTTGGACGTCGAAAAGAGGCAGCAGGCCGCACGGGATGAATCTTCCGGGGTAGGCGCCGCACCATTCGTCGACGTGCCAGTCGTTGTAGGCCTTGATCATGACCAAGTTCACGTCGGGGTCGGGGCCCTGGCTAAGCAGCTCGCCGGCGAAGCCCGGCCAATTCGGCAAGTTCAGTCCGGCCAGATGACCGCCCGCATTCATGTCGCGCACTCGTTCGTCGACGTTGAAGCAGCCCGGTCGGATATCGTCGTAGCTCAATACGTCGGCGGCGAACATCTCTTGCGGCTTGCCCGCGGCGGCGTTCAGGCCCATCGGCCATGAGCGTAGCTCGCCGTAATACCAGTGCCGCGTGCCGTCCGGCTCGAAGCCGATGCGCGGAGCATACTGCTTGAAGGCGGCGGGCACATGAGCGTCGAACATGTCGGGCGGCTCGGTGATGTGGTCATCGACGCTGACCAAGATCAGATCATCTTTGTTCACGTGCACTCCTTGGACGATCCGGTGATAACCGACTATAGGTGACGATCCAGTGATAACCGACTATAGATAATGACGCGGATCGCGATGTGACGATTGCTACCTGCCGCGATCACGCATCGCCCAAACCTTCTTGAAGTTAGTCCGATGGGTGGAGGCGTTCACCGCCCGACTACCAATCGGTCAGCGGAGCCCACGCTCGGCGGCCTTGCGTTCCCACGTGTCCCTCCACTCCGGCTCGGTGGCGCCGATCTGCCGGCCGTACGGAAGCTCATCAGGCGCGGCGCCCCAAGTGTCCGGCCCCGTGTTCGCTGACGAGTACAAGATGCCATCCGACCAGATATACGCAGTGCGCCCCCATTCCATCGCCGACCCCACGTCGGGGAAGAATCCGCGCCCATGATGGTTAGCGCTGGTGTTGCACAACACGGGAATCCCCGACCGCGCAGCGAAGGCACGGACAATCGCCGTCGCCAGCGGTGCGGTGCGGTCGTTGACTGTTTGCAGCCGAGCAGTGCCGTCAACATGTCTGACTGCCGGTATCCGGTCCACCCACTTCGGCCGGATGTGGTGGTCGAAGAGCATGAACGGGTCGGCGCCGCCGGGGTCGAAGATGTCTGATGAGTTCTCCTCCAAGCACATTGGCGCAACCGGCCGATACGACTCGCGACCCTTCATCTGGTTCAGGATGCCTTTCATGCGCTCCTGCCGCGGTGAGGCGAGAATGCTGCGGTGTCCCAACGCCCGGGGTCCCAGCTCGGCGCGGTCGGACAGCACGATCACCGGTTCCTCCGTCGTCGCCAGCAGGGCACCGAGCTCGTTAACCGAACACTTCTCGCCATGCCACCCGGGCCTCAGCTGGGTAGCTCTCAGTGGGGGTCCGCCGTAGACGCTCCACTCCAACGGCCCGAATGCGCCGCGGTGCATTAGCGATGCGCATGCGGTGCCAATGGCCGCGCCGCTGTCATTCGGAAACGGGGGCACCCAGACGGTGTCGAAGAGTCCGCTGTCGCGAATCGCGCTATTCCACTTGATGTTTAGGGCGCTGCCGCCGGCGAAGCACAACGTCCTTACCCGACCGTTGAGGGGCTTGACCGCATCGGCCAGCCGCTCGACCAGCAGCCGGGCGAGGGCTTCATGGAAGCTGGCCAGTACCGATGCATCATCAAGTTCGATTCGGCGAATTGTCGGCTCAATCTCCTGGTAGAAGAGGTCGGTGCCGTAAACGTCCCAGCGGCCGTCCAGCGCGGCCAGTGCCCGGCGGATCTCGCGGACCAGGGGTTCACTGACGGTGCCTAGTCCCGCATACGCCATGACCTTTCCACAATTGGACATCTGAAAGTGCCACTTTTTCACCTCGTCCCACTGCGGGTCGGGAACGAACGGGGGCACATTGCGGCTGAAAAACTCGTAGACGCCGCCGAGTATGCCGAACAGCCACCCACGGTAATGCACCGTGCGTTGCACCGGATCCACGAGATACACGACGGGAAACGAAGAACCGTCCCACACCAGGACAAGGGCGGGCAGGCGCTCAGCCGCCGCCGGACTGGTCAAATAGGCGCTGGCGAGATGTGACTCGACGTGACGATAGCTCTCATAGCTCCGCGGCTTGCCTGCGAGTGTGAGCAACGAACTGGGTTGATAACAGTGCAGGACGGGAGTGTTGTCGTCGGACTGCCGGTACGGGGCGGTACGGATCAGTTCGCGGCGGTCCGCGGTCCAAACTTCAAAACCCTTATTTACTGCCTCGTCGACCCAGCCGTCCACCACGAACCGATTGACTTCGTCAACCCGATGCCCGAGTTGCTCGAAAAGATGCTCGATCAGACCGGCGTCAAACAAGGCATCGTGGCGCCAGCCGTTGTCGTGTTTCTCCACTTCGGTGGCCGCGACAAGCCGCGCGCCTGACCGAGTCGACTCCACCAACGCCAAGCCGCCGTCGTGCTCTAACTTCAATCCACAGATCAGTGCCATGCCGGACCGTCCGGCGCCAAAGACGTTGCCCGCCAAGTGATCATTGGTTTGCCGTCCTCAATCGAAGGGAGCCCCCAAGTTTTCCGCCGACGTGCACCCTCAGCCAGATGGCGCCCGTAAGAGCTTCGGCAGGTCTTCCGACGATATCTCGCCGGTCCGCGGCGGGTCCGACATTCGTCGATAAAGCCGGATCTCGGCGCGCATCGGCGATAACGGTAGTTGTTCGAATACGACCACGCTAACCCGTGCTGGCGCCGCCGGCCCTCGGATGGGAAGCGAGGCCGGCGTCAGAATGTCTCCTTGCGAGCGTGAGGAAGTCGGCTCGGAGGGTCATCACGTCCAAGATCTCAAATCCAGCGTGATCCAGCATTTTTTATCCCACGCTGGCGATGATGGCGCACACGGTTCGAGCATGCCGTTTCATCGTCGCTCAATATGCGAAGGCTGTGAGCTAGACGACGGGAAGGTTTCGGGGTTGATGAGCCGGTCTCGCGAATCGTCCTCGGCACTGATTGATTTGGGGCAGGGGACTGCCGTGGCTACGTTCCACGGGCCGCACGCGAAGATTATGCTGCCGGCGGATGCGAGGCTGCCAGTTTTATTTCGCAGAACATGCTGATAAGTGGAAGGCTTAGATACGCAATGAGGTTTGTGCTGGCAATGTGGGGAACTCGCGGCGACGTCGAGCCCTGCGCCGCCATCGGGCGCGAGCTGCTGCGCAGAGGGCACGACGTGTGCATGGCTGTCCCGCCAGACGTTGTTGGCTTCGTCGAGTCGGCTGGGCTTGCGGCGGTCGCCTACGGGGCGGAACCGCAGCGCTGGCTCGACGCCCACCGCAACTTTTTCCCTAATCTCCTCCGCAACTTCTGGAGGATCCTCGATCTGCGCAGGTTATGGCGCGATGCCGCGGAGTCGGGTGTTTCGTGCTGGGGCGAAATGAGCACGACGCTGGTGTCGTTGGCGGACGGGGCCGACCTGATCCTCACCGGCATGGCGTATCAGGAAGTCGCCGCCAACGTCGCGGAGTACTACGACATCCCCTTGTCAATCCTGCATTTCGCCCCGGTGCAGGCCAACGGTCAGCTGCGGCCCTACTTGCCGGCGTGGTTCGTCAGCTTTGTGATGACCGTGGCCGAATGGCTGATGTGGCCCACGCGGAAGAACGTCGAAGAAGCACAGCGTCGCGACCTAGGCTTGCCGAAGGAAACCAGGCCCGCATTTCGACGGATCATCGAACGCGGACACCTGGAAATCCAGGCCTACGACGAGATGTGCTTTCCCGGGCTGGCAGCCGAATGGGCGAGATGGAATGGCAGACGGCCCTTCGTCGGAGCGCTCACCCTGGAATTGCCGACGGATGACGATGAGGAGGTCGCGTCGTGGATTGCCGCGGGAACACCGCCCATCTACTTCGGGTTCGGCAGCGTAGCGATCGAATCGCCCGCTGACACGCTCGCCATGATCGGTGCCGCCTGCGCGCAGTTGGGCGAACGAGCGTTGGTATGCGCCGGCGGGACTGACTTCAGCGACCTCCCTCGATTCGGGCATGTCAAGGTGGTGGGCACGGTGAACCACGTGGCCATCTTTCCGGCCTGCCGCGCGGTCGTGCATCATGGTGGCGCGGGTACCACGGCCGCGGGCCTGCGCGCCGGGGTGCGCACGGTGATCTTATGGAGGGGCTTCGATCAGCCGCGCTGGGGAGCTGTGGTCAAACGGCTGAAAGTAGGCACCGCCCGGCGCTTTTCGAGTACAACCCAGGAGTCACTGGTCGCTGACCTGCGTACCGTCCTCACCCCGCAATACGCCGCCCGAGCCCGCGAGATCGCCGCCCGGATGACCAAACCCACCGCCAGCGTCGCGGCCGCCGCCGACCTTGTGGAAAATCGCGCCGGAGTCCGGCGTGTTGGCTGATCGGCGAGGGTGGGCGCCGCCAAGACTTTACTGCAGTCGAGCTCACGCGCCCGCGCCACAGCCTCGGGTTGTACTCACCCCCAAACTGGCGTGCACCAAGTTCACGTGCGCTAAGATCAAAAGCCTTGCCGCCCGAGCCCGCGAGATAGCCACCCGGATGACCAAACCCACCGCCAGCGTTGCGGCCGCCACCGATCCTGTGGAAGAACTCACCCGGAGACGCACGCATGCCCGGCACTGAATCCAGGTATGACGCCATCGTTGTTGGCTCCGGCGCGTCTGGCTCGTGGGCTGCCAAGGAACTGACGGAAGGCGGGATGAGGGTTGTCCTGCTCGAGGCCGGCCGGAACCCGGACATCGATGATGACTTGCCGATCGACGCGGACACCGGCGGGATGGGGATTGCCGGCCGAGTCAAATCGGCCATCCAGGGTCAGCACGTTCAGATCCGTTGTCCAGCCTTCTCCGAGACCACCAAGAAATTTTTCGTCAACGACAGGGAGAATCCCTATACGACAGCGCCAGGAAAAACATTCGTCTGGATCAGGGGGCGGCAACTGGGCGGTCGCCTTCACTTGTGGCTCGGGCATGCACCGCGCATGTCGAATTCGGAGTTCAAAGCCGCGAGTGTCCGCGGAGACGGCCTCGATTGGCCACTGGCCTACGAAGACTTGGCGCCGTATTACGACATCGTCGAGCGAACGCTCGGTGTCTACGGGAAGCCCGCGGGCATTCCCAACTGTCCCGACGGGCAGTTCATCGGGCCGCTGAAAACGACAAAGATCGAAGACGCGTTCCTGACCAACGTCGAGAAACGGCTGCCGAACGTCCGCGTAACGTCCGCGCGAAAGGTCAAGTACGACGACAACAGAGTTCCGCTTCCGGTCAGGCTCGCCCTCGCAACTGGGCACCTCGACATTCGGACAGACGCCGTCGTGAGCCGATTATTGGTCGATGCGCGATCGGGTCAGGCGACCGGCGTTGAATACATCGACCGACTGACGAAGACCACGCAGGCAATTCACGGAAAGGTCGTCGTTCTTTGCGCGTCGGCGATCGAGACCGTACGGATCCTGTTGAACTCAAAATCCGCAACGCATCCGTCCGGGGTCGGCGGTTCGTCAGGCCAGCTCGGCCGTTATCTCTGCGACCACGTTGCGCACATCCGGAGCGGCAAGGTGTCTGAGAAGGATGTCGAGTCCGACTTCGCCGTGGCCGGCGCGGGACTGTACATTCCGAGTTTCTGCGACAACGAGTCGAAAAACTTTCCTGGTGGCTACGGCGTCGAGGTCCAGATAGGCCGCGGCAGCCCGGTCTGGGTCATGGGGGCGTATGGCGAGATGCAGCCCCGCTACCAAAACCACGTATCACTAGACCCAATCGTCAAGGACGCGTGGGGGATTCCCGTCGCCAAAATCGAGTGCAGCCACTCTCAGGACGAGCTCAACATGATTGCCCACATGAGCCGAACGCTGCCGGAAATTGCCGCGGCCGGCGGCCTACAGATCGACGAGAACCGCGATCGCCGTGCCAGAGGCAACATCGCCGATCGGCTGCTTCGATCCCTGTTCCTCACGAACTACCGCGCTTTTCGGCCCGGGGGGGCCATTCACGAGACCGGCGGCGCGCGCATGGGCGACACACCGGACAACTCGGTGGTGAACTCATACTGTCAATGTTGGGATGCCGACAATGTGTTCGTTACCGATGGCGCATGCTTTGTGTCCTCCGGATTCCAGAATCCCACGTTGACAATGATGGCCCTCACGGTTCGAGCGTGCCGGTTCATCGTTGATAACTACCGAAGCGCGTGAGTTGAACGGGACCCGAGAGGTTTAACTACGCCTTTGTGCGCGGCGATGGTCTGGGCGGCTGGGTGTGGACGACACGATCGCGGCGTTACACAGACAAAGCGGGCGTGCCTTTGGCAGCGCCCTGGCGCTCGATGCCCGGGATGCGGCGAAAAAGAACCAGTGTCACCAGCCAACTCACGGTTGAGGATGTGGCAACCGAGCTCATCAAGGAGATCACCAGAGCCGGTATGGAAGATGTTGTGCTCGTGGGACATTCGCTGGGCGGCCCGGCAATCGCTTTCATGGCCGGACTTGCGCCGGAGCTATTTCGGCGGCTTGTCTACGTGTCCTGCCTGATCCTATTGCCAGGACAAAACGTGGCGCAGATGATGGGTACCGGTTTGCACGGCAGCAATCCAGCTGAAGTTGGGTATCCGCTCGATCCAACTTCCAGCGACGACTCTGACCGCTGCGCGGCTATGTTGTGCAACGACATGAACCGCGAGCAAGCAGCCGCATTTCTGGCCAAACTGGGCGCCGACGAATGGCCACCGCAAACGTATACCGAAACCGAATGGCGTTGCGCCCACCTCGGCCAAATACCCGCGACCTATGTCCTCTGTCTACGCGATCAGAGCCTTCCTCCCCGCTGGCAGGAAGTCTTTGCGGCGAGGTTCAAGGTCGATGAGATCGTGCGCGTCGATGCCGGGCATCAAGTGATGAATACCCGTCCAGAGGCGCTGGCCGAGGCCCTTCGCTTCGCAGCACAACGCGGGCCGATCAGCTGATACGCGCTACGCTGGCAAGATTTTCCATGTGATCACCGGCTTTGGCGACGCTGGGTGCGGCGTTGGTCATCCGGGTGGCGATCTCGCGGGCTGTACCCACTTTCAGCTGTTTGACCCGAGTTCCCCAGTACGGCTGATCGGATTGAAACCACAGGACCAACGTCGCGACGCCGGCACGCAGGCTTGCGGCCGTAGAGCCCGCCCCGCCGTGGTGGACGACCGCGCGGCAGCCCGGGAACGTGGTGGCGTGATTCACGGCGCCCACGAGCTTGACGTGTTCGAAACGGGGGACGTCGCTGAAGTCGCTCCAACCGGCAACAACCAGCGCTCGCTGGTCCAGCTGCGCGCAAACCGAGGCGATCATCGCGAGCGTATCGGCCCGACGAAGAGGCGCTGGTCTTTCCATTTCACCCATTCGGTCGCGAGCCTGGGACAGCAAACCTCGTGATAAGCCTGGATTTCCAGCCATCCATGGTCAACGATTTGTCGCGACGATCGGCCCGTTGTCTGCGGAACAAAAGCGAGCGCATCGCGCCCGCTTTTCGGCCGAAAGCATATCCAGATACACGCTGACCGGCGGGGTGTCAGGGTTATCGGTTCGCTCCGCGAACTACCTGAGCGGAAGCCGCGGTCCGGCATGGCTAGCTCCTAGACCTTGACCGGTTCCTTATCCACCGGGCTCAGCTGCCATCGACCCTCGCCGAGCAGCTCGAGGCGTTGCTGGTGATGGCGCTCGACGGTGCTGCGGTGACTGACACTAACCAGGACGGTGCCAGGCAGTTCGGCCCGCAGCAGGCGATACATCGTCAACTCCAACCCCTCGTCCATGGCGGACGTGGCCTCGTCGACGAATACTGCTTTGGGTCTGGTCAGCAGGACACGGGCGAACGCGACGCGCTGTTGCTCGCCGGGTGACAGCACCTTGACCCAATCCTGTTCCTCGTCGAGCAAGTCGACCAGGTGCGGCAGCATCACTTTGACCAACATGTCGCGAAGAGCAGCGTCGGGAATGTCACCGGATTCCGCTGGATACGACACCACCGATCGCAGATCCCCTAGGGGCACATAGGGCAATTGAGACAGAAACATCGTCTGATTTGGCCCGACGGGGCATCGCAAGGTCCCCGATCCGTATGGCCACAACTGGGCGAGGCTTCGCAGCAGCGTCGTTTTGCCGCTGCCAGACGGACCGGTGATCACCAGCGCGTCGCCCTCCGACAAGTGCAGATCGAGTGAGTCGATCAGCTGGTCACCATCCGGCGTGCGCACCTCCACACCCTCGATGTCGACAGCGCCGTCGACGCTGGGCATGACCAACAGTTCCGGCAGCTCGCGAGCCTTATCATCGGCCACAACCAGGCCGTGCAATCGGATGATCGCGGCGCGATAACTGGCGAACTGGTCGTAGACATTGCGGAAGAACGACAGTCCGTCAGAAATCTCATTAAATGCTGTCGCGGTCTGTGTGACGCTACCGAACTTGATCTGTCCTGCGAACAACCGCGGCGCCTGAAGTACCCAGGGCAGCGGGACGATCAACTGACTCATCGATATGTTGAACCCGAACCAGCCAACAGTGCGATTCACGTAGTGCAAGTAATTGTCGATGATCAGCCGAAATCGGCTGCTCAGCTGTACGCGTTCGGCACTCTCACCACGATAAAAGCCGACCGCCTCGGCGGCGTCGCGGACCCGGACCAGTGCATAGCGGAACGCAGCATTTGTCACCTCATTGCGGAAGCTGAGCCGGATCAGCGGCCGCCCGATCCAGAACCCACCGATCGTCGCCACCAACACATAGACGATCAGTATCCAGAACATCGCTCTGGGCATACTCACGCCGAATAGCGTCAGCGTGCCCGACAGGTTCCACAGAATGGCGGTAAACGACACCACCGACAACACCGATCGCACCGCGCCGAATACCAGCACATCGCCGGTGCCGTTGGAGGGCACGTTGGGGGTGGCTCCCACTCCTGCGGTCAAGACGTCGATGTCTTGTTGAATACGCTGGTCGGGGTTGTCGATGGTGCTGTCGATGAATCGGGCGCGGTAGTAAGCGCGCCCTTCCAGCCAGTCGCCGGTGAGCCGAGTGGTGAGCCAAATCCGCCACGCCACGATAAACCGTTGCATCAGATAGATATCGAACACTACGCGGGCGATGAATATCGCCGCCATGATGGAGAAGTGGAAAATCGACATCCAAAACCCGTGTACGCCAGATGCTTTCACGGCGTCATCGTGAGTAGCCATGCCCTGCACAGCGGTCTGAATGGACGAGTTCAAATCGTTGGCCTGGTAGCTGAACAGTACTGACAGCCGTACTCCGATCACGACTGACAACAGCAACACCCCGAGCATCAGCCACACTCGCGCGCTGTCCCGACCGGTGAAGTATCCGTCGGTGATCCGCCAGAACTGGCGACCCCACGGGGTGGCCAATCGGAGCAGCACGAGTACGACGAGCAAGCACACCGCGCTGATCGCCCACGCTATGGCGATCCAGGACAGTGATTCGGCCAGCGCGTGACCCCAGCTGATGGACGGCTTGAACAACTCCACTGTGCGCCTGCTCCTTTAGATTGCAACGTGCACTGCCCGGCGTGAGTCGAACGCCCGGCTGACGAGACTTTCCCGCGAAGCTACCCGGGCACCGCCGCAGCATGCTGTTTGGGCTGGTGCGGCCAGATCATTCCATCGAACTGGTCGCCCCACGCAAAAGTTCGATAGCAGGTCACACGTTGGCCGTCTCCGGCTCGATCCGGCGCAGTTCCCACTTGCCGGCGCCGAGCAGCTCGAGCAGCTGATCGTGGTGCTGTTCGACGGCGGGCCGATGGCTGACGCTGACCACGACGCAATCCGGCAATTCGGTGCGCAGCAGCTCATATAGCGCGAATTCCAGCCCCTCGTCGAGCGCTGACGTGGCTTCGTCGAGGAACACCGCCTTGGGCTTGGTGAGCAGGATGCGCGCGAACGCGACGCGTTGCTGCTCGCCAGGGGAGAGCACTTTTGCCCAATCCTGCACTTCATCGAGCCGGGCAGCCAGTGGTGCAAGCGCAACCTTTGTCAAGGTGTCGTGCAACGTCTCGTCGGAGAGATCGACCGGCGAGTTCGGGTAGCACACCACGGTCCGCAGCTTGCCCAGCGGCACATAAGGCAACTGTGACAGGAACATGGTCTCGTTGTCGCCGTGCGGGCCGACGCAGGGTGCCGGACGCGTATGGCCACAGTTGCGCCAGACTGCGCAGCAGCGTGGTCTTGCCGGCGCCCGAATGCCCGGTGATCACCAGCGCCTGACCGGATTGCAGGCGCACGTCCAGCGGGTCGATCAGCTGGTCGCCGTCGGGTGTCCGCACCTCGACGCCGTCGAATTCGACTGATCCTCGTCGCTGGGCCAGGTGAGCACTGCGGGCAGGTCGCGGCCCTTGGCGTTGGCGTCCACCAATCCATGCAACCGGATGATGGCCGCGCGAAAGCCGGCGAAGGGGTCGTAGTTATTGCGGAAGAACGACAGCGAATCGTTGATCTTGCCGAACGCGGCGGCGGTCTGTGTGACGTCGCCGAAGGCAATCTGCCCGGCGAACAGCCGCGGCGCCTGAATGACCCAGGGCAGCGGGACAATTGCCTGCGACATCGACCAATTCCAGCCGGTGAACAGGATGGTGCGGCGGACGAAGCGTCGGTAGTTGTCGATGATCGGGATAAAACGCTCCCCACAGCTGCGTGCGCTCGGCCTGCTCACCCCGATAGAAGCCGACCGCCTCGGCCGCGTCGCGTAGCCGCACCAGCGCATAGCGGAAAGCGGCGTTGAGTTTCTCGTTGTTGAAGCTGAGCCAGATCAGCGGACGGCCGAGCCAGAACGCGACGCCCGTCGCGATCAGCACAAAGATCAGCACGATCCAGAACATCGCGTGGCGGAACTGGAAGCCGAAGAGGTCAGGCGCCCCGACAGGTGCCACAAGATCGCGGCGAAAGACACCACCGACACCACCGCGCGCACCGCGCCGAACAACAAAGTGTTCGCAGTGCCGTTGGACGGGATATTGGGGGTGGCGCCGGCACCGGCGGTGAAGATGTCGATGTCCTGCTGGATACGCTGGTCGGGGTTGTCGATGGTTTCGTCGATGAACAGGTCCCGGTAATAGGCCCTGCCCTCCAGCCAGTCGTCGGTCAAGCGGCCGGTCAGCCACATCCGCCAGGCGATGATGAACCGCTGCATCAGGTAGATGTCGACCAGCACCCGGATGATGAACAGCGACGCGAGCACGCTGAAGTGCACCAGCGATATCCAAAAGCCATGGATTCCAGAGTGTTTGATTTTCTCGCTGCCGATTGCGGTGCCCTCGAACGCCGTTTGCAGCGAGCTGAACATGTCATTGCTCTGGTAACTGATCAGGACCGTCAGGCGCACCGACAGTGAGGACCAACATCAGCAAAGCACGCCAGCATCAGCCACACCGGTACCGCTTGTCGTCCGGTGAAGTAGCCGCCGGTGATCCGCCAGTATTGGCGGCCCCACCCGGTGAGGTATCGCAGCAGGACCAAGACGACCAGGACGCACACCGCGCGATCAC
This sequence comes from uncultured Actinomycetota bacterium, assembly GCA_963805675.1. Taxonomy (GTDB): domain Bacteria; phylum Actinomycetota; class Actinomycetes; order Mycobacteriales; family Mycobacteriaceae; genus Mycobacterium. The sequence continues at coordinate 131,082 of CAWDVY010000026.1, forward strand.
CCAGCCCTGGCGAGCCACCAGACAGAATCCAGGGTTGCCGCGGACCAGTCGATGGACGGCTTGAATTGCTTGGGTTCCAAGGTCGCGTCTCCTTGCTGACGAGGCTGTCAGAGCACGACGTCACGATCGGAATGCTTTCCCGCGAAAGTACCCCAGGGGGGTCGATAGGCTGCGCGCATGGGCAACGACGCCGAGAACACCTTCCACGCCGGCCGACTGATCGCCCGGCGGCTGAAAGCCAGCGGGATCGACACCGTTTTCACGTTGTCCGGCGGTCATTTGTTCTCGATCTACGACGGTTGCCGCAGTGAGGGTATCCGGCTGATCGACACCCGCCACGAGCAGACCGCGGCGTTCGCGGCCGAAGGCTGGTCGAAGGTGACACGTCAGCCGGGCGTGGCCGCGCTGACCGCGGGCCCGGGCGTGACGAACGGGATGAGCGCAATGGCTGCCGCCCAGCAGAACTCGTCGCCGCTGCTGGTTCTCGGCGGCCGGGCGCCCGCGGGGCGGTGGGGGATGGGATCGCTGCAGGAGATCGACCATGTGCCGTTCGTGGCACCGCTCACCCGATTCGCCGCCACCGCGCCGTCGGCCGAGGCGGTCAGCGGGCTGATCGACGAGGCGCTGCGGGCCACGGTCGGTGCGCCGTCGGGTGTTGCGTTCGTCGACTTCCCCATGGATCACGTCTTTTCCGTCGCCGCCGACAGCAGGGCGCCCGGGGCGCTGACCGCTGCGCCGGCTCCGTCGCTGCCCGACGGCGACGCGCTCGACCGCGCGGTCAGTCTGCTTGCCGCCGCTCGGCGTCCGGTGATCATGGCGGGCACCAACGTCTGGTGGGGTCATGCCGAAGCGGCGCTGTTGCGGCTGGCCGAGCAACGGCGGATACCGGTACTGATGAACGGCATGGCCCGCGGCGCCGTGCCCGCAGACCATCCGCTGGCGTTTTCGCGTGCGCGCTCAAAAGCGTTGGGCCAGGCCGATGTTGCGGTCGTGGTCGGCGTGCCGATGGACTTCCGGCTGGGCTTCGGCGCGGTGTTCGGGCAGGAAACCCAGCTGATCGTGGCCGATCGCACCCAACCTGACCGCGAACATCCTCGGCCGATCGCCGCCGGGCTTTACGGCGACCTCTCGGCGATCCTGACCGTGCTGAGCGAAACGCCACGGGCTGATGCCGGTCACGAAGAGTGGGTCGCCGATCTGCGGGCGACCGAGACGGCGGCCCGCGAACGCGAACACGGCGAGCTGGCCGACGATAGCAGCCCGCTGCACCCGATGCGGGTCTACGCCGAACTGGCGCCGCTGCTGGACCGCGACGCGATCATCGTCGTCGACGCTGGCGACTTCGGCTCCTACGCGGGCCGGGTGATCGACAGCTATGTCCCGGGCGCGTGGCTCGACAGCGGCCCGTTCGGATGCCTCGGTTCGGGTCCCGGCTATGCGCTGGCCGCCAAACTGGCCCGGCCGGACCGTCAGGTCGTCTTGCTGCAAGGCGACGGCGCCTTCGGGTTCAGCGGCATGGAATGGGACACGCTGGTCCGGCACCAGGTTCCGGTCGTCTCGGTGATCGGCAACAACGGAATCTGGGCGCTTGAAAAACATCCCATGGAAGCGATTTACGGCTATTCGGTGGTGGCCGAACTGCGGCCCGGCACCCGCTATGACGAGGTAGTGCGCGCGCTCGGTGGGCACGGCGAGCTGGTCTCGACGCCCGCCGAACTCCGGCCGGCGTTGACGCGTGCCCTGGGCAGCGGCCTGCCCGCCGTCGTCAACGTGCTCACCGACCCTGCGGTGGCCTATCCGCGCCGCTCGAACCTGGCCTGAGGTAGCGGCGGGGATGTGACCGACCGCGCGGCGCGCCCGCGTACCGTTGACCTGTGCCGAAGACCACCAGCACTGTGTCGACCCGCCTGAGTAGCCGCTTCTGGCGGCTACTCGGCGCCAGCACGGAGAAGAATCAAAGCCGCTCACTGGCCCAGGTCAGCTCCGCAGCAGAGTTCGACCAGAAAGCCGCCGACCTCGACGACGAACAGTTACGCAAAGCCGCCGGCCTGCTCGACCTCGACGACCTTGCCGAATCCGACGACATCCCGCAGTTCCTCGCCATCGCCCGGGAAGCCGCCGAACGATCTACTGGGCTAAGGCCGTTCGACGTGCAGTTGCTGGGCGCGCTGCGCATGCTGGCCGGCGACGTGATCGAAATGGCAACCGGCGAGGGCAAAACCCTGGCCGGGGCGATCGCCGCCGCCGGCTATGCGTTGGCCGGTCGGCACGTTCACGTCGTGACCATCAACGACTATCTGGCCCGCCGCGACGCCGAATGGATGGGTCCGCTGCTCGAGGCGCTGGACCTCACGGTCGGCTGGGTGACCAGCGAATCAACCGCCGACGAGCGTCGCGCGGCATACAAGTGCAACGTCACCTACGCGTCGGTCAACGAGATCGGCTTCGACGTGTTGCGCGATCAGCTGGTGACCGACATCGCCGACCTGGTCTCGCCCAATCCCGACGTGGCCCTGATCGACGAGGCCGACTCGGTGCTTGTCGACGAAGCATTGGTGCCGCTGGTGCTGGCCGGAACCAGCCACCGCGAGAAGCCGCGGCTGGAAATCATCCGACTCGTCGGTGAGTTGCAAGCCGGCGAGGATTACGACACCGACTCCGATAGCCGCAACGTCCATCTGACCGAGTCCGGGGCGCACAAACTCGAAAAAGAACTCGGCGGAATCGATCTCTATTCCGAGGAAGCCGTCGGCACCACACTCACCGAAGTCAACGTCGCACTGCACGCGCACGTCCTGCTGCACCGCGACGTGCACTACATCGTGCGCGACGGCGCCGTGCACCTGATCAACGCCTCCCGCGGTCGCATCGCCCAGCTGCAGCGCTGGCCGGACGGCCTGCAGGCGGCGGTCGAGGCCAAAGAAGGCATCGAGGCCACCGAAACCGGTGAGGTGCTGGACACCATCACCGTGCAGGCGTTGATCAACCGGTATCCGACGGTGTGCGGCATGACCGGAACCGCGCTGGCCGCAGGCGAGCAGCTGCGCCAGTTCTACAAGCTCGGTGTTTCGCCGATCCCACCGAACACCCCCAACATCCGCGAGGACGAAACCGACCGGGTCTATATCACCGCCGCGGCGAAAACCGACGCGATCATCGCGCACATCATCGACACGCATGAAACCGGGCAACCCGTCTTGGTCGGTACCCACGACGTCGCCGAATCCGAGGAGCTGCACGAGCGGCTGCAGCGCCGCGGTGTCCCGGCGGTGGTGCTCAACGCCAAGAACGACGCCGAAGAGGCCGGGGTGATCGCCGAGGCTGGCAAGCTCGGGGCCGTCACGGTGTCGACGCAGATGGCCGGCCGCGGCACCGACATCCGGCTCGGCGGCTCCGACGAGGCCGATCACGAGAAGGTGGTCGAACTGGGGGGTCTGCACGTAGTCGGCACCGGCCGGCATCACACCGAGCGCCTGGACAACCAACTGCGCGGCCGTGCCGGCCGTCAGGGCGATCCGGGTTCATCGGTGTTCTTCTCCAGCTGGGAAGACGGCGTTGCCGCTTCCAACCTCGAACCCAACAAGCTGCCGACGCAAACCGACGAGGACGGTCGCATCGTCAGCCCGAAGGTCGCGGGACTGCTGGAGCATGCCCAGCGGGTCGCCGAGGGCCGGCTGTTGGACGTGCACGCGAACACCTGGCGCTACAACCAGTTGATCGCTCAGCAGCGCGCCATCCTGGTCGAGCGTCGCAACGCTCTGCTGAGCACCGCCGCAGCCCGCGAAGAGCTCGCCGAACTGGCGCCTGACCGTTATGCCGAGCTCTCCGGGGATCTCTCGGAAGACCGCCTGGAAAAGATCTGCCGGCTGATCATGCTGTATCACCTCGACCGGGGCTGGGCCGATCATCTCGCTTACCTGGCCGATATCCGGGAAAGCATTCATCTGCGTGCCCTTGGACGGCAGAACCCGCTCGACGAATTTCACCGGATGGCGGTGGATGCGTTCGCATCGCTGGCCGCCGATGCGATCGAAGCGGCCCAGCAGACATTCGAAACCTCGCCGGCGATCGAGGACGAGCCCGGTGTGGATCTGTCCAAGTTGGCCCGTCCAACGTCGACGTGGACGTACATGGTCCACGACAACCCGTTGGCGGACGACTCGCTTTCGGCGCTGAGCCTGCCCGGCATCTTCCGCTGATGAACCAGAGGTCCGCGCACGACCGGCTCCTGACGGTGCCCAACGTGCTCAGCGGAATCCGTCTGGCGCTGATCCCGGTCTTCATTTACCTGCTGCTGGTCGCCCATGCTGATGCCTGGGCGGTGGCCATTCTGATGTTCACCGGCGCCTCCGACTGGGCGGACGGCAAGATCGCCCGGCTGCTGAATCAATCGTCTCGGCTCGGGGAGTATCTGGATCCGGCGGTCGACCGGCTCTACATGGTGACGATTCCGATCGTGTTCGGCCTGCGCGGCATCGTGCCGTGGTGGATTATCGCCGTCCTGCTCGCGCGCGACGTGCTGCTGGCCGCCGAGCTGCCACTCTTGCGTACCCGTGGCATCACCGCATTGCCGGTGGTTTACGTCGGCAAGGCCGCGACGTTCTCCCTGATGTCGGCCTTTCCGCTGATCCTGCTGGGTCAGTGGGATGCGCTGTGGAGTCGTGTCGTATTGGCTTGCGGCTGGGCGTTTTTGATCTGGGGCCTGTACATGTACCTGTGGTCGTTCGTGGTGTACGCGGTGCAGGTGGCATTGGTGCTCCGCCGGATGCCGCCGGTGAAAGCCCGCGAAAACCGCTCGTCGACAAGGGCGGACGCCGATGGCTGACCAGGCGCTCGGCGGCTACGACCCCTACGCGGGCCTCAGCGCACACAACGCGGGGCGACCGCAGTTGATCCCGGTGCCGTCGCTGCTGCGGGCCTTGCTCTCCGAGCACCTCGACCCGGGTTATGCTGCCGCGGCCGCCAAACGGGACGGCACCGGCGAGCCGCCGAGCGGTCGGGCCCGTGTTCGGGGCTGGGTCTGGCAAGCGTTGGCCGCGTTGCTGGTGGCCACGGTGTTCGCCGCGGCTGTTGCCCAGGCCCGGCTGGTCGCGCCGGGAGTCAGTGCGGCGCAACGGGTATTGACTGCCGGCGTGCGCTCGGAGGAGGCGGCTACCGGCGAGCTGACTGCACGCCGCAACGCGCTCACGACGCAGCGCGACGACGTTCAGCGGCGGGCGTTGGCCGATGACGCTGCGGGCCAGCGGCTGCTCGCCAACCTCGACCTGCTCAGTCTGGCCGCCGCGAGCACCCCGGTCACCGGCCCCGGTCTCAGCGTGACGGTAACCGACCCCGGCGTGGGACCGAATCTTTCCGATGTGTCCAAGCAGCGACTCCCCGGCAGCCAGCAGATCATCCTCGACAGGGACTTGCAGCTCGTGGTCAATTCGTTGTGGGCCAGCGGCGCTGAAGCGATCTCTGTCGGCGGGGTCCGCATCGGCCCGAACGTGACCATCCGGCAGGCCGGCGGCGCGATTCTGGTCGACAATAATCCGATCAGCAGCCCGTATGCAGTTCTTGCAGTCGGACCGCCGCATTCCATGCAGGATGTGTTCAACAACAGCCCCGGCCTGCGCCGGCTGCGGCTTTTGGAAGCGTCGTACGGCGTTAGCGTTAGCGTCAGCGCCCGGGACGACCTCACGCTGCCCGCCGGGGCGGTCCGAGATGTCAAGTTCGCCAAACAGATTGGGTCGTCGTAGTGCGGAAAAACCTAGTGCGAAAAGTCCGAGCCAAAGGAGCAGAGCACCGATGATCGGTATCGCAGCGCTGGTCATCGGCATCGTACTTGGTCTGGTTTTTCATCCCAGCGTGCCGGAAGTCGTTCAACCGTATTTGCCGATCGCGGTGGTCGCCGCACTTGACGCGGTGTTCGGTGGATTGCGAGCCTACCTGGAACGGATTTTCGACCCGAAAGTCTTCGTGGTGTCGTTTGTGTTCAACGTGGTGGTCGCGACGGCGATCGTCTACGTCGGTGACCAATTGGGCGTCGGCACCCAGCTCTCGACCGCGATCATCGTCGTGCTGGGTATCCGCATCTTCGGCAACGCCGCCGCACTGCGGCGTCGACTATTTGGGGCTTGACGGGCGCGAGACCGACATGAGCGAACCCGATCCCACAGCCGACGAGACCACCGCGCAGCAGCAGGAGCACGGTGCCGACGAGGTTGCCCAGCACGGGCAGCATGAATTGGCGCCGCACCAGCCGCAACCCCCGATCGGCGACCTGCAGCCCCGCGGGTTCCTCGGCATGCGGCGGCGCGGCCGCACGGTCTTCGGCACGCTGGCCATCATGTTGTGTCTGCTGCTGGGTGTGGCCATCGCAACCCAGGTCCGTCAGACCACTTCCGGCGACTCGCTGGATACGGCCCGCCCCGCAGACCTGCTGGTGCTGCTGGATTCCCTGCGTCAACGCGAAGCCACGCTGAACACTGAGGTCGCCGAACTGCAGCGTTCGTTGAACGCCCTGCACGCCTCGGGCAGCAGCGACCAGGCCGCTATCCAAAATGCCGAGGCCCGGCTGGCGGCGTTGTCGATCCTGATCGGCACCGTCGGGGCCACCGGCCCCGGCGTCACCGTGCGGATCGAAGACCCCGGCCCGGGCGTGGCGCCGCAGGCGATGCTCGATGTGCTCGACGAGTTACGGGCCGCGGGGGCCGAGGCGATCCAGATCAGCGACGCGCACCTGGCGGTGCGAGCCGGCGTCGACACCTGGATCGTCGGCAGCCCCGGCGCGCTGACCGTTGACGGCAAAACCCTTATGCCGCCGTATTCGGTTGTCGCGATTGGTGATCCACCGACACTCGCCGCGGCGATGAACATTCCCGGCGGCGCGGTGGACAGCGTCAAGCGTGTCGGCGGCACCATGTCGGTGCAACAGGGCGACAAGGTGGACATCACCGCCTTGCGGCAACCAAAACCGCGCCAATACGCTCAGCCAGTCAAGTAGCCACCGACCAGAACAGGAATACCGTGAGCGAAACCCCACCTGATTTGCACTACACCGCCGACCACGAGTGGGTTCGGCGAACCGGAGCCGACACCGTCCGGGTAGGGATCACGGACTTCGCCCAGTCGGCCCTTGGCGACGTCGTGTTTGTCCGGCTGCCCGACGCGGGGACCGACCTGACCGCGGGGGAGGCCTTCGGCGAGGTGGAGTCGACCAAGTCGGTCTCGGATTTGTATGCACCGGTTTCGGCGAAAGTCCTTACCGTCAACGAAGATCTGGACGCCAGCCCCGAGCTGGTCAACACTGATCCGTATGGTGGCGGCTGGCTGCTTGACCTCCAGGTCGAGGCCGACGCCCTCGAGAAAGGCTTTGAGGAGCTGCTGGACGCCGAGGCCTACCGCGCCACGCTGGCCGAATGACCCTTGTTATCGTTCCCTGCGCCCGGCGACAATGCATGCCGGACCGCACGGCGATCAGATGTCGCCGCCGATCCGGCGAGGGACGGCACATTGGGCTCCTGTGCGCGGTACGGTCGACACATCGACGGTCACAGCGGGTGGGAAGCCGGTCGAGCAGACCCAACCAGACGGCGCAGCAGCGGCCAGTGAGGAGCAGCGGGTGACGGACAAGGACAACGACCAGACCTCTGATGAAGTCACCGTGGAGACGACATCCGTCTTCCGCGCCGACTTCCTCAATGAACTGGACGCTCCTGCGCAGACGGGCAGCGAAACCTCGGTGTCCGGCGTCGAGGGCCTACCAGTCGGTTCGGCGTTGCTGGTCGTCAAGCGGGGACCGAACGCCGGTTCTCGCTTCCTGCTCGACCAGCCGACCACGTCGGCGGGCCGCCATCCCGACAGCGACATCTTCCTCGATGACGTCACCGTCAGCCGGCGGCACGCTGAATTCCGACTGGAAACAGACGAGTTCCACGTCGTGGACGTCGGCAGCCTCAACGGCACCTACGTTAACCGCGAGCCGGTCGATTCGGCCGTGCTGGCAAACGGCGACGAAGTTCAGATCGGCAAATTCCGCCTGGTGTTTCTGACCGGTCCCAAGGTCGGCGATGACAACGGAGGGCCAGGAAGCTAGTGACCGCGCCCGAGACCCCCGCACTCAGCGGGATGTCGATCGGAGCGGTTCTCGACCTGCTACGGCCGGACTTCCCGGATGTGACGATCTCCAAGATCCGGTTCTTGGAGGCCGAGGGTCTCGTCACGCCGCAGCGCGCGGCTTCTGGCTATCGCCGGTTCACCGCATATGACTGCGCTCGCCTGCGCTTCATCCTGACTGCCCAGCGTGACCAGTACCTGCCGTTGAAGGTGATCAAGGCGCAGCTGGATGCCCAGCCTGACGGCGAGCTGCCACTGGCCGGATCGCCTTACGGCGTACCGCGATTGGTGTCGGTCGGCGACAGGGCGCCGGCGGAACTGGCCGCTGACCCGACGGCGGTGGCGGCGACCCGCATCCGGCTGAGCCGGGAGGACCTGCTGGAGCGCTCGGGGGTGGACGCCGAGCTGTTGACGGCGCTGCTCAAAGCGGGAGTGATCACCACCGGGCCGGGCGGCTTTTTCGACGAGCACGCGGTGGTGATCCTGCAGTGCGCACGGGCGCTCGCCGAGTATGGGGTCGAACCGCGCCACCTGCGGGCGTTCCGCTCGGCCGCCGACCGGCAGTCCGACCTGATCGCGCAGATCGCCGGGCCTCTCGTCAAGGCCGGCAAGACCGGTGCCCGTGACCGCGCAGACGACCTTGCGCGCGAAGTCGCCGCACTGGCGATCACGCTGCACACCTCGTTGATCAAGTCAGCAGTGCGCGACGTTCTGCACCGCTGAAGGACTAGACTTCGGACCACAGCTTGCGTTCGGCGGCTTGGTGTTCCAACGCTCCGTCGGCGCAGGTTTGATTTCGGACACGGCAGCACGTGCGGAGGGCAGACACAGATGGGTGAAGTTCGCGTCGTCGGCATTCGCGTCGAGCAGCCGCAGAACCAGCCGGTGCTGTTGCTGCGCGAGGCCAACGGTGACCGGTACCTGCCGATCTGGATCGGCCAATCCGAAGCTGCAGCGATCGCCCTCGAGCAGCAGGGAGTCGAGCCGCCGCGGCCGCTGACGCATGACCTGATTCGGGATCTCATTGCCGCACTTGGCCATTCACTCAAAGAGGTGCGAATCGTCGATCTGCAGGAAGGCACCTTCTACGCCGACTTGATCTTCGACCGAAATATCACTGTCTCGGCGCGGCCATCGGACTCGGTGGCCATCGCTTTACGGGTGGGCGTGCCGATCTACGTCGAGGAAGCGGTGCTCGCGGAGGCGGGTTTGCTGATTCCCGACGAGAACGACGAAGAGCCTTCCACCGCGGTCCGTGAGGACGAGGTGGAGAAGTTCAAGGAGTTCCTGGACAGCGTCTCACCCGACGATTTCAAGGCCACCTAGCCCGCCGACGATGCGCGCTGAGGAGGTGGGCGATCCAACACTAGCCAGACGCTAGCCGGCCCGGACCGGAGGCAAGCCGTCAATATCACGGATGCGTCTCATCTGCGAGTTCGACCTCGACACACCCCTTGGATAGCGTGGAGTCACCGCCACGACCGCCATACTTTGATTTCGACTGATTAGTTCTACAAACACCACAGCGGGTCGAAAAGCGTATGCTCACAAACACTCGATTGAGCAACCGCGGAAACCGGCAGCCCGTAACGAGCGCGATCGGCGAGAGGAAGCACCCGTGGGAGACCAGCCACGTCAAGATCAATTGGATCTCGAGTCCGTGACCGCGCCCGGCGACAGTTCAGCAACCGGCCCCGATCAGGCGATCCGCGTCTCCAGCGAACCCGTGCAAGGCGGTTTGTTCCCCGACGACTCGGTGCCCGACGAACTGGTCGGCTACCGCGGCCCGAGCGCATGCCAAATCGCCGGCATCACCTATCGTCAATTGGACTACTGGGCCCGCACGTCACTGGTCGTGCCGTCGATCCGCAGCGCAGCCGGCTCCGGCAGCCAACGGTTGTACTCGTTCAAAGACATCCTGGTCCTCAAGATCGTCAAGCGGTTGCTTGACACCGGAATCTCGTTGCACAACATCCGCGTCGCGGTCGATCATCTGCGCCAGCGTGGTGTGCAGGACCTGGCCAACATCACGCTGTTCTCCGACGGGACCACGGTCTACGAGTGCACCTCGGCCGAAGAGGTCGTCGACCTGCTACAGGGCGGGCAGGGCGTGTTCGGTATCGCCGTCTCCGGGGCGATGCGCGAGTTGACCGGCGCCATCGCTGATTTCCCGGGCGAGCGGGCCGACGGCGGCGAGTCGATCTCCACACCAGAGGACGAGTTGGCCTCCCGTCGCAAGCACCGCGACCGCAAAATCGGCTGACCCCGGCCCTTCCTCTTCTGCGCCGCTGGCTGTGTCGGCGGCAGTGACTCGGTAGACTCGACGCTGCATCGTTCTCGCGCGGGAGAGTTCCGTGGCCGCCAGCCACGGACGCCGAAGGAGCAATACCTCTCCGTCAACCTCTCAGGCACCCGGACCGCGCCAGACCCCGATGCCTCTGGAAAGCGGTGACCTTCGACTCGGGTCACCCGCCCATGGGGAAAGACATCATGTCGCTGCCCGGCGCGGATGTCGAATCTCTCAGGCGCCCGGTTCGGGTAGACGACAGAGGGAGAGGACCTGTGTTCCTCTGCCGATGTCAGGAGTTCGCCAATGTCCGACTACACCAACCCGCTTTTCGCCGACCGGCACATCGGCCCGGACAGCGATGCCATCGCAGCAATGCTCGAAGTCATCGGGGTCGACTCCCTGGACGAGTTGGCGCGTCGCGCGGTGCCTGCCGGGATCCTCGACGCACTGACCGATGCCGGCACCGCGCCCGGTCTGGATCAGCTGCCGCCGCCCGCCACCGAGGCCGAGGCGCTGGCTGAGCTGCGGGCACTGGCCGACGCGAACACCGTCGCGGTGTCGATGATCGGGCAGGGCTACTACGACACCTACACGCCGCCGGTGCTGCTGCGCAATATCTTGGAGAACCCCGCCTGGTACACCGCCTACACGCCGTACCAGCCGGAGATCAGCCAGGGCCGGCTGGAGGCGCTGCTGAACTTCCAGACCATGGTGGCCGACCTGACCGGTCTCGAGGTGGCCAACGCATCGATGCTCGACGAGGGCACCGCGGCCGCCGAGGCGATGACGCTGATGCACCGCGCCGTGAAGGGCAATGCGAACCGGCTGGCCGTCGACGTCGACGTGTTCGCTCAGACCGCTGCGGTGCTGGCCACCCGCGCCGAGCCGCTGGGCATCGAGATCGTCACCGCCGACCTCCGTGAGGGCCTACCGGACGGCGAGTTCTTCGGTGTCATCGCTCAGCTGCCCGGCGCCAGCGGCCGGATCACCGACTGGTCGGCGCTGGTCTCAGAAGCGCACGACCGCGGCGCGTTGGTAGCCATCGGCGCCGATCTACTGGCGCTGACATTGATCACGCCACCGGGCGAGATCGGCGCCGACGTAGCGTTCGGTAACACTCAACGATTCGGTGTGCCAATGGGATTCGGCGGCCCGCACGCCGGTTACCTGGTGGTGCACACCAAGCACGCCCGCCAACTGCCTGGCCGGCTGGTCGGTGTTTCCCTCGACGCCGACGGCTCACCCGCCTACCGGTTGGCGCTGCAGACTCGCGAGCAACACATCCGCCGGGACAAGGCGACCAGCAACATCTGCACCGCCCAGGTGCTGTTGGCGGTGATGGCCGCGATGTATGCGAGCTACCACGGCGCCGACGGACTGGCCGGCATCGCCCGGCGCGTGCACGGCCACGCCGAGACGATCGCCGCCGCACTCGGCGATGCGGTGGTGCACGACAAGTACTTTGACACCGTCTTGGCCCGAGTGCCCGGCCGTGCTGACGAGGTGATCGCCGCGGCCAAGGCCAACAACATCAACCTGTGGCGGGTGGACGACGACCACGTGTCGGTGGCCTGCGACGAAGTGACGACCGACGCCCTTGTGGCGGCGGTGTTGGACGCGTTCGGAGTGTCCGCCGCCAAGCCCGCGCCGCGCAGACATCGCGAATCGCGCCTCGGAGTTCCTGACCCATCCGGCCTTCACCCGATACCGCACCGAGACGTCGATGATGCGGTACCTGCGCTCGCTGGCCGACAAGGATATTGCGTTGGACCGCAGCATGATTCCGCTCGGCTCGTGCACGATGAAGCTCAACGCCGCCGCCGAGATGGAACCGATCACCTGGCCGGAGTTCGCGCGCCAGCACCCATTCGCGCCGGCGTCCGACAGCAGGGGTCTGCGGCGGCTGATTGCCGATCTGGAAACCTGGCTGGTGCAGATGACCGGCTACGACGCGGTCTCGCTACAGCCCAACGCCGGATCGCAGGGTGAGTACGCCGGCCTGCTGGCGATCCACGCCTACCACGCCAGCCGCGGCGAACCGCAGCGCGACGTGTGCCTGATCCCGTCCAGCGCCCACGGCACCAACGCCGCGTCGGCCGCGCTGGCCGGGATGCGGGTGGTCGTGGTGGCCTGCCGGTCCAACGGCGACGTCGACCTCGACGACCTGCGCGCCAAGGTGAGCTGAGCATGCCGAGCGGCTGTCGACGCTGATGATCACCTATCCGTCGACGCACGGTGTGTACGAGCAGGACATCGCCGAGATCTGCGCGGCCGTGCATGACGCCGGTGGCCAGGTGTACGTCGATGGCGCCAACCTCAACGCGCTGGTGGGGCTGGCCCGGCCGGGAAAGTTCGGCGGCGATGTCAGTCACCTGAATCTGCACAAGACGTTCTGCATCCCGCACGGTGGCGGCGGTCCGGGTGTCGGGCCGGTGGCCGCGCGCTCGCATCTGGCGCAGTTCTTGCCTGGGCATCCGCTGGCGCCCGAACTGCCGGCTGGTCGGCCGGTGTCGTCGGCGCCGTACGGGTCGGCGTCGATTCTGCCGATCACCTGGGCGTATATCCGGATGATGGGCGCATCCGGCCTGCGGGCCGCGTCGCTGGTTGCGATCGCCTCGGCTAACTACATCGCCCGCCGGCTCGACGAGTACTACCCGGTGCTTTACACCGGCGAAAACGGCATGGTCGCCCACGAGTGCATCCTGGATCTGCGGCCGATCACCAAGTCGACCGGCGTGACGGTCGACGACGTCGCAAAGCGCTTGGCGGACTACGGCTTTCACGCCCCGACCATGAGCTTCCCGGTTGCGGGCACGCTGATGGTCGAGCCCACCGAGAGCGAGAGCCTGGCCGAGATCGACGCGTTCTGCGACGCCATGATCGCCATCCGCGGCGAGACCGACCGGGTCGGCGCGGGGGAGTGGCCGGTCGACGACAACCCGCTGCGCGGCGCACCACACACCGCCGAGTGCCTGGTGGTCGACAAGTGGGAGCACCCGTACACCCGCGAAGTCGCCGCGTACCCGCTTGGGAAGGGCTTCCGGCCCAAGGTGTGGCCGCCGGTGCGCCGCATCGACGGCGCCTACGGCGACCGCAACCTGGTCTGCTCGTGCCCGCCGGTGGAGTCCTACGCCTGAGCGTCGCCCCCCAGCCTGCGGAGCCCGCGAACTACAGCGCCGCGAGGATTTGTTGGGGCACGAAGTCCACCAGGTCGGTGTAGAAGCCGCCGATCGGTTCCACGCTGATATTGGCCAGATCGCCTAGACCAAGATCGCCGAGTAGGTCGCCCAGGGTCAGGTTCGAAAGGTCGCCCAAGTCGCTCAGGTTCAGCGGCAGGTTGGACAGGCCGAGGTCGCCCAGCAGGTCGCCGAGGTTCAGCGTGTTCAGGAAGCTGCCGACGTTCGTGTCGAGGATCGAATTGGTCAGGCCGCCTAGGTCGGTCAGCAAGCTGGCCAGGCTGATATCACCCGTCGCCGGAATGTTCACGTTCAGCTCATGCAAGACGTCCGTGATCAGGTCGCTGATCGTCAGAGCACCCGTCGACGGGAGAGGAATACCCAAGTCCCCCAACAGAGTGGTGATGCTGCCTAAATCGCCGGTGGTAGTGCTGCCAAGACCCAGATCGTCCAGCAGTTGGGTCAGACTCAAGGTGCCGCCATTGCCCAGAGTGAGTTCGTTCAACACGTTCGAGGCTGGTCGAGCTGATCAGATTGTCGATGTTGAGGTTGGGGGAGATCAAAGCCAGGACCGTGTTCAGTGCAGTTTCCTCGGGGCCAAGGAGAGCGCCGAGGGCACTGTCGAGGTCGGTGGCAAGAGGTGTGAGGAGACCCAGGTCGTTCAGCAAACAGCGAGCGTTCGCGAGGCGGTGGAAAGCCCGGTGCTGGCGGGCCGCTGGCCTCTTTCTTCTCGCCTATGGGGTGCCCAAGCAGTCCTGGCGGTGTCGGAGGGATTTGCCAAGATCTACCGCAATGCCGGGGTTCCAAATGTCCTGGCGGTGCCAAAGGGGTGTCGCGCCTGCCGGAGATACGTCGGATTCCCGCGCCCGACCACCGCGTGCGGCTCGGCCAGATCGGCGGCATGGCGCGGCACAAGGGATTTCATCTGATAAAATATGCACTCATGGCGTCGGAATTTGACAATTTGTCTCTGACGGTCGTCGATCTGTCTCGAGCAAGAGATTTCAGGTCTTACGAAATATGGGGCACGACCCCGGTAACCGTCGTCGGCAAATTCGCGCAATCGGACATGGCCGAACTTTATGGAATGATCAACGTCCTGCTGGCGCCGTCGGTTTGGCCGGAGAGCTTTGGTCTCGTGACGCGCGAGGCGTTGGCTTGCGGTTGCTGGGTCGCGGCGCCAGACCGCAGGTCGGTCGGCAAACCGCTGGTGGCAGGCGTCAACGGTGCCCAGTCATGATGCCGATATTGGCGGACTGACTCCGATACTGCGGCAGATCGACGGCAACCCCGAGAAATATCGCCAGCCGCCAGAATATTCCACGCCTCTCCGCCGGTCGGCAGATCAGGCCGACGACTTGGCAGCGCTGATCTGAAAGTTGCCGGGAAACGGGCGGAGACCGTCATCGGCCCGGAGGCGGACGGAGGTCGGGCGCGCGTCGCGCAGAACAGGTCACTGATCACCCAGCCAGTCGAGGCCGGGGTTTTCGCCCACGTCGCATGGATGGAGGCGGCTATCACGAAAATGCCGGGGACACTTTCAGAATCGAACCAAACATTATCCATTCGTGCGTGGCGGCACGACGCATCTGACGCGCAGCCGCGAGAGAGTGGAAGATTTAACCATGATGCTCGATTCATTCCTGATTTGCTGTTCAGGGGGGTAAGCAAAGACCGGAACGACTGCGATCCAGCGATATATGTATTGAAGGCGTGAGGCGTACGCGCAGCAAGGGATCTATTGGGCAGAAACTTATCGCAAGGGCAATCGGCATGGGCGATGGGCGCCCCGTTATAGCCAAATGGCAGGCCTTTGATGACCCAACGCATCCAGCACCTGGGTCAACGTCACCGCAAGCGGCCAGGCTCAGGAGTTCAGGGACCCAAGTCGGTCAACAGAGTCGTCAGGCTGAGGAGCTCGCCCAACTGCCGAGGCCGTCCGCGCCGAGGATGTCATCAATTTCATCAAGGAGATAGCAGGCTCCGCCCGCGTGAGACTTATCGGCTATGTGCGGCGGCAAGACGATCTGACCGAGTCGCACATCCGGCAGCTGATCAAGGTTGGGCGTTACGGTCTTACCGTCGAGAAGTATTCGCAAACCAGGCTTTCTTTTTTTTGACAAAGCTTCTCGAAGCCGGCCAATCTATTGGGAAAGGAGAATGTAATTGTCGCGTCTACGAGTGCGAAGGCTTGTCGGCGGTGATCTGTGTCCCACTTCCTACACGCCGCGATCCCCCGCTCTCGACAGTGTGGAACAACGGCATGCCTATAAATCCTCTCAACACTTTGACGAACTCTCAGCGATCCGAGATTGTCGCGGAATTCGCCGGAAGCCTCGCCTTGCCGGTTTTGTGCGTAACTTCTTCAGTCAGGAGGACTTTTCCCGGCTTGACAAATATGTCCTGCTTGACTCGGACATGCGCCGCGAAATCATGAAGGTGTTCACGGCCGGAAATTATCACACTGCGGAGATGTTCTTGACGGCAGATGACGCTGATGCGCTCGCATTCCACGACGATATTGAAAGTTGCGATGCCGGACGACGATTGATCCTCACCTATGAAGAGTTAGTCAAATTGCTGTCGCTACGGCAAGTTCAACGATGAGGCGGCGCAATGCAGCATCTCATGGCGAAGAAGCCGTACAGGGCTGTGGCCGCAAGCCAGTTAAACTGGCCGTCCGATAGCTGGTGCGCCAACCTGACCTGGGCCAAACTAGCCGGCTTTCACTAAAGTCGTCTGGGGTGGGTCGTTCACGAAGATGGTGCTCGACCTGGATAATTGGGGTTGCTGAAATCCTTTTTATCCTGCTGATCGGAGCCCAATCTGGCGGGTAATTATGTCGTGCTACCCGTCGCTGGTGGTGGAGCGCCGCGGATCGGGTGTCGTGTCGCTGCCGGAGCGGTGGCGCTGCTGGGCACTCACAGCTACCGGGCTAAGCGGTGTGTTGTCGGAGGCGTTGACGCCGCGGCGCAGCCGATGAGCAGCCACGATCCGGGCAAGATCGTGCTGGATCTGGCGGTCGCGCTGGCGGTGGGCGGGGATTGTCTGGCCGATATCGGCGTGCTGCCGGCCGAGCCGGCCGTGTTCGGTGCGGTGGCATCCGATCCCCGTGTCACGGTTCATCGCCGCTCTGGCCGCCGATGCGCCAAGCGGTGGCGGCCCGCGGCCGCTCGAGTCGCGGCGCGAAACACGGCGTGGGCGGTCGCCGGGGATCGCTCGCCGGATCCGGCATCGACGCCGAGACCCATCGGTGATCGATCTGGATGATGATCTGGTCACCGCGCTTCGGACAAGGAGCCGCGGCCCAACAAGCGTGGGTACGGGTTTCACCGTTGTGCGCGTTCGTCGATCCGGCGCGACCGGCACGGGCTAGCTGCTCGTGATTCTGCTGCGCCGGGCACGCCGGCTCCACACCGCCGCCGATCCAGGCGGTGCTGGCCGACGCCTCGCGCGTTACCGTGGCGGCCGGCTACCGGGTCGGGCGCAAGTGCTGGTGTGTGCCGACACCGCGGGCGGCACCCGAGTTCGCCACCCCTCCACGCCGGCGCTGCGTCCGGCGGGTTCTCCGCCGGCGCCGCTGCCGCAGCCCTGGATCGATTCCGAGGCGGCCTGGACTCCCGCCACAAGGCCGAGGAGGTCGTTGAGGAGTGTGCCCGAGCGACCGCGGCCGACCTGCCGGCTGGCCGCAGGGCATGTGGGGATCGTGCGGAAAGACGCCCGCCCCCGGCGCCCAGCTGCGATGACCGACCGCGACGGGGGCTGCCACCGCGTCGCGCTACAATGGCCGCGGGCAACTACCGATCTGGAGCTGCGGCATCGCCGCCGCGCCGCTGCGAGGACCGCACCGCAACGCCAAGACACCGGGCTGGCCACCTCCACTGCACGGCTCGACCACCGGATCTGGTGCGCCTGGGCAACTGGCCATGGAGCTGACCGCGGGCTGCAGACGGCACTGCTGGCCACGACGCGCGCCGCTGGGACCACGACTACGGCTGCGGCTGGTCGCCGGCCGCTCGCCCAACATGCCGATGACCCAGACTCGGGTCGCCCAGCAGGTCGCCTCGGCGGCCCGCTCACCACCGCGCTGACCCGACTACAGCCCGAGGTCGCTGAACAAGCACGAACCCATACAACGAGCCGAAAGGACGCCCAGCCCGAGCTTTGCACTCAACAGAAGCTACTGACCGGGGCTCAACGAACCCGAGCCAGAAAGTCAAGATCAACAAGCTAATTCGAAACCAGTCAGGCCACGATATTACCGGGACC
This sequence comes from uncultured Actinomycetota bacterium, assembly GCA_963805675.1. GTDB lineage: Bacteria > Actinomycetota > Actinomycetes > Mycobacteriales > Mycobacteriaceae > Mycobacterium. The sequence continues at coordinate 148,914 of CAWDVY010000026.1, forward strand.
AAATATCGGGGCCGACCTGCCATTGCGGCCGGCGGATTTGGTGAGTGCGTCGTGGAGAACGTCAGGTAGTGGGGTCGGTGGTGGTGGAGTACGGTGTTGCGGCTCGGATCTGTACGGTGCGGTAGCGGCGTGGTGCGCCCAATTTCTTAATGCTCCAACCGGTCTAGGTTGCTCAGGCTCGTGTTGCCCAGGCCCAGCGCGTCGATCAGGCTGGTCAAGGGGCTTCGATGTTGACGTCCGGGTGTGGGTGTTAGATCGGTTGCGCGAGGAGGCCGTGTTGTAAAGCGGGAGTGGTCGATGGCGCCATCAGCTGGTGATAGGTGTCGCTGAAACGGTGCGGTCCGGCCGTTCAGGATGGTAGCGAAGCCCTAGCCGGACAGAGCGACGGGTTTTGGCCTCCAGCGACCGGTTGACGCTCTTAGTTGCGCCTAGTTGCACGAGCGTTCTTCGACCGCGGATGGCCGTCGACGGCCCGTCGCCCTTGCGAGGCCTGACACGATACCGCGTATGCTCTACCCGCTATGTTCTGGCGGGCCCGCTCGTATCGGTAGTGGTAAAGTACTCAACTTAGGCTGGACGGCGATAAGGAATTTGGCATGAACCGGACCGTAGAACTCCACCGAGATTTTGGGAAGCAAGATGATGATCCAGTGGAGTTATCGAAGGGAGACGACGCGAAGTTTTCTTTGGGAATCGTCAGCATTCGCTACGACGACCTGCCGTGGATTGCAAAAAAAATCGCCATTCAGTTTAATGGGTCCGGAATTTTCTGGACAACCCGTTCACTGGAGAGGCAGTTCTTGCATATTTAAGAGAATTTTACGAACAAAATATTTTACCCAACGTTCCCGCGAATATGCGAGAGGTACAAGGCTCCACATCCGATGGCGGCCTCCTGGCGGAGTGGCTGTTGCTGAAACATTTTGCTGCTGGATTATTATGTCGAGAGCGGCGTGTTTGTTGGCGCCTCTCTTGACTTGCGGATATGGCTTTACCGAACGCGCAGAAGTGGGCTTACGATCTCTCTTTTTCAGCCTCTGCTCTATAAGGAAGAAAATATCACATATATCCGAAACGACATAGGAGCAGAACCGCCCTCTGACTAGGGGAAAGTTGGCGTTTGTATTTTTTGATGATCACATCGATCCCGTGCGACGGATTCGTGCGCCCATCTCGGGCTGAGTGGGTTTTGTTCGATGACTCCCCTCCTTTCACGCGTCTGTACCACGAACGGTATCCTGCTGTTCCATCAATCTCGATGATCCTTGACGAAGACATGCCACAGGGGGCTGTGGTCGAGTATAAATTATGGGTCGTACCAAGAGGAATGTTGTTACACGCACGACAAGGCTTATTGTGAGAAGGCCAGAGACCTCATCTTGCCAAATTCATCTATATGACGCGCTCGAAGAAATATATCGGCGTGGCGAGATGCGGCAACAAAGTCGCCGTCAGGCTGAGACCTAGACTTTTAAAAGTTTGGTATGAATTATGGCGACTGACGATAGATAGCGCCGCTCGGCGCCATGACCAAACCGACGGATTGAGATCAGGCGCCTCAGTTTAACGGTGCCGAAATGGAGGAATAGAATGCCGATGCTCACGATGAATGAATGATCATCTGCTCGGCGGCCGCCGTTCAATCTTCAAGCAACATAGAAGCGAATCCCGAGATTCTCGACAACGAGGAATTCTGGGAATTGACGGGGTCCCCACACAGATAAGGGCTGTGGCCGCAAGCAGTTAAACTGCCGTCCGATAGCTGGTGCGGCCAAGAAAGCGACCATGGCCTTCCCTAAGTGCCGATTCAGTCTGGTACTCCAGAAACAACAAACCCACCCGATCGATGCGGCCATTAGGTGGCGCCTCTCGGCCCGAAGTAGCAAGAGGGTGGAATTCCAGCACCGGCGTCGCCTCGCGAAACCAGAGCGCTTCGTAGTTTGCGTGACCCGCCGTCAACGTATGGCGCAGGATGTGACGGCGCACTACGGGTTCCCCGCGGCGCACCTGTCTGCCGACAAAATAGGAGGCATAGCGCGCTGCGTGCCTTTGGCCGGTGCTGAGTTCGACGAGCCAGGGGTAGAGGTCGCCCGGGCAACGACGGCTCAGCTCGATGAGCCACGGTTTCTTGCCGTCCCAGATGAACTGCACATGCAAGAGACCGTCAACCAGATGCAGCGCCTGGGCAAGGCGCTCGACCGCGAATTTGACGGCCGCAATTCCATCGGCAGGGAAATCGTTGACGACGTACGAAGTGTCGACCGCGAAAGGCGTAACCGAGCCGTCTTCGCGAACGATGGCCGCCTCGGCCACCTTCCGGTCTTCCAGGAAGGCGCTGTAACTATGCAGCTGGCCGTCGATATAGGTTTCAAGCAGCGCCTCACCATTGACGGCTTTCGGCACGTGCGTTCGCAAGCGCGCCGCAGGCCGACGGCGCGGTCTGCCCCATCGAACACCGAAATTCCGCGACCGCTGAAGGCATCGGAAGGCTTGGCGATCAGCTTACCCTGAACGGGCAGGTCTTCCATGAACACGCGTCTGGGTGAAGGAAGGTCAGCTCGGCGCAAAGGGCGCGGATCGCCGACTAGTCGGCGATCTTCTGATAGGTATCCGGCGTGTCGAGTACCGTTTTCTTAAGCCGCAAGCGAAGGGCCGTCTCAATCGACACGTCGGTGCATCCGGGTACGACGCAGTCTATGTCCAGTCGATCGACATGAGATTGCACGACGACAGCATCTGATAGTTGTCTTGCAGATAGTGCTGGTATCGTGTCGGGCAGGACATCCTGCGGGCGGTTGCCGATGGTCCAGACCTCGAATCCTTCTTCCAGAAGCCAGTCATGGATCGGCCTCGCCGCAAAACTCGTATCGAGGAGAAGGGCGCGTGTCATTCGGCAATCTCGGAAATTCTAACTTCTCTGCTCGAGTTCGCAGCTTTAACGATGGCCTCGATGATCACCATATTGAGATAGCCATCGCGCGCGGTGACAAGCGGAACGGCGTTGCCGCGCACCACATCGACGAAATGCCTGAGCTGAGTTGTCAGCGGATCATGCCGCTTGACCGAGAGCTGCCCTTCATCGAATGGTTGCCACCAGGAACGATTGGGCGTGCCGAAATAGGTCCGGAACCGCATCGAGGAAAAATCGAGCGATCCCATGGTTCCACCGAAGTGATAGCAGTTCTGCTCGGGGAAATGCGGGTAGACCGGGTTCTCACCGGCTGTCATTTCCCAGCTCTCGCTGCTTGCGCTGGCATCCGACAGCAGGAATGTTCCGATGGCGCCATTCCTGAAGGAAAAGATGATGGCGCTGCTGTCTTCGACTTCAAACTCACGCGTCGCTCTGCTGAACTTGGCCGCGACGCTTTCGATTTCGCCGACGAGGAAACGCAGGATGCCTACCTCGTGGATCATGTTGATAAGGATCGGCCCTCCGCCCAAGCGGGTCCGCCACGGCCCGCTGGCGAAGTAGTCCGCCGGCTTGTAGAACAGGGCCGCCCCCTGGACGCAAACAGCATTCCCGAACTTTTCAGAGGTCATGAAAGCCCGAGCAACCTCGAGCAGGGGGCTGTAGGTCCGGCGATGGCTAACAAGCAGAGAGACCTTCATCTCCGCGGCGGCTGATGCGAGAGCGGCTGCCGTGGAAAGCGAATCCGTGATGGGTTTTTCGACCAAGGCGGGAATGCCGCTCTCCACGCAGCGCATCGCCTGATCGTAATGAAAGACATTTGGAGAACTGATGATCGCAGCGTCGATCTGTTCGGTTTCAATCGCTTCTTCGACGGTTGAGAAGAGTCTGACACCTTCGGCTGCAGCAAACTCAATATTGCGAGAATGCGCGGGCGCCACGATCGCCGCCAGCCGAGTATCGAGATTCTCTTTCAGCAAGGCCGCATGCTTGCGGCCAATGAGCCCCGGACCGGAGAGCAGGAAACGAAGTTCCCTATTCATGATCAGCCGCCCTTCGAACCGCCAGCTTTTGGCGTTTGCAGTGGAATTTTCGACAGCACATCGGAAATGATCTCAATATGCTCTGTCTCAACTCCCGAATGGAAGGGCAGGCACAGCACCCGATCCTTGACCTTGTTCACTATGGGTGCATCATGCACAGTGTGGACCGTCGCGTTTTTGTAGCAATCGAAATCGGTGCAGATCGGCCAGAAATATCTTCGCGAGAATATCTGCCTTTCGTTCAATTTATCATATATCTCATCTCGTGTTGCTCCATAGGCGTATGGATCAACGACGATCAGATAATACTGTTCCGATTGTTTGACGCCGGGCTGTTTTATCTGCGTCCGCAGGCCGGGAAGCCGGTCGATGATCTTGTCATATTTGGCACGCAATGCCCTGCGGATGTCGCGCTCTTCTTCAAATATCTTGAGATTCAACAATCCGATTGCCGCGTTCACTTCATTCATCTTCCCGTTGATGCCCACGACGGTTACGCGCTCTTCATTCACGATGCCAAAATTGCGCACCAGTCGAAGGCGCTGTGCCATATCTTCGTCGGTCGACGTGATCAGCCCGCCCTCGAAGGTATTGAACAACTTCGTTGCATGCAGCGAAAAAATGCTGAGGTCCCCCATTGCGCCCACGGGGGTCCTGCCTTGCATTGCGGCGAAAGCATGAGCGGCATCATACAGCAGCTTCAGGCCGTGCGCCTTGCACACCCTGTCAAGACCTTCAACGTCGCAAAGAGTTCCGTAGACATGAACGCCGATGACAGCCTCTGTCTTGCTGGTGATTGCTCTCTCAACCGCACGCGGATCAAGGGTCAGCGTCTCCTCGCAAATATCGGCAAACACCGGTCTATAGCCGCAAGCGGCAATTGCATGCGCGGTCGCCGGAAAAGTCAAAGGTGTGGTAATTACCTCGGCGCCAGGAGACAGGTTCAAACTCAGCAGCGCACACTGCAGGGCAACCGTGCCATTGCAGAACAGCTTGGCAACCGGCACATTCAGACACTGAGCAAGCTCGGCTTCGAGCCTATTGTGGAGCGGGCCCTCGTTCGTGACTATTCTCGATGACCAGATCTCGCCGAGCAGCTCCGTGAGATCTTGCAGAGGCGGCAAAAGGGGTCGCGCAACATAGAGCGGTGTCATCATAAATTCCGAGGTGACGTCATTGGAGGCCGTGTCCGAGCCCGTCCATTGTCCGCAGCGGGCCGCCTGGTTTTGGAGCCCTTGGGGAAAATCTCGTATTCTTTGCGCATAAGTTTGAGGATGCGCGCCACATAATCATCGTAGCTATAAAGTGCATCCCATTTTGCGCGAAGCGCTTTGTTCAGTGCCACATAGCGTTGCCGATCTGCTTCCAACCGCCTGATCGTCGGAACGATTTGCTCGATCATTTCCTCTTCCGTTTCGAAGAAGTTTTCGAATTTCTTGTATGAGGCATTGGGGAAAAACTCATCATTATAGAGCGCAAAGCCAATGCCCCCTTGATACATGGGCTGAGCGACATAACCGTCAAAGCCCTCTCCGAAAGAGACGGAGAATTTGCAGCGTGTCGCCAAGTCCATGTAGACGTCGAAGGTCATATCCTGGATCTTAACGAGCTTGTAGTCGTCCAACTGTTCGAGGCGCTTAAGGACCGCACGCCGATAGCGCGCATCGTCGTTTGAATAGATGATTATCTTCTCTTTCTGTTCGACACCTAGTACGGGATAGTGTGAAAGGTCCGTATATGCCGGCAGAAGAAGAGTCGGTAAATTGTAGCGATCTGCGAGTTCCTGCGTGAAAGAGGCGCGGTGAGAAACGGACTGCCCTATGGTGCTGGAAATACGTCTCAGATCCCTGAACCCCTCCGACTCCGGCATCATTCGAATATTCTGGTTCATAATATTGATATGCACGCAATCTCGGCGAAGCAGATACTTGACAAGGTCGGGAGAGAGGTAGCGAACGAAATCCACCGTTGCATACTCGGGGATGTGGATCTGGAGTTCGGAGACTTCGGCGAACAAGCGCAATTGTTCCAGCCTGAGAACGGTCTCGCTGTTCCTGAACGCACTGACACGCACATATGTCAACCCAAGCGGATTCGCGCGGGTCATCACCAGCACATCATATCCATGCAGCCGGCGCATTTTTCGCGCGTGGTCGGCAATGGAAAAGAACGAGAAGATTCCCCCGCTCATCGCATCATGTTCCGGCACAACAAACACCGCGATCTTCCGCGAGTTGATAATACTCATCGGAACCATCATGTCTTGTGCGCGCTCGAAAATCGTCGATTCGTCCCCAGCCGGCATCGCCTTTCCCGAGCGGTTCCAAATTTCATTGATCTTTTCATGAAAGGTTCCAAGCGAGCGAGATTCCTGCTGTCCGATATTCGCGTAGTGAATAAGCGGTTCTGTGCCGGCCGCTTCCACATCGGGGTGGCGCAAAAGGTATTCGCGCACACTGAATTCCGGGTTTGGATTTCTGAACTCCTTCCAGCCCCTCAGGAGGTAGTGCGAAAATGCATCTATGCGCGAAAGGTCCAGATCGGGATTCTGTTCTTCGTAGAAGTCCTCGTCGAAGAAATCCCATGCAACTTCGACGTTCTTGGTCATGAGAACAGTGGTTTCTTCCCCGGAACGAATCAAGGCATAGTCGAAGCCTTCCAAATTGGCATCGGCCTTTGCTCGTCTCCATGGCCTTCAAGAGCGTCGGCGCCGAAAATCCCGTCGGAAAATTCCTGCCCCGATTCGTGCAAATGCACATCGAAGATGAAAAGAAAAGGCGGGTCCGGTTTCCCTCTCCGTGCATCCGATGTAGTCGATCGATATATCAACGGCAACATTTGATATCCCTTCGGGAGCGGCGATTTTGACCTCCTGATACTTGTCCGACGTCGTCCCACTGCGGATTGCCCGATCGAACTTTACGGTGTGAACCTCGGTTTCTTGCGTATCGAGGTTTGTGAACTTTACGATCAGGTTTGCATGAGCCCTATGATTTGCAATGTTGGCGCTAAAACTCAGCGGCCGCGAGGCGCCTTCCACGACTATCTGTTTGCGAAAGGTCATTCGGTAGGGCAGGTCGCGCTTTTCGAGGTGGATCTCGAGTGTGTTGAAACCCGGGACGTTCCAATCCCGAAACGTATTGACGGATAGGTGCGGGGCCTTGACGAAGGCGCTATTCTTTCCTTCAAGGATCACATCGACGTTTTCCGTAACGTCAAAATCGAAACGCCTTGGAGACGAGACGGTACAAGGCTCGAAAGGGATTTCCTCGGAGCCCTGAATTAGGACGAGATTGGGATTGTTGAGATCATCATCTAGATTTGCGTAAACCATTTCGCCTGTTACGACCACAGAGCGCACGCCTTGAATTTCTCTTCTAAGCATCGATCTGTCACATCCCGAAAAGTAGTAAAGCGGTTTCTTGATCAAAGAGGCAGGCCAGATTTCTCTGGGCATCGTACATGGGCGTTCTCCTTCGGACAGGCCCTCGGCATGTGATTCACCTCACAGCTGGCCCGGACTTTACCTGAGAATTTGCCAGAAGAAAGCAAAACATTGCCCATGTGCCCAATAAAACCGCTGGTGTCCGCCCTGCCGGACTCCTATTGCGAAAAACCGGATCCGCTTGAGGCTGCTCGCCTTACAGGAATCCGGTCAGCTCAAGAAATTAGTCACCGCGGTGGCCAACTCCGGCGAAGCTGACGTCGCCAGGTTCTGATAGGTGCCACCGGAGAGCTTCGCGACAGCCTCCCAAGTAGCCCGGTCGGAATCGGATCCGAAATCGATGACATTGACCGCGACCGGCTTGGCCGGGTCGACGCTCTGCTTGATGAAATCCTGCAGGCCCTCGCCGCCGAGAGACTGATCGGTGTGCGGCCCGGCCGTGATTACCAATACCGAATTCGTCTGTCCAGCGTGGAAATTGGTCAGAGCGTTCTGGTAGATCAACCGCAGCGTGGTAAACGACACCGCACCGCCTGAGGAGGCATGCTGCCGATCCAGTGCCGCCGTCAGCGCATCCGACCGCGGGTGGCCGTCGATGGGATCGCCGAGCGGGCCCGCCGTCACCTCCGCCCGACCTTCTTTGCCGTCGAACGTCCAGAGCCCGATCACGGAGTTGGGCGGCAGTGCCTTGATCCGGTCGTCGAGCGCACTGACCACATTGCCCAGCCGGGTCTTGCCGCCTTCGTCGGTGACCATCGACTGCTCGAGCATGATGATCGCTGCAGGCGCGCTCGACGGTGCGGACACGGTATTCGCCAAGGTGGCGCGCACCGCGTCGTCACCCACCGACAGCGTTGACGGGAGCGCCGGGAAGCCGGTGACGTCGCTGCTGGGCGGCTTGACTCCCGCAACGCGGAAACCGGCCTTGGCCAGCTCGGCCAGTTGATCGGATTTGTGCATGAACCGGGCGAACTCGCTGGCCGCCGTCACCTGCTCCTGCGACAGCCAGGATCCGCTGAGCAGCACGGTGGGATAGTCGGCGACCGCGGCCGGCCCCGGCGGCAGCCAGGAACTCAGCGCGCTGCCGGCATCCGGCAAGGATGCGCCGCGCGCGAACAGCTGCTGTTCGGTTGTGACCACCGCATGCACTTCAGCCGTCGCCTGATCTCCGGGCCGCAGCAGCGCGTTCATCGCCTCGGCCAGCGAGTTGTCGGCGAGCTTGGGCTGACCGCCGATCAGCGTGCGTACCGCGCCGCTGCCGTCGGTCGGCGGTGCGCCCGGCGGCGCGGATGCCGCCGCCACCGCTTCACCGGCCAGATAGGCGGCGTCGCTGTTGCCGCCGAGTGGCAACGCCAGCCGCAGCGACCCCCACTTCGGCAGCTTCAACCCGTCCAACGCATCGGGTTTGGTCTGCAGCCCCGGCAGCGTCGACCATTTCTGGTCGCCGAGCGCTCGTTGCAGTTCGGGCCGCACCGCCAGCACCACCGGCGAGGTGACCAGCGACCGGCTGTCGGTGATGGTCTCCTTGCCCGCGGCGGCCGTCAGCCGCGCGGCCGACACCGAGCTACCCGGGATCCACAGCGCGGGTTGCTGGCCCAGTTCCGCGGGCCAATTCCCGATGAAGCCGTCGATGACGGCATCGGAACCCGCGGGTTTGACGCCGATGGCAACGCAGTGGTCACCGACCGGTGCGGCGATGGCGTTGAACCGGTCCGCGAAATGCTGCACGTGTTCGGCGATCGATGGATCGGCGATGACGGCGACCGGCTGCTTCTCGCCGACGCATCGGGCGCTGTTCGAGCGGTTGGACAACGCATCGCCGAAGAAGCGCCACAGGATGATCACGCCCACCACCACGACGACCGCGATCAGCGCGGCGATCACTCCGATGCTGACACCGCGCCGCCCGCCGTCATTGCGGTGACCGCCGCGCCAGTCACTTCCCTCTCGATGGCCGCCGGAATGCGGCGGCGGTGGCGGAGTCGGCGGCCCCTGGCCGCGGCCGCGGGAAGTCGGGAAAGTCATCCGGCGCATCGACCTCGGCCGGGGCAGATCCGGCTCGGGCTGCTCCGGGTGGGAGTAGTCGCCCGGGTGGTCGCGGTGCTCGTCGGAGGGCTCGTCGAAGTCGAAAAACCCCGGACGGTCCGGAAAGTCGTCGGGGAAATCGGACGGCGGTCCGGATAGCGCGGCTCGGGGATAGCAGCCGGTGTCGTGGGGTCGGTTCGGCCGGGAAATCCTCGGGCTCCCGAGAGCCACCGGCATCCCCGAAGTCCTCCGGTGGGGAATAGTCGTCCGACGGTTCGCCGGTCGGCTCGTCCGAGTCGGGAGCTCTGTGCTTACCCATGCCGGTCCTCTCCCGCACGCCGGAGGTGACTGCACCGTTTAGTCATGGGGACGGTCGATATTCCCCGAACCGACATCACTCATGAGCGCGGGCTTTGAACTCGCGCCGACGCCGATGCAAAATCGGCTCGGTATAACCGCTGGGCTGTTGGGTACCGGTCAGAATCAGCTCCTGGGCAGCCAGGAAAGCGATGCTGTCGTCAAAGTTCGGCGCCATCGGCAGATACGAGGAGTCCCCGGCGTTCTGCTCGTCCACCAGCGGAGCCATCCGCTCCAGGCTAGCGCGCACGTCCTCTTCGGTGATGACGCCATGCCGTAGCCAGTTGGCCAGTAACTGGCTGGAAATCCGCAGCGTGGCACGGTCTTCCATCAGTGCGACGTTGTGAATGTCGGGAACCTTCGAGCAGCCGACACCGTGGTCGATCCAGCGCACTACGTAGCCCAGGATGGACTGGCAGTTGTTGTCGACCTCCTCGCGGATCTCCTCCGGGGCCCAGGCCAGTTCCTTGGCCAGCGGGACGGTCAACAGCTCGTCGATGGTGGCGCGTTTCTTGCCCTCGAGTTCCTGCTGCACGGCGCCCACATCCACGTAGTGGTAGTGCATCGCGTGCAACGTGGCCGCCGTCGGCGAGGGCACCCACGCCGTGGTCGCACCGGCCTTCGGCTGTCCGATCTTCTGCTCGACCATGTCGGCCATCAGCTCGGTCATGGCCCACATACCCTTACCGATCTGAGCCTTGCCCTTGAAGCCGGCCGCGAGGCCGGTGTCGACGTTGTTGTCCTCGTAGGCCTTGATCCACGTGGTGCTCTTCATCGCACCCTTGCGGATCATCGGGCCGGCTTCCATTGAGGTGTGGATTTCGTCGCCGGTGCGATCCAGGAAACCGGTGTTGATGAACACGACCCGGTCGGCGGCGGCTTTGATGCACGCCTTGAGGTTGACGGTGGTGCGGCGTTCTTCGTCCATGATGCCGACCTTCAGCGTGGTCTGCGGCAGGCCGAGGACGTCCTCGACGCGGCTGAACAGCTCGCAGGTGAACGCCACCTCGTCCGGCCCGTGCATCTTGGGCTTGACGATGTAGATGGACCCGGTGCGACTGTTCGTCAGGGGCCCGTTGCCGTCGCCGGTCTTCAGACCGTGGATCGCGGTCAGACCGGTGAACAGGGCATCCATGATGCCCTCGAAGACCTCTTTTTCCTCGCCGTTGCCGTTGCTCCAGACGATCGCGTCGTTGGTCATCAGATGGCCGACGTTGCGGACGAACAACAAGCTGCGACCGGGCAGGGTCAGCTCGCCGCCGTCGGGCGTCGTATAGGTGCGGTCCTGGTTGAGCACACGGGTGAAGGTCTTGCCGTCCTTCTCAACGTCCTCGGCGAGATCGCCCTTGTTCAACCCGAGCCAGTTGCGATAGCCCAACACCTTGTCGTCGGCGTCGACGGCAGCCACCGAATCCTCGAAGTCCATGATCGTGGTGATCGCCGATTCCAGGATCACGTCCTTGATCCCGGCGGCGTCGGTCTTACCGATCGGCGATTCCGGGTCGATCAGGATCTCGATATGCAGCCCGTGGTTGACCAGCAACACCGACCAGTCGGGGGAGCCGAGCTCCCCGGTGTAGCCGACGAACTTCTCCGGGCTGGCCAGGCCGACGGATCCGTCGGCGGTCGCGATCTCGAGTTGACCGTCCTCGAGGCTGAGGCCCGTCGCGTCTGCCCACGATCCGGACGACAGCGGAACCGCCTCGTCGAGGAACTTGCGCGCATAGGCGATCACCTTGTCGCCGCGAACCTTGTTGTAACCGGTGCCCTTGTCGGCGCCGTCGCTTTCTGGGATCACATCCGTGCCGTAGAGCGCGTCATACAGCGAGCCCCAGCGGGCGTTGGAGGCGTTCAGTGCGAACCGGGCGTTGAGGACCGGCACCACCAGCTGCGGTCCGGCCGTCGTGGTGATCTCGTCGTCGACACCCGCGGTGGTGATGGTGAAATCGGCGGGTTCGGGCAGCAGGTAGCCGATTTCGGTGAGGAACTGGCGATACGCCTCGGGGTCGATCGGCTCGATGACGTGATGCCGGTGCCACTTGTCGATCTGTGCCTGTAGCTGATCGCGGCGTTCCAGCAGCTCCTGGTTTCGCGGGTGCAGGTCGGTGACGACCTTGTCGACACCCGCCCAGAAGCTGTCGGGGTCTATATCGGTGCCGGGCAAAGCCTCGGTGTTGACGAAGTCGTACAGCACACTGGCGACGCGCAGGTTGCCCACCGACACGCGATCTGTCATCGTTCCTCCCTCACTGGCAATCCTCTCAGCCTACCGGCCAACAGCCCAACTACCCGTAACCGGCGGCCTGCAGCAGCAGGTCACACCGGGCCAGCAGCGCTGACCGCAACGGCGCAGCGCGCGACACGATGACCTTCTGGCAACGCACGTACTCGGCGCGGCCCGCAGCGTCCTCGACGGCGATCGGTGTGTACCCGTAGTTCCTCAGGTCATACGGGCTGGCTCGCATGTCGATTTCACGCGCGGCCGCCGCCAGCTCCAGGCAGTCCAGCAGCAACTCGGAGTCGATCAGCGGGCTCAACTTGTAGGACCATTTGTACAGGTCCATGTTCGCGTGCAGGCAACCGGGCTGCTCCCAGTGCTGTTGGGTGTCGCGGCTGGGCGAGCCCGTGTTTCGGGGCACGGCTTCGGCGCTGAAGAAGCGGAACGCGTCGAAGTGGCTGCACCGCAGCGGACCGGCGATCTCAGCCTCGACCACGGTGTCGGTGCCCGCGGCGCCCAGCCGCAGCGGAACACGGTCGTGACGGACAGCGCCGCTGCGGTAGACCATCGCCCACTCGTGCAGCCCGAAACAGTTCAGCTGGGCCGGCCGCCGGGCGGTGGCGCGCAGCAGGCCCGCCACGAATGCGATGGTGTCCAACCGGCTGCACAGGTATGCGTCGCTGACGCTGACCCCGGACGCCGCAACGGCGTAGCCGCGGCGGCCGCGGTATCGACGGATCGCTTCGCCGCCGGCGAGCAGCACCCCGTAACCCGGGTGCCAGCTGCGCAGTTGTCCGGGACGCAGGCTGTAATAGCTGAACAGGAAGTCCCACACCGGATGCGACTCACCGGCCTGCGCCCGCTCGATGTGGGGGGCGACGAACGCCTCGACGCGCACCGCGTAGTCATCCGCGCGCGCCGTCCACTGCTCGGCGTCCAGGCGGATGCGGGCTCGATTGCACGGGCTAGACACGCGACGTCCCGTCGCGCACGGCGCCGACCAGATCGCGTACCAGATCGTCCAGCGCCACCATCGCCACCACGGCTCCGTCGTGACCGGTGACCAGCGCGAGGTGGCTGTTGCTGCGCCGCATCCGCGACAGCGCCTCGGGAACCGACAGCGACTCGGGAACATCGCGGGAGCGGGCGAACCCGGGCCACGTCGACCACGGCCTGCGGGTCTGTCGCCCAGCGAGCAGCACATCCTTGATGTGCAGGTATCCGATGAATCGTGCGGTCGACGTCGACATCGGGAATCGGGAGTAGCCGGTTGTGGCCAAAGCCTTTTCGATCGCCTCGACCGTCGGCCCGGAACCGGCCGCGGCCACCGGCACCGCACGGATCTCGGCGACCGGCACCGCCACATCGGCGACCTTTCGGTTGCGGATTTGCAGTGCCCGGGTGAGCCGGGTGTGCTCCTCGGGATCCAGCAGACCTTCTGACACCGACTCGGCGATCATCTCGCTGAGCTCGACGGTGGAGACCGTGACGTCGAGCTCGTCTCGTGGCCGCACCCGCAGCGCTCGCAGGGTGGCGTTGCTGCAGCGGTTGTAGAACGTGATCACCGGCCGGACGGCGCGCACGTAGATCAGGTAGACCGGGATCAACAGCATCGCCGCCTTCTCCGGGCCGGCGATGGCGATGTTCTTCGGGACCATCTCGCCGAGCAGCAGATGCAGCGTCACCACGATCGCCAGCGCAACCGCCAATGACGCGGTGTGCAGCAGCGCAGGCGAGATGTCGAGCAGATCGAACGGGCGGCGCAGCAGGTCGGCGACGGCTGGCTCGCCGAGTCCGGCCGAGCAGGATCGAGGACACCGTGATACCCAGCTGGGCCCCGGCGAACATCAGCGGCAGCTGCTCGCCGGCCCTGATCACGGTGAGCGCGCTTGATCTGCCTTGCTCGGCCAACGCCTCAAGCCGGTCCCGTCGCGCGGAGATCAGCGAAAATTCCGCACCCACGAAGAACGCGTTGGCGCCGACCAGCAGGATGGTCGCCAACAGCTCCGAACAGGTCGCCCATCAACGACTCCGCAGCGCGCCGGAATCGGCGCGATCAGCCAGCCGGGTCAGCTCAAGCAGGTCGATGCGGCGGCCGTCCATCCGCAACACCCTGGCCTGCCAGGGCAGAGGCGTGCGGTATGCCGTCGGACTCGTATCCGCTCAGCTGCACCGTCGTCCCCGCCGACCGGAATGCGGCCGAGCTGTTCCAGCACCAGCCCGCCGATCGTCTCGTATTCACCCTCCGGGGCGTGGTAGCCGGTGGCGGCGGCCACCTCATCGATGCGCAGCAGACCCGACACCTGCCAGCCGTTGCCGGCTGCCACCACGTCCGGTGTGGCGTCATCGTGTTCGTCGCGGACGTCGCCGACGATCTCTTCGATCAGATCCTCGACAGTCACCATGCCGGCGGTGCCGCCGTATTCGTCGACGACCATGCGCGGTCTGCAAACCGTTGGCGCGGATCTGACCCATCAACGCGTCGCCGTCCAAGCGTGGAGGGCACCACCGCGACCGGCTGTGCGACGGCGGCCAGCCAGCGTGTAGTTCGCGCTCGGCGGGCGGAACTTGGAAGACCTGTTTGACGTGCACGATGCCGACCGTCTCGTCGAGGTCACCGTCGACAACCGGGAACCGGGAGAAGCCGCTCTCGATGGCGGTTGCGACCAGGTCCGCGACCGTGTTATCGATTTGCAGCGCAACGATTTTCGACCGCGGAGTCATCAGCTCCTCGGCGGTCAGGTCGCCGAACTGCAGCGACCGGTCCAGCAGCGCCGCGGTGGTGGGGTCCAGAGAGCCGCTGCGGGCAGAGCTACGCACCAGCGACACCAGTTCCTGCGCCGAGCGGGCCGATCGCAGTTCTTGAGCGGGCTCGATGCCCAGCTTGCGCAGGATCCAGTTGGCCACGCCATTGGTCAGCCGGATCGGCCAGGTCATCAGCCAGGAAAACAGCAGCTGGATCCCGGCGACAGCGCGCGCGGTCGGCAGCGGCCGGGCCACGGCGAGGTTTTTCGGGACCAGCTCACCGAAGATCATCGACAGCGACGTGACGACCAGCACGGCCATAAAGGCGATGACCGCGTCCGCGACCCGGTGGGGTATCCCGAGCGCATCCATCCCCGGGTGCGGCAGCTCCGCGACGAGCGGTTCGGTGAGGTATCCGGTGACCAGCGTGGTGATCGAGATGCCCAGCTGCGCTCCGGACAGCTGTAACGACAGGGTTTGGTGGGCGCGGCGCACGAAACGATCGCGACGACGACCGTGGCGGGCATTGGCCTCCACGGTGCTGCGCTCGAGTGTGGTCAAGGAGAACTCGGCGGCGGTGAACAGCGCGTTGCCCGCGGTGAGGATCACGATGGCCAGCAGGCTGAGCAGGGTGACAAGGAGATTCATCGAGGCCATCCTTGAGAAGGAGGCTCCTCGGGGTCGGCGTCACACACGCCGGACGGCGCGGGTGCCTGCGGCACGGAAACCCCTTCTTCGACGTATCCACTGATGACGTGAACTTTTATGGTAGCGAAGGCGTGACGCGCCCGAGCCTTCGTTGCCGTGCCGACACGCCCTCGACCGGTTGGGCTACCACCCGAACGGCAGCGGATGACCTTCGGCGAAGCCCGCTGCGGACTGCACGCCGACCACCACCCGCTCGTGCAACTCGGCCAACGTCGAGGCACCGACATAGGTGCAAGTGCTGCGGACCCCGGAGGTGATGTGGTCGAGCAGATCCTCGACACCGCCGCGGACTGGGTCCAGCCCCATCCGCGATGTCGAGATACCTTCCTCGAACAACGCTTTGCGGGCGCGCTCGAAGGCGCTGTCGGCCGTGGCGCGGGCGACCACCGCGCGTTTGGACGCCATGCCGTAGCTCTCTTTGTATGGCTGGTTGTCGCGGTCACGCATCAGGTCACCGGGGGATTCGTAGGTGCCGGCGAACCATGATCCGATCATGACGTTGGACGCGCCGGCCGCCAGCGCCAAGGCCACGTCCCGCGGATGGCGCACCCCGCCGTCGGCCCACACCTGCGCGCCGAGTTGCTTTGCCGCCGAGGCACATTCGAGGACAGCGGAGAACTGCGGCCGGCCGACGCCGGTCATCATGCGGGTGGTGCACATCGCCCCGGGACCGACGCCGACCTTGACGATCGACGCCCCGGCGCTGATCAGGTCGCGGGTGCCGTCCGCCGACACCACGTTGCCGGCGACCAGCGGCACATCCAGGTCCAGCGACGATATCGACTTGATGGCGTCCAGTGCCTTCACCTGATGTCCGTGGGCGGTATCGACGACAACCAGGTCGACCCCGGCCTCGGTCAGCGCCTGAGCCTTGGCGACCACATCGCCGTTGATGCCGACCGCTGCGCCGATACGCAGCCGGCCTTTCGCGTCGACGGCCGGCGAGTAGATGCCCGCGCGGATCGCCCCGGTGCGGGTCAACACACCGGCCAGCGTGCCGTCGGCACCGGTGAGCACCGCGACGTCGACCGGAGCGTGCTCGAGAAGGTCGAAGACTTTTCGCGGGTCGGTGCCCACCGGCGCGCTGACGAAGTCGGTGATCGCGATGTCGCGAACTCGCGCGAAGCGATCGACCCCGTCGCAGCACGATTCGGTGACCAGTCCGATCGGGCGTCCCTCGAAGGCCACCACCGCGGCCCCGTGTGCACGCTTGGAAATCAGCGCCAGCGCGTCGGACACCGAATCCTCGGGCGCCAGCACCACCGGAGTGTCGACGACCAGGTCGCGGCTTTTGACGAAGTCCACCGTCTGTTGCACCGCGGTGATCGGAAGGTCCTGCGGCAGAACGACAATTCCGCCGCGGCGGGCCACCGTCTCCGCCATCCGCCGACCCGCGACCGCGGTCATGTTGGCCACCACCACCGGGATCGTGGTGCCGGATCCGTCGTCGGTGGACAAATCGACGTCGAAGCGTGACGCCACATCGGAGTGGGTCGGCACGATGAAGACGTCGTCGTAGGTCAGGTCGTACGCGGGACGGTGCCCGTCCAGAAATTTCATCGGTACCGCCCCAAACTGTTCACGCCCCCCGATCGATCCCGGCTATGCCGGCACCTCGGTGCGGTCGCCACTCCATAGCGTATGAAATTTCTTGCTCGGGTCCTCATCGATCCGTCCATATGTGTGTGCACCGAAAAAGTCCCGTAAGCCCTGGGTGAGCGCGGCGGGCAGTCGCTCGGTGCGCAGCGCGTCGTAGTACGACAGCGCCGACGAAAAGCCCGGAATGGGGATACCCAGTTGGGTGGCCGTCACCACGACACGACGCCAGCTATCGATGGCCGATTCGATCGCGCTGCGGAAATACGGCGCGACGATCAGCGTGGGCAGGTCGGGATCCTCGTCGAACGCCTCCTTGATTCGGTTGAGGAACTTGGCCCGGATGATGCACCCACCGCGCCAGATCGTCGCCATGTCGCCGGGCGTTGATGCCCCAGTCGTATTCGGCGCTGCCGGCCTGAATCTGGTTGAAGCCCTGCGCGTAGGCGATGATCTTCGACGCGTACAGCGCCTTGCTGACATCGTCGATGAACTGCGTGGCATCGCTTGGCTTGCTGCCCAGATGGCCCGACGCCAGCCCGGTGGTCGCTTTGCGCTGGGCCACCGAGCCCGACAGTGCGCGGGCGAACACCGCCTCGGCGATACCGGTGACCGGCACTCCGAGATCCAGGGCCGACTTCACCGTCCAGCGGCCGGTGCCCTTCTGCTCGGCCTCGTCGAGGATGACGTCGACCAGCGGCTTGCCGGTCTTGGCGTCGGTCTGGCGCAGCACCTCGGCGGTGATCTCGATGAGAAAGCTGTCCAGGTCGCCCTTGTTCCATTCGGCGAAGACGTCGGCGATCTCGGCGGCGGTCTTGCCGAGCCCGTCGCGCAGCAGCTGGTAGGCCTCGCCGATGAGCTGCATGTCGGAGTACTCGATGCCGTTGTGCACCATCTTGACGAAGTGCCCGGCGCCGTCGGGACCGATGTGCGTGCAGCAGGGCACACCGTCGACGTGCGCGGAGATCTCCTCCAGCAGCGGGCCCAGCGGACTTGTACGACTCGGCCGGGCCGCCCGGCATGATCGACGGCCCGTTCAGTGCGCCCTCCTCACCGCCGGAGATGCCGGCGCCGACGAAGTGCAGCCCGCGCTCGCGTATCGCCTTCTCGCGTCGAATGGTGTCGGTGTAGAGCGCATTGCCGCCGTCGATGATGATGTCGCCTTCTTCCATCGCGTCGGCGAGCTCGTTGATCACGGCGTCGGTGGGGTCACCGGCCTTCACCATGATCAGCACCCGGCGCGGTTTCTCCAAGGCGGCGAGAAACTCTTCGATGGTCTCCGAGCGCACGAATTTGCCTTCGCTGCCGTGCTCTTTGAGCAGCGCATCGGTCTTGGCGATCGACCGGTTGTGCAGCGCCACGGTGTAGCCGTGATGGGCGAAGTTGCGGGCGATGTTCGAACCCATGACGGCCAGGCCGGTCACGCCGATTTGCGCGGTGCCCACAGCGTTGTTCGATTCCGACGAGCTCATGTATTCGCCTCTCACTGTCGTGACTTCCATCCAAGCCCTGCACCGAACACTGTGGCACAGCGGGATTCCGGTATCTGCAAAGTATCGCCAAAGCGCCGTGTTTGCTTGTTTGCCGGGTTAGGCAGCGGTGAACAGCCGGTGCAGTTCGGTGAGCCAGGGGATAGCCAGCGCGACGGTGGGCACAACCAGCACCGCCGCGGCTGCCAGGTAGGCGGCTGTCGACACCATCAGGCTGTTGCCGCTGCCGGAAAGCCGCCGTACCCGCAGCAATGTGTGCGCACCACCGGCGGCTAACGCGCCCAACGGCCTAGCGGCCCGACGCGCAGGTCACCAGGGCGCGAGCCAGGGGAGCGCGGCCGGCCACCCGGACCGCGGCGTCGTCGGCCAACAGTTCGGCCAGTAGCTGCACCGCATCCAAAGCGCTTGCGCTGCGGACGAGTCGGGGAAACGCGGCGTGCGCAGCGGTGAACGCCTCCAGGACCAGATCGTGGCGGGCGCGCAGGTGGGCACGTTCGTGGCGCAGGATCGCCGAAACTTCGGCTTCGGTCAGCGATTCCAGCGTGCCTTCGCTGACCACTACGCGGCTGCGAACGCCAGGCAGACAGTAGGCCAGTGGCTGCGCCACTTCCAGCACGCGTAGATCACGGCCGCGGGCGCAGGCCCGCGCAGAGAGCGCATCGGGCGACAACCCGAGCAGGTCGACCAGCATGCGGTGGTGGGCCCGCCGCCGGCGCGTGGCGACGGCTACCCGGATCACGGCGACCGCCAGCCGCGCGCCGATCAGCAGCGTGAGCGCGAAGACCGCGACATCCAGAATCCATAGCGGCCAGCCGAGCCGACCGATTTCCGCGGCGGGGCTGGCGGTAGGGCGCCCGTCGGCTCCCGGGACGAACAACCGGCTGGCGATCGCGATGCCGGCGCTGAACGCCGACAGCACCGCGGCCACGGCGACCGCCTGCCATAACACCATTGCTGCGCGCGGGGCGCGCAACGGCCACGTGGCCCGTGCCAGCAGGGCAGGCACCGGGCCGACCAGCATCACCGCAAGAACGGTGAAGGCCAGCCCGGACACCTTTCCAGTCTCCCTTAGCCCTCGGGCCGAGCGCCACCAGGCGGCGCTTTCCGATGACTGAATTCCAGCTCGTCGAGCGCGCGCCGAAGCGCCTCAGCTTCGTCGGCGCCGACCCGTTCGACGAAGTACACCAGCGCCGCCTGTCGGCCTCCGGAGTCCGCGGCCTGATCCAGTGCGTCGACCATCAGTCCCGCGACGAGTTCGTCGCGCCCGTGTACCGGCGCATACGATGCGCGCGGTCGTCGCGGATTTGCGAGACGAGATTCTTCTTGGCTAGCCGCTGCAACACGGTCATCACCGTCGTGTAGGCCAAATCGCGTTGCTCAGACAGCGCTTCGTGCACCTGGCGAACGGTTTGGGGGTCGGGAAGCGGACCACAAATGATCCATGACGGCACGTTCGAGGTTCCCGAGCCGCGTCTGCTTAGCCATGTTCGCTCCTTCTCCTGTGCATTGCCGCCAGCGTACTCGCGCTTACTACCGATCGTCGTACCTCTCAGTCGGCGACGTGTGGCGGCGCGCTCACAGCATGCCGCCTGTGTTTCATATGGTTAGGCTAACCTACCGAAAGGAGGCGCCCGTGACGATGACGATCGATGACCCGCTCATCGCGGCGATGGCCATTGAGCGCGTGCTGCCGCTGCACGAGTCCAGTCGGCGGCTGCGCGAACTGTATCCGCAATGCCCACGGGTGTACGGTGTGGCGGTGCTGGCCGACGTCTCCGTCCGCCGGTGGTGGCCGCTGGAGTCGGCGGTGAGCACCGATCGTCTGCAGACCATGTTCGACGCGGCCGCGGCGGACATGGACTATCGCAGCGCCGCCAGGCAATTGGCGGCGACGCTGGTCCACACGGTGATCGGCCGGGTCGTCGCGCTGGTGGTGCTGGAGGCCAGGGCATGGGACACCGGCCTGGAGAACCTGTGGGTCCACGTCGACTCCGACGGCGTCATCGACTGGGCCGGGGTGGTCGACCCGACGGTGCGCGTGTTGCCCGATGACCCTCATCTCGCCGACGGAGACGGCGATTGCCGTCTGCGACGGCGTGGTGCGCCTACCGAGCGAGGCAGCGTTGACGACGTGGGTCGCCCACCGCTGTCACCGCACGCTGGAACCACTGTTCGCCAAACTGCACGCGGTCAGCGACGGCGCGCTTTCGATCGCGGCGATGTGGCACATCGTCGGCTCGACGGTGGTGGCGACCGCGACCCAGGTCCCGCAATTGGCCGGCGCCGATGAGCTGGCCGCGATGCGCCGCGGTCAAGCCGTGCTCGACGCGCTGGTCGGACTTCGGCCTGCCGGTTCGCGGCCTGTCGGCGCCCGCCTGCGCGCACGGGCAACCCCTTGCGAAATTAGGGCAGCCTTTCCTATGCTGATGGCATCGAGCGATAGATGACCGCGACAGGCGTCCTGAGGGCTGCAGTGACCCCCGGTCTTCTCGATCGGCGAGCCCCGTGCATCACGCACGGGGCTCGCCTGTATCCGGGAACGTAGCGGGTTCTGCCGCCTCAGTCTTTGATGAAGCAGTACATCCGGTACGAGAGCCTCCCGCGTTGCAGTTCCGGTACATCAGCGTGCCTGGCGCACCGGCGAAAAGCCGGCCGAAGGGCTGCAGTAACACAGGCACACGGCGACCGACGAGATCCAGGTAACTGCCCCGAATTGTTATCCAGCCCGCGCAGCACGTCGGCGTTGATCTCGCGCTTCGAAACCATCCGCAACGGCATGCCGGCCAGCGCTGCGTCCCAAGCGTCATATTCGAGGAACCCGCGGAAATCGACGTACAGGAAATGCCCGCCCGGGCGCAGCACCCGCGCCATTTCGTAGAGGAAACGGTCGAAGTGCGGGTAGGCGTGCGAGGCTTCGACGTTGAGCACCGCGTCGAAGGACTCATCGGGGAACGGCAGGTTCTCGGCGTCGCCGTGCACGAAATCCAGACCCGGTAGGTTGTGCCGTTTTTTGGCGAATGCGAGCCGTCCGGGTTGAAGTCCAGCCCCGTGTAGGAGGCCGGGTGCAAAGTCTGTATCAGATATGCGCCGCCGCCGCCGTGACCGCAGCTGACTTCCAGCACCTTCTTCCCGCTGAGATCCGTCTGGGTCGCCGTGCGGTGGTAGAGCTGAATGCAGTACCGGTTGGGCTCGTCCGAAGGAGTCAGCGGCAGGCCCATCGGCGGATCTTCCTCATAGCCCCAGTTGAGAAAGACGACGTCGTCCTGATCCCAGGGGCGGGTGACGAAGGTCCCCGCCCCCCATGTCGGGCGTTCGAGCAGATCGGTGCTGGTCTTGAAAAGCTCTTTAGCCAGGACTGGGTCGCTGATCACCACTGCATGGTCGTTGCGCGGCAGATTCACGCTGATCACGCTGCTGCCGTACCGTCGGCCCACAGCGGCAAACATTCGATGGTTTGCAGCCCAGAACGCGATGGCCTGGAAGGGTTTCGGTAGCCGCGAACCCGGCGGTAGCCGCACCGGCTCGGTCGTCGCCGTTACCATGTCGTCCCCTCCCCGTGCCGGTACTGTCAAGATTTCCGCGCCGGCACTTCACAGTATCGGTAGTCGGCGCGTCCCGCTTGCTGCACCCCCGAAAACACCCACGTCCCCCCGGGCCGTGTAAACACGGACGCATGCAGCCATCGTTCGAGGCGCCGTTCGACAAGGAACTAGGGCTGGTGTTCACCGAACTTACTCCGGACCGCGCGCAGGCCCAACTCGAGGTTGCGCCCAAGCTCCACCAGCCGATGGGCATCGTGCATGGCGGTGTCTACTGCTCGATCGTTGAGAGCATGGCCAGCGTGGCCGCTTACACCTGGCTCAACGCCAACGGCGGCGGGTCGGTCGTCGGTGTCAACAACAACACCGACTTCCTGCGTGCGATCGGCAGCGGCACGGTCTACGGCACCGCAACGCCGGTGCATCGCGGACGGCGTCAGCAGCTGTGGCTGGTCACCATCACCGACTCTGACGACCGGCTCTTGGCCCGCGGTCAGGTCCGGCTACAAAACCTGGAAGCAGAGTCCGGCTAACTGGCTTTCGCCGCCTCGCCCTGATGCGCCTCGGCCGCCAACACTGCTAGCTGTTCCAGTCGCGTGCGGGCGAACGCTTGCTGCTCGGTGATCGTCAGCTGGCCGCGCCGAGTGCTCAGGAACGTCACTGTCCACGACAACAGCGTGCTGACCTTGGTCTTGAACCCGACCAGGTAGACCAGGTGCAGGACCAGCCACGCCAACCAGGCGATGAAACCGCTGAATTCCAGCGGGCCGATCTTGGCCACCGCGGAAAACCGCGACACCGTGGCCATCGAACCTTTGTCGAAATACTGGAACGGCTCCCGCTCTGCCGGGTCGGCGCCGGCCAGTTCGGCTTTGATCGTGGTCGCGACGTACTTGGCGCCCTGGATGGCGCCCTGCGCCACCCCGGGCACGCCTTCGACGGCGGCCATATCCCCAATGACGAACACGCTGGGGTGGCCGGGCAACGACAGATCGGGCAACACCTTGACCCGGCCCGCGCGGTCGAGTTCGACCGCCGACTGGCGGGCCAGATCCCGGCCCAACGAGCTGGCCGAGACCCCGGCCGACCACACCTTGCACGCCGATTCGATCCGCCGGATGGTGCCGTCGGAGTCCTTGACCGTGATGCCGTCGCGGTCGACGTCGGTCGACCATCGCGCCGAGCTGAATTTCGACGCCCATCTTTTCCAGCCTCGCGGCGGCCCTCTTGCCGAGCTTGTCGCCAAATGGCGGCAGCACCGCGGGGGCGGCGTCGAGCAGGATGACGCGGGCCCTGGTGGAGTCGATGTGGCGGAAGGCGCCCTTCAGGGTGTAATCGGCCAGTTCGGCGATCTGGCCGGCCATCTCGACGCCGGTCGGTCCGGCACCGACGACGGTGAACGTGAGCAGCTTTTTCCGCCGCTCCGGATCGTTGGACCGTTCGGCCGCTTCGAATGCGCTGAGGATGCGTCCCCGCAGTTCCAGTGCGTCGTCGATGGACTTCATACCAGGGGCGAATTCGGCGAATTGGTCGTTGCCGAAGTAGGACTGCCCGGCACCGGCAGCGACGATCAGGCTGTCGTAGGGGGTTTCGTAGCTATGGCCCAGCAGGTCCGACACAACGACTTTCCGGGTCAAGTCGATATGTGTGACGTCACCGAGCAACACCTGGACGTTGCGCTGTCTGCGCAAGATCACGCGGGTGGTCGGAGCGATCTCGCCCTCGGAGATGATGCCGGTCGCAACCTGGTACAAAAGCGGCTGGAACAGGTGATGAGTGGTACGGGCGATCAACTTGATGTCGACATCGGCCCTCTTGAGCTTTTTGACCGCGTTCAGCCCGCCGAACCCGGATCCGATGACCACAACCCGGTGCCGACGATCGGGTGCAGTGGCTTCGGCTTGGGCGCTCATGGTGTGGATTGCTCCTCGACTGGCGGCGGCTTACTAAGGGTCAACTAATACCGTAGCCGCCCGGACCTGCAATTATCGACTCCGGCCCTTGTGATCAGCCCCACCGCGACGTCGAACGTGACACGCCTCGCTACGCGGTCAGAGACCGACCAGCGGGCGCAATGCATCGCCGACCGCGGTGACCACACCCGGTGTGTAGAACGGGCACCCAGCTGAACTCGCTCGGTCGCCGTTGCCAGCGCGCCGAGCGCGGTGTACGCCTCGAGCATCGGCTGGTCGGGGGAACCCAGCATCGGCAGTTGGTAGAAGTGGTCCATCACGAAAACCGCGTCAAATCCCGCTGATTCGGCCTCCCGCGCCTGCGCGATTACGGTGGGGAAGAGCTGCTCGACGCCGGTGCCGTAAGAAAAGTTGGGAATTTGAAAGCCAAGCCGGATAGTCACACGACCTACCCTAATGACGCGCGGTCGGCGGCGAAGGTCGCTAAAGCGAATTACGCGTTAGGCGAATTGCGTCAGCGCGCCGTGGCTGATGTGCAGCATCTGGCCGGTGATATGGCGGGCGGCCGGACTGGTGAGGAACAGCGACATCCTCGCGACCTCGGCGGCAACCGAGGGCGGCGTGCTGGACAGGCCGTCGTAGCCGGGCTGCGCGCTGCGCCCGGCGGCGACCGCGTTGACGGTGATGCCACGGGTGCCGAACACCGTCGCCTGGCCGGCGACCCAGTTCGACAGGGCGGCCTTGATCGCTGCCTCGGCGCTACCCTGGCGCGGGTTCTCCGGCACGACGCTGATGACCGACCCACCGGATCGCAAATGGTCGCCCACCGTCTCGACCGTCAGCACCGCCGACAGGACGGTGACGTCCAGCGAATTACGCCACGCAGCGGCCAGATCCGCCAGCGAATACGTGCGAGGGTCACCGGGGTTCCAGCGGGGTGCTGGAACGTTGACGATGGTGTCCAGGTGGTGGGGGAACAGGTGACGGACCTCCGCGAGACTCGCGGGGTCGGTGACGTCGCAGACGATCGCATCCGCGTCGATTTCCTTGGCGGCCACCTCGAGATCATCTCGGCGTGCGCCGACCAGCGTGATCGTGTGGCCGGCGTTGTGAAACCCCTCAGCAACGGCGCGACCCAATTCAGTGTCGCCTCCGGTGACCAGCACCTCCACCGCCGTGACCTCCTCGTATTCATCATTGAATCCAGGTACCGACCAGCTGCTAGCACCGCGGCTTCCGCCTTGAGCAACGGTCACCCGATGCTCTGATGGTGGCATACCGCAACGCCGGTCCCTGGGATTTCAGGGCGTGTATGGCCTTAATCTTCCATCATGTTACTGGACAGTAGCTAGAGATGAAACTCCGAATCCGGCACGACGCAGTCACCGTTTGGACAACGCTGTACACCGTGACATTCCGGCCAAGGACTGCGCGGACGTGGGGGATAGCCGGGCTGGTGTCGTTGGCGTTGGCGACGAGTCTGACTGGCTGTAGTCAGAAGTCGTCGTCGCCGACGCAGTCCTCGTCCCCGGGCCACTCGTCGGCGACGACGATCGTGGTGTTCGCCGCTGTGCCGCTCAAGCCGGCATTCACCCTGCTAGCCGGAAAGTTCCAAACCGACAATCCCGGCGCCACTGTGGATTTCGACTTCGCGACCTCCTCGGAACTGGCGAATAAGTTGACTCAGGGCGCGGGCGCTGACGTCTTCGCCTCGGCGGACAGCGCCCAGATGGACACCGTGGCCAAGGCAGGCCTGACGGGAAGCGACCCGGTCAACTTCGCCTCCAATACGCTGGTGATCGTCACCGCCCCGGGCGACCCGAAGCAGATCCACTCCTTCGCCGATCTCGCCAAACCCGATCTGCACGTCGCGGTATGCCAGTCGCCGGTGCCTTGCGGGGCAGCGACCCAGCGAATCCAGGACGACACCGGTGTGCATATCAACCCGACAAGCGAGGAGTCGACGGTGTCGGGTGTGCTGACCAAGGTCACCAACGGCGAGGCTGACGCCGGGCTGGTCTACATCACGGATGCGCGTAAGGCCGGCGACAAGGTGAGCACCGTCAAGTTCCCCGAGGCGGCCGACGCGGTGAACGTCTATCCGATCGCCATTCTCAAGCACGCTTCCCAGCCCGCGCTGGCGCAAAAGTTCGTCGACTTGGTGATCGGTGAGACGGGCCAGAAGGTGCTCAACCAGGCCGGCTTCGCCAATCCCTGAGGATGCGGTCGCGATAAGTCGTGACGCGCCCGGCCGTGGTCGCGCCAGCAGGCCAGTGCCATCGTCGTGACGCATTCGGCGACTGATCCGGTGAACTGCGCCTATGCGGCGCAGCGCGCGCTCGCAATCGGCGACAAACCGACCACATCGTCACTGCTAGATACTTGCGTCACGGCTGTAACACGGTAGGTTTTTTGCTCATGGACCAGGTGGACCGGAATTCGACACGGCCCAAAAGCCGCTGGACGACGCTCGCGATCGCGGCGGTCAGCGGTGTCGGAGCGATCACGTTCGCGTTGCCGACGGCCGGGTTGGCCAGCGCCGACCCGGTGCCGCCACCACCACCGCCGCCACCCACCGCGGCGGCGCCCGCGCCAGCCAACCCGGCCGCGCCAGATGCGGCGCCCGGTCCGGCCGGTCCCGCCGTAGCACCTCCGGCCGCCAACCCCGTCGCAGCACCACCCGGCGCCGACCCCAACGCGCCTGCGCCGCCGGCGACCGACCCGAATGCGCCCCAGCCCGCCCGGATCGACAACCCTGTCGGCGGGTTCAGCTACGTCATTCCCGCCGGTTGGGTGGAATCTGACGCCACCCACCTCGACTACGGCTCGGCGCTGCTCAGCAAGATAGCCGGACCGCCGAGCCCGGGTCAGCCACCACCGGTGGCCAACGACACCCGCGCCGTGCTCGGCAAGTTGGACCAGAAGCTGTACGCCAGCGCTGAAGCCGACGACACCAAGGCCGCCACCCGGCTGGCGTCGGACATGGGTGAATTCTTCATGCCGTATCCAGGCACGCGAATCAACCAGGAGACCACCGCTCTGGGCGCCAATGGCATGGCCGGCGGTGCGTCGTACTACGAGGTGAAGTTCAGCGACGCCAGCAAGCCGAACGGCCAGATCTGGGCAGGAGTGGTCGGTCCGTCTGGGCCGAACCTCCCGCCGGGCGCGGCGAACCAGCGCTGGTTCGTGGTGTGGCTGGGCACCGCGAACGACCCGGTGGACAAGGCCGGGGCGAAGGTGCTGGCCGAGTCCGTCCGACCGCTGGCACCGCCTGCGGCTCCGCCACCTGCGCCGGGAACGCCACCTGCCCCCGGAGCTCCTGCTCCGGGGCCTGCCCCGGGGGCGCCGGCACCGGCACCTGCCCCTGGGCCTCCGGCAGCGCCTGCCCCGGGCCCGGCCCCGGCTCCGGGAGCGCCTGCACCGGCGCCATCACCCGGACAGCCCACCGGCGGAAACGGCCCGGCACCGGCTCCTGGTGCGGTGTCGACCTAACCCGCGGATAGCTCCAGCCGAACGAGCCCCATTGAGCGTCTGAATAATTACGCTAATTGGGTATACGGGATGACGGTCCAGCAGCGGGCTTGACCAGCGACACCAAGGAGATCCGGATGGACGTCATGGCAGCGACCGAGATTCTCGCGCGCTCAACAACACTGACCAGCGTCGGCATAATCGGGTACATCATCATCGGCGGTCTCGCCGGCTGGATCGGCAGCAAGATCGTCAAGGGCGGCGGATCCGGCATCTTGATGGACATCGTGATCGGCGTCGTCGGAGCGTTGATCGGTGGCTTCATCCTGAGCTTTTTCGTCGACACCGCGGGCGGCGGCTTGATCTTCACCTTTTTCACCGCGCTGCTCGGCTCGGTGATCCTGCTGTGGCTCGTCGGTCTGGCACGAAGAAGGTAACCGGGCTAACCCATCGCGGCCGCCGTAATTAGCGGCATGCTGTATCCATGACGCCAGCGGCGATCCCTACGACCATGAGCGCGTGGCGGGTGCGTCGGCCCGGTCCGATGAGCACCGAGCCGCTCGAACACGTCAGTACGCGGGTGCCGCGGCCAGAGCCATCCGAGTTACTGGTCGCCGTTCGCGCGTGCGGAGTGTGCCGCACCGACCTGCACGTCACCGAGGGTGACCTCCCCGTGCACCGGGAGAAGGTGACGCCCGGACACGAGGTGGTCGGCGAAGTCGTCGAGGTTGGCCCCGACGCCGGTGACGAGTTCAGCGTCGGCGACCGGGTCGGGATCGCGTGGCTGCGACAGACCTGCGGCGTGTGCAAGTACTGTCGGCGCGGCGACGAGAACCTGTGCCCGAAATCCCGCTACACAGGGTGGGACGCCGACGGCGGTTACGCCGAATTCGCGACGGTCCCTGCGGCATTCGCCCACCATCTGCCGAGCGGATACAGCGACACCGAGCTTGCGCCGCTGCTGTGCGCCGGCATCATCGGCTACCGATCACTGCTGCGTGCGGCGCTTCCGCCCGGCGGTCGGCTCGGGCTGTACGGATTTGGCGGCAGCGCGCACATCACCGCGCAGGTCGCACTGGCCCAGGGTGCCGAGGTGCACGTGATGACGCGTGGCGCCGCCGCCAGGGAGCTGGCGCTCGGGCTGGGCGCCGCCTCCGCCCAAGGCGCTGCCGATCCGCCACCGGCACTTCTGGACGCCGCGATCCTGTTCGCCCCGGTCGGCGAGTTGGTGCTGCCCGCACTGGAGGCGCTCGACCGCGGCGGCACGCTGGCCATCGCCGGAATTCACCTGAGCGACATTCCCGTCCTCAACTACCAGCGCCACCTGTTTCAGGAGCGCCAGATTCGCTCCGTGACGTCAAACACCCGCGCCGACGCGCGAGCTTTCCTCGACTTCACCGCCGAGCACCACATCACGGTGACCACACCGGAATACCCAATGAGTCAGGCTGATCGGGCGCTCTCGGACCTCAGCGCCGGCCGCATCGCCGGCGCAGCCGTCCTGCTCCCATAGCAACCGTTCAGCCGGATAGGTGCCAGACCAGCGCGGCGGCCAGAGCCCCCAGCCCGTTCAGCGACCAATGCAGCGCGATCGGCGCGAGCAGGCTGCCGCTACGTCGCCGCAGCCAGCTGAACACAAACCCGGCCGCCGCGGTCGCGACCACCGCGAGCAAGACCCCGGCCAGCATGCCCACAAATCCGCCACCGAACATCCGGGTGAAGCCGACGTTGCTGCTCGTCAAACCCAGCGATGTCGCGATGTGCCAGAGACCGAACAGCAGCGAACCCGCCAGGGCGACGCCCCGGAACCCCCACGCCCGGTTCAACGCGCCGTGCAGCACGCCGCGGAAGGCCAGCTCCTCGGGAATCACAGTTTGCAGCGGAATGATGATCATCGACGCGACCAGTGCGCCGGACAGCGTCGCGTAGTGGTGGTTCATGAACATCGGCCGGGTAAGTGGAAGCAGCGCGCCGACCGCGATCGCGGCCACCACAAGCGCCACGGCGGCCAGCGCATATGCGGCGCCGGATTTCCAGTGATCGCGACCAAGGCCGAGTTCGGCCCACCCCAGGCCGTTGATCCGCAACCAGGCGACCAGCGCGACCGCCGCGACCGGGACCGTCACGACGCCCGCCCACGGTGTGGTGAAGTGCGCTATCAGGTTCGTCAGCGTCAGCACCACCACAACCACGGCGACGTCGACGCGGATGCGGAACTGGTGCAGCGCCGAGAGCTGCGCTACCAGCGGGTGCGGTTCCGCCGCGGCGCTCTCGTAACCAGACATCCCACCAGGCTACCGGCGCTGGCGGGCCGCCATCCGCATCCGCTCACTCGACTCCCCAGGGCGAATTGGTCGTCTCGTTCCCCTCACTCACTACGTTCGTTCCGCTCACTCGACTCCCCAGGTCCAGCCGGAGATCTGCGGGTCGTCCTCGCCGTGCTCGCGGGTGTAACGGCGGGCGGCGAGGCGGGCATCGGCCATCCGTTGACGCAGCACCGCGGCCCGGCTTGCCAGCCCGTCCACCCGGTCGATGACGTCCATAACCAGGTGGAAGCGATCCAGGTCGTTGAGCATCACCATGTCGAACGGCGTCGTGGTGGTCCCGCGCTCCTTGAACCCGCGCACGTGGATGTGATGGTGATTGGTGCGGCGATAGGTGAGCCGGTGGATCAGCCACGGATAGCCGTGGTAGGCGAAGATGGTCGGCTTGTCGCGGGTGAACACAGCGTCAAACTCGCTGTCCGGCAAGCCATGCGGGTGCTCAGAGTCCGGCTGCAGCCGCATCAGGTCGACGACGTTGACCACCCGCACAGCCAGGTCGGGCAGTTCACGCCGCAAGATATCGGCGGCAGCCAGTGTCTCCAGCGTCGGAACGTCGCCGGCGCAGGCCAGCACCACGTCGGGCTCGCCGATCGCGGTGCTCGCCCATTGCCAGATCCCCAGGCCGCGGGTGCAGTGCGCGATAGCAGACTCCATGTCGAGATAGGCCAGGGCGGGCTGCTTGCCGGCGACGATGACGTTGACGTAGTTGCGGCTGCGCAGGCAGTGGTCGGCAACGGACAGCAGCGTGTTGCCGTCCGGCGGCAGGTACACCCGCACCACCTCGGCGCGTTTGTTGGCGACCAGGTCGATGAACCCAGGATCCTGATGTGAGGCGCCGTTGTGGTCCTGACGCCACACATGCGAGCTCAGCAGGTAGTTCAGCGACGCGATCGGCTGCCGCCACGGCAATTCGCGGCTGGTGGACAGCCATTTCGCGTGTTGATTGAACATCGAGTCGACGATGTGCACGAACGCCTCGTAGCAGTTGAACAATCCGTGCCGCCCGGTCAGCAGATAGCCTTCCAACCAGCCTTGGCACAGGTGCTCGGAGAGCACCTCCATCACCCGACCGGTCGGTGCGAGGTGTTCATCGTCGGGCATGGTCTCCGAAAGCCACACCTTGTCGGTCGACTCGTAGACCGCGTCCAGGCGGTTAGAGGCGGTCTCATCGGGGCCCATCAAACGGAACCGGTCGCCGTTCCGCGCGATCACGTCGCGCAGGAACGTGCCGAGCACCCGAGTGGCCTCATGGGTTTGCGTGCCAGGTTGCGCGACGGCTACCGCGTACTCGCGAAAGTCGGGCAAGTCCAGGTCATGCAGCAGCAGACCGCCGTTGGCGTGCGGGTTGGCGCTCATCCGCCGGTGACCGGCCGGTGCCAGGGCGCGTAACTCCGCGCGCAGCCTGCCGTCGTCGTCGAACAACTCCTCTGCCGCATAACTACGCAGCCACTGTTCGAGCTGCGCGCGGTGGGCGGGGTTGTCGCGGGTCTCGGCGAGCGGGACCTGGTGTGCGCGCCAGGTGCCCTCCACCAGCTTGCCGTCAACCACGTGGGGCCCGGTCCATCCCTTTGGGGTGCGCAGCACGATCATTGGCCACACCGGCCGTTCGGTTGTGCCGCCGCTGCGCGCATCGCGCTGGATTGCCGTGATGTCGTCAAAGGCGTCGTCGAGAGCGGCGGCGAGCTGTTGATGCACCTTGTCGGGATCGTCTCCGGCGACGGTGATCGGCCGGTAGCCGTAGCCGCGCAGTAACGACTCCAGCTCGGCGTGCGGGATGCGGGCCAGGACGGTCGGGTTGGCGATCTTGTAGCCGTTGAGGTGGAGGATTGGCAGCACCGCGCCGTCGCTGACCGGGTTGAGGAACTTGTTGGAGTGCCAGCTGGCGGCCAGTGGCCCGGTTTCGGCCTCGCCGTCGCCGATGACACAGGCGACCACCAGATCTGGATTGTCGAACGCCGCGCCGTAGGCGTGCACCAGGGCGTAGCCGAGTTCGCCGCCCTCATGGATGGAGCCCGGCGTCTGGGCGGCCACATGGCTGGGGATGCCACCCGGAAATGAGAACTGCCGGAACAACTTCCGTAGTCCTTCGGTGTCGTCTTCGATGCCCGTGTACACCTGGCTGTAGGTGCCCTCCAGGTAGGCGTTGGCGACCAGTCCGGGCCCACCGTGGCCGGGCCCGGTGATGAAGATGACGTTGGCATCGCGGTTGCGGATGATGCGGTTCAGATGCGCGTAGATGAGGTTCAGCCCCGGGGTGGTGCCCCAATGCCCCAGCAGCCGCGGCTTGACGTGCTCGGGTACCAGCGGCTCGCGCAACAGCGGATTGTCCAGCAGATAGATCTGACCGACCGACAGGTAGTTGGCCGCCCGCCAGTAGGCGTGGATGCCGGCACGCTCGTCGTCGGACAGCTTTCCTGTTTGTGAGCTCATCTGCCCGATTCTCCGCAAGCTGGGTGAACAGCGCACGACGCAGAGGTGGGCGACGTGGGCCGCGGCGTGCAAACTACGCTGGCCTGGTGCCTGCCGACGCTGAGATGGTCGACACCGGAGGGCTCTTGGCGTCGTTGCGCGTGCTCGACCTGTCCGATGAGGACGGCGACCCGGTAACCCGACTGCTTGCCGACTTGGGCGCCGACGTATTGAAGGTGGAGCCACCGGGCGGCAGCCCGTCGCGCCTGACGCGACCGACGCTGTGCGGCACCAGCCTGCGCTTCGCACTGCACAACGCGAACAAGCGCGCCACCATGCTCGACCCCTCCGACCCGGACGACCGCGAGCGGTTGATCAAGCTCGCCGGTAGCGCCGACATCGTCGTCGACAGTGGGTTTCCCGGTCAGGTAGCTGCATACGGAACCTCATGCGACGAGTTGGCCGATCGGTTTCCGCAGCTGGTGGCGTTATCGGTCACCGATTTCGGCCGGACCGGGCCGCGGTCGTCGTGGCGGGCGACCGACCCGGTGCTGTACGCACTGTCGGGGTCGTTGTCGCGGTCGGGCCCCGCCACGGGCACACCGGTATCGCCGCCGGACGGCATCGCCTCAGCTACTGCCGCCGTTCAGGCCGCATGGGCCGCGCTGGTCGCCTATTACAACCGATTACGCTGCGGGACAGGCGATTACATCGACTTCTCCCGGTTCGAAGCCGTCGTGATGGCGCTCGACCCGGCATTCGGGGCGCACGGGCAGGCCGCTGCGGGCGTCCGTCACCCGGATCGGTGGCGCGGACGCCCGAGAAACCAGGACGTCTACCCGATCTACCCCTGTCAGGACGGCCACGTTCGGATCTGCATCATGTCACCGCGACAGTGGCACGGGCTGCGGCGATGGCTGGGGGAGCCGGAGGAGTTCCAGGACCCCAAGTACGACGTGATCGCAACCCGCTTCGCGGCCTGGCCCAAGATCGGTGTGCTGGTCCAGCAGTTGTTCGCCGACCACACGATGAAATCCTTGGTGTCGGCCGGCCAGGCGCACGGCGTGCCGATTTCCGCCTTGCTGGCGCCCGCGCAAATCCTGGCGTCCGACCATTTCCAGGCCGTGGGCGCCATTGCCGACGCCGAGCTCGTCCCCGGCGTACACAGCGGCATCCCGACCGGCTATTTCGCCGTCAATGGACGGCACACCGGATTTCGCGCGCCCGCTCCGCTCGCCGGCCACCACGAAGCTCGCTGGCTTGCCGACCCGGCAGCTATCCCGGCCCCCGGAAAATCCGGCCAACGTCCATTCGACGGGCTGCGAATCATCGACCTCGGTGTCATCGTCGCGGGCGGCGAACTCAGCCGCCTGTTCGGCGACCTGGGCGCCGAGGTGATCAAGGTCGAAAGTGCGGCCTATCCGGACGGATTGCGACAGGCCCGGGTCGGCGAGGCCATGAGCGAGTCATTCGCCTGGACGCATCGCAACAATCTGGCGTTCAGCGTGGATCTGCGCAGTGCATCCGGCAAGCAGGTCTTCAGCCGACTGGTCGCCGACGCCGACGCGGTGTTCGCCAACTTCAAGCCGGGAACGCTTGCCGCCCTGGGATTTCCGTACGACACGCTGCATACGCTCAATCGGCGGGTAGTACTCGCGGAAAGCAGTGCCTTCGGCGAGACCGGACCGTGGAGTAACCGGCTGGGCTACGGCCCGCTGGTGCGCGCCACCGCGGGCGTCAGCAAGCTCTGGACAGACGAACACATTGAACCGGACCGACCGGCCGACGGCTCGCGGCACCGGTTTTACGACGCGACCACGGTCTTTCCCGACCACGTGGTCGGGCGGATCACCGCGATCGGCGCGTTGGCCGCATTGATCCATCGTGACCGGACCGGCGCGGGGGCCCGCGTGCATGTGTCGCAGGCCGAGGCCGTCGTCAACCAACTCGACACCCGGTACGTCACCGACACGGTACGGGCGCACAGCCATGCCGAATTGCGGGACGACACCAGCGTTCACGAAGTTTTCCCTTGCGCGGGCGACGACGAATGGTGTGTGATTTCGATCCCCACCGACGCCGACTGGCGTTCGGCCAGTGCGGTTTTCGGGTTGCCCGAGCTGGCCGGCGATGCGCGGTTCGCCACCGGCGAGGCGAGGCTGGCGCACCGGGACGACTTACTGGCGCAGGTGTCGACGTGGACTCGTACTCGCACCCCGCTGCAGGTCGCCGAGGCTTTGCAATCGGCCGGCATTCCCGCGGGCCAGATGAACCGTCCGCCCGATGTGCTCGAAGACCCGCAGCTGCGCGAGCGAAAGTTGTTCGCCGACATGCGTCATCCGCTGTTCGATCATCCGCTGCCGGCCGAAACCGGGCCGGCGCCGTTTCGCCACATCCCGCCAGCACCACAACGACCGGCGCCGCTGCCAGGGCAGGACACCCGCGAGATCTGCCACAAAGTCCTCGGGATGAGCGGTGACGAAACCGAGCAGCTGATCAACTCTCGCGTGCTGTTCGCACCCACCGACACCGCCTAGCTTTCGGCTGGCGCCAACCGCGGAAGGTTTCGTTCATGCCCGTCAACCCCAGAACGCCGGTGCTGGTCGGCTACGGCCAGGTCAACCACCACGACGAGGCGACCGGGCAGGCAAACACCCTCGAGCCCGTCGACCTGATGGCCGCGGCTGCGCGGGAAGCCGCCGATCCGCGCGTGCTCGAGGCCGTCGACGCCATCCGGGTGGTCAACATTTTGTCGGCACGCTACCGCGACGCGGGTCTGCTGCTCGGTCAACGGATCGGCGCCGATCATCCCACCACCCGCTACAGCGGCATCGGCGGCAACGTGCCGCAGTCACTGGTCAACCAGGCTTGTGTGGACATTCAGCAAGGACACGCGGACGTCGTTTTGGTGGCCGGCGCGGAGATGTGGCGAACCAGGACGCAGTTGCGTGCCGCCGGCAAACGGCTCACGTATACCGAGCAGGACGACTCGGTTCCGATAGCCGAAGGCAGCGACGAGAACGTGCCGATGGCCGGACCGGCCGAGGACCGCATCGGCCTGGACCGTCCGGCGTATATCTACCCGATGTTCGAGCAGGCACTGCGCATCAACGCCGGGGAGTCGGTCGACGAGCACCGCCGGCGCATCGGCGAATTATGGGCGCGGTTCAACGCGGTGGCGGTGCGCAATCCGCATGCCTGGATTCGTAAACCGGTTACCGCCGAAGATATTTGGCAGCAGAGCCCGACGAACCGAATGATCAGCTGGCCTTACACCAAGCTGATGAACTCCAACAACATGGTCGACCAGTCCGCCGCGCTGATCCTGACGTCGGTGGAGGCCGCGACCCGCTTGCGCATCCCGACCGAACGATGGGTTTACCCGTATGCCGGCACCGATGCGCACGACACCTACGCGATCAGCGAGCGCGCCGAACTGCACCGTTCGCCGGCCATCCGGATCGCCGGTGCGCGAGCGCTGGAATTGGCCGGCCTGGGCATCGACGACGTGGATTACGTCGACCTGTACTCGTGTTTTCCGTCCGCGGTGCAGGTCGCGGCGGCCGAACTCGGGCTATCCGTTGACGATCCGGCTCGGCCGCTGACGGTGACCGGGGGGCTGACGTTCGCCGGTGGTCCGTGGAGCAACTACGTCGGTCACTCGATCGCGACGATGGCCGAATTGCTGGCGGCCAACCCCGGTCGGCGCGGCCTGATCACCGCCAACGGCGGCTACCTGACCAAGCACAGCTTCGGCGTCTACGGAACCGAACCACCGTCTTCCGAGTTCCGTTGGGAGGACACGCAATCGGCGGTTGACCAGGAGCCGACCCGGGCGGCTGCGGTGGAATGGGAAGGCGTGGGCACCGTCGAAGCCTGGACGACGCCGTTCGATCGGAATGGCCGGCCGGAAAGGGCTTTCCTCGCGGTTCGCACCCCAGACGAACGTCGCACCCTCGCGTTGATCACCGACTCTTCTGAGGCAGAAGCCACCGTGCGGGACGACATCGGCGGCGCCAAGGTCGCAATCCGAGCCGACGGCACCGCCACGTTGCAATGACTTAACGGGGTTAGCTGAAAGCTACCTGGGAATCGGCCCGCACGTTTATTGTTGATCCGTCAACTAGGTGCCGTGGAGGTGCTCAGGCGTGCGGATCCTGCTGACTGGCGTCACCGGACTGGTCGGGCGTGCCCTGGCCCGACAACTGATCGCGGCTGGGCATGCCGTCACCGGAATCGCCCACCACCCGCACGAGAACCTGCATCCCGATGTCGACTTTGTGTGCGGGCCGCTCGGCGAACCGATACTGCAGCAGCTGGCTGACACCTGCGATGTGGTGCTTCACCTCGCCCCGATCGAGCCCTCCGCCCCCGGGAGCGCCGGGATCAACGGGCTGGTGCACGTCGCCCATGCGGCAGCCCGTGCGGGCGCCCGATTGATCTATGTGTCTGCGGCGGCCGGACAGCCGAGGCTCTACCGACAGGCCGAGGCGCTGGTGTCCACCGGTTGGGCGCCGGGCTTGGTGGTGCGGATAGCTCCGCCGGTGGGCCGCCAGCTCGATTGGATGATCTGCCGCACCATCGGCAGCCTGCTGCACAGCAAGGAACCGACCGGACCGTTGCGGCTACTGCACGTCGATGACCTGCTGCGATTCCTGGTGCTCGCGGTAGCGACCAACCGCACCGGGGTGGTGGACCTGGCGACTCCGGACACGACCGATATCGCCAACGCGCGCCGGTTGCTGCGATCTGTCGAGCAACGCCTGCGGCTCTCTCGCCTCCCGACCTGGCCGCAGCTGATGCCGGACCTCGACGTCGGTGCGGCGCAGGAGGCGTGGCGGTTCGAGTTCGGCTGGCGCGCAAGCGACGCGGTCGCCGACACCGTGCGCGGATTGGCCGGCCGCAGACTCGGAGTCAGAGGTGCTGTGGATGTGCCCGGCCATCTACCCCTACCCGTCGAGGTTGCCCCGCGGAGCGAGCCGTCCGACGGCACGCTGTTGCGGGCGGCGGCGCCGGACGGGCTCGAGGGCGAGTTCGACGACCGGATCGACCCCCGCTTCCCGGTTTTCAGCGCAGCATCCGTGGCCGAGACGCTGCCCGGGCCGTTGACCCCGATGACGCTGGATGTCCAGCTCGCCGGTTTACGTGCCGCCACGCGCGCGATGAGCCAGGTGCTGGCTGCCGGCGAGGTGGTGGCCGACGAATGGGGGAGCCGGGCGATAGCGGTTTTCGGCCACCGCCCGTACGTCGGCGTGTCGGCAAGCGTGATCGCCGCAGAACAATTGCCCGGCTGGGACGTTGATGCCGTCGTCCGCGCGTCCCGGGGCGACTCCCACGTCGACGCGCTGTTGCCGCTGGGACGCCCGCCATTGACCGGCGGGCTGGTGGGTTCGGCCGCCAAAGCGGTTGTCGTCAAACGGGCGTTGGCTCTGTTGCGGCATCTGAAGCCCGACACCAAGGCATATGTGGCGGCCGCAACGGCCGAGCACCTCGATGCGGCCCAACTGATTTCGCAGTCGGACGCCGAGTTGCAGGCCCGGACTCGGCTATTGCGGGACAGAATCCATCAGGGTTGGGGCCTTACCGGGCTGTGGCTGCTCGACACGGGCGTCACTGCGGCGACGGTGCAACGATCCGGCCTGCATGTCGCCGTCTCCGGCGTGGGCGCGGTCTTGGAAAGCGATGCCATCGGGGCCAAGACCGCCTCGTTGGCGGCGCTGATCCGCAATGATCCGCAGCTGTGCGCGGCGGCCCTCGACGGAGACCTCGACGGCATCGTCGCCCTGTCGCGCACCATCGGCGCCGCCTTCGCCGCCGCCGTCACCCGGATTGGGCACCGTGGTCCGGGCGAAGTCGAACTGGCCAACTTGACGTTCGGTGACGATCCGGCGATGTTGCTTGCTGCGGCCGGACGTGCGGCGACCGAACTGCCGCAGCCGATGCCACCGGCCGGATCAGCGGCGAAGCTGGCCGAACGGATGGCGGCCAGCGCGCGTGCTTCCCGAGAGCTTGCCTACGACGCAACCATGCGGTTCACCCATGAGTTGCGAATTACATTGCGAGAGTTAGGTTCTCGTTTATTAGAAGCGGATCTCATCGACGTCGCAGGCGAGATGTTCTACCTCACCTGCGACGAAGCGATCGCGATGCCCGCCGACGCCCGGCTGCGGATCAAACGTCGGCGCGCCGAGCGGGAGCGGTTCCAGGGATTGCGCTTGCCCGACGTCATCACGGTCAGCTGACCAACTCGCCCAACGAAACCTGCGGATCGCCCAACATCTCGGGATCCACGGCGGTCCTCGACCGGATCAAGCTCTTGATGTCGTCGAGGACATCCCAGACGTTGACGTTCATTCCCGCCAGCACCCGATTGTCGCCGTCGAGCCAGAAGGCCACGAATTCCCGGCCCTCGACATCGCCGCGAAACACCACCCGCACATAGCTCGGCGCGTGGCCGGCATACTCCATGCCCAAGTCGTACTGGTCGGTGAAGAAGTAAGGCAGCTCGGCGTATTCGGCTTGTTCGCCGAGCATGCCTGCCGCCGCGACGGCGGGCTGCTTGAGCGCGTTCGCCCAGTGTTCGGTGCGGATCCGGCCGCCGAGCAGCGGATGTTCGGCCGCGGCGATGTCGCCCACGGCGTAGATGTCGGCGTCGCTGGTGCGCAGCGATGCGTCGACGAGCACCCCGCCATCACCCGTCGACAGTCCGGACTCGTCAGCGAGTTCGATGTTGGGCTGCGCGCCGACAGCCACCAGCACCCGGTCAGCTATGACAGTCGATCCGTCGCCCAACCGCAGGCCGGTGGCCTTGCCGTCGGCGGTGGTGATTTCCTTGACTTCGGTCTGCAGACGCAGATCCACGCCATGGTCGCGATGCAGCTTCGCGAATACGCCGCCTACTTCCTCGCCGACGGCGCCGATCAGCGGCAGCTTGGCGCTCTCGACCACGGTGACGTCGATGTCGCGCTCGCGGGCGTTTGCCGCGACCTCCAGCCCGATCCAGCCCGCCCCGATTACTGCCAACGACGACCCTTCGATGAGAGCCGTATTCAGCCTCGACGCGTCGTCGAATTTGCGCAGGTAGTGGACTCCGGTGGAATCAACACCCGGAATTGGCGGCGTCCGCGGACGTGATCCGGTGGCCAGCAGCAGCTTGTCGTATCGAACGGCGTCGTCGCCGGAGAGCTTGACAATGTGGGCCCCCGGGTCGATCGCTAACACCTCAGTACCCACGCGTAGGTCGATATCGTTGTCCCGGTACCAGTCGGCGTCATGCACGGTGAAATCATCGAGCGATTTTTTGCCCGCTAGGAATTCTTTGGACAGCGGGGGGCGCTCGTAGGGTAGGTGCTCCTCATCGGCGAGCAACACGACCTTTCCGTCGAAGCCTTTCTCGCGCAACGCTTCCGCTGCCTTGGCTCCGCCGAGTCCGCCGCCGACGATGACGAATGTTGTCGAGTTGGCCATGATCGCTGCTCCGTCCTGTTGTATTGCGGTCGCCCGATGGGTCAACCGGCTACGCGCTGGCGCACGTCGTCGTCGAGCGCCGACCTCACCAGCGCCGCGGCCAGCCGCGCATTGGCCCGCGGGGCGAGCGCACTCAGCTTTTCCGGGTCGGTGGGCAGACCCAACGCTTCGGCCGCCGCGGTGGCGCGGTTGTCAAAGTACGGCCGCACCCAGGTCCACACGTCTTGCACTTCACGAAGGTAGATGTCAGCGCCCGTGTCGCCGATCCCTTTGAACTGCTTGAGCATTCGCGCCGCTGCATGAACGTCATGCTGGCTGCGGTGCGCAATCTCACGCAGGTCGCCCTGATACTCGTCGCGCACTCGCTCGGCGATATCGGTGAGCCGGGTGGCCGAACTCTCGTCGTAGCGCACGTAGTGTGCCCGACCGAACGCGCTGATCATGCTGCGTCGATCAGATGCCAGCACAGCCTTCGGGGTGCGTAAACCGGTTTTGAACAGTTCTCGGGCAGCGCGCATCGCAGTGGTGGCGTCGATCGGCTTGCTGGCCAGCATGCAGAGCACCAGCAGCTGAAACAGCGGCATCGGTTTGTCGTTCATCCGGATTCCGGCCTCTTCGGCGTAGGTGGTGCCCGCAACCTTGAGCAGCCGCTGCACCAGCTGCTTATGGGTGTCCATGAACCATGGCGTACCCGTCGTCGGGGTTCGCAAACTTGGTGCTCATTTGCGCGGAAGACTTCGCGCGTAATCGGCGCCGCGGTTCACCCAGTCGGTCAGTTGCCGTGTAGTTTTCACGCCGTCGGCCCCGACACGAACCCACCCGCGGACTTCACGTCCGGCCATCACCATCGGGCTCACATGGGCTCGTCCCAGTAGCTTTTCGGTGTCGTTCGGCGATACCCGGACCATCAGACCGCCCTGCCCGCTGACAGCCACGGACATGTTGCCGTTGATCAGGAATGCCAGGCCGCCGAACATCCGCTTCTCGTCAACGCCGCGCAGCGGGCCCAGCAATTCGCGAATGCGGTCGGCGAGGTCGGCGTCGTATGCCATGCGTCTACCTGGTGTCCGGCATGCGTTCGGCAGCAGGCTTCCACCCGCCGTCGACGAGGATCAATTCGAATTCCGCTGCCCCGAGACGACGCTGCTTCACCTCTTGATATGCGTCGCTTTCGTACCAGCGCTTGGCGACTTCCATCGAAGGAAATTCGAACAGGACAATGCCTTTCGCATTGGCGTCTCCTTCGAGCAGCTCGAATGGAGCGTATGCCACCAGCGGTTTGGCGTCGAAGCCTTCGAAGGACGGGGCGACGTGCGCCCAGTAGTCCTCAGGCCGACCGCGATCGGAAACGCTTCGGCAGATCGAGATGAGATACGCCGGCATGTTCCGCCTCAGTCCAGGTCCACCCGGATCGTCAGCAGGTCGCTGCCCATCAGCCGCACCAGCGCGCTGTTGATCCCGGGCAGGCTGCGC
This sequence comes from uncultured Actinomycetota bacterium, assembly GCA_963805675.1. GTDB lineage: Bacteria > Actinomycetota > Actinomycetes > Mycobacteriales > Mycobacteriaceae > Mycobacterium. The sequence goes on from CAWDVY010000026.1 coordinate 190,045, forward strand.
AGCCGCTCTTTCGCGTCGTCCTCGGGCATCAGGTGGGCGGTCCCGGTGCGCCACTGGTCGCCGATGCGCACCCGCACCGCGGGGTTGGCCTTGATGTTGTGGACGTAGTGCGAATGCGCGCCATGCTCGGAGACCATCCAGAACTGGTCGCCGATTATCCGGCCCCCGATCGCGGTCCGCCGCGGCTGGCCGGACTTTCGGCCGGTGGTCTCCAGTTGGGTCACCGGCAGCCGCCGGCCCACCGGGTTGACCACCAGCCGTTGAGCGGTATGGATGATGCGGCGCTTGAGCCGTTGCGAGTCGGTCATGCCCGCAGGCTATCCGACATCACGCAGCGGCACTCACCGCCAGCGCAGCAGGTTCCAGTGCCTGGGCGACGATTTCGGCGACGTCGGTCATCGGCTTGACGTCCAGCGCCTCGAGCACCTCGGCGGGCACGTCGTCCAGGTCTGGCTCGTTGCGCTGCGGGATGAACACCGTCGAGAGCCCGGCCCGCTGCGCGGCCAGCAACTTCTGCTTGACACCGCCGATCGGCAACACCCGACCATTCAGCGTCACCTCGCCGGTCATCCCGACGTCGGCGCGGACCTGCCGCCCGGTGGCCATCGACACCAGCGCGGTCACCATCGTGACACCGGCCGACGGACCGTCCTTCGGGACGGCACCGGCGGGCACGTGCACGTGGATGCGCTGGTCCAGCGCCTTCGGGTCGACGCCCAATTCCGCGGCGTGCGAACGCACATACGACAGCGCGATCTGCGCGGACTCCTTCATCACGTCACCAAGCTGGCCGGTCAGTTGCAGACCCGGCTCACCGTCGTTGCAACCCGCCTCGATGTAGAGCACGTCGCCGCCCAGCCCGGTCACGGCCAGGCCGGTCGCCACGCCCGGCACCGCAGTGCGTTCCGCCGACTCGGGGGTGAAGCGCGGACGGCCCAGGTAGTCCACCAGATCCGGCTCGTCGATGGTCACCGGTTCCTCAGCGATCTTGGTGGTGACCTTCCGCAGCGCCTTGGCCAGCAGCCGTTCGAATTGCCGCATGCCTGGCTCGCGGGTGTAGTCGGCGGCGATCTTGCGCAGTGCCGCGTCGGTCACGGTGACTTCGTCGTCGGTCAGCCCCGCGCGGTCGCGTTGGCGCGGCAACAAGAAGTCGCGTGCGATGGCGACCTTGTCGTCCTCGGTGTAACCGTCGATCTGCACCAGCTCCATCCGGTCCAGCAGCGCCGAGGGGATGTTCTCGATGACGTTGGCCGTCGCCAGGAACACCACATCGGAGAGGTCCAGATCCAGGTCGAGATAGTGGTCCCGGAAGGTGTGATTCTGCGCGGGGTCGAGCACCTCCAGCAGCGCCGCGCTTGGGTCGCCGCGGTAGTCCGAGCCGACCTTGTCGATCTCGTCGAGCAAGACGACCGGATTCATCGAGCCGGCTTCGCCGATGGCACGGACGATCCGGCCGGGCAGCGCGCCGACGTAAGTGCGCCGGTGGCCGCGTATCTCGGCCTCGTCGCGCACACCGCCGAGCGCCACGCGGACGAACTTGCGGCCCAGCGCGCGGGCGACACTCTCGCCCAGCGACGTCTTACCGACCCCGGGCGGGCCGGCCAGCACCATCACGGCGCCAGAGCCGCGGCCGCCGACGACCTGAAGGCCGCGCTGGGCACGCCGGGCTCGCACCGCCAAGTACTCGACGATGCGGTCCTTGACGTCTTCCAAGCCATGGTGATCGGCATCGAGGATCTCGCGCGCCGCCTTGAGGTCGGTCGAGTCCTCGGTCCGGGTGTTCCACGGCAGGTCGAGCACGGTGTCTAGCCAGGTGCGGATCCAGCCGCCTTCGGGGCTTTGCTCGCTGGAGCGTTCCAGCTTGCCGACCTCGCGCAGCGCCGCCTCACGGACCTTCTCCGGCAGGTCGGCGGCCTCGACACGGGCCCGGTAATCGTCGGACCCGTCGGGCTCGCCTTCGCCGAGTTCCTTGCGGATCGCGGCCAGCTGTTGGCGCAGCAGGAACTCCTTCTGCGTCTTCTCCATGCCCTCGCGCACGTCCTCGGCGATCTTGTCGTTGACCTCGACCTCGGCCAAGTGATCGCCGGTCCAGTCGATCAACACCTGCAGCCGCTCAGCGACACTCTCGGTCTCCAGCAGCTGGCGCTTCTGCACGCCGGTCAGATACGACGCATATCCCGCCATGTCTGCCAGGGCCGACGGGTCGGTCAGCCGGTTGACGACGTCGACGAGCTCCCACGCCTCGCGCCGCTGCAGCATCGCCAGCAGCAGCTTCTTGTATTCGGCTGCCAGCGAACGAGTTTCGTCGCTGGGTTCGGGGTCGGTGACCTCGGTCACCTCGACCCATAGCGCAGCGCCCGGCTCACTGGCGCCGGCGCCGATCTGGGCGCGCTGCTCGCCGCGCACGACCGCGGCGGTGCCGCCGCCGGGCATCCGGCCGACCTGCAGAATCGTTGCGAGCACGCCGTAAGTCGGGTACCGGTCGTCGAGCCGGGGTGCGATCAGCAGCTTGCCCGACTCGGTGGCGCGGGCGGCGTCGACGGCCGCTTGAGCGGCGTCGTCCAATCGGATCGGCACGACCATTCCGGGCAGCACGATCGGGTCACTGACCAACAACACGGGCACTGATTTGGCTTCAGCCATCAATCCTCCAAAGTTAAGTCTGATGCGCTCAACCTCGATGGCCGCAAGTTTGTTCCCGGGCTCTTGATGGGCTACGCCTTCGTCCGGGCGGAGCCGACGCCGGCGACCCCCGATGCGGAGGCCCGCTGACGCTCCCGGAACGCTCGGACTTTGGCCTTGTTGCCGCAGGTGCCCATGCCACACCAGTGCCGATTCTTCGCGCGTGACGAGTCCACGTACAGGCGGCTGCACCCGGGATGGGCGCAGCCCTTGACCTTCTCGATGTCGGCCCCGGCGAGCAGATCGAGCAGGTCCGCCGCCAGGCTTGCGAGCAACCGCGATGTGTCGCCCCCGCGGCGCGCAGTGCCGGTTCGGTCCAGCCGTGGCGTCAGCTGGTGACGGGATCCGTGCTCGTTGAGTAACTCGACATCGGCAGGCTTGGGTCGACGGTGCTCGAGCCGGGCGATAACGGTCCGATAGATGGCCTCGCGCAACGCGATTCCCGCCGCGAGATCGTCGTCGGTGACCTCGATGCCGGCGTCCAACAGATCAGCCTGAACGGCCCAGTCCGACAGCAGCTTCGGCTGCGTCAACAGTTCCTCGGGCGCTGAACTTCGTCGCCACTTGAGGGTGCCCGCGAAATCGAGGCACCGGCGGCCGCTCACATAGACGAATGTCACAAGTAACCAGCTTGACAGGTTTCATCCCCGGGCGCCGCAACGTGTAACCATATAAACAGGTTACTCGAGATGGCATCGAGCGAGACGTGTGAACGAAAAGACCAGCCCGGGCGTCTTAGTGAGCAATGAAGATGAAGGGAGCCAACAAAAATGGACTTCGACCGCATCACCCATCCGCTGAGGTTGGCCAGAGGATCGCACCACACCGGGTCCGGCAAAGGGTGCGCGATGAACGTGATTTCCTACATCAACGGCGATCCGCAGGTCACCGATTTTCCGACCTGCTCGGCGCGGCCGCTGAGCCTGTTGGTGCAGTCGAGCAATGACTTGCTGGCGGGACCGGATGGCTATCTGTCACCCGAGGCCAGCGTGCTCGCGCTCGACCTTGCCTGGCAGACCGTCGGCACCGCCGATGTTCCCGATACCGTCGTGCACGCCTGGATCGCCCAACTACTGACCAGCCCAACCTGGGGCGTCCTTCGGTACGCCAAGATCACCGCGCACCAAGCGATCCTGGACATTGCGGCACTGCACCGGGCTGCGGCGGCGGGAGAGATGCCGGAGATTGCCGACTGGGACGCTGCCGGTCAGGCAGCCCATGCGGCGGCCGAAACGCTGCGCGGCGCCGGCAGACGCGCTGTCCAGGCTGCTTTCGAGTCGACCAGGTTCGTGGACAACGACCTGCTGATGGCACTGGACAAAGTAGTCGTTCACGCCGAGAACGCTCACGCGCTGGCGTCCGGGGATGTCAGCACGGCAAGCCGGATAACGGAATTCACCGGCCACGCGATCAGCTCGTGGCGCGATCTGGCCAGCGCGTTTACGGCACCAACGGCAGGCGCCACGCCGGCGTCCCAGGGTCGAGAAACCACAGCCGTGTCGCTGTCAATCGCAGGATCCGCGATGCGCCGCTGATCAGGATCACCGCGAGTGGCAGGTTGCCGAGGGCGGCCGTCAACACCGACTCCCAAATCTGGCTCGGGTTGCGGTCATGGTGTCGAACCAGGCATCACAGATCAGCAGCACCCCCGTCGTGAACGCGGGGAGCACCACCACCTGGCGACGCAGCCAACCCAGCACCGCGGTCGCGGCCATGAACGCGATGAGTAGACAATCGAAGCCAATCCAGGTCGCCGGCCAGTTATGGGCGACATAGTTCGTGGGCAGGGTGAAGCTGAGGTGAACGATCCACGGGATCAACACGATCGAGCCGCCGACCATCAAGGTCAACCGGTTCCGCCGCATGCGATGTGCGACCGGTGGTGGAAACACTTCATCAAGCGGACGGTGCAGGCGCTGAATCAAGTCGCGGCGTTCAGCGGGCGACATCGCCACGATGCGGGCGTCCGACAGCACACCATCGCCATAGCCAGTCATGACTCTTGATTATTGCCTCGGCCGCCGCGCCGATATCAGAATTGCCGGCGCCTCAATTCTCGGCCAATGTCGTTCGGTGTTGAACGTCCGCATCCGGGTCTGGCACCGGATACGCGAAAGACATTTCACCGCTGATCTCGGCGACCCCGCCGCCAGAATCTCCTCTTAACTGCGAAGGCGAGCGATTATCCTTCCGAAATGGCGGCGAACGTGTCGGGAAGATTGCATTCGTTACCGGCGGCGCGTCCGGCATCGGCGCCGCGCTGACGACCAAGCTAGTCGAAGGGGGTTCCGAGGTCTGGATCGCCGATCGTCAGATCGACGCGGCGCAGGAGCTCGTCCAACGCCTCAATAGTGGTGGCGCAAAGGCGCACGCAATCGAGCTCGATGTGCGCAGCTACCGATCATTTGAGCGCGCGGTCGCCGAGGCGGTGCAGCAATCCGGGCGGATCGACTACCTGTTCAACAATGCCGGCATCGGGGTCGCCGGTGAGGTCGACTCGTACACGCTCGATGACTGGAACGACGTCTTCGACGTGAACCTGCGCGGTGTGGCGCACGGCATCCAAGCGGTCTATCCGATCATGATCCGCCAGCACTCCGGTCACATTGTGAATACAGCCTCGATGGCTGGTCTCGTCGCCAGTCCGGGTCTGGGGAGCTACACCGCCACCAAACACGCCGTCGTCGGGATCTCGAAGGCGCTGCGGGTGGAGGCTGAGCGCCACGGCGTGCAGGTGTCGGTGCTTTGTCCGGGCGTGATCCGAACCCCGATCCTCGCTGGCGGTGAGTACGGGCGGTACAAAGGCGTCAGCGACGAGGAACTACTCAGATTCTGGGAGGCGTTCCGGCCGATGGCACCCGAAAAGTTCGCCGAGCGCGCCCTTCGCGCCGTGTTGCGGGGAGACGCCATCATTGTGGTGCCAGCCTGGTGGAAGGCCTTCTGGTACCTGGAACGTCTCTCGCCGGCCCTATCGATGCGGGCTGCAAGACTACCGCTCAAGCGCCTACGGAAAGTGGAGTCCACCACCTCCTGATCGCTGCGTGCCCTCTGCTCAGGCGCACCGGTTCAAATGTCGAGTGCGGCCGGCACGGTGGGTAATTCTGCCGCCGGGCGTGCAGTAATAGGTTGCGACTAGCCGCGTTTCGGCAAGTTTCGAAGGTAATTGTTTGGTGATGAGTGCGACTGGCCGAAGAACACTTCAAAGCGTCGGCACGCGCCGAACGGCCCCGCCCGATCGAGTAGAGTGCCTCAGGCATCGCCCGAAGGGTCCGGGCGAGGAGGGTTTACTCATGAATTTGTGGCGCAAGTTGGTTCTTTTTGGCGCTGTTGCAGCAACCGTATCTATGGTTGACGCAGCCGTGGCCAACGCCGGCGACTACATCGACTATGGGACGAATCAGTCGGCCTGCATGAGTGCGGCCAAGCAGGCAAACGCCACCGGTAACCGTGGTTCATTTTGCTACCAAACTGGGCCTGGGCACTACACGCTGTACGTCGGGAACTGACCGCCCGTCGGGCTGGTGCGGGGTGAGTCTTTAGCTGGCCGGGGAGTCTCAGTGCCCGATGAGCGTCAATGAAGGCGCGACCGGAGAGCAGATGCTGCGGGTCGTGGCACCGACTACGCGAAGAACACTTTAACTCTAAGTTCAATCCGGACTTCCTGGGACAGGAAGGACCACAATGACCACGCCCAACCCCGAGTCCGCAGCGCTTGGTCTTTCCCGTTGCCTCGGTCGGACTGGCCCTGCAGCCTCGCGCGCCCGCTGTGCGACGCCTCACCCCGCCGCCAGCTTCACCACCCGATTGTTGCCCCAAGATTGCTATTAATTGGAATAAGTCCAGAACGCGAGCTGGGCCGAAACCCATTGGGCAACAACAGATCGCGCCACCCTCCGGGCGGCGAGATCCCATTCACCAGCAAAGCGGTGTTGCCTCGATGACTCTGGGGTGATCGGGCGCATAGGACTGGTGTCGTCGAGCGACGCAGGAGCGGTGTTTAGCGGTTTCCGGCGACAGCTTCCCGGTCGGCATGACGCAGTCCTGCAAGATTGGAAAACGGGTGGTGTTTCCGCTCTCGTGGGAGTGGTGCGGCTCGCACTGTACCCGGTGGCCACGGCAAGCCGCCTCTAGCGACACGCGGCGAAATCCGTTGCGCTCCTTATCTATCAGCGCGCTAAATCATCGACGACTCTTGTGTCTGGTGCACCGAGATCGCTTGAGTCACAAAAGTTTATCCGCTATTCTCGGCGAACCGCCGGCCGCAAAGCTCCTCGTCGCCCGCGCCGTCATTCCGCCGTCTGGCGCGGCGGCGCATGCATGGCCTCGAGCCCGTCTACGGCCGTGGCGGAAATCGTGCTCCGCACCATGTAGCGCGGCTCCCGCGCCGGCCACGGCCAGCCGCGATGCATGGTCGCGCGGTTGTCCCACATCACCACGTCGCCCTTGCGCCACGAGTGCAGATAGCTCGCACCGGGGGCGGTTGCCGCCTCCGTCAGCTCGGCGAGCAACTCCCGCGCCGCTTTCAGCTCCATGCCCTCGATCGCGCAGGTGTGCGAGGCCATGTACAGCGCCTTGCGGCCATTGATCGGGTTCTTCCAAATAAGACGCCAGCGTTGCGGCGGCAGCGCCGCCCGCTCCGCCGGGCCGGCAAGGTCGGGCGCGATCTTGCCGCGCGAATAGGCGTATTCGTGCCAGGCGAAGGAATTTTCCAGCCGCCGTTGCAACGCTGGATCGAGGCGCTCGAAGGCGAGCCGGGTGGAGACGTACTCGGTCTCGCCCCCCCGCCCCGGAATGATGCGTGACGACAGCACCGAAGCGAGCGCCGGCACCCGCTTGAACGAACTGTCGGTATGCCAGAGCTGGTTCGCCTTGTTTTCCAACGCGAGCCGGTGATCTTCCGGCACTACGTTGCCCTTCTCATCGAGGGTTTTGAGGGTCACGAGGTTGGTGCCGTAGCCATCCGAACCCACCTTGGTGACCTCGAGCGGGCCGAAGCGGCGCGAGAAGGGAAGCTGCGCTTCATCGGTGACGTCCTGGTCGCGAAGGACCAGAACCGAGTGCTCCTCGAACGCGGCGCGCACCGCCGTGTATGCGGCCTCGCTTGCCGCAACGTCGTGGATGTTCACTCCGCGCAGTTCCGCGGCAAAACCCGGACCCAACGGCACGATTTCCATCGGCGCCCTCCACCGCATTCCAGGTTTGAGCACGACTCTCCACCCAAAACGAGCCCCCGGCAAGCAAGCTGGTTCACACGGGCTCGAATCCTCGTCAAGCTTCGAAAATTGGTGCCCTTGGTCCGGCGTGCGCAAGATAGATCCGCCCGGTAGCGTCCAGATCACGGTGCCGTCGGGTAATTGCTTGTCGCGCCAGCCACAGAAAGTTTTTGAGGATGTGGTGTCACCGATTGGCTTAACTACACTTCACCAGGACGGGCGTGGACCCCTGGCTAACGGTTCTCTCCTTTAACGAGGCTGGATGTCGGTCACGACGAAGTTGAGGGGCAGCAGCCCGCGCGCGTTCATCCGGTTCAGATGATCGTCGATCGTCTGGGCTTCCTCGGGGGTGAATCCGGGTGTGACGATGTCGGTCTTGTTCGCGGCGGGAACGCTCGGGTCGGTCAGCTTGGCCATGACAGCGACCACCTCGTCGGGGGTGGCGACTGGCCCCGTGCAGGGCGGGTTGCCTGAATCCCCGCAGTCGGATGCAGGGTCGTCGGTAGACGCCATGGATACGCCACCGACGCCGGGGACCGCATAAGCCGGGGCCGCAACAGTCGTCGCAGGCACGGCGATCAACACCGCTGCCAACGCCGCCGCCGCGATACTGGAGAGCTTCGTCCAGTCCATTAGTAGTTTCCCCCTTCCAGAACCACCAGGGCGTCGCTGACCCATCGACCATGAGACCCGCGGCGTTACATCAGCTCGTGCGACAGGCGATATCGGCTCCACGCCAGGAGTCCTCGTTGCAGTCGAGTAGCAGGTTCCTGAGATTCTTGAACGTGGTCGTGTGGTGGTGGCACCGAATTGCGAAAGAACATTTTGGTCGCGGGCATCTTGCCGGCGTCTCTTTTGATGGATGGTGAGGGCCGCCATGCGGGCCAGTGCCTGTCGGGCTGTTGAGCCTGCGGGTTCCTTAGCGGATGCTGAGCGACTCCGGAAATCGACATGCGGGTCGTGTTCGTGTAACCGCCGACCGCCTGCTTTCCCCGACCAAGGAAGTTAGATGGCCGTTGAGCAGCATCAATGCTGCAAAGCGGGGTGGCAGGGAAAAGAAGCGGAGTTGCCGAAAAAATTTTGCTCAAAATCTTGCTGAAAACAAAACCCAAGGTTTACCTTAAGCGCACCTGAGACCCCGCGCCCCCTTGTTTAGGAAGTACCAGCGATGGCTGATCGACGCGGCAGCAAGCACAATCCGCACTCGCGCAAAGCGATGACCCACCGTCGTCAGCGTGCAGTCGGGTTGACCGGCGCGATCAGCATGTTTTTGACACTGGGGCTGGGGCCGCTGGCCAATGCGCCGAAAGCCACGGCCGATGAGTTTGACGTGGTCATTGACCAGGTCCTCAATGCGATCACCGCTTCGTTGGGTGATGTGGCTGCCGGTTCGGCGGCGGTTCCCGAGCTGGGCAGTCTGAGCTTGGGTGCCACCGAGTCGACGGCGGGGGTGGGCCTGGGTTCGCTTTCTGATGTGGGCTCGGTGGCGGCGGCCAGTCCGGTTGATGCCTGGTTGCATGGGCTAGAGCAGGATTGGATTAACAGCGGCTTTGGTCAGCAGGTTGACACCGCGATCAATAGTTGGTTCAACCTGGTCGATCCCACCACCGGTGCGTGTGGGTTGATCTGTAACGGCGCTGATGAGGTCGGGGGCGGCACGCTGGCGCAGGCCGATGGTCAAGGTGGCGGGTTGATCTTCGGTGACAGCGGCAATGCTGCGCAGCTGATGAGTCAGAACTTGCTGGTCGACCCCAGCTTCGAGTCTGCCGACCCGTCCGGCTCGGGCTACAGCGGGGTGACTATTCCGGGCTGGACGGAGACCGGCACCCCGACCGTGATCGCCTACGACACCCCGCGCGGTTATCCGTCGCCGTTCTCGTTTGCGTTCCCAAAGCTGCCGGCGTTCCTGGGCTATCCACAGGACGCGCCCCCGGGCGCCGGCGACAATTTCGCCGGCGGCGGACCCGTGGGCACGTCCACCCTCAGCCAAACCGTCGACCTCACCGGCGCAGCCGAAACGCCGTTCACGCTGAGTGCAGATCTCGGCGGCCAAGGCTGGGACCCGTCCACGTCCACGGTGCAGGTCACCTTCTTCGACTCCAATGGGGACGTTCTGGGCACCGACTCGCTCCAGCCGGTCACGGTATGGGATCGCCTGGGACTCACCGAGTTTGAGGAACGCGACATCAGCGGGACGGTCCCGGAGGGCACCACCTCCGCGCAGGTGACCACGACCTTCACCGACAACGACACGTTCCTCGGGAACTACAACGGCTCGTACGCCGACAACGAGTCGTTCACCGTCGGCGATCCAAGCCTCACCGCGGCGCCGCTCACCCCACCGACGTCCGACGTCGGCCAACTGGATCACGTGTTCCTGATTTACATGGAGAACAAGGGCGTCGGCGACATCGTCGGCAGCCCCAACGCGCCGTACATCAACAGCCTGATCAACACAGAAGATTATGACAGCAACTACTACGCGCTGGGCCACCCCAGCGACCCCAACTACTTCCGGATCATGGGTGGGTCGGACTTCGGCATCGACTACAACCCCGCCGGGAACGCCATCGACGCACCCAGCCTCATGCAAGAAATGGATCAGGCGGGCATATCGTGGGCCGGCTACGCGCAAGGCATGCCCTACCCGGGTGACCTCACGTCATCGGGCGACTACGCCGTCGACCAATTACCCTTTGCCCAATTCAGCTACGTCTACGACAACACCCCCGCCTACCTGCAGGAACACCTGCTCCCGCTGACGGATTTGTCCACCGATCTGGAGAATCCGAGCACCTTCCCGGCATTCACCTGGATCGCTGCCGACGAGGCCAACAACATGGAAGGCCCTGTCGACACTCCTTCTGGCCTTGCCCAGTTCCTTATCAGCCAGTTCACGAACCAGCAGTACAACGTCGCGGCCGGCGACCAGTTCGTCCAGCAAGAAGTGTCCGCCATTGAAAACTCGCCAACGTGGACTGACCCGAACGAGACGGACGCGATCATCATCACCTGGGACGAGGACAACAACAACCTGTCACTGGGCTTCGGCAACGAAGGCAACAACGTTCCGATGATCGTCATCCCGAACCAGGACGCCGTGACGAATGGGGGGATGGAATCCGGCCCGTTCACTACCGACGCCTACTACAACGAGTACAGCCTGATGGCCACTCTTGAAGACACCTTGCGTACTACGCCAGGAACTCTGGCCCCGCTCACTGCCAACGACATGTACGCCCAACCCATGAATGCTTTCTGGAAATAATGGCAGCGGCTGGCTGAAGTACGTTTCACCACCGATCTCGGCGACCCCGCCGCCAGAATCTCGTGCGACCCGCGAGGGCGAGCGATTATCCTTCCGACATGGCATCGAACGTGTCGGGGAAGATTGCATTCGTTACCGGCGGCGCGTCCGGCATCGGCGCTGCGCTGACGACCAAGCTAGTCGAAGGGGGTGCCGAGGTCTGGATCGCCGATCGTCAGATCGACGCGGCGCAGGAGCTGGCGCAACGCCTCAATAGTGGTGGCGCAAAGGCGCACGCGATCGAGCTCGATGTGCGCAGCTACCCATCGTTTGAGCGCGCCGTCGCCGAGGTGGTGCAGCAATCGGGGCGGATCGACTATCTGTTCAACAATGCCGGCATTGGGGTCTCCGGTGAAGTCGACTCATACACGCTCGATGACTGGAACGATGTCTTCGACGTGAACCTGCGCGGTGTGGTGCACGGCATCCAGGCGGTCTATCCGATCATGATCCGGCAGCACTCCGGCCACATTGTGAATACAGCCTCGATGGCTGGTCTCGTCGCCACTCCGGGTCTGGGGAGCTACACCGCCACCAAACACGCCGTCGTCGGGATCTCGAAGGCGTTGCGGGTGGAGGCCGAGCGCCACGGCGTGCAGGTGTCGGTGTTTTGTCCGGGCGTGATCCGGACCCCGATCATGACAGGCGGCAAGTACGGACGAATGAACATAAGCGACGAGGAAGTCCTCAAGAAATTTTCGGAGCGGTTGCGGCCGATGGCACCCGAAGTGTTCGCCGAGCGCGCCGTTCGTGCGGTGTTGCGGGGCGACGCGATCATTGTGGTGCCGGGGTGGTGGAAGGCATGGTGGTACCTGGAGCGGCTGTCGCCAGCGTTGTCGATGCGATTTGCAAAGGTATCGCTCAAGCGCCTACGCGAAATGGAGTCCACTGCCTCCTGATCCGCGCTGCGTGTCTTTGTGGTCAGGCGCACCCGTTCCAATGTCTCGTGGGGCGGTCCGGGTGGGTAATCCTGCCGCCGGGCATGCAGCAATACGTTTCGACTAGCCACGTTTCGGCAAGTTCGAAGGTAATTGTTTGGTGATGAGTGCGGCAGTAACACTTGAGGTTCGGCACGTCAGATCCCGGCAGCGCACAAAATCGGCCAGCGCCTTCGAGGACACATATCCCGGCTCGGGCGCGGCGTCGACCGGGTGAACCAGAGGCACCAGCCTGGCCGAGGCGGCCAATTCGGCGACGAGCTCGGGTCCGATGAGCCCGTCGGCGCCCATCTCGGACGCCGGTGTCAAGCCGCCAGGACCTGGGCATCGTTAACCAGATCTGTGCGATAGACGATCGTGGCAAATGTCCGCTGGTCGATGTCACCGGCTTTGAACACTTCTGCCACCTTTGGCAGCCGCTCGCGCATCGCCCGGGCATAACGCAGGTGACTCCCCGCGAGCCCCTGGCTGATGCGCAACGCCGCTGCCAGCTCGGCGCTCACCGCCTCCTCGGTATCGATGGCCCACTCTCGGAAGACGCGGTTATCACGAAGACCAGGTTGACGCGTTTCTCGACCGCGTCGAGGCAGCGCTGGTTGGGCCGAGAGAGTCGAATGCTTCCGGGATTAGCGCCGACGAGGAGTCGGCTGCGTCGGGGGAACCGATCCGCTGTCTGCTGCATCCCTATCCAACTGTCCGGAGGAAGCGACAGCCGCCCCTGGTCGTCGACGTGTGCAACGATGTGACCCGGGTGAGCGACCCGAACACGAATGCGCTCATCGCCTCGGCTGCGCTTGCGCAGGTGACCGCGACCCGGCAGAGCGCACGTACTTCCAGGGGATCGGGCAACCATTACGCGGCCCTACCTGGTCTTGTGCGCTCCTGGTCTGCAACCACTGTTCATCTCAACATGCGCGATGAATGTGAATGCGTATCCCATCCGATATCGATTTTCGTGGCGCGGCAAGGTGGATCGGGCGAAAGAACCGGGTCATTTTGTGATGGAGGAGGAGTTTCTTACGCTCGTCGGGAGATTCGGCTTGGCCCCGCGTCTCCAAGACAGGACTATCGGATTAGAAGGTTGATCGCTTCGCCACTGGCCCGCGACCTGCAACTGACATGACCAATGCGAGCGTTCACCGATTCTTCACCATCGGTCCGCGGAGTTTCGCCACGCTGCTGCCTGTTGTCCCGCAAAGCTTGTCGTCATGGCCGATATCTTGGTTTTCGTCGGAATTATCGCGTTTGTGGCCGCAATGGTGTGGCTGATTTTTGGCTTAGGGCGAGTGTGACCGCCACCGATCAGACTGCCGGCCAGCAATGCGCACGGGGTTGTCGCTGACGCTCACGAGCCCGGCGGCTGCACCGGCACCAGCCGTCGCAGCTGGGTCACATGCTGAGGCGTCAGCTCCTCGAGGCAGCTGACACCGAGCAGTTTCATGGTGCGGGTCAACTGGCCCGACAAAATGTCGACGGCACGACGGACGCCGGCTTCGCCGCCGGCCATCAACCCATACAGGTAAGCCCGGCCGATGAGAACGCTCCGCGCGCCCAGGGCGATTGCGGCGACGATGTCGGCGCCGGACATGACGCCGGTGTCCACGAGGATCTCGGTGTGGGCTCGCAGGTCGCGCGCGACGGCGGGCAACAGATGGAACGGCACCGGGGCCCGATCGAGTTGGCGGCCACCATGATTGGACAGCACGATGCCGTCGACGCCGAGATCCACCACTGCCCGTGCGTCGTCGAGGGTCTGGATGCCTTTGACGACGAGTTTGCCCGGCCACTGCGATTTGATCCACGCCAGGTCGTCAAAGGTCAGGCTCGGGTCGAACATCGTGTCCAGGTACTCGCCGACGGTGCCTGACCAGCGATCCAGCGACGCGAAGGACAACGGCTCGGTGGTCAGCAGGTCGAACCACCAGCGCGGCCGCAGCGCCGCGTCAAACGCAGTCCGCAGCGTCAACGCCGGCGGAATCGACATCCCGTTGCGGACATCGCGCAGTCGCGCACCGGCGACCGGGACGTCGACGGTGGCCAACAGGGTGTCGAAGCCGGCCTCGGCTGCGCGTCGCACCAGCGCCATCGAACGGTCCCGGTCACGCCACATGTACAGCTGAAACCACTTGCGGCCCTGTGGCGCAGCGGCCGCAACATCTTCGATCGAGGCGGTCCCCAGAGTAGAAAGCGAAAACGGGATGCCGGCCGCCGCGGCGACCCGGACGCCGGCGAGCTCGCCCTCGGTGTGCATCAACCGGGTAAAGCCCGTCGGCGCTATCGCGAACGGCAGCGCCACCTGCTGACCCAGAACCTGCCAACCGGTCCGGACACTGCTGACGTCGCGCAGGATCGTGGGGTGGAACTCGATGTCGCGAAAGGCTTGTCGGGCACGTTCCAGGGAGATCTCGTCCTCGGCCGCGCCGTCGGTGTAATCGAAAGCCGCTCTCGGTGTGCGCCGCTTCGCGATACGCCGCAGATCGTCGATTGTCTGCGCGTCGTCAAGCCCACGCTGCCTACGGTCGAGCCGGGGCTTGCGGAATCGGATCAGCGGCGCGAGGTCACGCACCTTCGGCATCCGCCGTTTGACCACTGTGCCACCGTAGGTCATATGGAATCGGCAAGCGACCGCTTCGATCTTCAACGTTTCGTCGACGCGCAGGCACGGGTTTATCCAGACGTACTCGACGAGTTGCGGGCCGGCCGCAAACGCAGCCATTGGATTTGGTTCATTTTCCCGCAGGTCGACGGCCTGGGCAGCAGCCCCACGACCGCCCGCTACGCGATCTCCTCACTCGAGGAAGCCCGGGCCTACCTCCGCCACGACGTGCTCGGACCGCGGCTGCATGAATGCACGCGGCTGGTCAACGCCGTGCAGGGCCGCTCGATTGGCGAGATCTTCGGGTCACCCGATGATCTGAAGGTGCGCTCGTCGATGACGTTGTTCGCCCGCGCGACACAGGACAACGAAGATTTCGTGGAGTTGCTCGCGCGGTATTACGGCGGCGAGGAAGATCCGCTGACGTGGGAGCGGCTGTCCTAGAGCGGCCGGCTTAGGCCGGCCGAAGGATTCGCCAGCCATGCGGCTCAACGGACACCGCGTCGACGATAGCTTGCGGCGGCGCTCCGCTCCCTGCGATGACCTCCGCCTGGCCGAGGTCCAGCTCGGCGAGCGCGATCCGCAGCGGGGCGTCGTCGATGTTGAGCGCAACGATCAACGCGTCGGCGCCGTGACGGGTCTGGTACACGTACTGCCGGTTATTCAGCCGCAGCGCCGACGTCGACGCGGCGTGCAGCCACGGGTGACGACGGCGCAACCCGATCAGGTATTGGTGCAGCGACCATACCTCGACTCCGCGGGAATCTAGTTGCGCTGGGGGAGAGCCGAATTCGGGCCGCACCGCGTCGTCACCACCGAACCGCTCCTCCTTGACTCCGAGGTAACCGAGCTCGTCGCCGGCGTAGACACTGGGAATGCCTCCCACGGTCATCAGGATGACCAGGGCGTGGGCGAGGTGTTCGGGACGCTGAAGTTGGCTGCCGATGCGGGTGACGTCGTGGTTACCGATGAAGGTCAGCGGCGCGAAGCTTTCCACAAAGTCGGTGTGTCGCTGCAGCGCCCAGTCCAGCTCGAAGAAGTTGCCGTCGTTCAGGCCGCTCCAGATCGCTTTCCACAGCTCGTACTGGGTGGCCGAGTCGAAACCGGTTTCGCGAACCACCGCCGCGTAGTCGCCGTGAATCAGCTCTCCGACAAACCACGCATCCGGTTCCAGTGCCCTGACTCTCGGCAAGACGGCAGCCCAAAATTTCTGCGGCACAGCGTAAGCAGCGTCCAGTCGCCAGCCGTCAGCTCCTCGTCGCAACCAGTGCGTCATGACGTCGGCGGTGTAGTCGGCGACTTCGGGGTTGTCGTGGTTCAGCGTGAGCAGGCCATCGTGTCCTTCGAAGGTGTGAAAGCGGCCCGGGCGCCCGCGAAACCAGCGCGCTGCCGCATCATCGTGCGCCGCTTCGCGATAGCGCGGGAAGTCGATACCGACGTGGTTGAACACGCCGTCCAGAAGAACCCGCAAGCCACGCCGATGCGCCTCGGCAACGAGGTAGTCGAAATCGTCGTCGTCGCCGAGCCGAGGATCGATGCGGTAATGGTCGGTGGTGTCGTAACCATGTGTGCGCGAGGCAAAGATCGGCCCCAGCGCGACCCCCGACGCGCCAAGCTCGACGGCGTGCTCGAACCACCCGGCGATCCGCCGCAGCCGGTGCTGTCCCGTTTCCGGCGGAACCGCCGCCGGAAACGCACCCACGAACCCCAGGGGATAGACCTGCCACCAGATCACATGCTCAACCCAGGCCGCTGCGGTCACCGCCGGTACCTGGTCTCGTAAAGGGTTCTCATCTCGTCCTCGAGTTCGGGCGCCGGACCGTCGACCACAGCTCGGGGCGCAATCGTGGTGACTGGCAGCATCGCCACCGGCGGTGTCGGCGCGTGCCATTCGGTCAGCCATTCGGTCAGCTGAGCGCACGACGTCGCATACACGATGCGCCCCAGCCCCGCCCAGGCATGCGCCGCCGCACACATCGGACATTGCTCACACGACGTATACAGGGTGGCTCGAATCCGATGCACCGGAGCCAAATTGGCTACCGCCCACCGGACGACACCCAACTCCGCATGCAATGTCTGGTCGTCGTCGGTGGTGCGGTTGTGGTCCTCGTAGAGCGTCTGGCCGTTCGCGCCGACCAGCATCGCGCCGAAGGGAGCATGTCCGTTCTCCAGCGCGATCCGGGCAAGCTGCACACAGCGACGCAGGTGTTCCAGATCGACCTGCCTGACGACCACAGACCCGAAGTCTACGGGCGGGGTCTAACCGGCGGTGGCCAGTGTTTGGGCAGTGGTGATCGCCTGCGCGACGCCGGACACGATGGCGGCCGCTTTCAACGCCTCCAGGATCGCTTCGCGGTCGACACCGGACTCTCGCAAGGTGTGCTCGTGGGCCACCATGCAGTGCGAGCACCCGTTGATCGACGAGACCGCGAACGACCACAGCTCGAAATTCGCCTTGTCCACGCCCGGATTACCGATGATGTTCATTCGCAAGCCGGGACGGAGGTCGTCGTACTTGCCGTCGAGGAAGCCGCGACCGCGATAGAACACGTTGTTCATGCCCATGATCGACGCGGCGCCGAGCGCTGCGTGATAGGCCTCAGACGACAGAGAGTCGGCCGCCTCGGCGCCAATCTCGGCCAGCACCTGGGTGTTTCGCGTCGCCGCGGCACTGGCCAACAGCGTGCCCCACAGCTGCTCCTCGTTCAGCACGGTGCTGCGGCTGATCGAGCCGAGGTTGAGCTTGAGGTCCTTGGCGTATTCGGGCAGTGCGTCTTTCAGATTTTCGACACTCATCAGGCCGACTTCCTCAACTCTTCGCCGGCGTCGATCGTGGGGTCGCCCTTGCGCCAGTTGCACGCGCACAGCTCGTCGGACTGCAGGGCGTCGAGCACCCGCAGCACCTCGTCAACGTTGCGGCCCACCGAACCGGCGGTCACCGAGACGAATTGGATTTCATTGTTCGGGTCGACGATGAACGTGACCCGGTCGGCGACACCGTCCGCGTTGAGCGCCCCGGTGGCCTCGACCAGCTCACGCTTGAGGTCCGACAGCATCGGGAACGGCAGCTTCTTGAGGTCCTCGTGCTGGGCGCGCCACTGGAAGTGCACGAACTCGCTGTCCACCGAGACGCCGAGCACCTGCGCGTCGCGATCCTCGAACTCATCGTTGAGCTTGCCGAAGGCGGCGATTTCGGTCGGGCAGACGAAGGTGAAATCCTTCGGCCAGAAGAACACCACCCGCCACTTGCCCTCGTGGTCGCCGCTGGAGATCGTCGTAAAGTAGTCGCCGGGCTGCTGGGCGTCGACCTTGGAGAGGTCGCCGCCGATCAACGCGGTCAGCCGGTATGCGGGGAACTGGTCGCCGATTGTCAGCAGTGCCATGTGGCTCCTTCAGTCAAATTGGATCTAGTCAAGAATCACGGTTCCCCCATCTTGCCGGAATGCGACTTTAAATGAAAGGTGATCTTTCCCACTACACTGATAGGCATGCCCGATAAGACTTATCAGCCGACGATCGCCGGCCTCCGTGCGTTTGTCGCTGTTGCGGAGAAGCAACACTTCGGCAGCGCCGCAACAACTCTCGGAGTCAGTCAGTCAACTCTGTCGCAGGGACTGTCGGCGCTGGAAACCGGTCTGGGAGTTCAGCTGGTCGAGCGGTCCACCCGCCGCGTCTTCCTGACGGCGGAGGGCAGGCAGCTGCTGCCGCAGGCCCAAGCGGTGATCGAGGCCGCGACCGCGTTCACCGCTGCGGCCGCAGGCGCCTCGGACCCGCTGCAGGGCAGCATCCGACTGGGCCTGATCCCGACCGTGGCCCCGTACGTACTCCCGACGCTGCTCGCCGGTCTGGCGGATCGGCTGCCTGCGCTGACCCTGCGGGTGATCGAAAACCAGACCGAACGGCTGCTCACCGGGCTGCGCGAGGGTTCGGTAGACGCGGCGCTGATCGCGTTGCCGGCCGAGGCCAGTGGCATCACCGAAATCCCCATCTACGATGAAGATTTCGTGCTAGCGCTGCCGCCCGGCCACCCGCTGGCCGGAAAGCGGCGGGTGCCGCCGACCGCGCTGGCAGAGCTGCCTTTGCTGCTACTCGACGAGGGCCACTGCCTGCGCGACCAGGCACTCGACATCTGCCGCACGGCGGGCGTTCGCGCCGAGCTGGCCAACACCCGTGCGGCGTCGCTGGCGACGGCGGTGCAATGTGTGACCGGCGGGCTGGGCGTGACGCTGATCCCGCAGAGCGCGGTGCCCGTCGAGGCCGCGCGCAGCCGGCTGGAATTGGCGTACTTCACCGCGCCTCGCCCCGGACGGCGAATCGGGTTGGCGTTCCGGTCGTCCAGCGGCCGGGAGGCGCCGTACCGACAGCTTGCCGGGTTGATCGGCGAGTTGGTCGCGGGCGACCAGCAGGTACGCCCGGTGGGGTAGCGGTCAGGCGCGTCGGCCACCCCGCCACGTCACCCGGGGTGAACGTGTTCTAGTTTCGCCTCATGCTGGACTTCACGCCGGAGGACATCAGCGCCGAGGAGCTGCGACGGCTGCACGCGGTGTACGAGCCGTTGGCTCAGTCGGTGCGGGAGTTGATCGACGCGACGATCAGGACAGAGGTGGACGCCGATACCGTCGCGGCGGCCAAAGCCGAGATCGACTTGGCCACCGCACGTTTGCGGCATAAGCAACTCGACGGCACATTCGGGGTGCGCTATCTCAAAAGTGGCGAGCGGATGGCCTGGGGAAACGTCGTCATCGGAATCCGCAATCCGATCGCCCCTCCGTTGGTCATCCAGCACGACGCCTCGGGCACGTCCTGGTGCGACTTTCACCTCGGCGCCGCCTACGAGGGGCCTCCGGGACACGTGCACGGCGGCATCGCCGCGCTGATCCTCGATCACCTGCTGGGCGAGGCCGCCAGCGACGGAGTCAACCCCCGGCTCACCGGCACGATCAGCTTTCGCTACGTGCGGGCGACCCGCCTGGGCGACCTGCACGCCGAAGCGGTCACCGTGCGCACCGACGGCGTGAAGACGTACGCCACAGGTCATCTCGCCGACGATGAGGGGGTCACCGTCGAAGCCGAAGGCGTGTTCATCCAGCCGCGCTGGGCCCGCGACGGCTCCGAACAGCCGACTGAGAGGTTGTGATGTTGAGGCCATGGAAAAGGTAGTCGCGGTGTTGATGGCCGCCGACCGCGACGAGCACTGGTGCGGGCGGCAGCGAGGATCCGTCGCCGCGGCGATTCTTGGACTCGGCGTCGCCGGCCTGGCCGTCAACGTCCGCGACGCGGCGGTGCGTCATTCGCTGATGACCCTGACGACGCTGGACCCACCGGTGGCCGCGGTGGTGAGCATGTGGACTCAGCAGTGCTACGGCGACCAGATCGCGGCGGCGCTGCGGCTGCTGGAGGTCGAGTGCGATCACCTCGCGGCGTACCTGGTCACCGAGTCGGTTCCATTGCAGGCTCCGCTTGAATTAGGCGACCGCACAGAAGGTTTGGCTAACATCGCGCTGTTGCGCCGACCTGCCGAACTGGACCAGGCGAGCTGGCTGCAGCGCTGGCAGCATGACCACACGCCGGTGGCGATCGAGACGCAGTCCACCTTCGGTTACACCCAGAACGCGGTGGTGCGTTCGCTGACACCGAATGCGCCAGCGCTGGCGGGCATCGTCGAAGAGCTGTTCCCGGCCGAGGCGATCACCGATCTGAAGGCTTTCTTCGGTGCGGCCGACGACGCCGACCTGCAGCAGCGGCTGAGCCGGATGGTCGCCAGCACAACGGCATTCGGTGCCAACGAGAACATCGACACCGTGCCGACCAGTCGCTACGTGCTGAAAACACCCTTCCACACTTAAGGACACCCGTGATACTCCAGATCGACGATCACCACCGGGTACGCACGCTCACCCTGAACCGGCCCGAGGTGCTCAACGCGTTCAACGAGGCGCTCTACCAGGCCACCGCCGAGGCACTGCGGCTCGCCGCCGACGACCCTGAGATCGCCGTCGTGCTGTTGACCGGAGCCGGACGCGCCTTCAGCGCCGGTAACGACCTCAAAGAGATGCAGGCTCGCATCACCGACCCCCAATTGGCCGGGCAGGGATCACATTTCACCTCGATGATCGACGAGCTGACCCGGTTTCCCAAGCCGCTGATCTGCGCCGTGAACGGCATCGGCGTGGGGATCGGCACCACCATCTTGGGCTATGCGGACCTGGCGTTCATGTCATCGACGGCGCGGCTGAAGTGCCCGTTCACCAGTTTGGGTGTGGCGCCGGAGGCGGCGTCGTCGTATCTGCTGCCGCAGTTGATTGGGCGGCAGAACGCTGCCTGGCTGCTGATGTCCTCGGAGTGGGTGGGCGCCGACGAGGCACTGCGGATGGGACTGGTGTGGAAGGTGTGCGAACCCGACGAGCTGATCGCTGAGGCCCGTAGGCATGCCGAGATCCTCGCGTCCCGGCCGATCCCGAGCCTGACCGCGGTCAAGCAGTCCATCGTCGAACCCACTCGTCCCGATATCGCGGCGGCCACCGAACGGGAAAACGCCTATTTCGCAGAGCTTTTAGGTGGACAGGCGAATGCGGCCGCGCTGGCGGATTTCACCGCCAAGCGAGGCAGTTGATCGCTACGAGCCGGTGGGCTGCAACTGCGCGGCAGACTCGATGATCGCCCGCAGCGTGCGCCGGCAACGTCCGCAGTCAAGGCCTGCTCCGCATGCCGCCGCGACCTCTTTCGAGGTGGACGCCCCGCTTGCGACCGCGTCGGAGACGGTCTGGCTGGTGACGCCCTCGCACAGGCAGACGTACATCAGCAAATCCCCACGTTCTGGGTCTCCAATGATCGAACAGCCCGCATGTAGGGAAGTCTAACCTAACCTGGTTCGCGAAGGCTACCCTTACTTAGCACACCCTTTGACCAGCACTTTTAGCCAAATTGACGCGTCCACGCCGCTCGAATTAGCACGCCGACCGTCGCCGGCTGGACTAGATTTGGTGTCGGCATGCGGTGGCGTTCCAGCCCAACCCCAACGTCAATCGCCTCTAGTCAAGACCGTGTCAGCGGAGAATTAAGGAGCGATCGTGCAAGGTGATCCCGATGTTTTGCGCCTTCTCAACGAACAATTGACCAGCGAACTCACCGCCATCAACCAGTATTTTTTGCATTCGAAGATGCAGGAGAACTGGGGTTTCACCGAGTTGGCAGGCCACACCCGCGCGGAGTCGTTCGATGAAATGCGGCACGCCGAGGCGATCACCGATCGCATCTTGCTGCTGGACGGGTTGCCAAACTACCAACGCCTCTTCTCATTACGCATCGGTCAGACGCTGCGGGAGCAGTTCGAAGCCGACCTGGCGATCGAATACGACGTGCTGAACCGGCTGAAGCCGGGCGTCATCATGTGCCGCGAGAAGCAGGACTCGACCAGCGCCGCCCTGCTGGAAGGCATTATCTCCGACGAGGAAAACCACGTCGACTATCTGGAGACGCAGCTGGAGCTGATGGACAAGCTCGGCGAGGAGCTCTACTCGGCCCAGTGTGTCGCGCGGCCGCCGACAACAGGAATAGCCGGCCACTGAGGCCCGATCGCAGCTGCGCATGACGCGAGCGCAGACTACTGCCACAGCAGATCCCGAATCCAGCGGCACACTGGTCAGCCCGCAGCGACGAAATTTCGTCTTTCTGGCGATCGTGCTGGGAATGCTGCTGGCGGCGCTGGATCAGACCATCGTCGCCACCGCACTGCCTACCATCGTCGCCGACCTGGGCGGAGCCGGACATCAGTCGTGGGTGGTCACCAGCTATCTACTGGCCTCGACCATTATCACCGCGCGCTGGTCGGCCGGCTTGGTGATCTGTTCGGCCGCAAGCTGGTTTTCCAGGCGGCGGTGACGTTCTTTCTCATCGGGTCGGTGCTGTGCGGACTTTCGCAGTCGATGGTCATGCTGGTGGGCGCCAGGGCGCTGCAGGGCATCGGCGGCGGCGCTATAACGGTCACGGCCACCGCGCTGATCGGCGAGGTCATCCCGATGCGGGATCGCGGTCGCTATCAGGGTGCACTGGGCGCGGTGTTCGGTGTGACCACGGTGATCGGCCCGCTGCTGGGTGGCTATTTCACCGACCACCTGACCTGGCGGTGGGCGTTCTGGATCAACGTGCCGGTCTCGATCGTCGTGTTCTTCGTTGCGGCAGCGGCGATCCCGACACTGGCCGCACGCGGGCGAGCGGTCATCGACTACGCCGGCATCGTGTCCGTCGGCCTGGGCGCGACCGGTCTGACCCTTGCGACCAGCTGGGGCGGCACGACCTACCCGTGGAGTTCGGCGACCATCATCGGGCTGTTCGTCGGCTCCGCGGCGGCGCTGGGAATGTTCGTCTGGATCGAAGGCCGGGTCGCCGCGCCGATCCTGCCGACCCGGCTCTTCGGTAACCCGGTTTTCACGGTGTGTTGTGTGCTGTCGTTCGTGGTCGGGTTCGCCATGCTGGGCGCGCTGACCTTTCTGCCGACCTACATGCAATTCGTCGACGGCGTCTCGGCCACCACATCGGGACTGCGCACGCTGCCGATGGTGGCGGGGATGCTCTTGACGTCGATGGGCAGCGGCGTCCTGGTCGGCCGGACGGGCAGATACAAGATCGTCCCGGTCGCCGGAACGGCGGTGATGGCGCTCGCTTTTCTGCTGATGTCCCGGATGGATTCGTCCACATCGGCACTGCTGCAATCGGTCTACCTGTTCATCCTCGGCGCCGGTATCGGCTTGTGCATGCAGGTATTGGTCCTGATCGTGCAGAACACGTCAAGGTTCGACGACCTCGGTGTGGCCACCTCGGGGGTGACCTTCTTCCGCACGATCGGCAGTTCGTTCGGCGCGGCGATCTTCGGCTCGCTGTTCACCAACTTCCTGCGAGGGCGCATCGGTCCGGCGTTAGCGGCGAGTGGCGCGTCCCCTGCAGCGGCGAATTCGCCGGAAGCATTGCACCGACTGCCCGGGTTCGCGATGCCGACCACGCAGACGCCGGAGGAGATGCTGGAGATCGCGATCGGACGCCTGTTGCGTGGTGAACCGGGTATGCGACTGCGCAGCATCGCCATGCGGCCCGACTGCCGACTCGACGTCGCCGAGTTGTGGGCGGTATTGCGAATAAACCGTTATCAGCAGGTTTTCGGTACGGCACGCATCACCGATATCGGCGACCAGTTGGGAATTCCGTACGAAGTCCTCGAACCCACCTTCGACCGGCTGGTCCGTCGCGGCTACGCGCAACGCGACATCGACCGGCTATGGCTCACCCCACCAGGGCTACGTCAAGTCGACTTCGTCTCCACGCTGCTCCAGGAGTGGATCGTCGACAAGCTCACGCGGTCGCCCAACTTCCAGGGCCGACCCGACCGGGCTCAGGTGGAGGACGCGCTCAACCGAATTGCTCACCGGATCGTCGCTCAACCTGACTGGGGTGACGATCGACGACGGCTCTCGGCCGCTGGCGGGGAAGCCACGCAACGGGTTCCTAGGCCAATTCCGAGCGGATCCGGGCGTACCGCTTCGCCGTGAGACGAGTGGCGGAACGGATGGACGCGATCGCTTTCCTAGCACTAGCCGCCATCTGGCTGGCGGGACCGGTCGGCCACGCCAGCCAGATAGCACCTCGTCGGCCAAGCGTATTACCGAGCGCTTCGGCGAACGACTCGATCAAGCACTAGAGCGCCGAGATCAGAAGGCGTTAAACGCGCTGGGGTCGAGTGCTCCGACCAAGTCGCTGACCGGCTCCGCATCGAGCACACTTGCGGCGCCGGAGGGCAGCGAACTCAGCAAGTCTTCAACGTACGGGTAGAGCAGGGCATCAAGGCCGGTGGGCCCCAACACGTAGTTGTCAAGGCCGTAGGCCAGAAGGCCAAGCGCGTCAGTCGGTGCGCCCGAGGTACCCGAGGTAAACGCGTTCGGGTCGAGGGCCGCGATCAAGTCGCTGAGCGCCGGCGGCTCAGTCGGGGGGGGTTCCACCGTGATCGTACCCACCAACTCCTCGACGTACGGGGCGAGCACGGCATCAAGGCCGCTGGGACCCAACAGGTACGTGTCAGCGTAGTAGCCCAGAAGGCCAAGCAGGTCCTGCGGTGCGCCCGAGGTGGTAAACGCGTTCGGGTCGAATGCCTCGATCAAGTAGCTGATCGCATCCGCTTCGGGGACATCCGCGGCGCTAACCGCGTGCGGATCGAATGCCCCGATCAAGTCGCTGACCGGATCCGCATCGATGACGTCGGCGCCGGCCGCAGGTGCGGTGCCCATGCTGATCGACGCGGCAATAACGGCGGCGCCGACGGCCGTGCCAGATCTTAACGCTATCCGGCGGCCGCGCGGCGTTGGGGTAAGAGCGTTACGACTCACGTGCGAGCCTCCAGTCCGGGTGTGTGTCGATATGGATGTTTATACGGTTGCAGCCTCATAGCCGGCGTCTCGCACATGAGTTTTGAATGCCCAACCCCCGACGGTCGCCGACCGCTCGAGCCTATCTCAGAAGACGTTGGTTATGTATATGAATTCTGAATGAGCCTGAGTTTCTATTAGTGAGCGCTTTGGTTGCACTCAGGAAAAAGCTTGGGTGGGGTAGCCTCTCAACGTAAGGGGACCAACACGGCTCGTCGCCAGAGCATCCCGGGGCCACGTTGCCACGCAATAGGTTTCGGTCGAAGAGACCTCCGGACCCGCAATTAACGATGCGATGTGCAGGTCTCCGTCCGAGCCGTGAGGGCGGGTATTCCATACATGTCTAGAAATCGAATAGAATTCGACACATATCTAACGTTAAGGTGTCGGAGAAGGGGGCGCCGTTTGTCGATGGACGTGACCGGAATGGTCGATAACGGTATGGCTCGACCAGTGCCTCGAAGCGTTTCGGGGTTTCGGGATACGACAGCCGGAGGCGTACCATCTCGCCATGAGCCGCATCGGAACATTCCCTGACGACGACCTCGCCGGCTGGGTCCGGAAATCTCCCGACTTGGGCGGCGCGATCGGCGGGTTCGCCAACGCGGTCTACAACAAGAACCGGTTGCCGATGCGTACCCGTGAACTCGCGCGGATGGTCATTGCCCACGACAACGAATGCGAAGTGTGCGTCAACACCCGCGACGGCGACGGACCCGCCGCCGGTGTCGATGAAGAGCTGTACGAACATTCGCGCGAGTGGCGCACCTGGCCCGGATACACCGACCAGGAGCGGTTGGCCGCCGAGTTCGCCCACCGCTTCGCCAGCGAGCACACGGTGCTGCGCGATGACGAGAATTTCTGGGCCCGCTGTGGCGAACACTTCTCCGAAGAGCTACTCGCCGACCTGGCCCTGTCCTGCGCGTTGTGGATCGGAATGGGTCGGGTGCTGCGGACGCTGGATATCGGCCAAACCTGCAAGCTGACACTGCCGAGTCGGGTCTGACGTACCGGGCCCGCCCGGCAGATGACAACCACACCGCTCACCGCTGCAGCGATCGCCCAACTCGAGGCCGAAGGGGTGGACGCGGTCATCGGCACGGTGGTGAATCCGGCCGGGCTCACGCTGGCCAAGACCGTACCGATTCGCCGTACCAACGCATTCGCCGATCCGGGCCTGGGGGCCAGCCGGAGCTGGCATGGGTTCGCCATCGACCAGACCGGCATTGCGTTCAGCGAGCAGATCGGTGTCGTCGGTGATCACCGCGTCCGGATTGACCTGTCCGCGCTGCGGATCGTCGGCGACGGATTGGCTTGGGCGCCTGGCTCCTTCTTCGAGCAGGACGGCACACCGGTTCCCGCGTGCAGCCGCGGAACGCTGGGCCGAGTCGAAGCGAAGCTCGCCGACGCCGGCATCGAGGCGATCGTCGGCCACGAAATCGAATTCCTGCTTGTTCAGCCCGACGGCCACCGATTGCCGTCGACGATGTGGGCGCAGTACGGGCTGGCCGGCGTGCTCGAACACGAGGCTTTCGTCCGCGATGTGACTGCGGCGGCGACGGTGTCCGGTGTCGCGATCGAGCAACTCCACCCCGAGTACGGGGCCAATCAGTTCGAGATTTCCCTGACACCGCAATCGCCGGTCGCCGCGGTCGACCAGCTGGTGCTGACCAGAATCATCATCGGCCGCATTGCCCGGCGCTACGGCTTGCGGGTGAGCCTGTCACCGGTGCCATTCGTCGGCGACGTCGGATGCGGTGCCCACCAGCATTTCTCGTTGACCAACGCAGCCGGGCCGCTGTTCTCCGATGGGGCGGGCAGCCACGGTATGACGAGCAAGGGTGAAAGCGCGGTAGCGGGATTGCTGCGCGGCCTGCCGGCGGCGCAAGGGGTGTTGTGCGGTTCGATCGTGTCCGGGTTACGGCTGCATCCCGGCAATTGGGCGGGGGCCTATGCCTGCTGGGGCACCGAGAATCGAGAAGCGGCACTGCGCTTCATCGTCGGTGGCCCCGGCAACCCATACGGCGGCAACCTCGAGGTCAAAGTCGTCGATCCGTCGGCCAACCCCTATTTCGCGACGGCCGCGATCCTGGGCTTGGCGCTGGACGGGATCGAGCAGAAAGCGGTGCTGCCCGCGGAGACGAAGGTCGACCCGGCAACACTGACCGACTCCGACCGCGGTCGCGCCGGCATTGTGCGACTGTCCAGCTCGCAAGCTTCCACCATTGCCGCACTTGATAATTCAGAACGATTGCGCGCCATTCTCGGCGATCCCGCCGTCGACGTCGTGGTCGCGGTCCGGCGCTTCGAGCACGAGCACTACGCCCACCTCAATCGCGAACAACTGGCAGACAAATTCCGGATGGCCTGGAGCGTGTGACGGTGACGGCTCTGGCGGACCACATCGCCGGCGTGCCGCTGATCGATCAGCATGCGCACGGCTGCTGGCTGGCAGGCGGGGGACCGGCAGCGTTTTGAGAACAGCCTCAACGAGGCCAACACCGAGCCACTCGCCGACTTCGACTCAGCATTCGACACCCAACTCGGCTTCGCC
This sequence comes from uncultured Actinomycetota bacterium, assembly GCA_963805675.1. GTDB lineage: Bacteria > Actinomycetota > Actinomycetes > Mycobacteriales > Mycobacteriaceae > Mycobacterium. Next base: position 217,750 of record CAWDVY010000026.1, read on the forward strand.
GTGCGCGCCCATTGTGCGCCACTACTCGGACTGCCTAAACATGCTGAGCCACAGCAATATTGGCAGCGCCGCAGCCAGCTCACCGAAACCGAGCTGGCGCGACTTTTTCTGCGCGCGGCCGGCGTCAGCGACTGGCTGGTCGACACCGGCTACGCCGCGGGCGTCGCGGACGTGGCGCAGCTTGCCGAGTTGTCCGCAGGCCACGCCCACGAGGTGGTCCGCCTCGAGCAGGTGGCCGAGCAGGCCGCGCACGCCCCGGGTGACTACGCGGCGGCATTCGAGGAGATCCTGCGCCGGCGCACGGCCACCGCGGTGGGCACCAAATCCGTCCTGGCCTACCGCGGCGGGTTCGACGGGGACCTGACCGAGCCGTCGGCGGCCGAGGTCGCGACGGCGGCCGCCCGATGGCGCGACAACGGCGGCGTCCGGTTGACCGATCGGGTATTGCTGCGCTTCGGGCTGCACCAGGCCCTGCGGGTGGGCAAGCCATTGCAATTCCACGTCGGTTTCGGCGACCGGGATTGCGATCTGCACAAGGCCAATCCGCTGCATCTGTTGGACTTTTTGCGCCAGTCCGGCGAGACGCCGATCGTGCTGCTGCACTGTTATCCCTATGAACGGGAGGCCGGCTACCTGGCCCAGGCGTTCAACAACGTCTATCTGGACGGCGGGCTGAGCGTCAATTACCTGGGTGCGCGGGCACCGGCATTCACCGCCCGGCTGCTGGAATTGGCGCCGTTCCGCAAAATCGTCTACTCATCGGACGGATTCGGTCCGGCGGAGCTGCATTACCTTGGTGCGACGCTGTGGCGCAACGGTATTCATCGAGTGCTGAGCGGATTCGTCGATGACGACGATTGGAGTCCGGCCGACGCCATCCGGGTCGTCGACCTCGTCGCCCGCGACAACGCCTCCCGCATCTACCAGTTAGACGTCGAGGTTAGAGACGCCGTCGCCAGGGTATAGATCGGTCATGGCCGGCCTAGCAGAGGCGCTGGAGTGGGCCCGCGAGCAGATCACGTCGCGGGTCCCCAAGGCCGACCTCGACCAGCGGGATCCCGATTACATTCGCGACCAGTTGCCCAGGACCTGGCTACTGGCGTCGCTGTACTTCAGAGCCGACGTGCAGCACTTGGACCGGATCCCCGCCGAGGGGCCGGTACTACTCATCGGCAACCACAGCGGCGGCAACGTGCCTCCCGACACGTTCGTGTTCACCCTCGCGTTCTGCTCCTACTTCGGCGTCGAGCGCCCGTTCTACCAACTGGCCCACAACCTCGTCGTCTCCGCGCCGCCGCTGGGCTGGTTGCGCAAGTTCGGCACCGTCGCCGCCAACCACGAAAATGCCCGTATGGCATTGGAATCCGGCGCAGCGTTGCTGGTCTATCCCGGCGGGGACTATGAGGTCTTCCGTCCCTCGTGGGAGCGTCACACGGTCGACTTCGACGGCCGCATGGGGTACGTCAAGCTGGCTCGCGATGCCGGCGTGCCGATCGTGCCGGTGGCCAGTGTGGGTGGGCAGGAAAGCGCGTTGTTCCTCAACCGTGGCCAGTGGCTGGCCAAGCTGCTCAGAGCGGACAAAACGCTGCGGCTCAAAAGCATTCCGATATCGCTGGCGCTGCCGTGGGGCCTGAACATCAGCGACCTGGCCGGACATATTCCGCTACCCACCAAGATCACCATCGAGGTGCAACACCCCATCGAAGTCGATGGGGATGACCAGGCGGTGCACGACAAGGTGATGGCCAGCCTGCAGTCCGGTGTCGACCGTCTTGCGGCCCGACGTCGATTCCCGGTGATCGGCTGATGCGCGTCGAACGCCGCAGCGTCATCGACGCCGATCGCGACGCGGTCTGGAAGATCGTCAGCGATCCCGACAGCTACCCGTCGTTCATGACCAACTTGGAGCGGTGGGAGAGCGCCAATGACCGGCCGCCCGGCGTCGGCGCTCGGTATTTCGTGCACTGGAAGGTCGGCTCGGTGCCGGTAGGCGGCCTGATGGAAGTGGTCGAATTCGACGACCTGCGCGACCTGGCGTGGGTGGGCATCACCGGGGTGACGATGCGTGGCCGGATCCGGTTGCGCGACGAGGGGCAGGGCCGGACCAAGGTGACGTTTCGGCTGTCGTATCAGGCTCCGGGCGGGATTTGGGGTTACATCGCCGACCGGGTCGCCGTGCGCCAGGTGGGTCGTATCGCGGCCGACACCCTCAAGCGCCTCAAGGAACGTGCCGAGTCACGCGGCTGACCACTACCGCGGCCGGGTCGCGTCGAAGAGCCAGTAGTGTCCGCGCTCGCAAGATCCTCCGCCACGTCGGCGGGCCTGGGCCGTCGTCGCTGCCCATATTCCAATCGTCTTTTCTGGAGTCGGAGCAAGACTGTGCTTGACATAGGAAAATGGGCTAAATGGGCGAGTGCTATCTGGTCATCGAATCGAAAGACTGCAGCAACTGCCGACGAAGAATCTCCATGGCGATCACCAGAAGCTCTATGCCCGAAGCCCGACCTGGTAAATGCCTTCATCTCGCATCGACGCAGGCGGACGTACTCGACAATCGAGTTGTGTGGCAAGACATCGCTACGGGTTAAGCAGGGCGGGCATCAGCGCCGGTCGGGCAGGGTGTGGCGCAGCCTAGGCAAAACGCCCCGGCCTTCGGCCCAGTTGGCTGGCAAATGATCACCATTCGGAGTTGCGGCCCGTTCATCTGCTGCGGCTCGCATAGGCCCGTCGCACTGACGCACGGGGTGGGGTCGGCCTGGGCTTCCCCAAGCAGGTCGACACCACCGACAGCTCCAATGATTGCCATCTCAGCCGCGCCCGAAATCAGCACTCGCTGCGTGAATTTCCTCATCATTTCCTCCTCATTGAGGACGCTCCGAGCCTTCTGCCGGAGACCGTTAGAAATTCGTGAATTCTGGCTTTTCCGGGCGCCTTGTCAGTATGTGCTTGATGTACGTCGAGATCAATGTTTCCAAAATATTTCCACAGTGTTTCTTGGCGTCTTGGTCGTTGATAGTGATCGAGTGCCACGGCATCGAGATTTGGGCCGAGTGTTCAAACTTCGCAAGGGAACAGGGTCCGTTGTGACATTCTGCAGAAGTGCCCGCTCCTTCGGGTGTCGTGACGTTCCTGTTCACCGACGTTGAGGGCTCGACCCGTCGGTGGGAAGCCGACGCGGAGGGCATGCAGAAGGCCCTAGCCGCCCACGACGAGGTGCTACGTCGGGCGATCGAGGCGCACGGGGGTTGGTTGTTCAAACACACCGGTGACGGCGTGTGCGCCGCGTTCGCCTCGCCGCGGTCGGCGGTGGATGCGGCGGTGGCCGCGCAGCGGGTGTTGGAGTTGCCGGTGCGGATGGGGCTGGCGACCGGCGAAGCCGAGCTCCGTGAGAGTGACTATTTCGGAGCGGTTTTGAATCGGGCCGCACGCGTGATGGCCGCCGGGCACGGCGGTCAGATCCTGTTGGCCGAGTCGACGGCGGGTCTACTCAGCGGAGTTGATCTGGTGGATTTGGGGCCGCGGCGGTTGCGGGATCTGCCCACCCCAGTCGGTGTGTTCCAAGTTCGAGCAGAAGGCCTACGCACGGAGTTTCCGCCGTTGCGGGCGCTTGATGCGAGTCCGGGGAACCTGCGGGCTGCGACCACGAGCTTCATCGGGCGCGAGTCAGAGGTCGCCGAGGTGCAAGCCGCGGTAAAGGGCCATCGGCTGGTCACGCTGACCGGGGTAGGTGGGGTCGGCAAGACCCGGCTGGCACTCGAAGTGGCGGAGCGTCTGGCCGATGAATTCCCCGACGGGGTCTGGTTTTTCGAGCTGGCCGCGGTCACCGACCCCGCGGCGGTACCCGACGCCGTCGCGGCGGTGCTGGGCATCACCCAGCAACCGGGCAAGACAGTGACCCAGTCGGTGGCCTCCGCCTTGGAGGGCAGAGTCCGGCTGCTGGTGTTCGACAACTGCGAGCACGTTGTCGACACTGTCGCGGATCTGGTCGAGGCGATCCTCGCTGCCTCGGCGACCGTAACGATTCTGGCGACCAGCCGCGAAGGAGTGGGGGTCAGCGACGAACAGTTATGGCGGGTCCCGTCGCTCGATGTCAACTCTGGAACCGAATCCGCCGCCGTGAACCTTTTCGTCGACCGTGCCCACAGTGTCGTTTCGGACTTCTCGCTGGCCCAGCCCGGCGAGGCGGACGCTGTGGTGGAAATCTGCCGCAGACTCGACGGCATCCCGTTGGCCATCGAGTTGGCGGCCTCACGGATGGCATCGATGACCGCCAGCGAGGTGCGTGATCGTCTCGATCAGCGGTTCCGGCTGCTGGTGGGCTCGCGGCGCGGCTTGTCACGCCACCAAACGCTGCGCCACGCGGTGGCGTGGTCCTACGACCTGCTCGACGATCCGGAAAAGGCGCTGCTGGAGCGGTGTTCGGTGTTCGCCGGGGGATTCGACCTGCAAAGCGCCTGCGCCGTCATGGGTTCCGATGATGACTTCGCCACCCTGGATCTGCTCGACGCCCTGGTGCGCAAGTCGCTGCTGGTCGCTGACCGGTCGGCGGGGCGGACCCGGTTTGCGATGCTGGAGACGATCCGTCAGTTCGCCGAGGACCACCTCGTGGCTCTCGGCGAAGCATCCGAGATTCGGGCCGCCCACTCGCGCTACTTCGCCGGGCGCGAAGCCGACATCATGGCCCTGTGGGACAGCCCCCGCCAACGTGCGGCCTACGACTGGTTCACCGTCGAGCTGGCGAATCTGCGCACCGCGTTTCGGTGGGCCGCCGACCAGGGCGATCTTGATGTCGCCGCCGCCATCGCCAGCTATGCGGGGTGGCTCGGCACTGCGGTCCAAACCCTTGAGCCGATCGCCTGGGCCGAAGAGCTGATCGAGCCCGCCCGCGCGGTCGACCACCCGCGGCTGGCGTTCCTGTACGTGATTGCGTCGCTGTGCTACTCGACCGGACGGATCGAGGCGGCGGTCGGCTACAGCGACGCCGCCCAGATCGTTCTCGGCAGCAGCCGCGAGGCGCCGCCGTACGGCATCGAAGCCGTGCTTGGATCTGTATACCTAGTCATCGGGCAGCCCGAGCGGATGGCCGAGGTGTGCCGCGCCCAGCTCGCACGCCGCCGCGACACCCACGTCCACATCCGGGCATGGCTGGTTGCCGCCCTTGCAGTGGCCGGTTGTGGTGGGGAGGCGATGGATTGCGCGGGTGGCCTCATCGAGGCTGCGGAGACAACAGGCAACCCGTTGTTTCTCGCGTGGGCGCTCGGGGCCTACGGTCTCGCTTTCCGTGACGCGGATCGCGTCGGGGCGCTCGACGCCCTCGGCCGGGGTCTGGTGATCGCTCAAGACAGCGGCAACCGCACCATCGCGTCAGTCCTGGCGAACGGTCTAGCACGACTTGAGGCCGAACACGGCGACACGCTGGCCGCGTTCGATCACCTCACTCTGGCAATCCGCGGATTCCACAATGCGGGCGACACCACGACGCTCCGCGTCCCGCTGGCCATCCTCGCCGTTCTTTTCGACCGGCTTGGACGCTACGAACCGGCGGCCGCCATCGCCGGGTTCGCGCTCAGTCCTTTCTCTGCGTCGTCGGTCCCCGAGATCACCACCGCGATCACCCACCTGCGCGATGTCCTCGGCGAGGCGACCTACGAATCGCTCGCCCGCAAGGGCGAGACGATGACCACCGCCACCATGGCGACCTACGCCTACGACCAAATCGACCAGGCCCGAACAGAACTCGAACACCCTAGTTGAGTTGTGCGAGCCGCGTATCCAACGCGAGAGCGGCGGAGCATGTTCTCAACTGCCTTCACCAACGGGCAAGTTCGCGACTGCTCAGATCAGTCCGGCCGCATTAAAGATCCAGCTAGTGTCCGCGCTCGCAAGATCCTCCAACCAGGTCGGCGGCGCCTGCGCGGTCATGCTGCCCATGTCCCAATAGTCTTTCCACAGCGTCACTTTGCCGTCGTCGACGCGGTGGACCGAAACGAACTGCAGCACAGCCGTTTCACCGCTCGTCCAGCGCCAGGTTTCGGAGTGCTCGTACATGACGTCGGAGCCGTTGGACACCAGCACCCCGTCGTGGTTCTGGTAGCCGGCGAGCGGCTCCAACCCGACCTTGAGGCGCTTCACGATGTCGTCGGGCCCACGGGCGGCCAGGGTCGGTCCGACCGGCATGTCCACGTAGACGCAATCCGCTGACAAGAACGTTTTGACGGCTTCCCAGTCCCGGCCCGACAGGGCCTGCCACAGCCCGAGTACGGTTTCGTCGACTGCCATGGGATGTCATAGAACCGGGCAGCGGAACACATTGTCAATGCGCGCGGGAGGTAAGGATGCCGACGCTGCGATCGCGACGCAACGCCGCGACCGGACGTGCCCGTAGGACCAGTCCATCGCCGTTCTCACCGCCGTGGGCGCCCAGGCCGGCCCGGTTCGGGGTGGGTATCCGGCACAACGTCGGTGTGCCGATGAGCGACGGGGTGGTGCTGCGCGTCGACATCCATTACCCCACCGAGCCCGACACCGGCCAGCCTGCCGCCGGTCCGTTTCCCGTGTTGATGTCGATGACGCCGTACGGCAAGAAGGCTCCGCCGCCGGCTGCCCAGATCGGCGGTGGCGCAACGCCGTATCTGGTCAAGCGTGGCTACATCGAGGTGATGGTCGATGTCCGGGGCAGCGGCGTGTCCGGCGGCTCCTTCGAGATGTTCGGGGAAAGGCAGGCGCAAGACGGGATAGAGCTGGTCGACTGGGCATCGAAGCTGCCCAACGCCAACGGGCGGGTCGGCATGTTCGGGACCTCCTACCTGGCGATCAACCAGCTGTTCACCGCTGCTGCCGTCGGGCCGAATTCGCCGCTCAAGGCGATCTTCCCGGTGATGTCCGCGCGCGATTTCTACCGTGACGCCGCGGCGATGGGCGGCGCCCCGCACCTCCGCACGGTACGGGCCTACGGGGCGATCTACCGGTTGCTCAACGTCGTCAACCCGGCACTGGAGGTCATCCACCTCGGCAAACATCCGCGGCCGCGGGCCGGCGGGTTAACCGGGGTGCGGCAACGTGGGCGCGCTCAGCGGGGCTACTTCCGGCCGTTGATCGCCGATGCGGTGGCCGGCGGTGAGACGGCCTTCGACGGGCCGTTCTGGGATGCGATGCGACCGGCCACGGTGCTGCCCAGGGTTGTCGCCAACGATGTGGCGGTCTTCCTGGTCGGCGGCTGGCATGACGCCTTCCAGCGTGGTGCGCCGCTGAACTACGCCGCGCTGCAGAACGCCTTCGCCGGGCGGCCCGACGAGCAGCCGATGCAGCCCGGCCAGCCGGTGTCTGAGGCCCTGCGGTTGATGATGGGGCCCTGGTATCACGTCTCCCACTTCGGTGGGCTGCACCTCCACGCGTTGCAGCTGCGCTGGTTCGACTATTGGCTGAACGACGACGCGGGGGCGGCGATATCCGGATCGCCGTTCACCTTCCAGGCCATCGGAAGCCCGCGGTGGTTCCACGCCCGCGAATACCCGCTGCCCGAGGCGACACCGACCCGCTTCTACCTGTCCGAATCCGGGCGGCTGTCCGCCGAGTGTGCGTCGGACACCTCCACGGCGACCATCAAGTACGTGGGCCGTGGTCCGCTGTCCGGGCGAAGCGTCGAGCAGTGGACGCTGGGTATGACCAGCTTCATCCGCGCCCAGCGCGGCGGGCAGACCCGCTACGACCAGGACAACCGGCGGCTGCATCGCGGGGCGCTGCACTACACCACCGAAGCCTTTGCCACTGAAACGTTGGTCGCCGGGCCGATCACGCTCACCGTGCATGCCACGGCCAGCACGACCGAGACGCTGTGGGTCGCCCATCTTGACGACGTCGCACCCGACGGCGCCAGCCGCCCGTTGACTCAGGGGGCGCTGCTCGGTTCGCACCGCGAGCTGGACCCGGACCGGACGTGGTACCTGCCGGACGGAACCGTGCTGCGGCCGCACCACTTCAGCACGCGGTCCGCTGTCCAACCCGTCGTCCCGGGCGAAGTGACCCGCTACGACGTCGAGATCTTCCCGACCGCTGCGTTGCTCGAGTCAGGTCACCGGCTGCGTCTGACGCTGACTACCTTCGACTTCCCGCATCTCGTCCCGACCGAGCCCGCGCGCCGCGCCCTGGCCGGCGGCAGCTATCAGCTCCACCAGGGCGGGCCCACCCCGTCGCATCTGCTGATCCCGGTGGCCGACCCGGACAGCTTCGACTGATCCGGGGCTGCAGCGCCATCCACGCGCCGGGACGGTTTATGACGCATACTGCCCAGGGTGACGTCGTTACGGCAATACATCGCCGAGGAGATCGCAACCGACCACGTCGACGGATTGCTGACCAGGCGCGAAGCCATCCGGCGGCTGGCGCTGCTCGGTCTGGGCGGGGGTGCTGCGGCCGCGCTGATCGCGGCCTGCGACGACAAGCAATCACCGCGCCCGAACACAGGATCGAGCGCACAAGGGGAAGCACCGGGGATGGCAGCGGCGCTACCCGCCGAGCCGATCACCTGGCGCGGCCCGAATGGAGAGCTTCAAGGCGCCTGGGCGCAGGCCCACAATGCCCGTCGCGGGGTGTTGGTCATCCACGAGAACAAAGGCCTCAACGACTGGGTGCGGTCGGTGGCCGGACGTTTCGCCGGAGCCGGCTATTCGGCGCTGGCCATCGACCTGCTGTCCGAGGAAGGCGGCACGGGGCACTTCACGGACCCCGCTGCGGCCACCGCCGCGCTGGCCACCGTTCCGCACGACCGGTTCATCGCAGACCTGAACTCCGGTGTCGAAGAACTGCAGAACCGCGTCCCGGGTCGCAAGATCGCGGTCGTCGGCTTCTGCTTCGGCGGCGGGCTGGTGTGGCAACTGCTGGCCTCCGGCGCCCCACACCTGTCGGCCGCGGTTCCGTTCTACGGGCCGCTACCCGACAACCCCGACTTCTCGGGCACCAAGGCCGCGGTGCTGGCGATCTATGCGGCCCTGGACACGCGGGTCACCGGTTCGGCGGCGGCGGCCAAGGCCGCTCTCGATCGGGCCGGACTGATCCACGACATCGTCGTCGAACCCAATGCCGACCACGCGTTTTTCAACGACACCGGACCGCGCTACAACGCCGCCGCCGCCGACGACGCTTGGCGACAGGTGCTGGAATGGTTTGGCCGCTACCTGTCTTAGCGGCATGATGCGTCCGTGACCACCCCGCCGCCGGTTCTCACGCTGAGCCACGTACTCGACACGTTCAACCTCGAACAGGTCAATGCGGAGTTCTTCGTCGGAACCCAAATCGACGAAATCGACCACCACATCGTCGGCGGCCACATCGCAGCGCAAGCTCTGATGGCGGCCAGCCGAACCGTGCCCGACCGCTTGCCACACAGCATGCAGCTGTATTTCCTCCGGCGGGGCGACGCCAGATACCCGGTCGACTTCGAGGTCACTGCGCTGCATGACGGCGGCACCTTTTCGGCCAGGCGCGTCACCGCGCGCCAGTTTGGCGCGGTGCTGTTGGAGGGCATCGCGTCGTTCAGCTCATCCGTCGAAAGCCATGGCTACCAACAGCCGCCACCGGATCTGCCGCAGCCCGAATCTGTACCCACGCTCGCCGAGCAACTCAGCAACTACGCGGACGAACGGGACGGATGGTGGGTACGTCAGCAGCCCGTCGAGATGCGTTACGTCGACCCGTCGGCCAGGCTCGCGCTCGATCTGGTCGAACCGCCACCGGCTCGCATCCGAATGTGGTGGCGCCCCAACGGCATTGTTCCGAACGACCCGATCCTCGCCGACTGCCTGGCCGTCTATGTCTCCGGCCGCACGCTACTCGAGTCGGCGATGATCGCCCGCCGTACGACCCCGTTGGGGCCGGGCTACTCAGCGTTGATGAATCATGCAGTGTGGTTTCACCACCCGCCCGACCTGTCGGATTGGCTGCTCTACGAACAGCATTCACCCAGCGGTATCGGCGGTCGGGGACTGGCACAGGGCACCATGTTCAACCGCACCGGCCAACTGGTGTGCACCATGACGATGGAGTCCTACTTCGGCAGCAGATCGGGCCGCTGACGCGGCCCCGGCGGTCATCGGGGGACCATCGACCTCGCTGAGCCCAGATCGACAGGCAGCGTCGACCAACCATGCAAGACCTGGGTGTCACGACGACTGCCCGCGCCGGCGGACCGTACGTCGGGGAAGCGCTCGAAGAAGGATCGCAGCCCCACCTCGCCTTCGGCGCGGGCCAAGGCCGCTCCCAGGCAGAAGTGCCGACCGCCGGAGAACGCCAAATGCCTACCGGCGTTTTCCCGTTCGATGTCGAATGTGTTCGGATCGGTGAAAACGGCCGGATCTCGGTTGGCCGCGGCGACGTATACCACCACCAGTTCGCCCTGACCGACCGGCATCCCCGCGATCTCGGTGTCCTTCAGCGCTATCCGCGCGGTGAGCTGGACAGGCGACTCCAGCCGCAAGATCTCTTCGACGGCGTTGGGCCACAGTTGGGGGCGTTGACTGAGCGTGCGCAGCTGCTCGGGATGGTCCAGCAGCATGCGAATTCCGTTGCCCAGCAGGTTCACCGTGGTCTCGAACCCAGCCGCTAATACCAAACCGGCGACCGCTCGAAGTTCGACTTCATCCAAATATGTTTCCTGCGAACCACTTTCAGCTTTGCGGATCAACTGACTCATCAGGTCGTCGCCGGGAGTCCGGCGCAACTGTCCCAGATGCTCATCGAGCCAGAAGCTGAACCCCGCGATCCCGCGCTGTACGCGCCGGTATTGCGGCCAGGTGAGCCCGAAATCCAAACTGGGAGCAGCGAGTTCGCCGAATTCAAGAATGTGCGGTCGATCGCGATCAGGCACTCCCAGGATGTCGCTGATGATTGCAACCGGAAGCTGGGCGCAATACCGGTCAACGATGTCGACGACACCCGGTTCGCGGGACAGCTCATCCAGCAGTGAGACCGCGGTCTGCTCGACCCCATCCCGGAGCGAGGCGACCGCCCGTTGGGTGAACACCGAGGACACCGTCTTGCGGTAGCGGGTATGGTCCGGCGGCTCCACCGCCAGCAGTGACGGGGGGCGTAGCGGGTGGAGCAGATCATCGCGAGCGCGGCCCTCCAGCCACCGCAGTGGCGCCGGTAGATTCGACCCGATCGAGACCACCCGGAAGTCATCCGATCGCAGCAATTCGTGCCCGATCGCATGGTCTGCGGTGATGTAGCCGATCCGCGTTCGCACCAGGGGACCGCGGGCCCGCACCTGTTCGTAGAACGGCACCGGATCCGCCTTGACGGTCGGGTCGGTCATCAACCGGGCTTGCAGGTCACCCCGTCGAGCGCCGATCGACGCGACGCCGCGAATGAAACCGTGCAGCGCCAGCCAGTGCAACCTCTGCTTGAATGCGATATCCACGGATAAGGCCCTCCACGTCGTCGGGCAGTGCTATCGCAAAGCCTAGACGCGGCAACCGCACCCGTCATCGACGTTTGGCGATCGGAGCAGTCAGCCCAGTTCCCAGTTCATGTTTTTCGCGAACGCGATCGCGTCGTCGCTGGCGGTACCCAACGCGTGAGACCGTCGGACGTATTCGCGCACCATCGGCAGGAAGTTCATCGGGTTGTAGGCGTCTTCCTCATAACTCCACAGGTCGTCGCCGGCGTACTTCATGACCGACAAATTGGCCGCCTGGTGAATGCTTCCGTCGCCGGGATCCCGCATCCGGTTCAAGAACTCGCAGAACACCCAGCCGCGGTCGGTGTCGATGGAGTGCCAGGACGGCGGATAGAACGGCATCTCGCTGCCGGGGAAGACATTCATCGTCGACACAATCCAGTCGCGGATCTGCGTGCGGCCGCGGAAGGTCCCGTAGGTGTGCTCGACGTAGGTCGCGTCTTCGGTGAATTGGTCGGCGAACCGTGACCAATCCCAACTGGATCCGATCTCTACGACGACTTGCTTGTGCTGTTCGAAGGCCGATTCGATCTCATCGCGCGACCACCGTCCCATGGCAACCTCACTCAGTTCGATCGGCGCCACTGTCGGCGTTCCTGTCGACGACCGATTTCACGTCTCGGACACATCCTTGATCCGGTGCAGCGTCTTGGTCATGTCACGGATGTTGCGTCGTTGACGAAGGTAGCCGCCGAACAGCCAGTAATAGAGGCCGACGATCGGTGAGGAGTTCATCCGAAATGATTCGGTGACGTCGGTGCCCTGGGCGGCGTCGCCGGACGGCGTCAGGCGGTAATGCCAGTTGTTCACCGCTCTGTCGCCGACGAGCACCTCGAAGCCGAATTCCCGGCCTGGCTCGCATGCCGTGACCCGACAGGTTGTCCAGTACACCGGCCCGATCTCATTTCGTTTGACATGGCCGCGGAATCGCGCCCCGACCGCGGGGCCGGTGGCTCCGTCAAGCCATTCGGCTTCGAACGTCTCGGGGGAGTAGCGGCCGATCTTGGAAACATCCACGATCAGGTTCCAGATCTTGTCCGCGGGTGCCGCCATGTGAACTGTCGCAGAGCCCTGCATGGGCCGATCCAAGCATGCCGCGCTCGGCCGGTGACCGGAAATGCCGATGTTTACCAACGCTCGCCGTCATTGGCCGGTTCAACGAATGATTGCCAACTGAATGCAGGAAATGGCGCTGTCGTGTGCGGCGATCCGAGATACGCTCACCGAATCGTCCCCGGTAGGGCCAACCCTTGTACAGACGATGGATACGCGCTAGCGTTTCGACGTCTCCAATCACGATCGAGATGGAGTGATCATCATCGACGATTCCTTCCAAAGCACACGGCGGTCCAAGAGCGACGGCGGACACGATGACGGCGAAGCGCCCGTCATCGTCAGCTTGGTCGAGGCGGCGATGCAGATGTTCTCCGCAGCGATCGACGCCTTGCCCGACACCAGCGACCCGGAGTTCTCCGGACGCGCGTCAGTGATTCTGTCCGGCCTGCGAAAGCTGCAGACCGCGCTCACCAAGGCAGCCTCTCGCGGACGGGCGACACCGTCGGTCATTGTGTCGCTCAGTGGAGTTCGAACACGTTACGACGATCTGATGGCGTTGGCGGCCGAGGCACCCGGCGCGACGTTGGGCCAACAGCTCTATGTCGTTCGACGGCGCGCGAAACTCTCGGCGCAGGAAACCGCGAACGGCGCGGGACTCACGGCCGATCTGCTCGATGCCATTGAGGCCGAGGAGATCCCGACCGATGACGAAGCGGCCCGGATCAAAGAACTCCTCGCGGCTTTAGGCGGCTGACTCCCCACCGCGGCGATTAGCCCGGTGCGTGGTCGCCCATGAATGACGCCGGCGGCGCGTCGTCGGGCTCTCGCTCGCCGGCGGCGCGGACGCTGATCGCGACCGCATTGTCGACCGCCGTGGTACTCGGTGGGGCTTTCCTGGCGGTCGATCGGCTGCATTCCTCGACGGCCGATGCCGTGGAGCACCCCGGGCCGGCCGCCACCGACGCACAAACCCAGACCGAAGTCGTCGAGCAGGCGAGAGACATTGTCGCGATCGCCGGGCTGCATCAGGCGACGGCCGGCTACCTGCTGATGTCCTGTAAGAACCGCGACGATCCTCCTTACCAGGGAGCGGTCTACATGGACTTCCGGCTGCCGGCCGACGCCAGTGCCGACGAGTATTTCCGGTCGATCGCGGCGGTCATGGCTTCGCACGGCTGGCGTGAGGGATTGCCGCCCAACCAGCACTTGTTCGGAAGGAACCTGTCGAAGGACGGCGTCAACGCGATCCTCTATCCGGACAGCGACTCACCGGGGCATGGCGTCGCACGTATCTACGGCCAGTGCCACGACATGAACACTCACCGCAACGACTCGACGGCGTGGGTCGACGTCACCGACCGCCTGCACTGAAAACCTCGGGCGGGTGGGTCAGCCTGCGTGGGCGCCCAGGGCACCCTGCAGATCAGGCTTCATCGCGTTGAGCTGAGCTCCCCAGTACTCCCAGCTGTGGGTTCCGGAGGGGGGGAAGTTGAACACGGCGTTGTGGCCGCCCGCTGCGTTGTAGGCGTCTTGGAACTTCTTGTTGACGCCAATCATGAAGTTGCTCTCAATGAACGTAGCCGGCAAATTGGCACCGCCCAGTTCGTTCGGAGTCCCGTTGCCGCAGTACACCCAGAGCCGGGTGTTATTGGCGACGAGCATGCCGACGTTGACCAGGGGGTCATTGCGTTGCCATGCCGGGTCGCTATCTGGCCCCCACATGTCTTCCTTCTTGTAGCCGCCGGCATCACCCATCGCCAAGCCTATCCAGCCCTGCCCGGTGGACGGGCTGAGGTAGCCGGACAGCGAACCGGCGTAGATGAACTGAGCGGGGTGGTAGTTCGCCAGATTCATTGCCGATGCACCGGCCATCGAGATGCCCACCGCGGCGCTGCCGGTCGCCTTGACGCTCTTCTGCGAGGCCAGGTAGCCGGGCAGCTCGCTGGTCAGGAAGGTCTCCCACTTGTAGGTCGAGCAGCCGGCCTTACCGCACGCCGGACGGTACCAGTCGGTGTAGAAGCTGGACTGTCCACCGACCGGCATGACGATCGACAGCCCGGACTGGTAGTACCAATCGAAGGCGGGGGTGTTGATGTCCCACCCGTTGTAGTCGTCCTGGGCTCGCAGACCGTCCAGCAGGTACACCGCGGGGGAGCCGTTCCCGCCGCTCTGGAACTGGATCTTGATGCTGCGGCCCATCGAAGCCGATGGCACCTGAAGGTACTCGACCGGAAGGCCGGGCCGGGAGAACGCCCCCGCTGTCGCAGCCCCACCGACGAGGCCGACCAGGCCGGGGAGTGTGGCGGCAACAATCGCGGCGACCGTAAGTCGCCGCGCCCAACAACGCACTTTGTCGCTTACGTTTGCCATAAGTGGGGCCCCTTCGTACAGCGTCGCGCGATACCGCAAAACCTACCGTGTGGCCGTCCAGATGTCGACGAAGACGCAAAGTTGTTTCGATTCGGCAGCGGTTGCCGCCACCTGCGCAGAGCCTGTGTTGAAGGCGCCAAGCGGCTGTCCGTGGCAACGTTTCGCGCCGCAATGCCCGTGGTGTGCGGTCGGGAGTTTGCGGCGGAAACGGCCCGGCGAGCGCGCCGTCGCGAGTCGTTGCGTGGACGTCGCAGGTCGTTGCGCAATCAAACAATGCTGTTGGCACCCGGTCGACCTCGGTTGCCTTGAGCGCGTAGGCTCACCCGGGATACACCGACGAGACCACGCTGTCCCGGTCCTTTCGCCGCTGACGAACCACCGCATCGACGGTCTGGTCGCTCGCTGCGGCGCACGGGCATTGGGCCGCGATTGAGGTGCAGATTTGGATACGGTACTTGGCCTGTCGCTGACGTCGACGTCAGTCGGCTGGGTCCTGGTAGAGGGCCGTGACGCCGACGGCAGCATCCTCGACCACGACGATTTCGAGGTAGCCCCCGCGGCCGGCGTTCAGGCGGTTTACACCTCGGAGCAGGCGAGTGCGGCCGTTCTGGAAGCGCAAGCCGCAGCGGTTGGCTTTGACCAGCGGCTGCACGTCGTCGGCGTGACCTGGAGCGATGAATCGGCTGCGGAGTCGGCGCTGCTTCTGGAGTCGCTGACCGACGCTGGTTTCGACAATGTTGTCCCGATCCGGTTGCATGACGCGTGCGACATGTTGGCCCGGGCGATCGCCCCGGTTGTCGGCTATGACAAGGCCGCCGTCTGCGTGCTGGATGGCGAGTCGACGATCGTGGTGATGGTCGACACCTGCGACGACGAACCACAAACGGCCATCAAGCAGCTTTCTGGCGGGCCGGGTCATCTGGTCCACTGGTTGACCGCCCTGTTCGACCGGAGCTCCTGGCAACCGGGCGGCATCGTGGTTGTCGGTGCCGATGACGAACTCGACGCGTTGTCGCGGCGGCTCGAGAAGACCGTGCCGGTGCCGGTGATCACGCAGACGGGCGCAGAGTTGGCCCTGGCGCGAGGAGCCGCGCTCGCGTCGGCTCACAGCACGGAATTCACCGACGCCGAGATGGTCGAGGCCGTTGACAGCTGGCGACGGGACCACGAAGCGTCCCGACAGCACTCGTATGCCGGGGCATTGACCATGCTGGCTGCCGGTGCGGTGACGTTCGTGGCGTCGCTGTCGCTTGCGGTCGGTCCGCATCTGGTGCCCGATCGAGGACCTGGACCGGTGCAGCCGGTGGTCCACCGCGCAGCATCCGCACCTGTCGCCGTGGCCCCGGCTCCGCCGCCGGCCGCGGTCGAAGCACGGGCCGCGCGGCCGGCGCCGCAGCCTGCACCGGCCGAAGATCGGGCCCCGGCTCCGGCTGTTCAGCCGCAGACCGTCGCCGACCAGCTGCCGCAGGCCGACGTTCCCGCCGCGCAACCGGTTCCGCCGCCCGCGCCGCCACCGCCGGTGGCTCCTCCGCCGCCGCCGGAGCCGAACCCGCATCCGCTACTGACCAAGCTGCTGGAACGCCTGCACGGACAGGCGCCCGACCAGCAGCCTCCGCCACCCAACCCCGGGCCGCCGTCGCCGTAATATCGGCGCGTCGTTAACCCGGGAATTGTCCGGCGATTTCAGCTGCGGTGGTCAACGCGGCGAGGTGGTCGTCCACCGAAGCCAGCCCGGCGCCCATGGTGTTGATCGACACGTGCGAGGCACCCGCCTCGGCCCAGACCCGTAAACCGTCAGCAAGATCGTCGGCGCTGCCGTTCCAGGAAACCCGGCCCTCCATGGCGATCTGGTCGGGGTCTCGGCCGGCCTCCGTCGCGGCTTGTGCCACCTCCTGACGCGCCTGCTCCAGTTTCGGGCCCGGGCCCACCATCGGAAACCAACCGTCGCCAAGACGGCCGGCGCGCCGGCACGCGCGCGGTGCAGATGCTCCGAACCACACCGGAATCGGCTGCCGTATCGGCAGCGGCGCCAGTCCGGCTCCGGTCACCCGGTGATAGCTGCCCTCGAAGGTGACGGTCCGCTCGGTCCACAGTCTGCGCATCAACTCCACTTGTTCGTCGCAGCGCTTACCCCGGTTCGAAAAGTCTTGTCCCAGTGCCTCATACTCGACCGCGTTCCAGCCGAGGCCGACGCCCAGGCGCAGTCGGCCGCCGCTGAGCAGATCCACTTCGGCCGCCTGCTTGGCGACCAGAACAGTCTGTCGCTGCGGCAGAATCACGATGCCGGTCACCAACTCCAGTGAGGTGGTGACCGCAGCGAGGTAGCCGAACGTCACCAGCGGCTCGTGGAACGTGTTGTGCAGGTCGTAAGGGCCGTTCCAGCCGACATGAATCGTCGGGTCGGCGCCGACGACGTGGTCGTAGGCGAGCAGGTGCGCGAACCCCAGCCCCTCGACGTGCTCGGCGTAGGCCCGAACGGCACCCGCGTCGGCGCCAATCTCGGTCTGCGGGAACACCACTCCGATCCGCATCGTCACTCCGTTCTCAGGTGTCCTTGGCGTGCTGCGCGGTGAACGAGACGGTGACGTCGTCAGCGACCTTCAATGAGCCCATCAGCTGCGAGTACGGCTTGACGCCGAACTCGGATTGTCTGATCGCGGTCTCGCTGGACATCTGCCAGCTGCCGCCCAGGTCGTCGGTGCGCACGTCCACGGTCTGCGGCCGGGCCTTGCCGTGGATCGTCAGGGTCCCGGTCAACCGGTAGCCGTCGTCGGTCTTGTCGACAGTGGTGGCGGCGAACGTGATTCGGGGGAATCGTCGGGCATCCAGCGAACGTAAAGCGTTGCCGCGCACCAAGGTCTTCTCCGGTCCGGACAACGGGGTCAGGCCGCCCTCGCCGCGCACCACCTCGAGGGAATCGACGTCGACGATCAGTTCCGCGCTCACCGGCTTGTGGTCATCCCACTGGACGGTCGCCTGCCAGCCCCTCATCGCGAGCGTCAGCCGATGTCCCAGTTGCGCGGCGCGGCCGGCGACACCGGTGCGAATCAGCAGCTCACCGTCGGAGCCGTCGAGGCTCCACGTCGCGCTTTCGTCGTTACTCAAACGGTCAAAACGGTGCGGTAGTGCGCCCGTCCCTGTTCCAGCGCCGCATAGCCCTCCGCGGCCTGCGACAGCGGCAACTCCTCGATCCATGCCCGCACGCCGGACAGGACCGCGAATTGCATCGTGTCTTCGATCTCTTTGGCGGTCCCGGACGGGTGGCCGACGATGCTGAGCGAAGGTGTAATCAGCTGCAGCGGACTGATCTCCAACGGCTCGGCTGTGACGCCGATGGTGATCAGTTCACCTTGGGGCTGCAAGCCGCCGACCGTTGCTGCCATGGCTTTCGAAGCGCCGGCGGTGCCCAACACCACCGCGACGCCACCAAGGTCGTTGAGCGCTTCCGAGACGTCACCGGCGGTGGCGTCGATGTAGTGATGGGCGCCCAGCGTCAGCGCATCCTCTTTTTTGGCGGTGCCGCGATTGATCGCGATGGTCTCGAAACCCATCGCCCGGGAGAACTGCAACCCGAGATGACCGAGCCCGCCCACACCGAGAATTGCCACCCGGTCCCCGGGCAGCGCCTTGGTGTGACGCAGCGCGTTGTAGGTCGTGACACCCGCGCAGCCCATCGGCGCCGCTTCCGCGTCGGACAGCTGCGAGGGGATGCGGGCCAGTGCCGTGGCCGGCACGGTCACTGATTCGGCGTAGCCGCCGGGATAATGCCAGCTCGGGACCTTACCGTTGACGCAGTTGATGAAAAAGCCCTTGCGACACTGCTCGCAGTGATTGCAGTTCCCGCCGAACCAACCGACGGCGACACGATCGCCGACCGCGAAATCTTCCACCCCGTCCCCGACTTCGGCGATCTTCCCGGCGATTTCATGTCCTAGAGTCAACGGCCACGACAGGCCGGGGAAGTCACCGGCGACAAAGTGGGCGTCGGTGCCGCATATCCCGCACGCGCCAACACTGATGCGCACTTCGCCGCGCGCCGGCGGCCGTGTCTCGACGTCGGCGAGCTCCAACGGCGCGCCCGCGGACTTCACGTGGACTGCTTTATGTGACGACATAGCCGTAGCCTAATGCGCGACAGGGCATTTCGCTGCGGCATCACTGTGGTAGTCGACCTGCCAATGTTTGATGCCGTTGAGCCAGCCTGAACGCAGCCGTTCGGGTTTGCCGATGGATTCCAGATCGGGCATGGCGTCGGCGATCGCGTTGAACATGAGGTCGATCGTCATGCGCGCCAGGTTGGCCCCGATGCAGTAGTGCGCGCCGGTGCCGCCGAATCCCACGTGTGGGTTGGGGTCACGCAGGATGTTGAAGGTGAACGGGTCGTCGAACACTTCCTCGTCGAAATTGGCTGAGCGATAGACCATTACGACGCGCTGGCCCTTCTTGATCTGCACGCCGGACAGTTCGTAGTCCTCAAGAGCGGTCCGCTGAAACGACGTGACCGGGGTGGCCCACCGGACGATCTCGTCAGCGGCGGTGACCGGACGCTCCTTCTTGTACAGCTCCCACTGATCGGGGAAGTCGGTGAACGCCATCATGCCCTGGGTGATCGAGTTGCGGGTGGTCTCATTGCCGGCGACCGCCAGCAGGATGACGAAGAAGCCGAACTCGTCATCGGAGAGCTTATGGCCATCGATGTCGGCCTCGACCAGCTTGGTGACGAGGTCTTCCCCAGGGTTTTCTGCCCTCTCGGCGGCCATTTGCATGCCATACGTGATCAGTTCGACCGACGCGCCCATGGAGTCATTGGTAGCGAACTCGGGATCCTGGTCGCCCACCATCTGGTTCGACCAGTGGAACAGCTTCATGCGGTCCTCTTGGGGCACACCCATCAGGCCGGCGATGGCTTGCAGCGGCAGTTCGCAGGACACCTCCTCGACGAAGTCGCCGGAACCCTTGGCCGCGGCGGCCTCAACGATGCGGCGGGCACGTTCGTTGAGGTCATCGCGAAGCCGCTCGACGGCTCGGGGGGTAAAGCCCCGGGAGATGATCTTGCGCAGCCGGGTGTGCTGCGGGGCGTCCATGTTGAGTAGGACGAACTTGCCCGTCTCGAGCTGCTCGCCGGCCGTGCCGTCTTTGTAGCGGGGCAGGGCGGTGTTTTGCAGGCTGGAGAACACATCGCTGCGCCGCGAGATCTCCTTGACGTCCTTGTGCTTGGACACCACCCAGAAGCCGCCGTCGGCGAACCCGCCTGTGCCGATGGGCTGTTCGTTCCACCAGATCGGTGCGGTTCGGCGCAGCTCGGCCAGCTCTTCCACCGGCAGCCGCTCGGCGTGGATGTCAGGGTCGGTGAAATCGAATCCGGGAGGGAGGTTTGGAGTCGGCATCAGGGGCACTCCTATGAATACGACTTGGTTATGACGAGTTCTGGCCCAGTAAAGCATCGCGACACCGGAGATGGAACGCGTTCTCGCCGGATTGCCGGAGATGGATTGGAACGTGTTCTTGCGGCCGATTCCGGGGACGTCGAACTCTGCTGACCGGCGTGCTCACAGCCGCCGCGCGAAACGGCCTTGTGGCACCGGCGGCACTGGCTATGCTTGCCTGCAGGTCACCGGGCTCGCGGAATGGCCCCGGTGACGGAACACCGAAGGTGGGTCATGAT
The DNA here is from genome assembly GCA_963805675.1 of uncultured Actinomycetota bacterium. Taxonomy (GTDB): domain Bacteria; phylum Actinomycetota; class Actinomycetes; order Mycobacteriales; family Mycobacteriaceae; genus Mycobacterium. The sequence goes on from CAWDVY010000026.1 coordinate 238,293, forward strand.
TCGCGAACTGCTCATCGCCGCTGCGATCTCGGGTACCGCTGTCGGCCTGGCGCCGGCCGCCATTGCCGACCCTGGGCATTACGACGGCGACGTACCGGGAATGAACTACGACGCTTCGCTGGGTGCGCCCTGCGATAACTATGAGCGGTTCATCTTCGGACGGGGTCCGGGTGGTCAGGCCGAGGCGTGCCACTTCATCGTCAACCAGTTCCCGGCCGCGCAGTCGGGGTTCTGGGTGATCACCTACCCGCTCAACGGGGTTCAGCAGGTCGGTGCACCGTGCAAGGATCCGCGCGGGTCTTCGGCCCAGAGCCCCGACGGGCTACCGATGCTCTGCACCGAACACGGCTGGCAGGTCGGGCAGCTGACCGGGGGCGGGTTCCCGAGGCCCGGCGGGGGGTTCCCGTCCGACACAGGTGTCACCGACTAACTAGCAGACCGACTGAGGGGACAATTGCCATGGGCTTCAAGCCGAAAGACGCGTTCGACGCCGCCAGAGACATCGTGACCAACGCCGTCGAGAGGTCGTCGGACATCGTCGAAAACGCCGGCCACATCATCAAAGGTGACATCGCCGGTGGTACCGGTGACATCGTCCACAATTCGATGGACATTGCCACCTACGCCGTCGAAAGAGCCAAAGAGGTCTTCACCGGCAGCGCCGACGACGAGGAGTAGTCAGACGGCGGCAGCGGCGTTGAGCTCGTCGAGCCTGTTCGTCGCCTCCAGGTACTCCTGCACCCAGCGTTCGATGACCGTGGCCGTCTTCTCCACTTTGGTGAACTGCCCGACAACCTGACCGACCGGGTTGAACGCGACGTCGACCGACTCGTTCGGGTACTTGTTGGTTGCTCGCACCGCCATGCCGGAAACCATGTACTGCAACGGCATTCCGAGCGGCTTCGGGTTGTCCGGCTGCTCCCATGCCTCGGTCCAGTCGTTGCGCAGCATCCGGGCCGGCTTGCCCGTGAACGAACGACTGCGGACGGTGTCGCGGCTGCCCGCTTTGATGTAGGCGGCCTGCTGAACCGGGGTGTTCGAGGCCTCTTCGACCATTAGCCATTGCGAGCCGGTCCACGCGCCCTGCGCGCCCAACGCCAGCGCCGCGGCGATTTGCTGGCCACTGCCGATACCGCCCGCCGCCAGCACCGGCACCGGCGCGACTTCCTTGATGACCTGCGGCCACAGCACGATCGAGCCGACCTCGCCGCAGTGCCCGCCGGCCTCACCGCCCTGGGCGATGATGATGTCGACGCCTGCGTCTGCGTGCTTACGTGCCTGCGACGGCGACCCGCACAGCGCGGCCACCTTGCGGCCCTCGTCGTGAATGTGCTTGATCATGTCGGCCGGGGGGGTGCCGAGCGCGTTGGCGATCATCCGCACTTTCGGGTGCTTCAACGCCATTTCGACCTGCGGCGTGGCCGTCGCCTCCGTCCAGCCGAGCAACTGCAAGGTGTCCCCGTCGGCGTTCTCCACGGGCACACCGTGATCGGCAAGAACTTTCTTGGCGAAGTCGAGATGCTCCTGGGGCACCATCTTGCGCAGCGTGTCGCCGAGCTCCTCGGCGGACAGGTGCGAGTCCATGCCCTCGTATTTATTGGGGATCACGATGTCGACCCCGTACGGATGGTCGCCGATGTTCTCGTCGATCCACTTGAGCTCGATCTCGAGTTCCTCCGGGGTGAAGCCGACCGCCCCCAGCACACCGAAACCGCCGGCCTTGCTCACCGCGACGACGACATCGCGGCAGTGCGTGAACGCGAAAATCGGAAACTCGATGCCGAGTTCGTCGCAGATGGAAGTGTGCATGCCTGATTCCTTACTCGTTCTGCTCACTGGCCACATAGCCTAACTGGAACGTGTTCTAGTTTAGTACGGATTGCTTCGGCTGTGACCACCCGGGCGAACATACCGGCCGGCGGTTGCCAGTAATACGCCTATTTGTAGGTCAACCACAGGATCAGAAAAGCCACCAGGCACGCGGCGCACACAAGATGATCACGCCAGATGGACCGGGCCAGGGCGCTTTGAGCGGTCAGGCTGCCCGAACGGCTGCCGAGTCGGGCCGCGTTGGGAACTGTGTCGCGTCAATGCCAGCAGAATCGGCGTCGCCCGCGAGCAGAGCTGACAGCGCCACTAACCAACCGGGGTCATGACCTCGGGCCAGTCGGAAGGCCAACGCTCCCAGTAGAACCACCATGACGACGGCGATGAGCCGACTCATCGGTCGCGATTCGGTGACTGCGTGACGGTAGTAGCCCGCGATGGACGCCAGCACGGATTCGGGCAGGTCGCCGTCGGGATGCCGGTCCACGAGAACCTGCGCATCGAACATCAGATCCATCCACAACACTGCGAACAGAAACCCACTGCACGCGGTGAGTAACGAGGTCGCGACGCTCATCCTCCGATTGTTTCGCAGAGCGCCCACGAGCCCGGCGGTAGAACAAGTTCTAGTTTCATGCCCGGCTGAGGTAGCGTGACGCGACATGGGACGCGTGGACGGAAAAGTTGCTTTGATCAGCGGCGGCGCGCGGGGGATGGGCGCTGCTCATGCCCGGGCGCTGGTCGGCGAGGGCGCCAAGGTGGTCGTCGGCGACATTCTCGACGACGAAGGCAAGGCGCTCGCCGATGAGCTCGGCGACGCGGCGCGCTACGTCCACCTCGATGTCACCCAGCCCGCCGAATGGGACGCCGCGGTGTCCACCGCGGTCAGCGACTTCGGCAAGCTCAATGTGTTGGTCAACAACGCCGGCATCGTGGCGCTGGGTCAGCTTGGACAGTTCAATTTGGCCAAGTGGCACAACGTTATCGACGTCAACTTGAACGGCACGTTTCACGGCATCCAGGCCGCGGTCGAGCCGATGAAAGCCGCGGGCGGAGGCTCCATCATCAACGTCTCGTCGATCGAGGGCCTGCGCGGCGCCGTCATGGTGCACCCGTACGTCGCCTCCAAGTGGGCGGTGCGCGGCCTGACCAAATCAGCCGCCCTCGAGTTGGCGTCGCAAAACATCCGGGTCAACTCCATCCACCCCGGCTTCATCCGCACCCCGATGACCAAGCACTTTCCCGACGACATGGTCACCGTCCCGCTCGGTCGACCCGGTGTCTCCGAGGAGGTCGCCACCTTCGTGGTGTTCTTGGCCAGCGACGAATCCTCCTACGCGACCGGAGCCGAGTTCGTCATGGACGGCGGACTGATCAACGATGTCCCGCACAGGATCTAGTCGCTAGCGGCATTTCTCGATCACGGTCTCGGCGAACCGTTCAATGGCGGCGCGGCAGCGCTGCATGGTCACCCGGCTCGACATCCTCGCCCATCCACGGAGCGCACATCACCGCGGTGATGCCGAGGTCTTCTGCGCGGCGGTAGAGATCAGTCGACGGCATCTCAAGCAACGCCAGCATGATCTCGAACGGCTCGCCGTCTCGGCCGTACTCGCGCCGCAACGCCGTCAGCTTTTCCACGTATCGGACCGCGTCGTCCCACGCGTAGGCGGTGCCGACCCACCCGTCGCACAGCCGTGCGGCGCGGCGCAACGCCACCTCCGATTCGCCGCCGCACAGGATCGGTATCGGTGTGGCCGGGTGCGGCTCGAGCATCAACTCGGGCACCTGGTAATGGTGACCGCTCCAGGACACCCAGCCGCCGTGCCAGAGCGCGCGCAAGGCTGGGATCATCTCGTCGAGCCGCTTTCCGCGCGTGCTGAAATTCTGCCCCAGCAGGTCGAATTCCTCGCGCATCCAGCCGGCGCCGACAGCCAGCGACACCCGACCGCCGGAAATGACCGAGGCGGTCGCCACCTGTTTCGCAACTTCCACCAACGGGCGGGCGGGGGCGACGTAGATGGCGTTGGAGAACCGCAATTGCCGGGTGATCGACGACATCGCGCCGATCATGATCCACGAATCCGGCCAGGCTGTTTCGGGCGACCACGGTGGCCGTCCCGCCGGTGACGGGTATGGCGACGTCAGGTTGCGCGGGTAAATCAGATGATCGGCGCAGATGACGCCGTCATAGCCGGCTTCGTCGAGCATGCGGGCAATCGCCAGCGCCTCGCCCGTCTCCATAAACGGTGTGCCAGACCAGAATTGCATCACACGCCTTTCCCGATCAGCGACCGGATCCGCACGCGCCCACCTGAGGCGGACACCCGAAGCACAGGCCAACCACGCTGGGTACTTTAAGTTCCTTTTCGAAACTCCGCGCGCAAGTGGGTGCAACGCGCTAGGAAGTGGGTGGTGGATTTCGAACTGGACGCTGCGCAGAACGCCTGGTTGACAGAGGTGCGTGGTTTTCTGCGAGAGAACGTCACGCCGGCGCTGAAGTCCGAACTGGCTGAGCACGGCCAGGAGTTTCCCGGCGGCGAAGTCGCATCGTTCCGCCGCAAAATCGGTGAGAAAGGATGGTTCGGACTCAACTGGCCGCCGGAATATGGCGGCTTGGGACTCGGGGCCACCTATCAGCACCTGTTGATGCGGGAGTTCGAGTACTGGGGCGTCCCGGGCCCTGATCTCACGGTGACCTCGGTGGCGCCGATGATCATGCGCCACGGCACCGAACAGAACAAGCTCGAGTTCCTTCCGCCGATAGCTCGCGGAGAACTGACCTGCGCTGTCGGTTACTCCGAGCCCGAAGCAGGCACCGACCTGGCCAGCCTGCGCACACGTGCGGAGCGAGACGGTGACGAATGGGTCATCACCGGATCCAAGATCTGGAACAGCGGCGCACAGCGAGCGACGCATGAATGGCTTTGTGTCCGTACCGATCCCAATGCGGCACGGCATCGGGGTATCTCGGTGATCATGGTTCCCATCGATCAGCCCGGCGTGCACATCCGGCCGCTGTACGCATGGTCGGGGTACCGCACCAACGAGGTGTTCTTCGATCAGGTCCGAGTGCCCGTCGGCAACCTGATCGGGGAAGTGAATCGGGGCTGGACCTACATCACCGGCGCGCTGGATCTCGAGCGAGGTGCCCTGACCAACGCAGGAGACATGCGCCGCGCACTCGACGAGCTGACCGAGCTGGCCGGCCGGCCGCGCCGCGACGGCTCCGTGCCGCTGCAGACCTCCAGCTTTCGCCGCCGACTGGCCCAGGCCGAAGCAGATGTCGAGGCGGCAATGCTGATGGGATACCAGGCCGCGTCTCTGCTGGACAGCGGTGTGATCCCGACCGTGGAAGTCAGCGTCGAGAAAGTCTTCTCCAGCGAACTGCGCCAGCGGATCGCCGATCTCGCCATCGATCTGCTCGGTCCCGACGGCCTGCTGGCGTATCGCAGCCCGGCGCGCCCGAGGACGGGAAATTCGAGCGGCTCTACCGGGTGGCGCCGTTGATGCGGTTCGGGGGAGGTACCAACGAGGTGCTGCGCGATGTCATTGCCCAGCGTGGCCACGGCATGCCCTCGTACGGACGCTGATGGTTGCGACGTCGTGAAACTGCTGCCCACTCAGGACGAGCGAGATTTGGCGTCGATGCTGCGCGCACTGTTTTCCGCCGAATGCCCGACCAGCCTGGTCCGCGAACTTCGCGACGCCGACCGCCGTCAGAGGCCCGACGGGTTGTGGAAGTCGCTGGCGGACGCCGGTGTATTCGGTCTTGTGCTTCCGGAGCAATATGGCGGCGCCGGAGGCACGCTGTCCGACCTGGGCGTGTTCTGCGTCGAGGCGGGCCGCGCGTTGTGCCCGACGGTCGTGCACAGCACGCTGCAGGCGGCACTTGCCATCCAGCAGCTCGGCGGACCGGATCAGCACGGCGCTTGGCTGCCGCCACTGGCGGCCGGAAAGCTCAGTGCCACAACATGTTTGTGGAGCGCACGTCGATGCCGCGCTGACCGCTCCGACGCTGCGCGCCGCCGTGGAACCCGCAGGCCGCTGGCGGCTGAGCGGCACGGCCGACTTCGTCGCCGACGCTGACCTGGCCGATCAGCTCGTCGTGTCGGCAGCCGACGCCGTGACCGAGCGGACAGTGGGCTTCGTCGTGCCGTTGACGGCAGCACGGCCTGCAGATCGACGCACTGCAGCTAATGGGCGGGCACCGCGCGTTCCGGGTCAGCTTCGACGATGTCGAGGTGGCCGATCAGCATGCGGTGCTGGCCGGGCCTGACGGCGCGGGCCTGGCCGATCAGGACCTGCGCCGGGTGGCCAATGCCGCGGTTGGCACTGCTGTCGCTGGACCTGGTTGGCGTCGGCGAAGCTGTGCTGCAGCGCACGGTCGATTACACGATGGCGCGCCGGCAGTTCGGCCGCCCGATTGCGTCGTTTCAGGCCGCGCAGCATCTGGTGGCCAATATGCATATCGCGCTGGCGGCGGCTCGGCTTGCCGCTCACTCGGCGGTGTTCTGGATCGGGCGACGGCCGCACCGCGTCCCGTGAGACCGCGATCGCCCGAATGCATGCGGCGGCCGCGGCGAAATCGATCACCCTCGACGCACACCAGTTGCATGGCGGCATGGGTTACGTGGTCGAGACGGACCTGCATCTGTTCTCCGAGCGCGCCCGCGTGCTGTCCACGTTGGGTGGCGGCGCGGACGTGGCGGCGACCTGGCTGGAGGGGGAGGAGAAGGCGATGAGCGAGCAGAGCCTGATCGACGCCGAATCGGCGTGCGCGGGTCGGCACCGTCGCCGCCACCGCGACGCGGTGAGGTGAACCGGCGCGACTGGCAACGTTGGGCCGCGGCGGTCGGCGACCATAATCCACTGTGGTTCGACCCCGAATACGCTCGCGCGCAAGGCTACCGCGACATCATCTGTCCGCCGCTCTTCCTGCAGTACGCCGTTCTGGGAGTCACCGACGCTGGACGGCTTGCGGCCGGACGGTTCGTCCGGAGCGGTCTCTGGCAGCCTCGCGTTTCCGCGCGCGCCCCGGCGCATGGCCGGCGGTGAGAGCACCACGTTCTTCGGCCCGGCGTACCACCGCGACGAGATCGAGATGGTGCGCACAATCGAGTCGATCGTGGAGAAACAGGGCCGCTCGGGCCGATTCGTGTTGGTGACCTGGCGGAACGATGTACCGCAATCAGCGAGCGCGAATTAGTCGCAGAGGCAACAACATCGATGATCGCCCGACCCTGAGGAGTGCCATGAGCCGCGAGCAGGTGTGCTACGAGGACGTCCAAACCGGGCGACGCGCTGCCGACGTTGACGGTGACGGTAGACGAAAGGCAGATGTTCTTCTTCAGCGCGGCGACATACAACGGTCACCGCATCCACTACGACAAGGACTGGGCACGCGACGGTCGAGGGCTATGACGACGTCATCGTGCAGGGCCCGCTGCAGGCCGCGCTGCTGGCCCGTGCAATCACCGACTGGATCGGCGGGCGCGGCCGGCTGGTCGAGTACGCCGTGCAGAACCGGGCGGTCGCCTTTGCCGGTGAGGAGCTGAGTTTCGGTGGGTCGGTGACCGGAAAGCGGTTGGCGGACAACGTCGGGCTGGTCGATCTGGACATCGCCGGCAGGCGGGACGACACGGTGCTGATGCCGGGCACCGCCACCGTCGCGCTGCCGCTGCGCGGAGAACGGTCGTGACGGGCCTGCGCGGGCGAGGCGGCGATCATCGGTATCGCGGAGCTGCCGGCCGAGCGCAAACAGACCCGCCCGCCGTCGTTCACCCTCGACCAGTACGCGCTGCTGGCCAAGATGGTCGTCGAGGACGCCGGTGTGGATGCCGCGCGGTCAATGGCCTGCTGTGCCACGGCTTGGCCGAATCCGACATGTTCGCGCCCGCGACGCTGTCGGAATATCTGGGCTTACCGGTGGATTTCGGCGAACGCGTCGACCTGGGCGGCGCGACCGTCCGCCGGGATGGTGTGGCGGGCCGCGGTCGCCGTCGAACTCGGGCTGTGCGACGCGGTGCTGGCGGTCGTACCCGGGATCCTCGGTGATTGCCGCAGATCGACCCGCCGACCCCGTCGACCGCCGGCGTGGTACGGCGCGTCGAGCAACAAGTACGGGTCGCCGCAGGCCGAGTTCGAGATCCCGTACGGCAACGTCGGCCAGAACGCGCCCGTACGCGCAGATCGCGCAGCGGTATGCCGCTCGTTTTCGGTTACGATGCAACAGCTTTGGCGAAGATCGCGGTGGACCAGCGCACCAACGCGTGCGCACATCCCGGCGCGGTGTTCCACGGCAAGCCGATCACCGTCGACGACGTGCTGAACAGCCCGATGATCGCCGATCCCATCCACATGCTGGAGACCGTGATGCGGGTCCAGGGCGGTGCAGGCGTGCTCGTCGCCAACGCGGACGTGGCGCGCCGGGCCCGCCACCGACCGGTGTGGGTCACGGGATTCGGCGAGCACATCGCCTTCAAGACAGCCACATACGCCGACGATCTGATGACGACGCCGATATCCCGCGCCGCCGAGAAAGCGTTCGCGATGGCAGGGCTCACCCCGTCTGCCGTCGACGTCGCCTCGATGTACGACTGCTACACCATCACGGTGCTGATGACGCTGGAGGACGCCGGATTCTGCGGCAAAGGCGAAGGCATGACATGGGTCAACCGAGCACGACCTCACCTTCGCCGGCGACTTCCCGCTCAACACCGCCGGCGGGCAGTTGTCGTTCGGGCAGGCGGGCATGGCCGGCGGCATGCATCACGTCGTCGACGCTGCGCGCCAGGTAATGGGCCGGGCCGGCCAAGCGCAGGTCGCCGAATGCAACACGGCGTTCGTGAGCGGCACCGGCGGCATCATGAGCGAGCAGGTCGCGCTGCGTTCTAGGCGGTGACTGACATGACCGAACCCGCCCACTTCCCGAAGCCACACCGGTCTCGCGGCCGTTCTGGCAGGCGCTCACCGAGCACCGGATCCTGGTGCAGTATTCGCCGTCGCTGGAAAAGTACGTGTTCTATCCGCGCACGCTGGCCCCGGGCACACTGGCCGACGATCTGCAATGGCGCGAAATCGACGGCGCCGGAACGGTTTACACCTTCACCGTGGCACGGCGACCCGACCGGCCCACCGTGGGCAGATGCAGGTGCCGCAGGTCCTCGCGGTGGTCCAGTGGGACGTCGGACCCCGATTCAGCACCGAGCTGGTGGACGTCGACCCCGCCGACGTCCGGATCGGCATGCGGGTGAGCCCGGTGTTCTGCGACATGCCCGAGACCGGGATCACCCTGTTGCGGTATCGGCCGGAGCCGACCGATGTTTGAGACCGTTCAGCAGTTGCTGCGGTCACGCATGCACGACGACAGCGCCGCCGTCGCCGCACGGACGATCAGACCTGGACCTGGCGCGAGCATCTCGCCGAAGCCTCAGCCGAGGCATCGGCCTTGATCGGGCTTGCCGACACCGTGCGTCCGCTGCACGTCGGCGCGCTGCTCGGCAATTCGCCGGCCATGCTGCGGTCGATGGCGGCCGCGGCGCTGGGCGGTTACGTGTTGTGCGGGATCAACACCACCCGGCGCGGCACCGGACTGTCGGCCGACATCCGGCGCGCGGACTGCCAACTCCTGCTCGTTGATTCCGATCATCTGCCGCTGCTCGACGGTCTGGACCTGGCGCGGTGATCACCGTGCTCGACGTGACGTCGCAGCGTTACCTCGACGCGGTCAGCGGCCGCAGCGCCGCTGGTGCCGCACCGCGAGGTCGGACCGAGCGACACCCTGATGATGATCTTCACGTCGGGAACCAGCGGCGACCCGAAGGCGGTCCGGTTCGCCCACGTCGATGGCGATCCTCTGCGGCGCAAGCCTGATCGGCCAGTTCGAGATCACCGCCGCCGACGTGTGCTACTTGTCGATGCCGCTGTTTCACTCCAACGGCGTGGCGGCCGGCTGGGCGGTGGCCATCGGCAGCGGCGCGGCGATGGTCCCGGCCCGGTTTTCGACGTCGCAGATTCCTGGCCGACATCCGCCGCCACAACGTCACCTACATGAACTACGTCGGCAAGCCGCTGGCGCTGGTGCTGGCCACCCCGGAGCGGCCCGACGACGCCGAACAACACGCTGCGCGTGGCGTTCGGCAACGAGGCGACCGACCGCGATATCGACGAATTCGCCCGGCGGTTCGGCTGCCGGGTCGTCGACAGCTTCGGATCCAGTGAGTTCGCGGTCATCGTCACTCGCGAAGACGGCACGCCCGCCGGGTCGATCGGCAGGGGATATCCCGGGCGTCGCCGTATACCACTCGGAAACCGTGACCGAATGCGCGCCAGCGGTTTTCGACGAGAACGGTGCCCTGGCCAACTTCGACGACGCGGTCGGCGAATTGGTCAACACCCAAGGCTGCGGCGCGTTCGCCGGTTACTACAACGACCCGACGGCCACCAGCGAGCGGATGCGCCACGGCATGTACTGGTCCGGCGATCTGGCGTATCGGGACGCCGACGGCTGGATCTACCTGGCCGGTCGCACCGCGGACTGGCTGCGGGTCGACGGCGAGAACCTGGCAGCCGGGCCGATCGAGCGAATCCTGCAGCGGCTGGCCCCGATCAGCCAGGTCGCCGTGTACGGGGTGCCCGACGAGCAGGTCGGCGACCAGGTGATGGCTGCCATCGTCCTCAACGACGGCCAGTCGCTGACGCCCGACGAATTCGAAAAATTCCTCGCCACTCAGCCTGACCTGTCACCAAAGGCATGGCCGCGGTTCGTGCGGATCAACAGCGGGCTTCCCCACACGGCGACCAACAAAATCCTCAAACGCGAGTTGATACAGGCGGGGGTGACCGCCGCCGGCGGCGTCCTGTGGGAGCGGGCGGACCGGGGTACCTCGTACGCAGTGGCCGACTAACGCGTCGCGGTGATGTATTCCGAGTGCATGACCTCGTCCAGGTCCACATCGACCTTTGATGGGGTCCGGCCATAGTCGCGCTGCAAGTCCGGGTTGGTGCGCACGGGTTCAACCGTCCAGCCGTGTTCGGTAAGCCATTGCGCGGGTTTGGTTTTTGTCGTGTCGTCGTAAGTCAACGTGGAGAAGTTCACGTCACCGGACAGGTTGAGGCCGGGATGGGTTTCTTCGAGCGCAGCGAGCCGATCCTGGTCGAGACACGAACCCAGCGCGCCTATCGCGAGCCGACTGCCCGGCGCCGACAATTCGGTGATCCGGCTGAACAGCGTGTCCTGGGCGTCGCCGGTCAAGTACGGCAGAATCCCCTCCACCGACCAGGCGGTGGGGACTTTCAGGTCGAAGCCCGCGTCCCGCAACGGTATTGACCAGTCGTTTCGTAGATCGGCTGCGACATCGCGCCGGTCAACGGCGGGTTCGGCTGTGTGGTCGGCGAGCACCCGTACCTTGAACTCGAGGACTTTCGGCTGGTCGATCTCGAATACCGTTGTGCCGGTTGGCCATGTTAACCGGTACGCTCGCGAGTCCAGGCCGGCCGCCACGATGACGGCCTGGCGGATGCCTCGCTCACCGGCGGAGGAGAAGAACTCGTCGAAGAACCGGGTCTGCACGCCGTACAGCCGTGGGAAGGTCGTCGCGCCCTCGGACGTACCCGGGTCCGCCAAGGCGCCGTTCAGGAACGGATCCGCGGATGCGGCGATGAAATGCTTGGCGTAGTCGTCTCGCGCCAGCGGTTGTGCACTCACGGCGTGTAAGGCGCGCCATCCCGCGACCAGCAGCGCGGTGTATCCGACGCTGCTGACAATGTCCCACTCGTCGTCGTCGGAGCGGGCCCCGGCCCATTTGTCCTGCGATGCGCTCATCGAATCTCCCTCTCCCAATTACAGCTCCAGCAGCACGGTCACCGGACCGTCGTTGACCAGTTCGACCTGCATGTCGGCGCCGAAGACGCCGGTTTCGACGTTGGCACCCAGTTGCCGCAACGCCTGCACGAACGCGGTCACCAGCGGCTCGGCGACTGCGCCCGGCGCAGCGGCGTTCCACGAGGGTCGTCGTCCCTTGGCGGTGTCGGCATACAGCGTGAACTGGCTGACCACCATGATCGGCGCGTTGATGTTGGACGCGGACTGTTCGTCGTCGAGAATTCTGAGTTGCCAAAGCTTTTCGGCGAGCCGTCGGACTTTGTCGATGTCGTCGCCATGCGTCGCCCCGACGAATGCCAGCAGGCCCTGGCTGTCGGGCCGAATCGAGGCGACGACGTGACGGTCCACCCACACCGTTGCCGACGAGACCCTTTGCACCAGAACCCGCATGGCCCGATGCTGCCATGCGCCGCGCGTAGGGTCGTGTTGTGTCCGTACTGGTCGCCTTCTCGGTTACCCCGCTCGGCGTCGGCGAGGGCGTCGGTGAGATCGTCGCCGAGGCAGTCAGGGTGGTCCGGGAATCCGGTTTGCCGAACAAGACCGATGCGATGTTCACCGTGATAGAGGGCGACAGCTGGGCCGAAGTGATGGCCGTCGTGCAGCGTGCCGTCGAGGCCGTGGCGGCCCGTGCCTCGCGGGTCAGCGTGGTGATCAAGGCGGACTGGCGAGCGGGTGTCACCGACGCGATGACCAGCAAAACCGAGTCGGTGGAGCGCCACCTGTCGAGTCGCCCTCCGCCACGCCTAATGTCATAGCGGTGAGTGCACGCGCGGGCATCGTCGTCACCGGAACCGAGGTTTTGACGGGCCGGGTTGCCGACCGCAACGGTCCATGGCTCGCCGACCGCCTCCTCGAATTAGGAGTCGAGCTGGCCCACATCACCATCTGCGGTGACCGCGCAGCCGACATCGAAGCCCAGCTGCGCTTCATGGCCGACGAGGGTGTGGACCTGATCGTGACCAGCGGCGGGCTGGGACCGACCGCGGATGACATGACGGTTGCCACCGTGGCCAGGTTTTGCGGACGCGAACTGGCACTGGATGCCGAGCTGGAAAACAAGATCGCGGAGATCTTGAAAAAGTTGATGGCGCGCATAGGAGGCGGCGACTTCGATGCGGTGCGCGCCGCCAACCGCAAGCAGGCCATGGTTCCGGTCGGGGCCGTGGTGATGGACCCGGTGGGAACCGCGCCCGGCGTCGTCGTTCCCGGCAAGCCGACGGTCGTGGTGCTACCGGGTCCGCCCCGCGAACTGCAGCCGATGTGGCAGACCGCCGCGCAGATACCCGCCGTCCAGGAAGCCATCGCCGGCCGCACGATCTACCGCCAAGACACCATAAGAATGTTCGGGCTGCCGGAATCCGGCCTCGCCGAAACCCTCCGCGAGGCGGAGCAGGGCGTCCCTGGTTTCGACGCCCTGGAGATCACCACGTGTCTGCGGCGCGGGGAAATCGAGATGGTGACGCGCTACGAACCCGACGCCGCCGACGTGTACCGCCAATTGGGCGAATTCCTCCGTGACCGGCACTGGCAGCAGATCTTCTCCGAAGACGGCGCCCAGGTGGACGACATGGTGGCGCAGCTGCTGACCGAGCGCCGGATCGCGACGGCGGAGTCGTGCACCGGCGGACTGCTGTCGGCACGGCTCACGGAGCGACCCGGTTCGTCGGCCTACCTCGCCGGTGGGTTGGTGGCCTACGCCAATGAAGCGAAAACCGACTTGCTCGGCGTGGATCCGGCACTGATTGACGCGCACGGCGCGGTGTCGGAGCCGGTAGCCGAGGCGATGGCCGCCGGTGCCCTGCGCCGCTTCGCCGCCGATACCGCGGTGGCCATCACCGGGATCGCCGGCCCCGGCGGGGGAACACCGGACAAGCCGGTGGGCACCGTCTGCTTCACCGTCGCGCTGGCCGACTGCGGGCCCTCGACCCGTACGCTCCTCCTGCCCGGCGGCCGCAACGACATCCGGGAGCGCTCGACGACGGTGGCGATGCATCTGCTCCGTCAAGCGCTCAGCGGAGCCGTGCGACACAGCTGACATGACCGGGTGTTATCACCCATCATCGTCAGCAAAAGCGGTCACGCTGCTTTGCCCGGCGCCGAAGCGGATTCCGGTGGCGTCCTTGCCGATCGCCGTCAAGATGGCGACGGCGATCAGGACGGGCCCGATCGTCGCTGCCAGGGCGAAGGGATAGCCGTGGGCGGCGGCCAGTCGTTCTTGAATGGGCAAGTTGAACGCCGCCAGCAGATTACCCAGCTGATAGGTGACACCCGGGTAGAAGCCGCGGATGGCGTCCGGCGACATCTCGGTCAGGTGCGCCGGAATGACGCCCCATGCGCCTTGCACGGCGAACTGCATCAAAAACGAGCCGAGGCAGAGCATCGCGGCGGTGTGCGAGAAGGCGAACAGCGGCACGATCGGTAGCCCCAGCACCGCACAGAACACCACGGTGTGGCGGCGGCCGAACCGCTGGGAAAGTGTGCCGAAGATCAGCCCTCCGACGATGGCACCGACGTTGTAGGTCACCACGATCCACTTGGCAGTCACACCGGACAGCTCGGCGCCACCGTTGTGGGTCGCCGACAGAAACGTCGGGTACACATCCTGAGTGCCGTGGCTCATCCAGTTGAAGGCGGTCATCAGCAACACCAGATAGATGAACCGGCGGACGACCGCGGCGTCGCGCAGCACATCGCGGATTCTGGTGTGCGTCAACCGCATTCGATCCTGTTCGGCCTCCCAGACCTCGGATTCCTTTACCCGGTACCGGATGACCAAGCTGATCAGCGCGGGGATGATGCTCAGCCCGAACAGCCAGCGCCACGACAGCCCCAGCCAGTTCATCAGCAGAAGCGACACCAGCGTTGCCAACAGATATCCGAATGCGTAACCCTCTTGCAGCAGGCCGGAAAAGAACCCGCGCCGCTCGACGGGAACCTTCTCCATGGCAAGCGCGGCACCCAGTCCCCATTCGCCGCCCATGCCAATGCCGTACAGCAGTCGCAGGATGATCAGCACGGTGAAATTGGGCGCGAATGCACACAAGAATCCGACCACCGAATAGAACGCCACGTCGACCATCAGCGGTAGCCGCCGGCCCACCCGGTCGGCCCACAGCCCGAACAGCAATGCGCCCACCGGGCGCATGAGCAGGGTGGCCGTCGTCAGGAACGCGACTTCGGTTTTGGTGTGGTGAAAGGTCTTCGCGATATCGGCATAGACCAGCACCACGATGAAGTAATCGAAGGCGTCCATCGTCCAACCCAGCAGCGCTGCGATGAACGAGTTGCGCTGGTCGTGGGTGAGCGGCGCTTTTCCGGGCACTCGCACCATGTATCACACGGCGGGCTACGGCGTGCCGAGCACGAAAGAAATCAGGTCTTTTCGATGCTGTCCCAGAGCTCGGTCATGGTGTGCAGAATCTCCTGGGCAAAGCCCAGCCCAGCGAGATGGCTTTCCCCGGGCAGCGTGTGGAGCTCCGCGTCCGGCAACCTGCTGACCACGTGCTGCCCGTGGGCGAACGGGACGATGTGGTCGCGGTCGCCGTGCCACCAGCGGACCGGGATCTTCACCTCCTCGAGCCGGAATCCCCAGTCTCGCGCGAAGACGATGACATCGGCGAACGGAGCGGACATCTGCTTGCGGCTGCCGTTTAGCAGGTCGTCGAGGAACATCGCCTTGAATTCCGGCCGCACCAGCAGCCGTCGATCGGCCTCGGGGGATATGCGCGCATACAGGTACACCGCAGGCTCAGCAACCGGCCGGATCATCCTGATCAAAGCGACCGCCGCCCATCGGATCGGAAATCCGGCCACGCGAAGCAGCGGCGCCACCCACGAACCGAGCGCCATTACTCCGCCGCCGATGGCGTCCACGCCGACGGTTGGGGCGACGCCACCGAGCACCCCGACGGCCAGGACGCGATCGGGCATTGCCGCCCCGCAGCCAAGGGCGTACGGCCCGCCGCCGGACAGGCCGATGACGGCCATCTTGCCGATGCCCAGCGTGTCCGCCGCGGTGCGCAGGTCATCGGCGAATGCGGCGACGTTGTCGTACTGGTAGGGCGTCGAAGCCCCGATGCCGGGCCGGTCGATGCCGATCAGCCGGATGTGGTTCTCCTCGGCGTAGACCCGGGCCTCGGTCGGGATCTGCCGTCGCGCACCGGGAGTGCCGTGCAGCCAGAAGAAAGCGCGCCCCTGCGGATCGCCGAACTCGGCGAACCCGAGCTGACGATCGTCGCCGACCGCGATGTTGCCTTCCAGCTTGGGACGAGCAATAGCAAAAGCCATTACCGCAGTGTTACACGGACGGGGCGCGCCCGATCCGGGTTAGGGCAATCGCCCTGCTTGTTTGGCCGGCGTTTTGGGAGCCATGCGGCCCTAGTTGGTGCACGCTGCATACAACAACGCGTATCCCCGTCGACTGGAGTAAGGCATGCACATCATCGATGCCGATGGACACGTCGCTGAGAACCCGTCGCTGGCGATCGAGGCAATGAAGCGCTGGCCGCAACGCGTCACGGCCAGCGCCGACGGGAAGCCGAGGTTGGTCATCGAGGGTCGCAACTATCCCGAAGACCGCGGCCCGGGTGCGGGCTGCCCACCTGACCGCGGGATCAGCACGGCGCCGAACATCAACTGCAGGTCGGTCGAGGGCGTGCTGGGCGACGCCGACCGCGACCACATCAACACCATGGTGCTGTATCCGAGCCTCGGGCTCTGCGCCCCGAGCCTTGAGGACCCGGAATTCGCCGCCGGGTTCGCACGCCTCTACAACCAGTGGATCGCGGATTTCTGCGCGCCCGCGGCCGGCCGGTTGCTCGGCGTCGCCGTGACCCCGATCGAGCACGGGCAGGCGGCAATCGACGTCGTGCGGGAAGCCAAAGATCTCGGGCTGGTGGCCACCCTTGTCCCGCCGGCGCTCAAGACGCGCAACCTCGACCACCCCGACCTCGATCCGTTTTATGCCGCCGCGGTCGAGCTCGACATGCCGCTCGGCATTCATGGCGCGCCGGGCATCCATTTGCCGAAGATCGGCGTCGATCGCTTCACCAACTACATCCAGGTGCACTGCGTCAGCTTCCCGTTCGACCAGATGACGGCGATGACCGCGCTAATTTCGGGCGGTGTCTTCGACCGGCATCCGGGATTGCGGGTGGCCTTCCTCGAGGCGGGCGTCGGCTGGGTGCCGTTCTTCATCGACCGGCTGCACGAGCATTTCGAAAAGCGCGGCGACTGGATCGAGCGCGGCTGGCAGCGCGACCCCCAGGAGTACCTGCAGGCCGGCAACATTTTCGTGACGTGCGAGCCCGAGGAGCCGATCCTGCCCGGCGTCATCGACGTGCTCGGCGACGACTTCATCATGTTCGCCAGCGACTACCCGCACTGGGACGGCGAGTGGCCTGAGAGCACCAAGCACCTGCGCACGCGACCGGACATCAGCGAAGACGCCCGCGCGAAAATCGGCGGGCTCAACGCGCAGCGTTTCTACGGTCTCAACTGAGGAGACTCAATCAATCGCCCTCTGCTGGCACTCATGGAGCCAGGACTGCCAGGCAAGTGCGGGCGCACTATTGTTGTGCGGGTCGATGCTGTTACCAATACGCTCTTCCATGCGGCTGTCGGGTCGGAAGTTGGTGGCAGGCCGTCACGACCTGAGCTGGACACCATCACAGAATTGAGGGGCCATGGGCGAATTCGATCAGCACGAGGGTGAAGCGCAAACCATTGTGAATCTCGCCGAGGCGGCGATGCACATGTACCGGGCCGCTATCGATTCGCTGCCTTTTCCCGAAGACAAGAAGTTTCAGAAGCGGGCCGACATAGTTCTCAGCGGTATGCGGAAACTTCGCGCAGCGTTGACCGAGGCGGCAAGCCACGGCAGATCCACTCCCACGGTCATGATGGCGCTCAGCGATGTGCGGCGACGCTACGACGATCTGATGGAGCGCGCGGCCGATGCGCCCGGATCGACTCTGGGCCAACAGCTCTACAACGCTCGCGTCCACGCCAAGCTGACCGCTCAGGAGGCGGCCAATGGAGTGGGGCTTCGGCCCGACCTGCCCGACCAGCTCGAAGCCGGCGCGACGCCCGCCGACCATGAGACGCCGCTGGTGCAGCAGCTGATTGCCGCGATCCGGGCGGTGGCAGGTCTAGACGAAGGCGAGTTCGAGCCTGCGCTGCCGCCGGTCGAGGAGCACGTCAACGGCTGGGATGAAGCACTGGCCGTGAACGGCGCCGGCGAAGAGGCGACCGCAGCTCACTAGCCGCGCGCGTCACCGAATGGTCAGGCCGGTCAGCGCCCGACCGATCACGAGTCGCTGAATCTCGCTGGTGCCTTCAAAGATGGTGAAAACCTTGGCATCCCGGTGCATGCGCTCGACCGGGTAATCGCGTGTGTAGCCGTTGCCGCCGAGGATCTGGATCGCTTCGTCGGTGACGTACACCGCGGTCTCGCTGGCGTACAGCTTCGCCATCGAACCCTCGGCTGAGGTGAACGGCTTGTCGTTTCGTTGCATCCAGCTGGCCCGCCAGACCAGCAGCCGGGACGCGTCGATGCGGCTTTTCATGTCGGCCAACTTAAATGCGATCGCCTGGAATTCGGCGATCTTGCGGCCGAACTGTTCGCGCTGGCGAGAGTATTCCAGCGCGTACTCGTAAGCAGCGCGTGCAATGCCCAACGCCATCGCGCCGACTATCGGACGAGTGCGCTCGAACGTCATCATCGCGGCCTGACTAGAGGTGCGATGCCCTTCCCGGATCTTGGCGATCCGGCGCTCGAAACGCTCTCGGCCGCCGAGGATCAGCTCACCGGGGATGCGGACGTCATCGAGCACCACTTCCGCGGTGTGTGAGGCCCTAATACCGTGCTTTTTGAACTTCTGCCCCTGATACAGGCCCTTGGTGTCGGGAGGCACGATGAACGTCGCCTGCCCTCGCGTGCCTAACTCCGGTTCCACCGACGCCACGACCACATGGACATTGGCGATTCCACCGTTGGTCGCCCACGTCTTGGTGCCGTTGATGATCCACTCATCGGCGGCTTCGTCGTACTTCGCTCTGGTGCGGACGGCTCCGACGTCAGAGCCGGCGCCGGGTTCGGAGGAGCAGAATGCGGCCAGCTTGGGATCGCCCGGACTGCCGAACATTTGCGGCAGCCATTCGCCGATCTGCTGCGGCGTACCGTTGGCGGCCAGTGCGGCCGCGGCAAGCCCGGTGGCCATGATGGACAACGCGATACCGGCGTCACCCCAGAACATTTCTTCGAAGACCGTCGGCATGCCCAGGCCGGTGGCTTCGGCCGCCATCTGGCCGAACAGGTCCGGGGTGTAAAGCCCGACTTTGGCGGCCTCTTGGATGATCGGCCAGGGAGTCTCTTCTCGCTCGTCCCACTCGGCCGCCGCCGGGCGGATCACCGTGTCGGCGAACTCGTGTACCCAGTCACGGACCTGCACCACTTCCTCTGACAACTCCAGCGAAAAGGTCGCGTCCATCAGCGCTCCTATCAGATGTTCCGCCCGCATTAGTGGTCGGTGGTGCCTGGTCAAACCGACGACCGACACATACAGTAAACGTTTGTATACTGAATGGACAAACCGGCAGGTTTGGGGCAGCCAGGGGACAGTCGTTCAGCCGAACTCGTGAGGGGGCCGCATGCAGCGCAACGATATCCGGGCCGTCGGCGATGTGGCGGGGGAGGCGTCGTCGGTGCTGACGACCTTGGTGCGGGGGATGCACGCCGGGATCGCCAGTCGCGTATTCGATTCGATCGGGCCATCGGCAACGCCGACCAGGGTGATCCACGACGGATTGACGCAGGCGATCTACACCGGCGTGGACCGCGGGATTCGCGGCGCGACCCGCGCCGCAGGCATGGTGGCCGCCGAAATCTGGGGTAACGAGACCGACGAAGCTCTCGAATCACGTACCGATTCCGCCGCAACTGCCATCGCCGCGGTCAATGGGTTGCATGGCGATGAGTTGACCGAGCGCGGGAACCCACTTGCCGGCGCGATAGTGATTCGACGCGGCGATAAGCCGGTTGCGTTGACGACCGCCTCTCTTGCGGCGGCGTTTCCGGCGGCTACCAATCGAGTCGCGGTCTTTATGCACGGCTGGTGCCTCACCGAGCGGTCATGGTCTCGGCGGCCGCGCGAGGGTCAAGACAGCCGCAGCTATGGCGAACGGCTATACGATGAGCTGGGATTCAGCCCGGTTCTGCTGCGATACAACACCGGATTGCATGTGTCGGCCAACGGCCGCGCGCTCGCCGACATCCTCGACCTGTTGCACGACCAGTGGCCAGTCCCCATTACCGAGCTCGTGCTGGTGGGCCACTCGATGGGCGGACTGGTCGTGCGCAGCGCTTGCCATTATGGCGTCGAACAAGAGCATGAATGGACCAACGCCGTCAGTCGTGTTGTGTGCCTTGGCTCGCCGCATCTGGGGGCCGATCTGGAAAAAGGTGTGCACATCGCGTCCTGGGCGTTAGCTCGGCTGCCCGAAACCCGCGCTATCGCAACCTTTTTGAACGCCCGCAGCGACGGAGTCAAGGATCTGCGCTTCGGCGCTTGCCTCGATGAGGACTGGCGCGACGCCGATCCGGATGAGTTCCTGCGCGATCGTTGCCGTGAGGCGCCGTTCTTGCCTCATGCCACTTACCACTTCGTCGCGTCCACGGTAGCCCCGCCGCTGCTCGGCGTGATCGCCGGCGATCACCTCGTTCGGCCGCACAGCGCTGCCGGCCGAGGCAGGTCGCGTCGCATCCCCTTCAACGCTGAGCACGGACTGACGCTGAGCGGCTTGCACCACTTCGACTTGCTGAATCACCCGCTGGTCTACGCGAAGCTGCGGGACCGGCTGGCCCAATCACCGTCGGGCGGCATCAGCGAGGTGAGCCGCGACGTCAGCGGCGACGGCTAGGGTCACCGGGTCGTCGGCAGCCGAGTAGCGGCCGGCGACCGCGTCGTAGGCCGCGCCGGCGATCGATCCGTGGTCGGCGGATAACTCGACCACCCTCACCGGCCAGTTGTTGCGCAGCAGGGCCGCGGCGAAGTCGCGGGTCATCGAGACCGGGATGACGCGATCGGATACACCGTGCAAGAGGGTGAACGGGGACCGTCGCGCGCCACCGTGCAACTGGGCTGCCGGGACGTGACCAAAGATCGGGTCGGCCACCATGAACGCGCCGGCAAGGCAGATGGTGTGCGCAAAACACATGCCAAGCTGTTGCGCCTGGATTGTCAGCCCCGCCGCCGCCAGGCCCCCCATCGACCAACCCGCGAGCACCAGGCCGTCGGGGTCGTCAACCCGTTCACGGGCGAACTGCACCGAGCGCACCAGGTCGTCACGACCGCCGTCGTCGGCGTATGAATTCCAGTCGGGCACGATAACGCCTAAGCCATGGCCGGCCAGCAACTCGGCGAGCGGCCGTACCGAGGAACGCGCGTCGGCCTGCTGGCCGTGCCAGAGCAGGACCGTCGGTCGCGAGGAACTGTCGACGAAGACGTCTGCCAGCCGATCGGCGGCGTATTCGACGGTCTGTATACCCGAGTGGTTGTCCGAGCCCCTACGACGTCATGGCTTCGGTGGCGGGGGCGGCGGCGGTGCGCCACCACCGATCAGCGAGTTCAGGATGCTCAACGGCAAGCCTGCCTCCGCCGGTGACTTGCCGGGGTCGGGGACGGCCGCGTCGTTCTTCTGCCAGGCCTGGCAGCCGTCCGTCTTGAACGTCTTGTCGGTCGGGTCGATCTTCACGATCTGCGGCTTTTTGCTCATGGCGTTGTCGATCGGCTGTTTTGCGTCGTCGCCGAGCCGCTTCCAGTAGCAGACGCCGCTGCCGACCGGGCCGGCCGACGTATAGATGCCCGGGACGATGTCGGTTCCCACCACGAACACGCCGTCGTGGTCGATTGTCGTCTTGGGGCCTGCCGGTGCAGGTCCGGGGGCTGGCGCGGGCGGGTCGGCGCTGGCGAGGCCGGCGGCAGAGCCCCAGCCCAGCACAATCAGCGCCGCAGCGGCGATGGTCGTTGACTTTGACGTCACGAAAAGCAGCTTACGGACTTTGCGCGATGCGTGCCGTGACCCAATTACGCTACTAGGCGGTTTTGGTCAGCAGCGGCAGCAACAGCCGGCGGCGCGCAGAGCTGGCATCCGCGAAGTCGTGGAGCGCCTCATGCACCGAACCGACGGTGGGGAAAGTGGCGTCCTCGTACGTGATCAGCAGCGCCCGGGTTACTGCTGCACTGGGCAGCACCGCCCATTGCAGCCCGGCGGCGCTGCAGAGGGCGTCGACGCGGTAAAGAAGCCGGACGCCCTGTGCGGCGAAGCAATCCAAACCGGACAAATCGAGGACAAATGGCTTGTCCGGCAGGATGAAGCGCTCGACGTACTCGCTGACCTGATCCACGTTGCTCGCGTCGACTGCGCCGCTGATTGTCACCACAGTTGCCAGGTGACGACACTGCGCCCGTACCGCGGCGCCGCTGCAGTCGAACGGCAGATGGGCGTGCCGGGGCGCCAAGTACGTAGCTGCCGTGTTAATCGAATCGCTCATCAGCGCGCCCCCGTTCACAACCACCGTTACTGCTTTACCGGGATCAAGGATGACCCCAACACTTTGAGACGCTAATTGCCTACTCTAAGGTCACTGGGTGCAGCGTTTAATACTTCGGTAAGAAACGATTTTCGGAGAATGTTTCAGGGCCGTTTCGAGGCCCGAACCAACGTCAGCTCTGCCCCCAGCTGTCCCAGAAGGTCACGGTCTCCGCGGGTGGCCGCGAGGCCGGCCGGAAGTCCGTGCCAATCGTGTACGCCACCGGGAACAGCGCGGCCTGAGTGACCGTGGCCGGGATTCCCAGCAGTTCGGCCACCTCCCGCTCCTTGGCCAAATGCATTGTCGTCCAGACCGATCCGAGACCGCGGGACCTAAGCGCAAGCAGAAAGCTCCAGCCGGCCGGAATGATCGATGCCCACGCCGACGAGGCCACGACGAGATCGTTGCCGTCGAAACGGCGTTGCAGGCACGGGATGACGTGTACTGGAACATCGGCGAGTGTTTCGGTGAGGCTCAACGCGCTGCTCAACACCCGCCGGGTCTGCGGATCGGATTCGGTCGCCGCGAGGCGAGGCAGGTAATGAGCACCGATGCTCCGATAGATCTCGGCGATCGCGGCGCGCTTGTCGGCATCGGTGATGACGAGCCACCGCCAGTCTTGTGCGTTGCTCGACGTGGGTGCCTGCATCGCCACTTGCAGGCACTCCAGGATCACGTCACGGCCGACCGGCCGGGTCAGGTCAAGGCGTTTGCGGACCGACCGGGTGGTGGTCAGCAATTCGTCGACCGACGCGAGGTCCACTCTTCGTTACCTGCCTTTTCAGAAGTCGTTCGTGCGGTTCAGGATCCGGTCGGCTTCCGCCGCCATGTCGACGACGATGTCGGCCGCCGGGCGAACTGAGTCGATGCGACCGATCGCCTCGCCGACGAGTATGCCGGCGGCATCGAAATCCTCTGCGGCAACGGCGGCTTCGAAGGTGCTCACCGCATCGGGCAGCGACGACAGCAGTGCGGCCTCGTTGCCGTGCCAACCGTCGACGAATGGGTTGCTCAACGCTCGCTCGTTGTATTCGGGCGGCCAA
The DNA here is from genome assembly GCA_963805675.1 of uncultured Actinomycetota bacterium. Classification (GTDB taxonomy): domain Bacteria; phylum Actinomycetota; class Actinomycetes; order Mycobacteriales; family Mycobacteriaceae; genus Mycobacterium. Next base: position 261,640 of record CAWDVY010000026.1, read on the forward strand.
TCCAGCCGCCGCACAACGTCGTAGACCCGCGTGCGATAGGTGTTGTCACCGCTGGCGCCGACAGCCCGCTGGTGCGCGCGCGGCGACACCAGCGCCTCGGGGGTGGCCCAGAACCTGGTGCCAACCAGCACACCATCGGCGCCGAGAACAAGCGCCGCCGCGAGTCCACGCCCGTCGGCGACGCCGCCGGCAGCCAGCACAAGCGTTGCGGGCGCGCGTTCGGCGGCAAGGTCCACAACGTCGGGCACCAGTGTGAACGTCGAGCGGACCGTCATTCCGTGCCCGCCGGCCTCGCCGCCCTGGGCCACCAGAATTTCCGCGCCGGCGTCCAGCGCCTGACGCGCGTGGTCGAGGGTCTGCACCTGCGCCATCAGCGGAACGCCGGCCGCGTGGATATGCTCTGCGAACGGTTGCAGATCACCGAAGGACATCATGATCGACGCGGGTTGGCGCTCCAGCGTCTCGTCGAGCAATTCGGGCTTGCGGGCCAGACTCCAGGTGATGAAGCCGCACCCGACCCTTTTCCCATCGGCCAGGCCGAACTCGCGTTGCAACCAGTCCGAGTCACCGTAGCCGCCGCCGATGAAACCCAGGCCGCCGCTCGATGTCACGGCCGCAGCGAGTCGGCCCCCCGAAATCAACGCCATCGGCGCGGACAAAATCGGGTGTTCGATGCCGAAGAACTCGGTGAGCCGCGTTTTCACGTCAGCTCTCCGGTGAGGAACTGTGCCCGCCCATAGCCGAAAGACCAGTCCTGGTCGCCGTTGTCGGTGACCGACACGACCAAATCTGCCGAGTCGAGTCCGCATCGCGCGGCGAGGTTGGCGGCCACCAGCTCATAAAACCGTTGCTTCATTTCTGGTGAACGACGCCGGCTCACCACGTGTAAAACCACGAGCTGCGAGGAGCGGTCAATACCGAGACCGGTGTCCCAGACGACGATCTCGTGAGCCGGGTGCGTGCGCACCACCTGATAGCGATCGCGCGGCGGTACCCCGAACGCCTCGACAACCGCGTCATGTACTGCGTCCAACAGCGCCCGAATCTCGGCGGGCGCGCGACCCTCGATGAGGTCGACGTATAACAGCGGCATGGCTCTGACGCTAGACGGGCCACCACCAGCTGTGAATAGTCGGTGGTGCATTCGCGATTACGTGAGGTCAGTCGTCGATACAACGCCTGCCTGCGGCAATGCCGCCACATTTGCTTCCAGCCACACCGCGTCGACGACTCGCCATCGATCCATCGCACTGATAGCCTGCCATCGCCGTCGTTTGTGATGATGCAGCAGTGGTGAATGACGCACCAGTGGCCTCACGGAAAGATTGTTGTGCGCAGCGGAGAGATCAAGGCCCTCACAGGACTTCGCATCATTGCCGCCGTGTGGGTCGTGCTCTTTCATTTCCGCCCGTTGTTGCGCGATGCGGCACCGGGGTTCCGCGACGCGCTCGCGCCCGTGCTCAATTGCGGTGCGCAGGGTGTGGACCTGTTCTTCATGCTGAGCGGGTTTGTGCTGACGTGGAACTACCTCGATCGGATGGGCTGGTCGTGGTCGACGCGCGCTACCGCGCACTTCCTCTGGCTGCGGCTGGCCAGAGTGTGGCCGGTGTATTTGGTCACCCTGCATTTGGCCGCGCTGTGGGTGATCTTCACGCTGCACGTCGGTCACGTGCCGTGGCAGGACTCAGCCAGTTCAACGCGGTCAGCTATGTGCGTCAGGTGCTGCTGGTCCAGCTGTGGTTTCAGCCGTTCTTCGACGATTCGAGCTGGGACGGTCCCGCGTGGTCGATTAGCGCCGAGTGGTTGGCCTACTTGATGTTCGGCCTGCTGGTGCTGGTGATCTTTCGGATGGCGCACGCGACCCGAGCGCGGAGCCTGATGTGGCTGGCGGTCGCCGCGTCGCTACCCCCGGTGGTGATGTTGCTGCTGAGCGGCCAGTTCTACACGCCCTGGAGCTGGCTGCCGCGCATCGTCATGCAGTTCACCGCCGGAGCGCTGGTCGCTGCCGCTGTCACCAGGTTGCAGCCGTCGGATCGTGGTCGCCGCGGCGCCGGCTATGTGTCCGCGCTGCTGATCGCCGGCATCGTGGGCCTGCTCTACCTGTTCGACGCGCACCCGCTGCACGGTGTCACGGACACTTCCGGGCTGGTCGACGTGCTGTTCGTGCCGCTGGTGATGACGCTGGCGATCGGCACGGGCAGCTTCCCGGCGCTGCTGTCCACCCGGGTGATGGTCTTCGGCGGGCAAGTCTCGTTTTGCCTCTACATGGTCCACGAGCTGGTGCACACGTCGTGGATATGGGCCACCGAGCAGTTCCAGCTCACGCCGCTGCAGGGCAACGGCGGAAAGCTGATCGTCGCCGGCCTGCTCGCGTTCACCTTCGTCATGGCGACGGTGCTGTATTACCTCGTCGAGGAGCCCGCTCGCCGGTGGATGCGCGGGATGGTCGACGTCGGACGCCTGAAGACCGATGCCGGCGCCGATCCGGCAGCCCACGTGGCGAGCGGCAAGCTGCAATCGATCGACGGGGCCCAAGAAGGGCGAGAAGGGCGACCGAAGCCGCGCTCGGCACGCGCGGGTTGAAACAGCGTGGCAACACGAACGATGCTGCGCCACACCCTGATCAAGTACGATTCCCTGTGGCGCGAGACCTCGGGGGTCCCGCGTCCGTCGACGAAGCGGGGGCTTCGCCAGCGCTGACCGGCTCCTACTCGGCGTCCAATGGGACGACAGCGAGTCGACGGCGAAAATCGTGGTTGTGCTCCTACGATGCCGCTTATACGGGTACGAGGTGGTGGACAGTGCAGGTAGCGGTGGGCCGTCTGGCCACAGTTGTCATCTCGGTTGCTGTCGTGGTCGGACTGATCGACCACCGTCCGGCCCCGCCGCGGCCCTATCAGACGGTGGCACGAGGCACCCCGATCGATCACGTCGCGGTGATCGGGGACTCCTATACCACCGGTACGGATGAAGGCGGTTGGGGGTCGAATGCTTGGACCACCCGCACCTGGCTGACGCTCGCACGCCAGGGAGTCCAGATCGCGCCCAACGTCGCATCCGAGGGCAGAGCGGGCTACGTCGTCCGCGGTGACCACGGCAGCGTTTTCGAGGACCTGACCAACCGGGCCGTCCACCCCGACGATGCGCTGGTGGTGTTCTTCGGCTCCCGCAACGACCAAGGCGTGGACCCTATGCAGATGTCGGGCATGGCGCACGACACCTTCGATCTGGCACGCCGTATCGCACCCTCGTCGAAGTTCCTCGTGATCGGTCCGCCGTGGCCTACCGCCGATCCGCCGTTCGACGTGCTCTACGTGCGCGACACCCTCAGCGGTCAGGCCCACGACGCGGGTGCGACGTTCATCGATCCGATCAGCGAAGGCTGGTTTGTCGGCAGGCCCGATTTGATCGGCCCGGATGGTGTTCATCCCAACGACGCCGGACATGCGTACATGGCGGAGCAGATCGCTCCGTTGATCCACGCCCAGTTGTCCCGGCGAACCTGATCTGTCGCAACTCTTAGCCCTTGGTCGTGTGATGGGTTTAAGGTTCGGGCAACTCGACTGCTAGGGGACCTCGAATGGGCAAGCTCAGGTTTGGGTATTTCATCGCGCCGTTCCACCGATCGGGCACCAATCCGACGCTCGCCCTGCAACGCGACCTCGAGTTCGTCCAACACCTGGACGCGCTCGGCTTCGACGAAGCATGGATCGGCGAGCATCACTCGGCGGGCAGCGAACTCATTGCCTCACCGGAGATCTTCATCGCCGCCGCCGCGGAGCGGACCAAGTGGATCAAGCTCTGCACCGGGGTCATCTCGCTCGCGTACCACAACCCGCTCTGGGTCGCCGACCGATTGATGATGTTGGACCACCTCACCCACGGTCGTGCTATCGGCGGGGTCGGACCGGGCTCGCTGCCCACTGACTCGGCGATGATCGGGCTTACCCCCACCGACACCCGTGAGCTGCTGGACACCAACCTCGACATCGTGGTCCGGCTGCTCGCGGGGGAGACCGTATCGGCCAAAACCCCCACGCACGAACTGCACAACGCCAAGCTGCAGCTGGCCCCGTACTCCGAGGGTGGCGTCCCGCTGGCGGTCGCGGCGGTCGCCTCGCCGACGGGTGCACGGCTGGCCGGTAAGCACGGTATCGGCCTGCTGTCCATCGGCGCCACGCTGACCATCGAAGGCTTCAACGCGCTGCAGTATCACTGGGACATCGTCGAAGAACGCGCGGCCGCGTTCGGCACCCGGGTCGATCGCAGGAACTGGAGCCTGGTGGGGCCGTTCCACGTCGCCGAAACGGACAAGCAAGCCCGGGAAGACGTGAAATTCGGCCTCGAGCCGTGGTTCCGGTACTTCCAGAAGGTAGCCGCGTTCCCGCAGATGACCATGCCGGGCGAGCAGATCGACGAAATGATCGACGTCATCAACGACAACGGCGCCGGTGTGATCGGCACGCCCGAGCGGGCACGGGCACAGGTGCAGCGGATGTGGGAGCAATCCGGCGGGTTCGGCTGCATGCTGCAGATGGGCCACGAGTGGGCCAACCCCGCGGCGACCAAACGGTCAGCCGAATTGTTCGCCGCGGAAGTGATGCCACATTTTCAGGGCCAGGCGCAGCCGACCTTGGATGCCGCCGCGCGCGCCAGCGAGGTGCGAGAAGGCCTCGCGCAGTCGCAGAATCAGGCCGTCGAGCACATGACCAAGAAGTACCAGGACGAAATCGCTTCCAAGTAACGCGCTTTGCGCGCCGCGCTGATTACCCCGACTGCAGGATCGCAGTCGCGACAGCCAGCCCCAGACCGATCACCGCCGGAGCCGTATCAGCCACACTGTCGGACGCGTGCACGTGAAAAACGATGGCTCCCAAGATAAGTAGGGCAAGCCCGATGGCAGCAGCGACACCGATCGGCGCCCACGCCAGGCCCGCCAACGCTCCGGCGACGCCGGCGAGTTCGAGCGCCCCGATCACCCGCCACTGCACCGGCTTCACGCCGAGATGGTCGCGGATCGCCAGCGATTGCCGGACTCCGGCGAGCTTGATCACACCGGCGAACCCGAATAGCGCCGCGAGCAAAGCCGTCACGACTACTTTGGCGATCATCGCTTCACCGTAGTACTCAGCCCGTCAGGCCGGTAGCGGATGCGAAGGCGCTCAGCTCGCGCTCGATGTCGGGTCCCGCTGGTTGATAGACGACTTCGGTGACCCCCGCTGCGGCAAGTTCGTCGACGCGCGTCGATACCTGCTCGGCGGTACCGATCAGAGCTGTCGCGCTGGCCAATGGAATGAGGTCGGCGACGTATGGCTCGTCACGCGGATTCGCTTTCACCAGATGCCCTTCGTGAATGGCGAAATGCCGTTCGGTCTCGGGATGGGCCTCGACCGCCGCACGCCACCCGCGCCCGCCCGGTAGCGCGTCAACAGCGGTCGCGCCGGCGCGTTCATAAATAGCGTGATACATCACCACCGCTCCGGGCGCCGCCGCATCGACGACCCGACCGGAGGTCAGCTCTTCACCCTCATCGAGCACCGTGCCGAAGGACAGCAGCGCCCGCCAATCCGCGACGTTGACGGCGTCAGGTTGCGGTACGGCCGCCGAGAACACACCGTCACCGAGTTCGGCCGCCACGGCCAGACCCTTCGGACCGTCGGCGCCGAACAGGATCGGCACCGTGACCGGTCGCCTGGCCCCGAAGCCCGGCGGGTGCAGCATGCGGATCCTGGCTCCATCCCATTCGCTGGTCTCACCGGCCAGCAGAGCCTTCAGGCAGCGGACGTATTCGGCGACCTGCCGCCACGGCATAGGCCGCTTGCCTAACGAGAACCGCCCGGTGAAACCCGATCCGACGGCCACCGCGACGCGACCGGGCGCCTGGTCTGCGAGCTCGGCGATGGCGGCTGCGTTGACCATGGGATGCCGCAGGCTGGACACGAGCACACCCGGCCCGAGGCCGATGCGCGACGTGCGTTCCGCACATCGCGTCAGGATCATCCATACATCGGGATATAGCGCGGGGGAGTCGTAGAGCCAGGCTCGGCGGTAGCCGAGCGTCTCGGCGAGCTGAACATGCGCCGGGGTGTCCGACGAGGTTGCGAACGCACACGAGATGTCCATAACCGGACACTACCGAGGCAGATTCAGGGTGCGTCGTCGGCGACCCAGACCTTTGACCTGGAGTCAAGATTGATCTCGGGTTATTTCCGCCGTCGAGCGGGCGAGCACGTATTAAGGTTTCGCGACAGCGGTTGGGCGGATGCTCAGCGACCTGAATTGGCAAGGGGCGGCGAATGGAGGGGACGGCAGAACTGGTACCAGTGCTGCCCGCACACCGCTTTGACGAGGCCGCGTTGGCTCGGTACCTGCGTGGACGGCTGCCAGGCTTCGACGGCCAGCTGCAGATTCGCCAATTCCAGGGCGGGCAGAGCAACCCCACCTTTCACCTGCGCACTGCCGGCGGTGACTACGTGCTTCGCAAGAAGCCACCGGGCAAGCTGTTGCCGCGAGCCCATGAGGTGGAGCGCGAACATCGGGTCATGGCGGCGCTGGCCGAGACGGACGTCCCGGTGCCGCGCATGCGGCTGCTCTGCAAAGACGAAACCGTGTTAGGCACAACATTTTTCGTGATGGATCACGTCCCGGGTCGGGTCTTTCCCGACCGGGTCATGCGCGAGGGAACACCGGCACACCGCGCGGCCGTCTACGAAGATCTGGCTCGTGTGCTGGCTGCGCTGCATCGGGTGGACTGGCGCGCGGTCGGCCTCGAGGGGTTCGGCCGCGCGCAAGGCTATATGCAACGGCAAGTTGCCCTGTGGACCCGCCAATGGCAGGCCGCGCAGATGGAGGACATGCCGGCGATGGACTTGTTGGCGCAGTGGTTGCCGGACCACTTACCGCCCGACGATCCTCCGGCGTGCATCGCTCACGGCGACTACCGCCTGGGCAACGTATTGCTGCACCCGACCGAGCCCCGGGTGGTGGCGGTGCTGGACTGGGAGCTGGCGACGATCGGCAATCCCCTTGCGGACCTCGGCTATTTCTGCGTGACGTATCACGTACCAGGGGGGCCCGGCGGCCGAAGTGGGGTCGCCGGTGAAAACCTCGACGGCACCGGACTTCCCGAGCAGCAGGCCTTCCTCGACAGCTACTGCAGGCATTCGGGCAGCGAGCTACCGGACTCGCTTGACGTCTTCGTGGTGTTTTCGATGTTCCGACTGGCCTCCATCACCGCCGGAGTATGGCGCCGCGGCGTAGATGGCAACGCAGCCGATGCACGCGCCGGCACAACCGAATATCGCGAGCGCTATCGCGGTATGGCCGCGGCGGCATGGACATTGGCGCAACGGCTTTCGGCATAGCCGCATTTCAATACAGATAGATCGCCAACACCCCGGCCCACACGACGGTGAGCCACGCATCCGTGAACAGCTTGAGCCACCGGGGAGCAGTGCGAACTTCCATGAAGTACCGGATGATCAGGCGTCCCTTGATGAATGCCAGGAGGATCACCGCCAGCGTGATCGGCACGCTCGCGACGGCAGCAGCTCCGCGAGTGTGACCGGGCGCCAACCACCATGAGACGATCGTGATCGCGGACAACAGGATCCAGGCATAGGTGGTCGTCCGTGCAGCAGTCGTGGTCATGTCACCTCATCACGTAGAGCAGGGCGAAGATAACGACCCAGAACAGGTCGACCATGTGCCAGTAGGTGGCCCCGGATTCGACCATGGAGATCCGCCGCCGTCGAGGGTTGCGCAGTTCGCGCGCCGTGATACTCAAGATCAGCAAGCCGAGTGACACATGGAACAGATGCACGCCGGTGAGCATGTAGTAGAACATGAAGAAGTCGTTGCTCGAAATGGTGTAACCCTGCGCGATTTTCGTCGACCATTCGTAGGCCTTGATCGCGATGAACGCCACCCCGCACAGCCCGCCGAGATACGTCAGACGTAGTGCCAGGGCGTGGTCGCCGCCGCGGGCGGCCTGCACACTGCGGGCCACGAACCAGGAACTGGCGAGCAGCACCAGCGTGTTGAGCACACCGATGTTGATGTTGAGGTGCTCCTGGGACCTCAGGAATTCCTGCGGCTCCATGGCCCGGTAGACCATGAAGATGATGAAGTACGCCCCGAAGATGATCAGATCACCGAGAACCATCACCCACATGTGGCCGTCACCTGGAACGTGGACGGCGGGATGCTGCTCGATGTCACTGCCCGAGGGTGCAGCGGGGGACCCGGACTCAGACGTGGCCTGCTCTGCGTGTGTCATTGTTGTGCCTCAGTCCAGGGGCGCTTCATCGACGGGCTGGCGCTCATTGGCCTTCATCAGAAAGACGATCACGCAGCTGAGCCAGAAGCCGAAGATCACGGTTCCCATCCAGAAGGAGATGGATCCGTTCCAGGCGAACGGACCTGCCTTGGACACGAAAACCGGTACCGCCAGGATTTCGGTGACGATCTGCCAGACAGTCACGTAGGCCAGCCATTTCGGGAAGATCTGATTCCTGTCGTAGAGGATCGCCACCGCGAAAGCGAAGTAGGCCGTCGAGAAACACCCCAGCGAGCCGACGTAAGACAGCAGCCCGAGGTCGTAGAGCAAGGCCAGGATTTGCGGATCACGACCAGGCCGATACACAGCGGTTAAAAAGCAGATCGCGACCAGCAGGCATCCGGGGAGCGCCCCGATGGACATCGAGCCGAGGTAGGCGTAGGCCAGCACCGATCCGACCGTCATCCGTTTCATGTGATAGACGACGATCCCGTTGGCCACCCCCGCGCCGCCGAGGATCAGCACCAGGACACCGAAACCGATTTTGATGGTCAGGCCGTGCGCGTGGAAGAAATGCACCATCTGATCGGTGGTGACGTCGGGCCGCGGCGGCGGCATCACCCTGGCCAACGCGAAAAAGATCACCCCGAACGCGGTGTAGAACGCCGGAACGATCCAAAACACCAGCCAGACATCACGTTTGCCAGCTCGCTTGGCGCGACGGGTATCGCCGGCGCCGGCGCTCGGTGACGTCTTAGTAGAGATCGTGTTGCTCACCGCGCCACCCCTTCCTCGACCGCTTGGCGGTGCAGCACATTGCGCAACACGAAGAACATCACGACGACGAACAGTGTGAACGCACCGTTGCGAAGCCAGAACGAGATCGCGCCGTTCCACGCTAGCGGACCGGTGGCGAACACGGCGGCGCCGACGGCCGGGGCCATCGCCAGCCCGGTCCCGACGGCGTAATGGCCGACCCACCGCGGAAACACCGGGTCGGGGCCATCGTCGAAATAGACTGCAAGCCCGAGCAATAGGTTCATGGCGACAAAAGCACCGACCGGCGCGATGAAGATCATCCAGGCCATGTCGTTGAGGAGCATGACCAACTCGGGGCTGCGGCCCGGCCGAAAGGCCGCGACCAGATAGAAGATGTCGGCGAGCGCGAACAGCGTTGCGCCGCTGACCGCCGCGGTGAGGTAGCAATAGGCGAAGACGTGACTCTGGGTGGCCATCCGCTTCATCTGGACGACGATCACCATGAAGAACGGCAACACCATGATCCCGCACAGGTTGAAGGTGATCATGCTGAACCTGATCATCGCCGCGTGGTCGTCGTAGAACTTCGCGACCTGTTCGGCGGTCATGTCCGGCGACATCGGCGGGAAGAACCCGGGGAACGCCAGGAACGCCATCAACAGGACCGCACCGAAGACTGGTGCGGTCCACAGGCTGATCAGCTGGGTCTTGATGTTCGCGGTCTTTGGCAGGTCCTCGGCCTCCGCAAGAATTTGCATGGCGCCTCCGTAGCAGGGGTAGCCGATCGGCTAGTGCGACGATAGATGATTCGGCGGAACGACAGCAAGGGTTTGTAGCGCTAGCTCTGGCCGCGGGGGTCAGTCGGGCAGTTTGAACATGCGGGCGGTGAGATGGATCAGCACAGACCGCAGCGTGTCGTCGTCGATATCATCGACGAGGGGATTGATCACCGTCCCGGCGATCGCACCGGAGAACAGCGCCGCCGATATCCGTGCCTCGGTGTCGTCAGCCTCGTCGAGCAAGATCGCATACAGGCGGGTGATCAGGTTGCGGAACGGCTCGTGCTCACCCAACAGCCGCACCATCACCGGGTCGTTCTGCAGGCTCATTACCCAGCGGCGGCGCTCGACTGCCATCCCGACTACTTCGGTCAGCAGCACTTTGCGGGCGCACAGTGAGTCCGCTTGAGCTTCAGCCGCTTCCAGGGCGTCCTCGAGCTTGGCGAGTTGCAATTCGGCGACCGCGATGACGATTTCTTCTTTGGTCTTGAACTTGTGGTAAACGGCGGCCTTCGTCACTCCGACCGCATCGGCGATCATCTGCAGTGAGGTTCCGCTGACTCCGTGGTCGGCGAACAAATCCAACGCCGCGTGCAGAATGCGACGCTGGGCGGGAGTGCGCCGGACGCCGCCGAGCAGGCGCCCGGCCCGGTACTCCTCGTCTGGCACCGATTCAGGTTAGCCGAGCCGGCGGGCTTTCTTAGCCGCTCGGCTACCCCGAAGCCCACGTCGGCCTGCACGCGCCCATACACTGACCGACCGTGGGCATTCTGTTTGGCTTCGCGCCGTGGATCGTCTATTGGGTGCTTGTCGGCAACGTACCGTTCCTGATCGCGGCCTTGGTCGCAGTGGCGATCGCCGTGGCCGGGTTGGTGATCGGCCGGCTCACCCGGACGCCCGGGCGAGCACTCGAAATCGGTTCTGGTGCAACGTTCTTGATACTCACGGCGGTGACGTTGCTGGCGAGCCGCTCGGTTGTGCAGCGGTGGGTGCTGCCGCTGAGCATCGCGGGGATCTTGCTGGTAGCCGTGATCGGCTTGCTGACCGGCAAGTCGTTCGTGCACGAGTTCGCTGCGGCGGAGCAACCCCCGGGAGTGGTGGAAAGCGATGTGTTCGGCCAGATCACGAAGAGGCTGACCTGGGTCTGGGTCGTCGTCTTCGGGGGCATGACGGTGTCGTCGTCGATTCCGCCGATCGTGAGGCCTGACGCGTCGATCCTCGATGCCAGGACACCCCTGGCATACATCGGCTACTGGGTCGTCCCGTTCTCGCTGCTGGGCCTGGGAGCGCTCGCGACCAAGGTTTTGCCGGAACGGATGATCGCCGGCGCCGGGGACATCGTCCGTAAGACCACGTTCGTCGCCTACGGCGAAGCCACCATCGACGAGCTCTACTACCTGGCCCAGGAGCACGCCAATCGCGAGGTCGGCGCGGGCCAGGAGGCTTACGCCGTCAAAGTCGGAAGCATGGGCACACCGCTGGTGGGCGACGACACCCGGCAGTCGTGGCCGTCAACGTACAAAGTGCGCCAGTCGCGGCGCTAGCAAGGTGTAACGCGGCAGGTCAGACGTGGAAGGTCAGAAGACGCGCACCCAGTCGATCAGCATGTCCGCGGGATAGCTGCCCGACGCCGGGTCGCCGCCGCCGGAACCGCCAACCGCGAGGTTCAACATCGGGAACAGGTTGTAGTCCGGGTCGTTGAACGGCCATTTGCGGATGGGGTCGTTGAGGTCTTCGATGCCAGTCGAGGGAACGCTGAAGTACGGCTCCTTGCCGTCTACGTAGTCTTCCCAGAAGTAGAACCCGCCCTGGTTCCACGTCACGCGCCAGGTGTGCCACCCGCCGTCCACGCGAATCGGTTGGGTCTCGAATGCCGTGCCGAAAGGATCGGCGTGGACGGTGGTTCCCGCAGGCCACTCGCCGTTGCCGTACCACTCGAGCAGGTCGACTTCACCCTCGCGGCCGGGAAAGTCGTTGGACAACCACCACGCCGGCCAGGAACCGCCGGTGAGGCAGTTGAGTTTGATCCGGGCTTCCCAGGTGGTGCCGATGCCGCCCCGCCAGTTTCCGCTGACCAGGCCGCCGAAGTACGTGTCGCCGTCTTTCGCGGCGCGCAGCACGAGGTTGGAGTTGCCGTCGAGGAACACGTTTTCCCGGCTGTTGCGGTACTGCCCCCAAAACTCGGGTCTGTCGAATCCCACCGGGTTTTTGATCGGCGTTCGGTTTGACGACACCGCCCACTTCGACGGATCGGGTGCCGAGCCGGCCGGGCCGTCGAACTCGTCATGGAAAAGGAAGCCGCCGGTCTGCGCCCCTGGCGCCGGCGCGGTGGGCGGTGGTACCGGGCGCGACGGGTAGGCGCGGGCCTTCGGCGTGGGGATCGCGGCGGCGAGGGCGCCGATCCCAAACGTCAACATGACGTTGCGTCGATTCATCTCGGGCACAGTCAGACAATATATAGAGCGGACGCGGCGGCCTGCAGCCTGGACGGCGCGGCGCCTCACAACCCAGAGCAGCCGGCAGAACAACCTGGCCCCGACCCACGACCGGTCGGCGGAGCTTGGCAGACTGTGCGCATGGCACAGATAACTATGCGTGGAAACCCGATCAACACCGTCGGTGAGCTACCGGCTGTCGGAGCTGCGGCCCCCGCCTTCAATTTGACCGGATCGGATCTGGGCACGGTCAACAGCGAGCAGTTACACGGTAAGCCCGTGCTGCTGAACATCTTTCCGTCGGTGGACACACCGGTCTGCGCGACCAGTGTGCGCACCTTCAACGAACGCGCCGCCGCCGGCGGTCTCTCCGTGATCAATGTGTCCAACGATCTGCCGTTCGCTCAGGCGCGCTTCTGCGGCGCCGAGGGCATCGAGAATGTGCAGAGCGCATCAGCGTTCCGTGACAGCTTCGGTCAGGATTACGGCGTCACCATCGCCGACGGTCCCTTCGCCGGGCTGCTTGCCCGGGCCGTTGTGGTGATCGGCGCCGACGGCAACGTCGCGTACTCGGAGTTGGTGCCAGAGATCGCCCAGGAGCCGAATTACGATGCGGCGCTGGCCGCGCTGAGTTCATCGGCCTAACTCGGGAGGAACGCAGCTGTCGATTTCATCGGAAGCTGCGCGGCAGGGTGGCGACCATGGCTTCGACCTGGGCCCGGGTCAGTGTGGCGATGCTCTCGTCCGGTAGTCCAAGGATGCGGTCGATGGCAAGCCCGTGCAACCTGAATCTGGTTGTCAGAGCGTCGATTGCGTGATCCCGGGCGACCTCGTCGATAGCATCCAACACTTCAAGGATGTTCGAGCTGGTGCGTGCGGCGAGGCCGTAGATCATGTCGGCGACGCCTTCGGGGTCGAACGTGTCGAAGGCGCCGTCGGTGACCCCCTCCGAAATCAGCCGGGTCAGCATGGGTCGGTAGAGCGCTTGCTCAACGGCGAGGATTTGTCCGTAAATATGGGCATTCGCGGGACGCAATAGCGACACCATCGCGGCCAGCTGGTCCGGTCCGCCCATTTTCATGTTGGTGTCAAAACCGGCCGTTAACACCGCGTTGAGCCGTTCCAGCGCGTCACCGCTGCACATCGACAGAGCATCCTCGACTCCGGCGAATGCGCTGCGGGCGCTACGCTCGGCCAACGCCGCTATCAGCGCGTCTTTCGATGGAAACCAGTGGTAGAACGCGCCTTTGGAGACCCCGGCATCAGCGATCAGCTCGTTCAGGCTGACGTTGTCGTACCCGTGCCGCAGAAACAGGCCGATCGCCCGGTCCAGCAACTCCGCCCTGCGGACGTCGGGATGCTTAACTACCCGCGGCAACAGCGTCCGGCTTCCAGCCAACGTAGGTCAGGTACAGACCGGCCGAAGCTAGGCAGATGAACACCACCCAGATCGCGGCGGTTGCCCCGGAACTGTAGACCGCGTTGCCGGCAGCGTTGTAAGCCGCGGGCACGGTGAGCAGCAGCACGCCACGTATCGCGAGAAACCAGCCCAGGACCGACACGATGATCGCCGCGGGGCTGCGCCAATACTGGTGGAACGCGATGATCATCAGGCCCGAAAAGAGCAGAATCGCGCCAAACAGCCACGGCCACATGGGGTTTACCTTGAATTCGGTAAACAGTGTCCGCATGTACGAGCCGCGCACCGCAACCGTGGTCGGCACGATTGTGAAGAACGGCCCCAACGCGCGGGCGAACGCACGTGTGCGGATCTGTGCCTGCGCTGATGTGCTCATTGCTACCTCCAGGTTCGCCAGACAGCGTATACCGACCAGTGGTCGGTATACAAGACCAGCGGTCGGTATGGTTGCGACCCGTCAGACGACAAGCGGACGCGCGCTGACCTCCGCGGGGCTAAGCGCCACCAGCAGGACGCCGACGGCGAAGATCACTGCGGTCAGCCATGGAAAGTGCCCGTACGGAGCGAAGCCTCCCGCGGCGACGGACGACAGGCCACGCGCCGCCATGAAAGCACCGGCCAGCATGATCGGTTCGGCCCAGCGAGCGCTACGCGTAGTGAGCGTGGGGAGCGGCGCCGCGAAAAAGCGCCGGCCCCACCACAACAGCAGCAGCTCGACCGCTGTCACGAGGCTGAGGACGACCAACCATTCCAACCGGGCGAGCCACCACTGGGCCGTGCCCTCGACCGGTTGCGGCAACAGCCCGGCCGGGTAGCCGACGATCGCCACTATCACGACAGGAACCATGTGCCACAGGTACAGAGCCATCACGTTGCTGTTGGCTCGTGCCAGCACGCGCTGGACCAAACCGGCGCGCAGCGCGCGATTGAGCGCGGGTGCAAGGGTCATCACCAGTCCGGCCTGCGCGCAGCCGAATGCCAGCATCGCTACCGAAGGCGGATCGCTGTTCTGCAGGGCTTGACCCGGAACGCCGATCATGCTGACCGGATAGGGCCCCAGCCAGATCAGCAGCGCCAGTGTGACCGCCGAGCCGGCAGCCAGCAGCACGGGTCTGGGCCCCGCTAATAACCCGTTGCGCCAGGCGATTCCGAGCTGATACAGCACCATCCAGCAGAACAGGTAATTCAGCCAGCTCAGATGAGGGACATGGCCGGCCAGCGATGCGGCGTCGACCGTGCCGACGCCCACTGCCAGCACCGCAGGCACCAGAAGTCCCCAACGGCGTTGTGCGGCAATCGCAATCGGCGTCAGCGAAACGACCACCAGATATACGGCGAGGAACCACAGGTGCATCGCCACCGCCCAACCGGCATATTCCAGAGTCGAACCCGCCACCCGGCAGGCGTCCAACGCCAGCACAACTGCCGACACCAGCACGACGTACACCGTCGACGGTCCCAATACCCGGGCGAGCCGGTGTCGCAGCCAGGTCTGGCGCGACACACCCTCGGCGGCGCGCCGATGGGTCCAGGAGACCGCAGCGGCGTAACCGGCGACCAGAAAGAATGTCGGCACGGCCTGGAAGGGCCACGTCAGCCACTGAGTCCAGGGCAGGTCCACGAGCGGGTTTTGCCGACCAAAATGCCCGTCGTGATAGGTCACCGATCCGGCCAGCCAATGGCCCAGCACGATCAGGACCACCCCCGACACGCGGTAAAAGTCCACCGCCTGGTTGCGAACCGGGCCCTCGGCCATAGCCAGAAAGTACCTGTTATACGACGTCCCGGGAGTGACCGTGTCCGTCTTCGACCAACCGGGCCGGATCTTCGAGCGATCCGCGCCCCGATTCCTTCCGGTAAACTGGGGCTCTCTACGTCGAGGTTCGGCGGTTCATACTCGGAAGGTATTCCACATATGGTCACGCGTTCGTTGAGCAGACTTGCTGCTGCAACTGGTGGTCTGGCGCTGTCGTTGCTCGTCGGCGCCGGGATCGCATCCGCAGACCCCGACCTGGGGCTGGCAATCAACACCACCTGCAGTTATCCGCAGGTCGTGGCGGCGCTGAATGCGCAGTCACCGGCCGCCGCAGCGAAGTTCAACAATTCGAAGATGGCACAGGGCTGGTTGCAATCATTTCTCGCCTCGCCGCCCGATCAGCGCGCCCAGATGGCCCAGCAGGCGCAGGGCATGGCTGGGGCGTCGCAGTACATCGGCCTGATCGGCCAACTCGCTGCAACCTGTAACAACTACTGACCGCACTTTGAGCTAACGGACTGAACCTGCATTGCGCAGGTTCAGTCCGTTTGTGCGTACGTCGGGGGAGTGACGGCTAGGTCGGCTGAGGTGGCGCTAGGCGGGTTCGTGCCTTACCAGACGCGTATCCAGTCGACGAGCATCTGCGCGGGATAGGTGCCCGCACCGGGATCACCGCCACCGGAGCCGGCAACCGCGAGATTGAAGACCGGGTAAACGGTGTAGCCGGGGCCATTGAACGGCCAATCCGGCAGCGAGTCCGCAGGAACGTCTAAATACGGTTGGGCGCCGTCGACGTAGTCTTTCCAGAAGCGCATGCCGGCCGCGTCCCATTGACACCGCCACGTATGCCAGCCGCTGTCCAGCGCGATGTTCTGGGTTTTCCATTCACCGCCGTTTGCCTTCGCGTGCACGGTGGTCGCCGACGGCCAGCTGCCATTGCCGTACCACTCGACGACGTCGATCTCGCCCTGGTCCTCATTTCCCAGCCAGTAGGCGGGCCAGCTGCCCGCGGTCAGGCAATCGAGCTTGATCCGCGTTTCCCAGGTATGGCCAACACCGCCCCGCCAGAGACCTTGGATCTTGCCGCTGTAGAAGGTCGGACCGTCTTTCGCGGCGCGCAGGACGAGGTTGGAATTGCCGTCGAGGAAAACGTTGCGGCGATCGTCGCGGTATTGCCCAATGTGCTCCGGTAGCTCCCAATACGTCGGATCTTTGATCTGCTCACGAGCTTTCGCCACCGCCCACTTCGCCGGATCCGGCGCTGCGCCGGACGGACCATCGAACTCGTCGTGGAAGATGTAGCTGCCGGGCGGCGCGGCAGGTAGGCGCGGATATGCCCGGGCCTGCGGGACGGGGGCCACGGCTGCCAGCACGCCGACGCCCGTCATCAACATCATGGTGCGGCGATCCATCTCGGGCATAAGCACAGCACGATAGCAGCCGGCCGCGGTGGCGTGCCGATCACAGATGAGCCAGGAGTCGCTCCGCGAACGTATCGGGGTGCTCCCGGTGCATGAAATGCCCGCCGTCGACCTCTTCGACGATGTAATCACCGTCGAACATCCGGGCGGCATGCCGGTAATCCGAGGGCTTCGCGACGGGGTCACCGAGCCCCGCAAACACGACCGTGGGCACGGTGATTCGCGCCTTCAGCGATGCAGACGGTACCGGCGAGAGCGTTCGGTAGTAGCCAAACGCCGCGTTCAAGCTCGCGCGGTTCGAGAAGCTCGCGCGGACCGGGTCGAATTCTCTCGGATCGGGGCTCCAGTCCGGCGACCATCGCTTGCAGATCGCGGGCAACGCCGCGAAGTCGTTGCGCGCGAAGCGGTTCGCCGCACCCGGTAGCTTGTACACCGCAAAGTGGCGGGCGCCCCAGAGCTGTTTCAGCGACGGCCTGAGCGTCGCCGGGTGGGGGATGGCGAGCAGCGAACAGCTTCTTCACTCGATCGGGGCCGAGCGCCGCGGCGCCGTACGCGGCCGCAGCTCCGAAATCGTGGCCGATGATGACGGCCTCACTGGCGCCGAGCGCTTCGATCAACGCAAGGGCATCGCGCGCCAACGTCTCTTGGTCTGCGTCACGATCGGGGATCGCCGTGGGGTGGTATCCGCGCGTGAATGGGCTGACCGCGCGATATCCCTTGGCGGCGATGCGGGGACGAAGATCGTCCCAGGTGTGCGCGGTGTCCGGGAACCCATGCAGCATCAGCACAAGAGGCCCGGAGCCTTCCTCGAGATAGGCGAACTTCAGCCCGTTTGCTTCGACGAAGCGGATCGCATCGGCCATGGCTATCGGACACTACGCCTTCTGATAAACGAGCCAGCGCAATTCAATCGGGGACGTCTCACGCTCGAGATCGAACACGTCCAGGCCGCTGGCCCACCCGTCGTACCAACCGGTGGGCGGCCAGGCGCCGTCGGGCAGGTGCGCTTTCTCGTAGTCGTAGGCCGAGTCGTCACTGACGAGGTCAACGGGCAACTGCGACGCCGCAGTCGCCAATTCGTCGCGGGTGAAGATCATGGTGTTGCACTGCTGCCCGAGTTCACGCGCCACGTCGTCGGGGAGGTAGCCCTCCCGCGCCAGAAACGCGTTGAACACCAGCTGTCCGCCCGGCGCCAGGCAATCGGCGGCGAGTTCG
Source organism: uncultured Actinomycetota bacterium (assembly GCA_963805675.1). Classification (GTDB taxonomy): domain Bacteria; phylum Actinomycetota; class Actinomycetes; order Mycobacteriales; family Mycobacteriaceae; genus Mycobacterium. The sequence goes on from CAWDVY010000026.1 coordinate 279,703, forward strand.
AAGACTCCACGCAACTCGCCTGTGGTCCGAAAGTCGGGCACCACCTCGGCAAGCACGATCAGCTGATAGTCACGGCGCACCCCCTCCATCGTCTCGAAGACGTCGCCGTTCATCACGCGGACCGCAAGAGATTCGTGTTGGGCCTCGGCGCGCATGATGTCGGCGAACTTCGGACTCATCTCCACCGCGTCCACCGGGTGGCCGCGCCGCGCCAGGGCCAAGGCGTTGCGCCCGGTTCCCGCGCCGACGTCGAGCACCGGATAGGTCCGGGGATCGGCCGCTTGGCCGGCCAGAGCCCACACCCGAGCGTCCGGTGCGGTGCCGAACAGCGGCCCTTCGCGGGTGCTGACCCAGCCGTCGTAGTGGCCCGCGATCGTCACGGATTCGGTTGCCACCCGGTAATTCATCGTGATGCCGAACGGAGCGTGAAACGAGATCACGATGTTCGAACGCGAGGAAGCCGTGTAGGCCTTGTCCAACTCGGCCGCCAGCACCGCCTTCAGCTGTGCGGATTGCTCGGCCGTGTACCGGACACCCGCGACGGCAAAGACGTTGGCGCACATCGTGACGTACTCATCGATCATGCTGGGTACGGCGGGCACCGTGATCTGCGCGTTGACCACCGCTCGGCGATACAACCGCCGGGCCATCGCCTCGCGCAGCATGGACGCATCGAATGACTTGGCGGCCGGATCGTCCATCAGACTCTTCTACACGACCCAACCCCCATACCACCAGCAGCCGGATCGCGATCGCTGACCCGTGAGTGCTATAACGCAACGTATGTCAGACGCCGGGCACTTGATCACGCACGTTTCCGACACGGCCCGGTGGACGGCGTTATACCGGGCAACCGAATCAGCACGTGCCGACGCGCTGTTCAGCGATCCGCTCGCCGAGCGCCTCGCCGGTGAGCAAGGTCGCGCCATCGTCGCCAGCGCTCCGGTGTCGAGCCGCAACGGCTGGTGGCTGATCGCGCGGACCAAGATCATCGACGACGCCATCACCGAAGCGATCGCCGACGGCTGTGACCGGGTATTGAACCTGGCCGCCGGCTTGGACACCCGACCATATCGATTGAACCTTCCGTCTGATCTCCCTTGGATTGAGGCGGACCTGCCGCTGCTGCTTGCGGAGAAGACGCAGCTTCTTGCCGATCAGACGCCGCGGTGCCGGTTGACCCGGACGGCCGTCGACCTGGCCGATCCGCGGGCTCGCGACGCGTTCTTCACCGAAGCATTGGACGGCGCCACCAAGGCGCTGGTGTTGACCGAGGGCCTGTTGATGTACCTGGAAGACCGTGATGTGACGGCGCTTTCGGAGACGATCAAGCGCCCCGAGGTGGTTTGGTGGATGCTCGACTTCGCCTTTCCGGGCCTGAAGAGGCTGATGAACAAGAAGATGGCCGGCTTGCTGCAAAACGCACCGTTCAAGTTCGCACCCGACAACGGTTTGGCCTACTTCGAAGACCGGGGCTGGCGGGTGCTGGAAGCCGAGTCGCTGCTCACGGCCGCCAACCGATTCCGCCGGTTGCCGACATTCATGCGGCCGGTCGCCTGGCTGCCGCAGCCCAATCCACGGCACCCGGGCAGACGAGCAGCCTGGGGTGCAGCTGCCCTGCTGACCCACTGAGCTTGATCAATGGTCGACTCGTCCGAACAGCTCTCTGTTTCACGGCGTGAACTCATCAAATGTGGTTCGGCTGCGGTTCTGCTGAGTCTGGCGCCGCTGGGTGCGCTGCTCGACAGCCACAGCGCGTCGGCCGACAACCTGAGGTTGATCGATTTCGCAGAGCGGAGAATCCCGCCGGACCAGATCACATCCGCAGGGTATGCCGGGGTGGTCAACTACGTGTCCGAGTCGCGGCCGGGCGCGAACTTCGAGGCGAAACCGCTCACACGCGAGTACGCGGACGCGCTACGGGCCGCGGGTCTGCATGTCGTCAGCAACTACCAGTACGGCAAACCGGGCGGATCCGCGCCGTCGGACTTCACCCGCGGGTTCGACGGTGGCGTGGCGGACGCCCACACTGCACTGCGACTCCACGCCGCGGCCGGAGGCAGCACTTCCGCCCCCATTTTTTTCAGCGTCGATGACGACATCAACTTCAGCATTTGGAATAGCCTCGCTGTCAACTGGTTTCGCGGGATCAACTCGGTGCTGGGTGCGGAGCGTACCGGCATTTACGGGCATTCTCAGGCGTGCCTCTGGTCGATCAGCGACGGCGTGATCGGCCACTCCACCACCGCGGGGCACCGATGGGCATGGCAGACTAAGACCTGGTCGCATGGACAGCGCGAGCCCACGGCGGTGCTGTATCAAGAGGTGGTCAATAGCCCGTCGAACCCGGGTCCGCTTCTTGGCGGCATCCACGTGGACGTCGACGAGGTCCTCGCGACCGATTTCGGGCAGTGGGATCTCGATCGCTGAGTACCCGCCTCGCATGTCAGGCGACCAGCACAAATTTCATCGGCGGATCCTCACTCGGGGAACTCGGCGGCGTCGAGTCTAGCGTGCTCCGCGGTGGCATCCTGGTGAGGTGGGATTGCTGTTCCGGTTGGTCGAGCTTCTCCTCGTCATCGCGCCGCTCGCAGGGTTGACCATCGCTGCGATCAGGGCGTTCTCGGCAGGCAAGCAGTCGAGTGAGCGATCCCGGGATCCCGACCGGACGGGAACCGCGGGCAATCACGCCGCACAATGGCGGTCGCTCACCCGCGTGGTGCAGGAGCACGACCGAACAGACACCCGCTGGCTTGACTACGAGCTCGACTACGCGAAGCTACTCGACTTCCCGCTGATGACCGACATGAGTAATCCCCTCACGATCGGCTTCCACAAGGCCAAGCTTCGAGCAGACTTCCTCCGACCCGGCAAGGCCGAAGATCTTCTCGATGACCGAGACGCTGCGGCGCAGTACCTGACTGCGGTTGAGGAGTATGTGACAGCGTTCAATATCGCTGAGGCGGAAGCCCAACGCAGGCGCCGTAGCGATTTTTCACCAGCCGGGCGGCAACGCATCGCACGCGCTCAGAGTCTTTTGCGCGTGGCGTCCGACTCCGCTGCGACTCCGCAAGAACGCCAAAGTGGGTACGACCTGGCACGCAGGGAACTCGACGGACTGATCGTGTTGCCGCCCAGGACTCAGGCCAGCATCGAAGGTGGCATCTCCGGTCAGTTAGACGGGTAGCCGCCTACCGCAGGTACGCCTCAGGGCCAACACGGCGGCGTCATCCTCCACACCTGAGCCGAAGCCGTCCAGTAGCCACTGAATCGCTGCGACGATCGCCGACGCGGTGGTCGGCGCGTATGCAGTAGCGAACTTCAGCAATGCTCCGTGGTCGTCGTAGCGCTCTGTGCCGTTGCCTGTTCGCGCCTCGGTCAACCCGTCCGTGTAGAGAACCAGCGTGTCGCCCGGCCCAAGTCGAATTCGGGCAGCAATGAATTTCGGCTTCATGGGGATTCCGACCGGGTGGCCTCCGATTGTGTCCGCGTAACGCGCCTCGCCGTTGGCGCCAAGTACTATCGGAGGAAGATGCCCAGCGCTTGCGAGTTGGACGTCGAATTTGCCGTCGTGTGGAGTGAGAACTCCGAAAATGACTGTGGCGAATTGATTTACGGTGTCGCGAAACTCAGGGCTCAAGACAGCGTGCAAGTTCTGCAACACCGCCACAGGGTCGGCGTCGAAGACCGCGGCTGCTCTCAGCGTGTAGCGGGTCAATGAGGTTATCGCGGCAGCGCCGGCGCCCTTGCCGCTCACGTCGCCAATAAAGAAGGCCCACTTGTCATGTGAGAGCGGGAACAGATCGTAGAAATCTCCTCCGACGTCGTCAGCGGAGGCGGTGTGGTAGCAGGCGGATGCATCCAAGCCCTCGGGAGGTGAAAGCGACGGCGGCAGCAGAGAGCGTTGCAGGGTCCGCGCGAACAGCTGCACCCGCGCGCGTTCACGTTCGACTCGCTGTCGCTCGTCGAGGAGCTCTCGCTCGTATGATCGTCGGTCCCGCGCATCTTGAATCGTGATGCGTAGCAGGATTGGTCGGCCGTCAGTATCGGATTTGACGTTGGCGGTGAGGAACACGGGAAGCCGTGCACCTTCCGCGGTCAGCAGTTCCACGGTAATGCCCGCAAGATGGCCCTGCAGTTGCAGCAGCGGAGCGAAATGGGTTTCGTAGTGTATGCGGCTGCCTACGGCCAGCACGTCAGTGAAAGGTTTGTCGGTCAACGTGTTTCGCTCGTAGCCAAGCCACGCCGAGAGCGTGGCGTTCACCCTGATGATGTGCCGGTCGGGCCGAGCCACAATGTAGCCGCAGGGCGCATTCTCGTACAGATCCTCAATGCTTTCGTCGAGACCTTCGAGTCGCGGCGCTGACACCCACTCCTGCTCTGGTGTCACGTCGCGCCGGCGAACGCCGCGATCGCCTGCGCGGTGACGTCCGGCGCGCTGAGCTGGGGGCAATGCCCGGTGGTGTCGAGCGTTACCAGTTCGCAGCCGTCGATTTGTTGCTGCACGTATGCGCCAACCCCGCGAGGCGCCAACGCGTCGTGTGCGGATTCAATCACCAACGTAGACAACGCTACTCGTGCAAGATCAGCCCGATTGTCGGACAGGAAAGTGGTGCGCGCGAATACCCGCGCGCAAGCCGGGTCGGTGCGGCAGAAGCTATCAGTGAGCTCGTCGGCGAGCTCAGGTTGATCCGGCGCTCCCATGATCACCGGCGCCATCGATCGCGACCACCCAAGGTAGTTGCTCTCAAGTGAGTCCAAAAGCTCATCGATGTCGCCGCGAGAGAAGCCACCGCGATAGTCGCCGTGGTCGATGTAGCACGGGGAAGGGGTAAGGAGGACCAATCTGGCGAAGCGGCTGGGGTCAGTCGAGACTGCGAGCACTCCCATCATCGCGGCTACCGAGTGGCCTACGAATATCACGTCGTGCAAATCAAGCTCGCGAACGATGCCGAGGATATCGTCGGCATATCCCTGTAACGACTCATATCGTCGGGGGTTCCAGGCCGAGGGATCCGATGCACCGCAGCCGACATGGTCGAACAAAATCAACCGGAAGCTCGACGCAAGTCGGGCTTCAACCGGGCGCCACAGATTCTGGTCACACCCGAAGCCGTGCGCCAGCATGATCGTGGGGCCGTCCTCGACTCCGGCGATCCTCACGTTGTTCCGCGCCTGCGAATCCACGCTTTCATACTGCCACCGGTGTGCATCGGTACCGTCGGCATTGTGCGGTGGATCGTCGACGCGATGAATGTCATCGGGACTCGCCCGGATGGCTGGTGGAAGAACCGTCATGGCGCGAGAGTCCGGCTCGTCGAACAGCTCGAGCGGTGGTCTTGCGCAGACGCCCATCGCGTGACCGTGGTTTTCGAGCAACCCACGTCGCCGCCGATTCATTCGTCTGCGATCTTGATCCAGCACGCACCCAAGGCGGCAGCGAATTCGGCTGATGACGAAATTGTCCGGCTGGTCCGCGCCGATGATCGTCCTGACGAGATCAACGTCGTGACGTCGGACGCTACGTTGGCCGACCGGGTCCGAAGCGCGGGCGCGTCCGTCTACCCCGCGGCGAGGTTCCGCAGCATCATCGACCCGCTTCCGTAATCAGCGGAGGTCGAGGGTCAACGCCACTTGATGCCGCATCCGATCGACGGTCGTTGGTCGGCCTCCACCGGCCGCCCCGCGAGCACGGCATCGACCGCCGCCCGGACGTCGGCAGCCGTCACCGGCAGATCGTTCCCCGGGCGGGAGTTGTCAAGCTGACCGCGGTAGACGAGTCGACGCTCGCCGTCAAAGACGAACGTGTCGGGCGTGCAGGCCGCGGAGAAGGCGCGGGCGATGTCCTGGGTTTCGTCGTAGAGGTAGGGAAACGTCCAGCCGTTTCGACGGGCTTCGGCAGCCATCTGGTCGGGTCCGTCCTGCGGGTAGGTGATCACGTCATTGCTGGAGATGGCGACCATCGCGACGCCCTGGTCGGCGAGATCGCGACCGAGTGCGGCGAGCCCTGCCGCGACGTGTTTGACGTACGGGCAGTGGTTGCAGATGAAGGTGACGACAAGCGCCGGACCCGCAAGGTCGTCGAGGCTGATCGTGGCACCGGTCGCCGGCTCGGGCAGCGTGAAGTGCGGCGACGGTGGTTCCCAGAGCGAGCATGGTGGACTCAATGGCCATGCCCGCCAGAGTAGCTTTTGCACTGCACCCCGCGAGCCGGTTGCTCGCGGGGTGCAGTGTTGTGTCGGACGAATCCAGCCCGGCTGTTACTTGAGGTCGAACCGGTCGTTGTTCATGACCTTGACCCACGCGGCGACGAAGTCCTCCACGAACTTGCCCTTGGAGTCGTCTTGTGCGTACACCTCGGCCACCGCGCGCAGCACCGAGTTCGACCCGAACACAAGGTCATTCGCGGTCGCGGTCCACTTCAGAGCGCCCGAGGCCCGGTCGTGGCCCTCGTAGACGTTCTCCGCGGTCTCCGACGCCTTCCATTCGGTGCTCATGTCGAGCAGGTTGACGAAGAAGTCGTTGGTCAACACGCCCGGCTTGTCGGTGAACACGCCGTGCTTGCTGCCGCCGTGGTTGGCGCCGAGAGCACGCAGCCCGCCGACGAGCACGGTCAGCTCCGGAGCGGTCACACCCAGTAGGTAGGCCCGCTCGACCAGCAGCTGCTCCAACGGCGCCTTCTCGCCCGCCCGCGCATAGTTGCGGAAGCCGTCGGCCCGCGGTTCGAGCACCGCGAACGACTCCACGTCGGTGTTCTCCTGCGAGGCGTCGGTGCGACCCGGCGCGAAATGCACCGAGACCTCGTGCCCGGCGTCCTTGGCCGCCTTCTCGACCGCCGCGGACCCGGCCAACACGATCAGGTCGGCCAGCGAGATCTTCTTCCCACCAGAGGCCGAGCCGTTGAAGTCCTGCTGGATCTTTTCCAGCACCGGCAGCACCTTGTCCAGCTCGGAGGGCTCGTTGACCTCCCAGTTCTTTTGCGGCTCAAGGCGAAGCCGTCCGCCGTTCGCGCCACCGCGCTTGTCGGTGTTGCGGTAGCTCGCCGCCGCCGACCAAGCCGTCTTGACCAGCTGGGGAACCGACAGACCGGAGTCGAGCACCTTGCTCTTCAGCGCCGCAACGTCTTTCGTCGTCGACCAGCTCGTGGTCGACGGCCGGAACCGGGTCCTGCCACAGCTGCGGCTCGGAATCCACGGCCCGAGGTAGCGCGATATCGGTCCCATGTCGCGGTGCAACAGCTTGTACCACGCCTTGGCGAACGCCTCGGCCAGCTCCTCGGGGTGGTCCAGCCAGCGCCGGGTGATCTCGCGGTAGATCGGGTCCTCCCGCAACGAGATGTCGGTGACCAGCATCGTCGGGGCGCGACCCGGCCCGCCGAACGGGTCGGGGATGGTGCCCGCGCCGGCGCCGTCCTTCGCCACGAACTGCCAGGCTCCGGCAGGGCTCTTGGTCAGCTCCCACTCGTAGCCGTAGAGGCTCTGCAGGAATCCGTTGCCCCACTTGGTCGGGGTCGCTGGTCCAGACCACCTCCAGGCCGCTGGTGATGGCGTCCTTGCCTTTGCCGGTGCCGTAGGAGCTCTTCCAGCCCAGCCCCTGTTGTTCGATCGGGGCGGCCTCCGGCTCGGGGCCGACCAGATCGCCGTCGCCGGCGCCGTGGGTCTTGCCGAAGCTGTGGCCGCCGACGATGAGTGCGGCGGTCTCTTCGTCGTTCATTGCCATCCGGGCGAACGTCTCACGGATGTCTACTGCCGCGGCGACTGGATCCGGCTTGCCTTCGGGGCCTTCGGGATTCACATAGATCAGACCCATGGTGGTCGCACCGTAGGGCTCCGCGAGGTCGCGCTTGCCGGAGTAGCGCTTGTTGGTGCCCAGCCAGTCGCCCTCTTCGCCGAAGAGAATCTCTTCGGGCTCCCAGATGTCTGGGCGGCCGAAGGCGAAGCCGAAGGTCTTGAACCCCATCGACTCCAGGGCGCGTTGCCGGCGAAGATGATCAGGTCCGCCCAGGAGATCTTGTTGCCGTACTTCTGCTTGACCGGCCACAGCAGCCGGCGGGCTTTGTCCAGGCTCACGTTGTCCGGCCAGCTGTTTATCGGGGCGAAGCGCTGGGCGCCCTGGCCGCCGCCGCCGCGGCCGTCGTGAATGCGGTAGGTACCCGCGGCGTGCCAGCTCATCCGGATGAACAGGCCGCCGTAGTGGCCGTAGTCGGCGGGCCACCAGTCCTGCGAGGTGGTCATCACCGAGATCACGTCAGCCTTGAGCGCCTCGACGTCGAGCTTGGCGAACTCCGTCGGCGTAGTCGAAGTCCTCGCCGAGCGGGTTGGCCTGGGGCGAGCTGCGGGTGCAGCTTCGACACGTCGACCTGGTTGGGCCACCAGTCCTGATTCGTCAGGGGAGCACCCGCCTTCGGCGTGGGCGAGTCGATCACCGGGTTTTCGCTTTCGCTGCCATTATGGGTTGTATCGGATGACACAGCATTCCTTTCAGGGTTAGGTGAATTGAGCTGTGATCACGGCTGTGATCCGGAATTTGCCGTCGAGCAGTCGGGGCATAGACCCCAGTAGATGACTTCGGCCTCGTCGAGAACGAAACCATCCAGCACGTTGTCGTCATCCGACGGGGTCAGGCACGGCGCCTCACCGACTGCACAGTCGACGTCGGCGATGATCGCCGCAGGATCGGCATACGACGTGATGGTGGTTGTCGCCGACCCGCGATTCATAGCGGGCGACCATGCCCAATGGCTGGATCCGCCGAACCAGACCCACGGCGGTCAGCGCGTTGAGAACGTCGTACACGGCCTGGCGGGAGACATCGGGAAGTCCGGTCCGCACCGCCGACAGGATCGTCTCGGTGTCAGCATGCGGATGAGCGTGGACCGCTTCCAACACGGCGACCCTGGGCCGGGTCACACGCAGATCGGCCATCCGCAGCTGTGCCGAGTAATCCGTCGACGTTGACGACACGAACTCAATATGCCGCTCTTATCTGGAATCAGTCAAGACTTTTCAGCCAACCGCGATGATCGCGGCCTCGGCCGCCCTCCTGGTCGCCAGCGTGGCGTCGTCTGCCGAGCCGGATCAGGCGGGGGAGAGCGCCGGGGCGCCGGACCAGGAAGCCGGCCACGGCCGCCAGGTTCACCGTGCCATCCGGGTGGATGAGGCCCGCGATCTCGGCGTCCACGCTGGCCCGGTCGCTGATTGCCCGCACCACGGACCACGCGACACCGCGCTGCTCGCACACCTTCGCGACCGCGGCCGTCTCCATGTCCAGAGCCACGACACCGCGCGACCGCAGGTCGGCGTGGACCGCCGGCTCAACGATCAACTCATCGGCAGTCCACAACGTCCCGCGGGTGTCGCCGATGTGAAGCGGCGTGGGCCGGTGTTCGGAGGCGTCCGCGCCGTCGACGACGAGCGCGGGCAACACCAGCGTCCCGATGGGCGCCGTGTCGTCGATGGTGCCGGCGATGCCGACGACGATCACCCACTCAACGTCGGCCCCGTCAAGCAGTTGCTCCGTCGCGGCGTGCGCGCGGGCGGTGCCGACCCCGGTCACCACCGCGATCACCGCCCGGTCGCCGATCCGGCCGACGTAGCCTGCGCCGGTCTTACGAAGCCGAAGCCGTCGTCGCAACGGCCGCAACTCTCTGGGCATGGCGCACACGAAGGCGATCACGACACGGCCGTCCGGCGCCGACAAAAAAGGAACGGAGAGTAGCTGCTCCGTCCCACTCTCAATTTATAGCGCACCCGGGGGCTTGCGGCAAGACCCGGGTCGTCGCCGCAAAATCGCTGGCCGAAGCCAAAACTGGCATGAATTGGGGGTTGGGGAAGATGCCTGCCGAACCGAAATATGACCATGCGGTGGTGGTTGCCGGAGCGGGCCCGACGGGGCTGATGCTCGGGTGCGAGCTGGCATTGGCGGGAGTCGACGTTGCCATTGTCGAGCGGCGCCCGAACCAGGAGCTGATCGGCTCGCGGGCACTCGGTTTTCATTCACGCACCATCGAGGTTCTCGACCAGCGTGGAATCGCTGATCGGTTCCTCGCGCAGGGGTACACAGCGCAAGTCACGAGGTTTGCCGGAGTTCGTTTGGACATCAGTGACTTTCCCACCCGGCACCCCTACGGGCTCGCGCTGCCGCAGAAGCACATCGAGCGCCTCTTGGCCGACTGGGTCGGCGAGCTGGCGATACCGATCTATCGCGGACGCGAGGTGACGGGTATCGCGCAGGACGACACCGGCGTCGACGTCCAGCTGTCTGACGGCCCGTCGCTGCGGGCGGGATATCTCGTGGGATGCGACGGAGGAGGCAGCCTGATCCGTAAGGCGGCTGCCATCGACTTCTCCGGATGGGATCCGACCACGAGCAGCCTGATCGCCGAGGTCGAGATGGCCGAAGAGCCGGAATGGGGCATCCGCCACGACGCTCTGGGTGTCCATGGGCTCGGCAAGTTAGAGGATGGGGGGCCTATACGGGTCATGGTCACCGAAGAGCACGTCGGACCCACGACCGAACCCACCCTGCGCGATCTCAGCGAGGCGCTCATCGCCGTATACGGGACCGATTACGGGATCCACAGCCCGACTTCGATTTCCAGATTTACCGATATGGCGCGCAATGCCGCGGCCTACCGTGACCGACGAATCTTGTTGGCCGGCGACGCCGCACACGTGCATCCCCCGGTGGGTGGACAGGGCCTCGGCATCGGTGTTCAGGATGCCGTGAATCTGGGATGGAAGCTGGCCCAGGTCGTCAACCAGACATCACCGGAAAGCCTTCTTGATACCTACCATGCCGAGCGCCATCCGGTCGCTGCCCGCGTGCTGCGCAACACGATGGCGCAAACCGCGCTTCTCCGCCCAGACGACCGCCTCAAGGCCTTGAGCGACATCGTTTCCGAGCTTCTCAGCATGGACGAGCCTCGCATCCGATTCGCCGCAATGATGTCCGGCTTGGACATCCACTACGACCTCGGTGAGGGACACCCGCTGCTCGGCCGCCGCATGCCCGATATCGACCTGGACACCGCCGACGGCCCGCTGCGGGTCTTCGCGCTGCTGCACGATGCTCGGCCGCTGCTGGTCAACTTCGGCGAGCCCGGCGACGTCGACATCGCGCCATGGGCTCGTCGGGTTCGGTTGGTCGACGCGAAATACGTTGGCGAATGGAACCTTCCAGTGCTTGGCGCGGTAGAAGCGCCGAGCGCAACGCTGATTCGGCCCGACGGGTATGTCGCCTGGGTGGGTGACCGACTCGGCCGTGGGCTCGCTGATGCGCTCACTGCGTGGTTCGGGCCACCTGCTCCGGACACATGCCGCGAGTGAACCGCTCAGCGCGTCGAGGGCTCAGCCGTCGAGCGCATCCTGCAGTTCCCGCACATGGTCCTGCGTCTGCTGCAACAGCGGCCGTAGTGCCTCAGCGACGTCCGGCAGCCCCAATTCGTTGGCCTCCGTCACGCGCTTCCGGTAGCGGTCCAGTTGACGCTGTTCTAATTCCACATCGGCTTTGAGCGCTGCCGCTCCATCCGATACGTCGGGGATGTCCGGAACTTTGACCGTCGGCGTACCGCCGAGAAAATCGATCTGCTGAGCGAGGATTTTGGCGTGCTGCAGCTCTTGGCCGAGGTGATTGGCCAGCTCCTCGGTGATCGAGTGGTACTCGGGCCCTTTAATCGTTGCGATGTACTGGACAATCGACTGATACTCGGTGCCCAGATCTTCGTTGAGCCGTTCGATGAAAGTACTGGTGTCCATGCGGCTAGGTTTCACGCAAGGTGGCGGGCTCAAACGTGGGCCGGATGGCGCTGGCCCTGACCAGCACCGATGCCTCGCGGCGGCGAACCCTTGGTTGGTTGGTCGGGCGTTGCCTGCGATGTTTGCGTTCCTGCTGTTGGCAATTGCGAATATTGCTGCCGCGGGCGCAGCGCCTGCTGAGCCGGTCGTTCACGGAATCGGCGAAAGGGTGGTGGGCTGGGATACCTACCGTCGATTGGATCGGTTGCCATACCTGAGCGCGGAAACGGAGACTCTGCAGGTCTCGAGCTTCGATCGGACCGGCGGAGATTTCGACATCACCACCGGAAACCAAAACGGCAGTGGCGGGTGTCTGGCATCTGGTGGTGTCGGGTGTGTCATCGCGGAGGATCGCGGCGCCGGCGAGCTTGATTCGATCTGGTTCACCCGCGACAGCGGCAACGTGACCCGGATGGGAGCGATCCGCATCGATCTGGATGGACACACCGTGGTAGACGCACCGCTGCAGTCGTTAGTCGATGGTGGGTTGGGTGCGCCATTCGTCTGGCCCCTGGTGGCCAACGCTGCGCAGTCGCCTGCGGGGGTTTACGTCAAGGTACCTATGCCGTACCGACAGTCGATGCGGATCAGCGTCGCAACAAATCTGCAGTACTACCACGTCGACTATCGCCAGTTTTCGAACGCCGAAGGCGTGAGGACGTTCTCGCCCTCCGATCCCGCGCTTGATGTGATCACCACCCTGCGCGCCGCAGGCACCGTCGACCCCAAACCGCCAGCACCCAGCGCAGCACATCACCATCGGGTCGTCGAGCTTGCCGCCGGCGGCGCCGCAACAATCGCGGAATCGACCGGCCCGGGCACCATTTCGTCGCTGCACCTGCGGCTGCCCAACCCGGCGGATCAACTCCTCACCGGGTTGCGGCTGCGGATCGAGTTCGACGACCGGACCATGGTCGACTCGCCACTTGGCGAATTCTTTGGCGCCGGACTGGGCACCAGCGACGTACGGTCGCTGATGTTCGCAACAACCCCACAACCCGGCGGGTCGTTGTCGTTATCAGATTGGTGGCCAATGCCTTTCGCCCGCACCACCCGGGTCACCCTGCTCAACACGACCACCGATCCAGTCGCGGGGATCGACACCGACGTCGTGACCGCGTCCGATCCCCAGTGGGCGACCGCGCTAGCCAGCGGCCGCGCCGGTTACTTCACCGCGTATTCGCATGCCGGGCCAACAACCTTCGGTCAGGACTGGTTGTTCGCCGACGAACAAGGTCACGGCAAATTCGTCGGCGTCAGCCACACCATCAGGGGTTCTCGGACCAAAACAGCGTTCAGCGACGACGCCCCTTACTTTCTCGAGGGAGCCGAACGCGTGTACACAGACGGTTCCCCGTCGCCACAGTGGTACGGCACCGGCACCGAGGACTTCTACGAGGGCGGCTGGTACTTCAACAACGGCACCCTGTTCAGCGACCCGCTCACCGGCCAACCCGATCAACGGACGGCGGTCGGCGGATGTGCCGATTACTGTGTCGCGGTCTATCGCCTCATGCTCGCCGACGCCATCGGCTACCGCTCAGCAATCCGCTTCGGCATTGAGCACGGCAAGCGCAACATGGTCCAACCCGACTACAGCTCAACAGCGTTCGTGTATACCCAGCCGGACGACACCGTTGCATCAAGCGACGAAGTCGACCCCACCGATCCGGTCAGTCGTCTCATGCATACGTACACCGATTCCGACGCCGCGGAGCAGATGCTGATCAGCACGTACGAGGGGAGTGATGACACCCGCACCATCGCTGGCTTAGTCCGCACCACTCAAGCACCGATTACCTTCGACGCCCAAATCCGCCCGGACAATCACGGCGTCCTGCTGCGCCGCACGTCGGATCAAGCAACCGGCTATCAATCAGCAGGCGTTGCCATCGACGGCGTTGTTGCCGGCGACTGGTTACAACCGCGCAGCAACACCTTTCACCGGTGGCTCAATGACACCTACCTCGTGCCCGAATTCCTCACCGCAGGCAAAACTCGCATCACCATCACAATCACACCCACCGCCAGCGCCCCACCCTGGACTGCCGGCCGCTACCGCGTCGAAACGCTGACGGGGACATAGGTAGCAGATATTTCCTTCCACCACGGACCTGGCAGCCCGGGCCGGTCGGATCAAGGCTGGCCCGGTAGGTTGAACGCGATTCCGGACAAGCCTGAAGGGAGACACCGTGGGCAAGACCGCGGCGATGGCCGAGGCCGACCGCGCCTGGATGATCGACACGCTGCTCGCGCTGCTGCAGACCCCGAGCCCATCGGGGCGCACGGATGGCGTGATGCAGCTGATCGGCGACATCTTCGATGACCTCGGTGTGCCATTCTCGCTGACCCGTCGCGGAGCGCTCACCGCCGAACTTCCAGGGAAGTCGGCGAACACCGACCGCGCACTGGTGGTCCACGCCGACACCATCGGCTGCATGGTGCGCGGCCTCAAGGACAATGGCCGCCTCGAGCTGATACCGGTCGGGACCTTCTCGGCCCGATTCGCCACCGGCGCGCGCGTACGGATCTTCAGCGACGACCCCGACGAGTTCATCACCGGCACGGTGATGCCGCTCAAGGCCAGCGGACACGCGTTCGGCGACGAGATCGATACCCAGCCCACGAACTGGGAGCACGTCGAGGTCCGCGTCGACCGCAAGGTTTCGTCACGGGACGACCTCGTCCACCTCGGCTTGAAGGTCGGCGACTTCGTCGCATTTCTCACCAGCCCCGAACTGGCCGCCGACGGCTTCATCGTTTCCCGTCACCTCGACGGCAAGGCAGGCGTGGCCGTCGCACTGGCGCTGGCCAAGAACTTCACCGAAAACAAGGTCGTGCTGCCGCACCGCACCACGATCATGGTGACCATCACCGAAGAGGTAGGCCACGGGGCCAGCGACGGCCTGCCCGCCGACGTCGCCGAGCTCGTCTCGGTGGACAACGCGGTGTGCGCGCCCGGCCAGCACTCCATCGAGGACGGTGTGACCATCCCGATGGCCGATCTGCACGGCCCGTTCGACTACCACCTCACCCGCAAGCTCTGCCGGCTCGCCGAGGAGCAGGACATACCGTTCGCGCGAGATGTGTTCCGCTATTACCGATCCGACGCCGCCGCCGCGATCGAGGCAGGCGCGGGGACGCGAGCCGCGCTGGTCGGCTTCGGGCTGGACGGCAGCCACGGCTGGGAACGCACCCACATGGACTCGTTGGAGGCGACGTACAACCTGTTGCACGCCTGGCTGCAGACGCCGTTGACGTTCGCCAAGTGGGACGCCAAGCCATCGGGCCAACTGCGCGACTTCCCGTCCTCGAAGCAGCCCGCACCGACCGAGCAGTGGGTGCCGCTAGCCCGCGGCGACCACGCCGAACCCGGTGACGCGTCGCCAGGTTCGCCTTGGCCGCCGGCAGAGGGCCCCCAGGACTGAGGCAGGCTAGCTGCGACCGGTTATTCCGCTGTCGACGATTTTCAACGGTTTGTGCGGGAAGCGCTTTTCGGCATAGGCTTTGGCGGGCGAATTAGGCAGCACGTACAACGTTTCGTGCTTGTCCTGCAACGGTTTTAACACCTGATCCATAAAGGCCTTGCGGTCGTCGAGATACGGCTCGATGACATCTTCACCGGCCGGACACACCGCAATGCAGTACGCCGCTTTGTAATTGGGCTTAAACGACAAACTTTGCCACATCGAGGCGTTTTCGGCGTCGGTGACTCTCGAGCGGAAGTCATGCGCGTCAGAGCTGTCCGCGATCGTTTGCACCCAGTCAGTGAAGCCCCCCATGAACTCCCGATAGTTATGGGTCGAGCAGGACATGAAGTCGAACTGGCCGTCTTTACCGATGGCGCCGACAGGACAGGCCGCGACACACAGCTTGCACTCAAGGCATGGTGAGTAGTCCAGCGGCTGCCCGTACTCGCTGATGTCGGCATCGACGAGAATCGTGCCGAGCAGGATGAAGTTGCCGAACCGCGGATGGATGACGTTGCGGTGGATGCCCATGACGCCGAGGCCGGCAGCAACGGCAACCGGCTTGTGGGCGACCACCCAGATCCGGCCTGGGAAGCGGTCCATCTCCATCGGGAAGGTGGCCGATGGGTTGAGCGCCCGGTAGCCGCGGTTTTCCAACATGCGGGTAATTCGGTGCGCAGCCTCGTTGAGAATCTCGCCACTACGGTGGAATTCCTGATTTGCCACGCTGCGGGCAGTTGACCGCACGTTGTCGCGATTCATCTTGACTACCAACGAGATATAACTGCGTGTACCGGGCAGCGCGTCTTGCACATGCGTGACTTCGGAAGCCAGGCCGGGATTGCCGACTGAGGCGAATGCGACGTCGTCGGCGCCCGCGGCCAGGCAGGCGTCCCTCAGCCACTTGGCGTCGATGACATCGGGCCGGGGCGGTCGATCGGCTCGGCCAGCCATCACCTTTCGCACGGTTGGATGCTCGGCAAGACGGCGGGATATCGGTGGCTTCACCCTGAATATAGTATGCTATACCCAGCTCTGGCGTGGTTCGGCCATGAAAGAACGTTGACGCGTTACAGGACCCGCCGGAGATCTTCTGCGAGGGCCTCGTCAGTGAGGTCTTCGAGCTCTTTGCCCTTCGTCTCCGGTCCCATCAGGTAGCCGATCACTGTCAGCACCCACAATCCGGCAAGCGCCAGGTAGGGCGTTTGCAGCCCGTAGTGCATGATGGCCCAGCCGACGACGGTCGGGGCCGCGATGGAGACCACCCGGCCGCCGCCGACAGCGATTCCGAACCCGGTGCCGCGCAGTACCGTTGGGAAAAGCTCGGCGATATAGGTGTCGCCCACGCCCCAGAGCCAGCCGAGGGTGGCAATCGCGACCGCGCCGAAGACCTGATACTCGTGCAGCGAATCAGAGGTCGCCGCCAGGACGGTCGAGGTGATCTCGATGAGCGCTGCGAGGATCGCCGAAGGGCGTCGGCCGACCCAGTCGGCGAGCGCAGTCCCGAGGTACGCAAAGACGCCCTGAAGCAGGAAGAACACCAGGGCGTAGCGGATGGCCTCGATGGGGGAGGCATGGAACCTCTTGACGATGTAGGTGGTCAGAAACAGCGTCATACCCCAGTAGCCGACTGCGTTGGCGGTGTAGATCAGCCAGCCGGCGACCAGGCGTCGCCGCACCCCGGGCAATTGCCAAAGCCGGGGCTTGACGTGACCGCTCACCAGATTGGCCTGCGTGTCGATGTAGCGATGCGACTCGGTGATACCTCGTCGGACCAGAAACAGCAAGATGGCGGGGATGATCGCAACGACGAATGCCGATTGCCAGCCGAAGTGCGGCACCAGTGCCAGTGCGACGGCGGCCGCCAGAACGTAGCCCAGTGAGAAGAGCGAGAAGATCACGCCGCCGACACCGATGGCGCGCGTCTTCGCCGGCCAGACCTCGGCCGCGTATGGCGCACCGACCGCAAGTTCGCCCGCACCGCCGACACCGGTGAGGAATCGCAACCCGGTGAACGCCGTGATATTCGTCGTGAGTCCGGCCAACGATGTCGTCACGCCGTACAGCAGAATCGATGCGCCTAGCGTGGTTTTGCGCCCCCACCTGTCGGCAGCAAATCCAGGAGAAGGTAGAAAGCCGATGGTGCCAATTGTGTAGCCGAGCAGGAAGATCGAACCTATGTATCCGGCCTGGGCTTCGGTGATGTGCAACGCTTTCTTGATATCGGGCAACACCAGGCCGTAAATGTTGACCGCGTATGAGTCGAAGCCATAACCGAGTCCCGCCGTCACGGCGACAAAAACCGCCTGCTTGAAGGTCACGGGAGCGGCTTTGGGAAATTCGACGGAGATGCTGTCAACGCTCGACGTCACCCGTGGACGGTAGGCAGCCAGGTGCCAACTGCGTAAGTATCAAGATCGTCCTGATCGCAACAGGTTGAGCGACGAGACATTTCACCCACTTGAGCGAGACCAAATATGCTGCAGGACAATATTTTACGAACTAGGGGAGAGGCAGGCCGTCTGCAGCGCTAACGTCCCGTTCAACCACTGTTCAAGCAGTGGTCAAGATAAGGGCGCCGATTTACCCGAAAATGAGTCGATGCGACCGCTTGTAGTGCTCGCGAGCTTCGCCGCCGTCATCGGCCTTCGGACGCGCAGGCGACCTTCGGGTCCGATGCGGACTTTATCGCGGCGCTCAACGCCGGTATCACCTACCAAACGCGAAAAACGCCGGTATCACCTACCACAACGCGCCTAACGCCATCGCCATCGGCAGACGAGCGTGCGAGCTGATGGATCAAGGCCACGCGGAGGCAGACGTCATCAAGAGCATGACGCAGGCGAATCCAGGATTCAGCGGACGACGCCGCCACCCGATTCACCCACATCGCGGAGAGGACGTACTGCCCCCAGTATGTCAATGCACCGCCGCAGCCACAGCCACAGCCGACACCGGCGGTGCCGCCCTTCTTCCCATGGCCGCCGCTGCCGGCCGCGTTGTAGCACCCGGCTCAGGTGGCGGTCACCGACCGCAGCTCCTGCGGCGACTCGTCGATCAGCCGTCGCAACGCGCCGGGATCGTCCTGCTGTACCCATCGAGCGAATGCCACCTGAAAGACGGTCACACCCGAGTGGGCGGCGAGCATCGCGACGTTCACTGGGACGCCTCGCTGTGCCAGCGCGATGTTGATCGCCTCGGCGAGGTTCTGCAGCTTGATCATCACGCTCCTGGAGCTCTGGGTTGGCGGGTACCGAGGATGACCAGTCCGACGGTGGCTCTCGCATCGACGCGGCGAACTACACCATCGGTCTGGCGCAGCAGGGGGTGCGCTCGTCCGTCGTCCGGCTCGCGCCGATGGTCCACAGCAACCTCGACCACCACGGCTTCACGCACGCGCTGATCGGCTTCGCCTCGGAGAGCGGCGTGGCGGCCTACACCGGCGACGGCTCGAATCGCTGGCCGGCGGCCAACACCTATGACATCGGCGTGCTCTACCGCCTGGCGTTGGAGAAGGCACCCGCGGGCGCGACCCTGCACGGCGTGGATGACACGGGCATTCCGCGCAAGTTGATTGCCGAAACAATCGCCGACAGGCTCGGGATCCAGGCCAAGAGCGTCACCGACGAGGAGGCACCGCAGTATCTCGGCTTCCTCGCCGGTTTTGCCGGTTTGGACAACCCGACGTCTAACGACAAGACCCGCGCGTTGCTGGGCTGGGAGCCGACCCATCCGGGCTGGGTCGAGGACGTCCAGACAGGTCACTACTTCGCCTGATCACGCTGCAGATGCTCGTCGGCTTCCGAAGCCGTCAGATCACCCGCGGCGCAATATCGGCCTGGGCCAACAGTTCCCCGCCGGTGTAGCGCCGGCGGGCGGGTACCTCCACCCACTCTCCGCCGTCGGGGGACTCTGCGAACGTGTCGGTATACACCATCCGACGCCAACGCAGCTTGTCCCGTACGTCGAACGGGTCGGACGGATTGACCCGCGAATAGTGCGTGATGCTGCAGTTTCGCAACGTGTACCGCGGGTTGCGGTCCATCGCCTCCCACTCTTCGGGAAGCATCCGCTCCACGCCGTACCGCGCCACGTTGATGAAATCGCCATGGGAGACCAGCAGAACCCGCTGGCCGAAATGTTCGCGGTGCAGCGTGCCCTGAAAGTCGCGGAACCGCCCGTAGACGTCGGGCATGCTTTCACCCCCGTCAAAGCGGACATACCAGGGCGTGACGTCGTGCAGTTTTTTCGTCAACGGGAATTGCGAACGCCGTTCGGGTCTCGGCACGATGCCGTACACGCCCCAGCTGCGCTCTGCTATCCGGTCGTCGACAGTCCAGCCGCCGCAGTGCTCACCGCCCAGATACGCCGCGGTCTCCCGAGCCCGCAGGAACGGTGAGACATATCGGGCATCGAAGGATCCCGCGCCGCTCAGATGATCGTCGATCCAGGTCTTGGCTTGTATGGCCTGTTTGATGCCTAAAGGTGACAGCCTCTGCTGCCAGTCTGGCCGGTCGTTGAGCAGATCGGCTTTCGGATGCGCACTCCCTTCCTTATCGGCTTTTTGAATGATGTTCGCCTCCGACTCGCCGTGGCGGACCAGCACCAAATCATTGGGCATTGCCATGCCACCATCTTCTACCGGGTCGGCGCCATCGCGACAGAGGCGCTGATAGCCACGCTTGGTTTGCGGCCAGCATGGGTACGTCGTGTCGGGGCGTTGCGGTAGCAGCCTTTTGACGTGGAACGCCGAATCGGCACGAAAGGCAGCCGTGGACAACTTAATTCGACTGCGACAGGCGAGAAGCCGGGTCGTGAAAGTGCAACGGCGCATCTGGTTGCTCCAGTTGGCGTTCTGGCCCGCCATTGCGCTCGGCTTCATCGTGGCTGCCGTTGCGGTCGCGCGCCTGATATGGCGCCGACGCCAGGCCGCGGCTGCGCTCAACGAAGTCACGGCAGCGCCACCAGACCGTGCTACCAGAGAAGTGGTCGGGGCGCCAGAATAGGCAGCGGCCCCGAAGGTCGTCGCAACTCAGCTCGAGGCGCTGAGGATCTTGATCGCGAAGACCAGCGTGTCGCCTTTCTGGATCCCTGCTTGGGGCTGACCGTCGGGGTAGCCATCGGCAGAGGTCATTGCGACACCGACGGTGGACCCGACCTTTTGTCCTGCGATGGCCTTCTGAAAGCCCGGGACGACTCCGTCGAGCGGGAAGTCGACCGGGGCGCCCCGTTGGTAGGCGCTGTCGAACACACGGCCGTCGCGTCCGTTGACACCCATGTAGCAGACGGAAACTTTAGCGGTGGGTGCGACGACCGGCCCGTCTCCGCCGTGCAGCGTGTGCACCTCGGTCTGCGTCACACTGAACGGTGCTGTCACGTCGACGCGCGGTGCCGCCGTATCCGTAGAACCTGTGACCGCGACGCTGCCAGTTGCGCCAGTCAGCGTCCACTCGGGTGTACCGCCATTGCCCGGCGCCGCCGTGGGGCAGGTGCTGTCTGCGGTCGCCGCTTCTGTCGATGCAGGCGTGACCGCTTCGGTGACCGAGGGCGTTCCCGCCGACCCGGAGGACGTGCTTGCCGACGGAGTTGTCTTATCGGAGCTGCACGCAGCGAGCGTCATGACGGCCGATGCGGCACAGACCACGAGCGCGACGGAAGAGTACACACGCAAGGATTTCACGGTCGTCACGCTACATCCGCATCACGCAATCCTTGTCAATGGCCCAACAATTTAGGCAATCGCTCCTTGAGTATGATCTCGTGGCGGACAGGGGATTCCAAAACCGCTGGGCAACAGCGCAATACGGTTACGTCGCTGGCATAGCCGCAGACTGCGGTCAGCGGAACCCCGGTCTAACTGGTGATTCCAGCCAGTTCGCGTGCCACCGCATCGAATGCGCGCAGCGTGTCTAACATGTGCGGCTCATGAGAGTGCGGCTGGGTGGATAACTTGGCGGCGACCATCTCTGCGCCGCGGTTGATGTAGATCATCTGACCGCACATGCCCAAGCACAACACGACGTTGCTGCCCGGGTAGGGAAACCACACTTGGTTGCGGTACATCCCGCCGGGCAATTCGGTGTCGTCGGGGCTGGCGGCGAATGCGTGACGCGAGTCGGGGCCGCCGTCGAGGGTGTCGGCGATCCACGCCGCCGGCACCACTTGCTGCTCGGTCAACGAGACACCTTCGCGCAAAAACAGTGACCCGAACCGGATCATGTCGGTGAGACAGGCGTTGATGCCGCCGTCGAACAGTCCGGTGCCGACCGTGTCTACGCCGATGGTGGCGTCGCATTGGGCGCCGATGCGGCTCCACAGCAGTTCCGACATCAGTTCGGGCATCCGCTGGCTGCCGGCGACCTCGCAGATCCAGCCGAGTACATCGGTTTCACACGAGCGATACTCGAACGGGCCGCCATGAGCCGACTTTTGCCGCAAGGTCAGCAGGTAGTCGTACATCGAAGAGGGAACGTCGGGACTGCTCTTGGGCTGCCACCCGATCGCCTGCTCGAGGACGTGTATCTCCGCGGCCGGGTCGAGGTAGTTTTCCGAGAAGGCGATACCCGACCTCATGTCCAGCAGCTGGCGCACCGTCGCACCGGCGTAGCCGGAGTTCGCCAGGGCCGGAACGTATGCCGTGACCGGCGCGTCAATCGCGATCGCACCGACCCCGTGCAGCGCGCCAACCACGGCCGCCACCAGCGACTTGCTCACCGAGAACAGCAGGTGCCGGGTCTGGGCCCCCAGGCCGTTGAGGTACTCCTCGGCCACCATCGACCCGCGGTAGGCGACGGCCCACCCGTCGGTGGCGGTGGCGGCCATCACCGCGCCAACGGTGGTGGCCACCCCGTCAGTGCTGGTCACCGGCATGTCGGCCACCGAAGCACGGGCTGCGGGCAGCATCGCGGCCGGCCCGGTCCCGCGCGAGATTACCGCGGTCGGCACCACGTCTTCGACGTGCTGGAATGACCACTGCGAATAGGGCGCCGACAGCCAGTTGTCCAGTGAGATGCCGGCCGGAACGTGACCAGGTTCGCCGCCGATCATGCGCGCGGTTTCACCGGATCGCCGGGTGGTCGGATGACCATGGAGCAGCTCGTGCAGCCGCTGCTCACGCTCGCGCGACGAGCCGCGACACGATCGGCGTGGCCGGCGTCAGGGGAGTTGAGGCGAACTTCGCCTTGATGCCTTTCACCCAGCGCTGGCAGCGCTCGGTGAGCTGGTAGTCGTCGGTCTGCAGGTGCCCGCGGGTGACGAGCACGCCGAGTTGGGCGCCCTCGCAGCGTAAGTCGCCAGGCGCCGCGACACGCATGTAGAAGGCCTCGGACTCGTCGAGCAGCGTGGCCCAGTCGTTGCCCGGGCGCGCAAAGAAAACGCGCCCGTCTTCGTCGAGGCGCCACACACCGGTGCGCGGCGTCGCGGTGAATAGCTCGACATCAGGCGAGGTCTCCGAAATGATCAACTGGCCCCAGACCTCGTCCTCGCCATAGCCCCGCTCCCAGCGCGAGTTGATCTCCTCGATGTCGAGCTCGTACTCCACGTCCATGTACTCGAGCAGGTGGAAGAGGAACAGCGGCATGTCGGCGTAGGCCTCGGTGGTCAAGTTCGTCATCGGGCTGGCGCCGCTCAAGCGGGGGTTCACCTCGCCGAGGTAGAGCTCGTCGGAGTCCAAGTCGTGCAACAGGTCCACCTCGAAGTAGCCGCGGTACCCTTCGCGGCTCAGGACGTCGCCCAGCTTTCGCACCATTTCTCGCGCGGCGTGCGTCTGTGCGGGCGGCAGCACCTCGCGCCAGATGTCATTGCCGCACCAGGCGCCCTTGCTCGTAGTCAGCTCCGGGTAGCCGACGAGACTCGTCATCGCCGGGCCGATCACGGTGCCGTGGCGGGTCACGACGCCCTCGAGGCACACCTCGACATTGCGGATGCGCTTCATGACTTTGAGTTCTTGCTGTCCGGCCATGTCACCCGCGTGCTGGTCCCAGTCGCCCTGACTTCGGACAAAGAACGTCCCACTGCCGGCGTTGCCATAAGCGGCCTCGACGACGAGGTCATCTCCCAGCCCGGCGCTCTGCGCGAGCGCCGACAGCTCGTCGTAGGAGCCGACCCGCCCGATCACGTGCGGCACGCTCGGCACGCCCGCCTCATCCGCCAGGCGCGTCATGACGGTCTTGGAGCCCAGGCGATGGCGAAGCTCCGCCGGTGGGGCCATGACCTCGAGCCCCGCCTGGTCCGCGAGGGCCTGGGTCTGCTCGTCAAGCATCACAAAGCAGGCCTTGGCACCGGGCCCTCGTCGCGCGATGAACTCGAGCGTCTCGGGATCGCACAGGAGGTGGTTGCACACATCACCCATGCAGTCGAAATCAATGCGGTCGCGCCGCCGGGGTACGAACACGCGCGAATGCGCGCCCTCGAAAGAGTCAAAGTAGTTCAGGTAGAAGAAGTTCCGTACCCAGCGGTCGACGCCTAGCAGGTTGAACGGGGTCGGCGAGATGAAGTACAGCGGCACGGCGTTGGTGTGAAAGAACGCGCGTATGTCCGAGAGGCCGTTCAGCGGGGGGCGCGGCTCGGGCTCAGGCGCACCGGCGTGCACGATCACGCCGGCCGCGGTGACGTCGACGCCTGAATCCGGCGCAAGGACCGCGGGACGGGCAGGGGGGCTGCCGTCAGCGCGACGGCGGTGAGATCACATAACTCCATTCCGCAAGTGTGCGCCCTACCCATGGCCTTGTCGAAGTGTGGAGTACCTGAACGCCGGAAGACGATCAACGTCTTCTTGCTACTAGTCAGAACTCTCATGTCTTCGTTGGAAAAACGCTCTCACAAGTTCCCGGATTAATCTCAACATTTCCCGGATCGGACAGTGAAATACATTGTAGCGCAACAGGTTAGCGAATATAAGGATTTACCGGTAACCCGCCGTATTCGAATCCTCGCCACTCGATCGCACTGGCAAGCCGCAACGGGAAGGGGAGTGTGTCGTGTGGTGAGCCGCACCTGTAGGTCGCGCGGCATGGTTGGCGCCGATACCCACCGTCATGAAACCGTGTTGTTACCGAATTGAGAAAGGACACGTCAGGGTGCCGGTGGTGGTCCCCACGGCGCCGGTGGCGGAATCAGCGGCGGTCCTGATGGAATACCAGGAGGTGGTCCAGGTTGAGCCGGGTAATCCCAGCACTGGCCATTACCCATGAATCCGCCTAACGGCATATCTGATAGCTGCCATCAGGGTGGTCGCAAGTCTGGTGAATCACGTTAGTCGGGATAAGTCCGTAATACATTGGCTGACGGTGGCACCCATCAGCGTGAGCTTTGCCAACACCACCCAATGCTCCGCTTGGTATCACGAGCGCCACTGCCAATCCCGTAAACCACTTCTTCAGGGTGTTCATTTTTTGCCGTCCGGACCGGAGTCGCGCTGTGAGAACTTAAGGCTCCGCCGCCGCCCATCTCGCAAAGGGCCATCCGGCCCTAACAGGTATGGCAAAGGGCAGAAGAATCTCAGCCTGGCCTGTTTGCTGACTAGACCGCGTCGCGCTTTCCGGGAAACGCTTGAATTCCCTAAGAGGTCGGCGGCGGCGCGCGCCAGACGGGACACCCGGGGGAGGATGTGGTATGAGTCAGCCAGTCGTCGATCGACCCGTGTCCTCCCTGCCCCGAGGCGTCGCGCGTCATGTTCTCTGCGCCCTCCTGATATTCGCCGGGGTCAGTCATCTGAGCTTCGCCCGAACCGCCTTCTACGCTCAGGTACCGCCCTGCCTGCCGTTGAACGCCGACTTCGTCGTCATCGCCTCGGGCGTGGTGGAAATCGCACTCGGAGCGAGCCTGGTGCTGCTGACCCGGTGGCGAGTGCCGGTCGGATGGGTCGTGGCGATCTTCTTCGTTCTGGTGTTTCCCGGCAATATCTCCCAATTCATCACGCATGCGAATGCTTTCGGCCTCGACTCCGACCTCGCCCGCGGCATTCGGCTGCTGTTCCAGCCGCTGCTCGTGATCTGGGCGCTGTGGTGTACGGGGGCATGGGCGGCCCTCCGAAATCGCAGCTCATGACCGACGCGACAGCACCGCTGTGGACACGGCGGATCGAACCGCAAATGGGGGTCCGCCCGGCGAGTGTTGGGTCGCCCGCGCCGGGCCGGCATGAAATGTCCCATTCGCACAAAATAGACAAAACGGCTAAAATAGCCGGGCGTGCAGATAACGAACGAGGGGAGCGCCATGTCCACGGTCCCGTTCCGAAACCGCGACGGCAAACTGGTCGATGTACCCATGGTGGCCGCCAGCCGCCTCAAAAACGAGTTCGGCACGGTCTTTGAGCAGGCCGCACTCAGCGGGGCGGTGGTGATCACCAAGCACAACACCCCCAGGGCGGTGCTGCTGTCGTATGCCGAATTCGAGGCTCTGACCGCATCGGCCACACCTGCACTCGACGACCTCAGTGAGCGCTTCGACAAGCTGTTGGCCAGCATGCAGACACCGGAAGCCAAAGCCGGAGTCGCTGCGGCATTCGACGCCACACCGGAGGAATTGGGCGCCGCTGCGGTGAAGGCGGCGCGCACCGCACAGCTGCGGTGATCCGGCGCGGCCCATGGTTCGCAAAACAACGATGCCGGCGCAGATACACGTGTTGGCGGGCGTCAACGGCGCCGGCAAGAGCAGCATCGTCGGCGCGACGATCCGCGATAAGGGCGGTGAGTACTACAACCCCGACGAAGCCGCACGGGAGATCATGGCGGCCAACCCCGGACTGGGCCAGACCGAGGCTAACGCGGCGGCATGGGAACAGGGCCAAAGCTGCTGGAGCGGGCGATTGATCAAGGCCTCGATTTCACCTTCGAGACCACACTCGGCGGCAACACGATGCCGGGACTGCTGGCCGAGGCCGCCAAGCGTGGCGTCGAGGTCCACGTGTTCTACGTTGGGCTTCGCAGCGCCGACGCCCACATCGAGCGGGTGCGACAAAGGGCCCGCGCCGGCGGGCATGACATTCCCGAAGCCGACATCCGCCGTCGCTACCGCCACAGCCTGATTAATCTCGTGCAATTACTACCTGTGCTGACCGAGCTACGGGTGTATGACAACTCGGCGACCGCCGACCCCGCGACCGGGCAGGCACCACAGCCGGTCTTGGTGCTGCACAGGGAGCGCGGCCGCATCGTCGGGCCGTCCGATTTGACCTCTACACCGGCTTGGGCCAAGCCCATCGTCGCGGCCGCGCTGGAGCTCACAGCGGGGCCGTAACCGGTAAACCCGTATTGTCGACGGGGCCGCGCCGACTAACGGAGGCTGGGCCGGCTCATCGCCCACGAGCCGGGCGGGCTTGCAGCTCCGGAGCGGCGGCGGCGAGAATCTCCGCGCGGTCGCCGTCCAGCGGGGGATAAATCCGTTCTGTGTTGATGACGCGCTTGGTGGCCTTAGCCTGGGCGCCGTGCGCCACCACCTGCCGATCCCAGCCTTCGGTATACACCGCACCCGCCGGCCCCAGGTCGAGAACAGTGACGTACCAAGGGATCCGAAGCGCCAGCATCGATTCACCCACTAGGTCGCTGACGACGTTGTAGCCCGCGTAGCGGCCCATCGGCCGTCCGTGCTGACACGACATCACCGATAGGTGCTGATCGTCCATCTTCGCCGCCGCGACATCCCCGGCAGCGAAGACGCCCGGCACGCCGACCACCTGAAGATAGTCGTCGACCGGCAGACGCCCCAACCGATCAAGCTCGATCCCGAACAGCGCGGTCAACGCGTTAGCCCGCATGCCGGCGCACCATACGACCGTGGAGGCTGCCAGCCGCTGCCCGGTGGACAGCGTCACACCGTCAGCGTCGACGGCGGTGACACCAACGCCGGTCAGCGCCTCCACACCATTATCGGACAGCGCCGCCTCGATCAGCGGACGTGCGGAATCGCCCATATCGGAGCCCACGACCGGGTTGTGGTCGATCAGCAGCACCCTTGGCATGCACCCGTCACGGCCGGAAAACAGCCCGACGAGCCTGCCGGGCAGCTCGCAGGCGGCCTCGATTCCAGTCAATCCCGCTCCGACCACAACTGCGGTCGCCGCGCCCGGCGTGGGCGGGCCATCGGCCAGCGCCGCGAGATGCCGACTCAGTCTGATCGCGTGGTCGTAGGTGTCGACGTCGAAGCCGAACTCGCGCAGGCCGGCTAGGTCGGGTCTGGTCACAGAACTGCCCAGCGCGAACACCAGCCGGTCGTAGTCTTGCGAGCCGGCTCCGTCAGTGCCCGAGATCGTCACGGTGCGCGCGGCGGTGTCGATCGCCGTGACGTCGGCGGTGATGTGCGCGACACCAACCGGGTCGAGCACGTCGCTCAGCGGGATGCGGCATGCGGTCAGGTCGGGCTCGTAGTTGCGCACCCGGATGTCGTGGAACGGCTGCGAACTGATCACGGTCACAACGACATCGCCCGCGGGGATATGCAGTTCGTCGAGTCGACGCGCCGCCCCGACTGCGGCCCACAGGCCAGCGAAGCCGGAGCCGAGAACGACGACATTTTTCACGGCCGCACCTTACCCACCTACATATCGTTGATCAGCCGTGCAAAACCGCGCAAGCGCGGATGGCGCGGCTGCCGCCGTGCCACCGGGCTGTCGTCGCCAACGCCAGGCAGATCTGATCAAAGGCTGCCCGACAGCGACAGCCGGGAAGGTAATACGTTCGGGCACAACCGAAAACGGAGTAGTTTACTGGTACCCCCAGTATTCGATCTCGTCGTATTGCAAACGATCAGACCAGGGACGTGCCTAACGTCTTACAAATTGTAGTACGCTGCGATTCATGGCTGACACAATCACATTTCGACCCGACGATGACACATCGAATGCGTTAGCTGTGTTGACGCGCGATGGCACTCCCGTGTCAGCGGCCGTCCGAACCGCGCTGATCGACGCTGCGCGACGAAAAGTCGCCGCCTCAATCCGCGCCGAGGCTGAGGAACTTGCAGCGGACGAAGGCGACCGGGCGGAAGCAGCGCAGGTACTTCGCGACATGGAGACGCTGCGTGCGTGGTGAGATCTTCCGACTGCGCGCCCCGCGGGGCAGTCGCGGCCATGAGCAGTCCGGCACCCGATACGCCGTCGTCATCCAGTCCGACGAACTCCCATTATCAACCTTGTTGGTAGCACCCACGTCGACCGCAGCCCGGGTAGCGAGCTTTCGTCCGGAGGTCGAGATTGCCGGCCGTGCGACCCGAGTGCTGGCTGAGCAGGCGGCAGCCGTCGACCCGAGCCGACTAGGCGAAAGCGTCGGGCACCTCAGCTTTGACGAGATGCGCCGCGTCGACGCGGCACTGCGAATCGTCATGGACTTGTAGAGGTAGCAGAAGGGGGAAGGGGGGCGGCGCTGGGACCGCGGCGACAGTGCCCTTACGCGCCGTTACATGTAACATTTCTGGTGTGACAGTGAGAGACAGGGTCGGCGAATACCGACGAAGGATGCGAGAACGCGGCCTGCGACCACTGCAGGTTTGGGTACCTGACGTGCGGACAGCGACGTTTGCAGCTGAGGCGCGCAGACAGGCCGCGTTGGTCGCAGAAGCGGGCGACAGCAGCGACGACCAAGACTTCATCGAGGCAATCTCGACGCGGTGGGACGAGGAGTGAGTCGAGGGGAGATCTGGACGGTGGCCGGGGGCGTTTACGCGGCGAAACCGCGTCCGGCGGTGATCGTTCAAGACGACCTCTTCGATGCAACGAGTTCAGTGATTGTCGCGCCGATGACTAGCGCGCTATTGGATGCGCCGCTGATGCGTATCCGCATCAGCGGCGGAGACGGGCGGCTTTCCGGACTCGATCGCGATAGCGATGTGATGATCGACAAGCTCACGACCGTCAGAAGGTCGAACGTACATACCCGAGTGGGCCGACTAACAGCGGAGCAACTTGTCGAGATCGAGCGGGCAATGATGGCATTCCTCGGCCTTGCTCGGTGACGAAAAGCGCTGGGGCACAGTGCAATATGCAGTACGTAACTTGACATAATGTCGCTTATCGG
>CAWDVY010000027.1:0-34795 GCA_963805675.1 uncultured Actinomycetota bacterium
GCACTGACCGCCTGATACATCTGCGCATGCGCGGCGAATTGCATTGCGGTCAAGGCCGATACCTCATCGGCGGCAGCAGGGACCACACCGGTGGTGGGTGCTAGCGCCGCCGCGTTCTGGGCTTGTACTGCCGAGCCGATAGACTGCAGGTTGCCCGCTGCTGCGGACAGCATTTCCGGTACTATGTTGACGAACGACATGGACTGCTCCTTCGGAAAGTGGGCTCCAGAAGCGGCACCCCGGGCATTCCGGGTGTGTCAGCGCGCACACCAGTAACGCACCTGTCCCGCAGTGCGGGGGAGTGCGGAAGTCAAGGCGGCGCAATCAGTTTCAGAATGTGGAAAATGCGCCGGGACCGGATCGGAGCGATTCGGCCATTAATTTGGGATTGTGACTAGCTTGGATTAGATCTGGCTCACACCTCCTTACGGTCGGCATCCGCCGCAGTGCCGCACGCCGCCATGCTGGCGGGGTGGCGCAGACCAGGAATGACGGCAGGCATGTCCGGTCCAATAGCCGTCACGGCTCACGGAGATCCAAGTCCGTTCAGCGACACGGGCGCTAACTGTCGCCGCCCGGCGGCGGTGACGGCTTCTGTCGGCGGGCCTCGGCGAGTTGCCCGAGGGTGGGGTCTGCGCATTTGACGCGGCGGGCATGGCGCGCACCAAGGCGCAACGCCAAGTTCTCGTCGCTGACCGCGGGCTGCGACGCCGGCCAGTCATCTTAGGGAGTTGATAGCCGGGCCACAGACGTCACCTTTCGTTGGTAACCCCCCACTTCAAAGTATAAGTTCGGGGGGCCAAACTTTACAATTCGTATCAACTAAAAATTACCGATTCGCGCACTGACCGTCGCGTTGCACTGTCCACTTCTCCTCGATGCGCGCATAGCGCCAGATCAGCAAGGCGCCAACCCATGTCACCACGAACAGGCCGACGATCAGAAAACCGATCGCGTTGAGGTCGATGCCGCCCAGCCAGCTCCAGAATCCGCCGCTCCAACCGAGCTGACTGGCCAGCAGCCCGAGCAATTCGACACTGCCGCTGAGCAGTGCGGCGACGACCGACAGGCCGGTGATGGTGATGTTGTAGTAGACCTTGCGAACCGGGTTGGAAACGCCCAGCCGTAGGCGAAATTCATGAACGAGCCGTCGATGGTGTCGAGCAGGCACATCCCGGCGGTAAACAGCACCGGCAGCCACAAGATGGCATACCAGCGCAGGCCGGCCGCGACGCTGGTGCCGGCCAGCACCAACAGCGCGACCTCGGTGGCGGTGTCGAAGCCCAGCCCGAACAACAAGCCCACCGGATACATATGCCAAGACGCGGTGATCGATTTGATGAAGCGGCCGAGCAAGCGGTTGAGCAGTCCGCGGTTGTTCAGCTGTGCTTCGAGCTCGTCTTCGTCGTAGAGAGCGCGGCGCATCCGCGTGAACACGCCCAGGATGCCCACCAGGATGACCACATTGATGATGGCGATCAGATACCAGAACACGCCCGAGACGCTGGTGCCGATCAAGCTCGTGTAGTGCAGGGCCGAGAGGAATCGTTAAGACTTGTGGATCAGCTGTCGCGCGACTTGCAAAGAGCGTCAACGAAGTGCTGGAACTCGCGCGCAGATGTTGAGCCGCGGGGCCGTACACAGACGCGTCCTAACGCGTCGAAGCGGACCGTCGCCGTTTCCCGAAGGTGTGGTGTCAGATCAGGTTGATGAGCGTGTCGTAGAGCAGGAAGAGGTTCAGTGTGGTGATGACGACGGTGATCAGGAGCATCAAGGCGCTCGTCAGGCGGCGGTTGACCATGTCGGTCATGGTCTCGCGGGTGCGGGTAATCAGTAGTAGCGGGATGAGGGCGAACGGGATGCCGAAGGACAGCACGATTTGGGAGTAGATCAATGCCTGGGTGGCGTTGACGGCTAAGCCGATGACGATCAGTGCGGGCAGCATCGTCAGGGCGCGGCGCGCAAACAGGGGGATGCGCCAGTTCATGAATCCGGCCATGACGACTTGTCCGGCGTAGGTGCCCACGCTGGAAGACGACAGGCCGGAGGCGATCAGGGCGATCCCGAACGCCAGTGCGGCGCCGCCGCCGATGAGGGTCGCGAGGTGATCGTGGACGGGTCCGAGGTCACTGATGTCGTTCAGTCCGGGTTTGTGGAACAGGGCTGCGGCGATGCAGAGCATGGCGAGGTTGACCAGCCCTGCGAAGCCCAGGCCGATGATGCAGTCCCATTTGTTGAACGTGAGCAGGGTGCGGCGTTCGTGCTGGTTGGCCGCGGAGACCCGGTTCTTCTGCAGGGCGGAGTGCAGGTAGACCACGTGCGGCATGACGGTCGCGCCGATGATGCCGACGGTCAGGCTCAGGGTGTCGCCGCCGCCGAGGTGGGGCACCAGTCCGGCGGCGAGCTGCATGTAGTCCTGGCCCCCAATAGTGAAAAACAGGTAGATGAATCCCGTTCCGACCAGCGCCAGCAGCGCGATGATGGCGAGTTCGAAGCGGCGATAGCCACGCTGCTCGAGTGCCAGGATCACGAACGCGACGACCGCTGTGATTAGCCCCGCTGATAGCAGGGGCATACCGAAGACGAGGTTGAGACCGAGCGCGGCGCCGACGAACTCGGCAAGGTCTGTGGCCATCGCGACGACCTCGGCCTGCAGCCACAACACGATGTTCACCCGGCGGCCGTATCGCTGCCGGCACAGTTCGGGCAGGCTCTGGCCGGTGGCCAGCCCGGTCTTCGAGGTGAGGTACTGAACGAGGATGGCCATCAGGTTGGCCATCACGACGACCCATGCGAGTTCGTAGCCGTGCTCGGCGCCGCCGGCAAAGTTGGTGGCGAAGTTACCGGGGTCGACGTAGGCAACCGAGGCGACGAACGCCGGACCCAACAGCGCGAGCACCATGCGGCCACGGCCGCGTGACTTCACCTCCTGCAGGGTGAGCTGGCCGTGTGGTGCTACCTCGACAAGGGTCACGGCGCCACCGTGCCGGACACCGCAGAGCTGACTGCGACAATGACCGTGTGGCGGTGCATATCGATCCCGGTCATCGCTCGTCGGCGGAGTGGGTAAACGGTCCTGGGACCCCGATCCTGCAGCCCCGACACGTCCCGATCGCAGTGGAGAATCCCGCGCGCCAACATCGTTGTCACACTGCTAACGTAGCCTCTGCGTTAAAACAATTCAGGTATGCAAATACTATTTTTCGTGCGCCCGAACTCTGAGTTTATTGTCATACTTGGCGGATCGGCGATGTCAGGCGACCTCCGATCCCGCGTTTTGCGGCTCGGCGTTTGATGTGTCGGGCGTGATGTCGAAGGGTCGTTCAAGGAGCTTGCCCTTGTGGAAGACCGCGCCGGTACGCACGAGGGCGACCAGTCGCCGGTAGACAGCCCGTGCAGGTACAGCAGCGGCAGCACCTCGTTCATCTGCGGCGACCTGCGCGCCCACGCCG
Organism: uncultured Actinomycetota bacterium; assembly: GCA_963805675.1. Taxonomy (GTDB): domain Bacteria; phylum Actinomycetota; class Actinomycetes; order Mycobacteriales; family Mycobacteriaceae; genus Mycobacterium. The sequence continues at coordinate 3,453 of CAWDVY010000027.1, forward strand.
GCAGAATCGCCGACGAGAACCGTTGCCGCTCCCTGGTATCGGCGTCGACACGCCGGTCGTTAACACGCGGTGCCGCCACCGTCACAGCCCCCGCCGCGGTCAACACGTCCCGCACGCGGTGGTACCCGTTGCGGACCACTAGCCGCCGCCCGTCCTCGTCAACCTGATCGGTGAACTGGTCGATGTAGGCGGCGACCTCGGCGTGCAACGCCGCCGCCAACATCTGCCGCATTTGGGTACGACCCACACGCCGTTAGCCCCACAGGCTCATCAAATCGGAACTCAACCCCGGCTCCACCAGATTGGTGATCACGTCGGCAGCGCTCGACGATTCACTCCCGAAGGCGGGGATATTCAGATCGCGTAGCAAGGTGCCGACGACGCTCGTCACCTCAGACACCAAACTCTCACTAGGCTGGCCCAGGTTAATCGTGAGACCCGGATCCAGCGACGGAACAAACGGGTAGGTGTCCGGCATGTCCGACTCCGGCAACACTCCAGTGTCCACCAGGGCGGCCGTGATTCCTTGCACGGCTCCCTTAGCCAGGTCGACGGTGACAGTGATCGGGTTGATGAGCTCGATCAAGCTGGCCGGAGTGGGTAGATTCGCATAATCAGGATCGACGCTTCCGCCGATGTTGCCGTAGCCCAGGTCGACGAGCACCCGCAAGTCCGGGTTGAGCAGGTCGATCATCCACTGCGGTGCGCCAGCCTGCACCAGCGGCTCCAGCAGCGGCAGAGTCTGGGTGGGAATAAGGTCATATGTCGTGTCGCCAGCAGCTCCCGGAGACACCGGCTCGACGATCGCTGTCGCAACCTGCGCGGGCGTGAGGGTCTCATAAGCGGGGGTCGCACTCAGGTGGTCGTAGTACAAGCCGAAAATGGCGTTGATGTCTGCCAGGAAGTTAATTGGGTACTGGGGAAAGTCGCCGAAGCCGTCATATTGGATGGTGTAGATGTCGGTCGGGTAGTCCAAGTCCGGGTCGCACCACTGTATGTTTCGTTGAAACCGGGTATGTACAACCCGTCGAAGCGTTCGAACATGCCACCGTCGGGATTGTTCGGGTCACCGGCCAGTACGAAGCTCAAATCGGCTGGGGCCGGAGGATTTTCGATGGAACCGTTGGCGAGTTCATCCAGGTAAAGGGTGGCGATGGTAGCGCTTTGGGAAAACCCGAAAACGACGGTGTCAATGCCCGACGGCTGGGTGGCGATCGCCTCCTGCAGAATCCCGAGTCCCTGAGCAACCGAAGCATCGAAAGTCAACCCGGCGGTCAGCGGGAAGCCCTCCTCGGGGGTGACCAAAGTGGTCGGGATGGCACTCTCCGGAGCGATATTCGGCAGAAGTAGTCGTTGTAAACGTCGACCAGATAGGTCTCGTCCGGGTCGGGGTCGCCGGTGCCGCCCATGATCAGCGCGGAGTCGTCCGCGTGTGCAATGACCGCCGATGTCAGCGCCAAGCAACCCACGCCGACGCTTCCCAGCAACGCCACACCCAGCCATCGCAACCTACGGTAGGCCATCACGACTCCCTAACTGTTGCAACCTTATTCGTTCTCATCTTCCGCCTGCCCTGAATCTCCGCTGGGGTGACTGCCCCAGGTTTGCGGCAGCTTCGGCGTGGTCGGTCCGCCACCAAAGCCATCAGCCAGAGCAATCAACCCTTCCGGGCTGACCCCGTCGGTCTTCGACACCGTCCCGGTAAACCCCAACGACCCGGCGCCCCGGTTTGAGGCAGCTGTCGAGGCGGGCGCGCCGGCCGGCGGAGCGTCCATATCGGAGTCCATGTCCATGTATTCGTCGCCGTGGCCCCTCATTACGGTCGCCGTCGTCGCCGCGACCGCTCCTGCGCTGATGCCCGCGCCGGGGCTGCGGCCGCCGCGAGGATATCCGCCGGCGGCGCCTTGGCCTTGCCACGGTCGATCAATGTCGGGCCTTGCCCCTCGTCAGGTCCACCGCCGGACACCATGTAACCGAAACTGGCTGCACCGGCCACCGGTGCAGATGCCGATGCCGGCGCGGCCGCGGGAGCCGGTGCGGGCGTCACCACACCCGACGCCCCCGACGCCGCGGTCCCTGGCGCCGCGACCGATACGATCCTCGCAACTGGCCGCGCCTGGGTAGCAGGGGATTGCGGAATCTGGCTGCCGGTAGCCGGCGCCTGTCCCGGCTGAGGTAAGCCCGCAAGTCCGGCCAGACCCGCCAGACCGGCCAGGCCGACGAACGGTAGGAACGGAGCACTCAACAGCGCCGCGGGCGAGAAGAACAGGGTGTCGAAGGCGACCTCAAAGGTCAGTGCAAACAGCAGAGCACTAAAGAGCGCCGGGAAGGACCTCCAAGAACGCCATCAGCGCTGGAAGGAGGTAGGGCGGGCTCTGGACGCCGAACAACTGATCAGTGACCTGCTCGACGAAATTCTCCCATTCGGTGAGGATGTTGCCAGGGGAAACGTCGGCAGCACTGGACGGGTCACCGGATTTCAGCACTATCGGTGCCGGCGATGTGGTCGGTTGCGCCGCCACGGCCTCGGCGGAGACCGCTTGATAGATGTTCATGGTGGTGGCGGCCTGAATCCACATCCGCACATAGTCGGCCTCGTTGAGTGTGATGGGGATGGTGTTGATTCCAAAGAAATTCGTTGCCACCAATGCCGCGTGAGTGACGTGGTTGGCGGCCAGCTCACCCAGGGTGGGCATGGAAGCTAGCGCGGCGGTGTAAGCGCCGGCCGCGGTCTCGTGTTGTACGGCCGTCGCGGCAGCGTTGGCGGCCGTCTCGGCTAGCCAAGCCACGTATGGCGCATTGGCGGCTGCATACGACTCGGCGCTGGGGCCCTCCCATGCTCCGGCCTGCACTGTCGCCACCAGCGCCGACAGTTCGTCGGCCACCTCGGCGTATTCGGCGCTCAACGAATTCCACGTCCCCGCCGCCGCCAGCAACGAGCCCGGTCCCGGGCCGCTACTCAGCAATGCCGAATGGACCTCCGGTGGGGACGCCATCCAGACTGGCGCGCTCACCGTCAGCCGGGCGCGATCAGATACCAGGCATGGGCAGTCGGCCGAATAGCCCGGCCCTGGCAATACCTGCAACGTCATGGCAGCCACGCAGCTTTCATCGACCTATCGATGCCGACGGGCGGCTCCGGCACCCGCCACCCAGACGGTAAACCCGCGTGCCGACTTGTCGCAGGCGATTTGCAGGAATCCTGCGAAAACTTTGCAGGTGGTTCGCAGGTGCCGGCTCACCACAGTGGCGCGCGACCGTGCTATACCAGACATCACGGGTCCGCAACTGTCTTCCCAACTTGGTGACGAAGAGCATTATTACGAGGTCAGCCCGCAGCAGGACAGTTGCGATGGAGGATAAGCGTGCGACCGCAGGACGGCACCAAGACCCGGGCAGGCGCCAGCGATTCTCAAATCAGCCCGGCCAACTCTTATCGCGTGCGGACTGCTGTCAGCGGTCAGCTCCCTGGCCGGCATGGCGCCATTGGTTGTCGTCGTGGAGGTAAGCAGACGACTCCTCGCGGGTGACACCAACGTCTGGCCGATCATCATCGTGGCGATCGTCGCGCTGGCGGTCAAACAACTGGGTGTCTTGGCCGCCGGGGTGATGACACATCTGGCTGACATCCAGGTTTCGTTTCGAATCCGCCGTGAACTCCTGGTCAAACTGAGCAGGGTGCCGCTCAACTGGTTCAGCGATCGCAACTCGGGCATCGTCAAGAAGGCTGTAGAAGATGACGTCGCGGCGCTGCACCAACTCATCGCGCACTCGATCGTGGAGCTCAGCGCGGCCGCGGTGCCGCCGCTGGTGGCGTTTGTCTATCTGTTTGCTCTCGACTGGCGGATGGCATTGGCGGTCCTGCTCCCGGTGTTCGCCGGGCTGGCCGCCTACCAACGGGCGATGGCCAGCGCGGGGACCAAGTATCCGGAGTTCATGGAATGGTTAGCGCGCCTCAATGGTGCAGCGGTGGAATTCGTGAACGGCATTGGTGTGGTTAAGGCTTTCGGCACGCCGGGCGCCGTGAGTCGCCGTTTCCAGGAGGTGTCCCGCGGCTTCGCGCACTTCTTCCTCGACTGGGCCAAATCTACGAGCGTGGCAAGCGTGACCGCCGAGATACTCCTGTCGCCGCCGAGCATTCTTCTCGTCGTCGCAACGACCGGAGGGATCCTCACCGCCGACGGTGATCTTCACTTGAAAAACTTCATCGCATTCTTGGTGTTTGGCGCCGTCGTAACTTCCGGATGGATGACCGTGCTGATGTCGTTGCACCCCTTGGTCACCGCTTTGAAGGTGTACCGGGGCATTACTGAATTGCTGGCTACCCCGGAGCTTCCGATACCGGATGAACCGGATCGAACTGGATCCCATGACCGCTGGGCCAGTCGTGCGGATGCGCGGCGTGCGCGTCACCTACGGCGAGACCGTCGGCCCCACCGGAATCGACCTTACGCCTCGATCGGGGGACCATCACTGCGCTGGTAGGCCCGTCCGGTTCCGGAAAGTCCACCCTGGCCAAGCTGCTTCCCCGGTTCGATGATCCGTGCGAAGGTTCCGTCGAACTGTACGGAGTCGATCTGCGCCGGATTGATCCCGCCGAGCTATATCAGCATGTCGCGTTTGTCTTCCAGGACTCCGGGTCTGCTGTCGGCTATGAGCATCCGCGACAACCTCCGTCTCGGTCGTCCCGGCGCCGACGATGAGGCGGTGCGCGATGCCGCCCGCAAAGCCCAGATACTTTCGCGGATCGAGAAGTTGCCGCGAGGACTCGATTCGGTGGTCGGCGAGGACGCTTCGCTCTCGGGGGGTGAACGGCAGCGCGTCTGCATCGCGCGGGCAGTCCTCGCCGACCGTCCGATTCTGGTTCTCGACGAGGCCACCGTCAGCACCGACCCGGAAAACGAGGCTCGGATTCAAGACGCGCTCAGCGAGGTTGCGCCGGTGGCCGGACTGTGTTGGTGATCGCTCACCGGCTCAGCACGATTCGTGGTGCCGATGCCATCGTCGTGCTCGATGGTGGCCGGATCGCCGAACGCGGTAGGCATTCCGAGCTGCTGGAGAACAACGGAATCTACGCACGGCTTTGGGAGCACGAAAGGAACACCGAACGCGGCGTCGCCGAGCAGCTGGAGGCTGGTCGGTGATCACGATCATTCGCTATCTACTCGAGCTACTCGACGATCGAGGGTGCCGCCATCTGCGTACGATGCTGGTATTGCTTGGCGCACAAGGAGTTTTACAGGGCCTCGGTTTCCTGTTTGTTGTTCCCCTGATCCGCGTGCTCATCGAACGACCCATGCACTGGGGGTATCTGTGGTTCTGGATCGTGGCGATCGCCGCGATCGTGGTCGTCCATCACGGCTTGCTGGCGTGGAGCACGTCCCTGGGCTATCTAGTCGGCACCGGCGTGCTGACCAGTTTTCACACCCGGATCGGGAATCATCTGGCCACGCTGCCCTTGGGCTGGTTCGGTGCGGGCCGCACCGGACCGGTCGGACGTCTGGTCACCAAAGACGCGGTCGATGTTGCGGACTTCCCGGCGCACCTGCTCCGGCACGTGATCGTCGGCGTGACCGCACCGGCCACCCTGATCGTCGGCAGTTATCTGAGCGACTGGCGTATCGGGTTCGCGTTGACTCTGGGCGCTCTGCTGTGCGCAGTAGCACTGCGGTTGTTCATGGTGATCGTGCACCGCAACGATGCCGAATACGAACACGACATCGGCGTAACCGCCTCACGCATCGTCGAGTACGCCCGTCTGCAACCGACGCTGCGGGCCTACGGCGTCCTCACCCACCGGGAACTCGGCACACTCGAGGAATCCCTTGTCCGCCAACAACGGTCGCAGTCCCGGCTCACGGTCCGCGGGGCGTGGGGTTTGATCGGATGCTTCGGGCACGATGCAACTGGCCGTCACGACGATCATCGCGTTCACCGTTTTCTTAACACTGCACGGCGCGCTGGCCCTGTCCACGATGATCGGTCTGCTCATCATAACTTTGCGGATGATCGATCCGATCTCCCAACTGGGTGACCTCTCTGGCCACATCCAAGTCACCGCGGACGCGGTCAGCCGGGTGCGCGAGTTGCTGGCAGTGCCGCCTCTTCCGGAACCTGATCGGGACGTGGCACCCGCCAGTGCAGAGATCGAATTGCGTGGTGTGCGTTTCGGTTACGACGACGGCGACCCGGTCATCAAAGGCATCGACGCCATCATTCCGAATGGCAGCCTCACCGCGATCGTCGGCCCATCCGGTTCCGGAAAGACCACGCTGCTGCGACTGATTGGCCGCTTCTTCGACGTCGACGACGGCAGCATTCTTGCTGGGCGGCCACGACGTCGCGTGAACTCGGCACCCAGCAGGGTCGCGACACCTGACTGCGCAAGTCTTTGAAGACGTCTTACCTCTTCGACGGCACCATCGCCGACAACCGTGCGGATGGCCGATCCCGACGCCGGACGGAAGCGGAGTTGAATCACGTCGCCGCCGTTGCGCTGCCTCGACGAGGTGATCGACCGGCTACCCGATGGCTGGGACACCCGAGTCGGCGAGGCCGGGATCTGCGCTCTCCGGTGGTGAGAGGCAGCGGGTCGCCATTGCCCGCGCCCTGCTCAAGGACGCGCCCGTGGTGCTGCTGGATGAAGCCACGGCCGCGCTCGACGCCGTCAACGAAGCCGCCGTAGCGGGCGCCATTCGCGAACTGGCCCACCAGCGCACCGTTGTCGTTGTCGCACATCGACTTTCGACTGTGATGGCCGCCGACCAGATCCTCGTTCTCGACAATGGTCGGATCACCGCGCGCGGACCGCCACGACGTGCTGGTCACCGCGGGTGGAACGTACGCCCGATTCTGGGAAGAACGCCTGCGCGCCCGCGGCTGGCAGCTGCGGATGAGATCTACCAAAGGTTGTGGCTGTGCAGGAATGCATCGAAGACGAGCGCTAGCTCCGGCGGCCAGGCACAGTGCACGGACCCATACCGGGCCATAGTCGGTGATGACACTCACGAGGCCACGTTGGGCACGCCGCGCATCTTGCGTGTTCGCCTGGTCGCCAAGAAGAGCACCAGCAGGCGCGCGGCGATAGTTCGATGGTGCAGTACGCAACCACCATCAGCGGCCAGAGCAACGGTCGGGGATGGTAGGCAGCGAGCATGGCGTAGCGCGGCCAGATACACCACGTCGGTCGCCGCCTGGCCGAAGCCGAGTGCTGCGCCGCCGCACGTCAGCAGCCACGGACGTTGTCGCCGTAGCCGCGAACGCCCAACGCGGGGAAGCTCTTTGCGCTGCCGATGGAAAACATGCCGAGCGGACGAAAACCGAACCAGCTACCAACTCGCCGCGATAGCGCATGGCCGGCTGTCAGTCTGACGGCGGTCAGCTCAGGAAACAAGGCCACACCCAGCACCACAGTGATGCCGACGGCCGCGGTCGCTACGAACAAGCCGGCGATAAAACTCAGCGCCGCCGGACAGTTCGGGGATCGGCGGTGCAGCCGACTGTCATAAACGATCGCCGAGGTCAGACCGAGGTTGAGGACGTTCAGTGATTCGACAACCGCCAACCCCGACAGCGTCAGTAGTAGTGCCAGCATCCGCGCAGGAGATTCACCGTTGCGTGTCGCGAGTCTGGAACAAATTGAACTTGTAGGTGTTGACGATCGGCGGCGCCAGGCGCGCCAGCACTGGCATACCGTAACGGCGTTGCGGCGGCCAGGTTTTGGCGATCTCGGGTTGCGGGGTCGCCAAGCGTCCGGGTGTCGAGCAGTTCAAGGCCCCAGCGCTCGAGGTCGCGCGGGTTGTCGCAGACCCATTCGCAGCCTGAGCGCTCACCTGCGCTAGCGATTTGTTGCGATCCTGGCCGGAGACCATCCGTTTCGCCCGCGGTGTCAAATGCGATCAGCGGCACCCGGGAATCGGTGCGAGAGCTGGGTGACAACACGACGCACTTCGCCGGCGCTGAGATAGATCAAGACGGCTTCGCTGAGGAACAGGTACGGAGCCCGAGGCGTGGCGGCGACCGATGCCGAACCACTCCGACGTCGACTACCGAGCCGGCGAGCATCCTGCAGCGGTCGCTATCGCTGAAAAACCGGCGCCGCAACGCAATGGCGTCGGGAAGGTCGAGGTCGAACCAGTGCACCTGGCCGTTGTCGAGCCGATCGAATCTGGTGTTCAGCCCGGTGCCCAGTTCGACGACGGTTCCAGCGGGATGCTCGCGTAGGAATTGCGCCGTCCAGCCGTCGAAGATCGATGATCCGAGACACGGAACCGCCCAGCGACGAGCCGCACGAATCGCGAGAAGTCGTAATCGATGGCGTCGACGAGTTCGCGGGCCCGGCGGTCGCCGAGCACCGGGCGTCGTGAGGCGGCGTCACAAGCCCGGGCATACAGCGGAATCAGCAACGTTTCCTGAACTTCGCCCAGTTCGGGCGCGGTCCTGCTCATCAAGCCACCTTCTGTGAACGCGTTCGCTTGCCGGCATCGAGCCAGGAGTTACGGAAAGAGCAGGCTGCCGTTGAATATTTCCCCAAGGGTGCTCAGCAGACCGTCCACGGCAGCGATCGGACCCACCCCAATGGCGGGGACATCCACCGTGGCGCCGGCGTCGTCGTCTGGCAACTGGAAGGCGAGTTCGAGACCAAGGGAGTTGAGAAGCGAGCCGCCGACACCGTTCTCAACACCGCCGACACCGTCGACCACACTGCCGGGACTGAACAGGCCGCCGAAGGCGAAGCTGAGGCCGGTGATTGACTCTCCACCGCCGTCGCCGGTACTGACGAACGACTCGAAGAGCGGTGCCAGCGAGTCCAGGTTGAGAGTGGCGCCGTTGAAGAAAGCGTCGACCATGTTGATCGGTGTGTCCTCGATTTCGGTGAGCGCCGCCGTCGTATCCCCAGAGGTGACGTCAGTCAGGGCGCTGTCCACGCTATTGAGCAGCGCCACCTCGGGGCTGATGAAGGGGCCCGCCAAACCGATGATCACGCCGCTCAATGGCGAGGCGGCGAAATTATCGAGACTCGCGATCAAGTCACCTTCCGCACCACCCGGTACGCCGAAACCTTGGCCAAGGAGACCGTCGTACACCTGCTCATGTACGCCCTCAATCGGAATCGCTAAGCCGCCGTTCAAAAGGCCGCCGGCGGTCGCCTCCGAGACACCACCCAGCGTCTGGTCCGTCACCGCCGACGAAACAACGCTGGGGGCGCCGATCAACGTCACGGCCTCCAGTGCGGTCTGCAAGTTCCCCGAAATCGCTGCTGTATCACCGGAAAGCAGAGTGCTCAGGGCGTCCTGGTCGGCGCTGAGCACCGTCTGGGCATTAGCGATTGTGGTGCTGAAGTCCTGCTCCAACAATGCGATCGGGTCAAGGGGTGGGGTGACCGGCGAGGTGACCGTCGGGATCAGGGCGGATGCGTCGGCGCCCAGCTGGGCGGCAACCGTGGAATCGTCGGCGTACAAGACGTTATCGAGGTCGGTCACCTCGGTGATCTGCGCCGCGGTGGCTGTGGACGGAAGCAGGTCAGCGAACGGGTCGTCGGCGGTAGGGGCGATCGGGTCGGTCGTCGGGATGCTCGACGGGTCCAACACATACGCGGCAAACGTGGCGGCCAGGGCGGGATCGGCCTTGATGAAGTCCCCGTCCAGGCCGGCCACCCCGGGAGGGCTGAGGATCGACGAGACGGACGCCGCCAACTCCGTGAACGGATCCGCGGGCGGAGTGGCCACGGTTACGGTGGTGGATGTCAGGGCGGCGGCGTCGCTGGCAAGGGTGGAATCAAGGCTGGTGTCGCCGGCGTTCGTCAAGCCGGTGTAGAGGGCGTTATCGAGGTCTTCTGCCTCGGTGATCTCCGCCGAGGTGGCGCCGGAGGGAAGCAACTCGGTGAACGGGTCATCGCCGCTGGGCGCCGTCAGCAGCCCGCTCGGGGAACTCAAAATACCGTCAACGTAGCCGTTTAGTACGGAGGCGAGGCTGGGATCGACGTTGGTCAGGGCCGCGTCCAGGCTGGCCACCCCGGAAGCGGAGTCGGTCGACCCGACCACCGTCGCGAAGTCCGAGAAGGGGTCATTGAGTGTCGGCGTCACCGAGGGGGCGTAGAAGGCAGACTCGGCGCCCTGGTTGGGAATGTCCGCGTAGAGGACATTATCCAGCTCGGCCGCCTCAGTTATCTGCGCCGCGGTGGCGTCGGCTGGGAGCAGCGCGGCGAACGCGTCCTCGGCGGGGGGCGCGGTCGGGATGCCGCTCGTCGGGATGGTCGACGGGTCTTCCACATACCCCGCCAACGTGACGGCAAGATTGGCATCCAAATTCGCATCAAGAACGGTCGCATCCGGGTCGGGGTTGCCGACGGCGGCAGCGAAGTCGGTGAACGGCTCCGCGTTGGCCGGGGGGACGACCGATGTCAGGGTGCTCGCCTCGGTGTCCAGCGAGGCGATAGTGCTGGTCTGGCCGACGGCGGCCAAGTCGGCGTACAAGATGTCATCGAGCTGGTCCGCCTCGGCGATCTGCGCCGCGGTGGCGTCGGACCCAAGCAGGTCGCCGAACGCGTTATCGCTGCCGGGGGCGGCCGTGAGGCCGCTCGTCGGGATGGTCGACGGGTCTTCCACATACCCGTCGATCGAGGCGGCAAGACTAGGATCGGCGCTGGTCAACGTGGAATCGAGGCTGGACGCGACACTGGCCGCATCGGAGTTTCCAACCGCGGTGGTGAAATCCGCGAACGGGTCATCGTCGGCGTAGGCGAGGGCCACGGGCAGGGCAGCCGAGGCCAGCAGCGCACCGGCCACCCCAGCGATGGCGTGGCGGCGAAGAGCGTGCGCCATCCGAGGTCTCCTTTCGAACCGCTTCCGACGTCACGACGAAGAACTTATGCTTCGCGAAGAAAAACCTGTGATGCACATCACTTGCATGTAATAAATTGCATCTGGAAGTACCGCTTGTCAACCCTGCGGGATACGTCATCCGAGCGTGGGCTGTGGCAGGGGCGTACGTGACCGAAAGCTGATCAGCTCGCCCGCATCGACTCCGATCGGAGGAGTAAGGGTTGGTGTTCATGGCGACCGGGACACCGGGGTCCGGAATGCAGGCTTTAGCCAGCCCGACCGCAACGGGCTGAGTGCGCCATCGGCTGGTCGACGCGCCAACGACGTATCGGCGAGCTGGCCCTGCAGACGGCCCGATGCCGCCGCGAACCGTTGTCGGGACCGCCGGAACGGAAGTCTGGACACATCGGCGGCTGTGGGACCGGGTCTGCCGGATCCGCGACCACGCCTTCGCCGAACTCCCCGTCGGGGCGCGCGTCGTGATGGCCCAGGCCGGGGGCGCGGACTACGTGGCCGGGTTCCTCGCCGCGCTGGAAGCCTGGCTCGTCCCGGTTCCGTTGTATCTGCCCGACGCCGATGAAATCGAACGGTTTGTGCAAGCGGGCCCACCACATACTGCGAGACTGTGCACCGTCGGCCGTCTACACCAGCGCCGAACTCGTCGACGCGCTCGGACGCGATGCCGCATTAAACGGGCTTGTCCATCTGCACTCCGGATTCGATGCCCCGACATCTTCGCGGCGACCTCGGCCCGCGCGGCGGCCACCGCTGCGGGACAGGTCGCGTTCCTGCAGTACACGTCGGGCTCTACTGGGGAGCCTAAGGGCATCGTCAACACGCACGAATCGATGCTGCGTCAGCTCGCCATCGCCATGGCGCTGTGGAACCGCCCCGATGACATCCTACACCGTCAGTTGGCTCCCGCTGTATCACGACTTGGGCATCTTTTGGGGGGTGCTGCTGGCGCTGGGCGACCGGTGGCAGCGCCACTTTGATCTCGCCGTTCGACTTCGTGCGCAACCCGCGCATCTGGCTGGAAACCGTTGACGAAGTCCGCGGAAACTGGATCGCTGGGCCGGATTTCGCTTACCGGCTCTGCGTCGATGCTTTCGAGGCTGCCGGAGACGCGGCGATCGAATCTCTCGACCTGTCCTGCTTGCGCCTGTGTACTCGGGGCGTGGAGCCTGTCCGTGCCCTCCACGTCTGCATGACTTCGGGGGCGGCGTTTCGGCGGGCCGGCTTCCCCGCCGAGGCCATGGCGCCGCAGTACGGGCTTGCCGAGGCGGGCCTGGCGGGTGACCGGGACGTGCAACCCCCGGCTTTGGGTGCAAGCCAGCTTCGATGCCGAGCAGCTCAACCGGGGGCGCGCGGTCAAAGTCAGCGCGCCATCCGCGGAAGATCCTGCGGGTCGGCGCAGCTCGCACGCTGGTGAGTTGTGGTGACAGCACGCTCGAGTGGGACGTGCGGATCGTCGATCCGGACCGACGGACCGTCCTGCCCGAAGGCGAGGTCGGCGAGGTGTGGGTCGCTGGCGGCGGGCTGCCGAAAGGATACTGGCGCCGGCCGGAGGAGACCGCGGAAACCTTCGGCGCCATGACCGCCGACGGCTTGGGCCCCTACCTTCGCACCGGTGACGCCGCATTTCGCAGCGACGGCGAAAGTCCATCTGCGGACGGTATCGTGACCTGATCATCGTCGGGGGCGGCAACTACTTCCCGAACGACATCGAGTCGACCGTCGAAGAGGCGCGGTGCGGTGTCGACAGCGGCGGCGCCTGCGCCATCCAGCCCGAGGAATCCTCAGCCGCCGACGAGTGGTGGCTGGTCGTCGAAACCGATTCTCCCGCAGACGATCTCGATGACATAAGTCGGATACTGCGCCGCAGAATCCTCGCGGCACATCAGACCGCACCCGCGCGCATCGTCTGGGTGCGCCCCCGCGTGCTACCCAGGACGACGTCAGAAAAATCCGCCGCCGCAAGACGCTCAGCATGCTCAACGCGGGAGAAGTCGAACTCGTCCACCAGGTCTCGACGCCGGCCTGGGAAGGCTGAGAAGGTTGAGAAGGCTGAGAAGGCTGGAGAAGGCTGACCCGCCGTTAACCGAGTTGACCGAATGCGTGGCAGGCCTGCTCGGCGTGCACGTTGACGAACTCGACGGCGACGCCGATCTGACCGTACTGGGCCTGACTTCGATGCTGACCGCGCAGGTCGTCGAATGGGCGGCGATGCGGTTGCGGCACCTGGGACTTTGCCGATCTGTATGCCCAACCGACACTGGACAACTGGCAGCGAATCTTCGATGCCGCGCCGGCGCGGGACACCGGCTTCGGTCGAATCCGACACGTTCGCGATGACCGCGCTGCAACGTGCGTACTGGGTCGGCCGCGGGGCGGACCAACCGCTCGGCGGAGTCGGCTGCCAAACCTATTTCGAACTTGTCGGCGCGAGCGTCGACCCTGTCCAGGCTGGAGGCTGCGCTTGCCGCGCTGGCCCGTCGACACCCAATGCTGCGCAGTATGTTTCCGGACGCCGAGCTGATGCCTCATTGCGCCCGATCAGATCCACGCCCCGTTGCAGATCCACGATCTGACCGACGCCACCGACCGGGCGCGCTGGGACGAGCACCTCGACGAGAATCCCGAACCGGCTGCGCACCCACCGCTTCGATATCGAAACGGGAGATACCTGGCGCGTCGAGCTGACCAAGTTGATCGATGGCGACATCCTGCATTTCGCGATCGACCTCATCATCGCCGACCTGACCAGCATCGGGATCTTTCTGCGGAGACCTGGCCGCGCTGTACCGCGGCCAAGAACTAGCCTGCCCCATCGGCTTATTTTTGCTGGAGCTTGCCAGCTTGGGGACGTCGATGCCGGCGATGGCGGTTGAGCTCATCCCCGAATGCCCGCAGCTGCCCCGGGCCGAGGAGCACGAAATCTCCTTCTGCCGAGAGCACAAGAGACGTTGGACCCGCAATGCGCTGACAACCCTCGACGCGGCATGCCTGGGCCCACGGCATCACCCGCGCCGCGATGTTCCTGGCCGCCTACGCGCTGGTGCTGCGACACTGGAGCAGCACCGACGACTTCGTGATCAACGTGACGACTTTCGGTCGCCCGCCGGGTGTTTCGGACGTGATCGGGGAGATTTCACCGAACACCCGGCTCTACCGAAGCCGATGCCGATCATTTGACCGGATTCGCCGACCAGGCACGCGGCGCGCTGCGAGGCCTGCGTGCGGCCCTGAGGGCACCCGAAACCACGGATGAGCTGGCGGCCCAGTTACAGGCCGGCACCGGGCACAGCGGAATCGCCCCGGTGGTGTTCACTTACCCAGCCGACACGGCCGTCCTCCAATCGGCGTGACGCCGAAACCCTCGGTGCCGTCGGGCGAAGTGGCGTCGATGACTCCGCAGGTGATCATCGACAACCAGGTGGGCGCCCTGGGCGACAACCTCATTGTGTCGTGGGACTATCGCGCGGGCTGCTTTCCGGACGGCTTTGTCGTCGCGGACATGTTCGGCGGCCTACGTCGGCCTGTGCTGGAGAGCCTCGGCGCCCACGACTGGTCCACCCCCGCGGTCATCGAGTTGCCGCAGCATTCACGACTGATCCGCCAGCGACGCAACGCCACGACAACGCCCCGGTGCCTGGGGCGGCCTGCTCTACGACGCATTCCGCCGGTCAAGCCAAGTTCGATCCCGGCCGGATCGCTCTTGCGCTGGGGCGGCCGGCGAGTTCGACGACGCACTCGACGAAGACCCTGTCGCACTGCACAAATCCGACTTGTCCTACCACGCACTCGACGAACTTGCCCGGCGCGTCGCGGGGGCGCTGGCCGACCGACATGCCCCGGGCTCGATCATCGGAATACAGCTGCCCAAAGGGCCAGCCCAGGTCGTTGCCGTGCTCGGGGTGTTGATGGCCGGGTGCACTTACCTCCCGGTGGGCGTGGACCAACCCGATGACCGCTTCGCCCGCATCTGCGCGCTCTCCGGAATGTCGGGGTTGATCCGTTCGGAAACGCCCGGAAGGCAACGCGATTGCCGGCTAGTCCGGTGGTCCACGACATCGAGGCGATGATCCGGTGCGCTCCGGTCGAGCCGATCCGTGTGGACTCCGACGACACCGCCTACGTGATCTACACCTCCGGCTCCACCGGTGAACCCAAGGGAGTGCTGGTCTCCCACACGGCGGCGTTGAACACGATCGTCGACGTGAACCGGCGCAACGGCATCGGCGCCACCGACGTACTGCTGGGGGTGTCGGCCTTGGACTTCGACCTCAGTGTCTACGATATATTGCGGGGCGCTGAGCTGTGGTGCGACGGGTGGTGGCCGTATCGGAGCGGCACCGGCGCGACGCGTTCCGCTGGAATGCGCTCATCGCCGAGTTCGGGGGTCACAGTATGGAATTCCGTTCCGGCGTTGATGGACATGTTGCTGATCGCGGCAGGCGAAAGCGCCTACTACACTGCAGAGTTTGCGGTCGGTGTTTCTTTCCGGCGACTGGATCCCGCTGGACATGCCGCGCCGGCTGCGCGCCGCGGCGCGCCTAGCGCGCGATTGGTCGCGATGGGCGGGGCGACCGAAGCCGCGATCTGGTCCAACGAATTCGTCCTGCCGGTGACCACCGACGTCGACCCCGAATGGGTGTCCGTTGCCCTACGGATATCCGTTGTCCAACCAGATGTTTCGTGTTGTCGACGACCTGGGCCGCGATCGCCCCGACTACGTCGCGGGGGAGCTGTGGATCGGCGGGAAGGCGTCGCCCAGGGCTATCACAACGCGCCCGAGCTGACCGCCGAGCGGTTCCTGGGTGGACGAGACAGGCATCCCGGTGGTATCGGACCGGCGACCTCGGCTGTTACTGGCGCGACGGCACGCTGCAATTCCTCGGCCTGACTCGATTCACAAGTCAAGGTCGGTGGCCACCGAATCGAGTGCGGTGAGATCGAGTACGTCTTGCGTGAGCATCCATCGGTCGACAGCGCGGTCGGTGGTACCGCTTCACGGCAACACGGGGCTGGGCGCGATCGTCGTCTGCGAAATCACGATGCAGCCGGCCGAACTGCGAACCTACCTCGCGGATCGGTTACCGCAATACATGATTCCGAAATCGTTCCTCTGCCGCGCCGAGCTACCACTCACCGGCAACGGCAAGGTCGATCGCCGCCTGGCCGCCACGGAGGTGGAGACGTACGCGCGAACCGCGGTCCGGCCGCCGACCACCGGACTCAGCCCGGTCGAGCAACTGGTGGCCGACGTGTGGTCCGACGTGCTCGGCGCACCGATCACAACGCCCTGCCACAACTTCTTCCTACACGGCGGCGACAGCTTGCGCGCGACACAGGTGGCGGTGCAGCTGAGACGCAGGGGAGTCCTCGGTGCGGACGTCGGTGAGTTGCTCCGCCGCCAGACGCTAGGCGAGTTCAGCTCGGTGTGTGTTGTCAGCGGGCTCGGGCACGGCCCGGCTGACCAAGGAGTTGAACCCGTCGGCAGCGATGCATTTCCGCTCACGCGTCTGCAGCAGGCGTATGTGCTCGGGACCGCGGGACTGAACGGAAGCACCTATGCACCAACATACTTCGCTCTAGTCCTGGCGGCCAATGCATCGGGCGTAAGCATCGACGTCGACCGGTTCGCCGCTGTGCTCGCGCGGTGTGTCGATGAGTTCGCGGTCCTGCGCTGTGCTTTGGATGCCGACACGAGCCAGCGCGTGCACTCCGGCGCGCAGCCAGCCGTTACCTGGGTTCCCGACAGCCACCCGGACGCATTGATGCAACGCATGGCTGCCGCATCGTTCGACCCGCGGGCAGTTCCGGTGATCCAGTGTTTCGCCCCGTCCCAATCGTCGCGCTATATCGGCCTGCTGGTGAACTACCTCGGCCTGGACGCCCGAAGCCTGGCCACCGTCGTCGCGACGATCATCGCCGACTACCAGCAGACGCCGCGGCCTCGCAAGGTCGAGCCCAGCGCCGACGTCTTCGCACGCTTCTGCGCCGAAGACGAGGACACCGGAGTCGGTCGCGAGGTCAGCCCACCGCCGACGCTGCCACTTCGCAGCCAGCATCTCGACTCGGCCACCCGGGTCACCTTCGCGCGCACAACTTTCACGCTGGACCCGCATGTGTTTGCCGGCCTGCGGGATCGGGCATCGCAACTCTGCGTGACTCCCACCGCGCTGATCTTCGAGGCCTTCACCGACGCGCTGCATTCCATCGGTGCCGGCGACCGATTCGCGATCGTCGTTCCCAAGTCGCACCGCCCCGACTATGCCCCGGCCGACCGTGAGGTGCTGGGCAATTTCACCCGACTTGCGCTGTGCAACATCGACTATGGCGTCGCGGAACCCGGGTCCGCGGATGCGGTCACGGCCGTGCACGAACAGCTCTGGCGCGCGGTCGGCGACGGCAGTGACGCAACTCCGCTGCTCGCCGCGATGCGGGCGACCGGGTCGGCCGGGTACCCGATCGTGTTCACCAGCACGCTCGGCATCGCGCCGCAGGGGCCGGCGGAACTGTCGAATATCCGCACCCTCACCCAAACTCCGGGTGTCTGGCTGGACTGCCAAGTCGAAGACGATGCGGACGGCGTCCGAATCAGCTGGGACATGGCCACCGGCGTCATTTCCGACGATCCACTCGCGGCCGCGTTTTCGCACTTCGAGCAGGCGGTGCGCCGACACGCCGGACAAGTCGACGAGGGTTCCGTTCCGCAGGTCGCTGACTCCGATTGGGCGAGCGCGGTGATCGCCGCTGCCGCCGACCTCTGCGACGCCAAGCAGATCCTGCCGGAGTACGCCGCGCTGGTGCGGCGCTGGCGGCAACTGCCGACCAACCCAGCGGTGCCCGATACCGAACGCGCGGCGCGGAGGCTGGCCGACATCGTCGTTGGAGCGGCCTCGCCGCAGACGCTGGTCGGCGACCCGCAGCTCGCACCCGAGGCGATGCTGCTCGCCGAAGGGCGGATGCAATGGGCGCTCGATGAGCTCAGCGAGCGTGTCTTCGGCCATGCACGCCGGGTCGGCCGGCGGCTTCGCATCATGGAAATCGGTTCCCGGACCGGGCTGATCACCCAACGGCTCGCCGACATGATCGGCGCGGTGGTCGAGGAGTATCTGTGCTTCGAACCCAACCCGGTGCTGGCGGAAATCGCTGCCGGACGGCGCATTACGACGGCCACGCGGCAGATCGCATCGGCTGAACAGCTCGCGGCGGCCGAGGTGGACGTGGTGGTCTGCTGCGGGTCGCTGCACCACCTCCTCGACGTGGAGTCGGTGCTCGATGACCTCAGTGTCGCCGACGGCGGCTGGCTGTGGGTCGCCGAGACCTGCGAGGTCACCTCCGCGACGCTGGCCAGCGCCGCCGTGCTCAACCCCGGCCTGTTATCGGCCGATCCGTTCTGGGCGGCCGACCAATGGTGGCGGTTCATCGCCCAACACCGCTGGCAGCCGGCGCAGATGACGCAGGACGGCCCCGGCCTGACGATCGTCGCCCGCCGACAGCAGAGCCTCGCGCCGACGCGGCGGGCGCCCCGGGCCACGATGGCACCATCCTTCGCAAACCCGCCACGAACGTACGTGGTCGACGAATCGGTGCTGACCGTGATCGCTGCGATCTGGCAACGGCATCTTAATACCGCGGCGCACCCTTTGCCCGCCGCCACCGACGATTTCTTCCTGCTGGGCGGTGACAGCCTGGTGGCGACCCGGGTCTACGCCGATCTGCGCGCGGCGGGCTTCGGGGAGCTGGCCCTGGTCGATCTGTTCAACTACCCGGTGCTGGGCGAGCTCGTCGCGCACGCAGGCGCGCGCACATCCCCGCAGCCCACCCATCCTCAGGCGGTCGAGCCGTACGACGAAACCGAATTCCCGCTCACGGTCGTCCAGCACGCATACCTCGCTGGCCGCGAAGGCGGCTTCATGTTGAGCGGCGTTGCGGCACATTGTTATTTCGAGTTCCAGCCGCGCGAATTCGACCGGTCGAGGTTCGAGGCGGCCGCGCGAGCACTCATCGAGCATCATCCCGGACTGCGCACGACGGTCGCCACAAGTAGCAATAGCACCAATGGCGCTCAGCCGCCGCGCCTGCGCGCCGTCGTGCACCCGGCGCCGATCGAACCCGTGGTGAGCGATTACGACGACGTGCGGGCACGCATGCGTGATCAGGTCATCGACCTTACGACGCGGCCGGGAATCGACTTCGGGATTCAGACGGGCGAAGACGGGCGTTGCTTCGTCGGGATCAGCATGGACAACATCATGCTGGACGGCACCAGCATGATGATCGCCCTTGCCCAGCTGGACCATCTCTATCGAGGCGCGAGGGCCGACGAGCTACCTGAACTGAGAACATCTTTCGCGCAGTACGTGGGCGAGCACCCCGAATTATGGCCCGGCGCGGACGAGTCGGCGCTGCCGCAGCTCGCGGTGAGTCGCGACTATTGGCGTGCGCGGCTGCCGTCGTTGCCGCCCGCGCCGGAGCTGGCGCCGATGCAGGCGATCCTAGGTATCGACAAACCAGTGTTCGAACGCGTGGAAGCCGCTATCGCGCAGGCTGACTGGGCCCGCATCAGCCAAAGGTGCCGCAACGAGAGGGTCACCGCGGCGTCATTCTTGCTGGCCAATTACACGCGGGTGCTGGCGCAGTGGGCGGGAACGTCTCATTACTGCATCAACGTGACGCTGTTCGACCGGGACCCCACCGTCCCCGGAATCGAACACGTCATCGGTGATTTCACCTCGCTGCTGTTGCTGGAGTGCCACGTAGGCGCGACAGAGTCGATCTGGGAGCAGGCCCGCCGACTGCAGCGGCAGCTGATCACCGACCTGCCGCACCGCACCGCGGACGCGGTGTGGCTGCAACGTGAATTGCTACGCCACCACGGCCGGCCGGCACACGCGGTGTTTCCGGTGGTGTTCACCAGTGGGCTCGGACTGATCGACACCGCGGGCCGCTCGTCGTTCGACTTCGGCGAAATGGTGTACGGCCTGTCCCAGACACCGCAGACGGTACTGGACTTCCAGATGTGGGAGAAGGCCGGATCGCTGGCATTGTCGTGGGACTTTGTCACACAGGCGATCCCCGCGGAGGTTGCGCGGCGCCACCTCGACGCGATGGTTGACGCCATGGTCTTGGCCGCCACTTCCGTGAGCGCGGCCGATGACCCGGAGGTCGGCGACGAGCAAGTCGAACGAGTTGTGCGGATATGCGCAGCAGCCCTAGGCCTGCCACGAGTCGGGCTGCACGACAACTTCTTTCAACTCGGTGGCGACTCAGCGACCGCAACCAGTGTGGTTGAACAGCTGAGCCAACAGGTGTCGGCCACTGCCACACTGCGGCTGCTGTTCGAGAACCCCGTGATCGGGGAGTTCGCGGCAAAACTCGCGACCGACATCGAAGAGGGCGTGTTGTGAGTGCCGTCGATCTGATCGACCAAGCGCGGCGCGTCGGCGTGCAACTGTGGGTCGACGGTGAAAACCTGCGCTTCCGCGGGCCGCGAGGCGTGATGGGCGCGGATCTGAAAGCACAACTGTCCGCCGCCAAGGCGGATGTCATCGCCGAGCTGACGCGTGCGACGCAGGTGGTGCGGGCACCCCAGGACAGGTTTGAGCCGTTCCCGCTCACCGACGTACAGGCGGCGTACGCGGTTGGACGCACGTCGGCGTTCCGCTGGGGCGGTGTCGGCTGCCACGGATATGCCGAATTCGCCGTCGACCACACCGTGGCGAAACCGACCCCCGAGGAGTATCGGGTGGCGTGGCGCAAGATCGTTGACGCGCACGACATGTTGCGCTGCGTCGTCCACCCCGACGGCTACCAAGTCATCTGCCCAGCCCTCGGCGACGGACTGACTGTCTACAAGAGTTCCGATAGTCAGCACATCGCCGCCGAACGCGCGCGTGTCGCGGACGAGCTGGCCGGCCGCACCTACCCGCTGGGCGAAGGACCGATGTACGACATCGTCGTCACGATCGGACCGGACGACACCGTGCTGCACGTTTCGGTCGATCTGCTGATCGCCGACTTCGTCAGCATCTTCACCCTGATGACGGATTTCGGGCTATCGTTGCTCGACCGGGAATACTCGCCGCCCCCAGTCGATTTCAGCTTCCGCGAATACCTACTGAACCTCACCCGCCACCGCAGCTCGGAGGCCTGGTCCCGTCGTCGACAACGAGACTTGGACTATTGGCAGGCCCGGATCGAGCACCTTCCGCCGCCGATCGCGATGCCGCTGCTACCGACTGCGGCCGAGTCGGCTCAAGCGCCCACCTTCTCGCGGCGGTCAATGCGCCTGCCGCGCAACCAGTTCGCGGCCTTCAGTCGTACCGCTACGGAACGCGGCGCCACCGCGAGCGTGGCCATCACAGCGGCGTTCAGCAGCGTGCTGGGCCGCTACGGTGACCGCGACCATTTCCTATTGACGCTGACCACGATGGCTCGCCACCCCTTCACACCCGAAGTCGGCCGACTCGTGGGGGACTTCACCGGCACCAGCGTGCTGGAAGTAGATGTCCGCGGGCAGCCCACCTTTGCCGAGCTCCTGCGGGCTGTCGGCGGGCGCCTCTTCGACGACATGGACCACTCCACCATCGGCGGCGTCGAGATCGCGCGCATGCTGGCGCGAAGCGACGAAAACCGCGGCGAGCATTCGCCCGTCGTGCTCACTTCGACACTGGGCGCCAGCACCCAAGACGTGGGACCCTACGCGTCGTTCTTACGCCCGATACCGGGCCGGGGGCTGAGCCAAACCCCGCAGGTCCTGCTCGATTGCCAGGCATTCGAGATCGACGGTGCCTCGAGGTCAATTGGGACACCCGCGATGAAGTGATCAGCCCCGAGGTACTCGACAGCGCATTCGCCGACTTCCGCGACGCCCTCGAGACACTGAGCGCCGCCCCCTCGGCCTGGGAACGCCCTTGCTGCCGGTGGTCGCGCCCGAACTCACGCCGGTTCAGGGACCACCGAGCGGCGCGCCGCACTGATCCACTCCGGGTTTTTGCGTCGCGCGGCGAAGGCCCGGACGCGGTCGCGATCCGCCACGGTGATCGGTCCACAACCTACGCTGAGTTGCTCGCCGCTGCCACCGCGTCGCATCCAGTTGTCGGCGGCCGGCGTCGGTACCGGAGACTACGTCGGAATTCTCTTGCCGGAGG
This sequence comes from uncultured Actinomycetota bacterium, assembly GCA_963805675.1. Classification (GTDB taxonomy): domain Bacteria; phylum Actinomycetota; class Actinomycetes; order Mycobacteriales; family Mycobacteriaceae; genus Mycobacterium. The sequence continues at coordinate 25,438 of CAWDVY010000027.1, forward strand.
GCCCAAGCCAGGTCGCGGCGATCCTGGGCACCGTGCTGGCCGGCGCCGCCTACGTGCCGCTCGACGTGCGTGGCCGGATCACCGGATAGCGCAGATCACCCAACAATGTTCGTTGGCTGTGTATGTGAACCGGGCGGACGGGTCGATGAGCTGCTCGCCGACCCAGCGGTCTGGTTACCCGCACCGCGACGGCTGAGATGGCAGTAGCGGGCGCGCCGCTGAGCCCGATGACACAGCCTATGTGATCTTCACCTCGGGGTCCACCGGAACGCCGAAGGGAGTCATGGTTACTCACCGTGCCGTGATGAACACCGTAGACGATATCAACGATCGGCTGAAGTCTGCGCGAACGATCGGTGCTAGCCGTATCGCAGCACACGTTCGATCTGTCGGTTTACAACATCTTTGGGATTCTTGCAGCCGGCGGCGCCATCGTGTTCTCGGAAGGGGCAGCGCGCAACGATCCGGAAGTGTGGTTCAACGCCATTTCGAAGCACCACGTCACCATCTGGAATTCTGTTCCGGCGCAGATGCAACTTCTGCTGGACTATGCCGGCGACCGCGAAACGCTACCAACCCTAAGGCAGATCATGTTGTCGGGCGACTGGATTCCGGTGTCCCAGCCCAAACAGATCGCGTCATTGGCGCCGGGGGCTTCGATGCTCAGCCTTGGTGGTGCGACCGAAGCAGCGATCTGGTCGATCTGCTATCCGCTCACCGCACGCCGATACGTGCGCAGCGTCCCGTACGGGACCGCGATGCGAAACCAAAGTGTCCACGTCTTGACCCACCGTGGTGAGTCGGCAGCACCGTGGCAGGTCGGTGAGATACATATCGGCGGGGTGGGTCTTGCGCAGGGCTATCTCGGTGACCCGGCGCGCTCAGCGGCGGCGTTCATCGAGCATCCGGTCAGTGGCGAAAGACTCTACCGCACAGGTGATTACGGCCGAATCACTGACGAAGGAGTGATCGAATTACTCGGCCGCCGAGACAACCAGGTCAAGATACGCGGGCACCGAATCGAATTGGCGGAAGTGGATTCGGCACTGTGCGGCCTGCCCGGGGTGCAGACCGCGATGAGTACCGCCATCGGCCAGACACCTCACGAGCGGGCCATCGCAGCTGCGGTCGTTCCCGATGCCGCTGGCGACGACGAGGAATCCGAACGCCTTTGCAGCGCAGCGGCAATCCGCTGCGCTATCGAAAAAGCACATCGACACCAGACCGACGATCTTGATACCGAGAAACTACTCCGATTCGCCTCCGAGGCTCGCGCGGCCGCGCTGGACAGCATGTGCGCGGTGCTGGGCGCCGCGGCCGACCCGGGCGAACGGATCACCGTCGACGAACTGGCCCGCCGATTGTCGCTTCCGGACCGGTTACGCCGCTTATTCCGCCGCTGGCTTGACGTGCTCGTCGACGAGGGCCGGGTGACGATGCGGGCAGGATCGAGCCTTGAACTGACCGAACACCACGAACTCCCGGACTGCACAGCACGTTGGCAGCAGGTGCGCGAGTTGGGCGCGGCCATCGACTACGGCGACGACTTGTTGGCATATGTGGGCGAATGCATCCAGAACCTGCCTGGCCTACTGGCCGGCACCGTTGACCCGCTCGGGCTGCTCTTCCCGGAGGGAACCGTCGACACCGCGACGGCCGCCTACCGCGACAACCTGATCAGCAGATACACCAACCAGCTCGTGGTATCCGGCGTCGCTGCACGCGCTAGCCGGGCAACTCCACAACGACCGTTGCGGGTCTTGGAGGTCGGAGCTGGTGTAGGTGGCACCAGCGCGGGCCTGGTTGCCGCGCTTGAGCCCTACGACGTGCGGTACACGTTCACCGACGTTTCGAATTTCTTCCTCGCGCGGGCCCGCCGCATGTTCGCCAACCACGATTTCATCGACTGCCGAATATTCGACATCAATCGGCCGCCCGCGGAGCACGGATTTTCCCCATGCTCGTTCGACGTAGTCGTCTGCGCCAATGTGTTGCACAACGCGGTCAATATCGACGACACGCTCACCATGCTGGACCGTTTACTGGCGCCAGGTGGATCGCTGGTCTTCATCGACTCCACCGCCGTCAACCACCCGTTGATGATCTCGATGGAATTCAAAGAGGGCCTGCACGGGTTTACTGACGCGCGTGCGGGGAAGAACTCGGCCTTTCTCACCTACGCGCAATGGCATGGCGCACTTGGGCGATCACCGTTCGGCGAGGTGCAAAGTTTCCCGCCGCCCGATCATCCGCTGGCGTGGCTCGGCCAGCACGTGTTCTGGTGTAATTCGGCATCCACCGCGCATTCGCTGTGGCCCGCGGAGCTGACCGAGCGCGCCCGGCAGCTATTGCCGAGTTACATGGTCCCACAACAGCTCATCTGCCTGCCTGCGTTGCCGCTGACTGCCAACGGCAAGATCGACCGGAAGGCGGTGACAGCCGAACTGGAGTCGCTTCGGTCCGCGGGCCGTGTCGGCGCCCGTGACGCGAATGGCCAGTCGGGCGACCTGGACGCGACGCAGTCCCGCATCGCCACGATTTGGGCTTCGGTGCTCGGGTTGCAGTCAAGCCAATCGTTGTCGCCCACATCGGACTTTTTCGCCCTGGGCGGCGACTCCCTGCTGATGGCTCAGGCGATCGGGCGGATTCGCCGCGAGATCGACGAAGCCTCTGGGCTGGCCTGGGACGATCTGCTTCGTGCGATGGTCTCCAATCCAACTTTGGCCGCTGCCGCCGAGGCGGTGCACCGGCCCGCGACGTCTTGGCGGCCAAGCCTTTCCGGCCGCGATGCGGCCGCAGTCACCTCGCCGCTGGTGTACCTCGGAACCGGCCAGGGCTTTACCTCGGGTACCGAGATCGCGGTATGTGTGCACGATGGAAGTGGGGGACTGGCTCCCTACGACCAGTTAGTCCCTCACCTGCGGGCGGCGGGAGACTGGGTGCCCGATTTGTATGGACTGCGCAGGGTGCCTGGAGATGGCTACTCTCAGATCGCGCCGGCCGAGCTGTTCACCACATTGGCGGCACGCTACAGCGCCCCGCTTATCGCCTTGGCGCCCAGCAAGGTTCATCTGCTCGGTTACTGCATGGGCGGTTTGCTGGCAGCCGAGATCGCGAAGTGTCTGGAAGAGTCCGGCATCGTCGTCGGCGCCCTAACCGTGGTGAGCTCCTACCGGGTCCCGATGGATGTCGAAGACGATGACGTCCTCGATTACTGCTTCGCCCAGATCATGGGTGTTTCACCCAGCACCCTCGGGATGCAGGTTGACGACGATGCGGTCCGTGGCGCGTTTACGCGGGCCAGGACGCGCTATGTCGACGTGATACCGGCTTGCGCCCTGCGCAGCGTCGCCGAACCTGTGCTTGCGGCCTGCCTCGAGCAGAGCACGGAAGCCGGGGAGCCACGGCTAAAGCTGTTGGCGGAGTCGGGCGTTCTGGGTGAGTCGTGGACCGTCGAAGCGCTCACCGAACTGCGGTCGATCTTCGTGCACAGCCTGCGGGCGGTGGTGCACGGGGCGGCCGAGCCGTTCCTAGGCGACATCCACTTTCTCCGGCAACGCGGCGACATCCATTTCCTGCCGACGCTGCAAGAAGACATGACCGCATTCTGGGCGGACTACTGCCTGGGCGAGTTGACCATCAGTAACATCGACGGCAACCATTTCGACTGCCTGAACGGTGACAACGCACAATCCGTCGCCAAGCTGCTGGTGGACTCCTGGACCGACACATGACGAAGGTGTTGCTGTTCGGCAGCACCGGAGCGGTCGGGGCAAGTTGCCTCGACATCCTGGCGCGACGCGGCGAGGTATCCCTCCTTATCGCCGGCCGTGACGAGGCACGACTGCGGGACATAGCCTCGGCCATCCAAGCCGATGTCGAGATATTGCGGCTTGACGTTGCCGATACATCGGCCGTAGCCGCCGCCGTCACGCGTTGCGACGTCGTAATCAACTGTGCGGGACCGTCACAACGGCTGAGCGCAGACGTCGCCGGCGCCGCCATCGCCACCAGGGTGCCCTACGTCGACCCGGGCGGTGACCGCGCGCTGCTCGACCGGATCGCGGCCGCGGCTCCCGCCGTCCCCGTCGTACTGCAAGCAGGTGTGCAGCCAGGCCTTTCCGGATTGCTGCTGCGAGTGCTTTCGCTGCACCGACGAGACAAGATCGACGGCGTCACCGCATGGTCTGGCGGACTGCAGCGTCTGACGCCGGCGTCGGTGCTCGAGTACGTCGCCAGCCTGCACGACACCAATAGCCACCCGGGTGCTGCGCTGCGTGACGGAGTGATCCGGCGCGTGAGCCACGACGAGTGCAAACCAGCGCCGACACAGTACTTTCCGGACTCGGCCACGGTGCGCCCGCACCTCGACGCCGAGACCGTCTCGGTAGCTGCGCATCTCGGCATTCGCAATGTCCGGTGGATGAACGTATTCGACGGTGTACACACGACGCGGGCGATGCAACTGCTGGCGGTCGACGACAAACGACCGCGCACCCAGACCGACCTGGGTGATGTGCTGGCGGTGGCAAGACTGGACCTGTTCGGCCGCGAACCGTACTTCGCGATCGTCGGCAGCGCCCACGGCAACGGCGGCTCGACGACCGTTGCCTTCACCTGTCCGGACAGCTACCGCATCACCGGAGCGTTGACGGCGTTCGCCGCCCAACACGTCGCGGGCATGCCGGCGGGCGCCCAGCCCTTCTGGAGAGTCGATGAGCCGCGCCAGGTCCTGGAGTTTTTGACCGAAGCCGTACCTGAGGCGAAGGTATCGTTTGTCGATGACTCGGCAGCCGGGGCTGTCAACCCACAGTTCCTGATGATCGAGGAAGGTTCGCTGTGACTGCGCGCTACCTGGGGAGCTGTCAGTCAGTTCGTCAGCGCCCACGGGCAATTGTCGTCGGAGCGACATTCGGTGCCGTCTACGCGGAGGCGCTGGCGGCACCGCATTCACCGGTCGAGTTGGTCGGATTGCTCTCCACCGGGTCAATCGCATCGGCAAAGTTGGCGGACCGGCTCGGAGTCTCGCTGTATACGAGACTGGGCGGCCTCCCGCCTGTCGACGTCGCATTTGTGGTGGTGCGCTCGGGTGTGGTGGGTGGAGAAGGTACCCAGATCTGCGAGCAGTTGCTTGCGCGGGGCATCCACGTGATGCAGGAGCAACCCGTGCATGCGGACGAGATTCTCTCCCTACTTCGCGTCGCAAAGGCGAATTCGAGGCTATACGCTGTGAACGACTTCTACAGCCGCATCGCGCCAACGCGTCAATTCATCTGTGCTGCAAAGGCTCTCGACAAGGTAGCGCGCATTCGCTACGTCCACGCCCGTTCGTCGATCCACGTCGCCTACCCCTTGTTCACCATTCTCGGTGCCGTCGTCGGCCCGCTGACACCGGCGCGGATCATGGTGCCGCAACGCATAGGAAGCACAGCAAGCACGGAGAGCTCGTTTGTGGCCGGCCGCATTGTGCTCGGCGACGTAACCGTCGACCTGCTGATACAGAATGAACTGTGCGCCAACGACCCCGACAACCACGCACGGCTGATGCATACCATCACGGTCGGGTCCGATGCCGGAGAATTGGTCCTCGCCCACACCCACGGGTCGACGCGGTGGCATCCGCGTCCGCACGTGGAAGCCGGGGCGACAGAAGTGCGGATCGCCGAACCTGTCGGGGTCGACTTCGAACTGACCACCGCGCAGGTGCGAAACGAGCTGTGGCCGGGCGCGGTTCGGCTGGCAGCATCTGACTTCATTGAGTCGATCGACCGCGGCCGCACCGTGATCTCGCAAAGGTTCGTTCGTGCGACCCGGTTGTGGTCGGATTTCACCTCAGCAATGGGGCCGGCGACATTAATTGACCCGGAACCGCCGGTACGGATCTCGGCTTCGGAATTGGTTGCCCGATGACTGCCCGCGTGCGGGCGCTGTCGCAGTCGACGGCCACCGGTCGACTGTTGTTACAAGGCGCGTTCTCTCACGATCCGCGCCAGATCGATGCCGTGAATCCGGCGCAGGATAGGTATTTGGGCGAACGCCGCAGCGAGGAGAATGCCGCACGCCACCGCCACGGGTGTGGTCGGCTGCATCTCGAGTCGCAGGTGGTAGCCGAGACTGTGATAGGTAGACAGCAGACGATCCGCGAGCACTACGCCGCCCACCACACCGAACGGAACGGCGATAAGGGTCAGGCTCAAGTTCTCGGCGGCGATCAATCGGGACAGCATGCCGGCGCCCATCCCCTCAGCATGCAGTGCGCCAAGCTCGCCGAGCCGTTCGGACATGTTGGCGGACATAGCGTTGTACAACATGACCGCCGCCATGACGGCGGCGAAGACAAGCATGACGCCGACCAGGGTGTCGTAGAGGCTGAAAGTGTCCCGCATGGTCGATGCCAGCGATGTCGTCGACCGGTACGCCGCGACTCCCGGTATCGCTGCGATCCGGTCGCCGACCACACGTCCCTCAGTTCCGGGTCTCAGCTTGACCAGCACGCCGTTGGCCGGCAGCGGACCGGCCTGTGATCGCAGGTGGTTCGGGGAGATGTATACAACCGGTGAGAACGGTTCGTCGACGAATCCCGCCACTCGTTCGGTGAATCCGAGCCCTGACTGCGGCATCACTATATTGATGCGATCTCCCAGAGACAAAGACAGCATGTCGCGCAGGCCTACCCCGAGTAGGACCCCATCGTCTGGCAGTCGGTCAGCTCCCGATTCTGCTGGGAAAGCGTGCATTTGGGTCTCTGGCGTCAGCCCGATCATCAAGGTGTCATATCGGTGCGCGCCGGAAGAAACGGTGACGCCGTAGGAACTGTAGGCCTCGGCCGCCGCGATGTCGTGGTCCGCGCGCAGCATGCCTAAGACCGCGTCGGTCGAGCCGGACGCTGAGCCGGACAGCGAGACCTCCCCATCTTGCCGCTCGATTTGCCCGAACTGGCGATGAACTATGCCGGGAAGTGTGTCGCGCATGCCGGCGAACACCATCACCAAGATGATTGCCACCGCCACCCCGGCAGCCGTGAACACGGAACGCCGCCGATTCCGAAGGATGGCTCGCAGCATCATCCGCCACCGCGCGGGGATGGGTTCAAGCACGGGCAACAGGCGTTCGATGACGCTGCGATGGGCCCGGTCCATGGGCGGGGCAGCGCGCATGGCTTCCGCAGGTTGCATTCTGGCTGCGGCATTGGCCGGTGCCGCCGCGGCCAGCAGCGCGACAGTAACAGCGGCGACGACAGCGACCAGGTAGGTGAGCGGGTGCATCGATGCGACATGCATCGGCAGCGCGATCGCCTCGGTAAACCTGGCCGTGATCCATTGCGCCAGTAGGTAGCCGCCGAGTAGCCCGGGCGGGGTCCCCACTGCGGCACAAGCAAGGCCGTATCCCAGGTAATGTCTGCGCACCGCGCCCGCTGAGAGTCCATTGGCTATCAGCGTCCCGATGACAGCTCGCTGCGCTGCCACAATCCGTGAGAGCAGCACGTAGGTGCCGAGTACGACCGCCGCAAGGAACAGCCACGGCAAGAGTCGGGCGAGGGAACCGAACTGGACGACGTCGTCCCGCAGGGTATGGAATGACGCCTGCTGCTCGCGGGGAACGAACTGCAGCCCGGCATTTCGCGCAAGCTCGCCCGCGGCAGCGGTCAGGGCTTCGACCGCGACGCGTTCACGCGCGTACACAGCAATTTGTTCGACAGGCTGTGACAGTGTGCGTTGCACGTCGTCGTCGGGAAGGAACACCACCCCGAAGTCCTCGGGCGTGGTCAGGACGTCCTGGCCGGAGCGTGCGGGCCAAAGGTACTCGGTAGACAGAGCTGAGCCCGCGACCGTAAAGGGCTGCCAGCCTTGCTGTCCCAACAGGTCGACGGTGTCTCCGGGACCAAGGTGATAGTGGTTGGCGATGTGCTGCTCGAGCACAAGCTGCCCGGAGGGTGGCAGTGTGCCCGTCCGCATGTCGAGCAATGACACATTCGGCTGGCGGGAAACGGGCACGCCGACAGCGCGGCCGTAAACAGCGTGTCCGTTCAACCGGATGCCCACATCGGCTTGATGACGAACATCGACCAGCGGCCTGCCCGGCATGTTGGCCATGGTGTCGCGCAGCCCGGTTGCACCGAGCCCGGACACGACCGCGTCCGGCAGCCGTTGAATGGCATACGCCCGGTCGAAAGATTGGTCGAGGTTTCGGTAGCTATCAGTGGCGGCGATGAATACGGCTACGCCGATGGCCATGATTGCGGCGATCGCCGCGAAGCGCCACCGTTCCCGCCACACGTCACGAAGCACTTTGTGACGCAGTGTGCGACTCACCAGTTCAGTTCCGATGCGTCCACGGGATTCTTGGTCTCGGACTTGCTTATTGCGCCCGAATGTAGCCAGAGCACCCTATCCGCCATGCGGGATATCTCGGAGTTGTGGGTTACCACGATGACTGTGTGCTGACCGTTTCGCGCCAAGTCGCTCAACGCGGCCAAGACCTGTCGGCCGGTGACCACGTCGAGGCTTCCGGTCGGTTCGTCGCATAGCAAGAGAGGGGGCTGCTTGACGATTGCTCGGGCGATCGCCACTCGCTGTTGCTGGCCCCCTGAAAGTTGCGCGGGGAAGCGGTCTGCGATCTCACCGACACCCACTCGTTCCAATGCGGCACGACTGCGTGATCGCGCGTCGGGTCCGGTCAACTCTGCAAGGAGTTCGACATTCTCGCGCGCCGTCAAGGTCGGCACCAGGTTGAAGAATTGGAAGACGAATCCGACGTGATCGCGGCGATATTGCGTACTCAGTTTGCGGCTGAGCTTTCCGATATTGTGGCCGTTGACCTCGATCACTCCATCGGATGGCTGCTCGATTCCGCCGATCATGTTGAGCAGCGTCGTTTTTCCTGATCCCGATGGGCCGAGTAGAACCACAAATTCGCCGGCTCTGGCTTCCAGGTTCACCTCATGCAGAGCGACCACCCGTGTGGGCCCGGAACCGTAGGTCTTGCTCACTTCGATTAAGCGCAATGCGGGTGATTCGCCGCCGAGAGACCTTTGCGTCGAGACTGAATCGCCGATATCTGACTTTGCGCTCATGTCCTCACCAGTTCATCTCGACCCGGTTGTGAACGACGGGACCACAGGCCACGCTTCGTTTCGTCGGCGCCCATCGGTCTCGCCTCTTTTCGGTGATCGTGGACCGCTCACATTTGTTCTGATGGGCGAAAATCCACCAAGCCCGACTGTAATGTGCGTCATAACCACATGTCACTGATTCGCAGGAGTGGCCCGCGACCAAGGCCAAGGCGCCAAATGACGCGCCTAGCAATAGTCAATCCCGAATAGTGATCAGCGGGATCGCCATCTCGGCCGGGGTGGCAG
>CAWDVY010000028.1:0-3705 GCA_963805675.1 uncultured Actinomycetota bacterium
GACTCGATCGTTATCTTGAGTCGTTCTTCGATTCATCTGCCTGAACTGGGATTTCGCGTCGTGGACGGTGTCGTCGACGTGCTGACGGGTGTCGTTGGTGGTGGGTTCAGCAGGGGCCGATTGTTACCGGATCGCAACGTGTTCGGGGTGGGGTGTCCCGGAGCTGGCCGAGAGCGTGGGCGAGTTGGCGGCGCAGCTGCTGGTTCTCGGTGGCCAGTTCGCGGTTGCGGAGCAGCGCAAGGTCGAGGCGCTGGCGCACCGAGTCGTCGCTGGCGCGCTGCCGGGCCGGGGTCGGGGTGGCGTGTTGGGGCTGGTTGCGGGCGCGCAGGCGCCGGATTTCGTCTTTGAGGTCGGTTTGGGTGTAGAGCCAGGATCGGGAGACTCCGGCGTGATCGGCGACGGCTTCGAAGGTGATCTTGGCCCCGGCGCGGTCGAGATCGTGCAGGGCAGCGATAGCTTTGGCGCGGGTGAGTTCGTGCCGCTGTTTCGCGGCGGTGGTGAGGTGAATGCTGTTGTCAGAGCGCATTTTCGGCCGTCCCCGGGGTTTCGAGGGTGTCGATGATGGTGTCGAGGTTGCTGAGCACGGTGCGGTTCATCTCGACCAGGCGTTGGTGGCCGCGAGCCTCGGCAGCGGTGATCAGTTCGAGGGTCTGCTGCCGCTGCGCGTGATGCTGGGGCAGGAACTCGCTGGTCGTGAGGAACATCGGGCAGGTCAAACAGGCGTTGGCGTGCGGGCAGGATCGTTGCAGCGGCAGCCCGCAGTAGCCGTTGGGCAGGGCTTGGGTGGCGCGGGCCAGACGTTGTTTGGCCCAGGCAGCGTCGGCGAGCGGCCCGTCGGACTCATAGGTGACTGTGCGGCCGGTGATGTCAATCTTTCGGGCGGCTTCCCAGTGCCGGCGCACCGTGTCGTCGTGCAGGCGGGCGTAGTGGGAGGTCATCTGCGGCGAGTCGTGGTCGAGGATCCGGCGGACGATCTCTTGCGGGACGTCACGGTTGATCAGCCGGGTGCCCAGGGTGTGACGCCATTGATGCGGCGTGAGATGCACCCGGTGGGCGTGTTCGTCGCGGATGTCGCAGGCGTCGAGCCAGCGCTGCAGGGCCATCCGATAGGTCGAGGAGCTGATCGGGTGGTGGCCGTCGATGTTCTTGGTGGGGCGGGGGAACAGGATCCGTGTGCCGCCCGGCCAGTGATCGGTGTTGCGGCGCCGCTGATGCCCTATGGCGTCGGCGAGTTCGGTGTCGATCGGCACCAGGGCGTCGCGGTGCATCTTGTGGTTGAAGTAGCGCAGATAGGGGGCGCCGTCAGTGTCGGTGGTGACGCAGTCGCTGCGCAACCGCAGCGCGTCGGTCACACGTAATCCGCAGTGCATCAGGATGACGGTGATCAGCCGGTAGGACGGGTTGTCGAATCGGTCGAGGTTGGCGGGTTGTTCGAGCTGGGCCATGACCTGCTCGGCCAGTGCCCGTGGCAGCTTGTCGGGACGGCGGGGATGATCGGCGGGGAAGAATAATGCGGTGGCGGGAAGCCCTGGGTACCAACGATGTTGACGGATCGCGACGAAGAATCCGTTCAGCAGTCCTATGTGGGCGCTGCGGCGTTGTGGATGGCGTTCGTGCCCCAGGTCTGCCAGATAGCGTTCGAGCAGCTGACGATCGAGTTGCTCGATGTGCTCGACGCCGACCGCGGCCAGGAACCGCGAGAACCGGCTGATCGCCACCACCGCCCGGGCACCTCCGGCTTCCAAGCCCAGTCCGCTCGACAACCGCAGCCGGACCCAGCGCTTGGCCAGCTCCCGCAGCCATGGCTGGGTGATCCGGTCGAATTGCAGGGTGCGGCGGCCGTCGAAGCCGAGGCGGTGCATCCGCCAGACATCGCGCGGGTATTCGGCTTCCCAGCCGCCGGTCTCGGCCAGATCGGCGACGGCCCGACGCGCATAGAGCAGCAGAGCGCGCCCGAGGCTGTCGTTGACGGTCCCGTCGGCGATCGTGAGCCAGGTGTCCTCGTCGTGGTCGAGCAATGACGCCACCGACGAGGCCACCAGCAACCGAACCACGCGAGTGACGACACTCGGTGCGAGCTTGCCGACGCGTCGGTCACGACGCTGCTGCAACGTGTACTGCAGTTCCAGTCTCAGCTGCGGCGGCAGTTGGCCGAGCTGGATCGACTGATCGGCGGGCACGACCCGGCCGGGGTCGAACCTTGCGGCGAAGGTGTCGATCTCGGGACGGCCGTTGGCCCGCCAGGTCGCGTTGTGGGAATGACAGAACGGCCCCGACGCCTCCGGCCAAAGCTCACAGTGCCGGATGCGGCAGCTCGTCCCGGCTGGAGGCGGCTTGATCACCGGAGGATCAGCCATCCAGGTCCCGCGGTCGGGCCGCCCGGCCCGTTCCCACCGCTGAGCATGCAGCTGACACAAGCCTTTGCGCGCGGATCCGTATCCGCAGCCGGTGACCGCGCACCGCTGGTTCGGTCGTTGCCGTTGTAACCGCGGGTCGGTCCGCGTGATGAATTCCTCCAGGTCCGGGCGTCCCTGCTTGACCCATCGCACTCGATGATTCAGGCACAACCCGTGTCCACGAGCATGGCGGTCGCAACCGGCCACCCGGCAGGCTCCGCCGCCGAACACCGGATCATCCGGCTCGAAAATCAATGTCTGACTGCGGAATTCGGCCCGGACGACCGCCATCAGCCCGCCCAGCAGGCTCTGCGGGCCTTCCGCTCCCGGAGCGGTCACCAGGCCACCTGCCGGCCGTCGAACCACCCCGCCTTCTCTAGCACCGCCCGCGCATCTTCGACGGTGAGATGCCCGTAGGTAGTGGCGGTGACGGTCACGTTGGAATGGCCGAGCAGCTTGGCGACGACCTCGAGGCTGATGCCGTCGCGCAGCATTCTTGTCGCCGCGGTATGCCGTATCCAGTGCGGATCGAACTCCACCCCGGTCCGGCGCCGCAGCCGGCGCACCAGGTCGTAGGCCGCAGCATAGGTCCACGGCCGCCCCAGAGCGCCGCCCCAGAGATTGACGAACACGTAATCACTGTCCAGATCACCGTATTCGGCATGCAGATAATCGGCATACAACCGCACCAACTCCGCGCTCACCGGAACCGTCCTCGTGGTGATCGACTTCGCGCGGGCACCGTTGTCGTTGTCGCGGCGGACCACCGTAATCTCCCGCTCGGCTGCGGCGATATCGTTGTGCCGCAACCCGAGAGCCTCGCCGATCCGCATCCCGCTGTCATAAAGCAGCGCCAGCAGCAGCCGGTCCCGCAGATGCTCGCACCCGTCCAGCAGCGCCTGCATCTGCTGCGGCGTCAGTACCCGCGGCAGCTTCTTGGCCGCCTTCAGCGACACCGCCCGCCGCCGCTGCGGCATCGACTTGCTGATGTGATGCAGGAACGGCTTCCACCCGCCCCGCGACCCGCCGACCTGCCACGACGCCAACAAGTCGGCGACGTCGACCCCGTCGTGGGCAGCATGCAGATAAAACGATCCCAGTGCCGACAGCTTCCGGTTCACCGTCGACTCGCCGCAGGCCGGTGCCACCGACGGCAGCACCGCAACCCGGCCATCACGTGCCTGCGCTGGAGCGCGCAGCCACGCAACGAATGCCCCGACATCTTCCAAACCCGCTAACTGCCAATCCAACTCGCGGCCAGCGAGGAAATCGAACCAATCCTTCAGATCATGGGCATACGCCTTGACCG
>CAWDVY010000029.1:0-55190 GCA_963805675.1 uncultured Actinomycetota bacterium
CATCGCACTGACGATCAGCACGACGATCGCCGCATGAGCGAAAGTCTTCGTTATCATCGATCCTTCACTCAAACGCGATGCCTGGTGCGCCGGTCTGACATCCAAAACACCCAATGTGAAAAACCAACCTCCCTCATCGAACCGCCTTTGAGCTGGGTGTTTGCGGCCACGTCAGCCGACGGTGCAACCACAAGGCCACGTAGACAAGGCCGAGCAGGACGGGCACCTCGATGAGCGGGCCGACAACCCCGGCCAAGGCTTGGCCGGTGCACCACGTCGACGAACAGCACCGTGACCTGTTTGTACTCCGCGCGGGTATCTGCTTCGTCGACTGGTGAGCCACCGCCGTGGCAAAATCGGGCGTTCTCCAGAAGCTCGGTGCCACACGTCCGGAACGCTGCTATGGCCGTCATCCGACCCTCCGCCGCTCACCGCGCCCCAGCGTTTCCAGGGGTCCTCTATGGATAGGCGGTTGGACACTCCACGAGGGGGCCGTCGGCGTCCACGGTGATTCCGGCACAGAGTTTTGAGAGCCTCGTATCTCGTCGTTTTCGAGACAGGTGGATAGAGGGATTTCTACCCGCTGAGGGTGCCCCCATCAGCTTCCAGAGCTGGTTGCGACAGAGCTACGGCGAAGCGGTACACCTTCCGTCGACCAGCTGTACTGCTGCAAGCAGCGGCAGCTCGGCGTCGGACAGTCAACCGATCACAAGTTGGCGGCGGCGGTGGCAGCGCCCCGTGGCGTGGTGTAATCGGTCTGATTAGCTCGAGGCTCTGTGTGTTTGACGCTGTGCCGTGAGGCCGGGTTCGACGACGTTTTACCCACCTCGACCGTGCGCCGCCGCTACGGACCGGTGGTATTCAGTTAGCGCCGGACTTGCGGACGCTTCTTGGCGTGTGGCGTCATCTCTGTGAGGACTGATGGGCTTACCCCGCGTGGAGATTTTTCGGCGGCCGCCAACAGAATGCCGACTGATTCGACGATGCCGGTAGCGATGTCGTTGACCGCGGGCACGTTGTCGGGGCAGACGCACACGCTGAGATCCATCACGTCGCCGTGGGAGATCAGCGTGATGTTCAACCCGGCGCCTTCTATCAGCGGCGCTGCGGTGTGCATGCCGACGACCTTGGCTCCAGCGCAATACACCGGCATCCGCGGCCCGGGAAGATTCGAGACGATGCCATGCGAGATCGGTGCGAGCCGTTGCGACAAGCCCAGCCCGGTGTAGAGCTGCATGCCGGCGTGGACGACATTCGGCGGGATCAGCGAAGCGATGGTCGGGAAATCGGCCGTGGGACCAATCTTTTCAGTATTGCTCCTGCGGGCCGTCTTCAGCCTTTGAGTGGCTGCGTGTAGGTCGGTGAGGACCTGGACGGGCTCGTCGAGCTGCACCGGGAAGCGGATACGCCCGAAAGTGAACTGATTGTCGACGGTGGTGGAATCGGCGTCTCGCAGCGATAGCGGTATCTGCATCAACAGCGGATAGTCGGGCACGGCGCCATGGCGTTGCAGCCAGGCGCGCAGCGACACTGTGCAGGCGGCCAGGAAAACGTTATTGATAGTGCCCCCAAACGCGTGCCTGACCGTCTTCATCTGGGCCAGCGGGATCGAGGCGAAGGCCACCGCCCGCCGCTTAGTCAGCGGCGCGTTGAACACGGTGCGCGGCACCGGCCCACGCATCGACGACGCCGCGTGCGGCAGCTGGTCTGGCCCGCCCGTGCCGCGCAGCCGGCGGACCGCGGCCCGCAGCACACCAGGCACGGCCCCGGCGATCAGCCAAACGCCGGTGACTTGGTTCTCCAGGAGCTCCTGCATCGTGTCGGTAACGAGCTCGCCGATGGAGGGCTGCTTGCCCAGGCCCGGCTCGGCCGGCAGATCGCTGGTCGAGTCGTCTCGCGGACCAATAGTCAATATCCGCGGCCAAACGGAGCCCACCCCGGCGACGCCACCGCTTATTGCAGGCGCCATCTTCACCGCCAACGCCCACCGGCCGCCCTCAAGACCGTCGATGCTCCACGCTTCCCACAGCGGTTTGTGGCGATCCAGCGGCCCGGCGGTCAGCCCCGCGATCAGGTCGGCGAACTCGCGCCGGCCGCCGGGAGCAGGAACCGTTGCGCTGTGCATCTGGGGAGTCGGGTCATAGTCGTCGATCTCGGCCCACACGGGCTGACCCAATCCCAGCGGCTTGCCCACAACCCGGCTGCGGAAGCGCGCCAGCTGCGGCAGCGACAAGCCAACCAGCTGGTGTAGCCGCTGATGGCTGAGCTGATCGGACGCCTCGATGATGATCAGCGCGACGGCGTGCGCCGGCACCGTCGAACTCTCGATGTGCAGCGACACCGCATCCATCCCCGATAACCGGCTGACCATCACCGCGCCCCCGCGTCCGCCACTGAACTCGCTTGGGCCAGCGGATTGATGATCGTCGGCTTCGACGTATTCATCGGCCAGCTAACCGATTCCACGTCGAGAAATCCGGGGTCATAACCGCATCCGCAAGCGACGGCGCCGCGACCCAGCACCGTCACCGGCTCCTCGATGGCGGCCATGACCCACCCTAACCCTGCCCTACGGCGGCCCTCAGCTCGCCACCAAGCCCGAGCTGGTCGACAGGTGGATTGTCGCTGATGTGCTCGGTGAGCACCGATCAGAGGAGTGACAACGATCCTGCGGACCAACGATCGGCATCGCCACCCGCTAGGACAAGTACGCGCTGACCTACCTCGGCGGAGTCATCCTCGCAGCAGCAATCACCGCCCACCGCCTCCAATTAACAGACACGACCTAGTCGAGGGACTTGACGGCACGGGCTGTGGCCTGACTGAGGCGAAGAATCCGCAGATCGCCGATCGGTGTGCCCTGCCCACGGTTGCACACCATCGCCAAGGCCAGGTCGTGCCCGGGATCGGCAAAAGCGCCGGAGCCACCGAACCCGAAATGGCCATAGCCGCGGGGGAACTGTTTGTTAATAATCGGCAGCCGATGGTAGCCAAGGCGCCACTGCATGGTCATCACGACGACCCGGTCTCGTTGGTCGTTCTGGATCTCGGAGGCCTTGCGGACCGTCTCCTCGGAAAGGATGCGCACACCGCCCAGCTGGCCGCCGCCGGCGAGCATCGCGTACATGGCGCCGAGCGACACCGCATCGAAATACCCATTCATCGCGGGCACGGCGGCATCTTGGAGTCGAGGGTCCACGATGACGTCCTCCATACCGCGGGAGAGGGCTGCGTTGATCATCCGATGCGGGTTGATCGGCGACCCCAGGGCACGCAGACCCAGCGACGCCTGGTTCAACGCGAAGCTGCCGAGGGGGCTAGACCAACGCGTCAAAGCGGGCGACATCGGTGCCAGTGGCGCCATCCGGTGCCGCTGCTCGGGCGGGCAGCCGATATACAGGCCGTCGAGCCCGAGCGGTTCGGCGATTTCCTTCTGCAGGAACTCCTCGATCGGTGTGCCGGAGATCCGCCGCACCAGCTCGCCGACAAGCCAACCGAACGTCAGCGCGTGGTAGCCCACCGAGGTTCCCGGCTCATAAGCCGGCGTCGCCCGAGCCAGCGCATCGGTCATGTGCTCCCAGTCGAGGATCTTCGATCCGTGGTCGATGATCGTGCCGAGGCGGTGTAGGCCCGCGGAGTGACTCAACACCTGCCGAACGGTGATGTCAGCCTTACCGTTCTGGGCGAATTCCGGCCAGTACGTGGCGACCCGTTCGTCGTAGTCGAGGTCCCCGCGGTCGGCGAGCACATGGGCGCAGGTGGCGATGACGCCCTTGGTCGTACTCCAGCACATGGCAAGCGTGTCGCGCCCCCACGGATCCCCATGCGGAGTGCGAAGTCCACCCCACATGTCCACGACAAGCCTGCCGCGGTGATAAACGGCCACGGCGGCGCCGCCGTCGGTGCCGGCGATCTGCTTCCTGAAGACGTTCGCCACCTCGCGGAATTCTTCGTCGTAACGACCAGCGATCAGATCTGTTCCTGATGTCGGAGTGCTCAGTTTCGGAGCTCCTTTTTCTTCGGGGGCTGGGCCGCTTTGTTGGAAGCCTTTTTCGGCAAGTAGTCGAATAAGAGCGATTGCCTGATCATCAGGGGCTCCTTGGCGGCCGTCACTCCTCCTTGACCGAGCCGCCCGGCTTAGGGCTCTGAGCCCTACACATCAGATTTCGCCTCCCCTCATCCCCCCGATAGGGTCTTTTGACCCAGATGCGCGCGCCTTCAGTGCACACATTCGAGGCACCGGAATTGGGAGGCGGCCGCCCAGCCGACAGGACAAGTACCGGGTCAGCGCCGGTCAGCCGGAGTCGAGCAGGTGGGCCAGCAGCCCGAAGCGTGTGAGCGGTGTCCCGACCGTCAGGCACCTCGGCGAAGGTCTCGGCCACCTTCCGCAGCTCCTTGGCCACCTCATGCCGCTGCGGCGGGTCCAGGGCGGCAGAAGTAGCGGACGGACTGGCCTTAGAGCACCCGGGTGCGCTCGGACTTGCCTTCGACGTGCAGGACCCGGTCGAAGCTGGTGGCCAGCGACTCCAGGGTCTCGGGGAGGAGCATGAGGTCCATGTTATCGGGCGAATGCCACTCATGCTAACTCGATTTTGCCATCAGTCGCGCTTGTTTTTCCTGGTTAGATCGGTATCCCGACTTGGCTGCACCCGCTTGGGTTCGCCCGGCATCTTCGGGTAGTTGGGCGGATACGGGAGATCGCCGAGCCCGCGCTCTTCGTCGGCCGCGACCATGTCCAGCAGCGGCGCGATCGACTGGTCGATCGCGTCGATGTCGGCCCACGGGTCGTCGCGGTGGGCCACCAGATCGGCCACGGTCGCGATGGTGTAGTCGTCGGGGTTGGCGTTTGCCAGCTCGTCCCACGTCAGCGGCGTTGACACTGTCGCAATCGGGGTGCGCCGCACCGAGTAGGCCGACGCGAACGTCCGGTCGCGGGCGTTCTGGTTGAAGTCGATGAAGATGCGCTTGCCCCGTTCTTCCTTCCACCACGACGTGGTCACCGCATCCGGCGCGCGACGCTCCACCTCGCGGGCCAGCGCGATGCCGGCACGGCGTACCGCGATGAAATCCCAGTCGGTTTTGATTCGCAGGAACACGTGAACACCGCGACCGCCGGACGTCTTGGGAAAACCGACCAGCCCGAGCTCGTCGAGCAGTGGTCGCAGCACGTCGACGGCGACGGCTCGCGCTTCGGCGAAACCGGTACCAGGCTGCGGATCCAGATCGATGCGCAGCTCGTCGGGGTGCTCGGCATCCGGGCAGCGGACCTGCCACGGGTGCAGGGTGACCGTGCCCATCTGCGCTGCCCACACGATGGCAGCCGGGTGAGTCACCATCAGCGCGTCGGCGGTCCTTCCCGACGGGAACGTGATCCGGCAGGTCTCCAGGTAGTCGGGATGGTGCTTGGGTATGCGCTTCTGGTAGATCTCCTCGCCGTCGATGCCATCAGGGAAGCGCTGCAAATGCGTCGGGCGGTCCCGCAACGAGGCCAGCATCGGGCCGCCCGCGACGGCGCGGTAGTACTCGACGAGCTTGCGTTTGGTGCCGGCTGAACCCAGCTTCGGGAAGTACACCTTGTCCGGATTGGTCAGCCGGACCGCGATCCCGTCGACGTCGAGTTCCTCCGCTGCAGCTGCCATATGCCGATTGCAGCACACCATTCCAGCACAATGTGGTGATGGACTTGCCTGTCATGCCACCGGTTTCGCCGATGCTGGCCAAATCGGTGAAATCGATCCCGCCGGACGCGTCGTATGAGCCCAAATGGGATGGATTCCGGTCGATCTGCTTTCGCGACGGCGATCAGGTGGAGCTGGGCAGTCGCAATGAGCGACCGATGACCCGGTACTTTCCCGAGTTGGTCGCCGCGGCCACAGTCGAGTTGCCGAAGCGGTGCGTCATAGACGGCGAGATCGTCATCGCCACCGCCCATGGCCTGGATTTCGAGGCACTGCAGCAGCGCATCCACCCGGCCGATTCGCGGGTGCGAATGCTGGCCGAACGTACGCCCGCGTCGTTCATCGCCTTCGACCTGTTGGCGCTCGGTGATGACGACTACACCGGTAGGCCGTTCTCCGAGCGCCGCGCGGCCCTAGTCGACGTGTTATCAGGGTCGGGCCGCGCAATTCACGTCACACCCGCGACGACGGATCTGGCCACCGCGCAGCGCTGGTTCGACGAGTTCGAGGGAGCCGGTCTCGACGGTGTCATCGCCAAGCCTTTGACGATCACGTACCAACCGGACAAACGCGTCATGTTCAAGATCAAGCACGAGCGCACCGCAGACTGCGTCGTCGCCGGTTACCGGGTGCACAAGTCGGGAGCCGACGCGATCGGCTCGCTGCTGCTCGGGCTCTACAAGGACGACGGCACACTGGCATCGGTCGGCGTGATCGGCGCTTTTCCGATGGCCGAGCGGCGGCGGCTATTCACCGAGCTGCAGCCGTTGGTGACCGGCTTCGACGATCACCCGTGGAATTGGGCTGCCCACGAGGCGGGCGAACGCACACCGCGCAAGAACGAGTTCTCCCGCTGGAACGCGGGCAAAGACCTGTCGTTCGTGCCCCTGCGACCCGAACGGGTGGTCGAAGTGCGTTACGACCACATGGAAGGCGAGCGGTTCCGTCACACGGCCCAGTTCAACCGCTGGCGTCCCGACCGAGAGCCACGCTCATGTACCTATTCGCAGCTGGAAAGCCCGATCACCTTCAGCCTCGGCGATATCGTTCCCGGGCTCGGCGCAACCGGGGAGACTGGGTGACATGAGCAACGGTGCAGATTTCAACGAGCGCAACATCGCCGAGTTCCGCGCCAACCACGGACGCGTCGGCGGCCAGTTCGAGGGTGCGCCGCTGGTCATCCTGCACACTGTCGGTGCACGCAGCGGAAAGCCACGGACCAACATCATGATGTACCTCGCCGACGGCGACCGGTATCTCGTGTTCGCCTCCAAGGCCGGTGCCGACGACAACCCCGCCTGGTACTGGAATCTCAAAGCCAACCCCAACGCTCGCATCGAAGTTGGCGATGACATCTTCGACGTGCATGCCAGCGAGTTGGAGGGCGCCGAACGCGACGAGAAGTACGCGCTGCAGGCCGAGCGGTATTCGGGATTCGCTGACTACGAACGCAAGACGTCGCGGACCATCCCGGTCGTCGCGCTCGCGCCTACCGGTCCGGCGCAACCACGCGACTGAAGATCACACCACGACGGACAGCGTCGACAGCCCGCGCAGCGTGACATTGGGTTTGTAGACCGGCTCACCGTCCAGCCGCGCGTCGGGAAAACGCGCCGTCACAGCCGACAGCGCGACGGCAGCCTCCAGCCGAGCCAGCGGAGCGCCCAAGCAGTAGTGCAGACCCCGACCGAAGGCCAAGTGCCGGAATGCTTTTCGATCTGGATCGAAATTCTCTGGTCGCTCGAATTCAGCGGCGTCATGCTGAGCCGCGGCCAGCAGCAGCATCATGGCGTCGCCCTTGACCACCTCGGTATCCCCAATTGTCATGTGGTCTGCGGCGATTCGGGCCACCAACTGCACGGGCGGATCGTAGCGCAGCGTTTCCTCGACGACCGCCGACGCGCGATCCGTTTCAGCACCGAGCGCGGCCCATTGGGCGGGGTGGCGCAACATCGCCAAGATGGCGTTGGCGATCAGGTTCACGGTGGTCTCGTGCCCGGCGATCAGCAGCAGGTTGCAGGTCGAGACGATCTCCTCTTCGGTCAGCTGATCGCCGGACTCCTCGACCGCGATCAGGCGTGACATCAGGTCGTCGCCGGGTCGGGAGCGGCGCTGCTCGATCAGGCCGTGCAGATATTCCCGCAGCCACTGACCGGCGCGGAGGCGCTCCTGCATGCCCTCCGACGGCGCGCCGGTGACCATGAAGAAGGGGTCCAGCGCCTGTGCCAGCAGCGCCGACGCGTGGCTGAACCCTGCCTCGTCCTCCAGCGGGACCCCGAGCAACCGGCAGATGACCGCTACCGGCAGCGGGTAGGCCAGATCACTGATGACATCGAACCGGCCGCGTTCGGCGATGCGGTCGAGCAATCCGTCGACCAGCTCGGTGATGTGCGGCGCCAGCTCGTTGACCACCTTGGGCACGAACGCCTTGCTGACCAGTTTGCGCAGCCGGGTGTGGTCGGGTGGATCGAGAAACAGGAACATGGGAGGTCCCTGCGGGCGCGGACGCGCAGCGTCGGCGAACATGCGTTGGGCAATCGTCGACTTGAGCCGGTCGGCCGAGGACGACGGATGCCGCAATGCCTCGTCGCAGTCGCGATAGGCCGAGAAGACGGTGAGGTTGGTGTCCGGCAGCCGCACTGGGCCGCGGTCCCGGAACTGCTCGTACACCGGATACGGGTTCGCGCGGTTGGCCGGATCCAGCAATTGCATCAGGAGTTCCTGCGGGCCGGCGACACTCGACGTGGCAGTCATATTTGTATTGTGCAGGCGGCAAAGAAATTGCAGGTGGCTACGGTCGCCGGGATCCGGTAATGCGCTTGCGTACGTGTGGCGCTAGGTTTCGATCTGTGGAGAACAGAATCTGCGTTGCCGCCGCGGCCGTGCTGATGATCGGCGTTGCCGCCGGCTGCTCATCCGATAAGGCGGCCCCGCCCGGGCCAGGGGTTTTGCCGCCCGGTACCGCAGTGCTCTCCGTCGACGGGAAGGACGTGGGCACCACGTATTCGGTGCGTTGCGAGTCGATCGAGTGGATGACGAGGATCCATACCGACCTCGAAGCGTCGGGCGTGAGCGCGATGCTGTCCAACGCCAACCGATTGAAGGCCGAGTTCGTGCGATTCCACGATCTCGGCGGCTTCACCGGTTCCTACGAGCGCGAACT
Source organism: uncultured Actinomycetota bacterium (assembly GCA_963805675.1). Lineage (GTDB taxonomy): Bacteria > Actinomycetota > Actinomycetes > Mycobacteriales > Mycobacteriaceae > Mycobacterium. The sequence goes on from CAWDVY010000029.1 coordinate 8,842, forward strand.
GCAGGGCGAGGCGACGGTCACGATGACCGGTCCCACCTACCACATCACCGGCGCCGCGCTTGGTTTCAACAACGCGAAGCCGACCCGGTTGACGGCCGAGACGTTCACCATCAAGGTGTCCTGCTGACGGGCTCTGACTCAGCTGCCTAGGAAGTCGACGACATATTCGGCGAGTTCTTCGCCGGCATCTTCTTGGAGGAAGTGGCCGGCATCGCGTACCACCGGGTGATCGATCCCCTTCGCTCCCGGCATCTCGCGCTGAAAGATCGGTGCCATGCCGCCGGTAATAGGATCGCCGTCGCTGAAAGCGACCAGCATCGGCGTCGGACTCGCGCACAGCTTGGCCCATGCGGACCGGTTGGCCGCCGCAGCGGGATCCTCCGGTGACGTCGGCACCAAGCCGGGCATGGCACGCGGTGCCGCGCAATACGTGTCGTCGGGAAACGGCGCGTCGTAGGCCTCCCGAACCGCGTCGCTCATCGGCCGACGACAGCCGCCTTGGACGAACCGGCCGACGTCGATGGACGGTGCACTCTGAATCGCTTTCCGAAATTGCCACCAGATCTCGGGCATCGGTATGTCGCCGGTGGGCAAACCGGTGTTGGCGACCACCAGCCTGCTGAAGCGTTCGGGATGTTCGGCGGCCAACCGCAACCCGATCAGCCCTCCCCAGTCCTGCCCGACCAGGGTCACCCGCTGCAGGTCCAAGTGGTCGAACGCCAGCGCCCGCACCCACTCGACGTGACGCGCGTAGGTGTGGTCCTCGATGCGGGTGGGCTTGTCCGAACGTCCGAAGCCCACCAAGTCCGGGCAGACCACACGATGGCCGGCCGCGGCCAACACCGGAATCATCTTGCGGTACAGAAAGGACCACGACGGCTCGCCGTGCAACATGAGCACCGGGTCGGCGTCTTCTGGGCCGTCTTGCACCCAGGCCATCCGCAGCGTGCCGCCGTCGTCATCGGAGACGTCGCAATAGTTTGGGGTGTAAGGGAATTCGAGTGATCTGGTCGAACCGCTCGTCAGGTGTACGCAGTGTCTGCATGGGTGTGAAGATACGCCAGGTTGATCAACCCGCACCCAGATCGGGCAAGCTCGGCTGCGCCATCAGCTGATCGAGAAAATCGCGGTGGCCTTTGAGCAGCTTGGTCCTGGCCTGCGCTATCGGGAACCACCCCACCCGATCGACCTCGGGGAAGGCCCGTATTTGTCCTGAGCCTCTGGGCCATTCCAGCTCGAAGGTATTGCTGTGCGCGTCGGTGATGTCCAGGTCACCGCACACCGCGAACACGGTCAGCACCTTGCCGCTGGGTTGCTTGACCGCACCAAGATCGACGCGTGGCCCGGCCGGCGGCGCCAACCCCACCTCCTCTTCGAATTCACGCTGCGCGGCCGCCCACGGATCTTCGCCGTCGGTGTACTCGCCCTTCGGAATCGACCAGGCGCCGTCATCCTTGCGGGCCCAAAACGGCCCACCCGGATGTCCGATGAGGACCTCGACGACGCCGTCGCACACCCGGTACAGCAGCATGCCCGCACTGAGCTTGGGCACGCGTCACACCCCGACCGCGCGTTCCAAATCCTTGAGCGAGCTTTCCAGGTGACCGAGCAGCCGCTGCAGGTGCGGCACGCTTCGCCGGCATCCGACCAGACCGAAATCGATGTTGTCCGGCGTTGTTGACGACCGTGATGTTCAACGCCTGCCCGTCCAGCGCGATCGACAGCGGATAGTTGCCGTCGAGCCGGGCGCCCGCCCAGTACATCGGCTCGGTTGGCCCCGGCACGTTGGAGATGACGATGTTGAACGGCGGCGGTGCCGACGAGACGAAGCCCGGCACCACGGCCAGTCCCAGCGGGGCAATGAGAAACGCCGACAACGCAAACGCTTGCAGCCGAGGCAGGTCGGAGAAGACCTTTTTGTTGCCCCGCATCGATTCGCTGATCGTCTCGAGCCGCTTCGCCGGATCCTCCACGTCGGTGGCCAGGTTACACAGGAGAGCGCCGACCTGGTTGCCGCCGCTGTCGGCCTCCTCTTTAGTGCGCATGCTGACCGGAACCATCGCGACCAGCGGCGTGTCGGGCAGCGCTTGCTGGTCCAGCAGGTACTCACGCAGCGCTCCGGCGCACATCGCGAGAACGACGTCGTTGACGGTCACCCCGGCGGCCCGCTTGATGCTTTTGACCCGTTCCAGCGACCACGACTGGGCGGCAACTCGCCGCGCACCGCCGATGGGCACGTTGAGCATCGTCTTCGGCGCGGCGAACGGCAACGTCAGTTGCTGTTCCACCAGCGCGGCGCGGGCCAGCGACCAGGTCGACGGACCAAACGCCGCAACAGATCCCGCCAACTGCGTCAGTGTCTGCCATCGAGACCGGCCCGCTGAATGACGGCGCCGGGGCAGGCTCCAAATCGCCTGCAGCTCAGTATCATCGGGATCGGTCGACAGCGTCCGCTGCATGAGCCGCAACGCGGAGACACCGTCGATCAACGAGTGGTGGAACTTGCTGTAGAGGGCGAACCGGCCGTCGTTCAACCCCTCCACGAAGTGCGCTTCCCACAGCGGGCGGTGCCGGTCGAGCAGACTGCTGTGCAGCCGCGAGGTCAGCTCCAGCAGATCGCGGACCCGCCCCGGCGACGGCAGCGCCGAGCGCCGCACGTGATAGTCGATGTCGACGTCATCCGCGTCGTCGTAGGCCCACGCGACGTTGCCGATTCCGCCGAACAGCCTCGCAGGACGTTTACGGAAGGTGGGCTGGAAATCGCGGTTGGCGACCAGCGCGTCATAGGTTTCCCGGACGAATTCCGGACCGGCGCCCTCCGGCGGCTGGAAGAGCTGCAACCCGCCGACGTGCATGGGGTGCTCGCGCGATTCGATCATCAGAAACACCGAATCGGTGGGGGTCATCAGCTCCATCGCCCCATTAAAGCGCGGCTGACGCCGCCATCAGCCGATTCCGCGAATCACTGCGGTGTTGGTCAGCCGAACCGGCCGGAAATGTAGTCCTCGGTGGCCTTCTGGTCAGGATTGGAGAAGATCTTCTCGGTGTTGTTGATTTCGACCAGCCGTCCGGGCTTGCCGGTGGCCTCCAGGTTGAAGAACGCGGTCTGATCGCTGACGCGAGCAGCCTGCTGCATGTTGTGGGTAACGATGACGATGGTGTACTGCTCCTTGAGCTCTGCGATCAGATCCTCGATAGCCAGCGTCGAGATGGGGTCAAGCGCAGAACAGGGTTCGTCCATCAGCAATACGTCGGGCGAGACGGCGATCGCCCGGGCGATGCAGAGCCGCTGCTGCTGGCCACCGGATAGGCCCCCGCCGGGCGTGTCCAGCCGATCTTTCACCTCGTTCCACAGGTTCGCCCCGCGCAACGACCGTTCGGCGAGCTCGTCGAGGTCTTTCTTCTTGTGTGTCCCTTGCAGTTTCAATCCGGCGACCACATTGTCGCGAATCGACATGGTGGGAAAGGGGTTTGGTCGCTGGAACACCATCCCGACGATGCGGCGCACACCAACCGCGCTGATCTGCTTGCCGTAGATGTCACAGCCGTCGAGCAACACCGATCCTTCCACCCGGCCCCCCGGGGCGGTCTCGTGCAGACGGTTCAGGGCCCGCAAAACAGTCGACTTGCCGCACCCGGATGGTCCTATCAACGCGGTGACACTGCGCGGATTGACCGTCATGTTGAGGTCGGCCACCGCCTTGAAGGAGCCGTAGTAGATGTTGAGATCCCGCACCTCCAGCCGTTTTGCGCCCCTGCGCAGCTTAAGGACGCTGTCCGTTACCGGCTCCGTCGCTGGGGGCGCCGGCGGGGCTGCGTGCTGGGTACTCCCGATCGCCGCGCCATCCGTTGTCACGTTGATGTCCCGTGTCACGCGATCCTCCTGTGGTGTCATTCGCTTTCAGACCCGGCCGGCAGACCTGCGTCGTCGCAGTGAGTTGGCCGAGTCCTCATGCTCTAGGTTCGGTGACACGTCCGCCACCGACGCTGGTCCGGCTGGCGATCCATCGGGCCGCCACGGTGAACAGCAGGACCAACGCCACCAGAGTGAGTGCTCCCGCCCAGGCACGGGCTTGGGCGGCTTTGTACCCGGTTATGGCGTTGCTGAAGATCTGCAAGGACAGTGTCGACATGCGCTTGGTCGGGTTGAGTTCGATGAACAGGTCGTTGCCGAGCGCAGTCAGCAGCAGCGGCGCTGTTTCTCCCATGGCGCGCGCAAACGCGAGCATGATACCGGTGATGATTCCTGAGCTGGCGGTGGGAAGTACGATTGACATAATGGTGCCCGCCTTGGTGGCGCCCAGCGCGAGCGAGGCTTCACGCAGTTCGCGGGGCACAAGTCGCAGCATCTCCTCGGTCGAGCGGATCACCAGCGGCAGCATGACCAGTCCGAGGGCTATTCCCCCGGCGATGCCGGAGAACCCGAAGAACACCACCCACATCGCGTAGACCAGCGCGCCGGTGACGATCGTTGGCACGCCGACCAGGATGTCGGTGAGAAAGCGTGTCACCCGGGCCAGTTGGCCTCCGTATTCGACCAGGTAGATCGCTGCCGCGATACCGACGGGCATCGACAGCAGCGTCGCGATGCCGGTGACGATGAGGCTTCCGATGATGCCGTTGACGAATCCGCCGCCGGCTTGGCTGGGATTGCCGGGCGGGGTCTGGGTGAGGAACTCCGGGCCCAGGTACTTCAGTCCCTGTCCAGCGACGTAGACGAGCACCCAGGCCAGCACGGCGACGGTGGCGATCATGACGAGTAGCAGCACGGCGTGCATAAACAGGTTGGTGATTTGGCGGCGGCGCTCCCCGGGGAACCCGTCGACCTCGGACAGTTCCTCGAGTGGTTCCTCGTCGATCGTCATGCTCACGCGATGTGCTCCGAGACCCGGCCGACGATGCGCTTGCCGATCATGTTGACGAGCAAGGACAACAACAGCAACCCGAAGGCGACCACGAACAGTGAATCCAGATGGAAAGGCTGGTTGGCTTCGGTGAACTCATTGGCGATGACGCTCGGCATGGTGGATCCCGCGCGCATAATCCCGTGTGGGATGGTCAACACGTTGTTGCCGATCAGCATGGTCACCGCGATTGTTTCGCCGAACGCACGGCCTAGACCCAGGATCGCGGCACCGACGATCCCCGAACGCGATCGCGGCAACACCGCGATGCGCAGCATCTCCCATTTGGTCGCGCCGAACGCCAGCGCGGCTTCCTTTTCGGCGACCGGTGCGGTGTCGAAGACTTCCCGACAAATCGCGGTGACGATGGGCAGCACCATGATCGCGAGGACCACGCCGGCCGCGAACACGGAATATCCGAAAAATGGGCCCTGGAACAACCAGCCGATCACCGGGATTCCCGACACCGACGTCAATCCGCGACCGATCGGCCCCAGCGCGGGGATCAGCGCGAACACCCCCCAAAAGCCGTAGACCACGCTTGGGATCGCCGCGAGCAGGTCGACCAACGACGAAAACGGTCGGCGGAGCACCGCTGGCGACAGATTGGTGATGTAGAGGGCCACCGCGATCGCGACCGGCACCGTGATCACCATCGCGACCAGCGAGGTCACCACGGTCCCGTAGATGAACTGCAGGATCCCGTAAGGATTCGGCTTGGATGAGGTCGCCGTTGCCTCGGATGGCGCCCAGCGAGCGTGAAAAAAACTCAGCGGGCCGTAATGGGACAGCGCCGGCCACGCCCTGATCAGAAGGAACACCGCCGTTGCCACCAACACCGCGATCACGGTCAGGGCCGCGGCGGCCATCAACCGCGCGAACACCCCATCGGTGAACCCGCCGTCCGATGATGGCTCCGACGTGTCGGGCTGAGCCAGGACTTCCGCGGTCAAGACTTCCCCTTTGGGGCAGCCCGGATCATTTTCCGACCGGGCCGCCGTTGAGGGTGATCTTTTGAACCATGCCCATGGCCAAACCCTGCAAATCCTTGCTCAGCGGAGCGTAGTTGACGCTGGCAGCATCGTCCTGACCGTTGGATAAGGTCCAGGAGAAGAAGTTGACCAGCGCCTTTGCCTTCGCCGGGTCGGTCTGGTTCTGATACACCAACCCGTAGACGGTGCCGGTGATTGGGTAGGCGTGGGGATCGGACCCGTCGGTCAGGCTTACCCGCAGGTCGGGCGGGTAGGCGATGCCTTGGGTGCCGGCGGTGATGGTGGCGACGCAGGGCTGGATGAAGTTGCCGGCCTTGTTTTTCACGACGCCGTAAGTGAGGTTCTGCGCCAACACGTAGGCCAACTCGACGTAGCCGATGCTTCCGTCGGTCTGGTTGATCACCCCGGAAACGCCCTCATTGCCCTTACCGCCGATGCCGACTGGCCATGCGATGTCCTTGCCGAAGCTCCTGTCGGAGCCGCCGAGGGTTTGCACCCAGGTCGGGCTTTCCTTGGTCAGAAAGTCCGTCCACACCGCGGTGGTGCCGGAGCCGTCCGAGCGGTGGGCCACCGCGATCGGCTGGTCGGGAAGGTTCGCGCCCGGATTCAGCGCGACCAGCGCCGGGTCATTCCATTTGGTGATCTTGCCGGCGAAGATCTTGCCCAACGTGTCACCGTCGAACTTCAGGCCGGTTTGGACGCCCTTGACGTTGTAGGTGGGCACGACGGCGCCGAGCGTCAACGGGATGTGCAGGATCGGGCCGAATTTCGCGGCTTTCAGCTCGCTGTCCTTCATCGGGGTATCGGATGCGCCGAAGTCAACCGTGCCGGCGATGATCTGCTGCACAGCGCCGCCGGAGCCGATCGGCTGATAGGCGACCTGGACCCCATCGGACTGTGAGTAGTCTTTGGTCCACACCGACATGACCGGCGCCACGAACGTCGACCCGGCACCCGACAAACTGGTCGCGCCGCCGTCGATCTTCGGGATCGTCCTGGGGTAGCCGGGTTTGCCGGCCGCCTTCTGACCACAGATCTGGCCCGCTATGTTCTGCTGGGTGCCGCTGGCGGCCCCACCGCCACTGGTGCTTCCACACCCGATCAAACTCGCTGCGACGGTGGCGACCACCGCGGTGATCGTCATGGTTCGGCGGAACATCAACGCCTCCTGATCCGGCAATGCGCATCCATCCTGTCATCGAAGACCCGCTAGATGAACACGCGGCGTTGCAAACCTGGCAGGGAAATGAACGCCTTGACTGTCGCGTGCGTTCCGGACAACGAATGGCGCTAATCCTCTTGTCGTGCCGACCCGTTCAACTGGTGACCAATCCGCCGAGCGACCCTACGAGCCCCAGGACCGGATCGAGAAGGTCTTGTTGAATCCCGCTCAGCTCCAACAAGTTCTGGATGTCCTGACCTATCGGCCCCTCCAGCTCAGTGAATGCGGTGAACGGGTTGAAGTCATTGTCGAGTTCGGTGACGAGCTGATCGTAGGGCGCGCCGATTTCCTGCTCGGACCACGTTTCCGCCGTTGCCAGCTGGTTCTCCAGCTCGGTCGCTCCGGGTAGCTGGGCGCCGAACAGTTCGAACGCGTTGTCGGCGCCTTGGACGACGGCGTTGGCGAATTCGAGGGTGAACGTCGCCGGGTCGATGCTGGGGATCAGCTCGGCCGGTGTCGGGTCGCCGAACGGGATGGATCGGTCGTAGCCGGCCTCGACGATGACCTGCAGGGCCGGCTGGAAGATGTTGAGCACGGACTCGGGCACACCCAGACTTCGCAGCGGGTCGAGCAACGGCATGTCAGTGGTCGGGATGAAATAGAAGGTGGTGTCGCCGTCGACCTGTTTGACCGTCTCGGTTGACCCGAGCACGTATTCGCTCGCGAACGGTCCGGACAGCGGCTCCGAGGGCGGCCAGATGGCGGGAACCTCTTCAGGAAGCGGGCCGTCCCCATAGCCGGCGTGCTGGTAGATGAAACCCAAGAGCGCGTTCAGGTCGGCGACCACGTTGATCGGGTATTCCGGGAAATCAGCGTTACCGTCGTACTGGTTCGCGATGTCGATGGTGGGAATGCCGGCATCGGTCGGCTCGGCGCCATTGAAGTCAAAACCCGTTGCTCCCGGGATGACCAAACCTGAGAATCGCTCCAAAAACCCGCCGTCGGGGCGGTTACCCGAACCGAGCAGCAAGAAAGTGACGTCATGCGGCGGGGACCCGGACTGCATGAGGTCAACTTTTTCATCGATCGCGATCTGCGCGCTCTGCGAATAACCCTCGATGAGGTAGGGCTGGTTCGCCGGCTGCTGGGCCATCGCGGCCTGCAGGTCGGCCAGCCCAACCGGCAACGAGGTACTGGCGCCCGATTCGGGCGTGGGCACCAGCACCGGGCTGTAGTTGCCGCCGGTAGCCGGATCGATGTAGTCGGTGATGATCGTGTCCTGCCAGAACTCGCTGGGCGTTGGCATGGTCGTGCCGCCCATCATCAACGCGGCCAACGGGTCGTCCGGATCGTCTGCTCGCGACAGCGCAGCGGAGATCATCGACATCAACGCCACCGAAGCGCCGGCGAGCTTCGCGATGCCCAGTGAGCGACCGACCTGCCGGACAGGGCTCACGACAACCTCCATGACCGAGTAGGTCGCTCAACTCTGCCCGAAGATGTCAAATTTGGGGAAATTCCCCATGCTTCGAGCTCCGCCCGGGGTACTGAACACGACGGCATGTAGCTGCCGGCACCACTATCGCCCGCACGGCCAAATAGCCTTAAACTCAGGACATGCGCGATCGCGAGACGATCGACTCCGAGTTGCGGCGTCTGGCAGCGGAGCGCCGTTTAGCCCGCGAGCACAGCGGAGAGTTGTCCACTCATCAGCTAGACAAGCTTCTTGACGAGCGCCTAGGGCACCGCCCGGAGGCCTTCGCAGCCGGGGCCATCGAGGCATCTGCGACAGCGGCCGTCGCCGATACCTGGTTGCCGCGCGACAAAGCCGGCGACGTCACCCGCTACGGGCGTAACCGTATGCGGCGCCGCTTCGGTCTCCTCGCGGCGCTGCCGCTTTCTCTCGTCGCGATCGCCGCCGCGGCAGTGATGCTGTTCGCGGTCCACCGCCCCCACCCGACTGCCGAGCCGACGGTTGACCCGCCGTCAGACGGGCCAGCCAACCCGGCTGCGCAGAAACCACCAGCTCCACCGGTCAAACATGCCCCACAGCTTGGCATCGTCGACAAAGCGTTGATCGATGCGTTGCAACACGAGGGTGTGCCAGTTCCCAGCAATGACTACGTCACCGCCCATGGTCACGCGGTCTGCGACTTTCTCGCACAGCAACCCAACTTCGACGAGGCCGCACGCTTTGTGCAGCGATCGTCGATTTGGGACGCGAATCAAAGCACCGATTTCACTGCGGGTGCCGTGATCTCGTACTGCCCTAAGTACGAACCTGCACAGTCCGCCGAGGCGCAGCAGACCTACCAGAAATCTCTTTCCGCTCTGCAATCCATCCAGGGCGATCTGCAGGGCATCAACGACGATTTGCAGGGCATCCGCGACGGTCTGCATCCCGGAAACTGACCCGACTCATCACATTGGCGGTGGCGGAGGGATTTGAACCCTATTCAGCTACCTGATCAACACGCCTATTGCGGCCCTAGCTGCTGAAACACATCACAGTAGTTCACGCGAGTTAACTGTGACTGTGGCCACGGCGTCCGATGGCACCTACAGCGACCGCTCGTAAGGACGGGGTCATGTGCAATAAAGGCCGAATCGCAGCCAGCAAACCGGCCTCGACAGCTGCGCAGACGCCCAGGCAGCTTCCGTTGCACTGGGTGAGGTCATTGCGCTTCCTCCAGCCACTTTTCGACGTCGGCACGGCGGTACATCACTCGTCGGCCAAGCTTGAACGACGCGGGTCCGCGCTGCCCGGTGACGAGTCCGGCGGGTGCTGACGTCTACGGGGAGGAGCGACCACGCCGACCGAACGACAGCAGGTGCATGAGTGCGACGACTACGGCTCCGACGACCAATCCAATCACCGCGGACGCTCCGGTGTTGACCAACCAGGCCAGCACGCCGCCGGCGGACTCGACACCGTGGTGAACCTGATCCTCGACGTGGTGAACCAAGCCGTACGGAGTGTGCCAGCCGAGGTGGTCGCTGCCCGCTAGCAGGATGTGGCCGCCCACCCAGAGCATCGCCACCGTCCCGACCGCTGAGAGCGCTGAGAGCAGTTTGGGCATCCCGGCGACCAGGCCCCGGCCGACCTTCTGCCCGATTCGGGATGCGGTCTGAGTGAGGTGCAGCCCGACGTCGTCCATCTTGACGACGACGGCGACGACGCCGTACACCACAGCGGTGAGGGCCAGGGCAACGACGATGAGGATGATGAGCCGCGGCACGAACGCCTGGTCGGCCACCTCGTTGAGGGCGATCACCATGATCTCGGCGGACAGGATCAAGTCGGTCCGGATCGCCCCGGTCACCACGTCATGCTCGGCGACCGGCGCGGCGTCGGCTTCATGACCGCGGATAGTGCCCCACACCTTGTCGGCGCCTTCGTAGCACAGGTATATGGCGCCGAGCATCAGGATCGGGGTCACCAGCCACGGCGCGAACTGACTGAGGAGCATTGCGGCGGGCAGGATCAACAGCAGCTTGTTGCGAAGGGATCCGATCGCGATGCGTTTGATGATGGGCAACTCGCGCTCGGCAGCGATCCCGTGGACGTATCGCGGTGTCACCGCGGTGTCATCAATGACCACTCCGGCGGCCTTGGCGGTCGTGCGGCCGGTGGCGGCGGCCAGTCGTGCGAGAACCGCGACGTCGTCGAGGAGTCCGAAAAGACCCGCACTCATCGCGTCTCCGCCATCGTATCGGAGGGTACCCTCTGCTGCCCTCAACTATCCTCGTCGGATCGAGGATGCACCGCTCGCACAAGCCTTACGCCAGTTGCGCTATCCCGGTTCGTTCGCCCGCGTTTCAGCGGCCCTTGTGTTGTGGAGCTGCCGGGAATCGAACCCGGGTCCAGCGCAAATAAACTCGCTCTGACGTGCTGTTTCAGTACGGCAGAGTCCTGTTGGTTACAGGAGAATACCGGGAGTTACGGCTGATGTGTTGGTGCCAACAACATCAGGATCGAGACGGGAGGTGTTTGCTACTGAATGGCCAGTGGATTCCCCAGCTCATCCCAGAACCGCAGCATGTCCCCCTCCTGCCAGTTCCACGTGTGAAGTACAGGTTGGGAATCTGGGGTAGGCATGACCGTCAACCGACGGCTAAGAGCTGCCGCTGCTGACCACCGGCGGCGGTCCGTGTGCCCCACCGACAAGTCGTCCCCGACACGTGCGTTAGAGATGGCTCGCCACGAAAGTCGCGGCCTGACTGGGCATCCCGGACTGCTTATAGGATAGGTGCGCCGCGGAGAACACCTCGTCATGCTAAGGCAGCGACAGGCCCCCGCCCGGAGAGCAAATCGGATCGCCGGGCGCACACAAGTCAATGGCCTTATGCCCATACCAATGGGCTGATCGCGCTTATTGGCCCCCCCAGATATCTGTCCGTCGGATTCCCGAAGACGGCGACCGCAGCAACGTGATCAGCCACGTCCGCCGGTAGCGACGCGGGGATAAAGCCCGCAACCGGTGCTTGGGCGATGGTGATCAGATCTATCACCATCGCGCCTTGGGAATATCCACCGAGCACCAGCCTGGTGTTGGGACAGTTCGCAGCCATGGACTGAACGTGAGCGCTCGCATCGCTGGCGCCAGCGGATGCAGACGGGGCCCAATCTTCGGTGGCGGGGTAGTTGACGGGATACACCCCGACGGACCGATCCCCAACCTGTGAGCGCAGTGAATCGACAACTGCCTGTCCGACCCCACCAACACCAGGTGACTCGTTGGTGGCGCGGGCGAACGTCACCTCGACGTCGGGGCAGGACGCAGCGGACGCGGAGGCAATGAGGATCGGTGCGCTCAGCAACGCCGCCCAGGTTGTCACCACCGCGGCACCCAGCAAACGAGCGAGTTGGCGTGCGTTCACGTCCCAATGCTCACATATCGCGAGTGGCGCTACTACCACCGTTTCGGTTCTGCCGACGATCCGCTGTTGTTGATCATGGGGATCGGCGCCGACGTGCTGTAGGACGGGCACACACGCGCCGACGCTGACGCCTCCGTGCTGGCCAACGACCCCACATTTACGAGCTGCCTGGGTAGGCACTAACTGGTGCTACCTAGGCAATCGGTGGGAGCACCGACAATGAACACCGACCCCCCGGCGCTGAGGGTTGTCGATTACTTATAACGTGGCGCGTTACACGTCAATCGTCTGGCTGACGTAGTTCTCCCAGGTGGCGATCTTGCCAGCGTCAATCAGAAGCCCCTGGTAATCCGGGTCGGTACTGAGGCCCTGCTGGATCTTGCCGTAGGTGGCCCAGTCCTGGGCGGTCGTCAGAAGGCCGATGGCGTTGGTCCCCGGACCCCCGACCGTGGTGACCAGCACCGTGACGTTCTCCGCGCCATGCTTGCTGGCAAGCTTGCTCGCACGCTTCAGCTGCTTCTGAACGTCGTCCCAGGCCACGCCGGGGTTCGGATGGACGATAGTGGTTGCGACGATTGTCATGGTGGGGGCCTCCTTAATGCGTTGTGGCTGTTCTTGCCAAAGTCAAGCCAAGACGCGAATGCTGCTGCACGGCAGTGCCAAAGGACCCTGAGCTGCAGTCCAATGGTCCGTTCGTCGCTGCGCGACGATCCTGAGGACCCGAGCTGCCTAGATAATTACTAAGTGGAACCAACCAGGGGTACCGGAACGACATACCGCGGGCTGCGGACTAGTTCCTGTTCTGAGCCCGTCAAGCTCACGGGATGACTGCAGGTCGTCATCGTCGGCGGCGTTTCCGCCGCTGCGCTGCTCTGGCTTTGCGTTGCTGTGCTCCTGGGGATTTGCGTTGCTGTGGTCCTCGGGATTTGCGTTCCGTGTCTCCGCCGAGCCCGGCGAACGCAGGATGGGCGTTCACCGACTCCACCCACTCCGGCGGTAATTCCAACGCTATTGCCATGTCCAGCATATTTTGACGCGCCCGACGCAGGCCCTCGTATGCTTCGATGGACAGCGGATACGCGGTGGCTTCGAGCCTGCGCCGCATCTCCGCTAACTCGTGGAGATTCTCTTGAAGCTCCGCCCAAGCTATCCTGAGATTGCGATCGCTCCGTAGGGCGTCCTGCTTCCACTCCTCGGCCCATTTGCCGACTTGCGTCTCTAGGTTTTGCTCGAATTCGGCGATTTGCGCCTCTATGTTTTCCTCGACGTCTGTCGTGTAATCCTCGGGGCGCTCACGGCAACCTGCGGAAACATCTGGCGGTGTGTCCATCCAATCGTCGGCCGTTGGGAATGGCTGTGCCCAGTCCTTCAGGGTGGCCGCAATGTCCTGGACGTCAATCTGGCCTTCGGCGGCGTCGGTCGTGAGGCTAATGATGTCGATGGCCTCTACATGGAGGTTGTAGCCGTTGACCATGTAGAACATCGAGGTTGCTGTCCATGCTGTGCGCTTATTTCCATTGATGAACGGGTGGCTGCGCGCCAGCCCATGTAGTAGAGCTGCCGCCTTCTCATGGATGGTCGGGAATGCGTCCTCACCGAACGCGCTCGCCTGAGGACGCATTACCGCACCGTCCAACAGTCCGAAGTCACGAAGTTGATCCGGGCCTTCGAAATTCCTGTTGATGTCCAGGATTTCGTCTGTCCTCAGGTAGGTGGTCACATCTACATGTCCTTCAGCTTGTCGAGCGCTTCGCTGTGCTGCTCAACAACGCGCTCGAACGCTGAACGCATGAGGTCCTCCCGGCCATGGACCTGGAGGTATTCAATGAGGGCCCGCTTGATGACTTCGTTACCGGATGTCTCGGTCACGAAGGCATAGTTCTTCAGCGCGTCTGCGAGCTCGACAGGCAGGCGCACGGTCAAGGCTGTGGTGTTGACCTTGGATTCTTGCGAGGTTTGGGTCATGCCACCATGATGTCATGGTGCAGCTCTGCGGTCCACACCTCGCGTAGGGAGCGGCTGTGACGCACGGGCACAGTAGGTGCCTGCGTAATTACTAAGCGGAAATACCCGGCGGGACTATGACTGGTGCCCCGGCGAGCGGTGGAATCAGCAGTACGCTCATGCAATGGCGGAAACGTCGTACGCCAAGTGCGGCGATCTCAGCCTGGCGTATCAGGTATTCGGCGACGGCCCCGTCGAGCTCGTCTTCGTCGGGCCGATGGTCTTCCACGTCGAGCTGTTCTGGGCCGTACCCGAGTTCAAGGCCTTCTTCGACCGGCTCGCCACATTTTGTCGCATCGTCATGTTCGATAAGGCCGGAAACGGGCTGTCGGATCCCATCCCCAAAGTCCGTTTGCTTGAAGAGCGAGCGGTCGAGATCGAGGCCGTCATGGACGCCGTCGGCTTCGGAAAGGCCGTCCTCTTCGGTACGAGTGAGGGCGGCGCCCAGGCCATCGCGTTTGCGGCACAACGACCGGAGCGAACGCGGGCGCTGATCCTCTACGGCTCATTCGCGTTCGCGCTCGCCGCCGAGGACTGGTACAACATCGACCGCGATCCGGCCGAGCTGCGGGCGCGCCTCCTATCCGAGGTGGGTGAGGACTACGCGCCGTCGACGAACCAGATCGCCCGCGGCCAGGAATTCTTCGGCGCCATCCGCTCGGCGTGGGGCAGCGGCGCAACAGCGAAGGTCTTGTTTCCGTCGGTCCGGTCGATGCGCCAGCTCGCCATGTTCGAGCGCATGTGCGCAAGCCCGGGGATGGTGCGAGCGGTATTGGAATCGAACTTCCGGATCGACGTGCGGCCGATCCTGCCGACGATCGCCGCGCCCACCCTGGTCGTCCACGCCCGCGAGGACCCCGTGCCGGTGCAGTGGGGCCGCTACCTCGCCGACCACATTCCCGGCGCGCGGTACCTCGAGGTCGACGGCGCGGAGCACGCGCCCTGGTTTACCGAGCCCGACAAGATCCTGACCGAGATCGAGGAGTTCCTTACCGGCGGCCATGCGGCGCCGGCGCAGTCCCATCGCGCCCTGCGCACCGTGCTGTTCACCGATATTGTCGCCTCGACGCAACACGCCGCGGCGACCGGCGATGAGCGGTGGCGCGCGGTGCTGCACCGCTTTGGTGAGCTCACAACCGAACTCACCGAACGCTTCGGCGGCACGGTGGTCAAGAGCACCGGCGACGGGTACCTCGCCACGTTCGACGGGCCGACGCAGGCCATCCGCTGCGCCGAGGCCTTGCGCGCTGAGGCTCAGACACTGGGCATCGAGGTCCGCGCCGGCATCCACACCGGGGAGTGCGAACTGCTGGGCACCGACATCGGGGGGATGCTGGGCACCGACATCGGGGGGATGGCAGTACACATCGCGGCACGGATCTGCAGCCAGGCCGGCGCCAGCGAAGTCCTCGTCTCCCGCACCGTGCGCGACCTGGTCGTCGGCTCGGGCACGGGCTTCGAGGACCGCGGCAGCGTCGAGCTGCGCGGCGTGCCCGGCACCTGGCAACTCTTGGCGGTGGATCGCGCGGGCGCACGGGCGGGATCGGCCGAGGCAGAGCTGGCATCAATGCCGACCCCCGGCCGTCGGACCGCAATGCGCCGCTCGGACCGCGCCGTAGAGGTGATGGCCAGGCGCGCACCGTGGATCCTGCGCGGGATGGCCCGCCTCGCCCCGGCCCCCAACCGCCGCTGAACAGCTGGAGTCAGCGCGGTTGGAGCTGTCTGAGTCCTCGACATCGTTGACAAGTGAGTCGCATTCAGATGTAACCGACGCCGATGCATCCGTGCTGGCGAACGACTCCACATTCACCAGTTGCCTTGTCAATGCTTAACTAGAACCACCCCCGGCACCATTGGGAATCGGGTGTGGCGCGCAGCGACGACGTTTGCGCGTGCGCAAGCAGCAGTATGTCGCTGGCGTCAGTCGAACTTCGTCGCCTTTACGGACGTTCCATGCAGGGCGCTCGTTCCCGGCGCGCGTTCACCGCTGGCGCGCGAGCGGGTTCCAGTCCCTCCAATCCGCGGGGATCTTCGGGTTCACCTCATACAGCTGCCGGTAATAGGCCGCGCCAGCCCGCAGAAACTGCGGCCCCGCGGCTGGACTGTGCAGCGCCTGCACGAGTGCGAACGCGATGTCGTGAGCGCGGCGCGGCGACGTGGGTACCCGGGCGTTTGACGCGTTTTGGATGTCGATCCACCACATGCTTACGTTCTTCACGGTGCATGCACCCCCCTCACCGCGGCCGCCGCGGCCGCCAAGCTCGCGCCACCGTTCGGCGATCTGCTCGTCTGTCAGCCCCTGGTCTGTGCCGGCGATCACGGCGGCGATAGGCGGCGTCGCGCTGGTCCGCAGCAGGGTCCATCAGTTCGTCGCGCCAGGCCTGCGACCCGAGGTAGTCAGTCATGCGTTGCCGCCGAAGCGATCATCTCCGATGCCGCGATTACGTACGACATCTGCCACCTCCAAGCCGCCCTGGGACAACCCAGCCGTTGGCTGGCGATCAGTGATGCAGCAGATCGTATGCAGCAGTCCGGCAGCACCGCGGGGGAAATGGATTTTCTAGCGGCCAGACTGAGTAACCGTGCCCAAAGGCATCGAGTTCGGTGAAGACGAACGCGCCCGGCGCTGCGTTGGTCGATCTCACCGAGGAGTTAGTTCAGCGCAACACAGGTGCCTTGCTTATCACTAAGGGGGGCCACCTGCGCGCATGCAGCGCGGGAAGTCGTCACGAAGCCCTGACACAATGCGCCTGTGACTGAGAACCCACTCGACGCCGTGGGCATCGTGCTCGCACGCGTGAACGACGAATGGGAACCGCAGGGGTCGTGCTTTCTGTTTCGTAGTGATGTGCTGGCGCTGACGGCTGCTCATTGCGTTCCGGAGTCACTGGAGCCTTTCGTCGTCAACCTGCCTCATCTGGGCGGGAAAAATCTGCCGGTCGAGCGCATCGAACGTCACCCCACCGCCGACATCGCAATGCTGTTCTGTGTCGGCGAGGACACTCGGACCCCGCAGGGTTATCCGACTACCGCGTTCTGGGACGGCGTTGAACCTCATGGCCTCGGCGAGACGTTCCACGCGTACGGCTATCCAACCGAAGGCCCAACGGAGGACTCGACGCAGGCTCCGGTCCCGCGAATGTTCACCGGCACCTTTCAACGGTTCATGCAATACACAACTCCGGCCGGATACCGGTATGCAGCCGGTGAGATGAGCATCCCGGCGCCGGGCGGACTGAGCGGTGGCCCGCTATTTAGACCAGCGGCTCATCAAACGGTGCTAGGGGTCGTCGCGGCCAACCTTGACTCCTACGCGGTCACGGATTCGGTTCTCACAGTCGACGACGCAGGCAAGGAGTACCGGGAAGAGGCACGGAGGGTCATTCGGTACGGGTTGGCCGTCATGGTGTCCGGCGTGGCCGACTGGCTGAACGAGAGAAGCCCCCACCGGGAGCATGGATTCACGCTGAGGCAACTGGACTGAGCCACGTGAAGCTGAGCAATGCGCGGTTCAGCGCTGAGCAGGTGTTTGCTGTGGCCGGGTAGGTATTCAGGGGTGTGCTCAAAATGTGCTCACAGCGTGCTGACGAAGGCCGTAACCTCCGTGAAAATGGCGATTCACCTGCGATTTCTCGCAAGCAGACATGGCGGTGGCGGAGGGATTTGAACCCTCGGACGGGGGTTACCCGTCACACGCTTTCGAGGCGTGCTCCTTAGGCCGCTCGGACACGCCACCGCCGGACAGCTTACCCACGCGGGCCTGGCTACCCCAATCGCTGGCGGGCGAAGAAGGTCTCCAACAGGCCGGCGCACTCGTCGGCCAGTACCCCGCCGCGCACGGACGGGCGGTGGTTGAGCCGTCGGTCGCGTACCACATCCCACAGCGAGCCCACTGCGCCGGTCTTGGGCTCCCAGGCCCCGAACACCAGGCGGTCCACCCGCGCCATCACCAGCGCGCCTGCGCACATGGTGCACGGCTCGACGGTGACCGCCAGCGTTGCTCCGGTCAGCCGCCACCCGTCGCCGAGCATGGCCGCGGCTGCCCGCATGGCCAGGATCTCGGCATGTGCGGTGGGGTCACCGAGCGCCTCTCGTGCATTGACCGCGCGGGCCAGCTCGGTCCCGTCGGGCCCGACGACCACCGCACCCACCGGGACATCACGTGGACCAGCCGTCGCGGCAACCGCCAGCGCGGCGCGGATCAGGTCTTCGTCGGAGCTCACCGTCCGAGACGGTCGATCACCGCCGACAGCTCGTCGGCGAAGCCCATCTCCCGCGCGATGCGGCCCAACTGCTCGTCGGCGTAGAGGTCGGTCTCGTCGAGGATGACGCTCAGCACCGCCTCAGGCAGCCCCACATCGGACAGCAACCCGAGATCACCCTCCTCGAACGGGTCGACGTCCTCCAGATCCTCCGGATCGATGTCGGCGTCCAGGTTGTCCAGCACTTCGGCGGCGATGTCGTAGTCCAGCGCCGCGGTCGCGTCGGAAAGCAGCAACCGGGTTCCCGACGGTGCGGGGCGCACAATCACGAAGAACTCGTCGTCGATGTCAAGCAACCCGAAAACCGCTCCGGCGCTGCGTAATTCGCGCAGCTCCGTCTCGGCAGCGGTCAAGCTGGACAGGGCTTTCGGCGGCATTGCTGAGCAACGCCATTTGCCGTCTTCACGCACGACGGCCACACCGAATCCGTCCGGCTTGTCCGCCTGCGCGGAAGCCCGTTGTGCTCCCATGGGCGCCTACGCTAGTCCCGCTGGAGCCCATTGACTAGCACCTGACCAGCACACGACCAGCAAATCGGCGTCGCGTCTAGCGCGATAGCACCGTGGGCTTTCCGGCGAATGTGCCAACCTTGGCGGGTGGCTCGTCCTGTTTTCAAGACACCGGTGTGCGTGCTGGGGCTGGGGCTGATCGGCGGCTCGATACTGCGGGCAGCCGCGGCGGCAGGCCGCGAAGCCATCGGCTACAACCGCTCGGTCGAAGGAGCCCAGGCCGCCCGGTTCGACGGCTTCGACGCCACGACCGATCTCACCGCCGCGCTGGGCCGTGCCGCCGACATCGGCGCGCTCATCGTCCTCGCCGTGCCGATGCCGGCGTTGCCGATCCTGCTCGCCCATGTGGGCGAATCGGCCCCCGACTGTCCGCTCACCGACGTGACCAGTGTCAAGAGCGCAGTGCTCGACGCGGTCATCGCGGCAGGCCTACAGGCGCGCTTCGTCGGGGGGCACCCGATGACGGGCACCGCGCACTCGGGTTGGGACGCCGGACATGCCCGGCTGTTCACCGGCGCCCCATGGGTGATCAGTGTGGACGACCACGTGGACCCGGCGGTGTGGTCGATGGTGATGGAACTCGCGCTGGACTGCGGGTCGTTTGTGGTGCCCGCCAGATCCGACGAACATGACGCCGCTGCGGCGGCCATCTCGCATCTGCCGCACCTGCTGGCCGAGGCGTTGGCGGTCACAGCTGCCGAGGTACCGCTGGCGTTCGCACTGGCCGCAGGGTCATTTCGAGACGGCACACGGGTCGCGGGCAGCGCACCAGATCTGGTACGAGCCATGTGCGAAGCGAATGCGGGTCAACTGCTACCGCGGGTGGACCGGGCTATCGAATTACTGACTGAAGCCCGAGAGTCGTTGGCGCACAACCGCTCCGTCGCCGAGCTAGTCGAAGGCGGGCATGCCGCCCGCACGCGCTACGACAGTTTCTCGCGACCGGAGATCGTCACCGTGTTTATCGGCGCCGAGAATTGGCGTGAAGAGCTGGCTGCCGCCGGCCGCGCCGGCGGGGTGATCAGATCCGCGCTGCCAAGCCTGGATAGTCCACGATGAACCCGTCGGCGTCGACCGTGACAGTCGTATCCGACACCGGCGAATGCACTCTGATCCCCTCGCCGGCCCCCCGGGCTGCACTGCTGTAGCTGACAGGCGCCGAAGCGACGGACATGTCCGGCAGCGTGACGTAAATCGTCGGCACCGTGATCGTGACGGCCCGCTCGTTCAGGCCGCACCGGCGGATCGGCAGCGCATTGAAGAACGGGCTGAAGACCACGTCGACGTCCAGCGCACCGTCGTAAGCCGCTCGAGACTCGCCCTGGTGGTCGGTGACCAACCACATGTTTTCCTCGTCGCGCGCGACGGCGAGCTGCCGTTCCCGCTCGGCCAGTGTGACCGTCATCCCCAGGCGCTTGGTCGCACCGGTTTCGTCGGTTAGCAGGTCGTAGTAGGCCGCGAATGCCGGGTGGCTGGCGGCGGCGGCGACCACGATGCGGCCGTTGGCTTTGATTCGCTTGCCGGACAATTGCACCCGCACCGATTCCATGCACCTGGCATCGTGTGCGCGCCAGGTCAACATCGCCGACCAGGAGCTGCTCGTCGAATCCGAGGGGGCTGGGCTCACGCGTCTACGTTAGGCGACGGCTCGGCAGATTTCGACGCCAGGCGCTGTGGGCTTCGACGCAGCCGACCCGTACCGGGGACCGACGCCCACACCGCGAACGCCAGCGCACCGTCCAGGATCAACGCCAATGCGGCCACCATCAGCGCACCGACCAGCGCGATATGGAACTGGCGCACGTTGATGCCGTCGATGAGGTAGCGGCCCAGGCCGCCCAAGCTGGCGTAGGCCGCCACCGTCGCGGTGGCGACCACCTGCAGCGTCGCGGTACGTAGCCCGCCCAGGATCAGCGGCAGCGCGTTGGGCACCTCAACCCGAAACAGCACCCGCAGCTCGCTCATGCCCATCGAACGTGCTGCGTCGACCACCGTGCGATCCACGGCCGAAACCCCGGCATAAGTTCCCGCCAACAGCGGCGGAATCCCGAGCAGCATCAGCGCCACGATCGGCGGCACCAGACCCAGCCCCCACAGCAGCACGGCCAGCAGCAGCACACCCAGCGTCGGCAACGCGCGCAGGGCGTTGACCAGGCTCACCACCACTAGCGTGCCGCGCCTGGTATGGCCGACGATCAACCCGACCGGGATGGCAACCAGCGCCGAAGCCGCCACTGCCGCCGCCGTGTACTCCAGATGCTCCAGGGTCCGGGCCGCCAGCCCCACCGGGCCCATCCAGTTGCCCGCTGTGAACAGATAGGACAGCGCCTGCGTGAGGAAGTTCACCGCGAACCTCCCACTACCGGAGCCGTCAGCAGCCGGCGGCCGGGCCGCGAAGCCCGGTCCCAGGGCGTCGCGAGTCGGCCGGCCAGCATCAGCGATACGTCGATGACGACCGCCACCACGAAGATGGTGACGATCCCGGCGACGATCTGGTCGCTCTTATTCGCCTGGTAACCCTCGGTAAACCAGGTGCCCAGCCCGCCGATGCCGATCACTGCGCCCACCGAGACCATCGAGATGTTGGTCACCACCACGACGCGTAACCCCGCCACCAACACCGGAATAGACAGCGGCAGTTCAATTTTGATTAGCCGACTGATCGGCCGGTAGCCGACTGCGGTGGCGGCGTCGCGCACCTGCGCCGGTACCGCATCCAGTGCCTCGAATACCGCTCGCACCAGTAACGCCGTGGTGTACAGCGTCAGCGCCACAATGACATTCGCCTCGTCCAGGATCCGGGTCGGGATAACCAGCGGCAACACCACGAATAGCGCCAGCGACGGGATGGTGAACACCACGCTGGCGGTCACCGTAGTCAGTCGTCGCAGCACCGCTTTGCGCCATGCCAGCACACCCCACGGCAACGCGATCGCCAGACCGGCCAGCACCGGTATCAGCGACAGCCGTAGGTGGATCACGGTCAGCGTCCAGGCGGTGGGAAGGTGATGGATCAGATAATGCACGGCTAGCCCTGCCGATGAGAGTCCAAGGCGGCCAACACATCAGCGGCCCGCACTCCCCCGATCACTTTGCCTGCTTTGTCGACGGCCACGCCCAGGGCTGCCGGCGACGACAATGCGGCGTCCAGTGCCTGGCTCAGGTTGGCGCCCGGCCCGAAGAGCGAACCGACTGAGGTGACGCTGTCGCGCAACGATGCGCCGCCGCGGTGCTTGCGGACCCCACTCGCGTCGATCCAGCCCAACGGCGCACCATCGGCTTTGACGACCAATGCCCAGCCGTCGCGAGGCAGCGCATCGCCGATAGCGGACTCGGTGATTTGGGGGATGTCGTGGACCGGAAGTTTGTTCGCGTCCAGGAACTGTAGCCACCGGTAGCCACGCCCGGCACCGATCATCCCGGCCACGAAATCGTTGGCCGGACGCGACAGCAGCCGCGCCGGTTCCTCGTACTGCTGCAGCGAACCACCTCGACCGAACACCGCGACGCGGTCGGCGAGCCGGATCGCCTCATCGACATCGTGCGTGACGAACACAATGGTTTTGTGCAATTCGGCTTGTAGCCGCAGTATCTCGCGCTGTAGCTGAAGGCGGACTATCGGGTCAACAGCCGAAAACGGCTCGTCCATCAGCAGGATCGGCGGATCAGCGGCCAGCGCCCGCGCCACGCCGACCCGTTGCTGCTCGCCGCCGGACAGCTGCGCCGGATAGCGGTCGGCCAGCCTCGCATCCAAACCCACCCGCTCCAATACGGCGTAGGCGGCCTTTCGTGCCGCCCGGCGCGACTGCCCTTTGAGCACCGGCACCGTTGCGACGTTGTCGATTACCCGTTGGTGCGGCATCAGGCCCCCGCCCTGGATCACATAGCCGATGCCGAGGCGCAGTCGCACCGGGTCGACACCCGCGACGTCGGCACCGTCGACGACGACGGTGCCCGACGTCGGCTCGGCCATCCGGTTGATCATCCGCATCGACGTCGTCTTGCCGCAGCCGGACGGGCCGACGAAAACAGTCAGCGTCCCCTTGGGCACTTCCAGGTTCAGCTTGTCGATCGCGACGGTGCCGTCAGCGTAGACCTTATGGACGTCATGGAAGCTGATCAAGCTTCAACTCCGGATCGGATGGTCGAAGCCGTTGTCATGCAACCAGTTCCGAGCCGCCTGATCGGGGTCGATGCCATCGTTGCCCGACACCGAGGCGTTGAGGTCGGCCAACCCGCGGCTGGTCAGCTTGGCCGAAACCGCATCCAGTACTTCTTTGAGCCGATCGGACTTCTTCTGCGAATTCACCAGCGGGACAATGTTTCCGGCGAGGAAATTGTGCAACGGGTCGTCAAGCACCACCAGGTGGTTCTGCAGGATGGCCGGCGAGGTGCTGAAGATGTTGGCCGCGTTGACCTTCCCCTCCACGAGCGTGCGAACGGTGACGGCACCGCCGCCGTCGCTGATCGCGACGAAGTTTCCGGGTGCGATGTCGAGCCCGTACCGTGCGCGGAGCCCGACACAACCCGAGGGCCGAGCTTGAAAATCCGAGGGCGCGGCGAACCTCACCTCCGGTGAATGCGCGGCCAGGTCGGCGATCGTCTTGAGATTCCACTTGGCGGCGGTCTCGGCGGTGACCGTGACGGTATCGGTATCCGACGCAGGTGACGGGGTGAGAATCGACAGGTCACCCGGCAGCCGTTTGTACAGTTCCAATTCGACGTCGTCCAGCATGGTCGCGGTCGCGGCCGGCTGAAAGTAGAGCAGCAGGTTGCCGATGTATTCGGGCACCAGATCGATCGAATGGTCTTTCAGCGCAGGGACATACGTCTCGCGACTACCTATCCCCATCTGCCGGCCGACATTGAAGCCGTTGGCCTGCAAGGCTTGTGCGTATATTTCAGCGATGATTTTGGATTCCGGAAAATCGGCGGACCCGACCACGATCGAGTTCACATTGCTCGATGCCCCGCCGAGTGGGTTCGAGCTGCCGCAGGCTGTCACCGCAAGGCACATGGCCGCGAGCCACACCGCCACGCGGTCCCCGCCCCGTCGCAGCATGCTCATAGCAACCGACACTATCGCCAGTTGGCAGGCGTTGGCTCGGTCACTACGGAGCGCGTTGCCCATCTTTCCGCGTGGTTCGGTTTCCTTCCGCGCGGGAAAGGGTGAAGATGGCACCATGAGCAGCGATCCGTCAGTGTCGCCCGATCACCCACCTCAATCTGCCGCGCCGGCTCAACGCACCGACGCGCCGCCGCCAGAGTCGGCGGTGAAGTTCACCCGCGCTGCCAGCCTATGGTCGTCGCTGACCGCTGGCTTTCTGATCCTCATAGTGCTGCTGATTTTCATCACGCAGAACACCGGACCCGCGACGCTCGCTTTCTTCGGTTGGCGCTGGACCCTGCCACTCGGGGTGGCGATTTTGTTGGCGGCAGTGGGCGGCGGGCTGATCACCGTCGCGGCTGGCACGGCACGGATCTTCCAGTTGCGGCGCGCGGCAAAGAAGAACCTGGCCGCCGGCCTATAGCCGACGGCAGCTGACGCCTACAGATCAGACGTTCGCAGCTCGGTCAGCCCACGGGCGATCAACGGCGCCACGGTTTCCCCGACCCGGTCGGACGCGTCGGCATCCGAGGTACCCGACATACGCCTGCGGAAATCGATGCCTGCCGCGATGATGGCCAGCTTGAAGTAGGCCAGCGGCATGTAGAAGTTCCAGTGCGCCAACGGCTGACCGGAGACCACTGAGTACCGGTGTGCGAGCTCGTCGGCGACCGGCAATTGCGGCGAGGTCCAAGCGGCGTGCGCGTTGATGATCAAGTCCAGCGACGGATCGCGGTAGACACACATCAGCGCCGCGTCGCTGAGTGGATCCCCCAGCGTGGAGAGCTCCCAGTCCACGACGGCACGCACCTGCCGCGGGTCGTTGGCATCCAGGATGGTGTTGTCGATCCGGTAGTCACCGTGCACGATCGACGTACGGCTCTGCTGTGGAATCGCCGCCTGCAGCGCCGAGTGCAGCCGCGCGACGTCGGCATCGCGGTCGTCATCGGGCAGGCGCACGAGCTCCCACTGCGAACCCCACCGGCGGACCTGCCGTTCCAGATATCCGCTGGGCTTACCGAAATCGGCGAGCCCGACCGCGGTCGGATCGACGGCGTGCAGGTCGGCCAGCACCTGGATCAGTCCGTCGACACAGCCTTCGATGACCCGCTCGTCGCCCTGAGCCTCCAGTGCCTCCAAGTCGGCTCGAGTGCGTACCACCTGCCCGGCAACGTATTCGACCATCTGGAACGGCGCGCCGAGCACCGACTCGTCGTTGCACAGCGTGACCGCGCGGGCCACCGGAACCGCGGTATCGGCCAGCGCGGCGACCACCTTGTACTCGCGCGCCATGTCGTGCGCCGACGGCGTCAGCCCATGCAGCGGCGGCCGGCGCAACACCCACTTCGACGAGTCATCACCGACCAAGAAGGTCAGATTGGAACGGCCCCCGGAAATCAGTTGCGCCGTCAGCTCGCCGTCACGGTCGATGCCGGCCGAACGCAGATATCCGTCCAGGGCGGAAAGGTCGAGCCCGTCAAGCGTCGAGGAAGTCACCGGACTTGTCTATCACCGACTGCCCGGCTCTCCCCCGCAAGCGGGAGGTACCCCCACCTCAGCCGTCCCGGCCGCATCGTCACCGGGCGCACCGTCACCGGGCGCGGTGATTCCGCGGCAGCAGGTCCCACACGTGTTCGGTCCCGTTCACCGTCACCACGCTGGCCTGACCGGACCGGGAGAACAGCAGCCGGGTCACCGAGACGTAGTCGATGGGAAACGACAACACCCGCCTGGTTCCCAGAATCTCGTGCAGCACCACGTTGATCACCCCGCCGTGGCTGAACACCGCAACGGTGTCGTCGTGCTCCGCGGTGGCGGCGACGTTATCGACCGCCGCACGCACCCGCGCCCGAAACGCCACTTCGTCGACTGCGCTCGGCAAGTGCCCCTGCGCCATCCGGGCCCACTCCTGCGGATTCTCCTTACGGATCTGCTCGATAGGGATGTAGACCGGCAGCTCACGGTCGTACTCGGCGAAGCGGTCGTCGATCTCGACGGGCAGCCCGCGGGCGGCGGCGACCGGTTCTGCTGTCTGCAACGCGCGACGCTGCGGGCTGCTCACCACTCGGGTGATCGGAAATCTCGCCAGTGCATCGGGCAGGCGCGCGACCTGCGCCCGTCCCTCGTCAGCGAGGTCGGGGTCGGCGCCCTGGCCGGGCTCGCTGCGCAGCGGTAACGCATGCCGGACCAGAAGCAGTTGCATCGATCTTTCCTGTCGTCGGTGGCCCGGTGACGATCCGGATCGAAACGATCCGGGGAGGAACAGGGCAGTCGTCGGTGGCCGGGCAGTCTTCGGTGCTACAGCCTCGCATGTGCCGGAACGCCCCTGGCAACCCGGCGGAGAATGCTATTCTCCGGGTAGAGAGTGGGGTGTGCGCATGGCGGCGAGCGACGGCGGTACTCGGTTGGATGCGGGCGTGTTGGGACGCTGGCTGGACGCCAACGGCGCTCCGGGCGACGGCGAAGAGCCCATTCTCGAGCAGTTAACCGGGGGCTCACAGAACACGCTGTACCTGATTCACCGGGGTAGTCAGCGCATGGTGCTGCGGATGCCCGGCGCCCGTGCCGATGCGGCCCGCATCGACGGGCTGCTGCGCGAAATCCGACTGGTCCGCGCGCTGCGCGGCACCGACGTGCCACATGCCGAGCTGATCGCCGCCAACGACGCCGGCGATCTGCTCGGCATGCCTTTCTACGTCATGCGGGCGATCGACGGCTGGAGTCCGATGGACGGCGGCTGGCCGGCGCCATTCGACGACGACCTGACCGCGCGCCGCGGCTTGGCGTTCGAGCTCGTCGAAGGCGCGGCCAAGCTGGGCCGGGTGGACTGGCGCGCTCAGGGATTGGACGGCTTCGGCCGACCCGACGGGTTCCACGAGCGGCAGGTTGACCGCTGGCTGGCTTTCCTGGACAGCTATCGGGTACGTGACCTTCCCGGACTGGACGACGCCGCCGACTGGCTGCGCCGCAACCGGCCCGGGCACTACGCGCCGGGGATCATGCACGGCGATTACCAGTTCGCCAATGTCATGTTTGCGCACGGTGAGCCGGCCCGACTGGCCGCGATCGTGGACTGGGAGATGACCACGGTCGGCGACCCGCTGCTGGACTTGGCCTGGTGCCTGCTGGCCTACGACGGCGAAAACCCGCGCGAGGACGGCTTTTATCTGGACATGAAAGGGATGCCGACACGCAGCGAATTGCTCGCGCGCTATGAGAAAGTCAGCGGGCTGGCATGCGACAACATCGACTACTACCTGGTGCTGGCGAACTGGAAGCTCGGCATCGTGCTGGAAAAGACCTACGCCGCCGGCGTGCGGACCGGGAAGGTCGACCCCAAGATCCAGGATGCGTTCGGGGCGATGATCCCACAGTTGATCGCCACCGCCGCCGAACTGGCGCGGTCACTATCACCGAAAGCCCACTGAGATGGGTTACGCTGACCAACTTTTCGACCTGACCGGTCAGGTGGTGCTGATCACCGGTGGTAGCCGCGGACTGGGCCGGGAGATGGCGTTCGGGGTAGCCCGATGCGGTGCCGACGTGGTAATCGCCAGCCGGAAGATGGAAAACTGTGTCGCCACCGCAGAACAGATTGAAGCTGAGACCGGCCGCGCCGCGATGCCGTACCAGGTGCACGTTGGCCGGTGGGATCAGCTCGACGGACTCGTGGACGCCACCTACCAACGGTTCGGCAAGATCGACACTCTGATCAACAACGCCGGCATGTCACCGGTCTACGACAAGCTGACCGACGTCACCGAAAAGCTGTTCGACGCAGTGGTCAATCTGAACCTCAAGGGCCCATTCCGGTTGTCCGCCTTGGTCGGCGAACGGATGATCGCGGCCGGGCACGGGTCGATCATCAACGTCAGCACCGCCGGGTCGCTCCGCCCGGCGCCCGACATCATTCCTTATGCGTCGTCGAAGGCCGGGCTCAACGCGATGACCGAAGGGTTTGCCCGGGCACTCGGTCCAACGGTTCGGGTCAACACGCTGATGGCCGGCCCGTTCCTCACCGACGTCAGCAAGTCGTGGCATCTCGAGCAGGCTGCACACAATCCGTTTGGCAACCTATCGCTGCAGCGGGCCGGCGATCCGCGTGAAATCATCGGTGCTGCATTGTTTTTGGCCTCGGACGCATCCAGCTTCACCACCGGCTCGATTGTGCGGGCCGACGGTGGTATCCCCTGACGACTAGGAGAATTCGATATGGCATGGGACTTTTCCACCGAACCGGAATTCGAGAAGAAGCTCGACTGGATCCGCGAATTCGTCCGCGAAGAGGTCGAGCCGTTGGAGGTGCTGTTCCCCGGCTGCGAATTTCTGCCGCTCAACGACGAACGGCGCAAGATCGTCGACCCGCTCAAACAGCAGGTCCGCGACCAGGGACTGTGGGCGCCACACCTGGGCCCCGAACTCGGCGGCCAGGGATTCGGCGCGGTCAAGCTGACGCTGATCAACGAAATCCTGGGCCGCAGCCCGTGGGCGCCAATCGTGTTCGGCACCCAGGCGCCTGACACCGGTAACGCGGAGATCATCGCCCGCTTCGGCACCCAGGACCAGAAGGACCGCTACCTGGCCGGCCTGCTGTCCGGTGAGATCTTCTCCTGCTTTTCGATGACCGAGCCGCAGGGCGGCGCCGATCCCAGAGTCTTCACCACCCGCGCCGTCCGCGACGGCGACGACTGGGTGATCACCGGGCGGAAATACTTCTCCAGCAACGCATCCGTCGCTTCCTTTTTCATCGTCGTCGCGATCACCAACCCCGACGTGGCGGTGCATCACGGTGCGTCGACGTTCCTGATTCCGGCG
The DNA here is from genome assembly GCA_963805675.1 of uncultured Actinomycetota bacterium. GTDB lineage: Bacteria > Actinomycetota > Actinomycetes > Mycobacteriales > Mycobacteriaceae > Mycobacterium. The sequence goes on from CAWDVY010000029.1 coordinate 37,478, forward strand.
GGCACCGCGGGCCTCAACGTGGAAGCCAACCACCACCTGGTCGGAGCGGACGCCCACGAACCGGGGCATTCGCTGGTGCACTACGACGGGGTGCGGGTGCCGTCGGACGCCTTGCTCGGTGAACCCGGTCAGGGCTTTTTGATCCTGCAGACCCGGTTGGCGGGCGGACGGCTGCATCACGCGATGCGCGCGATCGGGATGGCACAACGCGCGGTCGAGATGATGTCCCGACGCGCGAAAAGCCGTTTCACTCAAGGTACTTTGCTCGCTGATAAACAGCTGGTGCAGGAGTTCATCGCCGACTCGTACACGGAGTTGACGCCGTTCCGGCTGACGGTGCTGCACGCCGCGTGGCTGATCGACAGCGGCGACGAGCATGCCGCCCGCGCCGAAATTGGCGCCTGCAAGATCTTGGCCTCGCAAGTGCTGAAATCTATTGCCCTGCGAGCAATTCAGGTACACGGTGCGCTCGGGCTCACCGATCAACTGCCACTGGTCAACGTCCTGCTGGGCGGCATCGCACTGGGCCTGGCCGACGGGCCGACCGAGGCGCACAAGGTCAACCTGGCCCGCATGCTGCTCAAGGGCTACGAGGCCGACGACGGCGTTTGGCCCAGCGAGATGCTGGACGTCCGCCGCGAGGCCGCCCGCGCGAAATACGGTGCCCTCGTTGACCAGTAGCCGGGTCACCGCGGCGGTCGAACGCGCTCTCGATGACCGTCAGCGGGAAGCGACCGAGGAAGTCGAACGCATCCTCGCCGCCGCCGTCCGGGTGATGGAACGGGTGGCCCCAGAGCCGCCGCGGGTCAGCGATATCGTCGCCGAGGCCGGCTCATCGAACAAAGCGTTTTACCGGTACTTCGCCGGCAAGGACGACGTCATCCTCGCGGTGATGGAACGCGGCGTCGCGATCGTCGTCTCCTATCTGCAGCATCAGATGACCAAGGGGCCCACGCCGGCGGGTCAGGTACAGCGCTGGATCGAGGGCGCCTTCGCGCAGGTCGCCGACCCGCACCTGATCAGCATGAGCCGCGCTGCCGCAGGCCAGGTTTCGACCACCGCCGACTGGCGGGCCGCTGATGACGAGATCCTGCGGCCGATGCGCGACCTTCTGACCGAGCCAGTTGCAGCTCTGGGCAGCAAGGATGTTGCGCGCGACGCCGACGCGGTCTTCCATTGCACGGTGACAGCCATGCGCCGCTACCTGGATTCGGCGCAGCGGCCCGGTTCGGACGATGTCGATCATTTGGTGCGATTCTGTCTACGCGGACTGGGGGTCAGCTGATGCGCGCGGTTGTCTGTCGCAGCTACGGGCCGCCGGAAGACCTTGTCGTCGAAGAGGTTGCCGATCCGACGCCGGGCCCGGGCCAGCTGGTGGTTCGGGTGCACGCGGCGGCCGTCAACTTCCCCGATGTATTGCTGATCGCCGGCAAATACCAGGTCAAGATTCCAGTGCCGTTCACCCCGGGTAGCGAACTCGCCGGCGAGGTGCTCGCCGTCGGCGACGGCGTGTCGTTTCGCCCGGGCCAGCGAGTTTCGGCCACCACGCCCACCGGGGCGTTCGCCGAGCAAGCGCTGCTGGACTCGGCGGCGGTGGCCGAGATACCCGACGACGCAGACTTCGCGTCCGCCGCGGCATTCGGCGTCACCTACCGCACCGCGTATCACGCCCTGCGATCCATCGCAGACGTCGCACCGGGCGATTGGGTGGTCGTCCTCGGCGCCGCAGGAGGCGTTGGTTTGGCCGCCGTGGATCTGGCGGTGGCCATGAAAGCCCGCGTGCTGGCCGCCGCATCGAGTCCGGAAAAGCTTGAGCTGTGCCGGCTGCGCGGCGCAGAGGCGACGGTCGATTACGACCGAGAGGACCTGAAGACCCGCATCCGCGAGCTCACCGGCGACGCCGCCCGAGTGGTTCTCGACCCGGTCGGGGGACCCTATGCGGAACCGTCCCTGCGCGGTCTTGCCCGGGGCGGGATCTTCGTCACCCTTGGTTACGCCGCGGGCGCGATCCCGTCCATTCCGCTGAACCTGGTCCTGCTCAAGGGAATCACTATCCGCGGCATGGAGATTCGCACGTTCATGGTTGACAGGCCGGACGATGCCGCGCGAGACATGCAGGAGTTGACGCAGATGTTCGCCGCGGGCGCGGTCCGTCCATACATCGGCGCCCGGTTTTCGCTGGCGGACGCCGCGGCGGCGCTGCGGCATGTCGCCGACCGCAAGGCAATCGGCAAAGTGGTCATCGACGTGGCTTGATTTGGCCTGCATTCCCATCCGTCACAAGAGCCTCTCTGCGGCGAGCCACGTGTTGTGCCCACCTCAGTGAGTAGCGCCTGCGTCAAGATGGTGGCGATGTGGTTGTTGCGATGAGGGCATCATCGAGCCCTGAGCCTGCGCGGAGTCTGGTGTGGCGAATGTGACCGCCGTGGGTTGCTAGGGCGTGACGATGTTGAAGGACGGATCGGGCCGGTCGAGGACGCTCAGGAACTGCTGCAGCGCCGCCGTGTCACCGGAGATCTCCAGCCCCGGTGAGTCGAGATCGCCCATCGCCGCCGTGAGCAGACGAAAAGCGTTGTCCAGCTTGATGTTCGCCGCTGCGGCTGCGGGATCGGCGGGTACCTCGCGGTGTACCAGCACGCCGTTTCGCAGTGCGAGCCGGTAGTTCCTATCCGTATCGGTCAACGAGACGTCGATAGCAAGATCCAAATCCCAGGCGCGGGGTCCGTTCACGCTGATGGCCAGGCCGTCGAAGATCTGCTTCGCTGTCAGCGCAGACATCAACGTCGGCGAGGAGGTTTGGGTCGCGGTGCCGAAGTTGCCGTCGCGCAACTCGGCAGTGCCGGACAGGAAGAAGTTGCGCCACGTCGCGTTCTCCGCGCCGTACGCCAGCTGTTCCAACGTGTCCGCGAGAAGGGCGCGGGCACCGGCGTGCGAGCTGTCGGCGAACACCGCATGATCGAGCAGCGTTGCCGCCCAACGGAAGTCACCGGTATCGAAGGCGTGCTGGGCCAGCGCGACCACACGGTCGATGCCGCCGATCGCCTCGACATACCGGCTGGCCAGCGCTTCGGGCGGGTGCGGCCACAGGCGGGCAGGGTTGCCGTCGAACCAGCCCATGTAGCGCTGGTAGATCGCCTTGACGTTGTGGCTGACCGAACCGTAGTACCCGTGGGTATGCCAGGCCGCCTCCAGGGCCGGCGGCATCTGCAACGCCTCGGCTATTTCGGCGCCGGTGTGACCTTGGTTGAGCAGCCGCAACGTCTGGTCGTGCAAGTAGGCGTACAAGTCGCGTTGGAGCGAGAGGAATTCGACGACGCGCTCACGTCCCCAGGTCGGCCAATGGTGGGAGGCAAACACCACATCGGTGCGGTCGGCGAATGTGTCGATCGCCTCGGTGAGATAGCCCGACCAGGCGTGCGGGTCGCGAACCAGCGCGCCGCGAAGCGTCAACAGGTTGTGCAGGTTATGGGTGGCGTTCTCGGCCATGCACAGTGCGCGGAATCGCGGGAAGTAGAAGTGCATTTCGGCCGGCGCTTCGGTGCCCGGTGCCATCTGGAATTCGATCTGGACCCCGTCGATGGTGTGGGTTTCACCGGTTGTCCGGATGTCGACGGTCGGGACGATCAGGGCTATCTCACCAAGAGACGGCGCCTGGCCCAGGCCACAACCGACGTGTCCTTGCGGGCCGCGCTCCAGCAGGCTGCCGTACATGTAGGTGGCGCGACGCGTCATGGCGGGTCCGGCGTAGACGTTCTCCTGGACGGCGTGCTCGGTGAACCCCTCGGGTGCCAGGACCGCCACCGTCCCCGCGTCCACATCGGCCTGCGAGGTGACGCCCAGCACGCCACCGAAATGGTCCACGTGGCTGTGGGTGTAGATGACCGCGACCACGGGCCGGTCACCGCGGTGCGTGCGGTACAGCTGCAGCGCTGCGGCGGCCACCTCGGTAGAGACCAGCGGGTCGATCACGATGAGACCGTGGTCGCCCTCGACGAAGCTGATGTTGGAGATATCCAGGCCGCGGACCTGGTAAATGCCCGGCGTGACTTCGTAGAGGCCTTGTTTGGTGGTCAGCATGCACTGGCGCCACAGACTGGGATGCACAGATGGCGGCGCGTCCCCGGCGATGAACGAATATGCGTCGTTGTCCCACACCACTCGGCCGTCGGCCGCCTTGACGACGCAGGGCGTCAGCGCGGCGATGAATCCGCGGTCGGCGTCGGCGAAGTCTGCCGTGTCGTCGATCGGCAGCCGGCGATTCTGGTGTGCGGATTCGATGACGGCGGTCGGAGGCTTCTGGTCCACCGGCCCATCATTTCAGCCGCGCCGAACCGGAATCAGCCAATCGGGAAACCGACCGGCAAATATCGGCCGGAGTGGGATCGGGCCGTCTCAACAGGGAGCTTAATTTTTGACGATTTCGCTATCCGCGGTTCCAGCAAAGCCGCATACTCCGAAACGGTCCGTCAACGCCGACGGGCCGACCACAACAACAAAGGAGTACCGGGTGAAGCGTTCAGTAACGGTCGCTGCAGCAGCGACGGCGATCGTCGTGGTGGGTCTGTCGGGATGTTCGAGCAATAAGTCGTCGACGAGCAGTTCGTCGAACCAGAGCACCGCTGCCGCGGCCGGCTCGAGCGGCACGTCGACAGCGAAGGTCACCATCGACGGCAAAGACCAGAACGTCGCGGGCACAGTCGCCTGCACCACCGCCGCCGGCAACGTCAACATCGCCATCGGTGGAGCACAAACCGGCATCGGCGTCGTACTGACTGATGCCAACCCGCCCGCGGTGAAGTCGGTCGGGCTGGGCAATGTCAGCGGGGTGACCCTTGGCTACACCCCGGGCACCGGCCAGGGCAACGCCAGTGCGACCAAGGACGGCAGCAGCTACAAGATCAGCGGTACCGCGACCGGGGTGGACATGTCCAACCCGATGCAACCCGTGAACAAGTCCTTCGAAATCGATGTGACCTGCCCCTAGGGCGTCGATCGTGAGGTGAAATCCTCGCGGTCCTGCTAACCGTTCCCGTAATTCTGTTGCGCGGGTATGGGTTTCGAGTTGACCGAAGGTTGTGAGTCCACGTAGAGCGGCAACCGGACGGTAAAGTCGGTGTGCCCCGGCGCACTGTCCAGCGTGATGGTGCCGTCATGAGCTTTCACCACCGCCGAGACGATCGCCAGGCCCAGGCCGGTGCTTCCGCCCTTGCGGGATCGAGAGGTGTCGCCGCGGGCGAATCGCTCGAATACCTCCGACTGTAATTGCTCGGGGATCCCGGGCCCGTTGTCCAGCACGCTCAGCACGGCATGCGTCGCGTCAGACCCCAATCGTGTGGTCACGACGGTTCCCGGGCCGGTGTGGACGCGGGCGTTTGCCAACAGATTGGTCACCACCTGATGCAGCCGGGCCGCGTCACCGGAGACGACCACCGGCTCTTCGGGCAGGTCTAGCTCCCACTGATGATCCGGACCGGCGACGTGCGCATCGCTGACCGCGTCGACGGCCACCCGCGACAGGTCCACCGATTCGCGTTCCAGCGGCCGCCCGGAGTCCAATCGGGCGAGCAGCAACAGATCCTCGACGAGGTGGGTCATCCGCTCGGTTTCGGACTGCACGCGGTTCATCGCATGCGCCACCGCATCGGTGTCGTCTCCCACGCGCTGAGCCAGTTCGGTGTAGCCGCGGATGGCAGCGAGCGGGGTGCGCAGCTCGTGGCTGGCGTCGGCGACGAACTGTCGTACCCGGGTCTCGCTGGCCTGCCGGGTCGACAACGCGGCGGCGATGTGGTCGAGCATCCGGTTGAGCGCCGACCCGAGCTGCCCCACTTCGGTGCGCGGGTTGGCATCTGACTCGAGCACCCGCACCGGCAGCGCGACTTCGCCGCGGTCCAGCGGTAGATCGACAACCTCGCTGGCGGTTTGGGCGACGCGACGCAGCGGCGCCAGTGCTCGCCGGATGATCACAATGCCGGCCGTGGTGGCGGCCGCGACGGCGATCACGGTGACCACCGCGAAGATCATCAGGACGCGGATCATCGTGGCGTCCACATTGGACATCGACAGCCCGGTGATGACGATGTCGGCACTCCGCCGGGCGGGCGCGGCGATCACGCGATAACGGCCCAGACCGTCGAGATCTCGGGTCACCGGCGGGCGGTTGACCGGCAATGCACCCAACTGGGCCTGGGCGGTGTCGCTCAATCCGGCGCGGCCACCGGCGGTGGTCAGGTAGCCGGCCTCGATCGCCCCACCCGGGCTGGTCACCGCCGCGACCATCCCCACCGGCTGACCCGGAGCGTCCAGGAAGACCGGGCCCGGGCCGGGTCGGGGGAATGGCCGCAGGTGATGCCGCCACGGCGCAGAGGGCGGCTCAGCGAATATCCGCACCGAGCGATGGGAGGCGTCGTGCAACTCAGTGTCGAGCTGTCCGACCAGGTATCGGTACAGCGCGAGTTCGGTCGCCGCGCCGATTCCGACGCACACGATGGCGAGAACGACGACCTGTCCGACCAGCAGCCGAAACCGAAGGGACCAAGTCCGGCCCATGCTAGCGGGCCGGTTTGAGGACGTAGCCGGCCCCGCGCAGCGTATGAATCATGGGCTCGCGCCCGTTGTCGATCTTCTTGCGCAGATACGAGATATACAGCTCGACGATGTTGGACCGGCCGCCGAAGTCGTAACTCCATACCCTGTCCAAGATCTGCGCCTTGCTCAGCACCCGCTTGGAGTTGCGCATCATGAAGCGCAGTAGTTCGAACTCCGTGGACGTCAACGCAACTGGCTCGCCGGCGCGGGTCACCTCATGGCTGTCCTCGTTGAGCACCAGGTCGCCCACGATGAGCTGCGCGCCGCTGTCCTCCGTTGTCACACCGGTACGCCGCAGCAGTGCGCGCAACCGCAGCACCACCTCTTCCAGGCTGAACGGTTTGGTGACGTAGTCGTCGCCGCCGGCGGTGAGTCCGGCGATACGGTCCTCGACTGCGTCCTTTGCCGTCAGCAGCAGCACCGGCAGCTGTGGACTCTCTTCGCGTAGTTTTCGCAAGACATCCAGCCCGCTCATGTCGGGCAGCATCACATCGAGGACCACGACGTCCGGCCGTTGCGAGCGGGCGGATTCCAACGCCGAAGCGCCGTCACCCGCAGTGGCGATGTTCCAGCCTTCGTAGCGCAACGCCATCGACACCATTTCGGCGAGGACGGGTTCGTCGTCGACCACCAGTACGTTGATCGGGTTCCCGTCGGCACGGCGCATAACCACGCGCTCGACGGGTGCATGGGGTTGGCTCACAGCTTCCTAGTATGCGCAGCCCGATTGAGGGGCTGCTGTGGCAATGCTATGCGTCCGCTGTGAGCCAACCGCGCTGCAGTTGGGGACTTAGAACCAATATCGCCGGCCGGCGACCGGGCGACCAACACTGCCCAGTATCAAGAACACCACGCCGACGACCACCAGAATCCACCCGAGGGTAATCAGAATTGGCACCGACAGCACATAACCGAGGACGAGCAAGATGAGTCCGAGGGCGATCATGACGACTCCATTCCAGATGTTTTAGTGAGGGTTTTCCCGGTGATTCGCGTCAGTACCAGTAGCGCCTGCCGGCCACCGGGCGACCGACAGAACCTAGAACCCATAGCACCGCACCGATAACCAGCAAGATGATGCCGATCGTTTCCAGGACATAAACCTTGAGGACATATCCCAGTATCAGCAAGATAATGCCCAAGGCAATCATGACGCCTCCATTCCAATCAGGTGCTCGATGTCCATGGCAGGCATCGAACTTGGCTGCGGCAAATGACAGTCGCCCACCTTCGGGTTGACACCCGCGTAATTCAGGGGACCGACGAGCACCGTGACCGCGATAGTGCCCAATGAGGCACAATTTTGGTCGGTATTCTTCAAGTAGCCTCGTTGGAATGCGGCCACCACGCCGATCACCAACCAGACCACCACAATTGCACTGATTAAACCTCCGCCGCGCATCCTGGCCTCCATCAATGTCGGAAAGATAACCGCAGAGCAACGGTAACGTACCCGAGCGCGCAAGCGTCCAAACATCCGGACTAAACATCTGCCTAATAGACTACAGAGCGCTTTGCCCCGATTCGTGACCGAGCCGGCGCCGCTCGATTAGTACTGCAGTACAAGAACATTGAGAAGCGGCCGGCGAACCCACGTCACCGACTTTGTGCGGACCGACGGCGGTCGGCTGGAATATGTTGCGGCGTCAGCACATTGAGTTGGGCTGCGCCGGCGGCGATCAGGACCGTCGGCCAGACACGAAAACGACTGGCGGCAGCACGTCGTCGGCGGGCACGACGCGCCCATATCGAGCCAACAGGTCGGCCATGCCGATAGCCGACGCGTCCCAGCCGTGTTCGCCCAGCCAGTCGGCGATGTCGGTGCGCTCCTCGGGGTACCACAGGTCTTCCACGTCGGGTATCTCGGCGTCGAGCACCTGGGCGGCCGCGGCACGCAGGCGTTTGGATTGGTCACGCTGGCTGGCCAACAGGTCGGGGTTCACCGCGCTTTTCGCGGGTCCGTTGGTGGCCAGCCAGCTGCCGGCCGGGCTCAGCGAGTTGATCCGCTCGAACAGCACATCTTGCGCCTGCGCAGGCAGGTAACGCAGCAGCCCCTCGGCCGACCATACGGTTGGTAGGGATGGGTCAAAGCCCGCTTCCTGCAACGCCGTTGGCCAGTCTTGCCGCAGGTCCACCGCCACACTCACCAGCTGCGACGTCGGCTGCGCACCGCGACGCTGCAGGGTGCTCAACTTGAACTCCAACACCTTGGCCTGATCCAACTCGTAGACCGTGGTCCCGTCGGGCCACGGCAGCCGCCACGCGCGCGCGTCCAGGCCAGCCGCCAAGATCACGACTTGCCGAGGACCGGAGGACACCGCGTTGAGAAAGAATTCGTCGAACCACGCGGTCCGCACGGCCATGAAGTCGACCATCACCTGCCTATATGCCAGCAGCTCCGGCGCAATGTCGGTCAATTTAGCCGATAACTCGGGGTCGGCCGTCAGACTCCACATGCCTTCGCCGGCGGCATCGAGGAATGCCCGGGCAAACGGGTCCTGAATGAGCGGGTTCTCACTCTCAGTCTCCGCGGTGCGGGCCGCGGCCACCCCCAGTGCTGTCGACCCCACACTCTCGGTGATCTCCCAGGAATCGTTGTCGGTCCGCGGCATCGTCGTTTCTCCCATCGTCAGCAGTTCCGGAGAGTACCCCCGAAACCTAGGGACTCCCTGGGTGTGGCCCGGCACAGCGGTCAACCGCCGACGCTGTCGGCCGGAACATAGACAAGCCGTTAGGCCGGGCCGGAGAATTCAGGGTGAAAAATCCTGCGTCAAAAGGAGCCTCGGCTAATGGCAGCACAACCGACGGTCTGGGATGTTACCTACGACCTACTACGTGAATTGGGCCTGACAACAGTATTCGGCAACCCCGGATCGACCGAGCAGACCTTCCTGAAGAACTTCCCCGACGACTTCACCTACGTCTTGGGCTTACAAGAGGCGTCGGTGCTGGCCATGGCGGACGGTTTCGCGCAATCGACCGGTAAGCCGACCCTGGTGAATGTGCACACCGCGGCGGGCACCGGCAACGCCATGGGTAGCTTGATCGCGGCATATAAGAGCAATACCCCGCTCATCGTCACGGCCGGACAGCAGACCCGCGAGATGGTGCTGTGCGAGCCCTATCTGACCAACACCAACGAAGCGCTGCTGCCGGTTCCGTGGGTGAAGTGGGCGTACCAGCCGGCCCGCGCCGAGGATGTGCCGGCGGCGTTCATGCGCGCCTACACCATCGCCGTCCAGCCCCCGGCGGGGCCGGTGTACCTGTCCATCCCCCTTGACGACTGGGAGAAGCCGGCGCTCGGCCCGGCGGTCATCCGCACGGCCAGCCAGCGATCTGCACCCGATGCGGAACGCCTCGCCGAGTTCGCCGATCGGATCAATCGGGCGAAGCGGCCGCTGTTGGTGTTCGGCCCCGAGGTCGACCGGTCCGGGGGCTGGGATGCCGCGGTGGAACTCGCGGAAAAGGTTCACGCGCCGGTGTACTCGGGCCCGCTGCCGGATCGCTTGTCGTTCCCCGAGGACCATCCGCTGTACCAAGGTCTGTTGCCGATGACGATCGCCGAAGTCACCGAGGTGCTGCGGGGTCACGACCTGGTCGTCGTGATCGGCGCACAGGTCTTCCGCTACTACCCCTACGTGCCGGGTGAGTATCTTCCCGAAGGCACTGAGCTACTGCACATCACGGCCGATCCATTCTTGGCCGGGGCGGCACAGGTGGGCGACAGCCTGCTCAGCGACACCTTGCTCGCGCTGCGGCAGTTAGCCCCGTTGATCGAGGCCAAGTCCGACCGACCGACACCAACCCCGCTGGACCGCACACCCGGCACCGTCGCAGCTGCGAGCGCGCCCTTGGAACCCGTCGAGGTCTACTCGGCGCTCAACGCGATCAAACCCGCCGACGCCGCACTGGTGAACGAATCAACCTCCACCCTCGCCCAGCAGGAGCGCTGGTTGCCGACCGTCCACCCGGTGTCGTTCTTCGCCACCGGGAGCGGCGGCATCGGCTGGGGCGTTCCCGGCGCCGTCGGAGTTGCGTTGGGTGACCGCGCGGTTGGACGCAAACGCACCGTCGTGGCGACCATCGGTGATGGCTCGTTCCAGTACTCGATCCAAGCGATCTGGACGGCCGCACAACACAAACTCCCGATCATCTTCGTCGTCATGCGTAACGGCGAATACTCCGTCTTGAAATCCTTTGCGCTACTGGAGAAGACGCCCAACGTACCCGGCCTGGACCTACCCGGGTTGGACATCGAGTCGCTCGCGGTGGGCTTCGGTTGCCACGCCGTCACCGTCGATGGGACTGAGCAGTTGGCCAAGGAATTCAACGCAGCACTCGGCGCGGATGGACCCACCGTCATCGTTGTGCCCACCAAACCGCAAGTCGCGCACCTGGGCTGAACCGGGGTGTATGCCATAGAGGTCGCGTCGACCGGTGGCCCCGAGGTGCTCGTGTACGTCGAGCGGCCGGTGCCAGAGCCAGCACCCGGCCAGGTATTGATCAAGGCCGAAGCCGATGCGCCCGCACTTCCAGCGCACCTACGACGAATTCTTCTGGCGCACAGCCGAATTATTCGACGCGATCAATGCTAAAACAATCACGGTCACCACCGGCGAACGCTATCGACTGCAAGATGCGGCGCAAGCCCACCGCGACCTGGAGGGACGCAGAACGCACGGGTCAACCGTGTTGATCCCCTGACCTCAACGGCGGGCACCCGGCACTGTCTAGGCTGCGGCTATGGCAGCCGACGCCACAGATGCCCAACTGGCCGAACTCGGTGCGGCTCTGCTGTCGCGCGGCGACGAGTTGTCGGACACCATGGTGGCGCTTATGCGCCGCGATGTCAGCTTCCACCGGACCGTCGCATTGGTGTCCGACGACCAACTGCGCGCCACAGTTCGGACTCATCTGGACGTCATATTGGGCGCCTTCGGTTCAGCGGAACACGGCTACAACACCAGTGCGGCCGCGGCAACCGGACGCAGCCGGGCGGCTGCCGGCGTACCGCTGCCGGCCGTCATGGATTCCTACCGGATCTGCGTGCGATTTCTGTGGGACGAGTTGCAAGCCGAAGCGAGTCGCGTCTCGGCCGCGGCCGATGTGGTGTTAGTGCGCGCCTCGTCAGCGATGTGGACGGTCCTGGACGAGTTCACCACCGCGATGGTCAGCGGATATCAGGAGGAAATGACTCATCAGCTGGTCAACCGGCAGCAGGAGCGCTCGGCGATGGTGCAGGCGCTGATCGACGGCCGGCTCACCGACACCGTGGACTTATGGAATACCGCTGATACGCTACGTATTTCGCTGCAGGGACCGTACGTCGTGGTGTGCACGGAGCTGGCCCGGGTCGGCCGTTCAGTATTTCCGAACGTCGAAGACCGGCTATCTCGGCGCGGAGTTTTCTCTGCGTGGCGGTTGCAACCCGATATCGAGATCGGAGTTCTGCATCTCGGCCCGTCCGCAGAGGTCGAACTCGTGCTGACTGTGTTGGCCGACTACCCGCCAGCTCGGATCGGGATCAGCCCGCTATTCGACGATCTCGGACAAACAGCGGCCGCGTTGCGATATGCGCGGATCGCGATGACAGCGTCCCGACCCGACCGTGAGCCGATCACCGTGTTCGACCGCGACGTACTGGCCGTGGCGGCCGTCGGCGCTCCGGAGGTGATGAGCCGTATCGCGGCCAACGTCCTGGGTCCGCTCGACGATCTGCCCGACCATGAACGGGAAGCGCTGCTGGACACGCTGGAAGCGTGGTTCGACAACGGGGGTTCGGCCGAGCGCGCGGCGCAGGAACTGTATGTGCACCCCAACACGGTGCGGCAGCGACTGCGCAAACTCGAGCAGCGGACAGGCCGCTCAGTGACCGATCCGCGGGCGGCTGCCGAACTGTGTATCGCGTTGGAAACTGCGCGCCGGAACCGATCCGGCCAAGACTGATCGAACGCTCGGCCCGCGAGTAGTAGGTTCTGGCGAGTGGACTCTCAAGCCCTAGCGGCACTGACCGAATGGATGTCGCAGCAAGGGCTGGGCGATGGCCCGCTGGAGAACGTCGCCAAGATCAGCGGCGGAACGCAGAACATCATGTTGCGGTTCACCAGATCAGGCCGGCCGTACGTGCTGCGCCGCGGACCGAAGCATCTGCGCCCGCGCAGCAACGTCGTGATCATGCGAGAGACCGAGGTGCTGGCGGCGCTGGCCGGGACCGACGTGCCGCATCCGCACCTGATCGCCAGCTGCGCCGACACCGACGTGCTCGGCGACGCGGTCTTCTATCTGATGGAGCCGGTCGACGGCTTCAACGCCGGCGAGGAGTTGCCCCCGCTGCATTCCGGCGACCCGGCGGTGCGATTCGAGATGGGACTGTCGATGGCCGATGCCCTGGCCAAGCTGGGGGCGGTCGACTATGCCGCCGTCGGCCTCAGCGATTTCGGTAAGCCGACCGGCTTCCTGGAACGCCAAGTGCCACGCTGGCTTTCGGAGTTGGAGTCGTATCGGGAGTTCGAAAACTATCCCGGCCCAGACATTCCCGGGGTCGACGACGTCGCCACCTGGCTCGAACAGGGCCGACCGTCGGCGTGGACGCCGGGCATCATGCACGGCGATTACCACGCGGCGAACGTGATGTTCTCCCGCACCGGTCCCGAGGTCGTCGCGATCGTCGACTGGGAGATGTGCACGATCGGCGACCCGCTGCTGGATCTGGGCTGGCTGCTGGCCACCTGGGGACAGTCGGCGGCGTTCGGCGGCGCTCTCTTCGACAAGGGCGGACTGGCCGGCACCGATGACCTGGTGGAGCGGTATGCCCGCAACACCACCCGCGACCTGTCGCACATCACCTGGTACACCGTGCTGGCGTGCTTCAAGCTCGGGATCGTGCTGGAGGGCACGCAGGCAAGGGCCAGCGCCGGCAAGGCGCCGAGGGAAGTCGGCGAACTACTCCACGAGACCACCGTGCGATTGTTCGAGCAGGCACTGACGTTGATGGAGACCGCATGATCGATTTCGACATACCCGCGGACCTGGCGGCGCTGCGCGACGAGATCCGCGCGTTTGTCAGCGAGAAGATCGTGCCTTACGAGACCGATCCTCGCCTCACTCGTCACGGTCCCGACGATGCGCTGCGCGCCGAGCTGGTCGAGCTGGCCCGCGACGCCGGGCTGCTGACATTCCAGGCGCCCAAGCGTTTTGGGGGCCGGGAGCCATCGCACCGCGAGCAGGCGGTGTTGTTCGAGGCCGCCGGTTGGTCGACGCTGGGCCCGGTGGCACTCAACTGCGCCGCACCCGATGAAGGCAATATGTACCTGCTGGGCAAGATCGCCAGCGAAGAGCAAGTCGAACAGTTCCTTATCCCCGTTATCGACGGACGACAGCGGTCGGTGTTCGCGATGACCGAACCCGGCGGCGCCGGGTCAGATCCCAACCAGCTGACCACTGTGGCGGAATTCGACGGCGCCGACTACGTGATCAATGGCCTCAAGTGGTTGATCACCGGTGCGCACGGCGCCCGGACGTGGATCATCATGGCCCGCGTCGCGCCAAACCCGCACGGCGGCCCAGACGTCAGCGGGCCCACACTGTTCCTCTGCGAAGGCACCACCGCGGGCATCGAGCTCGAGCGGGTGATGAACACGATGGACCGCAACTACGTCGAAGGGCATGGCGTGGTGCGGTTCACCGACCTGCGGCTACCGGCCTCAGCTGTGCTCGGTGAAGTGGGCCAGGCCTTGCGCTACGCACAGTTGCGGTTGGCGCCGGCACGGCTGACGCACTGCATGCGCTGGCTGGGGGCCGCCTCGCGCGCGCAGTCGATCGCGGTGCGGCACGCCCGCGAACGGACCGCATTCGGCAAAACGCTCGGCGAGCATCAAGGCGTCAGCTTCATGATCGCCGACAACGAAATCGCGCTCCAGCAGTGCCGACTCGCCATCTGGTGGGCGTGCTGGACCCTGGACATGGGCGACCGGGGCACCGGCCGCCACGAAAGCTCGATGGTCAAGGCTTACGTGTCTGAGGAGCTGTTCAAGGTCGCCGACCGCTGCGTCCAAATCCTTGGCGGCATCGGCATTTCCGACGAGACACCGGTCGGGATGATCTTCTCCGACATGCGGGCCTTCCGCCTCTACGACGGCCCAACCGAGGTGCACAAGTACGCGATCGCACGTCAGGTGCTGCGTTAGCCGGTGCGGGAAAGCTAGTTGTGCGGAGCCTCGCCCACCGCGGTCAACGCCTCATCCAGCGTCGGGTACAACGCGATGACATTGTCCAGGCCGGTCAACTGTATCGGTCTACTCGCCGCCGAATTGTTGGCGACGACAGCGATCCGAATAGATTTGCTGAATTTTCCCTGGGTGGCCGCCAAGATCCGCAGGCCCACCGATGCCATGAAGGTCACCTCGGAAAGTTCAATCACGAGAACGGGCGGGTTTTCTTCGAGCGCTGTCGCGATCGCCGCTTCAAGGGCGGGCGCGGTACTCAAATCGATTTCGCCGCCGATGCTTACTACGGTGGCCCCCGCGCGGTGATCGACGGCGGTGGTGATCGGATCCGCAGCTGACAACGGCCATCCTTCATCTGAGTCTCATCACTGTCGGCGGACCCGGTACCGACCCTCGCCGCCGTCGCAAACTGGCAGGAATACTACTTCAATAGTTCTCGCGGCGAGGCTCGGTTACCCTGGGCGCGGAACTTATGCCCGCCGCGGAGAACCGGGAGGTTCAGTGTCGGATCAGTCGACAGATTTTTCTGCAACGGGCGTCGTCAATCAGACGCCGGCGACCTCGGGCGCGGGTTTGCTGTTGCCGCAGCTTGTGCAGCACCTGAGGCAGAACCGAACGGCTTTGCGCGAGGAATGGGCCCGCAGAATCACCGAAGCCGAATTGCTCACCGCGATGTCTCCGGAAGAGCTCTTCTCGGAGGCCACCGCCGTTTACGACAACTATGTCGAGGTGCTCGAGACCGGGAGCGTTGAAGCGCTGCAGGCCTACGCGCGTGACCTTTCCGAACGCATCATTCCGCGCGGCGTCGAGACCAACGAGGTCGTCGGCATCGTGCTGCTGCTGCGCGACGTGCTGGCGCGCTCGTTGTTCGAGAAATACCAGTCGGACTTCGAATTGCTGAACCGAGTGCTCGACGCCTACGAGCCTGCCGCCAACCGAATCGCCAACACCGTCGCGGTGGGCTTCGTGCAGGAGCGCGAGCGCATCATCCGCCAGCAGCAGGAGGCCATCCGCGAGCTGTCGACGCCGGTGCTGCAGGTCCGCGAGCAACTGTTGATCTTGCCGATCATCGGCGTTCTCGACAGCCAGCGCGCCCGGCAGGTCACCGAGCAACTGCTGCGAGCCATTCGCGCCAACCGGGCCAAAGTCGTCGTCATCGACATCACCGGTGTACCCACCATCGACTCGACGGTGGCCAACCATCTTGTGCAGACCGTCGACGCGTCAGGCTTGATGGGCGCCAGCGTGATCATCACCGGCCTGTCGTCGGAGATCGCGCTCACCCTGGTGACGATCGGGCTGGATCTCTCCAAGATGAACGCCGTCGGCGACCTGCAGGGTGGCATCGAGGAGGCCGAGCGCCTGCTTGGCTACGAAGTCACCCGCACCGGCGAACAGACCACCTAACACCACAATCGCCATAAAAGTCTCATGCCAGTACCCATCCTGAAACAGGGACAGATTCTCATCGCCACCGTGCAAAACGCTCTCTCCGACTCTGACACCGAGCTGTTTCGCGAGCATCTGATGCAGCGGGTGACCGAATACCGGGCACAAGGCATCATCGTCGACGTCACCGCCATCGATGTGCTGGATTCTTTCGCCGCTCGCTCGTTGCAGACGATTGCGCGCATGACCCGGCTGCGAGGCGCCGACACGGTGATCGTCGGCCTGCAGCCTGAGGTGGCTTTCTCGATGGTCCAGCTAGGCATCGTATTCGAGGACATGCACACCGCGCTGGACTTGGAAGAGGGCCTTGCGCTGCTGAACCGGCGACTGGCGCCTCGTAAACCGATCGGACGTGACGGTGGCGGATGATGTCGTCGTCGACGTAGGTCACCCGGACGACATCGTTGCCGCTCGGCAGGCGGGCCACCAACTGGCCCGTTACCTCGGTTTCTCGCTGACCGATGTCACCATGATCGCCACCGCGATCTCCGAAGTCGCCCGCAACATCACCAGCTACGCCGGTGTCGGCGCGATCCGGGTTGCCGTACAGGATCGCGAGGGCCGGCAAGCACTGGTGGTGCGGGCCGAAGACGACGGTCCGGGGATCGCCAACATCGAAAGGGCAATGGAGGACGGCTATTCCACCGGCCGCGGCCTGGGACTCGGCTTATCGGGCGCCCGCCGTTTGATGGACCGCTTGATCGTGGAATCCACCCCGGGCCAAGGGACGATGATCGAGATGTGGAAATGGATTCCGAACAATGGCTGAGCATGGTTGGCTGGGGCCGATCGAATGGGCGGCCGAGTCGCGCCCGCTGCCCGGTGAAAACATCTGCGGCGACCGTTCGATCGCGGTCGACGTGAACGGTACCGGCGCTTTGTTCGGTGTGGTGGATGGTATCGGCCACGGCACCGAGGCGGCCGAAGCGGCGAACTGCTGCGTGGACGTCCTCGCGATGCCCGCACCGAGCCGCTCAACATGCTGGTCCAGCGCTGTCACCGTGCCTTGTCGGGCACCAGAGGTGCAGTGATAACGTTGGCGCGCATCGATTTCCGGATTGACATACTGAGCTGGATCGGGGTCGGCAATGTCGCCGCCGATCTGGTCGCCAAACACCCAGCCGGTGTCGAGGTGCGGTCCTCCGCTCGCCTCGCCGGTGGCATCGTCGGCGATCGAATACCCGAAGCGCTGACACCGCAAGAGGTCCCGATACGCCCCGGGGATTTGCTTGTGTTGGCCAGCGACGGCATCGTCGGTAACACCTGGACGACATCGACTTTTCCGCATCGGCTTCGATGATCGCCGACCAGATTCTGCACAAACATGCCAAAGATAACGACGACGCGCTGGTGTTCGCCGCGCGTCACCGAGGCACATCGGGATGACGCGCGCCGACGACGATCGTCCCGGCGCAGCCGGGACTGAGGAGTGGCGCCCATGACCCGCGCCGACG
>CAWDVY010000030.1:0-61914 GCA_963805675.1 uncultured Actinomycetota bacterium
CCATGCCGTCTGGCCCGTGTCGGGGACTCGCGACCGGTCGAAGAAAATCAGGAGGCCTAGATATGCAACCAGAACGCTTCGAATCGCTGGTGAGCCTGCGTGGTCCGTTCGTGTCGATCTACATCGACGACTCACGTAATACCGCGGACGCCGAGGCCCAGCTGTACGCGAAGTAGACCAGGATGGCTCTATGTGACTGCGCATCGCCGCGGCCAAGCCGCGACAGCCGAAGACGGCGCAGTATTCATTCATGTGCCCGGCGAATGTTCCCCGGCCCCGAACACCCACCGCAGGGCGTTCAATGATCCCCGCGACCCGTCGACGCCGACCACGATCCGCCCGCTCTGCTGCGGTCCATCGGCAGAAGCGAGCGACTGCGGGGATGATCGTCCAGTACTGGCCATAGGGTCATTATGGGTGCGCGGCCACCCAGAGGGACACTCCGCGCTCGGCGACTGTTACGAGCGTGAGCGAGACCGCCGCCGCGAGTACCGCCGCTCTTGATGCCAACCGATTCCTCGGGCCCGATCGCCTGGCTAGGAGGGAACGGCAAAACCGCGCTGGCATGACAAGGCAAAACGCAGCACCGCGGCCATGTGTAACACTGGTCCATGCCCGTCTTGCACATCGAACACCGGATCGCCGACCTCGACACGTGGCTGCAGGACTTCGCCAGCCGCGCGCCCGCGCGAAAGCAGCATGGCGTTACCGCGGCGCACGTCTTTCAAGCCGAGGACGATCCGCAGTACATCGTGGAACTTGTCTTCTTCGACACAGCCGAGGACGCAAACAAATACCGGACGTTCATGCGCGAACAGGTGTGGTCATCGTCGTCGCCGGGACTGGCCAGCAATCCGCACGCCGTCATCCTCAACGAGGTGGTGGAAACCACCTCTAAATCTAAAGCTTGACGGTCAGCGTAGAGATGCACCGATTCGGGCGTGAGACCCCTTTGCCACAGCGAGCGCTGTCTCGTTTCTGATACCACCTTGGTGTGTGAATCAGAGCCATCGAAGTGGCGAGTCCCCGTTACTGAGTTCACCCGGTTTTAGAGTCGGGTTGTCTTTGTTCGGATTCAGTTGATCTGGGCAGGCGACCGGGTGGTGGGTGTGCCTGCACCCCGGCCCGTAGGCCGGGTCTGTGGCCGGGGCAATTCACAACATGAAGCGGCAATCGCCGCCGTCTACCAGAAGGTAGATACCGGCCCCGCGGAGCATGACGACCTCGTACTCGACGTGCTGAATCAACTTGCGCCTGTCGACGTGCTCAATCATCTTGCGCCTGTCGTGCGGATCGAGCGCCATCCGCCCGGATGCTATGCATCCCGCGCTTCCGGCCCCCAGGGACCATCGGCTCCCTCCTCTGTGACATTCGCCCTTATTGGCTGACCGCCAGGGCGGTTAGCGTTCGCAGTCACTGAGGTTTGGGCCACCCCTGGTTCCATTCCCACAAAAAAGAGGAGGAGCAGACACACTGTGAGCGATACGGATAAGGCGAAGAACAAGATCCAAGATCTTGGCGGTCAGGCCAAGGAAGCGCTCGGCAAGGTTACCGGCGACAAGAGCACTGAACATGAGGGCCAGCGCGAACAGACGAAGTCTCACCTCAAAGACGCCGGCGAGAAGGTTAAGGAGGCCGGCGAGAAGCTTAAGGAAGCCGGCGAGAAGGTCATTAACGTCTTCCACAAGAAGTCACAGCCGTGACCTACTCGCAAGCGATGCAAATGGAAGAAGAAGCGCGCTTGGAGTCCGTATTCTGGATACGGTCTTCCAAGACACGTCAACGTGTCGGCGTCGATCAGAATATGGAGGCAGCATGATTATCTTAGGCATCATCTTGCTCTTGGTCGGCTACCTACTTTTGCCTAAGCTAACCGGGGTGCCGCTCAACGTAGAGACGATATGTGTCTGGGGAGGTTGGATTCTGCTCATTGTCGGCATTATCCTGTTCTTGTTGGGGCAGTTTGGCAATCGCAGGATCGGCGGCAGACGCTACTGGTACTGATGGTGACCGCCCGGTTGCAAGATCCTCATCGGGCGCTGATGGCGGTGCGCGGCTGAGGGCTAGATGCCATGGCGTGAGGTTGTTGCTGGTGATCAGCCAGGTGCGCACAGCCTCTACCGGGTTGGCGTCCGGCTCCACCGGCAGCGCCCGTCCCGACGAGCTTGACTGCGACACATTCACGACGGGGCCGTTGGCGGTCACGGTGATTCCGACCCAGAGTTCTGAGAGCCTCGTATCTCGTCTGTTTCGAGACAAGCCGGGCAGGGCGGAAATGACTTCTCCAAACTAGAGAATGCCATTTATCATCCGACAGGCGGAACACGCCGGGCAGCGTCGATCATGGCCTAAATGGTGGGATTAATGGGGCTTTAGCCACTCCCGACGTCGCAACCTTGGCCCCTAACGTGGTTGCCATGCAGCCGGTTCCAGATCTCATTCCAGATCTCATAGACACCGCCGTCGCGCGTGCCGCGATCCGGTTATCCCAGTCCACCGAGTCGCCGTCAGTGTTCAATCACAGGAGCTATCCGGTGACTTTTTGCTCTTATCGTTCGGTCCACCGCTGTTGGACGATTGCGGCTTAGCGATGGTCATGCCAACGTGACCACTCAGCCCGCAGAGGAACGAGGATGTGGTGGACGCCGGAACAGACGTCAGCACGATCGGGCCGACGCAGTTGATCGCGGTCGGGTTCAAACCCAGGGTCGATTTCGTCAGCGCCATCATCGAGGAGATCGATAAGCTACAAGGACATGGCGTGCTTCGCCTGCTCGACGTGCTCGTGCTGACCATCGACGATGATGGATCAGTGACGCGCGTGGAGGTCGCGGACGAGGACTTCGGCGACCTGCTGATCGCCGGCGCCCAACTCGACCCCTTCGATGTGTTCGCCATGTTCGAGGGCCGTGGCGTCGAAGTGTTGCAGAGCGTGCGAGCCCAGGCTCTGGTGCAGTCGCTGGTCCCGGGTTCGGGCCTGGCCCTGATCCTGGTGGAGCATCGGTGGGCCAGGCCGTTGTTCGATTCGATCGCGAGTCTGGGTGGCGTGGTGTTCAGTGAGGGTTTCATCGGAGAACAGACCGAGAAGCTCGTCGGTGTGCAACTCGCGGCCCTGGAGGACACCGCCCGGGTGATCGACGAGGCGTACGCCGCGCAAACCGAGGCGGTGGCGGCGTCGACCGCGGCGATCGAGGCGGCTGCGCATAAGGCGGACGAGGCCGCGGTGGCCGCCTCGGTCAGCGCGGTCGAGCTGCAAGTCCTGCGCTACTTGCCGACCAAGATGACGTTTGCGCTGGTGGCCGACAAGCTTGGGATCTCTCGCTCCGCCGCCAAAGAACGCGCCGAGCGTGCCTACAAGAAGCTGGGTGTGCACAATCGCGCCGATGCGGTCGCCCGTGCCCGCGAACTTGGATTGATCAGACACCTGGCCTGAGGACCCCAAAGTAGGAGAAGACACTATGAGCGGTACGGATAAGGCGAAGAACAAGCTCGAAGAGCTTGCCGGAAAGGTCAAGGAAGCGGTCGGCAAGGTCACCGGCGACACCAGCACTGAAAATGAGGGCAAGCGCGACCAGGCGAAGTCCAACCTCAAAGACGCCGGCGAGAACGTTAAGGACGCCTTCAAAAAGAAGTAGGTGCGGGGTCACGATACCCTGCTTTCCCCGGTCGACCGTGCACGCGGCCACCCGGTGGCCTTCAGGTTGCGCTGACCAGTCCGCTGACGCCGATTTGTTCGGTCCAGTATTGCTGTACACAATCCGCGTCGCCGGGCGCTGTCGTCGCGCACGCTCGACAAGTGCGATGGTTTCCCGACATTGCGGAACCTGTTCTCCGACGCCGTCTCGGGTGCGTCATCGGAGGTGGCGGTGAGGAACCGGTCCGGGAGCGCCAGCTTGGAAATGGTGCGCAAGGTCAGCAGGTACTGGCGGGCTAGCGGACCGGTGGTATTCGGCAGGTCGTAGGTGGCGCATACTGCCTGAATCCGTGGGGCGATCTCCGCGTAGCGGTTACTCGGCAGATCGGGGTAGAGGTGGTGTTCAATCTGGTAGCACAGGTTTCCACTCAGGAACGCCAACACCGGCCCGGCGCGAAAGTTCGCGGTACCCAGCATTTGTCGCAGATACCATTCGGGCTTCGTCTCACCGTCGAGCGCGGCAGCAGTGAACTTCTCCGCGCCGTCGGCGAAGTGTCCGCAGCAGATCACCACATACGCCCACACATTGCGTAGCAGGTTCGCCGCGGCGTTTGCCGTGAGCGTACGGCGCCACCGTCGACGGCTGAGTGCGGGAAAGAGCACATAGTCCTTGCCGGCCTGCCGGGCAATCTTGCGGATCAGCGCTACAGCAAGCTCCTCGACGGCATGGAAAATGCGGTCGAAATACGCCTCACCGGTGTCAGTGAACGCACTCTGCGGATCGGCGGAACCAACGTAGCCGCCCACATTAGTTGCGATTCAAGAGCATTCGTGTATTGGGTCACTCAACGGGCCGGCTGGGAATCTCTGGGCGTCGACGTGAGCGGTGACCCATCCGCTCTTGAGGTCATTCGCCGGCTACGGGTGTTCTAGGTCGCGGTCCCGCACGTTAATGCAGTTAACTGCACTATTGCGTTCTACTGCACACAGGTCTAACCTGACCCGAATGGCAGTCACGCAGAAGACGGCGCGGTCGGTGACCGAGTTCATGGACGACCCGATCAGCTTTTTCGGCCAGTCCTATACGCAGATGCACAGCATCGGACGCGATGAGCTCGAAGCCTTGCAACGCCAGGCGATGAGCATCCGCTTCCAGCAGCACTATCAGAGCATCGAGATGCTGCGTAAGCTGGCTGACCGGCTCGGGATCACCGCAGTGACCGAGTTCAATGATGTTGTGCCGCTGTTTTTCTCGCACACCGCGTTCAAGTCATACCCCGCGGTACTGATCGACAAGAAACGCTTCGACCTGATGACCAAGTGGCTGGACAAGTTGACCAGCTACGACTTGTCCGGCGTGGACATCTCGGGCTGCAGCGGAATCGACGACTGGATCGACCGGCTCGACGAACAGACTCCTCTAGAGGTCATCACCTCGAGCGGCACCACCGGCACCATCTCGATCCTGCCCAAAGACAAGCGCGGCGCCGAAGACGGCATGACGTTATGGAAGATCTGCCTGTTCCAGACCTTCGGTCGTGAACCGACCGAAAAGGAGCTCAACCCGTCGGTGGACGTGGTGTGGCCGAACTTCGCCAACGGCAAGCTCGGCCATCTGCGCATCGCCAATATGATCAAGCGCGGCTTCACTGGCGGCGACGAAACCAAGTTCCACGCGCTCTACCCGTTCGCCGTGGATACCGATCTGATGTTCCTGGCCTCCAAGATGCGGGCGGCGGCATCGCGCGGCGAACTCGACCGCCTCGAGATCGACCCGGCGTTGGCCGCCCGCAAGGACGAGTTCATCGCCATGCAGGAGCGTCAGGCCCAAGACATGGATGCGTTTTTCACCCGCATCACCGAGCAGCTGCGCGGCAAGCAGGTGTTCATGCTCGGCACCTACCACCTGATGTACGACATCGCCAAGGCCGGTCTGCAGCGCGGTGTCCGAAACGTCTTCGCCCCGGATTCAGCGATTCTCACTGGCGGGGGGATGAAAGGTGTTGCGCTGCCAGACGATTTCATGGACGTGATCAAGGACTTCCTCGGGGTCGACCGCATCCAGGTCGGCTACGGCTTCTCCGAGTCCAGCACGTTCCACTGGGCGTGCAGCGAGGGCCGCTACCACGTGGCACCGTGGGTCATCCCGTTCGTGCTCGATCCCGACACCAGCGAACCGCTCCCCCGCACCGGCGTGCAGACCGGCCGCGCCGCCGTCTACGACATCCTGCTACGCGCCCACTGGGGCGGCGTCATCTCCGGTGACGAAGTGACGATCGACTGGGACCTGGACTGTCCGTGTGGACAGTCCAGCGTCGCCTTCGAGCCCGACATCATCCGCTACAGCGAGAAGGAGGGCTTTGAAGACGACCGAATCACCTGCGCCGCAACACATGAGGTGCACAACGAGGCAATCAACTTCATGAAGGGGGTGGAACTGTGATCGCCTACACGGTTCCGCTGTTCTTGCGCGGGCGAGTCATCACTGACGACTTGGTCGCCTTCGGCACCCGTAAAGGCGTCGCACAATTCCAGGCACCGGACATGAGCAGGTACGTCGAGCGGCTTCCGTTGCAAAGCCCGGCGGAGATGAGCGACCTCTACCGGCTGAGCTTCGACGAAATCCTCGACGTGCTCGAAGCCCTCGGCGACGCCCTGGATTTCGACACCAACACCCACCTTCAGGAAGCCTACGAAGCCTCACTGGTGGCCAATGTGCTGCCGGCCGAAATGCTCAAGAACAGCTATCGTGTGCTGCGGCCGCTGTTTTCCCGCGAGAACGTCACCGAAATCGCCGACAGCCAGGTCGGACTGGACTACCTCAACGGCTGGGTCCCGCATACCTTGCGCGACGGCCGCGAGCAACGGGTGCGCGCGTTCGGATCGCGCACCCTGCACATCCCCGCCGGCAACGGCGGACTGGTCTCGGCGGTGACCATCCTGCGCTCGGTGATCACCCGATCCGACGTGATCATCAAAGCGCCGTCGAATGATCCCCTCACCGCAATCGCCATCGCCCGCACGTTAGCCGATGTCGCGCCGAATCACCCGATCACCAAGCACCTGGCGGTCGGATACTGGAAGGGCGGCGACCCGGCTGTCGAAGAAACCCTCTATCAACCGCACCACATCGAAAAGATCGTGGCGTGGGGCGGTTTGGCGTCGGTAAAACACATCACCCGCTACATCCAGCCCGGTCTGGAGCTCATCGCGCTGGACCCCAAGCGCAGCGCCACCATCATCGGCGCCGAGGCATTCGCCGACGAAGCCACCATGCACGACGTCGCCCGCCGCGCCGCAACCGACATCGGCGTCGCGAACCAGGAGGGATGCGCCAATGCGCGGGTCATCTACGTGCTCACCGGGACCGACGCCGACGGCCTGACGAAAGCCAATCGGCTGGGCGAGCTCATCTATCGGGAGCTGATGTCGCTGCCCGCCGTCGTCAGCACGCCACCGCTCTACCCCGACCGCGAATTGCTCGACCATCTGGAGGCCTCACGGATGACCGAGGACTTCTACCGCGTCATCGGCGGCGAGCAGCGCGAGGGCGCGATCGTCGTCTCCCAGTTCGACGAGGCGGTCGACTATTCGCCGATGCTGTCCGGCCGGGTCGCCAATATCGTTCCGGTGGACGACATCGACAAGGTGACCGCGGCAGTGAACTCCTACACCCAGACAATCGGCATCTACCCGGAATCACTCAAACGCCGGTTGCGAGATACTCTGCCGCTCTTCGGTGCTCAACGGCTGACCAGCCTTGGCTACGCATGCAACGTTGCGATCGCCTCGCCGCAGGACGCGATCGAGCCGATCCGACGGATGTGCAAGTGGATCGTCGACGAGGAATGCGATCCCCAGACGGTCATCCCGCTGTGGCAGCTCACGCCGGCATGACCGGGCAGCGCAGCGCCCTGCAGGCGGTCGAGGGAATCAACCTGTCGGGCAAGGTATGCGTGATCACCGGGGCTTCGTCCGGGCTGGGCCGCGAGTCGGCGCGGGCGCTGGCCGCCGCGGGCGCACACGTCGTCTTGGCCGCACGCAATCACGACGGCCTGGCAGAGGCGGACCGTTGGATCCATGCCGAGGTGCCCGGCGCGCGCACCTCGACCGTGCATCTCGACCTCACTTCACTGGCCGGTGTGCGCGCCGCAGCCACGGCGATCCGCGACATCACGCCGGCGATCCATGTCCTGATGAACAACGCCGGCGTCATGTTCACCCCGTTCGGCCGCACCCACGATGGTTTCGAAATGCAGATCGGCACAAACCATTTCGGGCACTTCGAGCTCACCCGACTGCTCGTCCCGCAGCTCACCGCCGCTGATGGCGCCCGCGTCGTCATCCTGTCCTCCGGCGGCTACATCATGGGCGACGTCGACCTGGACGATCCCAACTGGGAGCATCGTGAATACGACAAGTTCGTCGCATACGGAGCCTCCAAGACGGCGAACATTCTGCACGCCGTCGAAGCCGACCACCGCCTGCGCGGCTTGGGAATTCGCGCCTACGCCGTCCATCCCGGCACGGTGGCCACGTCGCTGGCGCGGTACATGTCCCGCACCGATTTCTCGCAACTGCGCAAACGCGCCGCTGCCGGTACGGCCGCACGCGGTGAACCGACCGACGGCTACCTCGACTTCACCACACCCGAATACGGCGCGGCCACTCAAGTGTGGGCAGCGGTCAGCCCCGAACTGGCCGGCCGCGGAGCGTTGTACCTGGAAGATTGCCGGGTCAGCGAGACGACCGCACCCTACGCGCAGGACTCCGGGCACGCGGAAGCATTGTGGGCGCTGTCCGAGAAGTTGTGCGCGAAATAGACTGCTGTCGTGAACAGAACCGAACGGCGCAAGCGCGAGCTGAAGGAGAACATCCTCGCGGCAGCTTTCGATCTGTTCCTGGCCCAAGGCGTCGCGGCCACTACCATCGAAGACATCTGTGAGCGCGCCGACGTCGCCAATCGAACGTTCTTCAACCACTTCGCCACCCGTCAGGACATGATCCGGGCGCTGGCGGAGCGCCGGCTGGTCAACCTGCACGACGTCGTCTTCGACCGCGCCGATGAAGCGATCCCGGTGCGCCTCGTCGGTGTGTTCGACGACATTGGCGCGGCGCTGGCCAAATCCGGCGACACGTACCGCGAGTTGATCGGGGAAATGCTCGCCACCAGCGGCTATGGCTTTCAACGCGGATCGAACCTGCATGACACGTTCGCCGAACTCGTCAAAGAAGGCGTCGCCCGAGGCGAAGTCAGTGCGCGACATGACGCAGAAACGTTGGCAGACATCATTGTTGGGGCACTCTCCGGCGGTATCGTCAACTGGACCGTGGACCGGACGTATTCCCTGGAGACCAACCTGCACAACCTCGGTGTCGCGCTGGCAGAATTGTTGACCGCATGATCACCGGCCGTAACGCGGGGACCTTCGACGTCAGCTACTTGCTTTGGCGATGCTGATAAGCACAACGGTGTCGCCGAATGATTGGCCGCGCTTGTAACGTCCTTGTAGCCGGCTGACGCGCTTGGCGATGGGAATGAGCCACCTGTACTTCGCGCGAATGCTGGTCTGGACCTCGTCATAGCGTGCGCCGGACCGCACGATCTCTGCAGTGCCGTCTAGGATCTCGGCGCCCGGCTTCGTTTGGCCCCTGGCCGTGCAGGTCTGGATCGTGACATGGGGGTTATTGCGCAGGCGCTTGTACTTGCCGGTGCCCGCGCCGGTCCACATTCCGACTCGACCATCGCTGACCGGAACCGTCCAAACGGGCGTGGCCACTCCGGCACCGTTTTTGCGGAACGTGGTGAGCAACATGTGCTTTCCCTCAGTGATCTCAGTCTCACCACTATCACGTCCTAGCTGCGTATATCCACTTTGTTTCTGGGGCTGCCCTTCTTTTTCGTGCAGCCACAAGAAATCTTGGATTCCGCCGCCCTTCAGCAAAAGCCGCTGCCCGACGCGTAAAGTCGGAAACACTTGCGCACCAGGGATGATCTCGGGCCGCTCCAGCTGGTAGGTTTGCCCTCGCCATGCGAGCCTGCATGTCCCGGCCGCTATCACGTTGCGGCACCAGTCGGTGTGCTTGCCATAGGGCAGTGACACGACGAAGCCGTCACCGTAAGGCTGCGCGCCCAGTGGTGTTTGGTACGTCTTGCCGCTGCGACGTCCCGCGTGAGTGAGAAGCGCCGTGACGGAGCGCGGCCGACCGGCGTGCTTGCGCCGGAAGTCGGCGTAGCTTTTGAAGACGCCGAGTTGGAGCCAGGCGGGATGGCGTCTGATGATTCTGGGCATCACCACCGGGGACGCGGACATCGCAAAGAGCACGCCGAGCGCACAGGCCGCGACGACGACAAACGTTGTTGTGAACTGTCTCCGGTCGGCGGGGTTCGCTGTATCCATGGTTGACTCCTTCGACCCACTTGACGGCTCGCGGGTTGCGCCCACTCTCGTCGTGCGTCCCGGTGGCCTTGGTCGCGCCGCGTTTTAAGATATGGATTTCATATAATATGAGATCCATACTATCAGGGAGGCGTGGGCGTGGGACATCGAGATCAACGACGGGGGGCGCCCGCCGCGGGAAACCCAACCCTCGATAAGCGGTCAGCCGAGGCTGACATCGATTTGGCCGACGCGCTGCGCAATACATTGCGCCAGTTACGGATCGAGCTGGCCGTCGCCACTCGCCGGGTCGCGACGGCAACCGGTCTCAACGATTCCGACCTTGACGTCCTTGATGTCCTTGCCCGCTACGGTCCCCAATCACCGACTGCATTAGCGCGCCGCATGGGAATCCATCCCGCCACCATGACCGGTGTTCTCACCCGGTTGGAGAAGGCCGGCTGGATCGATCGCCGACGGGACATGACCGACCGGCGCAGCGTGCAAGTTGAGCCCAGCGGGTTCAACCGACTAACCGAGCTCTACGGCGACGCCAACGCGCGCCTCGACGCGATCGCTCTCAACTTCAGTCCCGAGGCGGGCACCGCTATTCTCGACTACCTCGGACAAGTCTGCACAGCCGTGCACGAAGCGTCGACGTTGATCACCCCGTGAAAGCGGCGGACCGTCGCCCTCGAAATCAATTCGGACCAGAGCCTGGTCGTGCGCAGCGGTGACGAACAGTTCGTCATACCGGCGGCCACCGATGCAGACGTTGGTCGGCAGCGAGCCGGCTGGCAATGCGACCTCACCGATGCACCGGCCCCAGGCGTCGATCACATCGATGCGATCAGCAGCAGTCAGCGCGACCCAGTAGTCGCCACGAGCGCTCACCGCCATCCCGTCCGGCCACCCGTCGGCGAAAGTGTGCACCAGCTCGGGCGCATCGAGTGGCCGGTAGTCCGGCGCGGAAATCACGTAGGACAGCAGTTGGGACGAAAGTGTTGCTGTTACAAGTAATCTCGATCCACCATGGTCGAAACCCAACCCATTGATGAACACCGGCCCGTCGTCGATGACCTGTCGGGTCTCTCCCGACTCGACGTCGGTCGCATACACATGCCCCGGCAGTCCGGCGTCGGGAGTGCTGATGTCGAATTCCGCGCGGGTGTCGGTGATCCACAGCCGTCCATCCGGACCGAACGCCAAGTCGTTCGGTGCGCCCAGTCCCTCGACGAGGTAGTCGACGCGGCCGCCGGTGATCACCTGAACGCCCGGCTCGGCGGGACCGCTTGCGCCCCAAGCGCCGCCGTTCTGCGCGACGTACAACGTCCCGTCGGGGCTGCAGGCCAGACCGTTTGGCCCGCCGCCGGTGTCGATGCGTTCGAGGGGACCGCCGAGCGGGTCGACGATGTAGACGCAGCCATGACTGATCGACGCCAGCGCCACCCGGTCATCGGGCAGCCACACCGGACCCTCGGTGAACCCGAGGCCATCTGCCATCAGCTCAATGTGCATGCTCACTGACTCCGGTGTCGGGTGCCGGCAACGGCGTCCAGTCGGTCGACAGCCGCGAGTTGAACCGCGGAGGCCGACGATCCATGAAACGCGGCGACTCCTTCGCGGGCGTCGTCGCTACCCATTACCCGATGGTGCAACTGGGTTTCCAGCGACGCAACCTGTCGCGGGGTGTAGCCGTTGATCGTGCTGTCCCACAGCAGCCGCTTACACAACGCCGCCGACATCGGCGCCACGTTGGTCGCAATGTCGCGGGCAATCTCCACGGCATGGTCCAGAACGTTCGCCGCGGGCAGCGCCCGGTTGGCGATACCGAGCGCGACGGCCTCGGCCCCATCGAAGGTGCGCCCGGTCAGCAATATTTCGGCAGCGACGCCCAAGTTTGTCAGGTGCGCCAACGTCCAGTGCGACATGCAGTCGGGTATCACGCCTCGGCGGACTTGTACCACACCGTATTTCGCGGTGTCAGCGACGATCCGGACATCGGCTTGCAGCGCGATGGTCAGACCTATCCCTATGGCGTGGCCGTTGATTGCGGCGATCACCGGCTTGCGCAATTCGAAGGCGGCCGGGTCGATCGGGGATGCGGAGAACGAATCGTCGTCAACCGGGGCGTCGAACGGCGATGCGCTGCCTGAGAAATCCGCTCCCGCGCAAAAGGCCCGGCCTGCGCCGGTGACCACGATGGCGCGCACGTCATCGTTGTCGTCGCAGTCTCGATAGGCCTGACTCAGCAGCGTGCCCATCTGGGCGGTGTAGGCGTTGAGTTGCTCGGGGCGATTCAGCGTAAGGATCGCCACACCCTCATCGACCTCGACAACCACCTGTCGCACGCGTCGAAGTACACCACGGCGTCGCAGACTCGGCACGATGTTTCCAATTTCATTAGCCTGGGTTTGTCGGACAGCGTCGTCGCCTTATCGAGCACTGCCCGGGAAGCGAGATAGACGATGGTGATGGCACGGACTGACGACGACAGCTGGGACATCACCGAGAGTGTCGGCGCGACGGCGCTCGGCGTGGCCATGGCCCGGGCCGCTGAATCTGATTGTGACTGCCCGCTGTTCACCGATCGTTACGCACAACTTTTCGTCGACGCCGCAGTCAAACGCGGCTGGGATTCCTCGACTACCTCGAGCGACGTCGCCAGTACTTGCGCGGCATACCGGAAGACGCCGACCAGACCGGCGGCACCAGGCCGCCCGACATCCCCGATCTGTGGTTCATTGAAGAACGCACCGACCTTCGGCAATGGCTGACGGACCGCGGCTGGGCGGTCACCGTGATCGAGGCTTTGAACCTGATGCAGCGCTATGACCGGCCGCCGGATAGCGACCTCAAGGATCTGGCACCGCGCAGCGTCTTCATCGAAGGCCGGTTGAATACGACACGCCGCTGTGCCTGACGAATTACTCCGAGAGGTGAAATTCGATCACCGCGGCGACGGAATCCAACGCCTCGGTCAACGCTGCCAGCCGTTCGGCGGCCGTCGGCGCCGCCAACACCGAGTAGCGGTCGGCGGGTCCGATGGGAATGCGGGACGCCAATGCATACAACCATTCTCCGGGATCGACGATGCCGGTGTTGACGCCGAGCAGCTCCTCCCGTTCCGGCAGCGGAATATCGCGGGCAGCGGCCAGACGCTCGAACAGCGCCATCACCCGGTCTTCGAGCTCCTCCAGTTGGCCTAGACTCACCGCTTCTCCCGGCTCGTCCGGCCACGCTTGCACGATCGCCCGCGGGTACGGGTCGTCAGGCAACCACTCCCACACTCTGATCCGTTCGCCCGTCCGGCAGCGCAGCACGAATCGGCCCGAGCCGGCGATGTCCACGCATTCGGTGATCCTGGCCACCGTCCCGACATCGCAGCGATTTTCACCGCCACCGACCTCGCGGCCCTGGGAGATCAGCACAACACCAAAACGAGGATCCTTGTCGCGTATGCAGTCTCGCACCAGCGCGGCATAGCGGGGTTCGAAGATTTGCAGCGGCAGATCCTCGCCGGGCAGCAACGCCGACTGCAGCGGGAACATCGCCATCGGGCCCGATTCGGCTGCGGTCGTCATCAGATATCCAGCTCACCGACAAGCGCATCGACGACGGCGCGCAGATCTCCGTCATGCTCCTCGGCGATCCGCCGCTGCCGCTGATACGACGCCCCCCGCCGAGGGATGTCGGCCACCGCGGCCAGCTCGTCGACGCAGTGCAGTGACTTGGCGACGGGTTCCAGTCGGGTCAGCACATCGTCGAGGTCTTCGGTGACCAGGCGCTCGTTGCTGTCGGCGTCGAGGATGATGATCGCGTCCAGCCCGTATCGTGCGGCGCGCCACTTGTTTTCCTGGCTATGCCACGGCGGCATGGTCGGCAACGACTTCACCGGCATCCAGGCGACGCTCGAGATCGACCACCAGGCAGTGCGTCAAGGCGACCAGTGCGCTCAGCTCGCGCACGTTGGACACGCCGTCGCAGATCCGCACCTCGATGGTTCCATTGTGCGGCGAAGGCCGAACGTCCCAACGCACCTCGTTGACGTGCTCGATGATCCCCGTCTTCTTTTGATCGTGGACGAAACCCTCGAACTCCGACCACTTTTGGAACTGGAACGGCAGACCGGCGGTGGGCAGTTGCTGGAACATCATCGCCCTGTTGCTGGCGTACCCGGTGTCATCGCCCACCCACCACGGCGACGACGCAGACAGCGCCAGCAGATGCGGATACCAGTTGAGCAACGACGACATGATCGGCATGACCTTGTCCACCGAGGAGATCCCGACGTGCACGTGCACTCCCCAGATGAGCATCTGGCGGCCCCACCACTGGGTGCGCTTGATCAGCTCGGCGTATCTCGGCGCGTCGGTCAGTTTCTGTGTAGACCAACTCGCGAACGGGTGGGTGCCCGCACCGAACAGCTCCATGCCGCGCTGCCGGACGATCGGTAGAACGCCGCTCAGCGTAGACCGAAGATCCTCCATCGCCTGCGCGGTGCAGTCGCAGATGCCGGTGACGACCTCAACGGTGTTGCGCAGCAATTCCTTGTGCACACGGGGGTTTTCACCGATCTCGGCGAAAACCGCGGTGGCTTCGTTGCTCAGGTCGCGAGACTGCGCATCGACGAGCGCAAACTCCCATTCGACTCCAAGCGTGGGGCGGGGCGATGCCGCGAAGTTCACGCTGATAGCGATACCCCTGTCCGACGAAGGACTAACCGGAGCCGAGTACGCCGCACGCCACCCGCTTGCCGGCGTCACCGGTGGACATCGTCGTGTGGTCGGGTCCCGGTGCTCCGTTGACCTGGGTGTAGCGATCCGCCGGGATGTTGCCGAAGTTGTCGGCGCCGGCATGAATGACAATCGACGTACCCGCACCGGCCAGCAGGTCGGCCTTGGTGAACCCGTCGGTGGTGGTCAGCAGCAGCGCCCCACCGTCCTTGCGGACCTGCAGGGAGGTCAGGTCGCCGCTTTCCGGGTCGCCGGTGTGCCCCGGAGCCTGAAAATGCCCGCCCGCGGACAAGAAGTCGCCGGGCGCACCGCCGGTCGGGGCCACCGAGTTGGCCTCGCACTTGCCCACCGAGTGGATGTGCACGCCGTGAAAACCGGGCGTCAGCTGGCCCGTCCCGGTCGTCTCGATGGTGACCGTCACATAGCCCTGGTTGAATTCGAGCTTGGCCGTAGCGACCTTCGAGCCGTTGGGCGCAATCAGCTGCGTGGTCAGGCTGTCGGGTGCGGCTTGCCCCCCGTTCGATTCCGTAGTCGACGGCGCCGGTGACCCGGTCCAGACCGACGGTTGTGTGCCGGGCGAGGTCGCCGGTGGTTGATTCGGTTTGCATGCGCTCAACAGCGCAACCGAGACGAAGAGCGGAACCAGTGCAGTGGCGGCGGCAAGTTTGCGGCTGCTGGCGAGCTTGAGCATGGGGAGAGCCTATCCCGGCGACGATGCGGGCCGGTACGGCCCGTTGAGGAGCGGGATCAACCAGCCCTGCCCGGCGACGATGCCGGCCGGAACGACCCGTTGAGGAGCGAGATCAACAAACTCAGCTCGGCGACGATGCGGGCCGGAACGACCGGCCGATGGCGCAGAGGTTGCAGACATTTCCTGTCGTACCGCTCTGGCATAATCGAACGCATGTTCGATACAGCGCCACCGCGTGTGTCATCGCCGGAGGTGATTGCCCGGTTTGACGAGATGTTCGAGCGGCGTTATCCGTCGAAAACCGTGGAGTCGGCTGCTCTGGTGGATCGGATTTGTGCGTCGTGGCGCGCGCAGAACCGCGCGGCCGCTGCGTCGTTCGTCGCGATCGGTGAGCTGTTCGCCTATCGGTTGGCGCGCTGCTCTGACACCGAGGAGTGGGCCGTCGACACCGAGGAGGCGGTGAGCGCTGAGATAGCCGCCGCATTGCGTATTAGTCAGGGGCTGGCGGGGAGTCAGCTGGGTTATGCGCGCGCGATGCGTGAGCGGCTCCCGAAGGTGGCTGACGTCTTCAAAGCAGGTGACATCGACCAGCGGACTTTTGCCACGATCGTGTTTCGCACAGATCTGATCACCGACCGTGAGGTGCTGGCGGCCGTCGACGGACAGCTCGCCATCGCAGTGGTGCGCTGGCCTTCGATGACCCGAGGCCGCCTGGCCGGGCAGATCGACAAGATCGTGGCCAAGGTCGATGCCGATGCGGTGCGGCGGCGCAAAGAACGGCGCACCGAGCGAGAGATCTGGTTCGCGGATCTGGAAGGCGGCCTCTCGGAGATTCACGGGAGTCTGCTCAGTCCCGACGCGCATGCTCTCGAGAAACGATTGAATGCGCTGTCAGCCACGGTGTGCGAGCACGATCCGCGCAACCGTGAGCAGCGCCGCGCCGACGCGCTCGGGGCGCTGGCAGCGGGCGCTGATCGGCTGGGCTGCCGTTGTGGGCGCTCGGACTGTGCCGCCGGAAAGCAGGCTGCCGCAACGCCTGTGGTGATCCATGTGATCGCCGACCAAGCCACGATCGATGGCCGCGGCTCCACACCGGCCTCCGAGATGGGCGCCGACGGGCTCATCGGACCCGAACTCGTCGCGGAATTGGCCGCCTCGGCCAGGCTGGTGCCTCTGGTTCACCCAGTCGACGCCGCGCCCGAGCCAGGCTATGCGCCGTCGAAGGCGCTGGCTGATTTTGTGCGGTGCCGGGATTTGACCTGCCGCTGGCCAGGCTGCGACCGACCGGCGTCCGCCTGCGACCTCGACCACACCATCCCCTACGCCGACGGCGGGCCCACGCATGCCTCGAACCTGAAGTGTTACTGCCGTGCTCATCACTTGGTAAAGACGTTCTGGGGGTGGTGCGATCAGCAGTTGCCCGACGGCACCATCATCTTGACCTCACCGTCAGGGCAGACCTACGTGACCACCCCGGGTAGTGCGCTGCTGTTTCCCAGCCTGTGCGCACCTACCGGTAACCTACCGGCGACCGAACCCGACCCGCCGATTGAGTACTGCGGTGACCGAACCGCGATGATGCCTAAACGGTCTCGGACCCGTCAGCAAGATCGCGCCTACCGCGTCGCTGCCGAACGACGACAAAACCACCTTGCCCGCACGACCGCCCGCACCGACTCGATGGCCTATCTCGGACCGGCCCCACCCCAGACCGACGACGATCCGCCGCCCTTCTAAACGCACGTAGGGCAAACCAGCTCGACGGCGTCAGCCGGCGACCGCGACGATGACACCGGGCGGCTCGTCGGCGACTTCAGGAATCCGTGGCGCAACGGGCGCTTTGAGCAACTGGCCTACGGCATCAGCGGTTTCGCGCTCGCCGGGGAGGGTACCGAAATACACCGTGGTGGTGGAGACGCCGGGCAGCGAAAGATTATCGACCTTCGTGACGTTGTAGCCGGCCTGCTTGAGCTGGTCGGCGGTCCGCCCGGCCACACCCTTTGAGTTGGAAATGTTGTACACGAGGATGTCGGATTTCACCGCGGCCTTCGCCGTCGTTTTCGGCGTCGTCGCGCTTGTCGTCACGCTCGCTACCGACGCGTCGTCGTCAGTGTTCGAACCGGACCCCAGGGCCTGAAACCCGACCAGCAAAAATATGACACCGAGAAACAACAGCACCATCACCATGGCCCGCAGAGGAAGCCCGGTCGAGTCGGGAACGCGTTCATTCATTGACGTCACTGTATCTAGGAGTGCGCCAGAACCCACACCGACGCTCAGCGAGCGGGCAAAACACTCAGGTGAGCTCGAAACCGAGGCGTCGCGCGGCCCGCGCCTTCTGACGACTGGCCCGCAGCCGTCGGAGCCGCTTCACCAGCATCGGGTCGACGGCTAATGCCTCAGGCCGGTCGACCAACGCATTCAAAACTTGGTAGTAACGCGTAGCCGACATTGAAAACAACTCTTTGATGGCTTCTTCTTTGGCGCCGGCGTATTTCCACCATTGGCGTTCAAACGCCAAAATGTCGTGCTCGCGGCGGGTTAACCCGTCGGCGAGTTCAGAGTCGTCCCCCGATCGATTAGCCCGCGCCATAGCGCTGTCCATATCGCTTCCTCGACCCTTTCGGCAATTCTCGAATGCTCGCTGCTCCGGCGATATTCAACCACGTCGACAACTGATGACCCGGAACCCAAGCCCGCGAGTCGGCTGACTAGCGCAGATTGCCTGCCCCAGGCCCACTCCGCAACCCGGGCGCCTCCTCCTCACTCCGCATCCTCACTCCGCTTCGCGGAGCGCATCGTCGGCGGGCTTAAGCTAGCCGACCATGGCAGTCGTACCCATTCGCATCGTGGGAGATCCGGTTCTGCACACCCCCACCGAGCCGGTGCCGGTTGCGGCGGACGGTTCGCTGCCGGCCGATCTGGCCGACCTGATCACGAATCTCTACGACACCATGGACGCCGCCTACGGGGTTGGCCTGGCCGCCAACCAGATCGGCGTGGGCTTGCGGGTATTCGTCTACGACTGCGCCAACGAGCGTGGGCAGTCGGCGCGGCGGCGCGGTGTGGTCGTCAATCCGGTGCTGGAAACCTCGGAAGTACCCGAGACCATGCCCGACCCCGATAGCGACGACGAGGGTTGCCTTTCGGTGCCGGGCGAGTCGTTTCCGACCGGGCGAGCCGAGTGGGCCCGGGTCAGCGGACTGGACGCCGACGGCAGCCCGAGCACCATCGAGGGCACAGGGTTGTTTGCCCGAATGCTCCAGCACGAGACCGGACACCTGGATGGCTTCCTATACCTGGACCGGCTGATCGGACGCCACGCCCGCGCCGCAAAGCGCGCCGTCAAATCGCACGACTGGGGCGTTCCCGGGTTGTCGTGGACACCGGGTGAGGGGCCGGACCCCTTCGGCCACTGATGGTTTCGTGGCCTGAGCTCGGAACGAGGGTGACGGTGCGTTACCGCCGTCCCGCCGGCTCGGTCCCACCGCTGACCGATGTGATCGGCCATCTACTCGGCATCACCCCGCTCGTCCGCGTCCGGACAAAGACGGGCGCGGTAATGCAGTTCGCGCCCGCGGATGTGGTCGCGGTACGAACGCTCAGCGATGCCCCGGTGCGCACATCGCAGATCCGGGCGTTAGAGCATGCCGCCGCTTCGGCCTGGCCGGGGGTGGAGCAACACTGGCTGGACGGCTGGCTGCTGCGCGCTGGGCACGGCGTTACGCATCGGGCTAATTCTGCTGTGCCACTTGATAGTTCTGCCGACCAGGCGGCGATACCGGAGATCGTCGAATGGTACCGACGGCGAGACCTGACTCCGCGGTTGGCAATCGCCGATCGCCTGCTGCGGCTTGCCGGCGCGGGCGAGCACGCCAACCGGATGCTGGTACGCGACGTGCACACGGCCGAGCCTGACCCGTCGGTCCGGCTATCGGTCCGCCCGGACGAGGACTGGCTGCGGCTCTACCAGCGTCAGATTCCCGTCGACGTATTGACGGCGGTCGTCGAGGGCGAACTGGTTTTCGGCAGGCACCCAGATGCTTCGACTGCGCGCGCCTCGGTCACCGACGCCCCGGACGGCACCCGCTGGGTGGGCCTGTCGGTGGTCCGGCTGGCAGATCCGCAGCAGGACGCCGGCCGCGCGCTGTGCGAGGCGCTGTTGGCCTGGGGGGCGGCGCGTGGCGCGACCCGCGGCTACATCCGGATTCTCGACGACGATCACGGCGCCGCCAGCTTGGCCCGGTCGCTGGGGTTCACCCTGCACCACCGCGCGCGCTACTTTACGGTCACCGCGGCGCCCGTCACGTAGGGTCGGGGCCATGCCCGACGGCATGGTTGATGGCGGCGACCCGCTGCGCCCGGCTTCGCCGCGCTTGCGATCGCCGCTCCTGCGAGTAGCCACCTGGAACGTGAACTCGATCCGCACCCGGTTGGGCCGCGTGCTCGACTGGCTGGAGCGTTTCGAGGTCGACGTGCTCGCGATGCAGGAAACCAAGTGTTCTGACGAGCAGTTCCCGACGATGCCGTTCCTCGAGCTCGGCTACGAGGTAGCGCATTGCGGGTTCAACCAGTGGAACGGCGTGGCGATTGCGTCGCGGGTCGGTCTGGACGACATCGAAGTCGGCTTCGACGGCCAGCCGAGCTGGACCAGCAAGCCGGATGTGGCCGCTGCGGCGGAGGCGCGCGCGCTGGCCGCCACCTGCGCGGGAGTGCGAGTGTGGAGCCTTTACGTCCCCAACGGTCGCGCCCTGGCCGACCCGCACTATACCTACAAGCTGAATTGGCTTGCTGCACTTCGTGATACAGCAGAAGGCTGGCTACGCGACGATCCGTCGGCGCAGATCGCATTGGTCGGTGACTGGAACATCGCTCCGACCGACGATGACGTCTGGAGTGTCGAATTCTTCCAGGGTGCCACCCACGTCTCAGATTCGGAGCGCAAAGCGTTCGACGCTATCGTCAACGCTCAATTCTCCGATGTGGTAAGGCCTTTCATCCCCGGCCCCGGCGTCTATACCTACTGGGATTACACCCAGCTGCGATTCCCGAAGAGGCAAGGGATGCGCATCGACTTCATCCTCGCCTCCCCCGCGCTCGCCGGCCGGGTCGCCGACGCGCAGATCGTTCGGGAGGAGCGGAAAGGCAAGGCACCCAGCGATCACGCACCGGTTTTGGTGGATCTGCGCCGAGATTGACGCGGGAAAAACGGCGGGCGTGTATTCATTCGCTGTTCATTTACCAGACAAGGCCATAAGATTGCTGGATGCTGCGCATTATCGTGTTGGTTCCATGAACTCTGCGAGTTTGCGCGTAGATAACCGCCACCTGTGTGGTGTGTGCAGCGGGTATCGAGTTCACGATCTCAGCAACCGACTATCAGGGAGTCACCATGGGTGTCGTTGACGGCGCCGTACGCAATGTAAGTCGAACGGTGAGCCGAGCCGCCTCAGCAACAACCGCGGCCGCGGGCGCGGTGGGCGGTGCCGCGGTCAACGGCGTCGTCGGCGCCGTGACCGGAGCGGCTGCCGGTGTGCAGCGTGGCATCGACAGCGGCAGCCATTCGACGCCGGCGGCCGCATTGACGTTGGGCGCGCTTGGTGTGACTGGTCTCGTCGAGTGGCCGCTGTTGCTGGCCGTCGGCGGCGGCGTGCTGCTGTTGCGACGGCTGAATCACTCACGTGACGACGGCTCGCAGGCCGCACCGGCCACACCGGCGAAGGTGGTGCCCGCCAAGTCGACCAGTTCGGCGAGGCCACGCAAAACGCCGGCCAAGCGGGCAACGGCACGACAGTCGCGCGGAACACAGTCGCGTAGCCGTCGTTGACCCGCTCAAGTAGGTAGCGTCAGATTGGTGCGAGCACCCTTACCGCTGCGCGCGTTGACGCTGGGTTTACAAGCGACGGCTGCACTGGTTAGCGCCAGCGTCCAAACCGCGGCAAACGCCGCAGGATCAGTCGGCACAGTGGCCTCGACCGGTCTGACCATGGCCGCGATCCCGGTTCGCGAAGGTGTCAAAGCGCTGTCGGACGGGCTGCCCGCACCCACATTGACCAGGCATAGTTGGCGTGGCAAGGGACGCGCGTGGATTGAGGTCCGCGGCCTCGATGGCCCGGACGGCGCCGAGCTCGGACGCGTCGTGGTCGACACCGTTCGCGCACGGCCCGGCGTCAACTCGGTCAGCGTGAACCGCCCACTGTCGCGGATCGTCGTCGCCCTCGACGGCGACCAGACCTCGCTGCGTGAGCTGTGCCGAGATGTCGATGAGGCCGAAAAACGCTGGCGCTCAACCAGTAACGTCATAGGGCGGCGTCGTGCCGCACGCCCGGAACCATTGCCGGGCGACGGTCTGCTGCTGGCCACCAACGCGTTGGGGGTCGGCGCCACCGCTGTCGGGGTGGGCGCCGCGTTGGCGGGTCGGGTGCTGCAGTGGCCGCGTCTGTTCGACGGTGTCGAGGCGGCGGTGGTGGCCGTCGACTACCAACCGCGGGTGCGCCGCCTGCTCGAGGAGCGCATCGGCCACTCGGCGACAAACGCGGTGCTATCGGTGGCGATGACGACCGCACACGTCCTCGAACTCTCACCGGCGTCGCTGAGCGTCGACCTCGCCATGGAGACTTTGAAAGCCGCCGAATACCGGGCTGAAGCACAGGCCTGGCGCCGTCACGAACCGACGTTGGCCCGCCATGCCGAGCATCCGGAGGTCAACCCGCCGTCTCGCCCGGTGCCGGCGCCTGAGGGACCGGTCGAGCGGCACGCACGGCGCAGCGCCCTGGTGCAAGTGATCGGGACCGCGGCCGTCGGCGCGGCCACCCGTAACCTCGCGATGGCCTCGACCGCGGCATTGGTCACCACGCCGAAGGCCACCCGCACCGCGCGCGAGTCTTTCGCCGCAGCCCTCGGACAAGGATTGGCCGACCAGCACGCGGTGTTGCCGTTGCGCCCGGAAAAACTACGTTGGCTGGACCGCGTCGACGCTCTGCTGATCGATCCCCGGGTGCTGTGCACTGACACTTTGCGGGTGGTGCGGGTCCGCGGCGCCGACGAGGACGAGCTTTCCCCCGCCTGGAACCGCGCCCAACTGCTGCTGGAGAAACGAGGCCTGCGTGCGGGCTGGCACCCGGTTCCCGGGTTGGCTGCCCGCGGATCCGATGCAGGCGTCGAAGCGCTGATCGGCCCCACGCACGATCCGCTGGCATCGGCTGTGCTGGCTGAGGCGCGCCGGGCTGGCCTGGACCTGATCTCTGTCGACATCGATGATCTCGGCGAGCTGCGGACCGCTTTCGATGAGCTGCGGCCGCTGCAAAGGTCATCCATTAACACCGCGCTCGCCACGGCGCTGACCGATCTGCAGCAGTCGGGTCGCACCGTCGCGGTGGTCTCGTCGGCCGGTGCACAAGCACTTGCGTCGGCCGACGTCGGGCTTGGCGTAATGCCCAACTCCGACGCCGAGCCTCCGCCGTGGACGGCGCATCTGATACTTAGCGACCTTGCCGGAGCCTGGCGACTGGTACACGCCATCCCGGCAGCCAGAGCAGCAAGCCAGCGTGGGATCGAGATATCGACCGGCGCGACGGCGTTGGGCGCATTGCTGATGGTGCCCGGCGTGCGTGGGCGGGGGCCCGGCCCGGTGACGACGGGTGCGGCCGCGGGTCTGTTGTCGGGGTTTCTGATCGCCCGCCGGGTGCTGCGCGCGCCGGCTCCGCTGCCGGCACCGATGCACGAATGGCACGCAATGTCGATCGAGCAGGTCCGCAAGATGTTGCCGCCACCGGACGCCGAGCAGACGGCCGGAGCACCCGCGCCATCGGCCTGCTGGCCAGCCGGGCAATGGAAACGGCTCACCGCGGCGCCGAACTGACCGGACGCCCGACGCACGCGGTCTGGCAGTTCCTCAAGGCGGTGCGCGCAGAGTTGTCCGACCCGCTGACCCCGGTGCTGGCCCTCGGCTCGGCGGCCAGTGCGATCCTGGGTTCGCCGGTCGACGCGGTCCTGGTCGGTTCGGTGCTCACCGGAAACTCCATGTTGGCAGCCAGCCAGCGCCTGCGCGCCGAAGGCCGGTTGAACGAACTGCTGGCTCAACAGATTCCACCGGCCCGAAAAGTGACGATCGGTCCCGACGGTTCGCCGGTCTACACCGACGTCGTCGCGGCGCAACTGCGGCCCGGCGACGTGATCGAGATACGCACCCACGAGGTGGTCCCCGCCGACGCCCGGCTGATCGAGGAAGACGACCTCGAGGTCGACGAATCCTCGCTCACGGGTGAGTCGCTGCCGGTGGAAAAGCAGGTCGACGCCACGCCGGGCGCCGAACTGGCCGAGCGCCGCTGCATGCTCTACGGCGGGACCACCATTGTGGCCGGCACGGCGATGGCGGTGGTGACCGCCGTCGGCGCCGACACCCAAGCGCGCCGCGCCGCTGAACTGGTATCCAGCGAGCTCCCGCAGATCGGGCTCGAACACCAGCTCAGCCAGCTCACCAACCGGGCCTTCCCGGTCAGCGCGGGCGGCGGTCTGCTGGTCAGCGCGCTCGGCGTGTTGCGCCGCAAGGGTTTGCGTGAAGCCGTGGCCAGTGGAATCGCCATCACCGTCGCCGCGGTGCCGGAAGGGATGCCGCTGGTGGCAACCCTTGCGCAGGCGGCATCGGCCCGACGCCTGACCAACTACGGCGCACTGGTGCGTGTTCCGCGATCGGTGGAGGCCCTGGGTCGTATCGATGTCGTTTGCTTCGATAAGACCGGGACGCTGTCCGAAAACCGCCTGCGGGTATCGCAGGTGCATCCCGCGGAGGGCTTCTCACGCGACGACGTGTTGCGCTGCGCGGTGCGCGCAGCGCCGGACGCGAACGGCGGGCCGCAGGTGCACGCCACCGACCGCGCCATCATCGAGGCGGGGCAGGCGGTGAACGACTCGAGCTCGGCCACCGAAGCGGACGCCCATCTGCCGTTCCGGTCCGGTAGGTCGTTCTCGGCGTCGGTATTCGACGACGAGCTGACCGTGAAGGGCGCACCCGAAGTCGTGTTGGCCGCCTGCCAAGACGTCGGCCCCGACATCGACACCACGGTGCGGCGACTGGCGGCCGAGGGGCTGCGGGTGATCGCCGTCGCGCGGCGCCGGCTGACACCACAACAGGCCAAGCTGGTCACGGAGGACGAGGACGCCATCGCAGGCCTGGCCGACAGCGAGCTGTCGCTGGCGGGGTTCCTCGGGCTTTCCGACACCCCGCGCGCCGAAGCACCCGCCCTGCTCGCGGCGCTGGCCGAACGAGAGATCGGCATCCGGCTGATCACGGGTGATCACCCGATTACCGCCACGGCGATCGCCCGGGAACTGGGGATGTCGGTGACGACAGAACAAGTCATCAGCGGAGCCGAGTGGGACGCCCTGTCACGCAAAGAGCAGGAGCGGGTGGTCACCGAGCGGGTGATCTTCGCCCGGATGTCACCGGAGAACAAGGTGCAGATCGTTCAGACGCTGGAACGCGTCGGAAAGGTCTGCGCCATGGTCGGCGACGGCTCCAACGATGCCGCCGCCATCCGGGCGGCCACCGTCGGCATCGGCGTCGTCTCCGGCGGCAGCGATCCGGCCAGTGTCGCGGCCGACGTGGTGCTGGTCGACGCCCGCATCGAGGCTCTGCTGCATGCGATCGAGGAAGGCCGCGAACTATGGCGGCGGGTCCAGGCCGCGGTGTCGGTGCTGCTCGGCGGCAACGCCGGGGAGGTCGCGTTCGCGGTCATCGGCAGCGCGATCACCGGCACTTCACCGCTGAACACCCGGCAGCTGCTGCTGGTGAACATCTTCACCGACGCGCTGCCGGCGGCGGCCCTGGCGGTCAGCAAGCCGAGCGGCCCGGTGCGGCTCGAAGGGCGTGGCCCCGATCAGCAGGCGCTGTGGCGGGCGGTTGCCATCCGCGGGACGACCACCGCGGCGGCCGCGACAGCGGCGTGGGTGATGGCCGGATTCACCGGACGTCCGCAACGGGCGTCCACGGTGGCGCTCGTCGCGCTGGTGTCCACTCAGTTGGGTCAAACCCTGCTCGATTCGCACACTCCGCTGGTCGTGTTGACCGCGGGCGGGTCGCTGGCCGTGATGGGGACGCTGATCAGCATCCCCGGTGTCAGCCAGCTACTTGGCTGCACTCCTCTCGGCCCGCTCGCCTGGGCGCAGGCGCTGGGCTCAGCCGGGGTTGCGACCGGCGCGGTGGCCGTCGCGACCCGCGTATTCGCAGATAAAAGTCCACTGGAGCTGGAAGCCGCGAATGGCGTGCCGGGCGAGTCCCCACGACCTGCACAGCGCCCACGCGCCACAGCAGGGCATACAACTCCATCAGCGGAACAGTCAGGAAGCCAGCCACGGCTTCGCTTAGTTGGTCGGCGAGAGCATCCTTCGTCGACATACATTTAACGGTGACTGCACCATCGGACTCGACGGCAACGCTTACGTTACTGAAAGGCAAATGATGGCCGAAAAGGTAAAGTCGCGCCACGGCACTTCCCAGGCGGAGGCTGTTGCTCATATCCGGGAAGGTGAGACATTCGCGATCAACCTGCCGGTGGTCGGACAGGTAGAGATTCCACGACCCGAACAGCTTGCCTACTACGGCGGCTTGGCGGCGCTGGCCGCTTTCGAGCTCATCGACTGGCCGGTCGCCGTGGTCATCGCAGCGGGTCACCTGTTGG
This sequence comes from uncultured Actinomycetota bacterium, assembly GCA_963805675.1. GTDB lineage: Bacteria > Actinomycetota > Actinomycetes > Mycobacteriales > Mycobacteriaceae > Mycobacterium. Next base: position 26,121 of record CAWDVY010000030.1, read on the forward strand.
CCAGTAACCACCACAACAAGCTCCTCGAGGAGCTCGGTGAGGCGATCGAAGAGGCCGATTAGAGGCTTAGCTCGCGCCGTCCTGCAGCACGCGCCGGGCGGCCTCGACGTCGTCGTGGATCGGCATACACATCAGCTCGGCCACCCTGTACATGAAGCTGTCCGGCGACAAAACGAGGACGACGGCGTTCTCCGCGAGTAGGCGATCCAACGCCGCGAACCCGGCGCTGTCCAGGTATTTCACCTCGCTCAGTTCAAGGATGACCGGCCGTGCGCCCGGCAGGTCCTGCACCGATCGCGTGAACTCCGCGACATTGGACGCATCGACCTCGCCGGTCACTGTCACCTCGGCGGGCGTTGGCGCCCCGTCTCCCTCCGGGGTCTGCAGGTGGAAAACCGCGCGGCTCACGTCTGCAGGCCCTCCACTAGACCGGATTCCGGGAGAACCGCCTGGTCGAAACTCAGCGTGATTCGGGTGCCGTCCGAGGTGCGCGCGGTCTTCACATGGTCGGCAAGGCCGTTGATCATGGTGAGCCCGCGCCCGCGCCGCATGCTGCGGTGGCTGGCTGACGAATCACCCGACCATTGACCGGCGTCGCTGACCGTTGCGGTGACGGTGCCGCCGCGGACAAAAGCTTCGATGGAGACCGTCTTGCGCGCATCAATGCCGCTGCCGTGCTCGATCGCGTTGGTCACCGCCTCCCCGGTGGCCAGCAGGATGTCGGATCCCCGCCGCGGATCGACGGCGAGGCCGGAAAGCCAGTCGCGCAGCCGATGTCGCGCTTCGGCAATATGGTCCAGCGTGGCGGGTACCACGGTGGCAAAACTGCGCGCCGAGCTGTGGCACGGGCGCAGCGCCAACAGCACGACGTCGTCGGTGTAACCGCCGGGTGGGGCCATCCGGTCGAGCAACTCGGCGCACAGGTCTCCGACCGGAAGATCCGCGCGATAGGCAGCCGCACCCTGCAGCCGGGCGAATCCTTCATCGAGCGTCTCCCCCGGCCGCTCGATCAGTCCGTCGGTGTAGAGCAGGACCACGCTGCCGGCCGGTAGCGGGTGGACGGCCGTGTTCTGCTTGAGACGGCTTTCCCACGCCGCCACGGGGGGACGCCGACCGGCCGACAAAAACACCGGCGGTTGATCCGGCGTCACCAGCAGCGGATACGGATGTCCCGCACAGGAATAGCTGATGCTCGCGGCGCCATCAGGCGTGGCCTGGTCTGAGCCGGTGTCGATCACCGCGTAACTCACCGTCGCGCAGCGCGCACCGGGGACCGTCGCCGCGTATCGGTCCAACGTGGCCAGTACTGCAGCCGGATCGGCGTCGGTCAGCGCGCTGGCGGCCACCGCCGCGCGCAGCCTGCTCATCGCGATCGCAGCGGGCAGGCCATGTCCGACCACGTCACCGACGGAAATCGCAACCTGTGCCTCGTTGCTTCAGCGGTAACACGAGATACCAGTCACCGCCGACCCGCATCGCCTCGCCGCCGGGTTGGTAGACCGCGGCGACCACCGCGGCGGTCGACCCGTGGTCGAGATCGAGCAGATGGTCTTGGAAATCGACGGCGATCTGACGTTCGCGTTGGACGTTGCGGATGCCGTCGAGCACGGACTGGGTCATCTTGGCAATCCGGGCCGCCCAATCGAGTTCAGCGGGATCGAATTCTCGCGGCGCCGGCCAGAGCATCCCGAGCGAACCGATGACTCGTCCGTCCGAACCGCGCAACGGCTGGCTGATGCACGCCCGGACCACCTCGACCGTTTCGTTCACGACGTGCCGATAGCGCGAGCCGAGACTGAGCGTGTCGGTGATGATCATGGGTTGACCGGTCTTGATGACGTCGACGGGCACGATCGGGGTGTCCATCGACGCGACGTGGTAGCGGTCGCGCATTTCCCGAGGCACCGGATCGCCGTATTCGAATCGGACGTTGTTGCCTTCGGAGTCGAGCACACCCAGGCAGATGACCGGTGCGTCGCCGGAACCGAACGAACAACCCTGCAGCGCCGCGGCGATTGCGGCGCCTGAGTCGGCGGCCTGCAGGGCGGCGTCGAGCTGGGCGAAATCCAGAGGCCAGCTGCGCCTGAGCGTCACTGGATCGCCGACTGGCGCGTTCGCGCGCGACTGCCGACAGCCGCGCCGCGACACGATCGATTAAGTCCTGCGAGCTGAACGGTTTTGGCAGATAGTCGTCGGCCCCGCCGGAGTAGCCCTCGCTGATAGCCTCGGCGCCCGCCCTCGCGGACAGCATCAGCACCGGCGTGGCCGCCAGCGCCGGGTCGGCGCGAATGGCGGCGACGAATTCAAAGCCGTCCAGCCGCGGCATCATCACATCGGTCACGACGACATCCGGGCGAAGCTTGCGGGCGGTTTCGATGCCCTCTTGACCGTCGGCAACCAGGACCGTTCGCCAACGAGTCGACAGCACCCGCTCCAAATGCGCTCGCATATCAGCGTTGTCGTCGGCGATCAACACCAACTCACGATCGTCGGCCACCGGCGCCGCGTCTTCCGGTGACGCTGGCCGCGATGTCACCCACTGGTCTGCCTCGACGACGTACGGGTTGTCCAGCAGCCCGGCGGGTGAATGCTCGACGGGCTTGCCGTCCACCGATCGGGGCAACCGGATGGTGACCGCGGTGCCTCGCTCGAGTTCACTGGTGAACTCGACGGTTCCGTGCTGCAGTTCGACGAGCCCGCGCACCAGCGACAACCCGATTCCGGTGCCCTCGACGCTGCGACCGGGCCCGCTGTCCGCGCGGAAGAAACGCTCGCCCAGTCGTTTCAGGTCCGCCTCGGCGATGCCGACACCGGTGTCGCGAATCACGATGCGGCAGAACGCCGAATCGCTGCGCACGGCAACAGTGATCGAGCCCGCCATGGTGTATTTCACCGCGTTGGACAGCAGGTTGAGCATGATGGTTTCCCACATGCCCGGATCGACGTCGGCCACCGCTGACTGGCAGTCCAGCACCAGCTCGAGCCCGGCCCGTTGGCACAGTTCGGAGAACGACGAAGCGATGTCCGACGTCAGCGCGCCGACATCGGTGCACACCAGGCTGGCGTGTTGGCGCGACCGGCTTCGATCCGGGAGAAGTCCAGCAACGAATCCACCAGCCGTTGCAGGCGGCCCGCGTTACGCCGTGCTGTACTCAGCCGATTCGCCAACGCGGTGTCCGGCCCGCTCTCCGACAGTGCGTCGTCGAGCGGTCCCAGCAACAAAGTGAGCGGAGTGCGGAACTCGTGGCTGACGTTGGTCAGAAACGCCGTCTTCGCGCTGTCCAGTTCGGCCAGCGCATCCGCCCGCTGCCGCTGCTGCTCGTAGGACACCGCGGAGGCCATCGCCGAGGACAGCTGATCGGCGAGCAACTGGCAGAAGCCGATGTACTGGTCATCCAGCGGGCAGCGCGGGTTCGTTCCGACCAGCAGGGCCCCGGCGGCCGGGCCCTCGCCGAGCGGCAGCAGCAGCGCCTGGTCTGGACAATCGTCCGCCAATACCTCGTGGATGCCGTCGATCATCGCCGCGACGTCGTCGATGATCTGCATCTCCGACCGCGTCCGCGGCACCGCCTCCGACTTGGTCAACTTCGCCAGCGTCGGTGGTAACAGCGGCAGCACCGACGGGCGTCGCCGCGCGCAGCGTGACGTCGGCCGTCGCGGGATCACCGATGTAAGCGGCGACGAACGGTACGTCGGCGGGCTGGTCGGCGCACACCGCGACGGTTGCATCGGCTGCGTCGTCAATGGCGTTGGTGTCCATCACGGCCGAGGCCACCGCGTTGAGCAGGTGCAGCCGTCGCTCGCTCAGCACGCGTTCGGTGGTTTCGAACGACGGACAGAATATCCCGTAGGTCTTGCCGTCGTCTCCGATCAGCGGGCTGTAGGTGAAGGTGAAGTACCGCTCCCGGCGGCGGCCTGCGGTCAGCATCGGCAGCATCAAATCGTGCGACCAGGTTGCTTCGCCGGTGGCGATGACGCTGGCGAGCATCGGGCTGATCGGTTGCCAGATATCCCACCAGGCGTACTGGCCGCGCTGGCCCAGCGCCTCCGGGTGCCTGTCACCGAGGATCTGGATGTAGGCGTCGTTGTAGATCAGGAACAGGTCCTCGGCGCCCAGCCACAACACGATCGGAAAGCGCGACGTCAACACCACCGCGACCGCCGACCGGACTTCGGCCGGCCACGACTGCGGCGGGCCCAACGGATGGGACAACCAGTCGAACTCGGCGAACAGGCGGCCCATGTTCCCACCGAGCGCAACCGCTGCGGCAAGGTCAGGTGGCAGAGTCCTTTGGTTCGCGTGGCCAGCCGCGGCGTTGCTGTCCGCTCACGACCCCTGCTCGGACTCACGGCCTTCCAGTGCATCCGGCAACGTGGGGTAGAGCTCGAGCAGGCTGTCCAGGTTCGTCACCTCGATCGGACGAACCACCAGCCCGTTGTCGGCAACCAGCCGCACCGACGTCCCGGCTTCGAAACCTTGCTTGTGGCAATCGAGCACGGCGTTGAGTCCGGCACTGCCGAAGTAGGTGACGCCCTGCAAATCGACGATGAGCAATCGGGACTCTTGGCTTTCGGCCTGCTGCAGCGCGGCGTCCAGTTGTGACCTGAGCTCACCCGCGGTGCTGGAGTCCACCTCCCCCTTGGCATACACCAGCACAGCGTCCGGTCGAATCTCAGAGTCGACCACCAACAATTCCATCGCGTTCACCCGCTTCGATGCACTCATTCCTCGGCCGGGGACCACGGGTCCAGGTCCAGACCGCTGAATACAATGTCGCGCCGAACTTGCCGTCCACCGCTGTGTCGAGCCTAACCGGCAGCGCGCTTACGCGGTGGGTTCGCCCGGAATACGCTCGTGCACCGTCAGCAAAAGATGGTCGAATGCGCTTTGCACATCCGCCGACGGCGGTGGCAGAGTGGCGATTTCGACGATGAGCTGATTCGCCAGCGAGCGCAGCTTGGTGTTGGTCTCCTGTGATCGCCACCGCAGCACGCCGAAGGCCTGTTCGGGGCTGACCCGGTAGACGGCCATCAGAAGTCCTTTGGCCTGCTCGATGACGGCACGTGCCTCGAACAGGTCGGGCAGGGCCTCGTCGAGGGCGACCTGCCGGGTTTCGACGAAGGTCGCGGTCAGGTCGAGGTAGTAACCGGCGGTTCCCACTACCGCGCCGGTGTCGTCATACATCCGATCGGCCACCACGATCGCGTCGTGCACTGTGCCGGACGTGTCAATGAAGCGGTGACGGTTAGAAAACGAGCTCTTGGAATGCAGCGCCCGGTCAAGTGAGTCCTGAACGTGACCGCGGTCGTCGGGATGCTTGTGCGATAGCAGCAGCTCCGTCGTCGGCTCTACCGTCCCGGGTTCGTAGCCGTACATCCGGGCCAGCTCGTCGGACCATTCCCAGCGTTGGCCGACAAACCAGAATCGGAAGGCGCCCACGTTGTCGGCGCCGGCCTGCGGCCATCGGGTACGCCAGGCATCGCCGCCAATGGATGTTTCGGCGACCTCGCGCACGTTGAATATCCTTCCACCGATGAGACAGCTTGCCTACCGATTCTGATGGGCGTGATTGGGTCGGCCTTCGCCCCTGCGCACCGGCGTCCTACTGCGCTAGCGTGGGGGACGACCCAACTCAATACGCGGGAGCGCACGCCCAGTGCGCTGAGAGGACAGCTGGGGCCGTCGACCGTACGAACCTGACCGGGTAATGCCGGCGTAGGGAGATGAAATGACCGTAACCGTCGAACCGTCCATCACCACCGGACCCATCGCTGGCAGCAGCAAGGCCTACCTGGGTCTAGAAGGCATACCCGACGCACGGGTGCCAATCCGGCGGGTGAACCTGTCCACCGGCGACCACTTCGACCTCTACGACACCTCCGGGCCCTACACCGACCCGGAGGCGGTGATCGACCTGGCCGCAGGACTGCCGGCGCGGCCCGGGGTGGTTCGCGACCGTGGCACTCAGCTGCAGCGCGCCCGGGCCGGCGAGATCACCGCGGAGATGGCGTTCATCGCCGCCCGCGAAGGCTTGCCCGCCGAGCTGGTTCGTGACGAGGTCGCCCGCGGCCGTGCGGTGATCCCGGCCAACCACAACCACCCCGAGAGCGAGCCGATGATCATCGGCAAGGCGTTCATGGTCAAGGTCAACGCCAACATCGGCAACTCGGCGGTGACGTCTTCGATCGCCGAGGAGGTCGACAAGATGGTCTGGGCCACCCGCTGGGGTGCGGACACCATCATGGACCTGTCCACCGGCAAGAACATTCACGAAACCCGCGAGTGGATTCTGCGTAACTCGCCGGTACCGGTCGGCACCGTGCCGATCTACCAGGCATTGGAAAAGGTCAACGGCGATCCGACCGAGCTGACCTGGGAGCTCTACCGCGACACCGTGATCGAGCAGTGCGAGCAGGGCGTGGATTACATGACCGTGCACGCCGGCGTGTTGCTGCGATATGTACCGCTGACCGCTAAGCGGGTAACCGGCATCGTCAGCCGCGGTGGTTCGATCATGGCGGCCTGGTGCCTGGCGCACCATCGGGAGTCGTTCCTGTACACCAACTTTGCGGAACTCTGCGAAATCCTGGCGCGCTACGACGTCACCTTCTCACTCGGCGACGGCCTGCGGCCCGGTTCGATCGCCGACGCCAACGACGCCGCGCAGTTCGCCGAGCTTCGAACCCTGGGCGAGCTGACCAAGATCGCGAAATCCCATGGCGTACAGGTGATGATCGAAGGCCCGGGGCACGTCCCGATGCACAAGATCGTGGAGAACGTGCGGCTGGAAGAGGAGTGGTGCGAGGAGGCCCCGTTCTACACGCTGGGTCCGCTGACCACCGACATCGCCCCCGCCTACGACCACATCACGTCGGCCATCGGCGCGGCCATCATCGCACAGGCCGGCACCGCGATGCTGTGCTACGTCACCCCGAAGGAACACCTCGGCTTGCCGGACCGCAAGGACGTCAAGGACGGCGTGATCGCCTACAAGATCGCCGCGCACGCAGGCGATCTGGCCAAGGGCCATCCCCGCGCCCAGGAGCGCGACAACGCGCTGAGCACAGCGCGTTTCGAGTTCCGCTGGAACGACCAGTTCGCGCTGTCCCTGGATCCCGACACCGCGCGGGAATACCACGACGAGACGCTGCCGGCCGAACCGGCCAAGAACGCGCACTTCTGCTCGATGTGCGGCCCGAAGTTCTGCTCCATGCGGATAACCGCCGATGTGCGGGCGTACGCCGCAGAACACGGACTAGACAGCGAGGAAGCCATCGAGGCGGCACTGGAAGTGGGGATGGCGGAGAAGTCGGCCGAGTTCGCCGAGCACGGCAATCGGGTGTACCTGCCGATCACCCAGTGAACTACCTGCCGCTGGCGCCGCCGGGGACGACGCCGCTGCGGGTGCTGACGATCGCCGGCTCGGACTCCGGTGGCGGCGCCGGTATGCAGGCCGACCTCCGCACCTGCACCCTGCTGGGTGTGCACGCATTGTGCGCGGTGACTGCGGTGACAGTCCAGGACTCGTTGGGCGTGAAGGACTTTCACAAAGTTCCCGGCAACGTCGTCGCCGCCCAGATCGAGATCGTCTGCCACGACATCGGGCTGCAGGCCGCCAAGACCGGGATGCTCGCGTCGACCGAGATCATCGAGGCGGTCGCGCAGAGTTGGCGCGAGCACGGGGTGGGCGTGCCGCTGGTGGTCGATCCGGTGTGCGCGTCGATGCACGGTGATCCGTTGCTGGACCGCAGTGCACTGAAATCTCTTTGCGCCGAGTTGTTTCCGCTGGCGACATTGGTGACGCCCAACCTGCACGAGGTGCGGCTGCTGGTAGACATCGACGTCGTCGACTCGAAGACACAGGCCGACGCGGCCCGCGCCCTGCACGCGCTGGGACCGAAATGGGCGCTGGTCAAAGGCGGGCATCTGCGCGGGTCTGCCAGCAGCACCGATTTGTTGTTCGACGGCAACGAGTTTCACGAGTTCGATTCGCCGCGGGTGGACACGGCCGACGACCACGGCGCCGGCGACACGCTGGCCGCTGCGACGGCCTGCGCGCTGGCTCACGGCTACGCCGTGCCCGACGCCGTCTCGTTCGGCAAAGGCTGGGTGACCGAATGTCTGCGTGCCGCCTATCCGCTCGGGCACGGCCACGGCCCGGTGTCTCCGTTGTTCAGGTTGTCATGACCCGCTCGCCGCTCACGACGTTGGAGCAGATCGCGGGCATTGCCCACGAACCTGCCGGCACCGCGTCCGGTGTCGTCGTATTGACGCACGGCGCCGGCGGCGACAGGGAATCCGCACTGCTGCAAAGGCTTTGCGACGAGTGGGCCCGACGTGGCTGGCTTGCCGTCCGCTACAACCTGCCGTACCGGCGGCGACGGCCCAAGGGCCCGCCGTCGGGTTCGGCGGCCACCGACCGCACCGGCATCGTCGAGGCAATCGCCGCGTGCCGCGGTCTGGCCGACGGCCCGCTGATCGCCGGCGGTCATTCCTACGGCGGTCGGCAGACGTCGATGGTGGTGGCCGCGAAAGAAGCACAGGTCGACGTGCTGACGCTGTTCTCCTACCCGGTGCATCCGCCCGGCAAGCCCGAACGCGCCCGCACCGAACACCTGCCGGACATCGCTGTGCCGACGGTGTTCACCCACGGCTCGTCGGATCCCTTCGGCACGCTCGACGAGGTTCGCACCGCCGCCGCACTGATACCCGCCCCGACCCAGATCGTCGAGATCGCCGGCGCACGGCACGACTTGGGCTCGAAGACGCTCGACGTGCCCGGATTAGCAGTGGCTGCGGCGCTGCGACTGCTCGGCCGCGGCTAGTTCAGGCGCCGTTGCGGGACGCGGGACGGCTGCGCCGTTGAACGAGGTCAGCGGCGACATCGGCCACCTTGACGTTGGTCTCTTGCGACGTTCGGCGGAGGATGTCGAAGGCGTCGTCGTCGGACACGTCATTGAGCACCATCAGCATGCCGACGGCTTTGCCGATCGCGCGACTGCTGGCGAGCCCGCGTCGCAGTGCGGCCACGTCTTCGCCTTGCGCCGCGGCATTGGTAGCAAGCGTCGCGAACGCCCCCAAGACGAGCGCATGCTCGATCGATGTGTCGTCGAAAGCATTGGGCGTATCGGAGAACAGGTTGAGCGCACCGGATTTGGCCCGGTCGACCGGCAACTGAATACTCATAGCGCCGCGCACCGGCGTTTCAGCGACCACGCGGGCAGTGAGAGCCGGCCATCGACTGCCCGCGGTCAGATCCGATTGCGATTTGGGCGGTGCGCTCCTCGATGGCATCGAGGCACGGACCACTGCGAAGCGCCAACTCGAGCTTGTCGATTTCGCGCGCGATCGGCGTCGCTGACGGCCGCTGTGCTGAAAACGCCGTCATGGCAGATCATCAGACTGGCATGGTCGCATCCGGGAACCGTCAACGTGGCTGCCACACATATCGCGGCGTACATCTCTTTCGGTGTCGAACCCTGACGGACGATGTCAGCCAACGACGCGAACACGCCTGGCGGATCGACACGCGAGCGGGACGGCATAGCAACCTCCTGACTAGCAGCGTCGGCGGTCGGTGCGGCGGCAACGATGCGTTGCGCTGCTGCCGCCCACCCCAGGCGTCGATCACCTCGCGCTTGAGGGCGTCGCGGCCGTCGCCGCGACCGATCGTGATCTTGCGCGGCTTGGCCTTTTCGGCCACCGGAATATGCAGCCGTAGCACGCCCTCTTGGTAGGAAGCCTCGATCCGGTCGGTGTCGAGATTCTCGCCGAGAACCAATTGGCGGCTGAAGACTCCGCGTGGCCGCTCGGTCGCCAGCATTTCGCGGTTCGGGTCGACGGCCGCGCGCTCAGCGCGCACAGTCACCACGTTGCGCTCGATGTCGAGGTCCAACGAGTCCCGGTCGATGCCTGGCAGGTCGAACTCGACGAAGAACGCATCGCCTTCACGCCACGCGTCCATCGGCATCACCGCCGGTCGGGCGGCGGTGCCCAGCACCTGCTGGGCGAAACGGTCCAGATCGCGGAATGGGTCGGTACGCATCAGCATGGTGGTCACCTCTGACTCTCCAATCCTCTGTAAGGTGTCATCCATAACCTGTGCCACTTAGCACAGATTTTATATAGCATGCAGGCAAATCAAGTCGCAAGTGTGATATGAAGGTTTCCTGTAGCCGTAGCCAAGGATGACGTGCGAATGACCGATCGAACCCGACCACCCCGGCCCGCCGGCCGCAAGCCGCGGTGTTTATGGCATTTCCGTGGCCGCCGAACTTTCCGGTATTCCGGTGCAGTCGCTGCGCCTCTACGAACGCCATGGCCTGCTCAACCCAATTCGCAGTGACGGCGGTACCCGCCGCTACAGCGCCGACGACCTGGCTCGCCTGCAGCGCATCAGCGAACTGGTCGCTGCCGGCGTCAACCTCGCGGGCATCGGGCGCATACTCGACCTCGAAGATGACAACGCGGCACTGCTCGCCGCGAACCACCCGACAGGGGATCAGGCAAAGAAGAAAACCGGGCCCAACTGAGGCCTGGAGGGTTACCGATACCGGGGGTACCGGATATGTTACGGTCTGTTTCATGAGTTCGGAGCACTTCGAGGTCCTGATCGTGGGGGCCGGCTTCGGCGGCATCGGCGCGGCGATCCAGCTCAAGCGCCTCGGCATCGACGACTTCGTCATCCTCGACCGGGAGGACGACCTCGGCGGAACCTGGCATGTGAACCACTACCCGGGCCTGGCCGTCGATGTCCCCACCACGACGTATTCGTATTTTTTCGAACCTAATCCGAACTGGTCGCGGCTGTTCACCCCAGGACCGGAGATCAAGCAGTACGCCGCGCGGGTGGCCGACAAGTACGACGTGCGCAGGCACATGCGGTTCGAAACCGTCGTGGAAAGCGCCCGCTGGGATGAGGAGACCCGCCGCTGGCAGGTGGCGTTGTCCGGTGGCGACGTGCTGTCGGCGCGCTACCTGATAACCGCGACCGGGTTCCTCTCCCAACCGAAGACACCCGACATACCGGGCATCACCACGTTCGAGGGCAAGGTCATCCACACCGCCGAGTGGGACGACGACTTCGACCCGACCGGTCACCGGATTGGGATCATCGGCACCGGTGCAACCGCGGTGCAGCTCATCCCGCAACTCGCGGACAGGGCCGCCGATCTCACCGTCTACCAGCGCACCGCGATCTGGGTTGCACCGAAGATCGACCTGCGGTTCTCGGATCGGGCCAAGCGGCTCTTCTCCCGGATGCCGTGGACACAGCGACTGATTCGGACGATCACCGACACCATCTACGAATTGATGATCACCGTCGGGGTCGTCCGGTACCGCGTTCCGCTGTTCCGGCGGCTCAACATCTCCGCGATGGACTTGTGCAAGATCAACCAGTTCCTGGGGATCCGTGACAAAGAGCTACGCCGCAAGCTCACCCCCGACTACGACATCGGGTGTAAGCGGCCGACTTTCTCCAACACCTATTTCCGCAGCTTCACCAAACCGCACGTACATCTGCAGGCAGACGGAATCGAGCGCGTCGAGGCCGATGGCATCGTCAACGCCGACGGCTCGAAGACCCACATCGATACGCTGGTGCTGGCCACCGGATTCGATCTGTGGGAGGCCAACTTCCCGGCTATCGAGGTAATCGGACGCGAGGGGCGCAACCTCGGAAAGTGGTGGCGCGACACGCGATTCCAGGCGTATCAGGGCGTGTCGATGCCTTACTTCCCGAACTACCTCAGCTTGGCCAGCCCGTTCGCCTTCTTGGGGTTGAACTTCTTCAACACCATGGAGTACCAGATGCGGTTGATGGAAAGGCTTTTCACCGAGCTCAAGCGTCGGGGCGCGGACACTTTCGAAGTGACCGAGGAAGCCAACGCGCGCTATTTGGACCGGATGACCGAACTGCTGGGCGATTCATTGTGGACGCTCGGTAACTGCGCCACGTCACGTTCCTACTATTTCAATCCCAGCGGAGAACCCTCGCTTTTGCGTCCGATGGCCACCTCGACAGCCATCGCGGAGGCATCGAATTTCCCGCTGAGCGACTACGCGATCAGCTAAGGAGGACTGGGAAGACCATGTCTCGCAAAAGCAACCGCCTCGCCCGGTACTCCGGCTTGGCTTTGGCCGGGGCCGGGTTGTCCCATTTCACCAGTCCTCGACTGTTCGAGCCGGTCACCAAGTCGGCGTTTCCACGCAACACGCGTCAGCACGTCTACACCAACGGCGGCATCGAGACCGTGCTGGGACTTGGCTTCAGCAGCAAGCAGACCCGTAGCCTGGCGACAGTCGGGTTGATCGGATACCTCGCCTATCTGGGCGGGAACGCTGTTCGCCACTCCCGAACAAGCTAAGCCGCATCATCCTCGCCCCCTCGCATTCCCACTGGTTGCGCTCTTTTTAGACAGCTTTAACTGTACAGTTACAGCTGTCGAGTGTAAGGTTGGCCCGTGGACGGGATCAGCGAGTCAGCGGGAGCGGCCGCGCGAGATCTGCGGGTGATGTTCAGCCGACTTCGTCGCCAACTCAAGGATGTCGCTACCGGCGGTGGTCTGACGCCCTCGCAGACCGCGGTGCTCACCCGGCTATGGAAAGACGGTGAATCGTCAGCCAGCGCGCTGGCCGCCGCCGAACGAGTGCGGCCGCAGTCGATGGCCACCATCCTGGCCGGACTCGACCAGCACGGCCTTATTCGGCGCACGCCGGACCCCGACGACGGTCGGCGGCAACTGATTTCGTTGACCGCCAACGGACGCCGGCGTGCAGAAAGCGACCGTCAGATACGCGAGGAATGGCTGGCCCGTGCCATGCAGGAGCGCTACACGGAGCGGGAACGCCGCGTCATCAACGACGCGTTGTCCCTGCTTCAGCGTTTAACCGATTAGCGAAGGGAGTTACCAATGGACGTGGGCATACACTTCATCGACTTTTTACCGGGCAATCCGGCTCAGTTGGCCCCGACCCTGCTGTCGACCGCCACGGCCGCCGAAGACATCGGAGCGACGATGTTCACACTGGCGGATCACTTCTTCCAGATGGAAGGTGTTGGGCGCGCCGAGGATCCGTTCCTGGAGGGTTATACCTCGCTGGGCTATCTGGCGGGTCGGACTACCAGCATCACTCTGGCGTTGCTCGTCACCGGGGTCACCTATCGGTATCCGGGAGTGCTGGCAAAGACGGTGACGACGCTCGATGTGCTCTCACAGGGTCGGTCGATGTTGGGCATCGGAGCCGCCTGGTACGAGCGTGAGCATGTCGCCCTGGGAGTCCCGTATCCACCGGTGCGCGAGCGATTCGAGATGCTCGAGGAGACGCTGCAGATCTGCCGGCAGATGTGGAGCGCCAACGACGGGCCCTACGATGGCAGGCACTATCAGCTGGCCGAGACGATCTGCGAACCCCAGCCGATTCGCCGGCCACCAATTCTGATCGGCGGCGGGGGTGAGAAGAAGACACTGAGGATGGTCGCGCAGTACGCCGATGTGTGGAACAGCACCGATTCCGAGTTGGACGTCCTCAAGCACAAGATCGACGTATTGACGCGTCACTGCGACACCGTGGGTCGCGACATCAACGAGATCCAGAAAACAGTGGGCTTTTTCGGCGATCCGTTCGGCGATGTCGATGGGTATCTCAAGACGGTCGAGCGCTTCGCAGAGCTGGGCGTCGAGACGATCAACATCGGTCCGGTTCCGGGCACGCTAGACCCCGAAGGCTTCGTGAAGCGCTTCGGGGACGAGCTGATGCCGAAGGTGGCTCAAATCGGCTGACCCAACAGCATGTTTCAAACGCCCGAGATGATCCTTGCCCGCTCGGCGTTGTATTCGGCGTCAGAGACGGCGCCGCTTGCGCGCAGGTTCTCGAGTTCCTGGAGTCGCTGCGACGTCGGTGCTGCCGGCAGTGGAGACGCCGGAGCAGCCGCCGGCGCAGCGCTGTGCTGTTGCCAACCCTGAATCGTGGCGCTTTGACCGAAGTTGAGCAGTCCGAGTCGCAGCAACAACGCCAACACTCCGATACCTCCGATCGGCAGTCCGAGGTAGAGAATCCAGCCACCGGAGAGGCCGGACTGGCTCAGTAAGACAAAGCGCAACAACAGCGATGCGGCGAACAGGGCCGCCATCGCCCCGACCACCAGGACGATGGGCTTGTTGGTGTTCATGAGGATGTTCCTTTCGTGTGGGTGATGGATAGGTTCACCACCGACGCCGCCCGGCCACCGGATGTCGCTGTCGCGGCACGCGGTGGCCGGGCCAGGGCCGGGGCTAGGGGCAAGTAACGTCGAGTTCGAACGGCTTGTTCACCGGCCCTGCCATCGGGTTGGACATGTCCACGCCGCTCGCGGTACCGGTGATCTTGTAGGCGTTGCCGTCCTTGGTGGCTTGGGCCTTGCCGGTGGTGCCGCCAACGCCCAACGACACGCCGTTGACATTGCCGAGCGCAACGGATGTGACGACAGGCGGACTGGCATCCGTTAATACGGCGCCGATTCCAGTGGGAACACCGGTCGAACCGGACCCACCGATTGCGATGTTGACGTTACCGGCGGCGGTGGTGCAGGCGACCTGGCCCTTGACGTTTTGATCCTTACCGTCGATTAGCACCTTGGTGTTCGACGCGCTGGCCGGAGCCACCGCGGCATTGCCGGCGCTGACCGCTCCGTCGTGGTGGGAACACCCCGCCAGTACCCCGGCGAGGGTCGCCGCCGCACCGACTGTGATCATGACTTCGCGTTTCATAACTACCTTCCTGTTCTACATTGCTGGTTCGATGCGTAATCACTGTGCGGGACTGGGCTTTATGAATCCTTAATGCGGGCTTGGCTAGCCGGCCGCTGATTGAAGCTCAGGAACCATGTTGGTAATTCCGGACTGAAGCACCGGCGTGATGGCCGGCAGCTCAGTGCGGACGCCCGCGTGGTCGGGGACGCAAAGCTGACCGGTAGCTGCGCTCAACGTCACCTGCGCAGCGGACAGCCATCGACCCGCGCGGTTTCGACTACCCGCCCCAACTCCAAAGCCGATGCTTACAAGACTATTCCGAGCCGGTCGACAGATCTACGTACATCGACTGAATGCCGACACGACCAGGGCCGGTGAAGCGGTTGAAGATAAGATTGCCTGTGCCGCCGAATATCCCGGTGCGAAGCCCATAAACTTGCGGTTCCATCCGCACACTCTCGTCGCGGAAGATCCAGCTTCCCGGCTCCACATCGATCTGCTCACCAGGGGCGAGTACTTTCTCGAAGACGTTGCCGTATCCGTGTAACCACACCACGCCCTCTGACTGTGTCGACGCGAACCGGTCCACGAAGAACCCGGTCGATCCGAACAGCATGTTCTTGATCCCTTTTTGACGTGTGAATCCATACTCCAAATTGCCTGTTGCCGCGAGATATTGGTGCTCGCGAACCTCAACGGCTGAACCGGGGCGCAGATGCAGTGGAAATACGTGCCCGGCAGCGTCGCGAGAGAACGCAATCTGTCCCGGACCGCGTGCCTCGGTCAAAAGGAGTTGCATACCGGCGACCATCCGCTTGAGCCCACCCTTACCCCTGATCCCGATGGCGAGCGCGGGGTCTTTCCACAACACCACGTGGTGCTCGAAAAACACTGGCACGCTGCCGTCGAGCCAGATGTGCAGCACCGGCACCAGCTCTCCGTCGATGCGGTAGTACACACCCGGCGCACGCCCGTCCGCGATGGTGGTCGGCAGCAGCTGCGGGGGCTCAGCTCGATAGGTATTACTCATCTGCGTGCTCCTTGTGGATTCGGGGTTGGCGGGTGAAATCGGAGCAGGTCAGTCATCGGCCTTGGCGTGCCGAGGGCCATCGTGGTGCACGATGTGGCCGAACTCGACGGCAAAGTGCTGGCGACCCGATTCGTCCTGTCGCACCCAGCTGTGCCCGCTGTAGTAAAAACGTCCTGCGTGGTGCGCGATGTTGCGCTTGGTGTGCTTCATTGCGGGCTCCATCTCGGTCGTCGGTCCGGTTTTTCGGCCGGACAACAGCGTCCGATGAAGGTCTTAATGAATCCTAAGCAGCCTGCTACGGGGAGTTGCGCGGCTTTGTTTCGAGGGTGAACTCCTGGTCGCCGATGCGAATGCGATCACCCTCACGCAGTTCGACACTGGGGTCGATTCGTTTCCCGAGAACGCGGACTCCGTTGGCTGATCCCAGATCCGTAATCAGGAATGTCCTGCCGTCGTCGGTGATCACCGCGTGGTGGCGGCTGACTTTCGCGTCGGACAAGACAATGTCGTTGTCCGGGCTACGTCCGATCCGGGTGGCCGTGCCGACCAACGCAAATCGTTGTCCGTCGGCGCTACGCAACGCGGCCGCAGCGGGCCGACGGATCCTGATTGCGCTGTCGGACAGCGCGACAATGGTGTCTTCGGCGTGGGATTGGGCAGCCTTGCGCACATCTAGCGGCTCTTGGCGGAGGATCCGCTCGTGCAGCTCACGTATCGTCCATCCCGGGTCGATGCCCAGGTCTTCCGCCAGCAACGTTTTCAGCCGCAGGTAGGCGTCGAGAGCATCTGATTGGCGGTCGGCCAGATAGTAAGCGGTGATCAGCTGCGCCCACAGCGGCTCCCGGTAGCCATGCGTGGCAGTCAGCGCCTCCAGTTCCATGATTACGGAATCCGGTCGCCCACAAGCGATTTCAGCCTCAGCATGCGCGATATGGACAAGAATCTTCTCCTCATCCAGGGCCGCGGCGAGGGCCTCGACGAATCGGAAGTCGCGCAGGTCCTCGAGAACAGGGCCGCGCCACTGGGCCAGGGCGGTCGAAAGGTGCCGGCTGGCTTGCTCGAACTGCGCGGCGGCCGCGGCCTGCAGTCCGGCGTTCTTTTCGGTGACGAAGCGCCCGAAATCGTACTGGTTGTCGCCAATGACCAGTTGGTACCCGGGCGGTGTGCTGGCCAGCAGCGCACGGTCGATGCCTGCGCTACTCATCAACCGACGCAGGTTGGAGATATAGGCATGCAGGGTGGCTCGCGCACCCTGTGGTGGCCGTTGATCCCAAGCGGCGCCGATCAGCGTGTCGATGCTCACCGGCCGCCTCGCATTGACGATCAGCACCGCCAGCACCGCCCGTTGTTTCGGCGTGCCCAACGGCACCAACGCGCCCCCGATGCGCATCTGCAACGGACCCAATACACCGAATTGGACCGCCTGCTCAGGGCCGGTGCTCAGCGAAGCCGCAAAGGCCCGCTCTGCCCCCAACCCATCGCCGATCATGCCGTTTCTGCCCTCACTTTGTACGCCAGCTAAACACCAGGAGCGTAGCTTCTAGGGCACCGCGACCGCGACGCAAACGGTGAGTGCGCACCGCAAATCGATCATGCCGCTGAAATGCCAGCCTAAGATTTGCCCATGCCGGTGGCGGTGGGCGAGGTGTTTGCGGGATTCACGATCCTGCGCGTACTGGGCGCCGGCGGAATGGGCACGGTGTACTTGGCGGCGCATCCGCGGTTGCCGCGGCAGGATGCACTCAAAGTGTTGCCCGCGGAATGGACCGACGACCCGCAATACCGGGAGCGCTTCCTGCGTGAGGCCGACCTGACGGCCAGCTTGTCGCATCCCAACATCTTGGGCGTCCATGACCGCGGTGAATACGACGGGCAGTTATGGATCTCGATGGACTACGTCGGTGGCACCGACGCGTCGCGGCTGTTGCGCGATCGCTACCCTGGCGGGCTGCCCGCCGCTGAGGCGCTGGAGATCATCACCGCGGTGGCCTCCGCACTGGATTATGCGCATCAACAGGGGTTGTTGCACCGGGATGTCAAACCGGCCAACATCCTGCTGGATTCGCAAGCGCAACGGATTTACCTGGCCGACTTCGGCATTGCACGGCTCATCGATGACCCATCGGGTCTGACCGCGACGAACATGGCAGTCGGCACGATGGCCTACGCGGCACCCGAACAGTTGAGGGGCGAGTCGCTCGACGGGCGCGCCGATCAGTACGCCCTAGCCTGTACCGCCTTTGACCTGTTGACCGGCAGTCCGCCCTATGTCGATTCCAATCCCGCTGTGGTGATCACCAAACACGTTGCAGCGCCAGTACCTTCACTGGAGCAGCGCCGACCGGAGTTGGCTGGGCTGGATCCGGTGCTGGCCAGGGCGATGGCCAAGACCCCGGCCGAACGGTTTCCCAGCTGCCGAGACTTCGCCAGGGAACTGACTCACGCCCTCGACTCGTCGCCCGTGCACGTCGATAACCGGCCCCCGCCGCCACCGCAGCCAAGCCCGAATGCGCCTTCCTCCACCCTCATCACCGTCACGCGGCGGATTCCGCGGAGGCCGTTGATTGCGGTGCTGACGCTCGTCGCGTTGCTCATCGTCACCGCCGGTGTATTCGCAGGCGTAAAGCTTGTCCAGCACCGCAATCGGGCCGGCGACACGAAGTCGGTCACCGCGGCGGCTAGCGCTCATACATTCACCGGAACCTACCGGGCAGACTATGGACCGGGCACAGATCTCGAGGGTAAGCCCGCCGCTGGTGCTCCACCGATGACCGCCACGTGGGCCGTGCGGTCCACGTGCGGCGCCGGAGGCTGTGTGGCGACCGCGTCGTACACGGGCGGTAGCGGAATCGTCCTCGTCTCGAATTTAGTGTTCGATGAGATTGGCGGTAGCTGGGTTGCCGTGGGTCTTGGCTCAACGCAGTGCAATAACGCTCCCGCCGAAGTCTGGGTGGTGTTCACCCTGCAACCGCAGCCTGACGGGACTCTGACCGGGGACACCACCAGGTCCACCACAAACAGCTGCAGCACCGCTAAGCGAACGGTGACCTTCACCCGCACCGGTGACCTCGACATCGCCACAGTTCCCGACCCGTCCGCCTTACCACCGCGGGCTGCTTCTCCCGCAGCGGCGCTGCACGGCCGCTACCACGAGGCGATCACCTACTCGAACGGCAATTCCGCACCGGGGCAAGACGATGTCGTCGTGCGTACGGAATGTCTTCGCTCCGGCGAGCGTTGCATGAGCCTGTTCCACGCACCCGACGGGGTCGTGCCATTGGTATTCGGGGACGGAAAGTGGACGCGCGACGACGAGGGCACAGTTCCGTGCAATCTCGGCGGCATGACGAATTTGAAAATCACCGCAGAGTACCCGCTACCTGCCGACCTGCAGGACCCGATTCCGGTGCTCACTGGGCACGGCCAGAATATATCGACCGGAAGCGCCTGCAGCGGAGGCGATTTCGAGGACAAGTTTGTGCGCACCGGTGACTAGCCGGCGAAGGTGTCGGCCAATTATTAAGAATCCGTTCAGCGCTGCTGCCTAATTTGATGCCGTCGGCAAAACCCGACATTGGCTGCAAGCCAAGCAACGTGCTCATCGAACAGAGGTACCACCATGAACATCACCCTCACCCCGAAGCGGGTCATTGCGGCGGCACTGCTGTCGGGCGGCGTCGCGGTGGCCGGCCTGGGGCTGGCCGCGGCTACGGCCCAAGCGCAGCCGGGATTCGCGCCGGAATTTCATGGCCCGATCCCCACGGACAACTTCTCGGAACCCCACCAATGGTGCCCGGGACAACCCCTACCGATGGGGGATGTCCATTGGGACACGAACATCTGCCACACCTGGTTCTGGGTCCCCGTCGGCGGGATGGGCAATGTCGGCGAGTTTGTCTGGGACGGAGCTACTCCGCCGCCTCATGGTCCGCCACCCTGCTACGGAGCCCCGATCTGCTTGCCCGGCCTGTAGCGGACCACGCGGCCGTCCATAGCGCCTTAAAGCGACGGCAGTATGTCGACCAGGAAGTTGAATTCAGTCGCATCCGCGTGGAGCATGTCGCCGAAGGCGGCTGCGAAGTCGAAATTACCTTCGCCGGCGTAGGCAGTGCTGCCCGCGGTGCCAGACGGGTCGATAACCGCGGCGATGTCGTCGCTGCTTGCGGTCTTGGTGAGCAGGACACCGGACTCAGCGATCGTGTGTGAACCGAGCGCGTAGGCGAAGTCGTCATTGCCTAAATAGGTATGTGTACCGGAGCTGTCGGTGACGATATCGCCGCTGGCTAGGGCACCGCTGTCGGTGCCGTTGGCAATCGCAGTGTCGAAGCTGCCTGTTCCGGCACCGGCAGCGCTGCCGGTGCCGTCGGCGAATGCCGAGTCAAACAGGCCGCCACTGGCGTCGGCGTAGGCGCCATTGCCGAAGGCGATTGCGATGTCTCCCATGCCCGAGGTGGCGGTGGCAGTGTTGCCTGCCGTTGGGAACAAATCAATCCCGTCGATTGAGATCTGAAAATCGTCGGCCGAGGCGACCCCCGGCGTGGCGGCCAGCGCCGCTCCTACGCCCAATCCGACCGCCAGCCCGGCGAGCCGACCGATACCGGTAGCGTGCTTCATCGATCTTCCTTTCCCCGACCGCACCCGGGGGGTGCGCAGTGTTATTGATCAGCGGGGATCCACCGAATGACGCGGCACACTACTCCGGGCACCACCCTGGCACGCGTGTTTGGCACGGTTCTTAACGGCTTTAATACGGGCGTCGAATCCGATTACTTGGTCAGCGCGTGACGGGTTCGGTCCTCGCGAATCGGAATACCGTTGCGGCCGCTCAGATCCTGGGCGTAGAGACCGATCGAGTAGGCAACGCCGCCGCCATTGATGCCGAGCTCGGCGCGGTCGATGTGATCCAACGTATCGGTGCTCTTGTGGTAGTTGGGGTCGAACGGCTGGTCGGGAGCGCCGCCCCACAGCTTCGCCTGCTGCGCGGTCTTCTTGTCCTCGGCACCGGAGAACAGCCCGCCGGACGGAATACCCGCCGCGGTGAACCCGTCGTAGTCGGACCGGCCGTCGAACGACGTGTCCTGCGGGGTCTTACCGGCCGAATTCAGGTAGGCGGCCAACGCACGCTCGATACCGGCCGAACCTTCGGGTACTACCGGGTTACCCCGCGTGTCGGACGGCATCGACTGATCACCGTCGTACGTGAAGTAGCCCGGGTTCGGCGACGCCAGCATGTCGAAGTTCAAGTACAACGCAATGTCTTTGAGAGCGTTGATATCCAATGACTCCACGTACTTGTGTGACCCGATCAGCCCGAGTTCCTCGGCACCCCAGAAGCCGAATCGCACCGCGTTGTGGATCCCCGGTGAGCTGCCCAATTGCAGGGCGGTCTCCAGAACCGCGGCCACACCGGACCCGTTGTCGTTGATTCCCGGTCCCTCGGGAACGCTGTCGAGGTGCGCCCCGGCCATCACCACGTCGCTGGTCGAGCCGGTCTTGGTTTGCGCGATCACGTTGCGCGCTTGCATGGTCTTGGTCTCTGCGGAGAACTTCACCGTTGCGGGTCCGACGGTGGTACGAAGCAGCGCGCCGTCTGCTTTGGTCACGCTGGCAACCGGGATCTTGACATCGGTGGTCTCGCCCAGGGTGCCGCCCATCTTCTCCTCGACGACGTTGTCGGCCACCACGATCGCGACGGCGCCGCGCTGTGCGGCTGCGGTTTCCTTCTGGGTGAACGGGCAGGTGCCTCGATCCACCAGCACCACAGCGCCGTTGACCGGTAGGTTGTCGTAGTCGGAGGCATTGCAGCCGGGGCTTGCATTGACCGGAACGGCGACCAGCGGACCGGTCACACCGACCGGCGGGGTGGCGGGGCTGAACTCCAACGCCCGCACCTCGAACTTCTTGTCGGCGACGGTCACCGAACCCGGGTCGGAGTGAAAAACGCGCGCCTCGAACTGCATGGTTTGCACGTCAAAACCCTTGTCCCGCAACTTTCCTACGACGTAGTCGACGCTGGCGTCGTAGCCGGGAGTGCCAACCGCGCGGGTGTTGCCGTTGGCCTTGGCGATGTCCTGCAGCTTTGTCAGATGCGCCATCATCGCGTCGGTGGTGACCCGCCCGTGCAGCGCCGCGGCGAAGTCGGGAGCCGATACCCGCTTCAGTTGTTGGGCGGTATCGGACGACGCACACCCACCGGTTGCCAACATTAATGCCGCGACGGCGGTAAGCATGAGCGTTGATTTGTTGACCATCGCGCCCCAGGTTAGTCCGCCGCGTCGAACGTCACGCGGCATGTGGGCCCGTCAACTCGCAGCTTCAGAGGAATCGTCGAGCCGAAGATACGCCTGGATCGTCGTGCCGTCCGGCGTCGTGTGAGTGCGCAGCAAATCGGCGATGGCGTTGACCACAAAGAGCCCATACGGACCCGAGCCGGGCGAGGCGGGAGGTCGGCGTCCCGCGAGCGGGTCTGCCCAGTGGCCCATGTCGCGCGCCTCGCAGACCACGTGTCCGCCCTCGTACCAGAACGCCAGCTGGCAGGCACCCCCGGCGTGGGCGAGGCTGTTGGTTGCCAGCTCGGTGGCAACCAGCAGGAGGTCGGCGACTCGGTCCGCGGACATCCCCAGCAGCCGGCCGTAACGTTCACCACACCTGCGGGCGCCGGCCAGATCGGCCGGCGCGTCGACGGTGTGTGTCACCGCAGCCGCACTGGTCGCCAACGGCTGGTTGCACTGGTCCAGCGCGGCGTCGACTGCGTACTCCGGACAGTGTCGTCGTGATCCGCCCAGCCAGATCTCCGGATGTGTCAGCCGGACGCCGTCAAGGACGCTTTCTTCCAGGCACGACGCGTCGTACGGGCATAGACCTGTGATGTCGGAGCCGGCGAAAGCAATATTGGCCAGCGCCTCATGCTGCATGCACGCGAGGTATTCGGGCGCACTTCGACCCACCCAGGCCGGTTCGGTGATGATGCGCACATGCTGGTCGGGGTGGCGGTCGACGAACGCCAGTTGCTGAGCGATGATCCGCGCGGGGTTGCGGCCGAACTCGGTGATGTCGGCCATCGTCACGTCACTGGCCGCATCTCCCAACGCCCTGCGCAGCGACGCCAATCTGTCCCCCGGCACAGCGAGCAACACCGGCTGCTGCTGATCCAACCCCTCGGAGATGAACTCCACCAGCCAGTCAACATACTCGCGCTCCGAGTGGTAAAAGAGCGCCGAATGATCGTAGCCGCGACGGTGCACGTGTCCTTCCAGTGTCGTGTCGACGGATAAATCCCTCGGCAGTGCTTCCCTTCATAGCCTCGTTAGATTTACCCAGGCGCTACGAAACTAATCAGCTTGTGGCGGCATGCTCCAGAATCAGGCCGGCCACCGCGCGCATACCTGCGGCGTTGGGATGGAATGGCGCCGGGCGCCACGGCAGTGGCCAGCCCGCCGCCACCGTCCAGGGGTCCGTCGACCACCCGTGATGGTCCCGGCTGGCGTGTCCGGCGCGCACCAGCTCGCAGCCGGTGGCGTGTGCGGCCGCCGCGGTGGCTTCTTCCAGACGCGCGCCGACGAAACGAGCCAGGTCGGCGTGCTCGGCCGACAACGGAGCAGCAGCTATGCCTTCCGGCGGTAGGAGGGTGAGGTAGTCGACGAAGATCACCCGGGCCCGCGGTGCGCGGCGGCGCACCGCGGTGCCGACCGCGTGCAGCGAGTCCCCGATGGCGTCGAGCGCGTGCTCGCGTGCGTCGCGGTCTAACAGGTCGTGCAGGCGATCGCCGAGCAGGGGCAGGCGGCGGGCGACCGCCGGCAGCGAAGCGGCCATCAGCAGCGGCACGTATCCAACGTCGTTGCCGCCGATCGTGATGGTCACCAGCTCTTCGGAGCCGTCCAGCGCCTCGATCTGCGGCTGGGCACTCGCGCTGACGCTCGGCCAGCACGTGAGCGGTGGTGGCACCGGAAAAGGTGACGTCGACCAAGTTGAGGTTTCGCTGCTGGGCGACCAAATGGGCGTAGTTACGCGCCGACCGGCCTGACCCGAATGGCGCGCCCGGAGCGGACGGCCGGATACCGGGACCGGCCGCCATCGAACTGCCGAGCGCCACGTACCGCCCGGTCACGAGGGCGGGCTGGACGCTTGAGCCCAGAACCTCTTCGGAATCCGCCCGGCGCGGCGGGCCAGATATCCCGCGGTGACGGCGGCGGCCATCGCCGCGGCCATGGCAGGCGGATCGGCGGCGCGGGTCACCGCGGTAGCCAACAGCACCGCGTCACATCCCAACTCCATCGCCAGCGCGGCGTCACTGGCGGTGCCGATGCCGGCGTCGAGCACAACGGGAACACCGGCTTGGGCGACGATCATTTCGATGTTGTGCGGGTTGGCAATTCCCAGACCCGTGCCAATCGGTGAACCGAGCGGCATCACCGCCACGCAGCCGGTGTCCTCCAATCGTTTGGCCAGCACCGGGTCGTCATTGGTGTATGGCAGCACCACAAACCCGTCGTCGACCAATTGTTCTGCGGCACGAACTAATTCGATGGCATCAGGCAAAAGAGTGCGTTCGTCGGCGATCACTTCCAACTTCACCCATTCGGTCCCCAACGCTTCGCGGGCGAGTTGCGCCGTGAGCACCGCTTCGGCGGCGCTGCGACAGCCCGCGGTGTTGGGTAGCGGCGTAATGCCCAGTCGGCTCAACAGGTCAAGCATGCCCGTGCCGCCCACGGCATCGACCCGGCGCATCGCGACGGTGGTCAGCTCGGTGCCCGAAGCGATCAGGGCCTCCTCGAGGACAGCGAGGTTGGCCGCGCCCCCGGTACCCATGATCAACCGCGAGGTAAAATGCGGCCCGCGATCGTCAGCTTGGATCAGCCAGACGACGATGCGGGCCGGCACGGCCCGGGAGGTGGCAATTGACATCAGCCACCCTGCACCGCCGTCACCACCTCGAGTTGTGCGCCATCGGAAAGCGTTGCGGTCCAGTCGGATCGCGGTAGAACGGCCTGATCGAGTGCCACCGCAATGCCGCGGTCAGGGTAGCCCAGCGACTGCAGCAGCGCCGCGACGGTCGTCTGGTCGTCGACCTCGAGTCGTTCAGCATTGACGCGAATGATCATCATGAATGGGCTCCAACCGGAATGAGTTCGGACACAATCTGTTCGGCAGTCCACGGCGCCAACAGTAAACCGGACCGGCCGTGGCCGGCAGCGATCAGCGTCCGGGCATCCAGGCGTCCCACCAGCGGCAGGTTATCCGGTGTCATCGGGCGCAGACCGGCGACGCACTCCGCCAGCTCGTACTCACCGAGCGCCGGCATGACCGTGCACGCATCGTCGAGGAGGTCTCGGACACCGGATACCGTCGGCGCGGTGTCGCGGCCATGCTCGTACTGGGTGGCGCCCACCACCACGCCGTCGGTGCGCGGCACCACGTACACCTGCCGCCCGTGCACCCGTGCGCGAATTACCCTCTGCGGTAACGGCATACAGCCCTTGCGCCAGCGCAGCCTCAGCACTTCACCTTTCACCGGCCGAATCGGCAGACCGGGCCACAAGGTCGGCGCGTCGATACCGTTGGCGATCACGACTGCGTCAGCCTGCACAGAATCCAGGTCGTCGACGGGGTCGTCCCACTCGACGCCGAGCCGATCACACGCCGCCGACAGTCCGTCGAGCAGGGCGCGGTTGTCCACCGCCATTTCGGTGGGCGCCCGGAAGCCGTGCCGAATGCCTTGTGCCAGCATCGGTTCCACATCACGAGCCGCCGACTCCCAGATCACCGGGTGGCCCTGCGCGGACAGCCAGTCGGCGACCGTGCGTAGGTCGGCCACATCGGCGCGGTCGACGCCGACCGTCAGTGACTCCCGCGCGGTGATCACCTGCTTGGGCAGGCCGTCGGTGAAGACGCCCTGCTGCCACAGCCGCAGCGATTCCATGCCCAGGTGCAACAGTCGCTCCTCGCCCGGCCAGCCTTCGCTGTGGGGCGCCAGCATTCCGGCGGCCACCCACGACGCACCGGGCTGCCCGGAACGATGTACCCGCACCGACCAGCCCGCCTGTGCCGCGCGGCGCGCGACCGACAGCCCGATGACGCCGCCGCCGATGACGGCCAGCGAGCCCGAGTCTGTTGGCATCTTCGCTCCCTTCGCCGGCATGATCCGGATCAGGTGTGACGGTCAGGGCAAGGTTGGTGTGCCCACTCTCAGCCCCGCACATGTCCCGGGACTCCCGTGTCGGCTTCCCACGCTAGCCGCTAGCGTCGCGATGTGCACCAAACCTCCACTCGGCTGGCGAGTGCACGGCTGTATCTGTGCACCGATGCGCGTCGCGATCGCGGCGATCTGGCCGAATTCGCCGATGCCGCCCTGGCTGGCGGGGTGGACATCATTCAGCTGCGCGACAAGGGCTCGCCGGGTGAGCAACGGCTGGGCCCCCTGGATGCGCGCGACGAACTGGCAGCTCTGGAAGTACTCGCCGATGCCGCGCGCCGACATGGCGCCCTGCTGGCCGTCAACGACCGCGCCGACATCGCCCGCGCCGCCGGCGCCGCCGTGCTGCACCTGGGCCAAGATGACCTGCCGCTGAGGGTGGCGCGCGACATCGTCGGCCGGGACACGCTGATCGGCCGGTCCACCCACGACCGTCAGCAGGTCGCGTCGGCGATCACCGAGGACGTCGACTATTTCTGCGTCGGGCCGTGTTGGCCGACTCCCACGAAACCCGGAAGAGCGGCGCCGGGTCTGCCGCTGGTGCGGTCCACTGCCGAGCTGGTGTGCGACAAACCGTGGTTCGCCATCGGTGGTATCGACGCGGACCGGCTGCCCGATGTGCTCGACGCAGGCGCACGGCGAATCGTCGTAGTGCGCGCGATCACCGGCGCGGAGGATCCGCGGGCCGCAGCCGAGCAACTCAGTTCGGCACTTGCCTAATCAGGTAGGCCCACGATGTGCAATACGAGGCCGCCGTCCTCAATCTCGACCGTGCGTGCCAGATTGCCCCGCGGCTGATCGCCGGGACTCCACGGCACGATCTCCAGGACGGTGCGCAGCCGGTGCCAACTGGCCGCGAACCCGGGGTGCAGCGGCAGTTCGGCCACCTCGTCCTCGCCGACCCAGCGCATCTCGGCGCTCTCGTGGTTAGGCACGGTCTGCAGCAGTTCGCCCGCATCGGCGACGACGGTGGTGTACGTCCAGTGCGTGCCGCCGGCCCCGAAAATCTCAGCGGTGATCACGGTTGCCCGCACCACAACCCGCTCGCCGGGCAGGCCGGCCTCCTCGTGGGCTTCGCGAACGGCGGCCTGCTCGGGGGTCTCATGGCTGTCGCGGGCACCGCCCGGCAGACCCCACGTTCCGCCCTGATGACTCCACGGCGCCCGGTGTTGCAACAACACCGCCGGCGTACCGTCGGGCCGCGGCGCTCGCAGCAACAGGCCAGCCGCGCCGTGCCGGCCCCAATAATGGTTGCCGGTGTCGGACACCACCCATCCGTCACCGTCGCCGCGCACGCGTTCAGGATAAGCACCCCCGGCGAGGATGCGGGCTGCGAAGCGGCCTTCGGAGAACACGGCCAACTGAGTCGCGTAATCATCGGCGCGTCCCCGTATCTTGGGAACTAGCTCTTAGAATTCGCTTATACAGTTCGTGACAAGCACGCCCGAAAGATGAGGTCCGAACAGACGTGACCGTTGAGTTGGCTCACCCGTCGACCGAGCCGCTGGGTTCGCGGTCGCCGATTGAACCGGCCCACCCCCGCTGGTGGTTCGTCGCGACGACGCCGGGCCGCATCCTGTCCATCGGTCTCGTCCTGGCAATCCTCGGCGGGCTCAGCGCATTCGCCACCTCCAGCACGATCAATCAGCGACAGCATGCGCTGACCACCGTGTTGAGCCACACCGAGCCGTTGGCGTTCGCGGCCGGACGGCTCTACACCACGCTGTCGGTCGCCGACGCGGCGGCCGCGACCGCCTTCATCGCCCAGGCCGAGCCGCGCGCCGTCCGGCAGCGCTACGAGCAGGCGATCACCGACGCGGCGGTGGCGGTGACCAGGGCGTCGAGCGGTTTGACCGACGAGCCGCTGGTGCAGCTGCTCGGGCGGATCAACGCTGAGCTGGCGGTGTACACCGGGCTGATTGAGATCGCACGGACCAACAACCGGGCCGGCAACCCGGTCGGGTCGTCGTATCTGTCCGAGGCGTCCTCGCTGATGCAGTCGATCATCCTGCCCGACGCGCAGCAGCTTTATCGCCAGACGTCGGAACGGGTGGACGACGAAACGACCGCATCGACGCAAATCCCGGCGCCGGTGATCCTCGTCGTCCTCGCCACGGCGATCTTCGGCGCGTTTTCCCACCGCTGGCTGGCCCATCGAACCAAACGGCGGATCAACCCTGGTCTCGTCGCCGGCGGGCTCGCAATTCTCGTTATGGTGGTATGGGTGGGAACCGCACTCGCGATTTCCACCAGCGGCAGCCGAAGCGCCAAAAACACTGCGGCAGAGTCACTGAAGACCATCACGAACATGTCCATCAGTGCGCAGCAGGCACGTGCCGACGAGACGCTGTCACTGATCCGGCGCGGGGACGAAGAAGTCCGCAAGCAGTCCTTCTACGAACGCATCGACGCCATGCACAAACAGCTCGACGATTACCTCTCACGCGGCGACGCCGTCGACAAGGGCGACTTGCAGGGCGCCGCTCAACTGTTGGCCCAATGGCGGCGTGCGGACGACCGAATCAACTCCTACATCTCCGTCGGTAATTATCGGGCCGCCACCCAGGTGGCACTGGGCAATGGCAAGGACGACTCCACGCCCGCGTTCGACAAACTCGACCACGCGCTGGTGAAGGTGATGGACCAGAGTCGCAACGAACTGCGCGACGACATCCTCAACGCGCGTCGCGGACTCTCTGGCGCCACGGTGGGCGGCATCGTGCTCAGCCTGGGCGCGGCCCTCGCGGTCGCTCTTGGGTTGTGGCCCCGGCTCAGCGAGTACCGATGAGGACGCGGCCGCCCCGGACCCTGTGCGCCGCCCTGGCGGCGGCCACGGTATTGGCCGGGTGCAGCCAGTCGGGTGCCATGGTCGTGGCGCCGGCGCCGACGCTGCCGCCGCCCACCCCGGCCGGTATGCAGGAAATGCCGCCGCAGCCGCCACTGCCGCCGGACAAGACCGCCGACGACTGCAATCCCACAGCCAGCCTGCGCCCGTTCGACAACCCGGCCGACGCCGATGCCGCGGTGGCCAACATCCGTGCCCGCGGCAGGCTGATCGTCGGCCTGGACATCGGAAGCAACCTGTTCAGCTTCCGGGACCCGATCACCGGTGAAATCGTCGGCTTCGACGTCGACATCGCCGGCGAGGTGGCACGTGACATCTTCGGTAACCCGTCGCAAGTCGAGTATCGAATCCTGTCGTCCGACGAGCGGATCACCGCCCTGCAGAAGGCGGAGGTCGACATCGTCGCCAAGACGATGACCATCACCTGTGAACGGCGCAAGCAAGTCAACTTCTCCACCGTCTACCTCGATGCCGCCCAGCGCATCCTGGCCTCGCGCGACTCCCCGATCACCAAACCGGCCGACCTTTCCGGCAAACGGGTCTGCGTGGCCAAGGGCACCACGTCGCTGCACCGGATCCGCGAGATCGCGCCACCGCCGATCGTGGTCGAGGTGGTGAACTGGGCCGACTGCCTGGTGACGCTGCAGCAGCGGCAAGTCGATGCGGTCAGCACCGACGACTCCATCCTGGCCGGACTGGTTTCCCAGGACCCCTACCTGCACCTCGTCGGACCCAACATGGGTACACAGCCCTACGGCATCGGGGTCAAGCTGGACAACACCGGGTTGGTGCGGTTCGTCAATGGCACGCTGGAGCGCATCCGCCGCGACGGGACCTGGAACACCTTGTACCGCAAGTGGTTAACGGTGCTCGGTCCGGCGCCGGCCCCACCGAGCCCGAGGTATTCGGACTGATGGCCGAGCAACCGGTGGATCCGGAACGCCACGACGCTGACGGCGGCGGACTCGACAGCGAAGTCGGTCCGGGCACCCAGCCCGCCGATGCGATGGTGGACTCGTCCGCACAGAGCCGCCCGGTGGCTACTCAGGCGATCTTCCGGCCCGACTTCGACGATGACGACGATGGCACACCCGGTGCACATCGTCGACACCGAGCCGCAGGAACGGGTGAAGCCGGCACCGCGGGCCCCGGTGCGGCGGTTGGGCGGCGGTCTGGTCGAGATTCCGCGGGTGCCCGACATCGATCCGCTCGAAGCCTTGATGCCCAATCCGGTTGTGCCGGAATCTAAACGGTTCTGCTGGAACTGCGGACAACCGGTCGGGCGATCCAGCAAGGACGGCAATGCGCTGTCGGAGGGCTGGTGCCCGCATTGCGGAAGCCCGTATTCGTTCCTGCCACAACTGAATCCGGGTGACGTCGTGGCCGGCCAGTACGTGATCAAGGGCTGTATCGCGCACGGCGGCCTGGGCTGGGTGTACCTGGCACTCGACCGCAACGTCAACGATCGCCCAGTGGTGCTCAAAGGTTTGGTGCATTCCGGCGACGCCGAAGCCCAAGCGATCGCAATGGCCGAGCGGCGCTTTCTCGCCGAGGTGGTGCACCCGTCGATCGTGCAGATCTTCAACTTCGTCGAGCACACCGACCGGCATGGCGAACCCGTCGGTTACATCATCATGGAGTATGTCGGTGGGCAGTCGCTCAAACGTCGCAAGGGCGACCGGCTGCCCGTCGCCGAAGCTATCGCCTACGTGATGGAAATCCTTCCGGCACTGAGCTATTTGCATTCCATCGGTTTGGTCTACAACGACCTGAAGCCGGAAAACATCATGCTCACCGAAGAGCAGCTCAAGCTGATCGACCTGGGAGCCGTCTCGCGGATCAACTCGTTCGGCTACCTCTACGGCACACCGGGTTACCAGGCACCCGAGATCGTGCGGACCGGTCCGACGGTGGCCAGCGACACCTATACCGTCGGTCGCACGCTGGCGGCTCTGACGTTGCAACTGCGCGCTCGCGGCGGCCGTTACGTCGACGGGCTTCCCGAAGACGACCCGGTACTCGTCAAATACGACTCATTCGGCCGATTGCTGCGGCGCGCGATCGATCCGGATCCGCGGCGGCGATTCGCCAGCGCCGAGGAAATGTCCGGGCAGCTGTCCGGTGTGCTGCGTGAGGTGGTCGCACAGGACACCGGTGTGCGACGGCCGGGCTTGTCGACGATCTTCTCCCGCAGTCGCTCGACGTTCGGGGAAGACCTGTTGGTCGCCCACACCGACGTATACCTGGACGGCGCGGTGCATTCGGAGAAGCTGACCGCCAAGGAGATCGTCACCGCGCTGCAGGTGCCGTTGGTCGATCCCGCCGACGTCGCCGCGCCGCTGCTGCAGGCGACCGTGTTGTCTCAACCGGTGCAGACACTGGATTCGCTGCGCGCATTCCGCCACGGCGCAATGGATTCCGAGGACATCGACTTGTCGGAGTCTGTCGAGCTGCCGCTGATGGAGGTGCGGGCGTTACTCGACCTCGGCGATGTCGCCAAGGCCAACCGCAAACTCGACGACCTGGCCGAGCGGGTCGGTTGGCGATGGCGGCTGGTGTGGTATCGCGCGGTCTCAGAACTGCTCACCGGCGATTACGACTCGGCGAGCAAGCATTTCAGCGAGGTGCTGGACACCTTTCCCGGCGAGTTGGCGCCCAAGATGGCGCTGGCCGCGACGGCCGAATTGGCCGGCAGCTCAGACGAACACAAGTACTACGAGGCGGTGTGGAACACCGACGACGGGGTGATCTCGGCGGCCTTCGGTTTGGCCAGGGCGCAGTCGGTCGAAGGAGATCGGGCCGGCGCGGTACGCACTCTCGACGAAGTCCCGGCCACGTCAAGGCATTTCACCACCGCACGGCTGACCAGCGCGGTGACGCTGCTGTCCGGCCGGTCGGCGAGCGAGATCACCGAAGAACAGATTCGCGACGCTGCGCGGCGGGTGGAGGCTCTGCCGCCGACCGAACCGCGGGTACTGCAGATCCGCGCCCTGGTGCTCGGCGGAGCGCTGGATTGGTTAGGAGACCACGAGGCCAGCACCAACCACATCCTCGGTTTTCCGTTCACCGAGCATGGGCTGCGCCTTGGCGTCGAGGCCTCGCTGCGCGGGCTGGCCCGGGTGGCGCCTACCCAGGCGCACCGCTACACGCTGGTCGATTTGGCCAACCGGGTGCGGCCCGGCAGCACCTTCTGACTTTGGGCTTTCCTTTGCTTCATCGAGTGTGCGTCGTGGGCGTCGACTGTGCATCGTCGGCGGCGTTTCGGCGGGCGAGGCGCCCTGGCCGCACACTCGAAACCGTCATTGCACACTCGAACGTCGCGCTTCCAACGCACACCGCACCCGTCGCAGGATTTCGGCGGGCCGGTCTTCGGCGACCACCCGGATGATGAGCCACCCCAGCCGCTCCAGGAGCTCCAGCCGGCGAATGTCTTTGAGGTACTGCTGTCGGTCGACCCGATGGTGGTCACCGTCGTATTCGACGGCGACCATGAGATCTGGCCAGCCCATATCGAGGTAAGCGATCGGAAGACCGTCCACGCCGAATACCGGAATCTGGGTGTGCGGCCGGGGCAGACCGGCCTCGATGAGAAGCAGCCGCAGATAACTCTCCCGCGGTGATTGCGCGCCCGGGTCGACGAGCTCAAGCACGGTTTCCAGCTTGGCGGAGACCACGCGCTCCGCGGTGGCACGCGGCGATGCCCAGCACGCTATCGACCTTGAAACCGGTTGCGCGAGCGAGTGCATCGAGTCGGGCCACTGCGCTGCGGGGCAACGCACGCCGCCCGATGTCGAAGGCAGTGCGTTCGGGTGTGGTGACTGCACGACCAGCCAGAGTCTGCACCTCACCCTCGAGCAATACGTCGCGGCGGGTCAGCACACCGTGAGGCGCACGCGGATTTGCGTGTATCAGCTCGACTGGTAACATTGTCATCGATCCACTTGGCGCCGTGCAGCGCGGCGGCTGCGTTTCCAGCGATGGTGCCCCGCCGGTCCGACCACAGCCACGCCGCGGCAATACGCTGCCCCAGGGACGGCTGTGTCTGTTTCGGCAGGTAGACGTTCGGCAAGACGGCTCGGTACTGAGTCCGCAACTGGTGGCGACTCAGGTAGCCCACGCGCCAATGCCTCGCTGCCAACGAATGGTTCGCCTGATACCGAGCACAGTTGCACGCGGCCGCGGGACGCGAATCCCGCTATCCACAGCTGCGCGCTGCAGAGTTTCAGCAAATCCTCAGCCAAGCGAGATCGACTTGTAAGCAGGGCCGCAAGCAAATCGCAAGAAAAGTCGGGCACAGTTAGGACATGGCCGGCCAGTCGGATGGGTGGATCACTACCGCTCGCGTCCTACGCCGGGCCGGGTTCGGAGTGACCGGCCGGCAGGTCGACGCCGTGGCTGCCAAAGATTGGTCGAAGTACGTCGACGCCGCCCTCGGCGCGGATCCCGATGCGGACCCAGGCGCAGTGGCAACACCGATGCCGACGCTGCCCACCCTGCGCGGCCCCGGAAAAGGGGCGTCGGTGGCAGACCGCAAGGAGTTCAACCACCAGCGTCAGCGGACAATGACCGAGCTGTCGGACTGGTGGTTGCGCCGCATGGTCGCCGTCCAGCAGCCCATTCACGAAAAGCTGACGCTGTTGTGGCACAACCACTTTGCCACCTCCGCCGAGAAGGTACGGGTCGCCGCGTATATGGCGGCGCAGAACCAGAAACTGCGCAGCCTGTCGCTCGGCGATTTCCGCACGCTCGCCTACGCCATGTTGACCGACGCCGCGATGCTGCGCTGGCTGGACGCTCAGACCAACACCGCCAAGGCACCCAACGAGAACCTGGCACGGGAGTTCATGGAGCTGTTCGCGCTCGGGCACGGCAACGGCTACACCGAAGACGATGTGCGCCAAGGTGCCCGCGCACTGACCGGGTGGGTCATTCGAGCCCGGCGGCGAGACATCGATGGTGCCCAGGCGCCACGACCACACGGCCAAAACGATATTCGGGGTCACCCGGAATTTCGACGCGGACGGGATTCTGCGACATCGTGCTGGCGCAGCCGAAATCGCCGCAATACGTCGCCGGACGACTGTGGCAGCAGCTGGCGTCTGACACGCCGCCGTCGCCGCAGGCACTCGACCGCTTGGTTACCGCCTACGGCCCGCAGCCGCAATCTGCGGGCGTTGACGCACGCGATCCTCACCGACGACGAATTCATCGGCAGCCGGGCGGCCATCGTCAACACGCCGGTCGAGTGGCTCGTCGGGGTGATTCGCACGTTCGGCGTTCCCGTCGACACCCCGGCACGGCTGAAGATGGTGGACTCCACACTGCACGCGCTGGGGCAGCGACCGTTTTACCCGCCGGACGTCGGCGGGTGGCCGCACGGCCGGGTCTGGATGTCGACTGCCAGCGCCGACGTGCGGATGCGCGCCGCGAGCCAATTGGCGCGCGCCGGCGACCTGTCCGCTTGTCGAAGACACCGCTGCCGACGACCGGATCGACGCCGTCGGCTACCTGATCGGGGTCGGAGCATGGTCGGACCGGACCGTCGCGGCCCTAAAGCCGTTGGTGCGCAATCCGGTTCAGCTGGTCGCCGCCGCCGTCAACACGCCCGAATACCTGACGTCTTAGCGAGTGCCGATGCCTGATCTGAGTCGCCGCAAGTTTCTGATCGCCAGCGCCGGCCTCGGCGCGGCCGGTCTGGCGTCGGGTGCGCTGCGCTGTCAGCTGGCCCGACCTGATGCGGGAGGCCAAGCAGCGGCCGCTGGCCGAGGGCAGCGGCGTGCTGGTGATTCTCACGCTCTACGGCGGCAACGACGGCATCAACACCGTGATCCCCTACGCCGACAACGCTTATCACGACGCTCGGCCCGAACTGGCCTACGCGCCAGGCGATGTGCTGGCCTTGGATGGCCAGCTCGGACTGAATCCGGCACTCAAAGGCCTGGCTCAGCAATGGAACAACCGGAAGCTGGCGATTGTGCGCGGCGTGGGCTATCCGCAGCCCGACCACAGTCACTTCCGGTCGATGGACATCTGGCAGACCGCTTCGCCGGCCGAGCCCGTCCCGACCGGGTGGATCGGCCGCTGGCTGGATGCCACCGGCAACGACCCGCTGCGTGCGGTCAATATCGGTTCGGTCCTGCCGCCGCTCGCCGTTGGTGAAAAGTGCACGGCTGCAGCGCTTTCACCGTCCGAGAAGCCAGAGTCGGCGGACAGGTTCGCGACGACGATGGACGCGCTTGGCGCCGACGACCCCAACGACACGCCGGCGATGGCGGCGGTCTGTGACGCCTATCGCGCCACTCGCACCACCGACACGAGCGTTCGGCCCGATAAAGCCGTCCGGCGAGAAGGGCGAAAAACACAACTCACTGGCCGGCCAGCTGAGCATGGTGGCGGCGGCGGTTAAGGCGGCGGTGCCCACCCGGGTCTACGCGGTACAGCTGGGCGGATTCGACACGCACGCCGACGAACGCGGGACCCAGCAGCGCCTGCTGCAGACCTTCGACGAAGCCGTGACGCCATTCCTTCAGCAGATGGCCGGCGACCGGTACGGGAAAAATGTTGTGCTGCTGGCGTATTCGGAGTTCGGGCGACGGGTAAAGGCCAACGCCTCGCAGGGCACCGATCACGGCACCGCCGGCCCGGTGTTCGTCGCCGGAGCGCCGGTCAAGGGCGGCTTCTACGGCGAGGAACCCAGCCTCACCGACCTCGACAACGGCGATCTCAAAGCCCACCACCGACTTCCGGGACGTCTACTACGAGCTGCTGTCCACGACGCTTCAGACCGACCCCACACCTTCGGTCGGGGCCGGTCGGCGCAGCCTGGGATTCCTTTAGCACAGCAAGTTCACAATGCCACCGGCCATCCGGACACCGGACCTATCCCAGCTGGTCAGCACCACTGAGGGGATTTGGTCGGGGTAGGAAACGCCACAGGAGCCAGTCGCCATTGTCCGTGCCGGCACCTCTTTTAGAACCGAAAGCTCGTCGGCGC
>CAWDVY010000031.1:0-3976 GCA_963805675.1 uncultured Actinomycetota bacterium
CCGCACCTATCCACAAGATTCGACCGGCCGCTGCGGGCCGGTCGAATCTTGTGGATAGGTGCGGATAGGTCAGCCGGAGGGGCCCGTCGGGCCGGTCGGGCCGGTCGGGCCAGTCGGGCCATTCAGCCCATTCAGGCCATCGTGGCCGAAGATCCCGCCGTGGCCGCCGAGCCCGCCGGACCCGCCGAGCCCGCCGGACCCGCCGAGCCCGCCGGGGGCGCCGCCGAAGCCACCGCCGCCGCCGGCGCCGCCGGCACCGCCGGCGCCGCCGCTGCCGCCGTCACCGCCGTTGCCGATCAGGAACGCGCCGCTGCCGCCGGCGCCGCCGGCGCCGCCGGCGCCGCCGGCGTACCCACCGCCGCCAGGAACGCCCGGGTTAGCACTGTTGTCGATTCCGGGGGCGCCGACGGCGCCAGCCCCG
This sequence comes from uncultured Actinomycetota bacterium, assembly GCA_963805675.1. Lineage (GTDB taxonomy): Bacteria > Actinomycetota > Actinomycetes > Mycobacteriales > Mycobacteriaceae > Mycobacterium. The sequence continues at coordinate 422 of CAWDVY010000031.1, forward strand.
CCGTACCCGCCGTGACCGCCGTTGCCGAAGAACCATCCGGTCACGTCGCCACCCGCGCCGCCGCTGCCGCCGGCATAGCCGAATGTCGTGGGGACGCCTAGGGCATCGCCGCCGTTACCGGCGATGCCGTACTGGGTGTCGCCGCCAGCGCCGCCAGACCCGCCGTCGAGCCCGTCACCACCCGCGCCGCCGTTGCCGTCCCATGCGGCGCCCCCGGAACCGCCCTGCCCGGCAGCATCGGTAGCGCCATTGCCGCCATCGCCGAAGAACAACCCGCCGGCACCGCCGTCGGCCTGGGCCAACGTTCCGTCGCCCACGCCATTGGCGCCGTTGCCGATGAACATCTCTCCGGCCGGAGCGAACTGGTTGATGAAATCGTCGTACGCAACCGTGAGACCGCCCAAGAAGGTCGTGCCATCGATCCACCGTTGGTCAAAGGCGTGCGACGGGTCGTAGATGAAAGTCTCGTACAGCTGGTAAGCGATGACGAGGCCGCCGGATCGGCCGCCGCAGCCGCCGCATCGGGTCGGCGGTTGACGCTGCGGACAACGCGGAGTCGATGTCGGGCAGCGTGCCGGCCAAACTCGACGGGTCAAAGTTCACCGCACCCTGCAATGCGGCGTCGAGGCTGGAGAGCCAGCTACTCATGTCCACAGCCGCCGTGGGGTCCACGGCGGAGAGGGAATTGATGATCTGATCGATGATGATGTCTTCGCCGTCAGCCTTTGCCACCGGCATGGTGATCAGCGGCGAGAGGCTGAAGGTTATGAACGTGCTGGCCGCAGCGCTGAGGCCGAGGAAACGAGCCGTGCGGTGCCCGTCGTCTCTACGCGATTGACGGTCTTGCTTCTTCGAACGCCGATTTGCCATCGTTTTTGCCTTCCCCTGGGCCGTTCCTGTGGACTTCGCGTGTTTTCTTAGGCTGTGCTTAGGCTGCGCTGGAGTCCATTTACGCGTCGGCTTGCGCACAAACTGCGGCAATCCGGAAGCGTCTGCGGGCCCCCTGCAGAAGAGAAATTAGTTAGTTCGTATGCATATGCAATGTTCACTGGGGTGATTGCGGTCATCATGAACGAGTAAGCAATGCCGGCGAGACCGTTGGTCTGACAGCAACGGAGCGCTTTTGCGTTCCGCGACTGATGACTCCAACAAGCCATGCCCCACCTCGTCCGACTTAGATCTTCTCAGGTCTCGTTAAGGTAACCCTTTGACGCACTCAGGCAAGGGAAATCTTCAAAAAATCAGAAAGATTTTCTGATGATCCGAAGAATCGCGGTGTTGAACCTGGTCAAGGCCTGTTTTGCCCCGCTCCGGTTTTAGGCAGTAGCAGGGGGTTGCTGAATAGCTTTGGTGTGTGGTATGCGCGGTCTTCGGGTCATGTGTTGAGAGTCGGAGTCGCTCCGCCAGGCGACGCCCGCGGGAGTGCACCGGGTGCGAGGTTGCCCTAAGCCGGACCCAGGCTCGCCTAAAGTGTTGTTGCGGCAACACTGTAGATATTCGAAGCAGACGACCGAGCGCGCGAGCCAACGCTTCAGGCACGGCCGCATACGGATGGAGACTCGCTGGGGTCAACCAGCGAGGTTAAGCTGCGCGCGGGAAGCTCCGGTCGACTGGATTGACGATGCAATATCGTCGGGCGAGCAACGCCTTCCGTAACGATCAGCGACCCAGGCCGGTCGAACTTCATCTGAGTAAATCGTGGCGCGCCTGATGATCGGGCCTCCTGCTACCACGCGGGATAGCCCGTCACGATCAGGCCGTGTCTGACCGGGTGACCGCCCGCCCGGCGATCTGCCAGACCGTGGACTTAGAACGTGGCACACGTTGTCCAGGAGACGCTCGACGAGATCGTGCGTCACCGGAGTCTGAAAGTCCCAGAGCCGCATCTCAACCTGGCAGGAGCAGCAGATGGATTTTCGCTGCGCTACCCGACTCCGGCCGAGTACGCTGCCCAACGGCGACACCCGTCGCCCCGTGGCCTGCGAGGGGCCGACTATCGAGGACCTGCCAGGGCTAAGGGAGGACATGCGCAATCCTGGTCTTCCGAAGGTTGCGATCTTCGGCGTCACATCCAGGGACCAGCTGCCGAGCGCCGAGCAATTGCGCTCGCACCCGGCGCCATCGTTTGAAGCGGATACGTTTGCGTTCGCGCTATTCGAAAACGATCTCGATCTGAACCGGATTCTCAAACTGCTCGATCCGCAGTGCATCGTCACGATCGGCGACATGCCCAGCTTCACGAATCCACTTGCGGCGCCTTACTACATCTGCCGCAAGTGGATTCACATGGACCGCGCCGCCGACCTGCGTGGCATCGACATCCTGAATTGTTTCCTGGGCGCGGTGCTGCCGGAATACGAAGGCCAGCAAGCGGTTCGCAAAGTAAGCGTCTATACCCCGACCTAGAACACCGGCAAGGACCGACTGTTGCGGACGTGGCGCTCGTTGCAACGCCAGACCTACGCCGACTGGGAAGGGTGATCGTCGACGACCACTCGTCGGATCAGAGCACCCTGGAGGCGCTATGGGAAGCTGTTGACCGGCGGGACCTGCACTGTTCGCCAACGCCGCTTCTTCATGGCCGACGGGTGCTACCGTTCGGGAGCCTAAAATGCACGACTCTGCCGGAGGTCATCTAGCCGATGTCGACCGACACCACACTGATCGCGCTGGGGTGGCCTGCCGGGCTGCCCTGCTGGAGGGCCCAGTGTGTGGGTTGGTGATTCAGTGCGACCTCGGCTTGGCCGGCGGGCGGCTATCTCGTTGCGCTGGGCGACCGTGGCACCGCGGAGTAGATCTGGGCGCTGCTGCGCGATCATGGCTTCACCCGCCACACACCCGAGATAATCCCGGGTTCGGTGACCGGTCCTTCTACGCGCTGGTGGTCGACCGCGCTGGGCCATTCGGCGATCTGCGCGGCCCGGGCACCCGCGCGAGCGACGGTTCCGATCACCTCTTGGAATTCCGCATCGAGGCGGACGAGGGACGCGCGGCGCTTGCCGCCTTTCCGATTGACGCCGGCTTCTTGTCTTGACACCAGGATTCCTGAGATGGTGTCATGCCAGGAACACCTGGACACTGGAGAAGCTGGTGTCGCAGACCGCGCTGCAGCGGCAGGGGACGCGGGCGAATGGTGTTGCCGACGAGCGCATCGCCGTGGATGTAGCGGCGCCCTCGGCGAGGAGGGACGGGATCGCCGCATGGCGGTGGAGATATCCGGGGTCACCCTGTGCCCCAGCGATGACCTGATCACCGCTGCTTCCCTCGACTACCCGCGGACGGGTCCGGTCGACGGATACGCGTTCGAGGTCTACGGCTGGGTCGTAAGCAAGGCGCCCGTAGCCGAGGTGGAGTTCGTCCACGAGCAAAGCGTGGTTGCGCGCTGCGAGCTAACTGTTTCGCGGCCCGATGTGGCCAAAGTGTATGGCAGTTCGTCACCAGTGGGGTTCTCGAAGGCGGTCGGAACGGTCGGACTCGCAGCCGACTTCACCATTGGGGTGAGGGTTGTCTTCCAGGATGGACGCCGACACGAGATCGCGGAAATACGCGGCAAGC
>CAWDVY010000032.1:0-16438 GCA_963805675.1 uncultured Actinomycetota bacterium
AGGACGACTCACCATCAAACCGACATGGGTCAGCGCGCGGGCGAGGTCTGCACCCCGCCCGTCCGGGAGGCGGTTCGGTCCGCGTGGGGGATCGAGACTTCGGAGTTCTGGGGCTGCTCAGAGGGGACCTATGCCTTTCCGTGCGGCGTTGGCGAAGGCATGCACGTCGCGGACGATCTGGTCATTCTCGAGCCGGCGGATGCCGATGGCAACGTCGTCCCTTACGGGCAACCTGCGGAACGGCTGCTGTTGACCAACTTGTTCAACCTGGCGCAGCCGCTGATCCGCTACGACCTGGTAGACGCGGTGACGATGTCCGACGAGCCCTGTCCGTGCGGTTGTGCTCATCGCCGCATCACATCGGTCAACGGTCGGATCGACGGAGCTTTCGAGTACGAAAGCGGCGCTGTGGTGCCCCGGGCGGCCATCGAGCGGACCGTCCTTGCCACGCCCGGCGTCGTCAACTTCTTCGTGGGCAAGACGCAAGGTGGTGTCGACGTGTCCGTGGTGACCGACGGCTCATCCGACCTCCAGCGTCTGCGGAAGGAACTGATCGATGTGCTCCACCGGCACGGCGGGCCGGAGTCGGAGGTCGGTGTGGAAGAGGTCGGTTCTATAGAACGACTGTGGTCGGGAAAGTCGAAGCAGTTCGACGCCAGGTGATCTGGCCGCACACCCCTTGCGCTGGCTCCACGGTCGGCTTCCGCGGCTGGCGGATAGTCGTGCTCTCGATGTTAGGGCTTGGATGCGAGATATCATTCTTGCCGGCGGAACTGCCTCGGTGCATTCTTTTGGAAGGAGACCACAAATGGTCAAACTGTCGTTGATCAGACCGGCGGTCGCGGTTGCCGGTCTGGCATTGTCGGTGACCTTTGGGGCCGGGGTCGCGTCCGCCGATCCTGATCTGGGTCCGATCATCAACACAACCTGCAGTTACCCGCAGGTGATCGCGGCGCTCAACGCGCAAAATCCGGCAGCTGCCGCGCAATTTAACTCATCGCCCATGGCGCAGTCCGCTTTGCGTCAGTTTCTCGCCTCGCCGCCGAGTCAACGTTTGGCGATGGCTCAGCAGATGCAGGGCTCGCCAAGGGCTCAGCAGTACTTTGGACTTATCCAAGGGATCGCCGCCACCTGCAACAACTACTGAGCGGATTGGGTACCGGCAGCCGGTGCTTTCGTCGCCTCAGTGTGCAATCAGCTGGGCGGCGTGGTCCTCTTCGTCTGGGCGGATACGCCCTGGGGATGCAGATCGTAGCTGCCAGGTAACGACTCGGCCGTCGGGGCCAGTCAACTGCCCTGCGGCGAGCGCCTCGCCGATGAGAGAACGGACGCGCTGCTCGTTCGCCGGTTCGGTAGCGAAAAGCACCCGCAGCGTGACGGTTTCACCTGCTGGGAAGCTCGCGACATAGTGCGGCGCGAGTGGGCATGGAGGTTGATGGTCCCAATGCCCGCACAGCGCCATCGTGATTGCGCCACCGAGAGCCTCAGGACTGCCGCCAGGCCGCATCGCGACAACAGCGTCATGGACGAAGGCTTCACGAACCATAGAAACTGATCTAACTATGAGGCGATCAAGCATGCCAGCGCGCGGGCCCCGGCCACTTCCTTGGTGGGTTGCGACACGGTCACGGATGCATACCTATTGAAAACTCAGGCAGCCACATCAGCCACATTCGCCACTATCGTCACATAGGCCAACTGCGGACGTCAATGCGACGGATCGCCCTTGGAAAGGTGGGATATGGCGGCGATCCGTCGAATCGTTTCAATATCGGTGGCGTCGGCGACCGCTATCGGCCTCGTCTTGCCGGTGGGCTTCGCGCCAACGGCGGCCGCCCTGCCGTGTTCAGCGCCCGAAGCGAACGTCCCGCCTCCTGCGGCGATGCCGAACATTCCCTCGCCCGCGCCGGTCGCGCCACCGACTGGTCGCAGGCCTCGGGGTACGAACGAGAACGCGCCGCTACCCAAATTGGGTCCGCTGATCTCCTCCCTGTTCAAACCGATACCCCTACAAAAGCCCGCGCAACTCCAGGCAGCGGTGACGCCCGCGCCCGGTCCACCCGCGGCGGCCAACACCCGTCCCCGAATGCTGACCAGATAGCGCCGGAGGCCAAGCCGGTGCCACCGCCTCCTCCTGCCGGGGTCGCGGGGGCCCCGACCTCGCTCGTCGAATACGTGACCGGACCGAATAGCCCAAACCACACCCTCGAACGGTTCGGTATCTCCGGCACAGACCTCGGGATTCCCTGGGACAATGGCGATCCCGGGAACCCTCAGGTCTTGATGGCCTTCGGTGACACCTTCGGGTATTGCGCGTGCGGGGCCAGCAGTGGCGATACAACGTTCTCTTCCGCAGCCAGGACCGTGATCTCTCGCACGGGCTGCACGTGCCGGACGGAGTACCGAACAACCCATACTCCGGCTCACCGGTATGGGCGCCGGGCCTTTCCAAACAAGTCCTCAACAGCATCCACAAGGCATGCCACGAGACCGGAATCATTCCGACCTCCGCGATGTCGCTTGGCCGAACGCAATACATGAACTTCATGTCCATCAAGAACTGGGGCCGTGACGGCGAATGGTCGACGAACTACTCGGGAATCGCGAGATCCGTTGACAATGGCCAGTCTTGGGGGATTTTCCCCGGCACCATCCGCCTGGCCTCAGCGGAGACCGTGCCAGGCGGCCGGTACTTTCCGGGTAATGAGAACTTCCAGATGGGCGCCTTCATGCAAGGTCGGGACGGTTACCTCTATTCCTTCGGGACCCCCTCGGGGCGCGGCGGTCCGGCGTTTCTGTCCCGAGTCCCACCGAAGGCCGTGCCGGATCTGGCCAAATACCAGTACTGGAACGGTGAGGGTAAGGGTTGGGTTCCGATGGACCCGAGCGCGGCGACGCCGATTTTCCCCGGGCCGGTGGGCGAAATGTCCGCGCAGTACAACGATTATCTCAAGCAATACCTAGTGCTCTACACCAACGGCGGCAGCAACGATGTGGTGGCGCGGACCGCGCCGTCACCGGAAGGGCCATGGAGTCCCGAACAGCCACTGGTGTCGTCATTCTCGATGCCCGGCGGGATATACGCGCCGATGATCCATCCTTGGTCGACGGGCAAGGACTTGTACTTCAATCTCTCGCTATGGTCGGCATACGACGTGATGCTCATGCACACCGTGCTGCCGTAGTCACGCACGGTAGGTCGGAAGCTCATGTCCACCGTGGTTCCCGATGGGGTGCAGTCCATCTCGAGCCAGTCGCTCACCGCGCGAATCAGCAACAACCCTCTTCCGCGGACTCCGGGATCGGCGGGTGCCGGTTTCCACGAGCCATTGTCAATGATCTTGACATACACTCGGGCGCCGTCGTTTTCGCCCTCGATACGAACCTTGCCGGGTTTGCGGCCCCGGTAGCCGTGCTCGATGCTGTTGGCGCAGGCCTCGTTGACCGCCAGCACGATGTCGGCGACCCGTTCGTCGGGAACAGCGGCGGCCTGCATCCACGCAGCGAGTTGGTGCCGGATGTCGCTCAATTCGTCGGCCGTCACGACTTCTTCGATCACCAGTGGCGCATAGGGTCGCCGATAGACGACGATGGCGATGTCGTCGTCGTACCCGTCCGCGGGCGCCATTTCGCTGAGCGCCGCATCGGCCACGGCGTCGACGGCGAGGTTCATTGCGTTTGCCACCGTCGCGCTGAGGTGCGCGATCCCGTCGTCGAGCGATACGTCGCGCCGCTCGACCAGGCCATCGGTGTAGAGCATCAGTATCGACCCGGGCGGCAGGACCACCGACGATTGCGGTCGAGATTCCTTGCGTTGCACCGCTAACGGCACGGAACGGGCGTCAATGAGCAGAGTAGGCGCAGACTGCGGTGCTGCCAGCACAGCAGGCAGATGACCGGCGCAGCTGTAGAAGAATTCGCCGGACTCGGTATCGAGGACCGCCAGAAAAACTGTGGTGCAGAACGCATCCGGGATCAGCTCAGCCACGGCGTCGAGTTCTTCCAGCAGCATTGCGGGCTCTGCGCCGGTGAGTAGCAGCGCTCGCGCTGAGCTGCGAAGCTGGCCCATCACCGCCGCAGCGGACAGGCCGCGTCCCACACAGTCTCCGACGATGATGCCGATCCGGTGATCGCCGATGCGCAGCACGTCATACCAGTCGCCGCCGATTTCCAGGGGCAAAACCGCGGGCTCGTAGCGGACCGCGAAGCCGGGCGGAAGCTCGGTGGGTGCCAGCATCGCGTGCTGCAATGTCAGCGAGGTCTCGCGAGCTGCCTCGAACTGGCGCACGTGCTGTATCGCCAGCCCGAGGTGGCCGACGAGCACGGTGACCAAGAGACGGTCCTCCGCGCTGACCCGGCGGGGCACCCGAAGCTCGAGCCACAGTGCGACGTCTCCACCGCCGGTGAGGACGGCAACGATTCCGCTTGATTGGCCTGGCGCAGCAGGACTTTCAATCGGTTGAACCGTCAGCGGCAGCTGGCGGCGCGCCTGCTGAAAGACCTCCCGCAGCGGCGGATCGAGTTGACGCCAATTAGACGCGGCAGCACTGTCGCCCGCCACCTGGATGCTGGGTTCAGCACCGCTCGTCGGCCACACCGCGGCTACCACCCGGTGAACGTCGAGAGCAAGTCGGCACTCGTCGAGGGTGATCGAGAGTACTTCGGACAGGCTTTTGGCCACGCTCACCGCCGTAGCCAGGCGCAGCACCGCACTTTCTCGCGCGGCAAAGGCCCGTTCGGCGGTGATGTCACGAAGCGTTCCCACGTACACGTCGCCATCGGCGGAATCGGCGTTGACGTGGTTGATGTTCACCGCCACCCAGACCAGGCGTCCGTCTCGATGCCGGATCGGGGTTTCGTATTGGACCTGGTTTTCCTGGACCAGCCTGGATTGTTGCAGCCGCACGGCCTTCTCATCGACCAACCACGGATGCGGCCATCGGTAGGGCAGACCGTGTGCCGGGTATCCGGTGAGTTTGGTGAAGGCGTCGTTGAGCTCGACCACCGCGCCGCTGCGATCGGAGACGAAGAATCCCTCCTGCAGCGAATTCACCAATGCATTACGAAATTCGTCGCGATCGGCGAGATTTTCGGCACGGGCTCGCTGTTCCTCGTAACGCTTTGTGCCAGCGAGGAATCCACGCGAAGCGACGTCGAGCGGGGCCAGCGTCTGCAAGAGGAAGGCCAGCGCCGCTGCCTCGTCGAAACCCGGCTGTCGCTTCAGCTCTTCGAACAGCTGAGAGTGTTTCTCGATGATCTCCAGCATGCTGATGTCGTCTTGCAAGGCTCGGCGCCCGAGCTCGTGGCCGACGGCGAGGTCTTGCTCGCCGCGCGCCTCCAGATAGGTACGCAGTGCGGCGGCATACCCGGCGTGGAAATCGTCGCGCGGGTCATGGGCGCCACTCCTCAGTCCCGGCTGCGCCGGGACGATCGTCGTCGGCGCGCGTCATCCCGACGTACCTCGGTGACGCGCCGCCAGCACCAGCGCGTCGTCGTTGTCCTTGGCGTGGTCGTGCAGGATCTGGTCGGCGATCATCGGAGCCGATGCGGAGAAGTCGATGTCGTCCAGGTGGTAACCGGCAATGCCGTCACTGGCGATGACAATCAAGTCGCCGGGGCGAATCGGGACGTCTTGCGGTGCAAGCACTTCGGGTATTCGATCGCCGACGATGCCACCGGCAAGGCGCGCGGAGGACCGCACCTCGACACCGGCTGGGTGCTTGGCGACCAGGTCGGCGGCGACATTGCCGACCCCGATCCAGCTCAGAATATCAGTCCGAAAATCGATGCGCGCCAACGTCATCACTGCCCCTCTGGTGCCCGACAAGGCGCTGTGACAGCGCTGGACCAGGATGTCGAGTGGCTCGGTGCGGGCATCGCCGAGCACGTCGACGCCGCAGTTCGCCGCTTCGGCGGCTTCCGCGCCGTGGCCGAGACCGTCCAGCACACCGATCAAGGCGCCGGTACCGTTCGACGTCGACCGCGATCGAACGGTCGCCGCAGATGTTTTCACCGGGCCGCGGGCGCGACTTGGCCGCCCATTCGATCGGCCCCAGCCAACCATGCTCAGCCATTGTGCGGAATCCACTTCCACATCTCGATCATCGTCCCTTGGCCCGGGGCGGATTCCACGATCAAGCGGTCCATCAGACGGCGCGCGCCGGGTAAGCCGAGTCCCAGGCCGCGGCCGGTGGAATAGCCGTCCTCCATTGCCCTTTCGATGTTGGCGATCCCCGGACCGTCGTCTTCGGCCCGCACCACCAGTGCTTGCCGGCCTTCGCGATCTTGTACGGCAACCCGGATCGCGCCGATACCGGCGTAGCTGGTGATGTTGCGGGCGACTTCGGAGATCGCCGTGGCGATCATCGTGACATCGGTCAGCGAGAAACCCAGGTTGCGGGCCAGTTGGTGGCCCGCCTGCCGAGCGGCGACGATGTCGTCCGGGTTGACCTACATCGACGATGACATCATCCGCCACCGTCACGTCCGATCGGTTTACTAGGCGCCAGTCGCCGGTTCAGCAGCGCAAGGCCCTCTTCCAAGTCCAGCGCGGTGTGCATGTCCTCGAATACGATGCCCAGCTGGACCATCGAGAAAGCCACCTCAGGCTGCAGGCCGACGATCACCGTGTCGGCGCCTCGCAGCCGGGTCATGTGCGCAATCGTCTGCAACGAGCGAGCGGCGAAAGAATCCAGCACATCGATGGCGGTGACGTCGACGATGATGCCTTGTGCCCGGTATCGGCTCACCCGCTGCATCAGATGTCGCGAAACAGCTCGGTGTCAGAGTCGGTCAGAGCGCTTGCACGGTGGCAATGAGAATCTGTCCCTGTTTCAGGATGGGTACTGGCATGAGGCTTTTATGGCGATTGTGGTGTTAGGTGGTCTGTTCGCCGGTGCGGGTGACTTCGTACCCAAGCAGGCGCTCGGCCTCCTCGATGCCACCCTGCAGGTCGCCGACGGCGTTCATCTTGGAAAGATCCAGCCCGATCGTCACCAGGGTGAGCGCGATCTCCGACGACAGGCCGGTGATGATCACGCTGGCGCCCATCAAGCCCGACGCGTCGACGGTTTGCACAAGATGGTTGGCCACCGTCGAGTCGATGGTGGGTACACCGGTGATGTCGATGACGACGACTTTGGCCCGGTTGGCGCGAATGGCGCGCAGCAGTTGCTCGGTGACCTGCCGGGCGCGCTGACTGTCGAGAATGCCGATGATCGGCAAGATCAATAGTTGTTCGCGGACCTGCAGCACCGGCGTGGACAGCTCGCGGATGGCCTCCTGCTGCTGGCGGATGATGCGCTCACGTTCTTGGACGAAGCCACCGCGACGGTGTTGGCGATGCGGTTGGCGGCAGGCTCGTAGGCGTCGAGCACTCGATTCAGCAATTCGAAGTCCGACTGGTATTTCTCGAACAGCGAGCGCGCCAGCACGTCGCGCAGCAGCAGCACGATGCCGACGACCTCGTTGGTCTCGACGCCACGCGGAATGATGCGTTCGGAAAGGTCACGCGCGTAGTCCTGCAGCGCTTCGACGCTACCGGTCTCGAGCACCTCGACATAGTTGTCGTAAACGGCGGTGGCCTCGGAGAAGAGCTCTTCCGGAGACATCGCGGTGAGCAATTCGGCTTCGGTGATTCTGCGGGCCCATTCCTCGCGCAAAGCCGTTCGGTTCTGCCGCAAGTGCTGCACAAGCTGTGGCAACAGCAAACCCTCGCCCGAGATCGCCGGCGTCTGATTGACGACGCCCGTTGCCGAAAAATCTGTCGACTGATCCGACATCTGAACCTCCCGGTTCTCCGCGGCGGGCATAAGTCCCGCGCCCAGAGTAACCGAGCCTCGCCGCGACGAACCATTGAAGTAGTATTTCTGCCAGTTTGCGACGGCGGCGAGGGTCGGTACCGGGTCCGCCGGACAGCGATGAGACTCCAGACGAAGGATGGCCGTTGTCAGCTGCGGATCCGATCACCACCTCCGTCGATCACCGCGAAGGGGTCGCCGTAGTAAGCATCGGCGGCGAAATCGATTTGAGCACCGCGCCCGCCTTTGAAGCGGCGATCGTGGCAGCGCTCGAAGAAGATCCGCCCGTTCTCGTCATTGAACTTTCCGAGGTGACCTTCATGGCTTCGGTGGGTCTGCGGATCTTGGCGGCCACCCAGGGAAAAGTCAGCAAATCTATTCGGATCGCGATCGTCGCCAACAATTCGGCGGCGAGCAGACCGATGCAGTTGACCGGTCTGGACAAAGTCATGTCGTTGTACCCGACGCTGGATGAGGCGTTGACCGCGGTGGGCGAGGCCCGCATAACTAGCTTTCCCGACCGGCAACGCAGCACCTGACGTGCGATCGCGTACTTGTGTACCTCGGTCGGGCCGTCGTAGAGGCGGAAGGCTCGCATATCGGAGAAGATCATCCCGACCGGTGTCTCATCGGAAATGCCGATGCCGCCAAGGATCTGGACGCAGCGGTCGGCGACTTTGAACAGCTCCTCAGACACGTAGGCCTTGACCATCGAGCTTTCGTGGCGGCCGGTGCCCCGATCGCCCTTGTCCAGCGTCCAGCACGCCCACCAGATCGCGAGTCGGCATTGCTGCGAGCGCGATTTCGTTGTCGGCGATCATGAAACTGACGCCCTGATGTTCACCGAGCGTCTTGCCGAACGCGGTCCGTTCGCGGGCGTGCCGCACCGCGATCGACTGCGCGCGCGAGGCGGCCCCCAGCCAGCGCATGCAGTGCGTCAGCCGGGCCGGCGCCAACCGCAATTGCGCGTAGCGCAGCGCCTGGCCGACCTCACCGAGCACTGCTGACGCCGGCAGCCGCAGGTCGGTGAACCGCACAACGCCATGGCCTTCGACGTAGTTGCGGTCCATGGTGTTCATCACCCGCTCGATCTCGATGCCCGGGTGGCGCCGTCGCAGAGGAACAGCGTCGGCCGCACGTCTGGGCCGCCGTGCGGGTTGGGCGCGACGCGTGCCATGACGATCCACGTCTTGGCGCCGTGCGCACCGGTGATCAACCACTTGCGGCCGTTGATGACGTAGTCGGTCCCGTCGAACTCCGCCTCGGTGGCCAGCTGGTTGGGATCCGAACCGGCGCCGCCGGGTTCGGTCATCGCGAACACCGATCGCTGCCTTCCCTCGATGACAGGGAGCAGGAATTGGTCGACCTGCGCTGGATTGGCGACCTTGCCCAGCAGGAACATGTTGCCTTCATCGGGTGCGGCGCAGTTGAGCGCCACCGGGCCCAGCGTCGACCAACCGGCCGCCTCGAACAACACCGCCTGCTCGCGGTGCGACGGCTCCCGGCCCCCAAAACGCTTGGGCGCCTGGAAGGTTAGCAGGCCCGCGTGGCGGGCCAGCTCCACCAATTCGGTGCGCAGCGCGTCATCGGGGCCGTGACGAGTCAGGCGAGGATCGGCCTCGTAAGGCACGATCTGCTCGGCGACAAACGCGCGGATCTCGTCGCGCAGCGCCGCAGTGTCCGCGGGAATGTCGAAATCGATCATGCGGTCTCCATCACTCGTCAGGCCTGCTCGAACAGACTCACCGTGGCCGCATGGAGTAGTTCGCCGACTTCCTTGGGCGCCTTGCCGGCGCTGGCCCTGGCCTGCGTGCCCTCCAGCACGATGCCGAGCTTGAAGCAGGCCAGCACCGTGTACCAGGTGATGTGCGACAGGTCGCGGGTGGTGTTGCGTCCGTACCGCTCCACCAGGTCGTCGGTGCCGGCCAGTCCGCCCTTGTCGAAGAGAGTGCCGCCGAACGCCGCGGACTGTCCCCAGGTGGCCAGCAACCAGCCCAGATCCAGCAGCGGGTCGCCGATCGTGCACATCTCCCAGTCGACGATCGCGACGACCTCAGGACCGGTGCGGGAGAACATCACGTTCGCCGCGTGGTAATCGCCGTGCATGATGCCCGGCGTCCACGCCGACGGTCGGCCCTGTTCGAGCCACTTGGCGACGTCGTCGACCCCGGGAATGTCTGGGCCGGGATAGTTTTCGAACTCCCGATAGGACTCCAACTCCGAAAGCCAGCGTGGCACTTGGCGTTCCAGGAAGCCGTCCGGCTTGCCGAAATCGCTGAGGCCGACGGCGGGGTAGTCGACGGCTCCCAGCTTGGCCAGCGCGTCGGCCATCGACAGTCCCATCTCGAATCGCACCGCCGGGTCGCCGGCATGCAGCGGGGGCAACTCCTCGCCGGCGTTGAACCCGTCGATCGGCTCCATCAGATAGAAGACCGCGTCGCCGAGCACGTCGGTGTCGTCGCAGCTGGCGATCAGGTGCGGATGCGGCACGTCGGTGCCGGCCAGCGCCGCCAGCACCTGGGTCTCTCGCATGATCACGACGTTGCTGCGCGGGCGCAGATGCTTCGGTCCGCGTCGCAGCACGTACGGCCGGCCCGACCTGGTGAACCGCAACATGATGTTCTGCGTTCCGCCGCTGATCTTGGCGACGTCCTCCAGCGGGCCATCGCCCAGCCCCTGCTGCGACATCCATTCGGTCAGTGCCGCTAGGGCTTGAGAGTCCACTCGCCAGAACCTACTACTCGCGGGCCGAGCGTTCGATCAGTCTTGGCCGGATCGGTTCCGGCGCGCAGTTTCCAACGCGATACACAGTTCGGCAGCCGCCCGCGGATCGGTCACTGAGCGGCCTGTCCGCTGCTCGAGTTTGCGCAGTCGCTGCCGCACCGTGTTGGGGTGCACATACAGTTCCTGCGCCGCGCGCTCGGCCGAACCCCCGTTGTCGAACCACGCTTCCAGCGTGTCCAGCAGCGCTTCCCGTTCATGGTCGGGCAGATCGTCGAGCGGACCCAGGACGTTGGCCGCGATACGGCTCATCACCTCCGGAGCGCCGACGGCCGCCACGGCCAGTACGTCGCGGTCGAACACGGTGATCGGCTCACGGTCGGGTCGGGACGCTGTCATCGCGATCCGCGCATATCGCAACGCGGCCGCTGTTTGTCCGAGATCGTCGAATAGCGGGCTGATCCCGATCCGAGCTGGCGGGTAGTCGGCCAACACAGTCAGCACGAGTTCGACCTCTGCGGACGGGCCGAGATGCAGAACTCCGATCTCGATATCGGGTTGCAACCGCCACGCAGAGAAAACTCCGCGCCGAGATAGCCGGTCTTCGACGTTCGGAAATACTGAACGGCCGACCCGGGCCAGCTCCGTGCACACCACGACGTACGGTCCCTGCAGCGAAATACGTAGCGTATCAGCGGTATTCCATAAGTCCACGGTGTCGGTGAGCCGGCCGTCGATCAGCGCCTGCACCATCGCCGAGCGCTCCTGCTGCCGGTTGACCAGCTGATGAGTCATTTCCTCCTGATATCCGCTGACCATCGCGGTGGTGAACTCGTCCAGGACCGTCCACATCGCTGACGAGGCGCGCACTAACACCACATCGGCCGCGGCCGAGACGCGACTCGCTTCGGCTTGCAACTCGTCCCACAGAAATCGCACGCAGATCCGGTAGGAATCCATGACGGCCGGCAGCGGTACGCCGGCAGCCGCCCGGCTGCGTCCGGTTGCCGCGGCCGCACTGGTGTTGTAGCCGTGTTCCGCTGAACCGAAGGCGCCCAATATGACGTCCAGATGAGTCCGAACTGTGGCGCGCAGTTGGTCGTCGGACACCAATGCGACGGTCCGGTGGAAGCTGACATCGCGGCGCATAAGCGCCACCATGGTGTCCGACAACTCGTCGCCGCGCGACAGCAGAGCCGCACCGAGTTCGGCCAGTTGGGCATCTGTGGCGTCGGCTGCCATAGCCGCAGCCTAGACAGTGCCGGGTGCCCGCCGTTGAGGTCAGGGGATCAACACGGTTGACCCGTGCGTTCTGCGTCCCTCCAGGTCGCGGTGGGCTTGCGCCGCATCTTGCAGTCGATAGCGTTCGCCGGTGGTGACCGTGATTGTTTTAGCATTGATCGCGTCGAATAATTCGGCTGTGCGCCAGAAGAATTCGTCGTAGGTGCGCTGGAAGTGCGGGCGCATCGGCTTCGGCCTTGATCAATACCTGGCCGGGTGCTGGCTCTGGCACCGGCCGCTCGACGTACACGAGCACCTCGGGGCCACCGGTCGACGCGACCTCTATGGCATACACCCCGGTTCAGCCCAGGTGCGCGACTTGCGGTTTGGTGGGCACAACGATGACGGTGGGTCCATCCGCGCCGAGTGCTGCGTTGAATTCCTTGGCCAACTGCTCAGTCCCATCGACGGTGACGGCGTGGCAACCGAAGCCCACCGCGAGCGACTCGATGTCCAACCCGGGTAGGTCCAGGCCGGGTACGTTGGGCGTCTTCTCCAGTAGCGCAAAGGATTTCAAGACGGAGTATTCGCCGTTACGCATGACGACGAAGATGATCGGGAGTTTGTGTTGTGCGGCCGTCCAGATCGCTTGGATCGAGTACTGGAAGGAGCCATCACCGATGGTCGCCACGACGGTGCGTTTGCGTCCAACCGCGCGGTCACCCAACGCAACTCCGACGGCGCCGGGAACGCCCCAGCCGATGCCGCCGCTCCCGGTGGCGAAGAACGACACCGGGTGGACGGTCGGCAACCAGCGCTCCTGCTGGGCGAGGGTGGAGGTTGATTCGTTCACCAGTGCGGCGTCGGCGGGTTTGATCGCGTTGAGCGCCGAGTAGACCTCGACGGGTTCCAAGGGCGCGCTCGCAGCTGCGACGGTGCCGGGTGTGCGGTCCAGCGGGGTTGGTGTCGGTCGGTCGGACTTGGCCTCGATCAACGGGGCTAACTGCCGCAGCGCGAGCAAGGTGTCGCTGAGCAGGCTGTCGCCCACCTGTGCCGCCCCGGCCAAGAATGGATCGGCCGTGATGTGCAGTAGCTCAGTGCCTTCGGGAAGATACTCACCCGGCACGTAGGGGTAGTAGCGGAAGACCTGTGCGCCGATCACGACGACCAGGTCGTGACCCCGCAGCACCTCGGTGACTTCGGCGATCGTCATCGGCAACAGACCTTGGTACAGCGGATGGTCCTCGGGGAACGACAAGCGATCCGGCAGCGGGCCCGAGTACACCGGCGCGTGAACCTTTTCCGCGAGTTCCACCGCGGCATCCCAGCCCCCGGACCGGTCGACCTCGGGGCCGAACACCAACAGCGGCCGCTTCGCCCGATTGATCCGATCGGCGAACTCGGCGAGGCGTTCCGCATCGGGTGCAGATCGCTGGCTGGCCGTGCGGATGCCCGCCGGGCCGAGCGCCGGCTTCTCCCAGTCGTCAAGGGGGATGGACAGGTACACCGGCCCCGCCGGGGGCTGGACGGCGATGGTGTAGGCGCGCATGAACGCCGCCGGCACATCCTCGGCGCCGGCCGGCTGGTACGCCCACTTCACCCACGGAACCGGCAGCAGCGCTTCGTTGGTGTTGGTCAGATAGGGCTCGCACAGCACCATCTCGCGGGTCTGCTGTCCGGCCGTGACGATGAGCGGGGTATTGCTCTTATATGCCGCGATCAAGCTACCCATGGCGTTGCCGGTGCCCGCCGCGGTGTGCACATTCACCAGGGTCGGCTTACCGGTCGATTGCGCGAAACCGTCCGCCATGGCCAGCACCGACGCCTCTTGTAAGCCCAAGACGTAGGTGAAGTCGTCGGGGAAGTTCTTCAGGAAGGTCTCTCGGTCGATCCGGGGTTGCCGAATACTGTTGTCAGGCCCAATTCACGTAGTAGGTCGTAGGTAACATCCCAGACCGTCGGTTGTGCTGCCATTAGCCGAGGCTCCTTTTGACGCAGGATTTTCACCCTGAATTCTCCGGCCCGGCCTAACGGCTTGTCTATGTTCCGGCCAACAGCGTCGGCGGTTGACCGCTGTGCCGGGCCACACCCAGGGAGTCCCTAGGTTTCGGGGGTCTTCTCCGGAACTGCTGACGATGGGAGAAACGACGATGCCGCGGACCGACAACGATTCCTGGGAGATCACCGAGAGTGTGGGGTCGACAGCACTGGGGGTGGCCGCGGCCCGCACCGCGGAGACTGAGAGTGAGAACCCGCTCATCCAGGACCCGTTTGCCCGGGCATTCCTCGATGCCGCCGGCGAAGGCATGTGGAGTCTGACGGCCGACCCCGAGTTATCGGCTAAATTGACCGACATTGCGCCGGAGCTGCTGGCATATAGGCAGGTGATGGTCGACTTCATGGCCGTGCGGACCGCGTGGTTCGACGAATTCTTTCTCAACGCGGTGTCCTCCGGTCCTCGGCAAGTCGTGATCTTGGCGGCTGGCCTGGACGCGCGCGCGTGGCGGCTGCCGTGGCCCGACGGGACCACGGTCTACGAGTTGGATCAGGCCAAGGTGTTGGAGTTCAAGTTGAGCACCCTGCAGCGTCGCGGTGCGCAGCCGACGTCGCAGCTGGTGAGTGTGGCGGTGGACCTGCGGCAAGACTGGCCAACGGCGTTGCAGGAAGCGGGCTTTGACCCATCCCTACCAACCGTATGGTCGGCCGAGGGGCTGCTGCGTTACCTGCCTGCGCAGGCGCAAGATGTGCTGTTCGAGCGGATCAACTCGCTGAGCCCGGCCGGCAGCTGGCTGGCCACCAACGGACCCGCGAAAAGCGCGGTGAACCCCGACCTGTTGGCCAGCCAGCGTGACCAATCCAAACGCCTGCGTGCCGCGGCCGCCCAGGTGCTCGACGCCGAGATACCCGACGTGGAAGACCTGTGGTACCCCGAGGAGCGCACCGACATCGCCGACTGGCTGGGCGAACACGGCTGGATGCGTCGGCTATCGGCATGGCCGACCTGTTGGCTCGATATGGGCGCGTCGTGCCCGCCGACGACGTGCTGCCGCCAGTCGTTTTCGTGTCTGGCCGACGGTCCTGATCGCCGCCGGCGCAGCCCAACTCAATGTGCTGACGCCGCAACATATTCCAGCCGACCGCCGTCGGTCCGCACAAAGTCGGTGACGTGGGTTCGCCGGCCGCTTCTCAATGTTCTTGTACTGCAGTACTAATCAAGCGGCGCCGCTTCGGTCACGAATCGGGGCAAAGCGCTCTGTAGTCTATTAGGCAGATGTTTAGTCCGGATGTTTGGACGCTTGCGCGCTCGGGTACGTTACCGTTGCTCTGCGGTTATCTTTCCGACATTGATGGAGGCCAGGATGCGCGGCGGAGGTTTAATCAGTGCAATTGTGGTGGTCTGGTTGGTGATCGGCGTGGTGGCCGCATTCCAACGAGGCTACTTGAAGAATACCGACCAAAATTGTGCCTCATTGGGCACTATCGCGGTCACGGTCCTCGTCGGTCCCCTGAATTACGCGGGTGTCAACCCGAAGGTGGGCGACTGTCATTTGCCGCAGCCAAGTTCGATGCCTGCCATGGACATCGAGCACCTGATTGGAATGGAGGCGTCATGATTGCCTTGGGCATTATCTTGCTGATACTGGGATATGTCCTCAAGGTTTATGTCTTGGAAACGATCGGCATCATCTTGCTGGTTATCGGTGCGGTGCTATGGGTTCTAGGTTCTGTCGGTCGCCCGGTGGCCGAGGCGCTATTGGTACTGACGCGAATCACCGGGAAAACCCTCACTAAAACATCTGGAATGGAGTCGTCATGATCGCCCTCGGACTCATCTTGCTCGTCCTCGGTTATGTGCTGTCG
This sequence comes from uncultured Actinomycetota bacterium, assembly GCA_963805675.1. Lineage (GTDB taxonomy): Bacteria > Actinomycetota > Actinomycetes > Mycobacteriales > Mycobacteriaceae > Mycobacterium. The sequence continues at coordinate 15,603 of CAWDVY010000032.1, forward strand.
GTGCCAATTCTGATCACCCTCGGGTGGATTCTGGTGGTCGTCGGCGTGGTGTTCTTGATACTGGGCAGTGTTGGTCGCCCAGTAGCCGGCCGGCGATATTGGTTCTAATCCCCAACTGCAGCGCGGTTGGCTCACAGCAGACGCATAGCATTGCCACAGCGGCCCCTAAATCGGGTTGCGCATACTAGGAAGCTGTGAGCCAACCCCATGCACCCGTCGAGCGCGTGGTTATGCGCCGTGCCGACGGGAACCCGATCAACGTACTGGTGGTCGACGACGAACCCGTCCTCGCCGAGATGGTGTCGATGGCGTTGCGCTACGAAGGCTGGAACATCGCGACCGCGGGCGACGGCGCATCGGCGCTGGAATCCGCCCGCTCGCAACGGCCGGACGTCGTGGTCCTCGATGTGATGCTGCCCGACATGAGCGGGCTGGATGTCTTGCGAAAACTACGCGAAGAGAGTCCACAGCTGCCGGTGCTGCTGCTGACGGCAAAGGACGCAGTCGAGGACCGCATCGCCGGCCTCACCGCCGGTGGCGACGACTACGTCACCAAACCGTTCAGCCTGGAAGAGGTGGTGCTGCGGTTACGCGCACTGCTGCGGCGTACCGGTGTGACAACGGAGGACAGCGGCGCGCAGCTCATCGTGGGCGACCTGGTGCTCAACGAGGACAGCCATAGGGTGACCCGCGCCGGCGAGCCAGTTGCGTTGACGTCCACGGAGTTCGAACTACTGCGCTTCATGATGCGCAACTCCAAGCGGGTGCTGAGCAAGGCGCAGATCTTGGACAGGGTGTGGAGTTACGACTTCGGCGGCCGGTCCAACATCGTCGAG
>CAWDVY010000033.1:0-38632 GCA_963805675.1 uncultured Actinomycetota bacterium
ATTCGCCGCGGTGGCCGACGAGGCCGAGGCAGCTCACGATGAGATCTTCAGGGCGGATAGCCTCGCGTTGCCGGGGCATCGGCGCTGGCGCTACCAGGGTGACACCGCTGCGGCCCGCGCCGCCGCCGACGCGGCCGTCGAGGCCGCTGCCGAGCTGGGCGGGCTTGACGCAGGCCGTCGCCTACTGGGCGTTGGCTGTCGCGGCCCTGGCCGCCGGCGATGCTGCGACGGCGCAGGACGCGACCGAGGCGGGGCGGCTCACTCGTGAGCGCCGTGCCCCAGGCAACGGGGCTGCGGCGAGTACCTCTGTGCGGAGGCCGCGCTTGCGGGCGGGGATCTGGTCGCGGCCCGCCGCTGGGCCGACGACGCCGTATCGACAATGACGGGCGCGTTCCTGTCGGACCCGCTGGCGACGCGCGCCCGCGTCGCGATCGCACAAGGTGAGCTAGACCAGGCTGAGCGTGACGCCCACGACGCGCTGGCGCATGCCGCCGAAGTCGAGGCGTACCTGTACATCCCCGACATCCTGGAATGCCTCGGCACTCTGGCCGGCGAGGCCGGCAGTCACCGCGAAGCGGCCCGCCCTCTTCGGCGCAGCAGAGTCCATCCGGCAACGCATGGGCGCGGTGCGCTTCAAGGTCTATGACGCCGATTACGAGGCCTCGATGGCGGCGCTGCGAGATGCCATGGGCGAGCAGGATTTTGAATCCGCGTGGGCGGAGGGCGCGGCGCTGTCTACCGAGGAAGCGATCGCCTACGCGCAACGCGGGCGCGGCGAACGCAAACGCCCCGCCAGCGGCTGGGCCGCACTCACGCCGACCGAGCGCGACGTGGTACGACTGGTCAGCGAGGGGCTTGGCCAACAACGACATCGCGACAAGGCTTTTCATCTCACCGCGAACCGTGCAAACCCACCTCACCCACGTCTACACCAAACTCGGCCTCACCAGCCGCGTGCAGCTTGCCCAAGAAGCCGCCCGCCACAGCTGACGGGGAATATTCCGCCATCAATCGACTGCGATCTACGCGTTTTCGCTGATGTTTTGCGGTACGCCGTCCGCGCATGCTGGCTAGCATGAGCGACATCGATCCGCGCGCGGATGCGCCGCTGGTGGACTGGAGCGAGCTGGGCGTGAGCGGGCTTTTGCCGACGGGCACGGTGACGCTGCTGTTGGCTGACGTGGAGGGTCGACGCGGCTGTGGGAGACCCAGGCCGAGGAGATGACGGCCGCGATTGCGCGGTTCAACCAGGTCGTGTGCGATGTCGTCGCCGCCCATGACGGTGTGCGCCCGGTCGAGCAGGGCGAGGGTGACAGTTTCGTGGCCGCGTTCGCGCGCGCCTCCGATGCGGTGGCCTGCGCCCTCGAGTTGCAGCGAGCGCCGCTGGCCCCGATCCGGCTGCGTATCGGGGTGCACACCGGCGAGATGCAACTGCGCGACGAGGGCAACTACGCCGGCCCGACCATCAACCGCACGGCGCGGTTGCGCGATCTGGCGCCACGGCGGCCAAACGGTGTTGTCGGGCGCGACCGAGCCGCTGGTCATCGACTGGCTCCCGGCCGACGTCTGGTTGACCGATCTGGGCACTCACCCGTTGCGTGATCTGCCTCGCCCGGAGCGGGTGGTGCAGCTGTGTCATCCCGACCTGGTTAACGAGTTCCCGCCGCTGCGCATGCCGAAAGCCGTCGCTGCAAGTAGTCTTCCGGTGCAGCTGACCAGTTTCGTGGGCCGCGACACGCAGCTGACCCAGCTGCGGCGAGTTGCTTGCGGAGAACCGGGTGGTGACGTTGACCGGCGCGGGCGGGGTGGGCAAAACCCGGCTGGCGATCCAGGTCGCAGCCCAGCTCGCAGACGAGTTCAGCGACGGGGTGTGGTACGTGGATCTGGCGCCGATCACCGACCCCGGGTTGGCGCCCGTGACGGTGGCGCGTGCACTGGGGCTGCCCGACCAACCGGGCCGCTCCACCATCGACAACCTGCTGCGGTTTGTTAGGCGACCGCGAGCTGCTGGTGGTGCTGGACAACTGCGAGCATCTGCTGGATGCCAGCGCCGAGCTGGTCATCGCGCTGTTGAGTGGGGCGGCGAGGCTGACCGTGCTCGCGACCAGCCGTGAGGCGATCGGGGTGGCCGGTGAGGTGAGTTGGCGGGTGCCGTCGCTGTCGCTGGCGGATGAAGCCCTCGATTTGTTCACCGACCGGGCCCGCCGCGCCCGCCCCGATTTCACCCTCACCGACGACAATGCCGCGACGGTGGGCGAAATCTGCGCGCGCCTAGACGGGGTGCCACTGGCGATCGAGCTGGCCGCCGCGCGGGTGCGGGCGTTGTCGCTGGCCGAGATCCTCGACAGCCTGCATGACCGGTTCCGGCTGCTGACCGGCGGTGCGCGCACCGCGGTGCGCCGCCAACAGACCCTGCGCGCCTCGGTGGACTGGTCACATGCGCTGTTGACCGAGCCCGAACGGGTGCTGTTTCGACGGCTGGCCGCATTCCTGGGCGGCTTCGACCTCGACGCCGCCCAAACGGTCGCCGGCGGCGGTGACGTGCAGCGCTACCAGGTGCTGGATCTGCTCACCCTGCTGGTGGACAAATCGCTGGTGGTCGCCGAAGACAGCGGGGGCCGAACCCGCTACCGGCTGCTGGAGACGGTGCGCCAATACGCCCTGGAAAAGCTCGGCGAATCCGGCGAGGCCGACGCCGTGCGGGCGCGCCACCGCGACCACTACACGGCGATGGCCGCCGTGCTTGACGCGCCGGCAGGCCGTGATTATGAGCAGCGTCTCGAGCAGGCCAACATCGAGATCGACAATCTGCGCGCCGCGTTCGGGTGGAGCCGGGAAAACTCCGACATCGAGCTGGCGTTGGCGCTGGCGTCGTCGCTGCAGCCGCTGTGGCTAGCGCGGGGCCGCATCCGGGAAGGGCGGGCCTGGTTCGACGCCGCCCTGGCCGATCTCGACGCGCAGCACCCCGAGGTGGCGGCCGCGGTGCGCGCCCGGGCGCTTGCCGACAAGGCCGTTCTCGATACTTGTTTGGGCGCCGCCGACAGCCTGGATCAGGCCGAACAGGCCGTGGCGATCGCGCGAGACGTCGATGACCCGGCCCTGCTGGCCCGGACATTGACCGCCTGCGGGTTTATCGCCAGCCTGGGCTATCACGCCGAGGTGGCCCGGGGATGCTTCGCCGAGGCGATCGGCCTGGCCCGTGCCGTGGACGATCGGTGGCGGTTAAGCCAGATCCTCGCCGAGCAGGCGCGGGGCGCCCACATCGCGGGTGACCCGCTCGGGATACGCGCAGCGGCCGAAGAAGGACGCGACCTCGCCGACGCAATCGGCGACGGGTTCAACTCGCGTTTGTGTCGCTTTTACCTCGCGGCGGTGCAGAAGTTCAGCGGTGATTTAGCCGGAGCCGCCGCACAGTTCGGCGAGGTGGCCGCCGAGGCCGAGGCGGCTCACGACGAGATCTGGAGGGTGATCAGCCTCGCGGGTCAGAGCGGTGCACTCGCACGCCAGGGTGAGGCGGCCGCGGCCCGGGCGGCGGCCGAGGCGATCCTTGAGGGCGGCGCGGAGCTTGGCGGAAGGTGCGCGACGTACGGGCACGTGGCGTCTGGATTTGCGGCCTTGGCCGCCGGGGATTTCGCGGCGGCGCACGAGGCGCGCGAGGCCGCGCTCCAGTGCCCGATTGTCGTGAGCGGTGGCTCGGCGGCATTACAGCGCATCTGGAATGCCGAGGCTGCGCTGGCAGACCGAGATCTCGCTGCCGCCCGCCGTTGGGCCGACGAGGCCGTGTCGACAACGACCGGCTGGTGGCTGATGTGGGCGCTGAGCACGCGCGCCCGGGTGGCGATCGCGCAGGGTGAGCTGGAGCAGGCCGAGTGCGACGCCCATGACGCGCTCGCATGTGCTGCCGAACTTGAAGCCTACCTGGGCATTTCCGACATCCTGGAGTGCCTCGCCGCTCTGGCCGGCGACGCCGGTAGTCACCGCGAAGCGGCCAGGCTGTTCGGCGCGGCAGAAGCCATCCGGCAGCGCATCGGCGAGGTGCGGTTTAAGATTTAGGACGCGGGCTACGAAGCCTCGGCGGCCGCGGTTCGTGATGCCTTGGGCGAGAAGGACTTTGACTCCGCGTGGGCCGAGGGCGCGGCCCTGTCCACCGAGGAGGCGATCGCCTACGCCCAGCGCGGCCGCGGTCAACGCAAACGACCCACCAGCGGCTGGGCCTCGCTCACCCCCACCGAGCGCGACGTCGTGCGCTTGGTCAGCGACGGGCTCGCCAACAACGACATCGCCACCCGGCTATTCGTCTCACCGCGCACCGTGCAAACCCACCTCACCCACGTCTACACCAAACTCGGCCTCACCAGCCGCGTCCAACTCGCCCAAGAAGCAGCCCGCCACGCGCCCGCCTAACCGATCTGCAGTGGGTCGATCTGCACCCAGACCGGTTCGTGGGTTTGCCGTGCGCTGACCACGCCAACGCCGCGCCGCAACTCGGCCGCCAGCGCCAAGCCCCGCTCGCGACGCATCCGCACCAGCATCCGGGTCACCGGCGCGTTCTTACACGGTGATCTTCGTCTTTTCGTCGATAGTGATCGTCGCGGGTAGCGCCTGGGCAATCTGGTCTTCGAGGCAGTCGGCGTTGAGCCGCAGCACGTAGACACCGCCGCCAGCCGCGATTACGACAGTTTTTTGCGCGACCGCTTTTGTTTGGCCACCTTCGACCCAGGTGCCACCGAACTGGTAGGCGGGAAAACCGGCAAGGGTACTGGCAGAGCCGTCTCCCATCGGCTTAAACCCCGGCAGGTTTTTCAGTTCGCCCGGGGCGAGATCGAGAATTTTCTGCTGGTCTACATTGCCGGCGAGCCTGGATACCGTCACCACGATGCTGGGTGTGTATTTGGCGGCCTCCGGGCCTGTGTCAACGATGGCCCAGTAGGCAGTGGCCGGGGTGTCTCGTCCGGCATCGGCCCAGCCGTCGGGGATCGGCAGCTCGATGGTCGGCGCGCCGGAATCACCTGGGTGGACCGGAGTGTCGGTGATGCCGTTCTGTTGGACATAGCCGGCAATGGTGGGGTTAGGCCCCGGGACGGTGGTGCGCGGCGCCACCTTCGCTTGCGTTGTAACGGTCGTTGTTGTGGTGGAGGCTTTGCTCGACACACTGTTGCTGCTGGAGTGAGAACCGCATCCGACCAAGCCGATGCCTAAAGCCACAATGGCGATTGCCATACCGTTGATTGCTGCCGTCCGCTGCATTGGCATAGCTCCTGTGGATCGGGCGGCAGGCGGGACGACCTGTCGGCGCATCGTAGCTCGCTTTTCGGCAGACTAAACGCGGTATTGCGAATGACGATGTCAACCGATCTGCAGTGGGTCGATCTGCACCCGGACCGGCTCGTGGGTTTGCCGGGCGCTGACGATGGCGACGCCGCGCCGCAGCTCCGCCGCCAGCGCCAGGCCCTGCTCGCGCCGTACCCGCAGCAGCATCCGGGTCACCGGTACGTCGGCCGGAGTCCCCGGCGGTCGGCGCGCACCCGGCGGCAACGGCACCGGGCCGAGCAACTCGGCGCTGTCCGGCAGATGGAGTTCGCCGAGTAGAGCCGCGACCGCGTCGGCGGCGCCGTCGAGAGCAGCCATGTGCACACTCGGCGGCAAGGCGACGTCGGTGCGGGCCGCCAGTTCAGCCTCCGCGTGGCCGACCGGATCCCAGCGGATCAGCGATTGAACTGTCGGGACGGATGATTCGGCGACCACAATCACTACCCCGCCGGCCCCATCTTCGCGGCGGGCGCGAACTAGCGCCGCCGCGGCCATCCATCGCCGCAGGGTGTCCTCGGCGGCGCGCAGATCCTGACGGCCTAGCAGCGCCCAACTGTCCAGCAGCAGCGCCGCCCCATATCCGCCCGATGCGCGCGGCTCCGCGCCGGGCGTGGCCACCACCAGCGCCGGGCGGTCGGCGACCTCGGACACCATTGCTTCGCCCGCCGAGGTGATCACCGCCGTACCCGGGAACGCGCGGCCCAGCTCTTCGGCGGTGCGCCGGGCGCCCACCACCACGGCGCGCACCGCGTCCGAGCCACAGCGGGCGCAGCGCAGCGCGGCGTCGGCCCGGCCGCACCACCGGCACACCGGAGCCGTCTCGTTACGGTCGTCCAAGGACAGCGGGCCGGTGCAGTGCCGGCAGCGGGCAATCGCGCGGCAGCGCCCGCAGGCCAGCGACGGGACATAGCCGCGCCGCGGCACCTGCACCAGCACCGGCGCCTCGGCCTCCAACGCCGAGCGGGCGGCGCGCAGCGCGACCGACGGCAGCCGGGCGGTGCGCGCGGCCGGATCGCGTTCGTCGGCGTATCCGCCGTCGTCGAGGGCCACTACCCGCGGGGTGCGGGCGCGCACCACCGGGCGCGCAGCGACCACGTCGTGCGCCCAGCCGCTGCGCACCAGCGCATGGGCTTCGGCGGTGCGGGCATAACCCCCGATCAACGCGGCGCAGCGCATCTGGTGTGCGCGCAGCGTCGCCACCTCCCGGGCGTGCGGGTACGGGGCCCGCGGCTCGGCCAGCGTGTCGTCGCCGTCATCCCACACCATGACCAGACCCAGATCGCTCACCGGCGCGAACACCGCGCTGCGGGTGCCGATCACCAGCCGTGCGCTGCCCCGCAGCGCGGCCAGCCAGCGCCGGTAGCGCGCGGCCGGCCCCAGGCCCGCCGACAACGCCACCACACCGGATTCGTCGAGCAATGCGGTGGCGGCCCGCCACAACACGTCCACGTCCCGCTGATCCGGCACAATGGCCAACGCTGCGCGTCCGGTCTGCACCGTCTGCGCGGCGGCCTCGGCGAATCGGTCCGCCCACAGCTCGCCGGGCAGCACCTGCCAGACCGCGCGCGCGGCACGCGACTCGGCCAGCGCCGTCAGGAACTGCCCGCCGCGGCCATACGCTTCCCACCCCGTCCGGTCGACGGCTGTGACAGCGGGAAGCGTTGGCGGCGTCGGGGTTTCGCGTTCCACCTTGGCGTGTCGGGGCGGTACCGCCAGCCGCAGCACGTCGGCGCGGGTGCCGGCATAGCGAGCCGCGACGGCGTCAACCAGCCGACGGATCTCCGGGGTGAGCACCACCTCGGCGGATACGACGCGGTCCAGCCAGGCCAGCTTGCCGACGTGATCGGTTTCGGTCCGGCGTTCCAGGATGAACCCGTCGACGAGGCGGCCGTGGAATCGCAGCCGCACCCGCACACCGGGCTGCGCGTCGTCGGACTGCTCCGCGGACACCAGATAGTCGAATTCACGATCCAGATGCGGCACCGACAACATCGGCAACACTCGCGCGATCGGTTCGAATGCTGCGGGCTGCCGGGTCCGCGTGGTCACTCGCCAGGTGTAGCAGAGTCGGCCGACACCCGACCGAAGAAGAAGCCCGCGGTGATCAGCACCTGCGCGGCCGCATAGGTCCACCAGATCGGCACCGCCAGCGCCTCGCTGCCCAGCACGAATCGCCCGATGCCGATCATCGCGTCCGACCCCGCGAAGAACACCGCGCCGACCGCCGTAAAGACCGTGGGCAGCCGCGCCAGCAGCGCCGCACAGACCATGGCGGCCAGCACGACCATGTACACCGCGACCGGAATGGTCAACCCGTCACGACCCAGCTGCGGCCAGAACCACACCAGCAGCCCCACGCATGTCACGCATATCATCGCAACGGCGACCAGACGCGGACGCGACCGATTCGAATCACCCGCCAGTGGCACCAGCGCACCCAGAAAGCACAAGTGCGCCAACAGAAATGCGGCCAGACCCAGGACAAACGACGCCGCCCACCACGGAATCGCGAGTAGCGCGTCACCGACTGCCGAGAACACCAACGCCAACATCAGCCAGCGCCGCTCCCGGACAATCGGGTGCGCGGCCGCCGCCAATGCCAGCAGCAACGCCATCGATGCCTTGAACACCGGCTGGGCGGTCCACTGCCCGGTCAGGTCCGCACCCGGTGGCGACCGCAGTGCCGTCACGGTCAGAAACACCCCGTAGGCGATACCGGTCCAGCCGGCGGCCACCCAGGCACCGAGCATGACCCGCGGTGCGTACGGTGTCTGCATGCCCAACGCCGACGACCCAGGGTCCGCCATCGATCCCATCCTGCTGAAGGTACTGGACGCGGTTCCGTTCCGGTTATCCGCCGACAGCGGGGTCGAGACCGCTCGCCAGCAGCTGCGGGATCTGCCGCGGCGCGGCTTTCACCCGGAGCTTCGGGTGCAGGACCGCACCATCGATGGGCCGGCGGGGCCGATCAGCATCCGGATCTACTGGCCGCCAACCGATCACGCCGCGCCACCAGTGGTGCTGTTTTTCCACGGCGGCGGCTTCGTTGTCGGCGACCTCGACACCCACGACGGGACGTGCCGCCAGCACGCCGTCGGCGCCTCGGCTGTGGTGGTGTCGGTCGAATACCGGTTGGCGCCCGAGCATCCCTACCCCGCGGCCATCGACGACGCCTGGGCCGCCATGCAATGGGTTGCCAAGCACGGCAGCGACATCGGCGCCGACGCGAGCCGGTTGGCGGTGGCCGGGGATTCGGCGGGCGGCAACATCTCGGCGGTGATCGCGCAGCGCTCTCGTGATAACGCCGGGCCGCCAATCGCGTTCCAGCTGTTGTGGTATCCGGCCACGCTGTGGGATTCGTCGCTGCCCTCATTCAGCGAGAACGCCGACGCGCCCGTCCTGGACCGCGCGGCCGTCGCCGCATTCACGCGGTGGTACGCGGGCGAGATCGACCTGGCCGATCCCCCGCCCGGCATGGCGCCGGGTCGGGCCGAGAACCTGGCCGATCTGCCTGCCGCCTACATCGGCGTCGCCGGACACGATCCACTGCGCGACGACGGGATCCGGTACGGGGAGTTGCTCGCCGCCGCCGGTGTTCCCGTCGAGGTGCACAACGCCGAGACGATGGTGCACGGTTACGTCGGATACGCCGGGGTGGTACCCGCGGCCACGGCCGCGCTGGACCGCGGGCTGGCCGCACTGCGCGCCGCGCTGCACCGATAGATGCGTACGGTGATTCCATGACCATCGCGCGACCACAGATCGACCCGACGCTGAAGGCGCTGCTCGACGCGTTCCCGATGACCTTCAAAGCCACCGACGGGGTCGACGTCGCGCGCGCGCGGCTACGCCAGTTGCAAGCCCCGAAGGAGATGCTGCCGGATCTGCGCATCGAGAATCGCACCGTCGGGCACCGTGACCTCACCGACATCCCGGTCCGCATTTATTGGCCGCCGGTCGCCGAGCACAGCAACCTGCCGGTCGTCGTCTTCTACCATGGCGGGGGTTTTGCGCTCGGTGATTTGGACACCCACGACCCGGTCGCTCGCGCGCACGCCGTCGGCGCGGAGGCCATCGTGGTGTCCGTCGACTACCGGCTGGCCCCCGAGCATCCCTTCCCGGCCGGGTTAGACGACTGCTGGGCAGCGCTGCAATGGGTCGGACAGCACGCCGCCGAGCTCGGCGGCGACCCGAACCGGATCGCCGTCGCCGGCGATTCGGCCGGCGCCAACCTTGCCGCGGTGATGGCGCACCTGGCCCGCGACAATGGCGGGCCAGCTCTGGCGTTCCAGCTGTTGTGGTATCCGGTCATCACCGCAAATTTGTCGCTACCGTCGTTCATCGAGAACGCCGACGCGCCGATCCTGGACCGCGACGTCATCGATGCCTTCCTGACGTGGTACCTGCCGGACGTCGACATCAGCGACCACACCGTACTGCCGGCCACCCTCGCCCCGGCCAACGCCGCGGACTTCGCCGGGCTGCCGGCTGCCTACATCGGCACCGCCGAACATGATCCGCTGCGCGACGACGGGGCCCACTACGCCGAGGTGCTCAACGCCGCGGGGGTGTCTGCCGTACTGAGCAACGAGCCCACCCTGGTGCACGGCTATGTCAACTTCGCGCTGCTCATCCCGGCTGCCGCCGAGGCGACCAATCGCGGTCTCGCCGCCCTGAAAGCAGCGCTGCAGGAATGAGCGGCTCTCAGCCCGACTACCACTGCCTGATCGTCGGCGCGGGGTTCTCGGGCATCGGCGCCGCCATCAAGCTCGATCAGAAGGGCTTCGGCGACTATCTCATCGTCGAGGCCGGTGACGGCGTCGGCGGCACCTGGTACTGGAACACCTATCCCGGCATCGCCGTCGACATCCCGTCGTTTTCCTACCAATTCTCGTTCGAGCAGCAACCGAACTGGTCGCGAACCTACGCGCGGGGCAACGAGCTGAAGGCATATGCCGAGCACTGCGCCGACAAGTACGGCATCCGGCCGAAAATCCGCTTCAACACCAAGGTTCTGGCCGTCGAGTTCGACGACGAGCGGGCACTGTGGCGGGTGCAGCTCGACCCCGGCGGCGAGGTCACCGCCCGATTCGTGGTGAATGCCAGCGGTGTGCTGACCGTACCCAAGCCGCCCGATATCGACGGCGTCGACTCCTTCGACGGCATCACCATGCACACCGCGCGTTGGGACCACAACGAGGACCTGACCGGCAAGCGGGTCGCCGTCATCGGCACCGGGGCTTCGGCTGTCCAGCTGATCCCGAAGATCGCGCCAATCGTCAAAGAGCTCACAGTGTTTCAGCGCACACCGATCTGGTGCTTCCCCAAGTTCGATGTGCCGCTGCCCAAACTTGCCCACTGGGCGATGCGCTTGCCCGCCGTGTCGGCCATTCATCGGCTGGTCAGCCAGGCCTATGTCGAGGTGACGTTTCCCATTCCGGCCCAATACTTCACGGTGTATCCCTTCGCCCGGTGGATGGAGCCCATCGGCCGCGCGTATCTGCGCCTGCAGGTGCGGGATCCGTCAGTGCGCGCGCAACTCACCCCGCACTACGCCATCGGGTGCAAACGGCCCGGCTTCCACAACACCTACTTGTCGACGTTCAACCGCGACAACGTGCGACTGGTGACCGAACCGATCGACAAGATCACCTCGTCGGCGGTGGCCACCACCGACGGGGCCGACCACGAGATCGACGTGCTGATTCTGGCGACCGGTTTCCAGACGCTGGACTCCGACAGCATGCCCACATTTGCCGTCACCGGCAGCGGTGGCCTGTCGCTGACCAAATTCTGGGACGAGCACCGGCTGCAGGCCTACGAGGGCGTCAGCGTGCCGGGCTTTCCTAACTTCTTCAGCGTGATGGGCCCGTACGCGTACGTCGGGTCGTCGTATTTCGCGCTGATCGAGGCGCAGACCCGCCACATCGTGCGCTGCCTGACGCGGGCCCGCAGGCGCCAGGCGTCCCGGGTCGAGGTCACCGAGGAAGCCAACGCCCGCTACTTCGACGAAGTGATGCGCCGCCGCCCCCGGCAGGTGTTCTGGCAGGACAGCTGCCGGGGCGCCAACAGCTACTACTTCGACAAGAACGGCGACGTGGCGCTGCGGCCCGCGAACACGTTCGAAGTGTATTGGCGCAGTGGGCGTTTCGACCTCGACGACTACCGGTTCACGGGCTAGGCCCTCCACCGCGAGCAGACGCAAAAGCTCCCGCACGCGCGGCGTGTCGGGAGCTTTTGCGTCTGCTCGGCGGGTGAAGCGCGGTTAGATGGCGCGCTTGAGGTCGTCGACCTTGTCGAGGCGCTCCCACGGCAGGTCGATGTCGGTGCGGCCGAAGTGGCCGTAGGCGGCCGTCTGCGCGTAGATCGGACGCAGCAAGTCCAGGTCGCGGATGATCGCGCCGGGCCGCAGGTCGAACACCTCGGGCACGATCTTCTCGATCTTGACCGGGTCGACCGTCGCGGTGTCGAACGTCTCGATGAACAGACCGACCGGCGCGGCCTTGCCGATCGCGTAGGCCACCTGCACCTCGACCCGCTCCGCCAGACCGGCAGCGACGATGTTCTTGGCCACCCAGCGCATCGCGTACGCCGCGGACCGGTCCACCTTGGACGGATCCTTGCCGGAGAAGGCGCCGCCGCCGTGACGGGCCCAGCCACCGTAGGTGTCGACGATAATCTTGCGGCCGGTCAGGCCGGCGTCACCCATCGGCCCGCCCAGGACGAACTTGCCGGTCGGGTTGACCAGCACCCGCGTCGACGAGGAATCCAGCGTCTCGTGGGCCAGTTCGTCCAGCACGGTCTTGAGCACGTGCCGGCGGATGTCGGGATCCAGCGTCTTCTCCAGGTCGACGTCGCCGGCGTGCTGGGTGGAGACCACCACGGTGTCCAGTCGCACCGGAACGTTGTCCTCGTAGTCGATGGTGACCTGGGTCTTGCCGTCCGGTCGCAGGTAGGGCAGCGTCCCGTTCTTGCGCACCTCGGTCAGCCGCCGCGCCAGCCGGTGCGCCAGCGCGATCGGCAGCGGCATCAGCTCCGGGGTGTCGTTGATCGCGTAGCCGAACATCAGGCCCTGGTCGCCGGCGCCCTGAGAGTCCAGCGGGTCCGCGGCGCCCTCGACGCGCGTCTCGTGCGCGGTGTCGACACCTTGGGCGATGTCGGGCGACTGACGGCCGATGCCGATGTTGACGCCGCACGTCTCACCGTCGAAGCCCTTGTCCGAGGAGTCATAGCCGATGGCGAGGATCCGCTCGCGGACCGTGTTGGTGATGTCGGCGAATGCCGCTTTGGCCGTCGTCGTCACCTCGCCGACCACGTGCACCTGGCCGGTGGTCACCAGCGTCTCGACGGCGACACGTGAGCGCGGGTCCTCCGCCAGCAGCGCATCGAGCACCGAGTCGCTGATCGCGTCGCAGATCTTGTCCGGATGCCCCTCGGTCACCGATTCGCTGGTGAACAAACGACCCTTTTCGCTCACACCCTCACCCTTCCAAGTCCGCGTTGAAAACGTTAGTTAGACAAATTATATCGACAGGCGGGTACATGTTACCGGCCGGTCTAAGGCGCCAGGGAGCCTAGGTGGCGTCCCCGCCACCCCCGTGCAAGAACGTGACGATCGCATCCACGATACGGCTGGCCATCAACGTCTTGGAGCCGTGCTGCAGCGCCGACTCGGTGCCGTCCGCGGCCAGCAGCCAGCCGTCGTTGTTGTCCACCTCGAAGGCTTTGCCCTCGCCGACGGCGTTCACCACCAGCAGGTCACATCCCTTGCGCCGCAACTTGGCCCGAGCATGAAACAGCACGTCACCGTTCGCGTCGCCGGTTTCGGCGGCGAAGCCGACGATGGCCCGCATGTTCGGCAGCTGCCCGGCGGCGCGGGCCTGCACGGTCTCAGCCAGCACGTCGTCATTGCGGACGAGTTCGATGGTCGATGGCTCCTGGGCGCCCTTTTTGATCTTCGAGGTTGCTACGTGCGCCGGCCGGAAGTCGGCGACGGCAGCCGCCATCGCCAGCACATGGACGTCGGGCGCGTGTTTGGACACCGCATCGCGCAGTTGTTGGGCCGAGCTGACGTGCACGACCTCGACGCCGGCCGGGTCGATCAGTCCGGCGGTATGCCCGGCGATCAGCGTGACCTCAGCGCCGCGCTGCGCCGCCACCCGCGCCAGCGCGTAACCCTGCTTACCCGAGCTGCGGTTGCCGATGAAGCGGACCGGGTCGAGCGGCTCGCGGGTACCGCCCGCGGTGACCAGCACCTTGACGCCGGCCAGGTCGTAGGGCATCGCATCGTGCCGTTCCAGCAGAAGCTGGGCGAATGTGGTGATCTCCTCCGCCTCAGGCAGCCGGCCCGCGCCGCTGTCCGCGCCGGTGAGCCGCCCGAATGCCGGTTCGAGCACCACAGCGCCACGGCGTCGCAGCGTGGCCACGTTGTCGACGGTCGCCGGGTGCTGCCACATCTCGGTGTGCATCGCCGGTGCGAACAGCACGGGACATCGCGCCGTGAGCAGCGTTGCGGTCAGCAGATCGTCGGCCCTGCCCGCAACGGCGCGAGCCAGCAGGTCGGCAGTGGCAGGCGCGACGACCACCAGATCGGCACCTTGGCCGATGGCGACGTGCGGCACCTCCGGGACGTCCTCGAACACCCCGGTCTGTACCGGCTCGCCGGACAGCGCTTCGAAGGTGGCGGCCCCAACGAAGCGCAATGCGGATGCGGTCGGGATGACGCGGACCTGGTGGCCCGCCTCGGTGAGTTGACGAACGACGGTGGCGGCCTTGTATGCGGCGATACCCCCGGAAACGCCGACGACGATCCGCTTGCGGTCGGTCCGCTTTTCATCCGAGAGGCTCACAGCAAGCCCGCCTCGATTCCGCTACTCGCCTTCGGTGTGCTCGAGCAGGTCGCCGTGAATCTCCCGCAAGGCGATCGACAGCGGCTTCTCCTGCAGCCCCGGCTCGACCAGCGGGCCGACGTATTCGAGGATGCCTTCGCCGAGCTGGTTGTAGTAGTCGTTGATCTGCCGAGCGCGCTTGGCCGCGTAGATCACCAGGGCGTACTTGCTGGAAACGCGCTCGAGCAACTCGTCGATGGGCGGGTTGGTGATACCCAGCGGCGTGTCGTAAGCGCCGATACCACCCGCCGATGGATCGAACTGATCGGGGACGGCGGCTAACGACGCGTCGGTCTGCGAGTTACTCACGTAAATGTTCTCCTGGCGACCTAGAAAGGTGTGTGGCTAGTGGCGAATCGAGTCTGGATAGCTGGTCACGCCGTACCTGGCGCGTTGCCCACCAGCAAGGATACCAATTCTGAGCACGCAGTTTCCAATTGACTGTTCACCACGACCTGATCAAAGTCATGCTGAGCGGCCAGTTCGGTGCGCGCGGTGGTAAGCCGGCGTTGAATAACCTCGGGTGTCTCGGTCCCCCGACCGATCAGGCGGGCCTCCAACGCCGCCCAACTCGGCGGAGCCAGAAACACCGTGATCGCCTCGGGCATCGCAGCTTTGACTGCGCGGGCACCGGCCAAGTCGACTTCGATGAGAACCGGGTGCCCGGCGGCGACGGCGTCGCGGACCGGACCGGCCACGGTGCCCGATCGGTGCAGACCGCCGTGGATCTCCGCCCATTCCAGCAAGGCACCGTCGTCGATCAGCTGCTGAAAGCGGCCGGGCGACACGAAGTGATAGTCGACCCCGTCCACCTCACCGGGCCGCGGCGCTCTGGTGGTCGCCGAGACGCTGAAATTCAGGTCTGGAATCCGTTCGCGAAGGCAGCGGACCAGCGTCGACTTTCCTACCGCGGATGGACCGGACAGCACGACGACGCGTCCTGCGGCCTGACCTGTCGGCCCGACCGCACGACTGCCGTCGCGGTCACCGTCCGGTCCCCCGTCGGCGCTCAACGACTCTCCAGGAGACTGCCTAGGAGAAGTCGAATTTTTCCAGCAGTGCCTTGCGCTGACGATCGCCGAGCCCGCGCAGACGGCGCGTCGGGGCGATCTCGAGCTCGGTCATGATTTCCTGCGCCTTGACCTTGCCCACCTTCGGCAACGCCTCCAGCAACGCGGAGACCTTCATCTTGCCCAAGACCTCGTTGGTCTCAGCGTCCTTGAGCACCTGCTTGAGGTTGGTGCCACCGCGCTTCAGCCGGTCTTTGAGCTCGGCTCGCGCTCGGCGTGCGGCGGCAGCCTTCTCCAACGCTGCCGCGCGCTGCTCGTCGGTCAACTGGGGAAGGGCCACGATTCCTCCGTATCAATCATCAACAGCTTTCAATCTTTGTTTGTATCGGTCGGGTAAGTCCGGCCAGCGGTGACGACCGTACCCACGCCTGCAGACGAAATCTAACCCGCCCCCCTGGTTGAAGCTATAAAGGCCCAGCTTGTGGGGTCGGGCAGGGGCTGGCCCGGGACACCGCTCGACGCAGGTGTCGGTACCGCGCATTCACTGCCGCGGTCCGTCCGGCTCGGCGGCAAGAAAATGGCTTCTACCAGCGAGCTTTTCGGAGCAGGCGCCATCGGCCGGTCGCCCGATTGCGACGTCAGCTCGGCCGATCCGGCACCGCCCGAAGAGGTCGAATCTGCGCCGGTTACGAATGTCGCGGCGTATCGCGCGTGTCGCACGGCGCGGTCGTCGACGGCTCAGCCCGCGAGGTAAGCGACGGCGTCGCGCATCCGCTCCCCGGCCGCACGCAGGGCCGTCACGTCCGGACCGGCTCGCAGCACGTCGCGGGACACCGCGGGCAGGAGCTGCCCGGGGGCGGCACCACCCAGACCCACGCAGCGCATCGGCTTGTCCGCCTTGGGCGCCGATACCGGGTACCAGCACCGGTCCACCAAGCTCGCTGAGTCGGGCGCGTCGCTCACCGTCGCGCCGACGACGACGCCGACAGTGCCCGGCCCCAGCGCGCGGTTGGCCGCCGCGGCCTGGTCGACGATCGACTGGGCCACCGGGCAGCCGCCGGTTTCGGCGCGCTGCACCGTCGCACCCTCAGGGTTGGACGTGGCCGCTAACACGAACACCCCCCGACCGTGCGCCACAGCGGAATCCAGCAGCGGCTGCAGCGAGCCAAAACCCAGATAGGGCGAGGCCGTCACGGCGTCGGTAGCCAGCGGCGAGTCCCCCGTCCAGGCGACCGCGTAGGCCGCCATCGTCGATCCGATGTCGCCGCGTTTGGCGTCGGCCAGCACCAGCACACCGGCGTCACGCAACGCGGCGATGGTGCGCTCCAGCACGGCGTAGCCCGCGGCGCCGTAGGCCTCGAAAAACGCGACCTGGGGTTTGACGACAGCGAAGTCGGCGTAGGCCTGCACGCAGGTCTCGCTGAATGCCGCCAGACCGTCGGGGCTGATCGGCAGATTCCATGCCCGCAGTAGTTCGGGATGCGGGTCGATGCCCAGACACAGCGGCCCCCGGCGCGACACCGCGTCGGCCAGCCGGGCGCCGAACCCGGGCATCGCTAATGGCCGCCGTTGTTGAGCGCGCTGTGCAGCTCCTGCAGCGAGCGCACACCGATGTCGCCGCGGATCCCGGCTTCGATGCCCTGGACGGCCGCGGAGGCGCCCTGCACCGTCGTCACGCAGGGAATGTTCACTCCGACTGCGGCCGAGCGGATCTCGTAGCCGTCGACACGCGGTCCCGAATTTCCGTACGGCGTGTTGATCACCATGTCGACCTCACCGGCGCGGATCGCATCGACCGCCGACTGGGCGGGGCGTCCCGGCTGCGCCGGCTCGAAATGCTTGCGAACCTCGTCGCACGGAATCCCGTTGCGCCGCAACATTTCCGCGGTTCCTTCGGTCGCCAGTACCCGAAAGCCGAGATCGGCCAACCGCTTCACCGGGAACACCAGCGACCGCTTGTCCCGGTTGGCAACCGACACGAACACCGTCCCCGCGGCCGGCAGCGATCCGTAGGCCGCGGTCTGGCTCTTGGCGAACGCCGTGCCGAAGTCGCGGTCGATGCCCATCACCTCGCCCGTCGACTTCATCTCGGGCCCGAGCAGCGAATCCACCTGCGAGCCGTCCGCCTTGCGGAACCGGTTGAACGGCAGCACGGCCTCCTTGACGGCGATCGGCGCGTTCGGCGCTGCGCTCCCGCCGTCACCGGCTGACGCCAGCATCCCTTCACTGCGCAGTTGAGAGATCTTGGCGCCCAGCATGATCCGGGCGCACGCCTTGGCCAGCGGTATTGCCGTGGCCTTGGAGACGAACGGCACGGTGCGGCTGGCACGCGGGTTGGCCTCCAGCACGTAGAGCACATCGTCCTTCAACGCGTACTGCACATTGAGCAGGCCCACCACACCGATGCCGTGTGCGATCGCCTCCGTCGCACGGCGCACCTTCTCAATGTCGCTGCGACCCAGGGTTACCGGAGGCAGCGCACACGCCGAGTCGCCGGAGTGAATGCCGGCCTCTTCGATGTGCTCCATGATGCCGCCGATGTAGACCTCGTCGCCGTCGCAGAGCGCGTCGACGTCGATCTCGATCGCATCCTCCAGGAAGCGGTCGACCAGCACCGGGTGTTCGGGCGAGAGTTCGGTGGCGCGGGCGATGTAGCCCTGCAGCGTGTCGTCGTCGTAGACGATCTCCATGCCGCGGCCGCCCAGCACGTACGACGGCCGAACCAGCACCGGATAACCGATCTCGGCGGCGATCCGCCGGGCCTGTGCGAAAGTCGTCGCCATGCCGTACCGCGGGGCCGGCAGCCCCGCGGTCGCCAGCAGGTCGCCGAACGCGCCGCGGTCCTCGGCCAGATCGATGGCCTCCGGCGGGGTGCCGACGATCGGAACACCTTCGTCGGCGAGCCGCTGCGCCAGCCCCAGCGGGGTTTGCCCGCCGAGTTGCACGATGACTCCCACCACCCCCGGACCACCGGCGCCGGACAGCTCCTCGGCGTGGAACACCTCCAGGACGTCCTCGAACGTCAACGGCTCGAAGTAGAGCCGGTCGGCGGTGTCGTAGTCGGTGGACACCGTCTCTGGGTTGCAGTTGACCATCACGGTCTCAAAACCCGCCTGCGACAACGTTGTTGCGGCATGTACGCAGCTGTAGTCGAATTCGATGCCCTGGCCGATCCGGTTGGGTCCCGAACCGAGGATCAGCACCTTGGGCTTCTCGGTCTGCGGTGCCACCTCGGTCTCGGCGGACGGGTCGAGCTCGTAGCTGCTGTAGTGATACGGCGTCTTGGCCTCGAACTCCGCTGCACAGGTGTCGACGGTCTTGTACACCGGGTGGATGCCGAGCCGCCGCCGCAACGAGCGCACACCGTCCTCGCCGGCCAGTTCCGGCCGCAGTGCGGCGATCTGGCGATCCGACAAGCCGCTGTGCTTGCAGCGTCCGCAACAGATCGGCGTCGAGCACGGCGGCATCGGCCACCTCGCGTCGTAACACCACGAGCTCGGCGATCTGCGCGACGAACCACGGGTCGATGCCCGACGCCGCGGCGACCCGCTTCACCGAAGCGCCCAGTCGCAGGGCCAGTTCGACGTCGTAGAGCCGGCCCTCGGTCGGTGTGCGCAGCCGCTCCAGAGCGTCCTCGGCGGTCCCGTCGGTGTCTGGTGCCGTCCAGAAGCCGGCGCGGCTGGTCTCCAGCGACCTCATCACCTTGCCGAGCGCTTCGACGAAGTTGCGGCCCAGCGACATTGCTTCGCCGACGGATTTCATGGTGGTGGTCAGCGTGGGGTCGGCGCCGGGGAATTTCTCGAACGCGAACCGCGGCGCCTTGACCACCACGTAATCCAGCGTGGGTTCGAAGCAGGCCGGAGTTTCCTTGGTGATGTCGTTGAGGATCTCGTCGAGGGTGTAGCCGACGGCCAGTTTGGCGGCGATCTTGGCGATCGGGAAGCCGGTGGCCTTGGAGGCCAGCGCACTTGACCGCGACACCCGCGGGTTCATCTCGATGACGATCAGCCGGCCGTCGCTCGGGTCGACCGCGAACTGGATGTTGCAGCCGCCGGTGTCGACGCCGACCTCGCGCAGGATCGCGATGCCCAAATCCCGCATCCGCTGGTATTCCCGGTCGGTCAGCGTCATCGCCGGTGCCACCGTCACCGAGTCGCCGGTGTGCACGCCCATCGGATCGACGTTCTCTATCGAGCACACGACGACCACGTTGTCTTTGCCGTCGCGCATCAGCTCGAGCTCGAATTCCTTCCAGCCGTAGATGGATTCCTCGATCAGCACATTGGCGCTCGGGGACGCGGCCAGACCGGCGCCGGCCATCCTGTCGACCTCCTCGGCGGTGTGCGCCAGACCCGAGCCCAGGCCTCCCATGGTGAACGACGGCCGAACCACCACCGGCAGGCCGAGCTCACCGACGGTCTCGCGGACTTCGTCCATGAGTGAAACACACCCGGCTGCGAGCTGATTCGCCGCCGACCTTGGCGACGATGTCTTTGAACCGCTGCCGATCCTCACCGCGCTGGATGGCGTCGAAGTCGGCACCGATGAGCTCGACGCCGTAACGCTCCAGCGCCCCGCTCTCATACAACGCGACCGCGGTGTTGAGCGCGGTCTGACCGCCCAGGGTGGCCAGCAGGGCATCGATCTTGTTACCCTGCTCGGCTTGTTGTGCGATGACCCGTTCGACGAAGTCCGGGGGTGATGGGTTCGACGTAGGTGTGATCGGCGTATTCGGGGTCGGTCATGATGGTGGCCGGGTTGGAGTTGACCAGGCTGACCTGTAGGCCTTCGGCGCGCAGCACCCGGCAGGCCTGGGTGCCGGAGTAGTCGAATTCGCAGGCCTGCCCGATGACGATCGGCCCGGAGCCGATCACCAGGACATGGCGCAGGTCGGTACGACGTGGCATTAGCCGCGCTCCCCTGCCATCAGGTCGACGAATTGGTCGAACAAGTACTCCGCGTCATGCGGGCCGGCCGCGGCCTCCGGGTGGTACTGCACCGAAAAAGCCTTTCCGCCAACAAGTTTGACGCCCTCCACGACGCCGTCGTTGGCGCAGGTGTGACTGACCACCGCCGGTCCGAACGGCGTGTCGAAGCGCTGGCCCGCCTCGCCCTCCAGCGCGAAGCCGTGGTTCTGTGCGGTGACCGCGACTCGCCCGGTGGCGTGATCCATCACCGGGATGTTGATGCCCCGGTGGCCGAACACCATCTTGTAGGTGGACAGCCCCAGCGCGCGCCCCAGGATCTGGTTGCCGAAACAGATGCCGAACAACGGGATACCGGCGCCCAGCACCGCACGGGTTACCTCGACGATGTGGTCGGCGGTGGCCGGGTCCCCCGGGCCGTTGGACAGGAACACGCCGTCCGGATTGAGGTCGGCGATCTGCTCGAAGGTCGCCGAGGAAGGCAGCACCCGCGTGCGCACTCCGCGGCGGGCGAAATTGCGCGGGGTGTTGGTCTTGATTCCCAGATCAAGCGCTGCCACCGTGAACCGTTGCTGCCCTTCGGGTTCCACGTCATAGGCGTCCACGGTGCTGACTTGGCCGGCCAGGTCAGCCCCCAGCATCGACTGTTGGCCGCGCACTCGTTCCGCCAACTCGTCGGGTGCTGCCAGTGACGCCCCGGAGAACACCCCCGCCTTCATCGAGCCGCGGCTGCGCAGGTGGCGCACCACCGCGCGGGTGTCGATGCCGGCGATTCCGACGATGCGCTGGCGGACCAGCTCGTCTTCCAGCGTTCCGGTGGCACGCCAGTTGGAGACCCGCGGCGAGGGGTCACGCACCGCGTAGCCGGCGACCCAGATCTTGTCGCCGCGGCTTTCGCCGTCCTCACCGTTCCACCCGGTGTTGCCGATCTGTGGGGCGGTGGCCACCACGATCTGGCGGTGATAGCTGGGGTCGGTCAGCGTCTCCTGGTACCCGGACATCCCGGTGGAAAAGACGGCCTCGCCGAGTGTCTGGCCGATCGCACCGAAAGCCGTCCCGGTGAAGGTCCGGCCGTCCTCGAGGACCAGCATCGCTGTGCCCCGCCGCTGTTCGCCGCCGCTCATCGGGTGCCCTCCGGTAGCCATCGGGTGTACTCGGTGCGGTCGTTACCGCGAAACCCGAGATCGATCTCGGTGCCCGACGGCAACCGCCACCGGATCGCCAGGATTGCATCGTGTGAGGTCGTGCTCCCCTCACCGTCTCGCGCCCGCCGCGAACCCAGGCCGGCGGGAACGACTTTGCCGACCATGCCGCGCTCGGTGCGGATGGCCGTGATCGACTCCTGCGGAATCCAGATCGGGCCGGCACCGCTGCGCTGCACCATGATTCCCTCCGGGTAACGCGTCAGCACCGCCTTGCTGCGGTAGCCCAAGTCCCCGGCCGCGACCCGGTCGTGCCAGCTCGGCACGAGCGTGCAACCGACATACACGCCGCGCGTCGGCGCGACGATCGGCGAGCCCACCATTTCCGGCATCGGCGGCAGCGTGCCGATCAGCTCAGCCTGCCGACGGGCGCGCTCTCGCCAGCCGCGCATCATCAGCTGAATGACGAACGCGATCAGCAGCGCCAGCAGCCCGGCCATGATCAGCGATGCGACCAGCGTTGCCGAGTTCAAGCCGGGCTCTTTCCGTCGCGGGCAGTGAGCTTGCCGCGCAGAAGTGTTGCCGTCACGGTGGCGGGCAGCGTCATGGTTTCGTACGGCGTGTTGGCCGACCGGCTGGCCAACTCGGCGCCGGCCACCGTCCAGGTGGCATCCGGGTCGATGACGGTCAGGTTTGCCGGTTCCCCGATTTCCAGGGGCCGACCGTGGTCGGGCAGCCTGGCGATGCGGGCCGGATTCTCGCTCATCACCCGCGCGACATCACGCCACGTCAGCAGTCCGGGAATGACCATCGTCTGCACCACCGCCGACAACGCGGTCTGCAAACCCAGCATCCCCGGTAGCGCGGCGGCGAACTCGACGCACTTCTCGTGTTCGGCGTGCGGGGCGTGATCGGTGGCCACGCAGTCGATCACCCCGTCGGCCAACGCCATGCGTAGCGCGATCGCATCGGCGGCCTCACGCAACGGCGGATTGACCCGGTTCACGCCGTCGTAGCCCGCCAGGCGGCTGTCGTCGAGCAACAGGTGATGCGGCGTCACCTCGGCGGTTATCGAAATGCCCTGAGACTTGGCCCATCTGACGATCTCCACAGTGCCCGCGGTGGAGGCGTGACAGATGTGCACCCGAGCACCGGCGTCGCGGGCCAGCAGGGCGTCGCGCGCCACGATCGACTCTTCGGCGGCCCTCGGCCAGCCCGACAGGCCCAGCCGCGCGGCGTTCGGGCCTTCGTGCGCGACCGCGCCGACCGTCAACCGGGGTTCCTCGGCGTGCTGGGCGATCAGTACGCCCAAGCCGGTGGCGTATTCCAGCGCGCGGCGCATGATCAGCGGGTCGTGCACACACTTGCCGTCGTCGGAGAACATCCGCACCTGGGCGGCACCGGCGGCCATCATGCCCATCTCGGTGAGCTCGGCTCCGGCCAGCCCGACGGTGACCGCGCCGACCGGGTGCACGTCGACCAGACCGACCTGCTGTCCCCGGTGCCAGACATGATCGGTGACCACCGGGCTGTCGGCGACCGGGGTGGTGTTGGCCATCGCGAACACCGCGGTAAACCCACCGAGAGCCGCTGCAGCCGAACCGGTTTCGATGTTCTCGGCATACTCGCGGCCCGGCTCGCGCAGATGAGTGTGCAGGTCGACGAATCCGGGCAGCAGCACCTGCCCGGTGGCGTCGATGACATCTGCATCGGCGGGAATCGCGAGCCCGGCCCCGATATCGCCGATCTGGCCGTCGTCGACCAGTACGTCGACCCGGTCCCCCTCGCCGTAGAGTCGCACGCCACGCAGCAGCACGCTCATGCCATCACCTCTTTGGCGGCCGACTCGGTGCCCACCAGCAGGTGGAACAGCACCGCCATTCGGATGTGAACTCCGTTGGAAACCTGTTGCAGCACAGCCGATTGCGTTGAATCAGCCACCGATGATGAGATTTCCATGCCGCGCAGCATGGGGCCGGGATGCAGGACGACCGCATGACCGGGAAGCATCGCCTGGCGTCGCTCGGAAAGCCCGTACAGCACCGAATACTCGCGCGCAGAGGGAAAGAAGCCGCCGTTCATTCGCTCGGCCTGCACGCGCAACATCAGCACCGCATCGGCGGCGGGCAGCTCGGCGTCCAGATCGTGCGACACGGTCACCGGCCAGTCAGCGACCCCGACCGGCAGCAACGTCGGCGGCGCCACCAACACCACCTCGGCGCCCAGGGTGGCCAGCAGCATGACGTTGGAACGGGCCACCCGGCTGTGCAGGATGTCACCGACGATGACGACGCGGCGACCCTCGATGTCTCCGAGCCGCTGCCGGATGGTCAGCGCGTCCAGCAACGCCTGCGTCGGGTGCTCGTGGGTGCCGTCGCCGGCGTTGATCACCGACGGCCCACCCTCAGCCGTGGTGGTCCAGTCGGCGAGACGGTGCGCCGCACCGGAAGCCGGGTGCCGGATGATCAGTGCGTCGGCGCCGGCCGCGCGCAGGGTGAGCGCGGTGTCGCGCAGCGATTCGCCTTTGCCCACCGACGATCCGGACGCGCTGACGTTGATCACGTCGGCGCTCATCCACTTGCCGGCGACCTCGAAGGACACCCGGGTGCGGGTGGAGTTCTCGTAGAACATCGTGATCACCGTCCGGCCCCGCAGCGTCGGCAGCTTGCGCACCTCGCGACCCACCAGGGCCTGCGCGAACCGGTCGGCGTCGTCGAGGATCGCGGTGGCCTCGTCGCGGGACAGGTCGCCGGCGGCCAGCAGGTGCCTGGTCATGACGCGTCCTCCCGGGAGATGACCACGGCGTCACGGCCGTCCAGTTCGGCCAGCAGCACATGCACGCTCTCGCTGCGCGACGTCGGCACATTCTTGCCGACGTAGTCGGCGCGCAGCGGCAGCTCGCGGTGGCCGCGGTCGACCAGCACGGCCAGCTGCACCGCTCGCGGGCGGCCCACGTCGCGCAGTGCGTCCAGCGCCGAGCGCACCGACCGTCCGGAGTAGAGCACGTCGTCGACGAGGATCACCAACGCGTCATCGATGCCGCCGGCCGGTATCGAGGTGGCCTCCAGCGGCCGCGGCGGCTTCGTCATCAGATCGTCGCGGTAGAGCGTGATGTCCAGTGCGCCGTGGGCGACCTCGGCGCCGGAGAACTCGGCGATGTTGACGGCCAATCGGTCGGCCAATGTCACACCGCGGGTAGGGATTCCCAACAACACGACCCGTGGTGCGTCGGCACCATCCAGCGCGGTCTTCTCGATGATCTGATGCGCAATGCGGGAGACGGTTCGGCCAAGGTCGGCCGCCGACATCAATTCGCGGCCGGTGGCGGCATCACCCGCGGCACCCATGCGAGATCCTGACCTCCTTCTCCGCCTCTCTGGACGGATCGTTAAAGGATGTCGACTGCCCGGCAGCGTAGCACTGCGGGCAACCCCTGGCGAAATGACAGGCTCGACTTACCCGGCAAAGATGGTTGCCGCCGCACCGGCGGGCGGACAGTACTACTGTTGGTTGCGTTACTCATGGGCCGAAGCCGCCGAAGCATGACTTGCGCCATGTTTCTGAGGGAGGGATTCCAACATCTGTGGCAACCCTGTATCCCCAGCTAATCGAGGATCGGATGAGCGACAAGTCCAATAGGCCGGCCCGTCCACTGATCGGGTTCATCACCCGTGATAACGCGCCGGAAATTTCCCCGGCACCGATTAGCCGGACCTGGATGTCAGAGATGTCAGCGACACGTGCAGGTTGGCCCAATCGGTGTTTGCCGATGCTGATGGCCAACCAAAGCGGCTGGGAACTGCACAATCGGTGCGGGTTCACCGCCACGTGGTTCGGTGAGGGAAACGGCGTGGACGTGATGATCAAAGCCGATAAGCGCGACACCGATCAGTTCCTGCCCGTCAGCCATTTCGGTAACGGCATCCTGACCTGGCATCTGCCGATGCTGTTTCGCACTCCGCCGGGCTACAACCTGTTGGTCCGCGGACCGGCAAACCGTCCGAAGGACGCCGCAAGTCCTTTAGAGGGGCTAGTCGAAACCGACTGGGCAAGCGCGAGTTTCAGCATGAGTTGGAAACTCACCCGCAAACTGATGCCGGTGCGCTTTGAGGTCGACGAGCCGTTTTGCATGATCGTCGCGCAGCGCCGAGCCGAGCTGGAAGAATTCGCCCCTGAACTCAGGCGCATCGAGTCTGATGAAGATCTGCAGCGCAAGCATGAGCTCTTTCTTCGCTCGCGTGACGCGGCAAAGCAAATCGAGCAGGTAGCCAGGGTCGCCGCGGGAGAGCCAGTGGAGTGGCAAGGCGACTACCCGCGAGGCAGACACACCGACGGCGAGGCCGGGGCACCGGACCATCAGACTCGCCGTCATCTTCGTTCATTTGCTCAGCCAGAACATTCTCTCTAGACAAGGCTTCAGGCTCGTCCTTCCACGTGCCGCGGCGCCCACTAACCTGAAGCGGTGAATCTCGAGGGCAACCAGGCCTCCATTCGCGAAGCCTGCGACACCGGGCTGCTCGCCGGTGCGGTGACCATGGTGTGGCAGCACGGAAACGTGCTGCAGGTCAACGAGATCGGCCACCGCGACGTCGACGCTCAATTGCCGATGCAGCGTGACACGCTGTTTCGCATCGCCTCGATGACCAAACCGGTGACGGTCGCCGCGGCGATGAGCCTGGTCGACGAGGGCAAGCTGGCGCTGCGCGACCCGATCGTGCGCTGGCTGCCGGAGTTCGCCGATGTGCGGGTGCTGGACGATCCGGGCGGACCGTTGGATCGGACTCATCCGGTGCAGCGGGCCATCCTGGTCGAGGACCTGCTCACCCACACCAGCGGCCTGGGATACGGATTCTCGGTGGGCGGACCGATCTCCCGGGCCTACGTCCGTCTGCCGTTCGGGCAGGGTCCCGACCCGTGGCTGTCCGCGCTCGCCGATCTACCGCTGGTGCATCAGCCGGGTGAGCGGCTGACCTACAGTCACGCCATCGACGTGGTCGGCGTGCTGGTTTCCCGTATCGAAGGCAAGCCGTTCCATCAGGTGCTCGATGAACGAATCCTGCAGCCCTTGGGCATGAATGACACGGGTTTCTGGGTGACCGTCGAGGGCCGCCGGCGCGCCGCCACCATGTACCGGCTCGACGGCAACGATCGGCTGCAACACGATGTGATGGGCCAGCCGCACATCACACCACCGGCCTTCTGCAACGCCGGCGGCGGGTTGTGGTCGACAGCGGACGACTACCTGCGGTTCGTCGAAATGCTTTTGTGCGGTGGTACATCGAAGAATGGTGTGCGGGTGCTCTCACCAGAGTCGGTGCGGCTGATGCGCACCGATCGGCTCACCGACGACCACAAGCGTCATCCCTTCCTCGGTGCGCCGTTCTGGATCGGGCGCGGGTTCGGGCTCAACCTTTCGGTGGTCACCGATCCGGCGAAGTCGGCGTCGTTGTTCGGGCCGGGTGGCGTCGGAACGTTCAGTTGGCCCGGTGCATACGGGACGTGGTGGCAGGCCGATCCGGTCGCCGACCTGATCCTGCTGTACCTGATCCAGAACATGCCCGCATTGTCGGCCGACGCCGACGCCGACGCCGCCGCCGCGGTGGCGGGGAATACCTCGCGCGCGAAACTGCAAGCGGTGCAACCGAAATTCGTGCATCGGACCTATCGCGCGCTGGGTCTGTAGTGGTCGAATACCTGCCTGAGCGCATCGCCGGGCCGCGGCTGCTACTGCGCTTGCCGGTACTCGACGACGCCGGTGCGCTGTTCCAGAGGGTCGGCCGCGACCCCCAGGTCACCAAGTATCTGCTGTGGACGCCGCACCCCGACGTGGCGGCGACGCGGCGGGTGATCACCGAAAGACTCAACGTCGAAGAGCACGCGCGCACCTGGGTCATCGTGCTGCAGCACAGCAACGAAATCATCGGGATGATCAGTGGCCGGCTCTCGGTGCGGCACTCGGTCGAAATCGGTTACTGCGTCGGTCGACGTTGGTGGGGCAAGGGTTTGATGTCCGAAGCACTCGACATGCTGCTCGGCACACTGGACGCCGATCACGACGTCTACCGGGTATGGGCCACCTGCCATGTCGACAACGAGCGGTCGGTGGGACTGCTGCAGCGAGCCGGGTTCCTGCTGGAAGGTCGGCTCACCCGGCACGCGGTCTATCCCAACCTCGGGCTCGAACCACGCGACAGCCTGCTGTACGCCAAGGCGCTGCGCTGAATTGCTCGGCTCCTACCCGCTGACCACGTGCGTCGATGCCGCAGCCACCCGCGACGCAGTGTCACTGCCGTTTGCCTCGGCAAGCGCCTGCCGCGCCGTGGCGATCCGTTTCAGCGCGTGCTCGGTGAACACCGACAGCCCGAGATCAGGGTTGTATCCGTGGATTTCCTTGACGTCGAGTTGAGCCAGGAAATACAGGATCTGCTTGGAAACGACCTGGCCGGGCACCAGCACCGGAAAACCGGGCGGATAAGGCACGACGAATCCCGTGGACACCAGCGTCTTTCCGTCGGCGAGCCGCCGTCCTGCCTCTCCGATCATGACGTGTTCGCGGTCCAGGTCTTCATATCCCGCGTAGAACGCCGAGCGCATGTCACCGACTGAGCTGGCGTCGTCTGGCCGGAATGCGCCGTCGAATTCGCTGAAGTCGGGAAGCGGCGGGAGATCCTCGGTGATCTCCTCGACATGGCGTCGGTGCAGGGCGCGGTCGTCTCGGCTGGCCTCGCTTTCGGTGCGATCGAAGTCGGTGGCCACCCGGCGCAACACGTCGAGCAGGTAGTGCACGCTCGACCACGTCACACCGATCGTGAAGATCAACAGCACGCTGTTGATCGAGGTCTTGTTGATCTGGATGCCGAACCGCTCCATCAGGATCTTCTCGCGGAAGTCGTATCCGTTCATGCCCGTTTGACCCACGTACAGGGTGACCCGCGTCGGGTCGAGCACGAACTGGTCGGACCGCCACGCCTCGTTCCACTCCTCCAACGCGCCTTGGCGCACCTGGCGGTAGGAACTGACCGCGGAGAGCCGGAATTCGTCTGGCACCAGGTCAGATTCGTCGAGGATGCGAAACCACTTGCTGATCAGCCGGTCTTTGCGGACGCGGTGACGGAAGACCAGCGCCATGTCGTAGACGTAGCGCACCATCTGGAAGCCCTCGATGTCGACCTGCCGACGTGCCAGATCCAGTGACGCGAGCAGTTGCTGATTGGGTGAGGTCGAGGTGTGGGTCAAAAACGCCTCACCGAACGCGTCACGGGACTGTGCTTTGAAATCCTGGTCGCGGATGTGGATCATCGACGCCTGCCGCAGCGCCGACAGCGACTTGTGCGTCGAGTGCGTGGCGTAGACGCGGACGCGGGCGCGGCTGGGGTCGGGAAGCAGCCGGCGCTCGCCCCACTCGGATCGGTCGACCCCTTGCATGGAGTCTCGCCACTGCCGGTACTCCTGGGCGTAGGCCGGAGACGACAACATCGATTCGAGTTGCTCGGCGGCGATCATCGCGGTGCGTTGCCGCGCCCACGGCACCGCGGTGGCGAACGCGTACCACGCCTCGTCCCACAGGAAGCAGATGTCCGGCTTGATGGCCAGCACCTCCTCCATCACCCGCCGCGGGTTGTAGACGATGCCGTCGAACGTGCAGTTGGTGAGCAGCAGCATGCGCACTCGGCCCAGCTGCCCGGCAGCGTCCAGGTCGAGCAGCGCCTTTTTGATGGTGTGCAGCGATACGGCGCCGTAGATCGCGAAGGGCTGTAGCTCGTAGGCATCCAGGTACAGCGGGTATGCCCCGGCCAGCACCAGGCCGTAGTGGTGCGATTTGTGGCAATTGCGGTCGATCAGCACGATGTCGCCCGGCCGGGTCAGGGCCTGCACGACGATCTTGTTCGCGGTCGACGTTCCGTTGGTGACGAAGTAGGTCTGGTGGGAGTTCCAGGTCTTGGCCGCCTTGTCCATCGCTTTCTTGATGTTGCCGTGCGGGTCCAGCAGCGAGTCCAGACCACCCGAGGTCGTGGACGTCTCGGCCATGAAAATGTTGCGGCCGTAGAACTCCCCCATGTCGTGCAGTGACTTGGAGTTGAAGATGCTGGCGCCCCGCGCGACCGGAAGGGCGTGGAATTGGCCGGCCGGCCGTGCCGCGTAGGCCCGCAGTGCATCGAAAAACGGTGTCGCATAACGATTCCTGATACCGGCAAGCACGGTGGTGTGCAGATCGGTGACATCGTTGAGCCGGTAGAAGGTGCGGTCGTAGACGTCGGACTCATCCTCGGTCTCGGCGGCGATGGATTCGTCGGTGAGCAGGTAGAGGTCGATGTGAGGCCGCAGCTCACGGATCCACTCGCCGCACTCGACCCAGTCGTGGGTGCGGTCGGTGGCCACCACGTCATCGTTGGGGCCCAGCAGTGTGGTCATCAGCGGCACCCGGTCATGGGACCGCAGTGGAATGTCATGCCGGATGATGGCCGCCTGGATCTCCCCGTTCAGCGCCACCGCCGTGATGGCGTCCTCGACGCTGGTGACCACGAGCAGCTCGAACTGGACATCGTCGCCGACGTCGCGAATGGCGCGAAGGCTTTCGGCCAATCCTTCCGGAGCCGTCACCGGGGCATCGTCGGCGAGCAGAACGGTGTAGAACTGCTGCTCTTTCGCCCGCGCCACCAGTTCCTGATCGGCCAACGACGACGAGGTGTCGAACAGGGCCGCGCGATCCCCGTATTCGGAGAGCAGCCGCACGGCCAGCGACACCTGCTCGGCCAGGCTCACCGTGGCGAGGTGGTCCAGATAGCCCCGGTACGTCGCCAGGTTCTCCGGGCCCGGGTAGATCCAGTAGCGCTCGTAGGCGCTCAGGCGGTTGAGCAGACGCTGCACGCGGGCGGCTTCATGGCTGGTATCCAGCCCGGCACGGTCGACCACGGCGAGCTGATGGCACGCATCGTCGAGCAGATTCCAGGTGTCCATGCGCGAGTACGACGGATTCGCGACCGCCGCTAACGCGGAAACACGAAGCCGCCTCGGGCGCCTGCCGTCACGGTCCATATCGCCAGTGTGTCCCTCTGTTCATGAACACGCGAGCATTTTGCCGACGCTGGCCGTTTACCTCCGCGATGCCACACCGGCCACACCAGACCCGCGGTCAAATGACCCACGATGTGCCCGCCTTCGAGCGACTAGGCGGGACCTGTCGCTCGAAGGCGGGCAGAACACCTGCCGCCGCCGCTAGCGACGGATGTGGCGGATGTGACCGAAATCGGCTCAGCCGTCGAATTCGTCGTCGACGTCGTGGATGCGGCGGCCGCGGGTGATCGCCGTCCACCGCCGAACCGGGAGGTCCCAGCGCCGCGGCGCCGTATCGGTGACGTCAGATAGCGACCGCACCACGGCCTGAGTCAATGCCATGATCGCGGCCATCACCGGAAGCAACGGCTGGAGCGGCTTGGCCGCCGAGCGAACCGTGCTGATGCGACGGGCCAGGACGTAGCGCTCGATCGAGTGATACAGCCAGGCCCCGACGCCCAACGCGTAGATCGCCAGCGCCGCCGCGATCACCGCCTGCCCATAGGCCGCGCAG
Source organism: uncultured Actinomycetota bacterium (assembly GCA_963805675.1). GTDB lineage: Bacteria > Actinomycetota > Actinomycetes > Mycobacteriales > Mycobacteriaceae > Mycobacterium. The sequence goes on from CAWDVY010000033.1 coordinate 30,844, forward strand.
ATGACCGCGCCCAGCACGACCGTCGCCGCCAGAACGGCGGCGATCACAACACGCAGCTCGAGCCGGGTCATGAATCAGGGTGGTCGGGGCTCGCCCCGCGGACCGCTTGGGCCGCCGCCCGGATCTGCGGCGTCACCAGCATCACCTGGCCCAGCACGCCGTTGACGAAACCCGGCGAGTCGTCGGTGGACAGCTCCTTGGCCAGCTCCACCGCCTCGTCGACGGCGACCGGCTCCGGCACGTCGTCGGCGTGCAACAGCTCCCACACCGCGACCCGCAGGATGGCCCGGTCCACCGCGGGCAGCCGTTCCAGCGTCCAGCCCTGCAGATGCGATGCGATCAAGTCGTCGATGTGTGCCGCATCCGCGCTGACGCCGCGCGCCACCGTCGCGGTGTAGGGGTGCAGCGGCGCCACGTCGTGTTTGGTCTCCGCCAGCGCGGTGCGCGCGTCGGCCGCCTCGGCCGGGGTCAATCCGCGGGCCTCGGCTTCGAACAACAAGTCGACGGCACGCTTACGCGCCTGATGCCGTCCTTTAACAGGACGAGCGGGCCGGCTCACGCGTTGACACGTCCCAGGTAGCTGCCGTCGCGGGAGTCGACTTTGAGCTTGTCCCCGGTGTTGATGAACAACGGCACCTGGAGCTCAGCACCGGTCTCCACGGTCGCCGGCTTGGTGCCGGCGCTGGACCGGTCGCCCTGCAGACCCGGCTCGGTGTGGGTGACCACGAGCTCGACGGTCACCGGAAGCTCGAGGTACAGCGGCGCCCCGTTGTGGAACGCCACCTGCACCGGCAGGCCCTCCAGCAAGAACCGGGCGGCGTCGCCCACCAGCGACTCCGGCAACGGGTGCTGCTCGTAGTCCTGGCTGTCCATGAACACGAAGTCGCTACCGTCGCGATACAGATAGGTAGCGTCTCGCCGGTCCACCGTGGCGGTCTCCACCTTCACCCCGGCGTTGTAGGTCTTGTCGACGACCTTGCCGGAGAGGACGTTCTTGAGCTTGGTACGCACGAAGGCCGGGCCTTTGCCGGGTTTTACGTGCTGGAACTCGATTATCTGTCCACAGGTTTCCGTCGATAACCAAGACGAGCCCGTTCTTGAAATCGGCAGTGCTTGCCACAGTCGGTGAATCTCCTACAGGATCGCCAGTTCCTTAGGGAACCGGGTGAGCAATTCCGGTGCGTTTCCGGAGGTCTCGTCCGCCACAACCAGCGTGTCCTCGATGCGGACGCCGCCGCGGCCGGGCAAATAGACGCCGGGCTCCACGGTCACCACGGAGCCCGCAAGTAGTGTACCGGCGGCGCTGGCGTTGATCCCCGGCGCTTCATGGATCTGCAGCCCCACACCGTGGCCGAGGCCATGACCGAAGTGCGCGCCGTGCCCGGCGTCGATGATGACGCGGCGCGCTTCTGCATCGACGTCGGCCAGGCTGGCGCCGGCTTTGAGTGCGACCCGGCCGGCTCGTTGCGCGGACCTGACCAGCTCGTAGATCTCCAGCTGCCAGTCGGCGGCCTCGCCCAGCACAAACGTGCGGGTCATGTCGGAGTGATAGCCGGCCGACCAGTGCACCGAAGTCGATCTTGACGAAGTCGCCGGCGGCTAACACCGCATCGGTGGGCCGGTGATGCGGGATCGCCGAATTCGCCCCGGTGGCCACGATCGTCTCGAACGAGACGCCGTCGGCGCCGTGGTCCAGCATCAGCGCCTCCAGCTCGCGGCCGACCTCGCGTTCGGTCCGGCCGGGCCGTAGACCGCCGCGGGCGATCAGGTCGGTCAGCGCGGCGTCGGCGGCTTCACAGGCCAGCCGCAGCAGCGCCAACTCGCCGGCGTCCTTGATTTCGCGCAGCGCTTCCACGGTGTGCGAGGCCCGGACCAGTTCGGTGTTACCGGCCTCCACTAACTCTTTCGACAGCGCGTCGAACCCGTCCACGGTGACCACATGACTCTCGAAGCCCAGCCGCTGTGCGCCGGCAGCCGCGGCGCGCCCGGCCAGGTAACGGCCGCAGGCCCGCTCGATGGCCACTTCCACGTCGGGTGCCTGCTGGGCGGCCTGGGTGCGGTAGCGGCCGTCGGTGGCCAACACCGGATCGTCGGTCGTCGGCGAACACCAGCAGGGCCGCGTTGGACCCGGTGAAACCGGACAGATAGCGCACGTTGTTCAGGTCGGTGACCAGCATCGCGTCCAGTTCGGCGCGCGGAGTCGCGCACCGAGAGCGGCTCGCCGCTGGGAATGTGTCACGCCAGATGACGCTACTCGCTACGCTGTGGCCCCATGACTAACTGGATGCTGCGCGGCCTGGTATTCGGCGCTGCGATGGTCGTCGTTCGCCTGTTTCAGGGAACGCTGATCAACGTGTGGCAGACGCAGGCCGGGCTGATCAGCATCGTGCTGCTGCTTCTGTTCCTCGTCGGCGTGGTCGCCTGGGGGATTATAGACGGCCGCGAGGACGCTGCCGCCAACCCCGACCCGGACCGTCGCTGTGATCTGGCGATGACGTGGCTGTTGGCCGGTCTGGTAGCCGGGGTGCTCAGCGGTGCGGTGACGTGGCTGATCTCGGTGTTCTACAAGTCGCTATACGTCGGTGGACTGATCAACGAGCTCACGATGTTCGCGGCGTTCACCGCGCTGGTGGTGTTTCTGGGCGGGATCAGCGGGGTGACAATTGGCCGCTGGCGGATCGACCGCGCGGGCGCCTACAAGCCGCAAGGGCGGCGGCGGCGGTGACGAGGATCGGGCCGACACCGACGTGTTCGCCGCGGTCCGCTAGGACCAGTCCGCCGCCGAGGGTGCCGCATGGCCGCAGGAGCAGGACCCCAGTGCCGTGGCGACCGCCGAACGCGACGAGTACGGGGCGCCGGCGGCCTACAGCGAAGAAGCGGAAGAGACGAGGAGGCCGGGGCCAGACCCGGCCCACAGCGAGGAAAAGACCGAGAAGATCCCCTGGCCGCCGCCCACAGCGCGGAACCGACCGAGGAGATCCCGACCGAAGGCGAGCCCACGGAGCACACCAAGACTCAGGACGACCGGAAAAGCGACTCAGCGTTGGCCAGATAACGCAGGGCCAGCAGGTAGCCCTGCACGCCGATCCGACGATGACCCCGGTCGCGACCGGGCTCAGGTAAGAGTGGTGCCGAAATTCTTCGCGCGCATACACATTGGAGATGTGCACCTCGATCAGCGGCGCATTCAACTCCGCGCAGGCGTCCCGTAGCGCGACCGACGTGTGCGTCAATCCACCGGCGTTGAGTATCACCGGCTCCTTGGCGTCCGCGGCAAGATGGATCCAGTCCAGTAGCTGGGCTTCGCTGTCGCTTTGCCGCACAACGACTTTCAACCCCAGCTCGGTGGCCTCGCGTTCGATCATCGCGACCAGATCGTCGTGCGTGGTGTCGCCGTAGACTTCGGGCTCGCGGCGGCCGAGCCGACCGAGGTTGGGCCCGTTGATGACGTTGACCGGCTCGATGCGTCATCCGCGTGCCCACCTCTGCGTAGGCGGCCGCCAGCAGCGCCGGGTCCGGCCCTTCCAGCCGGCCGGGCTTGGCCAGCCCGTCGAGCACGACGAACCGCAACACCCCCGACCGGGTTTTCTTGTCGCCGGCCATGTACTCCAGCAGTTCGGGTAAAGCGTCGGCGTCGTAGCCGATCGGCAGGCCCAGCGACGCCAGGATGCTGCGATGACGGTCAGCGGTGGCGTCATCGAGACGCCCGGCCAGCCGGCCCAACTCGGCGGCGAACACCAAGCCCACCGAGACTGCTGCGCCGTGACGCCATTGGTAGCCTTCCCGCCGCTCGATCGCGTGACCCAAGGTATGGCCGTAGTTGAGGATTTCGCGCAGCTGCGATTCCTTCTCGTCGGCGGCGACCACCTCGGCTTTGACCTCGATCGCGCGTCGGATCAGCTCTGGCAGCACCTCTCCCGACGGGTCCAGTGCCGCCTGCGGGTCGGCCTCGATCAGGTCCAGGATCACCGGGTCGGCGATGAAACCGGCCTTGACGACTTCGGCCATGCCGGCCGCGATTTCGTTGTGCGGCAACGTCTGCAAGGTCGCCAGGTCGACCAGCACAGCGGTCGGCTGATGAAACGCGCCGACCAGGTTTTTGCCGGCGTCGGTGTTGATGCCGGTCTTGCCGCCGACCGCCGCGTCGACCATCGCCAGCAGCGTGGTGGGCACATGCACGATCGACACTCCCCGCAGCCAGGTCGCCGCGGCGAAACCGGCGACGTCGGTCGCGGCCCCGCCGCCGAGGCTCACCAAAGCGTCCTTGCGGCCAATGCCGATGCGGCCCAGCACTTCCCAGATGAAGCCCACGACCGGTAGGTCCTTGCCGGCTTCGGCATCCGGAATTTCGATGCGATGTGCGTCAATGCCTTTGTCGGCCAGATGGTTTCGGATTTCCTCGGCGGTCTGCGCCAGCACCGGTTGATGCAGGATGGCGACCCGGTGGCGGCCGGCGAGCAGTTCGCCGAGCTCACCCAGCAGCCCGGTGCCGATCACCACCGGGTAGGGCGGGTCGACGGCCACCTGCACGGTGACCGGTTCGGGAAACTCCGTCATTTGTCGGCCTCGGCGCGACGGGCCGCGGCCAGCGCGGCCGGCGTGGCAGGGGTGGGCGGCGGCCCGGTTCGGGGCTCGGTGGCGCTCGGCGACCTGCGCGGGCGGCGTGCGGCGCCACGGCGGACGGCGGCGGTTACGCGCGGCGCCGCCCGGTTTCGGGTCGTCCAGCCGGCACACGACGTGGCGGACGACGGCTCCTGGGTTGCGACGGTTGGTGTTCACCCGGATGGTGGCGACCTTCCGGTACAGCGGAACGCGCTGCGACATCAGCGCGCGGAACTTCTCGGCGCGGTCCGGTCCGGCCAGCAGCGGCCGTACGGTGTTGCCGCCGGTGCGCCGAACCCCTTCGGCAGCGCTGATCTCCAAGAAGACGACGGTGTGACCGGCCAGTGCGTCGCAAACACCGGGAGTGGTGACCGCGCCGCCACCGAGCGACAGGACGCCGTCATGCTCGGCCAGCGCCGCTCGCACCACCTCTTCTTCGATGCGGCGGAACTCCTTCTCCCCGTCGGCCGCGAAAATGTCGGCGATGTGGCGTCCGGTCCGCTGTTCGATCGCCACGTCGGTGTCGAGCATCGTCGACGCCCAGCGCCTTGGCCAGCCGTCGCCCGATCGTGGACTTGCCCGATCCCGGGAGTCCAACCAGTACGGCCTTGGGCGCCATCGCTCTAACCTGATGCCCGGACTTCGGTGACCGGTTCGCGCTCGGCGACCGAACGCAGGTAGGCCTCGACGTTGCGGCGGGTCTCGACCAGCGAGTCGCCGCCGAACTTCTCCAGCGCCGCACGCGCCAGGACCAGCGCGACCATGGTTTCGACCACCACAGCGGCGGCCGGTACCGCGCAGACGTCGGAGCGCTGGTTGATAGCGACGGCCTCGTCACCGGTCGCCATATCGATGGTGGCCAGCGCCCGCGGCACGGTGGAGATCGGCTTCATCGCCGCCCGGACCCGCAGCGGCTGGCCGTTGGTCATGCCGCCTTCCAGGCCGCCGGCCCGGTTGGTCGAGCGGACGACCCCGTCGGGCCCCGGGTACATCTCGTCGTGGGCGCGGCTGCCGCGACGGCGCGCGGTGGTGAACCCGTCGCCGATTCGACGCCCTTGATCGCCTGGATGCCCATCACCGCGGCAGCCAGTTGGCTGTCGAGCCGGTTGTCGCCGCTGGTGAACGATCCGAGTCCGACCGGCAGGCCCACCGCGACGGCCTCCACCACGCCGCCGAGGGTGTCGCCGTCCTTCTTGGCGGCTTCGATCTCGGCGATCATGCGCTTCGGCCGCCTTGTCGAACGCGCGCACCGGGCTGGCGTCGATCGCCGCCAGGTCGCCGGCCTGCGGTGGCGGGCCGTCGTAGGGCTCCGATTCGCCGATCGAGATGACGTGCGACAGTACCTCGACACCAAGGGCCTGCCGCAGGAACAGCCGGGCGACGGTGCCGGCCGCGACGCGGGCCGCGGTCTCGCGGGCGCTGGCCCGCTCGAGCACCGGGCGGGCGTCGTCGAAGCCATACTTGAGCATGCCGGCGTAGTCGGCGTGGCCGGGCCGCGGCCGGGTGAGCGGCGCGTTGCGCGCCACCTTCCAGCTCGGCGGCGTCGACCGGGTCGGGCGCCATCACCGTCTCCCACTTCGGCCATTCGGTGTTGCCGATCTCGATGGCGATGGGCCCGCCCAGGGTGACGCCGTGCCGCACGCCGGCCAGCATGGTGACCTGGTCGCGTTCGAACTTCATCCGCGCGCCGCGGCCGTAGCCGAGCCGGCGGCGGGCCAGCTGGTCCGCGATCTCCTCGGAGGTCAGGCTGACCCCGGCGACCATGCCTTCCAGCACGGCCACCAGCGCCCGGCCGTGAGATTCACCAGCGGTGGTCCATCGCAACACGTGTCCCATCTTCCCACGACCGGCACCTGCGACGAAAAAGCGTCAGTCGCGGCGCCGCAACGCGGTGAGCTGCCAGATGCCCAGCACGAGCGCCACGTCACCGGCGCCGGCCAGCACCCAGTTGCCCGCCGCGCTCAGCGGAAGCTCGCCGAGCGATGCCACCGCCCAGGGTCGGCGCCAGCAGCAGGTTGGAAACGCCGAAAGCCAACACCAGCCCGCGAGACGTCGGACGGATGCGGTTCAGACCGAACAGCAGCGCGACGCCGAAGACGAGAAATGCCAACCCGCCGACGAGAAGCGCCGAACGCGGCACGTTCCACCAGGCGCCGAGCGGACCACCGAAGGCGGCGACCACCGCCCCCGCCACGGTCCAAAAGGTCAGGTCGGCGGCGATAGATCGCCAACGTGTGTTGTCGGTGTGGCGGAACTGCGGGAAATCGTTGCGCTTGTCATGCGGCGATAGTGCGGTCGAAGCCACTGCCAACTCGACCACCGGCACTGCCAGAGACTGCCAATTCCGAGCCGGTTATCTGGGTACGGTCGTTCGGTACGGCGATGCAGACGGTGAGGCCGCAGATAGGCAACCCGGTCGCGACGATCCTCTTCATTGAGCATGTAGCTGCCCGTAGCTCACGGTGGCACCTGAGCTCAGACGGTCACAGTTGCAACCTCAACTCCGACAGCAAGCCACCGTTTGCGAACGTCGTCGAGTTGACAGGCGGGAGCAGAAAGCAACAAGCCGAAGGCCGCTGGCGGACTGGCTTCGTCACGGTAGTAATCCCGATAAAACGGCATTGTGCCGGCGAACCAGGAAAAAAGGCCGATTTGTTCGCTGAGGATTAGTTGCGCATCGGTTATGTCAGTGAGATAGCCAGGAGCAGGCGGCTTCCCGCTGGCCGTATTTATTAGGTTATCGAAGTCACGCATCCAATCATCAAACGCGTCTCTATTGTGCGCGAACGGTTGCGGGAAATGCCAGGCCTCTGCGAATGCGTCGAAGAGCTCATCCAGTGTCTTGGTACGCGCCCCGTCGATTATTCGAACCTCCACACCGGCTGGAACTTTCAGCAGCGATGGTATCTCCGCGTGTACACCCACGCAGGGTCCGTTGCCAGCCGCCTGTGAAAGGAATTCTTCGAGATTAATTTTCATCGCCGGCGTCATCGGAGACGTTGGAACGTTCCGTAGTGATCTGGGGTATACCACGCCGATCCGTCGCTGCCGGTGACGATACGCTCGTTGCCACGGTTTTGACCAGGCGCTTTCGGATTGACGTCCCATTCTTGATAGGTGATCGGCTTGCCGGATCCGTCCGTGGTTGGCAAGTGTCCATCTCTATTCTCATAAGAGCTCCCTCCCC
>CAWDVY010000034.1:0-637970 GCA_963805675.1 uncultured Actinomycetota bacterium
GAGCGCAGTTTTTGCGCATTATGGCGGTGTTGCGCGAGGCCTGGCCGTCCGCGTTGGCGACCGCCGAGCACAAGAGCAGGTTCGCCATCGCGAAAGACTCGAACAGGTGGGCGTTCGTTTGTATTTCGCGTCAATGACAGCGCGGACATGTCCATCTCGATCTCTAAAGACGATGTCCGGGGTAAGGGAAATCTGGCCACTCGTATCCAGACGCGGCGCTACCGCCCGACTGCCGGCGACCGCATCGCGGGTGCCCGGTGTTCGAGGTGCTCGACATCGGGTCGACGGTCGGGTTGCGGCCAGTGCCGCTGCGTGATCCGCGCTTCACCCTCACTGCTATGCCTGACGGACTAGCTGAGTCAGCACAGGCAAAAGTGTGGCAGGTACCAACGGGGTAACTGATCGGCGGCGAGCCGGACCGAGGTTGGCAAGTCGCCGCGCTAAATCTCCGCAGGGTCAATGTCGTTGGTGCTACTACCGATCCGGCGCCATCTCATGCGTGCAAATCGCGCCAGCTGCGGCCGGTATGCGAACCGGCTCGGCCGCCGCGGCTGCTCGTTGTGGTGTGCGCGGGTCGGGTCGGCGTGGGCGGCTGCCCACTGCGCAAGCCTGACGAACTCGTTGTCCAGATAGCGACGCCGGGCAGGGTCGTCATCTTCGGTGAATGCCGCCGCGAATGCTTGGTGCAGCTGCCCGAAGGCTTCGCGCGCCGAGTAACACCCGCCCATTGCCTCGGACAGTGCCCACGGCAGCACGCTCGCCATCGTGTCGTGCCGCGAACACCCCTCGGCTATCTGGTTGTTGAACCTGGTGACCGGACCCTTCGGCGAGTTGCGGCAGCCCTGGCGCCCGCAGCCGCCGCCTACGTAAGTGTCCAGGAACTCCTCCAGCTCCGCTTCAGTTAGCGGGTCGGCTTCGTCGGCGGCTTCCGACAGACATCTTCGCAACACATCAGGGAGCGGAACGAGCGCCCCCACGCGCTTCCACTGGTATTGGCCGCCTTTGGTCTCGGCGTTGGGGTGCGGCGTCGGGGCGGCGATAATGACGCCGTTGCGCCCCCGTACCTGCCCCCACCGCCGGAACGCACCGGGGCCGTTGCCAAATGATTCGCCGGGTGCTGTCGCATAGACGTAGTGGCCACGGTCGCCGTGACAGCGGGTGTGCTGTATCGCTGCCGCCGAGCGCAGCGCCTCGGGTATGTACGGTCGACCGGCGCGCGCGATCACGTCGAGGTCGTCGATGTCGACGTCGAACGCGACCGCCCCTGACTTGCCGACATGAAGGGCTATGCCATAGTCGGGGTTCTCGCGCCACCACGCTCCGATCTGATCGGGGTCGCGGGTGGACTTGTCCTGCCATTGACCATGCACAACGCTGCCGGGGTTCTTGATGTCAGCCGGGTCGGTCGGCAGCACATACCAGCCTGCCTCGGCGTACGCCAACGCAGCTTCAACCGGTGATCGGCCCGTCACGTCGGGCACCCAAAGTAAACCTGGATGGCTGTGCAGCTCGATTCCGTCGACTAAATCACTCTTCGAGATGTTGCTGTGGCTCACGACGTCATCGTAGGAACGTGCCCCGACAACCAGGAGTGAAACTGCGCGCCGCTGCATAGCCCTGCCCCCATCAGCAGGACGTTCTCCTCTGGACGGATACGGCCGATCGGATCTGGGGCCGCTATGGCATCAGTCACGCCGCGAATTATTCCATGAGAGTAGTATTCCTTCAAGGTAGTATTGAGGCATGATCGACCTTGCCGCGATACGCCGGGCAACCGGTTTGACGCAGACTGAGCTGGCTGCCAATCTCGGCGTCGGACAGGCGGCGGTATCCAAAATCGAGCGCCAGAGCGACATGCTGATGAGCAGCCTGACGTCGTACCTCCAGGCGCTGGGCGTGCATGCCTCACTGGTCGTTGAGGTAGGCGACGAGACTCTGACATACGACCTCACAGCGGGGACGGGGGAAAGATGACCACCCAGACCGAGATCAGCCAAAGGAACCACCACCGTGCTGTCCGGTTCTGGCGGGTTGATCGTGGCATGCTGGTCGTCTGGGCCGGTTCGCGAACGGAACACGCCGCGAGGCGTAGTCCGTCACCTTCGTAGCGAACGGTGGACATCGGTCGAGATTGGAGCGCTGTGGCGGGGCCGGTCGTGTTGATCAATGTTTTTGAGGTGCCTGCCCCCGAGGCGGACGAGTTCATTCGGGCGTGGGGAAAAACCCGGGACTATCTGAAGCAATGCCCGGGCCATCTCGACACAGCGCTACACCAGGCGATCGCGGACTCAGCCGACTTCCAGTTCGTCAACATCGCGCACTGGCGTAGCGCTGAGGAATTCAACGAGGCGATCGCGAGCGTGGGTTTTCAAGAAGCGGCGGCCGACGTGCGCTGGACCTTCCATCCGGCCCTCTACAACATCGTGCGTACCGCACAGGCGGGGTGGGAGACCCTTTTGACCTCTCCCGCGGTCCAAAGGGGGCTGCAGACCGCAAACCTGGTCCGCAACGAGGGATTCGGCGCTGCGGTGCGCAGCTCTATCGAGGAACTGGCGGACTGGGCCAAGGTCGAGCGGCCCGATCTAGCCCGGCTCACCTCGGACTGGGCCAAGGTCGCCGATCTGGCCCGGCTCACCTCGGACTGGGCCAAGGTCGAGCGGCCCGATCCGGCCCGGCTCACCTCGGACTGGGTCAAGGTCGAGCGGCCCCATTTGGCCCGGCTCACCTCGGACTGGGTCAAGGTCGCCGATCTGGCCCGGCTCACCCCGGACGGCAACGTGGTGATCTTGTTCTCCGACATCGAGGAGTCCACCGCGCTGAACGAGCGGATGGGTGACCGAGCGTGGGTGAAGCTGATCGAGCGACACGACAAACTGATCCGGAAGCTAGTCGACGACCACTCCGGTCACGTCGTCAAGAGCCAGGGTGATGGGTTCATGGTCGCCTTCGCGCACCCGGATGAGGCCGTGCGCTGCAGCATCGCCGTCCAGCGCGCGCTCAGCGGCGGCGTGAACCGCACGCGCAACGGGAACGTTCGCGTGCGCATCGGCATCCACATGGGCAAGTCCGTGCGGCGCGGTGAAGACCTGTTGGGGCGCAACGTCGCGATGGCCGCGCGCGTGTCGACCGAGGCCCACGGCGGCGAGATCCTGGTGAGCGAGTCGGTGCACGACGCCGTCGCTGACTACTTCGCGTTCGGAGCGGTTCGCGAAGTCGAGTTGAAGGGATTCAGCGGCACCCACCGCGTCTACCCGGTCGAGCTGGCGGCCTAGATGTCTGATCGCAACGTGCTGGGCGGCCCGCTGGAACCGTGCGGCACCACCCCCCTCACCGGCTTCTGCCGCGACGGCTGCTAGCTCGACAGGGCCCGACCTCAATTGTGCTGGTATTGGCCACAGAGTCTGTGCAGTGAGCCACTCGGCTTCGGGGGCATATGAAGTGGGCAAGGCGATGCCATGACGGCGGTCGTTCTGCACCCCTAATTGACACCTGGTTTCAATCATCATCCTGGTGCCGACGATCATCGCGACGTGGCCGTCCCACACTGCGAGGTCGCCGGACAGCGCAGTCGCCAATCCACGTGTAAGTCACCGGCCCCGTATGCCACTCGTACAAGTGCGGACGGCACGGATGGCATGGCGGTGGGAATCCATCAGATGTGCACGCTGATCCTGCCGGACGGACTGGTCACGCATCCGTCGGGCCATGACAGCGAGGCTAGCGCCCCAACCCCTATAGCGAACGTCGGCGAAGGGACAAGCTGCATTTCGATGGTTGCTGAAGGTGAACGGATGCTTCTGTTCGTCGATGACTCCGCCGGAACCGAGGGGCTGGCGAGCGGCAGGGGCGGGTGGCGGGGTGCGGACGGTGACACCAGCCAGCAGCGACTAATCAGCAGCTGCCTTTTTTGCGGTGCCCTTAGCAGCTGCCTTTGGCTCGTCCTCAGCAGCTGGCTTTGCGGTGCCCTCCTTCAGCGTCCCGCTCGCGCTGCGCACCATCCTGGCCACGAAATCGTTCGTCGTCGTGCCGACCTTCTCGGCGAAGTCCACGAGTGCGTCGAGGACCTTCTTGCGCCGCTCTTCGCCGAGGTCGGGTAGCGCCTCGTCGAGGCGGTCAACGAACTTGCGCGTGGCCTCGATCACGGTCTGCTGTCTGTCTCTGACGGATTCGAGCACGTCTTCGGACAGGTCCGCCGCTCGTTCTGCCACGGTCTTCTTCTCGTTGCTCTTTGCCATGATCGCGCTCCTTAGGGTTGAATGCAGAGACGAGTCTTGAATGGCTCGGCATCAGAATGCGCTCGGCCCCCGGCGTTCTATAAGGGCCGATGGTCCCTGCTCCGCCTGATGTCATGCCCAGGGCCAGTGCTGGTCGGCCGCCGATCGGCGAGGTAATCGGGTTGCGTGCGTGCAGATCAGGTTTCCAGTGTCGAGGCACGTCCAGCCGTGCTCGTCGTCGGTGATCCACACCGCCGCACAGCACGGGCAGCGCCCCGTGCTGTGCGGCCTGCCGAACAGTACTGCCGTCCCCGGCTGCAGCCGCTCGGTGCCGGGGCAGGCGGGGCAGTGGCCTTCGGCGAGCAGGCTTTCGCGGGTGCTGTCCCACGAGGTAGCTGCGGCCCATTCGCGGATGAACGCGACTTCCTCGGCTGAGTCGTTGGCGGCGTGATTGGCGGGGCAGCGCATGACGCCCACGACAGCCATCCTCCCAGCCTGGCGTCGGTTCTTTGTATTGGAAGAATCTCCAAATATTGGCGCTCTCACCGGCGGCAGTGCTGGGGCTGCGCGCACTGCTTTCCCGCGCCCGCAAAGACGAGGCGGCATACCGCGACTATCGGGACCACTACCGCGCCATGGCGACAGCACTTGGCTTCGAGGGTCATATGAAGGGCTGAGGCGATGCCATGACGGCTGTCATTCTGTACCCCATTGATCCGGGTGCCGTGCCCACATTTTGCCCACAATCTGCAGTGAACTCCGGTGTTCAGCCGTTAACACCAGTGACGTATTTCAGCTGGTAGGACGGTTTTCACCCTCCCGGCCAGGGTCGCCAGAACAGTTCAATCCTGACAGGGGGTTCAATGCCAGAGCTGCCAGCCATCGTGCCAAGGGGGCCAGCCGCGCTCGACCTGGCATTGATACCACCAACCCAGAGCGGATTTGCTGACAACCCAGTCGATCAGAGGATTCGACGGGCTCTCGCCGGGAAGACGGTTTCTTTGTACCTGTGACGTGCCGTGGCCACACCGTGGCCACAATTTGGCCACAGTTACAGTTAACTACTGTGAACTACCGTGATATCTTTTCCCAGCTCATAGTGATTTTAGCTTGCTAACCAGGTAGCTGAATAGGGTTCGAGTCCCTCCGCCTGCACCGATGTGATCGCAGCCGACCTTCGAGCTGTCACCATTGACGATGTGAGCGTTGCGATTGTGGTGGTGCTGATACTGCTGGGCATCGGCGTAGTGGCCGCTCCGCTTCTTCGGCTAAGGAAGTGGCTGCAGAAGTCGTCGCCTTCTGGTCGAGACGCCCAAGAGCCACCTGACGGCGACACCTGATTTGCCGTCGGCCCCGGCCGGTGACTAGCTGGCGGCTGCAGTCAGCAACCCACCTCGATCTTGAACGGCGCGGTGACGGAAACGCGTGGATCGTCGAGCTGAGATCCTTCGGCGGTGCCTGTGATCGTGTAGGTGTCGTTGGCGAAACGGATTTTCGTGTCGCCCGCTCCGGAGTTGGCGACACCGGAGAAGCCCGCAAAGTTGTTGATGTCGACCGACTCGAGCTTGGGCTTGTCCGAGTCCAGCTTGAGAAGTACCCGAACACTTGCCGGCGCGGCGGTGATGTCGGCGGTCAACAACCACTCGACCTGGCTGCAGGAGACGGCATGCGAGGTGCGGGTGTTGTTGTCGACGGTGATCCGCGCGGTCTTCTGCGCCACTTTGTCGTCATGCAGGAAGCATCCCGAGCAGGATGCCGCCACCAGCAGGGCGATCAAGGCCGCGGTGACAATCCGTCTTCCCACCGGGCACCTCCGCATTCCGACAACAGCTTGGACGCACGTGGATTTTCGTCGCACGCTTTTTCTATCAGCCTGCGGTCGTCCTCGGGAGTAAAGGAGTAAACGTGCCCGAAGCGCTAGCCGAGCGAGATCCGTCCCATCAGCAAGTCAATGATCGGCTTGCCGGCTGGGAAGGTTCCGGTATTCGACGAATTGACGTGCCCGTAGTCGACGAGCAGGGTCACGCCGTTGATACCGGCGGCGGCGTCGCTGTTGAGGAAGGCCATCACGTTGCCCATCTGCTCCGGGGTATGGACCGCGGCGCCGGTGGCCTCCCGGTAATCCTGCGCGAAAGACAACCACAGGTCGGCGTTGGCCCGGGCGAGCGGAGTGTCGGTCGGACCGGGGCAGATCGCGTTGATCCGGATCCCTTTGGCCAGGAAGGGAAACGCGTGCGTCGCGACATAGGCGTTGATCGCCTGCTTGCTGGTGCCGTAGTGGCCGAAGTTGTCGGCCTCGTGGGCTTTGACCCAGGCGTCTGCTGATTCGAAGTCAGGCGTGGCCAAGAACTCCTGCAGTCGCGGCAAATCGGTCTCCCATCCGATGCCGGCCACTGAGGAGATGAAGCAGATGGCCGAACCGCGGTTCAGTTGGCCGTTGCTCATCAGTCGGTCGATGACGTGCCGATGGCCGATGAAGTTGATCTTCATCAGGTCCGGACCGTCGGCAATGCCGGCGGCAGAGAAGAGAGCATCGACGGGTCCGCCGATCTGCTCGAGCGCGCTGTCGATCGAGGCCGGGTCCCGAAGGTCGACCTGGATCCCGCGGCCGAGGCCCGAGTCGACTGGCGCATAGTCCAGGTTGACGACCTCGGCTCCGAGTGCGCCAACGATCTTGGCCGCGGCGGCGCCCATGCCGGTGGCACCTCCGACTACCAGCGCCCGCTTTCCGTCGTAGCGGAACTGCTCGATACCAGTCATTTCGATCCTCTCTTGGGACGCCAACAGTAAAGGCTCCGGTGTACTTTACGGGAACAGATATTTGGTACATCAAGCTGGGTCCGACACCGTCTGCTGCGAAGCTCCGGTTCGCGCGCAAACACGCGATAAAGCATTGGTGCGTATGAGAAGTCCGCGGCACGGATTCCGCCAGGGCGCACCACGCAAGTATGCGTGGATGGATGCGCCTACCGGTGAGTATTCGAATGTTCGGGTGAGATCTTTGATCGTCAGGCTGATCTGGGTGCGTCACGCTCTGCGGCGCCGCGCACCACGGTGTCACGGGCGTTGAGCAACGCCGCGTGCTTGCCTTGGGCCCGCACGATGTTCTCGGGCACCCACAAGACGTCCATCACGTAGCGCGCCAGCATCGACAGTGACGGGGGATCCTCGATGCGGATGTCTCCTGACTGGATCCCTTCCGACAACAGCGCTCTGAGCTGTCGTAATCGCATGGTGAACGCCAGACCGGGGTTGGGCGTGTCCGGCGGCGATTGGCGCATCCAGGCGAGTTGGATCTTCCACTCGTCGGGGAACTGATCCAAAGCATTGATGTTGACCCAACTCAGCGCGTCGAGCTTCTCCACCGGCGTGGCATCGGTGCGCAGAACGCTGGCAAAGCCACCACCGGCTTTCGTTCCGAACGACTCCATGATCGAGGCGAGGAGTTCGTCTTTCGATCCGATCAGCCGATAGACCGTCCCGGTGCCCAGGCCTGCCGCAGCCGCGATGTCGCGGATCGTGGTGACTTCGTAGCCCTTTCTGCCGAACTCGGCTCGTGCTACCGCGCGGACGTGGGCGGCTTTGTCGTTGCCGTGGGACTCACTCTCGTCGGCCCAGGTCTTGATTGCCGCCTCGGCGGCCGCGAAAGCACTGGAGCTATTCAGTTCTTTATCGCTGTGTGACCGACTGGCCAGGCCGTGCAACATGATCCGGCACATGACGACCGCGCTCTGGTCGGCCGCCGCGGTGTGCCGAATGATGTCGAGTCCGACGTGCATCATCGTCTGGCAGATCCGGTCGGCCAGCGTCGGAAGGTCGATGTCAGATCTGATATAGCCGCTCCACCTTCCGGCGCGCAGCGTTTGCAGCATCGCCTGCTGGACGGCGGTGGGCGGATTTTGAATGAGTTCGACAAGCTCCGGATTTGCACTCGGCGCTTCGTAGAACGACATCTGCAGAGCGGCGCGATGCTCTACTGCGCAACGCGCGATCGCGGATCCCAGTTCGACGATCTTGTCGGCGACGGATCGCGAGTCGGGCTGGTCCAATTTCTCGTGGGCGATCTCGCCGATGCGATCCAAGTCGGCGTAGTACCGCCGGACCAACTCGACCAGGATCGCTTCCTTCGATTCGAAGTGGTGGTAAAGACTTCCCGGCAATATGCCCGCCGCGTCTGCGATCTCCTGCAGAGACGTCCGAAGGCCCGAGGAAGCGATCAACGATGCCGCGGTTTGCAGGATTTCGGTGCGACGAGTGCCGTCGTCGTAGGCGCCTCCGCGGTCGCCGGCCAAGTCGGGGATGCGTTTGGCAGCACCTCGTCCCCGCGGGGTCATGCGGGAACGTCCGGCGCGGCCAGACCGGACCAACGAATCGGCATCGGGCAAGTCTAAGCGTGCAGTGCTCTGTGCGGCTGCAGCCTCGGACGGTTGCTGAAGCCCCACGACACCTCCACAGCTCCCGCCCTAGACCGGTCCTGCGTGATCTTGACCGAATATTTGGTTTAACGCTACCAGGTTGCTGCGAATCGACTGTGCAGGTTGGAGGGTATTAGAGCGGTCACTGGGAGAACACGTCGACACCAAGCCTGTCGCAGACGGCGAAGACTTCTTCGAAGATCGAGCCCGGGAACGGTGAACGGCTCGGTGGCTGACGACCTCGGACAGATGTGCGCGGCGACGTCGTCTGCCGTCGGGTTTGCTGCCCGGTTCGGCGAGCCAACCCTCGCCGAGACCCACGAAGACCCGCGAAAAGCGTCCCTGCACAGGCCGAATAGTTCTGATGCGTGAACTCGCAGGCCCTACTGGCCAGGAATACGACGATCGGCACGACCAGCTCAGGCTGGATCAGCTTCAGAAAACCGGTTTCCTCGAGCGCTTTCGGATCACCGACTGTTTCGGTGACCATGCGCGAAAAGCCAAACGGGAGAACGGTATTGGCTGAGTATGCCGTGCTGGGCGCCTTCGATGGAGATGACGTTGGCCAGCCCGACCAGGCCCGCCTTGGCGGCCGCGTAATGGGCTTCCAGCGGTTGGCCGAACATGCCGCCGGAAGAGGAGATGAAGACGAACCGCCCGTAGCCGGCCGACTTCATCTGTCGGTATGCCGGTTGGCTGACATAGAACCCGCCATCGAGGTGCACGCTGCAGCATCCGCCGCCAGTCGGTGGTGCGACATGCTCCTCGAAACGGCACGCTGTTGAAGATGCCGCGCATTGCTCACCACGGCGTCGAGGCGACCGAAGCGCTCGATGGCAGTGCGGACGATCGCTTCGCCGCCCTCAGGGCTGTCTACCGAATCATGCGACGCCATCGCGACACCACCGGCGCGCTCGATCTCATCGACGACAGCGTCGGCGATGCTGGTGTCCGCCCCATCGCCATGCATGGATCCGCCGAGATCGTTGACCACCACCGCGGCGCCGCGGCGCGCCAACTCCAGCGCGTACAGGCGCCCGAGGCCGCGGCCGGCGCCGGTGACGATCGCCACCTGCCCGGTGAAGTCGATCATTGGGCTACTCTCAATGGCGTTCAGTGAAGTACGGATTCGGCGAACTGTGCGCCCAGCTGAACGAGGTAGCGGTCAGGTCCGCCGAGAAAAGCGCTCCAACTGAGGAGGCGCTTGAGATACAGGTGCGCGTCGTGCTCCCAGGTGTAGCCAATACCGCCGAAGACTTGGATGGCGGTATCACCAACTGCGGCCAGTCGGCCGGAGAACGCTCTGGTCCGGATCGCGGCGGAATGTCGTTCGGCACGGTTTCCGGCGTCGGCGGCCCACAGGGCGTGGATCACGCCGCTGCGGGCGAGCTCAACTGTTTCGTACATGTCGACACACAGGTGCTGAACCGCCTGGAACGCGCCGATCGGTTGGCCGAATTGGCGTCGCACCTTGGCGTATTCGACAACGAGGTCCATGATCGCCCGTGCCGCGCCGAGCGCGTCAGCCGCCCAGGCGATGACCACGTCATCGATCAGCGCCTCGACAGCATCCGGCGATGCGGTGGCCAGACGTTGCGCGGGCGCGTCATCGAACCTGACGCGGAACTGCTTGCGGGTCTGGTCGATTCCGGGCTGCGGCGTGATGTCGACGCCGGGCGTCGAGGTCTGGACCGCGAAAAGACCTGTGCCGTCTCGATCGTCGGCTAAGACGAGTATCACGTCGGCGGCGGCGGCATCCCACACGCTGTCGATTTCGCCGCGCAGCGCAACGTCGTCGCCGAGTTCGACCACGCTCGGGTGAGCACCCTCGAGCGGTCCCACCGTGGCAATCGTGGAACCGTCTGCGATCCCGGTGAAAAGCGGGGCCGCCACGCTGCCGTCCACCCCGAATCGCATGAGCGCGCGGGTCGCCGCGACGGCACTGGACAGCCACGGTCCAGGATGTAGCCCCGCGCCGAGTTCTTCCAGGACGATGCCGGCCTCGACCATGGTCATGCCGGCACCGTCGTATTCGGTCGGCACAAGCAGGCCGGTGGTGCCCAGGTCGGCGAGACCTCGCCAGACCGCCTCGGTCGTTCCGGTCGCATCGTCGAGCAGCGGGCGGACATGTCCGCCGATCGAAGCCTTCTCGGCGAGAAAGCTTCGTACGGTGTCGCGCAGCGCGACTTGCTCGTCGGTCAGCTCCAGGTTCATGAGCGTGGCATTCCCAGGACGCGTTGGGCGGTGATGTTCTTGTTGATCTGCGTCGTCCCGCCCGCAATGGTCAGCGCGCGCGATGTCAACCGATAGTCGGCCCATCGACGGCCATCGGGATGCGACGCGAGCAGGTCGAAGGCCAGCGCGGCGATATCCTGCCCGACTTCGCCCCAGATCGTCTTGGCCAGGCTTGCCGACCCGAACGCGTCGCCGCCGTGCAGAATCGCGGAGATCGATCGCTTGCACAGCACCTCGAGATAGTTGATGCGCAAAGCGATTTCACCGAGACGCCGCAGAGTCGTCGGGTCTTCGAGCACGGGCTGATTGTCGATTTGAACGTCGGTGAGGTCGGCCACCAGCTCCGCCAGCCGCACCTGCATCTCCGTGTAAAGGCGCGCGGCCCCGGCCCGCTCGTGACTCAGCGTCGTCGTGGCGATCCGCCAGCCGCCGTTCACCGGCCCAAGCAAGGCATCGGCGGGCACCCGCACGTCGTTGAAGAAGACCTCGGCGAAATCGGCCTCGCCGTTGAGCGCGACAAGTGGGCGAACCTCGATGCCCGGCAACGACATGTCGAGAATCAGGCAGGAAATGCCCTTGTGCTTCGGCGCGTCCGGGTCGGTGCGCACATACAGCTGGCACCAGTCGGCGCGATGTCCCAGTGAGGTCCAGATCTTCTGTCCGTTGACCACGAAGTGGTCGCCGTCTCGCACCGCGCGGGTGCGCAGCGAGGCGAGATCGGAGCCGGCTTCTGGTTCCGACATCCCCTGACACCAGATGTCGTCGGCTCGCATCATCCGGGGCAGCAGGGTGCGCTTCTGCGCTTCGGTCCCGTGTTGCATGATCGCGGGGGCGATGTTGTTCATCCCGATCACATTGAGTGGGACCGGCACCCGTGCGCGGGTCGTCTCCTCTGCGTAGACCAGTTGCTCGAGCACCGTCGCACCGCGGCCGCCGTACTCCTGCGGCCAGGAGACCGCGCCCCAGCCGGCATCAGCCATCGTCGCGTTCCATGCACGAAGCGTCTGGAATGCGGCTTCGTCGCTACCTCGCCGGCGGCCGGCGGCAACGACCTCGTCGGTCAGGTTCGCGGCCAGCCACGTGCGCAACTCCTTGCGGACCTGTTCCACCTCTGGCGGGTATGAGAAATCCACGTTCCCTGTTGACTTCGCGGCGATTGACTACGGGCAATGCCGAACTCTACGGTGGAACAGATATTTGGTCAAACACCTCGGTGAGAGGAATACGGACCTGTTGACGAGTGACGGGATGAGCGCCGTCGGCATCGGCGCCCGCAGTCCGAGGGTTGCCAACCGGCTACGTTCCAGTAAGGCTCTCCATAGTATTCTGCGTCCCGGCGCTCTGCTCAGCGTCCCATCAACAGAGAGCGACAAACATGACTGACACTGTAAAGGTCCGGTTCGAGCCGAAGATGATGATCGACGGCAAGTTGGTCGACGGCCAGGCCGGCACGTTCACCAACATCAACCCGGCAACCGAGGAGTCGCTCGGGGAAGTCGCTGACGCGTCGAAAGAGGATATGCACCGGGCCATCGACGCCGCCCGCCGGGCGTTCGACGAGACCGACTGGTCGACCAACCACAAGTTGCGTCAGCGCTGTCTGCTGCAGCTGCACGAGGCGATCGAATCGGAGAAAGAGGAGCTGCGCGAGGAGCTCATCCTCGAGGTCGGCTCCCCCCGAGCCATCACCTTCGGCCCGCAGCTTGACGCCCCACTGGAAGACGGGCTGAAGTACCCCGCCAGGCTGATCGACGAGTACGCGTGGGAGACCGACCTGGGCGACAAGGTGATCAGCCTCACCGGCACCCTGACCACCCGCAAGGTCTGGCGGGAACCGGTCGGCGTGGTCGGTGCGATCGTGCCGTGGAACTTCCCGTTCGAGGTGACGATCAACAAGCTCGGGCAGGCGCTGGGAACTGGCAACACCGTGGTGCTCAAGCCGGCGCCGAACACCCCGTTCAACGCGAACAGGCTGGGCCGACTCATCGCCGAAAAGACCGACATCCCAGCCGGTGTCGTCAACG
This sequence comes from uncultured Actinomycetota bacterium, assembly GCA_963805675.1. Lineage (GTDB taxonomy): Bacteria > Actinomycetota > Actinomycetes > Mycobacteriales > Mycobacteriaceae > Mycobacterium. The sequence continues at coordinate 12,889 of CAWDVY010000034.1, forward strand.
TCGTCACCGCATCGGATCACTTCGTCGGTGAGGAGCTGACGCTGTCGCCCAAGGTCGACCTGATCTCGTTCACCGGCTCGACGGTGGTCGGTAAGCGGATCATGGAAAAGGGCGCGGCCACCATGAAGCGGCTTTTCCTGGAGCTCGGCGGCAAGTCGGCCACCATCGTCCTCGAGGACGCCGACTTCGGGCTGGCCTGCGCGATCGGCATCGCGCCGTGCATGCACGCCGGGCAGGGTTGCGCCAACCCGACCCGGATGCTGCTGCCGCGGTCTCGTTACGAAGAAGGCGTGGCGATCCTCAAGAGCATCTACGAGAACGTCACGTGTGGCGACCCGCAGGATCCCGGGACGCTGTGCGGTCCGTTGATCTCGCAAAGGCAGTTCGAGCGGGTGACGGGCTACATCCGGAAGGGTGTGGAAGAGGGTGCCACGGCGCTGGTCGGCGGACCCGATGCCCCCACCGGTTTCGACAAGGGATATTTCGTCCGGCCAACGCTTTTCACCGATGTCGACAACAAGATGACCATCGCCCAGGAGGAGATCTTCGGTCCTGTGCTGTGCGTGATCCCGTTCGACGACGAGGAAGACGCGATCCGGATTGCCAACGACAGCCCGTACGGGTTGGCCGGCAACGTCATGTCGGGCTCCCTGGAGCATTCGCTGGCGGTAGCCCGTCGGATCAAGGCCGGCTTCATGGGCGTCAACGGCGGCGCACCCTACGGCGCCGACACGCCGTTCGGCGGATACAAGGACAGCGGTGTGGGCCGGCAGAACGGTGTGGCCGGGTTCGACCAGTACACCGAGATCAAGTCCGTGGGGTATCCGGCGGTCTGATCGAACGGGCCGGACTCAGCATCGACCCGGCGGGCTACCTTATTTCCCGTGACCGAAGCCGGACGAGCGCAGCGGACGACCGGCCGCAGGATGGCGATCCGCTATGCGGCCGGCCTCGCGGGCGGCCACCTGCTCGGCACCGCCGATGCCGCCGCGATCGTCATACCGCTGCACGGTCAGTTCACCGACGACACGCAGGCATATTTCGCTCCGAACAGCCTGATCATCGTGACGGTCATCGTCGTTCTTGGAACGGTCGCAGTCGCCGCCGGGGGTGTCGCGAATCTTGTTCCGGTGCTGCGGTGGTTTGTCGGTCAGCAGCAACCGGACCCTGATCAACGGCGAGCGGCCATGCGCCTGCTCGGTCGGCAGTCGATGATCCTGTCGGCGGTGTGGGCGGTCAGCGGCGTGACCTACCTCGTGTCGAACCTTGACGGGCTCAAGGCCCTTGCGGTCCCGACTCTGTTGGCGGTCGTCTTCGGTGGGACCGCGGCTGCAAGCCTCAGTCTCCTGCTTACTCAGCGGTCCCTTCGGCCAATTCTGCTCGCGGCCACGCAGGGTTCCGAAGGCCTTGTGGTAGCGCCCCGCGTGCTGACCCGACTTGTGGGCATGTGGCTGTTGGGTAGTGGCCTACCGTGCCTGGCGATCGCGGGTCTGGTGTTGGCTCGCTCGAACGGTTGGTTCATTCAGAAGACCGGGTCGGTCGAGATGGCCATTCTGGTGGTAACGCTTGTCGCGATACTCATTGGACTGCCGGTGATGATTCTGACGTCCCGATCGATATCGGATCCGATCCGCGAGGTCGTCGACGCGATGGCACAGGTCGAGCGAGGCCAAATCAATACCGTCGTCGGAGTCTACGAGAAGTCTGAAATAGGCTGCCTGCAAAGCGGATTCAATCGAATGGTGGCCGGAATCGCCGAACGCGATCGGCTACGGGATCTGTTCGGCCGCCACGTCGGGGCAGATGTGGCCCGTCGCGCGATCGAGGGCGGCGCAGTCTTGTCGGGAGACGTGCGAGAGGTGGCGATCCTCTTCATCGACTTGGTGGGCTCGACGAAATTGGCCGCGAGCCAGACGCCACACCAGGTCGCCGAGGTGCTCAATGACTTCTTCCAGATCGTGGTCAGTGCGGTTGACCAGCGGAACGGGCTGATCAACAAGTTCCAGGGGGACGCCGCGCTGGCCGTCTTCGGGGCCCCGCTGCCGTTACCAGACGCGGCATCAGCGGCGTTGGCCAGCGCACGCGATCTGCGAAGTCAATTGGGTCGGCTGCCGATCGTCGACTTCGGGATCGGTGTGTCAGCGGGGCCGGTGTTCGCCGGGAACATCGGTGCCGAAAATCGCTACGAATACACCGTTGTTGGCGACGCCGTTAACGAGGCGGCGCGATTGGCCGATTTCGCCAAAACGCTCAACCAACGGATCGTGTGTTCAGCCGCCGCAATTGACCGCGCTGACGCAGCTGAGGGCCGGCACTGGGTCTCCATCGGCGAGACCGTGCTGCGCGGCCGCTCGTATTCCACCAACGTTTTCACGCCGGCGGCCAACAGCTGAGTCGTGCGCATGAACGGCGAAGCCAGCTCACGCGGTTGGATCCGGGACAACTCGGCCTCGGCTCATGCCGTATGGCTTACAGTTGTGCAGTCGGTCGAGCCGGTTCGTCCGAGTAGTGGTGCCACCCGGAGACAGGAATCAGCGATGGATCCACAGCGCGCGAAGGGGGCGAGTGTCCCGATGTCCATTCCGCGATACCCGGACGACATCACCGGCGAATGGCTCTCAGCCGTGCTGAACAGCGGCGAGCACCCCCGTGCGGGTGTCCGAAGTGGACGTGGCCGCTGTCGGTACCGGCCAGACCGGGGCGACGTATCGGGTGGCGGTCACATATGCCGGCAACGCGGGTGGTTTGCCCGACACCTTCATCATCAAACTGCCTGCCCAGGATGACACTGTGCGCGACAGGGTGATCATCGGTTACCGCAGTGAGTGCGCCTTCTACACCTCGGTGGCCGATCGGGTGCAGGTGCCGACTCCGAAGTGTTTCTACTGCGAGATCAGCGATGACGCTCTGGAATATGCGCTGCTTCTTGCCGATCAGGCACCGGCGGTGCAGGGCGATCAGATCGCGGGCTGCGGCGAGCGCGAGGCGCGGCTGGCCGTCACGGCGTTGGCCGGCCTGCACGGGCCCAGCTGGTGTGACGCGGTCTGGTTGGACTTCCCCGGGATCGCCTTCGCGCGGCCCGACGAAGCGTCGGCCAAAGGTCTCGGCGAGGTGGCGAGGATGAGTGCCGAGATCACACTGGACAAGCTCGGTGACCGCATGAGCGCAGCGGACCGGGAGACCTTCACCGCGGCAATGGGTTTGGTGACGCCCTGGCTACTCGCCGAGCATGACCGGTTCGCGCTGCTGCACGGCGATTACCGCCTCGACAACATGCTGTTCTATCCCGACGCCGCCGGTGTGACGGTGGTGGATTGGCAGACGCTTGGGGTAGGTCTGCCCGCACGCGATCTCGCGTACTTCACGGCGACCAGTCTGGAGCCCGAACTGCGCTCCTCGATCGAGAAAGACCTTGTCGACGAATACCACCAGGCTCTGCACGGCTTCGGAGTCACCGATTATGACCGCGAAACCTGTTGGCGGGATTACCGACTCGGCGTGCCGCAAGCTGTGCTGATCTCGGCTTTGGGATTCGCGTTCGCTGCTGCCACGGATCGCGGTGACGACATGGTGCTCACCATGTTGGCTCGGGGCTGCCGGGCGATCCGCGAGCTCGGCACATTAGAGCTCGTCGGCCAGTATGAGGCGGAGCAGGCGACGACGGCATGACGGACCGACCGGCCTGACCTTCAGAACTGCGTAGAGCCCTGATCGACGGGCACCGCCGCCGCGGTGACATTGCGTGATTCGTCGCTGGCCAGCCAGCACACCGTATCGGCGATATCTTCGGGCTCAGCCACCCAATTCGGCAGGAACGGGGTGAGCACGTTTGCCATTTGCGGAATGGTCTCGTTGGCCTTGGCCACCGCGGCGACCATGTCACCGCTGCCCATGGCGGTGTTGACCGGACCGGGGTGCACGCTGTTGACCCGGATCGAGTGTCTGCCCAGTTCGGCAGCGAACGCGCGAGCCATCCCGGTCACCGCATGCTTGCTGGCGGTGTAGTGCACCATGAATGGCTGCATCTTGAGCCCTGCGGCCGAACTGATCAAGATGATCGACCCGCCGCGACCGCCGTCGATGATCTTCTGTGCGCCGGCCATCACCGTGTTCCAGGTTCCGGTCACGTTGACGTCCAGCACATCGCGAAACGACTCGGGGGTGATCTCGTTCCAAACCTGCGGAGACGAGATGCCGGCATTGGCGACGATGACGTCTAACCGCCCGAGCGCGGCCACGCCCTCGTCCACCGTCTCTCGCAGACCATCGAAGTCCCGAATATCGACCGCTGAAGCGACAATTCGCCGACCGGCGCCTTCGACGAGCCGAACGGTTTCAGCCAGGTCTTCCGGCGTTGCCGACTCGTAGGGCACGCAGGAGGGAAGCTTGCCCGCGATGTCGACCGCGATGATGTCGGCGCCCTCGCGGGCCATCCGGACGGCGTGCGCGCGGCCCTGGCCCCGTGCCGCCCCGGTGATGAATGCGACCTTGTCCGTCAGTCGGCCGGTCATTGTGCGCTCCGTATCGTAAAGGTCACTGTAACGCGAACGATAACAGCGTCTGCCAGCCGTCGCGTCGCCGGCCCGGCGCGCTGTCACTGCCGTCGCTGCGCCGCCTTGACCAGGTTCGAACCGATGATCAGTCGCTGAATCTCGCTGGTGCCCTCGTAGAGTCGCAGCAAGCGAACGTCACGGTAGATGCGCTCGACCGGCACGTCACGCATGTATCCGCTGCCGCCGTGAATCTGAACGGCGAGATCGGCTACGTTGCCGGCCATTTCGGTGCAGAACACCTTGGCCGCTGACGGGGCGATCCGCCGGTCCTGGTCGGTGAGCCACAGCTGAGCGGCCTCACGGACGAGGGCGCGACCGGCCATCACCCCGGTCTGCTGGTCGGCGATCATCGCCTGGACCAACTGGAAGTTGCCGATTGGGGTGCCGCCCTGGGTTGCGGTCGCCGCGTAGTTGACGGATTCGTCCAGTGCCCGCTGTGCTGTCCCCACGGCCAGCGCGGCGATGTGGATCCGCCCGCGCGCCAGCGAGGTCATCGCCGCCCGGTAGCCGATGTCTTCGCTCCCGCCGATCAGCGCGCCGTCCTGGACGCGGACATCGGTGAAACGCACGTCGGCGGTCCAGGCGCCTTCCTGTCCCATCTTGGCGTCCTTGGCGCCTACCTCGACGCCTTCCGCGTCCGCGGGAACGAGGAAGACGGCGATGCCCGGTCCGTCGTCGTCGGCCGGTCGGGTCCGGGCGAAGACCACGAAGAGATCCGCGACCGGGGCGTTGGTGATGAATCGCTTCTCGCCGGATATCACCCAATCCGATCCGTCACGAATGGCTTTGGTGCGCAATCCCGCCGGGTTCGATCCCGCTCCTGGCTCGGTCAGCGCGAAAGAGGCGACTTTTCCGGACGCCAGTGCTTCCAGCCAGGTAGCCTTCTGTTCGTCGGTGCCAAACCCGACCAGAACCTGACCGGCGATGCCGTTGTTGGTGCCGAACATCGAGCGCAGCGCCAGCGAGGTGTAGCCCAACTCCATCGCCAACTCGACGTCTTGGGTGATGTCGAGCCCGAGGCCGCCCCACTCCTGCGGAATCGCGTACCCGAAAAGCCCCATCTCTTTGGCCTGATTTCGAAGATCTTCCGGCACTTGGTCGTTGGCGAGAATCTCTTGTTCCCGCGGCACTACGACAGTGCGGACGAAGTGGCGGGTCTGCTTGAGGATCTGCTGGAAGTCGTCGTCGTCGACGGCAGCAGTGGGCATGGATCAACGCTCCTTCTCAGGCGGTGTGGTGTGGGCGCCGAACGGGAGGCCACCTGGGCACCGATCATATATGAAATATCATGTGCGATGATGGGCCGGCTTCAGTACTAAATGGGAGGACGGTGATCGTGTGTCGTTGTTGACCGGTCAAACCGCAGTCATTACCGGTGGTGCACAAGGACTGGGCTTCGCTATCGCGCAGCGGTTCGTCGGTGAGGGCGCTCGGGTCGTGCTCGGTGACGTGAATCTCGAGGCAACGCAGTCGGCGGCCGCGCAACTCGGCGGTGACGACGTCGCCGTGGCGGTGCGTTGCGATGTGACGTCCGGGGCCGACGTGGATGCGCTGGTGGGTGCGGCCGTCGACCGGTTTGGGGCGCTGGACATCATGGTCAACAACGCCGGCATCACTCGCGACGCAACGATGCGAAAGATGACCGAGGAGCAGTTCGACCAGGTGATCGCGGTGCATCTGAAGGGAACGTGGAACGGGCTGCGCAAAGCCGCGGCGATCATGCGGGAGAACAAACGCGGCGCGATCGTGAACATGTCGTCGCTGTCGGGAAAAGTTGGTCTGGTCGGCCAGACCAACTACTCGGCGGCCAAAGCCGGGATCGTGGGCATGACCAAGGCCGCGGCCAAGGAGCTCGCGCACCTCGGCGTCCGGGTGAATGCCATCGCACCCGGCTTGATCAGGTCTGCAATGACCGAGGCTATGCCGCAACATATTTGGGATGAAAAGGTCGCTGAGGTGCCGATGGGCCGGGCCGGTGAGCCCAGCGAGGTCGCCAGCGTCGCATTGTTTCTGGCCTCCGATCTCTCGTCGTACATGACGGGTACTGTGCTCGAAGTGACTGGTGGGAGGTTCATGTGAGCACGCGCGAGGCGGTGATCTGTGAGCCCGTCCGGACCCCGATCGGCCGCTACGGGGGAATGTTCAAGTCGCAGAACGCCGTCGAGCTCGGTGTAGCGGCTCTTACCGGGCTACTCGACCGGACCGGCGTTCCGGCTGAAGCGGTGCAAGATGTCATTCTCGGACACTGCTACCCAAACAGCGAAGCGCCGGCGATCGGGCGCGTTGTGGCGCTCGATTCCGGATTGCCGGTAACCGTGCCCGGCATGCAGGTCGACCGTCGCTGTGGATCGGGCCTTCAAGCGATCATCCAAGCGTGTCTTCAGGTCCGAGCCGGCGACAATGATCTCGTCGTTGCCGGCGGCGCGGAAAGCATGAGCAACGTCGCGTTCTATTCGACCGACATGCGTTGGGGACCCCCCCGCAACGGCGTGCACCTGCACGACGGGCTGGCGCGCGGACGTACCACCGCCGGTGGTCGTCACTATCCGGTGCCAGGTGGCATGTTGGAGACCGCGGAGAATCTGCGCCGCGAATATGACATTTCGCGCCAGGAGCAGGACGAACTCGCGGTGACGTCGCACCAGCGAGCGGTGGCCGCGCAAAAGGACGGTCTTTTCGCCGAGGAGATCATTCCGGTCACCGTGCGAAGCCGCCGCGGCGAGGAGGTGATCGACACCGACGAGCATCCGCGCGCCGACACCACGGTGGAGTCGCTGAGTAAGCTCAAACCTGTTCTACTCGCGGATGATCCGGACGCAACGGTGACAGCGGGAAATGCCAGCGGGCAAAATGACGCGGCGGCGATGTGTCTGGTGACCACTCCGGAGAGAGCCGACGAATTGGGCCTTCGGCCGCTGGTCCGGTTGGTGTCGTGGGCCGTTGCGGCGGTGGCACCCAACGTGATGGGTATCGGCCCGGTACCTGCCACCGAGATCGCGCTCGCCAAAGCGGGCCTGCAATTGAGCGACATCGACGTGATCGAACTCAACGAGGCGTTCGCCGCACAGGCTCTTGCCGTGATGCGGGAGTGGGGCTTCGGTACTGCCGACCGGGATCGGACGAACGTGCACGGCTCGGGGATATCGCTGGGTCATCCGGTCGGCGCTACCGGCGGCAGGATGCTGGCCACGCTGGCCCGCGAACTCAATCGGCGTGGTGCGCGCTTCGGGCTGGAAACCATGTGCATCGGCGGCGGACAAGGCCTCGCCGCGGTTTTCGAACGGGTCGGGCCACGGTGAACGCCCCGTTGTCCGACCTCACCGTCGTCGAGGTTTCCAGCTTCGTCGCAGCACCGCTGTGCGGAATGACGCTGAGCCAACTGGGCGCCGAGGTGATACGCGTAGACCCAATCGGCGGCGCATCCGACACTCACCGTTGGCCACTGGCCGAAAGCGGTACGTCGATTTACTGGACCGGCCTGAACAAGGGAAAGCGTTCGGCCACCATCGATTTGCGCTCGCCGGAGGGGCAGGAGCTGGTCCAGCGGCTGATCGTCGAAGGTGACGGCGTGGTGGTCACCAACGCTGCGGGCCTGTCCTGGTTGTCGTTTGACGCGCTCGTCTCGAAACGGCCCGACGTAATCCATCTTCAGGTGCTCGGCCGCCACGATGGCTCTACCGGCGTGGACTACACGGTCAACGCGGCAACCGGATTTCCGTTGGTCACTGGACCGGCGAATCACGCCGGCCCGATCAATCATGTGCTGCCGGCCTGGGATGTCTGCTGTGGCCTGTACGCGGCGCTAGCCGTTGTCGCCGCGGTGCGACGCCGCGACCAGTCCGGGGTCGGCGCCCAAATCAGCATCGCGTTGGAAGACGTCGCGTTAGCCACCGCTGGCAACCTGGGATTGCTGACCGAGCCGCAGGTGAACGGCACCGAGCGCCAACGCCTGGGCAACGCGATCTACGGACAGTACGGTCAGGATTTCACCAGTCGCGACGGCGTCGCATTCATGGTCGTGACGCTGACCAAACGTCATTTTCATGACCTCGTCGAGGTATCCGGCACCGGCACGGCCGTCGCCGCGCTCGCCAAGTCACTGGACGCGGATTTCAGCGACGAGGGAGAGCGCTACCGTTACCGCGACGTGCTCAGCGGTTTGTTCGCGACCTGGTTCGCCGATCACACCGCCGACGAGATCACCAAGGCGTTGTCGGCCACCAGCGTATTGTTCGAGCGCTATCGAAGCTTCGCGCAGGTCGCCGAAGATGAACGGGTTACGGCGAATCCGTTGTTCTCCCGGCTGCACCAGGACGGCCTGGGGGACTACCTCGCGCCCGGGATGCCGACCGTTTTCGACGGGGGCCATCTCGCAAGCGAACCGGCACCCCGGCTGGGCGGCGACACTGCCGGCGTGCTCAGCACGCGCCTGGGATTGAGTGCCGCCGACATCACACGCCTGACCGGTGCGAAGACGATCGCCTGCTGAGTCAAGGAGAAAGGCGCCGCATGACCAAACTCGCCCAGACGGTCGGACTGACCGAAACCCAAACCGAGATCATCGCTACGGTAAGGCAATTCGTCAACAAAGAAGTCATCCCGAATGCGCCTGAGCTCGAGCGCACCGACACCTATCCCCAAGCGATCGTCGACCAGATGCGGGAGATGGGTCTCTTCGGTTTGATGATCCCGCAGGAATTCGGCGGGCTGGGCGAGTCATTGCTGACCTACGCTCTTTGCGTCGAAGAATTGGCGCGCGGCTGGATGAGCATCTCGGGGGTGCTCAACACCCATTTCATCGTTGCCTACATGCTGCGTCAGCACGGCACCGATGCACAGAAGCAGCGCCTGTTGCCAAGGATGGCAGACGGCGAGGTTCGCGGCGCGTTCTCGATGTCCGAGCCGGAGTTGGGCTCCGACGTCGCCGCGATACGCACCCGCGCCACACTCAACAGCGACGGCGGTTACACCATCAATGGCCAGAAGATGTGGCTGACCAACGGCGCCAGCTCCAGCTTGGTCGCGGCGTTGGTCAAAACCGACGAGGGTGCAGACGCGCCGCACCGCAACCTGACGGCCTTTCTCATTGAGAAGCCGACCGGCTTCGGCGAGGTGGCACCCGGACTGCTGATACCGGGCAAGATCGACAAGCTGGGCTACAAGGGGATTGACACCACGGAGCTCATCTTCGACGGATATGTCGCGAGCGCCGATGACATCCTGGGCGGTGTTCCGGGACAGGGTTTCTACCAAATGATGGACGGTATCGAGGTCGGACGGGTCAACGTCTCGGCCAGGGCCGTCGGGGTGGCCGTGCGCGCGTTCGAGCTTGCCGTGCGCTATGCCCAGCAGCGCCATACTTTCGGCAGGCCGATAGCCGAACACCAGGCCATTGCATTTCAAATCGCCGAAATGGCAACGAAAGTCGAGGCCGGCCATCTGATGATGGTCAACGCGGCCCGGCTGAAGGATTCCGGTGAGCGTAACGACGTTGCTGCAGGGATGGCCAAGTATCTGGCAAGCGAATTCTGCTTGGAGGTCACCCAGCAGAGCTTCTGCATCCATGGCGGTTACGGGTATTCCAAAGAGTATGAGATCGAGCGGCTGATGCGCGATGCCCCGTTTCTGCTTATCGGCGAGGGAACCAGCGAAATACAGAAGTCCATCATCAGCAAGCGGCTGCTTGCCGAGTATCGGATTTGACCGTGAGCGTCCCGGATTTCGCCGCGCGGCCGCAGCTCTCCGAAGATGTTGCGCGCTACGTCCGTAAGCGGATTTTCGATGGCACCTACTCCGCGGGTGAGTACGTCCGCCTGGACCAGCTGGCTGCCGAATTGGGGATCAGCGTCACACCCGTGCGTGAGGCTCTCTTCGAGCTGCGCGCCGAGGGGCTGCTGGCCCAGCAACCGCGCCGCGGCTTCGTGGTACTGCCGGTCACCGGACGTGATCTTGCCGACGTCGCCAATGTGCAGGCGTACGTGGGCGGTGAGCTTGCCGCGAGGGCCGCGGTCAACATCGACGGCGACCAGCTACGCGAGCTCAAAGAAATCCAGGCCCAGCTGGAGGAGGCGTACGCCGGTAACGACATCGAGCGAACGGTTCGTCTCAACCACGAGTTCCACCGGGCTATCAATGTGGCGGCCGAGTCGCCGAAGCTTGCGCAGCTGATGTCGCAGATCACCCGCTATGCACCAGAATCGGTGTTTCCCACCATCGCCGGCTGGCCCGGCCAGTCGATACGAGACCATCGCCGGGTATTGACAGCGCTGGCCAAACACGACGGCGAGCTTGCCCGCAAAGCCATGTCAGAGCACCTAGCCGCCGGAGCGGCTCCGCTGATCGACCACCTCGCCGAGCACGGGGTCGTCGACGGGGCGAGCCGCCCGACGTGACCGGCATCTGCTGTGCGACAGCGGCTATTCCGTCCGTCATCGGCCGTCGCCGTTGGGTGCCAGTAGCACCTTGCCGCTGTGTCCGACTGATTCGGCTTCGGTGACTGCGGCGCGAATGTCGTCCAAGCTGAATTTCTTTCCCGGCGAGGTGTTGAGGACCCCGCGGCGGATCAGCTCGACGATTTCGTCGATCAGCTGCGAGATGGCGGGTCGGTCAGTTGCGAAGAAGCCGGACTCGTCGAGGCGCGGCAGCCAGTAGCCCAGCCAGTACACCTCGAGGGTTCGCCGGCCGGACAGGGTCAGCCGCGGGTCGTCGCCGACGCTGATTCCTTCGCCACTCAGCGATCCGTACACCAGCATGTGGCCGTCCTCGGACAATGATCGGAAGATCTCGGTGCCGGTCGGACCGGCGACCGGGTCGATCGCGAAGCGGACACCCTGAGGGCCCAAGATTTTGTGGACCTGTTCGTCGATGGGCCCGTCAGCTGACACGATCACTTCGTCTGCGCCGAGGTCCTTGAGTTCCTGTGCCGCTTCGCGACGCCGCACCACGTTGATGGTCCGGATGCCGTGGTGCTTGGCGAGCCGGATGATCATGCGGCCCAGTTCCGAGTTGGCGGCGGACTGCAGGAGCCATTCCCCGCGGGGTACGGCCAGCACGTGGCGCACCATGAGGATCGCTGTCGCCGGGTTGACCATGAGGGACGCGATCTGCTCGTCGGGGATGTCGTCGGGCACCGGCCAGGCCTTCTCGGTCGGCACCACCGCGTACTGCGACCAGTTGCCGCCCGCAGAATTGCGGGCGAAGACGCGCTGGCCTACCGAAAGGCCCTCGACCCCGGAGCCTAGTGCGTCGACAACGGCGACCCCTTCAAACCCGGCGCCGGCCGGGAAATGCGGCGTGACACCGGAGTAGTGGCCGCGCACGTAAAGCAGATCCGATGGGTTGACGGGGCTGAATCGGATCTTCACCCGCACCTCGCCGGCTCCGGGTTGCGGGACGGGCTGCTCGGTGACGCTCAGAACATCCTTCGGTTCTCCGTAGTGGTCAAAGCGAATAGCCTTCATTTTCTTGTCCTTTCGGTGGAGGGTTAGGTGATGGCCGCTGATGCTGGCCGGGCCAGGCTTGCGAGGAAGTTGTCGAGGATCTGGACCACGGCAGCGGGTTGTTCGACGTGGGGCCAGTGCCCGGCACCGGCCACGTGCACTGTGCGGGCGTCGGCGAATCGGGGTGCCACGACATCGCGGATCAGCTCGACGGAGGAGAAGGTGTCCTCGGTGTCGATCAACAGAACCGGCGCGCTGACTGTCGATGGTTGGTCTCCGAGCGGATGCCCGGCTGCCCAGGCGTCGAGTTGCTGCACGGCGGTCACCGGGGGTGTGGCAAGTGTCGCGCTGACCAGCGTTCGGATAACCCGCGGTGAATCGTTGACCAGTAGTGCACGCCGATTCGCCGCTGCGGAGGCCACGGTGCGATCGTGCGCCGCGTGACCGAAGCGGGCCGCCTGCTCGGGGGTCAGCGGATAACCCGCCAACGGAACCGGGGTGATCAGTGTGAGCCCCGCCGTGATGCTTGGCCTTGCGGCTGCGACGAGTTCGGCAACTTGTGCACCCATGCTTTGGCCCACGACGACCAGTGGGCGCCGCGCGGTGGGATCGATATCGTGGAGCATGTCGAGGACCTGGTCGCGGTAGCCTTCCAGGATCGCACCGCGGCGGCCCGGGTCGGGGTTGTCGACGTGGCGTAAGTTGACGGCCCGCGCGCACCATCCGGCGGTGGGTAACCGGTCGATCACCTCGTCCCACAGTGCGGCGGTGTCCTGATATCCGGGGATGAACACGACGGTCCCCGTGCCGTTGTCGTCCCGTGAGTGCTTCATCGCCTGCCTCCGTTGTCGGTTCCGGCCCATGCCTGGGACAGCACGTCGGCGCACGTAGGTTGGAGTTGAATACCGGCGACCCGCCAGCCGGATTCCGTGCGTATCACCTCGAAATGCACTGCCAGCCGTTCGATTTCGGTATCGTCGGCGCGTCGCCGCGACCAGATCACCTCGATCGCCGCCCCGTTGCGGTGATAGGCTCGCACCGCCCGGTCGACCACGTCGGTGTAGGCATAACCGTTGGTCCTCAACCTGGTGTGCGTCGTGTTGAGCAGCCCGACGACGCTGTCGGCGTCCAGCGCCCACTGGCCACCATCGGGGTGGTATTTGTAAAGCGGTACACCCCAGTAGTTCAGGATGAACTCGGGCCCCATGTCGACGGCCTCGTTGCCGACGCTGACCCAGGTGGGCAGGTAGTCGTCGAAGAACCATGTCGGTGACCTCGGCGGTCACGGTTTCGGTTTCGTTGTCTGACATAGTCTTTCCTCGCTTCACGACAGGAGTTCCAGCGCCGAGTACCACACCGGCCCGGGATTGAGTCGGTCCGGGTACAGGGCCAGCATCCGGTCGAAAAACTCCCGTGGCGCCGGCTTTTCGTCCAGCAGCTGCTGCGCATCGACAAGGTATTGGCGGGTCTGGCCGAGAATTGCCGGATCGTCCGGCAAGTCGCGGTTCTTGTGGCCGGCGATCACCGCGCGCGGCCGTAGTGCTTCGACGATGTCGATCGCCCGCAGCCATGCCTCGATGCCGCCGCCGCCGCTCTCCAACAGGTACTGGTGCACCCCGTTGTAGGCAACATCGCCTGCCACCACGAGGGCGATCGAGGGTACGTGGAGGACTGTTGTGTCGTCGGTATCGGTGTGCCCCACTTCCACCGCCTCGAATCGGTGTCCCTCCAACAAGAGGCCCCTTGCCGGGATGGGCTCGAACACGACCGGGCTATCGGGAATCAGCCCGGGGAAGTCGACGTCCCAGCGCTGCGCGCGGCCTATCGTGGCCTGCCGGTGCATCATCGCGATGGTCTTCTCCGTCGCGTACGCGATCGCGCCGGGGAACCGCCGGATGATCCTGTCGGCACCGAACCAGTGGTCGCCGTGCCCGTGGGTGGCGTAGATGTAGGCCAGCCGCTTGCCGGACCGTTCGATCCAGTCGCCCACCCGGTCGATCTGGTCGTAGGTGAATGGCGGGTCGACCAGCAGCGCGTCGTTTTCGCCGAGCACCAGGGTGGAGGCCACCGGCGAGGACACGATGGGGCTGCCGTCCGGCAGCCGGATGTCACGCTCGCGGCGCACTCCGTCGTTGACGAAAACTTCGTAGCGCAGGTTGGTCACGGTGATTACTCCGGTCCGGCCAGGTGCTCGACGAACCAGTCGCGGGCCGCGGCGCTGGTCTGCTCGAATTGGCTCAGGTAGGCGTCGAAGTGACCGCCGGCGATCGTCACGAGCTTCTTGGGCTGCAGCGCCTGCTCGTAGGCTGCCAAGCCGGTGTCGGCCAGCGTGATGGTGTCGCTGAGCCCGATGATCATCAGCAGCGGCGTCGGCGATATCCGCGAAACCCATTGTCCTGGTTCGTACATGCGCGCGGCCCGACTGGAGCGCAGGGTGACTTGGTTTTCCCAGTGTGTCCCCTCCGGCACCGGTTGGTGGTAGAACGCCACCGCGTCCGGCGAGTGGTACGCCGCAGGCGTCGCGGGGTCGGCGCTGACGACCAGCTGGGTAGCCGGGGGTTCACCTGCGAACTGACGGCGGTCATCGTCGATGAAACTGGCTTCCAGGCCGGCCACCTGATCGGGGGAGACCCGCCGCAGGCTCTGCTGATAGCCGCTGATCGTTGGGACCTGAGCGACCACGGCCTTGAGCCGCCGGTCGGTGGCGCCCAGCACCAGCGCGTGGCCGCCGGCATAGCTGCTGCCCCACAGACCTATCCGGTCGACGTCCACCGCGGGATGCGATTCCAGGTAGGAGATGGCGTAGCGCCAGTCGGCGATCTGTTGCCAGGGGTCGACGTCGAAGCGCGGCTGGCCGTCGCTGGCCCCGAAGCCGCGGTGATCGTGTACCAGCACTACGAAACCGGCGTCGGCGAACACCCGCGCGAACTGGTCCAGACCGTGCTCGCGGATGCCGGCAAAGCCGGACGCCATCGTGATCGCCGGTCGCGGTCCCGGCACGTCGGGGACGAACAACCAGCCACGTAGCGTCACATTGCCCTCTACGCCGAACTCGACATCGATTTGATTGACCATGGCTCCGATCGTGTCGAGAAAGCGCCGGGTCCGGGTAACCCCGTTAAGGCTGGTAGCGGCGGGGCGACCCTTAAAATTGGCGGCATGGGCAAGCCCAACCACCTCGGCGATTACCTGCGGGCCCGACGCGGGCAGGTCACACCGGCGGAGGTAGGGCTGGTGCCGGGCCTGCGGCGCCGGGTTGCCGGGCTACGGCGTGACGAATTGGCCCTGCTGGCCGGCATCAGCAGCGAGTACCTGCAACGCCTGGAGCAGGGCCGCGACAGACACCCCTCCGCCGAAGTCCTCGACTCGATCGCCCGGGCACTGCGCATGGACGCCAAAGCGACTGCCTACCTGCACCATCTCGCGCACCCGACCCCCCGCTCGCACGACGAGCTGCACTCCGAGGAAGTTTCGGCCGCGATTGAAGAACTCATCGACCAGTTCTCCGTACCGGCGATCGTCGTGAGCCGTTATCAAGACGTGCTGGCCGCAAACCCGATCGCTAGCGCACTATCGCCAGGATTTCAAGTGGGACAGAACCTTTCGCGTTGGCGCTTCCTTGATCCCGCGGCCAAGCGCGTGCACCCCGATTGGGACGAAGTGACCGCCCTGGCCGTCGGAGGCCTACGGGAACACTCCGCTGATAATCCCGACGACCCCAGACTCCTCGCACTCGTCGACGAATTATCCAGCTGCAGTGAACGATTCAAACAGCTGTGGGAACAAGCCGACGTCGGATACACCAAAGGGATCAGCCACCTGCGCCATCCAGACGTCGGGGATCTATACCTGACCCGCACCAAACTCGACGTCCCGCACTCCGGAGGTCAACACATCCTGACTTACCACGCAGCACCCAACAGCGCATCCACACGCGCACTCGACCAGCTACGCGCATCGTTGCCAAATAGTCCGATCTCTGACCGCTGAGCTACCGTCCGGCGTCATCACGTCCGCCATCTGTTGTTGCCTGGGCGGGTGCGGGCATACGCTGCCATTCGGAGCGGCAACCTGACAACAACTCCAGAGCGAGAGAAAAATGCCCAAAACGCGTGTGCGTCGCGCAACGGCCGGGCTAGTTGCTTGCGCGGTTGTGGTCGCGTTCGCGCCGCCGGCCGTTGCCGATCCAATCGACCCGATTCCCGGGAACGGTGTCTTTGTCGTCGGGCCTGACATTGCACCAGGCCTCTATCACACGGGCGGGTCAGGGTCGAGCTTTGGGGTTTGGATAAACAATGTGCCGACCCAGGCCTCGATGTGCTCGTGGTTTACATACAGCACACCTGATGCGGCCAAGGACCATGTAGTCCAGGCGAATACTTCTATCGGTCCGATGTACGCGAATATTCCCTCAACGGTTAAGGCCTTCGAGTCGCAGAACTGTCAACCCTGGACGCGGGTCCCATAAGGCTGGTTCACTTCGATCAGCATCTCCCGCAGGCGATGGGTGTCGGGCTTCCCGGTGCCACCGCGCGGGACGTCGTCGTCGGATTCCAGCAACAGCCATACCGTCGGCACCTTGAAGGCGCTCAGCAGTGTGCGTGCGGAGCTGCGCAACTGGTCGGCAGTAAGCGTGCGGTCGGCGCACACGACCGCCGCGCCCGCGCGTTCCCCGGTGGCGCCGGGCACGTTGGTGACGAACGCATTCTCGACGCCGTCGATAGCGCGAAGCGCCCGCTCGACCTCGCTGGGGTAGACGGTGGCTCCGCTGACTTTGAACATGTCGTCGGACCTGCCGTGGTAGAAGAGGAAGCCGTCTTCATCGAGGTGACCGAGATCGCCGGTCGGGTAGAAGCCGTCGGAGGTGAACAGCTCTTCTCGGGCGCGGCGGCAAATGCCGCGCAGTGTGTGCTGCCCCCGGATCTGGATCATTCCAACGGTTCCCGCGGCAACCGGCTTGTCTTTATCGGGGTCGACGATGCGCACCTCCATGCCAGGGAACGGCTGTCCGCAACTGCCCCAAGCCGCTTGCGGCATGTCGGTGTCTGCCGGGTAGCCGCAGTAGGGTCCGAACGCCTCGGTCATGCCGAATAGGGTGGCCCGCGCTCCGGGTTGGGCCCGCAGCTCCAGCGGTAGCAAGGCTTCCAGACTGCCTGGGCGTAACGCCGAAAGGTCGACACCGTCCGCACCCGCATGCCGCGCCAGCGCTTCGGCTTGATCGGGCCAGCCGCGAAACAGCGTGACTCGTTCGCTTTCCAACAGCCGCAGGGTGGTGTCGGGCCGTGGCACTTCCTCGGTCACCAGGGTGGCACCTGCCAGCAGCGCGGACAATATCCCGCTGCCAAAGCCGCCCACCCAGAAAAACGGCATGGGCAGATAAAGGCGAGTGTCGGACGTGATGCAGCGCGCCGCCAGGCCAGATTGAACGGCACCCAGCGCGTTACCGTGGCAATGCACGACGCCCTTGGGTGCTCCACTGCTGCCCGAGGTGAACATGATGACCAGCGGGTCGGCGGCGGTGACCGTCTCGGTCATGGCGTCGACGATCCGGCTGGCCCGCTCACTGGCGATGGCGTGGGCGAGCCGATCAGCAGTCCAAACTTGGCGTAACGCGGGAAGTTCCAGCTGCGGTACCAACTGGAGGCGGTCCAGATAACGGTGGCCGCGGAATTCCTCAACGCTCACCAAGAACTGCACTGAGGCGGCCCGCAGTTGCGCGACCAGTTCGCCGGCCCGCAGCAGGGTGCTCAATGGAACCAGCACGGCGCCGATGCGCGTCAGCGCGACGGCGACCTGCACCCATCGCGCGCTGTTCGGCATGATCAGGCCCACCCGGGTGCCCTTGCCGACACCGGCTTCGACGAACACCGCCGCCAAACCTCTGCTGGTCGTATCGAGTTCGTGGTAGCTGACCCGTGACACCGGATCGATCACCATTGGCTTGACGCCGTCGTGGGCGGCGCGAAACCTGACGAGTTGGTCGATGGTGCTTGCGGGCGTCGGGTCAGGCATCGAACAGCTTCTTCAGTTGCTGCGTGTCGACCTTGCCGCTGGACAGCAGCGGTATTTCGGTGCGGGGCAGGGCGAGGAAGCGCTTGGGGATTTTGTAGCTCGACAATTCGTCGCTGAGCCGCTCACGCAACGCTGCTTCGTCGAAACCGGGACCGACGACGACCGCGGCAACCAGCTGTCCCCGCTTGGCGTCTGGAATACCGACAACGTGCGCCTCCATGCCAGTGACCTTGGCGATGGTCTTCTCAACCTCGGCGGCCGAAACGTTGGCGCCCGCCGTCTTGATCATCGCGCTGCGCCGCCCGACGAAATAGATGAATCCGTCGGCGTCGGTGCGCACCAAATCACCGGTGTGGAACCACCCGTCGGCGTCGAAGCATTCTTCGCGGCTGCGCTTGTAATAGCCCTGCATCAGATACGGCCCCCGGATGCAGAGTTCGCCGACTCCTGTCATGTCGGGCTCGATGATCATTGTCTCGAAGCCGGGTGCCGGCTTGCCGAAAGATCCACGCCGTTGTACGGGTTGATCGGATTCGTCGTCGCTGACCAGCACGACGCTGCCCGCTTCGGTCATCCCCAGCATGTTGTGTCGCAGTTCCGGGTCGGCCGGCCGGGCGCTCGGCGCCATGATCGGATACAGGTTGCCGTGTCGCATCGACGACAGGTCGCGTCGAGCAAAACTCGGATGGTCGGCCAGGTGCGCGATCCCCGCTACGAAACCATTCGTCATGGTTGGCTTTTCGGCCTCGAGCAAATCGAGCACCTCGCCGGCGTCGATGGCATTCGAGCAGACCAGCGTCGACCCGGCGACCAAAGTGGCCAGCAGACCGAATGCGAAGTCCGCCGATCCAGAAGAACGGCGAATTGCAGAACAGCTTGTCTGCGGCGGTCAGGTTCCGGATCGTGTTGAGGTTTCGCTGGTGGTTGAGCAGCGCGCCGTGGGTGTGTACCACCCCTTTGGGGGCGCTCGTCGTGCCTGATGTGTAGACGATCGCCAGCGGATCCGAGCCGTGAACATCGTCTTCCATCGCCGTCAGCAGCGCGTCGTCGACTGCCTCAGCCAGCCGGTCAGACGCGTGCGAAGTCGAAGATCACGTGACGCAATTGCGGTGCGGCGTGGTCGAATAGCCGATCGTCGGAGTCGAGAAGCGAGCCGGGCAACACCTCGGTCAGCCGTTGCACGTAATCGTGGGATCGGAAGGACGCCGCGGCAAGAAGGATCTCGGTGTCGCTGTCGACCAGTTGCTCGCGCAGTTCCCGCGCGGTAGAGAACGTGGAGAACGGCACGACGACGGCGCCGACTCGCGCCGCTGCCAGCATGCCGACGACAAACGCAACGCCGTTGGGGTAGAGCAGTCCGACGTGGCTGCCCTTGCCGGCGCCGAGAGCGACGAGCCCACGAGCCAGCTGCGCGGAAAGGCGTTCGGCTTCGGCGTAACTGACGCGCTCGGCGTCGCAGATCAGCAGTGGGTGATCGCCTCTGCTCAGGGCCTGGGCACGCAGTATTTCATCGACGGTTGGCAATTCAGGTGGCATGGTCGCCCTGCGCCGCGGAGGCCGTATCGGTGAAGTAGCGCTGGATCGCCCTCAGATCAGGTTTGCCGGACGGTGTCCTCGGGAGTTGCCCGACGATAGCGATGTCGGTGGGAATCTCATAGCGCGCCAACCTCGTCTGCAAGTAGTCGATGAGTCCCGCCGCGTCTGCCGATCCTGGCTCCCGCAGTTCCACCACGGCCACCGGAGTTTCCCCGAGGCGTTCGTCGCACCGCCCGACTACCGCGGCACCTGCCACCGCGGGGTGGCTTTCCAGGGCACTGCGCACGTCATCGGGCATGATTTTGAAGCCGCCGCGGACGATTGCCTGATCGGCACGACCGATGATCCACAGAAACCCGTCGGCATCGATGCGCGCCAGGTCCGTGGTGCGCATCCACTCCGCGGAAGGTCCGAGCTGCGCAGGTTTCACCTCCAGCAGGCCGATCTGGTCGGGCCCGAGCGGGTTGCCGTTGTCGCCGATCACGCGCAACTGGGCCCCGGGGTTGGCACGTCCTACGCTGCCGCGTTTGGCTCGCCAGTACTTCTGGTGGTCGGCCAACGTCCAGCCTGCGACGCCACCGCCGAATTCGGTTGCGGCGTAGGAGGTCAACACCGGGATTCCATATTTCTCGGTGAATGCGTCGGAATCCTCGGCCGACAGCGGCGCGGTACCCGACGTCACGGCGCGGATGCTCGCAAGGTCCTCGCGACCCAGGTCGGAATGCAACACCATCCGCAACGCGGTCGGCACCAGCGACACCGCGCGGGGTCGATGCGTGCGCACTGCGTCGGCCCAGCGGTTGAGCTCGAATCGTTCCAGCAACACGAAGGGCCGCGCCTCGGCAATGCATTGGAGAATCCGGAAGACTCCGCCGATATGCACCAAGGGCGAGTTGACGATCGCAACACCGCGACGCAACTCGCTCGGGGCCGGCGGCCGGTCACCTTCCGGACCCATCACGCTGTGCGCCAGCATGTCGTAGGTGAGGTCCACCCGTTTGGGCGGTCCGGTGGTTCCGCTGGTCAACATCCGCACCGCGACGCCGGGTCGCTCCTCGTGGTGCGTGCGAGCCTCGCTGACCGCGACCACTTTCGGCTCGGCAGCGAGTTCCGAGATGGACACCACCGTCGTGGCAGGCAGCTCGCCCAGGGTGGCCAGGTCGTCCGGCTCGCCGATGATCATTGGGAGTGCGAGCTGGTCGACGTCTGCTTTGGTGCGTTCATCGCCGCGGGCAGGGTTGATGACAACCACCGTCGCTCCGGCGCGCAGCACACCGAGGAGCGCGGCAACCTGCGCAGGGCGGTTGCGCAGCAGGATTCCGACCTGAGGCCGGCGGCTGCCGACGAGCGAATGAATCCGCTCGGCCAGTTCGCCGAGCTGTCCCCACGACAGCCATTGGCGGTCATACTCCATAGCCGGCGCATCAGGCTGCAGCCTCAAAACATCGTCGATGCGCCGACTGAGCGGGTGCTTTGACATCGAAGTCATCGACGTCATCGAATTTGCGGATCCGGTTTACGACTCTCGCCGCGAGCGGCCAGCTCGGCGATGCCGATCGGATTCCCCAGCCGGGTATAGATCAGCCCCTGGTCCAGTGCCGCCCGATACGGCTTGTCCAACGACTCCCAGATCGCCTTGATGGTGCCCTGGGTCGCCGACGGCGGCTTAGCCGCAATCGTCGCGGCGATCTCGTGCGCGCGTGTCCAAAGTGTCTCGGGGGAGACCACTTCCGATACCAATCCGATGCGAAGAGCAGTGTCTGCGCTGACCCGCTCGTCGTTACCCATCAAGGCAATCCGCAACGCTTCACCCAAGCCGATGCGGCGCATCAGCCCGACCGGCTCCAGCGCGCAGACCAGCCCGGCGGACACATGTGAGTCGAAGAACGTCGCGTCGGTCGAGCAGATGACCACATCGGATTCGTTGATGAAGTAGAAGGCGCCCGCGGTGCAGATACCTTGTACGGCGCACACCACCGGTTTCCACATCTTCTGCCACTTCGGGCTGAGCGCTTCGCCGGGATCTTCGTGATTCCAGATGTTTTCGGGTTGGCCGTAGGACGTCTTGACGTCGAGGCCCGCGCTGAACGCTCGAGTACCGGCAGCCCGCAGCACGACGGCGTTAACCGAGTCGTCCGCCTTGACGGTTCGCCATGCCCGGGCCATCTCCTCGCACATGGTGCGGTTGAACGCGTTGAGCTGCTCGGGCCGGTTCAGCGTGATGGTGGCGACTCGATCGCCGCTGTCCACATCGAGCTCGATCGTCTCGAAGCTCATCGGCACTGCCATTCCGGTGGTCGTTTTTCGACGAATGCCTTGGGCCCCTCGAGGGAATCCTCCGTGTGCAGGTTGCGTTCGCGGAACGCTTCGGCCAGCATCTCGGCTTCGTGCAGCGGCAAGTCCAGGCCCTTCAGAATCGCCAGCCGGGTGCCCCGGACGGCAAGTGGGGCATTCGAGTTGACGATGTCGGCGATCTCATGGGCGCGTTCCAACAGGCGGTCATGTTCGACGATCTCGCTGATCATGCCGAGCTCGTATGCCCGCTGCGCACTCATCCGTTCATGCTTGCCCATCAGCGCCATACGCAGCGCAATCGAGCGCGGTAGCACTCGGGCTACCCGGACCAGCTCCCGTGCGGCGACCAGTCCGATGCTGACGTGCGGGTCGAAGAACGTCGCCTTGTCGGAAGCGATGACGATGTCGCCAGTGGTTACCCAGTCGAGTCCGGCCCCGCAACACAATCCGTTGATGGCGGCGAGCACCGGTTTGGCCATCGTACGAAAGGGCGGTGTGCCTTCTTGTGGCGCCTCCCACTGTTCATAGCTGGATAGGTACGGCCGCTCGTTGATTACCTTGCCGTCGCCGGGAATCGCCTTGACGTCTGCGCCGGTGCAGAACGCGCGCCCAGTGCCGGTGACGATGAGAACCCATACGTTGTAGTCATTTTCGGCTTCGGAGTAAGCGTCACGCAGCTCGGTGATCATGTGCGGGCTGAGAGCGTTGAGAGCGTCCGGACGGTCCAGGGTGATCGTGGCCTTGTGCCCGTCCACTTCGTACTTGATGGTGTCGTATGACCGTGCAGAGCTTGCTGACATCAACGTTCCTCGTGTCTCGTGGGGATCAGTATCGCTGCGGGCGGTCATCGGCCATGGAACCGCGGTGGGCGTCGTTCACGGAACGCCGCAAGCCCCTCTTTGAAATCCCTGGTTCGGCAGGCGAGTTCGAGGTCGAACAACTCGTGCGTCATCGACTGGCTCAGTGTCGCGTGCTGGCCGTAGTGGATGGCCTGCTTGGCCAGTCCCAGCGCCACCGTGGGTCCGCTGGCCAGCCGTGTCAGCAGTTCCTCGGTCGCGCGGTCCAGTTCGGTCGGGTCCACAGCTTGATGGATCAATCCCCAGTCGGCGGCGTCTGTCCCGCTGACTTTGTCGCCGAGCAATAGCATCTGCTTTGCGCGTGCCAGCCCAACCAATCGGGGCAGTAGCCAGGTAGCGCCCGAATCGGGGCTGAATCCCCTGGCGGCGAAAGGCTCCCAAAACACCGCATCGGTCGCGGCCACGGTGAAGTCGGCGGCCAGTGCCAGATTGCATCCTAGGCCGGCAGCGAATCCTCGCACGCTGCAGACAACCGGCAGGTGGATGCCGTGGATCAGCTCGATCACGCGATGAGCGCCGTGGGGTATGCGCCGGACGATGTCGCCGGTGCGTGGCCGTTGGTCATCGCTGCTGTTGGTGGTGACCCAATCGGCACCCGCGCAGAAGTCCTCATTCGCGCCCCGGATGTGAACGGCCCGCAGCGAGTCATCGGTGGCGGCATCGGTCAGCGCCGTGACGAGCGTGTCGATCATGCCATGGCTCAACGAATTACGCCGCGACGGCCGATCGAGCGTCAGCCGCAGCACCGCGCCGTCGCGGCTCGTGGCGAGCGAGCCGTCAACCGCCGTGGAGTCCGCGTCCTGACTCACCGTCGAATCCGCCCTTCCCTGCCGATACGGTTACCCCTACAGTAGGCACTACGATTGCTACGCTGTATAACTTAGCAAGGAAAGCCCCGCCACGGAACAGGGGCATCGGGAAGAGGTCGTATGGGCGAAAACCCGGATGTCACCCGATTCGGCGAAGCGCCGCTTGCCCAAACGGTCGCCGCCGCCGGCGCCATCCGCCGACTCAGCTCGCTGCTGCTGTCGTTGGAACACGCGCATCCCACCGTGGACGCGATACTCGCGCAGATCAGCGATTGGGAAAGCGAGCTATGCGGGGCGGTTCCGCCGGACAGCGCGCCGCGGATCGGGGCCGACGACGATGGCAGCCGGCGCGTCTACCTCGATCACGCGACAGACATCGGCGCGTTCAACCCGTGCTTTCCGGAGTACCGCTTCGATCACCTCGACGGCGAGATCGCTTCGGGAACAGTCACCTTCCCGCTGGTCTACGAAGGCCCGCCGGGACTGGTCCATGGTGGCTTTCTCGCGGTGTTTTTCGACTGCGTCATGCAGCACCATAACTGCGTCGCCGGGCTCTCCGGCAAGACCCGGTCACTGCAGGTCACCTTCCGGCGGCCGACGCCGGTCCTGACCCAGTTGCGCTTCGACATCGTGCGCTGCGAAGTGCACCGGGGCATCACCTCAACGGCCCGACTGCTGCTTGACGACGAGGTGCTGTGCGTCGGTGAGGCCAACACGCTGGCATTGGCTCCCGACAAGTTGACCGGGCATCGATTCGGCAAGCGACGAGCCGAGAAGACCTGACGTGGCAGCGCAACGCTTTCGCCAACCACGCGTCGCGGAAATCGTCGCCTCGAAGTTGCGGGACGACATTTTGTCGGGTCGTCTGCAAGAGGGTGACGTCCTCCCGTCGCAGGAAAGCCTGTTCGCCGAATTCGGCGTGAGCCCGCCAGCCTTGCGCGAGGCAATCCATATCCTGGAAACCGACGGGCTGATCTCGGTGCGTCGCGGCAACGTCGGCGGAGCGGTCATCCACCACCCGACCGCCGAGCGGACCGCGCACATGATCAGCATGGTTCTGCAGGCGAGGTCTGCGACACCGGTGGACGTCAGCGAGGCGCTGATGCACCTCGAACCGATCTGCGCGGGGATGTGTGCCGCGCGCGAGGACCGAATGACCAAAGTGGTGCCATACCTGCAGAACGAAATCAACATTCAGACAACGCAATTCGACGATGATTCACAGTATGTGCCGAATGCCCGTCGGTTTCATGAAATGCTGGTTTCCCGATGCGGCAACGAGCCGATGATCCTGCTGATCGGATCGTTGGAGCTGATCTGGTCTGCACACGAGTCCTCAGTGTGGAACGGCCAGGCCGGCGATCCGGCCCCGATGGTGGACAAGACCAAGCGAGCCGCGCTGCGTGACCATCAGCGTCTGCTCGACGCCATCCGCGACGGCAATGCCGCCAGGGCGGTCCGGCTGGCACAAGACCACCTTGCCGTGGCGCGACGCAACACGCTTGCCTTCGGCAGCGACCAAACCATCGAGGCCAAGTTGATGTCGGATCTCGGTCCGCGACTGGTTCCGCGCGCGACGTATAACGGCCGGCTACCGCAAAGCAGGAAGGGGTCCGGTACATGACCGTCTCGGAGTTCAGAGACCGCGTTCTCTTCGACATCGATCCGGAGAAGCGAATCGCCACAATAACGTTGAACAATCCCAAGCAGCGCAACTCCTACGATGCGAGCCATGCGCGACGCCATTGCCCGGTGCCTGGATCGCGTCGCGGAAGACGATGACCTGACCGTGGTCTTGCTGCGCGGAGCAGACGGAGTGTTCAGCACCGGAGCGGATATGAACAATGCCTACGGCTGGTACGGCGGGCCGAACGCCGAAGAGACAGTGGCTGGTGAAAAGCGTTCCGCCAAGAGCCGTCCCAGTCAGCGTCGCCGGCTGACGGTGGACCGCAAGTCGTTCAGCTTCTACCACAACCTGATGGGCTTCCCCAAGGTCACTGTGGGAGAGATCAGCGGCTACGCACTCGGCGGTGGCTTCGAGATCGCGCTGATGACCGACATTTCCGTCATTGCCCGCAACACCCAGGTCGGCATGCCCGCTACCCGCTTCCTTGGGCCGGCGTTGGGCAGCCTGCATATGTTCTTCCACCGGTTGGGCCCGGTGCTGGCGCGGCGCCTGTTGTTGACCGGCGACATCATCGAGGCCGAGACGGTCGAACACCTCGGAATCTTCACGGAGATGTGCGATCCTGGCCACGTGGCGGCGCGAGCACGGTACTGGGCGGAGAAAGCCGCGAAAATGCCGGCCGACGGCGTCGTCATCGCCAAAGAGGCATTTCGGCTCGTTGAGCAGAGCCAGGCATACCAAGGTGAGGAAGTGGCCAGCTACCTCTTTCACGCATTCGGAACGAATCTCCAGTTCGCGCCGGGAGAGTTCAACTTCGTCAAGACGCGAGCGCAGCACGGCACTAAGGAGGCGTTCCGGCTACGTGACGAGCACTTCAACGTGCCGGAGCCCCCCAAAAGCTGACCGCCGTACCGCTTTTACTGTCGCGGACTCTTGGTACGGGAGGGGGAGGTCGATTTGCGTTGCCGTGACGGCGTCGACTTACGTTGACGGGCAGTCGTCTTCGTGCCCTGCTCGATCAGCCGATTGGCGTGGTCGAGGATGCAGTCCAAGCCGTATTCGAAGTTGTGGTCGTCGGGGGCGCCGATGTGATGGCCCTTGGTGGTCATCTGGGCGAGTAGCGGGGTGGTTTCGGGATCGATCACCATCGCGTCTTCGATTGTGCGACCACCGTTTTCCGTCGCCTGGTTCTTCTCCTGTAGGCGGTGCAGCACCACCGAACCTCGGACGTGAACCGACACCGCGGAGTACGTGTCGAAGGCCTCTTCCGGCGACAGTCCGGCCTCGACCAGACCAGCGATCGCCTTCTCGATTTCCTGGACTCCGAGCCGAGCCGCCCTGGGGCTGAGCGCGGACCTGATGAGAATCAGATCGCACAGTATTGGGTTGCCCATGAAGGTTTTACGCATCGACCGGGCGTGATTGCGCAACGTCTCACGCCAATCGCTGGCTTCGACGTATGGGGTGGCGAACACATACTTGCCCAACGCGCGGTCGGTCATCGCGTTGAGCAAATCGTCCTTCTTGCGGAAGTACCAGTAGATGCTCGTTACTCCGACGCCGAGATGCTTGCCGAGGAGCGGCATGCTCAGGTTGTCGATCGAGACTTGCTCTGCGAGCTCGAACGCACCGCTGATGATGTCATCGGGATTGATGGACCCGCGTTCGCGCCGCTGACGCTTTTCGGCGGTTGCTTGCTTGGCCACTGCGGGCACCTCCATCACATTCACTGCTGCGCCTGCCGTTTCGGATTCGCGGCCGGTGGCCTCGAATCTACCGGCAGTTGCCGTTTGATCTGCGGTTTACGCAGCCGGGTCGCCATCCCCGCCTGCTACTGTAATGCCTATCGTAGGCTTTTTGATACGCACGGCTCCAAGCCAAGGGTAACCGGGCATGTGTCATGGATCCGGGCCTGAGCAACGCCGCTGCCGTTGTCGTCGGCGGTGACCGCGGCATGGAACTTGCCTCCGCTGGCCGGTAACCCGAGAGGTTGACATCACATGTCGGGCAGTGAATTTTGGCTGTTCTGGCGGCGCCGAACGGTGGGCGTCGGCAGTTGCAGAATGCGGTACCGATAGGTATACAGTATGCGTACAAGCTGCACCGAAGTTGCCGCCTGAGCTCAGGGAGGACGGTCGATGAGCACCGCTGACGACCTCGTCGCCGACCCGATCCAGGACGAGGCAGTGATCTATGAGGTCACTCCAAGCGGTGTCGCGGTTCTGACGCTCAACCGGCCGGACCGACTCAACACCTGGGGCGGTGATATCGCCACCGCGTTCTACGCGGGATTGGACCGCGCCGAGGAGGATCCGGCGGTTCGGGTGATCGTATTGACCGGTCGCGGCAAGGCATTCTGCGCCGGCGCCCAGTTGGGTTCGATGGGAAGCGTTGCGCAATCAATCGAGAAGACCGACGAGCGCAAACTGGCCAGCCTCGTCGGCGACCGGCAGCCCCACTATTTGACCTCGCTGTGCAAGCCGGTCATCGCAGCCATCAATGGATCCTGCGTGGGTATCGGTCTCACTCAGGCGCTGATGTGCGACATCCGGTTCGCCGCTGCCGGTGCGAAGTTCGCGGCGTCGTTCGCCCGGCGGGGGTTGATCGCGGAATACGGGGTCTCATGGATTCTGCCGCGGCTGACCGGCTGGGGCGTCGCACTCGACCTGTTGTTGAGTGGCCGGACCTTTCTTGCCGACGAGGCGGCACAGCTGGGGCTGGTCAAAGAAGTCGTGCCGCCCGAACAGCTGATGAAACGCGCGATGGACTACGCCGAGGACATCGCCCGAAATTGCTCGCCGGCATCGATGGCCGTCATCAAGCGGCAGGCCTACGGTGACGCGATGCGCGAGGTTGCGGACGCCAGTTCGCGGTCGGAAGCCTTGTTGCAGGCGTCGCTGCAGCGTCCCGACGTCATCGAAGGAATCACCAGCTTTCTCGAAAAGCGACCTCCAAGTTTTCCCGGGCTGGGCGCTTCGGCCATCGCCACGGGTGAATCCTGCGCTACCGGAAAGGATGATGATGGGGAACCTGGGCTATAAGGCGATCGACGTCGACAACCATTATTACGAGCCGGTGGACGCCTTTACCCGGCACCTGGACAAGAAGTTCCGCAGACGTGGCGTTCAGATGTTCAGCGACGGCAAGCACACCCAGGCAGTCATCGGGGACCGGGTCAACCGCTTCGTCCCCAACCCGACATTCGACCCGATCATCGAGCCGGGGTGCCTGGATCTGTTGTTCCGCGGCCAGATTCCCGAAGGCGTCGACCCGGCGTCGCTGATGAAGGTCGAGCGGCTCGCGCAGCACCCCGAGTACCAGAACCGTGACGCACGTATCACGGTGATGGATAACCAGGGCATCGAAACAGTGTTCATGTTGCCGACGTTCGCGTGCGGCGTCGAGGAAGCGCTCAAGCACGACGTCGACGCGACAATGGCGTCACTGCATGCGTTCAACCTGTGGCTCGACGAGGACTGGGGCTTCGACCGGCCCGATCACCGCATTATCGCCGCGCCGATCATTTCGCTGGCCGACCCCGCCCAGGCTGTCGAAGAGCTGGAGTTTGTCTTGGCCCGTGGCGCCAAGCTGGTACTGGTCCGGCCCGCACCGGTGCCCGGCGTGGTCAAGCCGCGGTCGTTGGGCGATCCCGCGCACGACCCGGTATGGGCCGCGCTGGCCGAGGCGGGGGTTCCGGTGGGCTTCCACCTGAGTGATAGCGGTTATCTGCAGATCGCCGGAATGTGGGGCGGCAGGTCGACGTTCGAGGGGTTCGGCGGGTCGGAGCCGTTGGAGCAGATACTCACCGACGACCGGGCTATCCACGACACAATGGCCTCGATGATCGCGCACGGTGTGTTCACCCGTCACCCGCAGCTGAAGGCGGTCAGCATCGAAAACGGCTCCTACTTCGTGTACCGGTTGGTCAAGCGGCTGAAGAAAGCGGCAAACAGTCATCCGAACCTGTTCCCGGAGGATCCGGTGGAACAGCTGCGCAACAACGTCTGGATTGCTCCCTACTACGAGGATGACCTGTCCGACTTGGCGTCGGTGATCGGTGTCGACAAGATTTTGTTCGGATCGGACTGGCCGCACGGCGAGGGGTTGGAGAACCCCGTGTCGTTCACCGAGGAGTTGGTCGGCTTCAGTGCTGCTCATATCCGAAAGGTGATGCGCGACAACGCATTAGATTTACTCGGCGTCAAAGTCGAGTCGGCGGCTTGAGCGTCCCGGGCCGCCCGAAATCATGAGCGAGTGGACCATAGGTGCGGTCCTGGATGTGATCGCCGAGGTCATCCCCGACCGGGCGATGACCGTGTGTGGTGATCGTCGCAGGACGTTCGCCGAAGCCGCGGATCGCACCCGTCGGCTGGCAAACTATCTTGCGGCCAAGGGCTTCGGCGCCCACCAGGAGCGGCCGAGCTTACAGAATTGGGAATGCGGACAGGACCGCGTTGCGCTCGTCATGCACAACGACCTCTACGCCGACATGGTCATCGGTTGCCTCAAGGCCCGCACCGTTCCGGTGAACGTCAACTACAACTACACGCCGCGCGAAGTCGCAGGAATTGCTCGAATACGTACGGCCGCGCGCCGTCATCTATCACAAGTCGCTGGGCGCGAAGTTCGCCGAGGTGTTCCCGCCGGACAGTGCCGACCTGCTGCTGTCGGTCGACGACGGCAGTGCGGTTGCGGAACTGACCGGCGCGGTGTCCTTGGATGATGCGCTGTCGCAAGGCAATACCGACCAGAACGTGATCGCGTCTCCGGATGATCTGCTCATGATCTGCACCGGCGGCACCACCGGTCGGCCCAAGGGCGTGCTGTGGCGCCAGTCCGACATCTACGTGTCGTCGATGGTCGGCGCCGATCATGCTTCCGCTCAAGAGATCCGGGACAAGCTGAGCCGGGTCGCCGGCCCGCCATGGTTCGCTGTGTCACCACTGATGCACGCCGCCGGTATGTGGACGGCATTCTCGGCGATCATGGCCGGCCTGAGCGTCGTGCTATACGACACCAGCAAAAAACTCGACCCGCGTTTGGTGTGGGAAACGGCCGAGCGTGAGAAGGTCGCCATGATGACGATGGTCGGGGACGCCTACGCCGCGCCGCTGGTCGCTGAGTTACGACGCGGGAATTATGACCTGTCGTCGCTCGCCGCGATCGGCACCGGCGGTGCCGCGACGAATCTGAAACATCAACGGGCACTGTTGGAACTGTTGCCGCAGTTGACCCTTATCAATGGTTACGGGTCATCGGAGACCGGAAACATGGGCTTCGGACACAGCCGCTGCGACACCCGAACCGACACCTTTACTCTGCGCGAGGGCGGGCTGGTCCTCTCGGAGGACTACGGCCGCTTCCTTCGGCCCGGCGAGCACGAGGTGGGTTGGGCGGCCAGGGAAGGCCGGATTCCGCTCGGATACCTCAACGATCCCGATGCCACCCGCAAAACCTTTCCCGAGATCGACGGCAAGCGCGTGGTGATATCGGGCGACCGTGCCGCCTTGGAGGAGGACGGAACGCTGCGGTTGTATGGGCGCGACTCGCTGGTGGTCAACACCGGCGGCGAGAAGGTGTTCGTCGAGGAAGTCGAAGAAGTGCTGCGCGCGCATCCGGCGATCGCCGATGCGTTGGTGGTGGGCCGTCCGAGCGAACGCTGGGGCGACGAGATCGTGGCACTCGTCGAACTCCGCAAAGGAGCCGACGCAGCGGGTGACCGGCTGCACGCGCACTGCACGGCACAGCTGGCCCGTTTCAAGGCGCCCAAAGAATTCATCTTCGTCGAGCAGGTACGTCGCCTGGGTAACGGGAAGGCCGACTACCGCTGGGCGAAAAGGCAAGCGGACGAGAAGGCGCCGATGTCGACATGAACGCAAGCCCAGTCATTGATTGCCTCGTCAACGTGCACTTCGGTGAGACCGAGAAGCAACCCACGTGGATGCTCAAGGTGCGCGACGACTACTTCAAGGGCCCGGACTCGATGTTCGCACCAGTGGACCTCTCGGTGTTACTCGACGAGATGGACGAACAGGGCGTGCGCAAGGCCGTCCTGATGGATAACCTCGCGAAGCCATCGGTAACCGCACGCAAATTCGTTGAAGCGAAGCCGGACCGATTCGCGCTTGCGATGGGCGGCGTCAACCTGCTGCGACCGATGCCGTCGCTGCGCGAGCTCAGCGCGGTTGTCAGCGATCTTCCGGTCGCGTATGCCGCTGTGGGACCCAGCTTCTGGGGTGACGGCCAGTACCCGCCGAGTGACGCTGTCTACTATCCGCTCTACACCAAGTGCGCCGAGATCGGGCTGCCGCTATGCATCAACACCGGCATTCCGGGGCCGCCCATTCCCGGTGAGGTGCAAAACCCCATTCACCTGGACCGGGTGTGTGTGCGGTTCCCCGAACTGAAGCTGTGCATGATTCACGGCGCAGATCCCTGGTGGGACATCGCCATCCGATTGCTCATCAAATACTCCAACCTCCGCCTGATGACGTCGGCCTGGTCGCCGAAGCGGCTACCGGACAGTCTTCTGCACTACATGCGCACTCGCGGGCCCGACAAGGTGATCTATGCCTCCGACTGGCCGGTGTTGAAGATGCGTCGCCTCGTGCCGGAAGCGCACTCGCTGGACCTGCCCGCCAATGTCCTGGAGAACTATCTCTACAACAACGCGCACGAATTCTTTTTCGACGGCCAGGAGGAGCGCTGACTATGGACCGCTACGAACTGCGCAGAATCGACTACAGCCTGACTGAGGATCATCAGGCGTTGCAGGCCGCGTACCGGGATTTCTTCAAAACGCACTGTCCGATCGAAACCGTTCGTGCCGCCGAGGAATCCGGCTTCGACAAGAGCCTGTGGGAACGCTTGTGTGCGATGGGCGCGACGACGATGGCGCTGCCCGACACCGTCGGGGGAGACGGTGCGACGTTGGTCGATCTGACGTTGGTGGCTGAGGAGATCGGTCGTTCGCTGGCACCCGTGCCGTGGATTGACCACATATGCGCGGCCCGGCTGCTGGCCAGACTCGGCGCCGCGGAGTCCGACGTCGTGAACGGCAAGCAGCTGGTGGCTCTCGACCCGCAGCACGACAGCGTGCACGGTGTTCGGCTCATCCCGACAGGATCGATCGCGGATCAGATCATCGTCCGCGACGGTGAGGACGTAGTGCGTCTGACCTTCGACACTCGGCCGACGAAGGTGGACAACATCGGCCGGCTGCCGATGGCCTGGGTCGATCCGGCTTCCGCCGACACCAGTGTCGTGCTGGCAAGCGGCGCCGGCGCGTTAGCGGAATATCAACGTGCACTGGATGAGTGGCGAGTGCTGACCGCCTCGGCGTTGACTGGCCTGGTCGAAGAGACCATGACGATTGCGGCAGAATTCGCCAAAACGCGCTACACGCTGGGTGTGCCGATCTCGACCTTGCAGGGCATCTCCCATCCGCTTGCCAACATCGCGATCACCGTGCAAGGAGGCCGCAATCTGGCGCGGCGTGCAGCGTGGTTCCTGGATAACGAACCCGACGAGCGCCCGGAATTGGCGCCATCGGCGTTCGTGTTCATGGCCGATGAAGCGTCGAAGGCCGCAACCATGGCGGTGCATATACAAGGTGGTCTCGGCGTCTCTGCGGAGGCGGCGGCGACCGCGTATCTGGTACGTGCCCGCGGTTGGGCGCTGGCGGGCGGGGACCCCGG
Source organism: uncultured Actinomycetota bacterium (assembly GCA_963805675.1). Lineage (GTDB taxonomy): Bacteria > Actinomycetota > Actinomycetes > Mycobacteriales > Mycobacteriaceae > Mycobacterium. The sequence goes on from CAWDVY010000034.1 coordinate 45,714, forward strand.
CGCCAGCGCCAGGTATGTCGCCGAGCTTGTCTGCGCACGCGAAAGCCGTTGAGGAAAGGACACATAAGTGGATTTCTCACAGGTCGCACTGTCCGGCGACGATCAGGCCTTTCTCGACGAGGCTCGCGATTTCCTGACGACTCATGTGACCGACGAAGTCATGCGGCGGGACAGAGAAACCGGCGACAACTTCGACGAAGGCGTGCATGTGGCGCTGGGTGCCGCGGGCTACCTGGAAGGCGAGTGGAAGGCAGCCAGCGACGGCGGCTTCTCTCGGGTTCGTCGTCGCATCTGGGAACTGGAGAAGCGGCGTGCGCATGTGCCCTGGGTGACCTGGGGGACCACCGCGATGGTGGCGCGTTCGGTGGCGAAATTCGGCTCGCAGGAACTGCGGGACGAGGTGATGCCGAAAGTCTTCAGTGGCCAGGTACGTCTATGTCTGGGCTATACGGAACCTGAAGGTGGCTCCGATATCGCGACCTGTAAGACCCGGGCTGTGCGCGACGGTGACGGCTGGATCGTCAACGGCTCGAAAATGTTTACCACCGGCGCCCATAAGTGCCAGTACGTCTTTCTGATCACCAACACAGATCCCGAGGCTCCAAAACACAAGAGCCTGACCATGTTTCTGGTGCCGCTGGATTCTCCGGGCATCGACATCCAAGGTATCCGCACTGTCGACGGTGACCGTACCAATATCGTCTACTACAGCGACGTTCGCGTCGACGACAGGTACCGGCTCGGCGAGGTCAACTCGGGTTGGACCGTGCTGCGGGAGCCGCTCAACGTCGAGCACGGCGCCGTGGCATCTGCGCCCGATGGGCTGCAGGACGTGTCGATCATGATGCACCAGGCCGGTTTCATGGTCGATGCCCTCAATAAGGCGGCAGGTAAAGTCACGGAGCGGGATCCGAACGGACGCAGGCTAATTGACGATGAGTCGGTTGCGTACCGGTTGGGCCGCAGCGCCGCGCGTATCGAGGCAGCGCTGAGCGCGCCGAGCATCTTCGGTCGGGTGGCGATCGCGCAGACCATGCGTGACGTCTCACCGGACCTGATGGACATTCTCGGGACCGCATCGGCACTGCCGATCGGCACCGACGGCGCCGCCGACGACGGGGCGGCGAATTACGTGTACCGGTTCGCGCCGCTCGTCGGGATCTACGGCGGCACCCTGGAGGTGTTCCGTAACATGATTGCGCAGTACGTACTCGGGCTGGGCAAGCCGAATTATTCGGCGCCGGCGCCAGCGTCCAAGAAAGCCTCCTGATACACCGAAAGTCGGCGCCAGTCAGGTCGTCAGGATGGTGGCGGCCGCCGTCCCGGGCGCGCCGTAAACCTGGGCGAACCCGACCCGCGGAGTGCCGGGAACCTGGCGTTCACCGGCCTCGCCGCGCAACTGGCGCACCAGCTCGTGCATTTGGCGCAAGCCTGATGCCCCGATCGGTTCCCCGTTGGCGATCAGTCCGCCGTCAGTGTTGACCGGCATCGCACCGCTGATCTCGGTGGCGCCGTCGGCCAGCAGCTTCTCCTGCTCGCCGTCAGCGCAGAACCCCGCCTCGGCCATGTGGATCACTTCCGCCCCGGCGTCGGTGTCCTGCAGCTGGATGACGTCGACGTCCTGGGGTCCCACCCCTGCTTTCTCGAACGCGGCTTTTGCGGCGTAGACGGTCGGTGAGACGTCCTCATCGACGGGCGCATACGTGGTGTTCACCTCGTAGGCGCCATAACGGCGGGTGCGGATCTCGACCGCCCGCACATAGATGGGTTTGGTGGTGAACCGGTGTGCGATGTCGGCGCGGCACATCACGACTGCAGCGGCGCCTTCGTCGGGTGCGCAGAACATGTACTGAGTCAGCGGGTAGTTCAGTATCGGAGAGGCCAGGATGGCTTCCTCGGAGATCGGTTTGCGGCGAAAGGCATTGGGGTTCAACACGCCGTTGCGAAAGTTCTTGGCGGCCACCTTGGCGAGGGTATCGGTTGAGATGTCGTGGTCGTGGAGGTAACGGTTGGCCTTCATCCCGAAGAACTGGGTGGTGAGGTATTGGCCGTTCTGCGCGTACCAGCTCGGCATCCCGACCAGTGCGGGATCTTCGGTGAAGGCGCCCCGTGGGTGCTTGTCCATCCCGACCGCGATGCCGATGTCGTAGTCGCCCAACCGGATACTGTCGGCGCACAATTTGGTGGCACTGGCCGCGGTTGCACAGGCATTGAACACGTCAGTGAACGGGATGCCGGTGAGACCCACCATGCCGACAATCGCGTCCGGGTTGGCCACCGTCCAGCTGCCACCGACCGCGAATTGGATGTCTTTCCACTCGACACCCGCATCGGCGAGGGCGAGCCGGATGGCGTCGGTCGCCATCTGCATGGCGGATTTGCCCTCGAAGCGACCGAACGGGTGCAGTCCCACACCGATAATGGCAACGTCGTTCATGCGATCGCCCCCAACTCCTTCAGCTCGGCGATCCGGTCCCACTCCATGCCGAGCTGGACGGGGTGCTCGACTTTGATGACGTCTGCGCCCCAGTCGGCGAGGATGGCGCCGGCCGCTGGGACGAACGTGAACTGCGCGACCTCCAGGACTCGAAAGCCCTCCATCACCTTGACCAAAGCAGCGCCCTTCTCATCCGACGGCGTGACAGACCGCTTGTCCTGGTGCCGTTCACTCGTTGCCGGGTGGCGTGAGGGCTTAGCTCGCTTTTGCGTGCATTTCGGGGAAGGGGCCCCCGACGGGCGACGCCGACTTCAAGATGTCCGCGACGGCGGCGAGGTCTGCCTCTGACAGCGTGACGTCGGCTGCGCCGGCGCTGTCCTGTAGATAAGTGACGTGTTGTGCACCGACGATGGCGACGTGCACACCGGGTTGGGCGAGGGTCCACGCGATGGCCAATTGACTGACTGTGACGCCCAGGTCGGCAGCCAAGTGTTGAAGCTGCGTAACAACTTCCAGATTGCGCAGGAAGCCGTCGCCGGTGAAGATATCGCTCTTGCCGCGCCAGTCTTGGGCGGCGAAGCTGGTGTCGGGCTTCATCGTTCCGGTCAGCAACCCGTGCGCCAACGGCCCGTACACCATCACCCCGATGTCGTGGTTGTGGCAATACGGCAGCAGGTCAACTTCAATGTCGCGGCGAAACAGGTGGTAGGGCGGCTGTGCCACCTCCACCGGAAGTGTGGCCGAAAACTCTTCCACTTGCGCGGTGTCATAGTTCGACACACCCACGTGGCGGATCTTGCCCTCTGACACCAGATCTGCCAGCGCTCCGGCGGTTTCGGATGCCGGGAGCTTGGGATCGGGCCAGTGCACCAGATACACGTCGATGTAGTCGATGCCCAGCGAACTCAGGCTGGATTCAACACCTTTCCGCAGCCATTCCGGGCTGGCGTCGCGGACCAGTCCGTTGTCCGTGGCACGCAAACCGCCTTTGGTGGCGATCACCACGTCCTCCCGGTTCTGCGACAGATCGCTGCGAAGGGCCTTACCGAGGATGCGCTCCGACGCTCCGAACCCGTATTGCTGTGCGGTATCGAAGAAATTGATCCCGAGGTCGCGGGCGCGACGAATCATCGTGATCGCGGCATCCTCATCGGCGTGGCCCCAGTCACTGGAAAACTCCCAGGTCCCGAAGGCCAATCGAGAAACCTCGAGTCCCGTCTTACCGAGTGCGATGGTTTTCATAGCAACCCTCCCCTGTGGATAGACGTCCGCTCTGCAGCCTAGGACGCTCAGTCCCACGCGTTCGTGGCGGTGTCCTTGGCGTCTAAGCCGGTACCCGGTCCCAGGCTAGGGAAACCTGGGCTACTTGGTGTCGAATGTGACGGGAAGCGCCGTCGGAGAGCGGAACGGCTGGCCGTAGATGTGCGGGTCATCATCGGTGACGAGCTTCACGTTGGTCACTCGGTTCAGCAGACATTCCAGCGCGACACGCGTCTCCATGCGGGCCAGGTGAAGCCCCATGCAGGTGTGTTCGCCGGCGGCGAAGGAGATGTGCGGTGTCTGCTTGCGAAAGATGTGGAACTCCTCGGGGCGTTCCCAGCGGTGCTGGTCGCGGTTGGCCGAGCCGATGCACAGGTCGACCGCCGACCGCGCGGGAATTTTCATTCCTTCCAGCACGGTGTCTTGGGTGGTAAACCGTTGCACCGTGGTCAGCGGTGTCTCGAAGCGCAGCCCCTCTTCGATCGCCGGCGCGATCAACGCGTGATCGGATTGCACCGCGTCGAACTGCTCAGGGTGGGTGAGCAACAAGAACAACAGGTTGCCCGATGACCGGTACGTGGTTTCCAGACCGGCGGGTAGCAGCAGCCGCAGGAACGAATAGATCGCTTCGTCGCTGAGCTTTTCGCCGTCAATCTCTGCGGTGACCAAATCGCCGATGATGTCTTCGGTGGGCACAGCTCTGCGCTGCTCGATCAGCTCGAGGAAATAATCTTTCAACGCAGCCGACGCTTCGAAGGCGCGCTCGTACTTGACGGTGTAGTTGATCAACTGCACCGCGCGCCGGCGAAATTCGGGCAGGTCGTCGGCCGGTAGGCCCAACAGCTCGGCGATGACGCGGGTGGGGAACTCGAACGTGAAATCCCGGACGAGGTCCGCTTGCCCTGCGTCGATGAATTCGTCGATCAGCGCGTTGCAGGTCGGCCGCACAATCGTGGGTTCCCAGCGCGCGAGCGCCTTGGACTTGAACGCCGCGGACACCAGATTGCGGTGCTCGCGATGGTTCTTGCCCTCCATCGCCAAGATGCTGGGCCCGATGAACAGGCCGATCGTGTTGTCGTAGTAGGTCGAGCTGAATACCTGGCCCTCGCGAAAGGCCTTATTCACCGCGTCGAACGACATGGCGGCGAAGGAGTTCTTGGGCCTCAGCGATTCGGGAGTTTTGGAGTAGTCGACGACGGTTCCATGGAATACGCCTGCGGCGCTTCGTTTCTCGGCGAAGTACGGATACGGATTACGGATGAAGTCGCCGGGTTTGTCGTCGTTGACGGCGGCGTCCCGCAGTTGACTTTCCACAGCTGCTCTCCAACTTCGTCGAGCGGACAGGAGTCGCGCCGCATGATCGTACTGTAAATATTACAGTATCCTACATCGGCGAGGCTGGCTGCCGTAAGCTGTCAGGCTGTGAGCTCGGTAGACGAATGGATTGACAGGCCTGCTGAGCAGCATTCGCCTGAGTTATCGGCGATGCTTGGGCGGCAGCGCCGAGCTTTTCTCGCCGACGGCCGGCCCGGTGTCGAGACCCGACTCGGCCGCATCGATCGGTTGATGGCGCTGTTGTTGGACAACACCGATGCGTTCGTCGAGGCAATGGCCGCCGATTACGGCACACGGTCCAAAGCCGCGTCACTGTTCACGGAAGTGGTCGGCATCATGTCGGTGGTCGAGCACACCAGGTCCCACGTAAAACAGTGGATGCGCCCCACCAAACCGATGCGCACTGCGCGGTTGTTCGGCCTGCGGGCAGAGGTGCAGCCCACCCCGCTCGGGGTCGTCGGCATCATCGGTCCGTGGAACTTCCCGGTCAACCTCGTGGTACTGCCGGCCGCGGCAGCATTCGCCGCAGGCAACCGGGTGATGATCAAGATGTCGGAGATCACCGCACACACCGCCGAGTTGATGAAAACCATCGCGCCGCAATACTTCGACCCCGCCGAACTCGACGTCGTCACCGGCGGTCCGGACGTCGCGGCGGAGTTCGCGGCGCTGCCATTCGATCACCTGTTTTTCACCGGTTCGCCGTCCGTCGGTGCACTTGTGCAGCGGGCGGCCGCGCAGAATCTGGTTCCGGTGACCTTAGAGCTTGGTGGCAAGAACCCGGTGGTCGTCGCGCCCGGTGCTGACCTCCGACGGTCGGCGGCGCGCATCGCACGGGGCCGCATGGTCAATGGTGGACAGGTTTGTGTTTGCCCCGACTACGTTCTGGTGCCCGACGAGCACGTCGAATCATTCGTCGACGTCGTCCGCGAGACATTGCGCGGCATGTTCCCCACCGTCACCGCCAACCCGGACTACTGCTCCAGTGTCAACGTCGCCAACTTCGATCGGGTCGTAGGGCTGATCGATAACGCGCGAGCAAACGGTGCCTACGTTGAAACCCTTGCGCCAGAAGGTGAGTCGCTACCCGACCGCACGCGCCGGAAGATCGCGCCGACGATTGTTCGCGACATCAACGACCGTATGCGGATCGCCGACGAAGAGATTTTCGGCCCCGTCGTGGCTGTCATGGGATATTCGGCGCTGAATGAGGCCATCGACTACATCAACCAACGGCCGGCGCCGCTGGTGGCCTACTGGTTCGGTCCCGATGACGCCAACTTCCGCACCTTTGTCGCCAACACGCGCAGCGGCGGCGTCGCCCGCAATGATTTTGCCGCACAGATGATTCCGTCGGCGGCGCCGTTCGGGGGAGTGGGACGCAGCGGAATGGGCGCCTATCACGGTAAGGCCGGATTCGACACGTTTAGTCATTACCGGGCGGTGGTGGGCAGCGATCTGCCGTTCAGCATCACCGGAACAGCGGCCCCGCCGTTCGGGAATTCGCTGCGGTTCGGTGCCAACATTGCGCTGCGGATGGCGCGGCTTCGCACGCACCACCGGCTCAAGCGCCGTGGCGCGGACTTCGCCTGACCAGTTCCGCGCCGAGCTCATCGGGTGGCACCGGATGGCCTTTGGCGCAGCGGATTTCCACCGAGGCGTCCGCGCCGCAATCCAGATGGGTGAGACGCAATCGGTTGTGGCCCGGAAGGTGACGCCGGCCCCACTGGAACATCGCCCACACCACCGGCATGAAGTCGATGCCGGCCGCGGTGAGCACGTACTCGTCGCGGGTGCGCTGACCCGGCTCGCGATATGGTCGCCGCGTCAGCAGTCCTAGGTCGACCAGTTCGGAGAGCCGCGCGGCGGCGGCGGCCTTGGTGATTCCCACCCGATGGGCGAAGTCGTCGAATCGGGTGGTGCCGTAATAGGCCTCACGCATGATCAGTATCGCGGATTTGGTGCCGAGGACCGACATGGTCTTTTCGATCGCGCACTCGCCGACCGCCGACCAGGCCTCACGGTCGGCCAGCACGCCCTGCAGGAGTGTCATAGATCACCTTCATTCTGGGTTGCTCACAGTATACCTAGGCGTTATAGCTGAGTGGAGCTGGGTGAACCTAGCGTTGGACTCAAGGAGGAGTCATGGCATATCAGGATCGAGACGCCGTCATCGTCGGTGCGGTACGCACGCCTGTCGGTAAGGGCAAGGCCAGCGGCGCACTGCACGGTGTACTGCCCGCAGACCTTTTGGCGCACAGCCTGCGTGAGCTGGTGCAGCGCACAGGTGTGGACCCGGTCCAGATCGACGACGTCATCGCGGGAGCGGTGACGCAGGTGGGCGATCAGGCGGTCAACATCGCACGTAATGCCTTGCTGGGCGCGGGGTTCCCGGAGTCGGTTCCGGGCACCACGGTCGACCGCCAATGCGGCAGCAGCCAGCAGGCCATCAGTTTCGCCGCCCAGGGTGTCATCGCCGGCGCCTACGACGTGGTCGTGGCCGCCGGTGTGGAATCCATGAGCCGTGTACCGATGGGCAGTTCGGTGCTGCCGGGCAGCAATCCGTTCGGTGAGGACATGACGCGCCGCTATCCCGAAGAGCTTGTGCCGCAGGGCATCAGCGCTGAGCTGATCGCCGCAAAGTGGGGCTTCTCGCGCGCCGAGCTCGACGAATTCTCCGCGGCCAGTCACGAAAAAGCCGCGCGAGCCACGAAAGAGGGCCTCTTCGACAACGAGTTGGCTCCGATCGCCGGGCTGAGCACTGACGAGATCATCCGGCCCGGGACCACCGTGGAGACACTCGCCGGGCTGAAGCCGGCGTTCTACGATCCGGCGGTGGCGGAGCGCTTCCCGCAGATCAATTGGTCGATCACGCCGGGTAACTCCTCACCGCTGTCCGACGGCAGCGCCGCCGTGCTTATCACCAGCGGCGCGGCCGCCAAGAAACTGGGCCTGCGCCCGCTCGCCCGGATTCACACCACAACGGCGGTGGGCTCGGATCCGCTCTACATGCTGACCGGCGTGATTCCCGCCACCGAGAAGGTATTACGCCGCGCTGGTTTGACGCTCGCCGACATCGACTTGTTCGAGGTGAACGAGGCGTTCGCGCCGGTGGTGTTGGCCTGGGCCGAAGACACTGGGGCGGATCTGGCCAAGACGAACGTCAACGGTGGTGCGATCGCCATCGGACATCCGTTGGGCGCGAGCGGTGCCCGCATCATGACCACGCTTAGTCAATGCGCTGCAGCAGCGTGGTGGTCGGTACGGCCTGCAGACGATGTGTGAAGGCGGCGGGATGGCCAACGCCACCATCATCGAGCGTTTGAGCTAGACGGGTTCGCAGCCTGAGACCAGCAGGCGAGCACCGCACACGAGCGGAATGGGCCGGCCAACCGGCTTGCTGTCGACGTCCGAGAGCGCGACGGTGTGGAGCTGCAGTTGCGGGTGGGACTTAACTCCGGTGAGGTGATCGCCGGTGAGATCGGCTCGGGGCATTTGGGTTACACCGCTATCGGTGAACAAGTCGGTATGGCACAGCGGATGGAATCGGTGGCACCGCCGGGTGGGGTGATGCTCAGCCCGTCCACCGCACGGCTGGTTGAGGGCGCTGCGACTTTCGGCGAAGCTGAGCTGCTTCCCATCAAAGGTTCCGACAAGCCGGTGCCTGCTCGCCGGCTGCTGGGCATGGCGGAACGAGCCGCCGTCAGGCGTGCTGAGTCGAATCTGGTCGGTCGGCGGTGGGAATTGTCCGCCATTGAGAGCTTGTTAGGTCGTGCAGTCGATGGCCACGGCGCGGTGGTCACCGTGGTCGGGTCACCAGGTATCGGCAAGAGCCGCCTCGTGCGTGAGATGGCGGCAATCGCTGCTCGTCGCGAAGTCGAGGTGTTCAGCGCCTACTGCGAATCGCACGCCACCGACATCCCCTTTCACGTCGTGGCGCGGCTGCTGCGTGCGGCCATCGGCGTGCGTGGCCTAGACGGCCCGGCCGCTCGTGAGCGAGTGCGCTCCCGAGTGCCGGATGCAGACCCCGAGGACCTGCTGCTGTTCGCTGATTTGTTGAGCATCGCCGATCCCGAGATGGAGCTACCCAAGATCGATCCCGACGCCCGGCGGCGGCGGTTGACCGCGCTGGTCAATGCCGCCTCGCTGGCCCGCCAGGTCCCAGCGGTCTATGTCGTTGAAGATGCGCACTGGATTGATGAGGTCAGCGAGTCGATGCTGGCCGAGTTCTTCACGGTGATCCCGCAGACGCCCTCGCTGGTGTTGGTCACTTACCGTCCCGAATATCACGGCGCGTTGAGCCGGGTGGCCGGTGCTCAGAGCATCGCCCTTGCGCCGCTAAGTGATTCGGAAACTGCAGCACTGGTCCTAGAGCTGCTCGGCCACCACCCCTCGGTTGGTGTACTGGGCCAGAAGATCGCCGAGCGGGCCGCCGGGAACCCGTTTTTCGCCGAGGAGATCGTGCGCGATCTGGCCGAGCGCGGCGTGCTACGGGGCAACCGCAGCGCCTACGAATCGATCGCCGATGCTGGCGAGGTCAGTGTGCCGGCCACCTTGCAGGCGACCATTGCCGCCCGCATCGACCGGCTTGGTCCGGCGGCCAAGCGCACCTTGAGCGCGGCCGCAGTCATCGGCTCACGGTTCAGCCGGGACCTACTGGAAATCCTGGGCATTGATCCTGCCCTGCAGGACCTGCTGAGTGGCGAGTTCATTGATCAGATCACATTTACCCGGCAGCCCGAATATGTGTTTCACCATCCGCTGGTCCGCACTGTGGCTTATGAATCTCAGCTCAAATCGGATCGCGCCGAGCTACACCGGAGGTTGGCCGCGACTATCGAAGGACGCGACCCCGCATCCGCCGACGATGGCGCGACGACCAGCGGCACGGCCTGGCGTTGGCCCGCAGCGCCGACCCGCTGTCCTACGCCACGGTCGTCGGCTACGTCTACATCGCGGGAATACCGGTTGGAGTCCTCAGGCCCGACGATTCCGCCGTGCGCGAGATTGAGAATGCTCTACGGATTGCCGAACTATCCGGTGATGACGTCGCTTTGGCCTTCGCTCGGATGACGTTGGGCATTGCGCTGGTGCACCGCCAGACGGCTGCGGAGTGTGACCGCGGACAGAAGCTCCTGGACGAGGTGAGCGAAGTGTTCCTGCGCCGGGGATACATGCTTGGCGATCGACCGACCCTCGAGGTCTACTTGGCGCGTGAGAGGGCTAGGCGTGGAGATCGCGATGACGCCATCCCGGTCATGCGCGCCGCCGTCGACCATCTGTTTCGCGAGGGACAGCTGCGGGCGTGGGGCATTCCTGCGACGGGTGTACTGGTGGAGACACTGCTGGATGGCGGGGCCGACGGTGATGTGGCCGAAGCCGAGACCGCAATCGAGCGGTTAGCGACGGCCCCGGCCGATGACGGACTGGTTATCCGCGAAGTATGGCTGCTGCGGTTGCGCGCACTGTTGGCACGAGCCCATGGCGACGAAACCTCCTATCGCGACTATCGGGACCGCTACCGCGATATGGCGACAACGCTTGGCTACGAGGGCCATATCGCGTGGGCAGAGGCATTGGCGTGACAGCGGTCTTCAGCACCTAGTACCGTCAAGCGCCAACGCAACGATCATCGAGCGTTTGGGCTAGGCGGGGAGTTCGCTCTCGGTCTATGTGGCGCAGCAAGTCCGGTCGGGTTGCTCGGTATTCGGTCCGAAGGTGTCGGAGTCAGCCAGGACCGTATAGACCTCCCACTTTTCGCCGCCGGGTCCGGTGACCCAGGCTTTGTCCTGATTGGCGAAGCAGCAGGTCGTGTCGATCTCTTCTTGGGCGATCATGCCAGCCTCAGTGAGACGGGCGATCTCGGCGTGCACGGTGTCGCTGGACTGGACTTCGACGCCGAGGTGGTTAAGGGTGCCGCCGTGACCCGGGTTCTCGAATAGCACCAGTTTCAGTGGGGGTTCGGTGATCGCAAAGTTTGCGTAGCCGGGTTTGACCTTGGCCGGTTCGGTGTTGAATAGCTTGGAGTAGAACGTGATGGCCTCGTCGAGGTCGTCGACGTTGAGGGCTAGCTGTACGCGGGACATGGTGGTTCCTTTCTCCGGGTGCGGTTCATGCGGTCGGGGCGCTGGGTAGGAGTTCGCTGATCAAAGCCTGGACTCGATCGGCGATGTCATCGCGGATTGCGCGCACGGTGGCCAGGGGTTGGTCAGCGGGGTCAAGCAGTTTCCAGTCGCGGTAGGACACTCCTGGGAAGTAAGGACAGGCGTCACCACAGCCCATGGTGATCACGACGTCGCTGGTCTGCACCGCATCACCAGCGAGGATCTTGGGGGTGGCGGTGGTGATGTCGATGCCCAGTTCCGCCATGGCGGCTATGGCGACCGGGTTGATCTGGTCGGCGGGTTCGGTTCCGGCGGAGCGCACTTCGATGCGGTCCCCGGCCAGGTGGCTCAGCAAGGCGGCGGCCATCTGCGAGCGTCCGGCGTTATGAACGCAGACGAACAGGACACTGGGTTTGTCGGCCATCAGCTACGGCTACTCAGTCGCGCTCGGTTCGGAACAGCCGCATACGCAGCGCCAGGGACACGTAGACCAGCCCGATCAGCACGGGCACTTCGATCAGTGGTCCGACGACCCCGGCCAGGGCCTGCCCGGACATGACGCCATAGGTAGCAATCGCCACCGCGATGGCCAGTTCGAAATTGTTACCGGCGGCGGTGAACGCCAGTGTGGTGGTGCGGGCATAGCCGAGCCGTAGCACGAATCCAAGGGCATATCCGCCAGCCCACATGATCGCGAAGTAGACCAGCAGTGGCACCGCTATCCGGGCGACATCCCATGGCCGGGAGGTGATTTGGTGGCCCTGCAAGGCGAACAGGATGACGATGGTGAACAGCAGCCCATACAAGGCCCACGGCCCGATGCGGGGCAGGAACGTCGTCTCGTACCAGTGGCGGCCTCGGGCCCGTTCACCCAGTCGGCGCGACAGGTATCCGGCCAGCAACGGAATGCCGAGGAAGATGAGCACGGATTTAGCGATCTGCCACGGGGAGACATCGATGCCGGTTTGAGGCAGGCCCAGCCAGCCGGGCAGCACCGACAGGTAGAACCAACCCAACGCGGCGAACATGACAACCTGAAACAACGAGTTCAACGCGACCAGCACGGCTGCGGCTTCGCGGTCCCCGCAGGCAAGGTCGTTCCAGATGATGACCATGGCGATGCAGCGGGCCAGCCCGACAATAATCAGCCCCGTGCGGTATTCCGGCAGATCCGCTAGCAGCAGCCAAGCCAGGGTGAACATTACAGCGGGCCCGATCAGCCAATTGAGCAGTAAAGACGACACCATCAGCTTGCGGTCGGCGGTGACCTCGTCGAGCTGGTCGTAGCGGACTTTGGCCAACACCGGATACATCATGACCAGCAGGCCTATCGCGATTGGCAGTGAAATGCCTTCGACCTCAACGGCACTCAAAGCCGATCCGAGGCCGGGAACAAGTCGGCCCAACAGTAGACCGGCGGCCATCGCAACCCCGATCCACACCGGCAGGAACCGGTCCAGCGTCGAGAGCCGGGTCGCTACCGCGTCCGGCGCGGGCACCGACGTCGGGGTGTTGGTCACGACCTCCGCCCCGATGTGGCAACCACGGGCTGGTCGTCGACCTGCAGGATTGACGAAAGCTGCTGCAGTGCTGAGGGAATCACCCAGTAGTACACCCAGGTGCCTCGCCGCTCGCAGTCCAACAGCCCGGCTGAGCGCAGCAGCTTGAGGTGATGCGAAATCGTTGGCTGGGAGACGTCGAAGGTCGCCGAGATCTCACACACACAGGCCTCACCGCCAGGGTGGCTAGCGATCAGGCTCAACAGCCGCAGGCGCACCGGGTCGCCCAGCGCCTTGAACATTGCCGCCAACTCCGCTGCTTGCGACTCACCCAGGGCGGCCACCCGCAGCGCAGCACAACAGTCCGTCGCGGCCTGATTCGACATTCATCTATATAAACATCCATCGAATCAGACCACAAGCTCTATCTCTCAGGAGTCGTCTATTACGTAACGCAGTTGGCATCCGGCCGCAATCGCCAACAGGCCGACGGCTGGATTCGCCGTTAACCCGCTTGACGGTTGCGCGAAGGCGATGGTTGGAGTGAGCTGTATTTGGAGCACAGAAACTGCGCCGTAGGGGATCCATCGGGGCGGTCACAGGTCACAGATAAATACGAAGGGCGGAGCCCAGATGACGACTCCTTTGGACCGGGTGACCCATCTGGACCTGGTGGCGCGCCTTAAATCCGCTTACCCGGACCTTCCGGATGCGCCCACACCCGATCTCATTGACCACGAACGATTCACCGCTTATGCCAAGACCCCACATGACGTCGGTGGAGAGCCGGATGCCCCCATCCCATGGCAGAACAAGCAGTACGAGATATGGGAGCACAACACCTACGTCATGTGCGAGGTTCTCGGCTGGCGCGGAATCTGGCTGTCCGAGGAACGACGCCGGATGGGCAATGTCGACCTCGGCCGCACCATCTATTTGGGACTTCCCTACTACTCGCGGTGGCTGCTTGCAGTCGTGCGCGTCCTCGTCGAGAAGCACCACATCGGGCTGACCGAGTTGGCCGAGCGAATGGCGGAGGTCAAGGCCCGATACGAAGGCGGCCTGCAAGGTAAGCCCTTGGAGGCCAAGCCCAAATTCGAAGGTGACCCTGCCAAAGTCAAACGCAACGAGCACCACGTCCACGCTGTCGGCAAGGGCGACCCACAAGTGTTTGCCGGACAGGCCGGCGAAGCGAAGTTCCGGGTAGGCGACAAGGTCGTGGTGAAGGAGCTGCCTATCTTGCTCTACACGCGCACCCAGGAGTACATCCGGGGCGCGGAAGGTGAGATCGCTGTCGTCACGTACGAAAGCCCTGCGGCAGAGGACGAGACCTGGGCCGGGCCCGATCAAAAGCCCGAGTGGTTCTACATCGTTCGGTTCAACCTCTCCGAACTGTGGCACGGCTATACCGGCCCAACCAACGACACGCTGCAGACCGAAATTCCTGAGCGTTGGCTCGAAGCGGCCAGCTAGCCGAGCTTCCGCTTATTGACTGTCTTCTCGAAAGGACCTCAGCATGGCATCTGAAGGCCACGATCACGATCACGATCGCACCGCCGCGCCCATGGTGGATGAGATCACCGACTTCGAAGTCTTGGAGATCGCCCTTCGCGAATTATGCATCGAGAAGGGGATTTTCACCGCGGAGGAACACCGCCGCATGACCGAATTCGCCGAACAGATCGGCCCGACTCCTGCGGCCCGCCTGGTGGCGCGGGCCTGGCTCGACCCCGAGTACAAGGAGCTGGTCCTGTCCGATCCGCTTGCTGCCAGTAAGGAAGTCGGGGTCGATTGGCTGCATCCCACGGGTTTTGGGACGCCGAGCGACTTCACGGCCTTCCATGTGCTTGCCGACACACCCACCCTGCATCACGTCATCGTCTGCACGTTGTGCTCCTGCTATCCGCGTCCGATTCTGGGCAATTCTCCTGAGTGGTATCGCACGCCGAACTTCCGTCGCCGCATCGTGCGCTGGCCGCGTCAAGTGCTCGCGGAGTTCGGGTTGTACCTACCAGAAGAGGTCGAGATCCGAGTCGAGGACTCCAACCAGAAGCATCGGTTCATGGTGATGCCCGTCCGCCCAAAAGGAACCGAAGGCTGGACCGAGGACCAACTGGTCGAAATCCTCACCCGCGATTGTCTGATCGGTGTCGCCTTGCCCAAGGTCGGTGTGACAACGAACGCGGTCACCGAGACGCGCCCGGCCATCCACCCCGCGCAGCACTGACCCGCGGGGAACTGGTGAATACATCAGAAAACGTGGGTTCGGTCGAACAAACCACGATCGCGCCGTTAGCGAAAATTGTTGAACGCAATCAAGTCTGGAGCCGGATGGCGGCAAAGTACGGAGTTGTAAATCCGGTGCCGCCATGGAAGACGAGCCTCGATGGTATTTGCGACGCCCTTGATCAAAGCGGCTGCGGTCCAGAGGTACTCAGCTTTGTCGACCGACGCAACGAAGAGGACGCGCTGTCGGCGACTGTCTATTCCAACCTGCCCTATCCAGAGAACCGGCTGGTTGCCCTCGCGCACTCGCTGCTGGTGCGCGGCGTCATCGATGAGACACAACTCGAAGAGCGACTCGCGGCCGTCCGGGCCAGGCTGGAATCCTGAGCGTCAACTCGCGCCTTGTGTCTCGCATTGGGTGCCAGCGGCGGGATGGCCGGATCCTGTCGGATTCGAGGAATCCGGCCGGGGTCTCAGTCAGAGCCAGCCGGTGCGGGCGGCGGCAACAGGCTCGGCAGGCGCCGGAGCCAGTTCACCGTCCCGCACGCCGTCGAGCATCCGTTTCACTGCGGCGACAATCTCCGGGGCTGCCGCGGCGAGTCCGGTCTTATCGGCTTCGGTGACCTCATCGGCTTCGACGCCGGCCCGGGCCAGCACGGCGGCCGGGTCGGCCAGCTGATCGGCCAGCCAGGACAGCGGGTCGGCTGACAGCTCGGGGACGAAGTGCCGGCGTCCGGGTTCCCAACCGTTGAAACGGGGGTGATGATGGGCCCGGTCCAGCGTCCCGGGCGGGCTCTCCGTAGACCCGAAAAGGTCCACCCGCCACACCGGGCGGGTGAAGGCGATCGGGACGCCGGCGTAAATCGACCCTTGGGGCTCGGCCCGGTCGACGAGGCGGAGTTCCAGCCTGACTCCCCGTTCCGGGGTTTCTTGACCGGCATTCGGGGCCGGGTCGACGAAATACATGTCCCCGACGACTACACCCAGGGCTTCGAATCCGAACGCTGCGAGCATCGCGCACCTTCCCTTTTGCCTCCTCGAGCGTAGTCCCAGGCGGTGGTCGGTACGCGCCGCAACCGCTGGCGCTCTGGAGTGCAGTTACGGATGGGCGTGCGGATTTACGAGAAACTTCTCCCCGGTCGCTCGCTTGACGTAGGCATGGAACGCGTCGGGCCTGAGCACGCCGGCGAGTGAGATTTCCCGGGTGTAGGTGCTTGCGAAGGTCGTGGTGAGCTCGGCGGCCACCCGGGCCCGGAGCTTGCCAAAGGCTTCGGCCCCGATGCTTTGCAGGAACGGGGTCAGCAGCCAACCTCCAACACCCCACGCCATTCCGAAGTCCCTCGTGAGGGTCGTCGGACGTGTGTCGAGCCCGCCGTAGATGTACACCTGCTTGTGAACGCTCGACCCGTAGCGCGAGTACTCCGTAGCGGTCGCGTTGGCCGCTTGCTCCATGCCACTGAGAATCTGACTCGCGAGCGTGCCCCCACCCGTGGCGTCGAAGGCAAGCGTCGCGGACGTCGCTTTGAGGGCCTCGACCAGCTCAGTCGAGAAGGACGGCGACGACGAGTTCAAGACATGGACTGCGCCGAGCGAGCGCAGCAGCTCTTCTTGGTCGGGCTTGCGGACGATGTTGACAAGCGGCACCGCGTCCTTGATGCAGAGCTTGACCAGCATCTGGCCGAGATTCGACGCCGCAGCCGTGTGCACCAGGGCTGAATGACCTTCACGGCGCATGGTTTCCAGCATTCCGAGAGCTGTCAAAGGATTGACGAAGGACGATGCCCCATCCTTCGCCGATGTCCCTTCGGGTAAGACAAGACACGCGGCGGCATCAACCGCTCGGTACTGCGTGTACATCCCGCCGCCGGCGATCCCTACTGTTTTCCCGACCAGGGCTTGGGCCGCTGAGGACGAGCCGGCAGCCACGACGGTGCCCGCGCCCTCATTGCCTACCGGAAGTGGTTTATCGACTCGCACCGAAAGCCCTTCCAGTGCAGCCTCTTTCAACGTCGCGGTAACGACCGGGCGTTCCGGCGTGCCCGCTACCGTCGCGGTAGACATGTCAGCGCCGGCAATGAGGACGCCCAAGTCTGACGGGTTGATCGGCGAGGCTTCCACGCGCACCAGCACCTCGTTAGCGGCGGGGGAGGGAACCGGGACGTCGTGCAGTGAGAGCTCGAGCGTGCCCCGCGATGTCACCAATGAACGCAGTTCGAGTGCTTTGTCAGGCAAATCTACGGTCATGGGGGTGTCTCTTTCCTGTACGAGGGTCTACTCGCCGATTGCCTGCTCGCGCGCCCATCGGTAGTCAGCCTTGCCCGACGGGCTGCGCTCGATGGCGGCACGGAACACGATCGCTTTCGGAAGTTTGTAGCGGGCCAACGACTGTCCGGCATGTGCAATCAACTCGCCGGCATCAGCGCGCGCGTGATCGGCGAGCGCGACGACGGCGACGACTTCCTGGCCCCACCGCTCGCTGGGTCGTCCGGTGACGACCACGTCGACCACCGCCGGATGCGACGCGATTGCCGTTTCGACTTCCTCGACGAAGATCTTTTCGCCGCCGGAGTTGATCGTCACCGAATCGCGGCCCAGTAACTCGATGCAGCCGTCGTCGCGGTGGCGTGCACGGTCACCGGGAACCGCGTACCGCACACCGTCAATCACCGGGAAGGTGGCGGCGGTCTTGACGGCGTCGCCCTTATAGCCCAGCGGAACGTAACCACGCTGGGCGAGCCAGCCCATGCCGTCGTGACCCGGTTGCAGGATCGATCCGAGGTCTTCGGTCGCAACGAAAGTATCCGGTCCGGCGTTGAAGGTGCCCGTCGACACCGCTGCCGACGTCGACATGTGGTGCATCTGCGCGCCGGTCTCCGAGGATCCGACGCCGTCAACGACGATGGCGTTCGGCAGAACGTCGATCAAGCGCTGCTTGACGAATGGAGTCAACAGCGCCCCGCCGTTGGCCACCACGGCCAGCGACGACACATCCGCGATGCCCTTCTCGATGGCGGCGACCAACGGCCGCGCCATCGCGTCGCCGACCACGGTCACGGCCATCACTTTCTCCCGCTCGATCGTGCGCACAACGTCGTCAGCGTCCAAATGATCGACGACCGAAGGGAAGACGACCGTCTGCCCGGTCGTTATCGCCGTCATCACGCTCCACTGCGCTGCACCGTGAATCAGCGGCGGTAAGATCATCAGCTTGGTGCCGGGGCCACCGGCCAGCCGTGCCACGATCTCGTCGAGCGAGCTGGTGGGCTCGCCGGTCATCAGATTTCGGCCGCCGAAGGACGTCATGAAGATGTCGTGCTGACGCCACAGCACACCTTTCGGCATCCCGGTCGTGCCGCCGGTGTACAGAACGTATAAGTCGTCAGGCGAGTGCTGAACCGGCGGCAGCGCCGGAGCCGAGCGGATGACGGTCTCGTAGTCCACGGCGCCGTCGAGCAACTCGTTGCCCGAATCGTCGGCGATTTGAATCAGCACCCGCAGCTGCGGAAGATCCGGCAGCACTTCGGCTACCCGGGGCGCGAACGCGGCGTGGTAGATCAACGCGGTCGCACCGGAGTCGGCGAGCAGATATTGCAACTCGCTCTTGACGTAGCGGAAGTTGACGTTGAACGGGGCGACCCGTGCGGCGAATGCACCGAGCAACGCCTCGACGAATTCGTTCCCGTTATAGGCATACAGGCCGACGAGATCCTGCCCGACCTCGTGGCCGGCAAGTCCCGATCGCTCAGCGTGGCAACCCAACCCGCGCGAGTGCAGGTATGCCGCCAGACGGTTCGATCGTTCCACGATGTCCGCATAGCTGTAGCGCCGTTCACCCTGGATGATCAACTCGCGGTCCGGAATCGTCCGGGCGACGGCCGCGGCGACGGCGGACACGGTGAATTGGGCTGCGGTGTTGGACATCAGGCCCCTCACGGCTGGTGCGGAAGTAAGCGAACCATCAGGCCGCTGGCTTCGCTGAGCACTGTGCCGTCGGCCGCCGTAATGGTAGCGGTGATGAAAACCTTCCTGCCGTCGATCTCGGTAATTGCGCCGCGGGCCTCCAGCGGCTCGTCGATCGGGGTGATCTTGCGGTAGTCGACGTGCAGAAATGCGGTCCGCGTCGGCCGGATGTGCGCGGAGGTCACCACCATCCCGAACAGCCAGTCGTATAACAGCGGAATCATGCCGCCGTGCACTGCCCGATTACCGCCTACGTGGGACTCGGTGAAGTGCCCGGCCATGGTGACACCGTCGGCCCCGGAGTCGGTGACCGTCCACGGCGGCATCAGGGGATGGGCCAGCCCGGGCAGGCTGAGCACGCGGCCTGCCACGACCTCGGTCTCCGGAACCTGATGACCGTCCAGCAGCGCGCAGGCGCTTTCGATCTGCGCGGCCGCGGCGGCCCACAAGGAGTCGCCGGGGTAGGTGGACACGGTCAGGTCCTGCAGGCGGCGCAGTGCGGCGACGAACCGGCCCAGCTCCGGGGGCGCATCTTCAACCGGTCTGACTTCTGGAAATCCACCCCGGGCTGCGGGCGCGGTGTCGGTCACAAAGTCCCCTCGTCAGGCCGGCCCCACGCCTGGAGCAGATCGTCGGTGCTGGTGATGGTCGCCAGCAGCGACAGCGTGTTGGTGATCATCGCAGCACCGTAGTCGGCGGGTATGCCGGCCACCGCGTCCCGGGGGACGACGACCCGGTAAGCGGCGTTGACCGCGTCCATCACGACGTTGGGGATCGCGACATTCAGCGAGACCCCGACCACCACGATGGTGCACACCTCGAGGTTGCGCAGCACGGCATCGAGATCGGTTCCCCCCATCGGGCCCACACCGTGCCATCTGCTGAGAACGAGATCGGCTGGCTCAGGGCCTAATTCGGGCAGCACGGCTGCTCCGAGCGTGCCCGGAAGGATGTTCACCTCGCCGCGTCCGATGGCGAAGATCTTGGCGTTGTGGTTGGAGCCGAGCCCATCGGGTCGTCGCTGCACCACGCAGTGCACGACTCGCACGCCTGCCGCCCGAGCCGCCGGCAACAGCCGCGTGATGTTGGGCAGCGCAACGCGGCGTGCTTCCTCGGCAAGTAACGCCAGCCCGGCGTTCGGGCCGACGACGGCGCCCTGGCACTCTTGGGTGACTATTGCGGTGTGCGCGGGTGCCACGAGTTCGGCCAGCGTGGTCATGCCGAGACTTCGTAGAACTGAGTCGCCCACTTACGCAGTGCCATGTAACCTTTCGCGTCGACCTGGGACAGCGGCGGATTTTCCACGTACTTCTGGTAGCGCCAGATTTGCAGATCGTCGAAGACCGTGGACAGGAAATACTTTTCGATGACCTCGCGCAGCTCGCCGTGCGGTACGTCGGAGGAGTCGCCGGGGATTCGCGGCCACCAGATCGAATAGAACAGGTCGGAACATTCTTCGTCGACCGGCGTGCAGGTGAAGATCAGTCGGTGATTCTGTGCGCCCTCGAAGACGCTGATCGCTCCGCCGAGGCCGAACAGGTGGCTGTGGAACCGCAATGCGAGATCTTCGGGGTTGTCGCTAGCCGCATCCGGCCAACCCGCGATGAATTGCCACTCGCGGTCGACGATCTTCCAGTCCAGCACCCTGGGTGTCACCGTGGCGTGGTGCACGTACTCGAAATGTGCACTGTCGGCAGCGTTCTCGGCCACTGTCTGCGGATGTACCGGTTCCTGCTCGGCGCGCCGGGAGAACTCGGGGTAGGCGCGGTAGTAGCCCGCGGGATCGGTCTCAAATTGCGGGAATTTGCGAAAGATGTCCGGCATCTCCCACTGCGGCTCCTTGCCGTCCGGCTGATGCCAGATGAACACGCAGTCGTATTGCTCGCGGACCGGAAACACCCGCAACCGCAGTACACGGTTGGGCCGGTCCGGCTGATAGGGGATGTAGCGATTGGTGCCGTCGGGTCCCCAGCGCCATCCGTGGAACGGGCACTGGACGCAGTCGCCGGCGACGCTGCCGCCGTGGCCGATGTGGGCGCCGAGGTGTTTGCAGTGTGCTTCCAGGACATGCAGCTCACCCTGCTCGTCGCGGTAGGCGACCAGATCCTCACCGAAATAGTGCAACGGTCGGACCTCACCGATCGGGAATTCCGGCGACCAGCCGACCATGAACCAGCCGGTGACTTTCCAGGTGAAGGGAACTTTCACACCGGCTCCTCCCGCACGCGTGGCAGTGATACTAAATACGTTACAGTATTGATTTCAGGTCGAGGAGGCGTTACACGGTGGCTGACGAGCTTGAAGCGATTCGGCAGTTAAAGGCGCGCTACTGCCGGTTTCTCGACGCCAAGGACGCCGAGTCGTGGCGCAGTGTGTTCACCGCCGACGTGGTAGTCACGCTGGACATGGCGGTGTCCACCGGCGGAGCGGATCCGATGACGGCCCCGCCGGTGGAGGGCGTCCACAACTTCGTCCCGATGGTGCTGGCCAGCCTCGAGAATGCGGCCACCATGCACCATTGCCACACTCCGGAAATCACCCTCACCTCGCCCGAGACCGCCACCGGCATTTGGGCAATGGAGGACTGGATCATCTTCGGCAACGGCCACGAGTTGCACGGCGCCGGTCACTACCGGGAGACATACGAGAAACAGGACGGCACCTGGCGGATCAAAACCCTGCACCTGACCCGAACCATCCTGAAGATCAGCGGTGACGATGGTGACTGAAGCTGACGCGCCTTTCGACGTGCTGGTCATCGGCGCGGGGTTCTCGGGCCTGTATGCGCTGCATCGATTGCGGCAGCTCGGACTGCGCAGCCGCGTCCTGGAAATGGCCGAAAACGTGGGCGGCACATGGCTGTACAACCGCTATCCCGGTGCGCGTTGTGATATCGAAAGCATTGAGTACTCATACAGCTTCTCCGACGAGATCGAGCAGGAATGGGTGTGGACGGAGACGATGCCGGCCCAGCCTGAGATCGAGGCTTACCTGAACTTCGTTGCGAACCGGCTTGACCTTCGCCGCGATATCGCGTTCGACACCAAGGTCGTGGCGATGGCCTTCGACGAGGCGACCGCGACGTGGGTGGTGCGAACCGAGGCGGGTGAGTCGTTCACCGCCCCGTTTGTGGTCGCCGCCTCCGGCATCTTGTCGGTGCCGCTGGAACCCGACATTCCCGGGATGGCCGGCTTCGCCGGAACGTCGTTGTTCACCAGCCGTTGGCCAAAGGAGGGCTTCGACCTGACCGGAAAGCGGGTCGGCGTCATCGGCACGGGCTCGAGCGGTGTTCAGCTCATCCCGGTCGTGGCCCGGGAAGCCCTGCAGCTCTCTGTATTTCAGCGCTCGCCTACGTACACCTTGCCGTGGCGGGTGCGCCGCTTCGAGCCCGGGGAGTTGGACGAGATGAAGGCCCGTTATCCAGAGATCCGGGCGGCCCAGCGCGAACACCCGATCGGTGCGGCGCGGCTGAGCGCCTTTTCAGTGCTGCTTGAGATGCTCGGCAGCCCGCCGTTGAAGTTGGCGTCGCGCGAGGAACAATTGCGCGCCATCGAGGAGAACGGCGTATTGGGTGCGCTGAACTGGAGCGATATCTTCTTCGACATCGACGCCAATCGGATGGCCGCCAAACTGTACGGCGAGGCGGTGGCCCGGATCGTCAAAGATCCGGAGACGGCGGCTTCGTTGGTGCCCGTGCATCCTTTCGCGTGCAAGCGGCCGATCATCGACCAGGGCTATTACGAGACGTTCAATCGGGATAACGTCACCCTCGTCGACCTGCGTAAGTCGCCGATTCGCGAGGTGACAACGACCGGCATCCGCACCGAGCTCGAGTTGCACGAACTGGACGTCATCATCTACGCCACCGGATTTGATGCCATGACCGGTGCGCTCAGCCGTATCGATGTCCGGGGTCGCGACGCGATGTCGCTGGGCGAGTTCTGGGCCAGTGAGGGTCCGCTGTCTTATCTGGGCTTAGCGGTTGCCGGTTTCCCGAACCTGTTCACGGTTCAGGGACCGGGCGGTCCGAGCCCCGCCACCAACTTCGTCCCCGCGCTGGAGCAGCACGTTGAGTGGATCAGCGACTGCATTGAATACCTGCGCGCCAACGGCATCCGCACCATTGAGGCCGAGGCCACTGCACAACAGGAGTGGATCGACCACGCCACCTCGCTTGTCGCGGCTACTGTTCTGGTTCACCCGTCATGCAACTCCTGGTACAACGGTGGCAATGTGCCCGGCAAGAAACGGATGTACATGGGCTATACCGGCGGAATCCCCGAATACCGGCGCCGCTGCGATGAAATCGCGGCCGCCGGATACACCGGCTTCAAGTTGGCATAGGTGGGCAGCATGTCGTTTGCAACACGCGGGTTGAGCCTTACCCTCGACCTGGCCCGCGAGCTGGGCCTGGTGGTGCCGCGTACGGTCGCCGGCCTCAACGAGTCGACCGGATGGGTTCCGTTGTCGCCCCGCGGGATACGTCAGTTCGGCGAGGTCATGCTGGATGAGATTGTGCTGTCGGGATTTTCACTTTTGGGCGAAACTCCGAGAACGGTGCGGACGCCGGACGCCTGCATCGCGGCAGCCGAGGAGTTGTCGGCGCTGGGCATCGATCGTGCGTACGCCGACCCAGAACCCTTGCAGGTGCAGACGATACAACGCAGGCGCATCGCCGGGCTGGCTTACGAGCGGCTGACGTTCGAGCATGATCCGGCGCTGCCGAAGACCTTGGCGGCCGAGGGCCTGGGTGGCCCGGTGAGTGCGGTGGTGCACCTATGCCGGCATCCGGGCGGCCCGAGGCCATGGCTGATTTGGGTGCACGGCGCCGGTCAGGGCGGCACAGAAGACCTACTGCTGTCTCGAATTGGACGAATCCATCACCAGCTGGGGTTCAACGTCGCGATGCCAGTGCAACCCGGCCACGGCTGTCGACGGCGCGAATGGCCGGCGTACCCGGACATGGATCCACTCGGCAACGTCGCCGGCATGATGCGCGCGGTATCGGAAGTACGAGCCGTCGTCAAATGGGTACAGTCGCAAGCCAGCGCCGTTGTGGTGTCTGGTATTTCGATGGGCACCCCGGTGGCGGCACTGGTTTCGCACCTCGAGCGGGGGATAGACGCGGTTGGCCTGTACACCCCCATCCTTGGACTGAACGGCATGATCGCGCGACATCTGGGGCGTTGGGGCTCGTCGCGGGACGGATACCGGGAGTTGTTGGAATCCCCGGTGGTTTCGAGGCTGACCTCGGTGATCGATCCGCTGGCCGTCGACCCCGCACCGCCGCCCCACCGGCGGCTTATCGTCGGTGCGTGGCATGATCGGATGGCGATGCGCGAGCCCACGATCGCGTTGCAGGACCGCTGGGGCGGCCAACTGTACTGGTACGACGGCGGCCACGTCGGCCACGTGTTCTCCCGGCGGGTGCAACGGGTCACCGAGCGCTTCCTGCGCAGTGTTACTGAGGAGGCGGAAAGCCGTACTGCCGAATGATCCGCGAACGAACGGCTGTCAGCTCGACGCGCACGGCCCGTGAGGTGGTCGAACTCTACAACCTCGTCGTGTGGAACGAGCACAACCTGGCGCTGGCCGAGGAGTTGTTCGCCGACACCGTCGTCCGGCATGAGGTAGGGGAGGTGCACACCCTGACCCGTGAACAGGCGGTCAATCGGGTGAAGGACGTCTGGCAGTTGTTCGACGAGTTGCACTTCGATTTGAAGATCGCGATCGCCGGCGACGACGGCGAGCACGTCGCGATCGTCTACGACTCGACGATGGCCACCAAGGACGGGACCAAAACCAACGTTGCCAGCATCGAGGTGTTTCGCGTCGTGAACGGCAAGATCACCGAGGTCTGGAATTGCGGCTACAAGCAAGGGGTTTGGCATTGAGCACCGATCGCACGCTTGACGAATTGGGCTACTACCTGCTGGCGGGGGCCGGTGGCGCTGGTCCGGCCACGTTAATGGATGAGGCTCGCCGTGGCGAGGAGTTGGGTTTGGGGACGGCGTTCATTTCCGAGCGTTGGAATGTGAAGGAGGCATCCTCGCTCGTCGGGGCGGCGTGTGCGGTGACCAATCGGATGCAGATCGCCACCGCGGCAACCAATCACAACACCCGCCACCCGCTGATTACCGGCTCGTGGGCGACCACGATGCACCGGCTTTCCGGCGGCCGTTTCACCCTGGGGGTCGGCCGCGGTATCGCCGCGATCTATGGGGCGTTCGGCATACCGGCGGTGACGACTGCGCAGATGGAGGATTGGGCGCAGGTGATGCGCCGGCTGTGGCACGGCGAGGTGATCTTCAACCACGACGGTCCGATGGGCAAGTATCCGATCCTGTTTCTCGATCCGGACTTCAACGAAGACATTCGGTTGGCGTTGGTGGCGTTTGGTCCGAACACGCTGGCATTGGGGGGTCGGGTCTTCGACGACGTCATCTTGCACACCTACTTCAGCCCGGAGACGTTGCAGCGCTGCGTGAAGACCGTGAAGTCTGCCGCGGAGAAAGCCGGCCGCGACCCCGACAGCGTGCGCGTGTGGTCGTGTTTTGCGACGGTCGGTGACCATCTTCCCGAGCCGTTGCGGTTGAAGAAGACCGTGGCGCGGCTGGCGACGTATCTGCAGGGCTACGGCGATTTGATGGTGAAGACCAACAACTGGGATCCCGCTGTGCTGCAGCGGTTTCGGGAGGACTCGGTGGTGACGTCGATCGCCGGTGGGATCGATCACAAGGCCACCGCCGAGCAGATCCAGCACATCGCGACGCTGATTCCCGACGAATGGCTCGAACCGTCGGCAACCGGCTCAGCTCAACAATGCGTGGAACGGATCCGCCAGGAATTCGATTACGGAGCCGACGCGGTCATCATGCACGGGGCAACCCCCGACGAGCTCGAGCCGATCATCACGGCCTACCGGCGGCGCGGCTAGCACCCCTGCCGAGCAGACGCAAAAGCCCCCATTTGCACCCATAAAATGGGGCTTTCGCGTCTGCTCGCAGGCGGGGGGGCTCACGGCATGATGACGGTCCGGGCCACCGGTTCGGCGGCGGCCTGCCGGCTCGACAGGCCGCGCCGTAAAGCAGCTAGCAGCGCGTCCCGTGTTTCGCGGGGATCGATCAGCTCGTCGAAACCCATGTGCTCCGCCGACCGGTAGGACGCCTGCAGCTCCGCGTCGCGCAGTTGGGCGGTGAGGTCGTCGCCGGCATGCGATGCCTTGCTCAGCGCCGCCGCGCTCATCGCGCCCATCGTTGCGCCCGGATAGGCGAAGGTCGCACCCTGGCTGTCAAAGCTCAGCAGCGACATGACCATCGAGCCGAACCCGTAGGCCTTGCGCAGCGTGACATGCAGCTTCACGGTGGTGGCCGCGGTCTGGGCGGCGAACATCCGGGCGCCGGCACGCAGTACGCCGCTGCGCTCAGACCGACTTCCGGGCAACATGCCGGGATTGTCGGCAAGGAAGACGATCGGCAGATGAAACGAGTCGGCCACCATGATGAAGTGCGCCGCCTTGTCCGCGGCGTCGGCGTCGATGGAGCCGGCCAGCACCTGGGGCTGGTTGGCCACCACCGCGACCGGATGGCCGCCGAGATGGGCCAGCCCGCAGATGATCGCTCGGCCGAACCGCGGTTGGACCTCGAACCAGTCCGGCCTGTCGAAGATCACGTCGAGCACCGCGCGCATGTCGTAGACCCGGCGGTTGTCGCGCGAGACGATGTCGATCAACTCCGGCGTCTGCCGCGGCTCACTGGTCTCGTCGTCGGGCAGCGGCGGCGGATAGGACCATGCGCTCGATGGGAAGTACGACAGGTAGCGGCGGATGTCGTCCAGCACGGTTTCGTCGTCCTCGGCGACGTTGTGGATCACCCCGCTAGGCAAGGCGACGTCTGGTCCGCCCAGGTCCTCTTTCGAGATGTCTTCTCCGGTGGACTCTTTGACGACCGGAGGCCCGGCGGTGAAGATGGCGCCCTGCGCGCTCATGATTCGGAAGTCGCACACCGGGGCCACCAGTGCGCCATGTCCGGCCGACGGGCCCAATACCGCGGCAACGGTCGGGACCCGACCCGAGCACTGAGCCTGGGCTAGTAGATCGGTCGGGGAGCGCCCATAGTGCCCACCGGTAGGCCGAAAGCCCGCACCTTCGAGCAGCATCACCAGCGGAATTTTGTCCCGCAGAGCCAATTCGGCGATGCGGTAGCGCTTGGAGTTTCCACCAGGCCCGATGCTGCCGGCAAGTGTGGTGAAGTCTTCGGCGCCCAGCATCACCGCTGAGCCGTGGATCAGGCCGGACCCGACGATGATGCCGTCAGCGGCGGTCTCGCCGCCGACCAGGGTGCCGAGTTCGCGAAACGTCCCCGGGTCGAGGAGGTGCTGGATGCGCGCCCGCGCGTCGAGCTTGCCCTTGCCGCGATGTTTGGCAAGGCGCTCCGGACCGCCCATCGCCCACGTGCGCTGGCGGCGACGGTCGAGATCGTCGAGCGTCTCCCGCCAGTCGGGGGGCTTCGTCATTGGCACGTCCTCACTTGTCGGCCGCCAGCTACTGAAGTGCTTACTGTAGCGTCTGCGAGAGGCCGACGGCCAGCGGCCGCCCGACGACACAGTGAAGGAGCGGGGCGATGCCAACAGGGCTACGGCCGACATTGACCCTACCGAATTGCTTACTGTAGCTTCACGAGCATGACGCCTGAGCGCCGCGAGCTGCGGCGGAATGCGCGCGGATGACCGCTGGGCAAGCACGCGGCCTCAAGGTCGACGGAGGCGTGTTCACCGACCTCGCTCGGGTGCCGGAACTGGCAGGTGAACTCGAGCAGCAGGGCTACGACGCATGTTGGACCGGCGAAATCAACCATGATCCGTTTCTGCCGCTGCTGCTGGCCGCCGAACACACGTCGCGACTCGAACTGGGCACCAGCATTGCGGTGGCATTCGCACGCAATCCGATGATCGTTGCCAATGTCGGTTGGGATCTGCAGACCTACTCGCAGGGCCGGTTCATTCTGGGGCTGGGCACCCAGATCAAGCCCCACATCGAGAAGCGATTCAGCATGCCGTGGAGCCATCCGGTGGCGCGGATGCGCGAGTTCGTGCTTGCGCTACACGCGATCTGGTCGGCGTGGAAAGACGGAACCCGGCTGCGGTTTGAGGGTGAGTTCTACACGCACAAGTTGATGACGCCGATGTTCACGCCCGAGCCGCAGCCGTTTGCGGCGCCCAAGATTTTCATCGCCGCTGTCGGAGAAGCGATGACCGAGATGTGCGGTGAGGTCGCCGAAGGCGTACTGGCGCATGCCTTCACGACACGGCGGTATCTGCACGAGGTCACGATGCCGGCAGTGCAACGCGGCCTGCAGCGCTCGGGTCGCGATCGGTGCGCTTTCCAGGTGGCGTGCCCGGTGTTCGTGGTGACCGGCAACGACGACGCCGAAGTGAGCCTCGGCGCAGCCGGTGTCCGCAAGCAGATTGCGTTCTACGGATCAACGCCGGCTTACCGCAAAGTCCTCGAACTGCACGGTTGGGGCGACGTGGCGACCGAGCTGCATCGGCTTTCGCTAGAGGGTGAATGGGATGCCATGACAACGCTGATCGACGACGAGATTCTGCATGCCTTCGCCGTGGTCGCGCCGACGGACAAACTCGCAGCCGCCCTTCAAGACCGCTGTGACGGCGTCATCGACCGTGTGATGCCGTCGTTTCCCCGCACCGTTTCCAGAGCCACCGTCACCGCGGTATTACAAGAGTTGCGTCGATGAGGAGCTGTCCATGAGCACACCCACGATGGATGACGCCGCCAGGGTCCTTGCCGACCCGCTCGCATACACCGACGAGCCGAAGTTGCATGCCGCACTAGGGCATTTGCGTGCCAACGCTCCCGTGTCCTGGGTCGAGGTGCCGAACTACCGGCCATTCTGGGCGATCACCAAGCACGCGGACGTCATGGACATCGAGCGCGACAACGTTCTGTTCACCAACTGGCCGCGCCCGGTCCTGACGACGGCAGGAGGGTGACGAGCTGCAGGCTGCCGCAGGCGTGCGCACACTGATCCACCTTGACGATCCGCAACACCGGGTGGTGCGCGCGATCGGCGCGGATTGGTTTCGGCCTAAAGCGATGCGGGCGCTGAAGGTCCGCGTTGACGAGCTGGCCAAGAACTACGTCGACAAGATGCTGATGGTCGGCCCTGAATGCGATTTCGTCCAAGAGGTCGCGGTCAATTACCCGCTCTACGTGATCATGTCGTTGTTGGGAATCCCCGAATCCGACTTCCCGCGGATGCTCAAGCTCACCCAGGAGCTGTTCGGAAGCGACGACAGCGAGTTCAAGCGCGGCAGCAGCAATGAGGATCAGCTACCGGCCCTGCTCGACATGTTCGGTTACTTCAACACCGTCACCGCGTCGCGCCGTGAACACCCGACCGAGGACCTGGCGTCGGCTATCGCCAACGCCCGCATCGACGGCAAGCCGCTGTCGGATATCGATACGGTGTCCTATTACCTCATCGTCGCCACTGCCGGCCACGACACCACGAGTGCGACCATCTCCGGTGGCCTGCATGGTCTGATCGAGAATCAGGACCAACTCCATCGGCTGCGCGAGAATCTCGACCTGATGCCATTGGCCACTGAGGAGATGATCCGATGGGCCACCCCGGTAAAGGAATTCATGCGCACCGCCGCCGCAGACACCACAGTGCGGGGAGTGCCGATCGCGGCAGGGGAGTCGGTGCTGCTGTCGTACGTGTCGGCCAATCGGGACGAAGACGTCTTCTCCGATCCGTTCCGCTTCGACGTCGGCCGCGATCCCAACAAGCATCTGGCCTTCGGTTACGGGGTGCACTTCTGCCTGGGGGCCGCGCTGGCGCGCATGGAGGTCAACAGCTTCTTCGCCGAACTGCTGCCGAGGCTGAAATCGATTGAGTTAAACGGTGATCCAGAATTCGTGGCCACGACGTTCGTCGGCGGGCTCAAGCATCTGCCGGTCCGCTACTCCCAGCGCTGCAGCCGGTTAGGGCGCCTCGTCGTCTTCGTCTGCTCGTAATAGCTTTTCGGGGTGGTGGAACGTGTTGACGCGAGGCTGGCCGCGGTTTGCTGAAATACCTTCTACACCATCTCCTCGGCGCAGGCTTGTATATCTCTTGCGTTTCCGCCGCGGTTCTCCCGCGGGCATAGGGCCAAGGTCTCGCAGCCCGACGACCCGGCGGTGATCGCCGCCCCGGATTAGGTGCGCTGGCAGCTGTCCCAGCTGACTCACAGACACGTCATGAATCAAACTTTGGGCGTAAGCGTCGGACCGCGAAGGCAGCATTGTGGTCGCGTAGGCGAACTAAGCCGGTTGGTCCTGACGGTGTTCTGCTGAGGGATACGCACTGGCAAGGACTACGATCAGTAAATCGCGAACTACGAAACTGCGCGCAGTCTGCTTGGAATCAATACGCAAGAGGCGTATTGAGAAGATGAGGGTTGAAGATGGGGAATGACCTACCGCCCTTATGGGTCACGGATCCTGGCCACGGTGGCCTCACGAGTCTTCCGCGGTCGGTTCTACAGTCCGTCGTGGTCCCGATCGTCGTAATCGCGGACGGGATCATGGAAGGCATCGGTACCGCGTTCAACATCGCGCCTGGGGGGCTCTGGGTTACTGCACGACACGTCATGGATGACGTTGAGAACGCGTGCGAAATCAATCCGGGTGCCGAGCCGTATCTAATGTGGGTTGGGTCCGGTGCAGGCAAGGACGTTCCTGATCTAGAGGGGGCCCTGTCCCAATCCGGTGCTGGCATACCGACGGAGTCACAGGGTCTGATATCGCCGTCATACAAACATTCGCGGGATTCCACGGCGACGAACAAATCACATTTCCGTGCCTGAGGCTGTCTTCGCCGATGCCGAAACCTGGTGTAAAGGTGGCGGGTGTCGGCTATCCCGTATTTGAAGCTGAGTTTGGCGAAGAGACTGAAGAAAGCATAAAGGTTGACGTCCTTCTAGACATTAAGTTGACGTCCGGGGTGATCGAGGAAGTGCTGCCTGAGGGTCGAGATAGTTTTGTAGATCTTGACGGCGTACAAAGGGGAATGCTTCCAAATCCCTGTTTCCGTACAGATGCTCGCTTCGATGGGGGAATGAGCGGCGGTCCTGTGATCAATGCCGATGGAGATGTTTTGGGCATCATTGCGTCTGGCACTGGTGACAATGACGGATATATTTCGTGGGCGTCGTGGGCACCGTATGTGTACACGTTCACCGTGGAAGACGGCGACAAGAGAACGCTAATCTATGATCTGGGTTCGAAGGGTCAAATACTTACTGACCGACACTTCAAAAACCTTGTGGTGCAACAGAATGAAGACGGTACTATCAGCGCGAAGTATCCTGTCGTCTAATTGGTCGCCACGCGGCCTCACCATGCATCAGTCCGCGCTCGTCGTTGGCGCGGCCCTGTCGAATTACTGCCTCGACAAAGTCACTCTGCTGCCGCACGACCTGTAGTACTGATATGGGGAGCATTCTGTCAAGGGGCAGGGTGAAGCGGCGGCCGTAACCGTCGTTGCGGCCGCCGCTTCGTGTTGACCGGATGAGCCGCAGCTGTGTCGAGCGTGTCGATGTCGACGCGTTGTCTAGTCTGAAATGCGCGGGTTGGTTACCGCAGGACCGTTGGTTCGAGTCGGAGTTTGGCCGCTTGTCTAGGATCGAGCGTGAACATGTTGCGGGGCAACGGGTTTACTCATAGAACTGACGCGGGTCACTCCAAGACGCTTGCCGACACGTAGCGATTCGTCCGGACAGTTGTGGGGTTGTTAGGTCTCGTCGAGGACGGCCAACGACCAGCACCAGCCAGCCAGTTCACGGGCGATCGCAGCGTTGGCGACCACGGAGCGTTTCTTACGCTTATCGAAACCGGCCCAGCGGGTGTGCAGGCGATGATTAGCGGCGTGGGCGCGTTCGCGTGCCACTGGCAAGGCCTGCTCCCAGCGGCGGCGCAGATCGCGGCTGGGCCGGTATGGGGGGCGGTGATGCCAGGCTGATTCGACCAGCAGCCGCCGAGCATGGCCGTTACCGGTCTTGGTCACCCCGCCCTGGGCGCGGGTGGCCCCTGAGGAGTATTCGCACGGCACCAGACCGAGGTAGGCGCCAATCGAACGCCCCGTGAGTCGGTGCCAGTCACCGATCTCGGTGGCCAGCCCGAACGCGGTCAGGGTCGAGATCCCGCGTAGACAACTCAGCCGTCGCACGACCGGGGTGAACTCGGAGTCAGCGGCCATCGCGCCGATCGCGTCATCGAGGCGGTCACGGCGATGCACACAGCTCACCATCGCATCCAACGCGGTGTCATAGGTCAGCGCCAGAGCACGATCATCGAAGTGCTGTCCACGCAGCCACATCTCGTGCTTGCCTGTCCAGGCCTGCCCCCGTAATAGACGATCCCTTGGCGCAGCAGCAATTTCGAGATCCGGTGCCGCACCGTCATCAGATCACCCCGGCAGTCCTCACGCGCGCGTACCAGATCCCGGGCCGCCTCCTGTGCCACGCTGGGGATCGTGACCTCCACGATCTGACCCAAATGCAGCAACCGGGCCAGATGCGCGGCATCACGGGCATCGGTCTTGACCCGATCACCAGAGGGTCGTTGCAATTTCGACGGCGCGGCCACCTGACAATCGATCCCTGCCGCCCTCAATGCCCGCGCCAACCCGAACCCGGTCGGGCCGGCCTCATAGGTGACAGCCACCGGACCCGGCAACCCCTGCACCCAGTCCAGGACTTCTCGGTGACCGGGGGTCAACCGCCGCTGAAACACCTCACCGGTATCCCCATCCAAACCGCATCCAACTACTGAACGTGCGTGCACATCCAAGCCGACGCTCGTACGCTGAACCTTCACTGGGGCCTCCTACAACCGCACATCTGTTGGCTCTACCGGCCAGGACCACCCTGTCGGCAACCCACGATCACATGCGCGAGGAGGCCCCAGCCCCCATACGGTCTAGGGCGCCTCGTCGTCTTCGTCTGCTCGTAATAGCTTTTCGGGGTGGTGGAACGTATTGACGCGAGGTTGTCCGCGGTCGAGGTGTGGTGGTGGGATCCATTCGGTTTGGCCGTGGCTGTTTTTGCGGGTGGTCCAGCCTTGTTCGGCGAGTTTGTGGTTGGGGCCGCAGCCAAAGGTCAGGTCGTTGATGTCGGTGACCGCGTTTACGGCGTAGCGGTTGCAGTGGTGGACTTCGCAGAGGTAGCCGGGGACGTCGCAGCCGGGGAATGAGCAGCCGCGGTCCTTGGCGTACAGCACAATTCGCTGGGCTGGCGAGGCCAGGCGTTTGGTGTGATAGAGCGCGAGTGTTTTGCCGTTGTCGAAGATGGCCAGGTAGTGATGGGCGTGCGACGCGAGCCGGATCACGTCGCTCATCGGCAGTAGCGAGCCGCCACCGGTGAGCGCTTTCCCGGCGCCGGCTTCGAGTTCTTGCAGTGTGGTGGTGACGATGATGCTGGCCGGTAGGCCGTTGTGCTGACCGAGCTCACCCGATGCCAGTAGGGCACGTGCGGCGGCGAGGAGGGCGTCGTGGTTGCGCTGTCCGGCGCTTCGGGTGTCGCCCTGGATGGCGGCTTGCGACGGGGTGCCGCTCGTGCACGGCTGGTCGTCGGCGGAGTTGCACATCCCCGGCGCGGCGAGTTTGGCGAAGACGGCGTCGATGGTGGCGCGGGCTTCGGGGGTGAGGTATCCGCTGATTGCGCTCATGCCGTCGATGTCCTGGCGGCCGATGGTGATGCCGCGGCGTTTGGCCCGGTCGACGTCGCTGAAGTCGCCGTCGGGGTTGAGGCAGTCAGTGAGCTTGTCGGCCAGCTTGGCCAACTCGTCAGGCCGGTGCTGGTCGGCCAGTCGGGCCAGCTGCCCCTCGGCGTTGGCGCGGGTCTCGACGTCGACAAAGTCGGGCAGCCGGTGGAAGAAGCCGCGGATCACCGCGACATGCCCGGGGCCGAGCTCGCCGTTGCGTTGGGCTTCGGCAGTCGCGGGCAACACCGGTGGCAGGGGTTCACCATTCAAAGCCCTGCGCTCACCGAGGTCGGCGGCCTCGTGAATCCGGCGTGAGGCCTCGGCGCGGCTGATCCGCAACCGGTTGGCCAACGCCGGGGCCAGCTTGCCGCCCAACTCGGTCGGATCGGCCTGCTCGGCGAGCTGGTTGATCAGTACGTGTTCGACGGCGGGTTGCCAACGACGCATCTGCTCCCACCGCTCCAATACCCTCAGCCGCTCGGGAGTGGTGAGCACGTCAAAGGTCAAATCCAGGGCGCGCTTGTAATCGGCCTCAAGCGCGTCGAAGACCTCGACAATCTCTTCCCGACTACTAGAACGCATGTTCGAATAATAACGACGGGGTCCGACAAGTTTTGGAGCGTGAAACTCAAGTGACACAAGTGGTTTCGCCTTCAACACTAACTGCCGCGGGAATGCAGCCGACAGCGCTCGATCAGGATCTCGGCCAGCAGTCGAGGGTCGCTGATCATCAGATCGTGACAGGTGTCGACGGGGATCAGCGTCTGCACGCCGCCGAGCGCGGCAATGCTGCGTAACTGTGTGCGCCGGAAAAGTGCGTGATCACGCAGCGTGAGGATCCAGGTCCGCGAAACATCGTCGGGCAGGTCGCTGCGATCGACCGGCTCGGTGATGATCGTCGCGGCCTCCGGGTGCATCCGCGACAGCGTGAAGCGGCGTTGCGCGCGGGTCATTCCGTTGCAA
Organism: uncultured Actinomycetota bacterium; assembly: GCA_963805675.1. GTDB lineage: Bacteria > Actinomycetota > Actinomycetes > Mycobacteriales > Mycobacteriaceae > Mycobacterium. The sequence continues at coordinate 80,265 of CAWDVY010000034.1, forward strand.
AATATCAAGGCGCTGAGCATATTCGGCGTCGTCGCCGGCGGCTTCATCAGCCGGACCGCCCGACGCACGTACCAGGCCAGTGGCCCGACAAGCGTGTCGACGATCGCTTTGCCCTGCTCGGGCAGGCAGGATGCCGCCAAAATCATCTCGCGCACCCGCGAGGAGCCCAGCTTGGCGACGATCCCGGGCACCGTCAGCCCGGCCAGCGAATGCCCGACGACGATCACGTCACTCAGTCCGGCGTCCTCGACTTGCTCGACAGCTGAACGCACGCAATCGGCGATGCCGACCGTGGTCAGATCCCCGGGTGTCACGCCGTGGCCGGGCATGTCCACGGCCAGCACCGGTAATTCCGGTGCGAGACGGCGTAGTTCGTCGACGGTGAGATCCCAGCAATCCGCCGAGTGCTCACCGCCGTGAACGAGAACCAGAGCTGGCGAGCTCAGGTTATGCCACCCCGTAATCGATTACACCCCGGACGATTTCACCGTTGAGCAGGTCGGCATACGCTTCGTTGATGTCGTCGAGACGGTAACGCCTGGTGATCATTTCGTCGAGCTGCAACTGGCCGGTCTGGTAAAGCCTGGCCAGCCGGTCGATGTCCGCCTTCGGGTTGCACGAGCCGAATATGGTGCCCGCCAACGTCTTGTTCATCAGGATGAACTCCTGCAGATTGATCTTGACCGACTGGGTCAGCTGCGAGGTCATCCCGGTGAGCACGCAGGTGCCGCCCTTGCGGGTCAGTGCCACCCCATCGCGGACGTCTTCGCGGCTCATCAAGGACGGCGAGACCACCACTGCATCGGCCATCACGCCATACGTGAGGCCCCGCACCAAGTCCAGTGCCTCTTCGGCCGACGCAACGCTGTGCGTCGCGCCGAACTGCAGTGCCGACTTCTGTTTGAACTCCACCGGATCCACGGCGATGATCTGCGCCGCGCCATTGATCCGGGCGCCCTGGAGGGCCGCGGTGCCGATGCCCCCGACACCGATCACCACGACGGTGTCGCCGGCACGCATGTTGGAGCGGTTCGCAACCGAACCGTAGCCGGTCGGGATGGCGCACGACAGCAGCGCGCTGGGTAGCAGCGGGAGATCCCTCTCGATCTTCACAAGTGAATTCGTCGATACCACAGTGTGTTCGGCGAAGGTGCCGACTTTGGCGATGTGGCCCAGATCCCGTCCGTCTGCGGTGTGGTGGCGGAACGTGCCGTCGGTGGGCATGCCCGGAATCATGGTGCCGATGCCGACGTCGCAGATGTACTCGGCTCCGGTTGCACACCAACGGCATTGGCCGCAGACCGCGACAAAAGACATCACGACGTGGTCGCCCGGGGCGAAGTCGGTGACACCGTCGCCGACTTCGCGGACGATTCCGGAACCTTCGTGGCCGCCGATGGTGGGGAACATGGTGGGCAGCCCCATCGCGCGCATGACTTCGTTGGGCGCCGACATGTCACCCTTGAGAATGTGGTCGTCGGAGTGGCACAAGCCGGCCGCGGCCATCTGGACGAGGACCTCGCCGGCCTTCGGGGGGTCTAATTCGAATTCCTCGACGGACCATGGGCCGCCGACATCGTGCAGGATCGCCGCCCGGCTTTTCATGACACCGGGGTGAAGGTGACTGGGAGCTTGTTTGGTGATCGAAACGTGACCCCGACGATTCGGGCGTCATCGTCGGGCTCCAACGCGAGATTCTCGACGCGGTCGAGCAAGCTGTTTAACATCACCCGGGTTTCCAGTCGCGCCAAGTGCATTCCCAGACACATGTGGATGCCACCCGCGAACGCGATGTGTGCATGGCGCGGGCGATGGATGTCGAACGTGTTGGAATCGGTCCACCGGCTCTCGTCGCGGTTGGCCGATCCCATGCACATGTCAATTTGTGTGTTGGCAGGGATTGTCTTGCCGCCGATTTCGACTTCTTGGGTCGTGGTCCGCATGACCATGGTCAGCGGGGTCTCTACCCGCAGACCCTCCTCCATCGCGGTCGGTATCAACGACCGGTCCTGCTGGACCATCGCCAACTGTTCAGGATGGGTCAGCAGCAGGTAGAGCAGGTTGCCGGATGATCGATAGGTGGTCTCTAGACCGGCGGGCAACAGCAGTCGCAAGAATGCGATGATCGCCTCGTCGGTGAGCTTCTCGCCGTCGATCTCCGCGGCGACGAGGTCGCCGATGATGTCGTTGGTCAGTTTGCGGCGGCGCTGCTCGACCTGGTCCAGGAAGTAGCCATGCAACTCGTTCGCTGCGGTCAACCCCGCCTCGATGTCGGTCTGTATCGAGATGAGGCCGAGTGACAGTCGCCGAAACATGTCGAGATCTTCACGGGGGAGTCCGAGCAGTTCGGAGATGATCCGGGTCGGAAACTCGAACGTCAGCGCCTTCACCAAGTCGGCGTGGCCATCGTTCTTGAACTCGTCGATCAGCTGATCGCAGACCGGCCCGATGACCGATGGCTCCCAGCGTTCCAGCGCGGTGGCCCGGAATGCCTTGGCCACCAGGCTGCGATGGTCGTGATGTTCCTTGCCGCCCATCGCCAGGATGGTGTGGCCCATCACCAAACCGATCGTCTTGTCGTACTCGGCGGAGGTGAAGACTTTGTCGTCGCGGAAGGCTTGGAAGACGCCGTCGTAGTCGAACAGCACCCATTCGTCTTCCGGTTTCAGCTCCGGTGGCAGCAGGTCGCTGTCGATCAACGTCCCGTGGAACACCGGATCGGTGCGCCGCATGTATTCGAAAAACGGGTAGGGGCTGGTTTCGCCGGTGGTGTCGAGGACGACGGGCTGGTCCCCAACATCTGGGCGTTCGGTGCGCAGCGTCATTGCCGCTCCTTGCGGGGGTATTGGGAATGTCGCTATCATAATATAAATAGCAACGAAGCCCAACGGCTTGTGGTGGTTACCGTAATGGGGACAATATTGACCTGCGCGATCGTCAGGGAGGCGGTGATTCGGCTGTGCTGAAACGCCGATTCGTGTGCTCGCTGGACAAGTTACCGCCGGGCGCGATGAAGCTGGTCGACGCCGGGAAGTTCGGAGTCGGGGTCTACAACGTGGGCGGCTCGCTACATGCGATCGTCAACTACTGCTCCCACGAGGGCGCTCCGTTGTGTCTGGGCCTGATCGGCGGCACCAACGAACCCGCGCCCGACGAACCCGGCGGAGTACGTCGAGTGCGCGACGGCCAGATTGTCCGGTGTCCTTGGCACAACTGGGAATTCGACGTCACCACGGGTCGAAACATCGCCGATCCCAAACGGCGGGTCCGCACCTACCAGGTCGATGTCGCCGACGGGCAGGTGTATCTGACCGCATGATCATCGACGCCAGCGTTCAACCAAATTTCCGCTATAACGCCGAAATTCGGCGTTACTTACCCGCCGCCCACCGACTGCGGTCGATCCCCGACGTCGAACAACAGTGGTATCAGGCCCCGGGCGGCGACTACCGCCAAGACCTGTACGGCGAGCATTACCCAGCGTCTGATCCCGAGACCGTCGCCCACCATCTTTTCGACGATGCCGGGGTCGACTACGCCGTGTTGAACCCGTTGACCCGCGGCAACATCGCCGACTATCTGCTCAACAGTCGAATCTGTGCCGCGGTCAACGACTGGCTGCTCGACCGATGGCTGGAGCCGGACACCACGAATCGTTTCCGCGGCACCATCCGGGTCAACCCGGAAGACCCCAAGGGTGCGGTGGCCGAGATCGAGCGCCTTGCCGCACATCCCAAGCTGGTGCAAGTCGGTGTTCCCATGCAGTCCCGCGAGCCCTACGGCAAACCGATGTTCGAGCCGATCTGGGAGGCCGCCGCCGCGCGCCGGCTTCCGGTGGCCGTACACATCAACGGCGGCAATGGCGTCGACTATCCGCCGACGTTCGCCGGCCATGCGCACACCTACCCCGGCTACGGGGCCTTCATGCCGTTGAACTACTTCGTCCACTTGGCAACGCTGATCGTCGAGGGTGTCTTCGGCCGCCACCCGGATCTGAGGTTCGTCTTCGCCGACGGCGGTTACGACATCCTGACCCCGCTGATGTGGCGGCTGGACACCTTCTGGCTGTCGATGCGCGATCAGACGCCCTGGGTCGACCGCTATCCCAGTGACTACCTGCCCACCCATGTCCGGTTCTGTTCGTCGGCGTTCGACGGGCCGACTGATCCCGGTCAGATGCAGCGGTGGATGGAGTTCTCCGGCAAGGCCGATCTGCTGATGTACGGATCGGGCTACCCGCATTGGTCGACGTCCTCACCCGCGGAGACCGCCGCCGGGTTGGACAGTTCGCAACGCGACAACGTGTTGTGGCGCAACGCCAGTGAGTTGTACGGACTCACGGCACCGGTAGAAGGAACTACGGTATGACGACGATCGAACGAGTCGAGCCGCAGACCGAGATCGCGGTGGCCATCGTCGACACCGATGTGCACCCGATGCCCGTCTCGGCCGACGTGCTCAAGTCCTACGCGCCCCCCGAATGGGTGGACAAGATCTGGCCGACCGGAAACGCCGTCACCCCGGTGCCGCACTTCTACGACACGCCGGACTCGTACAAGACCATGTCGATGCGTGTCGACGCCGCTCCGCCCGGCGGTGGCTTCGCCGGTACCGATCCCGACTATGCCGCCAAACAACTGCTCGTCGACGCCGGAGTCAGCATTGCCACGCTGGAGCCGATGTGCGATGCGCAGTTGCCGCAGGCCGAGCACGTGCTGAAGTCCACTTACAACGACTGGCTCGCCGACGTCTGGCTGGACAAGCACAACGCGCACGGTCGCTGGCGCGGGTCGATCAGCGTTAGCGCGCAGACACCCGAGCAGGCAGCGCGCGAAGTCGAACGGTGGGCGGGCCACCCTTACATGGCGCAGGTGCTGATGACACCTCAGACACGTGGAATCCCTTTCGGCAACCCTCATTTCGATCCGCTGTACGCTGCCGCGGCTGCCAACGGGTTGCCGGTGGCCACCCACCTGATGGGTCAGACGCCGTTCGAGTTGATTCCGCTGTACCCGGTCGGCAATCCGGCGCACTGGCACGATTTCTTCGCCTCATGGCCGCTGCTGTACGTCTCACATTTGATGAGCCTGGTGTTCGACGGCGCCTTCGACCGGCACCCCGATCTGCGGGTGGTGTTCGTCGAGGGCGGCTTCACCTGGGCGATGCCGGTGATGTGGCGGATGGACCGGATCTGGGAAGCCCGCCGCGCCGACCTTCCGCATGTTCGCCGCCGACCGTCGGAGTACGTCCGCGAACACGTCCGGTTCACCACCCAGCCGCTGGAAGACGCGTACGTCCGACAATTCCGTGAGTACCTGGAAATGATGGACCTCGGCGACAACCTGATGTTCTCGACGGACTATCCGCACTGGAGTTACGACTCGCCGGAATACGCGATCAACCGATTCCCCGCGGCGCAACGGGAGCGGATCATGCGCGGTAATGCGACCGCGTTGTATGGGTTGCCGTCGACCGTCAAGGCCCTCCCCGGGGAACGACCTGCCGTCAGCGTCAGTTTCGAGTGAGGCGGTGGCCGCAGACGGCTGCCGGGCCGATAGCTTTGGTCGGTGTGACGACGGCTTAAATGAAGGTCACGAACACCGCTGAAAGATGAGAGAGCATGACGACTGAGACCGATCGCGCACGCCCGCGGGGTTTGGGCCGCATCGACCCGGTATTGCGGGACGCTGCCGCCAGCATGGACATCGTCGAATTCCGGACAGAGTCCCTTCCGGCCGAGCGGAACCGTGCCGATCGGCTGGCTGCCGAGCGTGCGGCCGCCGTCGACACCGGCAACGTCGAGATCGATGACCGCGACATCAGCAGCCCGAGCGGCCAGCAGCTTGGCCTGCGCCTGTACCGCGGTCCGAACACGTCGGCGGCGCCGCTGGTGCTGTATGCCCACGGCGGTGGCTTCGTGACCGGGAATCTCGATACCGACCATCCGCACTGCGTGGAACTGGCCCGCGAGGCCAGCTGCCTGGTGGTGTCGGTCGACTACCGGCTGGCACCCGAGCACCCCTGTCCGGCTGCGCTCGATGATGTGGAGACGGCATTTCGCTACGCCGTGGACAACAGCGCGCGCCTTGACGCCGACGGCAGCCGTGTCGTGGTGATGGGCCGGGATGCGGGCGCGGCTCTGGTTGCCGCCCTGGCCCAGCGCACGTTCGACCAGGAGGGGCCGGCGATCCTCACCCAGGTGCTGCACCAACCGATGCTCGATGCCGACGCGACGCCGTCGCGACGGGAATTCCAGCGCACGCCCGGCCTCAACGGCCCCGCCGTCAGTCGCGCGTGGGCCCACTACCTCGGCCACGGCGCCGCGACGGCGCAGCACGTTCCGGCCCAGCGGGCAAACTTGGAAGGCCTGCCGCCGGCGTTCATCAGTTGCGCCGAGATCGACCCGTGTCGCGACGAAGCCATCGACTACGCGAACCGGCTGCTGCACGCTTACGTGCACACCGAGTTGCACGTCGTCGCGGCGACGTTTCACGGATTCGATTCGGTGGTGCCGGAGTGGGTGGTTTCCCGGGAAAGCGCAGCACTGCACGCTCGGACGCTTCGCCGGTCGTTTGCCGTCTAGACGGGGTCGAACTTGGTGATCAGCCAGGTCCCGTGAACCTTGGTCAACGACACCAGCACGCTGCTTGACGCCATCGCCGGATCCGGCCGCTCTCGACTGGTGGTGACCTGGTTGACGAAGACCAGCACGACCGCCGAATTCGGTTGCACTTGGGAAGCCGCGGCGCCCACGACCTGAGCGGTGGTCGTCACCGCCTTCTCCTTGGCGGCCGGGCTCACGATCTGCTTGGTGAACGTGTCGTAGTAGTTCAGGAAATCACCGGTGAGGTGGGATTTAGCGGCGGCGAAGTCCTGGTTGAGGGTGTCTGGCTTGTAGGACAGCAAGGCCACGGTGCCATCCCGGGCCGCGTCTACCGCGCTCTGCGCAACCGCGGCGTCGGTCTGCTCATCGGGCCGGTACTGAGTGAAGTACACCCACGCGGCCAGCCCGCCTGCTGCCAGCAGCGCGAGCACCAACACCAACGGGATGACCGAGATGGCCGGGATAGCACTGACACTGATGCGCCGGCGGGGTGCGACTGTGCTGTTACCGTCGTCGTCGCCGTCGGCGTCCTTGTCGATCTCGACCCCTTCGGTGGGCTCGACGTCGGGTGCGGTCTCATCCGTTTGCTGCTCGGTGTCGTCGTCTGTGCTCACAGTACGAACTCCACTTTGGAAACCTTCAGCTCATCGCCGTCGTGGACCACTGACACCCGGAACCGGAAGGTCCGGGGTTGGTCTTTGGCGCCGGCCAGATTGGTGACGCGCTCGTTGGCCAGGACCAGAACGACGGCGGAATCTTTACCCATCGACTCGACCGCTGTGGCCGCGACTGATCCTTCGGTCACCGCCTTCGAATCCTTCACCACCGAGGCAAAATCGTCTGCGCGCCGCTGGAAGTCGTCTCTGAATTCGCCGGTGGCACTGTCGAGTACCCGCTGGACGTCTTCCTTGGCCTTCTTGAAATCCAGCGACGTCAGGTTGATGACGCCTTGCCTGGCGGTAGCGATGAATGCTGCGGATCGCTGCTGTTCCTGCACGACATTGTGGTGATGCCACGCCATCCAGCCGCTGACCCCGAGCAGTGCGCAAATAGCGAGGACGGCGGCCGTGGTCAAGAGCCAGGACAACGGTAAACCCCGCAGCCGCTGACGGGTCGGCTCGGTTGCCGTCGTCACGGGTTCCGCAGCGTCGGACGGCTCGGGTGTCGCCGGTTTTTCGGTTGTCTCGGGTGCTTCGGCGGCTGCGGTGGCCTCGTCGGCTTCTTCGTCAGCCTTTGTCTGGTCAGCCTCTGCCTGCGCTTCACGCCGCAACTTGATGGCCAGGGCGCGTGCGCGTGCCGCCGCGGCGAGCGCCTCGGCCTCGGCGGCTTCGGCCTCGGCTTGCTCGGCCAACGCCATCGCATCCGACTTCGACTTGGCCGAATCCTGCGGCCCCTTGCCGGTGTCAGCCATGGCGGCCGCGGCTTCTCAACATCATTATCGACTGAACTCCGGTATCTCTTACGGTATTGCTCATTGCTACCATCGAACGCACCAGTGGCCCCCGACTGGGACCGATCGGACGGATGACCAGGACACGCCCGGCCTTCATCCGCAACGGTGAAGGAAGGCCAGGAAGGTCTCAGCCAACGTCATGACTGCCGTCGATTCCCCCGAAAAGATACTCTTCGCCTCCACCACCCAAGCATTTCTGCAAAAAGAGGTCCCGCTGAGCCGGGTGCGGGAGCTGCATGCCCGCGGCGTCTCTTTCGAGCCGGCCTGGTGGCGGCGCGCCGCTGAGTTGGGGTGGACGGCGTTGCTCGTCCCCGAGGAACTCGGCGGTGGCAGCGTCTCCGGTGACGGCGTCGGCGATCTGGCGATGGTCGCCGAACAACTCGGAAAGACGGTGGCTCCCGGCCCGTTGTATCCGGTCAGCACGGTCCTCGCCGGGTTGGTGGATTGCGCCGACCCACAATCCCACGAGGCAACGATCGAATCGTTGATCGCCGGCGAAATCGTCGCGTCTTGGGCGGTATACGAGCCGGGGCAGGGTTGGGCGCCGCATGAGCCGTCGGTCACCGCGACCGCGATCAGTTCCGGCTACCGCATCGACGGTGTCAAGGACCGCGTGGAGGCGGGCGCTCATAGCAACCTGCTGCTCGTGGTGGCGCGAACCGACGACGGTGTGGGCCAGTTCTTGGTGCCGACCGACGCACCCGGGGTGCGGATCGAGCCGCAGCAGTCGATCGACCTGGTCAAGCAATACGCCCGTGTGCATTTTGATGGGGTGGCCATCGACCGCGGCGCGGCCATCGGCGGCGCCACCGGGCTCATCGACCGTCAAAGCCAGATCGCGCAACTGCTGCAATGCGCCGAAGTGGTCGGCATTCTCCACACCGTTTTCGACTTCACCGTCGCCTGGGCGTTGGATCGGCACACCTTCGGCCGGCCGTTGGCGTCCTACCAAGCGCTCAAACACCGCTTCGCCGACATGAAGATGTGGTTGGAGGCGTGCCGGGCAACGACGGCCGCGGCGGTGGCTGCCACCTCCGCCCGTTCGCCCGACGCCGCGTTGTCTGCCAGCATCGCCAAGTCGTATGTGGGGGAGATGGCCACCGACATCATCCAGGGCTGCGTGCAGATGCACGGCGGAATCGGCGTCACGTGGGAACACGACCTGCACGTGTATTTGCGGCGGGCTGCGCTATATCGGTCCATGTTCGGCACGCCGGAGGAGCACAACCTGCGGGTGTATCAGTTGCAGGAGGCGGGGCAGCGGGCACCGAGGTCCGCCTGATGACCGACACTTATCGCGCCCCCACAGCGGCATCCGACGAGGTCGAATCCATCGACGACTTCCGGGCCCGGGCACGAGTCTGGTTGGCCGAGCACATGCCGCCCATCGATCCCGCGGCCCCGCCGGCGGCTCATCGCGACGAGGAACGCTGCTGGCAGCGTGCTCGCGAATTGCAAAAGCATCTCTATGAAGGCGGATTCGCCGGGATCTGCTTTCCCCGCGAGTACGGCGGGCTCGGCCTTGACTACGAATACCAGAAGGCGTTCGACGAGGAGAGCTTCGGTTATGAGATGCCGCTGATCCTCAATACCCCGACGTTCACCATCTGCTGCGCGACGCTGCTCGACACCGGAAGCGAGGAGCAGAAGCGTCAGCACATCGCCGCGGCCCTGCGGGGTGACGAGGTGCTGGTTCAGCTGCTGTCTGAGCCCAGCGGCGGATCGGACCTCGCCGGTGTGATCACTCGAGCCGAACGGGACGGCGATCGCTGGGTGATCAACGGCGCAAAGACGTGGAGCACCAGCGCATTCGCCGCAGACTATGGCCTTTGCCTGGCCCGCACCAATTGGGATGTGCCCAAGCATGACGGCCTGACCATGTTCTTGGTGCCGATCAAGCATCCCGGAATTACGTTGCGGCGCATCACTCAGCTCAACGGCTCCACGGAGTTCTGCGAAGAGTTCCTCGATGGTGTCGACGTCGGCGACGATGCCGTCGTCGGCGAGGTGGACGGCGGGTGGGCGGTGGCCTCGCGCCAGCTCTACCATGAACGCCGCGCAGTGGGGATGAGCTCGGAATTCGCCAGCGGCAGTGGCAGCGAGGGCGGCCGGTCGACGCCGGTGAACTATGTGGCGCTGACAAAGATGGTTGGGCAGGCCGACAACGAGCGAGCGCAGCAGATGGCCGGTCGGGCATTGGTGCACCGTGCGGTGAGCGAACAGTTGGGCGGCCACGTCTACCGCAGTGTCCGCGACGGCACCCTGCCGCCGGCTGCCGGAACCTTGATCCGGCTCTTCCATGCCGAGACGACGACGCTGGAGATGGACACCGGGCTGGCGATCACCGGGACGGCCGGTGTCGTCGGCGCAGAAGGGGAGGGCCTGCAGGCCGGTCTGCGCTACCTGGCCCGACAAGCGGTCTGCATGGGCGGCGGCACCACAGAGATGGCACGCAACGTCATCGGCGAGCGGGTGCTGAACTTCCCCCGCGAGTACGCCGCCGACCGCGGCGTGCCGTTCAATCAGGTGCGGCACGGGAATTAGCCGCGCCTGACTACACCGTGCGGGCCAGCCGGTGCACAAGCAGCTCGGCGAACCGCGCCGGATTCTCCGGCGCGTTCCCCTCAGCGAGAAGTGCTGTGCCATAGAGCAATTCGGCTGTTTCGGTGATCTCGGCGAGCCGGTCGTCGTCGTCCCCGCGGTCTTGGTAGGCCTGCTGCAGGCCAGTGATGAGCGGGTGGTTCGGGTTGAGTTCCAACGTGCGCTTTCCGACCGGAACGTCCTGCCCGGTGGCCCGGTAGATCCGGGCCAGCGTCGGGGTCACGCCGAAGGCGTCGGTGATCAGGCAGGCCGGCGAATCCGTCAGGCGGGTGGACAACCGGACTTCCTTGACGTGCTCGCTCAGGGTTTCCGTCAACCAGGTCAGCAGATCAGCGAAGTCCTGCTCCTGCTCTTTGCGCTCGGCCTCGTGCGCCGTCTTCTCCTCCTCGGTGTCGAGGTCGACGTCGCCCATGGCCACCGACTGAAGTGGTTTTTCGTCGAACTCGGTCACCGATCCCAGCCAGATCTCGTCGACCGTGTCGGATAGCAGCAGCACCTCGTAGCCTTTGGCCTTGAAGGCTTCGAGGTGCGGCGTGGCGAGGATCTGCTGAGGGGATTCGCCGGTGGCGTAGAAGATCTGTCGCTGGCCTTCCTTCATCCGTTCGACGTACTCGGCGAGGGTGGTGAGCTGGTCCTCGCTGTGCGTTGAGGCAAACGAGGAGATTTCCAGCAGCGCCTCCTGGTTGTCGAAGTCCCTCATCAGGCCCTCTTTGAGGACCTTGCCGAACTCACCCCAGAAGGTGCGGTAATCGTCGGGCCGCTGCGACTGCAAATCCTTGATGGTCGACAGGACTTTCTTGGTCAACCGACGGCGGATCGCGTTGATCTGTCGGTCCTGCTGCAGGATTTCGCGGGAGACGTTCAGTGACAGATCTTGTGCGTCGACGACGCCCTTGATGAAACGCAGGTATCTGGGCATCAGCTGATCGCAATCGCCCATGATGAAGACCCGTTTGACGTACAGCTGCACACCGATGTGAGCTCCGGTTCGTACAAGTCGAGTGGCGCCCGCGACGGGATGAAGAGCAGAGCTTGGTACTCGAAGGTGCCCTCGGCCTTCATCGAGATGACCTCGAGCGGCTCGTCCCAGGCATGCGCGATGTGCTTGTAGAACTCCTTGTACTCCTCGTCCGACACCTCGTCTTTGGGCTTGGCCCACAGCGCCTTCATCGAGTTCAGGGTCTGGATTTCCCTGCGTGACGGTGTCTTCGCCGCCGTCTCCGAGGCGGGGGTGCGTGCTCGACCTCCATCCGGATGGGCCAGGCGATGAAGTCGGAGTACTTCTTGACCAGCGTCCTGATCTTCCACTCCGAGGTGTAGTCGTGCAGTGCGTCCTCGGTGTCCGCGGGCTTGAGGTGCAGGGTGACCGATGTCCCTTGCGGCGCGCCCTCAACCGAGGCGATGGTGTAGGTGCCGTCGCCGCTCGACTCCCACTTGGTGGCCTCGCTGTCGCCCGCCTTGTGCGTGAGTAGCTCGACCTTGTCGGCCACCATGAACGTGGAGTAGAAGCCGATGCCGAACTGACCGATCAGCTCCTCGGAAACGGCTGCGCTTTTAGCGGTCTGGGCCTCGCGCAACTGCTGACGCAGTTCGGCGGTACCGGATTTGGCCAGCGTGCCGATCAGATCGACAACCTCGGCGCGCGTCATGCCGATGCCGTTGTCGCGAATGGTGAGGGTGCGGGCGTCCTTGTCTACCTCGATCTCGATGTGCAGATCGGAGGTGTCGACGTCGAGGTCCTTATTCCGAAAGGCCTCAATCCGCAGCTTGTCCAGCGCATCGGAGGCGTTCGAGATCAACTCCCGCAGAAACGAGTCCTTATCGGAGTAGACCGAATGGACCATCAAGTCCAGCAGTTGGCGCGCTTCGGCTTGAAACTCCAACTGCTCGACGCCCGCAGCCATGACTACCCCTTTACGCCTTTGCAGATTCGCATTCGAGGGGCAGGCTACAGGATCGCGCCGCTGTCTTTCGCCTCGGCGATGTCGTCCCAGTCGAAGCCGAGCTCGAGCAGAATCTCCTCGGTGTGCTGGCCGTGTTCGGGCGCGCGTCCCGGGCCGGGTGGCGTTTCATCGAACTGCACTGGCGCTGCGACCATCTCGTATTCGACGCCCTGATCGTCGACATTGGTGATCAGGTAACCGTTGGGTTTGCTCTGCGGGTCGTTGAGCGCCTCGCGCGGAGTGGCCAGCGGTGCCCACACGCCGGGTTCATCGGCCAACGCGTGCCGCCAGTGCTCCAGATCGTGCTCGGCGAACGTGGCGGCGATCAGGGCGGTCGCCTCGGCCGCGTTGGCGACCAGACTGGACGACGGCACGAACCGCTCGTCGGTGGCCAGCTCAGCCAAACCGATTCGATGACAGAAATCCGGCCCAGAACTTGTCCGGCTGCAGGAACACCATCTGGATCCACCGGTCGTCCTTGGTCTTGTACCGGTTGACCAGCGGGATTCATCGCCAAGCCCGGCGGCGCTCCCGGGATGCCATCGATACCGAAGAGATCGGCGACCGAAATGGACGGCGCGATGCTCCACATCGCCTGGGCTAATAGCGAGGAATCCACAATCGTCGGCTCGCCGGTGCGCTCACGGTGGAACAGTGCCGCACAGACGCCGCCGGCCAGGGTGATTCCGGCCTGCAGGTCGCCGAAGGCCGGGCCTTGCACGGCGGGGTTTTCGGTGCCGAACGGCGTGAGCGTGTAGGCGACCCCGCCGCGAGCCAGATAGGTGGCGGCGTCGAAGCCGCCTCGATCGCGGTCGGGGCCGCGCACACCTAGGCCGGTTCCGCGCGCGATGATGATGTTCGGGTTGAACGCGCGGATGTCGTCGACCGTCAGCCGAGCCCGCTCCAGCGCTGCCGGCAGCCAGTTCGTCAGCAGTACATCGGCCTCGGCGAGCAGCCGACCGAAGAATTCCCGGCCGGCATCGCGTCTTCAGATCTACTGCGATACTTCGTTTTCCGCGATTACTCAGCTCGAGGATGAAGTCGGTGTCGGCGCGTGCCGCTTGCCGGGTGAACCCTCCGACCACGAGCGCCCGGCCGGGATCGCCGCCGACGACGCTTTCCACCTTGATGACATCGGCGCCCCAGTCCGCCAGAGCGACACCGGCGGCAGGGACGTACGTCCACGAAGCCAGCTCGACGACCCGGACGCCACTGAGCACGCCTGACATCTGCCCATCCTTTTCGGTGTCTTTTCTATTTTAGGTAGTATAGATACTATCGATATTCTTCAGCCTGTACTGCAATGACGCAGCGTCGTGGAAGAGATGCGATGGAGTTGAACGCTCGTCCGGCCCTGTGCGTGACCGGGTCGGCGCCCCTCACGGTCCACCCTGCGCTTGCTGCGAATAATTCTGGGCATCAAGGTGGTTCGTCTTTGTTGACGGCGCTGAGAAAGGACCGGCAATGGGCAGGGTGACGGGCAAGGTAGCGGTGGTCAGTGGAGCCGCCCGCGGTCAGGGGCGCTCGCACGCGCGGATGCTTGCGGCCGAGGGCGCCGACATCATCGCGGTGGACTTGTGCGAAGACATCGAAACCAACCGAGTATCCTCTTGCCCGGCCAGAAGACCTCGACGAAACCGCGCGTCTCGTCGAGAAGGAGGGCCAGCAGGCCTTCACCGAGATCGCCGACGTCCGCGACCGCGCAGCACTGTCCGCGGCGATCGACCGGGGCGTCGCAGAGTTTGGTCATCTCGACATCGTGGTCGCCAACGCCGGCATCTGTCCGTTGACGGCGGGTCTGCCGCCGCAGGCGTTCGCTGATGCCGTCGACGTGGACCTGGTCGGCGTGCTCAACCTCGTACACGCCAGCCTCAAGCATCTGCAGGCCGGCGCGTCGATCATCGTGATCGGATCCAACGCGGCATTCATGTCGTCGATGAACACCACCGGTATCGACGGCGGTCCCGGAGGAGCCGGCTACGCCTTCGCGAAAATAGCTGCCGCACACTACGTCAACGACTTCGCGCTGGCGCTGGCTCCAGTTCTCCATCAGGATGAACGCCGTGCATCCGACCAACGTCAACACCGACATGTTGCACAGTCCACCGATGTACCGGGCCTTCCGGCCGGACCTGAAGAATCCGACCCGCGAGGATGCCGAACCGGTGTTCCCGCTAGTCCAGGCCATGCCCATTCCCTATGTCGAGCCGGAGGACATCAGCGAGGCGGTGCTTTTTCTGGCCTCCGACGCCGCCCGTTACATCACCGGCCAGCAGCTTCGCGTCGACGGGGGAGGTTTTCTGAAGGTGAAGCCATGGTCGGGCGCGTGACGGTCAGTCAATTACACTGCACCCCAACCGAAATGGAGTGGCGCATGCCCAAGGGGATCATCTACCTGGAGACCATGCCGGTGTCGCCGGACCGCGAGGCGGAATACCACACGTGGTACAACGACACGCACTTGGCGGAGATCTGCTCGGTGGATGGGATCGTCTCGGCGCGCCGCTTTGCGCCGACCGACGGAAACGGCCCCTTCGTCGCCATCTACGAGCTTGACTGCGACGACCTCGACGCGGTGGTGCAACGGCTGAGGGAGCTCGGTGCCAGCGGCAAAATGTCGTCGCTGGAGCTGCTCAACATGGAGACACCGCCAATTCCCAAGGTCTACCGGCAGATTGGGTCCTTCACAAAGTGACTCCGGCGGCCGAGGTGTCTGCAGAAGTCCACAAGCGGCTCTATGCGTTGATGGTGCTGATGAAGGCGGCCGACGACCGGCTCTCCAAGGGAATCGGCACCGGAGAGTTCATGTGCGTGTACTGGCCGTCACGCGGCCAGGAGGCGATCGCCGCCGCGATGGGTGTCGCACTGCGAGCCGACGACCAGCTGGTGACCACCTACCGCGGGCTGCACGATCTGATCGGCAAAGGAGTGCCGCTCGAAGAGATCTACGGCGAGATGATGGGGCGCACCGTGGGTGCCAGCCGCGGTAAGGGCGGCACCATGCATATCGCCAAACCGGAAAACGGCGTGATGCTGTCGACCGGGATCGTCGGGGCCGGACCACCGGTGGCGGTGGGTCTGGCGATGTCGGCCAAGCGCAAAGGGCTGGACCGCGTCACGGTGGTCAGCTTCGGCGACGGTGCGACCGCCACCGGCTCATTCCACGAGGCAGCCAACATGGCCGCGTTGTGGGATCTGCCGCTGGTCTTCGTATGCCAGAACAACCTCTACGCCGAGATGACTCCGACCAGCGACACCATGAAACTCGAGCACGTCGCCGACCGGGCGGCCGGCTACGGCATGCCGGGTGTGCGCGTCGACGGCAACGACCCGCTCGCGGTGAAGTCGGTGCTGGACGAGGCGCTGCGACGGGCACGTGCCGGTAGCGGCCCCACCTTCATCGAGTGCGTGACGTTCCGCTTTCGCGGCCACTACTTCGGCGACCGGATGCCTTACATGCCAAAGGATCAGCTGGCCGCGGCGATTAAGGCCGATCCGGTGCCGAAGTTCCGCAACCACCTCGCCGAAGCGGGCATCTGCGGCGCGGCCGAGCTGGACAGCATCGACAATGAGGCTCTCGCGACGGTTGAAGCGGCGCTGCAAACCGTGATGAGCGCGGATTCTCCATCGGTTGATGAGCTCGACCGCGACGTCTACGCAACCCCGATCAAGTTCCCGGTGTAAAGGCATGGAAGACAAAGAGATGACGATGCGCGAGGCGCTGAACCTCGCGCTGGATCAGGCGCTGCAGGCCGATGACCGAGTGTTCTTGCTTGGTGAGGACATCGCCGATCCCGGTGCGTCGGGACCCACGGCGGGGTTGTCGACGAAGTACGGCCACGACCGGGTCCTGGACACACCGATCTCGGAAGCCGCGATCGTCGGCGCGGCCATCGGCGCGGCCATCGACGGGATGCTGCCGGTGGCCGAGATCATGATCATGGATTTCATCGGTATCGCCGCCGACCAGCTGATCAACAACGCCGCCAAACTCCGATTCATGACCGCCGGGCGCACCACGGCGCCGATCACGGTCCGCACCCAGGTGTACGCGGGATTGGCCACCGGTGCGACGCATTCGCAGAGCCTGGAGGCGTGGTTCATGCACATCCCGGGCATGAAGGTGATCGTGCCGTCCACTCCGCGGGACGGCAAAGGCCTACTGACCTCGGCGATCTTTGACGAGGATCCATGCCTGTTCGTCGAAACGGTTCGGCTGCAAAGCAAGAAGGGTCCGGTTCCCGTCGATCCGGGCTTTGCGATTCCGCTGGGCCAGGCCGACATCAAGCGGCCGGGCACCGACGTGAGCCTGATCAGCTACGGGCGTAGCGTGCACGACGCGCTGGCAGCGGCGGAAACCCTGGCCGGTCAAGGCGTCAGCGCGGAGGTTGTCGATCTGCGGACTCTGGTCCCACTCGACGTCGAGGCGATCGTCGGATCCGTACGCCGAACTCGCAGGGCCGTAATCATCCACGATGCAGTGCAATTCGCCGGGCCGGGTGCAGAGATCGCCGCGATCCTGCAGTTCGAACTGTTCGGCGAGCTTGTCGCGCCCGTCGAGCGGGTCGGTGCCAGGTTTGTTCCCAATCCTGCCGCGGCCGCGCTCGAAGCGCAGGTATACCCGTCGCCGGGGCGGATCGTCGCCGCCGCTCAGCGAACGCTGGCGAAGGCGGGTGCCCATGGGTGACTTCATTATTCGCATCCCGCGGGTATCGGTAGCCGTCGCGGAGGCCGAGCTCACCGCGTTGCTCGTCGAAGCCGGGGAGCACGTCGACGAGGGCACACCGATCTATGCGATAGCCACCGAGAAAGTGGAGCAGGAAATCGAAGCCGGAGCTTCGGGCACCGTGAAATGGACGGGCCAGATCGGCACCACCTACGACATCGGCGCAGAAATCGGCGTCATCACGTCATAACGAAAGGGTAAGCAGATATGGATCTCAACGAGACCCGCGAGAGAATCATCTACCAAAAAGAAGGGTCTATCGCGAAGATCACCCTCAACTGGCCTGAGAAGGCCAACGCCCAGGATCAGAAGCTGGCCGAAGAAGTCGACGCCGCCTTGCTGGATGCCGACCGCGACTATGACATCAAGGTCTTGGTGCTGAAAGCCAACGGCAAGGGCTTCTGCTCCGGGCACGCCATCGGCAACAACGCCGTCGACTATCCGGCGTTCGTGGAGAACGCTCTGGTGACAGGCAATCCGTGGAAGGCGCAGTCGGATCTCTTCGTCAAGCCAACCCTGAATCTGTGGGAGTTCTCCAAGCCCACCATCGCGCAGGTCCACGGCTACTGTGTGGGCGGCGGTACGCACATGGGCCTGACCACCGACATCGTCATCGCCTCCGAGGACGCCTACTTCTCTTACCCGCCCCTGCAGGGGTTCGGCATGCCATCCGGTGAATGTTCCATCGAGCCTTGGGTGTTCATGAACTGGCGCCGCGCCGCCTACTATCTCTTCACCGCCGAGGTGATCGACGCCAAGAAGGCGCTGGAGGTCGGCCTCGTCAACGAGGTGGTCAAGCGGGAGGACCTGGACGACCGCGTGGACGCGATCGCCCGCCACATTGCCCAGGCACCGTTGACGACGCTGATGCTCACCAAGGCCAACCTGAAGCGAGCCTGGGAGCTGATGGGAATGCGGGTGCACTGGCAGAGCTCCAACGACCTGGTCGCGCTCGCGTCGGTCAGCAAGGATGTGCAGCAGCTGATTCAGACCGTCTTTAAGGACAAGGTGTTGCCGTCCGAGCAAGCCCGGCGGCAGGCGGCCGCGGCCGCGTCGACCGATGGCGCCACGGCCGGCTGACCTTGGTCGAGCTCGACGAGGTCTGCCCGTGAACATCGCCGATCACGCGATCACCGCCGCGGAGTCGCCGGCGCTGATCATGTCCGACGGCGCAGTGATTTCGTTCGGCGAGCTGCACGCGAAAAGCCGGCGAGTAGCCGCGATGTTGCACAGTGCCGGGCTGCGCCGCGGCGACGGCGTGGCCCTGATTTTGCCCAACCGGTCGGAGTTCTTCGAAATCACCTGGGGTTGCCAGCTTTCCGGGCTGTACTACACCGCGGTGAACACCCATTTCACGCCAGAGGAAGTCGCCTACGTCATCGACGACTCCGACGCGAAGGCGGTGTTCGTCGACGCGTCGATGGTCGATCTCGCGGAGCATCTACGCGGCATCGCGGGCGTCGACGTGCACATCGCGGTCGGCGGCAGCCTGGCGGGCTGGCAGTCTTACGACGACGCCGTGGCGCAAGCGGCCGATGCGCCGCCGGCATCAGACGGGTCGGAGATGCTGTACTCGTCGGGAACCACCGGACGGCCCAAGGCCGTTCGCCGGCCGCTTCCGACGGATGGCAACGGCTCGTGGGCGCAGTCGGTCCTGGAGCTGGCGCTGATCCACAAATACGGCATGAGCCCGGCCAGCGTGTACCTTTCGCCCGCACCGATGTACCACGCCGCCGGAGTGAATTACACGATGGCGGTCAATCGTGTTGGCGCTGCGGCGATCATCATGCGCAAGTTCGATGCGGAAGACGTCCTGCGCTTGATCGAGACGCACCGGGTCACTCATGCTCAGTTCGTGCCGACAATGTTCGTGCGGATGCTGAAGTTGCCCGAGTCGGTTCGTCGAGAATACGACGTGTCCAGCCTGCAGTGCGTGATTCACGCGGCCGCACCGTGCCCGGTGGATGTCAAGCATCAGATGATGAGTTGGTTCGGGCCGATCATCCACGAATACTATGGGGGCACGGAGGGATTCGCGGGCACGACGATCGGGCCGCAGGAATGGCTGGCCCACCCGGGTGCGGTGGGCATACCGATGGCTCCGGTGCACGTGGTCGGTGATGACGGAGAAGAGCTGTCCGTCGGGCAGACCGGTGAGCTCTACTTCGAGGGTGGGCCGACGTTCGAGTACTTCAAAGACCCCGCCAAAACCGCGTCGGTGTACAACGATCGCGGGTGGCGTTCGCTGGGGGACATGGGGTACGTCGACGAGGACGGCTACCTCTACCTCACCGACCGGTCGACGTTCATGGTCGTCTCCGGCGGTGTGAACATCTATCCCCAAGAGGCGGAGAATCTGCTGGTGATGCACCCCAAGCTCGTCGACGCGGCGGTGTTCGGCGTTCCCAACGAGGAGTTCGGTGAAGAGGTGAAGGCCGTCGTGCAGCCGTTAGCCGGCGTCGCGCCCGGGCCCGACCTCGAAGCCGAGCTCATCGCGTACTGCCGGACCCACCTCGCGGGCTATAAGTGTCCGCGCACAGTCGAATTCGATGCGGAGCTGCCGCGTGACCCGAACGGGAAGCTCTACAAGAGACGAATCCGCGAACGCTACTGGCAAGACCGAGCGTCACGAATCGTATGAGCTGACAAGGATAGCGAGATGGGTAACCAGACAACCAATCTACGAACCGAGGTCAACTGGACACCGCTGCCGGTGCCGTGGGCGGTGGAAACCCCGGATCGGATCCCGAAGCAGCGGTACTACGACCCCGACTTCTACGCACTGGAAGCCGAGTTGTTCTGGCCGCGGGTGTGGCAGATGGCATGCCGGCTCGAGGAGATCCCCAAGCCGGGCGATTTCGTGGAGTACGAGATCCTCGACCAATCGATCATCGTCGTGCGGGTCGACGGCAACACTGTGCGGGCCTACCACAACGCCTGCCGTCATCGCGGAGTGAAGTTGGTTGAAGGCAACGGAAATCGGCGCACCTTCGTCTGCCCGTTCCACGGTTGGTGCTGGGGTATCGACGGGCGCAACACTTTTGTGTTGCGACCCGAGGCCTTCGCCGAGGAGAACATGTCCTCCGTTGACCTACAACTGGTTTCGGTCAGGTGCGAGTTGTGGGGCGGATGCGCGTGGATCAACCTCGACGACGACGCTCCTGCCTTGAGCGACTGGATGGAGCCCTTCGCACCGATCTATGACGCCTGGAAGGTCGAATCGCTGCGCGTGGAGTGGTGGCAATCCTGCCGGCTGCCGGTGAACTGGAAGTTGGCGACGGCCGCGTTCATGGAGGGCTACCACGTTCCGCAGACGCACCCGCAGCTGCTGCCGTCCGCGCAGACCGGCAACCCGTCGGAAGCGGTGCACCCCGTCGTGGCGAGCAGCCTTTATTTCATGCGCACTCTGGGTGACGGCATGGGTGGCATGACCCACGAGAACGACATCCGCATCGCCGAAGGCTTGCAGACCATCGCGCTGCCCTCCGATCCGCTTGAGGCGCTGGCCGGTTGGCGCAGCGCCCTCAACGACGCGGTGGTGGGCTGGCATCGGGCGCGGGGCAGCGACATGCCCGACCTCAACGACCTTGTCCGCCGCGGGATTACCGACGCGATCGGTTTCTGCTTCCCAC
The DNA here is from genome assembly GCA_963805675.1 of uncultured Actinomycetota bacterium. Classification (GTDB taxonomy): domain Bacteria; phylum Actinomycetota; class Actinomycetes; order Mycobacteriales; family Mycobacteriaceae; genus Mycobacterium. The sequence goes on from CAWDVY010000034.1 coordinate 101,224, forward strand.
ACCACTTCATCCTGCCCACCTACAGCAGCGCCTCGTCGTACCGGATCCGGCCGCTCGGGCCCGAGGAAACCCTGTTCGAGATCTGGTCACTGACCCGTTTGCCCGCGGACCTCTCCGCGGGAAAACCCACACCACCGCAACCGATGGCACCGGACGACCCGCGCTGGCCGCCGATCCCGGCTCAAGACTTCTCCAACCTGCCGCGGCAGCAAAAAGGGCTGCACGCGCGCGGCTTTGAATACATGCGGCTGTCGGACCAGATCGAGGGGCTGATCTCGAACTTCGAACGCGTCGTCGACGGCTTTCTCGCCGGCTTGCCGTACGACACCCTGGTACCCGCGATCCAGAAGACCAACACCACCATCGACGTGCCGATCGCCGATCTCGGGCTCACCTCGGAGGCGCCATGACCACCCAATGGGACCACTCCGTCGACCTGGTGATTGCCGGGAGCGGTGGCGGCGGCATGGTGGCAGGGCTGGCTGCGCTCGACTGCGGGCTCGAGCCGCTGATCGTCGAAAAACAAGCCCTGGTGGGCGGATCGACGGGATTGTCCGGCGGCATCGTCTGGCTGCCCAATAATCCGCTGATGCGCGCCGACGGCATAGCGGACTCGCACGAGGACGGCCTCGCGTATCTCGCCGACGTCGTCGGCGACATCGGCGCACCGTCGTCACCCGAGCGCCGCGAAATGTTCCTGACCGCGGGCTACGAGATGATCAACTTCCTGATCCGCAAAGGTGTGCGGCTCGTCCGGTGCTCCGGCTGGAGCGACTACTACCCGAACCACAAGGGCGGCAACTCCGCCGGCCGCGCCGTTGAGGGCATTCCGTTCAACGCCGCCAAATTGGGCACCTGGAGCGACAAGGTTCAGCCGCCGCTGGCCAAGGCCTACGGATTTGTGGTGCTGACCAATGAGCTGCGCTCGGTGCAGTACTTCAACCGTGCACCAAGGGCTTTCGCCGTGGCGACGCGGGTATTCCTGCGCAGCACGGCGGCGCGTATCGCGCGGCGCCAGATACTCACTAATGGCTCTTCGCTGATCGCGCAAATGCTCAAGTCGATGATCGATATCTGCGACGGGGAGCCTCCAGTCTGGACCAACGCCGCAATGGACGACCTCATCGTCGAAGACGGACGGGTTGTCGGCGCCCGCATCGTCCGCGATGGCGCGCGGCTGAATGTCGAGGCGCGCAAGGGAGTTCTGCTGGCCGCGGGCGGATTCGGCCATAACGCCGACATGCGTCGTCGCTACAGCGGTGACCAACCCAATGAGGCGCAATGGTCGATCGCGAATGCCGGCGACACCGGTGAGGTGTTGCAGACGGCGATGCGCCTCGGCGCGAAGACCGATCTGTTGGACGAAGCCTGGTGGCTGCCTTCGGTGTTCATTGCCAACGGTGGCACGACGGCCGCGTCACTGGGCTCGGGACGGCAGCGGCCCGGTGCGATCTACGTCGATTCGGCCGGCCGGCGATTCTGCAACGAGTCGAACTCCTACGTCGAGGTCGGCAAGGCGATGTACGCGAACAAGGCGGTGCCGTGCTGGATGGTCTTCGACGACGGCTACGTGCGCAGGTATGTGGCCGGCGCCAACCCGCTCAAGCGTCGGCTGCCGCTCGAGCTGATCGCCAGTGGTGCCGTGAAACGTGCCGACACCATCGGCGATCTTGCACGGCAGATCGAGGTTCCCGCCGATGCATTGGCCCGAACAGTCCAGCGGTTCAACGATTTTGCGGCCAAGGGCCTGGACCCGGACTTCGGGCGTGGTCAATCGGCATACAACGATTGCCTGGGCGATCCGGGGTATCGGCCCAACGCCGCCATCGGGCCGCTCGAACGTGCCCCGTTCTATGCAACCAAGGTGCATCCGGCCGACGTCGGCACCTGTGGTGGCGTGATCACCAACGAGCACGCCCAGGTTCTCGACGAGCACGACCGGGTAATCGACGGTCTGTATGCGACGGGCAACACCACGGCGACGGTGATGGGCCGGACGTATCCGGGTGCGGGCGCCAGCATCGCCAACTCCATGGTGTTCGGTTACGTCGCCGCCCGCCATGCCGCCGGGCGCAGGCTGGCCGGCGAGAGGAGCCGCTAGTCCGGCGAGCAGACGCAAAAGTCCCTCACGCTTCGGCGTGTCGGGGGCTTTTACGTCTGCTCGCGCGAGGAAGTGTCGCCGGCGCCTTCGTCGCGGTCGACGAAATCCCTTGGCTTCAAGCCTGATTGCATGAGCTCGGCTCGGCGTGCCTGAACATCGGTGGCCGCGCCGACCATGTTGGTCAAGATGTGGCTGACTTGCAGGTGCACCCGCATTCCCATCAACTCCCAGGCGCGCTTCACGTTGTTCTTCACCGCCATCAACGTGGTCAACGGGATCTGGGAGATCTTGCGCGCCATCTCCTCGACGACGTTCTCGAGATCCTCTCGGGGCACCACCTTGTTGAGCAGGCCCCAGTCGAGCGCTTCCTGCGCGGACAGCGTCGGTGCCAGCAGCAGCCAGTCCATGGTGCGGTGCCAGTTCATCAGCAGCCACGGCTCGATCATGGTGTGTCCGCCGGGTTCGCCGAGGCTCTGCGCCAGCGGCATCTGGAAATAGGCGTCCTCGGACGCGACGCAGAAGTCGGTCAGCAGGCCCAGATAGATCCCACCGCCCATGCAGTAGCCATGGATCTGAGAGATCGTCGGCTTCGGGAACTCCCACAGATACAACGTCGGCCACAAGAACAGGTCGGCGGTGCCCTTGTAGAGATCCTCGAATGTGTCGCCGAAATCCGGGTAGGGATTTTCGTCGGGACCCCAGCGGGCCACGTGCCCACCGCAGAAGCCTTTGCCGTTGGCCTTCAGGATCACGACCTTGATCTCACGGTCGCGGTCCGCTTCGTGCAAGCAGTCGTCGACTTCCTGGACGAGCGTCGCATCCTTGGTGTTGGCCTTGTCGGCACGGTTGAGGATGATCCGCGCAATAGGCGGATCACGCTCGTAGATCACCGCTTCAAGGGTGCGGCGCTCCATAACGCGGCCTGGCTACGGTGGGCGGCTACGCGTTGACCGGCTTGGCCACCTTCATCAGCTTCATCAGGTTGCCGCCCATGATCTTGGCGACGTCCTCTTCGTCGAAGTCGGTGAGTTCGTCGACAAAGGTGATGGGGTCCTTCAGGCCCTCGGGGTGCGGCCAGTCGGATCCGAACAGCACCCGGTCGGTGCCGACCATCTTGACGATCTCGGTGAACCGGTCTTCCCAGAACGGGGTGATGTAGACGCAGCGCTTGAACGCTTCGATCGGGTCCTCGCTGAATGACTGCGGCATCTTTTTGTAGACGCCCTTGAGGCCCCTGAACAGGTCCGGCACCCAGTCGGCGCCGTTTTCAATCGACAGGATTCGCAGCTCCGGGTTGCGGGACAGCGCGCCGTGACAGACCAACGCCCCCATCGCATCTTCGATCGGCCGATGGCCGGTGGCCAACGACCGGAAAGCGGTGGGCTTGAACGGCAGGAACTCGTCACCGGGTTCCCACACGTTCAGGAACTCGGCGTAACCACTGTCCGACGCGTGCATCGAGACCGGGATGTCGGCCTTGATGCAGGCCTGCCAGAACGGGTCGAATTCCTCGAGGCCGAACGACCGGCTGCCGCGATAGCCGGGCACCGGCGCCGGGCGGACCAGCACGGTACGGGCGCCGCGCTCCAGACACCATTCGAGTTCTTCGAGCGCACGCTCGACGATCGGCAGCGTGATCACCGGGGTAGCGAAGATGCGCTCTTTGTAGTTGAACGACCATTGCTCGTACATCCATTCGTTTAGCGCGTGGATGACGTCGTGGGTCATCGCCGGGTCGTCTTTCATGCGCTCTTCGACCAGGCTGGCCAGCGTCGGGAACATCAGCGCGTAGTCGATTCCGAGTTCGTCCATGACCTCGAGCCGCGCGCCCGGTTCCCGGAAGGCGGGGATCGACTTCATCGGCTCGCCCAAAATCTCGCGGTAGGTCTTGCCCTGCGCGCCGTTGCGGAAGTAGTCCTCCTGGGCGCCCGGACGGGCCACCACCTCGAATGTCGGGTTCGGGATGTACTCGCTGATGTGGCCACGCACCACGATCTTGGTGCGACCGCGGACCTGCACGTAGTCGATGACGCGCTTGCGATTGTCCGGGAGGAACTTGGTCAGCGCTTCCTGCGGCTCGTACATGTGGTTATCGGCGTCGAACACCGGGAAGGAAAGCTCGCGTGACGGCATGGCGATCTCCTTGAAAAGTCTTGATTCTCGCTAGGTGGTAATCACGTTACCACTTTTGTGCAACAAGGTGTAACCGGCTAGGCACGCGGCCAGTCGGGAAGCTTCGGGGTCGCCCCGTTGATGACGGCGAAGTTCACCGTCGCCGTCGCGAGCAACTGCTCGTCGCCGTCCCCGTCGCCGTAGACGTCGATCTGCATCACCATCGCGCGCCGGCCGTTGCGCAGCATCCGCGGCACCGCGTACGCCGAGCCCTGACGGATCGGCCGCAGGTAGCGAATGAACAGGTCGGCGGTGGTCATCGTGGTGCCGTCCCGCAGGTAGTCCAGCCCGAACTGTCCGCCCGCGACGTCGACGAGCGTGGCGACCAGTCCACCCTGCAGCGCACCGGAGGTGTTCATCACCTGCGGGCTCACCGGCAGCGTCATCGCGAATTCGCCATCGCGGGTGCCCGGCCGCATGCCGATCTGGCCGAACAACTCACCGAGTGTCGGCGGCGCCGGTTGCACGCCGTCGTCGGCGCCCAGCGCGCGTACGCAGAAGTCGTACAGGTGGGCCGCATCGATTGGCGCGCCAGTTCAATTCGGCTCCCAGCCAATGCAATCGAAGGGCGCCCAGGATGGTCTGCATGACGATCGCCGCGGCGGGCCCGACATCGAGGTTGGGCCGGAAAACCCCCTCGGTGATGCCGCGCTGCACGACGTCACGAATCAGCTCATGCAGCGGGGAGAGCACTCGGGCGTAGTCACGGGGCCGGGTTTCGGCCAGATGCTGGTTGTAGAGATTCATCGCCCGGTTCAGGCTGTCCTGGGTGCTCGACTCAGGCTCCGCGCTGATCCGGTCGATGATCAGCTTGATCGCGGCAGTGCTGTCCAGCCCGCTGGTCTCGGCGCGCCAGGCCTGCGTCGATTGCGCCATTGTCCGCTCCAACAACGCGATCAGCAATTCGTCCTTGCTGCTGAAATGCTGGTAAAAGGCCCGCAATGACGTCTTGGAGCGGGCGACGACTTCTTGCACGGTGAAGTCGGTCCGTCCGGTCTCGCCGAGGATCTCGACCGCGGTCTTGATGAAGCGGGCATCACGGGTCGTCGGTTCGGCGTCGTCGGCTTCGTAGTCTGCGGCCATCCCGCCTCCTCTATCACACTGATTAAGCAGTGAGAATGAGGTTACCGCGAGTTGGCCGGGGACGGTGAGGCGTCTTGGCTTACCCGCTTCCGCGACTCGGAAATCCCCCGCGGGGTCGGGAAGCCCTTACTTCCCGACGTCCTCCAGGTTCACTCCTGCGGTCTCGATCCGGAACAGGTAGGTCACGACCGCTCCCAACAGGAAACACACGACCAGACCCCACAGCAGCGCGGTGGTGCCGATGGTCTTGAGCAGGATGGGAAACAGGAACGCCGTCAACACCGCGCCGATCTTGGCAAAGGACGCGGCGAAACCGGCGCCCTTGCCCCGGACCTCGGTTGGGAAGACCTCGCCCGCAAGCAGATAGGTCATGGCATTCGGCCCGAAGTTGACCATGAAGTAGAACAGCGTGAAACCGAGGAAGAGCAACCACATGACGTTGCTGCCGTCCGGACGGATGGACAGCCCGGACAGCAGCAGACCCACCGCGCAGCCGATGAAGCCCCAGATCTGCAATTTGATCCGCCCGACTCTGTCCACCAGGAAGATGGCGATGATGACACCCAAGACGAACAGCGTGTCCATCATGGCCGAGCCCTTGGCGCCCAGCATGTCGTTGTGGATGGTGTCCGCCAGCGCGTGCGACTTCGACTCCTTGCCGATGACGGCGGCCAGAATCGTCGGTGTGAAGATGCCGATGCCGTAGACGCCCAGGTCCTGCAGGAACCACGGAACCGAGGCCAAGATCGTCGCGCGACGGTTTTTCTTCTTGAACAGCGACAGGTAGGTCCCGTGACCTTCGGCGGCCTTGACCTTGGCCTGATCGGCCAAGTGTCCCAGCGACACGTTCTTGGGGTACTGCGGGTTGCGCTTGAGCAGTTGGGTGGTGGCCTTCTCCCCGTCCGCGGTTCGGCCCTTCGCCACCAGCCAGTGGGGGCTCTCCGTGACGTACAAGCGCCCGATGACGACAAGGATCGCCGGCACGATCGCCGCCGCGTACATCATCCGCCATGCGCCCACGTCCGGGTTCGCATACAGGATGCCGAAGCCCAACGCTGTGCCGAAGAACGCTCCGACGGCCTGGAACGCGAAGGCGCTGAGCACGAGCCGGCCCCGCATCGAGGTTGCGATGCTCTCCGAGATCACCATGTGCGCGGTCGGATAGTCACAGCCCAGCGCGATTCCGGCCCCGAACAGACAGATGACCAGCGTGATGAAGTTGGGGGCGAAGGTCAGCGCCACCAGGAACACAGCGAAGATAATCATCTCCGCGATGAACATCCGCTTGCGCCCATACGTGTCCGCCAAACCACCGAGGGCCGTGGCACCGACCAGGATGCCCGCCAGGGAGGCTGCGGTAACCAGGCCTTTGTCGGCTGCGTTCAGGTGGAATTGGATCGAGATCAGCGGCAGGGCCACCCCGGTCATGAACACGACCATGCCCTCGAAGAACTTGCCCGCGCAGGCGAGCGCCCAGATTCGGAACTGCATGGCGGTCATCGGCGTCGTCGGCAACATCGTGCCGTCAGCCCAGGTGGGCCGCTCGTCGATGTATTCCTGCACCGTCTTACCGATGGCCTGCGATTTGTCGAGCGTGTCAGTCATGTCGCCTCTCCGGAGTCGTCGCCGTCGCTGTCCACCTCGCCTGCCCGACGCGGCACGTGCAGCGATTCGGGGCGGCTTCGCTGGCGTGCACAACCCACTGACCGGCGCCAACTCCGCAGACGCTAAGTCAGGTAACTGAACGCGCGTTAACGCCCCGATGAATTCGGCAAACTGTGGTGACCTCTGAGCAGAGCGGCATACAAACGCTCTCAGGCCTGACAGGCTTTCACGCAATTCAACGCCACATCAGCGCCTTTGGGCAGCCCGAAATCCACACCACTCGGAGATATCGATGCCAACGTGGATGGCAAACCCGCCGCCCCCGATTATGGCTTCACCTGTTGTTCGCCTCTGGATTGATGCGATGTCGATATTGGTGAGTTCTAATGCACGCTGACGTGCTCGACGCGACGCGCGGCGCTGAGGCGCGCACAACGTGACATTTCCGGCCCGGTACACGGGCGGCCGATGTGTGGCTAACAGGTCGTTTTCGAGGAGGCAAACATGAAGCAGCACAACGGATCCCGGTGCGCCGCCGGCCTGCTCATCGCGGGCAGTCTGGCACTCTCGGCATGTACGAACCTCGACACGCCGCCGCACGTACGCCAAGGGCGTCAAGGTCGACTGCGGGGGCAAGCAGGACCTCACAGGCAGCGGTTCGACCGCTCAAGCCAATGCGATAAGCCACTTCGTCACGAGCTACGAGGAATCATGCTCAGGCAAGCAGCTCAACTACACGGCCAGCGGCTCGGGAGCCGGAATCCAGGATTTTCTCGCCGCCAAGACCGATTTCGGCGGCTCTGACTCACCACTGCACGGTGACGAGTACGCCGCCGCCAAGCAGCGCTGCGGCGGGACCGACGCATGGAACCTGCCCGCCGTTTTCGGTCCGATAGCGATCACCTTCAACGTCAAAACGACCGACGTCCTCACACTCGACGCACCCACGCTCGCCAAGATTTTCAGCGGCGCGATCACGCGCTGGGACGACGCGGCCATCACCGCGCTGAACGGAAGCATGCCCGCCGAGGACATCCACGTCATCTATCGCAGCGACGAGTCAGGAACCACCGACAACTTCCAGCAGTACTTACAAGCAGCCTCCGGCGGCGCCTGGACCAAGGGCGCCGGCAAAACATTCAACGGAGGCGTGGGAACCTCCGCCCAAGGCAACGAGGGCACGTCGAAGGCCGTGAAGAATACCGAGGGCGCGATTAGCTACAACGAATGGTCGTACGCCATGAAACAGCACCTCGATGTGGCAGGAATCAAGACTGCGGGCGGAGTCGTCCGGATCGGTAACGACTGGGTCGGCAAGACCATCTCGAACGTCACCATCAAAGGCCAGGGCCATGATCCCAACGACCTAGCGCTCGACCTCTCGAGGGTCTATGCCACCACCGAGACTGGCGTCTACCCAATCCTGCTCGCCAGCTACGAAGTCGTCTGCTCCAAATACCCTGACGCCGAGGCCGGTAAGGCTGTGAAGGCGTTCATGCAGTCGACCGTCACCGTTGGACAGGAAGGCCTCACCCAGCTCGGCTACATCCCATTGCCGTCCGACTTCCAGACCAAGGTTGCCGCCGCCGTCAACGACATCGGCTGAGACAACACCCGCGCGTCGCGCTTGTATGGGAAAGGTCCTTATTGCGGGGTTTTGGCCGGCCGACTCCTGAGTTTGCTGGCGATCACGGCGACACCGCCTGCTGCGACGAGGACAGGCCATTCGACCACGGCGACCAGGCCGATCGCTGCTGCGGCGATCACGGTGCGGGGACGGATGTGGCCCTCCTGGATACCAGCACGGATGTCTTTTGCCGTCAAAACAACGCCGTCGGCGACGGCTGTCCCGATCTGGCTAACTGTCGAGACCGTCTCGTCGGCAAGCGAATTGGCGGACTTGGTGGCACGTTCGATGAGCGTCATGGGGCTCTCCTAGTTTCGAGTTGTTTGGGGCGCTTAGCGAATAATTCGCCGTCCGTTCACTTTTGAGATTCTCTGGATGTTGCTTTCGAGATTCTCTCGTTATATACGGTGACGCTGCAGGTGTATCCCCAATGAGTCTGCTGCGTCAAGGCTAGCTATCGCGAGAAGGCAGGTAAAGGACGAATATGGTCGTTGCACCGATTGTTTCGGGGCTTCGTATGGCGGTCGCAGGCGGCGCAGCCGCAGCGGCAGAGTTATTAGGTGGAAATCGTCCTCGCCGCCGGTGGTCCGGCAATGGCCGAGCCTGGATTGAACTGCGCATGCTCGATGGATCGCGCTCGGCTGAGTATGCGGCCGTCGTTGAGGAGACAATCGGCAGCCTTGCCGGCGTCGCACGTGCTCAGCTGAATTGGCCGCTGTCCCGCCTGGTCGTTGATCTTGGCGAAAACGGGCCGCCTGTCGAGCAATTGGTCCTGATGGTGGACGCGATCGAGCGGGTTTTCGCCGAGCCGGCCGACCGGCGTGAGCCATCTCGCGAGTCGGGGCCGGAGAAGGCGGGCAGCTCAACCGTGCTCGATATTCCCGGGGACGCCGCGGAGGTCGTCAACCGGGTGAGCCTGCTGGCGGCCAAGGTTACGGCGCTGGGGGTTTCGGCGGTGTTGCAGGCAGTGCGGGCGCCCAGGTTGCCGCGCGCGTTTGCCGCCGCGACCACCTTTGCAGAGGCGCAGCCCGACGTGCGCAGGATATTCGAGCGGGCACTCGGGCGATCGCGCGCCGACGCCGTGCTCGCTTTGGGGACGTCCGTCACCCAGTCGCTCGGTCATACCCCGTCGGTCATCGCCGCCGATATCCTGCTTCGGAGCTTGCGGCTGATTGAAGCGCTGGCGGCAGTGGAGGCCTGGAAAGAGCACGAACCCCACTTGGCGCTCAGCGCGGAGTGCGAGCCGCAGCCGGAATCATCACGGCCGCGGCCGGTGCCGGACACGGCGTCCGAAAACTACGCGAGAGCGGCGACAGCGGCGGGCCTCGCCGGCGCCGTTGCCCTCTGTGTCAGCGGCGGCGCACATCTGGCGAGCGAGGCTGTCATCGTCGCCGCGCCCCGGGCACTCAATTACGCCCGTGAGTCATTCGCCACGACGTTCTGCGCCGGCTTGAACCGGAACCATCACACTCTGGTACTGCGACCCGATGCGCTCCGGCGGCTGGATGGCATCGATGTCCTGATCGTCGACCCCGCAGTGCTGATAGGTGAAAGCCTGCGCGTTGCGCAGGTGAACGGAGTCGACGGAGAACTACACACGAAGGTGTGGCAGTGCGCCCAGACCGACGTTGACGCCGGTCTGCTCGGTCCGGGAGTCCATACCGGGTCGTCTCTTTCACCGGGACACGAACTGCCCAATCTGCGGGACTTAGAGATAGTCGTGTCGCGCACTGCGGACCCGTTCGCCGAACCACTCATCGCCGCGGCACGTGGTGCGGATCTGAAACTCGTGTCGGTGAATCAGGCCGATCCCGGGCATCTGCGCGGGACGTTTGACGAACTCGTGCCCGCCGATGACGACATCGATCTCGCGATGTGCGACGCCGTGCGGCGATTGCAGTCGGATGGGAAGGTCGTCGCCGTCGTTGGGCGTGACCTCCGGCATGCGTTCGCGGCCGCGGATCTTTCGTTGGCGGTCTGGGCCTCTGAGCGCCCGCCCGCGTGGACGGCGGACGTCCTGCTGCCGAATCTCAAGGTTGCGTGCCGGATCGTCGACGCCATCCCCGCGGCCAAGTCGGCGGCGCGGCGCGGCGTCGAGTTAGCCGCTGCCGGAACCGTACTCGGGATGCTGACGCTGTTACCGGGTGTCCGGGCGGCAGGCGTTCGTCCGAGCATCGCGGCCGCTGCCCTCGCGCTCATCCCCGGATACGTGATCGCGCGAGGGGTGGCAATGCAGGCCGATCCAGCCGCCGCCGCGGACACCGAATGGCATGCGCTGGACACCGACCAGGCGCAGGAACAAATCCGGATACTCCGGCCGGATCTCGCTAACCCGGTTGCCGTGGCGGCCCAGCAGCCGAAATCGCGGCTGCAGGCGTTGACCGCCGGCTTTGCGGAAAGCAGCAAAGACATTGTCGAGGCAATGTGGCACGAGATGCAGGACCCACTCACACCGATCCTCGCCACGGGTGCACTCGCGAGCGCGCTCATCGGTTCTCCCATAGACGGTGCTCTCGTCGGGATAGTGCTGTTGGGCAGCGCCGGCATCGCCGCTGCGCAACGACTCAGTTCGGATCGTGAGCTGACCAAGATGCTCAGCGCCCAGACGCCACCGGCCCGCATCGCCACCGGGCCGGACCAGTTCGAGCTGGTGGAGACCGAGCAACTGACACCCGGAACCATCATCGAGGTACGGGCCGGCGAGGTCGTCCCCGCGGACGCACGCGTGTTGAGCGCGGTAGCCGTGGAGGTGGACGAATCGTCGCTCACGGGTGAATCGCTGCCGGTGACCAAACACCCCGATCCCACACCGGGCCGTCCCCTGGCAGAACGAACCTGCATGATTTTTGAGGGCTCGGTTGTGCTCAGCGGTGTGTGTCGCGCGTTGGTCGTCGCGGTCGGCGACGCGACCGCCGCGGGCCGGGCCATGGCGTTAGCCCCTCGCCGACGGGATGAAGTGGGGCTGCATGCGCAGCTGGCCGGGGTTACCGCGAAGGTCCTGCCCTGGACCCTCACCGGTGGCGCCGGCGTGGTCGTCACCGCATTGCTGCGTGGATCGGGAATCCGGGAGGCCGTCACCAGCGGTGTGTACTGTGCCGTTGCTGCGGTGCCGGAGGGCCTGCCGCTGGTGGCGACCCTGGCCCAACGCGAAGCGGCCAGGCGACTGACGCAGCGGAACGTGTTGGTCAGGGCTCCACGGTCGGTGGAGACGCTGGGCCGCGTCGAGGTGGTCTGTTTCGATAAGACGGGAACGCTCAGCAAGAACCGTCTTGTGGTGACAGATATCTCCGCGCAGCCGGGTTTCGACGAAAGCCTGATTCTTGAGCGCGCAGCGCTGGCAACCCCAGTGGCGCTGAGCGCGCACGCTCCGCTGCAGGCAACAGACGCCGCCGTCGTTAATCGAGCCGGAAACCAGCCGAAGCGCGACCGCGAGCTGCCGTTCCGCGCTGGGCGTGCCTACGCGGCGGGGTTGGACGGCGACACCCTCGCGGTCAAAGGCGGACCGGAGATCGTCCTTTCGGCGTGCATCGAGGGCCAGGACGACGCCACCCGTGAGGCGCTGTTGACACACGTCCACGAGATGGCCACGCAGGGCCTGCGCGTGATCGCGGTCGCCGAGCGGAAGGTGACGGAGGCCGACCTCGCAATCGCAGAGAAGTCGGGACTGGAACCGCTGTGCGGCGAAGGGCTGCGCCTGCTCGGATTCCTCGGTATCACCGACACACCGCGGCCCGACGCGAGGGAGCTCCTGCTCGGGCTGGCCAAGCGGGACATCGGCGTGCGCGTCATCACCGGTGACCACCCGGCCACCGCCCGCGCGATCGCTCGTCAGATAGGGCTGGACGTCCCAGACGAATGCGTCATCACGGGTGCACGCTGGGAGCGATTGTCGATCGCCGAGCGTGCGGAGGTCGTCAAGGACAACGTCATCTATGCGCGTATGACGCCCGAGCAAAAAGTGCAGATCGTCCAGCAGATCAGCAATTCCGGGGTAGTCACCGCGATGGTGGGAGACGGCGCTAACGATGCCGCTGCGATCCGTGCCGCGGCCGTGGGAGTGGGCGTGTCATCGCACGGAAGTGATCCGGCCCGCGGCGCCGCTGACGTGGTGCTGACCGAGGGACGCGTCGGAAGTCTGTTGGAGGCGATCGAGGAGGGCCATCGGCTCTGGCAACAAGCGCAGGCCGCGGTCGCCATGTTGCTCGGCGGGAACGCCGGCGAAATAGCCTTCAACATGTACGGAACGATGGTGCGCGGCGTCGCGCCACTGACCGCCAGGCAGATTCTGCTGGTGAACATCCTGACCGATGTGTTCCCCACGACGGCAGTTGCGGTGAGCGCGGTTCGCAACATGCGACCCCCGTCCGAGCGCGGGATCAACATGGACGATCTCGCCCACACCGTCGCTATCCGCGCCGCCGCAACGACGATTGGCGCAAGCCTCTCGTGGAGCCTGGCCACCTTTACCCGCGCAAACCCGCAGCGCGCGGCGACGGTGGGTTTGGTGGGCTTGGTCACGACGCAACTCGGGCAGACATTGCTGGAATCACGCGATCCGCTGGTGATCGGCACCTGCGCGGGAACGTTCGTGGCGCTGGCCGCCCTCATCACGACGCCGGGTCTCAGTCAACTCGTCGGGTGCGTGCCGCTAGGCCCGTTGGCGTGGATCGAAGGTGTGGCTCCGGCCGCCGCACTGACCGTTCTCACCGCCGCCAAGCCGGACCTATTGCTCCGGATGGCATCGACCATCGCTGACGCTGTCTCGAAATATGCGACTAGGGCTGATCGTCGCCTGACCAACATGGTCGAGTCGTTGAGCACGTGGGCTCAGGAACGCTCAGGTGCGGAGAGTGACCGAGCTGACAACTGTGAGTGGGAGCCCCACCTTGACCTCAGGCCGGCCAGCTAACCGACGAAAGCAGAGAGAAACATGACCGCGCTGGACAAAGACCAGGAAAGCATCTTGGCCGAACCGGAGACGATTGACGAAATCGCCAGCGGAGAAACGGATCTCGGCTCAGGCGTGCACCCGCAATCGGCTGCGGACAATGGATCTGCTTCGCACCTTTCGGTACACGCGCAATCCAGAGCCGCTTCGGCCTTGCATGAATTGCGGAGGTTGGAACAGCGTGCGATCCATTTGCCGATCGTGGGGAAGTTGCATCCACCCGACGCTCACGATGTCGCCTACGTCACGGGATTGACGGCACTGCTTGCATTTGGGGCCGTCGAATTGCCGATTGCACTTGTTGTCTGGGCGGGCATGCGCTGGTTAAACAGCACCACAGCCGTTATCTGTCAGCGATCGGGGAAGTTATGGAAGATGTCTGGGGTCATCAGGTATAGCCGTCGATCTGGTCTCGCCTCCGCTCGTCGCAAGGGGCGCCATGGGGCAAATCGGGGCGCTCAGCCGCCCCGGGCCTCAATCATCGCCGAGCGGTTGACCTTGGTGGCCGCCGTGCGGGGGATTTCGTCGATGAACTCCACCGTCTTGGGGACCTTGTACGCGGCCAGCCGCGTCTTCGCATAGGCGATGACCTCCTGCTCGGTCAGCGGTGCAGAGCTGATGGCGAGCTGGATCACGGCGTGCACCCGGCGCCCCCATTCGGGATCGGTAAGCCCGATGACGACGACGTCGGCGATGTTGACATGTTCGGCGAGCGCGCATTCGACTTCCGCGGGAAAGACGTTGGCGCCGCCGGTGATGATCATGTCGCTGCGGCGATCGGCGATGTAAAGGTAACCGTCGGCGTCGAGATGTCCAATGTCGCCGGCAGTTCGAAACCCGTCGGGCGTCGACGGCAGCAGCGGTGCCCCACCCAAATAGTGGTATCCAGCGCTCATCGGCGAGCGTAGATGCACCTCACCGAGCTCACCGGGACCCACCGGCCGGCCCTGCTGGTCGAAGATCCGAACTTCGGTGTCGCGGAAGCCGCGGCCGACACTGCCCGGATGAGCCAACCACTCGTCACCACGTAATGCGGTGAGCCCGAGGTTTTCGGTCATCCCGTAAGCCATCACGACCTGTTCCGGGCTGAGCAGATCGAACCAGGTGTGCAGCAACGCGTGCGGCATCACCGCGGCGCCCTGCAAGATCCACGCGACGCTGGACAAATTCCGCTGGTGAATGTCAGGAAGCGCTGCGATGCGCGCCAGCATTGTCGGTGTGGCCGTGAAGTTGGTGACGCGATAGCGCTCGATCGCATCGACAACAGTTGCTGCATCGAACTTTTCGAGCACGATCAATCGGTCGCCACCCAACAGATAGGTGAGCGGCGAGAATCCGTTGGTGTGATACATCGGGCCTGGGACCAGGATGGTCTGCGGCTGGGCCGTCGGAGCCCAGGCTGCCAAGAAGGGAAAGGACGACTCCGGCGTCCACATCCCTGGTGCCAGACTGAGAATCACCTTGGGCAGCCCCGTCGATCCACTGCTGCATATCCCGTTGGCGTTAGGGGATACCACCACAGGGAGCGGCTGGTCGGACTGGTCAGCGGCGCGCGAGTTCAGCGCGTGCCGGGTTTGTTCGTCGACGATGACGACCGGGTCGATCACCTCGAGCACTCGGGAGCGCTCCCACTCAGGTAGGTCCCAGCGCATCGGAACCGGAACGGCGCCGATCTTCCAGCAGCCCAGCGCGGCCAGCACCAGCGGCTGAGAATTTGGAATTGCCAGTGCAACAAGCGAACCGATATCCGCGCCGGCGGCCGCCAGCGCCCGTCCCCATTGGTTGGCCCGGGCGTCCAGTTCGGCAAAGGTCATCGAGTGTGCGGTGCCGTCGCGCGCGATGATGGTCAGAGCTGTGTCGTCACGACGCTGTTCGGCAAGCTGCTGAAGTTTGGCCCCGAACGGAATTCCTTCGCCCAGCGGATTGGAAACAACGCCAGTGGCGACTGGTTCCGTGCTCATGCGCGCCACTCTCCCTCATCGCTTCGCTCTGCATCGTCGCCGGCGCGGCTCATGCCGATACCGGCCCAGAGAACAATGTCTCCAGCTGGCCGCCGCGTACACCCGGCATCAGTCGTATCGCAAGCACTTCGGCGCTGACCGGTAGCCGCATCAGCGGCTGGGTGTGCCTGTCGAGCACGCTGACGTCGGACTCGTCGCAGAAACCCAGTGCTCCGAGTAACTGGTGCGCGGTGCGCAGCACTTGCCGCGCGGTATCGGCCGCTTTGAGCCGAAGCACCAGCGCGTCCGCCGAACGTATTTGCGCCGGAGCCGATTCCACCCGGCTGATGGTGTACTTGGCGAGTTCGTGAAGCCCCCGCGCTGCGACTGAGGCGTCGGCGATCGTGAACCGGACGGCCTGAAATTCCGCCAGCGGCTTGCCGAACTGCGTCCTGGCGACAACGTGTTGTCGGGTGATCTCCAAGGACTGCTGCACTGCGCCGAGAATTCGCCACGACCCCAGCGTCAGGTGCAGATCGACGTCGACTGCAGGTACGGTGCCGTCGGGCTGGCTCAACGTGGCCGGCACCAGAAAAGGTCCGAGCTTGGCGCCGGTGCGTGACGACGGCTGCACCTGGTAGCGCGCGCCGTCGAGGTCGGCGGCGATCCAGTCGCCGGCCAAGTCGCCGTGGTCGATGCGCGGCGCTTCGGGATTCACCAGCGCGAGCCGCGCGCCGTCGATGGCCAGCAGCTCCTCGACGAGCGGGTAGGGCAGCGCCGTCGCGCCGGCAGCCTGGCACAGCACCGCGGCCGCCAGCAGATCCTCCGAGGAGGATCGGACGTCGAGATCGAATGCGCCGAGGTCGGACAGGGCGGCCCGGGCGTCCTGCCGGAGCTGGTCCTCGGTCTCGGCCCGCAGCGCGGCCTGCGGGCCGCCGAACCGGGCGAGCCGTTTGGTGGCGACGGCGGCGAACTCGGCAATGTCTTCTGGCAGAGCGGTTTTCATCCGTGACCTCCCAGGGCTTCGCGTGCGACCAGCATCCGCTGCACTTCGATTGTTCCGGACGCCACGGTGGCTGCCTGGGCGTAACGCCAGTGGTCTTCGACCGCCCCGTGCAGCGACGCCGACGGGCCGCTGTCCAGCGCCGAGGGGCCGAGCACGTCGAACAGCAGTTCGGCGACTTGCTGATCGCAGGTGGTGGTCGCGATGCGTGCGGCGCTGGCTGCCGCGCCGGCCGACGGATCGTCCTGCAACGACACCGCGCGATAGGCCAGGAGCCGGGCGACCCGCAGGTCGATCAGCGCCCGCACCCAGCGGGCCCGGATCGCCTCGGGCAACCGGTCCCAGTCGTCGCCGAGGTCGGTCTGCATCCGGTCCAGCAGGGACTCACACCTGGCATATCGGGCGATGCCGACTCGTTCGAAGGCGAGCGCTTCGCGCATCACCCGCCAACCGTCGCCGACCTCGCCGAGCACCTCGTCGGCAGACACCTCGACACCGTCGAGGAATACCTCGTTGAGGTGGTGGGGTCCCGAACATCGAGCGGATTGGCCGCACGGTGATGCCGGGCCGGTCCATGGGAACCAGAAACAGGCTGAGTCGCTTGGGTTTCGGGGCGTTCGGATCGGTGCATGCCGCCAGCACGCACCATGACGCCATCTGCGCGTAGGACGTCCAAACTTTTTGGCCGGTGATGCGCCATCCGTCACCGTCGGGAACAGCGCGGGTGCGCAGCGACGCGAGGTCGGTTCCGGCCTCCGGCTCGGAAAATCCTTGGCACCAGATCACTTCCCCGCCAGCGATGGCGGATAGGTGCCGGGCTTTCTGTTCGGCGGTTCCATACCGCATGAGCGCAGGCCCCACCCAGTTGACACCCATGTACTGGGCGCCGCGGGGCTCGTGGTGGGCCCACATCTCCTCGCGTAACACGGTCTGCTGCCATACCGAACCGCCGCCGCCGCCGTGTTCTTTCGGCCAGGCCAGGGCCAGCAGCCCGTCGGAGGCGAGCAGCTTGCAGAACGACTCGGTGGTGGCAAGGTCTCTCGGGTCGTCGGTGCAGGCGCCCAGAAAGGTATCCGGAATGTGGGTAGATATCAACTCACGCAAGCGCGTTCGGAGTTCGACGGCATCGGTGCCGAGGTCGTAATCCATCGTCATCCCTTCGGCAATCCGAGCAATCGCTCGGCGATGATGTTGCGTTGGATCTCGGATGTCCCGCCGTAGATGGTCGCCGCCAAGGAGTCCTGACGTTCGAAGAGCAGATCGGCATCGTCGATCGAACGAGGCCCGGCGGCCGCGGCGGCGAGCTCCCAAACCCGCTGGAGGGTAAGCGAACCGAGGAGTTTGAGGATATCGGCTTCTGGACTCGGCCGCCCGGCGAGCTCGTTGTTCAGCGCGCGATAGCCGGTTGCCCGCAGCGCTTCGGCATCGGCGAGCAGCGACCCGAGTTCCGCGAATACCTCACCGGCGGCGTAATCGTCACGGGTAGCTTTGGATTCGCGGACGGAACTGAGTCCGCGCTGGATCTCAACCCAGTTCATGATCCAGATCATCTGCCGCTCGTGGTTCAGCGACGACATGGCCACCTGCCAACCGCCGTTGCAGGGTCCGAGCAGATTGTCCGCCGGCACTTCGACATCGTCGAGAATGACCTCACAGAACGTTTCGTCGGAGATCGATGCCATGCGAATGGGTTCGATGGTCACCCCGGGGGACTCGAGATCGAGGATGAGGCAGGAGATTCCGCGGTGCTTGGGTGCGTCCGGATCGGTGCGGGCATACAGGGTGCACCATCGCGACAGGTGTGCCTGGGTCGTCCAGATCTTTCTGCCCTTGACCCGGAATACATCACCGTCGCGCACCGCACGAGTGCGCAGGCCGGCGAAATCGGACCCGGCTTCGGGCTCGGACATGCCCAGCGCCCACCACTCGTCGCCGCGCAGCAGCGGGACCAGCAGACGGTCGATCTGCTCGGCGGTGCCGAACTGGCGAATGCCGGGAGCGGCAACCCCGGGCCCGGCGATATTGGGCAGTTTGGGTGCTGATCGCATCGCCGCCTCGAGCCGGATCTCCATCGCTTCGGCCAGGCCCAGCGAGCGACCGCCGTGCTCACGTGACCAGGTCGGCTGCAACCAGCCCGCCTCGAATGCGGCGCGTTGATAGCCCCGCCGAAGCTGGATGTCCCAGCGGTATTCGCGATAGCGCTCGTAGTAGTCGTTCGGCAGAAAGTCCATCAGCCACGCCGCGAATTCGGCACGCAGGTCATCCTTTACGTTGGCGCGTGTCATGCGGCGCCCCCGGCGAACCGGCGTCCCACCGCGTGGTAAAGCGCGCGGCTGTCTCCCAGCGTCGAGGCACCCTGCCACGCGTGCCGCAGATAGAGGTGCATGTCGTGTTCCCAGGTTTGCGCCAAGGCGCCGTGGACCTGAACCGCGGTGCGGGCGCAGCCGACCGCGGCCTCCGCGGCCGCCGCCTTGGCCAGTGCCGCAGCGTTCCAGCCCGCGGCGCTCGGGGTCGCCGGATCGTCGAGCCGCGCTGCCGCCGCGTAGGTGAGGCCGCGGGCGCGCTCCAACGCGACGTAGTTGTCGGCCAAGGCGTGCTTGATTCCCTGGAACGCGCCGATCGGTTTGCCGAATTGCTGCCGTGACTTCGCATACTCGATGGAGCGTTCCAGCACGGCGCCCGCGACACCGACCAGGTCGGCGGCCGCGGCGACCAACGGCGTCGCCAGCGCCGATTCCAGGTCCACCGGTGCGATAGCGACCGGCTCGGCGTCGATCTCGACGTCGGCGACCGGTTGCGCTGGATCGGTGCATTCGGCGTCGTGCATGGTCACGCCGTCGCCGACGCGCACGACGGCGGCGACCGGCCCGTCAGCCGACGCGGCGAGGGTAACGATCAGCTCGGCGCGGGGAAGGCCGGGCACCGCGACCGCACGCCCCTGCACGCGCCCGTGCTCCAGCGTCATCGGCACCCCCGGCAGCCGATGATCCGACGGGTGAACAGCCAGTGCCGCCACGGCACCGCCACCGATCTCGCCGAGCACGTCGTCAACGGCCGCACCGGCGACACGGAGAACACCCGCGGCCAGACCGACGCTGGACAGCAACGGAATGGGGGCGATCGCCGCGCCGCATTCCTCTAGGACGACGGCGAGATCTATCCGACCGAAAGAACCGTCGCTATCGGCGGACGGCACGGCGAGCTCGGTCCAGCCAAGGTCGACGACCGTCTTCCACACGGGGCGCCAGCGCTCCGGATCTGTCATTGCCTGCCGCGCGATTGCCGGCGGGCACTCGGTGCGCAAGACGTCTCGCACACTGTCGCGTAGCGCCAGCTGACCCGAATTCAGTCCGATTTCCATAAGGCCCCTAACATAATAAAAATAGTAAACTAGCGCGACACACGTCAATCACTGCGGCGGCGTGCTGGGCGGTCCGTATGGAGGTTGGCCATGGCCGAGTGGTACCTGTTCCTGCCGCAGGTGAGGGTGTCGGTAGCAGACATCGTGGAGCGGTCGCGCCACGCCGAGGCCAGCGGATTTACCGGGGTGGCGTTCATCGACCACCTCGAGGCACCCGGGCTGCCCGACGAAAACATCTGGGAGGCAATGAGCGTCGCTACCTGGGTCGCCGCCAAGACCGAGCGGCTGCGGATCGGCCACCTGGTGCTCTGCGACGCGTTTCGCCATCCGGCGGTGCTGGCCAAACAGGCCGTCACGTTGTCAGAAGCCTCGGACGGCAGATTCGAACTCGGCCTCGGCTCCGGCTCTTGGCCCGCAGAGTTCACTAGATTCGATGTCGGACAACAAGATCCGTTGGCCCGGGTCAAGCAACTCGAGCGTCATCTCGGCTTGATCGCCCAGTACTGGGGACACGGCGAGACTGCCGCCGACAGCCAGTCGCCACTTCCCGCGCATCCGATACCGCTGGTCCTCGGTGGAACGGGGCGTCGCATGATGGAACTTGTTCGCAGCTATGCAGATTGGTGGAACATACCGGCCAATCACATCGACAAGCTGGCGGAGTTGGCCCCTACCACCGGGTCCGCTCGGGTGTCGATCCAGCAGATGGTCGGTTTCGTCCGTAAGGACAGCGATCCCAACGCGGTGCGCGAGGTGAGCACCCGGCGCTTCGGCAATCTCGGGTCGGGCCTGGTATGCGGTGACGCCGAAGAATTGTCCGGACATTTCGCCAAATTGTCCGGTCAAGGCGTTGAGCGGTTCTACGTCTGGTTCGCTGATTTCGCCGCACCGGAGTCGCTGCACGAATTCGGCGAAACGGTGATCAAGAACTTCCCTGGATAGCGCGCCCGGTCATCGGCGCTGAGCGGCTCGCCGGCGAGCCTCGCTGGGCACAACGGGATCGCGGGCGAACGGTCCGCGCCGCACGGCGCTCAGCCGGATCTCCGGCAGATCCACCGACGGGTCCACGGTGTCGAGCCACGCTACGGTCTCGGCGACATCGGAGACCTGAAGAGCGTGCATCTCGAACGGAACATCTTGCAGCATTTCGGTTTCCACCGGCCCAGGCGTGACGATATGCACAGCGATGCCGTCACGGTCGACTTCGAGCGCCAAGGCGCGGGCAAAGGCGTTCATCCCGGCCTTGGACGCCGAATAGGCAGTGCGGGCCATCATCGGTTCGTGCGCCGCAGACGACGAGATGAATACCAGCCGGGAGCCGGCGCGCATCTTCGGCAGCGCGGCCGCGGTCACCACGAAGCAGGAATCCAGGTTCGCCGAGATGATCGCCTGCCACTGCTCGAATGTCTGCTTGCGCGCATAGGTCCCGCCGAGCGTGCCCGCCGCGTGCACAACCACATCGATTGTCTCCAGCGTGCTGATCGCCTGCGCAAAGCCGCTCGCGTCGGAGGCATCGGCCACAATGTAGCGCGCGCCGATCTCGTCGGCTGCCGCGCGCAGCGGGTCGACACGACGCGCCGAAAGCACGACGTCATAACCCAGTTCGCACAATTTGGCCGCACAGGCCTTGCCGATGCCGCCGCTGCCACCGGTCACCAGTGCGGTCCTCACGCGTGCCGGACCGGTTCGCGCGTCCACGATCTACAGATGGCGGTTGTCCCGCGGGCGGGACAACGCTTGCGGCGACAGCGCGTAGATCCGTTGGTCGGGACCGGCGGCCAGCACGTGGTTCTGCGTGTCGGACAGATGCCGTGCAGCGACGCGACGCGCCCGGTCAACGTCGCCCGCCTCGATCATCTCGGCCAGCTTGACGTGCGTGTTGAGCACTGCGCGACGTTTGGCCAGCGACGGGTAGGTGCCCTTGGCCGCGCTCTCGTCCGCCCACTGCTGTTCGTGGCTGGTCCACAGTGTTTCCAGGGTGCCGACCACGGCGATGATCGTGCGGTTTCCGCAGCCACGAACAACGGAATCGTGGAACTTGCGGCCGATTTCGGTGAATTCGGGTCCGTCTTCCAGCTGCGCGGCCATCGCGTCGTTGATCTCTTTGAGCTCAGGCACGATGGTGTCGGCGCGGTCGGGTCGCTGAGCCGCCAACGCGGCGCAGGCCGGTTCGAGCTCCAGCAACGCCGTCCCCAGATCGGCGACGACCACCGACTCGCTCTGCAGCAGCAGGCCCAACATGTAGGCGGCGCTGGTCTTCGCGGGAGCGTGCACAATGGCTCCGCCGCGGTTGCCACGCCGAACCGACACCAGCCCTTCGGTCTCCAGGATTCGCAACGCCTCCCGCAGCGACACGAGGCTGACATTGAACTGCTCGACGAGCACTTCCTGGCGCGGCAGCAAATCGCCGTCGGCCAGTTCTCCGTCGATGATCTGCCGCCGCAGCTCGTCAGCGACGATCTCGGCGATCCGCGGCGCAGACAACCGGCGTCGGGCCTCGGGGCCAATTCCCAGAGCAGTCATCTGATTCCAGCAGCGGAATGGCCAGGCAGAGCCACGGTCGCTGCACCCGCGAACTCCATTAACTGCAATCTTAGCAGTAATGGCATAATAGCCGCGCTGGTCAAGCGGCCGCTTCAGCGCGAGCGAACCAGGACTGGCAAATTTACTAAGATGACATAGACGACAACCCGACGAAACATAGACGGATACAGGTGAGCGACGGGCACGATGGCCGACCGACACCGCTGAAGGATGTCCGTGTTGTCGAGATCAGTGACCGCATCGCCGGCAGTTACTGCGGAAAGCTGTTGGTCGATGCCGGTGCTGAGGTCCGAAAAATCGAGCCGCCGCAAGGGGATTCGTTGCGCCGGTTCAGCGCGAGCGGATCGCCCGTACCCGACGGGACCAACTCACCCCTGTTCGGTTATCTCAACGCCGGCAAGCGCAGCCTGACCTGGTCGGCTGCGGACCAGCGCCACCGGGACGAACTGGCCGGTGCCGACATCATCGTGGTGGCGGCCACCCGGTCACAGGCGGCCCAGTTGGGCATCGATCCACAACAGTTGCTGGCGGACTCTCCCAGGGCCGTCGTCGTCACCATCTCCGACTTCGGCTGGACCGGTCCGTATGCCGACCGAGCCGCCAGCGAGTTCACCTTGCAGGCGTGGTCTGGCCTGACCGGTTTCCGCGGTGATCCGGCCGGGCCGCCGATCTCCATCGGGGGTGATCTCGGGGAGTACATGGGCGGGGTGTTCGCCGCGTTCGGTGCGTTGGCGGTGCGCCGCCGCGTCGAACAGGGTGGGCCGGGCGAACACCTGGATCTGTCCATGTTGGAAGCGATCACGCTGATGCAAAGTGGCGAGTGGCTGCACTCCCAACTGCTCCAGGCGCCACCGGTTTCACGCACCGTCGAAGTGCCCTCGATCGAGCCGGCCAAGGACGGCTACATCGGGATCACCATGGTCACCGGCCAGCAATGGCTGGATTTCGCCGCGATGGTCGACTGCCCCGAGCTGACCGAAATTCCTCAGCTCAGTTTTCAAATCGGGCGGTGGGAGTACCGCGAGTTCATCCGCGAACGCATCCGACCCTGGCTGGCCGAACGCACCGTCGAGGAGATTGTCGAACTCGGACAGCTTTTCCGACTGCCGATCGCGGCGTTGGGCAACGGGGCCACGATCCGCGACACGGCCTACGCGAGGGAACGGGGGACGTTCGTGCGCAATCCGGCGGGCTTTCACCAGCCCCGCACTCCATGGCTGATGTCACGATGTAAGCCCGCACCGCTGCGCGGCGCACCGTCGCTCGGCGAGGCCGACAACACCAAGCCGTGGCCCAAACGCGAGTATCGTGTGCCACCGTCGGATGCGCGACTGCCGCTCAAGGGTATTCGCATCGTCGACTTGACCGCGTTTTGGGCCGGACCCGCCGCCACTCACGCGCTCGCGGCTTTCGGCGCCGAAGTCGTCAAGGTGGAGTCCATACAACGCCCCGACGGCATCCGGTACTCGGGCGGCATGCGAAAAGACGTCGACGACTGGTGGGAATACGGCTGGGTGTTCCACGCCATGAACACCAACAAGCGTTCAGTCACACTGGATTTGGGGTCAGACGACGGACGTCGCCTGTTCAACGACCTGGTCGCCAACGCCGACGTGGTGATCGAGAATTTCTCCCCGCGGGTGATGGAGCACTTCGGGCTGACCGCGGACGCCTTGCTGGCGGTCAATCCGCGACTGGTCATCGCCCGGATGCCGGCGTTCGGGCTGGACGGCCCCTGGCGCGACCGGGTCGGTTTCGCGCCGACCATGGAGCAGATCGCCGGCCTGGCCTGGGTGACCGGATTACCGGACGGTCTGCCCGTCCCGCCCCGGGGGGCTTGCGATCCGCTGGCCGGTGTCCACGCGGCATTCGCTGTGACGGCGGCGTTGTCCTTTGCCGAGCGCACCGGGGAAGGCCAGCTCGTGGAGTTGCCGATGATCGAGACGGTGATGAACGTGACCGCCATTCAGCCGATGGAAGCCGAGGTGTTCGGTGTGACGTTGAGCCGCCAAGGCAATCGTGGTCATGGTCGGGTCGTCCAGAACCTCTACCGCTGTGCAGGCGACGACGATTGGATCGCCGTCACCATTGCCACCGACGCCCAGTGGCAGTCGCTGGTCGAGGTTATGGGCCGACCGCCGTGGACCGACGATCACCGCTTCGGCACCCTTGCCGGGCGGCGAGAGCAAACCGACGAGATCGACCGGCGGCTGCAAGATTGGTTCGCTGGTCAGGATTTGCGCTGCGCAGTGAATGACCTTGCCGGCGCGGGCATTCCCGTCGCGCCGGTTGTTTCGCCGTCGTTGGTGACCGAGAACCCTCAGCTGAATGACCGTGGGTTCTTGGAAACGCTCGACCATCCGCGCACCGGTCCGGGCCGCTATCCGCGTCCGCCGTTCGCCCCGCTGGGCGGACACCACACGTGGCTGACGCGCCCCCCGCCGACGTTGGGTGAGCACAATGGCGAGGTCTTGCGCGACCTGTGCGGGCTCACCGATGAAGAACTCGCGCGCCTGGCGTCTGCCGGTGTGATCGGGACCCGGCCCAAGGGTCTGTGAAGGGAAGGTAAGGAATCGATGCGAGTGATCGTCGACGAGACATTGTGTGAGGCCAATGGATTCTGCGAATCGTTGGCTCCGGACATCTTCGAGATCGGTCAATCCGACGTGGTGCATGTCGCCGACGGCGAGGTGCCCGAGCATTTGCAGATTGACGTGCGCGCCGCGGTCGACCAGTGCCCGAAGGCCGCGCTGCGGCTGGTTGACTGAACCGCCTACCGCGCGGTCAGCGATATCGGCATCGCATCGTAGATCGACATGTTGGTGGTCAGATTCGGGTAGGTCACTCGGGCCGGCCCGAGCGTGATGCCGTCGGCGCGCAGCAGCAGTTCGTCGAACACCGCGCGTAGCTCCGCACGAGCAAGCATGGCGCCCAGGCAGTGGTGTGGTCCGCCACCGCCGAAGGCCACGTGCGGATTGGGTTGACGGCCGATGTCGAAGGTGAACGGCGACTCGAATACCTCCTCGTCGCGATTCGCCGAACGCAGCATCGAGACCACCCGCTCGCCCTTGGGTATGTGCTGGCCGTCCATCTCGATGTCGACTTTGGTCGTGCGTGTCCAGTACGCCACCGGTGACGCCCAGCGCAGCACCTCCTCGACTGCACTCGACCGCAGTGACTCGTCTTGGCAATACCGCTCGATCTGCTCGGGCTCGGCGACGAACGCCTGCAAACCGATCGCCAACGCATTCTTGGTGGTGTCGCTGCCGGCGAACGCCAGCACGAAGAAGAAGAACTCGAGTTCGTTTGCGGGCAGACTGAATTGGTCGCCGTCGTCGCCGGTGATCACCGCGGTTGCGAGCGTGCTCCAGATGTCGTCGGTGGGATTGCGCCGCTTCTCCGCCGTGAGCTCCGTCGCGTAGTTGAAGACCCAGGCGAAGAGGCCGATGTCTTGCTCCCGGTTTTCCTGCGACCCGGTCGAGCGGGCCTTCAAGATGCGATCGAAGCAGTCGAAGATCCGAGGCCGATCCTCCTCTGGTATGCCGAGGATGTCGCCGATCACGCTCATCGGCAGGGCGTCGGCCACATCGTCGATCCAGTCGCCTTCCCCCTTGGCTACGAGGTCGTCGATCATCCGCGCCGCGCGGGCTCGGATGCCGTCCTCGAGCTTGGCGATAGCACGCGGGTTGAAAGCGTTCGAGATCAGCTTGCGGCGCTTATTGAGTCCCGGCGGGTCCATGTTGATGATGGTCGGGTAGGACGAGAACAGGTCGGCGGGCTGGATGAGCGGGCCGTCGGCGGCGGTAAAGGAATCGGCATCGCGATGGAGACGCACGGCGTGCCGATGCTTGGTGGTCACCCAGAAATCCCGATGGACGGTTTGGGCGACGCCCGGCGTCAGGCCGTGGCGGAAGAGCGGTCTGGTGCGCCGTAGCTCGGCAAACACGTCATCAGGAAAGCCATTGCGCCACAATGCGAAATCGGACAGATCGACTGTCGAAGCCGTCATCCGCAACCTCGATTCACTGGAGACGTCAGAACCGCGAAGGGTGCCGCATTGTTGACTAACACTACCGTCAGCCACCGCGTCCGTTGACGTTCAATGCTTAAAATAGTAAAAATAGACGGAAGTCGTCCATAGCGTGGCGAGCGCAAGCATGGCCGTGCGCTAGTCTGCTGCGCGGGAACGGAGAGGGCAGTGACGCACACGGTTTCGGACTCGTCCATCGATCCGTCGGAACGAGAGTTCGGGTCGTCCGGCATCGCGCTGTCGACCTACCGGTTCCCGACGGGGTGGTTCATCGTCGGTTTTGCCTCCGATCTGGCGGCCGGCGAGGTCAAGCGGGTGCACTATTTCGGCGAGGAGATGGTGCTGTTTCGCACCGAGTCCGGCGAGCTGAACGTGTTGGACGCCTACTGTCAGCACCTCGGCGCCAACATGGGGGTCGGCGGGACGGTGGAGGGGGAGAACATCGTCTGTCCCTGGCACGGCTGGCAGTGGCGCGGCGACGGCACGAACGCGTTGATCCCGTACAGCAAGATCGGCTGCAAGAACAACGTCCGCGTCCGCACCTACCACAGCACGGAGTGGTACGGCTTCATCCTGGTCTGGCACGAGCGGCATGGCCGGGCGCCGTACTGGCAACCGCCGGTGCTACCCGAGCTGGAAACCGACGAGTACTACCCGCTGCACCCGCACAGTCGGATGCTCAACCGGGTCAAGGTGCACGCACAGATGATCATCGAGAACGCGGCCGACCCGTATCACGTGCAATACGTGCACAAGGCCGCCAACCCCGCCAACACGACCTCGTTCGAGGCATCCGGATACCACCTGCACGCCACCGTCAGCGCCCATTTCGGCGGCGGCCGCGCGCAGACCTGGTTGACCCCGAACGGGCCGGTGGACGCCAAGATCATCTACGACAACTACTCGCTGGGACTTGGAATCGTTCGCTTCCCCAGCGACCTGGTGGCCACCATCGAGGTCACCGGCCAGACACCGGTCGACGAGGACTACACCGACTACTTCTACACCCAGGCTTCCGTCCGTGAACCCGGCGACGCCGGCGACGTGCCTACCGGCCGCGCCGCCAAATTCTTGGCATTGCAACAAGAAGTCATCAAACAAGACTTCTTCACCTGGGAAAACATGAAATACCTGGAGAAGCCGAATCTCGCACCCGAAGAGGCGCACGACTACGCGGCGCTACGGCGGTGGGCGCATCGCTTCTACCCGGGTGAAGAACGCTCATCCGAGGACTTCGGCTACACCGCCGACGGTGATCCTGACCCGGCGGCATCGAAGGTTTAGAGGAGCCAGAATGGCCCGCGTGCCGGCTGGGGCGGCACCCGCATGCGACGGAAAGCCTATCGGCCCGGCTGATTTCGAGGTCGATCGGTTTAGTGTTGCGACAGTGCTCGATCGTCGTGCCGAGCAGTTTCCCGACCGGGTGATGATGTCGATCGACGGCATCGATGTGACGTTTGAGCAGATGCGGCGCCGTTCCTGCGCGGCGGCTAATGCCCTGCTGGACTTAGGTATTAGACCGGGCGATTGCGTCGCATTGTTTGCTGCGACCTGTCCGGAATGGGTCTACTTCTGGTTGGGTGCGGGACGCATCGGAGCGGTCGCCGCAGCGGTGAACGCCGCCAACAAGGGCGACTTCCTGCTGAACGCATTTCTACTGTCACGGGCCAAGGTGGTTGTCACCGACACCGATCGGCAGTCGCGCGTTGCTGAGTTGGCCGATCGACTGCCCGGGCTGGGAACCATTGTGGTCCAAAGTGATTCACCAGACGAGGCGCTGAATCGCGGGGCCGTGGATACCGTCGGCGAGCACGTCGGCGACGTCGGGGACATCGGGTCGCTGTTCTTCACGTCGGGCACGACCGGGGCATCAAAAGCGGTCGCCACCACCTGGCACTACCTGTTCACCACGGCTGCGACGGCCGCGTCGGCCTGGGAGTTCGGTGCGGGTGAGGTGCTGTGGACGGCGATGCCGCTGTTCCACCTCAGCGCCGCGCCGGCCGTACTGGCGCCGATGCTTGTCGGCGGGACAACGGTATTGGCGCGGGCCTTTCATCCCGGGTCGGTGTGGGACGAGGTGCGCGCCTGCGGTGCCGTTGGTTTCGTCGGGGCCGGCGCGATGGTCTCGATGCTCCTGCATCAGCCGCCGGATCCGCGCGACGCGCAGTTACCGCTGCGGTTCATCTCCGCTGCGCCGATCGACGCAGCGGTGTACCGCGAGATTGAAAAGCGTTACGGCTGCCGGATCGTCACCATGTACGGGCTGACCGAAGCCTTCCCGATCGCGGTCAAAGGCGTGGCCGACCAGGGGGTGCCCGGAACGTCGGGTCGGCCGAACCCCAGTTTCGACGTGCACATCGTCGACCCGGACGGCGAGCCGCTCCCGGACGGGTCGGTGGGCGAGATCGCGTGTCGGCCCCGCTACCCACACGTCATGAGCGAGGGCTACGTGAACCCCTCGGGCCTGGCCGTTGACCCGCACCCGCAGTGGTTTCGCACCGGGGATCTCGGCGTCCTGGACAGCGAGCAGAATCTCACCTACGTGGACCGGGTGAAAGATTCGTTGCGCCGTCGTGGGGAGAACATTTCGTCGGTCGAAGTGGAGACAGTGGTGATGGGGCATCCGGCGGTGCTCGAGGCCGCGGTGATCGGTGTCCCGAGCGACCTGGGCGAGGACGACATCCTGCTGTTCGTCACTGTGCGGGGTGGCTGTGCTCTGGATTTCCCTGAGTTGCTGGACTTTTGCGTCGCGCGGATGCCGTACTTCGCCGTACCGCGATACGTGGAGATAGTCAGCGAGTTGCCAAAGACCATTATCGGGCGGGTGCGCAAGGATATTCTGCGCGCCAGGGGTCTCGGGCCCGCCAGTTGGGACCGCGAAAGCCATGGATACATCGTCAGCCGGTGAGACAGGGAGAAAACTGATGGCCATGACCTACCAGCAGCAGTACGTCCTCGACGGTACGGCGGGGCGCGACGCCATCCTGAACCTGACGGCACGCCACAACCGATGCTATTCCGACGGCGACCGCAACGGATGGATCGCGACATTCCGCCACTCCGGTGCCCGCTTCACCCGCGACGGTACGGAGTTCGCCGATCTGCGTGAGGCTTTCGACGGCGGACACGGACGCCTGGTTGCCGTCGATCACGAAATCAGCGTCGACGGTGTCAATGCGACACAGCGTTGCGTCGCACTGCTTTTCGCTGTCAACGGCGACGGCGCTACCACGTTGCGTGCCACCGGAACCTACCGGGACCAATTGGTCTACGAGCGCGGTGGCTGGTACTTCACTTCCCGTGAGCTCGAGTGGGATTCGGTGTCGAACGGGCATCCGCTCGCGGTTTGACGGACGCGACACGTTGTCGACACCCATCAGTTATCAGCTCGCGTTCGGCACCTACGAGGACGCCCTGCGTATGGTCGGCGCGGCGACCGAGCCCAGAACCGCGGGGACCGCGGTCAGTGCGGCGCGGATCCAAATGTTCGCCGCCACCGTGCAGGACGGGAATCCGTCGTACTGGGACGTCGATTTCGCGGCGCAGACCTGGGGCGGGCTGGTGGCGCCACCGGCGCTGCTGATGGGGTGGCTGACGCCGCTGCCGTGGGAACCCGGCGGGCGACCGCCGGTGTCGGCGATCGCCATCCGGGTGCCACTGCCCGGCACCACGTTCATCAACGCGGCCAACGAAGCGGAATTCCTGCTGCCCATTGTCGAAGGCGACCGGCTCACCGTCGTCGAAGAGGTGGTGTCGGTTTCACCGCAGAAGCAGACCAAGCTCGGTGTGGGCCATTTCATCGAGACCATGGACACCTTCACGCGCCAAGATGGCGCGGTGGTGGCCACAAACCGGAACACCTTGTTCCGCTTCACCCCCACGAGGTCCGCGTGATCGCGCGCCGGCGACGATGCAGTGGGGGCACCTCCCGCTTGCGGGGGACGAAGCGATGAGGAGGAGCGGCGCATGATCGCCTGGGATGAGATCAGCGTGCCGATGGAATTACCCGAGGTACGCGATGAGATCAGCTATCAGCGAGTGGTGATGAACTCCGGGTCAACATGGGATTACTTTCCGGGCCACTTCAGCCCCGTCTACGCCGAAAGCCAAGGTCATCCAACGATTTTCGTCAACACCATGCACCTCGCCGGTTTCGCCGACCGTATCGCGACCGATTGGGCCGGGCCGGAGAGCCGGGTGGTGCGTCGGAAGATGAGGCTGACGGGCTCGATCTACGCCGGCGACACGATGGTGGGCCGAGGACGCGTTGTCGCCAAGCGCCGTGACAGCACCGTCGACCCGCCGCGTTATCTGCTCGACCTGCAGATCGAGGTAACCAACCAGCGCGGTGAGCTGTGCTGCCCGGTCGAGCTCACCCTGCAGCTCGCCGAACATCGCTGAGATCGCCGACGACTCGACGTTACTGCTGTCTGGCTGTGTCGCTTGTCGTCTTGCCGAGGCCCGCGATCACCGACTCGGTTCGGCACAATGTCACGCCGATGTTGGTCATCTCGGCGCGGCCGCGCTCGTAGAGCCCGGATACAGCATCCTCGACCAGGACTACCCGATAGTCGCGCTCACTGGCTTCGTAGATGGACGTGCGTGGACAGTTTGGGTAGTTGCATCCGGCGACCACCACCGTGTTGACATGATTCTCGCGGAGATAGTCGTCGAGCCTGGTGCCGAAGAAGGCGCCCCACCGGGGCTTGTAGAGGATGATCTCGCGCTCGCCCAGCTGCTGAGCTCGCCCCGAGAGCAGCAGTTCATCGTCGAATTGTGCGGCCGGGTCAGGTGCTAGGCCTGGCGCCAAGAGTCGTCCGGGGGTGCCTGAACGCAGCACCGGGGTTGGGCCGGTGACGAGGTCCATACGCACCGGCTCGGCGTTGGTTCCGTCAGCCCGGTAGATCCGGACGATGTGCACGATCGGCCGGCCAGCGCGGCGGAATGCCTGACACAGGCTGGTGATCCTGGGTACGGCTGTCGATGTTCCAGGGATCTCTAGCGGCCCGCCATCGAGGGTGTCCACTTGAACATCGATCGTTAGCAGGGCTGCAGAGTCGAAGTGCGGCTCGATCAGCGCGCGCATCCTCACAGCATAGCTAGGACGGCATCGACGCGATTTCGATGCCGCTTCGACGTCGGCATGCCTTCATGCTTGAGTCTGTAGGTTAACGAATCCATTGTGCTACTGCGCTTCACAACGACGATCGAAACGTTTCTCGATCTCGATAGCCGCGTCGGGCGTGTGATCAGAGCCGAAGATGTTCCGGGTGGCCGCGCGTTTCAATTGAAAGTGCTTGGCCGGCTTGGTCGCAATCCCAGCTCGGGCAACCGGCGGATGCCTAACCGGGCAACGGCGGCATCGCGCCTTTGCTTATGACCGACTGCAGCTCGACATACTCGTGCAGGCCCTCCGGGCCGAATTCGCGGCCGATGCCCGATTGCTTGAAACCGCCGAACGGACTACCGATGTCGAGTGTGTACATATTGATGCCGTAGGTGCCTGCCCGCACGCTCGCGGCGACCTCGAGGCCGTGCGCGATGTCGGCGGTCCACACCGATCCGGCCAAACCGTAGTCGCTGTCGTTGGCGATGCGGATCGCGTCTTCTTCGTCGCGGTAGGTCAGCACGCTCAGCACGGGGCCGAATATCTCCTCGCGCGCGATACGCATGTCGTTGGTCACGTCGGCGAACAACGTCGGCCGCACGTACCAACCCTGGTCATGCGGCGGGTCCTCGCCGCCCAGGACCATGCGGGCGCCCTCCTTGACCCCGGACCGGATGTAGTCCTGGACCCGGGCTTGCTGCCGCTGGGCGACCAGCGGCCCGACATCGGTCGCCTCGTCGGCCGGATCGCCGACCCGCAGGCCCGACATCATGCCGGCCAGCGCGTCGACGACCTCGTCGCGACGCCGTTCGCTGACCAGGATGCGGGTCTGCGCGACGCAGGCCTGGCCGTTGTTCATCAGGCTTGCGGACTTCAGCTCCTTGACCGTCTTGTCGATGTCGGCATCGTCGAGAATGATCGCCGCAGATTTGCCGCCGAGTTCCAGACTTACCCGCTTGAATTGCTCGCCGCACAGCGTGGCGATTCGGCGTCCCACCGCACTCGACCCGGTGAAGGAGATCTTGTCCACACCGGGATGGCGTACCAGCGCCTCACCGACATCCGTGCCGCCGGGAAGTATGGACACCACCCCGTCGGGCAAGTCCAGCTGCTCGATCATTTCGGCCAACCACAAAGCGTCCAAAGGTGTTTCGGGTGCGGGTTTGACGATGACCGTGCAGCCCGCGATCAGGGCGGGAATCAGCTTGGGCATGATCAAGAACTGCGGCACGTTCCAGGGCACGATCGCTGCGACCACGCCGACCGGGGCGCGGCGTAAGTGCACTTCGCCGAGAACACCGTTGCGGCGCTCGGCCCAGGGAAAGTCGCGGGCGACCGCCAGGGTGAGATACATCATCGACACCGCCGCCGCTGCCTGGCCCAGCCGGCTGAAACTGCGCGGAGACCCCATCTCGTCGGTGATCAAATCGGCCATCTCGTCGAGGTGGCCGGAATAGATCGTCGCGAGCTCTTCGACCTTGCGCATACGTTCGTGCGGGTCCAGTCGGGGCCACGGTCCGTGGTCGAAGGCATGTCGCGCGGCGGTGACCGCGGCGTCGACGTCCGCGGGAGCTGCAGCGGGAACGTCGCCGATGGGCTTTTCGGAGTGTGGGGAGATGACCGTCAGGCGCTGATCAGTGGACGGCTTGCGCCAGTGTCCCCCGACGAAAAGCTGGTTGTAGCAACGGTGGTTAAGGGATTCCGTCATGTGGGCACCACCTCTGAAAAGGCGACGGCAACTTCGCTATTGATGCTAACATAGCAAAAAAGCCGGAAGCCTGGCAGTGGCGCGGGGCAACAGTGAAGGCGACGTGAGCGACGAACTTCAGGTGACAGCGGACGGCGCCGTCCGAATCGTCACGATCAACCGCCCCGACGCTCTCAACGTCGTCAACGCCACCTTGCACCACAAGCTGCTGGACGTCTGGCGCGACCTGGAACGTGACGCCGGCGCCCGCTGCGTCGTCCTCACCGGAGCCGGGAAAACCTTCAGTGGCGGAGGCGATTTCGCGTTCCTGAAAGCTCAGCATCGTTCGCTTGAATACCGTTATGACGTCTCCGCGCAGGCGGCGGACATCCTGCACGCGATGATCAACTTCCGGCTGCCGGTGGTGGCTGCGGTGAACGGCCCGGCCATCGGGCTGGGCGCGTCGCTGGCGCTGTGTTGCGATTTGGTCCTGATGTCCGAGCGCAGCTATCTGTGCGATCCCCATGTGTCGATCGGTCTGACCGCCGGCGACGGTGGGGCATTGCTGTGGCCCTACATGACCAGCCTCATCCGCGCCAAGGAGTACGTCTACACAGGTGAACGGATCCCGGCTGAGCTGGCCGTCGATCTGGGCCTGGCCAATCGCGTCACCACTGCCGACACACTGATGGATGAGGCCCTGCAGCTGGCTGCGCGGCTGGCGGCCCAGCCGGCACGCGCATTGCAGACCACCAAGCGGGCGTTTTCCAAGCACCTTGCCCAGGCGGCCGTCGCGATCATCGACTACGGGCTGGCGGCCGAAACGCTCGAGCTGGGCGCCGACGACCACATCGAGAAGGTGCGTGAGTTCCTGGGCGCCGACAAATACGACGCGATCGAAACCCCCGAGGGGTGACATGGACACCGATTGGCGCAAATATCCGTTCCGGCTGGTGCACAACGACAGCGCGCTGGATTTCCCCGCGGCCGAAGGCGAACATGCCGACCAGGAGTCCGACACCTGGTTCATCGCCGGCGAGCTGACCGGCGCCACGGGCCGCTCGTTTGCCTTCCTGACCATCTTCAACAAGAACCGCCCGGGCGGGACGGTGGTCGCCGATTTCTACACGATGTCGCTATTCGATTGCGATACGGGCGATTACGGCACCTACACCGATTACGACATGCCGCCGGAGAACATGCAGCCGGATGCGCGACCGAAGATGTCCATGACCGACGGATACCTCGACATCCGCTACGAAAGCAGCGCCGGGCCGGTGGCGTGGACGACCTGCCGCGACAACGCGGGGGACCTGCGGCCCTATACCTACCGCGTCAGCCTGCGCGGCGTCGATCAGGGCGGCCAGTCGATGGAATTGGATGTGACCGTCACGCCAACCCGTGCGCCGGTACCCGTCGGCGCGGACGCGTGCAACGGCAAGATCACTTGCTTCGGCCAGCCCGACACCTATTCGTATTTCCAGACCGGGATGGCGATGAGCGGGACGCTGCGCTGGGGTGAGCTGAGTGAAGATGTCACCGGTAGCGCAGGACACGTCGATCGGCAGTGGTTTCCCAAGTACGTCGGCGGCGGGGGAACCGGGGGAGACCCGCGCGCGAGATCGCACGAATGGCGCACGATCACCCTGGACAACGGCGTCGACATGAGCATCTGGCGGCAGTTCGACCGGACGGACGGCAATGCGCTGCAACCATTTACGGGTGTTACGGTAAGTTACCCCGATCCGGCGATGGCTCCGGAGTGCGCCGACGACGTCGAGGTCACGGTGAGCAGCTACGTGCGATGGCCCGACGCGATCCGGCCACTGCTGAAGCCGCTGGCTTCGGCCCGGTTCATGCCTGACCGTCACCGGCTGCGCTGTCCCAGTTTGCAACTGGATCTTTCCGGAGAGCCTCTGGTTGCGGCACCGGCGCACGGCCTGCCGATCGAGTACATGGAAGGGCCGTATCGCTACCGCGGGACGATGCGAGGAGAACCGGTGACCGGCTTCGCGTTCTACGAGCGCTCGCTGGCGCTTTACCGGGATTGGGAGCTGATCGATGTGCTGGCGGCCGCCGTCGAGGATCTCAGCCCGGCCGAGCAGCAGGTGGTCGATCAGGTGCGGCCACTCGTCGCTTCGGGTGACCGTTCAGAAGCGCGAAAGGTGTTGCAGGCCATACTCACAGGGCTGCCTCCGGACCGTACACATTGCCGCGACGTGGTCGAAGCCCTGACCGAGGCGCTATCGGTCGATGGCTGACGCCGTCGCCGGGCGCCAGGACGCCCAGGACAGGTGCCGGTGCTGGAGGCCCGGTTCGTTGCGGCCGAACAATAGGTGATCTCGGGCGCCGGACTCGAGGTTGGTTTGTAGGCCCGCCACGAGCCGGTAGTCTTCGTCGCGCACGGTGGCATGGGCATAGTCGAAGACGGCCTGCGCGCCGGCGGCCACCGATTCATCGGAGGTGTCCAGCGGGGTCGAATTCTGATGGACGGTAATGGATCTGCCCGGTTTGTCGGCAGGGTAGATCCGGAACAGCTCTCCGTTGGCGATGGTCACCGACAGCACGATGTTCGGAAACAGTGCGTAGATCACCACCATGTTGTGGAACGGGTTCCACTGGTCTTCAGGAACATTCTCCAGTTCGAGGATGGAGTTCAGCGGAAAGATCAACCGGTGGTGTGGCCCGAAGGAATCGAACACGGTGCAGTTGCTGCGCGCGATCGTTGCGAAGGTGTCGCGGTGGACGGTGGCGAAGTGGTAGTTCTCCGAGAACGTGTCGACCGCCAGTTTCCAGTTGATGGGCGAGTTGAGGACCTTCTCGCCCAGCGGCGCCCACCGCCCGATGCCCCAAGAGTCGAGTTCCTCGGCGAGCGGACCCAAGTGTGTTGCGACATCCAGTGTGGCCTCGGGATCGATTGCCACCCAGAGGAATCCGGCGAATTCAGCAGCGGGTAGCTCAGTCAGGCCGTCGGAGCGCACTTGCACGCCCGGGAAGCCTTCCCGACCGGGCAGCCCCACCAACCGCCCGGTGTTGTCGTATGTCCATGCGTGGTAGGGGCAGGTGAACCGTTTCGCCGTGCCGCAACCGGTGACCACTTCCGATTGTCGATGCAAGCAGATGTTGTTGAATGCCTTGACCGAACCGTCGGAAGTTCTGGTCAGCAGCACCGATCGCCCCATGACTGATTTGGTGCAGTAGGACCCCGGCTCCGGTAGTTCGGATACATAACCAACCAACTGCGGGCTGGTCATCAGCATCGCTACGTCTCGCTCGTGGCGCTCGATCGACGTGTACTCGCTGGCCGCGACCGCGTACTCAGCCGGCGCGAGATCGGTGGTTTTGTCGCGTGCCAGCTTGACGGCACGTCGGGTCAGGTCGATGAGTTGGTCACGTTCCATCAGCGGTCCTCCACCGTCGTCACAGTCGCCTTTGGCGGTAACTTTATTAACTTAGCAAAGACGCGAGATGCTTGTTGCCGGTGCCAAGCAGGTCAGCCCTCGACCGAGTTGGGATCGAGACGGTCAGTCGGCACCCCATTGATGTAGGTGGCTTGCCCGTTGCCCATGGACCAGTCTGCTGGTTGAACTGTGATGAGGTTGAAGAAGACGTCCTCCGGCCGCACCTGCAGCTTCTCGTGCAACTGGTCGACGACAGCTTTGTAGAACGCGACCTTCTGTTCAGGGCTCGCAACGTCGAGGAAGATCAGCTGAATGAAGATGCAGTTTTCGGACCGATAGAGACTGAGATAGTCGGGGTCGAAGAGGAAGTTCTCCGCCTTGTGTTCGGTAATGGTCTGAAAACGATCCTCGGGCACTCCCAGACACTCGATCATCTTGTCGTACACGACATCTGCGATCGTTCGGCGGTATTCCGCCGATTTACCCTCGATGAGGTCGATTCGAGCGAGTGGCATGATGCATGTCCTTTCTCCGAGTTGAACAGAAACTGGACACTCCGCGCACCCAGCGCCAAGTGCCCTATTTGCCAATCACAAGAGGTAATCGAGGTCGGCTGAAGGCGGAAGAGCGCGTGCGCCGCCAGTCACCCTCCGGGGGGTTCCCAGGCGGATCCGCCGGGCGTTTCCACACAGCTCACCGGACCGCCCGAGTTCGAGACGGCTGACGCGCCCGTCTGATCCGGGCCGCAGGGCATGCCCACCGCCGGCCGAGTGTCCAGACCGCTCGGGGTGGTTGTCGGCGGAGTGGAACGCGGCCGGGTGGTTGGTGGCACGGTCGTCTGCGCTGCCGACGAGCTGGCCGGCGCAGGGGTCGTCACGGGCGTCGAAGGCCTGCTCGTCGTCGTCGTCGCCGGTGCCGGCGCGGTGAGGGTGGGCTGTGGAGTAGCCATCGGCGCCGGGGGTGCGGGCGGCGGGGCGATCACCGCCGGCGGCGGGGGCGCTGGCGGGGTCGTCGACTCGGCGGACGTGTTGTCGACACTGGTTGGCGTGTCGTTGGATTCAGAGGCCGAGCGCAGAGCTCTGACCCCGAAGAACCACGCCAACACCACAACCATGATCGTGCCGGCGAGCGCCGCCGTGTGCAGCAATCGGCGACTTTTCGCCGCGGCGTCGTCACCGACAGCGTCGGATACAGTGGGTTCAACGGACGGGGTGGCGTCGTGAACCTCAGCTTCTGGCAAGACATCTGGCGGAGCGAGGGCGTCGTGGCTTCCGCTGTCGGACGCAGCGTGTGCCGCTGGCTTGGTCGGTGCCGCAGTGTCGGGCTCTGGCGCCGCGAGCAAGGCCGTCGTCGCAGTATCGTGGCGATCGGGCGCATCACGGAAAATGGACGCACCACGGATGTGTGACCTGGTACCGCCGGTCGACTCGAGCGCTTTGGCGAAGTCTCGACACCGCCGGAATCTGTCAATGGGGTTTTTCTCAAGTGCGCGGCCAAAGATCGCGTCGAAGTCGGTCAGGTCCGGTCTGATATCACTTGGCCGCGGCGGTCGTTCGTTGAGGTGCTTACTGATCATCACCGCGGGGTTGAAGTGCGCGAACGGTGGCGATCCGGTCAGGAGATGAAAAGCGCAGCCCGCCAATGCATATTGGTCAGTCCGGCCATCGATTGAGTCATCCATCAACTGTTCCGGCGCTGTATAGCTCGCCGTGCCGATAATCACGTTGGCGCGGGTCAAAGTATTGGTGTCGCCGAGGGGGCGCGCTAACCAAAGCCCGCCAAGGCAAATTCGTCGTATGTCGGATTGCGAGTTGCTGACCAGAATGTTGCCGGGGTTCACGAAGCGGTGCAGCACCCCGTGTTCGTGGGCGTAGTCCAAGGCGTCGGCGACCGCGGACGACGATCTCTATCACCAGTTCGGCGGCATGCCGTCGGGATAGATGTCGCCGAGCAAGCTGGGCTGTGTCGGAGCCATCGACGTAGTACCTGGAAAGCCACAGCTGGCCCTCGAACTCGCCTCGGTCGGTGAGTCCGAGGATGTTCGGGTGCCACAGCTCTGCTGCCAGGTCGGATTCCTGCTTGAACCTTTATCGGTAATCCAGATCGGCTGAAACTCGGCCGGACAGATCAGTTGAGGCGCCTAAGGCGCGGCAAGCCTCGGGTGCTCGGCCACATAAAGCTCGCCGAACTCCCGTGCTCGAGCAGCCGAACAATACTGAACCCGGCTGCCGTCGCTCCATCGACCAGCGGCATGGGGAGGATCGTACAGACTGCCGCGGAAACCACGGTTGCAGTGTTGCCGGGCGCACCTCACGTGGAACGAGTGAGAATGTCCGAGTGAGCGAACATGGAAGCCACCAGACCAGCGCGGGCCCCTGCGCATCGGCTCCGTCCGATGTCATTGCAGCGCCGGCGGTGGTGGTCGCCAGTTTCGAATTGCTCGGGCATCGGCGCACGGCGGCCGCGGTAGTCAACAGCGCGGAATCAGCCATCGGCCGACCTTGATACAGATGTGACCAGTGGCGTTGATGTGGTAATTGGTGCATTTGTCGTACTCTGTGACACGTGTCAATGTCTCGGCGCGAATTGCTCAAGATTCGCGGCCGCAACACCAGCCCTGATCGCGCTCGGTGAAGCGGCGGGGTCGCTGTGTGCCCCGTCGGCGTCCGCGGATGGCCTGGGCGTCTGCTGGACTACGCGGCCGGGGTGATACCCGCCAGCCAGATCAGGGCGGCCGGCGCCGCTGGGATCCATCCGGTACGTGTCCGATCGTCGGCCCGGGGGCGCCTGGATGCTGGGCAAGCCAATGCAAATCGATGAAGCGCGCGACCTCACCAGAATGGTCTCAAGATCGTGTCCTGTTACCAGTACGGGAAGGAAGCCTCCGCCGACTGGCTGGGCGGTCAAAGCGCGGGCGTCACGCATGCCAGGCGCGGGTGGCAGCTGCATA
The DNA here is from genome assembly GCA_963805675.1 of uncultured Actinomycetota bacterium. GTDB lineage: Bacteria > Actinomycetota > Actinomycetes > Mycobacteriales > Mycobacteriaceae > Mycobacterium. The sequence continues at coordinate 140,783 of CAWDVY010000034.1, forward strand.
CCGCCGCCGGTGGCCCCGCCAACGTGCCCATCTACGCCTCGATCGACGACGACCCGTCCTACGAGCAGTACAAGCAGCAGGTCGCGCCCTATCTGCGCGGCTGGGAGTCGGTGATCGGCCATCAGCGGACCGGCGTCTACGGCAACTCCAAAACAATCGAGTGGGCGCTGCAAGACGGCCTGGGCTCTTACTTTTGGCAGCACAACTGGGGCTCGCCCGGGGGCCGTACTCATCCCGCCGCGCATCTGCATCAGGTCGAGATCGACAAGCGCAACGTCGGCGGCGTCGGGGTCGACATCAACAACATCTGCAAGCCGCAATTCGGCCAGTGGGCTGCCTGAGCTGACCCGCGGGTAAGTTCCCAGCAAACTCCTTTCGTCCGGCCTGGCGGCCCGAATTTCCTCCGGCATCGCGCCGCGGCTTCCCACGTCGAGGAACGGCGGCGCCCGATGAAGCGCGAAATTTCTCAGATAACGATTGCATAACAATACTGCCTTGATCTGCGCAGTTATAGCTACTCGACCGTAACCACCTGCATCCAGCAGGTTTGTTCTACGGACTCCGCCGGCGGCCGTTGAGCGGAGTGTTACCCAGCCCACCATTACTCGCGCGTAGAACTCACCAGTAACCAATTTGCCCAGGAAACGCCACGGATTTCTTATGACACTCTTAGTGCAGCCGATGAAGCCCCCTGGGCTAGGCCCGCTGAAGCCGGTCAGTCGAGACGTGGTCGGTTGCACAGGGGCTCCATCGGGATGTGGACGGCATCTACAGGGCAGCGCGGCTCTGGCACGCAAGGCGACAAGCGCTTTTAGGGAGATGCGCACGTGACGATCTATGAGCACCATCGAGTGTCCGCTGACGACCACGGGAATACCGCGGATACCGCCCAGGGCACCCATGCTCTCGTGGATCGACTCAATGCCGGCGAGGCCTTCGCGGTCGCGTTCGGCGGGCAGGGTGGCGCATGGTTGGAGACGCTGGAAGAGCTGGTGTCATCGGCGGGCATCGAATCCGAACTGGCGACGCTGGTCGGCGAGGCGGACCTGCTGCTCGAGCCGGTTGCCAGCGAGCTCGTCGTCGTGCGGCCCATCGGCTTCGAGCCGTTGCGCTGGGTACGCGCCCTGGCTGCCGAGGACCCGGTTCCGTCCACCAAGCAACTGACCTCGGCCGCGGTGTCGTTGCCCGGCGTCCTGCTCACCCAGATCGCCGCGGAGCGCACCCTCGCGCGGCAGGGCATGGACTTGAGGACCACCCCGCCGGTGGCCGTCATAGGGCACTCGCAGGGCATCCTTGGCCGTGGAGGCGCTGAAAGCAGCGGGGGAGCGCGACATCGAGCTGCTGGCGCCTCGCGCAGCTGATCGGCGCCGCCGGCACGCTGGTGGCCCGCCGGCGAGGAATCTCCGTTCTGGGCGATCGCTCACCGATGGTGTCGATCAGCAATGCGGACCCCGAGCGCATCTACCGGCTACTCGAAGACTTCTCGCAAGACGTCCGCACCGTGCTGCCGCCCGTCTTGTCGATCCGCAACGGCCGGCGCTCGGTCGTCATCACCGGAACCCCCGAGCAGCTGTCCCGCTTCGAGCTGTACTGCAAGCAGATCTCGGAGAAGGAAGAAGCCGACCGCAAAAACAAGGTCCGCGGCGGCGACGTCTTCGCGCCGGCCTTTGACGCGGTCCAGGTCGAGGTGGGCTTCCACACGCCGAGGCTCGCCGACAGCATCGACATCGTCGGTGACTGGGCGGAGAAGGTCGGCATCGATGTCGGATTAGCCCGCGCGATGGCGGAGGCCATCCTCGTCCAGCCGGTCGACTGGGTCGACGAGGTGATCAGGGTCCACGAGGCAGGCGCCCGCTGGATTCTCGACCTGGGCCCCGGCGACATCCTGACCCGCCTGACCGCGCCGGTGATCCGCGGGCTCGGCGTCGGGATCGTGCCCGCAGCGACCCGCGGCGGCCAGCGCAACCTGTTCACCGTCGGCGCCGTCCCCGAGGTGGCCCGGCCATGGTCGAGCTACGCCCCGTCGTTGGTCGGACTGCCCGACGGCCGGGTCAAACTCTCGACGAAGTTCACCCGGCTGACCGGCCGGTCACCGATCCTGCTGGCGGGGATGACCCCGACCACCGTCGACGCGAAGATCGTCGCCGCCGCGGCCAACGCCGGGCACTGGGCTGAGCTCGCCGGCGGCGGGCAGGTCACCGAACCGATCTTCAACGGCCGCGTTGAGGAGCTCTCCGAGTTGCTCGAGCCGGGTCGCACCTATCAGTTCAACGCGCTGTTCCTCGACCCGTACCTGTGGAAGTTACAGGTCGGCGGAAAACGGTTGGTGCAGAAGGCCCGCCAGTCCGGCGCGGCGATCGACGGCCTTGTCGTCAGTGCCGGCATCCCCGAGCTGGAAGAGGCCGTCGAGCTGATCGAGGAGCTCAACGAGGTCGGCATCACCCACGTGGTGTTCAAACCGGGCACCGTCGAGCAGATCCGCTCGGTCATCCGCATCGCCACCGAAGTGCCGACCAAGCCGGTCATCATGCACGTCGAGGGCGGACGAGCCGGCGGCCACCATTCCTGGGAAGACCTCGACGATCTGCTGCTGGCCACGTACTCGGAATTGCGCTCGCGATCCAACATCACGGTCTGCGTCGGCGGTGGCGTCGGTACTCCCGAGCGGGCGGCCGAATACCTGTCCGGGCGCTGGGCCGAGGCCTACGGCTTCCCGCTGATGCCCGTCGACGGCATTCTGGTTGGGACCGCGGCCATGGCGACGCTCGAGGCCACCACGTCGCCGTCGGTCAAGCGGATGCTGGTCGAGACGCAGGGCACCGACCAGTGGATCAGCGCCGGAAAAGCCCAGGGCGGCATGGCTTCCAGCCGCAGTCAGCTCGGCGCCGACATCCACGAGATCGACAACGCCGCCTCCCGCTGTGGCCGTTTGCTCGACGAGGTCGCCGGAGACGCCGAGGCCGTCGCCGACGCGTCGCGACGAGATCATCGCCGCGATGGCCAACACCGCCAAGCCATACTTCGGCGACTTCGGCGAGATGACCTACCTGCAGTGGTTGCAGCGTTATGTCGAGCTGGCCATCGGTGACGGCAATTCCACCGCCGACACCGCCGCGCCGGGCAGCCCGTGGCTGGCCGACACGTGGCGGGAGCGGTTCGAGCAGATGCTGCAACGCGCCGAGGCGCGGCTGCACCCGCTGGACTCCGGGCCGATCGAGACGCTATTCAGCGACGAGGCGCACTGCTGGAGAATCCCGACGAGGCCATCGCCGCGCTGCTGGCCCGCTACCCGGACGCCGAAACAGTGCAGCTGCACCCGGCCGATGTTCCGTTCTTCGTCACGTTGTGCAAGACGCTGGGCAAGCCGGTCAACTTCGTGCCAGTGATCGACAAGGACGTACGCCGTTGGTGGCGAAGCGATTCGCTGTGGCAGGCGCACGACGCCCGCTACGACGCCGACCAAGTGTGCATCATCCCCGGCACCTCGGCGGTGGCCGGCATCACCCGGCTCGACGAACCCGTCGGCGAGCTGCTGGACCGCTTCGAGCAAGCCGCGATCGACGAGGTGCTCTCGACCGGGGCGACGCCGACGCCGGTCACCGCGCGGCGGCAGGGTCGCATTGATGTGTGCGGGCCGCTGGCCACCGTGCTCGACGCGCCAGATGTGCTGTGGGCCGGCCGCACCGCCACCAACCCGGTGCACCGCATCGCGGATCCCGGTGATTGGCAGGTGCAACACGGATCCGACGAGCCACGAGCCACTCACTCGTCCACCGGGGCGCGTCTGCAAACCGACGGCGACCAGGTCGTCTTGAGTGTGCCGATCGCCGACGTCTGGATCGATATCCGATTCAGCTTGCCCGCCAGCACAATTGACGGCGGAATTCCGGTGATCCGCACCAAAGACGCGATCGAGGCCATGCGTTCGGTGCTCGCGATCGCCGCCGGCGCCGACAGCCCGGAGACGCTGCCGCGGGTGCACAACGGGACAGCCACCGTGACCGTGCAGTGGGACCCCGAGCGGGTGGCCGATCACACCGGGGTCACTGCGATCTTCGGCGAGCCGTTGGCGCCGACCTTGACGACGGTGCCCGATGCTCTGGTCGGTCGGTGCTGGCCCGCGGTTTTCGCGGCCATCGGTTCCGCGGTCACCGGCGCGGGTGTCCCGGTCGTAGAAGGCTTGCTGAGCCTGGTGCATTTGGACCATGCCGCTCACCTGGTCGCCGCACTGCCCACCGTGCCGGCCGAATTGACGGTCACCGCAACGGCTTCGGTGGCCACCGATACCGAGGTCGGCAGAGTTGTCCCGATCTCGGTGACGGTTGCCGCAGCGGACCGCACGGTGCTTGCCACCATGGCCGAGCGGTTCGCGATTCGCGGCCGCACCGGCGCCGGCGAGTTGACCGACCCACTGCGGGCCGGTGGCGCGGTGTCCGAGAACGCCACCGACACCCCGCGGCGCCGCAGGCGGGACGCCACGCTTACCGCGCCGGTCGACATGCGGCCGTTCGCGATGGTGTCCGGCGATCACAACCCGATTCACACCGATCGGGCCGCCGCACTGCTGGCCGGTCTGGAATCGCCGATCGTGCATGGAATGTGGTTGTCGGCTGCGGCACAACATGTGGTGACCGCCACCGACGGCCAGGCCCGGCCCCCGGCCCGGCTGATCGGCTGGACGGCCCGCTTCCTGGGCATGGTGCGTCCCGGTGACGAGGTGGACTTCCGCGTCGATCGGGTCGGAATCGACCAGGGTGCAGAGGTTTTGGAGGTCGCTGCCCGGATCGGCTCAGACCTGGTGATGTCGGCGACGGCGCGGCTGGCCGCGCCCAAGACGGTCTATGCTTTCCCCGGCCAGGGCATTCAGCACAAGGGCATGGGCATGGAAGTCCGGGCCCGCTCCAAGGCCGCCCGCAAAGTGTGGGACTCCGCGGACAAGTTCACCCGCGACACGCTGGGCTTCTCCGTGCTGCACGTGGTGCGCGACAACCCGACCAGCCTCATCGCCAGCGGCGTGCACTACCACCACCCCGAGGGCGTGCTCTACCTGACTCAGTTCACCCAGGTCGCCATGGCGACGGTGGCGGCGGCTCAAGTCGCCGAGATGCGGGAGCAGGGCGCCTTTGTGGAAGGCGCCATCGCCTGCGGCCACTCCGTCGGCGAGTACACCGCGCTGGCCTGCGTGACGGGCATTTACGAGCTGGAAGGGTTGCTGGAGACGGTGTTTCACCGCGGCTCCAAAATGCATGACATTGTGCCGCGTGACGAGCTGGGGCGCTCGAACTACCGGCTGGCGGCGATCCGCCCGTCGCAGATCGATCTCGACGACGCCGACGTGCCGGGGTTCGTCCAGGAGATTTCGGCGCGTACCGGAGAGTTTCTGGAGATCGTGAACTTCAACCTGCGCGGCTCGCAGTACGCGATCGCCGGCACGGTGCACGGGCTGGAGGCACTGGAAGCTGAGGTGGAGCGGCGCCGTGAGCTCTCCGGTGGTCGACGCTCGTTCATCCTGGTGCCGGGCATCGACGTGCCGTTCCACTCGCGGGTGCTGCGAGTCGGTGTGGCCGATTTCCGCCGGTCACTGGAGCGGGTCATGCCGCGCGACACGGATCCTGATCTGATCATCGGACGCTACATCCCCAACCTGGTGCCGCGGCCCTTCACCCTCGACCGCGATTTCATCCAGGAGATCCGCGATCTGGTGCCGGCCGAGCCGCTCGACGAGATCCTCGCCGACTACGACACCTGGCTTGCTGAACGGCCGCGTGAGATGGCGCGGACAGTCGTCATTGAGCTGTTGGCCTGGCAGTTCGCCAGCCCGGTGCGCTGGATCGAAACCCAGGACCTGCTGTTCACCGAGGTGGCGGCAGGCGGACTGGGTGTGGAGCGGTTCGTCGAGATCGGCGTGAAGTCGTCGCCGACCGTCGCGGGCCTGGCCACCAACACCCTCAAGCTGCCTGAATATGCCCACAGCACAGTGGAAGTGCTCAACGCCGAGCGCGACGCGGCGGTGCTGTTCGCCACCGACACCGACCCCGAGCCCGAACTCGACGAGGTTGACGATTCCGACGCTGCCGCGTCGGACGGCGCGCCGAGCCCTGATGTCACCCCGGCCGTCGCTCCGGCTCCAGCCGTAGCTCCGTCCGGCGCTCCAAGGCCCGATGACATTTCGTTCGACGCCGCCGACGCGACTCTGGCGCTGATCGCGTTGTCGGCCAAGATGCGCATCGACCAGATCGAGCAGTTGGACTCCATCGAGTCCATCACCGACGGCGCATCGTCACGGCGTAACCAGTTGCTGGTTGACCTGGGTTCCGAGCTGAATCTGGGCGCTATCGACGGCGCCGCCGAAGCCGACCTGGCCGGGCTGCGGGCTCAGGTCACAAAGCTGGCGCGTACTTACAAGCCTTACGGCCCAGTGCTTTCCGACGCGATCAACGACCAGCTGCGCACGGTTCTGGGTCCGTCCGGTAAGCGGCCTGCGGCGATCGCAGAGCGGGTGACGAAGACCTGGGAGCTGGGCCAAGGATGGGTCAAACACGTCACGGTCGAGGTCGCACTCGGGACCCGCGAGGGCACCAGCGTCCGTGGCGGCGCAATGGGGAACCTGCACGAGGGCGCCCTGGCTGACGCCGCCGCCGTCGACACCGCCATCGACGCCGCGGTCGCGGCGGTGGCCGCACGCCGCGGGATCGCGGTGGCGCTGCCGTCGACCGGTGGCGGCGGCGGTGCGACCGTCGACGCGGCCGCGCTGGGTGAGTTCACTGAGCAGATCACCGGCCGCGACGGCGTGCTCGCGTCAGCGGCCCGCCTGGTGCTGGGACAGCTGGGGTTGAACGACCCGGTCAACGTGCCGCCGACCGCGAACGATGCCGAGCTGATCGACCTGATCACCACCGAACTCGGCGCGGACTGGCCCCGGCTGGTTGCGCCGGTGTTCGACGGCAAGAAGGCTGTGGTGTTCGACGATCGGTGGGCCAGCGCTCGCGAAGACCTGGTCAAGCTCTGGCTGATCGACGACGACGAGGCCAACGCCGACTGGGCGCGGCTGTCGGAGCGTTTCGAGGGCGCCGGCCATGTGGTGGCGACTCAGGCCACCTGGTGGCAGGGCAAGGCGCTAGCAGCCGGGCGTCAGATCCACGCGTCGCTGTACGGCCGGATCGCTGCCGGCGCCGAGAACCCCGCGAACGGCCATTACTGCGACGAGGTCGCGGTGGTCACCGGTGCATCGAAGGGCTCGATCGCCGCATCAGTGGTCGGACGACTACTCGACGGCGGTGCCACCGTCATCGCGACGACGTCCAAGCTCGATGACGAGCGGCTGGCCTTCTACCGGACGCTCTACCGCGACCACGCCCGCTTCGGCGCTTCCTTGTGGGTGGTGGCGGCCAACATGGCGTCCTACTCCGACATCGACGCGCTCGCCGAATGGATCGGCAACGAGCAGACGGAAAGCCTTGGCCCGCAGTCGATTCACATCAAAGACGCGCAGACCCCGACACTGCTGTTCCCGTTCGCGGCGCCGCGGGTGGTCGGCGATCTGTCCGAAGCCGGTTCGCGCTCGGAGATGGAAATGAAGGTGTTGCTGTGGGCGGTGCAGCGACTGATCGGCGGTCTGTCCAGAATCGGCGCCGAACGCGACATCGCCTCGCGGCTGCACGTGGTGCTGCCCGGCTCGCCCAACCGCGGCATGTTCGGCGGCGACGGCGCCTACGGTGAAGCCAAGTCGGCGCTGGATGCGGTGGTCACCCGGTGGGGGGCCGAGTCGTCGTGGGCGCAGCGAGTCAGTCTGGCGCACGCGTTGATCGGCTGGACCCGCGGCACAGGGCTGATGGGGCACAACGACGCGATCGTCAGCGCCGTCGAAGAAGCCGGAGTGACAACGTATTCCACCGACGAGATGGCCGATCTCCTGCTCGGGCTCTGCGACATCGAGTCGAAGGCGGCTGCGGCCACCGCACCGATCAAGGTGGACTTCACCGGCGGGCTCGGGGACGCCAAGTTGGATATGGCCGAACTGGCCGCCAAGGCGCGTGAGGAGATCACCGCCGAAGCTGCCACCGACGACGACACCGAGCGGCGGGGAAACCGGGGAACAGTGGCCGCGTTGCCGTCGCCGCCGCGCGGCTTCACCCCGGCCCCGCCGCCGGTGTGGAACCACCTCGACGTCGACCCTTCCGAGTTGGTCGTCATCGTCGGCGGTGCCGAACTCGGCCCGTACGGTTCGTCGCGGACGCGCTTCGAGATGGAGGTCGACAACGAACTGTCGGCCGCCGGTGTGCTCGAGCTGGCGTGGACCACCGGGTTGATCAAGTGGGAGGACGACCCGACGCCGGGCTGGTATGACACCGCATCGGGTGACCTGATCGACGAGGCCGAGCTGGTCGAGCGCTACCACGACGTCGTGGTCGAACGCGTCGGCATCCGTGAATTCGTCGATGATGGCGCGATCGACCCTGACCACGCATCGCCGGTGCTGGTCAGCGTGTTCCTGGACAAGGACTTCACGTTCGTCGTCTCCTCGGAGGCCGACGCCCGCGGGTTCGCCCAGTTCGACACCGAGCACACGGTGGTCCGGCCGGTCCCCGATTCCAGCGACTGGCAGGTTACCCGCAAGGCGGGCACCGAGATTCGCGTGCCGCGCAAGGCCAAGCTGTCGCGGACCGTCGGCGCGCAGATCCCCACCGGGTTTGACCCGACCGTGTTCGGCATCAGCCAGGACATGGCCAACTCGGTCGACCGGGTGGCGCTGTGGAACATCGTCGCGACCGTCGACGCATTCCTGTCGTCGGGTTTCACCCCGACCGAGCTGATGCGATGGGTGCACCCGGGGTTGGTAGCCAGCACTCAGGGCACCGGCATGGGCGGCATGACGTCGATGCAGACGATGTATCACGGCAACCTACTCGGCCGGACCAAGCCGAACGACATCTTGCAGGAAGTGCTGCCGAATGTTGTTGCCGCACATGTGGTTCAGTCCTACATCGGCAGTTACGGCGCGATGATCCACCCGGTCGGGGCGTGCGCCACCGCGGCGGTCTCCGTCGAGGAGGGCGTCGACAAGATCCGCCTCGGCAAGGCCGAGTTGGTGGTTGCGGGCGGCTTCGACGACCTGACGCTGGAGGCCATCATCGGCTTCGGTGACATGGCCGCCACCGCCGACACGAGCATGATGCGCGGCAGGGGCATCAGCGACGCACGGTTCTCCCGGCCCAACGACCGGCGCCGGCTCGGCTTCCTGGAAGCCCAGGGCGGCGGCACGATTCTGCTGGCCCGCGGGGATCTCGCGGTCAAGATGGGTCTGCCGGTGCTCGCGGTTGTTGGCTACGCGCAGTCGTTCGCCGACGGTGTGCACACGTCGATCCCGGCCCCGGGCCTGGGCGCGCTGGGCGCCGGGCGTGGGGGCAAGGACTCCGCGCTGGCCCGGTCGCTGGCCAAGCTGGGCGTCGGCGCCGACGACGTCGCGGTGATCTCCAAGCACGACACCTCAACGCTCGCCAACGATCCCAACGAGACCGAACTGCATGAGCGGCTGGCCGATTCGCTCGGCCGCTCGGACGGCGCGCCGCTGTTCATCGTGTCGCAGAAGAATCTCACCGGGCACGCCAAGGGCGGCGCGGCGGTCTTCCAGATGATGGGGCTGTGCCAGATCCTGCGCGACGGGGTGATCCCGCCCAACCGCAGCCTGGATTGCGTCGACGACGAACTCGCGAGCTCCGCGCACTTCGTCTGGGTCCGCGACACGCTGCGGCTGGGCGAAAAGTTCCCGCTGAAGGCGGGGCTGGTGACCAGCCTCGGGTTCGGCCACGTGTCCGGTCTGGTCGCGCTGGTCCATCCGGAGGCCTTCCTGGCCACGCTGGATGCCGAGCAGCGCGCCGATTACCAGCGACGGGCCGACGCTCGTCTGCTGGCCGGGCAACGCCGGCTGGCCTCGGCGATCGCCGGCGGCCGCCCGATGTACGAGCGGCCGGCGGACCGTCGGTTCGATCACGAGGTGCCGGAGAAGCGGCAGGAAGCGGCGATGCTGCTCGACCCGGAGGCGCGGTTGGGCGAGGACGACGTCTACCTTCAGTGAGCATCCGCTAGGTTCGCAATTCGTGAGCCCCGCCGGCGACGATGCAGATGAGGAGGAGCGGCAGCCAATGAGCATCGTCGGAGTGGGGATAGACCTTGTCTCCATTACTGAGTTCGCCGAGCAGGTCGACCAGCCCGGAACGGTCTTCGCCGAAACGTTCACGCCCGGTGAGCGACGGGATGCCTCGGACAAGAGTTCGTCGGCGGCACGCCACCTGGCGGCGCGGTGGGCGGCCAAGGAGGCGGTGATCAAGGCCTGGTCCGGGTCGCGGTTTTCCCAGCGGCCGGTGCTGCGCGAAGACATCCACCGCGACATCGAGGTGATCACCGACATGTGGGGACGGCCGCGGGTCCGGTTGACCGGGGCCATCGCCGAACACCTGAAGGACGTGACGATCCACGTGTCATTGACGCACGAAGCCGACACCGCGGCCGCCGTGGCCATCCTGGAACTGCCGTAACGCGCCGCCTCCCACGTCGGGCGTTACCGCTAGCCTCGTGACCATGAGCGATCTGGTCGAACGGGTGCGGGAGGTGCTGCCATCGGTGCGCGACGATCTGGAGAATCTGGTGCGCATCCAGTCGGTATGGGCCGACCCGGCCCGCCGCGACCAGGTGCATCGCAGCGCCCAGGCCACGGCGGATCTGTTGTCGCAGGCGGGTTTTCACGACGTGCAGATCGTCAGCGAGGACGGTGCTCCCGCGGTCATCGCACGGCATCCCGCGCCGCCGGGAGCGCCCACCGTGCTGCTGTACGCCCACCACGACGTGCAACCCGAGGGCGATCCTGCCCAGTGGATGTCGCCGCCATTCGACCCGACCGAACGCGACGGCCGACTCTACGGGCGCGGCAGCGCCGACGACAAGGCGGGTATCGCAACGCATTTGGCGGCGTTTCGGGCACACGGCGGCTCGCCTCCGGTCGGGGTGACGGTGTTTGTGGAAGGCGAGGAGGAATCCGGTTCGCCGTCGCTGGGCCGTCTGCTGGCCGCGCATCGTGACGCGCTGGCCGCCGATGTGATCGTCATTGCCGACTCGGACAACTGGAGCACCGATGTCCCGGCGCTGACGGTATCGCTTCGCGGGCTGGCCGACTGCGTGGTCGAGGTCGCCACCCTTGACCACGGCCTGCACTCCGGGCTGTGGGGTGGCGTGGTCCCGGACGCGCTGTCGGCGCTGGTGCGCCTGCTGGCCAGCCTGCACGACGACGACGGCAATGTTGCGGTGGCCGGTCTACACGAAAGCACAGCCGCGGCAGTGGATTATCCCGCCGACCGGGTGCGGGCCGAATCAGGCTTGCTGGACGGGGTAACCGAAATCGGTTCCGGCTCGGTGCCGCAGCGATTGTGGGCCAAGCCGGCGATCACGGTGATCGGCATCGACACCACATCGATTGCCGCATCGTCGAACACGCTGATCCCGCGCGCCCGGGCCAAGGTCAGCATGCGGATCGCCCCCGGCGGTGACGCCGCTGCGCATCTGACGGCGCTGCGCGAGCATCTGGAGCAGCACGCGCCGTGGGGAGCGCACGTGACCGTCACTCCCGGCGACGTCGGTCAGCCGTACGCCATCGACGCCAGCGGGCCGGTGTATGACGCCGCCCGAGCGGCGTTCCGGCAGGCCTGGGGCGCCGAGCCGATCGACATGGGGATGGGCGGCTCGATCCCGTTCATCGCCGAGTTCGCCGCCGCGTTCCCCAAGGCGGCGATCCTGGTCACCGGCGTAGAGGATCCCGCGACGCAGGCGCACAGCGTCGACGAGAGCCTGCACCTGGGTGTGCTGGAGCGGGCCGCCACCGCCGAGGCGCTGTTGCTGGCCAACCTGGCCTAATGGTGGCGACCCGCTTCGCCCGGTTTCGCCGCGCTCGCGATCGCCACGGCCTAGACGGCCAGATCGCGGCGCAACTTGGCCACGTGCCCGGTGGCTTTGACGTTGTACTGGGCGACGGGCGGGCGGTATCCCACCCCGCTAACGACTACCTGCGGGCCATCGGGAGTTGTACAGTTCGATTCGTGCCGCTGCGTCATGCGGTGAAGATGATGTTCAGGGCTGATGGGCGTGTTTTCCATCGGCCGCTGGCGATTAGCGTGGCCGGGCTCATATTTGCCGGCGTCGGGCTGGCCGTCACCGCGTTGATCCTCGCCGCCGCGCACCGCGATACAGGTCAAGCACTGGCCTACATCCCGGTCGCGGTCGGTTTGACCGCCGTAGCAGTGATGATGCTGCGCGGCACACGCTGGGCGATCCAAGTCGTCATCGTCGGGCTCGCCGGGCAACTCGCCGCGATTGCGGGAATCATGTGGGAACTCAGCCACGGTATCGACGCCCGCAAAGCCAGCCAGCTCCGCCAGCTCGGCTTCGATCCAACGGCGGGCGTGGTCATCAACTTGATCTACTCCAGCATCGGGTTCGCGCTGTTCTGCTGGTTCGCAACGCGCTGGCTCGTGGCGCGGCGCAGGGCACCGGACACAGGGCACAACGGCAAGGCGAAGCGAGGAAAGATGATCCGACATGGGTGAGGCGAAGGGCCCGTTCGGCGGGTCGTCCCACTCCTCGGCGAGCGTCGAGGATGTGTGGGCGGTGTGGACTAACCCCGCCGAGTGGCCAGGCGATGTCATGGTCATGGCCAAGATCGACGGCCCATTCGCAGTGGGGGCGAAGATCACCATGCGGGTAAGGCGCCATCCGCCACTGAGATTGACCGTCACCCGAATAGAAGCGCCGATGTTGTGGACGGGAGTGGCGAGAGTGCCCGGATTGACCGAGACCGTCGATCATCTCATCGAGCCCACTGACTCCGGCACGTTGATTACACAGCGCACCGTCTTTACCGGCCCGTTGGCTTCGATCGCGGCACGCGCACTAGGGGGAATGGTGCGGAAGACTTTTGAGGCGACGACGGCGCACTTTGGGCGGCTGGCCGAGAGACGCGCGTCCCCCTAAAGCGTTAATCCGCAGCACGCTCGTCGCCGGCTGCACGAACCCGCCGTTGCACCTTCGGGTTCAGTCACGCGTTCCGCGCGAAACCCTGATGTCATGCTCTACGCACCCAGAATTTTCTTCTGGATGAATGTTGTCGTATGTGCAGCCTTGACGTTGTACTGCGCGACGGCGATCTTGCCCTTCTCGTCGACGACGAACGTCGAGCGGATCACGCCTGTGACGGTCTTGCCGTACATCTGCTTTTCGCCGAAGGCGCCCCAGGCGGTCAGCACCTTGCGGTCGGGATCGGACAGCAGCGGAAACGTCAGGCCCTCGGCATCGCGGAATTTAGCCAGCTTCTCCGGTTTGTCGGGGGAGATGCCGACGACGTCGAGGCCGGCCCCGTTGAGTTCGCCCAGACTGTCGCGGAAGTCGCAGGCCTGCTTGGTGCAGCCGGGGGTTGATGCCGCGGGGTAGAAGTAGACGATCACGCGACGGCCCTTGTAGTCGGCGAGCGAGACCTTCTTCCCGTCGGCGTCGGGCAGGGTGAAGGCGGGCGCTTTGTCGCCCGGGGCCAGGCGTGCGGTGTCAGTCAACGAGGTGCCTTTCTGTTCACCGGCACGTTGGGATCAGTGCCGGCTGATCTAGGGTAGGTCGGCAGGCACCAACCTAGACCGAGCCCGGCCTGGGTGCGCCGAGGACAGGGAGGACGAGAGTGGCGGAGCGGGATCCTGACACCATCAAGCAGGAGATCGACCAGGCCCGCGACCAGCTCGCGTCGACCGTCGATTCACTGGCTGTGCGGGCCAATCCCCGCCGGCTCGCCGACGACGTCAAAGCCCGGGCGATCGGGTTCGTCAAGAAGCCCGCGGTGGCGATCTCCCTGGCCGGTATCGCCGCGCTTGCCGTCGCCCTGGCAGTGCGCAGGATTCGCAACAGGTGACCCGCCGCGGAACGTCGTAGGCCGAACATGGCCGAGGTACCGCGGCCCCTGAAGTCCCTACCTCCCGAAGAGGTTTCGGCCTGCCCGTCGCACTCGACCAGGACAACCTGATCAAAGCTCGGCTGCGACATGGCCAGCCCCCTATGCTGGTGAATCTAGAACCGGGGGCCGAGAGCGGCGGAGGGTCGGATGACCGACACCCGGGGCGCCCCTGTCACTGCCGAAGGGCTGCTGAAGGACGTCAAGACCTTCTTCGATCACGGCGAATTCTTTCGCGCCTACGACTTGGCGGTCGACGCGCTGGAACTTTTCCCGGCGATGTTGCGCTCGCCCACCGGGCGGTTCTCAGCCTCGCCAACGCCGGCGCCACCGCGCTTGCGCTCGACAAATATTACGAATTCGGCTTCGACAAGCGACTCGAGACTGACTTCCGCAGTCTTCTCGGCCGACTGAAAAAGGACGAGGCCTTCGCCGACGGGCGAGGCCCGCGCCGCCAAATTCCGCGAGGCCCGCGCGCTTTACGAGGGTGCCTTCCGCACCGCCACCGCCGCCGACGACCCGCAGGCCTACTACCCGGCCATCAATGCCGCGACCCTCGCCCTGCTCGAGGGCGACGCCGCGACGGCCGGCCGGCTCGCCGGCGAGGTTCTCGATCTTCTCGGGCCGCGCGTCGCCAATCTGGACGAGGTTGCGGCCGATCGCTATTGGGTACTGGCGACTGCGCTCGAGGCGCTCGCCACCACCGGCCGTCAGCTCGAGCGCATCGTCGCGGCAAAGAAGATCGATTCCAGCGTGCTCGGCGCGTTCAAGCCACCGACCGTTGTCCATTTCCTCGGCGACGTGATCGCGGCGCAGGCAGCGACGGCGGCCCCCGATATCGCCGCTCTGGTGGAGGGGATGCGCATCGGCGCGGCCTATGGCTCGCTCGCCTCCGGTGCGGACATCATGTTCGCTGAGGCGCTGCTCGGGCAGGGCGTTGCCGTCAATGTCGTCCTGCCTTTCGCCGCAGGCGATTTCATCGAGCAGTTGGTCCGCCCGGCGGGCGAGGCTTGGGTCCGGCGTTTCGAGGATTGCATGGCCGCGGCCAAGACAGTTCGCTTCGCGACTGAGGACGCTTACCTGGGCGACGATCAGCTCTTCACTACGGCAGCAGCCTGGCAATGGGCCTGGCCAGCCTGTGCGCCCGCCATCTGCATGCACCGCTGATGCAACTGGCGGTGTGGGACGGCGTCGTCAACGACGGCGCGGCCGGCACCGCCGCCGACATGAGTGCATGGCGCGAAGCCGGCTATCCGGTCACGATCGTGCCGGTCGGTCCAGACGCCGATGTCGAGAAACTTCGGCCGTGGCGCCGACCCGAGGTCGCCCGGGGCCGCCGCGACACCAGCGCGATGCTCTTCGGCGATATACACGGCTTCAGCAAGCTGACTGACGCCCAGTTGCCGATATTCACCGCGACGATCATGGGCACGTTGGGCGAGGTGGCGCGACGCCACGAGCGGCACATCGCCTTCACAAATACCTGGGGCGACGGCATTTTCGTCGTCTTCCGCAATACCGGCCGCGCCGCCGCCTGCGCCCTCGACATGCAGGACGCGATGAGCGCGATCGACCTCAAGGCGGCAGGGCTGCCCGAGACGCTCAAGTTGCGCCTCGGCGGCCACCTTGGACCGGTATATGAGTTGGATGACCCGGTCACCGACCGGCCCAACTATTACGGCGCCCATGTCAGCCGCGCCGCCCGCATCGAGCCGATCACACCGGAAGGTTGTGTCTACGTCACCGAGACCTTTGCCGCCATGCTGGCGCTCTACAACGCCGGTCAGTTCTCCTGCGACTACGTCGGCAACACCGAGATGGCCAAGCATTACGGCCGTCTCCGGATGTTCCTGCTCCGGCGCGCCGGCGACGGCCAAGGCCCAGCCGTGCTGGGGGATATCGAGCGCGGGGCGAGATAGTGCTGCGTCTGTGTGAGCAGGGCCTTTGGTTGGTGCGCCGTCAGGGTTTCGAACCCCGGACCCGCTGATTAAGCGCGGGCGGTTTTGGTTGCTCCCGCTGTGTCCGGTTGTATGCCGAATTCCGTTGGGCGGCAAGGCTTCACCTAACTCATCAGTTTCCGTCGCAGCCGGTTGATTCTGGTCGATTGCGTGTCATTTGCGGCGCATAAGCGTCACGTGCCCCTTTTCGTCGTGGGGGTCCCAGTCACAACCGATCCCGCTGACATCGCCGCTTTTCTGCGGCGGGCCGCTCAACGACATGCGCCACCAACGACTCGACCCACCGACGCCGCTACGACCCACCGACACCACCAAGATCACCCCGAGACCTACGCTTATTGTCATGACGCAAATCCTGCTGCGGGCAGTTGTGCTTCTGGGATCGTGGGCGATCGGACTACTGGTGGCGGCGTGGGTTGTTCCCGGTGTCTCGTTGTCTTTGTCGGGGTTCATCGTCGCCGTAGTGGTGTTCTCGGTGGCACAGGCGATCCTGTCGCTGTCGATCTTGAAGTTGCCCCATGGGTATGCGTCGCTGCTCCTTGGGGGCACCGGCCTGGCATTGACCATCGTCGCGCTGAGTCTCGCTTCGGTATTAACTCACGGGCTCACCATCCGCGGCATTGCATCCTGGGTAGCCACAACGGTTGTGGCGTGGCTCGTGACAACGGTTGGGGCAATTTCACTGCCCGAGCTGTTCGCCCGCGATGAGGCCGGCTCGACCTGACCAACTCCGAGGCCGGGGCACGCCAGAGCCGTGTATTGGCGACACCGTGCAAATTCGGCTACCGCCTCGGAGCATCGCGCGCAACCGTCTCCAATGCGAGCGCGTCACTGTCGGCCCGCGGCTGTTCGACGAGGTGTACGCACCCTCGACGTTGGGTATTTTCTTGCGCGAGTCCAGCTTCGGGGTGCTGATGCTGGTCGTGGTGACGACGACCGCACGCGCTGCACCGCTGCAGGGCGGCCAACAGTATTCGCCCGACGGCTCAGCCGCTGGTCAGCGGCAAAAGTTCTGCATTTCGCCGGGTACGCCGAGTGAGTAGCATTTTGTTATCTCGTCCGACGACGGAGGGAGACGTGATGGGAGACACGCATCACGATCCGACGGATCATTCCCGGACCACCCAACCGCACGCTGGTATCGCGATGAAGGACAACTTCTTCTGGCCCGGGTTCATCCTGCTGGCCGTGGCGGTGTTCGGGATGATCAGTACGGTGGCAGCAGCCGCCTACCGACATTACGAGTGGCTCGCCACGACGGTGCTCGTCGCCGTGCTCGGAACGGTCGCCGGAGCGCTATGGCTCGTCGTGGAGCTTCGCCGCGTGAACCGCATCGAGGATGCAGTAGTACGCCGCACACCCCGATAACTGGCCCGGCAAGCTCTCCATTTAACGCCAGATCATCATGTTTCCGTCCTCGGCGGCGACGTGGCGCGACCCGAACAACTTTGGCAGGGATTGGCGCACCGTTCGCGAGGATCTGGGTGTGCCGGAAGTGACCACGTACAGCTTCCGTAAGACGCTCGCGACCCTGATCGACGAGGGCGGCCTATCTGCTCGCGTCGGGGCCGATCACCTGGGGCACTCGCGGGTCAGCATGACGCAAGACGTGTACATGACGCGTGGCAAAGTGCGCACCCAGGTCGCCGACCTTCTCGACGATGCAATAAGCGGCGCATAAACGGCCCCTCGGAGTCGGTGTATCCCCGAAAATAGGCTTTGAAGTGCGCCGTCAGGGTTTCGAACCCCGGACCCGCTGATTAAGAGTCAGCTGCTCTACCAACTGAGCTAACGGCGCGTGCGTCCTGCCGGACTGCGTTTGCGACAATAACAGCCATTCCGCTGGCGGACGAAATCGTCGCGCGTGAGATTGATTGCTGGTCACTGTGAACAGTCGTCTACGCCCTAGACTACTCCTCAGTAACACAGCATTACGGGGTTGTGAGGGGGAGTTACGCACGTGGCAGGTCGCTTGATGAGGCCTCAGCGGTGGCTGGCCGTGCTGATGGTGCCGCTGGCCGTCTTCGGCGTGGGCGCCTGCAGCGGCAGCGGCGGCACCCCTTCGCCGAAGGCCATCATGGACAAGGCCACGCCGTTCGGCGACCTGCTCGTCCCCAAGCTCAGCACGTCGGTGACCGACGGCGCCGTCGGCGTCGCGGTCGACAGTCCCGTGACGGTGAGCGCCGACAACGGTGTGCTGGCCTCCGTCGAGATGGTCAACGAAAACGGGGGGAACGTTGACGGCCAACTCAGCCCGGACGGCGTGCGCTGGTCGACCACTGAGCGGTTGGGATACAACAGGCTCTACACGCTGACCGCCAAAGCGCGTGGGCTGGGCGGAGCGGCCACCCGCCAACTAACGTTTCAGACCCATTCCCCGCAGAACCTGACCATGCCTTACGCCATGCCGCACGACGGCGAGGTGGTGGGCGTCGGCGAGCCGGTGGCGATCCAGTTCGACGAGAACATCGCGAACCGCGAGGCGGCCGAGAAGGCCATCGTGGTGACCACCGATCCGCCCGTCGAGGGCGCGTTCTACTGGCTGAACAACCGTGAAGTACGTTGGCGCCCCGAGCATTTCTGGAAGCCAGGCACCGCCGTGAACATCGCGGTCAACACCTACGGCGTCGACCTGGGTGACGGGGTTTTCGGCGAGGACAACGTGCGCTCACACTTCACCGTCGGTGACGAGGTCATCGCGACCGCCGACGACAACACCAAGATGGTGACCGTGCGGGTCAACGGTGATGTCGTCAAGACCATGCCGACGTCGATGGGCAAGGACAGCACCCCCACCGCCAGTGGCACCTACATTCTCGGTGTGCGATTCGCGCACATGATCATGGACTCGTCAACGTATGGAGTACCGGTCAACTCGCCCAACGGATATCGCACCGAGGTGGATTTCGCCACTCAGATGTCCTACAGCGGTGTCTTCGTGCATTCGGCGCCGTGGTCGGTGGGTGCCCAGGGTCACACCAACACCAGTCACGGCTGCCTCAATGTGAGCCCCAGCAACGCGCAATGGTTCTACGAACACACCAAGCGCGGCGACATCGTGCAAGTGCTCAACACGCTCGGCCCGTCGCTATCGGGGACCGAAGGCCTTGGCGACTGGAACATTCCGTGGGATCAGTGGCACGCCGGTAACGCCAAGGCGTAACCCGTTGATCAGCTCGGCGATACCTGTTATTTCGCAATGTGATTCGTGCCCGCTGGGGCGCCGACACGCCGACTGGGCGCCCATCCACTCAAGCGGATGTATGCGCTTTTAGCCTCATGGGTGTGAATCAAATCCTCGACTACCACCCGGTCGGCAACTTTCGGGCGGTCGATCGATCGGCCGGGGCTGCCGTCACTCGCAATTTCCGTGACCAACTTGCGCTATTCGGCGGCAACGTCCTGTGGCAACTGGTCGGTGTCGCCGTTGGCGCAATCGGTTACGCCGCAGAAGCGGCATTCGAGCTAGAGATGCACAGAGTTGCCTTGCGCAACCAGGTCCAAGGTCGCTGAATATCTTCTGACGAGGCGCCGAGCAGTGTTGCCCTACGGTTAAGGCGGGATTCGCCAGCTGGTAGGCGGGGCATGCGCGTGCATCACCTTCGCCATTCGGGCGCAACCCTTGCCGCTGCGGCTCCTCGTGTCCAGCGTGGACGAGTTGCGGCGGCTTTTGCCGCGGGACGGGGAGACAATAGGCGCATGGCTGACGATTCAGTGACCCAATGGCCCGGGGTTTCGCGCGACGGAGAACCCCTGCTGACACACGGCCCGTCTATCGATTCTGTGACGCAGCAGAACGAGTACAAGATCCGCACCACGCCGCTTCCTGGTGGCCCATACGGTGACGACTGGCGGGGGTTGTTCAACTCCCGGTTTACGGGTCACACGCCGATCCCCGGGTGGCATGACGGAAACAAGATCACCGTTTATTGCTGGCCGGATGACGAGCCTAATCTGATTGAAAAGGTCGACTCGGCGATTGAGTACGCCAACGAAGAAGTGAGAGCGCTACGCCGCTGAATAGGCCCCTAGAAGGCCCGTTAGACGATCAAACTCCGAGGAAGTCTCGGCAAATTGTCGGTGGGCTGGCAGAGGCTCGTTTTCACGGCCGCGGCTTCTGCAGTGCTACCGCGACACGGCGCACAATGCTGGTAATCGCGCCGTTGTTAAGCAGGCGCAGGGCCATCGCGACACTGGCGAGCATCCGCCCGTCCGGGTCGTTGTGCGCGATAGCCCACTTCGACAGCAGATCCAATTGCTCACGCAGTTGCCGCAACTCGTGGAGCTGGTCGTCGTGCTCAAGGGCGAATAGCCCCCCGGATAGCGCCGCAAGCGCCACTTCCGCCAGCTGCTCCTCGGGCGTGCGGTCGTCGCTCATGCCGCACCCCCTACCGGCCGGCCAAGCTGCAGCATCTCATTGCGGTCGAGCCTCAACAGGCGCGGACCTACGCGGTGGGCGGTGAGCCGGCCCGTTGCGATCCAGCGCCTGATGGTCTTCGGGTGTGTCCCGAGGGATGCCACTACCTGCTCGAAACTGGGGCGGGGCGGCGAGCCTGCCCCTCTTTGCCGATGCATGTACAAATGTTGGCATCGCATCGCGGCATTTCACCGGCGTCTCAGAAAGTGTGTCAGGCCAACCGGCGGGCGAACGCCCAGTTCAGCCGATGAAACTTGTTCTGCAGTTTGTCGCCCTCGGCCTTGGGGTTGCAGGTCAGGAGCCTTTGCCCACAAGCACCAAGCGGTCGATGTCAGAGGGCATCGGCCCGGGAGTGTGTTGCCGGCTAGCGTTGCAAGATCCCCTGCAAAGAAAAAAGTCAGAGGGCTAAAAATGCCCTCTGACCTGTGGGGTGAGTGACGGGACTCGAACCCGCGACATTCAGGATCACAACCTGACGCTCTACCAACTGAACTACACCCACCATCGCCGCCAGACGAGAAGCGGCGACGTCGATACTAGCCGTTCGGGTCCTCGGCGGCCGAATCGATTCCCTCCGGCGTGGCCGCCGCGCCGCCAAGCTCGTCGGCCGCGGCGGCGATGTCGCTGGTCGTGGGCCCCGGCAGCGGCACGAACGCGGTGCGCCGGTAGTACCGCAGTTCGCGGATGGATTCCTGAATATCGGCCAGCGCGCGGTGCGCCAGGCCCTTGGCCGGCTGACCGTAGTAGATCCGCGGGTACCAGCGGCGGCACAACTCTTTGATCGAGCTCACATCGATCATCCGGTAGTGCAGAAACGAGTCCAGAGCAGGCATGTCGCGGGCGATGAAGCCACGGTCGGTGGCGATCGAGTTACCGGCCAGCGGCGCTGTTTTGGCTTGTTTGACATGCTGACGGATGTAGTCGAGCACCATCGTCTCGGCGGTTGCCAGGTCCACGGTCGACGCCCGTACTTCCTCGATGAGGCCCGAGCGGGTGTGCATCTCGGTCACCACGTCGATCATCGACGACAACGCCGCGTCGTCGGCGTGAATCACCACGTCGACGCCATCACCGAGAATGTTCAGGTCAGCGTCGGTGACCAGGGCGGCGATCTCGATCAGCTTGTCCGAGCGCAGATCCAGCCCGGTCATCTCGCAGTCGATCCACACCAGTTCGTCCCGCACAGCGTTCACACTAGGCAAAGTTAGCTGGCGGACCTGCAGGCACCCCGACTGGGCGCGACAGCCAGTAAGGTCTTGCGTAATCGGGACCACGACTTCTAGGGGAGAGGCAGGGGCCTTATGAGCACGGAATCGACAGCGACCCCCGCTAAGCAGATCGCGGCCGGTTACGCCGTCGGGGGCCAGGCATTGGAGCTGGGCACGGTAGTCGTCGACGGCGCGACCGACCCGTCCGCGCAAATCCGCATCCCGCTGGCCACCGTCAACCGGCACGGTTTGGTGGCCGGAGCGACCGGCACCGGAAAGACCAAGACGCTGCAGGTGATCGCCGAGCAGTTGTCCGCGGCGGGCGTGCCGGTGCTGATGGCCGACGTCAAGGGCGACCTGTCCGGCCTGTCGCGGCCCGGCGAGAGCAGCGACAAGATCACCGCGCGCGCTAAGGAAACCGGCGACAATTGGGAGGCGAGCGCCTTTCCCGTGGACTTTCTGTCGCTGGGCACCAAGGGTATCGGTGTTCCGGTGCGCGCCACCATCGCCAGCTTCGGCCCGGTTCTGCTGTCAAAGGTGTTGGGGCTCAACGCTACTCAGGAATCGACGCTGGGCCTGATCTTCCACTGGGCCGACCAGCAAGAACTACGAGCTGCTGGATCTGAAAGACCTGCGGGCGGTGATCAGCTACCTCACCAGCGATGAGGGCAAAGTCGAGCTGAAGTCACTGGGCGGCGTGTCCGCGCAAACGGCCGGGGTCATCCTGCGCGCCCTGGTCAACCTGGAAGCCGAAGGTGCCGATACCTTTTTCGGCGAGCCCGAATTAAAGCCCAAGGACCTGCTGCGTTTTGACGACAAAGGCCGCGGGGTCATCTCGCTGCTGGAGTTGGGCGACCAGGCCGCACGCCCCGTGCTGTTTTCGACTTTCTTGATGTGGGTGCTGTCCGATCTTTTCAAGTCCCTGCCCGAGATCGGCGACGTGGACAAGCCCAAGCTGGTGTTCTTCTTCGACGAGGCCCACCTGTTGTTCACCGACGCGTCCAAGGCGTTCCTCGAACAGGTCGAGCAGACCGTCAAGCTCATCCGCTCCAGGGGCGTAGGTGTGTTCTTCTGCACCCAGTTGCCCACCGATGTACCCAACGAGGTGCTCTCGCAACTGGGGGCGCGCATCCAGCATGCCCTGCGCGCGTTCACGCCCGATGATCAGAAGGCGTTGACCAAAACCGTTCGCACCTACCCGAAAACCGATGTCTACGACCTGGCGTCGGCGTTGACGTCGCTGGGCATCGGGGAAGCCGTGGTCACCGTGTTGTCCGAGCGGGGCGCCCCGACCCCGGTCGCGTGGACCAGGCTGCGCTCGCCGCGGTCACTGATGGCCGCCATCGGCAACGACGCGATCGCCGCCGCGGCCAAAGCCAGCCCGCTGCAGGGCACATACGGTGAGACCAAAGACCGGGAATCGGCGTACGAGAAGATCGAAGCCAAAAAAGCCCAGGCCCAAGCTGATCAGCCGGCGGTGGTGGGATCGAAGACCGCGCCCGCAGCCGCGAAAAAGCCAGGCTGGTTCAAGCGTTTCGTGAACAGCCGCGGTTTCCAGACTTTTCTCAAGGCGCTCGGCACCGAGCTCATCCGCGGCATGTTCGGCGGCAGCAATCGCCGTCGTCGATAGATCAGCCGCCCATCCTCTTGTAGAAGCTTCCGACGATCGGCGCGACGATGGCGCGTGGCGCGTACTGACTTGCCACCGACATCGCCTTGGACGTCACGCCGGGCACGACGCGCATCTTGTTGCGCGCCAAGGCATCTAGCGACTTCTGTGCGGTGTACTCGGTGGAGATCCACAGGAAATCGGGTACCAGCTTCTCTACGATCGACGCTTCAGACGGATCCGGTAGGTCGGTGCGCACCGGGCCGGGCGCCAGCAGCGTCACGTGCACACCGGACTTACGCAGTTCGCCGCGCAATGACTCACTGAATGTGTTCACGAACGCTTTTGTCGCCGCGTAGGTTGCGTTATAGGGAATCGGTGAATTGCCCGCGGCTGAACCGGAAATCAGAATTCCGCCGGCCTTGCGCTCGACCATTCCCGGCAGCACCGCCAACACCAGGTCGTGGACTGCGATCGTGTTCAGCTGTACCTGAGCCTTCTCTGTCGCCGCGTCAAGCGTGGAAACCGAACCGAAGGTGGCCGTGCCGGCGTTAGCGCACAGAATCGAGATGTTTCGGGTGGCCAACTCGTCGGCCAGCTTTGTGCGTTCGGTCACATCCGCGAGATCGACGGGGCGCACATCGACGGCGACGCCGTACTTCTCGGTGAGACGAGCCGGCCAGGTTGTTGAGCAGGTCTTCGCGCCGTGCCGTGATAATGAGGCTGTGGCCGCGTGCGGCCAATTCGGTGGCCAGTGCTTCGCCGATGTTCTGCGAGGCTCCGGTGACAACGGCACGAGCGTCGGGACTGGGGGCGGGTACCGGCATGGGCCAATGGTAGACAGACCAGCGATGTCCGATTTCATCAGCAACGGTTCACGTGGATCCCAGCGATCCCAGGCGCTGGCATGGGCGTTGTGGGACACCGGCGCTGCCGGTGTGAGCGCGATCGTGGTGACGTTCGTGTTCTCGGTGTATCTGACCGGCAGCGTCGGGAAGGACTTGGCCGGTGGTGTTCCGCCGGCGAGTTGGCTGGGGCGCGTGCTGGCGATCGCGGGTTTGACCATCGCCGTGCTGGCGCCGGTGATCGGCGTGTGGGTCGAGCATCCACGGCGGCGGCGCGTCGCACTGGCCGTGCTGACCGGCATGGTGGTGGGACTGGTGAGCGCCATGAGCCTGATCCGCGACCGCCCCGAGTACCTGTTTCCGGGGTTGGCGTTGCTCGGTGCTGCCGCAGCGTGCGGCGATCTGGCCAGCGTTCCGTACAACGCGATGCTGCGCCAGCTCTCGACGCCACAGAACTCCGGGCGGATCTCCGGCTTCGGCTTGGCGGCGGCATTTGTCGGCAGCGTCGGGTTGTTGCTGGTCGTGTACTTCGGCTGTATCGGCGGCAAGGGCCCCACCCGAGGGTTTCTGCAGCTGCCCGTCGGCGACGGCATGAACGTCCGGACGGCGATGCTGATCGCTGCCGGGTGGTTCGTGGTGTTCGCGACGCCGCTTCTGCTGACCGCACATCGACTGCCGTCACCGGCCGAGGTCGTCGGTCCCGCGCGGGGTGTGCTGGGTGGTTACCGCAAGCTCTGGTCGGACCTCGTCGCCGAGTGGCACCGCGACCGCAATCTGGTCTACTACCTGATCGCCAGCGCGGTCTTTCGCGACGGCCTGGCGGGCGTGTTCACGTTCGGCGGCGTGCTCGGCGTTAACGCGTACGGGATCTCACCGGCCGATGTCCTGATCTTTGGGATCGCCGCAAGCGTGGTGGCGGCGCTCGGCGCGGTTTTTGGCGGGTTCTTGGACGACCGGGTCGGCTCCAAGCCGGTCATCATCGGATCACTGGCCGCCATCATCGCGTCCGGGCTCGCCATGCTGGCCTTGTCCGGTCCCCGCGCGTTCTGGGTTACCGGCCTGCTGTTGTGCCTGTTCATCGGGCCTGCACAGGCGTCGGCGCGAACGCTGCTGCTGAGGATGTCCAGTCACGGTAAGGAGGGTGTGGCCTTCGGCCTCTACACGATGACGGGCCGCGCGGTGTCGTTCGTGGCGCCGTGGCTGTTTTCGGTTTTCGTCGACGTGTTCGGCGCCGTCCGCGCCGGTATGGGGGGCCTGTGTCTGGTCATGGGCGTTGGGTTGCTGGTCTTGCTGATGGTGCGTGTCCCGCCCCGAATCCTGGCTGCAGGCGCCGATTGAGCGGGTCAGTCCGACGACGATGCGCGCCGTGGCGCTAGGAGGAGTCGGACAAATCAAGCTCAGCCCGACCCGTTGCACACCGTCAACCCAGCGCCGGTGCGCTGGTTGATCTCGACCCCATCCACGGTCACCGAACACGTGACGTCGTGGCCGATATTCACGATGGTGACGTTGGGCGTCAGACTGCTTGACGTCGGCAGGCTGACTTCCTTGCTCCACGGCAACGCGACGTTGAATTCGGTCTGCATCATCCCGTCGTTGTCCACGTAGGTGATGCTGATGGCGCGGCCCTCGCCGGTGACGTTGTAGGACACGGTCTGCATCGCACTCGCATCGGCGGGCTGGCTGGTCTCGGTGGTGGTCGGCGCGGATGCGCTGGCCGAAGGCGAGGGCATCGACGTCGTCGGCACCGGGTTTTGCGAACTCGCCGGCAGTGGTGGCACGGCGGTTTGCTTCCTGGCCGTGCCATTGGCGATCACCAGGGCGATGGCCAGTGCGGTCACCAGCACCACTGCCGCGGCCGCCGCGATCCACAGCCAGCGCGGCGCTTTCGGTCGCCCCGATGTTGATTCCTGCGTTGTCTGATCCGGGGGAGGCTGACCCTGCAGCCAGTATTGGGGCAGCTTATCGGTCGGGTTGGCTGAGTTCGGATCGGGCGATGAGCCGGGGTAATACGGGGGCGGATAGGACGACTGGCCGCTGTAGGCCGGGTCGGTGTACCGCGGATGAGGCTGATGTATCCGTTGGGTTTGGTCAGTCCCCTGTTGGCTTGAACGGGTGTACTCGGGATGACGTCGATCGCTCATGCCCACCTCATTGCTGCAGGGTACCTGCAGCACAACCTCCGGCGCCGAAATACCCGATGAGCATTTGGTATCAGGCAGCGTTCCGGTACGACTGCGGCTAGATCGCCGACAGGCGAAGCGCCGCCGGTGCGCTTTCCGGCACGATCGGATTGCGCGGCCGGACCGGAGATACCCGCTGATAGGTGGAGTCGAGTGCGGGACGCGGGTCAGGTTCGCCCTTGTTCGGCCAGAGGGCGACCGCCCGTTCCGACAGTGCCGTGATGGTGAGGGCGGGGTTGACGCCGAGGTTGGCCGGGATCGTTGAACCATCGATGACGTGCAGGCCCGGATACCCGTACAGCCGCTGGTATGGGTCCACGACACCCGTGGTCGGCGAATCCCCGATGGGGCAACCGCCGATGAAATGCGCCGTGGTCGGTCGGTTGACGACGTCGAAGTACCAGCCGCGGGGGTCACCATCGATCTTTTCGGCCGCACGTCGCGCTACATCATTGGCGACCGGAATCCAGTTCGGATTGGGCGCGCCCCGGCCCTGTCGGGAGTTCAGTCTCGTGCCGAAAAGGCCACGTTTGAGGTAGGTCGTGAGCGAATTGTTCAAATCCTGCATCACAAGCAGGGATATTGTTCTATCGGAGCCTCTCCGAACATTGAACGAACGGGCGAATGCGGTCGGGTGGCGCAGATTTGTCAGCACCCATTTGGCGAGGCGGTGTCGGTCGCCGTCGACCAGGGTGGTGGCCAGTAGGAATCCCCAGTTGCTGCCCTTGCCGACGCGGAACGCTTCGATATGGGTGTTCGCGTCGGGGTGGATCGATGACGTCCCGGCCACACCCTGGGCCAGATCCGTGCGGGTTCGCGAGGTCGCGATCAGGCCCACCTCCGAGTTGGTCCGTGCCAGTTCACCCAACCGCGCCGAGATCCGGGGTAGTGACCCGTTGGTTCGCAGTCGGTGGAGCAGGTTTTGTGTGCCGAGCGCGGCGGCCGAGAACACCACCTGATCGGCGCTCCAGGTCCGGTGTTGTTTGCGAACCCACCGTCCCGTGTGGATGGTTTCAACCTGGTATCCGCCGGCAGGCGATTCACGGACGGCGACGACAGTGGTCATCGGGTGGACCTGCGCGCCGGCCTTTTCCGCGAGGTACAGGTAGTTGCGTTCGAGGGTGTTCTTGGCATTGTGCGCGCATCCATTAATGCAGCGCCCACAGAAGATGCAGCCGGCACGCTCTGGTCCGATGCCACCGAAGTACGGGTCGGGAACCGTCTTGCCTGGCTCACCGAAGAACGCGCCCACCTGGGTTGGGTGAAACGTGTCGGCAACACCCAAATCGTCTGCGATTGACTTGAAGATGTCATCTGTGGGCGTCAACCTCGGATTCGTCGCTACGCCGAGCATTCGTCTGGCCTGGTCGTAATACGGCGCTAACTCGGCCTTCCAGTTCGTGATCGAGGCCCATTGCGGATCGTTGTAGAACTGCTCCGGCGGTTCGTAGAGAACGTTGCCGTAGATCAGTGAACCGCCACCGACGCCAACGGCCGACTGGATGGCGACGTTCTTCAAAACGGTGATCCGAAGCGGGCCAGTGAGGCCGAAACTGGGCTGCCACATGGTCTTTCGCATGGGTACACTATCTGGCGGGTAGTCCTCCGGCCGCCAGCGTGCTCCCTGCTCGAGCACGCCGACGCGGTATCCCTTCTCGCTCAGGCGAAGAGCGGTAACCGATCCGCCGAAACCCGATCCGATCACGATCACGTCATAGTCGGGACTCATCGAAGTCCTATCGCAAGCTGTATGAAGGCCATCGGTCGACGGCGATCGGGCGTTAGCAGGTTGTCGCTGAGGATATGCCTTCGAACCGGCCGCGCACCCGAAAATCGCGAGTGATCGTCAGGAAGCGCGAACGGTCAACGCAGCAACCGTCATCGCCCGCATCACCGACCGAGACCGCGCCGCCCTGCCGTCGGCGGGCTTGAGGCTGTGCGGAGTCGAATTGAGGAGGCCGAACACGGCGTGCGCCATCAGCCGAGCGTCGGCCTCGGCGAGCGCCGGTTCGAGCTCGCGCAGCACGCCCACCCAGACCTCAACATACTGACGCTGTGCGCGGCGTACCTGCCGTTCGGCGGCGGCTGGCAGATAGGCGAGGTCGCGGTCCTGAATCCGGATGAGATCCGGTTCACCCAGCGCGAAGTCGAGGTGAAAGTCGATCAAACCGTCCAGTGCCGCGTCAGCGTCGACCTCGCGGGATCGGACCTCTCGCGCGCCGGCGAGTAAGCGCGTGCTGATGCCCACCAACAACTCGACCAGCAGCGATTCCTTGTTGGGGAAGTGCCGGTAGATCGCCGGGCCGCTGACTCCCGCTGCGGCGCCGATGTCTTCGAGTCGTACTGCCAGAAATCCACGTTCGGCAAACAGCCGCTCTGCGGCGGCCAACAGTTGCAAGCGTCGGTCCGATTTGCGCCGACTGCGGCGGTTCGGCGCCTTGGTGTGGTCACTGTGATCGGCAGGAGCAGACACTGCCATGTGGCCTCCCTAGACACTTCGGTTAATCCCCACTAACATAGCACGAGTTAGTGACCATTAACCGAAATTGGCGTGCAACCGATGACCTCTCCGGCGGAAAACCGCGACGCGCACAACGCGCTCGTCGATCAGCTGCGCGACAAGCTGGCCGCGGCCGCCCTGGGTGGTTCCGAACGCGCCCGAACCCGCCATGTCGACCGCGGCAAACTCTTGCCCCGCGACCGCGTCGACGGTCTGCTTGATCCGGGCAGTCCGTTGCTCGAAATCGCACCGCTCGCCGCCGACGGCATGTACGACGACGAATGCCCCGGCGCCGGCATCATCACCGGGATCGGCAGGGTTTCCGGCCGCGAATGCATGATCGTGGCCAACGATGCGACCGTCAAAGGCGGTACTTACTACCCGATTACGGTCAAGAAGCATCTGCGCGCGCAGGAGATTGCGGGACAGAATCGGCTGCCCTGCATCTACCTGGTCGACTCCGGCGGCGCATTCCTGCCGAAGCAGGACGAGATCTTTCCCGACCGCTACCACTTCGGCCGGATCTTCTACAACCAGGCCAAGCTCAGCTCCGACGGCATTCCCCAGATTGCTGCCGTGCTGGGATCGTGCACGGCAGGCGGTGCCTACGTTCCGGCGATGAGCGACGAGGCGGTGATCGTTCGCAACCAGGGCACCATCTTTCTCGGCGGCCCGCCGCTGGTGAAGGCGGCCACCGGGGAAGTCGTTTCGGCGGAGGATCTCGGCGGCGGAGCGCTGCATTCCAAGATCTCCGGTGTCACCGATCATCTCGCGCACGACGACCGCGACGCGTTGCGCATCATCCGGCGCATCGTGTCGACACTGGGGCCGCGCGAACCGCGCATCTGGGATGTGTTGCCGACGGTGGACCCGATCGCTGATCAAACCGAGCTCTATGACGTGGTTCCTGTCGACTCTCGGATTCCCTATGACGTGCACGACGTCATCATCCGGCTGGTCGACGGCGGCGAGTTCGATGAGTTCAAGGCGGAATACGGCAGTACGCTGGTCACCGGATTCGCCCGTATACACGGCCACCCAGTGGGCATTCTCGCCAACAACGGTGTTCTGTTCGGCGAATCAGCGCTCAAGGGTGCGCATTTCATCGAACTGTGCGACAAGCGGATGGTGCCGTTGTTGTTCCTGCAGAACATTACCGGGTTCATGGTGGGCCGCGACTACGAGGCCTCCGGGATCACCAAGCACGGCGCGAAGATGGTAACCGCGGTGGCCTGTGCCCGCGTGCCAAAGCTGACCGTAATTATTGGTGGGTCGAATGGCGCGGGGAACTATGCCATGTGTGGTCGGGCTTATTCGCCGCGCTTCCTGTGGATGTGGCCCAATGCCCGGATCTCGGTCATGGGTGGCGAGCAGGCCGCGTCGGTACTGGCGACGGTGCGCGGGGAGATGCCCGCCGAGGAGGAAGAAGCGTTCAAGGCCCCGATCCGCGCTCAATACGAACACCAGGGCAATCCGTATTACTCGACGGCCCGGCTCTGGGACGACGGCGTGATCGATCCTGCTGACACCAGAACTGTTGTGGGTCTGGCACTTTCGGTAGCTTCCAATGCGCCCGTCGATCCGGTCTCCTACGGCGTCTTCCGGATGTGAGTGTGATGACCTTCAACACGGTTCTGGTTGCCAACCGGGGTGAGATCGCCGTCCGGGTTTTCCGGACGCTGAAGGCGATGGGTATCCGGTCGGTGGCCGTCTACAGCGACGCGGACGCCACCGCGCGCCATGTCGCCGCAGCGGACGTCGCGGTCGCGATCGGCCCGGCGCCTGCAAGGGACAGCTACCTCAACGTCGCCGCCATCGTCGACGCGGCCGTGCGCACCGGAGCTCAGGCCGTACACCCCGGCTACGGATTCCTTTCGGAGAACGCCGATTTCGCAGCCGCGCTGGCAGCGGCGGGGGTGACGTTCATCGGGCCGCCGGTGGGTGCCATCCAGACCATGGGCGACAAGATCGCCGCAAAGGGCACCGTATCGGCGTTCGGTGTGCCCGTGGTTCCCGGTATCGCGCGGCCTGGCCTCACCGACGACGAACTGATCGCGGCCGCTGACGAGATCGGGTACCCGGTGCTGGTCAAACCGTCCGCCGGTGGCGGCGGCAAGGGCATGCGTATGGTCGAGCGGCCCGCCGACCTGCCGGCCGCGCTGATCAGTGCCCGGCGGGAGTCAGCCGCCGCGTTCGGTGATGACACGCTTTTCCTTGAGCGATTCGTGTTGCGCCCCAGGCACATCGAGGTCCAGGTGCTGGCCGACACGTATGGCAACGTGGTGCACTTCGGCGAGCGGGAGTGCAGCCTGCAGCGCCGGCACCAGAAGGTCATCGAGGAGGCCCCGTCACCGCTGTTGGACTCCGAGACGCGCGCCCGCATCGGTGCCGCCGCGTGCGATACCGCCCGCAGCGTGGATTACGCCGGCGCCGGCACGGTCGAGTTCATCGTCTCGGCGGACCGCCCCGAGGAGTTCTTCTTCATGGAGATGAACACCCGGCTACAGGTCGAGCATCCGGTCACCGAGCTGGTGACGGGATGGGATCTTGTCGAATGGCAAGTCCGGATCGCGGCGGGGGAGAAGCTGACCACCAGTCAGGCCGATATTGCGTTGCAGGGCCACGCGATTGAAGCGCGGGTCTACGCCGAGGATCCGGCGCGTGGTTTCCTGCCCACCGGCGGGGATGTGCTGGTGGTGGTGGAACCCGACGCGGCGGGCGTGCGAGTCGATTCGGGTCTGTCCGCGGGAATGGTCGTCGGCAGCGACTACGACCCCATGCTGGCGAAGGTCATCGCGCACGGCGCGGATCGGGCGGCCGCGCTGCGAACCCTCGATCGGGCCCTGGCCGACACCGCGGTGCTCGGGGTGGTCACCAATATCGAGTTCGTCCGCTTCCTGCTGGCCGATCCCGACGTGATCGCCGGTCGGCTCGACACCGGGCTTTTGGATCGCCGCGCGAGCGATTTCGTTGCGGCGCCGCCCTCCGACGAACAGTTCATCGCTGCCGCGGTCTTCCAATGGTTGCGACGCTTCCCCGCGCCGGGCGCCGACCTGTGGGAGGTGCCGTCCGGGTGGCGAGTCGGCCGCCGGGTGCCAGTGAGCATCCGGCTGCGGTCCGGCGAACGCACCGACCACGTCCATATCTCCGGCATCCCAACCGACGCCGAAGTACGCGTCGAGGATGGCGAATCTCGATTATTGCAAGCCAATCTGGCAGGCGAACGGCTGACCGTCACCCTCGACGGGATGCGCGTCGAGTACACGGTCGCGGCTGCGGACAACACGATATGGCTTGCCGGCGACGGGGTCTTCGTGGCGCTCGAGGAGGTGCGCGAAGCATCGGTACGCGCGGACGATGAGCACAGCGGGGATGCGGAATTGACCAGCCCCATGCCCGGAGCGGTCGTCGCGGTAAGCATCGACGACGGCGCTGATGTCGAGGCCGGCACGGTCGTCGTCACTGTCGAAGCGATGAAGATGGAGCACGCGCTGACGGCACCCGTCGACGGTGTGGTCGAACTCCTGGTCGCGGTCGGCGATCAGGTCAAGGTGGGCCAGCCACTGGCCCGGATTACCGCGAACATCAACGTATTACCGGAAACAAAGGATAGTGCGTCATGAGTGATTTCTTGTCCACGGGGACACTTCCGGACGAGTACGAGCAGCTGGCCAAGACCGTCCGCGACTTTGCCCAGACCGTCGTCGCACCGGTCGCCGCGCGCCACGACGCCGAGCACTCCTTCCCCTACGAGGTAGTCGCCGGCATGGCCGAGATGGGCCTGTTCGGTCTGCCGTTCCCAGAAGAGTGGGGCGGAATGGGCGGCGACTACTTTGCGCTCTGCCTGGCTTTGGAGGAGCTGGGCAAGGTCGACCAGAGCGTGGCGATCACGCTGGAGGCCGGCGTCTCACTGGGCGCGATGCCCGTCTTCCGGTTCGGCACCGACGCGCAGAAGCGAGAATGGTTGCCGCAGTTGGCCAGTGGCCGTGCCCTGGGAGCGTTCGGGCTGACCGAGCCGGGCGGCGGCACCGATGCCGGCGCGACGAAGACCACGGCGGCTCTCGACGATGGCCACTGGGTGATCAACGGCTCCAAGCAGTTCATCACCAACTCCGGCACCGACATCACCAAACTGGTCACCGTCACGGCGGTGACCGGCGAGCGCGACGGCAAGAAAGAGATCTCGTCGATCCTGATTCCGGTGCCCACGCAGGGGTTCACGGTGGAGCCCGCCTACGACAAGGTCGGCTGGAACGCCTCGGACACCCATCCGCTGAGCTTCGACGACGTGCGGGTGCCCGAGGAGAATCTGCTCGGCGAACGCGGCCGCGGATATGCCAACTTCCTGCGGATTCTCGATGAGGGCCGGATCGCGATTGCCGCGTTGTCCACCGGTGCTGCGCAGGGTTGCGTCGACGAGAGCGTCAAGTACGCGCGGGAGCGTGAAGCGTTCGGGCAACCGATCGGTCGATACCAGTCCATCGCATTCACCATCGCGCGGATGGAGGCTCGCGCTCACACCGCGCGGACCGCTTACTACGACGCAGCGGCGCTGATGCTGGCCGGTAAGCCGTTCAAGAAAGAGGCGGCGATCGCCAAGCTGGTTGCCAGCGAGGCGGCGATGGACAACGCCCGAGACGCCACCCAGATTCACGGTGGCTACGGTTTTATGAATGAATTCACGGTGGCTCGGCATTACCGGGACAGCAAGATTCTCGAGATCGGTGAGGGGACCAGCGAAGTGCAGCTGATGTTGATCGCCCGCGAGGTGGGCCTGTGACCAACGGCGAACAGCCCGTCAAAACGGTCGTTCAGCGCGGGTTGTGGTTCGAAGAATTCGAAATCGGTGTGCGGTATCTGCATCGCCCGGGACGGACCATCACCGAGGCCGACAATGTGCTGTTTACGACACTGACGATGAATACCCAAGCGCTGCATTTGGATGCCGCGTTCTCTGACGCGCTGCCCCCCTTCAATCAGCGGCTGGTGAACTCGATGTTCACCCTGTCGACTCTGGTCGGCTTGTCGGTCGCACAGCTGACGCAGGGCACCATCGTCGGCAACCTCGGCTTTTCCGAGATTGCTTTCCCCAAACCAGTTTTCCACGGCGACACGCTGTACGCCGAGACCGTCATCACCGAGAAGCGCACCTCGAAAAGCCGCCCGGGAGAGGGCATTGTGACGTTCGCCCATACCGGTCGAAACCAGCACGGTGACGTGGTCGCCACGGCGAACCGCAAGACCTTGGTACGGATGCGGCCGGCGGAGGCCGACGACTGATGGGCCTGCACAACCCCGGGCCGGCATGGCTGTTCTGCCCCGCTGACCGCCCTGAGCGCTACCAAAAGGCCGCGGCTGCAGCCGATATCGTGATTCTCGACCTAGAAGACGGGTGTGCTGCCGCCGACCGGCCCGCCGCGCGTGACGCGCTGATCGATGTGCAGCTCGACCCGGCCCGCACCGTGGTGCGCGTCAACCAGTTCGGCACCGTCGATCAGGAACTCGACCTCGAGGCTCTGAAATGCACGTCCTACGACACCGTGATGCTGCCGAAATGCGAAGCGGTCGAGCATGTCAGCGCGCTGGCGCCGCTGCACGTGATAGTGCTCGTCGAATCCCCGATGGGCGCCCTGGTGGTGACTGAGACCGTCCAGGTGGACAACGCTGTCGCGGTGATGTGGGGTGCCGAGGATCTGTTCGCGGTGCTCGGCGGAACTGCCAACCGCTACCCGGACGGGACATACCGCGAGGTGGCCCGCCACGTCCGTTCGCAGTCGTTGTTGGCGGCCAAGGCGCACGGCCGACTCGCGCTGGATTCGGTCTACCTCGACATCAAAGATCTCGACGGGCTGCGCGACGAGGTGGACGACGCCGTGGCGGTCGGCTTCGATGCCAAGGTTGCCATCCACCCCAGCCAGCTGCCCGTGATCCGGGCCGGTTATGCGCCATCACCCGACCAGGTGCAGTGGGCGCGACATGTTCTTGCCGCCGCCGTCGATGAACGCGGTGTCTTCGCATTTGAGGGCAAAATGGTGGACGCGCCCGTGTTGCGGCGAGCCGAGCGAATCGTGCACTTGGCGGGCGACGCTTGATCTTCAGCGCCCGCGTTCTACCTGCGCTTGGCCGCGGCCAGCCGGGCAGCGAACTCCGGTGACTTAATCGAGACGGCTTGCGGCCCGAGTTCGGTGTTCTTGGCCAGCTCGTGCTGTTCGCTGTCGAGCGATCCCGGGCTGGCCGTTGCGCGCATGGTGGCTTTGGTCGCCAGCACCACCTCGCGCGGTGCAGCCGCGGGCCCGGCCGCCAGTTCCAATGCGGCGGCAACGGGGTCGTCGGCGACGCTGAGCGCCAGCCCATGGCGCACAGCGGATTCGGCGTCGAAGCGCATGCCGAACAGCAAGGCGGCGCGGGCCACTTCCGGTCCCGCCACTCGCTGCAGCATCCACGTCGCCCCGCCGCCCGGGTGTATTCCCAATTTCTGGAAACGGGCATCGAACAACGCGTTCGGCCCGGCGATGCGCACGTCGGCCGCCAGCGCCAGGTTCAGGCCCGCGCCGACAGCCGGACCGTTGACGGCAGCGATCGTGGGCAGCGTGCACTTTCCGACGGCCATGAAGCCGTCGTAGAGCCGCAGCAGTCCCTGTTCGGCCGCATCGCCCAACGCGCTGAGATCGGCACCGGCGCAAAACGCTTTACCGGCACCGGTGACGACGACGGCGTGCACATCGGGGTCGGCTTCGGCCCGTTCCACGGCGGCACGCAGCTGCGTCGACATCTCACCGGTGACGGCGTTGCGTCGGTCGGGGTCGTTGACCGTGATCAGTGCGACGTGATTGTCGACGCTGAATAGGACCAGGTCGGGTTGGGGCATCAGGCACCTCCGCAGATTGGTCGGCGACGGCACATAGCGCACCATCCGAGGACATGTGCCACATGTATCCCATCGGCCACAGTGGCACCTGACGACGTGTACCCCCGGCAGGATTCGAACCTGCGACCACAAGATTAGAAGTCATGTGCTCTATCCAGCTGAGCTACGGGGGCTGGAAAACATCCAAGCGCAGGTCAGTGTATCCAACCGGCGCAGAAAGCGGCCTTACGGTGCGCAACGCCGGAAGAAATGTCGTTGGTAGGAAAAGTGATTCGCTAGTGTGAGGCCCGCCACACACGTACGCTACCGACGGCCAGGCTCGTGCAGCCGGGCGGCGTGTGCTCAACGACGAGGAGTTGGCGGAGCATGACGGTAGCCATAGATGTCAGAGCGCGATACTCGCAGGCTCGCGACGAAGTGCTGCGCCAGGGATTGCAGCTCGCTGCGATGCCGGTCGGCGCGTACCGCACCGGCTCGCTGTTGTTGCGCGGTTCGCCGTGGATGGCGCGCTTTGTGGCGGGTTGGCTATCTGCCGAATTTCCTCCGCACGTTGTCACCGGGCACGCCCTGTCCGGCGTGACGCCGCTCTCGGTGGGCCGCGTTGCGACCGGCTGGGCGGCGCAGCGGGCAGACCGGATCCTCACCGCCGCGCTGACGGACTCGTTCGGGCCGGACTACCGCGAGCAAGCGTGTCACCCGATCAGCGATCGGGCCGCGTGCTCACGTCGCGGAGGCCTGCTGCAGGCGGCCGGCCACCGCCGCCGTTATGCCGCGCAGACGTCGGATATCGCCTACGGCCCGGACGTCCGCGACAACCTGTTGGACATCTGGCGCCCTCCCGCCGTCAAAGCGGGGGACCGCGCGCCGGTGGTGGTGCAGATCCCGGGCGGCGCGTGGGCCGTCAACGGCAGACGGCCGCAGGCATACCCGCTGATGGGCCGGCTCGTCGAACAGGGCTGGATCTGCGTGTCCATCGACTACAGCAAAAGCCCTCGCAAGGCGTGGCCGACACACATCATCGACGTCAAGCGCGCGCTGGCCTGGGTTCGCGACAACATCGCCGACTACGGCGGCGATCCCGACTTCATCGCCGTCACCGGTGGCTCGGCGGGCGGGCATTTGGCCTCGCTGGCCGCGCTCACCGCTAACAACAAGCGACTGCAGCCCGGCTTTGAAGAGGCCGACACAACCGTTCAAGCCGTGGCACCTTATTACGGTGTTTACGACCTGACCGATGTCGAAAAGATGCATGAAATGATGCTGCCGTTCCTGGAGCATTTCGTTATGCAAGCGCGCTATACCGACCAGCCCCAGTTGTTCGAATCGGCGTCGCCGATTTCGCACGTGCACCGCGAGGCGCCACCGTTCTTTGTGCTGCATGGAGAGAACGATTCAGTGATCCCGAGCGTGCAGGCGCAGGCTTTTTGCACCGCGCTCCGCGAAGCGGGAGCCCCGACCGTGTGCTACGCCGAGCTTCCCAACGCACACCACGCTTTTGACTTGTTCTCCACGGTGCGGTCCAGATTTGCCGCTGACGCTGTTGCCGATTTTCTCGGTGTCGTCTACGGACGCTATTTGCACTCGCGATCGACGGTTTTGCGCGAGCGAGCCACACCGGCCAGTTGAGTTGATTGGTGCGTAACCCCACGCATCTTTCCAATTCGGCGGCCCGCCAGGGTATTTCGCCGGCTATCGCAAACGCGTTCAATCCCGCGTTCTGATCCGCACAATCGGCTACCGCCACCGCGCTAACCGGGCTACTTTGGAGTTGCCCGCGGTTGAGCGCAGCGCCCTGGCAAAGTGTTATGTGACGTCGCGGGCGTGACGGTTGAAAGCGTTCGAGACGGGAGGCTTGAGTGGCGACAGCGGCGTTGGCCGGAAGAGGGAGCGGCGGTGGCTGAGCAGGTCGACGCGGCCGGATTGCCCACGGCGCTGGGGCCGGTCGATTACCTCTTGCATCGCGGGGAGGCCAACCCGCGTACCCGCTCGGGGATCATGGCCTTGGAAATCCTGGACAGCACGCCGGATTGGGACCGCTTCCGGGCCCGCTTCGAGAATGCGTCCCGACGGGTATTGCGGCTGCGGCAGAAGGTGGTCGTGCCGACGTTGCCGACGGCCGCGCCACGCTGGGTGGTCGATCCCGACTTCAACCTGGACTTCCACGTCCGCAGACTGCACGTCGCGGAACCAGGCTCGCTGCGACAGGTATTCGATCTGGCGGAGGTGATGCTCCAGTCGCCGCTGGACATCGCCCGACCGCTGTGGACGGCGACCCTGATCGAGGGTCTCGCCCGACGGAAAGGCCGCGACGCTGCTGCACTTGTCCCACGCCGTCACCGACGGTGTCGGCAGCGTGGAGATGTTCGCCCATATCTACGACCTCGAGCGCGATCCGCCGGCTCAGCCGGCCTCAGCCCAACCCATCCCGCAGGATCTGTCGGCCAACGACCTGATGCGCGAAGGGCTCAACCAGTTGCCTCTCAACGTGGTCAATGGGGCCCTGGGCGCGCTATCG
The DNA here is from genome assembly GCA_963805675.1 of uncultured Actinomycetota bacterium. Classification (GTDB taxonomy): domain Bacteria; phylum Actinomycetota; class Actinomycetes; order Mycobacteriales; family Mycobacteriaceae; genus Mycobacterium. The sequence continues at coordinate 178,864 of CAWDVY010000034.1, forward strand.
GGAGCGGCGTCGATGGTCGGGCGCGCGGTGCTCAACCCCGGCGCGGCGGTGGCGGGTGCGCTCGGCTACGCCCGGTCGGGGGTGCGGGTGATGAGCCAGGCCGCCGAACCGTCCCCGCTGCTACGTCGCCGCAGTTTGGCAACCCGCAGCGAAGCCATCGACATCCCGCTGTCCGACCTGCACCGGGCGGCAAAAGCCGGCGGCGGCTCGATCAACGACGCCTACCTGGCCGGTTTGTGCGGTGCGCTGGGCCGCTACCACCAGGCACTCGGGGTGCCGATAGCGACGCTGCCGATGGCGGTCCCGGTCAGCCTGCGCGGCGACTCGGATGCGGCCGGCGGCAACCGGTTCACCGGCGTCAACCTGGCGGCGCCGATCGGTACCGCTGATCCGATCGCTCGCATCAAGAAGATCCGCGCTCAGATGACCCAGCGCCGCGACGAGCCCGCCATGGACATCATCGGTTCGATCGCGCCGGTGTTGAGTGTGTTGCCGGGGCCGCTGTTGGAGTCGATTACCGGGTCGGTCGTCGGCTCCGACGTCCAGGCCAGCAACGTTCCGGTCTATCCCGGCGACACCTTTCTCGTAGGATCAAAGATCCTGCGGCAGTACGGCATTGGCCCGTTGCCGGGTGTGGCGATGATGGTCGTGCTGATCTCCAGAGGCGGCTACTGCACCATCACCACGCGCTACGACCGTGCCGCTATCAGCGATGAGGCACTGTTCGCCCGGTGTCTGCTGGAGGGTTTCGACGAAATCCTCGCGCTGGCCGGTGATCCCGCTCCCCACGCGGTGCCTGCGTCGTTCGACGCCGAGGCGTCCGGCACGTCGACGCGATCGGCGGCCGGTTCGTGACCCCCTCCGAAGGCGAAGAGCGCCAGTCGCAGAAATCCACGCGCGATCTTCGGTTACCGGGGTCGGTCGCCGAAATCATGGCCAGCCCGCCCGGACCCCAGATCGGCGCATTCTTCGATTTGGACGGGACCCTGGTGGCCGGCTTCACCGCCGTCATCCTCACCCAGGAGCGCATCCGGCGTCGCGACATGGGCGTCGGCGAAATGATCAGCATGGTCACCGCCGGCTTGAACCATCAACTCGGACGTATCGAATTCGAAGAGCTCATCAGCAAGGCCTCATCGGCCCTGGGTGGACGCATGTTGAGCGACCTGGAGGAGATCGGCGAGCGGCTTTTCCACCAGAGAATCGAGTCCCGGATCTACCCCGAGATGCGTGAGCTGGTCCGCGCCCACCTGGCTCGCGGGCACACCGTGGTGCTCAGCTCCTCGGCGCTGACCATCCAGGTTGCGCCGGTAGCCCGCTTCCTCGGCATTCTCAACACGCTCACCAACACGTTCGAGACCAACGACGACGGGGTTCTCACCGGCGGTGTGCTCAAGCCGATTCTGTGGGGACCGGGCAAAGCCGCCGCGGTGCAGAAGTTCGCCGCCGCGAACGATATCGACCTCAAGGACAGCTACTTCTATGCCGACGGCGATGAAGACGTCGCGCTGATGTATCTGGTCGGCAACCCGCGTCCGACCAACCCGGAAGGCAAGATGGCCGCCGTCGCCCGTCGTCGCGGCTGGCCGATTTTGCGGTTCACCAGCCGCAGCGGCGGCGGTATCGGGGCACAGCTGCGCACGCTAGCCGGGGTCGGTTCGCTGGTCCCCGTCGCGGCCGGCGCCGTCGGGATCGGACTGTTGACCCGCAGCCGCCGTCGTGGTGTCAACTTCTTCACTGCAACCTGGTCGCAGCTGCTGTTGGCCGCCAGCGGTGTGCAACTCAACATCCTGGGCGCGGAGAATCTGACCGCCGAGCGGCCTGCGGTGTTCATCTTCAATCACCGCAACCAGGCGGACCCGGTCATCGCCGGCGCGCTGATCCGTGACAACTGGGTCGCCGTGGGCAAAAAAGAGCTGCAGAGCGATCCGATCATGGGCACGCTCGGCAAGGTGCTCGACTCCGTCTTCATCGACCGCGACGACCCGGCCGCGGCGGTGGAGTCTTTGCACCAAGTCGAGGAGCGCGCGAGGCAAGGCCTATCGATCATGATCGCGCCCGAGGGCACCAGGCTGGACACCACCAGCGTCGGGCCGTTCAAGAAGGGGCCGTTCCGCATCGCGATGGCGGCGGGAATACCGATCGTCCCGATTGTGATCCGCAACGCCGAGATCATCGCCGCGCGCAACTCCACGACGATGAATCCGGGCACGGTGGATGTCGCTGTGTTTCCGCCGATCCCGGTCAGCGACTGGACAATTGACACGCTGCCGGACCGGATCGCCGAAGTGCGCCAACTCTATCTGGACACGTTGGCCGATTGGCCGGTGGACGAGCTGCCCGACGCCGGCCTGTATGGCCGCGAAAAGAAGCCGGCGCCGCGAAAGTCGCCGCGAAAGGCCGCCAAGGCGGCACCGGCGAAAGCCGCGGCCAGGAAAACCGCTAAAGCGGCCCAACCCAAAACCCCGGCGAGCAAAGTCACGAAGGTCCAAAAGAGCACGCCGCGGCCGAAGGGGCGATCGTGACCACGCGGGCCGCCGATACCGCTTCGTTCACCACAACCGACGACATATTGGTGCTGGCGTCGGCGTCGTCGCCGGTGGAATCGGAGCTGGTTGCAGCGTGGCTGGACCAGCAACGCGCCCAGCACCCGGAGACCAAGCTCGAGGTGTTGCCGCTGCCTGCGCATGATTCGTCGCCTGGGGAGCTGGCGCAGCTGGTCGAACAACTCGAGTCGGACGAAGACCGATCGATCGTGCCGGTACGGGTGTTCTGGATGCCACGCGCCGACGCATCGGCGTTGAATCGGTTGGCCGCGTTGATCCCTGGGCGTAATCCCTACCAGCCCAGTGAACGTCAGCAGCGCCGTGTCCTGCGCTCCGACCGCGCGCGCGCCCGAGTGGTGGCCGGCGAATCAGCCAAGGCGTCCGAACTTCGTCAGCAGTGGGCAGACACTACCGTCGGCGACAACCCGCGTGACTTCGCCCATTTCGTCACCCGCCGGGCCCTGCTGGCTTTGGAACGTGCCGAATACCGGATCCTCGGACCGCAGTACAAGTCTCCGCGATTGATACCGCCGGAAATCTTGTCGTCCACGCGGTTTCGTGCCGGCTTGGAAAAGATTCCGGGCGCCACCGTTGAGGAAGCCGGCAAAGATGCTCGACGAGCTCGCCACCGGGTGGAGCCGAGTGTCCGTCGACCTCGTCTCCGTCCTGGGCAGGATGCTCAGCCGGGGATTCGACCGGGAAATCGACTACGACGAGTACCAGGTGGCGGCGATGCGCACCGCGCTGGAAACTCATCCGGCGGTGCTGCTGTTCTCGCACCGGTCCTACATCGACGGCGCGGTGATGCCGGTGGCGATGCAGGAAAACCGACTCCCGCCAGTGCATGTCTTCGCCGGCATCAACCTGGCGTTCGGGGTGATGGGGCCGCTGATGCGCCGCTCCGGCGTCATCTTCATCCGGCGCAATATCGGCGACAACGCGCTGTACAAGTATGTCCTTCGGGAGTACGTGGGCTACGTGGTGCAGAAGCGCTTCAATCTGAGCTGGTCCATCGAGGGCACCCGCTCGCGCACCGGGAAGATGCTGCCACCGAAGCTTGGACTGATGAGCTATGTGGCCGACGCCTATTTGGACGGTCGCAGCGACGACATTCTGCTGCAAGGGGTTTCGATCAGCTTTGACCAGCTGCACGAAACCGCGGAGTACGCCGCTTACGCCCGCGGCGGGGAGAAGCGACCGGAGGGATTCAGCTGGCTGTACAGCTTCATCAAGGCTCAGGGTGAACGCAACTACGGCAAAATCTATGTTCGTTTCCCCGAGGCTGTCTCGATGCGAGAGTATCTAGGCCCCTCGCACGGCCCGGCAGCTTCCGATGAAGCCGCCAAAAGACTTGCGCTGCAGAAGATGTCGTTCGAGGTCGCGTGGCGCATTCTGCAGGCGACGCCGGTGAATGCTACCGGCCTGGTGTCGGCGCTGCTGTTGACCACTCACGGGTTGGCGTTGACGCTCACCCAGCTGCACCACACGCTGCAGGATTCACTGGACTACCTCGAACGTAAACAAACTCCGATGTCCACCAGTGCGCTGCGGCTGCGCACACCGGAGGGCGTCCGCTCCGCTGTCGACGCGCTGTCCAACGGACATCCGGTGACCCGTGTCGATAGTGGCCGAGAACCCGTGTGGCGCATCGCCCCGGAGGACGAGCATGCCGCAGCGTTCTACCGCAACTCGGTGATACACGCCTTTTTGGAAACCGTGATTGTGGAGTTGGCGCTGGCGCACGCGGGCCGGGCCGATGGCGATCGGCTGGAGGCGTTTTGGAAGCAGGCCATGCGGTTGCGGGATCTGCTGAAATTCGACTTCTACTTCGCCCATTCAGCCGCGTTCCGCCAGAACATCGCCGACGAGATGGCCTGGCACGAGGATTGGGAAGCTCACCTCGCCGGTGGCGCCGCCGAGATCGACGCGATGCTGTATGCGAAGCGACCGCTGATGTCGGACGCGATGCTGAGGGTGTTCTTCGAGGCCTACGAGATCGTGGCCGACGTTTTACGCGACGCGCCGGCGGAGATCGGCGAGAAAGAGCTCACCCAGCTGGCGCTCGGTGTCGGCCGCCAGTACGTCGCGCAGGGTCGGGTGCGCAGCAGCGAGCCGGTGTCGACGTTGTTGTTCGCGACCGCGCGCCAGGTCGTCGCCGACCAGGATCTGCTCAAGCCCGCGCCGGATCTGGCCGACCGCCGAGTCGCGTTTCGCCGCGAATTACGGTCCATTCTGCAAGATTTCGACCACGTCGCGCAGATCGCGCGCAACCGGTTCGTGGCCCGCGAGTTCGAGGGGCGCGGGCACCGTCAATAGCGCGCCCATACTCTTTGGTTATGACGGGTGCTCCGGGCGCACAGCGCCGTGCAGTGGTGTGGCCGCTGCTCGTCGGGGTGGCGACGCTGGCCGGTTGCACTGCCGCGGGGATTGGTGCGTTGTCGCTGGCAGCCGCGCTGACCGCCACCGGGTTACCCGATCCCGGTCCGGTGACCACGGTTGGCCTGCCATTCGTCCGGGCCGCCGGTGAGGTAGCCGCCGTGGTGGCCGTCGGGGCCTTCCTGTTGGCGGCATTTCTGGTTCCGCCGCAGAACAACGGCGTCCTCGACGTCGACGGCTACCGCGCGGTGCGGATCGGGACAGTGGCGGCCGGGGCATGGGCGGTGTGCGCCGCCTTGCTGGTGCCGCTGACCATTTCCGACGTCTCCGGTCAGCCGATTACCGCCCACTTGAACCCGGCGACGTCTCTGGTCGCTGGCCAGCCTGATCAACATCTCGACGGCATGGCGGTGGACCGCGCTGCTGGCCGCGGCGGTGATGTTGGCCAGTCTGCCGGTTTTGCGCTGGTCGTGGACGCCGCTGCTGCTGGTCGGGTCGTTGGCCACCCTGATACCGCTCGGGCTGACCGGCCACTCGTCGGCAGGCGGTTCACATGACCTGGCCACTAACAGCCTGCTGATCCATCTGGTCGCGGCGAGCCTGTGGGCCGGCGGACTGCTGGCGTTGTTGACGCATGTGGTCCGCGGCGGGGCAGCACGCCGACCTGGCCGCCCGGCGATTCTCGGTGATCGCGTTGTGGTGCTTCGGCGCGATGGCGCTCAGCGGCGTCGTCAATGCCCTGGTGCGAATCCTGCCCTCCGACCTGCTCACCACCGACTACGGACGCCTGGTGGTCGGCAAGTTCGTCGCGCTGTGCCTGCTCGGCGTCGCCGGATGGCGGCAGCGGCGCACGGGAGTCGTTGCACTGCAAGAAGATCCGGGATCGCGAGCTAGCCTGGTCCGGCTGGCGCTGATCGAGGCGCTGGTGTTCGGCCTCACGTTCGGCATCGCCGTCGGCCTTGGCCGCACACCTCCGCCACCATTGCCGATCGGCGTCCCCTCGATTCCCGACGTGAAAATCGGCTACGACTTCGCCGGGCCGCCCACCCCGGCGCGGGTGCTCTTCGACTGGCGTTTCGACCTGATCTTCGGGACGGCGGCCATCGTGTTCGCGGCGCTGTACCTGGCCGGGGTGCGTCGGCTGCGGCGTCGCGGCGATCGCTGGCCACCGGGCCGGACGGTGGCCTGGCTGCTCGGCTGTATGGCGCTGCTGTTCGTCACGTCATCGGGTGTGGGCCGGTACATGCCGGCGATGTTCAGCATGCACATGGTCGCTCACATGCTGCTGTCGATGCTGGTGCCCATCCTGCTGGTGTTGGGAGGGCCGGTCGGTCTGGCGTTGCGGGCGCTGCCGGCCGCCGGCCGCGGCGACCCGCCGGCTATGCGGGAATGGCTGCTGGCCGCCCTGCACAGCAGGCTGTCGAGGCTGTTGACCAATCCGGTGGTCGCTACGGCGTTGTTCGTCGCCGGGTTTTACGGGCTTTATCTGGGCGGTCTTTTCGACGCCGCGGTTGGTAGCCACATGGGGCATGTCGTGATGAACGTGCACTTTTTGGTGAGCGGCTACCTGTTCTATTGGGTGGTGATCGGTGTCGACCCGACGCCGCGGCCGATACCGCCGCTGGCCAAGGTGGCGGTGGTCTTCGCGACGTTGCCCCTGCACGCATTTTTCGGGGTCGTGCTGATGGGCATGCCGAAGGTGCTCGGCGAGAGCTTCTACCGGTCGCTGCATCTGAGCTGGCACACCGACCTGCTGGGTGATCAGCGGCTCGGCGGTGGAATCGCCTGGGCGGCAGGGGAAATACCACTGGTCGTCGTCATGATCGCGTTGCTGGTGCAATGGTCGCGCGGCGACCGGCGAACCGCCAGGCGATTGGATCGCGCCGCGGACCGCGACGATGATGCCGAGTTGGCGGCCTACAACGCGATGCTGGCCGAGCTGGCCCGCCGCGACAGTCCCGGGCAACGCCAGCGCTAGATCGGGTCTCGAAGCTCAGCGATTCACCGCGGCCACGTCCGCCACGCGAGTCTCTCGATTAGTCGGGTACCGAGTCGCCCGCCTATGAGCGACAAACGTCGAGCGCCATCGCGGTTTTCCACAGTTGCATGTGCGTCCCCAGAACCGGCGAGCCCGCCGCGCCGGGTGTGTGGGTTGTCGGCTGCGTCGAGGTGAATAGCGGTCATCACCGGCGGCGAGGCGCCGTCGCATCGATGAAAGGGATGAGCAATGTTTGAAACGCCGCTGACCGTGGTTGGCAACATCGTCAATGACCCGATACGTCGCACGGTCGGGGACCGGGAGGTCGTCAAGTTCCGGGTCGCGAGCAATTCCCGTCGCCGTGCCGCCGACGGCACCTGGGAGCCCGGCAACTCGCTGTTCGTCACGGTCAACTGCTGGGGGCGGCTGGTGTCCGGGGTGGGCGCGTCGCTGGGAAAGGGCTCGCCGGTGGTCGTGGTGGGCCACGTGCACACCAGCGAATACGAGGACCGCGACGGTGTGCGGCGTTCGACCTTGGAGATGCGTGCCAGCTCGGTCGGCCCCGACCTGTCTCGCTGCATCGCGCGCGTGGAAAAGACGGTGAGTTCGGGACCGGACGCTGTCGCGGGTACGACACCGGATGCTGGGTCGGCAACGGATACGACTGGTGCGGATGACACGAAAGACGCCGACAGTGGCGAGAGCGTGTCCAAAGCACGGGCGGGGTTGCCGCTGTCGGCTTAGAAGCGCCGCTGCGGCGGTGCCCGTCTGGCGACGATGCGCGCCGAGCAGCGGCGCGAGAAGGAGCCGGACCGTCTGCCTAGGATGGGTTGCGAGCATTCTTGTAAACCAGAAAGGCAACACCGCGGCATGGCTGAGTTCATCTACACGATGAAGAAGGTCCGCAAGGCGCACGGCGACAAAGTCATCCTCGACGACGTCACGCTGAGCTTCTACCCGGGCGCCAAGATCGGGGTCGTCGGACCCAATGGGGCCGGTAAGTCGAGCGTCTTGCGGATCATGGCGGGCCTGGACAACGCAAACAACGGCGACGCCTTCCTGGCCACCGGTGCGACCGTCGGCATCCTGCAACAGGAGCCCCCGTTGAACGAGGAGAAGACGGTTCGCGGCAACGTGGAGGAGGGGCTCGGCGACATCAAGGTCAAGCTCGACCGCTTCAACGAGGTGGCCGAGTTGATGGCCACCGACTATTCCGACGAGCTGATGGACGAGATGGGCCGGCTGCAGGAGGACCTTGACCACGCCGATGCGTGGGACCTCGACTCGCAGCTCGAGCAGGCCATGGATGCGCTGCGCTGCCCACCGCCGGACGAGCCGGTGACCCACCTGTCCGGCGGTGAGCGACGCCGGGTGGCGTTGTGCAAGCTGCTGCTGTCCAAACCCGATCTGCTTCTTCTCGACGAGCCGACCAACCATCTGGACGCCGAGAGCGTGCAGTGGCTCGAACAGCACCTCTCCGCTTATCCCGGGGCGGTTCTGGCGGTTACCCACGATCGCTACTTCCTCAACAACGTCGCGGAGTGGATCCTCGAACTCGATCGCGGGCGCGCCTACCCCTACGAGGGCAACTACTCGACCTATCTGGAAAAGAAGGCCGAGCGAATCTCGGTGCAGGGGCGCAAGGACGTCAAGTTGCAGAAGCGGCTGACCGAGGAGCTGGCCTGGGTCCGCTCCGGCGCCAAAGCCCGCCAAGCCAAGAGCAAGGCCCGCCTGCAGCGGTACGAAGAGATGGCCGCCGAGGCGGAGAAGACGCGCAAGCTCGACTTCGAGGAGATCCAGATCCCGACCGGTCCGCGGCTGGGCAACCTGGTGGTCGAGGTCGAGCACCTCGACAAGGGCTTCGAGGGACGCACGCTGATCAAGGATCTGTCGTTCACGCTGCCCCGCAACGGCATCGTCGGCGTCATCGGTCCCAACGGCGTCGGCAAAACCACGCTGTTCAAGACGATCGTGGGGCTCGAGCAGCCCGACAGCGGCATCGTGAAGGTCGGCGAGACCGTCAAGCTCAGTTACGTGGACCAGTCGCGGGCCGGTATCGACCCGAAGAAGAACGTGTGGCAAGTCGTCTCCGACGGGCTGGACTACATCCAGGTTGGTCAGAACGAGATTCCGTCGCGGGCCTACGTCTCGGCGTTCGGCTTCAAAGGCCCCGATCAGCAGAAGCCGGCCGGGGTGTTGTCCGGTGGTGAACGCAACAGGCTCAACCTGGCGCTGACGCTCAAAGAAGGCGGGAACTTGATCCTGCTGGACGAGCCGACCAACGACCTCGACGTCGAGACGCTGGGCTCATTGGAAAACGCGCTGGAGAAGTTCCCCGGCTGCGCGGTGGTGATCTCCCACGATCGCTGGTTTCTCGACCGGACCTGCACCCACATCCTGTCGTGGGAGGGCGACGACGACAACGAGGCCAAGTGGTTCTGGTTCGAAGGCAACTTCGGGGCATACGAGGAGAACAAGATCGAGCGGCTCGGCGCCGATGCGGCGCGTCCGCACCGGGTGACTCACCGAAGGCTCACTCGCGACTAATGTCAGGCGTGCCAGCGTCGGTATGCGTGCTGAGGAGCGGTCGGCATGACGGTTGATCCCGGGTCCGGCTTGAATCGCCCGGCTCCTCCTCGGCCCGCCGCTCGGGCCGGATCGTCGCCGGGCGCCAGCCTGCAAGGTGCCGTGGACTGGACGAAGTTCACCGGCAGTCACGACATTCCCGAGTGGGTCTCGACGGCTTACGCCGACAGCTACCAAGGCCCGCACGACGAGGCTGAAACCGGCTCAGAGCCGACGCCGGGCCCGATTTTCGCTCCCGCGTTGACACCGGCGTTGTTGAGCGCGCACTACCGGCTCGGTCTGCATCGGCCGGCCGGGGAGAGCCGGGTCGCCGTTTACCCCCCCGACGACCCGGGAGGATTCGGCCCCGCGCTGCAAGTGCTCACCGACGACGGCGCAATGCTGATCGACTCGGTCACCGTCCTGCTGCATCGCCTCGGGGTGTCCTATACCGCGATCATGAACCCGGTCTTCCACGTTCACCGGGACGACGCCGGAGAACTGGTCAGGGTCGAGCCAGAGACGGCCGACGGTGACGGGATCGACGAGACCTGGATCCATGTACAGCTTTCGCCGTCCGTGGACCGCAACGCTTTACACGAAGCCGAACGCTTGATGCCGGGTGTGCTCGCCGACCTGCGCCGGGTCGCAGCGGACTCGACGGCGATGATCGCCATCCTCAACGACCTGGCCGACGACGTGGAGACCAACGCGAACGGTCACTACCCGGGGCCGAATGGCGGCGACGTCGCCACGCTGTTGCGCTGGTTAGCCGATGGGCATTTCACGCTGCTGGGCTACCAACGCTGCCCGGTGCACGACGGACGCGTGTCGGGTGACGCAGCGACTACCAGCCTCGGTGTGCTGCGCCGGCGCAAGAGTTCCCGCCCGCGCCTGACCGAGGACACCGAACTGTTGGCGTTGGCGCAGACAGACGTCGCCAGCTACCTGCGCTTCGGCGCGTACCCGTATGTCTTCGCCGTCCGCGAGGACTCCGACGGCAGCATCTTCGAGCACCGCCTCATCGGGCTCTTCACAGTCGCAGCGATGAACGCCGACGTCCTGGAGATCCCGATCATTTCGCGCAGGGTCCGCGAGGTGCTCACCCTCGCCGACCTCGACCCTGCCCATCCGGGGCAGCTGCTGCTCGACGTGATCCAGACCGTGCCGCGTTCGGAGCTTTTCGCGCGCAGCGCCGAGCAACTGCTGGCGATGGCGAAAGCCGTGGTCGATCTCGGATCGGGGCGCCGAGCACTGTTGTTTTTGCGCGCTGACCGCCTCGAGTACTTCGCCTCGTGCTTGGTCTACCTGCCGCGCGACCGTTACACGACGGCGGTGCGCTTGCAGATCGAGGACATCCTGGTCCGGGAATTCGGTGGCACCAGCCTCGAATTCACTGCTCGGGTCACTGAATCACCCTGGGCGCTGCTGCATTTCATGGTCCGGTTGCGGGAAGACAGTGCCACGCATATCGATACCTCCGAGACCAACCAGGTGCGGATTCAGGCGCTGCTGACCGAAGCCGCGCGTACCTGGTCCGACCGGTTGATCGGCGAGGCGGCCGCCGCCTCAGTTGAACCCATCGCGGCCGAGCACTACGCGGGGGCGTTCTCCGAGGCGTATAAACAGGTCGTCACCCCGGCCGATGCGATCGACGACATCGCCACCATCGACGAGCTGACTGACGACTCGGTCAAGCTGGTGCTCTCTGACCACGACTACGGCGAGACCGTACGGCTGACTTGGTATTTGGGTGGTCGAACGGCGTCGCTGAGTCGGTTGTTGCCGATGCTGCAATCGATGGGCGTAGTGGTGCTCGAGGAGCGACCGTTCAGCGTCACCCGGCCCGACGGGCTGCTGGTATGGATCTACCAATTCAAGATCACCCCACTTCCCACGATTCCGTTGGCTCAGCCCGGCCCTGAACGGGATGCGACCGCCAGGCGGTTCGCCGACGCGGTGACCGCGATCTGGGAAGGCCGCGTCGAGGTCGACCGGTTCAACGAGCTGGTGATGTGCGCCGACCTGACCTGGCAGCAGGTTGTGCTGCTGCGTTGCTACGCGAAATACCTGCGACAGGCCGGTTTTCCGTACAGTCAGTCCCACATCGAGTCGGTGGTAAACGAAAACCCTCATACCGCTCGGTCATTGGTCACCTTGTTCGAGGCGCTGTTCGATCCCGATCCCTCGGGCTCGCCGAAAAGCCGTGACGCGCAAGCTGCTGCCGCCGCCGTCGCCTCGGATATCGACGCGTTGGTGAGCATGGACACCGACCGAGTCCTGCGCGCATTCGCTTCGCTGATCCAGGCCACGTTGCGCACCAATTATTTTGTCACTCATGAGGGGTCGGCCCGCAGCCAGAACGTGCTGTCGCTGAAGTTGGACGCGCAGCTGATCGAAGAGCTTCCGCTGCCGCGACCGAAGTTCGAGATCTTCGTGTACTCGCCTCGTGTCGAAGGCGTGCACCTGCGATTTGGCTACGTGGCGCGCGGCGGGTTGCGGTGGTCGGATCGGCGAGAGGACTTCCGCACCGAGATTCTGGGTCTGGTCAAGGCTCAGGCCGTGAAGAATGCGGTCATCGTGCCGGTCGGCGCCAAGGGCGGGTTCGTCGTCAAGCAGCCGCCGCTGCTCACCGGTGATGCCGCCACCGACCGCGACGCCACCCGTAACGAAGGCGTGGCCTGCTACAAGCTGTTCATCTCCGGATTGCTCGACGTGACCGACAACGTCGATCGCACCACCCGAGAGGTCAGCGCCCCACCGGAAGTCGTGCGGCGCGATGGCGATGACGCTTACCTGGTGGTGGCCGCCGACAAAGGCACCGCAACGTTTTCCGATATCGCCAACGACGTCGCCAAGTCCTACGGCTTCTGGCTGGGCGATGCCTTCGCGTCCGGCGGATCGGTCGGCTACGACCATAAAGCAATGGGCATCACCGCCAAAGGTGCCTGGGAAGCGGTCAAGCGGCACTTCCGCGAGATGGGGGTCGACACCCAAACCGAGGACTTCACCGTGGTCGGCATCGGCGACATGAGCGGTGATGTGTTCGGCAACGGCATGCTGCTGTCCAAACACATTCGACTGCTGGCCGCCTTCGACCACCGGCATATCTTCCTCGACCCCGATCCAGATCCCGCCGCTTCGTGGCAGGAACGCCAGCGGATGTTCGACCTGCCGCGCTCCAGCTGGGACGACTACGACACGTCATTGATCAGCGAGGGCGGCGGGGTGTACAGCCGCGAGCACAAAGCCATTCCGGTCAGCGATCAGGTTCGCGCGGCGCTGGCAATCGGCGACGACGTCACCGCGATGGCGCCGCCCACCCTGATCCGCGCGATCCTGCGGGCGCCGGTGGACCTGTTGTTCAACGGCGGTATCGGAACCTACGTCAAGGCCGAAGCGGAATCCGACGCGGACGTCGGCGACCGTGCCAACGACCTGGTGCGGGTCGACGCAAATCAGTTGCGCGCCAAGGTTATCGGTGAGGGCGGCAACCTCGGTTTCACGGCGCTCGGCCGTGTCGAGTTCGACCTGTGCGGCGGGCGGATCAACACCGATGCGATGGACAACTCGGCCGGTGTGGACTGTTCCGACCACGAGGTCAACATCAAGATCCTGATCGATGCGCTGGTAACCGCGGGCGAGATCGATCCGGATGAACGCGCCATACTGCTCGAATCGATGACCGACGAGGTCGCCGAATTGGTGCTCGCGGACAACGCTGATCAGAACGACCTGATCGGCACCAGCCGCGCCAATGCCCCGGTCCTGCTGCCGGTGCACGCGGATCAGATCAAATATCTCGTGTCCGAGCGTGGGCTCAACCGCGAACTCGAGGCACTGCCCTCCGACAAGGAGATAGCGCGTCGGCTCGAGGCCGCCCTTGGGCTCACGTCGCCGGAACTCGCGACGTTGATGGCGCACGTCAAGCTGGCGCTCAAAGACGAGTTGCTGAATACCGATCTGCCGGATCAAGCGGTGTTCGCCAGCAGGCTGCCGCGGTATTTCCCGTCGCCGCTGCGGACCCGGTTCGCACCGGCGATCCGCTCGCATCAGCTGAAGCGGGAGATTGTGACCACCATGCTGGTCAATGATCTGGTCGACACCGCCGGCATCAGCTACGACTACCGGATCGCCGAGGACGTTGGGGTGAGTCCGGTGGATGCGGTACGCGCCTATACGGCCACCGACGCCATCTTCGGGGTGGGGCAACTATGGCACGGTATTCGCGCGGCCGGGGTGCCGATCGCGGTGTCCGATCGAATGACCTTGGATACCCGCCGGCTGATCGACCGTGCCGGCCGCTGGTTGCTCAACTACCGTCCGCAGCCGTTGGCCGTAGGCGCTGAAATCAACCGATTCGCCAAGAAAGTGGCAGCACTGACGCCGCGTATGTCGGAGTGGTTACGCGGTGACGATAAGGCGATCGTCGAGAAGGAAGCCGCCGAATTCGTCGCGCAAGGTGCATCCGACGATCTCGCCTACATGGTGGCAGCTGGCTTGTACCGGTACAGCCTGCTCGACATCATCGACGTCGCCGATATCGAGGAGCGCGACCCCGTCGAGGTCGCCGATACCTACTTCGCGTTGATGGATCGTCTGGGGACCGACGGTCTGTTGACCGCGGTGTCCGAACTGCCGCGCAGCGATCGCTGGCACTCATTGGCGCGCTTGGCGATTCGCGACGACATCTACTCGTCATTGCGGTCGTTGTGTTTCGACGTGCTGGCCGTCGGTGAGCCGGACGAAAGCGGCGAGGAGAAGATCGCCGAATGGGAACACATCAGCGCGTCGCGGGTGGAGCGCGCGCGGCGCACGCTGACCGAGATTCACGAAAGCGGTCAGCGGGACTTGGCCACGCTGTCGGTGGCGGCGCGGCAGATCCGCCGCATGACGCGCACCACCGGTCGAGGGTCTGCGGGATGACCGTGCACGTTGGATTCGTCGCGCCCGTCGGAGTCCGGTGGTCGGACATCGACATGTACCAGCATGTCAACCACGCGACCATGGTCACGATTCTCGAAGAGGCTCGGGTGCCGTTCCTTGCGCCGGCCTTCGGTCCGGATATCACGACCGTCGGCCTGCTGATCGCCGACGTGCGCGTCACATACAAGGGTCAGCTGCGGCTGACCGATTCGCCACTACAGGTCACCATATGGGTACAACGTTTGCGGGCAGTCGATTTCACGCTCGGCTACGAAGTGCGTTCGGTCAACGCCGACCCGGAATCGAAGCCCGCCGTGATCGCCGAGTCGCAGCTGGCCGCAGTCGACGTCAACGAGCAACGGCTGGTGCGTCTTTCGCCACGCCATCGGGAATACTTACAGCGGTGGATCCGATAGCCGAGCGGGGCGTGTGGCTGGGTCCAGAACCCATCGCCGCTCACCGGGCGGATCTGGCCGCGTTCGTCGAGCGGGCGGCGCGGCTCGACGCCGCCGCGGTCATCCGGTTGCGGGTTCGTTCGGGTGGGGAATTCACCGCCTGGGCGGCCACCGGCTTGGACGTGCTGGCCAGCCGGGTGGTGGCCGGCACCGTTCGGCCCGACGACTTGTCAGTCGGTGCAGACGAATTGGCGCGGGGACTGTCTGCCGTAGACAGCTCCGGCTATGTCGATCCGGGCTTCCCGATGGACTCCGCGTGGCGGGGTGCGTTGCCGCCGGACTCGGGTTTCGCGCACCTCGATGACGTGCCGGCCCGCCTGATGCTGGATTTGGCGCAGCGCGGCGCCCAACTGGCCAAAGAGCACGGCAGCGCTCAGGGCCCTCCGGTATCGCTGCTGGACCAAGAGGTGATCCGGGTCAGCTCGGCGGATGCCAGCGTCGGGATCCCCATGCGATGTGTATTCGCTCTGACGGCAATGGGTTTCCTGCCGCAGTCATCCGAGGCTGTCGATGCCGACGAGATTGTTCGGGTTCGCATGCTGAGGGCGTGGTTGCGCATCGATGCGAGGTGGGGTTCGGTGTATCGGCGTCACGGTGACCCGGCGCTGATGCTGCGCTGATCCGTCATGGCGAATATTCCAGCCACAACGGCAGGACGGCGTTGATGTGATCCATGAATTTCTTGAGCCCCACTCGAAATTGCCCGTCGCCGTAGGGGTCTTCTCCGTAGCCCGGAAACGCGATGCCCAGCCCGAACAGGCCTGGAGCGATAATGCCGTTGGTCGCGTTGTAGTCCAGTTGGCCCCACGGTTTGACCTCGGGCAGCGTTCGCCGTTCGAAGCCGACGGTATAGATGACGTGGTCGCACTCGCCGACCTTGTCGGCAAAATTCTCGCTGCCGGTCCAGCACCGTTCGAGTCGTTCCGGATGCACGCCGTCGATATTCTCGCGCGCCCAATCGGCCGCGTGACCTTTGAGGCCGGTGTCATCGAATAGGATCCAATCATCCTGATAGACAGCATATTTGAGCGGACTGCGGTAGAAATTGATGACCCGCTCGACCGGCTGGCGCAACAGGTGCGGCAAGGCGATCATCGTCGAGTGGGACGACCCGAAGACGGCGACCGTCGCATCGTCCAGCGGCTGCTGTGCCAGCTTGTCCGGATCGACAGCCACCTCCAGCGGAATCTCTTTCAGATGGGGGTGCGAGAGCTTCTTGGGAACTGCCCCGACGGCCAGGATCACGTTGGTGGAGCTGAGTTCGCCTTGCTCCGTTTCGATTCTCCACTGCCGTCGCTCGAGGGACAGTGCGGTCGCCGTTGTTTGAAAGACCTCGACCCGCTCTCTCAGATGCTCGATGATCCACACCAGCGGATCGGCGATCAGACCCAGGTCGCAGGTCTCGTCAGGATCCAGGTCGCCCAGCGGCGTCGGGGGTGCTGACGCGAACCGGAATGCGGCCGACTCGTTCAGGTAACTGAGAAAAGTGCCCACCTTCGTGTTACTCGAAACCGCCCGCCACTTTCCGCCGAGGTCACCGCCGGCGAAAGCCGGATCGATCCACGCGATGCGTTCCGGTGCGATTCCGTGATCGAGGAGCTTTCCTACCGCGGCAGCTCCGGCAGGTCCGGCTCCGACGACGGTCCATTCATAGGGCGCCATTTGCACCATCTAAGAGAAGCGGGGCCGCACGCGCCAATTCGACTCGCGGTTCAGTGGGTCAGACCAGCCACGCGGCAGCGTTAGGCGGCAACTTCCCGCCGACGGTGGGTGCGCTGGCCAGCAGGACTTCGCCGTCCGGCAGCGGTAGCGGCCGCTTGCCGGCATTGAGCACACAGCGCAGCCCACCGTCGTGGCGGCCGAACACCAGCGCCTCGTGCCGAGCGTCCAGCCAGTCGATGCGGTCGCCCGCGAATTCCACACGGGTACGGCGGACGTCGAGCGCATGCCGGAAGAACGACAAAGTCGAGTCGGCGTCATTGAGCTGCTTCTCGACGGTCAGCGTCGCCCACTCCTGCGGCATCGGCAGCCAGGTGTCGGCCGATGCGGAGAATCCGAACGGGGGAGTGTCGCCGCGCCACGGAATCGGAATGCGGCACCCGTCGCGGCCGCGCACGGTGTGACCGGAGCGTTCCCACGTCGGATCCTGCAGCGCTTCGGCGGGCAACTCGGCATTGGGCAGCCCCAACTCCTGACCGTTGTAGACAAACACCGCGCCGGGCAGGGCGAGCGCAACCATCGCCATCGCACGGGCGCGGTCGAGTCCGACGGCACCCCCGCCGTAGCGGCTGGGGCCTCGTTCGACATCGTGATTCTCCAACGTCCATGTAGGCGTAGCATTTTCGATCGCTGCCGCAGCAAGAGTGTTCTCGATTGCGTCACGGATGCCGGCGATGTCGAAATCGGCCCGAACCATCCGGAAGTTGAAACCCAGGTGCAGTTCGTCAGCGCGCAGGTACTCAGCCCAGCTGGCGTTGTCGAAAACCCAGACCTCGCCGATGGTCACCGCGTCGGGATAGTCGTTCATGACCGTGCGAATGTTGCGATGAATCTTGTGCACGTCGGGATGGTTGAACCGGGGGTCACCGTCGTTGAGCAGCCGTGGCCGCATCTCGACGTCGGTGTCCGGAAGGCCTGGGGGCTTGGCCATCCCATGCGCGACGTCGATGCGGAAACCGTCCACGCCGCGCTCCAGCCAGAACCGCAGCGTCTTCTCCAGATCGTCGAAGACCTCCGGGTTGTCCCAGTTGAGGTCCGGCTGCTCGGTATCGAAAAGGTGCAGATACCACTGGCCCGGATTGCCGTCCGGCTCGATCACCCGGGTCCATGACGGTCCGCCGAACACCGACTGCCAGTTGTTCGGCGGCTCCAGCCCGCCGGGTCCGCGACCGTCGCGAAAGATGTAGCGATCCCGTGCGTCGGTGCCCGGGCCCGCGGCCAACGCCGCCTGGAACCACGGATGCTGCCGAACTGGTGTGGTTGGGCACCAGGTCCATCGTGATCTTGATACCGCGCTCATGGGCCGCGGCGATCAGTCGCTCAAAAGCAGCCAGGCCGCCGAACAACGCGTCCACGTCGCGCGGATCCGCCACGTCGTAGCCATGGTCGGCCATCGGCGACACCATGATCGGGCTGAGCCACACCGCGTCGACGCCCAGTTGATCCAGATAGTCCAGTCGAGACGCCACACCGTCCAGGTCGCCGACGCCGTCGCCGTCGCTGTCAGCGAACGACCGCGGATACACCTGGTAGAAGACCGCGTCCGTCCACCACGGGCGCTGCTGATCCGAACTCATCAGAAGGCCGAATTCACCATCGAGTGCGCGGCCATGTCCAGGTAGTCGAGCAACTCCTTGCGATGAGCATCGTCGAGAGTCGCCGAGTCGATGGACGCGACCGCGGTGTGCATGCAACGCAGCCAGGCGTCGCGCTCGAACGGGCCGATCTGGAACGGCGCGTGCCGCATCCGCAGCCGGGGATGGCCGCGCTGATCGGAATACGTTCGCGGGCCACCCCAGTACTGCTCGAGGAACATCCGCAGCCGTTCCTCGGCACCCGCCAGGTCGTCTTCGGGATACAACCGCCGCAGAATTTCGTCCTCGGCGACCAGCTCGTAGAAGCGCGACACGATCGCGCGGAAGGTGTCTGCGCCACCGACAGCGTCGTAGAAAGTCTGTTGTGCTTGCTCCATCGACTCCATTGTGGGCCATGCCCGGATCGGCCCGCAGAGCGACATGTGAACCGTTGGTCGCGAAACTCGGCACCGGCTGTTAACCGGATTGACCAGCCAACACCTGCCAATTTGGCGTGCGCTCGATGGCGAATCGTGGTGGACTGTTCGGCGGAGGACGTATGCCGCAGCGCAAAAAACGCCGCAGCCACCACAGTTCGGGTGCCGCGGCAGGCCTCACCGGGCCCGCGACCGGCTCAAGCCTGCACAGTGTCTCAAAGCGTCGACTCACGCATCCGCGTCTCTGACGGCGGATCGATCTGGAATCGCCGGCGGGTGCTGCTGCTGAACTCGACCTACGAGCCGTTGACCGCATTGCCCGTCCGGCGGGCGATCATCATGCTGATCTGCGGCAAAGCCGACGTCGTGCACGACGATCCGTCCGGGCCCGTCATCCACTCGACGACCAGATCGATCGCGGTGCCGTCGGTGATCCGGTTGCGCTCCTTCGTCCGGGTGCCTTATCGGGCCCGCGTGCCGATGACGCGCGCGGCACTGATGCACCGTGACCGTTTCTGCTGCGCCTACTGCGGGGCCAAGGCCGACACCGTCGACCATGTGGTGCCCCGCAGCCGCGGCGGCGATCACTCGTGGGAGAACTGCGTGGCGTGCTGCTCGACCTGCAACCACCGCAAGGGCGACAAGTTGCTGGCCGAGCTGGGCTGGTCGCTGCGCCTGGCGCCGACGTCGCCGAAGGGTCAGCACTGGCGGCTGCTGTCGACGATCAAAGAACTCGACCCGGCCTGGGCGCGATACCTCGACGAAGGCGCCGCGTAGCTCTCGGGTCGGCGGTGGGATACGGTTTGCGTCGTGAGCGCGATGGAAATTCACCTGTTCTTCCTGGGCGTGCCGTTGTTACTGGTGGCCGTGCTTGCGGCGCTGATCTGGTCACACAAGGGTCCGCACCCGGCGACCTACAAGATGACGGAGCCCTGGACACATCCGCCGATCCTGTGGGCCGCCACCGACGAGGCATGTCGGTCACGGTGCGCATGCCGGCCACGGCGAATCCGAATTCAGCGTGGGAGGTGGAGCCAGTGGCAAGTGGTGAGGTCGTAACCGTCAGGCCCGCCGAGCTGCCCCTCGGCTCGGCCATCACGACCAGCGGGCGAATCTCGGGCGTCACGGAACCCGGCGAAATGTCGGTGCACTACCCGTTTCCCATCAGCGAGTTGGTCACCCTCGACGACGCGCTGACGTACGGGTCGCGAGCCGCCGGCGCACGGTTCGCTGTCTACATCGGCGACTTGGGCAGCGACACCGCAGCGCGAGCGCGCGAGATCCTGGCGAAAGTGCCGACACCGAACGACGCGGTGCTGGTCGCCGTCTCACCGGATCAGCACGCGATCGAGGTGGTCTACGGGTCGCAGGTCCGCGGCCGAGGAGCCGAATCGGCTGCGCCGCTTGGCGTCGCCGCCGCGGCGTCGGCATTCCAGGACGGCAAGCTGATCGACGGTCTGGTCAGCGCGATCCGCGTGACCAGCGCCGGCATCTCGCCGGCTTAGCGGACTGCGGCCCGGTCAGGCCGCGTCGTCACCGTCGAACTGACGCGCCCGCAGCGACCGCTCGAACCCGGCGCGGCCCTCGAGCACCAGTCGGTGCAGTGCCGGAGGCAGCCCAGTATCGGCGAGGAATGCATCGGCGGCAGCGATCCCGTCGTCGCTGATATCCCACGACGGGTACAGGCCGACCACCACCGTCTGGGCGACCTCACTGGACCGGCGTTCCCAAATGCCGCGGATCGCGGCGAAATACCGCGCACCGAACGGTTTCAGCAGCTCAGCCTGCCCGGGTTGGACGAAACCGGCGATGATCGACGCGCGCGACGATATTGGGCAGCGTGTCGTCGTCGGTGACTTGAGTCCACGCCTGTTCCTTGACGGCTGACTGCGGCCGCGCGGCCGCGGCCTGCGCGCCGTGCCGCTTACCCGCGGCGGTCGGGTCGCGCTGGACCTCGGCGTCGATGAAGGGCGTTTCCGGGCCGTCGGCGTCGACATCGCCGGCGGCGGCCAGCGCAGTGACGATGCGCCAACGCAGATCGGTGTCGATCGACAGGCCGGGCAGGCCCAAGTCTGCTGGGTCGTGATCGAGGAGGTCGGCCAGCACCACCACATGCCGGGTCGACAGCACCGATGTGCACAGCGCGTTGACGAAGGCCAGCTGATGGTCCGAGCCTGCCGCCGCGCCGCGGGCCAGCTCCAGCAGCCGGTCGGCGAAGGCCGGCCAACCCTGCGAAGCGGCCCACTCCGGGTCGGCGTAGGAACCCAGCGCGGTCTGTGCCTGCAGCAGCAGCCGCTGCGCAACCCCGACCTCGGTTTCGGCCTGAATCCCGCCCGAGACCAGCGCCACGAAATCGCGGGCACGCAGCTCGGCATCGCGGGTCATCTCCCAGGCGGCCGACCACACCAACGTTCGCGGCAGTGGTTCGGCGATGTCAGCGATGCGGTCCAAAGCGGTCTGCAGCGAGTCGGGGTCCAGTCGCAGCGAGCAGTAGGTCAGATCGTCGTCGTTGACCAAAACCAATTTGCCGCGCGAAACGCCAACCAGCGCAGGTACTTCCGTGCTTGCGCCGCTGACGTCGAGTTCTTCGCGATGCACCCGGACCAAACGTCCGTCACTGTCGTCGTCGTAGACGCCGATCGCCAGCCGGTGCACCCGTGTCTCGCCCGCGCCGGGCGCGGCGCCACTTTGAGTGACCGCGAACCGGCTGAACCGGCCGTCGGCGTCGACGTCGAAATCGGCGCGAAGTGTGTTGAGGCCGGTCGTCTTCAGCCATTGCCGGCCCCAGTCGGACAGGTCGCGGCCCGAGGCCTTCTCCAACGCCGTCAGCAAGTCGTCGAACGTGGCGTTGTCGAAGGCGTGACTGCGAAAGTAGTCGCGCAGTCCGGACAAGAAGTGCTCCAGGCCGACGTAGGCCACCAACTGTTTGAGCACACTGGCGCCCTTGGCGTAGGTGATTCCGTCGAAGTTGACCTCGACGGCAGCCAGGTCAGGAATGTCAGCGGCCACCGGATGTGTTGAGGGCAGCTGGTCTTGCCGGTAGGCCCAAGACTTCTCGGCGTTGGCAAATGTCGTCCAAGCTTGGGTGTACTCGGTGGCCTCGGCCTGGCAGAGCACCGATGCGAAGGTGGCGAAAGACTCGTTGAGCCACAAGTCATCCCACCACCGCATGGTGACCAGATCGCCGAACCACATGTGCGCCATCTCGTGCAGCACGGTCTCTGCGCGCCGCTCATACGACGCTCGGGTGACTTTGCTGCGAAAGACGTAGTCCTCCAGGAACGTCACCGCGCCCGCGTTCTCCATCGCGCCCGCGTTGAACTCCGGCACGAACAGCTGGTCATACTTGCCGAATGCGTACGGCACACCAAAGTTCTTGTGGTAGAAGCTAAAACCCTGCTTTGTCTGGGTGAACAGTCGCTCGGCATCCATGAAATCCGCCAGCGTGGCCCGGCAGAAGATACCCAGTGCAATCTCGCCGTGCTCGTCGCTGTAGACGTCGTCCCAGCGCGCATACGGACCGGCGATCAGCGCCACCAGGTAGGTACTCATCCGCGGGGTGGCGGCGAATGTGTGCACGCCGTCGACGGCGCTCACCGTGGCACCGTTGGACACCACCTGCCAGTGCTGCGGCGCGATGACCGACACGTCGAATGTGGCTTTGAGGTCGGGCTGGTCAAAGCAGGCGAACGTCCGCTTGGCGTCGGCGGTTTCGAACTGCGAGTACAAGTACACCTCGTCATCGACCGGGTCGACGAATCGGTGCAGGCCCTCGCCGGTGTTCGAGTAGCGGCAGTCGGCGTCGACCACGACGACGTTGTGCTCGGCCAAGCCGCTCAGCGAAATACCGGTCGACTCGTCGTAGTCGGACACGTCGAGGTCGCGGCCGTTGAGGGTCGCGCTGCGCACGGTGTCGGCGGCGATGTCGATGACGGTGTCGGCGCCGGCGAGTGCATCGAACGTCACCGTGGTGGTGGAGCGGAAGGTGCGTTCGCCTGGCTTGCCGTCGCCGTCGGTGAGGTCCAAGTCGATCCGGTAACTGTCGACGGTGATCAGCGCGGCGCGTTCGACGGCCTGGTCGCGGGTGAGGTTAGGAAGTGCCACGTGTCCAACTTAGGACGGCGACGATGCAGGCCGCGCAGTGGCCTGAGGTGGGGGTACCTCCAGCCGCGTAGCGGCGAGGGGGCGAGCCGGCCAATCCAACTTAGGGCCCGGTGAGGATGCGGGTCGCGCGGTGGTCATTAGGACCCGTCCAGGGATGGGAATTGGACCGCCGCGGCTAGGGTTGTGCCTGACGGCTAGCCGACCGTCGAGGAGAGGATCCCCATGTCTGAAAAGTCAGTTGCCGATTTCTGGTTCGACCCACTGTGCCCGTGGGCCTGGATCACCTCGCGCTGGATCCTGGAAGTGGAAAAGGTCCGCGACATCGAGGTCAATTTCCGGGTAATGAGCTTGGCGGTGCTCAATGAGAATCGGGAGGACCTGCCTGAGCAGTACAAGGAACGGCTGGCGAAGGCGTTCGGGCCGGTGCGGGTGGCGATCGCCGCCGAGCAGGCCCACGGCTCTGAGGTGCTCGCGCCGCTGTACGCCGCGATGGGCACCCGCATTCACAACGAGGGCAACAAGGACCTCGACGACGTCATCGTGCAGTCGCTCAAGGAGTTGGACTTGCCGGCCGAGTTGGCCGACGCTGCCACTAGTGACGCCTACGACGACGCCCTGCGCAAGAGTCATCACGCCGGGATGGACGCGGTCGGGGAAGACGTCGGCACGCCGACCATCCACATCAACGGAGTGGCGTTCTTTGGCCCGGTGCTGTCGCGGATCCCGCGCGGGGAAGAGGCGGGCAAGTTGTGGGACGCCTCGGTGACCTTCGCGTCCTACCCGCACTTCTGGGAGCTCAAGCGGACCCGTACCGAGGCCCCCGAATTCGACTAGAGCCGACCGGCGGAGCAGGATCACCGTCATGCGTGTCTACCTCGGCTCCGATCACGCCGGCTACGAACTCAAACAGCAGATCATCGACCACCTGAATAAGTCGGGCTACGAGCCGATCGATTGCGGCGCTTTCAGCTACGACGCCGACGATGACTATCCCGCGTTTTGCATTGCGGCTGCGACTCGCACCGTCGCCGACCCGGGCAGCCTGGGCATCGTGCTGGGCGGATCGGGAAACGGTGAACAGATCGCCGCGAACAAGGTCCCGGGAGCCCGGTGCGCGCTGGCATGGAGCGTGGAGACCGCGTCACTGGCCCGCCAGCACAACAATGCTCAGCTGATCGGCATCGGCGGCCGCATGCATACCGTGCCGGAAGCGCTGGCCATCGTCGACGCGTTCTTGACCACCCCGTGGTCGAAAGCCGAACGCCACCAACGGCGTATCGACATCCTCGACGAATACGAGCGCACTCACCAGGCGCCGCCGGTGCCCGGCGCCGACGGCAAGTAGCCAGCGTGCCCGAAGGGCATACTCTGCATCGACTGGCCCGGCTGCACCAGCGTCGCTACGCCACCGCACCGGTGGCGGTTTCGAGCCCTCAGGGCCGATTCGCAGCGGCGGCATCGACTGTCGACGGTCAAGTGCTGCGACGGGCCACGGCTTGGGGCAAGCACTTGTTCCACCACTACGACGGCGGCGCGACGGTGCATGTGCACCTCGGCCTGTACGGCACTTTCAGGGAATGGGCGCGACCGCCCGATGACGCGATGCCCGCTCCGGCGGGGCAGGTAAGGATGCGAATGGTCGGCGCCGATTACGGCACCGATTTACGCGGGCCCACGGTCTGTGAACTCATCGACGAGGCTCAGGTCGCCGACGTGGTTGCCCGCCTCGGGCCCGACCCACTTCGGCGCGATGCTGATCCGTCGTGGCCGTGGATGCGGATCACCAAGTCGCGCAGGCCAATCGGCGCACTGCTGATGGATCAGACCATTATCGCCGGCGTTGGCAACGTGTACCGCAACGAGCTGTTGTTCCGCCATGGCATCGATCCGTATCGGGCTGGCCGGGCGATCGGCGAAGCGGAATTCGCCGGGGCCTGGACCGATTTGGTGGACCTGATGAAGGTCGGGCTACGCCGCGGCAAGATCATCACGGTGCGGCCCGAACACGACCATGGTGCACCGTCATACGGCCCGGGTCGGCCGCGCACCTATGTCTATCGCCGCGCCGCAGAGCCTTGCCGGGTATGCGAAACTGCAATCCGCACAGCCGAACTGGAAGGTCGCAACGTATTCTGGTGCCCAACCTGCCAAACGTGAGAAGCTGCTGCAGTGAGTGGGCATGACAGAGCGGTCGGCCCCGCCGACTTCTTAGCTGACCGAAAGCGTCTGCTGGGCGAGCGCATAGGCTGGCGAACTACGCATAGCCGCATGAACAAATTCGCAAGCTGTGCGATTGCGACGGCGGTGACTGGCCGCTGGTTTCGGGTTGGCCGGTCTGGGCGGCGTGACCGAGGCTCAAGCGCAACCGATACCGAATTGGTGTCCGGGCGACTTCTGGGATCCGTCGTGGGGAACCAACTGGGACTGGAACGCCTGCCATGGCACCTGGGTCGCACCACCGAACATCGTCAACAACGGACCTACCATCGTCCAACGGCCACCGATAGTTACCGGCCCGGGCGGTCCAGGGCCTGGAGTGGAACCCTGGCGGGCCCGGCGGCCCGGACCGGGCGGACCCGGGGGCCCGGGACCCGGCGGGCCTGGTGGGCCCGGAGGACCCGGCGGCCCGGGACCTGGCGGGCCGGGCGGACCTGGCGGCCCCGGAGGACATGAACCGGGTGGACCCGGCGGTCATGGAGGACATGGGCCGGGCGGACCTGGCGAGCCCGGGGGCCCGGGTGGACCTGGCGAGCCCGGGGGCCCGGGTGGACCGGGCGGCCCCGGAGGACATGAACCGGGCGGACCTGGCGAGCCCGGGGGCCCGGGTGGACCTGGAGGACATGGGCCTGGAGGACCTGGGGGTCCGGGACCGGGCGGAACGGGTCCTGACGGCCCGGCACCTGCGGGGCCTGGAGGCCCGGGTTCTGAACCCGGACCGGGCCCAACCGGTCCTGATGCTGGCGCTCCCGGACCGGGCTCAACCGGTCCTGATGCTGGCGCTCCCGGACCGGGCTCAACTGGACCGGATGCGAGCGGACCTGGACCGGACGCCAGCGGACCTGGACCAGACTCCTCGAGCGGACCGTCTATGGGCGCCGACGACTCGGGCGGAGGCAACGCGTCCGGAGGCGACTCGTCGAGCGGAGGCGACTCGTCGAGCGGAGGCGACTCGTCGAGCGGAGGCGATTCATCTGGCGGGAGCTGATAGCGACGGCGCTAAGCCTGCTGACTAGCCCCTCGTATGCGCAACGGCGAAGCCGACTCAGCGCAGGCACATCAACGAATCAACGCCTCTAGCGGCATTTTGGCCGCGCAGCGCATGGGCTGTGACGCTCCTCATCTGCGTCTTGATGTCCTAGGTGGCAAGGTCTTGCGAGTGAGCTGACCCGGGCATAGCCCGTGCCGTAGCTTCACTGCGAATCCGCCTCGCTTGTAACGCTTTTTGGCTTTTGGTAACGAGTCAACCCTGCTATGCAGATTGTATATCAGCAAGAAATCGGCGCTCCCGGCAAGCAGCGCCGCAAAGATACTGCGCTTGTGCGTAATACATCTCCAGTGCGCTACGGCCCCGGCTAGCCGCACACTTACGTGTGCCGGCGCGCCGGACAGCCACGGGGGAGGTTGTCACGATAACTGGCGGGACCTGGTGGGTACGGCGACCACGGTGGGACGGCGACCACGGTGGGTACGGCGACCACGGTGGGTACGGTGACCACGGTGGTGGCCCCGGTGGGGGTGACCACGGAGGTGGCCCCGGTGGGGGCGGCGGCCACCACTAAACCCAATGTCAGCGCAGGTGACGGTCGCGGCGGCCCCGCGACTGTCACTTTCAGGCGTCATGCCCGGAGTAGAACTCGGCTCGGGCGGCCGCGGGGGTTGATATCGGAAGCTTGACCAATCGGCGGGTCGGCGAGCCGTCAGGTCAGCGCTTGACCCCGAGTACCGAGTAGATCTCGTCACTGAGCGCCACGCTGCGTGGGTCGGCGTTGGCCTTGGTCGGGTCGAACTGATTCATCACGTACGCGTAACCGATCCGGTTCTCCAGGTCGACGAAGCCGAACGAGCCACCGAGGCCGCCGTGGCCGAAGATTCGCGGGTTGGGTCCGTTGACGCAGCGCTGGTTGAGCATGTAGCCAAGACCCCAGCCATGGTCGGCGACGCGCGGACCAAGGACCAGGTCCGTCTCGAGGCCGCCTTGCGAGACCCGGATCAGATCCATGTGCTGGCGGCTGAGCAGTCTCTCCTGCGCCAGCGCGTTGTAGAAAGTCGCCAGTCCGAGTGCTGATACCTGCCCGTTGGTGCCCGGGAATTCGATCTCGCGCCACAGGTCCAGATCGTTGGAGCCGACCTCGTCGTCCGGCGCGAATCCCATGGACACGGCGAGACCCGCCTTCGGGTGTTCGGCCAGCGTGGTGGGGTAGCCGGGAGCATTGACGTCGGCCAGCATCTGGCGAATGTGCGGCTTGGAGACCCGATCGGCGCAGCGGTGTTGTTCGGTGCGCGACAAGCCGATGTGGACCTCGGCCCCGAGCGGTTCGGCGATCTCAGTCCGCAGGTACTGACCTACTGTGCGGCCGGTGACGCGGCGGAACACCTCGCCGAGGATGAACCCGAAGGTGGTCATGTGGTAGCCCTGCGCGGTCCCCGGCTCCCACCACGGTTCGGCGGCGGCCAGCCGTTCGCACACCAGATCCCAGTCGGTGACCTGAGTCCAGTCCAAGCGCTGGCGCGGCCCGATCACCCCCGACCGGTGACTCATCACCATGCCGATGGTGATGGCCTCCTTGCCTGCTTGCCCGAACTCGGGCCAATAGCGGGCCACCGGCGCGTTCAGGTCGAGCTCACCGCGCTCGACGAGTTGATGTACGCATGTGCTGGTCAGGCCCTTGGTGCCGGATAGGACGGTGGCCAGCGTGTCCACCTGCCACGGCCGGGTGCCGGCGGCATCGGCGCTGCCGGCCCACAGGTTGACGACCAGCTCCCCGTCCACCCAGGCGGCGACCGCCGCACCAACCTCTTTGCCCAGCAGAAAATTCTGCTCGAACGCGTCACGTACTCCCTCGAAGCGCGCCGCGCATGAGCCGTGGATGTCGACGTCGGCCGTGGCGCCTGGTTGCTGAATGTGTCAGCCTCCTCAACCTCGGCGGGGTCGGCCTCCGGCTGCGTCAGCCGGCCAGCGGGCCGACGGTGGCCTGTGTGGCGTTGTTAGCCTAGTCGGCCTCGGTTTTCGGCGCCTGGCTGGAGCGGGCGACGGGAATCGAACCCGCGTAGCTAGTTTGGAAGACTAGGGCTCTACCATTGAGCTACGCCCGCGTGTATTTAGTCGAGCGCGACTGTACGTCGCGGCCGACATCAAATCCAAATGATGCCGTCCCGTGACCTGGTCGTGAGGCCGTTACTAGGACGGCGTGGCTTGGCCGTAGGATCGCGAGGTCACCGCGGGGTGTAGCGCAGCTTGGTAGCGCATCCGCTTTGGGAGCGGAAGGCCGCAGGTTCAAATCCTGTCACCCCGACTGGCACGCCACACCCAACGGGCTTGAAGCACAACAAGACCCCAGCACAACCGAGGAGCACACCCGTGAAGAGCACCGTCGAGCAGCTGAGCCCCACCCGGGTTCGCATCAACGTAGAGGTGCCTTTCAAGGAATTGCAGCCCGACTTCGACAGGGCCTACAAGGAGCTGGCCAAGCAGGTGCGGCTGCCGGGTTTCCGGCCGGGCAAGGCGCCGGCCAAGCTGCTGGAGGCACGGGTCGGCCGTGAGGCGATACTCGACCAGGTTGTCAATGAGGCACTGCCCAGCCGCTACGGCCAAGCCGTGACCGAATCGGACGTGCGGCCACTCGGCCAGCCCAACATCGAGGTCATCAAAAAGGAGTACGGCCAGGAGCTGGTTTTCACCGCCGAGGTCGATGTACGACCCGACATCGCCCTCCCGGACCTCAGTGCGCTGAAGATCACAGTTGACCCGATCCAGGTCAGCGACGAGGACGTCGACGCCGAACTGCAGTCGTTGCGTGCGCGGTTCGGCACCCTGACCGGAGTCGATCGGCCTGCTGCGACCGGCGACTTCGTCGCTATCGACCTGGCGGCCCAGATCGACGGCGAGGACTTGCCCGAGGCGTCCACGAAGGGCCTGTCGCACGAGGTCGGCTCCGGCCAGCTTGTCGATGGTCTCGACGATGCGATCGTGGGCCTGTCGGCCGGCGAATCCACGGTTTTCACCACCGAGATGGCCACCGGTCCGCACGCCGGCAAGGAGGCCGAGGTCACCGTCACCGTCGGCTCGGTCAAAGAACGTGAGTTGCCCGAACCCGATGACGAGTTCGCCCAGCTGGCAAGCGAATTCGACACGATCGACGAGTTGCGTGCCGATCTGGCCGATCAGGTTCGCCGGGTCAAGCGCGTGCAGCAGGCCGAAGAGATCCGCACCGCCGCGCTGGAGGCCTTGCTCGAGCAGGTCGACATGCCGTTGCCGGCAGCGATCGTGCAGGCCCAGGTGGACAGCACCCTGCACAACGCGCTGCATGGCCTCGACCACGACGACGCCAAGCTCGCCGAAGCGCTCGAAAAGCAGGGCTCGTCGCGCGAACAATTCGACGCCGAGACCCGCTCGGAGGCCGAGAAGGCCATCAAGACGCAGTTGCTGCTGGACGCGCTGGGTGACGACCTCGACATCCAGGTGGGCCAGCAAGACCTCACCGAACGGCTGGTGGTGACCTCGCGGCAGTACGGCATCGAACCGCAGCAGTTGCTCGGCTACCTGCAGCAGAACAACCAACTGCCGGCGATGTTCGCTGATGTGCGCCGTGGGCTGACCATCGCCGCGGCGGTCGAGGCGGCCACCGTCACCGACACCGACGGAAACGTCGTCGACACCGCCGAGTTCTTCGGCAAGCGCGACCAACTCGAGGCCGCTGAGGACGGGGAGACTGACGAGGCCGAGGATGGCGATGAACACGCCGCGGCCGTCGAAGCCACGGCCTCGTCCGAGGAGTGACCGGGCGACACGAAGTGACGCTGTGAGCGAACGCGGGGACTTCGGGGAGTGCGTGACGGCCCCGGTTGGTTAGTGTCGGTGAATACGAACTGGAGAAAGCAGGTAACCCACCGTGAGCCGTGGGACTGAAATGCGCGCAAGCGCGCAGGGTCTGAACCTCGTCGACTCGGTCTATGAGCGTTTGCTCTCCGAGCGCATCATCTTCCTGGGGTCGCAGGTGGACGACGACATCGCCAACCGGCTCTGCGCGCAGATTCTGCTGCTCGCGGCCGAAGACGGCACGAAGGACATCTCGCTATACATCAATTCCCCCGGCGGATCGATCAGCGCCGGCATGGCGATCTACGACACCATGGTGCTGGCGCCGTGCGACATCGCCACTTTCGGGATGGGGATGGCCGCGTCGATGGGCCAGTTCCTCTTGGCCGCCGGCACCAAGGGCAAGCGTTACGCGTTGCCGCATTGCCGCGTCCTGATGCACCAGCCGCTGGGCGGTGTGACCGGTAGCGCCGCCGATATCGCCATCCAGGCCGAGCAGTTCGCGGTCATCAAGCAGGAAATGTTCCGGCTCAACGCCGACTTCACCGGCCAGCCGATCGAGCGCATCGTGGCGGATTCGGATCGCGACCGGTGGTTCACCGCCCCTGAAGCCCTGGAATACGGGTTCGTCGACCACATCATCACCCGCGCCGAGACCAACGGAGCCCCAGCGATATGAACCCCGACGTTCAGCCCCAAGCGCGTTACATCCTGCCGTCGTTCGTCGAGCATTCCAGCTGGGGCGTCAAGGAGTCGAACCCGTACAACAAGCTGTTCGAGGAACGCATCATCTTCCTCGGTGTCCAGGTCGATGACGCGTCGGCCAACGACATCATGGCCCAGCTGCTGGTACTGGAGTCGTTGGACCCCGACCGCGACATCACCATGTACATCAACTCACCCGGCGGTGGTTTCACCTCGCTGATGGCGATCTACGACACGATGCAGTACGTGCGGGCCGACATCCAGACCGTGTGTCTGGGCCAGGCCGCCTCGGCCGCGGCGGTGTTGCTGGCCGCCGGAACCCCGGGTAAGCGGATGGCGCTGCCCAATGCGCGGATTTTGATCCACCAGCCGTCGTTGTCCGGGGTGATCCAGGGCCAGTTCTCCGACCTGGAGATCCAGGCCGCCGAGATCGAGCGGATGCGCACACTGATGGAGACCACGCTGGCTCACCACACCAACAAGGACGCCGCGGTGATCCGCAAGGACACCGACCGGGACAAAATCCTGACCGCCCAAGAGGCCAAGGATTACGGGATCATCGACACCGTGCTGGAGTACCGCAAGCTCTCGGCGGCAACCTCCTGATCGGCTGGCTGCTCCGCGCCGGCTAGGCCAGGGCGGCTGACAGGTCGGCGATGTCGGCCGGTCGCACCCGGCAGCACCCACCGACGACGCGCGCGCCGGCGGACACCCACTGTGCGGCCAGTTGCGGCGAGAACTGCGATGCGCCAACCCACGCCCGACTGGCGGCGTCCCAATGCTCGCCGCTGTTGGGATACACGATCACCGGTTTGCCGGTCTCTGCGGCCGGTCCGATGGCTGCCAGCACGTCGGCGGGTGCGCAGCAATTGACCCCGACCGCAACGATTTCCGGCACCCCGGCCGCCACGGCGAACGCGTCGGCCAGCGGCTGCCCGGCCCGGGTGTGCAGGCCGTCGATGGTGTAGCTGAGCCATGCCGGCACGCCCAACGAGCGCACGACGTTCACCAGCGCCTCGGCCTCGTCGGCATCAGGGATGGTCTCCAGCGCCAGCACGTCGGCGCCGGCATCGGCCAGCACCTCCAGCCGAGGTCGGTGCCAATCTTCCAGCTGCGCAACCCGCAGTCCGTAGCGCCCGCGGTATTCCGAGCCGTCGGCGAGCGCGGCGCCGTACGGCCCGACCGACGCCGCGACCAAGGCGCCGGCAACGCCTACTTCGGCGCGTGCGTCGCAGGCGAGGGCGACGCTGCGCCTGAGCAACCGGATCGTCTCGTCGGCGCCGATCCCGCGGGCGGCAAAGGTGTCGAAGGACGCCTGATAGCCGGCCGTGGTCGCGATCTGCGCGCCGGCGCGAAAGAAAGATGCGTGCACCGCGGTGATCTCCTGCGGGGCATCGACCAGCAGTCGCGCCGACCACAACGGGTCGGAGAGATCATGGCCGCGCGCCTCGAGTTCGGTCGCCAGGCCGCCGTCGGCGATCAACGCGGTATCCTCGGGCACAGCGAATCCCACAGACCTAATGTAGGGCCGCCGGGCAGGTCTGCCTCTCAGTCGCATAACGGCCGCGACACGCCAGGGACACAGTGGCGCGTACAGGCGAGCGTAGGGCCGCCTCAGGCGATATGTTCAGGCGCACAACACGAATATCACCGACGCGATTCGCCTCTATCGGTCGCATCGCCATGGAGCAAGCGGGTAGCGTCGGAACTACACGCGACATAGCACGACCCAAACCGTGAACAGGAAGTAGGCCCCCAGCACCATGGCGCGCATCGGAGACGGCGGTGACCTGCTGAAGTGCTCGTTCTGCGGGAAGAGTCAAAAGCAGGTCAAAAAGCTCATCGCGGGGCCAGGCGTGTACATCTGCGATGAGTGCATCGATCTGTGCAACGAGATCATCGAAGAGGAACTCGCCGACGCCGACGACGTAAAACTCGACGAACTGCCCAAGCCCGCCGAGATCCGGGAGTTCCTGGAGGGCTATGTCATCGGCCAGGACACTGCCAAGCGGACCCTCGCCGTCGCTGTCTACAACCACTACAAGCGTATCCAGGCCGGTGAGAAGGGCCGCGAATCCCGGTCGAGCGAACCTGTCGAGCTGACCAAGTCCAACATCTTGATGCTGGGACCGACTGGATGCGGAAAGACCTACCTGGCCCAGACGCTGGCCAAGATGCTCAATGTCCCGTTCGCGATCGCCGACGCCACGGCGCTGACCGAGGCCGGCTATGTCGGTGAAGACGTCGAAAACATTCTGCTCAAGCTAATCCAAGCCGCCGACTACGACGTCAAGCGCGCGGAGACGGGCATCATCTACATCGACGAGGTCGACAAGATCGCCCGAAAGAGCGAGAACCCGTCGATCACCCGCGATGTTTCCGGGGAAGGCGTTCAGCAGGCGCTGCTGAAGATTCTGGAGGGCACCCAGGCGTCGGTACCGCCGCAGGGCGGGCGCAAGCACCCGCACCAGGAGTTCATCCAGATCGACACGACCAACGTGTTGTTCATCGTGGCGGGCGCATTCGCCGGCCTGGAGAAGATCGTCTCCGACCGGGTCGGCAAACGTGGTCTGGGTTTCGGGGCCGAGGTGCGCTCCAAGGCCGAGATCGACACCACCGACCACTTCGCCGAGGTCATGCCCGAAGACCTGATCAAGTATGGGCTGATCCCCGAGTTCATCGGCCGGCTGCCGGTCGTCGCGTCGGTGACGAACTTGGACATGGATTCGCTGGTCACAATCCTGTCTGAGCCCAAGAACGCCTTGGTCAAGCAGTACACCCGGCTGTTCGAGATGGACAACGTCGAGCTCGAGTTCAGTCAGGACGCCTTGGAAGCGATCGCCGAGCAGGCGATTCACCGCGGCACCGGGGCCCGAGGCCTGCGCGCGATCATGGAAGAAGTCCTGCTGCCGGTGATGTTCGACATCCCCAGCCGCGACGACGTCGCCAAGGTCGTGGTGACCAAGGAGACCGTCGAGGACAACGTGCTGCCGACGATCGTGCCGCGCAAGCCGACGCGCGCCGAGCGCCGCGACAAGAGCGCCTAAGCAGGCACTCGGGTCGGGCCGCTCAGTAGCCGTTGAGTGCCGACGCCGCTGACGCGGTAGCACGCAGAACTTCGCACGCGCTGGATGCGCTGAACTTCTTCTGGCCGATGTGCGCGACGGCCTGGGGCCGTACCTGTCGATCTACCTTCTGCTGACGCATCACTGGGACCAAGCGTCGATCGGTCTCGTGATGGGGATCGGTGGCATCGCAGCGATCGTGGCGCAGACACCGGTCGGCGCGATGTTGGACCGCACCACAGCTAAGCGCGCGCTGATTGTCGCCGCCGCGACGATGGTCACCGTCGGGACGTTGGCGATGCCCTTGTTTCCCCGCTTCTTCGCGATTTCGTTGCTGCAGGCGCTGACCGGAATCGCCGGCTCGGTCTTCGCTCCGGCTCTGGCCGCGATCACGTTGGGCCTCGTCGGCCCCCGATCCTTCTCCCGCCGGGTCGGACGCAATGAGTCGTTCAACCATGCCGGCAATGCGGCCGCTGGCGCCGTCACCGGTGGACTGGCCTACTACTTCGGTCCGGCGGTGGTGTTCTGGGTGCTGGCCGCCATGGCAGCCCTCAGCGTGGTGGCAACGCTGCGGATCCCGTACGCGGCGATCGACCATGAGATGGCCCGCGGCATCGACCACGTGCCCGGCCGTGCCGACCCGCAGCCGTCCGGGTTCGCGGTGCTGCTGCGGGACCGCAGATTGCTGATCTTCGCTGCGGCCATGGTCGCCTTTCACCTCGCCAACGCCGCCATGCTGCCGCTGGTCGGACAGGTTCTCGCACTACAGAACAAGGACGTCGGCACCGCCTTGATGGCGACGTGCGTCGTGGCTGCGCAGATCGTGATGGTGCCGACGGCATACCTCGCCGGGGCCAAGGCGGACAGCTGGGGACGAAAGCCGATCTTTCTGGTCGGATCCGCCTTCTTAACGGTTCGCGGCTTCCTCTACACACTGTCCGACAGCTCCTACTGGCTGGTCGGCGTACAGATCCTGGACGGCGTCGGTGCCGGAATCTTCGGCGCGTTGTTCCCGCTGGTCGTGCAAGACCTGACGCACGGCACCGGGCGTTTCAACGTCAGCCTGGGTGCGCTCAGCGCCATGTGGGGCGTCGGCGCGGCCCTGTCGAACGTCATCGCCGGTTGGATCGTGGTGGCCGCCGGCTACGACGCAGCGTTCATTTCGCTGGGAGTCGTTGCCGCGGCGGGCCTGACGATCTACTGGGCGGCCATGCCCGAAACCGGCCCCAATGCTGCTGCGAACGACGGGTTAACCGGCGCCGGCGGCATCCCCCGAACGGGGGAGGCCAGGCGCTAGCAAATGTTACCCGCGCGTAACAACCGTCTTAGACTTCGCGCGCCAGAAAAAGTGACGAACACCACACTTTGTTTTCACGCGGGTTGGTGGCGTGTGTCTGACCTCGCACTTCGGCTGCCCAGCGGTAGCGTGGCGGTATGTACCGGCGTCACTCAATCCCTAAGAGAAGTGCAATAATCGGTACTGCCAGTGACACAAAAATCGGCCGAGGGTGCTTTCGGGTGATTCGCACCGGTGTCGGCGACAGGCTCGTGCGGTGAACAGTTATGGAAGGCGGCGGCGTGGGTCCGAACGGAAACGGAGCCAGGTCAGAATCTGATTCAGATTCGCATCGACCCGATGTGGCATTGCCCGACCGGGAAAAGCTGGAAAAGGTCGTCATCCGTTTTGCTGGAGACTCGGGTGACGGCATGCAGCTCACCGGCGACCGATTTACTTCCGAGGCAGCGCTTTTCGGTAATGACCTGGCCACCCAACCGAGCTACCCCGCCGAGATCCGCGCGCCGCAGGGCACGCTGCCCGGCGTCTCGTCGTTCCAGATCCAAATTGCCGACTACGACATCCTTACCGCCGGGGACCGACCCGATGTGCTGGTTGCGATGAACCCGGCGGCGCTGAAGGCCAACATCACCGACCTGCCGATCGGTGGGCTGGTGATCGCGAACTCCGACGAGTTCACCAAACGCAACCTCGCCAAAGTCGGCTACCAGGACAACCCGCTGGAAACCGGCGAGTTGTCCGATTACCAGGTTCAGCCGGTTCCCATGACCACGCTGACACTCGGCGCCGTCGAGGCGATCGGTGCGTCGAAGAAAGACGGCCAGCGCGCGAAGAACATGTTCGCGCTGGGCTTGTTGTCGTGGATGTACGGGCGGCCGATCGAAACCAGCGAGCGATTCATCAGGGAGAAGTTCGGTCGCAAGCCCGACATCGCCGAGGCCAATGCATTGGCCTTGAAAGCGGGGTGGAACTACGGCGAAACCACCGAGGCCTTCGCCACCACCTACGAGATCTCACCGGCGAAACTGCCTGCCGGTGAGTATCGGCAGATCTCGGGCAACACCGCGTTGGCCTACGGCCTCGTCACGGCCGGCCACCTGGCCGACATTCAGGTCGTGCTCGGTAGTTACCCGATCACACCCGCATCGGACATCCTGCACGAGCTTTCCACGCACAAGAACTTCAACGTCTTGACGTTCCAGGCTGAAGACGAAATCGGCGGCATCTGCGCTGCGTTGGGCGCCTCGTACGGTGGCGCGCTCGGAGTCACCAGCACGTCGGGTCCCGGCCTGTCGCTGAAGTCCGAAGCGCTGGGGCTCGGCGTGATGACCGAACTGCCGTTGATTGTCGTCGACGTGCAGCGAGGTGGGCCGTCGACCGGTCTGCCGACCAAGACCGAGCAAGCGGACCTGCTGCAGGCGCTCTACGGGCGCAACGGGGAATCGCCGGTGGCCGTGCTTGCGCCGCGGTCGCCGTCGGACTGCTTCGAGACAGCCCTGGAGGCGGTGCGCATCGCGGTCTCGTACCACACCCCGGTGATTCTGTTGTCGGACGGGGCAATTGCCAACGGGTCCGAGCCGTGGCGAATTCCGGATGTCGATGCGCTTGAGCCCATCGAGCACACCTTCGCCAAGCCCGACGAACCCTTCCAACCCTATGCGCGCGACCCGGAAACACTGGCTCGGCTCTTTGCCGTTCCGGGCACTCCCGGTCTCGAACACCGCATCGGCGGGTTGGAATCAGCGAACGGTAGCGGCGACATCTCCTACGAGCCGGCCAATCACGACCTCATGGTGCGGTTGCGTCAAGCCAAAATCGACGGCATCTCCGTTCCCGATCTGGAAGTCGATGATCCGACCGGAGACGCCGAACTGCTGCTGATCGGGTGGGGCAGCTCCTACGGCCCGATCGGAGAAGCCTGCCGGCGTGCGCGGCACAACGACGTCAAGGTGGCGCACGCCCATCTGCGCCATCTGCGACCATTCCCGGCTAACCTGGGCGAGGTGCTGCGGCGTTACCCGCAGGTGGTGTGCCCGGAGATGAACCTGGGTCAGCTGGCGCTGCTGCTGCGCGGCAAGTATTTGGTCGACGTGCAGTCGGTCACCAAGGTTCAGGGTGTCGCTTTCCTGGCTGACGAGGTGGGGCGCCTGATCCGCGCCGCGCTGGGCGGGACGCTGGCCGAAATCGAGCAAGACAAGACGATGGTCGCAAGATTGGCGGCGGCCACGGTTGGAGCGGGAGCTAACGCATGACGCCGGCGACGATGCAGAGCGAAGCGATGACGAGGAGCGGCGCTAATGACTGACCTGATCGGCGCGGATTTGGGCCTGAGCGACGTGCTGTCCAAGCACAGCCAGGTGCCCACCACCGACCAACCGCAGAAGGCCAAGGACTTCACCAGCGATCAGGAAGTGCGTTGGTGCCCCGGCTGCGGCGACTACGTCATCCTCAACACGATGCGAAACTTCCTGCCCGAGTTGGGATTACGTCGCGAGAACATCGTCTTCGTCAGTGGCATCGGCTGCTCGAGTCGGTTCCCCTACTACCTGGAAACCTACGGCCTGCATTCGATCCACGGCCGCGCGCCGGCGATCGCGACGGGTTTGGCGCTGGCGCGCGAGGACCTCTCGGTGTGGGTGGTCACCGGCGACGGGGACGCGTTGTCGATCGGTGGTAACCACCTGATCCACGCGTTGCGTCGCAACATCAACTTGACCATCCTGCTTTTCAACAACCGGATCTACGGGCTGACCAAGGGCCAGTACTCGCCGACATCCGAGGTCGGCAAGGTCACCAAGTCGACTCCGATGGGCTCACTTGACCAGCCGTTCAACCCGGTGTCGCTGGCGCTGGGCGCCGAGGCGAGCTTCGTCGGACGCGCGCTGGACTCCGACCGCAAGGGGCTGTCCGAGGTGTTACGCGCAGCCGCCGAGCATCGCGGGTCCGCGCTGGTCGAGATCTTGCAGGACTGCCCGATCTTCAACGATGGCTCGTTCGACGCGCTGCGCAAAGAAGGCGCCGAGGAGCGGGTGATCAACGTCCACCACGGCGAGCCGATCGTCTTCGGTGCCAACGACGAATTCTGCGTCGTGCGTTCCGGCTTCGGGCTCGACGTGGCCAAGACCGCCGACACCAGCGTCGACGAGATCGTGGTGCATGACGCGCACGCCGCCGATTCCGCCTATGCGTACGCCCTCTCGCGACTATCCCAGCAAAACCTCGAGCACACCGTGATGGGCATCTTCCGTCAGGTCAGTCGGCCCACCTACGACGACGCGGCGCGGTCACAGATCCGCGCTGCGCGAAAGTCCACGCCGTCCGATCGCGCTGGCTTGCAATCGTTGTTGCACGGACGCGACACCTGGACTGTGAACTGAGTTGGCCGCCGCGGTGAGCCGGCTTCGTTAGCCGGTGTGGTGTTGGCTGGGGGCGCGTCGCTACGGGTGGGCGGCCGGGATAAGGCCACCAAGGCGGTCGCTGGCCTCTCGGGCTCTCAAGCGCCCACCACGATGGTCGAGCGCACGGTCAGCATCGTCGGGCAGCGCTGCGAGCCGGTCTTCGTGGTGGCCGCGCCGGGGCAAGCGTTACCGGAACTGCCGGCGCGCGTGGTGCGCGACGATGTGCGCGGGGTGGGCCCGCTGCTCGCCACCGCACGCGGGTTGCACGCCGCCGCCGAAGCGGGCGCCAAGTGGGCATTCCTATGCGCCGTCGACGTCGATTTCCTTACCGCCGACTTGATCGACGTGCTCGCGGCCCGAGCAGTCGAAGTCGACGCGGACGTCGTGTTGCCGTGGGACGGCGGCGATCACTATCTGGCCGCGGTGTACCGGACCGAGTTGGCTGCCCAGGTCGATGCCCTAGTAGCTGCCGGCGAGCGGAATATGCCCGCGTTGGTCGACCGAGTCGACACACAACGAATCGTGATATCCGACTCCCGCCCGGTGGCCACCGTCAAGTCGGCGGGCGGTCTGCGCAGCCTGCTCCATGCCGGGCGCTGACCCAGTCGAATCGTCGTGTTACTCGCCTTGATTTATTCAAGCGACGCTTGTCTCGAAAATTAACTGAGAAATTCTCAACAAAGAATTTGTGGGCGATGATTATTTGCTCAGTTGACGTGTGATCAGTTGCGAGTGAATTCGGTTGCGGCACCGCTCCGGGCGCGAGAAATTATGGCTAAGTTGCGATCGTATCGCTTTGAGGCAGCGGGTAATTGGGCTCTCCGGCGATCTGGCGACGCGCCTGCACGGCGTACGTGCACCCGCGCGCGAAGCTGGCGACGGGTCAGGTTTTGGCAAATCAGTCGGCAGTCGAGGCTGGGGGAGTACTCAGTTTCCGGCGCCATCGTCTAAATATATTGGTAGAAAGCCGCATTGACGGGAAGATTTATCCGGTGCCAGTCTCATGACGCAGTCGTATCGGCTCCGTCTTCGTGAGCTGCTTTAACCTTTAAATGCACTGTGCGGCAGCATATTTAGGCGATTCAAGCGATCCTCGCGAACAGCTCGTGCTGGTTTCCCGAGCGATAGCGTTGCGACATGCCCGGCAAACTTGTGATCTTGATTACTACTTGACTGCGGGGCGATGGTCACCCGTGCCGCGAGTTGGTCGGTTTTAGTCCCGTCTAGACGAGTGGCGAGGCTCACAAAAACACCGTGATTTGGCTCACAACCGGGCGCCTACACCACAAAACTGACGCCAGCGACAAAGGCGTGTTTGACCTGGGATCTCCATTAGCTGAGACGCCGTGATCGAGCCGTTACCTTTCCGAAATAGCGGCGTGTCCCGAAATGACGAATGCAACGCGTTCTCGTACGGTCCGTTTCGGCCCGAAAAGGTCAACAAAAGATCGAATCCACGGACCCGCGTGTGAGCGGGGGCTGCGGACGGCGACGACGCCCCCGCGCGGCCGCCGGGCAGATGCCCGGTCGGCGGCTCACGCCCCCGCTGTCGTGCCCGAACGAGACGGCGCGACTCGAAGTAGCAAACCCGCCGGGAAACCGGCATCGGCCCACATCGCTGGGCTTGCTTCGGCGCGCGCACCCGCGAAAGGAACGATATTGAAGAACGTCCGCCAGACGCTCAGCATGGCCGCGATCACCGGGGTGCTCGCTGCGGCCCCGCTGACCATGTCGAACGCGATCGCCTCCGCAGACTACGAGCGGTTCAACCCGAACGTGCCCTCCACGCCGTTCGCGCCGGCCGGGTTTGTGCCGGCGCCTGACGCGCCGCCGCCCGCACCGGACGCGGCACCCGCCCCGGACGCGCCGCCGCCCGCCCCGGACGCTGCACCCGCCCCGGATGCTGCGCCAGTCGCGGACGTCCCGCCGGCACCGGCTGACCTGCCCCCGGCGCCCGATGCACCGCCGGCTCCAGCCCCCGATGCACCGCCGGCTCCGGCCCCCGATGCACCGCCGCCCGCACCGGACGCTGCGCCCGCCCAGGATGCGCCCCCACCGCCCGCCCAGGATGCGCCTGCCAACGACGCCCCGGCGCCCGTGCACAGGGCATACAGCGTCAACTGGGACGCGATCGCTTCCTGCGAGTCGGGTGGCAACTGGGCCATCAGCACCGGTAACGGCTACGCCGGCGGTTTGCAGTTCACGCCGAGCACATGGCGCGCCAACGGTGGCGCGGGGTCCCCGAACGGCGCGAGCCGTGAGGAGCAGATCCAGGTGGCCGAGAACGTGCTGCACTCGCAGGGCATCGGCGCCTGGCCGGTCTGCGGCCGACGCGGCTGACCAACGATTGCCAACTGACGGCGGTGGTCGGGCGCAGGCCCGCCACCGCCGTCTGGCGTTTGAGAGCTACAGGTCGAACACCAGTAGGGTGCTGGTCGCGGTTGCAACGATCTTGCCCGACCCGTCGGCGACGACTCCCTCGGTAAAGCCCACCCGCGAACCAGACTTCACCACCGTCCCGGTGGCGGTCAACGGGCCGTTGTCGAGGCGCACCGCCTTCAAATAATTCACCTTGATCTCGATGGACGTGTATCCCTTGCCGGCGGGCAGCGTGCTGTGCAGCGCCAACCCGGCGACCGAATCGAGCAGCGTGCACACCAGGCCGCCGTGGACGGCGCCATTGGGGTTGAACACCGACTCGTCGGGTCGGCAGGTGAACACGACTTTGCCGGGCTCCGCCTCGATGAGATCGAACTGCATGAGCTGGGCGATCGGGGGTGGCGGAAGCTCGCGGGCGATCATCGCCTTGAGATAGTCGATCCCGGGCATGCTCAGACCGCGGGCAACGCTGGGGCCCGGGTCGTGCCAGGTGACGGTCCGTGACTGCTGCGGTCCCCAGTACTCGTTGCCGGCGGCCGCGGCGTCTTTGCTGGCTGTGGTCATCGTGCCCTTCCTGTCTGCAGCTTGGCCCTTGCCCAGCGGTAGCGGTCACGGTCCGGGTCATTTGGATGGACCGCATGGTCGAGTCCCCAGGCCAGCAACGCGTCCAGCACCGGAAGCAGCGCACGGCCAGAGTCGGTGAGCTGATAGTCGAATCGCGGTGGCGCCGCCTGATAGGGGAC
The DNA here is from genome assembly GCA_963805675.1 of uncultured Actinomycetota bacterium. Classification (GTDB taxonomy): domain Bacteria; phylum Actinomycetota; class Actinomycetes; order Mycobacteriales; family Mycobacteriaceae; genus Mycobacterium. Next base: position 220,167 of record CAWDVY010000034.1, read on the forward strand.
CCGCCGGATCACCCCGGCTTCTTCCAACGTCTTGAGCCGGGCAGCAACCCGGTCCCTGGGCGCGCCGGTGCCCCGAACGATGTCCTGGAAGCGGCTGTTGCCCAACGCCAACTCGCGCACGATCAGCAGTGCCCAGCGTTCGCCGACCATGTCCAGGGCGGCGGCGATAGGGCAGCACCGGCCGGGGAGATCGGCCAGCGAGACGTTCGGCATGGACACCAGCATGTCACCGCAGAGTTTGAAGATCAAACCCTGAAGTCTGATCGACGTGCCCCCCGCGGCGCATGCCGCGCTGTGTTACCAACGACTCATGACCGCAACGGCATTCGACAACCTCGACGACTACCTTGCGCTACCTCGTGTTTCGGGCCTCGCCGTGTCCGCGGACGGGACGCGGGTGGTGACCACGGTCGCTGAACTCAACGACAAACGCACCGAGCACGTCAGCGCCGTCTGGGAACTCGATCCGGCCTGCGAACGACCCGCACGCCGACTCACCCGCAGCGCCAACGGCGACTCGTCGCCGGCATTCACCGTCGGCGGCGATCTGCTGTTCGTCTCGTCGCGGGTGTCCGCCGATGACACCGATGACGGCAAGAAGCCGCCCGCCTCGTTATGGCGGCTGCCCGCTGGTGGCGGCGAGGCTGTCGAAGTGTTGAGCATGCCCGGTGGCGTCAGCGTGGTGCGCACCGCCCGCGACGCCGACGCCACGGTGGTTGTCGCGCCGCTGTTTCCGGCGGCACGCGACGTCGACGACGATCGGCGACTGCGCAACCTGCGTAAGGACCATAAGGTCGACGCGATACTGCACACCGGGTACCCGGTGCGCTACTGGGACAAGGATCTCGGCCCGGACGAACCTCACCTGCTCGACGCGAACGGACCACGCGATCTCACCCCACAACCGGGCAGGGGGCTGCACGATGCCGGATTCGACGTCAGTGCCGACGGTCGATTTTTGGTGACCACCTGGCCGGTCGCCGGGCCCGGACCGGTCCACCGTTCGGCGTTGCTGCGGGTCGAGCTGGCATCCGGGCAGCGCACCATCATCGCTGACGACCCGGACGCCGACCTCGAAAACCCCGCGATCTCGCCGGACGGGTCGGCGGTTGTCTTCACTCGGGAAACCATCTCCACCCCTGATCGTGCCCCACGAATGACGTTGCAATACCTGCGATTCGGCGACCAACCACGAACGGTGGCCGACGCATGGGATCGACGGCCGAACTCGTTGACCTGGTCGCACGATGGCGCCTCACTGGTTGTCACGGCCGACCAGAATGGCCGGGCGCCGGTATTCGTCATCGAGTTGTCGACGTCGATGGTCACTCAGCTCACCGATGATGATTTCGGCTACACGGATGTCGTTGCCGCGCCGGGCGGTGTGCTCTACGCGTTGCGTAGCTCGTATGCGATGCTGCCCCATCCGGTGCGCATCGACCCCAGTGGCGCAGTCACGGCGCTGCCGTGCATCGACTTGCCAACGCTGCCAGGAACATTGACCGAAGCCACCGCGACCGTCGCCGATGGGACGACGGTGCGCTCATGGTTGGTGTTGCCCGAGGACCAGACGCCGGCTCCGCTGCTGTTATGGATTCATGGCGGTCCGTTGGGCAGCTGGAACAGCTGGGCCTGGCGGTGGAATCCGTGGCTGATGGCCGCTAAGGGCTACGCGGTGCTGCTGCCCGATCCGGCATTGTCGACCGGTTACGGACAGGACTTCATCCAGCGCGGCTGGGGAGCGTGGGGCGGACCGCCGTTCGATGATTTGATGACGGCCACCGATGCGGCGTGTGCTCATCCGCGCATCGACGCGACCCGGATCGCCGCGATGGGCGGCTCCTTTGGCGGGTACATGGCCAACTGGGTGGCCGGTCACACTAACCGTTTCGCCGCGATCGTGACCCACGCCAGTCTGTGGGCGCTCGACCAATTCGGGCCGACGACCGACACGGCCTATTACTGGCGCCGGGAGATGACGCCGGAGATGACCGCCGCCAACTCACCGCACCATTTCGTCGACAAGATCGCTACGCCGATGCTGGTCATCCACGGCGACAAGGACTACCGCGTGCCGATCGGAGAGGGTCTGCGGCTGTGGTACGAGCTGCTCGCCACGTCGGCGCTGCCGGCCGGCGAGGATGGCAGCAGTCCGCACCGGTTCCTGTATTTCCCGTCCGAGGACCATTGGGTCGTCGCGCCGCAACACACGAAGATCTGGTATCAGGTGGTGTTCGCCTTCCTGGCCGAGCATGTGCTGGGGGAGAGCGCCGAATGGCCCGAGACGCTCGGAGTACCGTCGCGCGCGTGACTGCAACGCGCGAATACGACATCGTCCTGTACGGGGCAACCGGCTTCGTGGGCAAGCTGACCGCTGAATACCTGGCCCGGGCCGGCGGCAAGGCGCGGATCGCGCTGGCCGGCCGCTCGGCCGATCGACTGTTGGCGATCCGCGACACGCTGGGGGAGGCGGCGCAGTCGTGGCCGGTTCTGGTGGCCGATGCCTCCTCGCCGTCGACGCTGGATGCAATGGCCGCCCAGACGCAGGTGGTCGTCACCACCGTCGGCCCCTACACCCGTTACGGTCTGCCACTGGTCGCCGCGTGCGCGGCCGCGGGCACCGACTATGCGGACCTGACCGGCGAGCCGCCGTTTATCCGCGACAGCATCGACCTGTACCACAAGCAGGCCCTCGATACGGGTGCGCGCATCGTGCACGCGTGTGGATTCGACTCGATCCCTTCGGATCTCACCGTGTACGCGCTGTACCGCAGGGCGCTCGAAGACGGGACCGGCGAGCTCGCTCGGCACCGACTTCGTGGTTCGCGTCGTTCTCTGGCGGGTTCTCCGGCGGCACCGATCGCCTCGGGGGTGGAAGTGCTGAGCACCGTTTCCAGGGATCCCGACGCGCGTCGTCAATTCGCCGACCCTACACGCTGAGCCCCGACCGCGGTGCCGAACCCGAACTGGGTGCCCAACCCGATCTGCGATGGCGCCGTGGCCGCCAGATCGCGCCGGAGCTGACCGGCCTGTGGACCGCGGGATTCCTGATGGCGCCGGCCAACACGCGAATTGTCCGACGCAGCAACGCATTACAGGACTATGCGTACGGCAGACGGTTCCGGTACAGCGAGCACATGAATGTGGGGTCCTCGGCCGTGGCGCCGGTGACGTCAGCCGTCGTCAACGGGGTCAGCAACGCGGCGTCCGCACTGGGCAGCCGCTATTTCCGGCTGCTGCCCCGCCGACTGGTGGAGCGTGTGCTGCCCAAACCCGGCACCGGCCCCAGCGAAGCCGTTCGCGAGCGCGGCTTCTACAAGGCGGAGACCTACACCACGACGACCTCCGGCGACCGTTATGTCGCCACCATCGCGCAGAGCGGCGACCCCGGATACAAGGCGACGTCAGTGCTGCTTGGCGAAAGCGGTCTGGCGCTGGCGATGGACCGCGACGCGCTGTCGGACTTACACGGCGTGCTGACACCGGCAGCCGCGATGGGCGACGCGTTACTGGCGCGGTTCCCGGCCGCGGGAGTCTCGCTGGAAACTGCGCGGTTGATGCCCCGCTGACGTGCGGCCGGCAATTGGTCCCGCTCTGCAAAGAACCGCTGTCGAACCAGATCGGCTGGGCTAGTGTCAACACAGAACCAAACCATCCCAGTGACGTTAGGTGGACGGGTCCATGTCTGGCCTTGAAGATCTTTTCGCTCAGATTCCCACGAGTGACATCGCAAGCAAGATCGGCGTCGACGAAGCCGAAGTGAACAAAGCGGTTCAACTGCTGGTCCCGGTGCTGGTTGGCGGACTGCACGAGAACGCGCAAGACCCCGATCACGCGAGCAAAATCGAGGCCGCCGCCGACACCCACGCAGCCAGCGGCCTGCTCGACGGCGGTGTGAGCCTCGACCAGGTCGATCAGCAAGACGGCCAACAGGCCATCGCGAAGATCTTCGGCGGCAATGACGCTGCCCAGGTCGCCAGCGCGCTGGCCGGCGGCGGCGGGGGCAACAGCGACCTGCTCAAGCAGCTGCTGCCGATCCTGGCGCCGATCGTTCTGGCATACGTCGGAAAGCAACTGACCGGCAAGAGCGGAGCTCCCGCGACGCAGGCAGCATCCGGCGGGGCGCTCAACGACGTGTTGGGCAGCATCCTCGGCGGGATGGGCGGCAACAAGTCGCTGGGCAGCGTGTTGGGCAATGCGCTGGGCTCCAAGGCGGGCGACATCCTCGGCGGATTGCTCGGCGGCAAGAAGTAAACACCGCCCGTGCCGCCCGGCATGGGCGGTGTTCGCCGCGGGCCTCGGTGGTTTCTAGACTTGACCGGTGACCGCCAGCCCAGAACGCGCCGCTGACACGCGGGCTGAAGACCTGCCCAAAGCGTGGGATCCGGGCGCGGCCGAAAACGCCATATATCAGGGCTGGCTGGATGCCGGTTACTTCACCGCCGACCCGACCAGCGCAAAACCCGGCTATTCGATCGTGCTGCCGCCGCCCAACGTGACCGGCAGCCTGCACATGGGCCACGCGCTCGAGCACACCATGATGGACGCCCTGACCCGTCGCAAGCGCATGCAGGGTTATGAGGTGCTGTGGCAGCCGGGTATGGACCACGCGGGTATCGCCACCCAGAGCGTCGTCGAAAAGCAGCTCGCGGTCGACGGCAAGACCAAGGAGGACTTCGGCCGCGCGCTGTTCGTCGACAAGGTGTGGGATTGGAAGCGCGAATCGGGCGGTGCCATCGGTGGTCAGATGCGGCGGCTCGGCGACGGCGTGGACTGGGCCCGCGAGCGCTTCACCATGGACGATGGTCTGTCGCGGGCGGTGCGCACGATCTTCAAGCGGCTCTACGACGCAGGCCTGATCTATCAAGCCGAGCGGCTGGTCAACTGGTCGCCGGTGCTGGAAACGGCGATATCGGATCTCGAGGTCCGCTACGAGGACGTCGAAGGCGAACTGGTGTCGTTCCGCTACGGTTCGCTCGACGAGTCCGAGCCGCACATCGTGGTGGCGACCACCCGGGTGGAGACGATGCTGGGCGACACCGCGATCGCGGTGCATCCCGACGACGAACGCTACCGAGAGCTCGTCGGCTCCACGCTGCCACACCCGTTCCTGGACCGGCAGCTCATCGTCGTCGCAGACGACCATGTCGACCCTGAATTCGGCACCGGCGCAGTCAAAGTCACCCCCGCCCACGACCCGAATGACTTCGAGATCGGGCTACGTCATCAACTGCCCATGCCGTCAATGATGGACGCACGCGGCCGCATAACCGACACCGGAACGCAATTCGACGGCATGGACCGCTTCGACGCCCGTGTCGCGGTGCGTGAAGCCCTGGCGGCCCAGGGCCGGGTCGTCGAGGAGAAGCGTCCCTATCTGCACAGCGTCGGCCACTCTGAGCGCAGCGGTGAGCCGATCGAACCGCGGCTGTCGCTGCAGTGGTGGGTTCGCGTGGAATCGCTGGCGAAAGCCGCCGGCGACGCGGTACGCAACGGCGACACGGTGATTCATCCCGCCAGCCTGGAGCCGCGCTGGTTCGCCTGGGTCGACGACATGCACGACTGGTGCATCTCGCGGCAGCTGTGGTGGGGCCACCGCATTCCGATCTGGTACGGGCCGGACGGTCAGCAGGTGTGCGTGGGCCCGGACGAGACACCGCCCGAAGGTTGGGAGCAGGATCCCGACGTCCTGGACACGTGGTTCTCGTCGGCGCTGTGGCCGTTCTCCACTCTGGGCTGGCCCGACAAAACGCCGGATTTGGAGAAGTTCTATCCGACAAGCGTTTTGGTGACCGGCTACGACATTCTGTTCTTCTGGGTGGCCCGGATGATGATGTTCGGTACCTTCGTCGGCGGAGATGAGGCCATCACGCTGGACGGCCGGCGAGGTGCCCAAGTGCCGTTCACCGACGTCTTCCTGCACGGGCTGATCCGTGATGAGTCGGGCCGGAAGATGAGTAAGTCCAAGGGCAACGTCATCGATCCGCTGGACTGGCTGGACGTCTATGGCGCCGATGCTTTGCGGTTCACGTTGGCCCGCGGCGCCAGTCCCGGTGGTGACCTCTGCGTGGGCGAGGACCACGTCCGGGCGTCGCGCAACTTCGTCACCAAACTGTTCAACGCCACCCGATTCGCACTGCTCAACGGCGCAGCGTTGGCACCGCTGCCGGAGTACGGCGAGCTAACCGACGCCGATCGCTGGATACTGGGTCGGTTGGAAGAAGTTCGCGCCGAGGTGGATTCAGCTTTCGAAGGGTACGAGTTCAGCCGGGCATGCGAAGCCCTCTACCACTTCACCTGGGACGAATTCTGCGACTGGTATGTCGAGTTGGCCAAGACGCAGGTCGCCGACGGCCTCTCGCACACCACTGCGGTGCTGGCCGCCGCGCTGGACACCCTGCTGCGGTTGCTGCACCCGGTGATTCCCTTCGTCAGCGAGGCACTTTGGCAGGCATTGACCTCTCAAGAGTCGCTTGTCGTGGCCGATTGGCCGCAGCCCTCCGGAATAGACCTTAATCCTGTTGCTGCGCAACGGATCACGGATATGCAGAAGCTGGTGACCGAAATTCGCCGGTTCCGCAGTGATCAGGGCCTGGCTGATCGGCAAAAGGTGCCGGCGCGGCTGTCGGGCATCGACACCGCCGACCTGAACAGCCAGGTCGGCGCCGTCACCTCCCTGGCATGGTTGACCGAGCCGGGACCGGAGTTCAGCCCTTCGGCATCGCTGGAGGTCGGGCTCAAGGCGGGCATCGTGGTCGTCGAACTGGACACCTCGGGCACCATCGACGTGGCCGCCGAGCGTCGCCGCCTGGAGAAGGATCTGGCCGCTGCGCAAGAGGAATTGGCGTCAACCACAGCCAAATTGGGTAACGCGGACTTCATGGCCAAGGCGCCGGCCGCTGTCGTCGACAAGCAACGAGAGCGTCAGCGAGTGGCGCGCGAGGAAGCTGACCGGATCACGGCCAAGTTGGCTGGGCTGCAGTGACTCCTGCGCCGGACGACTCGGGAATTACCGGCATGGTTCCCACCCCGGATGAGATCGCCGCCCTGCTGCAGGTCGAGCATTTGCTGGACCAGCGGTGGCCGGAGACCAAGATCGAACCCAGCCTGAGCCGCATCTCGGCGCTGATGGACCTGCTCGGCTCGCCGCAACGCAGCTACCCGTCGATCCACATCGCCGGCACCAACGGCAAAACCTCGGTGGCACGGATGGTCGATGCGCTGCTGACCGCTCTGCAACGGCGCACCGGACGCACCACCAGCCCGCATCTGCAATCGGCAGTCGAGCGCATCGCGATCGACGGAAAGCCGATCAGCCCCGCGAAATACGTGGCGACCTACGCTGAACTCGAGCCGTTCGTGCAGCTGATCGACCAGCAGTCGGAGGACAATAACGGTCCGCCGATGAGCAAGTTCGAGGTCCTCACCGCAATGGCGTTCGCGGCGTTCGCCGATGCGCCGATCGAGGTGGCCGTCATCGAGGTGGGTCTGGGCGGTCGTTGGGACGCCACCAATGTGGTCAACGCGCCGGTCGCGGTGATCACCCCGATCAGCGTCGACCACGTCGAATACCTCGGCGAGGACATCGCCGGCATCGCCGGTGAGAAAGCCGGCATCATCCACAAGGCCCCTGGAGCTGAAGCGGGCGCTCCGGACACGGTGGCGATCATCGGCCGCCAGGTGCCAGAGGCGATGGAGGTCGTGCTGGCGCAGACCGTGCGCGCGGACGCCGCAGTCGCGCGCGAGGATTCGGAGTTCGCGGTGTTGGGCCGTCAGGTCGCGATCGGCGGCCAGCTGCTGCAACTGCAGGGCCTCGGCGGGGTGTACTCCGACGTGTTCCTCCCGCTGCACGGCGAACATCAAGCCCACAACGCGGCCATCGCGCTGGCCGCTGTCGAGGCGTTTTTCGGCGCCGGCGCTCAGCGTCAACTGGACATCGATGCCGTTCGCGCCGGATTCGCCGCCGCGACCAGTCCCGGCCGGCTGGAACGGATGCGCAGTGCCCCAACGGTATTCGTTGACGCCGCGCACAACCCGGCGGGCGCGGCGGCGCTGGCCCAGACGCTGGCCGAGGAGTTCGATTTTCGTTTCCTGGTCGGCGTGGTCAGCGTGATGGGCGATAAGGATGTCAGCGGCATCCTCGCCGCGCTCGAGCCGGTGTTGGATCGAATCGTGGTCACCCACAACGGATCACCGCGAGCCTTGGACGTCGATTCGCTGGCGTTGGCCGCACAGCAGTTCTTCGGACCCGACCGGGTGATCACCGCCGAGAACATGCGCGATGCCATCGATACCGCCACCGCGCTGGTCGACGACGCCGATGGCGAAGGCGAGGCGTTCGCCGGAACGGGCATCGTCATCACCGGTTCGGTGGTCACCGCCGGCGCCGCGCGCACGTTGTTCGGTCGTGATCCCGCGTGACCGCCGATGACGATGATGCCGGCTTAACCCGTGGGGGTCCCCCCGCTTGCGGGGGAGAGTGGCGCCATGAACCCGCCCAAGGATCTGGACCGCCGCCCGCGGCGCCGGGGCCCGACCCGTGGAAAAGCTTCCGTGGTGTCACGGCCGGCACGCTGATCCTGGAGGCGATCGTGGTTTTGCTGGCGTTGCCGGTGGTCGGCGCGGTCGGCGGCGGGCTGACCCCGGCTGCCCTGGGATACCTGCTGGGACTGGCGGCGGTCCTGATCGTGCTCGCCGGACTGCAGGGCCGGTCGTGGGCCATCTGGGTGGACCTGGCCGTGCAGCTGATACCGATCGCGGGCTTCGTGGTCTACCCGGGGGTGGGTTTCATCGGCGTGCTGTTCGCCGCGGTCTGGGCGCTGATCGTCTACGTCCGGTCTGAAGTGCTCCGCCGGGAAAGATATGGGCTGCTCCCAGGCCAAGACGGGCCGCCGGACTGATCGCTCACGTCGGCGCGCAGAGTTGGTTCGGTACGCTGTGCGCCGTGACACGCGCCGGCGACCAAGCAGCGCGGTGAGAAGAAGCGGCGCATATGACTCAGCCGATGACGATGCAGAGCGAAGCGATGAGGTGGGGGCACCTCCCGCTTGCGGGGGAGAGCGGCGCTAATGCCTGAGCGGACCCTCCTGTTAATCAAGCCCGACGGGGTCGAGCGACGCCTGGTGGGCGAGATCATCAGCCGCATCGAACGCAAAGGTCTGACCGTCGCGGCGCTGGAAATGCGGATTGTCAGCGACGAGCTGGCCCGCCGTCACTACGCAGAGCATGACGGCAAGCCGTTTTTCGCCTCGTTGCTGGAATTCATCACGTCGGGGCCGCTGGTGGCGGCGATTGTGGAGGGCCCGCGGGCGGTCGCGGCGGTGCGGCAACTCGCCGGTGCCACCGACCCGGTCGAGAAGGCCGCACCCGGCACCATCCGCGGCGATTTCGGCCTCGAAACGCAGTTCAACCTGGTGCACGGTTCCGATTCGCCGGAGTCGGCTGAGCGCGAGATCGCGCTCTGGTTCGCCCAGGCCTAGCCTGCCGGCAACACTGCCCGACAGCGGGTCGGCGCACTTGGTCCACGTCGACACGACGGTATGGGATAATGATTGGCGGGTGAACGTCGCCGGACCGGCGTCCGACGCCCGAATGAAGACTTCGACAAGCGCGACCACCGCGACCCGCGATGCGGCGCCGACGTCCAGCCATCATTCAGACCGGCACCGAGTGTGTTCGACTTCGAACCGCTCGGGGCAAGACCATCACAAGTCCGGGAGGAAGCGACCCGGACGCATAGCGAAGCCCTCGCGTGGCCGCGTCGAATGGACGCGCCCGGGGGCTAGAGGAGAATACGTGATAGACGGTGGCCATTCCTCAGAGGTTCCAGAAGGCTCCACGCAGCAGGAGGACCTGCCAGAGCGGCTAAGGGTCCACTCCCTGGCGCGGGTGCTGGGGACGACCAGCAGGCAGGTGCTCGACGCGCTGACCGAGCTCGACGGCCGGATCCGCAGTGCTCATTCCACCGTGGAACGCGTCGACGCGGTTCGCGTCCGCGACCTGCTGGCCGGCGCGCCGACGACAGTCGCCGCGCCGGTCGTCGCGACCGAGGCGGGCGCCACTGCTGAGGCGGACGAGCCCGAGTCGCGGCTGATGCTGGCGGCCCCAGATACCAGCGTCGACCGCCCCGAGTACATGCCGCTTTTCGTCGCGCCCCAACCGGTCCGGAAATCCGACAACACGGGCGACTCCGAAGACTCGGACGACTCCGACGAGTCCGACGACCCCGCAGAATCTGAGGACGACGACGACTTCGACGCCGACGACGAGCAGGGTGAGGCTCCGGCCAACCGGCGGCGTCGCCGTGGGCGTCGCGGACGGGGCCGCGGCCGAGGCGAGCAGAACGGAGCCGATAAGGGCGGCGAGGACGGCGGCAAATCGGACAAGTCGGATGCTGCGTCGGCTGACAACGCCGACGACGACTCCGATGACGACGCGGACGACTCCGATACCGCCGAGGACGACACCGACTCCGGCGAAGGCGCCACCAAGCGTCGCCGGCGCCGTCGTCGCCGCAAGTCCGGTTCCGGCGATGACAACGATGACAACCCGTCACCGGACGACCCGCCGAACACCGTCGTCCACGAGCGAGCGCCCCGGGCCAAGGGCAAGTCGGACTCTGGCAGCGGCTCCAGCAACTCCGAGATCCAGGGCATCGACGGCTCGACCCGGCTGGAGGCCAAACGGCAACGCCGCCGCGACGGGCGCGACGCCGGGCGGCGCCGCCCGCCTGTCCTGACCGAAGCCGAATTCCTGGCCCGCCGCGAAGCGGTCGAGCGGGTGATGGTGGTGCAGGACAAGGTCCGCACCGAACCGCCGCATTCCGGCGGCCGGTACACCCAGATCGCCGTGCTCGAGGACGGCATCGTCGTGGAGCACTTCGTCACCTCGGCCGGTTCCGCCTCCCTGGTGGGCAATATCTATCTGGGCATTGTGCAGAACGTGCTGCCGTCGATGGAGGCGGCCTTCGTCGACATCGGCCGCGGCCGCAACGGCGTGCTCTACGCCGGCGAGGTGAACTGGGAGGCCGCCGGCCTCGGCGGGGCCAGCCGCAAGATCGAACAGGCTCTCAGGCCCGGTGACTATGTCGTCGTACAGGTCAGCAAGGACCCGGTCGGACACAAGGGCGCCCGGCTGACCACTCAGGTGTCGCTGGCCGGTCGCTATCTGGTGTATGTGCCGGGCGCATCGTCGACCGGTATCAGCCGCAAGCTTCCCGATACCGAACGCCACCGACTCAAGGAGATTCTGCGCGAAGTCGTGCCGTCGGACGCCGGGGTGATCATTCGGACCGCCTCCGAAGGGGTCAAAGAAGACGACATCCGCTCCGACGTCAATCGGCTGCAGGATCGGTGGACGGAGATCGCCGAGCGTGCGCGGGAGACCAAGGAGAAGGCGGCCGGTGCCGCGGTTGCGCTCTACGAAGAGCCCGACGTCTTGGTCAAGGTCATCCGCGACCTGTTCAACGAGGACTTCGGCCAGCTGATCGTCTCCGGCGAGGATGCCTGGACAACCATCAACGAATACGTGAGTTCAGTTGCGCCAGAGCTCGTTTCGAAGCTGAACAAGTATGAGGGCGCGGAGCCCTCCGAGGGAGTGGTGGGCCCCGACGTGTTCGCGGTGCACCGCATCGACGAGCAGCTGGCCAAGGCGATGGACCGCAAGGTCTGGCTGCCTTCTGGTGGCACGTTGGTGATCGATCGAACCGAGGCGATGACGGTCGTCGACGTCAACACAGGCAAGTTCACCGGGTCCGGTGGCAACCTCGAGCAGACCGTCACCAAGAACAACCTCGAGGCGGCCGAGGAAATCGTGCGCCAGCTGCGGCTGCGCGACATCGGCGGGATCGTCGTGATCGACTTCATCGACATGGTGCTCGAGTCCAACCGTGACCTGGTGCTGCGCCGGCTGACCGAGGCCCTTGCCCGCGATCGCACCCGCCACCAGGTGTCCGAAGTGACCTCGCTGGGGTTGGTGCAGCTCACCCGCAAGCGGCTCGGAACCGGGTTGATCGAGGCGTTCTCCACGACGTGTCCGCACTGCAGCGGCCGCGGGATCACGCTGCACGCCGATCCCGTCGACTCCGCGCCGGCGACCGGTCGTAAATCGGAGTCCGGCGGCAGGCGCGGCCGGCGCTCCAAGAAGGGCAAGTCCGAAGAACCGGCGGTCGCCACGGTGCCCGTCCATGCGCCCGGCGAGCATCCGATGTTCAGAGCGATGGCCGCGGCCAATGGTCGCCCTGACGACGAGGACGGCGACTCTGAGGAGTCTGCGATCACCGAAGACGCCGTCGACGGGCACGATCGGGATGACGCCGAGACCGAAGGACAGATCCACCAGCAGGTCGCGCGTGAGGCGGCGGACGAAGACCTGGAGGACACCGACTTCGAGGACGACGAAGACGGCGAGGACGCTGACGACGACGACACCGACGAGGTCGACCTCGATGATGAGGACCTCGACGATGAAGACGACGACGACCTCGACGATGAAGACGATGACGAAGAAGACGACGAAGATGATGCAGACGACGAGGATGAAGACGTCGACCTGGACGATGAAGAAGACGACGATGACGCTGACGACGCCGATTCGCCTGCGCAGCCGGCGCGCGAGTCGCAAGTCGCCGTCGTCAGCGCGTCCGCCGGGCTACCCCGTCGCCGTCGCGCCGCGGCCCGGCCGGCCGGCCCGCCGACCCATGAGGACTGACAGGCCGGTTTGACCCTTTAGCCGCTGGTCACGTACCCTTGACCAGTTGTCGCCAGGCCGCTGACCGGGTTTTGGCCGACACTCCCAGACCAGCTCGTGCACCTTTGGCTGCGCAGCGCTCGCTAGGACCCGAAGAACCAGACTCGCAGAAGCAGAAAAAGAGGTAGACGTAACCATGGCGACCTACGCAATCGTCAAAACCGGCGGCAAGCAGTACAAAGTTGCCGTCGGGGACGTCGTCAAGGTTGAGAAGCTCGACTCTGAGCCCGGCGCCAAGGTGTCGCTGCCGGTCGCACTGGTCGTCGACGGCGCCACCGTCACCTCCGATGCCACCGCGCTGGCCAAGGTCGCGGTGACAGGTGAAGTGCTCGAGCACACCAAGGGCCCCAAGATTCGTATCCACAAGTTCAAGAACAAGACCGGTTACCACAAGCGCCAGGGCCACCGTCAGCAGCTGACGGTTCTGAAGGTCACCGGCATCAAGTAATGAGCCGTCAGGCGAAGAACAGACAACACTGAGCGAGGACCACATATGGCACACAAGAAGGGCGCTTCCAGCTCACGCAACGGGCGCGATTCAAACGCTCAGCGTCTGGGCGTCAAGCGGTTCGGCGGCCAGATCGTCAAGGCCGGCGAGATCCTGGTCCGCCAGCGCGGTACGCACTTCCACCCCGGAGTCAACGTCGGCCGCGGGGGCGACGACACGTTGTTCGCCAAGGCGGCCGGCGCCGTCCAATTCGGCGTCAAGCGCGGACGCAAGACGATCAACATCGTCACGGCCGCGCCCACGGCCGACTGAGCGCGTCGCAGGTGTGAAGCGGCAGTAGCTTCACACGTGACGAGTAAGAGGAATCCCGATGCCTCGGTTTGTCGACCGCGTCGTCATCCACACACGCGCAGGCTCCGGCGGTAACGGCTGCGCGTCGGTCCATCGCGAGAAATTCAAGCCGCTCGGTGGGCCCGACGGCGGTAACGGCGGCCGCGGCGGCAGCATAGTGCTGGTCGTCGACCCGCAAGTGCACACCTTGCTCGACTTTCACTTCCATCCCCATATCGACGCTGCGTCGGGCAAGCAGGGCATGGGCGGTAACCGCGCCGGCGCCGCCGGATCCGATTTGGAAATCAAGGTCCCCGACGGCACTGTCGTGCTCGACGAGAACGGCCGGTTGCTCGCCGACCTGGTCGGTGCGGGTACCCGGTTCGAAGCCGCCGCCGGAGGTCGCGGCGGGCTGGGCAATGCCGCGCTGGCGTCGCGGGCCCGCAAGGCGCCCGGGTTCGCGCTGCTCGGCGAGAAGGGCGAGTCCCGCGAGCTGACCCTGGAACTCAAAACCGTCGCGGACGTCGGCTTGATCGGATTTCCGTCAGCCGGCAAATCCTCGCTGGTGTCCACGATCTCGGCGGCCAAGCCGAAGATCGCCGACTACCCGTTCACGACACTGGCCCCCAACCTGGGGGTGGTGTCGGCGGGGGAGCGGACTTTCACCGTCGCTGACGTGCCGGGCCTGATCCCGGGCGCGTCGCAAGGCCGCGGACTAGGCCTGGACTTCCTGCGCCATATCGAGCGGTGTGCCGTGCTGGTGCACGTCGTCGACTGCGCGACTGCCGAGCCGGGCCGCGACCCGATTTCCGATATCGATGCGCTGGAAGCTGAGCTGGCCGCCTACACGCCGACGCTGCAAGGAGATTCCGTCCTGGGTGACCTTGTCGAGCGGCCGCGCGCGGTGGTGCTCAACAAGATCGACGTGCCAGATGCCCGCGAGCTGGCCGAGTTCGTCCGCGACGAGATCGCCGAGCGCGGATGGCCGGCGTTTTCGGTGTCGGCAGTTGCCCGAGAAGGATTGCAGCCGTTGATATTTGGGCTCGCAGATATGGTCTCGGAATATCAGGCCGCGCAACCGGTGCTGGTGCCGCGACGGCCGGTGATCCGGCCAGTACCCGTCGACGAATCCGGTTTCACCGTGCAATCCGACGGCCAGGGTGGGTTCGTGGTTCGCGGCCGGCGGCCGGAACGCTGGATCGCTCAGACTAGCTTCGACAACGACGAGGCGGTCGGCTATCTCGGCGACCGGCTGGCCCGTCTGGGCGTCGAGGAAGAACTGGTGCGGCTGGGCGCACGGCCGGGCTGCGCGGTCACCATCGGCGAGGTCACGTTCGACTGGGAGCCGCAGACGCCGTCCGGTATCGACACCGTGATGTCGCGACGAGGCACTGACTTGCGTCTGGAAAACACGGATCGCATCGGCGCCGCCGAACGTAAGGCCGCCCGCCGCGAGCGCCGCGAGCACGGCGACGGATGACGCGCGCCGGCGACGATGCAGAGCGCAGCGATGAGGAGGAGCGGCGCCCGTGACGCGCGCCGGTGACGATGCAGAGCGCAGCGATGAGAAGGAGCGGCGCCCATGACGACAGCGCGCGAGGCCATTCGCACGGCACGCAGCGTCGTGGTCAAGGTCGGCACCACCGCGCTGACCACCCCGACCGGCATGTTCGATGCCAGCCGGCTGGCCGGGCTCGTCGAGGCCATCGAGGCGCGGATGAAAGCGGGCTCCGATGTCGTCATCGTTTCCTCCGGCGCCATCGCCGCCGGTATCGAGCCGCTGGGGCTGTCGAAGCGACCCACCGACCTGGCCACCAAGCAGGCCGCGGCCAGTGTCGGGCAGGTCGCGCTGGTCAACGCGTGGAGCAGCGCATTCGCCCACTACCAGCGCAGCGTCGGGCAGGTGTTGCTGACCGCGCATGACATTTCGATGCGGGCGCAGCACACCAACGCCCAGCGCACGCTGGACCGACTGCGCGCGCTGCACGCGGTGGCGATCGTGAACGAGAACGACACGGTGGCCACCAACGAAATCCGGTTCGGCGACAACGACCGGCTCTCGGCGTTGGTGGCGCATCTGGTCGGCGCTGACGCGTTGGTGCTGCTGAGCGACATCGACGGGCTGTACGACGCCGACCCGCGCAAGGCCGGCGGCGCACGCTTCGTCGCCGAAGTGTCCGGGCCGGCCGATCTCGACGGCGTGGTCGCGGGACAGGGCAGCAACCTGGGCACCGGCGGAATGGCGTCCAAGGTGTCGTCGGCATTGTTGGCCGCCGACGCTGGGGTGCCGGTGCTGTTGGCTGCCGCGGCGAATGCCGCGACGGCACTGGCGGATGCGTCGGTGGGCACGGTGTTCGCTGCCCGGCCTAACCGGATGTCGGCACGTCGGTTTTGGGTGCGATACGCCGCAGAATCCGCCGGTTCGCTGACCTTGGACGACGGCGCCGTGCGTGCCGTGCTGGGGCAGCGCCGTTCGCTGCTGCCCGCGGGGATCACCGCGCTGTCCGGCCGTTTCCACGGCGGTGACGTTGTCGACTTGACCGGGCCGGATGCGGCCCTGGTCGCTCGCGGAGTGGTCGCCTATGACGCCGCCGAGCTGGCCACCATGATGGGCCGGTCGACTTCGGAGCTGCCTGCCGAGCTGCGCCGGCCTGCAGTGCATGCCGACGATCTGGTCGCCGTTTAATTTTTCGTCATGGGCGCGAGATACAGTGCGCCCCAGACAATTTCGGTCAGAGTAATGGCGAGCTCGGTATCGTATGCGGCCGGCCTGTTCGGAAGGTTCTGCTGACAGGCACGCTCGACCATCCACGTTAGTGCGCTCGCGGTGGTGGCCGTGGGCAGCTCGCGGCGGATCGAGCCGTCGGCCTGGCCGTCCTCGATGACCTGCGTCAGTCGCCCGGAGATTCCGGTGAGCAGCTCGCGGTAGGTCGCGGCCACCAGCGGGTCATAACCGGCCATTTCGTTGAGTGCGACAAGTACGGGTTGATGCCGCCGGTAGCTGGCGATGATGGCGGCCATGGCGGCGCGGACGTCGCCGCGATCGTGCCGCCAGGCCACGCTCCACCAACGCTCGGCGCCGTCAGCGAGGTCGCCGAACACCTGGCCGGCCAGCCGCCGTAGCAGGTCGCCCTTGTCCTCGAAGTAGATGTAGAAGTTGGCGCGCGACATCCCGGCCTCGGTCGACAGCCGGTCCACGCTGAGCTCGGTGAAGCTCGCGCCGTCCCGCATCAGGCGTTCGGTGGCGTCGAGCAGTCTGCGCTCGATCTGTCCGCGACGCTCCTGGCGCTTGGCCTGCGGCTTGCGGGTGACTGACGGCATGGCTTCTCCTGTCCCACCGCTGGCCAGAGCATGACCGACAGTATGACACCTTGACTAGACACTCTGTCTAGATTTAGTGTCGTCAGTGTTCCGAACTGTGACCGGCGTCATAGCCGATGGAGGACCACCATGACAGCGACGGCCGCCACCCCCCGTGCCTACGACCCCATCGATCTGTCGTCGCGCGCGTTCTGGTCGACCAGCGCCCAGGAGCGGGAACGCTCATTCGCCGAGCTGCGGGCCGAACGCCCGGTGAGCTGGCATCCCCCCGTCGAAGACGCCCTGATGGCTGATCCCGACGACCCCGGTTACTGGGCGATCACTCGCCGCGACGACATTGTCGCGGTCAGCCGCGACAACGAGGCGTTCCGCTCCGGAAAGGGCGTTCTTTTCGAGAATGTGCCCGAGGAGCTTCTCGAAGCGTCGCAGTCTTTTCTGGCGATGGATCCACCCAGGCACACCTTCCTTCGCAAACTCGTCAGCGCCGCGTTCACCCCGCGTCAGGTCAGGCGTATCGAGGATTCGATCAAGGCGAATGCCAAGACCGTCGTCGAGGAGCTCAAAGCCGCAGGTAGTGGTGTCGATTTCGTCGAGCACTGCGGCAAGGAACTGCCCATCCGCACGCTGTCGGACATGGTGGGCATTCCGGAGTCGGAGCGTCAGCGCGTCGCACACGCCGCCGATGCCATGGGCTCCTGGGCCGACCCCGTCTACCTCGCGGGCCGCAACCCCTTGGAGGTGCTTTTCGAAGCGCAGATGTACATCCACCAGGTGGCTTTCGGGCTCGCCGCGGATCGACGCGAGAATCCCGGTGACGATTTGTTCAGCGCCCTGGTCAACGCCGAAGTCGACGGTGACCGCCTGGCCGACGCCGACATCGCGGCCTTCTTCGTGTTGCTCGCTGTGGCCGGCAACGACACCACCCGCCAGACCACCAGCCACGCGTTGAAGGCGCTCACCGACTTTCCCGACCAGCGCGCCTGGCTGCTGGAGGATTTCGACAACCGCATCGGCGGAGCGGTAGAGGAGTTCATCCGCTGGGCTTCGCCGGTGATGACCTTCCGTCGCACCGCCGCAAAGGATCTGGAGCTCGGCGGCCACGTCATCAGCGCCGGCGAGAAGGTGGTGATGTTCTATTCATCCGGCAACTGGGACACCGAGGTGTTCGAGCATCCGGAGCGCTTGAATTTGAGCCGAAGCCCCAACCCGCACGTCGGTTTCGGCGGTGGCGGAGTGCACTTCTGCCTCGGCGCCCACGTGGCCAGAGCACAACTGCGCGCGATCTTCGGCGAGCTACTGCGTCAGCTGCCGGATATCCAGGCGGGCGATCCCGCCTACGTGCCCGGCAACTTCTTCCACTCCATTCGCAGCATGCCCTGCAGCTTCTAAAGGCCGGCTAGCGCACCGAGGCGGGGCAGAGTTCCTCTGCCAACAGCGTCAGCAACTCCGAGCAACCGGCCTCCACCTTGACGGTGGCCAGCTCGTCCCCGCGGGTTGGTCCGCGGTTGACGATGGCGACCGGGATGCCCCGTGCTGCGGCGTGGCGCACGAATCGATAGCCGGAGAACACCGTCAACGACGAACCGGCGACCAACAGCGCGCCGGCGTCTTCGACAAGTGAAATAGCCTGTTGGACAACATCTTTAGGAACGCTTTCACCGAAATACACGATGTCGGGTTTGAGCATGCCGCCACACGACGCACAGTCGAGGTAGCGAAACGACGCGGTGTCCGCGATGACGGCATCAGCGTCGGGAGCAACCGCCAGCCCACCGATCGCCTCGATCTGTTCGGTGAAACCCGGGTTCAGCGCGTCGAGTTGCTCGGCCAGCGCCGCGCGGCTCATGGACTCGCCGCAGCTCAGGCAGATCACCTGCGCGTAGGTGCCATGCAAGTCGATCACGTTGCGGCTACCTGCCTTGGTGTGCAAGAGGTCGACGTTCTGGGTGATGACGCCGTTGACCACACCGTGGTGCTCGAGTGCGGCCACCGCGCGATGCCCGGTGTTGGGCCGGGTTTCGTCCATGTGCCGCCAGCCGACGTGGTTGCGCGCCCAGTACCGCTGCCGGAAGACCGGGTCCGACGTGAACTGGCGAATTGTCATGGGATTGCTCGGCGGCGAATCGGGCCCGCGATAGTCGGGGATACCGGAGTCGGTGGACATCCCCGCGCCGGTCAACACCGCGACACGGCGACCGGCCAGCAAGGCGACCAGCTCCGGAGATTCCGCACGCGCAGCCGTCACCTATTCGAGAGTACGGATCCAACCGACCGCCGACACGCCGTCGCCTGATGGTGATACCCGATGATCGGGTGTCGACACCGGCAGGGCGACAATGGAAGGGCGATGGACTTCTACAACGCCTACAGCCAGGGATTTGCCCGAGTCGCCGCGTGCACCCACCATGCCGCGATCGGCGACCCGGCGGCCAACGCCGCCTCGGTGCTGCGGCTTGCCCGGCAGTGCCACGACGACGGCGTCGCGCTGGCCGTCTTCCCGGAGTTGACGTTGTCCGGCTATTCGATCGAGGACATCCTGCTGCAAGACGTGTTGCTCGACGCTGTCGAGGACGCCGTGCTCGACATCGTCGCCGCTTCCACGGACCTGCTGCCGGTGCTGGTGGTCGGCGCGCCGCTGCGCTACCGACACCGCATCTACAACACTGCTGTGGTCATCCACCGCGGCGTCGTGCTCGGTGTGGCGCCCAAGTCGTACCTGCCTACCTACCGCGAGTTTTACGAGCGTCGTCAGATGGCACCGGGCGACGACGAGCGCGGCACCATCCGGATCGCCGGGATGGAAGCGCCGTTCGGGCCGGACCTGTTGTTCGCGGCATCCGATCTGCCCGACTTCGTGTTGCACGTCGAAATCTGTGAGGACATGTTCGTGCCGGTTCCGCCCAGCGCTGAAGCGGCGCTGGCGGGAGCGACGGTCCTGGCCAACCTGTCTGGCAGCCCGATCACGATCGGCCGTGCCGAAGATCGGAGCCTGCTCGCCCGCTCGGCGTCGTTGCGCTGCCTGGCCGCCTATATCTACGCCGCCGCGGGGGAAGGCGAGTCGACGACCGACCTGGCATGGGACGGCCAGACCATGATCTGGGAGAACGGCGTCCTGCTCGCCCAATCCGAGCGCTTCCCCAAAGGAGAGCGACGATCGGTGGCCGACGTCGACACCGAATTGCTTCGCGCAGAGCGGTTGCGAATGGGAACGTTCGACGACAACCGTCGCCATCAACGGACGTTGACGGAGTCGTTCCGGCGCATCGTTTTTCGGCTCGACCCACCGGCGGGTGACATCGGCCTGCTACGCACGATCGAGCGTTTCCCGTTTGTGCCTGCCGACGTCAACCGGCTGCAGCAGGACTGCTATGAGGCCTACAACATTCAGGTTGCCGGGCTCGAACAGCGGCTGCGGGCGTTGCACTTCCCGAAGATCGTCATCGGGATTTCCGGCGGGCTTGACTCGACGCATGCGCTGATTGTCGCTGCGCGTGCGATGGACCGAGAAGACCGGCCGCGCAGCGACATTCTGGCGTTCACGCTGCCCGGCTTCGCGACCGGCGAGCACACCAAACGCAATGCGGTCGAGCTTTGCCGCGCACTTGGTGTCACCTTTGCCGAGATCGACATCACCGAAACCGCAAAGCTGATGCTCAAGGAGCTGGATCACCCGTTCTCCCGCGGCGAAAAGGTCTACGACGTCACCTTCGAGAACGTCCAGGCGGGCCTGCGCACCGACTACCTGTTCCGGCTGGCCAACCAGCGCGGCGGCATTGTGCTGGGCACCGGTGATCTCTCCGAGCTCGGGTTGGGCTGGTCCACCTACGGTGTCGGCGACCAGATGTCGCACTACAACGTCAACGCCGGTGTGCCCAAAACACTGATTCAGCACCTGATCCGCTGGGTCATCTCCACCGGAGAGTTCGAGTCGCAGGTGACCGACGTACTGCAGTCGGTGCTTGACACCGAGATCACTCCGGAACTCGTTCCCACGGGCGAGGGGAAAGAGCTGCAGAGCAGCGAGGCGAAAGTCGGACCCTTTGCCCTGCAAGACTTCTCGCTGTTTCATATCCTGCGCTACGGATTCCGGCCGTCGAAAATCGCGTTCTTGGCGTGGCACGCGTGGAGTGATCCACAGGTAGGCAGGTGGCCGCCGGGATTTCCAGATAACAAGCGACCGGCCTACTCGCTCAAGGAGATTCGGCACTGGCTGCAGGTCTTCGTGCAGCGGTTCTACTCGTTCAGCCAGTTCAAGCGCTCCGCACTGCCCAACGGGCCCAAGGTGTCACACGGCGGTTCACTGTCGCCACGTGGGGATTGGCGCGCCCCGTCCGACATGTCAGCGCGGGCCTGGCTTGACGAGATCGAGCGTGACGTTCCCGAGGATTAGTTGCCGCTATCGGGCAGGATCGTCGGCGACTTCGATGTCGCCAGCCGCGGCCGCCGCGCGCAGTTGGTGGAAGTCGTCGAGCGACTTGTCGGCGTATTCGTACGACCACGCGGCAACCGCATCATGCACCGCGTCACTTTTGCCGACGTATCCCCGCAGTATCGACGCATTCGCGCTCTGCGAGTGCGCCCGTGCCAGCAGAACCGCACAGGCACTGACGTAGTCACGGAATGTAGCAGGGGACATACCTTCGGTGTCGACGGTGCCCTTCATGTCATGGAACTGACGGACGTAGTAGTCGCGGCCGTCCTTGCGTGTCGTCCCGAGGAACACATCTGACATCGCCTGCAGAATTCGCTGGCCATCGATGACGCGCACGCCCTGGCCCTTAGCATCGACGGCCGCGGTCAGCGTGTCTGGCTGGCGCCAACCGCCGTACTCTTCGAGCACTGATCGAGTGGCCTCTTTGATCTGCAAGATCATCGGCGTGTCGTTGGGACCGACCAAGATCACCAAGTAACACCGGGTACCGACGCTGCCGACGCCAACTACTCGCAGCGCGACGTCCGTGACGCGAAAGTGCGACAGCAGCAGCGCGACGTCGGCTGGGACGGCGGCCAGATACTCCTGAATCGACTCGATCAGGGGGGCCTCGATCTCTTCGTCGACGTGCTGGAGAACCGGCGGTGCTTCGCGCAGGCGCGGCGTTCCCTCGGGCCCGATCTCCGTGATCTGTTTGAAGACACGCGCCGACGTTCGCGTGCGCGCGCGGGCTGCAGTCTTCTGGATCACTCCCAGCAGGCCCTTGGATACCTTCCCGATATAGCGCTCCGGTTCTACCCGCAGGTAGTAACGGTCCAGGACGTCCATCTTCTCGAGCATCGCCTCGAGACTGGTTTGGTAGCCCACCAACGCTTGTTCGACAGACTGGCGGATGGCCTTGGCGGGATAACCCGCATGGCGGCCCCCAACGATGGCGCTGGTGATCAGGCGTTTGATGTCCCACTCCGCGGGCGCGACAGCAGCCTCGTCAAAATCATTCAGGTCGAAGACTATTGAGCGGTCCGGGGCAGCGTATACGCCGAAATTCGATACGTGAGCATCACCGCAGCACATGACTTCGATCCCGCTCGACGGGCTTGCAGCGAGGTCTGCGGCCATGACCGCTGCCGAACCTCGGTAGAACGAGAACGGATCGGCGAGCATCCGGGCAAAACGCAGCGGAACGAGTCCGGATAGTCGGCCGGCGTTTTGAGCGACGAGAATCTCCGTGGCCGTTCGCGGAGAGGGAGTCAGCCGTGCGAGAGCGCGCCGTGGGGCGGTCTTTCGCAGCGCCCGACCGCGTGCCACGTCCTCACGTGGGACTTCCAGATCGATCAGGCGGTCGCGCAACACCCGTTGTGGCATCTGATCAGCGTACTCAGCCCATGTCGATGGACACCCGCTTCGGCGTAATGTACCGCCGACCGCTCAGCCAGCTGTGCCGTCAACCCGCTCGCTAGCGCTCGTACGTCCCGGTCAGCACACCACGAGCGAGCACGTGACCGGCCATCTGCTTCAGCAACGCCTTGGCGGTGGTGACGTGATCGGGAATCGGCTCGTCAACCGCGAACAGATGAAACCGGTAACGGTGCGGCCCGTGGTCGGGAATCGGGCGCGGGCCGGCATATCCGCGGTGCCGGAAATCGCCTGGGATGAAGCGTATTCCGGCAACACCAGGCTGCAAAGCGCCGGTGTCGACCTGCGCGACGTCGGATTCGATCACCGCGATGCTGTGCAACAGCGGGCGGGGCAGCGGCACGTCGACGTCGTCGATGATCAGCACCAGCTGCCGGGTCTTCGGCGGCACACCGGTCCAGCTCAGTTGCGGTGAGGTGTTGTCACCAACGCCCTTTCCGGCACTGACCTTCGGCATCGCGCCACCATCGCTGAATGCGGTGCTGGTGACTGTGATGTGATAGGGAGCCGCGAAACCCGAACCCGCAAAGGGGCTTCGATGCTCCCCGGCGCGGAAGCTGCGCAGCAGTCTGCCGACGGCGCCCATCATGCACCGCTGCCGGCGCCGCGGATCGCCACCGTGCTGGATCGCAGCACATCGCCCAATTCGGCGGGCAGATAACCCTGCGCCGCCAGCCTCGGCAACACGCCCCCGCTGGAGATGATATCGAGGATGAGGTCGGGCAGTTTGGGCACCGACCCCGACGCCCCGGTCGTGTCGTTGCGCCATTCGCCGGAACTCAAATCGAAGGTACCGGTGTCGCCTTCGCTGAACACGGTGGTCGCCTCCGGCAGCGTCAGCGCGGGCAAGCCCGCGTTGACCGCGTTGCGGAAGAACAGGGAATTGAACTCCTCGGCGACCAGTCCGGCGACACCGAGTTCGGTGAACAGCGCGGCGACCGGACGTGACGAGCCCAGACCGAAGTTCTTGCCCGCCACCACGATGTCTCCCGGCGACACCTCGTCGGTCCAACCGGGGCGTACCTCATAGAAGATGTGTTTGGCCGCCTCAGGAGGATCCATCTTCATGGCGAAGGCCGGGTACATGGCGTCGGTGTTGAGGTCGTCGCCGAACACCCACACCTTGCCGGTGACGGCCAGTGTTGTCATGCGGTCACACTCCTCGCGTCGGTGATGTAGCCGGTGATCGCCGACGCGGCGACGGTCGCCGGTGAGGCCATGAAGATCTGCGCGTCGGGGCTCCCCATCCGGCCGGTGAAGTTGCGGGTACTTGACGTCAAACACACTTCGCCCGGTCCCACCACCCCCATGTGGTAGCCAAAGCAGGCGCCGCAGGTCGAGTTCGTGATCACAGCACCGGCATCGGCGATGTCCTGCAGGTAGCCCAGCCGCATCGCCTCACGATAGACCGCTTGTGAGGCCGGTGTGACGAGCAATCGGACGCCGGGCGCAACTGTGTTGCCGCGCAATATCTCCGCGGCGATTTCGAGGTCTTCCAGTTGGCCATTGGCACACGACCCGATGAAAGCCTGGTCGATTTTCTGCCTGTCCATCTGCGAAACCGGCAGCCCGTTGCGACTCACGGTGCCCGGCCGGGCCACGTAGGGTTGCAACGCGGTCAGGTCCACGCGCCGCACCTCGCGGTAAGCCGCATCGGAATCCGGTGCCGCAGCGTCATATCCGGTAACGCCGCGGTCTTCTAGATACGACGTCAACACCTCGTCAGGTTCGAACGTGCTGAAGTCGGCCGATACCTCGGCGCCCTGAGTGGCGATCGTGCGACGGTCGTGCATCGGGACGCTCGCCAGCCCGGGTCCGCCGAATTCCAGGTTGTGGTTGGCCGCGTCGCCATACTCATTGGCGATGTGCAAGAAAATGTCCTTGCCGCTGACCGTGTCGGGTTTGACACCGTCGAGTTGATAGCGGATCGTCGGCGCGATCTGAAACCAGGTGCTGCCGGTACACATGATCGAGTACACCTCGGCAGGACCGAGCCCGCGGGCGGCAGTGTTGTAGGCGCCGGCTGCGCAGGTGTGAGAATCGGTGCAGGCCAAGATTTCTCCGGGACGGGCGAGTCCATTCTCGGCGATGACCTGATGACAGATGCCGTGTCGGCCGACGTCGTAGAAGCGGTCGATACCGAACTTGGCGGCGAACTTCCGGGCATGCGGACCGCCGGCGGCGTCTTTGATGGTCGGCGCGGGCACGGCATGGTCCATGACGATCGCCAGCTTTTCGGGATCATGAATGCGAAGCGGCTCGATCCACATCGTCGCGAACTGCAGATCGATCAGGACGGTCATGTCGACGTCGACGACGACGGTGTCGCCCGGCGACACCCGGTCCAGGCCGGCCTTGCGGGCGAAGATTTTCTCGATGGCTGTCATGCCCATGAGCTGTCCTCCATCCGTGCGTATTTGGCGTCGAGTGCGAGCCACTCGGCCATCCCGACCAGGTTGAAGAATTCGGCGGGCCGGGTGGGCAGATGGTCGGCGACGTTACCCCCGTTGAGTTCACACAGGCCTTCCAGCATTCCGAGAACGGCGCGGGCGAGCGGATTGCTGGGGTGAATGGCGATGGCGTAGCCCAACTCCTGCAGCCGTGTGGCGGACTCCAGCGGCGTCATGCCGCCCAGAACCAGATTGATCAGCAACGGAGCCTGCACGTCGCCCGCTATGCGTTCGATCTCTTCGATGGACTGCGGGGCCTCGACGAAGATGACATCCGCACCGGCCCGGGCGTATCGATTCGCCCGCTCGATCGCGGCCTCCAAGCCGAGCGGAGCCCGCGCGTCGGTCCGGGCGACGACAAGCAGGTTGTCGTCCGTGCGAGCATCGAGCGCAGCGGCCAGCGTCTGTTCGAACTCGTCGGCGTCGACGACGTGCTTGTCGGACAGGTGCCCGCAGCGTTTGGGGAATACCTGATCCTCCAGCTGGATTGCCGCGACGCCGGCCTGCTCGTAGAGCCGGACGGTGCGCACCACGTTCATCGCCGCGCCGTAGCCGGTGTCGGCGTCGGCGATCAGCGGGATGTCGCCGAGCACACCGACGAGCATCCGGGCCCGCTCGGCCATCTCGGTGCCGGTGACCAGTCCGATGTCCGGCAGGCCAAAGCCGGATGCCGCCACACCCGCGCCGGTCATGTATGCCGCCGCCTGACCTGTGCGCCGGGCCAGATGCGCCGTTATGCCGTCGAAAACGCCTGGAGCGACGACGAGTTCGCCTCGATCAAGCAAGCCGCGCAAGTTTTGCCGGGCTGCTGTGGTGGCCATGATTCGTCCTTTCAGTCGAGTGCGCCGGCGACCGGTGCGGCCAGCAGATCAATGAGGTCGTTGACGTCGTCGAGGTTCTCGAGACCGACCACCGCCCGTTCGATGGCGTTGGCGCGGTCGCGGCTGGTGACGCGGTCGGCCAGGGCGTGGAACTTGGTGATGAGCTCGTCGTTGGTCACCGGATCCCATGGCGCTCCGTGTGGTGCGACGACGCGGACCTGATGGACGTCACCGTCGCGGGTGGTGACCGCGAGATCGGTGCGGAACCGCTCGGTGAGGGGGGCGTCGGCCAGCGACTCGTCCAGGTGCACGTCGGTGAGGTCAATCAACGACCAGATGTCGTCGGAATCCAGGCGCGCGGGTGCGAACTGCTCGGGCAGGGCATTGCCGTCGAGCAGTGCGGCCGCGGTTGCGTAGCCGATGTTCATCTGAGCGCCGATGGCGGTCAGTGGCCGCTCGGGCTTCCACCAGCCGTGCTTGTACACGGTCTCACCCACAGTGATGTCGATCTTCGAGATGTCCTCGGGGGCAATCGATTGCCGTAGTTGCCGCGCGGCGTCGACGGCTCCGTGCAGGCCACCCATGACCGCGTAGGACTTGACCATGATGATCGAGGTCTCCCACCGCTGACCCAATTGGTCGGTCAGCAACGACGCGTCGGGATGGTGGCCTTCACCGAAAACGCTGAGGAATCCGCCGTATTCACGCTCGAAGACCCGCTTGATACCGGTGTAGTTAGCGGCCGCCAGGCCGGCGGCGTAGAAGCCGTTGCGGGCGGCGAACCCGTGGTGCATGCGCTTGCTCATCGCCTCGTATTGCGCGGCCATCAATCCCGCCGACTGAGTGCCGGCCAGGCCCAGCGCATCCTCCAACTGGGCGGGCGACAGCCCGCGCAGTTTGCCTGATGTCATTGCCGCCGAATGGGTGCCGAAGACCGGCCCCGAGTGCCAGCCGCGGTCGAGCATCTGGGCCCCGTGCAGCGTGTAGCCGACCCGCGGTCCGACCTCGAAACCGATGATCGCCGCGAGCAGGAAGTCGGCGCCGGCGGTGGTCCTTGGCTGCGCGGTCACTGTCGAGAGCAGTGCGGGAATGACCAGCGAGCAACTGTGCACGGGTGCGATCGGGTGGAAGTCGTCGAGTTCGAAGCCCTGAATGAAGGTGCCGTTCAGCACCGCAGCTGCCGGCCCGCTGGTGGACTTGCCGGTGCCGATGACCACGGTGTCGCCCGTGTTCTCGAGTTCGAGGACGGCGTCGGTGGCGACCCTCGACCAGGGCAACTGGGCGCCGATCAGACCGCAGCCCAGGCCGTCGAGCAGCAGATGTTTGGCCCGCTCGACCACAGTGTCCGGGACATCGCCAAGGCTGAGCCCGGCGACCCAGGAGGCCAGTTGCCCGGTCGGCCCGTTCGGATCGGTGGCGGCCGGTTGGTGGACCGGGGTCGCGGTCATCGGAGGTTCCTCCATCGGAGCGGGGTGCGATGTTGTCTGGTTGTTATATACTCATAACAAATATTAGCGTCTACCGCAAGCGGGGTGTGACAGCATTGGTCCTCATGCAAGAAGCCAGCGGCACGGTCGGACCGGTGGCAACCGGCGCGGGCGTGCCGCTGCATCGTCAGCTGTTCTTGGTGCTGCACGACGAGATCGCCCGTGGTGCAATGGCTCCCGGCGATGCCCTGCCCACCGAGCAGGCTCTCTGCGACCAGTTCGGGGTGTCCCGCATTACGGTGCGCCGGGCCCTGGCCGATCTTGCTGAACAGGGCTACATCGAACGCCGGCAAGGCGTCGGATCGTTCGTCCGTCAACGCAGCCGATCAGACGAGGTGCCGTCAGTCGGCTCCTACATGGACGGCCTTCGGCAGACGCAATTCCAGACGTCCATCGAGGTGGTGGAGCATGACGTCCGAACTCCACCGTCGTCAATCGGTGACGCGCTCGGGGTCACCGTCGACATGCTGCACATTCTGCGGGTGCGTCGTGAGCGCAGGACTCAGGAGCCGTTGATGGTCACCGAAGCCTGGCTCCCGGTCGATCTCGCCGACACATTGACTAGCTCCGCGTTGCGGCGTAACCCGCTCTATGAGTTGCTCTCTGGCGCCGGCCTCGTCATCGATCGGATGCAGCACGAGATCACCGCTGAGATTGCGGGCCCGCGCAACGCGCGCCTGCTCAACACCGCCATCGGTTCGGCATTGCTTCGAGTCAACCGGGTCGCGTTCGTCGCGGGCTCGCCGCATCACTACGTGTCGATCCTGCTCTCGCCCAGTCGCAGTCGCGTGCTAATGAACCAGACCGACGCCGAACTCCAAACAGGTGACGGCGTGGCGATCGCCCACGACGTGCGGCGCGGCTCGGGCTAGCGAATCAGCCCGACGCCGGGAATGAAGCGGCCGACACGGGCGGTGTAACGTCGATAGGCCGCGCCGTGTTTGGCCAACAGGTACGGCTCCTCGACCCGGCGTACCTGCAGCTCCAACGCGGCGATCGCGAGAACCAGCCCAGCGATCGTCACGAAATTCGTTGTCAGCAAGGCGATGCCGACGTCGAAGACGAGCATCGCAGCATAGATGGGGTTTCGCATCAGGCCGAATATGCGGCTTTGCACCAGCTCGGTCGTTTCGCTCGCGTCGACGCCGATGCGCCAGGCGTCGCCCATGTCGAGCTGCGCCCAGACCGTCAGGGCGATGCCAATCGTCGCCACGACGATGCCCGTGACGTGCATCCAGTCGGCATTTCCCAGGGGCACGATGACCCTGCAGAGCTGCAGCGCCGGTCCGACGACGCTGGCGACCAGCCCAACGACAAAGCCAACGCCGGCAACCCATTCCACCGAGCCAATCCGGCCGCTAACACCGCGAAAGCCTGTTGATCCGGTGCGCCGGTGTTGCAGCCAACTGCGCCAACCGAATCCGAGTACACCGAACACCGCGAGCAGCACTAGTGCAATCGTGGCTGCCGCCGCCGGGGGCATAGTTACAGCCGCCCGTCTACCTGCAGCGCGGGATGCACCCAATTGGGGGATCGGCGTTCGTTGAACGCAACGAATCCCTGGACGGATTCGATGCTGGCTTCCATGCCGATGCGGTCGTAAAGCCCGAGGTAATTATCCAGGCTGGACTTGACGACCCGGCGGGCGCCGGGCGCGGTGCGGCAACATTGGACCAGCACCTCGCGGGCGGCGACCATCAGCTCGTCATGCGGGACGACCCGCGCGACCATGCCCCATGCCACGGCCTCCGACGCCGTCAGCGTCCGCCCGGTCAGCATCAGGTCCCGGGTGCGAATCGGACCCATCGACGCAAGCCAGCATCTGGCTGTAATAGGGTTGGTCGGCATTGCGGTTCTCCTTTGCGGCGCGATACATCCGGCGTCGGTATTTCATCACTTCGGCAGCGTGGCTTCGTCGATCGCCGCGGCCCGCGGCGCGCAGTCGCCGGCACCGGGCACCAGCGTCGCCAGCGCGCCGGCGGCGCAGGCTCGGCGCAATGCGTGGTCAGGGCCGGTGGCCCAGTTGGCAGACAGGACACCCGCGAACACGTCGCCGGCGCCGGACGTGTCGAGCGCGTCCACGACCGGCGCGGCCACCGTGAACCCCGCACCGCTGCCCGTGTAGCTGGCACCGCGGGCGCCGAGGGTGGTCACTCGATGCGGGACTGGCCAAACCCAGTGCGCGGCTTCGGTTTCGTTGACCACCAAGACGTCCGTCACCTCGGCGAGCTGGGCCAAATCGGTCTCGTCGCCGCCCGACGGCGAGGCGTTGAGGATGACGGTCGCGCCGGCCGAATGGCCTTCACGGGCCGCTGCCGTCGCTGTGGCGACCGGAATCTCCAGTTGCAGCAACAGCACATCGCATTCGGCGATGAGCTGCGCGTGACGCAGCAGAATCCAGCGTCAGCCGGGCGTTGGCGCCGGCCGCGACGACGATGAAGTTCTCACCGGCGGAGTCGACGATGATCACCGCGGTGCCGCTGCGCCCCGGTACGGTGATCAGCCCGTCGGTGCCCACACCGTTGGCGTTCAGATGCGCGCGCAACTGCGCCGCCGCCGGGTCGTCGCCGACGGCGCCGAGAAACTGCACGTGTGCTCCGGCGCGTGCCGCTGCCACCGCCTGATTGGCGCCTTTGCCGCCGGGCGCCGAGCGTACCGACGCCGCTAACGTTGTCTCACCCGGGCGGGGCAATGTGTCGACGCCAAAACTGATATCCATATTCACACTGCCCACCACGCATACCCGTGTCATTACGTCGACGTTATGAAGTTGCACTCGGATTGACAAACCACGTGTTGATAACGGTTTTCGGCAAATCCGATTTCACTACACCATTCGCGTTACGCTGCTGCGTGATCTGGGCTTTTCCTCACCTGTCAGCGAAAGGAAGCAGATTGACGCCGCGGCCCTCAACCGATCCGGTACCGCAAGACCAAACGGTTCCGGCCAGGAAGGGCAGGCGGTACAAGCGGGCACTGTCTCGGTTCAGCATCCAGTCCAAAATCATGGTGATGCTGCTGGTGTCCAGCCTTGCGTCATTGGCGGTGATATGCGTCCTCACTTACATATCCGGCCGTCGCACCCTGCTACCCGCGGCCGCCGAACGAATGACCGAGCTCCGTGAGGCACAGAAGCGGGCAATGGAGATGCTGTTCGCGGACCTGACGGATTCGCTGATTGTGTACAGCAGCGGGTCGACCGCTGTCGACGCGGTGCAGGCGTTCACCGCCGGCTTCGACCAACTGGACAACACGACGATCGACCCTGGCCAACAGCAGTCCATGGTCGAGTATTACAACGACAAGTTGATCAAACCGATCCAGCAGGCGACCGGCGACAAGTTGAGTATTGATGCGCTGCTGCCGAACACCAATGCGCAGAAGTATCTTCAAGTCCACTACACCGTTCCGTCATCCGGCACGTCAACCCCGCCCGATGACGCGGGCGATGGCAGCGCATGGTCGGCTGCGAATGCCCGCTTCCACAATTACTTTCGCGAGATCGCGACCCGCTTCGAGTACCGGGATGCATTGCTGCTCGACACTCGGGGCAACGTGGTCTACAGCGTTAACAAAGGTCCCACGCTGGGCACCAACATCCTTACCGGCCCGTATCGCGAATCCAACCTGCGCGGTGCCTACCAAAAGGCGATCGGTGCCAACTTCGCGGACTTCGTATGGATAACCGACTTCCAGCCGTTCCAGGCTGCCCTCGGGGTGCCCATTGCATGGCTGGTGTCGCCGATCGCTTCTGCGGGCAGGACGGAGGGGGTGCTGGCGCTACCGTTACCGATCTCGAAGGTCAACCGCATAATGACTGCCGACCAGCACTGGAAAGCCGCCGGCATGGGGCAGACCGCGGAGACGTATCTGGCCGGTCCGGACAGCTTAATGCGCTCTGATTCGCGGTTGTTCCTGCAGGACCCGCAGAGATATCAACGCGAGGCCGTGGCGGCAGGCACCCCGCCCGACATCGTCGACAGAGCGATCAGGTGGCACGGCACGACCCTGGTCCAGCCCGTCGCGACCGCAGCCGTTCGTGCCGCGCAACGCGGTCAGACCGGAACCGTCGTCGATACCGGATACCTGGGAGCTAAGGAACTCGCGGCCTACGCCCCGTTATACGTGCCTAATTCGGACTTGCGCTGGTCGATCCTGGCGACCAGGGACAGCTCCGAGGCCTACGACCGGATTGAGTCCTTCACTCGGAGACTGGTATTGACCACCACGGCGATGGTTTTCGTCATATGCGTTGCGGCGATGCTGGTTGCCCAGATATTCGTGCGGCCCCTCCGGCGGCTGCAGGCCGGCACCCAGGCGATCAGCGCCGGCAATTACGACATCGCGATACCGGCGACATCACGTGACGAGATCGGCGATCTCACCGTCGCTTTCAACGAGATGAGCCGGAATCTGCAGATCAAAGAAGAGCTGCTCACCGAGCAGCGCAACGAAAACGATCGTCTGCTGCTGTCGTTGATGCCCGAGCCGGTGGTGCGGCGTTACCGCGAAGGCGAACAGACCATTTCACAAGAGCACCATGACGTCACTGTCATCTTCGCCGACATCATCGGCCTCGACGAGATCTCAAACGAGCTGTCCGGTGACGAACTGGTGGGGATTATCGACGAGCTGGTCCGGGAACTCGATTCAGCGGCCGAAACCCTGGGCGTCGAGCCGATTCGCACCGTGCACAACGGCTACCTCGCCAGCTGCGGGCTGAATGTTCCACGGCTGGACAGCGTGGCCCGCACCGTCGACTTCGCCGCGGAGATGCAGCGCATCATCGAGCGATTCAACAGCCGCACGGGTCACCACCTCAGCCTTCGGGCCGGTATCAATACCGGCAACGTCATCAGCGGGCTGATTGGCCGCACGAGCGTCATCTACGACATGTGGGGCGCGGCGGTCAATCTGGCTTACCAGATGCGCAGCGGCGCAAACCAGTCAGGGATCTACGTCACCTCGGAGGTATACGAAGTGATGCGCGACATCCGGCAGTTCACGCCCGGAGGCAGCATTACGGTCGACGGCTCGGAACGGCCGATCTGGCGATTGTCGGAGCGACAGTGAAACTCATTGATTCATCCTGGTTCTATTGGGCCGTCGGGTTAGTCGTCGCACTGCCCGTAGTACTGATCGGTCTGAGCGAGTGGCACCAGGCGCTTGCCCGCAAACATAGCTATCTGGCCAGGCCGGTGAACCTGCTACGCAGCTACCTGGTGCCATTGGCAGCGCTATTGCTGATATTGCTCAAGGTGGCACAGGTGCCGGCGCAGTTCATCTCGGTGCGCGTGCTCGCGACGGTATTCGGCTTCGTGGTGCTGGTGCTGCTGTTGTCCGGGTTCAACGCCACGCTGTTTGAAGGTGCACCGCAAGGCTCATTGCGCCAGCGGGTGCCGAGGATATTTCTCGACGTGACGCGGCTTTTGCTGATCGCCGTGGGTCTAACGCTCATCTTCTCCTACGTCTGGGGTGTGCGCGTCGGGGGCCTATTCACCGCACTCGGTGTTACGTCCGTGGTCATCGGCCTGATGCTGCAGAATTCCGTCGGCCAGATCGTGTCGGGCCTGTTCATGTTGTTCGAGCAACCGTTTCGGATCGGCGACTGGCTCGACACCCCGGTGGCGCGTGGACGTATCGTGGAAGCGAACTGGCGTGCCGTCCACATCCACACCGACCACGGCTTGCAGATCACACCGAACTCGGTGCTTGCCGCCACCTCATTCACCAACCTCAGTCGTCCGCCCGGTGCGCACCAACTGTCGATCACAACCATGTTCTCGGCGGCAGACCCACCCGACCAGGTACGCCTCCTGCTGGTACGGGTCGCCAGTGCGCTGCCGCAACGCAAAACCGACGTCGCACCCACGTCAGCGGCCGCAGGTGCCGGCGAGTTCCGCGTCAGCATCGCGTTGAGGTCGCCCGCCGATGACGGCGCTGCCCGATCGACGTTCCTGCGCTGGATCTGGTACGCGGCCCGACGCGAAGGTCTGCATCTCGACGGCGCCAGCGACGATTTCTCCACGCCGGCGCTGGTGCAGAAGGCGATGCAATCAGTCGTGGCACCGGCATTGCGATTGAGCCTCAGCGATCAGCAGTCACTTGTCTCGCACGCGAAGGTTGTCCGTTACGGCGCCGACGAAGTCGTGCAATACGTCGGTGAAGTGGCTACTGCGATGACGTTCTTGATCAAGGGCAGCATCCGCCTGACGACGACTACCGAAGACGGTTCGGTCGTGCCGCTGAGCGTCGTGGAAGAAGGTTCATTCCTCGGGTTGACCACGCTCACTCGTCAACCGAATTTCTCTGGCGCGTATGCGTTGGAGGAGGTGACGGCGCTGGAGATCGCTCGCGAGCATATCGAAGATCTCGTACTGCGGACTCCGTTACTGCTTCAGGAGTTGGGCCGCATCATCGAAGAGCGGCGAAAGCGCGTCGGGAGCCTGGGGTCGTAAGTGCGGTCAGCTGACATGGTCAAAACGCCCGCCCCGGGTCAGAAAAGGTTGGACGCCAGGTCGGCGAGCCAGGTCGGGACAAAGAACGAGCTGTCCGCGGCGTTTGCGGCAAGGTCGAAGGCGGGGTGAATGGCGAAGTCTCCCAACGGTGTCACGAATGTCTCCGAGATCACGTTCGCGCTGGTCGTCGAGACGAGGTCGGAATAGATGGTTTCGTAGCCGCCTCCGTAGCTGTCCACGTCGAATACCGAGCCGATCGGCGGAAGATCGCCTGCGGCGGTGCCTGTGGTGCCCGAGTCGGCGGTGACCAGAAGCGCCTCGCTGGAATTGCCGAAGAAGCCGTTGGCGGTGGTGACGTCGGCGTCGAAGGTCCCGATCGCGTTGCCGGACATGTTGTCGACGTCGAATTCCTGGTATCCCTGGACGCTTGAGTCCAGCGGCGGAACCCCGTTGACTCCGGAGATCTGTTCGCTGCCCACCGGAACGATGCTCTCGTTGTCAGAAGGGACCGTGAACGAGTTGACGGTCATCGCCCCGGTTGCGTCATAAAAAGAGATCGGAATAGCGACATCGCCGTAGCGGCTCACCAAGGTATCCGAGACGACGTCGCCCGACGACGAAGGCGTCACGGAGTAGAGGTTGTAGAACGAGGGGTCACCGAGAATGTAGAAGACGTTGTAAAGGGAGCCGACCGGCGGCGTGTCCCCGGCGGCGCTACCTACGGTGCCCGAGACGTCATTGGTGACGAGGATTTCCTCGGTGTAGTTGAGCAAGACGTCCGACGTGTTTGTCACTTCGCCGTCGAAGGCGCCCGTCGCTTGATCGCTGGCCGCGTTATAAACGTCGAATAGCTGATTTCCCTCAACCGCGATGTCAGCGGGCGAAAACCCAGTACTGAGGTGATATTTTCGGTAACCCCGGTGGCGGTGCCCGCGGTGCCTGATAGGTCCTTGGTGACGAGGAGTAACTCATTGGCGGCGCCGTACAAAGACGGATTGGTGCTTTCGTCGGCGTCGAAGGTTCCGACTGTCTTATCGGTTGTCGTGTCAAAAACCTCGAATACCTGCTGTCCCTGGATGCTTCCGGCGACCGCGGGAGGAGTCGCGGGTTCGCCGAAAAATCCGGTGATCTCTTCGGTGGAACTCGGATCGGGAATGATCTCGTAGCTGTCGGCGAAGGCGACGGCCATAGGCAGGAAGGCGACGCCCAGCACCCCACCGGCGGCCGCGCTCAAGCAATGGCTAATACGACGGCGAACCAAAGGCGTCTCGATTCGGATGTTGATGCTGACCAGCTAGCGCTTTACGCGGCGAGCCGACCGGGAGTTGTTCTGCTGCAGGGCATTACGGCCGACCCGTTGGCCGGGCCTACTCGAATACCTGGTGCGGTCACGCCCGCAGGGTACACCAAACGTTCTATTGCGTACGGCGGGCGCAAGCAAAGCGCGACATGGCGTGCCGCTGCATGGGACCAAGCACTTCGAGTTGAGTTGTCCACGGGGCGCACGGCACCGTCGTCCAACGAAGCCGACGTAGCATCTCGTTGTGAGCCAAGAGGGCGACTAAGCGGTGCGAGCGCCTAGTCGGAGGTTCGTCCTAGGCCTGGATCGTGATAGGTGTTGCGGCGACTTCTACGGCTACATGCGGGAGGTCGCGGCAAGGGCGAGTCTCAGCGCTGTCCGCCCGGCCCGCCGCGGATTGTCTGGAAGGACGGCCTGACGTCCCTGGGCGGCTGTTCCTGTTGGATCGGTATGACGATGGGCGGTCCCGACGAGGAGCCGCTGAGCATCGCGGTGCTGGCCAACACCTACTGGACCAAAGGCCAGCCGAACATCATTGCTGACAACGCCGGAATAGCGATGCTCAACGAGATCTTCAGCCGCCATCTAGCGCGCCCTGTCGCGTACGCACAAAAGAACCCCGGCCTGCCGGGCCGCTCATCCTAGAGGTCGAATAGGGCCGTCTCAACCGGATGCTCGCAAACTCGCTACCCTTGGTTAATGAGTGTGCATGCATTCTCGGCTCCCGACCTGCGCCAGCAGGTGCACGACGCCGCGCGGCGGGCCAGAGTTGCCGCCCGTGCTCTGGCGTCCTTGCCGACGGTTGCCAAAGACCACGCGCTGCGTGTCGCTGCAGAGGCGATTGTCGCGCAGACGGACCGCATCCTGGCTGCGAACGGCGAGGATCTCGGCGCGGCGCAGGAGGCCGGCACACCGGCCGCGATGCTCGACCGGCTGGCTCTGAACCGGCAGCGCGTCGAGGGAATCGCCGCCGGGCTGCGCCAGGTCGCCGGACTACCCGACCCGGTGGGTGAGGTGCTGCGTGGCTATACCCTGCCCAACGGGCTAGCGCTGCGTCAGCAGCGAGTTCCGCTCGGCGTGATCGGGATCGTGTATGAGGGCAGGCCCAACGTCACCGTCGATGCCTTCGGTCTGACGCTCAAGTCCGGTAACGCTGCGCTGCTGCGCGGAAGCGCATCGGCGATCAATTCCAACCAGGCGCTGGTCGATGTGCTTCGCGCGGCGCTCGCCAGCGAGGATCTGCCTGCCGATGCCGTCCAGCTCGTGTCGCCGGCGGACCGCTCCACCGTCACTCACCTGATCCAGGCCCGGGGATTGGTCGACGTGGTGATCCCGCGCGGGGGCGCGGGACTGATCGATGCGGTGGTCCGCGACGCACATGTGCCGACCATCGAGACCGGTGTCGGCAACTGTCATGTCTACGTCCACGACGCCGCCGATCTGGATATGGCCGAACGGATCTTGCTGAACTCCAAGACCCGTCGCCCCAGCGTGTGCAACGCCGCAGAGACGCTTCTGGTCGACGCCGCGATCGCCAACCACGCCGTGCCGCGGCTGATCAATGCGCTCCAAGACGCCGGCGTGACAGTGAATTTCGACCCTGACGAGGCCCACCTGCGCCGGGAGTATCTGGCGATGGAGATCGCAGTCGCGGTGGTGGACGGTGTCGATGAGGCGATCGCCCACATCAACGAATACGGCACCGGACATACCGAGGCCATTGTCACCTCCAATATGGCTGCCGCTCAACGGTTTACCGAGGGTATCGACGCAGCTGCGGTGATGGTCAACGCGTCGACCAGCTTCACCGACGGTGAACAGTTCGGGTTCGGTGCCGAGATCGGCATCTCCACCCAGAAGCTGCACGCCCGCGGCCCGATGGGGCTTTCGGAACTGACCTCGACCAAGTGGATCGTTTGGGGAGACGGCCAGACCCGCCCGGCCTGACATAGTTGAGGAGAAACACAAACGTGAGTGTGCCTGCGCGGTCCACCCCGCTGTTCGCCGATATCGACGACGTCGGCCGGCGGCTGGCCGAAACCGGTTACCTGCCCGACACCGCAACCGCGACAGCCGTTTTCCTCGCCGACCGGCTGGGCAAGCCTCTGCTGGTGGAGGGCCCGGCCGGGGTCGGCAAGACCGAACTGGCCCGCGCCGTTGCGCAGGCCACCGGATCCGGTCTGGTCCGCCTGCAGTGCTACGAAGGCGTCGACGAGGCCCGCGCGCTCTACGAGTGGAACCACGCCAAGCAGATTCTGCGCATTCAGTCCGGTTCCGATGACTGGGATCAGACCAAGACCGACGTGTTCACCGAAGAGTTCCTGCTCTCGAGGCCGCTGCTGACCGCGATCCGGCGCACCGAGCCTACCGTTCTGCTGGTCGACGAAACCGACAAGGCCGACATCGAAATCGAGGGTCTGCTGCTGGAGGTGCTGTCCGACTTCGCGGTCACCGTCCCGGAGTTGGGCACCATCACCGCCGAGCGGGCGCCGTTTGTGGTGCTCACCTCCAACGCCACCCGCGAGCTGTCCGAGGCGCTCAAACGTCGCTGTCTTTTTCTGCACATCGACTTCCCCAGCCCCGAGCTGGAACGCCGAATCCTGTTGTCCCGCGTGCCCGAACTACCCGGACATATCGCCGAGGAGTTGGTGCGCATCATCGGAGTGCTGCGCGGAATGCAACTCAAGAAGCTGCCGTCGGTGGCCGAGACCATCGACTGGGGACGCACGGTGCTGGCGCTGGGCTTGGACACCATCGACGACGCGACCATTGCTGCCACGCTGGGTGTGGTGCTCAAGCACCAATCCGACCAGCAACGCGCAACCGGCGAACTCAGGCTGAACTGAGGCGCAGCTGATGGCCGTCCGCCGCGTTCGCCCCAGCCAGCCGCTGGCCCCGCATGGCCTGCCCGGCCATCTGGTTGGATTCGTGGAAGCTCTTCGCGGGCAAGGTATCTCCGTCGGCCCATCGGAGACGGTGGATGCCGGCAGGGTGATGGGGGTTCTCGGTCTCGGTGACCGGGAGGTGCTGCGCGAAGGTCTGGCGTGCGCGGTGTTGCGCCGGCCCGAGCACCGCGAGACCTACGACGCGATGTTCGACTTGTGGTGGCCCGTGGCACTGGGCGCACGCGCGGTGGTGACCGAAGAGGCCGCGGCCGATCCCGACGCGCAGCTGCCGCCCGACGACGTCGAGGCGATGCGCCAAATGCTGGTGGATTTGCTCACCGACAACGCCGATCTCGCCGACATGGATGAGCGACTAGTCGCGATGATCGCGCAGATCGTCGACGCCTACGGCAAGTACAACTCCAGCCGCGGCCCGTCGTACTCCTCGTATCAGGCGCTCAAGGCGATGGCGCTCGATGAGTTGGAGGGCAAGCTGCTGGCCGGCTTGCTCGCTCCTTACGGCGACGAACCCACACCAACTCAGGAGGAGATCGCCAAAGCGCTTGCCGCGCAGCGGATCACACAATTGCGAAAAATGGTCGACGCCGAGACCAAGCGGCGTACCGCCGAGCAGCTCGGCCGCGACCACGTCCAGATGTACGGCATCCCACAGCTATCCGAGAACGTCGAGTTCCTGCGTGCCTCGGGTGAACAGTTGCGCGCCATGCGCAGGGTCGTGCAGCCGCTGGCCCGCACGCTGGCCACCCGGCTGGCCGCGCGGAGGCGCCGTGCCCGGGCGGGCGCAATCGACCTGCGCAAAACGCTGCGCAAATCGATGTCCACCGGCGGTGTGCCGATCGACCTGGTGCTGCGCAAACCGCGACCGGCCCGCCCAGAACTGGTGGTGCTGTGCGACGTGTCGGGGTCGGTCGCCGGGTTCAGCCACTTCACCCTGCTGTTAGTGCACGCTTTGCGGCAGCAGTTTTCCCGCGTTCGGGTCTTCGCCTTCATTGACACCAGCGACGAGGTGACCCACATGTTCGGGCCCGACGCAGACCTGGCCGTGGCGATCCAGCGGATCACCCGGGAAGCTGGTGTCTACACCCGCGATGGCCACAGCGATTACGGCAACGCCTTTGTCTCGTTCATTCAGGCGCATCCGAATGTACTGTCGCCGCGCAGCTCGTTGCTCGTGCTCGGCGACGGGCGCACCAACTATCGCGACCCGGCCACTGAAGTGTTGGCTCACATGGTGACCGCCAGCCGGCACGCGCATTGGCTGAACCCCGAGCCCAAGCACCTGTGGGGGAGCGGCGACTCGGCAGTGCCCCGCTACCAAGAGGTGATCACCATGCACGAGTGCCGGTCGGCCAAGCAGCTGGCGGCGGTGATCGACGCGCTGCTGCCGGTCTAGGTGTCGCTCGGAGGCGGGCACATAGCGCATCCGCTAGCCGGGGTTACTGGTGTGGCCGATGTGACTGATGCGTTGGGGGCCCGCATCGCGACGCTCAAGTAAGCTGGCAAACCGTGCAAAAGCGGCGGCTGGGAGTCATGGGTGGGACATTCGATCCGATCCATAACGGCCACCTGGTCGCGGCAAGCGAGGTGGCCTACCAGTTCGACCTGGATGAAGTGGTATTTGTGCCGACCGGCCAGCCCTGGCTGAAAGGCCGCCAGGTCAGCGCCGGTGAAGACCGCTACCTGATGACCGTGATCGCCACCGCGGCCAACCCCCGCTTCTCGGTCAGCCGCGCCGACATCGATCGCGGCGGTCCCACCTACACCAAGGACACCTTGCGAGATCTGCACACGCTCAACCCCGACTCCGATTTGTACTTCATCACCGGCGCCGACGCGCTCGCCTCCATCCTGTCGTGGCAGGACTTGGACGAACTGTTCGCGACGGCGCGGTTCGTCGGGGTTAGCCGGCCCGGCTACGAACTGGGTCGCGAACATCTCACCGATGTTCTCGACGGGTTGCCTGATGACGCGTTGTCATTGGTCGGAATCCCCGCGCTGGCAATCTCTTCCACTGACTGTCGTCAGCGCGCCGCGGAAGGACGCCCGCTGTGGTACCTGATGCCCGACGGCGTCGTGCAGTACATCTCCAAACGCGAGCTCTACCGCAAGCCCCGGGAGCAGAAGTGACGGCCGCGGCAGAGGCCATCGAGATGGCCACCGTCGCCGCGCGCGCGGCCGCGTCGAAGCTCGCCGACGATGTCGTCGTCATCGACGTCTCCGATCAATTGGTCATCACCGACTGCTTCGTGATCGCCTCGGCATCCAACGAACGGCAAGTCAACGCCATCGTTGACGAGGTCGAAGAGAAGATGCGCCTGGCCGGCTACAAGCCCGCCCGCCGCGAGGGCACCCGCGAAGGCCGGTGGACGTTGCTGGACTACGTCGACATCGTCGTGCACATCCAGCATCAAGACGAACGCGACTTCTACGCGCTCGATCGGCTTTGGCGTGACTGCCCCACGGTGACGGTGGACCTGTCCGACAATCCCGAGAACTCAGCGAGCCAGCCATGACGGTGCGTCGGCTGGTGATGCTGCGGCACGGCCAAACCGAATTCAATCTCGGCAGCCGGATGCAGGGCCAGCTGGACACCGACCTCACTGAGCTGGGTCGCGCCCAGGCGGTCGCTGCAGCCGAAGCGCTCGCCAAAGACCAGCCGCTGCTCGTCGTGTCGTCCGACCTGCGCCGCGCCTACGACACCGCGGTCGCATTCCAGGAGCGCACCGGCATACCAGTCCGCGCCGACGACCGCCTGCGGGAGACCCACCTCGGCGACTGGCAAGGCATGACCCACGCCCAGATTGACATCGGCGCACCGGGCGCCCGGCTAGCGTGGCGCGAGGACGCCACCTGGGCACCGCACGGCGGGGAGAGCAGGGTCGACGTCGCCGCGCGCAGCCTGCCGCTGATCGCCGAGCTGGTCGCCGGTGAGCCCGAATGGTGCGCCGTCGATGAACCGGTGCGGCCGGTGGTACTGGTCGCCCACGGCGGCCTGATCGCCGCGCTGACCGCGGCGTTGCTGCGGCTGCCGGTCGACAACTGGCCCGCGCTGGGTGGCATGGGCAATGCGAGTTGGACGCAGCTGTCCGGGCACTCCGGCGATCCGGAATCCGGTGCCGCCGGTGTCGATGCCATCCGGTGGCGGCTCGACGTGTGGAACGCTTCGGCACAGGTCGCGGGCGATGTCCTCTGAGCACCAGCCGCGGCCGGCCCTGCTGGTCTTCGCCGACTCGCTTGCCTACTACGGACCGACCGGTGGGCTGCCGGCAGACGACCCGCGCATCTGGCCCAGTATCGTTGCTGGACAGCTAGGTTGGGAACTAGAGCTGATCGGACGCATCGGTTGGACCTGTCGGGACGTGTGGTGGGCGGCCACCCAAGACCCACGGTCGTGGGCGGCGTTGCCGCGCGCCGGGGCGGTGATCTTCGCGACCGGCGGTATGGATTCGCTGCCGTCGCCTCTGCCGACTGCGTTGCGGGAGCTCATCCGCTATGTACGCCCGCCGTTGCTGCGGCGATGGGTTCGCGACGGTTACGGTTGGGTGCAACCTCGACTGTCTCCGGTGGCCAGAGCTGCTCTGCCACCACATCTTTCCGCCGAATACCTCGAGCAGACACGCGGCGCAATCGATTTCAATCGGCCTGGCATCCCGATCGTTGCTTCACTGCCGTCGGTTCATATCGCCGAGACCTACGGAAAGGCCCACCGCGGCAGGGCCGGCACGGTCGCGGCGATCACCCAATGGGCCAGCCAGCATGATATTCCCTTGGTCGACTTGAAAGCCGCTGTCGCCGAACAGATTATGAGTGGTCGCGGCAATCCCGACGGAATCCACTGGAATTTCGAAGCCCACCAGGCGGTTGCCGAGTCGATGCTCAAGGCGCTGGCCGAGGCCGGCGTATCAAACGAGAATCCGCGCGGCTGAAGTCATATGCCTGTCGTGGTAGTCACCGACTCGTCGGCGCGCCTTCCCGGTGAGCTGCGCCGGCAGTGGGCGATACGTCAAGTCCCCCTGCACATACTGCTCGACGACACCGACCTACGCGACGGCGTGGACGACATTCCCGACAACATCCACGACTACGGACACGCGACGACCGCCGCCGCGACACCCGCAGAGTTAGCCGATGTATATCGGCAGGCACTGGCCGACAGCGGCGGCGACGGGGTTGTGGCCGTGCATCTTTCGGCGGCGCTGTCCGGGACCATTCGTGCCGGCGAGACCGCCGCAGCCCAGATCGGACCATCTGTAAGGGTTCTCGACTCGAAGTCAGCCGCGATGAATACGGGTTTCGTGGCGTTGGCCGCCGCCCGGGCAGCGGCCGGCGGGGCCGGTTTGGACACGGTTGCGGCCGCGGCGGCCGCGGCAGCGGGCCGCAATCACGGGTTCATCGTCGTCCATCAGCTGGACAATTTGCGGCGCAGCGGACGCATTGGTGGTGCCGGCGCCTGGCTGGGCACCAAGCTGTCGCTCAAGCCGCTGCTGCGCATCGACGACGGCAAACTCGTTCTGGCGCAACGGGTCCGCACCGCCAGCAAGGCAGTCGCGACGATGATCGACCGGGTGTGCGAAGTCGTCGGAGAGCATTCGGCCGTGATCGCGGTGCATCACGTCGCCAACCCCGACGGCGCCGCCGACCTGGTCGGCGTACTGGCCGAGCGGTTGCCGGCGTGTGAGCCGGCGATCGTCACCGACCTGGGCCCGGTGCTGGCTTTACATGTCGGCGCCGGTGCGCTCGCGGTGTGCGTGGAACTGGCCGGCGACGACTAAGTCGGCGCTGTCACGATCTCTGCACGGCCAGCGGCGCGGTGTTGTCCTCTTCGGCGGGAGCCGGCGGCGGCTTTGGTTTGGCGTGGTCACCTCGGGGATGGACGACCTGCGGCCACCAGAACCAGCGGCCGAGCATCGTGGCCAGCGAGGGCATGAACAGCGTGCGCACCACCAGGGTGTCGAGCAGCAGGCCGATGCAGACCGTCGAGCCGAACTGGCCCAACACGGTGAGATCACTGCCCAGCATCGCCGCCATCGTGAAGGCGAACACCAAACCCGCCGATGTCACCACCGCGCCGGTGCCGGCCATCGACCGGATGTATCCAGTCTTGAGCCCGGCGTGGATTTCTTCTCTGAATCGTGAGACCAGCAGCAGGTTGTAGTCGGAGCCGACGGCCAACAGAATGATGACCGACAGCGCCATGACGATCCAGTGGATGTGCATGCCGAACAGGTCCTGCCAGATCAACACCGACAGACCGAACGAGGCGGCGATCGAACTGCTCGCGGTCCCGACGATCACCAGTGCCGCCACCACGCTGCGGGTGAGCAGCAGCATGATCATGAAGATCAGCGTTAACGCCGACACCACGGCGATCATCAGGTCGTACTTCTCGCCGTCGGCCATGTCCCGGAATGTCGCTGCGGTTCCGCCGAGGTACACCTTGGCGTCCGACAGTGAGGACTGCTTGAGCCCTTCCTGAGCCGCTGTTCGTTCGGCGGACACCCGGGCGATTCCCTCGGGCGTCATCGGGTCGCCCTGGTGAGTGATGAAGAACCGCACCGACTTTCCGTCGGGGGAGAAGAACATCTTCACGCCGCGAATGAATTCGGGGTTGGCGAAGGCCTCGGGCGGCAGGTAGAAGAAGTCGTCGTTCTGCGACTTGTCGAAGCTTTGCCCCATCACGATGGAGGTGTTACTCATGGCCTCCATCTGGTCGATCATCGCTTTGAACGTCTGGTACATGGTCAACGTCAGACCATGTGTCGTCTTCAACGCTCCGAGCATGATCGGGATGAGCTGCTCCAGCTCGTGGGACGCCTGCGCGGTCCGTCCGATTTCGCCGGAGAGCTGGTGGAACTTCTCGGCGAGTTGGTCGAAGCCGTCGATCGAGTCGAACA
This sequence comes from uncultured Actinomycetota bacterium, assembly GCA_963805675.1. Classification (GTDB taxonomy): domain Bacteria; phylum Actinomycetota; class Actinomycetes; order Mycobacteriales; family Mycobacteriaceae; genus Mycobacterium. Next base: position 264,177 of record CAWDVY010000034.1, read on the forward strand.
ACGATCGGAACGAAATACACACGGGAATGTCGTAGCAGTGCTTCTCCCAGTAGAAGTAGCTGCGGATCGGCCGGTAGAAGTCCTCGAAGTCCGCGATGTGGTCACGCAGAGTGTCGGTGATTTCCGACGTTTCCTGCGTGGTTTTCGCGCTGTCCAGGGCGGCAGTGGCCAGATCATGGGTGACCTTCGCCTGGCGTTCCGTCGTCTCGATCATGACCTGCATCTCGTCGGCCATCTTCAGAATGTCTTTCATTCTGTCTTTGAGAAAGTCCATGTTCTGCATGGTCGTCTGGCTCTGGATGCTGTTCTGGAACGGAATCGAGCTGTGCTGGATGGGAATCCCCAACGGCCGGGTGATGTCCTGGATCATCGCGATGCCGACGGTGCGGATCTCGTTCTTGGCGACCTTGTCCAGCACCAGCATGTCGGCGGTATTGCGCATGTCGTGGTCGGCCTCGATCATCAGCAAGTCCGGGTTCATCCGGGCTTCGGAGAAGTGCCGATCGGCTGCGGCGTAACCGATGTTCGACGGCGCGGATTCGGGCAGGTAGTGGCGGTCGTTGTAACTCGTCTTGAACCCGGGCAACGCGACCATGCCGACCAGCACGACGGCGGCGCTCAGCGCGAAAATCGGTGCGGGCCAACGCACGACCGCGGTGCCGACCCGCCGCCACAGCCGGCCGCGGGCCTGGCCCTTCTTCTCGAAGAGGCCGAAACGACTGCCCAGGAAGACGACGGCGGGGCCCAGCGTCAGGCCGGCCGCCACGACGACGATCATGCCGATGGCCACCGGCGGGCCCATCGTGTTGAACCAGGGCAGCCGCGCGAAGCTCAGGCAGTACGTCGCGCCGGCGATGGTCAGGCCCGAACCCAGCACCACGGGGGCGACACCTTTAAACGTGGTGTAGTAGGCCGTTTCACGGTCTTCGCCGGCCCGGCGCGCCTCCTGGTAACGACCGACGAGGAAGATCCCGTAGTCCGTCCCGGCGGCGATCGCCAGCATCGTCAGGATATTCGCGGCGAACGTGGTGAGCCCGAACGCGTTGTGGTAAGCGAGCACCGCGACGACTCCCCGTGCACAAGCCAGCGCGACAAACGTCATGAACAACTGGATCAGCGTGGTGACGATCGAGCGGTAGACCAGCAACAACATGATCGCGATCGCGGCCAACGTGAACAGCGTGATTTTGGCCAGGCTGTCGTTACCGATGACGTGCATGTCGTCCGACAGCGCCGCGGGACCGGTGACATAGGCTTTCACCCCGGGCGGGGCGGGTTCGTTGTCGACGACGTGGCGGACGGCCTCGACGGAGTGGTTGGCCTGGGTGGTGCCCTGGTTGCCGGCGATGTTGACCTGCACGTAGGCGCCCTTGGCGTCGGCGCTCTGCGCGCCCGCCGCGGTGAACCTGTCGCCCCAGAAGTCCTGGATGTGCTGGACGTGCGCAGTGTCCTGGCGCAGTTTGCGCACGATGTCGTCGTAGTAACGGTGTGCGGCCTCGCCGAGTGGCTGTTGGTCTTCCACCACGACCATCACCGTGCTGTTGGAGTCGAACTCGTGGAAGTTGTGTCCCATCCGCATCATCGCCTTCATCGACGGTGCGTCCAGGGGCGCCATCGGCGCCGAATGCGCCTCGCCGACGATTTCCAGCTTCGGGACCGCGACGTTGACGATGACGGTCACGACGACCCAGCCCAGGATGATCGGGATCGCGAAGATGCGGATGAAGTGCGGGATAAAAGGGCGATGGGGGTGCTGGGAGTGTTTGGGTTGCTCGGACTCGGTTGTGTCGGTCCTGGTGTCGGTCATGCGGACTTCACCAGGCAGAACGTCTGGGCGTTGTGGCCGTCGGCGCTTTGATGCTCGCGAAGCTCACCGTCGACGGTGATGCGGCAGCCGATGTACCCGCCGTCGGTTTGGGCCATGATGTTGGCGCTGACCGCGGGCAGGGTGGTGGAAATGGTGTACGACCACGGCAACGGCGCGTTGTTGACCTGGTGGGTGTTGGCGTCGGCGTCCCAGTAGTTGATGTTCGCGGTACTGCCGGGCGCTCCGAGAATCTCGTATTTCACGACTTTGGGGTTGAACTGCACGATCTTGATCCCCGCTCCAGAGTTCGCATTGAGGTCCTGCGAGCCGAACACCTTGTGCAGGCGGGTCACGGCAAGCCCGGAAACCGACAGCACGGCCACGAGCAGCAACGGTATCCACCCGCGCCTGAGCAAACCGCCAATCGACATCGCCCTCACCCGGTCTCCTCCCGCCGCCCCGTCCGCAATCTTCTCCGCCAACGCATCACGCTACGGATCCATTCCGCGGCCGAAGCGGGCGCGTCCGGGACAGCTTTGCCGAAAGAGCAGGCCTCTGCCGGTCATCATCGCCGATGCCAATCAGAACCTTCGCTCGGCTAACTATGCTAGACGATAGGGCACGCCCGCGTTCTGTTAGGTCCCCTCGATGTGTCGGGGCTCGCACATGCTACCGTGCGGCGCGGCCGGTAACGGGCGGAAGATCGGCCAGTGTGACGATCCCCGGCCTGGCCGCCACGACTGCCGGCACCGCATTGGTCACCGGCATCGCGGTGTAGATCATGCCCAGGCCCATGAATCCCGGCTCGGTCCAGTCCTTGGGCGGCAGGCAGTGCACAACGGTGCGCATGTTCGGCAGCCCGAAGACCTGAATGACGTGGCCGTGCTCGAGCGGCTTGGGCGGTGTCACGTGATTGCCCATGGTCCAGTTGAACCCGACGCTGACCACGTTGCGGTCGCCGACCCAGCCGCGGTGATAGCCGTAGACGCTGCCGACCGTTCCGGCCGGAATCTTCATGAAGCCCAGATCGGTGTCGCCGGTGGCCGCGGTGAACGTGACGTCGAAGGTCATCTTGTCCAGCGTCGCACCGATCGCATCGGCCATCATCGCGGCCGACTCGGCGAAGACTTCGCTTTCGCGTCGCACGTTCTCGGCCAGCCCAGGCGTGTCGGGGTCCTGCGAGAAGCCCATCGCGGTCTGGGTTTCCGCCGATTCATAGGTGGAGCAGTCCACCGATTCGGTGATGCGGATCTCGTCGACGCGTTCGCAGGATCCGCTGAGCGCCATGGCGACCAGGTTCGTCATCCCCGGGTGCGCACCGCTGCCGAAAATCGTAGAGCCGCCGCGCTCGCAGGCGTCGAGGATCCGCTGCCGGTCCTGCGGCGTCTGCTTGCCACCGGTGATCCACGCCGCGCTGGTACACACGTTGACCCCTGACTCGAGCAGCCGAACCAATTCGTCGACGCTTGGCCACAGCGGGTTGTAGCAACAGGCGTCGGGTCGAAGTGCCAGCAGCGCATCGATGTCGTTGGTGGCCGTGACCCCGGTCGGCTCAGGCCAGCCGGACAACTCGGCGGCGTCCACCCCGACTTTGTCGTGCCCGTGGGCGTAGACGCCGACCAGTTCCATGTCCGGCCTGCCGATGATGGCGTGCAGCGATCGCTGCCCGATGTTGCCGGTTGTCCACTGGATCACACGAAACAGACGGTCTGCGCTGGTCGTGGTCATCGGGGGCTCCTTTGCCGGTGCGATTCGACTCATTATGTTCAACCCCGGTGACGAGCACGCGAGCCGGGCGTCTCAACATTCACAGCGAACTCGGCTGCGGCAAAAATGTGGCGCCCGCTCCGGCCTGATTCATCAGGCGAGTGTTGGTGGTAAACCGAAAGATGCTCTGACACAACCAATGAGGGTGCCGGATCGGCAGCGCGGCCGATAGGTGAGCCGGTCGCGCCGTCGCTACTCAACAAGTTGACAATGAGCCCGAGCTATACTTACTCTTGAGTAAGCTACGCAAGCGTAAGGTCCGCGAGGGCGTGTCCACTGACGTGGCTTTGTACCGGGTCACGTTGAGTTTTTGACTGTCCCGAGCGTCGTTTCGCAGGCTTCCTGAGACCAATGCCGGTCGCGATGATTCGCAGAAATCAGCGAAAGGGGTGCTGCCAGAAGAGTTTTCGCGTCGTACCCGCATTGGTCAGATCGGTCTATAGCGCTGATTGCAGGAGTATCGAACAAGACCGTCGGCAAATTGCGAGGGTGTGCAACTGAGGAAATTCCTCAGTTGGGTCCCCGGCTTGGACGCGACGGAAGGACCCGGCCGATCAGTCCCGCTAATGGACGGCGACGTGCCGCGAAATTCTTGTCGACGAATCCACGCGCATCGCTGCGGGAAATAGCGCGGCACGCAGGCGTCTCGGTCACCACTGCGCGAGATGTGCGCCAGCGCCTCGACAAAGGTCAGAATCCACTGCCCGATCATTTCGCCAAGAATTCGGGTGAGCGTGGCGACCCGCCCGAGGTACCGAGGGCCGGGACGCGCGTGTCTCCCGAGGGCCGCGGGCACGATCTCCTCCAACGGCTGAGAAACGATCCATCAGTCAGATCCTCAGAGAGGGGACGCGCTCTCTTGCGGCTGCTGTCCACCGTCATGATCGCAATCAGCGCCTGTAACGAATTCGCTGAAGCCGTTCCGATCCACTGCTCGGGCACAATTGCCGAGATAGCAAGAAAAAACGCTCGCGCTTGGCAAGAAATCGCGGAAAAGTTCGACGGCTCTTAACGTCTCAGTGCTGCATGCGATGAGCTTGAGGCTGAGGATTTTTCGAGATTTAGAGATGTCAAAGCCCGGATGCGCCGACGGCGAGGAACACGCAGCCGACTGCGGCCAGCACGGTTGCGACCTCACGGCGGCGCCGCGATCGAATCCAATTATGCAGCGCCGTCACCGATTTAGCGGTTGCCTTGGGTGCGAACAGGTAAGCCAGCAGCGGAATCTCTATGAGTGCGAAGGCCACGACGTTGAACATCACAAGTGCAGCGACCTGCTTCAGGACTGCCGCGCCGGAGGCGAGGATGACGGCCAGCGCGGCAAGGTAGTCGACCGACGGCAGTGCGATGCTGAGACCGGCGATTCCCGCGACCGGCAGCGAATGCTTGTTCAGCAATCGTCGCGCCGGCGTCGCCAATCTTGCTGGGCGCGAACCCAACCGCCCGGGGATGTCGACGGCCACCACCACAGCGACCAATAGCAGCAAGATCCCGATCAGCATCTGGACCCTGGGCAACGTCAAGTAGGTGGACCCCAGCAGTACTCGTCGAAACGCCAAGAGCACAACCAGACCCACCGTCGTTCCCATTGCGAAACCGCCACATAGAAACGCGAGCAGTTGCAGCGCCGGCCTGGGCCGGTTCAACATCAGCACGGTCATCCCGATCCGGAAGGGTTCGACACTGACGGCAAGGGCCATGACCAGGACAGTGAACAGCATTGGTGGTTGTGCGTGCGCGACCGCCGGCCGCGTTAGGCGTCCAATCGGGTGAATTGGTCCTGGCGGTACTGCTCGACGCAGGCGGCGCGCCGGATCTTGCCGCTCGTCGTGGTGGGAATCGACCCGGGCGGTACCAGCACGAGGTCCCCGACATTCAAGCCGTGCGCATTGGATATCGCGGAGGTGACATCGCTTCTGACTTCGCCGAGCCGGTTTTCCGCGTCCTCATCGGAGTCGTCGCGCTTCTTGATCTCGACGACAGTGACCAGCTGTTCGGTACTGTTCAGCGGGACTGAGATCGCCGCGACCCGCCCACGCGTGATCTCGTGGACCGTGGCCTCGATGTCCTCGGGGTAGTGATTACGCCCTCGGATGATCAGCAGATCCTTGATGCGGCCAACAATGAACAGTTCTCCCTCGGAGATGAAACCCAGGTCGCCGGTTCTCAGCCACGGGCCGTCCGGCGTTCCCGGCGAAGGATCGACGAGCGTTGCACCGAAGCAGCGCTGCTCCTCCGGTGGTCTGTGCCAGTAGCCGTCGGCGACATTGTCGCCATGCAACCACATCTCGCCGACGACGTCCGGCGCGCACTCGCGGTGTGTGTCGTAATCGACGACCCGCAACGTGGGCGATTGCGGCACCTTGTATCTGACCAGCGCTGTGCCGGACCCGGCCGCGCACTGCTGAGCGCGGCCCGCGGATAACTCGTCGACGTCGAAATGAACCGCCCCCAACGAACTGCTCCAGGTGCCGCACGCCACAAAGACGGTCGCCTCCGCCAAGCCATACGACGGACGCAGCATATTGTCCCGGAAGTTGAAGTGCGCGAACCGATCAGCGAAGCGTTCCAACGTGGCCGGCTCGACGCGTTCGGCGCCGTTGATGATCCCGAGCACGCCCCCGAGGTCCAGCCCGTCCAGGTCACTGTCGGTTGTCTTGCGAGCGGCCAAGTCAAAGGCGAAGTTAGGCGCCGCCGAAAACGCGTGCGGAGTCCTGGCCAGATGACTGGACCCACCTGGCCGGCCTTTCGAGGAACGCAACCGGACTCGACAGTTCGGCGCGATAGCCGCTCAAAATTGGTGCGCAGACTCCCAGTACCAAACCCATGTCGTGGTAGAGCGGCAACCACGACACAATCGTGGTATCCCTCACGGCTTTGAGCTGGTCAACCAGGTCCGCGAAGAAGCTGCGCATCAGCTGCTCGAAATTTGCTTGGACATTGCGGTGCGAAATCATGACCCCGGTCGGCAGCCGGGTCGAACCTGAGCTGTACTGCAGGTACGCGACGCTCGGCGAACCAGCTGTGCTGACGCTTGCGCCGCCTTCGACGTCGAGATCCAGGGAGTCGATTTCGACGAGCTTTGGAGCGGCATCCATACGTGATTGATCGACGTAGTCGCCGACGTCGTCGGCGACCGCTGACGTGGTGAGAACAACCGACGGGGACGTGTCGGCAACGACCGAACTGACCCGCTCATGGTGCGAGCCGCGATGCGGCAACGGGAGGGGAACCGCGATGAGGCCGGCCTGCATCGATCCCAGGAATGCTACGACGTACTCAAGACCTTGAGGAGCCAGGATTACCGCCGTGTCTCCGACCGACCCGTGAAGGCTGAGCTCGCGTGCCACGTTGAGCGTTCGGCGGTATAGCTGCGACCACGTGAGGCTCTGGGGAACTCCCGCCGAATCGTTCTCGTAGTCGGTGTACGTGAACGCCACATCATCGGGCCGCATGCTGGCACGCCCGGGCAGCAAGCTGAGAATGGATGGCTGAGACATGGTCGTCACATTACGTCCGTACAGGTTTGTCGAATTTGTGGGCTCGGAGTCAGTGGTCAGCCTGCCCTGCGCCGTGCAACAACACGGACATGTTACCGGGCAACGACCTGCGAGATCTGCGAGAACGGGTCAGCGCCTTCGCCGAATGTCGCCATGACCTCCGTCGGGTCGAACCCGCGCACCGGGTCGACCTGGATCGGTGCGGTGGCCGGGTCGTCGTTACGGGAATAGCCCGCGTTCACCCGGGGAATCAGGATCGCGTCGAGCTTGTTCAGCGTGTCTTCCGGGATCCCGATGTACTTCAGCGGCATGACCAGCGGGAGGTGCTTTTCCGGGACCATGATCGTGGTGTCTTTGGCGCCGCGGGAATTGATCGTGGTCCGGATGTTCTGCGGCGACACCATGCTCGGGTTGGTGAAGGCCCCCGGAGTGTGACCGGTGGCAATGCCCATGAGCGTGTTGGCGAGAGCGAACAGGTTGTCCGGCCGGTCGGGGAAGTCCGCGATCGAGTCGTAGGCGGCGACGAATCTGTTGGTGTCGTACTGGCTCTCGTATTGCGGCGGCATCGTGTAATCCAGCGCGGGAACGACGCTGCCGACCGGGAACACCGCGGTCAGAAAGCTCTGGCCGAAGGCGTGGTGCCCGATCGGATCGCCGAACGTGGCGAAGTTCAACGTGTTCGCCGGGGGAGCGGTCGGGTCGGTCGCCAGCCGGGCCTGTTCGCCGTCGACCACGAACCCGCCCTCGGACAGGCCGATCGCGGTACCGGGTCGCCCGGTGGTGCGGATCGCCGAATCGAGATTGTTGACGCCCTCGTCGACCGACTCGCCGACGCTGGGGCCGTCCAGACCCAGGCCCGGGAAGTTCTGGTCGAGTTTGCCGATGCCCGGGAAGAGTCGCTCCAGCACGTGGCCCTGGACCTGCCCTGCCGGGTAGCGGACGATTTCTCGCTGCTGACCTGGGAACCAGTCAGCGCCCTCACGGCGGATGTACTCGTAATAGGGAATACCCAGAACGTGAGCGCCTCCGAGGGCGTACGCGGTCTGGTCGCCCGGCGCCCCGGGAGTCGGCGGCCCGCCGATGGGCGTGTCGTCGGCCGAGGCGCTTCCGAGGCCGAAATATCCTGTGGCGCCCACCGTTACCAGCGCCGAAACTCCTGCGAGTAGTTTCTTCATCCCTACTCCTGACCCCTCGGCTTCGTTTCGTAGTCTCACATACATCATGCCGGCGCGCGAACCGTCCTCAGCCCGCGCGGACGGCCGGTGACCGCGACCCCGACCGCCGCATCGCAGCCCGTGACGGCCACCAGTTCGCCCGCCCGACCAGCGCGGCCATCGCGGGAACCGTGATGGTGCGTACCAGGAAGGTGTCCAACAGGATTCCGACGCCGATCACAAAACCGCCCTGGACGACGGTGCCGATGCTGGAGAACAACAGACCGCACATCGAGGCTGCAAAGATCACACCCGCCGCGGTGATCACACCGCCGGTGGAACTCAGGGTGCGAACGATGCCGTAACGCATGCTGTGCGGAGACTCGTCACGCATTCGCGAGACGAGCAGCATGTTGTAGTCGGCGCCCACGGCGACCAACACCACGAATGCCAATGGCGGCACGCTCCAGTGCAAATGCTGGCCGAGGATGAATTGAAAGAACAGCACGCCGATGCCGACCGCCGACAAATACGAAATCACCACGGAAGCAACCAGGTACAGCGGCGCGACAATCGCACGCAGCAGCGCGATCAAGGTCAGCAGCACGACGAGGAGGGTGATCGCGATGATGAACCGGATGTCGTGTTCGTAGTAGTCGCGGGTGTCCTTCAGGCCAACGGTGAATCCCGCCATCGATATCTTGGCGTCCGACAGTGCGGTATTCGGTTGAGCTCCCCGAGCGGTCGCACTGATCGCGTTGACCTGATCCATCGCTTCGGTGCTGAACGGATTGAGCCTGGTCTGAACCAGGTACCGCACCGAATGGCCGTCCGGCGACATGAATATGCTTGGCGGCCTTTTTGAATTGATCTAAATGCAGCAACTGCGACGGGATATTGAATCCGGCCATGGCCGGTTGTGCCGCGTCGTGTTTCAGCGACAACAGGAACGTCGCTGACTCGCTGAGCCCGGCACCCAATTGTTTGACCTGATCGACGAGTTGAGCCACCGCGTCAGCCACTTGCCGGCTTCCGCCGGCGAACTGGTCTGCGCCGCTTTGCAGGCTGTTCAGATTGGCCTGTAGGCCGCCGGGTTGATCCATCCCCATGGAATGCAGCACGTTGGTGAGCTTTGCGAATGCACCACGCAGGCGGTCTGTCGATGCCTTCAGGGCCTTTTTGTCCGGGTAGTCCTGCAGTTGGTGGGCCAGGTCATTGATCGCATCGAGGTCCCCTTGATCTCGCTCACCAACCAGCCGCTCGAACTCGCCGCGGGTGTTGCTGCAGGACTCATCGAGATCGCAGACGGGATTACCCTGCAGGGCCGTCAGCACAGGACCTATCCAGGAGAACAGGTTCTTGCCGGCCGTGAAGTTCCAGCCCATGACATTGCTGAGCGAGTTGACGTGGTCGATGAGTTGGGCAGCGATGTCGACTTCTCTCACCAGCGTGTCGCCGCTGTACTGGTTCTTCGTCGACGAGAAGGCATTCTCCAGGTCCTGTACGCTGCCAGCGAGTTGGCTGACCTGGCCGCGCACCTCGTCAAGATTGCCAGCCAGCGTGCCGGCCCCTTCGGACAGCCGGTTGAGGTCACTGGTGTGGTCGTCGATCAGCTCGGACCCGCCTTTCAGAAAGGCGCCGATAGCGCCCGCCTGGTACGTGGCTCTGAACTGCTCCGGGACATTCCCGGTCGGCCGGGTGATGCCGCTGATCGCGGCGATATTCGGCAGCTGGCTGACTCTGTCCGCCATTTGCTCCAGGTCGGCCAGGGCCTGCGGCGTGCGTAGGTCATGCGGCGACTGGATGAGGATGTATTCCGGAATGGACTGGTTTACCGGGAAATGACGATCCAGCGCGGCATATCCGAGGGAACTCGGAGTAGACGAACCCAGAGCTTTGCGGTCGTCGTAGTTGTAGCGCACGAAGGCAGAGCAGGAGGCCAGGATCGCCAGCACGAGCAGGCTGGCGACCAGATGGGTCTTCGGCCGGCGCACGATGCGTATGCCCGAACGCCGCCAGAACCGAGCGGTCAGTTCGCGGCGTGGCTTGACCCAGCCGCGAGGGCCAGCGAGCACCAGGATCGCCGGCAGCAGGGTCACCGCGGCCAGGAAAGCCACGCCGACCCCGATCGCCGACGCCACTCCGACCGTTTTGAACACACCCATTCGGGCGAAGCTGATGAGCAGAAAAGTAATGCCCACGGTGGTGGCGGACGCCGCGATGACCTTTCCGATCGAGATCAATGCCCGCTTGAGTGCCTGATCGAAAGCCTCACCCGACCGCAAGTAGTCGTGATAGCGGCTGATGAGAAAGACCGCGTAATCCGTGCCGGCGCCGGCCATGATCGCGCTCAGAAAGACGATGGACTGGTTCGAGACACCCGTGCCGGTCAGCTGGGAGTAGCCGGCCACCACCGACTGTGCGATCACCAGGGACAACCCGATCGTTAGCAACGGCAGCAGCATGGTGATCACGCTGCGGTAAACCACCAGCAGAACGATGAGCACCAGCACGCCGATCGCCAGCTCGATCGGAAGCCGATCCTGCTCGCCCGCGACCGTCAGGTCGGCGACCGTTGCCGCGGGGCCGGTGATATTCGCCCTCAGCGACGTCCCTGCGACGGCATGGTTGACGATGCCGCCGATCTTGTTGAAAGCGGCGTAGGACCGTGGCGTGCCCAACTCACCCGCAACGCCGACCGGCAGCACCCAAGCTTTGTCGTCCTTGCTGGTCACGACCGATCGCAGAGGCGGCGTGCTGATGAAGTCCTGCAGCATCACGACATCTCGGGTGTCCTGGCGCAGCGCGTCCACCAGCTTGCCGTAGACGGCTTCGTCGGCGCGGCCGAGCCCCTTGTCGTCGGTCAGGACCACCAGCAGCAGGTCTTCTGAACCCGATTCGTGAAACGCCTCGGTCATCTTTCGGGCGGTGACGCTCGACGGCGCGTCGCTGGGCAAGATAGCGAGCGGATGCTTCTGGGCCATCTCGTTCAGCGATGGGAACGTCAGGGGTAGAGCGACCGCAATCGCCACCCAGAGCCCTATCACTACCCAAGGCCACCGCACCACAAAAGCGGCTAGCCGTTGCATATCGCCCTCATCCTTGGTCCGCGCTGTTATGTGCGCCCGCCGGCGACGCTCGCCGATGCTCTGTCAGAAAAGCTCTGGCCATCAATGCGCTCGTCGCTAAGCGACGCGTCCCCAGTGCCCGCTATCGGCGACCCGCACGCACACAGACTTCATCGCTTCCATGTAACGGGTGACTGATTTCAGGGCGACCGGGTTATCGGGATACATGATCGCCATTACTGTGCCCTCGCGATACCGGAACACATAGATGGTCAGCTGATAAGAAAACCGGCCGTCCGGATAGATTCCGATATTGTCCGCAAGACCAAGATCGCCAGCCGCGAGAATTGCGTTGAGCGGCGCAGCGCCGCCATGCAGGAAGTTCGACACCGGAAAGTTCGGCTCCGGCCACTTCAGCCACGGCGCCAACTCCAATACGCGGTAATACGGAACCCTCGCCATGTCGAGACCTGAATCGAACGAAGACTGCGCCGCCCACGCGGCATCGTTGAAAGAGGCTGCAGCTATTGGCACGGTGATCGGGATCAAGCCGGTGAACCAGCCCTGCGTCATGAAGTTGTCCGCGGCTGTGCGCGAATCCCTAGGAGTAAGTCCGTAGTACGTCAGAGCGCCGGTGAATTCGTGTTCTACCAGGGCAAGGCAGGCGAACAAGCCGCCGACGAAGCGCGCACCGGCAGCCGTGCAGGCTGATTCGAATCGCTCCGTCTGCGCTGGGTCCATGAGGAGTTCGGAAGCCATGTAACTGTTGTCCGACTCCAACGAGTTGCCCAGGGGAAGGGGGAATTCAGGAAAACCACCGTTGTTGTTCTCGGCGAAGTCAATCCACGCTTGAACTCCGGGCGAATCTACCGTCAATATTGACGTGTATTCGCGTTCGCGGGTACAGAAGTCGTCGAAGCTGCCGGGATCCGGGAGCGCAAGGGGCTCACCGCCGCCGCTCAACGCCGAATACATCCCGTTGGCCTCGAGCATCGTCGTGCCGATCAGCGTCGCGTCCCCATGCACATGATCCATGGCGGCAAAGAAGGTGAAGTGGCTCTCACCTTGGATAATCCCGAAGGTGAAGCAGCCCCACTCCAGCGGATCCGGTATGGCCACGACATGCGCGTGTATTTCGTCGACCGTCATATTCCCATGATTGATCGGCGCGAATTCAATATCGGCAGGATCGCTGATGGAATGCCTGATGAACTCCCCATCACCGGTGTGCTCGAACCAACTGCGGAACGTGTCATGGCGACGCAGGTATGCGTTAAGGGCGTGATCCATGGCAGAAACATCACACTGGCCGGGTACGTCACAGCTGGCGATGATTTGCCGGGAGAAGTTCAGCCCCGCCGCCGTTCGCCCACAATAGTTACGGAGATGCTGGCCCTGCATATAGCTGACCGGCACAGAACTGACCGGCGCGTGCCGGACCCTTTCCTGAGCCGCGGCCGTCGGGTGCCACGAGGTGACAGAGCCTGGGGTCAACGTCCATTCATCGAGTGAGCCGACCGTAATTTTCCCGATGCGCAAAAGTTCGTCCTCCTCGGTGTGAGCGGCTCAGGTCCCGGCGTACGCTGGCAACGACACCAAGATAGCCTTCCCGGCGATCATCGTCGAAGGCGTGCGGGGCCCTCGGTTCCTCAGCCTACGGGCGCGGCGACGGTCCGGCCCCGGCTTGGGACGCAGACCGGCAAAGCATGCTTGACGGTACTGTGCGCGGCACCCGGCGAAGGCGCCGTACTTGCAATACTGGACTGCGGCGGCAGTTCTGTTGCGCAACCAGGCTGCACGATGCGACCGAATCTTTAACAGTCTCCAAGCAGAGAGGACAAATGCATGGCATCCGTCGGAGATCAGCAGCGGCCAGCGTCGGGTTTCGCGATCGTTGGCTACGCGGCGCGTTTTCCGGGGGCCGCGAATGCAGAAGAGTTTTGGGACGTCCTGCGCGAAGGCCGCGATGCGGTATCAGAGGTGCCTGAAGACCGATGGGATGTCGACGAGTTCTACGACCCGGATCCCGACGTGCCCGGGAAGGTTGCGACCCGTCGGGCAGGATTCGTCGATGACGTAACGGGGTTCGACGCGCCGTTTTTCGGTATGTCGACGCGCGAGGTCAATTTTTTGGACCCGCAGCATCGGTTACTGCTGGAAACGGCGTGGCGGGCAGTGGAGCATTCGGGCACCGCGCCAACGGCTTTGGCGAACACCAACACCGGTGTGTTCGTCGGTTTGGCCACTCACGACTACCTGGGAATGGCATCGGGCGAGCTGACTTTCCCCGAGATCGAAGCCTACATGGCAATCGGGACGTCGAATGCCGCAGCAGCGGGCCGGATCAGCTACCGATTGGGGCTGCAGGGCCCGGCGGTCGCGGTCGACACGGCGTGTAGCTCGTCGTTGGTGGCAATCCATCAGGCGTGCCAAGCGCTGCAATTAGGAGAATGTGACCTTGCGCTGGCCGGCGGCGCGAACGTCCTGCTCACCCCGGCGACCATGATCACCTTCTCCCACGCTCACATGCTTGCCCCCGACGGCAAGTGCAAGACGTTCGACGCGGCTGCCGACGGCTACGTGCGCGGCGAGGGTTGCGGCGTCATCGTCATCAAGCGGCTCGAGGACGCGATCCGAGACGGCGACCGGATTCGGGCCGTCGTCCGGGGCAGCGCGATCAACCAGGATGGTGCATCGGGTGGCTTGACGGTGCCGAACGGCGTTGCCCAGCAACGAGTTATCGCCGACGCGCTCAAGCGTGCCGGCCTCGAACCCAGCGACGTCGGATACCTGGAGGCACACGGTACCGGGACATCCTTGGGTGACCCGATCGAGGCTCAGGCCGCGGGTGCGGCGCTACGGCATCGGACGCGAACCCGGTGACCCGCTGTTGATCGGCTCGGCGAAGACGAATATCGGGCACTTGGAAGCTGCCGCCGGGATCGCCGGTGTGATCAAAGTCATTTTGTCGCTCGAGCACGAGACTTTGCCGAAACACCTGCACTTTCACAATCCGTCGCCGCACATACCCTGGGACCGACTGGCGGTGGAGGTCGTGCAGGAAACCACGCCCTGGGAACGCAATGGTCGGCCGCGTATTGCCGGAATCAGCTCGTTCGGGTTCGCCGGCACCAACGCGCACGTCATCCTCGAGGAAGCGCCCGAGGAAGCGGCACTGCCCGCTGTGGCGCCAAGCTCGATCGATCAGCCCGCCGACCGACGGTTCAGCATTCTTCCTGTGTCGGCGCACACCCCCGCCTCGTTGGTGCACATCGCCGACAATTACCGCGGCTGGTTGAGCGCACACCCCGAAGCCACTTTGGCGGACCTGACGTTCACCGCCGGGGTGGGGCGCGCGCACTTGGAATACCGGGCCGCATTGGTGGTCAACTCGAAAGAGTCTGCCAGCGAGTTGCTCGGCGCCCTCGCAGACGACCGCCCGGCACCCGGTCTGGTTCGGGGTGAATCCCACGACAGGCCGAAAACGGCATGGCTGTTCACCGGCCAGGGCAGCCAGTACCCCGGGATGGCCCAGGAGTTGTTCGACACCGAGCCGGTGTTCGCGCAGACACTGACCCGTTGCGCGGAAGTGGTCGGCGACGTTCTCGAAAAGCCATTGCTGGACGTTATCTTCGATACTGATAACCCGGACGCCGAAGAGACACTGCGCCAGACCTCCTACGCACAGCCCGCCTTGTTCGCGGTCGAAATGGGCCTGGCTCGCCTCTGGCAGTCGTGGGGCTTCGAACCCGACGTGGTGCTGGGCCACAGCGTCGGCCAGTACTCGGCGGCCTGCGTCGCCGGCGTGCTCAGCCTTGAGGACGGCGCGCTGCTGATGGCAGAGCGCGGGCGCCTTTTCGGCAGTTTGCCTGCGGGCGGGCGGATGGTCGCGGCGTTCACCGACGCCGAGCGTGTCGAGCGCCTGACCGACGAGTTCCCGAGCCTGTCGGTTGCCGCCTACAACGGTGCTAACACCGTCCTGTCAGGGCCTACGCAGGACCTGGAACAAGCGGTGACCCGGTTGACGGCAGACGGAGTTCGGTGCGACTGGCTGGAGACCAGCCATGCATTCCATTCGGCGCTGCTGGACCCGACTCTCGACGAATTCGAGTCGTATGCGGATAGGTTCACATTCAATACGCCACAACGAATTCTGATTGACAACCGTACCGGTACCGCACTCGGTAGGAGTGTGAAACTGGACGGCAACTATTGGCGTCGCCATGCGCGCCAGCCGGTGGAATTCGCTAAGAGCGTACGCACCCTGGCCGATGCGGGTTGCAAAGTGCTGCTGGAGATCGGCCCGCAACCGGTGCTCACCGCCGCCGCCCTGCGGGCATGGCCTGACCCGGCCACCGCACCGCGGGCGATCGCGTCGTTGCGCAAAAACACCGCCGACCACCGACAGATCACCGAAGCCGTTGCCGACGCTTACGTGTTGGGTCTCCTGCCCGACTTCGCTGCTTTCCGGCAGGCGCATGCTCGAAAGCTGGACCTGCCGACCTATCCGTTCGAGCATCGCCAGTACTGGTTTAAAGACAACCGGGAGCGCCCCAACCAACAACAACACGGTCACGGCGGCCCGCGTACCCAATCCGTGCGTCTTCTCGAGGATGGCCGGATCGAGGAACTCGCGACCCTGCTCGGTGGCGGGAGCGACGACAATCAGACCTTTAATGTGCTGACCAAGCTTGCCGCACAACACAACCAACAACGTACGACTCAGTCCATCGCCGATGACCGCTACGAGATTCGCTGGGAGAAATCCACAGCCACAGTCTCGGCGGCGCAAGCCGGCGAGCAGCCTTCCTGGATTCTCATCGGCGATGACGGCGACGCGGTTCAGTCGTTGGTCGCCGCGCTGGCCGCGCGCGGGCACCAGTCTCGGATTCTCGGTTTGCCGGTGTCGGACGCGGACGAGGAACAGCTCGTGGCGACGTTGCGCGCTGCGGCGGTAGACGAACCGACGCTGCGTATCGTGCATGTGGCGGCCCTCGACGCCGACCTGAACTCCAAGACCGTGCCCTCGATGCGATCGCTGTTGCGGATGCAACACCACGTCCTGGGCGGAACCCGGCGGCTCTTCCGCGCCGCGACTGCCGCTGAATTGCGCAGGCCCATTTGGCTGGTGACCCGCGGCGCACAACGGGTCACAGACACCGACACCGTGTCACCGGATCAGAGCGCCCTCTGGGGGTTCGGTCGTGCTGCCTCGCTGGAGCTTCCGCAAGTGTGGGGCGGACTGGTGGATCTGGCCGACGGCAACGCCGAGGAATGGTCGCAGTTCGTCAACCAGGTGCTGGCCGCACCGCGCGACTCGGCCGTTCTGGAAGACCAACTGGCGCTGCGTGATCAAGCGGTCTATGTTCCCCGGCTGGTTCGACGAGTCGGACCGTCGAGCGCAGCACCGCTGGAACTGCGTTCTGATGCAACGTATTTGGTGACCGGAGGGCTGGGGTCGATAGGGCTGGAAATCGCCGGATACCTGGCTGCGCACGGCGCCAAGCATCTGGTGCTGACCAGCCGACGTGCGCCCAGCGATGGCGCGCAACAGCGTATCGATGCGCTGGCCGAACAGCACGGCTCCGAATTTCGGGTCGTCGCCGCTGACGTGGCCGACGCGCATGACGTGGCGCGCCTACTGGCCACCGTGCAGGCGGAGTTGCCGCCGTTGGCCGGCATCGTGCATGCCGCAGGCGAGATCGGCACCACCCCGCTGGCCACCCTGGACGACGCCGAAGTAGATCGCGTTTTCGCCGGGAAAGTCTGGGGTGCTTGGCATTTGAGTGAAGCTGCCGCTGACCTGAAGCTGGATTTCTTCCTCAGCACCTCATCGATCGCCTCGATTTGGGGCGGATACGGTCAGACCGCCTACGGCGCGGCCAATGCCTTCCTCGATGGACTGGCCTGGCGGCTGCGCGAGCAGGGCATCTCGGGAATCAGCGTCAATTTCGGACCGTGGTCGGCGGGGATGGCCGACGAGGAGTCTCGGGCGCGACTGAATAAGCGCGGAGTCCGGACGTTGTCGCCCGCCGATGCATTGGCGGGGCTGGCTGATGTCGTGGCGGCTTCGTCGGCACACGGGGCAGCACAGGGCGTGGTGGCCCGGATCGACTGGGCCCGTTTTCTGCCGCTCTATCAACAGGCGGGCAGGCGGGCGTTCCTGGCGGAGTTGGAGCGTGAAGTGCCCGATGTGGCGCCGGTGGTAACGGCGTCTGGGAAGACCCCACTCGTCGAGCGGCTCACCAGCGCTCCGGTGCAGCAGCGTAAGAAGCTTTTGACGGATTACCTGCGCGACGCGGTGGCCGAGGTGACGCGCGTCGACGCCGCGGAGATCCGCGAGGACGCGGGATTCTTCGATCTCGGCATGGATTCGCTGATGGCCGTCGAATTGCGACGTCACATCGAGCAAGGAGTGGGCAAGGAGATACCCGCGACTCTGGCGATGGATCACCCACGTCTGTCCGATGTAGTGGATTACCTGCTCAGCGACGTGCTCGGGCTCAGTGAGCAGGCAGCGGCCAAGTCGGGGCCTCAGCTGGCATCGCTGGCCACGACGCGCACCGACGAGCCGATCGCGATCGTCGCGGTGTCGTGCCGTTTCCCCGGCGCGCCCAACCCGGAGGCTTTCTGGGAGGCGCTGTCCGGCGGCGTCAATGCCATCCGGGAAGTCCCGGAAGACCGATTCGACATCGATGAGTTTTACGACCCGGATCCGGACGCTCCGGGCAAGATCTACAGCCGCTTCGGCGGATTCCTCGAGGGAATCGAAGGATTCGATCCGGAATTCTTCGGCATCTCCCCGCGGGAGGCGGTGTGGATCGAGCCGCAGCAGCGGCTGGTGCTCGAAACTGCGTGGGAAGGTCTGGAACGCGCCGGACTTTCCCCGGCGACGTTGCGCGGCAGCCGAACCGGCATCTTCGTGGGGGTTGCTGCCAACGAGTACGCGCATCTGTTGTCCGCGGAGTCGGTCGACAAGCTCATGCCGCACTTCATCACCGGCAACGCGCTCAATGCCATTTCCGGTCGGGTTGCCTTCGCGCTCGGACTTGAAGGACCGGCAGTGGCGGTCGATACCGCGTGCAGTTCGTCGCTGGTGGCCGTCCATCAGGCCGTCCAGGCACTGCACTCCGGTGACTGCGATTTGGCGTTGGCCGGTGGGGTGAATGTCCTGCTGAGTCCGATTACCATCATCGCGGCCTCGCGCGCCAGGATGCTTTCGCCGGTCGGGCAATGCAAGACCTTCGATGCCTCCGCCGACGGCTACGTGCGTAGTGAGGGCTGCGGCATCTTGGTGCTCAAGAGGCTGAGCGACGCGCAGCGCGACGGCGATCGGGTGTGCGCGGTCATCCCGGGCAGCGCGGTGAACCAGGACGGCGCTTCCAGTGGTTTGACGGTCCCCAATGGTGGTGCACAGCAACGACTTATCACCACGGCACTTACTCGCGCCGGACTCGTCGGCGGGGATGTCGACTACCTCGAGGCGCACGGGACGGGTACCCCGCTGGGTGATCCGATCGAAGTCCAGGCGGCGGGCGCTGCTTATGGTGCGGCCCGCGACGCGGACCGGCCGTTGCTGATGGGATCGGTGAAGACCAACATCGGCCATACCGAATCGGCATCAGGTGCTGCCGGGTCTGATCAAGGTGGTGTTGTCACTACAACACGGAGTGCTGCCGCAGAGCCTGCACTTCGACAACCCGTCGCCGCACATCCCATGGGACTCGTTGCCGGTGCGCGTCGTGGACGAGTCGATTCCTTGGCAGCCGAACGGCAGGCCACGGCGGGCCGGCGTGAGTTCGTTCGGGTTCACCGGTACGAACGCGCACGTGCTGATCGAGGAGGCGCCGGCACAACCCTCGACTCCCGAGGAACACCCGGCAGACGACACCGCGGTGCCGGCTTCAGCGTCGGACGCTGCGGACGAAACGATCAGTGTGTTGCCGCTGTCCGCGCGGTCACCGGAAGCGCTGGTGGCGCTGGCGCAGCGTTATGAGTCCTGGTTGAACGCCAACCCAGAGGTGGACCTGGCCGATGTGTGCTTCACGGCCGGGACCGGTCGTTCGCATTTCGAGCATCGAGCCGCGCTGGTGGTGGATTCGGTCGAGGGTGCACGCGAGGGCCTGGCCGAATTAGCCGAGAACCGGCTGCGACCTGGCGTGGTACGGGGCGAGCACACCAACCGGCCGACGACGGCGTGGTTGTTCACCGGTCAGGGTAGCCAGCATCCGGGAATGGCACGCGAGTTGTTCGACGCTGAACCAGTTTTCGCCGAGACCGTGACACGGGTGGCGGACGCGGTCAATGACATATTGCCGCGTCCGTTGCTGGAAGTGCTGTTCGCCACCGACCGCGAAACCGGCGGTGAGGCTGGCGAAACGCTGCGGCACACGTCGTTTGCGCAACCGGCGCTCTTCGCCGTCGAGATGGGCCTCGCCCGCCTGTGGCAGTCGTGGGGCATCGAGCCCGACGTGGTGCTGGGCCACAGCGTGGGCCAGTACGCGGCGGCATGTGTGGCTGGGGTTTTCAGCCTCGAGGACGGCGCACGGCTGATGGCCGAGCGCGGCCGACTGTTCGGCAGCCTGCCCGAAGGCGGGCGAATGGTGGCGGTGTTCGCCGACCCCAAGCAAGTGGAGCAGATCGCCAACGAATTCCCGCGGTTGTCGGTCGGCGCCTACAACGGCCCAAACACGGTGCTGTCAGGGCCGGGCGAGGATCTGGAACAGGTCGTCGCCAGATTTGCCGACGACGGGGTCCGCTGCAGCTGGCTGGAAACCAGCCATGCCTTCCACTCGGAGTTGCTCGAGCCGGTGCTCGATGAATTCGAGTCTTACGCAGCGGGGTTGGAGTTCGCTGTGCCGACCTTGCCGCTGGTCTGCAATCGCACCGGTGCGGTGCTCACCGCGGAAACCCCACTGGACGCCCAATATTGGCGGCGTCATTCCCGCCAGCCGGTGCAGTTCGCCGAAAGTGTGCGCACCGCGGCGGCGCTGGGATGTTCGGTGTTGATGGAGATCGGTCCGCAACCGGTTCTGACCGGGGCGGCGGTGCAGGTCTGGCCCGAACATTTGGCCGCGCCGCGTGCGATCGTCTCACTGCGCAAGGGCGTAGGTGACCGCCGCCAGATCGCCGACGCGCTGGCGACGGCCTATGTCAGCGGCCATCGGCCCAATTTCGCGGCGCTGCAGCATCAGCCTCGCCGCAGAGTCGAACTGCCCACTTATCCGTTTCAGCGCCGTCGTTTCTGGCCCAAGACCTCCGGCATCTCCGTCGACGGGCCTGCCGTATCTGGAATCCTCGGCAGTGCAAAGGATCTCGCTTCCGGCGACTCCGTGTACACCAGTCGAATCTCGGTCAAGTCGCAGCCTTGGCTGTCAGACCACGTCATCTATGGCACCGTCGTCGTTCCCGGAGCCACCTATGCGGCGATGGCGCTGGCCGCCGTGGGTCCGCCGGCGCGGGTCAAAGACGTCTTCTTCTATGAGCCGATCATTCTGCCCGAGAAGAGCTCTCGCGAGGTGCAGCTGACGCTGCATCCGCTCGAGGGCGGCGGCGACTTCAGTTTCAAGGTGCACAGCCGCGAATACGGTGTCCGCGATGCCGAATGGTCGTTGAATGCCGACGGCACCGTGGTGGCCGGTGTCGATGACGAGCCGGCACCCGACCAATCGGATCCGGTCGACGCGGCTATCGAGCGGTCGAACCGCATGCGTCCGCAGGAACTGTTCGAGACCTTCGCCGACATGGAGCTGGCATGGGGGCCCAACTGGTCTGGTTCCCTGAAGTCGTTGTGGCTCGGCGAGGGTGAGGCGATCGGCGACATCAGCGTCGGCGAAGAACTCGCCGAACACCTCGGAACCGAGCCGATGCATCCGGTACTGATGGACCTGTGCACCGGCGTCGCCTTCCCGGCGTTCCCGGCACTTCTCGCTGCCGAACAGGGCGTGAGCGACCTGTTCTTGCCGTTGCGCTACGGGCAAGTGATGCTGCGCGAGAAGATGCCCCGGCGGTTCTATTGCCGCGCCAAATGGCACACCAGTGCACTCGACAGCGAAACCCAGGTCTTCGATCTCGATTTCGTCGATCGGGATGGCCGCCACCTGGGCGGAATTCGCGAGTTCACCGTCAAACGCGCGCCCCGCGAGGCGTTGTTGCGCGGGCTCGGCGGCGATGCCACCCGGCTGCTGTACACCGTCGGCTGGCATGAGGTGCCGCCGTCGAGTGATGACGCCGGAGATGCTAACGGCACCTGGTTGATTGCTGGATTCAACGAGCTTGCGGCTGAGTTACCGGGCTGCATCCCGTTCGACAGAACGACGGATCCGGAGCTGTTGGGGCAGCAGTTGACGCAGGCCCGCGAGCGCGGCATGCCGTTCTCCGGCGTCGTCTGGCGTAGCACCGGACCGACTGCTGAAGAGTCGAGTGCCGACGCTGCTGCGCGGCTCGAGACCGAGATCGCCAACCTGCTCAGCGCCGTGCACACCGTGCAGAGCGGCGAGGTCAAACTTCCGGGCGGACTGTGGATCGTCACGGAACGGGCCGTCGCAACTGAATCCAGCGAGCCGGTCGACCCGGTGCAGGCTGCGCTGTGGGGCCTCGGACGCACCATCATCAACGAGGAACCGGCGCTGCGCTGCAGGCTGATCGATTACGACGGAGCAGAAGGGGCCGCTCGCTCGCTGGCCGGGCTACTCGGCGCGCCGGTGGACGAACCCGAACTCGCTCTGCGGCAGGGAAAGTTCCTGGCGTCCCGGCTACTGCCATGGGCGCGCAGCGGGAATCTCGTGGTGCCGCGGGCAACCGATTACGTTCTGGCGCCCACCGAACGTGGGGCCATCGACAACCTGCGTCTGACCGAGAAAGAAGTGCCGCCGCCGGACGAGGGCTATGTGCAGGTCCGGGTTGAGGCCGCGGGCCTGAACTTCCGGGATGTGCTCAACGTGTTGGGCCTCTACCCGGGTGATCCGGGTCCGATCGGCGGCGACTTCGCCGGCACCGTAACCCAATTGGGCGAGGGCGTGACCGGACTCGAAATCGGTCAGCGGGTCTATGGCTTCATGCAAGGTGCGTTCTCGAGCAGGTTCAATGTGCCGGTTCAATTCCTGGCGCCGATTCCCGACGGGGTGAGCGCGGTAGATGCGGCAACCATTCCCGCTGCGGCACTCACGACTCGGCTCGCGTTCGACTGGGCGCAGCTGAAGCCCGGGGAGCGCGTGCTCATTCACGCCGCCAGCGGCGGCGTCGGGCTGGCGGCGATCCAGATGGCACAGCAGCACGGCGCGATCGTCTTTGCGACCGCCAGCACCTACAAACGTGCGACGCTGCGAAAATTGGGCGTGGAGTATGTCTACGACTCGCGCACTACGGATTTCGCCGACCAGATATTGGCCGATACCGACGGTGCGGGCGTCGACGTGGTGCTCAACAGCTTGACCAACGAAGGGTTCCTCGAAGCGACCGTGCGGGCCACCGCCCAGAATGGTCGGTTCGCCGAGATCGCCAAGCGAGACATCTGGACTCCCGAGCAGATGGCGGAGGCGCGTCCCGACATCGCCTACGAGATCGTGGCGCTGGATGTGACCAGCCTGCAAAACCCCGAGCACATCAGGCGTTTGCTGACCGAGGTGTCCGAGGGAATGGGACGCGGCGAGTGGAAGCCGTTGCCGGTGGAGATCTACCCGCTCACCGAAGCGAGGGCCGCGTTCCGTCGTATGCAGCAAGCGCGGCATATAGGGAAGATCGTGCTGCAGACACCGAATCCGTTGCAGCCGCGGGGCGATCGGAGCTACCTGATCACCGGCGGACTGGGTGCGATCGGTTTGCACACGGCGTCCTATCTGGCCCAACTCGGTGCCGGTGACATTGTGCTGACCAGCCGGCGCGCACCTGACGCGGACGCCCAACAGGCGATCGATGACATCACCGACCGTTACCGTTGCCGCGTTCATACTTTCGCGGCCGATGTCAGCGACGAGTCTGAAGTCGCGAAGCTGCTGGACCGGATCCGCGCGGAGTTGCCTCCGCTCGCCGGTGTGGCGCATTTGGCGGGCGTGCTCGACGATGCGCTGCTGTCCCAGCAGAGCCTGGAGCGTTTCCAGACGACGTTGGCGCCCAAGGCGTTCGGCGCCTACCACTTGGACCGGTTGACGAAGGACGACGATCTCGACTTCTTCATCCTGTCCTCCTCGGTGTCCAGCTTGTTCGGTTCACCCGGCCAGGCCAACTACTCGACGGCCAATGCACTGCTCGACGGGCTTGTCGCGCAACGTAAGGCGCAGGGCCTGCCCGCGACCGGTGTGAACTTTGGTCCCTGGGCACAGGGCGGCATGGCCTCGTCGGAGGCTGCGCGCGCCAATATCGTTGCGCAAGGCCTGGTTCCGCTGGAACCCGCGGCCGCGCTCGGCGCCCTCGCCGAGGTCGTCGCCAACGGCACCGGCCAGGCAACCGTCATCAAGGCCAACTGGCAGCGCGCGGCGAAGGTGCTAGGCAGTTCGCGTCCACCGATTCTCGACCTCGTGTTGCCGAGTGCACTCGGTGAGGTGACCGGTGACAGCGAGTTGCTCAAGCAGCTGCAGGAGATACCGGTGGGGCAGCGCGCCGGTTTCATCACTGAGTTCCTGCAGCGCGAAGTCCAGGGTTTCCTGCGCCTCGCGCAACCGCCCGCCGCCACCAGCCGGTTCCTGGATCTGGGCACGGATTCACTGATGGCGGTCGAACTCCGCAACCGGTTGCACAGCCAGTTCGGGGGCGCGTTCACGATCAACGCGACTGCGGTGTTCGACTATCCGACGATCGGCGGGCTCGGCGAGTATCTTGCAGCTCAGCTGCCCGATGCGGAACCACCCTCCGGCGAGGCGCCGGTCGCCGTGGCGCCGGAGGCTGCAGAGCCGGTTGAGGCGGAACCTGTTGGGGCGTCTGCGGCGTCACAGTCGGGCGGCGCGGAATAGGGTTGCAGCGCCAGAGCCGAGCTGATGCCAGGCGGGTTTAGCCGACGATGTTGAAGGCCGAGTTGACCTTGGTCGGCTGAACCCGCACCACCAGCTCCCCGGGCACTGCGTTGCGCCGGCCGAACTCCTCGGCGCGGTCGGCGCCCATGTAGCGCCCACCGATCCGGGTGGCGATGTCGAGCAAGTCATCAGCACCGTCGTGCACGGAGGCTTCTTTGTTTGCCGCCCTGCACCCTGCTACGAACGAGTAGGGCGGATGCGGATCGTCGACGCAGATCGACGACACGTGAATCCCTGCTCAGCGCATGGCCTTTCGCCGACTCACGGCCGGTGTTGAACACCAGCTCGCCGTGGTCGACGATAAACCACACCGGAGCCACCAACGGTCGGCCGTCGGCCGCGAGGTAACCCAGCATCGCGGTGCGGGTGCCCGCCGACAGGAATTCCACGACCTCGTCGGAGAGTTCGGCCATGCGACCGCCCCGCCCTACAGCGTCACGACGTCGTAGTCGCCGACCTGATCGATCAGGACGTGCAGCTGGTCCTGAGACGATCCGAGGGTGTGCTCGACCGCGGTCAGCCGCGCCGCGTAATGGCCGACCGGGTATTCGGCGGTCATCCCGATGCCGCCGTGCAACTGGATCGCCTCTTGGGCGATGTGGCGGCCCGACCGGCCGATCTGCAGCTTGGCGCGCGCCGCCACCACGGGGTCGAGATTGCCGTCGGCGATCGACAGAGCGGCGTAGAGGTTCATGCTGCGGGCCAGCTCCAACGAGACGTACATGTCGGCGGCGCGTTGAGTCAGCGTCTGGAAGGTATTCAGGGTGACTCCGAACTGCTTGCGCGCCTTGAGGTAGTCGGTCGTCAGCCGCAGGGCCTCCTCCATGGCGCCGACCGCCTCCGCGCACAACGCGGACTGGATGCGGACGAGGCCATCGCGGATGACAGCTGATGCGTCCACCGCATCGCCGAGCGGCTCGCCCGGAACTTGGTCCAGGTCGATCTGGGCGCCGCGCTGGCTGTCGAACGTGCGGTACGGATGACGGCTCACGGCCTCGCCGTCGACCAGGAACAACCCGATTCCGCCGTCCGGCAACTTCGCGCTGACGACCAGGGTGTCAGCGGAGTCGCCGGCGAGCACCGGGTTCTTTCGTCCGCTCAGCGTCCACGAATCACCTTGTTGCACGGCGGTTGTCGCGACATTTTCGGTGAAGGGCGCACGTGCGCCGGGTTCGAGGTGTGCAAACGCCAGCAACCGCTGTCCTTCGGCGACCTCGTCGAGCAGCTGCTTCTGGGCGTCGCTGCCCGCCTCGGCGATGATCGCCCCGGGTCCCAGCGCCGCGTGCACGACGGGTTCGGGTGCCAGCCGGCGCCCGACTTCGGTGAGCACGGTCACCACTTCGAGCTGTCCCGCCTCATCGGGGTCGAATCCCAGCCCGAGAATCCCGGTTTCGGCCAGCTGAGTCCACACTTCCCGGCTCCAGCCCAGGTCGGAGGCGATGACCTTGTTGCGGCTCTCGGGGTCGTAGCTGCGGGACAGCAGGTCGCGGGTGGTGTCGCGCAGCAGCACCTGTTCGTCACTCAACTGAAAGTCCATGGCTCTACCTCACTTCTGTCTTACAAGCCGAGAATGGTCGACGCGATGATGGTGCGCTGTACTTCGTTACTACCGCCGTAGATCGAAGT
Source organism: uncultured Actinomycetota bacterium (assembly GCA_963805675.1). Classification (GTDB taxonomy): domain Bacteria; phylum Actinomycetota; class Actinomycetes; order Mycobacteriales; family Mycobacteriaceae; genus Mycobacterium. The sequence continues at coordinate 290,106 of CAWDVY010000034.1, forward strand.
TTTGCGGTAGTTCAGGTAGCGCGGCGCGCTGCCCTGCGCCCACCGCGGTGACGCGATGTCGCCCCCGGCTTCAAACGGCAAAGCATCCGGGCCGGCGACTTCGACCAGCAATTCGGTGGCGATCTGTTGCAACTGGCTGCCGCGCAGTTTGAGCACCGACGACGCGGGGTTAGGCTTGCCGCCCACCGACCCGGACGCGACTCGCATTTGGGTGAGTTCTAATGCCAGCAAGTCGTTTTCGGCTTCCGCGAGCCGGGCGGCGAACAGCGGATCGTCGAGCAGGCCGGTGTCGGCGGCACGCTGTTTGACATCGGCCAGCCGGACCTTGGTGCGGCCTACCTGGGCGATACCGGTTCGCTCGTTACCCAACAGGAATTTCGCGTAGCTCCAGCCTTGGTTCTCTTCTCCGACAAGCTGATCGGCGGGCACTCGGACATCCTCGAAGAACACCTCGTTGACCTCGACGCTGCCGTCGATCAGCTTGATCGGGCGCATCGTGATGCCGGGAGTGTCCAAATCGATGAGCAGAAACGAGATGCCGGCCTGCTTTTTCGGCGCCTGCGGGTCGGTGCGTACCAGACAGAAAATCCAGTCCGCGTATTGGCCAAGCGTCGTCCAGGTCTTCTGCCCGTTGACGACGTAGCTGTCGCCGTCACGCAGGGCGGTGGTGCGCAGCGATGCCAAATCCGAGCCGGCTTCCGGTTCGGAGAACCCTTGACACCACCAGATGTCGAGGCTGGCCGTGGGCGGGAGGAAACGTTGCTTGATCTCCTGAGAGCCGAACTCGGCGATCACCGGCCCGACCATCTTGGCGTTGAAGTTCAGTGGCTCCGGCACGCACGCCAGCTGCATCTCATCCAGCCAGATCTGGTGCTGGGCCGGCGTCCAGTCCTTGCCGCCCCACTCGACGGGCCAGCTGGGCACCGCCAGCCCGTGATCATTGAGGATCCTGTGGCTGGTGGCGATGTCATCGCGGTCGAGTCCTTCGCCCGAACGGGTCCGCTCGCGGATTTCCGCCGGAATCTTCGTCGTGTAAATCGTGCGTAGCTCGTCGCGGAAGGCGGCTTCATCCTTGGTGAGCGCCAGTTGCATGGCAGTCTCCTCTGCTGGATCTGACGGTCCTGCAGTGCACGTTATCCGCCTTCCCAACCAACCAATCAGGCGGCATCGCGATCAGGCCGTTTGCAAGCGGCAGATGTCCACAGCCGGTGCGGGCAGGCCGCGCGACGGCATCGTTGCGACAGTCGGTGTATCTACGGTCGGCGCATGCGAACAGAACTGCCCGCCGAGCGCTTGCACCGACGACTCGGCGCTCAACCAGACGCGATCGCGCAACCGGACCGCGATGCCGAGGACTGTGATGCCGACACCGACCCGAACTCCCTGCTGCCGCGGTGGCTTCCGGACGGTTCGGCACAGCACGACGGGGGCTGGCTGGCCAAGGTGCGTGCCGACCCGGGCCGCGCGGGCGCCATCGCCTTGGCCGCGATCGCGGCGATCGCGGTGCTGGTCACCATCTTCACGTTGATGCGCGAGCAGCCCGCACCGGTGGTGTCGGCGAAGCTGCCGCCGGTCGACATGGCGTCGTCGGCGAGCCGCGGCCCGAGTCCCTCAGCCCGGCCCAATCAACCAGTAGTGGTGAGTGTGGTGGGCCTCGTGCATACGCCCGGCCTTGTCACGTTGGCGCCCGGCGCGCGCATCGCCGACGCGCTGAAGGCGGCCGGCGGCACAACGGACGGCGCCGACACCATCGGGCTCAACATGGCTCGTCAGGTTGACGACGGTGAGCAGATCGTGGTGGGGATCGCGCCGGTCAAAGGCCAACCGGCCGTTTTGGGCAGTTCGGTGAGCCCCGGCTCGGCCGCCCCCGGGCCGCCGGCCTCCCCGTCTCGCCCGGCCAAGGCGGCCCCGGCTGCGGTAATCAACCTGAACACCGCGACCGTGCAGCAGTTGGACACCCTGCCCGGGGTGGGACCGGTGACGGCGGCCGCCATCGTGGCCTGGCGGGATGCCAACGGAAAGTTCACCAGCGTTGACCAACTGGGCGAGGTGGACGGCATCGGCCCCGGGCGCCTGGAAAAGCTGCGCCCGCTGGTCCGTGTCTGAGGCTGGTGCGACAACCGCCGATTGCCGATCCCGCGGCGGCGCGGCTGGATGCGCGTCTGGTGCCGGCCGCGGTGACCAGTTGGGTGGTCACTGCGGTGGGAATCTTATGGCCCATCGGAAATATCGTCGGGTCGGTATGCGCGGCGGCAAGCGTGTCCGGCGCGCTGATGTGGCGTGCCGGACGTCGCCGGCCACGGATGCGGGCGATCGGCATCGGGTTGGTCGCCGCGGGTGTCGTCGGCACAGGCTTCGGGTTCGCGATCGCGTTGCGCGCCAACGCAGTCGCTCACCACCGCATCACCGCGGCCTTCGGCACCAGCGCCGAGTTGGCCGTCACGCCCAGCGAAAGCGCGATGTCGGTGGGCCACGGCCACCTGATGTTCCGTGCCGCGTTGCGGCGCCTGGGAGATGACGAAAGCTCCGGACGTGTGGTGGTTTTCGCGCCGGCGCGCGACTTCAGCGCGGTGATGGTCGGCCAGCCGATGCGCTTTCGCGCCAGAATCACTGCGCCCACCCGCCACGACCTGACCGTGGCCGTGGTGAACGCCATTGGCGCGCCGACGATGGGTCGCGCCGGGCCGGTGCATCGGGCTGCGTATGCGGTTCGTGCCGGGTTCGCCGCCACGGCGCGTCACGTACTGCCCGCAGACCAGGCGGCGATGCTGCCGGCGCTGGTCCTCGGCGACACGTCAACGGTGACCCCGGTGACCAGCCAAGAGTTCCGCACGGCGGGTTTGACGCACCTCACCGCGGTATCTGGGGCCAATGTCACGATCGTCTGCGGAGCGGTGCTGTTTTCGTCGCGGCTGATCGGCCCGCGGGCCGCGGTCGGGTTGGCCGGTCTGGCCCTGGTCCTGTTCGTCATCGTGGTGCAGCCCACGGCCAGTGTGTTGCGCGCGGCCGTGATGGGCGCGATTGCGCTCATGGGCGTGCTGTCGTCGCGGCGCCGGCAGGCGATTCCGGCTCTGTCGGCCACCGTGTTGCTCTTGATGATCGTTGCGCCCCAGTTGGCCGTCGATGTGGGCCTGGCTTTGTCGGTGGTGGCGACGGCGGCGCTGGTGGTCATCGCGCCGATCTGGTCGCGACGTCTAGCGGCGGGCGGTTGGCCCAAGCCGCTGGCCGACGCCATCTGCGTGGCGTGTGCTGCGCAGTTGGTGACGGCGCCGCTGATCGCCGGCATCTCGGGCCGGGTAAGCCTGGTGTCCGCCGCGGCCAATCTCGCGGTCGAGGTGCTGATCGCGCCGATCACCGTGTTGGGTAGTGCGGCAGGCGCGCTGTGCCTGTTCTGGCCGGCCGGGGCGCAGCTGCTGATCCGGTTCACCGGCCCCGAACTGTGGTGGTTGTTGCGGATCGCGCATTGGGCGGCGAGTGTCCCCGCCGCCAGCGTGCCGGTACCGGCTGGGATTTCGGGTGTGTTGGCCGTCGGCGCCGCAGGGCTGCTGGCGGTGCTGCTGTGGCGGTGGCGGTGGTTTAGGGCGGGGATGGCGGTGGCAGCCGGGGCGCTGCTGGCCTGGTCGTTGTCGGGTCTGCTGCTAGGGGCTGGCGGGTCTGTCGGCCCGACGTGACACGATCGAACCGTGAGTCAGCAGGTTTCGGCATTGCATCTGGTGTTGGGGGACGAGGAGCTGCTGGTCGAGCGCGCCGTCGCGGAGGTGCTGCGGTCGGCCCGAAAGCGCGCAGGCACCGACGACGTCCCGGTGAGTCGGGTGCGGGCCGGCGACGTCGATGTCTACGAGCTGGCCGAATTGCTGAGCCCGTCACTTTTCGCAGACGAGCGCGTCGTCGTGCTGGAAGCCGCCGGTGAGGCCGGCAAAGAAGCCGCCGAGTTGATCGCCAAGGCCGCCGCGGACGTGCCGCCGGGCACCGAATTGGTGGTCGTGCACTCCGGTGGTGGGCGTGCCAAGGCGCTGGCTACTCAGCTACGCGCGATGGGCGCACAGGTACATCCGTGCGCGCGGATCGCCAAGGCCGGCGAACGCGTGGATTTCGTCCGCAAGGAATTTCGCTCGCTGAAAGTCAACGTCGATGACGACACGCTGAGCGCGCTGCTCGATGCGGTCGGCTCCGATGTGCGTGAACTCGCTTCGGCCTGTTCACAATTGGTCGCCGACACGGGGGGGCGCGTCGATGTTGCCGCGGTGCGGCGCTATCACAGCGGCAGGGCAGAGGTGAAAGGATTCGATATCGCCGACAAGGCCGTGGTAGGTGATGTCGCGGGCGCCGTCGAGGCGCTGCGATGGGCGATGCTGCGCGGCGAACCGCATGTGGTGCTGGCCGACGCGCTGGCCGAGGCCGTGCACAGCATCGGCCGGGTGGGGTCGCTGTCCGGAGACCCCTACCGGTTGGCCGCCGAATTGGGGATGCCGCCCTGGCGGGTGCAAAAGGCGCAGAAACAGGCTCGGCGCTGGTCGCGCGACTCGGTGGCTACCGCGATGAGATTGGTGGCGGCGCTGAACGCCGACGTTAAAGGCGCCGCCGCTGATGCCGACTACGCCCTGGAAGCAGCGGTGCGAAAAGTCGCCGAGCTTGTCGCTAAGTGACGATGCGGGCCGGGCCGGCCCGGGGGTGGGGGTTCCTCCCAGCCGCGGAGCAGCGAGGGGGCGAGCGAGGCGGTTGGGCGGCGCGGACTGACCGCTCTCAGAGCTGGTGGAGGGCGTGCGCCAGCGCTGACTTCTTGTTCGCCGCCTGGTTCTTGTGGATCACGCCCTTGCTGGCAGCCTGGTCCAGCTTGCGGCTCGTGGAGACCAGCAATTCGGCGGCTTTGTCTTTCTCGCCTGCCTCGGCGGCCTGGCGGAAGGCGCGGACAGCCGTGCGAAGCGACGACTTCACCGACTTGTTGCGCAGTCGGGCGCGCTCGTTGGTTCGGTTGCGCTTTTGCTGCGACTTGATGTTGGCCACGCGTAATTCCTTCGCAAATTTAAGCAGCTTGTCGTGTCACGGTTTGCCGCAGCGTCTCAACGCTTCAGCGGCGACTGCTCAGGGTATCAGCCCGTCGTGCATTCCCCCAAAGTGGAGACCCTGGGCCTGCGGAGATGGACGTTGTGATGCAGCATGGCACAGTGGCCCTTCGAACCGTTCCCGTCGACACCAAGCGGCAGCAGCGCAGCAAGTCACAGCAGCCGCAGCCCTACGAGGGCATCTTCGACGGCTACAACGCCGCGGGTAGCTGCTATGCGGAAGCCTTCGACGAGATGTTCGACGGCCAGGGGAACGTCCGTGGTCCCTACAAGGGCATCTACGCCGAGCTTGCGCCGTCAGACGCCGACGACCTCGATGCCCGCGCCGAAGCGCTGAGCCGGGCGTTCAGCGATCAGGGCATCACGTTTTCGCTATCCGGCCAGGAGCGGCCGTTTCCGCTAGACCAGGTGCCGCGAGTGATTTCGGCCGCCGAGTGGACTCGGCTGGAACGCGGCATCACCCAGCGGGTGAAGGCGCTCGAGATGTATCTCGACGACATCTACGGGGAACAGGAGATCCTGAACGACGGTGTCATCCCGCGCCGCCTGATCACCTCGTGTGAGCATTTCCACCGCCAGGCCGCCGGCATCGTTCCGCCGAACGGCGTGCGCATACACGTCGCAGGCATCGACCTGATCCGCGACGAGAAGGGAAACTTCCGCGTCCTGGAGGACAACCTGCGTTCGCCGTCGGGAGTGTCCTACGTGATGGAGAACCGGCGCACGATGGCACGGGTCTTTCCCAACCTGTTCGCCACCCACCGGGTGCGCGCCGTCGACGACTACGCGGCGCACCTGCTGCGGGCGCTGCGTAATTCCGCGGCCACCAATGAGGCCGACCCTACGGTTGTGGTGCTGACTCCCGGCGTTTACAACTCGGCGTATTTCGAGCATTCGCTGCTGGCCCGGCAGATGGGTGTCGAGCTGGTTGAAGGGCGTGACCTGTTCTGCCGCGACAACCAGGTCTACATGCGTACCACCGACGGAGAGCGCCAGGTCGACGTCATCTACCGGCGCATCGACGACGTCTATCTGGACCCGATGCAGTTTCGTCCCGATTCAGTGCTGGGGGTGGCCGGCCTGCTCAACGCGGCCCGCGCGGGCAACGTGGTGATCTCCAGCGCCGTCGGCAACGGGGTGGGCGACGACAAACTCGTCTATACCTACGTCCCGACCATCATCGAGTACTACCTGGGGGAGAAGCCGCTGCTGGCCAACGTGGACACCTTCCGGTGCTGGTTGGACGACGAGCGCGAAGAAGTGCTCGACCGGGTCGGCGAATTGGTGATCAAGCCGGTCGAGGGCTCGGGTGGCTACGGCATCGTCTTCGGCCCGGAGGCCTCCAACAAGGAGCTGAACGCGATCAGCAAGAGCATCCGCGACGATCCGCGGGGCTGGATCGCGCAGCCGATGATGCAACTGTCGACCGTCCCGACACAGATCGGCGACAAGCTGACGCCGCGTTACGTCGATCTGCGGCCGTTCGCGGTCAACGACGGCGACGACGTGTGGGTGCTGCCCGGTGGCCTGACCCGGGTGGCGCTGGTCGACGGGTCGCGGGTGGTCAACTCCAGCCAGGGCGGGGGATCCAAGGACACCTGGGTGCTGGCGACGCGCACCTCGGCGGCCGACCGCGAGCTCGGCGCCGCACAAGTGGTGAAGGCGCTGCCCACCCCGGTCACAACCAACGGCGAGACGGACGTTGAAAAGCCCTCTCAGCAGCAAAAGTCTCAGCAGCAAAGACAGTCGCAGCAGCGGGCGGGCCAGGAACAGCGGCCAGGCCAGCAGCAACAGCAGCAGCAACAGCAGCAACAGCAGCAACAGCAGCAACAGCAGCAACAGCAACAGCAGCGGGCGGTGATTCGCTGATGCTCGCCCGCAACGCCGAAGCGCTGTACTGGATCGGTCGCTACGTCGAGCGCGCCGATGACACCGCGCGAATCCTCGACGTCACAGTGCACCAGCTGCTGGAGGATTCCAGTGTCGACCCGGACCACACGTCTCGAGTGCTGTTGCAGGTCTTGGGAATTGAGGAGCCGGACACCGAGCTGGACGTCTGGTCGCTGACCGATCTGGTGGCGTTTCGCCGCAACACCCCGGGCGGCTGCTCCATCGTCGACGCCATCACGGCCGCGCGGGAGAATGCGAGGTCTGCCCGGGAGGTGACCTCGACCGAGACGTGGGCGTGCCTCAACACCACTTTCAACGCGCTGGGTGAACGTGAGAGGGCTGCCAAACGCCTTGGCCCACATGAGTTTTTGTCGTTCATAGAAGGCCGCGCCGCGATGTTTGCCGGCCTTGCCGACTCGACGCTGTCCCGCGACGACGGTTACCGCTTCATGATGGTGGGCCGCGCGCTCGAGCGTGTGGACATGACGGTGCGGATGTTGCTGTCGCGGGTCGGTGACAGCGCGGTGTCTCCGGCGTGGGTGACCGTGCTGCGCTCCGCGGGTGCACACGACACGTACCTGCGCACCTATCGCGGTGTGCTGGACGCCAATCGGGTCGTCGAGTTCATCCTGCTCGACCGCCTGTTCCCGCGGTCGATTTTCTATTCGCTGAAGCTGGCCGAGCACAACCTGGACGAACTGCTGAACCGTCCGCACAATCGGGTCGGCGCCACCGCCGAAGCGCAGCGACTGCTGGGGCGAGCGCGTAGTGAACTCGAATTCGTGCGGCCCGGAGTGTTGCTCGAATCGCTGGAAATGCGGCTGGCCGGCCTGCAGAAGTCGTGCCACGACGTCTCGGAAGCGTTGGCAGCGCAATACTTTCACGTCGTACCTTGGGTTGCCTGGTCTGATGCCGGCCAGCGCGACCCGCTGCCGGCCAAACAGAGGAAGAACTGATGTGGCGCATGCGGTTGCTGCACGCGACCGGCTATGCCTATCCGTCGCCGGCGACGGCCTCCTACAACGAGGCTCGGCTGACACCGAGGTCGGACTCCCGGCAGAACGTCGTTCTCAACCGCGTCGAAACCGTTCCGGCGACCCGGTCGTATCGCTACATCGATTACTGGGGCACCGCGGTGACGGCATTCGACTTGCATGCGCCGCACACCGAACTGACCGTGACGTCCTCGTCGGTGGTGGAGACCGACCGGCCCGAGCCTCCGGCCGACAAGCTTGGCTGGTCGGATCTGCACACCGAGACAGTGGTCGATCGGTTCGACGAGGTGCTTCGTCCGACCGAGTACGCGCCGGACAGTAAACGCATTGCGGCAGTGGGCAGGCGGATCGCCAAGGATCACGAACCCGCCGACGCGGTCTACGCGGCCGCAGAGTGGGTTCGCAGCGAACTGGACTATGTCCTGGGTACCACCGGGGTGCGTTCGTCGGGTCTGGATGCGCTGCGCCAGGGCAAAGGCGTCTGCCAAGACTTCGTTCACTTGTCGCTGATGGTGTTGCGCGGCATGGGAATCCCGGCGCGGTATGTGTCCGGATACCACCATCCCAGCGACGACGCAGTGATCGGTGAGACTGTCGACGGGCAAAGCCATGCCTGGTTGCAGGCATGGACCGGAAGCTGGTGGGATCTCGACCCCACCAACGACAGCGAGATCAACGAGCAGTACATCAGCGTCGGCGTCGGCCGGGATTACTCCGACGTGTCGCCGCTGAAGGGTATCTACCACGGGCAGGGCGCCACCGACCTTGATGTCGTCGTCGAAATCACCCGGCTGGCCTGACACCGCCGGCCTGGGCCGGGCTGGTGAGCGCCGGCGGGCCGATATGCGATTAGGAGCTTTCACGATCCTCGATCTCGCCGTAGCCTAGTGTGAACCCGATCACAATCGGCGGGAGGGCCTTGATGCGGATCGCAGATGTATTACGGAACAAAGGTGGCTCGGTGGTCACCATCAACCCTGAAGCAACCGTGGCTGAGCTGCTCGCCGGGCTTGCCGGTCACAACATCGGTGCCATGGTGGTCCTCGGACCCGACGGTGTTCGGGGCATCGTCTCCGAGCGCGACGTGGTGCGCCAGCTGCACGCCCATGGGGCGTCGGTGCTCTCGCGCCCGGTCGAAGAAATCATGACAGCGGTGTTATCGACCTGTAGCAAGTCCGACACGGTGGACAGCATCTCGATGCTGATGACCGACAACCGGGTGCGGCATGTGCCGGTGCTCGACGACGGGAAGCTGATCGGAATCGTCAGCATCGGCGACGTCGTGAAAACGCGGATGCAGGAGCTGGAAAGCGAGCACGAGCAACTCCAGTCCTACATCACCCAGGGTTGACCGCGGCCCTTCGACCGGCCGGAACGTGACTCAGCTCCAGGAGTAGTCGCGGCGCAGCCGGGCTGCCACGAGATCGAAGATGGCGCGATCCAGGATCGCACCCTCGCGGCGAATGCCCTCTTCAGGGACGTCGAGCACGCGGTCCAGCCGCACCCAACTGGGCCTGCCGCCGTCATCCCAGCTGCCGTTGCCGATGCCCACCCAGGATCGGTCGGCAGCGTGTCTCTCCTGACTGGACATCATCAACCCGAGCAGCGTGGCGCGGTCGCGGCCCACGACCAGCACCGGGCGGTCCTTGCCGCGGGTGGGGTCCTCCTCGTAGGTCACCCACGTCCACACGATTTCGCCCGGATCGGCGCGACCGTCCAACTTGGGTGAATAGACCAGCCTGCGGGCCCGATGCGCGGTGGGCACGGTGCTGCTGGTGACGGGCCGACCGGCGGTGATCTCGGCGGGCGGTTCGGACAGGCTGCCGACGATCACATCCAAACCGATCTTGATGCCCCGCTGAACAGACGGCGACTGCTGCAGTTGCCGAATCAACTTGGGGACCTCGCTGGCGGTCAAGTCCACCAGATTTTCCGCCAGCCGCTGCAACGTCCTCCACTGTGACGCCATGTTCGCAGCATAAGACCGCCCGGCATGGTTGTGCCGCTTACGGGGACCATCGCGGCTTCAAACCAAAATTAGGGAATTTCCCCAGGTTGACGTGCGACTTAAAATCTGCCGAGGGAAAAAAACTTAACTCAAACATAGTTGTTTGTGAGGCTCCTCTCAGGTTTTTAGCGGCTTTGCTGGGGGACCTCCGGCGGTACGTAAACGATCGCCGGCGGAGATCGCGAAAGGCATGACTATGGACATTCGCAAAATCGCCGTAGTCGGCGGCTTCGCGGTCGGGGCGGCACTGGCGTTCGCGCCGCTTGCGTCCGCGGACGACCTGACCACCACTCTCGCGAACGAGATTTCGTCGGCGAACGATACCTTTCAGGTCGACACTTTTCTCACCGGTAACTACGCCGACGTCGTGTATCACACGGGCTCGTTCGACACCATCCTGGCGGCGGACGCACCAGTGTCGGGCACAACTCCCCTCGACTCCGTCCTCTACGGAATAGACCCGGCCGCGGCTGACCCCTCAGCTGTCCCGGGTGCCTACGACGTGTCCAATGGCTCGTTGGTCGAGTTCGACGACGCCTACAACATTGAGGCGTACTCGCAGCTGAACGGTGGTGAGTTGGCACCCGCCGCCGACCTGCTCGGATCGTCGACGACCATCACCGAAGCGTTGGATACCGGCACCGTCTCGGGAGCCTTCACGACGTTCTTCGACCAGGGTCTGGGCGATCTGCTCGGGTACTTCGGCATCTTCCCGGCAACCTAGTTCTCGCTCAGAAACGAACCCCCCGGAGGATCGCCCCGGGAGGTTCGTTTTGGTCGGCCGGGTGGGATTGACCGAGACCCCGCTCCGACCGCGATTGTGCTGCAGCGCCCGTCCGCCGATACCCTGGAAGCGCCTAAGCCCGGCTTCACCAGGAGATTCCCATCAGCAGTTTCGCCGACCAGACCTTCACCGCGCCGGCGCAGATTCGGAACTTCTGCATCATCGCCCATATCGACCACGGCAAGTCCACGCTGGCGGATCGGATGTTGCAGCTCACCGGCGTCGTCGACGAGCGGTCGATGCGCGCTCAGTATCTCGACCGGATGGATATCGAGCGGGAACGCGGAATCACGATCAAGGCGCAAAACGTGCGCCTGCCCTGGACGGTATCGGCCGGCGAAAACGCAGGAGAAGAACATGTCCTGCATCTGATCGACACCCCGGGCCATGTCGACTTCACCTATGAGGTATCCCGCGCCCTGGCGGCCTGTGAGGGGGCCGTGCTGTTGGTCGACGCAGCGCAGGGCATCGAGGCGCAGACGTTGGCCAACCTGTACCTGGCGCTGGACCGTGACATGGCGATCATTCCGGTGCTCAACAAGATCGACCTTCCCGCGGCTGACCCGGATCGGTACGCCGCTGAGATCGCGCACATCATCGGCTGCGAGCCAGACGATGTACTTCGGGTGTCCGGCAAGACCGGAGAAGGCGTGACCGAACTGCTCGACGAGGTCGTCAAGCAAGTGCCCCCGCCGCAGGGGGATTCCCAAGGCCCCACTCGCGCAATGATTTTCGACTCCGTCTACGACATCTACCGCGGTGTGGTCACCTACGTCCGGGTGATCGACGGCAAGATCACCCCGCGCGAGAAGATCACGATGATGTCCACCGGCTCCACCCACGAGCTACTGGAAGTGGGCATCGTCTCGCCCGAGCCGAAGGCCACCGCCGGCCTCGGCGTGGGGGAGGTCGGTTATCTGATCACCGGTGTGAAAGACGTCCGCCAGTCCAAGGTCGGCGACACCGTCACGACCGCGCGTCACGGCGCCACCGATCCGCTGACCGGGTATCGCGAACCCAAGCCGATGGTGTACTCGGGGTTGTATCCCGTCGACGGCTCCGACTACCCGGACCTGCGCGACGCGTTGGAGCGGCTCCAACTCAACGATGCCGCGCTCACCTACGAGCCGGAAACCTCGGTCGCGCTGGGCTTCGGGTTCCGCTGCGGCTTTCTGGGACTGCTGCACATGGAGATCACCCGCGAGCGCCTGGAACGCGAATTCGACCTCGACCTGATTTCGACCTCACCCAACGTGGTCTACCGCGTGGTGAAAGACGACGGCACGCAGGTTGTGGTAACCAACCCGTCCGACTGGCCGTCCGGCAAGGTCGGCACGGTCTATGAGCCCGTCGTCAAAACCACCGTCATCGCGCCCAGCGAATTCATCGGCACCATCATGGAGCTGTGCCAGTCGAGGCGCGGGGAACTGGGCGGCATGGACTATCTGTCGCCGGAGCGGGTCGAACTGCGCTACACCATGCCGCTGGGCGAGATCATCTTCGACTTCTTCGACTCGCTGAAATCGCGCACTCGCGGCTACGCCAGCCTCGATTACGAAGAAGCCGGCGAGCAGGAGGCCGCACTGGTCAAGGTCGACATCCTGCTGCAGGGCGAGGCCGTCGATGCGTTCAGCGCCATCGTGCACAAGGACGCGGCCGCCGCTTACGGCAACAAGATGACCGCCAGGCTCAAAGAGCTCATTCCGCGCCAGCAGTTCGAGGTGCCGGTGCAGGCCGCGATCGGATCCAAAATCATTGCGCGGGAGAATATTCGCGCGATCCGCAAGGACGTGCTGTCCAAGTGCTACGGCGGTGACATCACCCGCAAGCGCAAGCTGCTCGAGAAGCAGAAGGAAGGCAAAAAGCGGATGAAGACGATCGGGCGGGTCGACGTGCCGCAGGAGGCGTTCGTCGCCGCGCTGTCCACGGACGCCGCGGGGGACAAAGGCAAAAAGTAGCCATGCGGATAGTCGGGCCTGCGACGGCGTGCGCGGTGGTCGCCGCGCTGGCGGTGGGCTGCGGTCCGGCGGTCAGTGGCACGCCGAAGCCGGCTCCGAACCTGAAGCCTCGACCGCTGACCGGCCATACCGTCCGGCAGGTGCTACTCGACGACGGTGCGCTGTCACGGATGCTCGACCAGCCCTTCGTAGGCCGTATGCCGCCCGTGTTCGGCGGCCCTGACAAGCTTTACAGTCAGCTTCCTCCAGGCGGGTGCCTGGGGGTGACGGCGATGCTGCAGAAAAGCGTCTACGAGTCCGCCGATGTCCAGGACGTGGCGTCGGAGTCGTGGTGGAACAACGGTGACCCGGCCCAAGTGATCAGCGTGATCGAGGGCGTTGTCACCTTGCCCACGGCCGCTCAGGCCGAGGCGCTGTTCGCGAAGTTCTCGAAGCAGTGGCAGCAGTGCAACGCCACGACGACGACTGAACAAAACGGCCCGATCACCACGACGAACGCCATCAGCGATATCCGTGTTGCCGATACCGTTGTCGCGGCTACTAATACCGCGACCTCGGTACTACCCAATATGCCGCCGCTGCGGCCCACACCGCAGGCGCGTGCCATCGGTGTGCGGTTGAACTGCTTGGTTGAGGTTCAGGTGGTCTTCTTTGGCGACCGGCGCTCTTCGGATCCGGGATCGGCCAACCCGGACACCAGCGCTATCGACATCGCCCACGCGATGATGGACAAGGTCAGCGAGGTGAGCTGACCGGGCACACACGCCCTAGATGGGCGCGTTGGCGGGCTGAAACACCCCGGTGCTGTCGGCTTCTTCTTCGGCGCGAATCACGTGCACCACGGCGTTGATCAGTGCCAGGTGAGTGAAAGCCTGTGGGAAGTTCCCGAGATGTCGGCCGGTGGCCGGCTCGATTTCCTCGGCGTAGAGGTGCAGCGGGCTGGCGAACGACAGCAGCCGCTCGCAGAGATGTTTGGCGCGGCTGACCTCGCCGATCTCGACCAGAGCCGAAACCAGCCAGAACGAGCAGATGGTGAAGGTGCCTTCCTCGCCGACAAGCCCGTCGTCGGTCTCCTCGACGCGGTAGCGCAGCACCAGACCCTGATCGGTGAGTTCGTCGGCGATCGCGAGGACGGTGGCCCGTACCCGCGGGTCGTCTGGCGGTAGGAACCGAGTCAACACCACTTGCAGCAGCGAGGCGTCCAGCGCGTCGCTGCCGTAGCGCTGGGTGAACACGCCCCGCGAGTTCACCCCGTTTTCCAAAATGTCGGCCTTGATCTCGTCGGCGATCATCCGCCACTTGTGTGCGTAGTCCGTTTCACCTTGCCGCTCAGCCAGTTTCGACCCGCGGTCAAGCGCCACCCAGCACATGATCTTCGACGACGTGAAGTGCTGAGGTTCCCCGCGCACCTCCCAGATTCCGCGGTCGGGCTCGCGCCAATGCTTGATGGCCTCTTCCACCTGGGTCTTCAGTACCGGCCACAGCGAGTCCGGAACCTGGTCGCGCGACTTGGCGTGCAGATAGAACGAATCGAGGATGGCACCCCAGATGTCGTGCTGGTTCTGGTTATAGGCGCCGTTGCCGATGCGTACCGGCCGGGCATGGTCGTAGCCGGACAGGTGCGGTAGCTCCTCTTCGACGAGCCGGTGTTCCCCGCCCACGCCATACATCACCTGAAGTAGTTGGCTTTGGCCGTTGTTGGCACCAGAAACGTCGGCGATGAAGGAGAAGAAATCGTCAGCCTCGCGATCGAGCCCCAGCGTGTAGAGCCCCCACAACGCGAACGTCGAGTCCCGCACCCACGCATAGCGGTAGTCCCAATTGCGCTCTCCCTGCGGCGTTTCGGGTAGCGATGTGGTGCTTGCCGCCAGCAGCGCGCCGGTAGGCGAATACGTCAGCCCTTTCAGCGTCAGCGCGCTGCGTTGTAGATACGCCCGCCATGGGTGGTCGGGGAAGTTGCCGATATTGATCCACTGCCGCCAACACTCGGCGGTGTTCCACATTTTGTCGGCAGCTTCTTCGAAGGTCTGCGGCGCGGGGTGCTTGGACCAACTCAACGCAACGAAGGCGTTGTCGCCTTCTTTCATTCGGGTGCGCGCGCGTGCTTCTCTGCCCTCCAGACCGATCCGCAGGTTGGTGGTCAATCGCAACGTCGGGTTGTCATCCGGATCGCTGGTGCCGCGGGCGATCGCTTCGCCGTAACCGTTGGCCGAGTATTCCCATACAGCGCCGACGCGGTGGTAGTCGAAAGCCGGCTCGCAACTCATCACCAGTTCGATTGTCCCGCTAACGCATCGGATGGTGCGCAGCAAGATGTGCTCGGCGTCCCAGTCCATCGGGGTGCGGCGGTGCGTCCGAGACCTCCGCTCGACGTCATGCCAGGGTCCCATCACCAGCGCGTCGCGAACGATCACCCAGCCGGTGGGGGTTTGCCAGGTGGTCTCCATGATCAGGCTGCCGGGCAGATAGCGGCGCGCCGAGGGCACCGAAACGCCATACGGGCCCAGCCGAAAATGGCCGGCGCTGCGATCCAGGATTGCTCCGAACACGCTCGGCGAATCGGGGCGCGGCACGCACAGCCACTCCACAGAGCCCGCCGGCGAGATCAGGCAGGTGGTCTCGCAGTCGGACAGAAACGCGTAATCGGCGATCGGTGGGAACGGGTTGCGCAGCGACCCGTTGGACGGAAACGCCGCCGGCGCCGCGATTGCGAACGCCGCGGAGTCTGTACCGTTCGCGGCCCAATCGGCAGGCTGCGCATGAAGAACCATCCCGACATCATGATGGGCCGACCTGCCCGGCGTCTACCGTTGCGTCGGCCTGCGGCGATCTTGGCATGTTGGTTTCGTTGGCCGTGCGGAATAGGGTGAGCCCGGTGAACGGGATCCTCAGTTGGTGGGACGGCGTCGAGTTGTGGCTGTCGGGGCTGGGGTTCGTATTGCAGACCATCGTGGTGATGCCGGTCGTGCTGGCGCTGGCCTACGCCATCGCGGTAGCGCTGGACGCACTGCTGGGTCGCGGTATTCGGGTCATGCGCCGTATCCGGCACAGCGACGAAGAACCCGGATGAGCCGGAAGACGGGTATGCCGCGATCACAGGTCACGTTGGTGCTGGTCGCGCTGGTGGTGCTGGTGATCGTCGCCTGGTTGCTGAGCCGCTGACCTGCATCAGCCCAGGTCGCGGCTGCGGCGGACTCTGTTATTCTTCGCCCATGCACGCAGCGTCCGGCAACACGGAGTGCCATGTCTTGGCGCTCATTGCCGTGGGCGATTGCGCTGTTGCTGACGTGCATTGTTGTTGCTGACCTTCTGCCCGCGCGCTGAAACTCACCGTTCCTTCGCGACGGGATTGGTCAGCCGGCAAGCCCACTCCGAAAGGTCGGTCTATTGTTCGACGACGTCAGAGCTGCCGTGGGGTGGCGGCATGCTGTCGCGTTGACGCTCGCCACGAGCATGATCGTGGCGTGTCACGGCGGCGCCAGTGACGTTGTCGGCGGTGGCGGGCCCGCCGGCGCGAACACCAGCATTACGCTGGTCGCCTATTCGGTACCCGAACCCGGTTGGAGCAAGGTGATTCCGGCGTTCTACGCCTCGCAGGAAGGCAAGGGCGTGCAGGTGATCGCGTCGTACGGCGCCTCAGGTGACCAGTCACGCGGCGTCGTCGACGGCAAGCCCGCCGACATCGTCAACTTCTCCGTCGAGCCCGATATCGCGCGTCTGGTCAAGGCCGGCAAAGTCTCCAAAGACTGGGACAAAGACGCCACCAAAGGCATTCCGTTCGGATCGGTCGTGACCCTGGTGGTTCGACCCGGCAACCCGAAGAACATCAAGGACTGGGACGACCTACTGCGGCCCGGGGTGGAAGTCATCACGCCCAGCCCGCTGAGTTCGGGCTCGGCGAAGTGGAATCTGCTCGCTCCGTACGCCGTCAAGAGCAGCGGCGGCCACGACCCGCAAGCGGGCCTCGACTTCATCAACAAGCTGGTCAGCCAGCACGTCAAACTGCGCCCGGGATCGGGACGCGAAGCCACCGATGTCTTCGTTCAGGGCAGCGGCGACGTCTTGATCAGTTACGAGAACGAGGCGATCGCAACCGAACGCCAAGGTAAGCCGATCACCCACGTCAACCCCCCACAGACGATCAAGATCGAAAACCCGGTCGCGGTGGTGACCACCAGCTCCCACCTGAATGCCGCCGTAGCATTCAAGAACTTCCAGTACACCGCGCAGGCCCAAAAGGTATGGGCGGCTGCCGGATTCCGTCCGGTCGATCCCGCGATCGCCGCCGATGTCCGTGGCCAATTTCCGACGCCGGCCAAGCTGTGGACGATCGCCGATATCGGCGGTTGGCCCGCCGTGGACGCGCAGCTGTTCGACAAGAAATCGGGCAGCATCACCAAGATCTACACGCAGGCCACCGGATGACGACGGCGATAGCACGCGAGGTCACCGGGCCCGCTCGCGGCGATAAAGCG
Organism: uncultured Actinomycetota bacterium; assembly: GCA_963805675.1. GTDB lineage: Bacteria > Actinomycetota > Actinomycetes > Mycobacteriales > Mycobacteriaceae > Mycobacterium. The sequence goes on from CAWDVY010000034.1 coordinate 307,279, forward strand.
CCGAACCGCAACCGGTTACGCGGTAGCGGCACGTCATTGCGCGTGGGCGTTGCGGTCGTGTGGCTTTCGGTGATCGTGCTGCTGCCGTTGGCCGCGATCGCATGGCAATCTGTCGGCGGCGGCTGGCAAGCGTTCCGGCTCGCGGTCACCTCGAATGCCGCGCTCGAGTCATTCCGGGTGACGCTGACCATCTCCGCGGGCATCACCGTGCTCAACATGATTTTCGGCCTGCTGATCGCCTGGGTGCTGGTACGTGACGACTTCCCGGGAAAACGGCTCGTCGACGTGATCATCGATCTGCCGTTCGCGTTGCCCACGATTGTTGCCAGCCTGGTATTGCTGGCGCTCTACGGGAAAAACAGTCCCGTCGGCCTGCACCTGCAGCACACCGGATGGGGTGTGGGTGTGGCGCTTGCGTTCGTCACGCTGCCGTTCGTGGTGCGGGCCGTCCAGCCGGTATTGCTTGAAATTGACCATGAGACCGAGGAGGCGGCCGCCTCGCTGGGCGCAAAAAACACGACAATCTTCACAACTGTCGTGCTGCCCTCGCTGACTCCCGTTTTGTTGACCGGTGCGGGGCTGACGTTTGCGCGGGCCATCGGCGAATTCGGGTCGGTGGTACTCATCGGCGGGGCGGTGCCCGGTAAGACCGAAGTGTCCTCACAGTGGATCCGGACCCTGATCGAAAATGACGACCGCACCGGCGCCGCCGCGATATCGATTGTGCTGCTGGTTATCTCGTTCGTCGTACTCTTTGTTCTGCGTACCATCGGATCGCGCGCGGCTAAGCGTGAGGAATTGTCGGCATGACACCGCCAGCGACGATGCAGAGCGAAGCGATGAGGTGGGGGCACGCCCCCTCGCCGCTGCGCGGCTGGGGGTACCCCCACCCGCTTGCGGGGGCGAGCGGCGCATGAAATTGTCGCCGCGGGTCCGTTACCTTCTTCGCTTTCTTGCCCTGGCTTATGTGTCGGTGTTGCTCGTCGTCCCGGTTGGGCTGATCTTGTGGCGGACGTTCGCGCCCGGTTTCGGCCAATTCTTCGCCTGGGTCAGCACCCCGGCGGCAGTGTCGGCGCTGAACTTGTCGCTGCTGGTGGTGGCGATCGTTGTCCCGCTCAACGTGGTCTTCGGTATCCCGGTCGCACTGATGCTGGCGCGCAACCGGTTCCGCGGCAAGGGTGTGCTGCAGGTGATCATCGATCTGCCATTCGCGGTCTCGCCGGTCGTGGTGGGCGTGGCGTTGATCGTGTTGTGGGGTTCGGCGGGGCTGCTGGGCTTCGTCGAGAAGGACTTCGGGTTCAAGATCATCTTCGGCTTCCCGGGCATCGTGCTCGCCAGCGTCTTCGCCACGCTGCCGTTTGTGGTGCGAGAGGTCGAGCCGGTGCTGCACGAACTGGGCAACGATCAGGAGCAGGCGGCGGCAACGCTGGGCTCCGGTTCGTGGCAGACGTTTTGGCGGATCACACTGCCCTCGATCCGGTGGGGTCTGACCTACGGGATCGTGTTGACCATCGCCCGCACCCTCGGTGAATACGGCGCGGTCATCATGGTGTCGTCGAACCTGCCGGGGCAGTCCCAGACGTTGACGCTGCTGGTATCCGATCGCTACAACCGCGGCGCCGAGTATGGGGCGTACGCCCTTTCGACGCTGCTGATGGCGGTATCCGTGGTGGTTCTGATCGTTCAGGTGATTCTCGACGCTCGTCGTCAACGAGCCACCAAGCAGGCGTGACAGGAAGGAGTGGCGCATATGACTAACGCGATCGTCGTGCGGGGCGCCAACAAGCGCTACGGCGACTTCGTCGCACTGGACAACGTCGACTTTGACGTGCCCACCGGCTCGTTGACGGCGTTGTTGGGACCCAGCGGTTCGGGCAAGTCGACGCTCTTGCGCGCTATCGCCGGACTCGATCAGCCCGACACCGGGACCATCACGATCAACGGCCGCGATGTCACCCGGGTACCGCCGCAGCGGCGCGAAATCGGCTTCGTGTTCCAGCATTACGCCGCCTTCAAGCATATGACCGTCCGCGATAACGTGGCCTTCGGCCTGAAGATTCGGCGGCGGCCGAAGGCCGAGATCGCCGAGAAGGTCGACCACCTGCTCGAGGTGGTGGGGCTCAGTGGATTCCAAAGCCGTTATCCCAGCCAACTTTCCGGCGGTCAGCGCCAGCGCATGGCACTTGCGCGCGCGCTGGCGGTCGACCCGCATGTGTTACTGCTCGACGAACCATTCGGTGCGCTAGACGCCAAGGTGCGCGAGGATCTGCGGGCGTGGCTGCGCCGGTTGCACGACGAGGTGCATGTCACTACGGTGCTGGTCACTCACGACCAGGCGGAGGCGCTGGATGTGGCAGACCGAATTGCCGTGCTCAAAGATGGTCGTATCGAACAAGTGGGATCTCCCAGCGCGGTCTACGACACGCCGGCGAATGCCTTTGTGATGTCTTTTCTGGGCGCAGTCTCCTCGCTGAACGGCGCTCTGGTCCGACCGCACGACATCCGGGTCGGCCGCAGTCCCGATATGACGATCGCTTCCGACGAGGGCACCGCCGCGTCCGCCGCCGTGGTCCGGGCGACCATCGACCGCATCGTGATGCTGGGCTTTGAGGTGCGCGTGGAGTTGACCAACGCCGCCACCGGCGGGCCGTTCATCGCTCAGATCACCCGCGGCGATGCCGAAGCGCTGGGCCTGAAGGCAGGGGACACCGTGTACGTGCGTGCCACCCGGGTGCCGCCGATCCCCGAAGAAGCACTGGCGGGTAACGACGCTGAAGCCGACGCACATACGGATGGGGTGAAGCTGGGTTCGGCTTGAGCGCCTCGTTTGCTCAGGCGGCGACGGACTCGGCTACCGCCGCATCAAAGCGATCCAGCACAGTCTCGGCCACCAACCTGTGCGCACCGAGCGGTGCTGCTATCGGAATTCCTTCCGCTGCAGCGTATTTCGCTACCCGATCCGTCAGCCGCCCGGGCGCCAGGAACCACGGTGCAATCACGACGCGGCGGGCCCCGCGGCGGCGCAACCGGTTAGCGGCCTCGGCCGGCGACGGCCCTGACCCGGTGGCGAACGCGGTTGTCACACAACGCCACTGAGTCCCCGCGATCAGCTTGCGCGCGACCTGAGCGGTGCGGGCGTTAGCCTCGGCATGCGTCGATCCGATCGCCACCGCCAGCACACCCAACTGCTGGTCGAGCGTGCTGACTCCCAGCGCGGCCAGCCGCTCATGCAGGACGGTGACCAGTCGGTCGTCCTCACCGAGCACACCGGCCTGTCGCACGGTGACACCGCAGCCGGCGATCTGTCGTGGGATGTCGATGCGGGCGTGGTAGGCGTCGGCCAGCAGTAGGGGAGCGACCACCGCGTCAGGTGTGAGTACGTCAGCTAGGCGCGGCGTGTTCAGCTCGCAGAACGCGACTCGCACGTCGAGGCCCGGCCGCACGGCGCGAAGTCGACCCGCGACGGCGTGCGCATTGGCCGCCGACCGTGGATCTGCGCTGCCGTGTGCGGCCAGCACCAACGCGGTCATATTGCGCCGCTCGCCCCCGCAAGCGGGAGGTGCCCCCACCTCATGGCTTCGCTCTGCATTGTCGCCGGCGCGTCACGAGGCGTGCAACCCGCATTCGGTCTTTGACAGTCCTTGCCAGCGCCCGCTACGTGGATCGGCGCCCTCGACCGGCTTCGCGGTGCAAGGGGCGCAGCCAATCGACGGATAGCCTTCGTAGACAAGCGGATTGACCAGCACATCGTTTTCATCGATGTAGGCCTGCATGTCCTCGTCGCTCCACGCCGCCAAGGGGTTGATCTTCACCAAACCGAACGCCTCGTCGAAGCTGATCAGCGGGGTGTTGGCGCGAGTCGGCGACTCGACGCGGCGCAGGCCGGTGACCCACGCGGAGTAGCCGCGCAGCGCTTTGGACAACGGGGCGACCTTGCGTAGCCGGCAGCACTCGTTGGGCTGACGGGCGAACAGATCTTTGCCCAGCAGGTCGTCCTGCTGTGCGACTGTCTGCTCGGGCGTGACGTTGAGCACGCGGACGTCGTAGACCGCCTCGATCGCGTCGCGGGTACCGATCGTTTCCACGAAGTGATACCCGGTGTCCAAGAACATCACTGGGACACCCGGGCGTACCTTCGCCGCCAGATCGACGAGCACGGCGTCCTGCATATTCGAGGCCACTATGTAGTTGCAGGTCGCCGAAGACCGAGGTCCCCGGACCCCGCCGAAGTTCTCGTCGGTCCAGCGCAGCAAGTCGTTGGCGCTGGCACCCTTCAACTCCGCGGCGCCCCGTTCGGCCAGTTCCCGCAGTTCGGCCTCTCTCAAGCCGTTCGCCTCCTCGCTCATCGCAGTTCTGCCTCGTCGGCGCGTACCGCCCAATTCGCGAAGCGTTCGCCCGCATCACGGTGCTTGATAAAGTTGCGCACCACTCGGTCGATGTAATCGCCGAGCTCGTCGCTGGTGACCTTGTGCTGACGCAGTTTTCGGCCAAAACCGCTGTCGACGCCGAGGCTGCCGCCCAGGTGCACCTGGAATCCCTCGACCGAGTTGCCGTCGCCGTCGTCGACCATTTGGCCCTTGAAGCCGATGTCGGCGATCTGGATGCGGGCACACGAGTTGGGGCAGCCGTTGATGTTGACAGTGACGGGTACGTCGAGTTGGCCGTTGATGTCATCGAGCCGGCGTTCCAGCTCGGGAACCAGCGCCTGCGAGCGCACCCGAGTGTCGGCGAACGACAGCTTGCAGAATTCGATACCCGTGCAAGCCATCAGATTTCGGCGCCACCGCGACGGTCGTGACGGCAGCCCAAGCGCGTCCAGACCGGTGATCAGCTCGTCAAGCTTGTCGTCGGCAACGTCGAGAATGATCAGCTTCTGGTACGGCGTGAATCGAATCCGCTCCGACCCGGCCTGCTCGGCCAAGTCGGCCACCGCGGACAAGATCGTGCCCGACACCCGCCCGGCGATCGGTGCGACCCCGACGGCATTGCGCCCGTTCTTCAGCCGCTGCACACCGACGTGGTCGATCGGGTGCGCGACGGGTTCGGGGGCTGGACCGTCAATGAGTTTCCGTTTGAGGTATTCGGTTTCGAGCACCTCGCGGAACTTCTCGATGCCCCAGTCCTTGATGAGGAACTTCAGCCGGGCCTTCGCCCGTAGTCGCCGGTAGCCGTAGTCACGGAACAGCGACGTGACAGCCTCCCAGACGTCGGGGACCTCCTCGAGCGGCACCCACGCACCAACCCGTTGAGCCAGCATCGGGTTGGTGGACAGGCCGCCGCCCACCCACAAATCCAGCCCGGGACCGTGCTCGGGATGGTGGACGCCGATGAACGCGATGTCGTTGATCTCGTGGGCGACGTCCTGCAGACCCGACACCGCAGTCTTGTACTTGCGCGGCAGGTTGGAGAACTCCGGATTGCCGATGTAGCGGCGGACGATCTCGTCGATCGCCCAGGTCGGATCGAGAACCTCGTCGAGCGACTCACCGGCCAGCGGGGAGCCCAGCACCACCCGAGGGCAGTCGCCGCACGCCTCGGTGGTCTGCAGCCCCACTGCGGCCAGCCGCTCCCAGATCTCGGGCACATCCTCGATCTGTATCCAGTGGTACTGCACGTTTTCCCGGTCGGAGATGTCGGCGGTGTCCCGGGCGAACTCGGTGGAAAGCTGGCCCAGGGTGCGCAGCGCCGCGGTGGACAGTGCCCCGCCGTCGCAACGCACCCGCATCATGAAGTATTTGGCTTCGAGCAGATCGAGGTTCTCGTCGCCGGTGAAGCTGCCGTCGTAGCCCTGTTCACGCTGGGTGTAGAGCCCCATCCAGCGCATCCGGCCACGCAGGTCGTCCTTGTCGATGCTGTCGAAGCCTGCTTTGGAGTAATGGTTGAGGATTCGGTCGCGCACGTTGAGCGCGTCGTCATCCTGCTTTAACTTCTCGTTGGCGTTGAGCGGCTCGCGCTCACCGAGCGCCCACTGGCCTTCGCTGCGACTCTTGGCGGGGCGGGGGGACGTCATTCGGCAATCTCCTTTGTGGAGCAGCCGGCTGGGACCGCGCAAATCACCGGTGGCTGTCCCGGCGGCGCAGATCCGGAGGCCAGCTGAACTCAGGTGGGCGGGTCTACGAGATCAAGCCAGACAGCGACAGCTGCAGACACGCTTGAGGTCGACATGCCGACGCGTCACCAACGCAATGCGGTAATGGCTGCGGTGGGCGACGATCACATGACCATTGTGCCACGGATGTCGCAAGGCGTTACTACCAGGGGGGAATTTTCCTCACGGTGAGCAAAACTACCTGACCAGCCTGAGACCTGGCCCAATGGGGTCCGAGAATCCGCTGCCAACACCCACTGGCTGTGGTTCGCGGCGGGGAGCGCTGGAGGTTGCGCCGGTACTCGGGAATATTGAGATGGCGTGACGGCATCCTCCCCGGCGGTCGGCCTTCCCGATCTCCAGTTGAGCCCTGACGGGCCGTTCGGCATCTACGTGCATGTGCCGTTCTGCATAACCCGCTGCGGCTACTGCGACTTCAACACCTATACCCCGGCCGAGTTGGGCGGCGTCAACCCCGACGCATGGCTGCGGGTGCTGCGGTCGGAGCTGGAACTGGCGGCCGCCCGGTTGGGCGCACCGACGGTGCAAACGGTGTTCGTCGGGGGTGGGACGCCGTCGCTGTTGGGCGGTGCGCGAGTGGCCACGGTACTGGATGCGGTACGCGACAACTTCGAGCTGGCGTCCGACGCCGAGGTCACCACGGAGGCCAACCCGGAGTCGGCGTGGCCGGACTTTTTCGCAGCCGCCCGCGCGGCGGGCTATACGAGGGTGTCGCTGGGCATGCAGTCGGTGTCACCGCGGGTGCTGGGCGTTCTAGACCGGATCCACACGCCGAACCGGTCGGCGGCGGCGGCCCGGGAGGCGCTTGCCGAAGGATTCGAACACGTCAGCCTCGACCTCATCTACGGCACCCCCGGGGAGTCTGACGACGACCTACTGCGTTCGGTCGACACAGCGGTCGACACCGGCGTCGATCACGTGTCCGCCTACGCCTTAGTCGTCGAGGAGGGCACCGCGTTGGCGCGCCGGGTCCGGCGTGGCGAACTCGCCGCTCCCGATGACGACGTGCTGGCGCATCGTTACGAGCTGGTCGATGAGCGGCTGTCGGCGGCCGGCTTCGACTGGTACGAGGTATCGAATTGGAGCCGTGCGGGCGGGCAGTGCCGACACAACGTGGGCTACTGGGACGGCGGACAGTGGTGGGGTGCCGGTCCGGGGGCGCACAGCTTCGTGGGTGCGACACGCTGGTGGAATGTCAAGCACCCCAACGCTTATGCGCAGATCCTGGGCGACGCGAGTCTGCCGGTGGCCGGTTTCGAGCAGCTGGATGCCGCGAGCCGCCACACCGAGGACGTGCTGCTGAGTATCCGGCTGCGTCAGGGGCTGCCACTGGAACTGCTGGACGAGGCCGAGCGCGAGCGCGCCGCCGTCGCTGTCCAGGACGGTTTGCTGGCGCGCGAGGGTGAACGCCTGGTGCTCACCGACCGGGGACGGCTGCTGGCCGATGGCATCGTCCGCGCCCTGCTCGGGTAGGCCGGCGGGTCAGAAGGGCGGGGGGCTTTCACCCGCAGCGCGTTTTCGGCGTTGCTTGGTGAGTAGCTCCTGGGCACGTTGTTCTTCGTTGATTCGTCGTTCCGCGGCGATGCGGCAGCGGTGATCTTTCGCCCGCGTGCGCTTCCGTCGCGGCATCATCAAACCCTTGGTGCTACGAGACGATTCATCACTCTGAGCGACCTTCAGCTCTCCGGTTGACGTGGCCAACACAGGAAAGAAGAGGCTGCCGCCAGGGGTAGTGGTATAGGTGTGGCCGCTGGGTGCTGTCCACTTCACGGTGCCGTCTGGTAACTGACGATCTGACCAGCCGCCACATCCGGTGTAGAACGTCTTCAGCAAGTGGTGATAACGGCAAAGCAATTTCAAATTCGACGCGTGTGTAGGACCCGCCGGGAATGGCACGGTATGGTCAAGATCGCATACTTCCGCCGGTTGGTCGCATCCGGGAAATCGGCACATCAAGTCCCGACAGCGAACGAATTCGGCCAAGGCCGACGATGGTCGATAACCTCGCTCGGGACCGGTCGAGGGAATCGCCAACGGCTTGAGCTTGGCCGTTGTTGCCATGTCGCGCAGTGTAGTTGAGGCGATAGGCCCGAAATTCGCCAGGTAGCCAGGTGATTGGGAGTCACCGCTGATCGCCGCCTGCTCGGCCAGGACATGAATGACCACGTCGGTGGCCGGGCGTCTTTGCGCGGCCGAGCAGTCTGGCGATTCGCATTGACAGCGCATCGCCGGCAGCCCGGCAATCAAGGCAGCCAGGGCGTCGGCACGACGTTGCTGCTTGGTACGCGGATCTGCCGTGCAGACTGTTCCAGCGAGCGCATCCAGCTTCTGATCCAACGCCACGCCATCGGTGGCGTGCAGCTGTGCCCAGACCCCGGCCAAGCCTGCATCGGTGGGCGCGATTTCAACATAGCGATTTTCAGTGCGTTCTCCCGGTACTCGCTTGCCGGCCGGATCGAACCGCACAACCCACATATCGATGCGCTCGAAAAGCTTGGGTCCCGACAGGCGCATCCAGTTCGGCGCATGCCTCGCAATGGCCGCATCCAGCTTGGCGATCAAAGTCGGATCCTCAATTAACTCGGTGCGAGATACAACCGCGGCCATCATTCGGAAATCGATCAGTCCCCGCGTGAAGACCTCGGCGACACGGGGCAGCCGCTCGCGCAAGACGATCGCATAACGCAATCGCCCTCGGGCGCGGCCCCGGCTGATATGCAAGGCCGCGGCTATTTCAGCGACGACGTTCTCATGACCGTCGATGGCCCAGTTCTCGCGATCGACATCGTCCTCGGGTGCGCGACGAGAGTACAACTCGCCGATAGCGGCCAACTCTCGAGCGCAGATCGCGTTCTGCCACTGCGCAGCATCGGTGATGGCATCTACCACGCCAGCGTCGTCCACGCCAACAAACGCGGCCCCGAACTGCGCCGATGCACCGTATTCGAACATATATTCGATAATACACAGCTCCACTGACTCAAATGTTTTTGGCAGGGTGGTGCATCCGCCTGTTGGGTCCCGGTCGATGGGCAACCAGCGCTGCGGCGCGACAGAATAGGCAAATTTGCATGTGCCGAAATAAGTGCGGATCGCGTCCCCGCGGCGGGATTTGGTGTCACGCTGACCGCATGACAGAAACCGAAGGGTTTGTCGAGCAGGCGGTGTCGGGCCTCGCTGATCCGCAGCCGATGTACAAGGCGCTGCGCGAGTCGACCCCGGTGTTCCGGTCGCCGCAGGTGGTCGTGCTCAGTCGGCTGGCCGATATCGAGATGGCGCTCAAACACACCGAGCTGTTCTCGTCCAACATGGATGCCGTCGACCTCGGCAACATTCGGCCGTTGATTCCGCTCCAGGTCGACCCGCCCGAGCACGCGAAGTACCGTCGCATCCTCGACCCGCTGTTCACCCCGCGTGAGATGGCCCGCCGTGAGCCCCAGGTCGCGGAGTTGGTGAATGAGATGATCGACCGCTTCGCCGATCGCGGCGAGTGCGACTTCCACGAAGAGTTCGCCGTACCCCTGCCGTGCACGGTGTTTCTGCAGCTGCTCGGCCTGCCGCTGGAGGACCTCGACCAGTTTCTGGAGTGGAAGGACGGGGTGATCCGTCCGGAGGGTGACTCCGGCTTCGACGGGCGCCACGAGGCCTCGGCCGGGGTAGCGCAACAGATCTACGACTACTTCGAGCGGGCCATCGACGACCACATCGCCAGCCCGCGCGACGATGTGCTGTCGGCGATGATCGCAGCCAACATCAAGCGAGGGCCAACCGTTGTCTCGTGAGGAGCTGCTCGACATCTGCTTTCTCTTCCTGATCGCCGGGCTGGACACGGTGACCGATTCGCTCGACTGCTTCTTCGTGTATCTGGCCCGCCACCCCGATCACCGCCATCAGCTCGTCGAGCAGCCCGACATCCTGCCGCAGTGCGATCGAGGAGTTGTTGCGTTGGGAGACACCGGTGCCCGGCGTCGCCCGGGTCGCCATGGCAGACGTCGAGGTGGGTGGATGCCCGATCAGCAAGGGGGAACGCGTCAGCCCGTTGCTCGGCGCGGCCAACACCGACCCGGCCGAGTTCCCCGATCCGGAGCTGGTGGATTTCCGCCGAAACCCGAACCGGCACCGCGCCTTCGGCGGAGGGCCGCACCGGTGCCTGGGATCCCACCTGGCCCGGATGGAGCTGCGGGTGGCATTGCGTGAATTCCACCGCCGCATCCCCGATTACGAGATCAAGCCCGGTACGCAACTGGCCTACACGGCCGCGTTGCGGTCGGTGGAGTCGCTGCCGCTGACGTTCCCGGTAGCCACGAGGTGACTTGATGACGCGAGTCGAGATCGACGCAGATCGCTGCGTCGGTCACGGGCGCTGCTACACCCTGGCGCCGGACGTCTTCGACGCCGACGAGGTCGGCCACGCGATGGTACGTACCGATAAGGTCGCCGGTGACCTCGAGACGCAGGCCGTCGACGCAGAGCGAAACTGCCCCGAGGGCGCGATCACGTTGTCGCCGTGAGGGCGCGCGAGATCGACGTCTACTTCTTGTTGGCGCCGACGAGCGGCCGCTTGACCACCGCTTCCTTGACCCGGCGCGTCACCGACGCCCACGCCGACGGCGAATAGTGCGTGGTGACTTCTTCGAACCCGTCGATCCGATGCACCGTAAGCACGCCGCTCTGCTCATTGACCGTGAGCTTGTCGTAGCCAGGCGCTTTAGCCGGCTTCGGCGTCCGGGGAGCTCTCCAGATAGTCGGCCAGGATGCTGCTGACCAGTGACTCGATGGTTGATTCGATCGACGACGCGAGGGTGGCGGTGACGGACGCGACGGCCTGGGTACGAAACCGGACCAGCATCGTGATCAGTTCGGCGATTTCGGTATCGGCGGGCAGGGCTTCGCGCGGCTTGATCTTGTCGGCGACGTGTTCAGCGCCCGCCCGCACCAGCATCTCGCTGATTTGATCGATCAGCGGAACGATCTGCTCGTGCAGGTCGACAAGCTTTTCCATGCCCATGCCATAGCCGCGAATCTCGTTGAACGCGTCGATCAATTTGGGACGCGTGACGGTGGCCTGGTCGCCGTCGACGCGAATCACCTGCAGTCGCACTAGGCGATCAAAAGCTTTGGTGTCGTTGATAAGTCGTTGCGCCTGGGCAAGCGGCACGGTCTCAGATTTCTCAGTGGTCCAGGTACCCACGATCGCGGTTTCCAGGCCGAGCACGTCGCCGAGATTCTTGCCCTCCTCCCAGGCGCTGAGCATCTCGCGGACGTGCGCGATGTTGTATCCGCGGTCGAGCATCGAGGTGATCAGCCGCAGCCGGGTCAGATGGGTGTCGTTGTACAGCGCAATCCGCCCGACCCGCAACGGCGGCGGCAACAACCCCCGGTCGCGATACACCCGGACGTTGCGGGTCGTGGTGCCGGCCAGCCGGGCCAGGTCGTCGATGCGGTATTCCCCGGAGCCCGGCGCACCGTGGGGGCGGCGGACCGCTGCGTCGAATAGCTGCGACACCGCGTCTTCGATGACCTCCCGCGATTGCCGCCGAACGCGCTTGGGTGCGCGCCGCAGGTTAGCCAAAACCGCGGCGATGGTGCCGGTCTCAGCGCGGGCCGGTCGGTCGGGGGTCATCGTGTCAGGCGGACGTGCTGACCCGCACGGCAGCTCGTTCGACCGCCTCGTAGTCGGCGAATTGGAAATCCCGCATTTGTCGAAGGTACTGCGTGGCGAATCCGGGATACATCGATGCGTTGAATCCGTCCTTGGTCAAATACCAACTGCTGCAGCCCGACATCCACGTCGTCTTGGTGAGTCGCTGCTGGATGCGCTTGTTGTAGCGGCGCTGGACGTCGTCACGGACGTCGAGATAGCGCAAGTCGTTGTCGAGGATGGTGGTGATGCCGCGCACGGCGTAGTCGAGCTGGCCCTCGATGATAGACCAGCAGCGAGTTATGTCCGGGCCCGGAGTTCGGGCCGGTCATGAAGAACAGGTTCGGATAACCATGCGCGCTGGCGCTCTTGTAAGCCTGTGCGCCATTGGCCCATTCGGCGCTGAGCGTGCGTCCGCCGAGCCCGGTGACCGGGAAGGGCGGACCGGTCAAGTGCACGTCGTAACCAGTGGCGAACACGATGCAGTCCAGGTGATGTTCGATACCGTCGCTGGTGCGGATGCCGACCGGGCTCAAAGTCGCGATCGGCCAGTCGATCAGCTTGCAGTTGTCACGTCTGCAGGGCGGGGTAGTAGTCGCTGGAAACCAGCATGCGTTTGCAGCCGGGAGTGAAATCGGGAGTCAGCTGGCGGCGCAGCCACGGGTCTTTGACCTGGCGGTTCAGGTGCAGGCGACCCAACCGGGTCACCACCGACGTCAACGGAGTGTTCCACACCAGAGCCGTGGCGCTGGCCTCATGTCCCCAATACAGCGCTTGACGCGCAAGCTGTTGAACCGCAGGGGCTTTGGCGAAGATCTTTTGCACGGCGGGCGGAGTCGCGACGTCCCAGCGCGGCAGCACCCAGCCCGGGGTGCGCTGAAAGACCTTGACGAAGTCGGCCTGCTTGACCAGTTCGGGGATGATCTGGATGGCGCTGGCGCCGGTGCCGATGACCGCGACCCGCTTTCCGGCGAAGTCGTAGTCGTGGTCCCACCGGGCACTGTGAATCTTGTGCCCGCGATAGGAATCGATGCCGCGGATGTCGGGGAAGCTGGAGTCCGGCAGCGGCCCGGACGCCAAGACGACGGTGCGGGCCCGAAAGCGCTTGCGGGTGGCCGTGGTTGCGGTCCACACGCCGTCTTCCTCGTCGAATGACAATCCGGTGACTTCCTGGCCGAACCGGATGTGGCGGCGGATGTCGAACCGGGTGGCCATGTCCTCGAGGTGTCGGCGGATTTCGTCGGCCGGCGAGTAGGTCCGTGACCACGTCGGGTTCTTGACGAACGAATACGAGTACAGCAGCGACGGGATGTCGCAACTGGCGCCGGGATAGCTGGTGTCACGCCAGGTTCCGCCCACCCGGTCGCTGCGTTCCAGGATCACGATGTCGTCGACGTTGGCTTGCGCCAACTTGATCGCCGCGCCGAGCCCGCTGAACCCGGCTCCGATGATCAGCGTCTCGTGGGTATGTGTGGCCGCCATGCTCACGCCGCCGGCTCGTAGGTGACTTCGTTAACCCAGGTGGGTACCGATGGCAGCAGGGGCCGCGGATACCGGTCGGAAAGCCACACCATCGAATTCGCCAGCAGGTGGTACGGGTGGCGCGGATTTGTGACCACTCCGGCGTAGCGCCTCAGGAACCGATAGGTCGGTACCCGACTGGTGTGTTCGCCGCGGTCGCCAAGCTCTTTGAATCGTTTCACGGCCCGATAAAGGCGCTCGGGCTCCATACCCATGGCGGTGATCTCGTTGCGGATCCTGTTGATCAGCGGTGCGCCCATGATCGCTCCGATGATGAGACCTGGAGTGGCATTGTGACCGACGAAGTCGATCAGCAGCCGTCGGATCTTCGCGTGCCCAATCATGTCGAGAACTTCGAAATCGACAACCAGATGGCGTGATTCGTCATTGTTGATCTTTTCGAACACCTGGTGACACACAGGGTCGTGCACCTCGTCGAGGAGGAACTTCAACAGGGCGCCGTCCAGCGCGACTTCGAGCATCGGGATGACGGTGCCGAGCAGAGATAGCGGCATGTCGTCGGCCCAGCGGTCCAGCCAGTCGATAGCCAGCCGGATGTTCACGTTCGGCTCGGGAACCTCACCGTCCTCGAGCATGCTCCAGCGCTTCATCAGCGCCAGTTCGGCGTTGGCGTGCCGCTGCTCCTCGGCGTGGAAGTAGCGGTAGATCTCGGCGATGGTCGGTGTGGGTGCTTTCTTCGCCAGCGCCGCGAAGCCTCGGGCGCCGATGTTCTCGATCCAGCACAGGTCGGCCATGAACGCCTTGAGCTGGGGCCGCTGTTGGTCGGTGATGGTCTCGGTGCCGGGCGCGTCCCAATCGATGTCGGCAAGCGCCCACTGGCGATCCTTGATCTTGGCGAGCATCACTTCCATGTCGATAGCCACCGTGTCCTCCTATGGATGGGGTTCTTACATCGGGGAGACCCTGGACACCAGCCCGATGGCGCGGGTGTAGGTACCCGGGACCAAGCGTTTGATGTTCCAGCCGATCTTGGCCTCGAGCTGAGGCATGCAGTACAGGTCGCCGCGATCGTGCGCGTCCAGGCAGGTGCGCGCCACTTTCTCAGCCGAGACTCCGGTCCAGCGCATGATTTTGTGCGCGAACTGATTCGTCTCGGTCGAGATGCGACCGGATTCGAGGATGTTGGTCTTGACGAATGTGGGGCACAGTGCGGTGACTTTTATTCCGCTACCGGATAATTCGGCGGCCAGGGTCTCCGATAGCGATAACGCACCGGCTTTACTGACGTTGTAGGCCGCCATGCTGGGCGCCGCGCCGAATGCTGCGGCGGAGGCGACGTTGATGATGCCCCGCGGAATGTTCGAGGGTTCGGCGGATCGCAGGATCGGCACGAAGACGTGGCAGCCATGAATGGGTCCCCACAGGTTGATGCTCAGCACCCACTGCCAGTCTTCGATGGGGAGTTCGCCGATCGGGGCACCGCCGGAGCCGACGCCGGCGTTGTTGATGATCAGCGTGGGTGCGGCGCCGAACCAGGACTGCGACTGGGCGGCCAGTTCGTGGACGTCGCTGAGTTGTGTTACGTCGCAGGCGATGGCGACGGCCTCGCCACCCTGGTCGGTGATCGCGCTCACCGTTCTCTTGGCTGCGACTTCGTCGATGTCGCTGCAGACGACCCGGCCGCCGCGCTTGGCGAGTTCGATTGCGAACGCAGCGCCAATCCCGCTGCCCGCACCCGTCACCACCGCGCGCGCGTTGTGGCTTACCTTGGGTGATTTGCCGAACGGTCCGATCATTCTCAGCCTGCCTTTCCAGCTACGGCGTCAAAATCACTGGCCCGCAACGATGTTCTGATAAAGCCCGAGGCACGCGCCATAGCCTTGGCGGCTTCGGGCGCCAACCGCGGAAGTGCCTGAAACACATGCACCTGGTCCGGCCACACTTCCAACCGGCAGTTGCCGCCGCCGGCGCGGATGTCGGCGGCCAGGCGGCGTGCATCAGCCAGCAGCATCTCGGCGCCACCGGCCTGGATCAGTGTCGGGGGCAGCGAAGGTCCGCCGGCCACGTCAAGAGTGAGACGTTGGTGCGTGGGATCGACTCCCCGCGTGTACAACTTGAGCAGGCGGGCGGCGTCGTCGACCCGGATCGCGGGGTCGCGGCGCAGTGCCTCGCGTGCGCGGGCCAGGCCGAGGGTGAGGTCGACCAGCGGGGAGAACAACACCAGTGCGGCCGGGCCATTCGCGGCGACGTCGGGTTGCAGCAGCAGGTCCACGGACATGTGACCGCCTGCTGAATCACCCGCAATCACAACCTGTTCCGGTGACACTTGGCCGGTGAGCCAGTCCCAGCCGGCACGCACGTCGTCGGCGGCGGTGGGGAAGCGGTGCCGTGGCGCCAAGCGATAGTCGACGGTGAACACCGGCAGCCCGGTCAGCCGTGACAACCACGCTGTCAGTCGCCGGTGCGTGCGCGGCGAGCACAACGCAAAACCGCTGCCGTGGACGAAGTAGATAGCGCCATCGGTCGGCTGCACGCCGCGCGCCCGCACCCACTCACCGACCACTCGACGGCCGTCGGGAGCGGTGGAGTCAATCGGCTCGACGCGGGTACCGGCTAGCGACGGTCCGAAGGCATCCATGACGCCTGCCACGATCCGGCGCGACAGCCACAGCCCCCAGGCCTGCTCGGGCGGCAGCACCGCGCTGATCTGCCGCAATGTCAGCGTGCTCACGAGTGCCGCGCCACGCGACCGTAGTGAACCGCGGCCCGACGCTGGGTCCGTCATGCAAAGCAGTCAACACAAAATGGTGACATTAGTCAATGGCAAGGTTGGCGGCTCGCGTCACGACGCCCAGGGGCCCACGCCGCCGACCTTGTCGACGCGGATGCGGGTCAGGAATCCCGGTGGTGCACCCTCGGGTACGAAATCCACTTCGGGACAAGGGTTCTCGGCAAGGTTCTTCAGAAGCTCGGGTGCGCCCCCTTCGACGATCCGGGCGGTCCCGTTGATGGAGAGCCAGAGCGAGATCGGCTGGCCGGAATTGCGGGGTGACACGACCGTCACGGCTACGGGGGGGCTGCCGTCGGCATTGAGGGTGACCAGGGTGGCGTCGGCACCCTTGCCGATGAGGTTACGGGCGGATTCGTTGAGCTCCATGCGAAGTTCGACCTGCCCTCGGTGTGGGAGCTGGTCAGTCAGCTGGGTGAGCGGCGAACCAGTCGAGCAGCAGATCGGCCAGCTGGTCGGGTTGTTCGTCAGGTATCCAATGGGAGACACCGGGCAAGATCTCGAATCGGTATTCCCCAGTCACGTACCGAGCGGTGTCGTGGGCTGCCTTGGGGAGCAGCGCGATGTCCTGGTCACTCCACACGTACAGCGTTGGCACCGAGACCTTTTGGTTGGCGGCACGCAGATCGGACAGTGGTAACGCGCGATACCAGTTGATCGCTGCCCTCAGGGCCCCGGGTTCACTCATCGCGTGGGCATCACGCTTGGCCGCGGCCGGTTTCTGCCCGGCCCGCTGCAGGAATTCCGAGATCACGGCGCCGTTACGGCGAGTGAGCAGCCATTCCGGCAGCCGCGGCAACTGGAACAAGTACATGTACCACGACGCCAGGCCCTGACGGCTGGTGACGAACGATTTGATGAACGCGCCGGGATGCGGCACAGATACCGGCGACACGGTGGCCAGCCGCTCGGGTATTTCGGCCGCGGCGGCCCACGCGACCGCGGCGCCCCAGTCGTGTCCGACGAGGTGTACCCGTTGTGCACCGCTGGCATCGATCAATGCGCCGACATCGGCGACCAGTTCAGACATCCGGTAATCGCGGCGGCGGGCCGGCCGGGCACCCGGTGAATAGCCCCGCTGGTTGGGCGCCAGGCAGCGGTAGCCCTGATCGGTGAGCCGGTCGATGACGGCATTCCAGCTGCCGTTGTGTTGCGGGAAACCGTGCAGCAGTACCACAACAGGCCCGTCAGGAGGTCCTGCTTCGCGGACATCGAAGGTCAGGTCATCGCGGCCGTATTGCTCCATATGTTGAGCATCCCGCACGCAGTCACAACTCACCCCTCTGCCCCCAACCAAGCACGCCACTGCTGAGCCGGGGTACCGGCGAATTGTGCAGTTGACCCAGGACTGAGTCAGAACTTAGGATACTGATCATGGACTCACCCGAGTCGGGGGATTCCTCTCAGACGGACCTGACGGCTCAGGCGAGGATCCGCAACGCCGCCATCGCCCACTTCGCTCGCGACGGTTTTCAAAAGGCGAATCTGCGTGCGATCGCGGCAGCCGCCGGGGTCAGCGAGGCCTTGATCTTTCATCACTTCGGCAGCAAAGACGGGTTGCGGGCCACCTGCGACGAACACGTTCTGAACGTCCTGATCGAACGAGCACGCACCGCAGGGGGTCCGTCCGGTCTTGTCGACCTGCTTAGCGTCTACCTGTCGGATCCCGAGGAGTACCGGCTTCGGATTCAATACATGGCCCGCACGATCCAGCAGGACACACCGGCTGCAAATACGTTCGTCGACTCGATGGTGGCGGAATCCGAAGCGATCTTCCGAAGCGGCGCCGCTGACGGGACGATGCGCCCGTCCTCGGACCCACGAGCGCTGGCCGTACTGAACCTCGTTCTCACACTCGCGTTGCTGACCATGGCGCCACCGCTCACACGGGCCCTTGGCCATGAGGGTTTCGGCCCCGACGTGCTGCGTCGAATGGCAATCCCGGCCGTTGAGCTCTACACCCACGGGCTCTACACCGACGACACACTCCCGAAAACGTCCCTGGACGCGTGGGCCACGGCGCGTCCACCCCATGAGAAAGAAGACTGACACCATGACCATCACGCTTCCGGCCTTTACACCGGCGCAGGAGAGCCTGTTCCTCACGCTGGGCGGCAGGGCGCTCGACAGCCGCCTGCCGCACCCCTTCCTCGGCGACACCATGGCCGACGAGATCCTCACACAGGTCGGCTACGACCTCGCTAAGTTCCCCGCACTGACCAGGAAGCTCCTCGACCCAAAGACGAAGGTCTTCGACATCGCGCTACGGGCCAAAAGACTTGACGAGCTAGTGCGCCAGTTCGTCGCCCGCCACCCCGACGGGATCGTGCTGGATCTGGGCGCCGGCCTGGACGACAGGATGTTCCGCGTCGACCCACCACCCACCGTCGACTGGTACGACATCGACTTCCCCGAGGTCATCGCCGTCCGGCGACAGGTGCTGCCGCAACCCACCAACGCCCACACTATCGGCGCGGACCTGACCGATCCGCACTGGCTGGACGACGTCCCCAACCACCGGCCAGCCGTCATCGTCGCCGACGGCCTCGTGGTGTTCCTCACCCAGGAAGACTTTGTGTCCCTGCTGAACCGCCTTAGCAGCCACTTCCCCAGCGGGGAGCTGGCATTCAATCTCTACACCACATACGCCGTCTGGGCGGTCAAACATCTCCCCGGTATGGCCGTAATCGCTGGCGGCGTGGCCAATCCCGGTTTCAACGAGCCGCGCCAACCCGAACGCTGGGTTGATGGCCTGAAGCTGATCGAGGAGATCTTCCTCACCCGAGCGCCCGAGGTTGCCGAGCTCCCGCCGATCGTGCGGCTGACATCCCGGCTGGCGGCGCACAGCCCAGCTATATCCCGCATGATCGGGACCGTCGTGGTCCGTTACGGCTTCTGAGAAGTATATGAATATGCCTGCGAGACAGCCGGTTTCGATAGTCAGGTGGTGGCTTCCGCCTAGGGCGGCGTTGAAGAATCTGCGGGCGACAATGGGGATCCTTCGTGATTCGCGGGCGGTGAGCCGTATCCGTTTCCTCAGGGCCGCAGAACGGGTTGGCCTGATCCAGAAGCTGCGAACACCCAGCACCGCGGAGGAATTGGCCCGCGTCTTGAACATCAGCGATGTCGGCCTGCTCCGGGAATTGCTCGACGTGGGTGCCTCGGTCGGTGAATTGCGCTCACGAGATGGTCGATATTCGACGAAGGGCAGCCGAGTCCGCGCACTGGCTTCGGAGGGCGGGGAGGCTCTCAGCGCGTTTACCGGCGAATTGGCGGATTACCGCGGCGACGTCTATCGCGATCTGCCTGCACAGCTCTTCGGGGGCGAACGTGGCCACTACCTCGATGAATACGACGAGCTAGTCGCGCGCGCGTCACGGCTTCTCGAGCCGTTCATCGCACGCTTCGTCCGTGAGATCGTCACGAGACGGGCGCCGCGCACGCTCCTGGAGATCGGTTGCGGCACTGGTATTTACGTTCGGCACGCGGCTGAGGCGTGCCCGCAGCTGTCTGCCGTCGGTATCGATATCTCCGAGCGAGTCAGCGCACTTGCGGGGGCCAATTTCACCTCGTGGGGCCTTGCGAACCGATGCACTGCCCTGCACGCTGATATTCGTCAGCCGGACACCGCGCAGCTGGACGGCCCTTTCGACATGGTCACCCTCCACAACAACGTCTACTACTTCTCCGCGCCCGAGCGAGCGAGTCTTTTCGCTGATCTTCGAAGGCGCCTCGCGCCAGGCGGCCGGCTCGTCGTGACCTCGGTTTTTGCCGGAAAAGAGCTGGCCGCAGCAGAGTTCGACCTCGTGTTGCGTGCAACGGCGGGTTGCTGGCCACTGCCCAAGCGCAACGAATTACTCGATGAGCTCAAGCACGCCGGCTTCAGCGCCATAGAGTTTCACCGGCTTGCTGCCCCTCCGCTGTATGGAGTCGTGGCCGACGCCCCATGATGGTGCAGCTGCACCGGACGGTCATCACCAAAGGTTCCAGGTGGTCGGCAATCGCCTCAGTCGAGATGACCGCGCCAACACCATCGAATCGCCGCCGCCGCCGCTGTCAGCCAAACGCCTTAGCAGACTGTTCAGCTAAGCCGCGCAGCATCTGAGAGCATGGGACGTGCTGTCGGGTCGGAGCTAATGCCGTGCCTAGAGATATGAATCGCGAAGCAGGGGTGTGCATGTGAACGTTGTTAGGCGGTGGTGGCGTCAGGGCGACCACTTTGACTGGCTAACGCTCTATTTGAACACCCGGGGTATCCGGCTGATATGGCGGGCAATGATCGCGGCCGTGATCGCGTCGATTGGCGTGGTTCCGGCTGTGGTGTTGGTCAGGCCGACCCTGCCGCATTACCCGGCCGCGGCCGTCGTGGCACCGGTTGCCAGCGGCTTCGGCGTCACGGTGGCGCTGTTGTGGTTGATCCGCTGGCCCACCCGCGGGCAATCCGTCCTGTACGCCCTTACCGGGAGCGTCTGCATCGCGGCGGCGTGCCTCGCGCAAGGCGACCCGCTCGCAGGGTTACTGGGTTCTGGCGCGTTTGCGGTGCTCGGCGGCTACATCGCCCTCTTTCACACCGCGCCGTGCCTGATGGTTAACTTCACGATCGCCATGACCACCGCTGTGGTGCTCGTAGAGCGGCTGATCCGCTACTACGACACCGTCGTGGCGGGCTGCGCGTTTCTGCTCGTCCTGGTGCTCAATGTGGCGTTTCCGTTTGCGGTGCAATGGCTCGTCCATGCGCTGGCCAGCGAATTGCGACAATCCAGCCGCGACGCGCTCACGGGTCTGTTGATCCGCCGGGCCTTTTATCACTCGACATACGGGTTGCTGCTGCGCCGCCGGGAAGGGCCGAGTTATCTGGGCGCGGCCATGATCGATTTGGATAACTTCAAGCGCCTCAACGACACCCACGGCCATTCCACCGGGGACAAGGCTCTGGTCGCGGTGGCCGGTGCTCTTCGCCTCGTCTGCCCGCCGACAACGATCATCGCCCGCTTCGGCGGCGAAGAATTCGTCGTCGCCGACATCTACGGCACCGAAAATCTGCACGACATCGCCGAACAGTTGCGCAAAGCCATCGCCGCCACCCGCTACCCCATTACGGCCAGCATCGGCATCGCCAGCGCCCCGCTGCGTGCGAGCTTCGACCCCGCCGAGCGGGAATTCATCGACGATCTGGTCAACGTTGCCGACAAGGCCATGTACGCCGCCAAAAGCGCCGGCGGAAACCAGAGCCGCTCCACCCGCATCGCGCACGCCGCTCTCAAAGGTAGCGCCGCTTGAGGTCGTCGCCGCGTTTCGCTCCCGTTGATGTCGTTCAGATCTCCCATTCAGATGACAATTCTGCAAACGTGTACGTGGACCAACACCCTCGAAGCGGCTGACCGCGCACGCCAGTCAGCGAGGAGGAAAGAGTTGCGATGAATGCTGCTGTCGACCCGTCGGTGCCGCCCAGTGGTATCGGCTGTGCTGAGTGTGAAGCCGCCGGCGGTTGGTGGGTGCACCTGCGGCGGTGTGCGACCTGCGGCCACATCGGTTGCTGTGACGATTCTCTTGCCCGACACGCGACGGAGCACTGGCGAGAAACTGGGCACCCGATCATCCGGTCATTCGAGCCGGGGGAGGACTGGTTCTGGGACTACCAGACCAACGACTACTACGAAGGTCCCGAACTTGCTCCACCGCAATGCCATCCCGAGGATCAGACGGTCCCGGGTCCGCGCGGTCGAGTGCCGCGCAACTGGGCCGAACTGCTCGGTCAACGAGGCGATTGAGGTGTCGCCCAAGGGCGCTTTTATGACATTCGTTCGACCCATTGAGCGCGAGATGGTCCCGGCTCGAACGCGTCGCTGAAGTATTGGGTCTCATGCACCACCTGAGTGCCCTCGAATTCCATGATGCTGACTACATAGAAGGGTTGGCTGTCATACGTCATCACGAGTTCGGTGACCCAGAGGTCGCCTCCGCCAAGCATGCGTCGCACCGTGAAGCGTTTCGTGTTCGGCTGCGCAGTGCGCGACGCCTGAATGTTGTGCCGGCCGCGGATGCGCTCACCGGACTGCGGATAGTCGAGAATTGCGTCATCACGGTAGATTTGGTGTTCCGTCGCGAAGTCATTGGCGTCGGATGCCGTCCAGTGACGCCGCAACGCCGCCTGCACGTCGTCGTCCCGCATTCGCGTCATTCTTCCCCAAGTAATCACGTTTCACCACGAAAAGTCCGCGGGATGGCAGGGCAGTTAGTCGAAGATAACTGACCGGTCGACTACTATTGGCCTATGCCCCGGCCGGCCAATCCAGAGGTGCGCAAAAACCTGCTCGCAGCGGGGCTTGACCTCGTCCATGCACGAGGATTCGCCGCAAGCGGCGTCAAAGACATCACCGACGCAGCCGGCGTGCCGAAAGGGTCGTTCTACGCGTACTTCCCGAGCAAAGAGGCTTTTGCTGCGGCGATCCTCAAGCATTACTGGGCCGGTGTTGAAGATCGGCTGTTGCCGATCCTTGAAGCCGACGGGTCGACGCAAGAACGAATCACACGCTTTTTCCATGCGCTCGCTGACGAACATGAGGCTGGCGACTTCCTGCTCGGCTGCTTGGTCGGCAACCTGTCGCTCGAGCTTGCGGGTTCGAGTGAGCCGGTACGCACCGAGCTAGTCCGCATTCTCGACCGCTGGGGCGGAGCTCTCACCGCGTGCGTGCGCGCCGGCCAGCAGGGCTCGGGTGACGTTCGAGGGGATCTCGACGCGGGTGAGCTCGCCTCCCAGCTGATCGAGGCATGGGAAGGTGCGGCTCTTCGCGGCAAAGTGATCCGCAGTCGCATCCCCTACGACCGGTTCGAAGCGGTCACAGTCCCGGCACTTCTCCGCTGAACCGGTCAATGGCCAGGAATGCCTCGCTTGCAGGTCTTGTTCAATAGACGACTGGTCATTTATGATTGGTCGCCTAAGGAGGCCGGAAGCCATGGCAGCGACTGAGAACCTGACTCAACGCAAGTTCACCTTGAACAACGGCAGCGGTGAGATTCCGGCGCTTGGGTTCGGGACGTCGCTTTCCGATCGCACACGGACGCGAGATGCCGTCAAGGCCGCGGTCAAGGTGGGGTTCCGCCACCTCGACGCTGCCGAGCGGTACCGCAATGAAGCCGAGGTCGGCGCGGCGCTCAAAGAGTTGTTCGCTGACGGTACGGTCCGCCGCGACGAGTTGTTTGTCACCACCAAGCTGTGGAACAACAACCATCGCCCCGAAAGGGTCAAGCCTGCGCTGCAGGCCAGCCTGAGCAGGCTCGGGCTCGACGCGGTCGATTTGTATCTGGTGCACACTCCGTTCGCGTTCAAGCCCGGCGACGACCAAGATCCCCGCGACCCGCACGGCGCCGTCATCCGTGACGACGGAGTCACGTTAGAGGAAACGTGGGCGGCGATGGAGAACCTTGTCGACGAGGGACTTACTGGAGCGATAGGGCTGTCCGACATCGACGTCGAAGGCGCCAAAAAGATTATCAACACTGCCCGGATCAAGCCGGCGGTCGTGGAGGTCGAGTCGCATCCGTACCACCCGCAATGGGAACTCCATGAATTACGCGAGACCGACGGGATCATCCTGTTGGCGTTCGCTTCGCTGGGGCACGCACTGGAACCGCGACTGCTGGACGACCCGCTCATTGTCTCGATCGCACAGCGTTCGGGAAAGACTCCCGCGCAGGTGCTTTTGGCCTGGGGTATTCAGCGTGGCAGTGCAGTTCTGACGGGATCGGTCAACCCCGCGCGCATCAGCGAGAACTTCGATGTCACTGCGATTCCCGAGAGCGCGATACGAGACATCAACGAGCGTCTCGAAACCCGCTACCGGTTCAATTCCGTTGTTGACGGCGGGGAACCGGGGTTCGCTGAGGTGCCCTCGGGCAGTTGACAGGGGTGAGGGATGAAGGCGATGGCCGGTGTCGGCGTGCCATCAGAGCTGCCCACCGTTATCACCGCCTCTGACAGGACCACTCGCTGCCGTTGGGCTACCGAGACGGGCCGCGATCTGACCGCCTACCACGATCACGAGTGGGGAACGCCGACACATGACGAGACCGTGCTGTTCGAAGCGCTTGTGTTGACGTACTTCGAAAACGGCCTGTCATGGGCGACCGTCTTCGACAAGCGTGACAACTTCCGCAAAGCATTCCACGGATTCAACCCGGTGGCCGTGGCCGCAATGACGCCCGACGATGTCGAACGATTGATGGCCGATACCTCTATCGTTCGCAATCGACGAAAGATCCAAGCCACGCTGCACAACGCTCGTCTCTTGTCGAAATGCTCGTTGTCGCAACTGGCGTGGCAACATCAACCTCGTAAGCACCATCGACTACGGAGCTGGGCCGACGGCCGGATGGTAAGCCCGGAATCCCAACAGCTTTCGGCAGCATTGCGGCAAGCCGGGTTTCGGCTAGTCGGCCCGGTCGTCGCTCACTCGTTCATGCAGACCGTCGGAATCGAGAACGGTCACTTCGAAGGCTGCTTTCGCGCACCGGGGTAGAGCGCAGAACTCTGCCCGCGAGTCGCGGCTGTGGGATGCCACCGCCGAACCGCTCGACTCAGCCCGCTAGTGGGACGTCTTTGGGAATCGCAGAGAATGGAAACGCCGACGCCGGTCCTGCGCCGAAGATAGCGGCGCCGGTGGCGAGTAACGAAAGGGCGCCTGACCAGACCGACCGGCGCACCGTGATGCGGCCCGTTGCCGCAGGCGAATTGCTGTCAAGCTCTGCTTCCACTTCTCTCACCTCCTCGAACAGCGAAAACGACGCTGAAGTTGAGGCTAATAGCGAAAGCTAAGTAATCTCTGTCCGAATTACATGAATGGGCCTTACCGCCTGCCGACGTCGCGATCGGTAGGTCGACGAAACGTGCCGGATCTCAAGCTTGCAACTGGCGGGCGACTGCCTTCTTGTCGATCTTGCCGACCGCGGTGACTGGCAACGAGGCCATTGCGGCCAGCACGTCCGGTCGAGCATGCGTTGCCACTCCGCGTTGACTGAGGTAGTCGTTCAACTCCGGCAAGGTCACTGGGCGCCCTACGAAAACGACCGCTGCGCAAATCTTTTCGCCCGGTCAGGCACATCACCGGGATGGCACCGGCGCGTAGGAGGACGAATTTTGGCGCCAGCAGAGCGAGGCCGCCGAGTGGCGAATCCACGTCGACTAGGTGCGTTGGTTTGCCCGCATCCCGATGAGCTACTTGCCAGCGCGGCTCGCGAGTGGCTTTGATGTAAGACAACAGGCGATACGACACGCCAGTGGCAGGGTCGCCACAGACCGCGCGGTGACCAGCAGAATGATACCGATGTTCAGGTCCGAATCGAAGGGACAACGATGACCGTGAAATTGCTCGTCACCGGGGTGGCGGCGGTGGCCACAGTAGGAGCCGCCGCGGCAGGGGTGACGTCCGTCGCCTCCAGCGGCGCATCCGCACTGCAGGTGCGGCCTGTGGTGGTCAGCGCACCGCTCGACCCCCCGCCGCCTCCGCCGCCTGGCGCGCCGGCTCTGCCGAGCCCCGAGCAGCTATCCGGCCTCTGCAACCAACTCACCGACGCTGGTGTCTCATACACAACCAAACAAAATTTGGTCCAAGGCGGCATCAGCCCGGACGAGGGCCACGTGGCCGACCACGATCTCAGGAAGGCCTTCCGGGATGGGAATTTCCCGGAGCAGTTCAACGTGACGAATATCCAGCCGGCCGGTCCCAATGCGGCCAGCGCCGAAGTCGCCATCACCGGCCCCAAGTTCGCCGGACCGGTCAGCAAGCCCCTCGCATTCGTCAACGAAGGTGGCAACTGGATATTTCAGCACGACGCTGCACTCGCGCTGTTGCAGGCGGCCACGGCCACCAACTGATCCGGCGCGCCGCTAGTCGAGCAGCGCCCGTAAGTCGATTCGCGCGATGCGCGCGGGATCGGCGAGCACGTCGATCGTGGTGATCCGCCCACCGCGGACCACGAAGCCCATGATGGCGGTCGGTCGACCGTCGACGACGATCACCGCGCCGGCGGCGCCGTTGACGACGGCTGGTCGGACTTCGCGCTCCGGCGCGGCGTAGCCCCTGGCCAGCCCGGCGACCATGGACGCCCCGCGCGCCGAGCGCTTTCCGTCCGGGCCGGGGCCGAAGTCACCGCGCAACGACACGTCGGGGTCAAGGACCGCGACAAGCCGATCGAAGTCGCCTGCACGCCCGGCGGCGAAGAAGGCGTCGACGACGGCGTGCTGGGCCATGAGGTCGGTGTCCGGGCTGGGCGCGGCTTGCTGGATGCGGCGTCGCGCCCGGCTGGCCAATTTGCGGGTAGCCTCAGGCGACCGCTCGACGACCGGTGCGATCTGGTCGAACGGAACGGCGAACACGTCGTGCAGGACGAAGGCCAGTCGCTCGGCCGGTGGCAAGGTGTCCAAAATCACGAACAGCGCCAATCCCACCGCGTCGGCCAGCATCGCCTGGTGTTCTGGATCGACTTCGCCGACCGCGTCGACGATGGGGTCCGGCACACGGGCGACGAGTTCTTCGCGGGGACGGGCCTGGCGGCTGCGCAAGGTGTTGAGGCAGATGCGCGCCACCACGGTGGTGAGCCACGCGTCAAGGTTGGCTATCTCGCCGGCGTCGCGATGATCGCTGCCGCACAGCCGCAGCCAGGCCTCCTGCACGGCGTCCTCGGCGTCGTCGACTGAGCCCAGCATGCGGAAGGCCACCGCACCCAGATGCGGCCGGGCCGCCTGGAAGCGTGCTGCCAGGTCCGCGTCCGCGATCACCGTCGCCCGGTGTCCGGCAGTGCGCACACCCTGCCTTCGCTGAAACCGGCGGCGCCGATACCCAACGCGAGGTTGAACCGGCCCCGGAGATTACCCAGCGTGATGATGTGGGTCAGCCCGACGAGTTGAGCGTCGCCGAAATGCGCGCGCAGGCCGTCGAATAGCTCGTCGGGCACCTCGACCGGTGTGCGGCTGACGGCCGTGGCGTACTCGAGAATCAGCTTGTCGAGGTCGGAGAAGCAGGTGGCGTTCTGGTAGTCGGACAGCGCCAATAGTTCCTCGTCGGTGAGCCCCCACCCCCGCGCGATCGCCGAACCGAGATCGATGCAGTATTCGCAGCGCACCGTCATCGCCGACTTCAGTTCGGCGAGCGCGCGATGCCGGGGACTGAGGATGTCCATCTTCGACTCCGCCAGTTCCAGCCGGCCGTAGGCGTTGAGCAGCTTGGGGATATACGCATACATCCGCAACGGCTGCAGCATCGTCGCGGTTTCCAGTCCGGTCATCTGCTTGAAGCGCCGCTTGGTGAAGAAGTAGGCGACCTTGGCGCCTGGTCCGGCGTCGCGGTCAGACACTCCGGCAAGTCGTGGCATGGCGGTCCTCCTGAACGGCTCAAAAAGATCCAGTGCGGTCGTACCCACTTCGACACCGCCCGCCGCAAGAACGTGACCGGCGCGCTAAGCCTGCTGGGTGACCGCGTCCAGATCGTCCAAATCGAGCAGGCGCGCGTGCAGCACGGTGCGATTTCGCAGGGCCGCGCGGACTGCGCGATGCAAGCCGTCTTCGAGGTAGGTGACGCCCTTCCACTTCACCGCGTGGGGGAAGAGGTCGCCATAGAATGTGGAATCCTCTGACAGCAGGCGATCCAGCGCCAGCACTTTCGTGGTTGTGACCAACTCGTCGAGCCGGATCTGCCGCGGCGGAATCCGCGACCAATCCCGATAGGACAGGCCGTGTTCTGGGTACGGCTTGCCCTCGCGCACACCCTTGAAGATCATTCGCGGCTGGTCTCGGGCGCGGCGCTCCTCGACGTGGCCATGATGGACAGGCTAGCGCGGCGACGATGCGGACCCGGGGGGTCCGAGAGGAGCAGCGCCATCAGCCCGCGCGGCGACGATGCGGACCCGGGCGGCGACGGTGCGGTAGTTGCTGGTGATCACCGTAAACTGGACCAGGTTAGGAAGGTGGAGGCCGGATGGACTGGAATGGCTAGTGCCGACGAGCGCCGGTTTGACGTGCTGCGCGCGATCGTCGCCGACTTCGTGGCCACCAAGGAACCCATCGGTTCGAAGTCGTTGGTGGAGCGACACAACCTCGGCGTCTCGTCCGCGACGGTGCGTAATGACATGGCCGTGCTCGAGGCCGAGGGCTACATCACCCAGCCGCACACCAGCTCCGGACGGGTACCGACGGAAAAGGGCTACCGCGAGTTCGTCGACCGGCTCGACGACGTCAAACCGCTGTCTGTGGCCGAGCGGCGCGCCATCCTGAGTTTTCTGGAGTCGGGCGTCGACCTAGACGACGTGCTACGCCGCGCAGTGCGGCTACTGGCCCAGCTGACCCGCCAGGTGGCCATAGTGCAATACCCGACGCTGTCGACGTCGACCGTGCGGCACCTGGAAGTGATCGCGCTGACCCCGGCCAGGTTGCTGATGGTCGTGATCACCGACACCGGCCGGGTGGACCAACGCGTCGTCGAGCTTGGCGATGTCATCGACGACCACCAGTTGTCCCAGCTGCGCGAGACGCTCGGGCAGGCGCTGGACGGCAAAAAGCTTTCCGCGGCGTCGGTCGCGGTCGCGGATCTTGCCAGCCAACTCGACAGTCGAGGTGGTCAATCGAAGAGCCTCAGCGATGCGGTCGGGCGTTCGGCGACGGTGCTGCTCGAGTCTTTGGTCGAGCACACCGAGGAGCGGCTGCTGTTGGGCGGCACCGCCAACCTGACCCGTAACACCGCCGACTTCGGCGGTTCGCTGCGGTCGATCCTGGAAGCCCTCGAGGAACAGGTCGTCGTGTTGCGGCTGCTGGCCGCGCAGCAGGAAGCCGGCAAAGTGACGGTGCGCATCGGGCACGAAACCGAGGCGGAGCAGATGATGGGCACATCGGTGGTGTCCACCACTTACGGCACCATCGACACCGTGTACGGCGGCATGGGTGTGCTGGGGCCCACCCGGATGGACTATCCGGGAACTATCGCTAGTGTCGCTGCGGTTGCTCTGTATATCGGCGAGGTGCTGGGTGGGCGATGAACCCGCACTCATTGCACAATTAACTGAGGGCCGTGGGAGCGCGGCCGAACAAGGCCTAAGAGCCTAAGGAAGGTCAAGCGTGGCACGCGACTATTACGGTCTGCTCGGCGTGGGCAGGAACGCGAGCGATGCGGAGATCAAGCGTGCGTATCGCAAGCTGGCGCGCGAGTTGCATCCCGACGTCAACCCCGACGAGGTCGCTCAGGCGAAGTTCAGGGAGATCAGCGCCGCCTATGAGGTGCTGTCCGACCCGGAGAAGCGACGCATCGTCGACATGGGCGGCGACCCACTGGCAAACGCCGCATCGGCCGCCAATGGGTTCGGCGGCTTCGGTGGTTTGGGTGATGTCTTCGAGGCGTTCTTCGGCGGGGGGGCGACCTCGCGCGGCCCGATCGGACGGGTCAGGCCGGGCTCGGACTCGTTGCTGCGAATGCGGCTGGACCTCACTGAATGCGCGACCGGCGTCAGCAAGCAGGTCACGGTCGACACCGCGGTGCTGTGCGACCGATGCCAGGGCCGCGGTACCAACGGCAATTCGTCGCCGGTGGCGTGTGACACCTGCGGCGGTCGCGGGGAGGTGCAAACCGTGCAGCGCTCTTTACTCGGCCAGGTGATGACGGCGCGACCGTGCCCGACCTGCCGCGGCGTCGGCGAAGTCATCCCCGACCCGTGCTACCAGTGCGGCGGCGACGGACGGGTGCAGGCTCGCCGGGAGATCACCGTGAAGATCCCCGCCGGCGTTGGCGACGGCATGCGGGTCCGGCTGGCGGCTCAAGGTGAGGTCGGGCCCGGCGGAGGACCGGCAGGCGACTTGTACGTCGAGATCCACGAACAGCCCCACGACATCTTCGTGCGCGACGGCGACGATCTGCACTGCACGATCTCGGTGCCGATGGTCGACGCGGCGCTGGGCACCACTGTGACCGTGGACGCGATCCTCGACGGCCTGACCGAGATCACCATCCCCGCGGGGACCCAGCCCGGTTCGGTGACGACCCGGCGCGGTCACGGGATGCCGCATCTGCGTTCCGGTGTGCGTGGGGACTTGCTGGCGCACGTCGAGGTGGTGGTGCCGGATCGACTCGACCACCATGACGCCGAACTGCTGCGCGAGTTCAAGAGCCATCGCGGCCGTGACGTGACCGAGGTCAGGTCGACGCACAGCGCCGCCACTAACGGCGGGTTGTTCAGCCGCCTGCGTGAGACCTTCACGGGGCGCTAAACGGCTGCTGAATTCGCATGCCTGGCCTGTTCTACGTCGACGCGCTGCCGATGACCGGTGAGCTGGCCGTCGTCGACGGCGACGAAGGCTTCCACGCCGCCACTGTGCGACGCATCCGCCGCGGCGAGGAACTGATACTCGGCGACGGCGCCGGCGTTCTGGCCCGCTGTGCAGTCGAGCAGACCGGCCGCGACGGGTTGCGGGCCCGGGTGCTGGATCGCTGGCAGGTGCCGCCGGTCCAGCCGCCGGTGACGGTGGTGCAGGCGCTGCCGAAAGCCGAGCGCTCCGAGCTGGCCATCGAGCTGGCCACCGAAGCCGGCGCCGACTGCTTTCATGGCATGGCAGGCTGCGCGCTGTGTGGCCCGCTGGGAAGGTGCCCGCGCCGACAAGGGTCTGCGGCGCTGGCGGGCGGTCGCCCGCGCCGCCGCACAGCAGTCCCGGCGCGCGTACATCCCGTCGGTCGACGGTGTGCTGTCCACTACTGCGTTGACCCGGCGGATCGCCGACGAGGTGGCCTCCGGAGGCACGGTGCTGGCGCTGCACGAGGCGGGCGCCGGACCGCTGACGAATCTTGGCCTGGGGCAAGCGAAGTCGGTGATGATCGTGGTGGGCCCGGAGGGTGGCATCGCTCCCGACGAACTGGGCGCGCTGACAGATGCCGGCGCCGTGGCGGTTCGGCTGGGCCCGACCGTGCTGCGCACGTCGACCGCGGCCGCCGTCGCGTTGGGTGCGCTGGGCGTGTTGACGCCGCGGTGGGAACTACCCGAAAACGGCACGCATTGAGCGTCGCGCAGCGGCTAACCATTGGGTTTGCCAACCGCCCGGCGGTAGACTGAACCGTCCGAGCAAACCGTGCCAAACCGAAGAAAGCAGGCATTAGAACCCACGTGACGCCCCGCGAGACCAACGCTGCTCGTTCGTCGACATCTCAGGTTCGCAGCAGCATCGACGTTCCGCCCGACCTCGTCGTGGGCCTGCTCGGCTCCGCAGACGAAAACCTGCGTGCACTCGAACGCATCCTGGCCGCAGATCTTCATGTGCGCGGCAACGCGGTGACGCTCTCCGGTGAGCCCGCCGACGTCGCGCTCGCCGAACGGGTGCTCTCCGAACTTGTCGCGATCGTCGCCGGCGGCCAGCCGCTGACCCCGGAAGTGGTGCGCCACAGCGTCGCGATGCTGATTGGCACCGGTAACGAGTCGCCGGCCGAAGTGCTGACGCTGGACATCTTGTCGCGTCGCGGCAAAACGATTCGGCCCAAAACCCTCAATCAGAAGCGCTACGTCGACGCCATTGATGCGCACACCATCGTGCTCGGGATCGGCCCGGCGGGGACCGGCAAGACCTACCTGGCGATGGCGAAGGCGGTCAAGGCGCTGCAGACCAAACAGGTCACCCGCATCATCTTGACTCGTCCGGCGGTGGAAGCCGGTGAGCGGCTTGGCTTTCTGCCGGGCACGCTGAGCGAGAAGATCGACCCCTACCTTCGTCCGCTCTACGACGCGCTGCACGACATGATGGACCCCGAATTGATCCCGAAGCTGATGGCTTCCGGGGTGATCGAGGTAGCGCCGCTGGCGTACATGCGTGGCCGCACGCTCAATGATGCGTTCATCATCCTCGACGAGGCCCAGAACACCACCGCCGAACAGATGAAGATGTTCCTCACCCGGCTGGGATTCGGCTCTAAAGTCGTTGTGACAGGCGACGTTACCCAGATCGATCTGCCGGGTGGCGCCAGGTCGGGCTTGCGCGCGGCGGTCGATATCCTCGACGGCATCGACGACATTCACATCGCCGAGTTGACCAGCGTCGACGTAGTCCGGCACCGGCTGGTCTCGGAAATCGTGGACGCCTATGCACGATATGAGCAGCCCGGGCTGGAGATGAACCGGGCATCGCGGCGTGCCCCGAGCGCCCGCAGCCGCCGGTAACAGCGCCATGAGTATCGAAGTCGCCAACGAATCGGGAATCGACGTCTCCGAATCCGAATTGATCAGCGTCGCACGGTTCGTCATCACCCGGATGGACGTCAATCCGGCCGCTGAGCTGTCGATGGTGCTGCTGGACACCGCGGCGATGGCCGACCTGCACATGCGCTGGATGGACTTACCCGGGCCGACCGACGTGATGAGCTTTCCGATGGACGAGCTCGAGCCGGGCGGCCGTCCCGACGCGCCAGAGCCGGGACCGGCCATGCTCGGTGACATCGTGCTCTGCCCCGAGTTCGCCTCCGAGCAGGCCGCAGCCGCCGGTCACACGCTCGGCCACGAGTTGGCGCTGCTGACAATCCACGGCGTCCTGCACCTGCTTGGCTACGACCACGCCGAGCCGGACGAAGAGAAAGAAATGTTCGCCTTGCAGCGCCGCCTGCTGGAGGAGTGGGTCGCCGATCAAGTCGAGGCTTACCGCCTCGAACGCCAGACCGAGCGAGATCAGCGGTTGCTGGACAGATCAAGGCATTTCGAGAATTGAACAGCCCTGCTCTGCTGCTCGGCGCGATCGTGCTGATCGTTCTGGGCAGCGTGTTCGCGGCGGTCGATGCCGCGATCAGCACGGTGTCGATGGCCCGGGTGCACGAACTGGTTCGTGACGAGCGCCCCGGCGCGGTGCGCCTGGCCAAGGTGATGGCCGATCGACCTCGCCACATCAACCTGGTGGTGCTACTGCGGATCATCTGTGAGATCACCGCGACCGTTCTGCTGGCGGATTTTTTCTACCGGGACCTGAGCCGCAGTTGGGGCCTGTTCGCCGCCGCGGTCGTCATGGTGGTGACCAGCTTCGTTGTCATCGGCGTCGGTCCGCGGACCCTCGGCCGCCAAAACGCCTACATGATTTCCTTGGTGTCAGCTTTACCGCTGCAAGTGATTTCGTTCCTGCTTGCCCCGATCAGCCGGCTCCTGGTGCTACTCGGGAACATGCTGACGCCCGGTCGTGGCTTCCGCAACGGGCCGTTCGCCTCCGAGATCGAATTGCGCGAGGTCGTCGACATGGCGCAGCAGCGCGGTGTGGTCGCCGCCGACGAGCGCCGAATGATCCAGTCGGTGTTCGAACTCGGCGATACGCCGGCCCGCGAAGTGATGGTGCCGCGCACCGAGATGATCTGGATCGAAAGTGACAAGTCCGCCGACCAAGCGACATCGTTGGCCGTGCGGAGCGGGCACTCCCGCATTCCGGTTATCGGCGAAAACGTCGACGACGTCGTCGGCGTGGTGTACCTGAAAGACTGTGTCCAGCAGGCGTATTACTCGTCGGCTGGCGGTCGCGACACCACCGTGGCGGAGATGATGCGCCCAGCGGTGTTTGTGCCCGACTCCAAGCCCCTGGATGCGCTGCTGCGGGAAATGCAACGCGACCGCAACCACATGACGTTGTTGGTCGACGAGTATGGGGCGATAGCCGGGCTGGTGACGATCGAGGATGTGCTGGAAGAGATCGTCGGTGAAATCGCCGACGAGTACGACGCCGCCGAGGTCGCGCCGGTGGAAGACTTGGGCGACGATCGGTTCCGGGTATCGGCGCGACTGCCGATCGAAGACGTCGGGGAGCTGTACAGCGTGGAATTTGACGAGCATCTCGACGTGGATACCGTCGGCGGGCTGCTGGCCTTGGAGTTGGGCCGCGTTCCGCTGCCCGGCTCTGAGGTGATATCACATGGGCTGCGGTTGCATGCCGAGGGTGGGCCCGACCACCGTGGGCGGGTCCGGGTCGGCACCGTGTTACTGAGCCGCGCGGAGGCCGATAATGACTGAATTCCACTCCGGCTTCGTCTGTTTCGTCGGGCGGCCGAACACCGGGAAATCGACGCTGACCAACGCGCTGGTCGGTTCGAAAGTGGCGATCACGTCAAGCCGCCCGCAGACCACCCGACACACGATTCGGGGCATCGTGCACCGCGACGATTTCCAGATCATCCTGGTCGACACCCCGGGTCTGCATCGGCCTCGCACCCTGCTGGGTAAGCGGCTCAACGAATTGGTTCGCGACACTTACAGCGAGGTCGACGCCATCGCGTTGTGTATACCGGCCGACGAGGCGATCGGACCGGGGGACAGGTGGATCGTCGAGCAGATCCGTTCTATCGCTCCCACAACAACATTGGTGGCCGTCGTCACCAAGATCGATAAGGTGCCCAAGGACAAGTTGGCCGCGCAGCTCGTCGCGGTGAGCGAACTGGTCGGCGACTCTGCTGAGATCGTCCCGGTTTCGGCGGTCACCGGTGAGCAGATCGACGTGCTGATCGGAGTGCTGGTCGCTGCACTGCCGCCCGGGCCGCCGTATTACCCGGACGGCGAGCTGACCGATGAACCCGAAGAGGTTCTGATGGCCGAGTTCATCCGGGAAGCCGCCCTGGAGGGCGTGCGCGAGGAGCTGCCGCATTCGCTGGCGGTGGTTATCGACGAGGTCAACCCACGCGAAGGGCGTGACGACCTGATCGACGTTCACGCCGTGCTCTACGTCGAGCGTGACAGCCAGAAGGGCATCGTGATCGGCAAGGGCGGAGCACGGCTGCGCGAAGTGGGCACCGCAGCGCGCGGTCAGATCGAGAAGCTGCTGGGCACCAAGGTCTACCTCGACTTACGCGTCAAGGTTGCCAAGAACTGGCAGCGCGACCCCAAACAACTTGGCAGGCTCGGCTTTTAAGCGTGCATGGGAGCGGAAGGGCACAACGAGCCGGCCGATCTTTTACTGGCGGCGAGTCCCGGCACGCTGTGGGAGGCCTTCCAAGCTACAGCGGCGAAGCATCCCGACGTGGTCGCGCTGCGAACGGTCGGCGATACGGTCACTATCACCTGGCGGCAGTACCGCCAACGTGTTCAGGCCATCGCCAGTGGACTGGCCAAGCTGGGCGTCGAACTGGCGACACCGTCTCGTTGATGCTGACCAACCGGCCCGAATATCGAAACAGAGCCGGCAGCTACTCGGCCACTGAGAATTTGACGTAGCTGTCGACGTTCGCCGCGTGGAAGGTCCAGCGCTTCCACGCCGAGAGCTGCGGTTCGGCTGTAGCTGCGTCGATCACCTTCGGCTGGACGACGTGATAGGTGCGCCCTTTGCTCGTGATTGTCGCGTCTCCGGCGGCTAGCACGTTGCGCAACCAGTCGACACCGGAGCCGTACGGCAGCGGCACGACGATGCCATCGGAGACTTTGACTGCAACTACCGGGGTGGAATAGTGCTTTCCTGATTTGCGTCCGGTATGCCGGATTTGCGCCGCATACCAGTGTCGCCGGCCAGCCAGGGGCGCCATGGCCGGGTTGATGACATGCTTGTTAAAGCTGCGGACCGAGTCTCGAACATGGGCGTTCTTATAGGTTGGCATGTATACCGACCCTGCTCATATGAGGTGGATCCGGCCAGGGCCCTTGGTCCCCGCGTCGGAGGGGCTTAGGCCAACGAAACGAACAATCGTGTTGGTGTCTCCGGCGCTTGCGCCCGGCGACTAATGAGAACCCCCACGGCGGCCGCCCATCTGTTACGAAGGCCAGCATCCAGCCAGGTTAGGTGTCATCGCAGCGCAGGCCCGCTGGAGACGGGTGGGGTGTCCCTGCCGGTGTTCCACCACACTGTGGGTTGTTTGGCCGACCAGCCGCCCAGCGCCTCCAATTCGGCGGCCAGGGAGATCAGCAGCGGCTCGCTGTTGGCCGGTCCCATCAGTTGCACACCGATCGGCAGCCCTTCGGAGGTGAAGCCGGCCGGGACGTTGATCGACGGCCACCCCAACACATTCCACGGCCAGGTCACTGGGCAGGCAGCGATCATCACACGGTCGGTGCCCAGGCCGCCGAGCCTGTCGAAAGCGTGCGCCAGTGGCGGCGGCTGCGCGGTCGTCGGGGCCAGCACGACGTCCACAATGCGGAAAATCGAGCCCACCCGACGCTGATCGGCGGCTTCGTGCGCGCGGGCGCCGCGCAGTATCGACTGTGAAAGCAGCCGTCCCATCCGCATATTGGCCAGCGTGCGGGGGTCCAGTTCCACGCCGTCGCCCAACCGCTCGGCCCAGTCCAGCAGCCCGGATGTCGAACGCGACAGGAAGTTCCACGACAACCGCAGCCCGTAGTCAGGGTTGCCAGGAACCACGCTGTGGCCCAGCAGTCGAAGTTGATCGCCCACCGATTCCAGCGCCGCCGTGATCTCCGGATGCAGGCGGGCTCTGAACCCGGTGAACGGAAACTGTGTCGACAGCGCGATTCTCAACGGACCGGGCGCGGTGCCCACGCGGTCGGACAACGTCACCGGTCGGGGCTTGTGCAGGTCGCCGTCGACGTTGCCGGACGCCGCGTCGAGCACCAGCGCCGCATCGGCGACCGTGCGCGCCAGCACCCCATTGACCGTGATCCCGTTGAACGCCTCGCGCAGCGGCCACGTCGAGATGCGGCCACGCTGGGGCTTGATACCGACCAGGTGGGTCCAGGCCGCCGGGATGCGGACGCTGCCGGCTCCGTCGGAGCCGATCGCGGCGGTGACCAAGCCGGCGGCCACCGCGGCCGCGCTACCGCCCGACGATCCGCCCGGTGTGTGCCTGCGTGACCACGGATTGCGGGTATGTCCGAATCCGGGTCCGCTGGTGAACGGCCATTGGCCCAGCTCGCAGGTGTTGGTCTTGCCGACGATCACCGCACCGGCCGCCTTGAGCCGGCGTACCACTTCGGCGTCCTGGGTGGCGGGCCGGACAGACCCGGACGTGCCGAAGGCGGTTGGCGACCCGGCGATGTCGACGTCGTCTTTGACCGCGATCGGGACACCCAGCAGCGGTGCCTGGTCCCCGGCGGCGCGCCGCCGGTCGGCCGCGGCAGCGTCGGCCAGCGCCGACTCGGTGAGCACCACGCGGAAGGCGTTCAGGGTGGATTGGCTGACGGCGATGGCGTGCAGCGAGCGACGCACCAGCTCGGCAGAGGTCACCTCACCACTGGCCAGCTGGTAGAGCTGGTCGGTCAGGGTGGGGAAGCGGGATGCGGGGGAGTGAGTCATCGCCTACGAGCGTATCGGCGCGGGTATGCCGCAATGTGGTCACGCAGTGCCACACTGATGTGATGCGGCTGTACCGGGACCGTGCGGTGGTGCTGCGCCAGCACAAGCTCGGCGAAGCCGACCGGATCGTCACCCTGCTCACCCGCGACCATGGACTGGTCCGTGCGGTGGCCAAGGGTGTGCGCCGCACCCGCAGTAAGTTCGGTGCGCGACTGGAGCCGTTCGCGCATATCGACGTACAGCTGCACCCGGGCCGCAACCTGGACATCGTCACGCAGGTTGTCTCGCTTGACGCATTCGCCACCGACATCGTCAGCGACTACGGCCGATACACCAGCGCGTGCGCGATGCTGGAAACCGCCGAGCGCCTCGCCGGCGAGGAGCGGGCACCGGCCCCGGAATTGCACCGGCTCACGGTTGGTGCGCTGCGGGCGGTGGCCGATGGCCGCCGACCCCGCGAGCTGCTGCTCGACGCTTATCTGCTGCGCGCCATGAGCAGTGCCGGGTGGGCCCCGGCACTGACCGAATGCGCCCGCTGCGCCGCACCTGGCCCGCACCGGGCATTTCACATCGCCGCAGGCGGCAGCGTCTGCACCTACTGCCGCCCCGCCGGTGCGACGACACCTCCGCTGGGTGTGCTGGATCTGATGTCAGCGCTGCGCGACGGCGACTGGGAGGCCGCGGAGACCGCGCCGCAGTCGGCCCGCAGCCATGTCAGCGGATTGGTGGCTGCTCACCTGCAATGGCATCTGGAACGGCAGCTGCGAACGTTGCCGCTAGTCGAGCGGATGAGGCCTGTCGATCCCATGGATCGCATGGATCCCAGCCTCCTCGACCGTCGTACAGCTCTGGTCAGGCAGGATGTCGCCCATGGGGACGAGCCGGGTGAGCCGCTCAGAGCGGAGGGCTGAGCGCAAGCGGAAGATCGATTTCCCGCAGCTCGCTCCGGCGCCTGACGACTATCCGGTCTTCCCCGACAAGTCGACATGGCCGGTGGTTTTCCCCCCTTTGCCCCCGTCGCGCGATGGCGGCCCTCGCCGGCCGCCGCAACACATCTCCAAGGCGGCCGCACCGCGGATCCCGGCGGCCCAGCTGCCCAATCACGTCGCCATCGTGATGGACGGCAACGGCCGCTGGGCCACCCAGCGCGGACTGGCCCGCGTCGAAGGCCACAAAATGGGTGAGGCCGTGGTCATCGATATCGTCTGCGGGGCAATAGAAATCGGAATCAAGTGGCTCAGCCTCTACGCGTTTTCCACCGAAAACTGGAAGCGGTCCGCGGAGGAAGTCCGTTTCCTGATGGGGTTCAACCGCGACGTGGTGCGACGGCGCCGGGTGAACCTCAACGAGATGGGTGTGAAGATACGGTGGGTGGGCTCGCGCCCACGCTTATGGCGCAGTGTCATCAACGAGTTGGCGATCGCAGAGGACATGACCCAGAACAACGACGTGATCACGGTGAACTATTGCGTCAACTACGGAGGTAGAACCGAAATCGCCGAAGCTGCAAGGGATATCGCGCGCGAAGCCGCCGCGGGCAAGCTGAACCCCGAGCGGGTCACCGAGGCGACCATCTCCCGGCACCTGCACCGCCCCGACATTCCCGACGTGGACCTGTTGCTGCGGACCTCAGGCGAGCAGCGGACCAGTAACTTCATGCTGTGGCAAGCGGCCTACGCCGAGTACATCTTCCAGGACACCCTCTGGCCCGACTACGACCGTCGCGATCTGTGGGCGGCCTGCGAAGAGTACGCATCACGGCATCGACGGTTCGGGACGGCGTGATGCCTTCGTTGCAGGAGCAGTTGCTGACCGTGCTTTCGGAGGTGTTACCCGTCGACGAGGAATCCGACGGCGCGCTGACCGTTCGTCACGGCGGCACCATCGCATCATTGCGGGTGGTAACCATCACCGAGGACCTCGACCTGGTGTCGCTGACCCAGATTGTGGCGTGGGATCTGTTGCTGACCAAAAAGATTCGAGACAGCGTGACCGCAGCAGTCGCACAGCACCCTGCTGGGAACGGTCTCGCTGGTGGAGAAGGCCGGCGACGCGCCCACCAAACGTAATTCAGGCAAGGCCGCAGACGTGGTGTTGCGCTACAACTTTCCGGGCGGTGGCCTCAGCGACGAAGCGCTGCGCACGCTGATCCTGATGGTGCTCGACAAGGGCGCCGAGATCCGTCGGGTGCTCACCGGCTGATCCGCTCAGCGGCGGCACTCCGAGCAGGTGCCAAAGATCTCGATGGTGTGGCTGACATCGGAGAACCCGTGTTTAGTCGCCACCTCCGCCGCCCACGCCTCGACCTCGTGGTCGCCCACCTCGACGGTCGACCCGCAGCCGCGGCACACCAGGTGGTGGTGATGGTGTTCGGAGCAGCGCCGATAGACCGATTCACCGGTGTCGTTACGCAGCGTGTCGAGCATGCCTGCTGCCGCCATCGACTGCAGTGTTCGGTAGACGGTGGTCAGGCCGATGTTCTCGCCTCGCCGCCGCAGCTCGTCATGCAGCTCTTGGGCCGAGCGGAAGTCGTCAAGCGTCTCCAGCAGGGTGGAGATCGCCGCACGCTGCCGGGTGGACCGCACGCCCGCGTTAGTCATGTCGCCGCTCCCCCCGCAAGCGGGTGGGGGTACCCCCAGCCGCGCAGCGGCGAGGGGGCGTGCCCCCACTGCATCGACGTCGGCTGATGTCACGGCTTGTCCTCGCCGGCATGTGCGACGGCGTCGACCACGATATGCGCCAGGTGGTGATCGGCCAGCCGGTAGAGCACCTCGCGTCCTGACCGCTCCCCGGCGACCACGCCCGCGGCCTTGAGAATCTTCAGGTGCTGGCTGACCAGCGGCTGTGGCACGCCCAGCGCGTCGACCAGCTCGTGCACGCAGCGCTGGGACACGTGTAGCTGCAGCACGATGGCGATCCGCACCGGCGCTGCCAGCGCGCGCAGCAGTTCGCCGGCGGCGTCGAGAATTTCCCGCGGTGGCGGCGGCGGCAGCTCAACAGAAGCGCTGTGCTGGTGCTCGCCGACCAGTTCGTCGCCGTCAGCTGCGGTCGAGGATGAGAGGGACATACTGCTCCACTGTCACATGCATGATCACGCATGTCAAAGAGCTCGGTGTCGATCGCTACGATGACGGATCGTCCATCTTTCCCAACACAGGAGTCAGCACCTCGTGGCGTCCGTCATCGACACCGTCGTCAACCTCGCCAAACGGCGCGGCCTGGTCTATCCCGCCGGCGAGATCTACGGCGGCACCAAATCGGCGTGGGACTACGGGCCGCTGGGGGTGGAGCTCAAGGAGAACATCAAAAGGCAGTGGTGGCGCTCGGTCGTCACCGGCCGCGACGACGTCGTCGGCCTGGACTCCTCGATCATCCTGCCGCGCGAGGTGTGGGTCGCTTCCGGGCACGTCGAGGTCTTCCACGACCCGCTGGTGGAATGTCTGAACTGCCACAAGCGGCACCGGCAAGACCACATGCAGGAGGCCTACGCCCTCAAGAAGGGCGGTGAACCGGACGACGTGCCGATGAGCGAGATCGTCTGCCCCGACTGCGGCACCAAGGGGCAGTGGACCGAGCCGCGTGAGTTCAACATGATGCTCAAGACCTACCTCGGCCCGATCGAGACCGAGGAGGGGCTGCACTATCTGCGGCCCGAGACCGCGCAGGGCATCTTCGTCAACTTCGCCAACGTGGTGACGACGTCGCGCCGCAAGCCGCCGTTCGGTATCGGCCAGATCGGCAAGAGCTTCCGCAACGAAATCACGCCCGGCAACTTCATTTTCCGCACCCGCGAATTCGAGCAGATGGAGATGGAGTTCTTCGTCGAGCCGGCGACCGCCCCGGAGTGGCATCAGTACTGGATCGACACCCGGTTGGCCTGGTACATCGAACTCGGCATCAACGAGGGGAACCTGCGGCTCTACGAGCACCCCAAGGACAAGCTGTCGCACTACTCCGATCGCACCGTCGACATCGAGTACAAGTTCGGCTTCTCGGGCAACCCGTGGGGTGAACTCGAAGGGCGTGGCCAACCGCACCGATTTCGACTTGTCCACGCACTCAAAGCATTCCGGTGTCGACCTGTCGTTCTATGACCAGGTCAACGACATCCGCTACGTGCCGTACGTGATCGAACCGGCGGCGGGTCTGACGCGCTCATTCATGGCGTTCCTGATCGACGCCTACCACGAAGACGAAGCGCCCAACGCCAAGGGCGGCGTGGACAAACGGACCGTGTTGCGGCTCGACCCGCGGCTGGCGCCGGTGAAAGCCGCGGTGCTGCCGCTTTCCCGGCACGCCGACCTGAGTCCCAAAGCCCGCGACCTGGCCGCGGAGTTACGCAAGTACTGGAACGTCGACTTCGACGACGCCGGTGCGATCGGGCGGCGTTACCGGCGTCAAGACGAGATCGGCACCCCGTATTGCGTGACGGTGGATTTCGACTCGCTCGACGACCACGCCGTCACGATCCGCGAACGGGATGCTATGACTCAGGATCGGGTGGGCATCGACGCGGTGGCCGATTATCTGGGCTCGCGCCTGCGGGGCTGCTAGCTGGCAGCGGCGCGCGGAAGCAAACTTGCTTAAGAAATTTGGCCATTTTCGCAACTATTGGTCACACGATCAATATCATAAGTACGACGACGCGGCAGCTCACTAGGGCGTGGTGGGCTGCCGCGTCCTCCATTGTCCGGCGTCACACCCGCAATAGCTGTTCGGCGTTGCCGTGAGCGATGCGCTCCCGGTCGTGGGGAGTAACCGGAATGCCGTCGAGAAAAGCAGTCGCTTGGCTCATCGACGCGTAGGGGTGGTCGGTGGAGAACATGATGCGGTCGACACCGACCTCTAACAGCAGCGTCAAAAACTGTGGCGTCCAATTGAATCCGGCAAACGTGTAGTGCACGTTCCGGCGCAGGTAGTCCGACGGGGCGCGTTGCAATTTCGTCACCTCGGTCGACAGCGTCGCATCCAGCCGCGGCAGCATGAATGGCAGGATCTCGCCCATGTGACCGATGATGAACTGCAGCCCGGGAAAGCGGTCGAAAGCGCCACTGAGGATGATCCGCAAGATGTGATTGCCGGTTTCGACGTGCCAACCCCAGGCCCCTGTGGCCAGTAGCTGTGTGACCGGGGCCGGGAAGTTGCCGACATACGAGTGCTGGATGACCGCCTCCGGCGGCGGTGTGGGGTGTAGATAGATCGGAACCGCCAACGCTTCGGCTCGCTCCAGGATCGGCCAGAAGAACTCGTCGTCGAGGTAGCGGCCCTGGGTATGCCCGTTGATCATTGCGCCGACGAATCCGTGCTGGCTCACCACCCGCTCGAGCTCGTCGGCCGCCGCGGTGGGATCGGCTGTCGGTAACGCGGCAAACCCCCGCAGTCGCTGCGGATTCTGCGTGATGGCCGCGGCGAGCTGGTCGTTGGTCTCGCGGGCCAGCGGCACGGCTTCCGCGGCGGTCGACTGCTCCAGCCCGGGAGAGGTCAGCGACAGCACCGCGACGTCGACACCCGCCGCGTCCATCGCTGCGATCCGCCCGTCGGCCAGGTCCGCTAATCGCTCGAGTAGGCCCGAAGCGCCGCCCGCGAATTGCTCGCCCACGGCAGATGACATCCGGTTCAGGAAGCTGCTGCCAGGGCCGTCGATAAACCGTTGCGTCGCATAGTGTTCTTCCAAGGCGATTACACGCATGATCGGCCCTCTCCGCAGTCGCTCGTTAACGCATACCCCGGTAGGCAGCGTTCA
This sequence comes from uncultured Actinomycetota bacterium, assembly GCA_963805675.1. GTDB lineage: Bacteria > Actinomycetota > Actinomycetes > Mycobacteriales > Mycobacteriaceae > Mycobacterium. Next base: position 350,259 of record CAWDVY010000034.1, read on the forward strand.
GAACCGGCCGCCGCCGCCCATGAAGCCGCCGTCGGATGAGCCCGACGAACCGCCGAACGACGTCGGGCCCCAGCCGCCACCGAAACCGCCGCCCCCGCCGCCTCCGCCGAGCATGTCGCCGATGATGATCCCGCCCATCATCGCGCCCATCTGGTTGCCGCCGCCGTAGCGTCCGCTATAGGCGAGCTGGGCCGATCGGACATCGTCATCGGCCAGTGACTGAGCCTGAGCGGCCAGTCTCGCTGCGGCATTGGCAAGTGTGATCGCTTCGCTCACATCACTGGACCGATTGTCTTGCGCCGCTTGCAGTTGTCGGCTCGCTTCGGCCAGACGGGTCCGCGCCTCGGGCCCGATGCTGCCGCGCCGGGTGTCGATGTATTCGGACACAGCGTGAATCCGCGACTGCGCCGTAAACAGTGCCTGCTCAAGCGTGCGGTTGAGCCGCTCGGCGGTTGCCTGCTCCTCGGCGACCGTGGCGAGCAACTGATTCAGGTCAGCGTCGGCCTTGTTCAATCGGGTGAAGGCCCCGAGCGGGTCGGCTGCACCGCCTGCGCGGGCGGCATTGAGCGCTGTCGCGGCCGTGTCCCGGGCGCCGGCCAAATCGCGGATGTGCGGCGCTCTGGTTTTCTGTGCGCCCCGCAGCTGCGTGTCGGCGTGCTCGACGCAGGCCTGGATGTCGGCGATCAGCGACGGCAGTGTGGCGACCGCGTGCCGAATGTCGTTGGCGGCGCTGTCCACGGCGTCGAGCAACGAGCGGGCTTGCCCCAGCGACGATTCCGCAGTGTGTACGGCGTCGACAAGACCGCTTTGCTCGCCGCTGACCGGCCGAGCAGCCAGATCGCGCGCCTGGGTCAGGTTCTGGTCGGCGAAGGCCAGCCGGTCCTTGGCGGTCCCGACGTTGGTGGCCACCGAAGTCAGCGCGGCGGCGTCGAATTCGTTGTGCAGATTAGTCATGCGCTGTTCGGCCGGGGCGATGCGTGCCGTCAGCTCGACCATCTGTTGAGTCAGGGTGTCGAGGCGCGACGGTGCGTTGACCACCAGGTCGCGCATCTCTTCGAAAGCCCCTTGCTGCGACTCCAGCTCACGATCGGCCCGCGCCGCCGAGACGATGACCTCGGTCAGCAGCTCGCGCCGCTGCGCCCGCGTCTCGGGTATGGCGTCGTCAAGTTGTTGGCGTACGGTGAACGCCTGTGCCAGAGCGGCTTTGGCGCTGTTCACCGCGCGGGTGAACGGCTCGGTTCGCTGCTCGCCAAACTCCTCGATCGTCAGCGCCAGCTCGTTGGCGCTGGTGCGCACCGCGTTATCGACGTCAACGACTTTCCACCGCGACAGGTCGTCGAGGGCCCCCAACGACAGTGCCGCCAACGCATCCGGGTCGGTGGCATCGACGCGTTTCGCTGCGGCCAGCTCGGCGGCCCGCCGTCGACGGCGCCGGTAACGCATGACCACCAGCAACACCAGCACCAGGATCACGATCACGCCCAGCCCGACCAGCAGCGGCGCCCTGTTCGTTGGCTCCTGCCCTCGGTTGAGTCCGTTGGCTGCGGCGACCGCCGCGCCGCTCCAGTCGCCGCGGCGCAGCGCGGGTTCGATCTGGTTGCGACGCAGATTGTCGACCTGGCCCGCGCTGATCGTCTGGACCCGGTTGGGAACAAGGAACGCGTAGGAATGGTCGACGGTCGCCACGGCGAGCACCGCGTCGAAATCGCCCAGGTCGCTGGCGGCCCGCGTGTTCTCCGTCCAGCTCACGGCCGGCTGTCCGGCGAAGTTGTCGACGAACACCACCCACAATTGGATGCGGCGCTCGGAGTAGAGCTTGCCGGTCGCCGACTGGATCGCAGCGCGGCCAGGGCCGTTCAACGCCCCGGCGTCGTCGGTGATGTAGGTGGAAAGCCGGAACGGCGGCTGCGCCGCGGCGGATGGCGCCACCACTAGTGCGGTTATCAGCATCGCCATGAATACGGCGACCGAGCGGACAGTGCTCATGCTCGACAATCTAGCCGTTGCGATGCGGGTCCCAGGGCGATCCAGGTAGTGCACTGCGCGGCACCGCCCCGGGCGGCTGGCAGACTGTGCCTCAATGACTCAGCAAGACCCCTACGACGATTTCGACCGCCAGCGGGTGGTGCCCGAAGCGCCGAAGACCGCGGGCTTGCCGGGTACCGAGGGCCAACGCCGCAGCGACTTCGCCCGGGATCGCGCCAGGGTTCTGCACAGCGCCGCACTGCGCCGACTCGCCGACAAGACACAGGTGGTCGGGCCGCGGGAAGGGGACACCCCGCGCACGCGGCTGACCCACTCGCTGGAGGTCGCCCAGATCGGGCGGGGAATGGCGATCGGATTGGGCTGCGATCCCGACCTCGTCGACATGGCCGGTTTGGCCCATGACATCGGCCACCCACCGTACGGGCACAACGGCGAGCAGGCTCTCGACGAGGTCGCGGCGGCGCACGGTGGCTTCGAGGCAAATGCCCAGAACTTCCGGATCCTGACTAGCCTGGAGCCCAAAATCCTTGACTCACAAGGGCATAGCGTTGGCCTGAACTTGACTCGGGCAGGGCTGGATGCGGTGACCAAATATCCGTGGTCGCGAGGTCGGCATCAACGCAAGTTCGGCTTCTACGACGTCGACCGCGACGCTGCGGCCTGGGTGCGCGACCGCGCGCCCGCCGACCGGGCCTGCCTGGAGGCCCAGGTGATGGATTGGGCCGACGACGTCGCCTATTCGGTGCATGACGTAGAGGACGGTGTCGTCTCCGGGCGGATCGACCTTCGAGTGCTCGCCGACGATGACGAGGCCGGCGCGCTGGCCAAGCTCGGTGAACGTGACTTCGCCGGGATGCGCGGCGACGACCTGGCCGCGGCCGCCCACCGGCTGTCGGGGCTGCCGGTGGTCGCCGCGGTCGGCAAGTACGACGCCACGCTGTCGGCCGCGGTCGCACTCAAGCGGATGACCAGTGAGCTGGTGGGCCGGTTCGCGTCGGTGGCGATTGCGGCGACCCGGTCGGCCGCCGGCCCCGGGCCGCTGGCTCGCTACCTGGCCGACCTGTCCGTGCCGGAGGTGGTACGCGCTGAGGTCGCGGTGCTCAAGACGCTGGCCTTGCAGTTCATCATGTCCGATCCGCGACACCAGGAAATCCAGGCCCGGCAACGGGAACGCATCCATCGGGTGGCGCACGGTCTGCTGGCCGGAGCCCCCAATACCCTCGACCCGGTATTCGTGCCGGTTTTCAACGCCGCCGCCGACGACGGTGAGCGGCTGCGCGTGATCGTCGACCAGATCGCCTCCTACACCGAGGGCCGCCTGGAACGCATCGCGACCACCCAGGCTTGAGCCGTCGACCATGGTCAGTTACGACCAAATCAGACTAGGCTCGGTGTCCATGCCCAAGCCCAGCGTCGTTCTCGCCGCGATGTCTCTCGCCGCCGCGCTCAGTGCCTGTAGCTCGCATCAGCCGTCGTCCACCGCTCCCTCCTCAACTAGCGCTGCAGCCGGTGCTCAAAAGCTCAGCGCCCAACTGCACACCGCCGACGGTCGGGCGGTGGCCACTGCCACCTTCGAGTTCGCCAACGGATACGCCACCGTCACGGTGAAGACGACCGCGGACCACATCCTGACACCCGGGTTGCACGGCGTGCACATCCACGAGACAGGCAAATGCGAGCCCAACTCGGTTGACCCGATGATGGGCGGGCCGCCCGGCGACTTCCAGTCCGCCGGCATGCACTATCAGGCACCGGGGCACACCGGGCAGCCGCCCAGCGGTGACCTGTCGTCGCTGCCGGTGCAAAACGACGGCTCCGGATCTGTGGTGACCGTCACCAACGCGTTCACCAGGGACGACCTGCTGGCCGGCAACAAGACCGCGATCGTCGTGCACGGCGCGGAGGGCAGCCCCGACGCCGAGAAGCGCATCGCGTGCGGTGTGATCGGTACCGGTTAACCACAGCCAGTCAATCGTCACGGCCTCGGAGGCGGACCAGACCTCCTACACTGTGCCGATGATGGCCGGCCGTATCTCCGATCGCGATATTGCCGCCATCCGCGAACGAGTCAGCATCGAGGACGTCGTCGGCGACTATGTCCAGCTACGGCGTGCCGGCGCGGATTCGCTGAAGGGCCTCTGCCCTTTTCACGATGAGAAGTCGCCGTCGTTTCACGTGCGGCCCAACCACGGCCACTTTCATTGCTTCGGCTGCGGCGAGGGCGGCGACGTGTATGCCTTCGTCCAGAAGATCGAACACGTCAGCTTCGTCGAGGCCGTCGAACTGCTGGCCGACCGGGTCGGGCACACGATCAGCTACACCGGGGCGGCCACCAGCGTGCAGCGCGACCGGGGCAGTCGCAGCCGGCTGCTCGCCGCCAATGCCGAGGCGCTGGCGTTCTACGTAGCGGCGCTGGAATCCGCGGAGGCGCAGCCTGCGCGGAAATACCTGACCGAGCGGAATTTCGATGCCGACGCCGCCCGTCACTTCGGCTGCGGCTTCGCGCCGTCGGGCTGGGATTCGCTGACGAAACATTTGCTGCGCAAGGGTTTTGAGTTCAAAGAGCTCGAGGCCGCGGGCTTGTCGCGGGAGGGTCGCCGCGGCCCGATCGATCGGTTCCACCGCAGGCTGTTGTGGCCGATCCGGACGTCGGCCGGAGAGGTGATCGGGTTCGGGGCGCGACGGCTGTTCGACGACGATCCGATGGAAGCCAAGTACGTCAACACTCCAGAGACGTTGCTGTACAAGAAGTCGGGGGCGTTGTTCGGTATCGACCTGGCCAAGCGTGACATCGCCAAGGGTCATCAGGCCGTCGTCGTCGAGGGCTACACCGACGTGATGGCGATGCATTTGTCCGGGGTGACGACGGCGGTGGCATCCTGCGGCACCGCATTCGGTGACGAACACCTCGCGATGTTGCGCCGACTGATGATGGACGACAACTTCTTTCGCGGTGAGCTCATCTACGTGTTCGACGGCGACGAAGCAGGCCGGGCGGCGGCGCTCAAGGCGTTCTCTGGTGAGCAGCATCTGGCCGGCCAGTCGTTCGTCGCGGTCGCCGCCGACGGCATGGATCCGTGTGATTTGCGGCTGGCCTCCGGCGACGGCGCGTTGCGGGATCTGGTGGCGCGACGAACGCCGTTGTTCGAGTTCGCGATTCGGGCGACGCTGAGCGACGTGGATTTGGACAATGCGGAGGGACGGGTGTCGGCGCTGCGCCGTTGTGTGCCGATTGTCGCCCAGATCAAGGACCCGACCCTGCGCGACGAGTACGCGCGGCAACTGGCGGGCTGGGTCGGCTGGTCGGACGTCGCACAGGTGATTGGCCGGGTGCGGGAAGAAGCCAAAAACCCGACCAGCCAGGGCCGCGCTACCGGCAGGCTCCGTGGGGCCGGGCAGCTTTCCGCCAAGGCGGCGCCTGTGCCTGCCGCTCTTCGTCCCGATCCCAAAGACCCGACGCTGTGGCCGCAGCGCGAGGCGCTCAAGTCGGCGCTGCAGTACCCGGCGCTGGCCGGCCCGGTGTTCGACACGCTGACCGTCGAAAGCTTCACCCATCCCGGCTACGCCGCGGTGTGTACTGCCATAAACGCGGCCGGCGGCACCGGAACCGGCGCCGGCGGGGCGGAATGGCTTGAGGCGGTGCGCCAAAAGGCCCCGTCGCCTGCGGCCGCCGGGTTGATCAGTGAGCTCGGCGTCGAGGCCCTCCGGGTGGACGACGACGACAAGCTGCCGCGCTACGTCGCCGGCGTGTTGGCCCGCCTGCAGGAGGTCTGGGTCGGCCGGCAGATCGCGGAGGTCAAGTCGAAACTGCAGCGGATGTCACCGGTGGAGCAGGGCGACGAGTACCACGCCCTGTTCGGCGACCTGGTCGCGCTGGAGGCTTATAGGAGCAGTCTGCTGCAGCAGGTTGGCGGCGACGGCCTCACCGCCTGATACCTCGCCGTCAGGGTGCGGTTGACCTGCGTGACGACCCGCTGCGCCCGGCTTCGCCGCGCTTGCGATCGTCACGGTGTGGTCGCTGCGGCTCGACCACACTGGTCGCGTCGTCGATCTCGGTCAACGTCACCATCCGCGCGTCGGGCGAAACCCGATCCGCGACCTTGCGCCGTCCCGCTTCGATCGCCGACTTGGCGGCGGGGCTGCTGGTGAGGGCGCGGTAGGTGCCGACGATCTGCTCGTAGCGACGCCGTCCGGCCTTGGCGCCCAACACATAGCCCAGTCCCAGCACGACGACGTATCGGATCAAAGCGGTCCCTTCCGAGGTTGGTGCTTATCCGTCCATCCTGCCCCATGCGAGCCAACAGGTGCTCTGCGGCGGGCGATCACTCTGGTTGGGCGTGAGCACCCCGGTACGCTAAAGTCATCCAGCGATCCGCGCCAGCGTGCATGCGGACACCGAGCAGTCCCCTGTAGCTCAATTGGCAGAGCATTCGGCTGTTAACCGAAGGGTTGGTGGTTCGAGTCCACCCGGGGGAGCAGGCGTTTGAGCAGGTCAGACTATGTACCTAGATCTGCAAAGCAAGCTCTGTGCCTTACCTGTGGCTTTCGGGACGTGCCAGCCTGCTTGGCTTCTCCTCTCATCCACCCACCCAGTGAGTAGGAGCAGAGCAAATGAACGCCATGAACCCGTACCCGCGTGTTCCGAATGAGATCGACGGCTTGTCGGACCCCCAGGGCACGATCGCGCCATGAGGCTCGCAATGTGTGCCGTGGTGGCTTTGGTGGTCGGGGCGCCCGGTACGGCTGGCGCCGACCCGGACTCGGCACCCGGACCCGGATACCAGATACCAGGGCCGTCAGGGCCGCAGTTCCCCGGCGCCCAGGTCTACCCACCGCAGTGCCTACGGAATTTGCTGGCCTGTGGGTTCCGGTACGACCCTGCGACTGGGACGTGGCGCCCGATAGCGGACCAGTAGTAAACACGCCATCCTCCCCACCCACCCTCTGGATTTAGTGGCGGCCCAGCCCGTGCAGTGCCACCATAAGGCGGGCCGAGATCACCTAAATCGGAGGGAGAAGCAGACCATGGCGGAAGAGTCGCGCGCGGGGCTTTCTGAGCAGATCAAGGAGCTGGTGACGCAGAACGAGAAGCACATGAAGGCGATTCAGGACCAGATCGCACACCAGTGGGAGGCCCAGCAGAAGGCGATCGGGGACCTGATCGAGCAGCAGTGGAAGGCTCAGCAGAAGGCGATCACGGATCTACTCGAACGCGGACAGGAGCGGAGCGTCAAGACCGCGGAGCAGTGGGAGGCTCTGCGCAAGGCGATCGCCGATCAGATCGAGGAGCAGTGGAGCGCCCAACGGAAAGCGATCACGGACCTGGCGGAACGGCAGTGGAACGCTCAAAAGAAGGCTATCGAGGACGCGCAGAATGCAATCGGCGGGATGTTCCGACGTAAGCCCGAATAGCGTCTGCACCACAGAAACGCTCGCTTAAGCCGTCAAACCCTCGGCCAGTCATCCCCCAGTGGGTGACGGGCCCTTCCCATGCCTCGGCGGCTCGCTTCGCAGCGTCCAGGGTGTGGAAGGTGTCTTGGAAGACATGGTCTTTAGACGGCCTACTCACTTCTCCGGCCGCGACGCCGCCGTGGCCGATGCCCTCTCGAAGCTGGCCGCATCCGGCGACACGCCGTAGCGCGCTGTCGGCCAGTGGCGTGGACGTGGACGCCTTCGCGGCCAATGCTTTTGAGGGCGGCATTGTTCCACCCGGGGGAGCAGGCGTTTCAAGGCCTTCTCAAGGCCCCTTGAAGGCCCCTTACAATGCCTCAGCGGCCAAGACCGGGGATGAGCGGTTGGGTGGTCTTCTGGCTCGACTTATTCAGGTAGTCCGGGCAGTAAGCGCTGGATGCAAGCGCCGCGAATTTCATGGCACCGCCGGTGGTCAATCCTGGATTGAGCGCGGACAATTTGTTGACGACGTCCTGTTCCGATGTCCCCTGGTTCATCATGGCGCAGGCCAGTCTGCCGGCCGCGACGGCATCAGAGCTGTTGCGAAAGGTCATGCCCGCTTTGTTGAGCGAGTCGATGAAGCCCGCATCGGCAGCAGGGTCGGGGGGGGCGGGGGGGTCGGACGGGTCGGCCAGCGCCGGCACGGCCAGGCCGAGGATCGCGGCCACGCTGGCCAGCGCGAGAAGAAGTCGCATCGGCACATTGTCTGCCAGATCAACGCGATTGTCTCGTCGAGTTGGTAGTCAAGCTGGAACGGGTCTGGTCGAGGCGAGCCCTGTGCACGAGATCGCAGCCGTGCTTCGATTGAGGTTGTGACATATGTTGGGTCGCGAACTGAATCTCCCACCGAAAGCTCGATGACCTGGGCCGACGGCGCATTGCTGGCCATCGACCAGCGCGCGCTGCCGCGCGAGTTGAGTTGGCTGCGGATCACCACAGTCGACGAGGTCATCGACGCGATCAAAACCCTGGCCATCCGGGGCGCGCCCGCGCTCGGGGTCGCCGGCGCCTTCGGTGTGGCGCTGGCGGCCTACGCGCACGCCGGCGACGCCGAGAAGGCCACGCTGGAGGCCGAGCGGATCGCGTCGGCCCGTCCCACCGCGGTGAATCTGGCCTGGGGTGTGCGTCGAGCGCTGGCCACGTTGCCCGCGGGCCCGGACGCCGTGCTCGCCGAGGCCCAGGAAATGTTGGCCGAAGACGCCCAGGTCAATCGGATGTGTGCCACGCATGCCGCCGACCTGGTGCTCCGGCTGTGTCCCGATCGGCCGCTGCGCGTGCTCACGCACTGCAACACCGGTCGGCTGGCCACCACAGCATTCGGTACCGCGCTCGGCGCGTTGCGCGTGTTGCATGCCCGCGGCAAGGTCGCCGACGTGCTGGTCGACGAGACACGACCGCTGCTGCAGGGAGCACGGCTCACCGCATGGGAGCTGGCCGAGGCCGGCATCCCGCATCGGCTGACGATCGACTCCGCCGCGGCGTGGGCGATGGCCACCGGGCAGGTCGACTGCGTGATCGTCGGCGCGGATCGCATCACCGCCGACGGCTCGGCCGCCAACAAGATCGGCACCTACGCGCTGGCGCTGGCCGCGCACCGGCACGGCATCCCGTTCGTCGTTGTCGCACCCGAATCGACTCGCGACCTGGCGACTGCGACCGGACGCGAGATCGTCGTCGAGGAACGGGCCGCCGCAGAAATCACTCATGTCGGCGGTGTTGCCAGCGCCCCCGAGCGCACCGCCGTGTTCAACCCGGCCTTCGACGTCACGCCGGCGGAACTGATCACCGCGATCGTCACGGAGAACGGCGTGCTCGGCGAGACTACGCACGCGAATACCCTTGTCGCGCAGCAGATTGCCGACCTTGCCCGCAGCTTGTATGCGCGGGGCTGGATGCCCGGCACCGCCGGCAACATCTCGGTACGCACCGGAGATACCGCGGCCATCACCGGTAGCGGGCTGTCCAAGGGTGAGCTCAGCGCCGACGACATGGTGACGGTGACCCTCGCTGACTCCCGGCCGGTGTCGGGTAGCCGCCGTCCGTCAGCAGAGACCGCCATCCACACCGCCATCTACCGGGCGACCAACGCCGATGCCGTGGTTCACGTTCACGCGCCGCATGCGACCGCCCAAACGATCGGCGCGTCGCAAGCACTGACGTTCAGTGGCTACGAGCTGATCAAAGGACTCGGCACGACGGAAACCATCAGCATCCCGGTCTTCACCAATCACTCCGACGTCAGGCGTATCGGCGCCGACATCGAGCGGCATCTCACCGAGCACCCGCAAGCCCCGCCGGTACTGTTTATCGCCGGCCACGGGATCACCGCGTGGGGCGCCGACCTCGCACAGGCCCGGGACCGGGCCGAGTGCCTGGAGGCGATGTGCGAGTTGGCGACGCTGACCGGACGCCGCGAGATCTGACCACGCCCTCCGCACGGCTGGAAGGAACCGAATGACACTGCTGCAGGTGATGGCCGACCATGATGCCGCCGAGGTGCGGTTGCGCACCGACGACGCAAGCCTGATCGGCGACGAACTCGCCACGCGGGCCATCGTTTTCGGCCACCGGCCGATCGCACCTGATCGCCACATCAGCCAGCCGCCCGAGCGGATTCTGTCCGAATACGCCGAGCATGTTGCGGCAATCAACCGCGATGGCCGTTACCGGCACATCGATGTGGCCGCGCTGCAACCCGACGACAGGCGACCCCGACTGGCATGCGACGGCGACCGCCGCACGCTCGAAATTCCTCGCCGAGCACCGCCACGCCGAGGACGAGGTGCGCTTCTTCGTCGCGGGCCGTGCTTGCTTTTACCTGCACCTCGAGCCGGAAGTGTTTGCGGTGGTGTGCGAGGGCGGAGACGTACTGTCGGTGCCGGCGGGCACCCGGCACTGGTTCGACATGGGTTCGCGGCCGGACTTCGTGGCGATCCGGTTCTTCGAACAGCAGGACGGCTGGGTCGGCGACTTCACCGGTGATGCGATCGGAGAACGCTTCCCGACGCTCGATCAGCTCGTCGCGACGTGATCGCCGCGATCGTCATCGACATCGAGGGCACCACCAGTCCGACCAGCTCGGTGCGCGATGGGCTTTACGATTACACCCGCCGACACCTGGCGCCGTGGCTGGCCGACAACCTCGGCGGTCCCGCGGACGCGGTGATCGCCGAGACATGCGAATTGGCGGGGCAGCCAGACGCCGGCCCGACTGAAGTAGCGGAAATCCTTTGCCACTGGCTGAGTTCCGACGTCAAGGCCGCGCCCTTAAAAACCGCACAAGGCCTGATCTGCGCAGAAGGATTTCGCAGCGGTGCATTGCACGGCGAATTCTTCGACGACGTACCGACGGCGCTGGCGAGCTGGCGCGACATGGGTTTCGCGCTGCACATCTTTTCATCGGGTTCGGTTCGCAATCAACAGGATTGGTTCGCCCATGCCCGCGGCGGTGAGCTGGCCTCATTGATCAGCGGCTGGTTCGATCTGGCCATTGCCGGGGCCAAGCGTGAAAGCTCCTCGTACGAAACGATTGCCAAGGCGATCGGCGTGGAGCCGAATCAGATCCTCTTCTTGTCCGACCATCCTGATGAGCTTGACGCCGCAGTCGCTGCCGGTTGGTCGGTGCTCGGTGTCGACCGACCCGGTGAACCCCATTCATCGCGTCCGCCGCATCGTTGGATCAGCTCATTCGACGAAGTCGACCTGCCAGGACCGTAACGAACGCCGACCGCCGATGGCCATGTCTCAGACTCAGGGTGATTTGAAGTTGCCGGCCGACACCGCCGTCGGGAAAATCACTCGAAGCCTGCACAATCGTGACAGGAGCAGCCGCGAACAGCGCCAGGGCCGCGTTGGTGGGGCCTTCGGAGCTCGCATAACGGGTGTATCAACGGTGGTTTGGGGACCTGGGGAGCGGAAATAGATGATATTCACGCAGTACTATCTGGACTGTCTGTCGCAAGGGTCGTATCTGATCGGGGATGAGAGCACCGGTCGCGCGGTGGTCGTCGACCCTCGCCGCGATATCGACGAGTACTTGAGCGAGGCTGCCGAACATGGCCTGCATATCGAGCGGGTCATCGAAACGCACATCCACGCGGACTTCTTGACCGGTCACCTGGAGCTGGCGGCTGCCACCGGGGCGAGGATTTGCTACAGCGAAGAGGCCGACGTCGAATTTCCGGTCGAGTCCCTCAGCGACGGCCAGCGGATCTCGTTGGGTGAAGTCACTTTAGAGATCCTCGCGACGCCCGGGCACACTCCCGAGTCGATATGCGTCGTGGTTTACGAGCACCCCGACGATGAGGTGCCCTACGGCGTACTCACCGGCGACACCCTGTTTGTCGGCGATGTGGGGCGTCCGGACCTTCTCGCAGACACGGGCCTGTCATCGGACTCGTTGGCCCGGACGCTGTACGGCTCGCTGCACGACAAACTGTTGAAGCTGCCCGATGCCACCCGGGTCTTTCCCGCCCACGGCGCCGGGTCGGCGTGCGGCAAGCAGCTGTCCAGCGAGACCAGTTCGACGATCGGAGAGCAGCGCCGGACCAACTACGCGCTACAGCTGACCGACGTCGACGCATTCGTCGCCTCGATCACCGAAGGTCAGACCCCGCGACCGCACTACTTCGAATTCGATTCGCTGCGCAATCGTGAGCTGCGCCCGCTGCTGGACGACAACCCACCACCCTTGCTGGACGTCCTCGACGTCTACCAGCACGCCAACGCCGGGGCGATTCTGCTGGACACCCGGGAACAGGCCGCTTACGCGTCCGGTCACCTGCGCGGCGCGGTCAACATCGGTCTGCAGGGACGCTTCGCCGAGAGTGCCGGCCAGGTCTTCCCACCCGACCGCGACATCGTCCTGGTCGGCGATACTGACCTCGCGGCTGAATCCAAGACCCGCCTCTGCCGCGTGGGTTTCGACCGAGTTATTGGTCAATTGCGCGACGTGCCAGATGTTTTCACGAAACGGCCGGATCTCGTCGCGACCGCTTCGCGTTTGACGGCCGAGCAGCTTGCCGAATGGCTCAAGTCCCAGCCTGGACTGCAGCTGGTCGACGTGCGCAACCCGGGGGAGACCGCGGACGGGGTAATCCCTGGCGCGCAGAAGATCCCGCTGCCGACCCTCACCGATTCGCTCGGAAGCCTCGATCAGGCGGCGCCGGTCGTCGCTTACTGCGCAAGCGGCTACCGATCGCTGGTCGCCGCGAGCCTACTGCGAGCTTCGGGCTTCGATGACGTCTCGGACTTGGTGGGCGGCTACAACGCCTGGCGGGACGCCGGCGCGGCCTGACGGCTCACCCGCCAGGGTTACGCCGACGCCGGGCGACGAAGCCGCACGACGAACGGATACAGCTGGCAGCCGAGGCAGATGCCGAAGGCGGCGTTGAGGAAAGCAGCGAACAGCGCGAACGCGGTGGCGACCACGCCCAGCAGTGGGATCCCCGCGGCGAAGCCGACGACTCCGATGGTCGCGAAAACAAGCCCGACCAACTGGGCGAACTTCAGCGGCGGCACCGGTTCGCGTTCTTTGACCGGTCCGAGCCGCGGTGCGACGAGCTTGGCGAACAGCACCCCGTAAGGGCTGTTGCGCGGGCCGCGGAATGCACCCAGCGCGAAGACGATGGTCTGAGCGCCCAGGATCAGCGCCGCCGCGGGTGTGCTGAACGCGGAAACCACCAACGTGGCCACCAGAACGGCGGTGGTGACCCAGGCAGCGAATCGCGGACCGCGAACGTCGACTTGCACTTGGCCGGTATCGGTGGACATCAAATTGCTCCTGAGGGGGATGGATGGTTCAGATCGAGAAGTCCTCGCCGTGCCAGACTCCGGCTTCCGGCGGCCGGATGACGCGGCCGGTCTGCGGTGTGTCGGTCCTGGGCCTCGAGCCTGGCCACCCTGGTGAGCAACGACTGCAGGCTGACGCCCACCAGGTCGGGCATCATCGAGTCGTCCTGGCTGCCGCGCTGCTCGGCCGCTGGCGGCTGACGATCTGCCCGGGAACCCCGACGACCACGGCGCTCGACGGGACTTCCTTGACCACGACGGCGTTGGCGCCGATCCGGCTGTCGTCGCCGATCTTGATCGCGCCGAGGACCTTGGCGCCGGCGCCGATGATCACCCGGTCACCGATGGTGGGGTGGCGTTTGCCGGTATCTCCGCCGGTGCCGCCGAGCGTGACGCCGTGATAGATCGTGACGTCGTCGCCGACCTCCGCGGTTTCGCCGATCACCACGCCGGTCGCGTGGTCGATGAACAGGCCGGTGCCGAGAATGGCCCCGGGATGGATGTCGACCCCGGTCAGGATGCGGGTGATCTCCCCGACCGTGCGCGCGGCCACCTTCGCGCCACGTTCCCACAGCCAGTGGCTGATCCGGTGACCCCAGATGGCGTGCACGCCCGGGTAGGCGAAGACGACCTGCAGCGTGCTGGGGACGGCGGGATCGCGCTCCTTCGCCGCCCGTATGTCGTCCCGGATGGCCGCGAGCATGGCTAGTCGGCCGCGTCGGCGAAGAGCGGTGTGCTCAGATACCGCTCGCCGAAGTCGGGAAGCACGACGACGACGAGCTTGCCGGCGTTCTCGGGCCGGCGGGCCACCTGCAGGGCGGCCACCACGGCCGCGCCCGAGGAGATGCCGACCAGCAGTCCCTCTTCCCGGGCCAGCCGCCGGGACAAGTTGACCGCGTCGTCGTTGCCGACGGTGATGATCTCGTCGACCAGATCCAGGTCAAGCACCGGCGGGACGAACCCGGCGCCGATGCCCTGGATCGGGTGGGGTCCCTTCTTGCCGCCGGACAGCACCGGCGACGCGGCCGGTTCCACGGCCACGAACTGCACCGAGGGCTTGCGTTCCTTGATGACCTGCGCGACGCCGGTGATGGTGCCGCCGGTGCCGACTCCGGCGACGAAGATGTCGATCTTGCCGTCGGTGTCGCGCCAGACCTCTTCGGCGGTGGTTTTGCGGTGGATCGCCGGGTTGGCCGGGTTTTCGAACTGCTGGGGCACGAAATACCGCTGGTCGGTCTTGGCCAGTTCCTCGGCCTTGGCGATGGCGCCGGGCATGCCCTCGGGGCCCGGGGTCAGGATGAGTTCGGCGCCGTAGGCGAGCAGCAACTTCCGCCGCTCGACGCTCATCGTCTCGGGCATGGTCAGCACCAGCCGATAGCCGCGCGCCGCGGCTACCATCGCCAGCGCGATGCCGGTGTTACCGCTCGTCGGCTCGAGGATGATGGTGTCCGGCTTGATCAGGCCCGCCTCTTCGGCCGCGTCGATCAGGGCCACCCCGAGACGGTCTTTGACGCTGCTCGCCGGGTTGAAGGATTCCAGCTTGGCGACAACGTCGGCGCCGGCGCCGTCGGTGACCCGGTTCAGCCGGACCAGGGGCGTGTTTCCGATCAGTTGGGTGATGTTGTCAGCGATACTCACAGCTCGCCATCCCAGCTGATGTCGAAGTGGATTGCAACGTCAGCGGGTATGGCCAGGGCGACCGGGGTGAATCGCTGTGGCGCCCCGTCTGACGGCCACTCCGGTCAGCACCCGCCCGGCGAGGCTGTGCGGTGTTGTCGCGGTCAAGCGTGGTCGTCGACGTGCCCGGCGCCGGTCGGACGTAGAAGTCGCGTACCCGGTTGGACCGTCCCGTCGATCGCCAAGCCGTCCGCGTCGACCAATGCGTGACCATCGGTAGCGTTGAGCGTCAACGGGAATTCGAACTTGGAAGGGACCCACCAGGCCAGGTTCGGCGACCGCGTGAGTGGTCGACCAGTCGTGGTTCGTCGGCTTCGCGCAGGGCTGCGCTCGCCCCGGCGAGCAGGTAGTTGTAGAGGTGCACGACCCGGTCCGCGTTGCGGTAGTGCCGTGTGCCGGTTAGCCAGAAGCTGACGTGACCGATGCCGGGTGTGCCGGTCTGCGCCGCAGTGACGAGTCGGTAGTAGCGGAAGCCGCGCCCGCGGCGGCCGTGGCTGCTCGACGACAACGTGCTGCCGACGCCCAGTGCGCGTTGGTAGCGGCCCTTGGCTGGATCGGTGATCAGCTGTGAACCGGAAACATCATGCCAGTCAACGCCGTTGGCTGACTTTTGCAATCGCAGGCTGACGGGGGCGTCCGACGTGGTCCACACCGAATAGCCGCCTAGCTGGGGTTGGCCGTCGAATTCGAAGGTGATCACCGGCCCGGGACCCCGCTGCACCGCGACAGGAACGTTGAGTGGCTGGGTGTCCAGAGCCAGACCGTTGGTGAAGTACCAGATCGCGGCTTGGGTCGCCGCGATGGCTTCGTGCTCGCTGATGTTGGCTGCCCCCAACGGATAGCCGGCGGCGCGCAGTTGCCGGCTCAATTCGGCGGTTGTGGTGATCGGGAAGGAATGGCGCAGGATCCAGCCGATCTGGGCCTCGCGGCCGCGGCCGCGCAGGTGGGGCAGCGCCGACCAGGTCCCCAGCCGGTAGCGCGACGGGAGGTGTGGCGCGATGCCGGTGAAGTCCAGCGAGTAGGCGTCCAGGTTGGGGTTGAGCCTGATCAGGTCGGTGCGCGCGGTGGTGCCGTCGGCGAACACGATCCTGTCCACGGTGTGCGAGTAGGTGCCGCCGCGGTAACGGGTCATGCTGGGTAGTTCGTTGGCCGGCCGGACGAGGACGCGTCGACGGGTCGTCACCTGCGTCGGCGCGGGTATGGATAACACGGTCATGGGTGGTTGATCTTCCTGAAAGAGTGCGATCGGCGCGCGATTGTGATACTCACCGCAAAGCCTGGCGGGGCCGCCCGCTTGCGGGATAAACGCGCGACGATTTAAACGTCAGATGGGCGTCAGGAAATCAACAACAACAACAACAACAGCCCACGGCGAGCCAGCGCGAGGGGACAAAGCGCAGCTGTGCGGCCTGTTGCATGCGCCCCACTATAGGGCATGATTCTCACCGGGTCTGTTTGCGGGCTGTTTGGCGTCACCCCCGCGTTGAAAAAATCTCGGCGGGTTTTACACTTGCCTAGGCTCGGCGCGGCGCTCTTGGTCGGCCGTCGCATCGCTTGCCGACCCGCTCCATAATTCGACCAAGACGGAAGGATCACGATGACCTCGGCTCAAAACGAGTCCCAGGCACTTGGCGATCTCGGTGCCCGGCAGCTCGCCAATGCGACAAAGACCGTTCCGCAGCTTTCGACGATCACGCCGCGCTGGCTGCTGCATCTGCTCAGCTGGGTGCCGGTGGAAGCCGGTCTCTACCGGGTCAACCGAGTGGTCAACCCGGAGCAAGTCGCAGTCAAGGCCGAAGAGGGCGCCGGCACCGAAGAGCCGCTGCCCGAGACCTATGTCGACTACGAGACCAGCCCGCGCGAGTACACGCTGCGGACGATCTCCACCCTGCTCGATATCCACACCCGGGTCTCCGACCTCTACTCCAGCCCGCACGACCAGATCGCGCAGCAGCTGCGGCTGACCATCGAGACGATCAAGGAGCGCCAGGAATTCGAACTGGTCAACAGCCCCGAGTACGGGCTGCTCGCGCAGGCGACCCCGAGCAGACGATCCAAACGCTGGGCGGTGCTCCGACGCCCGACGACCTCGACGCGTTGATCACCAAGGTCTGGAAGACGCCGAGCTTCTTCCTGACCCACCCGCAAGGTATCGCCGCGTTCGGCCGCGAGGCCACCTATCGCGGTGTGCCGCCGGTGGTCGTGAGCCTGTTCGGGGCGCAGTTCATCACCTGGCGCGGCATCCCGCTGATCCCGTCGGACAAGGTGCCCGTGGAGAAGGGCAAGACCAAGTTCATCCTGGTGCGCACCGGCGAGGAGCGCCAAGGGGTGGTGGGCCTGTTCCAGCCCGGCCTGGTCGGCGAGCAGGCACCGGGGCTGTCGGTGCGGTTCACCGGCATCAACGAATCGGCGATCGCGAGGTATCTGGTCACCCTCTACACGTCGTTGGCAGTGCTCACCGACGACGCGCTCGCCGTGCTCGATCGAGCGTCTGCGCGTGGACCAGTTCCATGACGTTCCAAGCAAGTGAGCACCGAGCGGTAGACGCCGAAAGCGAACTGCCCATCAGCGCTGCGGAACTCGCCGCGCTGGCCAGCCAGCTGTATGCGGCCAGCATCCGGCCGGGATTCGACAGTCCGCCGCAGTCGGCGCCGGTCGCCCCGCGCGGCAACGTGCCGGACACGACGGCGGCCGCCTCGGCCGGGCAGACCGCGGCCGGCAGCGCGGACCTTTACCCGGCGCCGGTCCCGTTGGTCGGGTGCTGGGGACATCTACGTCCCGGCTCCGACGTCTCCCGAACCCGAAGCTGCCGCCGCAGACCGTGCCGGTCGCTCCGCGCGGCAACGTGCCCGACACGACGGCAGCGCCGTCGGCTGCCGAGACGACCGGCAGCATCGCCGATCCGTACTTGCCGCCGGGCCGACCTGAGCGCCTTCGCGGTGCCGACCGAGGGCATCGTCCCGACGGTGCCCGGCGTGTTGGCCGGAACGGTGCCGACCGTTCCGGTGGCCCCGCGCGGCTCGGCGCCGTACTGGCTGCCGGAGGCGCCGTCGGTTGTCGACCTGGGCTGGTCTGACACGGTGCCCACCGGGTGACCGTGCCGGATGCGCCGGCCGGCGACGAACACAACTACTACTTCCTGACCGCAAGCCGACCCGGTGCCCCAGTTGCCCGACGACGCATGAAGTGTTCGACGTCAACGCCGTGCGGGCGGACTTCCCGATCCTCAAGGAAACCGTCAACGGCAAGCCGCTGATCTGGTTCGACAACGCGGCGACCACCCAGAAGCCGCAAGTGGTGATCGACCGGTTGTCGCACTTCTACGCTCACGAGAACTCCAACATCCACCGCGCCGCACACGAATTGGCGGCCCGGGCCACCGACGCCTATGAGGAGGCCCGCGACACCGTAGCCGAATTCATCGGCGCGCCAACGGCCGAAGAACATCGTGTTCGTGCGCGGCACCACCGAGGCGATCAACCTGGTGGCGTATGCGTGGGGCGGCAAGCACCTGCAACCCGGTGACGAGATCGTCATCACCCACCTGGAACACCACGCCAATATCGTTCCCTGGCAACTGATTTCGCAGAAAACGGGCGCGATCCTCAAGGTGGCGCCGATCGACGACGCGGGCAACCTGCTGCTGTCGGAGTTCGAGCAGCTGCTTGGGCCCGCGGACCAAGCTGGTTGCCGCCACGCAGGTGTCCAATGCGCTGGGCACGGTGGTCCCGGTCGAGCAAGATCGTCGAGCTGGGTCACCGCTACGGCGCCCGGGTGCTGATCGACGGCGCCCAGTCGATTCAGCACATGCCGGTCGATGTCGTCCGAGCTCGAGCGCCGACTTCTTCGTGTTCTCCGGCCACAAGATCTACGGCCCCACCGGAATCGGCGTGCTCTACGGCACCGAGGAGGCCCTGACCGAGACGCCGCCGTGGCAGGGCGGTGGTAACATGATCGCCGACGTCACGCCTGGAACGGTCGCTGTATCAGGGCCCGCCGACGCAAGTTCGAGGCCGGCACCGGCAACATCGCCGACGCCGTCGGGCTCGCGGAGGCGCTGCGCTACGTGCGAGCGGTTGGGCATCGAACGCATCGCCGGCCTACGAGCACGCGTTGCTGGAGTACGCGACGCCGCGGCTGGCCGACATCCCGGGCGTGCGTCTGGTGGGCACCGCAACCGAGAAGGCCAGCGTGCTGTCGTTCGTGCTGGCCGGCCACGACCCGCTCGAGGTGGGCAAGGCGCTCAACGCCGAAGGCATCGCGGTGCGCGCGGGCCATCACTGCGCGCAGCCCACTCTGCGGCGGCTGGGACTGGAGGCGACCGTTCGCCCGTCGTTCGCGTTCTACAACACCTTCGAGGAGATCGACGTCTTCCTCAACGCGGTACGCCGGATCGCCGAGGGCGGCACCAACGTCGGCTGAGCCTGCCGATCGAAGTGCCTGGTCGCGCCGGCTGTTCGGCTCAGCCTGAATTACAGGATCGCTTGGGCGCTCGGGCTGTCACGGGGTGATATCGCGCTGGATCAGATTTCTTCTGCTTGATTCGAACTCTCCTGCGCCGAGCGTAATGTCCGTAAGTTTCCGACGTGGTCTGTGTGTGCAGTCAACCAGCGGCATTTGCGTCGCGCGGCTGCGCGCGTGCGTACCCGCAGACAGCAGGGTGACCCCAAGCCTTCCCCTTCGGCAGAGGAGCGCGATGACTTGCATCGACGATCGGCAGAGTGAGCAAACTCGATGAACGCCGCAGCCATCGCCAGTACCGACGAATTTACTGGGGGAGTCTTCCCTGTTCAGGGCCGAATCACTGGCTGGCTCGGACGGCCTCGTCCGCTGGCCCGGTATGAGTCCGGTGAGCAAACTAGATTATCGATGAAAATCGTGGTCTTCGTCACACGAGTACGGCTATCGGCGGAGCGGGTAAGCCGGTGCCCGCAAGACCTCCGGGGTGCCGACCGTGGTCGGGGATCGACTGGTCAAAGCCCGCCGTCGCGGTCGGCGATTTCATCGTGCTGGCCGGCGAGACATTTGCCGCCGCCTTCCGCCGACCCTTCGCGCTGTCGCGAGCTGATCGATCAGATCTGGTTCGTGGCGAGGGTGTCGATCGTCCCGACGCTGGTGCTGTCGATTCCCTACACCGTCCTCATCGTCTTCACGTTGAACATCGTGCTGATCGAGGTCGGCGCCGGCGACTTGTCCGGCGCCGGTGCGGCGCTGGCCTCGGTCACTCAGGTCGGGCCGGTGGTCACCGCGATTGTGGTTTCCGGCGCCGGCTCCACGGCGATGTGCGCCGACCTGGGCGCGCGGACAATTCGCGAGGAGATCGACGCGATGAAGGTCATCGGCGTCAATCCCATCCAGGCCCTCGTGGTGCCGCGGGTGATCGCCGCGACATTCGTTGCGCTGATGCTGTATTCGGCAGTTGCGGTGGTGGGACTCACAGGCAGCTATTTCTTCGTGGTCTACGTTCAGCACGTCACGCCGGGGGCATTCATCGCCGGGATGACACTGCTGACCGGTCTCCCGCAGGTGATCGTATCCCTGGTCAAGGCACTGCTTTTCGGGCTTTCAGCCGGTCTGATCGCGTGCTACAAGGGGCTGTCGGTCGGCGGCGGACCGATCGCGGTGGGCAACGCCGTCAACGAGACCGTGGTGTTCGCATTCATGGCTCTGTTCCTGATCAACATCTTGGCCACCGCATTCGGCGTGAAGGTGTCTCCGTGACGGACCGAACGACACGTAGAGCGAAGTCACCCAGCCAAGCGAGACGCAAGTCCGAGCGTGGCAGCGAGTCTCTGCGCAAGTATGCCGCGAGGTCGGGTAGGCCTGAGGCGGAAGCGGACGAGTCCTCGCTTGGCAGCGAGACTTTGCGCAGGCTTGTCGACGCGATCCGCAGCCTGGGTGAGCAGACGGCCTTCTACGGCAACGCGCTCGTGTCTACCGTCGACGCCGTTCGGCGCTATCCCGGTGAGGTGCTGCGGTTGATCGCCGTCTTGGGGATGGGCACCGGGGCGCTGGCCGTCATCGGCGGCACCGTCGTCATCATCGGATTTCTGACGCTCACGACCGGCGCGTTGATCGCCGTGCAGGGCTACAACACGCTGTCCAACGTCGGAATCGAAGCTCTCACCGGGTTTTTGGGAGCTTTTCTCAATGTCCGGTTCATCGCGCCGGCGACAGCGGGCGTGGCGCTGGCCGCCACCATCGGTGCCGGGGCGACCGCCCAACTCGGGGCCATGCGCATCAACGAGGAGATCGACGCGCTGGAGGCGATGGCCATCCGGCCGATCACCTACCTGGCGTCCACCCGCATCGTGGCGGGGGTTCTTGCGGTCATCCCGATTTACACCGTCGCCGTGCTGATGTCGTTTCTGGCCACCCGATTCGGCACGACGATCATTTACGGGCAGTCGCGCGGCGTGTACGACCATTACTTCTCGTCGTTTCTGCATCCGACCGACCTGTTCTGGTCGTTCACCGAGGCGCTGGCGATGGCGGCCGCGGTGATGGCAATGCACACTTACTACGGCTACACCGCGACCGGCGGTCCGGCCGGCGTCGGTGAGGCGGTCGGTCGCGCGGTGCGTTCGTCGATCACTGCGGGGGTTTTCATTCTGTTGACCATCACGCTGTCGGTGTACGGGCAGTCCGGCAACTTCCATTTGTCGGGGTGACCGCGATGAGCCACGGGCCCCGGCGGCGGCGGGGAATCGATCCGATCTGGTGGGCACCGGTGCTGCTCGTGGTGGTCGTGGCGGTGAGCACGCTGACCGCAATGGCGTTCGAAGGAACTCTGCGGACCACCGTTCCGCTCACCGTCATCTCCGATCGGGCCGGTCTGGTGATGGAAGACGGCGCGAAGGTGAAGTTGCGCGGCGTTCAGATCGGTGAAGTGGCGCTGTGGATTCCTACGCCGATTCGGCCGGCACGAATCTCTCCAAGCTGCGACTGAAGATCTATCCCGAACGAATTCCGTTACCTCCCAGAGCAATATCGAGGCGGAGATCAAGTCCAGCACCGCGTTCGGTGCCAAATACGTCGATCTCATCGTGCCGCCGCAGAGGGCGCCAGTCGTCGATCGTTGTCAAAGGTGCTGTGCTACACAGCCGCAACGTGACCGTCGAGGTCAACACCGTCTTCGAGAATTGCAGTCGATCGTCCACGCCATCGACCCGGCGAAGCTGAACGGTGTGCTCTCGGCGATTGTCCGACGGTTTTCGCGGCAAGGGTGATCGCATAGGTCAGGCGATCACCGAAGGCAACAGAGCGCTGCTCGCCGTGAACCCGAAAAGGGTACCGTCCGGCGAGATTGGCAACTGTTCGGTAAGACCGCTGCGGCGTATTCAGTTGCGGCGCAGGATATTCTGTCGACCCTGGATTCGTTCTCGACAACCAGCGTGACGATCACCAAGAACAAGAAGGCACTCAACCAGCTGCTGCTGGACGCGATCGGTTTCTCCAATGCGGGGATCAACACCATCGGCAGAAATGAGCAGAACCTGGTGAGCGCGATCAACCTGGTGGCGCCCACTTTCGAGCTGCTGAACAAGTACTCGCCGACCTACACCTGCACGTTCCAGGGCGCCGTGTGGTACCTGGAGAACGGCGGTAGAGCCGCCATGGGTGGCAACGGCAAATCCCTCATGATCGACGGCGGGCTGCTGTTCGGCGACGACCCCTACCGCTATCCCGACAACCTGCCTGTCGTGCAGGCTAAGGGCGGCCCCGGTGGAAGGCCGAGTTGTGGCTCGTTGCCTGACGCGAGCGAGAACTTCCCGGTCAAGTACCTGGTCACCGATACCGGGTTCGGCACCGGGCTGGACATCCGACCCAACCCAGGCATCGGTTTCCCCGGCTATGTCAACTACTTCCCGGCCACTAAGGGAACACCCCAGCCGCCGCTGATCCGTTACCCTGGCGGTCCGGCGCCGGGTCCCGGCGCCGGCTTATCCCGGACAACCCCCTTATGGCGCACCGGATTACGCCGGGGCCGGGACGCCGCCCAACCCGCCCGCACCGCCGTCGCCCTGATCGTCGAACGAATAAGGAAAAGCAATGAGGACAAGCACCTTTCGCGCCATCACGCGCGTGGTGTCGTTCACTGTTGTCAGCCTTGTCTTCGTCTTCATTCTGGTGACGGTGTTCGGGCAGTTCCGGTTTGACAGCCGCACCTCCTTCGCCGCGGTCTTCTCCAACGTCTCAGGCCTCAAGGGCGGAAACTTCGTCCGCATCGCCGGTGTCGAAGTGGGCAAGGTCAAAAACCTCAAGCTGCAGAAGGACGGGACTGTCAGGGTCGACTTCGCCATCGACAGGGGACTGACCCTCACCGAAGGCACCAAGGCGTCGGTGCGCTACGAGAACCTCATCGGCGACCGCTATCTGTCGCTCGACGACGGACCGGGTTCGACGCGAAAGTTGCCGCCGGACGCCACGATTCCGTTGGCCCGGACCTCTCCCGCGCTCGACGTCGACGCTCTCATCGGCGGCTTCCGGCCGCTGTTCCGGGCATTGGATCCCGACCAGGTCAACGCGTTGTCCGGCCAACTGCTCAGGGTTTTCCAAGGCCAGGGTGCCACCATCTCGTCGGTGCTGACCAGACTTCCGCACTGACCACCACGCTGGCCGACCGCGACAAGCTCATCGGCGACGTGATCACCAACCTGAACACCGTTCTGCACACCTTCGGCAGTCGCGACAAACAGTTCTCCGACGGCTTGGACAAGCTGTCCCAACTTGTCGGGGCCCTGAGCGAGCGCAAGACCGATATCACCAAGAGCGTTGCCTACATCAACGCCGCGACGGGATCCGTCGCCGACTTGTTGACGGCAGCGCGCCAACCGATCAGGGATACCGTTGTGCAAACAGACCGGGTCGCAGGGCAAATCGAGTCCGACCACGACTACGTCGACGACCTCGTCAGAACCCTTCCCGACGTGTATCAGACGCTCTCCCGCAACGGTCTTTACGGCGATTACTTCGGGTTCTATATCTGTGACGTGATCATCAAGCTCAACGGAAGGAACGGCCAGCCCACGTTCGTCAAACTCGTGAGCCAAACAACCGGGCGGTGCTTGCCCAAATGACCTCGATAACAAGCACTTTGAAGGACAAGCTCAAGCCACGCAATATCAAACCGCTCGCCGACCGCAACCGCGTCACGGTCGGTCTGGTCGGGATACTGATCGTTGTTGCCTTGGTGGTCGCCGTCTTCTCCTACAACAAGATCCCGTTCCTCACCGGAAAGTCGAGCTACTCCGCGTATTTCACCGAGGCCGGCGGAATCAAGTCCGGACAGCGACGTGCGAGTGTCGGGGCTTTCCGTCGGCAGGGTGTCCAGCGTCAAGCTGGAAGGACGGCAGGTGAAGGTGAGCTTCACCGTCGACGACGACGTCGCCCTGGGCGATCGCACCGAGGCGTCGATCAAGACCGAGACCGTGCTCGGCACCAAAATGCTGGAGATCACCCCGCGTGGTGACGGCAAGCTGAGCGGCGCCATCCCGGTCGAGCGCACCCGCTCGCCGTATGACCTACCGACCGCGCTGGGCGATTTGACCAGCACCATCAGCGCTTTGGACACCACGAAGCTGTCCTCGGCGCTCACCACATTGGCGAATACCTTCAAGGACACTCCACCCGACCTGAAGGTCGCGCTGGAAGGCGTGGCACAGTTCTCCAGCACGCTCGACAACCGCGACGCGAAGCTCCGCAACTTACTGGCCAACGCGAACAAGGTCACCGCGGTGCTGGCCAAGCGCAGCGATCAGATCGCCAGCCTGGTCATCAACGCCAATGCCTTGCTGGCCGAACTCCTGACGCAACGCAACTCCGTCGACGCGCTGATGACCAACATCGGGGCCGCGACGCGGCAGATATCTGCCGTCGTCGGTGACAACCGGACGCAACTCAAGCCCGCTTTGGACAAGCTCAACGGTGTGCTGTCGATCCTGGACGACCGCAAGAAGGAACTGCAGCGCACGTTGTACCTCATTCCGAAATATGCGATGTCGTTCGGCGAGGTGCTGGGATCCGGGCCGTTCTTCAAGGCCTCGTTGGTCAACTTGGCGCCGGGACAACTCGTGCAGCCGTTCACCGATGCGGCTTTTTCCGATCTGGGTCTTGATCCCAACGTGCTGCTGCCGTCGCAACTTGTCGACCCGGGCACCGGCCAGCCCGGCCTGCCGCTGCTGCCGTTGCCCTACCCGCGCACAGGACAGGGCGGCGAGCCGAGACGGTCGATCCCAGATGCGATCACCGGTAACCCGGACCAGCAGTCGTGCGGTCCGGCCGGCGTGCCGCTGCCTGGCCCCGGCTGCTATCCATACCGGCCGCCGCCGCCGGCGCCGGCGCCCGGTGGTCCTCCGCCCGGGCCCCCGGCGGACTTGAAGCCACCGCCCAAGCAAACACCGGTGTATGTGCCGGCGCCCAATGAAGTGCCTGCGAACGGGGGTCACTGATGGCGTTCGCCAAAGTCGGCACCTGGTTCAACAACGCCGGCGCCTGGATTGTGAACCATCGACGCGCCACCAAGATCGGGACTGCGATCAGCCTGGTCCTGACGTTGCTCGTTGGGATCAGCATGATGGTCACGCCGTGGTGGAAACAGGTGACCAGGAACACCTATATCGCCTACTTTCCTAACACCAACGGCATCTACACCGGCGACGAAGTCCGCATCCTCGGCGTCGCGGTGGGAACAGTGGAGCAGATCGACCCGCAGCCCAACGCGGCGAAGGTCACCTTCACCGTTGACTCGGAGTACCCGGTACCCGCCGATGTCCGTGCAGCGATTCTGTCGCCCTCGCTGGTGACCGCGCGGGCGATTCAGCTCGTCCCGGTCTACTCCGGTGGCCCGAAATTGGCTGACGGAGCGACCATTCCGGAGGAGAGGACCGCGGTTCCCGTCGAGTGGGACGACCTGCGCCGGCAATTGGAGAAGCTGACCGACTCGCTGCAACCCACCGCGAAGGGAGGGACGAGCCCGCTGGGCGAATTCATCAACACCTCCGCCGCCAACCTGCGTGGCGAGGGTGACACCGCGCGCGACACGGTCATCAAACTGTCCCAAGCGGTTTCGGCGCTCGGCGACCACAGCACCGACATTTTCAGCACAGTGCGCAACCTGGAGCTGTTTGTATCCGCGCTCACCTCGAGCAGTGATCTGCTCGCCTCGTTCAACAAGAACCTTGCGAACGTCACCACCGTGATGACTAACACCCCTAACGAATGGGGTCAGGCGATTCAGGGCTTAGACGGCGCAGTCAACGATCTTCGTCCCTTCGTCGCCGAAAACCGAGAGGCCATCGGCACCACCTTCGACCACCTCAATGCCATCACCACGGCGTTGAACGACAGCCGTCGTGACATCAAGCAGACCCTGCACGTCGCGCCGGACGTGTTCCAGAACTTCCTCAACATCTATCAACCGGCTCAGAGCGCGGTGACCGGGATCCTGGCCCCGGTGAACTTCGCCGACACCGTCCAATTCCTCTGCGGTGCAATCGAATCCGCGGGCCGCGTGGGAGCGAAGCAATCAGCACGACTGTGCGAGCAGTATCTGTCGCCGATCATGAAGAACCGCCAGTACAACTTCCCGCCGCTCGGTTTCAACCCGTTCGTGGGTGCGTCGGCGCGACCCAACGAGATCACCTACAGCGAAGACAAGCTCAATCCGCACATACCACCACCGGGTGCCCCGCCCGCCAACGACGCAAGCGCATTGCCATCGTCGCCCCAAGCGCTGCCATCGGGCAGCACACCGCCCGCACCGACGGCCGTCCGCTCCACCGACCCCAACCAAGGACTGCAGGGCCTGATGGTGCCCGCGGCCGCGCCGGTGCCGCCGAAGGGCACGCCATGAGACGCACAATGTTTGCGGGGCTTGTCCTTTCGTTCCTGTGCATGCTGACGGGTTGTGGCTGGAAGGGCCTCAACACGCTGAGGCTGCCGGGAACCGAGGGCAACAGCAAGGGCGCGTACACCATTCAGGCCCAGTTGCCCGACGTGGTCGTCATCCAGCCGAACACCCGGGTACGTGTCGCCGACGTCAACGTCGGCAACGTCACCAAGATCGAGGTTCAGGATTGGCACGCCCTGGTGACCATGCGCATCAACGGCGATGTCCATCTGCCGGCGAACAGCACCGCCAAGGTCGGCCAGACCAGCCTGCTGGGATCCATGCACATCGAGTTGGCGCCCCCGACCGACGAGACACCGACAGGTCAACTCAAGAACGGCTCGGTGATTCCGCTTTCCAGAGCCGCCACGTACCCGACCACCGAGCAGACCCTCGCGTCGGTGGCGATTCTGCTCAACGGCGGCGGGCTAGGTCATATTCAGGAGATCACCCAGGCGTTCGCAACGGCGTTGACCGGCCGCGAAAAAGAAATGCGCAGCCTGCTGACCCAACTGGATACCTTCATCACCCAGGTGCATGCCCAGACCGACGACATCATCACGGCCATCGACAGTCTCAACTCGTTGGTCGGCCAGGTGGCGGAGAAGGATCAAGCGGTCGACAAGGCACTGACCACGATCCCGCAAGCGCTGGGCGTGCTCTCGGATACCCGAAAGACATTGGTGAACGCGATCGATTCGGTGGGCAAGTTCAGCGCCGTCGCCGCCTCGACGATCAATCAGACCAAGAAATCGCTCACCGACAATTTCCGCAACCTCGCGCCGGCTCTGCGGGAACTGGCCAACGCGGGGCCCGCCCTCACCAGAGGTCTGGATTTCCTGTCGACTCTCCCATGGGTGAAGAGCACCGCCCCCAACTGGTTCCGGGGTGACTTCGCCAACATCTCGCTCGTGGTCGACTTGACCTTGAGCCGCATTGACAGCGGTTTCTTCACCGGGTCGAAGTGGGAGGGAAACCTGACCGAACTCGAATTGCAGTGGGGCCGCACCATCGGCCAGATGCCCAGCCCCTACACCGCGGCCAACCCGTTGATCGCGCCCTACCACTTCGGGGGTTACTAGCAATGGCGGCTTCGAGCACGCTGCGCTTGTCGCGTCGGGTGTGGACTCAGTTGACGATCCTTGCGTCGGTCACCATCATCTCCATCGCCGTGATGGCGTTCGGCTTCGTGAAAGTGCCTGCGCTACTGGGAATTGGCCGATACACGGTGACGGTAGATCTTCCAGCGTCCGGCGGTTTGTACCAGACGTCGGTGGTGAACTATCGCGGCACTGAAGTCGGCAGCGTCAAATCGGTCGATGTCACCCGCGACGGGGTTCGCGCTGTTCTTTCACTCAACTCCGGCATCGCGATTCCTTCGGACGTGACGGCCGCGGTGCACAGCCGCTCGGCCATCGGCGAACAGTTCCTTGAACTGACACCGCATTCCGGAAGCGCCAGCGACACCGGCCCGAAACTGCGCGACGGGGACGTCATCGCGGTCGGCAAGACTCAGGTCCCCGTCGATATCGGATCTCTGCTCGACGCAACCAATAAGGCTCTACAGGCGATCCCGCAGGACAATCTGCACACCGTCGTCGATGAAGCCTCCAAAGCCGTCGCGGGTTTGGGGCCAGAACTGTCCCGCCTCGTCGACGGCGGCACCGCGTTGGCGATCGACGCCGGCAAGACCAGCGACACGTTCTCCAAGTTGATCGACGAGTTCCCGCCGGTGGCCTCCTCTCAGGTGCGGACATCGGATTCGATCGCGACCTGGGCGCGGCGGGTGAACGCGATCACCAGTCAGCTCAAGGCACAAGACAACTCGGTCGCAGACCTGCTCAACGTCGGCGGCCCGGCACTCGATGAAGGCACAGCGTTGTTCGACCGGCTGGCGCCCACGCTGCCGGTGTTACTGGCCAACCTGGTCAGCCTGGGCAACATCGCGGTGTCCTACCGCAACGATCTCGAGGAGCTGCTGGTTCTCTTTCCGCAGGGGACCGCGGTGATGTCGTCGATCATTGTGCCGGACATGGTCGCCAAGCAGGACTACAAAGGCATCTATCTCGACTTCAACTTGAACCTGAACTCGCCGCCACCATGCAACACCGGATTCCTGCCGGTACAGCAGCAGCGCATCCCCGTCAGGCAGGACTATCCCGACCGCACCAACGGTGAGTTGTACTGCCGCATTCCGCAGGACTCAGACATGAACGTCCGTGGTGTTCGCAACGATCCCTGTGAGACCAAGCCCGGGAAGCGCGCCCCGACGGTCGAGATGTGCGAAAGCGACGAGCAGTACGTCCCGCTCAACGATGGTCTGTTCTGGAAGGGCGATCCCAACGCCACGCTGAGTGGCCAGAGTGTGCCGCAGTACCCGAAGGGCGGCCCACCGTTCTCACCCGGCGAGCATTGGCACCCGCCCGCCGATTCGGCGGTACGACCGCCGGTCGCCATCCCCTATGATCCGGCGACCGGAACTTATGTGGGCCCAGACGGCCGTCCCTACACTCAATCCGACCTGGCGTTTACTTCGAAAGGCAAGACATGGCAGAGCATGATGGTGCCGCCGCACAAGCCGAATCCGTAGATGCCGAATCCGTAGACACCGCTGAGCTCGTCGACGCGGAAAGCACCGCCGAGGAGCTCGACATCGAGGATATCGATGCCGAGGACGCCGAGGATGTTGACGACATCGCGAGCCGCGACACCGAAAAGCGGGCACGGCAATGGTTTTCGGGCACCCGAGGTTTGATCGCGGCCAGTGTTGCCGCCATCGTGGCTTTGGCCGGCTTAGGGGGCTGGCTGGGATACCGCGTGCACGATGACCGCCAGGAGCAGGCGCAGCGCAACCTTTACGTGCAAGTCGCGCGGCAGACCGCGATCAATCTCACCACGATCAACTACACCGAGGTCGATGCCGACATCAAACGGGTACTGGACTCGGCGACCGGCGGCTTTCACGATGAATTCCAGAACCGGTCGAAACCATTCGTCGAGGTCGTCAAGAAAGTGCAGTCGAAGTCGGAAGGCACAATCGCCGAGTCGGGTCTGCTCTCCTACACGAAAGACCAGGCGCAAGTGCTCGTCGCGGTAGCGGTCAAGACGTCAATGGCCGCGGCGCCGGCAGACCAAGAGCCCCGCAGATGGCGGATGCGCCTTACCGTCGACAAGACAGGGGATGGCGCCAAGGTGTCGAATGTCGAGTTCGTGCCGTGAGCAGTCGAATCGCCCTCACTGCGCAAGAGGAGGAGTCCGCGATGTCCGGTGACAACGATCCCGTCGCCGACGAGCCGTCGCCGGATGACAGTGCCGAGCGCGATGGCTTGGCCGACGAGACGGAGGCGGCCGACGAAGCGGAGGTGCCTGACGTCGACGAAGCAGTGGACGAGGACGACGCGGAAGGAGCGCCGGCCGGGCAAGGCGCCGGGTTCTCCTGGGCTCGTCTGTTAGTTGCGGTACTGCCCGCGCTGGCGCTGATACTCGCCCTCGGAGTCGGTTACCTGAAATGGCTAGACGGCACGGCGCGGGAATCCCGAGCGGCGGCAGAGCAGTCGGTGCGAGCCGCCAGCGACAACACCGTCGCGATCTTGTCGTACAAGCCGGAAACCGTCGACCAGGATTTGAAGGCCGCCGCCGACCGGCTCGCCGAGCCCTTCCGTCAGCAGTACACGCAGCTAGTCAAAGATGTGGTCGCGCCGGGTGCTAAGCAGCAACACATTTCGGCGGTGGCCACTGTGCCTGCGGCGGCTTCGGTGTCGGCGACCGGAAAGCACGCGGTAGTACTGGTTTTCGTCGACCAGACCACCACCATCGGCAACGATGCGCCTACCCAGAGCACGTCCAGCGTGCGCGTCAGTCTCGACAAGGTCGACGGTCGATGGCTCATCTCGCAGTTCGACCCGGTGTAAGTAAGTGAGGCGGATATGAAACGTTTGTCGATGAGTCTGCGGCGGCTTTCATCCATCGCGCTGACTGTCGGATGGTGTGCGGCGACCCTCATTTCAGGTTCGACCGGCACCACGGGACTGTCAGCGGCGGCGGGATTCGAAAGCCTGTTGGTGCCGTCGCCGTCGATGGGTCGCGATATTCCGGTGGCCTTCCTGGCCGGGGGACCGCACGCGGCGTATCTGCTGGACGGGTTCAACGCCGCACCGGATGTCAGCAACTGGGTGACGGCGGGTAACGGATTCAACACCCTTGCCGGTAAAGGGATTTCGGTGGTAGCACCGGCCGGTGGCGCCTACAGCATGTACACCGACTGGGAGCAGGACGGCAGCAAGCAGTGGGAGACCTTCCTGTCTCGTGAGCTACCGGACTGGTTGGCCGCCAACAAGGGTCTGGCGCCCGGCGGGCACGGTGTCGTCGGCGTCTCGCAAGGCGGGTATGCGGCGGCCGCGCTGGTCACCTTCCATCCTGACCGGTTCCGCTACGCGGGTTCGCTGTCGGGATTCCTTACCCCCGAACGCGCCGGCGTGGACGGGACGATCACCGCGGCGCTCAAGCAGGGCGGCGCCGACAGCGACCACATGTGGGGACTGCCTCAGCTGGGTCGCTGGAAATGGCATTCGCCCAACCAGAACATCCAGCAACTGGTCGACAACGACGCCCGGTTGTGGGTCTACAGCCCGGGCAGCGGCGCCCCGACCGACCAGGGCGCGATGGCCGGTTACGGCGATATCTCGCAAGGCACCAACGCGACGTTCTACTCCCACTATCGCGACGTCGGCGGCAACAACGGCCACTTCGATCTGGGCCGCGGCGGAGGCAACGACTGGCCGACGTGGAGCCGACAGCTCGGCGCGATGTCGGGCGATCTCGCCGCGAACATCCGCTAGCGACCATCAGGAAGGCGCGATGCCATGATTGACAGAAGAGCGAGTCGCCAACTTGCACAGATCTTCTCGATACCGTTGTTGGTCGGCGCCGGGCTCGTCGCCCCGAGCGTGGTCGCCGTTGCATCGGCTGCTCCGGGGGTTCCCGGGAATAACGACCGGCTCAACAACGGCATCGTCGTCAACGTCGACACGATCAAGAGTCAGGCCGGCTGCACCACCAAGCTGAAGATCAACCCGCAGCTGCAGTCCGCCGCGCAGCGCCACACGGTCGACGTGCTCAACAACCGAGGTCTCGACGCTGACATCGGGTCAGATGGGTCGTCGGTGCAGGACCGGGCCCGGGACGCGGGCTACCGCGGCACCGTGGCGGAAACCGTGGCGATCAACCAGTCGCTGACCATCAACGACCTTGACGTCATGGGCAATTGGTATTACCGCCCCGACTACATGGCGATCATGTCGAACTGCGCCAACACTCAGATCGGGGTGTGGTCGGAGAACAGCTTCGACCGCAGCGTCCTCGTCGCGGTGTACGGGCAACCGGCATGAGCGAGCCCAACGCGACCACAGACAGGGGACCGAAGATGAATCGCGGTGTGTGGCTGGCCGCCCTGGTCGTCTCTGCGACAACTCTCGGCGGCGCGACGGCGCTGGCGCCGCGGGCGCACGCCGTCCCGGCGCCGGATATCGAGTTCATCTATGACACCACCGTTCGCAAGCAATACAGTTTCGCGAACACAGCAGATGCCATCAGCTATGCCCACGGCATCTGCGACAAGATCACCGGCGGCGCCAGCTACGCCCAAGTCATCGGCGATGTGAAAAACGATGTACGGCCCAAC
The DNA here is from genome assembly GCA_963805675.1 of uncultured Actinomycetota bacterium. GTDB lineage: Bacteria > Actinomycetota > Actinomycetes > Mycobacteriales > Mycobacteriaceae > Mycobacterium. The sequence goes on from CAWDVY010000034.1 coordinate 382,733, forward strand.
GATGAGTACTCAGCCAACTACCTGATCTCGAACGCGGTCAACATCTACTGCCCGGCCCAGCTCTGGCAGTTGCGGAACTCAGCGGGCGGCTACGTACCGCCGCCGCAGTGACGTTCTGGGACTAGCCGCCGGCGTTGCCGAGGTCCGGTGCGTAGGACGGCGGGGGGTAGACGCCACGAAGCAGCCAAGCGTACGACGCAATCCCGTACTCCAGCTCGTCGCTGGCGTCGTAGTCCGGGTTCGGATTCATCTGGCTCGCCCTTCGTCGCAGATCCTCGTCAAGATACCGCAGTTCTCCCAGCATATCCCGCTGCCGCCTCGGCCACCCACCGAAGCTGCCCCGCTGGAGGTCCGGACAAGACTTGCGGTGATTTTAACGTTCGGTGAAGCGACGGCCGCCAGCTCGTCATGCGCGGCGCGGTTCCGAATCACTAGCTCAGCCGGGGAGATTCTCGGGATGCAGCATCTCGGCGTATCGCAGCGGCTCGGGGATGCCGAACCCGTCAACCAAGGTTTCTGCGTAGGGCCGGAGCCGCCGGCACCGGTCGTTGATCCCGCGAGTGACCGCCTTGGCGCGCTCGGTGGACAGGTAGCGGTGCTCTACGTACCACGCCTTGTCGTCCTCGATCACGGTCAGCGCGTACAGGTCGCAGACAAGCCCGAGCACCTCGCGGGCCTCGTCGTCTTCGCAGGCGTCGATTCCGGCGACGAACGCCTCCAACACCACCCGGTCGATGTGCGCGCTCGCGGCGTGCAGCACGTGGTCCTGCACGGAGTTGAACGCATCGAACGCCGACATCTCTTTTGAGTTGGCCTGCAGCCGGCGCGCCACTGAGGCGATCATGTACTCCTCGCGGTCCTCGAACATCTTGACCTGGGTGCCGCGGTTGAACAGGCTGCCCTCTTCTTCGTTGTCCTGCCGGGCGTCGACGATGGTCTGGATAATCGTCTCGGCCGCAGTGCGTTTCAGCACCCGCTCGCCGGCGAAGTTGGCCGCGAAGCGCACCCATTCCACCGGGCTCATGCCCTTGATGTCGTCGGCGTAGGCGGTCAGTAGCTCCTTGGCCATCAGCTGGTTCAGCACGTGGTTGTCGCCCTCGAAGGTGGTGAACACGTCGGTGTCGGCCCGCAGCGCGATCAGCCGGTTGTCGGCCATGTAACCGGCGCCACCGCACGCCTCGCGGGCCTCTTGGATGGCGGTGGACGCGTGCCAGGTGTTCGCCGCTTTCAGGCCGGCGGCCCGCGACTCCAACTCCCGTTGTTCCTCGGCGTCGGGGGCGTCGGCGGACTGCAGATCGTGGCACTTGGCCACCAGCTCGTTCTGCGCGAACTGCAACGCGTACGACTTCGCGATCAGCGGGAACAATCGGCGCTGATGCACCAGGTAGTCCATGACAAGCACTTCGCCCTCGTCGTCGGGTGCGCTGAACTGCCTGCGCTGCAACGCATATCGGGTCGCGATATCCAGGGCCACCCGCGCCGCGTTGCCCGCGCTGCCGCCGACGCAGATCCGTCCGCGGATCAGAGTGCCGATCATCGTGAAGAATCGACGGTTGGGGTTCTCGATCGGTGAGCTGTAGGTGCCGTCAGCCGCCACGTCACCGTACTTGTTCAGCAGGTTCACCCGCGGAACGCGGACGTGGTCGAACACGATGCGACCGTTGTCGACCCCCGGCAGGCCCCCTTTGTACTGGCAGTCCGATGTCGTCACCCCGGGCAGGTCGTTCCCCTCGTCGTCGCGGATCGGCACCAGGAAGCAATGCACCCCGTGGTTGGCCTGCTCACCGTTTTCGGTGGTGATGAGTTGGGCGAATACCGCTGCGATGGATGCGGTTTCGGCGGCGCCGCCAATGTAGTCCTTGCGCGCCGTCGGAGTCGCGGAGTGGATCACGAATTCCTCGGTGGCCACGTCGTAGGTCGCAGTCGTCTCGAGGGACTGGACGTCACTGCCGTGTCCGGTCTCGGTCATCGCGAAACAACCGCGCAGCTCGAGGTTGATGATCTGTTTCACATACGCCTCGTGGTGGCGTTCGGTGCCCAGGTTCTCCACGGCCCCGCCGAACAGGCCCCACTGCACGCCCGCCTTGACCATTAGGGACAGATCCGACATCGCGAGCATCTCGATCATCGTGATCGCGGCCCCGACGTTGCCGGTGCCGCCGTGCTCTTTGCGGAAGCTGTCGTCGGCCGCGCCGGCGGCGGCCATGATGTTCATTTGCTCGGCCACCTTGGTGCGGGCGATGACCGTGTTCGGTGTGTAGTGCGGACGGAAGACTTCCTCGGTCAACCGCTCCCGCATCTGGTTCTTCACGTCGCGCCAACGTCCGTCGAGCGAGTTGCGCACATGTTCCGCGATGGTGGTCATACCCGACGGTAACCGATGACGATCGAAACGCCGGAGTAAGCTCCGCGAGGTCAGCGGACACTTTGATGGCCGGGCATCTGGATGAACATTCCGTTAACCAAAGGTGGCTATAGTCTGTCGCGCGGTCGCAGCCACGCGGCCAACGAAAGGCAGGCCATGGGCGACGTTCCCCGCGCTTTCAGCAAGCAGGGCGCGGTTGAGGTTGAGGCTGTCGCGGCGGCTCTTGCACCCAAGTTCGCCTTCGCCGCCGGACCGGAAAAGACGGTGTCACATACCTGGCTGGATACCTTCGATTGGCGGCTGCACTCCGCCGGGATCACCCTGGAATTCGTCGACGACGGGCCGCTGATCATGCAGTTTCCGGATGGCGGTCGGTTGCAGGCCTCGCTGGCCGGGGTGAAGTGGCCGGCGCAGCCGCATGCGCTGCCGATCGGGCGGCTGCGCGATGCGTTGACGCCGATTGCTGGGCTGCGGGCGTTGCTGCCGGTCGTCACGGTGCGTTATGCCGTCCGGGAAAGCCGAGTGCTCAACGACGAACAAAAAACCGTCGCCCGGCTGCTGACCGAGAGCGTTGATGACGGCACCAGCCAGGTATGGATCCAGCCGCTGCGCGGTTACGACGCCGCCGGCGATCGGATCGCGCGGCTGTTGGCCCGCGTCGATGGATTCACCGCGGTGACGACGACGCCGTACGACCTGGCGCTGACCCATGCGGGTCGCAGTCCCGGCGACGAGGACAAGGCGGCTCCGTTACCGCCGGAAATGCCTGCGGCGGCAGCGATTGCCGAGATGTTGGCGCGGTTCGCGGCAACTATCGACGAGAACGTGCCGGGCACGATCACGGCGATCGATACCGAATTCCTGCACGACCTACGGGTGGCGGTGCGGCGCACCCGCTCGATTCTCAAGCTCGTCGGCGACGTGCTGCCCGCGAATCTGGCCGAGCGGTTCCAGCCGGAATTCAAGTGGCTCGGTGATCTGACCACACCGGTCCGCGACCTGGACGTGTACCTGCTCGAGCTCGACAACATGGCCGCTCGGCTGGCGTCGGCCGATCCACGCGACCTCGACCCGTTCCGGACGTTCTTGGTTCGGCATCGGGCTGCTGAACGGCGCCGGTTGGTGCGTGGGCTGCGATCGCGGCGCTTCGAGCAATTGATGAGTGAGTGGCGCGGCGCACTGGCGCAGGCGGCCGACGCCGACGGCGGGCCGACGGTCGCGATGTTGGCCCGCCAGCGAGTCGGGCGGGCGTACCGAAATGCGGCGCGGCGCGGGAAACGGATCAACGCCGACTCGCCGAGCGAAGACGTGCACGCACTGCGCAAACGGTGCAAGGAGTTGCGTTACCTGCTCGAGGTATTCCGGCCGTTGTGCGCGAAGACACCACACCGTCGGCTGCTCAGCGAGCTCAAGGCGCTGCAGGACACGCTCGGCGACTTCCAGGACGGCGAGGTGCAGCGGGAAGCCGTCCGGGAATTCGCCGCGGTGATGATGGAGCAGGGGGCGGCGCCGGCCGAGACGGTGCTGGCGATGGGAGAACTGGCCGCACAACTCGACGCGCACCAGCTGGGTGCACGGGCGGCGCTGGCGGGCCGGCTGCAGCCATTTCTGGCCCATGAGAATCGTGCCCTCGTGAAGGCCCTTGTGCGCTGATGAAGGTCTACGCGACGTACAACATCAAAGGCGGTGTCGGTAAGACCTCTGCTGCGGTGAATCTTGCGCACCTGGCGGCGCGCAGTGGTGACAACGTGCTGCTGTGGGATCTCGACCCGCAGGGCGCGGCAACGTACCTGTTCCGGGTGCGGCCAAAGGTCAAGGGCGGCGGTCGGGCTCTGGTGGACGGCACGCGATCGCTTGACGATGCGATCAAGGCCACCGATTTCGACGGGCTTGACTTGGTGCCAGCGGATTTCAGCTACCGCAATATGGATGTGCAGCTCGATGACATGAAGCGGCCGACGCGCCGGGTCCGCCAGCTGCTGCGACCGCTCGACGGGCGATACGACGTGGTCTTCCTCGACTGCCCTCCGAGCATTTCGTTGTTGTCGGAGAACGTCCTGCATGCCGTCGATACCCTGCTGGTGCCGATGATCCCGGCGACGCTGTCGGTTCGCACATTCGATCAATTGGCAAGCTTCGTCAGCGATTTCGACGGCGCCCGGCCGCGGGTGCGTGCCTTCTTCTCGATGGTGGACCAGCGCAAGCGTTTGCACCGCGACCTGGTGGAGCAGTTGTCAGCCGAAAGGCCGGGAATTCTGAACACTGCTATCCCGGCGCTGTCGATCATCGAGCAGATGGCCGAACAGCGAGCGCCGGTGACGGCTTTCGCGCCGCACAGCGCCGCGGCCCGTTGCTACAAAGCGCTGTGGGCGGAGGTCAACGGAGCTGAAGTCACCTGAGTCGTAGGTACTTTGCGCGCGTGAGGCGCTGCCTTCCGGTCGCTACTGGTGCGCTGGCCGCCTCAATCGCCAACGCAGCGCCGCGGTGGCGGCCACGCCCAAACCGACCAGCAGTCCCATGTCGAGCAGCCACTGGCCGGATGAGTGTTTCCAGGAATCATCGGTGGCGGCAAGCAGATTGACATCGTGCACGTCGACGGTGGAAGCCGTGGCGGCGAATCCCCATCGGGCCGGTACCAACCACGCGATCTGCTCCAGGCCGAATCGGCTGGCGATCGGGAACATCGCCCCGGCGAACACCAGCGAGAGCAAGACGGTCAGCACGGCCATCAGCAGGATCTGCTCGGAGTACGTCGCCAGCGAGGAGAGGGTCAGCGCGACCATCGCCGACACGATGGCGGTGACGGCCAGTGCCACGAACAGCTCGAAGCTGGCCGCGAGGCTGCTATGGCCGAGCAGGACGGCGCCATGGGTGGGCGCACCCTTGCCGACGACGGCGGAGATGGTGATGATGCCGGTCTGGACGATGGCGACGAGGCTGTAGACGATGAGCTTGCCGGCCAGCAGCGCCGAGGCTGACAAACCGTGGGCTTGTTCCCGCCGGAAGATGCGCTGCTCTCCGGAGAGGTCTCGAATGCCCAGCGCCGTGCCCATCACGACTGCGCCCATACCGAGCACCGCAAGGATCTCGACGGCCTCATCGGGACTGTTGCCGTAGGGGTTCGCCGGGCCTAGCCCGGCGTTCCCGGGTACCAGCAGCGAGATCGCGCCGAAAAGCAGCGGCAGGATCGTCAGGAAGATGAAGTACCGCTGGTCGGCGACCGTCAGCCACGCCTGCCGACGGGCGGCGATGAGGATTTGGCGCCACAGTTTCGGGTGGGCCGGCCCGGCAGGGTGCTCGACGGGAGCGGGTGGCGGTGTGTCCGTGGGCAGCGTCTCCGGTTGGCGGGCCAGGTAGCCGTCGTGTGCGCCGTACGGATCCGCGCTGACGCGTGCGACGATCTCCGTCCAGTCGGTTGTGCCCAGCTCCGCGCCGATCTGCGAGGGCGCACCGGCGAACGCCGGAGCGCCCGTCGCGGTGAGCACCAACACCTGGTCGCAGGCGTCGAGGTCGGTTGGCGATGTGGTTGCCTCCACGACGACACGTCCCTCGTCGGCGAGTTGCCGCAGCATCGCCGTCGTCCGTCGTTCCGCTGCCGAGTCGAGTCCGGCGGTGGGCTCGTCGAGGATAAGCAGCGCCGGGTCGGTCAGCAGTTCCACCGCCAGCGATGCGCGCTTGCGCTGCTCGACGGTGAGGTTGCCTACCTGGATGGTGCGCAGCGCGCCCAACTCCATCTGGTTGAGCACCGTGCGCACGACCTCGCGGCGGTGATCAGCGGAAGTGCCTGGGGGCAAACGCAACTCGGCGGCATAGTTCAACGCTTGTTCGATGGTCAGTTGTGGATGCAGCAGGTCGTGACGTGGCACCACTGCGACGTGTGGCCGCACGTGATCCGCAGTGACGTCGTGGCCACCGACATCGACTGTGCCGACGCGTGTTTGCACTGCGCCGCCAAGAACATCGACCAGAGCAGATGCGCTCGCCTCCGACAGCCCGATGACCGAGGTAAGCGTCCCCGGCGACGCGGTGAAGGACAGATTCGCCAGCAGCTGATCGCCATCGACGCTGAGCCGTACCTGACGCGCCTCCAGTGGACCGGTGTTGGCCGCAGATGGCGGTGACGGGGATTCGGGTTCCTTCTCATCCTGCTCTCGCAGCTGAGCAGTGGGCGCGACCTCATGCGGCCGGGCTTGGCGTCGCTGCGGCAACAGTTTTCGCATAGTGCCGGTGAGCCGCTCTACGGCCACGCCCCGCTTGCGCCGAGGCGGAGTGAACGCTGACGCCAATTCCGGGGGAGCCTGCGGCGAGGGTGCCTGCGGCGGCGGTAGGGGTGGCGGGGGTCCCGGCGGCGGCGGTGCGTGTGGCGGCCAGCCGTGTGCCACCGGCAGCGCTGTCGTGGCGGCCGGCGGTGGTGGCGGCCTCAGCAGCGGTGGTGGGGGCGGTGGCGGTGACCAGGGCGGGGGGCCCGGCGCCGGTCTGCGATGTGGTGGGGGTGGTGGCGGAGGTGGAGCCGGCGGTCGGTTGTGGTGAACCGGCCGCATCGGCGGAGGCGGTGGCGCAGGCCTCGGTGGCGGGGGCGGCGGGGCGCCGAGTTGGAAGACCAACCGCGGCCCGTGCTGCGGATCGCCAAGAGTGATCGCTCGACCGTCGTGGATGAAAACTGTCGACATCCGCACGCCGTCGACGTAGATCCCGCTTTCGCTCCGATCGACCGCGATCCATTGCCTGCCGTTGTGATGCAGCAGCAACTGGCTGGGCGCGCCGGCTGTGCTCCCGCCGTCGAGCCGGATGTCTACGTCATTGCCGCGCCCGACGGTCACATCTCGGCCTGCGGGAAAGGTGTACTTTCGAGGGCCAAGCCAAACGATCAAGGGAGAACCGAACGCCCCGAACGCGTCCGTCGGCATGGCCACCCCCCTCTACCCCCTTTAAGCCCATCATCTTGGAGTCGGACGACCCTTGTCCACCCGCCATGGTGCGCCGAGAGCCGATCAAGGGTCGTCGGCGCAGGCCAACCGCCGTTGATGCAGCCGCTAGCGCGCCGCGCCCGGCCGCGGGGCAGGCGCGGAATCGTCGAGCAGGCGGCGCAGCACGGTAACGGCATCCACCAAGGTATGGCGGTCCGCGGCCTTCAAATTGGCAAGTTGCGGCTCGATCGCCTTGACGCGGTCCGCCCGGACTTGGTTAAGAGTGTGCAAACCCTCGGAGGTGATCCTGATGCGGACTGCCCGGGCGTCGCCGGGGTCGACAGTCCGGGTGACCAGGCCGGCGTCTTCAAGCCGTCGTACCTGCGTGGTCATCGTCGGCTGCGAACAATGATCCATCGCGGCCAGATCGCAGATGCGTGCTTCACCGTGGGCGTCGATGGTCGATAGCAGTCGGGCTTGGGCGGCCGGCAACTGCATCTGGATGCGCTGGGTGGCATAGCGATTGAGCCGGGCGACCACGGCGAGGAGATCCGCGCCCAGGCCGGCGACGGCCTCTTCGGCCGCGCCATGCTCGGTGGTTGCGGATGACATCATGCCTATATAGTTGCATAGCTAGGCTATCTAGACCACTAACCGGGCAATTTTGATGCGGCAAACTCGAATGACCCGCCGCTCTTCGCTCGCGGGAGCACCCGGCGACAACTGGCAGAATCGGTGAAATGAACGCGAGTCGCCCTGCGTCTGAGACCAGACGGTCCGGACCGCTGCGCCCCGGCGAACTCGCGCAGTCATCGGTCATGGCCGCGCTGTGCGCGGCGACCGCCATCATCTCCATCGTCGTCCCGTTCGCCGGTGCATTGGCGCTGCTGGGCATGGTTCCCATGGGACTGCTGGCCTACCGCTACCGCGTCCGCGCGCTTATCACCGCGACGGTCGCTGCCGGGTTGATCGCCTTTTTGATCGCCGGCCTCGGCGGCTTGATAACGGTGGTCCACAGCGCCTACGTCGGCGGGCTGACCGGGATCGTCAAGCGCCGGCGCCGCGGTACCGGGACGGTGCTCGTCGTCTCGTTCGTCGCGGGTGCACTCTTCAACCTGACGGTGGTCGCGGCATTGGCGGCGCTCGCGCGACTCCGGAATCTGATCTTCGACGCCATCACCGCCAACATCAACGGGACCGCGGCCGTCTTGACGGCGATCGGGCGCTTCGCGAGTTCTCATTCATTCCCGCTCAGCAGAGGCATCGGGGATGGGCTCGAGGCGACCGCCCGCGGGCTGCAGTGGTTGCTCGCCGAGGCGCTGCACTACTGGCCGTGGCTGATCTTCGCCAACGGCATCGTCTCGATCATGGTCGTGTCCTTGATCGGTTGGTGGGCGCTGTCGCGGGTGCTGGATCGGATGCACGGTATCCCCGATGTGCACAAACTGGACGCGCCGCCCGACAATGCGCCGATCGCGCCGGTCCCTGTACGACTGGACCAGGTGCGCTTCCGTTACCCGCACGCCGACCACGACGCGTTGCGCACGGTCAGCTTGGACGTTCACGAAGGCGAACATCTCGCCATCACCGGGGCCAACGGTTCGGGCAAGACAACGCTGATGCTCGTCCTGGCCGGCCGGGAACCGACGTCGGGCACCGTCGAACGTCCCGGGGCGGTGGGGTTGGGCCGGCTTGGCGGTACCGCGGTGGTCATGCAGCATCCGGAAAGTCAGGTACTGGGGACGCGGGTGGCCGACGACGTGGTGTGGGGTCTGCCGCCGGGGACGACCATCGACGTCGGTCGGTTGCTGAGCGAGGTCGGCCTCGACTCGCACGCGGAACGTGACACCGGAAGTCTGTCGGGCGGTGAGTTGCAGCGGCTGGCGGTCGCCGCTGCGCTGGCGCGGGAGCCCGCGCTGCTCATCGCCGACGAGGTCACCAGCATGGTCGACCAGCAGGGCCGGGATGCGCTGCTCGGTGTGCTGTCCGGTCTGAAGAACCGACACCGGACGGCGCTCGTTCACATCACGCACTACAACAACGAAGCCGATTCCGCCGACCGCTCAATAAATCTCAGCGAGTCCGGGGACAACACCGGCATGGTCGAGACGATGGCCACACCGGTGGTGACCCCGGTGATGGGTCACGAGTCCGGCCCCCCGGTCCTCGAGGTCGCCGGTGTCGGGCACGAATACGACAGTGGGACACCGTGGGCCAAGACCGCGCTGCGCGAGGTCAGCTTCGTCGTACACCAAGGCGACGGCTTGCTGATCCACGGCGGAAACGGCTCGGGTAAGTCGACGCTGGCGTGGATCCTGGCCGGACTGACCATCCCGACTACCGGCACCTGCCTGCTTGACGGCCGCCCGACTCACGAGCAGGTCGGCGCCGTGGCATTGTCGTTCCAGGCGGCCCGACTGCAGCTGATGCGTAGCCGGGTCGATGTGGAAGTGGCCTCGGCGGCGGGTTTTTCGCCCAAGGATCATGACCGCGTAGCAACCGCGCTGGCCGTCGTGGGCTTGGACAGTACGTTGGCGAAGCGGCCCATCGATCAGCTCAGCGGCGGTCAGATGCGCCGTGTCGTGCTGGCCGGTCTGCTGGCCCGCTCGCCGCGCGCGTTGATCCTCGACGAACCGTTGGCCGGCCTGGACGCTGTCACTCAAAGTGGTTTGCTGCGACTGCTCGAGGAGCTTCGCCGCGAGCAGGGTCTGACCGTCGTGGTCATGTCTCACGACTACACCGGCATGGAAGAGCTGTGCCCGCAGACCTTGGATCTGCGCGGCGGCGTACTCCAAGCGGTCTCGACGACGGCTGGGGGTCTTTCGTGACCACGGCGCCGCCAGACGCACACACGCCTCGCAGGTCGACTCGGCAGATGGTGTTGCTGCGTCCGGTGCCCGGTAACTCGGCAGTTCACGACCTATGGGCCGGCACCAAACTCCTGGCGGTCGGCGGCATCTCGATACTGCTGACATTCTTCCCGGGGTGGATCACCATCGGGCTGGTGGCAGCGCTGGTCTTGACGGCGGCCCGCATCGCGCACATTCCGCGCGGCGCGCTTCCCAACGTGCCGCACTGGCTGTGGATTCTGTTGGCCCTCGGCGGCATCTCGGCGGCGTTTGCCGGCGGCAGCCCGGTGATCGAATTGGCCGGAGTGTCGGTCGGATTCGGCGGGCTGTTGAATTTCCTGCGGGTCACCGCATTGTCGATAGTGTTGCTGGGTCTGGGAGCGATGGTGTCGTGGACCACTAACGTCGCCGAAATAGCCCCGGCGGTAGCGACTTTGGGCCGTCCATTGAGGTTGTTGCGGATACCGATCGACGAGTGGGCCGCCACGCTGGCTCTTGCGCTACGTGCATTCCCGATGCTGATCGAGGAATTCCGGGTGCTCTACGCCGCGCGCCGGTTACGGCCCAAACGAGTAACGCCTAGCCGTAGGGCGCGCCGTCGGCGTTGGGCTTCGGAACTTGTCGACCTGCTCACTGCGGCTCTTACGGTGACATTGCGGCGCGCCGACGAGATGGGTGACGCCATTACGGCGCGCGGTGGTATCGGCCAGATCTCGGCCATCCCGTCGCGGCCGAAACGGGGCGACTGGCTGGCGCTCGCGATCACTGTCGCCGTGTGCGTCGCGGCGATCGTGCTGGACGTTCCGCCGGGCGGCTAGCGGCCCGCGGCAGCGTTGGCGGCGTCCTGAGCCCGACGTAAGGTCGTCGCGACATCGCTGCGGCCCAGGAACATCTCATCGAAATATGGCTTGAGGACCTGGTTCCCCGCGGCGAAGCCGGCGCCGCCGGGCGCGGCGATGCGTGGTCCATTGAGGACAGCGAAGAACGGCCTGACGTCGACGCCTTTGCTCAACCAGTAATCGAAGTACACCTGCTGGGCCGACGTGACCGCGGGAATGGCGCTGCCCTGGCGGCCGACGTATTGGTTGCCCTCGGTGCTGCCCATCCAGGCCAGCACCCGGCGCACCGCATCCGGGTGTGCAGATGCCGAATTACCGGCTGCGGCAATACCGTTGGTGACGCTGACTCGACCCGTAGGGCCGGCGGGCAACATCGCCACGCCCCACCGGAAGCCGGCCTGACCGGCTACCGTCGCCAAGTTGTAGGTGCCGGACTGGAACAGCGCCATTCTGCCGGCCAGGAATTGGTTGCGGGAGAAGTCGCCGTTGTCGTTGGTCTCCGAGGCAGGCGGTGCGACGTGGTCATCGTTGATCAGCCTGACCAGGTAGGTGAACGCCTCGACGGCGCCCGGGTTGTCGAACGCGAAGCGGTCACCGGCCTGGAACACGCCCCCGGCTGAGCCGATGTAATTCAGGTAGATGCCCTGCGCGTCGTTGGCCGCGTTGTAGGCCCACTGTCGGACGCGTCCGGCGTCGAAACCCGGTGTGGCCGCGGTGCGTCCATCGGCGTCGACGGTGAGCCGGGCCAGCAACGGGCGCAGCGTGTCACCGCCGTCCGGACTCCAGCGCAGCGCCGTCAGGTCGGCAACGTCGACACCGGCGGCGGCAAGCAGATCCGCGTTGTAGTACACCGCGATGCCGGCATCGGTGAGTTGGGGGACCCCCCACAACGTCCCGCCGCGGGTGAACTGCTCGACCACCGACGGTTCCCACGCCGAAGCAGCCTTCGGCCCAAGGGTTTTCCCGATATCCATCAGCCGGCCGCTGTCGGCGTATCCGGAGAGGTAGGCATTGGAGATCCAAAAGATGTCGTCGGCGCTACCGCCGGCAACATCGGTGCGCAGCGTGGTGAAGTAGGTGGAATACGACACGACATTGGTATGCACCTCGATGTCGGGATGCGACCGGTTGAACGCCGCGAACGACTGTCGGTATGCGGCGGCGACCTGCTCGTCCCACAGTCGCACGGTCACCACTGTCTTGCCGCCGTGCGGCCGCGCCGTGACATCCAACAGCACGGCCGCGGCAGCCAGCAGCGCCGCGATCAGCACGAAACCCAGTGCGAAAAGCGTAGAAAATCGGGGCCGGCTCATTTCAGCCCCGTGACGACGATCGAACGCACGATGTGTCGCTGGAAAATCACGAATAAGGCGAGCAGCGGCACGATCGCTACCGCCGACGCGGCCATGACCAGTGTCCACTGGGCGTTGTAGCGCGATTGCAGCGCAGCCGTCGCCACCGTCAGCACCTGCCACTTGGCGCCGCTGGTGATCACCAACGGCCACATGAAGTGATGCCACTGCGACACGACGGTGATCAGCATCAGCGTGACCAGCACGGGCCTGCTGGACGGCATCACCACATGCACGATCACGTCCAGCGTGTTGGCCCCGTCCAAGTATGCAGCGTTGATCAGGTCATCAGGAATGGCCCGAAAGTATTGGCGGAGAAGGAAAATGGCATAGGGCGAGCCGAATACGAATGGCAACACCAACGCCCAGAACGTGTTACGCATCCCTAGCTGCGCCATCATCAGATAGAGCGGCACCACGGTCACGCTGCCCGGCACCATCAACGTCGCCAGATACACCCAGAAAAGCGCGTCCCGGCCGGGGAACCGCAGCCGTGCGAAGGCATACGCGGCAAGCACCGAAGAGCTCAGCTGGCCAAGTAGAATCGCGGCCGTCATCAACGTCGTCACCGCCAGCGCCCGACCGAACCCGGCTCCGCCCAAATCGGCGTAGTTGGCCAATGTCGGTGGCCGCGGCCACGCCAACGGTGTGCCCGTCGCAAACTGGTGCGCGGATGTGAACGAGGTCAGCAAGCCGAGCGCGAACGGCGCCAGCGTGATCAGCGCACCCAGCACCAAGCCGGCGTACACCAGGACCGCCGCAGGCCTTTTAGGTGAGGTCATAGCTGATCCGTCGACGGAAGTACAAGTGCTGCACGATGGTGATGGCGATCAGGACGACGAACAGCACCACCGCCATCACCGAGGCCCGGCCGATCGCCGCGGCCCCGAACGCCTCCGCGTAGATGCGATGTGCGACCAAATCGGTGTGGTTCTGGGGTCCGCCGCCGGTGAGCGCGTAGACGATGTCGAAAACCTGTGCGGCACTGATGACTCCCGTGACCAGCACAAAGAACATGGTGGGCCGCAGCATCGGCAGCGTGATGCGCCAGAACCGTTGCCAGGACGTGGCGCCGTCGGTGCGTGCCGCGGAATGGATCTCGGCGGGGATGGCCAGGATGCCGGCGAGGAAAAACAACGCGACGTATCCGACATTGGCCCACACGACGACCGCGGACACCACCGGCAGCGCCAACCCGGGATCGGTGAGCCATTCGATGCGATGCCCCAGCACGGTGCTGATGGCGCCGTCGGTGGGTGCCAGGATCCAGCGCCACAGCACCGCGATCGCCAGCGGGACACAGATCCACGGCAGCACGTACAGGGTGCGGAACATGCCACTGCCGGGCAGGTCGCGTGCCAGCAGCGCCGCAACGGCCAGACCGAGCACGGTCTGAGCCGGGACCACGATCGCCACAAACGTCAGCGTCACCAGAAGTGAGTTGCCGAATGTCGAATCGCTGAGAACCGAGCGCCAATTCTGGCCTCCGACATACTCGATCGGCCCCAGCAGGTCCCATCGGTGCAGGCTCAGCCACACCACCACCAAGATCGGCAGCAACAAGAACGCGACCACCCCGAACAGGCTCGGTGCGAGCAGCGCATACCCCAGCGCGGTCGATCGGCGCGGCGCTGCCAGCCCCGCGGTCATCCGCGCCGCACCCCAACGCTCGCCATGAAGGTATTAAAGCCGGTCGTTACGGTGTAGTCGTGACACCGAACCGGGGGATCGATGCCGACTTCCTCAGCCTGCCGCGCCTCCAACTGGCCGATGCGGCGCTGTCGGCGGCCACCGCGGCCGGAGCTACTCACGCCGACCTGCGGATTCACCGACTGGTCGACGAAATTATCCAGTTGCGCGACGGCGAGTTGGAGACCGCGGTAGTCAACCGCGAGGTCGGCCTGGCGGTCCGGGTGATTGTCGATGGCACCTGGGGATTCGCGTCGCACGCCGAGCTCTCTCCGGATGTCGCCGCGGAGACGGCGCGTCGCGCGGTGTCGGTGGCCGGCACGCTGGCCGCGCTGAACACCGACCGCGTCGAGCTGGCGTCCGAGCCGGTGTACACCGATGCCACCTGGGTGTCGAGCTATCACATCGATCCGTTCACCGTGCCCGCCGCCGACAAGATCGCCGTGCTCGACGACTACTCGGGGCGGCTGCTGGCCTCCGACGGTGTCGACCACGTCTCGGCCACCCTGCACTCCGTCAAAGAGCAGATCTTCTACGCCGACACCTTCGGCTCGTCGATCACCCAGCAGCGGGTACGGGTGCAGCCCGCTCTGGAAGCGGTCACCGTGGACGCCGGCTGCGGGTTCGACTCGATGCGCACGCTCGCGCCGCCGATGGGTCGCGGCTGGGAGGTGCTGGCCGGCGACGACGTGTGGAATTGGACCGACGAGCTCGCTCAGCTGCCGTCGCAACTGGCCGAGAAGATCAAGGCACCCAGCGTGACGCCCGGCCCGACCGACCTGGTGATCGACCCGACCAACCTGTGGCTGACGATCCACGAATCCATCGGCCACGCAACCGAATACGACCGCGCGATCGGCTACGAGGCGGCCTACGCAGGCACGTCCTTTGCGACCCCCGACCAACTCGGCACGTTGCGCTACGGCTCACCGGTGATGAACGTGACCGCCGATCGCACTGTCGAATTCGGCTTGGCCAGCATCGGTTACGACGACGAGGGGGTGGCCGCGCAGAGTTGGGATCTGGTGCGCGACGGGATATTCGTCGGCTACCAACTGGACCGGGTGTTCGCTCCACGGCTGGGCCAATCCCGTTCCAACGGCTGCTCTTACGCCGATTCGCCGCACCACGTGCCGATTCAGCGGATGGCCAACGTGTCGCTGCAGCCCGGCCCCGACGACGTAAGCACCGCCGACTTGATCGCCCGGGTGGACGACGGCATCTATATCGTCGGCGATAGGTCGTGGTCAATCGACATGCAGCGCTACAACTTCCAGTTCACCGGGCAGCGATTCTACCGCATCCGGGATGGTCGTCTGGACGGTCAGCTGCGCGATGTCGCCTACCAGGCCACCACGACCGACTTCTGGAACTCGATGGAAGCCGTCGGTGGTCCGTCGACGTGGCGTCTGGGCGGGGCGTTCAACTGCGGCAAGGCGCAGCCCGGCCAGGTGGCCGCGGTCAGTCACGGCTGCCCGTCAGCGCTGTTCCGCGGTGTCAATGTGCTCAACACCCGTACCGAGGGCGGCCTGTGATCGGCGCGCAGCACGTCATCGACATCGCGCTGGGCGCGGCAGCGCAGCGCGGGCGCGCCGACGAGACGATCGTGTTGGTCAGCGACCGCAGCGCGGCGTCGCTGCGGTGGGCGAACAACTCGATGACCACCAACGGCGCGTCGACCGCCCGGCATACCACCGTGATTTCCATTGTCCGACATGGTGATACCGCGAAGGTGGGCTCGCTGACCTCCGCCGAGGTGGACCAGTCGGCGATCGAGGGGTTGGTCGCCGCGTCGCAGGCCGCCGCCGCGTCGGCGCCCGAGGCTCGCGACGCCGCGCCGCTGCTGAGCGGCAACAGCGCGCCGGCCGACTGGGATGCGCCGATTCCAGCAACCGGACCGGAGGTGTTCTCGGACATCGCCGGCCCGCTGGCCGGCGGGTTCCGCGGGGCCGACCGGCTGTATGGCTTCGCTCAGCATGCAGTGGAGACGACGTTTCTGGCGACGTCGAGCGGACTGCGGCGCCGCTACACCCAACCGACCGGTTCGGTGGAGATCAACGCCAAACGTGACGGTGCCAGCGCCTGGGTGGGTGTCGGAACCCCCGATTTCGCCGGCGTGCCAACGGATTCGCTGCTCGAGCAACTGTCGATGCGGTTGGGCTGGGCCAAGCGCGGCGTCGAGTTGCCTGCAGGGCGCTACGAGACCATCCTGCCGCCGTCGGCAGTGGCCGACATGATGGTCTACCTCGGTTGGTCGATGAGCGGCCGCGGCGCGCAGGAGGGCCGCACCGCATTTTCCACGCTCGGCGGCGGAACTCGGTTGGGGGAGAAGCTGACCGAGCTGCCGCTGACGCTGTACTCCGATCCCACGGCGTCCGGGCTGGGCTGTACGCCCTTTGTGGCGACCACGAGTTCGTCGGAAACGCTGTCGATCTTCGACAACGGGATGGACATCGGACGGGTGGACTGGATTCGCGACGGGGCGATCAACGCGCTGGCCTACCCTCGAGCCGCGGCTGCCGAATTCGGCGCCCCGGTCGCCATCGCCGCCGACAACGTGCTGATGACCGGCGGCGCTACCGAACTCGCCGACCTGATCGCCCAGACCGAACGTGGGTTGCTGTTGACCACGCTGTGGTACATCCGCGAGGTCGACCCCACGACGCTGCTGCTGACCGGGCTGACCCGCGACGGCGTCTATCTGATCGAAGACGGTGAGGTGACGGGAGCGGTCAACAACTTCCGATTCAACGAGAGCCCACTGGATCTGTTGCGCCGGGCCAGCCAGGCCGGTGTCAGCGAGGCGACGCTGCCGCGGGAGTGGGGCGACTGGGTCACCCGCGCGGCGATGCCGTCGCTGCGGATTCCGGACTTTCATATGTCGTCGGTGAGCCAGGCGACATAATGCACTTGTGGTGCTGCACGACGATCTGACACGGCTGGTTGCGTTGTCACCAGGGGACGGCCGCGCAACAGCCCTGATTCGACGCGTCTGCGCGCAGACCCTCGCTTTGCCTGCGCTGCCCGCCGAGATCACGGTGAGCGGCCCGGGATCGGACGCCGAGGTCGTCCTCGCCGACTTCGCCGAACAGTTCAGTATCGACGTCTCGATGGTCGGCGGCGAACATCGCTCGCGGCTATGGAAAGTTCTGGGGGATAGCACCTTTGGCACCGTCGTGCAAATGTATATCGCCGACTTTGTGCCCCGGGTGCGCGCCGGGCTGGAAGCGCTCGGGATCGGAGACGAGTACCTCGGGTGGGTTGGCGGGCCGGTTGCGTGGGATCACGCCACCGATCCGTCCGACGCGGTATTCAACGGCTTTCTGCCGTCGGTAGCCCGGCTGCGTGAGCTTGATGCGCTGACGTCGGAGCTGGTTCGGCTGCGCGGCGCCGCCCAACACAACTGCCGGTTGTGTAAGTCGCTGCGCGAGATGACAGCGCTGGGCGCCGGCGGGTCGGAGACGCTGTACGGCGACATCGAGCAGTTCGAGGTGTCGGCCCAGTTGACCGACCGCCACAAGGCGGCGCTGCGGTATGTGGATGCGCTGATCTGGTCGCCCGCTCGCATCGACCGCGGCATCGCCGACGCGGTGCGCGCACACTTCTCCGACGCCGAATCTGTCGAGCTGACCTTCGACGTGATGCGCAATGCCAGCAACAAGGTCGCGGTGGCCTTGGGCGGCGACGCCCCGCGGGTCGAAACCGGCACTGAGCAGTACTTGCTCGACGCTGACGGTCAGACTGTGTTCAACTGACGGCAGCCTGTTCTACCCCCTCCGACGTGCGACGATAGGTGCCGCGCGGGTCGCCATCGGGTGACTCATCGATCGAAGGGTGGTAGCAGGACAAGCCATGGCGACAGCAAAGGAAGCGCAGCACGACGCTGCCGAATCTCTCTTCGGAAACATCATCGCGCTGCTCGACAAGCACAAGCATGAGCAGACCCTGACTCCTGAGGTTCTGGAGGAATTGGCGCGCGCTTATGCGGCGGTGGCTGCCTACGTCCCGGACCAACCGAAGCTAGGGGTTTAGCGGCCAAACGTCCTGAAGGGGCAGCGAATTCAGCCGCCGCTAGTGTCGGCTCCTGGTGAGCGTGCCTTTGGTGGTGAGCGCCTTGGCGGCGGTGATGCTTTCAGTCCTGCGGGCTTCTCGCTCGAGGTAGCGCTGCTTGGACAGCTCGAACTTTTCGCAGGCAGCCTCGAGCTCTTTGACCAGCACCGCGAGGTCGTCGCGCATCCGGGCGGCTTCGCCGGTGAAGTCGTCGCGGTCGAAGATGCGCCACTTGTTCAACACCGGCATCACGACCTCGTTGAGATGGATGCGCGGGTCGTAGATGCCGCCGACAGCGATGATCACGGCCTTGCGGCGGAACTCGGGAACCGTGAACCCGGGCATCTGGAAATTGCGTAGCACTTGGTGCACCGATTTCATTGCCTGGTTGGGCGCAATCTCCAAGCCGGCTTCGGTGACGTCACGGTAGAAGATCATGTGCAGGTTCTCGTCGTGCGAGACCCGGGACATCAGCTGGTCGGCGATCGTGTCGTTGCAGGCCTTGCCGGTGTTGCGATGTGAGACACGGGTCGCCAGCTCCTGGAAGGAGACGTACACGACGGAGTCGAAGAGGCTCTCGGCAAACAGGCTGCCCTGCTGGTTCTGACCCGGGCTGAACCCCCGGGTCAGCTGCTCCGTGCGAAGTTTCTCCAATTCGAACGGGTCGACCGAGCGGGTCACGACCAGGTAGTCGCGCAGCGCGGTGCTGTGCCGGTGTTCTTCGGCGGTCCAGCGGTTGACCCACTGGCCCCAGGCGCCGTCCATGCCGAAATTCATGGCGATCTCGCGGTGGTAGCTCGGCAGGTTGTCCTCGGTCAGCAGGTTTTGCACCATCGCCACCCTCGCGACGTCAGACAGCTCGCACTGTTCGGGCTCCCAGTCCTGACCGCCCAGGGCCTTGAAATTCTTGCCCTCCGACCACGGGATGTAATCGTGCGGATTCCATTCCTTGAACAACGAGAGGTGGCGGTTGAGGAGTTTTTCGGCCACCGGCTCGAGCTCGTGAAGGAGTTGTGACTGGGTCAAGGCGGTAGACATCAGCGTCTCTCCTAGTTATGTGTGTATGCCAGTTTCAGGTAATGTATCTGTACAACCCGGTTACATACAAGTCGACACGCCGAGCCATGGTCACCAGGGGGGTCGGAGCCGCGCTGGTCGTACCACGGCGTCTTGGCGATCGGTGCGGACGCTAATGTCAAAGGTCGTGCAGAGTCGCTGCGATGTCGGGAAGTCGAAACCACCAGGCCGGCAGGTCATATCTGCCGACGACTAGCACTAGGGGGCGGTAGCTCAGTTGGTTAGAGCCGCGGACTCATAATCGGTGTACATGGGCGTTTGCTGCGTCGGCTAGCGTTGGTGCGTTCGGGGTATACCCGCTTCTAGCTGCGTCGAAAGGCTTGTCGCGTTGGCCGGAGCTGGACGGGTCTAGAAGTGTTGCGGTATCAGCTGCGGTATTGGCTGGCCTGCGGCCTCGATACGCAGCAGCAGCACCATTGCCCTGGGTTCACGGCCGCATCCGCCGAGCCACGGTTAGTAAGACACGGAGCGTGGCTGTGCACCTCGATGTGCCTCTTCTTCACGCCACCGAAGCGGCCACTGTGCATCACCACGGCACTCCCTCGCTGGCAAATGCCGGTTTGCGCGGTGGTTCGGTGGCTGTCAATGCTCGGCATGGAGCCGACCGCGAAGCGGCGTGGCCTTGACAGTCACCGCACCACCGTTGAGCACAATATGAGGGCCGGCGAAGGAACCGTTCAGATAGATCACCCCAGGTTCGAAGCAAGCAGATGAGTCGAAACCCACTTGACCCCCAGAAGCACCAGGGGGTCGGTCCGCGTCGAAAAAGATAACGAGGTGGGCGGCCAAACCCCTTTCTGGACACAGACGTGTCGGAAACCTCAGGCCGCTGTGCCGTTAATGGGTTCCCCATCCACCCGATGATGTCGGTTGTGGCGGCAGACGAGTGTCAGGTTGTTCACGAGCGGTCAATGTAACCTGTGGGCGGTCAGCTGGCTGTGAGCACCAACTGGTTCAATCCCAAGTACCCGCGCACCAACTCCCATAGCAGGTCAGATGGCATTTTCAGGCCCGAAGGCCGGCGGCTCCCTCGTGCTTGAGACTTCCTCGACACCGTCGATAAACCCTTGCCAGTACGGATTGTCGCGGTCGGGGACAGTGACGATATCGATGTCCTCCTTGTCGCGCATGAGCGAGTGATCCATATCAAAGTCGCGCTTGGCGAGCTCGAATCTCCACGAGGTCGCCCAACTGGCCCTCCGTCGCGTAGTCGGTCGCCCATACGGTTCCATCCCCAAACCCTCTTCGGTACTCCTCGGCCTCCGGGTCGTCGACCCTGGCGTCCGGCCTAGTAGCGAAGGTCGCCGTATCGCTGCTCGCAGCCTCCTTGATCTTCATTTTGGACGCACCTCCTCCTGCCGCGCCTGCGACCGGAGGGGCCGGAGCTACGGCATCGTCGCGCGGCGCGTCCTTCTCTGCCGCGCCTTGTTGCAGGTATTCGTGAATGGCGGTCGCGGCCTTGCGTCCCGCGCCCATGGCTAGGATCACGGTCGCGGCGCCGGTCACGATGTCGCCGCCGGCGAAGACGCCTTGGCGGCTTGTGGCGCCAGTCTGCGGATCGGCGACGACGCAGCCGTGCCGGTCGATGTCGAGCCCGGAGGTCGTGTGCGGGATGAGCGGGTTCGGGTTGGTGCCGAGGGCAATGACGACCAGGTCGGCCTCGATCGTGAACTCCGAGCCCGGGACGGGTACCGGACGGCGGCGGCCTGATTCGTCGGGCTCGCCGAGCTCGGTGCGGATGCACTCGAGGCCACGGACCCATCCGGTCTCATCGCCCAGGAACCGCTGCGGCAGCGTAAGCCAGTCGAAGATCACGCCCTCGTCACGCGCCCGCTCGTAGTCCTCGGCCCGGGCACCCTTTTCGACCTCGGAGCGGCGGTACACGATGTGACCCTCTTGGGCGCCGAGCCGGATGGCGCACCGCACTGCGTCCATCGCGGTGTCGCCGGCGCCGATCACCACGGCACGCCTCGGGCGCCGAAGTGGCGTGTCGTAGTCAGGGAACGAGAACGCGCGCATCAGATTGACGCGCGTGAGGAACTCGTTGGCCGAGTAGACACCCTTGAGGTTCTCCCCGGGGATGTCCATGAAAATCGGCGAGCCCGCTCCCGTGCCGATGAAAACCGCCGAGTAGCCGAACTCGTCGAAAAGCTGGTCGATGGTGACCGTCTTGCCGATGATCGCGTCGCGCACGAACTCCACGCCGAGCGCCTTGAGATGCTCGATATCCTCGTCGACGATCTCCTTCGGCAGGCGGTACTGGGGGATCCCGTAGCGGAGCACCCCGCCGAACGCGTGCAGCGCCTCGAGGATCGAGACCGGGTAGCCGAGCTGTGCTAGGTCACTGGCAGCCGTCAGGCCAGCCGGGCCTGAGCCCACGATTGCGATCTTCTGGTTGCGCCACACGTGCGGCGCAGCGGTCTCGCCGCCGCGCCCGTGCTCGCGCTCCCAGTCGGCGACGAAGCGCTCCAGCCGGCCGATGCCGACCGGGTCTTGCCGGGCAAGCAACACGCAACGCGACTCGCACTGATGCTCAACAGGACACACCCGCCCGCAGATAGCAGGCAGCAGGTTCCGGCGGCGGATCGTGTCGGCGGCGCCCTGGAAGTCACCGACCGCGACGCTGCGCACGAAGTCGCGGATCGGCACGTTGACGGGGCAGCCCTGCTCGCACACTGGATCCTGGCAGTTGAGGCAGCGGCGCGCCTCGGCGATGGCCTGCTCCACGGTGTAACCCTCTGCGACCTCATCCCAGCTCCCGCGCCGCTCCACCGGATCCTGGCACGGCATGGGGGTCTTACGCGGATACACGATTGGCATGGCTATTACCTCCCAGTCCCCGCCAGTTGGCAGGCCAATTTCTCCTCAGCTTTGTAGGTCGTCAAGCGGTCGTCTGCCTCATCGAAATCGACCTGATGACCGTCGAAAAACGGGCCGTCGACGCAGGCAAAGAGCGACTTGCCGCCCACGCTCACGCGGCAACCGCCGCACATTCCCGTGCCGTCCACCATCAGGGGATCGAGGGACACCATGGTGGGCAGGCCCCATCGGCGGGTCGTGTTCGCCACGGAACGCATCATGGGCATCGGCCCCACCGCGAAGCAGTGGGTGAAGTCCGCGCCTGCCTGCAGCAACTCTTCCAGGCGGCTGGTGACGAGGCCGCGATAGCCGAAGGAGCCGTCGTCGGTGCACACGTGCAGCTCGTCGCTCTCGGTTGCCAGCAGGTCGGCGAGGATGACCAGATTCCGGGTGCGCGCGCCGATGATGGATGAGACCCGCACGCCCCGGGACCGCAGCTCGCGCGCCAGAGGGAACACCGCCCCCGTGCCGAAGCCGCCCCCGATCAGCACGGCGTGACCCTGCTCGGGGAGGGGCACCGCCGCGCCGAGTGGGCCGGCGAAGTCAAGGAAGACATCACCGACGCGCAAAGCATTGACCAGCGCGCTCGTACGCCCCACCTGCTGGACGACGATCGTGATCGTGCCCTCCGCTCGGCTGAAATCGGTAATGCTGATCGGGATCCGTTCGCCGGTCTCGGTCACCCTCACGATGACGAACTCACCCGGGGCGGCGTTGTGCGCCACCAGGGGCGCGTGGACCACGAACAGCTTGGTGACGTCCGTCAGGTCCCTCTTCTCGATGATGCGTGCCGTGGTGTCCATGGTCAGTTCCCTCTCAGAGAAGGGGGTCCTTGTCCTTGGCCTTGAGCCGCAGCCAGCGGCGCTGTACCTCGGCCTCGATGCCGGCCAGCGTCGCCTCGTTGCCGGGCTGGCAGAGGTGCTTGGTCTTGCCCATGAGCTTCAGCCAGTCGGCGACGGCCAGGCGCCGACCGATGGGCTCGGGGTCGTAGGTGATGTGGGTGACGCCGCGCTCGACCTCGTACAGCGGGAAAAAGCAACTGTCGACCGCGGCCTGGACGATGTCGACGCCCACGCGGTCCTCGGTCTTCCAGTTGAGCGGACAGCCGATCAGGATCTTGCCGTAGACGGTGCCCTCGTGCTGGGCGTACCACTGCGCTTTAGCGGCCTTGCTGACGAGGTCGTCAGGGTAACCCTCGACGCCGGTGAAGACGTACGGGATATTAGTCGCCGCCATGATCTGCGGCGTGTCCTTGTGATGAAAGGCCTTCCCCTGCTCGGCGGCGCCGACGTGGCTCGTCGACGTCAAATGCCCGAGCGGGGTCGAGTAGCTGAGCTGGCTGCCGGTGTTCATGTAGCCCTGGTTGTCGTACTCGACCATGATCATCCCGTGCCGGCGCAGCGCCGCGCCGATGGCGGAGCCCATGCCGATATCCATGCCGCCGTCGCCCGTGATCATGACAAACGTGATGTCCTCGCCGACCGGGAGTTCGCCGCGGCGCACCCGTTCGTGGAATACCTCTACGAGCCCGCTCAGGGTAGCGGCACCGTTTTGGAACAGGTTGTGCACGTATGTGACCCGGTGTGACGTGTAGGGGTAGCCGGTGCTGACGACCATCGCGCACCCCGTCTGGTAAAGCACCACGACGTCGCCCTCGATGCCGCGCAGGAACTGATCGAGCGCCGGAAAGACACCGCAGCCGGGGCAGGAGCCGTGGCCGGGCGCAATTCGCTTCGGCTTGGTAGCCAGCTCCCAGTAGGGGGGCGCCTCCACCTGAAGCCGGCCGTCGGGGCCGGGCTTGACTTTCAGCTTCCCGCTCGTCACCTCCTCGCGGGTGAGTGCAGGGGTGCCACGGCGTACCTGCGGCTTGGCGGGATCGCCCGGCTCTACGCCGTAGTAGTCGAACGGCACTTCCACGACACCGCACTCGGCGGCTTCCAACGCCAACCGGAAGAAGGCCTCGGCGTCCTCCGCATAGAAGTCCCGCCCGCCCAGGCCGTACACCCGGCTGAGGCAGAGGGTGCGGTTGTCGGGGTCGTCCTTGAGAGCGGACTTCACCTCGTGGGTGAGGTTGGCCCCGTGGGATCCGTAGGAGCTGGACCGCTCGCCGATCAGGACCGCGCGCACGCCGCGCAACGCCTGGCGGATGGCATCGGCAGGGAAGGGGCGGATCACGTTGGGGCTGACAACGCCAGCGGCGACGCCCTCCGCCCGGAGCCGGTCGGCAACGTCCTTGGCGGTCTCCGCGGCCGAGTTGAGCAGGAAGACGGCGACTTGGGCGTCCTCCATGCGATACAGATCCACAGGTTCGTAGCGCCGCCCGCTCAAGGCCTCGAAGTCGGCGAAGACGTCGGGGATGGCGGCCATGGCGGCGTCCATCGCCCGCTCGAGCTGATACTTGTTGTTGATCAGGTCAGGATCGTTCATGTACGGCCCGATCGTCACGGGGTGCCGGGGATCAAGCGCCTTGACCGGTTCGAGCACGGGACCCAGCCACTCCTGCACGGTGGCGTCGTCCACGAAGGTCGAGACGCGGCGCTTCTGGTGGCTGGTGAAGAAGCCGTCGAAGGCCACGATCGCGGGCAACCGCACATCGGCGCGCTCGGCGACGCGCAGCGCCATCAGGTTGAGGTCGTAGACCGCCTGGGGATCGCGGGCCATGAAAATGAGCCAGCCGGTGTTCAGCGCGTAATAGACGTCGGAGTGGTCGCCGCGAATGTCGAGCGGCCCACTGACGGTACGGGTGGCGAGATCCAGCAGCATGGGATAGCGCGTCCCGGACTGTACGGGCAGCTGCTCTAGCTGGTAGAGCAGACCTTGCGCGCTCGTGGCGTTGAAGACACGGCCGCCCCCGACAGCGGCGCCGTAGCAGATGCCGGCCGCCCCGTGCTCGCCATCGGCCGGGACCATGACGATGTCGTGCTCGCCAGCCGCCTTCATCTCGTCGACCAGCTCGGCGACTTCCGTTGACGGGGTGATCGGGAAGTAGCCCATCAGGTGGAAGTTGATCTGCTTGGCTGACAGTGCGGCCATCTCGTTGCCGGTGCTGAAACGGACGAGCTGAGCGGCCTGGCCGGCTTTCGGCCTCGGTACCGTTGGTGCTGGCGATGTGACGCTCATCAGTGGTCACCTCTCTCGGGCTCGAGCTCCGGGAAGAGCGGTACGCGATGCTCATCGGCCCAGCCGTCCTCCTCGCGGAGTTCGGTGAGTGAGCCGGTCGGGCAGGCGTCGACGCACCTGAGGCAGCCCTTGCAGTAGTTATAGTCGATGCCTTGCAGCCGCACGGCGGGCTCGCCGTCGCCATCATCGGTCCATACGAAGCAGAGGTCGGGGCAGACGATGTCGCAGATCCCGCAGTGCACACAGGTGTTTGGGTCGTAGTCGGGCAGGAAGCCCTGCCGCGAGGTGCTCATGTTCTTGACGATGCTGTTGCCCGAGTCCAGGATCACCCCCCCTATCGGCGCGTCGAGGTACCCGAACGCAGGCTTGGCCCGCTGCACGGGCCGGCCAGCGTCGCCCGGAACCGCCGGCCAGGTCATGCTCCGCAGCTCGCGGTAGCCACGGTCAAAGGTACGCATATTGGCCTCGACCAGGTGGGAGTAGCGGACGGAGAAGCTCTGCCGGATCGTTTCTTTTACTGCCTCAGGGTCGATAAATGGGCAGACACGCGTCACGGCACCGAGCACGGCCGTATTGACACGTGTCTTCTCCTCGAGCGCGATGCCCAGCGCATCGAGTACCCCCACTGTGCCGGAACGCAGGTGGATCAACTCTCGGATCTCGTCCGGGTCCTTACGGGTGTTCACGATCAGCGTGCCGGTTGGCCCCAGCCCGGCGGCCACGTCAAGCGAGGAGGCTAGCGCCTCGTGAAAGACCGCGACCACCTGCGGGGTTTCGATCGGGCTGCTCGTGCGGACCTCGCGGTCGGCTGGGCAAAGCCGCACGAACGACTTCACGGGGGTGCCCTTCTTCTCTGAACCGTATGAGGAAAAGTGAGCACCGTTGAGGCCCTGCCGTAAGACGCAAGCCTCGGCCAGGATCTTCCCGGCCAGATGCGCGCCCAGCCCTCCGATCGACTCGAACCGGATCCCGAAAAAACCATCTTCGCCGGAGCCGGGCAATGAACCCCCTCCAGTGCCTACTGAACCAGCTGCCGGCAGGACTGACATCGCAGCCTCCTCGTTCGAATACTGCCTCGACTAATTCATCGCTGGGTTCAACTCTGGACTCTCCGGGAGAGCCAGCAGAAGAGGCGAAGGATGTCTCCAGACAGAGCACTTCGGCCCTGTTCCCCGCGCTGGCGCTTCCTTGGGTCTGTCAACTTAACGGTGTACTCGTTGTTGCACTGTTCCGGGCTGGACATGCGGCAGAACTCCGACGTCCGTGAAGAGGTGGTCGCCGAGCTGTTGGCCTGGGTCGGCGTGCACTCGGACTACATGTCGCTGTCAGAGCCGGAACGCGTCGAACTGCTGGCTGCCGAGCTAGCCACCCGACGCCCGCTGGCGCGGGAGCACACCCACCTTTCCGAGTTGGCGCGCAAGGAACTCGACATCCTCGCGGCCGCCGCCCGGGGCGTGCACTGTTCGGTCCGCACGCCGTCCCGAACTACATCATCTCGATGTGCCGGTCGGTGTCGGACATGCTGGAGGCCGCGATCCTGTTGAAGGAAGTTGGACTGCTCGCCTCGCACGATGTTCGCGGTGCCGAGAGTGTTGACCCAGCCGAAGCCGAGCCCGCTGGCCCACCCGATCGCCGCCATCACCGCCAAAGACAAGGCACCGAGCAGTCCGCCCGCGCCGATGACTGCCCGGACAGTTGGCGCCCCATCGCCGGGCGAGCGCCATCGTGACGAACCCCAGCGCCAGCAGCGACGGAAGCTTCACCTGCGACGACATCGTGATCAGCACCACGCCGAGCACCAGCATCGCCAGCGGCAACCAGGGCGCCCAGTCGGCGCGGTGACGAGGCAATCGCAGCGGACGGGGCAGCAGCGGGCTCGTGGATTCGACACCGCGCAGCGCGAACTCCGTGCCGGCCAGCATCGGGCCCAGCATCGGCGTCCCGTTATGAATGCCTGCGACCAGGTGCATGATCAGCCGCGGGTTGGTGGTGGCGCCCAGCCACAGCGCGCTGACCTCGGCGACCCCGCAGCGACGGGCGAGGCGCGGCGTCGCCCAGACGATCAGCCCGACACCGATCAGCACCACCACGCGGTGGCACAGCACGGCCGCGACGATGTTCTCGCCGGTAAGCGCGGAGATGCCGCGGCCAATCCAGAGGAACAGCGGCCCGTACGGCGCGGGCGTGTCGCGCCACAGGCTGGGCACCGACAGCGTGAAGACGTGGTCGAGACCCAGCGCCTGTGCCGGGCCTACGCGGTACGGGTCGAGCCGAGCCGCGATATTTCGCTTTGCGCCAGATAGAGGTAGACGTCCTTGCTGTACATCGGCGGTGCGATCAGCAGCGGCAGCATCCACAGCAGCAGCGTCCGGTCCAGTTGGCTGCGTGACATCCGGCGCTCGCCGAGCGCGAAGCGGCCCAGCATCAGCCAGGCCAGGGCCATCATCACGGCGCCGGTGGTGGTCATCGTTAACGACACGGTCTGCATGCGCGACGGCAGGTTGAGCAGCCGGACCCCGAACGTCGGATCCTGGACGACGGGGCGCGCACCGGCGCCGAGCGAGCCGATGGCCATCAGCACGGTGCCGGTGGCGCCGAAGAGCCGGGTCCACCGCAGCGCCACGACCTCGGCGTCGTTGAGCGGCGAGCCGACAGTCCGCTCATCGCCGTGCCAGCGGGCAATCGACGAGCTCAGGGAACCATGGCGGCGAACTGCCATCCCAGCAGCGTAACGGCCCCCGTGTGGTGGTCCATTTCACCGAGCCGGATAGGGTGCCCTTGCTAGACTTTGTCGGCGAATTCCGTCACAATGGTGTTATGAAAATCCGTCCGGAGGTTGACCGCTACACGCGTGGCGAGATCGTCCAGCTGTTGCTGGAGGCCGGACCCATCACCGCCGGTGAGATCGGCGAGCGGCTCGGCATCTCCGCCGCGGGCGTGCGCAGGCATTTGGACGCGCTGCTTGCGGCCGGTGAGGCGCAAACCAACCCTGCGGCGTCGTGGCAGCAGCATGGCCGGGGCCGGCCCGCGAAGCGTTATCGACTGACGGCGGCCGGGCGGGCAAAGCTGGGCCACACGTATGACGACCTGGCTGCCGCCGCGATGCGGCGGTTGCGGGAGATCGGCGGCGACGACGCCGTGCGGACCTTCGCCAGGCGCCGCATCGACACGATCCTGGCGGGAGTAACCGACGGGCCCCGCGATGTTGAATCGACCGCAGACCGTGTCGCCGCGGCGCTGACTAAGGCGGGATACGCGACCACCACCACGCCGGTGGGCGGGCCGATCGACGGCATTCAGATCTGCCAGCACCACTGCCCGGTCTCGCATGTCGCCGAGGAATTCCCCGAATTCTGCGAGACCGAACGGGAGGCGATGGCCGAAGTGCTTGGCACTCACGTCCAGCGGCTGGCCACGATCGTCAACGGCGACTGTGCCTGCACCACCCACGTCCCCCTCAGCCCGACAAGCCATCAGCCCTTCGGCGCACAGCCCGCGCCGAAGCCGCAACGACACCAAGGAGCGTCGATATGACCCTCGCGCCAGAGACTTCGCTCGCTAGGCCTGAGCCACTGACCCAGGAAGAGGCCGTCGCCTCCATGGGCCGGTACGGCTACGGCTGGGCAGATTCCGATGTCGCGGGCGCCAACGCGCACCGCGGCCTGTCCGAGTTCGTGGTACGCGACATCTCGGCGAAGAAGAACGAACCGGAGTGGATGCTGCAGAGCCGGCTCAAGGCGCTGCGCATCTTCGCGCGCAAGCCGATGCCGACCTGGGGCTCCAACCTGGAGGGCATCGACTTCGACAACATCAAGTACTTCGTCCGCTCCACCGAGAAGCAGGCGGCCAGCTGGGAGGAACTGCCCGACGACATCAAGAACACCTACGACAGGCTCGGCATCCCCGAGGCGGAGAAGCAGCGGCTGGTGTCCGGCGTCGCCGCCCAGTACGAGTCGGAGGTCGTCTACCACCAGATCCGCGAGGACCTGGAGGCCCAGGGCGTCATCTTCTTGGACACCGACACCGCGCTGCGCGAACACCCGGACATCTTCAAGCAGTACTTCGGCACCGTGATTCCGGCCGGGGACAACAAGTTCTCCGCGCTGAACACCGCGGTGTGGTCGGGCGGCTCGTTCATCTACGTGCCGCCGGGCGTGCGCGTCGACATCCCGCTGCAGGCCTACTTCCGGATCAACGCCGAGAACATGGGCCAGTTCGAGCGCACGCTGATCATCGTCGACGAGGGCGCCTACGTGCACTACGTCGAGGGCTGCACCGCGCCGATTTACAAGTCCGACTCGCTGCACTCGGCGGTGGTCGAGATCATCGTCAAGCCGGGCGGGCGGTGCCGCTACACCACGATCCAGAACTGGTCGAACAACGTGTACAACCTGGTGACCAAGCGCGCCCGCGCGCGAGGCCGGCGCCACCATGGAGTGGATCGACGGCAACATCGGATCCAAGGTCACGATGAAGTACCCGGCGGTCTGGTTGACCGGCGAGCACGCCAAGGGCGAGGTGCTGTCGTCGCGTTCGCCGGCGAGGGCCAGCACCAGGACACCGGCGCCAAGATGCTGCACCTGGCGCCCAACACGTCGAGCAATATCGTCTCCAAGTCGGTTTCCCGCGGCGGTGGCCGCACGTCCTACCGTGGCCTGGTTCAGGTCTACAAGGGCGCGCACGGGTCACGGTCGAGCGTGAAATGCGATGCGCTGCTTGTCGATACGATCAGCCGCAGCGATACCTATCCCTACGTCGACATCCGCGAGGACGACGTCACGATGGGCCACGAGGCGACCGTCTCGAAGGTCAGCGAGGAGCAGCTGTTCTACCTGATGAGCCGCGGCCTCACCGAGGACGAGGCGATGGCGATGGTGGTCCGTGGCTTCGTCGAGCCGATCGCCAAGGAACTGCCGATGGAATACGCGCTGGAGCTCAACCGCCTGATCGAGCTGCAGATGGAAGGCGCGGTCGGCTAGTGGTGCAGGACTTGACCGCAACACTGGAAGGCAGGACCAAGGGCGAGATCTTCACGTCGTTCGACGTCAACGCCTTTGAGGTGCCCGGTGGCCGTGACGAGATCTGGCGGTTCACCCCGTTGCGCAGGCTGCGTGGGCTGCACAACGGCTCGGCGCCCGCCACCGGCACCGCCGACATCGCGGTCTCCGCACCTCCCGGTGTCACCGTCGAGACGGTGCGCCGCGGGGACGACCGGCTCGGCCGGGGCGGCGTACCCGCCGACCGGGTTGCCGCTCAAGCATTTTCGTCGTTCAACAAAGCGACGATCGTCACTGTCGAGACGGGTGCACGCCCGGGGACCCGATCGATATCGCCATCACCGGCCCGGGGGAGGGCGCGACGGCATACGGGCACCTGCAGCTGCGCGTCGGCGA
The DNA here is from genome assembly GCA_963805675.1 of uncultured Actinomycetota bacterium. Taxonomy (GTDB): domain Bacteria; phylum Actinomycetota; class Actinomycetes; order Mycobacteriales; family Mycobacteriaceae; genus Mycobacterium. The sequence continues at coordinate 413,233 of CAWDVY010000034.1, forward strand.
ACTCGCCGAGGCGGTGGTGGTCATCGACCAGCGGGGCAGCGGAACATATGCCGACAACGTCGAATTCGTCGTCGGCGACGCGGCCCGGCTGACCGTCGTCTCGATCGCCGACTGGGCCAACGACGCGGTGCATGTGAGCACACACCACGCCGCGCTCGGCAAGGACGCCGTGCTGCGCCACGTGGTGGTCGCCCTCGGCGGCGACTTGGTGCGGCTGACCGCCCGGGTACGGTTCGCCGCCCCCGGCGGGGACGCCGAGCTGCTCGGCCTGTACTTCGCCGACGACGGCCAGCACCTTGAGTCGCGGCTGCTCATCGACCACGCGCAACCGAACTGTCGCTCACATGTCACGTACAAGGGCGCGCTGCAAGGGGATCCGGACTCGTCGCGGCCCGACGCCCATACTGTCTGGGTCGGCGACGTGCTGATCCGGGCGCAGGCCAGCGGCACCGACACCTTCGAGACAAACCGCAACCTGGTGCTGACCGACGGCGCCCGCGCCGACTCGATGCCGAACCTGGAGATCGAGACCGGCGAAATCATTCGCGCCGGGCATGCCAGCGCCACCGGACGTTTCGACGACGAGCAGGTGTTCTACCTGAGATCGCGCGGCATCCCGGAAGACCAGGCGCGCCGGCTGATCGTGCGCGGATTCTTCAACGAAATCATCGCCAAGATCTCCGTGCCCGCCGTTCGCGAACGCCTGACCGACGCCATTGAAGAAGAGTTCGTGCTCACCGAAAGCATCCAAGGAAGCAAATGACGACTCTGGAGATCAACGACCTGCACGTCAGTGTCACGCCGAGCGAGGGAGAGGAGATCCCGATCCTCAAGGGCGTCGACTTGACCGTGAAGTCGGGCGAAACCCATGCGATGATGGGGCCCAACGGCTCCGGCAAGTCGACGCTGGGGTACGCGATCGCCGGTCACCCAAAGTACAAGGTGACGTCGGGCTCGATCACGCTGGACGGCGAAGACGTGCTGGCGATGAGCGTCGACGAGCGGGCCCGCGCCGGGCTGTTTCTGGCGATGCAGTACCCGTTCGAGGTGCCCGGGGTGTCGATGTCGAACTTCCTGCGCACGGCGGCCACCGCGGTGCGGGGTGAGGCGCCGAAGCTGCGGCACTGGGTCAAGGAGGTCGAGTCCGCGATGAACGACCTCGACATCGACCCGGTGTTCGCCGAGCGCAGTGTCAACGAAGGGTTTTCGGGCGGCGAGAAGAAGCGCCATGAAATCCTTCAGCTTGCCTTGTTGAAGCCGAAGATCGCGATCCTCGATGAGACCGACTCCGGGCTGGATGTCGACGCGTTGCGGGTGGTCAGCGAGGGAGTCAACCGCTACGCGGAGGAAACCCGCGGCGGCATCCTGCTGATCACGCACTACACCCGCATCCTGCGCTACATCCAGCCGCAGTTCGTGCACGTGTTCGTCGGCGGTCGGTTCATCGAATCCGGTGGGCCGGAATTGGCCGACGAACTCGACGCGAACGGGTACGATCGCTTTTCCCAGGCGGCGGTCGCGGAGGCATAGCGATGACGGCGTCGGTGACTTCACTCGACATCACGGCGATCAGGGCGGACTTCCCGATCCTCAAGCGAGTGATGCGTGGCGGAAGCCAGTTGGCGTACCTGGATTCCGGTGCGACGTCGCAGCGGCCGCTACTGGTGCTCGACGCCGAGCGCGACTTTTTGACCACGTCGAACGGTGCGGTGCACCGCGGCGCACATCAACTGATGGAGGAGTCCACCGACGCGTACGAGCAGGGCCGCGGCGACATCGCGGCGTTCGTCGGCGCCGACACAGACGAGTTGGTGTTCACCAAGAACGCCACCGAGGCATTGAATCTCGTCTCCTATGTGCTCGGCGACAGCCGGTTCAGCCGTGCCGTCGGATCTGGTGACGTGATAGTCACCACCGAGATCGAACACCACGCGAATCTGGTCCCGTGGCAGGAATTGGCGCGCCGGACCGGCGCGACCCTGCGCTGGTACGGCGTCACCGACGACGGCCGCATCAACCTCGATTCGCTTGAGCTCGACGAGCGGGTGAAAGTCGTCACGTTCAGTCACCATTCGAATGTCACCGGCGCGCTGCCGCCCGTGGCCGAGCTGGTTTCGCGGGCACGGGCGGTCGGCGCGCTGACGGTGCTCGACGCCTGCCAGTCGGTGCCGCACCAGCCGGTGGACCTCCATGCGCTCGGCGTGGACTACGCGGCGTTCTCCGGCCATAAGATGCTGGGCCCCAACGGGATCGGTGTGCTGTACGGTCGTCGCGAGCTGCTGAACGAGATGCCGCCGTTCATCACCGGCGGGTCGATGATCGAAACCGTCACGATGGAGGCCACCACCTACGCGCCGCCGCCGCAGCGGTTCGAGGCCGGCACGCCGATGACGTCGCAGGTCGTCGGATTGGCCGCTGCGGCAAGGTATCTGGGGACCATCGGTATGGATAAGGTCGAGGCGCACGAGCGTCAGCTGGTGGCGGCCGCGCTGGACGGGTTGTCACACGTCAAAGGTGTTCGGATTGTCGGCCCGACGTCGATGACCGACCGCGGTTCTCCGGTGTCATTTGTCGTCGCCGGCATTCACGCGCACGACGTGGGCCAGGTGCTCGACGACGACGGTGTGGCGGTGCGCGTCGGGCATCACTGTGCAATTCCACTGCACCGTCGGTTCGGGATCGCCGCAACGGCGCGAGCGTCGTTCGCGCTCTACAACACGTTCGACGAAGTAGACCGGCTGGTGGCCGGCGTGCGTCGGGCGGTCGATTTCTTCGGCGGGGCATAAGTTGCGGCTGGAGCAGCTCTATCAGGAAGTGATCCTCGATCACTACAAGCACCCGCACCATCGCGGGCTGCGCGAGCCGTACGGCGCCGAGGTCTTCCACGTGAACCCGATATGCGGTGACGAGGTGAAGCTACGGGTTGCGCTGAGTGACGACGGGGAGCGGGTGACCGACATTTCGTATGACGGCCAGGGCTGCTCGATCAGCCAGGCGTCGACGTCGGTGCTCACCGACCAGGTGATCGGCCAGACCGTCGGTGATGCGCTCAAGACGGTCGCCGCGTTCACCGAGATGGTCTTGTCGCGCGGCACAATCGAAGGAGACGAAGACGTCATCGGCGACGGCATCGCGTTCGCCGGGGTGGCGAAGTACCCGGCGCGCGTGAAATGCGCGCTGCTGGGATGGATGGCTTTCAAAGACGCGCTGGCACAGGCCAGCGCCGGGACGCATGTGCAGGAGGTGGACGATGAGCGAAACGGCCGCTCAATTGCCGGATGAGGAGTTGCTTGCCGACGTCGAGGAGGCGATGCGCGACGTCGTCGACCCCGAACTTGGCATCAACGTCGTCGACCTCGGCTTGGTCTACGGGTTGAACGTAGAGCGCGGCGAGGAGGGCACGGTCGCGCTGATCGACATGACGCTGACGTCGGCGGCCTGTCCGCTGACCGATGTGATCGAGGACCAGTCGCGGATGGCGCTGGTGGGAGCCGGGCTGGTGAACGACATCAAGATCAACTGGGTGTGGAATCCGCCGTGGGGCCCGGACAAGATCACCGAGGACGGCCGAGACCAACTGCGGGCGTTGGGGTTTACGGTTTAGCGATGCTCAGATCTTCAGAATCTGATAATCTGAATCCATGCGCGAGATCACGGCGTCGGAGGCGTCACGAAACTTCTCCGCCGTGCTCGATTCGGTCGAGAACGGCGAGACGGTTGTTGTGACTCGTGCTGGGCGTCGAATTGCCGCAATTAGTCCAGCCCCTGCTGCAACTGGTGCGGCGTTGAACGCAGTGCTTCGGCGTTGGCGGGGAATAGACGCGATCGATGACGCCTTCAGTGAGAACATCGCCGCCGCTCGCGCTGCCGTATCGACGGACAACGACACCGATCCGTGGAACCGTTGATCCTCGACACCGGCGTACTGGTCGCTGCGGTGCGCGGGTCTTCGATGGTGCCGGAGGACGCGGACGTCGCCATACCCGCGATAGTGGTTGCCGAGTATCTAGCTGGCGTCAAGCTCGATGCCGTGGCTGGCCGGCGAGCAGCCCAGAAAGCGTTTATCGACGATCTTCTCACGGTGGTGCCGATCGTGAACTATGACAGATCCGTGGCCGAACATCACGCTGCTCTGCTGGCGCATTCCAGGCGCGAGGGAAGACGGCGGGGGCCACACGACCTGATACTCGCGGCCACGGCCCGCGCGACGGGACGCACCATTCTCACGACAGACGCACGTGCTCGATTCGACGAACTGCCCAAAGTCAATGCACGCGTCGTGTCGCAATAGTTCGTCGCCGCTTTAATAGCAGTAAAGAAAGTCCTCACCGACGCAGTCAGACATCGTTTTCAGGAGTTGGTCGTGACGTGATCTGCGGCAGCGAGGGCGGCTCGATGGCTGCGTTTGCTGGCCTCGTGCGCACGGTCATCGCTGCCCGTTGTCCGGGCGGCGGACGCAGGGCGCAGTGCAGCGATCGGCGCGGACGGGAGCGCTAGCGGACGGAAGCAGAGGGAGCGCAGCGGAGCCCGAAGGTAGCCGCCCGCACCGCGCGGATCTGCTCGGGTGGGTGGTGAGCTGTTGGAGCGTTGCTGCGATGGCTGAGGCGGCAGGTACGCAGCGGTCGTGTCGAGGGACCGCGGGAGTGGGCATTTACCCGTAGAGGCGTTGCCGGAGTTCACGCAGGCCGGATAGGCGCGGACGTCGATTCAGGGCTTCGATGTCGTCGATAAGTTCGGCGACGCGGGGTGATTCGGCGAGTTCTTCCGGGGCGATGTGTTCGGCTTTGACCAGGGCTAGCAGGGCTTGGGGGCCAGAATGTGTCAGCAGGTGGGCGCGGGCGATGTCGACCAGGTAGCGGGCTTGCCGTTCGGGTGACAGGTGCTCGGCGTGGCGGACGTGGGCAGCGCGGTCGAGGGCTTGTTGTCCATTGCCGAGTTCGACCGCGACACCTACGGCGTGCATGGCCACGTTGGTGGGTCCGAATTCAGTGTCGTGGTAGTTGTGGTCGGCGCCGACGACGGCGGCGAGCCGGCGTGCCACCATCAGGCACTGTTCGGCGGAATCGGTGTTGGCGTCGCGGGCGTGCAGGATCGCAAGCAGCAGCGCGCTGGAGCCGACCAGTGAGATCAGGCCGTGATCGCCGCCGGCGATGATGGCTTCGTGTCGTTGGGTTGCTTGAGTTAAGACATGGCGGGCCAGTGCTTGTTCGCTGGAATCGAGCAGGGTGCGTGCCATGCGCAGTTGACCGGCCAGGATCAGGGCAGGGTCGCGGGTTCGTTCGGCGGCGCCGATGGCGCGGTCGGCGGCGACCCATCCCGCACCACGGTCACCGACTTTGACGAGCATCGCCGCGGCGGCTTGATAAGTCTGGGCGAGCAGCGAAAGGAGTTGAGGGCGTTGGGTTTTGGAGGCGGTGCGGCTGGCGTTTTCCAGCTCGCTGATCAGGGCGGCGATTGCTGGCCCCATTTCACGGTAGGCGCTGGCGTGGATGTGCTCCCAGATGTGCAGGGTGCGCTGTCGCAGTGATTTAAGGTCGCAAGGTGGGCCGTCGGTTACCGGTGTGATGATGCTTTCCGGGGCGGGGTGACCGGCGATGGCAAGACGAAGCTGTTCCACGTAGGGCCGGTTGCGGGCGGTTTCGGCGTCGGGTCCAAGCGTGGCCTCGATGAACTCCTGCAGCGGCGCGCCGAGCACCGCGGCCAGGCGTTGTATGACGGTGAGGTCGATCAGTCGTATTTCGTCGCGTTCGATCTGGGCGACCCAACTGGCCGATTTGTGCATCTGGTCGGCCAGGCGCTTGCGCGACCAATTCTTTTCTTCTCGGTAGTTACGAACCAGGTCGCCGGGTGTGGGGTCAGCGCGGGGCACCGTCGCCTCGAAGGGGCTGCCCATTGATCGCACCGACAGTAGGCGCAAGTGTCCACACCTCGGGTGGGCTGGCGAGGTGTTGGGTTCGCTCGGTGAGGAACCGGCTGACGTGTGGCGCGGCTTCGTGCGCTTGGAAGGCTTCGTGGCTTCGGTAGCACTCGTAGAACACCCGCACGCTGGGCTCCTGGGCCACGGTGTGGCTGGCATAGACGATCGTGTCGGGCTCGTCGGCAGTGATCGCGGCCAGTGTGTGGGCGACGAGTGTGTCGAAGGCGTCCTCGTGTCCTGGGCGGACGCTGAACCTGACCAGCAGTGCGAACAATTTCACCCCCACGTGCGACACCGCCCCGGCGCGCCGTTGTCGTTCTCGTGTGCGCGGTTGCCGCACACCCTACCCGGCTGCCTCGTTGGAGGCGTTGACAAGACGCGCAGGCACTGGCGGGGGCGGCGTCAAAGCCGTGAACCCACGCACGACGGTGGTGACGGCGCACAGTTTTGCACACCCACGCTGTGTGTTTTAGTCCGCCGTTGGTGGCCGCGGCTGTTGTCGGGCTGCACTGGGTGATGCGTCCAACGACACCGTTGGGCCGCTCACTCGAGAAGACAGGAAACACCCATCATGAAGTTGCGAATCGACACCACCGGCGTGACGTTTCTGTGCACCCGGATTCCCGAGCAGCGCACCAATTTCGACACCGGTGCACCACGGATTGACAAGGCGACCGGGCAGGCGTTGTGGCTGGTCCAGTTGATCGCCCTGGACGCCACCGGCGGCGAGGTGCTGGCGGTCACCGTGGTTGGTGAGCCGAAAGTCACTGTCGGCCAACCCGTTGCGGTGTCGGGTCTGGTGGCGTTGCCGTGGTCGCAGGACGGCCGCTCGGGCATCGCGTATCGCGCCGAAACCATCACCCCTGGCGCCGACCCGGCAGCGGCCGCCGCGAAGGCGAGCCAGCAGGCCCGGTAACCGAAGGGCTGGCCCGGCAGCACGCGCATGAGCACGGTGTGGCTGTCGGGCCAGCCGCCGGACAACACAGCAACCCGTCGTAGCGAAAGCGTGCCATCATGTCGAACACCTCAAACCGTAAGAACCGCAACACTAGTCAGTCGCCCGACGACGACTGGATCGCCGAGCTGATCTGGGCATTGGTCAAAGCCGCCGGGCAGCTGCTGTGGTGGGCAATCCTGTTTCCCGCCCTGAGCATCCCGGCCATCATCACGATCTGGGTCGGCATCGCCCACGGCACCCGCGCCGGCCTGCTCACCGCCGCCGTGGCTGTCGCGGCATACACCGGCTGGGCAGTCGTGGAGCCGTCCTCGTTCACCGCGTGGGTGAGCGACCCGGTGCGGCAGCGGTTTTTGTCGTGGTGGCGATACGGCCGTACCTGGGAGTCGATGTGCACCCTGCACGGTTTGACCGCCCGGCTGGGTGAACGCACCCTGGTGCCTGCACTGCGGTCGGTGCGGATCGGCAGCCACGCCGACGTGCTCATCGCGCGGGTGGTGGCCGGCCAATCGATCAACGAATGGCAGAAACGCGGCGACGCGCTGGCGGCGGCGTGGCGGGCCGAGCGGCTGACGATTCGCGCCACCACCCCCGGCGAGCTGCGGATCATCATCGGCCGCAGCGACGTGCTGGCCCAAGCCATCGCGCTGCCCATGCCGACCCCGGCAACCCCGGTCGATCTGGGGGCGGTGCGGATCGGGACCACCGAGGCACGGACCTGGTGGCAGCTACCCGTCTTGGGCCAGCACATCTTGATCGCCGGTGCCACCGGGGCGGGCAAAGGGTCGGTGCTGTGGTCGCTGATCGCCGGACTGGCACCACAAGTCAGGACTGGCCGGGTGCGGTTATGCGTGATCGACCCCAAAGGCGGCATGGAACTCGGGGCCGGCGCACCGATGTTTTCGATGTTCTGCCACCACACCGGCCAACCCACCGTCGAGCTGCTGCGCCAGCTGGTGGAGTTGATGCAGGCGCGGGCCAACCGGCTGCGCGGACACACCCGCCTGCACACCCCCAGCGCCACCGAACCGTTGATCGTGGTGGTCATCGACGAGATCGCCGCGGTGACCGCCTATGTCACCGACCGCAAACTGCGCGCAGAGACCGAACAGCTGCTCGGCCTACTGCTCTCCCAGGGCCGCGCGGTGGGCATCTCGGTGGTCGCCGCCGTGCAAGACCCCGCCAAAGACACCCTGCCGGTGCGGCAGCTGTTCACCGTGCGGATCGGGCTGCGCATGACCGAAGCCACCCAAACCGCGATGGTATTGGGCCAAGGAGCCCGCGATGCCGGCGCCGAATGCGACCTCATCGCTGATGCCACCCCCGGCGTCGGCTACGTGATGATCGACGGCACCGCCCACCCGATACGGACGCGGGCGTTTCACGTCACCGACCGCGACATCACCGCCCTGGCCCAAACATTCCCCGCGCCCCGCCCCCGCACACCGGGCAGCGCGGGAGACACGACTCCTGGCACTGGCCACCGTGACAATCAGGGGCAGCGGTGAGCACCGTCGCAGCGGACAGCCCGATGATCGTGTTGCCGGGACTGCCCACCACCGTCGACCCGGCACCGGTGATCGCTCAGATGCTGCGCCGCGCATCCTCACCGAGTTTCGGGTCGTGGTGGCATCGCGCCGAATCGGTCGGGTTTTGCGCCCACTCCATCCAGCTGTGCGGTGCTGACACCGCCGGACGTCGGCACACCGTGTGGACGCGCTGCAACAACCGCCGCGCTGCTGTGTGCCCATCATGCTCAGACCTCTACGCCCGCGACACCTGGCAACTCGTACACGCCGGAGCCGCCGGCGGCCACCACGACATCCCGGTTGAGGTCGCGGCCCGACCGCAAGTGTTCGCCACTTTGACCGCGCCCAGTTACGGGGCGGTGCACAATGCGTCCACACCCTGCCACACCCGCAATGGCGCCAGCTCAGCCACACGGTGCCTGCACGGAAACCAGCTGCGGTGCAACATAATCCACAATATCGGTGACCCTATGGTGGGCCAGCCGCTGTGTCGGGACTGCTACGACTACCCCGGGCATGTCCTGTTCACCTGGCATCTGCCCGAGCTGTGGCGGCGGTTCACCATCGCACTACGACGAGCCGTCTCAACACAACTGAAAGTCATTGGGGTCAAACCGGATGCGGTGCGGGTCAGTTTCGTCAAAGTCGTTGAACTGCAAGCCCGCGCCATCCCGCACATCCACGCCCTAATCCGCCTCGACCCACCACCGGCCGACACCACGAAATCAGGTGACCACGACCGTCAAGGCCCCGCCGCCCCGTGGGGTGGTGGGCAACCCCGTCCGGTAGCCGACCAGCACACCAGCTGGTCGTCGCCGATCACCGCCGCCGACCTGGCTGCCCTGATCCAGCGCGCCGCCCGCCACGTCGGCATCGACGTCGCCGCTGACGGCGGCTCCGGCCAGGGTGCAGTGCGTACACTGCGGTTCGGCACCCAGATCGACACCCAACCATTGGCACCCGAAACCATAACAGCCGCAAACGATCCCGCAACCGACACTGCTCGCACGACGGTATCGCGGTTGTCGCCGCGCCGGGTTGCGGCGTACCTGGCCAAATACGTCACCAAATCCCTGCACGAGTTCGGCATCACCGCTCGGCGCCTATCAGCAGAAGCGATCGCCGACCTGGGCGTCAGCGAACACGTGCGTGCCATCTTGGCCACCATCGTCGAACTCGCCGAACACACAGACTCCGTAGGCCCGTCGTTGGCGGGGATCGGCCGTTGGCTGCACACCCTGGGCTACCGCGGCCACATCACCACCAAATCCCGGCACTACTCGACCACCATGGGCGTCCTGCGCGCCGCCCGCGCCACCTGGACCCGCGACCAGATAGCCAAACATTCAGAACGGCAAGAGGATACGCGATCTGCTCAGCTAGCCAACGACGCGACCCGGGCCACCGGCGGGCGGTACGAACCTCTCGACACGGATCAGGTGCTGTGGGAGTTCGACCACGCCGGACACACCAGCGCCGGGGACCGCGTCCTGGTCATCTCAGCAGCCTTGCGCCACATCCACACCCGGATCATCGGTGTCACCGAATCCCGACCAGGCACCGCTTGGAGGCCCGCCGGAACAGGGAGGCAAGTCGATGAAGTGCATTAGCGCCGTCAATCGAGCGGATCGGCGGCCAACTCCACGAGTGCGGAAGCGCGACTGTGGCATACACGGATTAGGCGAGAACAGGAAGTAGAACGATGACCGGAACGTCAGTGGTTCGACTGGGCACCAAGGCCGCAGCCCAATACCTGGGTGGATTACCCGAGTCGACGCTGAGGTACTGGCGGTACATGGGCACGGGTCCGCGCAGCTATCGTCTTGGCCGACATACGTTTTACGATGTCGCCGACCTGGACGCGTGGGTAGAGGCAGAAGCTGCCAAGACCGAGCGTGGGGGACTGGTGCAGTAACGGATTCGTACCACGGATTTCTGCGGTACTGTGGACTCATGATTACCCGACACCAGCGAGTCGGCATTGACGACCGATGGCACAAGAAGGTCAAGGGCTCCGATGGAAAGATCGGCAAGGAACGTTCCGCCGTCTACGGCAAGGTCACGCGCTGGCGAGTGCGGTGGGTTGACGACAGCGGCAGGGAGCACACAAGAGTCTTCGAGCGCAGGCCGGATGCCCAAGCTCATCTGGACGGCCTGACCGCGGACATCCAACAGGGTACGTACGTCGACCCTCGCAAGAGTGCTGAGACGTTCGGATCAGTCGCCGAACAATGGTTCGTTACTAAGGGGCATCGAAAACCTAAGACTGTTGCGGGCTACCGTTCCATCCTGGACACTCTTGTGCTGCCGAAGTGGGCGGAGGTTCCACTGAAACAAATTGACTACCAAGCCTACTCGACGTGGCTCGGCGGTTTGGCTGTCGACGGCTCACAGCGCGGCACCGCACTCTCGGCGAGTCGCATCACGCAGGCCCACCAGCTCGTCGGCGCAGTGCTCAAGTACGCGCAACGGACCGGGAAGATTTCTAGAAACGTGGCGGCGGAGATCAAGCGGTCCGAAGATTTGCCAATGCCGGCGGAACGGGAGCGGCGATACTTGAACCACTCCGAGTTGCTCCAGTTGGCGAAAGCGACTGAGCGCTTCGAGGCGCTGACCCTGGTTCTCGGCTACTGCGGACTTCGCTTCGGTGAGGCTGCCGCCCTGCGGCGTAAGCACGTGGGTGACCGAGAGCTGCTGGTCCGTGCGTCGGTCACTTACGTGACCGGTAAAGGCATTGTCGGATCGACAACCAAGACAAACCGCGCACGCTACGTGCCGGTGCCCGGGCCAGTATGGGACCGGCTGCAACCAGAGTTGCCGAGGGATCCAAACGCACTCGTGTTTCCAAGCCATCGAGGCGGGCACCTGCCTATCGAGGAGTACCGCAGAGCATTCGACAAAGCCAGCAATGCTGCCGGGATCGCTGGCCTCGTGCCGCACGGGCTACGGCACACCACGGCGTCATTGGCGATCAGCGCGGGCGCTAATGTCAAGGTCGTGCAGAGGCTCCTTGGGCACGCGACGGCGGCCATGACTCTTGACCGCTACGGGCACTTGCTCAGCGACGACTTGGCCGGTGTAGCGGACGCATTGGGCAAAGCCATCGAGAGCGCTGCGGTATCACTGCGGTATTCAGGACCCGAGTACGACGAAGCGGAGCCTATATCTGCAGCTAGTTAGCACCAGGGGCGGTAGCTCAGTTGGTTAGAGCCGCGGACTCATAATCCGTTGGTCGCGGGTTCGAGCCCCGCCCGCCCCACCTTAAAAGGCCTGGTCACGGCTGGTTATAGCGTCGTGAGTCAGCTTCTCGAGGGTGTTCGTCGCGGCGTCGTCGCGGCGGGTGGCGGGCTGACGATGGCGAGGTCGGCGGGTTAGCTAACTAGTGGTGTGTCTCCAAAATAATAAGCTAGTTCTCCGGTAGACTTCGTGGGTGATGACGCCAGCGGCTGCTTTGGTCATGTTGGACGGTCAACGAGAAGCGTTGCAAGTCTTGTCGCGGTCGCAGACCGCGCCCCATCGGCAGGTTCAGCGGGCGAAGGCGCTGTTGCTGGCGGCCGATGGTGTGGCGAACATGAGGATCGCCGCGCAGGTAGGGGTGAAGCCGACGACGGTTCGGGTGTGGCGGGCCCGGTTCGCCGAGGAGGGCTTGGCGAAGCTGGGGAAGGTCCGGGCCGGGCGTGGCCGGAAGTCCACGATCCCGCAGGAGAAGATCGACGAGATCGTGCACCTGACAAGGTATTCCACGCCAGACGGCCAGACCCACTGGTCGTGCCGGACGATGGCGGCGAAGGCGGGGGTGTCCCCGGCGACAGTGCAGCGGGTGTGGGCCGCGCGCGGTTTGAAACCGCACCTGGTCGAGACATTCAAGCTGTCCAACGACCCGAAGTTCGAGGAGAAACTGATCGACGTGGTCGGTCTGTACCTCAATCCTCCGGAGAAAGCGATCGTGCTGTGCATGGACGAGAAGTCCTCGGTGCAGGCACTGGACCGGACCCAGCCGTCGCTGCCCATGAAACCGGGGCGGGCGCAGACAATGACCCACGATTACAAGCGCAACGGCACCGCCACGTTGTTCGCGGCGCTGGACGTCCTGACCGGCAAAGTTATCGGGCAATGCCTGCCCCGGCACCGCCATACCGAGTTTCTGAAGTTCCTGCGCACGATCGACCGGGAAGTCCCCGAAGAACTTGCGGTGCACCTGATCTGCGACAACTACGCCACCCACAAACACCCGACCGTGCGGGCCTGGCTCGACAAACACCCCCGATTCCACCTGCACTTCACCCCAACCTCCTCGTCGTGGCTCAACCTGGTCGAACGCTGGTTTCGGGAACTGACCGACAAGGCGCTGCGCCGCGGCGTGTTCCACTCCGTACCCGACCTCATCGCCAAGATCGAGGACTACCTCGCCGCGCACAACAACGACCCCAAACCATTCGTATGGACCGCCACCGCCGAAGACATCCTCGCCAAGGTCGCCCGCGGACGCATCGCGCTCCAAGCAGTCAACCAATAACGAGACACACCACTAGTAATCCCCGGTGGCGTACTTCGGGCAGTACGCTTCTTCGGCGAACTCCACGATCCCCAACGTGATTTCTTCAAGCCCGACGATGTCGCCTGCTGATATCCCGAGTGTGTCGATGATGTGGGCGTTGTACGCCGCCGGTAGGACTGGCCTTCGATGATGAGTTCGTGGGCTGTTGAGGTGAGCCAGTCGACGGCCGATTGGGCCAATAGCGGGTCGATCATGATGGCCAGCCATTCGTCGGGGCTGCGGTTTGAGGTCAAAACAGTGGCAGCCTCGTGGTGGCGGGCGACGTCAAGTTCGTAGAAGTCGGCTGTCGCGGCGGCGTCCGTGCGCAGATCCTGCATCCTCGGCGAGGTCCCCCAGGTCGTTAGAGTCGAGAGGACCCCAGTGTTTCGGGGCTCCCCACTACGCACGGGGTACTCCGCGAGCTCGGCCTGGCCGGCACCCTAACCCCTACCCCCTCAACTGCGGCAGGTGCCCCTCCCGGACAGTTTTTGCAAAGGTGCACCGTTACGTACCGCAACCGTACCGGCAACGGTTATAACTACTTCGCATGCGCATTTTGATATACGCAGCTAACTTGGCCGGACCCCGACAACTGATCCACGGTTAGTGAGAGTGGTCCATCGGTGGGTACAGACGGCAGCGTAGCTGGCCGGAGCTGGTGGCTCTACGGCCCAGGCCGGATCCACCGAACATCAGCCAAATTGACGGCGGCTGAGGCCAGCCTGTTTCGCACTTGGTCGGCAGTGCGTGTTTTGCGAAGGCTGAAGGGTGGATCCGGCTAAAGGACCGGTGCGTGTAGGTGCGTGGTGCCGGGCTCGTCAAGGTGCGCGAAGGGTGGGCGCCGTTTGAGCGTGACGGTCGCGCCGCGGGCGGGGGCGATCGTGACCGTGTGTCGTGCGACGCGTTCGGCGCGCCGGTTCGTCGGGAGCAGCCGCGCGTGGCGGAGCATTGTGCGCAGCACGATCCGCATTTCGACGAGCGAGAACGCGGCGCCGATGCAGCGTCTTGCTCCGCCGCCGAACGGGATCCACGTGTAGGTCCCGGCGCGGCTGTCGAGGAAGCGCTGCGGGGCGGAACGTGAGCGGGTCGGGATAGAGGTCGGGGCGGCGGTGCACCAGGGTGATGTGCGGAATGATGAGGGTGCCGGCGGGGATCGTGAGATCACCGCAACGCGAAGTCCTCGGCGGCGAGCCGCCCAGTGATCGGGAACACCGGGCGCAGACGCATCGCCTCCTTGATGACGGCGTCGATGTAGTCGTCGTCGCCGTCGAGGGCCGCCGCCTCAGGCGCGCGAGCTCGTCGGGGTGGCGGGTGACGCGCTCGAGGATCCACGCGAGCGTGGAGGCCGTGGTCTCGTGTCCGCCGAGCAGCAGTGTGCGCATCGCGTCACAGAGCTCGCTGTCGGGCATCGGTTTGCTGTTCGCGTCGTGGGCGCGCAGGAACATCCCGAAGACGTCGTCCTGGTCGAGGTCACCGCTGTGGCGCCGCTCGGCGGCCTCTTCGAGCACAATCGCGTCGACCGCGGCCATCGCGGCGCGGATGCGCGGGAAGGGACCGTCCCAGCCCTTGTTGCGGGCGGTGACGATGATCGTCTGCACGAAGAACCGCCGCGAGTTGCCCACGCGCATCAGCGCCAGTGTTGCCGCGCGCAGGCGCTCGGCGCGGTCGGGGTCTGTGACGCCGAAGACCACGGCGATGATCACCTCCAGCGTGATCGCCTGCATATGGGAGTCGGCACGGGTCGGCCGTCCGTACGGCCAGCGCGCAAGCGCGTCTTCGGTCTTGCGCTCCATGACGTTCTCGTACTCGGCAAGCGCCCGCGGCACGGAACGGCGGCAGCTGCATCTTGCGACTGCGCATGTGCTCGTCACCATCGACGTTCGTCAGCCCGGTCGGGCCGAGGACGAGCGGATGGGGCGAATTCTTTGCAAGCGCGGCGCCGAGGCGCAGCACGCCGGTGTCGGCGCTGAACACGCGCTTGATGTCGTCGGGGTGGGTGAGGCACAGCCACGGCCGCGATGCGGGCATCGCCACGAGAAAGCGGTCGCCGAGCGACTCGCAGCGCCGGGCGAAGCGCTCGGGCGCCAGCCAGTACTCGGCTGCGTTGAGGAGCGCCGGAGTACGCAGCCGCGGCAGGTCGCCCATTTCGTTGTGTCTATCGAGTGTGTCATTTGATAACATCAAAACATGCAGTCAATGGCGCTGTCAATCGCGCAGCTCGACCAAGGCCCGGCACCGGGCGAGGACGCAACCGTCGACCGCGTCGCGGCGGCGGCGTTCGAGATGTTCGCCGAGTACGGGATCCGCCGCGCGACGATCGACGATGTCGCGCGCCGAGCCGGCGTCTCGAAGATGACCGTGTTCCGGCGCTTTCAGAGCAAGCAAGGGCTCGTCGGGGTCGTGATCGCACGCGAGATCCGTCGCGGCATGGCCGAGCTCGACCGTGTCTGGGAGCGTGAGCAGACCCTCGAGCAGCGGGTCGTGCTCGGCTTCTCGTTCGCCGTCAACTTCGTCCGCGGGCACGCGCTGTTCGACCGCCTGCTGCGCAGCGAACCCGAGTTGCTGCTGCCGCTGCTCACCATCGACGGCACGGCGGCGCTTGCGCTGTACCGCGAGTTGATCGGTCAGCGGCTGCGCACCGAAGTGCGCGCCGGACGTGCTGCGCCAGCCGACGTCGACCAGGCCGCGGAGGTGCTCGCGCGGCTCGCGATCTCGCTCCTCCTCACCCGTGAGGGAACAATCACGCTCGACGACGACGAGACGATCGTGGCGCTCGTGCGCAACGTGCTGCTGCCGATGCTCGATCCTCGCGACGGGTGATCCAGCCCCGCCGCCCCTCCAGCGCCTTCACCGGAATCCCCAACCGCGCGCCAAGACGTTCCACCGCAGCCGGTGATGCCTGCGGCGCATCACTCCAGGGCCCGGCCTTGTCACAAAGGTGTCACAACTAGGTGCGAATGGAGGGAGTCGACCAGAGACAGCGAGAGATGGTTTGCGCTGGTCAGATATCTTGCAGAGTTGTTGCAAGACAATGAAATTCACCCGATGTCCGACTGGGGGTCAAGTGGTCCTCCGACCATCGGAAACGACCCTCAAAACCATTGCCGCAACATAGGAGCATCTGCTATCAAGGCAGACGTTGGTCGAAGCGCGCGGGCGGCGTGACCAGATTGACTGTCGCCGCATGGAAGTCAGGGGTTGAATGCGGCCAAGATGCGGTGGCACCGGTAGGTCATCTGCTGGGCAGTCTGGTCTGGGTGTTTGAGCCACCAGTCGATCAGTGCCGATACTGCACTCATCCAGATCTCGGCTACCGCAGATTGATCCAATGGATCGATTAGGTCAGTCGAGCGCAGCACGGCTGTTACGCCTTGCGTGGCTTGGGCGGCGATCATCGTGCGGTATTTTTTCGCCGCACCGAACGCGCGACTGCCGGGGGGCAGACTGCGGTCGTAGAGCACGTTCCAGTCGTGCGGACGGGGTTCGAGTGCGGTGAAGATCGCTCGCAAGGTGGCCTCGGCATTACTCACCGCGTCGACGGGGTTGTCGAGGACTCGTGCGATGGCGGTGCTGATAACCTGCCCCGCCCGGTCGACACACGCGCAATACAACCCCTCTTTGGAGGTGAAATACCCGTAGATAAGCGGTTTGGAGATCCCCGCCGCCCGCGCCACGTCAAGCACGGAAATCGCCGCGTAACCGCGGCGACCGAACTCCGCGGCGGCAACGTCGAGGATCTGCTGTTCACGTTCGGCGCGGGGCACTCCCTTCGTGCCGGCGGGCACTGCCGATGACAATTGAGGCGCAGCGCCAGCAGGTTCACGCCGCGCGAGCTCCGCTCGCCGATCCACCCGCAAACCTCCCACCTGCAATTCGATCACCCCGATTCTTCCGCCGACTCGGCCGTTGTGACCTGGTTGGGTGGGCGTAGCCGACGGTGGACCGAAGCAATGAAATGACTCCATGGTAACTTACTCATTAGTCAATCGGGACGGGGCGTGCTGGTACGTCTTCAGCCTTGAAGTCGGCGTGCACACCAGGCGACTACATGAAGCCATATGCAAAGCGGGTGTATGAATCCCAGCCCCGGACCGACACCGATCACGTCCAAGATAGGTAGGGACGCATGACGCGTTCGTGGTGGGGTTGGGGAACGCTCCAGGAGGCGGCCTCGGAGCGAGAGACGCAGGCGTTGATCGCCCGGGTGGCGCAGGTGATGCCGACCCACGACTTCACCGATCACCCACCGCCGGACCCGAGGCGGCTCGGTTTGCCGGCGCCGCGGATCACCGCGCCCAATTCCCTTACCGCGTTGTGCTCTGCCGATCCCGAAGATCGTGTCGGGCATGCTCGCGGCAAAGCGTTCCGCGATGTCGTGCGCAACCTGCAGGGCCGCCTGGACGACGTCCCCGATCTGGTCGCGAGGCCACGCACCGAGCGCGACGTGATCGACCTGCTCGACTGGTGCTCGCAAGACGCGATTGCAGTTATCCCCTATGGCGGCGGAAGTTCCGTCGTCGGCGGGATCGAACCGCGATTCGACGCGCCCGCGGTCACGATGGACCTCACCGCGATGGACGCGGTGCTCGAGATCGACCGCGCCAGCCGTGCCGCCCGCATCCAGGCCGGGGCGCTGGGACCGAAGCTGGAGGACCAGCTTCGCCCGCATGCTTTGACGCTGCGGCATTTTCCACAGTCATTCGGTTTCTCCACACTCGGCGGCTGGTTGGCCACCCGCGCCGGTGGTCACTTCGCCACGCTCTACACCCACATCGACGATCTCACCGAGTCCCTGCGGGTCGTCACCCCCGCCGGCGTCAGCGAGTCCCGACGATTGCCGGGATCGGGTGCCGGACCCTCACCGGACCGATTGTTCCTGGGATCGGAGGGAACCCTCGGCGTGATTACCGAGGCCTGGATGCGATTGCAGCACCGGCCACGCTGGCAGGTCACCGCGTCCGTCGCGTTCAACGACTTCGCGCGTGCGGTAGCGGCGGCGCGCGCCATCGCCCAGGCCGGCCTGTATCCGTCGAACTGCCGGCTTCTCGATCCAGCCGAAGCTTTCCTCAACGCCGCAACAACGGTGTCCGGTGGGCTGCTGGTGCTGGCGTTCGAATCGGCCGATCACCCGGTCGACAGCTGGCTGGACCGGGCGCTGGAAATCACCATCGAGCATGACGGCACGGTGATTTCGCGCCGCTGCCGCGACGACTCCGGCACCGACGCCTCCACCAACTGGCGTTCGGCGTTCCTGCGCATGCCTTATCACCGCGACGCCCTCGCGCGGCGCGCCATGATCGTGGAAACCTTCGAAACCGCCTGCACGTGGGACAACTTCGCCACCCTCCACGCCGCGGTGACCGCCGCGGCGCAGCACGCGATCGGCGCGGTCTGCGGGACGGGCGTGGTCACCTGCCGGTTCACCCACGTCTACCCCGACGGTCCCGCCCCGTACTACGGCATCTACGCCAGCGGCCGGTGGGCCAGCATCGTCGCCCAGTGGGACGACATCAAAGCCGCTGTTTCCGAAGCGATCACGACCCATGGCGGCACCATCACCCATCACCACGCCGTCGGCCGCGATCACCGACCCTGGTACGACCGGCAACGCCCCGACCCATTCGCCGCCGCCGTGCGCGCCGCAAAGTCCGTGCTCGACCCCGCCGGGATCCTCAACCCCGGCGTGCTCATAGACCAAGGAGCCTCATGACCGCGGTGACCATCATCCGAATCGGCAGGCCACAGGTGCGCAACGCGATCGACAGCACCACCGCGCAGCGGCTGCATCGGCAGTTCGCGGACTTCGAGACCGACCCGGACGCCAAGGTCGCCGTGCTCTACGGCGACGAGAAGGCATTCAGCTCCGGCGCCGACCTCAACCGGCTGCCCGACCTGCGCGACGATGGACCGCTCGGCCCGACCCGCCGGGTCATCGCAAAACCCGTCATCGCCGCCATCGAAGGCTGGTGCGTTGCCGGCGGAATGGAACTGGCCGCGATGTGCGACCTGCGTGTCGCGGGCGCCACCGCCCGCTTCGGCTTCTTCGACCGTCGCCACGGCGTCCCCCTGGTCGACGGCGGGACCATCCGGCTGCCGCGCATCATCGGGCTCGGCCGCGCACTGGACATCATGCTCACCGGCCGCGAGTTCGATGTTGCCGAGGCCCGTGAGATGGGCTTCGTCAACCGCGTCGTGCCAGCGGGCGCCGCCCTTGACGCCGCCGTCGAACTTGCCGAGCAGATCGCCGCGAATCCGTGGCGATGCGTGCTCAGCGACCGGGCATCGGCCTACGACGCCCTCGACCTTGGTGCCACCCAGGCGTTCGCCAACGAACACCGCCTTGGCGAGGCCACCATTTTCTCCGCCGACTTCGTCAAATCGGCAGCAGCACGCAGCCTGCGGGCAGCCGCGAAGCATATCAAGAAGACCCTGCCGCTGTGACACCCGTCGGCCGGCGCGGGTAACACGCGCCGAACCCCCGAGCTGCAAGGACGCCGACCCTGCTACACAGAGGGCCGAGCGTCCTGGTACATATACTTCTTCCAGTTACCGCGGATACCCGAATGGCTGCTCATGCGCCGCGACGGCGCCGTGGTCTCCGAATTTGTCGGCCCGTGCCTACGGATCACGGGGTCGTTTTCATCCGCTCCGCATCCGCCACGCCGTTCAGATTGCGTGCTCTGAACCCTCAGGATGGGTCCAATTCGTCCAGTTTGACCAGCCCAAATGTCTCAGTACTGCTTTCCCGTCAGCTTCACACGCGGACAGTCTTATTCGACTCGCGCTGCACTGGTTTTCCGGCTTCCGGCGAGTCGCATCGCCGGGTGCGTCCACGGGTCGGTGTCGGGCCTTTGGGCCGACGAACGTTGTCACGACGTTGTCACTACTAAGGGCGGATGCGGTGACTCGGCTTGGGACGGGTTGAGACTGATTCGGCAGGTCAGCGCGACTTTGGCGGCATCCTGAAACACGCTAAAACGCGTCAGGCCTGACTGTAAATCCGTCGAGCAGGAGGCGCATCGTGCTTTTTGATCTCCCACGGGCGGCAAAACAATTCAGTTCAACGCGGCGTCAGGCTCCACCGGGTTTCCCGGACAGGGCCGAATGAGCCGAGATAGGCTCCATCGGAAACTGGCCTATTGGGCCGCGCCACTATCACGGGAGGCGATTATGGACGAACATGTGTTTGGCGGCTTCGAGGGGCGCATCCGCCGCCACGGGGTCGCTTCACGGTGGTGGACCCAAACCGCCGTACGACTGGTCGTTGCACTGCTCGCTGCGGCTGTGGTGCTGGTCGGTGGTTCGGCAACCGTCCACGCTGGCGGTCCTCCGGGAGGCGCTGGCGGTCCGGGAGGCGCTGGCGGTCAGGGAGGCGCCAACGGTGTGGGGCCGGTGTCGTTTTTCGACCAGTGGATAGCCCACGATAGCCAGCTGCAGCTGTCCCAGAGCGGCACCGGAACCCTGACAATTGGTGACGGCGCGCTGAACACCGATCAATGGTCAGTCACGTGGCAGAAAAACCCCAGCGATAGCATCACGATCACCCTGGCCACCCTGATCGCCCGCAGCGGCCCCGGGATGGGTAACGTCGGCGACCAGTACATCGCCACCATCCAACCGGACCCGTCTGGCTTTCAACTCCTGTACATGCACCCGATCAGTGCCGGACAATCAAGAACGTTCTGCACACCGGCAGAAATGAAGGCCCCCAACACACCAGCGGTCTGCCGCACCTAACGGCAAGGCAAACCAGCGCCGAGCTGCTGCCTTCAGGCCAGCCGGGATGGGGCCGCGACGTGGGCGGAGCGTTACGGGCGGGCTGGCGGTTACCGTTTATTCACCGCCAATGACCGGGAACCGACCGGAATTGCCCGGTTCCTACCGGGGGTTCGAGATCGTCAATCCGGTTGTCGCACAATGAGAAACAGGCAATAACGGGGACTGTCAGGATCCAAGGATTGCTAATCAGCGGGTCCGGGGTTCGAAACCCTGACGGCGCACCTCAAAGTCTATTTTCGGGGACGTACCAGCATCGAGGAGTACAGAACGACGGCCCTCACGGCATTGCCTCGGCCCAGTCGATATGCCCCTCGAAGCCAAGCGTTTTCGCCATGTCGCGGTAGCGATCCCGGAAGTCCGCGTAGGACGCGGCATCGCCGTGAGCCCGCGCCAGGAGAGCCCGCAGCCGCAACAGCCAGATCTCGCGCACAGCGAAACCGCCGTCGGTCGGCGCCGCCAACCGCTCGATCGCGGCATCCGCCAACCGCTTCGATCGCGGCCTCGGCTTCGACCAAGTCACTCTCGGCCCCCCGATCGAGCAGCGTTTCTACCAAAACACCTGTCGCCGGAATGCTCCACCCCAGCAGCCGCCCCTCGCGGAATTGATCGTCTGCGGCCGCCCGCATCAGCGGTATGGCGCCATCGCGATCTCCGCACTGAGCCTTCTCACGAGCCAAGCAGACCTCGACGATAGGTAGATCGGCCAGGAAGAACCCCCGGCGCCGGAACACTTCACCGACCTCCGCCAGGATCTGCTGTCCCCGGTCGCGCTCCGTGTTCGTCCGGCGGTGTACCAGCGCAATGCCCAGCGTCATCCGGGCGATGGCAACCGCGACATCATCACCGGATTGTTCGGCAATTCGCAGGGCATCCTGGATCTCGCCCATCGCGCGATCGTCGGGCCTCAGCATGCCCGGCGGTATTGCCGCGGAGTAAGAGTAGGTGACAACGGTGGCGTAGGACATGGGGTCGGTGCTGCGCGCCATGGCGAGGCCGTGCCGCAGGTCGTCGCGCCATCCGGGACGTCCCAGGCAATAACTGGCCGTAGCCCGCGTCGTAAAGGCGAGCGCCAACGGAGACCCGATGATGAAGTTGCCTTTTGAGGGATCGCCGTCGGCCAGGTCGATAACCATCTGTGACCACCGCAGCGCGTCAGGCCACTCGGCGCACTCAGCTCTGGCGTAGATCGACGCGAGGGACAGGCCCACCGTCAAGGTCGGATCGTCGAGCGACTCGATAAGGGCCATCGCTTCCGATGCCAGCCCCGACGCCTCGCGCAGCCGGGCCTGATGCATGTGATCCATCACTTGCCCGGACATTGCGATGGCCAGTGAAGCCTTGTCCCCGGCCGCGGCGCACAACTCCCGCAATTCCTCGAAGCGGGCGCCTGTCGCCTGTTCATGGACTCGCCAGGCGATCCCGCACAACATGGTGCGAGGAGCAATGCGCATGGATGTTCGGTCGGGGTCATCGGCGGGTAGGGCGTCGGCGATCGTCCGGGCACGCTCCCAACTCCGCCATGCCGCGGCGATGTCGCGGTTGGTCGCCCAGGCTGCGGCCCGCATTTGCCAGCCGTAAGCGGCGTGCCCATCGCCGGCCGCGTCCAGATGCTCGGCGATCAAGGCGGCATTTTCATCGCCCGCTAGCGGGTTACGTGATTCGATGGCGGCCGCGACGCGCCGATGCAGCTCGGCACGATCCGATTCGTGCTGGAGTTCGTAGGCGACCGTGCGGATCGACGGATGGTGAAACACGTACTCCGGTTGCCGGGTGAAGCGGACCTGGTCGATGAGCTGAGCGGCCACCAGATCATCAACGACCGCTTCAACTCCCAGCGCGGCCAGCAGGTCCATGTCAAACCGCGCGCCGAGCACTGCCGCTGCGCTCAGCGTGCGCTTTGCCATTGGGTCGAGTCGGTCGATGCGAGCGGCGATGGT
Organism: uncultured Actinomycetota bacterium; assembly: GCA_963805675.1. Classification (GTDB taxonomy): domain Bacteria; phylum Actinomycetota; class Actinomycetes; order Mycobacteriales; family Mycobacteriaceae; genus Mycobacterium. The sequence continues at coordinate 435,887 of CAWDVY010000034.1, forward strand.
TGCCTGCAGCGTGAGCGGCACGCTCACGTCGCCAACCCCTGCCGCCGAGAGGTATGCGCCCGGCTCGCCGCGCAGCACGCGGCGCTCGGCCAGTTCGCGCACGATCTCCTCGGCGAAGAACGGATTGCCGGCGGCCCTCTTGGCGATCCTGCGGCCCAGCGCGTCATTCGAGGGATCCGGCCCGAGCAACTCCGAGACCAGTCCCGTGGTTTCTGAATCACTCAGCGGCGCAAGGGCAAGAGTTTGGGCACCTGCCACTCGGGTCAACGCGCCCCGATATTCGGGTCGGTAGGTGACCAGCACCAGCGAGGGCGTCTGCGTCATGACCGTGAAGAAATCGGCCAACAGCGACTCGCTGACCTCGTCGATCCAATGGGCGTCCTCGATGACAAAGACCGCCGGGGCCTGGCGGGCCAGCGAGGCCGCATTGACCAGCATGGTCAACCGCCGCCGACGAGCATCCGGATCGATCTTCGGCAGCTCCACATCGGGATCGGCGATGCCCAGCAGGTCGTCATAGAGCAACAAGTCCTCAGGCGCCGCGTCGGGAGCCTGAGCCCGGATCTGCGCCCGCGCGGCAGGTGGGTCAAGACTCTCGACGCCGGTGGCTGCGCGCAACAGGCGCGCCACGGCATGGAAAGGGACCTGGCTGGTGTGCGATTCGCAGAAGGCAGTGAACACGTCGACATCACGGGCATCTGCCATCGCCGTAACTTCACGCACAAGGCGGCTTTTTCCTATGCCAGGCGAGCCGACCACGCCGACCACCGTGCCGTTGCCATGAAGTGCACGCTTCAGCAAGCCCGCAACGGCGGACATTTCCCACTGTCGACCGACCAGATCCGGCTGCGGCGATGGCGGCCGAACTGCTATCGGGTCATCTTCATCGGTAATGTCGTCGAGGTCGAGCAGCGACAGCAGGGCGGGCATGTCGGAAAGCTCGGCTACCGCATCGCGACACGCCCAACACTCTTCCAGGTGTGCATCGAATTCGCGCCTGTCCAGCTCGGACAATGACCCCAGCACGTAGGCCGCGTCCCACTGCGCATACTTGTCGCCGTCTTGACCGCGCGGTCCGGCGACGGGTGCTCCCTGTCCCGGAAAGGCGGTCATGGTGCCACTCCCATCTCCTGCAGCGTCTGCTGCAGGGCTCGCAGCGCGTGATGCAGCCGCGACTTCACGGTGCCTTCGGCGACTCCCAGGTCCGCGCCGATTTGTGCGGTTGTCCAGCCGTAATAATACGCACGCCGGACAAACGCGCGATCCTCAGCAGACAGCCGCCCGAACGCCTCAGCGACCAGTGTCCGGTTGGTTTCCGGGATCGCCATAACCAGCCTTCCATTGGTAGCACGAGTGCGGCGCCGTTTTGGTTCAAGACCAGCGCTAGCCGATGGTCAACGTGCGGGGCCCACTAGCCGTGCAATCAGGGAACCGCAGAATCGCAAAACCGGGCGCCCTCGCGCGGGGCGGTGCCACATGTGCGGCACGCAGTCGCTACGGTCATCCGACCCTCCGCCGCTTCCGGTCCCCCGAGTTTCCAGGGTTCTCCCAAGAACAAGAATAGGGCGCGCCAGACGCCTGACTAGGCCGTTTCTCGGGTCGAGTCAGGGCACGCGCCGCTAGGCATCGAGTCTCCAGCTCGCTCGGACCAACATGTTCGGTCGGACGAGACTGCAGCAAATTCGCCAGCGCGGATAATGGCAGGTGTCGCTTATGCGGCGCAAATGACACGCAATCCACCGGAATCGACCGCCTGCAACAGGAAGTAATCAGGTATGCGAAGCACTGCCGCCCAACGGAACACGGCCCACATCCGGACACAGCGGGAAGCTACCAAAACCGCCTGCGCTTAATCCGTTGGTCGCGGGTTCGAGCCCCGCCCGCCCCACTTCAGAGGTGTATTACCTCGGTTGATGCTTGACATTTCGGTTTCGGGTGATGCCTGACAGTGTTTCGGCTGATGCTTGACAGTTGCTTCGGCTGATCCTTGACACTCCCTGGATGAGCTGGCCGCGCCGCGTGTGGCGGTGGTCTTGGGCTCGCCGCTATTTCGCTCGGTGGGGCGGCCTGCACAGCCCCCGCATCGGGTCGCCACGGTCCGGGTGCTCGACCTTGAGTACCTCGGCGCCCCAGTCCGCGAGCACCACGCCGGCCGACGGCACGTAACCCCAGGCGGCAACTTCAACGACCCGAATACCATCAAGTACGCCGGCCATGGGGAAGTCCTTCCAATCTTGAGCTGCAGCGGCCAAGGATTCATACAAGTATAACTAAGTAATAATACTTCGAGAGCCTACCCGGCTGGGTCGCAGTCTCGAAGCTACTGCGCGTGACCGGCTTTAGCCTCGTCCTCGCGGGTCAACCCGGCCACCAACATCAATTCCTCATGCAGTTCGAACCACACGGTGTGATACGAGTCGATGATCGGGCGAGTGAACCACATCGTGTCGCCTGCCTTTAGCTTCGACATCGCGGCCGACAGTTTCTCGGCATACGCATCGAGACGAGGCACCTGGGCTGCTGCGGCAGCCACGATCGGCAGCGCGCGTTCGTGGACAGCGTCGAGTCGGGCCAGTACTGCCGTGTCGTAGCCGGAATCTTCGTGGCTGTTGGGCTCACCATCTTTGAGTTGCCAGTCGGAGACTAGCGCCTTGAACTCGGCATTGACGCCGCGGAAGTCCTCGTAGATAGCCGCTATCGCGGCCTGATCGATCTTTGAGCGCTCCTCGTTCAACAGGTCAGTCAGGCGCGCACGGCCCTCCGGGCTGAGCCTCAGTGTCTTGCCTGCGATCACCAGGCCCGCGTCGCTGAGGTTAGCGATGGTCGTCGCTACGCTGGCCGGGTTCTCATCGACCGTCGCCGCCACGTCGGCCTCGCTCACCCGGCCCTTGAGTCGGATGGCCTGCAGAATCTTCAGTTCACTCATCTGCCATCCTCAGGGTTTGTCGATGCGGTGTCCGGGATCTGTAACGCCGGCCGCAGAAATTTACCTTAGCGCTGTTTACAACGTAGTAAACCTGGTTGTATTTGTGACGAGAACTCCGGCGCGCAGCGTTCTGCTGACCGGTACGGAGCCGAGCCCGGTCAATCCATCACGTCGCGAACCTTAATCGCTTCCAGTCCACGCAGAACAATCTTGCGCGAATTGTCCATGTGGCGGCGCCAGTGAGCCTCGGCCGCATCGCCGTCGCGCGCCCGCGGCAGCTTGATGAGGTGGCGGTACGAATGCACGAGCTTCTCGTAGTCTGCCGTAGGAACGCTGCGCTTACGGGCAACAGCCACCGCAGGAGGTGGACAACCGTCGGCGGGACGGCTGCATGGATTCGGGCATCTGCACGAGGCATGTGTACAGCTGCGCGGCAAAGGGGGCGACAGGCAGGTGCCCGGGAACCCGGAGGTCGCGGTCTTGGCGAGGCGTTAATCCTAAGTTGTTCTGTCTTGCAGCCGCACTGCGATGAGCATCGTGATCAGCGGATGCGGCGAGACGACATCGGTCAGACCCGCGTCCAGCGCTGCCCGCACACCGGCCGCGGTGTTGTCGTCCAGCGCCGGAAAGTCGCCGCGAGCGTGAGCCCGCAATGGGCTGTGTTGACGCGCAATGCTGCCGAGTTCGGCCAGGTCGGGGGTAGTCGTCCTCAGACCACGCCGTCAGCTCCAGGATGCCGTCCCGGACTTCGCCCTCGGTGCCGTCGATCGTGATCTGCTTGCCGGCCAATGCCGCGGCAATCCCGTTGCCGCAACCGACAACTGACGGCCGATGCAGTTCGCGCGACACCACTGCCGCGTGACTGGTCGCACCGCCGATGTCGGTGACGATGCCGCGCGCGGCCATCATCCCCTGGATGTCATCGGGACTGGTGCTGGAGCGCACCAAGAATGACGTCCTGACCATCCTCGGCCGCTTCGATGGCTTCGTCGACGTCGTTGTAGGCCGTACCGGACACCACGCCGGGGCAGGCGGCCAGGCCCTTGGCCAAAAGCGTTGCGGCTAAACGTGTCTCGGGCTGCAGCGACGGGCTGTAGCAGCGTCTCAATCTGCGCTGGATCGACCCGGCGCAGCGTTTCGAGATCATCGATCAGGCCTTCGTCGCGCAGCGCCAGGGCTAACCGCACCGCAGCCTGCGCCGACCGCTTGGCCACCCGGGTCTGCAGCAGCCACAGCTTGCCTTGCTCCACGGTGAATTCGATGTCCTGGACATCTTTGGCGATTCGCTCGAGGGTGGTGGCCGCAGTCATCAACTCTTCGTAGATCGCCGGCTGCTCGTCGTGTAGCGCGGACACCGGCTCCACGTCGAAACGTGCCGGAGACAACATCTTCGCCCTGGCCGCCGGCCAGCCACTCACCGAATGGTTCGTTGGCGCCGGTCATCGGGTTGCGTGAGAACAACACACCGGTACCGGATTTGAGGCCCATGTTGCCGAACACCATGGCCTGCACCACCACCGCGGTGCCGCCGACTTCACTGAGCCCGTGGTGCTTGCGGTAGGCGATGGCGCGGGGGGAGTTCCATGACGAGAACACCGCGCCGATCGCTCCTCCCAGCTGCGCGAACGGGTCGTCGGGTACCGCGCCGTCCTCGTTGCCGAGCACGATGCGCCGATACATGTGGCGGAAACGCTGCCGGGTGTCGCCGGCGAACTCGGGGCTGTGCAGCTCAGCCAGGGCAGACTCGACCGCGTCGTCGATGCCCAGGTCCAGCACGGTATCCAACATCCCGGGCATCGACAGGGCGGCGCCGCTGCGCACACTCACCAGCAGTGGCCGGGGTCCGGCTCCAAACTTTCGGGAGGTCTCCGCCTCCAGCCAGCGCAATTTCTCGCGTACTTCGTCGCGAATGGACTCGACGGTCGTGTCGGGGTCTTCGAAATACCTGCGCACACACTTCGGTCGTGATGCAAAACGCCGGCGGCACCGGCAGACCCTCGCGGCGCATCGCGTTGATGCCGTAGCCCTTGTTGCCCAGAATCGTCCGCGGCAGAGTCGCTGTTCCGTCGAGTAAGACCACGGGTGGATGCCGGAAGTACGAAGTGCTGGCCAATTCTGCCGACTCCTTCCGGCCGACGACAAGCTGTTCGCTCATCGCTTTACCACCTGTCCTTTCGTTCGCCTGTCGAGGCGCCGCCGGAGCCGGACCTCGTTACGGGAATTGCTCGTCGATCGAGACGAATTCGGGCATCGTGAGCCCGCGGCGCAACCAGTTCCCACCGTCGAGAACCACGGTGTGGCCGGTCAAGTAGGCAGCATATGGCGAGCACAGATACGTTGCCGCCCAGCCCAATTCGTGCGGATGGCCGACTCGGCCGGCGGGAATGCGTTTGCCATCGGTCTCAGGATCCTGACGGGCCAGCAACACCGGAGGCAGGTCCGCGTGCGGGAATAGGCCTGGGGCAAGGCAGTTGACGCGAATGCCTCGGGGAGGCCATTCGACTGCCAGCGACTGTGTCAAGTTGGTGACGCCTGCTTTTGGGGCTGCGGAATGCGCAGTGCCCGGACCGCCAGTCCACGAGTAGGTGGCGCCGACGTTCAGGATGGCGCCCAATGCAGATCGTGCGATCGCGCGGCGAGCGAATTCGGTACTGCACAGGAAAGTTCCGTTGAGCACGATCTCGACGACGCTACGCCAGGCCTTGGCGGACAGCTTGACCGGGTGATGCTCGACAGTTGCTTAGGCTGACCCTTGACACTGCTGGGAATCGTTTGAGCGAGTTGCTACTCGCGGACCTGGGCCGGCCTGTCGAACAGACTGCACCCCACAGCGAGAGCCGGGCCGTAGGTGATGGCGCTGCATTCGCACTCCCAGATGATGTGATCGCCACAGGAACACGGGACGGTGTAGACGATCATGAGTTCTGGCAACAGCCAGTGACCGCGAGTGCAGCGCTGGGGCGACGTGTCCATCCAGCGGGTACTGGAGGCGCGGGCCGGGTCGCTAACATCAACAGTCACGGGCATCACAGTGGCATCTCTAATTTTTTTAATCCAGGGCGGTGCCTAGACCGTTTGCAATTCGTTGTCGTCTCGTCGCCGTGTCGTGTCCTCCCACAACAAGAGCAATCAGAACACTTGGCGGGCAAAATCACTGGTAGAGCTTTTTGTTGCCCTCGGATTGAATGAGACGCGGTGCTGACTATCGCGTCGACTGATTGCGGCTAACTTGGAGTCGTTGCGGGTACTTCTACCGCACAGCACGCCGGCGGATCGTTTCAGGCGGGCGACTGTTTGACGAGGAGGCAAGTGACATGACCGAGCGCTACACCACAACCGACGGCGGTACCCCCGCACCCAGCGACAAGCAATCGCTGACGATCGGTCCGGACGGCCCGATTCTTCTGCAGGATCACTACCTGATCGAGCAGATGGCCCAGTTCAACCGGGAGCGCATCCCGGAACGCCAACCGCACGCCAAGGGTGGCGGCGCTTTCGGGCACTTCGAGGTGACCAGCGACGTCAGTAAGTACACCAGGGCTGCGGTATTCCAGCCGGGCACCAAGACCGACACGCTGATCAGGTTCTCCACCGTGGCAGGCGAGCGAGGCAGCCCAGACACGTGGCGCGACCCGCGCGGGTTTTCGCTGAAGTTCTACACGTCGGAGGGCAACTTCGACATGGTCGGTAACAACACGCCGGTCTTCTTCATGCGCGACCCGATGAAGTTCCAGCACTTCATTCGCTCTCAGAAGCGCATGCAGGCAACCAACCTGCGCGACCACAACATGCAGTGGGACTTCTGGAGCCTGACGCCCGAATCCGCGCATCAGGTGACCTGGCTGATGGGCGATCGCGGCATACCCAAGAACTGGCGGCACATGAACGGCTACAGCAGCCACACGTACAGCTGGATCAATGCCGCCGACGAGATCTTCTGGGTGAAGTACCACTTCATCAGCGATCAGGGCATCGATTTCCTGACGCAGGAGGACGCCGACCGGATCGCCGGCGAAGACGGCGACTACCACCAGCGCGACCTCTACGAGTCGATCGAGGGTGGTGACTTTCCGAGCTGGACGCTGAAGATGCAGATCATGCCGTTCGAGCAGGCTAAGACCTACCGGTTCAACCCGTTCGACCTGACCAAGGTGTGGCCGCACGCCGACTATCCGCTGATCGATGTGGGCAAGCTGACGCTGGACCGCAACGTCACCGACTACCACACCGAGATCGAGCAGGCCGCCTTCGAACCCAACAACCTTGTGCCCGGCACGGGCCTTAGCCCGGACAAGATGCTGCTGGCCCGCGGCTTCTCCTACGCCGACGCGCACCGGGCGCGACTGGGAACCAACTACAAGCAGATCCCGGTCAACACGCCGCATGTGGAGGTCAACAGCTACTCCAAGGACGGCGCGATGCGGATCAAGAACGTGTCGGATCCGGTGTATGCGCCCAACTCCTACGGCGGTCCGCACGCCGACCCGGCACGCGCCGCCGAGGTGCGCTGGCAGGCGGACGGCGACATGATCCGCGCGGCTTATACCTTGCGCGCAGAGGACGACGATTGGGGTCAGGCCGGAACCCTGGTGCGTGAGGTACTCGATGACGACGCCCGGGATCGGTTGGTGCACAACATCGTCGGGCACCTCTCGAAGGGGGTGAAGGAGCCGGTGTTGTCGCGGGTATTCGAATATTGGCGCAACGTCGACCCCGATCTCGGTAAGAAGGTCGAGGAGGGAATCCGGTCAAGCTCAGGGAATTAGAGCTTCGTGTCTCGTGCTTGACGCGGCCGTGGCGGCCAAGATCAGTGCACGGGTCAGCATCGAGTTGTTGCCGCCCGCATCGGCTGGTTCTAGTCTTCGTGAGCGCTGCCTAAATCCAGGGCGACCCGGCACTCGAATATTGGGCAATTTCGCCGATGCGCGACCGTCGCCGGTCGACGCACACTTCCGGGCAAGCCTTAAAGAGAGGAACCCGGAATGTGAAGCGCGCACCGATCTTGGGTCGAGGCAGGGAGCCGTCGCCACTCTCCACATGACCGGCGACACCACGACCTACCGGGTCGTCGGAGGTGACGCAGGCGCTGAGCCGAATGTCGCCCCAACGGAAGCAACCCCCCAATCTTGGAAATGACCAAACCGGCGAGCAGAACCGACTACCCCTCACGTCCGTCGGGGGCCAGGAAAGAACCTCGATCGGTGAGGCCCGCGGAGGTGCTGCGGCCATCGGCCCACAACGTTTGTCAGCGTTCACAGCAGTCAGCCCGGCGGTCTCCGCCGTCAGTCTCCCGTCGCCGCCAGCAGGCTCGCCGGTTCCGCGGCCATCCTCGACACCCATCGTGGACAGCACTGTCTGCCCACAACTGAGTCCAGCCTGCATCGGCCCGGTCGCTGGCTCGAAATCTGAATATCATCCCCGGCTCTGCCGGATGGAATGAGCGTCCTGCTCAAGTTGGGAAAACGCCCATGCTCTTTCATACCGCGATCACATACCAAGACGCCGGTTGTAGGCCATGAATAAGACAGCTGTCAGTGCCCTTCTTGCCATACCGTCAATCGCTGCGGCCTCGATGTATCTAACGCCGACGCACAAAGTTGTCCACGCCGACTACATGTTGGTGGATGAAGCACTCGTTATCATCCCGGTCGACAATGCAGAATATGCGGATGCCGCCGCAAACCTTTACCTCGAGCGGTCGGGTTTCGACGCCGCCCCTGACTTCAGCAATGTCAGCACACTCGACATGCCAGAGGTCGTATCGGGCGGCGGCTTGGACAATGCGGTCAACTATGGCGTGAATGAGTTGGTGCAAGCCGTAGAGCAGCAGTACGACGCCGGGAATGGCGATATCAGCGCAGCCGATCCGCTGTATATCTTCGGTTATTCACAGAGCTCCGTCGTCATGGGGATGGCCGAGCAGCAACTCTACGACTACGGCATTCCCAGCCAAGACCTGAACTTCGTCATGGTGGGTGACAGCGCGTCGGCTGAAGGAGGGTTCCTGAATACGTTCCTGGACTCCCTACCGGAATCATGGCAGCAAGATGTTATCGACGCCTTCAACCAGTTCAGAGCAGGTGATGTGTTGGGTGCCACGACCCCCGACAACCTTTATCCAACGGAGGTTTATTCGCTGTCGGGAGATGGCTGGGCGAATTATGATAATGGCCTCAACGATCTTGGTATGTACTCCGACCATCTTGAATATCTTGGTTTGACGTCGCAAGAAATCGCGTCTGCTGGTGCGCCTGTCGTTGATGGCATGACCGATTACTTCACCATTCAAGATTCGATGGTCAACAGCCTGGAAGCTTTGTGGACCCAGCTCCAAATTGCGGACAGCGTCCTTTTCTGAAAAGCGCAAAGCAATCGGGTCCCGTCGCTAGGCTGCCTCCCGGGTGACATCTAGGTCACCTCATCCCAGCAGGAGGAATCGATGACAGGACGGCTGGCGGGCAAGGTGGCCGTGGTAAGCGGCGGCGCCCGCGGGATGGGTGCCTCGCACGTTCACGCGCTCGTGGACGAGGGAGCCAAGGTGGTCTTCGGCGACATTCTCGACGCCGAAGGCGAAGCCGTCGCCAAGGAGGTTGGCGACGCCGCGCGCTACGTACACCTCGACGTCACCCAACCCGACGACTGGGAGCGCGTGGTCGCCACCGCGGTCGACGAGTTCGGCGGTGTCGACATCTTGGTCAACAACGCCGGCATCATCAACGTCGGGCTCATCGAGGACTACGAGCTGTCGGAGTGGCATCGCATCCTCGACATCAACCTGACCGGCGTCTTCCTCGGCATCCGGGCCGTCGTGAAGCCGATGAAGGCGGCCGGCCGCGGGTCGATCATCAACATCTCGTCGATCGAGGGCATGGCCGGAACGATTGCCTGCCACGGCTACACCGCCACCAAGTTCGCGGTGCGCGGGCTGACGAAATCCACTGCTCTGGAATTGGGGCCCAGCGGTATTCGGGTCAACTCGATCCACCCGGGATTGATCAAGACGCCGATGACCGAGTGGGTGCCCGACGACATCTTCCAGACCGCGCTGGGCCGTGCGGCCGAGCCCAAGGAGGTGTCCAACCTCGTGGTCTACCTGGCCAGCGACGAGTCCAGCTATTCGACGGGTTCGGAGTTCGTCGTCGACGGCGGCTGTACCGCGGGGCTGGGGCACAAAGACTTCTCCGCGGTCGAAACCGAGCAACAGCCCGAGTGGGTCACGTAATACGCGAGTTCTCGAGATAGGTTGCCAGAGCGTTGGTCAGCCCCCGGCGGGCTTCGTCGAGGTCGGCGTAGGAGCCCAGCTGGCGCTCGGAGACCAGGCCACGCATCGCGCCGGGGATCAGCGCGGCCACCTCGCGGACCCGCTGCGGGTCGACACCCAAACCGGCGAAGGCGTTTTGGCAGGTTTCCTGCCAGCTCCTGCCCCAGGAGAACAGTTCGGCTGCGGTGCGCGGATAGAGGCGCTCCAGCTTCTGGTGCTCGCGGGGGAGTGCGGCCCGCAGATTCTCAATCGCGCGCGAATCATGTGACGCCAGGCCGTGATACAGGGTGTCGATGATCGCGCCAACCCGCTCCCGCAGGGGTGCGTCCGGTTTGACGGTGGCCCATGCCGACAACGTCGCGTCACGCCGCTCGGCGGTGCGGTGCAACACGGCGGCCCAGAACCCGTCGACGTCGCCGAACTGATACTGCACCGCGCCCCAGGTGGCGCCGCTCTCCTTGGCAATGCGGCTGGCCGACACCGCGCCCGGATCGCCGGAAGCCAGCGAGCGCACCGCGGCGTCCAGCATCGCCTCGCGGGTGGCCAGGCCGCGCTTATTACTGCGCCGCTGCTGCACGCCCGCCGGAGCCATGCTCTGGATGGTAGCCGCTTCGCAAGAATTTCATAGCACCCACTATGAATATGTCCGACCAGCGCACTAACATCCAGTGTCGTCGGCTTAAGGTCGCAGGAAGGATGCGCTGACATGGCTAAACCGCCGTTGTCGATGAAACCGACCGGCTGGTTCCAGGTTGCCTGGTCCGACGAGATCGCAATTGGTGACGTCCACACGATGGCGTACTTCGGCCAGGAGATGGTCGCCTGGCGTGCCGAGTCCGGCCAGCTCACCGTGATGAACGCCTACTGCGAACACCTTGGCGCGCACCTGGGTTTCGGCGGCAAAGTCGTCGGCGAGGTCTTGCAGTGCCCATTTCACGGGTGGCAGTGGAGCCAACAGGGCCGCAACGTCCGCATCCCCTATCAGGATCGCCCGAATCGCGGCCGGCGCATCCGCACCTATCCGGTGGTGGAGCGCAACGAGTCGGTCTACATCTGGCACGACGTCGAGGGCCGTGAACCGTACTTCGAGGCGCCGGACATCTTCGCCGGATTCAACGACGGCAGCAGCGCCGACGACTACTACCCGCAGCAGAGGCTGTGTCGGGAACGCCTGGAAATGCACCCGCAGTATGTGCTCGAAAACGGCGTGGACTTCGCACATTTCAAGTACGTGCACAACACGCCCATCGTGCCGGTCTTCACCCGCCACGACTTCGCCGAACCGGTCTCCTTCGTCGACTTCACCATCACCTTCGAAGGCGACGACAACCAGAACATCGAAGACATCGACAGCCGGGTCGAGGCCATCAACGGCGGTCTGGGAATCGCGGTGACGAAGAGTTGGGGCATGATCGACAACCGCACCATCTCGGCGATCACCCCGGTCGACGAGTCCACCTCGGACATCCGGTTCATGGTTTACATCGGCCGAACGCCGGGCAAGGATCCCGCCCGCGCCGAGACCAAGGCGCGGGAATTCGGCCAAGAAGTGATCCGCCAGTTCGAGCAGGACGTCGAAATCTGGCAGCACCAACGCTACTCGGACCCACCCGCGTTGGCGACCGCTGAGTACGAGGGCTTCACCGCAATTCGCAAGTGGGCCAAGCAATTTTATCCTGACGGCATCGGTGGCAGCGCCGCTGAAGTGGCTGCCGCGTCCCAGAGAGGCTGAACCGAATGAATGCACCTATTCGCGTGTTCCAGGTTGCCACCGGCAACGTCGGTTCGGAGATGATCAGGCGGATCGCGGCACGGCCCGACCTCGAACTGGTTGGCGTGCATTGCTATTCGCCGGAAAAGGTCGGTAAGGACACCGGTGAGTTGGCCGGTGTGGCGCCCAACGGGGTGAAGGCGACTGGCAGTATCGAGGAGATCATCGCGGCCAAGCCGGACGTATTGACGTTTCACGGGGTGTTCCCCGACGAAGATCTCTACGTCAAAGTGCTTGAGGCGGGGATCAATATCGTGACCACCGCGGACTGGATCACCGGGTGGCATCGCGACATCAACCACCCGCATCCATCCGGCAAGCCGGTAAGCCGGCTTCTGCGGGAGGCGTGCGAGAAGGGCGGCGCCACGTTCTACGGCACGGGTATGAACCCGGGGCTCAATCAGATTCTGGGCGTGGTGTGTTCGGCTGATGTCGCCGAGATCGAGAACGTCACCACGATCGAGTCGGTGGATGTGTCGTGCCATCACTCCAAGGACACCTGGATCGAGGTCGGATACGGCCTGCCGGTCGACGATCCGGAAATCCCTGCGAAGCTGGAGAAATACACGCGAGTCTTCGCCGACAGCGTCCTGATGATGGCCGACTGCTTCGACTTGCCGCTGGACGAGGTGAAGTTCAGCTGCGAGCTGGGCGCCTGCACCAAGGACGTGGATCTGGGCTGGTACACCTTGCCCAAGGGGTCACTCGGTGGCAACTACATCAAGTACCAGGGCATGGTGGACGGCGTCCCGCGAGTCGAGACGCATCTGGAGTGGCAGATGACCCCCCACACCGAACCGAACTGGCACATCAAGGGCTGCTACATCACGCACATCACCGGTGACCCCTGTGTCTACAACAAGCACATGATCTTCCCCAAGCCCGGCGTGGACCTGTCCGATCCGGCGAACTTCGCATCCATCGGTATGACGGTCACCGGCATGCCCGCGCTGGCCGCTATCGCGGGCGTCGTCGCGGCGCCGCCGGGGTTGATGACCAGCGCCGACCTGCCGCTGCGCGGGTTCGCCGGCCGCTTCAAACGGTAGCGCCGGAGTGCGGCAGCGACCTGGCGCGGCGAAACACGGCCGTGACCTTCCAAACGTCGCCGCCATCAGAGTTTGACAGCTGTGTAACACCCCCGCCATCGACGGTCCTTAATGTCGGCCGAGCAACTTCCGGCAAATTCGATGCAATGCATCGTGGCGATAGGGACTCAATTGAGCGGCAACGCTGTACGCCTCGCGGCAATCACCAATGTAGAGGCGTACGTGCCTCCTGCAATCAGTTTCATTCCGGGCGAGACGCCGGGCCAGATTTTCGGCTCCAACGTCTTCACCAAGGCAGAGATGCAGGCACGGCTACCCAAAGCCGTATACAAGTCGATCGTGGCGACTATCGACAAGGGCGCCAAGCTCGACCCCGCGGTCGCCGACTCCGTCGCTGCTGCCATGAAGGACTGGGCGCTGGAGAAGGGCGCCACCCACTACGCCCACGTCTTCTATCCGATGACGGGCCTGACCGCCGAGAAGCACGACAGCTTCCTGGAGCCCGTCTCCGACGGGCAGACGCTAGCCGAGTTCGCCGGCAAGACGCTCATCCAAGGTGAGCCCGACGCCTCCAGCTTCCCGTCCGGCGGGCTGCGCAGCACCTTCGAAGCACGCGGCTACACCGGCTGGGACGTCACCAGCCCGGCCTACATCCTGGAAAACCCGAACGGCAACACGCTGTGCATCCCGACGGTGTTCGTCTCAATGACCGGTGAAGCACTCGACTACAAGACGCCGCTGCTGCGCAGCCAGCAGGCCATGGGCGTGCACGCCGAGCGCGTCTTGAAGCTGTTCGGTCACAAGGACCTCAATCACGTCGTGTCGTTCTGCGGCCCGGAGCAGGAGTACTTCCTGATCGATCGGCACTTCTTCCTGGCGCGCCCGGACCTCATCAACGCCGGCCGCACCTTGTTCGGCACCAAGCCGCCGAAGGGCCAGGAGTTCGACGACCACTACTTCGGCGCGGTTCCGGAACGGGTCCTTGGCTTCATGATGGACACCGAACGGGAGCTGTTCAAACTCGGTATTCCCGCCAAGACCCGGCACAACGAGGTGGCCCCCGGCCAGTTCGAGCTGGCGCCGATGTTCGAGCGGGCCAACATCGCCTCCGACCACCAGCAGCTGACGATGACGGTCTTCAAGACGATCGCCAAAAAGCACGGCATGGAATGTCTGTTCCACGAGAAGCCGTTCGCCGGCGTCAACGGGTCCGGAAAGCACGTCAACTTCTCGATGGGCAACTCCGAGCTGGGCTCGCTGTTGGTTCCGGGCGACACCCCGCACGAGAACGCGCAGTTTCTGGTGTTCTGCGCGGCCGTTATCCGCGCCGTGCACAAGTTCGCCGGGCTGCTGCGTGTCTCGGTCGCGTCGGCCACCAACGACCACCGCCTGGGTGCCAACGAGGCACCGCCCGCGATCATCTCGATCTTCCTCGGCGAACAGCTCGCCGACGTGTTCGAGCAGATCGCGAAGGGCGCGGCTACGTCGTCCAAGGGCAAAGGCACGATGATCATCGGGGTCGACACCCTGCCGCCGCTGCCGACCGATCCGGGTGACCGCAACCGCACGAGCCCGTTCGCGTTCACCGGCAACCGGTTCGAGTTCCGGGCGCCCGGCTCCGGGCAGACGGTTGCCGTGCCGTTGATCGTGCTCAACACGATCATGGCGGACTCGCTGGACTACATGGCCACCAAGCTGGAGAAGTCTGTCAAAGACGGTGGGGACTTCGACAAGGCAGTGCAGGCGCTGCTTACCGAGATCATCACCGAACATGGCGACGTGGTGTACAACGGCGACGGCTACTCGGAGAAGTGGCAGATCGAGGCGGCCGAGCGAGGCTTGCCGAACCTCAAGACCACGCTGGACGCCGTTCCGGAGCTGATCAAGCCCGAAGCGGTCGAACTCTTCGAGAAATACGGTGTGTTCAACGAGCGCGAGCTGCACAGCCGCTACGAGGTCCGCCTGGAGCAGTACGCGCTGACCATCGCGGTCGAGGCCAAACTCGCACTGGAGATCGGCTCGACGATCATCCTGCCGGCCGCGATCCGTTACCAGACCGAGCTCGCCCAGAACGTCGCCGCATTGAAAGCCGCCGGCATGGAGCCAAGCATCCTTGCGCTGGAAACGGTGTCCGCTCCGATCGTCGATCTCGAGAAGGGGTTGGCTACGCTGAAAGCGGCGCTGTCCGACCATTCGGGGGAGTCGGTGCTCGATGAGGCCAAGCATGCACAGCTAGAGCTGTTGCCGGCGATGGAAGCGATTCGGACCGCGGCCGACGCGCTCGAAGCCGTTGTCGCCGACGACCTGTGGCCGCTGCCCACGTATCAGGAGATGCTGTACGTACTGTAGAACCCTGTACGCTAAACCCGAACGTTTGTGCCCTGGTTGAGTCCGCAGCCGATGGCGCACGACGAAATTTTCGTGGGACATCGGTCGACGGCATTGCACTGTCTCGACGCGCAATTACCTGCGACAACGAAAGGGCGGTACAGGCATGCCCTCATGGCGGCACCGTAAAGAGGGTGGAGACGGCATCGCAACGATTACCGCCAACCGTGAAGTCGGAGCGCAGATCGACGTCGAGGTCACTGCTGCCACGACGCTGGAATTCCAGGTCGCCGTCGCTCGTCAGCCGGGTATCGACATTCAGGAGTCTTTGGCAATCACGTTGAACGGCAAGCCGATTGAGGCTCGCGAAATCATCGGAGCGCACGAGACGCGGATTCATTCGGTCGATATCGATGAGGGGACGGTGAGTCTGTCGTATTCGGCAACGGTTTCCGGCGAAGCCGAACCCGCACCGGTCCGCGACATCGACCTGATCACCTATCTGCGTCCCAGCCGGTACGCGGAAGCCGACAAGTTCTTCGGATTCGCCGCGACCGAGTTCGCGCAATACACGGATCCCGCGACGTTGCTCGAAAAAGTGTCATCGTGGGTGGGCACGCGCCTGGATTACGTTGCGGGCTCCAGTGATCCGATCGACGGCGCCGCCGACACCGTGCTGGCGGGTGCCGGGGTGTGCCGTGACTACGCGCACTTGGTGATCGCGCTGTTGCGGGCGCTGAACGTGCCGGCCCGCCTGGTTGCGGTGTATCCGCCAGGGTGTGACCCGATGGACTTCCACGCCGTAGCCGAGGCGTTCGTCGACGGCGAGTGGCGTGTCGTCGACGCGACGTGCCTGGCCCCCCGGCAGTCGATGGTGCGGATCGCAACCGGCCGCGACGCCGCCGATACCGCATTCCTGGATAACCACAAGGGCTCGGTCATCCTGAAAAGCATGATGGTCACCGCCTACGTCGACGGTGAGCTGCCGATAGATTCGGTCGATCAACTCGTGAGCTTGCGCTAGCAGAACCTGCGCTCAGCGGCTGAGCTTCTCTCGGATCGTGTCCGTCAGAAAGCGCCGCGTCGACACCGGCCGAAATGCGCGGGCCGCGTCGGTAAGCGCCTCGCGGGAATCCGTGCTCAGCTCGATATCGGCTGCGGCGACGTTGAATTCGAGCTGCTCGACACTGGATGCCCCCGGGATGGCGACCACATTGGGCAGGCCGATCAGCCAGGCCAGCGCCACCTGCGCCGGCTTGGCGTCGACGTCCTTGGCGATGTCGCGCAACGTCTGCAGCAGCGGCTCGATCCGGCGCAGGTTCTCGGTACCGAACAGTGAATTGATCACGCGCACGCCGCCGGGCCGGTTATCCACGCCGTACTTGCCGCCGAGGAGTCCCTGTGCCAGCGGGCTGTAGGCGATCACCACGCGGTTCTGCTCCGCGGCGAACGGAACCAGGTCATCAAGCGCACCCGGATGGGCAAGTGAGAAATGGACTTGATTGCTGATGACCGGTCGCCCGAGTGCGGCATCGGCCTGCTTCCAGCGGGATAGCGAATAGTTCGAGACGCCGGCTGCCCCGATGGCCCCACGGTCGAGCAGGTCACGCATGCCCGGCATGATCACCGAGTCGGGAACCACCGGGTTGGGCTGGTGAATCTGGTACAGCGGGATGTGTTCCAGTTGTAGCCGCCGCGCGCTGGCGCGCTCGCGCTGCTTGATCACCGCAGGAAACGGCGCGACCGGGAAGATCTTGCTGGCCACCGCGACCTGGTCGCGCTCATCGCCGAGTGCCTCACCGAGGATCCGCTCGCTTTTCCCGAGTCCGTACACCTCGGCGGTGTCGAAGAACGTGACGCCCAGGGCGAGTGCGCGATGGACGATGTCGTGGGCGGGGCCGGCGGCGTAGCTGTCGCCGTAACCCCACTCCCGCGATCCGAACTGCCAGGTGCCCAGCCCGATCCGGCTGACTATGCCGACCCCGTCGACGTCTAGATACTTCATTGTTCCCACCGTAGTGATCTAGACGGTCGACGAGCTAGGTGCGTGACCGACGCACGCCTAGCTGACCGCGCCGTGCTTTTCGAGTACCTCCATCACTTGCCGACTCTGGACGATGTCCTCTTTTTCGCACAGCCGACGCAGCTCGGTGACCACGGTCTGCAAAACGTCGAGACGCACCGACGCTTGGGTAAGCGTGGCGAGCCAGTTGTCGTAGTCACGCTCGTCGGTGCCGATCTCGGCCACGGCGAAAGAGGTCATGCTCATCGCGATTCACACTCCCGACATCAGGTACGCGCGGCGTACCGAATCCTTATCCGTCAGTTGCGATTAGCCCGTTGCGAATGTGGCTAAACTCACACACCGCACGATGCCAACTACCCGGAATTCAGGTCTGAGTGCTTGGAAGTTATGTGCGGTCGGCCTGTTCCTTAGCCCGCGGGTGAGCAGGCGCACATGGCGGCCGATACGCTGTGCCTGCGGCGGGGCACGTTACAAGAGAGGGCGAATATGTCACGGACAGTGGTGGTCGGCGCATCGAGTGGGCTGGGCCGTTGCATTGGTGTCGGTCTTGCGCAGCGTGGCGGACAGGTCGCGCTGCTCGCCCGGCGTCGTGCGCGTATCGAGGCTGCGGCTGAGGAGGCAGGTCCAGGCGCGATCGCCGTCGAGTGCGACGTCACCGACGAAGGCTCGTGCCGATCGGCGTTTGATCAGGCGGCCGAGGCGCTCGGCGGCATCGACAACTTCATCTACACGCCCGCCATCAGCCCGCTCGTTCGCATGGTCGACACCGGTGCCGACACGTGGCGGCGCATCTTCGACACCAACGTCATCGGCGCGTCGCTGGCGACCGCGGCGGCGGTGCCTCACCTGACGGCCTCCGCGGGCAAGGCGGTCTATCTCTCTTCCGACGCAGGCACTTTCGGGCCGCCGTGGCCCGGCCTCGGCGCGTATGGCGTCAGCAAGGCCGCGCTGGAAAGACTCGTGGATGCCTGGCGAGCCGAGCACCCGGACATCGGCTTCACCACCCTCATCGTCGGGGAGTGCGCGGGCGGTGAGGGCGACGCGGCCACCGGGATGAACGTCGGCTGGGACCGCGACCTGGCGATGCAGGCCTACCCGCTGTGGGTTTCGGGCGGCTGCATGCCCGGCAAGTTGATGCCTGTCGAAGACCTCATCGAGGTGGTGCAGACGATTCTGCAGACCAACGCGTCGACGTCGATGCCGGTCGTGGTGGCCCGAGGGGCACCGGCGGGCTCGGTCGCGTTCCCGGATTCCAATTAGCCTCGGCGGCAACATCCATTGGCGCCCGTCGGTGCCCTGCCGCCATTGCCGCCACTGAAGCACGCCACGTCCTCTACAGTTGCGCTGACAATCACGAGCGAAGGAGACGCGGATGGCGTGGTTCCTGGCCCTCCAGGGCCCATCCCACACCCCCCACCAGTCGATGGTCTACGAGCTTCAGGACGGGGTGGACGTGGACAAGATCGCCCAGGAGCTGGTCAGTTCCGCGACGCTGGATCGGGTGGTGCCCGTTCCCGCGGTGCTGTCGCAGAATAAGCGTCGGCTTCAGAAAGTGACGCTCTACATCCGGCCCGCCGCGTGGGGGCTGTGGTCGTTTTACGAGCTGTCCGACGAAGATCGCCGTGAGATGGCGAAGAACAACCAGGTGGTCACCGCGCTTGCCCAGGCCGCCGCGCAGCAGCGCGCACAGGGAAAGCCGACGGCCGGCGGCCCGATGACAGTCCAGGTCAATCCGCTTACCGGCCAGGTGGGGCCGGCCAACTCCGGGCAGGGTGGCCGCGGCTAGGCGGTGTGTTGGGAATCGCCGCGGTCGTCAGCCACCGATGCGGCGCCAAGCGTTGTCAGCATGCCGACTGCGGCGCGCTGCCAGGTGAACATCTCGGCGCGGCGCCTCGCGCATTCGCGTCGATGCTCTTCGGGCCGGCTGACGATCGCGCGGACCGCTTCGGCGATGGCCATCGGGTTGTTATCGGCCAGGGCGCCGCTGTCTGAGGTGATGATCTCGCCCAGTGCCGACGTGCGGGAGACCACCGCCGGCGTACCGCACGCCAGCGACTCCAGCGCGGCCAGCCCGAAGGTTTCGTGCGGCCCCGGCGCAAGCGCGACATCAGCTGAGGCCAGCAGCTCGGCGACGGCGCGCCGATCGGACACGAAGCCGGTGAAATCGATCGGCAATCGAGCGGCCTGCCGTTGCAATCTGGCCCGCAACGGGCCGTCGCCCACGACGACGAGCCGGGCCTCGGTGCCGGCGTCGCGCAATGCGGCAACCGCGTCGATGCTGCGATCGGCGCGCTTTTCCACCGACAGCCGGCCACAGTGCACCAGCAGGATCTGGTTTGGCGCGGCCCAGCGCCGGCGCACCAGGGCGGAGCGCCGCGACGGGTGGAACATCTCCAGGTCCACGCCCAAGGGGACGGTGACGGTGTTCGTCGCGCCGATGCGATCGAATTCTTCGCGGGCAAAGCCGGTGGTGCACACCACCGTGTCGTAGTTTGCGGCAGTCCGCCTGTTGGCGAAATCGGCGAACTTCCGGGCGGCGCGACGCGGAAGCACTTGGCCCGCAAGGCGATCCAGGCGCTCATGGGAGATCATCACCGTGGTCGCGCGGTGCTCGCGTCCCCAACGGCCCAGCGACCTCAGCGTGAGTCGGTCGGAAACCTCCAAGGTGTCTGGTCGCAGGACTTTCAGCAGCGTCCGCACCGGTCCCGGCAGCACGGCGCGGTATCCGCCGGTGAACGGAATCAACTTGGCGGGCACGGTGATTCGCACGACTCCAGTCGGCAATTGAGTGTGCGCGGTGTGTGGACCCGGGACGATGAGAAACACCTCGTGGCCCGCGGCGCAGTACTCCGCGCCCAGCCGGTCGACGGCGGTGCGAAGGCCGCCGGAGCGGGGTCCGTAGAAGTTGGCGACCTGAACGACACGCATATAGCCAGCAGAACCGGCGCTCGTGTGCGGTCAACGATCTAACACCGACGATTGGCTGAACAGGCCGTGAACACCGCAGATCGCGGGACGCCGACACTTCCTCAGGCGGCGACGGGCCGAAGGCGAAAGAGCCTGATCTCGCGTGGTGCGCAGCGTGCGCGATAGCGCTCGTAACCGGCGTAGAAGTCGGTGGCCGTGGCCCATGCCGAGGCGCGGGCATCGCCGGTGAGCAGCTCGGCTCGGTACTGTGCGGGCGGAGCCATGAACTCAACCGTGCATTCGGGGTGCGCCCGTAGGTTGGCCGTCCAGGCCGGGTGATGGACGCGCCCGTAGTTCGAGCCGATCGCGAGCAGCCCGTCACCGTCGACGATCAACGTCAGCGGATGGGTGCGCGGCTTTCCCGACTTCGCTCCGGTGGTGGTGACGAGCCCGAACTTGCCCACTCCCGCCGAGCTCAGACGGCCGTTGGTCAGGGGGATCAGAACTTTGTCGATCCGCGGCGCCAGGTGGAGTAGGAACTGGTAGCCGGCCGGGCTCATCAGGGCGCGCTCCATCAGCGCCTCATACACGCTCAGCCGTCGACCACGAAGCGGGCTTTCCCGCCGAAGGGGCACGGCTCGACGGTACTCAATTCGGGGTCTAGCCACGAACTTTATGACGGTTCGTGGTGCGAGCACCCTGCATATTCCGCAAACCGTCCTGGCTCTCTTTGGAATCCCTGAGCGGAGCTTAAAATTCGTCTGATGCCCTGGTATTACCGGCCGGAGTGCGCGGTAGGGTTATCACTCGCGAGTTCTGACCGGCAACGCCGTTGAGCTATCGCGCCGCGTGATCGGGTTGGGCTACGACGGGGATGGGGAATGTGGAGATGCGCCACTTCGCGGCCGCATTCGCCGTGGCCGGCGTCGGGATCATCGTCGCGGGATGCGGCGGTGGAAACCAAGCCAGTACCAGCTCGACGACGACCGTCACATCGCTGATCCCGCGGCCTGTCGTCGAGCGTGAGCTCGATGCGATGTTGCTCAGCCCTGCGCAGATCAACCCTCTGATGGGCGCGACCGACATGGCGGTCGTCAGAAAGCACGACGGGATGTCTGACGACAGCGCCACGATGCAGCCCCGGGAATGCCTGGCCATTGACGGCTCGGCGCAGGCCCGGGTCTACGGTGACAGTGGTTTCACCGCCGTGCGTGATCAGGCGCTCAACGATGGCAACAGCTTCACCCATTACGCCGAGCAGGCAGTGGTGTTGTTTCCCACCGCCAAGCAAGCCAAGGTCTTTTTCGTTGCGTCGGGCCTACGTTGGCCGGCGTGCCACCAGTACACCCACACTCAGTCCGGAACG
The DNA here is from genome assembly GCA_963805675.1 of uncultured Actinomycetota bacterium. GTDB lineage: Bacteria > Actinomycetota > Actinomycetes > Mycobacteriales > Mycobacteriaceae > Mycobacterium. The sequence continues at coordinate 457,518 of CAWDVY010000034.1, forward strand.
AAGTGGACCGTCGGGGAGATATCAGACACCAACGGTGCACTGAGCACGATTGCAACGCAACAGGATGCCAGAGCCGGCGGGTGGGCCTGCGGCCGGGCGCTGGCCGTCAAGAACAACGTCATCGTCGACGTCAACACATGTAGCCCCAACCCGGCGAACTCGGCCCTCGACATCGCCAACCAGATTGTCGCGAAAGTAGCGATACGATAGCGGATCCGGTCAGTCGGGGCTGGATGGTCCGAGCAGCCGTGCTTCTTCGAGGTCCATCGACTCCTGCAACTCGAGCAGCACGATGTCGTCGATGCGACGCTGGTCGCGAAGCCCGGTGATGGCGCGCCGCTTGTGCTCGAGCACGCCCAGACGAACCTGTCGAATCAAATCGCCGCGCTCTTCGGCGTCGCTAGGGGCTGAGCCGTCGCCGCCGGATCTGACGAGAGCAGCGTGTTGTTTGTATTCCTTGTGCAGACGGTTCTGTAGCTCCTCGCTGACACCGAGTTCTGCGGCAACCAACGGCAGCGCGTCGAGGGCGGCTTGTGCGCCCTCACAACGGGCTAGTCGCAATTCGTCAGCGTGGGCCACGTCTTCGGGAATCCGAGCCCATCGAACTACGGCCGGCAACGTGCTGCCCTGGACAAGGACGGTCGTGAGAATGACGAAGCACACGACGAAGACGATCAGGCTGCGATCCGGGAACGGCGTGCCGCCGTGAGTGGTCATCGGGACCGCTATTGCTGCGGCGAGCGACACTGCTCCGCGGAACCCGGCCCAGCCGGTAACGGCGCGCTGGCGCCAGTCCACCCGACGGGCGCGCTGGGCCTCGCGCCGGTCCACGGTACGAATAAACACCGTGGTGAATTCTCTCCAGACAAAACGAGTCACCACGACGACGCCGGTGACGGCCAGAGCCAGAACCACGGCGTGTTGAACGCCGCCGTCGACCCGGGAGATTCCGCGCACCGCGCTGGGGATCTGGACTCCGACGAACACCCACAGCGCGCCGTTGATCAGGAATGTCGCGATGTCCCAGAACGCGAATGTCACCAGTCGCGACCGAGCCCGGATCACCCGCGGCGAGACGTAGGCGAGCACCAGAGCAGACACCAGGACAGCGACGACACCGCTGCAATCAATCGCGTCGGCGAGCAAGAACGCGGCGAACGGCGTCAGCAGGCTCAGGGCGGCTTCCTCCTGCGGCGCGTCGAGTCGCTGACGGACGAGCGTGACAACTCCGCCGACCAGTAGCCCGGCGGCGATGCCGCCGAGGTAGGAGAGGATGAATCGGACGGTCAAGGCCGCCGGGCCGACGGGTGCGCCGCCCATCGCGACCGAAACGCTCACGCCGAACAGGACGAGCGCGGTCCCGTCGTTGATGATGCTTTCCGCTTTCAACACGGTGAGGGTGCGGCGTGGCAACCGCTTCGCCAGGCCGGCGACGGCGGCGGCGTCAGTCGGGGAGAGCACGGCGCCGAGAACCGAAGCGGCGTGTGACTCCATTCCGAACGCCCGCGCAGTCCAGGACACCGCTACCGCGGTGGCGATCACCAAACCGACGCTGAGCAAAACGATGACGCGCAAATTGGCGCGGATCTCGCGAAAGCTCGTGTTCAGGCTCTCCCAATAGAGGATTGCCGGCAGGAACAGCAGCAGCACGATTTCACCGTCGAGTCGAACGTGGCCGAACTGGGGGATCAAACCGAGCAGTGCGCCCAGCCCGATGAGCAACACCGGCGGGCCCACGCGGTAGCGCCGCCCCAACACCGTCCCCACGATCACAATGGCGAACAGCACAACGATGACGACAAGCCCGAACACCAGCACATCATGCTGTACGAACCGGTCAACTTCCACGTTGTGTGTTCGAAGGGACACAGATGTCGCCTTTTGCCGGTTAGCGTCGCTTAACGTGCCGCCGGGGGGGAACAAGCGAATACCATTACCGTGTGGTCGTATTCGCGGTGGGTGTGTACCAGGACGATCACAGCTGCATACCGATTTCGACGGTGGCCTGGCGCCAACCGGGGCGGGCGCAAATCATGGCACAGGGATCCATTGCGGATCCGGCTCGCGAATTATCCACATCGGCAGGAGATTTGTCGTTCCCGCGTGGAGCACGGATGTTCGCATGCTCTACAGGAGGTACGTACGTTATGACGACAGAGTTGCACGGTGGACGCATCCTCGACACCGCGAAGGGCATTCTCATCGGCCTTCGCCGGTGCCCTTCGGAGGCAGCTTTCCACGAGTTGCTCGGCGCTGCACAACGTCACAGGATGCCGGTGTTCGCGATGGCCTGGGCGCTGGTGCATCTGGCCGACGGCGGTGAGTACTCCGCGCACATCTCCACCGATGCTCAGTCGGCGGCTCGTCACGAATGGGGCGAGCTCTTCATCGACTCTGCGGTGCCGGTCGGCTAAGACCGATCATCCATGCCGCACATAGTCTGCAAGACAACGAGATTCGGCCGCATCGGTCGGACCTTGCTTACCCACGCCCCGTCACCGCGGCCGACCCGGGGCGGCTAGAAACGCACGAGCGTGAACGGGTATGACACCGTGCCGCCCGGTGCGCCGCCACAGCCGGCGTCGAAAACCGAGTCCACAGAACCTTGTAACGTCACCATGTCCCACGAGTAGGTGTCGTGCGACGGCAGGAAGTACACCGTGCAGCGCACGCCGTCAGGCACGTCGACGACCATCGTGTAGCGACCGTTGACCAGGTGTGCATCGGCGTTCCACGGTGTTGCTTGCCCGTTGGGCCGCGGAATGGCGCCCACGTGGACGCAGTCGGTGGTGTCGACGAGCTGGTTCGTGCCGCACTCCCGGACCGACCAGAGCCAGGAGTGACCCGGATCCCTCGGCGTGTGGTCCTCGTAGTTGCCGATCTGCATGCCGGCTGCGGCGACCGGTGCGTGGACCATCGCGGACGCGGCCAGCGTCGCGCCGACTGCCACAATCTTCGGGGTCTTCACGGGGTTCCTCCGTTTCCTGCCGCCCGCCGGCTTGGGCCGACTATAAGGTCCTGACGTAGCAGAGTTCGGCGGAATGGGCCGGAATCAACCCGGCGGCGTCCAGGCGATCGGCAGCGTCTTGATGCCGTGGATGAACGGCGACAGCAATCGCGCAGGCTCGTCGGTAGCGACGACGTCGGGTATCTCACGGCTCAGTTCCTCGAACATGACCCGGATCTCGCGACGAGCCAGGTTGGCACCCAGGCAGAAGTGCGCACCCCCGCCGCCGAATCCGACGTGTGGATTCGGGTCGCGGGTTACGTCGAACCTCCACGGGTCGGCGAACTTCGACTCGTCGCGGTTGGCCGAGCAGTACCACAGCGTCGCCTTGTCCCCGGCCGCCATCCTCGTCCCACTCAGCTCGAAGTCGCGGGTGAGCGTGCGTCGCATGTAGATCACCGGTGAGGCCCATCGCACGATCTCTTCGACGGCCGAGTGCGATACGGCGTCGAAGTCGGCCCACCACTTCTGCCGCTGCTCGGGGTAGCGGCGTCAGGGCGAGCAGACCGTGGCTGATCGCGTTGCGGGTCGTCTCGTTGCCGGCGACCGCCAGCAGGATGAAAAACGACGCGACCTCGGCCGAGGTCAACCGCTCGCCGTCGACCTCGGCCTCCACCAGGCTCGTCGTCAGATCGTCGTGGTGATTGACGCGGCGATCCTCCGCCAACGCGCTGGCGTAGGCGCCGATCTCCATCGAAACCCGGAGGAAATCATCGAATTCGGTGGTCAGATCGGGATCGCCGAAGCCGAGGATGACGTTTGTCCAGTGGAATATCTGCTGATGGTCCTGCTCGGGGATGCCCATCATGTCGCAGATGACCTGCAACGGCAGCGGCCCGGCAAGCTCGCTGACTGCGTCGCCCTGGCCGTCGGGATGAGCCGCGATCATCGACGCGACCAGCCGGTGGGCTCGCTCGCGCACCGACGCCTCGATGCGGGCTACCACCTTCGGGGTGAAGGCCCTGCTGACGATCGATCGCAGCCGCTGGTGGCGCGGGTCGTCGAGCACGATCATCGAGCCGAAGTACTCGGATACCTCCGGCGTCTGGTCGTTGATGGTGATGTTGGGACTGGAGCTGAAGATCTCGGGGTGACGGCTGGCGTAGAACACATCGTCGAGTCCGGTCAGTGCCCAATGCCCGGCGCCTTTCTGGAAACCTTCCTGCACGGGCTCCGGCCAGAACGAGATCGGCGCTTCGCGCCGCAGCGTGGTGAACGCCCCGTCGCGCAGATCGTCGTCGAGTGCCCAGAAGTCCCATGTGCCGAGTTCAATGTCGGCGAGCGGAACCTCGGGTGGCGCCGTGCCGTTCACCCGAGTCGCAATGCCCATGTCGACCGTCCTCGTCGTTGAGCGGGCTACAGGCGCGAGCCTAAACCGCTCGCGGCCTCCTTCGAGGCGAGTCAAGGAACTGCTGCACGACTTCGGTCAGGATGCGGCCACCCCTGGTGTTGAGGTGAATGCCGTCGATGTGGAATTCCCAGCCATTTCGTTGTGAGATCTCGATCGAAAGTGCGTCGCAGGATCATTTCGCGGAACAGGTAGTCGCGGTAGAACGCGGCGAAGGAGAACCGGTTAAAGGGTTTGACGACCGCGAGAGGGTCGAGTTGGTCCCGGAAGCGTTCGTAAAGAACGGGATGTAGTACGCGCCGCTGCTCTGCGCACGTCGCCGATGATGCGGTTGTAGGCGGCAACGAGCTCGTTGAGCCGCGCCTGGAACGCGTCGTCGGATCGCGGGCGCTTCTCCGATGGGCGACAGCGAACTCAGCGCGATCGTGGCGAGGTTTCCTGGCGCAGCCGTGGGTGATGAGTTCGAGGTTGCCCTTGAAAGCGATCGGCGAGGGCTCTTCAGTTACCGTTTCCAGGCGCGGGCGAATCGTCGGAAATTCGGGAAGACAGTCGCCAGGATGTCGTTGGTCCCGATCAGAACGATGACCCGATCCGGCGCTACGCGCAGTACTGGATCGAGCCGCTTGGCGATATTGACCGACAGATCGCCACCTACGCCGAAGTTGACGAATCGGAACCGGGCGTTTTGCGGTCGTCTGCCAATTCATCGATCCAGTTGAAGGTCCCTTTGGCGGCGGTGGTGCTCGAGCCCAGGCAGGCGATGGTTTCTGGTGCGGACACGGTCTGATCATATACGCTTGGCGTACTACGCTTAACGTAGTAAAGTCGGCAGCTATAGCGCGCGGTTCGGGAGCAGCCCGGAAGCTAGGCAGACGAAATGACCCGGGCATTCTGATCATGACCAGCCTGGCCTCCGGCGCCAAGCACGGCTACGCGCTGGCACGCGATATCGAGCGGTTCGCCGGCGTGACGCTGGGGCCGGGAACGCTTTACGGAGCGATCACCGCGCTGGAGGAAAATGGCCTGATCGAACCGGCGGGCCACGACGAGCGGCGGCGCCCATACAGTTGACCGCCGCAGGACGGGCCGAACTGGCCACCGCGGTACGCAGCCTCGGGGCGATTGCGGCCGAAGGCGCTCGCCGGCTCGGGATCGCGTTGCATGTCCCCAACCCAGGATGGGCGCAATGAATCCCCGCGACGCTAAGCGCGTCCTGCGGTGGTACCCGGCGGCTTGGCGCCGCCGCTACGGCCAGGAGTTGATCGCCATGCTGGACGACACCCACGGCGAAGACAAGCTTCCGCTGCGCGTCCGGATACCACTGTTGGATCGGGGCTGATTGAGCGAATCCGTCTGTTGCACAAGAGATCTCGTACATACACCACCTATAGCATCGGCTGCGCAGTCGTCTGGGCCGTCATCCTGGCGGCGGTGTTCACCCACGCCGGCGATACCACCCGGCACACGTTTGCGGTGTTCTTCGGTGGGTGGGCTATCGGCTGGCTGTCGGCGAGCATTGCACGCGTGGTCTATCCACCACCGAAACCACGCACACCGGCTGACACCGGTTCCTGATTCGCCTGCGCCGCTCGAAATGCGCTGCGCTGCTCGCAATGTCAGTGCGAGCAGACGGTGCGTGCAGGTGCCCCGTTCGCAGTCGCTTGGCTGACCACCTGGCCGTCGAGCAGGATCGTGCACGTGATCGAGCCCGGGCTTTGCGCGCTGATGACGAACACTTTGTTACCGATGACGTTGAACTGCGTCTTCCAGGGCAACGGCACCTGGGCCTGCTGTGTTTGGCCGGCCGCCGTCTGATACGAGAGGTAGTCGGCCACCGGGGCGCTACCACTCAGCTGATAGGTCACCTGAGACTGCGGGCCGGTGGCGTTTGCCGGCCCGCAGAGCCCCACCGTGGTCGCGAACGCGGTCATGGCCGCAGAAAAGATCGACGCTGCCGATCGGCGCCCGACCCGGCGCGGCGTTGTCGACGATTGGTTGGTCATGGTCATCTCCCCGCAACATGGTGTCACTCCGGCCAGCCGCGTGGGTTGGTTTTCGTTTCTTTTCCTGAAAGCCAGATTCCGTTGTGCCGCAATTGAACCGATGCCCAATAATTGTCGTAGGAGACAGTGAAACGCTGTGGCCGACGAGCATCCAGGGAGCTGATTGATGACCGAACCGCCCGAGAGCCCGGGACGCTGGGGCACAGCGCGTCCCGGGCGGCGCGATGTCCTACGCGGTGCCGCCGCGGTGGGAGCCTTCCTGGCGGCCGACGTGGCCGCGTTGCTGACCGCGAACAACTGGATCGGCCCGTCACGGTTGACGCCGCAGGTTTTCCTCGACGGTTTCGCCAAAGTTTTCGGCCGGCAACCCGGGTTCCGCAAGAACCACGCCAAGGGGGTGGCCGTCGCCGGCTGGTTCGACAGCAACGGCAACGGTAGGGGGTTGTCGAAGGCTGCGGTGTTTGCGCCCGGCCGCACGCCGGTGCTCGGCCGATTCTCACTGGCCGGGGGCAACCCGCATATCGCTGACGTGCCGACGGCGGTGCGCGGACTCGGCCTGGCATTCGGATTCCCGGGCAGCCGGCAGTGGCGGATGGCGACGCTGAACCTTCCTGTCTTCCTTGATAATTCGCCGCAGAACTTCTATGACCGGCTGATCGCCTCAGCCGTTGTTCCCGGCACAGGCAAGCCCGATCCGTCGGCGATGGCACTGTTCCTCGCCGCTCATCCGGAAACAGCGCGCGCCATGACTATCGTCAAGCAGCATCCGCCGACACCCGGTTTCGCCGACAGCGTCTACCGCGGGCTGAACGCCTTCTACCTGGTCAGTGAATCTGGTGTGCGAGTACCAGTGCGGTGGTCGCTGACTCCGCTGCAGCAAGCGCTGCCGCCGTCGTCGGGAACCAACGCGCTTTTCGATCCGCTCGTCCGGCAGTTGCGGGCCGGCCCGTTGCGCTGGCGTCTGCTGCTGACCGTCGGCACACGAGAGGATCCGACGCACGACGCGACCCTGCCGTGGCCTGCCGATCGCCGCACCGTCGACGCCGGGTTGCTCACGCTCGACTCGGTCGAAGCTGACGCGAAAGGCAATGCGCGCGATATCAACTTCGATCCGCTGGTGTTGCCGCCCGGTATCGAGCCCTCCGACGACCCGTTGCTCAGCGCGCGGTCGGCCGTTTACGCCGCGTCTTATCGGCGCCGCACGGGGGAGACCACGCTGTGACCGAGGTGTCCGGGCCCGGCCGTTACACCCGGCTGAGCAGAGTCTTGCATTGGCTGACGGCCGCTTTGGTGTTCGCCGCCCTGTTCATCGGATTCGTCATGGTGAATTCGGTCAGCCGATACGCCGGGCTGGTCACACTGCACAAGACACTGGGCGCGACCATCCTGATCGTGGTGTTGGTGCGCGTGGTCAATCGGCTGACCCATCGCGCGCCGCCGCTGCCGTCTACTGTGGGTGCGCTGGAACGCAAAGTCGTGCTGGCGTCCGAGGTGTCGCTGTATGCGCTGTTGCTGGTTCAGCCGCTGCTCGGTTGGGCCATGCTCTCAGCGGCCGGGGGGCCGGTGGTGGTGTTCGGCTCGCTTCGGCTCCCTCGGATCGCACCGTTCGATGCGCAGTTGTTTTGGCTTCTGCGCCAAGCTCATTCGGTCGCCGCGTATCTGCTGTTGGCGGCGATCGCCGCGCACATCTCGGCGGTGCTGCTGCATACCGTGGCACTGCGCGATCGACTGATCGAGCGCATGACGTTCGGGATGCGCCGACGAGCCCGCTGATCGACGACAGTCGCCAGTCTGGCCCGAACGATGGCCGGCCCGCCTAGGGTGAACCGGGGATCGTCGATGGGAAGGTGGCGTATGGCTAAACGGGTTGTGGTGTGGGGTACCGGCTTCGTCGGCAGGATGGTGATCGCCGAGATCGTCAAACATCCGCAGTTCGAACTGGTCGGCGTCGGCGTCAACAACCCGCAGAAGGTCGGCCGCGACGTCGGCGAAATCTGCGGGTTGTCCGTGCCGATCGGGCTGACCGCCACCGACGACGTCGACGCGCTGATCGCCCTGCAGCCCGATGCGCTGGTGCATTACGGCCCGACCGCGGCGCACGCCGACGACAACATCGCCTTGATGACGCGGTTTCTGCGCGCGGGCATCGACGTGTGCTCGACCGCGATGACGCCGTGGGTCTGGCCGACCATGCATCTCAACCCCCCGCAGTGGATTCAGCCGATCACCGAGGCGTGCGAGCAGGGCGAGTCGTCCTGCTTCACCACCGGCATCGACCCCGGCTTCGCCAACGACTTGTTCCCGATGACGCTGATGGGCTTGTGCTCGGAGGTGCGGACGGTCCGGGCATCGGAGTTGCTGGACTACACCAATTACGAAGGTGACTACGAAGTCGAAATGGGCATCGGACGCGAGCCCGAGTTCCGCCCGATGCTGGAAAACCGTGACGTGCTGATCTTCGCCTGGGGCGGCACCGTGCCGATGATCGCCCACGCCGCCGGCATCATGCTCGACGAGATCACCACGACATGGGACAAGTGGGTGACCCCCGACGAGCGCAAGACGGCCAAGGGCATCATCCCGCCGGGACACGTCGCCGCGGTCCGGTTCACCATCAATGGCGTCTACCAAGGACAGACCCGCATCCAGCTCGAGCACGTCAATCGCATCGGTCTCGACGCGGCACCGGACTGGCCCGCCGGCACCAAGGACGACGTCTATCGCGTCGACATCGAGGGCACGCCGAGCATCTCTCAGGAGACCGCGTTTCGGTTCACCGACGGATCTGGACGGGACGCGGCCGCGGCCGGATGCCTGGCCACCGGAATGCGGGCGCTCAACGCGGTTCCGGCCGTCAACGAGCTGTCCCCGGGCTGGGTTACTCCGCTCGACCTGCCGCTGATCGCGGGGGTCGGCACGATTCGCTGAAGCGCCGCCGGTGACGGTGGTTGCCCGGCAGGACCGAGACGGGCGATAAGTTGGTGGCCGATGCGCGGAATGAGACGACATGGCTGACGGAGAACGGTTGGCTTTAGGCCTCTCGGTGGGGGCCACCAACCTGGCGGCGGTCACCGCCGATCGGGCGGTGACCCGCAAGCCGGTGTTGACGCTGTATCGGCGACGCCCAGCCGAAGTGGGCGTGCCGTCGGAGAACCCGAAGCTCAACGAGCCCGGTCTGGTGATCACCGATTTCGTGGACCGGGTGGGCGATCCGGCCGCCATCGTGGCCGCCGACGGCACCACGCATCGCAGCGAGACGCTGGTTGCCGACGCACTGCGGGCGCTGGCATATACCGCCATCGATGGGGGAGCACTGCCGGATGCGGTCGCCGTCACCCATCCCGTGCACTGGGACCCGGCAGCGGTCGACGCATTGCGGGTCGCGTTGAGCCGGGTGTCCGAATGGTCGCGTGGGCGATTGGCTCTGCTGCCCGACTCAATGGCAGCGCTGCTCGCCTTACAGGCGAACCCGGGAGTGCCGAGCCGCGGAATCGTGGCTGTCTGCGATTTCGGCGGCTCCGGAACCACTCTCACCCTGGTCGACGCCGCGAACGGCTACCAGGCCATCGCCCCCGCCGTGCGGCACGCCGAGTTCTCCGGCGACCGGATCGACCAGGCGCTGCTGACCCACGTCGTCTCCGTTCTGTCCTCGGCGGGTTCGTTCGACACGTCGACAACGTCGGCGATCGGCTCCTTGACTCGGCTGCGCAGCGCGTGCCGGTACGCCAAAGAACGGCTCTCGTCGACCACCGCGACCGAGCTGACCGTCGATGTGCCCGGCTACCGGGGTGAGATCCGGCTGACCCGGGACGAACTCGACGACGCGATCCGGCAGCCGCTGGATGGCTTCACTGGTTTTTTCCACAACATATTGCAGCGCAATGGAATTCGTCTAGAAGATTTGGCGGCGGTCGCGTCGGTGGGTGGGGGGGCCAGTATCCCACTGGTCACACGGACATTGTCGGAACAGTCGGGCTCCTTGGTCATCACCGCGCCGCGGCCGCACCTGACCGCCGCGGTTGGCGCGGCGCTTCGGGCCGCACGCGGCCTAGCCGACGGCGAGACCGCGTTGGCACCCACCGCGGCCGGATCGATCACGGATACGACGATAATCTCCGACGTCGCTGGCGATGCCGTCTCCGCACCCGCGCTGGCCTGGTCTGAGGCAGGGGATGACACCGGCATCACGCCACTTCGCGCCGGTGAGTACTCGGATGAAGCGGGTATTGGCGCGCTGACTTCTGCGGGCCCGCAAGCCAGGGCGGATCTGGCTTCGCAGCCGGGCGTGACCGCCGCCGACGCATGGTATCGCCGCCCCGTGGTGGTAGCGGTCGGCACGGCGCTTGCGGTGCTGGCCATCGGCGCCGGAGTCATGGTCACTTTGCTGCACACCTCTGGCAACGCGCCGAGCACGCCGACACCTGGCGTGAGCACGACACTGGCGCCTAGCAACCAAAATCCCGGTCCATCGGACTCCGCAAACACCCAGGCGCCTACCGGCAGCCCACCGTCATCGACCGAGTCGGATACCGGAACGCCGCCGTCGACAACCAGCGAAACGCCGACGCCGACGACAACTACCACCAGCAAAGCCCCCACGACGACGACGACCGCGACCACCACTACGCAGGCGCCAGAGCCACCCGACCGGCGGCGATTCCCGCGGGGGCCTTTCGGTCCGCGGTTCTTCCCACAGCCGGAGCCCGGCTATCGCTAGTCGGCGTCTTCTTGCTGTTTTCCTTTTCTTGCTGCTTTTCCTTACCGAATTTCGGGTTGCCGTCGTCATCCAGCCATTCGCTGACCGCGACACCGGTGATGGTGTTATCGGTACCGGGCAATACCGCCGTCGGCCGGTCATCGTCGTAGGCCGCCTGAATTCGGCGGACCTCCTCCTTGCCTTCCTCGCTCAGTTCAGGCGTGTCTTTGGTACCGGTCTGGTCCTTTTCGTCCGCGCTCATAATTCTCCGTCCCGGCGAGATTGTGCTCGCCTATCGGCACAATTCGGTGACTACCCGCAGTGGCGACGACTCCAAACTGCGCGGCGCGTCCGTTGAGGTCTGTCAGTGAGATGTGGGGTAGCTGATCCCGGTCAGTTGCTCGGAGATTTCCCAGAGTCGCCGACTGGCGGCATCGTCTCGGGCGGGCGCGGGCACCTTGGCGGGTGTTACGCCGCCGCCGGCGGCCTCGTAGATGCCACGTGGCCCGTAGTAGCCGCCGCCCTCGGCGTGCGGGGACGTTGCCGCATAGAGGGCGGGAAGGATCCCCTCGTCGATCTCCTGCCACAGAAACGGCGCCAGGCGCCACGACAGCGTGTAGAGCCGTTGCATCGCCGACGGCTTTGCGCGGCCGTGCGACGGGCCGCTGATCTGCAGGTTGGTCTTGGTCAACCCGGGGTGGGCAGCATTGGAAACGATGCCCCAGTCGGCATCGCGACTGCGACGATTCAACTCGCGGGCAAACATCAGCACCGCCAGCTTCGATTGTCCGTAGGCCTGCATCGGCGAATAGGACTTCTCGAATTGCGGATCGTCGAAGTGGATCCGTCCGCTTTGCCGAGCCGCGATGCTGCTCAGCGAAACGACACGGGCGCCGTCGGCGGCCCGCAACAGCGGCAGCAGGTGTGCCGTCAAGGCGAAGTGTCCGAGATGATTACTGCCGAACTGCAATTCGAATCCGTCGGCGGTGGTCTCGCGTGTCGGCGGCGTCATCACGCCCGCGTTGTTGATCAGGACGTCGATCGGACGCCCGTCGGCGTTGAGTTGCTCGCCCAGGGCGGCGACGCTGGCCAACGACGACAGATCGAGGGGTTTGATGGTCAGGCGTGCGTCGGGAACCGTCGCGCGAATCTCGTCGATCGCGGCCTCACCCTTGGCGCGGTTGCGGATCGCCATGACGACGTCGGCGCCCGCCGCGGACAGCCGTCGCGCCAACCCGAACCCCAGGCCGCTGTTGGACCCGGTGACGACGGCGAGCTTTCCGCTCAGATCGGGCACGGTCGCGTCGAGATTGTTTGCCATCCGGCCGTCTCCCTTGTTCTTCGGCGCCTGATTCTAGTGTGCGTTTTGGCTCTGGCGGTGACACACTGCACAGATGAGCGGCGGAGGGCCCGCGAAATTCTCGCGAACTGTTGCCATTGCGATGATGGTCCTGGCGGTCCCGGGTTTCATAATCACCCTGGTGCTCAACGCGTTCTTCCTCGACGACTATGACGCTTACGGGGAAGTGCCGGTCCCCGGTTCGGCCAGTTTGCACCTGCCCCGAGGCGAGGTGACGATCAGCCTGCACACCGTGGTGATCAGCGGCCCGAACGGGGGCGGCCTGCCCGTTCCGCCGATGGGCGTCACGATCGTCCCGCCCGACGGTGTGGCGCAGCCAGCGCTGACCGAAAACATCGGCAGCACAACGACAGTCAACAACGACGCGCATGTGCGGGTCTGGGTGGCCCAGGTCCGCGCCGACGGCACCTACAACATCACCACCGACGGCAAAGTCAACGGTTTCATCGACCCGCGGCTCGCCTTCGGCCACTCGAGTCCGCTCGGTTCTCTGGTGTGGGTGTTCGTCGGCATGTTCGTTGCGGGCTTGGTCGGGTTGATTGTGGCCTCGAAGTGGTTAGGCCGGTCTCGCCGCAAGGCGGCGGCCGCCGCGGTCGCGGGGGCGCCCGACTACGAGTTTCCGATTGCGCCGGTGATGAAGCCAACGGTGACCAGCGCGGCGCACGAGCCCAGTGACGAGGGTGTTCGGCTGGAACGACTCAAAACGCTGGCGGCGCTGCGGGATTCCGGCGCCCTGACCGACGCGGAGTTCGAGGCCGAGAAACGCAGAATCCTCGAGGGCGGGTAGCGCCCTTCGGGTGATCAGTGCCCTCGGGCCACCCATTCGTCGTAGTGCACGATCTCGTCACCGATGCTGGTGGTGTCGCCGTGGCCGGTGTAGACGACGGTGTCGGCGGGGAGGGTGCCGAGCCGGCCGGAGATCGATGCAAGGATGGTCGGGAAGTCGGAGAACGATCGCCCGGTGGCGCCGGGCCCACCGGAGAACAGGGTGTCTCCGCTGAATACGGCATCCAGTTCCGGGGCATACCAGCACACCGAGCCAGGGGAGTGTCCCGGGGTGTGCAACGCGCGCAATTCGGTGCCGGCGACGCTGAGCGTGTCACCGTCGGACACTGCGCGAAAGTTCTTGTCCGGGTGAGTCATCCGCCACAGCACATCGTCGCCGGGGTGGAGCAGTACCGGCGCGTCGAGCGTGTCGCCGAGTTCGGGGGCTACCGTCACGTGGTCGTTGTGGCCGTGCGTGCACACCACCGCCACCACGTTTCGCCCGTCGACGGCCGCTACGATCGGCGCCGCAGTGTGCGCGGCGTCGAAGACCACGACGTCGGAGTCGTCGCCGACCAGCCAGATATTGTTGTCGACTTCCCAACTGCCACCGTCGAGTTCGAAGGTGCCGTGGGTGACGATGCGTTCGATGTTCAGCATCACAGCATCACCACCGAGCGCAGCACCTTGCCGTCGTGCATTTTGTGGAACGCCTCCTCGATGTCGCCGAGGCCGATGCGTTCGGAGACGAACTTCTCCAACGGCAACCGCCCCTGCAGGTAGAGGTCGGTCAGGGTGGGGAAGTCGCGTTCGGGCAGGCAGTCGCCGTACCAGGACGACTTCAGCGCCCCACCGTGGGAGAAGAAGTCGATCAGCGGCATGTCGATGCGCATATCCGGTGTCGGAACGCCCACGAGCACAACGGTTCCGGCGAGGTCGCGGGCGTAGAACGCCTGCTTCCAGGTTTCCGGGCGCCCGACCGCGTCGATGACAACGTTGGCGCCGAAGCCGTCCGTCAGGTCTTGAACCGTCTTGACGACATCCAATTCGCGAGCGTTGACGGTGTGGGTGGCGCCGAACTTGCGGGCCCAGTCCAGTTTGGTGTTGTCGGTGTCGACGGCGATGATCCGTCGGGCGCCGACCAGCGCCGCCCCGGCGATTGCCGCATCGCCAACGCCCCCGCAACCGATCACCGCGACGGTGTCGTCGCGATTCACCGCGCCGGTGTTGATCGCCGCACCGAGGCCTGCCATCAACCCGCAGCCCAGCAATCCGGCCACTGCCGGGTCGGCCGCGGCATCGACCTTGGTGCACTGGCCGGCGTGCACCAGCGTCTTCTCGGCGAACGCCCCGATCCCGAGCGCCGGAGTCAACTCGGTGCCGTCGGTGAGCGTCATCTTCTGTTCGGCGTTGAAGGTGTCGAAGCAGTACTGCGGGCGGCCGCGTTTGCAGGCCCGGCACTGGCCACACACCGCTCGCCAGTTCAGGACGACGAAATCGCCCGGTTCGACCGCGGTCACGTCTGCGCCAACGGCTTCCACGGTGCCGGCGGCCTCATGGCCGAGCAGGAAGGGGTATTCGTCGTTGATGCCGCCGTCGCGGTAGGTCAGGTCGGTATGGCACACCCCGCACGCGGTGACGTCGACCACGACCTCGCCCGGACCGGGATCGGGGATGACGACGTCGACCAACTCGACGGGTTCGCCCTTTTTGCGTGAAATCACTCCGCGCACTAGTTGACTCATGCCCACCAACCTAGTGCTTGGTCGGTAGGCTCCTGCGCGATGGCCGCACTTGATGCACTCGACGACTGGCCGGTACCGGCCGCGGCCGCCGCGGTGGTCGGACCCTCGGGCGTATTGGCCAGCCACGGCGATACCGAACGGCAGTTCGCGTTGGCGTCGGTGACCAAGCTCCTGGTGGCGCGGGCCGCTCAGATTGCGATCGAAGAAGGCGCGGTGGACATCGATACCGCGGCCGGGCCGCCCGGGTCGACGGTCCGGCATCTGCTGGCGCATGCCTCGGGATTGGCGATGCACTCCGCACAGACACTGGCCAAGCCCGGCACCCGCCGGATGTATTCCAACTACGGCTTCGCGGTACTGGCCGAGACCGTGCAGCAGGCGTCCGGGATCGAGTTCGGTCGCTACCTCACCGAGGCGGTGTTCGAACCGCTGGGGATGACCGCCACCCGCCTCGACGGCGGCGCGCAGGCTGCCGGCTCCGGGGCGACGTCGACGGTCACGGATCTGGCGGCCTTCGCCGCCGACCTGCTGAGCCCCGCGACGGTGTCCGCTGCGATGCACGCCGAGGCGATCACCGTGCAGTTTCCCGGCCTTGACGGTGTTTTGCCTGGCTACGGGGTTCAGCGGCCCAACGATTGGGGGCTCGGCTTCGAGATCAGGGACGCCAAATCACCGCATTGGACCGGCACGAACAACTCGCCGGGCAGCTACGGCCATTTCGGCCAATCGGGCACGCTGATCTGGGCGGATCCGCAGGCGAAGCTGGCGCTGGTGGTGCTCACCGACCGCGATTTCGGCGACTGGGCGCTGCCGCTGTGGCCGGCGCTCTCGGACAGCGTATTGGCTGCTCACAACTCGCACTAGCGCAACATAGGTCTCACGAGGGCACAATAGACACGCAAGGCACAACATTTACCTGCTCGTCGGGTTCACCAGGCCGTTGGGGAAGACGTCCCTCGTGGAGCCGAAGGAGCAGCAGATGCGTGCGTCGAACCAGTTCGCTGACGCGACGACAGGCGTGGTCTACATCCATGCCTCGCCCGCCGCGGTATGTCCGCATGTCGAGTGGGCGTTGGCGTCGACCCTGGCCGCCAAGCCCAACCTGAAGTGGACCCCGCAACCGGCGATGCCCGGGCAATTGCGCGCGGTCACCAATTGGGTCGGCCCAGTGGGCACCGGCGCCCGGTTGGCGAACGCATTGCGTTCCTGGTCGGTGTTGCGGTTTGAAGTCACCGAGGACCCCAGCGCCGGTGTCGACGGACACCGGTTCAGCCACACGCCGCAGCTGGGACTGTGGGGTGGAGCGATGAGCGCCAACGGCGACGTGATGATCGGGGAGATGCGGTTGCGGTCGATGATGGCCGCCGGCGCTGACGCGCTGGCCGCCGAGCTGGATTCGGCGTTGGGTACGGCCTGGGATGACGCGCTCGAGGCCTACCGCGACGGCGGTGACGGCGCCGAGGTTTCCTGGCTCAGCCGGGGAGTGGGTTAACCCGCCGCAGCAGGTGCAGGGCGCCTCGCACCACGGAGATCTGGGCGGGGAGCGCGCATGCGTAATCGCCGTCGGCGTACACGTTGATGCCCGGCGAGTCCACGTCGACGGATGCCGCGCGCGCTGTTGTCACCTCGTCGAGATTGACGTGCGTGCCTTTGTAGACGGTAGGGAAGAGACGGATCAGCCGGGTACGCGACGCCGAGTGCACCATGGTGATGTCGAGCTGGCCGTCGGTGTGATCGGCGTTGGGGCAGATCAGCATTCCGCCGCCGTAGCTGCGCGTGTTGCCGAACGCGGCAAGTGTCAGGTCGGTGGCGATCTCGTCGCTGGCCGTCAAGCACCAGCCGGAAGGGCAGCAGCCGAAGCTGTGAGAGCTCGGCGAGCATGGCCAGGTTGTAGCGCATCCGACCGCGCGGCCAGCGCATCCGGTTGGCCCGGTCGGTGACCAGTGAATCGAATCCCGCGGCTGCCACGGTGCCGAACCACTTGGTGACACCCGTGCGGTCGCGAATCCGGCCGAGGTCGATGGTCTGGGTCCAGCCATCGGCGACAATGTCGGCGGCGGCGACGGGATCCTTTGTCGGCAAACCGAATTCACGGGCATGGTCGTTGCCGGTGCCGGCCGGGATGATTCCCAGCGGAGTATCCGTGCCCGCCAGAGCTTGCAATGCGTCGGCGATCACCCCGTCACCGCCGACGACGACCAGTGCATCCGTACCCTTGTCGACCGCGGCGTGCAGCAGGCGACGTGCGTGGTCGGCGTCGCTGCCGACGATTGCCACGACATCGACGCCACGCTGTTGCAGTCGCGCGATCGCTTTTTCGGCGGCGTGCGGTGCGTTTCCGTGTCCCGACGCCGGATTGGTCAGCAGCGTCACCCGGCCAATCTGGCGGGGCATACTGCGCCGCTCTCCCCCGCAAGCGGGAGGTGCCCCCACCTCATCGCTGCGCTCTGCATCGTCGCGGCGCGTGGTCACGGGATCAGCTTGCCGGGGTTGAGAATTCCCGCGGGATCCAGTGTCGATTTGACTGCCCGCAACACCTGCAGGCCCAACTCGCCCACCTCGTCGCGCATCCAGGCCCGGTGATCGGCGCCGACCGCGTGGTGATGGGTGATCGTCGCGCCGCAGGACACAATCGCGTTGCACGCGGCGGTTTTTGCGGCGCGCCATTGCTCAATCGGGTTGCCGCGTTGCCCGGCGACGACGGTGAAGTACAGCGAGGCGCCGGTGGGATACACATGCGAAATGTGGCACAGCACCAGCGCCGGTGTACCGGATTCGGCCAGCGCGCCCGTCAGGGCATCGGTGACAGCGGCCTTGAGCGCGGGGACGTTGGACCAGTCGGTGGCCGTCTCCAGGGTTTCGCACAGCGCGCCGCCGGCCAACAGTGCGTCGCGCAGGTAGGGCGCACCGAACCGGCCATGTTCCCAGGCCCGCGCCGGGGCTTCGCCCAGCGACGTACCGCCGTGGGCGGCCATCAGCGCCGCGGTTTCGGCGTGCCTGCTCTCGGCGTGTGCCGGTGTGCCTTCGAACACGGTGATCGCCAGGCAGCCGCCGGTGATCGTGTTCTCGCCGATCGATTCGGTGGTGGCCAGGTTGACGCCGGTCTCGGCTTCGTCGGAAAGCCGGATCACGGTCGGGCCGGCGCCGGTCTGGGTGACGGCGCGCAACGCCGCAGTGCCGGTGGCGAAGTCGGGAAAAGACCACGCCTCGTAACGGGTGGCTTGCGGGTGCGGGGTGGACCCGCACCCGCACCCGGGTGATGATGCCGAAAACGCCCTCCGAACCGATGACCAGCTGGCGCAGATCCGGGCCGGCCGCCGACTGCGGTGCACGGCCCAGATCCAGCACGCCGGCGGGCGTGATCGCCCGCAGTCCGCGAATCATGTCGTCGAACCGGCCGTAGCCCGCCGAATCCTGGCCGGACGATCGCGTCGCGGCAAAGCCGCCCAGGCTGGCGAATTCGAAGCTCTGCGGAAAATGCCCGAGTGAAAACCCGTGCTCGCCGAGCAGCTGTTCGGCCCGTGGCCCCGTGACGCCGGCACCGAACTCGGCCTCGCCGGATACCTCGTCGAAGTCCAGCAGCTGGTCGAAGCGTCGCAGATCCAGCGACACCACCGTGCTGAACTCGCCGCGGAGGGGATCGAGTCCGCCGACCACACTGGTTCCGCCGCCGAACGGGACGACGGCGATGCCGTGCTCGAGCAGTACCGCAGGATCGCGGCAACCTCGTCCTCGGTGCCGGGCAGCAGCACCGCGTCGGGAGCATCCTGAGCGCCGGAGTCTTTGCGTCGCAGCAGATCCAGCGTGGACTTGCCGCCGGCGTGCAACAGCCGGTCTCGGTCGCCGACGCGACAGTAGTTCGGCCCCACGATGGCGGCCAGTGCCTCGCGGTGGCCGCTCGTCAACTCCGACGGTCGCAGTTGCACCTGCTCGGCGTCGAGCTCCACCTCGGGTGCCCCCGTGACGCCCAGGGCCTGGGCCAACAGCGAGCGGATGCCCTCCGAGAGGGGTTTGGCTTGGCCGGGATCGCCCCAGGCATTCCACTTCATCGGTGGCAGCAGGTCGGCAGACATGCGTTACAGTATTACATATGCTGTCAATCAGTAACGTCACGGTGGACGTCGGTGACCGAATACTCGCCGCCGCGGCGAGCTGCGTGATCGATTTCGGGGTCGAGCGCGTGACGCTGGCAGAGATCGCGCGGCGTGCGGGCGTGAGCCGTCCGACCGTCTATCGTCGCTGGCCGGACACCCGCTCGGTGCTGGCGGCGCTGCTGACCAGGCGCATCACCGCCGCGTTGGGCGAGGTACCTGCGCGCGGAAGCGGTCGCGAGGCGCTGGTCGATCGGGTGGTCGCGCTCGCCGAGCGGCTCAGCGGCGACAACCTGGTGATGGCGGTACTGCGCTCCGAGTTGGCGCTGGTCTACATCGCCCAGCGGCTTGGCAGTAGCCAGCAGATGCTGATCGGCGCCCTCGCCGACGATGTGCGGGCCGCCCAACGCGACGGCAGCGTGCGGTCCGGCGATCCCCGCAAACTGGCCGCGATGGTGCTGCTGATCACCCAGTCGACGATTCAGTCCGCCCAGATCGTCCGCCCGATTCTGGATGCCGATGCGCTGGCGGCCGAACTGGCCTACTCACTGAACGGGTATCTGTCGTGACGTCGGCTGCGCTGAACGCGGCGCGCCGCGACGCCGACCTGGCCGCGCTGGCCGACGGCGCGCCGACCGATGTCGTCGTGATCGGCGGCGGCATCACCGGCACCGGCATCGCCCTGGACGCGGCCTCCCGAGGGTTGCGCGTGGCGCTGGTCGAAAAGTACGACCTGGCGTTCGGTACCAGTCGATGGAGTTCCAAGCTGGTACACGGCGGGCTGCGCTATCTGGCGACCGGCAATGTCGGGATCGCGCGGCGCAGCGCGGTCGAACGCGGAATCCTGATGGCGCGCAACGCCCCTCATCTGGTCCGGGCCATGCCGCAGCTGGTCCCGTTGCTACCGTCGATGGGCCGAATGGAGCGGGTATTGGTGCGGGCCGGGTTTCTTGCCGGCGACGTATTGCGTAAGACGGCCGGCACACCCGGGTCAATTTTGCCTGGCTCACAACGTATTTCGGCGCAACGCACCATCGACATGGCGCCGGCCGTTCGGCGCGATGGTCTCGACGGTGGCCTGCTGGCCTACGACGGACAACTGATCGATGACGCCCGACTGGTCGCCGCCGTCGCGCGCACCGCGGCGCAGCACGGCGCCCGGATCTTGACCTATACGTCGGCATCCGAGGCTACCGGCACCTCGCTACGGCTGACCGACCAGCGGACCGGCGAATCGTTCGACATGTCCGCCGGCGCCGTCATCAACGCCACCGGGGTGTGGGCAGGGGAGATCGACCCTTCGCTCACGCTGCGTCCCAGCCGCGGCACCCACCTCGTCTTCGACGCCAAGTCGCTAGGCAATCCCACTGCGGCGCTGACGATTCCGATACCCGGTGAGCTCAACCGCTTCGTATTCGCTATGCCCGAACAGTTGGGGCGGGTCTACCTTGGGCTGACCGACGAGGAGGCGCCCGGACCGATTCCCGATGTGCCACAACCCACGTCGGGGGAGATCACGTTCCTGCTGGACGTGGCGAACACTGCGCTGGACATCACGCTGGATACTGCCGATGTGATTGGTGCCTACGCAGGATTGCGGCCGCTGATCGACACCGGAGCGGGCCGAACCGCCGACGTGTCACGCGACCACGCCGTCGTCCAGTCGCCGTCGGGGGTGATCAGCGTGATCGGCGGCAAGCTGACCGAGTACCGGCATATGGCCGAGGACGTGCTCGACCGGGCGATCGAATTGCGAGGACTCGACGCCGCCAAGTGCGGGACCCGAAATCTGCCGTTGGTCGGCGCCCCGGCAAACCCGGGGTCGATCACGGCGCCGATGGCGGGCCTGCCGGAATCGCTGGTCCTTCGCTACGGGGCTGAGGCAGCCAATGTGATCGCTGCTGCCACCTGCGAGCGACCCGCCGACCCGGTGGCCGACGATATCGACGTGATCCGGGCGGAGTTCGAGTACGCCGTCACCCACGAGGGCGCGTTGTCCGTCGACGACATCCTGGATCGCCGCACCCGCATCGGCTTGGTGTCGACCGACCGGGAGCGTGCCGTCGGCGCGGCCGAAGAGTTCTTGGCGCGCTTCGGCTGAGGCGGGCACGGTACCATTACACGGAACGGATCCGTATCGGCTAGGAGGCGGAACATGGAGCTGGAGAGCGGCCAGCCGGCGCCGACCCGGCGCTCGGCGCGAAGGCCGGGACGCCTGGATCGGTCCTTGGATGCAGCCATCCTCGATGCGGCGCTGGCTGGTGTGGCCGAACAAGGTTACGACCGGTTGAGCATGGACGACATCGCGTCCCGCGCCGGCGTGGGTAAGGCCGCGATTTATCGTCGCTGGCCGTCGAAGGCCGTCGTGGTGGCCGATGCGATCGCCCACTGGAGGCGGCGACTGGGACCCGTCGAGCCGCCGAGCACCGGCACCCTTCGCGGCGACATTGAGGCGCTGGTCGCAGCCGTACCTGACTTCGATGCGGCTGATGTCAGCACAATTCAGGTAATTGTCGGGGTCGCGACGGCAGCGATGCACAATCCTGTGCTGGCGGCTGCTTTGGACGACCTTGTGCTGTCCACTCCGCGGCATGTGGTCCGAGCCGTGCTCGACCATGCGGTGGCTCGCGGGGAGATACCGGCCGGCCGTGATCTGAGTCTGATACCCGACGTCGCCCTGGGCCTCAACGTGCTGCGGGTGATGACCGGGCGGCCGATCGACCGAGTGTACGTCCGGCGGGTGCTCGAAGACGTAATTTTGCCGCTCACCGGCGCAGCGACGCGTTAGCAGTTGCGCGTCTCAGCCAAAGGTGCCACCCTGGGTCTAGGTGGAACTGATTAGTTCCGCATGGAAGGGATTGGCGATGATCGTCAAGCATGTCCCGGTGCTGATCGTTGGCGCCGGCGCCGGCGGCCTGGCAACCTCGGCGCTGCTGGCTAAACACGGCGCCCGTTCGCTGCTGGTGGAAAAGCGGCGCGAGATCTTTATCTACCCGAAGGCTCGCAATCTGAGCTTTCGCAGCTTGGAGATCCTCCGCGGTCTGGGCCTGGGCGACGAGGTCCACGCGGTTGCCGACCGAGTTTCGGACATGGTCGTCAAGCCGACGCTGAACAGCGCGGAAGAAAAGCTGGCCATTGACATTGACGCGTTTTTCGCCGGCCTGGATCAGCTGAGCCCGGAGCCTGCCGTGCAGTACTGCCCGCAGAGCAGACTCGAGCCGATGCTGCTCGCCGAAACCCGTCGGCGTGGCAGCGCAGTGCGGTATGGCACGGACTTGTGCTCGTTCGAGCAGGACGAGTCCGGCGTGACGGCGGTGCTTCGCGACCTGCAATCCGGTGAGTCCGAGACTGTCCGGGCCGACTACCTGATCGCCGCGGACGGCGTGCACAGCGGGATCAGGGAATCGCTCGGTGTCACAACGTCGGGATACGGAGCATTGCCGATCTTCGTCGTGTTCATCTACTTCCGCGCCCCCTGGCGGAGATTCGTCCCGCACCTGAGCGATGGCGATGCCGTGCAGATCAAAAATCCAGACGTGGACGGCATATTCCTGGTGGCCAAGGACGACCTTGGCATGTTCATCACCACGTACTTCCCCGGCGAAGGGGAGACCGCGGCGCAATTCACCCCGCAGTATTGCACCGAAGTGCTCACCAAGGCCGTCGGCGAACAGATCGATCTCGAGATCATCGAGGCTGCGGCGTGGCAGCCATACGAGCAAGTAGCCGACCAATTCCATTGCGGGCGAGTATTTCTCGTCGGAGACTGCGGACACACCATGCCGCCGTTCAAGGCCGGAGGAGCAAACACCGCCATCCAGAGCGCACATAACCTCGCCTGGAAGCTGGCCGCGGTGCTGGACGGGACGGCCGGCGTCGCGTTGCTGGCCAGCTACCACGCCGAGCGGCATCCCGTCGGTCGGTTCGCCGCTCGCCAGTCGCTCACCGGGCCAACGGTGGGCTTGCTCCGGCTCCAGGACGAGGGTCCGGGATTGCCGCCGGAGGAGGAGGCGTCGATGTTCTCCTTGCTGGTCGGCTACCAGTACCGTTCGGCTGCAGTCATTTCCGATCAACCCGCTGCCACTGGGCCGGACGCTGTGTCGCTGGTAGACGAATTGCGTGGCCAAACCGGTACCCGGGTCCCGCATGCCTGGGTGCAGCACGGCGGCCGGAGAGTGTCGACGCTTGACTTGCTCGGCCCTGGTTTCACGTTGCTCACCGGAGACGACGGTGGCCGATGGATCGGGATCGCCGCGGCGGCGTCGGCGATCCTCGGCGTTCCGATCACGGTTCACCGCATCGGGTCCGCGGGCGATGCCGTCGACCCGGACGGGGCATGGGCGCAGGTCACCGGGCTCGCGCCTGGTGGAGCTGTGCTGGTCCGGCCCGACGATTTCGTCGGCTGGCGCACAGACCAATTTCCGGCTGACCCTGAACGCGAACTTTGCCAGGCCCTTTCGGTCATCCTCGCCAGGAGCTGACGATCGGCGGCCGCGCCTGGTGACTATTGACCAATAAAGTATTTTGGTCAGGAGGTAGTCGACGCCGGACCGAAAGGTTGTTCATCCGCACCCACGTGGTCATCGCGACCAAGCCGAGGCCGAAATAATGCCCGCACCAACGGTTTCACGCGTGGTGGCGTTGGAGGAGGCATTTCTGCACCCACGGGTGTGGGAGTTGTTCCCCGAGCCGTTGCAGCGCAAGTACCAGCCCGTCCGGGCCCGGCTCAGCGACGTCGGCGCCGAGCGTATTCGTCTGATGGACGCCGCAGGGATTGACGTGCAGGTCCTCTCGCACGTTCAGCCAGGCGTCCAACTGCTCGCCGACGACCAGGCCGAGTTGGCGATCGCAGTCTGTCGGGAAGTCAACGACTGGTTGGCGGCAGCAGTCGCTGCACACCCAGCCAGGTTCGCGGGCTTTGCGATGCTGCCGACCCAGTCGCCGGCTCACGCTGCCGACGAGCTGCAGCGGGCGGTGGTCGACCTCGGCTTCAAAGGCGCCCTGATCAACGGGCACACCAACGGGCGCTACCTTGACGACCCGTCATTCGAGGTGCTTCTCGGCAAGGCGGAGGCGTTGGGCGTCCCCATCTACATCCATCCCACCGACCCGCCTGCGCCAGTGACGGATGTCTACTACGCGCCTTTCGATTCGGCGCTGGTGCCGACCTGGGGCTGGCCCGTGGAAACGGGAACGCACCTGCTCAGGTTGATCTGCGCCGGCGTGTTCGACCGTCATCCGAAGCTGAAGATCATCGTCGGGCACATGGGGGAGCTGATTCCGTTCTGCTTCACCAGACTCAATGTCGGCCTGACGATGGCCGGGTGGTTGGATGCAACCGAATCTGAGTCGGCGCCGATGCGCAACAACGTCGGCTACTACTTGCGCGAAAACGTCTTCATCACCAGCAGTGGGGTTTTCGACGTCCCGGTGTTCGACTGCGCCCGGGCGATGCTGGGCCTGGACAATCTGATGTTCTCCGTCGACTACCCGTTCCAGGACAATTTCGCCGGGATGGAATTCCTGCAGCGATGCGACCTTTCGCCGCAGGACAAGGAGCGCTTCGCGCACGGAACCGCGGACGAATTGCTGAGGCTTGATGATCGTCCACGCCACACCGGCACCGCGAACGGCGACCTCGGCGACACGTGGTACCGGTTGCGCAGCCGCGCCACGTCGAGAATTGGCAGGGCGCTGATTTCAGCCCTCGTCAAATAGCACGAGGGTTTTTGCGTCTGCTCGTGCGTAAGAGTTACAGCGGGATGTTCTTGTGGCGTCCGCGCCGTGCCGGCGCCTCGGCCAGCGCCGCGGTGAGCTTGCTACGAGTGTGGGCGGGGTCGATCTTCTCGTCGACGACGCCGATGTCGATGGCGTTGTCGACGCCGCCAGCGATCCGCTCGTGCTCGGCGGCAAGCTCGTCGTGCAGCGCTTCGCGCTCGTGGTCGGGTGCGGCCGCCAGCTTCTTCTTGTGCAGAATGCCGACTGCTGCCTTGGCGCCCATCACGGCGACCTCGGCATCCGGCCAGGCGAAGACCTTGGTGGCGCCCAAAGAACGAGAGTTCATCGCAATGTAAGCCCCGCCGTAGATCTTTCGGGTGACCAGGGTGACTCGCGGGACGGTGCCCTCGCCGAACGCGTGCAGTAGTTTTGCCCCGCGGCGCACCACACCGCCCCACTCCTGGTCCACACCCGGCAGGTAGCCGGGAACGTCGACGATCACCACCAGCGGGATGCCGAACGCGTCGCACAGCCGCACAAAACGCGCTGCCTTCTCGGCGCTTTCGGAGTTCAGGCAACCGCCGAGCCGTAGCGGGTTGTTGGCCAGCACGCCGACCGTGCGTCCAGACAGCCGGCCCAGACCGACCACCATCGACGGCGCCCACTTGGCCTGGAACTCATCAAAGGACGGCGTGCCGTCATCATTCGAGTCGAGCAGTGCGATGACAAGCGGGTGCACGTCGTAAGCCCGCCGCGGCGATTCCGGCAGCAGCGCGTGCAGGTCGGTGTCATGCGCTTCGGCTTTGCTGCGGTCGAAATGTCCCTGCTGGCAGAACAACCCGACCAGCCGGCGACCACGCTCGTAGGCGTCGGACTCGTCGTCGGCGACGATGTGGCACACCCCGGACTTCTTGTGGTGAGTGTCCGGGCCGCCCAACGAGGCCATGTCCACGTCTTCGCCGGTGACGCTGCGCACGACGTCGGGTCCGGTGACGAACACCCTGCCCTCCGGCGCCATGATGACGACATCGGTCAGCGCGGGCCCGTAGGCCGCGCCGCCGGCGGCGAAGCCGACCACCACCGAGATCTGCGGGACGTATCCGGACGCCCGGATCATCGCCTCGAATACCAACCCGACCGCGTGCAGCGCGCGCACTCCCTCGGCCAGTCGCGCGCCGCCGGAATGCCAGATGCCCACGATCGGGCTCTGCTCTTCGATGGCGGTGTCGTAAGCGTTGACGATGTGGGTGCAGCCCTCAAGCCCCATGGCGCCGCCCATCACGGTGCCGTCGGTGGCGAACGCGATGGTGCGCAGGCCGTTGACGGTGCCGGCGGCCGCGAGCACGCCGGAGCGGTCACGCTCGTGCAGCAACTCGAGACTGCCGTCGTCGAAAAACCTGCTCAGTCGCAGCAACGGATCGCGCGGATCGAGCGACTCGTCAACAGCCTCAGGGGCCAAGGTCGTCATCGCAGTTCTCCTATGTCGGTGTGCTCGGATCAGGGTCGGCCAAAGGTGAGTGCGACGTTGTGGCCGCCGAATCCGAACGAGTTGTTGATGGCGTAGCGGTAGTCACCTGCCCGCGGCTTGCCGGCCACGACGTCCAGGTCGATCTCGGGGTCCAGGTTCACCAGGTTCAGGGTCGGCGGAACGACCTGATCGCGCAGTGCCAGCACGGTCAGGATGGATTCCACCGCGCCGACCGCACCGACCGAGTGGCCGAGCGCGGACTTGGGCGCATACACCACCGCGTTTCCGCCGTGCGGGCCCAGCGCGTTGGTAATGGCCTTGCTCTCGGCCAGGTCACCGACCGAGGTGCCGGTGGCGTGGGCGTTGATGTGGTCGATGTCGGCCGGGGTGAGGTCGGCGAGCTGTATTGCCCGCGTCATCGCGTGCCCGGCGCGCTCGCCGTTGGGATCCGGCGCCACCATGTGGAAGCCGTCCGAGGTGATGCTGGCCCCCATCAGCCGGGCCAGGATGTTGGCGCCGCGCGCTTTGGCGTGCTCCTCGGTCTCGATGACCATCAGCGCCCCGCCTTCGCCGAACACGAAACCGTTGCGGTCCTTGTCGAACGGGCGGCAGGCGCCGGGCGGGTCGTCGTTGGTGGTCGACATCACGATGCGCATCGAGGCGAATGCGGCGATCGGCACCGCCTCGATCCTGGTCTCGACGCCACCGCAGATCGCGATGTCGGCTTCGCCGAGCACAATTTGCTGCCAGGCTCGCGCGATGCCCTCCGAGCCGGATGCGCAGGCCGACACCGAGGTCATCACCCCGGCCTTGGCGTGCCGTTCCAACCCGACCGCCGCCGAAGCGCCGTTGGGCATGTACATCTGCACGGCCAGCGGGTGGACGGCCTTCATGCCGCGCGAGCGCATGTCGTCGTACGCGAAGATCAGCTCCTCGGTGGAACCCATGCCGGTCCCGATCGATACCGCCAACCGGTTGGTGTCCACCTCGGGCGTTCCCGCGTTGTCCCACACTCGGCGGCCCAGCACGGTGGCCATCTTCTGCAGGTAGCCCATCCGGCGGTTCTCGATCCGGGTGAGCTGGCTGTCGAATTCTTCGACGAGGTGCCCACCGATGCGGATCGGCAGGCCGAACTCCTCGACGAACGGGTCGTCGAGCGTGCGGATACCGCTTTGGCCTTCGAGCAGCAGCTTCCAGGTGTTCTCCGCGTCGGGAGCCAGGGCAGTCGTCATGGCGATACGCCGTGACGACCACGTTGGGGAAACCCTTCCCCGTAGCCAGCGTTGACGAATCCGGTCATGCGTACTTCGAACTCTTCCTTTCCGGCTCTCGCAGTGCCGGACTCCAGTACCGCCCGAAGACCAGCGCGACGTTGTGTCCGCCGAAGCCGAACGAGTTGTTGATGGCGTACTGATAGTCGCCATAACGTGGCTCGCCTGCGACAACGTCGAGGTCGATCTCGGGATCAGGCGTGTGATAGTTAAGTGTCGGTGGAATGACGCCATCGCGCAGCGTGAGCACCGTTAGCGCCGATTCCAGGGCGCCGACGGCGCCGATCGAGTGCCCCAGTGCCCCTTTCGGTGCGTAAACCGCGGCGTGCTCGCAGCCGGCTGCTCGCAACGCGTTGGCTTCCGCCGTGTCGCCGATCGGCGTGGCGGTCGCGTGCGCGTTGACGTGGTCGATGTCCTTGGGGGACAGGCCCGCAAGCTCCAACGAGCGAGCCATCGCCCGCCCGGCACGCAGCCCGTCCGGTGCCGGCGCCACCATGTGGAAGGCGTCCGACGTGATGCCGGCACCCATCAGCCGGGCCAGCGGCTTGGCGCCACGGGCCTTGGCGTGCTCTTCGGTCTCGATGATCATGAGCGCGCCGGCCTCGCCGAACACGAAGCCGTCGCGGTCCTTGTCGAACGGCCGGGACGCGCCTTCTGGGTCGTCGTTGCGTGTCGACATCGCCCGCATCATCGAGAACGCCGCGATAGGCAGTGCCTCGATGGGGCCCTCGACACCGCCGCAGACGGCGAAGTCTGCGTCACCCATGACGATTTGCCGCCACGCGTGGGCGATGGCTTCCGAACCCGACGAACAGGCCGACACCGGTGTCATCACCCCGGCGCGGGCTCCGAGCTGCAGCCCAACTGTCGCCGCAGCGCCATTCGGCATGATCATCTGCACGGCCAGCGGCGACACCTTGCGGGGGCCGCCCTCGTTCATCAGGTCGTAGGTTTCGACGATCCGCTCGGCGCCGCCCAAACCGGTGCCGACAACGACCGCGAAACGGTCGGGGTCGACCTCGGGGCTACCCGCGCTCTCCCAGAGCTGACCGCTGAGCTGCTTGGCCAGCCGCTGGACGTAGGACATCCGGCGCATGTCCAGTCGACTCATCTGGTCGTCGACGGACTCCTTGAGGTGCCCGCCGATTTTCACCGGCAGGTCCCACTTCGTCACGAACTCGTCTTCGAGGACGCGGATGCCGCTCTCGCCGGCCAGCAAGCCCTTCCACGTGCTCTCGATATCCGGCGCGATGGACGTCGTCGCCGTGACGGCGGTTACCACAACATTGGGGTAACCGCCGTTAGCAGTGGAAGGTTTGGTCACTTGCTGTCCGCTTCCAGCCTCGCCTTGACGTTGGCGGCGGCCTCGGGGTTATCCGACTGCAGCTTGGAGCGCAGCGCCTGGGCGGCCTCGGGGTTCTCTTCCTCGAGCTTCTGGATGTAGTTGACCACGTCACCGACGGTGCGCAGGCCGGCCAGATCCTCGTCGGGGATCTTCACGCCGTACTTGTCCTCGGTCTGCACCGCGATCTCGACCATCGACAGCGAGTCGATGTCGAGGTCGTCGACGAACGACTTCTCCGGGGTGATCTCGGACGGCTCGATACCGGTGACCTCTTCGATGATCTCGGCGATCCCGGCGATGATTTCTTCCTGGCTGACAGACACGTTCAGTTTCCCTTCGTAATGTGTTGTGTACTGCTGATCTAACGTGCGTTATGTGGTTGTAGGGGTGGAAAGGTTTGGCGAAATAACTTGGCGGCCAAGCGTTTACAGCTCCGTCACACCGTCCAGGTCTGCGGGGGTCTTGATGGCACGCGTCGGTACCCCGCGAAGCTCACGCTTGGCGATGCCGGACAACGCGCCTGCTGGCGGGAATTCGACGATCGCCGTGACATTTCGCTGACGCAGAGTCTCGGAGCACAGGTCCCAGCGCACCGGCCGGGTCAACTGCGCGACAAGCTTTTCTATCGCGTCACTAGCCGAGCTTACCGGTTTGCCGTCGCGGTTGGACAGCAGAACCGCTGTCGGCTCCGCGATCGCCACGTTCTGCACCGCCGCGGCGTAGCCATCGAGGGCGGATGCCATGAACTCGGTGTGGAAGGCACCGGCGACGCCGAGCGCACGCACCCGCGCCTTGGCCGGCGGGTCTTCGGCGAGCTTGTCCAGCGCGCTCAGCCGGCCGGCGGCCACGATCTGACCGGCGGCGTTGCGGTTGGCCGCGACCAGATCGAGCTGTTCGAGCCGGGCCAGCACCTCGGTCTCGTCGCCGCCCAGAACCGCGGACATACCTGTCGGCTCGTTGGCGCAGGCTTTTGCCATCTCCGCACCGCGGGTGGCGGCCAGCGCGACGGCGTCATCGGCGGAGATCACCCCGGCGATCGCGTAGGCGGCGATCTCACCGACCGAATGGCCGGCCACGACAAGCTCTGTTGTCGGCCAACAGTCCTCGCTTCGCCAGCTCCTCGTGGGCAAGCAGCGTGGCGGCAACGATCAATGGCTGGGCGATCGCAGTATTGGTGATCTCCTCGGTCGAGCCGGTGGTTCCGAGACGTGCCAAGTCCAGGCCGCTGGCTGTCGACCACGACGCCAACCGGTCCGCAGCGCCGGGCAGTTCCAGCCACGGCGACAGCATCCCCTCGGTCTGCGACCCTTGTCCGGGCGCGAGCAACGCAATCACATGTTTAAGAGAACACTGTGAAGACGACTTTGCGCGGTGTAAGAGATTATGAACCTTGTCTTATGTTTTTGTGGAAACCCCACAAAACGGCACGCGTTGCGACGTGAACGATATCGTGCCGCGATCTATTACCCGCTTGCCGCGGTCTCCGACGGCGCGACCAGGTCCTTTTCCACCGGCGGCGTGACAGGTATCACAATGTCGCTCGCGACACTGAACTGCTGCGCCTGGTAGGCGAGGTGGCCCACGGTGGCGGCCACCCGGAGGACGTATGCGTCGCGTGGCTGGGTGGGATCGCGGCCGGTGAAGTCGGCGATGCGGCGCAGTCGATAACGCACGGTGTTTGGATGAACGAACAACTTGCGGGCGCAGGCTTCGATCGCGCCGCCGCAGTCGAGGTAGGCGTCCAACGTCTCGGTGAGGGTGGGACCTGCGTCCGCCAGCGGCCGCATCACGTCGGTGTGCAACGCCGCGACGGCCGACGCATCGCCCATCAGGGCCCGCTCGGGCAGCAGTTCGCGCGCCAGTACGGGCCGCGGTGCTCCTCGCCAGCCGGCGACGGCGTTCATCCCGGATATCGCCTCGCTGGCGCTGTGGTAGGCCGCGGTCAGCATCGGTGCCGTCGGGCCGATCACCACCGGGCCGTCGGAGAAGGCGTCCAGCAGATCGCCGAACACTTTTTCGGTCGGTGTCAACTGGCCGGACACGATCGCCACCAGCTAGGTGCCGTGCACGTCGGTGAGCGCGGCGCGGCCATGGCGTGTGGCGATATCCCGAACATCTTGGCTGGCGTGGTTTTCCCGGCCCGGCGCCGGAGTTCCCACCACCACCGTCGCCGGGGCGGTGGTGTCCCAGTTCAGCGCGGCGGCCCGGGACAGCAA
This sequence comes from uncultured Actinomycetota bacterium, assembly GCA_963805675.1. Lineage (GTDB taxonomy): Bacteria > Actinomycetota > Actinomycetes > Mycobacteriales > Mycobacteriaceae > Mycobacterium. Next base: position 488,551 of record CAWDVY010000034.1, read on the forward strand.
CTCGGGACCGGTGTCGCCACGCACTACCGCGTCGACGACGCTGGCCTCCATTCGGCTGTCCCAGCTGCCGCGTGCTTCGGCCGCATCGGCGTAGGCCGATGCGGCGGTAAATGCCAGGTCGCGGCTGTACTTCAGAATCCCGACCGTCAGCGCGGTCAGCTGCTCCTCGTCGCGGGCCAGTAACGGGACGGCTTCTTCGAAAAACTCCATGGTGACCCGCACCATGTCAACCGAGTGGCGCAGTGCGATCCGTCGGGTCAGGTCCTGCGGCATCAGTTCGAATGCGCGGGCGGTGTAGTTGACGTTGCTGCGCGGGTCTGTCATCCACTCCACGAAGTTCACGACAGCGGTCTGCACCACCAGCGCCACGCTGGCGCGCTGGGATGCTTCCAGCTCGCGCGAAGAACGGCAATCGGTCCTGCATCGTCGAGACGGCCTCGGTGGAAAATCGGCCGGAGTACTGCTTCAGCCGCCGCAGCAGCGACTCCGGAACGCTGTCCAGCAGCTCGAGCGTTGACCGCGGGAGGACGAACTTGTTGTCGGTCATCCCTAAAAGCTACGCCAGTTTTCTGGTCGTTTCTGCCAAAGACGCGTGGCTAGCTGCCCAAATCGCAACGTCAGGCGCCCGGGCCGGGGTCGGAGGTTTGCGCAGGCGCCGCCTGCACGTCGTCGATCCGGTATTGGCGCGCAGCCGCTACCGGTACCGACGGGTCGATCTGACCCTCGCGTGCCAGCGCCTCCAGCACCGCGACGACCTGAGATTCGGCGTCGGTATTGAAGAAGCGGCGCGCGGCCGGCCGGGTATCGGAGAAGCCAAACCCGTCGGTGCCCAGCGTGACGAAGCGGCCGGGGACCCACGGCCGGATCTGTTCGGGGACGGCGCGCATCCAGTCCGATACGGCGATGAACGGGCCCGTCGATCTGGAGAGGGCCTTCGTGACGTACGCCTCGCCCGCCAGACGGCCCGGGTGCCGCAGTTGTTCCTTCTGGATGGCAACGCCGTCCCGGTTGAGCTCGCTCCAACTTGTCACCGACCACACGTCGGCGGCGACATCCCATTCGGCGGCCAACATCTCGGCGGCTCGCAGCGCCGAGGGCATTGCGACCCCCGAAGCCAGGATGTCGGCGGTGTTGGTGCGGCTTTCGGTGGCCGGCCGATACCGGTAGATGCCCCGAAGCAGACCTTCGGGGTCGAAGTTCTCCGGCTCCGGCGGTTGCACATACGGTTCGTTGTAGATGGTGAGGTAGAAGAACACGTTCTCCGCGTTTTCCCCGTACATGCGGGACAGCCCGCTTTCGATGATGTGGGCGATCTCGAAGGCGAAGGCGGGGTCGTAGGCGATCACCGCCGGATTGGTGGCCGCCAGCAACAGCGAGTGCCCGTCGGCGTGCTGCAGGCCTTCGCCGGTCAGGGTGGTGCGCCCCGCGGTGGCCCCGAGCAAGAAGCCGCGCGACATCTGATCGGCGGCGGCCCAGATGCCGTCGCCGGTGCGCTGGAACCCGAACATCGAATAGAAGATGTAGATCGGGATCATCGGCTCGTTGTGCGTCGAATATGACGTGCCGACCGCGGTGAACGACGCGACCGATCCGGCCTCGTTGATGCCCTCGTGCAGGATATGGCCGGTCGTACTTTCCTTGTAGGCCAGCATGAGTTCGGCGTCGACGGCGGTGTACAGCTGGCCGTTGCGGTTGTAGATCTTCAACGACGGGAACCACGAGTCCATGCCGAACGTGCGCGCCTCGTCGGGAATGATCGGCACGATCCGCGGACCAATTTCCTTGTCCCGCAACACTTCTTTGAAGGTGCGCACCGTCGCCATGGTGGTGGCGACCGCCTGGCTCCCGGAACCATTCTTCAGCGGGGCGTAGATGTCGCGGCCGGGAAGTTTCAGCGCCTTGGTCTTGGTCCGGCGCTCCGGGAGAAAACCCCCGAGAGTGCGGCGCCGGTCGAGCAGGTACCGGATCTCCGGGGCGTCCGGGCCAGGGTGGTAGTACGGCGGAAGGTAGGGATTCTCCTCCAGCTGAGCGTCGCTGACCGGAATGCGCTCGCGGTCGCGGAAGTCCTTAAGGTCTTCCAGCGTAAGCTTTTTCATCTGGTGAGCGGCGTTGCGGCCCTCGAAATTCTTGCCCAGTGTGTAGCCCTTGATGGTCTTGGCCAGGATCACCGTCGGCTGGCCTTTGTGCTCGACGGCGGCGTGGTAGGCGGCGTAGACCTTGCGGTAATCGTGACCACCGCGCTTGAGATTCCAGATCTCGGAATCGGTCATCTGCTCGACGAGTGCCTTGGTGCGCGGATCGCGGCCGAAGAAGTGGTCGCGCACGTAGCCTCCGTCGTTGGCCTTGTAGGTCTGGTAATCACCATCAGGCGTCGTGTTCATTAAATTCACCAGGGCGCCGTCGCGGTCGGCGTGCAGCAGGGCGTCCCACTCGCGCCCCCAGACAACTTTGATGACGTTCCAGCCGGCGCCGCGGAAGTACGACTCCAGCTCCTGGATGATCTTGCCGTTGCCGCGCACCGGGCCGTCGAGGCGTTGCAGGTTGCAGTTGACGACGAAGGTCAAATTGTCCAACGCCTCCAGCGCGGCGACGTGCGCCAGACCGCGACTTTCCGGCTCGTCCATCTCGCCGTCGCCGAGGAACGCCCACACGTGCTGGCCGGAGGTGTCCTTGATGCCGCGATCATGCAGATAGTGGTTGAACCGGGCCTGATAAATCGCGTTCATCGGGCCGAGGCCCATCGACACCGTCGGGAACTCCCAGAAGTCGGGCATCAGCCGCGGATGCGGGTAGGACGGTAGACCGCCGCCGGGATGGCTGTGCTCCTGACGGAACCCGTCCAGCTGGTCGGTGGTCAGCCGGCCCTCCAGGAAGGCACGCGCGTAGATGCCGGGAGAGGCGTGGCCCTGAATGAAAACCTGGTCCCCGCCGCCCGGATGCGCCTTCCCGCGGAAGAAGTGGTTGAAGCCGACTTCATAGAGCGCCGCAGACGATGCGTAGGTCGAAATGTGGCCGCCCACACCGACTCCCGGACGCTGGGCGCGATGCACCATGATGGCGGCGTTCCATCTGATCCACGCCCGGTAGCGACGTTCGACGTCCTCGTCGCCGGGGAACCAGGGCTCCATCTCGGTCGGGATCGTGTTGACGTAGTCGGTTGACGTCAGCGACGGGAGGGCCACCCGATGTTCGCCGGCCCGTTCCAACAACCGCAACATCAGATAGCGCGCCCGCGACGGTCCCGAGCGCTCTAACAGCTCGTCGAAGGACTCCAGCCACTCGGCGGTCTCCTCCGGGTCGATGTCGGGCAGGTAGGACGCGACACCTTCGCGGATCACCCGCACGCGGTCGGGTTCGCTTGCGCCGGTTGGATTCTTGGCCAGATCGTGGCGGACGAATTCGGTGGTCAACGCACTACTCCTTGTTTGACGGCCGGTCTGCCTGTGGCTGATCGAGCCGTCGCGGATTGACGTCTGCGGTCTTGTGTCGGTGCTGTGGCCCTGTCGGGTATCTCCTATCGTGCCGCACCGCGAGTCGGCCCGCGTAGTCCCCGGCCAAGCCGGCAGAGGACGCCATGATCGTGGCGGCCGACAACGCCCGACATCGTCACCCGGTAACGTCACAAGCTGTGCTGATCGGATGGCTCGGATGGCGGAGCGGGGCGCGGGCCGTCGGCTGCGTCGCGACGGTCCTGCTGGCTGTCGTCGGGTGCACCACGGTCACCGATGGCACGCCGGGAGCCGACACCGCGATAGCCCCGGCTTACCGGGCTTCGGTGTCCGCATCTGTCTCGGCCTCGGTGGCGACATCGAGCAAGCGGGAGTCGCAGCGTCAGCAGTCGCTGACCACGCAGGCGGTGGTTCGGGTGTGCGAATCGTTTGTCACCAGCAGCAAAGAGGCTGTCGACAGGGTGAACGACTTCGTCGCCGCCTACAACCGGGGCGGCGACACATCGGGCGTCGAGGGGCCCGCGGTCGATGCCCTCAATCACAGCGCCGATACGGTCGAAGGCGACACCAACGGCCCGTTGTCCCAGCAGTTGCGCGAGGCGCTCAATGCGTACGACGACGCGGCCCGCGACGTGGCGAAAGCCATCCGCGCGCACGCCGGGACCGACGAGTTCAATCAGAGGGTCAATCAGCTCAACGACGCCAAGACCGAAGCCGTCAAGCGTTGCCGAGCGTCCCTTTGAGTCGACAGATGTGGAACGCTACGTGCTATGCGACGATAAATGGCATCGCACGGCGCGTTGACATTCGAGTGGCTTGGAACTGACAGGCTTGGAACTGATAAGGAGGTCGCACGGTGGTGGCGGCGGATGACGCCCCGAGCTATGCCCGCAAATTGGGCATCGAACCAGGGCAGGTTGTCCAGGAGTGGGGTTGGGACGAGGACACCGACGACGGTATCCGCGCCGACGTGGAGGACGCGTGCGGTGGCGAGTTGCTATTCGATGAAGATACCGATGAGGTTGTTGACGTCGTATTGCTGTGGTGGCGCGACGGCGACGGCGACCTGGTCGACACCCTGATGGACGCGATCGCGCCGCTGGCCGAGGACGGCGTTATCTGGGTGCTCACACCCAAGACCGGCCGGCCCGGCCATGTGCTGCCTGCCGAGATCGCGGAGTCGGCGCCTACCGCCGGACTGATGCCGACCTCGTCGGTCAACCTCGGCGACTGGAGCGCGAGCCGATTGGTGCAACCGAAGTCGCGGGCCGGGCGCCGTTGATGCTGCCGGTCGGCTCTGTGGCGCCGGACTTCACGCTGCACGACCAGAACCGACAGCCGGTCACCCTCAGCGAGTTCCGCGGCGCCAAAAACGTGCTGCTGGTGTTCTTCCCGCTGGCCTTTACCGGGATCTGCCAAGGTGAGCTCGATGCGGTGCGCGACCATCTGCCCGACTTCGAGAACGACGACCGGGCGGTGCTGGCCATTTCGGTGGGACCGGCGCCCACCCACAAGGTGTGGGCCGCCCAGAGCGGTTTCCTGTTCCCGGTGCTCTCGGACTTCTGGCCGCACGGCGCGGTCAGCCAGGCCTTCGGCGTGTTCAACGACGACGCTGGTATCTCCAACCGCGGCACATTCGTCGTCGACCGGTCGGGAACGATTCGGTTCGCCGAGATGAAACAGCCCGGTGAAGCCCGCGATCAGCGGCTGTGGACGGACGCGCTGGCGGCGCTGGACGCCTGAACAGGCGCGGCTGTTTTGGGGCCTGGGCGGTGCGGGCGGTATCTTGGCGCCGCACGGGCGCGTAGCTCAGTGGTAGAGCTCTGGTTTTACACACCAGCGGTCGGCGGTTCGATACCGTCCGCGCCCACCAGGATTCATGCAGCTCAGCGTCATACCGACATGACCGTGCTGCTCAACGGTGTGACGTGGAGACGGGTCCAGTTCGAAGTATCCCCAGACGAAGGCCACGCCGGGACAGCGCCCGAGCAGATTCCGTCGCTCTCGCTGGCCGGGTTCGGGCTGCCTATCCCGGACCACCTCGTCAGCCTGTCGATGCTTTACCAGATCGCCCAGAAGGTCCATGCCTCCACCGACCCGCACGACCCGCCTGCGTTCGTCAACGACCGCGCCCCTGACGTGTGGACCTGCTGTTGCTGCGCACCCTCACTGAGACGACCGGGCATCCGTGGCATAGGTCAACGCCTGGCTGGATCTCATCGAACGCAACCTGTGAGACGCAACCACTCCTCTATTCTTCGAGAGTGGATCATGCAGGTGAGCGCGGGTCCGGGGCCGGTTCGCTCCGGGCAGGAGGACCGGGACTTTCACGGACCCTTCGTGACCGCACAGCGCAGGCGCACCGTACCGCCGAGGTCGCCATGCGTCTCGACTTCGGCCGCCCCGATGCGTCGGAATACCTGGCTGTGCTCAACGGCTTGCTGATCTTCCACATTGCAGTGGCGGAGTTCAGCCGGGAGACCGTCGCGAGAGAACTCGGCCCGGACATAGCCCTGCTGAGCCGGGCGCAGGCGCTGCGAGCAGATATCAGGTCGATGTCGGAGCGGCTGCCGGCCGCGGCTGATGAGGCCTGCGCTTCTGACCACGGGCCTGTCTTCGCGAATCAGCTGCGCGGAGGCCGCGAGGAGAGGATCGGCGCGGCATACGTCGCGGCAGGATCGGTCCTCGGCGGCCGCGTGATCGCTGCGAATCTCGTTGCTTCCGGGTGCGGCGACTTTCCGCGATCCTTCTTCGCCTCCGACAGGCTCGACCTCGGCCGGCTCTGGCGTCACTTCAAGACTGCACTGGATGTCTTCGGCGAATCCGGAGCGGACTCTGCCCGGGTCATTGCGGGCGCGCTGGCTGCTTACGCTTTGATCCGCGACATTCTGAGCTGGCCGGATGCCTCGCCGGGAGCGACCTGATGACTGCCCAAGCGGATCCGAGCGCGCAGGCTCTGACCGATTGCGCGAGTGAGCAGCTCCACCTGTCCGGCCGAATTCAAGCCCATGGAGTGCTGGTTGCCGCCGATCTGCAAGATCGCCGCATCACGTACGCCAGCGCCAACACCCATGAGTTGATCGGGGCGGAGCCGGATCAGCTTTTCGATTCGCCGGTGATGAGCATCTTCTCCCCCGATGAACAGCAGCGGCTTGAGCAGGCGATCGAGCAGACTGGCTACCGGCCTTCGTCGCCCGATCTGTATGGAATGCGCCTGGCAGCTGCATTCGACGGCAAGGTCGATGTGATTCTGCATCAAGTCGGCGGGCAGATCGTCATCGAGATCGAGAGGGCGCACGGGGACGATCAAGCCGATCTCGTCCCGGTTCTATATGCCTCACAGGCGATCGGCGAGGCGACGAGCGTGCCCGAAGTTGAAGCGGCCGTTGCGAGCGCATTGCGCGCACTGACCGGATTCGACCGCGCGATGGTCTACCGGTTCCATGAAGACGAGCACGGAGAGATCGTCGCTGAGGATCGTCTTCCAGGACTGGTCCGATACCTCGGACATCATTTTCCGGCGAACGACATTCCGCCCCAAGCCCGCCGGATTTACACCCGCAAAGCGTCGCGCTACATACCCGACGTCGACGAGGGCGACGTCGTCGTGATTGCATCGCCGCGCATGGCCGGCACGAGTCTTGACCTGAGCCGCGCTGCGCTGCGAAGCGTTTCCCCCTTCCACCTCGAATACATGCGCAATATGGATACAGCAGCGAGCGTTTCGTTCTCCATGGCCGACGGAGGCCGGCTGACAAGGATCGTCTCGTGCATATCTGAAAAACCCCGATGGCTCTCGCGCTCGATGCGTAGGTCGTGTGAACTGGTCGTCCTGCAGGCAAAACTCCAAGTCTCTGCAGCTGAACAGATCTCCCGACTGAACGATGCGGCCAGCCGCGAATCTATCCGGACCCGGCTCAGGGCAGCGATGCAGAGCGCGCCCGCTATTGCCGAGGGACTCACGTCGCCTTCCGGTGACCTGCTGGAGCTCTGCCAGGCAGACGGTGCAGCTGCATATGCGGACGGGCGATACCGGTCGATTGGCGCAGCGCCATCCGAGGATGCCGTGCGAAGATTCGCGGGCGAAATCCGCGCCGCCCGGTCCCCGGGCGCGCCCTGGGCCACCGACCGCTTGCAGCAATCGACAGCTGACTCTCTCGGTGCAGCTGGATGCTTGTTCGTCGCGCTCGGCGCGCCGGATGACTTCGTGGTCTGGTTCCGGCGAGACCGTCCGCAGCAGCTCCGCTGGCTGGGGGATCCGCACGCTCACTCCACTGGATTGATCAATCCGAGGAAGTCGTTCGATACCTGGCTGGAGCGAGTCAGCGGCTCGAGTGCGCCCTGGACAGACGCCGACCTGCGGGCGGCGCAACTGGTGGCATATGACGTCGAATCGGCCCAGCTGAGCCGAGCCCAGGCCAAACTTGCGCACCTCGGCCTGCACGACTCGCTGACTGGGCTACCGAATCGCCACCATCTGAGCAGCGTAATGGCCGCCATGCTGGCAGGAGCAACACCAACTGATCCGGTGGCCGCCATCTTCATTGATCTCGACCGCTTCAAGGAAGTCAACGACGAGTACGGGCACGAAGCAGGCGACTGCGTGCTGGGCGAGGCTGCGCGGCGCATTGCGGAGGTAACCCGCCACCGGGGTGACGTCGTGAGGCGGGCCGATGCGGGGAACCCGCCCGTGGTCAGGCTCGGCGGTGACGAGTTCGTCGTGCTGCTGCCGGGGACAGATGCCGAGGGCGCCGCACTGGTGGCTGACCGGGTCCGTCAGGCGCTGCTCGAGCCGATTGCAATCACCCCAGACCTCCAGCTGACCATAAGCGCGGGGATCGGAGTGGCGCTGGCGGAAGAGCCCGAAGAACCGCGCCATCTGCTGAGACGGGCCGACGCTGCGATGTATGAAGACAAGCGGCGGCGCCCACGGCCCGCCGCTGGACCCGAATAATCAACTAGCCCCTCAAGGGGCCGCCTGGGTCTAGGGCGTGTCTGACAACAGTTTCAGGTGTTAAGCCTGAGGCTGGGGGTATCCGCGGTTTCGATTGCTTTCTGATGCGCAGGGCGTTGATTGAGGATCAATTGCCGATGACCGCAACGCCCCGTCCCGCCTCGTCGGGGTTGTCCCGGCCGAACAACACGACGAATGTGCCGAATCACGCCGCTACCTCGGCCTCGACGTCCTCAGCAAATCCCGAGCCGACCACAGCCCCGCGACCGAACAGGAGGCCACCCCCGCGACACTGACCGCCTGAACACACAACCTCGAAGACTCACGCAAGAACGTCGTGCACCACGCTCCTTGACTTGACCGTTTTTAGACCAAACGGACACCGCAAAACACCCGATGCGTAGCTCATAACCCAGAGGTGGCGTCCGGCCAGCCGGCACTATTACGGCGACAGCACGATTGAACATTTACCGAAGCTCAGAGTCCTCCTTTTTCCTTTCCAAGCTTTAGCTATTCTTCATATTCGTGCTGCTTTGGACCCGTACACTTCTGGCGGCGTTGATAACGCCTAAGAAAGGAAGGGAACCGAATGCCCTCACCTCGCTGGCTGGCCAGACTTACCATCCCCATGATGGCTGGCGCTGCCCTGGTTAGCAGCGCTGCGATTGCGACGGCCACTCCCGCTGATGACGCATACCTCGCACAACTGCGCGCCGTCGGCCTTACTTGGCCGCCCAACGCGGACGAGGCACTCATCGGGGAGGCGCACCTCATCTGCTACGACCTCAGTTGGGGTTGGCAGCCACAACAGATTGCCGACGACATTCACGACCACTTGAACAAGAGGGGCGTGACGTTGTTAGACGTCGGAACCATGGTTGACGCCGCACACAAGACCTATTGCCCCGGCAATGTGTGCGACGCCCCTACCCTTTGCACATGACAGCATGAACCGCGCGGCCTACGGCACCAGCACGACCTTGCCGATGTTCTCCCGTGCCGCCAGGATTCGATGCGCTTCGGGTGCGTCGGCGAACGGCACCGCAGCATGGACGACAGGCGTCGCCGTGCCGTCCGTCAGCGCCGTCGACAGTGGTCCTATCCAGGGCTCGAGCGTGCCGCGGTCATCCCACAACCGCAGCATGTTGAGGCCGATGACGGTCTTGGATTCCTCCATCTGTTTGATCAGGTTGAAACCGCGCAGCATCGCCAGCACCTGCGGAGCCGCGCGGCGCAGCGACCGCTTTTCGCCTTGTTGCATCGCCGAGAAGCCATAGGCCACCAGCCGTCCGCCCGGACGTAACAAGTCGAACGACCGCCGCAACGATGTGCCGCCGAGGGCGTCCAGCACGACGTCGTACGGTTGCAGGCCTTTCCACCAGCCGTTGCGGCGGTAGTCGATGGCCCGGTCGACGCCGAGCGCTGCGAGCTTATCGTGCTTACCCGGTGATGCGGTGCCGTGCACGATCGCGCCTGCGGCCTTGGCCAGCTGTACCGCCGCGATGCCGACGCCGCCGGCCGCGGCGTGCACCAGCACCCGCTCGCCGGCGCGCAGCGAACCATAACCGTGCAGTGCAGCCCACGCCGTCGCGTAGTTGACCGGGATCGCCGCACCCTGCTCGAAGCTCATCGAGTCCGGAAGCGCCACAGTGTCGTTCGCGCCGGCGTTGACGATCTCTGCGTAGCCGCCGAAACGCGTCCCCGCCAGCACCCGCTCGCCCACCCGTGTGGGATCGACGCCATCGCCGACGGCGTCGATCGTCCCGGCCACCTCGTAGCCGACCACGCTGGGCACCTTCGGCGCATCGGGGTACAACCCGACGCGGGCGAGATGATCGGCGAAGTTCACTCCGGCCGCCCGCACGGAAATCCGCACCTGGCCGGCTGCGGGCGGTGGCGGGTCGGGACGGTTCTGCACTTTCAGTACCGATGGGGGACCGTGCTTGGTGATGACGACTGCGCGCATTTCACTCACTCACTCTGGGGGTGCGAACAATTCGAGGGCGGGTCGGTCCATTCTGCGTATTTTCACGCCGCCAAGGGACCCACCCGGGCGTCCCGAAGTGTGATCTGCGTCGCAATGGCGGCGTCGCTGAGGCGAGCACCACATTTACTTCGGCTGCCTAATTAGTCATGCTTGATATATGACTTCGCAAATGACGCCCGAACGCACGACGTCGCTTCCGTCGAAGACCGAGGAAGCCAATGAGCGCATCCTTCTGCAGCCCTGGTTCTGGTTGGCGGTGCTGAGCATGATCGCCATCGTATTGGTCACCGTAGCCGGCTAACCGTTAGACAATCCGCCAGCCGCGGCGGGCACGGAACCGCATGTCCCACAGGTAAAGCCGATAGCCCAGGATCCACGCTTGGTGTGGAATCAGCCGATCGGCGAGCCGCAGTGCGGACAGTAACCACTCGAACCGGCGCTGCCTGGATTCCGACCATCCCAAGCGCATCATGGCGCGGAATTCCGGTGGCAGGAATCCAGCCGTCGCGAACAGGTTGAACCTCCCGGCAAGCGCAGGCAGCGGCCAGGGCAGGAACGCCATCGCGGCCACCCCGTGCAGATGCTCGCGAACCGGGGGGTCGATGCGCAGCTCTTCCAGCGACCGCTTCCAGTAGTCGTCGAACGCCACTCGGTCCGGTGGCCACATCCCCTCGCGCACTTGGAGAGTGGTCCCCAGTCGCTCGGCGTCGTGGTACACCGCCTCCGCGCTCGCCTCGTCGAGCGGGCCATACAAGAACTCGTGCTGGTCGACGAAGTAGCGGTACAGGCAGGCGGCCACCCACAGCTGTAGCGCAGGATCGAACGCGTGGTAGGACACCGGACTCGACGCCGTCGACCGTACTTGCCGGTGCGCGGTGTCGACGGCGGCGCGGATGAGTGCGCGGTCCGACTCGGTGCCGATGGTCGCGACGGCCAAATACGTCCCGGTGGTTCGCGCCCGTTTGAACGGATGCTTGTAGACGTTGCCGCTGTCGACCGGGCTTTCCAGTACGCCGTAGCCGACACCCGGCAACGACAGCTGCATGATCACGTTCGCGGCGGGCAGCAGCACGGCGGCGGGATTCAGCAGGTCGACGACCCGGGTGGCGCGCCGCTTCATCGCGCGCGCTGCTCGCGATGAAGGCTCCATCAGCCGAGTAGACCACGTGTGAGACGCTGCCGGAGTGTTTGGCGCCACGCGGCATACCCGGGTCGTCGGTGTGGTGGTCGGCTACCTCGCCGACCTCGTGCTGGCCGACCCGCGGGCGGGTCATCCGGTGGCAGGATTCGGCGTCGCGGCAACGGCGGTGGAGCGGCTCACCTACCGCGATACGCGGTTCTGCGGCGCGGTGCACGTTGCAGCGCTGGTCGGCGCGGTCAGTCTGCTCGGCGCCGCGGTGCAGCGGCAGGCTCGCCGGTGCTCTCCGGGCCGGTCGGTCGCCGCGACCGCAGTGGCCACGTGGATAGCGCTGGGCGGAACCTCGCTGGCGCGCATCGGCTCAACGATGGGTGAGCTGCTCGGCCGCGACGACATCGAGGGCGCCAAGAAGGCTGTTGCCGTCGTTGTGCGGGCGTGACCCGGCACGCCTCGACGCCGCGGGACTGACCCGCGCGGCGGTGGAGTCGGTAGCCGAGAACACCTCCGATGCGCACGTGGCGCCACTGCTGTGGGCGGTGGCCGGCGGCACGCCCGCCGTCCTCGGATACCGCGCCCTCAACACGCTGGATGCGATGGTCGGCCACCGCTCGCCTCGGTATGCCCGATTCGGTTGGGCCGCAGCTCGGTTGGATGATGCGGCCAACTGGGTCGCCGCGCGGGTGACCGCTGCGCTGACAGCGGTGTGCGCGCCGATCGTCGGCGGATCGCCGTTGGGCGCGGTAGCGGCGTGGCGTCATGATGCCCGCCGCCATCCCAGCCCGAACGCCGGCGTCGTCGAAGCGGCGTTCGCGGGGGCGCTGGGCGTGCGGCTCGGCGGACCCACCCAATACCACTACGAATTGCAGATCCGCCCGGCCCTCGGCGAGGGGTTGCCTCCAACGGTGACCGATCTGCGCCGCGCCGTGCTGCTTTCGCGGGTCGTTCAGGCGGCAGCGGTGTTGGTGTTCGCCGGCGTCAGCGTCGCCGTCCGTAGCGGTCGGTGAGTTTCTCCTGGACGGTTGCAGGCGCCGCGGGTGTCGCGGGTGATGCCTGACCCTGTTCGGCGCGGCGGGCCCGCACCTCGGCGTACACGAAATAGCCCAACAGGATCGGCGCGATGACGCCGAATGTGATCCACTGGATGCCGTAGGACAGGAACGGCCCTGCGTCCAGGTGAGGTAGGCCGATGACGCCCAGCCCGCCCGGCTGATTGTCGATCAATTGCAGATACGGCCCGGCCAACGGGACCCCGGTCAGCGTCGCGATTTTACTGGTGTCTATCGAATACACTTGCCGCACACCGTTACTGATGAACGACTCTTTGTCCAGTACCGGTTGCTCGGAGTCGCGCAGACGCGCCGTGATGGTCACCGTCTCGCGGGGCGGTGGGGGGATCGGCGGTACCCGCGAACCTTGCTCGGGCCGGATATAGCCGCGGTCGACCAAGACGGTGGGGCCGCCTTCGACGACGAAAGGCAGCAGCACTTCCAAAGCCGGGTCCCCGTCGGCCACCCGCAACCGGGCCAGCACCTGCTTGTCCGCCAGGTAGTGCCCGGTCGCCGTCACTCTGCGCCACTGCGCGTCGTGAGCAGATGAATCTTGTCGCGGCAAAAGCGTTTTCAACGGCACCGGCGCGGTCGTCAGAGACTGCTGGATCTGGTCGTTCTCCCGCGATGTCTTGGTGTTCTTCCCCAGCTGCCACGGTGCGAGCACGCTGAAGCACAGGTAGGTGAACGCGATCACCACCACGGCGAGCGCCACCCAGCCCGGCCGCAGCAGGAACGCCAGGCGGCGCATCAGCCGTATCCGTCCTCGGCGAGTCGCTCGTCGACCCACGTGTGCAGCCCGGGTAAGGACGCCTCGATCGCCGCGAAGACGGCTTCGAAGTCGTCGTGGTCACCGTAGTAGGGGTCATCGACGTCGAGAACGTACGCGCCAGAGCGGGGGTCGAAGGAACGCAGCATCCGAATCCGGTCGGCATCGACGCCCAATTGCTGCAGAAGAAAGACGTGATTGCGGGCCAGCGCGACCACCAGGTCGGCGTGGAGATGGTCGATCTCGATCTGCGCTGCGCTGTGGTCGGTGGGGTAGCCGTGCTCGCGCAGTACGCGGTTGGCTCGCTCGTCGGCGCACTTTCCGATATGCCAGCCGGCGGTTCCCGCGCTGGTCACTCGCACGGCGTCGTGCAGGCCGCGTTGGGTGATCTGATGGGCGAACATCTTTTCGGCCATCGGCGACCGACAGATGTTGCCGGTGCACACGAAGGTGATGTGCAGCCTCGCGTCGGAGTCAGACACCCAGTGCCCTCCGCAGCTCGGCGACCGTCGCGACATGCGACGCACCGCTGGTCGTCGCCGGGGTGGTGTCGGCGAAGTCGGCCTGGCCGTAGCCCCAGCCGACCACGACGGCGTCGATGCCGTGGGCGGCCGCGCCTTCGACGTCGTGGCGGCGGTCGCCGACCATGAGCACGCGTTCGGGCAGCGGCTGAAGTTGCGCCAACGCGTGCGCCAGCACGTCGGCCTTGGTAGCGCGGGTGCCGTCGACGCTGGCTCCGGCGACGACCTCGAAGTGCTCGTCGAGGCCGAAATGGGCCAGGATGCGCTGTGCCGTCGGCTCTGCCTTGGAGGTGGCCACCGCGAGCCGGACGCCCGCGGCCCGCAGGTCGGCCAGTAACGGCCCGATCCCGTCGAACAGGCTGTTGATCGCCCAACCGCGGGTGCTGTAGTCGGCGCGGTAAGCAGCGATCGCGGCTTCGGCGTCGTCGCCCAGCCCCATCGCGGAAAAAGTGTCGTGCATCGGCGGGCCGACGATCCGGCTGGCCAGGTCGCCGCCGGGCACGGCGGCACCGATGTGGCCGAGCGCGTGCCGGAAGCTGGACACGATGCCGTCCGCGGAGTCGGTGAGGGTGCCGTCGAGATCGAAGATCACCAGTTGCGGAGCCTGGCGATCTGGCGATGCGGAGACCGTGCCTGTCACATCGCCATTGTCCAAGATGCCGCGACCGGCCAGCGACTGCGTCCCGGTACCGGGCTTCATCGCACGGCCGTTAGTGTCTCTGACGTGGCGAGTCTGGATTCGAGCGCGTCGATTCCGCTCGCGGCGGCGCGCTATCACGGCGATCAGGCCGCCGAACCCGGCATGCTCGATTTCGCCGTCAACATCCGTCACACCCAGCCACCGGCCTGGCTGGTCGAGCTACTGGGCGCACGGTTGACGGACCTGGCGCGTTACCCGGGCGTCGACGAGCAGCGCGCGGCGATCCAGGCAGTCGCCACCCGTCACGGCCGTGCGCCCGACCAGGTCGCGCTGTTGGCCGGAGCCGCCGAGGGATTCGCTCTGCTTCCCAACCTGCGCCCGACGCTGGCGGCGCTGATCGCGCCGTCATTCACCGAACCGGACGTCGCGCTGCGGGCGGCCGGCGTCCGGGTGCATCACGTCGTGCTCGATGCGCCGTTCGGCCTGGCGGGCGTGCAGGTGCCCGACGGCCGCCGACCTGGTCGTGGTCGGCAACCCGACCAACCCGACATCGGTGTTGCACCCCCGCGAACAGATCCTTGCGTTGCGCCGGCCCGGCCGGATCGTCGTGGTCGACGAGGCGTTCGCCGATTCGGTTCCCGGCGAGCCGGAATCGCTGGCCGGCGAGCCGCTGCCCGACGTGCTGGTGCTGCGCAGCCTGACCAAGGCGTGGTCGCTGGCGGGACTGCGGGTGGGCTACGCGCTGGCTGCGCCGGAGGTGTTGGCGCGGCTGACCGCTTCGCGCCCGCACTGGCCGTTGGGCACGCTGCAGTTGACCGCCGTCGCGGCCTGTTGCGCGCCCGGGGCGGTGGCCGAAGCCGCGGCGGGCGCCCGGCGGATAGCGGCGATGCGTGCCGAGATGGTGGCCGGGCCTGCGGTCGGCGGGTGTCGACTGTGTGGACGGCCGAGGACCATTCGTCCTGTTCACCGTCGACGACGCCGAGTTGACACGAAAGCATCTGCACGCCAGAGGAATTGCGGTGCGACGATGCGACACCTTCGTCGGCCTGGACGGACGCTATCTGCGTGCCGCGGTGCGACCGGAATGGCCGGTGCTCGTCGAGGCGATCTGCCGACATCGCGAACAGCGGGGTACCGCGGTGACGGTTCGGTTGGCCACCGTCATCGACGTGCTGGACGAGGCGTACCCGCCCGGGCTCGCCCAGTCCTGGGATTCCGTCGGGCTGGTGTGCGGTGACCCGGACGACGTGCTGAGCTCGGTGACGATCGCAGTCGATGCCACCGCGGCGGTCGTGGACGAGGTTCCCGACGGTGGTCTGCTGCTGGCTCACCATCCGCTGCTGTTGCGTGGGGTGGACACGGTGGCGGCCAGTACCGCCAAGGGCGCGTTGATCCACCGCCTGATCCGGTCCGGGCGTTCGCTGTTCACCGCGCACACCAACGCCGACTCGGCGTCACCGGGCGTGTCTGACGCGTTGGCGCAAGCGCTCGGGCTGACCGTCGAAACGGTCCTGGAGCCGTCGCCGACCGTGCACGATCTGGACAAGTGGGTGATTTTCGTGCCGCCGGAGAACGCGCAGGCGGTGCGGACGGCGGTCTTCGCCGCCGGCGCCGGGCTCATCGGCGACTATTCCCAGTGCAGTTGGAGCGTCACCGGTACCGGCCAGTTCCTGCCGGAGGACGGCGCCTCGCCGGCTGTCGGCAGCGTCGGTGCCGTGGAACGGGTGGTCGAGGACAGGGTCGAGGTCGTCGCGCCCGCGCGGGCACGGCGTCAGGTGCTGTCGGCGATGCGCGAGGCACACCCGTACGAGGAGCCGGCGTTCGACATCGTCGCGTTGACTGCGCCGCCCGGCGACGTCGGGCTGGGCCGAATCGGCTCGTTGTCGCGGCCAGAGCCGTTGAGCGCGTTCGTCTCCCGAGTCAAGGCTGGGCTGCCGCACACATCATGGGGAGTGCGCGCCGCGGGCGACCCGGACATGCTCGTGTCGCGCGTCGCGGTGTGCGGAGGCGCAGGCGATTCGCTGCTGGGCACCGCGGCAGCCGCCGATGTCCAGGCCTATGTGACGGCCGATCTGCGTCACCATCCGGCCGACGAGCACCGACGCACTTCCGAGGTGGCCCTGATCGATGTCGCGCATTGGGCCAGCGAATACCCGTGGTGCGGGCAGGCTGCCGAAGTGTTGCGGTCGGCGTTCGGTGCCGCACTTTCGGTTCGTGTGTGCCCCATTCGCACCGATCCATGGAACGTCGACAACGACAGCGGGGATGACCACTCATGAAAGCCGCAGTCGCGCAGCAGCGCTCGCTGCTCGAAGTTGCCGAGCTGGACGCTGAGCTGTCCAAGATGGCCCACCGCGCCAGCCACTTGCCCGAGCGCGAAGACCGCGAGCGACTGCAAACCGACCAGGCCGCCGCCAACGACCGGCTGGGAACCCTGCGAATCGCTTTGGAGGATCTGGATACTCAGGTATCGCGCTTCGAGGCGGAGATCGACGCGGTGCGCCAGCGCGAGGAGCGAGACCGCTCGCTGCTGCAATCAGTCGCAGATGCGAAGCAATTGGGGGACTTGCAGCATGAGTTGGGGACTCTGGAGCGTCGCCAGTCCGATCTGGAAGATTCGCTGTTGGAGGTGATGGAACGCCGAGAACAGCTGCAAGCCGAGCAGACCGCGGAGCTGGCTGCCATCGAGACACTGCAAGCCGATCTGGCCGCTACAGAGCAGGCTCTTGACGGCGTACTGGCCGGCATCGACCAAACCCGCCGTCTTCACGCGTCGCGGCGCGAAGAACTCACTGCGACGCTTGATCCCGACCTGGTGGCGCTTTACGAACGACAGCGCGCCGGCGGTGGCCCCGGAGCGGCTCTATTGCAGGGCCGGCGCTGCGGGGCGTGCCGGATCGAGATCGACCGCGGCGAGCTGGCCCGGATCTCCGCGGCCGCAGACGACGACGTGCTGCGGTGTCCCGAATGCGGCGCAATCTTGTTGCGGGTCAAAGGCTCAAGCCAGTGAAGGTTGTCGTCGAGGCCGACGGTGGATCTCGCGGTAACCCGGGGCCTGCGGGCTACGGGTCGGTGGTCTGGACTGCGGACAGGTCGACCGTGCTGGCCGAGAGCAAGCAGGCGATCGGGTGGGCCACCAACAACGTCGCCGAATATCGAGGGCTGATCGCGGGTTTGGAGGAGGCGGCGAGCCTGCACGCCACCGAAGTCGCGGTGTCGATGGATTCCAAACTGGTGGTCGAGCAGATGTCCGGGCGCTGGCGGGTCAAGCACCCCGACCTCGCGGAGCTCAACGCCACGGCTCGCGCGCTGGCCTCGCAGTTCGAGCGGGTCAGCTACAGGTGGATTCCGCGAGCCGAGAACTCGCACGCTGATCGATTGGCCAACGAGGCGATGGATGCCGCGGCCGGGCAGCCGGCGCTGACCGCCGAACCACCGGCGCCTGTCGTCACTGAGACCCCTGGGCCCCCGGGGTGGACCGGGGCGCGGGGCACGGCAACGAGGCTGCTGTTGCTGCGCCACGGCCAGACTGAACTGTCGGTGCAGCGGCGATACTCAGGACGCGGCAACCCGACGCTGACCGAGCTGGGTCGGCAGCAGGCCGACGCGGCCGCCCGTTACCTGGCGCAGCGTGGCGGGCATCGCAGCAGTGGTCAGCTCACCGTTGCAGCGGTGCTACGAGACAGCGACGGCCGCCGCCAAAGCGCTGGGCCGCGACGTCGCCGTCGTCGACGACCTGATCGAGACCGATTTCGGCGGATGGGAAGGCCTGACGTTCAGCGAGGCCGCCGAACGCGACCCCGAACTGCATCGACGCTGGTTGCGCGACACCAGCACCGAGCCCCCTGGCGGGGAAAGCTTCGACCACGTCAACGCGCGGGTCTGCCGGGTGCGGGACCGGATCGTCGCGGATTACGGCGGCAGCACGGTGCTCGTGGTGTCGCACGTTACCCCGATCAAAATGCTGCTGCGGGAGGCTCTCGACGCCGGGCCGGCCATCCTCTACCGGCTGCACCTGGACCTGGCGTCGTTGAGCATCGCGGAGTTCTATCCCGATGGCGCGTCGTCGGTCCGGCTGGTGAACCAGACCGGGTATCTGAGTTAGAGATCGCGAACGTCCGGGTAGAGACCAATCGTGGAGTGGTTAGCCTCGCATTCTTTTTCGATTGGATCGGCGCTGCTCGCCGCGTTCTTCGCCGCGGTGGGCATCGTCGTCCGGCAGCGTGCGATCCAAGACGAAGCGGGCAATCCGGAGGACTCCGGCGCGATTGTGACGTCGTGGGTCCGCCAGCCGTCGTGGTGGGCGGGAACACTGGGCGCCGTCGGCGGGTATGTGTTCCAGGCGCTCGCGTTGGCGCACGGGTCGCTGTTGCTCGTGCAACCACTGCTGGTGTCGTCACTGCTGTTCGTGCTGCCGCTGGGTGCGAGATTCTCCAATCAGCATGTGCGGGCACGTGATTGGGGTTGGGCGCTGCTGTTGACCGCGGCGCTCACCGTTTTTGTTCTGGTGGGCCAGCCGCGGGAAGGACACTATCGTCCTCCGGTACCCGCGTGGAGCGTCGCGCTGATCGGCTCGGTCCCGGTGGTGATCGTCTGCGTGCTTGCGGCCCGTCGGACGGTCGGTCGACCGCGCGCGATGCTGTTGGCGACGGCCGTTGCTGTGCTGCTCGGCATGATCGCGGTATTGACGAAGGTCAGCACTCACCGCCTCGCCGCGCACGGTTGGCACGGGTTGTTGACGGTGCCGGCGCCCTACTTACTCGTGGCGCTCGCAGTCGCGGTGACCGTCTTGCAGCAGTCGGCCTTTCACGCCGGCGCGTTGCAAGCCTCCGTACCGATCATGCTGGTCGGTGAGCCCGTGGTGGCGGTGCTGCTGGGTGTGGTGATACTCGGTGAGCATCTGGTCGTGCGCGGTGCGGGAGCCCTGATTTTGACGCTAGCCGTCGCTGCGATGACGGCAGCGACGATCGCGCTCGGGCGCGATTCAGCTTCCAGCACAACGCCAGTCGCCGAGACGACGGCGCCGCCGGTAGGCGCCGATCAGGCGGCGTCGTGAAAGATCAGGCCCAGCGCGTAACGCTCGGCCCGAGCGCACGACGGACAGGCCATGGCGCACCGCCGCGGCCGACCAGCCGCGCGCCGACCGCACCGGCCGGTCTCGGGTGGTGAACAGGTAGCCGTGGCCCTGCGGCAGTTGGGTCGCGGTGCCGCGCGACTGAGCCCGCGCCCGCTGTTCGACGAGCATGAACTCCCCGCCGGCGTACTCGGTGTCCGGGTCGCTCAGGTTGATCACCACCTGAAGCGGAAAAACCAAGTCCCCGTAGAGGTCTCGGTGCAACGCATTCCAGTCGCCGGTGCCGTATCTGAGCATCAGGGCGGTCGGTCTCGTCTGACCGGCGGCATGGCACATGTCCAGCCACTCGTCGAGGCTGTCCGGCCAGGGAGCATCCCGGCCGAGCTTGGTCCACCAATCCCGGGCGATCGGCAAAAGTCGCGGATACAACGCCTGCTTGAGATGCTCGATCGGCTCCGGATAGGGAGCGTGGAAATAGCGATACTGGCCGGAGCCGTAGCGACGAGGCGCCATGTCGATGGTGGCGCGGAACAGTTGGTCGTTGGCGTACAGCGTGCGCACCCGTTGGGTTTCGGTCGGGGTCAGCAGGCGGGGCAGCAGCGCACCACCGTATTCGTCGACCGCAGCGGCGATGGCATTCCAGTCGCCGGCGTTGACGCGCTTGTCCCATCGGGTCGGCGGCATGGGCTGGCCTCCCTTCGCTCGTCGGATAGACGATAGGGAACCGAGGTTTACCCGGCGCCAGCGGCCTGAAGCGACGACGCTCGAGAGACGGCCGGCTTCAGGGGGAGCTGCAGGTACGACGGGTGCGACCCGCCCGTGTGGACGACGTGCCTGCCATGGTTGTCGGGTTCGACCGTCGGCAGGTTCTGCGGTACGGCTGAGCCCGTTGAGAGGTTCGGCATCACTCCGCCTAGGAGGTTGTATCCGGTGATGACAAGCCGCAACTGCTCGCCAGGGTGAAATGCCAGTCCGACGGGAAACATGTCGATCTCGACCGGGACGATCATGCCGGCCTTGACTTTCTCAACGCGGTCAAAGCTGTGAGCGGGCACGGCGTCGGTCGACGCGGCTTCGTCGAGGCGCCGCGTCGAAACACGCAGTCGCCCATTGGAACCCTTGTACTTCAATATCGCCGCACCGTCTCGGGTCAGGTGGTCCAGGATCTCGCCGTGATTGGGAACATTGAACTGCTGGAGGTGCCGGCCGTCGGCGTCGAGCTTCTGCAAGAAGACGAACAGATCCATGTCGTCCCAGCCGTCGGATTCGACCCAGAGCCGCACTTTCGGGTAGCCGACGAGCTCGGTTTCGGTGTCGAAGCGGACGGTGAACGACACGCCGTCTCGATCCGACTCGGCGTCGTAGCTCGCTGCTGCGGCGCTCGCGGGCGCCTCATCGACCAGAGTCTGGGAGCTGCCGTCGAGGTAGTACTTGACATCGCTGACGTCGGCAGGCGGGAATTCGGTCGCGGGGATGTCGACGCGGTCGTTGCCGTCGAGATCGAGTAAGGCGTAGCGCACCCGGGGAGTGTCTAGCCATCCGTTGTCGTGGCCCTTCAGGTAGTGGTCGAAGAACCGAAGCAGATCACGCTTGTGCGCCTCTTCGTTGAAATCGGGCCATTCCATGGTGTTATGGATGCGCAGCCACTTGTCGGGTGAATCGATCTGGCGCCATCCTCTAAAGGTCCCGGGTGTATGGATCAAGTTCGAGTAGCTGGCGACGACGTAGGCGGGCACCGTGATCCGCTCCAAGCGCGCGATCTTGGACTTCCACAGGTCGTTGATCAGCGGGTAGCGCTGCGCCTCGGCGACAAGGTCCTCCCTGGAGTTCTTGCCGACGTAGGACGTCGCCCACATCGCGGGAAAGCCGAAATCGGGCATTCCCCCGCGCATGACGAGGTCGCGATAGAGATCGCTCATGCCTTCCCACGGGGCTATCGCGGTCAAGTGTGGCGGCCGCTCAGCCGCGGTGAACCACTGCGAGATCGCGAGGTAGGAATTTCCGGCCATGCCGACCTTGCCGGTGCACCAGTCCGCAGCGGCAAGCCATTCGATCAGATCGTGACAGTCTCGGCCGTCCTGCTCCCCGGGGAAAACGCTGTTTCCGTCGCTGTTGTAGACGCCACGCGCGTCCGGGTTGCACACGGCGTAACCGTGCGCGCACCAGAACGCCGGGTCCGGTCCCTCGAACTTGCCCAATCCCGAAAGCTGGCTCTGGTCGATTCCCAAGACATTGAACATGTTCCGGTTTCTCGGCAGCGTTCCGCCGCTCTTGCCATACGGACTCCAGGCGATGATGACGGGGACCTTCTCGATGCCGACCGGGCGGAACACGTCGACGTAGATCGTCGATCCGTCGCGAAGTGTGACGGCGGTGTCCTTCTCGAACACGATGTCGACGGGAAGCGGATGAAACTGCGGCGTGGTCTGAAAACCCGCCGGTAGGACTTTGGTGCCCGGATCGAATTTGCCGAACACGGTCGGATCGGCTTCCTCGTCATAGCCGGACGACGGCACAAAGACTGCCTCTTGATTGCTCACGATCGATCACCTCTCGTCTTTGCGGCCGCCGCGCGCCGGTTCTACCCACCGAGATCGCACCGCGCAGCATCGCCAATAACGGCTCGCTGTGCCGGGGTTCGCCTTCCCAGGCATCAAGGAAGGCGCGAGTCAATCGTTCGCCGACGGTGTCCTCTGGGCCTTCGACCGCCGAACTGATCGCCTGACGGGTTCTGCTCGTCCCCGGTCGGCGTCCCAAAGGAGCCTGCTTCGAAGTTCCCGTCGGGTCGGTTGTCATCGCAACCTAGCGTACGAGCATCCCTCCGATTGCCCACCGATCTTTGTCGGTGCGAGCGTGTACTATCGAACGTATGTTCGAGTCCTTGATGGTGGATCCGGATGCCGACGAATCGGCGCTGGTCGAGCGCATCGCCGAGTTGGAGCGGGTCAAATCCGCCGCGGCCGCGGGTCAGGCTCGAGCGGCGGCTGCTTTGGATGCCACGCGCCGGACCGCCGAGGCGGCCGCGGGAGTGCCGGCGGCGGGGCGCGGTCGCGGTGTGGCCAGCGAGATCGCGCTTGCCCGACGGGATTCACCGGTGCGGGGTAATCGGCACCTGGGCTTCGCCAAGGCGCTGGTGTACGAGATGCCGCATACCCTGGCCGCGTTGGAGGCCGGGGTGTTGACGGAGTGGCGGGCCACCTTGATCGTGCGCGAAAGCGCATGTCTGGACGTCGAGGATCGGCGGGCGCTGGATGCCGAGTTGTGCGCTGACCCTGCCGCGCTGGACGGGATGGGTGACGCGCGGGTGGCGGCGGCGGCCAAGACGATCGCCTACCGGCTCGATCCGCACGCCGTCGTCGACCGGGCCGCCAAGGCCGAGACGGAGCGCACGGTGAGCATCCGGCCCGCGCCTGACACGATGACGTATCTGACCGCGCTGTTGCCGGTGGCCCAGGGTGTGTCGGTGTATGCGGCGCTGCGCCGGGAGGCTGATACCCGCACCGACGGGCGCTCACGCGGCCAGGTAATGGCCGACACGTTGGTCGAGCGGGTCACCGGCCGAAGCGCAGCGGCGGCGACACCGATCGCGGTCAACCTGGTGTTGTCGGATCAGACCCTGCTGGGCGGTTCCAGCGCACCTGCAGACGTCTGCGGCTACGGCCCCATTCCGGCGGCGGTCGCCCGCGGGTTGGTCTGCGGCGCGGTCACCGATGAACGGTCGCGGGCCACGCTGCGCCGGCTCTATGCCCACCCGGCTTCGGGCGCACTCGTGGCAATGGAGTCACGGGCCCGGTTGTTTCCTCGCGGGTTGGCCGCGTTCATCGGGCTTCGGGATCAGCGCTGCCGTACGCCCTACTGCGATGCGCCGATCCGCCACCGCGACCATGCTCGAGCATGGGCCAGCGGCGGTGTGACCAGTGCGGGCAACGGGCTCGGCTTATGCGAGCAATGCAACTACGTCAAAGAGGTCGCCGGCTGGGCCGTCGAATCGGGTATCGATGAAAAGTGCAGGCACACAGCGGAATTCACCACCCCAACAGGCAGACGGTATCGGTCGGGGGCGCCTCCGTTGCCGACGGCGCCCGCAAGGATGGAGATCAGCCAGATGGAAATCGCCGTCGGCATAGCATTCTCTGGCCTACACGCCGCTTAGACCGCCGCTGGCCTGCGGATTCGGTAACGAGTACGGTATTGGCGCGGACGAGTTGGCTGGGCGGCCGCGGCTCGTGCCATGCGGCAACGAGTCGAGGAAAGTCCGGACTTCACAGAGCAGGGTGATTGCTAACGGCAATCCGAGGTGATTCGCGGGAAAGTGCCACAGAAAACAGACCGCTACCTGGTAGCAAGGGTGAAACGGTGCGGTAAGAGCGCACCAGCATTCCGGGTGACCGGAATGGCTCGGCAAACCCCACCCGAAGCAAGGCCAAGAAGACCGCACTACGGTGCGGTCGCGCAGGTGCTGGAGGGCTGCTCGCCCGAGCCTGCGGGTAGGCCGCTTGAGGCACCCGGTGACGGTGTGTCCAGATGGATGGTCGCTGCCGCGCTACTAGCTAGCGCGGAACAGAATCCGGCTTACACGCCAACTCGCCCGCCCCGCGGCTCAGGTCGACAGCTTGCGCACTGCTTTGTCGAGCTTGCGCAGCGCCGGTTCGAGCTGCCGGCGGCTGTCGAGCGCCACGTCGGCCTCCTCCCGGTAGAGCAGACCGTAGGTAAACGTGTCTTCGCCCGCGGCATGCGCGGCGTCGGCCTGCTGCATCAGGTGGTCCCGACTGACCACGCTGTCCTGGTGATCGCCGAGCAGCGACTGCAGTTCTTTCGCTCGCTTGGAAACTTTCTTCGCGCCTGTGGCAGCCGCGGTATAGCGAAGACGCTTGGCGCGCTTGCGGATTCGATGTATCGCATCGTCGCGATCTGCTGACTCGGCAGCCCGTTGGGCGGCCTTGGCGGCCTTGCGAACCTTCTTGCCCGCGGCGGCGACCGTGACGGGTGCGGGCTCTCGATCGGTTGGCTGGGCGCTGGCGACCAATGCATCCAAGGCGTCGAGCAGACGGAAATACCGCGGCAAGCGCAAGGCGGCCAACGAATGCCGCAGCCCGGTCCGATAGCGGTGTTCGGCCCCGCCGACAAGCCGTTCCCGAACGGGTCCGCGGACCAGCTCCGGCGCCAAATCGTCGAGGGCGGTGCGGTAGCGCTCGGCCAGGACTTCGGCGTCACGGGCTTCGCCCAATACATTGCCCAGCTCGCGCAGTTCGTCGACGATCGACGTGCCGTCGGCGAGCCCGAAGGAATCCGGCGCCGCCTGTAGCAAGCTGCGGATCTTGCGGATGGTTACCCGCATCTGGTGCACGGCATCGTCGGCCTGGGCGCGCACGGCGCGGTCCCACACCAGCAGTTCGTCGAGCTGGTGAGCCAGCGCCCGATGTAGCGGGTCGGCCTGATGGCCGGCGTCGCCGCTTTGCGACGTGTCGAGCACCCGCGCCAGCTTGGAGCCGTAGCCGGCCGGCTTGGCGCCGGCGTCGAGCAATCGGCCGCACAGCGTGTCCAGCAACTTGTTGTTCGCTTTGGGGTCGACGAGTTCGAGCTCCCACTCCCGCCACCGCTGCTCGGCGGTGGCCCCGTCGGCGCCGCGCCCCGCGGTGACCCGGTCGTCACAGAACTCGGCGAGCACCGCGCCGTCGGCACCGTGGAGCAGGTGAACCTCACGAGTGGTGCTGATCCGCGCCACCGGGCTCACCGGACGCTCCCGGACAATGGCCAGCACCACATCCAACAGCTCGGTCGGTACGTCGGTTCGGTCACCGTCGCCGTTCGTGGCACTCAAAGACGCCCGCACTTCGGTGCGGGCGTCCGGGCCCGCCGGCAGCTTCAGATGCCAACCGGCATCGACCCCGCCGGTGCGGCGGCGCAACGTGATTCGTTTGGATGCCAGATCGCGCGCCGCGGTGTCGAAGTACACGGCGTCCAGTGCCTGCGTCTCGGCTCGCTCGACCCGGACAATCTCCGCGATACCGGTAAACGACGGTGGCTGCGTGGACTCGTCGACGTCGAACTTGCGCTCCACTTCCAGATAGCGCGATGTGCTCGGGGCGTTGACAGGCATCGTCGCCTCCGGTGTGTCCGTCGCCGCGGACGTCGATCGTGATGGTGAGCCGATGGTTCTCAGCCTGCCACGTCGGGGTGGTGTCTCAACCTGCAACGCCTAGAAGCTGTGCTCGTCGGCAGGGAAGATCCCCGCTGCGACGTCTTGCGCGTACTGCGTTGCCGCGCGGTGCAATTCGCCCCCTACGTCGCCGAACCGCTTGACGAACCGGGCCGTCTTGCCGCTGGTCAGACCGGCCATGTCCTGCCACACCAGCACCTGGGCGTCGCAGTTGGGCCCCGCGCCGATCCCGACGGTGGGAATCGTCAGCTTGCCGGTGATCTGGGTGGCCAACTCGGCCGGCACCATTTCCATCACCACCGAAAATGCACCGGCCTCGGCAACGGCGATCGCGTCGGCGATGGTCTGCTCGGCGGCGTCCCCGCGGCCCTGCACCCGGAAGCCGCCCAGGGTGTTCACGCTTTGCGGGGTGAAGCCGATGTGGGCCATGACCGGGATGCCGGCGGCAGTCAAGGTAGCGATCTGCTCGGCGACCCGTTCGCCGCCCTCCAGCTTGACCGCATGCGCGCCGGCTTCCTTCATGAACCGGATCGCGGCGTCGAGCGCCACGGCGGATCCGGCTTCGTAGCTGCCGAACGGCAAGTCGGCGACAACCAGAGCGTGTGGCGCACCGCGCACTACGCCACGCACCAACGGAATCAACTCGTCGATCGAAACGGGCACCGTGGTGTCGTAGCCGTAGACGACGTTGGCGGCCGAATCACCGACCAGCAGCACCGGGATGCCGGCGTCGTCGAAGATTCGGGCAGTGGAGTAGTCGTAGGCCGTCAGCATCGCCCACTTGTGGCCTTCGGCCTTCATCTTCTGCAGGTGATGGACGCGCACCTTGGTCCGAGGCGCGGTCGCGGTGTCATTCGACTGCGAAGAATGAGCCCCATAAACAGGTTGTTCAGACATCATTGTCCCTAGCTGTGGTCGGGTCGATCCTCGTGGCCCAACAGGGTCCCCGGGTTCGTCTGACCCGAATAGTCTGCCATCTGCCGCCGCGCATGTGCATAGCAGGTCCAGTGGACTTCCTCACACCGTTACCCATCGCGACGATTCCGGCGCCGCCGTCAGGTAGCGGGCATACCATCGGCGCATGCAGCGCCTGAGCGGACTCGACGCCAGCTTCCTTTACCTGGAAACCCCATCGCAACCGTTGCATGTCTGCTCGATTCTGGAGCTCGACACGTCGACGATGCCAGGCGGCTACACATTCGACCGGCTCCGCGACGAATTGGCGCTGCGGATCAAGGCGATGCCCGAGTTCCGCGAGAAGCTGGCCGACAGCCCGCTGAATTTGGATCATCCGGTTTGGGTGGAAGACAACAACTTCGACGTGAATCGGCATCTGCACCGCATCGGTCTGCCGCCACCGGGCGGGCGAACGGAGTTGGCGGAGATCTGCGGTCATATCGCGGGTTTGCCGTTGGACCGCACCCGGCCGTTGTGGGAGATGTGGGTCATCGAAGGTGTCGCAGGCACCGATGCCCAGCAAGGTGGTCGGTTGGCCGTGATGACCAAAGTGCATCACGCCTGTGTCGACGGTGTGACCGGGGCCAACCTGATGTCCCAACTGTGCAGTACCGAGGCGGACGCACCTCCGCCAGACCCGGTCGACGGCGTTGGCGGAGCCAACCAGATCGAGATCGCGTTGACCGGCGCCGTCAAGTTCGCGTCCAGGCCGCTGCGCCTTGCCAATGCGCTGGCCGATACCGCGTCGTCAGTGGTCAAGACGGTGCTGCGGGCGCGCAGCGGCCAAACGATGGCGCCCCCGTTCGCGGCACCGCGGACCGCCTTCAACGCGAGCGTCACCGGGCACCGCAACATCGCCTACGCGCAACTGGACCTCGAGGACATCAAGAGGGTCAAGAGTTACTTCGACGTCAAGGTCAACGACGTGGTGATGGCACTGGTTTCCGGTGTGTTGCGCCAATTCCTGCTCGACCGCGGCGAACTGCCTGACTCGTCGTTGGTGGCGATGGTGCCGGTGTCAGTGCACGACAAGTCGGATCGGCCTGGGCGCAACCAAGTTTCGGGGATGTTTTCCAGCCTGCATACGCATATCGCCGACCCGGTGGAGCGGATCAAGGCCATCGCCGACGCGAATTCGGTTGCCAAACAGCATAGTTCGGCGATCAGCGCCACGCTCCTGCAGGATTGGTCACAGTTCGCCGCGCCCGCAGTTTTCGGCCTGGCGATGAGAGCTTATGCCCGCACCAGTCTGACCAGGAGCAGGCCGGTGCACAACCTGGTGGTGTCCAACGTGCCGGGGCCACAGGTCCCGCTGTATTTCCTGGGCAGCGAGGTCAGGGCGATGTATCCGCTGGGGCCGGTCTTCCACGGCTCGGGACTGAACATCACCGTGATGTCGCTGACCGGCAAACTCGACGTCGGGATCATCGCCTGCCCGGAGCTGCTGCCCGATCTGTGGGAACTGGCGGACGACTTCTCGGTCGGAATGGAAGAACTGCTGCTCGCGACACGGTAGAGCGCCCAGCAGCCGAGGCCCCGCGTTGACCCATGGCAGCATAGGTGGACATGGGGACCCCTCGCCGCGGCAAGATCGCGCGCACGATGCTGATCTGGACCGTGATGGCGGTAACCGCGGCGACGGTGGCCGGCTGCACTCAGGTCGTCAAAGGGCGCGCGGTGCTTGCCGAGCCCAAGGTCGGCCAGCCCGTGGAGTGGGGGCCGTGCCGCGTCTCCGGCGGCGGCACAGTGCGGCTCCCGGGTGGCGCGCAATGCGGCAAGCTTGCCGTACCGGTCGATTACCGACACCCCAACGGTGACGCCACGACGCTGGGACTGATTCGTTTTCCGGCAACCGGAGACAAAATCGGGTCGCTGGTCATCAACCCCGGTGGCCCGGGGGAGTCCGGCATCGAGGCTGCGCTTGGCGTCGTGCAGTCGTTGTCGCCGCGGGTCCGGGAACGGTTCGACCTGGTCGGGTTTGACCCACGCGGAGTGGCGGCGTCGCGGCCGGCGATCTGGTGCAACTCCGACGCCGACAACGACCGGCTGCGTACCGAGCCGCAAGTCGACTACAGCCCGGCGGGCGTGGCGCACATTGAGGACGAGACCAAGGCCTACGTCGGTCGCTGTGTCGCCAAGATGGGCAAGAAGTTCCTGGCGAACGTTGGAACCGATAACGTCGCCCGCGATCTGGACACCATTCGGGAAGCATTGGGCGACAGCAAGCTGACGTTCCTGGGCTACTCATACGGCACCCGAATCGGCGCCGCTTATGCCGAGGCTTTCCCGAAGAACGTCCGGGCGATGATCCTCGACGGCGCCATCGACCCCAATGCCGATCCCGTCGAGTCAGACCTGCGGCAGGCCAAAGGCTTTCAGGACGCATTCAACGACTATGCGAAAGACTGCGCCAAGTCGCCCAGCTGTCCGCTGGGCACCGACCCTGCCAAAGCCGTTGACGTCTACCACAATCTGGTCTATCCGCTCGTCGACAAGAACAACCCGATGATCAGCAAGCCGGCGCGCACCCGAGATCCGCGCGGCCTGAGCTACAGCGACGCCATCATCGGCACCATCATGGCGCTGTACTCACCGAACTTCTGGCACCACTTGAGTTCCGGGTTAACGGAGCTGGCCGGCCACCGTGGCGACATGCTGCTGGAGTTGGCCGACCTGTATATGCGGCGTGACAAACACGGCCACTACAACAACTCCACGGACGCCCGGGTGGCGGTCAACTGTGTGGACCAGCCGCCGGTCAAGGATCGGGCCAAGGTCATCGACGAGGACCGCCGCTCGCGCCAGGTTGCGCCGTTCATGAACTACGGGAAATTCACCGGCGACGCCCCGCTGGGCACGTGCGCGTTCTGGCCGGTTCCGCCGACGAGTAAACCGCACGCCATCTCTGCGCCCGGCCTGACGCCGACGCTGGTGGTATCCACCACCCATGACCCGGCTACGCCATTCCAGGCCGGCGTCGACCTCGCGAATCAGCTTCACGGCGGATTGCTCACGTTCGACGGCACGCAGCACACGGTGGTCTTCCAGGGCAACAGCTGCATCGACGACTACGCGACGGCATACCTCCTCAGCGGCACTGCGCCGTCGAAGGGGGCTAAGTGCTAGGAAGCACCGTGCTAGCACGCCCTGCGGGTCCGCTTCGGAATCGAAACGCAAAGACCACCCGATAAATAACGAGACCAAGGTGTGACCAATGGGATCACGGCTTGTGGCCGACGCATGCCACGATTGACTGCCATGTGGCGCATGAGACAACTGTGCTCTGCGCTGCTTTCTTCGGTGCTGCTGATAGCGGCAGCCGTTGCCTGGACGCCGGTAACCAGTGCTTCGCCGGGATACGACGCCGGCCCAACGCCCAGCCCGGCGACGCCCCAGCCGTCTTCGGCACCTCTGAACTGGGGGACCTGCAGCCAGGTCCTCAGCAGCCCCGGCGATGTCCCCACCGCGCAATGCGGCACCGTCGCGGTCCCGGTCGACCACGACCAACCCGGTGGCGCGCAAGTGCACCTCGCGGTGATCCGCATCCCGGCGACGGGTCCGCGAATCGGGGCGCTGCTGGTCAATCCGGGTGGGCCCGGGGCATCGGCGGTCGACATGGTCGCGGCGATGGCACCGGAGCTGGCCGGCTCCGAGATCAGCCGCCGGTTCGATCTGGTCGGCTTCGATCCCCGCGGCGTCGGCCACTCCACGCCGTCGCTGCGCTGTCAATCTGACGCCGATTTCGACGCCTACCGGCGCGACCCGATGGTCGACTACAGCCCGCAAGGCGTTGCGCACATCGAGCAGGTGTATCGGCAGTTGGCCCAGCGCTGCCTGGCACGCAATGGTCCGGCGTTCTTGGAGAATGTCGGGACCGCGTCCGTCGCACGTGACATGGATGCGGTACGTCAGGCACTGGGCGACGACCAAATCAACTACCTGGGCTTCAGCTACGGCACTGAGTTGGGCACCGCCTACGTCGAACGGTTTGGCGACCATGTCCGCTCGATGGTGCTTGACGGCGCTATCGACCCGACCGTCGGCCCGATCGACGAGAACGTCAACCAGGAGGCCGGGTTCCAGACCGCGTTCAACGATTACGCAGCGGACTGCGCCCGCTCGTCGGACTGCCCGCTGGGCACCGACCCGGCTCAGTGGGTCGGCCGCTACCACCAGTTGATCGACCCGCTGGTGACCAAACCCGCACCGACCTCGGATCCACGGGGACTCGGTTACTCAGACGCCACCACCGGCACCATCAACGCGCTGTACACCCCGCAGTTCTGGAAATTTCTCACCAGCGGCCTGCTGGGTCTGCGGCGCGGCACCGATCCGGGTGACCTGTTGACGCTGGCCGACGAGTACTACGGCCGCGACGCCAAGGGGCACTACAACAACTCGCAGGACGCGTTCAACGCGGTCCGCTGCGTCGATGCGCCCTCGCCGACCGATCCGGCTGCATGGGTGGATGCCGACCGGCGCATTCGTCAGGTCGCCCCGTTCGTGTCCTACGGGCAGTTCACCGGGTATG
Organism: uncultured Actinomycetota bacterium; assembly: GCA_963805675.1. GTDB lineage: Bacteria > Actinomycetota > Actinomycetes > Mycobacteriales > Mycobacteriaceae > Mycobacterium. The sequence goes on from CAWDVY010000034.1 coordinate 519,777, forward strand.
CGCCTCGAGACCTCTGCGCGCTGTGGCCGGAGCCAGCGACGTCGTCGCCGCATCCCGCAGCGCCGGTCGCCCCAGGCAAAGTCGTCGTCGTGTCCACCACCCACGACCCGGCCACCCCATACCAAGCCGGTGTCGACCTGGCCAGCCAACTCGGCGCCGCGTTGATCACCTTCGAGGGCACCCAGCACACCGTGGTTTTCAACGGAAACCAGTGCGTTGATAACGGTGTTGTCAGCTATCTGGTCGACGGAGCGGTGCCGGGAAACTTACGGTGTTAAGCCCCGCCGGTAACACGGATTTAACGCTCAATGCATACTGTGCCACCTATGGATCGGCAAAAGGAATTTGTGCTCCGCACGCTGGAGGAACGGGATATCCGGTTCGTCCGGCTGTGGTTCACAGACGTGCTCGGTTTCCTCAAGTCGGTCGCCATCGCGCCGGCCGAGCTTGAGGGCGCCTTCGAGGAAGGCATCGGCTTCGACGGGTCATCCATCGAGGGTTTTGCCCGGGTCTCGGAGTCCGACACCGTCGCGCATCCCGACCCGTCGACCTTCCAGGTGCTGCCCTGGACAACCCGCTCCGGCCACCATCACTCGGCGCGCATGTTCTGCGACATCACGATGCCCGACGGCTCGCCCTCCTGGGCCGACCCACGGCATGTGCTGCGGCGCCAGCTAGGCAAAGCCAACGACCTGGGCTTCTCCTGCTACGTGCATCCCGAGATCGAGTTCTTCCTCCTGGAACCCGGTCCTGAAGACGGATCGGTGCCCATTCCGGCCGACAACGCCGGCTACTTCGACCAGGCCGTGCATACCGCCTCCAACTTTCGCCGTCATGCGATTGACGCCCTCGAATTCATGGGTATCTCGGTGGAATTCAGCCACCATGAAGGCGCGCCGGGCCAGCAGGAGATCGATCTGCGCTTCGCGGATGCGCTGTCGATGGCCGACAACGTGATGACGTTCCGCTACGTCATCAAAGAGGTTGCGCTGGAAGAGGGAATGCGGGCGACGTTCATGCCCAAGCCTTTCGGGCAGCACCCCGGCTCGGCCATGCATACCCACATGAGCCTGTTCGAGGGCGAGGTCAACGCGTTCCACAGCCCGGACGACCCTTTGCAACTCTCCGATGTCGCCAAGTCGTTCATTGCCGGGATTCTCGAGCACGCAAGCGAGATCAGCGCGGTCACCAACCAATGGGTCAACTCCTACAAGCGGCTGGTGCTCGGTGGCGAGGCGCCCACGGCGGCGTCGTGGGGAGCGGCCAACCGGTCGGCCTTGGTCCGTATCCCGATGTACAGCCCGAACAAGACATCGTCGCGGCGCATCGAGGTGCGCAGCCCAGACTCGGCCTGCAATCCGTACCTGGCTTTTGCCGTGCTGCTGGCGGCCGGGCTGCGTGGTGTGGAGAAGGGTTACGTGCTGGGTCCCCAGGCCGAAGACAACGTCTGGGACCTCACGCCTGAGGAGCGCCGCGCGATGGGCTACCGCGAGTTGCCGTCCAGCCTCGACGAAGCTTTGCGTGCGATGGAAAGTTCTGAGCTCGTCGCAGAAGCGCTGGGGGAGCACGTCTTCGACTTCTTCCTGCGCAACAAGCGCACCGAGTGGGCGAATTACCGCCGTCACGTCACACCTTTTGAGCTGCAGGCGTATCTTTCGCTGTAATCGGCGCCGGTAGCCCTTTTCTGCAACTGGTCATCGGGGCGCATCCAGATCTCGTGAAATCTGCGCTACCGTCGTGGACGTGAACCAACCCGTGACCGAACGGCCGAAGGTACCCAGCCTCGGCCGGCTCGGGTTGGTCGATGACCGCGCGAGCGCCAACTTGGCGCAGCTGGGTTGGAACACCGAAGCACGTATCGAAGTGCTGTGGTCACTGTCGCGCGCAGCGGACGGCGCCGCGGCCCTGTGCGCGATGGTCCGGTTGGCCGAGGCGCTGGGCGATGACTGGGACGAGCTCAACGCGGCATTGGCCACCGACCGCGGCCTGCGCGGTCGGCTGTTCGGTGTGCTCGGGTCGTCGCTGGCGCTGGGGGATCACCTGGTCGCCAATCCGCAGGCATGGCATCTGCTGCAGGGCAATGTGAAGCTGCCGTCCGCCGAACAACTCAACGAAGCTTTCGCCGAGATTGTCGCTGAACCCCCCCGCGCCGCGGGGTCGGTGGTGTTTCGGCTACGCACTCTCTACCGCGACCGGGTGCTGGTGCTGGCCGCGATGGATCTGGCGCCGACGGTCGAAAACGAGCCCGTGCTGTCGTTCACTGGCGTCGGTGCCCACCTGGCCGACATCGCCGACGCCGCGTTAGCGGCCGCGCTGTCCGTCGCCGAGGCCAGGGTCTGCGGTGACGCTACCCCGCCCAAGCTGGCGGTCATCGCGATGGGCAAATGCGGTGCGCGCGAACTGAACTACGTCAGTGACGTCGACGTGATCTTCGTTGCCGAGTCTGCCGATCCGGTATCCGCCCGGGTGGCCGGCGAGATGATGCGGTTGGCATCGGACGCCTTCTTCCAGGTGGACGCGGCGCTGCGCCCGGAAGGCCGCCACGGCGAGCTGGTCCGCACTCTCGACTCGCATGTCGCCTACTACCAGCAATGGGCCAAGACGTGGGAGTTCCAGGCGCTGCTGAAAGCCCGGCCGGCGGCCGGCGACGCGGAACTGGGCAAGCAGTACATCGCCGCGGTGATGCCGATGGTGTGGACCGCTTGCGAGCGTGACGATTTCGTGAGCGAAGTCCAGTCGATGCGACGGCGGGTGGAGCAGCTGGTGCCCGCCGACGTGCGAAGTCGCGAGATCAAACTGGGCAGCGGCGGTCTGCGCGACGTCGAGTTCGCGGTGCAGTTGTTGCAACTCGTGCACGGTCGCACCGACGAGTCGCTGCACGTGGCGTCGACGGTGGACGCGCTGGCCGCCCTGGGTGCCGGCGGCTACGTCGGGCGGGACGACACGGCGAATCTGACCGCGTCCTACGAGTTCCTTCGCCTGCTGGAGCATCGGCTGCAGTTGCAGCGACTCAAACGCACCCACATGTTGCCGGCGTTCGATGACGACGAGGCGCTGCGCTGGCTGGCGCGGTCGGCTCATATCCGACCCGACGGGAGCTACGACGCGTTGGGGGTGTTGCGCGAGGAACTGAAACGCCACAACCTGCGGGTGTCGCGGCTGCACGCCAAGTTGTTCTATCAACCGCTGCTGGAATCGCTTGCGCCAGAAGGCCTGGAGTTCTCGCAGGGGATGACGCCTGCGGCCGCGGAGCGCCAGCTGGCCGCGCTCGGCTACGAGGCTCCGCAGAGCGCGCTCACGCATCTGTCCGCGTTGATCAACCAGAGCGGCCGTCGGGGTCGGGTGCAGGCGGTGCTGCTGCCCAGACTGCTCGACTGGCTGTCCGATACTCCCGATCCGGATGGCGGGCTGCTGGCCTACCGCCGGATCAGTGAAGCGATGGTCGTCCACCGTTGGTATCTGTCCACGCTGCGGGACAAGCCGGCGGTGGCCAAGCGGCTGATGCATGTGCTCGGCACCTCGGCTTATGTGCCGGACCTGTTGATGCGCGCGCCGGAGGTCATCCAGAATTACAGCGACGGGCACTCTGGGCCGAAGCTGCTCGATGTCGGCCCCGAGACGGTGGCCGGTGCGTTGGTGGCCTCGGCGGGCCGGCAAACCGACCCGGTCCGGGCCATCGCCGTCGCGCGCTCGCTGCGCCGGCGCGAGTTGGCCCGCGTCGCCTCGGCCGATCTGCTCGGCATGCTTGAGGTCACCGAAGTCTGCGCCGCACTCACCTCGGTGTGGGTGGCGGTGCTGCAAGCCTCCCTCAACGCGGTGATCCGCGCCAACCTTCCCGATGACGGCAACGCCCCGCGCTGCCATCGCGGTCATCGGGATGGGCCGGCTGGGCGGCCGCGAGCTGGGCTACGGGTCCGACGCCGACGTGCTGTTCGTCTGCGAACCGGCCGGACGGCGCGCAGGATTCCGAGGCGGTGCGCTGGGCGAACGCGGTGGCCGAGCAGGTCCGCGCGCTGTTGGGTACCGCCAGTGCCGATCCGCCGTTGGAACTCGACGCCAATCTGCGGCCCGAGGGCCGCAGCGGTCCGCTGGTCCGCACGCTCGCCTCGTATGCCGCGTACTACGAGCAGTGGGCGCAGCCCTGGGAGGTCCAGGCGCTTGCTGCGGGCGGACGCGGTCGCCGGTGACGCGGATCTCGGCCGGCGGTTCCTGCTAATGGCTGACAAGACGCGCTATCCCTCCGGCGGGGTGTCGGCAGAGACGGTCCTCGCAATCCGACGCATGAAGGCGCGCGTCGACGCCGAGCGGCTGCCGCGCGGCGCCGACCCCAAGACTCACACCAAGCTGGGGCGTGGGGGCCTGGCAGACATCGAATGGACCGTGCAGCTGCTGCAGCTGCGGTACGCCAGCGGCATCGACGGCCTGCACAACACCTCGACACTCGAGAGCCTGGACGCCGCCGCCGAGGCCGCACTGATTTCCACCGAGGACGCGGACCTGTTGCGTCAGGCGTGGCTGACCGCGACCCGGGCCCGCAACGCGTTGGTTCTGGTCCGGGGCAAGCCATCCGACCAATTGCCCGGGCCCGGACGCCAACTCAACACCGTCGCCGTCGCCGCCGGCTGGGAGAAGAACGGTGACGGCGGCGAGTTTTTGGATAACTACCTGCGAGTGACCCGACGCGCAAAAGCCGTCGTGCACAAGGTGTTCGATGAATGAGCCGGGCCCGGCCGCAGTGTGCCGGACGCGGTGAAGGTCCCGTACGAGGTCCTGAGCGCCGCCGAACACGATCGGCTCGCGGCGCTGTACGGCCCGCTGACCGATGACGTGCGTGAGCTGATCCAGGCCGTTCTTCGCACTGACGCCGAGCAGCACTCCATAGATGCCGCGCGGACCGCGATCCAGGCGGCGACGGACACACTGCGAGGCAGACGCCGCGACGAGCCGCAGGTGGTGCGCTACGCGGTCGGCGGACGCCCGCTGGTATGGAGCAACGCGGTGATCGGCCTGCGCAACCCGATTGCTCCGCCGCTGACCATCCACCACGAGGGTGACGGCACCCGCTGCTGGAGCGAGTTCACCCTCAACGACGCCTATGAGGGTCCGCCCGGACTGGTCCACGGCGGCGTATGCGCGCTGATACTCGACCACGTCCTCGGCGAGGCGGCCAGTGAAGGTCTGACCAAACCGCTGTTCACCGGAACCATCACCGTGCGGTACGTGCGCGGCACCCCGCTGGGCAGACTTCGTGCCGAGGCCGCTGTCGAGCGCACCGAGGAGATCAAATCCTTTGTCTCCGGCCGTCTTTCCGATGCGGAAGGCATCACCGCCGAAGCCGAGGGGATCTTCATTCGGCCGGCATGGGCGAGAGAAGTCGGGTGAAGTTCTACATCAGCAGCGCGTTCCTGAACACCCGAGAGATCGTTGAGGTCGCCAGGGTTGCCGATGACCTCGGTTACGACGGCATCGGGATCCCCGATCACATCGTCAACCTGGAAACTCTGAACACCCCGTATCCCTACACCAAGGACGGCGAGCGGCGCTGGCAACCGTTCACCGAATGGCCCGATCCGTGGGTTCTGGTCGGCGCGCTGGCCCAGGTTACGACGCGGCTGCGATTCGTCACCACGGTCTACATTCCGGCCATGCGCAACCCCTACTCGGCGGCCAAAGCCATTGGCACCGCAGCGTATCTCGCCGACGGGCGGGTGGAACTCGGCGTCGGCGTCGGCTGGTGTGAGGACGAGTTCGCGTTGATGGAGCAGCGCTTCGCCCAGCGCGGCAAACGCACCGACGAGATGCTCGCGCTGATGAAAGCGCTGTGGTCACCGGACTGGACGGAGTTCGACGGCGAGTTCTACCGGACACCGAAGCTGGAGATGCAACCGACGCCGCCGCCGATACCGGTCTATGTCGGTGGGCTCAGCGAGACCGCGCTGCGCCGTGCGGCCCGACACGACGGCTGGATCGGCGACCTGATCAACACCGACCGCGCTATCGCGGCGGCGGCCCGGTTGCACGAACTGCGAGCCGAAAACGGTTTGGCTGTGGATGATTTCACTATCCTCACGCCGTTGACCGACGCCTTCACGATCGCCGACTACCAGCGCGCGGAGGATGCCGGCATCACCGGGATCCTCACCATGCCGTGGATGTTCTACGCGGGTCCGGATGCCACGCTCGCCGAGAAGATCGACGGCATGAAGCGGTTCCGCAAAGACCTCGCCCTCGACGGCTGATCCGGCTGCCGGCAGTCAAAGCGTTCCGCAGCCGGCTCGATTGGCCTAGCGTGACGAAGGTGGAGTTACACGGAAACCCCGAACTGGTGCCCGTGGAGGCATTGCGATCAGGTGACCCGATTACCGACGTCCACGGCGGAGGCCAGCACTACACCGTCCTGGAGTCGAAAGCGCTCGACGACAGCTGCGTTGTTCTCGAGCTCGAGTCGAAAGCCGACGATCGACTTCGCGTGATCGAGATGTCCTTCCCGGTCGGTTACCACATGGGCAGGTCGCCTCGGCACATCTTGTGACACCCCGTCGCAAGACCTGGTGACACTCGGCGGTCGCTCGCTGCCTGCATGATGAGAGCCATGCCCGACATGAGGCCGTACCGCATCGAGGTCCCGAACGCCGTTCTCGACGACCTGAAACAGCGTTTGGCGCGCAGCCGGTGGCCGGAAGCCGAGACCGTCGACGACTGGAGCCAGGGCATCCCGCTGGCGTACACCCGGGATCTGGCCGCCTATTGGGCCGACGGCTACGACTGGCGCCCCAGGGAAGCCGCGTTGAACCGGTTCGATCACTACCTGACCGAAATCGACGGGCTGGATATCCATTTCATCCACCAACGGTCGCCGCATGACGATGCGCTGCCGCTGCTGATCACCCACGGGTGGCCGGGCTCGGTGGTGGAATTCCACAAGGTGATCGAGCCGCTGGTCAACCCTGCGTCGGGCCGCCCCGAGGATGCCTTTCACGTGATCTGCCCGTCGCTGCCCGGGTACGGGTTCTCGGGCAAGCCGCCGCGGACCGGGTGGGGCGTCGAGAAGATCGCGCAGGCCTGGGACACGCTCATGGTGCGCCTTGGCTATGACCGCTACGGCGCGCAGGGCGGCGACTGGGGTGCTGCGATCACGACACAAATCGGCCGCAACCGTGGTCACTGTGTGGGCATCCACCTGAACATGCCGATCGCTCGGCCTGCGGCGGGCTCTGGCGGCGGCGATCTCACCGAGGACGAGCAACGGGCCCTGGCGGCTTTCGCGGAACACCAGAAGTGGGGTACCGGCTATTCCAAGCAGCAATCCACCCGGCCACAGACGCTCGGTTACGGACTGGTCGACTCGCCGGTGGGACAACTGGCTTGGATCGTCGAGAAGTTCTGGGCGTGGACGGACTGCGACGGGCACCCCGAAAACGTGCTCAGCCGTGACGAATTACTCGACAACGTGATGCTGTATTGGGCCACCGGTAGTGGCGCATCCTCAGCCCGCCTGTACTGGGAGAGCTTCAACAGGTTCGTCACGGATGGCCGCGTGGACCTACCCACCGGCGTCGCCTCATTTCCGAAGGAAATCCTGCGCACCCCGCGACGCTGGTGTGAGGCCGCCTACAACATCACGCACTGGACGACGATGCCGCGCGGTGGGCACTTCGCCGCATTCGAGCAACCGGAGTTGTTCGTCGACGACGTCCGCGCGTTCTTTGCGACGGTTCGCTGACGCGTATCGCCGGTCAACGTCGCAAGAGCCGGCGATTTCTTCGCAAGCCCGTCCGCCGGGGTGCAACTGCCGACCGCCAGCGACCGCGCCGGGCATCCGCAGCGTATGCGCCGCCGCCGGCGAAGATCAGCAGAAAGAAGGCAAAGCAGTAAAGCACCGCCAGCTCACCGCCGTTGGCGATCGGAAAGAATCCGTGCGGCAGGTGCTGGGTGAAGTATGCGAACGCCATCTCGCCGCATGCAATGAACGCCGCAAGCCGGGTGAACAGGCCGGCAATGATCAGCACGCTGGTGACCAGTTCGATCCATCCCGCGTAGTAGAACGGCCATTCGCCGACCGCGGCCTTGTGTGCGACGACAGGCCAACCGATCAGCTTGGTCAGGCCCTGGCAGAGGAATAGCAGCCCGAACATCACTCGAAATACCGTCAGGGCGATGGGCCAATACGAATTCAGCCGTGCTTCCAGATTCCGTGCCATGGGCTGACGATACGTCCTTACAGCTGGACCCAGACCGACTTCGTCTTCATGTACATCTCGATGCCCTCTTTGCCGAATTCGTGGCCCCAGCCGGATTGCTTGTGGCCGCCGAACGGCACGTCGTGGTCAAAGACCAACTGGCAGTTGACCTGTACGCTGCCCGCCTGCAACCGTTTGACGATCCGGTGGGCACGGCCGAGGTTTTCGGTGTAGGCCGTCGCCGCCAGGCCGTAGGTGGTGTCGTTGGCCAGGGCCACCGCCTCGTCTTCGTCGTCGAACGGCAGGATGCTGACCACCGGCCCGAAGATCTCCTGCTGGAAGAGCCGCATACCCGGATCGACGTTGGTGAGCACGGTCGGATGCACGAAGTAGCCCTTGCGGTCCAGACGGTAGCCGCCGGCGACGACTTCGACGCCATCGCTGCGGCCCTCGTCGATGAAGCCCATGACGCGGGTCAGCTGCTTCTGGCTGATCAATGGTCCGCTGACGCAGCCCTCCTCGCTGGGGGCGCCCAGCTTGAACGTGTTCGCCATCATCGAGATGCCTTCCACGACCCGGTCGTACACGCCGCGCTGCACGAAGATCCGCGATCCGCACACGCAGCCCTGGCCGGAGTGCACGAAGATGCCCAGCGACGCCATCAAGATGGCCTTGTCCAGGTCGGCGTCGTCGAAGATCAGCACCGGCGACTTACCGCCGAGTTCCAGCGTGACCTTCTTCAGGTTGCCGGCCGATGCTCGCACGATCTCCTTACCGACCTCCGTCGACCCGGTGAAGGCGACCTTCTCGACGTCGGGATGCGCGGTGATCGCCGCACCCGCGGTGTGGCCGTAGCCGGTCAGCAGGTTCACGACACCCTCGGGTACGCCGGCCTCATGGACCAGCCTGTCGAGCAGAAGAGCTGAAAGCGGGGTCTCCTCAGCGGGTTTGACGAGCAAACTGCCGCCGGCCGCCAGCGCCGGCGCGAGCTTGGCGCTCGCATTGAAGATCGGGCCATTCCACGGGAAGATCAGGCCGACAACGCTGTAGGGCTCTTTCAGCGTGTAGGCGTGCATGTTGACGAAGGCGTCTGTGGCGATGCCGTCGGTCTTCACGTCGTAGGCAACGCCGTTGATCTTCGAACACCAGCCGGCGTAATAGCGGAAGAACTCCGAACACGTCGACATCTGCAGCGTTGCCTGCAACAGCGGCATGCCCGTGTTGAGCGAGTCGAGATGGGCAAATTCGTCGGCGTGTTCGTCGATCAAATCCGCAATCCGCCACATGATCTTGGCGCGCTCGCGGCCAGGCAGCTGCGACCAGACACCGGCCTCGAAGGACGCCTTCGCCCGCGCGACCGCCTCATTGACCGCCTCTTCCCCGCAGTCGGTGAATTCGGTGATCTGTTCTTCGGTCGCGGGATCGATAACCGCAATGACGTCGCCCGAGCCCGGGCGCTTGCGGATGTCGTCCAATACTGCCTGCACCGTCATCTGATCCCTTCCGTACCGTCCTCATCGAACCCGGCGCCCGATGCGCCCGGCGATGCTGAGCACCTGCTTAGCATCGCTGACGCTGCCTGGTCAAGGCGGATACCGGTGCCGGTGCGGTAGGTAGTGGCAATACCGTTCAAAGCGCGAGCGCTTTGGACAGCAGCGCGGTCAGCCGCTTCTGCTCGCCCGTGCTCAGCTGGCCGGTCAACGGCGCGATTCGGCTACCGACGTCCGCGGTGATTTCAGGTACCAGGCGGCGGGCCGGCTCGGTGAGCGTCACCCGCACCGACCGACCGTCATGGGGGTCGGCGGTCTTGGCGACCAGCCCGCGCTGTGCCGCGCGGTCGATGAGACCACTGACCGTCGAGCGCTCCAGGCCGGTGAACGTCGCCAGATCGGCCATGGTCGGCTCACGATCGCGCAGGATGCCCAGCATCCGTAGTTGAGTCAGCGACAAGTTGTGTTCGGCAGCAACTTCGGTGAGGACCGCCATCAGCGCAAACGATATCTGCACCAATGCATCTCGCAGCTCTTCGATGTGATAGTCGTCGCGGTTGCGATCGGAAGTCACCCGCCAGACGATATCAGAGTAATTCGTATTCCGAACTAACGTGCGCCCAGTGTGCCGTTGAGGTATTGAGCGCGGCAGGCTTGGCGGGCCAGCTTGCCGCTGGTGGTCCGCGGGATGGCGCCGGCCGGCAGCAAACGCACATCGCCAACGCTGACGTGGTGTCGGTGCAACACGGCCTGCCTGATCGCTTCGATCGCCGGTTGGGGATCGACACGGCTGGTGCCTGCAGCACGTTCGGCGATGATCACCAGCTGCTGTCCGCCATCGATGGCGGGCACGGCGAAGGCAGTGACGTAACCACGACGCACGACGGGCGAGGCCTCCGCGACGGTGGCCTCGATGTCCTGCGGATAGTGATTCCGGTCATCGACGGTGACCAGATCGGCGATTCGGCCGGTGACGTAAAGCCCACCGTCGAGATAGACACCGAGGTCGCCGGTCCGCAGCCAGGCGCGGTCGACGGTCGAGCCCTCCGCATGACTGCCTTCGCCAAGCCGCGATCCCAGTTCGGCGCCGAACGTCGCGCGAGTCTCGTCGGGCAGCCCCCAATAGCCTCGACCAATGTTGTTGCCCTGTAGCCATATCTCGCCGACCTGACCGTCCGGCAGTTCGGCCGCGGTATTCGGGTTGACGATCACGGCCCATTCACTGCGAGCCACCTGACCGCACGACACCTGCGCAACGGCGTTCGGGGAATCCGCCGGGACGCGTACCGCATGGCCGGCGCCCAGTTGTTCACGGTCGAAGTACACGACCGTCACCTCGGCGCCGGGCGCGATCGTTGCAACGAACAGAGTTCCCTCGGCTATGCCGTAGGAGGGTTTGAACGCGGTGCGCGGTAACCCATAGGGCGCAAAGGCTTTGGTGAACGTTCTGATCGCATCGATGCTGACCGGTTCGGAACCGATGATCATCACGACGTTGCGCAGGTCGATGTCATCGCCCTGTGCGGGCAGGCCTCGCTGCGCGGTCCACTCATACGCGAAGTTCGGCGCAGCAGTGACGACGCGGCCTGCCCGAGAGCCGGCGGACAAGGCCTGTATCCAGCGCTGCGGCCTTCGAACGAACGCCGTCGGCGACATCAGCGTGGAATGTCCGCCGTACACGGCCGGAAAACCGATCATCGACAAACCCATGTCGTGGTAGAGCGGTAACCAACTGACACCGTGGGTGTTTCGGTCCAGCAGGTCGATCGACAGGATCATCTGCACCAGGTTGGTGCCGACCGCGCGGTGGGTGACTTCCACGCCGACCGGAGGCCGTGTCGAGCCCGAGGTGTACTGCAAGTGCGATACATCGTCCATGCCGTGCTCCGTGGCGACGAAGCGTTCCCCCTCGGCGTCGGGGATCTGATCGATGACGACGACGTGGGGCCGGCGGCGGTGGGGGAGGTCGGTCAAGAAAGCCTCGACCGCCTCTTTAGCTGCCGTTGTGGTGAGGACGAGCGTGGGCTGCGAATCGTGAAGCGCCGTGTGGAGACGATCGGCGTGCCCGGGCAATTCGGGGGCGAACAACGGCACTGCGATGGTCCCGGCTTTGATCGCCGCGTAAAAACCCGCAACGTAGTCGATGCCCTGCGGCGCGAGGATGGCAACGCGCTCACCTCGACCTGCGGCTTGCTGCACTCGGGCACCGATGGCTTGCAACCTGGCCCCGAACTGGGTCCACGTCACTTCCTCGGTGCGGACCTCAGCCGAGTGGCCGTAGTCCAGGTAGCGATACGCTGTCGCGTCACCGACATTTGCGATGTTGCGGTCGATCAGAGATATCAGCGTGACCCCGGGCGGCAACGCGACTCGGCCATGCGCATCCAGGCAGTCTTCGATCTGTAGTAGTCCAAGACCCATGCCCGAAATTCTAGGCTCGCGGGGTGTACCCGCAGTCGGCTCGGCGCGTATCCCGATACTGCCGCAATGATCGCGGCCGATTACTTTTCGCGAACCGATTCCCCAACCGTCACGATGAGGTCATTGCTACTGGCTACCGTGGACGGAAAGCAAAAGAGAATCTGGCCGCCACACTCGGCAACTCGTAATGACTCTCCCGACGGGAGATCATCCGGCACGATGACCGGAACATAACAGCCGACAATGTATTTGTCGTCCTCAAATTCGACGCATGACTTCAAGGTCAAGATCGACCGCGGATTCAATGTCGAGACCTTATCGGTCAGTTCGAGCTGTGCTGATCTACCCTCCTGCTCAGCCATTTGATCCCCGTGCGCGTGGTCTCGGTCAATGCGGTCGGCGAGCTGGTCTTCTGCCGACCTGGCTTTGGGCTTCTGCCCTTGGAACTGGATAAGAGCTTTGTTATCCATGAAGTGGGAATCGTCGGGAAATTTCTTGATGAAGGCCGGAAATGGAGTCGCCTCGAAGACAAGCTTCCAAAAGTCAGTGGACGGCTCCTTGCGCGATACAAATTTCCAAGGAATTCGTCGTTGTACCGACTCGAGGCCGAATAGAAATGCAAGTAGTGCGAGTGTAAGCAATATCCACGCGATAATGTGAACTATGAGGCCATTTTGGAATTTTAAGGTCAACCCTGTTCCGAAGAGGAATCCGCCGACCCCGACAAGTCCGCCGTTCGCGGCCAGCCAGCTCTTCATGCGCCTGATATTAATTCACGCCGCCATTTAACGCGACGTCTAGAGCGCAGTTACCGACGGCGCCGCAAGAAGCGAAACCGCCCGCTCCTCCACCGTCTACGACGTTGTAGACGTTTACTGTCCCGACCTCGACCCCCGAGGCCCCGACGTAGCCGCTAAGAAGCGATCACGACTGACACTGGACCAAGGACAGAGAAGCCGACGTCGCCTACATACGGATCGCGAAGATGGCTTGGGCAGTAGACGTCTGCTGATACGGCGATGAATCTGACCGCGGTTTTTCTAACCCGATCGGAAACTTGGTGGTAAGCCGGATTTTCCTCGAACATACCGTTCATCTCTTCGTTTACCACGGTCTCGACCGAGGTGCCGCCATCGAGTTCGCCACAAATTTGATGGGCTCGGGCGACGAGAGCAGGCAAGTTATCGATGAGGGGAATCTGATCTTGTTCGAGCAGCGCCACAAACTGATCCTGCTGGCTTGGGTCGGCGCCTGCCGCGCCAGCGCAAATAATCGCGGCGGTCAGCACCACCGAGGCGCTAACCAGAGCGTCTGCAAGGCCGGTGATGCCGGTGCGCACGGCAGGATTTCCATTTCTTCGGTGTCATCTGCTCGGTATCTAATTCAACCCGAGTGACGACAGGACAGTCCATAGGCACGGAAGAATCTAACAACCGTCGGCAGGTCCAGAACCAGACGCAAGTTCGCGTCGGGCGCGGTCGCGTTCGATGCGGAAGACGAACTCAGGACCAGATTGACGACCCACCCGAAGGATTCAGCTTCCACGATTATGCCGACCTGCGCGTTATGCCGACCTCGGCGTGGAAGTCCTTGCAGACCGGGGTGATCGGCGTGTCTGGGTTGGCATAATCAAAGGCTTTCCAGGAAGGCGATGAGCGCATCGGGAGGTCGGTAGCGGCCGGGCTTGGCGGTGAGCGGTTTGGTGCGGTCGATCGCCCGTTGTTTGTGGGTCATGTCGGCGTGTAGGTAGACGTTGGTTGTGGAGACTTGTTCGTGGCCGAGCCACAGGGCGATCACGGTGATGTCGTTGCCCGCGAGCAGCAGGCGCATGGCGGCGGTGTGGCGAAGGGTGTGCATGGTGACGTGCTTGGCCGTGATCGAGGGGCACGTCGCGTTCGCGAGGGTGATGTGGTGGGCGAGGCGCCGTTCGATGGCGTCGCGGCTGAGGCGTCCGCCGGTGATGGTTGGAAACAGCGGATCGGTGGGGGCCCCGGGACGCTCCCTGAGCCACGCTTTGAGGATCGCTTTGGTGGGAGGCACCAGCGGTGTTCGTCGTTCTTTTCTGCCTTTGCCGACCGTGTGCACGTTGGCGCCGGTGGTGAGCGTGATGTCCTGGCGGGTGAGAGCGGCGAGTTCGGAGATCCGCAGTCCGGTCTGGATTGTGAGGGCGAACATGGCGTGGTCGCGCCGGCCGGTCCAGGTGGTCTGGTTGCAGGCGTCGAGCAGGGCGTCGACCTCGTGCTCGGTGAGGTAGGTGAGGAGGTTGCGTTCGGTTCGCTTGGGTGGGATCGCGAGCACCCGCTGGACCGACGCCGCGTGTTCGGGATGCTGGAGGGCGAGGTAGCCGAACAGCGAGTGGATCGCCGCGAGGCGGTTGTTGCGGGTGGCCGGGCTGTTGTGCCGGTCGCGCTCGAGGTGGTCGAGGAATGTGGCGATGAGCGGCGCGTCGAGCTCTGCGATGTCCAGCTTGCTGGGCGCGATGCCGATGCGCTGTGAGGCGAAGCCCAACAGCAGGCGCATCGTGAGCCGGTAGGCGGCGATCGTGTTCGGGCTTGCCGCCCGCTGGCGGATCAACCGCTCGGTGAAGTAGCCCTGGAGTGCGGGGGCCAGCGCGCTCATCGCGCTGCTCCGAACCGCGTGTGAAGCCGTTCGGCGGCGAGTTCCATCAGCTCCGGAGAGGCGGACAGATACCAGTAGGTGCCCGCCGGGCTGACATGTCCGAGGTAGGTGGACAGCGTGGCGATGTGCTCGTCGACGTTCACACCGGATCGCTGCCATTCGATCAGGGTGTGCACGGCAAAGCTGTGTCTCAGATCATGTATGCGCGGGTGCACCGTCGCGGTGCGCACGCCGATCGCGATCGTGATCTTCCGGAACGTCTTGCCCACGCCGCTGCGGTTGAGCGCGGTGCCGGTGCTCGACAGGAAGAACGCACTCGAGCGCGGCCTCGGGCACAGGCGGTCGCGGGCGGCCGCGTAGCGGCGCAGCGCCTCAATGGTGCTCAGGTGCAGCGGCACGAGCCGCGACCGGTCGAACTTCGCTTCGTGGACCGTGATCACACCGGCGTCGAGGTCGAGGTCATCGCGCTGAAGGGCGACCACCTCGCCGATCCGCATGCCTGAGGCTGCGAGCAGGCCGAACAGCGCCTCGTGGGTCGCGGCGCGCAACGGTGAGCGGAGCGCTCGCGCCCCATCGAGCAGCCTGCAGATGTCGCGCTGCGACCACAGGTAGGGGGTGGGGCGGCAGCGGCGAGCGGGGAACACACCCGGCGGTGGCACCTCGGTCGCGGGGTCGACCGTCTGCAGGTATGCGGCGAACCTGCGCGCGACACCCAACCGCTTCGCCCAGTGGTTGGGCTGCACGCCGGCCGGCTCGCCTGCCCACGCGATCGCCAGCTCGCTGGAAAGCGTTGCCGCGCTGGCGGTCTCCAGGTAGGCGACGAGCTGTCCGAGCAGCTGCCCCTCGCGCTCGAGCTTGAACCCCAACGCGCGGCGCAACCGCAGGTAGTCCTCCACGTGTCTGCTCAGCGCGCTCATCGCTGCGGACCTCCCGGCCATGGCGCGGCCAGCAGCCGCAGCTGGTCGAGATCCACCCGCGCGTAGATTGCCGTGGACTGCAGGCTTTGATGCCGCAACACCTGAGCGATCTGCACCAGCGGGACGTGCGCTGACACCATCTCGCACGCCACCGTGTGGCGCAGGCGGTGCGAACCCACCTCCGCGACTCCCGCTCGCCTGCACGCCCGCCGCACGGTCGAGGACACCGTGCGGGGCGCGATCGGCCGGAACGGCGCCCTGGCCCGCACGAACACCTCCCGCCGGTGACTGGTCGGTCGCCCGCTCTGCAGATATGCGGCGATCGCCTCACCCACATCCACGGGCAGCGGCAGCCGATCCTCCCGAGTGCCCTTTCCGCGCACGACCAGTTCGCCCGCCCGCCAATCGATGTCATCGAGCTTCAGGCCCGCCATCTCGCCGGCGCGCAAGCCCAGCCGCAGCAGCATGATGATCATGGCGTAGTCACGCCGCCCGAGCGCCGAACGACGATCACAGCAGTCGAGCAACGCGCGGGCGTCTGCCGTGCTGATCCCCCGCGGCAGCGACGAGCGCCGGCGGCCGGTCACCGACAGCGCCGCCTTCGACAGGTCAACCTCCACCAGCCCCTCGATGAAGCAGAAACGCAGAAACGACCGCAGCCCGGCCACGAAGAACTGCGCCGCGCTCACCGACACCGCCGCAGACTCGCGCAGCACCGCCCCCGTCACCTCTCCCGCCGTCAAACAGGCGAGCTCACCGCTCGGTGGCAGCCCGCCCACGAACCGACGTGCATGCCTCATATACCCGCGGACCGTGCCGGCCGCCAGGCCGCGCTCGGTGAGCAGGTAGCGCTCGAAGGAAGCCAAGAGCACCTCCGTTGGCGAAACCGCCTGCGCTGATGGCTCTTCGGCTACCAACATCCCCAGCCCGCCCAGCACGTCCAGCACACACATAAGGCCCGGACGCGACCACGAGGAGCGGTGACGACCACCGGCGCGCTGAAAAGCGAGAAACTCATCGATGCGCTCGCCGGTCAACTCAGCGACCGTCAACCCGCTGGCCTCGACCCAACGGCTCAGTCGCGCCATCTGACGGAGTTGGTTGACGGTCGTCAGCGGCGTATAGCCGCGTTTCTTCAGCTCCAGCCCATACACGACTGCAAACGGAGCTAGCGGCCCCGTCATCAAAACTCTGCTCACCCTGCTCGCTGGCCTGGCCATGATTGCCTCCTTCTCTCGGGAACAAGAAGGAGAGGATGGTCAGAACCGGCGCCGTTATGCCAACCCAGACACGCCGATCACCCCGGTCTGCAAGGACTTCCACGCCGAGGTCGGCATAACGCGCAGGTCGGCATAATCGTGCTTGTGCCGACATCGGCACAAGCACGACCTGCGGCACTACTTCGCCTCGGTGCTCGTCGCGTCCGGCGCCGACATCAAAACCGTGCAGGCGCGGATGCGCCACGCGCTCGCCAAGACGACGCTCGACACCTACGGCCACTTGTGGCCCGACGCCGACGAGTCCACCCGTGCCGCGGTCGGCAAGGTCATCGCCGACCGCGGCACGAAAGCTGCTGCGGTCCCGCTGCGGTCCGGGGCTTCCGATGCTTAGCTGCGCCCCAGGTCAGCGCGCTAGCTTGCTCACACGTCGTAGTAGAGCGCGAATTCGTACGGGTGCGGCCGGATCTGGACCGGCAGGATCTCGTTCTCCCGCTTGAAGCTGATCCACGTCTCGATCAGGTCGGGCGTGAAAACACCGCCCTCGGTGAGGTATTCGTGGTCCTCCTCGAGGCGGTCGATCACCGCGGACAGCTGGGTCGGAGCCTGGGGGATGTTCGCGGCCTCCTCCGGCGGCAACTCGTAGAGGTCCTTGTCGACAGGCGTCTGCGGCTCGATCTTGTTCTTGATGCCGTCCAGGCCGGCCATCAGCATCGCCGAGAACGCCAGGTACGGGTTGCCCGACGAGTCGGGGCAGCGGAACTCCAGCCGCTTGGCCTTCGGGTTGGTGCCGGTGATCGGGATACGCACACACGCCGAGCGGTTGCGCTGGCTGTAGACCAGGTTGATCGGAGCCTCGAAGCCCGGAACCAGTCGCTTGTAAGAGTTCGTCGTCGGGTTGGTGAAGGCCAGCAACGACGGCGCGTGGTGCAGCAGGCCGCCGATGTAGTGGCGCGCGGTGTCCGACAGGCCGGCGTAACCGGTTTCGTCGTACATCAGCGGCTTGCCGTCTTTCCACAGCGACTGGTGGGTGTGCATCCCGGAGCCGTTGTCGCCGAACAGCGGCTTGGGCATGAACGTCACGGTCTTGCCCTCGGCCCATGCGGTGTTCTTGACGATGTACTTGTACAGCTGCATGTCGTCGGCCGCGTGCAGCAGCGTGTTGAATTTGTAATTGATCTCGGCCTGGCCGCCGGTGCCCACCTCGTGGTGGCCCTTCTCCAGGCTGAAGCCGGACTTGATCAGGTTTTGGAGCATCTTGCTACGCAGATCGACGTAATGGTCGACGGGGGCGACGGGGAAGTAGCCACCCTTGGGGCGCACCTTGTAGCCGCGGTTGGGGCTGCCGTCGTTCTCGGTGGGCTCACCGGTGTTCCACCACCCCGAGATGGCGTCCACCTCGTAGAACGAGCCGTTGGTGCGCGAGTCGAAGCTGACCGAGTCGAAGATGTAGAACTCGGCCTCGGCGCCGAAGTAGGCGGTGTCGGCGATGCCGGTGCTGATCAGGTAGTTCTCGGCCTTGCGGGCGATGTTGCGTGGGTCGCGAGAGTACGGCTCGAGGGTGAACGGGTCGTGCACGAAGAAGTTCAGGTTCAGCGTCTTGGCTTGGGTGAACAGATCGATCTGCGCCGTGTCGGGGTCGGGGAGGAGCAGCATGTCGGATTCGTGGATCGACTGGAATCCTCGAATCGACGAGCCGTCGAACGCCAACCCCTCCTCGAACACGCTCTCGTCGAAGAACGAGATCGGAATTGTGAAGTGCTGCATGATGCCTGGCAGGTCACAGAACCGGACGTCGACAAATTCGACGTGCTCGTCCTTGGCGAATTTGATGATGTCATCGGCCGTTTTTTCGGACACCGAAGCGCTCTCCTTTGCTGCGAGCTTCGAACCTACTGGTCACTGAAAAGGCTCTCCTTTACGTGGCCGCAATTGATCGCCCGACCAGACGTTACGCGCCGCCAGCGCGGTACGACGCCGAGTATGGGCAGATTTCACCTTATTGTGGGGAATATGGCCCGCAGCAACCGACCCTGGCCGTCTGGTCCGGGGCCAACTGAATCGGAACAGCCGCAGGGGTATCCCGGGGAGACCCTCGGCCTGCCCGAGCACGGATCGGGATCGCTGGCAGGCATGGGTCGCCGGTCGGTAGCGCTGCTCGTCGACTGGTTGCTCGCCTACGGGATCGCGGCGCTCGCCGTGACGCTCGGACTGCTGTCCGCGCGAGCGCTGTCGTCGGCGGTTCTGGTGATCTGGCTGGTGCTCGGAGTGCTCGCCGTCCGGTTGTTCGAGTTCACACCGGGCCAGTTCGCGCTGGGTCTGCGGGTGACGTCCGTCGACCAGAGACTGCATGTCGGGTTGGGTCGTGCCGCGGCGCGGGGGGCGCTGATCGCGTTCGTCATACCGGCGTTGTTCGTCGACGTCGACGGGCGCGGAATCCAGGACCGCGTGACCGGCACTGCCGTCGTGCGGCGCTGACTGGTTACCGGCGGCGCACGGTTCGCTGTACGCCGCGCATCTTGGCGTTGCCGGGCAGCGGGCCTTTGGGCGTCGCCGCGGTCCCGGCCCGGGAACCCAGCGCGCTGAGCCGTGACTCCAGCGAATCCATCTGTTTGACGGTGATGTTGGCCGGCAGCCGGGTGAGGTGGCGCTCCAACTTGGCCAGTGGAACCTCGCCGTCGCCGTTGCCGACGACGATGTCGTAGATCGGAACCTCACCGACCAGTCGCGCGGTGCGCTTCTTCTCCTGGGCAAGCAGCGGTTTGACCCGGGCCGCCGCGCCCTCGCCGACCAGAATGACACCGGGTCTGCCGAGCACCCGGTGCACGGCGTCGAAATGCCCGGTGGCCGCCACTCCGGGAGTGACGCGCCACTTACCGCGCAGATTGTCCAGCGCCCAGGCAGCGGCCCCGGTTTGACCCTCGGCCTTGCGGTAGACCGACCGCTGCGCACGTCGACCGAAAATGATGAACGCCACCAGCGCGCCCAGCACCACGCCCAGCGGGATCATCGTGATCATCGTGAATCCGCCGGACCACACCCCGACCGCCACCGATATCGGCCACGATCAGCACGAACGCGCCGATCATGTAGGGCAGCAGCCGCTTGTCCTCTTGGCGCTGAACGTTGAACGCCTGCCAGAGCTGACTGCGGCGTTCTTTGGCGGCAGCCTTGCGAGCGGCTTTCGCCTCGGCTCTGGCTGCCTTGGTCGCCTTGGCATCGCGGGATTTGGCCATAATCGCCAAGAATACGGAAGCCGGACTCAGCCTGGCTGCGCGGTGCGGGTCTGCTGCCGTCGCTGGCTGGCCTGCCGGTAGAGCCGCCCGGCCCGATACGACGAGCGCACCAGCGGACCCGCCAGCACCCCGGCGAATCCCAGTTGCTCGGCGTACTCCGCGTGCTCGACGAATTCCTCGGGCCTGACCCACCGCTCGACCGGATGATGCCGCGCTGACGGGCGTAGGTATTGAGTGATGGTGACGATGTCGCAGCCGGCTCCATGCAGATCGGCCAGCGCGGCATGCACCTCGTCGGATGTCTCGCCCATACCGAGGATCAGGTTGCTCTTGGTGACCAACCCGAAATCTCGCGCCGCCGTTAGCACGGCGAGGCTTCGCTGATAGGAGAACGCCGGACGAATGCGCTTGAAGATGCGTGGCACGGTTTCGACGTTGTGGGCCAGCACTTCCGGCCGAGATTCGAAGACCTGCCGCAACTGATCCGGGTCACCGTTGAAGTCGGGGATCAATAGCTCAACACCGGTGGACGGGTTGAGCTTCTTGATGGCGCGTACGGTCTCGGCGTAAAGCCATGCGCCGCCGTCGGGCAGGTCGTCGCGGGCCACCCCGGTGACCGTGGAGTAGCGCAGGCTCATCGCCTGCACGCTCTCGGCGACTCGTCGTGGTTCGTCGCGGTCCAGCAATGCGGGCTTGCCGGTGTCGATCTGGCAGAAGTCACAACGACGGGTGCACACCTCACCGCCGATCAGGAAGGTGGCCTCGCGGTCTTCCCAGCATTCGTAGATGTTGGGGCAGCCGGCCTCCTCGCACACGGTGTGCAGACCTTCGCGCCGAACCAGGCTTTTCAGCTCGGTGTACTCCGGACCCATCCGCAGCCGGGTCCTGATCCACGGCGGCTTTCGCTCGATCGGGGTCTGCGCGTTACGTGCTTCCAGACGCAGAAGTTTCCGACCTTCGGGGGCAACGGTCACGATGTCGATGCTACGCGGGCAGCGGTGTGCCGCAGATCAACCGCCAGCCGGCCATCCAGGGCGTCGCACACCGCATCGGCGACCGCCGACCGGACATCGTCGACCGCGACTCGGCGGCCCAGTTCGGCCGAGATCGATGTCACGCCGGCGTCGCTGATGCCGCACGGGACGATCGTTTCGAACGCGTCGAGGTCGCAGTCGCAGTTGAGCGCAAACCCGTGCAGCGTGGTAGCTCGCGACACCCGCACGCCGATGGCGGCGACTTTGCGTGCCGGCCGCCCACCGCCGGCCGGCACCCACACCCCGGAGCGTCCGTCGACGCGGCCGACCTTCAGACCCATGTCGGTGCACACCTTGATCAGCGATTCCTCAATGCGCCGAACGTAATTGACCACATCGAGCGGCTCGGCCAGCCCGATGATCGGATAGCCGACGAGCTGTCCCGGGCCATGCCAGGTGATCTTGCCGCCGCGGTCGGTGTCGATGACCGGCGTGCCGTCGGTCGGTCGCTCGTGCGCCAGCGTGCGTCGTCCGGCGGTGTAGACCGACGGGTGTTCGAGCAGCAGCAACGTGTCCGTGCCGCCCGCCACGCGGGCGTCGGCCAGTTCCTGTTGCAGCTGCCAGGCGACGCGGTAGTCCACGGTATCCATCTGGCGGACGTCGACAGGGGCTGTGCTCGAGCGGATCGAACTCACGGGGCCGACGCTACAACTCCAACCTGGCGACTGCCTGGCAGTGCCCCGTCTAGGCGACGTCGCGTGTCGCGGTGGCGTAGCGCAGTGCCTCACCGACGGTGTTGTGGTGGAACTCGAACCCGGCCCGCTCCAACGCGGCCGGAATCGCGCGTTGCCCGCTCAACAGGGTCTCGTCGGCGAACTCGCCGAGCGCGGCGCGCACCGCGAACCCCGGCATCATCAGCGGGGTGGGCCGGTTCACCGCCCGGCCCAGCGCCGCCGGTGAACTCGGCGTTGGTGACCGGCGCCGGGCCGGTGAGGTTCACCGGGCCGGAGAGCCGCTCGTCGAAGATGGCGAACTGCAGCGCCCGCACCTGATCCTCGAGGCTGATCCACGACAGGTATTGGCGGCCGCTGCCCAAGCGGGCTCCGAGGCCCGCCGAGAACAGCGGCCGCAACCGGCGGAGTGCACCGCCGGATGAGGTCAGCACAACGCCGGTGCGGGCCAGTACCACCCGCGTGCCGGCGTCCCGCGCGGGCGCGGTGGCCTCTTCCCAGTCCTTGCACAGTTGGGCCAGGAAACCCTTTCCCGCCGAACCGGTTTCGTCGACCGCGCGGTCCTTGGTGTCGCCGTAATAGCCCACCGCGCTGGCATTGATCAGCACGCCGACGCCCGCATCGGCGACCGCCGCGGACAACACTTCCGTCGGCGTGATGCGGCTGTCGCGCAGGTTCTGCTTGAACGCCCCCGACCAGCGTCGCCGCCCGATGTCGATGCCGCACATGTTCACCACGGCATCGACTCCGTTCAGTGCGCCGGCGTCGAGTTCACCGCTGTCGGGATCCCAGTGCAACTCACTGGCATTCGCCGGCGCCCGGCGCACAATGCGCAGCACCTGGTGGTCTGCGGTACGCAGCGCCGTGACCAGAGCCGAGCCGATCAGCCCGGACGAGCCCGCGATCGCCACGGTAGCGGCCACGATTCAAGCCCTCCCTAGAGGCCCAGATCGGCCTCGAAAGCGCCTTCTTCGAGCCGATGCTTGATGGTGGTCAGAAACCGTCCGGCGTCCGCGCCGTCGATGAGCCGGTGGTCGTAGGTCAGCGGGAGATAACAGATCGACCGTACTCCGATGGATTCGTTGCCGGTGTCATCGACGACCACCCGCGGGCGCTTGACGATCGCCCCGGTGCCCAGCATGGCGGCCTGCGGAGGAACCAGGATCGGGGTGTCGAACAGGGCCCCCTGGCTGCCGATGTTGGTGATGGTGAACGTGCCGCCGGACAGTTCGTCGGGCTTGAGGTCACCGGACCGGGCGCGAGCGGCGATGTCGGCGATCGCGCGCGCCAGCCCGGCCAGCGACAGGTCGCCGGCGTTGTGGATGACGGGGGAGAGCAGGCCCTGCTCGGTGTCGACGGCGAAGCCGAGATGCTCGGCGTCGTAGTAGGTGATCTCCTTGGTGTCTTCGTTGTAGCTGGCATTGATGTTCGGGTGGACCTTGAGCGCATCGATCGCGGCGCGCGCGATGAACGGCAGGAAGGTCAGGTTCACGCCTTCGCGTTCTGCGAACGCGGCTTTGGCCCTTTCCCGCAAGGCAACGATCCGGGTCATGTCGACCTCGTGGGTCTGAGTGAGCTGCGCGGTGGCTTGCAGCGATTCGCGGGTCTTCTTGGCCGTGATCTGGCGGATTCGGCTGGCCTTCTGCGTGGTTCCGCGCAGATGGGCCAACGCGGGAGCCGGCGTGGGTGCGCTTGGCTTGGCAGCCGACGGGGCCTGCGCGGCGGCCGCGGGCGCCGGGGCCGGCTGCTTCTTTGCTTCTTCCTTCTGCTCTGCGGCTGACAACACATCCTGTTTGCGGATGCGCCCACCCACCCCGGTTCCGTTCACCTCGCTGAGATCAATGTTGTTCTCGGCAGCGAGCTTTCGGACCAGCGGAGTGACATACGGAGTGCTCGACGCACCGGCGGTCGGCGCGGCCTCGGCCGTCGGCTGTGGTGCGGGCTCGGGCGTGGCTTGGGGGGTGGGAGCGGCCGCGGGCTCGGGTTGCGGTTCTGGTTTGGGCGCGGGCGCGGGTTTGGGCGCGGGCGCACCGCTGCCGATTCTGGCCAGTTCGCCGCCGACCGAGACCGTGACGTCCTCCTCGGCGGTGATGCTGATCAGCGTGCCCGCCACCGGCGACGGGATCTCGGTGTCCACCTTGTCGGTGGAAACCTCGACCAGCGGCTCGTCCACGTCCACCGTGTCGCCGACCTTCTTCAGCCATCGGGTCACGGTGCCCTCGGTGACGGACTCGCCGAGTTCGGGCATCACCACGGGCTGAGAGTCGCCGGTCGCGCCTTGTTCACCGGTTGCCGACGCGGCGGGCGCCTGCGGCTCGGCCGGCGGCTGCGGTTCCGGCGCGGGTGCGGCTTCGGGCTCCGGTTGCGGTTCGGGTGCCGGTTGCGCGGCAGGCTGTCCGGCCGGTTGCTCGGCGCCGCCTTGGGTGCCTTCGGACGCGTCCCCGATGACGGCCAGCTCACCGCCGATCTCGACGGCGTCGTCTTCATGGGCGACGATCTTGGTCAGCACTCCCGCTGCGGGCGAGGGGATCTCGGTGTCCACCTTGTCAGTGGAAACTTCCAGCAACGGCTCATCGAGCTCGACGGTGTCGCCTTCTTGCTTGAGCCAGCGAGTGACGGTCCCCTCAGTCACGCTCTCACCGAGTGCCGGCATCTGAACTGAGAAGGCCATCTCTGTCGACTCCTCGATCGATCGGTCGGTGGGCGCGGACCGACCTCTGACTTACCACAGCGCGGTGTACCGAAGCTGCACCCAGGATTACCGAACCATCCTGTCACTGCGACGCCGCCGGCACACAACCAGGGCGAGCCGACCGCGACCGAGTTCTGCCGCCGTTGGCCGAGTCGAAATCCCACCCTTGTCAGTCATGTGACTTTCGTCTCACGGGACGCCGACGACGGCGCCCGTCACGTGACCGAATGCATGGCTGATGTCCAATTTATTGGACTTCAAATCCAGGCAGACGGATGCGGATGAGAGTAAAAGTCGCCGACAATAGACTATTTAAGGCGATTCGGATTTCGGAAAGCCGAAAAACTGGATATCTTGTTCCTCGTGTATCCCGATGACAGCGGCAAAGAACTTGCGACCGTGCTCTCCTACCTGGCAGGTCGCTCCCTGAGTAGGGAAGAGATCTGGACGGCGATGGAACTCCCGCGGTCCACTTACTACGACCAGTTGGACAAGGGGACGCTGATCACCGCGGACAACCTTCGCGTTGCCGCAGTCAACCTCGGCATTAACCGCGCCGAGCTGCTGACGCGCTACCGGTTCATCGAACCGGAAGAGGTCACCGCCCTGGCTGAAGAGATTCGTGGCGGCGCCCCAATGCATACTGCGGTCAGCGGTCTGGTGAAGACCGTTCAGCCGACGAAGATCGCGGAATGGCGACCTCGCCAAGACGCGCCCCCGCTGTAATCCGTCACTGCTTCCGGGAATCGCTGTGGCCCTCACCGTTCTTATCTTCATCACACTGACATCCATCGGATGGAGCCTCTGGATACGGCGAGTCACCTGGCATTGCCGGTGGGAAGTTGCCGCCACGCTCAACATCGCTCTACAGGGGAGCGCGGTCGCGCTGATCTCCCCGCTGTCCTCCCAGACTCTCGGAATTGCCCTGCACAACATCACCGGCGAGTGGAACCTGCAGAACTACATCGGGCACGACTGTTACATCGTCGCGGCCTCGGCGATCGTCTACAACGTGGTCGGTCGGCTTGAAGACGACGACGCCCTGCAGGCATCGTTCAAGCAGTACGTGGAACGGCCGGCCACGTTGTGCATTCCGCTGTTGCTGGCGACGTTCACGCTCAGCCATGGCAGCAAGGCGTATGCAAGTGATTTCTTCGCGCTGCGCACCGACTTCTGGCTGTCCGTGTACTGGGTCTTGCTCTGCGGAACACTGGCTTACCTGCTGGCGTTCGGCTCACGCGCACTGTTGGTGTTGCGACACGACCCGCGTTCGAGACACTTCGCCAATCTCTATCTGGTTGCCTCGGCCAGCGGCATCTCTGCCTGTGTGGTCCGGATCATTACTGCTCTGATTCCTCCGCTTCAAGGTCCGCTGAGTACGGGGCTGGTCTGGCTGTTCGCGTGTTCGTGCGGCGCCGGTTTTGCCTTGACCTCTGCGGAATCCTGGCGGCAAAAGGTCAGATGGTTCCATCGGCCAGCGGTGCATCACTAGCCGGCGAGCGTTGAGGATCCGCTAGCCGTTCGCTGCGATGTCTTCCAGCACCGCGAACATGGTGCGAGTCGGCACACCCGTACCCCCTTTGGGGGTGTAACCCCACGGGCCGCCGGTGTTGTAGGCCGGCGCCGCGACGTCGATGTGCGCCCAGTTGACCCCGTCGGCGACGAACTCGCGCAAAAACACGCCGGCCACCAGCATCCCGGCGAACCGTTGTCCGCTGACATTGGCCAGGTCGGCCACCGTCGACTTCAGATCGTCCTTCAGCTCGTCCGGCAGTGGCATCGGCCAGCCGTTCTCGCCGACTCGCTGCGAGATCGCCGCCACCCGGTCGCGGAAGTCGTCGCTACCCATCACCCCTGGCGTGCGCGAGCCGAGCGCCACCGTCTGCGCGCCGGTGAGCGTCGACGTCTCGATCAGGTAGTCCGGGTTGTCCTCGCATGCCCGGACGATGGCGTCGGCCAGGATCAGTCGCCCCTCGGCGTCGGTGTTGAGCACTTCGACGGTCGTCCCGCCGTATTGGGTCAGCACGTCACCGGGGCGCTGGGCGGTCGCCGACGGCATGTTCTCGGCCATCGGCACGGTCGCGGTCACATCGATCGGCAGCTCCAGCTGAGCTGCCAGCGTCACGGTCGCGATGACCGCCGCGGCGCCGCCCATGTCGGAGGTCATGTAGTGCATCGACGCGGCCGGCTTGATCGATATGCCGCCGGTGTCGAAGGTGATGCCCTTACCGACCAGGGCGACTTTCTTCGCATTCTTGGGCTTCTTGGCCAGCCGCGACCCGCGATGGGTCAGTCGGACCAGCCGCGGCAGCCGCGACGACCCCTTGCCGACGCCGATGACGCCGCCATAGCCGTTCTTCTGTAGCGCCTTATCGTCGAGTACTTCGACCTCGAGTCCAACCGATTCGCCCAAAGCCTTTGCTCGCTGGGCGAATTCGGCCGGGAACAGATGGCTGGGCGGGGTGTTGACGAAGTCACGGGCGGTGGCCACGGCCGTCGCGACCGCCGCGGCGTGAGCGGCGCGGGCCTTGGCGGTCTTCTCTTTCGACAGCACCGTGATGGTGCGCAGACCCGGGTCTTTCGGCGCCGTCTTGTCGGTGCGGAACGCGGTGAATCGGTAGCTGCCCAGGATCAGCCCCTCGACGGCCGCCTCCAGGACGCAGGCTCCCGGCACCTCGGCCAGCGTGGTGACAGCGGCCTCGGCGCCACCTAGTGCGCGCGCCGCCGCGCCGGCCGCGCGGCGTATCGCATCGGCCGGCCACTCGTCGCGCGGCTTCCCCAAGCCAACCGTCAGCACGCTGGCCACCGGCAATGACGTCACCACCAGTCGGTGCACCTGCTCGCCGGCGCCGTTGGCACCGAGTGCGCGCAAGCCTTTCTCGATTTCGGCGACCGCGTCCGCCGGCAAAAAGGGCTCGGCAGCGGCGACGACCGCGCCCGGCTCGTCGCGGGTGTCCTCCGGGTCCGACGAAACCACCGGAACGATCAACACCGCCGATCCGGTGCCGCGGCGGGGCAGCGAGGACGCGACGGAGACAGTGGGGGCCAGGTAACCGGGATGTGTACTCACGGACATCAACCCTAACGATGGCCGATTTGGGTTGCGCGTCGCTCGTGTCTTGGCCCGGCCGCAGGATTCAGTGCGGCTACGATTTCGCCGATGTCCACAGGACAAATTGCCGATTCCTGCGTGCTTTGGACTGGCTTCGACATCTCGATCGTGGCCCGGAACTACGCGCAGTTGGCCGGCGTCCTTGCCGGTTTTGCGTTCGTTGTCATCAACCTCGTTCTCGACCGCGCGTATCGACGCCGCAGCGACGGCAAGCCGCGGGAAGCCCATGCGGTCGAGCACGAGACGCTGACCGGCGTCGCCCTGATGAATGCGTTCCTCGGCCTGTTCCTGTCGGCCATTCAATACAGGCCTGCTGGCGGGCGAGAATGGCTGCTCGCTGACCGGCGGCCGGGCTGCGTCGGCGGAATTACTCGGTGGAGTCTCGTTTGTGGCTTCGGTGTACATGTTGCTTTACGCAGTCGTGCAGTTCGTGTCGGGTTCAGCGGGGACGCTGGCCAAACACTGCGTCTTCATTGTCGCGGTGCTCGTTCCGCCGATCGCGGTGTTCTTCATCGAAGCGACGGTCTCGGATCTGGCTCTCGCGCTGGCTGACCCGAGGACACACGAGCCTCTTCAACCGTTGTGGGACCGGGCCAATAATCTCTCGGTTCCGATCGCTCTGGTGGTCGCGACGGTCTGCGCAGCGGTGTGGCTCATCGGACGGAAGAGGCGGTCCTCGCCGTCGATACCCGGCACTCGTGCACAACGATTCCGGACCGCCTTTCCCTACATCACCGTCGTCGTGGTCATCTCCGCGGTGGTACGCGCCGTCACGGCGCTACCGGTAAGAAACCCGGGCGCACACCTTGCTCCGGGCGAAGCGTGGTTCTGGGTAGCCGTATTTGCTGCCCTGATGCTGATTCAAAGCACGGCGTTGTCATTGCAGCAGGGCATCGAGCTTGCTGACCTCGACGCCGGTCAACCGAGTCAGCCGCTGGCGCGGCCGAGCTCGTAGGCGATCACCGGAGCATCGAAACCCTTGAGCTGCAAGGGTTCCTGAACGACGGCGGGCCAGTGCGGCAGTAGCTCATAGACGTCGGCTGCGGCCAGGATCTGCCCTGGCGCCGCCGCGGCGACGAGCCGGGCGGCCAGGTTGACCGCGTTGCCGAAGTAATCGCCGTTGATGGCCACGATCTGGCCGTAGCCGAGGCCGGCGCGGACTTGCAGTCCCTCCTCGTGCGCCCGCGGATGGTGGACGAGGTCGAGCGCCGCTGTGACCAGCCGCTCCGGGCTCGAGCTCACCCACATCACGGCGTCGCCGAGGAATTTCACCACCCGCCCGCCGTCGGCGTGCACCACGTCGCTGACGGTGGCGCCGAACTCGGTGAGCATTGTCGACAACTCCGCGGGTGTCAGCGTTTGGGTCAGTGCTGTGAAGCCGGAAAGGTCCGCGAAACCGACGCCGCAGATCAGGCTTGCCGACGGGCCGCTGACCACGCCCTCGATGAACGTTCGGGTACTGACCAAATGATGGCGATGGACGGCGTCGATCATTGCCCCGAGGCGGGGGACGAGCTCTGCGGCCTCGCGGTAGGCCTGCGCGGTGGCGAGTTCGTCCCCGGTGAGGCCGAGCCACAGCTTGGGCTGACTCGTCCGAATCATCGACGATATCGCCTCGGCCAGCCGGGCCACGTTCGCGCCGAGGACCCGCAAGAAACCATCCGCGGCGTCGGGGCCCATCTGCATCCTCATCGCCACCCAGGTCGCCAGGCTGTCGACGTCGGCTTGACTCAACGCCGGCGTATCCGGATCTGCGACGGTCAGGCCGAGCATGGCCCAACCCTGTTCGACGTCCGCCAACGCCACACCGATCGAATCTGCGGCGGTCCGCAGGGTGTAGATCTGGGGTCCAGACCATAGCAGGGCGTCACCGGCCAGTCCGAACAGGCGTCCGCGGCGCTCGGCCTCGACCATCTCGTCCGCGGTGAAACCGAGGCCCACCAAGTACTCGATCAGACCGGCCCGCGCGCGGGCATCAGCGATTCCGGCTGCCTGCATGGCGTCGAAGTCCGGGGAATCGACCACCTGCCCAAGTGTGCCAGTCGCCTCTCACATTAGGGTGAAATGTCGTGGGCGACTTGTTGCACGGACCGCTGGAGGACCGCCACCGCGAGCTGGGCGCGAGTTTCGCCGAGTTCGGCGGCTGGCTGATGCCGGTGTCGTATGCCGGCACCGTCGCCGAGCACACCGCGACCCGCAATGCCGTCGGTCTGTTCGACGTCAGCCACCTGGGCAAGGCGTTGGTTCGCGGGCCCGGCGCCGCGCGGTTCGTCAACTCCGCACTCACCAACGACCTCGATCGCATCCAGCCGGGCAAGGCCCAATACACGTTGTGCTGCAACGAGTCCGGCGGTGTCGTCGACGATCTGATCGCCTACTACGTCGGGCCTGACGAGATCTTCCTGGTGCCCAATGCCGCCAACACCGCCGCCGTGGTCGCCGCCCTGCAGAAAGCTGCGCCCGCCGGGGCTGAGCATCAGCGACGAACATCGTTCCTATGCGGTGCTGGCCGTGCAGGGCCCACGCTCGACGGACGTACTCACCGAATTGGGGCTACCTACCGGCATGGACTACATGGGCTATGCCGACGCAGTCCTGCAGGGCGTGCCGGTGCGGGTGTGCCGCAGCGGATACACCGGGGAGCACGGCTACGAGCTATTGCCGCCCTGGGACTCTGCCGGGGTGGTATTCGACGCGCTGCTGGCCGCGGTCACGGCAGCCGACGGACAGCTGGCCGGACTCGGAGCGCGCGACACGCTGCGCACCGAGATGGGTTATCCGTTGCACGGTCATGAACTCTCCGCCGACATCTCGCCGCTGCAGGCCCGGTGCGGCTGGGCGATCGGCTGGAAGAAGAATGCGTTCTTCGGCCGCGATGCGCTGCTGGCCGAAAAGGAGGCGGGACCGCGCCGGCTGCTGCGGGGTCTGCGCGCGGTGGGTCGCGGCGTGCTTCGGCCGGAGTTGAGCGTGCTCGACGGGGACACCACGGTCGGTGTCACCACGTCGGGCACGTTTTCCCCGACGCTGAAAGTCGGTATCGCGCTGGCGCTGATCGATGTCGACGCGGGCATCGAGGACGGCCGGCATGTCACCGTCGACGTCCGTGGCCGCGGTGTCGAATGCGAAGTTGTGCGCCCACCATTCGTCGATCCAAAAACCCGCTAGCGCCCGGTTATACAATCACCTGATGACCAGCGACGTCCTCGAGTTCACGGTGTCACCCGCCGAAAACCCGGCCAGCGACGACGCGCGAGCAGCGATCCTCTCCGACCCCGGCTTCGGCAGATATCACACGGACCACATGGTGTCGATCGACTACACCGAAGACCAAGGCTGGCACGATGCGCGGGTCATCGGCTACGGGCCGATCGAGTTGGACCCCTCGGCGATCGTGCTGCACTACGCGCAGGAAGTCTTTGAAGGACTCAAGGCCTATCGGTGGGTGGACGGGTCGATCGTGTCGTTTCGCGCCGAAGCCAACGCCGCGCGGATGCAGGCCTCGGCGCGGCGGATCGCGATCCCCGAACTGCCTGAAGAGCTATTCATCGAATCACTGCGCCAACTCATCGCCGTGGACAGCGCGTGGGTTCCGCAGGCCGGTGGCGAGGAGTCGCTGTATCTACGCCCGTTCATCTTCGCCACCGAGCCGGGGTTGGGGGTCCGCCCGGCGAAGCAGTATCGCTATTTGGTGATCGCCTCCCCGGCGGGAGCGTACTTCAAGCATGGCATCAAGCCGGTAACTGTCTGGGTCTCAACGGAATACGTGCGTGCCAGCCCGGGCGGTACCGGTGCAGCCAAGTTCGGCGGCAATTATGCCGCGTCGCTGGTGGCGCAGGCCGAAGCCGCCGAGAACGGGTGCGAACAGGTGGTATGGCTGGACGCCGTCGAGCGCCGCTACATCGAAGAGATGGGTGGGATGAACCTTTTCTTCGTGTTCGGCAGCGGCGGATCGGCTCGCTTGGTCACCCCGGAGCTGTCCGGCTCTCTTCTGCCGGGTATCACCCGGGATTCACTGCTGCAGTTGGCAACCGACGCCGGCTTTGCCATCGAGGAACGCAAGATCGACATCGACGAGTGGCAGAAGAAGGCCGCTGCCGGTGAGATCACCGAAGTGTTCGCCTGCGGCACCGCCGCGGTGATCACGCCGATTTCACACGTGAAGTACGGCGACAGCGAATTCACCATCGGTGACGGCGAATCCGGCGAGGTGACGATGGCGCTGCGGGACACCCTTACCGGAGTTCAGCGCGGGACTTTCGCCGACACGCACGGCTGGATGTCCAAGCTGGGTTGACAGTTACCTGGATGATCCCTCCTCGTTCCAAGTGAAACTGTCGACCGAGTTGCCAGGCGCGTTGGCGATCATCAGGTTGACCCCGGAAGGGTGGCCGGATTCTTGGGCGTGAACTTCACCTTGGGGCCTTCCGCGGCGGCGACCAGCGCCAGTGCGTGTTTCACCGCGGCCATCACGAGTAACCGACCCTGGGTGTAACTGGCGTAGGGGTTGTCGGGGGTGAAGTTGTCGACCTCGCCGTACCCGCGTTCATAGCCGACCATCGCGTTGGGGATTTCGTAGTCGGACTGCGTCTTCGGATATTGCTGACGAGATGTAGTCGGTGACGACCTTGACATCTCGACCAGATGGACTATCCGTGTGGATTAGCGGTGCGCGGCGTGATGAATGGGTTGACAAAACTTGGCCAGTGGCGTGATTTGGTCGTGGCGCGTGACGTTCGGCCGTAAGCTTCGCGCAAACTCCGCCCGAAGGGAGCGGCTCGCCGATTATCGCCGGAGGCAGGAATGGTCAGCCCGGGTAGCCCGACACCTGGAGGTTCACGTCGTCCCATTGCGGTGCTGGGAACGTTGTTGCCGCATCTGCATCCTGAGCGTCATCATCTGTATCGCGATGTCACCGCGCTGGCGTTGTTGGCGGCGTTGATTGCTGCCGGGTTCGGGTCGCTGGCGGTGGCATTGGTGTTGACGGCGGTGGCGTTGCCGGCGGTGGTGCTGGTCTACATTCACGATCACCGGCTGTGGCACGACGAGCCGATCACGGTGATCGTTGTGGCGTTTGGGCTTTCACTGCTACTCGGTGTTGGGGTCGGCCTGCTGGAAACTCATTTCATCCACTTGGTGGTGGCGGGTTCGATCCACTATCACCTACCGCCGGCTCCGCGCATTCTCGAGTTGGGTGTGCTGGTGCCGGTGGTGGCGTATGTGGCGGTGGTGATTGCCCCGATGGTGGTCAGCGCGCGTCCGGCGTTCCGGCATCCGTTGGACGTAGTGGTGGCGGGTTCGCTCAGCGGTGCCGCGCTGTCGTTGGGTCTGAGCGTGGTGGTCCAGCACGGCGCGTTTACTCACGTGCAGGCCACGGCGGGAGACCCGGCGCACGTAGCGTTTATCGCGTTGACATTGGGCTTTTTGCAGCCGATTGTGCTGGCGACGGCGGCCACGATAGCTGTGCTGGGGTTGCGTCGGTTGGGAGTCAGCCCAGTGCTCGGGGTAATCGAGGGGTTGGCATTGGTGGTGGCCTATGAGTTGGCGACCACGTTGCTGCACCCGTATGGGACACGCGGGATTGTGCTGACCGCACTGGCGACATTTGTGTTGGCGGGGATGGGGTTGGCCGCCGCCCGTACTGGTTTGGACGCGGCGTTGCTCGCCGACACGGGCGCGGATGCGGATGTGCCGGCGGCCGGGCACGCCGAACATCGGTTGCATGCCGGGTTGGTAGCCGCAATCGTGGCGGTCATCGTCGTGATCGCTGCGGTGGTCAGCGTAGCGGTGGTAATGAGCGGTAAGGCAACGCATCCGAAGCCACCGGGCCAGGGTGGCAGCGGTAGGATCGCTCCGCACTCTGCGGCCGCAGCCGTACCCCCCACAATGGGCCAAACTGGTGAGAGTGCTTGGGGCAGAGTCGATTTGGCATCGAGTACCACATCGGCGACGGGGGGGACCGTCACCATCATCAACCTGGTGGACGGAATCAGCATGACCGTGGCTCCCGGCTGGACAGTCACTCATCAAGGTCAGCAGTCCGCCGACCTTTTCAATAGCAACCAAAGTGCGGCGCTGTTCGTTGTCGCGGGTAGCACGGACACGTCGGACATCGGACAAGAATCGACCTCACTGATCAACCAGAATATTAAGAGCGCCGGACTGACCAACGTGCAGCAGCACCCGACGCAGCCGCAGCCGTTGCAGGGCAAGAACTTTCAACAGCTGATCGAGGTCGACTACACCGCTAACATCCAAACCGACCAGGGCACGGATCAGATCTACGGCGGATGGGTGACGCTATACAACTCCAGAACCGGCGGGTCGGGTTTCTTCAACCTCTACGCCGGGAGTCAGGACGCGTTTACAGCGGCGCTGCCGGACGCCGCGAGCATGATGGCCTCGATGGAGTAGCGACCCGGCCAGCCGGCCGTCAGGACTTGGCCTTCGGCGTCGCGTCTGCGGCTGGATCCAGTTCGATATACCTCTCGGCGAACTCCTGGGCCGGAACCGGCCACTCTTCACCGTCAACACCCCGGACCACCCAGTCGCCGTCGGCGGCTGTCGTGGGGCCCTCGAGGGTCTCAATGGTTTCGCCCGGTTGCGCCGGTCGAGCGAAAACACTTCCACGCCTACGCCATTGAGCACCGTTAAGAGGTTCATAGCTGGTGCGGAAGATCGCGTCGCGCACCGACCAGGCGTCTCCATCCGCCCGGACCTGCCAGTCGCCGGCATTGGCCCGCATGGTGTGCCCCGACCGCGAGGTCCACGTCCACGGGGTGCTGAGCTGTTCGGCGGTGACCGTTCCGACGCGAATGAACGGCTGCCACACCGGACGTGATCGATATCCAAGCTGACGAAGGCTCCACAAGGTTTCGGCCAGACTCGTCAGCGCGGAGTCGAGCATGCCATTGTCGGCTTCGAGCGGCGAGTCATGTCCGCGCACAGTGCGAGGGTCAATTCTGATGCACCGCAAACGAGTACACGCTGAACGATTGGGCTCGCGATGATATTTTCGAGCAACCACCGGGCGGTGACTTCGTATTTGCCGACGGCGTCGGCCGCCCATCGAGTGTCCGATCCGCCGAGCTGCTCGGCGCGCCACGCCTCGGCCTGCCCACGGATCGTCAATGCGTACGGTGAGCGGAAGCCGTTGCCGGTGACCGACCTCGGCCAGCGCGCGGGTAATCGTGTCCAGCCTGAGCTGGTTGGTCGGCGGATCGGACGACATGAGGTAGAGGCGCTCGAGGTTGCGCCACAACGACAATGACTTGAGGCTCTCCGTGGCGTTGAAGTCGACCGAGACCACCCGGCCACCGTTGATCCTGGCCTCTTGCGCTCCCGGCTCATCCGGACCACTGGTGACAACGACGAGTGTGCTCCTGCGGTTCAACGTCGTTGCGATCGCACTGATCATGGATCGGGTTTCGTTGTCGATGCCGATGACGGCCGTAACTGAGGTGGCGAGGCTGGCCCGCACTCGGTCCACCTGAGATCGGAAGCGCGCGATCACGACGCCCGCAAGACCGGTGAAGATCGCCCCGAGCGCGGTCAGCCGGGCAACCCACAGGGCAGCCGGGACCGGGCTGGGGCAGACGCGCTTGCCAAGCGAGAAATCGCTGACGCTGCCCTTGACCAATGAGACAGTCCAGAGCAGCGGCTGGAAGAAGACCGGATGCTCGGCGTCGTGGCAACTCCAATACGAGCTGAAGCCCAGCACCGCGCTGGTCGCGGCCAGACCTGCAACGACCGCCACCAGAACGTTGCCCCTCCGGCGCCCGTTGTGCGAACGAAAGCCCAACACGCACAGCGCAACGATGACCGCGACAACGACCGCGATCGTCGTCGCCGAACCCGCTCAGCCAAGGCGGCAGCCATTCGGCGGCGGCGGGACGCACGGCCACGATGCACAGCCACGTGAGGAATGCCAGAGCCACACCCAAGAGCGCGATGTGCACAGAGCGGGAAGGGGCGGTGGCTCTGCGTTGCATTCGACCTTCCTTTCCGCCTGGGCGCAGTAAAGATGATGGCATCGAAGCCGGTTGCTCGGGTTCAAATGCGACGCACGGCTAGCCGGACGGGGTCGCGGTCAGAACCGTGCAAACGCCGCCAGTAGGACCGCGGTCGTCGTCGTGGTCAATTCGATTGCAGCACCGAGCACGTCGCCGCTCACGCCGCCGAAGCGGTGCACGCAGTGCCGAACCAGCAACATGGCGCAGGTCAGCGCCGTCAGCACGACTACTGGGCCCTGCCACGGTTGCCGACCTGCCGCCGACGAGGCCGCGAGCAACACCACAACCCAGGCCACGACCACCGGCGCGGACTGGGAGCCTGCGACCTGGGCGCCCAAAATGCTGCCCGGCGCCGCCGGCAGCGACCGGCGACAGGCCAGCACCGCCGCTACCCGGCCGGCGGAAACGGCGACCACGATCCCGGCCGGGCACAGCATTGAGAATGCCAGCCCCTGGAGGACGATCACCAACACGATGGTTGCGACCCCTAACGGTCCGGTCGACCCGTCACGCATCACCTGCAGCGCGCGTTCGGGCGGTCCGTAGCAGCCCAGTCCGTCTGCGGTGTCGGCCACGCCGTCGATGTGCAGGCCGCGGGTTGCCGCCAGCAGTGCAGCCACCGCGAGCAGGCCGGTCAGCGGGTTACCCGGGCCGAACGCCAATCCACTCGACCACGTCACGGCAGCAGCCAGCGCGCCGAGCACCGCGCCGACCACCGGCAGGGCGGTCATCGCGCCGCCGCCGAACGGCCGGTCCGATCTGGCAGGCACCGGGGCAATGGTCTCGAACGCGAAAGCCATTGCCAGCGAATCGATCACGATGGCGACGTTGACCGGTCGGCGCGGTCGGAGACATTCGCACTGGTGAAAGTTGCCATTGATGACAGCGCTGCCACCGCGGCCCGCAGCACCGGTAATGCCACCGCTGCGCCGGTGCCCTCGCCAAGCCGCATTCGCAGGTCCACGATCGGGTCCAGGCCGAGCTGGGCCAGCGCGAGCGCATGCGCGGGTTCGGTCGAGAGGTGACCAGCCTGCCACCACAGTCGGGCGCCCGGCGCCAGCTGCTCGGCGACCAAAGCGGAAGCCGTCACCACCAAACCGTCCAGCAGCACCGGCGTGCGCCGCACCGCGGCTTGCGCGCAAAAGCCGGCCAGCCCCGCCAAATCGGCCCCGCCGCAACACCGCAGCGTTGCCACCGGATCGGGCAACACGGGTTCGACACGGAACAACGCGTCGCGCACCGCCGCGGTTTTGCGGGCCCACCCGGCGTCATCTATTCCGGTTCCGTAGCCGACCGCCGCGACCGGCTCAACGCCCGTCAGCGCGGCCACCAGAACCGTTGCCGCAGTTGTGTTCCCGATACCCATATCACCGGCGATCAGAAGATCGGCACCGGCATCGACCTCTTGGTCGGCGATCTGGCGGCCGGCGTCGATCGCGTCGCGGGTCTCCTGCTCGGTGAGCGCATCCTCGACGGCGATGTCGCCGCTGCTGCGCCGCACTTTGTGGGCGCCGATCTGCGGGGACAACGCGTCGGCGTCCACGGCGAGGTCGACGACGCGCACCGATGCCCCGGCGACGTCGGCCAGCACGTTGATCGCCGCACCACCGGAGGCGATGTTCGCGACCATCTGCCTGGTGACCTCAGGCGGGTAGGCGGATACTCCCGAACGGGCGACGCCGTGGTCGCCGGCGAAGACCACAATCCGGGCGCGTTCGAATTGCTTTGGAGGGCAATGTCCTTGACACGACGAGACCCAGACCGACAGGTCTTCCAGGCGGCCCAGCGCACCGCGCGGTTTAGTGAGTGTGTCCTGGCGCGCACGGGCTGCTGCCGCAGCGGCCGTATCGGGGGGCGCAACCGGCGAAAACATCATCAGGTCCTGGGCGGCTTGATCGGGAGCGGATGCCCGGCCACCACCAGCACCACCCGGTCGCAGAGCAGGGCCAACCGCTGATTGAGTGCGCCCAGCTCGTCGGTGAACCGACGAGCCGACTCGGTGGCGGCCACCACCGTCAGCCCGACCTCGGGGCTGACCAGCACCAGCGGCGAGCTGAATTCCGCGATCGCAGTCACCAGTTCGTCGACATCGGCCGACACGGACCCGCCTTCCCAGGCCTGGTGTCGATCAAATGTGGCGGTCAGCCAGCCGCCGATATCGTCAACGAGCGTCGGCGTATGCGGCGACAGCCGCAACTGCTGTGCGATGTCGTGGGTTTCCGACGTGGACCAATGTGGCGGTCGGCGGTCGCGATGCTCAGCAATGCGCCGCCACCACGCCGGGTCGGTGTCGATGACTTCTCCGGTCGCCAGGTAGTGCACGGGCTGGTCCGCCGACAGCGACTCGGCGATGGCGGCTTCGGCCCACCGGGACTTTCCCGACCTGATTCCGCCGAGCACCAGGGTTCGCACGGCAGATCAAGCAGCTCTCGGTCGAGGTCTAATCGACACTGCTGCCGTGCTTGACTTGAGGCCGCGGCGCCCGCATCCGGCGCATCTGCGAAGCCCGGCTGGCTGCGTAAAGGCCTAGCTTAAAACGGCTTTCGGTGTTGTCCGGAAACTTCTCGTCCACCCGTCGGGTGACCTTGCGGCCCAGGATGAGCCCGTCGAGCATCATGAGAGCCATCAGGACCAGCATCGCCGGCGATATGTAGAGCTGAAGTTGCGGGACGGCGAACATGATGAACAGCAGCGCCAGGGCCGAAGGCATGAAGAGCCCGAGCACGTTGCGGCGGGCGTCCACCACGTCGCGGACGTACCGGCGCACCGGGCCCTTGTCGCGCGTCAGCAGGTAGCGCTCGTCGCCGGCCATCATGCGCTCCCGCCGATCCGCCATCTCGGCGCGCCGCACAGAACTCTGCTCCCGGCGTTCCTCGCGACTGAGCTTGGCTCCCGCCAACGACTTTCGCCGTGCCCGGGCCTCGGCCGCGGTCATCGGCGCAGGCGCGACCGGGCCTTTGCGCCCGACGCTGCGCCGCGGCGTGGGCCGGCCCTTGGGGGCGGTCGGTTGCGACGTGCGGGACACCAGGGACGCGGACGACTGCGCGAAGTCGGAGGCATCTCCTGCCTCCGCCGGTGTCCGGGCATCGCCCTGGCCCCCGGTGAGGCCCTCGTCTTTCTTACGACCCAGCAGTTTCACGTTCGCCAGGTTACTTCGCGCGGACCTGTCGGGCATACGGCCGGGTTCGACAGCGGTGGGTGCGCGTCTGCCCGGCCGGTCCTACTGTTGCTCAGATGAGTGGGTCGGCGCCTGACGTCGGCGGCATCGCTCCTGCGGCAGCCCGGGTGCCGACCCTGCGAATGCTGATCGCCCCCGACAGCTTCGGCGAGAGCCTGACCGCGGTCGAGGCGGCCGCCGCCATCGCGGCGGGCTGGAACCGGGTGCGTCCTGGCGACCGGTTCGTCGTCGCCCCGCAATCAGACGGCGGCCCGGGATTTGTCGATGTACTGGCCAGCAGGTTGGGAGAACGGCGGCACCTGCAGGTCTGCGGCCCGCTGACCGACGACGTGCGGGCCGAGTGGGTGCTGGATCCTCAGTCGGCGACCGCATACCTGGAATGTGCGCAGGCGTGCGGGTTAGCCATGCTGGGTGGCCCGCCGACACCGCAAACCGCACTCGCTGCGCACAGCCGGGGAGTCGGCCAGCTCATCGCCGCGGCTGTGGAGGCGGGCGCCACCCGCATCGTCGTGGGCTTGGGCGGTACCGCCAGCACCGACGGTGGTCGGGGATTGGTCGAAGAAATCGGCGGCTTGGATGCCGGACGCCGACGCCTTGCCGGGGTGGAGGTGATCGCGGCCTGCGACGTCGAGTACCCGCTGGTGGGGCCATGGGGGGCGGCTCGGGTATTCGGGCCGCAGAAAGGTGCGGATTCGGCCACCGTGGCAGTGCTCGAAGAGCGCATCGCAGAGTGGGCCGGCCAACTGGACACCGCCGCCGGGCGGCCGGTCAGCGCGGAGTCGGGCGCAGGGGCCGCAGGCGGGATCGGCGCGGCGCTGCTCGCGCTGGGCGGCCGTTGTGAATCGGGTGCCTCCATCATCGCCGGGCACACCGGCCTGGTTGACGACATTTCCGCCGCCGATCTGGTGATCACCGGTGAGGGCAAGTTCGACGAACAATCCCTGCACGGAAAGGTGGTCGGCGCGTTGGCCGCAGCGGCGCGATCGTCGCACGTGCCGGTGGTCGTGTTGGCTGGTCAGGTCGTTCTCGACAATCAGGCACTGCGGTCGGCGGGCATTCTGGCGGCCTACGCGGTCTCCGATTACGCCGGTTCGGTGCGGCTGGCCCACGCCGATGCCGCCAACCAGCTGATGGGGCTGGCGTCTCAGGTCGCGGCGCGACTCGGGAATAGCGGCGCAACAAGGTACCTTTGAGGAGGTGGGTTTATTCGGCAGGGGCCCGATACTTGAGGACCCCAGCGAACGAGCCCATCCACCGATCCGACCATCATGTGGGCATGTAGGCACATACAGGGAGAAGCAATGACTGTTCAGGACGAGTCAGCCGTCACAACTCACGGTGCGATCTTGACCGACGCCGCGGCAGCCAAGGCTAAGTCACTCCTGGATCAGGAGGGACGCGACGATCTGTCGCTGCGTATCGCGGTCCAGCCCGGGGGATGCGCCGGCCTGCGTTACAACCTGTTCTTTGACGACCGGGCGCTCGACGGTGACCTCACTGCGGAATTCGGCGGTGTGACGTTGACCGTCGACCGGATGAGCGCGCCGTACATCCAGGGCGCATCCATCGACTTCGTCGACACCATCGAGAAGCAGGGTTTCACCATCGACAACCCGAACGCCACCGGCTCCTGCGCCTGCGGCGACTCCTTCAACTGACGCCGGAACGCCACAGCCAGGTCTAGTACGTTCCTGCTGTTCGCTGTACGTAGGAGCACACCAAGACCTGGTTGTGCTGGCTGAGTAGTTGCGCGATGCCCTGAACCTGATCGCGGGTGGCGCTGCCGGTAGCCGGGTGAACGCGCATGCTGAACAACACCTGGGCCTGATAGTCCGACCAGTACACGATCTTGTCGATCGACGTCACCTGCACCTCGGAAAACTGGTTGCGGAACGCCTCGCTGCTGAGTCTGGCCAGCGCCTGATCGGATCGTCGGTCTCGCACGGCGTCATAGATACCGCACAGCGAGTTACGGGCGATGGTCTCGGTGTCTCGGTGATCCAGGGCGTCCAGGTACTTCTGGATCGCTGCTTTGGCCGTGGCGTCGGAGAATGCGCCGCCCTCGGTCGCGGGACCGCTGCGGGATCCGTGCACGATTGCCGCGGTCAACGCGGCGATCAGCAGCAGCGCCGCCACCACGCCGATGAACAGCCGTCGACGGCGGGGTTGCGGGTAGGGCAGTGGCGGCGGCAACGGCCCCGGATAGGCCGCCGAGGCGTCAACTTCGTGACTCGGCGGCCGGTAGGCCGGCGGAGTGGGAATCGGTTCGCTGGGATGGGTGTCGGTGAACGGCGGTCCCTCGGCGCCCAAGCGGTGGTCCGGCGAGTACGGACCGGACATAGGTGGGTCTCCTCGGATAGCGGAACTAGACGACCAACGGCCCTGCGAGGTTCTCCTACGGAGGCTAGCGGGCGTCGGCCCGCGGTGCAGAGCCAACCATGGCCACGGGTACCC
This sequence comes from uncultured Actinomycetota bacterium, assembly GCA_963805675.1. GTDB lineage: Bacteria > Actinomycetota > Actinomycetes > Mycobacteriales > Mycobacteriaceae > Mycobacterium. Next base: position 561,007 of record CAWDVY010000034.1, read on the forward strand.
TTAGCTAGCCGAACTTTGGAAATGAAGGGTGGATTTTCGTGACGATTGCGGTAACCGGTTCTATTGCCACTGACAATTTGATGCGGTTTCCGGGTCGCTTTTCCGAGCACCTGCTTGCGGACCATTTGCAGAAGGTGTCGCTGAGTTTCTTGGTGGACGACCTGGTGATTCGTCGGGGTGGGGTGGCCGGAAACATCGCCTACGCCATCGGGGTGCTGGGTGGCGATGTCGCGCTGGTGGGGGCGGCCGGTGACGATTTCGACGATTACCGTCAATGGCTGCAGTCGCACGGTGTCAACACCGACCACGTGTTGATCTCAGATTCTGCGCACACTGCGCGTTTCGTGTGCACCACCGACCTCGACATGGCCCAAATCGCGTCGTTCTACCCGGGTGCGATGTCGGAGGCACGCAACATCAAGCTCGCCGACGTCGCGTCATCGATCGGCAAGCCGGACCTGGTCATCATCGGGGCCAATGACCCGGCCGCCATGGTGGTGCACACCGAGGAGTGCCGCAAGCTCGGCCTGGCCTTCGCCGCCGACCCGTCGCAGCAGCTGCCCCGGCTGTCCGGCGACGAGATCAACAAGCTGATCGACGGCGCCGCATACCTGTTCACCAACGATTACGAGTGGGAGCTGTTGCTGACCAAGACCGGCTGGTCGGAAGCCGATGTGTTGGAAAAGGTTGACCTGCGCTTGACCACCCTCGGCGCCAAGGGCGTCGACATCGTGGACCGCGACGGCACAACCCTCCACGTCGGGGTGGTGCCCGAGACCAGCCAGACCGACCCCACCGGTGTCGGCGACGCGTTCCGGGCCGGTTTTCTGACCGGACGCAGCGGGGGTCTGAGCCTGGAGCGCTCGGCGCAGCTGGGTTCGCTGGTCGCCGTGCTGGTGCTGGAGTCGACGGGGACCCAGGAGTGGCAGTGGGACCACGAGGTTGCAAAGACGCGGTTAGCGGACGCCTACGGCGACGACGCCGCCGCGGAGATCGCCGCCGTACTGGCTTAGGTTATTTGCCCGCCTTCTCCTCGGGCCGCTGTGGCCCGCATCGTCGGCGGGCGGTTCCTCAGAGCTGCACCGGGTACTGCGGCTCGCTGATCTGCGGCACCACGCTGTGCTCGACGAAGATCGCGTGCCACAGCATGAAGATCAGTACCGTCCACAGCCTGCGACTGTGATCGGTTGTGCCGCAACGGTGTTCGTCCAACATTCGCCGAACGGCCGAGGCGTTGATCAGGTGGTCGGTCGCCGACGTGTTCACCACGTCATGTGCCCAGTCCAGCAACGGGCCGGCGCGCAGCCAATGCCGGATGGGTACTGGGAAGCCCAGTTTCGGGCGGTTGAGCACATGCGGCGGGACGATGGGCTCCAGTGCGCGGCGCAGCGCGTATTTGGTGGTGGTGCGGGTGATCTTGGCGTCCACCGGCAACCGCGAGGCGACGGCGAACACCTCGGGATCCAGGAATGGGACCCGCAGTTCCAGTGAGTTGGCCATCGTCATCTTGTCGGCTTTGACCAGGATGTCACCACGCAGCCAGGTGAACAGGTCGACGTGCTGCATCCGGGCCACCGGGTCCCAGTTGGCCGACTCGGCGTAAATCGGTGCCGTGATGTCGGTATGCGTCCACTCCGGCCGGAATCCGGGCAACACGTCGCGCAGCTGCGCGTCGGAGAAGCTGCGGGCATTGCCGTAGTATCGCTGCTCGAGGGTCAGTGATCCGCGATGCAGCAGGCTTTTGCCGCGCATGCCGTCCGGAAGGGGCTTGGACAACGTCCCCATCGAACGCCGAAGCGGTCTGGGCAAATAGTCGAAAGGCTTGAGCGACAACGGTTCCCGATAGATGGTGTAGCCGCCGAAAAGCTCGTCGGCGCCCTCGCCGGAGAGCACCACCTTGACGTGCTTTCGCGCCTCGCGGGCAACGAAGAACAGCGGCACCAACGCCGGGTCGGCCACCGGCTCGTCGAGGTACCAGACGATCTCGGGTAACGCGGCGACGAACTCGTCGGGCGCGACCACCTTGGCGATGTGCCGCGCACCGATCGCCTCGGCCGATGCCACCGCGACGTCGACCTCAGAGAATCCCTCACGCTCGAAGCCGGTGGTGAAGGTGATCAGCCGCGGGTTGTGCCGGATGGCCAGGGCCGCGATCGCGGTCGAGTCGATGCCGCCGGACAAAAACGCGCCGACGGTGACGTCGGCACGCATGTGCTTGGCCACCGAGTCCTCCAGGACCGCCGTGATCTCGTCGTAGCGGGCCTGCTCGGTGCCGCGGGAGAACGGGACCGCCTCGAAACGCGGCACGAAGTAGCGGGTGGTCTGCGGCTGCCGGCCGGGACGTATGCGCGCGTAGCACCCGGACTCCAGCCGGCGCACGCCGCGATGCAGTGTCTCGGGTTCGGGCACGTACTGCAGCACCGTGTAGTGCTGGACGGCGCGGTCGTCGATTGCGGTGTCGAATCCGATCAAGTCGGCCAGCTCGAGCAGGCATTTCTTTTCGCTGGCGACTGCGGTGCCGCCGCTTCCGGTCGCCATGAACAACGGCTTGATGCCGAAAGGGTCTCGGGCGCAGAATAATTCGCCGGCCACCGTGTCCCATAGCGCGAAGGCGAACATGCCTCGCAGCCGCGTCAACGCGTCGGCGCCCCAATGGTGATAGGCGGCGACGATGGCCTCGCCGTCGCCATCGGTGGCGAAAGCGGCGCCGTGGCGTTCGGCGAGTTCGGCGCGCAACTCCAGGTAGTTGTAGATCTCGCCGTTGAACACCAACTCGTATCGGTCAGGACTTTCCGGCGGACCCCAGCGCAGCGGTTGATGCGAATGCGCGATATCGATGATGGACAGCCGGTTGAAACCGAACACGACCGCCCCGGCGGGATCGGCCCACGTGCCCGGCTCGTCGGGCCCGCGGTGGCGCATCAGGTGTGACGCGTGGGCGATGGCCTCGGCCGTGGCGTGGGCGCTGCTGGACGGCTCGGCGCCGGCCGCGGCAGCCACGAAGGCCAGCAGTCCACACATCGCGCTCAGTATGCCGCAAAGCGGCGGCGCTCATGGATGCCGCAACGCGGCGGCGCTCATGGATGCCGCAACGCGACCACGCTAACCGGCAGGCCGCAGCGGGAGCCCGTGACGATTGCCGACGGCATGCGGGCCTCGACACGGCTTCGCTGCGTGCGTGGTCTACGCTGCGTAGTATTCGACATGCGAATCAGCCGACAGTCCCCATGAACAGGGGATGAGCGGAGTCGGCCCAGCTTGTGATTCAGGAGGCGCGACCGTGACATCTCGCGGGCCAGGCTGTTCGCAGGGCTTGTTGGGAATCCGTTCGGCAGGCTTCCGTCGGCTTCGGCTGCCGGTGCTGGCCGGCATGCTGGGCGTGCTGGCGGTCACGCTGAGCGGATGCAGTTGGTCGGAAGTATTAGGCCTGGGCTGGCCGAGGGGCATCACCCCGGAGTCCGACTACAACCGGCAGCTGTGGGTCGGCGCGGTGATCGCGTCCCTGGTGGTTGGTGTCATCGTGTGGGGCCTGATCTTCTGGACCAGCGCGTTTCACCGCAAGAAAGCCACCGACACCGAGCTGCCGCGCCAGTTCGGCTACAACATGCCGCTCGAGCTGGTGCTTACCGTGACACCGTTCCTGATCATCTCGGTGCTTTTCTACTTCACCGTGGTGGTGCAGGAGAAGATGCTGCACTTGGCGTCCGACCCGGAAGTCGTCGTCGACGTCACCTCGTTCCAGTGGAACTGGAAGTTCGGCTACCAGAAGGTCGATTTCAAGGACGGCACGCTCCGCTACGACGGGGCCGACCCGGCCCGTAAAGCGGCGATGGTCTCCAAGCCCGAGGGCAAAGACAAGCGCGGTGAGGAACTCGTCGGCCCGGTGCGTGGGCTGAACACCGAGGACCGCAGCTACCTCAACTTCGACAAGGTCGAGACGGTGGGCACCAGCACCGAGATCCCGGTACTGGTGTTGCCCGCGGGCAAGCGGATCGAGTTCCAGATGGCGTCGGCTGACGTCGTTCACGCCTTCTGGGTGCCGGAGTTCCTGTTCAAGCGCGACGTGATGCCCGACCCGGCAGCGAACCACTCCGTCAACGTCTTCCAGGTCGCCGAGATCAACAGGACCGGCGCATTCGTGGGTCGCTGCGCTGAAATGTGCGGCACCTATCACTCGATGATGAACTTCGAGGTCCGCGTGGTGCAGCCCAACGACTTCAAGGCCTACCTGCAGCAGCGGATCGCCGGGAAGACGAACGCCCAGGCGTTGCAGGCGATCGCGCAGTCCCCGGTCGCTGTCACCACTCACCCGTTCGACACCCGCCGCGGCCAGCTGGCGCCTCAAGCGAGTAAGTAGGAAACCATGCACATCGAGGCCAGGCTGTTCGAATTCGTGGCGGCGTTCTTCGTCTTCTGCACGGTGCTCTACAGCGTGCTGACCAGCGTGTTCGCCACCGGCGGCATCGAGTGGGCCGGCACCACCGCGCTGGCGCTGACCGGTGGCATGGCGTTGATCGTGGCGACGTTCTTCCGCTTCGTGGCTCGTCGGCTCGACACCCGTCCCGAGGACTACGAGGGCGCTGAGATCAGCGACGGCGCAGGTGAACTGGGTTTCTTCAGCCCGCACAGCTGGTGGCCCCTCCTGATCGCGCTGTCGGGCTCGGTGACGGCCGTCGGCATCGCACTGTGGCTGCCCTGGCTGATCGGCGCCGGCGTGGTGTTCGTCCTGAGCTCGGCGGCCGGGTTGGTCTTCGAGTACTACGTGGGTCCCGAGCGGCACTAGTCGGCTCCGGCTGGGATGCTTCAAGGTCACAATCAGGGCATCAGTTGATCCGTGACCAGGTCGCCGAGAATGTCATGCGAGCTCGGGTTGGGTAGGGTTTTCGAGGCACAATGAGGAACGTCGGAGCGTGCGCTCGACAACACAGCCGCGGTGTTGCGTGCGCCAGTGAAGTAGTTGGACAGGACAGGCATAGATGAGCGGGCCGAATCCACCAGGACCAGAGTCCGAAGAACTGGAACCCGGCGTGGAGCCCAGCGAAGGCGACAACGTATTCGAAGCGGGCGACAGCGAATTCGGTGCCAGGCCAACGGGTGAGTCCGACGGTGACAGCCAGACGGGCCAGACCGATGTCTATTCCCGGGCGTACTCGGCTCCGGAGTCCGAACACATCAGCAGCGGCCCGTATGTGCCGGTCGATCTGGACCTCTACGACTACGACAGTTTCGGCGGCGAAGCAGCACGCGACGAAGAGGTGACCACTCCACGCTGGCCGTGGATCGTCGGCGTGGCCGCGATTGTCGCGGCGATCGCCCTGGTGGTCTCGGTGTCGCTGCTGTTCGCGCGCACCGACAGCAACAAGTTGGCCACGCCGAGCACCGCGCCCACGTCGACGCCGCCGATGCAGGACGAGATCATCGTCACAACACCGCGCCCCGCGCCGCCTCCGCCGCCGACCAGCGAGGCGCCGCCACCACCCCCACCACCGACCAGCGAGGCGCCGCCACCACCCCCACCACCGACCAGCGAGGCGCCAGCGCCTCCGCCGGCCCCAGCGCCGGCGCCCGCGCCGCCCGCAGCAGCCCCGCCGCCCGAACCCATCCCTGCCGGGCCTCGGCAGGTGACCTACTCGGTGACCGGCACCAAAGCGCCGTTCGACCAGATCACGATCACCTATACCGACGCGTCTGGAATGCGACGGATCCTGAACAATGCGTACATCCCGTGGACGATCACGCTGACACCGATCTCGCAGTCCGATGTCGGTTCGATCGAGGCGACGAGCTTGCTGCGGCTGAGCAAGCTCAACTGCAAGATCACCACCAGCGACGGCAAGGTGCTGTCGGACAATGAAAACAATCAACCGCAGACGAACTGCTGATGATCGACAAGTACTCCCAAGTCTGGGGCGCGCGCGGCAAGGTCACGCCGGCTGCCGCGGATCGCATCCTGATCGGGTCGTGCGCTGCCGTTTGGCTGGCCTTGGTGGGGATGAGCGTGGCTGCCCTCGTTGCGCTGATGGACTTGGGCCGGGGTTTCCACCAGGCAAAGGGGAATCCGCATACCTCGTCGGTGCTCTACGCGATCATCGTCATCTCTGCGCTGATCATTCTGGCGGCGATCCCCATGCTGTTGCGCGCCCGGCGCATTACCCGGGATGGACCGGTCACGCGATCGGCGGGATCGCCGGTGCGGACTGTGAGCGCGCAGTCGATCAGGTCCGGGCAGCTGACCGCGCAAACCGCGCACGGCGCCACCGAGCGATTGACCACGCTGCGGCCGACGTTGTCGGACGCTGCGGTGGATCGGGTCTGGCTGCGCGGCACTGCCGCGCTGATGGGCACCATGGGCGCAGCATTGCTCGCGGTTGCGACGGCGACTTATCTGATGGCCATCGGCCACGACGGCTTCTCTTGGACCGGCTACGGGATCGCCGGCGTCATCACGCTGGCCATGCCGTTGATCCCCTGGCGACACGTGCGGCAACTCCGCGGCATGCTTGCCGCGTAGTCGCGTGTGCGGCTAGTGGTGGCCGTTCGTTGAGCCGTTGCCGTTGCTGCCACCCTGGTGGTCCCGCAGTGCGGTGAGGGCGCGGTGTTCGGCGGCGTGGGCGGCGTCGGATAGCGCGGCGTCTTCGGAGACGGGGTCGGCGAACAAGAAGCTCCCGGAGCCGGGGGAGCCGCCAGAGCCGAGCTTGTTCATCTTGACCGGTACTGGCGCGCCTTGGTATTCCAACGGCAGTGGGTGGCCGTGGTCGTCGACGGGTCCCAGTGGTTGGTGCAGTTCGATGTAGGCTCCGTGCGGCAGGCGTTTGATGATGCCGGTTTCGATGCCGTGCTCGAGGACGGCGCGGTCGCTGCGCTGCAGGCCCACGCACCACCGGTAGGTGATGAAGTAGACGATCGGCGGCAGCACGATCATGCTGATGCGCCCGATCCAGGTCGTCGCGTTGAGCGAGATGTGGAACTTGTACGCGATGACGTCGTTCATCGCGCTCAGGGTGAGCACCATGTAGAAGGCGATGGCCATCGCCCCGATCGAGGTCCGTACCGGTACGTCACGCGGGCGCTGCAGCAGGTTGTGGTGGGCGTGGTCGCCGCTGAACCGCTTCTCCAGGAACGGGTAGATGATCAGCAGGGTGAAGATCAGGCCCATGAGCAGACCAACCCAGACCACGGCCGGAATGGTGTGGTGGAAGAAGTAGAACTCCCACGCCGGCCAGATACGGGCCAGACCTTCGGTCCACATCATGTAGAAGTCCGGCTGGCTGCCCGCTGATATCTGCGAGGCTTTGTACGGGCCGAGGTTCCAAATGGGGTTGATCTGCAGCAGGCCGCCCATCAGGCCCAGAATGCCGGTGGTCAGGGCGAAGAACGCGCCGGATTTGACGGCGAAGACCGGCATCACGCGCACGCCGACGACGTTGTGTTCGGTGCGGCCGGGGCCGGGGAACTGGGTGTGCTTCTGGAACCAGACGAAGGCCAGATGCGCGCCGATCAGCGCCAGCATGATCCCGGGCAGCAACAGGATGTGCAGCCCGTACAGGCGCGGGATGATGTAGCCCGCCGCGGCGCAGTCGTCTCCCACACCGCCACACGGGAAGTCGCCGCCGAACAGGGCCCAGTGCAGCCAGGTGCCGATCACCGGCATTCCCAATGTGATTGACGAGAGTGCGGCCCGCAGCCCGATGCCAGACAGCAGGTCGTCGGGCAGGGAGTAGCCGAAGTAGCCCTCGAACATCGACAGGATCAGCAGCAGCGAACCGATGACCCAGTTGGCTTCACGGGGCCGGCGGAATGCGCCGGTGAAGAAGATCCGGGCCAAATGCACCATGATGGACGCGGAGAACATCAGTGCGGCCCAGTGGTGGACCTGGCGCACGAACAGGCCGCCGCGCACCTCGAAGCTGATGTCGAGTGTCGACGCGTAGGCCTTCGACATCTCCACACCGCGCAGCGGCTGATAGACGCCGTTGTAGGTGACATCGTGCATGGAGGGGTCGAAGAACAGCGTCAGATAGACGCCGGTCAACAGCAGCACGATGAAGCTGTACATCGCGATCTCACCGAGCAGGAACGACCAGTGCGTCGGGAAGACCTTGTTGAGCTGGCGGCGCACCGCGGCCGAGGGGTGATATCGCGAGTCGATGTCCTCGGCCTGCCGGGCGAGCACCTTGCCCGCTTCTGCGCCTACGTCGATTTTTGGACTCATGTTGTGCGCTCCCAAAATGCCGGTCCGACGGGCTCGATGAAGTCGCCGTTGGCGACCAGATTCCCGTCGGCGTCAATGGTGATCGGCAGCTGTGCCAACGCGCGCGCGGCCGGGCCGAAAATCGGTTTGGCGTAGTGCAACGCGTCGAACTGCGACTGGTGACATGGGCACAAGATTCGATACGACTGCTGCTCGTAAAGCGATGAGGGACAACCCAGATGCGAGCAGACCTTGGTGTAGGCGAACAGCTCACCGAAGTTGAAGCTCTCCTGACCCTTCCGTTTCACCACCCGCTGCATGTCGGGGGGCTTGATGCGGATCAGCATCACCGGGTCGCGGACGGCGGTCAGGATCGCTGTCAATTTATCGTGCGATTCCGGCGTCGTGCCGTCACCGTCGGACTCGCGCCACGGGAAGACGGTCTCCATGCCGCCGGCTTCGAGGTCTTCGGGGCGCATCTTGGTGAACGGCGCTCCCACGTGCTCGCCGGTGGCCCGGGCGAGGTAGATGGTTTCGCCGTGAAAACGCGGTGTCCATCCCGAGGTCCACAGCACGGCCTTCTTGCCGTCGGCGGTCTGCACCACGGGCTTCCACGGGTTCTTGATGAGGCCACCGGCAAATGCCACCAGAGTGCCGAGCCCGAAAGCGCCGAGGCCCGCGCCAAGCGACAGGCCGATCAGCTTGCGGCGCCGCAGCGTCGAGCCTTCAAAGGCATCGGTGAGATTGGCGGCCACGGTCTTGCGGTCGATCTCGGCGGACCCAGCGCCCGAACGGTCGTGGCGGTCCTGGATCGAAATCTCTTCGGGGATGAACTTTTTCTGGAACAGCACCGCGCCGATCGCGATGCACAGGACGGACCCTCCGAACGTCAGGCCGTAGAGCGGGGTGGCCAAGGAGTACGCGAAGCTGCCGGACGATCCGGTTGGCCGGTATTCCCACGGCCAGAACAGGAACACCAGCAGCAGCGCTAACCCGAGCAGTCCGCCCAGCAAAAGCCAGGTCGCGACCAGACGCTCGGCGCGCTTTTCGGCTTTGGTGCCGGCGATCGGCCAGCGCGGCTCCTTGAAGACGGTCTCCACACCGTCGATCCGGCCGCCGAGGGCAACCAGTTGGTCGCGCGACAGGGCGTCGAGCTCAGCGTCGCTGGGCAGGCCTTCTTGACCGGCGGTGCCTTTCGCGTCGTCGCTCACGACCGTGCCCCAATCCACAGCGCCGCGCCGATGACGGCGACCATTCCGACGATCCACATCACCATGCTTTCGGGAGCCGGTCCCAAGCCGCCCAGACCGTTGCCGCCCGGACTACGTTCCTCGGTAACGTTTTTCACGTAGGCGATGATGTCTTTCTTGGCGTCGAACGAAAGCTGACGGTCGGAGAACTTCGGCATGTTCTGCGGCCCGGTCAGCATCGCGGAGAGGATCTGCTGCTCGTTGGCCGGCTCCAAGTCGGGTGCGAACTTACCCGACGACAGCGCGCCGCCCTTGCCGGTGAAGTTGTGGCATGAGGAGCAGTTGAGCCGGAAGAGATCACCGCCGCGGCCCAGGTCGTCGCCGCGCAGCGATTTCATCGCCAGACTGCCATCGGGGTTGCGCGTCAGTGTCGGCCCGCCGCCGTTGGTCTGCACATAGGCACCCAGCGCCTCGACCTGAGACTCATCGAAAATCGGGTCTTTGCGGGCCGCCTGGGCCTCCCCGCGCATCGCCGGCATCCGGCCGCTCGACACCTGGAAGTAAACCGCGGCCTCGCCCACACCGATCAGGCTCGGTCCGCGATCCGGTACGCCCTGCAGGTTGGCGCCATGGCAGGTCACACACGAGGTGTCGAAAAGCTGCTTGCCCGTTCGCAGCAGCGCCGAGGACGACTCGTCGGCGACAGCGACCTGCGGGGTGGGGGTCAGGACGGCGGCCAGTCCGCCGGCCGCCGCCAGGGCCACCACCAGCAGCAGTCCAGCCGAGAACCGACGATGCAGGCGGCGCCGCGCCCGGTCACTAAGCGATCGGTTCAACCTCAGTCTCTTCAACCGAGCACTCCTGTCCTTACGCACGCTGGTCATCGGATGAAATAGATCGTCGCGAACAGGGCGATCCAGACGATGTCGACGAAGTGCCAGTAGTAAGAGACGACGATCGAAGCGGTCGCCTGCGCCGGGGTGAACTTGGTCATCGTGGTGCGCGCCAGCAGGAAGATGAAGGCGATCAGCCCGCCGATGACGTGCAACCCGTGAAAGCCGGTGGCCAGGTAGAAGACGCTGCCGTAAGCGCTGCTGGGGATGGTGGTCCCATGGCTCATCAGGTGGTGGTACTCGTAGGCCTGCCCGAGGACGAAGAACAACCCCATCGCAAAGGTCAGCACATACCAGCGACGCAAGCCGAACACGTCGCCACGCTCGGCCGCGAACACCCCCATCTGGCAGGTGAAGGACGAGGCGATCAGCACCAGCGTGACCGGCACGGCCTGATAGAGATTCAGCTCGGTCGGCGGGGGCGGCCAGTTGCCGGCCGCCTGCGCACGCGCGGTGAAGTAGAAGGCGAACAGTCCAGCAAAGAACATCAACTCGCTGGAAAGCCACACTATGGTGCCAACACTGACCATGTTGGGGCGGTTGAGCGAATGTACGCGTGCCGTGATTGCCGTACCCGAGGTCCCTACCGCACTCGTCACATCCGCAAGTATGACGCTTTGTAGTTGTCGACCTCCACTCGGGGCGGAAATTGGTGCGCCGTCGCTCATCCGCTGCGCCGGTCTTGCGATCAGCTGGGCCGGTATGGGGCGACCCGCTGCGCCCGGCTGCGCCGGCCTTGCGATCAGCTGGGCCGGTATGGCGACCCGCTGCGCCCGGCTGCGCCGGCCTTGCGATCAGCTGGGCCGGTATGGCGACCCGCTGCGCCCGGCTGCGCCGGTCTTGCGATCGCCATGGGACCATCTGCGGTGTGGCGGTGTCATCGTCCGGGTCATCTCAGCGACCCCATGAGGTGGCGCTGTCGTGGCCGCGGGTTCTCACGGTTTTGACTGCGGGCCAGGATCTGCCCCGCGGACAAGCCGGCTGGGCCATGGAGCAGATCATGACCGGATCCGCGACGCCGGCGCAGATCGCGGCTTTCGCCGTGGCGCTGAAGATGAAGGCGCCGACTGCAGCCGAGGTGGCCGAGTTGGCCGACGTGATGCTGCAGCATGCGCGCCGGTTGCCGATCGAACAGATCGGTACCGACACCGTCGACGTGGTCGGTACCGGCGGTGACGGCGTCAGCACGGTCAACTTGTCGACCATGGCGGCGATCGTGGTGGCGGCCAGCGGCGTTCCGGTGGTCAAGCACGGCAATCGGGCGGCGTCGTCGTTGGCGGGCGGAGCCGACACCTTGGAGGCGCTCGGGGTGCGCATCGACCTAAGTCCTGACGACGTCGCGCGCAGTGTCGCCGAAGTCGGGATCGGGTTCTGCTTCGCGCCGCAGTTTCATCCGTCGTATCGGCACGCCTCGTCGGTACGTCGCGAGATCGGCGTACCCACTATCTTCAATCTGCTTGGGCCACTTACCAATCCGGGACGGCCACGAGCCGGGCTGATTGGCTGCGCGTTCGCCGAATTGGCCGAGGTGATGGCGGGGGTCTTCGCTGCGCGGCAATCCAGCGTGCTGGTGGTACACGGTGACGACGGCCTCGACGAGCTGACCACCACCACGACGAGCACCATCTGGCGGGTACAGGCAGGCACGGTGGACAAGCTGAAATTCGATCCCGCCGGATTCGGATTCGAGCGCGCGGATCTCGACGAGTTGATCGGTGGTGACGCGGCGGCCAACGCGGCGGAGGCACGTTCGGTGCTGGCGGGTGCCAAGGGCCCGGTGCGCGACGCCGTCGTACTGAACGCCGCAGGCGCGATCGTGGCCCATACCGGGTTATCCAGCCGCGCCGAGTGGCTGCCGGCGTGGGAAGACGGGCTCAGCCGCGCTGTCGACGCGATCGACAGCGGTGCGGCCGAACAGCTGCTCGCGCGATGGGTGCGGTTCGGTCAGCAGCTCTGAGTCGCGGCTCGTGACGGCTTGTTCGGCGGCCACCCGCGCGGAGCGTGCCGAGGCGGCCCATTCCGCCCACGGCCCTGCCGACCGTAGCGGCGTGCACCAGCCCGCCCCGTCATCGGCGTCGTTGACGCACACGATGCGTACCCCCGGGGCCGCGAGCCAGCGGGCGATCAGAGCGGTCTCCTCGACCAGCGCGCCGCCCAGCGGTGCGGGCTGCGGCAGGATCACCTGCGCCCCGGCCCGGATGGCGTCGACGACGGGCGTCGGTGGCACGCCGTGGCGGGCGGTGCCGGCCGCAGCGAGCTGGCCGTATCGGACCACGGCGAGCTGCCAGCCGCCGTCGCCGTCAGGGGCAGCGGCCACCAGCTCCGGCAGCGCGGCCAGCGCGCGCAGGCGCTGGCCGCGCCAGAGCACCTCCACCGCGGCCACCATGTGGTCACGCAGCCGTGCGGCGCTCTCATAGCGCTGACGCTCGGCGAGGTCGGTGATCCGCTGTGCCGCCGCCGCCAGCGCGGTGTTGTCCAGGCCGTCGATCAACGCCGCGGCGCGACCGGTCGCCGGCGCGTAGTGGGCCGCGGTCACATCGCGCGCGCCGGGACACGGCGCAACCTCGTGCTGTGGGCAGGCCGGCCCGTGCAGCGCCGAGCGGGCCAGCCGCTTGGTGCAGGTGCGCACACCGGTGAGTCGCGCCAGCAGGTCCGCGGTATCGGCGGCGTCCGCGCGGGACCGAAACGGCCCGACCGCGCGGTCGTGGCGCGGTGTGCGCACAACCGAAAATCGGGGGAAGGCTTCGTCGCTCAGTACCAACCACCACCAGCGTTGCGGGAATCTCGACCGGCGGTTGTAGGGCGGGGCATGCGCGCTCAGCATCCGCAGTTCCCGGACACCGGCTTCTAGCGCATGCGCGCATTCGACATGCTCGACGGTGCTGGCCAGCGTAACCATCTCTTTGATCCGGCTGCGCTGATCCGAGCCGTTGAAGTACTGACTTACCCTGCGCCGCAGGTTAATTGCGGTGCCCACGTAGAGCACCTCGCCGCCCGGCCCACGAAACAGGTAAACCCCGGGCCGGCGCGGCAAGCCCTCGGCGAGCACCCGTTTGCGTCGCTGCGCCGGCGACACATTGGGTAGGTAGGACCGCAAATCCGCGTAGGTGTGCACGCCCTGGTTGCCGACTCGTTCGATGAGCGCGTGCAACACATCGACGGTGGCCTGCGCGTCGTCGAGCGCCCGGTGGGTGGGCTCGGTGGCGACAGCGAACAGCCGCGCCAGGGCCGCCAGCCGCACGCTCGGTGCTTCCTCGCGGCTGAGTACCCGCCGAGCCAGCTGGACCGTGCACAGCACCTGCGGCCGTGACCACCTGATGCCGCATTGATCGGCGGCGGCCCGCAGGAATCCGACGTCGAACCTGGCGTTGTGAGCTACCAGCACCGCGCCGCGGGCGAACTCGAAGAAACATCGGCAACACCGCGCCGATGGTCGGCGCATCGCACACCATCGCCGTGGTGATGCCGGTCAGCTGAACGATTTGTGGCGGAATACTGCGCTGCGGGTCGACCAGGGTCGCGAACTCACCCAGTACCACGCCACCGCGGACCTTGACCGCCCCGATTTCGGTGATGGCGTCAGCGACCTTTCCGTCACCGGCAGTCATGCGCCCGCCCGTGGTCTCCAAGTCGACGACGACGAAAGTGGTCTCGCGCAGCGATATTTCGGAAGCCCCGTCGAGGTCGGGGAGGCTCAGCTGTTCGGCAGCGGGCGCGCCCATGGCCGCGACATTAAGTACTCGCACCGACACCGCCGGGATTCTCCCGCGGCGCGTCGCGCCGGCAAAGATGCGGGCCGCGCCGCGGTCCGAGGCGGAGGCGGGCCATCAGCGGTAAGAACGGCGAGGACGAAAACTTGTCGGTGCCCGCGGTTAGCGTCGTGGCAAGCTCGAAAACGAAGACGGAGAGGACCCGCCCGATGGCGCACAGCAGCGAGCCCGAACAGGCGGCGGCAGTGCCGCCCGAGTCGACAGAACCGGTGGTCATTGACTGTGACGACTGCGCGGTACGCGGTCCCGGATGCCACGATTGCGTCGTCAGCGTGATACTCGGGGTACCGGAAACTTTGCTGGAGGACGAACGGGTCGCGCTGGAGGTGCTCGCCGACGCGGGCCTGGCGCCCAGATTGCGGCTGGTACCTATTCACCGGCAACGGCCGGGAGTGGCCTAACGGCGTTAGTCTGAAATCTTGCTATTTTCTTAATGACTCAGAGTTGGACAACCTCGAAGCCGTTTCGTAACCTATCTGAGACCTAAAGCAGATTCGGCTGTCACGCCGGCGGGTTTAAGGATACAAAGTTTTGCGGTTAAAGCTGAACGGTGAGCGCGTAACTTTGCGCGTCGCTAAACGCTTTGCTGTTGGAGCGCTAGCCGGATTCATTGCCTTGTCCGGAGTCGCCGCCAGCAATGTGCTGGCCGACCCGGCCAATGACGCGATGGCAAAGCTCAGCGAGTTGTCGCGGCAGGCCGAGCAGACCACCGAGGCGATGCACAGCGCGCAGCTTGATCTGAACAACAAGCTGGCTGCGCAGCAGGCCGCCGAGAAAAAGCACGCCGACGACGTGGCCGCCGCGGACGCAATGAAGTCGCGGTTGGCAACCTTTCAGGCCGGCGTCGACAAGTTTGCAGCAGCGACCTATATGGGTGGCCGGACCGACGGTTTGACCGCCATCATGACCGCCGAGTCGCCGCAACAGCTGATCGGCAGGCTGGCCGTGCAGCGGGTCGTCTCGACCGCGATGCTTGCGCAGATGGCGACGTACCGCGCCACCCGCGAGCAGGCCGCCCTAGCCGAGAAGGAATCCGAGAAATCGGCCGCCGACGCCAAGACTGCGGCCGAGCAGGCCGCGTCGGTGCGCGCGAGCCTGCAGTCCAAGCAGAGTCAGTTGCAGCTGCAGATCGCCATCGTCAAGTCGCAGTATCTCGCACTGACCCCGAATGATCGCACCGCGTTGGCCGCGCCCGGGCCCATCCCGCCGCCGGCCGCCGCTCCTGGTCCTAGCTCCGGAGGCGTTACCACCGGGCGGTGGGCAGCCGGGTGCTCCCTGGCCGGGCGCCGGACCCGGCAGCGGTCAGGGTGCGATCGCTGTGCAGGCCGCGTTGACCCAGGTCGGCACGCCCTACGCATGGGGAGGCGCCGCGCCCGGCGGGTTCGACTGCTCGGGCTTGGTGATGTGGGCGTTCCAGCAGGCAGGCATCGCGCTGCCCCATTCCAGCCAGGCGCTGGCTCACGGCGGACAGCCGGTCTCGCTGTCGGACCTGCAGCCCGGTGACGTGCTGACCTTCTACTCGGACGCATCTCATGCCGGCCTCTACATCGGCGACGGCCTCATGGTCCATTCGTCCACCTACGGCGTGCCGGTGCGGGTGGTGCCGATGAATTCCTCCGGCCCGATCTACGACGCCCGCCGCTACTAACCCCAGGCGTCGACGTCGGCTCCTGGCCTTACTACTAGCCGCCGAGCTGATCCTCGGCGGCCTCGCGGCCGTCGGCCCGGGCAAGGGTTCCCCGGCGCAACCATCCCCGCCCCCGCCCGCGGCGCGCCAGCGCGCCGTGGCATGTTCGAGTCGGTGACCGCACCCTGCGGATGACCAATCTCGGCGGCCCGCAATCGCAGATATTGCTGACTCGCGTCGCGGCGAACATCGGCCAGGCGGTCGACGCGGTAGTGGCCTTCTGGGGTAGCGACTGGCCGCGCGACATCGACGTGGTGGCTACCGGCACACAGCGGCAGTTCGAGGCACAGGCCGGTGGCGGCCCTGCTGCGCAGTGGTCCGATATCGCCGCGATCGCTGTCGCCGATCATGTCGATCCCTCTCGGCGGATCGCGATAGGCCAGCGGATCGTCTTCGCGCCCGGCGCGGCGGGCATGAGTGAGCAGGCGCTGCGAATCGTGCTGAGCCACGAGCTTTTTCACTACGCCGCACGCGCCGACACCGCGGTGGACGCGCCCCGATGGCTGACCGAAGGAGTGTCCGACTACGTCGCCCGGCCGCACACCCCGCTGCCCGGGGCCGTGTCACCTCCGACCGCGTTGCCGTCCGACGCCGACCTCGCCGCGCCGGGGCCGCAGCGTTCGCTGGCTTATGACCGGGCGTGGTGGTTCGCGCGTTTCATCGCTGAAACCCGCGGACCGGCGATGCTGCGCGCGCTCTACTGGGCCGCATGTGGTGACGGGCACACCGATCTACCCACTGCTGTGCACAATGTGCTCGGCGCCGACATGGCGGGGGTACTCGCCGACTGGCAGCAGTGGCTGACTCGCTAACCTACGCAGGTGTCCCGGGTCTTACTGGTAACCAACGATTTTCCGCCTCGGCGCGGCGGCATCCAGTCCTACCTGGTCGAATTCGTTTCCCGATTGGCCGCGACAGGGGAGCACACGCTGACGGTGTACGCGCCGCAGTGGAAGGACGCAGAGACCTTCGATGCCCGAACCGCCGGCTATCACGTGGTGCGCCATCCCGGGACGTTGATGTTGCCCGGCGCAGGCGTCGACATCCGGATGCGCCGTCTGATCGCGGAGCACGGGATCGACACCGTCTGGTTCGGCGCGGCCGCTCCGCTGGGCCTACTGGCGCACCACGCCCGTCAAGCCGGCGCGACCCGGGTGTTGGCGAGCACCCACGGTCACGAGGTGGGGTGGTCGATGCTGCCGGTGGCACGATCGGTGCTGCGTCGTATCGGCGAGGACAGCGACGTCGTCACGTTCGTCAGCCGCTATACGCGAGCGCGTTTTGCGTCGGCGTTCGGGCCGCACGCTGCGTTGGAGCACCTGCCTCCCGGCGTCGACACCGACCGGTTCCGTCCCGATCCGGCCAGCCGCGCCGAGCTGCGTACCCGCTTCGGTCTAGGCCAGCGACCCACCGTGGTGTGCCTGTCCCGGTTGGTGCCGCGAAAGGGCCAGGACATGCTGATCCGGGCGTTGCCGACAATTAGGCAGCGGGTGAACGGCGCCGCGCTGGTCATCGCCGGCGGCGGCCCATATCTGGCGGCGCTGCGCCGGCTGGCCGACCGCTTCGGCGTCAGCGACCACGTCACGTTCACCGGCGGCGTCCCCGCCGCCGACCTTCCCGCCTACCACGCGATGGCCGACGTGTTCGCCATGCCATGCCGCACCCGTGGTGCCGGACTGGACGTCGAGGGTCTGGGCATCGTATTCCTGGAAGCGTCGGCCACTGGTGTGCCGGTGATCGCCGGATCCTCGGGTGGCGCGCCGGAAACTGTGCGGCACAACAAGACTGGAATGGTGGTCGACGGTCGTTCGGTGAACCAGGTCGCCGATGCCGTCAGCGAGCTGCTGGCCGACCCGGATCGTGCCGCCGCGATGGGCGCCGCCGGGCGCGACTGGGTCACCGCGCAGTGGCGTTGGGACGATTTGGCTGGGCGACTGGCCGACCTGATCCGGGGCTAAGCCTTGGTGTAAATCGCCTCGATGTCGTCGGCGAATTTTTCGGCGACTACCTTGCGCTTGACCTTCATCGTCGGGGTCAGCTCCCCGGTGTCCTCGGTGAAGTCGACGGGCAGGATGCGGAATTTACGGATCGACTCCGCATGCGACACAGATAAATTGGCCTGTTTGACCGCCGCGTCCACTTCGGCGAGCAGGTCGGGGTCGTCGACCAGATCGCTGACCGACGAGTCGGCAGGCTTGGTATTGCGCTGTTTCCAGCCCTCGAACGCCTCAGGGTCGATGGTGATTAACGCCCCGACGAACGGCCGGGCATCCCCGACGACCATCGCCTGGCTGATCAGTGGGTGGGCCCGCAACTGGTCTTCCAGTACGGCCGGGGCGACGTTCTTTCCGCCCGCGGTGACGATGATTTCCTTCTTACGGCCGGTAATCGTCAAGAACCCGTCTTGATCGACGGCACCCAGGTCGCCGGTCTTGAACCAGCCGTCGGCGATCGCCTCGCTGGTGGCCTGGTCGTTGTGCCAGTAGCCGTTGAACACCACACCGCCCCGCAGCAGCAACTCGCCGTCGTCGGCGATGCGCATGCTGTTGCCCGGCAACAACTTTCCGACGGTACCGATCTTCAGGGCATCGATCTGGTTGACGGTTATCGCCGCGCTGGTCTCGGTCAGGCCGTAGCCCTCGTAGATGGTCAGACCCACGCCGCGATAGAAGTGACCGAGCCGCGCGCCCAGCGGTGCGCCGCCCGAGACCGACGCGCGGCAGTGACCGCCCAGCGCCGCGCGCAGCTTGTGATAAACCAGCCGATCGAACAGCGCATGCTTGGCCCGCAGCAGCAGACCCGGGCCGCCGTGATCGCTCGCTTCGCTCCAGTCGACGGCGGTCTGCGTGGCGATCTCGAAGATCCGGCCCTTGCCGTCGTTGGCCGCATTCTGCGCGGCGGTGTTGTACACCTTCTCGAACACCCGCGGGACCGACACCACGACCGTCGGCTTGAACACCGCGAACATCGGCACGAGATTCTTGACGTCGCTGGTGAATCCGACGACGACCTTGTTGTGGAACGCGCACAACGTCAGCGCCCGGGCCAGCACGTGGGCCAGCGGCAGGAACACCAGCAGCCGCTCACCTTTATGCAGCAGCGTCGGGAGTACCGCCTTGGCGCCGCGGGTCTCGAAGACCAGATTGGAATGCGTCAGCTGGCAGCCCTTCGGGCGTCCGGTGGTGCCTGAGGTGTAAATCAAGGTCGCCGGATCGTCGCTGCGCAGCGCATCGAGGCGAGCGGTCAGCTCGGCCGGGTCGACCGACGCGCCCTGCTGCTCGAGTTGCTCGAGCGCTTTGGGCCCCGAACCGTCGATGTGCAGCACACGCCGCAGTTCGGGCAGCTCGCCGGTCAGCTCGGCAACCATCGTCGCGTGGGCGTCGGTTTCAGCGAACGCCAGCACCGCCGCCGAGTCGGTCAGCACCCAGCGCACCTGCTCGGCTGACGACGTCTCGTAGATCGGGACGGTGACCGCGCCCACCGCGAGGATCGCGAGGTCGAGGATCGCCCACTCGTAGCGGGTGGCTGAAAAGATCACCACCCGATCGCCTGCCTGCACCCCTTCTGCGATCAAACCCAATGCAGCCGAGCGTATTTGGGATGCCGCGGCCGCGCACGTAACGTCGGTCCAGGTTCCGTCGACCAGCCGTTGGAAGATCACCGTATCGGGGTCATTGCGCTCGTACTCGAACACGGCGGCGACGACGTTGTCGTGCTCGCCGACCGTGAACGGAGCGGGAACAGTAATTTCACGCACTCTTTCTGACCTCGCTTCAGTGATTCCGGGCGACTAGGCAGGATTCAAGCCTAGTCCGGCGACGATGCGGGCCCGGGGGGCCGGTTGTGGAGGGCACGCCCCCTCGCCGCCGGGCGGCTGGGGGTACCCCCACCCGCTTGCGGGGGCGAGTCGGACAATGTGGCCCTCCAGGGCGGTGGTACACGGCCGGCACTGCCGTGTGTGAAGCTATTGGCTGTGCATAGCGTTCAGATTGCCGACGAGACGTTTGTCGCCGCCGATCCTGCACGCGTCGGTGCGGCTGTGGGCGATCCGTCCAGCTGGCGACGGTGGTGGCCCGATCTGCGGCTGCGGGTCATCGAGGATCGCGGCCCGCTGGGAGTCCGATGGGCAGTGACCGGACCGATCACCGGCATGATGGAAATCTGGCTGGAACCGATGCTGGACGGTGTGCTGCTGCACTACTTTCTGCACGCCGAGCCGTCCGGGGTGGCGGCCTGGCAATTGGCCAAGATGAACCTCACGAAGATGACGCATCGGCGTCGGGTCGCGGGCAAGAAGATGGCCTTTGAGGTGAAGACGACGCTGGAGCGCTCCCGCCCTGTCGGAGTTTCTCCAGTGCATGACCAGGCGTGAGTTGTGTCGGGGAGTACCGTTTCTGCAGTGGGCTGACGCGTACGGCTGACATGCCCTAGATAGACCCAGACATACCCGGCGGGCAGGGGAGCCCGACCAGCGCAGGGTGGAGAAGGAAGCAACCAGGTGGCGGAGAAGACGGCCCAGACGATCTATATCGACGCGGACCCCGGCACGGTCATGGATGTGATCGCTGACATCGGTTCCTATCCCGATTGGGTGTCGGAGTACAAGGAGGCCGAAATTCTCGAAGCCGGCCCCGATGGCTATCCGAAGGTGGCGCGGCTGGTGCTGGACACCAGCGTCCTCAAAGACACGCTGGTGCTGTCCTACAAGTGGCCCAAAGACCGCGGCTCGGTGAGTTGGTCGCTGGTTTCCAGCTCGCTGCTCAAAGCTCTCGACGGCGTATATCGCTTGGCGCCCAAGGGATCTGGCACCGACGTTACTTATGAACTCACGGTCGATCTGGCGATTCCGATGATCGGGTTGCTCAAGCGAAAAGCCGAGCGCCGGTTGACCGACACCGCGTTGAAGGATCTGAAGAAACGAGTCGAGGCTGAGTGAGTCCGCAGCGCCCGACCTGGCCCGGATCAGTCTCTTCGTCGGTAAGGGTGGGGTAGGGAAATCTACTTTGGCGGCCGCGACCGCCGCGCGTGAGGCGCGTGCCGGTCAGCGGGTGCTACTGGTATCCACCGATCAAGCGCACTCGCTGGGTGATGTGCTCGGCGTCGCAGTCCCGCCGACCGGCCAACGCGACCCTATGCGGGTAATGGCCGACCTCGAAACCGGGACGCCCGCCGTCGGGGGTGGCTTACTCGACGCGTTGGCACTGGACACTTTGGCGCTGCTCGAGGCGCGCTGGCGCAGTGTGGTCGATACGCTCGGTCGCCGCTTTCCTGAATCGGAGCTGGGCGAGATTGCGCCCGAAGAACTTTCGGCGCTGCCCGGCGTTCAGGAGGTGCTGGGCCTGCATGAGGTGGGAGAGCTGGCTCGGTGCGGGCAATGGGACCACATCGTGGTCGACTGCGCTTCTACCGCCGACGCATTGCGGATGCTGACTTTGCCGGCGACGTTCGCGCTTTACGTCGAGCGCGCGTGGCCGCGTCATCGAAGACTTTCCGCCGCCGCCGACGACGTGCGGTCCACCGCGGTGGTGGAATTGTTGGAACGCATCAGCGGCAGCGTCGAAAAACTCACCGCGTTGCTGACCGACGGAACGCGAGTCGGTGCGCACCTGGTCCTCACCGCGGAGCGGGTGGTGGCGGCCGAGGCGGTCCGGACGCTGGGCTCGCTGGCATTGATGGGCGTGCGCGTCGAGGAACTAATCGTCAACCAGATTCTGATGCAAGACGATTCATACGAGTACCGCAACCTGCCCGCGCATCCGGCCTTTGACTGGTATTCGGAGCGGATCAGTGAACAGCGAACCGTGCTGGACGAACTGGATGCGGCGATCGGCGACGTGGCGCTGGTCCTCACCCCGCATCTGGCCGGCGAGCCGATCGGTGCCAAAGCACTCGCCGAGCTGCTGGACAGCGCGCGCCGCCGCGACGGATCGGCGCCGCCAGGGCCGTTGCGGCCCGTCGTTGACCTGGAATCAGGTTCCGGACTGCAATCGGTCTACCGAATGCGGCTAGAGTTGCCGCAGATCGATTCTGGCGCGCTTACCCTGGGCCGCGTCGGCGACGATCTGATCGTCGGCGCCGGCGGGATGCGGCGCAGAGTTCGATTGGCGTCCGTCCTGCGGCGATGCACGGTGCTGGACGCGCATCTTCGCGATAGCGAATTGACGGTGCGTTTTCAACCTGATCCGGAGGTGTGGCCGAAGTGACCGCCGGTGACGATGCAGAGCGAAGCGATGCTGAGGAGCGGCGCTGGTGACCGCCGGTGACGATGCAGAGCGAAGCGATGCTGAGGAGCGGCGCTGGTGACCGCCGGTGACGATGCAGAGCGAAGCGATGCTGAGGAGCGGCGCTGGTGACCGCCGGTGACGATGCAGAGCGAAGCGATGCTGAGGAGCGGCGCTGGTGACCGCCGGTGACGATGCAGAGCGAAGCGATGCTGAGGAGCGGCGCTGGTGACTGGCGTGCATCCCGACATCGGCCCCGAGTTACGCAAACTCGTGCAGAAAATACTCGATCAGATCGACCCCGCGGTCCGGATGGCGGCTTCCCGGGCGTTCGGCGACGGCGCCGGCACCGGTAGCTGCCAGCAGGTGTGGTGCCCGGTCTGCGCATTGGCCGCGGTGGTGACCGGGGAGGAACATCCCATGCTGACCGTCATCGCCGAGCACAGCGTCGCACTGCTGGCGGTCATCCGGGCCATTGTCGACCAAGTCGACCGGCCGGCCACACCGCCGGATCGTCCGCCCGGCGGCGGTGCCGGTTTCGAGACAGCAGACGACGTCGGCCCGACGAGTCGCTACCAGCCCATCACCGTCACCGTCACCGTCGAGGAATAGCCGCGGCATACGGGTTAACGGCTGCCGGCGCATCGCGAAAGAGTAAGCAGGCCGGCCGCGCCGATGTGGTCCCACACACACTCGATCGGTAGGCTGGCGCAGGACACTGTCGGGCGCGAGTGAAGGGGAGGCTCCATGTGGTACTGGCTTTTCAAGTACATCTTCATGGGTCCGTTGCTCGCCCTGCTGGGCCGCCCGAAAGTCGAGGGACTGGAACATGTCCCGCAGTCCGGCCCGGCGATTCTGGCCAGTAACCACCTGGCGGTCGCCGACAGCTTCTTCCTGCCGCTGGTGGTACGGCGCCGGATCACGTTCCTGGCCAAGTCCGAATATTTCACCGGCACCGGCATCAAGGGCTGGTTCAATCGGTGGTTCTATACCGTCGCCGGGCAGGTGCCGATCGACCGCGCTGACGCCGACGCAGCTCAGGCCGCACTGGACACCGCCGGGCGGGTTCTGGGCGAGGGCAAGCTGCTCGGCATGTATCCCGAGGGCACCCGGTCCCCTGACGGCCGGCTGTACAAGGGCAAGACCGGGTTGGCGCGTCTCGCGCTGCAGACCGGCGTTCCGGTGATCCCGGTGGCGATGATCGGGACCAACGTCGTCAATCCGCCCGGCAGCAAGATGTGGCGGTTCGGCCGGGTCACAGTCCGCTTCGGCGAACCGATGGATTTCTCGCGATTCGACGGGCTGGCCGGCAACCGCTTCATCGAACGCGCCGTCATCGACGAGGTGATCTACGAGCTGATGGGGCTTTCCGGTCAGGAATACGTCGACATCTACGCCGCCACCCTCAAGAACGGCAACGGGTCCGCATCGTCGGAGAACCAACCGTCGTCTCGGATTCCCGAAAAGGCGGCAGGTTAACTGATCGCCGCCCTGATCAGCTGACGGCGGAAACCGGTGCCGGCGCGCTCGATGCCCGGGGTGCAGGGGCGGTTGCTGCGGCGACCGCGACCGTAGCCCCGGCCGCGGCGATGGTCGCCAACGCCCACCACAGGTAGGACACCCCGGCGAGCTGACGCCACCACGCGGCGGTCACCTCGTGGTGCTTGGGAAGCAGGTCGATCGGCGTCCACACCATCAAGGCCACCCCGGCGGCGCTGACGACGCCCAGCGCGGGGTTTCGTCGCCGCCAGGCCAGCACTGCCGTCACCAGCACCGTCGGCAGCATCCACACCCAGTGGTGTGACCAGGACACCGGCGACACCGCCAACCCGAACAGCGCGATACAGATCACCGCCAGGGTGGGCTCTCCGGCGCGCAGCGCCCGGCGCGCCGCCCACACCGTCAGCGCCAGCACCAGCAGGCAGGCGGCCACCCACGGCAGGAAACGTTCATGCTCGTTCAGGCCCAGCCGCGCCAGCGTGCCGGCCACGTTCTGATTGGTGTTCAAACTCGCCGAACCGATCCGATCGGTGTTGCGCACGGTGTCGGTCCAGTACTCCCAGGAGTCGTGCCAAGCCAGCGCAAACCCGGCCATGGTCGCCGCCGCGAATGACGCCAACGAGGTGAACACGGCGCGGCGGTCGCGGCGCAGCAAGAAATACAGCAGGAACACCGCCGGAGTGAGTTTGAGCGCGATGCCCAGCCCCAGCAGCAGCCCACGTGGCCACGGAGTGCGACGCGGCACGCAGTCGGCGATCACCAGCGTCATCAGCACGACGTTGATCTGTCCGAAGGCGAAATTCGACTCGATGGGCTCCAGCCAGATCGCCGCTGCGGCCACGATGAAGGCGGTCAATAACCAACGGCGCAACCAAGCCGGCCCCGGCACCACCCGTGTGGTGTTCCACACATCGAGTCGAGTCAGCACGATCATCGTGGAGACGAGCAGCAGCCCCAGCGTGATCAGCGTGATCGCGACGCTGGCGGCCGGCATCCCCAACCAGGCAAAAGGGCAGAAAATGACAGCGGCCAGCGGGGGATAGGTGAACGGCAGGTTCAAGCCGATCGGCGTATGGAACTTGGCATCGTGGCTGTAGAGCGGATGGCCATCCAGCCAAGCCTGCCCGCCCATGCGGTAGACGTCGATGTCGATGCGGTAGGGAGTGTGCCCGATCAGCCGCCACACGGCGTAACCCAACGCCGCCAGCGCCAGCAGCTGCACCAGCCACCACCCGGCGTTTCGCCAGATACGTGGTTGCGCCGTGGCTGCCCGCCCGCGCCAACTGCCCGCGTCGGGCGAGCGCCATCTACTCATGTCGATCAACAGCTTATCGGTGCGCGCGTCCCAGCCGGTGTCGCGGACAGCCATCGACCCGAAGTGGGCGTAGCTTTTTAGCGTGCTGCACTGGTTCGAACACGATATCGTCGGCCGCGGCCGACTGCCATTGCTGTGCTGTCTGATCGCCTTCATTCTCACCTTCTTCGTGACGCGCACGTTCGTGCGTTTGATCCGTCGCCGGGCCAGCTGCGGCAGGCCGCCCCGGTGGTGGGAGCCGCGGAATATCCACATCGGGTCCAAGCACATCCACCATGTGGTGGTCGGGGTCCTCATGGTGATGGTGTCCGGCGTCACGCTGGTGGCATTGTCCGTCAATGGGCACGAACCCGAATTCACCGCGGGGGCAATCGTCTTCGGCATCGGAGCCGCGCTGGTGCTGGACGAGTACGCGTTGATCCTGCACCTGTCCGACGTCTACTGGGAGGAAGACGGGCGGACCTCGGTCGACGCGGTCTTCGCCGCTGTGGCGGTGGGTGGACTGCTGGTCCTGGGGCTGCATCCGCTGATGTTCTTCATCAACCTGTGGCACGACACCACCCATTCGCTGGTGTTGCGGGCCGGCCTGGTCTTCGGGATGGTGCTGACGCTGCCGCTGGCAGTGCTGGTCGTGCTCAAGGGCAAGGTGTGGACCGGCCTGATCGGCATGTTCTTCGTCCCGCTGCTGGTCATCGGGGCGATCCGGCTGTCGCGCCCGCAGGCCCCGTGGGCTCGCTACCTTTACATGAGGCGGCTGGACAAGATGAGCCGTGCGCTGCAGCGCGAACGGACGCTGCGCCGCCCCGTCGTACGAGCCAAGCTGTGGCTGCAATACACGATCGCCGGTACCCCGCGCCTGCCCTCGCACCGCATGGTCGATGCGGAGCTGGACCGCGAAGTGCATCCGGCGCCACCACCGTCGACGACGCCGGGCGTACTCGCCAGCGGCGCCGGTGCCAGGTGACTCGTGCGATATTTCTACGACACCGAATTCATCGACGACGGCCGCACCATCGACCTGATCTCGATTGGGGTGGCTGCCGAGGACGGCCGCGAATACTACGCAATATCAACCGAATTCGATCCCGAGCGAGCCGGAAGCTGGGTGCGAGCCAACGTGCTGCCGAAACTGCCGCCGCCGGCCTCGCAGCTGTGGCGCCCGCGCGCCCGGATCCGCTCGGACCTGGAGACGTTCTTCGACGTCGACGGCTCCGAGCCGATCGAGCTGTGGGCGTGGGTTGGCGCCTACGACCACGTCGCGCTCTGCCAGCTGTGGGGCCCGATGACCCATCTGCCGCCGCCGATACCGCGATTTACCCGCGAGCTGCGCCAGCTGTGGGAGGAGCGGGGACGTCCTCGGATGCCGCGCCGGTCACCGAATGCGCACGACGCGTTGGTCGACGCTCGAGACCAGCTGCGGCGATACAGGTCGATGACGGCCGCCGAGATGCGGGGGCGGCCGACGACGATGCGGGCCGAGCACCTCCGCTTCGGCCCTGATCGCGGCCTGATTAAGGACCCGCGCTGCCCGGTTACCATAGACGGGTGAACTGGACCGTTGACGTACCGATCGAGCAGCTGCCGTCGCTGCCTCCGCTGCCGGCGGATCTGCGGGCCCGGCTGGACGCCGCGCTGGCCAAGCCCGCCGCACAGCAGCCGAGCTGGACACGCGAGCAGGTCGAGCCGATCCGGACGGTTCTAGAAAGTGTGCCGCCGGTGACGGTGCCGTCGGAAATCGTGCGGCTGCAGGACATGCTGGCCCAGGTCGCCCAGGGTGAGGCGTTCCTGTTGCAGGGCGGCGACTGCGCCGAGACCTTCGTCGACAATACCGAGCCGCACATCAAGGGCAATATCCGGACCTTGCTGCAGATGGCGGTGGTGTTGACCTACGGCGCCAGCGTGCCGGTGCTCAAGGTGGCCCGTATCGGCGGTCAGTACGCCAAGCCCCGTTCGGCTGACGTCGACGCACTGGGGCTGCGTTCCTACCGCGGCGACATGATCAACGGATTCGCCCCGGACGCCGCGGCGCGCGAGCACGACCCGTCGCGGCTGGTGCGGGCCTACGCCAACGCCGGCGCGGCGATGAACTTGGTGCGCGCGTTGACCTCGTCGGGGCTGGCGTCGCTGCATCTGGTGCACGACTGGAACCGGGAATTCGTTCGGACCTCGCCTGCGGGCGCGCGTTACGAAGCGTTGGCCTCCGAGATCGACCGCGGCCTGAAGTTCATGAGCGCATGCGGGGTGGCCGACCGCAACCTGCAAACCGCCGAAATCTACGCCAGCCACGAGGCTTTGGTGCTCGACTACGAGCGTGCCATGCTGCGGCTGTCCGACCAGGAGGACGGCGAGCCGCAACTGTACGACCTGTCGGCGCACTACCTGTGGATCGGGGAACGGACCCGGCAACTCGACGGTGCGCATGTCGCGTTCGCTGAGGTGATCGCCAACCCGATCGGCGTCAAGATCGGACCTGGGACGACACCGGATCAAGCTGTCGAATACGTCGAGCGCCTTGACCCGCACAACAAGCCGGGCCGGCTGACATTGGTGAGCCGGATGGGCAACAACAAGGTGCGTGACCTGCTACCGCCGATCATCGAGAAGGTGCAGGCGACCGGCCATCAGGTGATCTGGCAGTGCGATCCCATGCACGGCAACACCCACGAATCGTCCAACGGCTACAAGACGCGCCACTTCGACCGCATTGTCGACGAGGTGCAGGGTTTCTTCGAGGTGCACCGGGCGCTCGATACCTACCCCGGTGGTATCCACGTCGAGATCACCGGAGAGAACGTCACCGAGTGTCTGGGTGGCGCCCAAGACATTTCGGACACCGACCTGGGCGGCCGTTACGAAACAGCTTGCGACCCAAGGCTGAACACCCAGCAGTCATTGGAGCTGGCGTTCTTGGTCGCTGAGATGTTGCGCGACTGAAGGATTCGACGCGACGGCTAAAGCAATCCGCTCACATTGCTGCCGATGGTCCATGCTGCGGCGGCGACCATCCCGGCGATCGACAAGACGATCGCTATCCAGATCAGTACCATGCGTCGAGCATGCTGGCGTTCGAGGGCAAATTCAATCATGTCGATTCCGGCGAATTGGCCTGAAATTGCCCGGTATTCGTCATGGTCTCGCGCGTCTGGTTCTGCCGGCCATTCCTGGGGCCCCCGGGTCAACTGCCGCGTCGGGTGGTGTACCGGCGCCCGCCCGGCCGGCGGCTGATGCTGTTCTGTGGTCCGGTGTTGGTCCATGTCGCTGCGGTATAGCGCTGCTGAGCGGTGCTGAGCCGAGTTTCGCGGCGCCGGCACCCGAAATTCCGGCAGGTGCAACTCGCCGACGATCGCGTCCAATTCCGCGGCCATGTCCTGCGCGTCGGCGTAGCGGTCGGCGGGATCGCGCGCGGTCGCACGCCCGACCAGCTCGTCGAATTGCGCCGGAACCCCGTTGATCACCGTGCCGGGTGGCGGTACATCGGTGTCCAGACGTTGATATGCGACCGTCAGCGCCGAGTCGCCGGTGAACGGTGTCTGCCCGGTCAACAGCTCGTAGGTCACAATTCCCGTGGCGTAGACATCGCTGCGCGGGCTGGCGTCTCCGTCTCGGACCTGTTCGGGGGATAGGTATGCGGCGGTGCCGAGAATGACACTGGTGGAAGTGATCCCGGCCGCCGCAACGGCGCGCACCAACCCGAAGTCGACGATCTTGACCTCCCCTTCGTCGGAGATCAATACGTTCTCGGGCTTGACATCGCGATGCACCAGGCCGGCGCGATGCGCGGCGGCCAGCCCGCCCAGTACTGGGCGCAACACCGCTGCGACCGCATGCGGTGGCATGGGACCGCGCTCGGTCAGCAGCTCGCGTAGAGTGCCGCCCTCGACCAGTTCCATCACCAGGAACGGGTGCCGCGCGTCCAGGCCCTGATCGTAGACCGCCACGAGACCGGGATCCTTGAGTCGGGCTACCGTGCGGGCCTCCAGCTGAAAGCGGGTCAGGAATTGCTGGTCTCCCGCGTAGCGCGAATCCATCACCTTCAGCGCGACCGGTCGGTCCAATCGCGTGTCGAGGCCGCGATACACCGTCGAGGTGCCGCCGGTGGCGATTTTGGTCGCAACGCGATAGCGCCCGTCCAGCAATGCGCCCTCGAGAGGGTCGTCGCTCGCCGCTGCAGCCACGCGCTTATCGTAGGCGGCGCCGCACGTCGCGCCTGAAACCTCGGCTCAGCGAGCCCAAACAGGCTGCGCGCCTGGCCGTACACTGATCCGGTGAGCACGATTCCGGCCGGCGACGACGTTCTGGACCCCGACGAACCGACTTACGATCTTCGCGTTGTCGCCGATTTGCTTGGCGTGCCGGTCACCAAAGTGCACCAGCAGCTGCGGCAAGGCCACCTTGTTGCGGTGCGGCGCGCCGGGGATGTGCTGATACCGCAGATCTTTTTCACCAACTCCGGCGAAGTGGTCAAGAGCCTGCCTGGGTTGCTGATGGTCTTGCACGACGGTGGGTATCACGAGACCGAGATCGTGCGCTGGCTGTTCACTCCCGATCCGTCGCTGACTGTGACGCGGGACGGAACACGCGACGCGATCAGCAATGCCCGCCCGGTCGACGCGTTACACGCCCACCAGGCTCGCGAAGTGGTGCGCCGCGCACAGGCCATGGCGTACTGACTGCCCGGTCAAGCGCGTTCGGCGGCGGCGTCGCTGTGCTCAGGCAGCTCAGCTCGATTCAGCGTGTGCCAGGCGATCAGCGCTAACGACGTCGCCACCAAAACGTGGGGCCACGAGTACATGCCATGCGCGCCATCGGGTTTGAAGATGACCATGATCCAGGTGGAGAACGCGGCGATCGCCGCGACCGCCGGTCGTGACTGGGCAAGCGGAGCCACCACCGCCAGCGGCCAGGAGTAGTACCACGGCAGCGCGGCGGGTGCGAACAACACCACGACGAGCATTGCCCACGCGATGCCGGTGAGCGCTTGGCGGTCGTCGTGACGGAATCGCCACCACAGCAGCGGCAGCGCTACCGCAATGACCGCGATCCCGGCGGCGCGCGTGACCTGCAGCACCCCATAGAAATTCACCGAAAAGAACAGTCCTCCGATCGCATGGGCCAGATTCGCCGCCGCCGTCGGAATGCTCAGCCAGTTGATGATCTTCACCGAACCGGCCAGCGCGGTCAGCCAGCCAAGACCTACCCCGGCCGCGCCGGATAACACTGCGAACACGGCGACGAAGATCAGCACCGACGTGCCGGCGGCCGCGGCAAAGGCCCGCAGCGGCCGGTATCCGCGTCGGTCGCGCAGATGGCGCACCCATACCCAGACCAGAAACGGCAGCGCGATTCCGGCGGTGGCCTTGACCGCGACCCCGACCGCGACCAATGCGACGCCCGCAACATGATGACGCTCAAAGGTCAATGCGATGCCGGCGACCATGAGGCCCACCATCAACATCTCGTTGTGCACTCCACCCATCAGATGGATGATCACCAGCGGGTTGAGCACGCAGATCCACAGCGCGATAGGCACATTCGCGCCGAGATGCCGCGCCACCCGGGGCGTCGCCCAAATCAGCAATGCCAGCCCGGGCAGCATGCACAACCGCAGCAGCATCGTCCCGACGATCACATGATTGCCGACCAGCATCGTGACCAGCCGGGCGATCATGATGAATGCCGGGCCGTACGGCGCCGTTGTGATGGTCCAGATCGGACTGACGTGGTCCAACAAGGGGTTCGGGTTATCGATAGGCCCGACGGCGTAGGGATCAAATCCGTCGCGCAGCAGTGCGCCCTGTGCCAGATACGAATAGGTGTCGCGGCTGAAGACGGGCACCGACAACAAAAGCGGTGCCAGCCAGAAACCGGTGGTGGCCACCATCGTGTATTGGCGTGCGTTGCCGGCAAGAACGCGTCTGCCCAGCCATAGCCACGCGATCAGCATCAACGCCACGCCGATCCACAGCAGTACCGAGGACAGCACCAGCCCGTGGCCGTAGCGCAGCCAGGACAGGTGCAGCGACTCCAGCAGCGGATCGTGCTGTTTGGTGCAGCCCGCGCCGAGTCCTCCCGCGGTGATCAGCGACGCACCCAGGAAGCCCAGCAGTGCCGGTCGGCCCTCGGACCCACTGGCGAATTCTTTCAGCGGCGAAAAGGGTTGCGTTGCAGCGGTAGCCGAGGCGGCAGTCGGAGCAGACATCGGGATAGCCATGGGCGTCAAGCAGATCGGTTCGCGGCAAGTCTGGCGAGCTCGGACAACCCGGTCTTGGCCGCTGGGTGGATCGGCGCGTCAGCCAACAGGGCCAGCGCCCGGCGAGTCAGCGCGGCGATCTGGTCCTCGACCGCGGCCAGTGCCCCGACCCGTTCGATCACGTCGCACAGTTCGCGGGCCTGGGCATCCGTCAGGTCCGTGCCGACCGAGGCCCGTAACAGCTTGGCGGCGATCGCATCCGACCTGTCGGCCGATTCCAGCGCGGTTGCCAGCAGGACGGTGCGCTTGCCGGACCGCAGGTCGTCTCCGGAGGGCTTGCCGGTAACCGCCGGATCACCGAACACACCCAACACGTCGTCACGCAGCTGGAATGCGATGCCCAGGTTGTTGCCGACCTCGTGGAAAAGCGCATGCACGTCGGGCCGATCGGCCGCCGCGGCGGCGCCCAACTGCAACGGACGCGAAACCGTGTAGGAGGCGGTCTTGTAGGTATTGACGGCCATCGCCGCGGCAATCGACTCGTCGGCGCTCGCCTCGGCCACGATGTCGAGGTATTGGCCGCCGAGCACCTCGGTGCGGATGTCGGTCCAGACCCGTCGCACCCGATTGTAGGCATCGTGCGGCAGGTCGACGCCCGCGACGATATCGTCGGCCCACGCCAGTGCCAGATCCCCGATCAGGATCGCGGCCGACATCCCGAATTGGTCCGCTGGTCCACGCCACTGACGGTCGCGGTGCATCGCAGCGAACAGCATGTGCGTGGTCGGCCGACCCCGGCGCGTCGCCGAGCTGTCGATTACGTCGTCGTGCACCAGCGCCGAGGCATGCAGCAATTCCAGCGCGGAGAACAACAGCAGCATCTCCGCGTCGGCGTCTTTGCTTGTTACCGCCCGCCAGCCCCAGTAGGCGAACGCCGGGCGCAGCCGCTTGCCGCCGCTGACGACGAACTCCTCCAAGCCGGCGATCAGGGCGTCGTAGTCGCTTCCGATGTAAGCGGCCTCTCCGCGGCGCTCGCGCAAGTATCTCCGCAGCTGGTCGGTGACGGCGTCGGCCAGCTCAACGGTTGCCGATGCTTCTACGCTCAGCGCGACACCCCTTCCCGGTCCAGTTCGATCACGGCCCGCCAAGTGTATTAGGCGCAGCGCTGTCCAGCGGGTTTTGCCCTGCTCGGGTCGGCTCACGCGGCGTGGTCGACCGCCGCAGGGCAGTGCTTCGACAGTCTCACTTTCTGCCACTTATGCTGTCGTGGTGCGTGGCGCCGGCTCTGTGGCCAGCGCCGCTTCTGGGCGGACGTGGGTTCGCAGCACCTGACCTGCTGCGGCGGGGGAACTAGTCGTTGGATGAGGAGCAGCTCGTTGACCTTCAACACCATCGCGCTTGAGCTGGTGCCGCCGAATGTCGATCGTGGTGCGGAGCAGGCTCTCGAAGAGGCCCACAAAGTGCTGCAGCTGGCGGCGAAATCCGGGATCGAAGGCCGGATCGGGCACTTGATGATGCCGGGGTTGATCGCAGAAGAGGATGACCGGCCGGTCGAGATGAAGCCGAAGCTGGACGTGCTGGATTTCTGGTCGGTCATCAAGCCGGAGCTGCCCGGGGTGAGCGGATTGTGCAGCCAGGTCACCGCTTTCATGGATGAACCGTCTTTGCGTCAGCGGCTCGGTGCTCTGGTCGGCGCCGGGATCGAGGGCATCGTGTTCGTCGGGGTGCCGCGAACCATGGCTGACGGCGAGGGTTCCGGTGTCGCGCCGACCGACGCCCTGTCGATTTATCAACAACTGGTGGCCAACCGCGGCGTGATCCTGATCCCCACCCGGGAGGGTGAAGTGGGTCGGCTGAATTTCAAGTGCGATCAACGTGCGACGTTCGCCCAGACGCAACTGTTGTACTCCGATGCGATCGTGGGCTTTTTGACCGACTTCGCCAAGCAGACCGACCACCGGCCGGAGATCCTGCTGTCGTTCGGCTTCGTACCGAAAGTCGAGGAGAAGGTCGGTTTCATCAACTGGCTCATCCAGGATCCGGGCAACGCCGCCGTCGCCGACGAGCAGGCGTTCGTCAAGACACTGGCGAACACCGAACCGGCGCAACGGCGCAAGCTGACCCTCGACCTGTACAAGCGGGTGATCGACGGTGTCGTCGACCTCGGCTATCCGCTGAGCGTCCATCTCGAGGCGACGTATGGCATTTCTGCCCCGGCGTTCGAGACGTTCGCCGAAATGCTGGACTACTGGTCGCCGACGAGCTGAGAGCCGCTGCTGGTTGTTCGGTCAGCTGGACGGCGGGTCGCTCGGCTGGGTGACCCGAGGCGAGCGGTCGCGCCCGTACCAGGCCAGCAGCCCCACCACCGCCGCCACGACGATGGACGACAGAGCCAGCCACAGCGCGGCGCCGTTGAAGGAGCGGGTGCTGGGGTCGGTGTAGCGGGCTTGGGCGGTCAGCAAGCTGACCACGCCGGGCTTCAGCTTCCACTGCACGGTGTCCGGGTCAGCGCGATCGCCGTTGGTTGACGTGACTGCGCCGGGGAAGGCGACGGTCAGCTCCACGTCGGCGTCGGGATCGGTCAGCGACGTCAAGTCCGCGCGCCCCTCCAGAATCACCAGGTCGCCGGCCCTGCGCAGAGACAGGTTGACGCCCTGCGCGTCGGGATTCATCCGCGCAAGCTCTGGCAGTTCGGCGAAGGTCAGGTCGGAAAACACCGCCTGTGAGCCCACGTAGCCGTCGCGGTCGTACTTGGAAACCGCGACTTTCTGGCTGAACGCCAGGTTGGGATCCAGTTGTGGTCCGGCGTCTTTGTCGTTGCGTGGCTTGGCCGCCGCGACGATGTCCCCGGACACCAGGTCGTCGGGGGAGATGGTGATCGACGCTTTGACTCGAAGGCATCCGGCGAGCACGGGTATCACCAGCAGCAGCAGCATCGCCAACGCCGTCATGCGGCGGCGACGACGCGCCGCGAAGTTCCGGGGTAAGACCTGTATACCGCTGGCAGCGCACCAGGTCATCGTGCCAGACCGCGACGCCGCCGGGGCGACTACAGCGGCAGCCTGCGGCCCAGAATCGCGAACGCCCGTGGGTCGCCGGTGAAGTGGTAGCCGCGGATGATGTCGTTAAAGCCCAGCCGCCGGTAGAGCCGCCACGCCCGATTGGCTTCGCCGTTGGTCTCCGGGGTCGAAAGCAGCACGTTGGCTTCGCTGCGGTCGGCAAGCAGCCGACGGGCCAATGCTTCACCGAGACCGCGGCCCTGTGACCGGGGGTGTATGTGCAACTCGGTCAGCTCGAAGTAGCTGGCCATCAGCTCCGCGATGTCCGGGCGAGGGAGGCCGCCGCGCTGCAGACCGGCCACGACCTGCTGTTGCCACCACTGGTCGGGCGCGCCGCAGTAGCCGTAGGCCACGCCCAGCAAGGGCGCGTCGCTCAGCTCGGCGGACGTCGGCGTGGCCCCGGCCGGTGCGTCGACTTCCACGGCTGCCACGGCCTGCCACCCGTGCCGCCGGGTGTGCTCGAGCCACATGGCGGCGCGCTGGTTCTCCGTCCCGGGCGGATAGCGCATTGCGTCGACGTACACACCCAAAGCATCTGGCAGCCGCCGCTGCATGTCCTGCGGTGGCAGGTTGATGAGGAATGTCGCCAACTCGCGGTCTCCTCCTCAGTCGTCCAGTGCGGTGCTGCCATTCCCATTATCGGGTCGGTGGTCCTGCGTCGATTGCCGACCGGCCGCGACTACAATCAGCGAGCGAACCGGTGGTAAGGCGCAGATTGACCTCGTATCATTCTTATTAGTTGCCTCCGAAGCAGGCATCAACGTGCTATCGGTATCACGTGACAGGTTTTCGGCAAGGAGGGACGAATGCCACTCTCCGATCATGAGCAGCGCATGCTCGACCAGATCGAGAGCGCTCTCTATGCCGAGGATCCAAAATTCGCCTCGAGCGTACGCGGCGGAGGTTTGCGCGCGCCGACGGCGCGGCGACGCCTGCAGGGCGCGGCGCTGTTTGTGCTCGGACTGGCAATGCTGGTCTCCGGGGTGGCTTTTAAGGCCACGATGATCGGAACATTTCCGGTCCTGTCCGTGCTCGGTTTTGTGGTGATGTTCGGCGGCGTGGTGTTTGCCGTCAGCGGTCCTCGACTGCCCGGCCGGGGGGAGCGCCCCGGACCGTCGGCGGCCGCACGCCAGCGCCGCGGCAAGGGTGCCGGCGGTTCGTTCACCAGCCGTATGGAAGATCGGTTCCGCCGCCGCTTCGAGGAATAGCGTCCGCGACCACAAAAAGGGCAGCCGTCGGCTGCCCTTTCTTTGTGCCCGCTGAGCCCGGTCGAGCCCGCCACCCGCATCGGTGCGCTGCCGTGAAGCGGCTACGGGCCGTGGCAGCGCCCCACTACGCCCCACATCGGCAATAGCCGCAGTTCAGCGAGGTATTGCTCGAATATTTTGACGCCAACTCGGTCCGACTCCGTCATCAGGGTGGCCGAGAACCTGCTGAAACGACACCAAACGGTGACTTCCGTGCCGTTAAATGGAGCCAAGTGGGGGATTGTGGGGTATGGTGGCGGAAGTCGAAAGGCGTGGAGGTGGCCAGATGTTTCTCGGCACTTACACGCCCAAGCTCGACGACAAGGGGCGGCTGACGCTGCCCGCGAAGTTCCGCGATGCGCTGGCAGGAGGGTTGATGGTCACCAAGAGCCAGGACCACAGCCTTGCTGTCTATCCGCGAGCGGAATTCGAGGAACTAGCCCGTCGGGCCAGCAAGGCATCGCGAAGCAACCCGGAGCGCGAGAGCGTTCCTGCGCAACCTGGCCGCCGGCACTGACGAACAGCATCCCGACGCCCAAGGCCGGATCACCTTGTCGGCCGACCACCGCCGCTACGCGAACCTCTCCAAGGACTGCGTGGTGATCGGATCGGTTGACTACCTGGAGATCTGGGATGCACAGGCCTGGCAGCAATACCAAGAGACCCACGAAGAGAACTTCTCCGCGGCCAGCGATGAAGCACTCGGCGACATTATCTGAGGCGCGTGCCCGTGCATCGTGGCCTCTGCCCGAACCGACCCTGACGTACTTCCCCAACGCCAGGTTCGTGCAATCGGACAGGGACCTCGATGCAAGGGTGCCGGTGTCACAGGCCGCGGTCGCCCGACCGGACAGCGAATTCTCACGTCGGGAAGGTGTTGTCGTGCCTGACGCCACTGGTGGTTTCGGCCATGTGCCCGTGCTGCTCGACCGCTGCTTCGCACTGCTGCGCCCCGCATTGACACGCCACCACCCCGACGGATCGGGGGCGGTGCTCATCGACGCGACGGTCGGTGCCGGCGGGCACGCCGAGCGGTTCCTCACCGAGTTGTCCGGGCTGCGGCTGATCGGCGTCGACCGCGACCCCACCGCACTGGACATCGTCCGCGGACGGCTGTCTCGTTTTGCCGACCGGCTCACCCTGGTCCAGGCCCGCTTTGACCGAATCGATGCGGCGTTGGCCGAATCGGGCTATGGCCCAACCGAATCCGTCGACGGAATGCTCTTCGATCTCGGAGTATCGTCCATGCAGCTCGACCGCAGTGAGCGGGGTTTCTCCTACGCGCAGGACGCGCCGTTGGACATGCGCATGGACCCCACATCAGCGCTGACCGCAGCCGAGATCGTCAACAGCTATGACGAGGCCGCGCTGACCGACATCCTGCGCCGATACGGCGAAGAGCGTCTGGCTCGCCGCATCGCTTCATATATCGTCCGCCGCCGCGCGCGCGCGCCGTTCACCTCGACCGGTGAGCTGGTAGAGGTTGTCTACCAAGCGGTTCCGGCCCCGGCCCGCCGGACTGGTGGACATCCGGCCAAGCGGACATTCCAGGCGTTGCGGATCGCAGTCAACGGCGAGCTGGATGCGTTGCGTAACGCCCTGCCCACGGCGCTGGACGGGCTGGCTGTCGACGGGCGCATCGTGGTGATGGCCTATCAGTCGTTGGAGGACCGCATCGTCAAGCGGGTGTTCGCTGAGGCCACCACCTCCAGCACACCGTCGGGTCTACCGGTCGAACTTCCAGGGCACGCACCGCAATTCGCGTCGCTGACGCGCGGTGCCGAACGTGCCGACGACGCCGAGGTCCAGCAGAACCCGCGCAGTGCTGCGGTGCGACTGCGCGCCGTACAACGCGTGCAACCGAAACCAGAGGCAGCGAGGAAGGGAGGCTCATGAAAGCCAAGCGCGAAGCGCAACCACCCCGCGCCGGCGATCGGCGTCGCGGGCAGACCAACGCCTCTCCGAACACTGGGCGCCGAGCGGCCGACCCGACTCCCGCGCGCCGCCGCCGCCCGCGCGCTGGGACGGCCACAGCGCCGGCCCGCGAGCCACGTGTGTCGCGATCGGCGCCGCAGACCACGCCGATCGCCCGGCCCGTCGAGCGGCCAGCTCGTGCGAAGAGCGCCAACCAGGCCAGGGCGCGGGCGAAGGCGCGGAAGGCCAAGGCGCCCAAAGTCGTTCGGACGCCGCTGCGAGAGCGTCTGCTCAACCGGCTGGCGTCCATTGACCTACGGCCGCGAACACTTGCGGCCAAAGTCCCGTTCGTCGTGCTCATCATCGGTTCGCTGGGCGCAGGGCTCGGTCTGACGTTGTGGCTGTCCACCGACTCTGCCGAGCGGTCCTACCAGCTTGGCAGCGCTCGTCAGCGCACCGAGCTGCTGCAGCAGCAAAAGGAAGCGCTCGAACGGGACGTGCAGGAGGCACAGTCCGCACCGACGTTGGCCGAGGCAGCCCGCAGCCTGGGGATGATCCCAACAAGGGACACCGCACATTTGATCCAGGATCCTGCGGGGAATTGGGTGGTCGTCGGTACCCCCAAGCCGGCCCAGGGTGTTCCGCCGCCGCCGCTCAACACGAAGCTGCCGGACGAAAAGTCGTTGCCGCCCCAGGCTCCGCCGATTAATTCGGTTGAAGTGCCGATGCAGGTCCTGCCTGGCAACGGCGCTCCGCCGGTACCGCTGGCGCCCGGACCCGAGATGATGGTCCGCACCCCCGACGGCGCCGCCACGCTGGGCACCGAGCACATTCCCGCACCGTCCGCCCCGCCTCAATTGCCGGGGGCAGGGCCGGCACCCGTGCCGGGGGTGCCCCCGGCACCGGGATTGCCACCCGAGCCCGGCCTGGCGCCTGCGGCTCCGGTAGTGCCCGCGCCGGCCGTCGCGCCCGCGGTTCCGGCCGCCCCCGCAGCGCCCCCGCCTGCGGTCGGACCCGCGCCGCTGGCCGGTCCCGCGACGCCTCCCGTGGCTCCGCCCCCGGTCGGCATACCAACACCAGGTGTGCCGCACCACGCCGCGCCCACCGGGCCGCTCGTCGGCGAGCAGTTCGGCCCCCTGACCGTCACGACGCCCAGCGCTCCGCGGTGAGTCGCGCGGACCGGTCGGGCGGCCGATCATCTCGGCCGTCCCAGCGTGGGGGTCAGTCCCGCGACCGCGTGAAGTCGGGCAAGAAGCCGACGAAATCGACGGCGCAGGCGCGGGAAAAGGCGAGCCCGCCCGCCCACTCGGCACGTGAGCGGCGTACCCGCCAGGCGGTGGAGATCGGCACGCGCGGCGCGTCGTTCGCCTTCCGGCACAAAGCAGGTAATGCGGTCATCTTCCTGGCTTTGTTCGTGGCCGCCGCCCAGCTGTTCTACCTGCAGGTGCCCAAAGCATCCGGCCTGCGCGCGGAGGCCGCAGGACAGCTCAAGGTCACCGACGTCGAAAAAGCGGTGCGCGGCAGCATCATCGACCGCAACGCCAGCCAACTCGCCTTCACTATCGAGGCCCGCGCGCTGACCTTCCAGCCCCGCCGGATCCACAAGCAGCTGGCCGAGGCGAAGCAGAAGAACGCGAAAGCCCCTGACCAGCAGCAGCGTTTGAAGGACATCGCCAAGGAGGTGGCGGTTCGGCTGAACAACAAGCCGGACAAGGCCACGGTATTGAAGAAGCTGCGCAGTGACGAGACGTTCGTCTATCTTGCCCGCGCGGTCGACCCTGCCATCGCTACCGCGATCACGACGAAATTTCCCGAGGTCGGCGCGGAGCGTCAAGACCTACGTCAGTATCCCGGCGGATCACTGGCGGCAAATGTCGTCGGCGGAATCGACTGGGACGGACACGGTTTGCTCGGCCTGGAGGATTCCATGGACGCCGAGCTGGCCGGCACCGACGGGTCGGTCACCTACGACCGCGGCTCCGACGGTGTGGTGATCCCGGGCAGCTACCGCAATCAGCACCGGGCGGCCAACGGATCGACGGTCCAACTCACCATTGACGACGACACTCAGTTTTATGTCCAGCAGCAGGTACAACAGGCCAAAAACATGTCCGGGGCCCGCAATGTCTCGGCGGTCGTACTCGATTCCAAGACCGGCGAAGTGCTGGCCATGTCCAACGACAACACTTTCGACCCCTCCCAGGACATCGGGCGTCAGGGCAACAAGCAGCTGGGCAACCCGGCAGTGTCCTCCCCGTTCGAGCCCGGTTCGGTGAACAAGATCATCACCGCATCGTCGGTGATCGAATATGGGCTGAGCAATCCCGACGAGGTGCTGCAGGTGCCCGGTTCGATCAACATGGGCGGGGTCACGGTGCACGACGCCTGGAACCACGGCGTGATGCCCTACACGACGACCGGCGTGTTCGGAAAATCGTCCAACGTGGGAACGTTGATGCTGGCGCAGCGCGTCGGGCCGCAGCGCTACTACGACATGGTCCGCAAGTTCGGTCTGGGCCAGCGCACCAATGTGGGATTGCCGGGCGAGAGCGCCGGGCTGGTGCCACCCATCGATCAGTGGTCGGGCAGCACGTTCTCCAACTTGCCTATCGGGCAAGGCCTTTCGATGACCCTGCTGCAAATGACCGGCATGTATCAGACGATCGCCAACGACGGTGTGCGGATGCCGCCGCGGATCATCAAGGCCACCGTCTCGCCGGACGGCGCGCGCACCGAAGAGCCACGCCCAGAAGGCGTTCGGGTGGTGTCGCCGGAGACCGCGCGGACCGTGCGCAACATGCTGCGTGCGGTCGTGCAACGTGATCCGATGGGCTACCAGCAGGGCACCGGGCCGGCGGCGGCGGTCGACGGGTACCAGATCTCCGGCAAAACCGGGACGGGGCAGCAGATCAACCCGGCGTGCGGCTGCTACTTCGACAATGTCTACTGGATCACCTTCGCCGGTATGGCCACGACCGACGATCCGCGCTACGTCATCGGCATCATGATGGACAATCCGCAGCGCAACGCGGACGGCACGCCGGGCCACTCGGCGGCACCGCTGTTCCACAACATCGCCGGCTGGTTGCTGCAGCGCGGAAACGTCCCGTTGTCACCCGACCCGGGTCCGCCGCTGACACTGCAAGCGATGTAGCCGCCGACCTTGCAAACCCCCTGAAGGGTGTCAAGTGCAGCGGCAACGGTTACGTGACCAGGTCAACGAGGTTGTTGCCGCCACCACCGGGCTGCATTTGACCGGCAGCTACCGCGACTCCGACGTCGCGATCGACGTGTTCGACAACGTCGACGACGCGTCCGTGGCCACCCGCACCGGTGTGCCGATCTCCTGACATGACGTTACGCGTGTTGGTCTAACGCGCGCTGGGTAGTGTGTCATGGCCGATTACGCAGGATGGAGGTGATGACGGTGCCCGCTGCGCTGCGCCCCACCACCGGAGCGGGTGTGCCGCTGTCGACTCTGGGCGCACACGTGGGCGCGATACCCGCCCACGGCGGCACGGCTCCCGATCTGCGGATTACCGGTGTCACCCTGCGGGCCCAGGACGTACGACCCGGCGACCTGTTCGCCGCACTGCCCGGCGCGTCGACGCACGGAGCGCGCTTTTGCGGCGACGCGATCGAACGCGGGGCGGTCGCGGTGCTCACCGATGCGGCCGGGTTGGCGGAGATGGGCGACCGTGCCGGCGCGGTGCCCGTGCTGGTTCATCCGGAGCCCCGCAGCGTGCTGGGCGAACTCGCCGCCACCGTCTACGGGCATCCCTCCGAGCACCTCGCCGTCGTCGGCGTCACCGGGACGTCGGGTAAGACGACGACCACCTATCTGATCGAAGCCGGCCTGCGGTCGGCCGGGCGGACGGTGGGACTGATTGGCACCGTCGGCCTGCGCATCGACGGCGTCGACATCCCCAGCACCCTGACCACACCCGAAGCGCCCGCACTGCAGGCCCTGCTGGCGGTGATGGCCGAGCGCGGTGTCGACACCGTGGTGATGGAGGTGTCCAGTCACGCGCTGACCCTGGGTCGCGTCGACGGCATTCACTTCGCGGTCGGCGGTTTCACCAATCTGTCCCGCGACCACCTCGACTTTCACCCGACGATGGAGGACTACTTCGAGGCCAAGGCGCGCTTGTTCGACCCTGCGTCCCCGCTGCAAGCCCGTCGCGCGGTGATCTGCGTCGACGACGATGCCGGCCGCGCGATGGCCAACCGCGTGGCTGCGGCGATCACAGTCAGCGCGCAGGGTCGGCCCGCGGATTGGCACGCCGAAGACGTCACGGTCGAGGCGGGCGCACAGGAGTTCACCGCGGTCGATCCGGCCGGTGTCCACCACCGGATGGGGATTGCGCTGCCCGGCGGTTATAACGTCGCTAATTGCCTTGTTGCACTCGCGATTTGCGATGCAGTCGGGGTTTCGCCCGAGCAGGCGTCAGCCGGGCTGCGGCACACCCAGGTCCCCGGACGGCTCGAGCAGATCGACCGCGGCCAGGACTTCCTCGCGCTGGTCGACTACGCGCACAAGCCGGGCGCGTTGCGCGAGGTGCTGCGATCGGTACGGCGCCCGAGCGGCCGGCTGGCCGTCGTGTTCGGCGCCGGCGGCGATCGCGACCCGGGCAAACGTGCACCGATGGGCCGCATCGCCGCCGAGTTGGCCGACCTGGTGGTCGTGACCGACGACAACCCCCGCAGTGAGGATCCCGCGGCGATCCGCCGCGAGATCCTGGCCGGCGCAGCAGAAGCCGGCGCAGCCGCACAGGTGGTCGAGATCGGGGACCGCCGCGAGGCGATCGATCACGCCGTGGCCTGGGCGGCTGCGGGGGATGTGGTGGTGATCGCCGGCAAAGGCCATGAAACCGGCCAGACTCGCGGCGGGCACACCCACCCCTTCAACGACCGGGTCGAGCTCGCCGCCGCACTGGAGGGGCGGCACACGTGATCGACCTCACCGTCGCTCAGATCGCCGCCATCGTCGGCGGTGAATTGGCTGACATCTCGGCCGAGGACGCCGCGGCGCTGCACGTCACCGGAACCGTCGAATTCGACTCCCGCAAAGTCACTTCCGGCGGATTGTTCCTGGCGCTGCCGGGAGCCCGCTCCGACGGCCACGACCACGCGGCCTCGGCGGTGGCCGCCGGAGCGGCCGCGGTACTGGCCGCCCGGCCGGTCGGGGTCCCCGCGATCGTGGTCGCGCCGCAAGCGGCGCACGCGCGCAAGGGCGACAGGGGACTGGCCGGTGTTCTCGAGCACGACACCGACGGGTCGGGTGCGGCGGTGCTGGGCGCGCTGGCCAAGCTCGCCGCCGCGGTCGCCGCCGAGCTGGTGGCCGGGGGGCTGACGATCGTCGGCATCACCGGTTCCTCGGGCAAGACGTCGACCAAGGACCTGCTGGCCGCGGTGCTCGCGCCGCTCGGCGAGGTGGTGGCGCCGCCTGGGTCGTTCAACAACGAGCTGGGCCACCCGTGGACCGTGCTGCGCGCCACCGCCGGCACCGACTACCTGATTTTGGAGCTGTCGGCGCGCTATCCCGGCAACATCGCCGCGCTGGCCGCGATCGCGCCGCCGGCCATCGGCGTGGTACTCAACGTCGGGACGGCGCATCTCGGCGAATTCGGCTCACGCGAAGCCATCGCAAGGACCAAAGCCGAACTGCCGCAGGCTGTTCCGCGCTCGGGAGTGGTCGTGCTCAATGTCGACGACCCGGCGGTGGCAGCGATGGCCGAGGTGACCGCGGCGCGCGTGGTACGGATCAGCCGGCACAGCCAGACCGCCGCCGACGTGTGGGCCGGGCCGGTGACGCTCGACGAGCTGGCCAGGCCGCGGTTCGCCCTGCATGCGGGCGCCGACTCCGTTGTTGAGGTCAGCCTTGCCGTCCACGGCGACCACCACGTCAGCAACGCTTTGTGCGCGGCCGCCGTCGCGCTTGAGTGCGGCGCCACCACCGAACAGATAGCCACGGCGCTGGCCGGCGCCGGCGCGGTTTCCGGTCACCGGATGCGGGTGAGTACCCGCGCCGATGGGGTGACGGTGATCGACGACGCCTACAACGCCAACCCGGACTCGATGCGCGCAGGGCTGCAGGCTTTGGCCTGGATTTCCCGTAGCAGCGGGGCCGGCCGTCGCCGTAGCTGGGCGGTCCTGGGCGAGATGGCCGAGCTCGGCGACGACGCGATATCCGAACATGACCGCATCGGCCGGTTGGCGGTGCGATTAGATGTGTCTCGACTCATTGTTGTGGGAACGGGGAGGTCTATGGGCGCCATGCATCACGGCGCGGTCATGGAAGGGGCACGGGGCTTGGAGGGCGAACCAGAAGCCGCCATCGTCGCCGACGCCGATGCCGCCCTGTCCATGCTGCGGGCCGAGTTGCAGCCCGGGGACGTGGTGCTGGTCAAGGCTTCCAACGCCGCAGGCCTGGGGGCGTTGGCCGACTCGCTCGCCCCCGAAGGCCGGGGCGATCCCCGATGATCGACATCCTGATCGCCGTCGGCATCTCGCTGACGGTGTCTATCCTCTTGACCCCGATGCTGATCCGGCTGTTCGCCAGGCAAGGCTTCGGTCACGAGATCCGCGAGGACGGCCCGCCAAGCCATAAGACGAAGCGCGGAACGCCGTCGATGGGCGGCGTGGCGATCCTGGCCGGCATCTGGGCGGGCTACCTCGGCACCCACCTGGCGGGCTTGGCGTTCAACGGCCAGGGCCCGTCGGCCTCCGGTCTGCTGGTGCTGTTTTTGGCCACCACGCTGGGCGCCGTCGGATTCGTCGACGACCTGATCAAGATTCGGCGATCACGCAACCTCGGCCTGAACAAGACGGCCAAGACCGTCGGGCAGATCACCGCCGCCGTCCTGGTGGGCGTGCTCGTCCTGCAATTCCGCAACGACGCCGGCCTGACGCCGGGCACCTCCGACCTGTCCTATGTGCGCGAAATCGCCACCGTCACATTGGCTCCCGCGCTTTTCGTATTGTTCTGCGTGGTCATTGTCAGTGCCTGGTCCAATGCCGTCAACTTCACCGACGGCCTCGACGGGTTGGCCGCCGGCTCGATGGCCATGGTCACCGCGGCCTACGTGCTGATCACGTTCTGGCAGTACCGCAACGCCTGTGCGACCGCGCCGGGCCTGGGTTGCTACAACGTGCGCGATCCGCTGGACCTGGCGATCATCGCGGCCGCGACAACCGGGGCCTGCATTGGCTTTCTGTGGTGGAATGCCGCGCCGGCCAAGATCTTCATGGGCGACACCGGCTCGCTGGCTTTGGGCGGCATCATCGCCGGGATTTCGGTGACCAGCCGCACCGAGATCCTCGCGGTGGTGCTCGGCTCGCTGTTCGTCGCGGAGATCGTCTCGGTGGTGGTGCAGATCCTGGCCTTCCGCACTACCGGTCGCCGGGTGTTTCGGATGGCGCCCTTTCACCACCATTTCGAGCTGGTCGGCTGGGCCGAAACCACGGTGATCATCCGGTTC
Source organism: uncultured Actinomycetota bacterium (assembly GCA_963805675.1). Classification (GTDB taxonomy): domain Bacteria; phylum Actinomycetota; class Actinomycetes; order Mycobacteriales; family Mycobacteriaceae; genus Mycobacterium. Next base: position 605,665 of record CAWDVY010000034.1, read on the forward strand.
TGGCTGCTTACCGCGATCAGCTGTGGTCTCGGTGTGGCGTTGTTCTACAGCGAGTGGCTCGCCGCCACCGGCGGCGGCTGAGATGAGCCGCGCCGGCGACGATGCAGAGCGCAGCGATGAGGAGGAGCGGTGCAAATGAGCCGCGCCGGCGACGATGCAGAGCGCAGCGATGAGGAGGAGCGGTGCAAATGAGCCGCGCCGGCGACGATGCAGAGCGCAGCGATGAGGAGGAGCGGTGCAAATGAGCCGCGCCGGCGACGATGCAGAGCGCAGCGATGAGGAGGAGCGGCGCAGATGAGCCCCGACCCCGCGCTCGAGCCCTTGTCGGCGGCGTCGCCGGTGCTGGTCGCGGGGGGTGGTGTGACCGGCCGCGCGGTGCTGGCGGCGCTGCGCACGCTGGGTGCGACGGCAACGCTGTGTGACGACGACCCGAGTACCCGGCAGCAGTTCGCAAAGGCCGGCGCGGCGACGGTGGATTCGGCGACCGCCGTCCACCACATCGCCGATTACGCCCTGGTGGTCACGAGTCCCGGTTTCCCGCCGACCGCGCCGGTGCCGGCCGCCGCGGCGGCTGCCGGTGTGCCGGTGTGGGGCGACGTCGAGTTGGCGTGGCGGCTCGATGCCGCCGGCTATTACGGGCCGCCGCGGCGTTGGCTGGCGGTCACCGGCACCAACGGCAAGACCACCACCACGTCGATGCTGCACGCCATGCTCGTCGCCGCAGGCCGCAGCAGCCGGCTGTGCGGCAACATCGGTAACCCGGTGCTGGATGTGTTGAGCGAGCCCGCCGACCTGCTGGCCGTCGAGCTGTCCAGTTTTCAGCTGCACTGGGCGCCGTCGCTGCGACCCGAAGCCGGGGTCGTGCTCAACATCGCCGAAGACCATCTGGACTGGCACTCCACCCTGGCCGATTACGCCGCCGCGAAGGCGGGCGTACTGCGTGGCAGGGTGGCGGTGGCCGGGCTGGACGACCCGGCCGCGGCGGCGCTGCTGTCGGCCGCCACGGCACCGGTACGGGTCGGCTTCCGGCTCGGAGAGCCTGCTGCCGGGGAACTCGGGGTGCGCGACGGCATGCTGGTCGACCGCGCTTTTGCCGACGACCTGCCGCTCGCGGCGGTTTCGTCGATCCCGGTGCCCGGCCCCGTCGGCGTGCTCGACGCGCTTGGCGGCCGCCGCGTTGGCGCGCAGCGTCGGGGTGTCCGCCGAAGCGATCGCGCAGGCGTTGGCATCGTTTCGGGTGGGCCGGCACCGCGCCGAGATGGTGGCTGTCGTCGACCAGATCAGCTACGTCGATGATTCCAAAGCCACGAATCCGCACGCCGCCGAGGCATCTGTGCTGGCGTACCCGCGGGTGGTGTGGATAGCCGGGGGTCTGCTCAAAGGCGCGTCGGTCCACGCGACCGTGGCCAGGATCGCTCCGCACCTGGTCGGGGCGGTGCTAATCGGGCGGGACCGGGCCATGGTTGCCGAGGCGTTATCACGACACGCGCCGGATGTGCCGGTCGTACAGGTTGTGACAGGTGAGGATATTGACATGCATGCGACTGCTGAGTCTCCTGTTGCAGATGTGGCAAAAGTGGTTCCTGTTGTCGGACGAGACTGTCGGCGCCCGCGTGATGAACGCTGCCGTGGCCGCCGCCCGAGACCTGGCCGGCCCCGGCGATACGGTGCTGCTGGCACCGGCCGGTGCCTCCTTTGACCAGTTCAGCGGTTACGCGGACCGCGGTGACGCGTTCGCAGCCGCCGTGCGCGCCGTCTGCCGGTAACTGGAGTGAACAACCCATTGACCCGGCTGCTGCGCCGGGGAACCAAGGGTGGCCAGCCGGCGGACGGCATGTCTGACACGGCCGAGGAGGCCGGTGCGTCCGAGCGCAGCGATAGCGTGGCGGTGACGGCCAAATCGTCGGCCGCAGCCGCCGGCGGACCGCGCACCCGGTTCGGGGCCTGGCTGGGCCGGCCGATGACGTCGTTTCACCTGATCATCGCGGTGGCCGCGCTGCTGACCACGCTGGGTCTGATCATGGTGCTGTCGGCGTCCGGGGTCCGTTCCTATGACGACGACGGATCAGCCTGGGTCATCTTCGGTCGCCAGGTGCTGTGGACGATCATCGGGCTGTTCGCGTGCTACCTGGCGTTGCGATTGCCGGTGCGGCTCATGCGACGCTTGGCGTTCTCGGGTTTCGCGCTCACGATTGCGATGCTGGTGCTGGTGCTGATCCCGGGAATCGGCAAGGAAGCCAACGGATCCCGCGGTTGGTTCGTGATCGCCGGATTCTCGATGCAGCCCTCTGAGCTGACCAAGATCGCCTTCGCCATCTGGGGTGCGCACCTGCTGGCGGCGCGGCGCATGGAGCGAGCCACGCTGCGGGAGATGCTGATCCCGTTGGTGCCGGCGGCGGTCATCGCGCTGGCTCTCATCGTCGCCCAGCCCGACCTGGGCCAGACGGTGTCGCTGAGCATCATCCTGCTGGGCCTGCTCTGGTACGCCGGCCTACCGCTGCGGGTGTTTCTGAGTTCGCTGTTCGCCGCGATCGTGGCGGCGGCGATCCTGGCGGTGTCCGCGGGTTACCGCTCTGACCGGGTTCGGTCGTGGCTGGACCCGGGCCAAGACACCCAGGACTCGGGATATCAGGCCAAGCAGGCGAAGTTCGCGCTCGCCAACGGCGGCATCTTCGGCGACGGTCTGGGCCAGGGCACCGCGAAGTGGAACTACTTGCCCAACGCTCACAACGACTTCATCTTCGCGATCATCGGTGAGGAGCTCGGCCTGGTCGGCGCGCTCGGCCTGCTGGGGCTGTTCGGGCTGTTCGCCTACACCGGGATGCGCATCGCACGCCGGTCCGCCGACCCGTTCCTGCGGCTGCTGACGGCCACCACCACGATGTGGGTGATCGGCCAGTCGTTCATCAACGTCGGCTACGTGATCGGCCTGCTGCCCGTCACCGGTATCCAGTTGCCACTCATCTCTGCGGGTGGAACATCATCGGCCACAACGCTTTTGATGATCGGGATGATGGCGAACGCAGCCCGGCACGAACCCGAGGCCGTTGCTGCGCTACGAGCCGGGCGCGATGACCGGATGAACCGCATCCTGCGTCTGCCGCTGCCGGAGCCCTATGCGCCAACCCGGGTCGAGGCGTTGCGCGACCGGCTGCGCAGCCGGCCACAGCCGGCCAAGCCGCAGCGCACCGCGGACCGTAAGGCATCCGGCGGTCGGTCCGGGGGGTCGGCGGCAGCATCGGCGGTGGATCGGCGGCACGCGCGGTCTGGGGGCAAGGGTCAGGCAGTGGGGAGGCATCATGGAGGCGGACAGGGGAACCGCGGCCAGCGTCACGCAAGCACTGGGCATGGTCGTGCAAAGGGCCGCGTACTGGAAGGTCAGCGCTACGGGTGAACGACTCGGTCAAAGAGCCAGCCGGGAACTCCTCGTTGTCGGTTGTGCTCGCGGGCGGCGGTACAGCCGGCCATGTTGAGCCCGCGATGGCCGTCGCCGACGCCCTCGTCAAGCTAGATCCGGAGGTCCGAATCACCGCGCTGGGCACTGCGCGAGGTCTGGAAACCACGCTGGTGCCCGAGCGCGGCTACTCGCTTGAACTGATCACGCCGGTGCCGCTACCCCGCAAACCCACTGGCGATCTGGCCCGCCTTCCGGCGCGGGTGCTCCGCGCGGTTCGGCAGACTCGCGCCGTGCTGGACAAAGTCGACGCCGATGTGGTGATCGGGTTCGGCGGATACGTGTCACTGCCCGCATATCTGGCCGCCCGCGGGTTAACGCGCCGGCGGCGCGTGCCAGTCGTGATTCACGAAGCCAACGCCAGCGCCGGGCTGGCCAACCGGGTCGGGGCCCGCAGCGCGCAGCGCGTGCTTTCGGCCGTTCCCGATCCCGGCCTGCCGCACGCTGAAGTGGTCGGCGTGCCGGTTCGAGCAGCCATCACCTCGCTGGACCGCGCCGCACTGAGGTCGACGGCGCGCGCGCACTTCGGATTCGCCGACGACGCTCGGGTGTTGCTGGTGTTCGGTGGCTCGCAAGGAGCCGCGTCCATCAACCGGGCGGTCGCCGCGGCCGCCGGCGATCTGGCGGCCGCGGGAGTGGCGGTCCTGCACGCTCACGGCGTCAAAAACACCATCGACCTGCGCACCCCGGACCCCGGCGACCCGCCGTACGTCGCGGTGCCCTATCTGAGCCGGATGGACCTGGCCTACGCCGCCGCCGACTTGGCGATCTGCCGGTCCGGTGCGATGACGGTCGCCGAAGTGACGGCTGTCGGCCTGCCCGCGGTGTACGTGCCGCTGCCGATCGGCAACGGCGAGCAGCGGCTCAACGCGTTACCGGTGGTCGATGCCGGCGGCGGCTTGCTGGTCGCCGACGCCGATCTGACGCCGGGCTTCGTGGCCGATCATGTTGCCGGGTTGCTCAACGATGCGCCGCGGCTGGCGGCGATGACGACGGCCGCGGCGCTGGTCGGTCATCCGGACGCGGCGCAGCAGGTGGCCCAGGTCGCGCTGGACGTGGCAAAGCAGGCGCGGGACGCCAAGCGTCCCCGCGGAGGAGGCCGACGGTGAACACCCCGCCGCTGCCCCCCGAACTGCAGCGGGTGCACATGGTCGGCATCGGGGGAGCGGGCATGTCGGGTATCGCCCGGATCCTGCTGGACCGCGGCGGCATGGTGTCGGGGTCAGACGCCAAGGAGTCGCGCGGTGTGCGCGCGCTGCGCGCCCGCGGTGCACTGATCCGGATCGGCCACGACGCGTCGTCGCTGGATCTGCTGCCGGGCGGCGCGACCGCCGTGATCACCACACACGCCGCGATCCCGAAGACCAACCCCGAACTCGTCGAGGCCCGTCGCCGCGGGATCCCGGTGGTGCTGCGGCCGGCGGTCCTGGCCAAGCTGATGGCCGGGCGGACCACCCTGATGGTGACCGGCACGCACGGCAAGACCACCACGACGTCGATGCTGATCGTGGCTCTGCAGCAATGCGGCCGGGATCCGTCCTTCGCCGTCGGCGGTGAGCTGGGCGAGGCCGGCACCAATGCCCATCACGGCAGCGGCGACTGCTTCGTCGCGGAGGCCGACGAGAGCGACGGCTCGCTGCTGGAATACGCGCCGAATGTCGCGGTGGTCACCAACATCGAAGCCGACCATCTCGACTTCTTCGGCAGCTCCGATGCCTACACCGCGGTCTTCGACTCCTTCGCGGAGCGCATTGCCCCGGGCGGGGCACTCGTCGTCTGTACTGACGACCCGGGAGCGGCCGCTCTGGCGGAACGCACGGCGGCGCTGGGGATCAGGGTGCTGCGATATGGCTCCTCGTACGACGGCCCGGACCACAAGTTGGCCGCGACGCTGCTCTCGTGGGAACAGCAGGGAACCGAGGCGGTCGCGCATGTCAAGCTCGACGGGGAAATACATCCGTGGGTGATGCGGCTGTCAGTGCCGGGCCGTCACATGGCGCTCAACGCGTTGGGCGCGCTGCTGGCCGCCACGCACATCGGCGCCCCGGCCGACTGCGTGCTGGACGGGCTGGCCGGTTTCGAAGGGGTACGTCGCCGCTTCGAACTGATCGGAACCGCGGCCTCGGTGCGGGTTTTCGACGATTACGCCCACCACCCCACGGAGATCAGCGCCACCCTGGAGGCGGTGCGTACGTTGCTGGAGCAAACCGGCACCGGCCGGTCGCTGGTGGTGTTCCAGCCCCATTTGTATTCGCGGACAAAAGCTTTCGCCGCTGAATTTGGCCGCGCGCTCGACGGGGCCGATCAAGTTTTCGTGCTCGACGTCTACGGTGCACGCGAACAGCCCATTGCCGGAGTGAGCGGGGCGAGCGTAGCCGAGCACGTCAGCGTCCCGGTGCAATATCTGCCCGATTTCTCGTCGGTCGCCCAGGCGGTGGCCGAGGCTGCCAAACCGGGCGACGTCGTCATCACCATGGGCGCCGGCGACGTCACGATGCTCGCGCCCGAGATCGTCATCGCGCTGCAGATGCGGGCCAACCGCGGCGCGCCGGGCCGGCCGGGGGGGTCGTGGTGACCGAGGCGGACGGTGTTGCGCCGGGCGAGGTCGGTGACGACCGGTTCGGGGAGACCACTGTGACCGAACCCATCGCAGCCGCCGGGCCACCCGCCGACGACACCGGCGTTGACGAGGGCAGCGACGCAGAGCAGGGGCAGACCGAGGAATCCGACGTCATCGAGGGTCCCCGTCGGCAGGCGCGCCGCGAACGCGCCGAGCGGCGCGCGGCTCAGGCTCGCGCGGTGGCGATCGAACAGGCCCGCCGTGAGGCGAAACGTCAGGCGCGCGGGCGCACCGCAGACGCACCCAAACCCGTTCCGCGCGGCGCCGTCCGGGGCTTACGGCTGGTCCTGGTGTCGATGCTGCTGATCGTGGCTGCCACCGCGGCCGGGCTGGTCCTCTACTTCACGCCGGCGATGTCCGCGCGCAGCATCATCGTCACCGGGATCGGGGCGGTGACGCGTGAGGAGGTGCTCGACGCGGCTCAAGTCCGGCTGGGAACGCCGCTGCTGCAGATCAACACCGACGGCATCGCCGACCGGGTGGCGGCGATCCGCCGCGTGGCGAGCGCCCGGGTGCAACGCGAGTACCCTTCGGCGCTGCGGATCACCGTCGTCGAACGGGTTGCGGTGGTGGTCAAGGACTTTCCCGACGGTCCGCATTTATTCGACCGTGACGGCGTCGACTTCGCGACAGCGCCGCCACCACCGGCGTTGCCGTATATCGACGTCGACAATCCCGGGCCGACGGATCCGACGACCAAAGCCGCGCTCGCGGTCCTGACCGCGCTGCGTCCGGAAGTCGCCGCACAGGTGGGCCGAATTGCCGCCCCGTCGGTCGCATCGATCACGCTGACGCTCGCCGACGGCCGCACGGTGATCTGGGGGACCAACGACCGCACCGAGGAAAAAGCCGAGAAACTGGCGGCTCTGCTGACCCAGCCCGGCCGGAGCTACGACGTGTCCAGTCCGGATCTGCCCACCGTCAAGTAGGGCGGATCCCCGGTCGAGCACCCGCCACGGGAAATTCGACCGAAATTCGCCCGCCGCTCGTCGGCGCGCCTGCGTCGATCGCGCGCGCAGCGGCAATACCGTTCTGTTTGCGCGAATCAACTTGACATAACTCTAACTCTTTACTTGAGGTTTAGGTTTGCCAGGCCGGTTCGCTACAAGCCAAGTCCCACCAGGGAGGAACACAATGATGACCCCGCCGCACAACTACCTGGCCGTCATCAAAGTCGTAGGGATCGGTGGCGGCGGCGTCAACGCCGTCAACCGGATGATCGAGCAGGGCCTCAAGGGCGTGGAGTTCATCGCGATCAACACCGACGCGCAAGCGCTGCTGATGAGCGACGCCGACGTCAAGCTCGACGTCGGGCGCGAGTCGACCCGAGGGCTGGGCGCCGGCGCCGACCCGGAGGTCGGGAGAAAGGCCGCCGAGGACGCCAAGGACGAGATCGAGGAGCTGCTCCGTGGCGCCGACATGGTGTTCGTCACTGCCGGCGAGGGCGGCGGTACCGGCACCGGCGGGGCGCCCGTCGTGGCGACCATCGCCCGCAAGCTGGGCGCGTTGACGGTCGGCGTCGTCACGCGGCCGTTCTCGTTCGAGGGCAAGCGGCGCGGCAGCCAGGCCGAGAACGGCATCTCGTCGCTGCGGGAGAGTTGCGACACGCTGATCGTGATCCCAAACGACCGACTGCTGCAGATGGGGGACGCCGCGGTGTCGCTGATGGATGCGTTCCGCAGCGCCGACGAGGTGCTGCTGCAACGGTGTGCAGGGCATCACCGACCTGATCACCACGCCCGGGCCTGATCAACGTGGACTTCGCCGACGTCAAGGGCATCATGTCGGGTGCGGGTACGGCGCTGATGGGCATCGGTTCGGCCCGCGGTGATGGTCGTGCGCTCAAGGCGGCCGAGATCGCGATCAATTCGCCGCTGCTGGAAGCCTCGATGGAGGGCGCGCAGGGTGTGCTGATGTCGCATCGCGGGCGGTAGCGACCTGGGGCTGTTCGAGATCAACGAAGCGGCTTCGCTGGTGCAGGATGCCGCCCATCAGGACGCCAACATCATCTTCGGAACGGTCATCGACGACTCGCTGGGAGACGAAGTGCGGGTCACGGTGATCGCGGCGGGCTTCGACGCGAGCGGGCCCGGCCGAACGCCGATCGTGGGCAGCGCGACCGGCATAGCGCCGGGCAAGGCGGGCAAGGTCAGTTCGAGCTTGTTCGAGCCGGTCGACGCGGTCAGCGTGCCGCTGCACACCAACGGCGCGACCTTGAATATGGGCGGCGAGGACGATGACGTCGACGTGCCGCCCTTCATGCGGCGCTAGCCGCGCGACGCGATGGGGGCCGCGACGCGGTGTCAGGGTGAGCTGGCGCACGCCGGGCCGGATACTGGGTGGGTGAGCGTTCGCATCCGGCGCGTGACGACAACCCGCGCTGGCGGCGTCTCGGCGCCGCCGTTCGACACCTTCAACCTCGGTGACCATGTCGGCGACAACCCGGCTGCCGTGGCTGCCAACCGCGCGCGGCTGGCCGCGGCCATCGGCCTTGGCCCCGACCGGGTGGTGTGGATGAACCAGGTTCACAGTGACCATGTAGCGGTGGTGGACGGTCCACGCGATACCCCGGTCGACAACACCGATGCACTGGTGACGCGCACACCGCGACTGGCTCTGGCAGTGGTGACTGCCGATTGCGTTCCGGTGCTGCTGGCCGACGCGCGGGCCGGCGTCATCGCCGCCGTACACGCCGGCCGGGTCGGAGCGCGCGACGGCGTGGTGGCCCGGGCGGTCGAGGCCATGCTGGCCGTGGGCGCGCATGAACCGGACATCTCGGTCCTGCTGGGGCCTGCGGTCAGCGGCCGCAACTACGAAGTGCCCGCGGCGATGGCCGACGAGGTGGACGCGGCGCTGCCGGGCAGTCGCACCACCACGTCAACTGGCACTCCCGGGCTGGATCTTCGCGCCGGAATCGCTTGTCAGCTAAAGACTTTGGGTGTTAACGCCATCGATGTCGACCCGCGGTGCACGGTCGACGAGGGTAGCTTGTTCAGCCATCGCCGTGGCGCCCCGACCGGGCGGCTGGCGTCGGTCGTGTGGATGGAATGAATGCGGTGGCGGTAAACCTTTCAGCCCGACCGGAGCGGGAATTGGAATTGGCCGACGCTTTGGTGGCGTTACGATCGCGGCTCGCTGCGGCCGCCGAAGCGGCCGGCCGCAAACTCGACGAAATTCAACTTCTGCCTATTACCAAATTCTTTCCGGCAACCGATGTGGCGATTTTGTCGCGATTGGGATGCCGCGCCTTCGGCGAATCCCGCGACCAGGAAGCGGCGGCAAAGGTGGAGGAAGTCGAGCGGTTGCTGGACGGCTCGGAGGGTGGCGATCCCACGTCGCCTCGCCGGCATTGGCACATGGTCGGCAAGATCCAGCGCAACAAGGCTCGCTCCTTGGCCAACTGGGCGCATACCGCCCACTCGGTCAGCAGTAGCCGCGTGGTGGCAGCGCTCGACCTGGCCGTGGCCGGAGCACTGAGCGAGGGTCGGCGGGAGAATCCGCTGCGGATCTACGTCCAGATCAGCCTCGACGGCGACGCGACCCGCGGCGGCGTCGACGTCTCGGATACCCGGGCCGTCGACGAAATCTGTGCGCAGGTCGAAGCTGCCGGGTCCCTGGAGCTGGTCGGGCTGATGGGCATCCCGCCGCTGGATTGGGATCCCGACACGGCGTTCGCGCGCCTGCAGTCAGAGCACCATCGAGTGCGCCGCGCGCATCCGGATGCGGTGGGGTTGTCAGCAGGGATGTCGAACGATCTCGAATCCGCGGTCAAACATGGTTCGACCTGTGTGCGTGTCGGTACCGCGTTATTGGGTCAGCGACCGCTACCGTCACCGTCAATAGTCACTCCAGTCACATCTTCATCAAAGACACCGGAATTTCCAGAGCCGTAGAAGGGTCAAGCGATGAGCACACTGCACAAGGTCAAGGCCTACTTTGGTATGGCTCCGATGGAGGACTACGACGACGAGTACTACGACGACCACGCCCCAAGTCGGGGCGGCTACCCGCGGCAGCGATTCGCCGACGACGGGTACGGCCGCTACGAGGGACGCGAATACGACGATCCACGCGGCGAGTCTGGGGAATTCGCCTCGGCTAGCTACCGCGGCGGGTACCCCGAAGAACCCCGGTTCCGCGGGCACGAATACGACCGCGGTGACCTGGCCCGGCCACGCTTCGGGTCGCTGCGCAGCTCGACCCGCGGCGCACTCGCGATGGATCCGCGCCGGATGGCGATGCTGTTCGACGAGAGCAGCCCGCTGTCGAAGATCACCACGCTGCGACCCAAGGACTACAGCGAGGCCCGCACCATCGGAGAGCGGTTCCGCGACGGCACGCCGGTGATCATGGACTTGGTCTCGATGGACAACGCCGACGCCAAGCGGCTGGTCGACTTCGCGGCCGGGTTGGCGTTCGCGCTGCGCGGTTCGTTCGACAAGGTCGCCACCAAGGTGTTCTTGCTCTCACCCGCCGACGTCGACGTGTCGCCCGAAGAGCGCCGACGCATCGCCGAGACCGGCTTCTACGCCTACCAGTAGCCGCGGGGCGGGTCAGCGTCGGAGCCGGTAGGCTGACTTTCGCCTCTGGCTCGTTACAGCCAGGGCTGTCTCCAAGGTCACATCTTCATCACTAAGGGTCGGGCTCTAGTTGACGCTGTTCGTGCACATCATCGGTTTTGCGCTGTTCGTCTTCTGGCTATTGCTGATCGCGCGGGTCGTCGTCGAGTTCATCCGATCGTTCAGCCGAGATTGGCACCCGAGGGGCCTCAGCGTGGTGATTCTCGAGATGATCCTGTCGGTCACCGATCCGCCGGTGAAGCTGCTCCGTCGGCTGATACCACAGCTCACGGTCGGCGCTGTGCGCTTTGACCTGTCCATCATGGTGCTGCTGCTGTTGGCATTCATCGGCATGACCATGGCGCTGGATTACCAAACCTGAATCCTTTGGGCTTGTCGCGCTGCCGCCGCTTGCCGGCGTAAGGCGGTTTGCCAGAGCCCGGATTTGGTTATCTTAAGGCGTTGATTTGTCGCCTCTTAAACTGTGAAATTCGGTCTTATTTATCGACCGATTCAGCAACCGGCGGGTCTGGTGTGACACGATGGGCGGCAGTTGCAATACGGCTACGACAACGTTCACGACGACCTACACTTTCCTGGTCGGTCTGACTGTCCACACTCGAGGGGGCTAAGAATGCCGCTGACACCCGCAGACGTCCACAATGTGGCGTTCAGTAAGCCGCCGATCGGCAAGCGTGGTTACAACGAGGACGAGGTCGACGCCTTCCTCGACCTGGTCGAAACCGAGCTGATCCGGCTGATCGAGGAGAACTCCGATCTGCGTCAGCGAGTCGCCGAGCTGGACCAGGAGCTGGCCAGTGCCAGGTCCGGCGGCGGCGCCAGTGCGCAAGCCACCCAAGCCATTCCGCTGTATGAGCCCGAGCCCGAGCCCGAACCCGTCAAGCCGCCGGCGCAGCCTGCTCCGGTGGTCGCAGCTGCTGCTACCCCGTCGCCCCTCGTCGAGGAGCAGGCCCTCAAGGCTGCCCGGGTGCTCAGCCTGGCCCAGGACACGGCTGACCGATTGACCAGTACCGCCCAGGCGGAGTCGGACAAGTTGTTGGCCGACGCACGCGCCAACGCCGACCAGATTGTCGGCGACGCCCGTCGCGAGGCGGAGACCACGGTCTCCGAGGCCCGCCAGCGCGCCGACGCGCTGCTGGCCGACGCGCAGACTCGTTCCGAAACTCAGCTGCGTCAGGCCCAGGAGAAGGCCGACGCCCTACAGGCCGACGCCGAGCGCAAACACTCCGAGATCATGGGCACCATCAACCAGCAACGCACCGTTCTCGAAGGTCGGCTCGAACAGCTGCGCACATTCGAACGCGAGTACCGCACCAGGCTCAAGACGTACCTGGAGTCTCAGCTCGAAGAGCTCGGTCAGCGCGGATCGGCGGCGCCGGTCGACTCCAGCGCAGCCAATGAATCCGCCGGGTTCAACCAATTCAATCGAGGTAATAACTAAGTCGGCCGACGGTACCGGCATCGGCGGTCGGTATCCTGCACATGTTGGCAGTGTCGCCCGCTCCGCTGGAGGTTAACTGATGCTGATTATCTCGCTGGTCTTAGCCGTGATAGGCCTTGCCGCGTTGGTGTTCGCGGTGATCACCAGCAATGAGTTGGTTGCCTGGGTGTGCATCGGTGCCAGTGTGCTGGGGGTAGTGCTGCTCATCATCGATGCGCTGCAGGAACGTCAGCGACGCGAGGCGGGCACGGCAATCCATGAATCCGGCTCGGCGGAATCCCCGGAGTCGCACGGCGACCACGAGGCCGCGGATTATCCCGCGGACGCGCTCGACGAGAGCGATGACACGTCAACGCACGCAGAGTCGGACAATGCTGCCGACGACAGCGTCAGCGACGACCACACCACCCGCTAGGCCCACTCAGTTCGCCGACGTCGTGGCGGTGTTGAGTAACTCACGGACCTCCTTGTCGCTGACCTGATGGAAATCAGCGAAAACCTGTCCCACAGCCTCGAAGTCGTTCGGCATCGTTGCACACACCACGTCGTCGGCCTCGCGGGCCAGCAATTGGCATACCGACGGGGGGCCCACCGGGACGGCGACGACGATCGAGTCGGGGCTGCTGGCCCGCAGTGCGCGCACCGCGGCGAGCATGCTCGCACCGGTGGCAATCCCGTCGTCAACCACGATCACGGTCCTGCCGCGCGGGTCGACAGCCGGCCGCCCGCCCCGGTAAGCGTGCTCGCGCCGATTGAGTTCGGCCGTCTCGCGGGCGATGACGTCGTGCACCTGCTCGTCGCTGATATGCAGGCTCGCCAGGACATTGTCGTTCATCACCACGCCGCCGCCGGTGGCCAGCGCGCCCATCGCCAGTTCGGACCACTGCGGCACGCCCAGCTTGCGTACCAGGAAGACATCCAGCTCTGCGCGTAGAGCCGCGGCGATCTCCCAGCCGACCGGTAGGCCGCCGCGGGCCAACCCGAGGACCAGCAGCCCGTCGTTGCCGCGGTACGGTGCCAGTTCCTCGGCCAGCACACGACCGGCTTCTCGGCGGTCGCGGAAGGTGCGTCGCGGTGTCCGCCGCAGAAAGCCGCTCGGTCGGTCCATGGGGGCTGCTCGCCGTTGTTTGTAGGTGACACATCGCAGCTTACGACCGGTGTTGTCGCACGAAGCCCGCTTGCGTGCCGCGATTCCTATCGAGCATTCCCGGCCATATGCACGCGGAAACCCACCTGGCGACAGGGCTTGCAGAACAACCGCGGAGTACTACGCGAAGTATCTAGTGCGGCTTGCTGATTCGAAGCGTTGTGGCCAGACAGGGCTCCTACAACACAGGGCTCTTACAACGGTGTGCGCGGGTGTCCGAGGGGGACTTGCCCACTAACCCTACGCGTCGATTTGAGCTCCTAGCAGGCACTTTACGGTCCCAACCCACGATCCGGCGCTGCGAATGCATCGGCGGATGGCCACCCGCCTCGCGGGGTGGGCACCAACGGCTCGATCAGCTCCCACTGGGCGTCGGTCAAGTCGCAAGGATCTCCCTTGTTCTTGGCCACAAGTCCACACAGCGCAAAACGTGCTGGCCTGCCTGAACGCGTGTTCAACGCAGTGGTGCTTGTCCGTACCGGCGTTTGCTGGAAAGTTTCGGCGCTGCGGCCAGCTTGACGGCCGTCCGGACCTTAGCGGGCTCCAAAAGATTCCGCCGGGAGCGGTGGGGCAAACGAACGGGGTAGGGCCCCCGGCTTGCGTGCGTACGTGGCCGGGCGGGCCAGGCGACACGCGGGCCTCGAACCCGCGACCAACGGATTACCGACCCTCGGGTCTGGATAGTTCCGGTTGTTTCGTGTCTTCTGTTGTGCCACAAAGTGATCAGTCGTTCAACGGCTCTGGCCAGAACCGGACAATTCCGGTCGTTTCCGGGTCATTGGCGTCGGATAAACGACAACTGACTGACCTCTGGCATCGCTGGGCGACTCACCGACTACGTAGGCTGGGCGAGTGACGATCGAACTGTCGCCCCGCGGGCCGGACGGTGATCGTCCGAGTGATTATGCCGGGCGCCGATCTGGGCGTGGACTTGTGGGTCGACACGCCAAATCGGCCGGGTTACAAAGGGCCCTGATCGAAGTCGATGATGCCGCGGATGTTTCGGCCTTCGCGCATATCCGTGATTGCCTCGTTGATCTGATCCAACCGGTAGCGACGACTGATCAGGTCGTCGAGTTTGAGGTTGCCGCTCTTGTACATCGACAACAGCATCGGCGTGCTCGCGCGCGGGTTCATCCCGCCGTACACCAGGCCCTTGAGTTGCTTGCACGACTGGATTACGTCGACGAGAAACAGCGGAACAGAAGTCTCGGATACCCGCGGGACAGCCGTCATCAAGCAGGTGCCGCCCTTACGCGTCAACATCAGCGCCGGGGCCACGAGGTCAGCCGTCAGCACGCTAGGTGTCAGCACCACGCGGTCCGCCATCACACCTCGGGTCAGCTCCCGCACAAGCGGGATGGCCTCCCACACCGACGGACTGGTATCTGTCGCGCCGAAGAACTTGGCGGTATCACGTTTAAACTCGACGGGATCCACCGCGATTACGGAGTTGGCGCCTGCGGCGCGGGCACCCTGCACGGCGTTGACTCCCACTCCACCGGTGCCAATCACGACCACGGTGTCGCCCGGTTGGGTTCCGACGCCAACGGTGCCGGAACCCCAACCGGTCGTCACTCCGCAGGACACCAGAGATGCCGCATCAAAAGGAATCGATTCGTCGATCTTGATCACTGACTCTTCGGCCAATACGGCGTACTCGGCGAACGTGCCCAATTGCGTCATCGCCGTTAGGTCCTCGTCTCCGAGGTGACGCCGCCTGGTGCCATCCGTCACCATCTCCTTGGCAAAGATCATCGCGCCGGCATCGCATAAATACGTCATGCCAGACACACACCACCGACATGAACCGCAGGCCGCGATGAATGACATGGCAACGTGATCACCCGGTTTCACGGACCGCACTCCCAGACCAACTTCTTCGACCACGCCAGCACCTTCGTGCCCACCCAGGAGGGGGAAGTACTCCGGAACCGGCGCCCCGGTGGCCTCGATCACCGCCACAAGCTCAGGCGGAAAAATGCAGTCCCCGGTGGCAAAGTGATCGTCGGAATGGCAGACGCCCGCCACCGCCATCTTCACCAGCACCTCACCCTCACGCGGCGGGTCAAGCGTGATCTCCTGGATCTCCCACTCCTTGCCGACGCCGCGCAGCACCGCCGCCTGACACTTCATTTGCGGCCTCCTCGCGGAGCGATACCGATCCGTCGCAGACCGTGCGCTGCGCTCGCACGCACGAGGCCCAGCGCGACGCGGAACTTCCGACGCGAATACGGGTACCAGAGCGGCTCATTTGCCTGGGTGGGGATCCGCGGCGTCGTGATGGCTTGTGCGCGGCAGTATTTCAGTAATCCATCGGCACCGCCGTTACGTGCGCCGATCCCAGAGTGCTTCCAGCCGGGCATCGGCAGGGCGAAGTGGAACCCGTTGGCCATCGCGTCGTTGATGTTGACCGCCCCTACCTCGAGCTGACGCGCTACCCGCTGGCCCCTCGCGTTGTCGCGGGTCCACACTGTCGCCGAAAGCCCGTAGTGGGAGTCATTGGCGAGTCGGATCGCCTCGTCCTCGTCCGCCACTTTGACCACCGGCAAGGTCGGGCCGAATGTCTCCTCGGTCATGCACGACATCGACTGATCGATATCGGCGAGCACAGTCGGTTGAAAGAAGATGCCCATCCCAGTTGGCTGACCGCCAGTTGTCACCCGCGCGCCCGCGGCGACAGCTTCCTCGACGTGGCGCCGCACGATATCGCGTTGGGCTGCAGTGGCCATCGCTCCAACATCGAACCGGTAGCGAGCGTCGTCCTGGCCCTGGCGCAGCCGGCTGACCTTGTCGGTGAGCTTCGCCACGAATTCGTCATAGACGGGCTCCTCGACATAGACGCGTTCGACCGACACGCACACCTGACCGGAGTTGAACATCCCGCCCCAGGCGATGCCGTTGGCCGCACGGTCAAGATCTGCGTCGGCCAGCACCACCGCCGGATCCTTGCCGCCAAGTTCGAGGCTGTAGGGGATGAGGCGCTCCGCACATGCCACGGCAACCCTGCGGCCGGTGGCCGTCGAACCCGTGAAGTGGACGTAATCGGAGCTGGCGATCACGGCGGCGCCGGTCTCAGCGTAACCCGTTGTCAACGCGAGCACCGGGGGCGCGCCGATTTCGTTCCATCCGCGGACAAATTCAACGGCGCTTAACGGCGTGACCTCCGAGGGCTTCAGCAGCACAGAAGCGCCAGCAGCCAGTGCCGGGACCCCGTCGAGCGGGGCGTTCACGAACGGGAAGTTCCACGGAATGATCAATCCAACGACCGGATAAGGCCGGTAGACGGTGGTCAGGCGCTTAGTCTTCATCAGCGGGCTGTGGGGCTTCGGATGGCGGTCGGCCAGGAAGGTCTCGGCGTTACGGGCCCAGTAGTTCAGCAGGTCGGCTGTCAGAGGCGGCTCCATGGACGCCTCGGCGCGCGGCTTGCCGGTCTCCGACTGCAGGACGTCGATGATGTGCTCGGCATTGTCGAGCACCCAATCCTGGAACTTCATTAGCCAGGGCTTGCGGCCCTTCGGACCCAGGGCCTCCCATTCAGGTTGGAACAGTCTCAGTTCGCGGGCCTTCGCGGCCACGGTCTCGGCCGAATCGTTCGGTACTTCGCCGACAATGCTGCCGTCGGCAGGGTTGCGCACTTCGATGGTTGTCACCTGCGGTTGCGCATGCAGATCTGTCATGCAACAAGCATCCGCTCCAACGGTGGAGCGCACAGGGTAATCGACTCCTTCATTTTCGGAGCTATCACAGCGCCTCGTCGGTGATGTGTTAGCCGGACAGCACGATGAATGGATCGACGGCGGCCGCTACCTCGGACTGGAGGGTGCTCAATCGATCACGCATCACACCGAGCCCGCCGACCGAATAGGAGCCCATCACGAAACCAGCACTAACCGCTTAAACTGCCATCCGAAGGGTCGCGCGATCGAGCGAACTCTTACACGACTCCAATGGGCTTGGCTGTTACGCGAGTTTGGCTGCCGACCGTGTCCGAGGGGGGGACTTGCCCACTAACCCTACACATCGATTTGAGCTCCTAGCAGGCACTTTACGGTCCCAACCCACGATCCGGCGCTGCGAATGATCGATGGTCGACCTGGCGCGCGAGCGCATCGGCTGCGCAGGCCATCGCGACCGAGTCGCGGCCGTTCTGCTCGTTGATCTTTCGCTGGTGCCCGCGGTCGCGAATCCACGCCGCCTGATCTGTCATCATGCGGCGCAGCAGTTCGCAGTACAGCGGCATCTTCTGCGGACCTTCCCAGTGAAGCTCGAACTGTTGATAGGCGTCGTGCTGATGTCCGTGCGAATAGAACGCCCGATAGCGCGGGCCGTAAGTCATCAGCGTGTCGATCCGCGCGCGGGGAAATAGTTCGCTCAGTTCGCGCGTCTGCGGCTCATTGGCCACCGCATGAATGCGGACGCTCGTTGGCACCCAACCTTGCAGCAGCATGTCGCCGCGTTCGAAGACGAGTCGAAGCTCCTGGCGATCCAAACGCCCCGGCTGATGAAAGCCGTGGTAAAAATTGAAATGCGCGCCGCCTGGGTAGCGCACCGTGCATTGCACTTGGTCCTCGCAGCCGTCGGACCTGCGGCTGGTTTGCGCGGAAACGACTTCACCGGGGCCCAGCCAACCCGTCAGCATGTCGAAGAAATGCACGCCGTGCTCGACAAAGATTCCGCCGCTCTTCTCGCGATCCCAGAACCAATGCTCCGGCGGAAGATTCTCGTCGGAGGCGTAGTTCTCAAAGTAGCCGTGCAGGAATTCGCCAAGCGGCTGGCGATCGATGACCTGGCCGACGATGTCGAACAACGGGTTGTATCGCTGCATCAGGTTAGCGACGAGCAACCGGTCCTGTCGCCGCGCGAGCCCCACCAGTTCGTCCGCTTGTTCGACTGTCAGCGCGAGCGGTTTCTCGCAAATGACGTGTTTGCCCGCTGCGAGTGCCAGCTTGGATTGCTCGTAATGCAGAAACGGCGGCGTGGAAATGTAGACGACATTGACCGCCGGTAATTCGAGTAGGCGATCGACATCGATGACGTCCTCGAGCCCATAACGCTGCGCCGCTGCCAGGGCGGCCGGCCGCGCGGTGCCGGCCATTCCAGCCAGCCGCACTCCAGGAACCTGCCCGAACTGCTGCAGCGCGAACAGCCCGAAGCCGCCACAACCGATAACGCCGACACCGAGTTGGTCGCTCATCACTTCAAATCCTTCCGTCCATCGATTCATCGGATGATGCGTGCCGAGTCTTCATGATGAAGCGTGGTAGTGGCTGGTTGACACAAGCAACCACTCTCGCTTGAGCGGCACCTGATGCCGATTATCGAATGAGCGCTCAAGGCGACAGCGGGCGGGCCGCGCCGTAGGAGTTAGTGCGCAGGGTCCTGGAGGCGATGGCGGCGTCAGTCACGACTCGCACCCCAATAGTGGAGAGTGCCGGCGGCCCGCGGGTGGAGCTCGTCGGCGGGCTACTCTGATAGGGAGTCAATTGTCGGGACCTTTGTCCCTGGTCCCACGTCACGTCGACCGCCAGGATGCAGGACAGGCGGACGGAAATGGAGCGTGACGTGGTGTTGACCCGATTGCCCGCGCCGTTGAGAGGCGGCGATGCCGACCGGCAAGAGGCGCTTCGCATCGCGTTCGTGGGGACCTTTCCGCCGACACAGTGCGGCCTGGCGACGTTCACCGAGTCGATGGTGCGTTCGATCAGCCACGCGGGTCGCGCGGTGCAACCCGTGGTCATCCGCCTCATCCAGCGAGGAGAACCGACCGGCGGTGCGGCGCGAGCCACGGTCGACTGGATCGCCGGCGACGCCGCGTCGCTGCATCGGGTGCGCGACACCGTCGAGGATGCCGGCGTCGTCATCCTCCAGCACGAGTACGGGATCTACGGGGGACCCGACGGCGACGAGGTCCTCGACCTGCTGCGGACAACAACGACCCCCCGCATCGCGGTGCTGCACACCGTCCTCGCCGACCCCACCCCGCACCAGCGTGCGGTGCTCGAGGAGATCATCGAGCTGGCCGATGTGACGGTCACGCAGACCGAGGCGGCGCGTTTGCGGCTCCGCAACTACGCGATCAACGATCCGGAGCGGGTCATTGTGATCCCCCATGGCGCCTGGACCGAGCCCGGCACCGGCGAGCAGCGCCACCACCATGACAAGCCGCTGGTGCTGAGCTGGGGATTGCTCGGACCTGGCAAGGGCCTCGAGCACGGCGTCGCGGCGATGGCCAGACTCGGCGACCTGACCCCGACGCCGACGTATCTCATCGCCGGGGAGACCCATCCCAAGGTCCGATCGGCTCAGGGAGAACGTTACCGGGAGATGCTGGCGCGATCCGCCGTCGAGCTGGGCATCGCCGACCGCGTCGTCTTCGACGGCACGTACCGCCCTGTCTCGTCGTTGGCCGCGCTGATCCGCAGCGCCGACGTTGTGCTCTTGCCTTATGACTCCCGCGACCAGGTCACCTCCGGGGTCCTGGTGGAGGCCCTCGCTGCGGGCAAGCCGGTCGTCGCCACGAGGTTCCCCCACGCTGTCGAAGCGCTGGCATCGGGGGCAGGCCTGCTCGTGCGCCACGGCGACGACGAGGCGATGGCCGATGCGCTGCGCCGGATCCTCACGCGGCCCGACCTTGCCCACGCAATGCACCAGGAGGCCGCCCGCGTGGGCGCGGGTTTGCGCTGGCCTGTCGTCGCGAAGCGGTACCTCGCGGTGATCGACGACGTACTCGCCCGTCGGATGGCGGCATGAACCTGCCGATGCCCGACCTGCGACACCTGGTCCGGATGACCGATGACACTGGGCTCTTCGAGCACGCCCGCGCAGCGATGCCCCGCCGAGAGCACGGCTATTGCAGCGACGATGCCGGGCGCGCGCTGGCCCTGACCTGCCGCTGGGACGACCCCGCTGCTGACCGGCTTAGCGAGATCTACCTGGCGTTCCTTGGGCACCTGCACCTCGGCAGCGGACGATTCGCGCTGCGCATGGGTCACGACCGCCGGTTCATCGACCGCGACGTCTCCGACGACGCCTGTGGCCGTGCGATCTTCGGCCTGGGTGTCGCCGCTGCGTCGACTGCGCCCCGCCACGTCACCGAAGGGGCTCAGGAACTGTTCTCGAAGACGACCTCGTTTCGCTCACCGTGGCCCCACGCCATGGCGTATGCCGCACTCGGCGCTGCGGCCGCGCTCGCCGACGACCCCGACCAACCCCACGCCGCCGAGCTGCTCGGCGACGCCGCGACGATGATCCAGCAGGCGACTGGCCACCGGCACTGGCCCGAGACGCGCTTGCGCTACGCCAACGCGCTGCTGCCCGAATGCCTGCTGGTGGCGGGAGCGATGCTCAACGACACCAGCTTCGAGCGGACCGGGCTGCGGCTCCTGGACTGGCTGGTCACCGAGGAGACGGCGCCCGAGGGTCACTTCAGCTTCACGCCGACCCAGGGCTGGACCGGCGGCGAACCGCGACCGGCGTTCGACCAGCAACCCATCGAGGCGGGCGCCATGGCCGACGCCGCGGCACGGGCGTTCACCGTCACCGGCCAGGTCACTGGGCCGACGTGACGATCCGGTCAGCCGAGTGGTTCATCGGTCGAAACGACCTCGGCGTCGCCATGTTCGACAGTCGAACCGGCGGTTGTTTCGACGGGCTGCAGGCCGACGGGCCCAACGTCAACCAGGGCGCCGAGTCGACCATCGCGTTCCTCACGGCACTGCGACGAGCCCATGAGGTAGCTCTCCCCGCGGCCCAGGGCTGCGTCGCATGACCTCCGCCGACCGGCCCGCGGCAACGTGGGGTGGCCTGGCCGAGCTGTTCGTGCGCCATCCCGGCAATCCGATCATCACCGCCGCTGACCTGCCGCGGATGGTCAACGCCGTGTTCAACCCCGGTGCGACGGTCTTTCAAGGCGAGACCCTGCTGCTGTTGCGGGTGGAGGAGCGCACCGGGCTGTCCCATCTGGTGGTCGGCCGAAGCCCCGACGGCTACGGCAACTGGACCGTGGAGCGCGATCGGGGAATGTTCGCGCAGACCTCGACCTTCGAGGAGCACTGGGGCATCGAGGACCCACGGATCACTCGGGTCGGCGACGAGTACCTCATCGTCTACACCGGCTACTCCACCACCGGGCCGCTGGTCCTGCTCGCGTCCACACGGGACTTCGTGCACTTCGACCGTCGCGGCGTCCTCCAGCCCCCCGAGGACAAGGACGCTGCACTGTTCCCGACCAGCTTCGACGGCCGGTGGGTGCTGATCCACCGGCCGACGGCGCAGATGCCGGGAATCGGAGCGCACATCTGGTTGTCGTGGAGTCCTGATCTGCGCCACTTCGGCGACGCCAAGGTCCTGCTACCGGCCCGTCGCGGCGGGTGGTGGGACGCCAACAGGGTGGGCCTGGGCCCCCCGCCGATGCTGACCCACGCCGGGTGGCTCCTCTGTTACCACGGCGTCCGCACGACCGTGTCGGGAGACATCTACCGTCTCGGGCTCGCGCTCCTCGAACGCGACGACCCGACCCGGGTGATCGCTCGCGGCAACGAGTGGGTGTTCGGTCCCTCGGCGAGCTACGAGCGCTCCGGTGACGTGCCCGAGGTCGTGTTCCCGTGCGGCTGGATCCTCGACGATGACGGCGACACGATCCGGATGTACTACGGCGCGGCCGACAGTGTTGTGTGCCTGGCCACGGCCAGCCTCGAGGCGCTGCTCGATCACGTCATGACCCACCCCTGCGCCGACGGCGAGTCCTCCCACCCTCCCGGCCTCGCCCCCGGCGTCGCCAATTGATGGTGGCTACTTGACGGCGGGGTACGTACCCGATCACGCCTCGCTCACGACGACTCGCGTCGCCGCATCGTGACGTTAGTGACAAGTCAGGAATATGTCCGTCCCCCGCGAGTTCAGCCGGACTGAAGGGATTTCATCGGGAACTCGCGGCATTTTGGTCGGTATGACCCTGATTGGCGGTGGGTTCGGCGAGAAAGTATCGGTGGCGGGCGGGCTTATTGTGCTCCACCCAAAGAGTTGCCGCCGTTCTCGGCCCAGAATTATCCGTTCGTGCTGTGCGAGCGTGTGGGTGCCGGGGATCCGTCCCGAAGAAAGCGTCGTGTGCCGGTTGTCGGCCTCGCGGTCGTGCCAGGGCTTGGTGCCCGCTGACGGGCGATCGGGTCGTGTCGAGGGTCTGGCCGGAGCAGGAGGTAGGGACGTGTGCGAATGGGACTAACCATGCCCGGCGCAATGACGTATGGCGCGGCGAAGTCGGCATGCAGCCGATGGCCGGGGACTCTGTAACCAATGACGCGACTCATGTGTAACCCATGACTCGACTCATCACACGGGTGTCCGAGGGGGGACTTGAACCCCCACGCCCATTAGTAGGGCACTAGCACCTCAAGCTAGCGCGTCTGCCATTCCGCCACTCGGACCGACACCAATCAATTGGCAGCTAAGGCTATCGGATTGGCCTGCTCGCACCCAAACCAGTGGGTTGCTGCGACGGCGCTGGTGGGGAAGCTCACCGTGAGCGCCGCGCGGCCGTGACGGCGTCAATGGTAGGAAAGGTGACTGTGACGGTGCCAGCCGAGACTCCCATCGACGACGTCGTGGACGTTGTCAGCCGGCTGATCCGCTTCGACACCACCAACACCGGCGAGCTCGAATCGAGCAAGGGCGAGGCCGAATGCGCCCAGTGGGTTGCCGCCCAGTTGGAAGACGTCGGCTATCAGGTCGAATACCTGGAGTCCGGGGCGCCCGGACGGGGCAATGTGTTCGCCCGCCTGAAAGGCGCGGACAGCTCGCGCGGCGCGTTACTGATCCATGGTCATCTTGACGTGGTGCCCGCGGAGCCGGCCGAGTGGAGCGTGCATCCGTTCTCCGGTGCGATCGAGGACGGCTATGTCTGGGGCCGCGGCGCAGTCGACATGAAGGACATGGTCGGCATGATGATCGTGACAGCCCGCCAATTCCGGCGGGCCGGCGTCGTGCCGCCGCGCGATCTGGTGTTCGCTTTCCTTGCCGACGAGGAAAACGGCGGCAAGTGGGGGTCGCACTGGCTGGTGGACAACCGGCCCGACCTGTTCGACGGCGTCACGGAGGCGATAGGAGAGGTCGGCGGGTTCTCGCTGACGGTGCCGCGACGCGACGGTGGTGAGCGTCGGCTCTATCTCATCGAGACCGCGGAAAAGAGTCTGCACTGGATGCGGTTGACGGCGCGCGGCCGGCCAGGGCACGGCTCGATGACCCATGACCACAACGCGGTCACCGCGATCGCCGAGGCGGTTGCGCGGCTCGGCCGGCACCGCTTCCCGCTGGTGGCGACCGACAGCGTCGTGCAGTTCCTGACGGCTGTCGGCGAAGAAACCGGATACACCTTCGACACCGATTCGCCGGACCTGGAAGGGGCCGTCGAGAAACTCGGACCGATTTCCCGCATCGTCAAGGCCACGCTGCGCGACACCGCCAATCCCACGATGCTCAAGGCCGGCTACAAAACCAACGTCGTACCGGCGACAGCCGAGGCCGTGCTGGACTGCCGGATACTTCCCGGGCGACTAGCGGCGTTCGAGGCCGAGGTCGACGAGTTGATCGGCCCCGGTGTCACCCGCGAATGGATCAGCAGCCTGCCTTCATACGAGACCACGTTCGACGGCGACCTGGTCGATGTGATGAACGCGGCGCTGCTGGCCGTCGATCCCGACGCCAGGACCGTGCCGTTTATGCTTTCCGGCGGTACTGACGCGAAAGCGTTCGCGCGCTTGGGTATTCGCTGCTTCGGCTTCGCACCGCTGCGGCTGCCGCCCGATCTGGATTTCTCGGCGTTGTTCCACGGCATCGATGAACGGGTACCCGTCGACGCACTGAGGTTCGGCACCGAGGTGTTGGCATACTTCTTGACGCACTGCTAACCGCAATATGGGCCGATAACACGAGAGGGGACCGATCATGACCGCACCACCCGACCCTTACGCCGCGCTACCCAAGCTGCCGTCGTTTCACCTGGAGTCGGCGTCGATCACCAACGGACAGCCGTTGGCGAGGCCGCAAGTCAGCGGGATCATGGGCGCCGGGGGAGAGGACGTCAGCCCGCAACTGTCGTGGTCAGGATTCCCTGACGAGACGCGCAGTTTCGCCGTGACCGTCTATGACCCGGATGCCCCGACGGTGTCTGGCTTCTGGCACTGGGCGGTGGCTAATCTGCCCGCCTCGGTCACCGAGTTGCCCGAGGGCGCCGGCGAGGGCAGCGACCTGCCGGGAAACGCCGTGACGCTCGTCAACGATGCCGGGGCGCGTCGCTATATCGGCGCGGCGCCGCCTCCGGGCCACGGGCCGCATCGCTATTACGTCGCCGTGCACGCGGTCGATGTCGACAAGCTCGACCTGAGCGAGGATGCCAGCCCGGCGTTCTTGGGCTTCAATCTGTTTCAGCACGCGATCGCCCGAGCCGTGATCTACGCAACCTACGAACAGAAGTAGCGCACGGGCCGCCGGCTAGCCCGGGCTCGGTGGCTGACGGGTGGCGGATCCGACGGCCTCGGTCAGGGAGGTGAACCCGCCTTCGCGCAGCCGAACCGCGAGGCCGTCGTGAATGTGCTTGGCCCACAAGCCTCCGCCGTAGATGAAGCCGGTGTAGGCCTGCAGCAACGACGCCCCGGCGGTGATCCGGTCCCAGGCGTCGTCGACGGTCTCGATGCCGCCGACGCTGATCAGCGTGAGCCGGCCACCGACACGGCCGTAGAGCCGTCTCAACACCTCGCCGGCCCGGCGCGCCAGCGGCGGCCCCGAGATGCCGCCGCTGCCCAGTCGATCGACCTCCGGGGTGCTCAACCCTTCGCGCGACACTGTCGTGTTGGTGGCGACGATGCCCGCTAGGCCGAGTTCGACTGCCAGGTCAGCGATGTCGTCGATATCGGTGTCGGCGAGGTCCGGCGCGATCTTCACCAGAACCGGCGTCGAGGTCTCGGCCAGAACAGCGGACAGGATGCCTCGCAGCGACTCGACCCCCTGCAGATCGCGAAGCCCCGGCGTGTTCGGCGAGCTCACATTGACCACCAGGTAGTCGGCCTGCGGCCCGACCAGCCGGGCACTGGCCCGGTAGTCGTCAGCGGCGTCCTCGGGCGCAGTCGTTTTGGTCTTGCCGATATTGACCCCGATTGGTACGTCGGGCCGGTGGCGGGTCAGCCGGTAGGCCAGCTCGGCGGCGCCGTGGTTGTTGAAACCCATTCGGTTGAGCAGGGCGCGGTCGGCGGGCAGGCGGAACAGCCGCGGGGCCGGGTTGCCAGGCTGGGCCCGCGCGGTGACGGTACCGACCTCGGCGTAGCCGAAACCCAATGCGCCCCAGGCATTGAGCGCGGTGCCGTCTTTGTCGAAGCCAGCGGCCAGACCCAGCGGCCCGGGGAAGTGAACCCCGAATACCGTGCTGGCCAGCACTGGGTCGGTCGGCGCCAGCCAGCGGCTCAGGCGACGCCGGACCGGCGCAGCGGCGGTGGCGCCGCGCAGCGCGGCGAACACCAGTCGGTGAATACGTTCGGCGGGCACCAGGAATAGCAGGCCGCGAAGCTTTTCGTACATTGCGGGACGGTCGTCACGCCGTGGGCTCACCGTCACAGATCCGGTTGATCAGGCCGGGCTCCGTTAAGGCCGTTGGCACGAGACTTCTTGCGGCGCAACAATACCCTCCTACTCCCGTCGGTGTAGAGCCGCACCCGGGTCAATTCCCAGCCGCGGTACTCCGCTTCGATGGACAGTCGAGTCGAGGCGCTGAGCCTGGTCACGTCGGGCGGGAGACGCAGCGGCGCCCACTCGTAATCGTCGGACAGCTCGGTGTCCCAACCCGCCGGCATGCGACCGTGCCGCGCCGCCGTCAACGTCGGCCCGTCGCTGCGTGTTCGATGACCTGAACACCCCCGCCGTCGCCGGAAACCACATACAACGTGCCCGCAGCGTCATCGAAGGCCAGCGTGTTGGGTTGCCGCACGGTTGGGTACCGTACCTTTTCCAGTGGAATTCCGGTTGACAGATCGTAACCAATGACCATATTCGCCGAAGTCTGCGACACCCAGGCCAGCCCGCGGGATCCGACCACGCCATACGGAGACTGCGCTACCGGGTAGGCCTGACGCAGAATCAGCGGGTCGACCCCGAACGCCAACAGTTGACCGCCCCGGGTGTCGGTCACCAGCAATCGGCCTGCCGGATCGGCCACCATGGTGGTCGCGCCCAGGCCGGCGCGCAGCGACTGCCCGACTCTGCCGTCGGCGCCGATCGTGGTGACCGACGTCTGCCCGCGGTCCAACACGGCGATGGTATTTCCTTGTGCTGCAACGGAATCAACGTGTGCATGGACCTGTATTCGGTGTCCGTCCGTTGCGCCGGGTGTGAGCGTGTATAGCGTGCCGTCGGCGGTACCCAACACCACCGTGCCGTCGGAGCGCCGGGTAATCGCGGTGAACTCGACGTTTCCCGCGTCGCTGACGCTGACCCGGACGGCCCGTCCGGTCGACAGATCGACCACGAAGTAGCCGCCGCGGGTGGACAGATAAGCGGTGCCGCCGTTGTCGCCAGTGAGCCCGGTCGCTGGGCCGGGCAAATCGATGACCCGCTGCGACGTTTGCTGGTTGCCCAACACGGTGAGGCCGGCCGGTGCTGTGGGGGCTGATCCGAGCGTCGCGATCACCAGCTGCGCGGTGTGGCGGTCGAAAATCGCGCTTTGCGGTCGACCATCCAGCGGGCGGACTGCCCCCGCCGGAGCCTGCGATAGCGGCGGGGATTGCGCCGGCTGGGCCGGTGGGATCGCGGCTGGGGTTTCGTCAAGGGTTTTCCCCGCACACCCGGCCACGAATAACAGGGAAAACAGCAGGCCAATGGCTTGTGCGCGTGACACGTGTGCATTGTGTTCGGGATGTGCTGGCACAGGGTAACTCTCGGGTGCTCAGGGGGCTGGCCGGTATAGAAGGGGTGGTCCGCTTGGAGTTCGATCCTAGGGAACATTGTCGGGGATGGCTTGGGTCCGTCGCGGTTGCCTGGAATTTACGGCGAGGTAAGGTCACCCTATGAGCGTTGCCGAAGACGGCCGACTCTCAGACGGAGAGTTTGCTATCGAGGACATGTGGCTGGGAATCTTCTCAGCCAAGGTCTTGGCCAGCGGTTTCGGTCAGGTCGGCGACGGCCGAAGTTTTGCTTTTTGCATCGAGGGCCAGTGGCTGGTGGTCGAGGTATATCGGCCCCGGCTGCGAGGACCGGTTCCCCAGCCCGAAGACGTCGTCGCCACGGTTCGGCGCAACGTCGTCGGTGTCGACATCACCGACGAACGCAGCCTGGCCGCGACCGTGCGCGACGCGGTCGCCCTCGCCGAAGCCTCCACATAGGTCCGATCGCAGGGCGGTCCGACCGCAAGGCGATCCGACCGCAGGGCTGTTTGGCATAGCTGCGGCGGACACCCGGTACGGTCGTCGTCGTGACTGTGGCGCCGGCGATGTCTTGGTGGCAGGTTGTCGTCTTGGCCGTTGTGCAGGGTGTGACCGAGTTCCTACCGGTGTCCTCGTCGGGCCATCTGGCGATCGTGTCGCGGATCTTCTTCGCCGGGGACGCCGGCGCGTCGTTCACCGCCGTCACGCAATTGGGCACCGAACTGGCCGTGCTGGTCTACTTCGCCCGGGACATCGTGCGGATCGTCAAAGCATGGTTCAACGGCCTGCTGGTCACCGCACACCGAGATGCCGATTACCGGCTGGGTTGGTACGTGATCATCGGGACAATCCCGATTTGCGTCCTCGGCCTGCTTTTCAAGGACGAGATCCGCTCGGGCGTGCGCAACCTGTGGGTGATTGCGACGGCGCTGGTGCTGTTTTCGGCGGTGATCGCCCTGGCCGAGCGCTTCGGGCGGCAAAGCCGACATGTCGACCAGCTGACCTGGCGCGATGCCCTCGTCGTCGGCATTGCCCAGACGCTGGCCCTGGTGCCCGGGATCTCCCGGTCGGGGTCCACCATCAGTGCTGGGCTGTTTCTCGGACTCGAGCGCGAGTTGGCGGCTCGATTCGGTTTCCTGCTGGCCATTCCGGCGGTGTTCGCCTCCGGGTTGTTCTCGCTGCCGGACGCCTTCCATCCGGTGCTGGAGGGAATGAGCGCGACGGGCCCGCAGCTGCTGGTGGCGACCCTGATCGCGTTCGTGGTCGGCTTGGCCGCGGTAGCGTGGTTTCTGCGGTTTCTGCTGCGCCACAGCATGTATTGGTTCGTCGGCTACCGGGTAGCAGCCGGTGCAGCGGTGCTGATCCTGTTGGCAGCCGGGGTGGTGAGCGCGGTATGACCGCCGACGACGATGCAGAGCGCAGCGATGCTGAGGAGCGGCGCAGATGACCGCCGACGACGATGCAGAGCGCAGCGATGCTGAGGAGCGGCGCACATGACCGTCATCTTGTTGAGGCACGGCCGGTCCACATCCAACACGGCGCACGTGCTCGCTGGTCGTTCAGAGGGCGTCGACCTCGACGACAAAGGCCGTCAGCAAGCCGCGGCTCTGGTTGATCGGATCGGTGAGCTGCCGATCCGGGCGGTGGTGCGCTCACCACAGCTGCGGTGTCGGCGAACCATTGAGCCGCTCGCCGACGCACTGGGTGTCGAGCCTGTCGTCGACGACCGATTCGCCGAGGTCGACTACGGCGAATGGACGGGACGCAAACTCGGAGACCTGTTCAAGGAGCCGTTGTGGGCCGTGGTCCAGGCGCATCCCAGCGCAGCAGTGTTCCCCGGCGGGGAGGGATTGGCGCAGGTGCAGACCCGCGCCGTTGCCGCGGTTCGTGACTACGACGCGCGGCTGGCCGAGCAGCACGGCGGCGACGTGTTGTGGCTGGCGTGTACACACGGCGACGTCATCAAGGCTGTCGTCGCCGACGCGCTTGGCTTGCATCTGGACGGCTTCCAGCGTGTTTCCGTCGACCCGGCATCGATCAGTGTGATCCGATACACCCGGCTTCGCCCGTTCGTTCTGCACGTCAACCACACCGGCGCGCGGCTGACGAGCGCATTGACGCCTGCTCCGGCAACCAACGGTGACACGCCGCCCGACGATGCTGTCGTCGGCGGCTCCACTGACTGAGTTGTCGCCGAAGCGAGTCGACGCCCAGGATTTACGACTCAGCTGCAACTGCCGGTATTTTGGAATTGCCATGTCTCGCGCGATCCACGTTTTCCGCTCACCCGACCGATTCGTCGCCGGGACCGTTGGCCAGCCCGGAAATCGAACCTTCTACCTGCAGGCAGTGCACGACTCCCGGGTGGTGTCGGTGGTACTGGAGAAGCAGCAAGTGGCGGTGCTCGCCGAACGCATCGACGCCCTGCTGGTGGAGGTCAACCGCCGGTTCGGTACGCCCGTTCCGCCGGAAACCACCGAGGTCGAAGACCTCAGCCCGTTGATCACGCCGGTCGACGCGGAATTTCGGGTCGGGACCATGGGCTTGGGCTGGGATTCCGAAGCGCAAACCGTGGTCGTCGAACTGTTGGCCGTCAGCGACACCGAGTTCGACGCGTCGGTGGTGCTTGACGACACCGACGAGGGTCCTGACGCCGTGCGAGTGTTCCTGACGCCGGAGTCGGCGCGCGAGTTCGCCACCCGGTCGAACCGGGTCATTTCCGCGGGCCGCCCGCCGTGCCCGTTGTGCGATGAACCGCTGGAATCCGAGGGACACATCTGCGCACGGACCAACGGCTACCGGCGCAGCGCGCTGCTCGGGCCTGACGATGACGCAGAGGCCTAAGAATCGCGAGGTCCTGCGGCGCGGTGAGCTGACGGTCCTGGGACGCATCCGGTCGGCGAGCAACGCCACCTTCCTGTGCGAAGCAACGCTGGACGACCACACCGTGCACTGTGTGTACAAGCCCGTAGCCGGCGAGCAGCCCTTGTGGGACTTTCCCGACGGCACCCTGGCCGGCCGCGAACTCAGCGCGTATCTGGTGTCGACACATTTGGGCTGGAACATTGTGCCCCACACCATCATTCGGCACGGGCCCGCCGGTCCGGGCATGCTGCAGATATGGGTGGACCAACCCGGCGACGCGCCTGATTCCGACCCGGGGCCCGAACTAGATCTGGTCGACCTCGTTCCGGCTGACCGGTTGCCGCCCGGTTATCTGCCGGTGTTGCGGGCCTATGACTATGCGGGCGAGCCGGTCTCGTTGGTTCACGCCGACGACCTTCGCCTATGGCGCATGGCGGTGTTCGACGTGCTGGTCAACAACGCCGACCGCAAGGGCGGCCATGTGCTGCGGGGTGTTGACGGCGACGTTTACGGTGTGGACCACGGGCTGTGCCTGCACGTCGAGAACAAACTGCGCACGGTGTTGTGGGGGTGGGCCGGCAAGCCTGTCGATGACACCACGCTGGCGAAGGTGTCCTGTCTGGTCGACGCGCTGGCCGGCTCGCTCGGGGATGCCCTGGCCGACCACATCACCAGCGCCGAGATCGCAGCGCTGCGCCTGCGGGCTCGCGCGCTGCTGGACAATCCCGGTGATGCCCGGCCCGGACCGGCACCGCCCGGTTCCCTGGCCGGCGTTCTGACGTAGCCTGCGCTGCTATGCCGCGTTCTTTCGATGTATCGGTGGACTCGCCGGCCGGCGTCGATCAAATACTTTCCGCATTCGGCGAAGCGGACTATTGGGAGGCCAGGCTCAGCGCATTCGACGACGGCCCCGGCACTCTGGACGTGTTGACCGTAGATGCAGACCACACCGTTGACGTTGGCTTCACGGTCAGCCTCTTCCGCGACCGACTGCCCGAGGTGATCACCAAATTCCAGCGGAGTGAACTGGCGCTCGTGCACACCCAGAAGTGGAGTCGGATCGGCGACGACCGGGTGCGCGGAGAGATTCGAGTCGACGTTTCCGGGGCGCCGGTGACGGCTGTCGGTCAGGCATTGCTCGCGCCGGCGCGGCGCGGTTCGCGGCTGACGATGACCACGACCGTCGCGGTCAAAATCCCCATGGTCGGCGGCACCATCGCGGGGGTGATCGCCGGCCGAGTCGGTGACGACATCAGCAAGTACCACTACTTCACCAGCCAGTGGATTGCGGAAAACCGACCGCCGGTCGGCGATACTTGACCGGATGAGCCCCGAAGTGACGGACGCAGCGCTGGCCGCTGACCTTGCCGACGAGGCGGGAAAGTTGCTGCTGGCGGTGCGCGATCGCGTCGGCTTCAACCACCCGTGGCTGCTGGGCGATGAGGGCGACAGCCAAGCCAATTCGTTGTTGCTGAAGCGGCTGCGCGTCGAGCGCCCGGGCGACGCGGTGCTCAGCGAAGAGGCCTACGACGACTTGGCCCGGTTGCAAGCCGACCGGGTCTGGATCGTCGATCCGCTGGACGGAACACGCGAATTCGCCGTGCCGGGATGCGACGACTGGGCCGTACACGTGGCGTTGTGGCAGCGTCACGGCGGCCCCAACGGTGCGATCACCGACGCCGCGGTCGCCCTGCCTGCGACGGGGGAGCTCCACCGCAGCGACACCGTCAGCGCCCCTACGGCAACGCATTCCGGGCCTATCCGGATCACCGCCAGCTCCAACCGCCCGCCCGCCGTGCTGTATTACCTGGCCCGACAGCTGGACGTGGAATTCGTGCGGATCGGTTCGGCCGGAGCCAAGGCGATGTCGGTGGTGCGCGGCGACGCCGATGCCTACATCCATGCCGGCGGGCAATGGGAGTGGGATTCGGCTGCTCCGGCGGGGGTGATTCTGGCAGCGGGCATGCATGCCTCGCGGCTGGACGGCTCGGAGATGGTCTATAACCGCCCCGACCCCTATCTGCCCGACTTCCTCATGTGTCGTGCCGAACTCGCCGACCTGCTGCTGGGTGCTATCCGGCTGGCAAGCTGAAGCGTCGCCGGGCTGGGTTGGATTGCCCGGCTTCTCCTCGGGCCGTTGGACGGCCCGCATCGTCGCCGGGCTTAAAGTCGACGGTATGCAGTCCTGGCCTTCGGCACCCTTACCAGCGCTGCCGGGACGTGGCCCGGAGCTACGGCTGTATGACAGCTCCGACCGCCAAGTACGTCCGGTGGCGGCCGGACCGACGGCCACCA
>CAWDVY010000035.1:0-397495 GCA_963805675.1 uncultured Actinomycetota bacterium
ACTTACCCGGCGGGCACTTCGTCGGTCCACACCCTAAAGCTCGTCAATGTGGCGGGACCGAACGTGTTGCTGAGCGCGACATCCGCGGCGTCGCGGCCACGCGCGATCAACACCCTGCCGATCCGCGGGGTGTTGTGGCGCGCGTCGAAGGTATGCCATTGCCCGCCGAGGAAGACCTCGAACCAGGCAGAGAAGTCCATCGGATCGTCCACTGGGGGCACACCGATGTCGCCGAGGTATCCGGTGCAGTAGCGCGCAGGGATGTTCATGCAGCGACACAAGGCAACGGCGAGATGCGTGAAATCGCGGCAGACGCCGGTCCGGTCGTAAAAAGCTTCCAGCGCCGTCCGTGTCATGCGCGCGTGTTCGTAGCCGAACGTGAGATGTCGCTGGACGTAGTCGCAGATTGCCTGAACGCGGCCCCATCCCGTTGGCGCCTCCCCGAAGAGATTCCACGCCGTCTCCGACAGCCGATCGGTTTCGCAATACCGGCTCCCGAGCAGGAAGACAAGGGTCTCCTCGGGCAGGTCCGGCACGGGAATCTGTTGTGCCTGGGGAACAATGGCGTCGGGGAGTCCGGTGTCGTTGACGAGCACGTCGGCCGAGACGCGCGTGCGGCCTTTGGGCGCAACAATGCGGGTGCACCAGTTGCCGAAGCCGTCACGGTAGGCCGCCATCGGGACCGGCGGGTCGACCACCAGGTTGTCACGGCCGACGAGATCGGACACGCGGGTGAAGTGCACGTTGAGGTTGAAGATCATCGGGGTGGGCTGCGGGCAGTCGTAGATCATTTCGAAGCCGACGTGAATCTGCATTATTTCTCTCCGGTATCCGCCAGGTGAGGACGCGCATGATCGCCGACGTCGGTGGTGGAAAAGGTTCTCACGTATGCTCCTTGGCGCAGGGCGTGAATCATGGCGCGCTCAGGCCGCGCATGCCGTGCGTAGCGAATCGATCAGCACGCGCCGCAACGCCGTCCAGCGTCGACCCGCCGCGAAAACGATGCCCTGGTTGACTTCCAGTTCGATTCCGACATAGTCGCTCTGCGCGAAGCGCACACGCAAGTGCGAGGTCAACCCGTCTCCTTTTCCGGCGTAGGGGTAATTGCGGCGTACGCGAAGCTCCGGAGCCAATCTGGCCAGAGTTTCTTTCCAGCGGGCGCACACCTCGGACTCCCCGCGCCGACCGGGGTGGTAGAGCAAGCCCACATCGGTGCCGCGCACCCTGCCATCTAGCTCCGCAGTAAAGCTGTGCGACGAAACGTGGATGACGCGATGCCCGCGCGACACCGCTTGCTTGACGAGACGCTCGACCTGCACGCGATAGGGCCGGTAATACCGTTCGACGATTTGCGCGCGGGTCTGGGCCGGCGCGCCGCGTGTGACCGCCGAAAAAAGTTGTGGGTGGCCGATCGAGCGATTGAGATCGATAAGCAGACGGCTGGCAGTCGACGCCACCAGCGGCGCCGCAAAGGCACTGGCGAGTGCCTTCGCCATGACCAGCGACCCGGGATCGTAGCCACGGTGGGAATCCAGCAGCGCCCTTTGCCCCCGAAACAAACGCCGATAGGGCGCGGGTACGCGGTTACCGCCATGTTCACAGGTGATGATGAAGGCATCCACCGTGACAACCCGTCACCACTGCAGATCGGGCAAATGGCGAAACACCTGCCGCACACCTTCGCCCCATTCGTCACTAAGGGCGGTGAAATAGGGATCCCCCTCATCGAATCGCCGCCGCCACTGCACTTCGAGGCTGTCGCTTTCGTAGCAAATCAGGTCGATCGGCATGCCCACTGACAAGTTGCTGCGCATGGTCGAATCGAAGGACACCAAGACACACTTCGTGGCGTCTGCGAGGGGCGTGTGTTGCGTAAGTACGCGGTCGAGGATCGGCTTTCCGTACTTGGTTTCACCGGTCTGCAAGAAGGGCGTGTCGGTCCCGGCTTCGATGAAATTGCCTTCGGCATAGGTCCGGAACAGCCGTATCGGCTCGCCCAGGATCTGCCCACCGACGATGAACGAGGCATTGAAGCAGAGGTTGTTCTCTTCCAGGTACCCGGCGTCGCGTTTCTCGATATCGCGCGTCGCGTCGGAGACCAGCCTCACGACGTCGAACATCGTCCGGGCACCCAAGACATTGGTGGCCGCGTCGCCGCCAGCACAACGCTGCGTCAATACGCTGATGACGGCCTGCGTTCCGGCCAGGTTTCCCGAACTCAGCAGAACGACAACGC
This sequence comes from uncultured Actinomycetota bacterium, assembly GCA_963805675.1. Lineage (GTDB taxonomy): Bacteria > Actinomycetota > Actinomycetes > Mycobacteriales > Mycobacteriaceae > Mycobacterium. The sequence goes on from CAWDVY010000035.1 coordinate 2,237, forward strand.
GGTCGCCCCGACGCTCGAAGACCGTCATCTTGCAGAACTTCGCAAAATTATCCACCCCGGCATTCGTACGAGAGTCCGAGGCGAAAATTATGCCCTTATCGAGCATTACGCCTATACAATAAGTCACGCGATGCGCCTTCTGGGCAATCAACCCCGCCGTTCCTATTGCCACGGGCTTCTGGCCGTGTGGCAGACGTGCAGGTGAGAGCCATTCCCAATCCCGGATTTGACCCTGCACCGATGCCCTTCGCGAACACCCAGCTTACGCCGCTCGGCGAGCGGCAGCAGCTAGGGACGAACCTGCGTTACTCCCCGCTGCAGTCGTCGCCGTGGTTTGAGGACGCACAGCAGGCACCCGCCCTGCCTCCATGCCGACGCGCCCGAGGGACCTGGGCGAGTGCCAAGCCCCGAAGCGCATCTCGCCTGCTGGTTCTCTGATGGGGCTGACAATGGTCGGGCTGACAATGGTCGGGCTGACAGTGGTCGGGCTGACAGTGGTCGGGCTGACAATGGTCGGGCTGACAGTGGTCGGGCTGACAGTGGTCGGGCTGACAGGATTTGAACCTGCGACCACTTGACCCCCAGTAAATAGCGGTAACACGTTTTCCCAGGTCGCGGACAGTAGGCGGCCGATTCGTGCACGTGCACAGCGTGCACAGACGCGCAGGTCGTTCACCATCGCGCATAACGTGTGGTCCCAAAGCGGTCCCAAAATTGCGCGCCGTGATCATTGACGTCTCCAGTGTGTTGTCCCGAAATTGTCGCCGCTACAGGAGAACTTGGTTTCCGATTGCCTGGGGATTGTGAATCGACGATGGCATCAAGCCGACAGGATGGTGTCGGCATCCACCTCGACACGGACGTGGATGCCCAGCTTCGATGCGATCTCGACGAGAGCGTCGAGCGAGAATTTCGAGATCTTTCCTCGGTACAGGTCGGACACACGGGGCTGTGTCAGGCCGAGGTTCTGCGCTGCGATGGACTGCGACCAGCCGGCCCCGTCGATCCGATCCCGGATAGCGCGAATCAGCGCGGCCCGCAGTTTGAGGTTCTCGGCTTCCTCGCGGCTGTCGGCGATGTCATCCCATACGCTCATGGTGTTCTCCCCTTCCGCTGTTCGTGCATGCGTTTAGCTTCTTTGTACCGACGCTCTCCGGTGTCGATATCCTTCTTCGAGGTCTTCTGCGTCTTCTTGGTGAAGCAGTGCAGGACATAAAATCTCATCTCCGAACTGAGTCACGTAAAACACCCGGAAGATACCGTCCCCGGTGCTGATCCGGATTTCCCGGCATCCAGCTCCCACAGTGGGCATTGGTTTCCAGTGATCCGGATCGCGCCCGAGTTGCACCTGTTCGAGTTGGAAACCCGTGTCCTGGCGGGCATCCTTGGGAAACTCCCGGAGACCATCCAGCGAGGTACCCACCCAGACGATCTCCTTCTCGTCAGGCACACCGCCGAGTTTATATCAGGACCGATATAACTGCCACCCGCGCAGTCCCCCGCATGAGATGACCACCTCTGAGACCCTTGCAACAGTGTCGACTGCCTCGGCGAGCCACAGCAGACTGCGAGGTGTGGACGAACGCTTTCCCGGTGAGTTGGAGACGCTCCGTGCCGATAACATGCGCCTGCGTCGGCTGCTCGAGCTTAGTAAGGAGCAGGCCCGCGCCGCGGATCCCGATCAGCCAGCCCTAACAGGTGCGCCGACCGCGCCAGCGGATATGCGGTCGGCCCCGGAGGCGAAACTCCGGTTCTACACAAGCCTGTTTCGGTGCCGCACCGATGTATACGCGCTCCGCTGGGAGAACAGACGTGACGGGCGATCGGGTTGGATGCCTGCCATCAACGGCTATTGGCGCAAGGGAATGAGCCGAGCCGACGCACCCTATCTGTCGCTGACTGCGGAGGTGATCGCCAAACACCTGCGCGGCGATCTCCACATCGGACTCTACCCGCTCGGCGATGACGACACGTGCTGGTGGGTGGCCGCGGATTTCGACAAAAGCTCTGCGATGCTGGACGCCCTCGCCTACCTGAAAGCCGCACGCGCCTATGGGATTCCGGCGGCGCTGGAGGTGTCGCGGTCCGGTCGCGGCGCAGACGTATGGATCTTCTTCGCCCAAGCCACGCCCGCGTCGGCGGCGCGCCGGATCGCGACCAACCTGCTGGGTGAGGCGATTCAGTTGCGCGGCAGTATGAGCCTGACCAGCTATGACCGACTGTTTCCGTCCCAAGACGTGCACACCGGACGCGGCATGGGCAACCTTATCGCCGCACCGTTGAACGGCACTCGCCGCCAACACGGCACCACACTGTTTCTCGACCCGGCAACGCTGGAACCATTCGACGATCAGTGGGCCTACCTGTCCAGCATCGCCAGGCTGTCGGTGAACGAAGTCGCAGCCCTGGCTCGGAAGCTGCCCGATCCTAAGATCGGCCACGACGTGCGTCGGTTGCAGCTGCCCACGTCGTCGAAGATCGTGCCCCGCCCCGCGGCGATCATCCGGGCGTCGTTCGGGGCCCGACTGAGATTGACCGCAGCAGATCTGGGCCCAGCAATGATCTCGGCAGTCAAGCACGCCGCATCGATCCCGAACCCGGAGTTCCACGCCCGCCAACGGGCCCGCCGAAGCACTTGGGACACGCCGCGATTTCTGCGCAGTTACGACGAAACCGTCGAGGGAGACCTCATTTTGCCGCGCGGGTTGTTGTCCCTGTTGACAACCCTCGTCGAATCCGCCAGCAGCACGATGCGCATCGACGACACCCGCGTCACCGGGACTGACAATGAATTCACCTGTGCGATGGACCTCCGGCCCGAACAAGCGATGGCCGTGCGACACCTCGCCACCCAAGACACCGGAGTCCTGATCGCCCCGCCAGGATCGGGCAAGACTGTGATCGCCTGCGCCGCAATCGCTTCACGTCGCACGTCCACGCTGATCCTGGTGGACCGCAAGGCGCTCGCGGATCAGTGGCGCGACCGGCTGCGCAAACATCTCGGCGTCAAGTGTGGGCAGATCGGTGGCGGGCGGTCGAAGACCACCGGCATCATCGATGTCGCACTGCTACCTACACTCGCCCGACGCGAAAATGTCGAAGAAATCACCGCCGGCTACGGGTTGGTAATGGTCGATCGATCGAGCGAGCCCGGTCAAGTTCGCGGCTGCGAGCCTCGCGGGTTGAGTTATCGAACATGACGGCTGCGGCGCGCCGACGCTCATAGTTCGCGGTGCGGTGGCGAATGGCCGCTGTGCGGTGCTCGATCGCGTCGCGGACATGCGCAGGCAGTGACGTGTGTCCCGTCGCGGCAGCGAGGCCATGGGCAGTTAACAGATGGTCGTCGTTGGTGACGATGGCACGGAGCAGTTTCGCCGCGTGCTGTCTGCTTCCGCGCTGCATGACGTGGCCTAGCTCGGTGGAATCATGTTGGTATTCGTGCTCGGTGGTCTGCTCGTAGAGGTACGCCGTGTTGGCGTCTCGGCCGCGGGTCATGGCGACGTAGGACAGTGCGCGGGTGGCGGTTTCGCTGAGGACGGCGTGGGTGGTGTCGGCGGTGACGCCTTGGGCGGAGTGCACGGTGACGGTGTAGCCGTGGGTGATGTGCTGGTGCACATAGTCGTTGGTGAAGGCGCCCAGGGTGTTGTCGTCGAGTCGGCGGGCGATGAGCCGGTTGTTATCGGGATTGAGTCGGGTGACGCGCCAGCGCTGTCCATTGCGCACGGCTCGAGTTGTTGTACCTGAAGATGGCGTGGTCGTGATCGTCGGCGAAGCCGTTGGCGGCGAGGTAGCGACCGGCCGCCATGATGCTGTCGTGGCTCTTTGGAGAGTCACTGTCCGCCAACCGAGCACTGCTGAACCCACGCATCGATCGATGGTCCGCCGAGGACAGCGATCAACCTTTCAGCGCAATGTATAGCGCGAAGTTGTACCAGCGGAACACGTGATCGACGGAGGTGAAGCCGACCTGGCGCAGCATCTCGACGTTCTCTGAATCACGGTAGGGCAGAAGAACGTTCTCAAGTTCCTCCCGTTTTTTTGCAATCTCGGTGTCGCTGTAGCCGCTGCGGCGCTTGTAGTCGTGGTACAAGTCGATGTATATCCGGCTGAGCATGGAGTTATCGGCCAGGATCTTCTCCCCGAGCAGCAGGCACCCCCCCACCCGAAGCGATTCGAAGTACATCCGCAATACCTGGGCGCGGTAGATGGGACGTATGAACTGCAGGGTATAAAGCATCACGATGACACGGGCGTCATCGAGGCGCTCAAACTTCTCGACCGGATCAGCAAGGATCTTCACACGATCGCGGTGACCGCTCGCGATCAACTTCGCCTCGGCTTTCTCACACATGGCTGCTGCCGGTTCGATGCCGACGAACCTGATCGCGCTGTCGGTGGGGACCTTGTCCGCAAAGCCCAAAAGAGTGTTGCCTGTTGAGCAACCGACGTCGTAGACAGTGCCCTCGCCGATCAGGAATAGCGACCCTATCTCGACGACCATGCGCTGCACTTCCGAGTAGAAGGGCACGCTGCGGTTGAGCATGTCGTCGAAAACGTCGGCGACGTCATGGCTGAACGTGAAATCCTCGATGTGGTCTTTTGATTGGTACAGCTCGTCACGCATCGGAACTCCCACGAGTGGCCACAACGATGAGGAAATAGGGCAGCCGACTGGCCTTGGAATAGATAATCGGGTCGTTATCGGCAGTTTGCGGGTCGGGCGAGGGCTCCAGGACGCGGCTGATCGTCAGGCCTGCCGCCAGCACCGAATCGAGATACGTTGCGATGGTCCGGTGGTAGGTCTGAACGTTGCGCACCCGGACGTTGCCTTGCCGGTCTTCCCGGGCTTTGCGGCAGAGCCCCTCATCGAAGTAGTTGTCGAGCATGTAATGCTCATAACTCCACCCGGTCGCCGTCGGGACCTTTTTCCAACTCCCCCGGTCCTTTACAGGGTGCGGTATGGACAACACGACTGTGCCGCCCGGGCGAAGCGCCGCCGCGAAAGTCCGCATAGCCAAAGCTAAATCCGGAATGTGGTCAAGAACATTCAGGCACAGGGCGGCGTCGTACGCTCCGACGCGCCGTGCCAGCGCTTCCAGCCCCGCCTCGTGAATGCGCAGGTTGTGCGGCGGCACATCCGCCAGCCGTTCTTGCAACAAAGACCGCATCGCGGCGGATGGCTCGTACGCGTCGACGGTCGCGCCCAACTTGAGAAGTTCGGCCGTCATCTCGCCCGCGCCGGCCCCGACATCGGCAACCAATTTCCCCGCTAGTGGGGGTAACAAGGCCGGGACCAGCCCGTCGAGCAGCACGGAGTTGAACGAATGCTGCTCGCGTTCTTCGCGGTAGAGTTCGGCGATGGCGTCCCAATCCGCGTTGCCATTCTGGGCAGCCCTGCCGCAGGCGGTGCAGGTTTCGGTAGCGGCGAACTCCTCCCAGGTAACCGCGTAGGTTCGGGAGTCGATCAACAGGCGGCGCTCCTGGGTTGCCACGGGAACACCGAGCAGCCATCGGATCGCCTCGTTGGCTTGTATCGAGGCGACCAATCCGTTGAGCGGTCCATAGCTTGGCGCCTGGAACGAGGGGTTGAGTTCCGTCGCTGCATCGCGGACAGCGGCAGCATCATGAGGCTGGCCGGGCAACGCATCCGCCGATGTGCGGATGCACTCGTAGCACAGGGTGGACGGTGGGCGCAGCAGGGGCCCGACACATCCATGGCCTTCGATATAGCCTGCGGCACTGAACGGGATGCCGACAGAAACGATGGCGCTGTTCGCCCACGAGTGCACGCTCGCCGGGCGGTCAGCCGACAGGAGAATGATGTCCGCGCTTTCGGCGACCGCTTGGGCCAGTTCGGGCCCAGTGAAGTCTTCAGGTATGACATCGACCTTCAGATCGTTACGCAGCTCGGCGAGGTGTTCGGCGGCGGCTTCCACTTTGAGCCGCCCCACGTCAGCTTCGCGGTAGAGGGTCTGCCGGGTCAGGTTGGATGCCTCGATGCGGTCACCATCGGTGATGACCAACCGACCGATCCCGGCTGCGGCCAGGTGAACGGCCAGATTGGAGCCGATGCCGCCCATTCCCATCAGGCCGACGGTGGCGTTCTGCAGGCGTTCCTGCGCATCCCCGTCGATTCCGAGCATCCGATAGTAGAGGCGGTGGCGATCGTAGCGGTCTGTTCGGTCGAACCCCGGTATCAGCACCCCGATGCCTTCGAGGTCCTCGATGAGAGCGTTGGCTTCCTCCCACGACCAGCCCTGCTCGCGCGCGAGGTCAGCCACCACGTGCTTTCGTTCCCGTGCCTGTCGACCAAGCTGGGTAAGCAGATCCGCCAAGAATGGTGGAGGATCGTCGACCTCGTACGCAACCGGCGGCAGAGTCCCCAGCCGCAACCGGTCGGCGGTTCGACGAACCGAAATGTACGGCGCCAGCCAGATTTTCATGCGGTCATCTCAGTGGGCGCTCACTTGGGTTTAACCACTTTGATGTGGACCTCGGCGAGCTGGCGTTCGGAGACTTTGCTGGGAGCGCTCATCATCAGGTCTTGAGCGTTCTGGGTGAGCGGAAAGGCGATGGTTTCGCGGATGTTGGGTTCGCCGCTCAACAGCATGACGATCCGGTCGATCCCGGGAGCGACGCCGCCGTGCGGTGGCGCACCGAGCTGCAGCGCGTGCAACATGCCCCCGAACTTCTCTTCGACCGTTTCCCGGGAGTAGCCCGCAATCTCGAAGGCCCGATACATGATATCGGGCCGGTGGTTCCGGATCGCTCCAGACGAAAGTTCAAGCCCGTTGCAGACGATGTCATATTGCCACGCCAGAATGTCCAGTGGGTCTTGAGTGTTGAGCACCTCGAGGCCACCCTGCGGCATGGAAAACGGGTTGTGGCTGAATTGGATGGTGCCGTCTTCGTCACGTTCGTACAGCGGGAAATCGGTGACCCAGCAGAAGCGGAACTGATGCTCGTCGAAGACGCCAGCTTGTTTTCCGGCTTCGACCCGAACGGCCGCCATGATGGGATCCGCGTCCTCGGGCCGGTTGGCCGCGTTGAGAAATATCCGCGCACCGGGTTCCGCCCCGGTCTCGGTTAACAGCTCCTGGACCTCGCCCTGGCTGAGATACTTGGCGATCGGCCCGGTGATCTCGCCTTCGCCAGTTACGCCCACCCATGCGAGCCCCTTCGCGCCGTGTTCGACCGCGTGTTTTTCGAGGCGGTCGCTGAAAGAGCGCGGCCGTTCCGCGCTGTTGGGGACGACCAAGGCGCGGACGTGCTTGCCGGCGAACGCCCGGAACTCACTTGAGCGGAAGACCTTCGACACATCCGACAGCTGTAACGGGATCCGCAAGTCGGGCTTGTCCACACCGTAGCGAAGCATCGCTTCTCGATACGTGATTCTGGGGAACGGGGCCGTGACCGGGGTATCGGGAGCGAATTCGGTGAACAAACCAGTGAGCACCTCCTCGATCACCGCAAATATCTCATCCTGCTCGACGAAGCTCATCTCCATGTCGAGTTGGTAGAACTCGCCGGGTGATCGGTCGGCGCGCGCGTCTTCGTCCCGAAAGCACGGCGCGATCTGAAAGTAGCGGTCGAAACCGGCCACCATCAGCAGTTGTTTGAACTGCTGAGGAGCCTGGGGCAACGCAAAGAATTTCCCGGAGTGCAGTCGGGAGGGCACCAAGAAGTCGCGGGCGCCCTCGGGGCTTGAGCTGGTGAGGATGGGCGTCTGGAATTCGGTGAATCCCAGTGCGAGCATGCGGCGGCGGATGCTGGCGACGATCTGGGAGCGCAGCAGAATGTTGTGATGCATCCGCTGGCGCCTGAGATCGAGGTATCGGTAGCGCAGCCGGTTCTCCTCACCAACGGGCTCCTCCGGGTAGACGCTGAATGGCAATGCGGACGACTGCGAGAGCACCTCGGCGTGTTCGACCTGAACCTCTACTTCCCCGGTTGGCAAAGCCGGGTTGACGTTTTCCGCGTCTCGTATCACAACCTGCCCGTCCACGCACAGGACCGATTCTTTCGACGCCTTGCTCAGGCGGTCGTATGCTTCGGCACCGGGTCGAGCCACAAGCTGCGTAATTCCATAGTTGTCGCGCAGGTCGACGAAGAGTATTCCCCCCAAATCCCGCCAGTTATGGAGCCAGCCGGACAGCCGTACCATTGTGCCCGCATTTTCGGCTCTTAGCTCGCCGCAGGTGTGGGTCCGGTATCTGTGGATCATGCTCCTGGATGGTAGTGGCTGCGCAGACAGCGATAGGAGCTGGTGTCGTGCGGCGCGTAATGCGCTGTACGCCTGTTCGGGGCGGGACGGCACTGACGTTTAAGAACGCAGCGTCCAACCACGGTGTCAGCACGCTGCGATGAAGTCGCCCTGCCCGCGGCAGCAATAGTTGACCAACACCGGCCCGGCCGGCAGGGCAATACTGGGCAGTCGAGCACCGACAGGGGCCGTGTCCGCGGACAGCGGCCCTGTCGATGACGATTAGATTGCTTAGTTGGCCAGAACGGTGCTGCTTGCCTTGACTTGCTCGACGCGGATCAACGTGATGCGGCGCATGCGACCTCCCATGACTCTCCGGGCTCCGGGTTTGCGTAGCCTACGACAAATTGACCCGGTGTGCGTAGTGATTCGGCAAATCGGGGATCGTGCCCGCGTCGGTGCCGGGTGACATATTGTCGAGAGGGGGCCGCAACGATATCGGCGGCAACCGACGCCCAGAGATCGTCGAGGTCGGGATGCTCGAACACCAAAGCTGGCACTCAGACGCTTTGGGTTACAACCCGGCCTCCACTAGGTCGTTGCGTCGCTTTGCGCGCATCCAGACCGCCACCGAATGCATCTTCGCCCCGACTGCGAACATGTGGGGATGTTCGGACTACGACGACCGCCTGAGCCTGCCTGCGAACCTCCATGGGTGGCTGCCCCTGTTCACACAGTTTTGTCGAGTTTCGGAGAGCCTTGAGATCGACGGCGTGGTTTTTGAACTACCTGGCCCATTCGGTGACGCCGTTGAGAAGCTGGGCGGCACCACGTTCACGATTCTGGACTACCTCAGCGCCAACGACCCTGTCAAAGCTCACTGCATGGAGGCGAAAATCGAGGATGCCACGTGGTGGTTCTCGTTCGCAGGTGAAAAACTTTTCGTCCTCGCATTCGGCCCGTGCTATCCGTCGACGAATTCCCGATATGGATTCCAGACCGGCCGCACCTACCTCGTCTTTCAGCCAGTTCACTGTTTTTCGCGCCGGATACCCGACGGCGCCATCCACAAGTCACGTCGAACCCGTGAAGAGATAAGGCGCCGCTACACGAAAGCCGGACGGCCCTACGATGTCACGATCACGTTGTCCCCGTACGAGGCATACCGGTATGTGAAACCCGTGCAACTGGGTCAACCGCCAGTGAAATGGTGGTGTGAAACGGATTGACGGCAACGCAGATCATTCTCAGCTGCCGGTGGCTTCCTTCCGGCGGCCGAGATAAACCCAATGGGCAGAAACGTAGGGTCGACCCGTGTCGATCTCACCGCCGTGACGGACGTGCTTGAGCGCGGGGAGTCGCACGGGCTCAAAGTAGGGGCTGACTTCGGCCAGCACCTCGTCTCCGGTCATGAAGTGGTGGATCACGCCGGACTCCGACTCGTCGTCGCAAATCCAGGTGGAGTCGTCGAGCCGCTGTCCTTTTCCAACCAAGGAGGATTCAGTGGAGATGAATGTGCACAAGAACAGTCCGCCCGGCCTCAACACGCGCGCCATCTCGCCGAGCGCCAGACGGACGTCCTCGATGGCGGCATGGGTGATGACACCGATAGACAGTGCGGCCCCGAAGAATCCTTCGCTGAAGGGCAAGCTTCTCATATCGGCAAGCTGAAGTTCGGCGCGGAGTCCCTCGTCGGCCAGCCAACGGTGGGTGAAGTCCATGCCGCGGGGCGAAATGTCGATGCCGTACATCGGGTATCCCCTTTTGGCCAGATACACGATATGCCGGCCAGCACCAAAGCCCACGTCGAGGACTGACGGCGCAGGTTTTACTTTGTCCAAATAGTGGGCAAATACCACCGCTTCGTCATTCGGGTCGTGAAGTCGAAACGATCGATCTTTGTAGAGGTCGTCCCAGTCCATGGTGGTCATTGTTGGTCATCGCCGATCTGCGGGCAATGAGACCGCCGCAGCGGCTTCGTCGGCATGCGGTTGCGATCAGCGCAGACGGCCCCACCGTCGGCACCTCACTGGGTTTAGCGAAAGGCGCCATGGCGCCATGCGTTTTTCCCGGAGCTGGGCTTGAAAGTTGATGCTCTTTCGCGTTTCCTACCCGTCCGCTTGCGCCGACTCCGGGATGGATCATCGCAGCGGCGCCGTTGAGCATCGGAGGTTTACAACCATTTGGACACAATCGAAAGCGGTCAGCCGCGAGGGCTACGGAGGAGCCCTGAAAGCCCGAGACAAACTTGGGATGTCTGTGACGAGTACCGGGTGCCCGCCGAACCAAACTTGTGTTATGCGGACCCATCTGGTGGCGTGTGCGATGTCAGGGAAAGTCCGTGGCGGGGAGATCGCAGTCGCGGGTGTCGCGGCCAACTAGGGGAAACGGAGCCCGACGACTCTGGCGTCGCTTCCCCGATCCTGATCGACGATCAGGTGGCAGCGGTGATGTGCATCTCCGGGCCGACCGCCCGCATCTTGGACCGTCTCGACGAAACCGCCATCGCCACAAGGGATGCGGCCCACCAACTCTGCCCCAGATCCAGCATTGCACCCTGTGCCGATGTGCCATGCAGAAATTGAGGTGAGGGCGATCGAGAGGACCGGTAATGAGAAGTCTAGTGGGACTGAGGTTTTAGATGGTACAGGGACGAATGGGGTGGGACGGTTAAGAGATGGGGTTTGGTGAGAAAGATTGGGAACTGGTGGTTTCGGGTGTTCGAGGAAGCGGCGTACACGGAGGTCGGTTGCGCCGGTGCCGCAGCCGATTTCGGATGGGCCTCAGGCGATGCGTTCGATGGTAGCGAGTTTCGTTGCGATGTGTTCGCGGGCGATTTCGGCGTCGTAGTGGGCTTGCATGTTGATCCAGAACATTTCGCTTAGCCCTAGTGCGCGCGAGAGTCGCAGTGCGGTGTCGGCGCTGATTGCGCGCTTGCCGTGCACGATCTCGTTGATGCGCCGCGGTGGCACATCGATCGCCTTGGCGATCCGGTACTGCGAGATCCCCATCGGGTCGAGGAATTCGGTCTTGAGGACCTCGCCAGGGTGGGTGGGTGCGAAGTCTGCCATCGGTGTGTTCCCTTCTAGCGATAGTCGACGAGTTCCACGTTCCCGGCGCCACTGGTCGTTGACGCGGATGCTGTACTGGCCGGCGCGGGTGCCGGCCAGTTTCTCGAGTCTGTTTCCCGGCGGCACGCGTAGGTCGTTGATGCTCTCGGCGGCGTTGATGAGAACTAGCTTGGTGTAGGCGAGCCTGCTGAGCTCCGGACTTAGTTTTTTGACGTAGCGGCGATGCCAGATCGCTTCGGTGTCCTTACCCCGGAACGAGTGGATCACCCGTCAATAATAACGCTTGACGTTAATATCGCCAAGCGTTACGAAGCCGCCGTTCCAAAAAATTGTGCACGAATTGGTCAGCGGCGCGAATTACATTGGTGGAAGTGCACTAGACACGAGGTGATTGCATGAACCACAAACCCTTGCGAGGCTGCCGTGACCGGATACAGCACATTTGAGGGCAGGCCCATCAACGGCCGCTTGCTTCTTACTGTTTCGGAAGCAGCTACCGCACTGCGTATCTCGCGCTCGTCGATCTACCGGCTGTTCGATGCCGGCGAGCTGCGATGGGTCCAAACCGGCGCAGCCCGCCGTGTCACGTCGGCTGAGATTCACCGCTTCATCGCAGCCCACACCGAAGCTGCCTCATAAGGCTGCAAGAAGATAGCTGAGCGCCGCCAGCTGCCACCGCAGATCCGACGCGTCGAGTCAGCAAGCTGCTCCGGGAGCAAGCGCGTCGTGCTCTATCAGCTGACCGTCGACACGGGAAGCGTTGACGGGAAGCGGAAGCAGCTGCGACGCCGGCACAGGACTGAGAAAGAAGCCCGAGCGGCGCTTGCGGAGAACACAGAGCCAAGTCAACGCGGGCGCCTATGTGCAGTCTTCTACGCTCACGGTGGAGCAGGCCTGCGCGGAGTGGCTGCGTTCTCGCCACAAGACACGACCCACTACGGCTGCCGGCTACGAATACGAACTGCAGCCCGTACGTGGTGAGCTCGGCGACCTTGCCGTGCAGGACCTGACACGTCGGCACATCGATGATCCCGAGGGAGCATGAAACCCGGGATGCTTCAGCGCTCCTCCGGGGTGCTTCCTTGGCGATACGGAGATTTGGGTCTAGCGGTGTACGTACATCCGCCGTACGCTAGCTCTGCAGGAAAGGAGGTGCCACCGTGGCAGTCAAGACGAAGCGCATCGAGCTTCGCGCGGAGGAAGCGACCCTGGACCGCATCCAACGAGCCGCCAATGTTGTGCATGAACAGACCTCGGAGTTCGTGCGGAAAGCTGCGATGCAACGCGCCGAGGACATCCTGCGCCAAGAGCTGGTAACGGTGATGGAGCCCGAACAGTTCGACAAGCTGATGTCCTCGCTGGACGCTGCCGACGCTGCGCCGCGACTGGCGGCAGCCGCACGCAAGCCGGCGGTGTTCAAGAGGCGCTGATCGATGTTCGCGTCCGCGCGGCTGGAAGACGACCACACGCTGGAGGGGTTCGACTGCGGCAAGGAGTCGCTGAGCACCTGGCTGATCCAGCACGCTCGGCGCGCGGATAGCAGCGGAGTAGCGCACGTGTACGTGTGGACCTCACTCGGGGAACCAAAGGTCTGCGCCTATTTCGCCATCTGTCCCACCGAGGTCGTACGCAAAGATGACGGCGGGTCGGGGTCCATGGCTGGGGGCTATTCCCGCATACCTGGATACTTGATTGCCCGTCTGGCAATCGATGCAGCGGTGCGTGGGCAAGGGTACGGCGAGCAGTTACTCCTAGATGCACTGGGGAAAGCCGTCGCCGCATCGGAGATCGGCGAAGGGCGGCTGGTCGTCGTCGACGCGATAGACGACGAGGCACAGTCATTTTACGAGCGCTACCACTTCGTCCCAGTCAGGAACCGCGAGCGCCGCCTGGTAATGAAGGTGTCCACCGCGGCAAAGGCGCTCGGGGAGCGCTGGCGGGACTGAACACCTGTGCCAGGCAGGAGCAAGCCTGCACACGACCCGGTGCCCGGCTTGGGCGGCGGCGATCGGACCATCGAGACGGCTGCGGCGAAGGCGGGCGTCGAGGACGTGGGCGTGCACACCCTCCGCCGCTCCGCTGCGGTGGCTTGGCTCGAGGTCGGCGTGCACATCAAAGCGGTTGCGGACCTGCTCGGGCACAGCTCGATCAGCATTACCGGCGACATCTACGGGCACACGTCCGACGCGACGACGCGGGCCGCTATCGACGGCCTGACCAGCGCGCTTGGTCTGTAGTTTGCTCGTCGGTGCTCGGCAAAAGCTGGTTTGGGTACCACGTTTGGGTACGGCGCCGATTACGGCTTGTCGAGGCGTTCAAAAATAGCCTCTGACCTGCGTCGGGCTGACAGGATTCGAACCTGCGACCACTTGACCCCCAGTAAGTAGCGGTAACGCGCTTTCCCAGGTCGCTGCCAGTGTTCCGCCGAGGTGTGGGTGTGCAAGACGTGCACAGACGCGCAGGTCGTTCATCATCGCGCATCACGTGCGGTCCCCAAATGGTCCCCGAACGCGAGGTTCCAGCCAGGAGTTGAGGCAGGCACGCCGTCGAGCGCCATGACAGATGCCGGCGCCCGTGCCGAGCATCGATGAGTGTCGGCGCTCCGGGACTCGCGCCCCCCTTCCGTTGGCGTAGCAACGTCACCGCCCTCCGTCACGACAGTTCTTTCGCGGTGTCCACCGAGGTTGACGCGATCGCGTGCGGGTGCGTGTGGTCCCAACTTGGTCCCAGACCTGCTGTTGAACCATTACCGGTAATGTCTCGCTTGACTAAGCATCTGCGTACTGCCATTGTGAGTACATGACTTCGATGAAGGATGACCGCCTGCAGCTGCGCGTCGACGCGGCGTCGAAACGTCGGCTAGAAGAGGCTGCCAGCGAGGCGCACCTGAGTGTGTCGGCGTTTGTGCTGCAGGCCGCCAGCCAAGCTGCCGACGACCTGCTAGCCGAGCGGCAGACCATTCACCTGTCCCCCGACGCGGCGGCCGCCTTCGCCGAAGCACTGGACCGTCCGGCACAGGTTAACGAGCGGCTGGCGGCCGCGTTGAAGCGGCCGGCGAAGTTCACCTGGCTCGACTGACGTGGAGTTTTACCGGCCGACGTTGCTGGACCCGGATAAGCACCAGCGCGACGGGTTCACCTCGGGCGAGTTGTCACTGGACGAGTGGCTGCGCCGCTACGCGCGCCAGAATCGGCGTGGTAATACCGCGGCGGTCTGGGTGATCGCCGACCGCGGCCACAGGGTCGCCTGCTACGCAACTTTGTCGATGACGTCGGTAGATCGGTCGGCTTGCCCCACTCCCTTAGCGAAGGGCGCTCCAAAGCAGGTCCCCGCACTGCTCGTGGGCCGATTGGCCACGGACACGCGAGTGACCGGGCTTGGGCTGGGTACCCAAATGGTGAAACACATCCTGGCGACTGCAGCCGAGCTGAACGTCAAAGCCGCGTGCCGCGCCGTCGTGGTCACCGCACTCAAACCGGCTGCCTTCAATTGGTGGCAGCGGTTCGGCTTCGATCCGTTTGATGCCGAGGACCCGACAAACCTGGACCTCTACCTGCTGACCAAGGACATCGGCGCCACGCTCGCTGGGCTCTGACATCAGCGGATCTCGGCAGGCAGACTGTACGGCGTGGAGGAGCGGTTTCCCGGTGAGTTGGCGACGCTGCGCGCCGATAACGTCCGTTTGCGCCGGCTGCTTGAACTCAGCGAGGAGCAGGCCCGCGCCGCGGATCCCGATCAGGCAGCTCTGACCGGTGCGCCGACCGCGCCTGTGGATATGCGATCGGTGCCCGAGGACAAGATCCGCTTCTATGCGAACCTGTTTCGGTGCCGCACCGATGTCTACGCCATCCGTTGGGAGAACAGGCGCGACGGCCGATCGGGTTGGATGCCCGCCATCAAAGGTCAGTGGCGCAAGGGGATGAGTCGGTCCGAGGCGCCCTATCTGGCACTGACCGCTGAGGTGATCGCTGAGCACCTGCGCGGCGATCGCCATATCGGCCTCTATCCGCTCGGCGATGGCGACACATGCTGGTGGGTGGCTGCAGACTTCGACAAGGACGCCGCAATGCTCGATGCGCTTGCGTACCTGAAAGGTGCTCGCGCTTACAGGATTCCGGCCGCGTTGGAGGTGTCCCAGTCCGGTCGTGGCGCGCACGTGTGGATCTTCTTCGCCCAAGCCACACCCGCGTCGGCGGCGCGCCGGATCGCGACCAGCCTGCTTGGCGAGGCGATGCAGTTACGCGGCAGCATGAGCCTCTCCAGCTATGACCGGTTGTTCCCGTCCCAGGACGTGCACACCGGACGCGGCATGGGCAACCTCATCGCCGCACCGTTGAACGGCACCCGCCGCCACCACGGCACCACCTTGTTTCTCGACCCGGCCACGCTCGAACCGTTCGATGATCAATGGGCCTACCTGTCCAGCATCGCCCGGCTGTCCGCGAACGACATCGCCTCACTTGCTCGTAAGCTGCCGGATCCAAAGGTCGGCCACGATGTGCGCCGGTTGGAGCTGCCGAGGTCGTCGAAGATCGTGCCCCGACCCGCGGCGATAATCCGGGCGTCATTCGCGGCACGACTGACGTTGACCGCAGCAGATTTAGGACCGGCAATGATCTCGGCGGTCAAGCACGCGGCGTCGATACCCAACCCCGAATTCCACGCGCGCCAACGGGCACGCCGTGGCACCTGGAACATCCCCAGATTTCTCCGTAGTTACGACGAAACCTTCGAAGGAGACCTCATCTTGCCGCGCGGGTTGCTGTCGCTGTTGACGACCCTGGTTGAATCCGCCGGGAGCACCCTGCACATCGTCGACAGCCGAGTCACCGGGACTGCACAGCAATTCACATGTACAACGGAGCTGCGGCCTGAACAAGCAGCTGCCGTGCGAAATCTGAGCGCCGAGGACACGGGTGTTCTTGTCGCGCCACCCGGTTTCGGCAAAACCGTGATCGCCTGCGCCGCAATCGCCTCACGTCTCACCACCACGCTGATCCTGGTGGATCGCAAAGCGCTCGCCGATCAATGGCGCGACCGCGTTCAGAAACATCTGGGGGTCAAGTGTGGGCAGATCGGCGGCGGACGGTCGAAGACGAGCGACATTATTGATGTCGCGCTACTGCCCACGCTCGCCCGTCGTGGGAACGTCGAAGAGATCACCGCCGGCTACGGATTCGTCATCGTCGATGAATGCCACCACATCGCCGCGGCCGCATTCTCCGCGGTGCTAGACCGCATACCGGCGAGGTATTGGCTAGGTCTGACCGCCACACCGGAGCGGCGAGATGGGCTCGAGGACCTCATCTACCACCAGCTCGGCTCAAACAGTCACGTCCTCAAACCCCCTACTGCGGGTGAATTACCTTCCACGGCAACCGATTCGCCAATACCGCACCCGATCCTCCGCATCCACCGAACCAGGTTCCGCTACACCAGCGACGCCGATCCCACCGCGCCCGGCGGGATGGCCGAAATCTACCGCGCGCTCGTCGCCGACCAGGATCGCCTCAACCAGATCGTCACCGACGTGCTCGACGCCCATCGACAAGGCGCGAACATCCTGGTGCTCACCACCTGGGTCAACCACCTAGACGCGATAACCCGCCGACTCTCCGATGCCGGATGCGACGTCACCGTCCTGCGCGGCGGAATGAAAGCGCGCGAGCGCCTCCAGCTCACGGAGCGCCTCGCCACCTACGGCGCGGACGAGCCACCACTGCTGATCGCGGGAACCGGCTCATTCATCGGCGAGGGCTTCGACTGCCCTGCACTTGACACCCTCTTCCTCGCGGCCCCGATCACCTTCAAGAATCGTCTCGTCCAATACGTCGGACGCGTGACACGCCCGTACGTCGGCAAAACCACTGCGACTGTCCACGATTACCACGACGAACTCACCCCTGTGCTCGCGTCGTCTCTGCGCAAACGGAGTCCGGGATATACAAAGCTCGGTTTCCCGGACCCTCGCAGAATGCAGAACCAATCCAGCAGTCCCGTAAATCAACCAGTGTCGCCATTTCGCACTGTGACAAACAACGTCTGATCCAGCTCACGTCCGATTCAGGACTCGGAGTGCGTATACAAGCGATCTCAAGCACCCGCACATACGTACCTCCGAGTGGTCGAGAGAGGGTCGAAAGACCACTTGACCATCGGACAAGTGCGGTCCACGTACTCGCAGAGGCCTAAGTGGTCCCGAAAACGCCGAACACGTGGTCCCCAACGCGCCCAAACAGTCGCATGAATTGACCTACGCGAACTGATTATCGCAGGTCAGACCCCATTTTTCTGCGTCGGGCTGACAGGATTTGAACCTGCGACCACTTGACCCCCAGGGAACCGGACAGTGTGAACTACTGTTCTATTGCGTCCAATACGTCCAGGTCAGGGCGTGCCGTTTGTCCGATCTGTGTCGTCCTGTCCAGTCTGTTCGCGGCGAAACTGATTGTCGTCAACGAGGACTGCTCACCGATCAGCCCCGAGCCCTCTCTGCCAACCTGGGTTGAGGCATCTGCTCCCTGACAATTAGTGACCCGAGGGCGGGGATGGAGAGCTTCCCCGAGATGACGAACAAGGTGACCACATTGGTCCGAGCGACCGGGATCGAAGATCCTGGTCGGGTGAGCGGTGCTGGAACGGAACGTCCCGACCCTGAGGTGCCCGAGCGTGCCCGCCGCCGGACGTTCACCGCGACGTACAAGCTGGAGATCCTGGCCGCCTACGACGCCGCCCCCGATGGTGAGAAGGGTGCGTTGTTGCGGCGGGTGGGCCTGTACTCCAGCCACATCGTGGCGTGGCGGCGGGCCCGCGACGCCGGCGCACTGGCTGGGCTGACCGTTGCGCGCGGACGTAAGCGGCGCGACCCGCAAGCCGAGCGGATCGCCCGCCTCGAGCAGGAGAAACGGCAACTGGAGCAGGAGCTGGCCAAGACCCGCTTCGTGGTGGATGTGCAGGCAAAACTGCACGCGCTCTTGGAGACGCTCTCCGAGGGCGCGGACACCGAGCCGAGGTCGACGCCGTGACCGACACCGCGATCGCCGAGCTGGTCGCGTGGGGCGGGGTCCGGGATGCATGCCAGGCTGTTGGAGCCGCGCAGGCCAGCTACTACCGGCGCCACCGCACCAGCGCGCCACCGGCTCGGTCGGTGCCGATCCCGCATCGGGGCCGGCGCCAGCCGCGGGCGCTGAGCCAGGCCGAACGCCACGCGATCCTCGACGTTGTGCACAGCGACCGGTTCGTGGACATGGCCCCGGCCGAGGTGTGGGCCACGCTGCTCGACGAAGGCGTCTACCTCGGCTCGATCTCCACGTTCTACCGGCTGCTACGCCAGGCCGGGGAAACCCGGGAGCGGCGCCGCCAGGCCATCCACCCGGCCACCGTGAAACCGGAACTGGTTGCCTACCAGCCGAATTCGGTATGGTCTTGGGATATCACCAAGCTGCGCGGCCCCGCGAAGTGGACGTACTACTACCTGTACGTGATCTTGGACATCTTTTCGCGGTACGTGGTCGGTTGGATGGTCGCTACCCGCGAATCCGCGGCTCTGGCCGAGGTGCTGATCCGCCAGACCTGCGCCAAGCAGGGCATCGGGGCCGATCAGCTGACCATCCACGCCGATCGCGGTTCCTCGATGACCTCCAAGCCGGTGGCGTTCCTGCTCGCCGACCTCGGAGTCACCCAGTCGCACAGCCGCCCGCACGTCTCCGATGACAACCCGTTCAGCGAATCCCAGTTCAAGACCCTGAAATACCGGCCCGACTTCCCCGGCCGCTTCGACTCCATCGAGGCCGCCCGCCGGCACTGCCAGACCTTCTTCGCCTGGTACAACGACGATCACCGCCACGGCGGGCTGGGCCTGCACACTCCCGCCGACATCCACTACGGCACCGCCAAGGCCGTCCGCGACAAGCGCGCCGTCGTGCTCACCGACGCATACCGGGTGCACCCCGAACGGTTCATCCGCAAGCCGCCCGAGCCGCCACCCCTGCCCACCGGCTCGTGGATCAACCCACCCGACCAGCCAGAGGAGGCCACTCACTAAATACCGCTCGACGGTGCCTCATTCAGGTTGACAGCTTCCGGAGACGTACTTCAAGACGTCGCCCGCCACTGCGAGGTCGCGGGCGTGCCGGTGATCCGGCTCCACGACAAGAGTGAACGGGTTGCCCGGCAGGCACTGGTGGCGATCCGCCGGATGAAGGACCTAGTTCTCTTATCAGCGAGCCGTTCCGCGAGACACGCTCTGGGAATGAAGCTGTTCGAGGATCGTGTCGACGCCGGACGTCGATTGGCCCAGCGTATGGATTTCTTGCGTGGAGAGGACGTCGTTGTGCTTGGCCTGCCACGGGGTGGGGTGCCGGTGGCGTTCGAGGTGGCCAAGGCGCTGCAGGCGCCGCTGGACGTTCTTGTGGTGCGCAAGCTCGGCGTGCCATTTCAGCCCGAGCTGGCCTTCGGCGCCATCGGTGAGGGCGGCGTGCGGGTGATCAACGACTCCGTTGTGCGTGCGGCGGACCTTGGCAGCGATGACATGGACGCAGTCGAAGGCGAGCAGCGGGTTGAGCTGCAACGCCGGTCGGAACGCTTCCGCCGCGGGGGTGACCCGATCTCGCTGGCGGGGCGAGTCGCCGTACTGGTCGACGATGGCATCGCGACCGGAGCGACCGCTAAGGCGGCGTGTCAGGTCGCTCGCGCTCAGGGCGCGAGCAGGGTCGTGTTGGCGGTTCCGATCGGCCCGGACGACATCGTCGAGACGTTCGCCGGGTACGCCGATGACGTGGTGTGTTTGGAGACGCCCGCGTTCTTCTTCGCGGTGGGGCAGGGTTATCGCGTCTTCACCCAGACCTGTGACGACGAGGTGATCGCACTGCTGGCTCGGGCCCGCGACGGTTTTCGGGGTGTCGCCGCCAGCACGAGTGCCGCCGACCCGCCGCTGCGCGATGAGGAGGTCGAAGTGGCGGCCGGGCCGGTGGTGGTGGCCGGGCACCTGACGATCCCGGAGCACCCGAGCGGCGTCGTCGTCTTCGCTCACGGCAGTGGCAGCAGCAGGTTCAGCGCGCGCAACATCTACGTCGCCGACGTGCTGAATGGTTCCGGAATCGCCACGTTGCTGTTTGACCTGCTCACCCCGGACGAAGAACGCAACCGCGCCAACGTCTTTGACATCGAGCTGCTGGCACGCCGGCTGGTCGATGTCACCGGCTGGCTGGCCGGCCAACCCGACACCGCATCCCTGCCGGTCGGCTACTTCGGCGCCAGCACGGGAGCGGGCGCGGCCCTCGTCGCGGCCACCAATCCCAGCGTGAAGATAAGCGCGGTGGTCTCCCGCGGCGGCCGGCCGGATCTCGCGGGCGAGTCGCTGACCAAAGTCCGCGCGCCGACGCTGCTGATCGTGGGCGGACGCGATGACGTGGTGCTGGAACTGAATCGACGAGCACGGGCCGCGATTCCCGGCGAATGCGAGCTCGTTGTGGTTCCCGGCGCCACCCATCTATTCGAAGAACCCGGCACACTCGAGAAAGTCGCTGCGCTGGCCCGCGACTGGTTCGTCGACCACTTGAGCCCTGCCCGGGGACGGTAGTCCGCTGAAGAGCCATGGCGCACAACAGATCGGGTCATGTGACCGTGCCGCATACGGCGGATCTGCGTATCGCGGCGTGGGCACCCAACCGCGCCGGCTGCATCAGGCAAGCGATGCTCAGCACCGTCGAGAGCCTTCTGGATACATGGCCGGCTCATCCGCAGCGGACGTGCCGGCGCAGGCTGACCGGTGACAAGCCACGACGACCTGCTCGTCGCCGTGCTCGAGGAAGCCATCTACTCACTGGACACCGCCGGCGAGGCGCAGGTTAATCTCACTCTGACAGGCACAGACGGCGGCGTCGACGTCGACTTCACGATGGTCGACGCAAGCACGCTGGCCCAAGTCGGTGCCGTGCCAAAGGCGTTAACGCGCAACGAGCTTCGCTTCTCCCATGGTCAAGAGGGCTGGCGCTGCGCGGTAACACCTGACGTCTGATCGATGCTCGGCCGAAGGTCATCGAGGAGACCCCATACCGGTTCCGGATAGAGCAAGAGGGCGCCATGCGGGTGCCCGGGATCGTGTTCGCGTCGAGGTCGTCGCTACCTGACGAACACGGGGATATGGCGCTGGCTCAGGTCGCCGACGTGGCGACGCTGCCGGGAATCGTCCGGGCGGGAATGCGGCGACGATCCTCGGCGCAGCTCGAAGATGTAGGAGCGTGCCAACGGTTGCCGGGCAGCGGTAGGTTGACCGATGGGCGCTTTTCGCCCACTAGCCTTGGCGCGCCCGGCCCGGGCCCGGTTGGCCGCCGGACCGTAGCGCCGCCAGGGCGCCGGCGCCTGCGAGGATCGAAAAGGCCAGCGCCAGAACCCAATCCCCCAGCCGCTGGTAGGCGGTGGTGATCGATCCGAGCGGAACATCCACCACGATCGTGCCGCGGTATCTGGACGCGCACCAGGCGAGTTGGCGGCCCCGCGCGTCGAAGGCCGCGCTGTCGCCGGACAACCCGGTGTGCACCGCCGGGCGGCCCACCTCGACGGCGTGTATCGCAACCTGGCTGGCCAACTGCGGCTGCGCCCAACTCCCCTGGAACGTCGAGGTGGAACTCTGGTATACGAGCATCTGGGCGCCGAGTTGCACCGCGCGGCGGGGGAGGTCGGAGAAGGTCGCTTCGAAGCTGATCAACGGTCCGATGGTGAGCGAGCCGGCGTGCAGTACCTCCTGTGCGCCGCCGCGCCGCCGGTCCTCGGCTGCTGCCTTGGTATGGGCGGTTACCCAGCCGAGCAGCGGGCGCAGGGGCACGTACTCGCCGAAGGGCACCAGCCGGACTTTCCGGTAGGCGCCCACCGGCCCGTTCGGTCCGATGAGGACGGACGACTTGTAGATTCCCCCGGTCGCAGCGGGTGCGTCGACGTTGACCAGCAGGTCCGCGCCGACCCGCCGGGACAGCTGCGCCAGGTTCTCCGCGGCGTCGGGGTGGATGGCGAGATCGACTCCAACGCTGCTCTCTCCCCAGACGACCAGGTCCGCCCGCTGGCCCGCCAGGGTCGCGGTGAGGGCGGCGCCGGCCGCCTGACGGCGCGCGGAGTCGGCGATGTCGCCCGGCTGCACCAACGCCACCCGTACCGTCGAACCGACCGGAGGTGCAGGTCCCAGCAGGAACCATGCCGGGCCGATTCCGGCACATCCAAGCGCAACCCCCAGTGCGAGAATCCGCACGGACACGCCCCGTCCCAGGATCACGCCCGCGATCGCGGTGTTCACCGCGACGAGAAGGAAACTCGTCAGCCATACCCCGCCGAGTGAGGCCGAGGCCAGTGTGGCGGGCTGGTTCCACTGCGACCCGCCCAGCAACGCCCACGGGCCGCCCAGGCTTTGCCAGGACCGCACCGCCTCGGCCATCACCCAGGCACTGGGCAACACCGTCACCGCAGCCAACATGCGGCCAGTGGTGACCGGGCCCGACAACAGTCGCTGCGTGGCCCACCCCCATGGCACCCATAACGCGCCGATGCCCGCGGCCATCACTGCCAGCAGCGGGCCGGTAGCGGGCAGCAGCCAATACTGCGTGGACAGCACGAACCCGGCAAGACCAACCCACGCCCGCACACCACCCTCCCGCGCGGTCGGGGCGGCGCGCACCACCAGCAGCAGCGGGACGACGCCGGCCCACGCGAGCCACCACCAGGACGGCGCGGGAAAGGCAAGCACGGGCAACGCGCCGACAACCAACGCCGCTGTGCGCCCGGGAAAACGCCGTTGGCGCGGGGATCGCCGCCACCTCCAGCCGAGCATCGCCACGCCGACCAGCACCCAGCCGAGGACGAAACCGGCCGAGATCAGCCACAGAAACAAACGCTCCCGGCCGACCCGCCACAGCGGGACCATGGCCAGTCCGGCGACGACGAACGCCACGTTGTACAGCACGTCGTAGACGGCAAACACGCGACCGCGCACCGCGTCAGGGGCGGTGCCGCCGACCAACGCGTCCACGGAGATCTTCAGTATCTGGAAAGCGAAGGCCACCACGCTCACGCAGCACACCAGCACAACCAACGACGGGAACAGGCCGCCGACGTAGGCCGCGGCGCCGGCCGGCAGGAACGCGGCGGGCACTAGTACACCGGGGGAGTACCGGCGCGCCAACGGCGGCGCGGCCAGCGTTCCGGCGAACGCAGCCAGCCCCGTTGCGCCCAGCGCCACGCCATACCCCGAGATCTGCAGGTGATAACGGGCATCGGCGATCAGCACCAAGACCACGAAACCGGCCCCCAGGAGCAACCGGTGGGCCGCGACGGCCAGCAGGGGCCAGCGGAGAGCGGGGACGCCCGCCGCGGTGCGCACCCCCTCGGCGAGTTCCCCGGCAAGGCGTCGCAACCGGGACAGCACCATCACCTGCTGTCGGCCACCGACGTCTGGCAGCCGGGTGAACACGACGGCTGCTGCCAGATAGAAGATCGCGGCCAGTGAGAATCCCGTCGCGGTCGACCGGCCGACGATCAGCGCCCCGCCAACCGCGCCGAGGAAAGAAGCGGTCATCCCGGCCAGGGAGGACACGGCGTTGCCGGTGACCAGGTGGGCGTGGGGGACCGTTCGGGGCAGCGCGGCACCCTTGGCCGCTAGCACGAACCGGGACGAGGACAGTAGAACCAGCACCCCGATATAGGCCGCGGTAGTCGACTGGGTCGCGATCGTCGCGATCCCGGCGATGGCCAGCGCAGCCCGCAGCGCGGACACCACGATCAGGGTGCGGCGTCGATCCCAACGGTCGATCACGACGCCCGCGGCCGGCCCGACCACGCTGAACGGGAGCAGGGTCACCGCAAGCACCGCGGCGATTCGGGCCGGAGTCGCGCCGTGCGCGATGTCGAACAACACGAACTGCGCGAATGTGATCTGGGCCAGCGCGTCGGCGAATTGCCCGAGACTCTGCCCGCCCACCAACGGTCCCAACGGGCCGGCCAGCAGCGTCCGCGCCCGCCGCCAGCCCTGCCCGCCGGGGGCCGCGCCGGCCTGCAGGTCAATCACTGCCGGTGGCCGACCAGTAGGTGGTCTCCTGAATTACGCTCTGGCACTCGCCCGGTCGGCCGGGCGTAGCCACAGGCCCCACTGCGAGGGCCAGTCGTTCGAGCCGATGACGGCCTACTCCGATGTGACGAGAATCGGTTCGAAAACATGATCAGGGGCGGCGAGGGCATGTGGCCGCTCGACTGCGCTCGTACCAGCTGCCGTGTGACGCGATTCTTCAGCGATCGGTCGCCTCGTGCCATGAGGGTTTATCCGTGCGGGTGCGGGTGCGGGTGCGGGTGCGGGTGCGGGCCGTGCCGTTGGGTGAGTTGCGTGCGGTGTTGTGGCGCGCGGATCTGCCGGCGATCTTCGAATGGCCGCGGCCGGGCTGTCGTCCGCTGATCCTAGCCCCCGGGCACCGCCGTCAGGGGCGACAATGCCATCGCCGTCATTTCGACATAACCGCCTGCCCGGCACGCCTGGTCGACCTACCATCGTAACCTGGGTATTCCGCCCTCGGGAGGATTCCGACGGGAAGATCCGAGTACTGCTCGTGGTGAAGGGTGTCGGTTGTCGCGGCGGGGGGTTGAACGTGGCCGGTGATTCTGACGCGGCGACGGTGCTGCTGGGCGGTGACGTCATGCTCGGTCGCGGCGTCGATCAGATTCTTGCGCATCCGGGGAACCCGGCATTGCGTGAGCCCTATGTCGATGATGCCCGCCGCTATGTCGGACTGGCCGAACGGGCCAACGGTCCGATCCCCCGTCCCGTCGACTGGAGGTGGCCCTGGGGTGACGTGCCGGCGATCCTCGAGGACCTTGCTCCCGACGTTCGGCTGATCAACCTGGAGACCACGATCACCGCCGATGGTGAATTCGCCGACCGCAAAGCTATTCACTACCGGATGCACCCGGACAATCTCGCGGCACTGACCGCGATCCGGCCCGACGTCTGCGCCCTGGCCAACAACCACATTCTCGACTTCGGCCGCCGTGGGCTTGCCGACACCCTCGACGCTCTCACCTCGGCGGGTATCTGCGGTATCGGGGCGGGAGCTGATCTGGAAACCGCACACCGCCCGGCAGCGGTGACCTGCCACGGTGAACACCGCGTGGTCATCGGCTCGGTTGCCACGAAATCCAGTGGGGTTCCCGAATCGTGGGCGGCGCACCGCGATACCCCTGGCGTGTGGCTGATCTGGGATCCGTCGGCCCGTGCTGGCGCCGACGACGTCGCGGCAAAGGTCCTGGCGCACAAGCGCACCGGCGATGTCGCGATCGTGTCGGTGCATTGGGGATCCAATTGGGGCTACGGTGTGGGATTGAGCGAAATCCAGTTCGCGCACCGGTTGATCGACGCCGGCATCGACATCGTGCACGGGCATTCCTCACACCATCCCCGGCCGATCGAGATTTACCGTGGCAGACCGATCCTGTACGGCTGCGGCGACGTCATCGACGATTACGAAGGCATCGGCGGCCACGAGTCCTACCGCCCCGACCTGCGACTGCTCTATCTGATCTCGATCGATCCCGGCCGCGCTGACCTGGCCGCGCTGCAGATAGTTCCGCTGCGCGTGCGGCGGATGCGACTCGAGCGCGTTGCGCGCACCGACGCGGAATGGCTGCGCGCCACGATCGAGCACATCAGCCGCCGGTTCGGGACCCACGTCGTGGCGGGACCCGACGATCTACTGGTAGTCCACCCGTAGCGAGCGAACCCACGGTTGAGCATCCGGATCGGCTGAGGGCCAAAGATCCTCAGACCGGCGACATCAGGGCCTAATGCCTCCTCTCGTAGGGCGGTGACTCTGGATGGGTCCGCGAGGAGGTTTTGATGCCCTATGTTGATCGTCGCGCGCGGGCGGCCCGCCGCCACCGGATCGCGGTGTTGCACGGCTCCGAACTGAATATCGCCGCGGACGGCTCCCTGGACTGGGACGACGACTTCCTCGCCGGCTTCGATGTCCTGGTCGCCTTCGCGATCGACACCGATGCTCATGCAGTCCCGCATCTGGACTACACCCGTTACGGCGTCGCCGTCGGCCAGCGTGGCTGGGTGGGAGCCGACGAAGTGATCAACACCTGGCCGCTGGCCCGGCTCCGCCGGTTCCTGGCAAAACGACGCCGCTGCACGCCCCGGCGGACCACGGCGAGCCGATCGATGCGCTCATTCGACGTCGGGTTCCCCGGAGAGGCGCAGGACGGCCTCCCGCGCGGCGCGCTGCAACTGGACTGCGGCAGCCCAGTCTGTGCCCATAGCCTCGACTGGCTGACCGATGGCGATGTCGACCGCTCCCCGTCGCGGAAAGCGGTGCTCGGGCCGGTACATCGCCCGTGTCCCGCGGATGGCGAGGGGGAGCGCCGGTACGCCGGCCTCGGCGGCGGCGACGAATGCGCCCATGTGGAAGGGCCGCAACCCTGGGGCGCGGGCCAGGTGGCCCTCGGGGAATATCACGAGCGACTGCCCGGCTCGGACCAGGGCGACGAGGTGGGCGGTGTCGGCCACGCCGTGCTCGCGCTCGTGTCGTTCGACGAACACGTTGCCGAGCCGCTTGAGCACGAACCCGCTCAGCACCTGGCGCTCGAGCACCTCGCCGGCGACGAAGCGGAAAGAGGGTGGCAGCACCGTGGCGAGCACGACCGCGTCGAGCCAACTCGGATGGTTGGCCACGACGATCGAGGGCCGGCGAGGGAGGTGGTCGAACCCATGCACGGTAACCGCCGTCCCGGTGAGGCGGGCCAGGAGCCGGACCGACCCACAGACCATCTGCCAGCGCCACTGCACCCGCGGGAGCAGCGCGAGTAGGACAAATACCGGCACCGCGAGGACCGCGAGCAGCACCCACGTGTAGACAGCGAACGCGACTGCGGCCGCCGCGCGACGGGCGCGGCGCAACGACGGCACAGCTCCGCGGAGCCGGAGGCGAGCCAACTCCCACCACAGCGCCCGCGGTCGGGCACCGATCCTCCCCTCCTCGTAGATCTCCCGGCTCGCCGCCCGCCGGATCTTGCCGCTCGAAGTCTTCGGGACGGTGCGAGGTGGCGCCAGGACCACGTCATCGGGGGCCACGCCGAGCAGGTCCACCGTCGTCGAGACGATCTCGGATCGCAACACGGCGGTCGCCTCGTCGCCGGTCGCTCGGGTCTCGGCCATCACGACGAGCCGCTCGACACCCCCATGGGTGTCCGGAGAGGCGAACACGGCCACACACCCCTTGCGGATGTCGGCGAGATTGCCGATCGCCTCTTCGAGCTCATCGGGGTGCAGGTTGCGGCCGGCCCGGATGATCACGTCCTTGACCCGACCGGTGACGTACAGGTCGGCGTCGGCCACGTAGCCGAGGTCGCCGGTGTCGAGCCAGTCGTCGTGAAACAGCGAGCGCGTCGCGTCGGCGTTGCGGAAGTAGCCAGCGGTCGCCGACGGGCCGCGGAACTCGATGCGACCCTCACGGCGGTCGCCCAGTTCGTTGCCGGTGACGTCGACGATGCGGATCTCGTGGCCTGGCAGCGGTTGGCCGCAGGCGACGAAACGAAGTGGGTCCGGCGCGCCCGGCTCGGCCGGGTCGGCACGCCCTGAACGCACGAACGTGTCGCGGTCGACGCGGTCGATGAGCGGGCCCCGCCCAAGCGGCGGGAACGCCAGCCCGACAGAGGACTCGGCCAGCCCGTACACCGGCGCGATCGCGTCTCGCCGCAAGCCGTAGGGGGCGAATCGCTCGGTGAACCGCTCGATCGTCGCGGGGCTGACCGGCTCGGCGCCATTGAAGGCCAACCGCCACGAGCTCAGGTCGAGTCCATTGAGCTCGGCGTCGTCGACCTTGGCGAGGCAGAGCTCGTAGGCGAAATTCGGCCCGGCTGAGATCGTGCCCCGGTTGGCGTGGATCGCCCACAGCCATCGCGACGGGCGGGTCAGGAACACCTGGGGGCCCATCACCACCAGCGGTATGCCGAAATAGAGGCTCGAGAGCCACGCGCCGATCAGACCCATGTCGTGGTACAGGGGCAGCCAACTGACGAACGTGTCCGCCCCCGACACTGCCGCGGCGTGGCCCATCGCCCGGATGTTGGCCAGCAGGTTCTCGTGCGTGAGCGCCACCCCTTTGGGCTGGCCGGTGCTTCCCGAGGTGTACTGCACCAGCGCCAGGTCGGCGGACCGGGGTTGAGGAAGGGCACCGCTTGTTGCGCCCATGAGGGATTCGGGGACGAGGACCTGGCGCAGGCTTTCGACGTTCGAGCGCAGGAGATGGCCAAGAGGGACGGCCTCGGGCACGGTGACGAGCAGCGCGGTACGGGCATTGGCGAGGATGCGGGCGTGGCGACGCAGGTGATCCGCCAGCTGGGAAGGCCGCGCTGGCGGGTAGATGGGTACGGGCACCGCGCCGGCGAGGACCACGCCGGCGAAGGTGACGAAGTACGCCCGGCTGGTGGGCAACATGATGGCGACCGTGTCGCCGGGCAGCACGTCGTGGGCCAGCAACCCCGCCGCCACGGCAGCCGCCTCATGGTGGAGCTCCCCGTAGGTCACGTCCTCGGGGCTCCCCGACTCGCCGAGGATGCGGATGTGCGTTCGCTCGGGGGTGGCGCCCACGTGCCAGTCGAGGGCGTCGATCAGGGTCGACGCGGCCGCCGGTGCCCGGCTGCCCGCCGCCGTGGCCGGCGGTGAGACAACGCCGATGTCCTCGCTCAGTCGGGCGGGGCTCCGGGTGACGGCCTGCAGGAGGTCGCGCGGTGTCTCAGCACGAGCCAGGAGGCCCGAGGGCAGCGTGACTCCGAACGCGTCCTGGACCCGCAGCAGCAGCTCAACCAGCTCCAGGCTGCCGATACCCAGGTCTTCGAACGAGCTGTCGAGCGACACGGTGAGCCGCGAGGCGTGCGGGTGGACCTCGGCGACGAGTCCCCGGACCAGTTCAAGGACGAGGGCAGCGCGCTCTGCGCTTGCCATTAGTTAGGAAGCGCTCTTCGAGCGCGCGACCCGCTCCCGTAGGCGCAGCGCGAACGCCGCGGCACGATCGAGGTCGCGGTCGTTCGGCCGTCCTTTGTTGACACCGCCGATGAACCGCAGCGGGCCGACCGTGTCGAGGCCGCGGCAGGAGAACGAATCGAGCACATCGAAGCCCGTCGACGCGAGCTGGTGACGGATCGGTCGGCTGTAGCCCACCAGGGGGAGCTCGGGACCGCCGCTGGTGAAGAAGGTGAACGCGCGGCCGCCATCAACATGGGGCAGGCGACGGATGAGCCGCCGCAACCTCGAATGCACCGCGTTGAAGTAGATGCCCGACCCGAAGCCGACGAGGTCGTACTCATGCAGCGCGGCGAGGTCGACCGCCTCGGGCTCGACGACCTCGGCATTCAGCACTTCAGCTATGCGATCGGCCACGCGGCGGGTGTTGCCGTTCGAGGTCGAAACACAAACGATCAGCGACTTCATGACCCCCTCTTTCGTCCCCCAAGTGGCCCTGGTGAGTCGGTGCGGACTAGTCGATCCTGCGCCGCCGCCTCGCCGGACGATAGCGACGAACGGCACCGTGGCCTCGGGGCTTTGGTCACCTGCCCTGCCGTGGTGCGTCCGGGCCGGCGTTGGCGGCGGTGCGACACCGCTGGCTGTCGGCATCGGCGCCGTTGCCTGCCTCCGACGAACGGTCCTCCGGCGCAGGGGACTTCAGACCCTAGTGCCGGCCGCTCCCCGGTGCTCGGATCGAGGAGCACATCTGACAACGATTACTCTCTCGACGGGGGCATCATGACCAAACTTCCCGCGCAGCACCGACCACGCTCGCTGCTGCCCGACATTTCTGAACTGTTCACCGGGTTTCCCTCCTGGCCGGCGTTACGCCCGATGTTGGACAGCCATCTGATCCGGCTGGAGGACGAGATCGAAGACGGCCACTATGTGGTACGCGCCGAGATGCCCGGCATCGATCCGGCCAAGGACGTCGACATCACCGTGCATGACGGCCAATTGACGATCAAGGCCGAGCGTACCGAGAAGAAGGAGACCAACGGGCGCTCGGAGTTCAGCTACGGCTCCTTTGTCCGCTCGATCTCGCTGCCGGCCGGCGCCAAGGAAGACGACATCAAAGCCACCTACGACAAGGGCATTCTCACCGTGTCGGTGCCGGTGCCCGAAACCGCACCGGCGGAAAAGCGCATTCAGGTTCAGGTCGAGGCCGCCAAGTAGACGATCCAACCCGACGGCCCCGGAGATTTCACCCGAATACTCCGGGGCCGTCTTCACAGTTGACACGATCCGGTCGGCGACACGGCGTCTTGGCTCGCGTTGTACATCCGACGCCGTTGAGCCATTCAACGCAGGAAGGGCCTGTCCGACAGGATCATTGGAGGTTCCACATGAGCGAGCACATCCGGCTGGGAAAGGTGTCCAGGTTTCCGGTGAGTGTCCACTGGAGCGTGCTGGTGATCTTGTGGTTGTTCACGTGGAGCTTGGCGTCCACGCTGCCGCACGTGGCGCCGGGCCGTTCCGCGGCGGCCTACTGGCTGGCCGGGTGATTGGTGCGGTGCTGCTGCTGGCGTCGCTGCTGGCCCACGAACTAACCCATGCGGTCGTGGCGCGGCGCGCGGGCATCACGGTGTCAGGGGTGACGCTGTGGATGCTCGGGGGCATCGCGAGCCTCGGCAACGACGCCAAGACCCCGAAAACAGAATTCCGGGTTGCGGTGTCGGGTCCGCTGACCAGCCTGGCCCTGGCAGCACTGTTTGCCGGCGCGGCCGCCGGCCTGCACGCGCTCGGGGTCACGCCGATCGTGGTCGGTGTCGCCTCGTGGCTGTCGGGCATCAACCTGTTGCTGGGACTGTTCAACCTGTTGCCGGGCACACCACTGGATGGCGGCCGCATCCTGCGTGCCTACCTGTGGCGCCGCCACAGCGATCCGGTGCGCGCCGCCGTTGGCGCGGCCCGCGGCGGGCGCATCCTCGGGTTCATCCTGATCGGACTGGGCCTGCTGCAATTCGTGGCGGGCTCGCTGGTCGGCGGCGTGTGGATGGCGTTCATCGGCTGGTTCCTGCTCACCGCGGCCCGCACCGAGGAGAACCAGGTATTGGCCCGGCAGTCCCTAGCGGGGGTGCGCGTCGCCGACGCGATGACCGCCCATCCGCGCACCGCCGCGGGCTGGATCACCGTGGAGGACTTCATCCACCGCTACCTGCTGGGCGACCGCCACTCGGCCTATCCGGTCGAGGGCCCCGACGGGTCGATCACCGGACTGATCACCCTGACGCAACTACGCGCCGTCGCACCCGACGCACGAGCCACCACGTTGGTGCGTGACGCCGCCATTCCACTGCATCAAGTGCCCACCGCCGAACCGCACGAGCCGCTCACCGCGCTAGTGGAGCGGCTGACACCGAACACCGGCGCCCGCGTGCTCGTCGTCGACGCCGGTCACGTCGTGGGGATCATCACCGCAACCGACCCGATCACCAGACTGATCGACGTGCGCGGCCTCGACCTGCCCCGACCAGCCGCCGGTCACCCTCACTGACCCCCAACGCCGACCCCGATCACCACGATCAGGCACCCAACCAAAGGAACCCACCCGCGGCGAAACGAACGTCGGCTTGTTATCCGCGATGCCCGGTCTCCATGCCTTACGCGCTTGGATGGCGCGCGAGCGTATCGGCCACGCAGGCCATCGCGACCGAGTCGCGGCCGTTCTGCTCGTTGACCTTTCGCTGGTGCCCGCGGTCGCGAATCCACGCCGCCTGATCTGTCATCATGCGACGCAGCAGTTCGCAGTACAGCGGCATCTTCTGCAGACCTTCCCAGTGAAGCTCGAACTGTTGGTAGACGTCGTGCTGATGTCCGTGCGAATAGAACGCGCGCTCGCGCGGGCCATAAGTCTTCAGCACGTCGATCCGCGCGTGGGGAAATAGTTCGCTCAGTTCGCGCGTCTGCGACTCATTGGCCACCGCATGAATGCGGACACTCGTTGGCACCCAACCTTGCAGGAGCATGTCGCCGCGTTCGAAGACGAGTCGAAGCTCCTGGCGATCCAAACGCCCCGGCTGATGAAAGCCGTGGTAAAAATTGAAATGCGCGCCGCCCGGGTAGCGCACCGTGCATTGCACCTGGTCCTCGCAGCCGTCGGATCTGCGACTGGCCTGCGCGGAAACGACTTCACCGGCGCCCAGCCAACCCGTCAGCATGTCGAAGAAATGCACGCCATGCTCGACAAAGATTCCGCCGCTCTTCTCACGATCCCAGAACCAATGCTCCGGCGGAAGATTCTCGTCGGAGGCGTAGTTCTCAAAGTAGCCGTGCAGGAAGTCGCCAAGCGGCTGGCGATCGATGACCTGGCCGACGATGTCGAACAACGGGTTGTACCGCTGCATCAGGTTCGCGACGAGCAACCGGTCCTGTCGCCGCGCGAGCCCCACCAGTTCGTCCGCTTGTTCGACCGTCAGCGCGAGCGGCTTCTCGCAAATGACGTGTTTGCCCGCTGCGAGTGCCAGCTTGGATTGCTCGTAATGCAGAAACGGCGGCGTGGAAATGTAGACCAAATCGACCGCCGGTAATTCGAGTAGGCGATCGACATCGATGACGTCCTCGAGCCCATAACGCTGCGCCGCTGCCAGGGCGGCCGCCCGGGCGGTGCTCGCCATTCCAGCCAGCCGCACTCCAGGAACCTGCACGAACTGCTGCAGCGCGAACAGCCCGAAGCCGCCACAACCGACAACGCCGATACCGAGCTGGTCGCTCATCACTTCGAATCCTTCCGTCCATCGATTCATCGGATGACGCGTGCCGGGTCTTCATGATGAAGCGTGGCAGTGGCTGGTTGACACGAGCAACCACTGTCGCTTTAGCGGCACCTGACGCCGATTATCGAACGAGCGCTCAAGGCGACAGCGGACCGGCCGCGCCGTAGGAGTTAGTGCGCAGGGTCCAGGAGGCGAATGACGGCGTCAGTCACGACTCGCACCCCAATAGTGGAGAGTATCGGCGGCCCGCGGGTGGAGCTCGTCGGCGGGCTACTATGAAAGTGAGTCAATTGTCGGGACCTTTGTCCCTGGTCCCACGTCACGTCGACCGTCAGGATGCAGGACAGGCGGACGGAAATGGAGCGTGACGTGGTGTTGGCCCGATTGCCCGTGCCATTAAGAGGCGGCGATGCCGACCGGGAAGAGGCACTTCGCATCGCCTTCGTGGGGACCTTCCCGCCGACACAGTGCGGCCTGGCGACATTCACCGAGTCGATGGCGCGTTCGATCAGCCACGCGGGCCGCGCAGTTGAACCCGTGGTCATCCGCCTCATCCAGCCGAACGAACCGACCAGCGGTGCGGCACGAGCCACGGTCGACTGGATCGCCGGCGACGCGGCGTCGTTTGATCAGGTGCGCGACACCGTCGAGGATGTCGACCTCGTCATCCTCCAGCATGAGTACGGGATCTACGGGGGACCCGACGGCGACGAGGTCCTCGACCTGCTGCGGACCACGACGACCCCCAGCATCGTGGTGCTCCACACCGTCCTCGCCGATCCCACCGCGCACCAACGTGTGGTGCTCGAGGAGGTCATCGAGCTAGCCGATGTGACGGTCACGCAGACCGAGGCGGCGCGTTTCCGGCTCCGCAACTACGCGATCAACGATCCGGAGCGGGTCCTCGTGATCCCCCACGGCGCCTGGACCGAGCCCGGCACCGGCGAGCAGCGCCACCACCATGACAAGCCGCTGGTGCTGAGCTGGGGATTGGTCGGACCTGGCAAGGGCCTCGAGCACGGCGTCGCGGCGATGGCCAGACTCGGCGACCTGACCCCGACGCCGACGTATCTCATCGCCGGGGAGACCCATCCCAAGGTCCGAGCGGCTCAGGGGGAACGTTACCGGGAGATGCTGGCGCGATCCGCCGTCGAGCTGGGCATCGCCGACCGCGTCGTCTTCGACGGCACGTACCGCCCTGTCTCGTCGTTGGCCGCGCTGATCCGCAGCGCCGACATCGTGCTCCTGCCCTACGACTCCCGCGACCAGGTCACCTCCGGGGTCCTGGTGGAGGCCCTCGCTGCGGGCAAGCCGGTCGTCGCCACGAGGTTCCCCCACGCTGTCGAAGCGCTGGCATCGGGGGCAGGCCTGCTCGTGCGCCACGGCGACGACGAGGCGATGGCCGATGCGCTGCGCCGGATCCTCACGCGGCCCGACCTTGCCCACGCAATGCACCAGGAGGCCGCCCGCGTGGGCGCGGGTTTGCGCTGGCCTGTCGTCGCGAAGCGGTACCTCGCGGTGATCGACGACGTACTCGCCAATCGGATGGCGGCATGAACCTGCCGATGCCCGACCTGCGGCACCTGGTCCGGATGACCGATGAGACCGGGCTCTTCGAGCACGCCCGCGCAGCGATGCCCCGCCGAGGGCACGGCTATTGCAGCGACGATGCCGGGCGCGCGCTGGCCCTGACCTGCCGCTGGGACGACCCCGCTGCTGACCGGCTTAGCGAGATCTACCTGGCGTTGCTGCGGCGCCTGCACCTGGGCAGCGGACGATTCGCGCTGCGCATGGGTCACGACCGCCGGTTCACCGACCGCGACGTCTCCGACGACGCCTGTGGCCGTGCGATCTTCGGCCTGGGTGTCGCCGCCGCGTCGACTGCGCCCCGCCACGTCACCGAAGGGGCTCAGGAACTGTTCTCGAAGACGACCTCGTTTCGCTCACCGTGGCCCCACGCCATGGCGTACGCCGCACTCGGCGCTGCGGCCGCGCTCGCCGACGACCCCGACCAACCCCACGCCGCCGAGCTGCTCGGCGACGCCGCGACGATGCTCCAGCAGGCGACCGGCCACCGGCACTGGCCCGAGGCGCGCTTGCGCTACGCCAACGCGCTGCTGCCCGAATGCCTGCTGGCGGCGGGAGCGATGCTCAACGACACCAGATTCGAGCGGACGGGGTTGCGGCTCCTGGACTGGCTCGTCGCCGAGGAGACGGCGCCCGAGGGTCACTTCAGCTTCACGCCGACCCATGGCTGGACCGCCGGCGAACCGCGACCAGCGTTCGACCAGCAACCGATCGAGGCGGGCGCCATGGCCGATGCCGCGGCGCGGGCGTTCACCGTGACCGGCGAGGCCGACTGGGCCGAAGTGACGATCCGGTCAGCCCAGTGGTTCACCGGTCGAAACGACCTCGGCGTCGCCATGTTCGACCGTCGAACCGGCGGATCCTTCGACGGGCTGCAGGTCGACGGGCCCAACGTCAACCAGGGCGCCGAGTCGACCATCGCGTTCCTCACGGCACTCCGACGAGCGCATGAGGTGGCTTCCCCCCGGGCCCAGGTCTTCGTCGCATGACCCCCGCCGACCGGCTCGCGCCGTCGCGGGGTGACCCGCCCGAGATGTTCCTGCGCCATCCCGACAATCCGATCATCACCGCCGGTGACGTGCCACGGATGGTCAACGCCGTGTTCAACCCCGGTGCGACGGTCTTCGAAGGCGAGACCCTCCTGCTGTTGCGGGTGGAGGACCGCACCGGCCTGTCCCACCTGGTGGTCGCCCGAAGCCCCGACGGCTACAGCAACTGGAGCGTGGAGCACGATCGGGGAATGTTCGCGCAGACCTCGACCTCGGAGGAGGCCTGGGGTATCGAGGACCCACGGATCACCCGGGTCGGCGACGAGTACCTCATCGTGTACACCGGCTTCTCCACCACTGGACCGCTGATCCTGCTCGCATCCACACGCGACTTCGTGCACTTCGACCGTCGCGGCGTCCTCCAGTCCCCCGAGAATAAGGACGCTGCGTTGTTCTCGACCACCTTCGACGGCCGGTGGGCGCTGATCCACCGGCCGTCGGCACAGATGCCGGGAATCGGAGCGCACATCTGGCTGTCGTGGAGTCCCGATCTCCGCCACTTCGGCGACGCTAAGGTCCTGCTACCGGCCCGTCGCGGCGGGTGGTGGGACGCCAACAAGGTGGGCCTGGGCCCTCCGCCGATGCAGACCCACGCCGGGTGGCTCCTCTGTTACCACGGCGTCCGCACGACCGCGTCGGGAGCCATCTACCGTCTCGGGCTCGCGCTGCTCGACCGCGACGACCCGACCCGGGTGATCGCTCGTGGCAACGAGTGGGTGTTCGGTCCGTCAGCGAGCTACGAGCGCTCCGGCGACGTGCCCGATGTCGTCTTCCCGTGCGGCTGGATCCTCGACGACGACGGCGACACGATCCGGATGTACTACGGCGCGGCCGACAGTGTCGTATGCCTCGCCACGGCCAGCCTCGAGGCGCTGCTCGACCACGTCATGACCCACCCCTGTGCCGACGGCGAGTCGTCCCACCCTCCCGGGCTCGCCCCCGGCATTGGCGGCTGACGGTGGCTACTTGACAGCGGCGGAGCTCCTCGACGCGCTGGGGGTCATCGCTCCCCTCGCGAGAGGCCAACCGGACTGCCACCTCCCTCACGACCTGCTGGTATGCCGCGACATCGCCGTCGGCGCGTTCTGCTGTCGCGTTGAGTTGTTGTCGTGCAGCCTGTTCGTCGGCATCGGGTGGGATGACGAGCAGTGCGAGGTGACGACCCTGCCCGACGAGGATGACACTGTTCGGCTCGTCGGAGCTGACGCCATGCAGAGGGCCGCGACCGCCCGCGGCGTACACCCCTCGAGTCGTGCCGTATCACCCGGACGCGTCATTTCCGCTCGAAACCGAAAAGATCAGCTGGTACGGCCGCTAGCTACTTCGACCTGAAAAAGTCGGGATGTGGCGGTCCCTGAACTGGGTGTGTTTGGACGAGAGGATGGCCTCAACCCCTTGGGCTAGAAGGGATCGAGGCCATCGTGTTCAGAACTGTAAACGACCAGCCGACGTTGTGGGATTCGATTCTGCCCGCCGAGTTGTTGGTGTTGCCGGTCGGGTTGGGTCGGGTGGATGCGCTGCTGGATGATCCGGTGTTCTTCGCGCTGTTCGCCGCATGTTTCGATGCGCGGATCGGTCGGGCATCGATCCCCGATGGAGACCTATCTACGGTTGATGTTTTTGAAGTTCCGCTACCGGCTGGGCCATGAGTCGTTGTGCCGAGAGGTGGCCGATTCGATCTCCTGGCAGCGGTTTTGCCGGATCCCGTTGGGTACCCGGGTGCCGCATCCGACCACGTTGATGAAGATCACCACCCGGTGCGGGGATGATGCGGTCGCCGGGTTGAACGAGGCGCTGCTGGCCAAGGCGGCCACGGCCAAGCTGCTGCGCACCGACAAGGTCCGCGCCGACACCACCGTGGCATGAGCAGGCAGAGCACTTGCGCCGACGCTCCTTCATGGTCTCGCAGTACCTGACCCAGACGGACTGGCAGACCGGCGACGTCGT
Organism: uncultured Actinomycetota bacterium; assembly: GCA_963805675.1. GTDB lineage: Bacteria > Actinomycetota > Actinomycetes > Mycobacteriales > Mycobacteriaceae > Mycobacterium. The sequence continues at coordinate 39,844 of CAWDVY010000035.1, forward strand.
CGACAAGGTCGCGGCGCTGGTCGCCGACTGTGCGCCGCTCGTCGCCTTCGTCGCCAGGGCCGACCCCGCGTGATCCGCTACGAGGACTTCGAGCGGGCCGATACCTTTGCAACGTTGACCATCACCTGGTCCCAGACAACCCCAGCACATGGTCCCAACTTCGCCACAACCGTCGCGCGGTCAGAGGGAATTTTTCCTGGTCGGGCTGACGCTGGTCGGGCTGACAGGATTTGAACCTGCGACCACTTGACCCCCAGTAAATCGCGGTAACGCATTTCCGCAGGTCACCGTCGGTTGGCGGCCGCGCTTTGGCCACGCATGACGTTCACAGGCGCGCAGATCGTTCACCATCGCGCATAACGTGTGGTCCCCAACTGGTCCCCAACCCGGTCCCGTCGAGCGGGGTCGCAATCGTGGCCACTAAGCTGCCTCGTTCTACAGCATCAGGTCTTTGGAGCGTGGTTCGCGGCCGGGGGGCCGCAGCGTTCGATGTACGCACGGCGGATGTGGGCGTCGCGCGAGCGGACGTGTTCGTCGACGAGATAGGGGTCGAGGCCGTGCTGACGCAGCCGATGGCGGCGCCACACCTTGTTAAGCACGTGAGAAAACACGACATACGGTAGAAAAATCGGCAACGTCATACTCGCGTGCACATACAGCGTTGTCGGGGTCAGCCAAAACAGGCCAGCACCAGCACGGTCGGAATGATGAGGCGGATCATCGTCCGAGCTGTTGCACCCTTGCCCCCAGGTTATTGCGCAGCCAATCCTACTTCGAGTCGAGCAGAACTCGTCCGTAGCAATAGGCGATGTACTGAAGGACGTTCGGCCGGCAGCGTCCTATGTCGTTGCTCATTCGGGACCATATCGGCTCGATGATGGTGCCGGCTGGCACCCTGAGCCTTTGGTAAGGCACCTCCGGCAAGGCTCGAAAGTTTGCGGCGCCGACGGTTACTCGGCGGTAAGTTCAATGTATGACCGTCGCAATGGGTTTAAGAGTGCTCGACTACGGCGACCATGCCCTGCTGCTGGACTTCGACAGCACCGCCGAGGTGCTCGCATGGGCCGACGCACTTCGGGACGCCGACCTTCTCGGCGTGGTGGACCTCGTGTCCGCATCACGCACCTTGCTGATCAAGGTCGAAAGCCGTCGCTACCTCCTCCGTATCCGCCAGCGCATCGAGGAGCTGCATGCGGAACCGTCCTACGCCGTCGAACCGCCGGCCGTCGCCGACGTCGTGATCGAGGTCGTCCATGACGGCGCTGATCTCGCCGACGTGGCGGCACACCCCGGACTCGACGAGGCGGGCGTCGTCGCCGCACATACCGGTACGCCGTGGCGCGCTGCGTCGGGGTTGGCGTACCTCGTCGGTGGTGACGCGCGACTGCAAGTCCTACGGCGGGACGAGGCGCGGACCAAGGTGCCCGCAGGTTCCGTCGGGTTTGCCGGCGAGTTCAGCGGCATCTATCCGCGCGAATCCCCCGGCGGCTGGCCGCTGATCGGGCAGACCGATGCGGTGGTGTGGGACGTCCACCGCCCCGATCCGGCGCTGCTGACGCCCCGCAAGTGGGTGCAATTCTGGGAGGCGCGATGACGACCGAGTTCACCACCCAGTCGCTTCGCTCCCGTCCGCCGACGCTGGAAATCATGCGCACCGGGCCGCTCGCCCTGATCGAAGACCTCGGCCGGCCCGGCCTGGCCCATCTTGGGGTCACCCGCTCCGGCGCCGCTGATAGGCGCTCGCATACGCTGGCCAACCGGCTGGTGTCCAACCCCGCCGACCGGGCCACGATCGAGGTGACCTTCGGCGGGCTGACCGCACGGGTGCGCGGCGGCGACGTCGCAATCGCTGTGACCGGCGCCGACACCGACCCCGCGGTAAACGGAATCCCCTTCGGCATCAACAGCATTCACTACGCACATGACGGCCAGGTGATCTCGCTGGGCTCGCCGCACTACGGGCTGCGCACGTACCTGGCGGTGCGCGGCGGAATCGATGTCGAACCGGTGCTCGGCTCGCGCAGCTCCGACGTGATGTCGGGGATCGGTCCGCAGCCCCTGCAGCCCGGCAACGTGCTGCCCGTCGGCGAGCACACCACGGACTTTCCCGAACTGGACCAGGCGCCGGTGGCGTCGTTCACCGAGGACCCGATCGAGCTCAACGTGGTGCCCGGGCCGCGCGACGACTGGTTCATCGATCCCGACGCACTGGTGCACAGCGAGTGGGTGGCCTCCGACCGCAGCGACCGGGTTGGTATGCGGCTGGACGGCCGGCCGCTGCAGCACCGCTGGCCGGATCGCCAGCTGCCGAGCGAGGGTACGACCCGCGGCGCGATTCAGGTGCTGCCCAACGGGTTGCCGGTGATCCTCGGCCCCGATCATCCGGTGACCGGCAGCTATCCGGTGATCGGTGTGGTTACCGATCACGACATCGACCGGGTCGCGCAGATCCGCCCCGGTCAGCAGGTGCGCTTGCACTGGTCGCGGCCACGCCGGCGGTGGTAGACGCCGACTTGTGCGCACGCAGGTCCACACGGCCCGCCTCATCCGCACCGCAGACCTCGACAACGAGACCCGGCACAATACCTATCGGCTGCTGACCGACGCGTTCGAGGGCGATTGTCACCGTTCCATCGCCAGTAGGCGCTGATTAGACGCCTAGGCGGCGAAATATGCTGCGGTGGAACACATTGGTCGCACCTCGGTGTGAACGGTGATGTCGTTGACCCCAGGATCACGATGGCGGATCGCCGGCTGGAACTAACTGCTCGATCGAGCTTTCCAACCAGACGCTGGTGCCCTCGATGAACACCGCACCGTTCTCGGTCGAGATGGCCTGCAACCCCGCGAACCAGTCGCCGGTACGCGCGGTCAGCTTGCGCGCCGCCTCGTCGTGCGACTCGCCCAGAACATTGATGCCCAGCCGCGGAACGTCCTTCAACTTCGGCCATGTGGTGGACGTATTCTGCACACAGAACGACACCAGCGGCGGATCCCAGTGACACCCGCACGAATGTGCTGGCCGCCAGTCCCACCCGAGCGCCGACTACCTCAGCGGCGATCGCGATCACGCCCATGGGGAATGCCCGAACGCCTCGCGCAGGGACGCCTCGGTCAAATTGCCGCTAGCACCAACAGCTAACGCTTCCTCCCCGGCTCACACGGCGCCGGAGGACGTGCTCATCGATACCTACGCGATCTATGCGATCAGGGTGTGCCGTATCCGCCGCCGCCGGGGGTTTCGATGACCAGTGCGTCGCCGGGCTGGACTTCGGTCGAGTCGCACCCGGCCAGCTCGACGGTGTTGCCGTCGGCGCGTTCTACGCGGTTGCGTCCCAGCGCCCCGGGTGAGCCGCCAGCCATACCGTAGGGGGCTACTCGCCGATGCCCGGACAACGTGCTCACAACCATCGGCTCGGTGAACTGGATCCGACGGACGGCGCCGTCTCCGCCGCGCCATCGTCCGGCACCACCGCTGCCGCGACGGATGCCGAACTGCCGCAGCAGCACGGGGAAACGCCATTCGAGCACTTCCGGATCAGTGAGCCGCGAGTTTGTCATGTGCGTCTGCACCACGGACGCCCCGTCGAACCCGTCGCCGGCCCCAGAACCGGATCCGACGGTTTCGTAATACTGGTGCCGCTCGTTGCCGAAGGTGACGTTGTTCATCGTCCCGGCTCCCTCGGCCTGCACACGCAGCGCGGCGAACAGCGCGCCGGTGATGGCCTGTGAGGTTTCGACGTTGCCGGCGACAACCGCAGCCGGGTAGGTCGGTGCGAGCATCGTCCCTTCCGGGATGACGATGTGCAGCGGGCGCAGGCAGCCGTCGTTGAGGGGGATCTCCTCGGCGACCAGGGTCCGGAACACGTAGAGCACCGCGGCGGTCGCCACCGACGATGGCGCGTTGAAGTTCGTGTCCAGCTGGGGAGAGGTTCCGGTGAAGTCGATGGTCGCGCTGCGACTGGCGCGGTGGACGATGACGCGCACGGCGATCGTCGCGCCGGAATCCATGGTGTAGCGGTATTCGCCGTCGTCGAGCCTGTCGATGACGCGGCGGACCGCTTCCTCGGCGTTGTCCTGGACGTGGCGCATGTAGGCCTGGACGACATCGAGACCGAAGTGGTCGATCATCTTGCGGACCTCGTCGACGCCCTTCTGGTTGGCGGCGATCTGGGCGCAGAGATCGGCGAGGTTGGTATCGGGATTGCGGGATGGGAAGGGCGCTTCGGTGAGTAGGCGCCGGGTCGCCGTTTCGCGGAACTGTCCGTTTTCTGCCAGCAGCCAGTTGTCGAACAGCACGCCTTCTTGGTGAATTTCGTGGCTGTTCGCGGGCATGGAGCCGGGGGTGATCCCGCCGATTTCGGCATGGTGCCCGCGTGAAGCGACAAAGAACAGGACGTGCTCGCCCGCAGCGTCGAAGATCGGGGTCACCACGGTGATATCCGGCAGGTGGGTACCGCCGTGGTAAGGGTCGTTGACCGCGTACACGTCACCGGGCCTCATTACGCCGACCCGGCGGCGGATGACTTCCCTAACGGTGGCGCCCATCGAGCCGAGATGTACCGGAATGTGCGGTGCATTGGCGACCAGGTCGCCGTGCGGATCGAACAGCGCGCACGAGAAGTCCAGCCGCTCACGGATATTCACCGACTGGGCAGTCGCCTCCAGCCGGAAGCCCATCTGCTCGGCGATCGACATGAACAGGTTGTTGAAGATCTCCAGGAGCACCGGATCGGCCTCGGTGCCCGCATCGGGCTGCACGGGGGCTACCACCCGCTCGGCGAGCAGATGCCCGGACCGGGTCATCGTCGCCTGCCAGCCATTGTCGACAACGGTGGTGGCGTTGGCCTCGGCGATGATCGCCGGGCCGGTCATAGTCTCCCCTGGCCGCATCCGCTCCCGGTGACGCAGGGGGGCTTCGCGCCACAATCCGCCCGAGTAGACCCGGACGGTTTCGAGCGAGCCGGCGCTGTCGGCGACCTGATCACCCAGGTAGGACAGATCGGGTTGCTCGGTGAGCCCGGTCGCCTCCACCGAGATCGCTCCGGCGATCAGTGGACGGTCCATCAAAAATGAGTACATCGCACGGTGGGTGGCTTCGAACGCCGTGGTCATGGCCTCAAGCCCACCGAGTTCAACCGGGACCGCGGTATCGGTTCCGTCGTAGCGCAGATGCACCCGGCGAACCACCCGGATCCGCTCGGCCGGGATGCCCTCGTCAAGCAGCTCGGCACGCGCGGACTGCTCGAGGGAGTCCGCGAGCATGGCCAACCTCTCCAGGGCGGCGGTCTCGAGCCGGATCTCCACCGACTGCTCCCGCATCGCGATGGTGTCGGCCAGGCCGATCCCAAGCGCAGAGAGCACGCCAGCCATCGGCGGGACGAGCACAGTGCGGATACCGAGCGCATCCGCGACCGCACACGCGTGCTGCCCGCCGGCGCCGCCGAACGTGGTCAGCACGTACCGGGTCACGTCGTGTCCCTTTTGGACGGAGATCTTCTTGACCGCGTTGGCCATGTTCGCCACCGCGATCCGCAGGAACCCCTCGGCGACCTGCTCGGGCGACCGCTCAACACCGGTGACCGTCCGGATGGCGGCGGCCAGCTCGGTGAAGCGGCGCCGCACGATCTCGTCATCCAGCGGCTGCTCGCCGTCAGGACCGAACACGGCCGGGAAGTGCGCGGGCTGGATGCAGCCGAGCATGACGTTTGCATCGGTGACGGTGAGCGGACCGTCGCCGCGGTAGCAGGCCGGGCCCGGGTCGGCGCCGGCCGAGTCCGGGCCGACCCGATAGCGGGTGCCGTCGAAATGCAGGATCGACCCACCGCCCGCGGCCACCGTATGGATGTCCAGCATCGGAGCGCGCAGCCGGACCCCGGCCACCTGGGTGTTGAACACACGCTCGTACTCACCGGCATAGTGCGATACGTCAGTGGAGGTGCCGCCCATGTCGAAGCCGATGACATGGTCAAACCCGGCCAGTGCCGACATCCGCACCATGCCGACAATGCCCCCAGCGGGACCCGACAAGATCGCGTCCTTGCCGCGGAAATGCCCTGCCTCGGCCAGCCCACCATTGGACTGCATGAACATCAACCGCACGCCACGCATCTGGTCTGACACCTGGTTCACATAGCGGCGCAGCACCGGGGACAAGTAGGCGTCGACCACGGTGGTGTCCCCCCGCGGGACCAGTTTCATCAGCGGGCTGACTTCGGATGACAGCGAGATCTGAACGAAGCCGACCTGCTCGGCCAGCTTGCCGATCTCCCGCTCGTGCACCGGGTACAGGTAACTGTGCAGGCACACCACCGCGACCGAGCGGATCCCGTCGGCGTAGGCCTGCCACAGCTGCTCGCCCAGCAGCTCGAGATCCGGCGCGCGCAGCACCGTGCCCTTGGCCGCGATCCGCTCGTCGACCTCGACGACCCGCTCGTACAGCATCTCCGGCAGCACAATGTGCCGGTCGAAAATGCGGGGGCGATTCTGGTAGGCAATGCGCAGCGCGTCGCCGAAACCGCGGGTGATCACCAGCAGCGTGCGCTCTCCCTTGCGCTCCAGCAGCGCATTTGTCGCCACGGTGGTGCCCATCCGCACCGCCTCCACTTGCGCGACCGGCACGGGCACACCTTCGGCGGTCCCGAGCAGCGCACCGATCCCGGCAACCGCCGCGTCGCGGTACCGCGCAGGGTTCTCCGACAGCAGCTTGTGCGTCAGCAGGCGCCCGTCCGGCCGGCGTGCCACGATGTCGGTGAACGTACCGCCCCGGTCAACCCAAAACTGCCACCCCGCACCAGCCACCAGGACTCCCTTTCGTCGCGCACCAACTCTATCGGCGAGCAGGTGAACCGCCCGGCCGCCGATGCGTTCATCACGACCCGCCACGTGCCCGAACGGCGCCGTTGGGTAACTCGATCCTCGCCGAGACCGCGGTCGCCGTACTGCCCTCAGCCCCTTAGCGCCCCCACGGCGAGCAACGCACCACGATGCGCGACCGCTTTTGCATGCTCCGCGAAACGTTCGTAGCAGCGCGCGGCCAACGTGAGGTCGATCGCCGCGTCGACGTCGATCACGCCGGAGTTGGACAACAGCTGCTGATACAGCAGGTGCCGCAACCGATTCATGTTGTCGTCACCCCGGGTCAGCTCCGCCACACCGATCGTCGTGTGCGACTCCACGACATCGGCTGCCTTTGCAGCTGTGTCGAGGCAACCCTCGCTCAGCTCACGAAGCACGCCCAGAAGTGGAGCCGGTATCGACGCCCAGGCACGCCGGGTCCGGGCGATATCGGCGACCTCGCGCGCCAGTTGCCCCATGCGCTCGGCTTCGGCGTTGACGTGGACAGCCGCGATGGTTGATCGGCAGCTCCGGCACCCTCGACTGGGCACGAAGTGCCAGGAGCACCGCTGCATGGTCCTCGAGCTCATGACGCAGCGCGGACACCGTCTCATAGGCGGCAGCGATGCTCTCGGCCGCGTGAGGATCAGTGCTGAACAGGGCGGCCGTCGCGTGGCTCATCGCGGTGCTCGTGAGACGAATGAGGTCGACCAGCGGAGCAGTCATGCCCCCGAGCTCCTGGGTCCGCGCTTCCCGCATCGGTTGACTCCCCGGTTCGCCGCCTACCACGGTCAGTAACAGTACCCGCTGGCGAGCCCCACAAACGTTGGCTGCGAACGGATCCGACATCGCCCGATTACGGTCCTACCGACAACCACTCCAGCGGCGACATCGCCTGGGTAAGAATCGACATCGGCGACGACAGCCTCGACCACCTAATCAAGCCCGAAGACCGCGTGAACATCGCCATGGCCAAACAATAAGTGGATGGGAGGTCGTTACCCCGCCCAGCGCGGCGTTCCTCGCGTCGACAATCCCGAACCCTTTTACCTGGTGAGACATCGGCTGCATGCCGACGTTTCTCTACCTCACAGCCGTGCTCGACAGCACGCCGTAGAGCTGTGCCCAACATCGGTCCGAACCCGCGACCACTTGACCACCGGACAAGATCGGTCCAGCCGCTGATAACGGCCGACCTGGTCCCAAACACGCCACACACGTGGTCCCCAACACGTCCAAACAGTCGCATCATTAGACCTCTGCATATTGATTATCGCAGGTTAGCCGTAGTTTTTCTTTGGTCGGGCTGACAGGATTTGAACCTGCGACCACTTGACCCCCAGTCAGACTCGAGGCGTTTTCCGGTGTCCCACAATGACTCTGCAGTCCTGCTGACCTGCGCGAATTGTCTCACTGCGTCTCCCGCGGGGGCTGCGTGAAGCGTGGGACTTGTGACAGGCCCGTGACAATTTCTGGTGAGCCGGGCCCGCTTCCTGGGGACGCAGGCTAATCCCCGCTCAGCTGCGACCTCTAGGTTATGAGCTACGCACCAGGTATTTCCCCGTGTCCGCGTGGTCTCAAAAGTGCAGGTCAAGGGCCTTCAGGTGTCTGGCCCGTTGCACCACATCGCACCGAATCTGGCCGGTTTCACCGTGTTTTGTTCCCAAATTTGTTCCCAACTGAGCTGGCTTGCGGGCCGCTCAGCAACCAGGTGAGTAGGCCTCGGGCTTTCTTACCCACGTGCGGAACCCCACACTGCCAGGAGCGGGCAGGAGCGGTGACCAGGCGCGATAACAGTGATTTCGGGCTGTAATTGCCGTAGTTAGGGGAGTAATTGTCGTCACGGTTGTCGTCAAGGCTGTCGTCAGCTGACCAGTTCATCGTCAGGCTACGCAACAACGCACCGCGGCGTTTGGGAAGACGGCAGTACACGCGTAGTCAGCGTCCCGTGGCTGAGGTACTCATCGAGATTTTGCAGCACCAGCGCGGTCACCGCCGCCACGGCTTGGCGGGCGCCTCCGCCAATGGGCGGCAACAGCACCACATTGTCCAACGCGCACAACTCCGGTGGCACATCACGTTCATGAGCGAACACGTCAAGTCCGTCGCCCGCCAGGTGACCGTCGACAAGAAACTGCACGAGGCCTGTTCGTCCACCACGCTGCGGCGGGCAATGTTGATCAGATGGCTGGCCGTTGCGCCCCAAGGCTTCCAGCACCGCACGGCTGACGAGCTGCTCAGTCTCGCTGGCGCCTTATAGTAAGCAGCATATGGAGCTATATTTTTCAGACTATTTTGAGGCCGATCCAAGCGACCTTGAGAAGTATGGCGCCTTCGACATCAGCGTTGTCACCGACCTCCCATTGTTTATCGACCCATTTCTGCTATTCAATAGCGATAAGCCAAAATACCGAGCACTACACGAAGACATCATCGAATACCTCGTGTTTCTACGGGACGAAGCGAAGTCCGACCTCAACCCCGGGCTGATCAAGGCGTGGTACACGTTCAAAGAGGTCCGACAGAATTGGCTCGGCTTTACCCAGTTCGGCAACGGTGGAAGTGGTCTCGGTAAAGACTTTGCCGTCGCACTCCACGGCTCCCTCGGCAGCATCCTGTCCAACTTCGGTGAAGAAGATGTCACCGAAGGCTCCCACCTTGAAAAGCTGACCTTGATCAAGTCGGGCGTTGGCCGCGACAACATCAGCGACTTCACGACCAACCTGATCAAGGACTACCTGCTTACCTACACCGAGAAGTTCGCCTGCAAGTACATCGACCCGAAGTACTGCACCGAGCACTCGGTAACCCGGGCAAAGTTCAACTACCAGACGAAAACTTGGGAGACACGCAAGTACTACCTTCCGACCATCGACGGCGACTACGTCGTACTCACGCCGGCTGACATGCTCACCCGTGACGATACGTGGATCAACCACAGCGACATGATCAACCGGTTCGAACACCTACCGGAAGCCGTCGACGATGATCAACTGCGCGCCCAAATCGAGGAGTACTTCAAGTCGCGCCTCAGCAAGAAACCGACGCGCAAAGAGCGCGCGGCGGCGGCACAGGCGACGATCACCCAGTTCCGTGAGCTCATCGACATCTACATCAAGCTCAAGGAAGACGACGGTGACCAAGCTGAGGCAATCAGCCTTCAAAAAACTGAAGACATCCGCAGGGCGCTTGTCCAGCAAGTTCGCATCGCAATTGGTGGCCTGCAGCAGAAGACCGACTTCTACGACAAACCCTGGACCAGTTACGACGAAGCGCGCGACCGCGTCATGCAGTTCAAGCAGTACGTCGAGAACCAGGACGGCTACCGTGTCATCAACCGTGGCAACGGCCAGCCACTCTCCAACGAAACGGAAGTCCAACTCTTCTTCGGCCTGATCTGGATGAACACCGACTTCGATGTCAACCGCGAGCCCAACAATGGTCGCGGACCTGTCGACTTCAAAGTTAGCTTCGGCACAAAAGATAAGTCCCTCATCGAGTTCAAACTCGCCAGCAGCTCCAGCCTGAAACGCAACCTGGAGAGGCAGGTCGCGATCTACGAGAAGGCCAACAGAACACACACCTCTGTCAAAGTGGTTGTCTGCTATACGGCTCAGGATCAAGCGAAGCTAGAAAGAGTTCTCAAAGAGCTTGGACTCCAAGACGATCCATCGATCGTCGTCATCGATGCACGCAGCGACAACAAGCCGTCAGCATCAAAAGCGTAGGGGGATGGCCGAATCTGCTCCAGCCGGCGGCTTGGTCGATTGTTCCGACGACGGAGTCGTTTCGACCACTTGACCCCCAGTAAATCGCGGTAACGCATTTCCGCAGGTCACGGCTTGCGTGCAGTTTGGTGTGGCCGTGCATAACGTTTACCGACGCGCAGGTCGTTCACCAACGCGCACAACGTGTGGTCCCCTAATGGTCCCCAAGAAATTCGGACCGCTCCCGGGGCTGTTCCCCGAGAAATCGCCGCACCCCAACTTGCCCTTGGGTCGTTTGTGCCGCTCTCGGACGTGTACTTTGACGTGCCGCTGTTCTGGCAAGCGATTCGTGAGACAAAACCGCCGAACGTGTGGCGTGAAGTTTCGGCATCCGCACCACGACTGCGGTCGGGACGATCAGTCCTCTGGCGCATGCAGCGGGGTTTGGCGTACATCTTCGCCAAACCGCGGCGGGCACTCCCGCCGAGCTGGCTTGGGCCGACCGCTCGACGCAAGCTCCATTTTGTGCTTGAATCTGAACAGCGTTCGAATTCGATCAGCGTTCGAAAGGGTGCCACATTGGTTCAGCCAGCGGCGGTTGTTGCGCCCGGCCTGCCCTACGGTGCGCTGGATCGCGAACACCTGACCGCGAGCCTGTTGGCCCTTGCTCGCCGCGTCGGCGTCGACAACGTGACAATGCGCGTGCTGGCGACCGAGGCACATACCTCCGCCTCCTCGGTGTACTACCACGTCAAGAACAAAGCCGAGATGCTGGATCTGCTTATCGAGGCGGTCGTTTCGAGCATCACTGTGCCAACAGCGGGCAGCTGGGAGGAAAAGCTCGTTGCGCTCTACCACAACGCCTGGCGTGTACTCGTTGACGTTCCCGGCATCGCTGCGTTACTGCAGCAGCGGCCCCACACCGCTGCCGCAGCGGACATGGACCGCCAGACACGCAAGATCTTGCATCAATCCGGGCTCCCCGCAGAAGAGATCCAAGCGGCACACGCGCTCCTGTACATCCAATTGCTGGGCGCCGTCGCACTTGAGCACGCCCGAGCCAATCCCTCGATGGGGCCGGCATTGACAGCACCGAGCATGGAGCCAATCTTCACCTACGGACTGCAGGTCATCCTGGCCGGCCTAGCCTACCGGGCCAACGGCCGGCGGAAGAAAACCACGCTAAAGGCTCGACAGCGCTCAGACGTGGCCCTAACACGGAAGGAACCAGGTGATTACTAACGCCACTATTGACCTGTCAGATTCATCCCTGTGGGACAACGGGTTTCCCGACGACGTGTTTGCCCATCTGCGCAACACCGCGCCCGTCTACCACCAGGAGTTGACGCCCGGCGTGGCAAACCAGGTTGAACGCGATTTCTGGGTGTGCACACGACACGCCGAGGTCAGCAGAGTTCACCGCGATTACGAGACGTTCACCGCCACCGACGGCCCGCTGATCCAACAGGTCAACCTCTTCTCCGCCTACCCCGCGATCGTGAATCTCGATCCACCCGACCACACAAGACGACGACGGATCATCGCGCGGGCCTTCACACCCCGCGCGGTCGCCAAGCTCGAGGAAGGGATCCGGCGCCGCGCCCACACCATGGCCGGGCCACTCCTGCAGAACGGCGGCGGCGAGTTCGTCGACCTTGCCGGCGGTCTGCCGATGTCGGTAATCGGCGACATCGTCGGCATCCCCGAAGCCGACCGGCCGCGTATCTTCGCCCTGGTCGACGAGGTCTTGGCACTAGGCAAACACGGCAACGCGATGCCCGAAGGCGACGCTCTGGCGCCATTCATGCAGGTCTTCGAATACGCGACCGAACTCACAAAAAGCAAACGCGAGAAACCCGTCGATGATATTTGGAGCACACTGTGCCACGCGGAAATCGAGGACGACGACGGCACCACGTTCCAGCTGCCGGCCAATGAGCTCGAAATCTTCTTCTTCATCCTCAGCCTGGCCGGCAGCGACACCACCCGCAATGCGCTATGCGACGGCATCAGGGCCTTTGTCGCCAACCAGGATCAGATCGAGCGGTATCGCGGCGATCCGGCGGTGCGCCGTACGGCCGCCGACGAGGTCATCCGCTACTCGACGCCGATCATGTTCTGGGTTCGCGGTGCCACCAAAGACGTGACCCTGGGCAAACAAACCATCGAGCGAGGAGCACGTGTCGTCACCATGCTGCGGTCGGCCAACCGCGATGAGGATGTGTTCAATGAACCCATGCGATTCGAGATCGGACGCGACCCCAACCCGCACGTCTCCTTCGGCGGCGGAGGCGCACATCATTGCCTGGGTGCCATGCTCGCGCGGGCCGAAGTTCACGCCGCTCTTGATGAGCTCCTCCTCAACACCCGCGACATCGAGGTCGGTGCGCCGCACGTTCAGTTCCCGAACCTGGTGAGCAATATGACTGTGTATCACTCACTTCCGATACGGCTCACCGCACGCGGCTGACTTACCGAAACGCGATCAGGCCATCAGCCACGATGATCGTGCCGCCGAAGGTGAGCCGGTCGACGATGGCAGAGGCGGGGATCGGTGAAGGTCTTGGTCCAGCCGGAGAAGGATTCGTTGCTGGCGATTGGCGATCGCGTTCTTTTCTTCCCGTTCGGTCCCCGAGATGTCACCAACCACGTTACCGCACTGGGCATCCGGGACATCAGGCCCGCCGATTACGCAGAGCTGGTGGCGCGCTCGGCCGAACCATCTAGAGAACCGGTTAGTCGGCGAGTGCCCGTGCGCCGTCGAAGCCCACCGCTGCAGGCGCGGCTGGGCGGAGCGCGGCGATGACCTCCCGAAGTAGATCCACTGCGTGGTAGTCCACGACGGTCGCGATGATCAGAGCCACTACCGGGTCGAGCCAATACGAGTGATATTGAGACTTCAGTTGCCCTGGGGAGCCGGGACGAAGTTGAGCGGCGCGCCAAAGGGAATGAGTGGCTCGCGTTTTACGCTGGCCTGGAACTCCCCGATGAGTCGGGTGAAGTGGGCCACGACCCACGTGTGCAGGTGGGGGTATTCGACGGGTTCACGTTCCTTCGGATCGGTGAGCAGGTTGATGATGCGGGGGTTGGCGTATGGCGGTGACGGGTCGAAGAACTGACGTTGCTCGACGAAAACCGTCTTGAAGTTCTGCCACTTGACCCCGTAGAGCTTGTCGCCGTTCCAAAACAGGAATCCCTGCCGGTTCGAGTGCTCCTGGTCGCCGCGGAAGAACGCGCCTTGATCCACGCCGTCGATCACCCGATCGCTGGGCACCTCACACCCGGCCCAGCGGATCAGGGTGGTGAACATGTCGGTGACGTGCACGATCTGGTTGCTGACCCGTCCAGGGCCGACGTGCCCCGGCCAGCGGATCAGGCACGGCGTCCGCAGCGAGCCCTCCATGCCAGTGAAATATGACCCGTCCCAGTATCCTGACGTCCCTCGCCACGGCAGCGCATCCTCGGCCCCGTTGTCGCCGGCGAAGACGACGATCGTGTTGTCGGCGATGCTCAGCTCGTCGAGCAGGTCGACCAATATGCCGAAATCGGCATCCATCTCCAACAGGCAATCGGCCCAGTCCCCGACGCCACTTTTCCCCTTGAATTCGTCGCGCGGCACGGTCGGCAAATGCAGCATCGAATGATTGAAGTAAACGTAAAACGGTGTGCCGGCGGCGACGCTGCGCCGGATGAACGCGTCAGCGCGCGTGAGGTATTCGCGGTCGATGTTGCGCCGCACCTCCGTGGTCAGTTGCTCGAGATCTTCGACCGGACCGCCTTTGGTGCCCGCGACCACGAACGACATGGGGTCACGGTCGGGATCGTAGAGCGGGTCGTCGGGCCACAGGCATTCGTCGTAGCTGTGCGGAATGCCGTACCACTCGTCGAACCCGTGGTCGGTGGGGTAGCGCCCGGGCTCATCGCCGATGTGCCACTTGCCATAGATGGCCGTGGCGTACCCGGCCCGAGACAGAATGTCGCCCATCGTCTGCTCCCACGCCACCAAACCACTGGGGACGCCGGGCAGTTGCACGGAGCCGTTGCCCGAGCGGATGGCATAGCGGCCGGTCAGCAGCGCCGAGCGGGTCGGCGTGCACTGGGCTTCGGGCGCGAAATTGAGCAGCTGCAGCCCCTCGCCGGCGAAGCCGTCCAGCCGCGCCGTGTCTGCGCCACGCAAGATGCCGCCGCCATAGCAGCCCAGCTCACCCATGCCGAGGTTATCGATATGGACGTAAAGAATGTTCGGAGGGCCGGTCGGCGCTGGCTCTGCCTGCTGCGCAACCGAAACATCGTCAACGTTCATCGCTTAACCTCGTTTGATCGTGCTCCGCGCTGGATACCCACGAGTCCGCTCAGCGCCGCACCAGCGCCACCAACACAGGGACCGCGCCTCTCCGTCGGCATCACACCGAAACGTCCGCGGACATTAAGCCGCGAGAAGGCACTGTCCAAGCGCACCCTTTCAAACACTCTGTTAGGGAATCTGCTCGCGGATGAACGTGCCGATATCCTCGACCGCTTGCTGGCCCTCGGGCAGAACGCCGGCGTAGCTCTGAAAGCGATGGATCATCTCCGGCCAGACTTCAAGTTTTACTTGAACCCCGGCTGCTTGCGCGCGCTGCGCCAGGCGGGTCGCGTCGTCCAGCAGAACTTCGTGATCGCCGACCTGGATCAGCAGCGGCGGCAAGCCCGCAAGATCGGCATACAGCGGATTGGCCAGTGGAGTGCGCGGATCCGCGCCACCCAAGTAAGCCTTCGCCCACACGTCGATGACCTCAGGCGTGGCGATCGGATCGACGTCCGCCCGCGTCTTGACCGACTCGCCCGTGCCCTCCAAATCCAGGAACGGCGAAAGGCACACCGCCGCCGCCGGCATCGGCAGTCCGGCGCCGCGGCCCGCAACCAGCGCCGCGAGCGTCAATGCGCCGCCCGCCGAATCTCCCGCTATCGCCAGCCGTGCTGGAGGCGGCCCCTGGTCAAGCAAGAACCGGTAGCCGGCAACGGTGTCCTCCACCGCGGCCGGAAACGGATGTTCGGGTGCAAGGCGATAGTCCAGTCCCAGCACGCGGGCCTGCGCGGCGCGCGAGATGCGGCCCATCAGATCGCGATGGGTATTCAACGAGCCCATGATGTAGCCGCCGCCATGAAGATAGAGCACGGCGCGATCGGCCGCGGCGCCCGGCGCGCTGATCCATTCCGCCTCGACCCCATTGGCAAGAACCGGCTCGCTTCTAACATCGGGTTCCGCTGGCCGCGCCATCGCCTCGTTGGTCGCGCGCAACTCCTCAACGCTTGCGCCAGCGGCCCTACCGGCCAGGGCTTTTATTGCCCCGATCACCTGCTGCAACTGTGGACTTGCCATCGCCAGGAGACCCTACCGAGTCCGTAAAGAGCGCCGACCGGCGCGCTTTACGAAGCTAGTCCGACCTGCCCGCAGGCACAAGCGTGCCAACGCCGACTGCTTCCGCGCGGGTGACCTCGGCCGTCCAATGCTCCGACGGGCAAATACCCAGTCGGCCAATACCTTTGGGCCCTCCGGGCACGATGTCGATCGGCTTGCCGCGATGCACATCGACAATGCCGGGTAGCGAACACCATCGAGCGGCCAGCGCCACCACGCCCAAGACACCGTCTCGTCTACGCCACCGCCTACACCGCCGCAGTTCCTCGATCTGGCCGACAAGAGTGCAACCTGTAACCACTTGAGCGTCGGACAAGTGCGGTCCACGTCCTCGCATAGGCCTAAGTGGTCCGAAAAACGTGGTCCCCAACGCGCCCAAACAGTCGCATCATTAGACCTATACAAACTGATTATCGCAGGTCAGACCCCATTTCTCTGGGTCGGGCTGACAGGATTTGAACCTGCGACCACTTGACCCCCAGGAAGTAGCGGAAACGCATTCCCGCAGGTCACTGTGCGTCTGCCGGGCGAGGGGCAGCGTGCATCACGTGTACAGACGTGTAGGTCGTTCACCATGACGTATGACGTGTGGTCCCAGACTGGTCCCCAAAGCGGCGGTTAGCTTCTCAATCTGTCGCAGTACATGAAGGGGGGCCGGCTGGTTGAGACACAGCCGAGTCTCATAGTGCCTTGCCTGTGAGCGGTCGCGACCGCATTAGGACGAATCCGGCGATCCTAGCCCATCGTTGCCCTGGGCCTCGGACTCTTGATCGTTGCCCTGGGTTTTTGGCTTTGACCTTGGATCGAAAGAGCGTAGTGCCGAAACGGTCGCAAGAACGTTTGCCCACAACTCAACGATCTCCCCGGCCACTTGCTGGTTGAACGGGTGACCCTCGAGGCGCTGCAAACCTTCCTGGATGGGGTCCCCTCGGAGGGCTCAGCGGTGTCACGGACAGCTGAAGTAAGGAAATTCGGCCGTGATCCGCGCTGGATCGGGCGCGACACCGGCGCCCAGAGGGGAGTTGGTCAACACCGACAGCACATTGTCCAGCACGTTGTCCATCAGCCCGCGCCCGTTCATTCCGGTGTAGTCGAAGGATGCGGGCGTGCCCAGCTCGTAGGGCAGGTTCATCGATCCGAACAGGTCGGCCACGCGGCGCGCGTAGGCGGCCGGATCAGCGGAAGTGCCGGCGAGTGTGACGTATTTGGTTACGGTGTCGATCGTGCGCGCGACGAACCGCGAATTGTCCCCGGACGGGGCGGTCGAGTTGAACGCCTCGCTCAACTCGTCGTCGTTGAGGTGGAGGTGGGTGAACATCGGCAGACCCCAGCGGGCCACCTGCTGCTCAGGCGCGTGGCCGCACAGCGACACCGTGGCCCAGGCCTGCACCCTGGTCGTACTGCTGATCAACTCGTTGGGCGCCTCGACGACGATGCCGGCGACGGTCCGATCCCGGAAGACGTTGACGTGATTGGCGAAAGCCTCGGGTTTGTAGACGCCGGCCGCGGAGGCATCCCTGAAGTCATTGAGGCCCGCATTAGCGCCGAACACATCATTCACCACTCCGGCGAAGACGCGCACCCCGCTCTCACCGGCGACTGTGACGCCGGTCGTTCCCGACGCGATCAACTCGCCAGATCCACCCTGAGCTGCGTCGGCGCCGGTGGCGAGGCGCAGCTCGAAGGTCTGCGCGTGTCCGCCCGCGGGGGCCGCGCTGTGCACCACCTCAGCGAACTTGAGTTTGAAGGACACCTCCTCATGGGCGTCACTGTCTGTGTCGAAGCGAAACACATAGAGAGCCTCACCGCGAAAAGGGGCAGACGTCTCCGCGGTGGCCGCCGGGTTGACCGTCATCGCCATCACGGTCGTCTTTCCGGGGTCGCCGGCGAAAAGATAGAAATCGCAGAGATTCAGACGGGGGTCTTCGCGACCCGTCGGGGTGTCGAAATGATGGGACATCGATCTCGGCTCTCCTGAATCCGTCAGCGACAGGAATGGTGAGACGTCGGCGAGCTGCGATCGCATGAGTCGAAGGGCTCCCTGCGCGTACGGTACACCGGTTCGCCTGCTGTTGCTCGATCAGAGCTCGCGCGGTCTCGGCCTCGGGGTCGTGGTCGGGGTCGCGCTCGCCGCCCCGGCGCGGGATACGCCGGCCATGTAGCCCCGCCCAACGATGGCCACCTTTGGGTAGACATCGTTGAAGTCATCATGGCGCCCTCTCGATACCAGCTCCTATGTTGTGGCGACGGGCACTCCCCTGACTGAATGTCGTGCATGAGTTTCGCGCCTTCGGGGCCCGTAGATGCCCCGCTCGTCGCCTCGCATGACCCACTGGTGTTGTTGATCGGCGCGGGCCGCAATCTCGGCGTATTGGCGGGCGCGCGCGGTCTCCGCGTTTGCGGTTGTCCGCACGATGGCTCGAACAAGGTAGAAGAGTCCGATCAGGGCGGCCGCGCCGAGGATCCACCCCGGATTAAAAGAGGTGTGGAGAGCGATCCGCTAGTACGGCGGCGAGCCGACGATACCGCGTCGCCGAGTCTCAGCGGGTTCAGGTGCTTTCGCCCCCTGTGACATCGTCGTGACACCCAGGACCGCCCCGCGGTGAGGGAAGCAAGGTCAGCCGCCGGATAGGTGCGCCTTCGTCGCGCGTGTCAGGTCGTCGACGAGGATCTCCGGCTCGCCGGCGAGCAAGCCGTCCAGCGCGAGTCGGGCGACGACCGCGGGATCGGTCTTTTGATCTGCTGGCGCGAAGGCGGCCATGTCGGTGTCTATGTAGCCGACGTGCACGGCGGTGACGTGGATGCCGCGCGGCGCCAGTTCCTGCCTGATTGCATCGGTCATCGCCCACTCGGCCGCCTTGGCTGCCGAATAGGCGCCGGAGGTCGGATCATGCAGCCAGGACAACACCGACAGCATGTTGAGGATCGCTCCTCCGCCGTTGCCTTCGATGATCGGGGCGAAGGTGCGGATGACATTCAGCGTGCCGAAGTAGTGCGTCTCCATCTCCAGCCGGATGTCCTCGAACGCCCCGGACAGCAGTGACGCGCGCGTCGCGGTGCCCGCATTGTTGACGAGCACAGTAACGTCGCTGGCCACGCCCGCGGCGCGGCGCACTGAGGCCGGGTCGGTGATGTCCAGTTGGATGGGTTCGACGCCGGACACGTCGATCGTTTCGGGTCTGCGCGCGGCGGCGTAGACCTTCGCTCCCCGCTCGATGAGTTGGGCTGCGAAATGCTTACCTAGTCCCCGGTTGGCGCCGGTGACCAGAGCGGTGATCTGGTCGTTGTTCATCGTGGTCTCCTTCGAGTAGTCGAGGACTGAGACGTTCCCAACACGCATTCTTTCGTAGTGATCGCAGGGATGGTAGGTGCTCTGCGTCCTCGCTGAAGATGCACGCTGGCTGCATGCGCCGCTCTAGAGCGCCTTGAGCCGATCGGTCGGATGCTGACCTACTCGATTATCAGTAATGAAAATCCTTACCGATCGAGCCCCGCGGGCACACCACCGTGACGGTGGCGACATCCTCGGCATCGGCGGAAGAGTGGTTGCGGCGACGAGGAATGCTGCGGTCATTGTCGGGGCAGGAATCGCCACAGTACTGAGGTCGGAGTCATGTCGCCGCGATCACGCCGGCCCGCCGTGTGTAGCTAGTGGCGGCGGACGGGAGCGTCAGCGGGGGGTATGCCTGCCCGGTGGTGACCGCGCCCGCCGGGCAGGCATACCCGCCGCCGCTGCTGACCGTTTGGTGCCGACCTATTCCCGTTTGTGCGGTCATCGAGGTGCCCGCCCTGGGCGGCAGCCTGCCAGCGGCGCCACCCTGCGCCACTCGCTCGCCAGCCCGCCGCCGCATCAGAACAGGCGGCCGGGCGAACGCGTGGGCCGGCACCGACTCAGCCCCGACCGCAGCTAGCCCCACGACGCTGCGCGCCGCGGCCTCGCCGCACCGACGATCCGCCTTCTGATATCGGCCGCCAGCTCTGCACGATCGACGCCGCCGCCCCCGGCACAACACACGCAGCGCCGCTACGCGGCGCGGCCTCGCCGCGGCGACGATCCGCCTCTTGCTCAACGCCACGGGCTCGACACGCTCGACGCCTCCGCGCCAGCGGCCCGAACACCTCCCAGCGCCACTGCGCGCCGCCGATCCGCCGGACCTGGCCGCCCATAATGACCGCACACCCAAACGTCTGGGCGCATTACCCGTGCCGCAATCAGCCCTTGATCTGTGTCGCCATGGGGCCGCCGCCGCCTCAGGCCAGCGCACCCGTGCCCATTGCGCATGGACTTCGCCCCTCACCATCGGCTCACTTCACGCCGGTCGCCGCCCCAACTCATCGACACTTAGGCCGCCTAACTTAACCCCTCAGCCCAACATCACACCTCTTGCACACAGGTCACGAAACGATAACGCAATTTCGTCCGTATCGAATGGGTGAGGTCCCGTTTACCATAGATTCGTGACCGCGAAACGGTGTCCCCGGTGCGGCGCAGAGATGCCGACTAGCACTTGGCCGCCGAAGCCTGGACGCCCCTCACTCTGGTGCTCCCAACAGTGCCGGCGAGCGGCCTACGAGGAGCGCCGAGCCGCGCGAAACGGAGCGATCGCGGTGCGGGTTGAGGTTATTGAAAAACCAGTTCAGAAGATCGTCGAGCGTGTGCGAATTGAGACGCAGCACGTCCAATCCACACCCGCGCAGGCTGCGCAGATTGTGCTCGACTCCCCCCGCGCCTGCCGCACCGTTTTGGAGTCGTTGGCCGCAGACGCCGTAGCCGGGCGGCTCGATGCCGGCGCACATGCACCGACTATCCGCGCGGCTATCCAGCTGCTTGAGGCGATGAGGCGCGCCGGCCTAATCGAAAGGTGAAGATCGCGGCGCGGCAGCCGGCATCACGCCACGGGCTCGACTGAGTGGCAATGCTCTCAGCTGGATGGCGCGGCGCGCCGGAGACCATCCCAATGGGCATGGGCGTTGTCGGCGTCGCTGCGCACATGCCGCGAAAACGCGTCGATGCTCTGGTAATTATCCTCGAGGATCAACGCATCATCCGGGTTGCCGACACTGCGCGCGTATACCGCCGCATCGTTGAGCGCCTTTAGAAGCCGAAAATGATGGTGCGCGATATGGGAGGCACGAACCGCCCACTTACGAGCGGCCTCAACTGTCTTCGGATCAGGAGGAGGCTGCAAGCTACTCACCGTATCCGCCGCACTTCGCGCACACTCCGCATGCGTTGAGCGCATCGTCATGACGTCGCCATACCACGGCGAACGACCGCGAATTCAGTTGCGGCACAGGAGATCTATTGCCAGCTCGCGCGAGGCTTGCTGTGCTCGCACACGACATGTCTCATTGTGTTTCAACCGGTTTCACAAGTAACGCCCGTATCCACATCCAGCGCAGGACTCACAAATTGTCACGGCAATTTTGGCGTGACCGTCGAAGTACGGCAGACCAAGCCTTACGCTACGGGCATGGAAACACAGGGCGAAAGCGTTCGCCGGAGTGATCAAGGCGGGGCGCCGAGACGTGCCTTGCTCCTGACCATCCCGGAGGTCGCCGCGGCGTTACGAATCAGCCGGTCCTCCGTGTATCGGCTCTTCGACGGTGGGCAGCTCGGGTGGGTCAGGGTGGGTGGCACGCGACGGGTCACCCCGGCGGAAATTGATCGGTTCATCACAGAACATACGGAGAAAGCCGCCTCTTGACCACCGGCGCGCCCAATACGGCCGAAGACGAGCACCATCATGGCTGAACGACGCCAGCTTCCCCCGCAGATTCGCCGTGTGGAATTGGCGAGGCGATCGGGCGGAAAGCCGGTTTTCCGTTACCAATTGACGGTAGACACCGGCCTATTGGACGGCAAACGTAAGCAGCTCCGCCGGCGGTATGCCACAGAAAAGGAAGCGCGCGCCGCTCTAGCAGAGATCCTGGGACAAGTAGCCGCCGGCCGATACGTTCACCCTTCCAAGTTCACCGTGGAACAGGCGTGTGCTGACTGGCTCCTGTCGCGACACAAGATCAAGCCGACCACCGCGGCCGGCTACGAGTACATCTTGCAGCCTGTGCGCAGCGAGCTCGGCGAGATCCCTGTTCAAAGCCTCACTCGCCGCCACATCGATGAGCTCCTTCTCAAGCTGCGCGCCGGTGGCCTGCAACGCAGCGACGGTAAGCAAAGGAAGCAGTGGAGCGCGCGATCGTGCAACTACATGGTGGGTGCACTATCGCAAGTCCTTGACCAGCTCGTCGCCGAAGGCCGCGTGACCCGCAACGTCGCGCGGATAGTGGATCGGGTTCCCGGAAACCCCAGAAAGTTTGAAACCTTCACCCCGGCGCAAGTGCAGTCGGTTCTGGCAGGAATCACCGATGACCGCAATCGACATGCCTGGCACCTCGCGCTGGCCGGCTTACGCCGCGGAGAGATCGCGGGCCAGCGGTGGGATGACGTGGATCTGGAAAACCGAGTGCTGAGAATCCGGACGACCCGAGTGGACGTCGGCGGCCGCGCCGTCGACCAAAACGAGCCCAAAACCCATGCCGCAGAGCGTCCATTGCCGATCCCAGATGGCCTCCTATCGGAACTCAAGGGAGCAAAGGCGCGCCAAGCCGTCGAGAAGCTCGCCCTGGGAGAGTCCTACGCCGACAACGGTTACGTCGTCTGCAATGAGGCCGGAGAGCCCTATCACCCCTCTACGCTGACCAAGCTGTGGAACGCCGCCATTAAAGACCTCGACGTGCCGCAGGTGCGGCTGCACGACGCACGGCACACGTGCGCCACGCTGATGCATTTGCAAGGAGTCCCGATCGCCTTGATCGCGGCCTGGCTGGGGCACGCCGATGTTTCATTCACCCTGCGCACGTATGTGCACGCCCAACCCGAGGCGCTCGCCCAGGCCGCTGAAAGCTTCGGACGGACGTCGGCGCACAACGCCTAGCGACTCGACCGAACAGGCTTTCGCAACGAGTTCCGTGCGGCTTGTGACAATCCGTGACAAATTAGTCGCCGTTCGAACAAACTACTCGATCATTCGAACACTGTTTCTGCAGCTCAGACGCACTTTCTCTGGTCGGGCTGACAGGATTTGAACCTGCGACCACTTGACCCCCAGTCAAGTGCGCTACCAAACTGCGCCACAGCCCGGTGCCGCCGACCGCTCGACCGACAGCAGGTGGAAAGCCTACAGCAGACGGCGACGCCCGCCCCAACGCCAAGGCCTACGCGGTCGTGGGTTCGCTGAGCTTGACCAGCATCTTGCCGATGTTGGCGCCGGTGAACAGCCCGTTGAGAGCGTCGACGCACGACTCGATGCCCTCGAAGATGGTCTGGCGGGCCCTGATTCGGCCCTCATGCTCCCACTGGCGAAGCGAGGCGAATGCTTCGTCGAAGCGGCCCCACTGATCGAGCGCATTGAATCCCTGCATGGTCGCGGTTTTGGACAGCAGGTTCACATAGTTGGCCGGTCCGGGGTGTTCGCCGGTCAGGTAGCTGGAGATGATGCCGCAGAGCACGACCCGTGCATTCATGGCCAGCCGGCCCAGCACCGCGTTGAGGATCGGCCCGCCCACGTTGTCGAAGTAGACGTTGACCCGCTTGGGGCAGTGCTCTTTGAGCGCGGCTTCCAGGTCGTCGTTTTTGTAATCGATGCACGCGTCGAACCCGAAGTCCTCGACCACCGCCCGGCACTTCTCCGGCCCGCCCGCGATGCCCACCACCCGCGCGCCGGCGATCTTGGCGATCTGGCCGGCCACCGACCCGGTGGCGCCCGCGGCGGCCGAAACGACCACCGTGTCCCCGGCCTGAGGCCGACCGAAGTCGGTCATCCCGATATAGGCCGTCGCGCCGGTCGGGCCCGTACACCGACATGATCGCCAGTTGATCGCTCTCGCCGGGGATGGGCGTGCTGAACACGTCGTCGCGGACGATCACATATTCCTGGAAGCCCGTCAGCGTGGTGATCACGTCGCCGACTTCGTAGGCCTTACATCGTGACGACACGACCTCGCCGATTCCGGCCGCCCGGATGACTTCGCCCAGCTGCACCGGCGGGAGGTAGCCCGGCTGGTCGTTTAGCCAAGTCCGGACCGCGGCATCGAGGCCCACGTAGGTGGTGCGGACCAGTGCCTCGCCCTCGGCGGGCTCGGGCGCCGGCAAGGTGACCAGTTCGGTGTCACCGGGCTGGACGAGCCCGCTCGGGCGGCGACGCAGCAGGATCTGGCGGTTCGCTAAGTCGGGCACGATGCAGAAACTACCGAATGCGAATGACCTATTCGGCGCGATCGCGGTATGGGAGCATCTGTGGATGAAATCCGAGGATGATCCGGAAGCCCGAATTCGGGAGCTGGAGCAGCCACTGGCCGAGACGGCACGCGCATCCGAAGCCGGCGTCACCCCGCCGCCGGGAAAATGGACCGCACCGCCCGGTCCCCCGCGTTCCGCCGCCGCCACCGTTGCCCTACAGCGGCTCGTTCGGCCCGAACAGCATGCGAATCTTCCTCGCGCAGCCGGACGTGGTGGATCTTGGCCGGAGTCTTCGTTATTGGCATGATCGCCCTCCCGGCAGCGATCTTGCTCTTTACCGCACACCAGGTTTCGCGCAGCGGCTTGGCCACTCTGTTGCCCACCCCGAGCATCTCTACGATTGGCCCCGTTCCGCCCGGCGGGATGACTCAAACACCCGCCGCCAGCCCGTCGACGCCCACCGGCGGGTGAGAACCTCCATGTCTCCGGCATCAACGAAAGCCAGACCGTCACGTGCAACGCCAGCGCCGTCAATGTCAGCGGCATTTCCAACACGGTCGTGATCACTGGCCACTGCGCGAGCCTCTCCGTGTCCGGTGTCCAGAACAAAGTCACTGTGGACGCCGTCGACAGCATCGAAGCATCTGGCTTCAACAATCAGGTCACCTATCTCAAGGGGTCGCCGAGCATCGAGAAGTCCGGTGACGGGAACGTCGTCCAAAAGGGCTGACCACGCGCGCTATATGGTTAACAGCCGGTAGAGCCCGATGAGGCCGACGACAACGATCGAGGCGCGCAGCGCATTCGGCGACAACCGACGGCCGTAGCGTGCACCTATCCAGCCGCCAAACAGCGAGCCAACCGCGATGAGACCGGCCGCCTGCCCAACTGATCCGGTGGAAAGCCACCAACGTGTAGGCCAACGCGGCAACGACGTTGACGAGCAAAGCCAGCAGATTCTTCGCCGCGTTCATCCGCTGCACCGATTCTGGCAGCAACGCGCCCATGGCCCCAACCAGCAGGATGCCTTGCGCCGCAGTGAAATAGCCGCCATAGATGCCGATCGCGAACGTGCTCGCCACCAGTGCGGCCATCCGGCCCGACGACACCTCGTCGGCGGAGCGGCCAGACTTTTCAGCCCGCTCCCGCGCCCAGGCTTGGATCCGCGGCCCGATCACCACCAAGATCAGCGCGGCGATCAGCAACACCGGCACCACCTCGACGAACACCTTCTCGGGTAGATGCAGCAGCAGCCAGGCGCCCAGGACGGCACCAACGATCGACGCGGGAACCTGCCAGCGCAGCCGGTCCCACTGACCGTTCAGTTCGCGGCGGTAACCCCACGTTCCTGACACGCTGCCGGCCACCAGGCCGACCGCGTTCGACATGGTCGACGTCACCGGCGGATAACCCATCGCCACCAGGGTCGGGAAGGTGATCAAGGTGCCTGACCCGACAACAGCGTTGATCGCGCCCGCGCCCACTCCGGCGAAGACGATTAGGATCGCATGTGTCCACGGCACCGAAAGACCTTATCTGGCTTGGTTTCGGCGGCGACGTTGCCGTCAGCGGGACTTCGTTTTCCGCTTTTCGCGTACCCGCACGTTGATTCGAATCGGGCTGCCCTCGAAGCCGAATTCTCGCGGAGCCGTCGCTCCAGGAATCGGCGGTAGCCCGCCTCCAGGAAGCCGGAGGTGAACAAGCACGAACGTCGGCGGTCGGGCGGTGGCCTGGGTGGCGAACAGGATTCGAGGCTGTTTGCCGCCGCGCACCGGCGGCGGTGTCGCGGCTACCACTTCCTTGATCCAGGTGTTCAACCGGCCGGTGCCGATCCGGGTATCCCACGACGCCAACGCACTCTCCAACGCCGGCACCAGCTTCTGCACCGCCCGGCCGGTCTTCGCGGAGATGTTGACGCGTTGCGCCCAGGCCACCTGCGCCAGTTGGCGGTCGATCTCGTTGTCCAGCTGGTAACGGCGGTCCTCGTCGACGAGATCCCACTTGTTGAACGCCAACACCAGCGCTCGCCCGGCCTCGATGACCATCGACAGCACCCGCAGGTCCTGCTCGGTCAGCGGCACCGATCCGTCGATCAGCACGATCACCACTTCGGCGGCGTCGATGGCGCCGTGCGTGCGTACCGATGCGTAGAACTCGTGGCCGCTGGCCTGGGCGACCTTGCGGCGCAGTCCGGCCGTGTCGACGAAACGCCAGACCTTGCCGTCCATCTCGATCAGCGAATCCACCGGATCGACCGTGGTGCCGGCGACGTCGTGAACCACTGAGCGCTGATCGCCGGCCAGCCGGTTCAGCAGCGAACTCTTCCCGACGTTGGGCTTGCCGACCAGCGCCACCCGCCGTGGACCGCCCTGCGTTGAGGCGCAGCTCGGCGACCTCTGGCAGCGCGCCGACGATCGCGTCGAGCAGATCGGCCACGCCGCGACCGTGCATCGCGCTGATCGCATACGGCTCACCGATCCCCAGCGACCACAGGGCGGCGGCATCGGATTCGCCTCTGTCGCTGTCAACTTTGTTCGCGGCCAGAAACACCGGCTTGCCGGAGCGACGCAGGATGCGTGCGGCTGCTTCGTCACCGGCGGTCGCGCCGACGATGGCGTCGACCACCAGGATCACCGCGTCGGCGGTACGCATCGCCACCGATGCCTGTTCGGCTACCAGCTGCTGCAGGCCCTTGGCGTCGGGTTCCCATCCCCCGGTGTCCTGGACGACGAACCGCCGTCCGGTCCACAGCGCGTCGTAGGACACCCGGTCGCGGGTCACCCCGGGCACATCCTGGACTACCGCTTCGCGCCGGCCCAGGATCCGGTTGACTAGGCTCGACTTGCCGACGTTCGGCCGGCCCACGACCGCCACCACCGGTGGCGGACCGCTGATCTCATCGTCGACTGAATCTATGAATTCAGATGATTCCCATTCACTTTCGTCTATCCAAGTGCCATCTTGGCTCATGTGCGCCGCTCCTCAATCCCGGCTTCGCCGGGATCATCGTCGTCGGCGCGGCTCACCGCACTGCCTCGCTTCGTTGCTGTACCAACTGCAGCAGGTGAGCGATCACGTCGGACTCGGTCATCTCGCTGGTGTCGACCACGACCGCATCGGAGGCTGCCCGCAGCGGTGATACCGCTCGCGTGGAGTCCAGGTGGTCGCGGCGGCGCACGTCGGCGAGCACGCCGGCGTAGTCGTCGGGCAAACCCGCGGCGACATTCTGATCGTTGCGGCGCCGTGCCCGCGTCTCGGCCGACGCCGTCAGGAAGACCTTGACGTCGGCGTCGGGCAGCACCACGGTCCCGATATCGCGGCCTTCCACCACCACGCTGCCCGGGCCTGAAGCCAGCGTGCGCTGCAGGTCGACCAGCCGGGTACGTACCGCGGGAACCGACGAAACGGCCGACACTGCCTTGGTGACCTCGTCGCCGCGAATCTCCGACGAAACATCCTGCCCGTCAAGGCAACTGCGATCCTCATCGGGGTCGTGGCCTACCGACAACTGCGCGCCGGCCGCGACTGCCTCGACAGCCGCCTGGGCGGCCGGGTCCACTCCGGCGCGCAGCACTGCCAATGTGACGATGCGGTACATGGCGCCGGTATCGAGGTAGCGGGCCTGCAATGCGCGCGCCAACCCTCGTGAGACCGAGGACTTTCCGGTACCCGCCGGGCCGTCGACGGCGACAACGACTGGCTTCACAACGCGACCGCTTTGTAGAGCTCCCCGATTTCGTTGCGGCGCAACGCCCGAATGCTGCCCGGACGCTGATCTCCCAACGACACCGAGCCAATGTCGGTGCGGACCAACGTCTGCACCGGAAACCCGACCTCTGCCAACATCCGCCGGACGATGCGTTTGCGTCCCTCGTGCAGCGTGACCCGGATCAGCGTCTTACCGGGAATGGCATCCACCACCGCGAAATCATCGACCGCGATCGGCCCGTCGTCCAAATCGATTCCGGCCCGCAGTTTCTTGCCAAGCCCGCGCGGTACCGACCCGTTCACCGTCGCCAGGTATGTCTTGGGAATTTCGTAGGAGGGGTGCATCAGGCGATGCGCGAGCTCGCCGTCGTTGGTCAGCAAGATCAGGCCCTCGGTGTCCGCGTCGAGCCGCCCGACGTGAAAAAGCTTCTTGTTGCCCCGCACCCGGTGCTCGACCAAGTCACCGATGCACGGCCGGCCGTGATCGTCGGACATCGTCGAGTGCATGCCTCGCGGCTTGTTCAGTGCCAGATACACCAGCGAGTCATCCAGGACGATCCGCGCCCCGTCGACGCGGATCACTGACGCATCCGGGTCGACACGGGTGCCCAGCTCTGTCACCAACTGCCCGTCGACCTCGACACGGCCGTCGACGATCATCTTCTCGGCAAGCCGCCGAGACGCAATCCCAGCCTGCGACAAGACTTTCTGCAGGCGAACCCCGTGGGGCTCGCCGGTGGTGACCATCACTCGTGATCCACATCGAATGACAACGGCTGATCGGCAGCAATCGGGCCGCCGGCGAGTTTGACGAAACGTGGCTCAGTGTCCAGGGATTCGCTCAGATCATCGATCGTGTCGACATCGGGAAGCAGCGGTGCGATATCGGGAAGGTCCGTCAGCGATGACAACCCGAGCCGTTCCAGGAACAGCTCGGTAGTCGCGAACGTCACCGCACCGGTGTCGGTGTCGGTACCGGCTTCGGTGATCAGCCCCCGCGCCAGCAGCGTGCGCATCACCGCGTCGACGTTGACTCCGCGTACCGCGCTCACCCGCGCTCGTGTCACAGGCTGCCGATAGGCCACCACTGCCAGCGTCTCCAGAGCCGCCCGGGTGAGCTTCGAGCGGGAGCCGTCCAGCAGCAGTCGCTCCACGTAGGGCGCGAACCGGGCTCGGGTGTACAACCGCCATCCCCCGCCGGCTTCGCGCAGGTCGATGCCGCTGTCGCGGTCGGTGAGCTCATCCACCATCAGCCGCAGCTTGGCGGTAACCCGATAGGCCGGCTGCTCGGTGGCCGCGGCCAGTGCCTCGACGGTCACCGGGGTGTCGACGACCAACAGCAGCGCCTCGAGCACGGCGCCCAGCTCGGCGTCGTCGAGTTCTGGCGCGGTCGCGACGTCGATACCCAAGTTGGGATCGAGCTCGAGCGCAGGGTCGGTCATAGGTGATCTCGCACTTCTTGAGCTTCCAGCGCATCCGCCTTCAGCAATTCTTCGCTGGTCGGCCGTTCTCCGGTCCACGAAACCTGGAGCACACCAAGCGGTTCTGACTGGTCAAATGCTACCGCCCGCGACCGATACAGTTCGAGTAGAGCCAGGAAGCGGCCGACGATCTCAATTGGTGCCCCGCAATCGGCAATCAGCTCTGAAAACGACGCCCATTGCCCGGTCCCCCGCATCTCCAGCAGCGACAGCAGCTTTTTGGCCTGCTCAGGTACCGACACCTTCAGCTCGTGCAGGTGTTCGGTGGCCACCGTCGGCACCGGCCGCGGCGTGAAGGCGATCGCGGCGATCTGAGCGAACCGGTCGGCGTCAACGCCCAGCATCACCTCGGGCAGCAGTTCGGCGTAGCGGTCCTCCAGTGCGACCGCGCGTGGGTAGCTGCGCAGTGCGGCGGCCTCCAGCTCGGCGAACATCAGCGCGACGTGCTTGAACGCCCGGTACTGCAGCAACCGGGCGAACAGCAGGTCGCGGACTTCCAGCAGCGCCAGATCCTCCTCGTCGGCAACGTGGCCGGACGGCAGCAGCCGGGCCGCCTTGAGGTCGAGCAGGGTCGCGGCGACGACGAGGAATGCGGTCGTCTCTTCGAGTTCCAGCTTGGGACCGACGGCGCGGGTGTAGGCGATGAAGTCGTCGGTGACCTGGTGCAGCGCCACTTCGGTGACGTCGAGACGGTGGGCGAAAATCAGCTGCAGGAGTAGGTCGAACGGCCCCTCGAAGTTAGTGAGCCTGACCTGGAAGCCGTTCTTGGGTGATGCCTCGCAGCTCACTCCGCCGGTCACGCCCCGAACCGGTCGATCACCTCGCGGGCCAACGAGCGGTAGGCGGCCGCGCCGCCCGATTTCGGCGCCCAGCTGGTGATCGGTTCGCCGGCGACGCTGGTCTCCGGGAAGCGGACGGTGCGGGTGATGACGGTGTCGAACACCAGATCGCCGAAGCGCTCCACCACGCGGGCCATGACCTCACGGGAGTTCACGGTCCGCGGGTCGTAGCGAGTGATCAAGATGCCGCTGATTTCTAGCTTCGGGTTGAGCCGGTCGCGCACCTTCTCGACGGTGTCGGTCAACAGGGCCAGACCGCGAAGCGAGAAATACTCGCACTCGGTCGGGATGATCACTCCGTCGGAGCAGGCCAGACCGTTGACGGTCAGCAGGCCCAGCGACGGTTGGCAGTCGATCAGGACATAGTCGTAGCGGTCCAGCACCGGGTGCAACGCACGGGCCAGCGTCTGCTCGCGGCCCACCTCATTGACCAGCTGGATCTCCGCGGCTGACAGGTCGATATTGCTGGGCACCAGGTCCATGTGCTTGACGCGGGTGTTGATCAGCACCTGATCGAGCGACACCCGCGGCTCGATCAGCAAGTTGTGGATGGTGTGGTCCAGCTCGTAGTGCGACACACCAAGACCTGCGGACAGCGCTCCCTGGGGATCCAGGTCGACCAGCAACACCCGGCGGCCGTATTCGGCGAGCGCGGCACCCAGATTGATCGTCGACGTGGTCTTTCCCACGCCGCCTTTCTGGTTGCACATCGCCACGACCTTGGCCGGCCCGTGCGAGGTGCGGGGCTTGGGTTCGGGGATCACCCGCGGTGGCCGACCGGTGAGGCCGACTCCGGTGTGGCTGTCCGCGTCGTCAGTCATGAGCGCCGCTCCTCTGCATCGTCGCCGGCGCGAGTCATGCCCGGCTGCGGCTCGGCAGCGTGGATCGCCCCAGCATGCGCGGCGGTCGGGAAATGGCGGACATCGCAGGAAAGTCTAACGGTTATCGACGCTCGTGCTGGCAGACCCGCAACAACGTCACCAGCGAATTTGGGCGCGGGCTAGTGTGGCGGTCATGAGTCTGAAGCAACGCATTCCCCTACTGCGGTGGTCGGTATGGCGGATGGCGACCGGAGCCCGCAATATCACCACGACGGGCCAGATCGGCGACGGGCGCGAAGCCGCCGCGGTCGAGTTCGTGCTGAAGCATGCTCGCCCGGGCGACATCGATGACGTCTTGGCAACCATCGACCGGTTCGCCTACGAGAAGTCGATGCTGATCAACGTCGGCGACGAGAAGGGTGCACTGCTCGACGCCGCGGTCCGGCGGGCCGACCCGAAGCTGGCCCTGGAGCTGGGCACCTATTGCGGCTACGGCGCCCTGCGCATTGCCAGAGCCGCGCCGGCAGCCAAGGTGTACTCCGTCGAGCTTGCCGAAGCCAACGCCGCCAATGCCCGCCAGATCTGGGCGCATGCCGGCGTCGCCGATCGGGTCACCTGTGTGGTCGGCACCATCGGCGACGGTGGGCACACCCTGGATGCGCTGGCCGGCGAGCATGGCTTTACCGCAGACGCACTGGATTTCCTGTTTATTGACCACGACAAGGACGCTTACGTGGTGGATCTGCAGAGCATCCTCGACCGCGGCTGGCTGCACTCCGGCTCGATCGTGGTGGCCGACAACGTCAAGGCGCCGGGCGCGCCTAAGTACCGCGAATACATGCGTCAGCAGCAGGGCAAGCTGTGGAACACCAGCGAGCACAAGGCGCACGCGGAGTATCAAAGCTTGATCTCTGATCTAGTACTGGAATCGGAGTACCTCGGCTAGTTCTCGTCGCGGACGACGCGCTCAGCGCGCCCGCGGGTGGGCCTCAGCCCAGACTTCGCGCAGCGCGTGCACGGTGACCATCGTGTAGATCTGGGTCGTGGTCACCGAGGCGTGTCCCAGCAACTCCTGAACCACACGCACGTCGGCCCCACCCTCGAGCAGGTGGGTCGCAAACGAATGCCGCAGCGTGTGCGGTGATACCCCCGCGGTGATGCCGGCCCGCTCCGCCGAGTCCTGCAGCACTTGCCATGCGCTCTGGCGAGAGAGCCGGCCACCGCGGGCATTGAGGAAGATCGCCGGTGTGCCGCGGCCGCGACGCGCCAACTCTGGACGTCCGCGCACGGTGTAGGCGTCCAGTGCCTGCACGGCAGGCCGTCCAATCGGAACCAGGCGCTGCTTACCGCCCTTCCCCTGCAGCAGCACCGACCGGGCATGGGTATCGATGTCGTCGACATCGAGTCCGACCGCTTCCGAAATCCGAGCGCCGGTGGAGTACAGCAGCTCGAGCAGTGCGCGGTTACGCAACGTCAACGCCCCGTCCGACGGGCTGTCGCCGCCGGCGCCGGCCAGCAAGGCGAGCACCTGATCGACGCTCAGGCTCTTGGGCAGCCGTCGGCCCGGCGTCGGTGGCTTGACGGCCTGCGCGACGTCGAATTCGGCCAGGCCTTCGGCCGCGGCAAACCGGTGTAGACCACGCACCGCGATCAGGGTCCGTGCCGCAGACACCGCCGACAAGGGCGAGACTCCCGAATCCGGATCTCCGCGCCGCAGCGCCAGCAGGAACTCGCTGACGTCGTCCTCGGTGACCTTGGCCAGGTCGTCGACGCCGCGAAGGGTGAGGTGGTCGAAATAGCGGCGCAGGTCGCGACGATAAGAGCTCAACGTGTTGGCCGCAACTCCCCGCTCGATCGTCAGGTGATCGAGGTATCCCTGCAGCTGAGTCTCCAGCGGCGGCGCAAGCGTTGTCACCGGGCCGCCTGGCGCGCGCTGAACGCCGTCGACTTATCGGGCCACGGCGCGTCCACCGGCCGCGGTTCCGCGATACCTTTGCTGACCGCATAAGCCGCCAAAATCCCGCCAACCGCAAGGGAATTGACGATCTCACCGCTGAACACTCGATGGACGGCTTCGGCGATCGGGTACCACTGCACGGTCATGTCGGCTTCTTCGTCATGCGCCTCTGGTCGGCCGACATGCATCAAGCCGGTGGCCAGATAGACCCGCACTGATTCGTCGCTGAATCCAGGTGAGGAGTCCAGATCGAGCAACACCTGCCAGGTCTGTGCCTGTAGGCCCGCCTCCTCGACGAGCTCCCGGGCGGCGGTCAAGTGCGGCGCTTCGCCGCTGACGTCGAGCAGCCCGGCGGGCAACTCCCACAGTCGTCGACCGAAGGGGTGCCGATACTGGTAGACCATCGGGATGCGGCCGGCGTCGTCCATCGCGACGATAGCCACCGCGCCATAGTGCTCGACGACCTCCCGCATCACAACCTTTCCGCCAGGCATCCGGACATGGTCGGTGCGTAAGGCGAAAATCTTTCCGGTGCACAGGGTTTCGGACGCAGTCGTCTCGAAGACATGCTCAGCCACGGGCAACGGGTTCGGGCTCAGACCGCGAGGGCTCGGCCCCGTCGTGTTGTTCGCTGCCATTCGCCCACTGTTCGGGAATCTCCACCGGCAGCCGCTCGGCCGCCTTGTAATCCATCGCGGCTCCGACGAAGCCGACAAAAAGCGGATGCGGACGGGTGGGGCGGCTCTTCAACTCGGGATGTGCTTGGGTACCGACGACGAATGGATGCATTTCCGGTGGGTACTCCACGAACTCGACCAGATGCCCGTCGGGGGAAGTCCCGGAGAATCTCAGGCCGCTTTCGGCAATGCGATCCCGGTACGCGTTGTTGACCTCGTAGCGGTGCCGATGCCGTTCCGACACCTCGGTCGACTGGTATGCTTGGGCGACAATGGAACCCGGCTCAAGCACGGCCGGATAGGCTCCCAGTCGCATGGTGCCGCCGAGGTCGGCCTCGCCGGCGACGATCTCCGCCTGGTCGGCCATGGTGGAGATGACGGGGTCGGGGGTGGACGGATCGAATTCCGCTGAGTTGGCTTGCGTCAGACCGACCGAACGGGCGGCCTCGATCACGATGCACTGCAGGCCAAGACAGAGCCCTAACACTGGCAGCCCACGGGATCGTGCGTACGAGATAGCGCCGATCTTGCCCTCGATTCCCCGGATGCCGAACCCGCCGGGGATCAGCACGCCGTGGACATCGTCGAGCACCGCCGCGGCACCACTGGCCGTTTCGCAGTCGTCGGAGCCCACCCACCGGATTTCCACCTTCGCCCGGTGTTTGAACCCAGCCGCCCGCAGTGCCTCGCTCACCGACAGATACGCATCGGAAAGGTCGATGTATTTGCCCACTAACGCGATTCGCACCGTCTCGTGCGGATCGTGCACGCGGCGCAGTAGATCGTCCCACTCCGTCCAGTCGACGTCGCGGAACGGTAGGTTGAGCCGGCGCACCACGTAGGCGTCGAGCTCCTCGCGGTGCAACACCTTCGGAATGTCATAGATCGACGGCGCATCAGGTGTGGAGATGACGCCGTCGATGTCGACGTCACACATCAGCGCGATCTTGTTCTTCAGCGGCTCGGGAACGTCACGGTCGCAGCGCAGGATCAGAGCGTCCGGCGTGATACCGATGCTGCGTAGCGCGTTCACGGAGTGCTGGGTCGGCTTGGTTTTCAGCTCTCCGGACGGCGCCAGGTACGGGATCAGCGATACGTGCAGGAAAAAGACGTTCTCGCGGCCAAGATCATGACGGACCTGCCGTGCCGCCTCGAGAAAAGGCTGGGACTCGATGTCGCCGACGGTGCCGCCGATTTCGGTGATGACGACATCCGGCCGGTTACCGTCGGCGTCCGGCTTGGCCATCGCCAGGATGCGGCTCTTGATCTCGTCGGTGATATGCGGGATGACCTGGACGGTGTCGCCAAGGTATTCGCCGCGGCGTTCTTTGGCGATGACTGTCGAATACACCTGTCCGGTAGTGACATTCGCCGAACCGGACAGATCGCGGTCGAGGAAGCGCTCGTAGTGGCCGACGTCAAGGTCGGTCTCGGCGCCGTCCTCGGTGACGAAGACCTCGCCATGCTGAAACGGGTTCATGGTGCCGGGATCGACGTTGAGGTAAGGGTCGAGCTTCTGCATCGTCACCTGTAGCCCGCGTGCGGTCAGCAGCTGTCCAAGGCTGCTCGCGGTCAGTCCCTTGCCCAGCGACGAGACGACCCCGCCGCTGACGAAGAGATGCTTGGTGGTGGTCTGCGGATGCTTGCGCAATGTGGCGACCTCCGTGAATACGGCGCAGGGCTAGCCCTTGTGAGGGCTGTTTGTCCAGCTTTGGGCCTGCTGACCCACGGAAATCCACCCTAACATCCACTTCGCCACCTCGTCGCTAACACGCCCAGTGGCGCGGCTGGACGGATTGCCCGCTACTGCGCGACGGTGAGCCCGGTGTTGCGTTGGCCGGTGCCGTACTGGCCGCTACGACCGCCGTTGATCAAGTCGGCCATGCCCAGGACCACGGTGACACGGCCGGATTCGGCGTCCACATCGTCGACGGTGCTGATCACCGGCGTCACCGTGGCGTCGGCGCGGGCCACCGCGACCGCAGAAGTCCCGCTGGATGAGCCATCGCGCCCGGCAAGCAACACACCCGAACCGTGCGGAGCAAGCGCCGCGGCGAACCGGGTGACGCTGACGCCCTGGTTGCCGGCGTCGTTGCTCAGGGCGCCGCCGGTAATGACTGCCACGGCGTTCGCCGCGCCGATGTGCTGGCTGCCGTAGCCGATGAAGCCGGTGTCACGTAGCGCCGCCAACACGGTGTCGCGCTGCGCGTCGTCCACGGGCGGGACGGCAGGATCCCGATTTATCAGCATGGCGATGCCCAGTAGGTCGCCGGCCTGTGAACCCTGGTCGACCAGCTTGGTACTCAACTGGGCGCCTGCGGGCAGAATCGATGAGTTGACCACCGAACGCAACTTTTCCGCCGAGTTGGCGTCGACGAACTCCTGAGTCAACGACACCGTGCCTGCGACAGCTCCGCCGGCCTGGCCGACGATTTTGGACACCGCGTCGACGTCGTCGTCCTTCGCGTCGGGAGCGCGGAAGATCAGGACCGACTTGCCGTTCAGCGCGCCATGCACCATCCGGCCCGTCATCTGGGCGTCGAAAGCGTTGGCAGAAGCGAGCTTTCCGTTCAAGACGTTCTTCTGGTCGTTGAGTGCGGTGATCTGATTGTGCAGATTTCGCGATTCGTCACGCAATCCGGACAGCATCGTGTTCGAGAGGACACCCGAGCCAAGCAGGACCCCGACTGCCAGCGCGAGGAACACAGCGGCCAGTGAAATCGCGTGCTGGCGTAGAGATATCACGTCTTTACCGTCCTAATGGACCCAGTGCTGCGCCCAGATGAAAAAGCGATTCCAGTACTCGACGACCCAGTGCAGCACCAGAGTGTCGGTACGCGACACCCACAGCGCAACGATGACCGCGATCAGCATCGTCAAGATCAACAGCGCGATCGCGCCGCCGGAGATCCGATTGTGGTACAGGGTGGCAACCGCTTTGGCGTCCACGACTTTTTCTCCCACGCGCAGCCGGGTGAGGAATGTCGAGGGGTTGCTGTCTTGACGCGTCCGGTCGAAGAACGTCTCGATGTTGGCCCGTTGGCCGGCGATGACCAGCAATGCGGCCCCGTGGTGGTCGGCCAAGAGCAGCGCCAGGTCAGCCGGGGATCCCGCGGCGGGAAACGTCATAGCCCCGACACCGAGGTCCTGGATGCGTTCCAAACCCGGCGCGTGGCCGTCGGCGTCGGCGGGCAACACCACCTGGGCTCCGCACTTGAGGACTTCGGCGCTCAGGTTGCTGGGATCGCCGACGATGAGTTGCGGGCGATATCCGGCTTTGCGCAACACTTCTGCGCCGGTACCGACTCCGATCAGGACGGGCTGATATTCCTTGATGAACGGCTTGAGCCGCTTGAGGTCCTCGGTGGCGTCTTCCTCGTCGGCGACCACGACGACGTGCCGCCGCCGCAGTTCGATGTCGACGTCGGGGATGCCGATTCCGTCGATCAACAGCGGGCTCTCGCTGCGGATGAACTCAATGGTGTTGCCTGCGAACGCCTCCAGGTGGGAAACCAATCCGCTCTTGGCTTCCTGCATCAGGTCTGCGATCTCTTCGTCGGTGCGCTCGGTGCCGCGGATCAACCGGCGGTCGCCGGAGTACACCCCGCCGTTGAACAGGCGAACTTTCGAACCGTCTTTGATCTTCTTGAAAACCTCGGGCCCGGTCTCGTCGATGAGCGTGACGCCGTTGGCCATCAGCACCTCGGGTCCCAGATTGGGATAGCGGCCCGACACCGAGGGGGATGCGTTGATGACGGCGGCGATCTCGGCGTCGACGAGCGCATCGGCGGTGATCCTGTCGAGGTCCAGCACATCGAGGACCGCGATGTCACCGGGGCACACCCGTCGCAGCAGTCGGTCGATGTCGCGATCGACTCGGGCGGTACCGATGACACCGGGCCGCGACGTGTTGCGGGACAGAAGTGATGACAGTGTGGTGGTCACGCTCATGGAGGCGATTCTGTCGGTGAACCCGAATATGCACGGGGAGGCGCGCCGTAACAACAGCCTCAGAAGTTATATCGTGTCACACCTGTCACAGGCTTGGATGGTGTCATGAGGTCGCAATCCGGTCACAGTCTGCGGCCTCGAGCAGTTCGCGGGCATGGGCGCGCGCCGTGTCCGAATCCCCGAGTCCGGCCAGCATCCGGGCAAGCTCGGCAACACGGTCGTCGCCCTCCAGGCGTCGCACCCCGCTGGCGCCGCCTCGTCCGTTGCTGTCGACCATGAGGTGCACATCGGCGTACGCCGCGACCTGTGGCAGGTGCGTCACCACGATGACCTGGCGGCTGCGGGCCAACCGCGCCAGTCGTCGCCCGATCTGTACCGCCGCACGGCCGCCGACGCCGGCGTCGACCTCGTCGAAGACCATCGTGGTGCCCGCCATCGACGCCGTCAGCACCACTTCCAGAGCCAGCATCACCCGCGACAACTCTCCGCCTGACGCGCTCTTCGACAGCGGCAGCACCGTGGTGCCCCGATGCGCGGCGAAGCCGAACTCGACCTGGTCGACGCCGTCTCCGCCGGCATGGGCGCGCGCACCCGAGGCAAGCGTCAGCGCGGCGGGATCGTCGAGAGCAGCCGGCATCGTCGACACGGTGATGGTGAACTCGGCGTCTGCCATCGCCAGGCCAGACAGCTCGCCGGTCACCTCCTTGGCCAGCCGCTTGGCGGCCTGGCTGCGCGCCTTACTGAGATCACTTGCCGCATCGGCTAATTGGAGCGCCAGTTCGTCGACACGGCGCTGCAGTCCGGTCAGCGCCTCTTCGGAAACGTCCAAGTGCGCCAGCTGATCTCGCGCTTCGCGGGCCCACTGCAGCACACCGTCGATGTCGGCGGCGTACTTCCGGGTCAACGTGCGAAGCTCGGCTTGCCGGGCGAGCTTGGTATCTAACGTGGTGGCGTCGGCGGGTAGCTCGCTCAGGTAGCCACCGAGCTCACGCGCGGCATCGCCGACCACCGTCAGCGCCTCACCCAGCTGACCGGCCAACCCCCGCAGCGTCGCGTCGTCGGTCGAGTCCAGTGCCGCCCTGGCTCGCGCCAAACTGTCCGCCGCAGAGGCGAACTGCCCCGTCGGATCGCCGCCGGCGTCCTCCCCCGCGCCGGACAAGGCGGTGCGTGCCCCGGACGCGGCCTCGCGCAGCGCGTCCAACTCCGAGAGGCGGCGGATGTCGGCGACCAGTGTGTCGTCCTCACCGGGCGCGGGATCGATGGCGTCGATCTCGTGTAGCGCGAACTTCAGCCGATCGGCTTCCTGGGCCAGTTCACGCGCTCGGTTGCTTCGGTCGACGAGGTCGCGGCGCGCCGACTGCCATGCGTCCCGCAGTTTGCGGTACCGCTCCAGTCGGGCGCCGACGGCCGCGAACCGGTCGAGCGCCCCGCGTTGCTCGTCCGGTCGCATCAGTCGCAACTGATCGTTTTGTCCGTGCAGAGTCAGCAGCTCGGTGGTGAAACCGCTCAGCGACTTGGCGGGCACGCTGCGACCACCGAGATAGGCCCGCGAAGGACCGTCGCGGCTGACCGAGCGCAGCGCGATGATGCTGCCGTCCTCGTCGCGCTCGGCTCCGGAGGCATCCAGCATCCCGTCGATCTGCGTTGCCGCTTTCTCGTCGAGATCGGCAGTGCTGAAGCGACCCTCGACGACGGCGCGGTCGGCCCCCGAGCGCACCCGGTTGGCGTCGGCGCGGGCCCCACCGAGCAGGTGCAGCCCGGTGACCACCATGGTCTTGCCGGTGCCGGTCTCCCCGGTCAATACCGTCAGGCCGTGGCCGAATTCGGCGGTCGCGACGCTGATGGCGCCTAACGACTCGATCCGTATTTCACTAAGCACCAGCGGGCACCGTTACCGTCCGCGCCAGCCGGTGACCGGCAGGCGGAACTTGCGCACCAGACGGTCGGTGAACGGCGCGCTGTCCAACCGCGCCCATTTCACCGATACGTCGCAACGCCGCACCTCCAACCGCGCACCCGCCGGTACCAGCATCTCCCGGCGACCGTCGCAGAACACCAGGGCGTCATGCCCGTCGGCCTCGATTTCGATGGCGATGCGAGCGTCGGGGCTGGTGACCATCGGACGGGCGAACAGCGCGTGAGCGTTGTTGGGCACCACCAGCAGCGCTTCCAGGTCCGGCCACAGCACCGGTCCGCCCGCGGAGAACGCGTAAGCCGTGGACCCGGTGGGTGTCGAGACCAAAACG
The DNA here is from genome assembly GCA_963805675.1 of uncultured Actinomycetota bacterium. Taxonomy (GTDB): domain Bacteria; phylum Actinomycetota; class Actinomycetes; order Mycobacteriales; family Mycobacteriaceae; genus Mycobacterium. The sequence goes on from CAWDVY010000035.1 coordinate 79,708, forward strand.
CCGTCGCAGCCGAACGTCGAGACGGGCCGGCCGTCGACCTCGAGGACCACACCCAGCACACCGAGTCGCGGCCCCTTTTCCAGGCTGGCTTCGTTGAGCGCCCAGCCGCGGCTGACGACCTCGCCTTTCACCCACACCGCGATGTCGAGGGTCAACCGTTCCTCGAGGCGGTAGGACCGCGCCACAACATGCTCGAGCACGAAATCGATGGCATCTGCCTCGGCCTCGGCCAAAAAACCGATCCGACCCAGGTTGACGCCCAGTACCGGGATGTCGGCGTTGCGGGCGAGTTCGGCGGCCCGCAAGAAGGTGCCGTCGCCGCCGAGACCCACCACCAACTCGCATCCGTCGCCGGCGTCGGGGTCGGCGTCGACGACCTCGATGCCGACGCCCAACGCACGCACGTCGTCCGGGGCCAGATGCAGCGGACCCGTGTCGACGGCCTCGGCTGACAACACGCGAAGGCCAATACCGTTGGCGTTCAACACTTTCTCTACCCGACACGCGGTCTCGGTAGCTTCCTCGCGTCCGGTGTGGACCACGAGAAGGACGGTGCGCTCACGGGTCATTGCGGACCCGCTTCGACGGCCCGTTGTACAGCGCATTGCAGATCATCAGCTGAAAGACCCCGATCGGTCTCGGCGCGCAACCACAGGAAGTATTCGACGTTCCCGGACGGACCCGGGAGCGGGCTCGGAGTGACCCCGACGGTGTGCCAGCCCAGCTCGTCAGCGCGACGTGCGACGGCAAGCACCGCGCCCGCCCGCAGCTCTGAACTGTGGACGACCCCGCCGGCTCCCACCTGACCTTTACCCACCTCGAATTGAGGCTTCACCATGAGAACGATATCCGCGTTGTGCGATGCGCATCCAGTCAGCGCGGGCAACACGGTGGTCAGGGAGATGAATGACAGGTCAGCGACGATGGCCTCCACCGGGCCACCGATCGCCTCCGGCGTGAGCTCCCGTGCGTTTGTCCGTTCGACCACCGCCACCCGAGGGTCTGACCGCAGCGACCAGGCCAGCTGGCCGTAGCCGACATCGACGGCGACCACTTCGCGCGCACCGCGATCCAACAGGACTTCGGTGAATCCCCCCGTCGAGGCTCCCGCGTCCAGACAGCGTCGAGCGTCCACGCTGATGCCGAATGCGTCGAGCGCGCCAATGAGTTTGTGAGCGCCACGCGACACCCAGCTGCGTTCGGCCTCACCGGCGACGCTCAGCGCCGCGGTTGCCGCAACGGCGGTGCCGGGCTTGACCGCGGGCATCCCGTCAATTCTCACCTTGCCGGCGCCGATCAACTCCGCGGCCTGCTGGCGAGATCGAGCCAGCCCGCGGCGGACCAGTTCGACGTCGACACGAGTGCGCCGCGGCACGGCGCACTCAGCCCTTCTCCGCCGATTCCAGAGCCTGCACCAGCATGTCGTGCGCCTCGGACAGTCGACGCGCCATCTCTTCGAGATCGGCTTCGGCGGGCATGTTCTCGACGTTGGCAGGATCAGGCAGCTCGGCGAGGATGGCGTCGATCCGCGCGCGAATCTCATCGGGGTCGGTATTCATTGCGTTCCTACGCTATCGGATTTACGCCAAGGACCACCGTTGCAGGGCATGGTGGGCGCTGTCGTCGCCGGCCTTGACGGTGGCGGTGTGCGTGCCGCGGTGGTCCGACCAGACCGCGTCGGCGACGGCGCGAACGATCGACAAGTCATCGCCGGTCGCATCGTCGCTTGCGGCGCTGACCGTAAACGACCCGTCGGCGGTCTCGACATGCCACGCGGTTTGCGCGGCGACCGCGAGCGTATCGGCATCCCGGTGCAGCGCGCGCAGGTCATGGCCGATGTAGGTCGGACGTTGTTCGGGCACTGCGTGAATCGCGTCCCGTGCGGAGCTGGCCCCGGTCAGCACCAGCAGGCTCGGCAGGTCCGCCGCGTTGGCGCCGGCGATATCGGTGTCCAATCGGTCACCGACTACCAGCGGGACACGAAAGTTGCCGCGCGCCAGCGCATCTGTCATCAAGGTCGGCGACGGCTTGCCGGCGATCTGAGGCTCGGCCTCGGTAGCTGTCTTCAGCGCGGCGACCATGGACCCATTGCCGGGCAGCAGACCGCGTTCGGTGGGCAGGGTGGGATCGACGTTGGCGGCAACCCACAGGGCTCCGGCCCGGATGGCCAGCGCCGCTTCGGCGAGATTGGTCCACCCAGTTTCCGGTGAGTGGCCCTGGACCACGGCGTGCGGTTCGTCATGAAAAAGGCGCACCGGCCGCAAGCCGACGGCGGCGATCTCAGCAGCCAGCGACTCGGTGCCGACCACCAGCACCCGGGATTCGGGCGCCAGTTGGGCGGCCAGTACACGGGCGGCACTTTGTGCGCTGGTGACGACATCGTCGGCGGTCGCGTCCAGACCGAGGTCGTGCAGGTGGCCGGCGACCTCGTCGGCGCTGCGCGACGCGTTGTTGGTGACGAATAGCTTTCGGCCTTCAGCTTTTTCCAACGACTCCGCGGCGCCCTCGGTCAGCTCGTGACCGCGGAATACCGTTCCGTCAAGGTCGAGAAGGAGGCAATCATATTCCTGCGCAAGCGTTCCCACGTCAGCCGAGCTCACTGACTCGGTCTTCGGCATCGGTGACACCGTCGACGTCAGCGGCAGCGGCGCGCAGGAACCACTGCAGTGCCTCGTCGCCGCGGTCGAGCGCCAGCAGCGTCTCCGCGTACGCGTAGCACAGCCGGGCGGCGATCGCCCCGGTCCGTGTCGGGTCCAGTTGCGGGGTGGACAGGACGGTAAGGGCCTGCTCGAGTTGCCCGAGGTCGGCGCGGGCGCCGGCGACGACGATGCGCAGCTCGTCGGCTTCGTCGCCGCTGAGCTTGGCCGCCTCGGGTCCGCGCGCCAGCTCGAGTGCCCGTTCCGGCCGGCCGAGACCGCGTTCGCAGTCGGCGATCAGCGGAAGCAGCGGAGACTTGCTGCCCATCCTGCGGGCGGCCCGCAGTTCTGCGAGGGCCTGCGACCAATCACCGCACCGGTAGGCTGCGATGCCGACGGCTTCCCGGACGGCGGCGATGCGGCCAGAGCGGGCCCGCGCGGCGCGGGCATGGTCGAGCGCAGCCTGGGGGTCGTCGTCGATCAACTCCGCCGCGGCGACCAAGTGGCGGGCCACGGCATCGGCGGTGGCGCGATCCAAAGTGCTGAGCTCCCGGCGGACGTCGGGTGCCAGTTGTTTTGCCTCGATGTCGGGCGGAATCGGCGGCGCGGTGCGATCCTCATCGGTGGGGCCGTGGTGGGGTTGTCCTCTGCGAGCGCGACCGGGGCCCGAGGTGGGTGCTTCAGAACGCGGTGCTCGCTTCGGCCGACGTGTCCACTCACCGTGCGTGTTGTCGACCACTCGTGCCCTTCACCTCGAATTACTCCTGGTCCCTCCTGACAAAGGATACGGGCTGCGTGCTGCGCGCCTGAATTCCGCATACGGCGGCAGTCAAACTCGTTGTCCCCGTTACAGCACGGCGTCGGCCAGGCGGTCGACCTGGTCCAGCGAGGCGACGGCGGGATGGAACAGCAGTCGATCGAACCCGAGGTCGTCGTAAGCGCGCACGGTGTCACGCGCCTCTTGCGGTGAGGTGATGATGTCGTCGACGTTGAGTTTGGCGTATGCGGGTTTGAACCCGTAGTAGTGAGCCAGGTGCCTGCGGCCGCACTCCGCGACGTGCTCGTCGCCGATCGCAAAGTTCACCGACGCATGAGTTTGGGGGTTGCCGGTTCGGCCGGCCTCGCGCCATCCCGCACGGACTCGGTCGGCAAACTCTGACTGCCCGTTGTAATCCCGCAACGCGCCGGCGACCCAGCCATCTCCGACCGTCGTGGCGCGTCGCAGTGTCCGAGCCAGAATCAAACTCTCCAAACAAAAACAACCCATCCCACAAGACAGGTGAATTCGAATCAGAAAAATCTGACCTAACAAAAAGACACCAAAAACTGGCATCAAAAACAACCACACCCACACACGGGAATATGCAGACGTGGCCAAAAAACAACAACAAAAACAAAACCACCAAACACACTATTGAGTTCTCAAACAACACCCCACCGGCCGCGCAACAAGACCCACGGCTCTTGGCCGCTCACTCGCTGTGCGGACGACGAAGGATCCCACCGAAGTGGTGTTTCCCTCTGGGACATCGTCGCGCTCGACGGACCTGCCGCGTCGCGACGACTCGCTTAAGTTACGTGACAGGAAACTCGGAGTCAAACAAGCTGCTAGGCGGCGTGTTTCGGCTGTCTCAAGATCAGCCGACGCGCTCGACGCCGGCGATATTCCGCTTGCCGCGGCGCAGCACGAGCCACCGTCCGTGCAGGAAGTCCGTTGGTTGGGGCGCCCAGGCCTCGTCGTCGATCTTGGTGTTGTTGACCGACACGCCGCCCTCGGCGATCGTGCGTCGCGCAGCCCCTTTGCTTTGCGCCAGCCCGCTCGCGACCAGCAGGTCGACGATCCCGTCCGGGGTACCCGGTTGCAGCTCAGCTATCGAGGTTTCCTGGAGCGCTGCCCTCAGCGTGGCCTCGTCCAGACGGCTGAGCTCCCCGCGGCCGAACAGTGCTCGGCTCGCATGTTCAACGGCCTCCGTAGCGTGATCGCCGTGCACCAGCGTCGTGAGCTCGCGCGCCAACCGGCGTTGTGCGGCACGTTCCTGCGGTCGTGCCGCAGTGGCCTCGTCCAGCTCGGATAACTCGTCGGCCGACAGAAAGGTGAACCAGCGCAGGTAGCGGATGACGTCGGCATCAGCGGTGTTGACGAAGTACTGGTACCAGGCGTACGGAGTCGTCATTTCCGGGTCCAACCACAGGTTGCCGCCGCCGGTGGACTTGCCGAACTTCGTCCCGTCGGCGGCGGTCACCAACGGAACGGTGAGGGCATGCACCGAGGCGGCCAGCTTCTGGCGCACCAACCGGACGCCGGCGATGATGTTGCCCCACTGATCGGATCCGCCGATCTGCAGCACGCAACGATGACGTTGGTGAAGCTCGACGTAGTCGTTGGCCTGCAACAGCATGTAGCTGAACTCCGTGTAGGAGATCCCCTCACCCTCCAGCCGTCGCCGAATGGTGTCCCGATCCAGCATCACGTTGACCGAGAAGTGCTTACCGACGTCGCGCAGCAACTCGATCGCCGACATCGCGCCGGTCCAGTCGAGGTTGTTTTCGACGATGGCGCCCGTTGGTGAGCTGTCGAAGTCGACGAAGCGCTCGAGCTGTCCACGGATCCGCTCGGTCCATTCCTGGACGATGTCGGCGGTGTTGAGCACCCGCTCGCCAGTTTCGCGCGGGTCGCCGATCAAGCCGGTTGCGCCGCCGGCAAGAACGATCGGGCCGGTGGCCGGCCCGCTGAAAACGCCTCAGCGCCAACAATGGCACCAGATGCCCGGCATGCAGACTGGGCGCGGTGGGATCAAATCCCGCGTAAAGAGTGATCGGACCACGGGCCGCCTCGCTGGCGAGCGCGTCGAGGTCGGTCGACTGCGCAATCAGCCCACGCCAGCTCAGCTCGTCGAGGATTTCAGCGCCCACAGTGATAGATCCTCTCGCACTGTACGCGGCGACCCGGCGGCGGGCGACCGGACGGCGCGTCGCGGATCAGTCGCTGGCGCCCGGTGCGGGCGCTCGTGGACTGCGCCGGTAGGCCGAGACCTCTTCTCGCCCCGGCAGCCACAGTCGCCACGGTCGGTCGGCGGCTTGGCTGATACCGACACGAGGCCCGGAGACTGCTTCGACGGTGTCGTTGAGCTTCAGTCGGATCGGATTGTCGGCGTCAAACAGATCGACTCCGTTGTCGGCCATGGTGATTCCCGCAGCCGAGCAGAGATTTCCCGGTCCGCGCCCGAGAGCGCTGACGCGGATCAACGCGCCGCGCCGGGACTGGGCGATGTCGAGCCCGGTCTCGATCGCCGCCGCCCTGAACAGCACGGCGGCCGCAGTGCCGTCGGCTCCGCACACCACGTTTGCGCAGACGTGGATGCCGTGGCTGCGGTAGGTGTAAAGCCGGCCGGGAGGGCCGAACATCACGGCGCTGCGGCCGGTAGGACCGCGGTAGGAATGCGCCGCGGGATCTGGCCACGGACCGTCGGGCACCCCGCCGTAGGCCTCTACCTCCACAATCGTGGCGATGACGCCGCGACCGGTGAGCGTGGCGCCGAGTAGCCGATGCGCCGCTTCGACCGGATCGACCGCGAGTTGGTCAGCGCCCACCGGACAGATTCTGCCTGCAACCCTTGACAGCCGGCCCGCAGGGGTAGATATTCATCAAATGATGACTTCATCAACTGATGAATTACCGCGACACGGTCACGAAGCAGCGGTCGACATCAGCCATTTGCGGGTGATTCGCGGTAAACATCCAGCGCTGCACGACTTCTCGGTACAGATAGCTCGCGGCAGTATCACCGGCCTGCTCGGGCCGTCGGGCTGCGGGAAGACCACGCTCATGCGGTGCATCGTCGGGACCCAACTCGTTGCTTCGGGCACGGTGCGGGTGCTCGACCTACCGGCGGGGTCAGCGCCGTTGCGCCGCCGGATCGGCTACCTGCCGCAGGACCCAACAATCTACAACGACCTACGGATCGTCGACAACGTCCGCTATTTCGCGTCGCTTTACGGTTTTGACCGCCGCGCCGCCGACTCGGCGATTGATCGGGTGGGTCTCGGTGATCACAGCACGGCCTACTGCGGCAACCTCTCCGGCGGTCAGCGGACCAGGGTGTCGCTGGCGTGTGCGCTGGTCTGCCGGCCCGAGTTGCTGGTGCTCGACGAACCGACCGTGGGTTTGGATCCCGTGCTACGCGCAGATCTGTGGGAGCAGTTCGCCGACCTGGCCCGCGCCGGGACCACGCTGCTGGTCTCCAGCCATGTGATGGACGAAGCCAACCACTGCGGTGACCTGTTGCTGATGCGCGACGGTCACCTGGTCGCGCACACCACCCCGACCCAACTACGAGAGGACACCGGATGCACGTCCCTGGAGGAAGCGTTCCTGTCCATCATCAAGCACAACACCAAGCGCCAAGCCGTCTAGGGCTGACGGGATACACCGCGACCACGACGCGGATTCTGCGTCAGCTGGCCGCCGATCACCGCAGCGTCGCGATGATCCTCGCGGTGCCAGTGCTGGTTATCACGTTGATGTACTTCATGTTCGACAATGCGCCGCACCGGCCGGGCACGCCGTCGCCGTTCAACAGCGCCTGCATGATCCTGCTCGGGCTGTTCCCACTGTTCGTGATGTTCATCATCACGGCGATCACCATGCAGCGGGAGCGGGCTTCGGGGACGCTGGAGCGCATCCTGACCACCCCGCTGCGCCGACTGGACCTGCTGATCGCTTATGGGACAGCGTTTTCGATAGCCGCAGCGGCGCAAGCTATTTTGGCGTGCATCGTCTCGTTCTGGTTGCTCGGCTTCGACACCGCGGGCAGTCCAGTTTGGGTGTTTGTGATCGCGATTGTCAACGCGGTGCTCGGTGTCGGTCTCGGATTGTTGTGTAGTGCGTTCGCGCGCACTGAGTTTCAGGCCGTACAGTTCATTCCGCTGGTGATGGTGCCGCAGCTGCTGCTGGCGGGCATCATCGTCCCGCGCGCACTGATGCCCACCTGGTTGGAGTGGATCAGCAATGTGATGCCGGCCAGCTATGCACTGGAGGCTCTGCAGCAGGTGGGCGCGCATAGCCAGCTAACCGGTGTCGCGGTGCGCGACATTGCAGTCGTGCTGGGTTTTGCGATCGCGGCTCTGTGCCTGGCCGCTGCGACCTTGCGCCGCAGGACACCCTGACGTGACGGCCACCAACGCCGGACGCAAACGGCGAGGCCGGCCGGCCGGAAGCTCGAATACACGGCAGCGGATTCTGACCAGTGCCCGAGAACTATTCGCCCGCAATGGGATTAGTAATACGTCGATACGCGCTGTCGCTGCGGCAGCCGGCGTGGATTCGGCGTTGGTGCATCACTACTTCGGCACTAAGGAACAGCTTTTCGCCGCGGCCGTTCAGATCCCGATCGATCCGATGGACGTGATCGGCCCGTTGCGCGAGGTGCCCGTCGAGGAACTCGGCTACCAACTACCGTCAATGTTGTTGCCGCTGTGGGACTCCGAGATCGGTGCGAGCTTCATCGCCACGCTGCGGTCAATTCTGGCCGGGGCGGAGGTCAACCTGTTCCGGACGTTCATCCAGGACATCATCGCGGTCGAAGTGGGCACGCGCGTCGACAATCCGCCCGGCAGCGGCATAGTCCGTATCCAGTTCGTCGCGTCGCAGCTGGTGGGCGTGATCATGGCGCGCTACATCTTGAAGTTGGAGCCGTTCGCGTCGCTTCCCGCTCAGCAGATCGCGGACACCATCGCACCGAACCTGCAGCGTTACCTCACTGGCGATTTGCCGGCGTGGCCCGCGCCATGAGCCGCGCGTGCTCCTCGTCGCTCACCTCGACAGCCTCGTCGACCAGCAACACCGGGATGCTGTCTTCGATGCGGTAAGCCCGCCGCAGCCGCGGGTTGTACAGCAGCTCCTCGTCACCCTTGCCTACCAGCACCAGCGGCCCGCGGTCGGCCGGACAGACCAGGATGCTCAGTAACGCTTCGTCAATCACTGTTGCTCCGATGTCATTGTGCGCCAGACAACTCTGCCCGCGCAGGACCCGTCAACCGACGGAACTGATTCGCTTCGGCGTCGAAACACCACGCATGCCGTCCCGCCTTGGGAATCCCGGATGCCCGCAACGCGCTGACCGTCGGACGATAGGTCGCGCTCAACGCCAGCTCCGGTACGACGTGCACGATGTCGGGTCCCAGCCCAAACGGCATAGCGGCAACTGCTTCGGTCAGATCCGCTGCCGTGATCGTCGCGCCCGGCCGCGTCGTCACCGCAGTCACCGCGACCTGGTGACCGTCCATCGGCACCCCGTAGGTCACCGCCAGGTCGACCGCGGGAATCAGCCCGAGCGCGTCCGTGATCGGTTCGCAAAACACAACGCCGCGCTCCGTGCGCACGGTCGAGCCGCGCCTGCCCACCAACCAGAAGTCGCCGTCGGTGTCGCGACGGAACAGGTACTCGGTGGAGATCCAGGTATCGGCGGGACCGAACACACCGCGTTTGACCGACGCGCTCGGATCGATCGGTCCGCGCGGCTCGGCGAGCAGCACACCGACTTCATTCGCTTCCGGGACGCGGACCAGTCCGCTTTCGTCCTCCAGAATCAGATCATGCTCGGCGTCATAGGCGCCCAGTTCGACGCGCCCGGCTCCGGGCAACGGCCGGCCCTTGCTGCCGATCTTGACGCCGGACACGTTGGCCAGCACCGCATGCCCGTCGGTGGTCGCGAAGAACTCGACGACATGTGCGGGCGCGAACACATCGACGACCCGCTGCCACAGACCGGTCGGCAAACCCGAGCCGATGAACAACCGCACCGGGTGATTGCCGTGCAACGCAAATCCCTGGTCGTCGATGACATCGCGGAGCATGGCCCATGTATAGGAGACGACGGTGACGCCGTACTGGTGTAGCTCGGCGGCGAATCGGTCGGGTCGCAACCCGCGGGATAACGCGATACGCGTCCCGCCGACCACCGCCCCGCCGAGGCTGACCAGCAGCCCGGACTCGTGGTGCAGCGGCGTGAGGCAGTACACGGTGTCGGTGCGACCAAGCGCAGCCGCCGAGGCGGTTCCAAAGGCCGACAACGCCCAGCGATAGTTGGTGATCTGCTTGGCGACGAGCTGCCCGCTGGCGGTGCTGAACCCGATGAACGCGAGATCCCGCGCGTACCCCGGGTTGGGTCGGTACCAGGCCGGGAACTCGACGGCGTCGGGGTCGATCTGTTCCATGTCGATCACACCGGCGTCATCGGCCAGATGCAGATCGCGGGACTCACCGCCACCGAGGACCAGGATCTGTGCAGGTAGTTGGCGCGCGGTCTCGAGATTGGTGGGGTCGGTGATGATCTCGGTCACTCCCCCGAGCCGCACCTCTGCAACCAGGTCGGCGTCGGGTTGCAAGAGGACCGCGACGGCGCCCAACCGCGACAGCGCGGCGATGGCGACAAGTGCGCTCGGCCGGGTTTCCATCAGCACGCCGACGTGTTCGCCCTGGCGCACCCCGACCGCGATCAGGCCGCGCACCACGTTGTCGATACGCCGGTTCACCGCCTCGTAGGTGTGAACGCGGCCATCGAAGAGCAGGAATTCGCCGTTGGGAGCATCGTGCGCCTGTTCGCCGATGATCCGGCCGAGCGAGATCCGGGTGTGGTCGTTGATCTGGCCCAGCCGGGCCAGTCGAGGCAGTGTTCGGACGGTTTCGACGGCCAACGTGCGCATGGACCTGTTCGCTGCGACGACGGCGTCGGCCGCGCCGCGGGCGAGGGTCAGCGCCACCTCGGATGCCTCGCCCAGGCCGTGCATCAGCCGCGAGCTGAGCGCGACACCGCGGTCGGTGCTCTCCGCCGCCTGATCCGCCATCGGGAAGATGTCCGTGGGCTTATCGCCGTTCCCGGAAATCCACAGCACCCAATCGGCGACAGTTGGCCAAGTCTCCTGTGCCGCTCTGGATCCGACGACCAGACCGAAATGACCCGTGCGCAGCGTGTATTCGTAGACCTCGGCATTGGGCGCTGCGCGCCGGATACCGCGCACCGCGGGCGGCTGACCGATGTCGTCAACCTCGCCGACGAAAGCCAGTACCGGGCAAATGATGTCGGTCAGCGTCACCAGTTGACCGTTGATGGCGAAACCGCCGGTCATCATCCGGTTGTGCGCGATGAACTGCTTGAGCAGCTCGGAGACTGCCGGGCCGGACCACGCGATCCAGCCTTCCGACTGCAGGAATCTGCGTTGGGCTTCTCGTGGCAGCAGCGCCTCGCGGTCGTGCAGTTGGCGCACGAAATCGATCCGCGCTTTCGCGGTCTTGAGCGGATCAAGCATCTGAAAACCGGTGCGCGCCAACCAACTTGGGATATCCAACCGGTTGAAGACGTGGTCGGCCATGAAATTAGCAGCACCGGCGGCGAGGTTGGGCGGAATACCCATCGGCAGCGCAGCCAGGGTGTCTACCGGCGCGCCGAAGGTAACAATACTGGCGATGCTCTTCGAGCGTCGGTAGGCCGCCGCCTGGTAGCAGAACATCCCGCCCTGTGAATAGCCGGCCAGGTGCACATCCTGACCGGTGATTTCTGCGATCAGGTCAAGCGCCTCGCTCAGCGCAACGATGTGGTCGGCCAGATTCCGGCGCATACCACCCTCGACCTGATCGGGTGAGCCGAAGTCGATGACCCAGGGATCCAGCCCGGCGGCGTGCAGGATGCCGACCGCCCCCTCCTCCCGGGTTACATCCCACATGGTCGCCGACATCATCATCGGGTGCACCAGCAGCGTCGGCGGACCGGCCTGCGGCTGAGCCGGGCGGCTATCGGGTGGGAAGTATCGCCGAAGCTTGTACATCGGCACGCTCTCCACGACCTGGGACGGCGACGGAGAGTTACCGGTTTCCAGGCCGCCGAGTCGCAAAACTTCCAGGCCGTTCTGTGCTGTCGCCATCAGCCGCTCGACCGGTCGCGTAATCGCTGAAAGATGCAGATCCACTTACTGCCTTCCCTGACTGCCTGCACATCATGGCACATCGCTGCGGTTGGGCCCGCCGCTTTGGTCACCGCGTGGACCCATCGTTAGGCTGGGCCCGCCGGCGCACCTGCTCGGCGCCGAGGCCTGTGCACCTGGAATACCCGAATCAGGTCGTCTTCGAATTGCTGACCGTGGAGTGAACGACGGCGACCGCATCGGCATTGTAGGACGAAACGGGGACGGCAAATCCATGCCTGCTGGGTTTGCTCACCGGTGCGGTGTGCCCGGATTTCGGCCGCGCGTCACCCGCTGGAGCGGGTTGTGGGTAGGCGCGCTGAGCCGGACCAATACTCTCGACTCGCGCCATACCGTCGGCTGGACGCTGGTCGGCGATCAATCCGAACGCCAGTGGGCGTCCAACCCGCACATCCGCGGCCTGGTTGATGGGCTAGTATCCGACATCGGTTGCGATACAACGGTTGCCACGTTATTCGGCCGCCAACGACGAAGGGTCCAGCTGGTCGGCGACCGGGATTATGATCGCGCTGGACGCCATCGATCACCGGCAGCCCCGGCGTCGGTGGACCCGAACGCTCCTGCCCGGCGGAACCGGATCCCACAGCAAACACGGGCGTGGACTCCGGCCCGGTCACCGTATGCCCATCACCAACCGCCCGGCTCGCGAGCCTCCGCCTCCGTGGCCCGACAAGCGGGCATCACTTCCGTAGGGGCCCTGCGGGAGGGGCGCCCGAAGCTGCTGCGACTCGCGATTCAGAACGCGCTTGAGAAGTCTCCGACGAGGTTGGGTAGGAGGTCGATAGGCAGCAGTGAGGTGATGTTGGCCGGGTCCAGGAATGTGCTGAGGCTGCCGCCATCGAAAATTGAGCTGAGGTCCGACAACACCGTGCTGGGGTTCAGCACTGAGGTGATGTCCGTCAGCATTGTGCCGGGGTCCACAGCAGCCGCGCTGCTCGCGGCCGGCGTGATCGCTTGCGCGATGTCTTCAGCCAAACCCAGCAGCGCCCCAATTGGCCCGTCCTGCGCGGAAAGAAGGCCAAAGAGGCTATCTGAGGGCACCCCGTTGAGGAAGGCGTCCGCGAGTGTGGTCGGGGCAAGGGCAAAGTTTTGCAAGATCGCCGCGAAGTTCCCGGTGTCCACCGCGTTGACAAGGTTATTGCCGATACCCCCGATCGCCCATACGACGGAAGCTGCTGGCTCGATAAGACCGAGAATCGGAAGCAAGCTGTCTCCGAGCCCCGTGCTGACAGCAGCCGACAGATTCGCGAAGGGCGTCTCGACAGCGGTTTCGAGCGCGCTTATGAGAGGAAAAAGCTGGAGGAGCGGGTCAAGGAAGAGGTAGTCGATGACAAGGTTAAACAGCCCGTCTTGGATGTCGCCGGAACTGAAATCCATCCACACACTTTGGAGATTCCCTGGCAGTTCCGTGGTCACGTACGAAACCAGGTTCTGGACACTCTCTTGGGCCGCCGCGCCGATAGCGGTGAAGCTAGCCACCTGGTTGTCGAGGATCTGGGTGAGTATCGGGAACGGAGCCGCGAGGAACTATTGTGCGAGCCCCTGAAGGCTAGCCACGGTATCCGTGAAAAGCTGCACCGGCCCGACGAGGGTGTAAGGGGTGGGATCCGCGAGGTTGAACAGTCCGGCGAAGGGGTCGAACAGATCGCCGAGGTTCAGTGACCCGCCCGAGCCCGACAGCTCGGCGAGGGGATTCAGGAGGTCACCAATGGGGCCCGACGCTCCTCCGGCTCCACTCACGGCATTTTCTAATCCACCAACAATGCCCGGTACATCGTCGAGGAGGCCTTCGGCGGCGGACAGCTGTACTACGGGCACCCGGATGTCGGCTAGCGGTGGTGCCACCGGCGTGACGGCGATGAGGCTGGCGCCTGCAACAGCGACACCGACGGTGACGTAACGACGCGCGGCTAGCTCGATACCCATCTCTTGTCCGGTCTTGTCTGGCTGGACCACTTTGACGACCTTCACGACGGAATGCATCGGATCATGCCTGAGAGTAACGTGAGAAACAACACATACGCCCAATAAATATCCCGGTGCTGCCAACGAAACGGCCTGGCCCATGTTTACCGGTTCGTTTGCGCGCCATGGGTGAGGCAGCCGGCGCAATGTCCGCCGCCCTGGGTCGGCGCCGTGCCGCCGCAGGCGTCCCGCGACGCCCCGAATCCTCGATGGTCAAGACCTCACGAACCTTCTCAAGTCGGCTCGGCACTAATAACCGCCAGCTCGTCATCGGTCAACTGTTCCAACCCGACACCGCGCTGCTCGGCCGCGCGCACCTCGGTGTCAACGGCCTCGTGCGCGGCCCGAAAAGGAACGGCTTGGCGCCCAAGCGATTCAGATATAGCCGAAGTCGGCTGAAACCGTCCTCCCACCGGTTGGCATGGGGGTCCCATGTCCAGCCGGGCAGGTCTTGGAGTCGGCGTTCGCGATCGGCGTCAAGGGTGCCTTTGGAATGGAAAATGCGCTGCTTACTGACCCATCAGCCAAGCTCAAAGCCATCGATGCTGTAATCCCGAGGGATGGGACTCGTGCGTCACCATGGCGTTCGACGTAGTCCATAAGTCGGCGGAACCCTTCCTCCTACCGGTCGGCGCGCGGGGTCGCCGCCTGTAGTCAGCGACCGCCGCGTTGGCGACGATTGGGGGCGGGTTCCTGTTGCGGTGGATCCGAGACGAGTTCGCGGAACTTGGACATCATTTCGTCGAGTAGGGCCAGCGCCAGTGTGCGTGTGTGTGGTGGATCGTTGGACCCCGCGATCTCAAACGACAGCTCGGTGAGCGCTCCGTGCATTGTGGCGGTCAACATGACGGGTGAATGCTTGATCAGGCCCGCAGCGACGAAGCTGCCGATTACTTCGCGGATGACGTCTTCGAAGTTGTCCCGGTAACGTTCGCGCCATCGCTGCCATCCGACTGCCGCGGGGGCTTCCTTCAAGACCACCGCCTGGTATTCCACTTCGGTGTAGACGTCGAGGAGCACCACGATGGCCGCCCGCGCCTGCCCCCATGGATCACCGTGATCGGCGAGAGCATCTGCTACGCGGCTGACGCCATCGCTTTGCAGACTGTCGAATATCGCCATGAATAGCCCCAGTTTGCTGCCGAAGTGGTGTTGCAGCGCACCGCGGGTGACTCCGGCCCGTACACAGATCTGCAGACCGGTGATCTCAGGGTAGGGCTGGGTAGCGAACAGCTCCCGGCCCGCTTGCATGATCACCTGCCGGGTCGCTTCTGCGTTCCTGTCGCGTCGCGTACTGGCCGGTGTCAAGGTGCGCCTCACACATCTATCGTTCACCATGAACGATAGATTCGCAGTGAATATCGGTTGTGAATGGTCCTGAGTAAATTCTGGCATCCAGCGTGGCGATCGAGCGCTAAGCGCCGGCCGCGCTGAGGTGATGCCAGTGTCAAGGCGCGCCTCACATATGCTAACGTTCACTGTGAATGCTAGATTCGTAGTGAACGTTGATTGTGGATGGTCTTTGGCCTTTGAGGAATTCCGGCATCCAGTGTGGCGGTCGAGCGCTAAGCGCCGGCCGCGCTGAGGTGATGCCGGCGTGAATCTATTGGTCTGCCCGCTTGCGTGTCGGTGGAGGTGGCGTGCTCGGCCCCGGAGAGCTTGAGCTTAAGCAAAAGCTGCAGATAAAGCCCGGCCGAAGCGTGGCCGTGGTCAATGCGCCACCCGAATCGGGGTTGAGGCTGCGAACGGCTGGTGGCCCGAACCCGGATCGGGCTGATGTGGTCATTGGCTTTGCAGTCCGGCCCGCGGACCTGGCATGGCTCAGGTCCGTATATGCGGCCGCCCGCGCTGGCCGCCTGGCCTGGGTCAGCTACCCCAAACGCGGACAGCCGGGCACCGATCTTCGCCGGGACTGGCTAGTCCGAGCCCTTCGCCAATACGACGTTGAGGCGGTCCAGGACGTGTCGATCAACGGCACCTGGTCAGCACTGCGGCTGCGCCCGGCCAAGGCTGACCACCAACCCGACACTTCCAGGGCTAACAAGGACAGCAAGTGAGCGACAAGAACAACGACCAGACGTCCGACGAAGGCACCGGGGACACCACCTTCCTTTCCTACGCCGACTTGCTCGGCGAGCTCGACGCTTCGGCCGCTGGCGCCGCCGAGGCGGGGGTGGGGGAAGTCGAAGGGTTGCCGAGCGGCTCGGCCCTGCTTGTCGTCAAGCGCGGCCCCAACGCCGGATCGCGGTTCCTGCTGGACCAGCCCGTCACATCCGCTGGCCGCGGCCCCGGTTGCGACATCTTCCTCGACGACCTCACCGTCAGCCGTCGGCACGCCGAGTTCCGAAGGGACAACGGCGAATTCCAGATCGTTGACATCAGCAGCCTCAACGGCACCTATGTCAACGGTAAACCGGTGGCCTCGGCGATGCTGGCCAACGGCGACGAGATCCAGATCGGCAAGTTCCGTCTGGTGGTCCTCATCAGGCCCACGACGGGTTGACGCTGTGGCGGCCATGGAGGGCGCGGATGTCGGCGCGCAACAGCGTGTGGTGGCAGTCGGCGCCTCGGCAGGAGGGGTCGTTCCGGACGGAGCGTGCGGATTGGCCGGTCGGGGTGGTGGTGGTCTGGCCGTATTTTGGCTGGCCGCATGTGTCGCATAGCTCGTCGGTGATCTGCCAGTCCGTTTGACTCATCGGCCCTACCTCGCCTCGTCGTGGGTGACGCTGCGAAAAATGCTAACGAGTCCCGCCGACAGGGCCCGGTTACCGACTGGTCGTTGCGCTCCGGACGCAATGGCCGCTCAAACATATTTTGTGCCTACATCGGCACCCGATCAGCAGTGTTTTCCCAGCAACCCTAAAGTGGTGGTAGAGCCGTACTCGCGAATTTCGTTGAGCTCCAGATGATGGCGTCTTCGGCCAGACCCGCCAGATCGACGCCGATCATCGCGAACACAAACGCCGCCTCCGCCGCGAAATCCCTCGCCGCAGTGGCATCGACCGGATTAGCCGCGGCTGATCCCACGGCTTTGGTTAGCCTGGTCGGCCGGCCGCCGTCGATTGCCCGCCTCCTCGGGCCGTTTCACGGCCCGCACCGTCGCCGCGCTAGGGTCGGGGCGGTGGCACACCTGCTGGGGGCCGAGGCAGTGCACCTGGAGTACCCGACTCAGGTCGTCTTCGAGTCGATGACCGTCGGAGTGAGCGACGGCGACCGCATCGGCATCGTGGGACGAAACGGGGACGGCAAGTCCAGTTTGCTGGATTTGCTCACCGGTCGGGTGCGCCCCGATGCCGGACGGGTCACGCGGCGCAGCGGCCTACAGGTCGGCGCGCTGAGCCAGGCAGACACCCTGGATTCGCGCAGCACGGTGGGATGGACACTGGTCGGCGACCGGCCTGAGCACGAGTGGGCCGGTAACCCGCGCATCCGCGACGTGGTCGGCGGACTGGTCGCCGACATCACCTGGGATGCGACGATCGGAACATTCAGCGGTGGCCAGCGGCGACGGGTCCAGCTGGCCGCGCTGCTGGTCGGCGACTGGGATGTCATCGCGCTGGACGAGCCGACCAACCACCTCGACATCGAAGGCATCACCTGGCTCGCCACTCACTTGCGTGAGCGCTGGGCCCGCAACACCGGCGGACTGCTGCTGGTGACCCACGACCGCTGGTTCCTCGATGAGGTGGCGACCACGACCTGGGAGGTGCACGACGGGATCGTCGAGCCGTTCGAGGGCGGCTATGCCGCCTATGTGTTGCAGCGAGTCGAGCGGGACCGCCTGGCCGCCGTCGCCGAGGCCAAGCGGCAGAACCTCATGCGCAAGGAGCTGGCTTGGCTGCGACGCGGCCCACCGGCACGCACATCGAAACCGAAGTTCCGTATCGATGCGGCCAACCAACTGATCGCCGACGTGCCACCGCTGCGCAACACCGTCGAGTTGGCCAAACTTGCCACCGCCCGGCTCGGCAAAGATGTCATCGATTTGCTTGACGTGTCGGTCTCGTTCGACGGCCAACCCGTGCTGCGCGATGTCGAATGGCGAATAGGCCCCGGTGAACGCAGCGGCATCGTCGGGGCCAACGGAGCCGGCAAGTCCACCCTGCTCGGGCTGATCACCGGAGTGGTCCAGCCCGATAGTGGAAAAGTTAAGCGCGGCAAAACGGTTCGGTTGGGAATGCTCGACCAACGAGGTGATGAGCTGACGCCGTTGGCGAGCGAGCGAGTCGCCGACGTGGTTGGCCGGCTGCGCACCGACTATCAGGTCGACGGACGTGACGTCACGCCGGCCCAGCTGTTGGAACGGCTCGGGTTCGCCGGCGGCCAGCTATCGGCGCGCGTCGGTGAGCTTTCCGGCGGGCAACGCCGCCGTCTGCAACTCATGCTCACGCTGCTGGCTGAGCCCAACGTGCTGCTGCTCGATGAACCCACCAACGACGTGGACACCGAGATGCTGGCCGCCACCGAAGACCTGCTCGACTCCTGGCCGGGCACATTGATCGTGGTCTCCCACGACCGCTACCTGCTGGAACGCGTCACCGACCAGCAGTACGCGATCCTGGATGGCCGGCTTCGACACTTGCCCGGCGGCGTCGACGAGTACCTGCGGCTGGCCGCGCAAGCCACCACCGAGCGCGCTACGCCGTCAGCCGTCAGACCATCTGAGTCGCAGGAGATTTCAGGGGCCAAATTGCGGACCGCCCAGAAGGAGATCGCTGCAATCGACCGCAGGCTGGCGCGGCTGGCCGACCAGATCGCGGCCAAGCATCGCGAACTTGCCGAGCATGACCAATCCGACCATATCGGCATTAGCCGGCTGACCCAGGAGTTGCGCGATCTTGAGGACGACGTCGCCGAGCTGGAGAATCGCTGGCTGCAACTTTCTGAACTGCTGGAGTAACTCTCACTTCATCGAATGTGAAGTTGTCGCGAATTTTCGCGGGAATCCTCGCAACAGTTTCACATTCGAAGAGGGGGCTGATAGTCACCCAACTGTTGCCGGAGCCGTTGGGCGGTAGCACGGACTGAGTCAAGTTGCAGGGCAACCTGGGCGGGCGCGGTGCCGCCGCGCGCATCGCGTGACGACACCGAACCCTCGATGGTGAGCACTTCTCGAACCTGGGGGGTCAGGGCGCTGCTGACGGCGGCCAACTGGTCGTCGGTCAGCTCCTCGAGCCCGACGCCGAGCTTTTCGGCGACCTGGACGGCCGCGCCTGCGGCCTCATGGGCATCTCGGAACGGAACACCCTCACGCACAAGCCACTCGGCGATATCAGTGGCGAGGGTGTAGCCGGCCGGGGCCAGCGCCGCCATCCGCTCGACATTGAACGTCAGGCTGCTCACCAGTCCGGCCATCGCCGGCAGCAGCAGCTCCAGCTGCGCCACCGAGTCGAACACCGGCTCTTTGTCCTCCTGCAAGTCTCGGTTGTAGGCCAGCGGCTGCGCCTTCAGCGTCGCCAGCAGCCCGGCCAGGTTTCCGATCAGCCGACCGGACTTGCCGCGAGCCAGTTCGGCGATGTCGGGGTTCTTCTTCTGCGGCATGATCGAGCTGCCCGTCGACCACGAATCGTGCAAGGTGACGTACCCGAATTCGGTTGAGCTCCAGATGATGATGTCCTCGGCAAGCCGCGACATGTCAACGCCGATCATCGCGAAGACGAACGCCGCCTCCGCGGCGAAATCCCTTGACGCAGTTGCGTCGATGGAGTTGTCAGCGGCTGCTGCGAAACCGAGCTGTTCGGCGATCGCGTCGGGATCCAGCCCCAGCGAAGAACCGGCCAGTGCCCCAGAACCGTAGGGCGACAACGCGGTGCGTGCATCAAGGTCGACGATCCGGTCGACGTCGCGCAGCAGCGGGTGCGCATGTGCGAGTAGATGGTGGGCCAGCAGGATCGGCTGAGCGGACTGCAAGTGCGTCTTGCCCGGCATGATGGCGCTCGGGTGAGCGGCGGCCTGAGCAACCAGTGCGCCGACCAGATCCAACGCGCCCGCGGCCACGCGCCGAAGTGCGTCCCGCAACCACATCCGAAACAGCGTGGTCACCTGGTCATTTCGCGAGCGGCCGGCCCGCAGTCGACCGCCCAGGTCAGGCCCGACTCGGTCGATCAGCCCGCGCTCCAACGCGGCGTGCACGTCCTCGTCGGTGACCAGCGGTCCGAAACTCCCGTCGGCGACATCCTCGGCCAGGCTATCCAGACCGGCCAGCAGTCCGTCGCGCTGATCGTCGGTGAGCAATCCGGCGTTGAAAAGTACCCGAGCGTGCGCCTTGGACGCCGTGACGTCATAGGGCGCCAGCACCCAGTCGAAGTGGGTGGACCTGCTGAGTGCGACCAGCGCATCGGACGGGCCGTCGGCGAACCGTCCACCCCACAGCGATCCTTCGTTGGTGCTCACCGGCTCACACCGGATCCCGGTGGGTTGACCCTTGGCCGCGCAGGTCACGGCGAGCGGCGAGTTTCGACGACAAGCCGTGGACATAGACGAATCCGCGAGAGGCGGACTGGTCGAAGCTGTCACCCTCGTCGTAGGTGGCCAGGTTGAAGTCGTAGAGCGACTCGGCACTGCGCCGGCCGTTGACGGCAATATGACCACCGTGCAACACCATTCGGATCTCGCCGGACACGTATTCCTGAGTCTTGGCGACGAAGGTCTCCAGCGCGTCCTTCAACGGCGAGTACCACAATCCGTCGTACACCAGTTCCGCCCAGCGCTGGTCGGTGTGGCGCTTGAACCGTCCCAGCTCGCGCTCGAGCGTGACGTGCTCGAGTTCGGTGTGCGCGGTGATGAGCACCATCGCGCCCGGGGCCTCGTAGATCTCCCGGCTCTTGATGCCCACCAGCCGATCTTCGACTACGTCGAGGCGACCGACTCCTTGCGCGCCACCACGCTCGTTGAGTTCTTCGATGGCCTGCAGCACCGATACCGGCTTGCCGTCGATGGAGACCGGCACGCCACGGTCGAACCCGATGATCACCTCATCGGGGGTGCTCCAGTTGACGGTCGGGTCTTCGGTGTATGCGTAGATGTCCTTGGTCGGAGCGTTCCAAAGGTGTTCCAGGAAGCCGGTTTCCACCGCGCGACCCCATACGTTCTGGTCGATCGAGAACGGTGAACGTTTGGTGACGTTGATGGGGATGGCGTTCTCTTCAGCGTAGGCAATGGCCTTCTCCCGCGTCCACGCGTAGTCGCGGACCGGTGCGAGCACCTCCAGATCCGGTGCCAGTGAGGCGAATCCGACTTCGAAGCGGACCTGGTCGTTGCCCTTGCCGGTGCAACCATGCGCGACGATGCCCCCGCCGTGCTCGCGGGCCGCCGCGACCAGGTGCTTGGCGATCAGCGGCCGGCTGATCGCCGACACCAGCGGGTAGCGATCCATGTACAGCGCATTGTTCACGATGGTGGGCAGGCAGTAGTCGTCGGCGAATTCGTCGCGAGCGTCGACGACGACCGCTTCGACAGCGCCGCAATCCAGCGCCCGCTGGCGCACCACTTCCATGTCCTCGCCACCCTGGCCCAGGTCGATCGCGACCGCGACGACTTCCCGGCCGGTCTCCTTGCCTATCCAGCTGATCGCCACCGAGGTATCCAAACCGCCGGAATACGCCAAGATGACGCGCTCGGACATGAACTGATCTCCTTAGGTTGTGGGGTTAGGTGAGGTCTTGGATCAGGCTTGCGAGTTCTGCGCCGGTCATCGGCTCGCGGGCCGCCACGAAGATGGTGTCATCCCCGGCGATGGTCCCGACGACGTAGGGCAGTGCTGCCCGGTCGATGGCGCTGGCCAGGTAGTCGGCCGCACCGGGCGGGGTGCGCAACACCGCGAGGTTTCCGCTGGAATCGGTGGACACCAGCACTTCGGTCAACAGCCTCGACAGTCGAGCGGTACCACCGGACACCCCACGCAGCGGGCTGCCGTCCTCGGGCACGACGTAGACGCCGACACCACCGTCGGCGCCGCGCAACTTCACTGCGCCGAGCTCCTCGAGGTCTCGGGACAACGTGGCTTGGGTGACCTCGACACCGTCGGCGGCCAGGAGCGCGGCGAGCTCGCTCTGGCTGCGGACCTCGGCCGACGCCAGGGTCGCCACGATGCGGGCCTGCCGGGCGGCACGGGTGACTTCCGGCGTGGTCCTCGAACCGCTGCGTGTCATGTAGACCGCCCTAAAAGCCAAACCAGCAGCGCCTTTTGCGCGTGCAGCCGGTTCTCGGCCTCGTCCCATACCGCGCTCTGCGGCCCGTCGATCACATCGTCGGTGATTTCGTGACCTCGGTGCGCCGGAAGACAGTGCAGCACAATAGCGTCCGGACTGGCCAGGGAAAGCAGCTCGGCGTTGACCTGAAAAGGACGGAACGGCCGAACCCGGTCCAGTCCGTCGTCCTCCTGGCCCATGGACGTCCACGTGTCTGTCGCCAGCACGTCGGCGCCCGACGCGGCAGCCACCGGGTCGGCGGTGATGGTCACCGACGCTCCCGTGTCTGAGGCCCGCCGCTCGGCGGCGGCGACAACCGAGGGATCGGGCGCAAATCCGTCGGGAGCAGCGATCGTCACATGGATGCCCGCGGTGACCCCGCCGAGCATCAGCGAGCGCGCCATGTTGTTGGCGCCATCACCGAAGTACGACATCCGTAGTCCCCGCAGTGAACCGACGCGCTCGGCGATGGTCTGCAGATCGGCAAGCACCTGACAGGGGTGGAATTGGTCGGAGAGCGCATTGACGATCGGGACCGTGGCGGTTTCGGCCATCGCGGTCAGGCGGGCCTGTCCGAAGGTACGCCAGACGATGGCATCGACATAGCGGGACAACACCTTTGCGGTGTCCTGTAGTGTCTCCTCGCGACCCAGTTGGGTGTTGCGGCCGTCGACCACCACTGCATGCCCGCCGAGTTGGGCGATACCAACCTCGAACGAGAACCGGGTGCGGGTGGAGTTCTTGTCGAAGATGACCGCGACGCCGCGGGGACCCTCCAGGGGGCGGTGGCTGAACGGATCCTTTTTGAGCTCGGCGGCCAGCGCGAGCACTTCGGCCTGCTCGTCAGGCGACAGATCGTCGTCGCGCAGGAAGTTTTGTGTCATTGGCACCCCTCGACGGTGTCCAGGATGCCCGGTAGCGCGGTGACGAAGGTGTCGATCTGGTACTCGGTGATGATCAACGGCGGCGCCAGGCGGATGACGTTGGGTGCGGCGGCGTTGACCAGGAAGCCGGCGGCCCGGGCGGCCGCCTCGACCTCCTTCGCGACGGGAGCAGTGAGTACCAGCCCGCACAACAGGCCACGACCGCGGACCTGCTCGATCAACGGGTGACGTAGCGATTCGATGCTGTGGCGCAAACTCTTTCCGAGGACTCCGGCCCGTCGTATCAGGTCGTCGCCGGCCAGTACCCGCAGCACCGCCAGAGCCGCCGCTGCACAGATCGGGTTGCCGCCGAAGGTGCTGCCATGCAGACCGGGCGTGAGCAGCTTCGCGGCCGGACCGACCGCCAGGCATGCGCCGATCGGCAGCCCCCCGCCGAGTCCTTTGGCCAGCGTCACGACATCAGGGGTGATGCCGTCGTGCTGATGAGCGAAAAACGTTCCGGTACGGCCCATTCCGGTCTGCACCTCGTCAAGAACCAGCAGCGCACCGTGACGGGCGGTGATGTCGCGGGCGGCTGCGAGATAGCCATCGGGCGGCACGATGACGCCGCTCTCCCCCATGATCGGCTCCAGAAACACCGCGGCGGTGTCGTCTCCTACCGCGCCGGCCAGGGCGTCGGCGTCGCCGTACGGCACGTGGGTGACGTCACCGGGCAGCGGGGCGAACGGCGCCTGCTTGGTCGGTTGGCCGGTCAGCGCCAGCGAACCCATCGTCCGGCCGTGGAAACCTTCTTGCGCGGCAACCAGTTTCGTGCGGCCGGTGAGACGAGAGAGTTTGAAGGCCAACTCGTTGGCCTCGGTGCCGGAATTGCAGAAGAACACCCGGGCCTCTACATCGGCGCCGAGCAGGCCGACCAGCGCCTCAGCCAGTGCAATGCCGGGTTCGGCGGCATACAGGTTCGAGGTGTGCCCCAGCGTCGACATCTGCCGTGTAACGGCCTCGAGCACGGCGGGGTGGCCATGCCCCAACACGTTGACGGCTATGCCGCCGAGCAGATCCAGGTAGGACTCCCCGTCCACATCGGTGACCACGGCGCCGTCCCCACTGGCCAGGGCCACGGGCGGGACGCCGTAGTTGTTCATCATCACCGCAGACCACCGCTGCTGCATCGTGTCGGTGCGGGTCATGCGCGTACCACCTTCGTGCCGCTCCCCTTGTCGGTGAACAGCTCGACCAGCACACAATGCTCGACGCGACCGTCGATGACGTGTGCGCTCGGCACGCCGGCGCTCACCGCCCGCAGGCAAGCCTCGACTTTCGGGATCATGCCGGTCTCCAGCGTCGGCAACAGTTGCGCCAAAGTGGCGGTGTCGATTTCGCTGGCCAATGAATCCCGGTCCGGCCAGCGAGTGTAGAGGCCTTCGACGTCGGTGAGCATCAACAGCTTCTCGGCTCTCAGCGCTTCGGCCAACGCGCCCGCGGCGGTGTCGGCATTGATGTTGTGGACCACGCCGTCGATGTCGGGGGCCAGCGTCGACACAACCGGAATCCTGTTGGCGGCAATCAAATCCACTACGACAGCGGGGTTCACCTGAGCAATGTTGCCCACCAGACCGATGTCGGTGTCGACGCCGTCGACGCTGACGCTGCGTCGCTCCGCGGTAAACAGCTTCGCGTCTTCGCCGGTGACACCGACCGCGTACGGACCGTGGGCGTTGATCAGGTTCACCAGCTCACGCCCGACCTGACCGAACAACACCATCCGTGCCACGGCGAGCACTTCGGGCGTGGTGACTCGAAATCCGCCCTTGAAGTCGCCGGCGATGCCCAATCGCGTGAGCATGGCGCTGATCTGCGGGCCCCCGCCGTGCACCACAACCGGGTGAATCCCGCAGTTGCGCAAAAACGCCATGTCGGCCGCGAACTCACGCCGCAACGTGTCGTTGGTCATGGCGTTGCCGCCGTATTTGACGACCACGATCTTGCCGTGCAATTGGGTCAGCCATGGCAAGGCCTCAGCCAGGACTTGCGCCTTGACCTGAGTAGACAGAGCGGCGGCGGTCATGAAGAGTACGCCGAATTCTCTTCGACGTAACCGTGCGACAAGTCCGTGGTCCGGATGGCGGCGTGCGAGGTGCCGATTCCCAAGTCGACGACCACGTCGATGTCGGTGGCCGACAGATCCACCTCGCGCGCTCCCGGTGCGCCGACGCCGTCGACGCATACCGCTGAACCGTTGAACGACACAGTGATCCGGTCGGGGTTGAGTTGTACCGGCGCCATGCCGACAGCGGCGAGCACTCGGCCCCAGTTCGGATCGGACCCGAAGAGCGCGGTCTTCACCAGGCTGTCCCGTGCGATCACTCGGGCCGCGGTGACGGCGTCGTCTTCGGTGGCAGCACCGGTCACGCTGACGACGATGCGTTTGGTGACCCCTTCGGCATCGGCTTGCAGTTGGGCGCACAGGTCGTCGCAGACCCGCAATACGGCATCGTCGAGATCGGCTTGACTAGGCGTGATTTCGCTCGCGCCCGAGGCCAACAGCAGCACGGTGTCGTTGGTCGAGCAGCTGCCATCGATATCGAGCCGGTCGAAGGTCCGCGCGGTCGCCCGCCGCAACGCTTCCTCAAGCGCCCCGGATTCGGCGACCGCGTCGGTGGTGAGCACGCACAGCATGGTGGCCAGCGACGGCGCCAGCATTCCCGCGCCCTTGACCATTCCGCCAATCGTCCAGTTGCCCGGGTGGTGCAGTGCAACCTGTTTGGGCACGGTGTCCGTCGTCATGATCGCCCGCGCGGCCTCGTCACCGCCGGTCAGCCCGCCGGCCATCTCGTGCACGACGTGACCGACACCGGCGAGCACTTTGTCCATCGGCAGCCGGTCGCCGATCAACCCGGTTGAGCAGACGGCGACTTCGATCGCACCGGTCTCGGTGCCCCAGTCGGACAACGCGGCGGCGACCGCTTCGGCGGTGGCGTGGGAGTCCTGGAAGCCGCCCGGGCCGGTGCAGGCATTGGCCCCCCCGGAGTTGAGGATCACCGCACGCAGCCGGCCGGTGGTCAGCACCTGACGGGTCCACAGCACGGGTGCCGCTTTGACCTTGTTGCGGGTCAATACTCCTGCGGCCGCGTGGTCAGGGCCCTCGTTGAACACCAGCGCCAAGTCCAGTGCGCCCGATGCTTTGATGCCGGCGGCGATCCCGGCGGCGCGGAAGCCGGCCGCGGCCGTGACGCCTTGTGCGTGTACCAGCGGCGCCAAGTCAGTGTGAGTCATGGCGCCAACCCGACCACCGAAAGGCCTTCGGATTCATGCCAACCCAGCGCCAGGTTCATCGACTGCACGGCCGCGCCTCCGGTGCCCTTGACCAAATTGTCGATCGCCGCGATGGCGACGAACGTGGCGGCGTCCTCGTCCACCGCGACCGCGATGTGCGCGCCGTTGCTGCCGATGACCGCGCCGGTGCGCGGCAATTGCCCTTCGGGCAGCAAATGAACGAAAGGTTCAGCATGATAAGCCTTTTCGTAGGCGGCTCGTAGCTGCGACAGCGGTGACTGAGTACGCGCAGTACACGTGGCCAGGATGCCGCGTGAGGTCGGGATGAGCACCGGCGTGAATGACACGGTGACGTCCCGTTCGGTGACGTGCTTGAGCCCTTGAATGATTTCGGGCGTGTGCCGATGCGCGCCGGCGATGTGGTAGGCCCGCGCCGAACCGATGACCTCCGAACCGAGCAGGTCGGTCTTCGCGACGCGGCCGGCGCCGGAGGTGCCGCTGACTGCGACGACGGTGACGGCGGGATCGATGAGATCCGCGGCCACCGCGGGAAACAGCGCCAGCAATGCGGCGGTCGGATAGCAGCCCGGCACGGCGATGCGCCGGGCGTCGCGCAGCGCCTCGCGACCGCCGGGCAATTCCGGCAGCCCGTATGGCCAGTTGCCGGCGTACGGAGAGCCGTAGAAGCGCTCCCATGCGCCCGCATCGACAAGACGGAAATCCGCACCACAGTCGACCACCAGGGTCTGCGGACTGAGTTGTTGCGCCAGGGCCGCCGAGTTCCCGTGGGGAAGCGCGAGGAAAACCACGTCATGGTCAGCCAGCACGTCGATCTCGGTGGGCTCGAGTACTCGCTGAGCCAACGGCACGAGGTGTGGATGGTGGTCGGCGAGCATGCTGCCCGCGCTGGCGGCGGCGGTCACCGCGCCGATCGTCAGCCGTCCGTCGTGGTATGCCGGGTGTCCGAGCAGCAGTCGCAGGATCTCACCGCCCGCGTAGCCGCTGGCACCGGCTACCGCCACCCGTATCGCCTGGGTCATGACGCCCATCGTTGCATGACTATGCACACCGATGCAAACTCATTCTCAGTGGCCGAGCAGACGCAAAGGTGCCGCGACACGCCGAAGAAAAGGGACTTTTACGTCTGCTCGCCATCAGCTGCGTAGCACCGCGCCGAGCCGCTCGGCGGCACACCGCACGGCCGCGTCGCGGGCCGCGCTGGCCTCGTCTTCGGTGAGGGTGCGATCGGCCGCGCGGAACCGCAGCGCGAACGTCAGCGACTTGCGATCCTCGCCGACCTGCGGGCCCGTGTAGACGTCGAAGAGTCGGACGTCCTCGAGCAATTCCCCTGCGCCGGCGCGGACCGCGTCTGCCACCGTCTGCGCGGCGACGACCACGTCAACGACGAGGCTGACGTCCTGAAAGACCGCGGGAAACGGCGAAACCCGCGGTGCCGGCAGCGCCTCGACAATCGGAATGGCATCCAGATCGAGCTCGATTGCGCAGGTTCCCTTCGGCAAGCCAGACCGCTCGATCACTGCGGGGTGCAGTTGTCCCGCGTGGCCGACGCTTTTCTCGTCGCCACCGACGCCGACGAGCACCTCCGCGCACCGACCCGGATGCCACGGCAGATAGTGTGCAGCCCGCAGCACCACCTCAATTCCGCTGGCACCGGCGATAATCCGGACCGCCTCGAACGCATCGGCCGCTTCCGCGCGCCGGCCGTCGCCCCACGGGCCGCGCGGCTCCCTCAACCCGGTCAACACCGCCGCGACGTGCTGGGGTTGCTGCGGCAGCGACGCGTCGAGCAGGGCGATCTCCGCGTCGGTGGGACGTCGGGCCACCGGGATCAGGCCGACGCTCTTTGTCTGCTCGGTCGGCTGCACCACCTGCGCTATGGCGAACAGCGCGACGTCAGTGATGCCGCGGGACACGTTGCGCGCCAACGCCTCCAGTAATCCCGGCAGCAAGGTGGTGGCCAAATGCGGCCGGTCGGCCTCCAGCGGGTTGAGCACCTGCGTGGTGTTACGCCGCAGGTCGTCGGCGGGCAGCCCCCAAGCGTCGAAAACGCCGGCCGGCAGAAACGGCGTCGGAAGGACCTCGACGTAGCCCGACACCGCCAGCGACTTGCCGATCGCACGGCGGCGGCGTTGCTGGGGCGACAGTCCGCGCCCGGCCGGCGCCGACGGCAGCACCGAGGGGATGACTTCCAGGCCCTCCAGCCGCAGCACCTCTTCGACCAGGTCGGCCGGCTGCACCAGGTCGGGCCGCCAGCTCGGCGGCGTCACGGTCAGGCTGTCGCCGTCACCGGCCACCGCGGCGCCGATCTGGGCCAGCCGCCGGGTCGTCGTGCCCGGGCGATAGCTCACCCCGGCCGTGCGATCCGGCAGGTCGGCCGCGATCCGGATCGGCGGCCCAGCCCAATCGGCGACCGAGTTGCCGACTGGCGGGTCGCCACGCCAGTCGGTCAGCGTTGCAGATACCTCGCCGCCGGCGATATCGGCGAGCAACGTGGCACAGCGGTCCAGCGCCGCCACCGATATCGCCGGGTCGACCTCGCGCTCGTAACGGCGAGCGGCTTCGCTGGGCAGGCGTAGCCGCCGCGCGGTGCGTGAGACCGCTGCTGGATCCCACACCGCGGCCTCCAGCAGCACATCCGTGGAGTCGTCGCGCATTTCGGTGCTGCCCGACCCCATCACGCCACCGATCGCGGCAGTAGCGACGTCGTCGACGATCAGGACGTCGGCGGGGTTGAGCCGGCGCTCGATGTCGTCGAGCGTGACCACGGTCTCGCCGGACCGGGCGAACCGCACCGCGAAGCCGCCGGTGATCCGCTTGAGGTCGTGCGCGTGCATCGGATGACCCAGTTCCAGCATCACGTAATTCGTCGCGTCGACGGCGGGCGAAATCGCTCGAATACCGCAGAGCAACAGCCGGCGCTGCAGCCACCACGGCGAGACAGCGGTCGGGTCGATGCCGCTCACCGGACGCAGAGCGAACCGGCGTACACCAGTTTCGGGCTGCACGGTCAACGGCCAGGCATCCGCCTCGCGAGGCAATGGGGGCACTACATCGCTGGAGGCCGGGTCGACGAAGTCGAGGTCGTAGGCGCAGGCGATCTCACGGGCCAACCCGCGCACCGACATGCAGTAACCCCGGTCCGGCGTGATGGCGAGGTTGAAGACGACGTCGTCGAGGCCCAGCACCTCGACAGCGTCCGCGCCGGGCTCAGCAGTTGCGGGCGGCAGCACCAGGATTCCGGAATGCTCTGCGGCCAAGCCGAGTTCGGCGGCTGAGCAAATCATCCCGTCGGAGGTGCGACCGTAGGTCTTGCGCTGGGTGATCGTGAATCCGCCGGGCAGTGTCGTGCCGGGCAGCGCCACCACCACCAGATCGCCGGACGCAAAGTTAGTTGCACCGCAGATGATTTCGCGTATTTCGTCGTCGCCGACGTCGACTTTGCAGGCACTGATTGGCTTTTTGAATTCGGTGAGCTCGTCGATGTCGGTCACTCGACCCACGGTCAGCGGTCCGGTGACGGGGCCCAGGGTGATGACCTCTTCGACTTCATGGCCAATGCGCACCAGCGCCTGCTCGAGATCGGCGGGCGCCACGTCCCAGCCGGGAGCGCCGACGCTGACAACTTCCCGCAGCCAGCTGTAGGGAACGCGCATCAGGCCCCCACCCCGAACGGCAGCGAGAACCGGACGTCGCCTTCGACCATGTCACGCATGTCGGGGATGCCGTTGCGGAACTGCAGGGTGCGTTCCAGACCCATGCCGAATGCGAAACCCGAGTACGTCTGCGGGTCAATGCCGGCGGCGCGCAACACATTCGGGTTCACCATGCCGCAGCCGCCCCACTCCACCCAGCCGGCGCCACCCCTTTTGTTCTCGAACCACACGTCGACTTCGGCCGACGGCTCGGTGAAGGGGAAGAAGTGCGGACGGATCCTGGTGCGCGCCTGCGGGCCGAACTCGGCACGGGCGAACGCGTCGAGGGTTCCGCGCAGATGAGCCATCGACAGACCACGATCCACCGCCAGCCCCTCCACTTGGTGGAAGACCGGCGTGTGGGTGGCGTCGAGTTCGTCGGTGCGGAAAGTGCGACCGATCGAGATGACGTAGACCGGTAGCCCGCGCTCCAGCAACGTACGGACCTGCACTGGCGAGGTGTGGGTGCGCAACAACTGCCGGGAGCCTTCCGGAGCGATGTAGAAGGTGTCCTGTTCGCTGCGCGCGGGGTGATCGGCGGGGAAGTTGAGCGCATCGAAGTTGAACTGCTCGGTCTCCACCTCGGGCCCGTCGGCCAGTTCCCACCCCATCGCGATGAAGGTGTCGGCGATATGTTCGCCCAAGATTGTGATCGGGTGCCGTGCGCCGGTCGGCTGCCGAGTCGAGGGCAATGTCACGTCGATTCGCTCGGCGATCAACACGGCCGCATCCCGCTCGGTGCGCAACGCCGCCAGTCGTTCGTCGTAGCTGTGTTGGACATCGCTGCGGGAACTGTTCACCCGCCGGCCGGCGTCTGCGCGGTCGGCTTTGGGGACGGTGGCCAGCGCCTGCCGCGCCAACGCCAGCGGCGAGCGATCACCGAGGTGCTCTGTCTTGGCGCGGGCCAGCGCGTCGAGATCGGCCGCGGCTGCGAACGCTTGCCGGGCTGCGTCGACCGATGCGGTCAACGCCTCCAGCGACAGGTCGACGGGTTGGTCACCCACGCGGCGACACTCTCCTTCGGGGATGAACCTTGCTGAGGGTTTTTCGGGCGGGGTCCGCGGCACAGCGTGACGCGCAAGTGCCGATCATATGTGGTGTCGTCAGTGACGATCGGACGCCGTCAGCCTCTTGCGTCCGGCTACCGGGTGACGACTCGAGGTTCAGCGCGCAAGCAGCCGCTGCTTCAGCTGGGTGAACTCGTCGTCGGTCAGAACTTTGGAGTCGCGCAGTTCGGCGAGCTTCTGCAACTCGTCGGCGATACTCGTTATCGGACCGCTCAGCTCCCGCTGGGGTGGCCCCGGACGTTGCGGCCCGACAGCCGCTGCGGACTGCTGGCGGCCGAGGTCAACGGTGCCGCCCATGGCACGCCCGGCCATACCGGCCAGGGCCATCTGGCTGAACAGGCTTCCCGAGCTGCCCGTCCACACCGCCGGAGCGGCACTGGCGCCGGTCAACGGCAACGCTCTGGCGACGGTACGGAACTCCGGGGCTGCCACGGCCCAGCCGGGCGGCGCCGACAGGCGCCCGACCACGCTCGCCTGACCCGTGCTCGCGGTCACCGCCGGGCCGGACGACAGCAGCGTGCCGGCGCCCGAACCGATCTCGCCCGCCATCGCGGGGCCCGCAGCACCCGTGAAGGCGGCGCCCGCGCCCGCCTCAGCAGAAAGGCGCGCTGCTCCGATGGCTAGGTTGACCGTCGCCAGGCTCGCGGTATACGGCGTGACGAGGCCGAACAGGCTCAGATACGACTGCAGGGATGAGAAGCCGAGGTCATCCAGAATTCCCGAGAGCCCCGACGCGGACGGCGACGACTGTGCGAGCCCCTGCAGCGCGGCGGGGACGGCAGAAAGCAACTGCGGACCCATCGACGCGATGGTCTGAGCGCCGGTGCCGGCGGAGCTCGCGGCGGTTTGCGCGACCGCGCCGCTTTGGCCGAGCAGCCCGGCCGGGTTGGTGGTGTTGGGTGCCGGAGCGAACGGCGTCAACGCCGACGCGGCAGCAGACTGGCCGGCGTAGCCGTACATCGCGGCAGCATCCTGGGCCCACATTTCTGTGTACTGGGTCTCGGTCGCCGCGATCGCTGCGGCGTTCTGCCCCAACAAGTTCGTCGCGATCAATGACATCAATAGGCTGCGATTGGCGGCGACCACCGACGGTGGCACCGTCATCGCGAACGCCGCCTCGTAGGCACCGGCGGCCATCTTGGGTTGGGTAGCCGACCGCGCTGCCTGCGTCGCGACCGTCCTCATCCAGGTTACATTGGGCGTGGCCGCCGCCGCCATCGACGCCGACGACGGCCCCAGCCACGGTCCACTGGTCAGTCCGGAGATCGCGGACTGGTAGGACGCGGCGGTGGACTCCAAGTCGGCAGCCAGCACGTCCCAGGCCGCCGATGCGGCCAGCATCGGACCCGAGCCGGGCCCGGCATAGATCCGGGCCGAGTTGATCTCTGGCGGCAGCAATGCGAAATCCATGTCGTTGACTCCAGCGCTCAGCCGGCGGCGATGGCGTTGGCGGCTTCGGGGGTGGCGTACGACGCGGCGCCGGCCGAAAGTGTTGCCGCCAGCAGTTCCGGCTGGATGGTTACGAACGACATGGACTTTCCCTTCTCTCAGCCGGGTCCCATGGACAACATCGTCCGACGGAATCGGCAAATAGACTGTGGCAGTGGAGTTCTCGAGAACGCTTAGGACAGGGCCCCATGTGCGGTGACCAACTTCCCTAGTTAAGGTCCGGTGAACATCAGGGTAACTACGAGCTAATGAAAATCCGACAACTTTGCGGAAGTCGCCGGGTCGGGACGCAATACCCCGTCAAAAGGGCCGTTGGTCATTCGAATTTGGCTGAGCCGTCAGCCTGTATTCCCACACGCCGTGCGCGCGCTTGCCGCCGCAGCGCCCGGGCTTGAGTATTTTCGTGGGGTGGCGATGCCCCAGACTCCCGATCACGTCCCGGCGCAATACCTGTCGTCGGCGCGCGCGCCGAGCCCGCGCACGCTCATCGACGTCCTCTACGACACCGCCGCGCGCTACCCGGAAGCCGCGGCGATCGACGACGGCACTGTCCAACTCACCTATAGCGAGCTGATCGGCGACATCGAAGCGAGCGTCGCCTGGCTGGCCGCCCGAGGTATCGGTCGTGGCGATCGGATCGGCATCCGGATGCCGTCGGGCAGCTTTGCGTTGTATGAGGCGATCTTGGCAACGCTGGCCGCAGGCGCGGCCTATGTACCTGTCGACGCCGACGACCCCGACGAACGCGCCGAATTGGTGTTCGGCGAGGCCAACGTCGTCGCGGTCGTCACCGAGGCCGGCATGGCACGTGGTCCGGGCTCGTCGCGCGGCTGGCGAGCCGGGGCGCCGCTGCCTCGCGACGACGCCTGGATCATCTTCACGTCCGGATCGACCGGCACGCCGAAAGGCGTTGCCGTCACCCACCGCAACGCTGCCGCGTTCGTCGACGCAGAGGCGCAGATGTTCCTGCAGGACAACCCGATTGGGCCGGGTGACCGGGTGCTGGCCGGGCTGTCGGTGGCTTTCGACGCGTCGTGCGAAGAGATGTGGCTGGCGTGGCGACACGGCGCGTGCCTGGTCCCGGCGCCGCGGTCGCTGGTGCGCAGCGGAATGGACCTTGGTCCGTGGCTGATCACCCGGGACGTGACCGTGGTGTCGACGGTGCCGACACTGGCCGCGCTCTGGCCTGCCGAGGCGCTTGAAGCGGTGCGGCTGTTGATCTTCGGCGGAGAGGCCTGTCCGCCGGAACTGGCCTCTCGGCTCGCCGTCGAGGGTCGGGAGGTGTGGAACACCTACGGCCCCACCGAGGCCACCGTGGTCGCATGTGCGGCCCGGCTCGACGACGCCGGCCCGGTGCGCATCGGCCTGCCGCTACCGGGCTGGGACCTGGCCGTCGTCGACGCCGACGGCCGGCCGGTGCGCCACGGTGACGTCGGTGAGCTCGTGATCGGCGGTGTAGGCCTGGCCCGCTACCTCGACCAGGAGAAAGACGCCGAGAAATACGCGCCGATGCCGACGCTGGGCTGGCGGCGCGCCTACCGCAGCGGCGACCTGGTTCGGTTGGAAAGCGAAGGCCTGATCTTCTGCGGCCGCGCCGATGACCAGGTCAAGGTCGGGGGCCGTCGAATCGAGTTGGGCGAGGTCGACGCTGCGCTGGTGCACCTTCCAGGAGTCAGCGGCGGTGCTTCGGCGATTCGCCGGACGGCTGCCGGCACGCCGGTGCTGGTGGGCTACGTCGTCAGCGCCGACCCGGAATTCGACATGGCCACCGCGCGCACCCGGCTCGCTGAGCGGCTTCCCGCTGCGCTGGTGCCGCGCCTTGTCCGGGTCGACGAGCTGCCCACCCGCACGTCCGGCAAGGTCGACCGCGACGCGCTGCCCTGGCCGCCGCCGGGCGGCGCCGACACGGAGCGAACGCCCACCCTCAGCGGCACGACCGGCTGGGTGGCCGGACTGTGGCGGGATCTCCTCGGCACCGCCGTCGCGGGCCCGGAAGCCGACTTCTTCGCGCTCGGCGGCGCCTCGCTGGCCGCAGCGCAGCTTGTCGCCGCCCTGCGAGACCGGTATCCGCAGGTCACCGTCGCCGACCTGTACGACCATCCACGACTCGGGTCGCTCGCCGGTTTCCTCGACGAGCTCGACCCGCCGCCGGCGGTCATCGAGCGGGTGGTGCAACCAACCCCGCGGCTGGCGCAGCTCGCACAGATCGCGCTCTCGGTGCCGCTGGCGACCCTGGCGGCGCTGCAGTGGGTGACGTGGTTGGCGCTGGGCAACAACGTCGCCCGCGCCCTACACCTGGTGCCGTGGACCGTCGCGGTGAACTGGTGGGTGGTTGTCGCGGCGTTCATCGTGTTCGTCACGCCGGTCGGCCGGATGGCCATCGCGGTGCTCGCCGCGCGGACGTTGCTGTCGAACGTGCGGCCGGGCACCTACCGCCGCGGCGGGTGGGTGCACCTGCGAGTGTGGCTGGCCGAGCGGCTCGCCGAGGCCAGCGGCGCTCACAACCTGGCCGGGGCGCCCTGGCTGGTGTACTACGCGCGCGCACTGGGCGCAGACATCGGCAAGGGTGTCGACCTGCACTCGATGCCGCCGGTCACCGGGTTGCTGACGCTCGGGCACCGCAGCGCAGTCGAACCCGAGGTGGATTTGTGCGGGCACTGGATCGACGGCGACGCGTTCCACCTCGGCGCGATCACGATCGGCAACGACGCGACGATCGGGGCGCGCACGACACTGCTGCCCGGCGCCGTCGTCGGCAAGAACGCCGACGTCGCGCCCGGCTCGGGGGTCGTCGGGAAGGTCAAGAGCCGTCAGTACTGGAAGGGCTCGCCCGCAGAGAAGTCCGGTCGGGTGAAGCACCCATGGCCGGACGAACGGCCGGCCCGCAGACCCCATTGGGTCGCCGTGTACGCGCTGACGTCGGTGCTGCTGGCCGGGTTGCCGCTGATCGCTCTGGCGACGGGGCTTGTGCTGATCGGAGTGGGTGTCCAGCACACCCGCCGGTTGTCGCAGGCAATAGTGCCCGCGCTGCTGTGGACGCCGGCCGCGACGGCGGCTGCGCTGGCGGTGTACGCGCTGATCACGGTCGTGGCGGTGCGGATGCTCTCGATCGGGCTGCGGGAGGGTTACCACCCGGTGCGCAGCCGCAGCGGTTGGCAGCTGTGGGCGACCGAGCGGCTGATGGACGGTGCGCGCAATTACCTGTTCCCGCTGTATGCAAGCCTGCTCACACCGGCCTGGCTGCGACTGCTCGGCGCCAAAGTGGGCCGCGGCACCGAGATCTCCACGGTGTTGCTGAACCCCAAGTTCGCCGTGATAGAGGATGGCGCGTTCCTGGCCGACGACACCATGGTCGCGTCGTACGAGCTGGGCGGCGGCTGGATCTACATGGCCACCACCACGGTCGGCAGACGCGCGTTTCTCGGCAACTCGGGCATCACCCAGCCGGGCCGCCGCGTGCCGGAAGACGGCCTTGTCGCGGTGTTGTCGGCGGCGCCGCCGAAAGCGAAACGCGGCTCGTCCTGGCTGGGCAGCCCACCAATGCGGCTGCGCAGGCGTCCCGCCGAGGGCGACGCGGCCCGCACGTACGAACCACCGTGGCGGTTGAAGGCGATGCGGGCGATCGTGGAGTCGTGGCGGGTGCTGCCGGTGATGGTGACCGCCGCGATCGGGCTGGCCGTGCTGGGGGCACTGCAGGCACTGGCACGGATCTACGGCGTCTGGTGCGCCGCGCTGTGCGGCGGGCTGGTGTTGCTGGCCGCGGGTGGGCTCGCCGCCACTGTGGCGGTCGCCGCGAAATGGCTTCTGGTGGGCCGAATTCGGGCGGGCGAGTTTCCGCTGTGGTCGTCGTTCGTGTGGCGTAACGAGCTCGCCGACACGTTTGTGGAAACCGTCGCCGCGCCGTGGTTCGCCCGCGCGGCCAGCGGGACGCCGGTGATGAACCTTTGGCTACGCGCACTGGGGGCCGATGTCGGCCGTGGCGCTTGGTGTGAAACCTATTGGCTGCCAGAGGCCGATCTTGTCACGCTGGGCCGGGGCGCCACCGTCAACCGCGGCTGTGTGGTGCAGACACATCTGTTCCACGACCGGATCATGCGGATGGACGCGGTCGTGTTGGAAGCCGGTGCGACGCTGGGCCCGCACAGCGTCGCGCTGCCGGCGGCCAGGCTCGGTGCGGGCGTGACCGTCGGTCCCGCGTCGCTGGTGGTGCGCGGCGACGAGGTGCCGCGGTCGACACGCTGGCAAGGCAATCCGATCAGGCCCTGGAATGCCGTTGCCCGGGAAAAGACCGGCAAAAAGGCCGATCGCGGAGTCGAGGGCACCGCGGCGTGAAACCTTCCGCCAAGAAATCGGCGCCAAAGAACGCCCGGGGTGGCGCTGAGCACACGGTGATCGACCCGTACCTGCCGAGGAACGGCAATCTCGGCTATCGGGTGTCGCGCTACGAACTGGATCTGGAATACAAGGTCGCGATCAACCGGCTTTCGGGATTGGTGACCATCACTGCGGAGACGCTGACCGAGTTGGCGGAGTTCGCGCTCGACCTGTCCGATGCGATGACGGTGTCGAAGGTATCGGTGAACGGTAAGCGCGCCGCGCACTTCGCTTGCCGCGACCGTAAATTGCGCATTCGACTGTCCTCGAGGCTGGCTTCCGGAGCGGTGTTGTCGATCGTCGTGCACTACCACGGTTCACCGCGACCGCTGCGGTCGTTGTGGGGTGACGTTGGTTTCGAGGAACTGACCAATGGCGCGCTGGTCGCCGGGCAGCCCAACGGTGCCCCGTCGTGGTTCCCCTGCGACGACCATCCCAGCGCCAAGGCCTCCTTCCGCATACAGGTCAGCACCGATAATCCCTACCGGCTCGTCGCCAACGGCAAGCTGGTATCGCGGCGGGTGCGGGCGGCGCAGACCGTGTGGACCTACGAACAACCCGAGCCGACCTCGACCTATCTCGTCACCCTGCAGATCGGGATGTACGAGATGACGCGGCTGACCAGAACACCGGTGCCGATGCGGGCCGCGTTTCCCGAGCGTCTGCGACGCAACTTCGACCATGACTTCGCGCGCCAACCCGAGATGATGGAACTGTTTATCGAGCTGTTCGGGCCCTATCCGCTGGCGAACGGTTACACCGTCGTCGTGACCGACGACGCGTTGGAAATACCTCTTGAAGCCCAAGGGATTTCGATATTCGGCGCCAATCACTGCGACGGCTCGCGGGACAGCGAACGGCTCATCGCCCATGAGCTGGCCCACCAGTGGTTCGGCAACTCCGTCACTGCGCGGCAGTGGCGCGACATCTGGCTGCACGAAGGATTCGCGAGCTACGCGGAGTGGCTGTGGTCGGAACACAGTGGCGGGCCCAGCGCCGACGACCTCGCCCGCCAATACCACGAAAAGCTGCGCGAGGCGCCACAGGATCTGCTGCTGGCCGACCCCGGACCACGCGACATGTTCGACGACCGGGTGTACAAGCGTGGCGCGCTGACCCTGCACGCGCTGCGCCGGCGACTAGGCGACGAGAAATTCTTTGCATTGCTCGACGATTGGACGACCCGCTACCGTCACGCCAGCGTCGTCACCGACGACTTCACCGGCCTGGCCGCCGGCTATTGCGACGAATCGCTGGCGCAGTTGTGGGATGCCTGGCTTTACTCGCGGGAAGTGCCTTAGCGAGTGCCTTAGCCGTTGAGCACCGGCTCAGGCGGCAACGGGGCCGACGCCAGCCGTCGACGCATCATGCGCGGGCGGGCGATGAGCTCAGCAGCCACAGCGCCCACCACGCCGACGCTCGCCGCGCCCAACATCGACCAGGCGCCGTGCGCCAACATCAAGAACCCGAAGACCGCGGAAACGGCCAGCAATACGCACCGGACCCGCGTCCACCGGGCCGGGCCCCCCAGCCAGAGGGAGACCAGCATGCCCAAGAACAGCGCGACGGAGTGTCCGACGTCGGTGAAATCGTCGCCCAGTGCGGCTGCCGCAACAGCGACCGGAACCCACCAGCCAATCCAGATCGGCCTCCACCGGCGAGGTATCGCCGCGGTCAGCGCGCCCAGCACCGCCACTGCGCCGTAGCTCACACCGACATCACTGGCGCGCGAAATCGACAGCGGCAACCAGCCGAACTCGACCGCCGCGGTGAGGCCGACGGCGACCAGCAGCGTCGCACCGATGTGGCCGGTGACAAACACAATGGCCAGCCGCCCGCTGCGCCAGATCAGTTCGGCCAATGCGAGCAGGCACACCAGGCACGGGAGCCAGAAGTACATCGGACCGGCATCGGTGACAAATGCACTGCCGAACAGGGTGGCCAGGTGACCGTGTGCGAGGTTGTGCAAGTTGGTGCTGGCCTGCGCGATGACCCGCGCGCGCACCCGCGGACCGAGATCCACCAGCGCCACGCTGACCCCGACCAAAACGGCCGCGTAGCCCAGCGTGATCCGCACCCGCGAAAGTGGCGACAATATCCGCACTATCATCGCCATCTACTATGCCTGCGGACTTTCGTCATCCGGGCTGTCTAAACCTGTTAAATCCCTAACAGTTTCTTTGGATGCCTTGAGTCGGTAAATGGCCAAATCGGCGGGCAGACCAGCGGGTTTACCCGCAAAAACCGGCCAATGTACCCGCTTGGCGGCCACGCCCAACTCATCCAGATCCTGCTGCGCGAGCTGGTCCAGGGTTGCCCCGGACAGCACGACTCCCCCTCGGCTGGCCCGCTCCATCACCCGGGCGGCGACGTTGACATCGACGCCGAGCCAGTCGGAGCCCAGCCGTTGCGGGCGCCCGGTATGAATCCCCACCCGCATCCGCGGTGTGTAACCGTCGACGTCGACCGAGTTCAACGCTCGCGTGGCCTCCAGGACCGCACTCACCGCGACGAGTGGGTCGGCGAACACCGCCATGATGCCGTCACCCATCCGTTTGACGATGTGTCCGCCGGCGTCCAGCAGCGGTGGTTCAACCGCCCGCGCCACTCGCCGCAGAAGCCTGAGCGTGGCGTCGTCACCGGCGCGCAATGACCACGCCGAAAAACCCACCAGGTCGGTGAAGACAATCGTGACTTCGGGATGTGCCGGCTGCCGGGAGACCGCCTCGGTGACGGCCTGCCATACCTGCAGCGCGCCGAGGCTGACCTCGCGTGACGCGCCGCCGCGTTCGCCCAATAGGCGGCCGGCGGCCCGGGCGGCGGCGCGCGGGCCGCCCTCTCCGGCTCTGGACAGCGGGTCGCCGAAATCCGGATCGCCGGGCAAGACCCGGCGTGCCCGGCGGACCATGGCGATCACGCCCGGACTGTGGTTGGTGTTACGCAGCCACGCCGCCGCGCCGCGCAGTGACGGCGGCGAATGCTGTCGCGAATCGAGCGGACCAGGCGAATCCGGCGTGGTCACCGTTTGCTCGGGCCCGCCGGACGCCGGGAGGGGACCGAGTTCCACAACCCTCAGGGTAGGTGGTGTCGGGAGAGACCGGCAACGACCGTCGTGGTGGTGTTCGACACGATCTGGGATGAACCGCCTGATCACGGGGTTACGACGGCTGTATCGACGCTCGGTAACAAGGTGCCGCGGCGCGCCCCGATTTCGTAGACAACATGTGTTGTCAACATTTATCGTGGACGCATCATCGCCCATCGGGACCAGGAGGCCGTGATGACAGTGACGTCGGTGCCATTGAAGCCACCGCGCACGTCCGCTCCGCGCGAGCCGGTCGAACGGGGCCAGGCCGCGGAGGACATGCCGGACCGACCCTCCCCGCTGGGGCCAGACTCGCTGACCTGGAAGTACTTCGGCGACCTGCGCACCGGGATGATGGGCGTCTGGATCGGCGCGATCCAGAACATGTATCCGGAATTGGGTGCCGGTGTCGAGGAACACTCGATTCTGTTGCGCGAACCGCTGCAACGGGTGGCGCGCTCCGTGTACCCGATCATGGGCGTCGTCTACGACGGCAACAGAGCGGCCCAGACCGGCGCGCAAATCAAGCACTTCCACCGCACCATCAAGGGAGTCGACGCCACCGGTCGCCGCTACCACGCCTTGAACCCGGAGACGTTCTACTGGGCGCACGCCACCTTCTTCATGCTTGTGATCAAGGTGGCCGAGTATTTCTGCGGCGGGTTGACCGAGGCCGAAAAGCGCCAACTGTTCGACGAACACGTGCAGTGGTACCGGATGTACGGGATGAGCATGCGGCCGGTGCCCACGTCGTGGGAGGACTTTCAGGAGTACTGGCAGCGGGTCTGCCGCGACGAGCTGGAGATCAATCAGGCCACCCTGGACATCTTCCAGATACGTATTCCCAAGCCGAAGTTCGTCATGATGCCCACGCCGGTGTGGGACCAGCTGTTCAAGCCGCTGGTCGCGGGGCAACGCTGGATCGCCGCCGGGCTCTTCGAGCCAGCCGTTCGGGAAAAGGCCGGCATGCGTTGGACGCCGAGCGACGAAGTGGTGCTACGACTGTTCGGCAAGCTGGTGGAGCTGGCTTTTCTGGCCATTCCCGACGAGATCCGGTTGCATCCGCGTGCGCTGGCGGCTTACCGCCGCGCCGACGGCCGAGCCTCCGCCGATGCACCGCTGGTCGAGGCGCCAAGCTTCATGGCGCCGCCATCAGACCGCCGCGGCCTGCCGATGCATTACTTCCCGCCCCGCACTCCCCTGCCCAGAAGCATCATCGAGCGTGCCGGTTCGCTGGTGCACACCACGTTCTCGCTGACCGGGTTGCGTCCGGCGCGGGGCCGCGGCAGGGCTGCCTAGCCACCAGGACTGGCGCGCTGCGCCCGGGCGCTCTGATAGAGGCAAATGGCGGCTGCCGCAGCCACATTCAGGCTCTGAGCCTGCCCGGATATCGGAATGGCCACCCGACTGTCGGCCTGCTGAGCCAGCTGAGCCGACAGCCCGTGAGCCTCGGCTCCGAACAGCCATGCCGTCGGTGCCGCGAGTTGCGCATCATCGAGCGACAGCTCACCGTCCACGGTGGTGGCCAGCACCTGCAGTCCGGCGGCCTGCAAGTCGCTGACCGCTGCACCCGCATCCGGTGCGACGACGACCGGCACCGAGAAGATGCTGCCCGCCGAAGCACGCAGGCATTTACCGTTGTACGGGTCGACGCTGTAGCCGGCGAACAGCACTGCCGCGGCGCCCATGGCATCGGCGATACGGATCAAGGTGCCCGCGTTGCCCGGCTCGCCGATTTCCACGCCGACGGCGACGAGCCGGGGCGAACCGATCAGCACATCCTCCAACCGCAGACTTGGCAGCTCGCACACCGCCACCAACCCAGCCGGAGTTACGGTGTCCGACAGGGCTTTTGCAGCGCGCTCAGTGACGAGGTGGACCGCGGCGTCGTGGCTCGCCAGCAGAGTGGAATACCGCTGCGCGGCCGCCTCGGTGACGAAAATCTCGCGGATCAGCCCGCGCCGTGAGGCGGCGTCGACCAGGTTGGCACCTTCGACCAGGCAACGTTGCGTGCGGCGCCGGGCCACCTGTCGATGCAGTTTGACCGCCGCGACCACCCGGGAAGATCGTTCAGTGAGCACCGGGTGCGGTTGAGATCCGATTGTCCGGCTCCTCCTCGGGCCGTCCCGGCCCGCATCGTCGCCCGACCAGAGCCAGGCGGGGTCAGGCGGCCTCTCCGGACGGCGCGTTGACATCGTCGGGCAGTGCGGCCCTGGCAACGTCGACCAGCGCGGTGAATGCAGCGGGATCACTGATGGCGATCTCGGCGAGGTTCTTGCGGTCGACCTCGACACCGGCGGCCTTCAGACCCTGGATCAGGCGGTTATAGGTGATGTCATTGGCACGGGCCGCCGCGTTGATCCTCGAGATCCACAGCTTGCGGAATTCGCCCTTGCGCGCACGGCGGTCACGGTAGGCATAAGTCAGTGAATGTAGTTGCTGCTCTTTGGCTTTGCGGTAGAGGCGGGATCGCTGGCCGCGATAGCCTTTGGAAGCCTTCAGAATGGTGCGGCGCTTCTTGTGGGCGTTGACTGCCCGCTTTACGCGTGCCATTGGGTGTTCCTATCCTCGGGTGGTTGTTCCGGCGTTGGGTTGGCGAGGGACGCCGTCAGCCGTTCAGCATTTTTTTGACCCGCTTGGTGTCGTTGGCCGACACCTCGGTACGTCCATCCAGCCGCCGCGTCCGGGTGCTCGGCTTGTGCTCGAGCAGGTGGCGACGATTAGCTTTCTGACGCACGATCTTCCCGGTGCCGGTGCGCCGGAATCGCTTCGACGCTCCGCTGTGGGTCTTGGTCTTGGGCATGTGTCCTCAGTTCTGCGGTATCAGTTCGGCGACGGTTCGGTGTCGCCTTTGGGTGCGGCCTGCTGCGCGGGGCCACTGGCATCTTCGGCGGCACGGGCACGGGTCTTCGCGCCGCGGTGCGGTGCCAGCACCATCGTCATGTTGCGTCCGTCCTGCTTGGCCGAAGTCTCGACGAATCCATAGTCGGCGACGTCGGCGCCCAGGCGTTGCAGCAGCCGGTAACCCAGCTCGGGTCGCGACTGCTCGCGTCCACGGAACATGATGGTCACCTTGACCTTCGATCCCGCCTCCAGGAACCGGATCACGTGACCTTTTTTGGTCAAGTAGTCGTGATCGTCGATCTTGGGTCGCAATTTTTGTTCTTTGACGACGGTCTGCTGTTGATTTTTGCGAGACTCGCGCGCCTTTTGCGCCGCCTCGTATTTGAACTTGCCGTAGTCCATGATCTTGCAGACCGGTGGCCTGGCGTTTGGCGCAACTTCGACAAGGTCGAGATCGGCATCCGCGGCGACGCGAAGGGCGTCTTCGATACGCACGATGCCTACCTGTTCCCCTCCCGGGCCGATCAAACGGACTTCAGGTACGCGAATGCGTTCGTTGACGCGGGTCTCAGTGCTGATGGGGCCTCCCTAGGCTTGGTGGCCCGGCTCGCCCCCGCAAGCGGGGGGACCCCCACCTCAGGCCGCTGTGCGGCCCGCATGGTTGCCGGGTTGTTCGGTTCCTACCGCCACCGCCACCGGGTCCGTCCGGAGTCAGCGGTTGGAATACCACGCCATCAGCAAAAAAGCCCTGCATAAGCAGGGCCCGGTGCCGACCGATCACGGCTGAAGCCGCCTGCATTACGCAGAACCAGCACAGCTAATGTGCCGGTGACCGGACCGCTGAGCCTTGACCCAAAGATTTCTTGGGATCTCTTGAGATCTCTCAGCCAACGGTGGGAGCGGGACTCCACTTGCTGTCTC
This sequence comes from uncultured Actinomycetota bacterium, assembly GCA_963805675.1. GTDB lineage: Bacteria > Actinomycetota > Actinomycetes > Mycobacteriales > Mycobacteriaceae > Mycobacterium. The sequence continues at coordinate 123,087 of CAWDVY010000035.1, forward strand.
TGGCTTCGCCTGAGACGGTCGCGCAGGTGAGTCTACCAGTCATGACGCTTTACTCGGTGATCCCGCTGCCGAGCCGGCCACGGCCGGCTGTGCACGACGCGACCACCGGGAGGTGTTTCGGGCACCGACACGAGCGATTGCGTGCGTCCCGAACATAGGCAATCCATAGCGTGAACGAATATCCTCGCGGTCTGTGACCCTCACTGCGTCTCGCCCACGGAGCCAGTCGACTTCTCGGCTCCGCTGGGTGCCGGCGGCCGCCGGCTGGACGGTCGGCATCATCGCCACGCTGTCGCTGATCGCCAGTGTGTCGCCGGTGATTCGGTGGGTCATCAGGATGCCGCGGGAGTTCATCAACGACTACCTGTTCAACTTCCCCGACACCAGTTTCGCGTGGTCGTTCGTGCTGGCCTTATTGGCCGGCGCGCTCACGGCGCGCAAGCGCGTCGCCTGGTGGCTGTTGATCCTCAACCTGCTACTGGCCGCGGGGTTGAACGTCGCGGGGCTGACAGCGGATCACGTCAGCCCGGCACGGGCGTTCGGCGAGACAGTCGGACTCGGTTTCCATCTGGCCGCGCTGGTGGTGCTGATCCTGGCCTACCGGGAGTTCTGGGCCAAGGTCCGCCAGGGCGCGTTGTTCAAGGCGGCCGGGGTGCTGCTGACCGGGTGGGCGATCGGAATCCTGCTGTCCTGGGGTCTCGTGGAGGCATTTCCCCGCTCGCTGGCCGCCGAGGACCGGTTGTTCTATGTGGTGAACCGGGTCGTCGGATTCGCCGTGGTCGCCTCGGCGTCGTTCACAGGCCGCCCGTCCGTCTTCCTCAACGTGCTTTTCGGGTTGTTCAGCGCGATGGCGCTGATTGCCGCTGTGATCGTGCTGTTCCAATCGCAGCGAGCCGACAATGCACTCACCGGTGAGGACGAATCCGCGATCCGCGGGCTGCTCGAGCTGTGGGGCAAGAACGATTCGTTGGGCTACTTCGCCACTCGCCGCGACAAGTCCGTGGTTTTCGCGCCGAGCGGCCGCGCCGCGGTCACATACCGCGTCGAGCTCGGGGTCTGCCTGGCCAGTGGGGACCCGATCGGGGATCCGCGAGCGTGGTCGCAGGCGATCGACGCCTGGATAGCTCTGTGCCAGAGCTACGGCTGGACACCCGGGAACATGGGTGCCAGTTCGGCTGGGGCCAAAGCATTTCGCGAAGCGGGCCTGAACGCCTTGGAGCTTGGCGACGAAGCGATTCTGTACACGTCCGAGTTCAGGCTGTCCGGGCGGGAGATGCGCGGGGTACGGCAGGCGGTGACGCGGGCGCGCCGTGCCGGGCTGACGGTGCGCATCCGACGCCACCACGACATCGAGCCCAAAGAAATGGCGCAGGTGACCTCGCAGGCAGATTCATGGCGCGACACCGAAAGCGAGCGCGGCTTCTCCATGGCGCTGGGTCGGCTGGGCGATCCGGCCGACGGCGACTGCCTTCTGGTCGAAGCCATCGCATCCGACGGCGCCGTGGTGGCGATCCTGTCGCTGGTGCCGTGGGGGCGCAACGGCGTTTCGCTGGATCTGATGCGTCGTTCGCCGCAGTCCCCCAACGGCACCATCGAACTCATGGTGAGCGAGCTCGCCCTACATGCCGAGCGCATCGGTATCAGTCGTATCTCGTTGAACTTCGCCATGTTCCGGTCCGCCTTCGAGCAGGGTGCCCAACTCGGCGCCGGCCCGGTGGCGCGGCTGTGGCGCGGCTTTTTGTTGTTCTTCTCCCGGTGGTGGCAGTTAGAGACGCTCTACCGCTCGAACATGAAGTACCAACCCGACTGGATACCGCGATACGCCTGCTACGAAGACGCCCGAATGATTCCGCGGGTGGGCGTCGCCTCGGTGATCGCCGAGGGCTTCCTGGTGCTGCCGTTCGCTCGGCGCGACGAACAACACACCGGCCATCACCCGTCGGTGCCGCCGACCCTGTTGGCGACCGGGCTGTTGCAACAGGACGGCTCGGCGCCGGATGTGTCGGCACTGCAGGAGGCCGACTTCGGAGAGGGCGACGACCGAGGTCGCCGATTGCCAGAACAGATGCGTGTCCGGCTGTCCAAGCTGAAGACATTGCAGGCCAACGGCATTGACGCGTATCCAGTCGGACAGCCGCCCAGCCACACCGTCGTCCAGGCGCTGGACATGACGACGATCAGACGACCGTCTCGGTGTCAGGACGCGTGCTGCGGATCCGCGACTTCGGCGGCGTGCTGTTCGCCCAGCTGCGTGACTGGTCAGCGGAAGTGCAGCTGCTGCTGGAGAATTCGATTCTGGAGCACGGACGCACCGCGGATTTCACCAAAGCTATCGATCTCGGCGACTTGGTCGAGGTGACCGGGCGGATGGGATTCAGCAAGACCGGGACCCAGGTCGCTGATCGTGCACAGCTGGCGACTGATCGGCAAATGCCTGCGACCGTTGCCGAACAAATGGAAGGGGCTGACCGACCCCGAAGCGCGAGTGCGCAGCCGCTATGTCGACTTGGCGGTCAATGCCGAATCGCGCGAGCTGATCACAGCTCGCAGCAACGTGATACGCGCGATCAGAGATACCTTGAACGCCAAGGGATTTCTCGAAGTCGAAACCCCGATCCTGCAACAAATTCATGGCGGCGCGACCGCCCGCCCGTTCATCACCCACATCAACAGCTATGACCTCGACCTGTATCTGCGGATTGCGCCCGAGCTGTATCTGAAGCGGCTGTGTGTGGGGGGCATGGAGCGGGTATTCGAGCTGGGCCGGGCTTTCCGCAACGAGGGCGTCGACTTCAGCCACAACCCGGAGTTCACTCTGCTGGAGGCTTATCAGGCGCACGCCGACTACAAGGACTGGATCGACGGCTGCCGGGAGCTGATCCAGAACGCCGCTCTGGCCGCCAACGGCGCCCTGGTGGTGATGCGGCCCAGTTCCGGCGATGCCAGTGGCTCCCTGGAAGCGGTCGACATCTCCGGCGCCTGGCCGGTTAAGACCGTGCACGACGCGGTATCCGAGGCGCTCGGTGAGCACATCGACGCTGACACCAGCCTGGCCCGGCTGCGTAAGTTGTCCGACGCCGCGCAGATCCCCTACCTGGCGCGGTGGGACGCCGGCGCGGTAGTTCTGGAACTCTACGAGCATCTGGTCGAGGCTCGAACCGAGCAACCGACCTTCTATATCGATTTCCCGCTGTCGGTGTCGCCGCTGACCCGACCGCACCGCAGCAAGCCCGGCGTCGCCGAGCGCTGGGATTTGGTCGCGTGGGGGGTCGAGTTGGGCACCGCCTACAGCGAGCTCACCGACCCTGTCGAGCAGCGGCGGCGGCTCGAGGAGCAGTCCTTGTTGGCCGCCGGCGGGGATCTCGAAGCCATGGAGCTCGACGAAGACTTCCTGCAGGCGATGGAATACGCGATGCCGCCGACCGGCGGCCTGGGGATGGGCGTCGACCGCGTCGTCATGCTCATTACCGGGCGGAGCATCCGCGAGACGCTGCCGTTCCCGTTGGCGAAGCCGCGGTAACGAACCCGACGTCGCGCCCGGCCCGGGCAGTTCCGGCATCCGATGAGTGAAAGTCGTGTTTAACACGCACGAAACAGTCCACAATGGATGACATGACGGGTTCAACGGCGAACCTTGCGTTTACGGTGCTGGCCGACAACCACACCTCCTTGATGCACGGCTGGGTGCCCGGCGTGGTCCAGGCTTTCTCGGTGGCCATGCTGCTGGTGGCCGTCGGGTGGCGATCGCGCCCGTGGCGGCTGGTGTGGCTGCCGGTGGCGGCCGTCGCTGGGCGCAGCCCTGGCCGGTTGGTCGCGCTGGGACATCACCAATGACGGTCTGGCCGACGACCCTGCGCCCCACCTGCTGTGGTGGTGGGTCGCGGTCAGCGGCACCGCCATCGCGATCCTGGTCCTGGGCTGGCGCAGCGCGCGTTGGTGGCGGCGCTGCGCATCGCTGTTGGCGGTTCCACTGTGTCTGCTCAGCGCGGCGACTGACGCTCAACCTGTGGGTCGGTTACTTCCCCACCGTGCAGACCGCGTGGGATCAGCTCACCGCCGGTCCACTGCCCGATCAGACCGATGCGGCCAGCGTTAACGCCTTGGCAGCCGCGGGAATCCAGCCAACCCACGGCAGCGTCGTACCGGTGACGATCCCTGAAGAAGCGTCGCATTTCAAACATCGCGGTGAAGTCGTCTACTTGCCGCCGGCGTGGTTTTCCAGCACCCCGCCGCCGCAGCTGCCGACGGTGATGATGATCGGCGGCGAGTTCAACACGCCTGCCGATTGGCTGCGGGCCGGCAACGCGGTGAAGACGATCGACGATCTGGCGGCCACACACGGCGGCAACGCTCCGGTGTTCGTCTTCGTGGACTCCGGCGGAGCGTTCAACAACGACACCGAATGCGTCAACGGGAGCCGCGGAAACGCGGCCGACCACCTAACCAAAGACGTCGTGCCATACATGATCTCTCGAGTTCGGTGTCAGCCCCGGGTCAGCGCATTGGGGCATCGTGGGCTGGTCCATGGGCGGCACCTGTGCGCTGGATCTCACGGTCATGCATCCGGAGCTGTTCAGCTCCTTCGTCGACATCGCCGGCAACCGGGGCCCGGACGTCGGAACCAAGGCTCAGACCGTCGCTCGGCTTTTCAGCGGCAACACCGACGCGTGGGCCGCCTTCGATCCGACGACCGTCATCACCAAACATGGTCGATACAAAGGGGTCTCGGGGTGGTTCGACATTTCGTCGAGCAACCCCCCGAAGCGTCATCACGGTCTCTCGGTGACCGATGCCGGCGAGGTCGGACTGGGTCGGTCAGCACGCTATCGAAAACCCGAACGACCAGACGGTCGCGGCCGAGTCGCTGTGTGAACTCGGCCGCGCCAACGGCATCGACTGCGCGATCGTGGCGCAGCCGGGCAAGCACGACTGGCCTTTCGCGAGCAATGCTTTCGCCGCGGCGATGCCCTGGCTGGCCGGCCGGTTGGGCACGCCCGGGGTGCCGCGGATTGCGTTGCCATTCGCTGCGCCTCCTGCCTCGCCTGCGGCTCCGGCGCCGCACGCCGAGCCTGTCGGCAGGTAGCGTAATGAACCATGCCTGACGAGCCGACGAGTTCCGCTGCCGAGTCCGACGTCGACCCGGCTATACCAGCTCCGGCATTCCGACTTTTGACTCGGTCCGCGAAAAGATCGAGGGGCGATACGACACGTCAATCGGCGCAGCCGAATTGGATGCTGAAAGCCCGGAGGGCCGTGACGTCGAGGAGCAGTACGAAGCGCGCCAGCGGGCAGCTGCCGAGCGTCTGGCCCAGATCCGCGAATCGATGCGCGACGACGGCTGACGTCAGCTAGGCGCTGACTTTCGCGGCGCTTCGACCGCTGCGGCGACGGAGGTGCGTGCCGCCCCGACGACCTCGGCGAGGAACTTGCCGGTGTAGCTCTCCGGCACCGCCGCAATGTCCTCCGGTGTGCCCTCGGCGACGATGGTCCCTCCGCCCGCGCCGCCCTCGGGTCCCATGTCGATGACCCAGTCCGACGTCTTGATCACGTCCAGGTTGTGTTCGATGACGATCACCGTATTGCCTTTGTCGACAAGGCCGTTGATGACGTCCAGCAACTTGCGGATGTCTTCGAAATGCAGGCCGGTGGTGGGCTCGTCGAGGATGTAGACCGTGCGCCCGGTGGAGCGCTTCTGCAACTCCGACGCCAGCTTCACCCGCTGCGCTTCACCGCCGGACAACGTGGGCGCCGGCTGGCCCAGTCGCACGTACCCGAGGCCGACATCGACCAGCGTCTGCAGGTAGCGGTGGATGCCGGTGATCGGCTGGAAGAATTCCGCCGCTTCCTCGATCGACATGTCCAGCACCTCGGAGATGGTCTTGCCCTTGTAGTGCACCTCCAGGGTTTCCCGGTTGTAGCGGGCGCCGTGGCAAACCTCGCAGGGCACATATACATCCGGGAGGAAATTCATCTCGATCTTGATCGTGCCGTCGCCTGTGCATGCCTCGCAGCGACCGCCCTTGACGTTGAAGGAGAACCGGCCCGGTTGATAGCCGCGGACCTTGGCTTCGGTGGTCGCCGCGAAGAGGTTGCGGATCTTGTCGAAGACCCCGGTGTAGGTGGCCGGGTTGGATCGCGGCGTGCGGCCGATCGGCGACTGGTCGACACGTACCAACTTGTCCACGCTGTCCAGCCCGGTGACGCGGGTATGCCGGCCCGGGACCTGCCGGGCTCCGTTGAGCCTGTTCGCCAGCACCGCGGCCAGGATGTCGTTGACCAGCGTCGACTTGCCGGAGCCGGACACGCCGGTCACCGCGGTCAGCACGCCGAGCGGGAACACCACGTCGATGCCGCGCAGGTTGTGCTCGTGCGCGCCGACAACCGTGAGTCGACGTCGCTTGTCGACCGGACGCCGAATCGCCGGGGCGGCAATGCTTTGCTGGCCCGATAGGTAGGCCCCGGTGATCGATTCCTTGTTCGCCAGCAGCTCGCGGTAGGTGCCGCTGTGCACGATGTGGCCACCGTGCTCGCCCGCGCCAGGACCGATGTCGACAATCCAGTCGGCGTGGGCGATGGTGTCCTCGTCGTGCTCCACGACGATCAGCGTGTTCCCCAAATCCCTTAAGCGGGTGAGGGTTTCGATGAGCCTACGGTTGTCGCGCTGATGCAGGCCGATTGACGGCTCGTCGAGCACGTACAGCACGCCGACCAGCCCGGAGCCGATCTGGGTGGCCAGCCGGATGCGCTGCGCCTCACCGCCGGACAGTGTGGCCGCCGCGCGGGACAGCGACAAGTACTCCAGCCCGACGTCGAGCAGAAAGCCCAGCCGCGACTGGATTTCCTTGAGCACCTGACCCGCGATCGCTTGTTCGCGTGTGCCCAGCGTGAGTCCGTTGAGGAAGTCCGCGCAGTCGGAGATGGACAGCTCGCACACCTCTGCGATCGACTTCGCGCCCTGCTCACCCGCGGCCAAGGTGACCGCCAGGATTTCCGGCTTGAGCCGCGTGCCCTCACACACCGGGCACGGGACGTCGCGCATGAAGCCCTCGTAGCGCTCCTTCATCAGCTCGGATTCGGTCTGGTCAAGCTTGCGCTCCAGGAACGCCAGCACACCTTCGAAGTCGGCATAGTAGGACCGGGTGCGGCCGTAACGGTTGCGGTAGCGGACGTGCACCTGCTCGTCGCAGCCCTCCAGAATCGCCTTGCGGGCCTTGGCGGGTAGCTTGCGCCACGGCGTGTCGACGTCGAAGCCCATCGCATCGCCGAGGCTGGCCAGCATCCGGGTGAAGTACTCCGCGGTGTGGCCCATCGACCACGGCGCCACCGCCCCCTGTGCCAGCGTGCGATCCGGGTCGGGCACCACCAGGTCGGGATCGACCTCCTTACGGATGCCCAGACCGGCGCACTCCGGGCAGGCGCCATACGGCGAGTTGAACGAGAACGACCGCGGCTCCAGGTCATCGACGGCCAGGGCATGCCCGTTGGGACAGGCCAGCTTCTCGGAGAACCGCTGCTCGCGGTTGTGGGCGTCGTGGTCGTGATCGACGAACTCCAGCACCACGATGCCGTCGGCCAGGTTCAGCGCGGTCTCCACCGAATCGGTGAGCCGCTGCTTGGCGCTGGCCTTGACGGTCAGCCGGTCCACCACCACGGCGATGTCGTGCTTCTCTTGTTTCTTCAGCTTGGGTGGATCGGTCAGCGAATGCACCACGCCGTCGACGCGCACGCGGCTGTAGCCCTGCGCGTTCAGCTTCTCGAACAGGTCGGCGAACTCGCCCTTGCGGGTGCGCACCACCGGTGCGAGAACCTGAAACCGGGTGCCTTCGGGCATCACCAGCACCTGGTCGACGATCTGCTGCGGCGTCTGGCGGGCGATCCGCTCACCGCAGACCGGGCAGTGCGGCGTGCCGGCGCGCGCATAGAGCAGCCGCAGATAGTCGTACACCTCGGTGATGGTCCCGACCGTCGACCGCGGGTTGCGGTTGGTCGACTTCTGGTCGATCGACACCGCCGGGGATAGCCCCTCGATGAAGTCGACGTCGGGCTTGTCCATCTGTCCCAGGAACTGGCGGGCGTAAGCGGACAACGATTCGACGTAGCGGCGCTGGCCTTCGGCGAAGATCGTGTCGAACGCCAGCGAAGACTTTCCCGAACCGGACAGCCCGGTGAAGACGATCAACGCGTCGCGCGGCAAATCAAGATCGACACTGCGCAGGTTGTGCTCACGCGCACCCTTGACGATCAGGCGGTCAGCCACGCAATCCCTTTCCGCGGGCCGCTTCCAGCGCCAGTATCGGCGCCGCAATCCGGCCGGACACTACCGTGTCCATGCTAGGTGTCCCCTCTGACAGACATGTCACCGCGTTTTCAAAACGCTCACGTGGCCCGGCTGGAGCATCTCGCCGATAGTTTGGCCGCCTTGCTGCCCCACAGAAGATCTCGATACGAATGGACTTGATCCTCAAACGGTCAAGCTGTCACCCTGCCGCCGATCTACGACGTTGGGAGCGCGCCGGGCTAGCAGCGTCACCTCTATTGTTGATCGATCGAGTTCGCCGGACGAAGGAGCCGCCGACGGTCAACGCAGGCAAGACCCCACCGACCAACCCGCTGACGCCTGGCGAACGCCGTGCCATGTTGGTAGCGGCCGTCGTTTTCGTTGCTTTGATCGCGGTGGGGGTGGCGGCGTGGGCGATGACGGACCACTCGTCGGGCTATGGCCGATCCGGCGACAGCTGCGTAAACGTCACGATCGCGAGTTCGATGGGCAGCGCAGTCGAGCACGCATGTGGTGCAGAAGCACGCGACTGGTGTCGCGCTGTGGCCGCCCAGCATGACGCCCACTCCGAAGCAGTTCAGGCTCAGTGTCGAATCGCGCGGATTCTGCCATAGCGGACTATGCGGACAAGTCAGCGCGAACGGTTGCTCCTTCCACCATTGGCGAAGCCGTTGATCCCACGTTCCCATTGAAACGCTATGCGCGGGTTAAGTCCGTCCACGGAAGCGCTTGCGCGCCAACCGCAGTTGGGGGGCCAAGATGTTCACATCGAATTATTCGAGATGCAGCGGGGATAGCCGGCGCCAGCCAGCCGCCAGTGAGCGGAGGTCTAGATTCAGGCAGAAATCTAGAGTTAACACTCAATCATCTGACCGAAACCCAACGGCGCGAGAATCTGCCCACTCTTGTGTGGCACCGCGACAGCGACCGAAGGGTGGACCGTCATGAACCCTTATCCCGATTGGCTCAGCCCCGGAGACAATGCGTGGCAGCTGGTGGCGGCGACTCTGGTCGGCCTAATGAGCATTCCGGGTATTGCGGTGCTGTACGGCGGCCTCGTCCAAAAGAAGTGGGCGGTCAACACGATGTTGATGGCTTTCACCGGGTTTTCGTTGGTATTGGTGGTGTGGGTGCTGTGGGGCTTCAAGATGGGATTCGGGGAGCCTCAAAAGCTCGGCCCGGGCATCCTAGGGGCCGCGGTGGGCAAGCCGCGCAGCATCTTGGGCGCCGACAACCAGCACCAGGCAGTCATCCCGCTGCTCGACGGGGCGATGCCTAAATTCCGTTTCCCCGAGACCACGCTGGCTTACTTCCAGTTCGTATTCGCCGCAATCACCCCGCTGCTGTTCTTGGGCAGTGTGGTGGGCCGAATCAACTTCAAGGTGTGGCTGATCTTCGTGCCGTTATGGTCGACGTTTGCTTATTCGGTCAACGCCTTCCTGGTGTGGGGTGGGGGCTTTTGGGCCCAGCCGCACACCGGCGTCAGTAGCCTCTTTAGCACCGGAACGCTGGACTATTCCGGCGGATACGTAATTCATCTGGCCGCCGGCACCAGCGGGTTTGTCGCAGCCGCGGTGATCGGGCCCCGACTGGCCCGCGACCGCGAACGCGCCGTGCCCAACAACTTGCCGATTGCCGCGGTTGGGGCGGGCATCCTGTGGTTGGGCTGGAACGGGTTCAACGGCGGTGACCCCTACTTCGCCGGCACCAACGCCTCCTTGGCCGTGCTAAACACTAACCTGGCCACCGCAGTGGCGCTGCTGACCTGGGTAATCTGGGACGTCTTCGCGAGCCGCGAGCGTAAACCCACCCTGCTGGGTGGCATCAACGGCATGATCTCGGGGCTGGTGGCCATCACCCCCGCTGCCGGCTTTGTCAACAGCTTCGGCGCCATCATCATCGGAGTGGTGGCCAGCTCGCTGGTGTGGATGTCCTGGAACTGGCTGGGCCGCACCCGACTGTTCACGAAGGTCGATGACAGTCTCGGCGTCGTGCACACTCATGGTGTGGCGGGCTTGGCCGGTGGCCTGCTGGTCGGGGTGCTGGCCGACCCGCACATCGTCATCTACCTCGGCAATGGCAAAGACGTCAAGGACGTGACCAACGCGGGTTGGCTGTGGGGCCATCATCCAGCACAAATCCTGGTCCAACTCTGCGCGGCGCTCACCATCATCGCCTGGGACGCGTTCGTTACGTTCGCCATCCTGAAGGTTCTTGGCCTGTTCATGAAACTGCGTGCACCCGAAGAAGTCTTGGAACAGGGCGACATCGGCGTGCACTTGGAGGAGGCCTACCCTGACGAGACCCTCGTCCGCGGCGGCCACACGCACTGAAAGCCTGATGACATGAAGCTGATTACCGCAGTCGTCCAGCCGTTTACGATCGCGGACATCCGCGCCGCGGTGGACAACGCCGGCGTGCACGGCTTGACCTACTCCGAAGTCCGGGGCTACGGGCGCCAGAAGGGGCACACCGAGGTATACCGGGGTGCCGAGTACGAGGTCGACTTCGTTCCGAAGGCACGCGTCGACGTCGTCGTGGATGACGAACACGTAGACGTCGTGGTCGCGGCCATCGTCGGCGCCGCACGCACCGGCAAGATCGGCGACGGCAAGGTCTGGGTGACGCCTATCGAGTCGCTGATCCGGGTGCGAACCGGCGAACGCGGTTCGGATGCCCTTTGAGGCCGCAATCAGCACACCCGAGTTCGACGCGCATCGACTAGCCCAGCATTAGCCCGTAGGGCAACCAACCGTCGGGCAGTACGGTGGCCGGTATGACCCGCGCCGACGACGATCGTGCCGGCGCAGCCGGGATCGAGGAGTGGCGCTTATGACGACCGTCGACGACAACTACACCGGGCACGTCGAACCGGGTACCGCCGCAAAACGCACCCTGCCGGGCGTGTCGATCGTGAAGGCGTCGGTGGGCCCCATGGATAACAACGCCTACCTGGTGACGTGTTCCGCGAGCGGGGAAACGCTGCTGATCGACGCCGCCAATGACGCCGACGTTCTCGTCGAGCTGGTCCGCGAGCATGCCCCGAAGGTGTCGCTGATCGTCACCAGCCATCAGCATTTCGACCACTGGCAGGCGCTGGAAGCCCTGGCGCAGGCCACCGGCGCGCCGACCGCCGCTCACGAGATCGACGCCGACCCGCTGCCGGTCAAGCCGGACCGCCTGCTGGCGGGCGGCGACACCGTGCAAATCGGCGAGCTCACGTTCGACGTCATCCATCTGCGCGGACACACCCCAGGATCGGTCGCGCTGGCTCTCGACGGTCCGGCTACCGGCGGGGTCACCCAGCTCTTCACCGGCGACTGCCTGTTCCCCGGCGGCGTCGGCAAGACCTGGCAGCCCGGCGATTTCGACCAGCTGCTCGATGACGTCACCACCCGCGTGTTCGACGTCTACGGCGACGCCACCGTCGTGTACCCCGGTCACGGCGACGACACGACGTTGGGTGCCGAGCGTCCCAACCTGGAGGCCTGGCGAGAGCGGGGTTGGTGAATAGCAGCCGCGAAACGCGGTGCAGCACCTACGCTTAGCCGATGAGGCTGGGGATCGACTTCGGCACAACGCACACGGTCGTCGCGATCGTCGACCGGGGCAACTATCCGGTGGCGTCGTTCGACGGGGTCGACACGTGGCCGTCGATCATGGCCGCCAACGCGGCGGGTGAACTCCGCTTCGGTCTGGACGCCGCCGGGGTCCGTCACGACCCGGATTGGTCGGTGCTGCGTTCGTTCAAGCGACTGCTCAACGACGCCGGGCCGAGGACAACCGTGGACCTGGCGGGGCGCTGCTATCGGTTGGCTGAACTGCTCGCGGGCTTTCTCGCCCAGCTGAAAACCGACCTGCAGCACCGTTCGAACGTCGAACTGGCGCCGGGTGAGCGGGTCGAAGCAGCAATCAGCGTTCCGGCCAACGCGTCTAGCGCACAACGATTCCTGACGCTGGACGCCTTCGCGCAGGCCGGCTTCGAGGTGGTCGCTCTGCTCAACGAGCCGTCGGCGGCGGGCTTCGAATACGCCCACCGATATCGCTCGACCATTACCGCCAAGCGTGAGCACGTTCTCATCTACGACCTCGGCGGAGGGACATTCGACGCGTCGCTGCTGAAGATGACGGGGCGGTTGAATGAGGTCGTCTTCAGCGAGGGCATTCAGCGGCTCGGCGGTGACGACTTCGACGACAGGATCCTCAAGCTCGTTCGTCAAGGGGCCGGGCTGCGGAAGTTGCCCGCGGGCACACGTGATCTGCTACTCGAGGAGTGCGCGGCCCGGAAAGAGGCCGTCGGCCCGAACACCCGGCGATTCCTGGTCGATCTCACCGCGGTCGGCAGACCGCCGTTCTCCTGTGCGATCGACGAGGTCTACGCGGCCTGTGCGCCGCTGGTGGACAAGACGATTGCCGCTCTCCCCCGCGTGCTGCACGACCGGGCCGGCGGCGACGTCGACTGGTCCGAGATCGCGGGCATCTATGTGGTGGGCGGAGCCGGAAGCTTCCCACTGGTTGCCCGCACGCTGCGCACCGTGTTCGACGAGAAACGCGTCAAACGCTCACTGCACCCATTCGCCGCGACGGCAATCGGCCTGGCGGTCTTCCTCGACCGGGAGGCGGGATTTGCTCTCTCCGAACGTCTTTCGCGTCACTTTGGGGTGTTTCGCGAAGCCTGTGCGGGCGAGGACGTCTGCTTCGACCCGATCGTGCCCAAGGGCGCTGTGCTGCCCACCGCAGGCCAGCCGCCCTTCGTCGTCACGCGGACCTACCGCGCAGCACACAACATCGGCCACTTCCGCTTCGTGGAGTGCAGCCGGTTGCGCGACGGCCACCCCGACGGCGACGTGACACCGTATGACCCGGTGTTCTTCCCGTTCGATCCGGATCTCAACGACGACCAGGATCTGCCGCGCCGGCCGGTGCGACGACGCGACGATGGCCCGGACGTCGAAGAGCGCTACGTGGTCACACCCGGTGGAGCCGTCGAAGTGACACTTACGACGCGCCCGGATCGGCTGAGCCGGACTTTCCGTTTGGAGCGGCACGATCTGGCCAGCGCGTAGCGGTCAGTCAGGTTGCGGCGTCCAGATCGGGTGTCCAGGCCGCCCCGTTGATATGGCTGCCGCCATCGACGAACAACGTGTTGCCGGTGAGATAGCGGCAGCCCTCGCCGGCCAGGAACACCACGACCGGGGCGATGTCGAGGTAGGGATCTCCGATGCGGCCCATCGGGTTCATCGCGTCGGCGAACGCTGCGACGTCCGGGTTGGCACCCAGGGCGCGAATGAACGCCGCGCTCTTGGCCGCCGGGCAGATGGCGTTGACGGTCACGCCGAACGGCGCCCATTCCCTGGCGGCGGTACGAGTCAGAGCGCGCAGCGCCTCTTTGGCTGCGTTGTACTCCAGGGTGCCCATGTGCGCGTTGACCCCGTTCAGGCTGCAGACGTTGATGACCCGTCCCCAGCCGCGTGCCCGCATGTGCGGTAGCGCGGCCCGCATGGCCCAGAACGGGCCGTAGTACGCGACGGCGATGCCGTCGCTGAGCTGCTGATCGGTCTTGTTCTCCACCCGGCCGATCGACCCGCCACCCCAGGCGTTGTTCACCACGACATCAATCGAGCCGTACGCCGAAACAGCCTGCGCGACGGCGCTTTCGACTTGGTCCCGTACCGAGACGTCGACCGGTACGAACAATCCTCCGATCGCCCTGGCGACGTCACTGCCGCTACGGTTATCACGTTCGGCTACAACAACTTTCGCGCCTTCTTCGGCGAACCGGCGCGCAATGGCTTCGCCGATACCTGCTCCCGCCCCGGTGACCAGCGCGACCTTGTCCTGCAGTTGACCGGTCATGCGCGCCGATCCTGTCCCTGCATGCCGGCGGCCAGCAGAGCGCGCGCCTCGGTGGAGCCGTCCAGCTCGCGGGTGGTGCGTTTGACGATCCGCCAGCCGGCAGCCGTTCGCCGCAGCATGACGTGGTTGGCGCCGGCCCGCCACACCCGGTAGCCGCGGCCGTCCACGTTGTGCCGGACCAGGATGGACTCGCAGACCGCGACGGCCTCGTCGCCGTCGACGTCGACGCGCACCGGGCCGAGGAAATGCGCGGAACCGCCGCTGATCAGCCCTTGGTGTGCCGGGGATCGCACCATCTCGGCAACGTCGGCCCGGCTGCGCATATGCCAGCCCTCGACGTCGTACTCGCCGTCTTCTGCCCACAACCCGGCGACCGCATCGGCGTCGCCGGCATCCACCAGCGGTCCATAGGACGCCATCAGGCGACCGATAGCCAGCTCATCCTCCACCCGGCGCAGCCGTTGTTCCAGCGCCGCGAGTCGCGCCTCTGCCGTCATCGGTGATTCCTCTCCGCGTGCAACAGCTTCTGCATCGTGCGATGAGCGGCGAGAATGGCCCCGGCCCGATCGGGGTCGCTGCGCATGGCCACGATCTTTTCGTTGCCGCTGACGATGTGTACGGGACCGCGGCCCAGCCATTCCAACCCCTCGCGTGCCACGTCGGCAGGCTCGGCGACGATGACTCCGGGAGCGTCGAAGTTCAGGCCGACCCGTTCCATCGCCGGTGTGCGTGTGACGCCCAGCACCAGTTCGAGCACATCGACGCCGTGCTCCCGAAGCTCCAACCAAAGCCCCTCGGCGAAGACTCTGGTGAATGCCTTGACACCGCCGTAGACGGTGTGGCGAACCGATCCGAGGTAGCCCGCGAGCGAGCCGAGCAACACGATGCCGCCCCGGCGCCTGGAGCGCATCGCCTGTCCGAAGTGGTGCACGAGTGCAAGCGGTGTCGAAATGTTGAGATCGATGACCCGCTGAAATTCGGCGAGATCGCCGTCGAGGAACTCGTGGCTGTGTGTGTTGGCGCCCGCGACCAGGATCAACAGGCCCACCTCGAGCTCGGCGGTCGCCGCCGCGATGCGAGCGCAGGCATCGGGGGCGCTCAGATCGGCCTGCACGGTACGGACCTCGACGCCGTGCCGGCGGCACCGGTGGGCCGTCTGCTCCAACGCGTCTGCTTTGCGAGCAACCAGCACCAGGTGCAGACCCGCCTCGGCGAGAAGCTGGGCGAATTCGGCGCCCACACCCTCTGAGCCGCCGGCGATCAGCGCCCACGGCCCATACTTGGCGGTGTCGATCACCGGGCTGACGTGCGGACGACCGCTTACGTGGTGGTGTGCACGATCAGCACGTCGACCTTGGCCCGGCGCGAGACATTGGCAGGTACCGATCCCAGCAGCCGGCCCGCAATCGTGCTGAGGCCGACGTTGCCGACGACGAGCAGATCGGCGCCGACTTCCTCCGCCAGTCCGACCAGCGCGTCGACCGGGGCGCCGACAATCGACCGTTCCTCGACGTTCTTGGCGCCCGCAGCATGGGCCCGATCTTTGGCCTCGCGCAGGATCGCATAGATCGGGGCACTGCCCGACACCTTGTAGCTTTCGTCTTTCAGGGCGTCGGCGGCTCGTGCATCCTCCTGCTGAGGCAAGTACGCCGTCGCGACGATCAGCTTGGCGTCCGCCCCGGCGATGTTGCCTGCCCTTTCCACCGCGCGAAGCGACGAATCCGAGCCGTCGGTTCCTACCACCACGGTCCGATAGGCGCTCATTTACCCTCCCAGGTGTCGGTTGCTACGCCAACCCCAGACAGTAACGCTTTGCCGCAGACAGATGGTCGGATTTGAGACACGCGGACCCGGTGGGCAATTCCGCGCTACCGCCTCGGCGGGGCGCACTCTGGGGCGCCGTTCGCATCGCCAGCGCCTTCAGCTAACCTCCGAAATCGATGAAATCCCTTGATCCGCAAGCTATTCAGCTGATCGCGTATCGCGACCGGTCGAGCCGCCGGCTTCGGCGCCATTGCCCAACGCGGTGTGTGAGCAGGTCGGAAGGGTAAGCAGGTTCACCACAGGCCCTTTACAGTGACACGCATCATGGTTGCCACAACAGTCGACGAACCCAGGACGGCACCCGCCGCAAGCGAGTCGCGCCCGCGGCGGCGCGGCAGGCTGCTCGACCCGCTTGCGATCGCGGTGCTGGCGTCCCTCGTCGGCGGCGCCGTGGCGAGCCGGCCGTCGCTGTGGTTCGACGAGAGCGCGACGATTTCTGCCTCCGCCAGCCGCTCGTTGCCCGACCTGTGGCGGATGCTGGGCCACATCGATGCAGTGCACGGCCTGTTTTACCTGCTGATGCACGGTTGGTTCGCTGTCTTCCCGCCGACCGAGTTCTGGTCGCGGGTTCCCAGTTGTCTGGCGGTCGGCGGCGCGGCGGCCGGTGTTGTGGTCTTCGGTAAGCAGTTCTTGCCGCGGACCACCGCAGTCTGCGCTGGCATCGTGTTCGCCATCCTGCCGCGCGTCACGTGGGCCGCTGTCGAAGCCCGCTCGTATGCGCTGACGGCGGCCGCCGCGGTCTGGTTGACGGTGTTGCTGGTCACCTCGGTACGGCGAAACCGCTGGTGGCTCTGGCTGCTCTACTCGCTCGCACTGATGCTGTCGATACTTGCTCAATGTCTACCTGGTGTTGCTGGTGCCGGCCTATGCCGTCGTCACACCGGTGCTCCGGCGCCGCAAACCGGTGCTGCTGTGGTGGGCGATCACGTCAGCGGTGGCAGTGGGCGCCCTGACACCGTTGATGCTGTTCGCGCACGGCCAGAGCTTCCAGGTCGCCTGGATTAACCCGTTGAACTGGCACAGCGTGCTCGACGTCGTGCAACACCAATATTTCGACAACAGTGTTCCGTTCGCGATTCTGGCGGCACTCATTCTCGCTGCCGCGCTGACGATTCGGTTGACGGGTCGATGGCGCTCGGCCGGCGATACCCGCCGAGTGCTGATCATCTGCGCGGCATGGATCGTGGTGCCCACCGCCGTCAGCCTGATCTATTCGGCGATCAGCGATCCGTTCTACTACCCGCGGTATCTGTTCTTCACCACGCCGGCGATGGCGGTCGTGCTGGCTGTCTGCATCGTGGCGGTCGCGCGCACACCGCGATGGATCGCCTTGGTGCTGGTAGCGCTCACCGCAGCAGCTTTCCCGAATTATCTCCTGTCGCAACGGCAGCGCTACGCCAAAGAAGGCTGGGATTACAGCGACGTCGCCGACGTCATTAGCACCCATGCTGCACCCGGGGACTGCCTACTGGTCGACAACACGGTGGGCTGGCTGCCCGGGCCGATCCGCGCGCTCCTCGCGGCCCGTCCGGCCGCCTACCGGCCATTGGTCGACGTCGGTCGTGGCGTCCCCGCACCCGAGCGCGGCACTCTTTGGGACGGCCACCTGGCGGTATGGCTGGTGACCGGTCGGCTATACAAATGCACGACTGTATGGACGATTTCCACGCATGACACGGCGCTGCCCGCCCACCAAAGCGGCACATCGCTGCCGCCAGGACGGGTGCTAGGACGCGCACCCGCGTACCGAACGCCAGAGCTGGTCGGGTTTCGCATCGTCGAACGGTGGCAATTCCACCGAACCCAGGTCGTCAAGTCGATCCGCTGAACCAGTCGCGACCCTGTCGCAGATCTCGCTTGCCGACCCGTTGCTCGGTGGCACCACGGAGGGCGGCGGTCACCGCAATCCCCGGGTGGCGCGGTGAGCGGCCAATGCGCCCGCCACGCCCAGCGTGGCAAACACCGCAAACAGCGCCCGGGCGGCCACGACGTCACCGCCGTGCACGCTGTTGACCACGACACCGGCCAGCCCTGCACCGAAGGCTCCGGATATGAGCTCCACCGTGTTGATCGCCGCCGCGGCGGCCACGCCTTCCCGCGCGTCGTCGACGCAGTGCATCGACCAGGCCGATAGATGCGGCCACCCCGCTCCGATGCCGATCCCGGTGATCGTCAGCGCCAGCGCCCACGTCACGACAAAGCCCACCGGCGCGTTATCGACTTGGGTAGCAGCAGCCAATATCAGACCCCCGGCCATGACCAGCGGCGCAACCACGACCACGCGGTTGATGACAGGCCTGCTGTTCAGCGATGCGCTGAGGATTTCGCTGACGGTCCAACCGACCGCCAGCGCGGCGCCCAGAAACCCGGCTAACACGGGAACCAGATGCGCCAAACGTTGCCCGAACAACGGCACATACATGTCGACCATCGCCGAGGCCATCAGCACCGCCATTGTCAGATAGATCCACTTCAGTGGTCCGACACCAAAAGTGCTGGGGGGCAGTACTTTTACCGCCATCCGGCGATCGACGAGCACGAATGCGACGACCAGGGCCAGGCTGATCGCAAGCAACCCCGCCGTCGCCGCGACGTTTGTCGGAACCTGGGCGGCGCTGACCGTGAGCGCCGCAGCCCCGAGCAGCAGCAACGACCAGGCTGGCATTTTCAGCGTCGGCGCCGGGTCGCCGGGACCGGCACGACCGGCCGGCAGCACCAACGGGACCAGCACTGCCATCGCGGCGGTCAGTATCGCCATCGCACCGAACGCCCAGCGCCACAACCCGAATTGGGCAAAAAGGCCGCCCGCCGCCGGCCCCGCCACCGTCGCGACACCCCACATGGCCGACACCAACGCCGAAGCCCTGGTCCACAGCGATCGCGGCAGCGCCGAGTTGATCAGCGCGTACCCCAGCCCGGCCAACAGGCCCCCGGCCGCCCCCTGCAGAGTGCGACCCACCAGCAAAACGTCCATGCTGGGCGCCACCGTGCAGACCACGCTGCCGATCCCGAACACCAACAATCCCAACAGATATGACCACCGTGGCCCGATCCGCAGCAGCGCCGCGTTGACCGTCGTGGCCGCGACAACCGAACCCACGAGGTAAAGCGTGGTCACCCACGCAAAGAGCCGCTGGCCGCCGATGTCGGCGATCGCGCTCGGTAGCAGGCTGACCGTCAGGAACTCGTTGGTCGCGTACAGCGCCACTCCGCCGGCGAGCAGCGTCGCTGTCCCCAGGAACCTGGGACCCAACAGCGCGCGCCAGCCATCGATGGCTGGCGTGCCGCGGGGTGAGCTCACTTGAGACCGGCGGCGTCCATTCCGCGCAGCTCTTTCTTGAGATCGGCGATCTCGTCGCGGAACCGCGCGGCCAGCTCGAATTGCAGGTCGCGTGCCGCGGCCATCATCTGCTCGGTGAGGTCCTTGATCAGATCGGCCAATTCGGCCCGTGGCATGTTGACGGTGTCGCGCCCTTCGAACACTCCGGCGCTGACCGCCCGGCCGCGCTCGCCTTGGGCCCGGCGGCCCCGTGATGAGTTACGCCCGGAACCGCCGATTTCGACGGAGTCGGTGTCGTCGGCCTCGCGGTAGACCTGGTCGAGGATGTCGGCGATCTTCTTGCGCAGCGGCTGAGGGTCGATGCCGTGGGCTTCGTTGTAGGCGACCTGCTTGGCCCGCCGCCGGTCGGTCTCGTCGATCGCCTCTTTCATCGAGTCGGTCATCCTGTCGGCATACATGTGGACTTCGCCGGACACGTTGCGGGCGGCGCGGCCGATGGTCTGGATCAGGCTGCGCGAAGAGCGCAGGAAACCCTCCTTGTCGGCGTCGAGGATCGCGACCAGCGACACCTCCGGCAGGTCCAGGCCCTCCCGCAGCAGGTTGATCCCGATGAGCACGTCGTAGTCACCCAGCCGCAACTGACGCAAGAGTTCCACCCGCCGAAGTGTGTCGACTTCGGAGTGCAGGTAGCGCACCCGGATACCCAGTTCCAGCAGATAGTCGGTGAGGTCCTCGGCCATCTTCTTGGTCAGCGTCGTCACCAGGATTCGTTGGTCCGCCTCGGCGCGCTTGCGGATCTCGCCGATCAGATCGTCGATCTGGCCCTTGGTCGGCTTCACCACGACTTTCGGGTCGACCAGACCGGTCGGGCGAATCACCTGCTCGACGAACTCCCCCGCCGACTGGCTCAGCTCATAGGGGCCCGGGGTCGCCGACAGGTACACCGTCTGCCCGATCCGGTCGGCGAACTCCTCCCAGGTCAGCGGCCGGTTGTCGGTGGCTGACGGCAGTCGGAAGCCGAATTCGACCAGGTTGCGCTTGCGCGACATGTCGCCCTCGTACATGCCGCCGATCTGCGGCACCGTCACATGCGATTCGTCGATGACCAGCAGGAAATCCTCCGGGAAATAGTCCAGCAGCGTCGCGGGCGGCGTTCCGGCCCCGCGCCCGTCGATGTGCCGCGAGTAGTTCTCGATGCCGGAGCAAAACCCGACCTGGCGCATCATCTCGACGTCATAGTTGGTCCGCATCCGCAGGCGCTGGGCCTCCAGCAGCTTGCCCTGACCCTCGAGCTCGGCGAGCCGCTCGGCCAGCTCTTCCTCGATGGTGGAAATCGCGTGCGCCATCCGCTCCGGGCCGGCCACGTAGTGGGTGGCCGGGAAGATGCGCAGCGAGTCGACCTTGCGGACCACCTCGCCGGTCAGCGGGTGCAGGTAGTACAGCGCCTCGATCTCGTCGCCGAAGTACTCGATGCGGACCGCCAACTCCTCGTAGGACGGGATGATTTCGACGGTGTCGCCGCGTACCCGGAACGAGCCGCGGGTGAACGACAGGTCGTTGCGGGTGTATTGCACGTCGACCAGCAGCCGCAGCAGCCCGTCGCGCGGGACCTCGGTGCCCACCTGTAACTCGACCGAGCGGTCCAGGTAGGACTGCGGCGTGCCCAGGCCGTAAATGCAGGACACCGATGCCACCACCACCACGTCGCGGCGCGACAGCAGCGACGACGTCGCGGAGTGCCGCAGCCGCTCCACGTCGTCGTTGATCGAGCTGTCCTTTTCGATATAGGTGTCGGTCTGCGCGATGTACGCCTCTGGCTGGTAGTAGTCGTAGTACGAGACGAAGTATTCAACAGCGTTGTGCGGCAACATCTCTCGCAGCTCGTTGGCCAACTGCGCGGCCAGTGTCTTGTTGGGCGCCATCACCAGGGTCGGCCGCTGCAGCCGCTCGATGAGCCATGCGGTGGTGGCCGACTTTCCGGTACCGGTGGCACCCAGCAGCACCACGTCGCGCTCCCCCGCCTGAATACGGCGTTCCAGCTCCGCGATGGCCGCCGGCTGGTCACCGGCCGGCGCGTGCGGGCTGACCACCTCGAAGTGACCGCCGACCCGCACCATGTCTTCAACCGGACGGTATTCGGAGTGCGCAACCACGGGATGCTCGGTAGCAAACGCCATGTTCACCAGGGTAGAACTGATCACCGACAGCCCGCCGACGATGCAGGCCGGAAGGGAGTGATGAGGAGGCGGGCCGATTAGCCCGAACCCGCCGACGATGCAGGCCGGGCGCAGGGTCAGCTGAGCTGGCGGCTCCACACCCGGGTGCCAGGGTCGCATTGGATGAGATGTCCGTCGTCGGACATCGACATGCTGAACACTGGTGTGCCCGGTTCGTCGCATGAGGTCCCGACGGGGTGCACCCCGGTGGTCGTCGGTGCTTTGTCCCAGGTGTTGCCTTCGCATACGACCTGTTCGTTGGCCGTGGAATCGTAGGCGACTTTGTCGACGTCGCTGCACGGGCCGCCCAGCACCGGTGGCGTCGAGGTTCCGACCGGCGTGGCCGTGATGTTGGCCGCCTGCGCGGGATCCGCGATGGTCACGTTCGGCGGGACGTCTCCGGTGCGGGTTGCCACCACGGGGATGCGCAGCGTGGCCCCCTGCGAGCCGCACTCGTTGCTCTGCACCGTCTGGGTCTGAACGCCGCGCAGCGTGCCGTCCGGTTCTGGGGTCAACGACCACACCACCGTCTCGGACTGCGTGGCCGTCGGCCCGCCGCGCGCTTTTTGGCACTCCACCTGCAGTTGTCGGGGCTCGCCCTGCCAGTGCCCGTCGACGAAATGCAGAGTGCCGGTATTGCCGGTGCCGGCGGTCTTCGGCGTTTGATGGCTGGTGTCGTCCAGCTTGGTCCCGGTGGCAGCGCACCCGGCCGCGGTGCAGGCAGAGGAAAAGGCCCACCAGCTGGTGACCCCGCCGTTGTTGCGAATGACGCCGTTGGACGTCTGCTTCGCGCGGTCATAGTCGAGTCGGTAGCTGCCGTTGAACGGCGGGGCGGCGATGGCCGACGCAGAGGATGCCGACGGTGTCGCGCTCACCCGCGGTGGTGCCGCAGGTCCCGCTTGAGGTTGGTCGTCCCAGGAAAAGAATGAGATCGCCCACGTCACGGTCAGCGCGAGGACCGTTGTGACGATCATCGCGAGGGCGATGCCGACTTTCAGGGAGGGCCGTCGAGCGGCTTTGCGCACACCGGCGCGGCGCCGTAGCCGCGACCTCGCGCCGAGGGCGCCCAACTTGGTGCCGTGATCTCCGGTGGCGTGGCGGGAGATGTGCTCGCTGAAGGCAGCGGCAAACTGGCGGCATCGATCGAATCTGTCCGCAGGATCCTTCGCCAGAGCTTTGAAAAATACGTCGTCGAGGTCTGCCAGATCGGGGCGATGGTCGCTCAGTCTGGGCGGTTCTGCATGCAGGTGCTGCCCGATCACCGCGACCGGGTTGGAGTGCCGATACGGCGGTGCACCGGTGAGCAGGTGGAATGCCGAGGCGGCCAGCGCGTACTGGTCGGCGCGGCCATCGATGTTCGATCCGACGAGTTGCTCGGGCGCCGCGTACGCGACGGTACCCACCGCGACGTTGGTCTCGGTGATTCCGCTGATATCGGCGAGTTGCCGAGCTACCCCGAAGTCCGCCAACAGGATTCGACGGTCGTCCTCGTCAGGATGGGTAAGCAGGATGTTGGCGGGTTTGACGTCCCGGTGCAGCAGCCCTCTGGCGTGGGCATAGTCGAGCGCGCCGGCGACCGCGGTGACGATGTCAGAGACGTCTTGCTCGGGCATCCCTGCCCGGAACCCCTCTCGCATCAGTCGGGCCGCGTCGGTGCCCTCGACGTAGTCCATCGCGATCCAGAGGTGACCGTCGAACTCGCCGCGGTCGTGCACCGCAACGATGTGGGGATGCCACAGCGTGGCGGCCAAGTCGGCTTCGCGATGGAATCTCTCGCGGAATTCAGCGTCGGACGTCGTCCCCTCGGTCAACACCTTGAGCGCGTCACGACGCGGTAAGCGGGGATGCTTGGCCAGATAAACGTCGGCCATCCCACCAGACCCCAGCGGCCGCAGAATGGTGTAGCCGGCGAAGGTCGTCGGGGCGGTGATCGCACTGCCCGGCGCGCGCTCCTTGCCGAACCGACCGACCTCCGCCGAATCCCGGCGTCGGACGCGACCCGATCAGCGGAACCCGGGTCAGTAAACGGGTCACCGCAAGATGCGGAAGGGACGCGTAGCCGCGCCGCAGCAAGCTACGGGCGCGCGGCGACTCCGCGGGTGGGCCCGACTGGGCGTCCCAGCGCTGCGTCGCTCTGGTCGCCTCATCCATCTACGTTTGCCCCCTCACGTGCACACAGTAGGCGTGTCGACCGCCACGCTCCCGGTTCCCTGTTGCGGGACTAAGCTCTTGAATCAGTTGCAGGCCGGACGTTTTCGAACACCCGACGTGCGGCCGACTTCGGACAGTTTCCTTCTTTTCGCAATCATGCCGCCATACGCGGTGAGCTCCTGTTGGTGCCGCTTATGAAGCAGCTGTGAATCGCGGCGTCAGCGCAGCTCGCGGCAGGACACAGGCGAATCACAGTGCGCAACGTGGAAGCCGGGCCGCCGCGGAGTCGATACTGGAGTGGTGAGTCGACCAGCCCCGCCCCTCCTGACCATTTGGCACGACGGCTCAGAACGTACCTTTGCGCCGGGTCACGACGTCGTCGTCGGGCGTGACCTGCGCGCTGACATCCGAATTGCCGATCCGCGGATCTCACGCGCGCACCTGATCCTGCGCTTCGACCAGGGCAAGTGGGTGGCCATCGACAACGGTTCGGTCAACGGGACCTTCGTCAACGGCTACCGCAGACCGGTGATCGACATTCATGACGGGCAAAGCATCAACATCGGCAATGCGGCCGGACCGCGGCTGACCTTCGAAATCGGACAACGCCGCGGCAAAGGGGGTCAACCCCCGGGAAGCGCGTCTCCGCGCGATGCGCAATCGACCATGACGTGGTCGGCAACTGCCCCGCCCGGTCCGCCTCCCGCCCAGCCGCCGGGTCCGCTCGCAGGCTCGCGTCGAAGCGGCGCCACGCCGACGCCGTCACCCGTACCGCAGGGACGTCCCGCTCCACACGTACGGCAGACGCCGCCGCTGGCACCGTCGGAGTATCCGACCAACGTGCACGCCGCCCCGCCGTCAGCCGGCCCGCCGCCAGACCAGATCACAGTGGTCAACGCCGGGCCCCCGCCGAGGACGCACGAGGTGCCACCCACCGAAGTCACCATGCTCGCAACACCGTCCGGTGATGCGTCGAATCTTGCGACCAGGTTCGTCAAACTCCTGTCGCCGAGGTCGGTGCCGGCCGCCAAACCGGTAGGCTCGGTGACGATCGGTCGGGCAACCGACAACGACGTCGTCATCCCCGACGTGCTGGCCTCCCGGTATCACGCAACGTTGACTCTGACCCCGCTGGGCACCGAGATCCGCGACACCAGTGTCAACGGGACGTTCGTCAACGGCACCCGGATCGGCTCGGCGATCCTGACCGAGGGCGACGTGGTGACCGTGGGCAACGTCGACCTGGTGGTCAGCGGTGGTCTGCTGGTGCGCCGCAGCGAAACCGAAGCCGCGACCCGCACCGGCGGCCTGGAGGTGCGCGGCGTCCAGTATGTCGTCGACAACGGCAAACAACTGCTCACCGACATCTCGCTGACCGCGCGTCCCGGCACGCTGACCGCGGTGATCGGCGGATCCGGCGCCGGGAAGAGCACGCTGGCCCGGCTGATCGCCGGTTACACGACGCCCAGCTCCGGCTCGGTGACGTTCGAGGGGCACGACATTCACAGCGAGTACGCCTCGCTGCGCAGCAGGATCGGCATGGTTCCCCAGGACGACGTCGTGCACCGCCAGCTGACGGTGAACCAAGCGCTGAGCTACGCCGCCGAACTGCGCCTGCCACCCGACACCAGCAAACGCGACCGGGCCAAGGTCGTCGCGCAGGTGCTCGAGGAACTCGACCTGACCAAGCACGCCAACACCCGGGTCGACAAGCTGTCCGGCGGACAACGCAAACGCGCCTCGGTGGCGCTCGAGCTGCTCACCGGGCCGTCGCTGCTGATCCTCGACGAGCCGACCTCGGGTCTGGATCCGGCGCTGGACCACCAGGTCATGATGATGCTGCGCCAACTGGCCGACGCCGGTCGCGTGGTGATCGTTGTGACGCACATGCTGTCCTACCTGGACACCTGCGATCAGCTGCTGCTGGTGGCACCCGGTGGGAAGACGGCCTACTGCGGGCCCCCGGACGGCATCGGCGAGGTGATGGGCACCACCAACTGGGCCAAGATCTTCGGTCAGGTTGGCGCCGATCCGGACGAGGCCAACCGTCGGTTCCGGGAGCGGGAACAGCAGCAACCGTCCCCGCAGACGGACAAGCCGGTCGACTTGGGCGAGCCGGTGCATACCAGTGTGCGCCGCCAAATCTCGACGATCGCGCGCCGACAGGTCCGCCTTGTGGTCGCCGACCGGGCGTACTTCATCTTCCTGGCGCTGCTGCCGTTCATCCTCGGCGCACTGTCGCTGACCGTCCCGGGCAGCACCGGATTCCGCGTTCCCGGCCCGCACGCCGGCACACCCGACGAGGCCGCGCAGATCCTGGCCTTGCTGTTGCCGGCTGCCGCCTTCATGGGTACCGCGCTGACGATTCGCGACCTGGTCGGTGAGCGCGCCATATTCCAGCGCGAGCAGGCGGTCGGCCTGTCGACCACCGCCTACCTGCTGGCCAAGACGCTGGTGTTCTGCGGGTTCGCAATCCTGCAGTCGGCGATCGTCACCGCGATCGTGGTGGGCGGCAAGGGGGCGCCGGCCCGCGGAGCGGTGCTGCTGGGCCACTCGACAGTGGCGGCCACCGTCGAGCTGTTCATCACCGTCGCCGGGACCTGTGTCGCCTCGGCCGTCCTCGGCCTGGCAATCTCGTCGCTGGTCCGATCCAGTGAGCAGATCATGCCGTTGTTCGTGGTCGCGGTCATGGCGCAGCTGGTGTTGTGCGGCGGGATGGTCCCGGTGACCGGCCGGCTCGGTCTGGACCAGCTGTCGTGGCTGATGCCGGCGCGCTGGGGTTACGCGGCGGCGGCGTCGACGGTCGACGTCCGGCACCTGGTACCGGCCACGCTGCTCCCCCAGGACCAGTTCTGGCAGCACACCCGACATTTCTGGCTGCTCGACATGGGCATGCTGGCCGGACTGGCCGTGTTTTTTGCGTGCTTCGTCCGCTGGAAGATCCGGCTCCGCCGGTGAGCCGCGCCGACTCGAGGTGACATCATCCACCCGCCCAAGCACGAGACGTTCGACCTGCGCGCCCGCACCAACACAGATCCGAAGGGCATCGTGCGGGCCGTTGACGACTACATCGTGCGGCCATGGGGTCTGTACCTGGCCCGCCCCACACCCGGCCGCGCCCAGTTCCACTACCTCGAGTCGTGGTTGTTGCCGTCGCTGGGTCTGCGGGCAACGGTTTTCCATTTCAACCCCGGCCACGAACGCGACCACGACTATTACCTCGACGTCGGCGAGTACTTACCCGGCCCGGCCGTGTGGCGTTCCGAAGACCACTACCTCGACCTCGAAGTCCGCACCGGACGCGGCGCGGACTTAGCCGACGTTGACGAACTGTTGCAAGCCGCGCGGCACGGCCTGCTGGCTCCGGAGGTCGCCGAACAGGCCGTGCGTCGCGCCGTGCACGCCGTCGACGGCCTGGCCAGCCATGGCTACGACCTCAATGCCTGGCTAGCCGCCAACGACATGCCGCTCGCATGGCGCTGAATGCCGAAACCTGTTGCAGTACAGCTCATTCAGACGGCAAGCAAGCGCTCGAAGAATTCGCGGTAGTGCATCAGAGCCAGGCGTAGGTCTTCGGTCGATGCCTCCTTGCCGCGAGACCACTGCTCTTCCAGACGCGAGCGCGCCTGGGCAAACCCGGTGGTGAGCTGCTCGACCAGATCGGAGACGAGGACGTCGGCCTTCTGGACGCACTCCTTCGGATCATCGACGAAGGCCGCCTGAACACCGGCCCACCGCGCACGCAGATCCGCGAGATCGTCGCCGGCGAAGAGCATTTCCTCGGGCTGACGACTCGCGTCGCGCGCTCGGCGGCTCCTCCCCGACTGCCTCGGCGCCGGGTCCCGTTGTGTCGGCAGCGGGCTCAGCGGCCAGGCTCTCATCCTCCGTCTGCGGTGCTTCCGTGACGGGGATCGCAGCCTCATCGGGCGAATCGGTGATTGTTTGTTGTTCATGGGTGGTCATGCGCTTGCCTCCTGTGCTGCGTCCTTATCGGTCGGGGTTTCGAGCAACTTCTCAAACAGCGCCCGGTAGTGCACGAACGCCTCCCGCTGTTGCTCGGTGTTGGCATGCTGCTGCGAGACGTGGACACCGTGGGCGGCGCGGTAGTTGTCGACGATCTGCGGGTGATCGACCGAGATGTCCGCGGCCCGCTGGTCGAAATCGTCGACGGGATAACCCCGTTGTTGCATCACCTCGGTCACCAGACGATCGGCGGCGCCGACTGCAATCGGGGGGTTGTCCACGAACCCGGCCTGCACCTCTTGCCAGCGGGCGGTGAAATCGGAGAGCGCCGAAGGCGTCAAAGGACTGATTTCGAGTTTGCCTCGCTTGCGTTCTCGCGTAGTGAGTTCCCGAACGGCACCTTTCTCACTTCCGGTCTCGGATGCCAAGCGCTCGTACTCGCCGCCATAATGCTGTTTGAGCCGCTTCGTTTTTATCCGGAATCGGACCATGCTTATTGCGACAATCGCCGCGACGACCGCCACGACAGCGGCGGCCACTATCAAAATCCACACCCAAGTGGGCATCACAGACTCCTTTCTGCCGTACGTCTAATAGCCCGAAACACGATGAGGCAAACGTCATTTTGTGGTGTGCGGCACAGCGCCATGAATGCCAATCGGACGACTTCACCGGCAATCTGCAGTCGCGTACCTCACGGTGGCTGAACTCAGGTCAACGCGGCTCAACCCCTGGCGCCGTTTCGGGAAGGCCGCTGAGCTGCAGCACAAGATTCCGACAAGGGCAACCTCAGATCCTTATCTCATTCTGACGGCGCGAGGCGAAGGAACCACCCATGAACACCGCTTTGACAACCGCGGTGGCCCCGGCGGTGCGCATTGCCGCCGTCGTTGCCTGCGCCTGCTCGGCTGCAGCCGTAGCGCTGGTCGCATTGGCCGTCGCGATCGGTCCGCTTCGTCCGGTCCACGTTGCCGTGGGCGCCATCGCCCTGGAAGGCAACAGCCAGACCGGGATGTACGGCGACCCGGCCGCGGCCGCGCCGTTCTGGCGCCTGCAGCACAGCAGCGATTGCGGGGAGATGGCAGTGGCCGACGTGGTCGGCCAGACCACCGGCAACGAGCCCAGAGAGCGGCAGATCACCTCCCTGGCGAGAACCACCACGAGCATCACCGGCGCCGGACCGATCTACCGCCAACGCACCGGCACCGACATCAGAAACCTGCCAGTGCTGCTGGCGCACTACGGCGTCCGGTCCTCGCTGAGTCAACGAAGCATCGGCGGGCTCGAGCAAGATTTGGCCCGAGGGCACAAGGTGATCGCCGCCGTCAACGCCCAGACCATCTGGAATGCCGCTGGCGACCGGAACGTCGACAACCATGTCGTGGTGGTCACGGGCATCGACACCCAAACCGGTGCGGTGCACCTCAACGACAGCGGCATCAAAACCGGCCGCGACGAACGCGTCTCGCTGGTCACCTTTGAAAAAGCCTGGGCAACAAGCCAAAACCTGGCCGTCGTCACCGGCTAACCGGCAGGCTGCCAGCCTGATACGTCGGCCCATGCCCAAGCCCGGCGGTAGGCGTCGAGAAGCCACGGCTCCTTAGCCGGGGCATAACGCTCGATATCTCCCCCGGATCCTCCGACTTGTTCCGCTTTGCGTTTGACGGCCAAATACTCTTCTCGCACATCGGGATTGGCCACCAGCCAGTCGACGAACAGCAGCGCGAACTGCTGATTTGGCCAGCCGTCGACGCGCAGATGAATATTCGTCGGCCTACCAGGATCAGCCGACCCGTGAATCCGCTTCCGCCACAGACCCGGATCGTCTCTATGGTCGTATCGGCCGACAGTGCTTCGCGCGTCTGACCTGTCTACATCCGTGGTGATGTGTGAGACACGTGGGTAGCCGGCAGAAAGCAAAGCCGCGCCGAGTTCATCTGCCGCCGAGAGTGATTCGACGGTGACCTGGACGTCGATGGTGTCCTTGGCGTCCAGCTCCGGGACCGCGGTCGACCCGATGTGGTCGACGCGCAATGCCTTTGCCCCGCAAGCGGTCTTCAGGCGGTTGACGATGCGCCGCGCTTGATCGGGCCAGGTCGGATCGGCCGGCGCCAGTCGCGCCGGTGCACGGGCGACCTCGCCTGCGCTGATGTTGTGCGCGAACGGCAGGATGCGCTGATCCCACACCTCACGGGCACGCTCGATCAGCGCCTCGGACGAACCCGAATTGTCCAGCCAGACATCGGCGACGGCGCGACGCTGCGCGTCGTCGGCTTGCGCGGCGATGCGGGCACGGGCGTCGGCCTCGGCCATGCCGCGGTGTTCGACCAGCCGCTTCACCCGCAGTTCAGCATCGGCGTACACCACGACGACCAGTGGGAAAAACGGCGCCATCCCGGACTCCACCAGCAACGGGATGTCCTCCACCACAACGGCGTCCAGCCGGAACGGCGGCGATGATCTCCGAGCGCCGCTTGCCGACCAGCGGATGAACGATCCCGTTGAGTGTCGCCCGGCTTTCATCGTTGCTGAATGCCTTGGCCGCCAAGGCCGGTCGGTCCAACGCGCCGTCTGGTAGCAGAATACCGTCGCCGAACGCCTCGACGAGTGCGGCCAATCCTTCGGTGCCGGGCTCGACCACCTCGCGGGAGATGACATCGCCGTCGACGATGACGCCGCCGCGTTCCGAAAACGTCGCGGACACCGTCGACTTGCCGGCCCCGATACCGCCGGTCAGACCGATGCGAAGCATCCGGTGCGCAGGTTAGGCGCTGCCCGCGAGCTTCTCCCGCAGGGCCGCGAGTTGCGCATCGCTGGCGAGCGAGCCGCCGCTCGGCTGGTCGTCGCCCGACGAGCCGTTGGCCTGCGGGCGCTCCGCAGCTTCAGCTTCGGCCTCAGCGAACTTCTCCATCTGCGCGGTGTGCATCTTGTGCCGACGCTCGGCCTCGGCGTAGCGGGCTTCCCACTCGTTGCGTTGAGTATCGAAACCTTCGAGCCATTCGTTGGTTTCGGCGTCGAAGCCCTCGGGGAAGATGTAGTTGCCCTGCTCGTCGTAGCTGTCGGCCATGCCGTACTTGGCGGGGTCGAACTCCTCGGTGTAGTCCTCGTTGGCCTGCTTGAGACTCAGCGAGATGCGGCGACGCTCCAGGTCGATGTCGATGACCTTGACCATCGCGTCGTCACCGACGGCGACCACCTGATCGGGCACCTCGACGTGGCGCTCAGCCAACTCGGAGATGTGCACCAGACCTTCGATGCCCTCCTCGACACGGACGAAGGCCCCGAACGGCACCAGCTTGGTGACCTTGCCCGGCACGATCTGGCCGATCGCGTGGGTGCGAGCGAAGTGCCGCCACGGGTCTTCTTGAGTAGCCTTGAGCGACAACGAAACCCGCTCGCGGTCCATGTCGACGTCGAGCACCTCGACGGTGACCTCGTCGCCGACGGTGACCACCTCGGACGGATGGTCGATGTGCTTCCAGGACAGCTCGGAGACGTGCACCAGACCGTCCACCCCGCCGAGATCGACGAACGCGCCGAAGTTGACGATCGAGGACACCACGCCCTTGCGAATGGCGCCCTTCTGCAGCTGGTTGAGGAACTCGCTGCGCACCTCGGACTGCGTCTGCTCCAGCCAAGCGCGCCGCGACAGCACCACGTTATTGCGGTTCTTGTCCAGCTCGATGATCTTGGCCTCGATCTCTTTGCCGATATAGGGCTGCAGATCGCGGACGCGTCGCATCTCGACCAGCGAGGCGGGAAGGAAGCCACGCAGTCCGATGTCGAGGATCAAACCACCCTTGACGACCTCGATGACGGTGCCCTTGACGGCCTCGTCCTTTTCCTTGAGCGCCTCGATGGTCCCCCAGGCGCGCTCGTACTGGGCGCGCTTCTTGGACAGGATCAGCCGGCCTTCTTTGTCCTCTTTCGTGAGGACCAGGGCTTCGACCTCGTCGCCGACGGACACCACCTCGTTGGGGTCGACGTCGTGCTTGATGGACAGCTCGCGGGAGGGGATGACCCCCTCAGTCTTATAGCCGATGTCGAGCAGGACCTCGTCCCGGTCAACCTTGACGATTGTCCCTTCGACGATGTCGCCATCGTTGAAGTACTTGATTGTTTTGTCGATGGCGGCGAGAAAATCCTCGCTCGAGCCAATGTCGTTGACGGCTACTTGCGGCGAGGTGACGGTGGGACTCGGCATATTGTTGGGTTGCTCCGGACAGGTTGAGGTCGTAGGGACACAGCTGGTGTACCCGTCGAGGTTACTCGACTGTGCACACGCTGGCCAAACTTGGTCCTCTCGACTGGTCGAACCCAGCCCGACATTTAGAACTTGGCAATAAACGCCACGCCGCAAATCAGGAGCAAGCCGCCCACGACTCTGCCGGGGCTGATCGGGTGCGGATGTACCCGAAGCCAACCAAAATGATCGACGACCAGAGACATGATGAGCGCCGCGGTCACCGTCAGGCCGATAAAAATGCCCGCTCCAACCCTGTGCACCAAGGTCAGACCGGCGTAAACCTGGACGGCTCCGACGAGACCTCCGATGACGGCCCACCACGGCATCGACGCGGCGTCCTGCGCGGTAGGCAGCGGTTTCGACCTGACGAGAAAAACTGCAATGAAGAAAATAGCGACCACGGCAGCCGAAATCGCCGACGCCAGCCATGGGTTGATCATGTGCTTGTAGAGCTGACTGTTCATGGCCGCCCCGCATGTCTGGAGGGCGCCGCCGAGGACGATGAAGGGAATCATCCAGCTTGCATTCATGAATTTCCTTTCGTGTCGCTGCGAATCAGGTACCCACGG
The DNA here is from genome assembly GCA_963805675.1 of uncultured Actinomycetota bacterium. Classification (GTDB taxonomy): domain Bacteria; phylum Actinomycetota; class Actinomycetes; order Mycobacteriales; family Mycobacteriaceae; genus Mycobacterium. The sequence continues at coordinate 155,470 of CAWDVY010000035.1, forward strand.
CGGCACGGACGCTGACAGTCGCTTACGGCGCGGATAGGTGAACGGTCAGCGACGCGCGGATCACCTCGAGGTAATCGCGCACGACATACGATCAGCGCCGCGCGCTTTCGGGCAGATAGCGGCGGCGGCCCGGCACGGTCGAGGTGTAGCCCTCTTTACGAGCCTGCTCGACCACTTCCGGCAGCTAGTCGCGCACCCCCGGAATGCCGGGCAAGTTGTCGCTCGGGTCGCCACGCAGGGCGGCGAAGTCGGGGTACTGCACGGGGGTCAGGCCGTACTTCTCGACCACGGCCGCCGGGGTGAAGCGGGTCAGTTCGCGGACGCCTTTACGCGGGCAGAGCACCGTGACGTCGTCGGTGACCAGCTGCAACGAATCGCGGTCACTCGGCGCCCTCTAGTTTCGTCAGTTCATCGTCGAAGACGGCGCTCACATACCGAAGCCGCTTGCCAAGGTCGCCGACCGGTTCCTGCCTGAGTTTCAACCCGTCGACGATGGATTCGGCCAAATGGAGAGTGTGGTCGGATAGCCCCGTTGCTCCGCAGCCGCAGCCGGCGTCGGCGCCCTCGTCATTCTTCTGGCGGGCGTGCTGGTCGATGATGCGGCGGACAAGTTCAGTGGGTTCGATCATGGCCCGAACTATGCATGTTTGAACGTCGATGTTCTGCGGCCGGGTCAGAATCAGGCTGGGACAGCGCCGGTGACGCTGTGCGCTGCTTTCTCCAGCTTCTTGGCATCGCTGCGGATGCCCAACCCGAATACGACCTCCGCGACTCCAAGAACAATCAACCAAATACCGACCACGAAGGTCAGCGTGACGATGGAGTCGAATGGGTAGGCGAGCACCACGACGCCCGCGATGACGCTGATGAGACTGAAGAGGATGGCCCACCCCCGGCCCGGAGTGCCAGGTTCGCCGAGCGCAGCGCCGCCGGCGGCTACGCCGCGGAAGATGAAGCCGATGGCAATCCAGATGGCCAGCAGCAGAAACGCGTAACCCTCGTCGAAATGCCTGAACGCCAAAACTCCCAGGATGATTGAGGCCGCCCCGCTGACGAAGCTCAAAATCCGGTGACCGCCTCCGGCGACCGGCAGGGTAAACGCCAGCAAGACCAGCGCTACACCGGACGTCACCAGGTAGACACCGAACAACACGGCAGCCACAATGAGCGTAGGTCCTGGCCACACCAGAATCACGACGCCCAAAATCGCGGCCAGCAGACCAAATACGATCGTCGAAACCCACAGGCGCTGAGCCAACTCAGCAGGTCGAGTAGTCATAGTCCCAGCGTTGCACATGACAGTTCGCTTCGAACAGGATTTTCTTCGACTCGCGTCAAACAATCCGGCCGTTTGGTAACAACTGACGGGGATCGTGTCCGTCGTACCCTCGGGTCGTTATTCGGCTTGATCGCGGTTAGTGGGCGGCGGTGTCCCAGCTGGGGCCATAGCCCACTGAAACCTCCAGCGGCACGTCGAGCGGGTATGCGCCGCCCATTTTGTCGCGCACCAACGCCTCGAGTTGCTCACGCTCGCCTGCAGCGACTTCGAACAAAAGCTCGTCGTGGACCTGCAGCACCATGCGCGATGTCAGTTCCGACGCCGCAAGAGCCTTGTCGACCTCGATCATGGCGACCTTGATGATGTCGGCCGCGCTGCCCTGGATCGGCGCGTTGAGCGCTGCCCGCTCGGCGGCCTCGCGGACCTGCCGATTGCTGCTGTCCAGCTCGGGCAGGTAGCGGCGGCGACCCAGCACCGTCGAGGTGTAGCCGTCTTTGCGAGCCTGCTCGACCACGTCCAAAAGGTAATCGCGCACCCCGCCGAACCGCGAGAAATACTGATCCATCTGGACTTTGGCCTCTTCGGTGGAAATTTTCAGCTGAGCCGCCAGGCCGTAGGCGCTCAAACCGTAGGCCAGCCCGTAGGACATCGCCTTGACCCGGCGCCGCAGCTCGCCGGTCACCTCGTCGATCGGCACGCCGAACGCGCGAGACGCGACGAACGAGTGCAGGTCCTCTCCGGTGTTGAACGCTTCGATGAGGCCTTCGTCGCGGGACAGGTGCGCCATGATCCGCATCTCGATCTGGCTGTAGTCGGCAGTCATCAGCTCGGCGTATCCGGCGCCGACGACGAACGCGTCGCGGATCTGGCGGCCGGCATCGGTGCGGATCGGGATATTTTGCAGGTTGGGCTCGGTGGACGAAAGTCGGCCGGTCGCAGCGATCGTCTGGTTGAACGTCGTGTGGATGCGGCCATCTCCCGCAACGGAATTCAGCAAACCGTCGACGGTCACCTTCAGCCGGGTCACGTCGCGGTGTGCGAGTAGATGCTGCAGGAACGGATGTCCGGTTTTGTCGAACAACGACTGCAGCGCGTCCGCGTCGGTGGTGTATCCGGTCTTCGTCCGTTTGGTTTTCGGCATCTCCAGTTCGTCGAACAGCACCACCTGCAGCTGCTTTGGCGAGCCGAGGTTGATCTGCTTGCCGATCACGGCGTACGCTGCCTCGGCGGCATCACGGATCTGGTCGCCGAATTGGCTTTGCAGCGAACCCAATTGGTCGAGGTCCACGGCGATACCCGCGGCTTCCATGCCCGCCAGCACCCGCTGAACCGGCAGTTCCATCTCGGCCAGCAATGACGTGGAGTCGATGCGAGCCAATTCGGCGTCCAGCGCGTCAGCGAGGTCTACGACGGCGCGGGCGCGCAGCACCGCGGTCTGCACGGCTTGTTCGTCGACTCCTTCGTTGTCATCGAGCAGTGAAAGTTGCTGTTGCTCAGATGTTTCCGCACGTAGCTCGCGGCGCAGGTAGCGCAGCGACAGGTCGTCGAGGGTAAAGCTGCGCTGTCCGGGGCGGACCAGGTAGGCGGCCAGCGCCGTATCGGAGCTGACCCCGTTCAACGTCCAGCCGCGTCCGGCGAGGTCGTGACTCGCCAACTTGGCCTCGTGCAAGGCCTTCGGCTTGTCGGGGTCGGCGAGCCATGCCGCGAGCGCCGCGTCGTCGTCGGGTGTCAAGGTCGTGGTGTCGATGTAGCTGCCGTCGCCGTCGGCAGCGGCGATGGCCAGCGCGGTCGCATCGCCGTCGTAGGGCTGATGCGTGCCCACCACCGCCAGCCCCGATCGCCCGCCGTCGGCGATGTGCTCGGCCAACCACTGTCCGACCGAGCCGGGCTCCAGCGCGCCCCCACGCACGTCGAATCCCTCATCGACCTCGGGTTCGACGGCGGCCAGCGTGTCGAACAGCCGGTCGCGCAGCACCCGGAACTCCAGATGGTCGAACAGCTGGTGAATCTGGTCGCGGTCCCAGGGCTGCATCCGCAGCGTGTCCGGCGTCTGCGCCAGCGGCACGTCACGGACCAAGTCGGTGAGCTCCCGGTTACGCACCACGCTGGCCAGGTTCGCCCGCAACGCGTCGCCAACCTTGCCGCGCACCGAGTCAACATCGTCGACCAGCGCTTGCAGCGAGCCGTATTCGATGATCCATTTCGACGCCGTCTTCTCGCCCACCCCTGGAATGCCGGGCAAGTTGTCGCTGGGGTCGCCGCGCAGGGCGGCGAAGTCGGGGTACTGCGCGGGGGTCAGGCCGTACTTCTCGACCACCGTCGCCGGGGTGAAGCGGGTCAACTCGCTGACGCCTTTAATCGGGTAGAGCACGGTGACGTCGTCGGTGACCAGCTGCAACGAATCGCGGTCGCCGGTGACCACCAGCACCCGGTAGCCCTCCTTTTCCGCCTGGGTCGCCAGCGTCGCGATCAGGTCGTCGGCTTCGAAACCAGGTTCGGCGAGCACCGTAATGCCAAGCGCCGCAAGGACTTCCTTGGTGACGTCGATCTGCCCATGGAACTCATCCGGGGTGGACGACCGGTTGGCCTTGTATTCCGGGTAACGCTCGGAGCGGAATGTCTGCCGCGAGACGTCGAACGCGGCCGCCACATGCGTGGGCGATTCGTCGCGCAGCAGGTTGATCAGCATGGCGGTGAACCCGTACACCGCGTTGGTGGTCATCCCGCCCTGGGTCTTGAAATTCTCGGCCGGCAGTGCATAGAAGGCCCGATACGCCAGCGAATTGCCGTCCAGCAGCATCAACGTCGGCTTGCTGTCGCCGGCCTGGCCGGCTTGCGTCTTCTTGCTTGCGGTCCTGGCTGGGCTCACGGCCTCAACTCTATGCACTGGGTCCGACCCCGAGTAGCCGCTGCGCCGGCCGCCACCAAACTGCAACACGTTTCAGTTTTGCTGGCGTTGTCGGTACGCTGACCCGATGCCAGCAGCTACCCGCCAAGAACCTGCAATCGACGGCTGGTTCGCCGACGACGACGGTGCGCCGCACCTGATCGGCAGCAAGTGCCCGCAGTGCGCGACGTACGTCTTTCCGCCGCGGGCCAACAACTGCCCCAATCCCGGCTGCGACGGTGATCAGCTCGACCAAGTTCCGCTGTCGCGGCGCGGCAAGGTGTGGAGCTACACCGAAAACCGCTATGCGCCACCGCCGCCCTACCCTTCCCCCGACCCGTTCGAGCCGTTCGCCGTCGCCGCGGTGGAGTTAGCCGACGAGGGTCTCATCGTGCTCGGCAAGGTGGTGGACGGTACCTTGGCCGCCGACCTCGAGGTCGGCATGGAAATGGAGCTGACCACCATGCCGCTGTTCGTCGACGACGACGGCGTCGAGCGCACCGTCTACGCGTGGAGGATCGCATGAGCACGCCTGAACCGCTCTACATCCTCGGCGCCGGGATGCACCCGTGGGGCAAGTGGGGCAACGACTTCACCGAATATGGCGTGGCCGCCGCACGTGCCGCGCTGGGCGAGGCCGGACTGGACTGGCGGCAGATTCAGTTGGTGGCCGGCGCTGACACCATCCGCAACGGCTATCCGGGTTTCGTCGCGGGTGCGACCTTCGCGCAAAAGCTGGGCTGGAACGGCGTGCCGGTCAGCTCCAGCTACGCCGCGTGCGCCAGCGGCTCGCAGGCCCTGCAGAGCGCCCGCGCCCAGATCCTGGCCGGCTTCTGCGATGTCGCGCTGGTGATCGGGGCCGACACCACACCCAAGGGATTTTTCGCCCCGGTCGGCGGCGAGCGGAAGAACGACCCCGACTGGCAGCGGTTCCATCTGATCGGCGCCACCAACCCGGTGTACTTCGCGCTGCTGGCGCGGCGACGGATGGACCTCTACGGCGCCACGCTCGAGGACTTCGCGCAGGTGAAGGTCAAAAACGCCCGCCACGGCTTGCAGAACCCGAACGCCCGGTTCCGCAAGGAGACATCAGTCGACGACGTGCTGGCCAGCCCCGTGGTGGCCGATCCGCTGCGACTGCTCGACATCTGCGCCACGTCCGACGGCGCCGCCGCGCTGATCGTTGCCAATGCCAAATTCGCCCGTGAACACCTCGGCTCCCTCAACGGCGTGCCGTCGGTGCGCGCCGTCAGCACAGTCACCCCCCGCTACCCGCAGCACTTGCCCGAATTGCCAGACATTGCAACGGATTCCACTGCTGTGGTGCCTGCACCGGACCGGGTGTTCAAGGACCAGATCATCGACGCCGCCTATGCCGAGGCCGGTATAGGGCCAGAAGACCTGAGCCTGGCCGAGGTTTACGACCTGTCTACCGCCCTGGAACTCGACTGGTATGAGCATTTGGGGCTCTGCCCCAAGGGCGAGGCCGAGGGGCTGCTGCGCAGCGGTGCCACCACCATCGGCGGCAAGATCCCGGTCAACCCGTCAGGCGGGCTCGCCTGCTTCGGCGAGGCGATCCCCGCGCAGGCGATCGCACAGGTCTGCGAGCTCACTTGGCAGCTCCGCGGCCAGGCAACCGGCCGTCAGGTCGACGGCGCGAAGGCCGGCATCACCGCGAATCAGGGCCTGTTCGGACACGGCTCGTCGGTCGTCGTGGCCCGCTAGTCGGTCCCCACCGTCACTCCAGCGTGACGCTCGAGGCTGACAGCCACTCCAGCTTGACGCTCGCCGTGGCGGGCCAAGCCGGCCGCTACTTCGGCGGCGACACATCCTTGGGAGGGTCCAGGGTTTCCAGGACGACTTCGGCAACGTGCTTCATCGTGGTCCGCCGATCCATCGCCGCACGCTGGATCCACTTGAACGCCTCTGGCTCGGTCATGCCCTGGTTGGCCTGGAGTAGGCCTTTGGCCCGTTCGACGAGCTTGCGGGTCTCCAGCCGGTCGGACAATGTCTCGACTTCGCGCTCCAGTGCCCTGACCTCGCTGAATCGGCTCAGCGCCAGTTCGATTGCCGGGATCAGGTCGGAGACCGTGAACGGTTTCACCAAGTAGGCCATCGCCCCAGCGTCTCGCGCGCGTTCGACGAGATCGCGCTGGCTGAATGCGGTCAGCACCACGATCGGTGCGATGCGTTTGCGGGCGATTTCCGACGCGGCGTCGAGGCCGTCGCGGCGCGGCATCTTGACGTCCATGATCACCAGGTCGGGGCCGAGCTGTTCCGCCAGTTCGACGGCTTCCTGTCCATCGCCGGCCTCGCCGACGATGTCGTAGCCCTCTTCACGCAGCATCTCGGCCAAGTCGAGGCGGATGAGCGCCTCATCCTCGGCGATGAGAACCCGGTGCGGGGTGTGGACGTCGACGTCGGTCGTGGGGCCGGTCATAACCACATTGTCTCGTGGACCGCGCTGTACATCGACTGCGGGGGTTGTCCGTCGGCACGACCGAACCGATCCTCTATGGTGGGAGGCCGTAGCCGGCAGGCCCTCGTATCCCAACTGGCAGAGGAAACGGATTCAAAACCCGTCCAGTGTGAGTTCGAATCTCACCGAGGGCACCGAAAGAACCAGAGCTAGAGCGCTTCAGCGTCTTAGCGGCAGCGAGTTTCGTACCGCAGTCATACCGCAGTGCGCTTCAAAGTTGCCCTGGCCGTTACCCGTCTCACCAAAACGGGAGCTGACCAGCCGTAATTGCCGGGAGTGCGGTGCCGCGTTCACCCCGGCTGGTTCTCGCGGACCGGTGTCGGATTTTTGTTCGCGGCCGTGTCGGATGTGTTGAATTGGGCGGCCGGCGACGAAAGCGCCCAGGCACTAGTAACCGATGCCATCGCTGAGCGCCCGGGGATCGTTGCTGATGCCTGGAGCCGCAATGGGCCGAGGGTTGGGACTCGATACCTGAGTCGGTTTGGGGCTGGTGCTTTCAGCCCGCGGGCTACACCGATGCTGGCGAGCCCGCCGAGCTGCCGCCCGAGGATGAGCCGATTTTGCTGTATCGCGGGCCCCTCAGCGGCGTCGTTTCGGCATGTCTTGGACCAGTCACTATGACTTGGCACAGGTGTTCGCTGAGAGGAATGGCGGTGGTCGGGCGCATCCCGAGGTTCCAAATATCTACGCGCATTGGGCTTGGCCGTGCGAGTTGCTCGCCCGTAGGCGCAACAACGGCTGGACGCGCTGGTCACCGGGGCGTTTTAGGGGAAGGTTGGTGCCTGTCGTCAGCTTCCCAGACGGCCAGTTCGTGAAAACTTTTTACGACGAATGCTCGACTTCCGGTACCTCAATGACGACAACGTGGAGCCGGTCTCGGTGGCCGGCGTGATTCGAAAATGGTTTCGATGTATGCGGCTGCTGGGAGACCTACAGACTTTAAGGTGCTACAGCCGGTTCTCTGAGGGGGTTTGGGCCTCATGAAGCTGGGAGAATTCACCGCGAGGGGAAGGGCCGGGGTAGCTTCCGGGCTTAAGTTTCTTTACCTGAGAAGACCGTCGCACGAGGGAGCATGCCGCCGACCCTTCCGACCGTCCAGTGTACGCCGCAACCTGAGCTGCCGTCTGACGCGATAGAACCCCGCGGCCGCAGTAATTTACTTATCCGCGCGCTGAAAAAGCGCCCACGCGCAATACAGGAGCTAAATTGACCGATTTGACACAGGCTGCCGAAAAGCTGGCCGTGGACATGTGGGATTGATTGCGGATTATCGACACGACCCGACTTTAATCATCGACGAGAAGAAGGCCGAGATTCGCCGCGCCGCCTTCCTCTTTTCTCGCCAAGCCCGAGGGGCTGACGACTGGCGTGCGGTTATTGGCCGGCGCGTACCTTATATGGCTTGACGCAAAAGATTCGCCAGAGAGCTTTAAAACGCTCGCTTTTGACGCTCCGCGTGGTCGCGCCCCCTTTGCGGCCCAAGGTTCGCTACCGGTGCTCCGTAGAGGTCCCGCGACCCCGCCCCGCGACACAAGCCGAAATTGCGCCGCGTTAGGCCCCCAAGGAATGCATGCCTGTGCCTGCCACGTGGTGCGCCGGCCGCACGTAACGGCCCCGCCATCATTTTGGCCCCGCCACTAACGTCCCGCCGGTCTTGTTTAAAACGATCGCAAAACCCGTCCAGTGTGAGTTCGAATCTCACCGAGGGCACCAAAAGAACCAGAGCTAGATCGGCATATCGCGATCTATCTAGGCTTGAGCGAGCGGGTTCGAAACGCCGCAGTCAGACCGCAGCAAGTTTTCTTGCGAGCGTTGCGGCGTCATTGAGCGACTTTGCGACGTTGGTCAGGTCGTCCGACATCAGGTGCCTGTACTGGTCCAACGTCATCACGGCAGAAGCATGCCATAGAAGCGTCGGTACGGCTTTCACGTTGAGCCCTGCACTGATCGCGGCATCTTCTGCAACGCGCCTGTATTGGAACGACAGCACCAAGGATGCCTACCGGTTGAGGGAGAGTTTCCGCGCCGATGAGCTGAGACTCAAGGTGATGCAGTACTTGGTGTGGACGCGGACCGCGAGTGGACTGCTCTACAGGCTTGGCGTTCTCCGAAATGCCCTAGATGCAAATGGCATTGACGGGGTCTATTCCGTCGCTCCACCGGCCTTCTAGGAGTCGATTTCCACTATTCGCCCGAATTCCCTGGGTGGACCTAGGAAGTTGAGAGTGTAAGAGTCCTCGTCCTCATCCGGGTTGTTGGCAAGCTCGTCCAACTTCGCTTTAAGCTTCTCGGGTATCTCCGCAACTTCATGTTGGCAACCGCCCGGGCACGTCGGCAGGCTGAAAAAGCCATCATGAATGTGGAGGGTCCAGGGATGCCGTAAGCCGTCAACATTGCGATAGTCGATAGCTGGCTGTCCTCGGTGCGTTATCAGCCGCCCGCAGTAGTGATGGTTGCGGCACTCCAGCGACAACACAGCGGATATGTTGTCGCCTGACTCAGACTCGGCCATTTGGCCCTCCTATGGGATCTCCGTCCACGCTACGACCGTTAACCGACGCCTAGCGGTAATAAGCGCGCCCGCGCGGCGTGTCGCTTCCGGCGCCCTCGAGGAGAATGCCGGCGACCCTTGCCGCCTCCGATGGACTGTCGTCGCTCATGACCTGATATCGCCTCGGGGTCCGACAGTGTTTCCACCTTGTCGCGGACGGGATGAAGGTCCGAGCAGCCAGCTCTCCCCGCGCTGATGGCCCCGCAAGCATTTCCGCACAAGGCCAGCTAGAACGGCGACGCGAGTTCGCAAGTCAACTGACTGACTTCGCCGTCAGACCTGCCGCCGCCGTGAAATGGGTCACCATCACCCCACATCGGGCAGCCTTTCCATCGCTCAGGCGTTCCGCCAAATGGCCACTCATTCGGACGGTGGACTCGAGAATTAGCGAGGCTGACATGCGGCAGACCACCATCAACCACCACAACGCGCGCTACCACGTCAAGACCACGATTCGATCGTTTCTCTTCGCCGCTGCAGGTGCACTGGTCGCCGCGTCCACGTTTGCCGCGCCGGCGCAGGCAGCCTCCATCGACACGCGTTTCGACGTTTGCGCGGCACTGCGGAACGGAACAAGTCTCGCCGCGATCGAAACCACGCTCGAGGCCCGCGGTTACAGCGCATCGAAAGCCGGCGCCCTAACCGGCACCACCATCCGGCAGCACTGCCCCGATCAGGCCGCTAATGCGATGGCGCAAGCGCAGCGGGCAGGCGCATGAAAACCCAAGAGCGCCAACGCGACTACTACTCCGGTCAGGCCGATCGGAAGTTCATCGCCACCCCGTTCATGCAGTAACGCAGGCCGGTCGGTTGGGGCCCATCGTCGAAGACGTGGCCGAGGTGACCGCCGCAGCGGTGGCAGAGCACCTCGGTGCGTGTCATACCAATGGTGTCGTCTTGCCGCTCGAGGACGGCGTTGTTCAGCGCTTTCCAGAAGCTCGGCCAGCCGGTGCCGCTGTCGAACTTGGTGGTTGACGAGAACAGGTCCTGCGCGCAGCCCGCACAGGTAAAGGTCCCCGGTCGGTGCTCGTCGTTGAGTGGGCTGCTAAAGGGCGTCTCGGTGGACGCCGTGCGAAGCACGGCGTACTGCTGGGGGTTGAGAAGCTGCCGCCACTCAGCGTCGGTGTGGCTAACCTCGAATGCTTCGCTCGACGTGCTTGGCGTACCGGCAGCGGTGGAGTCAAGCATCGAAGCGCCGCCAGCGAGCACGCCGAGCGCCGCGGCGCCGAACAGCATGCGCCGTCGGGTCAGAGCCGGCCAGGGCCGCGAAGGTATCGGGTCAGTCATGCTCCTAACGGTACGCCGGGCGGCACCAATACCCGCCCGACCTGGGACCTTGCACCGCCGTGATGAGCCGGCGTGACACCGGGCACCACCAAGAATCCACACGGCGTTCGGCCCAGCCGTTAGGCTTTTGCTGTGGTGGCTAAGAGGTGCGGTGCCACAGACGAGTCGGGTTCGCGGCGTTCGCCGGACTGCGTAGCGGCAGTGCGGGCGCAGCCGCGTGCTCGCAACCAGGTTTATGCCGACCGCATCGCGCGACGGCGCCGCATCCTGAATCTCACCGCGTCAATGGCGGTGTTCGTCAGCGCGGGTTTCGGGTTCGTTCAAGTGTTCGCAGCACCCGAACTGTGGTGGACCGGCGTCATCAATATCGCCGCCGCCGCGATTTATGCCCTCGTCCCGTTACTGCACCGCTTCGGCGAGCTGGTACCGCCGTTGACGTTCATCGGCACGGCCTACGTGTCGATCTTCACGATCTGCTGGTTCGTCGGCACCGGATCGGGGTTGCAGTTCTACTTTCTGGTCGCGGCCTGCCTTGTCGTCTTGCAGCTCGGCGTTGACCGCATCTTTCTGGCGGCGAGCCTGGCCGCCATCGCCGCCGGGTTGGTGATCGCCTTGCAGTTCCTCGTCCCCCGCGACACGGGCGCCCAACCGGCATGGTCTTTGTCACTGAGCTTCGTCATCACCACGATCTCGGCCTGCGTGATGGTGGTGACAACCGTGTGGTACGCGGTGCGCGAAATCGTTCGTGCCGAAGCGGCCATGGAACTGGAGTACGAACGATCCGAGGCGTTGCTGGCGAACATCTTGCCGGCCAGCGTCGCCGAACGGCTGAAAGATCCGGCGCGCAACGTCATTGCCGACAAGTACGACGACGCCTCAGTCCTGTTCGCCGACATCGCCGGCTTCACCGAACGGGCCAGTGATATGGCGCCGGACGAGCTGATCCGATTCCTGGACCGGCTCTACGGCGAGTTCGACGCACTGGTGGACAAACGCGGACTGGAGAAAATCAAGGTCACCGGCGACTCCTACATGGTCGTCAGCGGCGTTCCTGAGCCACGGGCCGATCACGTGGAGGCGCTGGCAGCCCTTGCGCTCGACATGGCCGACGCGGCAGACCGACTGAAGGATTCGCGGGGCAATGCGGTGCCGTTGCGAATCGGGCTGGCCAGCGGCCCCGTCGTCGCGGGGGTAGTGGGTTCTCGCCGGTTCTTCTATGACGTGTGGGGCGACGCCGTCAATGTCGCATCCCGGATGGAGTCCACCGACTCGGTGGGGCGGATCCAAGTGCCCGAGGTTGTCTACCAACGGCTGAAAAACGACTTCGTGCTACAAGAGCGGGGTGCCGTCGAAGTCAAGGGGAAAGGCCGTATGCGCACCTGGTATCTCGTTGGCCGCAAACCGGACACCGGTAAAGGCCGTGTGCGTGCCGAGGCGACACAGGCAGCCGGTGTCTGACTCGTAACGCAAACGTCCCACCGCAATAGCCGCTTGTGGGAAACTTCGCCAATGGAAACCACTGCTGTTCCAAGGTTGTTGCCGCATCTGTGGAAATCGACACTGATATCCGGGCTTCTGGCGCTGGCGCTGGGAGTCCTGGTGCTGGTCTTGCCCGGAGATTCCATCGTCATAGCGGCTGTGTTATTCGGCCTCTACCTGCTGGTCACCGGTGCTGCACAAGTTGTCTTCGCGTTCAGCCTGCATGTCTCCGCCGGCGGACGAGTGCTGCTGTTCATCAGCGGCGCAGCCTCGCTGGTGTTGGCGATACTGTGCTTCCGGCATTTCGGCCAAGGCTATGCGATCCTCCTGCTGGCCATCTGGATTGGTGTCGGCTTCATCTTTCGTGGTGTGGCAACGTCGATCTCGGCCATCAGCGATCCTCACCTGCCCGGTCGCGGCTGGCAGATATTCCTGGGTGTGATCAGCCTTCTGGCGGGCATTGTGCTGATCGCATCGCCCTTCGAATCGCTGGCCATCCTGACGCTCATCGTCGGCATCTGGCTGGTCGTCATCGGCGTATTCGAGATCGTGTCGTCGTTCGGCATCCGCAGCGCCTCCAACAGGGTGGATAAGGCCGTTGCCGGGGGGCCGCCGAGCCCGGTCTGACCCTGGCCTCATAGTGATCGACGGGATAGGTTCATAGAAATGGCTTTCTACTACACTGCGTCGTAGTATTGAGTCCCGTTGGCGGGAGCTGCCAGATGAATGTCGTCGATGTGTCGCGGTGGCAGTTCGGTATCACTACCGTCTACCACTTCATCTTCGTGCCGCTCACCATCGGTCTGGCGCCGTTGATCGCCGTCATGCAGACGGTGTGGGTCGTCACCGACAACGTTGCGTGGTATCGACTGACCAAGTTCTTCGGGAAGCTGTTCCTGATCAACTTCGCGCTCGGCGTTGCCACCGGCATCGTGCAGGAATTCCAGTTCGGGATGAATTGGAGTGAGTACTCACGCTTCGTCGGCGACGTGTTCGGCGCTCCGCTGGCCATGGAAGGCTTGGCCGCGTTCTTCTTCGAATCCACCTTCCTCGGATTATGGATCTTCGGTTGGAGCCGACTCCCCCGCCTCGTCCACCTGGCCTGCATCTGGATCGTCGCCTTCGCAGTCAACCTGTCCGCGTTCTTCATCATCGCCGCGAACTCCTTCATGCAGCACCCGGTCGGCGCCCACTACAACCCGAAAACCGGACGGGCCGAGCTGACCAGCATCGTGGCTTTGCTGACCAATAACTTTGCCCGAGCGGCGGTTTCACACGCCATCGCCGGCTCGTTGCTGACCGGCGGGACGTTCATCGCCGCGGTGTGCGCGTGGTGGATGGTCCGCTCGCACCGGGGATCCGGCGACGACGATGCCCGGACCATGTATCGCCCGGCGACAATCCTGGGATGTCTGGTCGCGCTTGCGGCGGCGGTCGGGTTGTTCTTCACCGGGGACGCCCAGGGCAAGCTGATGTTCCACCAGCAGCCAATGAAGATGGCATCGGCTGAATCGTTGTGCGACACGCAAACCGACCCGGACTTCTCCATCCTGACCGTCGGCAGGCAGAACAACTGTGACAGCCTGACCCGCGTCCTCGAGGTGCCGTATGTGCTGCCGTTCTTGGCCGAAGGCCGATTCCACGACGTAAAGCTGCAAGGTGTGCGCGATATACAGCGTGACTACCAACACCGATTCGGCGCGGGCGACTACCGACCCAACCTCTTCGTCACCTACTGGTCGTTCCGCGCGATGATCGGATTCCTCTTGGTCCCAGTGTTGTTCGCACTGGTCGCACTTTGGGTCACCCGCGGCAGTCGGGTTCCCGATAAGCGGTGGTTTTCCTGGCTGGCGCTGCTGACCCTCCCCACCCCGTTCCTGGCTAACAGCGCCGGTTGGGTCTTTACCGAGATGGGCCGCCAGCCCTGGGTCGTCGTCCCCAATCCGACCGGCGACCAGCAGGTCCGCCTGACCGTCGCCGAAGGCGTTTCCAGCCACGCGCCCGGCATGGTGGTCACCTCACTGGTGTTGTTCACCCTGGTGTACGGCGTGCTTGCGGTCATCTGGTTCAGCCTGTTGAAACGCTATGTCGTTGAAGGGCCCCAGGAACACGACGCAGAACCGGCGCCGCCGACCCCACCCGGCGCAGACGAGGTCGCGCCGCTGTCATTCGCCTATTGACGGCTGCTAACCGACAGGAAGGAGCTTTCCGGTGGCACTTCAGCAACTGTGGTTCGGTGTCCTCGCGGTGCTGTTCCTCGGCTTTCTCATTCTCGAAGGCTTCGATTTCGGTGTCGGCATGCTGATGGAGCCATTGGCGCGGGTCGGCAGCGGCGATCGCGAGTTACACCGCCGTGCGGTGCTCAACACCATCGGCCCGGTGTGGGACGGCAACGAGGTCTGGCTGCTCACTGCCGGCGGGGCGATGTTCGCCGCTTACCCCGGGATGTATGCCACCGTGTTCTCTTCGCTCTACCTGCCACTGTTGGCGATCCTGTTCGGCATGATCGTTCGCGCGGTATCCATCGAATGGCGCGGCAAGATCGACGACCCAAAGTGGCGGCGCTGGGCCGATCTCGGCATCGCGGCTGGATCGTGGTTGCCCGCGGTGCTGTGGGGGGTGGCCTTCGCCATCTTGGTCCGCGGTCTTCCGGTGGACGCCAATCATCAGGTCCATCTGGGCGTCAGCGATGTGTTGAACGCCTACACGCTGCTGGGCGGCCTGGCCACCTGCGGGTTGTTCCTGCTTTACGGCGCGATATTCGTCGCGCTGAAAACGTCCGGCCCGGTCCGCGACGACGCGTTGCGGGTCGCGGTTTGGCTGTCGCTGCCGGTTACCGCACTGGTAGCCGGTTTCGGGATATGGACGCAGCTGGAGTATGGCAAGACGTGGACTTGGCTGGTACTGGCCGTTGCCGTTGTCGCGCAATTGGCCGCGGTTGCACTGGTGTTCAGTCGCACGCACGAGGGCTGGGCCTTCCTGTGCGCCGCCTTGGTGGTCACGGCCGTCGTGGTGTTGGTGTTCGGTGCGCTGTATCCCAATCTGGTTCCCTCGACGCTCAACCCGCAGTGGAGCGTGACGATCGACAACGCGTCCTCTAGCCACTACACGTTGACGATCATGACATGGGCAGCTGCTATCTTCGCGCCGCTCGTGATCGCTTACCAAGGCTGGACGTATTGGGTTTTCCGGCAGCGGATTTCGGCTGACCGGATTCCACCGTCGATCGGCTTGGTGAGGCGAGCGCCCTGAGCAAGAGCGGCCGGGCTCCGCTGGATCCGCGACTATGGCGGACATCTGCGGTGTTGCGCCGTTTCCTGGCCGCGACAGTGGTCTGCGGTGTGGTGATCTCCGGTTGCGCGATCGCCTCGGCGATTCTGCTGGCGCACATCGCTTCCCGCGTCATCACCGACCCTGCGGCACGCACCTTGACGCGGTGGGTGCCGATGCTCTCGATTCTGCTCTCGGTGTGGGCGGTGCGCACCGTGGCGCACTGGGTTCAGGCACGGCTGGGCCAACACGGCGCCAGCGCGGTGATCGCCGATCTCAGCGGCCGGGTGCTCGCCGCCGTCACGGCCCAACAGCCCCGACAACTGGCAGCCCAGCGTGACGATGCGGCCGCGGTGGTCACCCGCGGGCTCGATGCGTTGCGGCCCTATTTCACGGCTTACCTGCCGGCGTTGCTGCTGGCGGCGATCCTGACTCCGCTGAGCGCGGTCGTGCTTGGTCTCTACGACCTGAAATCCGCTGTCATCGTTGTGATCACGCTGCCGTTGATTCCGATCTTCATGGTGTTGATCGGCATGGCGACCGCTGAGCGGTCCGCTGCGGCGCTGGCCGCTATGGCCACGCTGCAGGCCCGGCTGTTGGACCTGATCGCCGGAATTCCGACGTTACGGGCGCTCGGCCGCGCCGCCGGACCGGAGCATCGCATCGCCGAGCTGGCCGCCGCCCACCGGCGCTCCGCGATGGCGACACTGCGGATCGCGTTCCTCTCAGCGCTGGTTTTAGAACTGCTTGCCACCCTGGGCGTCGCCCTGGTCGCAGTCAGCATCGGCCTTCGTCTGGTTTTCGGCGAGATCAGCCTGAGCACCGGATTGACCGTGCTATTGCTCGCGCCTGACGTCTACTGGCCACTGCGCCGCATCGGCGTGGAGTTCCACGCTGCCCAAGACGGCCGGGCTGCCGCCGACAAAGCGTTCGCACTGATCGAGGACCGCGCGGTCGCCGTCCCGGGTTCTCGAACGGTTTCGGCGCGCGGTGCCGCGATTGTCCTCGAAAAACTCAGTGTCGCCGGCCGCGACGGGTTCTGCCCGCATAACCTGAGCGCGGTGGTCCAACCGGGCCGGCTGACGGTGCTCACGGGTGCGAACGGCGCAGGGAAAAGCACTGCACTGCAGGCCATTGCCGGGATCACCACGGCCACGTGCGGCCGCATCACGGTGGCCGGAATCGACCTCGCCGACCTCGAACCGACCGCGTGGTGGCGGCAGGTTTCCTGGCTGCCTCAGCGCCCGGTGCTCATCCCCGGGACCGTTGCCGAGAACCTGGCTCTGTTCGGAGTTCTCGCCGATACTGAAACCGCCTGCGCGGCAGCAGGGTTTGATGAAGTCCTGGCAGAGCTGCCCGACGGTATGCGGACCGTCATCGGACGCGGTGGAGTCGGGCTGTCGCTGGGTCAGCGGCAACGCCTCGGCTTGGCCCGTGCGCTCGGGTCGCCGGCGCCGGTGCTGCTGCTCGACGAGCCCACCGCTCACCTGGATGCCGCGACCGAAGCTCGAGTGCTGCAGGCCATTGCCGAACGGGCGCGCACCGGTGACACGGTGGTAATCGTCGGGCACCGCGAGCAGATCGTCGGAATCGGAGATCACGTCGTCGAGGTGGCCGGAGCAAAAGATATCCAACATGCCGACGTCTGATCCCCTGCTGGTCGCGGTGCGGCTGTTACGCCCGCGGCTGCCACGCTTGCTGCTCGGCATTGCGCTCGGGGTGTTATCGCTGGGCAGTGCCCTGGCGCTGGCGGGGCTGTCGGCCTGGCTGATCACCCGCGCCTGGCAGATGCCGCCGGTGCTGGATCTGGCGATCGCGGTGGTAGCGGTACGCACGTTCGCGATTTCCCGTGGCGTGCTGCACTATTGCGAACGGCTGGTCACCCACGAGACTGCGTTGCGGGCCGCGGGCACCGCCAGGGCGCAGATCTATTCCCGCCTGGCGCACGGTCCCGCCGACGCCGCGACTCGCTTGCACAGCGGGGAGCTGGTCGCACGCGTCGGCGCCGATGTCGATCAGCTGGCCGATGTGCTGGTGCGCGCCCTGCTGCCGTTCGGCGTCGCGGCCGTGCTGGCGTTGGCGGCGACCGTCGTCGTCGGGGTTATCTCACTGCCGGCTGCGGCGATGGTCGCGATCTGCCTTCTGGTCGCCGGCATTCTCGCACCATGGTTGGCGTCAAAGGCGGCTGCCGCACAGGAAGTGGTTGCGCGCCAGCATCATTCCGCTCGCGATGTGTCAGCGATGCTGGCGCTGGAGCACGGGCCTGAGCTGCGAGTCGGCGGTAGGTTGCGCAGTGTCGTACTGGAGTCACAACACCGACAACGCGATTGGGGTGACGCCATCGACGCTGCGGCCCGACCGGCCGCGTTCGCGGCGGCCATTCCCACGGCGGCGATCGGGGTCAGCGTGCTGGGCGCAGTGGTGGCCGCAATTGGGCTGGCGGGCACGGTCGCACCCACTACGTTAGCCATCTTGATGCTGTTGCCGCTGTCGGCGTTCGAGGCGACGACTCCATTGCCCGCCGCTGCCATCCAGTTGACCCGGTCGCGGTTGGCGGCCCGACGCCTGCTCGACCTGACGCCGGCGAACAGCGCGGTGCCGGAGCCGGAACCTGAACCGATTTCGGCGACAGCGCCACCACGGCCATTACCAAGTCCATTACCAACCGAGCGGCTGCGGGCCCATGACGTGCTTGCTGCTCACCACGGTTCCAGGGTGCCGGCCGCGGCGGTGACGGTTGACCTGGCGCCAGGCGCCAGGCTGGCGGTCACCGGGCCCAGCGGGTCGGGTAAAACAACGCTGCTGATGACACTCGCCGGTCTGCTGGCGCCCTTGCGTGGCGAGGTCACCCTGGGCGGAACACCGCTGCACCTCATCCACGAACACGACCTACGCTGTGCTGTGAGCTTTTTCGCCGAAGACGCACACATCTTCGCGACCACCGTCCGGGATAACCTGCTGGTCGCGCGCGGCGATTGTGCTGACCGTGAACTTGCCGCCGCGCTGGGCCGGGTCGGGCTGGACGCCTGGCTGTCCGGTCTGCCAGATGGTCTGGACACGGTATTGTCTGCCGGCGCGCAGGCGCTGTCGGCAGGGCAGCGCAGGAGGCTGCTGCTGGCGCGAGCGGTCGTCTCGCCTGCGCGAATCGTGCTGCTCGACGAACCCACTGAACACCTCGACGTCGCTGACGCCGAACCCATTCTGCGCGGCCTGCTGAATCCGCGCGGTGGCCTGATAGCCGCGGAGCGGACCGTGGTGGTTGCTACTCACCAGCTGGCCAACGACATCCGGTGTCCCGAACTACGCATCGGTGCCGGCGGGTACCCTGACTGAGGGTCGTCCACGCCGTCCGATCTAGAAAGCGAGCCATGACCGGATCTTCGGACGCGCCGGACAGACGCGAAAACCCCCAGGGAACACCACAAACCGGGCCGCCGTATCCATACGGCTACCAATACCAGACCAGCCCATACCCCGGCGGCTACCCCCCGCCACCGCCGCAGCCCTATTACGGCTACCCGCCAACGCCGGTGGCGCCCAAAAACGGGCTCGGCATCGCCTCGCTGGTGCTGGCGGTTATCGCGCTTGTCAGTGTCGCGACCGTCTTCGCCCCCATCATTCTGGGCGTTGCCGCGGTGGTCATCGGGTTCTTTGGGCGCGGACGTGTCAAGCGCGGCACCGCCAACAATGCCGGAGTCGCGATCGCCGGCATCGTGCTGGGCGCCCTGGCGATCATTGTGGGGTTGGCGTTCATCGCGATATGGACGACGGTCTGGAAGGACGTCGGCGGCGGCGACTACATCGACTGCATGCAGAAAGCCGGCTCCAACCAATTCCAGCAACAACAGTGCGCCGATCAGTTTCGGCAAAACATCCAGGACCGGTTGAGCGTCACGTTGACGCCGACACCGGTCCCCTAGCCCGTCACAGACCGCGCCGACGCGGCGCGAATTCCAGCGACAGCAGCACGTAGATCAACGGGACCAGCTGCGTGAGTGACACCAGCGCGTAACGCCGTTCGCCCATCGAGTGGAATTTGCGCAGGTATCGATACAACGACTCAAGTGCGATCAACGGATCCAGCAGATGGATCAACCGGTAAACGATACTGTGCATCCGACCGCGGCGGGTTTCGTCGAAGATCTCCGGAAAAGCTGCGAAGGACAGTGACAGCCGTTGCGCACCAGCATCTTTGGCTGCGCTGATCATGTCCACGCTGAGTCGTTCATCGATCCCGTTGGGCGCCCCGCGGCGGCGCCAGGGCACTTCAAGGCTGATATCGCGGCCGCCGCCGGCGGTGGCATACCGGTGAAAGCCCTGTGCACGCCCGGATTTGTCCCTCGCGACTATCAGTTGTATCCCCGGGAGCCGGCCCTCCAGGACGCCGTCCAGGCTCATGCAGAATCCGCGATCGGTGTGAGCTCCGCTGGGCGACGCCCGCAGCACCTCGGTCAGCTCGGCCACCTGCCGGTCGTCGAGGTTCTGCTCGGCGAGGATCTCGGTAGTGATCCCGCAGTTGTGCGTGCGCTGGACGGCCTGGCGCACGTTGCGGAACCTGCGTCCGACCATCGCGAAATTCGCCACATCGATGACGACGTCCCGGCCGATCGGCACCGGTCGCAGCGATCGGCCCAGCACCGTCGGGTCGCTCCACAGTTGAAGGCGCCGTTCGCTGCACGCCAGCACCACGATTCGCCAGCCATGGGTGTGGCACAAGGCGGCGAACTCGGCGATCAGTTGGGGGAACTGCGTCTCGTCACCAACCGGGTCACCACTGACGACCGCGAAGCCGATACGCGTGCGGTACACCAGCGCCGCCGCGCCGTCCGCGCTGAACAGGTAGCACTTGCCCGACTGCATGGCGAACGGCGCCAGCGGGTCGCCGCTGGTGGCGTTGATCAATACCCACACGCGAGCAAGGTCGCCGGGCTGTCGTCGAGCGGACGTGGGCCACATCAGTGTCAGGCCCGACCCCGCGATCAGCGCATCGCCGAGCAGATCGAAAGACAGTACGTGCGCGGCAATCCCGGCAAACACGGCCGCGGCCGCGGCGATCGCGTGCCGAGCGGTGACCGGGCGACCCAGGAAGACACCCCGCGCGACCAACGCGACCGCGGCCAGCACCGTCAACGACCATTCCAGCCGGCCCGTCGCGTGCCAGCCCGCCCGGTCATGGCCACGCGCGATCACCGCGATCAACCAGCACGCCGCGCCGAGCAGCGCCAATGCGCCGATCCAACGCGCCGCAGGCGAGTTGACATGAATGACCCGCTCACCTGAGCGGACCCCGGGCGCGACACCGAGCAAGGACTCTTTCACCCGCACCTCCGGCTGGCTCAGCTACCCAACCACCTCGAAGGTTACGCCTCAGACCGGCTGTTCAGCAGTGGCACACGATGTGCCGCAACCGAATCGTTGCCGGTGCTGTCCACGCGCCTATCCGCGCTCGGGGAAATACTTCACCAACCCTTCTTGCACCACGGTGGCGACCGGCCGCCGGGAGCGGTCGAAGAAATAGCCGGTTCCAAGCCCGCGGGAGTCGGCGGCTACCGGCGAGGATGTGGAGTACAACACCCAGTCGCCGAAATCGACTTGGCGGTGAAACCAGACCGAGTGATTAACGGTCGCAGCAAAGATGCGGTCGAATCCCCACGAAAGTCCGTGCGTCGTGATGATCGAGTCCAGCACGGTGGTGTCCGAGCAATAAAGCATCGTGGCGGTGTGCAGCACCGGGTCGTCGGGCAGCGCACCGTCGGCCTTGACCCAGACGCGGTTGTGATCCAGCTGGTCACCTTTTTCCCGCATCACCCAGGAGGGGTCGTTGGTGTAACGCCATTCGATCGGTTGCAGTGCATTGACGAACAACGGGACGGTTTCCTCGTAGCCGCGCAGCAGCTCCTTGATCGACGGCAACGTCTCCGGACCCGCGACATCGGGCGGCTCGACGTTGTGCTCGAGGCCGCGTCCACCGGCCAGGTAGGAGATCATCACCGTCGCCAGCAAGATCCCGTCCTGCATCACGTCGACCCGGCGGTTCGCGAAGCGACGCTCGTCGCGTAACCGCACCACCTGGAATTCGATGTCCTTACCGGTATCGCCGCCATTGATGAAGTGCGCGGAAAGCGCGTTAGGCGGCAGATCGCGGGTCAGTGTGCGGCTGCCCGCCACAAACGACTGCGCCATCAGCAGGCCGCCGAATGTCCGAGGCGGGTTCTTACTGGGGTGGGATCCGATGAAGACGTCGCCGCCGGTGGGATGCAGGTCGAGCACCGCCATCAGCTCGTCGAAGTCAGACACCGACATAGCCTAGTTGCCCGTCGATGCGTCAATGCCCAGCCGCTGCACCTGGGCTAGAGGTCTTCCTCGCCGATTCGGTGCACGTGAATCATGTTGGTCGACCCGACGGTGCCCGGGGGTGCGCCCGCGACGATGACCACCAGGTCGCCGCGTTTATAGCGGCCGAGGTCCATCAACGACTGGTCGGCTTGGCGGATCATGCCGTCGGTCGTTTGGAAGACCGGAACGATGAACGTCTCGGTGCCCCAGGTCATCGCCAATTGGCTGCGTACTTCGGGCAGCGGGGTGAACGCCAGCAGCGGCAGCGGGGTGTGCAGCCGCGCCAGCCGGCGAACGGTGTCGCCGGACTGGGTGAACGCGACCAGCGCCTTGGCATCCAGCCGCTCGCCGATATCGCGGGCAGCATAGGAGATCACTCCACGTTTGGTGCGCGGCAGGTGCGTCAATGGCGGGGCGGCCGTCGAATTCTCTTCCACGGCACAGATGATTCGGGCCATCGTTTGGACCGCGGCCAGCGGATATTTCCCGACCGAGGTTTCCCCGGACAGCATCACCGCGTCGGCGCCGTCGAGCACGGCGTTGGCGACGTCGGAGGCCTCGGCCCGCGTCGGCCGTGAGTGGTCGATCATCGATTCGAGCATCTGCGTCGCCACGATGACGGGTTTGGCGTTCTCCCTGGCCATTTGGATGGCGCGCTTCTGGACGAGCGGGACCTCTTCCAGCGGCAGCTCGACACCGAGATCGCCGCGGGCAACCATCACCGCATCGAAGGCCAGCACCACGGCTTCGAGATTGTCGATGGCTTCCGGCTTCTCGAGTTTTGCGATGACGGGCACCCGCCTGCCGACGCGGTCCATCACTTCGTGAACCAGCTCGACGTCGGACGGCGAGCGCACGAACGAGAGCGCCACCATGTCGACGCCGAGCTGCAGCGCGAACTCCAGATCGTCGATGTCCTTCTCGGACAAAGGGGGAGCTGACACGTTCATCCCGGGCAGCGACATGCCCTTGTTGTTGCTGACCGGGCCGCCTTCGAGAACGGTGCACACGACATCGTCGCCATCGATCTGCTCGACGACCAAGCAGATGTTGCCGTCGTCGACCAGAACGCGGTCACCGGGAAACGCGTCTTGGGACAACTGTTTGTAGGTGGTCGAAACACGGTCGTGGTTGCCCAGACAATCGGCGACAGTGATGCAGACGGTTTCGCCGTCGGCCCAGTAGGTCGGTCCATCCGCGAAACGCCCCAGCCTGATCTTCGGGCCCTGCAGGTCGGCGAGCAGCCCGACCGCGCGCCCGGTGGCGTTAGAGGCGGCACGAACCCGGTCGTAGGCGGCTTTGTGATCGCTGTAGTCGCCGTGACTGAAGTTCATTCTGGCGACGTCCATTCCGGCTTCGACCAGCACTTTGACCGTCTCGTCGGAGCTGGTGGCCGGACCGAGAGTACAGACGATCTTGCCGCGCCTGGTCACGACAAGTCAGCATAGTCGCGCAAGCTGATCATCTCGCGTCAGTTCTGGATGGGACAGCGGGCTAACGGGTGAGCAGCGTCGGAACCAACGGGAATCCCGGCAAGTTGCGCACCACTGTCCACGCTAGTGCCGCGATCACGATGGTCACCGTCGCGGGAATCGTCAACGGCGACTTTCCGCGACGGCGGCGCAGCAGAATCCATCCAGCCAGCACCGGGATGCCGACGAGCAGCAACAGGTTGTCGTTGACTGCTGCGGCGAGGTCACCGTGCAGCACATCATGGATCATGCGCAGCGCGCCGCATCCGGGGCAGTTCCACCCGGTCAGCAGCCGGAACGGGCAAATGGGAAAGACCGAGTCCGGGTTGTGCGGGTCGACCAGGCCGATGTAACCGAGGGCGCCTGGCAGGAGTGCGCCCGACCCCAGCAACGCGTACAGATGACGTCGATACCAGCGCCCGGCGTGCTGGGTGGCGCCGTGCTGAGCCGGCGTGGTCATCCGCCGTGGTCCGGCTGCGCCGCGGCTTGGCCGGCGTCAGCTTCGGCTTCGTCAGCTTCTTCCCCCTCGGACGACTCGGCCGCGTCCTCCGGCTCGGGCTCAGGGGTTGCGGCGACCTCGACCTCGGGCGCGTCGACTTCAGCCGCGTCGGCTTCTGCCGCGACGGCCTCGGCTTCGACGTCGGGTTGGCCGACCGCCGCCGTCTCGACTTTTTCCGCGGCGCCGACAGACGGGGGCGTCTCTGGCGTTGTTTCCGGTTCTGCCGCTGTCGTCTCTGTCGGGGACTCGGTCGTGTCCTCGTCGATTGAGTCCGGTTCAAGGAGCTCAGCGGCGGAGCCACTGAGCGTCGCCGGATCCTCGCGGCCCTTGGGCGCCAAGATCAGATACACCACCGCGCCGATGAAGACGAACGTCGATGTAAAAGAGTTGATCCGGATACCGGCGATATGGGTGGCGGCGTCGTCACGCAACAGCTCGATACAGAACCGCCCGACGCAGTAGCCCGCGACGTACAGCGCGAACAGCCGACCGTGCCCGATCCTGAACCGCCGATCCAGGTAGATCAGTAGCGCGAATACCAGCAGGTTCCATAGCAATTCGTAGAGAAATGTGGGCTGGACGACCATGGCCAGCTGCCCGGTCGACGTCCCATCAAGCGAGTGAACATCCACAAATCCGGCCGGGTCGCGACGGTAGAAGATCTCCAAGCCCCACGGCATCGTCGTCTCGCGGCCGAAAAGCTCCTGGTTGAAATAGTTCCCGAGACGGCCGATCGCCTGCGCAAGAACGATGCCGGGCGCTATCGCGTCGCCGAACGCCGGAAGCGGAATGCCCCGCCGCCGGCAGGCGATCCACGCGCCTACACCGCCGAGGGCGACGGCGCCCCAGATTCCCAGGCCGCCATCCCAGATGCGCAGCGCCGCAGCAGGTCCGGCACCACCCTCACCGAAATAGGTCCGCCAGTCGGTTGCCAAGTGATACAGCCGACCGCCGATGAGCCCGAAAGGCACTGCCCACAGCGCGATGTCGTAAATGACACCGCGCTCGCCGCCGCGAGCCTCCCAGCGTCGATCGCCGATCAGCAGAGCGGCGACGATCCCGGCGATGATGAACAACGCGTAGGCTCGGATGGGTACTGGCCCCAGATGCCACACTCCACGCGGCGGGCTCGGAAAGTAGGCGAGCACAGTCGTCGTCATAACGTGGAAATCCTTTGGCGCACACCGGCGGCGAGTTCTTCAGTCAGCGCGCGCATCGTGGGCAGACCGGCCGTGAGTGCGGTGACGAGCGCCGAACCCACGATTACTCCGTCGGCATAACTCGCGATCTGAGCCGCCTGTTCCCGTGACCGCACGCCCAACCCGACGCCGACGGGTATGTCGGAAATCGCTTTGACCCTGCCCACCAATTCCGGCGCAGCGTTCGACACCGCGTCACGGGCGCCGGTCACACCCATGATCGACGCCGCGTAGACAAATCCACGAGAGGCCTCGACGGTGGCCGCCAAACGCTGCGGCGTCGATGACGGAGCGACCAGGAAGATGCGATCCAACCGATGCTGATCGGATGCCGCCAACCACTCGTCAGCCTCATCGGGAATCAGATCCGGGGTGATCAAGCCGTGCCCGCCTGCTGCGGCAAGGTCACGCGCGAAGGCTTCAACTCCGTAGCGCAACACTGGGTTCCAGTACGTCATGACGACAGCGCGACCGCCGGCCGCGCTGATCGCCTCGACGGCTGCCAACGTGTCGCGAACTCGCACACCCCCGCGCAACGCAACCTCAGCCGCGGTTGCGATGGTGGGGCCGTCCATACCCGGATCCGAATAGGGCACACCAACCTCGATGAGGTCGCACCCGGATTCGGTCAACGCCTTCATCGCATCGATCGACGTCTGGACATCTGGGTACCCGGTCGGCAGATAGCCGATCAGCGCCGCACGGTTCCTCGCGTTGGCAGGCGCTGAAAAGCGCTGCCAAACCGTTCTTTTCACTCTGCTCGACGGTCATGATTGTCCGCTATCCGGCAACAGGTCGAACCACTTCGCCGCGGTCTCGACATCTTTATCGCCGCGGCCGGACAAGTTCACCACGATGAGTGCCCCGCTGCCCATCTCGACGCCCAATTTGAGCGCGCCGGCCACCGCGTGCGCCGATTCGATCGCGGGAATGATGCCTTCGGTCCGGCACAACAGCCGGAACGCGTCCATCGCCTCGCTGTCGGTGATGGGCCGGTATTCGGCACGGCCGGTGTCCCTCAGCCACGCATGCTCCGGGCCGACGCCCGGGTAGTCCAAGCCGGCCGAGATCGAATGCGATTCGATGGTCTGCCCGTCGTCGTCCTGCAGCAGAAACGAGAACGACCCCTGAAACGCCCCGGGCGAGCCACCGGTGAACGTCGCGGCATGGCGGCCGGTTTCGACGCCGTCGCCGGCCGCCTCGAAGCCCACCAACCGAACGCCGGGATCGTCGAGGAACGCGTGGAAGATCCCGATCGCATTCGATCCCCCGCCCACGCATGCGGTGACGACATCGGGCAGTCGGCCGGCCTGATCCTGGATTTGCACCCGCGTCTCAAGCCCGATGATCCGCTGGAAGTCACGAACCATCGTCGGGAAGGGATGCGGTCCGGCGGCGGTGCCGAAGCAGTAGTAGGTGTTGTCGGCGTTGGTAACCCAGTCGCGGAACGCCTCGTTGATGGCGTCCTTGAGTGTCTTCGAGCCCGACTCGACCGACACAACCTCGGCGCCCAACAGTCGCATCCGCGCAACGTTCAGTGCCTGCCGCGCGGTGTCGACGGCGCCCATGTAGATGACGCACTCCAGACCCAACAGCGCGCATGCGGTCGCGGTGGCCACTCCGTGCTGGCCCGCACCGGTCTCGGCGATCACCCGCGTCTTACCCATTTGGCGGGCCAGCAAGGCCTGACCCAACACGTTGTTGATCTTGTGAGAACCGGTGTGGTTCAGGTCTTCTCGTTTGAGAAATATCCGAGCACCGCCGGCGTGCGCGCCGAGCCGGACGGCCTCGTACAGCGGCGACGGCCTGCCGGTGTAGTGCGTCTGCAACTTATCGAGCTCATCCAGGTATGCCTGGTCGGTGCGCACCTTCTCGTAGGCCGCAGTGACTTCCTCGATCACAGCCATCAGGGCCTCGGCAACAAACCGGCCCCCGTACACACCGAAATGACCACGGGAGTCCGGATCGTGGTGGGTGGGCTCGGCGATCGCCGCGCTGGAACGCGGAAGCTCCGGGCGCAAGATGTCTGCCATCACGAACGCTCAACGCGCAAGCGGCTCATCGGGTTCAACCATTTCCGCGCATGCGTCTCATGAACGCTCAGCCTAATTGCCCGGCTCCTCCTCATCGCGCTACGCGCTCTGCATCGTCGCCGGACTAGCGGGCCGGCTTGGGGCAAGACGGATGCCTACCCGCGGTGACCAGGTCGGCGACAGCTGCGCGAGGATCGCCGCTGGTGACCAGACCCTCGCCGACCAGCACGGCGTCGGCACCCGCACCGGCGTAAGCCAGCAGGTCGGCGCGGCCGCGCACGCCCGATTCGGCAATCCGGATCACGTCGGAGGGCAGCCCGGGCGCGATGCGCGCGAAGCAATCCCGATCCACTCTCAGCGTCCGCAGGTCGCGGGCGTTGACCCCGATCACCCGCGCTCCGGCCGTCAACGCCCGGTCGGCCTCTTCCTCGGTGTGCACCTCGACCAGTGCGGTCATACCCAACGACTCGGTGCGCTCCAACATCGACTCCAGCGCCGGCTGATCCAGCGCCGCAACGATCAGCAGCAGCATGTCCGCACCATGGGCGCGGGCCTCGTGAATTTGGTAGGGCCCTATCACAAAGTCTTTACGCAGTACCGGTACTGCCACAGCCGCGCGCACCGCGTCCAGATCGTCGAGGCTGCCGTGAAAGCGGCGCTCTTCGGTCAGCACGCTGATGATCCGCGCACCACCGCCTTCGTATGCGCGGGCCAATTCGGCTGGGTCGGAGATCGACGCGAGTTGTCCCGCCGACGGGCTGGCGCGCTTGACCTCGGCGATGACGCCGATGCCGGGCTCCCGCAACGCCGCCAACACATCCCGCGGTGACGGCACAGACTCAGCGGCCGCCTTGATCTCGGACATGCTCACGACAGCCGCACGAGCGGCAACGTCGGCACGGACTCCCTCAATAATGGAGTCGAGCACGGTTGCCGAACTCATGCTGTCGGTTCCTCTCCCCGAGCGCCGCCAGATTCTTCATGGCGTCCCTGGAAGGGTAGCGAGCGCCGGCGCGCGGTCCGCCACCGACCCTCGGTGTCAGGTTCAGGTGGTGGATTGTCATGCGGCGGCGACGCCGAATCACCCGATTGGTCGGTCGGATCGCGGCCCTCGTCGAGCGCGTCCCAGATCATGCGCTCCGACATCGGTGCATCGGCGCGCTCGTCGCGCCGCGCCATCGACCGGCGGGCAGCGGGCGTCAGATACCTCGTGGCGGTGCCGCCGGCCGAGGTCGCCGCACGCATCAACAACACGGCGCCGACCAGCGTGCACACCGCGGTCGCCAGGGTGATCACCGGACCCGGGTAATGCCGCTTGCTACCCACCAACTCGAGCACCGGCACATGCGCGAGGTCTGCTCCCCGCAGGGCGACGTCCGGGATCTCCAGCATGCTGACAGCCAGATAGCCCGTTGCGAGGCTTGCGAGCGCCACCAGCACCGCGAACATTCGCAACGCCCAACCCCGCACCGCCAACGCGGCGACGGCGGTGGCCAGCAGCACCAGCGCCAACGGGAGCAGGGCCGACGACCAGGCCGCGCCCGGACAGCGTGACGAGCTTCGGCGGGCCCAACCCGTCGAAGGTGCGCAGGTCGACCCAGGTCAGCCGCGATGCCGCCCACAGACCCGGCAGCCGAGGCCACCAGTAGGACCTGCGCTATTCGGATGGTCAGCCGGCCCGCGGTGTCGGGCTGGGCATCAGCCATCCCGATCGGCATCCGGGGCTGGTCAGCGTCTCCGCGGCGGCGATCGCGCTGAGCACCGCCCGCGCCTTGTTCGTCGCTTCGGTGTACTCGTAGGGCGCCGTTGGAGTCGGCCACTACCCCACCACCGGCCTGGACGTAGGCGGTGCCGTCACGCAGCAGGGCGGTGCGGATCGCGATCGCAAAGTCGGCGTTGCCGGCGAAATCGAGATAGCCGATCACGCCGCCATAAAGGCCACGCCGGGTCTTTTCCACTTCCTCGATCAGTTCCATGGCGCGTACCTTCGGGGCGCCCGACAACGTTCCGGCCGGAAAACACGCCGTCACGGCGTCCAGCGCGGTGCGCCCCTCGGCGAGCATCCCCGTCACCGTGGAGACCAGATGCATGACGTGGCTGTAGCGCTCGATATGGCTGTAATCCTCGACTCGAACGCTGCCGGGCACACACACCCGGCCCAGGTCGTTGCGGCCCAAGTCCACCAACATCAGGTGCTCAGCGCGTTCTTTCTCGTCGGCCAGCAGCTCCTTTTCCAGCAGCTGATCCTCTTCGTCGGTCTGTCCGCGCCATCTGGTCCCGGCGATCGGATGCGTCGTCGCCCAGCGGTCCTGCACGGTCACCAGCGCTTCGGGGCTGGATCCTACGATCGAAAACGCCGTGCCGCCTTCATCATTCGGGACATGAAGCAGATACATGTATGGGCTCGGATTGGACACCCGCAGCATCCGGTAGACGTCGATCGCCTCGACGTCGGTGTCCATTTCGAAACGCTGCGACGGCACCACCTGGAATGCCTCACCGCGCTCGATTTCATGGACGAGACGTTCCACGATCGCGCCGTACTCCTCCACCGTGCGCTGCGCACGATGCAGTGGCTCGGGCCTGGTGAAGGTCGCGACGGTCGAGGGCAACGGCTGCTCAAGCGCCGCGGTCATCACGTCCAGTCGCGCGATCGCATCGTCGTACGCCTCGTCGACACGCTCGTCGGTGCCGTTCCAGTTCACCGCGTTGGCGATCAACGTGATGGTGCCCTCGTGGTGGTCGACGGCCGCCAGATCGGTGGCAAGCAGCAGCAGCATGTCCGGCAGGTTGAGGTCGTCGACGGCCAACTCCGGCAGCCGCTCCAGCCGCCGGACCAGGTCGTAGGCAAAAAAGCCCACCATGCCGCCCGACAGCGGCGGCAGCCCCGGCGGCGCCGCCGTGGCCAGCAACTCCAAGGTGGCGTGCAGCGCATCCAGCGGGTCCCCGCCGGTGGGCGCGTCATGCGGCACCGCGCCCAGCCACACCGCGTGACCATCGCGCACCGTCAACGCCGACGGCGAACCGGCACCGATGAACGACCACCGTGACCAGGACCGCCCGTTTTCGGCCGACTCCAGCAGGAAAGTGCCGGGCCGGTCGGCAGCCAGTTTGCGGTATGCGGACAGCGGTGTCTCGGCGTCGGCCAGCACCTTGCGCGTCACCGGCACCACGCGATGCTCGGCGGCCAGCGCGCGGAACTGCTCCCGCGACGTAGTGGCGGCGGCGAGGTTGGCGTGCACGCAGCCATCTTCCCAGATGGGCAGATGGGCTCTGATCGCTACTGGCGTAGCGTCACAGCCATGAAAACCGGTGACACCGTGGCTGACTTCGAACTTCCCGACCAGACTGGCACCACGCGCCGGCTGAGCGCCCTGCTGGGCGACGGACCGGTCGTGTTGTTCTTCTACCCGGCAGCGATGACACCCGGGTGCACCAAGGAAGCGTGCCACTTCCGCGACCTGGCTCAAGAATTCGCGGCGGTCGGCGCAACCCGGGTCGGGATCAGCGTTGATCCCGTCGCAAAACAAGCCAAGTTCGCCGACGCGCAGCGCTTCGACTATCCGTTGCTGTCCGACACCAACGGTGCGATCGCCGCCCACTTCGGGGTCAAGCGCGGGCTTTTGGGCAAGCTGGTGCCGGTCAAACGCACAACCTTCGTCATCGACACCGATCGCACGGTACTCGACGTGATCTCCAGCGAGTTGAGCATGGACACCCACGCCGACAAGGCGTTGCAGACGCTGCGGACCCGTAGCTAGCCCGCACTTTGTAGCATCCTGCCATGCCGCTGGACAACGGAGATGTGTTCGCCGGATACACCATCGTGCGGCGGTTGGGATCCGGGGGCATGGGTGAGGTCTATCTGGCGCAGCATCCGCGACTGCCCCGGCGCGACGCGCTCAAGGTCCTACCCGCCGCATTGACCGCAGACCACGAATACCGGCAGCGATTCAGCCGGGAAGCAGACATCGCCGCGACGTTGTGGCATCCCCACATCGTCGGCATCCACGACCGCGGCGAGTTCGAGGGACAGCTGTGGCTGTCGATGGATTATGTCGAAGGAATCGACGCCGCCGAGTTGCTGCGCAGCCGCTACCCCTCCGGCCTGCCGAAGGCCCTGGCATTCGAAATCGTCAGCGCCGTCGCCGATGCACTGGATTACGCGCATCTACGCGGATTGCTGCACCGCGACGTCAAGCCCGCCAATATCCTGCTGGCCGATACCGGTCCTCGGGGGCAACGGATCATGCTGGCCGACTTCGGTATTGCCCGACAGCTCGGTGACATCAGCGGTCTGACCGCCACCAACATGGTGATGGGGACGACGACCTATGCCGCGCCCGAACAACTCATGGGTTCAGACATCGACGGACGAGCCGACCAATATGCGTTGGGCTGCACAGCTTTTCATCTGCTGACCGGCTCAGCGCCGTACCAGAACCCCAGCGCGGCGGTGGTTATCACTCAACACCTCTCCGCTCCACCGCCGTCGATCGGCGAACGGCGCGCCGACCTCGCCGATCTGAGCGCCGTCATAACCAAAGTCTTGGCGAAAAATCCTGCGGACCGATACCCGAGTTGTTCGGATTTCGCGGCGGCATTGACCGGCCAACCGGGCGTCGGCGCTGCCGACACCGTTGCGAGCTTCGGGGCCGCAGACCCGACAACACCGGCGTCCGCGCAGACACAGACCGCACCGCCGAACCCGAAGCACCGCCTACTTCGGCCGGCGGTGCTGTTATCTGCTGTGGCGATCCTGTTGTTGCTCGCGGTGGCGGGAGTTGTCCGCGAAGAAGTAGTGCGCCACAGAGCGAATGAACCGGCCAACGGCGCCGCTATCGACACGAACCAGCCGGGCACGGCTGCTCCAGCGGCGCCGGCGGTCCAACTGACCAGGTACATCACCGATCTCTCCGGCGTGCTCACCCCGGCAGGCCGGACGGCCGTAGAGGGCGCCCTCGCCAAGCTTTACACCCGGCACAACGTCCACCTCTGGGTGGCCTACGTCAACGACTTCGCCGGCCTCACACCTCTGCGATGGGGCGAGGACACCATGCGCGCCAACGGATTTACCGATACCGATGGCCTGTTAGCCATCGACACCGCCAACCGCACCTTCGCATTTCGGCCGCCGGTCGTGATGACCCGCGGTACCGACGGACCTCGCGTCAATGCCGAACTGATCCGGAAAGACCGGATTGCGCCCGCCGTGCACCATGACGAATGGGCGCGCGCGGCAGTAGCGGCCGCCAATGGACTGGAGATCGCCGGCTAGATCAGAGCGCTGCCGGCGATGCGATCAATTCCATCATCGCGGAGGCCGCGATGGGCGGACTGTAGAAGATGCCTTGCGCGACTTCGCATCCCCGGTCGCGCAGCCATTCCGCTGTTTTCGCGTTCTCCACGCCCTCGGCGACGGTTGTCACATTCAGAGCATGCGACAGATCGATGACAGCGCGCACGATGGCCTCGGCACGCGGATCGGTCAAGACGTTGCCGATCAAGTCCTAGTCGACTTTGACTTCGTCGATGGGCAGCTTGCGCAGGTAGGTCAATGCCGAATAACCGCTGCCGAAATCGTCAAGCGCGATGTGAATGCTGCTGTTCCCGCAAGGCTTCAAGGACGTTGCGGGTTCGGTCGATGTTATCCAGAAGTAGGTCTTCGGTGATCTCGATGATCAACGAGTCGCCCGGCAAGCTCGTGTCGTGCCAGCGCATCGAAGATGCGGCCGGGCAGGTTGACGTCTCCGACCAGTGGCGGAAACAGGTTGACGGCGACCGGCAGATCAAATCCTCGGCGCCGCCATTGGGCGGCGTCGCTGAGTGCTTGGTCCAGCACCACGTCGGTGAAGGTGCGCATCAGGCCGTGCTGGCGCACCAGCGGCAGGAACTGCTGGGGCCGCACCAATCCGAATATCGGGTGTGGCCACCGAACCAGCGCCTCGGCACCCACCACGCCGGTGGTCTGCAGATCGACCTTCGGCTGATACAGCACGGTCAGGGCATGGCGGCTGATGGCCTGGCGGAGATCGCTGAGCAGCCGCACCTCGACCAATCCGCCACGAGACGGCAGGACGTCGGATGCCGGGAAGCCTGGGCGGGTGTCGTCACTGACATGCATGTCGGGACTGAACGTTTGCAGGCCGCCACGCTAGCCGTTTGGCCGAATACATCGCCATATCAGCGTGTTTGAGCAGCTCGGAGGCGCGCAGGTCGGAATCGTCGGCGCCGGCTACCGCCAGGCCGGCGCTGGGTCGCATGAAGATGACTTCGCCGTCGGTGCTGAACGGTCGCTCGAACGCCTCCATGATCTGGTAGGCGATGAGATGGGCGTTCTCTCCGGCGTCTTCGATGAGCACGGCGAACTCATCACCGCCGAGTCGGGCGACGGTGTCACCGTTCCGCACGCAGTCCAGTAGTCGTTGTGCAGCTTGGATCAGCAGCGCGTCGCCGGCGGGATGGCCCAAGTTGTCGTTGATGAGCTTGAAGTCGTCGAGGTCCATCGACAGCACCGCTACCGAGCGTTGGTCGCGATGATAGAGCTGGATTGCATGCTCGAGCCGGTCGTGGAACAAGACCCGGTTAGCCAGGTTGGTCAGTGGATCACGCAGTGCACGATCGGAAACGCTGTGTAGCAGCTGCCGGTTTTCGGCGACCACCAGAAATTGGCGGGCCAGCACCGCGATTACCAGCCACGGCACCACGGCGAACGCCGGGTCGGATTGCAGGATGTTGCGGAACTCGGCGAGTTCGAGACCACCGGCGATGGCCAGCGGGAGGTAGGGCAGCCACAGCGAGACCGGCGTGGTCAGCGACGCCGACGGCTCCGGCGGCGCATAGGACGGCTCCGGCGGACAGGTGAGCGCAGCGATTCCCACCAGCACCACCCCTGCCGACCAGCCGAGACCCACGGGGTTGTCAAAGGCGTAGTTGTTACGAGCAAACAGGTACTCGTAAGCGCTGCCGGACGCGGCGATCAGGGTCAGGCCCACCGCCAGCAGAGTCACCGTCACACGCCAATGGGCGTGCGCTCGGGCGAGCACCAAAACCGCCACGGTGACGGTCACGACCTCCGACACCGGATAGGCCAGCGACACGATCGCGGCGGAGTTTTTCACTCCTGTCGCGGCGTACGCTTGGCGCAGCACCACCACCCAGGACACGACGAACAGCGCTGCGGCGACAATCGCGCCGTCCAACACCATCCGAAACCGATTGCCACCCGGATAACCGGCCGGGAAGACCAGCATCGCTACGCAGGCGGCCACCGGAAATAGCAAGAACCCGGCGTTTGCCGCCGATGGGTACAAGGGGTGGACACTACCGAGCCAGACTCGGTGATAAACCACCACTAGCTCACTGAACGTCCAGGCAGCCAGCCCGAAGGTCATATACACCCACGCCCGTCGCTGCCGGCCGCGGGTTCGTCGCGCGGCCAATCCGGCGCTCACGGCCGCGAACGATGGGAATCCGAGCCCTCCCACGACTATCAGCACGCGCATCGTTGATTGGCCGCCCCATCCTGCGAGCCACCAGATGGAGAACGCTAGAAACGCGGCGGCGGAGACCGCCGCGATATGGATGCGCGGGAACGCCGTCGATGATTGCGCCACTGCCCCCATGGCCTATCGCGGCTCCCCTGTTGCGCCAACGGAGCCGCCGGATTTCACTACGCGGCAGCCGATGCCTTGGTGCCTTGGCGGATACCCTAGCAACACCCTTGCCGGTTCGCCATGACATCCACGCAGACCGTCGTATATTTGCTGGCACTTGGGCCACCAGAATCCCGGTCTACCGGTCGCGGCGGTTATAGTTGGATCAACCGGCAGAATAGGAGGACGCCCAAACCTCACACAACGTGCAATCGGCGCGCTCAGAACGTGTCGTTGACGTTGCCGTGAATACTTTGTCCGCCGACGACGGCCGGTAATCGCATGCGCCCAGCAAACATCGTTAAGAAAATGAACGATGCAGTCAGCGCCGCCTCGAGCGGATGTCTCCGGCTGTCAGTCGTCGGGCTCTAGCAGCACGTCGGCGTCGAAGCAGCTGTGGTCGCCAGTGTGACAGGCGCCGCCGACCTGATCGACCACCAACAGCACCGCGTCGCCGTCGCAGTCCAGCCGCACCGAATGCACATGCTGGGTGTGGCCGGACGTGGCGCCCTTGACCCACTGCGCACCGCGGGACCGCGAAAAGTAGGTGCCCTCGCGGGTTTCCAGGGTGCGGGCCAGCGCCTCGTCATCCATCCAGGCGACCATCAACACGTCGCCGCTGCTGCGCTCCTGCACGATGGCGGTGAACAGTCCGTCGGCGTTGCGCTTGAGGCGCGCCGCGATGGCGGGATCGAGCGTCATCGCACGGTGATCCCTTCTGCGGCCATGGCCTCTTTCACCTGCCCGATCGTCAACTGCCGGAAGTGAAACACGCTGGCGGCCAATACCGCATCGGCGCCCGCGAGCCACCGCAGGCGCGAAATGTTCGGCCGCACCTGCGCCGCCACTGGCAATCACCGGCACCGTCACCGCCGCACGAACCGCCCGCAACATCGGCAGGTCGAAGCCGGCCCGGGTGCCGTCGGCATCCATCGAATTGAGCAGGATCTCACCCACCCCCAACTCGGCACCCCGGGCCGCCCACTCGACCGCGTCGATGCCGGTACCGCGCCGCCCGCCGTGGGTGGTGACCTCCCAGCCCGACGGTGTCGGGGCCGAGCCGGCCGGCACCGTGCGGGCATCGACCGACAACACGATGCACTGCGACCCGAATTGGGCCGCCATCTCGGCCAGCAGATCCGGGCGCGCGATGGCGGCGGTGTTGATCGACACCTTGTCCGCTCCGGCCCGCAACAACACGTCGACGTCGGCGACCGTCCGCACCCCACCGCCGACGGTCAGCGGGATGAACACCTGCTCGGCGGTGCGGCGAACCACCTCGAGCATGGTGGCCCGTCCCGACGACGACGCGGTCACGTCGAGAAAGGTCAGTTCGTCGGCACCCTCGGCGTCGTAGGCGGCGGCGAGCTCCACGGGATCGCCCGCATCCCGCAGGTTCTCGAAGTTGACACCCTTGACCACCCGACCGTCGTCGACATCCAGGCAGGGGATCACTCGCACCGCAAGGCTTGTGCCGCAAGAGGATTCAGTACTCATCCGGTCGTCCTACCGTGCGCAGCATCTCGAGTAGCTGGGCGTGCACGCCCGGGGCGGCGGCCAACGCAGAACGCGAATCGGGGGTCCAGTCTTCGCCGGCCAGGTTGGTGACGATGCCGCCCGCGGCCCGCACCAGGGCCACGCCGGCGGCGTGATCCCACACGTGATCGCCGAAACTGATGGACACCGCCGAGAACCCCGTCGGCAACATAGGCCAGGTCGATGCCGGTGGCGCCGTGCATCCGCAACCGCGACGACACGCGGCTGAGCTCTTCGAGCACCGCCAACCGGTAGCGCCCGGGAAACCGGCCGCGCGAGTCGGCGTTGAAGGTTCCGACACCGATGATCGCGTGGTTCAGGTCCGATGGGGCCAACGGTGGCTGCGGCACACCGTTCTTCAGCACCGGACCGCCCGACACCGCGGCGTAGCGCTCGCCCATGAACGGCAACCACGTCAGGCCCGCCACCGGATCGCCGTCGTGCAGCAGGCCCAGCAGGATCGCGGCCATCGGCGACCCGGCGGCGTAGTTGAACGTTCCGTCGACCGGGTCGAGCACCCAGACCCATGGCGAGTCGAGGTCCGCGCCGCCGAACTCCTCGCCGTGCACCGGGATTCCGGTTGCCGACACCAGCGCGTCGACCACCTGGCGCTCGATGGCCAGATCGACTTTGGTGGCGAAATCGTCGCCGCGCTTGCTGACCGCGGAATCCGCGCGATGACCGGCGATGAACGGCTTCGCGGCGGCATCGAGGATCGCCGACGCCTCGGCCACCAGCGCGTCGAGATCCATTGCGGCCCTAGCCCGCTACCGCTGCCAGTGCCTGCGGCAAACTGAATCGTCCGGCGTAGAGCGCCTTGCCGACAATCGCACCCTCGACGCCACTATCGGTCAGCGTGGCGATGGCGCGCAAATCGTCGAGGCTCGACACGCCGCCGGAGGCGATCACCGGGATGTCGGTGCGCTCGGCGACCGCGCGAAGCAATTCGAGGTTGGGCCCGGTCAGCGTGCCGTCCTTGGTGACATCGGTGACGACGAACCGCGAACATCCTTCGCTGTCAAGGCGTTCCAGCACTTCCCACAGATCTCCACCGTCGGTCTCCCAGCCGCGGCCGCGCAGCCGATGATTCCCGTCGACGATTTGCACGTCCAGGCCGACCGCGACCTTCTCGCCGTGCTCGGCGATCACCTGCGCGCACCACCGGGGGTTTTCCAACGCCGCCGTGCCGAGGTTGACCCGAGCGCATCCGGTCGCCAATGCCGCCGCCAACGAGTCGTCGTCGCGAATACCACCGGAGAGTTCGACCTGCACGTCGAGCTTGCCGACGACCTCGGCCAGTAGCTCCCGGTTGGATCCGCGGCCAAACGCCGCGTCCAAATCGACCAGATGCACCCACTCGGCGCCGTCGCGTTGCCAACCCAGCGCAGCGTCCAGCGCTGAGCCGTATTCGATTTCGCTGCCGGCCCGGCCCTGCACCAAGCGCACCGCCCGGCCCTCGACCACGTCGACGGCGGGCAACAAAATCAACGACACGTCATAACCCCTCAACCCAATTGCTCAGCACGGCCGCCCCGGCATCCCCGCTCTTCTCCGGGTGGAACTGGGTGGCGGCCAGCGGCCCGTCCTCGACCGCTGCCAGGAACGGGACCCCGTGGGTGGCCCAGGTCAGCAGCGCCTCGGGCCCGCCTTCCCACCGCTGGGCGGCGTAGGAGTGCACGAAGTAGAACCTGGCGTCGGCGTCCAAGCCTTTGAACAGCGCGCTGCCGGGCGCGGCCGCCACGACATTCCAGCCCATGTGCGGGATCACCGGCGCGTCCAAGCGAGTCACGGCACCGGCCCACTGGCCGCAGCCGTTGCTCTCCACCCCGAACTCGACACCGCGGGCGAACAATGATCTGCATGCCGACACACACACCCAGCACCGGTCGCCCGGCGGCGATCCGCTCGGCGATCACCCGCTCTCCGGCGATCTCCCGCAGCCCGGTCATGCACGCCTCGAAGGCGCCGACACCCGGGACCACCAACCCGTCGGCGGCCGCGGCGGCCCCGAGGTCAGCCGTCACCTCAACCGAGGCACCGACCCGCTGCAGCGCACGCTGCGCTGAGCGCAGGTTGCCTGAGCCGTAGTCCAGGACCACAACGGATTTGGTTCTCACAGGGCGCCTTTGGTGGACGGCACGCCGGACACCCGCGGGTCGGCTTCGACCGCTTGACGCAACGCCCGGGCGACGGCCTTGTACTGGGCCTCGGTGATGTGGTGCGGGTCGCGACCGTAGAGGACGCGGACGTGCAACGCGATGCGGGCGTTGTTCGCCAGCGTCTCGAACACGTGCCGGTTGATCACGGTGTGGTACGGCACTGAGCTACCGGCAATCGTGGTGTGCCGTAGGTGATCCGGCTCGCCGGTGTGCACGCAGTAGGGCCGCCCGGAGACGTCGACGATCGCGTGCGCCAATGTCTCGTCCATCGGGATGAAGGCGTCGCCGAACCGGCGGATACCCTTCTTGTCACCGAGTGCTTGCCCCAGTGCCTGACCGAGCACGATCGCGGTGTCCTCGATGGTGTGATGCGCTTCGATCTCGACATCTCCCTTGGCGCGCACGGTCAGATCGAAGCTGGCGTGGCTGCCCAGGGCGGTCAGCATGTGGTCGTAGAACGGAACACCGGTGTCGACCTGGACGACTCCCGTGCCGTCGAGGTCGAGCTCGACGACGATGTCGGATTCTTTGGTGACGCGCTCAACGCGTGCGTGGCGACCGGCGGTCATGACGCTCCTAACGGCTGGGCCAGTTCGGTGGCAGCCAGATCTGCACTGGCCGACAGGAATGCGTCGTTCTCCGCGGCCAATCCCGTCGTCGCCCGCAGATACCCGGTGATGCCCACGTCGCGAATCAGGATCCCGGCGTCGAGGTAACGCTGCCAGGTGCTGGGCGCGTCGGCGAACCGCCCGAACAACACAAAGTTGGCGTCGCTGGGAACAACCTGAAAACCCATGCCGGTCAACGCCGTTGTCACCCGCTCGCGCTCGGCTATCAACGTCGCCACACTGCCCAACGTATCGTCGGCGTGCCGTAGCGCCGCTCGCGCTGCGGCCTGTGTGATCGAGGACAGATGGTATGGCAGCCGCACCAACAGCATCGCCTCGATCACCGCCGGGGTGGCGATCAGGTACCCCAGCCGTCCCCCGGCGAAGGCAAACGCCTTGCTCATGGTGCGGGTCACGACAAGCTTGGTCGGGTACTCCCCGACCAGCGCCACGGCGCTGGGCCGCGAAGAGAACTCGCCGTAGGCTTCGTCGACGATCACGATCCCGGCTGTCGCATCCAGCAGCCGGCGCAGGTCGAGCAGCGAAACACTCTGCCCCGTCGGATTGTTGGGGCTGGCGAGGAACACCACGTCGGGCTTGCGGTCGGCGATCGCGGCGACCGCGGCATCGACGTCGAGGCTGAAGTCCGCGGCGCGACCCGTCTGGATCCATTCGGTGTGGGTGCCGTCGGAGATGATCGGGTGCATCGAATACGACGGAACGAAGCCGATCGCGCTGCGTCCCGGACCGCCGAAGGCTTGCAGTAGCTGCTGCAGGATCTCGTTGGACCCATTTGCCGCCCAGAGGTTTTCCACTCCGAGCCGAACACCAGTCTGCACGCTGAGGTAGCCGGCCAGGTCGGTGCGCAGCGCGACCGCGTCGCGGTCGGGATAGCGGTGCAGATCGACGGCCGCATCGCGCACCGATGCGACGACGTCGTCGACGAGCGCCCTGCTGGGCGGGTGCGGGTTCTCGTTGGTGTTCAGCCGAACCGGAACCGCCAACTGCGGTGCGCCGTAGGGTGATTTGCCGCGCAAGTCGTGACGCAGCGGCAAGTCATCGAGTGACGGGCGGTCGGTCATTGTCCGAACCTCCGCCGTATCGCCTCACCGTGCGCGGGCAGGTTTTCGGCCTCCGCCAGCGTGATGACATGCCCCGCAACATCTTTCAACGCCGCCTCGGTGTAGTCGACGACGTGGATGCCGCGCAGGAAGGTCTGCACCGACAGGCCGCTGGAATGCGCGGCGCTGCCCGCCGTCGGCAGCACGTGGTTGGAGCCGGCGCAGTAGTCGCCGAGGCTGACCGGCGAATACGGACCGACGAAGATGGCGCCGGCCGAAAGGATCTGAGCCGCAACCTGATCCGAATCGGCGGTCTGGATCTCCAAATGTTCGGCGGCGTAGGCGTTGACGGTACGGATGCCGGCGTCGATGTCGTCGACCAGAATGATGGCCGACTGACGGCCGGCAAGCGCGGTCGTCACCCGCTGACGATGCACGGTGGTCTCCAGCTGGGCGGTCAGCTCGGCGTCGGTGGCATCGGCGAGGTCCGCGCTGGGCGTCACCAGGACGCTGGCGGCCATTTCGTCGTGCTCGGCCTGGCTGATCAGATCGGCGGCGACATGCGCCGGGTCGGCGGTGTGGTCGGCCAGGATGGCGATCTCGGTCGGCCCGGCTTCGGCGTCGATGCCCACCCGCGAGCGGCAGAGCCGTTTGGCCGCAGTGACGTAGATGTTGCCCGGCCCGGTGATCATGTCGACCGGTAACAGCTCGGCACCGTCGGTGTCCACACCGCCGTAGGCCAGCAGCGCCACCGCCTGCGCCCCGCCGACCGCCCACACCTCGTCGACGCCGAGCAGCCGGGCGGCGGCCAGGATCGTCGGATGCGGTAGGCCTTTGAAACGAGCCCCGTAGCGACCTTGCGACTGCGCCTGCGGCGGGCTGGCCACCACCAGCGAGCCGACGCCGGCAGCCTGCGCCGGTACAACGTTCATCACCACGCTGGACGGGTACACCGCGTTGCCGCCGGGCACGTACAGCCCGACCCGCTCGACCGGAACCCACCGCTCGGTGACGGTGGCGCCATCACCCAGCGTCGTCGTGGAGTCGGAGCGGCGCTGGTCGGCGTGCACGGCGCGGGTGCGTTCGATCGCCACCTCCAACGCGGACCGGACATCGCGGTCCAGGCCGGCCAGCGCAGCGTCCAACTCGGCGCTCGGCACCCGGACCGTCGGCGGCCGCACCCCATCCAACGACTCGCCGTACTCCAGCGCGGCCTCGGCGCCACGATCAGCGACCGCGTCGACGATCGGACGAACCGTGGGCAGGGC
The DNA here is from genome assembly GCA_963805675.1 of uncultured Actinomycetota bacterium. Lineage (GTDB taxonomy): Bacteria > Actinomycetota > Actinomycetes > Mycobacteriales > Mycobacteriaceae > Mycobacterium. The sequence goes on from CAWDVY010000035.1 coordinate 196,528, forward strand.
AGCCTCTACGTCCACTCCGCCGCGGGGCAACGCCGCCCGCAGCCGGGCGGCGGACAAGTCAGCGCCCCGCAAGTCGATGCGTGCCATAACGTTCACGCCAACCATTGTCCCAGAACAGAGCAACTGCATATCGGGCCGGTACAGTGACCGCACCCGACGAAAACGGAGTCGCCATGTCCCGAAAGGACCATCCCAACAACGCCCCGGGCATTCCGATGATCTTCCCGCCCTGGTTTGAGAGCTTCCAAATCAAGTACTTCAACCCAGCGGTCAAGCCGATCGCGCGCTACCTTCCGACGTTCTCGGTCATCAAGCACCGTGGCCGCACATCCGGCAAGCAGTACGAAACCATCGTGACCGCCTACCGCAAGGGCAACGTGCTGGCGATCGGACTGGCCCACGGCAAAACCGATTGGGTCAAAAATGTGCTGGCTGCGGGTGAAGCCGACGTGCACTTCATCCGCAAGGACGTCCACATCACGAACCCGCGCGTCCTGCCCGCCGGAAGCGACGGAAAGGGGCTGCCCTGGTTGGCCCGTCAGCAGATCGGACGGGTCGGGGTCTTCGTCGCCGATATCGCTTAAGCCAGATGGCCGCCCTCCTCCTCGGGCCGGTTGACCGGCCCGCATCGTCACGCGGCTAAGTCCGGCTGAACACCGTTTTGCCGGTCATCGTCGGCCAGACCGATGGCGCGTCCTCCCATGCCACGACGCGGTCGACGACCGGGGACAGATCGCAGCCGCCCGCGAGCAACTCCAGGATTTCCGGGATGACGGCGCGGGCGCTGACCCGCCCGGTGACGAATCGCACACCTCGGGTGTAAGCCTGCAGCATTGGTATTTCGACGCCTGCCTGGAAGTAGATCCCGGTGTCGGTGCACACCCCGTCTGGCCAGGTCGCCCGCAACGTCGCGGCCAGCAGCGACGGATCGCCGGACGTGTGCACGGTGACCGGATAGGGGTCCCAGGATTTGTCCGGTTTGGCCGCATCGTGCACGACCGCGCCGAGTTTTTCCGCCGCAGCGAGGCGGCTCGGGTCGGTGTCGACGTAGTCGACATGACAGCCGAGCGCCGCCGCGAGAGCCGCCGCATACATCCCGATCGACAGCCGGCCGATCACCAGCACGCGACGGTCGGCCAGGTCGAGGCCGGCCAGCTCCGCCCGGAACGGGCCGACCGCGCGCCAGCCATCGGGAATGTTGTCCGAGAGCGAGGCGACGGCGATCGGGTCGACGGTCGCCGGAAGCGGAATCAGCATCGCGTCGGCGTAGGGCACCAGCACCAGATCGGACATGAAGCCGCCGCCGTCGAGACCGGCCAGCGGACCCAATCCATACATCGCCATCAGCGGCACCGACCCGCACGAACTGGTCACGCCGCGGCGGCATTCGCGGCAGGTCCCGCAGCTGATCTGGAACGGCACGACGACCCGGTCGCCCACCCCAACACTCGCAACAGCGTCGCCGACCGCGACGACCTCCGCTAATCCTTCGTGTCCGACCGCATACCCGGGCGGCAGCGGGGCTGCGCCACGCGCGACCGCGACGTCGAGGTCGCAGCACGCCACCAGCAAGGGTCTGACCAGCGCTTGTCCCGGCGCCGTGATCTTTGGGTCGGGTGCCTCGCGCCATGCGTATCGGCCGGGCTCGGCGAACGTCAGCTGCCTCATCACTGCATTCTTGAGTGATTATTCAAGTATTGTCAATCATGTGCCGAGACCCGATCGCAGCCGGGCCGCGTTGATCGACAGCGCGGCCACCCTGTTCCGCCGTCAGGGCTACGCCGCAACTGGGCTCAACCAGATCCTCGACGAGGCAGGTGTCAAGCCCGGCTCGCTGTATCACCACTTTCCGCAGGGCAAACAGCAACTGGCCGCCGCCGTCGTCGATGGCGCCGGGGCCGCCATCGAGCAACTGCTGCGCAGATTTCTGGCCGGCGGTCTGCCGGTGGCCGACATCGTTGATCAGTGGGTCGATTTGCTGGGCGCTGGGCTGAGCGCCGATCAACGCGACGGCTGCCCTATCGAGCCGATTGCCACCGAGTCGGTGAATGCCAGTCCACTGGTGCGCGAGGCGTCGGCGCGCGCCTTCGCCGGCTGGTGCAGGGCGATCGAAGACCGGCTGCACGCCGAAGGCTGGCCGGTGGCCGAAGCGAAAAACATTGCTGTTGCGGTGATCTCGTTGATCGAGGGGGCGCTGATCTTATCGCGCACCGCCGGCGATGCGGGCGCGCTCACCGCAGCCAAACCGGCGGCCCGGCGCTTGCTTCGCCGCTAGATCACGACCGCCGGGACGCTTAGCTTGGGATGGCTAGTCTGGGGAATCGCGTGGATATCTACCCCAGCTTTCGTTCCGCTACGGAAAGCCAGGACATCATGGTCACCGACTACAACCAATCTCGGATTGCAGAGCAGTATCAGCAAGCCAAGGCTCAGCCCTGGCGTTCGCGGACGGAAGCCTATTCATTCCTGAAGCTGATCGGCGATGTCGAGGGGAAAAGAGTGCTCGATGCCGCGTGTGGTGAAGGGCATTTCACGCGAATGCTGAGCGATGCCGGTGCTGCAGAGGTGGTAGGAATCGACATTTCCGAGCGGATGATCGACTTGGCTCGTGAGCAGGAAGCGCGTCACCCGCTCGGTATCGAATATTGCGTCGAAGATGCCCGGGCCGTGGTCGGGCAAGTGGATTTCGACCTCGTCGTCAGCGCCTGGCTGCTGGTGTACGCGCAAACCCGAGCTGAACTCGTGCAGATGTGCCGGGGGCTGGCGAGCCGGCTCAGCTCCGGTGGGCGCCTTGTCACCGTGATCAACAACCCTGCGGTGTACGACTTCGACCCGGCGCCCGACTACCGTAAGTACGGCTTCCAGCTGTCGCTCGCCGATCGTGTCTTCGAGGGTGCACCGACCAAAGTGATCTTGCTGCTGGAGGATTCGACGCTTGAGATCGAGAATTACTACATGCCGATCGGCGCCTATGAGTCTGCCTTCACCCAAACGGGTTTCCGGGACTTTGGAGTGCACACGCCCGAGGTGTCACCCGCCCTAGGTGACGAACCCGCCTATTGGGACGATTTCCTCAGGTATCCGAGTTTCATCCTGTTGGACTGTGTCAAGCCATGAGCGCTCGTTGTTGACTTCGGACCGAGGGATGTCAGATGTCCAGACCGATGTCGAGCACTCGCGCCGAGTGGGTGAGCGCCCCGACAGCAAGATAATCCACACCCGTTCCCGCGTAATCCGCAGCGCTCTCCAGCGAAAGCCCGCCTGAAGACTCCAATTTGGTTGCCGGCGAGCGGGCATCGCGGCGTTGCACCGCGATCTGCGTCTGCCAGACCGGAAAATTGTCGAGGAGCACCAACTCGGCTCCTTCGCCCAGCACATCGTCGAGCTGCTCGAGCGAGTCCACTTCGACCTCGCACGGCAGATCGGGGGCCGCGGCACGCACGGCGCGCAGCGCTGCGACCACCGATCCCGCCGCGGCGACGTGGTTGTCCTTGATCAGCGCCGCGTCACCCAAGCCGAGCCGGTGGTTGACGCCGCCGCCGACGCGGACCGCGTACTTCTGCAGGGCTCGCAGACCAGGCAGCGTCTTGCGGGTGTCGCGGATCTTCGCGTTGGTGCCGTGCACCGCGTCGACCCACGCCGCTGTGGCGGTGGCGATCCCGGACAGGTGGCACACCAGGTTGAGCAAGGTCCGTTCGGCGGTCAGCAGGCCGAGCATCTGAGCCTCGACCGTCAACAGCGAGTCCCCTGGCTGCAGCCGCGCGCCGTCGTCGACACGGTCGAGCACCCGGTAGCCGTCGGTGCCGAGTACCTCGTCGAGCACCAGCAGTGCAATGTCCACCCCGGCGACCACACCGGACTCGCGGGTGATCAGCGCCGCGGTGGTCGTCGCATCATCGGGCACGGTCGCGGCCGTCGTGACGTCGGGCCCGTAGCGCAGATCCTCGTCGAGCGCGCGGCCGATCGTGGCGCGAGCCTCGACGAGCTCGCCTTCCGAGAGGGCCATCAGCAGACCGCTACCGGCTCCACTACCTGAGCGCTGTCGTCATCGGCCAGCCGGACGATGAGGCTGCGCGCCGGCGTGGCGGCCGCATCGGGGTATTCGGTCCGGTGGTGACACCCCCGGCTCTCCTCGCGGGCCAGCGCGGCCGCCGCCACCGCGCGAGCGGTGACGGTCAGCGCGGCGTCTTCGAGACCGGCGCGAGTGGCGACGGCTCCCACCGGCGCTGCTGACAGCGTGTCGATCAACCGGTGCAGGCCATCGGCGTCACGCGCCACCGAGGCATCGCGGCTCATCGCCCGCTGCAGGTCGCTGCGGGCCAGCACCGCGTGACCGGTCGACTCGACTGCGGTGGCACGTACCCGCCCGACCCACCCGGCGTGTGCAGCCGCGGCCCGTCCCGCTCGGCTCCCGACGACCAGGCCTTCCAGCAGACTGTTGGATGCCAGCCGGTTGGCGCCGTGCATCCCGGTTCGGGCGACCTCGCCCGCGGCGAACAGGCCGGGCAGTTCGGTCTGCCCGTGGACGTCGGTCACCACGCCGCCGCAGCTGTAGTGCGCACCCGGGACTACCGGGATGGGTTGGCGAACCGGGTCGATGCGGGCCGCCCGGCACGCGGCGTAGACGGTCGGGAAGCGGCGCCGGAAATCTTCGATACCGCGGGCGTCGAGGTAGACGCACTCCTCGCCGGTTGCGCGCAGGCGGGAATCGATAGCGGCGGCTACCACATCGCGTGGCGCCAGATCGCCCATCGGGTGCACGCCCGCGGTCACCGAATTACCCTGGCTGTCAAGCAAAATCGCGCCTTCACCACGAATAGCCTCGGTGACCAGCGGTCGGCGGCCGCCACCATGCCCGTCGAACAACATCGTCGGGTGGAACTGAATGAACTCGAGGTCGCTCACCGCGACACCGGCCCACAGCGCCAGCGCGACCCCATCGCCGGTCGAGCCGTCAGGGTTGGTGGTCGCGCCGTAAAGATGCCCGAGTCCGCCGGTGGCCAGGATCACCGACGGCGCATGGACGATGCCGACCCCCCGCCGACTGGCGACCAGCACCCCGGTCACCGAACCCGCGTCGTGCAGCAGTCGCAGCGCGGTGTGTTTGGTGCGGATGTCCAGTGTGTCCGCCGCATGGTCGAGGGCGCGTTGCACCTCCGCGCCGGTGGCGTCGCCGTTGGCGTGCACGATTCGCCGCCGGGAGTGCCCGCCCTCGCGGCTCAACGCCCAGCCGCCCGCCGACGACTCATCGAATCGTGCTCCGTCGCTGACCAATTCGGTCACAGCCCGGTAGCCGTCGGCGACGATCGATGTCACCGCGTCGGGATCGCACAGCCCGGCGCCGGCGGCGAGGGTGTCGGCGAGGTGCGCATCGACAGAGTCGTCGGTATCCGGCAACACCACCGCGATCCCGCCCTGCGCGTAGTGCGTGGCCGTGCCACCCGGCTTGCGGCCCGCCTTGCTCAGCACGACGACCCGACGGCCGGCCCGGTGCGCGGCCAGCGCGGCGGCCAAACCGCCTACGCCGGTGCCGATCACGACGACATCGGCACTCTCCTGCCAAGCCGGACGGATACTCATTCGCCGCCGCCGGGCTGGCCGATCGCGATCATCCGCTGCACGCTGTCCCGCGCCCGCTCAGCCGTCTGCGCATCGACCTGGACTTCGTCGGCACCCTCCACCAGACAACGCAGCAGCGCCGCGGGGGTGATCATCTTCATGTACTTGCACGACGCGCGATCGTTGACCGCGCGGAAGTCGACGCCTGGGGCGGCGTTGCGCAGCTGATAGAGCATCCCGATCTCGGTGGCGACCAACACCTGACGGGCGTGGGTGGTGCGCGCGGCGTCCAGCATGCCGCCGGTCGACAGGATCTTGACCCGGTCCTGCGGGAAGGCGCCCTCGCCGGCCAGGTACAGCGCCGATGTCGCACAACCGCACTCCGGGTGGACGAACAGCTCGGCATCGGGGTGCTTGCGGGCCTGTTCGGTGAGCTCGTCGCCGTTGATTCCGGCGTGCACGTGGCACTCGCCGGCCCACACGTGCACGTTGTCTCGACCCGTCATCCGGCGCACGTGCGCCCCGAGGAACTGGTCGGGGCAGAACAACACCTCGCGGTCCGCGTCGATGGAAGAGACCACGTCGACGGCGTTGGACGAGGTGCAGCAGATGTCGGTGAGTGCTTTGACCGCGGCGGTGGTGTTGACGTAGGAGACGACGACGGCGCCGGGGTGTTCGTCTTTCCAGGCCTGCAGGTCGTCGGGCGTGATCGAGTCGGCCAGCGAGCACCCGGCCCGCTGATCCGGGATGAGCACGGTCTTTTCCGGGCTGAGGATTTTCGCGGTCTCGGCCATGAAGTGCACGCCGCAGAACACGATGGTTTCCTCGGGCGCCTCGGCGGCGATCCGGGACAGCGCAAGCGAGTCGCCGACATGGTCCGCGACATCCTGGATGGCCGGAAGCTGGTAATTGTGCGCCAGGATGGTGGCGTTGCGCAGCGTGGCCAGCCGACGAACCTCGGCCGCCCAGAGCTCGTCACCCTCGACGCCGGCGTAACCGGTGGGTGTACTGGTGATGTCCGCGGCCAGATCGCTTGCCAGGTCTTTTGACAGCGAGCCCGTGCGATTCAGGACCGTCATCGCCGTTCCTTTCGACCCCGACCCGGTTTTCGACTTACAATCGAAAACATGGCCCATGGTAGCACTGCCCACGAAGTGCTCGCTGTCGTGTTCCAGGTTCGCGGTCTCGGGCCGGACCCCAAGAGCCAGACGCCCGAGCTCAGCGTTCTGCTGTGGCAACGCGCCCGCGACCCGCAGCGTGGTGCATGGTCGCTGCCCGGCGGTCGGCTGCGCCATGACGAGGACATGACGACGTCGGTGCGGCGTCAGCTGGCCGAGAAGGTTGACCTGCGGGAAGTCGCTCATCTGGAGCAGCTCGCGGTGTTCTCCGAACCCGAACGAGTGCCCGGCACCCGCACGATCGCGTCGACCTTCCTCGGCTTGGTGCCCTCCCCCGCCGTCCCGGAACTGCCGCCCGACACCTGCTGGCACCCGGTTTCTGCGTTGCCGCCGATGGCCTTCGACCATGGCCCGATGGTCGCCCACGCCCGGACCCGACTGGCCGCCAAGATGTCCTACACCAACATCGGATTCGCTTTGGCGCCAACCGAATTCGCTTTGTCGACGCTGCGCGACATCTACGGTGCCGCGCTGGACTATCAGGTCGACACCACCAACCTGCAGCGCGTGCTGGCCCGTCGTGGCGTCATCAGCCCGACCGGCACCGTCGCGCAGTCCGGACGCAGCGGCGGCCGCCCGGCGGCGCTGTACCGCTTCACCGATTCACAGTTGCGGGTCACCGACGAGTTCGCCGCACTGCGCCCGCCCGGCTCCACCTGAATTGCGCTTTCCGGCGGGCCGACTGGATTCTTAGTGGCCTCTCAAGCGACAATGCCCCGATGGACATTGGCAACCTTGCGAGCGCAACCGGTGCGGAATGGATCGGGCGTGCGCCACATGAGGAATTGCAGGCCAAGGCCCGCCCGCTGCTGCCGTCAGACGACCAGTTCCACCAGCCGCCGCCCGGTTATCAGCACGCCACGCCCGGCACGGTGCTGCGTTCGCGCGACGTGGAGCTGGCGTTTCTGGGTCTGATCCCGCAGCGGACCATGGCCACTCAGCTGCTGTACCGGACGACGGACATGAACGGCATGCCGGAAGCAACGGTGACGACGGTGATCGTCCCGGCCGATGCCGCTCCCGAACGTCCCTGCCCGGTGTTGTCGTATCAGTGCGCAATCGACGCGGTCTCATCCCGTTGCTTTCCGTCCTATGCGTTGCGGCGACGCGCGCAGGCCGTGGGCTCGCTGGCGCAGCTGGAACTTCTGCTGATCACCGCCGCCCTGGCCGAGGGCTGGGCGGTGTCGATACCCGATCACGAAGGCCGGAGCGGAACGTGGGGCGCCCCCTACGAACCCGGTCACTGTATTCTCGACGGAGTGCGGGCCGCGTTGAGCGCCGAGCGGCTCGGACTGTCGCCGTCGGCGCCGGTGGCATTGTGGGGCTACTCCGGTGGCGGGCTGGCGACGGCCTGGGCCGCTGAGCTGTGTGCGGATTACGCGCCGGAACTGGACATCGTCGGCGCAGTCCTCGGGTCACCGGTCGGCGACCTCGGCCGTACCTTCCGTCGGCTCAACGGCGGCGTGCTGGCTGGTCTGCCGGCCATGGTCATCGCCGCGCTGACTCACATCTACCCCGATTTGGACCGGGTGATCAAGGAGCACGCCAGCGAGGAGGGACGCGCGCTGCTGCAGCGGTTGGAAGGGATGACGACGGTGGGCGCGGTCATCCGGATGGCCAAAAAGGACGTCGGCATCTATTTGGACCGGCCGCTCGAAGAAATCCTGACGATGCCCGAGGTTCAGTACGTCTTCGACAGCATCAGGTTGGGCGCCAAGGTGCCGACTCCGCCGGTTCTGATCGTGCAGGCCGTGCACGACTATCTGATCGCCGTCGAGGACATCGATAAGCTGGCTGACGCCTACATGGCGGGCGGCGCTGCTGTCACCTACCACCGCGATGCGTTCAACGAGCACCTGCTGCTGCACCCGCTTTCGGCGCCGATGGCGTTGCGCTGGCTGCAGGACCGGTTCGCGCGCCGACCGCTGAGCGATCATCTGGTCAGAACGAAATGGCCGACGATGTTCAACCCGGCCACCTACGTCGGCATGGCCCGACTGGCCGTGATCGCGGCGAAGGTGATCACCGGAAAGTCGGTGCACCGCCGCCCGCTATGACGGCGCGTCTTCAGCCTGCGGATAAACCGTATCGACGGCCGGATAGCCGCCGAGATCATCCCGCGCGGTGGCCGCGGCCGGTGTCGCGTACACCAGGGCGGCGGTGGCGGCCGGCAGCAGCAGGGTGCAGGCGATTTGCAGCCGAGAAGGCCCGAAGAACACCGGCGGCGCCTCAATGAAGTAGTACAGCGGGTGCTCGTGGCTCACCGGCACCGCGGCGAAATTGACTGCGCCGTAGCGCAGGTGGACCAGCAGCACACCGACGCCGACCGCGGCGCCGGCCGCGATCACCACACCGGTGCACAGCCCGGCGACCATCCCGGGCCCGCGATGCGGCCGCCACTGCCAGGCCAGCACCGCTGCCACTGCCGCAACGACGTTCAGCAACCCGAGCATCAGGAACGCTGCGACGAAGAAATGATCGGGTTCGTTGCCCAGGTAGTCCTGCAAACGCTCACCGTTATGGGTCAACGCCACCACACCGTGGATAGGCGGGACAAGCCACGCCCAGAGTCCGCCGATGAGCACACCCACGGGCAGCAACCCCACCGCGACCGTGATGGCCGCCCGCCGTCGAGAAGTTCGTGGCACGCTGACAGTCGGGACGTCGGTCATCGGTGTGCCTCCAGTTCGGCCGAGTCCACCATCCCGTGCCGCGAACACTTCGCCCACCACCCGTCGGGCCGAACCTGTACCACCATCCGACGGCCGCATTCGGCGCAGAACCGGGGCGGCTCCAGACCGAGCCGCGCCGCCGTCGGCACCGGGCTCTCGGCAGAATCGTCGCCGCGCACAGCGCCGGTGCGCGGTTCACCCGTAAAGATGTTGTAGATGCCCGCACCGACCGGCGCAGGCAGATCACGGACCATCAATTTCTCGTTCTACAGGCTGGCGTTGAGCGCCTTGATCGGCATCTGCAAATCCTCGAGTAGCTCAAGATCGGCTTCGGCGGGCCGTCCCAAGGTGGTGAGGTAGTTGCCGACGATCACGGCGTTGATGCCGCCCAGAATGCCTTGTTTGGCGCCGAGGTCGCCCAGCGTGATTTCGCGACCGCCGGCGAAGCGCAGCATGGTGCGGGGCAAGGCCAGCCGGAATGCGGCCACTGCCTTGAGCGCCTCGCTGGCCGGCAGCACGTCGAGGTCGCCGAACGGTGTGCCCGGCCGCGGGTTGAGGAAGTTCAGCGGGACCTCGTCGGGGTCCAGCTCGGCGAGGTTGGCGGCGAACTCTGCGCGCTGCTCGACGGTCTCGCCCATGCCGAGAATGCCTCCGCAGCACACCTCCATACCGGCCTCGCGCACCATCGACAGCGTCTGCCAGCGCTCTTCCCAGCTATGGGTGGTGACGACGTTAGGGAAGAAGGAACGGGCAGTCTCCAGGTTGTGGTTGTAACGGTGCACGCCCATCGCGGCGAGCCGGTCGACCTGTTCGGCGCTCAGCATGCCCAGCGAGCACGCGATCTGGATGTCGACGGCATCGCGGATCGCCTCGATACCCGCAGCCACTTGGGCCAGCAGGCGCTCGTCGGGTCCGCGCACCGCGGCGACAATGCAGAACTCGGTAGCGCCGGTCTTGGCGGTCTGCTTGGCCGCCTCGACCAAGCTGGGGATGTCCAGCCACGCGCTGCGCACCGGCGAAGCGAACAATCCCGACTGTGAGCAGAAGTGGCAATCCTCCGGGCAGCCACCGGTTTTCAGGCTGATGATGCCCTCGACCTCGACCTCGGGACCGCACCAGGCCATCCGCACCTCGTGCGCCAGAGCCAACAACTCCTCAAGCCGCTCGTCGGGTAGCTGCAGTACCTCCAGCACTTGCTCCTGGCCCAGCCCCTCGCCACGCTCGAGCACTTGGTGACGGGCGACGGCCAGGATGTCGGTGCTGTCGGTGTCGGGTGTTGGCCGAGTCGCCGCCTGAGTCACCAGCTACTCCTTAGGTCTTTGTCCTGTTCACGCACGCCGGACAGAAGCGGCCACGGGCTCATCGCAGCCTGCGTTCAACGGTGCCCAGGCTAGGCTAGCGGTGTGCACCTGCACAAACGTGACGTGGTCGCCACCGCCATCGGTGGGTACCCAGCAGGGGTAGGCAGTACGACCCCGGGAGTGACCGCAATTGGTTAGTGCGCGCGTCGAGTACCTGGCTCATCATTGGCTCCTACTGGCCGGCCCCGCGTTTCTGCCGGCGACGATGCAGAGCGAAGCGATGCGGAGAAGCGGCGCCTCAGCAGAGCCGGCGACGATGCAGAGCGCGGCTACACCTTCACCGGCTTGTACTTGCTCTTCAGCGCCTAGCATAGGCGGTCTGCGGTGACGTCATTCGACGACGTCCTCGTGCAGCTCGGCGAAGAGTTCGGTGTTGCGGCTGTAGTCGACGAGCAGCGTCGATAATGGTGACTCCGGGTCGGCTCAGCGATTGTGTGAAGCGCCTCCTCGAATTCGGTCATGCTGCCGACCCGAATGCCTTTGGCGCCGAACGCCGCGGCGTAGTGAGCGATGTCGTAGTCGCCCAACTGCACCCCCGACGTGCGACCGTACTTGAGCTGTTCCTGGAACGCGACCATGTCATAGGCGTTGTCCCGCATGATGATGTGGGTGAAGCTGCAGCCCTAAGCCGAGTCGCGGTCTCCAATTCCTGTGCGCTGAAAAGGAATCCGCCGTCGCCGGATACCGACACCACCTGGGTGCCCGGCCGTACCATCGCGGCGGCCATGGCCCACGGCAACGCGACCCCGAGGGTCTGTTGGCCATCGGAGAACAGCAGCCGCCGAGGCTGGTAAACGCGGAAATGCCTGGCCATGTAGATGTAATGCGAACCCACATCGCAGGCGACGGTGGCGTCGTCGTCGATCAGATCCCGGATCTTCAGCACAACCGCCGCCGGGTTGAGGCCCGACGTCGGTCTGCGGGCGGCGCGTGCCTCCGTCGTCGATTTGCAGCAGCGCGGCGCGCTGTTCGGCGATGCCGGCGGTCACGGCTGTCGTCTGACAGCCGCAGCCCGGCCAGCGGCCGGGATCAATCGCGGTCAAGCGTCGCGGCGATGTCGCCGCGCAATTCCAGCGCCGGCTGGTAGTGGTTGTCGATGTCGGCCGGAATTTCGTCGATGTGGATCAGCGTGCGGGCCGGATCCGCATTCCACAGCCGCGGATCGTATTCGACCGGGTCGAAGCCGACCGTCACCAAAACATCTGCATGGCTGATGAGGATGTCGCCGGGCTGGTTGCGGAACAGCCCGACGCGCCCGACGAAGTGATCCTCGAGTTCGCGCGACACCACACCGGCGGCCTGGAATGTCTCGACCACCGGCAGGTCGGTGGCCGCAAGCAACTCGCGCAGTGCCGCACACGGCTCCGGATCGCCGACCCGGATACCGACAAACAGGACCGGGCGGCTGCGCTGCGCGAATCATGTTGGCGGCCTGCGCGATTCGGTCCTGCCGGCGCGGGGCCCAGCGGCCGGCACCGGCGACGGCTCAACGATCGCCGCTGGCGTGGTAGCGGCCGACACATCAGCGGGGAGCACCACCGCGGCGGCGCCGCGAGGTGGGGTTACTGCGGCGCGGAAGGCGTTGGCGACCGCTTCCGGCACGTTGTCGGGGTCGTTGACCTCACCGGTGTATTTCGTGAAGGGTTTGAGCGCCGCACACGGCGTCCATCGATTGATGGGTGCGCTTGAGCCGGTCGGCGCGGGCGACAGCCCCGCAGATGGCGACCATGGGGTCCTGCTCGGTGGTCGCCGTGATCAGTCCGGTGGCCAGGTTGGTGGTGCCCGGTCCGGACGTCACCAGTGCGACGCCGGGCGTTCCGGTGAGCCGGCCGACCGCGGCGGCCATGAACGCCGCGTTCTGCTCGTGGCGGCAGACCACCAATTCGGGACCACCGTCAAGCAGAGCGTCGAAGACGGAGTCGACCTTGGCCCCGGGCACACCGAAGATGTATTGGACGCCGTACGCGGACAGCGTCTCGACCACGCGTTGGGCGGATCGCACGTCGTCTCCGCTCACGTCAGTTCCTCCCTCGGTGCGGCGGATTTGGGTGTCGATGTCGGCCTTGTTCAACTCGGCGGCAAGGAATTCCGGCGTGCGCGGCAGACTCAAGTGCAGATCGGAACGGACGCCGATCTCGACGGTGCCCCGGGTCAACCGGTAATCGAGGGCATGCCCGCCGTGGCGACGCTCGGCGTCGACGAAATGGGAATGGTAGCCGGCCACCGAAATGCCTTGCTCGTAGTCGGGCATCCGGAATCCGGCCAGCGTGCCTGTCACGTCGGTGAAGGTCAGCTCTTGTTGGTCTTCGGTGGCCTCGGTGAACGGTCGGTACGGCCGGTGTTGCTCGGTCACCGTGCGGGTGCGAATCATGCTGAAATCACCGGTGACACGGACGGCGACGATGAGGTTCGTGCTCTGCAGCGACTCATCGATCCGCGCTTTGAGCTCGGCGCGGTCAACTGGCGCGGACACCTCGAATGTGCGGTCGGCGTCAAACCAGGTGACAACTGCGAACGGGGTGTGTTGGTCCGGATCGGCGACCCGCGCACTGCCGTCGCCGCGCAACTGATAGCAGACGCCGTCGAGCACCAGCATCTCGCCGTCGAGGCCGTTGAACGTGCCGAGGCCGAAGTCGCCGTGCCGCAACAGCTCTCGGATCGTGACGTCGCCGTCGTAGACGCCATCGAGCAACGCGCCCATCGTCGAGGTCTGGTAGACCTCGCTGCCATGGCGATGTGCGAGCATCGCGTGCGCCCAGCCGCGCAGGACGCCCGCTGCGGACTCGGCCGGATCAAAGGCCATCGTGGATCTCCATCGTCGCGACGCGGTAAGGATTGTTTCGCTCATTCGCCGCGTCGTCAACGCGACCACCGGCCTCTACCATCCAGTCACTGTGGTCTGGCCGGTCCGCTGGGCATTCGAACGGTTGCGCGCTGAAGATCGCGGCGTAATTGTTTCTTTCAGGCGAGTATTAGGAGGCATCTGATGAGCGGTATGGGATTGGACCGGCGATCGCTACTGGCTGCGGGACCACTGTTGCTGGCGGCGATCGCCGCCGGTGACAAGGCAGGCAGCCTCGGCGACATCAAGTTGGCGCCGCCACCAGAAGCCGGCCCGGATCCCGGCGAAACGTTCGTCCAGCCCTACCAGAGCATCGGTTTCGAGCCATGGGGCAACTTGCCGCCACACAGCGGCGAAATGGCCATGCTGTATGGAGATTTCAACAGTCCGGGGCCGTATCTGGTGCTGATGAAGTGGAATCCGGGTTGGTTCAGCGCCCCGCATACCTATGCGACCGACCGGATTCAGGTGGTGGTGTTCGGCACCTGGTTTGTCAACAGCGGGAATGATTTCCAGCCGCAAGATGCGGTTCCGGTTGGGCCCGGTGGCTATGTGAAGCGCACCGCGCGTACCCCACACTACGACGGCGTACCAGCCGACCAGCCCGATCCGGCCGTTATTGCCATCTTCGGCCTTGGCCCTGTCGACGTTCAGCTGGTCGACCCGAGCCAGCCATCATGGCGTCAGGTGTGACGACGCGGAACTCTTTCGTCACGCGCCCCTACTCTGGGTGCTCGACGGCAAGCCCCAGCGTGCGCATCGTGCTCGCCAGGTGCATCCGGAGGGCCTCCTCGGTCCGTTGGAGATCGCCGTCGCGCACCGCTTCGGCGATAGCGCGATGCTCGTCCATGATCGTCGTGGTTCGCTGCATCGTGCATCACCAATTCGCGGTTCATTCGCGTCTGACGGTCGCGCAGTGACGAGTAGAAACCGGCCACTATGGCGTTCCCCGACTCCTGAAGGGTGACGCTGTGAAACGCGCGGTCGGCGTCGGCGAATCCTTGCAAATCGGATTTCGCGGCGGCATCGCGCTGCCGTTGCAGTTCCGCCGATAGCCGCTCGAATACCGCTGCGCACGCCGCGGGGCCGCGTGCGATGACTTTGCCTGCGGCGAACTGTTCTAGAACCAGCCTGGCCTCAATGACCGCGCGGGCCTCTTCAGAGGAAACCGGCACGACGAGCGCACCGCGCTGCGGGTACAACCGGAGCAGCCCTTCAGCCTCCAACCGCAAGAAGGCTTCACGCACCGGAGTGCGCGACATGCCGAGCGCAGCGGCAACCTCGCCCTCGCTGATGAGTTCCCCGCCCGGAAAGGCTCCGGTCAGCACCTGGCGCTTCACGTATTCGTGCGCGCGGTCTTTGGCCGCACCCGGGCCACCACCAGTCGACTTGGTCACCACCGCTCCCCTTTCATGCAGCTAAGCCGTATCCCACATGTGTACATGACGGTACACCAGCATGCAGCCGCCGCTCGTTAGGAACGGCTGTGACCGATCTCGCAGGTCCAGCTACTGAGATACAAGATAAACTCCAGTCATACATAGCAAATATCTAAGAGGTGTACTGGAGAGGGAGGCCCGCAATGTCCGCCGCGGAAACTCAAATGGATCTGGACCGCATCACCCACCCGCTGAGGTTGGCCCGAGGATCCCACCAGCCGGGCACAGGTAAAGGTTGCGCCATGAACGCCATCTCCTACATCAACGGCGATGAGCACATCACGGACTTCCCCACCTGTTCAGCCCGTCCGCTGGCCATCGTCGTCCAGTCGTGCAACGACCTGCTGGCGGGACCCAGCGGCTACCTGTCACCGGAGAACAGCGTGCTCGCGCTCGAACTCGCCTGGCAGACCCTGGGAACCGCCGACGTCGCCGACGCCGTCGTCCACGCCTGGCTGGCCGAACTGCTAACCAACCCCGTCTGGGGCGTCGTCCAGTACGCCAAAATCACCGCGGTGAAGGCCATCCTCGATATCGCCGAGCTGCACCGCCAGGCCGCCCGTGGCGACATGCCTGCTATCGCCGCCTCGGACGCCGCCGACCGTGCCGCACGCGCCGCCGACCGCCCGGCGAGCCCCACGTCAAACGCCGCCGGCGCATTTGCCGTCCGGGCCGCATACGAGTCGACCACACTCGTCAACGTGCGTCACTATCAGTCGACGCTGGACGCCGCGATCGCATTCGCCGTGCGCGCCCACATGCGGGCCGCCGAGGACACCGCAGGCAGTCGCGTGGTGGAGCTGGCCAGGCAGGCGATCCGCTCCTGGCGTCACCTTGCCGGGCTGAACAACTCGGCCAAAGAAGCGACATCGGTCGACAATCGGCGCAAAGTGGTTTCGCAGGCCGAGTTTGTTCTTGCGCAGTGACGGGAAGCTACAACCACTATCGCAACCACCGCGATCGCCAGGAGGTCACGCACATGAGTTCTGTCCCATCGATCACGCTCAACGACGGCAACGCGATCCCGCAGCTGGGTTTCGGCGTCTTCCAGATCAAACCGGATCAGACCGCCGCCGCAGTGCGTTCTGCGCTCGAGGTCGGGTACCGGCATATCGACACCGCCGAGATGTACGGCAATGAAAAGGAAGTCGGCCAAGGGATCCGCGATGCCGGCCTGAACCGCGGTGAGGTGTTCGTCACCAGCAAGCTCAACAACGGGTATCACCGGCCGGACGATGCGCGCCGCGCGTTCGACGCCACATTGAGCGCGCTGGGCTCTGATTACGTCGACCTGTTTCTGATTCATTGGCCGCTGCCGACTCTCTATGACGGCGACTTCCTTTCGACGTGGAACGTGCTGGAGGAATTCACAGGGGACGGCCGGGCACGCAGTATCGGCGTATCCAACTTCCAGGTCGCGCATCTGGACCGGCTCGCCCAGGGTTCGCAGACCGTACCCGCGGTCAATCAGATCGAGGTGCACCCGTACTTCGGTAACGAGCGGGTGCGCGCCTATGACCGCGAGCACCAGATCGCGACGGAGGCCTGGTCGCCAATCGCGCAGGGCAAAGTGCTCGACGACGCGGTCATCACCCGCATCGCCGATGCACACGGCAAAACTCCCGCGCAGGTAGTACTGCGCTGGCACATCCAGCGCGACGACATCGTGTTCCCGAAGTCGGTGCACCGCGAGCGGATGAAGTCGAACTTCGACATCTTCGACTTCAGCCTGGACCGCGACGAGATGGACGCCATCACGGGCCTGGACCGTGGCGAATCGGGCCGAACCGGCCCCAACCCCGACAGGTTCGACTTCATCCCCGACTGACGATCCTGCCCGATTTTCCGTCTGGTCAGCAGCGACTTGCAGCTGAGATACAAGTTAGATACTATTTAGGTACAAGTCACCACGAACGCTGAAAGGGGACCCGCAATGTCCATCGCGAATCCGGACCACTCAGTTGCCGCATCGGTGAATCTCGACCCGACGATTCCCGCGCCGATGACCAATGTCGCCGAGTACGGGTTTGAGGGCCGGTTCGAAGAGTGGGCCGATGACGCCCGCTATTTCGAGTACTCCAAGGCCGTCAACCCGATCGGCTCGGGACACGCACCACAGGTGCCGATCGTCCAGTTCGGGCCTGAGATCTACCTGGACCGCCGACCGGCGTGGTCCCGTTGGATTTGTCGAAGGAACTGGGCCTCAAGACCGGTGCGGCGACCAGCCCGGCACTGTTGGCCAACTTCGTGCGCATCCGCACCGGTGAGCAGATCGACACCAGCCCCAACGCCACCAGCCAGCTGTACTACGTGCTCTACGGGCGGGGCTTTGCCGCGATCAACGGCCACCTGGTCCGGTGGGAAAAGGGCGACTTTTTGACGCTGCCCGCCGGATCCCGTTCGGTGTTCTACGCCGAGGCCGAGACGGCCATGTACTGGGTGCACGACGAGCCGCTACTGCGCTACCTGGGCGTCGAGGCGACCCAGCCGCAGGTTCCGGCCCACGAAGTTTCGCCGCGCCGACGCGGTTTCCAAGCTCGAGGACATCGCGTCGCGCCCCGGTGCTAATGAGAAGAGCCGGGTCAGCGTCCTACTGGCCAACGCCAACCAGGAGCAGACGCTGACCATCACCCACGTGCTGTGGGCCATGTTCGGTGTGCTGCCGGCCGGCCAGGAGCAGCGCCCGCACCGGCACCAGTCGGTCGCCCTGGATCTGATCCTCGATGCGCCACCGAGCGGGTGCTACACCTTGCTGGGCACCCGGCTCGACGAGCGCGGCGAGATCGTCGACCCGATCCGGGTGGACTGGCAGGCGGGCGGCGCCTTCACCACCCCGCCGGGCATGTGGCACGCCCACTACAACGAGACCGATACCCCTGCGCATCTGATTCCTGTTCAGGACGCCGGGCTGCAGACCTACCTGCGCAGTCTCGACATCAAGTTCACCCAGCGCCGCGATGCGGTTGCCGGCTGAGCCCTAGCCAAAGCGACAACAGTGATGATCTACTGGGCTGCAAAGATTTTGGGCTTCTACCCCATCAGATTGAGTCCAACGAGGGCCTCAACGTAAAGGAGAGATGTCATGGCCAAAGTACTGCTTGTTCTGTATCCCGACCCGGTCACCGGTTATCCCCCGGTCTATGCGCGCGACAGCATCCCGGTGCTGCACGGCTACCCAGGCGGCCAGACCTTGCCGAGCCCGTCGGCGATCGACTTCACTCCGGGTGAACTGTTGGGCTGCGTGTCTGGTGAGCTCGGCCTGCGTAAATTCCTCGAAGACGGCGGACACCAACTAGTCGTGACGTCCGACAAGGAAGGCCCGGACTCCGAATTCGAACGCGAGCTGCCCGACGCCGATATCGTCATCTCCCAACCGTTTTGGCCGGCATATCTGACCGCGGAGCGGATCGCCAAAGCGAAGAAGCTCAAGCTGGCCCTCACCGCCGGGATCGGCTCGGACCACGTCGATCTCGACGCGGCGATTGCCCGCGGGATCACCGTCGCCGAGGTCACCTTCTGTAACAGCATCAGCGTGGCCGAGCACGCCGTCATGCAGATCCTGGCGCTGGTGCGTAACTTCGTCCCCTCACACAAATGGGCGACCGACGGGGGCTGGAATATCGCCGACAGCGTCGAACGCGCCTACGACGTCGAGGGCATGGACGTGGGCGTGATCGCTGCCGGCCGTATCGGCCGTGCCGTGTTGCGCCGGATGGCCCCCTTCGACGTCAGCCTGCATTACACCGACACCCGCCGACTGCCCGAGAAGCTCGAAAAGAACTGGGCGTCACCTACCATCCCGACGCTGCGTCGCTGGTGCGCGCGGTCGATGTGGTGTCCATCCACGCGCCGCTGCACCCGCAGACCTATCACCTGTTCGACGACAAGCTGCTGGCCTCGATGCGGCGCGGCTCCTACATCGTCAACACGGCCCGCGCAGAAATCTGCGTGCGCGACGCGGTTGTGGCGGCGCTGAAGAGCGGTCAGTTGGCCGGCTACGCCGGCGACGTGTGGTACCCGCAGCCGCCGCCCGCCGATCACCCGTGGCGCACCATGCCGAACAACGCGATGACACCGCACGTCTCGGGCACTACACTGTCCGCCCAGGCCCGCTATGCCGCGGGAACCCGGGAGATCCTCGAGGACTTCTTCGCCGACAAACCCATCCGGGATGAGTACCTGATCGTGGCCGGCGGCGGCGCTCGCCGGTACCGGCAAGGCGTCGTACACGGCGGGCGGCGGCGCAAGCCCCGGCAGCAGCGGTCGGTAGCTCAGCTGATCGGGTGCTCGACGCGGTTGGTGCCGTCCCAGCGGCGCAGACCGGCCACGGTGCCGTGAATCTCTGACGGTTGACCCGCGAGACGGAAGGCCCGCTCGAGTTGGGGTCCCCCAACTCGGCGGGCCAGCGTCACGTGCGCCGTCCATTGGCCGGGCAGGCTGTTCGGCATCGGACCGGGATCCAGGTACTGGCCGCAGACTCGGTGCACCTCGGCGTGCAACGCGAGCAACTCGGCCGTCGGCACGATAAGGCGGGCCAGCACGGCGTTGGATCTGCCGAACAGCAGCGGCGCCCCGACGGTGCATGGCAGCGGCAGCCGCTGCGTCACCGGCCGCAGCAGTGCGTCGACGTCGGGGGCAATCCGCTCGGCCACGACCAGCGTCACGTGCGGACGGCTGGCCGGAGCCTGGCTGGGGATGTCCGCAGCGGCCAGGTCATCCCAGATGCGGCGGATCGCCGCCTCGGTGTCGCCATCGAAGAGCAACTCGATCGAATGAACCATCAGCCGACCAGCGCGGTCACCCATTCTCGGTCGAACGCGTGCGCGCTCATCGCGGCGAACTCGCCGCGCCATCGAGTGCCGGCACCGGCGGGCAACACGGCACGCAGCGGCGCCAGCCGCGCCAGCGCAGGCCGGTTGGAGGTCTCCACCACGCCCGGCTGTAGCCGGCCAAGTGCCGATCACCAGTCCGGCGCACGAAAGCCCATGTGCAGCAAGCGATTCCACCGTCAGCGCGGTGTGGTTGAGGGTGCCGAGCCCGGCGGTGGCCACCACCAGCACCGCGGCTCCCAGGTCGGCCGCGAGATCACGCAGCGTCACGCCCTCCTCGGCGAGTTCGACCAGCAAGCCCCCGGCGCCCTCGACCAGCGTCAGCTGTCCCGGGCGGTCGACTGCGCGGATGAGTTTCAGCACGTTCTTGCGGCTGGGCAACGACGTCCCGGCCTGTTCGGCGGCGGCCGAGCGGCGCCAACGGCTGCGGGTAGCGCGCCAGCCCGACGATCTTGGTCACGCCCGGCCAGCCGGGTCACCTCGGCCAGGTCGTCGTCGCCGGTGGCGGTGCCGGTCTGCACCGGCTTGCACACCGCCACGTCGACGCCCGGCCTGGCGCGCGGCCGACGTCAGGGCCGCGGTCGCGATGGTTTTGCCGACCCCGGTCCCGGTGCCGGTGACGATCAGGACAGTCAACGCCGTGCCGCGCAGAGCACGTCGGTCAGCACCGTGCGGGCCAGCTCGAGGTCGTCGGCGATCCAGCGACGCGCGCGCGGTGAGGCGCAGCCGCGACGTGCCGGCGGGCACGGTCGGTGGCCGGAAGCAGCCCACCCGGACCCCGGCGTCCAGGCAGGCGGTGGCGGCGGCCAACGCCACCTCCGGCTCGCCGAGGATCACCGACACCACCGCAGAGTGCGGCACGTCGGGCACGCCGCAGATCTGCGCCAATGTACCCGCGTGCCGCAGCACCGCCTCGGGCCGCCACGGCTCGGCGCTCAGGACTCGCAGCGCGGCCAGCGCGGCGCCCACCGCCGCCGGCGCCAGACCGGTGTCGAAGATGAACGGCCGGGCGGCGTCGATCAGATGATCGCGCACCGCCGCCGACCCCAGCACCGCGCCGCCCTGGCTGCCGAGCGCCTTGGACAACGTCGTGGTCATCACCACGTCGGGCGCTCCGGCCAACCCAGCTCGTGCAGCAGCCCGCGTCCGCCGGCGCCACGCACACCCAGCCCGTGTGCCTCGTCGACGATGAACAGCGCGCGATGCCGGCGGCACACCTCGTGCAACCGTCGGACCGGCGCCAGCGCACCGTCGGTGGAGAACACCGACTCGGTGATGACGACGGCCCGCTCCTCGTCGCGCGACGCCAGCGCCGCTTCCACGGCGTCGACGTCGCGGTGCGGGGTCACCACCACCCGCGCCCGCGACAGCCGGCAGGCGTCGACCAGCGAGGCGTGCGAGTAGGCGTCCGACACCAGCAGCGAACCCGGGCCGGACAGACCGACGACCGCTCCCAGGTTGGCGGCGTATCCGGAGGAGAACACCAAACCCGCTGCGGCGCCGACGAATTCGGCGACGCGGCACTCGAATTCCTCATGCAGCTAGGGTGTTGCCGGTGACCAGCCGCGAACCGGTGGCACCGGCGCCCCAGGTGCGCAGCGCGTCGACTCCGCCTTCGATGACGTCGGGATGCTGCGACAGGCCCAGATAGTCGTTGGACGCCAGGTCGAGCTCGGTGGCCACTGCCGGGCGCGGGACGCAGCGCGCGTCGCAGCCCGGCCTGCCGGCGCTGCTGCTCCACCGCGTCGCAGCCAGGCCAGCGGCGAAAATCGATCTGCGTCATCGCCCTAGAGCCTACGAGAGCCGGTCAGACGCGCCACCTCGACCATCGCCGAGGTGACCTGTGCTGTCTCCCCCGGCGTGCAGACGAACGGCGGCATCGCGTAGACCAAGTTGCGGAACGGCCGTAGCCAGACCCCGCGATCGATCGCCGCCGGGGTGGCGAACGCCAGGTCGACCGGGGCGATCGCATTCGATGACGCCGATGGCCCCGCACACCCGGACATCGGTCACCGACGGCAATGCCCGCGCCGCTTGAGCCCCGCGGCCAGTCCGGCGCTGATCTCGGCAACCGTCGAGCGCCAATCCTGGCCGAGCAGCAGCTCCACGGCGGCGACCGAGACGGCGCAGGCCAACGGGTTGGCCATAAAGGTGGGCCCATGCATCAGCGCGCCGGCCTCACCGGAGCTGATGGTGTGGGCGACGTCGGTGGTGCACAACGTCGCGGCCAGGCTCAGGTAGCCGCCGGTGAGAGCCTTGCCGACGCACATGATGTCGGGGCTGACGCCGGCATGGTCGGCGGCGAACAACTCGCCGGTGCGGCCGAATCCGGTGGCGATCTCGTCGAAGACCAGCAGCACGTCGTGTCGTCGGCAGATCTCGCGCAGATCGGCCAGGTAGCGCGGATCGTGGAAACGCATACCGCCGGCACCCTGGACCACCGGCTCGACGATGACGGCCGCCAGTTCGTCTGCGTGGTCGGCCAGCTGCGTCTCGAACGCCGCGCTGTAGCCGCGGTCGTAGTCGCGGGGCACTTGCGGGGCGAACACCTGCCGGGCCAGCACATCAGACCACAGCTCGTGCATCCCGCCCTCGGGGTCGCAGATGCTCATCGGCGTGAAGGTGTCGCCGTGGTAGCCCCCGCGCCAGGTCATCAGCCGCCGTTTGCCGGGCCGGCCGCGGCTGCGCCAGTACTGCAACGCCATCTTCACCGCGACCTCAACCGACACCGATCCCGAGTCGCTGAAGAACACCGTCTCCAGCCCCGACGGAGTGATGTCGACCAGCAGCTGCGCCAATCGCGCGGCGGGCTCGTGGGTGAGTCCGCCGAACATGACGTGGTTCATCGTCGCCAGCTGTGCCGTTATCGCCGCGTCCAGCACCGGGTGGCCGTGCCCGTGGATGGCCGTCCACCAGGAGCTCATCGCGTCGAGCACCTCGACCCGCTTACCGTCGCGGATCAGCGTGAGCCAGGCGCCGCGGGCGCCGACCGCGACCACCGGGGGCACGGCTTCGGCGCCGATCGTGCTGTACGGGATGCCACAGATGCGCCGCGTCGATCGCGCTGATCTGCTCGGGCGTGAGCCCAGACGTCGCGGCGGCCATAGAGGACTGAGGGTAAAGCAGCCGATCGCGGCTCCGGCCGCCCTGCGCGTTCGCTCGCAGAAACGCCGGATATCCGGCAGCATTGGCACAACCATGGTTACGCCGCAGCAGTTCGACTCCCCAAGTGACCACGCCCCCTCCCCGCCGCCGGTGCTGCGGCTGCGGCTGGTCCCGTGGGACGTCTCTGCTTGGTGGCGTTGTTGGTGCTCCTCGCGGCCGTCGTCTTCGGGACCGACTGGTATTCCTGGCTTTTCGGCTTTCTCAAGGACGTCTGTACCGGCGACACTGCCCGCCAGTGCCCTTCGGTGTCGATTTCTACATCTACCCGGTGGTGTGGGGCGGGATCGGCGCCGCGATCGCCGCAGCAATGCTCGGGCCGTTGGTTTCCCTGTTGAAGGGTTGGTATCTGTCCTTCTGGCCGTTGTTGGCGATCGCGATCGTGGTGGTCAGCTCCGTGGCCGGCTCGGCGCTGACCGACTTCAGCGGCACCTATTGGCACGGCGAAAGAACCGTCGCGACACGTCCGAATGAGAGCGAAATCACAACTGCCCGCTCACGATTGAGCCGCCGGCCTGCGGGCGGTCACCGTTCGGTCACGTTACGACAAAGAATTCTCCCGTAAGCCGCGCGCGATGTGGCCTCCCGGCAATTTGTTGCCACAGTGTCTGTAGTGACTGTTGTGAATTCAGCGGTTCACTGACGGGGCACCATTCTCCATGTCCATATGGAGTTAGGCGGCGGCGTGCGGCCCCCAACGGGGCGGGCCAGCGCAGGGGTCTCTGTGGTGAACCGGCAGGAATGGCGGCGGATGCGCGAAGTCACCGCGCTGACGCCACAGAGAGGTGATCCTATGAGACGCAGCTACGCCGTCCCACTCGGCCTGGCCCTGTTGCTGACGCTACCGATGGTCAACCCCCACATCGCGAGCGCTGACCCGGGTCCGACTCTGGTGGGCTACCAGCAGACGACCAACTACGTGATCCAGCGCGCGCTCGCCCAGCGCGGTGTGCCGTTCCTGTACGGAGGCGGCAACGCCGCAGGCCCCACCCGCGGCACCGGGCTGAAAGCAAACGTCGTCGGCTTCGACGCCTCGGGGCTGATCCAGTACGCCTATGCCGGCGCCGGCCTCAAGATGCCGCGGACCTCGGCCGAACAGTGCAACGTCGGCCGCAAAGTTGCGCCCGCACAGGCACGCCCGGGCGACCTGCTCTGCTACGGCCCCGGCGGCACCCAAAGCGTGGCGATGTACCTCGGCAACGGCCAGATGATCGAAGCCACCGAGCCGGCCGTCACGGTCTCGCCGGCACGCACCAACGGGATGACCCCGTACCTGACTCGAATCCTGGAGTCCTGACCGGGAGCTCTCCGGCCGATTGTCGAGCACGCACGACGGTCGGCGGGTTAGGTAGATTGTCTGTCAATCATGATGACCGTCTCCCCGACCCGTCCGGCCGTCGTGGGCGTTGCGGAATCCGCTCAGCCCAGCGGCGGGTGACCGGAAAGCAGGGTTCTACCGCCACGACCTCGACGGGCTGCGTGGCATTGCCATCGCACTCGTCGCGATGTTCCACGTGTGGTTCGGTCGGGTTTCCGGCGGGGTGGACGTGTTCTTGGCGTTGTCGGGTTTCTTCTTCGGCGGCAAATTGCTTCGTGCAGCACTCAATCCGGCTGGGGGTCGAACCGGGTCACTCTCACCGGTACCCGAAGTGGTTCGGTTGGTGCGCCGCTTGCTGCCGGCCCTTGTGGTGGTGTTGGCCGCGAGCGCGGTGCTGACCATCCTGATTCAGCCGCAGACCCGCTGGGAGACATTCGCCGACCAGAGCCTGGCCAGCCTCGGCTACTACCAGAACTGGGAGCTGGCCAGCACGGTGGCCGACTATTTGCGGGCCGGTGAAGCGGTCAGCCCGCTGCAGCACATCTGGTCAATGTCGGTGCAGGGCCAGTTCTACATCGCGTTTCTGGCGCTGGTTTTCGGTTTCGCGTTTCTGTTCCGACGGTGGCTCGGCCACCGGCTACGCACGACGTTCGTGGTGCTGCTCAGCGCGCTGGCCCTGGCGTCGTTCGGCTACGCGATCTTTGCCCACCAGGCCGACCAGGCGACGGCCTACTACAACAGCTTTGCGCGGGCGTGGGAGTTGCTGCTGGGCGTGCTGGCCGGCGCGCTGGTCCCCTACGTCCGCTGGCCGATGTGGCTGCGCACGGCAGCCGCCACCGTCGCCTTGGCCGCGGTGCTGTCCTGCGGCGCGCTGATCGACGGCGTCAAGGAGTTCCCCGGACCGTGGACGCTGGTCCCCGTCGGGGCGGCCCTGCTGTTCATCCTGGCCGGCGCCAACCGGCAAGCCGACCCCGCGACCCGCGACATGTTGCCGCTGCCCAACCGGCTGCTGGCAACGGGGCCGCTGGTGAAGCTCGGTGCGATGGCCTACTCGCTGTACCTGTGGCACTGGCCGCTGCTGATCTTCTGGCTCGCCTATACCGGCCACCCGCACGCCAACTTTTTTGAGGGCACCGCGGTACTGCTGATCTCCGGCGTGCTGGCCTATCTGACCAACCAGTTCGTCGAAGAACCGTTACGGCACCGCGGAGCCGCCACCGCCGCGTCCGAGGCAACCCCGGTGATGCCGTGGCGGACCCGGCTGCGCCGCCCCACGATGGTGCTGGGATCGGTGGTCGGGCTGCTGGGCGTGACACTGACCGCGACGGCCTTCACCTGGCGCGAGCATGTCAACGTCGAACGCGCCAGCGGCAAGGAGCTCAGCGCTCTGAGCTCCAAGGACTATCCCGGGGCCCGCGCGCTCGTCAAACACATGCGAGTGCCCACACTGCGCATGCGGCCCACCGTGCTGGAAGCCCAGACGGACTACCCGCCGTCAACCCGAGACGGCTGCATCGGCGACTTTGCCAACACGTCACTGATCACGTGCACCTACGGCGACAAGAACGCCACCCGGACCATCGCGCTTGCCGGTGGCTCGCACGCCGAGCACTGGCTGACCGCGCTGGACCTGCTCGGGCGCAGGCATCACTTCAAGGTGACGACCTACCTCAAGATGGGCTGCCCGCTGTCCACCGAGAAGATGCCGCTGGTGATGGGCAACAACGCGCCATACCCCGAGTGCCGCGACTGGGTGCCCAAGGCCATGGCCAAGGTGGTGGCCGACCATCCGGACTTCGTGTTCACCACCTCGACACGACCATGGAACATCAAACCCGGCGACGTGATGCCGGGAACTTACGTCGGGATCTGGCAGACGTTCTCCGACAACAACATTCCGATCCTCGCCATGCGAGACACCCCTTGGCTGGTCAAGGACGGTCAGCCATTCAACCCCCCGGACTGCCTGGCCAAAGGTGGCGACGCAATCTCGTGCGGCATCAAACGCTCCGACGTGTTGGCCGACCACAACCCCACCCTCGATTGGGTCGAGCAGTTCCCGATGCTCAAACCGCTGGACATGAGCGACGCGGTCTGCCGTCCCGACATCTGCCCCGCCGTCGAGGGAAACGTGTTGGTATACCACGACGCTCATCACCTGTCCGCCACCTACATGCGCACCATGACCAACGAGCTGGGTCGGCAGGTCGGAGCGGCCACCGGTTGGTGGTGACGACCCTCACTGCGACGGTGTGGGCTTGAACGCCCGGACGGCAAGATCCGGTCCTGCGCCGTTAAGGTCGAGAGATGCCCCCGTCAGGTCCGGCCAGTGGTGCCGCGGCGACTCCACCCGCGCTGCCCACCGTATGGCCCGGAAGCAGCTATCCACTGGGCGCTACTTTCGACGGTGGCGGTACCAACTTCTCGCTGTTCTCCGAGATCGCCGAAGAAGTCGAGTTGTGCCTGATCGGCGACGACGGTCAGGAAGCTCGAATCAGCCTCGACGAGGTCGACGGATACGTGTGGCACGCCTACCTGCCGAACGTCAGGCCCGGGACAGCGCTACGGGTTTCGGGTGCACGGGCCGTTCGACCCGGCGGCCGGTCACCGATGTGACCCCAGCAAGCTGCTGCTCGACCCGTACGGCAAGTCGTTCGACGGGGAGTTCACGTTCGGCCAGGCGCTGTTCTCCTACGACCTGGCCGTCGCCGCGAAGGACCCTGCCGAAACCGGTACTCCGCCGCAGGTCGACTCGCTCGGGCACACCATGACCAGCGTGGTGATCAATCCGTTTTTCGACTGGGCGACCGACCGTTCGCCGCGCAGGCCCGTATCACGAGACGGTGATCTACGAGGCGCACGTCAAGGGGATGACCGAGACCCATCCCGCTGTCCCCGAAGCGCTGCGCGGCACCTACGCCGGCCTGGCTCACCCGGCGATCATCGATCACCTCAAATCGTTGAATGTCACCGCGATCGAACTGATGCCGGTGCATCAGTTCATGCACGACAGCCGGCTGCTGGACCTGGGCTTGCGAAACTACTGGGGCTACAACACCTTCGGATTCTTCGCACCGCACAACCAATACGCCGCCAACCGAAAGGGCCGGCGGTGCGGTGGCCGAATTCAAGTCCATGGTCCGGGCGTTTCACGAGCAGGGCATCGAGGTCATCCTCGACGTGGTCTACAACCACACCGCCGAAGGCAACCAGCTCGGCCCGACGATCAACTTCCGCGGCATCGACAACGCCGCCTACTACCGGCTGGTCGACGAGGATCTGCGGCTCTACAAGGATTTCACCGGTACCGGCAACAGCCTCAACGCCCGCCACCCGCACACCTTGCAGCTGATCATGGACTCGCTGCGCTACTGGGTGACCGAGATGCACGTCGACGGCTTCCGCTTCGACCTGGCCTCCACGCTGGCCCGCGAGTTCTACGACGTCGACCGACTGAGCGCGTTTTTCGATCTGGTGCAACAAGATCCGGTGGTCAGCCAGGTCAAGCTGATCGCCGAGCCGTGGGATGTCGGCGAAGGCGGCTACCAGGTCGGCAACTTCCCAGGTTTGTGGACCGAATGGAACGGGAAGTATCGCGATACTGTGCGTGACTATTGGCGGGGCGAGCCCGCGACCCTTGGCGAGTTCGCGTCCCGGCTGACCGGGTCGTCGGACCTCTACGAGGCGACCGGCCGACGGCCCAGCGCCAGCATCAATTTCGTCACCGCCCACGACGGATTCACGCTCAACGATCTCGTTTCCTACAACGAGAAGCACAACGAAGCCAACGGCGAGGACAACCGCGACGGGGAGAGCCACAACCGCTCGTGGAATTGCGGCGTCGAAGGCCCGACCGACGACCCGGAAATCCTGGACCTGCGCCGCCGGCAGATGCGCAACATCATGGCGACGCTGATGCTGAGCCAGGGCACGCCGATGATCACGCACGGCGATGAGATCGGCCGCACCCAGCACGGCAACAACAACGTCTACTGCCAGGACTCCGAATTGTCCTGGATGGATTGGTCGCTGGTCGACAAGAACAGTGATCTGCTGGCCTTCACCCGCAAAGCCACCGCCCTGCGCAAAGTGCATCCGGTGTTTCGGCGACGCCGTTTCTTCGAAGGGCGACCCGATCCGCAGCGCCGACGAGGTCCGCGACATCGCTTGGCTGACGCCCGCCGGCGAGGAGATGACAGCGGAGGATTGGGACAGCCAATTCGGCAAGAGCATCGCGGTGTTCCTCAACGGTGAGGCGCTGCACGAACCCAACGCGCGTGGCGAGCGGGTGATCGACGACTCGTTTCTGTTGTGCTTCAACGCCCATGACCATGAGGTGGACTTCGTCATACCCCATGACGACTACGCCAAGGAGTGGACAGCCGAGCTGGACACCACCGATCCCACCGGAGAGGTGAAGCTGGTCGTGAACGACGGCGACGAGGTTTCGCTACCCGGCCGGGCGTTGCTGGTGTTTCGTAAGACGCGGTAGCACATGGCGTTTCCGGTACTGTCCACTTACCGGGTCCAACTGCGCGGTGCGTCGAGCGGTTTCGGGTTCACCTTCGCCGACGCTGAGCAGCAGCTGGACTATCTCGACGAGCTCGGGGTGTCGCATCTGTACCTGTCGCCGATCCTGACTCCGGTCAGCGGGTCGGCGCACGGCTACGACGTCACCGACCCGACGACGGTGTCGGCCGAACTCGGCGGCCCGGAGGGTCTGGCGCGGCTGTCGGCGGCGGCGCAAGCTCGCGGCATGGGCCTGGTCGTCGACATCGTCCCCAATCATCTCGGGGTGGACAAGCCGGAGCAGAACCCGTGGTGGTGGGATGTGCTGCGGCACGGCCGGTCTTCGGCCCACGCGCCGTTCTTCGACATCGATTGGGAGCTCGGCGATGGCCGGATTGTGCTGCCGCTACTGGGTTCTGACGACGATGTCGCCGACCTCGCCGTAGACGGCGACCTCTTGCGGCTAGGCGACCTGGCACTGCCCATCGCGCCGGGCACCGGCGACGGCAGCGGTCCACAGGTGCATGACCGTCAGCATTACCGGCTGATCGGCTGGCGGCACGGGCTGTGCGGTTATCGCCGCTTCTTTTCGATCACGTCGTTGGCCGGGCTGCGTCAGGAAGACCGCTCGGTCTTCGACGCCAGCCACGCCGAAGTGGCCCGTTGGTTCGCCGAGGGACTCGTCGACGGGGTGCGCATCGATCATCCCGACGGCCTGGCGGATCCATCGGGGTATCTGCGCGGGCTGCGCGAACTGGTCGGACCCGACGCCTGGATCGTGATCGAGAAGATCCTCGCCGTCGACGAGGCGTTGGATCCGACGCTGCCGGTGGCCGGCACCACCGGTTACGACGCACTCAGAGAGATCGGTGGAATATTCGTCGATCCGACAGGGACGCCGGCCTTGACGGCGCTGCTGGCATCCGCCGGCGTCGACTACGGGCAGATGGCCGCCATGCTGGCCGACCTCAAGACCGTCTCGGCCACCGAGACGCTGGCCAGCGAGCTCGGCAGGTTGCGGCGGTGCATCGTCGCGGCGGCCGGCGCCGACCATCCGCAACTGCCCGACGGCGGTGGCGGCGCTGCTGACGCATATCGACGTCTACCGCAGCGACTACCTCAGCTTGGCCGCGATACTGCCGACTGCTTTGGCGGAAACCCAATATGGCGCGCCCGAATTGGACGTTCCGTTGCAGTTGATCGCGACCGCGTTGGCCGACGGCGGCGAGCCGGCGGTGCGGCTGCAGCAGTTGTGCGGAGCGGTGACCGCCAAGGCGGTCGAGGATTGCCTGTTCTACCGCGACGCGCGGCTGGTGTCGCTGAACGAAGTCGGCGGCGAACCGCATCACTTCGGCGTCGGGCTCGCCGAATTCCATCAGCGCGCCGCCACTCGGGCCCAGCTGTGGCCGCAGACGATGACGACGTTGTCCACCCACGACACCAAGCGCGGTGAGGACGTCCGGGCCCGCATCGGCGTGCTGTCGCAGGTGCCGTCGCTGTGGGCCGAGTTTGTCGCCCGCTGGGAAGTCACCACCCCCTCCCCCGACCCGGCGACCGGATTATTCCTGTGGCAGAACATCTTCGGCGTCTGGCCGGCCAGCGGCGAGGTCACCGACGACCTGCGCGACCGGTTGCATGCATACGCCGAGAAGGCGATCCGGGAAGCGGCATGGCAGACCTCCTGGAATGACCCGGACGCCGACTTCGAGGGATCGGTGCATCGTTGGCTGGACGCCGTGCTGGACGGTCCGGTGGCGCGCGAGCTGACCAACCTGGTGGTCCGGCTCGAATCGCATGCCGAGAGCGACGCGCTGGGCCAAAAGCTGCTGGCGCTGACTGCGCCCGGCATCCCAGACATCTATCAGGGCACCGAGTTGTGGGACGACAGCCTGGTCGACCCCGACAACCGGCGTGCGGTGGACTACACCGCCCGCCGGGAGGCGTTGAAGTCTTTGCAGCATAAGAAAATTCGCGTTGTCAAAGCCGCCCTGCATGCGCGGCGCACCCGACCGGACACCTTCATACGGGGCGATTACCACCCGGTGCTCGCCACCGGATCCGCCGCCGATCATGTGGTGGCGTTCCGACGCGGGGATGACGTGCTGGTCGCCGTCGTCCGCTGGACGGTCCATCTCGAACAAAACGGTTGGGGCGACACCGTTGTCACGATGCCGGACGGCTCGTGGATCGACGCGTTGACCGGCAGAGCGCTGACCGGGACGGTGGCTGCCGCTGAGTTGTTCGCCGAACTGCCGGTGATCCTGCTGGAGCGCACCGATGCATGAATTCGCGGTGTGGGCGCCGAAACCGGAAACGGTCCGCCTCGACGTCGACGGTGCGGCGTATCCGATGACGCGAGGCCGCGACGGCTGGTGGCGCGCCACCGTCGACGCGGCTCCTGACGCCCGCTACGGATATCTGCTCGACGACGATCCGAAGGTACTACCCGATCCGCGGTCGCCGCGTCAGCCCGCGGGCGTGCACGACCGCTCGCAACTGTGGGAGCCCGCACCACAGGTGTGGACGGACGACGGCTGGTCTGGCCGCTCGGTGCAGGGTGCGGTGATCTACGAGCTGCACATCGGCACGTTCACACCTGCGGGCACCTTCGAGTCGGCGATCGAAAAGCTGGACCAATTAGTCGATCTCGGCGTCGATTTCGTCGAAGTAATGCCGGTCAACGCGTTTTCCGGCACGCACGGCTGGGGCTACGACGGCGTGCTGTGGTACGCCGTGCACGAACCCTACGGCGGACCCGACGGGTTGGTCCGTTTCGTCGACGCCTGCCATCGCCGCGGTCTGGGGGTGCTGATCGACGCGGTGTTCAACCACCTCGGCCCGTCGGGCAACTACCTGCCACGGTTCGGGCCATACCTGTCGTCTGCGAGTAACCCGTGGGGCGAAGGTATCAATATCGCCGACGCCCAGTCCGACGAAGTACGCCGTTACATCATCGACTGTGCGCTGCGCTGGATGCGCGAGTTCCACGCCGACGGCCTGCGCCTGGACGCCGTGCACGCGCTGGTGGATACCACCGCGATCCCCATTCTCGAGGAGCTGTCCGCCGAAACCGAGGCGCTCGCCGCGCAACTGGGCCGGCCGTTGTCGCTGGTTGCCGAGAGTGATCTCAACGACCCGCGGATGATCACTCCCCGTCGGGACGGCGGCTACGGGATGACCGCGCAGTGGGACGACGACATCCACCACGCCATCCACACCGCGGTATCCGGTGAGCGCCAAGGCTACTACGCCGATTTCGGGTCGCTGGCCACCCTGGCAACGACGTTGCGCAACGGGTTCTTCCATGCGGCCACCTACTCGTCGTTTCGGCAGCGGCGCCACGGTCGGCCGTTGGACACCACGGAATTCTCCGGGGTCCCGGCCACCCGGCTGCTGGCCTACACCTGCACCCACGACCAGGTCGGCAACCGCGCGCTCGGGGATCGCCCGTCGCAGAACCTGACCTACGGCCAGCTGGCCGTCAAGGCCGCGCTGGTACTCGGGTCCCCTTATACGACAATGCTTTTCATGGGAGAAGAATGGGGAGCTTCGACCCCGTTCCAATTCTTCAGCTCCCACCCAGAACCCGAGCTTGCGCGCGCCACCGCCGAGGGCCGCAAGAAAGAGTTCGCCGATCACGGATGGGACGCCGACGATATTCCCGACCCGCAGGACCCGCAGACCTTTCAGCGCTCGAAGCTGGATTGGTCCGAACTCGACACCGGAGATCATGCGCGGCTGCTTCGTATTTATCACGACTTGATTGCGCTGCGGCGCAGTGAAACCGACCTGGCCGACCCGTGGTTGGAGCACCTGATCGTCGACTACGACGATGACGCCCGCTGGATCGTCATGCGTCGGAGCCGATTGGCGGTGGCCTGCAATCTGGGCGCCGAACCGGTGGCTGTTCCGTTCACAGGTGAACTGGTGCTGTACTCGGCTTCACCCGGCGTTGGCGACGAAAGCACTGAGCTGGCGCCGTATTCGTTCGCGATCCTGCGCGCTGTGGATAACTGACTACCGGCGGCGCCCGCGACCGCTGATGATGCGCGGATGAGCCATCACGAGCTGTTGCCGATCCCACCCATCCAGACCGCGTCCGATCCGGTGTATTCGGCCGAAGATCTGCGTCAGCGGTGGCGCGCGCTGATGGGACCGCTGGGGTTTGAGGAGCGGCTGTTGTGGTTCGGGCTGATCGGGCCGGATCGTTGCTTCACCCAGAAGCTCAGCAATGTGTCGATACGCACGCGACCGCGGGGCCGGATCGTGTGGAATCTCATGACGGCGCTGCGCACGCTGCTCGATGACCTGGCACCGGGAACCACCGTCGCGTTGCTGCTGTCGGGACCCGGGCGCGGTCCGATTTCATCGGTTGACTTGGTGTGGTCGAAGGCGCTGACCGACATGGCCGAAAGGTTCGCTGTCCCGCTGGAACCGATCTTCCGCGCCAACGACGAATCGCTGGTCCAGGTTTGCTCCGTCGGAGTTGAGGAATGATCCAGCCTCGTGGTTGACGACGGAATCCCTTTGAGTTGCCCGTCGCAAACTCAATGAGCGGCGGGTTCAATGGGTGTATCAGCATCGTGATATCGCCCCACTCCGAGGACACTCTGTAAGCCTGAGAGCGGATGTCGACCCGGTTTCCGCCCGCGCGTTACGCCGCGGGTGGCTCCGAACGATTCCCGTTCTCCCTATTCAGTGGTTGACCGCTCGCCCTGCGCGGCGTAAATTCGCGAT
Source organism: uncultured Actinomycetota bacterium (assembly GCA_963805675.1). Taxonomy (GTDB): domain Bacteria; phylum Actinomycetota; class Actinomycetes; order Mycobacteriales; family Mycobacteriaceae; genus Mycobacterium. Next base: position 230,134 of record CAWDVY010000035.1, read on the forward strand.
GCGCGGATGGGTTCGAGATGGATTGAACCGATCCCCATTGTGCGTTGGTAACCATCGATTTCGATGACCAAGGAGAGTGCTGGCATGTCGGCTTCAGGCAAGTCGCTCAATGTGGATCCAACGACCGTTGATGAGCAGTTCCTGCACAGTCCGGCGACTCGGCTGCAAGCGATCAACGCCGCGTCCGGTGCGATCCGAGATGCGTTCACTATCGGTCCGCACGAGCGGGCTGCGATCGCACTGAAGGAGACCTACGACATCGCGCCGGCCCACGCGGCAATCGCCATCCGCGAGGCATTCTTGATCGCACCCAGCACACCGACAGCAATCGCCATTCGCGATGCGTTCGAGATAGCCCCCGCGTCAGCGGCGATTGCGATTCGTGACGCGTTCTTGATTGCGCCACCGTCAGCGGCGATCGGAATTCGCGATGCGTTCGCCATTGGTCTTACCGAGGCGGCCGCGATCGCCGTTCGCAATGACTTGGGTTCGCATTCCGAGTAGGGGTGAGCCGGTCGGCTCAGTCAGCGACGGCGGATGATCCCGTTCTTCCAGCACCTCGGCACGCTGGTCGATCAAGCCTGGCTCGCACAGCACTACGACGAGCAGGCCTTTCCTGCGATCGCTCAACACGCCCTGAGTGGCGCAGCGTTGCACGACGTAGTAGACATCGACGAGATCGCGGAGTGGGTGTTCGAACCGATCCAGCATTTTGGCCATCCGCCCTGGAACACTGCCGCCATCGGCCAGCCATCGATCGTGTTGTTCACGACTCCGCGCTTCATGATCGAAGCCTTATTTTGGTTCGATGCCACAACATCGATCCACGATCACGCCTTTTCCGGTGCGTTCTGCCTGGTCGCTGGATCGAGCGTGCACAGTCGATGGACGTTTCGTGAGGATTGCCGATTCAATAGCGGGTTTGCAGTCGGCGCACTTCAACTTGCCTCGTCCGAAATTCTTCGGCCTGGCGAGGTTCGAACAATCCAGGCGGGTCCGAGCTACATCCATCAGCTGTTCCATCTCGAGATGCCGTCGGTGACGATTGTGTTGAGAACGCGTCGGGAAGAAGAGTTCAGCCCCCAGAAGGTCTATTTGCTGCCGGGCATCGCGCTCGATCCCGCCGCCGAGGATCCGCTATTGGGCCGGCGTCTCGCGCTCATCGACGGAATGCTGCGAACAGACTTCGCCGACGTCGGCCAAAAGGCGAATCGGGCAATCGCGGGCGCCGATCTGCGCACCGCGTTCCGTGTGCTGCAACATCTGGCACGCCGCGGCGCAACACCAGAGGTATTCGCGGCGGCAACGACCGTAATGCAGAGTCGCGTTGGCGACGAGCTGGCCGAACTGCTGATGGCAGCCATCCGCGTCGACCTCAGAGAGGGCCAACTGATCAGTCGTCGGGCGCTCTACAAGCAGCCCGAGCACCGGCTGTTCCTCGCCCTGCTGCTCCTGTTCCCTGATCGTCAGCAGATCATCTCGATCATCGAGCGCGAATACCCCCACCACGATCCGAAATCGCTCGCGCTGCAGTGGGCCCAAGAGATGTCGACGGATCTCGATGCAACAGGCATCCAATTCGACGAGCTCAACGTGCAACTGTTCTCGAGCTTGCTAAGTGGCCACTCCGCACGCGAGACAATCGAAATGCTGCGCCACCATTACGACCCCGACGACGTGAATCAGCAGGAACCTGTGATCTTGGATCATCTGGCGCGCATTCGGGCGTCGATCTTTTACCAGCCGCTCTTTCACGATTCGCCGAGCGATGCGCCACCTGCTCTCGATCGGTTCTCCTGCATCAAAGAGACCGACACCTACGTCTCGGGTCGGCGCAGCCATGTGCGAGCACTCGAAGCCGACGACCACACGTCGAGCATCTACCTCGCCAATATCTCGGCCAGCGAGAAGGAATTTCGCATGCTCCTCGATAGCGGGCCGTTCACCGGTGATCAGTGGCTGGCGAGCCTGCGTGACCGTCACCGCACCGCGACGGGAGTGCGAACCGGTACGGGTCACCGCGGTTGCGGCAACTACGTGTCGAACGATCCGGACATGATCCGGCCGGGAATGATGCGCGACGAGATTCTTGCCGCTGGCCTGGTGGCCGAACGAGAACTCGATTTCCAGAATCAGGCCAATCCTCATCGATGACTAACTCGCGTCGTGGAAGCGACGAACGTCACAGCCTGTCGACAAATCCCGGGTCGAGGTGCGACAGGTGGCCGAAGCTCTTCGTCGTCTAACCGATTGCGGAATCGGGCACGACGAGGCGATCCCGCGCAACGACGGACCGATCCACGTGTTCCCGAACCCTCGGTACGTCGGTGTCTACCGGACACTGGCGGCCGAACGAGCCGTGAAGGCGTGCAACGGAGTGCATCAGGCAAGGAACACTTCACAACGCGGCGCCCTCGTCAGAGGCCGATTTCGTTCACACGTCGAGAACGGGCATCTGTTCGTGCGGGTTAACGCGTCGCTCGCCATGACCGAAATCAACACCTATCTCCGGCGTATGGAACTCCGGCCGATCGAGCACGGTCACCTCGACATCTTCGCCTACAATCTCGGATACCGGCAGTTCCGTGAGTACTTCACCGAGTTCGTGCTGCTCGCACAACACTCCGTCCTTCGTTATGTGTCCAGCAACGGCAGCGCCAATTCGCGCCTCGTCCGAGCCAGCCCGCGACGGCACGACGATCGCTGCAGTAGTAATTGCCCGGGCAGCACCGCATTGCGGTGTTAACAATGCGAAAGCGACGACGATCCCAGCTTGCGGCACGGTAGGTAACGGAAGTCAAGGCTCACCCGCGTGGCACCCGTCGTATTTGGGACGTTTCCGTGCAACAGGTTGCGACCGTCGAACCGGAGCACTTCACCAACGTCGAGAACCCACGGCCGAGCGCTCTCCGAATCCGGGTCCGATGCCACCCAGATCGTGCTGCTGCGCTCAGACGACGTCAGCGGAACCCACACATTCAGTTCACCATCCGGGTGACCATAATCCGAGTCGCGATGAAACTCACCCACCGCGATGTTCTCGGGAAGCTGCAGGCGCAGATTAGGAATTCGCTGCAGATACATCGGTTCGTGTTCCCCGAGGCTCGCGAGCACCCAGCGAGCGAACGCCTCGTACAGAGGGAAGCCTCCGCTTACCGCCTTGTAGAACCGCTGATGGAGGACGGTCGACTGATCAGTTGCACGGACGAACCGTTCCGGCGGTGCGGCGAACGCCTCGTGTGAGGCCGCCAGATCGTCCACGGCCAACATCACCGCGACCGCCGAACTCAGCGGGAACTCGTCGACGGGGTAAGCCACAACACGAAGAGAGGAGTCCAATGTGTTCGACCTCGGCATTCACAAGCAACATGCACGTGTGAGCTGGGCTCGACCGCCGACCGCGCTGTCCGTGGGCGACACCCGGAGACCGTCACAATACGTCAGTAGCGGAGAGCGGTCGACCAGACGCTTCACCATGCAGCCACGTCGGCACCACAGTGGTCTGGCGAGGGTTGCCGCGACCGCGAGCCCCGTCTCTAACGTGAACCCGGGCGCTTCCGAGTCGGCTACAACAAGTAGCGGTAGGCCGGCGAGCCGGGTTCGATGGTTTCGATTTGCATCTCGGTGGCCCGCATTCGCTCCAGCAGGCCGTCCAGGCCGGCGGCCGAGCCCAACTCGATACCAACCAGTGCCTCACCGGTTTCCCGGTTGTTGCGCTTGACGTATTCGAACAGCGTGATGTCGTCATGGGGTCCGAGCACGCCGTCGAGGAACCGGCGCAGCGCGCCGGGCTCCTGCGGAAAGTCGACCAGGAAGTAGTGCTTGAGGCCCAGGTGCACCAGCGATCGCTCCAGCACTTCTCCGTACCGGGACACATCGTTGTTGCCGCCGGAGACCAGACACACCACGGTGGAACCCGGCTCGACGTCGGCTTCCAGCAGACCGGCGACCGCCAGCGCGCCCGCGGGCTCGGCGATGATCCCCTCGTTTTGATACAGGTCGAGCATCGCGGTGCACACGGCGCCCTCGTCGACCGTGGTGATCGACACCATGTCGCCTGCGGCCGCCAGCGCGGCGTACGTCAGCCTCCCGGCCCGGCTCACCGCGGCGCCGTCGACGAACTGGTCAACGTGGTCCAGGGTCACCGGGCCGCCGTTGGCCAGCGCCGCCATCATCGCCGCCGCGCCTGCCGGTTCGACACCCAGCACGGAGGTGTTCGTCGTCCGCTCGGCAAGGTAGGTCGTGATGCCGGCGATGCATCCGCCGCCTCCGACGGGGACCACCACCAGATCCGGCTCCGCGTCGAGCTGGTCGAGGAGTTCGACGGCGATCGTGCCCTGGCCGGCCATGGTGCGCGGGTCGTCGAACGGTGGGACCAGCGTCGCGCCGGTGCGCGCCACGTCAGCGAGCGCGGCCTCGGCCGCCAGATCGTAGGTCGATCCGCCGACGATCAGCTCGATGAACTCCCCGCCGTGGTAGCGGATGCGGTCACGCTTTTGCTTCGGCGTCTTGGCCGGGACGTAGACGCGACCGCGAACACCAAGCGTTCGGCATGCGAAGGCGAAGCCCTGCGCATGGTTGCCGGCCGACGAGCACACCACGCCGGCGGCCAGCTCCTCCGGCGACAGCTGCACGAGCAGGTTGTAGGCACCGCGCAGCTTGTAGGAGCGGACGGTCTGCAGGTCTTCGCGTTTGAGGTAGACGCTGGCCCCGGTTGTCGCGGACAACCGGTCGGACAGCTGTAGCGGCGTGGGCGTGACCACCCCGGCGATTCGCTTCGCCGCGCTGTCGACATCGGCCGCTGAAAGGGGACGCAGCGGCCCACCGCCCCGGGTGCTCGGGCTTTGACTCAATTCGGCGGACACCGGTCAATGGTGCCACCAAGCTGCGAGTTCAGTGCACAGGGGTCAGTACAAACACCGGAATCTGCCGGTCGGTGTTCTCCTGGTAGTCGGCGTAGTCCGGGTAAGCCGCGACGGCGCGTTCCCACCAGGTCGCCTTCTCGTCGCCGAAGACCTCGCGGGCGTCGTAGTCGCGGGTCACGCTGCCGTCCTGCAGCTCGACGCGCGGATTCTTCGCGACGTTGTAGTACCAGACCGGGTTCTTAGGCGCCCCGCCGAGTGAGGCGACAATCGCGTACTGACCCTCGTGCTCGACTCGCATCAGCGGTGTCTTGCGGAGTTTGCCGGTCTTGGCGCCGACGGTGGTCAGCAGGATGATGGGCATGCCCTTCATGTCCGCGGCGTCGGTCCCGCCGGATTCGGCGTATTTGTCCGCTTGTTCGCGAGACCAATCCCACGGGCTGGGTGCATATTCTCCGGAAAGTGGCATGGCCACCAGCTTACGGCGGCGACCACAAACGGCGACCTCACACGATGTTTCGGCGGCCCGAAACGTGCTTGCGGGCTAGCGCAGCACCGGCCGCGAACGCGGCGGCCTATTGGTCAATCGAGGACGTCAGCCTGTTATCGATCCGTTAAGGAGGAACAAAGGCGGTGCGTCTGCGGTGTACAGTCGGCGATCGACACCGCCACCGACCCAGAAGTTCCCACATATCTGAATTCGCGCCGATCCACGCCTCTCGCGCGTAGCCATCCACCAAAAGATCGGACGTGACACACAATGTTGCGGTACTCGGGGTTGCTCTGTCTGGGTGCCGTCGAGCGGACAGAGTGGCACGCCACCTTGATCTTGCCGGAAACCCGGTAAGCGTCGGTGGCCATCACCGAAGTACCTGAATACGCCCATCTCAGCGACGCGGATGTCGAGGCGCTCGCGGCCGAGTTAGACGAGATCCGCTGCGGTATCGAGGTTTCGCGGGGCGCCAAGGACCGTGCCTACATCATCCGCGCCATCGGTTTTCAGCGCTGCCTTGAAATCGCGGCGAGGCTGACCATCGCCAAGAGCAAAGGCAAGTTTGGCTGGGCCGTGGGAACCGCCGCTCTCGCCGCGGCCAAGTGCATCGAGAATATGGAACTTGGCCATAACATCAGCCACGGTCAATGGGATTGGATGAACGACCCGGAAATCCACTCCAATACCTGGGAGTGGGACACGGCCGGGCTCACGTCGCAGTGGCGGTACTCCCATAATTACCGACACCACGTCTTCTCGAACATCGTCGGCGTGGACGACGACCTCGGATTCCGAGTCTTGCGGGTCACTCGGGACCAAGAGTGGTGGCCGGCCCTGTTGTTGCAGCCGTTGCGCGCCGTGCTCCTCGCGACCGCCTTCGAATGGGGCGTCGCACTGCACGGCTTGAACGCAGTGCAAGAAGAGGAAAACAGTGGCGCCGCCAGATCCGCCCATAAATCAGCGCTCATCCGCAAGATGGCTCGTCAGGCCGGCAAGGACTATGTGCTCTTCCCTGCCCTGAGTCGTCGGCGGTGGCGGCGCACGCTGGGAGCCAACGTGGTGGCCAACGGATTACGTAACGGGTGGGCGTACATCGTGATCGTCTGCGGCCACTTCGTGGACGGAGCGGAAAAATTCACCCCCTCAGTGCTGGACGGTGAGACGAAGCCCGAATGGTATCTCCGGCAAATGCTCGGTACCGCGAACTTCAAGGCCGGACGGGTGCTGGGGTTCATGACGGGAAACCTCTGCTACCAGATCGAACATCACCTCTACCCTGATCTGCCGCACAATCGGTATCCCCAGATTGCCGAGCGGGTGCGCGCTTTGTGCGTCACCTACGATCTGCCGTACACGACCGGTCCGTTGCTCCGCCAGTACCTGCTCACCGTGCGCACAATCTGCAAGTTGGCGCTTCCGGACCGGTTTCTTGTCGCTACCTCCGACGACGCACCAGAGACGGCGTCAGAGGACAGATTCCGGAATGCGGCGAAACGATCACACGTTTCAGCCGTCAGCGACGACGTGCGGCGACGCGGATTGGCGACAGCAATACTTGCCCACCGGGACCGACGCCTGTCCAGAGCATTTTTAGGCCTAGTGTCCCGTTAGGCCGGTTGGGCCGTCGATGCGCGCTTCGGCTGATGAACCTCCGGGCCCGGTTCGTCGGCGTACAACTCCTCGATCTCCGCAGCGAACTTGGCCGCGATCGGCCGCCGTTTGAGTTTCATCGTCAAGGTGATCTCGTCGCCGCCCGGCTCCCACAAGGTGGGCAGCACGCGGAAGCGTTTGATCTGCTCGACCCGCGACAACTTCGCGTTGCCCTCGGCCACCCCCGCCGAAATCTGCGCGAGCATCTCCGGGTGGGCCGCCAGGGCCGCGGGCGAGGCGTCAGCGAGCCCGAGCTGATCCGCGTACGGGCCGACCGAGTCGGCGTCGAAGACCAGCAGCGCGGTGTTGTACGGGCGGCCGTCGCCGATCGTGAGCATCGCGCCGACCATCGGGCAAGCCGCCAGGATAGTGGTCTCAATATTGGCCGGTGACATGTTCTTGCCGGCCGCGTTGATGATCAGTTCCTTCTTGCGGTCCACGATGCGCAGATAGCCATCGGCGTCCACGTCCAGGATGTCGCCGGTGTACAGCCAGCCGTCGGGGTCGATAGCCTCGGCGGTCTTGGCCCGCTCGCCGCGATATCCCTTCATCACCAACGGCCCGCGCACCAGAAATTCGCCGTCCTCGGCGATCTTGGCCTCCAGCCCGGGCAGCAGCTTGCCCACCGTGCCCAGGCGCGCTTCACCCGGATGGGACACGCTGGCAACACAACTCAGCTCCGACATCCCCCACACCTCAGCGATCGGGATGCCGATACCGGCGAAGAAGGCCAAGGTCTCCCTCGGAATCGGCGCGGCACCCGAGACCGCCCACCTGAGCTGGTCCAGCCCAAGCTTCTCTCGCAGCTTCGAGAGCACCAGCTCGTCGGCTTTGTCCCATTCCGCCGCCGCCTCGTCGGCCAGCGGTTCGCCGGCGACCATCGCCGCGGCACGTTTCGCGGCGACCGACATCGCCCATTGCAGAGCCTGACGCTTGGCCTCGTCTGGCTCGTGGGTGACGGCGAATTCGATTGCCGCTTTGAGCTTTTCCCAGACCCGGGGCACCGCGCCCCAGGTGGTCGGGCGCGTGTCGGACAGCGCGGCCGCAATGGTGCGAGCGTCGGAAACCACGGTGACCTGAGCTCCGAACACCTCTTGGTTGTACAACGCCATCGTGCGGTCGGCGATGTGGGCCGACGGCAGGAACGACGTGACGCGATCGCCGAACTGAACACCCAGCACGGCGTCGAGGGCCTGGGCCTCGAACAGCAGATGGGCGTGCGTCATCTCCACCCCTTTGGGGTTTCCCGTCGTCCCGGAGGTGTAGATCAGGGTGATGACGTCGCTCGGGCTGCACCGAACGCCAGGTGGACTCGAAATCGAAGTCGTCCGCGCCGGCCGCGTACAATTCGTCAAGCGACATGGTCCCGTCCGGTGCACCGTCGATGCAGATGATGTGCTCGACCTTCGCGCCACTGGCCCGGATCCGGTCGACGTACTGCTGCTCGCAGATCACCACCTTGGTGCCGGCGTTGGCGAACACGTACGTCAATTGTTCTGGTGCCAGCGTGTTGTAGACCGAGAACGAGGTGGCGCCGACGTGCTGAGCGCCCACTTCCAGTGGGTAGAACTCGATCCGGTTGGCCATCATCAGCGAAACCGTGTCGCCACGCCGGACCCCCAGCCCGGCCAGGCCGGCGGCCACTCGGCGCACATCGGCCGCGTACTCCCCCCAGGTCATCGTCTGGCCGCCACCAGGTGTGCGCAGCGCGACAGCGTCCGGATCGATCGCCGCGGTCCGCTGGAAGGACTCACACAGGGTCGTCGGCTGTTCGGAGGTGGTTTTCGAATCGCTCACGCAACCGAGGCTAGTCCGGGGAGTACGTTGCCGGTGTGACTTCTCTAACGGCTGGAGCCGCCAGCTTCTTTTCATGCCGCGTGGGCATGATGGGCCAGTCCGGCCCGCAGGATGTTGCGTGCGGCGTGTTCGTCTGCCGGGGCGCGATGCGCGCATCGCTGGCAGGCGAATTCCGCTTGCGTGACGCGGTTCTCGCGCGCTACGTGCCCACAGGCTTCGCAGCGGTCGGAGGTGTGCCGAGGGTCGACCTCAATCCAAGCCCGCCCAGCTTCTTCCGCTTTGGCGCGCAGTATCGAGACGAACTGACCCCAGCCAGCGTCACTGATCGATCGGTTGAGCCCCGTTTTCGCCCGAGCCCCGTTGGGCAGGAACATGCCGGGATTGTCGGGGTCCGGGACGGGTTTGGCCCGGCGCAGCATGTTCGCGATCTTCAAGTCCTCCACGACGATCAGGTCGTATCGGGCGGCGAGCTCGCGGGCTTTTTTATGATGAAAGTCTTTACGCTGGTTCGCGATTTTGCGATGCCGCGCGGCGACGGTTTCCCGTTTGGCCGCACAATTCCTCCCGCCACGGCGGGCCTGTTGGAGCCGCTGCTGGGCTGCGGCCAGCCGATCCGCCGCAGCGCGCGCCCAGCGCGGATTGTCGACGTGCTCCCCGTCGCTGGTGGTGGCAAAGCTGACGATGCCGACGTCGATACCGGCCTGACGACCCGTCACGGGCAACGGATTGGTAGGGCACGTCATCACAGGACAGCACCAGCATCCAGCGCCGACCTTGTCGTTTGATCTGGATCGTCTTCACCCGGCCCGCCACCTCGCGGTGCAGATCAACCTTGACCTCGCCGATGCCCTGCAGATACACCCGCCGCTGCTCGGGCAGCCAGCGGGCGCCGTCGCCGTCTTTGGGCCACTCCACACTGTCGAACCGGCCCGCACCCTTGAAACGTGGATACCCCGGCTTCACGCCGGGCTTGGCTGTTCTGACCCGGCGGAAAAAGCCGGCGAACGCCTTATTCAACCGCCGCAACGTCGCTTGCTGACTGGAAAACGACCACACCGCTTGATCCGGGCGCACCGCTCGCATCTCGGTCAGCTGCGCCGACTGATCCCCATAGCTGATCCGAGTCTTGCTGGCGTGCGACCAGCCGTCCCTGCGTTCCTGCAACGCCGCGTTGTAAAGCTCCCGGTGCGCCTCCACACACGCCGCCAACGCCACATGCTGGCGGGCGGTGGGCCGCAACCGAAACACGTACGCCCGCCTCACAACAGATCCACTCCGCTACGAGAGAAACGACGGCTCAACATGACCGCACCCTATGCAACGACACCGACAAAACCCGCCAGGCCACGCTGTTCACCAGCCCAGATTCCCCCGACGGCTAAAGCCACCGGCCCCCTCGGGGCGCACTGATGGGCATTGCGATCACCGACTTGACACCCGTTGAGCGGACCGCGTTCGTCACCCAGTACGCCCGTGCACTCGACAGCCGTTGGCCCAAGCCGATACTCGGGGACACGCTGGCCGACGAGATCGTGGCCAAGATCGACTATGACTTTCAGGCGTTGGGCGTGCCTCGAGCGCGGTGCGCCAGACCGCGCTGCGCGCCAAGATGCTCGATGATCGGGTGCGCTGTTTCATCGCCGATCATCCCGACGCCGTGGTCGTCGACCTGGGTGCGGGGCTGGGTACCGGCATGCTGCGGGTCGCGCCGCCGGCCACGGTGGACTGGTACAACGTCGATCTACCCAACGTCATCGCGTTGCGCGACGAACTGGTGCCCGCGAGCGAGCATGCGTACTCGGTGGCGGCGTCGCTGGCCGACGATGGTTGGACTGACCAGATCCCGTCGGACCGGCCCACCATGCTGATCGCCGACGGCTTGCTGGCGTTCTTGGCCGAGTCGGTGATCGTCAATCTGTTCCGCCATATTCCCGAGCATTTCCGCTCCGGCGAACTGGCAATGAACGATTACGGGGAAGTCGGCGGGCTCAGCATCCTGGCCATGAAGGTTGCGTTCAGCGCCGTCGGAAACCAGTGGGCCTACCGAGGTTTCAAGGACGCCCGGGTTCCGCAGACCTGGAGTCGGCGCCTGACGCTGGTCGAGGAGGCCAGCCTGGCCCACACCCCGGAAATTGACCTGTACCCGGTCGGGGCCCGGGTGTCGACCCGACTGATGGGACTGACCCAGTCCGGCGCTCGCAAGGCCCGGATCTTGCGCTACCGCTTCTGAAACGGGAAGGGTGCCGACGATGGCTTCGATGTCTGGGACGCTGATCACGGGTGCGAATGTGTGGGACGGGATCTCGGACCAGGTGGCGCCGCGCCAGGTGCTGGTCGTCGACGGGCGCATCCAGCGAATCGCCGAGGCGATCGAGGCGCCGGCCGACGCGCGGGTGGTGGACCTTGCCGGGCACACCATGACGCCGGGCTTCATCGACTGCCACACCCACGTGACGCTGGCACCTCCGGTGGGCCTGATGCTGGCCCTCGACTCGAGCACCGCGAAGACGCTCAAGGCGTTGCCGGTGTTGCGAGCCCTGCTGATGAACGGGTTCACAACGGTGCGTGACTTGGGTTGCGGAGATGTCGATTACCCGACGATCGACCTTCGCAACGCGGTGGCGGCCGGGCTCGTCATCGGCCCGCGGATGGTGGTGGCGCCGCACCTGATTTCCGCGCGCGGCGGCCACGGCGACTTCAGCGGGATGGTCGCCGATGAATATCAAGGATGCTGCAGGCCGCTGGAATTAGCTGCGGCCGACGGAAGCGACGAGATCCGCACCAGAGTCAGGCAGCAAATCCGGGCCGGCGCCGATTGGATCAAGTTCGCCGCCACCGGCGGCTTCGCCTCGCCGTCGGACGACCCCGGGCACGCCACCTACAGCCAGGAGGAGATGGATGTCCTGGTCGCGACGGCCACCGATCTCGACGTCCCGGTCACCCCGCACAGTTACGGCGACGTGGGTATCCAGCGCGCCGTGCGGGCCGGGGTGCGCAGCATCGAACACGGAAACCTCGCGTCGGCCCAGACACTGCGCATGATGCAGGACGCCGGGGTATTTATGGTGCCCACCCAGTATGTGATCCTGTCGAGTGCACTGCGAGAAGACAACGATCCCTACTGGGCCGCAGTTCCGGAACACATGCGCCGTAAGTTCGGAAGATACCGCGGTGCTTTGTCGGACGCAGCGGAGCAACTGGCCGCCAGCGACGTTCGGATCGCATTTGGAACCGACGCCGGAATGTTCCCGCACCATGAGAACTGGAAAGAGTTCCCGATGATGGTGTCCACCGGTATCACCCCGTTGCGCGCCTTGCGCGCTGCCACCAGCGTGGCGGCCGAGCTGCTGAGCCTCGATGATCTCGGGGTGGTCGCCCAAGGTAAGATCGCCGATCTGATCGCGATGCCCGGTGATCCCTTTGCCGACATCAAGGTCACCGGTCAGGTGGATTTCGTCATGAAAGACGGTGTGATTTATAAGGATCCGACTCCGGCCGCTTAGCCGCCCAGACATCCCGGACCGAGCAGCGCCTTGAGATCGCCCATCAGCGCCGGAGACGGCGTCACCCGCAGCGATGCGTCCAGCTCGAGGGTGGTGGTCCGTTCCCCGCTGACCAGCCGCAGATGAACCTGCGACGTGCCCGGGTGACGTGCCAGCACTTGCTTGAGCGCGATGACCTTGTCGATGGTGCACTGCCGTGTCGGCAGACTGACCGCCAGCGGTCGATCAAGTTGGGCGTTGGAGAAGTCCGGCACCACCAGGTCGTTGGCGATCAACGCAATCCGGTCGTCCCGGATCGTGACCTTGGCGGTGACCACGACCACCGCGTCGTCGAGGATGTCGCCGCCGACGGCGGAATAGGTGTGCGGGAAGAACATCACTTCGATACCACCGGTGAGGTCTTCCAACTGCGCTGAGGCCCAGGGCATTCCGTTCTTGTTAACCCGCCGGTTCACCGACGCCAGAATGCCGCCCACCTTCACCATGGTCTCGTTGGCGACATCGCCGTCGAGGATTGCCGGGATGGCGGTGTCGACCTGGCTGGTCAACAGATGTGCCACACCGTTGAGCGGATGTCCGGACACATACAGGCCCAGCATCTCGCGCTCCAGCGCGAGTTTGTGCTTGTCTTCCCACTCTTCGTCGGGAACCTTGATTATGAACACCGTTTCGGCGCCCGAGTCGTCACCACCGAACAGGTCGAACTGCCCCATCGCCTCGGCCTTCTTGGTGCCGAGCACCGAGTCGACCGCGTCGGTGTGCACCAGGAACAGGCCCTTGCGCGGATGGTTCAGCGAGTCGAAGGCGCCGGCTTTGATCAGCGATTCAGTGACCTTCTTGTTGCAGGCCGCGATGTCGACCTTGTTGAGGTAATCGGAGAAGTCGGTGAATTTCCCCTTCTCCGTGCGGGTATTCAACAGCGAGGCAACAACGTTCGCGCCGACGTTGCGCACCGCACCCAGCCCGTAGCGGATATCGGTGCCGACCGAGGCGAAGTTGAGCCCGGACTCGTTGACGTCCGGCGGCAGCACGGTGATGCTGAGTTTGCGGCAGTCGGCCAGGTAGACCGCGGCCTTGTCCTTGTCGTCACCGACCGAGGTGAGCAGCCCAGCCATGTATTCGGCGGGATAGTTGGCCTTCAGGTAGGCCGTCCAATACGACACCAAGCCATAGCCGGCCGCATGCGATTTGTTGAACGCGTAGTCGGCGAACGGCAAGATGGTGTCCCACAACGCTTTGATGGCCTTGGCCGAGAATCCGTTGGCCTGCATGCCTTCTGAGAAGCCTTCGAACTCCTTCTCCAGCACCTCGCGTTTCTTCTTGCCCATGGCCTTGCGCAGAATGTCGGCTCGGGCCAGCGAGTAGCCGGCCACCTTCTGCGCGATACGCATGATCTGCTCCTGATACACGATCAGGCCGTAGGTCTCGGCGAGGATCTCGCGCAGCGGCTCCTCGAGCTCGGGGTGGATCGGTTTGATCGCCTGCCGGTTGTTCTTGCGATCGGCGTAATCGTTGTGGGCGTTCATGCCCATCGGGCCGGGCCGGTACAGGGCGAGGACGGCGACGATGTCTTCGAACCCGGTGGGCTGCATGCGGCGCAGCAGATCGCGCATGGGCCCGCCGTCGAGCTGGAACACCCCCAGCGTCTCGCCGCGGCCCAGCAACTCGAAGGTGCCCGGGTCGTCGAGCGGAACGGTTTCCAGGTCGAGGGCGATCCCCCGGTTGGCCTTGATGTTCTCGATCGCGTCGCCGATGATCGTCAGGTTGCGCAAGCCGAGGAAATCCATCTTCAGGAGGCCGATCGCCTCACACGATGGGTAGTCCCAGCCGGTGATGACCGCGCCGTCCTGCGGCCGTTTCCACAGCGGGATCACGTCGGTCAGCGGCTCGCTGCTCATGATCACCGCGCAGGCGTGCACACCGGCGTTACGGATCAGACCTTCCAGCCCGCGAGCGGTCTGGTAGATGGTCCGCACATCGGGGTCCGTGTCGATCAGACCGCGGACTTCGGCGGCCTCCTTGTAGCGCTCATGATTGGGGTCAGTGATGCCTGACAGCGGGATGTCTTTGGCCATGATCGCCGGCGGCAGCGCCTTGGTGATCCGGTCGGCGATCGCGAAACCGGGCTGCCCGTAGTGGATCCGGGCGGAATCCTTCAGCGCCGCCTTGGTTTTGATGGTGCCGAAGGTGATGACCTGGGCGACCCGGTCATGTCCCCACTTGTCGGCGGCGTAGCGCACCATTTCGCCGCGGCGGCGGTCGTCGAAGTCGATGTCGATGTCGGGCATCGAGGTGCGCTCGGGGTTGAGGAATCGCTCGAACAGCAGTCCGTGCGGGATCGGGTCGATGTCGGTGATGCCGAGCGCGTAGGCCACCAGCGAGCCGGCCGCTGAGCCACGGCCCGGACCGACCCGGATGTCCACCGACCGCGCATAGTTGATCAAGTCGGCGACGATCAGGAAGTAGGACGGAAAACCCTTGTCGCAGATGACCTCGATCTCGTACGCGGCCCGCTGGGAGTAGCCGTCGGCCAGCGCATCGCCGGAATCGCCGGCGCAAACCGGCGTCCACCTCGTGGCGCAACCAGGACGCCTGGTCGTGTCCGTCCGGCACCGGGAAGATCGGCATCCGGTCGCGCGGTGCCCACACATCGGCATACGAGCTCACCCGCTCGGCGATCAGCAGGGTGGAGTCGCAGGCGCCGGCCACGTCGTTGTCCCAGATCTCCCGCATCTCGGCGGCGGACTTCAGGTAGTAGCCGTCGCCGTCGAACTTGAACCGGTTGGGGTCCGACAGCGTCTTCCCGGTCTGCACGCACAGCAGCGCCTCGTGGTTGTGCGCGGCATCGCGCGTCACGTAGTGGCAGTCATTGGTGGCCAGCGGCGGAATGTTCAGCGCGCGGCCGATCTCCAGCAGCCCGTCGCGGACCCGCTGCTCGATGGACAGGCCGTGGTCCATCAGCTCCAGGAAGTAGTTGTTGGCGCCGAAGATCTCCCGCCACTTCGCCGCGGACTCCAGCGCCTCGCGCTTCTGACCGAGCCGCAGCCGGGTCTGCACCTCCCCGGACGGGCAACCGGTGGTGGCGATAATGCCTGCGGCGTGCTCGGCGATCAGCTCGGCGTCCATCCGCGACCACTTGCCCAGCTGGCCTTCGAAGGAAGCCAGCGACGACAGCTTGAACAGGTTGCGCAGGCCGGTGGCGTTCTCGGCCACCATGGTCAGGTGCGTGTAGGAGCCGCTGCCGGACACGTCGTCGCTCTTCTGCCCCGGATCGCCCCACAAGATGCGACGGCTCTCGAAACGAGAAGCGGGCGCGACGTAGGCCTCGATGCCGATGATCGGTTTGATACCCGCCGCGGTGGCCCCGTTGTAAAACTCGCTGGCGCCGAACATGTTGCCGTGGTCGGTCATCCCGATCGCGGGCATCTCCAGCCGCTGCGCCTCGGCGAGCATCGGCGCGACCTTCGCGGCACCGTCCAACATCGAATACTCGGTGTGGTTATGCAGGTGCACGAACGACTGACTCATAGGGACGCCAGTCTATGGCCGCACGCCGACGCGTCCCCGGCGTGTCGCAGAGTGTGTCTTGCGACTGTCCCGCCAACTCACGAGCGAAGCGCGACGATGTCTGGATCGGTGCCGTCAGCGACGTCGGCCTGCATCCCGTTCGGGCTCGCGCCTGGATCGTCCATGGTGCTGTCCGGAGCCTCGGACGTTGGTCGTGAGTCGGGTTTAGGTAGCCCTTCCATTCGCCCACGCGGCGACGGCGGCGGTAACCGTGATGGCCACCAGTTCGCCTGCCCGACAAGCACGGCGATGGCGGGCACGGTGATGGTGCGACCAGGAAGGTGTCCAGCAGAAGTCCGGTCCCGATGATGAAACCTGCCTGCACCAAGGTGCTGATGCTGGCGAACAACATGCCGAACATCGAGGCCGCGAAGATGACACCCGCCGCGGTGATCACCCCACCCGTCGAACCCACCGTGCGGATGACCCCGGAACGCAAGCCGTGCGGCGACTCTTCCCGAAGCCTCGAGATGAGCAGCAGATTGTAATCCGCGCCCATTGCGACCAACACGATGAAAGTCAGTCCGGGGATGCTCCACGTCAAGTCCTGGCCGAGGATGAATTGAAAGACGATGACGCCGACGCCGAGTGCCGATAAGTACGAGATCACCACCGAAGCGATCAGATACAGCGGTGCGACAACGGCGCGCAATATGCGCGACCAAAATCACGAAGACAATCAGAATGGTCATGATGATGATGAGCCGGATGTCTTGATCGTAATAGGCACGCGTGTCCCGGAGCATCGCCGTGACTCCCGATGCCGATATCGAAGCGTCTTTCAGCGTGGCATCGTTGTGACTGCCCTTAGCGGCATCGACGATGCCCTGAATCTGATTCATGGCGTCGGTGCCGAAGGGATAGAGCTTGGTTTGAACCAAGTACCGTGCCGTATGTCCGTCGGGCGAGATGAAAGCCGTCAGCGCCTTGGTCAATCCTCCGCCGGTATGGCTGGTTTGGTTGATCAGGTCTTTGACCCCGTCGGTCATCTGCTTGATCGCGTCCGCGTAGCTGTGCGCAACTTCCTTCGGGGCCGCCGCGCGGTCCTTCTTGTCGGGACCGTCGTTGCCCATCACCCGTAGATCGTTGATGGCTTTGTCGAGTATTCGGCGCACATTTTGCGACGCCGCCTCAATGCTGTCCGCGTCAGGCATGGACTGCAGTTGTTCAGCGAAGTCATTGATCTTCTGCAGTGCGCCACCGTCGTTCGGCGGTGGTGGCAACGACATCCAGTACGGTCACCGGCGCGGCGTTGACGGTGCTGGCGATGTCTGCGACGTCGACGGACATCGCGAAGCCGAGCGCACGCACGGTGCGGACGAACATGGCGGTGTCGTCGACTTCTGCGCCCGGGCCGGTTGGTAGACCCAGGTCGGGAGATGCGTTTCCGTTACTGCCGATCGAGAACAGCAAGTTGGCCACGTTGGGGAACGAGTCGGCTCCCCCACCGCCTGATTCGCCGGAGCCCGAAGCTCGTCGACGTTGTGCCGCCGGATTCTTCGTCGGTCGATTTAGCCGTGGGCACGGGGGCACCGTGGATGGCCGCGATATCGGGCATCTGGCTCACCCGCTGTTCCATCCTCTTCAGGTCGAATACGGCCACCGGTTTCCGCAAGTCGTGCGGCGATTGGACGACGAGATACTCAGGAATGGTGGCGTTCAACGGAAAATGGCGAGCCAGCGTCTCGTATCCGACAGAGCTCTCAACCGAATGCGGGAGGGTTTTGCTGTCGTCGTAGTTGAAGCGGGCGAAAGTCGCGCAGCCGGCCAGAATGATCAGCACGGTCAGACTGCCGACCAGATGGCCGACGGGTCGGCGCACAATGCGTATTCCCGAGCGCCGCCAGAACCGGGTGGTGAGGTCGCCGCGTGGCTTGATCCAACCACGCCGTCCGGCAAGAACCATCAAGGCCGGGAGGAATGTCAGGGCGGCCAGTAACGCCACCCCAATGGAAATGGCCAACGCCGGACCGACGTTCCTGAACGCTCCCAAATGGGTGAAGATCATGCCGAGGAAGGTGATCGACACGGTGGCCGCGGAGCCGGCGATGACTTTGCCGATCGACGTCAACGCCTTGACGACGGCTTGATCCGAATCCGCGCCGGCTCGCAAATAGTCGTGGTAACGGCTGATGAGAAACACGGCGTAATCAATCCCGGCGCCCGCCATCATCGTCGTCATCAACGTAATCGTCTCGATGGAAACGCCCAAACCAAGTTCGGCGACTCCAGCCACAATGGCCTGGGCAGTCACTAGCGATATGCCGATCGTTATTAACGGCAATAACATGGTGGCCGGATTTCGATAAATGATGAACAGGATGATCAGGACCATGAGCGCGACGGCGGTCTCGATCACATGCATATCGCGAATACCGATGTACGTGAGGTCGTCGCCGGTGGCCGCTGGGCCGGTCAGGTTTGCCGTCAGCGTGGATCCCGCGACGGCGTCTTTGACGATGTCGGCGACCCGGCCGAAAGCCTCGTGCAATTCGGGTGTGCCCACCCCGCCGGCGAGCACCATCGGCAGATACCAGGCTCGGTGATCCTTGCTGGTCACGGCCTCGCGCAGGGCCGTGTCCTGACGAAATCCTGCAGCATAATGATGTCGCGAGTGTCGGGCCGCAGGTTGTCAGCCAATGTGCGGTAAGTGGTGAGGTCGGACCGGTTCAATCCATCCTCGTCGGTCAGAACGACCAATAGAACGTTCTCGTTCTCCGACCCCGATTGGTGAAAAGCCTCGGAGATCTGTCGCGTCGTAACCAGCACCGGGGCGTCGGACGGCAGGATGGGGACCGGCCGCTTGCTGGCCATCTCGGTCAGCGGTGGAAACGTCACCGACAGAACGGCAGCGAGCGCCACCCAGAACCCGATGGCGAGCCACGGCCACCGCAGAACAAAAACGCCGATCCAGCCGAACAGGCCTTTAGCGACGGCCACAGTAGGCCCCGCCCCCCGCGACATCCGGATAGGCTACCGCCATCTGCCTGACTTGTAGGGTCTTCGGGCACAGCGGTTCGGCCGCGCCGCTAGCCATACAGCTCGACGAACCTATCCAGCGATTTCTCGACGTCCCCTTTGACGGCGCGGGCCGCCGCGGCGCCCACCGGACCGAACAACGCACGGCCGCCCAGCTCGAGACGCACACCCAGGTTCGACCCCTGTTTGGTGGGTGACACAGACAGCGTCACCGTGTACTTGGCTCCGCCTTTACCGGATCCCGACAATGCGACCCGGTGCGGCGGCTGCCACGCGGTCACCGTCCACGTCACCCGATTGCGAAAGCCCTTGGCACGCGCAACCCCCACGACTCGCGTGCCCTCGCTCAACTCGTCGGGAAGCTCGCTCCGCCATCCCTCGTGCATCACCAGCCAGTCGCCCAGTTCGGACAGATCGGACACGCGATCCCACATATCCTGCGGGCTCATCGGCACATCGGCCGTTACATCCACAGCAGCCATCAGTGACTGGGCCCGCCGCGGAACCGGTTGCCGATGCGTAAGCCCGGCAGCAACAAAGTGCGCGGCATGAATCTGCCTCCGATGCTGACGGCCTTGGGCACGATGCCGGGCACCACGCTGCGCTTACCTGCCAACATCCCGCCGATGGCGGCTTCGGCGACGTCGTGCGGCGAGACCTGTGCGACGGGAATGCTGAAGCGCTCGGCGTTGGCGATCTCGCCCCACTCGGTGGGCACCGGGCCCGGGCACAACACCGTGACCGATACGCCGGTTCCGTGCAGTTCCTCGTGGACGGCTTCGGAGAAGGTCTGGACGAAGGCCTTGGTCGCCGAATAAACGGCCATGTAAGGGATGGGCTGGAACCCCGCGATCGACGCGATGTTGAGCACCGCTCCGGCTCCCCGTTCGACCATGCCGGGCAGCGCGGCATGGGTCAGTTCCATCAACGCCAGCGAGTTGAGGACGACCTCTTCGCTTTCCCGTTCGATCGGCAGAGTTTGGAATACCCCGCTGGTGCCGAAGCCGGCGCTGTTGCACAGACCGGCGACAGGTTCGGTGCGAAGCCGTTCCGCCAGTTGGCCGCGCGATCCGGCATCGGACAGGTCGAGCGGCTGAACATCGACCCCGACCGAATACTGCGTGCGCAGGTCGTCGGCAATTTCGTCCAGACGTTCCCGACGGCGGGCGACCAGCACCAGCGGGTAGCCGCGCCGGGCCAGGCCGCGGGCCAGTTCGGTGCCGATGCCTGAGGACGCGCCGGTGATGACGACGGCCGCCTGGTTTGTCGGTTTCGGAAGACTCATGTTTGCCTCACCAGTGGATTCCGCGGGTCGCCCGGACGAACGTCTCGCTTCGCGTATCGAATTCCGTTGTGCTGCTCTCCGATTCGCTCCCCTTGGCCGCCGACGAGTCTTCGAACATGGTGAAGGCCCGGTTACGCACACGGTCCATGACCGCCGGGTTGACGGCGTCGGCGACGGCGGCGAACTGCCCGAAGGGTGAGCTGGCCCGCCGGGGCCGGTGCACGATCGCGTCGGTGATTACACCGGCGGCCTGATCGGGTGTCAGCGCCGGGAATTTGTCGTACATCTTGGTCGGACTGATCATCGGCGTTCGTACCAGCGGCATATGCACGGTGGTGAACTTGATGTCGTCATTGACGACCTCGGCCTGCAGCGCGTCGCACAGGCTGTCCAGGGCTGCCTTGCTGGCGATGTAGGCGCCGAACCGCGGCGCGCGGGTCTGCACACCGACCGAGGAGACGTTGATGATGTGCCCGAAACCACGTTCCCGCATGCCCGGAATGAACTTGAGGATGAGCTGCACCGCGCCGAGATAGTTCAGCTGCATGGTGCGCTGATAGTCGTGAATGCGGTCGTAGGACAGCGCCAGCGAGCGCCGAATCGATCGCCCGGCGTTGTTGATCAGCATGTCGATGCCGCCGAGGTCGGCGAGCACTGTGTCGGCCATCGCGGTGATGGCATCCAGGTCGGTCAGATCGCACGGGTAGACATGCGCGGTTCCGCCACTGCCGCGGATGTCGTCGGCGACCTTGTCGAGGTTTTCCTGGGTCCTTGCGACCAAGACCACCTCGCCGCCGGCCCCCGCGATCTTCTTCGCCGCCGCTGCGCCGATGCCCGACGATCCGCCCGTGATGAGGGTGATCGTGCCGTCGACGGCATCGTGCAGCGTGCGACCCTGCACCGCGTCGAGCAGATTACGCAGGTAGAACGGTCGGTAGCGGCCGGCCGAGTTCGGGGTGTTGACCAGGTTCGACACGGCGGCGAACGGCTTCTCGACGAGGCCGGTCAGATCGCCCAGATTCATAGATTTCTCGCTCCCGGTGGTGATTGCCCTCGATTTCCAACCGAGTCTGCTACACCGCCGCGATGTTCAAGTGATTCTGCCGCAATCCGGTTGTTACGCCGGGTAATCGCCCGGTGATGGCGCTCTAACGGTCGGGCAATCGTCAGGTGGTCGGCTATCTGCATGGGAATACTCACCCGACTCCGCAAGCCCGGGAGCGCCACGCTGTACGAGAAGATCGGCGGTCACGACGCCCTAGAAGTCGTTGTCGAGGACTTCTACTGCCGTGTGCTTGACGATGATCACCTCGCCAGCTTCTACGCCGGCGCGGACATGAAGCGGGTGAAAGCTAAGCAAGTCGAATTCCTCGGCTCCGTGCTCGGCGGGCCCGGGGCTTACACCGGCTTGTCGATGCGGCAGGCGCATGAAGGCCGCGGGATCACCATGCACCACTTCGCCATGGTGGCTGCGCACCTGGCGGACTCGCTGTGCGCGGCCGGCCTGCACCCGGACACGATCACCGAAATACTCCGCGCCGTTGCGCCGCTGGCCGGCGAGATCGCATCGGACAACGCCAAGGCGGTCGTCTGAGCGCCTTCCTGAACTTCGCCGAGCGTGCGTCGTCTGCGAATTAGCGGCCTGGGTTCTCGCGTCGACTGCACGCTCGGCGAACCTCACCGCAAGTCAGGGAAATCTGCCAGTTTGCCACGCGCGGCCTAGATTAGAACTCATAGGCTCGCCAGCCGATGGCTTCAGCAGAACGGAAACCCGGCCATGTTTCCCGGAATCATCCGCCACCTCCCCGCCGCGGTGGCCGCTGTCGCCTTGTTGAGCGCGGCGGTAGTTCTGCCCGGCGACATAGCAACCGCCGACCCAGGCCAGGACCAGAAGTTCTTCGACCTCCTCGGCCAAAAGGAAATTCCCCCCGTCGACAACGCGAACAGCCTCATCGAGACAGCGCACAAAGCGTGTTCCAAACTCGATGGCGGCATGTCGGTCGGCGACTTGGTCAATCTGATCAGGAATAACGGTTACAACGAAAATCCGCTCACCCGCCTGAATCCCGCCGACCGCATCACCAGAACCATCAACCAATTCATCATCGCGTCAGTGGAGGCTTACTGCCCCTACGACAGAGGCAAGATCGCCTCCATCACGGCTTATCGCGCGACGCCGCCGGGTGACCCGACATACCGAGTCACCGCGTACGGGCATAACGCGGTGGCGTCCCGGGGCCTAGTGCTCGCCTCGCTCGTCGGACCAGTTCCCGCCGGAGAAATCGCGCCGACGAAGCCGTTGCCGGTTCCGGCGCAACCGCCGCCGTCACCCGAGGAACTGGCGCCTGCACCGCAGCAACCCCCGCCGCCGCCAAAACGCGTACAGCAAGCGCCGCCGCGACAACAACAGGTGGAACCACCGCCAGAAGAACCACCGCCACAAGAACCACCACCACCGCAAGAACCACCACCACAGGCGGAACCGCCGCAAGCTCCTGCCCCTGCTCCTCAGCCCGGGGGCGACAGCGGTGGCGCCCCAGCGCCAGAGAGCCCTGCGCCAGCGCCACCGGCGCCGCCGGGCCACATCAGGCTCGCACCCTGAGCCAACGACGTCGGCAAGCCGCTGTTAAGGCGGCACGGGGGTGTCCTTTCCGGCTCGAGGACGACGACAATGCATCCATGCCGCGAACATTCGACGCTCTGGTCACGGAGGCTGCTGCTGCACCGGTCGACGGCTGGGATTTCTCCTGGCTGGACGGCCGTGCCACCGAGGAACGCCCGTCGTGGGGCTACCAACGACTGATGAGCCGGCAGTTGGCGACGGCGTCGGCCGGTCTGGACCTCGACACCGGCGGTGGCGAGGTGTTGGCCGGCGCGCAGACCTTCCCTCCGACGATGGTCGCCACCGAGTCCTGGCCGCCGAACGCAGCGCTGGCCACCAATCTGCTCCACCCGCGCGGTGTCGTGGTGGTGGCAACTCGCGACGAGCCGTCCTTGCCGTTCGCCGACGAGGCGTTCGACTTGGTGACCAGCCGGCATCCAATCTTGGTGCGGTGGAACGAGATTGCCCGGGTGCTCCGGCCGGGTGGCAGCTACTTCGCACAGCAGATCGGGCCCGCGACGATGTCCGAGCTGGTCGAGTATTTCATCGGTCCGCAGCCAGAGAAATGGGCCGAGCTGCACCCCGACACCCAGAGCGCGCAGGCGCAGTCCGCCGGTCTGCACATCGTCCAGATGCGCATGGAGCGACTGCGCGCGGAGTTCTTCGACGTCGCCGCGGTGATCTATTTCCTGCGCAAGGTGGTCTGGACCGTGCCGGACTTCAGCGTCGACCGCTATCGCGAGCAGCTGCGCGCGCTGCATGACCGCATCGAGGCCGACGGACCGTTCGTCGCGCACCCCACTCGAGTTCTCGTCGAGGCCCGCAAGCCGTAGCTGCCGATCGGACTGCCCGAACCGCGCCCGGGTGCGACGATCACCCTATGAGCATGGCGACGATGGGCCTCCTCGGTGTGGCAGCGGGTGCATCGACCGCGGGCGTGTACGGCATCGTGCGGTTGATGGCCGACACGTGGTTCCCGCGGCTTGCCACCGTCTCTGAGCACAAGCATCAGATGATCTCCAACCTGCATTCGCAGCGGCACGACTCGGTGCAACGCTGGCGAGCGGGTCTCGCGAACGCGCGAGACGCGCACCGCCAATGGGCCGTTTCCCGCGATGGCGATCCGCCCAACGTCGTCGGCGACGAGTGGTTCGAGGGTCTGCGGCCGCACCTGCCCGTTACCGGCGAGGCCGCGAAATACCGCACGGCTCATGAAGTCCACTGCGACAACCCGACTGTGGCACTGCTGTCGCTGGAGATCGGCCGGGTCGAGCGGGGATGGGTCGACGAGGCAACGAGCTACCCGCGCCGGGTGCGAAACTAACCTCAGCCGTCGGCCCGCAACACATCCAGCGCGTGCTGCAGATCCTGCGGGTAGGGGCTGACGATCTCCATCTGGCGTCCGTCGGTGGGATGGGTGAACGCCAGCGACCGGGCGTGCAGCCATTGGCGTTCCAGCCCAAGCTTTTTCGCGAGTTTCGGGTCGGCGCCGTAGGTCAGGTCGCCGCAGCAGGGATGGTGCAGCGCGGCGAAATGCACCCGAATCTGGTGCGTGCGGCCGGTTTCCAAGTGGACATCGAGCAGGCTGGCGGCGACGAAGGCTTCGACTGTGTCGTAGTGGGTCAGGCTGTGCCGGCCATCGGTGGTGACCGCGAATTTCCAGTCGTGGCCGCGGTGACGGCCGATCGGCGCGTCGATGGTGCCGCTGGACGGATCCGGATGCCCTTGCACCAGCGCGTGATAGCGCTTGTCGATCGTGCGCTGCTTGAACGCGCGCTTGAGCGCGGTGTAGGCCCGTTCGGAAATCGCCACGACCATGACCCCGGAGGTGCCGACGTCTAGACGTTGCACGATCCCCTGCCGCTCGTGCACCCCGGAGGTGGTGATTCGGTAACCGGCCGCGGCCAGGCCGCCGAGCACCGTCGGGCCGGTCCAGCCCACCGACGCGTGCGCGGCAACCCCGGCCGGCTTGTCGACCGCGACGATGTCGTCGTCGGAATACAGAATCGTCATGCCCTCGATGTCGACGGGCGTGTTCTCCACCGGCGCCGGCGGTTCGGGCAGCCGTACCTGCAGCCACGCCCCCGACGTCAGACGATCCGACTTGCCCGCCGGTACCCCGTCCAGCGCGACCCCGCCGTCCTCGGCCAGCGCCGCGGCAACCGTGCGCGACAAGCCCAGCAGCCGCGCCAACCCGGCGTCGACTCGCATACCCGCGAGGCCCTCCGGCACCGGCATCGACCGATCGGTCACAAGCGCCGCTCTCCCCCGCAAGCGGGAGGTGCCCCCACCGCATCGCTGCGCTCTGCATCGTCGCCGGCGGTCATCAGCTTTCGTCGACGCCTTCGCCAGGCTCGTCCGCCGCGTCGCCGGCTCTCCGCCGGCCGACGGTATCGAAATCGAAACCGAGTGCTGAGAGCGTGACCAGCAGGATCGCGCCGCCGACCACCGACGGATCCGCGACGTTGAACACCGGCCACCATCCGATCGACAAGAAGTCCACGACGTGTCCGCGCAGTGGCCCCGGCGAGCGGAAGAACCGGTCGACCAGGTTTCCCATCGCGCCACCGAGGATCATCCCGAGGCCGACGGCCCACCAGAGCGACACCAGCCGGCGTCCCATCCAGAAGATCCCGACGACGACAGCGCTCGCGATCACCGTGAGCATCCAGGTGTATCCGGTCGCCATCGAGAACGCGGCCCCGGAATTGCGGACCAGCGTCCAGGTCACGGTGTCACCGATGATCGGCACCGGCTGCCCGGGCGTCAGCAGTTTCACCGCGAGCACCTTGGTGACGATGTCCAGCGTCAGCACGACCGCTGCGACCGACAGCAGCAGGGGCTGTCGCCGGGTCGGCGCGGGAGCC
This sequence comes from uncultured Actinomycetota bacterium, assembly GCA_963805675.1. Lineage (GTDB taxonomy): Bacteria > Actinomycetota > Actinomycetes > Mycobacteriales > Mycobacteriaceae > Mycobacterium. Next base: position 255,739 of record CAWDVY010000035.1, read on the forward strand.
TCAGCTTCCCCGGCCGTATCAGCCTCAGTCACCGGCTCAGCCGCTTCCGTTGGTTGGTCCGTCACTCCTCCATCATCCACTAGCTCGGTTGACGGCGACCCGCCGCGCCCGGCTCCGCCGCGCTTGCGATCGCCGCGCGCGGGATGCGGGATGATCTCAGCATGAGCCGCGTGACCGTCATCGCCACCGGCGGGACCATCGCCACAACCACGGATGCACAGGGGGTGCGGCGGCCGACACGCGGCGGCGCGGAGCTGACCACCGGCCTGGACGTCGATGTCGTCGACGTGATGGCCCTTGACAGCTCGCAGCTGGCCCCGGCCGACTGGGATGTGATCGGTGCAGCGGCCCGGGCCGCGGCCGGTGGCGGTGCCGACGGTGTGGTCGTGACGCACGGCACCGACACCCTCGAGGAGACGGCGCTGTGGCTGGATCTCACCTACGCGGGCGATGTTCCGGTGGTGCTCACCGGCGCAATGCGCAGCGCGGACGCGCCTGACGCCGACGGTCCGGCGAATCTTCGGGACGCCCTTGCGGTGGCATCGGATCCCGCGGCCCGCGATGTCGGTGTGTTGGTGTGTTTTGCCGGCCGGGTGCTACGGCCGTTGGGTCTTCGAAAGGTGGCCACCCCGGACGGCTTCACCGGCGACCTGCTGAGCACCGTCGACGACGGCGTGGTGCTCAACCGGCCCAAGCAGCGCTCATTCCTCGGCGAGCTGAGCGCGGCAAGTGCCCCGCGGGTCGATGTCGTCGCCGCATACCCGGGTAGTGACGCCGTAGCAATGGATGCCTGCGTGGCCGCCGGTGCCCGCGGCATCGTGCTGGAATCCCTGGGTGCGGGCAATGCCGGGGCCGCGGTGGTCGACGGCGTACGGCGGCACTGCAGCAACGGAGTGCTGGTAGCGGTGTCCACCCGGGTCCCGGGTGGACGCGTCAGCCCCGATTACGGCCCGGGCCGTGACCTCGCCGACGCGGGCGCGGTGATGGTGTCGGGACTGCCGCCGAGTCAGACACGGGTGCTGGTGATGGCGGCGCTGGCCGCGCGGCTACCGTTGCGCGACGTCGTCGACCGCCTCCGCTGACGCGGTGTGAGCAAGGGCGGCGACGTAATCGGACCAGTCGAGGCTGTCGACCGGGTTCGCCGGCACGATGTCAGTGGTGGCGGACGGACCAGCGGAAAACGTTCGCGCCGGGCCCGGACCCGAGCCGCGGGTTTCGAAGCGCACGGTGACCACGCCGTGGCCGGCGCCCTGTACCCAGCCGTGGCCCAGATCGCGGTGCGTGACGTCGTCACCTACCCGCCATCCCGCGGTGGCTCCCGTTCCGGCTGGAGCGACATCCGGCGCCGGCTGCGCGGTGTCGGCGCCCGCATCGGTATCCGACATCGCCAGCTCCAGGTCGGGGAACAACGACTCCTGCCGCACGTTACTCAAGCCCGAAAACCCCACGCCCAGTAGACGAATCGGTCCGATCTGGCGCGGATCGAGCAACAGCCGCCGGGCCAGCGCCGCCAGCGCGGCGCCGTCGGTGGTCGCGTAGGGCAGGGTGGCCGAGCGGGTCAGGGTGCTCATGTCCGATTTCTTCAGTTTGACCGTGACAGTCCGGGCGCCGCGGCCGTCGCGGCACAGCCGTTGATGAGCGTGGTCGGCGATCGGGGCGATCGCCTCACGCAACTCGTCGAGCGTGGTCAGATCGGCCGCGAAGGTGGATTCGGCGCTAATTTGTTTGGCTTCGGCGCGTTCGGCCACCGGGCGGTCGTCGATCCCGCGGGCCAGGCGGTGCAGCGCGGGCCCGATCGTCGCACCCAGGATGTTGGCCGCCTCGGCTTCGCTCAGCGCGGCCAGCTGCCCGATCGTCTCGATGCCCAGCCGATGCAGCTTCTCCTCGGCGACCGGGCCGATCCCCCAGAGCCTGCGGACTGCGAGGCCGTCGAGTAGCCGCTTCTCATCGGCACGCCGGATCACTTGGATGCCATCGGGTTTGGCCAAACCGGACGCGATCTTGGCGATCTGCTTGCCCGAGCCGGCGCCGACCGAGGCGACCAGGCCGGTCTCGTCGCGCACCCGTTGCCTCAACAGCGCGCAGAACTGCTCGACGTCGGTCGCGGATGCGCCGGCCAGTTCCGGTGGCTCCCCGAACGCCTCATCGAAGGAGAGCTGCTCGACGACGGGCACCATGGCGCGCACGGTGTCGAAAACCCGGCGGCTGGCGACTCCGTACACCACGCCGCGCGGCGGCAACACCACCGCCGTTACGCCGATCAACCGGCGTGCCTGGTGCATCGGCATGGCCGACCGCGCCCCGAACACCCGTGATTCGTAGCTCGCGCCGGCCACCACGCCGCGCCCGCCCAGCCCGCCGACCAGCACCGGCCGACCCTGCAACGTCGGCCGGGTGAGTTGCTCGACGGACGCGAAGAACGCGTCCATGTCGAGGTGCAGCACCCAGCGGGAATCCACAATCACCGATGCTATTGCGCTAACGTCTCCGATCATGGCGATGAATTTGTGCCATCGCGTGTTCTGCAGCTCCGACCGCTACTTCAAGACCGTCGAAGACGCGCTGCTGCCGTGGGTCCTCGCCGATGTCGACCTCGGCGATAACGTGCTGGAGATCGGGCCGGGTTACGGCGCCAACATTCGGGTGCTGATCGACAACGCGGCCCGCTACACCGCCGTCGAGATCGACCGGGCCATGGCCGGGCGGCTACAGGCGGCCTACGGCGACCGAGCTCGGATCATTCACGGCGATGGCACCGACACCGGGTTGCCGGCCGGAGAATTCAGCTCCGTGGTGTGCTTCACCATGCTGCACCACATCCCGACGCCGGCGTTACAGGATCAGATGCTCGCCGAAGTGTTTCGGGTGCTGCGACCCGGCGGCGTGTTCGCCGGCAGCGACAGCGCGGCGTCAACCCTGTTCCGCGTCTTGCATCTTCGCGACACCTGCAACCCGGTAGATCCGCAAACATTCCCTGAGCGTTTGCGCGCAGCGGGTTTTAACGATGTGAACGTCGAGGGCAATGGCCGCAGGCTGCGCTGGCGCGCCGTCAAGGCCGACTAATGGGCGCCGGGACCGGCGACACGTGGGCATCGCCGGAGCACGCGGATAAGCCGAACCAACGACGATGGGCACGGCTGCGCAAGGAATGGCACACCCGGCTCGAACCCGGTGAGCAGGCCACGGTACTGGCCTGGGCCGCATTCACCTTCACCTTCGCCGGCCTGCGCGGGCTCACCCACTGGATCCGTGCGGGCCACGGTCCGTCGGGTGGAGGTATCAACTTGGGCGGCAGGCACTTTCATCACTACAACATTGGTATCGCGTTGCTGGCCACCGTGGCGGCGGTGGGCCTGCGCGGAACAGAGCGGCAACGGCGCCACCCCGCGGCCGCGATCGCCTTCGGGTCCGCGAATGCGATGATCGTTGACGAGTTGGCGTTGCTGCTCGACCTCAAGGACGTCTACTGGGCGGCCGACGGCCGCGAAAGCGTCGACACCGCGGTCGGCCTGATCGCAGCCGGCGGCACGATCATCGCCGGCATGCCGTTATGGCCGCACGCGCAGCGCGCACTACGGAACCTCTAGCCGCGGCGACTAAGTCTTCGCGATCGCCACCTGCACGCCGTCGCCGATCTGCACACCGTCGGTCGGCTCGCCGAACTCGAAACTGGTGGCCAGGATCTCCCTGGCGATCAGATCGCGATGGGTCCTTGCCCAGTCACCCCGTTGCGCCGGCACCGACATCACCACGCTGATCCGGTCGGAGACATCAAGCCCGGCCGACTTACGCAGCTCCTGCAATTCGCGGATGCGGTCTTTGGCCCAACCCTCGGCCTCGAGCTCGGGCGTGACCGTGGCGTCCAACACCACCAGACCGGCACCCCCCGGCAACGGCGCGGTGTACTCGGGGTCGGCGGCGACCAGCCGCGAGCTGTACTCGTCGGGCCGCAGCACCGCCGGACCCGCGGCCAGTGTTCCGTCCGGGTTGACGACGCCCTCACCGGCTTTGACCGCTTTGATCGCCGCCTGCACATCCTTGCCCAATCGCGGGCCCGCGACCCGGGCGTTGACGGTCAGCTCGAAACGACCATAGCTGTCGATGTCCTCGGTCAGCTCGACCTTCTTGACGTTGAGCTCATCGGCGATCAGATCGGTGAACGGCTCCAGTCGCTGCGGATTATCCACCGCCACCGTCAGTTTCGGCAGCGGCAGCCGCACCCGCAGCTGCTTCGCCTTACGCAGCGACGACGCCACCGAGCACACTTCCCGAACCTGGTCCATCGCGGCGACCAGCTCGGCGTCTGCGGGCAGCAGCTCGGCTGCCGGCCAGTCGGACAGGTGCACTGAGCGCTCGGCGGTGATCCCACGCCAGATGATCTCGGTGGTCAGCGGAAGCAGCGGCGCGGCAAGCCTCGCGGTCACTTCGAGCACTGTGTGCAAGGTGTCGATCGCGTCGGGATCCTCCTCCCAGAATCGCGAACGTGACCGTCGCACATACCAGTTCGTCAGAGCCTCGGTGAACTGACGCAACTGCTCGCATGCCCCGCTGATGTCACAACCGTCCATCTGGGCGGTCAGGTCGTCGCGCAGCACCGCCAGCTTGGCCAGGATGTATCGATCCAGGACATTGAGCGAATCGGCGCGCCACGTGCCGACTTTCGGCGCGTAGAGGGCCAGGAAGCTGTAGGCGTTCCAGAACGGCAGCAGCACCTGGCGCACACCGTCCCGGATTCCCTGTTCAGTCACGATCAAGTTGCCGCCGCGCAGGATCGGCGAGGCCATCAGGAACCAGCGCATGGCATCGGAGCCGTCGCGGTCGAACACCTCACTGACGTCGGGATAGTTGCGTTGCGACTTGCTCATCTTCTGGCCGTCGCTGCCCAGCACGATCCCGTGCGCCACACAGGTTGTGAACGCCGGCCGGTCAAACAGCGCGGTGGCCAGCACGTGCAGGGTGTAAAACCAGCCGCGAGTCTGCCCGATGTACTCGACGATGAAGTCGCCGGGATAGTGGGTGTCGAACCACTCGCGGTTCTCGAACGGATAGTGCACCTGTGCGTAAGGCATGGAGCCGGAATCGAACCACACATCGAAAACATCCGGGATGCGCCGCATCGTCGAACGCCCGGTCGCGTCGTCAGGGTTGGGTCGGGTGAGCTCGTCGATGTAGGGCCGGTGCAAATTGTCGGGCCGCACGCCGAAGTCACGCTCGAGCTCGTCGAGGCTGCCGTAGACGTCGATCCGCGGATAGGCCGGGTCGTCGGAGACCCACACCGGAATAGGGGTGCCCCAATAGCGATTTCGCGAGATTGACCAGTCTCGGGCACCTTGCAGCCATTTACCGAACTGACCGTCTTTGACGTGCTCGGGGTACCAGGTGATCTGCTGGTTGAGCTCGACCATACGGTCCCGGAAGTCGCTGACTTTGATGAACCACGATGAAACCGCCCGGTAGATCAGCGGATTGCGGCACCGCCAGCAGTGCGGATACGGGTGGTCGTATGTCTCCTGGCGAATCAGCACCGCACCGTTTGCCGCGGCCGCGCCCGTGTGATTCTTCAGATCGCGGATGATCTGCGGGTTGGCATCGAAGACGTGCAAGCCTTGGTAATCGGGCACGGTGCTGTCGAATCGGCCTTTGGCGTCAACGGGCGTCACCGGCACAATGCCGGCTTTGTCGGCGGTCTCTTTATCGTCCTCGCCGTAGGCCGGCGCCAGGTGCACGATCCCGGTGCCGTCGTCGGTGGTCACGAAGTCGGCGCCGAGCACCTGAAAAGCGTTGGGCGAGTCCATGAAGTACGGGAAAGGTGGCTGATACCGCAGACCGACCAAATCGCTGCCGCGATAGGTGCCCAGCACTTGGGGTTCCTCGCCCAATTCTCGTGCGTAGGCGGCCAGTCGAGCCTCAGACAACACGACACGGTGCTCGCCGGCTCGCACCTGCACGTAGGTGACGTCGGGGTTGACGGCCACGGCCTGGTTCGACGGCAGCGTCCATGGCGTCGTAGTCCATACGAGCAAGTGCGCGCCCGCCAAGTCCCCGCCGGAGACGGTGAATCCGACCGTGAGGGCCGGGTCTTGCCGGCTCTGGTAGACGTCGTCGTCCATCCGCAGCTCGTGGTTGGACAGCGGGGTTTCGTCACGCCAGCAGTACGGCAGCACCCGGTAGCCCTCGTAGGCCAAGCCCTTGTCCCACAGCTGTTTGAACGCCCAGATCACCGATTCCATGTAGGGCAGATCGAGCGTTTTGTAATCGTTGTCGAAGTCGACCCACCGAGCTTGGCGGGTTACGTAGGCCCGCCATTCATCGGTGTACCGCAACACCGATTCGCGGCAGGCGTCGTTGAACGCCGCGATGCCCATCGTGTCGATCTGAGATTTGTCGGTGATGCCCAGCTGCCGCTCGACCTCGAGTTCGGCGGGCAGCCCATGGGTGTCCCAGCCGAAGCGGCGCTCTACCTTGTAGCCACGCATGGTGCGATACCGAGGGACGATGTCCTTGACGTAACCGGTGAGCAGATGCCCGTAGTGCGGTAGACCATTCGCGAACGGCGGCCCGTCGTAGAACACGTATTCAGGGTCGTCGGCGCGACGGTCGATGCTGGCCCGGAAGGTGTCGTCGGCCGCCCAGTAGTCGAGGACCTCGAGTTCCAGCGCCGGCAAGTCGGGTGCACCGCCAGCCGGCTTCGGATAGGCGTTATCGGTCACAGCGCGTCGTCTCCATGTGCCGCTATCAGGCCCGGGGACGACGTCGCGCTGGTGCGCAAGCGCCGCGGTACCACCCCGCTTGCCACGCCTGGGCGTGGCCGCTCGTCGTGGGCTGTGACGGGCCTACCCGTTCGGTTCTACTGGGCCGGCGTAAATCCAGATACCGGCTGTTCTTCCGAAGGCTCCCCGGTGATGGCCGGATCGACGCCGTTCCGCCGATTCTACGGCTCACGGCAAATCGAGACTCGGCCGAGGCACCGTCCCAGCTGCGCAGACGCCGTGACGACGTGCCGATCGCTGCCGAATGCGGATCGCGTGTCAACCAGGCGCAGCTTTCCTAGACTGCGGCCGTGGCATTCGACCCAGTGTTTGCGCGCGACGTGGTCCTGCCGTTGGCGCAGGCGGCGTACACCGTGATGGATGGCAGCCCCGCGACCCTGCCACCCGGGTACAGCCAGACCAACGTGCTGCAGGCTGACGCCGTTGTGCTCACCGCGATGACCCAGCCGCGTCCCGCGGTTGTTGCCGCGATGACCAAGAACACCGACATCTTCGGCTTGATGGGCCGTAACCCGACCAGTCGCACCGCATTTGTGTCATTTCGCGGCACCTCCGACGTCGAAGAATGGGTCGCCGACCTGGACGCCGTACCCGGCGACTACCGCCCGATCGGCGGGTTCGGGCAGGTGCACGCCGGCTTCCAGGACGTCTACGAGCTGGTCCGCACAAGCATCGCCACGAACTTGGCCACCGCGACGGCCGGCTGCGATCAGATCCTGATCACCGGCCACAGCCTCGGCGCGGCGCTGGCCGTGCTCGCGGCACCCGACGTATTCCGGAATATGCCGCCGAACAAGATCGAGCCACGGGTGATCACGTTTGCCGGGCCCCGAGTCGGATTGAGCGACTTCGCCAGCAAGTTCAACGCCGACATCGAAAGCTGTTTTCGCGTCGTGAACTTCCTCGACATCGTTCCCTACCTGCCGCCCGCGCCGTACCTGCACGTTGGTGCACAAATCTCCGTCGACAGCGGCGGGCCGGTGCAGATCGCCTGGCGGCACAGCCTTGCCGCCTATCGCAACGGGCTTACCGCTTTCATAGCGGCGCAGCAGTAATGGCGCGCTCCCGGCACCGAAGGGCGATAGCACCTCGGGTACCGGGAGCGACATAACACCGGTTAAGCGCTCTTCAGGCGCCAACCTCCAGAACACCCGCGCGCCACAGTGCGGCGTAGAGCTGGCGCAGCGGGACGGACAGCAGCCGAGCGGCTCCCTCTACCAATGGGTCACCAGCCAAGAACTGAAGGTCAGGCCGCTTGAAGGTCTTCGGCGTCGGCACCGCGATCGGCGTGGGGGCAGGTACCGCCCTGAGCCGGGGTGCGGGCATCGCCACTACTACTTCGTCGTACAGAACAGCGGTCATGGTCGCCTCCTAAGCAGAAAGTCGAACGGGGACAACAGGGTTCGTTGTCCGTCCGAAACGGCGTCGAGCGGGTCTGCTACAGACCGCTCGTCCGATGAGGCGACGTGCTTGGGTGGGCCGAAGAAGGCTCAGCTGAAAGCGACTCGCCGCAGGCCGGATCGGGACGGAACGGAGCCCGGATATCGATCCGGACTAGAATCGGAATTCACTTGTCCCTCACCTCCTCGCGGTCGCGACACGTGCGGCTAACCGCACAATTCACACGCAAGCAGGAATACAGAACCCGAATAATCGGGAAACCGCACCCCACTCGTTAGAGTTTCGGCACTACACGCCGTATCCGGAAATTCCGGAAGCCACTTGGGCTCAACCCTTAAGCCGGGAGGAGCTGTCCTGACCCTGGGCGTCTCTCGACGTTCGGGGTCAGTGGCCTGTATCCGTGTAGACGCCTCACCTAACGAGGTGCTTACCCCAACGATGATGCACGAACATTCCACTGAGGTCAATTCGCCACGCCCATGAGATTCTTCACTGGCGCGAAGCTCGCTGACTAGCCGTTATGAGTTCGTGACCCGGCTGGCTCTAGTCCGGTCGCAACCCCTTGAGAACCAGCGAGACGATGAAGTCGGCGGCTTCGGCCGCGGTGACGCCGTCGTCCGTTGTCAGCCGCCGGTGCGCCACATGACCGATCAGCGCCGTCAGGGTGTAGGCAACCAATCGCGACGGCGCAGCAACGACATCACCACGCTTCTGCGCGGCGACGATGAGGGTTTCGATGTCGTCGATGAATCGCTCGTAGATACCGCTCAGGCGCTTGTCGAACTGGTTCTCCAGCGGGTAGGCGTCGCGGAACAGCAGCTTGGTGGTGGCCCTGTCGGCGTCGAGGAACTCGAATGTCGCCCGCAATGCGGCGCGAAACGGCGCCTCGGCGTACCCGAACTGCGCGCCGCTCTGGGCCAGGGCGACCGCGACGTGGGTGCGCAGGGCGTATTCCTCAGCGGCTATCAACGCGTGGAAGAGGGCGTCCTTTGAGTCGAAATACTGGTACACCACCTCGAAGGGCAAATGTGCTTCGTTGGCGACGTCGGTGATGGTCGTTGCGTGGAACCCGTTGCGCGCGAATACTTTCTTGGCCGCAGCCATGATCTCGTCACGCCGCTGCAACTTTTTCTCGTCGCTGACGGCTCTGCGCCCGTGCATGTCGGTCACGGCTCCACCACCTCCGCGTGGCATCCGACGGCATCAAATCGCATCTCAGTCCGTCGAGCTCTCGCGCGGCCGTAGTCCGTTGAGGACCAGCGAGACAACGAAATCGGCGACTTCGGCTGCGGTGACGCCGTCGTCGGTGGTCAGCCGCCGGTGGGCCAGCTGCCCGACCAACGCCGCCAGGCTTTAGGCCACCATCCGAGGTGGGGCGCTGATCACCTTGCCGCGCTCCTGGGCAACTGCCATGTACTGATCAATGTCGTCAATGAATTGCTCGTAGATGTTGTTGAGGTGCGTCTCGAACTGTGCGCCCAGCGCGTAGGCGTCGCGCAGCAACAGCTTGGCGGTCGCCTTGTCTTTTTCGAAATACTCGAAGGTCGCCTGCACAGCGGCACGCAGTGGCGCCCAGCTCCTATCGGATCGCTCGCCGGTAGCGGCCAGCGCCACCGCGACGTGGGTGCGTAGCGCATAACCCTCGGCGGACATCAGCGCGTGGAACAAGTCGTCCTTCGAGTCGAAATACTGGTAGACCGAGCCGTAAGCCAGATCTGCTTCTTGGGCGATGTCGGCGATCGTCGTGGCGTGAAAGCCGTTGGACGCGAACACTTTTTTGGCCGCCGCCATGATTTCGTCCCGCCGCTGCAACTTGGCGTCGTCGCTGACCGCGGGGCGCCTGCGCGTCCGGGCTCCATCACTCACCGGTCCACCAACTCGTCGAGACGCCCGACCGTATCGATGAATTCGGAGACCATCTCCAGCACCACCGAGGCGGTCGGCTGCACCTTGTTCATCGAACCCACGACCTGGCCGACGAAGTACGTGGCCAGCTCACGGGCCTTGGCGTCGGGCTGGGCGGCGGCCCGGTTAATGCGGACTTGCGGGTCGCCGATCAGCGCGCTCTGCAATGGCATACCCAGCGGGTCGGGACTGTCAGCCCGCTCCCACTCGTCGGTCCAGGCAGTGCGCAGCATGCGCGCGGGCTTGCCGGTCAGGGACCGCGATCGCACGGTGTCCGATGAGCTGGCGGCCAGGAACTTGTCCTTGACGACGGGCAACGTCTCGGCTTCCTCCGTGGTCAGCCACACCGAGCCGCACCACACGCCCTCGGCGCCCAGGGCCAGCGCCGCGGCGATCTGTCTGCCCCGGGCGATCCCGCCCGCGGCCAGTACCGGCACCGGGGCCACCGCGTCGACGACCTCGGGGACCAGCACCATCGTCGAGACCTGACCGGTGTGCCCACCGGCCTCGGTGCCCTGGGCGACGATCAGGTCGACACCGGCGGCCGCGTGCCGCCGGGCGTGCTCCGTGGTTCCGGCCAGCGCAGCCACCAGCACGTCGTTGTCGCGAGCGCGGGTGACCAGGTCCGGCGGCGGCGACCCCAGCGCGCTGGCGATCAGCCGGATGCGGTGGGCGAATGCGACATCGAGCAGCGGTTCGTAGCCCTTGGGCGAGATATTGAGGTCACCGGGCGGCCGGCGGTCTTCGTCTGCGGGCACCGGGATGCCGTAACGGACCAGCAGGTCGTCGACGAACGCGCGGTGCTCCTCGGGCAGCAGTTCGCGGGCCTGCTTGGTGTCGATTCCGCCCTGCTCGGCGCCGACATATTTGGGCGGCAACAGGAGGTCGACACCGAACGGTTTTCCCCCGGTCTGTTCCTCGATCCAGGTCAGCTCGGTCTCCAACCGCTGGGGGCTGTGCGCAACGGCCCCGAGAACGCCCAGCCCGCCCGCGTTGGTCACCGCAGCCACCACATCCCGGCAATGGCTGAACGCGCAGATCGGGAACTCCACGCCGAGCATTTCGGCGACCCTTGTTCGCATTGCCGGAACGCTATGAGCTGCTGATTGACGTGTCAATCGTGTGCAGCAGACCCCGTGCGGACTTACCGGGCCGTCAATATTGGCGCCGAATGTGGGCTTGTGTCACGCCTTTTCAATCGAAGCGTCCCTAGAGCCCACACCGGCGCGCCTAGGGCGCCAGCCCGTCGGGTGGCCAGCTCGCTACGCCGTCCTCGAGCGGGACCTGCAGGCTGTGCAGGATCGAGGCGACCATTCGCCACGCGCCGATCGCGGTGACAAGTTCGATGAGCACTGCCTTGTCGGCGCCGATTTCGCGCTCACAGGCCGCCCAGGTTTCGGCGCTCACCGCGCCGTCGCGCACCACGTCATCGGTGGCCGCCAGCACTGCCCGCTCCGCGGGCCCGAACGCCTGGTAGGCCTGCCAATCGCGCACACCGAGCAGGTCGTCGGCGCTTACCCCGAGACCCTGCGCGACCCGCCAATGCTGCGTCCATTCGTAATCGGAGGCGGTGAGCCAGCCGATGCGCATGATCACCAGCTCGCGTAGCCGCGGGTCCAGAGTGCCACGCCACAGCATGATGGCGAGCAGGTCGTTGAGGGCGCAGGCCAGCCTCGGATGGTTCAACAGCACCTGGAAGATGGCCAGCTCGGCCATGTAATCGGGCACGCCCGCTTCGTCGGCGGCGGCCTTGGCCTCATCGACCGGCAGACGCGGAACACGGGCTTCGGTCATGGTATGAGCACTCCGTGAACTGGCGGGACATCGTCGCGCTCGCCGGCCATGGTGGCGAGCAGGTCTTCTGCATCGTCGAGGCCCACGCAGCGCCGCGGCAGGCTCGCGAACGGGTAACGGCCGGACGCCAGCAGATCCAGCGCCGCCGGCGCCCGAGCGGTGACGTCGACGACGACATCGGCCAGCGCGCCGGCTGCCTTCGTAAACTCGACGACCGGATCGTCGGCGCTCACGTCGACGGCAAGGTCAGCGCCGAACCTCGACGCCAGCGCCAACCGGTCTGCATCGCGAGCGCCCAAGCCGGTCACCATCACGAACCCGGCGCCGGCCTCGTTAGCCGCGGCGGCGCACAGCCCGCCCCACAGGCCGGGCTCGCGGTCGACGGAGATAAACCCGTACATATCGGCCAGGCCGTGCCGCGCGCAGCGCCGATACTCCCCTGCCCGGCAGGCCGGACAGGCCCGGCAGGACTGGAACACCTCGACGGCCACCCGGTCGCCGGCGGCCACCCCCCAACGCTGTGCCGCTCGGGGCCGATTGCGTCGATGGTCCCGACGGTCTCGTGACCGGGAACGAACGCGAACCCGCCCGCCAGCTCGCCGGTGTACTGCTTATGGTCGGTCCCGCACAGCCCGCAGGCCGCCACCCGCACCAGCGCATCGTCGTCGCCGAGGTTCGGGAGCGGAAGCTCCCGGACGACCAGGCGGCGCGGCGCTTCCAGCACCAACGCCTGCGCCACCGCGCCGTCCGCCATATCGGCACACTAAAGAGCTCTTGACTGACGAGTCAATCGAGAGACTCGGCCTGACGGCACAGATGCGACCAGTCGACGACCGGAAGCACCATCAACGCAGAAAGAGCCGAAAATCAAATCCACCGGTAAGTCACTCCAGTAACCCAGACGTGAATAAGGCAGACTAGCCCCGAAAGGACAACAATATAGAAATATACTAAGACGACTATAGAAATATACTAAGACCACAATAGGTTGGGTAATCGCTAAGGCAATGTCAACACGAGTTTAAAGAGCTGGCTGTTGACCACATGAGACTCCCCAGTAACATCACGATCGGGTAACGATCCCGTCAGAGGGCGTTGGAAATTTTCCGCGTGTAGAATCTTCCTGTTATATAGCTCCTGACGTGCACGAAAGCTTCGACTGCGTCACTCAGCGAAATTTACATGGACGTAGACAACCGCTGAGCCCATGCGGGTCCGACACCTTGACCCACGCTCCAGGCACACTCCGGGCATGCCCACTCTGCCCAGGCGCGCCCAATCTGAAGTTGCTATGAGGAGGGGAATTGGCTACCTTCGAGGCCATTAACGACCGCACGCAGGACCCAGATTCGGCCCATTCTTTGCTCGCTATGAGCAAAACTCCGGCTACTCCGATTGCCGTCATCGGGATGGCCTGCCGACTTCCCGGCGGCATCGACTCGCCTGACCTGTTGTGGGAGGCGTTGCTGCGCGGCGACGACCTGGTCACCGAGATTCCGCCCGACCGCTGGGACGCCGCACGAGTACTACGACCCCGAGCCCGGCGTGCCCGGTCGGTCGGTGTCGAAGTGGGGTGCGTTCCTGGACGACGTCGCCGGCTTCGATCCCGAGTTCTTCGGGATCAGCGAGCGCGAGGCCACCGCGATCGATCCGCAGCACCGGTTGCTGCTGGAGACCTCCTGGGAGGCAGTGGAACACGCCGGCCTGACCCCGGCGTCGTTGGCAGGCTCCTCGACGGGTGTGTTCGTCGGGTTGTCCCACGACGACTACCATGCTGGTCACCGGCGACGCGGGCGCCTTGGAGGATCCGTACGGGTTCACCGGCAGTGCCCTCAGCATGGCTTCCGGGCGGATCGCGTACGCAATGGGGCTGCACGGTCCCGCGATGACGGTGGACACGGCGTGTTCTTCGGGTCTGCTGGCGGTGCACATGGCCTGTCGCAGCCTGCACGAGGGCGAGAGCGACCTCGCCTTGGCGGGCGGCTGCACGGTGATGATGGAACCGCGCGGGATTCGCGTCGGCGTCCGCGCAGGGCATGCTGTCGCCGACGGGACGCTGTCGCGCGTTCGACGTCGCCGCGGACGGGTTCGTGCGTTCCGAGGGTTGCGCCGTGGTGTTGCTCAAGCGGCTGCCGGACGCGCTGGCCGGATGGTGACCGGATCCTGGCCGTGGTGCGCGGTACGGCCGCCAATCAGGACGGTCGTACCGCGACGATCACCACGCCGTCGTTGGACGCGCAGGTCGCGGTGTATCGGGCGGCGTTGGCGGCGGCCGGCGTGGACGCCGACACGGTCGGCGTGGTCGAGGCGCACGGCACCGGCACCCCGGTCGGTGACCCGATCGAATTCGGGAGCCTGGCGCGGGTATACGGCGCTGACGGTCACCGCTGTGCGCTCGGATCGGTCAAGAGCAACCTGGGGCATACCGAGTCCGCGGCCGGCGTCGTGGGGCTGATCAAGGCGGTCCTTGCGCTGCGAGCACGGTGTGGTGCCGCCGGATGCTGCACTTCACCCGGCCTGCCCGATGACCTTGCCCAAATCGAGACCGAACTCTTTGTGCCGCAGGAGATCACACCGTGGCCCACGAACGGCGATCACGCCACGACGGGCGGCGGTGTCGTCGTATGGGATGTCCGGAACAAACGTGCACGCCGTGCTGGAGCAAGCTCCCGAGACCACTGCACAGGACGCCGTTACAGCCGGACCCGCCATCGCGGGTCCGCTGCTGTTCCCGCTGTCATCCACCTCGGCCGAAGCGCTGCGCCAGACTGCGGGCCGGCTGGCCGACTGGGTGGAACAACCGGGCGAACGGCACGACTGGCGCTGTCGGATCTGGCCTACACCCTGGCGCGCCGGCGTGCGCACCGGCCGGTGCGCACGGCCGTGGTGGCCGAGAACCTCGCACAGCTGGCCGAGGGTTTGCGCGAGGTCGCCGACGGCGACATTCCGTATCAGGCCGCGGTCGGGCAGGACGACCGAGGCCCGGTATGGGTGTTCTCCGGGCAGGGTTCGCAGTGGGCCGCGATGGGCGCTGACCTGCTCGCGACCGAACCGGTGTTCGCCGCGACCGTCGCGGAGGCGGAGCCGCTGATCGCCCGGGAATCCGGGATTCTCGGTGACCGAGGCGATGTCGGCGCCCGAGACGGTGACCGGTATCGACCGAATCCAGCCGACCCTGTTCACCATGCAGGTCGCGCTGGCGGCCACGATGCGCTCGTACGGGGTGCGCCCCGGCGCGGTCATCGGGCACTCGCTCGGTGAGGCCGCGGCGGCGCGTCGTCGCGGGAGCGCTGTCGCTGGAAGACGGGGTGCGCGTCATCTGCCGCCGCTCACGGCTGATGTGCCCGCATCGCCGGTGCCGGCGCGATGGCGTCGGTGGAACTGCCCGCCCAGCAGAGTGCTTTCGGAACTGACGGCGCGCGGCGTCAACGACGTCGTGGTGGCAGTGGTGGCCTCGCCGCAGTCCACAGTGATCGGCGGCGCAACCCAGACGGTTCGCGATCTGGTCGCGGCGTGGGAGCAGCGCGACGTGATGGCCCGCGAGGTGGCCGTCGACGTCGCCTCGCACTCGCCGCAGGTCGATCCGATCCTCGACGAGCTGGCCGATGTGCTGGCCGAGCTCAGCCCGATGACACCGGAGGTTCCCTTCTACTCCGCGACCCTGTTCGACCCGCGCGAGCGGCCGGCGTGCGATGCCGGTTACTGGGTGGACAATCTGCGTCACACGGTGCGGTTCGCCGCCGCGGTGCAGGCGGCGCTGGAAGACGGCTACCGGGTCTTCGCGGAGCTGGCACCGCACCCGCTGCTGACCCACGCCGTCGAGCAGACCGCCCAGAGCCTCGACATGCCGGTGGCTGCGCTGGCCGGCATGCGGCGCGAGCAGCCGCTGCCGCACGGGCTGCGCGGCTTCCTGGCCGATCTGCACAGCGCGGGCGCCGCGGTGGACTTCTCGGTGCTGTATCCCGGTGGGCGGCTGGTGGACGCGCCGCTGCCGGCCTGGACTCACCGTCGGCTGCTCGTCACCCCCGACGGCCGGGACCATCAGGCGCAAGGCGCCTGCACGGTTGCCGTGCATCCGCTGTTGGGCTCGCATGTGCGGCTGCATGGAGGAGCCGGAGCGCCACGCCTGGCAGGCTGAGGTCGGCACCGCGGCGCTGCCCTGGCTCGCGCGACCACCAGATACATAATGTGGCCGCCCTTCCCGGGGCCGCCTACTGCGAGATGGCGTTGGCCGCGGCTCACGCGGTCCTCGGCGAGGCGTCCGAAGTCCGCGACATCCGCTTCGAGCAGATGCTGCTGCTCGACGAGCAGACCCCGGTCGGTGCCGTCGCGTCGGTGGAGGCGCCCGGTGTCGTCGAATTCGTGGTGGAGACCGACCAGGATGGGGAACGCGCGCGGCGGGCCACCGCGGTCCTGCACGCCGCGGAGGATGAGGACCAGCCACCTGCGCAGGACATGGCCGCCCTGCTGGCCGCGCACCCGTGCCGCGTGGAAGGGGCCGAGCTGCGGCAATCGGTTCGACGCGCGCGGTGTCCAGTTCGGTCCGGCTTTCACCGGTCTGGCGGCCGCGCACACCGCCGAAGGGACCGCCGGCACCGTGCTGGCCGAGGTCGGGCTGCCCGGTTCGATCCGCTCGCAGCAGGCCGCCTACGGCGTGCACCCCGCGCTGCTGGATGCCTGTTTCCAGTCCGTCGCGGCTCACCCCGCCGTCCAGGGTGCCGGCAGCGGCGGCCTGCTGTTGCCGTTGGGTGTGCGCCGGCTACGCGCCTACGGTCCCGCCCGCAACGCCCGCTACTGCTATGCGCGGGTGACCAGAGCCGACGCCGCAGCGGTCCGAGGCCGACCTCGACGTCCTGGACGAGCACGGGACAGTCCTGCTGACTGTGCGTGGGCTGCAGATCGGCACCGGGGTCTCCGAGAGCAGCAACCGCGATCGCGTGCTGGACGAGCGGCTGCTGACCATCGAATGGCAGCAGCGAGCGCTGCCCGAGGTCGACCACGCCGACGCCGGAACATGGCTGCTGATCAGCACCTCCGATACCGCGGATCTCGCTGGCAACCAAGCTGACCGATGCGCTGAAACTCCATGGCGCGGAATGCACGACCATGTGCTGGCCGCAGCATGCCGACCATCAGGCCAACGCCGAACAGCTTCGGCTATCACCTCGGCACCGGCGAATTCACCGGTGTGGTCGTCCTCACCGGGACCACGAACGGCGACCCGGATGACCAGTGCTGGGCTCCGGGGCGGGGAGTATGTGCGTCATCTGGTGCGCATCGCCCGCGAGCTGCCGGAAATCCCGGGCGAACCGCCGCGCCTGTACGTCGTGACCAGGAAAGCCCAGACGGTGCTGGCCGACGACTGGGCCAACCTGGAGCAGGCCGGGCTGCGTGGCCTGATGCGCGTGATCGGCGCTGAACATCCGCATCTGCGCGCCACCCAAATCGACGTGGACGAGGACACGGACGCCGAGCAGGTGGCACGGCAACTGCTGGTCGGGTCGGACGAGGACGAGACCGCCTGGCGGAACGGCGAGTGGTACACGGCGCGCTTGTGCCCGCGCTCCGCTGCGCCCCGACGAGCGGCGAACCACCGTCGTCGACCACGAGCACGACGGTATGCGCCTGCAGATCCGCACGCCCGGTGACCTGGAAACAATGGAACTCGCCGCGTTCGACCGCGTTCCGCCGGGTCCGGGACAGATCGAGGTCGCGGTCACCGCATCCAGCATCAACTTCGCCGATGTGCTGGTCGCGTTCGGCCGATACCCCAGCTTCGACGGGCAGTCTGCCGCAGCTGGGCACCGATTTCGCCGGCGTGGTGACCGCGGTCGGGCCGGACGTCACCGACCATCAGGTCGGTGACCATGTCGGCGGCTTCTCCCGAAACGGCTGTTGGGCCACGTTCGTCACGTGCGACGCCCGCCTCGCCGTCACGCTTCCGCCCGGCCTGACCGACGAGCAGGCGGCCGCGGTGTCCACCGCGCACGCCACCGCCTGGTACGGCCTGCACGACCTGGCCAGGATCAAGTCCGGTGACCGGGTGTTGATCCACTCCGCGACCGGCGGCGTGGGGCAGGCGGCGATCGCGATCGCCCGCGCGGCGGGAGCCGAGATCTTCGCGACGGCCGGCAGCCCGAAGCGTCGAGAACTGTTGCGCGACATGGGTATTGAGCATGTCTACGACTCGCGCAGCATCGAGTTCGCCGAGCTGATCCGCCGCGACACCGACGGGTACGGCGTCGACATCGTGCTCAACTCCCTGACCGGCGCCGCACAACGCGCCGGGCTGGAACTGCTGGCCATCGGCGGACGATTCGTGGAGATCGGCAAACGCGACGTCTACGGCAACACCCGGCTGGGGCTGTTCCCGTTCCGCCGCAACCTCACGTTCCACTACGTCGACCTGGCGCTGATGTCTGTCAGCCACCCCCAGCGGGTCGGGGACCTGCTGCGCACGGTGTACCGGCTCATCGCAGACGGTGAGTTGCCACTCCCGGAGCAGCACCCACTACCCGCTTGCCGAGGCGGCCACCGCGATTCGGGTGATGAGCGCGGCCGAGCACACCGGCAAACTCGTGCTCGACGTCCCGCACACCGGGCACAGCAGCGTGGTGGTGCCGCCCGAGCAGGCTCGGGTCTTCCGCCGCGACGGCGCCTACATCATCACCGGTGGCCTGGGTGGCCTCGGGCTGTTCCTCGCCGAGAAGATGGCCGCGGCGGGCTGCGGCCGGATCGTGCTCACCTCCCGCTCCCAGCCCAACCCCGAAGCGCAGCAGACCATCGAGCGCATCCGCGCGACCGGCGCCGACATCGTGGTGGAGTGCGGCGACATCGCCGAACCCGAGCACGGCGGAGCGGTTGGTGGCGGCGGCGACCGCCACCGGGCTTCCGGTGCGCGGCGTGCTGCACGCGGCGGCGGTGGTCGAGGACGCCACGCTGACCAACATCACCGACGAGCTGATCGACCGCGACTGGGCGCCAAAGGTCTACGGCGCCTGGCAACCTGCACCACGCCACGGCCACGCAGCCACTGGACTGGTTCTGCTCGTTCTCCTCGGCAGCCGCCCTGCTGGGCTCGCCCGGTCAGGGCGCCTACGCCGCGGCCAACAGCTGGCTGGACGCCTTCACCCACTGGCGCCGGGCTCAGGGCCTTCCGGCCACCGCGATCGCGTGGGGAGCGTGGGCCGAGATCGGACGCGGCGCGGTCCTGGCAGAAGGCGGCGACACCACGATGATCACTCCCGACGAGGGCGCGTACGCGTTCGAGGCACTGCTGCGCCACGACCGCGCCTACACCGGCTATGCGCCGATCATCGGAACGCCGTGGTTGACCGCGCTCGCGCAACGCAGCCCGTTCGCTGAAGTGTTCCAATCCACGGGGCAAAGCCGAACGGACACAAGCAAATTCCGCGCCGAACTGAACGCGCTGCCCGTCGGACGAGTGGCCCACCCGGCTTCGGCGGCTGGTCTCCGAGCAGGTCAGCCTGATTCTGCGTCGCCCCATCGACCCGGACCGTCCGCTGTCCGAGTACGGCCTTGACTCGCTGGGCAACCTCGAACTGCGCACCCGCATCGAGACCGAAACGGGAATACGCGTCAACTCCACGGACATCACCACCGTTCGGGGTTTGGCCGAGCACCTGTGCGACAAGCTGGCGCCCGCAGAGCCCGTAGCAGCAACATCGTGACGGCCGATCGCTGATGTCGAAATCCGCTGAGCCGTGGAGATGCAGGAAGCCAAATGATTGCACTAGGGCAAGTGGCGAGTAGCACCAATCCATGACTGGGTGCCGGCACCAGGTCCAGTCGTGTCTTGGCAGCCATCGCCTGGCATCGCTTGCGAAAGCCCGGCAAGCGCCGATAAGTGCCGTGCCGGCCAGCTATATGCAAGCCCAACATCTTCGTGGCTTTTGCGAACATGCAGCCCGAGGGCTCGATATGTCACGGCTGCTCATTGCTGCCTGGGACATAGCCGGTCAGTGCGATATCCGTGCCATGACTTACGTCATCAACGCGCACCTTCGCCGCCACGACACCTACCACAGTGGGTTCGAGTCCCAGGATGGGCAACACATCGTTCGGCGGACCATCGGTGACCCCGCCGATATTGAATTTGTCCCGACTCATGCATGGCGAGATGACGCCGGCAGAATGGCGAGACCATGTGTTGGCCACCCCGAATCCGCTGCAGTGGGATTGCTTCCGCTTCGCGCTTATTCAGTACGTCGGACCACTTCACATTCTGCGTGTGTGTCGATCATCTCCACATCGACGCGATGTTTATGGCTGTGGTATTCAGCGAGATCCACATGATGTACGCCGCCCTGGTGCGAGGGCGAAGCGCCCATCTCGCTGCCGGGCGCGGGCAGCTATGACGATTACTGTGTCCGGCAGCACCAGTACATATCCGCTCTGACCTTGGACTCCCCGGAAGTACGCGCGTGGATCGAGTTCGTCGAAAACAATGGCGGAACCCTTCCGGACTTCCCGCTGCCGCTTGGTGATCCATCGGTGCCAGGTGCCGGCGACTTGCTGGGGGTACAGCTGCTGGACGAGCGACAGACGAACCGATTCGAATCCGCCTGCATAGCGGCGGGCGCCCGTTTCAGCGGTGGCGTGTTCGCCTGCGCTGCGCTGGCCGAACATGAGTTGACTGGCGCTGAGACATATTACGGAATCACTCCCACCGATACGCGCAGCACTCCGGCGGACTTTTTGACAACGGGTTGGTACACCGGCTTAGTGCCGATCACGGTGCCGGTCGCCGCAACGTCTTTCGGTGATACCGTCCGCGCCGCGCAGGCGTCCTTTGATTCGGGTATAGCCCTGGCGAATGTGCCGTTCGAACGCGTAATGGAGTTGGCGCCGTGGCTGAGACAACCTCGAGGGAGCTTTCCGATGCTGACGTTCTACCTCGATGTAGGCCTACCTCCCCTTTCTGCTTTCGTCAACTCTCAATTGGACGGATTGAATGCCAGGGTCTACCACGATGGCAGGCTCAATGCTCAACTCGACATACGGGTGAATCGGCTCGAGAAGAAGACCCAATTAACATTAGTGTTCCCGAAGAATCCGGTCGCCCGCGAATCAGTTACCCGGTATATAGCGGCGATGAAATCCGTATATGCACGCGTCGCTGACGGCCGCGGCGCAGCGGCGCCTCTGCGCGACGTAACCTGGGTTTGATTTGCGTCGAGATTAACAATGGTACTTCTCTTCCGAGGTGGAAAACTTGCATGAAGGTTGCGGCACCTACTTGGCCGGCACAGGCGATATGTTGCTGAGAGACTTAAGCAGGTGCGGCTGCCTGGTTATGTGGTTCCAGAGTTTCCCAGGTGTTGATGAAGGTGCGGATGGGGTAGTCAGTTCGCGCACGCTGCGGTAGGTGCCGCGGTCGATGGCTTGGCGTTCGATTCTTGAAGCCGTCGGGTTGTAGCCGAAACAGCGGCAACGCGGTGAGCAGGGCGTTCCTCGTCGTCACCACCGCCGCCGAGCGCCGCGGCGACTCACCCACACGAGGCTGATCACGTTGACAGGCAACGAGTTTCGTCGACTCTTCGAGGCCGAAAATGCCAAGCCACCGCCCGCGCCTGTCACCATCGAGATTAGATCAACAATAATGGCCGCGATCTACGGCTGTAGCACTGAGCCGGATCCATCATTGACATACATTTTGCGAATTCCACCGAAATGATTACCATACCCCAGTGGACAATAGACTCGCATACCTCGATCAGGCGTCATTTCTCGGGCTGCGGGCGCTTGGCCATGGGCCGCTTGCACAGTTTACATGGATTTACGACCGCGCCATCGATATTGATGGGTTACGCCGCTTTCACCGCAATCTTGGGTATGGGTTGTTGGGGCGGAGGATCGAACGGTCTCCGTTACCATTCGCGCGTGATCGGTGGGTCTTGTCCAGGGGACCTGGGGAACTGGACATTGCCCCAACACCGCGGCGACACGCCGATGTGAGCACGTGGGCTTACGAAAGGGCCCAGCTACCCATTGATCCGGAGTTCGGGCCCAGCTGGCATCTCGGGGTGCTTCCGCTCGAGAACAACGGGACCGCCGTCAGCCTGGTGGCTTCGCACACCGTCGCCGACGGGCTCGGAATCTGCCTTGCGATAGCCGATGCGGTCGAGGGCAGGACGCGCAATCTGGGCTACCCACCTCCCGGTTCGCGCACACGCAGGCGGGCGCGACTTCAGGATGCTTGGCAAACCGCACAGGCGGTGCCCGAGATGGCGCGGGCGCTGATCGCTGCGGCGAGACTGGCTCGCCGCAACCGTCAGGACTTCGCCTCATCGGTCGCATCGGCGCCAGCTTGCCCGTTGGCGGCCGGCGACGATCAGGCTGTTGTCGTGCCCGCTCTGACCGCATACATCGACCTGGCAGAATGGGATATTCGCGCGAAACATCTTGATGGAAACAGTAACTCGCTTTTCGCAGGATTCGCGGCCAGGCTCGGGGTGAGAGTAGGGCGCATTCGTGACGACGGATTGGTCACCCTGGTGTTTCCGGTTAGCGAACGCACCGAAGACGATTTGCGTGCCAACGCGCTGACGTCTGCCGTCGTCACGGTCGACCCAACGCACGCCGCGAGCGACCTCGGGGATATTCGCGTCAAGATCAAGCAGGCCCTTATCGAGCTGAGGGAGAAGCCCAACGAGATGCTTGGGCCGCTCCCATTGACATCGATGGTGCCGAAGCGGGTGGCGAGAAGGCTAGCGGGTATCGCGCTGAGTACCGTTGATCTTCGCATCGGTTGCTCCGGTATCGGTGACATCGACCCGGCGGTGAACCGCCCGGACGGCATCGATGCCGATTACGCGTCCTTGCGATTGATCGAGCCCGGTATCAAGAAGAACATGCTCGAACGTTTTGGTGGACAACTGTTTCTGCTTTCGGGGCGGGTCCATGGGAAAGTCTTTATCACGATCGTCTCATATCATGTCGGCCGGGAAAATTCTAAAAGTGAGCTGCGCGAGGTGACATCGCGCACCCTCGCCGAATTCGATCTGACTGCGGTGATCGACTAACGCGACGAAACCGGTCGAATGAGTCCACGTTTAACACCTAATCCGAAGTTAGTGCGGGCGAGGTAGACGGAATCTGGAGTTGAGCTAGGTTTCTATCGTTTGATGCGCTGAATATGTAGTTGCAATTCGAGGCCGCTCTGCCTGCGATTTTCACGGTTTCTCAGGCCCGTGTAGCCTTAACGAATGTTACGGCGGATGAAGCCAACTGGCGCAGCCGGAGCCGGGGGCGTCTTCCAATGGCTAGGCGTTTTCGTAGTGCGGTGGCCGCTGGTTGTCATCGGGTTGTGGGTCGCGCTCGCGGCCGGCCTGTCGCTGACGTTCCCGTCGCTGACACAGATGGCCCAGGAACGTGCGGTCGCTATCCTGCCGGCCAACGCCCCGACGATGGTCACGGCCCGACAGATGACCGCGGCATTTCACGAATCGGGGGTAGACAGCGTCCTGTTGGTGGTCCTGACCGACGAGAAGGGGCTGGGACCCACGGACGAAGACGTCTACCGCACGCTGGTCGGCAAGCTGCGCCAGGACACCCGAGACGTCGTGATGCTGCAGGATTTCGTCAGCACACCGCCCCTGCGCGAAGCCATGACCAGCAAGGATCACAAGGCCTGGTACCTGCCGGTCGGTCTCGCCGGCGTGTTGGGCTCACCCCAGTTCCGCGAGGCGTACCCACCGGTTGTTGACATCGTCAAACAAACCGTCGCTGGCTCCACGCTGACCGCCAACTTGACTGGCCCTGCGGCCACGATCGGTGACCTCGATGCGGTCGGTCAGCGAGATCTGCGCCTGATCGAGGCCGCGACCGCACTGATGGTGCTCATCATCCTGCTGATCATCTATCGAAACCCGGTCACCATGTTGCTGCCGTTAGTAACAATCGGCGTATCCCTGGTGACTGCGCAGGCCGTTGTGTCTGGACTCTCCCAACTGGGTTTGAGCATTTCCAATCAGACCATTATCTTGATGACCGCGATTATGACCGGCGCGGGAATAGATTACGCCGTCTTTCTCATCAGCCGCTATCACGACTACGTGCGGCTCGGTGCGGATTCGGGTCAAGCCGTCAAGAGGGCGTTGACGTCCATCGGCAAAGTGATCGCCGCTTCCGCGGCCACCGTGGCCGTCACCTTTCTCGGGATGATCTTCACCCAATTGGGGGTGTTTAAAACAATCGGTCCGGCACTGGCAATTTCGATCAGTGTGGCGTTCCTTGCCGCGGTGACTTTCCTTCCGGCCATCCTCGTGCTCGCCGGGCCCCGCGGTTGGATTACGCCACGGCGCGACCTCACCACTCGTTTCTGGCGGCGTTCGGGAATACGCATCGTGCGTTGGCCCAAGACCCACCTGGTCGCCAGTTTGACAGTGCTGATCATTCTGGCCGGCTGCGCCGGCCTGGCCCGCTTCAACTACGACGATCGCAAGACCCTGTCGAATTCCGTCGAGAGCACCCTCGGATATGCCGCGATGGATCGCCATTTCCCGGTGAACTCGACAATCCCTCAGTACCTCTTCGTCCAATCACCACACGACTTGCGGACACCGCAGGGCCTCGCCGACCTGGAGCAGATGGCACGGCGGGTAAGCCAGTTGCCCGGTATCGCGGCGGTCCGGGGCATCACCCGACCGACGGGGGAATCGCTGGAACAAGCCAGCGTGACATATCAGGCGGGCGAGGTCGGCACTAAGCTCGGCGACGCCTCCACCCTGATCACCGGCCACGCTGGTGACCTCAACGGGCTGACCAACGGTGCCAACGCCCTGGCCGACAACATCAGCAAGTTGCGCGGCGGAATCAGTCAGGCCATCCCCAGTGTCCGCGGTCTGGTCGACGCCCTGACCAAGATGCAGAACCAATTTGCCGGGGGTAAGACGTTCACGGAACTCGATGACGCCGCCAAGCTTCTCACCACCATGCATGAACTCGGTTTCGCCGTCGCCATGGACGTCGCAAACGTCGCGAACACCTTCGGCTGGGTCGGCCCGGTGGTAACGGCGCTCGACGCCAGCCCGATCTGCGACGCCGACCCCTCCTGCAGCAGCTCGCGCAGCCAGTTTCATTGGTTGATCAATGCGCGCGACAACGGAACGCTCGACAAGATGGCTGATCTGGCTCGACAGCTGCAGTCCACGCCAGACCCGCAGACCCTCGAGTCAACGACGAACGGCTTGCGCGACGCACTCGACACCGCCACCAAAGCTCTGCACGGAATGGGTGTCGACGATTTTGGCGGCATGCAGGCCCAATTGGGCACCCTGCAGCAAGGTGCCGATACCCTCGCCGACGTGACCCGACGACTGGCCGGCGGGGTGCAGGCGCTTGTCGGCCAGATGAACCATGTGGGCGCGGGACTTGCCGATGCTTCGGCGGTTCTGCGGGCAATGAAGTACGACGCGGCGAAGCCATCGATGGCAGGGTTCTACATTCCCCCGCAGTTGCTGACTCGGGACGAGTTCAAGAAAGCCGCCCAGGTTTTCGTCTCGCCCGATGGGCACGCGGTGCGGTACTTGATACAAACCAACCTCAACCCCTTCAGCACCGAGGCAATGGATCAGGTCAATGCGATCACCGATACCGCCCGGGGGGCTCGACCCAATACCGCGCTGGCGGACGCCTCGGTATCGATGGCGGGATTTCCCGCCACGCTCCGGGACACCCGTGACTATTACAATCATGACTTCCGATTCATCGTCGCCGTCACCATCATTGTTGTGCTGCTGATTTTGATCGCTCTGCTGCGCGCGATCGTTGCGCCGCTATATCTGATCGCTTCGGTGGTGATTTCCTACCTGTCGGCGCTCGGTATCGGCGTCATCGTGTTTCAATTGCTACTCGGCCAGGAATTGCATTGGAGCGTTCCCGGGCTGACCTTCATCATATTGGTCGCGGTGGGAGCGGATTACAATATGCTGCTCATCTCCCGGATCCGTGACGAGTCTCCGCATGGCGTGCGTTCCGGCGTCATCCGCACCGTGGGGTCGACGGGCGGTGTGATCACTTCGGCGGGTCTCATCTTCGCCGCCACGATGTTCGGCATGCTGTTCGCCAGCATCAGCACCATGGTGCAGGCAGGCTTCGTCATGGGAGTCGGGCTACTGCTGGACACCTTCCTGGTGCGCACCATCACCGTGCCGGCCATGGCCGTGCTGGCCGGCCCGGCGAACTGGTGGCCGTCGCGAGTGGGCCGAGTTGCTCGTAGCCCAGTGCGTGAACTTGGCGATGGGTAGCCCAAATCATGCGTATTGCCCCTGACCGCATCGGCTATCGCCAGGCAGAACCCGCCGTCCCAACAACCCAAAACCGAGTGCTGGGCCCGGCCTTCGAACACCCGTGGAACCTCGTGCCAGCGGGGTATCGTAATCGATCCAGCGGAATTCGCACAATGAACGTCAATAACGGATCCGGCTTATCGCAGTCCGCGAAATAGCCGGCGGGAAGGATATAAACACCCGCCATGTGGAGCACGGTCCTGTTGATTGCCATCGTCGCGCCAGAGAGGCCAGCCCCTTGCCCGCTTAAGATCGAAACCGTTTGGCGGCGCCGGCTTCGGTTCGGTTGAACGTTGTTTCGTGCGCCCGTTCACGGAGCCAGCCAGCCGTCTTGGACAACCAGTTGATTCGGTTCAGGGCACGGATCATGTATGTTGTTGTTGAGCACAAACCGGCCCGCATGTACGTAACGTTGCGAAGGACTGTGATGCATGCCAAACACATCGTTACGCCCGCGACGAACCCAAGCCGAGCGCCGGGCGAGCACCCGGGCGGCGCTGCTGGATGCGACGATTCAATCGCTGATCAAGCACGGTTACGCGAGGTTGACCACGAACGACATCGTCCGCCGTGCGGGTGTCACTCGAGGCGCCCAGGCGCATCACTTCACCTCCAAGGCTGATCTGATGGTTCAGGCGCTCGATTACCTGACCGAGAAGCTCCTATCCGAAGCTGAGAAGACGATCTATCCATTGCTTCAGCAAGGAGCCGAAAGCTACGAATTGTTACTAGATTGGCTATGGGAGATCCATCGCGGACCGCTGTTCACCGCGGCAATGGAGCTATGGGTAGCCGCGAGAACCGATGCCGAACTGCGCACTCATCTTCATCGGTTCCAGCGCGAACTGGGCGCCAACCTCTATCTCCTGGCGGCGCGTTATCTCCCCACGGTCGCGGCCTCCGAGCGGTTCACCGACTCGATCGGCACAGCGCTGGCCACGATGCGTGGAGTCGCGATGTTAGGGTTCACAGCAAACGACGATGCAGTCGATCACGCATGGTCCATTGTCCGTCGCGAGCTGCTCCGGGCGGGGCTACCGGTTGCGAGTGACATGATCCCGCCGCGCTGATGGCCCCGCTGGGAGAAACGAAGGAAGCGCAGGTACGTGCGTTCGCCCGCAGATGGTGTTGATTGCCGCACCCGACCTGTGGTCCGAAGTCGCGTATCTGCTCCACCGGCTTCCACCACCGGGCACGAGCCGTGTCGCCGATCGCATTTGGCGTGGCCCGTGCTGCCCCACCACCACCACGACACGCTGCGCCGTTAGCGATACCGCCCCGGCCGTGCGCAAATGATGCGTGTCAACATGTATCCAATTAGACCTACGCACGGACCGCCCTGTGCCCAGCTGCCACCGGAAAAGTTACCTCACCTCGCTGCATCCGCGCCCTACCCAGGTCATCGACAACGCTCGTAATCAGGCTTTACGTCATCGTTTTGGGCGTTCAGGAGCCAGCCGGGCCGATGGACACCCTGCACTGGCCGAGATGCTCGCGTGGGGCGAACCTTCGTGGCGACGACGAAGCCAAGCCGACTACTTTACAACATACGTGCCGGTGTGTATGTTTCTCCTCTAGAGGGAGGTGCGCTGGTTCGCTGGTTGCGGCCCAGGGAAGCATCAGCACAGCCGAACGACTCCAAAAGAGGAAAGCGGTGGCGAACACGGTTCATGTCGTCGGGGTCGGAGTGACCAAGTTGGAAAAGCTGGGCACGTGAAAAACGACGACCGCAGCGATTGGTCTATGACCAAACAAGCCTGGGGCCAGGTGATTTTCAGATGATCGAGCTGCTGGCCTATAAAGCCCTCGGCCTGTGCGGTGAGAGGCAGGCTGGCGACTTAAGCCGACGCGGGCGCGACCACATATCGCGGCAAGCACAACGTGGTCTCAGGTGATCGCCGGTGTCGTCACCGCCTACCCACGCGCCGAGCACTAAGGCCCCGATAGCCGCGGCCACCAAGTCACGAAATCCAGAGCTAAGGAGAACATCCGTGGGACACATCGAAGCCGAGCGCGAGATCGCGGCCACCCCGGAAGCACTTTGGGCAATCGTGTCGGACGTTAGGTCGTGGGAACGCTGGTTCTCCGTCCACGCGGGCTGGGCCGCGGAGCCACCGGCCGAGGTCGCGAAGGGCACCACGATCACCGAGAAGATCGAGATGCTGGGGATAGCCAACAAAATCGACTGGACGGTGCTTGACGTGCAGCCGCCGACGAAGATCACCATGGTGGGCACCGGCCGGGCCAAGGTCAAGGTGCAGTTCACCTTCGCGGTGGAGCCGACCGACACCGGAACAAAGCTCACGCTTTCGGGAAATTTCGACGGCGCGTTAATCAACGGCGCGCTCGTCAAGGCCGTCGAAAGGGACGGCATCGTGCAACTCGACACCACGCTGCAGCGACTCGACGAAGTCGCCAAGGCTCCGGCCTGCGCCTGATCGCGGACGGAGTTGGTCATGTCCAACGTCGCGTTCAATGACGACGATCTGAAGACCGGGACCGAGGAGCACCACCTCGAAGTCGCCCGGGAACGTGTTGCGCAATATGCCGCGGCCACAAATCATCCCATCGCGGTCTACCACTGGGCATGCCCGATGGACAGTAGCGGCCTATCCCCAGGACATAGGATTTACTGAGGAGGAAGAAATGTCGTTCGTGACCACACAGCCCGAGCTGATGACGGCGGTGGCTGGCAACTTGGCCGGTATCGGCTCGGCGATGAGCGCCGGGAACGCGGCCGCTGCAGGCCCGACCACCGCGGTGGTTCCCGCCGCCGCGGACGAGGTCTCGGCGCTGACCGCGGCGCAGTTCGTTGCGCACGCCGCCCTATACCAGGAGATGAGCGCCATGGCGGCGGAGATTCATGACCTATTTGTCACCACCCTGGGGACCAGCGCCGGTTCGTATGCGGCCATCGAGGTCGCCAACGGGGCCGCGCTCTAAGGAACGGTGCACCAATGGATTTCGCGATGTTGCCGCCAGAGATCAACTCCGGGCGGATGTATGCCGGACCCGGGGCGGGGACGATGCTGGCCGCGGCGAGCGCTTGGGACGGGCTGGCCACCGAGTTGTACTCCACGGCAGCGTCTTACGGATCGGTGATCTCGGAGCTGACTGCTGGGTCGTGGCTCGGCCCGTCGTCGGTGTCGATGGCGGCCGCGGCCGCGCCGTATGTGGCATGGCTTTCCGCCACTGCGGCGCAGGCCGAGCTGTCGGCCACTCAGGCCAAAGCGGCCGCGGCCGCGTATGAGGCGGCGTTTGCGATGACGGTGCACCCAGCGGTGATCGCGGCCAACCGCAGCCTGTTGATGACGCTGGTCGCGACGAACTTCTTCGGTCAGAACACCCCGGCGATCGCGGCCACCGAAGTGCATTACGCCGAGATGTGGGCGCAGGACGCCACCGCGATGTACGGCTATGCGGGGGCGTCGTCGGCCGCGTCGACGTTGACGCCGTTCACTCCCCCGCCGCCTACCACCAACCTGGCCGGGCTGGCCGGCCAAGCCGCCGCGCTCGCCCAAACCGCCGGCACCTCCGCTGCCACGCACACGCAGACCGCGCTGTCACAGCTGATCACCGCGGTACCTTCGGCGCTGCACGGGGTCGCGTCGTCCAACCCGGCTATGGTGACCTTTGTCGGGCCCGCCAGCTACGAGACCGTCTCGTACTCCATCAACTTGGGCCGCGCGGTCGGCGCGTTGCAGGCTGCGCGGGACCGGTTCATTGATGGCGGCTTGGTATCGGTCCTGGGGGACACGGTCGGTCCGGGCCCGCTGCAATCGATCCTGGGGGGCATGGTGGGCGCGACCCCCGAAGTGTCGGCGAGTATGGGCCAGGCGGCCTCGATCGGGGGATTGTCGGTGCCGCAAAGCTGGGCCGCGGTCAGCCCTGCCGCCATGGTGTCGCCGGCCGCCAACGTCAGCGCCGCACCGGCAGCCGCGGCAGGTGCGCCCGAAACGGCAATGGCGGGTCTGCCCGGCGCGCCGGAGGCGGTGCTACTTCCTGGGCCCGTCGCACCGTGATGGCCCGACCGCCGGCGCCAGCCCGTCGGGTGGCCAGCTCGCTACGCCGTCCTCGAGCGGGACCTGCAGGCTGTGCAGGATCGAGGCGACCATTCGCCACGCGCCGATCGCGGTGACAAGTTCGATGAGCACTGCCTTGTCGGCGCCGAATTCGCGCTCACAGGCCGCCCAGGTTTCGGCGCTCACCGCGCCGTCGCGCACC
Organism: uncultured Actinomycetota bacterium; assembly: GCA_963805675.1. Classification (GTDB taxonomy): domain Bacteria; phylum Actinomycetota; class Actinomycetes; order Mycobacteriales; family Mycobacteriaceae; genus Mycobacterium. Next base: position 286,145 of record CAWDVY010000035.1, read on the forward strand.
ACGTCATCGGTGGCCGCCAGCACTGCCCGCTCCGCGGGCCCGAACGCCTGGTAGGCCTGCCAATCGCGCACACCGAGCAGGTCGTCGGCGCTTACCCCGAGACCCTGCGCGACCCGCCAATGCTGCGTCCATTCGTAATCGGAGGCGGTGAGCCAGCCGATGCGCATGATCACCAGCTCGCGTAGCCGCGGGTCCAGAGTGCCACGCCACAGCATGATGGCGAGCAGGTCGTTGAGGGCGCAGGCCAGCCTCGGATGGTTCAACAGCACCTGGAAGATGGCCAGCTCGGCCATGTAATCGGGCACGCCCGCTTCGTCGGCGGCGGCCTTGGCCTCATCGAGCGGCAGACGGGGGACGCGGGCCTCTTTTATCGGCAGGGTCATGGTATGAGCACTCCGTGAACTGGCGGGACATCGTCACGCTCGCCGGTCATGCCGGCGAACAGGCCTTCTGCATCGTCGAGGCCCAGCCGGCGCGGCGGCAGGCTCGCGAATGGGTACCGACCGGACGCCGCTGGGACATACCCGCAGACTAAAGAGACGCGGACTAACGGGTCAATCGCGACGGTTGGCCCTGCGACGGAGAAAGGGATGCCATGACCAACCACACCTACCGGGTGATCGAGATCGTCGGCACATCGCCAGAGGGCACCGACGCGGCGATCCGCAACGGCCTGTCCCGAGCGGCCGAGACGACACGCGGACTGGACTGGTTCGAAGTGCAATCAGTCCGCGGCCACCTGGAGAACGGGGCCATCGCACACTTTCAGGTGACCTTGAAAGTCGGCTTCCATCTCGAAGGAGCTTAGTAAAACTGTTAGCCGGCGACGGCTCCCCGCTCGGGGAAGGGCGAGCCGAAGGCGGCCACCCTCTCGAGTCCGTGTTTCCGGGTCTCGGCGGCAGCCCGTCGGATCAAGCCGCTCGTCAAGACGAATCCGGCGTGATCCACCACCACGAACGGAGACAGCAGCCGGTTGTGCACGAATCCGACCGCCAGCCCGCTGTCCGGATCGGCCCAACCGAGCGAGCCACCCAGCCCGATATGACCGAATCCCGGCATCGCGTTGAAAGGCAAAGTGTGATAGCCGAGGTGAAATGCCAGTGGCACCAGGATATTACGGTCCAGTCGCAGGCTCCGCCGTCCGGTCAGACGCGCCACCAGCTCGCGGGACAGGAACTGGGTGCCGTCGATTTGGCCGCCGTTGGCGATTGCGCCGTACATCCGGGCCAGTCCACGAGCGGTCACCACGCCGTTGGCCGCCGGGATCTCTGCGTCCATGAACGGGATATGGCCTTGCACAACGGCTTTCATGCCGGGGAAATACATGGCGCCGAATCCACCCGATAGTTGCAGCGCGGCGATCCTTGGTGCCACCGCGTTGAACACCGGATTATCGATGGCGGTCTGCGGCATGATGATCTGCGCGGGCCGTGTCGGTGCGTCGACCGGCGGTCGGCCCAGGTGCAAGCCGTCGGTGTCCAGCGGCTCCGCCAGCTCGTGGCGGATCAGCTCGCGCATACCCTTGCCGGTGACCGCCCGGGCCAGGCCCGACATCAGCCAACCGTAGGTCAGTGCGTGATAGGCAGGTTTACCGAGCAGGTGTCCCGCGGGCGCCGCCGCTAGACGCTGTTCCATCACTTCGTGATTCAGCAAGTCTTGCTTGCTGGCGCCGCGCAGCGCCGACAGACCTGCTCGGTGCCGCATCACCTGGTGGACGGTGATGTTCGATTTGCCGTTGGCACCGAACTCCCGCCAGTACTCGGTGACCGGTGCTTCGTAGTCGATCAATCCGCGGTCGGCGAGCCGGTGGATGACGGTCGAGGCCATGCCCTTCGTCGCCGAGAACACCATGGTGGCGGTGTCTGCCGTCCATGGCACCCGTCCGCGCCGGTCCGACCACCCGGTCCACACGTCCACGACGGGTTCCCCGTCGAGATAGACCGCCATCGCCCCGCCGCCGAATCGGCGCCCCGGGAACATGCTGGCGAAGCTGCGCACCGCGCAGGCAAAGTGTGGATCGGCCGCGCCGCGGACACCGCGCGGCAGCACTGACCGGCGATTGCCCACCACTTCGGGGGTCATGTCGTCGAATCTACCGCCCCGTACCGCAAACAACTTGAAATTTACCCTTCCGTTATTGATGTGAGCTTAAGTATTCGCTGAGCCGCCATGGCAGGGGTCAATTCACCAGCCAGCACCTGACGTTCTACCTCTGCGCGAACTTTGCGGACCGCAGGATTCGACAGCACCCGGTCCAACACGGTGTCCCGCACCATCTGCCAGGTCCAGTCGACCTGCTGAGCGCGCCGCCGTGCCTCGAACTCCCCGGCGTCGGTGAGCACCTGACGGTGACGCTCGACGGTCTCCCACAGCTCGTCCAAACCGGTGCCCTCCAAGGCGCTCATGGTGAGAACAGGTGGGCGCCAGAGAGTTTCGCGCGGATGGATCAACCGGATCGCTCCGGAAAGCTCGCGTGCGGCTGAGCGCGCCTCGGTCAGGTGATCGCCGTCGGCTTTGTTCACCACGACGATGTCGGCCAGCTCCAGCACGCCTTTCTTGATGCCCTGCAGCTGATCACCGGTGCGCGCCAGAGTCAGAAAGACGAAGGTGTCGACCATGTTGGCCACCGCGACCTCGGATTGGCCGACGCCGACGGTCTCGACCAGGACTACATCGAACCCGGCGGCCTCCAAAAGCACGATGGTTTCCCGGGTGGCTTTGGCCACGCCGCCGAGGGTTCCCGATGTCGGTGACGGGCGGATATAGGCGTCCGGATGCGCCGCCAGCCGCGGCATCCGGGTCTTGTCGCCGAGGATCGATCCGCCGGTGCGAGTCGACGAGGGGTCGACGGCCAGCACCGCCACCCGGTGCTCTCGCTCGATCAGATACATGCCGAGCGCCTCGATCGCGGTCGACTTGCCCACCCCGGGAAACCCGGTGATGCCGACATGATGGGCGCTTCCGGCCTGCGGCATCAACGCCAGCAGCAGCTCCTGGGCTTGCTCGTGGTGATCGCGGCGGGTGGATTCCACCAATGTGATTGCCCGCGGCAGCGCCGCACGGTCACCGCCGCATACCGCCGCGGCGAGTTCGTCTATCCCGTCGCCGTTATCAGTTGCCATCTGGCTAAAGGGTGTACCCGAGATGCTCGGCCAGCTTGTTCAACAGATCGATTGCCGCGTCGGCGATGACCGTGCCGGGCGGGAAGATCGCCGTGGCTCCCGCGGCGTACAGCTCGTCGAAGTCACCCGGCGGGATGACCCCGCCGACCACGATCATGATGTCGGGCCTGCCCACCTCGGCCAGCGCGTCCCGCAGTGCGGGCACCAGGGTCAGGTGGCCCGCCGCTAGTGACGACACCCCGACCACGTGCACGTCGTTGTCGGCGGCCTGGCGTGCCACCTCGTCCGGTGTGGAGAACAGCGAGCCGACGTCGACGTCGAATCCGATGTCGGCGAACGCCGTTGCGATCACCTTCTGTCCGCGGTCGTGGCCGTCTTGGCCCATCTTGGCCACCAGGATCCGCGGCCGGCGACCGTCGGCCTCGGCGAACTTCTCGACGAGCTCGGTGGCTTGAGAAAGGGAAGCCGTGTTGCCACCTCCTCGTGCTTCGTCCCGGTAAACCCCCGCGATAGTACGGATCTCCGCCTTGTGCCGCCCGTATACCTTCTCCAGCGCATCGGAGATCTCGCCGACCGTGGCCTTGGCCCGGGCCGCATCGATAGCCAGTGCCAGCAGATTGTTGCCAAGCCCGGCCTGATCAGCCCGGCTGCCGGCCGGGCTTCGGGCCGCGGCCGCACGAGACAGCTCGGCCAAGGCGGCGTCGACGACGGCCTGATCCCGATTTGCCCGCAGCTCTTCCAGTTTGGCCAGCTGTTCGGCTCGCACGCGGCTGTTCTCGACCTTGAGTACCTCGACCTCTTGATCCTCTTCGACCTGGTACTTGTTCACCCCGATGACGGGCTGGATACCGGAATCGATACGGGCTTGGGTGCGCGCGGCGGCCTCCTCGATACGCAGCTTGGGAATACCTTCGCTGATGGCCTGCGCCATACCGCCGTGCTCGGCGACCTCGGCGATGTGGGCACGCGCCCGCTGCGCGAGTTGATAGGTCAGCCATTCCACGTAATACGAACCCGCCCACGGGTCGATCGGCCTGGTGGTGCCCGACTCTTGCTGCAGCACGAGCTGGGTGTTGCGGGCGATGCGGGCCGAGAAGTCGGTGGGTAACGCCAGCGCCTCGTCGAGTGCGTTGGTGTGCAATGACTGGGTGTGGCCCTGGGTTGCTGCCATCGCCTCGATGCAGGTGCGCGCGACGTTGTTGAAGGCGTCCTGGGCCGTCAGTGACCAGCCGGACGTCTGCGAATGTGTACGTAGCGACAACGATTTGGAGCTCTTCGGGTTGAACTGCGCGACCAGCTCGCTCCACAGCAGCCGGCCGGCCCGCAATTTGGCGACCTCCATGAAGAAATTCATTCCGATGCCCCAGAAGAAGGACAATCGGGGGGCGAACTTGTCGATGTCCAGCCCGGCGTCCAGCCCCGCCTTGATGTAGTCGACACCGTCGGCAAGGGTGTAGGCGAGCTCCAAATCCGCTGTGGCACCGGCCTCTTGAATGTGGTAACCGGAAATCGAGATCGAGTTGAATTTCGGCATCTTGGCGCTGGTGTAGGCGAAGATGTCGGAGATGATTCGCATCGAGGGCTTCGGCGGATAGATGTAGGTGTTGCGCACCATGAATTCTTTGAGGATGTCGTTTTGGATGGTTCCGGCCAGCTTCTCCGGCGGCACCCCCTGCTCCTCTGCGGCCACCACGTACAACGCCAGGATCGGCAGCACAGCGCCGTTCATCGTCATCGACACCGACACCGTCGACAAGTCGATGCCGTCGAACAGCTCGCGCATGTCAAGAATGGAATCGATTGCCACACCGGCCATTCCGACGTCACCTTGGACGCGCGGATGGTCTGAGTCGTAACCGCGATGGGTGGCAAGGTCAAAGGCGACCGACAGACCCTTTTGCCCGGCGGCGAGGTTGCGCCGGTAGAACGCATTGGACTCCGCGGCCGTGGAGAACCCGGCGTACTGGCGGATGGTCCAGGGCTGGTTGACATACATCGTCGGGTAGGGGCCGCGGACAAAAGGCGGCTCGCCCGGAAAGCTGTTCAGCGGGTAACCATCGGCCGCGACGGCGGCGCGGTCGGCGGCGATGTATACCGGTTTGACGTCGATGTCTTCCGGGGTGTGCCACACCAGTTGGTCGGGGGCATACCAGTGGGCGGCGGCGGCCGCCGCGACATGCTTTTCCACCGCGTCTTCGGTCGGCGGGGAAACAATGCGTTCGCTGTGCAGTGGTACATCGGCGAAGCTGCCAACAACAGGCGTGGTGGTCGTCATCGTCGCTATGCCCCCAACCGGTCGAGCAGGTTTGTCAGAGCCTCTACCGCATTGATTTTCGCAGTCAGAAACTCGTCGGGTCGGTATTCGGAATCTGCTTCGGCCACCGCTTTTTGCGGCCCGGCCAGACAGATGTGGGAAACTCCCGCGTTACGGGCCGCCTCGACGACCGCGGGCGCCTCAGCGCCGTACCGGCTATCGGTTCCGCAGATCACCACCACAGCAGGCGAACCCGCATCGGCGACGGCCGTGGCGACACCGTCGGCATCGACTGTGCCCGGGTTGACCGTCTCGATGCCACCGGAAGCCAGCAGGTTGGCCGCGAACGTCGCGCGAATGTTGTGTTCGGCCAGCGGCCCAGCGGCAAGAGCAGCGCCTGCGGACGTGAGCCGGTGCGGGCCAGGTAGACATCGGAACGGTCCCGCAGCGCTTCGAACGGGGCGGCGTAGCGGACCAGCTTTCCCGCAGCGAGCGGTGAATATGACGAATCACGTTGTGGCAGAGCCGGTTCAGCGAGGTTGGGGTATTCGTTGACGCCGGTGATCGCGGTCCGGCGATGGGCGATATCCTCGGCGCGCTGCGCGGCTATCTCGGCGATCTGATCGGCGACGAAGTCACGGGCATCGACGAACCCACCGTGCTGTTCGATGATCTGGAAATGCGTCCAGGCGTGCCGCGCCAGCTGATTGGTCAGATCCTCGACGAACCACGACCCGCCCGCCGGGTCGAGAATCCGGCCGACGTGTGACTCCTCGAGCAGCAGCAGCTGGACATTGCGGGCCATTCGGCGCGCGAAACTGGTAGCCATACCGGGGAATCCGCCGTCAATCGCGACGTCGAACGGGTATACCAGCACGGTGTCGGCGCCGCCGACGCCGGCGCCGAACGCGGCCAGCGTGGTTCGCAGCATGTTTACCCAGGGGTCGCGTTGGGTCATCATCGGCAACGACGTCTCGGCGTGCACGACGGCCGCGCCTCGCTCAGGTTCGCCGACGACCTCGCCAACCCGTGCCCACAGCTGGCGCAAGGCCCGGATCTTGGCGATCGTCATGAATTGGTCGTCGTCGGCGGCCAGCCGGAAACTGATCTGGGACAGGGCTTTGGCCACCGGAAGGCCGGATTCGGTGAGCACTCGAAGGTAGGCCACGGCGGCGGCGATGCTGCCGGCGATCTCCCACGTCGCGTTGGCGCCCAGATTGTGAAACGCAGGCCCGTCCACGGTGATCGCCCGCACACCCTGGTTGCCGGCCACCCGCTTGGCCAGGCCGACGACCTCCGCGACCGGCGGCGCAGGGCGGTCGCTGAGCGCCGCCGTGAGCGGGTCGGCCCCCAGATCGATCGACAGGATCGCGCGCTGATCGGGTTCGACGTGGGCCACCAACTCCAGCAGGACGTCGCTGGCTGCCCGGTAATCGGCGCCGGCATCGAGGACCACCGGTGCCATGCTCAGATAGACACCTTCGAGCACCTTCTCCAGCTGCCCGGGTGCCACGCCAGACTCCCCCACTCGGATCAGCAGGGCGCCGACCCCTTCGCCGAGCCCGGCGAGCACCGCCGCGTTGACCTCCTCTGCCGCGGCCCCGGCCACCCGGTTGGCCGGAATTGCTTCGGCGACCTTCCATCCGGACTTCACGTCCCGCAATGCATCGGCACCACGCAGGTAGGGCCACTCACCCGGCAGCGGCGGCTCGGGCAACTCGTCGAGCGCGGTGTAGAGCGCCCGGATCGCGACAGCTTCGTAAGTCCGGGTTTCCAGCATCTGCTCGGGCTCTGGCCCCAGTTCGTCGGGTTCGCGCCGGGTGCTTTTGGCCAGGACCCCGGCCACCGCCGTGCGCCATCGGGCGCGCCCCTGCGCGAGGTCGGCAGGTTCAGCAGACACATCGACTGACACCGGCGGCTCCTTGTCCCAGCTTGTGACAGCCCAACAGTGGCCTGCCACCCGACCACCAGGCTAAATGATGCTCGACGTCCTCATCGCACACCCTGCGGCGACCGAGCCCGACGAGCCACGACGGTCCGGAATAGTACGGAGTACCTTGCTAAGGTAGGACAGCTAACGTTAGGGCGATCATGTGTACTCGGCCAAAGGGCGCACACGATCACTCCAGCTCGGTGATCGTGCTCGCGCAGCTGGCGCCCGGACAGCGGGCAACGGTGGTGGGCATGATTCCGCGAGCCAACCCCGAGGTGGCAAATCGGCTTGGGCAGCTTGGCTTTCGAGCAACAGCCCACGTCGATGTGATCCGTCGCGCGCCATTCGGTGACCCGACCATCTACCGGGTGCAAGACACCGAACTGTGCCTGCGCCGCCGCGAGGCGCAGCTCATCGAAATCATCCCTGAAGCTGACCTATGACCGCGTGCCATGACGTCTCTGCGACTCCGGTTGCCACTGCCGGCATCCGGCGAGTGGCTCTGATCGGTAGCCCCAATGCCGGTAAGACCACCGTCTTCAACCATCTGACCGGGTTGCGCGCCAAGACCGGGAACTACCCGGGCGTCACCGTCGGGCGCAGCGTCGGCACCACCACCGTGGACGGCGTCCCGGTTGCCGTGGAGGACCTGCCCGGCACCTACAGCCTCGACCCGATCAGCCCGGACGAGCAGGTGGTGACCGACCTGCTGGCCGGCAAGTATCCGGATATCGACCGACCCGACGCGCTGGTACTTGTTGCCGACGTAACCACGCTGCGTCGCTCGATCATGCTGATCGGCCAGGTGCTGCGGCTGGACCTACCATGCCTGCTGGCGTTGACCATGGGTGACGAATTGACTTCCCGCGGCGGCCGAATCGACGTGGAGGCGTTGTCGACGGCGTTGGGCATCCCCGTGGTCCCGGTCGTCGCGCACCGCGGGTCGGGCATCGACACTCTGCGGGCACGACTCGCGTCGTTCGAGCGGTGGCAACGCCCGCCGATCCTCCCCCCGCCCGGCCAAGAGGCGATCGACGCCTGGGGGCAGTCGGTGCTCGATGCAGCTGATTACGTTGCGCCGCAACCTGATCAGCGCACCCGCCGAATCGACACGGTGCTGCTGCACCCGCTGTGGGGCACCGTCGCCTTCTTCGTGGTGATGTTTTGCTTCTTCCAGGTCCTGTTCACCATCGCTGCGCCACTGCGGGAGGGCATCAGCGACGGGTTGACCTGGCTGGGTGGGCCGGTCGCCGAGCACGTCGGCAATCCCGTCATCCGCGGTCTGCTCAGCCAGGGCATCATCGGCGGAGTCGGCACCGTGCTGCAGTTCCTCCCCCAGATCGTGTTGCTGTTTTTGCTGCTCGCGCTGCTGGAGAACATCGGCTACATGTCGCGGGCGGCGTTCTTGATGGATCGAATAATGGCCAAGACCGGGCTGGAGGGCCGCGCCTTCGTCGCGATGCTCTCGTCGTTCGCCTGCGCGATCCCGGGCATCATGGCCACCCGGACGTTGCCGTCGTCGCGCGACCGCATTGCCACCATCGTCAGCTGCGCCGTTGATGACGTGCTCGGCCCGGCTGCCGGTGTACACGTTGCTGGTGTCTCTGCTGGTGGCCCCGCAAATGCGGTGGTGGGGGCTCAGCGCACAGGGCGCCACGATGTTCCTGCTCTACCTGGGCGGCGGGACCTCGTCGCTGATCGCCGCGTTGCTCGTCAAGTCCACCATCCTGCGTGGCGATCTGCTGCCGTTCACCATGGAACTTCCGCCCTACCGATTCCCGTCCCCGCGGGTGGTGCTGGCGGCGATGTGGAGTGCGGCCAAGGTGTTCTTGCGGAAGGCGGGGACCATCATCCTGGGCACGTCTTTGGTGTTGTGGGCGCTGCTAAATCTGCCGGCCCGTGAGGCGCAGACCCGGGGACTGTCCTCGACCGATGCCACGGCCTACGTGATGAACCACAGCTACGCCGCCGATCTGGGCCGGGCAGTCGCGCCGGTGTTCTCCCCACTGGGCTTCGACTGGCGCACCGATGTCGCCCTGGTCGGCTCGCTCTCGGCGCGCGAAGTGTTCGTCTCTACCCTGGGCCAAGTGTCGGCGGCGACGCATCCTGAAAACCCCCGTGAAGCGTTGGCGACCATGACCGACGACCACGGCCACCGGGTATTCACCGCGCCCACGGTGATCGCGCTGATGGCGTATTTCATGTTTGCGTTGCAGTGCATGTCGACGATCGCCGTGATGCGCCGCGAAACCAACTCCTGGCGGTGGCCCGCCTTCGCGTTCACATACATGTTTGCCCTCGCCTGGGTGATGGCGTTCATCGCCCGCTCGATTGCGATCGGTATGGGCGCATGATCCCGATCCACGCCACCGCGACCGCAAACCCGCAACAACTGCGCTGGGTGACCGCGGCCGATCGACTGCCGGCCCGCGGCACGGTCCGGGCGGCACCCGGCCGACTCGGCGCCTTGCTAGACGCCGCGGTGATCGACGAGATCGAAGTCCGCACAGCCGATCTGCTGATCACCCTGCGCGCCGACAGCAGTTGGCACGAGTTGGGCGACGAGGTCCGCGAGGCGCTCTGCGACGCCCTGCTGGATCCGGCGGGCTGGCGGGTGGATGCCGCGCCCGACGACACCTCCCGGCTGGCCGAGATCACCACCGATCTGCTCGCCGGTCCGATCGGAGCGCTCGCCGAATCACACGGCGGGTCGATCGAATTGGTTTCGGTAGACGGCCACAACGTGAACGTCCGGTTGTCGGGCGCGTGCCACGGGTGCCCGGCGGCCGCCGCCACACTGCACGACAAGCTGCAGCGCGAGCTGCGCCGGCAGTCCGGTCAGAAGGTCACGGTGTGTACCGTAAACGATTCAACTGCAGTGCCATTGGGCAAGAAGCTGCTGTCGTTGTTCGTCCGCTGACTAATTGTTCACCGGCGCGCCGTACGCTTGATCCTGTGACGCGGCACGCCATCAGCAGAATCGCCGACGCGCTGCGCCCGCTTAGCTCGGCAGTCGTTGCGACGGCAAGTCAAGTGTCCAGGCGCCGGATGGTGCTGACCGGCGCGGTGATGGCCATCCTGATCGCGGTGGCGCTGCTCGTCCCGCTGCCCTCTGCGGTGCAATTGCGGGACTGGTCGGCCTCGATGGGATCGTGGCTCCCGCTGGCTTTTCTGGCCGCCCACATCGTGGTGACCGTGTTGCCATTTCCGCGTACCGCGTTCACGCTGGCGGCCGGATTGCTATTCGGGCCGGTACTCGGGGTGACGTTGGCGGTAGCCGCCAGCACGGCCAGCGCGGTGGTCGCGCTGGTATTGGTCCGGGCGGCCGGCTGGCAGCTGAGCCGGTTCGTTCGCCATCAGGCGGTCGAGACGCTCGACACCCGTCTGCGCGATCGGGGTTGGGTTGCGGTCATGTCGCTGCGGCTGATCCCCGCAGTGCCGTTCTCGGTGCTGAACTATGCCGTCGGCGCGTCCGCGGTGCGGGTGCTGCCCTACACGTTGGCCACGGTCGCGGGTCTGCTGCCCGGGACGGCGGCCGTGGTGATCCTCGGTGACGCGCTGACCGGTCACGTCAGCCCGTTGCTTTTCCTGGTGTCCCTGTGCACGGGCGTCGCCGGGATTGCGTTGCTCGGCTACGAAATTCGTCATCACCGTCGCCATGGAAGTGCACCGGTGACGGAAAACGACGATGCCGCCGAGCCGGCGCTTCGCGGCTGATCGGCTTTCGGGTCAGGTTGGCTCCCGGATTCTGCGCGTTTGCCTCCGCGCAATCCTCGCAATAGGTGCTAGTCACATATAGAATTGGGCTCTATAACAATTCGGCAAGACGGCACCATGGTGTTCGCCGTTGGTAGGTTTTCGCGCTGCCGACTAGGCAGCTAGTAACCAGCGTGGTGAAAGTCTGGGGAGGCACACGCAAAATGAACATGAAGCACATGGCCGCCGCGGCGGCGATCGCCGCCGGGGTCGGCTTGTCAGCATTGACGAGCGGGATAGGGCTTGTCAACGCGGCCCCGTTGGGCCCGCCCCCGCCAGCCCAGACCTTCCGACTGGATCCGAGTGGGCCGCCGCCGCCGGGCATTCCAGCCGAAAAATGCTGGAAGTACGGGCGCGTCGGGCCGGGAGGCCCCCGAGGCGGCGGTGGGCAGCCGATGTACCCGGAGCAGTGCCCCCCGGGCGGACCGCCGCCGGGCTGACCGGTCGGAGCTTTCTCTCGCCGCGCGACAAGTGGGCCGCACCTTTACAGTCGGTAGTTGAGACGGTGGCATCGTTGCGCGGCGTTGCGACGGCAATTTCGGCGTTGCCTGAGTGGCTGCTGACCGGCGCGGCGGACGAATGAGTCTCGGAGAGAACGAAAGACAATGAATCTCAAGCGCGTAGCTGGCGCGGCGGCGACCGCTGCCGGCGTCGGCATATCGACACTGATGTTCGGGGTAGGGGCTGTCACCGCCGCCCCGATGCCCAACCCATCCCCTGCCCCAACCAGCCCACCGGCTCCGGGCGGGGTGCATGTCAATGAACCGACGGCGCCTACGTCAGGGTCCGTCGCCCCACACAGCGGCGGTGGAGGACCCAAAGGCGGGCAGGGCGGAACGGAAACGAAAACACCCTAAGAGCCCGAAGGACTGAGACCTTCCCAGGGCGGGCTATCCGACGTCCTCGGGGTGCAGCTCCTTCAAGTCCTCAACCAATTCGCGGGCCTCCTGCTCCGTCTCGACCGACGGCCCGGATCCCGGCAGCCGCTTGCCGGCGACTTCTGGCGTGAAGAGCAGAGTGACCGCGCCCACCAACCCCGCGAAGATCAGCATTTAGGCCGGCGCCATGACGTTGCCGGTGCCGGAAATCAACGCCTGGGCGATCAACGGAGTAGAGCCGCCGACGGCCGAGATCGAGATGTTGTACGCGATGGCCAGCGCTCCGTAGCGCACCTGGGTGGGAAACAGAGCCGGCAACAGGGCCGGAGACGTGCTGTCGAAGCACAGTTCCATCAGCCCGATCAACAGCACACCGATGAAGATCACCGGATAGGGGCCGCTGGACCGGATAAGCAGGAATGCCGGGACGGAACCCGCGATCAGCAGCCCGCATCCTGTCCACATAATCGGTTTGACGCCAATATGGTCGGACAACTTCGCGACGAACACCAGAGCGACCATCAAGATTGCCAAGGTAATGGTGATCATCACGAGGCCCGCGGTATGGCCAAGGTGCACAACCACTTTGAGATAGGTCGGCAAGTATCCGGTGAGCATGTAGTCGGCGGCGGTGGACGTGAGCACGAGCGCCGCACAAATCAGCATGGGCCTCCACTGCTCGACGACCGTGCGCCGTAACTGGTCGCCGCCGTTGTCGTCGGACCCGTCCTCGACAGCGTGCACGTTCTGATACGCGGCTGACTCGTCGAGCCGTAGCCGCATGTACAGCGCGATCAGGCCGAATGGCGCGCTCAGCAGCAGCGGAATCCGCCAGCCCCATGTCAGCATGTCGTGGCTCGGCAGCCAGGTTTGCAGCCCCGTCACCAGCAGTCCGGCCAGCACGAACCCGCTCAAATTGCCCATCGGGCAGAAACCCGACCACCATTCCGCGTTTGCGGTCCGGCGCCTGCTCGACGACTTGCGTCATCGCCCCGACATACTCACCACCGGTCGACAGGCCCTGGAAGACGCGCGCGACGACAAGCAGTATCGGCGCCCAGACGCCGATGGTGCTGTAGCCAGGAAGCAAGCCGCTCGCGGTGGTACCCACTGTCATCAGCACGATCGTGATCATCAACACCCGCTTGCGCCCGAGGCGGTCACCGAGCGGGCCGAAGATCATTCCGCCGAGCGGACGCACGACAAACGCCGCTGCCAACGTGCTGAAGGTGGCGATCAGGTGAACCGCGCTGACGCTGTCGCCGGGGTAGAACACCTGCGCGATCGTGGTGGCGATGTAGCCGTAGACCCCGAAGTCGTACCACTCCATGAAATTGCCGATCGAAGCGCCCTAGATGGACCGACGCGTCACCTCGGGGTCAGTGACCTGGATCTGGTCGCGGGTCCATTTCCGCCGGCGCGCAGTGTTCATGGGCACGTTAGATACCCATTACCGTCCGGCTTCAACGCGACAGTGATCAAGGCCGCTTACTGAAGAGGTCAGCCACCGGATATTCACCGTAGATTCCGCGGTCGTCTCCTCGAAGGACCCAGCGGTGCTGCTGCTCTGCCCGCGCAGCGACTTGAGCGGCACGCCGGGCCTCGGCTTCCCTGCGGGTACGGGCCAGTCGAAGCTGCGAGCGCCCGACCCAGAACAGGACGTAGAGCACTATCGCGCCGAGGATCCACCAGATGATTTTGATGATCAGTGCGACCAGCATCAGCACTCCGAACAACGAAACCAGTGTCCTCATGTTGCCTCCGATCGAGGTCGTCTGACCGCGTTCAGCGATGCTAAAGACGACCTCTGACAACATGAATCTGGCTTGGGCGGGCGGCTCGGTTAACCCTGGTCCGGTCCTTTCAGCGTCAGTGCTGCGTAGGTGGCCAAAAAGGAAGCCGCGGGGAGGGCGTTCACGATTCGGTCGCGGGCGCGGATGTGCGCGCCGACGGCAAGCACGAAATACACGGTCAACATGAAAGTCGTCAGCCGCGCCAACGCCGGAATTCGGCTGGCAGAAAGTAATCCGATCACCGAGGCGGCCTTGGAAGCCGGCAGCAGCCACCGGATCTCTTGCGGGATACCGAGAGCGTCCAGGGTTTTAACGATCGGGGGCACCGGAATGGCGCATGCCACCGCGTCGGCGGCCTGGAAGGCGGCCAGCGCCGCATAGGTTTTCGGCGACGTCAGCGCGCTCACCTCACTGCCCCAGCTGGTGTCGCGGCGGCAAGGCGGCGTCCTCCACCGGTTTGCGGGCGTCCGCCTCCGCCTTGGCCACCGCCTGGAGGATCGCCGGGTCGGTCTCGGTGGAGAACCAGTCGGCCACCTCCGCAGTGTCATCCTCGGATGCGGGCGAGTTGGCCTCAACCGGGGATGGCTGGTACCGGAACACCCCGTCGTCACCCGGGGCGCCGAGCAGCTTGGTGAACCCCTGTAACGCCGCTCCGAAGTCGCTGGGCACCAGCCACACCTTGTTGGCCTCGCCACGCGCCATCTGCGGCAGGACCTGCAGATATTGGTAGGCCAGCATCTCCGGGGTGGGCCGGCCGGCCTTGATCGCCGCGAACGTCTTCTCGATCGCCTTGGCCTGGCCCTGGGCTTGGAAGTAGGCCGCGGCCCGCTCACCCTGCGCCCGCAACATCCGGGACTGCCGGTCAGCTTCGGCGGCCAGGATCGCGGCCTGCTTGGCGCCTTCGGCGGCCAGGATCTGGGATTGCTTCTCGCCCTCAGCCTGTGTGATCGCCGCCTGCCGCATCCCTTCGGCGGTCAAGATCGTCGCCCGCTTCTCCCGGTCGGCCTTCATCTGCTTTTCCATCGACGCCTGAATCGACGGTGGCGGATCGATGCTGCGCAGCTCCACCCGCGCAACCCGCAGTCCCCAGCGGCCGGTGGCCTCGTCGAGCACACCGCGGAGCTGCCCGTTGATCTGGTCACGCGAGGTCAGCGTCTGTTCCAGCGTCATGCCGCCGACCACGTTGCGCAGCGTGGTGGTGGTCAGCTGCTCGACCCCGACGATGTAGTTGCTGATCTCATACACCGCGGCCTGCGGATTGGTGACCTGGAAATAGACGACGGTGTCGATGTTGAGCGTCAGGTTGTCCTCGGTGATCACCGGCTGCGGCGGGAACGACACCACCCGTTCGCGCAGGTCGATCCGGGCGCGGACCCGATCGATGAATGGGATCAGCAAGGTCAGCTGGCCGCTGATCGTGCGGCTGTAGCGACCCAGCCGTTCGATCACCGCCGCTTCCGCCTGCGGGATCAGCGTCACCGACTTGGCCACCACAATGACTGCGAAGACCACCAGGACGGCGAATAAAAACAGCCCGGCAACTGCACCTTGCATGGGAATCTCTCCTGTTGCTCCAGAGGGTTAAGGATTTTTCCAGACCACCGCGGTGGCCCCATCGATATGCATGACGGTCACCAGTTCGCCGGGTCCGAACTCGTCACCGTCATTCAATGGTCTCGCGGTCCACACCTGACCGTCCACTTTCACCTGGCCCTCGTCGCGGGCCACCCGGTCGAGCACCAGCGCGCTTTTGCCCTCCAGCGCCTTGACGCCCGTCGGCAGGCTCGCCGCGGGGGTCAACCGCCGCCGCAGCGCGGGCCGGACCAGCACCAGCAGAAGCACGGAGACCACCAGGAACACCGCACCGTCCGTCCAGATCGGCAGGTCCAGAAGCCAGCTGGATCCGGCCGCGGCCAGCGCGCCACCGCCCAGCATCAGCAGGGACATGTCACCGGTCAGCGCCTCCGCGCCGGCCAGCGCCACCGCTACGATGAGCCAGATCACGGCCGCAGGCATTCCGCCAGGATACGCGTGATGGGCCGTCTCCACGGCGAACAACTAGACTGCGAAACCATGTGGTGCCCCAGTGCAACGCTCTCGGTCTGGGCCAATGCCTGGCTTGCCGGCAAGGCCGCGCCCGACGACGTCCTCGACGCGTTATCATGTTGGGCGCCAACGCGATCAGTGACGGCCTACGATGCCGTCGCGGCGGGTCACACCGGGCTGCCGTGGCCGGACGTGCACGACGCGGGTGCGGTGTCGCTGCTGCAGACGCTGCGCACCACAGCGGGCCGGACGGCAACGGGGACACCTTCGGTCACGGTGGTGCTGCCGGTTCCCGGCGATGTCCGCGGCCTGACCGCGGGCACACAGTTCGAACGCGATGCGCTGGCTGCCGGCGAGGCGGTGATCGTCAGCCATCCCAATGATCCCGGCGTGGCCGTCGGACTGGTGCCCGAATTCGGGTACGACGAATCCGACGACGAACTCGCGATACCCGAATTGTGTGCGCTGTCGTGGACCGTGTACTCCCTGCCTGGTACCCCGGTGCTCGACCGGACCGAGTTGGGCGACGCGGAATACGCGTTGCGGCTGGCCGTGCGCTCCGCCGCCGACGCCCTCACCACAATCGGGCTGGGGTCCACCGGTGTCGACGTCGACGATCCGCGCGGGCTGGTAGAGCAGTTACTGGAATCCACACGGCAACACCAAGTTCCCGAACCCGCCCCGTCGCGCGCCCTGCGGGTGCTGGAAAACGCGGCACACGTCGACGCGATCATCACGGTCAGCGCCGGGCTGACGCGAACCGGCACGCAGTCGTTGTCTGAGGCCCAGATCGCCACCGATGCGCTGCGGCCGCTGGCCGCTGTCGTGCGATCGGCGAGAATGGCCGCGCTCAGCGCAATTCTGCACGCAGCGTGGCAGAGTTGACCGCCGGTTAGCCGGTGCTCTCTTGCGCGACGCAGTGCGGCGGACGGCACGGTTCGCCGTTGATGCTGGCCGCGCAACCGGAGACTGGGTCCGGTCCGGTCACCCTCGCAGGCGCACGGCCGTAACGAAGTTCGTCGATCAGGTCCACCGCAAGCCGGGCGAACCGCGGTTCGGCATTCGGCGTCGACGCGCGCGTCAACGCCACTCCGGCCGCGTCGGTCTGGGATCGCAACTCCTCGTCGAGATCCCACACCACCTCGATGTGGTCGGCGACAAACCCGATCGGGCAGACGATGACGGCCTTGGTCCCACTCGCGGCCAACGTCATAACGTGGTCGGCGACATCGGGCTCCAGCCACGGCGCCTGTGGCGGACCTGATCGCGACTGCCAGGCCAGGTCGTAATCACGGATTCCGGCTGCCGCCGCGACCAGCCTTGCGGCGTAGGCGACTTGGCGGCTGTAGAGCTGCGGGCCGCAGCGCTGGTCGGCGCCCACCGGGATCGAATGCGCGGTGAAAACCAGCCGGGCGTCGGCGGACAGCTCGGCGGGCAAGGCGCCGGCAGCCGCGCCGATGGTGTCGGCGAAGATCTCCACGAACAGCGGATGGTCGAAGTAGGGCCGCAGTTTCACCAATTCAGGGGCATTCGGGCCGGCCGCGCGGCGTGCCCGGGCGATGTCTTCGACGTATTGGGTGCAACTGGAATAACCGCTCCACGCCGATGTGGTGAACACCACCGCACGCTGAATACCATTGTCCCGCATGGTCGCAACGGTGTCTTCAACGTAGGGTTGCCAGTTGCGGTTGCCGAAATAGACCGGCAGGTCCATACCGCGCTCGGCGAGCTCTGCACGCAATTCAGCGATCAGCGCGCGGTTGATCCGGTTGATCGGCGACACCCCACCGAAATGCAGATAATGCTCGGCTACCTCATCGAGGCGTTCCGGCGGCACGTTCCGGCCGCGGGTGACGTTCTCCAAGAACGGCCGCACCTGCTCCGGGCCTTCCGGCCCACCGAACGACAGCAGCAGGACCGCATCGAAATCCATTGCTTACTACAGTAATTGGGTACTGGCGCCGCCGTCGGCGTAGATGATCGTTCCGGTGGTCGCCGGCAGCCACTCCGACAGCAGGGCACAGACCGTCTTGGCGACCGGCGTCGGGTCTTTCATGTTCCATCCGATAGGTGCCCGCTGGTCCCAGCCCTCTTCGAGCAGCTGCATCTGCGCACCCGCCTCGTCGCCGAGCGCGCCGCCCACGATGGCGCTCATCGCCAGTGTCCGGATTGGGCCCGCGGCAACGAGATTCGAACGCACTCCATGCTTGCCGGCCTCGCGCGCCACAAACCGGTTGACCGACTCCAGCGCACTCTTGGCCACCGTCATCCAGTTGTACGCCGGCATCGCCCGGGTCGGGTCGAAGTCCATCCCGACAATCGAACCGCCCGGATTGATGATCGGCAGCAGCGCCTTGGCCAACGATGCGTACGAGAAAGCCGAGATGTGAATGCCTTTGGAGACATCCTCGTACGGCGCGTCGAAGAACGGGTTGATACCCATGCCGGTCTGCGGCATGAAGCCGATCGAATGAACGACGCCGTCAAGCCTATTGCCCTCACCGATCTCGGCCGTCACGCGCTCGGCCAGAGTGTCTAAGTGCTTTTCGTTCTGCACGTCGAGTTCGATCAGCGGGGCCTTCTCGGGCAATCGGTCGGCGATGCGTTGGATCAGGCGCAGCCGGTCGAATCCGGTCAACACCAAATGCGCGCCCTGTTCCTGAGCCACGCGGGCGATGTGGAACGCGATCGACGCGTCGGTGATGATCCCGCTGACCAGGATCCGTTTGCCTTCGAGCAGTCCTGCCATATCCGTCCTTACGTCGTGCAGTCGTCAGTGACCCATGCCCATACCGCCGTCGACCGGGATCACCGCACCGGAGATGTAACTCGCATCCTCGGACGCCAGGAAGCTGACCACCCCGGCGACCTCTTCGGCGGTGCCGACCCGCTTCGCGGGGATGAACTCCAGCGCCCCCGCCTGGATCCGCTCGTCCAGCGCGCGGGTCATCTCGGTGTCGATGTAGCCGGGGGCTACCACGTTCGCGGTGACCCCGGCCTTGGACAGCTCCCTGGCGATCGAGCGGGCCATGCCGATCAGACCGGCCTTGGAGGCCGCGTAGTTGGCCTGGTTGCCGATGCCCCAAGAGCCGGAGACCGAACCCACGAAGATCATCCGGCCGAACCGCTTCCGCTGCATGCTGCGTGATGCGCGCTGGGCCACCCGGAACGCCCCGGTGAGGTTCGCGTCGATAACCTTCTCGAACTTCTCCTCGGTCATCCGCATGAGGAAGGCGTCCGCGGCGATGCCGGCATTGGACACCAGCACCTCCACCGCACCCTGGTGCTCCTCGACCTGCTTGAAAGCGCGATCGACGGCGTCGTTGTCGGTGACGTCGCACTGCACGCCGAACAAACCCTCCGGCGCGCCCGACCCGCGGTGCGTGACGGCGACCTTGTGGCCGTCGGCAGCCAGCCGACGCGCCACCGCCAGCCCGATCCCCCGGTTACCTCCAGTGACGAGCACCGACCGGGAAACGAACGCAGGCTTGACTGTGTCGGCTTCTCCGGCGGTATCGGTCGGGGTTTCGGTCGCTTTCTCGGTGGCTTTTTCAGTGGCTACGTCAGTCACCCCGACAACCTATCGCTTCACTGTGGCAGCGCCGAAATCGCCCGTCCGTGGTCGGCTCGCCACCTCCGCCGAGTGGCCAGTTATGTCACCCGTTTTGGGGCGCAACACGTGCGATAAGTGGCCACTCGGCGACGCAGCTAGGTCGGCAACCGCCGGTTGATCAGCACGGCCGTCAACGCCGCCAGCGCAAGCACCAGCGAACCAAGCCGCAGCCAGCCGACACTGGCGTCGCCTCTGATCGTCTCGTAGCCGATCTGCTCCTGCAGTGAGGCGTAAACCTGCTTGAGCTCCTGCAAGTTCGAGGCGTCGAAGTGGTTGCCACCGGAGAGTTCGGCGACTTTTTTCATCGTGCTGTCGTCGACGGGCACCGGCTGGCGCTGGCCGTTGATCTCCACGAAGCCGTATGGGGTACCGAACGAAATCGTCGAGATCGGCACGCCTTGGTCCTTGGCGGTGCGTGCCGCGGTGAACGCTCCCTTGGGGTTGTCCGGGTTGGTCGGCATCGTCTCTTTACCGTCGGAGAACAACACGATCGCGGGCCGGCGGCGGTGTGTCGCCCCCGCCGATCACCGCGCCCACGGTCGCGATGGCCTGCAACGCGGTGAAGATGCCTTCCCCGGTTGCGGTGCGGTCGGCGAACTGCAGCTTGTCCAATGCGGCCTTGGTCGACGTCCCGGTTGGTCGTCGGCTGGACCAGCACCGTCGCGGTGCCCGCATAGGCGATCAGCCCGAGGTTGATGCCCGGGGTCAGCTCGCCGGCGAACTCCTTGGCGGCCGCTTCGGCGGCGGCCATCCGGTTGGGTTCGACGTCGGTGGCCCGCATGGACTGGGAGACGTCGATGACCAGCATGACGACCGCGCGGTTGCGCGGAATCCGCACATCGTGGGTCGGCCCGGCCATCGCGATCGTCAACAGCACCAGCGCCGAGACCAGCAGGATGGCCGACAGGTGACGCCACCGGGTGGGCTGCTTGGGTGCGACGCTTTCCAGCAGCTCCATGTTGGCGAAGCGCAGCATCCGGCGTTGCCGGGCCACCTGGACGATGATGTACAGCGCCACCAGCCCCAGAATGACCAGCAGGAACAGGAAAAACCATGCGTGGGCGAAGCCGGACAGCGTCATCGGCCCGAGCAACGGCAGTGTCATAGCAGACCCGTCCGTGCCGGCGACGATAGAGAGCAGTGCGATCCCGGCAGGGCGGGAGCGGCACCGTCTTTTGTGAGGCGCGCTGCCGTCACTGGCGACCCGCCATTGCGCCGCGCCGGCGGGATTCGACGAAACGGACGATGTCGGCGATCCAGTCTCGGTCGGTGCGCAGCGACAGCAGCGGCGCTCCGCAGCTGCGCAGCGTGCGGGCCACATCGGCGCGATGGGCCGCGGCCGCCTTGGCGAAGTCGTCGCGCAACTGCTCGTCGATGGTGAATTCGCGGGTGACACCGGATTCGGCGTCCTGCAGGATGACGTCGCCGACGTCGGGCAACTCGACGTCTCGAGGGTCGAGCACCTCGATGCCGAGCACCTCGTGGCGTGCGGCGATGGCCCGCAGCGGGCGCATCCAGTTGATCGGGCCGAGGAAGTCGCTGATGATCACGGCCATCCCACGGCGGCGTTCCGGACGACGCAACGCATCGATGGCCACCGCCAAGTCGCCGCGCACCCCTACCGGCGCTTTGGGCATGGTGGCGATCGTGCGCAGCAGCGTCTGCTCGTGCTGGCGTCCGGAGCGCGCGGGCACGCGAGTTATCTTCTCGCCGTTGGCAATCAGCGCGCCGAGCCGGTTTCCTCCGCCGCTGTTCAAAAAGGTGATGGCGGCCGCGGCCGCCACCGCCAGGTCACGCTTCTCGCAGACCGTGGTGCCGAAGTCGAGGCTGGCCGACATGATCGACCACCAGCCAGGTCTCCAGTTCGCGGTCGGCGATCATCTGCCGTACATGCGGGTGGGTGGTGCGAGCGGTGACCGCCCAGTCCATCCGGCGGACGTCGTCGCCGGGCTGATACTCGCGCGACTCCCCCGGCTCCGAACCCGGACCCGGGATCAGGCCGAGGTGGTCGCCGTGCAGGACACCGTCGAGCTTGCGTTTGACCGTGAGCTCGAGCGTGCGCAGTGCCGCCGACAGCTTGGGGTCGTCGATCTGCCCACGCTGCATCGACGGCGGATGGTATCCGGACTGGTCCGCGGCGGCTTCGGGATCAGTCACCGACCGCTAGCCGCGCCTGCGGCCTGCATCACCGGAGGTACCGAATGGCCCTGCTGCGGAACAGCATTCACCTGCGGCATCCCGACGGTCTGCAGCACCCGGTTGATGATGATCTCCGGCGAGACTTCGTCGGCGAGCGCGTCATAGGTGAGCACCAGCCGGTGCCGCAGCACGTCGGGAATGACCTCGACGATGTCTTGCGGGATCACGTAGTCGCGACCGCGCACCAACGCCAGCGAACGAGAGGCGGCGATGATGCCCAGCGACGCACGCGGCGATGCGCCGAACGAGATCCAGCTCTTGACGTCGTTCATCCCGAGTTGCTCAGGATGACGGGTGGCGGTGACGACGCGAACCACATAGTCGACCAGCGCGTGGTGCACGAAGTTGTTCGCAGCGATGTCCTGCAGCCGCAACAGGTCACCGGTGTTCAGGATCTGCTTGGGCTCCGGCGGCGTAACGCCCATCCGGTAGATGATCTCGCGCTCTTCCTCCGGTGAGGGATAGCCGACGTTGATCTTGAACAGGAAGCGGTCCCGCTGCGCCTCGGGCAGCGGATAGACGCCCTCGTGCTCGATCGGGTTCTGCGTAGCCATCACCAGGAAAGGGTTGGGCAGCGGGAACCTCTTGCCACCGATCGAAACCTGGCGTTCCTGCATGACCTCCAGCAGCGCCGACTGCACCTTCGCCGGGGCCCGGTTGATCTCGTCGGCGAGCAGGAAGTTGACCACCACCGGGCCGAGCTCGGTGTCGAACTCCTCCTTGCCCTGCGCGATAGATGCGGGTACCGATGATGTCGGTGGGCACCAGGTCAGGCGTGAACTGGATACGGGCGAACGTCCCGCCGACCACCTTCGCGAAGGTCTCCACCGCCAGCGTCTTGGCGACGCCGGGGACACCCTCGAGCAGCACGTGGCCCTTGGACAGCAGGCCGACCAGCATCCGCTCGACGAGCTGGTCCTGGCCCACGATGATCCGCTTGACTTCGAAGATGGCTCGTTCCAGGGTGTGCACCTCGGCAGCCAGCCCGTTGCCGCCGCCGGACGGCGCCGCGTGCGCAGGTGCCGTCGAGGAGCTACCCGGACCCGAGTAACCGCTGGCGCCCGGGGGCGGCCCGCCTGCTGATGTCATCGATTACCCTCCACGGCTGAACCTTCAAAGACTCAATCAGACACGACTGCTCGCACGACGAACATCGCAGGGCAGCGGCGTGCCCTTGTTCAACTATTCCAGGCCGCTCGGATTCCGTCGACGTGGGCCGCCCCGCAACCGTGCAGGCAGAGCGTCAGTACTCGATGATCCGGGTCAACATACGGCGTCATGCCAGCCTTCCGCACCGGGCTGACGGTGACCTTGCCGGCGCTGCCCGAAGCCTCCAGCATCTGGCCGTTGCCCAGGTAGATGGTGACGTGCTGGCCGCCGCCCGGGCCGTAGAAGATGAGGTCGCCGCGCTTGGCCTGCGACGGTGGAATGTGCCGACCGGCGTTGTACTGGTCACCGGAGAACCGCGGGAGCAGCACGCCCACCCCGGCGAAGCTGTACCGAACCAGTCCCGAGCAGTCGAAGCCGACGGTGTCGGCGCCGGAGTCCACGCCTTTACTGGGGCCATTCGGCGTGCCGCCACCCCATGAATACGGCACACCCATCTGCGAGGACCCGCGGCGGATCACGTATTCGACCGCCTGCCGCCCGTATACCCGTGGAATCTTGCCGGGACTGGTGCTGCTGCTGCTGCCACCCAGGTTGAGCCCGAGGCCGCCGAGAAACTGCCGGCCGAGATCGAGCGTGGTCTGGGTGGCGCTGGCAGTGGCCTGCAGTGATTGGTTGGCAATGGCGACAGGGTCTCCCGGCGCGCCCGCGCTGATCATCGGCGGCAAGGTGGGATCCCAGCGGCCGTCCTCGGCGTTGGCGGGAACAGCCAGACCGATCAGCAGACCGAACGCAGCCAGAATCGACCAGACCAACCTGGCCCGGCGCATCTCCTCGCCGTTTGTAAATCTGCGGCGCATAAGTCCTTTCACGCGTCAGTACTCGATGTAACGGATCACGTAAGGCGTCATACCGCTGGTGCGAACCGGCGCGACCCGGACCTTCAACCCCACGTCGGGCGCCTCGAGCATTTGGCCCTGGCCGAGGTAGAGCGTCACGTGCTGACTGCCGCCGGGGCCGTAGAAAATCACGTCACCGCGGCGCATCTGCGACGACGGGATCTTGCGGCCCAAGTCGTATTGCGCACCCGAGTAGTGCGGCAACTTGATGCCCACGCCGGCGAAGGAGTACAGCACCAGGCCGGAGCAGTCGAAGCCGCTGGTGCCGGACCCCGAGCCGATGCCCTTGCCCGGCCCGGCGGCGGTGCCGCCACCCCACGAATAGGGCACGCCCAGCTGGGAGAGGCCGCGCCGGATCACGTACTCCGAGGCCTGCCGTCCGTACACCCGCGGAATGCGGCCGTTGGTGAAGCCGGAGGGAGTGGGAGCCAGCCCCATCTGCTGCAGGAAGCTGCGGCCCATGCCGGCGGTGACCTCCGACGAGGTCGCCGAAATCCCCAGGACCTTGTTGAGGATCGCGATGGGGTCACCGGGGACGTTGGCGCTGGGCACCTGCGGCAGCGTGGGGTCCCATGCGCCGTCCCATTGGCCGCCGTTGCCCTGGGGCCGGCTGGGCGAGCCCGGCGCCGCCGGATCCCACCGGTCACCGGAGGAGCCTGATGTTGAGGCCGCCTGGCCTCTGGCGCCCGGTCCGCCCGCGGGTGCCGACCAGTTGCGGGCGGCGTCGAGTCTGGCCTGGGCCGCGTTGCGCTCGTCGGCCAGGCGGTTGATCTCCTGCTGCTGTTCGCCGAACTTGCGGTGCGTGTCGGTCAGCGCGGTCACCGCGGCGTTCTGGCTGGATTGGGCGTCGGCAACGGCCTTGTCGGCTTTCTGCTTGGCCAGCCGGGCCGCCGACTCCTTATTCACTTGCTCGGTGCGGGCTCGTTGCAAGTTGTCCATGACCTGCCGCGAACTGGCGGCCAGCGTCTGGCCGGCCGCCGCAGTCGCGATCATGTCGTCGGGGCTGGCCGCCGTGAGGTAGCTGTCCGACGGACCGTTGACGTAACTGGCGACCGCGAAACGGTCGAATCGCTTCTGGGCGGCCGCGATTGCGCCGTCGGCATCCTTGACCTCCTGCTGGCTGACCGTGACGTCATGTTGTGCGGTCGCAGCGTTGTCACGCGCGGTTTCCACGTCGACCAGAGCCCTGTTGACGCTCTCTTCCTCGGTCTGAATCTGCGCGCCGAGGTCTTGCAGATGCTGATTGGCCTCGGCCACGTCGGCGATCAGTTTGGCCACGGTGTCGGGCCCGGCACCCGGGTTAGCCGTGGCCAGAGCGGGTGTGCACAGCAGCACGGCCACGCTGAGCATCGCTGGACTCACTCGGCGGGTGAACGTGGTCGCCAACCGGATAGACGAGCCGCGGCAGTTGCGTGTCATTCGACTCGGGTCTCCTTGGCTCAACGCGGGCGGACGGCGTCGGCCCCAGTAATCACTGGAAGCACGATTTAAACCAATGCATCCTCTGCACCGTAAGCCACATCTGACCCAGTGAAAACTTTAGTCACAAACTACAAGTCTGTTCTTTCGACAACTGTGACCCAACCGTGACATCACTAATTTGCCCGCGAAGGCGGTACCGGTGTCGCCGTTATGCGACACAAGCCGAATACGGCGTGTTAGACGCTCTGGCCAGCGTCTTGCGGGGCCGGCGCGGCGACGTCGCGCGACGTTGCTGCCCGCCTGGCTCGCAGTTGCATGAATCGGGTCCCGATAGCTGCGGCCATTACCCCGATCAGCAGCACGATCGTGAAAACAGTCCAGGGAAACTGTGGCGTATTGAGTTGATGCAGAAAATTCTCCGCCGAGACCACCGAGTTACCCGTCTTGGCATTGTCTTCGCCGATCTCCAGGGTGGCGCGGGGGAAATGGGTGCTGTAGCTGCCGACGTAATTCGGGCTGAGCACCAGCACCGTGGCGTCGGGGTGTTGGGAGCCGACCACCGTTGCGATGTCACGCAGCGGAGTGTCGTTCGGCGGATTGTGGTCCAGCACGACGATCTTGAGATCGATGCCATCGTCGTGGGCTCGGTTGATCACCTGAAGCAACGCCGGCGTGACGGCAGGTGGCGCGCTGATGTTCGCGGCGGTGACCTGATCTTGAACGATCGCCAGGCATTGATCGGGCTTGGTTGCCGGATCGGCACCGACGGTGCCGCAGATCTCGCCGGGTATGTAGAGCGGCGCGTGCGGGGTGGTCACGGTTGCAAACCGTACCGCCTGACGACGGGTGCGTTACAGCAGGTGGCCGACTAGGTAAAACGGAAGTTTTCGGGCCCGGCCGAATGCAGTACAAGCGTACTGTTAGACTGGCAGCGCCGGCGACACGGCCCGTCGGCAAGCGGAACTAAATACGGGAGTTGATGTGAGCAGCAAAGATTCGGTGAATTCGTTCGGAGCCCGCAGCACCCTGGACGTCGGCGGCAACAGTTACCAGATGTACCGCCTGGACGCGGTCCCGGGCACAGAGAAACTTCCCTACAGCCTGAAAGTCCTCGCCGAAAACCTGCTGCGCAACGAGGACAGCAGCAACATCACCAAGGATCACATCCAGGCGATCGCGCAGTGGGACCCCAAGGCAGAGCCCAGCATCGAAATCCAGTACACGCCCGCACGCGTTGTCATGCAGGACTTCACCGGTGTGCCGTGCATCGTCGACCTCGCCACCATGCGCGAGGCCGTCGCCGATCTCGGCGGCGATCCCGAGAAGGTCAACCCACTGGCGCCGGCCGACTTGGTGATCGACCACTCGGTGATCATCGACCTGTTCGGCACCGCCGACGCATTCGAGCGCAACGTCGAGATCGAGTACCAGCGCAACGGCGAGCGCTACCAGTTCTTGCGCTGGGGCCAAGGCGCATTCGACGACTTCAAGGTGGTGCCGCCGGGCACCGGCATCGTGCACCAGGTCAACATCGAATACCTGGCCAGCGTGGTGATGACACGCGACGGAGTGGCGTACCCCGACACCTGCGTCGGCACTGACTCGCACACCACGATGGTCAACGGCCTCGGCGTGCTGGGCTGGGGGGTCGGCGGCATCGAGGCGGAAGCCGCCATGCTCGGTCAGCCGGTGTCGATGCTGATCCCACGGGTCGTCGGCTTCAAGCTGACCGGCGAAATCAAGCCCGGGGTCACCGCCACCGACGTGGTGCTCACCGTCACCCAGATGCTGCGCAAGCACGGCGTTGTCGGCAAGTTCGTCGAGTTCTACGGCGAAGGGGTTGCCGAGGTGCCGTTGGCCAACCGCGCAACCCTGGGCAACATGAGCCCCGAATTCGGTTCTACCGCAGCGATTTTCCCGATCGACCAAGAGACCATCGACTACCTGAAGTTCACCGGCCGCAAGCCGGAACAGGTTGCCCTGGTGGAGGCCTACGCGAAAGAGCAGGGTCTGTGGCACGACCCCAAGCACGAGCCGACGTTCTCCGAATACCTCGAGCTCGACCTGTCCGAGGTGGTGCCCTCGATCGCAGGGCCCAAGCGGCCGCAGGACCGGATCGCGTTGTCGGACGCCAAGTCCACCTTCCGCAAGCAGATCCCCGACTACGTCGGCGACGACCCCGACAAGAAGGACTACTCCAAGCTCGACGAGACGATCGACGAGACGTTCCCGGCCAGCGACCCCGGCCAACAAACGAACGGCCACGCCGACGACGTCCCGGTGCATTCGGCCGCCAAGAACGCCAAGGGCCGAGTGAGCAACCCGGTGCGGGTCAAGTCCGACGAACTGGGCGAATTCGTGCTCGACCACGGCGCGGTGGTGATCGCCGCGGTCACGTCGTGTACCAACACCTCCAACCCCGAGGTGATGCTTGGCGCCGCGCTGCTGGCCCGTAACGCCGTGGAGAAGGGTCTGACGTCGAAGCCGTGGGTGAAGACCTCGATGGCGCCGGGCTCCCAGGTGGTCAACGACTACTACGAAAAGGCCGGAGTCTGGCCGTATTTGGAGAAGCTGGGCTTCTACCTGGTCGGCTACGGCTGCACCACATGCATCGGCAACTCTGGCCCGCTGCCCGAGGACGTCTCGAAGGCTGTCAACGACAACGACCTCTCAGTGACCGCGGTGCTGTCCGGCAACCGCAACTTCGAGGGCCGCATCAACCCGGACGTCAAGATGAACTACCTGGCCTCGCCTCCGCTGGTTGTCGCCTATGCGCTGGCCGGCACGCTCGACTTCGACTTCGACTCTGACGCGCTCGGCACAGATAAAGAAGGCAAGGATGTCTATTTGAAGGACATCTGGCCGTCGCAGAAGGACGTCTCGGACACCATCGCGTCGTCGATCAACCAGGAGATGTTCGTCAGCAACTACGCCGATGTCTTCAAAGGCGACGAGCGGTGGCGCAATCTGCCGACACCGAGCGGCAACACCTTTGAGTGGGCCGATGATTCGACGTACGTACGCAAGCCGCCGTACTTCGACGGGATGCCCGCCGACCCGGAACCCGTCGGCGACATCACCGGAGCACGGGTGCTTGCGCTGCTGGGCGACTCGGTGACCACCGACCACATCTCACCCGCCAGCAGCATCAAGCCGGGAACCCCTGCTGCGCAATACCTCGACGAGCACGGTGTGGAGCGCAAGGATTACAACTCATTCGGTTCGCGGCGCGGCAACCACGAGGTGATGATTCGCGGCACCTTCGCCAACATCCGGTTGCGCAACCAGTTGCTGGACGACGTTTCCGGCGGATACACCCGCGACTTCACCCAGGACGGTGGTCCGCAGGCGTTCATCTACGACGCGGCGCAAAATTATGCGACAGAAAAAATTCCGCTGGTGGTGCTCGGCGGCAAGGAGTACGGCTCCGGCTCGTCTCGGGACTGGGCGGCCAAGGGCACGTCGCTGCTGGGCGTGCGGGCGGTGATCACCGAGTCGTTCGAGCGCATCCACCGCTCCAACCTGATCGGCATGGGTGTGATCCCGTTGCAGTTCCCGGAAGGTAAGTCGGCCGAGTCCTTGGGCCTGGACGGCACCGAGGTGTTCGACATCACCGGGATCGAGGAACTCAACAACGGCAAGACGCCGAAGACGGTGCATGTCAAGGCCGCCAAAGATGGCGGCAAAGCAATCGAATTCGACGCGGTGGTGCGCATCGACACTCCCGGTGAAGCCGACTACTACCGAAACGGCGGCATCTTGCAGTATGTGTTGCGCAACATGCTCAGGTCGAACTAGTGGCGATCGCCAGCCCGGCGCAGCCGGGCGCAGCGGATCGCCACCCGAGGACCGTGGCGATCGCCAGCCCGGCGCAGCCGGGCGCAGCGGATCGCCACCCGAGGACCTAGCGGAGCGCCCGTGCCCAAGGTCAGCCAGGACCATCTGGCGGCCCGACGCCGTCAGATCCTCGACGGTGCCCGCCGCTGCTTCGCCGAGTTCGGCTACGACGGGGCGACGGTGCGCCGGCTCGAGCAGGCGATCGGCTTGTCGCGGGGTGCGATATTCCACCACTTCCGCGACAAGGACACGCTTTTTTTCGAGCTGGCGCACGAGGATGCCGAGCGGATGGCCGATGTCGCCTCTCGCGAAGGTCTGGTTCAGGTGATGCGCGACATGCTGGCGGCGCCCGACCAGTTCGACTGGCTCGCCACGCGATTGGAGATTGCGCGCAAGCTGCGCCACGACTCGGCGTTCAACAAGGAGTGGACGGAGCGCTCAGCTGAGCTGGTGGCGGCAACGATCGACCGGCTGCGCCGGCAGAAGCAGGCCGGACGGGTGCGCGACGACATCCCCAGCGACGTATTGCAGTGCTACCTGGATCTGGTGCTCGACGGATTGGTGGCCAAGGTGGCCTCCGGTGAAAACACTCAGTTGCTCACCGCTGTCCTCGATCTGGTCGAGAGCTCGGTACGACAGAGCTAGTTCGCCACGGGGTTACCGCAATCGGGTGCGGTGGTTGGGTCCGCCGCGGCTGCGCATCGTGGTACCGGATTCGCGCAACATGCTATGGATCGACCCGTACGACCTGCCGGTCGACTCGACCAATGTGCGGATGCTGGCTCCGCCCTCGTAGGCGTTGCGTAATTCGCGCAGCACTTGATCGCGCGGCTTTTTCGATTTCCTCACGTGCCCCTCCCTGAGTGAACAGGATCCCCAAAGCACACAGAGTAGGAAGCCGGGTCGGTTGGCGGGCCGATTTGACGAAATCGCCTGCGCCGCCGTCGAGCCGAGTCGGGAGACCAGTCGACCGACGAGGCCGCGCATGACACCGTCGAGCCGAGTCGGGAGACCAGTCGACCGACGAGGCCGCGCATGACACCGTCGAGCCGAGTCGGGAGACCAGTCGACCGACGAGGCCGCGCATGACACCGTCGAGCCGAGTCGGGAGACCAGTCGACCGACGGGAGGCCGCGCATGAGATCAGCAAGACCGCGTCCAAGCAGTCAGGCCAATTCGATGAGGTCCCGGTATTCCTCGGACCAATGGTCTTCGGTTCCGTCGGGCAGCAGCACGACACGTTGCGGGTCGAGCGCTTCGGCGGCTCCCGGGTCGTGCGTGACGAGCACTACTGCACCGGCATAGCTACGCAGCGCGTCCAGAACCTGCTCGCGGGACGCCGGATCGAGATTGTTGGTCGGCTCGTCGAGCAGCAACACATTGGCAGTGGAGGCCACCAGGCCGGCCAGTGCCAAGCGAGTTTTCTCCCCGCCGGACAGAGTCCCGGCTGACTGGTCGAGTTGACTGCCGCTGAACATGAACGCTCCGAGCAGACCACGCAGTTCCTGCTCGCCGGAATCGGGTGCGGCGTGCCGGATGTTCTCCCACACCGTCGCGGCGTCGTCGAGGGTGTCGTGCTCCTGGCCGAAATAGCCGATTTTCAAACCGTGTCCTGGCTCCAACGCCCCCGCCTCGGGTTGCTCGACGCCGGCCAGCAGTCGCAGCAGCGTCGTCTTGCCCGCGCCGTTGAGTCCAAGCACCACCACCCGAGAGCCGCGATCGATGGCCAGATCCACTCCGGTGAACACTTCCAGCGAACCGTAGGTCTTCGTCAGGCCGGAAGCCATCAGCGGTGTGCGTCCGCAGGATGCCGGGTTGGGGAACTTGATTCGGGCGACCTTGTCGGCTACCCGCTCTTCGTCGAGTGCGGCCATCATCCGGTCGGCGCGCCGCAGCATGTTCTGCGCAGCAACGGCTTTGGTGGCCTTGGCACCGAGCTTGGCGGCTTGGGCGCGCAGTGCGGTGGCCTTGCGTTCGGCGTTGGTGCGTTCCCGGCGGCGCCGCTGCTCGTCGGTGGCACGGGCGTCGAGATACTTCTGCCAACCCATGTTGTAGACGTCGACTTCGCCGCGTACCGCGTCGAGAAACCACACGCGGTTGACGACGTCGGCCAACAAGTCGACGTTGTGGCTGATGACCACCAGCCCGCCGGTGTGGTTGCGCAGGAAGTCCCGCAGCCAGCCCAGCGAGTCGGCGTCGAGGTGGTTGGTCGGCTCGTCGAGTAGCAAGGTGGTGGACGACCCGGCGCCGGTGTCGGACGCGGCAAACAGAATCCGGGCCAACTCAACTCGACGCCGCTGACCCCCGGAAAGGGTGCGCAACTGCTGAGTCAGTACGCGGTCGGGCAACCCCAGACTCGCGCAGATACGGCCCGCTTCGCTTTCGGCGCCATAGCCGCCGAGCGCGGCGAAACGCTCCTCGAGTTGGCCGTAGCGGCGGATCGCACGATCACGAGCGGCGTCGTCGGCGACCTCGGCCATCAGCGCCTGCTGCTTTTCCAGGTCGGTGAGCAGCGTATCCAGGCCCCGCGCGGAGAGCACCCGATCACGCGCGAGGATATCGAGGTCGCCCTCTTTGGGATCCTGCGGCAGATAACCGATCTCGCCGGTGCGTGCCACGGTTCCCGCGTAGGGCTCCCCCTCTCCCGCCAGGATGCGCAGGGTGGTGGTTTTGCCGGCGCCGTTGCGCCCGACCAGCCCGATGCGGTCACCGGGCTGTATCCGCAAAGCCGGGCCGTCAGCGAAGAGCAGTGTGCGCGCGCCAGCGCGGACCTCGAGGTCCGTAGCCGTGATCACGGTTACTCTCCTTGGCCAATTGTCCGGAACGTCATTGCTTGTCGTCGGTGAACACCGGCGGCCGTTTCTCGGCGCGCGCGGCAACCGCCTCTTCGAAGTTGCCGGTGAGCAGGCGGACGAAGAGCTGTCCGAGGCCTTCGGCCTGCATGTGCCCCTCTAGGCTAGCGGCGTCCAGTCCATTCCACAGTGTGCGCTTGGTCAACTCGACGCCCGGCCGCGAGAAGGCGGCGATTCGCTCGGCCATCGCGTAGCACGTGTCCAACAGTTGGTCTTCGGGGACGTAGCGCGATACCAACCCGATCCGCTCGGCTTCCTCGGCGTCGATATCACGGCCGGTCAGCATGATCTCGAATGCCCGTGACGACCCGATGGCCCGCGGCAGCAAATAGCTCAAGCCCAGCTCGCTGGCGGTCAGCCCGTTGTTGATGCCGGCGGCCCGGAAATAAGCTCCGCGTGACGCTACGCGGATGTCAGCAGCCAGCGCCAGGCACAGCCCACCGCCGATTGCGGCGCCGTTGACCGCCGCGATCACCGGCTGGTGCAGCCGTCGCAGCGTGAGGATGACGTCGTCGAGAATCTGCATGGAGCGCAGCGCATAGGTGGGCCGAGTCAGGCCCGCAACGTGGGGAACATCACCGGCAGACTTGTGGTCGGCGCCCGAGGAGAACCCTTTGCCCGCGCCTGTCAACACGACCACGCGTACCGAGTTGTCGTAGGTGATGTTCTCCAGCGCCTCTTTCAGCGGCACCATGACGTCGAACGCCATGGAGTTCATCCGCTCCGGCCGATTGAGGGTGATCAGCGCGACATGCGGTCGCGGATGTTCGACGAGGACCATGCTCACCGTTGAACGGTAACCCGCCCGACGACGACGCGAGCCGCGCATCGGCCCGCTGAGGAGTCGGTAATTAACCCGCGGCCCGTCGCGGAGCCAGCTCAGGCCTGGTCGCCCTCGTGCGCCCCGATCGCCGCGTCGACGTCGAAATCCTTGACTTGCTGAACCAGGTCCTCCAGCGCGGCAGGTGGCAGGGCACCGGCCTGGTTGAAGATCAGCTTGCCGTTCTTGAACGCCATCAGCGTGGGGATGGATCGGATCTGCGCTGCCGCGGCGAGTTCCTGTTCGGCTTCGGTATCCACCTTGGCGTGTACGACGTCGGGGTGCCTTTCCGCCGAAGCGGCGAACGTAGGCGCGAACTGGCGGCACGGTCCGCACCAGGACGCCCAGAAATCGACGAGCACGATGTCGTTGCCGTTGACCGTTTCGTTGAACTGTGCGGCGGTGAGGTCTTGGGTAGTCACGCTTTCTCCAACGCGGCCCACTGCCGCGGTGTTCCCCTGCGGGTG
The DNA here is from genome assembly GCA_963805675.1 of uncultured Actinomycetota bacterium. Classification (GTDB taxonomy): domain Bacteria; phylum Actinomycetota; class Actinomycetes; order Mycobacteriales; family Mycobacteriaceae; genus Mycobacterium. The sequence continues at coordinate 319,143 of CAWDVY010000035.1, forward strand.
GCCGCCCCGATCAGGTCAGGTGGTCTCAGGTGGTCTTAGTCGCCGCGGGCCCACGCCGTTGTGCTCGCCACGGCACGTCCTGCACAGCCAAAACATGGCGCAGCTGTCATTTGGCGGCGCTGCAGCACACGCCGCTGACGCATTGACATCATCTGGCGCACAGCACTACTCGAGGCGGCGCTTTTGCGACCCGAGCGATCGCAGTATACACAGCGGGCTCTTACCCGGACACCAGCCGGTTCTCAGCGGCGAGACCGATCGTGAAAACCGATGCCAGAGTCGGTCCGCTCGCCGCGGCCGACGATTGAGAGGACCTCGATGCTCGCCACCTTCCCGACCGCCCGACTGTCCCGCTTCGCGATCCTTGCGGTCACCGGAGCCACCGCGCTGTCCGTCGCAGCCTGCGGCACGTCGAACAATGCCAAGCCCACCTCGGCGAATCCGACCAGCTCCGCTCCCACGTCATCGTCGCCGTCAGCGTCGGCCAAGGGCAACGACTGGGTGCGCGGGCTGATCGACTCGGTGTCGGGCAACACCATCCAGGTCAGCCAGCGGTCTGGGACCGCCACCGTCGACTTCACGCCGTCAACGGATGTCTCCGAGCTCACCCCCGCTCAGCTGACCGACGTCACCGCAGGTAGCTGCATCAGCGTTTATCCCGACCACCGGAGCGCTTCGAACAACGGTGGCGGGATCACCGCTCGATCCGTGCGTGTCAGCACCGCCGTCGACGGTAAGTGCCCGCCGCCCAAGCAACCAGCAGGCGCCGAGAACACCCCGTCTCCGGGCGCACTCGTCTCACATCGCCAAGTGAGTGGCCAGGTCGTATCCGTCACCGGCAGTACCGTCACCGTGAATAGCGCTGATGCGAGCGGTAACTCGTCTCAAACCGGCGTGACCGTCACCGACACGACCAAATACACCAAGCAGACCATCGCTGACGCGCAAGCGCTCGTCCAGGGCAAGTGCATCGCGGCGCATGGAACCAAGGACAACGGCGGCACGCTGCAGGCGACGGCCATCACCGTTCAGCAGGCCGACAACGGCAGCTGCCCGGAACCGGGCGGCAGGCGGCACCGGCACTAACCGGCTGTCTCGTCACGACGACCGGGGTAGCCCGAGGAGGTGCTGCCCTGGCGTCGACGTGCTGTCAGTTCTGATATGGGGAGCATTCTGTCAAGGGGCAGGGTGAAGCGGCGGCCGCAACCGTCGTTGCGGCCGCCGCTTCCTTTGACCGGATGAGCCGCAGCGGTGTCGAGCGTGTCGATGTCGACGCGTGTCAGTCTGAAATGCGCGGGTTGGTTACCGCAGGACCGTAGGTTCGAGTCGGAGTGGGCCCGCTTGTCTAGGATCGAGCGTGAACACGTTGTGGGGCAACGGGTTTGCTCATAGAACTGACGCGGATCACTCCAAGACGCTTGCCGACACCTTCTGCTTGCTCATCTGGACAGTTGTGGGGGTGTTAGTTGTCGAGGATGGCCAGTGACCAGCACCAGCCGGCCAACTCACGGGCGATCGCGGCGTTAGCGACCACCGATCGTTTCTTACGTTGGTCGAAACGCACCCAACGGGTATGGAGGCGATGGTTAGCCGTATGTCCGCGGGCCTGTGCAGCCTGCGGGGCAGCGGTCCAGCGTTGACGCAGATCGCGTCCGGGCCGATACGGTGCGCGGTGATGCCAGGCCGCCTCCACCAGCAGCCGGCGGGCATGTCCATTACCGGTCTTGGTGACCCCGCCCTGGACCCGGCTGGCGCCCGAGGAGTACTCACAGGGCACCAAACCCAGGTAGGCGCCGATCGAGCGCCCGGTCAACCTACCCCAATCGCCGATCTCGACGGCCAACCCGAACGCGGTCAGCGTGGAGATCCCACGTAGACAGCCCAGTCTGCGCACGACCGGGGTGAACTCGCTGTCGGCGGCCATCGCCGTGATCGCGGCATCGAGACGGCTGCGCCGGTCCACACAGGCGAGCATCGCCTCAAACGCGCTGTCGTAGGCCAGCTGCAGGCCGGCGGCGTCGAACCGCTGCGCACGCAGCCACAGCTCGTGTTTACCCGTCCAGGCCTGCCCACCGTAATAGACGATCCCTTGGCGCAGCAGCAATTTCGAGATCCGGTGCCGCATTGTCATCAGATCACCCCGGCAGTCCTCACGCGCGCGTACCAGATCCCGGGCCGCCTCCTGTGCCACGCTGGGGATCGTGACCTCCACGATCTGACCCAAATGCAGCAACCGGGCCAGATGCGCGGCATCACGGGCATCGGTCTTGACCCGATCACCAGAGGGTCGTTGCAATTTCGACGGCGCGGCCACCTGACAATCGATCCCTGCCGCCGTCAATGCCCGCGCCAACCCGAACCCGGTCGGGCCGGCCTCATAGGTGACAGCCACCGGACCCGGCAACCCCTGCACCCAGTCCAGGACTTCTCGGTGATCGGGGGTCAACCGCCGCTGGAACACCTCACCGGTGTCCCCATCCAAACCGCATCCAACTACTGAACGTGCGTGCACATCCAAGCCGACGCTCGTACGCTGAACCTTCACTGGGGCCTCCTACAACCGCACATCTGTTGGCTCTACCGGCCAGGACCACCCTGTCGGCAACCCACGATCACATGCGCGAGGAGGCCCCAGCCCCCATACGGTCTAGCCGCGCCAGCCGCGTTCGAACGGCAGCCGCCACGCCCGTGGGGCGATCAGCGGATGGACCGCGTTGGGGCCCCATGAGTCGAGGTCGTAGCTGCGCATCGGCGGCGGATCGTCGAGCAACGGCGCGGAGACCTCCCAAAGCCGTTCGATACCCTCCGCCGTGTTGTACAACGTCCGGTCCCCGCGCATCGCGTCGAGAATCAGACGTTCGTAGGCCTCCAGCACATCGCCGGCATGGCCGGTCTCTTCCATGGTGAACTGCAGGCTCAGCTTGTCGAGCTTCATTCCGGGCCCTGGCCGCTTGCCGTAGAACGACAGCGACATCTTGGACACGTCGGCGAGATCGAAAGTCAGGTGATCCGGACCCTTTTGTCCCACACCGGATCCGGGCGGAAACATACTCCTTGGCGGTTCGTGGAAAGCGATGGAGATGATGCGCTGACCCTCCGCCAAGCCTTTGCCGGTGCGCAGAAAGAACGGGACGCCCGCCCAGCGCCAGTTATCGATCTCGCATTTGAGCGCGACGAACGTTTCGGTATCCGATTCCGCAGACACCCCAGGCTCGTCGCGGTAACCCCGATACTGCCCGCGCACCACCTCGCTGGGATCAAGCAGGCGCATCGAGCGGAATACCTTGTTTTTCTCGTCACTGATCGCCGCTGATGCAAGCTCGGTGGGCGGTTCCATCGCGACGAACGCCAGAATTTGGAACAAGTGGGTGACCACCATGTCCTTGAACGCCCCCACGGCGTCGTAAAAGTGCGCGCGGTTCTCACATGTGAGCCGCTCGGGCACGTCGATCTGGATGTGGTCGATGAAGTTTCGATTCCAAATCGGTTCGAACAATCCGTTCGCGAACCGAAACGCCAGAATGTTCTGCGCGGCCTCTTTGCCCAGAAAGTGATCGATCCGGAAGATCTGTTCTTCCTCGAATCGCTCATGAATCGCCGCGTTCAGTTTCCGGGCGCTGGCCAGATCGACGCCGAACGGCTTCTCCATGATGACCCGAGAGTCCTGCACCAAATCCGCCTTGTGCAGCGCTTCCATGACGGGCATCACCGCCGCCGGCGGGACGCTCAAGTAGTGCAGCAGCTGCGCGTCGCCGCCGAGGGCATAGCGCTGCTCGAACACAGCGGCACCCAGCGCTTCCGGGCCGGCGCCCTGAGGCACATAGATCAAGTTGCCGATGAACTCATCCATGAACTCATCGGAAACCTCGTCGCGGCAGAACTCGGCGCAAGCCTTCCGAGCCAGCTTGCGGAAGGTTTCGCTGTCGAGTTCATCGAGCGACGTGCCGATGACGCGGATCTCGGGAGCTAGTTTGGAGTTGGAAAGGTGCAGGAGGCCGGGCAGCAGCTTTCGGCGTGCTAAATCGCCTGTGGCGCCGAACATCACGATGACGTTCGGCGCCGCGCCGATTATATGCTGCTTGGACCCTTGGGCTGTCGCGGCATCATTCACAACCATGATCGTAGCCAGCACTGGTCCTGCCGCAACCGCACAGAGCCGATCGCGACACCGTCGGCCCGAAGCGTCCGGACGGGTTCAGACGGGAAGACGGCTGATCACATGCCCTGGAAACCCCAAGGAACCTGATACCAGCCCGACTTGTCCGAATACGCCCAGCCGCAGGGCGTGAGTTGCTGATGCCCGTCATCGTTCGTTACCCAGCACTTCGGCCCGTTTGGCTCAGGTGCCGGTGGCGGGTCTGCATAGGCGACGCCGGCGCCCGGCAGGGCGGTAGCCGCGCAGGCCGCAATGATCATCAGCATTTTCTTCATCGGGCGATCCTTTCTGTCCTGTACTTCAATTCTGCGGCCAAGTTGTCGCTGGCGCGAGTTTTAGGCGGCGGACTAAAGTTTCTCAGGACCGTATCTAAACACCTATGTACGCACGGCGCTCGCCAGCGGCACAGAGCAAGGATTCTTAGACCTTGTCGCTGATGGCAATCACTGTGAGTGCCCAGCATCGTGGAGCGGGATCTGTCCCCGTTCTGAGGTCAGACGGTGAAGCCCAGCGCGCGCAGTTGGTCCCGCCCGTCGTCGGTGATCTTGTCCGGGCCCCACGGCGGGTTCCACACCCAGTTGATGCGCAGTTCGTCGACCAGGCCGGCGCCGATCAGCGCGTTACGCGACTGGTCCTCGATGACGTCGGTCAGCGGGCAGGCCGGCGACGTCAACGTCATGTCGATCAGCGCGACGGTCCCCTCCTCCGCCTCTTCGAGGTTCACGCCGTAGACCAATCCCAGGTCGACGACGTTGATGCCCAATTCGGGGTCGACGACATCGCGCATGGCCTCCTCGATGTCGCCCAGCAGCTCGTTGTCCGGCGCAGCAGTTTCACTCATCCTTTGCCCTCCTCGACGTCGTCAGTCGCTTGAGCCAGCGCATCTTTGAAAGCCATCCAGCCGAGCAGCGCGCATTTGACCCGGGCCGGATATTTGGCGACACCAGCGAACGCGACCCCGTCGCCCAGAACGTCCTCGTTACCGGCGACATTTCCCCGGGACGACACCATTTCGGTGAACGCGGTGATGGTCTTCAACGCCCGTCCGACGCTTTGACCGATCACCTGCTCGGTGAGCACCGAGGTGGCGGCTTGGCTGATCGAACAGCCCTGCCCGTCGTAGGAGACGTCGGCCACGCTCTCGCCGTCATCGGACAGCGCCACCCGCAGCGTGACCTCGTCGCCGCACACCGGGTTGACGTGATGCACTTGCGCACCGAACGGCTCGCGCAGCCCGCGGTGCTGCGGATGCTTGTAGTGATCGAGGATCACGTCGTGGTAGATCTGCTCGAGACGCACTGCGGCTCAGTCCCTTCCGAAGAAGTCCAGAGACCGCCGCACCCCGGCGACCAGACGCTCGACCTCGTCGAGGGTGTTGTACACCGCGAACGAGGCGCGCGCGGTGGCGGCGACAGCGAACCGGCGGTGCAGCGGCAGCGCGCAGTGATGTCCGACCCGAACGGCGACCCCGTCGTCGTCGAGAACCTGACCGACATCGTGCGCGTGCACGCCGTCGACCACGAAAGACACTGGTGAACCCCGGTTCTCCGTCGACCGTGGGACCGATGATCCGCACTGCGTCGATACCGGAGAGGCCGTCGATCGCGGCGGCCACCAACTCGCGCTCATGGGCTTCGACGGCGGCCATGCCGAGAACACCGAGATAGCGTGCGGCCGCGGCCAGCCCGACGACCTGGGAGGTCATCGGGGTGCCGGCCTCGAAGCGCTGCGGCGGCGCGGCGTAGGTGGTGGCCTCCATGGTGACCGTCTCGATCATCGAACCGCCGGTGATGAATGGCGGGATCGCGTTGAGCAGCTCGGTGCGGCCGTAGAGCACGCCGATTCCGTTGGGGCCCAACATTTTATGACCGGAGAACGCGCCAAAATCGACGTCGAGCGCGTGGAAGTCGACCGGCTGATGCGGCACCGACTGGCAGGCGTCCAGCACTGTCAACGCGCCGACGGCCTTGGCCCGCTCGACCAACTCGGCTACCGGGGCCACCGCTCCGGTCACATTCGAGTGATGGCTGAAAGCAACGACTTTGACGTTGTTGTCCAGTTGCAGCGAGTCCAGGTCGATGCGGCCGTCGTCGGTCACGCCGTACCAGCGCAGTGTGGCGCCGGTGCGCCGGGCCAGTTCCTGCCACGGGACGATGTTGGCGTGGTGCTCGAGCTCGGTGATGACGATGACGTCGCCGGGCCCTACGGCACGTTCGAAGCGGTTGTCCCCCAACACATACGACACCAGGTTGAGCGATTCGGTGGCGTTCTTGGTGAACACCAGCTCGTCCGGGTCGGCGCCGACGAATCCGGCGATGTCGGAACGGCCCTGCTCGTAGGCGTCGGTGGCCTCCTCCATCAGTTGATGCGCGCCGCGATGCACCGCGCCGTTGGAGGTGGTGAGGAATTCGCGTTCGGCGTCGAGGGCTTGCACGGGACGCTGCGACGTGGCTCCGGAATCCAAATACGCCAGCTGATTTCCGCCCCGCATGACCCGGCTCAGGATCGGGAAGTCGGCCCGGATCGCAGCAATGTCCAGCGCTGCGGGACGAGTGACCGAAACCGTCATGTCAGGCCCCCGAGGCGGCCGTCTGGTGGGGGTACCTCCCGCTTGCGGGGGAGAAGCGGACGTACCCGTTCTCTTCGAGCTCGTCGGCCAACTCCGGGCCGCCTGATTCGACGATCCGGCCTCCGACGAAGACGTGTACGAATTGCGGGTGGATGTAGCGCAGAATCCGGGTGTAGTGCGTGATCAGCAGAATGCCGCCATGCTCGGCTTCGGCGTAACGGTTGACGCCCTCGCTGACCACCCGCAGCGCGTCGACGTCCAGCCCGGAGTCGGTCTCGTCGAGGATCGCGATCTTGGGCTTCAGTAATCCCAGCTGCAGGATCTCATGCCGTTTCTTCTCGCCGCCGGAAAAGCCTTCGTTGACACTGCGTTCACCGAACGCCGAGTCGATGTCCAGTTCATTCATCGCGGCCTTGACCTCTTTGACCCAGTGCCGCAGCTTCGGCGCCTCACCGCGGACCGCGGTGGCGGCCGAACGCAGGAAGTTCGACATCGACACGCCGGGCACCTCGACGGGGTACTGCATGGCCAGGAACAAGCCGGCGCGGGCGCGCTCGTCGACGCTCATCTCCAGGACGTTGCGGCCGTCGAGCGTGATGGAGCCCGACGTGACCCGGTATTTCGGGTGTCCGGCGATGGCGTAGGACAGCGTGGACTTGCCGGACCCGTTGGGGCCCATCAATGCATGCGTCTCGCCGGAGCGCACCGTCAGGTCGACCCCGTTGAGGATGGCGATCTCGTCGCCGTCCGATGCGTTCTCGACGCTGACGTGGAGGTCTTTGATTTCCAAAGTTGTCATGAGGCGGCAAATCTCGATTCCGTGATGGCCAGTTCATGTTCGATGGCTGTGGTCAGGCGTTCCCGTATTTCGGGTACCGCGATCTTGGCGATGATCTCGTTGAAGAAGCCACGGACCACCAGTCGGCGGGCCTGATCTTCGGGGATGCCGCGGGCACGCAGATAGAACAGTTGCTCGTCGTCGAATCGTCCGGTGGCACTGGCGTGTCCGGCGCCGACGATTTCGCCGGTCTCGATCTCCAGGTTGGGCACCGAGTCGGCACGTGCGCCGTCGGTGAGCACCAGGTTGCGGTTGACCTCGAAGGTGTTGGTGCCGGTGGCCGCGGCCCGGATCAGCACGTCGCCAACCCAGACCGTGTGCGCGTCGGGCCGGTTCGAGTCTGGATCCCCTTGCAGCGCACCTTTGTACAGCACGTTGGATCTGCAGTCGGGATGCGCGTGGTCGACCAGCAACCGCGACTCGAGGTGCTGACCGTCGTCGGCGAAATACAAACCGAGCAACTCGGCGTCGCCGCCGGGTGCGGCGAACCGCACCGTGGCCGACATTCGCACCACCTCGCCGCCGAGCGTGATCGCGACATGACGCAAGACCGCGTCCTTACCCAGCCGGGCGTGGTGCGCGCTGACATGCACGGCGTCATCGGCCCAGTCGGCGATCCACACCACCGTGAGCCGGGCTGCGTCGTCGACGACGAATTCGACGTTGTCGGCATAGGTTCCGCTGCCGCGATGATCGACGACGACGACCGCCTCGGCGAGCTCCTCGACCCGTACCTGCAGGTGCCCATAGGCCACCGCGCCCGCACCGGGTCCGTCGATCCCGATCTCCACCGGCTCGGCGGTGTGCGTGTCGCGCGCAACGGTGACGACGGTCGCCGTGTTGAACGACGAAAAAGCTTGGGCAGCAACGCGGTCAGCCGGAACACCGCCCTGCCCGAGCCGCTCGTCACCGCGACGTACTGTCTCCACCCGCACATCGGGCCGTTCGCTGACCGTGATCTTCGCGGTCCCGGTGGCCGGCGCCGAGCCGTCGTGCAGGCCGTGCAGGCGCCGTAGCGGGGTGAACCGCCAGATCTCGTCGCGGCCGCCGGGAACCTCGAACGCGTTGACGTCGAATGAAGAGAACAGCTCTCCCTTGTTCAGCCCGGCAAGCGAGGATCCCTTGATGGCTGAACTCACGTCTTGGGCCGTCATCCGGCTCGTCATCCGACAGAGCCCTCCATCTGCAGCTCGATCAGCCGGTTGAGCTCCAGCGCGTACTCCATCGGCAGCTCTTTGGCGATCGGCTCGACGAAGCCGCGCACCACCATCGCCATCGCTTCGTCTTCCGTCAGCCCACGGCTCATCAGGTAGAACAGCTGGGTTTCACTGACCTTGGACACCGTCGCCTCGTGGCCCATCGTGACGTCGTCCTCGCGGATGTCAACGTAGGGGTAGGTATCGCTGCGGCTGATCGTATCCACCAGCAGCGCATCGCATTTCACGCTGGAGCGCGATCCGTACGCACCCTTGTTGACCTGGACCAGACCGCGGTAGGACGCACGTCCACCGCCGCGGGCCACCGACTTGGACACGATGTTGCTCGACGTATTCGGCGCCAGGTGCAGCATCTTGGCGCCGGTGTCCTGGTGCTGGCCGTCACCGGCAAACGCCACCGAGAGCACCTCGCCCTTGGCGTGCTCGCCGGTCATCCAGACCGCCGGGTACTTCATGGTGACCTTGGACCCGATGTTGCCGTCGACCCATTCCATGGTGGCGCCGGCTTCGGCGCGGGCCCGCTTGGTGACCAGGTTGTAGACGTTGTTCGACCAGTTCTGAATGGTGGTGTAGCGACAACGACCGCCGGGCTTGACGATGATCTCCACCACCGCCGAGTGCAGCGAATCCGACTTGTAGATCGGTGCGGTACAACCCTCGACGTAGTGCACGTAGGCGCCCTCGTCGACGATGATCAGCGTGCGCTCGAACTGGCCCATGTTCTCGGTGTTGATCCGGAAGTAGGCCTGCAGCGGAATGTCGACGTGCACACCCGGCGGCACGTAGATGAACGAGCCGCCACTCCACACTGCGGTGTTCAGCGCGGAGAACTTGTTGTCGCCGGCCGGGATCACGGTGCCGAAGTACTGCTTGAAGATCTCTGGGTGCTCCCGCAGCGCGGTGTCGGTGTCCAGGAAGATCACGCCCAGTTTCTCCAGATCCTCACGGATGGAGTGGTAGACGACCTCCGACTCGTATTGGGCGGCGACACCGGACACCAGTCGCTGCTTCTCGGCTTCCGGTATGCCCAGCCTGTCGTAGGTGTTCTTGATGTCTGCGGGCAGATCGTCCCAGGTCGCGGCCTGCTTCTCGCTGGAGCGCACGAAGTATTTGATGTTGTCGAAGTGGATGCCCTCGAGGTCGGCGCCCCAGTTCGGCATCGGCTTCGGTCGAAGATGCGCAGCGCCTTCAGCCGGGTCTCCAGCATCCATTCCGGCTCGCTTTTCTTGGTCGAGATGTCGCGAACCACCGCTTCGGACAGCCCGCGCTGCGCGCTGGCACCGGCCACGTCGGAGTCCGCCCAGCCGTAGCCGTAGCGGCCCATCGAGGCGATCGCCTGTTCCTGGGTCAACGGCTCGGCGGGCACAATCGTCTTGGTGGCCTCCGGGGTGAGGGTCATAACGACGCTCCTTTGATGCTCGTGGTGGCTTCGGCGCGGGCTGTGCGCTGAAGTACAGCCGGTCTGGCTTCAGTCGTGGTGAGCGGGACGTGGGTGGTGCAGGCGTAGTCGCCGTTGACGATGGTCGCCAACCGCTGCACGTGGGTCCCGAGTACCTCGGCTATGGCCTGCTGCTCGGTTTCACACAGCTCCGGGAACTCCTCGGCGACGTGCGACACCGGGCAATGATGCTGACAGATCTGCACACCGTGAATCGGACCGCCCACCGCTGTGGTGGTGGCGACGTAACCGGCGGCGGACAGCGCGCCGGCGATTCGCTCAGCGGTGGCTTCGATCTCCTCGTCGGCGTCGGAATCGGCAGCCTCGACACCGGACAGAATCGCGTCGATGCGCTGCCGGGCGAAGCTGCGGACCGCCTCTTCGCCGCCGATCTCACGCAATTGACGCATCGCCGCAGACGCCAGATCGTCGTAGCTGTGGCCCAGTTTGGCGCGACCGGTCGCGGTCAGCCGGTACCGCTTGGCCGGCCGTCCCCGTCCGGCTTGCTGCCACGGCGCCGCGGGAACCGACTCGGCCTCCCCCATGTCGATCAGCGCGTCGAGGTGGCGTCGCACCCCGGCGGCGGACAGACCCAGCCGCTCACCGATCTGCCCGGCGGTGATAGACCCGGACTCCAGCAGCAGCCGCACGACGGCGCTACGGGTCTGACCGTCGTGGGTCGAAGCTGCGGCTGCTGCTTCGGCACCTTTGACAGTCGGCGGGAATTTCACAACACCAGTGTGACGCAATTCCGGGGCGGGGTCTAGCAAGGCTACCCTCTGTCGTGGTTGCGCTGGTCACACCTGACGCGTCCGGCCGCGTCCGGGTGGCGGTTACGCTGCCCTGATGGCAGTCCGCCACCACACGCTGAGTTCGTCGATCGCCAGCTTGCATGGCGACGAGCTGGCGGTGGCTCAGCCGCTGAACGACACCGACCTGGTCGCGCTTCGTTGGACCCGGCTGTTCGGCGCCACCGGCACGGTGTTGATGGCCATCGGAGCGCTGGGGGCCGGGGCCCGGCCGGTGATCCAGGACCCGACGTTCGGGGTCCGGCTGCTCAACCTGCCGTCGCGCATCCAGACCGTGTCGTTGACGATGACCACCACCGGCGCGGTGATGATGGCCCTGGCCTGGCTGATGCTGGGCCGGTTCGCGCTGGGCAGGCGGCGGATGTCGCGCGGCGAACTGGACCGCACGCTGTTGTTGTGGGCGCTGCCGTTATTGGTGGCACCGCCGATGTACAGCAAGGACGTCTACTCCTATCTGGCGCAGAGCCAGATCTGCCGGTTAGGACTCGACCCCTATCGGGTCGGCCCGGCGACCGGCCTGGGCCTCGACCATGTCTTCACGTTGTCGGTGCCCAGCCTGTGGCGGGAGACCCCGGCGCCCTACGGACCGCTGTTCTTGTGGATTGGCCGCGGGATTTCGGCGTTGACCGGTGAAAACATCGTCGCCGCGGTGCTGTGCCATCGGCTGGTGGTGCTGCTCGGCGTGGGCCTGATCGTGTGGGCGACACCCCGGCTGGCCCGCCGCTGCGGGGTGGCCGAAGTCAGCGCGCTGTGGTTGGGGGCGGCCAACCCGCTGCTGATCATGCATCTGGTCGCCGGCATCCACAACGAGGCGCCAATGCTCGGGTTGATGCTGGCCGGCACCGAGTTCGCGCTCCGCGGTGTCGACTCCGCGCGTCCGCTGCTGCCCCAGCCATGGCCCGGCATGCGGACCCACCGGCCCGACTGGACGCCGCTGGGCATGCTGTTGGCCGGTGCGGTGCTGATCGCGCTGTCCTCACAGATCAAGCTGCCGTCGCTGCTGGCGCTGGGCTTCGTCGCGATGGCGCTGGGTCATCGATGGGGCGGCAACCTTCGGGCATTCCTGTTGGCCAGTGGACTGATGGCCGGACTGTCACTGGCCGTGATGGCCGCCGTCGGCTGGGCCAGCCGGCTCGGCTTCGGCTGGATCTACACGCTGGGCACCGCCAACGTGGTGCGCAGCTGGATGTCACCGCCGACGCTGATCGCCCTGGGTACCGGGCAGGTCGGAATCCTGTTGGGTCTGGGTGATCACACCACCGCCGTGCTGTCGCTGACCCGTGGCATCGGCGTCTTGATCATCGCGGTGATGGTCGGCTGGCTGCTGCTGGCGGTGCTGCGGGGCCGGCTGCACCCGGTCGGCGGGCTCGGCGTCGCGCTGGGTGGCACGGTGCTGCTGTTCCCGGTGGTGCAGCCGTGGTACCTGCTGTGGGCCATCATCCCCTTGGCGTGCTGGGCGACGCGGCCGGGTTTCCGGATCGCGGCGATCGTGGTGACGATCGTCGTGGGTGTCTTCGGCCCAACGGCCAACGGAGACCGATTCGCGCTGTTCCAGATCGTGGACGCCACGGTAGCCAGCACCGTCATCGTGCTGCTGCTCATCGCGGCGACCTCGCACCGGCTGCCGTGGCGGCCGCTAAGAGTCGCGGAGCTCACGCGCGACGCTGCAGCACAGGATCCGTTGCCCGCCAGCCAGACCCCGCCGCCCACTGCGTTGCCCGACGCCTACGCTAAGTCGTCGTGAGCCCGGACCCAGACATCCCTGTGCGCTTGCGCGGGGTGTGCAAACAGTACGGCTCGGGCGCTAGCGCGACCACGGCCGTCTCCCACCTCGACCTCGACGTGCATGCGGCCGAGGTACTGGCGCTGCTGGGCCCCAACGGCGCAGGTAAGACGACGACGGTGGAGATGTGCGAGGGGTTCATCCGCCCCGACGCCGGCACCATCGAGGTGCTCGGGCTGGACCCGATCGCCGACAACGCCCGATTGCGGGAGCGCATCGGCGTAATGCTGCAAGGCGGCGGCGGCTATCCCGCGGCCCGGGCCGACGAAATGCTCAACCTGGTGGCCTCCTACGCCGCCAACCCGCTGGACCCGCAGTGGCTGCTGACCACACTGGGTCTGACCGACGCTGCTCGCACCACCTACCGACGGCTCTCCGGTGGGCAGCAGCAGCGGCTTGCGCTGGCCTGCGCACTGGTCGGCCGACCCGAACTGGTCTTCCTTGACGAGCCCACAGCGGGCTTGGATGCTCAGGCCCGGATTCTGGTGTGGGAGTTGATCGATGCATTGCGCCGCGATGGCGTGACGGTGGTGCTGACCACCCACCAACTCAAAGAAGCCGAAGAACTCGCCGACCGGCTGGTCATCATCGATCACGGGGTGACGGTGGCGGCCGGAACGCCGGCAGAGTTGACTCGCAGCGGCGCCAAAGACCAGTTGCGGTTCAGCGCACCATCGCGGCTCGACCTGTCGTTGCTGTTGTCGGCCCTGCCCGAGGACTACCGAGCCTCCGAGTCGGCGCCGGGCGAGTACTTAGTGGAAGGCGCGGTCGACCCGCAGGTGCTGGCGACCGTGACAGCGTGGTGCGCCCAGATCGACGTGCTGGCTACCGATCTGCGTGTGGAGCAGCGCAGCCTGGAAGACGTGTTCCTCGAGCTGACGGGACGAGAGTTGCGACCATGACCGCCGGCGACGAAAGCCATTTCCCCGCAGGCACTTTCACGCCCGATCCGCATCCTGCGGCGGTACCGAAGATGCTGGCCGCGCAGTTCGCCCTGGAGTTGAAGCTGCTGCTGCGCAACGGCGAACAACTCCTGCTGACCATGTTCATCCCCATCACGCTGCTGGTCGGTTTGACGTTGCTGCCGCTCGGATCGTTCGGCCACAACCGCGCCGCCACCTTCGTGCCGGTGATCATGGCGCTGGCGGTGATCTCGACCGCGTTCACCGGCCAGGCCATCGCGGTCGCCTTTGATCGGCGCTACGGCGCGCTCAAACGGCTGGGCGCGACGGCGCTGCCCGTGTGGGGCATCATCGCCGGTAAGTCGGCGGCGGTCGTGACAGTGGTGTTCCTGCAGGCAATCATATTGGGCGCCATCGGTTTTGCGCTCGGGTGGCGGCCGCCTCCGGCGGGTCTGGCATTGGGCGCCGTGGTCATCGCGCTGGGGACCGCGGTTTTCGCGGCGCTGGGGCTGCTGCTTGGTGGCACCTTGCGCGCCGAGATTGTGCTGGCGGTGGCCAACCTGTTGTGGTTCGTCTTCGCCGGGCTCGGCGCGCTGACCATCGAAACCGGCATGATCGGGTCCGCGGTCAAGTGGGCGGCGCGGCTCACCCCGGCCGGCGCACTGACCGAGACGCTGTCGCGGGCGCTGAGCCTGTCGGTGGACTGGTTCGGCGTGCTGGTGCTCGTCGTCTGGGGCACTGCTGGCCGGGTTGGCCGCGTTGCGGTGGTTTCGGTTCACCTGAGCCAGCCCTACTACGTCGCGTAGTTTTCGTTGCCCTACGATCGGGCGATGCCTGTCGGGCGGTTACTGCTTCGAATCGTGGACCTGCTGCCCGAGCCCAGCCTGCACGCGCAGCGGGTCATCGCGGCGCTGGTCATCCTGACGCAGGGCGGCATCGCCGTCACCGGGGCGATCGTCCGCGTCACCGCCTCAGGGCTGGGCTGCCCCACGTGGCCGCAATGCTTTCCGGGCAGCTTCACCCCGGTAGCCGTCTCCGAAGTTCCCCGCCTCCACCAGGCCGTCGAGTTCGGCAACCGAATGATCACCTTCGCCGTGGTCATCACCGCGGCGCTGGCGGTGCTGGCCGTCACCCGCGCCCGCCGCCGAGCCGAAGTCCTGGTCTACGCGTGGTTGATGCCGGCCTCGACGGTGCTGCAGGCGGTGATCGGCGGCATCACCGTGCTCACCGGGCTGCTGTGGTGGACGGTGGCCATCCACCTGCTGACCTCGATGACGATGGTGTGGCTTTCGGTGCTGCTGTTCGTCAAGGTCGGCGAGCCCGACAATGGCGTGGTCGGTTATCAGGTGGTCAAGCCGCTGCGCGGACTCACCTTGCTCTGCGCGATGACGCTGGCGGCGGTGCTGGTGGCCGGCACCTTGGTCACCGCCGCGGGCCCACATGCAGGTGACACCAGCCCGCGCCGGACCGTGCCCCGACTGCGGATCGAGATCACCACGCTGGTGCATGCGCACTCGTCGCTGCTGGTGGCCTATCTTGCGCTGCTGGTCGGGCTTGGTTTCGGCCTACTGGCGGTGCATGCGCCCCGGCCCGTACTGCTGCGGCTGGGCGTTCTGGTGGCGGCGGTGTTCGGTCAGGCCGTGGTCGGGACCGTTCAGTTCTTCACCGGGGTTCCGGCGGCGCTGGTGGCGGTCCATGTCGCGGGAGCCGCGATCTGCACAGCAGCCACCGCGGCATTATGGGCCTCGATGCGAGAGCGGACCCAGCCCCAACCGGTCCAGGGCTGACTCGACGCAGAGCGCGAACTGTCGCTGACCGTCATCGCGGGCGCCGTCGTCGAGCAGCCGCCAACCGAGCGACGGGGCAACCAGATTCAGGTCCACCACTTCGGCGTCACCCGGTCCGCCGATCACGTCCACGCGGGCATAAAGCAGCTCCTCGGCACCGATGCCCAGGTGGTCGGCGGCGGCGCGCACGGCGGCTTGGCCGACGTCCCACAATTCGAAGTCCGCGTCGACCGGAGACTTCTGGATGAACGCGTGGGACTGGATGCCGCCGAGGAACACCAACGCCGTTAGCACTGTGGAGCCAGACCGCCGGCGCCCCCGGATCGGCACCCCGGCATCACGAAGGTCGCGCAGATAGTGCCGACCGACGTTCCAGGCAACAACGTCAGGCGCGTTGAGCAGGTTCGGCACCCGCTTGGCCCAGGCCAGGAACTCGTCGAGCCGATCGGCGTAATCGGTGTGGGTCCGCAGGATCACCAGATCGGTGTCCAGCGTGTCCGGGTCGTCCCACGACAGCCACCGGGCATGCTGGCCGCGCTTTCGCAGCGCGGCTACCAGACCGGCGTCGTCGCCGTCCTGCGAACCGGCCAGCACAATCCGAGGATGGCGAATGTCGGGCCGGGCCAACTTCATGCGGACTCCATGATTGCGGATGATAGTCACCATGCACGCAATCGAAGTCGCCGAAACCGGTGGTCCGGAAGTCCTGAGCTACGTCGAGAAGCCACAGCCGTCCCCGGGTCCGGGTGAGGTGCTGATCAAGGCCGAGGCGATCGGCGTGAACTACATCGATACCTATTTCCGCTCTGGGTCTTATCCCCGCGAGCTGCCCTTTGTGCTGGGCACCGAAGTGGCCGGAACGGTGGCCGCTGTCGGCGACGGTGTGACAACGCTGGCCGTCGACGACCGGGTGGTGACCGCCGCCTCGTCAGGCGCCTACGCTGAATTCAGCACCGCACCAGCACCATTCGTCGCACATGTGCCCTCGGCAGTCGGTTTGGACGTGGCCGCTTCAGCGCTGTTGAAGGGCATGACGGCGCATTACCTGATCAAGTCGGTGTACCCCGTGCAGCCCGGCGACACCGTGCTGGTCCACGCCGGAGCGGGTGGGGTGGGGCTGATCTTGACCCAGTGGGCGACAAGTCTGGGCGCCCGGGTGATCACGACGGTGTCCACACCGGCCAAGGCCGAGCTGTCGCGGCAGGCCGGCGCCACCGACGTGTTGGACTACCCGGGCGATGATCCGCGGAGTTCGGCAGGCGTATCCGCGACCTGACCGCGGAGGCCGGCGTGACGGCCGTCTACGACGGCGTCGGCGCGAGCACATTCGACGCCAGCCTGGCCAGCCTCGCCGTGCGGGGAACGTTGGCGCTGTTCGGCGCGTCCAGCGGACCGGTTCCGCCCGTCGACCCCCAGCGCCTCAACGCGGCCGGCTCGGTGTATCTGACCCGGCCCGGCGCTGGTTCATTTCACCCGCACCGGCGAGGAATTCGCTTGGCGATCAGGCGAATTGCTCGACGCGATCGCCGAAGGTTCGCTCGACATCACGGTGAGCCGGAGCTATCCGCTGGCCGACGCCGCCCAAGCGCACCGCGACTTGCAGGGCCGCCAGACGGTCGGGCTCGATCGTGCTGGTGCCTTAGCGTTTTGGAGCATGAATCCGGTGTTGCCCGGATTCGGCCACAGCTTGCTACCACCGCCGCAAGCTCGCCATCTTCAGCTGCGATCTCGTTGTTTGCCCGACTCGTCGGATTGGTCGAAGTCCCAGGTGCCCGGGACTAGCGGCACCGTCGGGCCGCCGCCGAACTCACCGCCGGGAAGCATGGTCAATCCCGCCGCCGCAGCGACCGCGCCGTTACGCACAGTGCCGGCAAACCCTAACGGCCCCGCTCTGTCGGTGCCCACCGTCGACGCCAGCGGCTCGGCACCCGGCAGCGCGTCCCACTCCGGGTCGACATCGATATCCGCATCCATAAACTCGTCGCCGTACCCGCGTAACGTCGCGCGCCGGCGACGCCGCGCCCGTGCCTGCTCCCGCGATACCGCCGCAGCCGCCGCCGCGGCGATATCGGGTTCCGGCGCCTTCTTCTTGGCGCTGTCGCTTGCGCTGGTTCTCATCCCCGAACCGAACCCAATGCCCGGAGGGCCGACCAAATAGGGGTAGCCAAAACCCGCGCCGCCAGCGGCCGCCGGCGGTCCTAGGCCGGCAGCGGCAGGGGCCGTCGCGGGGGCCGGTGCAGGTGCCGCCGTCGCCAGGGCCCCGGCGGGCGCGGCCAGCGTCGGCGCCATCCCGACGGCCGGCAACAAACTGTGCACAGTCGGCGCAGCCGGCGCAGGTGCCAGCGCGGGCGCAACAGCTGTCGAGGTAGGCACTGCGCCGGCCAGCGCGGCAACGCCCGCGACGGCGCCCGCAGCTCCGGCGGAGGCGATCGACAGTCCGGCGGTGGTCGGGGTAATCGCATAGCCGAGCGGGAAGAACACCTCGTCGCCGTCGTAGAACAGGAGAAGCGGGTTTTCCAGAAGCGACAACGGATCCGTCAAGAGTCTGCTGATCAAGTGCGTCTCAGTGTAGCTAACCGGATTGTTCAGGAAGTCATAGATGTTGTCGATCCCGTACTCGTCAACGATTTGGGGCGACACTCCTAATTTCTGCACTAGGTCAGCCAGCAGGTCGCCCAGGCCCGTCGACGACCCGGGTTGGGCGGCCGGTGCTGCGCCGGTCTGCCCCGAGGTGGAGCCCGACGCCTTCAGGATCTGCGGCGCGGGCGCGGTCTGCGGCGTGGACGCCACCGCGGTGCTGGCGACCGCATCGTAGGTCGTCATCGTGGTAGCGGCCTGAATCCACATCCGCGCATAGTCGGCCTCGTTGAGCGCAATCGGAATCGTGTTGAGCCCAAAGAAATTCGTCGCCAGCAACACGCCGTGAACCACGTGGTTGGTGGCCAGCTCAGGCAAGGTCGGCATGGCCGCCAATGCGGCACTGTAGGCCCCGGCCGCGGTCTCATGCTGGGCGGCCGCTGCCGTGCTGGTGGCGCTGGCCGTCATCAGCCAGGCCAGATATGGCAGATTCGCGGCCACATACGAGTCTGCGGTCGGCCCCTCCCACGCGTCGGCCTGCACCGCGGTCAGCACGGAGCTGAGTTCCTCTGCCGCCGAAGCGTATTCAGCAGCTAGCACGTTCCATGCCTCAGCAGCCGCCAGCAATGACCCCGGACCCGGACCGCTGGACAGCAGTGCGGAATGCACCTCCGGCGGAAACGCCATCCAGATGGGCGCGATCACAGCGAGACCTCCCCGGTGGGACGTTGACCCGCTGAACGTTAGCATAGCCTAAGCTAACGCGTGTCGAGGTCCGCCGAAGATGGCGTCTCACCTGGCGAGGCCCACTCGCAGTGGTCGACGAGACCGCGTGGCTAGCCGCCGCCCCATTTGGCGCCTTCGGCTGAGTCGCGCGCCAGCATCGAGGTGGTGTTGTTCTCATGCGTACCGGCCATCGCGCGGTAGGCCAGCACCAATTGCTCCATCGCCTGGTTCCACTGGGCCTGCCACGCCTGATAGCTCATCCCGGTGTCACCCTGCCAGCCCGCCTGCAGAGCGGCCTGCTCGCTGGCGATATCGGCGCCCAAACTCTGCAACGTGCCCGCATAGCCGGCCATGTCGGCCGAATGCGCCAGCATCGCCGGGTAGTTGTACATGATCTGCGACATCAACAAATCCTTTCGTCAAACCGTCGGTCAGGTCAGAAGCCGGGGTAGCTGCTCGCCGCAGCACTGTCGGCGGCCACATAGGTGCCCGCGGCATCCCCGATGTTGGCCTGGGCGATGTCCAGCAGCGAGTTCACCTTGGCCGCTGCCGCCACGAACCGGGCATGGGCAGCCTGAAACGCCGCCGCGGAATCCCCGGCATGAAACGCCTGCGCCGACATCGCTTCCTGCTCGGCCTGACCAATCGTCGAGCGCATCAACCCCGCCTTGGCGCCAAACGCAGACTGCGAAGCCACCAACTGCGGAATATGTGCATCCAACAAACTCATCCTGAAATCCCTTCGTCGAATGATTACCGTTGCCACACAAACACACTCAGCCGTCGCTCCCCTCCCCCTGCGGCGCCTCCGGCGACCACGTGCCTGGCAGCATCGGCATACTCGGTCCGGCTCCAAACCCGTCATCGGAAAGCGTAGCCAATCCGGCCGCCTGCTCACTGCTCTTCGCGACCGTGCCGGAAAATCCCAGCGGCCCCGCGCCGCGATCCGAAGCCGATCGGCGCGCCCCAATCCGGCTCGACGTCGACATTCATATCCATGAACTCGTCGCCATACGTGCGCTGCTTTGCGCGCTGACGCCGTCGTGTCCGTGTCTGCTCCTTCGCCGCAGCCGCGACCGCCGCGGCAGCCGCGGGCGCCTCGGGACGCGCCGCGTGACGTCGGCTCATGCGTCTTGGCCTTCGCAGGCTCATCCACGACTCCGATGGTCGGACCACCCACGACATACGGGGGCGCAAATCCCGGCCCGGCGGGAGGTGGGGGCGGTGGGGTCGGTAGCGGAGGACCGGCGGGAGCGCTCGCCGCAGTTGCGCTCGTCGGCGCCGGGGCCGTGCCGGGGCCGGCGCCAGCAGCGCCGAAGACAGTCGGGGCCGGCCCGGCGACCGGCAACACCGGGAGCGGGGCCGGCACGGGTGCCGGAACGGCGGGCGGAGGCGGAATGCCAGCCAGCCCCACCAGTCCGACAGCGCCGACGGCTGGGGCGAGCGCGGGGCTGGCCACGACCGCCAGTAGCAGCGGATTCGAGACCAGGTAGATAAGAACTTCCTCGATGTGAATCGGAAAGTCGAACAGCTCCCAGCTGACGAAGTACTGGAAAGCCTCCACCGGATTTGTCACCAAGTATGTGCCGAATTGTTGAACGTCCTCGAAGAGTTCGAGCGCTCGGGCGACCCAAAACATCGGTACGGCTGGGTTCGCATAGGTGTCGTAGGTGGCTCCGTTGACGGTGCCCGCGGCGGGGTCCCAAGTGATTCCGAAGTTCTGCAGGAAATCCGCGACCCAGTTATCGAAGAAGTAGTCGAGCTTCGGGTCGTGGGCAGTGATGGTGTTGTCGATGCCGAACTGATTCAAGAAGTTCTGCAGCCACTGCGGGAGCCCCAGCGGGTTATCACCGGAGAGTTGATCATAGATGCTGGAAGCGGATGCCGCCGCCTCAGATTTCACGATTTGCGGTGCCGACGTGGTTGCCGGCGTCGACGCCACCGCAGCGCTGGACACCGCTTGATAGGTGCTCATCGTGGTGGCGGCCTGGACCCACATCCGCACATAGTCGGCCTCGTTAAGCGTGATCGGGATCGTGTTGATCCCAAAGAAATTCGTCGCGAGCAAAACCCCGTGAACGATGTGGTTGGTGGCCAGCTCGGGCAGTGTCGGCATGGCCGCCAGTGCGGCGGTGTAGGCAGCGGCCGTGGTCTCATGCTGCGTAGCCGTGGCGGCACTGTCGGCGCTGGCCTGCATCAACCACGCCAAATACGGCACAAAAGCGGCCACAAACGACTCCGCGCTCGGCCCCTGCCATGCCCCCGTTTGCACCTCGGCCAACACCGCGCTGAGTTCCTCGGCCACCGACGTGTATTCGGCGCTCAGTGAATTCCACGCCCCCGCTGCCGCCAGCAACGACCCAGGCCCGGGACCACTGCTCAACAGTGCCGAATGCACCTCCGGCGGTGCGGCCATCCAGACGGGCGCCGTCATCGTCAGTCGCCCACAATGTGATACGACGACGCCGCCGCAGCATCACGTGCCGCATAGCCGGCGCCCGAATCACCCACCCCGACAGCGGCGCGGCCAAGCTCTTCCGCGCCTTGGGCCACCGCCGCCGAATGCTCGCCACCGCGAACGCTGAACCCAGCCGCGTTTTGCAAAGACACCGGATCCGCGGCAGGAGGCACGACAGTCGTAATCAGCGGGGCCGCAACGGCATTGGCAGCGGCCAGACGCGCGGTCAACGCGTCGATCGCTGCACTGGCACCGGCGAGACCTTCGGGAACGACGCGCAACGTCATGACAGCCACTCCTCGGTCATGGGCCGCACTGCCCGAGATGAATATGATTTTCATTAACACTAATACCACACGGCCCCGGGATTAGAAACCCGATGGCGTCGTGTCGAGCCGGCCAGCCGCTCTAACGAAGCGACGCGAGCGCGCGATAGCCGGGCTCCGCGAAGCGCTCGGCGGCCTTACGCATCGCATCGGTCATCAGGCGCCGCTCGGAGGCATCCCCGTCAAAGATCCGAGGTGATGGATCCTTGGAGTAGAACCGGGATTCCTCGATCATGCGTTCAATGGCCGCACTATCGGCCTCGAGCCCGAAATGCGGGGCTACGCGCTGCCAAACCGCCCCGGGCAAGTCGGCATAGTCGATCGACAGGCGCCCTGCAGGATCGGTCGCGGCCGCCTCCAGCATCGCGCCGAGCGCGCGAGCCGCAAACTCGACGCGCGCTCTCGCCGGAAACGCCGCCGGATCAAGGCCGAAAAGCCCCGCGGACCGCGGCGGCGTGACCCCAAGCCCAAGCCAGCCCGGCGGCGTGGCCAGGACCGAGGCCAGGACGTGCGCCGGCTCGCGCTGGACCCAGACCCAGGGCGTCTCGGGGAAGGCGGCCGCCAGGACTGACCGGCGGCGGATATTCCAGCTGGTGCACTTGAGCACCAGATGCCGTTCGTCGCCGTGCCGGCATCGGCCCAGCGCACGCACCAACAGCCGCACCAACCGGACCAGCGTGGCCTCATCGACCCGACCGGGGTTGAGCCCGAAAAGCGCGTTCAGCGGTGAGGGCTCGGCGAGGACGATCGACGCCCGGAAGCGTGCCCAGCAGCCGGGACACGAGCGTCGACCCGCATCGCGACAGGTGAAAGATCATGCCCGCGGGCTCGAGCGACGGCTCGTTGTCGAGAGCGACGAGGGCTTCGAGTCCGGTCCTGACGAGCGGCTGGGCCCGTGGGCCGGACGCCCAGCGGGCAACCGTCTGGTCGAAAAACGGTTCGATGAAGCGCTCTTTGGAAAGATCGGCCCAGTCGACCAGCGGGGCCGCACCGGAAAGGTCGAATCTGATCGGCGTCCAGCGGGCGAGGTCAGCAATCTCCATCAGTCGTCCGGTAGCCGGACAAGGAATCCGCTTACGATCAGCGTCCGGGCCAGGTCCGTCTGCTGCGCCGCACGCAGCCCCGGCAGGTCGCCAACCCGAAACGGCTCGGTACTGCCGGAGATGAACCGCAGCGCGGCTTCATGGTCGGAACCGGCGTTGATCGACAAGCTGGCGAACTGCACGGTCACGCCGTCGTCGACAGCCTTCACCCGCGAATAGAGCGGTTGGTACTTCACCACCCGTGTTTGCCCGTCGATTGCGTTGGCGTTTGCGATCTGTCCGACGGGTGGGCATCGGCCGCGCCGAACCAAGGTGTCCGCCAGCAATCCGAGCCCGCTGGCCATTGCGCCCGGATCCTCAACTGTCCCAACAGCTTCCCGCACCAGGTCACGCAGCGTCGCATCCAGGTCCGCATCGTCTAGATGCCGCGCCGGCAGACGGGCGTTCAGACGGTCATCGCGGAAGCTCTGCGAGTACAGCGCACCGATGGCAAGCATCAGCACCGTCGGCGCGTGGATTCCGACGGTCAGGTGGACGGATTGCTCCGAAGCTGTCTCGGCGGCGTGAACGCGGCCGCGTGGCACGTACAGCACGTCGCCGGCCTCCAGGCGCACGTCGGTTGGCGCCGGGAGACCTTCAACAGCAACAGCCTTTTCGTTGTCCCGCTGGACCTCACGTGGCGGGCGGTCAGCGCCGACGTACAAATGCCAGATCTTGGAGCCTTGGACCTGCAGGATCAACACATCGTGGTCGTCATAGTGGGGAGCCAGCCCCATCTGGCCTGGCGGAGTGATGTAGGTATTGACCTGTACCGGGAAGTGCAGCTCGACCTCGATCGAGCGGGCCAACGTCCCGACCGCACGCACGTATTGCTCAACGCCGTCCAAAACGATGGTGTAGCCGTCGGCAAAGTCATCGCGGACGGCGGCGAGATCGAGGCTGCCATCACTGAGCCGGTAGCTGTCGGGGCCCTTTTTGTCTTTGTCCCGTACCAGCCGCAACACCGACGGATCGTGGCGAATCAACTCCAGGAGTTGATCAACCGTCGACGGTCCAGGTAGCAGGGCATCGAAGTATTCCGGGCTATCCCGCGTGATGTGATGGTGGTCTTTGGCCCATATCTCGCCAAGAAAGGTCTCGACGGAGAGCGGCTGGAGCAACCAGGCCAGCGACAACTCGGCGTTAACGCCCGGTGAGCGTTGACGCATCAGTCGTGCGCTCCGCCTTCTTCCACCTCGCCGCCCAGGGCTGCGTTCCAGCTGCCGGGCACCATCGGCATGGTGGGGCCGCCGCTGAAGTCGTCATAGGCGAGCGTGGCCAAACCCGTTGCGGCCATTGCTCTTTTCCGCACTGTGCCAGCAAACCCCACCGGCCCTGCACCGTGATCGGAGGTCAGCGTCAATCCGGGGTCCGGCAGACCACTCCAATCGGGATCGACATTGATATTCATTTCCATAAACTCGTGAGCGTACCCGCGCACGCCCACACGGCGCCGCCGCGGCCGACGTTGCTCGCCCGTCGCGGCCACGGCAGCCACGGCAGCGGCGGCGTTCGGCTGCGCCGCCTTGTTCTTGTCGCCGGCCCCCTCGCTGCTGGTCATCCCCGAACCTGCCCCGATGCCGGGCGGGC
Source organism: uncultured Actinomycetota bacterium (assembly GCA_963805675.1). Lineage (GTDB taxonomy): Bacteria > Actinomycetota > Actinomycetes > Mycobacteriales > Mycobacteriaceae > Mycobacterium. Next base: position 343,401 of record CAWDVY010000035.1, read on the forward strand.
CCACCGCGTAGGGCGGGACGAAACCAGGCCCGGCCGCAGGCGGAGGGGGCGACGTCGTAACCGAATGAGCGACGGTGCTCAGCGGGGACGCGGGCGCAGACGCCGGCACCGAGGTGGGAGACGCGCCCGGGGCGCCCACTACCACCGGGCTGCCCGTCAGTACCGGCAAGCTGGGTGTCTGCGGTGTCGGCACGGGCGCCTCGGCAGGGACAGCGGCCGCTTCGGGCGGAATCGCGGCCAGCCCGCCCAGGCCGGCCAAGCCTCCTACCGCTCCAATCGGCACGATCAACGGAACCGCGAGGACTTCCGGAAACGCCTGCACGAACTCGATCGCGTGACCGAACTCGTCTGATGCCACTCCCCCGATGTCGGCCCACAACTGTGTCAGCCCTTGGACCGGATTCTGTTCAATCAACCCGATGTCCCGCTGCAAGGTCTGGGTGACCTCGGTGATTCGATTGATGTACCAACTCAACTGGTATGGATCGCCGGAGTCGTTGTCGATGATGGGCAGCGTCGAGCTGTCGCCTTGGCCGCCGAACTCGCCGTCAGCGGGCCGGGCGGAATTCACGATCTGTGGCGCCGCATCGGTCTGCGGCGCCGCGGCCAACGCCGTCGTCGACACTGCCTGATAGGTCGTCATCGTGGTGGCCGCCTGGATCCACATTCGCGCATAGTCCGCCTCGTTGAGCGCAATCGGAATCGTATTGATCCCAAAGAAGTTCGTCGCCAACAGCACCCCGTGAATCACGTGGTTGGCGGCCAACTCCGGCATGGTAGGCATCGCGGCAGACGCCGCCGTGTAGGCGGTGGCCGCGGTCTCGTGCTGTACGGCCTCAGCGGCGCTCTTGGCGCTGGCCTGCGCCAGCCACGCCAAAAAGGGCACATGGGCGGCCACGTAGCGTTCGGCGCTCGGGCCCTGCCAGGCTCCGGCCTGCACCGCTGCCAACACGTCGCTGAGCTCATCGGCAACCGACGCGTATTCGGCGCTCAACGAACTCCACGCGTTCGCCGCGGCCACCAACGACCCGGGCCCTGGCCCGCTGGTCAGCAACGCCGAATGCACCTCGGGCGGAAACGCCATCCAGACCGGCGCCGTCATCAGCGGCCCTTACCGATCGCTGACATCACGACGGCAGTCAATACGACGCTGCGTCGTACTACAAGACCCGGTGCGGGTAGGGGGTATTGGCCGGTCAGAGCGTTGCGCTGACGCTCAGATCCTCAACAGGGTCGGCAACGCCAGCGCCGAATCGAGCGCCAGAGCGCAGAACACCACCGCGAGATAATTGTTGGACTGCAAGAACAAACGCAGCGGCTTGACGGGCTCACCGCGCCGCACCCCCGCGTCGAGCTGGTGGGCCATCGCCAGGAACCACACGCCGGCCACCACGGCCACCGCGGTGTAGAGCCATCCGGCCGCCAGCGCCAGCACCAACGTCGCAGCCACGGTCAGCCAGGTGTAGATCAAGATCTGCGTGGTGACCTGACGTTCCGTCGCGACGGCCGGCAGCATCGGCACCCCGGCTGCTTTGTAGTCCTCTTTGTACCGCATCGCCAGCGCCCAGGTGTGCGGTGGCGTCCAGAAGAAGATGATCGCGAACATCGCCAGGGCCTGCCATCCGATCGTGCCGGTGACAGCCGACCAGGCGATCATCACCGGCATGCAGCCGGCCGCGCCGCCCCACACCACGTTCTGCGAGGTGCGGCGCTTGAGCAGCAGGGTGTAGACGAACACGTAGAACGCGATCGTGCCCACCGCCAGCAGACCCGAGAGCAGGTTGGTCGTCCACCACAGCCAGAAGAACGAAGCGACACTCAATACCAGCCCGAACACCAGGGCGCTACCGGTCTGCACCGCCGCGCGCGCCAGCGGACGCCGCGCGGTGCGCTTCATCAGCTTGTCGATGTCGGCGTCCGCGACACAGTTCAGCGTGTTGGCGCCCCCGGCGGCCAGCATCCCGCCGATCAACGTGTTGAGGATCAGCAGCGGGTTCACGCTGCCGCGGTGGGCCAGCAACATCGCCGGAATCGCGGTGACCAGCAACAGCTCGACGACCCGCGGCTTCGTCAGCGCCAGATACGCGAGCACGGTCTCACGGACTCGGCTCGGCGCGACGCGGCCGCGAACGCTCACGCAATAACTCCTCTGGTCCGCAGCAGCGCGCAGCTTCTACTACGCACGATGGTAGACGGAACGACTCGCCCAGCATGCACCGCAGGGGCCATTCACAGCCAATCGGCGGGCGGCGACGGCACAACACACAGTTGACGGCACCTGAATTGTCGGGAGGAGAAACATGCTTTGACACGCGCGCAACGTTCCGGGATTAGGGTGGACTGGGATGAATTTGCCGTCGATCAATCTGCCGACCCGAGGACTTCAGTACGTGACCACACTCGAAGACATCTCGACCCTTACCCAACCGCACCGCCCCGACGACTGGACCGAGCTCGATTCGGCCGCGGTCGACACCGTCCGGGTGCTGGCCGCCGACGCGGTCCAGAAAGTCGGGAACGGCCATCCCGGGACGGCGATGAGCCTTGCCCCGCTTGCCTACACGCTGTTCCAACGGGCGATGCGACACGACCCCAGCGACACCACCTGGCTCGGGCCGCGATCGCTTCGTGCTGTCTTGCGGCCACAGCAGCCTGACCCTTTATCTTCAGCTCTACCTCGGTGGCTTCGGCCTGGAGCTGTCCGACATCGAGTCGCTGCGGACCTGGGGTTCCAAGACTCCCGGGCACCCGGAGTTCCGGCACACCAAGGGCGTTGAGATCACCACTGGCCCCCTCGGCCAGGGCCTGGCGTCGGCCGTCGGCTTCGCGATGGCGGCCCGCTACGAGCGAGGCCTGTTCGATCCGGACGCCGCGGCCGGGACCAGCCCGTTCGACCACTTCATCTATGTGATCGCCTCCGACGGCGACATCGAAGAAGGGGTGACCTCGGAGGCGTCGTCGCTGGCGGCCGTGCAGCAGTTGGGCAATCTCATCGTGTTCTACGACCACAACGAGATCTCGATCGAGGATGACACCGACATCGCGTTGTGTGAGGACACTGCCGCCCGGTACGAGGCCTACGGATGGCACGTGCAGCGCGTCGAGGGTGGGGAGAACGTCATCGGAATCGAAGAGGCCATCGCCAACGCGAAGGCCGTCACCGACCGGCCGTCGTTCATCTCGTTGCGGACGATCATCGGCTATCCGGCGCCGAAGGTGATGAATACCGGCAAGGCGCACGGCGCGGCCCTCGGCGACGAAGAGGTCGCGGCGGTCAAGAAAATCCTGGGATTCGACCCGGACAAGAAGTTCGAGGTCCGCGACGAGGTGATCGCCCACACCCGCGAGCTGGTGCAGCGCGGCAAGGAGGCTCACGAAAAGTGGAATGACGATTTCGAGGCATGGGCGAAGCGCGAACCCGAGCGCAAGGCGCTGCTCGACCGGTTGACCGCCGAGGAGTTGCCTGACGGCTGGGACGCCGACATTCCGCACTGGGAACCGGGCGATAAGGCGCTGGCGACCCGCGCGGCGTCCGGCAAGGTGCTGAACGCGGTGGGCCCGAAGCTCCCCGAGCTGTGGGGCGGTTCGGCCGACTTGGCCGGCAGCAACAACACCACGATGGATAATGTGAAATCCTTTGGTCCACCGTCGATTTCGACGAAGGACTACACGGCGGACTGGTATGGCCGCACCCTGCATTTCGGAATTCGTGAACACGCGATGGGCGCTATCCTGTCCGGCATCGTGCTGCACGGCCCCACCCGCGCCTACGGCGGCACGTTCTTGCAGTTCTCCGATTACATGCGCCCGGCGGTGCGGCTGGCCTCGTTGATGGACATCGACACCATCTACGTGTGGACGCATGATTCGATCGGGCTCGGCGAAGACGGACCGACCCACCAGCCGATCGAGCACTTGGCCGCGCTGCGCGCCATCCCGCACTTGTCGGTGGTGCGCCCGGCCGACGCCAACGAAACGGCATACGCCTGGCGCACGGTGCTGGCCCGCGGCAACGGCAGCGGCCCAGTCGGCCTGATCCTGACCCGCCAGGGTCTGCCGATCCTCGAGGGCACCAATTTCGAAGGCGTGGCCAAGGGCGGCTACATCCTGGGCGACGGCGGCGGGAAGATGAAGAACCCGACGTCGTATTGATCGCCACCGGCTCGGAGGTCCAGCTGGCGGTCGAGGCGCAGAAGTTGTTGGCGGACAAGGACATCGTCGCACGGGTCGTTTCGATGCCGTGCGTGGAATGGTTCGAGTCTCAGCCGGAGGACTACCGCGACAGCGTGCTGCCACCGTCGGTGTCGGCCCGGGTCGCCGTCGAGGCCGGCGTCGCGCAGTGTTGGCACAAGCTGGTCGGGGATACCGGAGAGATCGTTTCGATTGAGCACTACGGGGAATCCGCTGATGCCAAGACTTTGTTCCGCGAGTTCGGGTTCACCCCGGAAGCCGTCGTCGACGCCGCCGAACGAACACTAGACAACTAAGAGAGGGAAGTCAGATGACTCAGAATGCCAACCTCGCCGCTTTGTCCGCCGCGGGAGTATCCGTCTGGCTGGACGACCTGTCCCGGCAGCGTTTGCAGTCCGGCAACTTGAAAGAATTGATCGACACCAGGAGCATCGTCGGCGTCACCACCAACCCGTCGATCTTCCAGAAGGCACTGGCCGAGGGTGACGCCTATGACGCTCAGATCGCCGAGCTCGCCGAGCGTGGCGCCGACGTGGACGCCACCATCCGCACGGCGACCACCGATGACGTCCGCAACGCGTGCGATGTGCTGCGGCCGCAGTGGGAGGCCTCCGACGGCGTCGATGGCCGGGTGTCGATCGAGGTCGACCCGCGGTTGGCGCACGACACCGACAAGACGGTCAAGCAGGCCATCGAGCTGTGGAAGATCGTCGACCGGCCCAACCTGCTCATCAAGATCCCGGCCACCAAAGAGGGACTGCCCGCCATCACTTCGACGCTGGCGGAGGGGATTTCGGTCAACGTCACGCTGATCTTCTCGGTGGAGCGCCACCGCGAGGTGATGGACGCCTACCTGGCCGGGCTGGAATCCGCCAAGGCGGCGGGACATGACCTCTCCAAGATCCACTCGGTGGCATCGTTTTTCGTGTCCAGGGTGGACACCGAGATCGACAAGCGTCTGGAGAAGATCGGCTCCGCCGACGCGCTGGCGCTGCGTGGACAGGCCGGCGTCGCCAATGCCCGGCTCGCGTACGCGGCCTTCCAGGAAGTGTTCGTCGGCGGCGATCGTTACGCTCCGCTGGAGGCCGACGGCGCTCGGGTGCAGCGGCCGCTGTGGGCGTCGACCGGCGTGAAGAACCCCGACTATTCCGACACGCTCTACGTCACCGAGCTGGTCGCTCCCCACACCGTGAACACCATGCCGGAAGCGACGATTGACGCGGTCGCCGACCACGGTGTGGTCACCGGTGACACCGTCACCGGCACCGCCTCGGCCGCCCAGGAAGTGTTCGACAAGCTCGAGGCGGTCGGGATCGACCTGACCGACGTGTTTCTCGTGTTGGAGAACGAAGGCGTGGAGAAATTCGAAACGTCTTGGAAGGAGCTGCTGGACGAGACCCAGACTCAGCTTCGCTCCCTCGCGAAATGAGCCCGGCCCGCACCCGGGGCAGCGCCGGGCAGTGGCAAAACCCGCTGCGGGACAAGCGCGATAAGCGGCTGCCCCGAATCGCCGGGCCATGTGCCGTAGTGATTTTCGGTGTGACCGGCGACCTGGCCCGCAAGAAGGTGGTACCGGCCATCTACGACTTGGCCAATCGCGGGCTGCTGCCACCTTCCTTCTCCCTGGTGGGCTTCGCCCGGCGGGACTGGGAAACCCAGGATTTCCGCAAGGTGGTGTACCAGGCCGTCAAGGACCACTGCCGGACACCGTTCCGGCAGGAGAACTGGGAGCGGCTGGCCGAGGGATTCCGTTTCGTACCAGGCTCTTTCGACGACGACGACGCGTTCGCCCGGCTCGCCGAGACGCTGGAGAAGCTCGATGCCGAGCGCGGCACCGGCGGCAACCACGCCTTCTACCTGGCGATCCCGCCCAAGTCGTTCCCGGTGGTGTGCGACCAGCTGCACAAGTCCGGTTTGGCCCGCCCCCAGGGCGACAGGTGGAGCCGCGTGGTCATCGAGAAACCGTTCGGCCATGACCTGGAAAGCGCGCAAGCTCTAAATAAGACGGTCAACGCGGTCTTTCCGGAGGAGGCGGTGTTCCGGATCGACCACTACTTAGGCAAAGAGACGGTGCGGAACATCCTGGCGCTGCGGTTCGCCAATCAGCTGTTCGACCCGATCTGGAACGCACACTACGTCGACCACGTGCAGATCACCATGGCCGAAGACATCGGAATCGGCGGACGGGCCGGCTACTACGACGGCATCGGCGCCGCCCGCGATGTCATCCAAAACCATCTCATGCAATTGCTGGCGCTGACCGCAATGGAAGAGCCGGTCAGCTTCAATCCGTTGGCGCTGCAAACCGAGAAGATCAAAGTGCTGTCAGCAACGCAACTCGCCGAACCGCTCGATGAGACCACCAGCCGAGGCCAATACACCGGGGGTTGGCAGGGCGGGGAGAAAGTCGTCGGGCTGCTCGACGAGGAGGGGTTCGCCGCGGATTCCACCACCGAGACGTTCGCCGCCATCACTCTCGAGGTCGACACCCGCCGCTGGGCCGGTGTGCCGTTCTACCTGCGCACGGGTAAACGCCTGGGCCGCAGGGTGACCGAAATCGCCCTGGTCTTCAAACGCGCACCGCATCTGCCGTTCGACGCCACCATGACCGACGAGCTGGGCACCAACGCCATCGTCATCCGCGTGCAGCCGGACGAAGGGATCACCCTGCGGTTCGGCTCCAAGGTGCCGGGCACCGCGATGGAGGTCCGCGATGTCAATATGGACTTCTCTTACGGCTCCGCGTTCGCCGAAGAATCGCCAGAGGCCTACGAACAGTTGATCCTCGACGTGCTACTCGGCGAGCCATCCCTGTTTCCGGTTAACGCGGAGGTCGAATTGGCTTGGGAGGTACTGGATACGGTTCTCGATAACTGGGCCGAACACGGCAAGCCCGAACCGTATGAGGCAGGCACGTGGGGCCCGGAGTCATCCTTTGAAATGCTGCGCCGTAGCGGCCGGGAATGGCGGCGGCCATGATTGTCGATCTGCCCGATACCAGCACCACGGCGGTTAACAAGAAACTTGATGAGCTGCGCGAAAACGCCGGTGCCGTCACAATGGGACGGGTTCTGACGCTGATCATCGCGCCCGACAACGAAGATGTGCTGGAGGAATCGCTCAAGGCCGCCAACGATGCCAGCCATGAACACCCCAGCCGGATCATCGTCACGATGAGAGGCGATCCCTACGCCGACGAAGCGCGCCTGGACGCACAATTGCGCGCGGGCGGCGATGCCGGCGCGAGCGAGGTCGTGGTGCTGCGGCTGTCCGGGCCGCTCTTCGGCCACGCCGCCAGCGTGGTCATCCCTTTCCTGCTCCCCGACATCCCGGTGGTGGCGTGGTGGCCCGACGTCGCCCCGGCGGTGCCCGCCCAAGACCCGTTGGGCAAGTTGGCGATTCGGCGCATCACCGATGCCACCAACGCAATCGATCCATTGTCGGCGATCAAAAGCCGACTGACCGGATATACCGCCGGTGACACCGATCTGGCCTGGGCCCGCATCACCTATTGGCGAGCGCTGCTCACCTCGGCCGTCGACCTGACGCCGCACGAACCGATCGAGTCGGCGCTGGTGTCCGGTTTGAAAACCGAGCCTGCGCTTGACGTTCTCGCGGGCTGGTTGGCCAGCCGGATCGACGGCCCGGTGCGCCGCGCCGTCGGCGAGCTCAAGGTCGAACTGGTACGCAACAGCGAGACCATCGTCTTGAGCCGGCCGCAAGAAGGCAGGACGGCCACCCTGAGTCGGACGGCCAAGCCGGATGCTTTGCTTCCGTTGGCGCGCAGGGAAACCGGTGAATGCCTGGCCGAGGATCTGCGACGGCTGGATGCCGACGAGATCTTTTTGACAGCGCTGCAAGGCATCGACCGGGTGGAGTACGCATGAGCACCACCGTCGAGACGTTCGCCGACAGCGACGGGCTGGTTTCTGCGGCAGGCGAGCGATTGATCAGCGTCGTCGACGCTGCCGTCGCCGCGCGCGGACGGGCGCTGATCGTGCTGACCGGCGGCGGCAACGGCAACCGCCTGTTGCGCTACCTCGGTGCCCAGGCCGAACGGATCGATTGGGCCAGTGTGCATCTGTTCTGGGGCGACGAGCGATACGTGACCGAAGATGACGACGAACGCAACGACAAGCAAGCCCGTGAGGCATTGCTGGACCACGTCGACATCCCGGCACGCAACGTGCACGCTATGCCGGCCGCTGACGGCGAGTTCGGCAGCGACCTGGCCGCCGCCGCGCTGGCCTACGAGCAACTCCTGGCCGCAAACGCCGATCCGGGTGATCCCGCACCGAATTTCGACGTTCATCTGCTCGGCGTGGGACCCGAAGGTCACATCAACTCGCTGTTTCCGGACACTCCCGCCGTGCACGAGACCACTCGGCTTGGTGGTCGGTGTCGAGGATTCGCCGAAGCCTCCGCCGCAACGAATTACCTTGACGCTGCCGGCAATCCAGCGGTCTCGCGAGGTCTGGCTGCTGGTCTCGGGTGCGGAGAAAGCCGAGGCGGTCGCCGCCGCTATCGGTGGTGCCGACCCGATATCGGTGCCGGCGGCCGGCGCAGTCGGTCGTGAGCACACCGTCTGGTTTCTCGACCACCAAGCAGCAGGCAAGCTTCCCGCTGGCTAAGGCCGTCGCTCGGCCTGCCGATCGGTGTAGCCGCGCGCGTAGTCCTGTAGCCGCTGGATGACGTCAGGCGGTGCGGAACGCCACGTCACCGCAGCGCAGTAGTGGTCACAATCTCGCTGGTGCATATCCGATCAGATGCCGAATCGGTTCCGCGGGTTCCCGGGACCGTCATAATGAGGCCCATGGCAGACAGAAGCGGCGGCAGCGGCGGCCCTCGGCAGCGGATCAAGACGCTCACCCAGGCAGCGATGAACGCCGACGTCACCGTGAACCAACTCGAAGACGTGCTCGGCGGCCTGGGCGATAGCCTGGCCGACCTCAACAACTCGCTGACGCACTTGAACACCGCAGTCGACCGCCTGAACAGCGGCTTGGACCACTTCGAGGCCACGCTAAGCAGGATCGATGACCTGATGGGCCGGTTGGCCACGCTTGTCGCTCCGGTCGAAGCCGTCGTCCAGCGCATCGACTACATGGTCGGCGTGGGCGAAATCGTGATGTCGCCGTTGTCGCTGACCGAACACGCGGTGCGAAACGCGTTCAATTCGCTGCGGAATCGGACGGCGCGCTAAAACCGTGCCGGAGTCCTACCCGGCTTCAGTTGCTCCCTGCGCGGCGGGGACCGGCCTGCCGTGGGACGTCCCGGTTTCCGACGCGGTCGCTGCGATCGCCGCCGCCCGCGCCGAATACGGCGACACCTTCGCGGTGCACAGCGGCCAGGATCACTACCTGTTCACGTTCTCCCCGAAAGGCGTCGAGTCGTTCTACGGGCTGGCCGAGGAGAAGGCCAGCAAAGGGGTCGCCGATTACCTGATGCTGCGCCGCAAGCTCCCCGAGGACATCTTCGACGGACGGCGCATCCTGCCGAGCACGCTGTTCCGCCGCGACGACGTCGCCGGATATCTGTCCAACCTGGAATGGGCGCTGCAGCAGGCGACGGCTGATCTGGGATCGGCGGGCTCGGTCGACGTTTTCGACCTCACCCGCCGACTTGCTCACCGGATGGGACTCGCCTCGTGGGCGGGACCCGGATCAGCGCACGGCGAGGCTTTCGAGCAACTCGTGCGGTCGTTCGACATCCTCGACGGTTCCGACGCATTCGTGCATCCCGACGCGATGGCGGCGGTCGCGGCGTCGGACAAGCGCGCCGAGCGGGCGGCCCTCGACGAGATCGCCGAGATCGTCGCGGCCGCCGTCCGCCGCCACGACGCGGACAGCGCGCATGATCAGGCGCTGTTCAGCCGAATCGTCGACGCCTGGTCCGGGGAGGCGGAGGACGCCCGCATGCGTGGCATCGCGCTCGACGTCGCACTGATCCACATCGCCTCGATGTCCAACCTGGCCGCCGCACTGGGGTGGGCGTTGGTCGATGTGCTCGAGCACCCGGCGCATCTGGCGCGGGTCGTCGCCGGCGATGCGGACTTGGTGCAACGCTGCGCGCTGGAGTCCACCCGCCTGGCGCAGCGCTCCATCATGCCCCGCGCGGTGTTGTCCCCGGTTGTACTGGACACCGGCGAGATGAGCTACCAGGTCCCGCCGGGCTGGACGATCGCCACACTGCTGCCCCTGCTCAATACCTCCGTCGCACCGGGACTCGCGCACTGGGATCCGGACCGATGGACGCGGCACCGGTTGGCCGACGAGAAGTCGCTTGCCTCGCCGATGTTGGTGACGGCGTTCGGTCACGGACGGCACTCGTGTCCGGCGCAGCCGTTTTCGCTGTCGGCCATGACGGTCGCGATGACGCACTTGTTCGGCGGATATCAGATGACGCCGAGGTGGACGACGCACCCGCTACCGGTCCCGGCTCAGATCGGCGGCGTGGCACGGGCAGACGGGCCGTGCCGGCTCAGCTACGTCGGCGCGTAACCCACCGGTCACACCTGCCACGTCTGCACCGGCAAGCGAGGACACACATCGTTTCGGAAACGATGTCGCATGCGATATCACGTTGGACAAGCCACTAATCCTTTAGCCAGTGACGGAGGAGGCTGCCGTGACTCGGGAGGCCTAGCCGTTGCGACCTAGCGCGCTGGCCGCTTCACGAGCCGTGGACGGGAAGTTGCAGAAGCCCCTAGTGTGTCGCGCCGTAAATTCATATGTTAATTCGGTGTGATGTTGGGGTGGCGAGAACGGGTCGGCCGAAGGCCGAGTTGGTGTTGACCGCGGATGAGCGTGATCAGCTGGTTCGGTGGTCGCGTCGGGCGAAGTCGTCTCAAGCGTTAGCGTTGCGGTCGCCAATTGTGTTGGCGTGTGCCGAGCCCGGGGTCATGAATACCCAAGTTGCCGATGATCTTGGGGTGGCGCCCAACACGGTGAACAAGTGGCGTCGACGGTTCGTGGCCCGGCGCCTGGGTGGTTTGGTGGACGAGCCGCGGCCGGGTCGCCCGCCGTCGATCCTGTTGGACAAGGTCGAAGAGGTGCTGGTCGCCACCCTGGAGGAGAAGCCGGTGAACGCGACGCACTGGTCGCGGACGTCGATGGCGGCACGGTCGGGACTCTCACCGACGACGATCGGCCGGATCTGGCGTCGCTTCGACCTCAAGCCGCATCTGGTCGACGGATTCAAACTCTCCACCGACCCGATGTTCGTCGCTAAAGTCGTCGATGTCGTTGGCCTGTACCATAATCCGCCCGAGAAGGCAGTCGTGTTATGTGTCGACGAGAAATCGCAGATGCAGGCGCTGGACCGCTCCCAGCCGGTGCTGCCGATGATGCCGGGCATGCCTGAGCGGCGCACCCACGACTACGCCCGGCACGGCGTGAGCAGCCTGTTCGCGGCGTTCAACATCGCCGACGGCACCGTGATCAGCCAGATCCACCGCCGGCACCGGACCGTGGAGTTCAAAAAGTTCCTCATCGCGATCGACAAAGCCGTACCCGCCGAACTCGACGTGCACCTGGTCTGCGACAACCTGGCCACCCACAAGACCCCGACTGTCAACGACTGGCTCGCCAAACATCCCCGTTTCCACATCCACTTCACCCCGACCGGCTCCTCCTGGATCAATCAGGTGGAGCGCTGGTTCGGCTTCCTCACCGACCAGCTTCTGCGCCGGGGCGTCCACAAAAGCGTTGCCGCACTGGAGAAAGACGTCCGCGACTGGATCTCCGGCTGGAACACCGACCCAAAGCCATTCGCCTGGACAAAGACCGCTGAAGAGATCCTCGACTCACTCGCAAGATATATCGCACGAATTTCCGGTGGACGACACTAGCCACTGTTGCGCAGTGCGCTGGCCAGCCCGTTCATCGTCAGCAGAATTCCGCGCTGCACCAGCTCGTCGTCGTCGCCGGAACGGTAGCGGCGCAGCAACTCGACCTGCAGGTGGTTCAGCGGCTCCAGATACGGAAAACGATTGAACACCGAACGCGCCAGTGCCGGGTTGTCGGCGAGCAGATTGTCCTGGCCGGTGATCAGCTTGTGCGCGTTGATGCTTCGCTGGTGCTCGGCGGCGATCTTGTCGAACACCCGCCGCCGTAACGATTCGTCCTCTACCAACTCGGCGTAGTGAGCCGCCAGGCCCAGATCCGTTTTCGCGAGCACCTGCGCCATGTTCGACAGCACGGTCTGGAAGAACGGCCACCTTTGATACAGGTCACGCAGTACTTCGACGCGCCCGTCGTCGCCGGCAATCCAGCCCTCGACGGCCGAGCCGGTTCCATACCAACCCGGCAGCATCACCCGCGACTGACTCCAGGCCATTACCCAGGGGATCGCGCGCAGGTCGGAGATCGACGATGTCGGTTTGCGCGACGTGGGCCGACTGCCGACGTTCAACGATCCGATCTCGCTGACCGGCGTGGACTGCAGGAAATACTCCACAAAACCCTCTGTCTCGTGGACCAATTCGGCATAAGCACGCTCCGCCCGGTCGGCGAGTTCGTCGAGGACCTCATAAGCGGGGCCGGCCGCCTCGCCGAGCCCTTCGACGTCGAGCAGGGTCGACTCCAGGGTGGCCGCCAGCAAGGTCTCCAAATTGCGCTGCGCCATCTGCGGCTCGGCGTACTTGGCGGCGATCACCTCGCCTTGTTCGGTCAACCGCAACGACCCGTTCACCGCTCCCGGCGGCTGAGCAAGGATGGCCTGGTAGCTCGGTCCCCCGCCCCGGCCCACGGTGCCGCCGCGACCATGGAAGAGCCGCAACCGAATTCCGGTTTTGCGCGCCGACTCCACGAGGTCGAGCTCAGCCCGGTAGAGCGCCCAGTTGGCGGTCAGGTAGCCGCCGTCCTTGTTGGAGTCGGAATAGCCGAGCATCACTTCCTGGCTGTCGCCGCGGGCGCGCACAATGCTCTGATAGACCGGAAGGTCAAGTGCCGCTTCGAGAATCGACGCTCCGCGATGAAGGTCGTCGATCGTCTCGAACAGCGGGACGATGCCCACCGGGCAGTACGGCTCGTCGCCGGCGGCGTCGAGCAGACCGCATTCCTTCAGCAGGATCCCGGCTTCCAGCAGGTCGGAGACGGAACGACACATCGAGATGATGTAGTTGGGCACAGCGGGCGGACCGTAGATGTCGACAGCGCGTTTGGCGGCGCTGACGATGCCGAGTTCTTTGCGGGCCAGCTCGGACAGTTGCTCGCGGTCGCCTACCAGCGGCCGTCGGGTGTTCAGCTCGTCGGCGAGGATGTTGACCCGTTCGTCTTCGCTCAGGGCGCCATAGTCGGGATGCACGCCGGCCCAGGCGAGCAACTCGGCGACCACTTCTTCGTGGACGTCGGAGTTCTGCCGCATGTCCAGACCGGACAGGTGAAAACCGAAGACGTGCACGGCTTCCCGTAACCGGGCCAGCCGGTCGTCGGCCAGCAGGGTGCTGCCGTTGGCGCGCAGTGAGGCGCCGACGGTGTCGAGATCGGCCAGCAACTCCCCCGGCGCCGTGTAGGGCGGCAGACCGAGGTCGAGCAGGTTGGCCGGCTGATTGTCGAGGATCTGCTCGGCGGTGGCGCTGAGGCGGGACCGGATCACCCGCACCGCACGCCGGTAGGGCTCGTCGGCGCGGGGCTGCTCGTCGCAGTCATCGGCCAACGCCGCGAGTTCGTCGGTGACGGCGACCAGTCGCGCCGACATCGACAGCTCCTGCTCCAGCGCGGTCAGCTCGGCGGTGTAGTGACCCAGCGCGGTGTAGGCCGCGCTGCCGGTGGCCAGTCGCACCACGTCGGCGGTGACGTTCGGGTTGCCGTCGCGGTCGCCGCCGATCCACGAGCCGGGCCGCAGGATGGGTTCGGGAAGCAGGTCGGCGTCGGGCCAACGGCTGCGCAGCGCTTCGCGGACCTCGGCGTTGACTTTCGGCACCACATCGAAGAACGCAGCCTGGAAGTACCGCAGGCCGACCGCGATCTCGTCGGAGATCTGCAGCCGGGACAGCCGCACCAGCGCGGTCTGCCACAGCGTCAGCACCTGGCGGCGCAACTCGGTTTCGATGTCGCGGCCGTCGTCGGTGTGCGCATGCCCGCGCGCGTGCAGCCGCATCAGCTGGGTGATTCGGTGCTGGGTGTCGAACACTGTTCGGCGGCGCGTTTCGGTCGGATGGGCGGTGATGACCGGTGAGACCAGCGCGCCGGTCAGCGCCTCGGCGACGGTCGCCGCGTCCAGGTCCGCTGCGTCGAGCTTCAGATAGGTGGCGGCCAGGCTGCTGTCCTGCGGCGGGTCGCCGGCGCCGACGTGGATGGCGCGGCGCCGTTCCCGGTGAATGTCTTCGGCGACGTTGGCCAGCAGCGCGAAATGGCTGAACGCCCGGATGACCGGGACCGCCTGGTGGATGTCGATGCCGGCGAACATCTCTGCCACGTCGGCGCGCTCGATTTCCGAGCGGCGCACCCGGAAGGACGCCAGCCGGGCCCGTTCCACCAAGTCGAAGACCTCGTCGCCGTTCTGCTCGCGCACGGTGTCGCCGAGGATGGCACCGAGTAGCCGAATGTCGTCGCGCATCGGCTCGGTGGCTTCGCGCCCTATTCGGGTGCGTTGTACCGCGCCGAAGGGCTCCAGCGAGTCGGGTGCGTCAGCCATACCTCCCAGTATCAGGGTGGTTGGCCGTCTTCGCCTTTCGTGGGCTCAGGCGTTGTATTTGATCCGCAGGGCCATACCGATGATGGCCACCAGCCAGATGCCGACCAGGAATAGGGTCAGTCGGTCCAGGTTCTTTTCCACCACCGTGGACCCGGACAGGCTGGACTGCACGCCGCCACCGAACAGCGTCGACAGACCGCCACCCTTCGCGCGGTGCAGCAGCACCAACAGGACCACCAGGATGCTGGTGACCACCAGGGTGATCTGCAGGGCCAATTGCATGGCTAACACCTTACCGGCCGACGATCAACCGGCTCAGACCGGCGTGGCGCTACGGCAAGTTGTAGCCCGCCGGCAGCGGGTTGTCGAAGGATAACGTGTCGGCGGTGTAGTTGATGTAAATCGGTTCGTTCAAGTAGGGAATGACGCCACTGTCGATCGAGGTTCCCGACACCACCGTGGGCCCGGTGTTTTGGTTGAGGCTGTCGATCGTTGTGGTGTAGGAGTACAGCTCCGTACCACCGGGGCTGGTGTAGACCGAAATCGTGCTTCCCAACGGCACGGATCCGGCGTTCCCGACTAAGGATGACGGGATGGTTCCGTAGACACCACCGGAATCGATATCGTTCGAAACCGAAGCAGAAGTCGTCGTACCACCAGCCCCGGGGGTTGTTAATACTTCGTACAGAGTGGGAATCGGGGCTCCACCTACCGTGCCTATCGCCGTTCCCGGGTTGGTGGAATCGACGACCAGGTCATGCCCGGGGATGTTCACGGCCACACCGTTAAAGCCCACCGACTCCAACGGGCTGGTGGCCGGGCCCGTGCCAGTCGGTCCGACACCCAGGATGCCGGTTACCTGGTCATCCGTAAGAAATTGCTGGAAGTCCAACGGTGAGCCAGCGCTGAACGATGTCGGCCAGGACAGGAACTCTACCTCGATGGGGGTATTCGGAGTGGTGAGGACGCCACCGTAGTCGACCGACGCGTTGTCGTAGGTCAGATAGAGGTAGTCCACCCCGCCGCTGTAGCCGCTCTCGCCGAGGCCAGTCGGGAACCCGAGGTCGAACAGTTGTGTCAGCCCGAGGTCTGTGTAGGGGATGACGAGGCCGCTGGATCCGGTGTCGACGAGCAGCGTCTGGGCCGAGCTGCCGTCAATCGTAGCCTGCACGGTCGGCTCGGTGACCTCGTTGACGGTCAGCGGGATGTCGTAGCTGCCCGATGCCGCGGCCGCAGATGTCGACGAGGCGGCGCTGGCCGCCGACTCTGCGGTCGTCGGAAGTGCCAAATCGATCGAATTCAGGCTGGCGAGCAGGCTGTCGGTCCAGCTGGTCAGATCCGTAGCAGCAGCGGGATCGAAACCGGCAATTGCATCGCTGAGCGACGTCACGATGGGCTGGATGATCGGATCGAGAAGGGCGTCGATGTCGGCCTTGGCGGGGGCCGCGGTGACCAACGAGCCCGTCGCCATCGCTGCTGCGGCGAGAAACACCCCGGCGCCCGCACCCATGCCGAACAGCAAACGGCGGCGCGCCGTGGCGTTGCGTGACTGCTTGTTGGCGCTATCGCGACCAGCCATGCGGTTGCCTCCCGGGGCGTGGGTAGACGCTGCGTAACCACCAGAACTTAGCGACCCTGTGTTTCTCTGAGGTTTCGTTAAGCTAAACGCGACGTCAGCCAATCGTCAACTCGACATGCCCCACCAGCCCCGCGTGCCCCACCGGTTACGGCAGCGGCCCTCCGGCGGCGATCGCGGACAGCGTCGCGAACTGCTCGCCATCCAGCGATGCGCCGCCGACCAGAGCGCCGTCGACGTCGTCCTGCGCGACGATGTCGCCGATGTTTTTGGCATTGACCGAGCCGCCGTAGAGCACCCGGACGGTGTCGGCGATCTGCGGTGACGCCAGCGTGCCCAGTTCCTTGCGGACGGCCGCGCAGACCTCCTGGGCATCGGCGGCGCTGGCCACCCGCCCGGTACCGATCGCCCACACCGGCTCGTAGGCGATGACGACCTTAGCGATCTGCTCGGCAGACAACCCCGCCAACGACCCGCGCAGCTGAGCCTGGCAGTGGCTGACATGCTCGCCGGCCTCCCGGACTTCCAAGTGTTCCCCGATGCAGACGATCGGGGTCAGCTCATGCTTGAGCGCGGCGGCGGCCTTGGCGGCCACCAGCGCATCGTCCTCGTCGTGGTAGGTGCGCCGCTCGGAGTGGCCGACGACGACATGCGTGCACCCCAGCTTGGCCAGAAAGGCGCCGCTGATCTCGCCGGTGTAGGCGCCGGAGTCGTGCTGCGACAGGTCCTGGGCGCCGTAGGTCAGCCGCAGCTTGTCGCCGTCGACCAGGGTCTGCACGCTGCGCAGATCGGTGAACGGCGGGATGACGGCGACGTCGACCTTGTCGAAGTACTTGTCCGGTAGCGAGAACGCGATCTTTTGCACCAGCGCGATCGCCTCGAAGTGGTTGAGGTTCATCTTCCAGTTGCCGGCTATCAGCGGCTTGCGGCTCATCGGCGTCCTTCGCTCAGCTACTCAACACTTCGAGGCCGGGCAGCGTCTTGCCCTCAAGGTATTCCAGCGACGCCCCACCGCCGGTGGAGATGTGCGAGAAGCTGTTCTCGGGGAAGCCCAGCGCGCGCACCGCCGCAGCCGAGTCGCCGCCGCCGACCACGCTGAACGCGCCCTTGGCGGTCGCACCGGCGATCACTTCGGCGACGCCCTTGGTGCCGGCGGCGAACGCCGGGAACTCGAAGACCCCCATCGGGCCGTTCCAGAAGATGGTCTCGGCGTTGGACAGCAGCGTTCTGAAGCGGATCACCGACCCGGGCCCGATGTCCAACCCCATCTTGCCGTCCGGGATCGCATCGGCGGCGACGAGCTGCGGCGGCGAATCGGCGGCGAACTTCTCGGCCACCACGATGTCCACCGGCAGCCGGATCACGTCGGCGTAGGTGTCGAGCAATCGGCGGCAGGTCTCGATCATCTCGGGCTGCAGCAGCGATGTGCCCACCGAAACACCAGCTGCGGCAAGGAATGTGAAGCACATCCCGCCGCCGATCACAATGCTGTCGGCCTTGGTCGCCAGCTGCTCGATCACCCCGAGCTTGTCCGACACCTTCGAACCGCCGAGCACCACGGCATAGGGTCGCCGCGTCGAACTGGTCAGCCGCTCGAGCACGCTGACCTCCTCGGCGACCAGCTTGCCCGCGTAGTGCGGCAGCAACGTGGCGACGTCGTAGACCGAGGCCTGCTTGCGGTGTACTACACCGAACCCGTCGGAGACGAAAGCGCCGGTGGGTCCGACCAATTCGACGAGCTCTTTGGCCAGCGCCAGCCGCTCCCCGTCGTCCTTGCTGGTTTCGCGGGGGTCGAAGCGGACGTTTTCCAGCAGCAGGACATCCCCGTCGGTCAGACGTTCGGCGCGGGCCCGCGCATCACGACCGACGACGTCGTCGGCCAACTGCACGTCCCTGCCCAGCTGCTCACCGAGTGCCGCGGCGACCGGCGCCAACGACAGTTTCAGATCGGGCTCGCCTTTGGGACGTCCCAGATGGGCGGTCACGATCACTTTGGCTCCGGCGTCGGCGAGCGCCTTGAGCGTGGGTACCGACGCGGTGATACGGCCGGGGTCGCTGATGACACCATCGTTGAGCGGCACATTCAGATCGGACCGCACCAGCACGCCACGACCCGAAACTCCCTGTGCGAGAAGGTCGTCCAGGTTAGGGATAGACACGGCTACAGCGACTTGCCGACCAGCGCGACCAGATCGACGAGGCGGTTGGAGTAGCCCCATTCGTTGTCGTACCAGGACACCACCTTGGCCTGGTTGTCGATCGCCTTGGTCAGGCCCGAGTCGAAGATCGAGCTGTGCGGGTCGGTGACGATGTCGCTGGAGACGATCGGGGCGTCGTAGTACTTGAGAATGCCCTTGAGCTTGCCTTCCGCGGCGGCCTTGAACGCCGCGTTGATCTCGGCGGCGCTGGCCGATTTGGACAGGTCGGCGGTCAGGTCGGTGACCGAGCCGGTCGGAATCGGCACCCGTAGCGCGTAGCCGTCGAGCTTGCCCTTCAACTCGGGCAGCACCAGGCCGATCGCCTTGGCTGCACCGGTAGACGTCGGAACGATGTTCAGCGCCGCGGCCCGGGCGCGGCGCAGGTCCTTGTGCGGCCCGTCCTGCAGGTTCTGATCCTGCGTGTAGGCGTGGATGGTGGTCATCAGGCCCTTGACGATGCCGAACTCGTCGTTGAGGACCTTGGCCACCGGCCCGAGGCAGTTCGTCGTGCACGACGCGTTGGAGATGATGTTCTGGCTGCCGTCGTACTTGTCGTCGTTGACGCCCAGCACGATGGTGATGTCCTCGTCGGTGGCCGGCGCGGAGATGATCACCTTCTTGGCTCCGGCGTCCAAGTGGCCCTTGGCCTTAGCGGCGGCGGTGAAAATTCCGGTGGACTCGACGACGACGTCGACGCCGAGGTCGCCCCAGGGAAGGGCCGCTGGTCCCTCTTTGACCTCCAGTGCCTTTATCTTGGTGCTGCCGACGACGATGGTGTCCTCGCCCTCCAGGCTGACGTCGTAGGGCAGCCGGCCCAGGATCGAGTCGAACTTGAGCAGATGCGCCAGCGTCGCGTTGTCGGTCAAGTCATTGACCGCTACCAACTCGACGTCGGTGCCGGCGCCCTCGGCCTGCTGCGCCAGCAGGGCCCGGTAGAAGTTACGCCCGATTCGACCGAAGCCGTTGATGCCTACCCGGACCGTCACGTGTCTCTCCTTCGTGGCTGACGAAATGCTCGCTGCCAGCCTAGTAGCTGGGAGAATGCACCGCGAATCGCGGTGGTTCACCCACGATGACCGCGCTGGTCATCGTGCAGCGTCGGCCCCCCGTGTCACCGGGTGCACGGGTAACTCGTCACCGGGCTCGGGCCAGGGTTGGCGCGCCAACATGTCCTCGACCGCCACATAGCCTTCCTCGATCAACCCGGTCTTTGCGTCGACGATGCGATACCACTGCTTTTGCGTCTGGATCGGTTGGCCTTCCAGGATGATCACCCGCAGATCGCCCTCGTCGAACCCGCAGCGCCGTTGTACCGCCTCCACCAATTGCTCGTTGTGCAGGTGGCCTTCACCGAAATTCCAGCCGATGAGCGGCCCGGCGACGGTTTCGCCTTCGCGCAGCGTGTAGTCCGCCTCGTTCGCTTCTCCCCCCAGGGCGCGGGGCACTAGTCCGTTGAGCGCGCGACCGTGGACATGCATGGACCGAAAGGCTCGCGCTTTGTCGCTGATGATCTCGGCCGTCGCCGGGTCGTAGAGCCTCGCTATCTGTTTGGCGGTCAGCGCCGAACTCTTGACGACGTCGGCTTCGATCTTGTCCTCAACCCCCGCACGGAAGCACCACACGCTCGAGGCCCAGTTGCCTGCGTAGTAGCGCAATGCGGGCAAGAACGAAATCTGTTGCGGGAACATATTTCCCACAATCGGGACCACGACGAGCGCCGCCAACAGCATGGCCAACAGCAGCGGCGAATTGAGGTCGTAGATCGAAATGCTGCTGTAGTGACCGAACAGGTAGAACAGCGAGAAGATGAAAAACACGTTCCACTCCAACGGAACTCCCATCGGGAGGTTGGAAATGATGTTGAGGTGGAAGATCACCATGAAGCCGATCAGGGACCACCGCCACGGGTGACTGTCGGCGACGAAGACCAGCACCGCCGGCACAATGAATTCCGCCGTGGTGCCGCCGACGTGGGCCATCAGCTTCGGTATCCAAGAGGGGCGTAAGTCGTTGACCGGGTCGCGGTAGAGCCTGCGCTTCAACCAGTTGAATGCCTTGCCGCGCAGCAGCGCGTTGTTGCTCGTCATCACCGCGACGACGTACGGGAAGTGGTGATTGAGCTTGGACGTCGCCGCACCCCACCACAGCCCGAGCATGATGATCTTGAAGGCGGCGATCTGGTCGGTGAACGGGAAGAAGAACACCAAGAGTTTCAGCCAGTAGTGCTCGCCGCGGGCGGCCAGGAAGATGGTTTTGTCGCGCAGACCCAGCAGTGCCAGGGCAACGATCGTCGGCAGCACCAGAACGGGATCGATCAAACCGACATCGCCGCTCGCGGTGACCGGACCCGCCATGGCCGGGCGCCAACAGCGCCCAGACGCCGGACGCCAGCACTATCGCGTAGAGGCCGACGTCAACGATAGTGCGGGTATCACCCTTGGTGAACGGAACCTCGTGCGGCCATGGCGGAAGCCGAATTGTCTTGGGCCGCAACCAATACAGGAAGCCGCCGATCGGCGGCCAGAATCGCGCGGTGAGCGGGCCGGACCCGCAGCCCAAGCCCAGCACCTCGAACAGCAGGGTGAAGATGACGACCTTCTGGTAGACGATCGGCTGCGTCCACCACACCCCGATACGGCCCAGCCCGCCAAGACCCGGGGTCAGCGAAATGACCGCGGCGGCACCTGCGACGTAGGCGGCCATCTTGAACACGTACAGCAGATAGATCGCCGACGGGGTACCGAAACCATGCTCCACCCAATGCCGGGTCACCACCTGCAACCGAGAGGCCGCCGGCAGCGTGTGCCAGGTGTCGGGGTCGACGTCTGGAAGGTCCGGGGTGATGAATCCCATGACGGCCTCGTTTCAGGTGTGCCACCGTTGGCGAGAAACAATGTAGCGGCATCACCAGGCCCGCGTGTCGAATCTTGCGCAGCAGACCGCGATGGGCCTTAGGCGTCTTCGAGAAGATCCGGTGTCACCGCCGATTCGGTGTCGGGAATCCCGTCGACCTTCGCCTTACGGTCGGCCATCGACAGCAATCGCCGAATACGGCCGGCCACAGCATCTTTCGTCATCGGCGGGTCGGCCAGCCGACCCAGCTCTTCCAATGAGGCCTGTCGGTGCTCGACGCGCAACTTGCCTGCCGCGGATAGATGGTCGGGCACGGTGTCGCCGAGGATTTCCAGCGCCCGCTCCACCCGGGCGGCGGCCGCCACCGCGGCGCGGGCCGAGCGCCTCAGATTGGCGTCGTCGAAATTCGCCAGCCGGTTAGCGGTTGCCCGGACCTCGCGGCGCATCCGCCGCTCCTCCCAGATCAACCTGGTGTCCTGGGCGCCCATGCGGGTCAGCAGCGCCCCGATCGCCTCGCCGTCACGCACCAGCACCCGGTCAGCGCCACGCACCTCGCGGGCTTTGGCGCTGATACCGAGCCGGCGCGCCGCACCCACCAGCGCCAGCGCGGCCTCCGGGCCGGGACAGCTGACTTCCAGCGCCGAAGAGCGTCCTGGCTCGGTGAGCGAACCGTGCGCCAAGAAGGCTCCACGCCAAGCAGCTTCGGCGTCACCAATGCTGCCGCCGACGACCTGGGCGGGCAGCCCCCGCACCGGGCGCCCGCGCAGGTCGAGCAAGCCGGTCTGGCGGGCCAGCGCCTCGCCGTCGTTGGCGACTCGCAGCACGTAGCGCGTGGTCTTGCGGATTCCGCTGGCGGACAACACATGCACGACCGTGTTGTAGCCGTACAGCTCGAAGATGTCTTTGCGAAGCCGTCGCGCGATGCTGCCCAGATCCAACTCGGCTTCAACGACCACGCGGCCGCTCACGATGTGGAGACCACCGGCGAACCGCAGCAGGGCGGTCACTTCGGCGCGCCTCGCGCTCACCGAGCTCACCACCAGGCGGCTCAACTCGTCTTTGACTTCGGCCGTCATCGCCACGCGTCGTCACCCCTTGGTCCGTTGCGACCCGGTCCATCTGCTCCGGTTTGCTGATGTTCTTTCTCAATCGCCATCGCGTCGGTGGACGTCGCTGAAGGCGGCGGCTGACCGGTGTCACGCACGCCTACCCCTTCCAGCGCCGCGGCCAGCTTGCCCGGGTCATGTAAAGGTGTACCAGGCCTGGCCACATCTGCGAATTGAACCTGGGCATGAAGCATCGTCGCCGTTCGCCGCAGCTGGTCACGCTCCCGCTCGCTCGGCACCCGCTCGGCGTCGATGATCACGTCGTGGACGGTGAAGTCCGGCGCATGCTGGGCCAGCACGTGTAGATGACGCTCCGCCGAGAAACCGGCCGTCTCCCCCGGCTCGGCCATCAGGTTGAGCACCAGCGCCCTGCGGGCCGTGGTCGCCTGCAGCGCCGCGGCCAGCCCGGGGACCAGCACGTGCGGGATCACGCTGGTGAACCACGAGCCGGGCCCCAGTACGACCAGGTCGGCGGACATGATCGCGTCGACGGCCTGCCGGGTGGCCGGCGGATCGCCGGGCAGCAGCCGGACGCGGCGCACCTTTCCCGGTGTGGTGGCGATCGCCACCTGGCCGCGGATCAGCCGGAACATTCGCGGGTCAGCTTCCAGCCCGGAGACGTCGGCCTCGATCTGCAGCGCGATCGGGCACATCGGGAGCACCCGGCCCCGCACACCGAGGACCCGGCCGACTTCGTCGAGCGCGGCGACCGGATCGGCCAGCAACTCGTTCAGGCCGGCCAGCAGCAGGTTGCCGATCGGGTGGCCCGCCAGAGCACCGCTGCCGCCGAAGCGATGCTGCAGGATCGTCGCCCACAGTCGCCCCTGCGGACTGTCAGAAGCCAACGCCGCCAACGCCATTCGTAGATCGCCGGGCGGCACCACGTCGAGTTCGCTGCGCAGCCGCCCCGACGAGCCGCCGTCGTCTGCGACGGTGACGACGGCGGTGACGTGCGGGGTAAGTCGCCGGGCTGCCGACAGGGTCGCATACAAGCCGTGTCCTCCGCCCAGGGCGACAATCCGTCGGCTCATTCGCGGCCCAGATCCCGGTGCAACACCCGCACCGACAGCTGCTCGTCGGATTCGAGCAGCCCTGCTAATGCCTCGGCGATGGCGACGCTGCGGTGCTTGCCGCCGGTGCAGCCGATCGCCACGGTCATGTAGCGCTTCCCCTCCCTGCGATAGCCGTCGACAATCAGGGACAGCAATCGATGGTAAGTCTCCAGGAACTCCGCCGCGCCAGTCTGGCCGAGCACATAGTCACGGACCGCGGGATGTTGGCCGGTGTGGGGACGCAGGTCGTCGATCCAGTGTGGATTGGGCAAGAATCGCACGTCCATCACCATGTCGGCGTCCATGGGCAGGCCGTACTTGAAGCCGAAGGACTCAACGGTGACGCTGGTCTGCGCGACAGTTTCGCCGCCGAAGGCCCGTTCGATGCTTTCCCGCAGCTCGCGCACCGACAGCGTCGAGGTATCGATGATCAGGTCGGCGGTCGCGCGAACCGGGGCGAGCATCCCGCGCTCGGCGGCGATCCCTTCGGCCAACGTCTGCTCGCCTTGCAGCGGGTGGCTGCGGCGATTCTGTTCGTAGCGGCGCACCAGCATGTCGTCGGAGGCCTCCATGAACAACACCCGAGGGGTGATGTCGCGGGTAGCCAGCTCGGTGCGCACCCAGTCCAAGTCGCCGGTGAACCCGCGGGAACGGACGTCCATCACCACCGCCAACTGCGTGATCCGGGATCCCGCCGCCAGCCCGAGGTCGACCATCCGGGTGATCAGCTGGGGTGGCAGGTTGTCAGCGACATACCAGCCGAGGTCCTCGAGCACCTTGGCGGCCGTGCTGCGTCCGGCCCCCGACAGACCGGTAACCAACACCACGTCGGTACCGGATCCGTTTGCGCCACTGTGGTTGTCGGCCTGACTCACGGTTTCCTCCGCAGGCTCGACATTGCCCGGCGCCCCACCCTGATTCGCCCCGTCCATCCCCTCACCCGTCATCCCGATGCCCGTTCAGCGACCCGGTCCTGTGCCGCAGCATCCGATCCGTCGCCGCCCCGCAGTGCGTCGAGCACCGCAGTCGCCGTCGCGACCCCGATGCCCGGAACGGAGATGATCTCGTCGACCGTAGCCTCCTTGAGGCGGGCCAGTGACCCGAAATGGGCAACCAGTGCCTTGCGGCGATGCTCGCCCAACCCCGGCACCGCATCCAACGCCGAGGCCGTCATCCGCTTGGACCGTTTGCTGCGGTGGTAGTTGATGGCGAAGCGGTGGGCTTCGTCGCGCACTCGCTGCAGCAAGTACAAACCCTCGCTGTTGCGCGGCAAGATGATCGGGTCGGGCTCCGACGGCACCCATACCTCCTCCAACCGCTTGGCCAGGCCGATTACCGCGACGTCGGTGATTCCCAGTTCATCGAGGACTGCGCTGGCGGCATTCACCTGCGGAGCGCCGCCGTCAACGACATACAGATTGGGCGGATAGGCAAATCGGCGCGATTTTCCTTCGGGTGAAAGGACTTTCGGATCTTCCTGGTCGTTCAGGTGCCGCATGAAGCGACGACGAGTCACCTCGGCGATCGACGCGACATCGTCGGAACGCCCGTGTCCGGCGGCTTCCCGGATCGCGAAGTGGCGGTAATCGGACTTTCGCGGCAGCCCGTCCTCGAACACCACCAGGGAACCGACCACGTCGGTTCCCTGCACATGGCTGATATCCACGCATTCGATCCGCAGCGGCGCGTCGGCCAAACCCAGCGCTTCCTGAATATTCTGCAGCGCAGCAGATCTGGCGGTGAAGTCGCCAGCCCGCTTCAGCTTGTGCTGCTGCAAGGCGTCTTTGGCGTTGCGCTGTACGGTTTCGGCCAGTGCACGCTTATCGCCGCGGCGGGGCACCCGCAATGCCACCCGCGAACCGCGCAGCTCCGACAGCCAGGTAGCCAACTCCCCGGAGTTGGACGGCAGGCATGGCACCAGCACCTCGCGAGGGACCGGGTTGGTGGACTCGTCGGCGGCGCCGTCGAGTTCGGCCTGCTCGCCGTAGAACTGGGTCAGGAACTGCTCGACCAACTGCTCCTGTCCCGAATCACCCGCGTCCGCGCTCTTTTCGACAATCCAGCCCCGCTGCCCACGAACCCGCCCACCGCGGACGTGGAACACCTGGACCGCGGCTTCCAGCTCGTCGTCGGCGAACGCCACGACATCAGCGTCGGTGCCGTCGCCGAGTACCACGGCCTGTTTCTCCAGGGCCCGCTTCAGCGCCCCCAGGTCGTCGCGCAATCGCGCGGCGCGTTCGAAATCGAGATCTGCCGCCGCGGCGTGCATCTGCTGTTCGAGGCCGCGGGCAAACCTGTCGGTCTTACCGGACAGGAAGTCGCAGAAGTCCATCACGATCTGGCGATGCTGCTCGGCGCTGACCCGCCCGATGCACGGCGCCGAGCACTTGTCGATATAGCCCAGCAGACACGGACGATCGATTTGGTTGTGCCGCTTGAATACTCCAGCCGAGCAGGTGCGCGCCGGGAAGACCCGGGTCAGCAAATCCAGGGTCTCCCGGATGGCCCAGGCATGCGAGTACGGCCCGAAATAGCGGACACCTTTCCGGCGCGGGCCCCGATACACCATCAGCCGTGGGAATTCCTCGTTGAGGGTCACCGCGAGCACCGGGTACGACTTGTCGTCGCGGTAACGGACGTTGAACCGGGGGTCGAACTCCTTGATCCAGTTGTATTCCAGCTGCAGCGCCTCGACCTCGGTGTTGACCACGGTCCACTCGACCTTGGCGGCGGTGGTCACCATCTGCCGGGTGCGCGGGTGCAGGCTTGCGACGTCGGCGAAGTACGACGTCAATCGGCTGCGCAGGCTTTTGGCCTTGCCGACATAGATCACCCGTCCGTGCTGGTCGCTGAATCGGTACACGCCGGGCTCGACCGGGATCGACCCGGGAGCAGGGCGGTACGTCGCGGGATCAGCCACGTGTCCAGGCTAGTAGCCGTTAGAAGGGCGGCGACTCGTCGAGCCTGATTGAATACTTACTGAGTGCTGAATAGTCTCTGATTCACCCGCCTAAGCGCTAACGCGATCGCGACGGCGCTGGCGGGGCTGCCACGCCTGCCCTTGGTTTCATGCCCGCAGTCGGCGATCTGAGCGGTGGTATGACGCTGCACGAAATATGTCAGCATTGACGACGTGAGCGCACGCCAGATCGCTTGTGTCCTTGGCGCTGCAGTGGTGACAACCTTGGCACTGCTGAATGCAGCGGTCAGCATTCCTTCCACCTTGGCTGATCCATGCCCCGACATCGAGGTGGTATCCGCCCGCGGCTCCGGTGATCCACCCGGTGTTGGCTGGGTCGGAGAAGCGTTCGTCGACTCGCTGCGCTCGCAAGTTGGCGGGAGGTCCGTCGGGGTCTACGCGGTCAACTACCCTTCCACCCACGTTCTCTCTAATCCTTCCCCCCACGATCTCTCTAATACCGCCTCCGCCGGTGCTAATGACGCGAGCGCTCATGTCCAGTACACGGCCGCGAACTGTCCCAACACCAGGATGGTGCTCGTCGGATATTCCCTAGGCGCGGCCGTGATCGATGTCATCACCTCGGCCGGTGTGCCATTGCCCTTCGGCCTAGTCCCCGCGCCGATGCCACCCAAGGTGGCTGACCACGTCGCCGCGGTAGCCGTCTTCGGGAATCCATCGAGTAAAGGTCCGGGCGGGCCGCTAACCGCGATCAGCCCGCTGTATGGGGCTAAGGCCATCGACTTGTGTATGCCATCTGATCCGGCTTGCTCAGACGGCGAGAATTGGTCGGCGCACGGTCAATATGTGCAGTCCGGGATGGTTCGTCAGGCCGCGACTTTCGCCGCGAGTCGGCTCTAGCCAAATGGTCAGCGCGGCGGCAGATCCGGCCGGTAGCGGCTCAGCATTATGCGCACGGTGTCCATGGCGTCCACCGCGCGGTCCTTGTCGACGGCCTGAATCGCCATCAGCGGGATGTACTCGTCGTCA
Source organism: uncultured Actinomycetota bacterium (assembly GCA_963805675.1). Lineage (GTDB taxonomy): Bacteria > Actinomycetota > Actinomycetes > Mycobacteriales > Mycobacteriaceae > Mycobacterium. The sequence continues at coordinate 370,964 of CAWDVY010000035.1, forward strand.
GCTAGATCGATACGCGCCCAGCGTGCGCCGGCGGGAAACGACACACCGACCACATCCGACCACGGCACCAGGCGGTCGCCGAGCAGATTGCGCACCGACAACCCCGCAGCGCCGACCCGCAGCCGCGGCCGGGCGAACAGCAGCATGAGTCCGGCAAGAACAAAACCCAGCCCCGCCATCGCCACCTGATCGGCGGTCTGGAAGATCACGCCACTGGACTTGATCTTGAGCAGCAGGCCCACCACGACGTGTGCCGCGACGATGACAAACGCGGCCGTGTAGGCGAAATAGGGTGTCAGATGGGGACGGACCTGCGCATCCCAGTTGCCCCGGTTCGGCTTAGCGGTCACGACTTTCGGCGCAGATCGCGCAGGGTCAGCGCGGTGTTGAGCGCCGCCGCCGTCGCCTGAGCGCCGGCGTCCTCGGCCGATGTCGGCAGCCCGGCACGGTCGAGCGCCTGCTCTTGGTTGTTCGTCGTCAGCACACCATTGGCAACCGGTGTGGACTCATCCAGCGACACGCGGGTCAAGCCCTGAGTTACCGCGTCGCACACGTAATCGAAATGCGGTGTCTGCCCGCGGATCACCACGCCCAGCGCCACGACGGCGTCGTGATCGCGGGCCAACGCCTGCGCGACCACCGGAATCTCAATCGCGCCGAGCACCCGGACCACCGTCGGGCTGTCCACGCCCCATTCGGAGGCGATCTTGCGGGCGCCGTCGAGCAGAGCGTCGCAGATTTGGGTGTGCCACGTACTGGCCACGATCGCCAGCTTCACCGCGGAGGCGTCCAGTGGTGCGATGTCGGGCACGCCGCCACCGCTCATAAGCGCCAACGAATCATAGGGCACCACCGAATTCGCCTGGTAGATGCATGGATTCGTGATAGTCGTCCAGGCCGACGAGGTCATGACCCATCCGGTCACGCTTGGTCATTAGATACCGGATGTTCTCCGCGTTGGCTCGCACCGGCAACGGCACCCGCTCGATGATGTGCAGCCCGTATCCGTCCAAACCGACACGTTTGGCGGGATTGTTGGTCAGCAGCCGCATCGAGCGGACCCCGAGGTCCACCAGGATCTGGGCCCCGGTCCCGTAGTCCCGCGCGTCGGCGGGCAATCCGAGTTTGAGGTTGGCGTCGACGGTGTCGTCGCCGGCGTCTTGCAGCTGATAGGCCTGCAGCTTGTGCATCAGACCGATGCCGCGGCCTTCATGACCGCGCATGTAGAGCACCACACCCCGGCCTTCGCGCGCGACCATCGCCATCGCGGCGTCCAGTTGCGGCCCGCAGTCGCACCGGCGTGAGCCGAAGACGTCCCCGGTCAGGCATTCCGAGTGCACCCGGACCAGCACGTCGTCGCCGTCGTAGTGGGGTCCGGCAATCTCGCCGCGGACCAGAGCCACGTGCTCGACGTCCTCGTAGATGCTGGCGTATCCGACCGCACGGAATTCGCCGTGCCGGGTCGGGATGCGGGCCTCGGCGATCCGCTCGATGTGCTTCTCGTGCTTGCGGCGGTACTCGATCAGGTCGGCGATGGCGATCAGCGCAAGACCGTGTTCGTCGGCGAAGACCCGCAGTTCGTCGGTCTGCGCCATCGCGCCTTCGTCCTTCTGGCTGACGATTTCACAGATCGCCCCGGCCGGCGACAGGCCGGCCATCCGGGCCAGGTCAACGGCGGCTTCGGTGTGGCCGGGTCGCCGCAGTACACCACCGTCCTTGGCGCGCAACGGAACGACGTGCCCGGGCCGGGTGAAATCCTCTGCGACGCTGCCCGGGTCAGCCAGCAACTTCATCGTCGTTGCGCGATCCGACGCTGAAATTCCGGTTCCCACACCGTTTTTCGCGTCGACCGTGATGGTATAGGCGGTGCCGTGCTTGTCCTGGTTCACCGCATACATCGGCAGCAGACCGAGGCGGTCGCAGATCTCGCCGGCCAACGGCACGCACAGGTATCCCGACGTGTAGCGCACCATGAACGCCACCAACTCCGGGGTGGCCTTCTCGGCCGCAAAGATGAGGTCTCCCTCGTTTTCGCGATCCTCGTCGTCGACGACGACGACAGCCTTGCCGGCAGCGATGTCGGCGATCGCGCGCTCGACCGAGTCCAACCTGGTCATCGCTGCCACCTCGTAGGGAGAAACGCACCTGAAGCCCTCAGGTGTTGCATCCAGTATGAACCACCACGTTGCCGTGGTTATTGCCATGGCTCACTGAGCGGACACGTTCATCAGGCCGACTCGCTTCGAGCAAATGTGCAGAAGTTTTCCAGGGGACGCTCACAGCTGATCCATAGCGAGGCTATCTAGCGTTTGGATACGACGGGGGTCAAGCGTCCACCGAATACCCAAGTAGACAGGTGAAGGACCATGAAACTGAAACAACTAATGGCCGGGGCTACCATCGCCGGCGCCCTGGGCGCCGCCGCGTTGGGTGTTGGCGCAGGTGCGGCCAGCGCGGCTCCCGGGCCGCCAGCCGGTTCCGGCGGCACCCACAGCGCGCCGCCCGCGGCTAACCACGCCGGACCTGCACCCCGCGACCCGGGTGGAGGCGGCGGAGGCAACGCGCCGGGCGGACCGGGCGGACCCGGTGGGCCAGGAGGACCGGGCGACCACGGACCCGGCGGACCGGGCGGACCCGGTGGCCACGGACCTGGTGGGCCCGGCGGACCGGGCGACCACGGACCTGGCGGACCCGGCGGACCGGGCGACCACGGACCCGGCGGACCGGGCGGACCTGGAATGCACGGACCGGGCGGTCCCGGCGGGCCTGGCGGTCCTTGGCACGGCGACGACCAGCGCGGCTACTTCCACGGCGCCCCCTGGGGAGACGGACCCGCACCCTGGGGTGCAGGCGAGCCACCTCGGCCGGCATGGGACAGGCCGCTGCCCCCACCCGGTGGTCCGTGGAATTACGGCCCGATCAACTACTGGGGCTACAACGAAAACCCGATCTGGAATCCCGGGTTCAACCAGTGGGGCTTCAACTTCTTCGGAGTCTGGATCCCGCTGTAAAGAGTCACCTCACACGACGCCCGCTTCGCCGATTGGCGGAGCGGGCGTCGCCCGTTTAGGGCGTCGCACCGTTTCCAGGGGCATCCACAACTTGACAGGTTTAGCTGGAAAGACCTGGCCATTACGTCAGTGTCGCAACTAAACTCGCCAGCATGGGCAAGGCGGCCGTCGGCAAAGAGCTTGTACTGCCTCCTCGGCGTAGCTGCAAGCTGGCCGTCGCGCTGTTTGTAGCCGCAATGCTCGTCGGTCCGGCCCCGCTAGGGCACGCCGCGCCAGGGCCGCCACCGCAGCCGCCTGTCCCGGTTATCGACGGACCGAACAACAGCCATCATCGTCGCCACCAACCTTCCAATCCACCTCCCGCACCGCCGGAGGCACCCCCAGGTGCGCCGTCCTAAGACCTCTGCGTCGGCTTACTTTGCTTGCAGCAGCCGCTCAACATACTTCGCGATGACGTCGACTTCGAGGTTGACCGGTGTTCCAGGCGGAGCCTGGCCCAACGTGGTCAGCTCGCGGGTGGTCGGAATCAGGGACACCTCAAACCAGTCGTCTCCGAGTCCGGAGACCGTCAGCGAAATGCCGTCGACGGTGATCGAGCCCTTCTCGACGACATAGCGGGCCAGTTCGGTGGGCAGACCGATCCGGACCGCCTCCCAGTGCTCGGCGGGTGAGCGGGTCAGGATCTGCCCGGTGCCGTCGACGTGTCCTTGCACGATGTGCCCACCGAGCCGACTGTTGATCGCCGCGGCGCGCTCGAGGTTGACCGGGCTGCCCGCGACCAGCCGACCCAAACTGGACCGGTTCAGCGTCTCGCCCATCACGTCGGCGGTGAACTGGCCCCCCGGCAGCACCTCGACCACCGTCAGGCACACGCCGTTGACGGCGATCGAATCGCCGTGACCGGCATCGGCGGTAACCACGGGACCCTGGATGGTGAAGCGGGCGGAATCGCCCAGGTCGTCCTTGCCGACGACCTCACCCAATTCCTCGACGATTCCGGTGAACATCGCCTCAGGCTAATGAGTCCCGCTGTCTCGCGCGACGCCGCCGTACCCTTGCGCTTCGCAGCCGGGTCAGCCGCACCCTCTACGATGCAAACTATGCAGACGCCGCGCCGCATTGGCCCAATTCTCGCCGTTCTTGCCGCCCTCTCCATCGCGGCCGCTCTGGTCAGCGGCTGCTCGTCGTCCTCCAAACAATCCGGCGCTGCGCTGCCGGACGCGGCCACCCTGGTCAAGGAGTCCAGCCAGACCACAAAAAACGTCACGAGCGTGCACCTGGTGCTGACGGTGAACGGCAAGATCAAGCATCTTCCCGTCAAAACCCTTACCGGCGACCTGACCACCACACCAGCCACCTCCGCTCAGGGCAACGCCAACATCACCTTTGGTGGTTCCGACATCGACGCCCAGTTCGTGGTCGACAACGGAACCTTGTACGCAGCGCTGAGCCCCGGCCAGTGGGAAAGCTTTGGACCGGCGGCCGCGATCTACGACCCTTCTTCGATCCTCAAACCGGACACCGGTCTGGCCAACATCTTGGCCAACCTCAGCAACCCGAAGTCCCAGTCTCGGGAAACCGTCAACGGACAGACCACCATCAAGGTCACCGGCACCGCCTCGGCGGACGCGGTGAATGGACTTGCGCCGCAAATGAAGGCCACCCAGCCGGCACCGGCCACTGCCTGGATCGAGGAGAACGGTGATCACCAGTTGGTCCAGGTCCAGTTGGAGCAGACCCCGGGCAACTCGGTTCAGATGACGCTGTCGAACTGGAACGCGCCGGTCCAGGTCACCAAACCCCCAGTGGCCGGATGACGGCACCGCACGCCGGGCGCGGAGTCGCGATCAGCGCCGGAAGCCTTGCCGTACTGCTCGGTGCCCTCGACACCTACGTCGTGGTCACCATCATGCGCGACATCATCGGCACCATCGGCATCCCGATCAATCACCTGCAGCGCATCACCCCGATCATCACCTGGTATCTGCTGGGCTACATCGCTGCGATGCCACTGCTGGGCCGGGCATCCGATCGATTCGGCCGCAAGCTGCTGCTGCAAGTCAGCCTGGCCACCTTCCTCATCGGGTCGGTGATCACGGCGCTGTCCACCGATCTGGATGTGCTGGTGGTGGGCCGCACCATCCAGGGCGTGGCCAGCGGCGCCTTGCTGCCGGTGACGCTCGCGCTGGGCGCTGACCTATGGGCCCAGCGCAACCGCGCCGGAGTACTCGGCGGCATCGGCGCCGCTCAGGAGCTGGGCAGCGTGCTCGGCCCGCTCTACGGAATCTTCATCGTCTGGCTGACGAGCCGCTGGCAGGACGTGTTCTGGATCAACGTGCCACTGGCGCTGGCCGCGATGGTGATGATCCATTTCAGCCTGCCGTCGCGAGACCGCAGCGCCGAGCCGGAAAAGATCGACCTGATCGGCGGACTGCTGCTGGCGATCACCCTGGGTTTGGCGGTCATCGGTCTGTACAACGCCAATCCCGATGGCAAGCACGCGCTGCCCAGCTACGGCCCGCCGCTGATCGTCGCGGCAGTCATTGCCGCGGTGATATTCATTGTCTGGGAACGCTTTTCGCGAACCAAGCTCATCGAGCCCGCCGGGGTGCACTTCCGGCCGTTCCTGTCCGCGCTCGGCGCCTCGCTGTGCGCAGGCGCGGCGTTGATGGTGACGCTGGTCGACGTGGAGCTCTTCGCCCAGGGCGTGCTCGGCAAGGACCAGGACCACGCCGCCATGATGCTGCTGTGGTTCCTGGCAGCGCTGCCGATCGGCGCGTTGGTGGGAGGCGGGATCGCGACCAGACTCGGCGACCGGCCGGTGGCCTTCGCGGGGCTGCTGATCGCCGCCGGTGGTTACTGGCTGATCTCGAAGTGGTCGGTGGACTTATTGAGCGAGCATCACAGCATTTTCGGCCTGCTGTCGCTGCCCGCGTTGGACACCGACCTGGCCATCGCCGGCATCGGATTGGGTCTGGTGATCGCTCCGCTGACATCGGCCAGCTTGCGGGTGGTGCCCTCAGCACAGCACGGCATCGCCTCAGCGGCGGTGGTGGTGGCGCGGATGACGGGCATGCTGATCGGGGTGGCCGCGCTGAGTGCGTGGGGCTTCTACCGGCTGCCGCAACTCGTCGCGAAACTGGCGTCCGAAGTTCCGGCCAACGCCAGCCTTGCTGAGCGGCTCTTGCACCAGGCCACCCTGTACCGCCAAGCCTTCGCCGGAATGTACGGCGAGATCTTCCAGGTCACCGTGGTCGTCTGCGTGGTGGGTGCATTGTTCGGTCTGCTGATCAGCAGTAGGCACGTGCATGCCGACGAGCCGGAGGCCGTGGACTCGGAGCCCGTCGCGCCCCGGATCTATCGGTCCGGCCGCGGCGCCAGGCTCAGCAGCAGATCCGGCCCGACCCGTTCGACCCCGTCGTAGCGCCAGCGCAGCGCCCGGGCGATGCTCGGCACCCCGACGTCGTCGACCGCGGTGATCGGTCCGCCCAGCAGGATCGGCGCGACGTAGGCCAGGATGCGGTCGATCGTCCCCGCTCGCAGGAACGCCCCGGCCAGCGTGGGCCCGCCCTCGAGCAGCACGTCGGTGCGATCCGACAGCGCCTTGAGCACTTCAGCCGGGTCTCGGGTGCGAATCACCATAGTGCGCGAGTCGTCGTTGAGAACGTTTGCCTCTGGAGGTATTTCGCGTCTACCCACCACCACGCGCAGCGGTTGACGGTCGGCCAGGCTGCCGTCGGCCCGCCGGGCGGTCAACGTCGGGTTGTCGGCGAGCACCGTGCCGGTCCCCACCACGATCGTGTCGGCAGCCGCCCGCCGGCGGTGCAGGTCGGCACGCGCTGCCTCGCTGGTGATCCACTGGCTCGAGCCGTCGGCGGCCGCGCTGCGCCCGTCGATGCTGGTGGCGTACTTCCACGTCACGTGCGGTAAGCCGGTGCGCTGGCGGTGCAGCCATTCCCGCAGCGGTCCGGTCGCGACCAGATCGGCTTGCACATCGCTGACGACGCGCACACCGGCGGCGGCCAGGCGCGCCGCACCGCCGGCCGCGGTCGGATTCGGGTCGGTAACCGCGTAAACCACCGTCGCGACGCCGGCGTCCAGCAGTGCGTCCACGCACGGCGGGGTTTTGCCGTGGTGGTTGCACGGCTCCAGCGTGACGACCGCGGTGCCGCCGGCGGCCAGCCGTCCTGCCCGGCGCAGCGCCACCACCTCGGCATGGGCCCTGCCCACCGGTTGCGTCCCGCCGACACCGGCGACCCGGCCGTCTCGGTCCAAGATGACCGCTCCGACCGGAGGATTGGGGTAGGTACTCCCCTTCACCAGGTCGGCGTGCTCGACCGCCAGTTGCATGGCGGCGTCGTAGCTGATGGCCGCCTCCACACTCATTGGCGCCACTGCTCGATCCCGGCTAAGCCGGCATCATCGTCGTCGGCGCGACTCATCGGCGCAGATGCGGCGACGCGGCACGGGCCCGTCGCCGCAGTGCCTCGACCGCGGCCGCCGGGTCCTGCGCGCCGTACACCGCCGATCCGGCGACAAAGCAGTCGACGCCGGCCTCGGCGGCCTGCTCGATGGTGTCGGCGTTGATGCCGCCGTCGATCTCCACCAGGATCGTCAATTCGCCGGAGTCGACCATCTTGCGCACCGTGCGGACCTTGCTCAGCACTTCGGGAATGAAGGACTGACCGCCAAAACCAGGCTCGACCGACATCACCAGGAAGGTGTCGAAGTCCTTCAGGATCTCCAGGTAGGGCTCAAGCGCGGTGCCGGGCTTGATGCTCAGCCCCGCCTTCGCACCGGCGGCGCGGATGTCACGGGCGACGGCGACCGGATTGTCGGTGGCCTCGGCGTGGAAGGTGACGTTGTAGGCGCCCGCCTCGGCGTACGGCGGTGCCCAGCGGTCGGGGTCGTCGATCATCAGATGGCAATCCATCGGAATGTCACTGGCGGCCAACAGGCTTTCCACCACCGGCAGCCCGAGGGTCAGGTTCGGCACGAAATGGGCGTCCATCACGTCGACATGCAACCAGTCAGCGCCTTCGACAGCGGCGGCCTCGTCGGCCAGCCGGGCGAAATCTGCGGCCAGAATCGACGGCGCGATCAGCGGGCGGTCGACGTTGTCTGACATGAACGTGAGCTTACTGGGGGGCGACTTTGAGCAGGGCCGCAGCGAACATCGCGTCGGTGCCGTGCCGATGCGGCCACAACTGGACGTAGGGGCCCTCGCCCAGATCCGGCACAGGCTCGAACAACGGCCGGATATCCAGCGCAGACACCGGATGACGGCGCAGCGCGTCACCGATCACCCCGACCGTCTCAGCCAGATGCGGCGAGCAGGTGGCATACACAACGACACCGCCGGGCCGGGTCAGCGCGATCGCAGCCGCCAGCAACTCGCGTTGCAGCCGGGCCAGCGCTGGGATGTCGGCGGGCTGACGCCGCCAGCGCGAGTCGGGCCTGCGCCGCAGCGCACCCAGGCCGGTGCACGGCGCGTCGACCAGCACCCGGTCGAAACTCGGGTCGAGCCCGGTGTGGCGCCCGTCGACCCGCACCACCTCGACCGGCAGGCCGCGGGTGTTCTCGACGACCAGATCGGCGCGGTGTTCGGACGGCTCCACCGCCGTGACCCGGGCCCCCGAGCCGGTGCCCAGCGCGGCCAGCAGCGCGGTCTTGCCGCCCGGGCCGGCGCACAGGTCCAGCCACCGGCCCGCGTCGTCGGCCACCGGCGCCAGAGTCATTGCGCGGGCGACCAATTGGCTGCCCTCGTCCTGCACCAGGGCTTGGCCGTCACGCACCGCGGGCAGTTGCGCGGGGTCACCTGCGGGCAGGTAAACCGCGTACGGCGAATACCGGCCCACGGTGCCATGCACGGCAGTGGCCAGATCGTCGGCAGTCAGCACGCCCGGCCGGGCCGCCAGGTGCACCAGGGGTCGCTCGTCATCGGCGGCCAGGGCGGCGTCGAGTTCACCGGCGGCCGCACCCAGCGCGTCGACGAACGCCTGCGCGATCCAGCGCGGGTGAGCATGCACGAAAGCGGCGTGCCCGATCGGGTCGGTCGACCGGTCGGGCGCCAGCTCGTCGACCCAGGACTGCTCGTCGCGGGTGCTGATCGTGCGCAGCACCCCGTTGACGAAACCTGCACGCGCCGAGTCGAATTCAAGTCCTGCTTGCTCGACGGTGGTCGAGACGGCGGCGTGTGCGTCGACGCGGGTGCGCAGCAGCTGATATGTCCCGAGCCGTAGCAGGTCGAGCAGGATCGGGTTGATGGTATCCGGTGAACGACCCGCGGCCGCAGCGATGATCGCGTCGAGCAGACCGCGAACGCGGCAGCTGCCGTAGGTCAGCTCGGTGGCGAATGCGGCGTCGCGACCACTGATCCCCCGTTGCCGCAACAGGACTGGCAGCAGCAGGTTGGGGTATGCGTCGCGTTCGCTCACCGCCCGGAGTACATCGAACGCGGCCTGGCGGGCCGGGTCCAGCGGCCGGCGTCTCGGCGGCCGAGCCGATCGCTGTGTCGGGCGCGCGGTCGGTCGGTTGCGCGGCGATCTGTCCTGAGGCGGCCTCATGACGCTCGCATGGACGGGTCGAGACGGGCTCCCCTGGCCCAGTCGACGGCGTTCATGACCTTCTTTCCCGGTGCCTGGACTTGGCCCAGCCGCACCGGCTGCGAGCCGGTGCCGATCCGCACGCTGTCGGCGGTCGACCTGAATTTCGCCGGGCGACAGAGGTTTTGGATGCCCGGGATTGTCGGTATCGATATACACCGGCCCCAGTTTGACCCGCAGGTCGCCCACCACGGTCCACGCCCCCGGATTGGGCGTAACGGCGCGGATCCGTCGCTCGACGACGTCGGCCGGAAGGTCCCAGCGCACCCGGGCCTGCTCGACGGTGATCTTGGGCGCGATACTGACCCCGTCGGTCGACTGCGGGACCGGTACCAGTGCCCCGTCGGCGATGCCGTCCATCGTGGTCGACAGCAGCGCCGCACCCGAAATCGCCAGCCGGTCAAGCAGATCCCCCGCGGTGTCAATCGGGCGGACCGCCTCGGTGACCACACCGTAGACCGGTCCGGAATCCAAGCCGGATTCGATCTGGAACGTCGAGGCGCCGGTGACGGTGTCGCCTGCGGCGATCGCCGCCTGGACCGGGGCCGCCCCGCGCCAGGCGGGCAGCAGTGAGAAGTGCAGGTTGACCCAGCCGCGTGACGGCATCGCGAGCAACTCGTCGCCGAGCAGCGCGCCATAAGCGACCACCGGGCAGCAGTCGGGTTCCAGTTGTGACAGCTCGGCGACGAACTCGGCGGTGTTGGGCCGCTGCGGGCGCAGCACCGGGATGCCCTGCTCGAGTGCCAGGCGGGCCACCGGTGAGGGCTGCGGCCTGCCATGACGTCCCGACGCGGCGTCCGGCCGGGTCAGCACTGCGATCACATCGTGGCGCGGCGATTCGATGAGACTCCGCAGCGCGGGCAGCGCGGGTTCGGGGGTGCCGGCAAAGACAAGGCGCACCGGCACAGTGTAGGAAGTAGTCGCGGCAACTGATCGAACTAGCTGGTTGAGGAGTGCGCGTTGACGTTGACCACGATCTCGGGGCTGCCCGCCCACGTGCTGCTCGTGCACGCCCTGGTGGTGTTGGCGCCGTTGACGGCACTGCTGGAAATTCTGTGCGCGTTGTGGCCGGGCGCGCGGCGGCGCCTGGTCTGGCTTGTGCTCGCCTTCGCCGTTGTGACCACCGCGCTGACGCCGGTCACCGTAAATGCCGGCGGGTGGTTGTATGACCGAGAACGCGATCACAGCGACATCTTGAACACCCATGCTGAGCGCGCTGGCTGGATGATCTACTTTTCGATCGCGATGCTTGTCGTCGCCATCGCGTTGGCGCTGGTGCACTGGCGTGAAGGCCGATCGGTCAAACCGGGAATGGAAGCCAACCTGGCGGTTGCCGTCCTCGCGATCGCAGTGGGCGCCGCCTCCATCGTGCAGGTGGTTCGTATCGGCGACTCCGGCGCCCAGTCGGTGTGGGGCAACGAACTGACCAAGTCGGACAAACCGTAGTTAAGTCGCGGTGAACTGGCTCAGGTCGTAGATGCCGAGGCTCTTTTCGATATCGGCGACCCTTGCCACCACCCCTTGGAAGCCGGCCTGACCGAACCGCTGGTGCTCCTCGTCTTCGAAGCGTTCAGCAAGATCACGAAACTCCTTAGGCGGCAGCACATCCCGCAACGCCGGGAAAACGACAGTGTCTTCGCGCGCCTCGTGCGGCTCATACATCCGGATGAACGCCGACATGTCGTGTACCAATGCTTCTCGCGCAGGCTGATCGAGCGCAGCCACTCCAGTTGTGGCACTGAGCATCCGATCGGTGAGCGCGCGGCCGCGCTGGTGCTGAACGCGCAACACGCTGGTGATATCGGTAAGTCGGCCCGCCTGTTCCAACTTTGGGAAGACGTATTGCTCTTCGAGGTGTTCGTGGTAGTCCTCGATGAAACTGCGGATAATGCCTGCGCTGGCATTCAGCGCATGCGATGGATCCTGCTCGTCGGCCTGCAGGCGGCGGATGCCTTCTCGATAGATCAGCAAGATGCGCTTGAGCACGCCATGCTCGCGCATCAGATCCTCGGGCGGCGTGACCGGCACATCCTGTGCATCGGGTGCCTGGTCCGGGCTTGGGTGGCGGGCTGCCGCACGCCGACAGGGCGATCACACCGGCTGCCGTTATCGAGATTCCGAGGAGGTCACGCCGGCCGACGGGCTGGGACATCCGGTCTGTCACGGCCACAGCCTACGTTGCTCGTCTTCTGCCGGTCGAGGAATCAGCGCGCCGGCCAGTACATCTTTTGACACGCCGCGGCGAAAGGCGCTGTCGCACAGTAAAAGACGCATCCTTAGTGACGTTGTCCACCGCAGCCGTTAATGTCCGGCGGGTTCAGTCTCCGGTGTCGAATTCGATAGGCAGGGTTGTTGGTCCTGAGATCCCGAGAAGTGGCTTCCAGGGGGCGGGGCCGCTGCGCCGCGGGTTGGGCATGCGGCGCGTGATGACGGTCAGCGCTTCGGCGAGTTCGGCTCGGGCGAGGTGTGCTCCCAGGCAGTAGTGAATGCCGCCGCCGAACGTGAGCATGGTCGCCGGCCCCTCGCGGGTGATGTCGAGGCGGTCGGGATCGTCGAAGACGGCGGGGTCGCGGTTCGCGGCGGCGGTGTTGACGATCACGTGCGTGCCGGCGGGCACCCGCACGCCGTCGAGTTCGACGTCCTCGACAGCCTTGCGGATGGTGCCGAAAACGACCGGGCTATGGCGCATGAGCTCCTCGACTGCCTGTGGTGCGAGTTCGGGATGCGCAGCAAGGAGGGCCCACTGCTCGGGGTGGTCGCACAAATCCTGCACGGCGGCAGCCAACTGATTACGGGTGGTGTCGGTGCCTGCCATCAGCAGGGCCTCGGCGAGCATGAGTAGCTCGCCGGCGGTGAGTCGGTCTCCGTCGTCCTCGGCGCGAATAAGCTCGGAGATCAGGTCGTCGCTGAGGTTGTGGCGCCGCCGGGCGATCATGTCCTCGAGGTAGGCGTCGAGTTCGTCGAAGGCCGCCATAATGACCGGAGCGTCGTTGGCGACGTTCCAGGTGAGCAGCTTGAAGATGTCGTCGGCCCAGTCGGAGAACAATTGCCAGTCTTGGCGCGGTGCGCCGAGCAGCCCGCTGATGATCGGAATCGGATACTGGCGCGCAATGTCGGCGACGACGTCGCAGCGCCCCGTGCTGGTCACCGGGTCGACCAGCTCGGTGATGACCCCGGCGATCGTAGTCTTCAGTCGTGCGGTCGACCGCGGTGTGAACGCCTTGGAGACGAGTCGGCGCAGTCGATTGTGATCGGCGCCGTCCCGACTTAACAGGCCTGTAGTGGCCTTGTCCCAGACCGGGCCGCTGGTGATGCCTTGTAGGGCAAGCGCAACTCCCTTGGGCATGCAGAACCGGGGATCGCGCAAAACGGTCCGGACCAGCTCGTAGCTCAACACTTCGGGCCCGTGCGGCCCCAGCGCGATCGGCCCCTGCAGACGGGCCTGCCGAATGAGCCGGTGCGCCTCGTCGGGATTGTGCGCGTGCTCATAGGCGATGGGCGGCAGCCCGGCATCAAAGACGGCGGGGCTGCGGGTGCCGATGGCGTCGACGGTCATGGTGGCCTCCTCGGATTCGACCAAAGTCGACTATCCGAGCTCGCGAGGCTAAGACCATCGGTCAGAACGCGTAGATCTGCGCGCTGCGGGGTCGTATATACGCATGCGACAGGCCGCGATCTGCGCGTTTGCGCTGATGTTTTGGCGTACGCGGCCAGCGCATGCTGGCTAGCATGAGCGACATCGATCCGCGCGCGGATGCGCCGCTGGTGGACTGGAGCGAGCTGGGCGTGAGCGGGCTTTTGCCGACGGGCACGGTGACGCTGCTGTTGGCCGACGTGGAGGGCTCCACCCGACTGTGGGAGACCCAGCCCCAGGAGATGACGGCTGCGATCGCGCGGCTCAACCACGTCGTGTCCGATGTCATCGCGGGCCACGACGGCGTGCGCCCGGTCGAGCAGGGTGAGGGCGACAGTTTTGTGGCGGCGTTCGCGCGTGCGTCGGATGCGGTGGCCGCTGCCGTGGAGTTGCAGCGGGCGCCGTTGGCCCCGATTCGGCTGCGCATCGGGGTGCATACCGGTGAGGTGCAGCTGCGCGACGAGGGTAACTACGCCGGTCCGACCATCAACCGCACGGCACGGCTGCGCGATCTAGGCCACGGCGGCCAAACTCTGCTGTCGGGGGTGACCGAGGCGCTCGTGGTCGACCGGTTACCTGAAGGCACCTGGTTGACCGATCTGGGCACCCACCCGTTGCGTGATTTGCCCCGCCCCGAGCGGGTGGTGCAGCTGTGCCATCCTGACCTGGTCAACGAGTTCGCGCCCCTTCGGGTATCCAGAACCGTTGTCGTGACCCGTCTTCCGGTGCAGTTGACCAGTTTCGTGGGCCGCGACGCGGAGCTGACCCAGCTGCGGGAGCTGCTGGCGCAGAACCGGGTGGTGACGTTGACCGGGGCGGGTGGGGTGGGTAAAACCCGGCTGGCAATCGAGGTCGCGCGCCAGCTTTCTGGCGAGTTCGGCGACGGGGTGTGGTATGTGGATCTGGCGCCGATCACCGACCCCGAGCTGGTGCCCGTGACGGTGGCGCGTGCACTCGGGCTGCCGGATCAACCCGGGTGCCCAACCATGGACACCCTGCTGCGGTTTGTTCGCGACCGCGAGCTGCTGGTGGTGCTGGACAACTGCGAGCATCTGCTGGATGCCAGCGCCGAGCTGATTGTCGGCCTGTTGAGTGGGGCGGCGCGGCTGACCATGCTGGCCACGAGTCGTGAGGCGATCGGGGTGGCCGGGGAGGTGAGTTGGCGGGTGCCGTCGCTGTCGCTGGCCGATGAAGCCCTCGCGTTGTTCACCGACCGGGCCCGCCATGCCCGCCCCAATTTCGCCCTCACTGATGACAACGCCGCGACGGTGGGCGAGATTTGCGCGCGCCTGGATGGGGTGCCGCTGGCGATCGAGCTGGCGGCGGCGCGGGTGCGCGCGTTGTCGCTGTCCGAGATCGTCGAGAGCCTGCATGACCGGTTCCGGTTGCTGACCGGGGGTGCGCGCACCGCGGTGCGCCGCCAGCAGACCCTGCGCGCCTCGGTGGACTGGTCGCACGCACTGTTGACCGAACCCGAACGCGTCCTGTTCCGCCGGCTGGCGGTATTTCTGGGCGGCTTCGACCTCGACGCCGCCCGAGCAGTCGCCGGTAGCGGTGAGGTGGAGCGCTACCAGGTGCTCGATCAGCTCACCCTGCTGGTCGACAAATCGCTGGTGGTCGCCGACGACAGCGGGGGCCGAACCCGCTACCGGCTGCTGGAGACGGTGCGCCAATACGCCCTGGAAAAGCTCGGCGAATCCGGCGAGGCCGACGCCGTGCGCTCACGTCACCGCGACCACTACACGGCGCTGGCGGCCCTGCTCGACGCGCCGGCAGGCGGTGATTATGAGCAGCGTCTCGAGCAGGCCGACATCGAGATCGACAATCTGCGCGCCGCCTTTGGGTGGAGCCGGGAAAACTCCGATGACGAGCTGGCGTTGGCGTTGGCGTCGTCGCTGTCGCCGCTGTGGCAGGCGCGGGGCCGCATCCGGGAAGGGCGGACCTGGTTCGACGCCGCGCTGGCCGACCTCGACGCGCAGCACGCCGAGGTGGCGGCCGCGGTGCGCGCTCGGGCCTTCTCGGATAAGGCTGTCCTCGATGCATGGGTGGGCGGCATCGACCCCTTGGACCAGGCCGAACAAGCGCTGGCGATCGCGCGCCACATTGACGACCCGGCCCTGCTGGCTCGCGCGCTCATCGCCTGCGGCTACATCGCCGCCCTCACCAATTCTGAGGCGGCCCGGGGGTACTTCGCTGAGGCGCTCGGCCTGGCCCGGGCGTCGGACGATCGGTGGCGGCTCAGCCAGATCCTCGGCTGGCAGACGTCCGGGGCGGTCATGGCGGGTGACCCGCTTGCGGTGCGCGCGGCCGGTCAAGAAGGACGCGATCTCGCCGACGCGATCGGCGACAGGTTCAACTCGCGTGTGTGTCGCTTTTGGCTCGGGACGGCGCAGATGATGCAGGGCGATCTGGCAGGAGCCGTCACACAATTCGGCGAGGTCGCCGCCGAGGCCGAGGCGGCTCACAACGAGATTGGAAGGGTGCTCAGCCGCGGGGGCCAGGGCATGGCACTGGCATACCGGGGTGAGGCGGCCGCGGCCCGGGCGACGGCTGAGGCGATCCTTGAGGGCGGCGCGGAGCTTGGCGGCAGGTTCGCGGTACTCGGGCACGCGGTGTTGGCGTTGGCGGCTCTGGCCGCCGGGGATGGCGCGGCGGTGCACGAGGCGCGTGAGGCCGCCTGGCAGCACATGAGTGTCATCGGTGGTGCGATGGCGGCATTGCGGCGCGTGTGGAATGCCGAGGCCGCGCTGGCCAACGGTGATCTCGCCGCCGCCCGCCGCTGGGCCGAGGAGGCCGTCTCGACTACAACCGGCTGGTACTTGGCGTCGGCGTTGACGGTCCGCGCCCGGGTGGCGATCGCGCAGGGTGAGCCAGAAGAAGCCGAACGCGACGCCCATGACGCGCTCGGGTGCGCCGCCGAAGTTGAGGCTTACCTGGGCAGTTCCGACACCCTGGAGTGCCTCGCCGCACAGGCCGGTGATGCCGGCAGTCACCGCGAAGCCGCCCGGCTGTTCGGCGCGGCAGCTGCCATCCGGCTCCGCATTGGCGCAGTCCGCTTCAAGATCTATGACGCCGGCTACGAAGCGTCGGTGGCGGCGCTGCGAGACGCCATGGGCGAGAAGGATTTTGACGCCGCGTGGGCCGAGGGCGCGGCCCTGTCGACCGAGGAGGCGATCGCCTACGCGCAGCGCGGCCGCGGCCAGCGCAAACGACCCACCAGCGGCTGGGCATCACTCACGCCGACCGAGCGCGACGTCGTACGACTGGTCAGCGAAGGGCTGGCCAACAACGACATCGCCACAAGGCTTTTCGTCTCACCACGCACCGTGCAAACCCACCTCACCCACGTCTACACCAAGCTCGGACTCAGCTCCCGCGTACAGCTCGTCCAAGAAGCAGCCCGCCACACCTGACGGGGCATATTCCGGCCTCACTCGACTGCAATCTACGCGTTTCCGCTGATGTTTTGCGGTACGCGCTCCGCGCATGCTGGCTAGCATGAGCGACATTGAGCCACGTGCGGATGCGCCGCTGGTGGACTGGAGCGAGCTGGGCGTGAGCGGGCTGTTGCCGACGGGCACGGTGACGTTGCTGTTGGCCGACGTCGAGGGTTCAACGCGGCTGTGGGAGACCCAGCCCGAGCAGATGACGGCGGCCATCGCGCGTCTGGATCGAGCGGTCTCCGAACTGGTCGCGGCTTACGACGGCGTGCGCCCGGTCGAGCAGGGCGAGGGCGACAGCTTCGTGGTGGCGTTCGCGCGCGCCGTCCGATGCGGTGGCGTGTGCGCTGGAGTTGCAGCGGGCGCCGCTGGCGCCGATCCGGCTTGCGGATCGGCGTGCACACCGGCGAGATGCAGCTGCGCGACGAGGGCAACTACATCGGCCCGACCATCAACCGCACGGCGCGGCTGCGCGATCTGGCCCACGGCGGCCAAACGGTGTTGTCGGGTGCGACCGAGGCGTTGGTCGTCGACAGGCTGCCCGCCGACGTGTGGCTGACCGATCTGGGCACTCATCCGCTGCGCGGTCTGCCCCGCCCGGAGCGGGTGGTGCAACTGTGCCATCCCGATCTGCGTCAACGACTTCCCGCCGCTGCGCAGTCGCAAAAGTGTTGTTTCGCAGCATCTTCCGGTGCAGCTGACCAGTTTCGTCGGCCGCGACGCGCAGCTGACCCAGGTGCGCGAGCTGCTGGCGGAAAACCGGCTGGTGACTTTGACCGGCGCCGGCGGGGCGGGCAAGACCCGGCTGGCGATACAGGTCGCGAGCCAGCTAGCGGACGAGTTCAGCGACGGGATTTGGTATGTGGATCTGGCGCCGATCACCGATCCCGATTTGGTGCCGGTCACGGTGGCGCGCGCACTGGGGCTGCCCGACCAGCCGGGCCGCTCCACCATGGACAGCCTGCTGCGGTTTGTCGCGCGACCGGCAGATGCTGGTGGTGCTGGACAACTGCGAGCATCTGCTGGATGCCAGCGCCGAGCTGGTCGTCGCTGCTGCTGGGTGGGGCGCCGGGGCTGACCCTGCTGGCGACGAGCCGTGAGCCGATCGGGGTGGCCGGTGAGGCGAGTTGGCGGGTGCCGTCGCTGTCGCTGGCCGATGAAGCCGTCGAGTTGTTCGCCGACCGCGCCCGTCCGTGCGCCGCCCGGATTTCACCGTCACTGATGACAATGCCGCGACGGTGGGCGAGATCTGCCGGCGCCTCGACGGGGTGCCGCTGGCGATCGAGCTGGCCGCCGCGCGGGTGCGCGCGTTGTCGTTGGCCGAGATTCTCGACAGCCTGCATGACCGGTTCCGGCTGTTGATCGGTGGTTCCCGCATCGCGGTGCGCCGCCAGCAGACGTTGCGTGCCTCGATGGACTGGTCGCATGCGCTGTTGACCGAGCCCGAACGATGCTGTTTCGTCGGTTTGCGGTGTTCTTCGGCGGGTTCGACATCGACGCTGCCCAGACAATTGTCGGCTGCGGCGACGGTGGAGCGCTATCAAGTCATCGATCAGCTGACCCTGCTGGTCGACAAATCGCTGGTCGTGGCCGACGACAGCGGGGGCCGAACCCGCTACCGGCTGCTGGAGACGGTGCGCCAATACGCCCTGGAAAAACTCGGCGAGTCCGGCGAGGCCGACGCCGTGCGGTCACGCCACCGCGATTACTACACGGCGTTGGCGGCCCTGCTCGACGCCCCGGCGGGCACCGACTATGAGCAGCGCATCGAGCAGGCCAACCTCGAGATCGACAACCTGCGCGCCGCGTTTGCCTGGAGCCGCGAAAACTCCGATATCGAGCTGGCGTTGGCGCTGGCGTCGTCGCTGCAGCCACTGTGGCAAGCGCGGGGCCGCCTCCGGGAAGGGCTGACCTGGTTCGACACCGCCCTGGCCGACCTCGACGCGCAGCAGCCGGGGGTTTCGCCCGCGGTGCGGGCGCGGGCGCTGGCCGACAGGGCCACGCTCGGCCTTTGGGTGGCCTCCGCGGAGAGCCCGGATCAGGCTCAGCAAGCCCTGGCGATCGCGCGCGAGATCGACGACCCGGCACTGCTGATGCGGGCGCTCACCGCGTGCGGCTATATCGCCGCCTACTTCGACGCAGAGGCGGCCGGGCCGTACTTGGCCGAGGCGATCGGCCTGGCCCGGGATTTGGGCGACAGGTGGAGGCTCAGCCAGATCCTCGTCGCGCAAGTCGTCGCGGCACTCGCGGCGCGTGATCCGATCGCGGCGCGCGCGGCCGCCGAGGAGGGACGCGATCTCGCCGACGCGATCGGTGACCGGTTCGACGCGCGCCGGTGCCGCTGGTACCTCGGAATCGCGCAGCTCTATCGGGGCGATCTGGCCGGAGCGGTAGCACAATTTGCCGCGGTGGCCGACGAGGCCGAGGCAGCTCACGATGAGATCTGGCGGGTGGATAGCCTCGTGGGCCTTGGCATCGCGCTGGCGTACCAGGGTGACACCGCGGCGGCCCGGGCCGCCGCCGATGCGGCCGTCGAGGCCACTGCCGAGCTGGGCGGCCTTAAAGCGGCCGCCGCCTACCACGCGTTGGCTATCGCGGCCCTGGCCGCCGGCGATGCTACGACTGCACAGGACGCGACCGAGGCGGCGGCGGCCACTCGTGAGCGCCGTGCCCCAGGCAACGGGGCTGCAGCGAGTCCTCTGTGCGGAGGCCGCGCTTGCGGGCGGGGATCTGGTCGCGGCCCGCCGCTGGGCCGACGACGCCGTATCGACAATGACGGGCGCGTTCCTGTCGGACCCGCTGAGCGACGCGCGCCCGCGTCGCGATCGCACAAGGTGAGCTAGACCAGGCTGAGCGTGACGCCCACGACGCGCTGGCGCATGCCGCCGAAGTCGAGGCGTACCTGTACATCCCCGACATCCTGGAATGCCTCGGCACTCTGGCCGGCGAGGCCGACAGTCACCGCGAAGCGGCCCGCCTCTTCGGCGCGGCAGAGTCCATCCGGCAACGTATGGGCGCGGTGCGCTTCAAGGTCTACGACGCCGACTACGAAGCCTCGGTGGCGGCGCTGCGAGATGCCATGGGCGAGCAGGACTTTGACTCCGCGTGGGCGGAGGGCGCGGCGCTGTCTACCGAGGAAGCGATCGCCTACGCGCAACGCGGCCGCGGCGAACGCAAACGCCCCGCCAGCGGCTGGGCCGCGCTCACCCCGACCGAGCGCGACGTGGTACGACTGGTCAGCGAGGGCTTGGCCAACAACGACATCGCCACAAGGCTTTTCGTCTCACCGCGAACCGTGCAAACCCACCTCACCCACGTCTACACCAAACTCGGCCTCACCAGCCGCGTGCAGCTTGCCCAAGAAGCCGCCCGCCACAGCTGACGGGGAATATTCCGCCATCAATCGACTGCGATCTACGCGTTTCCGCTGATGTTTTGCGGTACGCCGTCCGCGCATGCTGGCTAGCATGAGCGACATCGATCCGCGCGCGGATGCGCCGTTGGTGGACTGGAGCGAGCTGGGCGTGAGCGGGCTTTTGCCGACGGGCACGGTGACGCTGCTGTTGGCTGACGTGGAGGGTTCGACGCGGCTGTGGGAGACCCAGGCCGAGGTGATGACGGCCGCGATTGCGCGGTTCAACCAGGTCGTCTGCGATGTCGTCGCCGCCCATGACGGTGTGCGCCCGGTCGAGCAGGGTGAGGGTGACAGCTTTGTGGCGGCGTTCGCGCGCGCCTCCGATGCGGTGGCCTGCGCGCTGGAGTTGCAGCGGGCGCCGCTGGCGCCGATCCGGCTGCGCATCGGGGTGCACACCGGCGAGGTGCAGCTGCGCGACGAGGGCAACTACGCCGGCCCGACTATCAACCGCACGGCGCGGTTGCGCGATCTGGCCCACGGCGGCCAGACGGTGTTGTCGGGCGCGACCGAGCCGCTGGTGGTCGACCGGCTCCGCGCCGACGTCTGGCTGACCGATCTGGGCACTCACCCGCTGCGCGATCTGCCCCGCCCGGAGCGGGTGATGCAGCTGTGCCATCCCGACCTGGTCAACGAGTTCCCGCCGCTGCGCACAGCCGAAAGCCGTTGCTGCGCATAATCTTCCGGTGCAGCTCACCAGTTTCGTCGGCCGCGACGCACAGCTGACCGAGGTGCGGCGAGCTGTTGGCGCGAAAACCGGCTGGTGACCCTGACCGGCGCGGGCGGGGTGGGCAAAACCCGGCTGGCGGTACAGGTCGCAGACCAGCTAGCGGACGAATTCAGCGACGGGGTGTGGTACGTGGATCTGGCGCCGATCACCGATCCCGAGTTGGTGCCGGTCACGGTGGCGCGTGCACTGGGGCTGCCCGACCAGCCGGGCCGCTCCACCATGGACAGCCTGCTGCGGTTTGTTCGCGACCGTCAGATGCTGGTGGTGCTGGACAACTGCGAGCATCTGCTGGATGCCAGCGCCGAGCTGGTCGTGGCGCTGCTGAGTGGGGCGGCGAGGCTGACGTTGCTCGCCACGAGCCGTGAGGCGATCGGGGTGGCCGGTGAGGTGAGCTGGCGGGTGCCGTCGCTGTCGCTGGCCGATGAAGCCATCGAACTGTTCACCGACCGGGCCCGCCATGCCCGGCCCGATTTCGCCGTCAGCGCGACAACGCCGCGGCGGTGGGCGAGATCTGCGCGCGCCTGGATGGGGTGCCGCTGGCGATCGAGCTGGCCGCAGCGCGGGTGCGGGCGTTGTCGCTGGCCGAGATCCTCGACAGCCTGCATGACCGGTTCCGGCTGCTGACCGGCGGTGCGCGCACCGCGGTGCGCCGCCAGCAGACGTTGCGCGCCTCGGTGGACTGGTCGCATGCGCTGTTGACCGAGCCCGAACGGGTGTTGTTCCGCCGGCTGGCGGTGTTTCTGGGCGGCTTCGATCTGGACGCCGCCCAAACGGTCGCGGGCGGCGGCGACGTGCAGCGCTACCAGGTGCTCGATCAGCTCACCCTGCTGGTGGACAAGTCGCTGGTGGTCGCCGACGACAGCGGGGGCCGAACCCGCTACCGGCTGCTGGAGACGGTGCGCCAATACGCCCTGGAAAAACTCGGCGAATCCGGCGAGGCCGACGCCGTGCGGGCGCGCCACCGCGACCACTACACGGCGATGGCCGCCGTGCTTGACGCGCCGGCAGGCCGTGATTATGAGCAGTGTCTCGAGCAGGCCAACATCGAGATCGACAATCTGCGCGCCGCGTTCGGGTGGAGCCGGGAAAACTCCGACATCGAGCCGGCGTTGGCGCTGGCGTCGTCGCTGCAGCCGCTGTGGCTGGCACGGGGCCGCATCCGGGAAGGGCGGACCTGGTTCGACGCCGCCCTCGCCGGTCTCGACGCGCAGCACCCCGGGGTGGCGGCCGCGGTGCGAGCCCGGGCGCTCGCCGACAAGGCCGTGCTCGATACCTGGTCTGGGCGCCGCCGACAGCCTGGATCAGGCCGAACAGGCCGTGGCGATCGCCGCGAGACGTCGATGAACCGGCCCTGCTGGCCCGGACATTGACCGCCTGCGGGTTTATCGCCAGCCTGGGCTATCACGCCGAGGTGGCCCGGGCATGCTTCGCCGAGGCGATCGGCCTGGCCCGTGCCGTGGACGATCGGTGGCGGTTCAGCCAGATCCTCGCCGTGCAGGCGCGGGGCGCCCACATCGCGGGTGACCCGCTCGCGGATGCGCGCGGCGGCCGAAGAAGGACGCGACCTCGCCGACGCGATCGGCGACCGGTTCAACTCGCGTTTGTGTCGCTTTTGCCTCGGGGCGGTGCAGCAGTTGCAGCGGTGATTTAGCCGGAGCCGCCGCACAGTTCGGCGAGGTGGCCGCCAAGGCCGAGGCGGCTCACGACGAGATCTGGAGGGTGACCAGCCTCGCGGGTCAGAGCGGTGCACTCGCACGCCAGGGTGAGGCGGCCGCGGCCCGGGCGGCGGCCGAGGCGATCCTTGAGGGCGGGGCGGGGCTTGGCGGAAGGTTCGCGAGGGATCGGGCACGTGGCGTCTGGATTTGCGGCCTTGGCCGCCGGGGATGTCGCGGCGGCGCACGAGGCGCGCGAGGCCGCGCTCCAGTACCCGATTGTCGTGAGCGGTGGCTCGGCGGCATTACAGCGCATCTGGAATGCCGAGGCTGCGCTGGCAGACCGGGATCTCGCTGCCGCCCGCCGCTGGGTCGACGAGGCCGTGTCGACAACGACCGGCTGGTGGCTGATGTCGGCGCTGAGCACGCGCGCCCGGGTGGCGATCGCGCAGGGTGAGCTGGAGCAGGCCGAGCGCGATGCCCATGACGCGCTGGCGCGTGCTGCCGAACTTGGGGCGCACCTGGGCGTTCCCGACATCCTGGAGTGCCTCGCCGTTCTGGCCGGGGACGCCGGCAGTCACCGCGAAGCGGCCCGGCTGTTCGGCGCGGCAGAGGGTATCCGGCAACGCATGGGCGAGGTCGGTTCAAGGTCTGGGACGCGGGCTACGAGGCCTCGGCGGCCGCGGTTCGTGATGCCTTGGGCGAGCAAGGACTTTGACGCCGCGTGGGCGGAGGGCGCGGCCCTGTCCACCGAGGAGGCGATCGCCTACGCACAGCGCGGCCGCGGTCAACGCAAACGACCCACCAGCGGCTGGGCCTCGCTCACCCCCACCGAACGCGACGTGGTGCGGTTGGTCAGCGAAGGGCTCGCCAACAACGACATCGCCACCAGGCTATTCGTCTCACCGCGCACCGTGCAAACCCACCTCACCCACGTCTACACCAAACTCGGCCTCACCAGCCGCGTCCAACTCGCCCAAGAAGCAGCCCGCCACACGCCCGCCTAACCGATCTGCAGTGGGTCGATTTGCGCCCGGACCGGTTCGTGGGTATGCCGTGCGCTGACCACGCCGACGCCGCGCCGCAACTGGGCCGCCAGCGCCCAAGCCCCGCTCCGACGCATCCGCACCAGCATCCGGGTCACCGGCGCGTTCTTCCACGGTGATCTTCGTCTTTTCGTCGATAGTGTTCGTCGCGGGTAGCGCCTGGGCAATCTGGTCTTCGAGGCAGTCGGCGTTGAGCCGCAGCACGTAGACACCGCCGCCAGCCGCGATTACGACAGTTTTTTGCGCGACCGCTTTTGTTTGGCCACCTTCGACCCAGGTGTCACCGAACTGGTAGGCGGGAAAACCGGCAAGGGTACTGGCAGAGCCGTCTCCCATCGGCTTAAACCCCGGCAGGTTTTTCAGTTCGCCCGGGGCGAGATCGAGAATTTTCTGCTGGTCTACATTGCCGGCGAGCCTGGATACCGTCACCACGATGCTGGGTGTGTATTTGGCGGCCTCCGGGCCTGTGTCAACGATGGCCCAGTAGGCGGTGGCCGGGGTGTCTCGTCCGGCATCGGCCCAGCCGTCGGGGATCGGCAGGTCGATGGTCGGCGCGCCGGAATCACCTGGGTGGACCGGAGTGTCGGTGATGCCGTTCTGTTGGACATAGCCGGCAATGGTGGGGTTAGGCCCCGGGACGGTGGTGCGCGGCGCCACCTTCGCTTGCGTTGTAACGGTCGTTGTTGTGGTGGAGGCTTTGCTCGACACACTGTTGCTGCTGGAGCGAGAACCGATCCGACCAAGCCGATGCCTAAAGCCACAATGGCGATTGCCATACCGTTGATTGCTGCCGTCCGCTGCATTGGCATAGCTCCTGTGGATCGGGCGGCAGGCGGGACGACCTGTCGGCGCATCGTAGCTCGCTTTCGGCAGACTAAACGCGGTATTGCGAATGACGATGTCAACCGATCTGCAGAGGGTCGATCTGCACCCGGACCGGCTCGTGGGTTTGCCGGCGCTGACGATGACGACGCCGCGCCGCAGCTCCGCCGCCAGCGCCAGGCCCTGCTCGCGCCGTACCCGCAGCAGCATCCGGGTCACCGCTACGTCGGCCGGAGTCCCCGGCGGTCGGCGCGCACCGGGCGGCAACGGCACCGGGCCGAGCAACTCGGCGCTGTCCGGCAGATGGAGTTCGCCGAGTAGAGCCGCGACCGCGTCGGCGGCGCCGTCGAGAGCAGCCATGTGCACACTCGGCGGCAAGGCGACGTCGGTGCGGGCCGCCAGTTCAGCCTCCGCGTGGCCGACCGGATCCCAGCGGATCAGCGATTGAACTGTCGGGACGGATGATTCGGCGACCACAATCACTACCCCGCCGGCCCCATCTTCGCGGCGGGCGCGAACTAGCGCCGCCGCGGCCATCCATCGCCGCAGCGTGTCCTCGGCGGCGCGCAGGTCCTGACGGCCTAGCAGCGCCCAACTGTCCAGCAGCAGCGCCGCCCCATATCCGCCCGATGCGCGCGGCTCCGCGCCGGGCGTGGCCACCACCAGCGCCGGCCGGTCGGCGACCTCGGACACCATTGCTTCGCCCGCCGAGGTGATCACCGCCGTGCCCGGGAACGCGCGGCCCAGTTCTTCGGCGGTGCGCCGGGCGCCCACCACGACGGCGCGCACCGCGTCCGATCCACAGCGGACGCAGCGCAGCGCGGCGTCGGCCCGGCCGCACCACCGGCACACCGGAGCCGTCTCGTTACGGTCGTCCAAGGACAGCGGGCCGGTGCAGTGCCGGCAGCGGGCAATCGCCCGGCAGCGCCCGCAGGCCAACGACGGGACATAGCCGCGCCGCGGCACCTGCACCAGCACCGGCGCCTCGGCCTCCAACGCCGACCGGGCGGCACGCAGCGCGACCGACGGCAGCCGGGCGGTGCGCGCGGCCGGATCGCGTTCGTCGGCGTATCCGCCGTCGTCGAGGGCCACTACCCGCGGGGTGCGGGCGCGCACCACCGGGCGCGCAGCGACCACGTCGTGCGCCCAGCCGCTGCGCACCAGCGCGTGGGCTTCGGCGGTGCGGGCATAACCCCCGATCAACGCGGCGCAGCGCATCTGGTGTGCGCGCAGCGTCGCCACCTCCCGCGCGTGCGGGTATGGGGCCCGCGGCTCGGCCAGCATGTCGTCGCCGTCATCCCACACCATGACCAGACCCAGATCGCTCACCGGCGCGAACACCGCGCTGCGGGTGCCGATCACCAGCCGTGCGCTGCCCCGCAGCGCGGCCAGCCAGCGCCGGTAGCGCGCGGCCGGCCCCAGGCCCGCCGACAATGCCACCACACCGGATTCGTCGAGCAATGCGGTGGCGGCCCGCCACAACACGTCCACGTCCCGCTGATCCGGCACAATGGCCAACGCTGCGCGTCCGGTCTGCACCGTCTGCGCGGCGGCCTCGGCGAATCGGTCCGCCCACAGCTCGCCGGGCAGCACCTGCCAGACCGCGCGCGCGGCACGCGACTCGGCCAGCGCCGTCAGGAACTGCCCGCCGCGGCCATAGGTTCCCACCCCGTCCGGTCGACGGCTGTGACAGCGGGAAGCGTTGGCGGCGTCGGGTTTCACGTTCCACCTTGGCGTGTCGGGGCGGTACCGCCAGCCGCAGCACGTCCGCGCGTGTGCCGGCATAGCGAGCCGCGACGGCGTCAACCAGCCGACGGATCTCCGGGTGAGCACCGCCTCGGCGGATACGACGCGGTCCAGCCAGGCCAGCTTGCCGACGTGATCGGGTTCGGTCCGGCGTTCCCGGATGAACCCGTCGACGAGGCGGCCATGGAATCGCAGCCGCACCCGCACACCGGGCTGCGCGTCGTCGGACTGCTCCGCGGACACCAGATAGTCGAATTCACGATCCAGATGCGGCACCGACAACATCGGCAACACTCGCGCGATCGGTTCGAATGCTGCGGGCTGCCGGGTCCGCGTGGTCACTCGCCAGGTGTAGCAGAGTCGGCCGACACCCGACCGAAGAAGAAGCCCGCGGTGATCAGCACCTGCGCGGCCTCATAGGTCCACCAGATCGG
>CAWDVY010000036.1:0-166596 GCA_963805675.1 uncultured Actinomycetota bacterium
CGCGTGCTGGTGTCTCAGTCGGTTGCGTGCTGTCGTAGCGATGTGCGCTGACCTGCGACGAGCGTCCATCGTCGTCGCAGCGTGTCCTCCGATGTCTCACCTGATTTGTGACAACGTCGTGACAAGTCTCCGCACTGAGGGCACCGGGGATCACGCAACAAAACGTTTGCTGGTTAGCTTGTCACACGGTCGAGGGAGCGGCCGTGGCGCGCCTGGCATCATCTTCGGAGCGGCAGGCCGACAGCTACTTGTTCGGCTCTTGAATCCTGTAGCCCTGTTCACGTAACTGCTCGACGGCTGGCCCTGGGTCGCGCCGGACAGCGGCACGCAGCTGCTTGTCGTAGAACTCGTTACGTCTGGCGACGATAGTGCTCTCGCATTGCGGATGAGTGTGAACAAGCCTTTCGTAAACCAGGAAATCGATTAAATCCTCCAAGATCGGTCGAAATCTGCGGCCACCTACCGGGAGATGCAACTGGTGGAGATTAGGATGCTCGCCATCCAATCGGGCCACCGAATCCCATGCATTCGATGAGGCCAGCACCTGCAAGTGCGCCTCCGGATAGCCATCCCCTTTGTTCCGCTCGTAGTCACTATGGAGCAAGATGTTCGCGTCGTCCTCGACATCCTCGGCGATGGCAATGATCGTGACCGAGCTGACGACCATCAAATAACTTCTCTCCTGATCGGGAGCGAGACGCATTGACAACCCGAGGTAGAGCTTGGGCGGGCGGTTGCTGATCGTGATCGGTATCGCTCTAATGTCCGAGAAGTTCCGTCTAGTGATCTTGTAACCGACGACCGCCCGGGTCGGCTCATTCTCGGTAATGATTGAGTTCAGCGATATACCGTGGCAAACCGTGCTGTTCAGGAGACTTGAAAGGTCACTCGCGAATTGGCGCGACTCAGCCCGTAAATCGAACCGCGGGATTGTCAAACTCCCGGGTAGAGGTCGCCAATCGCCACCCACGCGGCACGGGCGCGTATCGACCTGAAGTGCCCGGTTTTAGCCTGTGCGGCCAATTCGTCAAATGTGCAATCGGCACGGTCGAGCGCATGCTTGATCGCCGCTCGCAGATCTGCGCGCGTCGCGACCTCAACCTTGCTGCTGCTCGGTTGAACTGTCCTGGTCATCATCCCGCCTGCCACCTTCATCGACGTCCACTGTAACGGAGTTAACCGCAGAGGTCCGACATTGATGCCGCGGTGCGAGCGTCGAGGCCACAAGCTATCGGCGCCGTCAGGAGTGCGTCACGTGGACTAACCCGTTCGCCTTGCCATCAACAACCGTGTCGCTACCTGATGGGATGATGTAGGCGTGATCGACCGAAAGGCGACGGCAGAAGCCGACACGAACAGCTCCGGCGTGGTGCCGGACGCTGCTGCGGTCGACGAACCATCAGTCGAACCCGAGCCCACACCGGTAGCGGTGGCTGAAGCCGAGCAGCTAGCGCCGGCCGATGCTGCTGAACTACCAGCCGCCGCACCGACGCCAGATGATTCGGAGAAGAAGCGGCGTAGTCGACTCGCGGAGGTCAGGCCGTCCCCGTTGGTGACTCTCGCGGTCCTTGGCGTGCTAGCAGCGCTGAGCATCATCGGTGGGCTTGTATTCGGCGGCGACACCGCTCTCGGTAAAGCATGCGTCGTTGGATTCATCCCGGCTTTCTCGATCGCGATCGGTATTGTCGCCACTCACTGGTACAGCAGGCGAAACCTCAATGCGCAGTTAGCGAGTCTTGTCCAGAACGCGATGTACACGACGCTGCATCTCAAGAGATCAGTTCGGTATGTAGACGATCGGCTTGGATCAGCAATCGAGCATCTCGAGAACGGTAGGGCTGTTAACGCGCTGCTCGAAGTGGTGCGGGCGAAGACCGCCACCGAGCTTTCGTTCGGCACCGCACAACAGTCCTCACGGCAGTGGGAGTCCATCTCGGAGTCTGGCGCACGCGCGGCGCATTTGCTGTTCGTTGCGGATGATGACGAGTTGAGACCGCGAATCATACCGGGAAATAACCCGAAAACTGTGGCTACGAGCGAGAGTGCGATGCCAAGCGGAGATGACAAGGATGAGTAAGCCGATCGAAGGCAGCGTTGCTCGCATCGAGGATCAGTACACGCTCATCATCAACCGCGGGTCCGACCACGGCGTATCTGTGGGCTTGGAATTCGCTGTGATGGCAGACGATGGAGACCCGATTGTCGACCCCGAGACCGGGGACGTCATCGGCGAACTGCCAACAGAGAAGCTGCGCGTTCGGGTGTTCGAGGTACAACCGAAATACTCGCGCGCCGAGACGTTCGTGAAATATCAACCGCCCCCGGTCAAACTTCCGTCACTCTTAGGCGCTGCTGGCCTAGGCGAAAACTTCCGGTATCCGAACATCCCTGGCATGGCCGGTATTGGGTCGGACTTAGCTAAGCAACTGTCAGCATCGGGCGCGTTCGACACGTTCAGCAAGATAATCGCGGAAGAGATGGCGAACCCTAGCCCCGTGCGTCAGCAGATAGCCAGCGCGAATCCGGAGCCGCCGAAGAAACAACCAGTCCAGCGAGAGGTCACCGTGAATATCGGCGACAAGGTTCGGCAGATTGTGCCCGAACCAAGCCGCGTTACCTAGCCAACCGGCATCCCCGGAGGCTGCCTGAAGCGATTCGAATCCCTAAACTTCTGATCCGTAGGCACGGGCGGTTCGCGTGACCAGGCATGATACGAGTTCTGTTGTCGTGTAGGTGGAGGTGTCGGGGAGTCCGACTGTCGTCATCGTTGTCGTCAGAAGTGTCGTCAGCTCACGGTGCGAAACAGCGGCATTCCCATCGCTTCCCCATACCCGGCGATCCTGCGCTGACGATCGGATGTGTCAAGGGTGGCGAAGCCATCAACGTGGTGACGTCGAAGACGCGCTTTACTAGCCGATCGCGCAGTCAGACATTGCGGGATAAGGGGGCGTTTGATCAGGCGGCGCCGGGGCTGGTGGGATTGTGGCTCTTGGCCTTGGCATGCGCCCCAAGGAGACCGTTATCGGCGACGCCGATGGCTTTGAGGGCCTCGTTCAGCAAAGCGATGATGTCGGATACGACCAGTTTGTCGGATCCCTCCGCCAGGCCGCAGCTGTGCAGTTCCCAGCGGTACTTGTGGTCTTCGAGGCGAGGCCACAGCTCGGTAATCACGGGTGTGAAATCATCGGCCAGCGCGGCTAATTCGGCGCGCAAGCCCGCGTAGTCCTGAGGTTTGGCGGGGATATCCGAGGTGTCAGATGGCTCAATCATTTGCGGATCTAACCTCATGCGCTCATCCCCGCGGATCGTCGGTTCGTTGGATGGTGTTCTTCTTGATCCATTCCAGGAGGTCATCCCAGTTATAGAGCACCCGCCGCCCCCCGACTTTGATGAACTTGGGTCCGGTTCCCAAGTAACGCATCTGAGCGAGGGCCGCCTCGGTGGTGTGCAGGTACTTAGCCACCTGAGCGGGTTTCGCCAGCCGTGGTATGTCCGGGGGCGGGGGATCGACGGGCTGCTTACGAGTCATCCGCTTCCGCTATCCACTGCTCGACGTCAGCGCGATGATAGAACACCCGCCGGCCCAGTTTGAAGGACTTGGGCCCACAGTCGCCCACGGAGCGCCAGTACCGGAGGGTGGCTGGGTTCATCCGGGTCATCTCCGCCACCTCGGCCAGCGTGAGTATGTCGTTGTCACCATTAGTAACGGGCGTCCCCGGCTCTCGGTACATGGCGCATTGCTCGTTCGCGCAACGGAGTTCACCGGACGGCTTAGGTCCCGAGTGGATATGGCCGACCCGACCCCAGGCTTTCCGCGATGGACAGCATGGCGTAGGTGCTCGCTAACTTCCACGGCGAGGTGTGAGCAGGGTCGATGCGGGTAGCGGCCTGTATAGCTTTCTTGTACCACTCCATGATCACCCCTGATATTTCCTGGGTTTCCGCCTGCGCCGTTTGATGTCCTCCTCGAACTTTTTGCATGTGCACGGCCCGGTGTCGCGGCTTAACTCGCCGGGGATGTTCACCCAGGTCGGCGCTTGGCATGGCCCAACGCCGTCGGGCGCGTGATCACCGATCGCCCGGTGACCGCATGCGCAGAAGCGGTAATACGACTTGTCGAGGGGGTCGACCCTGCTGACCGCGGTCGAGCGATCCGGCACGGGGCTGTTATTCGTGCGCTTACGGGGCTTCGCCGAGGGGTCGCTCCAGTACGGGCCAACGGGTTGCATGAGCTTTTCGTCAATCTCGTCGAGATCGACCCTGAGCGTGCGGTGGCGCGCGTAGCTGCCGATACGGTAGCCCTTGATCTCACCTTCCATGATCAGGGTTCGCACGAACTTTGTGCTAATGCCCAGGTATTCCGCGGCCTCGGGAATGCTGATGTAGCGTCGGCTCACAACGGACGACACCCGCGTCCGACCTGCACGGCTTTTAGGGCCATCCGTTGTATGTGGGCTCTGCGGGGATCCTTGGCGCGCTCGGCGCGCTCGGCGCGCTCGTGAATCGTGGGCCTGCCCTCGGGTTCGACTGCCCCGTCGAACTTGTCGAGCAGCGCTCGACTTCCCATCAGTGTCTGGGCCGTCCAGTCCTCCGTCCTGGCCCACGACGTGTAAGCCCCCGGCTGCCAGCGTTGGCTCCGGAACTCCGGGCTGTCAATCGACTTCGCCACCGACGCGACTTTAGGGGGCGCTGTCGACATCACGGTGAACAACTTGGGTACAACCACATCGACCCTCAAGGCTCATGCGCCACGGTGGTAGGAAACTCTCGCTGGCTCAAGGCAATGTGGCACGTCTCCACACACTGCACATCGGACGTCTTGATCCGACGTCGTTCGTTCGCCCCCCCGATCACAATCCGCCAACCCGAATCAACGACCCTGTACCGGCGCGGACCGTCGAGGCAGAATCGTCGTTATGCGAGGTTCACCTTGGGCCTCGCCCAATGTTTCACCGTGGGGGAAGAGCAATGGTTCAAGCAATCTCGGGTATCCGGTGTGCGAACCCGAAGTGCATCTGGAGCGGCCCTGATCATCTGTGCGACCACACCGCCGATGCCGAGCACGGGCCGTTCGCGCCGTGGGTGACGTTGGCCGACGGGTTGAAGGTCATCAAGTACTGCAGCATGCAGTGCTGGAGCAGCTACCGGCGTGACCAGGTGAAACTGCCTCAATCCAAACAGGATCCAGACATCGGCGTAATCCTATGCAGCGAATGCGGTCGCGAAGTGCAGATGAACAGCCCCAAGCGCGGCACGCGGGACTGCTACTGCAGCGTGGACTGCTGGCCGCCGATGTCCGATGAGCAGAAGCGCCGGATAGCAACACTGTTCGATGCGGATCGAATCCGTGAACGCAGACGAGCCGAGCGCGCGCCGCACCGGGCGGATTCGCCCGCGCCACCGGGGTTAGTTCGTCGCAAGTTTCCCGGTAGTCCGCGTGCAAAAGAGGATGCGCTGCAGGAGTATCGCAGCTGGTGTGACGCCGGCGCAGCTAAGGAGCCGATGCGGTCGGTGTGGTATCCGGCGCCCGAGGATGTCTTCCGGTGGCGATGGCAGTTCGATTGCGGGTGCATCAAAGAACGACTCACTCTGTCTGACGATCCACAATCCATCCTCGATGGTTCCGATCGCGATCCATACCGGTCTCGTCAGCGGCTACCGCACGGCCAGTATCTCTGCGGCGGCGAGCACCCCGCGCCGTCGCTGCCACTACGCGACATCGCCTCATGGGATGAGTGCTTAGGTCGGCAGCTGCTTCCCCCAGATTCAGTGAAACCGCAACACGGCATCCCCGCCGATGTGTGGGCGGTGATGCGGCACGGTGATCAGCGGTGGGTGGCCGACTGGAAAGCAACATTGACGTGCGGTCACCACATCGAGGTGCAACGGAATGTGGACTGGACGCCAGAACAGGGGGGTGGATTCATACGGTCAAGACAACATCCGTTGATTGGGGGTTGTCGTGCCAAGTGGTTATCCGCATGCGAAGTCGACGCGGCGAGAGTTGTTCGACCGGGTGTGTCAGGGAGCGCCGTTGATCCCGACGGCGCGGGAGATGGGCGTGTCGACGACATCGGCGTGGCTGTGGTGGCGCGACGCTGGCGGGATGAAGCTGTTGATGGGCAGTGGTAGTCGAGGTCTGGCCGAGCCCGGTGATCTTGATCGTTGCGGTGGTCGAGGTCACCGGATCAGTTATCACGAGCGGGTGGAGATCATGCGGGGTCTTGATCGGGGCCAGTGCCGGGCCGAGATCGCCCGGCGGCTCGGTCGTGATCGGTCGGTCATCGGCCGCGAAATCGAACGCAATCGCAATCCCGACGGCGATTACCACGCCCGGATGGCGCATGCCCGTGCCACCCGACAAGCCAAGCGGCCTAAGCAATTCAAGCTCTCCGACACCCGACTGTGCGCCCGGATCGAAGCGTGGATGGACGATGGGTGGAGCCCGAAGCTGATCGCCGAGGTTTTGGCCCGCGATCACCCCGATGACAGGCTGGCACGGGTGAGCCACGAAACCATCTACCAGTGCCTCTACGTCCAGGCCCGTGGCCACTTGCGCGCCGATCTGAACGCACGCCTGTCGACCAAGCGCACCGCGCGCAAGCCCCGCGGCCAGGCCGAACGCCGCGGCAAGTTCAGTGATGTGTTCACCATCAGCCAGAGGCCCGCCGAAGCCGCCGACCGTGCCGTACCCGGGCACTGGGAGGGCGACCTGATTCTGGGCACCCGAGGCGCCAGTGCGATCGGCACCCTGGTCGAGCGCACGACCCGGTTCACGATCTTGTTGCACTTGCCCGAGGATCACACCGCCGAATCGGTGGCCGCCGCGATGATCGAGGCGATGAGCGCGCTGCCGGCGCACCTGCGCCGCACCATCACCTGGGACCGGGGCAGCGAAATGGCCCACTGGCGTGACATCGATCTGCAACTGCAGGCGCCGGTCTACTTCTGCGATCCCCATTCACCCTGGCAACGCGGCACGAACGAGAACACCAACCGACTATTGCGGTTCTGGTTCGAAAAGGGCACCGACCTACGCGTGCACACCAAAGCCGACCTCAAGCGCATCCAAGACACCCTCAACCAACGCCCCCGACCGACCCTCGACCTCGAGACCCCCGCCGACCGGCTCGCCGCACTCCTAGCCAACGCCGCCTGACCAGACCAATGTTGCAACAACCACTTGACTTCGAGCTGGATTTTTCGCAGTGACGTCACGCTCGCGGTGCCGGTGGGCGCGGACGGTATCGAACCGCCGACCGCTGGTGTGTAAAACCAGAGCTCTACCACTGAGCTACGCGCCCATGCCCGCCGCAGGCTACACGCCCGAGCGGCCAACCACTCAAAACGCTCAGGCTCGTTCAGCGCCGCCAGCCAAGCGCTCGGTCCACAGCCGCTGGTCGCGGGACTCACCGGGCTGTTTCATCTCGGCGAACCGGATGATCCCCGACCGGTCGACGACGAAGGTGCCCCGGTTGGAATAGCCGGCGGCGTCGTTGAACACGCCGTAGGCCTGGCTCACCTCGCCGTGCGGCCAGAAGTCCGACAGCACCGGGAACAGGAAGCCGCTCTCGGTCGCCCAGATCTTGTGGGTGGGCGGGGGGCCCACGGAAATGGCCAGCGCCGCGCTGTCGTCGTTCTCGAAGTCCGGCAGGTGATCACGCAGCCCGTCCAGCTCGCCCTGGCAGATCCCGGTGAACGCCAGCGGAAAGAACACCAGCAGCACGTTCTTGTCACCGCGGTAGGCGCTGAGGGTGACGGGTTGCTGATTCTGGTCGCGCAGCGTGAAGTCAGGCGCGGTGGTCCCGACGGGCAGCATCAGCGCTTCCCGGCGCGTGACTTCGGCTGTACCAAACGGCTGGCGCTCCAGTCGCCGAGGTTGACCGACGAGGTCGGCATCAGGCCCGCGGTGGGGGCGGCCTCCGCGATCTCGGCGGGCAGCACGTGACCGGGCTTGCCGGTCTTGGGCGTCAGCACCCAAATCACGCCGTCTTCGGCCAGCGGGGTGATCGCGTCCATCAGGGTGTCCACCAAATCCCCGTCACCGTCTCGCCACCACAGCAGGACGACGTCGATCACCTCGTCGCTGTCTTCATCGAGCAGTTCGCCGCCGCACGCTTCCTCGACCGCGGCGCGGATGTCGTCGTCGGTGTCTTCGTCCCAGCCCCACTCCTGGACGACTTGGTCTCGTTGGATGCCCAGCTTGCGACCGTAGCCCGGGGCGTGATCCTCCGCGACCACCGTGGAGCCTCCTTCAATCATCCGCGCGCCCTGCGATGCGCTTTATCGTCGCACAAGCCAAAACCGGGCCGCTACGGCCACCTCAGAAGGAAGCCAGGCACAGTTTCAACGCCTTGGTCTTGGTGTCGTTGAGCTGGTCGACCCGCTTGTTGAACTCCCCCGTCGACGCGTGCGTGCCGATGGCGTTCGCCACCGCGTGGGCCGCGTCGACATAGGCGTTGAACGCGTCCCGCAGCTCCGAGGACATCGCGTCGTTGAGAGCGTTGCCGACGGTGGAGGCGCTGTCGTTGAGCGCGTCGATGGCCGGGCCCTCGGTGGGGCCGGTGCTGTGGCCCTGGTTATAGGTCTTGACGAAGACGTTGACCTTGTCGATCGCGGCGCTGCTGCTGGTGGCGAGCGTGTCACACGAGGTGCGAATCGCCTTGGTCGTCAACGATTGTTGCCGCTGAGACTCGTGGATGCTCGACGTCGCCATCGACGCCGACACCGACGCGGACACCGACGAACGGTAGGCCGGGGCGACCTTCGTATTCGGCGTGGCCGTGCCGCCGGTGATCGTTGGTACACCCCGCACGATCCCCATCAACATCGCCGCGACGCACCCGAGCACCAGGGCGCCGCGCTTTGGCGACTCCCCCGCCGAGACGGCACGCCATCCGTTGAGCACGGCTCCTGACGTTACCGGGTCACAACTCCGATCGCCCTCGACGCACCGGATTGCACGCCGGTGCGGCACGATAAAGGGGGCGATCATCCAAGCAGAAAACCCGCCGACAACAGGAGCGGAAGTTGACCACCGAGTTCGCGCGCCACGATCTGGCCAAAAATCCAAGCAGCGCAAGCGAACCCGACCGCGTTCGGGTGATCCGCGAGGGCGTGGCTTCCTATCTGCCCGACATCGACCCCGAAGAGACGTCGGAGTGGCTGGAGTCCTTCGACGAGCTGCTGGAGCGATCGGGCCCGGCGCGGGCGCGCTACCTGATGTTGCGGCTGCTGGAACGCGCCGGCGAACAGCGGGTGGCCATCCCGGCGCTGACGTCGACCGACTACGTCAACACCATCCCGACCGAGCTGGAGCCGTGGTTCCCCGGCGACGAGGACGTCGAACGCCGCTTCCGGGCCTGGATCCGGTGGAACGCGGCCATCATGGTGCACCGCGCCCAGCGGCCGGGCGTGGGCGTGGGCGGCCACATCTCGACCTACGCCTCGTCCGCGGCGCTCTACGAGGTCGGCTTCAACCACTTCTTCCGCGGCAAATCGCACCCCGGCGGCGGGGACCAGGTGTTCATCCAGGGCCATGCCTCCCCCGGCATCTACGCCCGCGCCTTCCTGGAAGGGCGGCTCAGCGCGGATCAGCTCGACGGCTTCCGGCAGGAGCACAGCCACCCCGGCGGCGGCTTGCCGTCCTACCCGCACCCGCGGCTGATGCCCGACTTCTGGGAGTTCCCGACCGTATCGATGGGCCTGGGCCCGATGAACGCCATCTATCAGGCCCGCTTCAACCACTATCTGCACGACCGCGGCATCAAGGACACCTCCGATCAGCACGTGTGGGCGTTCCTCGGCGACGGCGAGATGGACGAGCCGGAGAGCCGCGGGCTGGCCCATGTCGCCGCGCTCGAGGGCGCTGGACAACCTGACCTTCGTCATCAACTGCAACCTGCAGCGCCTCGACGGCCCGGTGCGCGGCAACGGCAAGATCATCCAGGAGCTGGAGTCGTTCTTCCGGGGTGCCGGCTGGAACGTCATCAAGGTGGTGTGGGGCCGCGAGTGGGACGCCCTGCTGCACGCCGACCGCGACGGCGCGCTGGTGAACCTGATGAACACCACCCCCGACGGCGACTACCAGACCTACAAGGCCAACGACGGCGCCTACGTGCGCGACCACTTCTTCGGCCGCGACCCGCGCACCAAGGCGCTCGTCGAGGACATGACCGACTCCGAGATCTGGAACCTCAAGCGCGGCGGGCACGACTACCGCAAGGTCTACGCCGCCTACCGCGCCGCCGTCGACCACAAGGGCCAGCCGACGGTGATCCTGGCCAAGACCATCAAGGGCTACTCGCTGGGCGCGCACTTCCAGGGCCGCAACGCCACCCACCAGATGAAAAAGCTTGCGCTGCAAGATCTCAAGGACTTCCGCGACGCCATCCGGATCCCGATCAGCGACGCCCAGCTGGAGGAGGACCCCTACCTGCCGCCGTACTACCACCCCGGCCCGGACGCCCCGGAAATCCGCTACCTGCTCGACCGGCGCCGCACGCTGGGCGGCTTCGTGCCCGAACGCCGGACAAAGGCCAAGGCGCTCAAGCTTCCCGGCCGCGACATCTACGCCGCGCTGAAGAAGGGATCGGGACACCAGGAAGTCGCCACCACCATGGCGATCGTGCGCACGTTCAAAGAAGTGTTGCGGGACAAGGAGATTGGCCCGCGGATCGTGCCGATCATTCCCGACGAGGCCCGCACGTTCGGCATGGACTCGTGGTTCCCGTCGTTGAAGATCTACAACCGCCTCGGCCAGCTGTACACCGCCGTCGACGCCGACTTGATGCTGGCGTACAAGGAAAGTGAAATCGGCCAGATCCTGCACGAGGGCATCAACGAGGCGGGCTCGACGGCGTCGTTCACCGCGGCCGGCACGTCGTACGCGACGCACAACGAGCCGATGATCCCGATCTACATCTTCTATTCGATGTTCGGGTTCCAGCGCACCGGCGACGGCCTGTGGGCCGCGGCCGACCAGATGGCGCGCGGTTTCATGCTCGGGGCCACCGCGGGACGCACCACGCTGACCGGCGAGGGCCTGCAGCACGCCGACGGGCACTCGTTGTTGCTGGCGGCCACCAATCCGGCGGTGGTCGCCTACGACCCCGCGTTCGCCTTCGAAATCGCCTACATCGTCGAAAGTGGGCTGGCCCGGATGTTCGGGGAGAACCCGGAGAACATCTTCTTCTACATCACCGTCTACAACGAGCCGTACGTGCAGCCGCCCGAGCCGGAGAACTTCGATCCAGAAGGTGTGCTGCGCGGCATCTACCGGTACCGCACGGCCACCGAGCGACGCGCCAACAAGGCGCAGATCCTGGCGTCCGGGGTGTCGATGCCCGCCGCGCTGAAGGCGGCCGAGATGCTGGCCGCCGAGTGGGATGTCGCCGCCGACGTGTGGTCGGTGACCAGTTGGGGCGAGTTGAACCGCGACGGGATCGACGGTCGAGAAGCAGAAGCTGCGCCACCCCGACCAGCCCGGCCGGCGTCCCCTACCTGACTCAGGCGCTGGCCGGGGCCACCGGGCCGGTGATCGCCGTGTCGGACTGGATGCGCGGGGTTCCCGAGCAGATCCGGCCGTGGGTGCCCGGCACCTACGTCACGCTCGGCACCGACGGGTTCGGCTTCTCCGACACCCGGCCGGCCGCTCGGCGCTATTTCAACACCGACGCCGAATCGCAGGTGGTCGCCGTGCTGGAGGCACTGGCACGCGACGGTGAAATCGACCCGTCGGTGCCGGTCGCGGCCGCGCGTCAGTACAAGATCGACGATGTGCTCGCCGCTCCGGAGCAGACATCCGACCCCGGAGTGGCCTGAGCTTCGCCGAGCTGGGGGCACCTACCGCTTGCGGGGACCGCCGCGGCGCGCGTTCGGCACCGGTCCATAAGACTGTCCTAAGACCCGCGGCGTCGCCTTGGCGGAAACTTCCAGAAATCTGGCGTAGCTTTTAGGGGTGAGTGACAACCAGTTCACCTCTGCTGCGCTAAGCCCAGGTCGGCGCTCGAACTGCTGGACACCGTGCCCGAATCCCTGCTGCGGCGGTTGAAGCAGTATTCGGGCCGGCTGGCCACCGAGGCGGTCTCGGCCATGCAGGAGCGGTTGCCGTTCTTCGCCGAGCTGGAAGCCTCCCAGCGCGCCAGCGTGGCCCTGGTGGTGCAGACGGCGGTGGTGAACTTCGTCGAGTGGATGCAGGACCCGCACAGCAACGTCAGCTACACGGCGCAGGCGTTCGAACTGGTGCCCCAGGACCTGACCCGACGCATCGCGTTGCGCCACACCGTGGACATGGTGCGGGTCACCATGGAGTTCTTCGAAGAGGTCGTGCCGCTGCTGGGCCGGTCCGAAGAGCAGCTGACCGCCCTCACGGTCGGCATTCTGAAGTACAGCCGCGATCTGGCGTTCACCGCCGCCACGGCCTACGCCGACGCGGCCGAGGCGCGCGGCACCTGGGACAGCCGGATGGAGGCCAGCGTCGTCGACGCGGTGGTGCGTGGCGACACCGGCCCCGAGCTGCTGTCCCGCGCGGCCGCGTTGAACTGGGACACCACCGCGCCGGCGACGGTGCGTGGTGGGCACCCCGGCGCCCGGTCGCGACGGCTCACGGCAGCGACAGCGAGCGGGCCAGCCAGCACGTCCGCGATATCGCCGCGCGCCACGGCCGCGCGGCGCTCACCGACGTGCACGGCACCTGGCTGGTGGCGATCGTGTCCGGGCCACGTGTCGCCGACCGAGAAGTTCCTGGGCGACCTGCTGGCCGCGTTCTCCGACGGCCCGGTGGTCATCGGACCGACGGCGCCGATGCTGACCGCCGCCTACCACAGCGCGAGCGAGGCGATTTCCGGGATGAACGCCGTCGCCGGCTGGCGCGGGGCGCCGCGGCCCGGTGCTGGCCAGAGAACTCCTGCCCGAACGCGCCCTCATGGGCGACGCATCGGCGATCGTGGCGCTGCATACCGACGTGATGCGGCCCCTGGCCGACGCCGGGCCGACGCTCATCGAGACACTCGGACGCTTATTTAGATTGTGGCGGCGCGATCGAGGCCTGCGCCCGCAAGTTGTTCGTTCATCCAAACACCGTGCGATACCGGCTCAAGCGCATCACGGACTTCACCGGCCGCGATCCCACCCAGCCGCGCGACGCCTACGTGCTGCGAGTCGCGGCCACCGTCGGCCAACTCAACTATCCGACGCCTCAATCCAGCCGTCGGGAACAACGCCATGCCCCAGGTTCCCCTCCCGGTCAAAGGCCCGGTCAAAGGGCTGGTCACCGGCCGGATGCCATGGCCCGCTCGGCCCGATAGTGACCTAGCCAACAGATCGCGGCCCGATATCAAACATGTAGCTTACGGGGCTGTTTTGTAGGGTATATACAAAAACCTAAGACGAGGTTCATAATCTGTTACACCGCGCAAAACCGTTTCCACAGTGTTCTCTTAGACACGTGATTGCATTTCTTGCGCCCGGACAGGGCTCGCAGACCGAGGGAATGCTGTCGCCGTGGTTGGAACTGCCCGGCGCAGCGGACCAGCTCGCGTCGTGGTCGAAGGCCAGTGGCCTGGACCTTGCGCGACTGGGCACCACCGCCTCGACCGAAGAGATCACCGACACCGCCGTCGCCCAACCATTGATCGTTGCGGCCACGCTGCTGGCTCACCAGGAGCTGACCAAGCGCGGCCTGCTGGCGGCGACGAAGAGTTCATCGTTGCGGGTCACTCCGTCGGCGAGATCGCGGCCTACGCGATCGCCGGTGTGATCGCCGCCGACGACGCCGTCGCGCTGGCGGCCACCCGCGGCGCCGAGATGGCCAAGGCGTGCGCCGCCGAGCCGACCGGCATGTCCGCGGTGCTCGGCGGTGACGAGGCCGACGTGCTGAGCCGCCTCGAGCAGCTCGACCTGGTGCCCGCCAACCGCAACGCCGCCGGCCAGATCGTCGCCGCCGGTCCGCTGACCGCGTTGGAGAAGCTCGCCGAAGACCCGCCGGCCAAGGCCCGGGTGCGCGCACTGGGTGTGGCCGGAGCCTTCCACACCCGGTTCATGGCTCCGGCTCTTGACGGCTACGCCGCTGCGGCGGCCGGCATCGCGACCGCCGAGCCCACCGCCACGCTGCTGTCCAACTGCGACGGCCAGCCGGTCGCTTCCGCGGCGGCGGCGATGGAGACCCTGGTCTCTCAGCTCACCCAGCCGGTGCGCTGGGACCTGTGCACCGCGACGCTGCGTGAGCACAATGTCACGGCGATCGTGGAGTTCCCGCCCGCGGGCACCCTCACCGGCATCGCCAAACGCGAACTTCGGGGGGTTCCGACGCGCGCCGTCAAGTCACCCGCAGATCTGGACGAGTTGGCGAGCCTCTAACGCCGGCTTTGCCAGTACAACCAAAAACCGAACGTGAGTTCGATTTGCACACAACATATTACGAAGGGAAGCAAGACTGTGGCCGTAAGTCAGGAAGAAATCATCGCCGGTATCGCCGAGATCATCGAAGAGGTCACCGGTATCGAGCCGTCCGAGGTCACCCCGGAGAAGTCGTTCGTCGACGACCTGGACATCGACTCGCTGTCGATGGTCGAGATCGCCGTGCAGACCGAGGACAAGTACGGCGTGAAGATCCCCGACGAGGACCTCGCCGGTCTGCGCACCGTCGGTGACGTCGTCTCCTACATCCAGAAGCTCGAGGAAGAGAACCCCGAGGCTGCCGAGGCGCTGCGCGCCAAGCTGGCGACCGAGAACCCCGAGGCGGTCGCGAACGTCCAGGCGAGGCTGGAAGCAGACAGCAAGTGACCAAGCCTTCCACTGCTAATGGCGGTTACCCCAGCGTTGTGGTAACCGCCGTCACGGCGACGACATCGATCGCGCCGGACATCGAGAGCACGTGGAAGGGCTTGTTGGCCGGCGAGAGCGGCATCCGCGTCCTCGAAGACGACTTCGTCACCAAGTGGGACCTGCCGGTCAAGATCGGCGGCCACCTCAAGGAGTCGGTCGACATCCACATGGGCCGACTGGACATGCGGCGCATGTCCTATGTCCAGCGGCTGGCCAAGTTGCTGAGCGGTCAGTTGTGGGAGTCGGCGCGCAGCCCTGAGGTCGATCCGGACCGGTTCTCCGTCGTGGTCGGCACCGGTCTGGGTGGCGCCGAGCGGATCGTGGAGAGCTACGACCTGATGAACGAGGGCGGGCCCCGCAAGGTGTCCCCGCTCGCCGTTCAGATGATCATGCCCAACGGTGCCGCGGCGGTGGTGGGATTGCAGCTCGGGGCCCGCGCCGGGGTGATCACTC
This sequence comes from uncultured Actinomycetota bacterium, assembly GCA_963805675.1. Taxonomy (GTDB): domain Bacteria; phylum Actinomycetota; class Actinomycetes; order Mycobacteriales; family Mycobacteriaceae; genus Mycobacterium. The sequence continues at coordinate 15,280 of CAWDVY010000036.1, forward strand.
CGGTGTCGGCCTGCTCGTCGGGTTCGGAGGCGATCGCCCACGCGTGGCGTCAGATCGTCATGGGTGACGCCGACGTCGCCGTCTGCGGCGGTGTCGAGGGCCCCATCGAGGCGCTGCCCATCGCGGCGTTCTCCATGATGCGGGCCATGTCGACCCGCAACGACGAGCCCGAGCGTGCGTCGCGGCCGTTCGACAAGGACCGCGACGGCTTCGTGTTCGGCGAGGCCGGAGCGCTCATGCTCATCGAGACCGAAGAGCACGCCAAGGCCCGCGGCGCCAAGCCGTTGGCCCGGTTGCTGGGTGCCGGTATCACCTCGGACGCCTTCCACATGGTGGCGCCCGCGCCGGACGGCGTCCGTGCCGGCCGGGCGATGACGCGGTCGCTGGAGCTGGCGGGCTTGTCCCCCAAGGACATCGACCACATCAACGCACACGGGACGGCCACGCCGATCGGCGACAGCGCGGAGGCCAACGCCATCCGCGTCGCCGGTTGCGAGCACGCCGCGGTGTATGCGCCGAAATCGGCGCTGGGGCACTCGATCGGCGCAGTCGGGGCGCTCGAGTCGGTGCTCACGGTGCTGACGCTGCGGGATGGCGTCATTCCGCCGACGCTTAACTACGAGACACCGGATCCCGAGATCGACCTGGATGTTGTCGCGGGCGAACCTCGCTACGGCGAATACCGTTACGCGATCAACAACTCGTTCGGGTTCGGCGGCCACAACGTGGCACTCGCCTTCGGGCGTTACTAGAGCACGGAAGGAACGTTCGCAACACCAATGACGGAACTGGTTACAGGGAAAGCATTTCCCAATGTGGTCGTCACCGGCATTGCCATGACGACCGCATTGGCGACGGACGCGGAGAACACCTGGAAGTTGTTGCTCGACTGCCAAAGTGGAATCCGTACGCTAGACGACCCGTTCGTCGAGGAGTTCGACCTGCCGGTCCGGATCGGCGGGCATCTGTTGGAGGAGTTCGACCACCAGCTGACGCGGGTCGAACTGCGCCGGACGGGATACCTGCAGAGGATGTCCACCATCCTGGGCCGGCGGGTATGGGAGAACGCCGGCTCGCCCGAAGTCGACACCAACCGCTTGATGGTGTCGATCGGCACCGGCCTGGGCTCGGCCGAAGAGCTCGTCTTCGGCTATCAGGACATGCGCGTGCGCGGGTACAGGGCGATCTCGCCGCTGGCCGTGCAGAAGTACATGCCCAACGGCGCGGCCGCGGCGGTGGGCCTGGAACGGCACGCCAAGGCCGGGGTGATGACGCCGATATCGGCGTGCGCCTCCGGCGCCGAGGGCATCGCCCGTGCGTGGCAGCAGATCGTGCTCGGTGAGGCCGACATGGCGATCTGCGGCGGCGTGGAAACAAAGATCGAGGCGGTGCCGATCGCCGGGTTCGCCAACATGCGCATCGTGATGTCCACCAACAACGACGACCCCGCCGGTGCGTGTCGCCCGTTCGACAAGGACCGCGACGGCTTCGTGTTCGGCGAGGGCGGCGCTCTGATGGTGATCGAAACCGAGGAGCACGCCAAGGCTCGTGGTGCGAACATCCTGGCCCGGATCATGGGGGCCAGCATCACCTCGGACGGCTTCCACATGGTGGCACCGGACCCCAATGGGGCACGCGCCGGGCACGCGATCACGCGTGCGGTTCAACTGGCGGGCCTCACTCCGAGCGACATCGATCACGTCAACGCCCACGCCACCGGCACTCAGGTCGGTGACGTTGCCGAGAGCAAGGCCATCAACAACGCCCTCGGCAGCAACAAGCCAGCGGTGTACGCACCCAAATCCGCCCTCGGCCACTCGGTGGGTGCGGTCGGCGCGGTGGAATCGATCTTGACCGTGCTCGCGTTGCGGGATCAGGTGATCCCGCCGACACTGAACCTGGTAAACCTCGATCCAGAGATCGACCTGGACGTGGTGGCGGGCAAGCCGCGTGCCGGTAATTACCAGTACGCGATCAACAACTCGTTCGGATTCGGCGGCCACAACGTAGCGATCGCCTTCGGTCGGTACTGACCCTCCAGCATCACACCCCGGAAACAGGAGACCTGCGATGACAACGATGGCCCCCGAGGCGGTTGGCGAGTCGCTCGACCCCCGCGACCCCCTCTTGCGTCTGTGCAACTTCTTCGACGACGACAGCGTCGAACTGCTGCACGAGCGTGACCGCTCTGGAGTGCTGGCCGCCGCCGGCACCGTGAACGGTATGCGCACCATCGCCTTCTGCACGGACGGCACCGTGATGGGCGGCGCGATGGGCACCGAAGGGTGCCAGCACATCGTCAACGCCTACGACACCGCCATCGAGGAGCAGAGCCCGATCGTGGGCATCTGGCACTCGGGTGGGGCCCGGCTGGCCGAAGGTGTGCGGGCGCTGCACGCGGTCGGCACGGTATTCGAGGCCATGATCCGCGCGTCGGGCTACATTCCGCAGATCTCGGTGGTCGTCGGCTTCGCCGCCGGCGGCGCCGCCTACGGGCCGGCGCTGACCGACGTCGTCGTCATGGCGCCGGAAGGCCGGGTGTTCGTCACCGGGCCCGACGTGGTGCGCAGCGTCACCGGCGAGGATGTGGACATGGCCTCGCTCGGCGGTCCGGAGACCCACCACAAGAAGTCCGGGGTGTGCCACATCGTCGCCGACGACGAGCTCGACGCCTACGAGCGCGGTCGCCGGTTGGTCGGATTGTTCTGCCAGCAAGGGCATTTCGACCGCAGCAAGGCCGAAGCCGGTGACACCGATATCCACGCCCTGCTGCCCGAATCCGCGCGGCGGGCCTACGACGTGCGTCCGATCGTGACCGCGATCCTGGACGAGGAAACACCTTTCGACGAATTCCAGGCCAACTGGGCGCCGTCGATGGTGGTCGGGCTGGGCCGGCTGTCCGGCCGCACGGTCGGCGTGCTGGCGAACAACCCACTGCGCCTGGGCGGCTGCCTGAACTCCGAAAGCGCGGAGAAGGCAGCGCGTTTCGTGCGACTCTGCGACGCGTTCGGCATTCCGCTGGTGGTGGTCGTCGACGTCCCGGGCTACCTGCCGGGTGTCGACCAGGAGTGGGGCGGCGTGGTGCGCCGCGGCGCCAAGCTGCTGCACGCCTTCGGTGAGTGCACCGTTCCGCGCGTCACGCTGGTCACCCGAAAGACCTACGGCGGGGCCTACATTGCGATGAACTCCCGCTCGCTGAACGCCACCAAGGTGTTCGCGTGGCCGGACGCCGAGGTCGCCGTGATGGGCGCCAAGGCGGCCGTGGGCATCCTGCACAAGAAGAAGCTGGCCGCCGCGCCGGAGGACGAGCGCGAAGCGCTGCACGACCAGCTGGCCGCCGAGCACGAGCGGATCGCGGGCGGCGTGGACAGCGCCATCGAAATCGGTGTGGTCGACGAGAAGATCGACCCGGCGCACACCCGCAGCAAGCTTACCGAGGCGCTGGCTCAGGCGCCGGCGCGCCGCGGCCGCCACAAGAACATCCCGCTGTAGTCAACTCTACCGCGAGCAGACGTAAAATCCCCCAAAAACCGCGGTTTTGGGGGATTTTACGTCGCCGACACGCCGCGAGCGTGCGGGGGCTTTTGCGTCTGCTCAGCGGGACAGGATCCGCGAAAGCGCTTGGTGGAGTGCGGCTTCCGGGTCAGCTGGCAGGTGGTCGATTCGCCAGCCGACGAAGTCATCCGGGCGGACGAGCAGCGCGCCGTCTGGCCCGAGTTCGGTAATCGCCTCCCACTCGTCGCTGCGGATGCGATGCGCTGCGACCGACGCCGAAGCCGCAGCTGCACACCACCGCTCATTGCGGGTGAACACGGTAAATCCCGAGCCGAGCAGGTCGAATGTCGAGACCCCGTCCCCCACCCACGCATGCGGAACTCGGGTACCGGGTTGCCCGTGCAACTCCTCCACCAGCTCGCCAGCGTCCAGCTCATCGGTCAGCACCGCGGCCGAGTGATACCGGTAGCCGACCATCAAAGCGAACATCGAGCACTCTTCTTCAGGCGGCAGTAGCGGTCGGTCGTCGTCCAACTGGAGCAAGGGAATCGTTGGGCCGGTGAGCGATTGACGGGCGGCAAAGCGCCCGACCGGGTGCCGCTCGGCGTGGTAGGTGTCAAGCAATGCCGGCCCGGCCGTTCCCTGCAGAACGGCGGCTAGCTTCCAGGCCAAGTTGTGCGCGCTCTGGATGGCGGTGTTGGCTCCGCCGGCCTTGAACGGCGGCATGGTGTGCGCCGAATCGCCGACGAGAAATACTCGTCCACAACGGAATTGGTTCGCCACCTGCTCGTAGGGCTGCCAGGCCGCGACCTCGATGATGTCGATGTCGATCGGCTCGCCAATCGCTTTGGTGAGCACCTCGCGGCAACGCTGCGGCGTGAACTGATCCGCCGTCTCGCCCTGGCCGGGGAAATACGTGGTGATGAACATGCCGAGATCGCCGTCGGCCTGAATGAATATGCCTTGTGCGTCGGCGTTGTTGACTTGCACGCCGCCCCCCTCGCCCAGGTCTGCGACGAACTTTCGCCACGGCGCCCGGAAGTAGATGAAGACGACATAGATCGGCAGCGCGCCATAGCCCGACGTGGTGATGCCCAGCCAGTTACGGATCGGGCTGTGCACACCGTCGGCGCCGACGAGATAGTCGGCGCGCACCGTCTGGGACTCGCCCGAGTCCCGGTCGTGCAGCACCGCGGTGACACCCGCCTCGTCGAGGTCCAGCGAGGAAAGCTCGGTGCCGTAGCGCACTTCGCTGCCGCGTCGGCGTGTTTCGGCAAGCAGCATCGGCTCCAACCGACTCTGCGGGCAATACTGCACGGCGGGCTCGGGGCTCAGCGCGTCCAGGCCCGCGAATATCGCGTCGAGGTCGATGGCCGGTTTTTCTTCCGGGCTGTTCAGCGTCGGCCTGGTCACCAGTTGCGAAAACTGCTCGGCGACCTTGTGGACCTCGTCGCTGAGGCCAAGGCCGCGCAGGATCTCCAAGCTGCGGAAGCTGAGATTGCGGGCTTTCGGGTAGATGAAGACCTCGCGCCGCTTGTCGACCAGCAGTGAACGCACGCCGTGCTTGGCCAGCAGCGCGGACGTGGCCAGCCCGCCGGCGCCGGCACCGACGACGAGCACAGGAACATGAGTGGTCATCGGCCCAAGTCTACGCAATTGCTGATAGACAATGTCATTAGACATTGTCTATCAGATATTCAATCAGCCCGGGTCTGTTCGCGCACCCGCAGCGTGGTGGAAGATTGTTGCGTGGATAGCGGCGGCGGTCACGGGGGTCTATCGGCGACGGCGATGATGGAGGTCGCGGTCGAAGAAGCGCGGACCGGGCTGGCGGAGGGCGGTGTCCCGATCGGGGCCGCACTGTTCACCACCGACGGTGTGCTGCTGGGGCGCGGCCGCAATCGTCGTGTGCAACAAGGGGATCCCTCGTTACACGCTGAGGTTGACGCGTTTCGGGCGGCGGGCAGACAACGCGACTACCGATCAACCATCATGGTGACGACTCTCACGCCGTGCTGGTACTGCAGTGGCCTGGTGCGCCAGTTCAACATCGGTGCGGTGCTGATCGGCGAAGCGGAAACCCTCAGCGGCGGGCACGAATGGCTGGCCGAACACGGGGTCACCATCACCCTGCTCAACGACCCGCGCTGCACCGCAATGATGTCGGACTTCATCGCGGAGCACCCCGCCTTGTGGCACGAAGACATCGGGGAGCCCTAGTCCGTAAACTCCTCGGCCACACCCACAACCCGCTCCCGATCGCGCGCCACCAGACCGATCCGGGTCCGCCGGTCGAGGATGTCGTCGACATCCAGCGCACACTCATGGGTCACCGCGTATTCGAACTCCGCCCGGGTCACGTCGATGCCCTCGGCGACCGGCTCGGTCGGGCCGCTCGCAGGTAGCGGTGGCGATGACGTTGGGTGCCTCGGCCCCGTACCGCTGCACCAGCGACGCTCGGCACACCGGCGCCCGGCCCCTTCCGAAACTGACCAGCCGGCCCGGGGTTCGCCGGCGCTCCGATCAACGGCAGGTTGCGGGTCCGGCAATCCGCGGCGCGCAGCTGCCGCAGGCTGATGGCGCGATTCAACACGTCCTCGGCCATATAGCGGTATTCGGTCAGCTTTCCGCCGACCACGCTGATGACGCCGGAGGGCGATTCAAAGACGGCGTGGTCGCGCGAAACGTCAGAGGTGCGTCCCTCCCCGGTATCGATCAGCGGCCGCAAACCCGCGTAGGCGCCGATGACATCCTCGCGTGCCGAGCGCGCTGCCCAGCGCGGTGTTCACCGTATCCAACAGGAACGCGACCTCCGCCGAAGATGGTTCTGGCACATCGGGAATCGGCCCGGGAGCATCCTCGTCGGTCAACCCGAGGTAAACCCGGCCCAGCTGCTCGGGCATCGCGAACACGAAGCGGTTCAGCTCACCGGGAATCGGAATGGTCAGCGCCGCAGTCGGATTCGCCGAACGCGGCGGCATCGAATACCAGATGCGTTCCGCGGCTGGGCCGCAACTTCAACGAACCGTCAATCTCACCCGCCCACACCCCGGCCGCGTTGATGACCGCACCGGCCGACACGTCGAACGACTGCCCGGTGCGCTGGTCGGTCAACCGCACTGAGGTGTCGGTGGCCTCGGACGCGGCCACGTAAGTCAGGATCCGCGCGCCGTGCTGGGCCGCGGTGCGCGCGACCGCGGTGACCAGTCGGGCATCGTCGATCAATTGCCCGTCGTAGGCGAGCAATCCACCGGCGAGACCGTCACGTCGCACGGTGGGAGCCATCTGGACGACGCGCTGCGCGGAAACCCTGCGCGACCGCGGCAGGGTCGACGCCGGCGTACCCGCAAGCACGCGCAACGCGTCGCCCGCGAGAAATCCGGCGCGCACCAATGCCCGCTTGGCGTGGTCCATCGACGGCAGCAGCGGAACCAGCTGCGGCATCGCATGAACCAGATGAGGGGCGTTGCGCGTCATCAGGATTCCGCGCTCGATGGCGCTGCGCCGTGCGATTCCGACGTTGCCGCTCGCCAGGTAGCGCAGACCGCCGTGGACCAGTTTGGAACTCCAGCGGCTGGTGCCGAAGGCCAGATCGTGCTTTTCCACCAGCGCGACGCGCAGGCCCCGTGACGCGGCATCCAGCGCGATGCCGACGCCGGTGATGCCGCCGCCGATGACGAGGACGTCGAGCGGTTCGCCGTCGGCGAGGGCGCTCAGGTCGGCGGTGCGGCGCGCGGCATTCAGGGCGGTCGGGTCGGGCATCAGGACAGGTATCCGTTCAGGGCGTGGGTGAGTTCGACGGCCAGCGCTTCGGAGTCAAGGATGGGCCGGACGATGTCGGCGGACTGAATGGTCGACTGCGCGATCAGCAACACCATGGTCGCCATTTGATGCGGGTCGCCGGCGCGGACGCTGCCCGATCGTTGTGCCACGTCCAGCCTGGCCGCCAGTGCCTCGATCAGGAACTGCTGGCTGGTACCCAGCCGCTCGGTGATGTAGACCCTGGCCAGCTGCGAGTGCAGCACCGACATGACCAGCTCGTCGCGCCGCAACCGGTCGGCCACCGCGACGACCTGCTTCACCAACGCTTCCCGGTCGTCCCCGTCCACCGGCACTTCGCGCGTCACCTCGGTGATATGGCTGGTCAGCAGCGCCGACATGATCGACGGGGTATCCGGCCAGCGGCGGTACACCGTCGGGCGGCTCACGCCCGCGCGCCGGGCGATCTCGGCCAGCGTCACCCGGTCCACGCCGAAATCGATCACGCAGCTGGCCGCTGCGTGAAGAATCCGCTCCCCGGTATCCGGAGACAGCGTTACTGATTGACAGCATATGTAATACTGTAACGCATGACGCATCCTGGTGAACTCCTTCCGCCGATGAAATGGAACGCGTGGGGGGATCCCGCCGCCGCCAAACCGCTCTCCGACGGGATCCGGTCTTTGCTGAAGCAGGCCGTGGGGCTGGAGGAATCGGAGGAAGGCGAACTCCAACCTGACCAGGTCACGCTGCGCCCGTCGTCGTTGTCGCAGGCCGATCAGGATGCGCTGGCCGCGATCGTGGGTGCCGAGTACGTGCGCACCGCCGATCGGGACCGGTTGCTGCGCGCCGGCGGCAAGTCCACCCCCGACCTGCTGCGGCGCAAAGACACCGGCGTCCAGGATGCGCCCGACGCGGTGTTGCTCCCGGGCGGCCCTAATGCCGAAGACGGTGAGGAGCAAGTCGCCGCGATCCTGCGCCACTGCTCCGAGCACGGCATCGCCGTCGTCGCGTTCGGCGGCGGCACCAGCGTCACCGGTGGACTCGATCCCACCCGCGGTCAGTTCGGCGCCGTGGTGTCGCTGGATCTGCGACGCTTCGACCAGCTCCTATCCCTCGACGAGGTGTCCGGCGTCGCCGAGTTGGGTGCCGGCGTCACCGGCCCGGACGCCGAACGCCTGCTCGGCGAACAGGGCTTCTCGCTCGGGCACTTCCCGCAGAGCTTCGAATTCGCCACCATCGGGGGTTTCGCGGCGACCCGGTCGTCCGGCCAGGACTCGGCCGGTTACGGCCGGTTCAACGACATGATCCTCGGGCTGCGCATGATCACTCCGGTGGGCACGCTGGATCTGGGGCGGGTCGCGGCGTCGGCGGCCGGCCCGGACCTGCGCCAGCTGGCGATCGGCTCTGAGGGTGTCTTCGGCGTCATCACCAAGGTGCGCCTGCGGGTGCACCCGGCACCGGAGATGACCCGTTACGAGGCGTGGTCGTTCCCCGATTTCGCCACCGGGGCCGCGGCGCTGCGCGCGGTCACCCAAATCGGCACCGGACCCACCGTCGTCCGGCTCTCCGACGAGGCCGAGACCGGAGTCAATCTCGCCACCACCGAGGCGATCGGGGAAAGCAAGATCACCGGAGGCTGCCTGGGGCTGACCCTGTTCGAGGGCACCAAGGAGCACACCGAGAGCAGGCAGGCCGAGACGCGCGCGTTGCTGGAAGCCCACGGCGGCACGTCGCTGGGCGAGGCGCCCGCACAGGCCTGGGAGCGCGGCCGGTTCGCCGCGCCGTACCTGCGCGACTCACTGCTGGCCGCGGGCGCGCTCTGCGAGACCCTCGAGACCGCCACCGACTGGTCGAATCTTCCCGCGCTGAAGGCCGCCGTCACCCAAGCGCTCACGACCTCGTTGGCCGAATCGGGCACACCGGCGCTGGTGATGTGCCACATTTCGCACGTGTACCCCACTGGCGCGTCGCTGTACTTCACCGTCGTCGCCGGGCAACGCGGCAACCCGATCGAACAGTGGTGGGCCGCCAAGAAGGCCGCATGCGACGCGATCATGGCCACCGGCGGAACAATCACGCACCACCATGCGGTCGGTGCCGACCACCGAGCCTGGATGCGCGACGAGGTCGGCGATCTGGGCGTGCAGCTGTTGCGCGCGGTCAAGGCGACGCTGGACCCGGCCGGAATTCTGAACCCCGGCAAGCTGATTCCGTGACCGACCTGCACCGGCGCGAAATCAGCAAGGTAACCGCGCTGACCAATCCGGTGTCGGGGCACGGCGCAGCCGTCGCAGCGGCGCAAACCGCGATTGCCCGGCTGCACCATCGCGGCGTGGAAGTCGTCGAAATCATCGGCGATAGCGCCGAAGACGCGCGTTACCTGGTCAGCGCGGCACTCGAAAAAGGCACCGACGCCGTCATGGTCACCGGCGGTGACGGCGTCATCTCCAACGCGCTGCAAGTGCTGGCGGGCACCGACGTTCCGCTGGGAATCATTCCGGCAGGCACCGGTAACGACCACGCTCGTGAATTCGCCATTCCCACAAAGGATCCCGAGGCCGCAGCGGATATCATCATCGACGGCTGGACGGAAACCATTGACTTGGGCCGGATTCGCGACGGCGAACGGTACCGACAAGTGGTTCGGCACCGTGGCGGCAGCCGGATTCGATTCCCTGGTGACCGATCGCGCCAACCGGATGCGCTGGCCGCACGGGCGGCTGCGCTATTACCTCGCGATGCTCGCCGAACTATCGCAGTTGCGGCTTTTGCCATTCCGGTTGGTGCTCGACGGAACCGACAGAGATCGATGCCGACATCACGCTCGCGGCCTTCGGCAATACCCGCAGTTACGGCGGCGGGCTGCTGATCTGCCCCAACGCCGATCGCACCGACGGGCTGCTCGACATCACCATGGCGCACTCGGATTCCCGGACCAAGCTGGTCCGCCTGTTCCCCACCGTCATGAAGGGCACCCATGTCGAGCTCGACGAGGTGAGCACGGCACGCGCCACGTCAATCCACGTCGAGTGCCCGGGCATCAACGTGTACGCCGACGGCGACTTCGCGTGCCTGCTGCCCGCCGAGATTTACGCGGTTCCCCGCGCTTTGCAGATCCTGCGCCCCAACCGCTGACGATCACGGCGGTGTAACACTTCGGACACCGAATACGACATCTTGGCGTAAACACGCTCCACGGGGAGGAAAAAGATGTCGGGACACCGCAAGACTGCACTCGTCGCCTTGGCGGGAGCGGCAGTGAGCTGCTCGCTATCGCTTGCTCCGGCAGCCTTCGCCGGTGCGGGTTCGGCCTTGGACGGGCATTACATGCTGACCTTCTCCGCTAACCAGAAGACCGGCACCAGCATGGCGGCCCGCCAGCCCGAATCCGCCCAGTGGGCCAAGTACTCGTTTACCTCGAGCTGCTCAACTGGCGCCTGTGTCGCCAAGGTCAACGACTCGCCAGCACCCGTAAATCAATACGCGCAGCAGTCAGGCACATACACCTGGAACGGGTCGCAGTGGGTAGAGCAAACGACCTCGAAATACGACTGCCCACTACTCGGAGGCCTCGTCGAATACGACCCGGCAAGGTCGATAACAGCCCTGACGCCCGGTCCCAACGGCGCGCTGACCGGCGTGTTTCACACCGACATCGTGAGCGGCGCGTGTAAGGGCAGTGTCGAAATGCCGGTGACCGCCACCCCGTACTCGCCGCCGGTGATTTAACCGACCCCGCGGCTGAGCCAGGTCACCTCGGCGGAATCGCCGCCGTCGCGGTACACCTCGAGCGCCTCGTCCCACGCGGTTCCCAGCACGGAATCGAGTTCGGCGGCCAGCGTGTCGGCGCCCTGCGCCATCATCGACCGCAGCCGCATCTCCCCGACCATGATGTCGCCGTTGGCGCTCATCGACCCGCTCCAGAGCCCCAATTGCGGGGTATGGCTGAACCGCTGGCCGTCGACTCCGGGGCTGGGATCCTCGGTGACCTCGAACCGCAGCACCGACCAGGAGCGCAGCGCGTTGGCCAACCGGGAGCCGGTGCCGACCGGCCCCATCCAGTTGGTCACCGCGCGCAGCTGCCCGGGCATCGCCGGCTGCGGGGTCCACACCAAGTTCGCCTTGGCCTGCAGGGTCGACGACAACGCCCACTCGACATGCGGGCAAACCGCCGCGGGCGAAGCGTGGACGTACACCACGCCTGCCGTGGCGTCGGCGAATTGATTCGACGCTCGCATCTTTTGCTCCTTCGGTTCCACGAGGGACGTCTTCCCCAACGACCTGGTGAACCCGATGAAGCAGGATGCTTGCTTCGATATTGTGCGTTATTTTTGTGTCGTGCGTGTCTATTGTGCCTTGTGAGACCCCTGTTGCGCTAGAGTGCAAATTTTTCAGCTATCATTCGGACAAGAACTAGGTCGGAAATCGCTGGCCAGACGCCTAGCGCCCAGTCGCCGAAATCCCGGTCCGTGAGCACCACCAGCGCCAGCTCCGCCTCCGGATCAGCCCAGATGAACGTGCCTGTCTGGCCGAAATGGCCGAATGTCCGGGCCGAGTTGCGGGTGCCCGTCCAGTGCGGTGATTTCGAATCCCTGATCTCGAAACCCAGGCCCCAATCGTTGGGTCGCTGCACGCCGTATCCGGGCAGCACGCCGTCCAGACCGGGAAATTGCACGGTGATCGCCTCGCGCGTGCATCTGCGGCGAGACGGTCGACGGACGCAGCAGGTCACCGGCGAACGCCGCCAGATCCGCAACGGTCGAGGTCGCGCCGAAACCGGCCGCCTCGGCGCCGCCGTCCAGCCGGGTCGACGCCATGCCCAGCGGTTCGCACACCGCCTCGGTCAGGTAGCGGCCGAACTCGATCCCCGACTCCCGCTGCACGGTCTCGGCCAGCACGCCAAAGCCGTAGTTCGAGTAGATCCGGCGGGTGCCGGGCTTGGCCAGTACCTTGCCGGAGTGCAGCGCCACGCCCGACGCGTGCGCCAGCAGGTGGCGCACCGTGGCCCCGGGCGGGCCGGCCGCGGTGTCGAGGTCGACCACCCCTTCCTCGACGGCGATCTGCACGGCCCGGGCCACCAGCGGTTTGGTCACCGAGGCGAGCGCGAACTCCCGCTCGATGTCGCCGTGGGTGGCCAGCACTCCGCCGGGTCCGATCGACGGCAGCGGCGGCCGACGGGACGGGCCAGTCGTCGATAACGCTCAGCGTCAACTGGTCGGCCCCTCTATAGGCCAAGTAGTAGTTGTTGATCGGGTCCGACTCGACCTCGGCCACCCGCACGTCGTCGAACCCGGCGTCGGCGAGCATCGACGTGGCCAGCTGGGTTCCCCACGCCGCCCCCAGCCCGGCGCCGTCCAGCGCCAGCGAGACCGTCATGCAGTGCATCAGCGAGGTCGCGTAGAGATAGGTGCTCATCGGAACGTCGACGTTGTCCTCGAGCCGGCTGGACGCCTTGATGTCGGCCATCAACAGCACACCGCCGGGCCGCAGCGCGCGATGAATGTTTTCCAGCACGCGCGCGGGCTGCGCCTGGTCGTGGATGGCGTCGAACACGGTGATGACGTCGTAGGTTTCGCCTTGTCCAGCTGGGCCAGGTTGTGGCTCTCGAAGGTCGCGTTCGTCAGACCGAGCCGGGCCGCCTCCTGAGCTCCGGCCGCAATGGCTTCCTCGGAAAAGTCGACGCCGGTGAATCGGCTCGCCGGAAACGCCCGCGCCATCACGTTGACCGCATGACCGCTGCCGCAGCCGAAATCCGCGACATCGGCGCCGGAGCGCAGCCGTTCGGGAAGGCCGTCGACCAAGGGCAGCACGACATCGACGAGCGCGGCGTCGAACACCACACCACTCATCTCGGCCATCAACGTGTGGAAGCGCGGAAATTCGCTGTAGGGCACGCCGCCGCCGGCCCGGAAGCAGCCGATGACCTTTTGTTCGACCTCGCTGAGCAGCGGAATGAACTGGGCCACCAGGGCGAGGTTGTTCGGCCCGGCCGCGCGGGTCACCACGCCCGCTCGATGGGCGGGCAACGAGTAGGTCCCGTTCTCGGCGTCGTAGTCGACGATGTGCCCAGTCGTCATGCCGCCCAGCCACTCTCGGACGTAGCGCTCGTTGAGGCCCGCGGCCGCGGCGATCTGGGCGCTGGTGGACGGGCGCAAGCCCGGCCATCGTGTCCAGCAGGCCGGTCTGATGCCCAACGCTCAGCAGGAGCGCCAGGCTGGCGCTGTCGATGGTCGCCACCATTCGTTCGCTGAATTGCTCGGCGGTCTCAGGTGCCGTCATGTTCAGCGACGCTACACCGGCGCCCTTCGACGCCGAGTCGAGACTGGACGACCGGCTGCGGAGTGTATGGCGCCCGCCAGTAGGTTGTAGCCCATGAGTCAGACAGTGCGCGGAGTGATTTCACGAAAAAAAGGTGAACCCGTCGAGCTGGTGGACATCGTCGTCCCGGACCCCGGGCCCGGTGAGGCCGTGGTCGCCGTCAGCGCCTGCGGGGTGTGCCACACCGACCTGCACCTACCGCGAGGGCGGCATCAACGACGAATACCCGTTCCTGCTCGGCCACGAGGCCGCGGGCACGGTCGAAGCGGTCGGGCCGGGCGTGACCGCGGTCGAGCCGGGCGACTTCGTGATCCTGAACTGGCGCGCGGTGTGCGGCCAGTGCCGGGCCTGCAAACGCGGCCGGCCCGCCTACTGCTTCGACACCTTCAACGCCGAGCAGAAGATGACGCTCACCGACGGCACCGAACTCACCCCGGCACTGGGCATCGGGGCATTCGCCGACAAGACGCTGGTAGCCGCGGGTCAATGCACCAAAGTCAATCCCCAGGTCGATCCGGCCGTCGCCGGCCTGCTGGGCTGCGGGGTGATGGCCGGGCTGGGTGCCGCGATCAACACCGGCGGAGTCACCCGTGACGACACCGTCGCGGTGATCGGCTGCGGCGGCGTGGGCGATGCCGCGGTCGCGGGGGCCGCGCTGGTCGGCGCCAAGCGGATCATCGCGGTCGACACGGACAACACGAAACTGGACTGGGCCCGCAAGTTCGGTGCCACGCACACCGTCAACGCGCGCGAATTCGACCGAAAAGGATCTCGTCAAAACCATCCAGGACCTCACCGACGGCTTCGGCGTCGACGTGGTGATCGACGCCGTCGGCCGGCCGGAAACCTGGAAGCAGGCCTTCTACGCGCGCGATCTGGCCGGAACCGTGGTCCTGGTGGGGGTGCCCACGCCCGACATGCGCCTGGACATGCCGCTGGTGGACTTCTTCTCCCACGGCGGCGCGTTGAAGTCGTCCTGGTACGGCGATTGCCTGCCCGAACGCGACTTCCCCACCCTGATCGACCTGCATCTGCAGGGCCGTCTTCCCCTGGATAAGTTCGTCTCCGAACGCATCGGGCTCGGGGACATCGAAGAGGCATTCCACAAGATGCACGACGGCAAGGTGCTGCGCTCGGTGGTGGTGTTGTGATCGACAAGGTGGTCACCCACGGCACCTTCGAACTCGACGGTGGCAGTTGGGAAGTCGACAACAACATCTGGCTCGTCGGCGACAATTCCAATGTCGTGGTGTTCGACGCCGCCCACGATGCCGCACCGATCCTGAAGGCCGTCGGCGGGCCGCAACGTGGTGGCGGTCGTGTGCACGCACGGGCACAACGATCACGTCACGGTGGCTCCCCAGCTCGGCGAGGCGCTCGACGCGCCGGTGCTGCTGCACCCCGCCGACGAAGTGCTATGGCGGATGACGCACCCGGACAAGGACTTTCGCGCCATTTCCGACGGCGATACCTTGACCGTCGCCGGCACACGGTTGCAGGCGCTGCACACCCCGGGCCACTCCCCCGGATCGGTGTGCTGGTACGTCCCCGACCTCGGTGTGGTGTTCAGCGGCGACACCTTGTTTTCCGGCGGACCGGGCGCAACCGGACGCTCCTACTCGGACTTCCCGACGATCCTGCAGTCGATCTCAGAGCGGCTCGGCACGTTGCCCGGCGACACCGTCGTGCACACCGGGCACGGCGACAGCACCACCGTCGGCGACGAGATCGTCCACTACGAGGAATGGGTGGCCCGGGGCCACTGAACCTTTGCCCGCGAGCGTGCGTGTCTGCACAGCGACACGCCGGTGCGGCCGTCATTCTGCGCACGCTCGCGGCTGGAAAGCTAGCGCTCGTCGAGGATCCGGCGCTTCTCGGCCTGGAACTCCTCTTCGGTCAAAGCGCCGGAATCCCGCAGCGCCGCCAGCGTTTTGAGCCGTTCGAGCCGCACGCCCTCGCCGCTGGGTTCGTACGCGGCGCTGGGCATACTGGCCGGTGTCACCAGCGGCGGCGCCGAAGGCGTTACATGCGGCACTTGCGGGAACGCCGCCACCACCGCCGGCCGCCGCCTTGCGCCGAGCGCGACCTGACCACTTGGCGGACACGATCGAACCGACCAGCCCCACGACGAACATCGCAACAAAGACCCAGACCATGAAGCCGAACTGAGCTCGAGTGCCCGAAGGCCAGGTGCGGATTGATGAATCCATTGACTTGGCCGTCCGTCGTGATGTTGTAGGTGCCATCGGCGGGAATCTGAGCCGTCCACACTCGCACGTGCGCATCGTTGTTGACAGTCGTTGTGCTGCCGATGTTTTCCGTCACCACCGGCTGCGCCACACCGTCAGGCGGGGTGAAGGTGACCCCGAGCGGCGGCACCGGCAAACCCCCGTTGGGACTGCCGACCACCACGGTGTGGAAGCTGACGGTGACTTCGCCGCGGGGCAAATGCACGCTGCCCGAGCCCGGAATCGCAACCTCGCCGTAGGCGTCGTAGTCGTCCAGAAAGAATGCGTTGAGCACCAGGATGAGGATGAAGCCGGGGACCGCCACAACCATCAACAAAATGGACGGTCCGCAACGACCATTTCGCAAGCCCGACTGCTGCTCATCCACGAAGTCTGTCACCGCGGGCGAAACGGTGCCAGGCCTGAAGCGCACACTTAGACCAGGCACCCACCCAACAAGGGAGTAATCCACATGGCCAATGATCTCGTCGCCACCGTGCCCGACCTGTCGGGGAAGCTGGTTGTCATCACCGGAGCCAACAGCGGTCTGGGGTTCGGGCTGGCCCGACGGCTGTCCGCCGCCGGCGCCGACGTCGTCATGGCGATACGCAACCGCGCCAAGGGTGAGGCGGCGATCGAGGAAATCCGCGCGACGGTCCCCGACGCCAAGTTGACCATCAAGCCCCTCGATCTGTCGTCGCTGGCGTCGCGTCGCCGCGTTGGGCGAGCAATTCAACGCCGAGGGCCGACCCATCGACATCCTGATCAACAACGCCGGCGTGATGACGCCGCCGGAACGCGACACCACCGCCGACGGCTTCGAGTTGCAGTTCGGCAGTAACCATCTCGGGCACTTCGCGCTCACGGGTCATGTGCTGCCGCTGCTTGCGCGCCGCCAACGGCGCTCGGGTCGTCTCGCTGAGCAGCCTGGCGGCCCGCCAAAGCGGCAAGATCCACTTCGACGACCCGCAATTCGAGAAGTCCTACGCGCCCATGTCGGCCTACGGCCAGTCGAAGTTGGCGGTGCTGATGTTCGCCCTCGAGCTGGACCGCCGCAGCCGCGCGGCCGGCTGGGGCATCATGTCCAACGCCGCGCACCCGGGCTTGACCAAGACCAACCTGCAGATCAGCGGGCCCTCGCTCGGCCGGGAGAAGCCGGCGTTGATGGAGCGTCTGTACCGGACGTCGTGGCGTTTCGCGCCGTTCCTGTGGCAGGAGATCGACGCAGGGATTCTGCCCGCGCGTGTACGCGGCCGCCACGCCGCGGGCCGAGGGCGGCGCCTTCTACGGGCCGCGCGGCTTCTACGAGGATGGCCGGCGGCGGTGTGGCGCCGGCCAAGGTGCCCGCGCTTGCCCGCAACGACGACGACTGCCGGCGACTGTGGGAGCTTTCCGAGCAACTCACCGGTGTCCACTACCCGCTAAGTGACTGAGAATTACCGCAGCGATTATCGTTGCACCATGCGGCCTGAGCATCGACTGCCCGAATCGAGCATCGTGGTCCGGCCGGAGCCGATGGAGAGCGCGACCTATACCGCGTCGTCGCAAGTGCAGGCCGCCGGATTGCTACCGGCCGTCGCGTTGTTCGAACGCGCCGCCGCAGCGGTCCCGCTGCCCACACCGCCGCAACCGATCGTCATCGCCGACTATGGCGCCGCGACCGGACACAATTCGCTCAAGCCGATGTCAGCGGCGATCGAGGTGCTTCGGCGGCGCACCCGTCACGACCACGCAATCCTGGTGGCGCACACCGATGTACCGGACAACGACTTCACCGCGTTGTTCCGGACCCTGGCCGACGACCAGGACAGCTACCTGAACCACGACACGGCGAGTTTTCCTTCGGCCATCGGCCGCTCGTTTTACGGCCAGATCCTGCCGTCCAACACCGTCAACCTCGGCTGGTCGTCCTGGGCGGTCCAATGGCTGAGCCGGATCCCGGCGGGGGCGCCCGAATTCTCCGACCACGTGCAGGTCGGCGTACAGCAAGAACGCGGAGGCCCGTGCCGCCTACGCTCGCCAGGCGGCCACGGACTGGAACGACTTCGTGGCGTTCCGCGGGCGGGAGCTATGTCCCGACGGGCGGCTGGTGGTGCTGACGATGGCCGTCGACGAAAACGGCGAATTCGGTTACAGAGCCATGAACGACGCGCTGTACGCGGCGCTCAACGATCAGGTCGGCGATGGCCTACTGCACCGAGATGAGTTGCGGCGCATGGCGCTTCCCATTTTCGCCCGCGACGAGAAGGACTTCCGCGCGCCCTTCTCCCCCAAAGGACGCTTCGAGGGGTTGACGATCGAGCATCTCGAAATCTTCAACGCCGACGACCGGTTCTGGGCCCGTTTCCAATCGGACGGTGACGCAGAGGCTTTCGGCGCGCAGTGGGCAGCGATTCGCGCGGGCCGCGCTCTTCCCCACCCTGGCGGCCGCGCTGAACGGCGGGGCCGGTGACCCGCGGGCGGCCGAATTCGTCGAGCAGCTCGAGGCCGCCGTCGCGCAGCGACTGTCGAGTGCGCCCGAGCCGATGCGGATTCCACTCGCCTCGCTTGTACTGGTCAAGCGCGGATCGCTGTGACAAGAGTTTCGGTACTGCGCTCCAGTGGGTAACCCCACAGATCGGGGTCGGCTCACATCGCAACTCCATAGGGGGACCAGAGCATGGGCGAGCAAGACAGCGAACGGACCAACGAACCAGCCGACCAAGAAAACGGCGGCAATTCTGAGCAGACTCCGCAGGAAAAGCCGGAACCTGACGAAAAAGACAAAGAAAAGGCCGCCGAAATGATGACGGCCTACGATCGACAGGCCGACGTTAGTGCTGCCCGGTTCTGGCGGAGCGATTTCGGGCACCGCAGTCAACGACTGGCTGGACGACGACGGCAACCCCAAATACGCCGACGACGAGGACGCCCCCGCCGCCAAGGCCAAAGCAGACGCCAAATCAGACGACGACGCCAAAACAGACGACGAGACTGACGGCAATGACTTCGACGAACAGGTTGCCAAGGACAAGGAATTCAATGCGGCCATAATCAAGGCGACCAAAGAAGACAGGGGTACCGGAGCGGGCGACGAAGACGAAGACGAAGACAAACCCAACACAGCCGACACAGCCGACACAGCCGACAAAGCCGAGGTTTCCGAAGACGAGAAAGCCGTGAGCAAATAGCTCCTCGCGGAGCTAGGGAGCTGGCCGGACGGAACTTGGCGCATTAACCGGCGGCGCCGGGGAGTTAGTGACAGCCGGCCCCGGGTTGGTGTCCGGGCGCAGCCCCAGCGCCACCGCCGCGCCCGCCAGCAGCAGCGCCACCACGGCGCCGATCAACACCACCGCCGGCAACCGATACCAGGGCGTGATCCCGGGTCCTGTCTCCGGTTGCTCCGCTGCCGGCGCTGCCACGGCTGCTGCGGCCGGGGTCGATATTGTGGCACCGGTATCGCCCGGACCGCGCGCGGCGCGCAACGCACCGCCGATAGCTGCCGTCAGCTGCGGACGCGGCGTCGTGACAACGGGGACTCGGAGGTGTCCCGACAACATGGTGGTGACCACCGGAAGGCTGCGCCACCGCCACCGACCGAAACCACCGCCGCCAGATCAGAACCGCGAATTCCGCTGCTCGCCAATGTCTTTATCGAAGAAAGGCCATGAAGTTGGCAAGCGAATCGCGGATCGCGTCGTCGAGTTCGGTCCTGGTGACCCGGATGTCGCCGTTCGACCCGTGCGACTTCGTCGAGCAGCGTGGCCACGGTGCTCGACGAGAGCTGCTCCTTGGCGATTCGGCATTCGGCCCGGAGCCGGGCCAGCGAGCCGATCGCCGAGGTGCCGGAACGGTCGAAAGAACCCGTGCCCGGCAGATTGGCCATCACGGCCGTCAACAGCGCCTGATCGAGCAGGTCGCCGGAGAAGTCGGGATGGCGCACGGTCGGGGCCAGCGGCTGATAGTCGCCGGCGGCGTCGACAAGCGTGATGCTGGTCCCGCTGCCGCCGAAATCGCACACCGCGACGATTCCGCCGCGCCGGTACGCCCGGGTTGGCGCGCACGGCGAACAGCGCCGCCGCGGCATCCGGGATCAGCGTCAGCGGCCGCGCACGGTTCGACCATTCCGACACCCGGCTCAACGCGGAGCCCAGCTCATCCACCGCCTTGCGACGCCCAGTGCGCGGGATAGGTCGATCGCCACACTTTCGCGGCAGGGGGCGCCCGCCGGTGGCGGCGTAGGCCAGCGCACGCAACGCGTCGGCAGCCAATGCCTCGCTGCGGTGCACCGAGCCGTCGGCGGCCTCGATGGCGAGCGGGTCCCCGACCCGGTCGACGAAGTCGGTGATCACCAGGCCGGGCTCGTCCAACTTCGGGTTTTCCGACGGCACGCCGACCTCGGGCGGACGCTGGCGAAACAGCGTCAGCACAGGCTTGCGGGTGATGGCGTGATCGGCGGTGACGGCGGCCAGATTCGTGGAACCAATCGACAAGCCCAGCGCGGGCCCAGCTCCTTCGGCCATGCGTCCATTCCCGGTATCCAAGTACACGCCCCCGGCACCCCAGTTAACTCGGAATTATGCCGGTAAACCCTATAGCTTGTCTTTGGACCGGATGTGCATGTGAGCGTTAAAGCGAGATTGCAGCAAATGCGCTGTTCAGCGAATGGTGCCCGCCCCGGCGATCAGCGGAAGGTCGAGCGGGGTGACCCAGCCCGGCGGCAAATCGTTGACCGCCGGCACCGCGTTGAGCGCGCGCAGCCCGGTCGACAGGCACCCGGCCGTGGCCGGGTCGCGGCCCGAGCCGTCGGTGAACCGGAACGCCGTCTCCTGGAAGATGCTCGGCGTCCCTTCGATGTCCACCCGGTAGACGTCGTCGTCGTGACCCGACGGCCAGTCGGGGGCGGCGTCGTGCCCGATGCGGTTGACATGTTCGAGCTGGATGCGCGGTCTCGCCCTGGTAGATCCCGTTGATGGTGAACCGGACGGCGGCGACGTGCCCGGGTTTGATGACGCCCTTGACGGTGTTGCGCTCGGTGGGTGTCACCCACTTCTCCCAGGTGGTGGTGATCTCGTCGAGCTCGATGCCGGCGGCGTGCGCGATCATCGGGACGGTGGCGCCCCACGCGAAGATCAGCACGTCGCGGTTTTCCAGCATCGGGCTGTATTCGGGCTCGCGGCCGATGCCCATCTCGACTTCGTAGTCGCCTTCGTAGTTGGTGTAGTCCAGCAGCTCGGACGCCGCGACGCGGCGTACCTCCGAGCACAGGCCCATCAGCGTCATCGGGAACAGGTCGTTGGCGAACCCCGGGTCGATGCCGGTGGTGAAGCAGGACGACCCGCCCAGCTCGCATGCCTCGGTGATGGGCTCGATCCACTGCGGCGGGTTGAGGTGCATCGTCGGCCACACCCACGGCGTCATCGCGGTCGAGCACACGTCGATGCCGGCCCGCAGGAAACGGGTGATCAGCGAGATGTTCTCCTTGGCGTGCATCGCCGTGGGGCCGTAATGCACCAGCGCGTCGGGCTTGAGCGCGATCAGGGCGTCGACGTCGTCGGTGGCGGTGATGCCCACCGGCTCGGGCAGCCCGCAGATGTCGCCGACGTCGCGGCCGACCTTGTCCGGGTTGCTGACGCCCACGCCTACCAACTCGAAAGCCGGATGCTTGACGATCTCGGCGATCACCATCCTGCCGACGAAGCCGGTGCCCCACACCACGACACGCTTTGTGCCGCGTTCCGACCTGCCCATCCCGAATCACCTTCCGATCGTCAGTCCCCGCATCACCCTAAGCATGCAGCGCTGGCGGCATCTAGCATCTGACGCGTGCGAACGGCAATGTCTCATGCCTGGCTCACCCGAAACGTGTGGGTGCTGTCGCTGGTGTCGCTGCTGCAAGATGCCGCAAGCGAGTTGCTCTACCCGCTGCTGCCGATTTACTTGACGACCGTTCTGGGCGCGCCGCCGTCGGTCGTCGGGGCGGTAGAAGGCGCCGCGGAGGGCGCGGCATCGTTCACCAAGGTCCTGTCGGGCCCGCTGGGCGACCGGTTCACCCGCCGCCCGCTCATCGCGACCGGCTACGGGATGGCGGCGTTGGGCAAGCTCATTGTTGCCGCCGCCGGCGCATGGCCCGGCGTGCTGGTCGGACGGGTTGTCGACCGATTGGGAAAGGGGCTCCGAGGTGCGCCGCGCGACGCATTGCTGGTCGACGGCGTAAAGCGGACCGAGCGTGGTCGGGTGTTCGGGTTTCACCGCACGATGGACACGCTCGGCGCAGTCATCGGGCCCCTGCTCGGACTCGCCGGATACGAATTGTTCCATCAGCAGATCCGTCCGGTGCTGTATCTGGCGGTGATCCCCGCTGTGCTCAGCGTGCTGCTGGTCGCCTGGGTCCGGGAACGACCGCGGGAGATGCCGCACGCGGACCGGTCGTCGATGCTCGCCGGGACCCGGCGGCTGCCTCGCCGATACTGGGGCATCGTTTCATTCCTGGTCGTCTTCAGCGTCGCCAACTTCCCCGACGCGTTGCTTTTGTTGCGGCTCAAGCAGATCGGCTTCTCGGTCGTCGGCGTCATCCTGGCCTACGTCGGCTACAACGCGGTGTATGCGCTGGCGAGCTTCCCAGCCGGAGTGCTTGCGGACCGTTTCGGTCGGCCCGTGGTGTACGGGGTCGGGCTGGTGTTTTTCGCCGTCGGCTATCTCGGTCTGGGTATCACTACGAACACGGCGACCGCATGGGGGCTGATCGTCGTGTACGGGCTGTTCACCGCCTGCTATGACGGCGTCGGGAAGGCCTGGATCTCAACGCTTGTCGGGGAAGAACTACAGTCCAACGCCCAGGGAGTCTTCCAGGGTCTGAGCGGGTTCGCGATGCTGGCCGCAGGGCTATGGGCCGGCTTCCTATGGGGCCTCGACGGGCGGCTGCCCTTGCTGATCTCGGGCCTGGTAGGGGTGGTGTGCGCTGTCGTTCTGCTCGGCGCCGCGGCCGGTAACCGACGCTGACCGCTTCCGTCCCGGCCTGTGTGGTGACACGATGACAAACCATGACCAGTCGATTGGCTCTCAGCGGTTGCTCGATCCTGTTCGCTGTCGGGGTCGGATTCGCGGCCACGTGCGGTGTGGCTAACGCGGGAGATTTCCCTCAGGTCCGCTACGAAGTGAGCGGTTCCGGCGTGGCTGACACCATTACCTACCAATTGGATACCGGTCAAAAACACATCGTGAATGTGCCCCTGCCGTGGTCGACGCAGTTCACCTCTTTCGGAGGAGAGGTGTTCGTCCTCAGCGCAGAAGGGCAAGGCCAGATCTCCTGCAACATCGTGGTCGACGGCAACTCGGTGTTCAAGGCAACAGCCTCCGGGGCCCCGGGGCGGGCCGTCTGTTCGCACTGAATCGGACTAGGAGGCGACGTGGGTCTGGACACCGGCATCAAAAAGGGCCTGGCGACGCGAGTCAACGGCACACCGCCGCCTGAGATTCCGCTTGCCGACATCCATCTCGAATCGCTCGACTTCTGGGCCCGCAACGACGACGTTCGCGACGGCACTTTCGCCACCTTGCGCCGCGAGGCCCCGATCTCGTTCTGGTCCCCAATTGAGTACGAGGGCATTGAGACCGGCAACGGGTATTGGGCACTGACCAAGCTGGACGACGTCCACTTCGCCAGCCGCCACCCGGACATTTTCAGCTCCGCCGGCGGCATCACGGTCAACGACCAGACACCGGAACTGGCCGAGTACTTCGGTTCGATGATCGTGCTCGACGATCCGCGGCATCAGCGGCTGCGTTCGATCGTCAGCCGGGCGTTCACCCCGAAAGTGGTGGCGCGCATCGAGTCGTCGGTGCGCGAACGCGCCCACCGGTTGGTCGCAACGATGATCGCCAATCATCCCGACGGGCAAGCCGATGTGGTCAGCGAACTCGCCGGGCCGCTGCCATTGCAGGTCATCTGCGACATGATGGGGATCCCCGAGGAAGACCACGAGCGGGTCTTCCACTGGACCAACGTGATCCTGGGGTTCGGCGATCCTGACCTGACGCTGGATTTCGAGGAATTCCTTCAGGTTTCGATGGACATCGGCGCCTACGCCAGCGCGCTCGCAGAGGATCGCCGCTCCAATCCCCACGACGATCTGACGACGAGCCTGGTGGAAGCCGAAGTCGACGGCGACCGGCTGACATCGCAGGAGATCGCCTCGTTCTTCATCCTGCTGGTGGTGGCGGGCAACGAGACGACACGCAACGCGATCAGCCATGGCGTGCTGGCGTTGTCCCGCTATCCCGAGCAACGCGACAAATGGTGGTCGGACTTCGACGCCCTGGCGCCCACCGCCGTCGAGGAGATCGTGCGCTGGGCGTCGCCGGTGGTCTACATGCGCCGCACCCTGACCCAGGACTTCGAGCTGAGCGGCACCAAGATGGCCGCCGGCGACAAGGCCATCTTGTGGTACAACTCGGCCAACCGTGATGAGTCAAAGTTCGCTGACCCCTGGACTTTCGACGTGGCGCGCAATCCCAATCCGCACCTCGGGTTCGGCGGCGGCGGTGCCCATTTCTGCCTGGGCGCGAACCTGGCTCGCCGTGAGATCCGGGTCGCGTTCGATGAGTTGTGCCGCGAGATTCCCGACATCGTCGCGACGGCCGAACCCTCGCGTCTGCTATCGCAATTCATCCACGGCATCAAGAGCCTGCCGGTCGCCTGGACTTCCCCGGGCTGACATCAGCGCGCCGTTGACTGCACCGCTGTTTGCGAGTAGGCGTTAACACCATGACTGAGGTCGATGTATGCGTGGTAGGTGCCGGTTTCGCGGGACTGACGGCTGCGCTACGCATCAAGCAGGCCGGCCATTCTGTGACGTTGCTCGAGGCCCGGGACCGGGTCGGCGGCCGCACCTTCACCGAAACGCGCGACGACGGATCTTGGATCGACCGCGGTGGCGCGTGGGCCGGGCCGACCCAGGACCGGATCTATGCGCTGATGGATGAATTCGGCGTCAAAACCTTCCAGCAGTACCACGACGGCGAAGCCATGATGGTTGTCGACGGCAAGCAGTACCGCTACTCGGGAACGATCCCGTGGACCATGAGCCCGTGGGCCTCGCTGAACCTCGGCGCAGGCTTTTACGAACTGGGCCGGTTGTGCAAATCGATTCCGCTCGAGGCCCCGTGGCAGGCCAAGAACGCGGCGAAGTGGGATCGCATGACCCTGGCCGAATGGCTGGACAAGAACGTCAAATCCAAGGCAGCTCACGAACTTCTGGATACCGCGGTCTCCGGCTGCTACACGTCGGCCGCCTCCGAAGTGTCGATGTTGTTCGTGCTCTTTCAGATGGCGTCCGGCGGCGGGCCCGGATTTGTGTTGGGCGGCAAGGACGCATCCCAAGACGCCCGGGTCGTCGGCGGTATGGGCGCGATCTATGGGCCTGTCGCCGCCGACCTGGGAGACGCGCTGCAGCTGTCGCAACCGGTCCGGTCCATCACGCAGGACGCCGAGGGCGTAACCGTGCGCTCCGACCGTGACAGCGTGCGGGCACGGCGCGTGATCGTCGCGGTACCGCTGGCGATCGCCAGCCACATCATCTACGAACCAATGCTTCCCGCCGATCGGTCGTTTCTGCACCAGCGGATGCCCAGCGGCGCGATCGTCAAGATCTCGATCGTCTACGACGAACCGTTCTGGCGAGCCGACGGTTTGTGCGGCCAGTCCGCGGCACCGGGGACGGTGGCTCCGGTCACCATCGACGCCTGCACCGATACCGGCACGCCGGGGGTTTTGTGCGTGGTCACCGAGGGGCCCGCCGCACGCCAGTACGCACGCCTCGACGAGCCTGAGCGCCGTCAGGCGGTGCTCGATGCACTTGTCCAGCGGTTCGGCGCCAAGGCCGGCAAGCCCGTCGACTACCACGAGCAGGACTGGGGCGCGGAGCGCTACTCCGGTGGGGGGATGTTGAGCCACGCGCCGACAGGTGTGCTGACCGAGTTCGGCCACGCGCTGCGCGAACCGTGCGGCCGCATCCACTGGGCCGGCACCGAGACCTCGCCGAAAATGTGCGGCTGGATCGACGGCGCTATTCGCTCCGGCGAACGGGCCGCCACCGAAGTGTTGACTTCCGCCGAGCAGACGTAAAAGCCCCTTCTCGCACGGCGTGTCGCGGGATTTTGCGTCTGCTCGGCGGGATTACAGGAACGAATTCTCGGCGCTGAGGCCAAGTTCGGGGAATGCACCGAACGCAAACGTTTCGGCGTTGCCCACCCCCACCCCGCCGCCAACCGGATCTTCTACACGCACCAGCAGATCGCGCAGCTGGTGCAGTTGGCGAGCGGTGTCCGGGTGATCGCAATTCGTCACGTGAGCGCCTTGCACCTTGAGCTCGCCGACCCATTGGCCCAGCACCCAGTCGTTCCAGCCGTAGTAGCCCGCGGTACCGAGGTGAAAGCCGGTCGCTCCGGCGGCGGTAATCGTCAAGGGCCGTTTGGTGCCGTCGATTTCGGTCAGCGTGATGGTTCCATGAGTGAAGCGGCGATTGCCGTCCTCGAAATGTAGCTCTTGGTCGACGGCTGCAAAACGGCGTGCGGTACCGTCGTCGTTCTGTTGTTCCGCTTGGTAGCGAGTCGATTCGAAGCCGTCGCCCTTTTCTTGTTGAAAGAAAACGAACAACGAGTAGGCCGATCCGTCGGATCGGGTCAGCGTCATCGGGCACCACGTCATGAACATTTGGTTGATGCGCCGCCCTCCCCGCGGCAAGCCGGGAATGGGTTTGCCTACCCCGGGACGCAGTCCCCACGAATGATCGCGAATCGAGATCCACTCGTCCGGTTCCACTTCGGTGCGAACACCCTCGACTTCAAGCCAGCCCGACGCGACACCAATCTGGTGGTAGCGCAACACATTATGGGTCACCCTATATCCGTCCGGACTGCGGTCGGGCCACGGGTCTTCCAGTGTCGCGGGAAAACTGCCGCGCATAACCACGTCGAATGCGATCGGCGCGTGTTCGGTCTTGTCGAGCCTGACGCGGATGGATCGCAGCGGCTCGAGCACGCTGTAGTGAATCGGTCCGACCTCGGTGCTCGACGGCTCCGAGGACAGCCTCCGGCCGCCGCGCACGGTCCATTGCTCGGTGGACCGGCACACGCCAGCGGCCCCGTCGAACACTCCCCTGTTGGTGTACTTGCCGATACCGAGGACCAGCTGCAGCGAGTTGTCGCGTGCCTGGGCGGTGGTCCAGATCTTTTCCGTCCAGGACGGGTCCGATTGGCTCACCGTCGCGAACGTGTCCACGATCTGGTGGGTGAGCAACTCATCTTCGGGGACCAGATTCCCGTAATTCGTTGACAGCACGTCATTCACCCTTTCCCGACGAACATCGTCATGTCGGTGCCACGCTCATACTCACGCATCCACGTGTCAGCCCAGTCGGGCAACGGCTGGTCGGCCGGATCGTGATAAGGCGTCTGCGAGAGCGCTAGCCCCCGCAACATCCTGAGTAGCCGTACCGCCGCACTCCCCGGATTCGCCGGCTGCCACATGAACCGCACGGTCGCATCGAACTGGAATGACATCCTGCGGACGACCAGGTCCGTCATCGTTCGCCGCCTCGTATTGACGTTGAGCGTTAGTCTGTAACATTCTGCAGTGTGACATTTGGGCCTCATAATGTAAAGTGCTGTGTGTGGCTACCCGCGTGCCCCTCGGCGCCGAAGTATCGACCAGGCGTCGAATCTTGGCCGCCACGTTCGTCGTGCTCGCTCGCAGCGGGCGCAAGAAGCTGATGCTGTCGGACGTGGCCGCCGAAGCGAAGGTGTCCCGTCAGACGCTGTACCGGTATTTCCCTTCGAAGGAGGCGCTGCTCGACGCGTTCGGCGTCTACGAGCAAGACAACTTCGACGCCGGGATCTCCTCCGCGATGGCGGGTCTGCGCGACCATGAAAGGCTCAATGCGGCTTTGCAATTCGTCGTCGACTTCCAGCGCACCTACTCACTGGGCTTCCTGGCCGACACCGAGCCCGAGCACGTGCTGACCCAGATGGCACGCGTCATGCCGATCCTGCAGGGACGCATCGCGCGCCTGATTCAGGGTGAGAACGCCGAGCTGGCCGCGGCCACGGTAGTGCGGGTTGCCATGTGCCACTACCTCGTTGGCGGCGACGATCGCGACCAATTCCTCGCCGAGCTGCGGTACGCCGCCGGCATCAGTCCAGTGCGGACGTCCCGGGCGGCGACGGCGAGCTAGCGCCTAGCCACGAGCAAATCCGTTCGGCTATCACGTCGGGCTGCTCGAGATGCAGGAAATGTCCTGTGCCGTCGATCATCTGGAAAGACGAACCCGGCGCCGGTAAGTGATCGGCCGCACTGGTGACGATCTCCGCCCCGAGTCCGCCGTCATCGGTGCCGTGCAGGTAGAGGGTCGGCACCGGCGGCGCCATCAGCGTGGCCGCGGTCTCGGCCTCCGCATCGGGGTCGGCGAACTTCGGATTGAACATGGCGCGGTACGGACCGATCACCCCGGCGATGGTCTCCGCCGTCACGTAGTCGCGCAGCCATGAAATATCCTGCCGAGCATCATATCCCGGCGACCAGTCCGCCCACAGCGACTCCCAGAACCCGGGCTCCAGCAGAGTGGCCTCGGCGAGTCCGACCTGCTGGATAAACCAGATGTAGAACGACCGCTTGATCTGCGCGTAGCTGAACATGGAGCCGGCCAAGGCAGGCGCCGGCGGCACGGCCAGCGTAACCAAACGACTGAACGCGTCCGGATCGCCCGCCACCACGCCGTATCCGGTGTAGGCGCCCCAGTCGTGACCAATGAGAACGGCACGCTCGTCGGCCTTCAAAGCTCTGCGCACCGCCCGGATTTGACGCACATAGGTGCCCGCGCTGATCGGCCCCGTCGCCGGCGCCTCGTAGCCGGGCAGCCACGGAGCCGCCACCCGGTATCCGTGCTCGGCGAGCACCGGTCCCAGGTGACGCCAGGTGTGCGGGGTGTCCGGGAAGCCATGGACCGCGATCGCCAGCGGACGGCTGGTGTCGCTGATATCTCCATATGTCAGCGGCAGGTGTATCGCCATCCAGATCACCTCTCCTCGGCTTTACATCTTATGTAAATACGTAAGGTAGCTGCTGTTTACATTTGATACTCAGTATGTAACTGTTTGTCTATGGCTGGACTGTCCCTTCGCCAACGAGACCTCGCCGCAACGCGGGCTCAGCTCAGCCAGTGGTTCGAGCATAGGTTCGGCGAGACGGTCGACGTTGGCGATTTGCGCCCGGCCAACCGGGCAGCGGGGTGGTCCAGCGAAAGCCTGTTGTTCAGCGCCACTGACCTCCACCGCACCAAGGAATTTGTGGTCCGCATCCCGCCGACTGGCGGCGGCATCTACGCCGACTATGACTTGGCCTCCCAAACCCGGACCCAGCAACTCTTGCACGACTACGGCATCGCCACACCATCGCCGATTCACTACGAACCCGACAGCTCGTGGCTGGGCTCGAGTTTTCTTGTGATGCCACGCATCATCGGGCATACGCCGTCGGACACCTCCTACGCCACGCGTGGTTGGCTGCACGGAGCGGGTGTCGACGTGCAGCGCCGAGTGCACGATTCCTTTCTCGACACCCTCGTTGCCGTGCAACAGGTTCCGATTACGGAGGCGCCCTGGCTGAAACGCCCGCGGGGTGCCGGCAACGGCGCGGAGCTCGCCTGGTGGCGCGAATACATCGAATGGGCCACCGACAAGCAGGTTCCCGCGCTCATCACCGAAGCCTTCGACTGGCTGGATCGGCACCGGCCGGCCGAGGAGCCCGAACTCACGGTGTGCTGGGGTGACGCCCGATTGTCCAACGCCATCTTTGACGACACCGGCCAGATCGCCGGTGTCCTGGATTGGGAGCAGGCATGCCTGTGTCCGGCGGAGACCGACTTCGCCTGGTGGTTGGCCACCCGCCGGCAGACCATGGAGGTCAACGGGATCGACGCCGACCCTGAACTGCCCGGTTTCGACAGCCGCGCGCACGTTATCAGCCGCTATGAGGAGATGATCGGTCGGCCACTTCAGGCATTGGGGTGGTACGAAATCTTCGCGATGGTGCGGATGGGCTGTTGCATCGTGCGGGTGCAATGGCTATTGCGCAGCATTGGCCAGGGCGACCACGGACTCACTAAGGCGCCCGTCATGCCCGCCTGGACAGTCGAAGCGATTCGGGCATGACCGCGGTAGCTACGTCGTAAACAAACAACACGCGCGGGTAGACGGTAAACCATTCGGGTTCCTGGGGGATCCGTGCGATACACGACGTGTGGTGGTGCAGCCACGCCAGCGCGGAACGATAGGCGCGAATGCTCGCCGCCTTGAACGGATAGTCGTAGCGCCGCGCGAAGATCCGCACGTGCAGATACAGGATCAAGTTGCCGACGCGTCCTTCGGGCATGTCCTCGAACAGGATGATGCTGCGGCGCGCGACTCGAAGGCATTCGGTGAGCAGCGCCATCGGGTCATGGCTGTGGTGGAGCACCTCGCTGAGCACGACATGATCAAAAGATCTGTCCGGGAACGGAATCGACGTGCCATCGAACAATTGGAACGGTATCTGGGCTTGCCGGAAATCTCTGATGTCCACCCCGCTCGCGCGTACCCCGTACATCTCCTGCAGATGCGCGGACAGATATCCGGTCCCACACCCGACATCGAGAACACTGTCGTCTGGGTTGAGATAGTCGCCCAGCGCTTCGGCTTGGACGCGCAGCCTCTCGGGTGGGCGCAATACATACTGCGCTTCCGAGAAGCGTTGTCTTTCGGCGCGATATCGCGTCCGAATCTTCTCGGCTACCGGTAGCGCAGCAGTCATCAAGTGCACGCTATCACCGGATACGCATCGAGCCGGGGAAGCCGGCGTCGCGACTTCTGTGAATACGCTGCGTCGGAGATTCCGGAGCGCCTAGACTGCAGGTCATCGGATGGGATCGAGGAGGCCGCAATGCGGGTGCGATGCATTCCTGCGTCATGCGGCCTCGCCGCGGCCGCGTTACTGGCGGCCTGCGCGACGAACGGCATCCATGCCGGCACGACGGCACCGCCTGCACCCGCAGTGCCGACAAGAGCGGCGGCAACAGCGGTGACCGCCGTCCCCGCCACTCCCGCCACCGATCCGCGCACCGAGAAGTGGATTGACCTCAAGGTCGGCGAATGCGTGACCGACCTTCCGCCGGCCGATCTGAGCCGGGTGACCGTCACCGTTGTCGATTGCGGGACCGCGCATTTGGCCGAGGTGTATTTGCGTGCTCCGATGGCGGTCGACTCCGCTGTCGCCAACGTCGCGAATCAAGACTGTGCCGCCGGATTTGCCTCGTACACAGGGCAATCCGCGGACGGCAGTCCGTATTCGGTGACGTATCTGATCGACTCGAACATGGACCGTACCGGGGCCACTGCGATGCCGAGCACCGTTATCTGTTTGGTCCAGCGCGCGAATGGTCAGCCGCTAACCGGTTCCGTCCGTCGCTGATCTAGCAGCCGAGTTGTCCTGCAAGGTCAAGGAAGTCAGACGCGTTGATGTCGAACTCGTCCGAGTAGGCCACGTCCACATCGCCGCCGACCCCGAACTCCAGCGGCCGGGCCACGAACGCTGTGTGAAAGCCGAGACGGGCCGCGGCTCGGATGTCGTACTTGTGGCTGGCCACCATCATGATCTCGGTGGCATCTAGACCGAGATAGGTTGCGGCCATTCGATAGATGGCCGCGTCGGGCTTGAACACACCGGCCATCTCCGCGGCGAAGATAGCGTCCCAGGGCAAACCCGCTCGCTTAGAAATGTTGACCACCGCAGCAACATCGGCGTTCGACAGGGTGGCCAACGTGAACGTTGTTTTCAGCCGCGTCAGGCCGGGCACCACGTCCGGCCACGGCGTCAAGCGCTGCCAGGCCAGCGTGAGCTCCTCGCGCTCAGTAACCGAAAATCCCGTGATGCCAAATTCGTCCAGGACGGTGTCCAATGCGTCGCGGTACACCGAGTGCACGGAAACCCAGCCCTCCCGACGGCTTTGCACAGCGTCCAGCACGGCGAAGTAGCTTGCGCGCCAACGCCGCACCAGCTCCGCCCAATCGACACTCGGATAGCGACCGGCGCTGATTCGCTGCGCCTCGCCGCAGACAGTCGAGTGAAAATCCGTCGCCGTGCCTTGCACGTCGAACAGCAGCGCCTGAACCACATCCCCATCATGCCGACTCAGACTAAGATCTGCGGTGTCGCATAGCTTGTCCCTGCTACGCCCTGCGAGGTATGCCGTGGCCGAGAGCACCACCACGCCCGCCGGCGAACAAGGGTCCGACAGCCCGGCCCAGATCGAGCCCGACTACCGGTTCACCCTGGCCAACGAGCGGACCTTTCTGGCCTGGCAGCGCACCTCGCTGGGACTGCTCGCCGCGGCGGTCGCCGTCGTACAACTCGTTCCGGAACTGACGATCCCGGGCGCCCGGCGTGCGCTCGGCGTGCTACTGGCGGCCCTGGCAATCCTCACCAGCGGAATGGGGCTGCTGCGCTGGCAGCAGGCGGACCACGCCATGCGACGCGGCCTGCCGTTGCCCCGCCACCCCACACCGGCTTACCTCGCGGCTGGGGCTCATCGTGGTCGGGGTCATCGCGCTCGGGTTGGTCATCGCCAAGGTGGTCATGGGTTGAGCCCCTCGACGCCGGCGGGACCTCGACAGGAGCGCGGGCTACAGCCGGAGCGGACCATGTTGGCCTGGACCCGGACGTCGTTCGCGCTATTGGCCAACGGCGCGTTGCTGACGATCAAGAACCTGCAACGGGGCGAGGGCTTCCAAGGCTGATCCCGGCACTGTTGGCTGCCATCGCAGCGGCGTGTACCTACATGATCGCTTTGCATCGCCAACGAACCCTGGAGCAGCGCCCGATCCCCGCACGGATCGCTGCCCGCCGCCAGGTGTACATCGTCGGGATAGCCGTGCTGGTACTCATCGCCGTGACCGCGGTTGCCGAACTGCTCTAGCGGTCAGACGAGTTTGTCGCAGTTTCTCGGCCAGCACCCGGATTTCATCCCGAGGCTCATCAACCCCAGGTGCCTCAGAATTGGCCCCGCAGGAGCGAACACGAACGCGAACACCACGGACAACGCCGCCAACGCGTTGACCTCGTCTGGCTGTCCCATCGATGGCTGCGTTGGGTGTTGCGGAGTAAGGGAAACGCTGTCGAGCGTTGGGTTCAAACGGATTGTGCCCGAGCGGGTTTGCTATGTGCTCAGCCGCGGATCTTGCCAGGAATGTAGTTGGTGACCGCGAGAGCGGCTTGCTGGGTGCGGTCCGTGCTGGTGGTGGAGCACAGCGACACGTCGATCACTACGTTGGCTTTGGCGGCGATCGCACGGACGCAAAAGATGCGTATTGAACCGCCTGCGAGTTCGGAGACTTTCTGATCTGAGAACTCAGCCGGCGGCTGGTCTCCGGTGTTGAGCGTAATAGGCCGGCTCCATATCGACGGGTGGGATGTCCCTGGGCTTCCCCTCGAATCGTGAAGGCTTCCCTCATGCTGCGGCCGGTTGGTCTGCAGCGAGTCTCTCGTATTGGATCGGCGACATCAATGCCGCGGAGCTGTGTCGGCGTCGGCTGTTGTAGAAGTCCTGACACCAGGTAACCACCACCTGGCGTGCCTGGGCTTTCGTGGTGAAGTGGTGCCGGGACAAGACTTCGTGTTCGAGGGTCGAGAAGAACGCCTCCGCGGCGGCATTATCGAAACACGAACCGACCCTGCCCATCGACTGGCGAACCCCGATCGTTCGGCACAGGGTAGTGAAACTCGTTGCAGTGTAGGTAGATCCACGATCGCTGTTAAGCCGGATCCGGCTTAACAGCGATTATGCCGAGGTTTGCGTTAAGCCGAGGATTCGTGGAGATGGCCTGCGCTCGTGGGGGGTGCTGGCGGATTTCTCGGCTTAACGTTTCGCGGTTATCGCAGACTGTAGAGGGTTTGGAGTTGGTCTTCGGTGAGCGGCTCGGTGAGCGGGGTGTTGATTGCGGGGGTGGCGGCGTTGATCGCTTGCCGCATCATGTCCAGGGTTGCAAAGGCGTAGAACGCTGCTGTGGTGGAAGCGTTTTCGTGTCCGAGGAGACGCATGATGATCGGCAGCGGGATCCCCTGCTGGTAGAGATCCATCGCTTTGGTTTTGCGCAGCAGGTGGCAGTGGATGTTCGCCGGGATCGAAGGGCATTGAGCACGTGCGGATTCGGCGGCTTGCTTGAGCACGGCGGCGACGGTGTCGGCGGACAGTTCGGCAGGTCGCCCGCGGTGCAGACTGTAGAACAACGGCCTGTCGCGGGGAGTTTGGTGGTGTTCGGGTGGAACTCGTCGAGGTAGACGCGCAGGTGATCGATGGTCTTCTCGGTGAGCGGCACGATGCGGGTCTTGTTCCCCTTGCCGGTGAGCAGGATGTGCCCGGGCTCGGTCAGGCAGAGATCCTGCAGGGTCAGGCCAGTGATCTCGCCCACGCGAGCGGCGGTGTCGTAGAGCAGGATCAGCAACATCCGGTTCCTCCGAGATTTCGCTGTCTGCCCGGTGAACGCGGCAAGGATCGCCCGCGTTTGAGCTTCGGTGAGGTACTCGATGGGCCTGCGGGGGCCAGTCGGCGCTTTGAGTGCTTTGGCTGATTGGCTGAGCGCGACGAGCGTGAGGTCTTCGTAGGACGCGTAGGCCAGGAACGCTTTGACGGCGCTGAGCCGCAACGTGACGGTCTTGGGCGTGTAGTGCCGCTGATCGGTCATCCAGGTCAGCCATCCTTTCAGGTGCTGGCGGTCGAAGTGATCGAAGCTGACGTGCTCACGTCCGATGTGCTCGGCCTCGGCGAGGTAGTCCAGGAAGCATTCCAGGCTGATCCGGTATGCCTCAATCGTTTTCGGTGACAGTCCTCTGGTCTTGGGCATGTAGGCGTGCAGATAATCGCGGGCGAACCTGAAGAAGTCCGGTGCGCCGGTATGTGGGTCGCGTCTCATCAGAATCCCACCTGCGGTAGCAGGCTCTGGCGTTGCCGGGTGATGTCGGCGTAGGTGGCCATGAAATCGGGCGAGGTGTGCACGTAGTAGTACGTGCTGTCAAAGGTTGCGTGACCCATGTAACGAGACAGGTAGGGCAGCATCGCGGTGACGTCGTCGCCGGCGGTCATCCATCGGTGGATATTGGCGTAGGCGAAATGATGCCGGAAATCGTAGGGCCGTGGCTGTTGGCCGGCCACGGGCCGGGGCAGCGCGGCCTGGTCCCAGATGCGGCCGAATATCTTCCCGACTGTTGCTGTGCTGACCTGGTTGCCGGTAGCGGAGACGAAAAACGTGCGGCGCGAGGCGAAATGCGCTCGCGAGGTCCGGTCGCACGTGTCGAGGATCTCGATGACCTGATCAGTCAGCGGCAGCCTGCGGCTGCGATGGCCTTTGGACCAGATGATGTCGATGTGCCCGGCATCGAGGTCGACCTGACCGGTCTGCAGGGCGCGGGTTTCGCCGGTCCGCAGCCCGCACGAGTGCATCAGGGTGAAGAACGCGACCGCCTGCCATCGCCACGGGCATGGCGTCTGAATCTGTGCGGCGGCGGCGAAGAACAACTCGATCTCATGCCGGGACAACAGATAGGGATGCGCGGCAACGAGAGGGGCTTTCCACCGGTCGGAGAGCACGTAAGCGTCGGGGATCCCGCTCATCGTCATCCAGCGGCCGACGTCACGGATGTAGGACATCCAGGACCGGTAGCGGCCGCACCGTTGCAGCTGAACACTGACCCAGCCTTCAACAGTGTCCTGGTCGAATACCGTGCGGTCGTGCTCGGCGCAGTAGGCGTCGAACTGTTTCAGGTACCAGATGCGGGAGGCGCCGGTGAATCCCATGTTCGCCTTGAACGCCAGGTACGCGTCCAACTCGGTGGCGAACGCGCTGGTGAAGCCGTGGCCGCTCATCACTGCACGCTTTCAGGGACCGGCAGGACGCAGTCGAGCAGACGCGGCCGGTCGACGCTCATGTAGAGGTTCGTCGATTCTTCGCTGGCGTGGCCGAGCACTGCCGCGATCGTCGGTAGCGGAACCGCTGCGGCCAGCAGCCGGGATGCGGCATTGTGGCGCAGCAACCGGGTTCCCGCCTTCACCTGGTTGACTCCCGCTTTCCGGAATGTCTCAACGGTCACCCGGTGCACCGTCGCGTGATCGTTGAGCCGGGTGTGTGGGGCTACCGAACGCAGGAATAGGTGATCATCGCCGCAGCTGGGACGCTCGTCGAGCACATAGGTGGCCAGCTTGCCCAGCAGCAAGGCCGGCAGTGGCAGCGTCAGCGGGTTGCCCGTCTTCTGCTGCACGATCCCGATCGTGTGCCCACGCCAGTCGACATCACCCATCCGCAGCGCCACGATGTCACAGGCCCGCAATCCCGTCGATAATGCGAGCAAGGTGATCGCGGCGTCCCGCGCGCTGACCACCCCCGACGCACAGGCCCGAACAACCCGTTCCTCGTCGCCATCGCCGAGGACGGGGACTATCGCGTGAAAACGTTTGATGCCAGCCAGATTCAGCGCATTGACCAGATCGGTGCGGTCGGTGAACTTCAGGAACGGACGAAAGTTCGACACCACCCAAAACAGCGACGACCTAGCCCACCGGTCCAGTAGGGATTCCAAGAACGCCAGGACGCTGCCGCCATCGGCGCCGTCCAGCACTGCGATACCGCGTGCTTCCAGGAACACCAGGTAGCTACGCGCCACCCTTCCATAGGCCTCGCGGGTGGCCGGCGCCAGACCGCGCCGGCCCATCTCGGCCTCCCAGGCGGCGTCCAGCGCAACGAAGTCGCTGCCCTCGGGCCGTGGACCTCCGCCGCCGCGGCCACGAACCGCCAGGTCCACCCGGCCGGTCTGCACATACGAGTCGAACACCGTAACAAGACGCCGGTAATCGAACCGGCGCTGCGGGCTGAACCGACCAGTGCGCACACTGGTCGTCATCGAGGCGAACTCCGCACCCAAACCGGCGGAATACTCACGCCCCGAAGCAAACTCAGTCAGCGCCTTGATCGTCTTCGCGTACTGACCAACCGTCGATTCCATGTAGCCAGCCGCCCGCAACTCCGCCACGACAACCGCGCCGATCCCACTGACCGTCATATCCATCACCGTCTCCTTCCACAGACGTAGAGATACGACGGACGCTAACCAGCACCCGAAACGTTAAGCCGAGGAATCCGCCAACACCCCCCACGAGCGCAGGCCATCTCCGCACATCCTCGGCTTAACGCAAACCTCGGCATAATCGGTGTGGATGAATCACCCCGCCCAGATCGGCGACGCCGTGGCGGCCCCTGGTCCAGATCGCGTGCTCGACGGCATCCAGGACCAGTTGCGTGGTCATCGAGGTCGAGGTGCGCCAGCCAAGGATGCGCCGGGCGTACGCGTCGGTGACGAACGCGACGTAGACCCATCCCGACCACGTCGACACATAGGTTATGTCGGCGACCCACAACACGTTCGGCGCGAGGGGGCCGAACCGGCGCCCCACTAGATCGTTCGCCCGCGCGGCCGCGGGATCAGCGATTGTGGTGCGCTTGACTTTGCCGCGCCGCACCCCTTGCAGCCCAAGGGCTTTCATCAACCTCTCGACGGTGCAGCGGGCCACCGTGATCCCTTCCCGGTTCAACTGGAGCCACACCTTGCGGGCGCCGTAGACACCGAAATTCTCTGCGTGGACCCGGGCGATGTGCTCGCACAGTTCCGCGTCACGGCGCCGCGCCGGCGACGGTGCCGATTCCCGGCGGCGGGCGTCGTAATAGGTGGACGGGGCGATCGGGATGCCGTGCGCACTGAGCACCCGGCAAATCGGCGCGACCCCGAACCGGCCGGCGTGACCGTCGATGTACTCCACGATCAGCCGAGTCGGCGGTCGAGCTCCGCCGCGGCGAAAAACGCCGACGCTGTCTTCAAGATGTCATTGGCCAGCCGGAGCTGCTTCACCTCGGCGCGCAGCCGCCGCAACTCGGCGGCCTCCGCGCTGGTGACACCGGGACGCTGCCCGGCATCCACCTGCGCCTTGCGGACCCAGTTCAGCACGGTTTGCGGGGTGCCAATGCCCAGCTTATCGGCCACGGACTGCGCCGCGGCCCAGTCCGAGGTGTACTCACCCCGCACCTCGGCGACCATGCGGATCGCACGCTCACGCAACTCGGGCGGATAGTTGTTTGACGGCTTCGATGATGACATGACGTTCACTCTCACTCTCAAAAGAAGTGAAGTGTCCGGACACGCCGGGGCGATTCACACCTTTCTCCACGAGGCGAACACTTATATGGACAACGCCGTAACGATCCTGGACGCCGACCTCGGGGAATCGCCGAACTCAGCAGCGCCGCCAACCGGGCCCTCAAACCCGCAAACGTTGATCAAAGGATTCCCTGGAACCGACAGCCAGGGATTCATCGGGTATCCGGCTGCGCGCTGTGATTCCGGAAATGAGCCGGCACTGATGGCTCGGACCACCAAATCTTTAGTGGTGGTGTGCGAAGCGGGACCTGGCAATTACTACTATCGCGGCGTTCGGCTTAGGGACGGCGCCAGTATCGAGCTTGCTAACGCGGTTCACACATCCAGCGGGTTCGACGTCACCAACCCGACCGATGGAACGCAGTATCAGCTGCGGCCCAACGTGCTGAACATCGTCTCGGGGGGCCAGGTCTACTCCGAACCCATGGTCCAGTACGCGTCGAGCTAGCTAACCGCACATGCCGCCACAAAGGTGATGACGGAAGTAGCCGGTGTGGTCCCCCACCGTGGCACCGGGTGCGTTGGTCTGCACCGACTTGATGCCGTTCTCCGCCCCAGCCTTCGACGTGTAGCCCTCACTTGAGGCGATGACCTCTCCGTTGGCTGCCTTCGGGTGGAACCGATGCTCGCCTATTCCAAGTTCCACCACCACCGGGGAACGTTCCTCAGCTCCGACAGCGTGGCCGCGAGTTGCGCTGGTGCCCTTAAGATGTCGGCTGGCTTTGGCAGCCTGACCAGATGCGAGATCAAGTCTTGCGAGTAAAACGGCAGCGATCTCAGCACACGGCCTCGGCCGTCGCTATCATGTGCAACACGCTCTGCCTCCCGGAGAGCGCGGATTAGCGCTTTGGGGTCCGTTTCGCGCTGATCTGACTCTCGGAGGGACTCGGCGAACAGCGCTTCCCCCCGCGCACGGAGTCGGCGGTGTAATGCTTGCTTAGTGACCTCGGTGGGGGCTGCCAATGCATCCCACGGCACCCCGGCCCGCTGCAATATGACTGCCGTAAGAGCCTCGATGTTGGTGGCGAGCTGGGCGTAGCGGCCGTTGATTATGCCCCCGTCCCCGCTGATCGTTGGCAACACGTACTCACCATCCTCGCTAGCAAGCAGCAACAAAGTGTGGGCTAGGTCCACGGCCATTTCACTCCGATATGAGATGGCTTGGCGCAGTTCTTCCTCGATAGCTGGCATGCACATCAGTATGGGACAGCCGTCAACATTTTGTTGACAGTGAGTGTCGTAGGCAAGCAGAAGACTTAGTACTCATGAGGCGGGACACGCTCGACCTCGGCGACCGGAAAGAAGTACTCCAATTAGCAATCAGCCTTTATTGATGAACCCCAACCCGCTAGCGGCGGCGAACATGGTCAACCAGCTGTTCAATGCGGGCGAACCCGACCAGTACAAGCGCGAGCTTGTCCAGAACGCCATCGACGCCGGAGCTACCGACATCGAAGCCGGGGCCATCCGGCTGGCCGAGTTCGGCGAGCAGGGCGGCATCAAGGCCGCCTTTATAGATAACGGCCAAGGCATGTCCGCCATCAAGCTCGCCGACTACATCGGTGAGCTGTTCAATGGCGCAAGCGAAGTCGACGCGCAAGGCAACTACAACATGGGTGCGCGGGTCGCTACGCTACCGTTCAATCCCTTAGGCGTGATCTGGGCCTCCTGGGTGGAAGGCGATCCCGAGGGATCATTCATCCACATCGCCTATAACGACGAGAAGCGCGTCTACGAGATCGTCTCCCAGGGCGACAACGGCACAGTTGCCGACGACGACCGCATCGGTGTCCCCAAGCCCGAGTGGAAGCACCCGATGATTGAAAAAGCCGGGCACGGCACGGTGGTGATCCTGCTCGGGTCGGGTGTCGAGGACCATACCGTGGGCAAGGTCGAGCCGCTGCACGACGGCACATTCGGCTATCCGAGCAATCGCCGCCCGCGCGATGATTGGCAGTACTACAACACTAAGTTCTGGAAGCTGCCCGAGCACGTCACGCGGCTGGCCTTCATGTCGGCTCGGCAGGACCTCGATGGTTGGAAGGATCACATCGCCCCGGGCGAGTTCTTCCGCGCCGACGAGGAGCATCGGCTGCGGCGCTTCCGCACCTGGAAGGGATTGGACGCCATGCTGGGGGATGCCGAGAGCACCGGCACCCTGACCGTCGCCAGCGGTCGGGGCTACAGGGCGCGCGTGTACTGGGGGCTGTTCCCTGAGAACTACAAGCAGGCCGGCGGCCATGCGACAGACGAGGGACTCCCGCTGGGGCTGTTCGGCGAAAAGCACCGCGACGAGCTGTATGCACTGGCCTACCGCGATGAGGGTTCGGCCGGTAGCCGGGGCCATGTCAGCTCCAAGCTGGAGGCCTACGGCATCGGTCACGCCGAGGTCAAGAATCGGCTGGTGATTGTGGTCGAGCCGTTGTCCAACGACGACTACATGCCCGCCACCCCGGCCCCGTCGCGCCACGAGCTGCGGCTTGCCAATGCCCCACTGCCTCATCAGGAGTGGGGCGAGGAGTTTGCCCTGCAGATGCCCAAGCCGATCAAGGACCGCATCGACGCGGTGAGCGGCAAGACCGACGCCGACCTGGAAAAGCGGATGCGCGACGACCAGAAGAAGCTGGCCTCGTTCTTCTCCCGGCTAATCGCCGCTTGGAAGGACAAGGGCGAGCCGGGCGAGGTCGGCGACGTCACCGAGGACGAAGGCACCAGCGGCAACGATCCGGACACTGGGGCCATACCGGGCGAGTCGAAGAAGCGGTCCACTGGGCGCGAAGGCGGGCAGCCCAGTGGTGTTCGGAGGAACAAAAAGGGTCCCCGAATCGGTGGCGGGGTGAAGCACCGCGAGCATGGCCCGGCATTGTCCAACCCCAACGTCGCAGAGCCGCTGGATGTCTCGTGGGACGAGTCCGGCAGCCAGTTCGAGGACGACTACGACGGGCTGCTGGCGCGATGGGTGCAGACCAGCCGTCTGGTCTGGATCAACGGGGCGCACCCGCACGTCAAGCAGTTGGTGCGTGATGCCGTCATGAACCGGCGTGCCTCCGGTGAGAAGGAGGCCACACACCGGGTACAGAATGCGATCAAGGCACACCTGGCCCGCCAGGTGCTCTCCATTGAGCTGTACCAGCGCACCACGGCGGCCGGACAGCGCGGACGTGCCTCGCAATTCAGGCTCAACGCACTCTCCGACGAGGCCCTCTCGGCGGTCCTGCTCAATGTGCTGAGCATGGAGACGATCATCGCGAACACCTTCCGCGGCAGCCGCACCACCACCAAAGTTTCGGCTGCATAGGAGAATCCAGCCCCGACGGAAATGAGACTGCAAGGCCGGAACCGGCCCGCGCGGATTTGGGCGGCATACTCGGCCGGAAGCTCACTGGAAGCTGAGCGCTGCACCGCCATCGCTTACCGTCCGCGTTGGTATTTGTGAACGTCTAAAGGCGGTGACCTTCGCTATCTCAGTACAGCCACAGCCCGACCGCACGCTTCACGGCATTCTGACAGAGACCGTTCTCACCAACGAGTGCGGCCACCAAGGCAACGTGTACAAGACCCCCGTTGTCATGACACGGACCGGTGACGTACCGCCAGCCGTGGTCCTGGCCGACCCGGCGCTGTTCCAGTAGCGGCTTTCCTGTCAGCCGTGCAGCCCAACCGACGCCGCTGTCTGGTACGGCATTGCCATCGCGGTCAACTCGGCGTGGCGCTCTGCCAGCGTCGACGCTGGTTGCGGCATTGCCATGTCTGTCAATTGTTTTCGCATCTGCGCCGGCGTTGGCGGTGGTTCCCGGCGAGCGTTGGGATGCATAGCCATGGTCTCCAAAACTGCTTGCCTGCCACTTCGGGTCCTGGTCTTGGCCGTCTGCTGGGTGTCACTGCGGGTGAAGAACTTTCGCAGATTACCGTCTGCGTAAGCACTTCGAACCTCTTCGTAAGGCGCGTCCATGTGGCGGGCCAACGACCTCAACGACACTGACGTGGCAGAATACGCGGGCTGTGTTACCGGGGACACGTGTAAAAGTCTGCCAGATAACAAGGTTCGTAACGGCATCCCATCGTCCCAGTCGAAGCAGCGATCCGATGAAATGAGTGAGAGGCGAAAGTGGCTGCTGGTCTTTATAATCGTGGCGCAGTCCTGACAGCACTATGTCCTGTGCGGCCAGGGCGGCCACGTAATCAACTAGTGGTGTGTCTCCAAAATAATAGGCTAGTTCTGCGGTAGACTTCGTGGGTGATGACACCAGCGGCTGCTTTGGTCATGTCGGACGGTCAACGAGAAGCGTTGCAAGCCTTGTCACGGTCGCAGACCGCGCCCCATCGGCAGGTTCAGCGGGCGAAGGCGCTGTTGCTGGCGGCCGATGGTGTGGCGAACACGAGGATCGCCGCGCAGGTAGGGGTGAAGCCGGCAACGGTTCGGGCGTGGCGGGCCCGGTTCGCCGAGGAGGGCTTGGCGAAGCTGGGGAAGGTCCGGGCCGGGCGTGGCCGGAAGTCCACGATCCCGCAGGAGAAGATCGACGAGATCGTGTATCTGACAAGGCATTCCACGCCGGACGGCCAGACCCACTGGTCGTGCCGGACGATGGCCGCGAAGGCTGGGGTGTCCCCGGCGACAGTGCAGCGGGTGTGGGCCGCGCGCGGGCTCAAACCGCACCTGGTCGAGACATTCAAGCTGTCCAACGACCCGAAGTTCGAGGAGAAACTGATCGACGTGGTCGGTCTGTACCTCAATCCTCCGGAGAAAGCGATCGTGCTGTGCATGGACGAGAAGTCCTCCGTGCAGGCACTGGACCGCACCCAGCCGTCGCTGCCCATGAACCAGGGGCGGGCGCAGACAATGACCCACGATTACAAGCGCAACGGCACCGCCACGTTGTTCGCGGCGCTGGACGTCCTGACCGGCAAAGTCATCGGGCAATGCCTGCCCCGGCACCGCCATACCGAGTTCCTGAAGTTCCTGCGCACGATCGACCGGGAGGTCCCCGACGAACTTGCGGTGCACCTGATCTGCGACAACTACGCCACCCACAAGCACGACAGCGTGCGGGCCTGGCTCGACAAACACCCCCGGTTCCAGCTGCACTTCACCCCGACCTCTTCGTCGTGGCTCAACCTGGTCGAACGCTGGTTTCGGGAACTGACCGACAAGGCGCTGCGCCGCGGCGTGTTCCACTCCGTACCCGACCTCATCGCCAAGATCGAGGACTACCTCGCCGCGCACAATAACGACCCCAAACCATTCGTATGGACCGCCACCGCCGAAGACATCCTCGCCAAGGTCGCCCGCGGACGCATCGCGCTCCAAGCAGTCAACCAATGACGAGACACACCACTAGTTCCTTCGGCGCCGGAACTGGCATTTGGATCGATTTCCAGAGTTCCGACTTGACGATCGACGTCGATCGGACCCAGTAGCCCAGGTCCGCGATACACAGCATGTCCAGTCCCTCGCGTGGAACCTTCACCTGGTGATCGAACTCGTCAGCGAGCTTCCTGATCTTCTCCTTCGGGTCCTCCGCGCTTTTCCAGTCATGCGATTCACCCAGAAGACCAAAAAATACTGGCGGCGCTAGGTGGTCCCTTGGCGTCCCTTCTCGGATCTTCATGCCGGCGCGAAGGACTGCCGCGTCCTCGTATGCCTCGGCGATGCTGTCGCGGGTGATCGTCCGCTTGACACTGAATACCGCCGCAACACCTGAGGCCAGGACGCTGTCGTGCTCTCGGAGGTTCATGGGGTAGTGCGGGTGGAAGACGACGAGGTCGGTTTCCTTGGTTGCCGCCGGTCCATCCTCGGTCTCCAGGAGAAGATATTTGCGCTTGCCGATGGCGTACTGAGGCGGCAGCCAATCCAAGAGCACCTTGTGCCAGTGAGACTCAACACGATGACCGATCCGCTGAATATTCTTCGGCTGTTGCGCCATCTCTTGGTCGCGCTCGTACAACTCCACGATGGCTCGATTGACGTCAGCCAGCCATTGATGATGCTCGTGGTCCATCAATTGAGCGTATCGACGCGCACTGACGACGACGGCTCGCACTGCGCCAGCTCGGCCATCTTCGCCGGCGTCACGCTCGCCTCGAGCAGGTCATGGGCAGTCGTTACCCTAAAGAGAACGACTGGTGCTGATGGCGATCAGGCGCGAATTGCTCTGTGACCCTCAATCACCGACTGCTTCCCGCGGTACCGGGGCGTGCGGTGCCGGCCGCGGAGCGTCTCTGCAGTTGTTCCTCCTGAGCCAAGGGTCACCGATCCTGCCGATCAGCGAACACATTCTGACGAACAGCCGCAAGGTGATTCGGCTTCTGAAAGGCAGCTAGTCCATCCGCAAGATGTCATCGGCGCCGAGCGTGAGGTAGTCGTGCAGCTCGCCGTCGCGGCGTGACGGGTCGACCGCAACAATCGATTCAGCGGTGACGCCAGCCGATGTGACACCGTTCCGCACGTCGCCCGCGATCTGCACGGCACGGGAGATCTGGGACACACACACGTCGGTGCGAGATGCCGAGAGTATTCATGGATAATGACGATTATCCATGAGTTGCTAGCCGAAACCGGTCTCGGACAACCTGAT
The DNA here is from genome assembly GCA_963805675.1 of uncultured Actinomycetota bacterium. Lineage (GTDB taxonomy): Bacteria > Actinomycetota > Actinomycetes > Mycobacteriales > Mycobacteriaceae > Mycobacterium. The sequence continues at coordinate 59,925 of CAWDVY010000036.1, forward strand.
TCAGGCACATCAGTTCGGAGCGGAGCAGTTCGTCGATCAGCTTCGGCACTAGTGCACCTCCCACTTCGGTCGCTGTCACGTGACGCAATGCCGTCCTTGCGGGACGGCGTCGCACACCGACAGCCGAGCATTCCGAAGTGACCCCAGATGCAGCGGCTGCAAGAAATGACACGAGTTTGAGACAAAACGCAGATGACACGAGATGAGACAACTCGCATCGCCGAAGGTCAGGGGATCGCAAAATGACATCGGGAATGAGAACCTACATCTCCTCAGCAGGTGGAGTTAGTGCGTTGTTTGCCCGCCTCATAGCGACAACTGCATGCCTGCCCGGGATTTGTCGCTATGAGGCGGGCGCATCGAAGTTCCCGTGGGCGGGAGATTGCTGTGGCAGACGTGACTGACGCACGCCGTTGGGTCAGACGCCCGCGCCGGGGTTCAGGATGCCCAGCGGATCCAACGCGTCCTTGATGCGGCGGTTCAGCGCCATGGCGTCGGGTCCCAGGTAGCCGGCCAGCCACGGGCGCTTCAACCGCCCGACGCCGTGTTCGCCGGTGATCGTGCCGCCCAGCTCCACGGCGAGGTCCATGATCTCCCCGTACGCCAGCTGGGCTTGCCCGCTGCTCACAAGGTCGGCGGGGTCGTGAACGATCAGCGGATGGGTGTTGCCGTCGCCGGCGTGAGCGATCACCGCGATCATCAGGTCGCGCTGCGCGGCGATACGAGCGATCCCGCCGACCAGGTCGGCCAGCGCGGGCAGGGGCACGCCGACGTCTTCGAGCAGCAGCGGCCCCTTCTCCTCGACCGCCGGGATGGCGAACCGGCGGGCGGCGACAAAGGCCTCACCCTCGTCGGGATCGTCGGTCGAAAACACTTCCGTCGCACCGTATTCGGTGAACGTCTTGGCCATGAGCTCGGCGTCGTCGCTGCCCGCTTGTCCGCGTTCGTCGGATGCGCCCACCAGCATCGCGGCAGCGCCCCGGTCCAGGCCCATCCGCAGCTTGTCTTCCACGGCGTTGATGGTGGCCGAGTCCATGAACTCCAGCATCGCCGGGCGGAGCCGTGCGGTCACCGCGAGCACCGCTTCGGCGGCGGCTTGCACCGACGCGAAATTGGCGACCACCGTGCTCAACGGCTGCTGCGCCGGTACCAGCCGCAGCGTCACCTCGGTGATCACGCCCAGTGCGCCTTCACTGCCGACGAACAGTTTGGTCAGACTCAGCCCGGCGACGTCTTTGAGCCGCGGGCCGCCCAATCGGACCGCCGTGCCGTCGGCCAGCACCACCTGAACGCCGAGCACGTAGTCGGTGGTGACGCCGTATTTCACACAGCACAGGCCGCCCGCGTTGGTCGCGATGTTGCCACCGATGCTGCAGATCTCGTACGACGACGGGTCGGGTGGATACCACAGGCCATAGGTCGGCGACCGTCTTTTTCACTTCGGCGTTGAGCAGCCCGGGTTGGCAGACCGCGGTGCGGGTGACCGGATCGACGACGATGTCGCGCATCTTCTCCGTCGACAGCACGATGCCGCCGTCCACCGCGGTGGCGCCGCCGGACAGGCCGGTGCCCATGCCGCGGGTCACCACCGGAACCTGGTGAGCGGTGGCCCACCGCAGGATGGTCTGGACCTCTTCGGTCCGCCGCGGGCGCACCACGGCCGCCGGCTTTCCGGCCGACGGATCAAAGGCGCGGTCTTGCCGGTAGGACTCGGTGACCGCGGGGTCGGTGACGACCATCCCCTCGGGCAGCTCGGCGATCAGACCGGCCAGCACATCAGCGGCCACGACAGCGATCCTACGGACATCAGCGGGCGGCGTTCGTGCACAGTGGAGCGGTGAACTTCGCCCACCCGCGTACCGGCGCGCTCTTCGACTCCCCGGTGCCGCCCGGTACCGGGTGGCCCGGGGATCCGGCGACTGCCGGCACGGCGGTGGCGTCCGAACAGGCGCAGGTGGCCGCGATGGCCGAGGCCGCCAGATCGCTCGCACAGCTCGACGCCGAGGTGTCGGTGTGCCGAGCCTGCCCGCGGTTGGTCGAGTGGCGCGAGCAGGCGGCGCTCACCAAACGGCGGTCATTCGCCGACCAGCCGTACTGGGGTAGGCCGGTTCCGGGCTGGGGTGCTGCGCGTCCGCGGCTGATGGTCGTCGGTCTGGCCCCCGCGGCGAACGGCGCCAACCGGACCGGTCGGGTTTTCACCGGCGACCGATCCGGGGATGTGCTGTACGCGGCGCTGCACCGGGCCGGCTTGGCGAGTTCGCCGATCAGCGTGGACGCCGCCGACGGCCTGACGCTCAACGGCACCCGGGTGGTGGCCGCGGTGCGGTGCGCGCCACCGGCGAATGCGCCGACGCCGGCCGAGCGATCGACCTGCGCGCCGTGGCTGACCGCCGAGTGGTTGCTGACCGGCGCAGACGTGCGGGTCATCGTGGCGCTGGGCGCATTCGGCTGGCGCTCGGCGCTGGACATGGTCCGTTCCGGCGGCGGCGTGGTTCCGCGGCCGCAGCCGAAGTTCGGCCACGGCGCCGCCGCGACATTGCGCACCGACCACGGGGAGGTGGTGCTGCTGGGCTGCTATCACCCCAGTCAGCAGAACACCTTTACCGGCAAGTTGACCACCGCGATGCTCGATGACGTCTTTGGCAAGGCCGCGGAGATCGCGGGTATTCGATGATCGGGAACGTTCGACAGCAAGCGGGCGTTGACCTGCTCATGCGGCTTTCCGTGCTTGATCTCGTGCCAGTCCGCACCGACCAGACCACGTCTGACGCGCTGGCAGCCACGGTGCGCCTGGCGCAGACCGCCGACCGGCTGGGCTTCACTCGCTACTGGGTCGCCGAGCATCACAACATGCCGTCGGTGGGCGCCACCAGCCCGCCGGTGCTGATTGCCTATCTCGCGGCACAGACCACGCAGCTGCGTTTGGGCTCCGGCGGTGTGATGCTGCCCAATCACGCGCCGCTGGCGGTCGCCGAGCAGTTCGCGCTGCTGGAAGCGGCGGCTCCGGGCCGGATCGATCTCGGCATCGGCCGCGCGCCCGGCTCGGATCCGGTCACGTCGATCATGCTGCGCGGCGCCGCCGGGCGAGACGACCGGGATATCGATCAGTTTCCGGTCTACCTCGACCACGTGCGGGCGATGATGAGCGCGCGGGGAGTGCCCGTGCAGTTGCGCGACGGGGACTACATCCTCAAGGCCACTCCGGCGGCGGCCAGCGAGCCGCGGCTGTGGCTGCTCGGGTCGTCGATGTATTCGGCGCGGCTGGCCGCGGCCAAGGGCTTGCCCTACGTGTTCGCCCACCACTTCTCGGGCCAGGGAACCGAGGAGGCGCTGGCGCTGTACCGGTCGGAGTTCGTACCCAGCGAGCTGACTGCCGAACCTGTCACCTTCCTGACCGTCAACGCCGCGGTAGCCGAAACACGCGAAGAGGCAACGGCATTGATGCTGCCGAACCTGCACATGATGGCCCGATTGCGGACCGGACAACCACTGGGACCGCTGCAGCTCGTCGAGGACATCCACGGCGCCCAACTGACACCGCAACAGCAGCACATCGTCGACAGTGGACTCAACCGGGCAGTCCTCGGGTCTCCCGCCGAGGCCGCTGAACAGCTCAGTGCGCTGGCGCAGCGGTTCGGCGTCGATGAGGTGATGGTGCATCCGGTCGCATCGGCGCACCGCGGCACCGAACCCGCGACCGCTCCCGCTCGTGAGACGACGCTGGAGCTGTTGGCCAAAGAGCTGTTCTAGGCGGGCTTGAGTACGACGACCGGGATGGGTCGCGACGTCTTCTCCTGATACGCCTCGTAACGGTTGCTGTTGTTCTTGTTGACGATCTGCCAGAGCCGCGCGTAGTCGGGATCACCGGGCAGCACCGGGTGCGCCGTGACTCCGAAACGCTTTGGCCCGACATTGATTTCGACGCTCGGGTTGGCCTTCAGGTTGTGATACCAGCCAGGCGCCTTCGGGCCGCCGCTGTTGGACCCGACGATCAAGTAGTCATCGCCGTCGCGGGCGTAGGTCAGCGACGCGGTTCGGGCCTGGCCGGTCTTGGCGCCGACGGTGTGCAGCAACAGGCTGGGTATCCCCAGCGTGTGATGTCCGATCCAGCCGTTCGTCCCCTGGTAGACGGCGTCGTGTATCCGCAACACCTGCGGCAGTAAGCCTTGCTCGAGCCAGGACGGAAGAGGCATGCGCCCAGTATTACCGCCCGGCGTCGATCTCCGCCAGCGCGTCTCGCAGGATGCTGGCCGGTCCCTTCGCGGTCGGGATCGCGGCGTAGCAGCAGCCCCTTGGCGACCGACAGTTTGTCGCCGTTGCGCCGCGGCAGCACATGCAGGTGAATGTGGAACACCGTCTGGAAGGCCGCGCGGCCGTCGTTGATCCACGATGTTGGTGGCGTCGGCCAACTCTGTCGCGCGCGCCGCCTTGGCGATCCGCTGTCCGATCGTCACCATGTCAGCCAATGTTTCCGGCGGGGTGTCGATGAGATCTACCGTGTGCTGTTTGGGCACCACCAGCGTATGGCCGCGGGTAAACGGGCGGATATCCAGGATGGCCAGGTAGCCGTCATCTTCGTAGATGCGGATGGCCGGGGCCTGGCCGGCGACGATCGCACAGAACACACACGACACCCCGCCACGGTAGCGGTTCGACTCAGCCTGCGTGCTTATCCGCCTAGGGCGGCGGCGATCGCGCTGATCGCCCGGTCGAGAATGGCCCGCGTGGTGGCGAAGTTCAGCCGCGCGAATCCCGAACCCACCCCGGCACCGAACGGGATGCCCGGGCTGAGCGCCACCTTGGCCGTCGACAGCAGCTGCTCTGCGGGTTCGACCGGCAGGTTCAGCGCACGGAAATCGACCCACGACATGTAGGTGGCCTCCGGGGTATTGACCTTCACGCCCGGACTCGACGCGGGCAGGATTTCCGTCAGGTGGTCGCGGTTGGCCTGTAGGTAGCCGAGTAGCTCATCGAGCCAGTCGGCCCCGTGGTCGTAGGCGGCGATGTTGGCGCGAATACCGATGGTGGACACACCCATCTTGTGCAGCTTGTTGATGAGTTCCCACTCGCGGGCGTCCTGCTCGTTGGACAAGATGACCTGTGCGCAAATCAGACCCGGCAGGTTCCACCCCTTGGAGGCCGACATCAGTGTGACGACCGTGTGCGCGGCCGTGTCGGATACCGAGGCCGCGGCGACGTGCGGCCGTCCGTAGACCAGCGGTCCGTGGATCTCGTCGGCGATGACCCGGGCGTGATGGCCTGCCGCGATGTCGACGATCGCCCGGATCTCGTCAGCGCGGTATGCGGTGCCCAGCGGGTTGTTCGGGTTGCAGAGAATCAGCGATCCGGCCCCACCTGCGAATGCGGCGTCGAGCGCATCCAGATCCAGTACGTATCGACCCGAATCTTCTTGCAGCATAGGGATTTCCACTCGTTGGCGCCCGGTGATCCGAAGAAGGTCGAAAAACGGCATGTACGCGGGAACGGGCAGCACGACTGGACTCTCGGGTCTGGTGAGAAAGTCGATGACAACTTCCATCCCCTTGAGGACATCCGGAACAACGCGAACCCAATCGGGCGCAACGCGCCAGCCGTAACGGCGTCGGCACCAGCTGGCGGTCGCCCGCGGAAGGGTGTCCTCTCGGAAGGCCGGATAGCCGAACTCCTGGTTTGCGACGCAAGCGCGGATGCTGTCGACGACCGTCGGTGCGGTGGGGAAATCCATCTCGGCGATCCACAGCGGCAACACGTCGGACCCGAAATGGTTCCACTTGATCGTCTTGCGCCCGCGCAGTTGCTGCTCGGTCAATTGATCGAACACCGAGTCGGTCATCCAAGTAGTCTGCCTCGACGTGGACATGGGAGATCTGGCCTTCGCGGGAGCTGCCGAACAGGTGCGGATGCTGGCCGCAGGGACCATCAACGCACCGGCGCTGCTCGAGGTGTACCTGGACCGGATCGCGCGTCTGGATCCACAGCTGCGGAGTTATCGCGTGGTCTTGGCCCATACCGCGCGCCAAGAGGCCGAAGCCGCGCAGCGCCGCCTCGAGGCAGGCGAGCGGCTGCCGCTACTGGGCATCCCCGTCGCGGTCAAAGACGACGTCGACGTCGACGGTGAAGCTGACCACGTACGGTAGCGGCGCGGTGTCGACGGCCGGCCGTCCGCGACGCCGAGGTGGTCAGCCGACTGCGCGCCGCGGGCGCGGTGATCATCGGCAAAACCAGCTGTGCCCGAAATGATGATCTTCCCGTTCACCGAATCGCTGACGTTCGGGGCGACCCGCAATCCGTGGAACACCGCGCTCACGCCGGGCGGCAGCAGCGGCGGCAGTGGCGCGGCGGTGGCCGCCGGTCTGGCGCCGCTGGCGCTGGGCTCGGACGGCGGCGGCTCGATCCGCATCCCGTCGGGCTGGTGCGGTCTGTATGGGCTGAAGCCGCAACGCGATCGGGTCCCACTGGCGCCGCACGACGACGCGTGGTGCGGGCTGAGTGTCAACGGGCCGATCGCACGGTCGGTGCAAGACGCGGCGTTGTTTCTGGACGTGACGACCACGATGCCCGGTCCTGACGGCGGATTCGTCGCCGCGGCCGCCAGAAATCCGGGACGGCTGCGAATTGCGTTGAGCACCAAGGTTCCACCGCCGCTGATGGCCAAGGTCGGCAAGGAGCAACGGGCCGCGGTCCATGAAGCGGGTGAGCTGCTGCGCGAGCTTGGCCACGACGTCGTCGTGCGCGACCCGGACTATCCACCGGCGGCCGTCTACGCCAACTTCCTGCCCCGATATTTCCGCGGAATTTACGACGACGTCCGCAAGCTGCCGCACCAGGACCGGCTGGAGAAGCGGACCCGCAACATGGCGCGCATCGGGTCGCTGCTGTCCGCGCGGCGGATGGCGACCGTGCGCGCGGGGGAGTCGGCGCTGGCTGACCGGATCCAATCGATCTTCGACGACGTCGACGTCGTCATCACTCCCGGTAACGCCACCGGGCCGTCCCGGATCGGGGCTTATCAACGCCGCGGCGGCGTGTCGAGCCTGCTGTTGGTTTCGCAGCGGGTGCCCTTCTTCGAGATCTGGAATCTCACCGGTCAGCCCGCGGCATCCGTGCCGTGGGGGCTTGACCGCAACGGCGTTCCGCTGTCGATTCAGCTGGTCGGCCGCCCTAGTGACGAGGCGACGCTGCTGGCGCTGAGCACGCAGATCGAGGCTGCCCGACCGTGGGCGCAGCGGCGACCGCCGGTGTCATGACGGTGCGATCACCCGCCAGGCCTGGCGTTTCTGATCCGCCGGCATCGCGCGCGCCGGGCTGGTCGACGGCAACAGCTGGTAGCTGACCCTCGCATCGACGTCAACCAGTCGCCGGAAAAGTCGCTCCGCGGCGCGGCCGTTGAAGCAGACCCGCTCGATACAGCGGTACGTGGCGAACAGCTGACCAAAATCGTTGACCACCAGGCTTTTCAGATCAATCTTGGCATCCGAGCTACCGACGCGACGGCACTTGTGCAGCACATCCCATAGCGCGACACCGTGGGATTGCAGTGCGGCCAGCCGGGTTTCGTAAGGTGCGTCCGCGTCGAAGCCGAACAGTGCACTGGTGATCGGCCAGAACGCATTTCGTGGGTTGCCGTAATACTGCCGGATCGCCAATGAACGGACGCTGGGGAATGATCCCAGGATCAGCAGCTCGGCGGTGTCGCTAACGACGGGCGGGAACCCTCGTAGAAGCGGTGCGGTCATCGACGCACATCATGCCCGGCCGCGTTATACGTTGGCGACGTGGACGACAAGGTCGACCCGTACGTTACCGACGAACTGCTCGACGGTCTGGAGGGCAGCGCACGTGCCGAGCGCGCCGAGCTGATCGAGTGGCTGTTCGAGCAGGGCATCACCGCCGACGAGATCCAGAGCATCCCCGGTGCCGATGTTGGCGGCGTCGCGCCGGCTGATGGGCGACGACGGCGATTACGTCTCCACCCGGGAGATCAGCGAGGCGGCCGGTATCGACCTGGAATTGCTGGAACGCGTGCAACGCGCCATCGGGTTGGTGCGAGTGGACGACCCCGACGCGGCCGTGCATCTGCGCGCCGACGGGGCCGCCGCCGCACACGCGAAGGATTTCCTCGAGCTCGGCATTCATCCCGACCAGGTGGTGCAGGTCGTTCGTGTGCTCGCCGAGGGACTTTCGCACGCCGCCGAGGTGATGCGCTACACCGCGCTGTCGACCATCCTGCAGCCCGGTGCCAGTGAACTGGACACCGCCCAGGCGTCTCAGGCGTTGGTGACCCGCATCGTGCCGTTGCTCGGGCCGATGATCGAAGACATGCTGTTCATGCAGCTGCGGCACATGATGGAGACCGAGGCCGTCAACGCCAGTGAGCGGGCCGTCGGCGAGCCGCTGCCCGGGGCGCGGCACATCACCGTCGCTTTCGCCGATCTGGTCGGCTTCACCCGGCTGGGTGAGGAGGTGCCGCCCGAGGAGCTCGGGCAACTGGCCAACCGGCTGGCCGACCTCGCCCGCGACGTGGCGGCCCCACCGGTGCGGTTCATCAAGACGATCGGCGACGCGGCGATGTTCGTCTGCACCGAACCGGCGCCGCTGCTGGACGCGGTGCTCAAGCTGGTCGAGATCACCGACAGCGACAACGACTTTCCCCGGCTGCGGGCGGGCATCGCGTCGGGTTCGGCGGTGTGCCGGGCCGGGGACTGGTTCGGCAGCCCGGTGAACATCGCGAGCCGTGTGACGGCGGCGTCGCGGCCCGGCGCGGTGCTGGCCGCCGAGTCGGTGCGAGATGAACTCGGCGACGCCGCAGGCTTCAGTTGGTCGTTCGCCGGTGACCGTCACCTCAAGGGCATCAAGGGCGAGGTGAAGCTGTTCCGCGCCCGACGCGGCGAGGGCGTATCCAGGTGATCGTGTTGCGTTCGCTGGGAGTGAAAGGCCTTTGAGCTGGTTTGTAATGCTGTAATCATGTAAGTATGAAATATCACCATGGACATGGGCGGCGCTACGGTCGCCCCGGCGGCTGGCAGCAAGCCGGCCAACCCGATGCCGGCGATGCCGCGGACTGGTTCGCCGGACGTTTGCCCGACACCTGGTTCGACGGTGACCCCACCGTCGTCGTCGACCGCGAAGAGATCACCGTCATCGGAAAACTGGCCGACCCCGATGGCTCCCAAAAGGACGAAAGCGAAGCCCACGCGGCGGGTCGGGCCTCACGCTTTCGCGAGGAGACGCGCTCGGAGCGGATGAACATTGCCGACGAGGCCCAGAACCGCTACGGCCGCAAGGTTTCCTGGGGCGTCGAGGTGGGTGGCGAAACGATCTTGTTCACTCACATCGCGGTTCCGGTCATGACCCGGTTGAAACAGCCGGAGCGGCAGGTGCTCGACACCCTGGTCGACGCCGGCGTGGCCCGGTCTCGCTCCGACGCGCTGGCCTGGTCGGTCAAGCTGGTCGGCGAGCACACCGAAGAATGGTTGGCCAAGCTGCGCGACGCCATGTCCGCGGTCGACGACTTGCGCGCCGAAGGTCCGGAGCTTTAGCGAGCTCTGTCGACCTCAACAGACTCAGCGTCCTCATGAGTCGCTGGCCGGAGGATTACTACCGTCTGCAGTTTGATGGCGCGGGTGATACCACGGTCCGGTGATATCGCATACGTCACCGTTTTCGTGCACCATGTCATGGTCGGTTGCCGGTGCTGGTGTGGCCGGTGGTAGCAAAGTGATTGGCCAGGCCGTCGACTCTAAGTCTGAGTCATCCGGAAGTAGGCGCCACGGCGGGCCAGCAGCTCGCTGTGGTTGCCCTGCTCCACGATCCTGCCCGACTCCATCACCAGGATGACGTCGGCGTCCCGGATCGTCGAAAGGCGATGGGCGATAATGAAACTCGTCCGGTCGCGGCGAAGCTCGTGAGTGGCTTTGGCGATCAGCAGTTCGGTGCGAGTGTCCACCGAGCTGGTCGCCTCATCCAGGATCAACAGCTGCGGCCGGGCGAGAAATGCTCTCGCGATGGTGATCAGTTGCTTCTCGCCGGCGCTGATGTTGCCGCCGCCGTCACTCACCCAGGTCTGATAGCCCTCGGGCAACGTGTGCACGAACCGGTCCACATACGCCGCCTTGGCCGCTTCGATCACCTCGTCGTCGCCGGCGTCGGGTCGACCGTAGGCGATGTTCTGCGCGATCGTCCCGCTGAACAGCCAGGTGTCCTGCAGCACCATCCCGATGCGGGATCGCAGCGAATGCCGGCTGACTGACGCGATGTCGACGCCGTCGACCAGGATCCGGCCGGAGTCGACGTCGTAGAAGCGCATCAGCAGATTCACCAGCGTGGTCTTGCCCACCCCGGTCGGTCCGACGATCGCCACGGTGCTACCCGGTATGGCGGTGAAGGAGAGATCGTCGATGACCGGAGTGCCGGGGTGATAGCTAAAGCTCACATGGTCGAATTCCACACGCCCTGTCAGTCTTTCACCGTCGGACGAGGGCAGTGGTGGTTCACGGTCCGGTGATTCTTCAGGCTCATCGAGCAGGTCGAAAACTCGCTCGGCACTGGCCACCCCCGACTGCAGAGTGTTGTACATCGAGGCGACCTGGTTCAGCGGCCCGTTGAACTGGCGCACGTACTGGATGAACGCCTGGATGCTGCCCACCGTGATCTGTCCGGTCGCCACCTGCACGCCGCCGACCACCGCCACCGCGACATAGCCGAGGTTGCCGATGAACGCCGTCGCCGGCGCCACCAGCCCGGAGATGAGCTGGGCGCCGAAGCTCGCCTGGTACATATCGTCGTTGAGCCGACGGAACTCGTCCTCGATCCGCGCGCGCTGGCCGAATGTCCTGACCAGGGTGAAACCGCTGTAGCTCTCTTCGATGTGGGCGTTGAGCCGTCCGGTGTTGGTCCACTGCGCGACGAACAACCGCTGTGAACGTCGGGCGATCGCGCGAGTCGCCACCACCGACAGCGGCACGGTCAACAACGTGATCCCGGTCAACAGGGGCGAGATGGTCACCATCATCAGCAGCACCGTCGCTACTGTCAGCACGGCGCTGAGCAGTTGGGCGATCGTCATTGACAGCGACGTCTGGAGGTTGTCGACGTCGTTGGTGACCCGGCTGAGCACCTCGCCTCGCTGCCGGGTGTCGAAGTAGGCCAGCGGCAGCCGGTGCATCTTGTCTTCGACTTGCGCCCGCAGCGCCTGCAGCGTCCGGCGGACCGTCACGTTGAGCAGCCGGGCCTGCACCCAAATCATCAGCGCGGCAACCAGATACATGACCAAAGCCAGCGCCAGCGTCCGGGCGACCGCGCCGAAGTCGACACCGTGGCCTGGAACCACATGCATCCCGGAGAGCAGGTCGGCGAAGGCGTTGTTGCCATGGGCGCGCGCGGCCGCGACAGCTTGGTCCTTGGTGATGCCTGCCGGCAGCTGGCGGCCGATCACGCCGTTGAACAGCAAGTCGGTGGCATGGCCGAGGATGCGAGGGACCACGACACCGATCGCGGTACCAACGACGCTCAGGGCGGTCACCGCGATAGCCGTGCGCCGCTGCGGCGCCAAAAGCTTCACCAGGCGAACGGCCGAATTCGTGAAGTTTCGCGGCTTCAACGCCGGGGGAGGGGCTGCGCGCCGCATCGTGCTGGTCATCGCGGACCGCCCACCGCGGCGTCCAGCGACTGCGATTCGGCGAATTCCCGGTAGGTGGGGCATTCGGCGAGCAGCGATTCGTGAGTGCCCGCGCCGATCACCAGCCCGTCGTCGACGACGATCACCTGATCGGCACCGATGATCGTCGAAATACGTTGCGCGACAACGATCACGGTCGCATCAGCGGCGATCTCAGCCAGCCTGGAGCGGACCAGCGCATCGGTGTGCACATCGAGTGCGGAAAACGCGTCGTCGAATACGTAGATCGCCGGACGGCGGATCACCGCACGCGCGATCGCCAACCGCTGCCGCTGCCCGCCGGAGAAGTTGATGCCGCCCTGTGAGACGCGCATCCGCAGACCGTCGGCGTGTGCGCGCACGAATTCGTCAGCGGCCGCTACTCGCAGCGCGTCCCACATCTCGTCGTCGGTAGCGTCGGCCTTGCCGTAGCGCAGGTTGTCGGCGACGGTCCCGGAGAACAGGTAGCCGCGTTGGGGCACCAGCCCAATGGTGGACCACAGTTCGTCGATGTCGCGGTCACGCACGTCGACGCCGTCGACGAGGACGGCGCCGGCGGTCACGTCGTACAACCGGCAGATCAGCGCCACCAGCGTCGACTTTCCCGAACCGGTGCTGCCGATGATGGCCGTGCTGGTGCCCGGCAAAGCGGTCAGGGAGATATCTTGCAGCACAGCCCGATCCGCGCCGGGATAGCGAAACGACGCAGCCTCTAGCCGCACCACCCCCCGGTGACCCGGGAGTGGCCGCACCGGATCCTGCGGACTGCTGACCGCCGGGGTGGCCGACAACACCTCGGTGATCCGGTCTGCGCACACCGAGGCCCGCGGCAACACCATCACGGTCATCGTCGCCATCAACACCGCCATCAGGATCTGGGTGAAGTACACAAGAAAGGCGATCAGGGATCCGACTCGCATCTGACCGCTGTCGATGCGCAGGCCACCGAACCAGATCAACGCCACGCTGGAGCAGTTGATGGTCAGGGTGGTCACGGGCAGCATCAGCGCCTGCCAATTGCCGGCGCTCTGCGCGGTGTTCGACAGAGCGCGGTTGGCTTCGTCGAACCGCTGTCGTTCGAAAGGCTCGCGCGCGAACGCCCGGACCACACGTACGCCGGACAGTTGCTCGCGCATGACCCGGTTGATGTTGTCGATCAGCCTCTGCATGCTGCGGAAGATCGGCAGCGTATTCGAAATGATCCAGTAATTGGCCGCGACCAGTACCGGCACGCTGACCAACAGCAGCCAGGACAGACCGGCGTTCTGATGGATCGCCATGAGAATTCCGCCCACACACATGAGTGGCGCGGCGACCAGCACGGTGCAGGCCATCTGCACCAAAAATTGGATCTGGCGGACGTCGTTGGTGGTGCGGGTCAGCAGCGACGGCGCGCCGAACCGGGCGGTCTCGTGCTCGGAGAACGTGGTGACTTGGTGGAAGATCGCCGCTCGCAGGTCACGGCCGAACCCCATACCCGTCCGGGAGCCGAAGTAGACCGCGCCGACAGCACACAGCACCTGCAGCCCGGACACCGCGAACATCAGCACCCCGAGCCGGACGATGGTGGCGGTGTCGCCCTTGGCGATGCCGTCATCGATGATCGTTGCGTTTACCGTCGGCAGATACAGCGAGGCCAGCGTGCTGACCAATTGCAGCGTCATCACTGCCGTGACCAGCCATCGATACGGCCGGACGAACTGGCGCAGCAGGGCCAGGAGCATCTGGTAACTGTTGCATACCACCTGACGTCGGGCCGGGTCGATCGCCGGACGGTTCGTGGCGGCGCAGCGGCTGCAAGTTGATAAGAAATCACAGCTCACCGCGTGTGCAATGGTTGCCCCAAGGTGGTGCCGCTACAGTGCAACCTGTGATCACCAGAAGGTGCGGCTAGCGGTGCGGCGTAACGTGGCGGCGCTGGCCCTGACGGCAGCGACCTTGATTCCGATGGCGGCTGCATGCTCTGATTCCGGCTCCAACCAATCCTCGTCGCCCCAGTCGTCTGCGCCGGCGTCGGGGCAGGGTAATCACGGTCCGTTCTTTCCGCAGTGCGGCGGCATCAGCGACGAGACGGTGACCAAGTTGACTGAGTTGAATGGCCTGGTCAACACCGCCAAGAATTCGGTTGGGTGCCAGTGGCTCGCCGGCGGCGGCATCCTCGGCCCACACTTCTCGTTCTCCTGGTATCGCGGGAGCCCGATCGGACGGGAACGCAAGACCGAAGAGTTGTCCCGTTCGAGTGTCGAGGACATCAATATCAACGGCCACGGCGGCTTCATCGCCGTCGGCAACGATCCCCAGTTGGGTGACTCGCTGTGCGAGGTTGGAATCCAGTTCTCCGATGATTTCTTCGAATGGTCGGTGAACTTCAGCCAGAAACCGTTCCCCGATGCCTGCAACGTCGCCAAAGAATTGGCGCGTCAAACGATTGCAAACTCCAAATGAGTACCACCATGCGTCGTCGGGTCCTCGTCAGCGTGGCGATGCTGGCGACCGCGCTATCGATGTCGACCGGCTGCACGAGGTCGGTGGGCGGCACCGCGCAAAAGGCGGGCGCCGGAGACGACGTGCCGCGCAACAACAATTCCGAGCAGCAGTACCCGAACCTGCAGAAGGAATGTGAGGTACTGACCACCGACGTCCTGGCCAAGACGGTGGGTGCCGATCCGCAAGACATTCAGAGCACGTTCGTCGGCGCGATCTGCCGCTGGCAGGCGGCCAACCCCGGCGGTTTGATCGACATCACCCGGTTCTGGTTTGAGCAAGGCAGCCTGGCCAACGAGCGCAAGGTTGCCGAGGGGCTGAAATATCAGATCGAGAATCGAACGATCGCCGGTGTGGCGTCGATTGTGATGCGGCCAAACGATCCCAACGGCTCGTGCGGTGTCGCCAGCGACGCCGCGGGTGTGGTCGGGTGGTGGGTCAACCCGCAGGTTCCCGGTATCGACGCCTGTTCGCAGGCTCTCAAGCTGATGGAGTTGACGCTCTCGACGAACTCCTGATCGCGAAGGCTGAATGCCAGGCGCGCCGGTCGAGTATGCCGGCGCGCCGACTTTTGCATCCGCGATACAGAGTTTTGCGTCAAAGCGATTGATAGAACTTATTTTTTGCCGCTGAAAAGGGTCACCACTCGATAGCCGTGAGCGATATTATCGACCAATGTCTGAAACGCCTTCAAACGAACCTTCTTCCGCGGCAGAGGAGCTCACTGAGCCTGTAGATGAGCCTTCGCCCACGACAGACGTCACGCCCGCTCATCGGTCAGCCCCAGGCCCGTCGAAGTCATCGCGTTGGGTTCCGTTGGCGGCCTTGGTGCTTGCGGTGCTCGCCGTCGCGGCCGCCGCTCTCGGCTGGTTTTACCCGCACAAGAGCGCGTCGTCCGCGCCTACGTACACCGACCAACAGCAAAAAGACGCGAAGAAGCACATCTGCGAAACATTCATGATCGTCGATCGTGCCGTGGTCAGGAATTCGCACCTGAAGAACCCGGAGAACGGCGGGCCGATCGGCGCGCTCTCGGTCGCGACAGCCCAGCGCTTTGCGTTCTACGGCGGCGGATCGTTTCTGCGTGACCGGCTGAACCAGGAACCGGCGACTCCAACCGAGCTGGCGAACCCCGCAAATGCGCTGGCCGGCGAGCTCGAGGAGCTCACCATCGGATACCTCGCCGGTGCGCAGGAATTCGTTCAGGACGAGCTGCGGCGGAACCTCGACGACAAGATCAAGACAATAGTCGAGGTCTGCAAGAAGGACGCTGCGCCCAAGTAAGGATCGGCTCAGCGCGGCACATGGAAATGGGCCAGCTGGGCGGACCCGAGTTCGAGGTCTGTCCAGCTGCGCCCGAAGCGCAGCACCGCCATCGCCGAGGTCGGGAATTTCGTCGAAATACGATCGGCGGCATCGGTGTTGGTGCTGTCCGGACTGGTCAATCCCAGCGCCACCTGGGTCATCGTCGGTTCATGTGCGACGACCAGCAGGACCGCGACGCCGTCGCCGACGCCGGCGATCTCGTTGATCACCGTTCCCGCGGCGGCGTCGTAGAGTCGGTCGACGTAACGGACCGGCGCGTCGATGCCGCTGTGGGCCAAGGTTTCGCGTGCGCGGGTCGCCGTCGAGCACAGCACCGCGTCGATCGCAGGCAGGTTCGTCCGCAACCAATCACCGGCCAGGCCGGCTTCTCGCTGACCGCGGGGTGCGAGCGGTCGGTCATGGTCTGCCACCCCGACGGGGTAGGCCGACTTCGCGTGTCGCAGCAGCACCAGCGTGCGGTCGTGGTCGCTCATTCGACCGAGGCTACCGGGCGATATTCGCTGCAAGGTGGGCGCAGCGGGTACCGCCTCAAACGGGGACTGATGTGGCGGATGTGACCGTTGTGCACCTATGAGGTGATCCCGGTGGAACGACGTCCGATGTATGTCAGACCTGCCGAACGAGGTCCGCGGAGTTGTCGGCGCCGAGTCCTACACTCGCGGTGCCTGGTCGCAGATCGGCTGGACATCAAGCAGAAAGGACGGGATCGCAATGCGTTTCGTGCATACCGCCGACTGGCAACTCGGCATGACCCGTCACTTTCTCGCGGGTGAAGCGCAGCCGCGGTATTCGGCGGCACGTCGAGACGCGGTGGCCGGACTGCGGACACTGACAGCCGACGTGGGCGCCGAGTTCGTCGTGGTCGCCGGCGACGTCTTCGAGGACAATCAGCTGGCTCCGCAGGTCGTCAGCCAGTCGTTGGAGGCCATGCGCGCCATCGGGATTCCGGTCTATCTGCTGCCTGGCAACCACGATCCGCTGAACGCTGCGTCGGTGTACATCAGCGCCTTGTTCATTGCTGAGTGTCCGGCCAACGTGAAGGTGCTCGATCGGCCCGGAATCCACGAGGTCAGGCCCGGTCTGCAGATCGTCGCTGCACCATGGCGATCCAAGGCGCCGACGACCGACCTGGTCGCCGAGGTGCTGCGGGATCTCGAGGGACGGCCGGCTGACGGGATCACCCGGGTGCTCGTTGCCCACGGCGGCGTCGACGTGCTCGATCCGGACCCGACTAAGCCCTCGCTGATTCGGCTGGCCGGCCTGGAAGACGCGTTGGCCCGCGGCGCGGTGCATTACGCGGCGCTCGGCGACAAGCATTCGGTAACCGATGTGGGCAGCAGCGGTCGGGTGTGGTACTCGGGCTCACCCGAAGTCACCAACTATGACGATGTGGAGCCCGATCCCGGCCATGTGCTGGTGGTCGATGTCGACGAGACGGATCCCCGGCGCCCGGTCAGCGTCGAGGCCCGACGGGTCGGCCGCTGGCGGTTTGTCACCCTGCACCGGCCGGTCGACAGCAGCCGCGACATCGCCGACCTGGACGTGAATCTGGATCTGATGCCCGACAAAGACCGAACTGTCTTGCGGCTGGCGTTGATTGGTTCGTTGACGGTTACCGACCGCGCTGACCTGGACGCGTGCCTGGACAAATACTCGCGGCTGTTCGCATCGCTGCGGGTGTGGGACAGCCACAGCGATCTGGCGGTGATACCGGCCGACGGTGAGTTCACCGACCTCGGCATCGGCGGGTTCGCCGCCGCGGCGGTCGAAGAACTGGTTGAGGCGGCACGTGATGGAGACGGCGAGACCGCCGGCGATGCACAGGCGGCGCTGGCGTTGTTGTTGCGGCTGACCGACAGAGGTCACCAAGGTCGAGGTGCGGCGTGAAGTTGCATCGGCTGGTCCTGACGAATTACCGCGGTATCGGCCACCGCGAAATCGACTTTCCCGACCACGGCGTGGTGGTGGTGTCTGGAGCCAACGAGATCGGCAAATCGTCGATGGTCGAGGCGCTGGACCTGCTGCTGGAATCCAGGGATCGTTCGACGAAGAAAGAAGTCAAGCAGGTCAAGCCGACCCACGCTGATGTCGGATCCGAAGTCACCGCCGAGATCAGCGCGGGCCCTTATCGTTTCGTCTATCGCAAGCGGTTTCACAAGAAGTGTGAGACGCAGCTGACGGTGCTGGAGCCACGTCGCGAACAGCACAGCGGTGACGAGGCGCACGACCGCGTGCAAGCCATGCTGGCCGAGACGGTGGACACCGAGCTGTGGCGTGCCCAGCGCGTGTTGCAGTCAGCGTCGACGGCGGCGGTGAATCTTTCGGGTTGCGATGCGCTGACCAGAGCACTCGATGTCGCAGCCGGCGACACGGCGGCGCTGCTCTGGCACCGAGCCGTTGCTCATCGAGCGGATCGACACCGAGTACGCCCGCTATTTCACGCCGACCGGCCGTCCCACCGGCGAGTGGACAACGGCCATCAAGACGCTGCGCGATGCCGAGGACGAGGTGCGGCTCTGTGCTGCGGCCGTTGCCGAGGTGGACGACCGGGTGGAACGGCATGCCACGCTGACCGCTGCGCTGGCTGAGTTGTCGCAACAGCAGGCCGCCGCCGGTGCCCGGCAGACCGCTGCCCGAGCCGCCGCCGCCGCCATCGCCCAGCTCACCGAACAGGTGCGTGAAACCGAGCTGATCGCTGCGGCCGCGGCCGCGACCAGCTCCGCGTCGACCGCAACCCGCACCGAACGGCTGCGGCTATGCACCGAAACCGACACGCGCACTGCGACAGTCGCGACGTTGGAAGCCGAAGCCCGCGAGGCCGCCGAGGCGCAGGCGACGGCGCGCGATGTCGCTACGGAGGCCGATGGCGTCGTCCAGCAGGCCAACGAGCTGGTCGTCGCCGTGCAGCAGCGGGCCGAGACAGCTCGGCGCATCGTCGACGAATTGGCCCGCCGCGAGGAGACTCAGCGATTGGCGACCAGGCTCGGGAGAATCGATGCCGCGCTGCGTGACCGCGACGACATAGCTGCCGAGCTGTCGACAATCAGACTCACTGACGACCTCTTCCAACAGATCGACAAGGCTGCCGCAGCCGTCGATCGGGCCGAGAGCCAACTCGCGTTGGTCTCGGCAACAGTTGAATTCGTCGCGGCCACCGACATCGAACTCGTCATCGGTGACCAGCGGGTGTCGCTGCCGTCCGGCCAAAGCTGGTCGACCATAGCGAATGGCGCGACCGAGGTCGAGGTTCCCGGTGTCGTGACCGCGCGAGTCACTCCGGGTGCATCCGCGCTCGACATTCGGGCGAAATACGCCGCAGCGCAGGAGATATTGACCGCTGCGCTGTCGGCAGCACAGGTCGACGATCCGGTCGCGGCGCGGCTGACCGATCAGCGGCGCCGCGAACTGCAGGGCGGCCGCGACCAGCTGACCGCGACCCTGGTCGGGTTATGCGGCGACGACGACGTCGAGCAACTGCGCTCCCGGCTGGCGGAACTGCGTGCCCTGCCAGCGCTTCCCGACGACGTTGCGACGGATGCCACCGCCGCCCGCGCCGAACTCGGCGCGGCCGAGGCGGCCCGCACCGAAGCGGGCGCAGACTGTGAGACGCACCGCCGAGTTGCGGCCTTGGCGGCGAGTCGGCTCGCCGAGATATTTACGCAGGCAACACTTTCGCTGGACAAGCTGGCTACTCAACGCGCCGAGCTGGATGCGGTCGCTCACCGGCTGGCTGAGCAGCGGGCAGCCGTCGCCGACGAGGAATTGGCCGCGACAGCGGACGCCGATGCGCTGGCGGCGAAAGCCGCTGCGGACCGGGTCGCCGAGCTATCCGAACGACTCGCCGCCGCGGCACCCGAGGCCGTGGCCGCAGAGCTGGCTGATGCCGTCGAGTCGGCGACGACGTTGCGGGACCGCCACGATGAGATCGCGCGCACCCTGCATGAGATCAGCGTGCAGCTAACGGTATTCGGCACCGAAGGCCGCAAAGGCAAGCTCGACGCCGCCGAGATCGACTGCGAACACGCCCGAAGCGAGCACGACCGGGTTGGTCGTCGGGCCCGCGCGGTGCAATTGCTGCGAGACGTGATGGTGCGTCACCGCGACACCACCCGGCTACGCTATGTCGAGCCGTTCCGCGCCGAACTGCAGCGACTCGGACGTCCGGTTTTCGGCCCAAGTTTCGAGGTCGACGTCGACAGCGACCTGTGTATCCTCAACCGCACGCTGGATGGGTGCACCGTCCCGTATGAATCACTGTCGGGTGGGGCCAAGGAGCAACTCGGCATCTTGGCGCGGCTGGCCGGCGCGGCACTGGTCGCCAAAGAGGACGCGGTCCCGATCCTGATCGATGACGCGCTCGGCTTCACAGATCCCGAGCGGCTGGTCAAGATGGCAGCGGTGTTCGACACGCTGGGCGAGCGCGGACAGGTCATCGTATTGACCTGCACGCCGGCTCGATACGACAAGATCAAGGACGCGCAACGTATTGCATTGTGCGCCTGACAATCAGCTGCGCATGAATCCGATCGCGGTGAAATCCAGGTCGGCCAGTCCGGCCGCGCCGAAGTTGGCCAGGCTGGTGCGCACCGCGATGTCGCCGGGGGACTGGAACAGCGGCAGGTTGAAGCCTTCCTGCCAGATCATCGTGTCGACCTGGTTAGCGAGCTCGCGCGCCGCGTTCTCGTCCAGCTCCGACAGCGTCTGATCGATCTTGGCGTCAATGCTGGCATTACCGATCTTGCCGAAGTTGCCCTCACCGTCGGAGGTGTAAATCTGCGGCAGTGCAGACAGCGGGAAAGTGTTACCGGCCCAACCGAATTGCACGATGTCGAAGTCACCGACGCTCACGTACTGGTTAAAGAATCCGTTGCCCGCTTTGACGTCGAGCACCAGCTTGACACCGATCTGCGCCAGGTTTTGTTGGGCGACCAGCGCGATCTGCCGGGCGGCCGGTGAGTCGCGAAGCACGTCGCGGACGACAAGCCGCTTGCCGTCCTTTTCCCGCAGCGTCCCGTTTAGCTTCCAGCCCAGCGCGTCCAAATCCTTACGGGCCTGGTTGGGGTTGTAAGCGGCCGGCGCACTGTTGTCTCGGTACCCGACCTGGCCGACGACGTACACGTGATTGTTCAGCGGCGTCGGATGATCCGTCAGACCGTGCTGAACGACGTTGACGATCGCCTGGCGGTCGATGCCTCGGCAGATCGCCAGCCGTAGCTTGTCGTCGGACAGGATGGATCCGGATGCACCGTTGAAGGTGAAGTGATACCAGGTGGGCGCCGGCGCGCTGCGGATCACGACTCCCGAAGTGCGCTCGGCGGTGATCATGTCGTCGAGGGTGCTCACGCCGGCCGCATCGATCGCGTTGTTCTGCAGGGCGGGGATGATGGCGGAGGAGTCGAGCACCAGGAAGGTGATGGAGTTCAGCCGCGGCTTGCGGCCCCACCAGCGGGGATTACGGGTCAGCACGATGCGCTGCGCGCTGTGGTCGATCCTCGACACGATGAAGGGTCCGGCTGACGGCCCGGGCGCGTCGAGCTGGCCCTGGTTGAACACGTCAGGGTTCTCGGTCATGCTGCGGGGTTGCATGCCGCCGGCGAACATCCCGCGCCACTCCGCGTAGGGCTGGGCGAAGGTGACCACCGCCTGCCGATCATCCACGCCCATGGTCACCGACTTCACCCGCTCGAATCCGGCTCTGCTGGCGATCAGGTAACGCTTGTCGCGGCCACTAGTACGCGTCGACGTCGGATTTGATGTCCTCCCAGGTCATCGGGGTGCCGTCGCTCCACACTGCTTTCGGATTGATCGTCAACGTGACGACCTGCGGGCTGGTGTTGGTCAGCTCGGCAGCGGTGAAGTAGTCGGTGTTGAGTTTCAGCGACCCGTCGGCCTTGGTGATGAACGCCCCCGGCAGCGTCGGCGAGACGATCGAAGCCGACGTCGGCGGTGTTGCCGTCGATGTTCAATTCGTTGAAGTTCGCTGGAAACGAGCCGATCGCGAGCCGCAGGTCGCCGCCGTCGCGCAGCGTCGCCGGGTCCCGGGGGTTGATGTCGCTGCTGGTGCCGACTCGCACCGTGCGCCGCCCGGCGATGTCCTTGTAGCCGTCCGAGCAGCCCGTGACGATCACACACATCGTCACAGTCGCCAGCAGCGCAAGCCTGCGAATCATCGGGACGATGCTAACCACCGGCGACATCCGGGTGCGCTCGCGGGACTGCGGCCAACAGCCGCCGGGTGTACTCATGCTGCGGGTTGGTGAACACTTGGTCGCCATCGCCCTGCTCCACAATCTTTCCCCGGTACATCACCGCCACCTGGTGGGCCAGGTGTTTGACCACCGAAAGATCGTGCGACACAAACAGATAGGACAACCCGAATCGCTTCTGCAGGTCCAGCAGCAGGTTGATGATGCCGGCCTGAATCGATACGTCGAGCGCCGACACCGGCTCGTCGAGCGCAAGGATCTTCGGCTGCAGCGCCAGCGCCCGCGCGATACCGATCCGCTGTTTCTGCCCGCCGGAGAACTCGGCGGGATAGCGGCTGGCGTCGCCGTGGTTCAGCCCGACGATTCCCAGCAGCTCGGCGACCCGTTCCTCGCTTCGACGCCTGTCAAACCCGTTGGTGACCAACGGTTCAGCGATGACGTCGAACACCGGAAGCCGGGGGTCCAGCGAGGCCACCGGGTCCTGAAACACCACCTGCAATTCGGTGCGCAGCCTGCGACGGGCGGCTGTGTCGAGGGCTGCGACGTCGTCGCCGAGAATCTCGATGGAACCTGCCTGGGGTCTGGCGAGCTCGAGAATCTGGCTCAACGTCGTCGATTTGCCCGAACCGGATTCGCCGACGATGCCCAGGGTGCGGCCCTGCTCCAAGGTGAAGCTGACTCCGTCGACCGCGCGCACCTCGCCCACCCGTCTGCGCAAAACCACGCCCTTGGTCAGCGGGTAGGTCTTGGCTAGGTCGGTGACTTGCAGCACCACCGGTGGATCAGCGGCGGCGTTCTCGATCGAAACGGGTTGCGTTGACACGTGAAGATTTCGGCCGCGCTGCGCCCCGCGACGTCGTCGGTGCGGATGCATGCCGCCCAGTGACCGTCCCGAATGGTAACGAGATCGGGTTCCGCCGAACGACATTCGTCGATCGCCAGCGGACAGCGAGGGGCGAACTGGCAGGCGTCGGGACAGCGACGACATCGTCGGCGGCGCGCCGGGGATCGGAATCAGCCGGGTGCCCTGCGGGGAGTCCAGTCGCGGCACCGAACCCAGCAACCCGGCCGTGTAGGGCATCCGGCGGTCACGGTAAAGCTCCTTCGACAGTCGGCGATCTCGACCGGACGCCCCGCGTACATGACCAGCGCCCGGTCGGCGAACTCCGACACCACACCCAGGTCGTGGGTGATGATCAGCACGCCGGCGCCGGTGACGTCGCGCGCAGTTCGCAGCACGTCGAGGATTTGCGCCTGCACGGTGACATCCAGCGCGGTGGTCGGCTCGTCGCAGATCAGCAGGTCCGGATCATTGGCGATCGCCATCGCGATCACCACCCGCTGACGCTCGCCGCCGGACAGCTCGTGCGGAAAAGCCCTCGCCCGGGTTTCCGGCTGCACGATGCCGACCAGCTCGAGCAGCTCGACGGCACGCTTGCGGGCACCCGCCCGACTGATCTCGCGGTTATGGACCTCGATGGCTTCGGCAATCTGGTCGCCGACGGTGTAGACCGGCGTCAGCGCCGACATCGGGTCTTGGAACACCGTGCCGATCGATTTGCCGCGAATCCGCGACATCGCCTGGTCGGAGAGCCCGAGTAACTCTTCGCCGTGCAGCCGCACCGATCCCGAGACATCAGTGTGTTCGGGCAGCAACCCGACGACGGCCATCGCGGCAGTGGTTTTGCCCGAACCGGATTCGCCGACGATGGCGACAACTTCGCCGGGGTCGATGCGGTAACTCGTGCCGCGCACCGCGGACACGCGCACGTCGCCGGTATCGAAGGTGACGTTCAGATCCGCCACCTCGAGCAGCGCTGTCATTTTCGGCGCCGCCTCTTGCGACGCGATGATCGGCTGCCCGGATCCAACGCGTCCCGCAGGCCGTCTCCAGTGAGGTTGGCGCACAACACGATCAGCACCAGCGCTCCGGCCGGGAACAGGAACACCCAGGGGAACGTGGTGGTCGAAGGGGTGCCGTCGGCGATCAGCGTGCCCAGCGAGACGTCGGGTGGTTGGATGCCGAATCCCAAGAAGCTCAGCCCGGTTTCGGCCAGGACCGCAAACCCGACGTTGAGGGTCGCGTCGATGATCAGGATCGAGGCGACGTTCGGCAGGATGTGACGCATGATCACGCGGCGGTTCGGTACTCCCATAAACCTTGCCGCGCGGACGAATTCGCGTTCTCGCAGGCTCATTGTCAAGCCGCGAACCATCCGTGAGCTGACCATCCAGCCGAAGATGGCAAGCAGCACGATGAGCCACAGCATGCTGCTCGACTGTTTGATGCGCGGAGTGATGATGGCGATGATCAGGAACCCTGGCACCACCAGCAGCAGGTCCACCAGCCACATCAGCGCCCGGTCGCGCCAGCCGCCGAAGTAACCGGCAATCGATCCGACGGTGGCGGCGATGCTGGTCGAGATCAGTGCCACGCAGAAACCGATCAGCATCGACTTCTGCATGCCGCGCAGGGTCCGGGCCAACAGATCCTGGCCGAGCGCGTTGGTGCCGAACCAGTGCTCGAGCGACGGTGGCTGCAGCAAGCCCGTCGTAGTCGAGCGCGTTGTAGTCGTAGGGGAGTAGCGGCGGCAGCCCGTAGCAGCCGACGAACAGCACCACCAGCAGAATCAACGCCACCACCGCAGGCCTGTTGCGGATGAAGCGACGGATCACCAGGCTTCGCCGCGACGTGAAGGTGGCCGGTTTGACGCCCACCCGAAGTGGGGTGGTGTGCGCGCTGGTCTCTTGCGTCACGACACTCGCACCCTCGGGTCCAACGCCGCATAGATGATGTCGGACAACAGCCCGGCGAATAGCAGCGCCGCACCGGTGAACAACGTGATCGTCGCGACGACGTGGGTGTCCTGACTCGAGATGGCCTGCACCACCCACTCGCCCATGCCGTGCCAGCCGAAGATCTTCTCGACGAACACCGCGCCGACGACCAGGCCGCTGACCCCGTAGGCGAACAATGTGGCCAGCGGAATCAGCGCGGTCCGCAGGCCGTGTTTGAACAGCGCCCGCCGGCGGGTCAGGCCCTTGGCCCGTGCGGTCCGGATGAAGTCCTCGCCGAGCACGTCCAGCATCGCGTTGCGCTGGTAACGGCTGAAGCTTGCGGCCGCGCCCAAAGCCAGGGTGAGACGTCGGCAACGCGGTGTGCCGAATGCGGTCAACGAGTTGGTCCCAAATTCCCCCGGGCGGGATCGGCGAGGTTTCCCCGGTGTACGAGAAGATCCGCACCCCGAACAGGTCGTTCACCCGCAACGCGGCCAGGATGAGCAGCCCGGCCAGCACGAATGACGGGATGCTCAGAATGATCAACGACAGCACGGTGATCACCCGGTCGCTCAGCCGGTACTGACGGACCGCTCCCCAGGCCCCGAGGACCACGCCGGCCACCGTGCCCACCAGCGAACCGATCACCACCAGCCGGAGGCTGACCCAGACGCGGGACCACAACTCTTGGGAGACGGGATGACCGGTCACTGTGGTGCCGAAGTCGCCCCGGACCAAGCCGGCAGCCCATTCCCCGTACCGGATGGGGATGGGTTTGTCCAAGCCGAGCTCGACGGCTTTGGCGTGGATCGCTTCAGCCGGCGGCTGTGGGTGACGCTCGATGAAACTGTCCAGCGGATGAAACGCGACCGAGGCCAGCCAGAACGCCAAGAATGAGGCCACCGCCAGCAGCACGATGTAGTTGAGCAAGCGGCGCAGCAGGAAGCGGATCATGTCTGGCCGCCCTGCCTGTCTCGCATTGGGCCAGGGTAAAAGATGTCATTCGGCACGGCGCGCCGCGGCCCAAAGGCGCAGCTAGGCGGCGCGGCGGCCGACCCCGGTCCTCGCTCAGATACGGGCCGGACTCTTCTGATCGGATTGATCCGGACCGGTGAAAATCCGCGTGTTCACGGTTAAAATCGCTCACCTAGATCGGGCGTGCAGCAAACGACACTGTGACACAAGGAGATTGGCGTGACGGTCACTGACGACTACCTGGCCAACAATGCCGAATATGCGAAGTCGTTCCAGGGCCCATTGCCGCTACCTCCGAGCAAGCATGTCGCCGTCGTGGCGTGCATGGACGCCCGGCTCGATGTGCACAGCGTGCTCGGCATCGAACGAGGGCGAGGCGCATGTCATCCGCAATGCCGGCGGGGTGGTCACCGACGACGCGATCCGCTCCCTGGCCATCAGCCAGCGGTTGTTGGGAACCAACGAGATCATCCTGATTCATCACACCGACTGCGGGATGCTGACCTTCACCGACGACGACTTCAAGCGCGCAATCCAGGACGAGACCGGCGTCAAACCGCCGTGGTCGCCGAAGCCTTCCCCGACCTCGCCGAAGATGTCCGGCAGTCGTTGCGCCGCATCAAGAACAGCCCGTTTGTCACCAAGCACACCTCGTCGCGCGGGTTCATCTTCGACGTGGCAACCGGCCAGCTCGACGAGGTCAAGGTCTAGCGCACGGTCGGCGCATGAGGGAGAGCTGGCTGCGGCTTAGCAGCCTCTCGCTGAACCTCACGAGGCTCAATAGGCTCTTCAGTCGTTGAAGTGAGGGGATAACTGCCTCCCCCACTTCGATATCGCGGGCGATATCGCTTTCGAGAAGAGAGTCCCGCCCAACTGACGGTGCTGGTGTGGCTATTGATGACGAAGCCGGACCGAGCGAATCCATTGACAGCTGCGGGCCGCACTGGTTTGATACACGGTAATAAGCATAAATCAGACCAACTCTACCAACTTTACCTGGAATCGAGGGTTGATGACCAGCCAAGAAACAGCGGCCAGCCCGGCAGCCGGGCAATATGAACTGAGCCATCTGCGCTCGCTGGAGGCCGAGGCGATCCACATCATCCGCGAGGTGGCCGCCGAGTTCGAGCGGCCGGTGCTGCTCTTCTCCGGCGGCAAAGACTCGATCGTGATGCTGCAGCTGGCGCTCAAGGCTTTTCAACCTGGCCGCCTGCCATTCCCGGTCATGCACGTCGACACCGGCCACAACTTCGACGAGGTCATCACCACCCGCGATGAATTGGTGGCTGAGACCGGAGTCCGGCTGGTCATCGCCAAGGTGCAAGACGACATCGACGCGGGCCGGGTTGTCGAAACCATCCCGTCGCGCAATCCGATCCAGACGGTGACGCTGCTGCGCGCGATCCGCGAGAACAACTTCGACGCCGCGTTCGGCGGCGCTCGGCGCGACGAGGAGAAGGCGCGCGCCAAGGAGCGGGTGTTCAGTTTCCGCGACGAGTTCGGTCAGTGGGACCCCAAGGTCCAACGGCCCGAGCTGTGGAATATCTACAACGGCCGACACCACAAGGGCGAGCAC
This sequence comes from uncultured Actinomycetota bacterium, assembly GCA_963805675.1. Classification (GTDB taxonomy): domain Bacteria; phylum Actinomycetota; class Actinomycetes; order Mycobacteriales; family Mycobacteriaceae; genus Mycobacterium. Next base: position 86,926 of record CAWDVY010000036.1, read on the forward strand.
ATCCGCGTGTTCCCGTTGTCCAACTGGACCGAATTCGACATCTGGTCCTACATCGGCGCCGAGAAGATCAAGCTGCCGTCGATCTACTACGCACATCGCCGGAAAGTCTTCAAACGCGACGGAATGCTCCTCGCGGTCGACCGCCACCTGCAGCCGCGCCCCGACGAGAAGGTGTTCGAGACAACGGTCCGGTTCCGCACCGTCGGCGACGTCACCTGCACCGGCTGCGTGGAATCGAACGCGGCGACCGTGACGGAGGTCATCGCTGAGACGGCGGTGTCGCGGCTGACCGAGCGGGGCGCGACCAGAGCTGACGACCGGATCTCCGAGGCCGGCATGGAAGATCGCAAGAGGCAGGGATACTTCTGATGAGTGCAACCACGTTGCTGCGCATCGCAACGGCCGGCTCGGTCGACGATGGCAAGTCCACACTGATCGGGCGGCTGCTCTACGACTCCAAGGCCGTCATGGAAGACCAGTGGGCCTCGGTGGAAACGCGCCTCGAAGGAGCGGGGCCACGAATACACCGACCTGGCACTGGTCACCGACGGGCTGCGCGCCGAGCGAGAGCAAGGCATCACGATCGATGTCGCCTACCGCTACTTCGCCACTCCCAAGCGCAAATTCATCATCGCCGACACCCCCGGTCACATTCAATACACCCGCAACATGGTGACCGGGGCGTCCACCGCCCAGCTGGCCATCGTGCTTGTCGACGCCCGGCACGGTCTGCTGGAGCAGTCGCGGCGGCACACATTCCTGGCGTCGCTGCTTGGTATCGAGCACATCGTGCTCGCCGTCAACAAGATGGACCTCATCGACTGGGACAAAGAAGCTTTCGAGGCGATCCGCGACGAGTTTTACGCCTTCGCCACTCGCCTCGACGTGCAAGACGTGCTCACCATCCCGATGTCGGCGCTGCACGGCGACAACGTGGTCACCAAGTCTGAGCACACCCCGTGGTACGACGGGCCGGCGTTACTGTCGCACCTCGAAGAGGTATACGTCGCCGCCGACCGTAACCTCGTCGACGTCCGGTTCCCGGTGCAGTACGTCATCCGCCCGCAGACCCGCGAACATCAGGACCACCGCAGCTACGCAGGTACCGTCGCCAGCGGTGTGATGCGCCCGGGCGACGAGGTGATCGTGCTGCCGACCGGTAAGCCCAGCCGGATCACCGCGATCGAGGGGCCGAACGGCCCTGTGGCGGAGGCTTTTCCGCCGATGGCTATTGCGGTGAGCCTCGCCGACGACATCGACATCTCGCGCGGCGACATGATCGCCCGACCGACTAATGCGCCGAGGGTCACCCAGGAATTCGATGCGACGGTGTGCTGGATGGCCGACGCCTCGGCACTGGAACCCGGGCGCGATTATCTGATCAAGCACACCACCCGAACCACGCGGGTGCGGATCACCGCGCTGGATTACCGGCTTGATGTCAACACTCTGCACCGTGACAAGGACGCGACAGCGTTGAAGCTCAACGAACTCGGCCGCGTCTCGCTGCGTTCCCAGGTGCCGCTGCTGCTCGACGAGTACACCCGCAATTCCAGCACCGGATCGTTCATTCTCATCGATCCCGACACCAACGGGACCGTGGCCGCGGGCATGATCTTGCGGGAGGCGTCGACCCGCTCGGCAAGCCCCAACACGGTGGTGCACAACTCGCTGGTGACCGCGGAGGACCGGATGGCGCACGGCCGCACCCTGTGGTTCACCGGACTGTCGGGTTCGGGCAAGTCGTCGGTGGCCATGTTGGTCGAACAGAAGCTGCTCGAAAAAGGTATCCCCGCTTATGTTCTCGACGGCGACAATCTGCGGCACGGCCTGAACGCCGACCTGGGGTTCAGCATGGCCGACCGGGCCGAGAACCTGCGTCGACTGGCGCACGTCGCGGCGCTGTTCGCCGGGGCAGGCCACACCGTGTTGGTGCCGGCGATCAGCCCGCTGGCCGAGCATCGTGAACTGGCCCGCCGGGTGCACGCAGAGGCCGGTCTGGACTTCGCCGAGGTGTTCTGCGACACCCCGCTCGAGGATTGCGAGCGGCGAGACCCCAAGGGCCTCTACGCCAAAGCGCGTGCGGGTGAGATCACGCACTTCACCGGAATCGATAGCCCATACCAGCGGCCGAAGAGTCCCGACCTGCGGCTCACACCGGATCACAGCCTCGACGAGTTGGCGCAGCAAGTCGTCGAGTTGATCGAGGCTCGGAAGTGAGCGACCACGAGGTCGCCGCGCGGCTGGCCACCGAAGCAGGTCGGCTTCTGCTCGCGGTCCGCGAGGAACTCGCCGACGCGGCCGAAGCCGATCGGAAAGCGGCGGGGGACAAGCGGTCCCACGATTATCTGATGGAGGCGCTGGCGCGCGAACGTCCGGATGATGCGGTGCTTTCCGAAGAGGGTGTCGACGACCCGGTGAGGTTGAGCGCCGAGCGGGTGTGGATCGTGGATCCGTTGGACGGCACCCGGGAGTTCTCCGAACTCGGCCGTAAGGACTGGGCCGTGCACGTCGCGCTGTGGCAATCCGGTGTCCTCGTCGCCGGCGCGGTTGCGCTTCCGGCTCAGGGCGTCACGTTGGCCACCCCTGATCCTGCACCGCCGCCGGCGAACGCCGGACAGCCCCGGATCGTGGTCTCGCGCACCCGCCCGCCGGGGATCGCGCTGCAGGTCCGCGATCACTTGAACGGCACGCTGGTGGCGATGGGATCGGCCGGCGCGAAGGTCGCCGCGGTCGTTCAAGGGTTGGCCGATGTGTACGTCCACGCCGGCGGACAGTACGAGTGGGATTCGGCGGCACCGGTCGCCGTGGCCCGCGCCGCCGGTTTACACGCCTCGCGTATCGACGGCTCGCCGCTGGAGTACAACCGGGCCGACCCGCTGCTGCCCGACCTGGTGGTGTGCCGTCCCGAATACGCCGACGCGGTGCTGGCCGTCACCGGCTGAGCTGCTAGGGGGTGGGAGGATCCTGTCCATGCGGATGTCGGCGAAGGCGGAGTACGCGGTTAGGGCGATGATCCAGCTGACCACCGTCGATGACGGTGTGCGGGTCACGACCGACGAGCTGGCGAACGCTCAGGGAATCCCGCCGCAGTTTCTCGTCGACATCTTGTCCGATCTGCGCAACGATCGGCTGGTGCGCAGCCACCGCGGTCGCGACGGCGGCTACGAATTGGCTCGTCCCGGTGCCGAAATCAGCATCGCCGATGTGCTGCGCTGCATCGACGGCCCGCTGGCCAGCGTCCGCGACATCGGGTTGGGCGATCTGCCCTATTCCGGTCCGACCGCGGCGCTGACCGATGTCTGGCGGGCGCTGCGCGCCAGCATGCGCTCGGTGTTGGAGCAGACGACCCTGGCCGACGTCGCGGCCGGCGCTCTGCCCACACACGTCGGTCAGGCTGGCCGACGACTACCGCGCCCAGGAGAGCAGGCGCCACGGCCCGCGCAGCGCCGGCTAACTGCCCGAGCCGTAGGGTCGGGTGAGGATCTCCAGGGAATGGCCTCCGGGGTCTCGGAAGTAGACGCCGCGACCACCGTCGTTGGTGTTGATCTCGCCCGGCCGTTGGCCGCCCGGGTCCGCCCAGTGCTGCAACCGCCGCGACTGGATCTTGCCGTAGATCGCGTCGAAGTCGTCCTCGGAAACCAGAAACGCGTAATGCTGCGGGCGTATCTCCTCGGCCGCATCGGCGTAGTCGAGGGTCGCGCCGTGCTCGAGCTGCACGGCCAGGAAGCGGCCGAACGGCACTGGACTCGGCAGCCCGAACAGCTCGCTGACAAACTCAGCGGACTCCCGCTTGTCGCGGGCGGCGACGATGGTGTGATTGAAAGCAATGGGCATTGTGCTTGCCAGTCAACCACTCTGGCCGGCCCGTCACAATCACCACAGCGCTACTTCGGGGCGGTCAGCTCCAGAGCAATGTTGTCTGGATCGCGAAACTCCAGGATGTAAGACGGCCCGATGTCCTTGACCGGCTCGTGGTCGATGCCGAGTTCGTCGAGATACTTTGCCGCGGAGTCTAATTCGGCCTTGTCTGCCGATCTGAACGCGATGTGGTCCAGGCCGGCGCGGTCCTCGTGGAAGCGGTCGCCGGCAACGGGCCGCAGCGCGACCAGCGCGCCGCCCAGGTCGTAGATGACACCGCCGAACAGGAACGCGAGCTCTTTGCGGGTGGCCTCGTCGGCGTTGTCGGGGATCTCGACAAGAACGGGCCACCCGAAGACGCTCTCGTAGAAACGTCGTGATCGTTCGATATCGGTGACGGTGAGCCGCACATGCGCGATCGAGTTGGCGGTGATTCCCATCCCTGTGATGCTGCCACGTCGACAACCGTCGGCATCGAGCGGTCTGCATGCCAGAATCGCCGTCGTGCAGGTGGCGATGACCATGCCGGTCATGGAGCCGGACTTGAATGCCGGCGTGTTGCGGGACTGGGCGCGTGCGATCGACGACGGTCCGTTCTCGTCGTTGTGTTGGGGCGAGCGTATCGCCTTCGACAACCCGGAAACGATGACGCTGATGGGCGCTCTGGCAGCGTGGACCGATCGGGTGCGGCTGGTGACGACGGTGATCGTGCCCCAGCTGCACGATCCGGTGATGCTCGCGAAGGCAGCGGGCTCCGGGTACTGGAGTACCTCACCCTGGTGCAAACCAGGAGAAGCAAGCAGGCCAGTAAGTTCGCTGTCAGGGGATAAAAGCAAATGATTCGTGCGGTTCTTCTCACAGCCGCGAGCGTGATCGGAGGGTGCTCAGTCCTCGCAGGCCGACTGTCGACAGAATTCGGCAATCAGAACGCCGGCAAGACCATTCGCTACGAAGTCACTGGAGACTCCGGTACCGCGCTGAACGTCACCTACATGATTAATCAGGGTGAACAGCAGGACACCAATGTGGCGTTACCTTGGTCGAAGGAGTTCACGGCTGACGACAAGTTCCAGGCGTTCGTGGTAAACGCACAGAACGCGGGGGCGGGTTCGATCAGCTGCACGATCACGGTCGACGGCAAGGTGATCAACCAGCAGACGTCGAATGGACAGTCCGCCGTCGTGATGTGCTCGGGCTCATGACAGCCGGTATCTCACTGCAAGGAGTGGCCGCGGCAATCGATCATCACGGGGTGCGGCGGACGTTTTCCAATACCTCACCAACGATGACCCCTTGTTGCTCAAGCGCCGCCAGAAGACGATCGAGTTGCCGGCCGATACGGCCAGCGTCGGCGGCCGGTGGTGGCGGCGGTGGAGGTGGCGGGGCCGGGGCAGTAACCGGGGGGGTCGGGGTTGTGGGGGTCACCCGCGGTGGTGGGGTCAGTGTGCACCGCACCGATTGCACCAACGCCGCGTCGCTGCAGCAGCAGGCCGAGCGCATCATCGAGGTGCATTGGGCGCCGTCACCGTCGTCGGTGTTCTTGGTGGCCATTCAGGTGGAGGCGCTCCACCGGCACCGGCTGCTCTCGGATGTCACCCGCGTGCTGGCCGACGAGAAGGTGAACATCCTCTCGGCGTCGGTGACCACATCAGGTGACCGGGTGGCGATCAGCCGGTTCACTTTCGAGATGGGTGACCCCAAGCATCTGGGGCATCTGCTGGACGTGGTCCGCAATGTCGAAGGCGTCTACGACGTCTACCGGGTGACATCTGCGGCCTGACTTGGTAGCGCGAGGCGTCGGTCGATCGCTGTGCCGGCTCCGAGAGCCGAGCCAGGACCCATTGATCGGCCTGCGTCGTGATCGCCCCACAAGCAGGTGCACTGTCTGAACCGCTGGCGGTACTCCGCCGAGGTCCGACGGTCCGCTGCGGCGAGTCCGGACTCAGAAGATGGTTAGCAGGTCAGGTGCCAGTGCGGAAAGATCCGCTGGCGCTGCGCCGAGCAGTCCGCTGAGGTCCGCCGACAAGCGGCCGTCCGCTGAAGTCCGTTGCCAGCCCGGCCGCCGCTTCCGTGGGCTGCCCGGTCAGCAGGTCAAACAGGTCCGACCCGAAGTTGATCAGCTGTATCGGGATGTCAAACAGGAGCTGGTTGAACGTCACCGCGCTGTCGTAGAGACCTTGAATCTGGTTTCCGATGAACGTCGAAAGCCCGCCGAGATCGTCGAAGATGGTGCCGATGGGTTCGAGCACCGGGCTGATGCCGCCGATCGCCGTGCCGAGGTCGGTCAGCGCCGTCCCGATAGGCGCGAAGATCAGCTCGTTGGTGAAGACGGCTAGAACCAGGACGACGTCGTTCAGCGCGTTCTCCACGAGCATGGGGCCGAACAAGATGAGCAGTTGTTGGATGTTGCTTTCGATGCTGTCCAGCCCGCTGAGGTCCAGTCCGCTGAGCAGTCCGTTGAGGTCCAGCCCGCTGAGCAGTCCGCTGAGGTCCGACCCACCGGCACTGTCGGTGCCGGCCGACGCCGATGCGGCAAGGGGGTCAAACAGATCGAGCGTCGCGGCGGAGAGCTGGACCGAGGGCGCGGACACCTGGATGTCGGGGAGCGGTGGGGTCACCGGGGTGACGGCGATCATGCTGGCGCCTACGAGGGCGACACTGGCGGTGATCAAGGGGTGAAGGGCTAGCTCCATGGCCGTCTCCTTTGAGTGCTTCCTGGGGAGTTATGAAAGCTGAGGACTGCGTAGAGAGTAGCTTAGAGCAGCCTGAGAGGGCAACCCCCCGGGCGGCGCCCGGTGGAACGCCGCCCTCGCGGACTATTACGCGGAACAGACAGCGCACCCCGCCGCTCACGTCTTGTCCTCCTGGTCGCTGTCCAACCAGGCCTGCATGAGTCCGCGCAGCTTCCCGGCGTTGCCGTCGAGCGGGAGCGAGTATTGGACTCCGTCGAAGGTGAACGTGACTATCTGATCAGCGTGACCGCCGGCGAGGCCATCGGCGTCCTCCGAGGTTGGAGTCACCCCCGGCCTGGCGGTCGGGAGTCTCCAATCTCGGCGGTTAGGCCGTGAGGATCATTATCCCATCGTGCCGGCGACGGAGATCCCTGACTCCCCACCAGGTTTGATCAGGAGCTGACCTGTCCGCGCACCGCGGCGTTCCGCCGGTACCACGGTGACGGTCAACCACGCCCGAATCTGGTCTCGCTTCTCCCGCACCGACCAGGTCGGCCACACCTTCCGGATGGTCTTGGGGTCGGGCAGCCGGAATTTCGGTGGTGTCTTGGGGCGCAGCTCCGCAATCTGAGCCAGGAGTCCCTGCTCGATGGCCGCGAACGATCCTGGCGTGACGGCGCCTTTGATCGCCGCTTGCCGCCAGTCTTCGAGCGTGGCTTCCAGATCCTCGATTTTGCGGTCGGCCTCTTTGGCGTTGGGTGCCACGATCTCGGTGGGGAGGGCGGTGGCGATCACCGGTATCAGCTCGAACAGTTTGTCCTCGACCGCCTTCTCCATCGCCGTGGCCTCGCGGGAACAGTGGCCGCGGTAACACTCATATCCCGGGCGGCGCTTCCCGGGGTACCGCTTCCATCGCAGCCCGCCGCCGCAGACGCTGCACTTCGCGATACCGGTCAGCAAGTGCAGGGGTTCGCGCCCTCGGCTCGGGCCGGGTGCCCGTTCCAGTTGGTTAACGAGTTGGTGGTGCTGGTCTTCGGTGATGATCCCGTCCCACGTGCCCGTGCCGACCACTTCCCCTTGATGGACCCGCAGGCCGGCGAGCGCCGGGTTGGTCAGTGCCCGTTTGAGGTTGGTCAGGCTGGACGGCGTGACCCCCTCGGTCCGCTCAATCCACCGCATCACCGAGTACATGGTGTCGCCGTCGAGGAGGCGATCCACGGCCTCCCGGATCCGCGGTGCCTCGACCGGATCCTGCTCCCACCGAGGTGGCTCGCCCTCTTTCCGTGGCAGGGTCCGGTATCCCCACGGTGCCCGTGTGGACGGGTGGCCGGCCGCGGCCGCGCTGGTCTTGCCGCGACGGACGTTCTCCTTGATCTGTTCGGATTCGCGTTCGGCCACCAGGGCGTCCAATCCACCATAAAAACGGTCATCGCCTCGGGAGAAGTCAAGGACGCGTCCAGAATAGGAGAATGGAACACCAAGTTCAGCGCAGAGGTTGCGCAGCTCGACAAACTCCTCAAGGTCGCGCGCGCTGCGTGATGCCGCCCACACCACGAGCATGTCGCCGGTGCGCAACTCCGTCTTCAGTTTTTCCCAGTCCGCCCGAACCTTGCCGCTGTAGCGGGACGCACTGATGCCGTCGTCGGTGAACACTTTGCGCACCGGCAAGTCCATCCGTGCGTACCACGCGTGGTTTTCCCGATCTTGATCTTGGACGGAAATCGACCGCTTCTCGTGAGAGACGCGGTTGTAGACGACGGCGGCAACGACACTGTCTGGCAATGTGCTCATGCCCGGCACGTTACCATAAAAGCAACGCTCGCCAAGGCGTTGGCGACAGGGGACATGCTGTGCGGCGGGCGGCTGACCGTCGGCATCGGCATCGGCGGCCGGGTTGAGGACTACGAGGCGGTCGGCGCGGATCCGACGACGCAGACGATGCGCGGGATGGCCGAGCGGGTCGCGGTCATGAAGCGGGTGTGGACTGGCGAGAAGGTCACCGAGTCAGTGCTGCCGGTCGGGCCAGCGCCGGTCCAGGCGGGCGGGCCGCCGCTGCTGATCGGAACCATCGGGCCCAAGACCCTGCGCAGCGCTGCAGCGTGGGCCGACGGCTTGGCGGGGACCACGTTGGACCTCGACGTCGTCAAGCAGAACGAGCTGTTCGACGTGGCGCGCGCGGCCTGGGGAGAGGCCGGCAAGCCCAAGCCTCACCTGGCCACCTCGTTCTGGTTTGCACTCGGTCCGGTCGACGAAGCCCGACAGCAGGTGCACCGGCATCTGCGGCGTTACATGAACTGGATACCGGCCGAGTACGTCGACGCGATGGCGCCGACCACCGGCTTCGCCGGCGGCGAGGACGAGCTGGCCGCGGTGCTGCGCGAGTTCGAGGCAGTTGGCACTGACGAAATCCAGCTCATCCCAACCAGTTCCGATCTCGATCAACTCCGGCGAGTGGCTGATCTGGTCGGCGCGATTGAGGGCGGTGCATGAACTTGCATCGTCGACCGACACACTGGGTCCATGTCTGAGCGCAACGTGCTGGGCGGCCCGCTGGAACCGTGCGGTAGCGACCCACTCACCGGCTTCTACCGCGACGGCTGCTGTTCGACCGGGCCGGAGGATCTGGGCTTGCACACAATTTGCGCGGTGGTGACGGCCGAGTTCCTGGAGCACCAACGGTTGATAGGCAACGATCTCTCAACACCGATGCCGCAGTTCCGGTTTCCCGGCCTGGTCCCCGGGGACCGCTGGTGCGTCACCGCGGGCAACTGGCTGTTGGCCTACCGCGACGGTTTCGCTGCCCCGGTGGTGTTGGCGTCCACGCATGAACGAACCCTCGACGTCGTGCCGCTGGAGGCACTGCAGGAGCACGCCGTCGACGTGCCCGACGACCTGGGCACGTTGTAGGGGTTCGGGGGTATGTGGGTGTGCACGCGATGAATGCGACTCCAATATGGCGAGATTCGAGACAGACCCCGGCCCCTGATCGGTAGACCCATCCTGACCGCGGCGGTAACATCCGGGAATGCCGACTAGTCGTCGCAAGGCCCTGGGTGGAGCGGGCCTGGGCATGGTGCGACCGGTGCAGGCGTCGACCGACTTATCTCCGGCGGTACTTTCGGTATCGCACTGATAAGGAAGAGCCAATGACTGATGACGCGGCACGCTTCGGTGATCCCCGCCTACCCGCCGAAACGATCACCTCGCAATCGCACCTGTTCCATCTCGGCGCCCTGCCCCCCATCACGTATGACGGCGGTACACAGCAGCAGGCACACGAAGATAATTTTCCGATACTCAAAGGTCAAGAGGCCAGCATCCAGCTGATCACGTTGCAGCCCGGGGGTATTCGCGAGCCGCACTGGCATCCCAGCGCGTGGGAGATCAACCTGGTCACCAAAGGCGTCGCGACCTGGGTCCTCATCGACGGGAACGGCAACCACGAGAGTTTCGATGCCCACGTCGACGACATCGTGTTCGCACCCCAGGGGTCCTTGCACTACTTCGAGAACCACGGCACGGGAGACCTGGACGTGCTGATCATCCAAAACGCCAGTGCACCTGAAGACAAAGACAACATCGGCATAGGCGAGTCCGTGAGTCAGCTTCCGCCCCAAGTGTTGTCCGCTGTCTTCGGCGCTCCCGCAGAGACGTTCAAATCCTTCAAAAAGATCGACAACGCGATCACCATCCTGCGATCGCACTGACAAGGGCTGGAACTGATCGACCGGCGGGTATTCGGGGACAACGTCTTTGAGAACCGGGATCTAGACCGGTTATGACCGCAGCGGTAAATTCTTGGGATGCCGATCAATCGTCGCAAGGTCTTGGGTGGAGCGGGCCTGGCCGGCGCCGCAGCCGCGACCGGTGTAGGCGTTGATCGTCTTATCACCGGCGGTATTCCGGCTATCGCATTGATAGGGAAGAACCAATGACAGATGATGCGGCGCGGTTTGGTGATCCCCGCCTACCCGCTGAGACGATCACCTCGCAATCGCACCTGTTCCATCTCGGCGCCCAGCCCTTCAACACGTATGACGGGGGCTCGTTTCAGCAGGCGGATGAGGACAATTTTCCGATACTCAAAGGTCAACAGGCCAGCATCGTGCTGCTCACGTTGCAGCCCGGAGGTATCCGCGAGCCGCACTGGCATCCCAGCGCGTGGGAGATCAACCTGGTCACCAGCGGAGTCGCGGCTTGGGTCGTCATCGACGGGAACGGCAACCACGAGAGTTTCGACCAACATGCCGGCGACGTCGTGTTCGCACCCCAGGGTTCCTTCCACTATTTCGAGAACCGTGGCCCGGGCGACATGAAAATAGTGATCATCCAGAACACCAGTGCGCCCGAAGCCAAAGACAACATCGGCATAGGTGAGTCCCTCAGCAGGCTTCCACCCCGGGTGTTGTCCGCTGTCTTCGGCGTTCCCGCAGAGACGTTCAAACCGTTCAAAAAGATCGACAACGCGATCGTCATCCTGAGATCGCACTAGCCGGCACTCGCTGCGGCTCGGGGTGCCGATCGACCCGTCCGGCGGCCCCGGACAGCGTTACCTATTCCAATAGCTTTCGCGTTCGCGCCACGGCTCGCCTGCCCGCGATATAACCTTCCGCCATGATGCGCGTCGCGATCGTGGGCGGTGGAGCTGCGGGTGTGCTCGCCGCGGTGCATCTGCGCCGGAGCAAACCAGATGCGCAGATCACGTTGATCGACGCGTCTGGTCGTCCCGGCACCGGCGCGGCGTATGGCACCAACGACCCGACCCACTTGTTGAACGTTCCTGCGCAGCGCATGTCTGCATGGCCAGACGATCCCGATCACTTCTGCCGTTGGCTCGACGAACGAGCTGTCACGCCGGTCGAGAGCTTCGCACCGCGTCTTGCGTACGGCCGCTACCTGCAAGAACAACTCGCGGTCGCCGACGTGCGGATCGAGACCGCCGAGGTTGTCGGGTTGACGCCGGGTGCGCCCGCGCGCATGGCGCTGAACGATGGACGTTCTTTATCGGCCGACGCCGTTGTGCTCGCGTCTGGGCGCCCCGAAGGCGGCATGCCCGACTCGTTGGAACGCGCCTTCGCTCCGGTGTTGGCCGCAGGCACCGACGGCAAGGTTGTGGTGGATCCATGGGCGCCCGGCGCGCTCGCGGCTCTTGGTGCGCGTCGGCCCGCGAGCGTCTTGGTGATCGGTTCGGGACTCACCGGCGTTGATGTCGCGCTGCATCTCATTGCGCGCGGCGCCACGGTCACGCTGCTGTCGCGTCACGGCGCGCTCCCGCGCCGATTCCGCGCCACAGGCGCGCCGACAGAGTTGCCTAACCTCGATGCGCTCGCCTGCCGAGGTCTCGCTCGAGCAATTGCGCGCCGCGCTCGCCGCGGATCTCGCGCACGCGCGCGAAGCCGGTTCGGACTGGCGACAAGTGATCGACGCAGTGCGGCCGCGCACAGCCCGGCTATGGCGGTCGTTGGGGTGGGAGGACCAGCGCCGGTTCCTGCGCGAGGACCTGCGGCAGTGGGAGGTCCTTCGCCACCGCATGCCGCCCACGATCGCCGATGCGATTTATGCCGCGATCGACAGTGGCCAACTGATCATCGAGGCGGGCGAGGTCGCCGATGTGTCGCTGCACGGCAGTGGCGTTGAACTGGTGGTGACAACGAGCGACCGATCAGTGCGTCGGCGCGGTGACGCGGTTGTCGTCGCCACTGGCGCCTCGTGGGATCGGCGGTCCCTGCAACGCTCCCCGCTCTGGGCGAACCTGTTGGCCACAGATGTCGCGTCGCTGCACCCGTGCGGCGTAGGCGTGCGACTCGATGCGGACGGCTACCTCATCGACGCGGCCGGGGGCACGGTCCCGGACATCGTCTGTCTCGGCTCGATCCGCCAGGGTGAGGAGTGGGAGACCACCGCGATTCCCGAAATCCGTGCCCAGGCGGCTGCTATCGCGGAGCTGCTCGCCGACGACACGCGCGACCGTCCGGTGCGGGCGCCCAGTCTCATCACGACTGCGCCGGAATTGAGTGGTGCGCCTGCCTCGTATGCCGAGGGTGTGCGTCGCCTGCTCGCCGTCCAAGACGGCGCGTCGGTCGCCTTCGCTGCCGCGGTCGCGGAAGATCCGCACCACGCGCGTGCGCACGTCGCGCTCGCGATGATCGCCACGGAACGGCCCGACCGCGCGGGCGGCCCTGACGCAGTCACCGGCCATCTCGCTCGAGCGCGCGCGGCGCTTGCACATGGCAGCGACGAAGACCGCAGCCACGTCGAGGCCATCGCGACGTGGTGCGAGAAGGGAAACGCGGCGGGCACCGACGCACTCATCGACCATCTCGACCGCGTCCCGAACGACGCAGTCGCATTGCTTGTGCTCGCGCCGTCGATTGCGTTCGCCGGGGCCGGCGACGCGTTGCCGGACGCGTGGCAGTACGTCGAGCGGTTCACTGGCGTGCACGGCGAGGCGCCATGGTATCTCGGCTTGCGCGCCTACGGCCGAACGGAGCAGGGCCTCTGGTACGACGCAGCCGACCTGGCCGACGCCGCACTCGAACTCGATCCGGGCAACGGCAACGCCGCGCATGCGCTGTCGCACGTGCACTACGAGACCGACGCGCATGGAGCCGGGCTGAAATGGCTGACGGACTGGATCCCGAGCGACGGCAGCACGCAGCGTTACCTCCCGCACTTTCAGTGGCACGCCGCGCTGCACGAGCTCGCGATGGGCGACGCGGCTGCCGCGGCGCGTCGGTACGCCGCGTTTCTCGCGCCGCCCCATTCGAAGGACGTGCGATGTCTCGTCGATGCCGGTTCGCTCGCGTGGCGGGCGCGCCTGCATCCGGACTGGGTTACTCCACCTGATCCGATGCCGGTGCTCGCCGAGGTCGGCTCGCTTGCGTATGCGCCGCAAACGCCGTTCATCGCGTTCCACGCGCTGCTTGTGCTGGCCGCCGCGAATGATCCGGCCGCGATCCGCGCGATCAATGTTCCGGACGCGACCGACGCGCAGGCAACGACGTTGCGTCTCATCGGCGAAGGTCTTATTGCGTTGACGGAGGGTGAGCCGCGCGCCGCGCTCGACTATCTCCTCGAATCGCTCGCCGGGCTGCCGTCGATCGGCGGTAGTCGTGTGCAACAAGAAGTGGTCCTCGAAACGGCGTTGGCCGCGATGCTCCAACTCGGTGCGCCGGGTCAAGCGGCGCGCCTGCTGTCGCGACATCGCGCTGCGCCCGGGCCGCAAGTGACCCGCGGCGCCGTGAACTGATGTGGCAGGCACGCATCACAGCGTCTCGGCTACTCGAAGAGTTGCATCAACTGCTCGACGGCGTCCTCCGGTGCGCGACCGCGCTGCTGCAGTTCGATGATGCAGAACACGGCAAGGTCGACTGATCCGTAGATGTGAAAGGCGATCATCGCCAGATGTGAGAGCTGCTCGCTGGTCATCCGTTCCGGGTGCGCGAGATCCCGAACGTAGACCATGTCGGCCTCAAGCAGCTGATTGCCTGGGTTGAATAAGTTGTCGTCGAACACTGTCGGCGCGATCGCCCACTGCTTCAACTCTGGCATCGAGTGCGGTACGAACCCCTGCGACCGCAGTTCGGCGTCTACTTCACCGAAGGTCGGCTGACCCAGGTACAGCGGCACGAATGACACTTCAGTCTGTACTGCGACAGCGTTGCGCAGTCGTTCCCGGCCATTTTGGAGCACCATCAGTTCCGCGCCCTGCACATCGATTTTCAGCAAGTCGAAGTCGTCGATGTCGAGGTCATCGAGACGATGGGTCTGAACATCGCGCTCCTCGACGACCGAACCCCAGTCCAGGAACGGGGTGAACAGTCGGAGCTGATTCTGGTCAGGCGTGAGAAGGCTCGTCATGCCTTCCGCTTTGGTGATCTTCAGTCGATGCTCGCGGCCATCGCCCACGACGTGCGGGAGGTATCGCTCCAGCGGACCCTTGCGCTCCTCCAGCTCCGCCAGCGCGCGTTGCTGAGGTTCGAACCCGGTTACCGTGCACAGCCCGTAATCGAGCATCTCCTTGTAAGGGGGACGTCCATCGACAGGATTGGCGCCGATATCGAGAATGCTGGACGGGCGAGAACAACGCACCAGGTCGCGAAGTAGCTGCGCGGAGGTCATCTGCGGATAATTGCACAGCCAGGATGAGGACGACGAGGGACACTAAGACAGGATGTCGACCATGAAGCACGTTATGACCATGGCGCTGATCGCCGCCGCGATGCTGGCCACGCCGGCGGGCCACGCGGACCCTGATCCGCACAAGCCCGACTTGGGTGCCAACTTCTGCCCGGGCGGCGCGACGCCGGCACCCGAGGCCACCTGCGACGGCGTGCCCTACGACGACGGTGCGTACTGGCACGCCGTAGCGCGCGGCACGTCAGGCAATAACAGCTTCGTGGTCGTGCAGTGCGTCAAGCCCGCTCCACCGCCCGGTATCTTCGGCGGTCTTGTGCCGCAAGTGACCGGGCCGATACCGGCTCCGCCCGGCAGCTGCCAGTAGGGCTGCGCATTGACTTTCTGACATTTTCACGAGCGGCCTGAGCTGCGATAACTGGGTGCCCCCGGCAGGATTCGAACCTGCGGCCTTCTGCTCCGGAGGCAGACGCTCTATCCCCTGAGCTACGGGGGCGCACGCGAGAAATGCTGCGCCGACGGGCCACGACAGACTAACGCATCAAAGCGACGAGCTGAGCACCGGAATGGATTCGGGGCCAGAGCACCTCAGCCAATAGGATGGCCTGCGTGAACCCCGCCGACCTGGCCGAGCTGCTCAAGGTCACCGCGACCGCGGTGCTGGCCAAGCAAGCGCTCGACACGGCCGCGCTGCCGGCGACGGTCACCGTTGAGCGGCCGCGCAACCCCGAGCACGGCGACTATGCCAGCAACCTGGCGCTGCAGCTCGCCAAGAAGGTCGGCGTCAATCCGCGCGAGCTGGCCGGATGGCTCGCTGGCGCGCTGGCCCAGGCCGACGGCATCGCCTCGGCGGAGGTCGCCGGGCCAGGCTTCATCAACCTGCGGCTGGACGCTTCGGCGCAGGGCCTCATCGTCAACAACGTCATCGATGCCGGCCACACGTACGGCAACTCCGACGCCGAGGCCGGACACACGATCAACCTCGAGTTCGTCTCAGCTAACCCGACCGGGCCGATTCACATCGGCGGCACTCGCTGGGCGGCGGTCGGCGACGCGTTGGGCCGGTTGCTCACGACGCAGGGTGCCGACGTGGTACGTGAGTACTACTTCAACGACCACGGTGCTCAGATCGACCGGTTCGCCACATCGTTGATCGCCGCGGCCAAGGGCGAGCCCACCCCGCAAGACGGCTACGCGGGCAGCTACATCGCCGACATCGCCGCGCAAGTCCTGCAGCAAGCGCCTGACGCGTTGAGCCAGCC
The DNA here is from genome assembly GCA_963805675.1 of uncultured Actinomycetota bacterium. Lineage (GTDB taxonomy): Bacteria > Actinomycetota > Actinomycetes > Mycobacteriales > Mycobacteriaceae > Mycobacterium. The sequence continues at coordinate 102,857 of CAWDVY010000036.1, forward strand.
CGACGCCGAGCAGCACGAAACGTTCCGGAGGATCGGCGTCGACTTGATGTTCACCCACATCAAGCAATCGCTGCACGACTTCGGCACCGACTTCGACGTCTACACCCATGAAGAGTCGATGCACACCAGCGGTCGTGTCGAGCAGGCAATCGCCCGGCTTCGCGAGAACGGCAACATCTACGAGAAGGACGGCGCAACGTGGTTGCGCACCAGTGCTTTTGGTGACGATAAAGACCGCGTCGTGATCAAGAGCGACGGCAAACCCGCCTACATCGCCGGCGATCTGGCCTACTACCTGGACAAGCGGCAGCGCGGTTTCGACCTGTGCATCTACATGCTCGGCGCCGACCACCACGGCTACATCTCCCGGCTGAAGGCCGCGGCGGCCGCGTTCGGCGACGACCCCGCCACCGTCGAGGTGCTCATCGGACAGATGGTCAACCTGGTGCGTGACGGCCAGCCGGTGAAGATGAGCAAGCGGGCCGGCACCGTGATCACCCTCGACGACCTGGTCGAGGCGATCGGCGTCGACGCCGCGCGCTACAGCCTGATCCGGTCGTCGGTGGACACCCCGATCGACATCGACCTGGCGCTGTGGTCGTCGGCGTCCAACGAAAACCCGGTCTATTACGTGCAATACGCCCATGCCCGGCTCTCCGCGCTGGCCCGCAACGCCGCCGAGCTCGGCCTGATCCCCGACACCAGCCACCTCGAACTGCTCACCCACGACAAAGAGGGCGCGCTGGTCCGTAATCTCGGCGAGTTCCCCAGGGTGCTGAAAACTGCGGCGTCACTGCGCGAACCGCACCGAGTGTGCCGCTACCTGGAAGACCTCGCCGGTGACTATCACCGGTTCTATGACTCGTGCCGGGTGTTGCCGCAGGGCGACGAGCAGCCCACCGACCTGCACACCGCACGGCTGGCGCTCTGCCAGGCGACCCGCCAGGTGATCGCCAACGGGCTGGCCATCCTGGGTGTCCGCGCTCCGGAGCGAATGTGAACGCCCATCCGGCCGGCCCCCGGCACGCCGAAGAGTTCCATCACGGGGGTGTTCCGCCTCGACCCGAGTCAACCGAGGAACTCTTGCAGCTGGCACCGAATGTGTGGCCGCGCAACGCTGTTCGCGGCAGCGAAGGAGTCGTCAGCGTTGCCGGCATTTCGCTGACGTCGCTGGCCCAGGAGTACGGCACGCCACTGTTCGTCATCGACGAAGACGACTTCCGGACGCGGTGCCGCGAGATCGCGGCGGCGTTCGGCGGCGGCGCCAACGTGCACTACGCCGGAAAGGCCTTCCTATCCAGCGAAATAGCGCGGTGGATCGACGAGGAAGGCCTCTCGCTGGATGTCTGCACCGGGGGCGAACTGGCGGTCGCACTGTATGCCGACTTTCCTCCTGAGCGGATCGCGCTGCACGGCAACAACAAATCGGTGGCGGAACTGACCGCGGCGGTCAAGGCCGGAATCGCTCATGTCGTGGTGGACTCGATGACCGAGATCGAGCGCCTCGACACCATCGCGGGTGAGGCGGGCGTTGTCCAGGATGTGCTGGTCCGCGTCACGGTCGGTGTCGAAGCCCACACCCACGAGTTCATCTCCACGGCCCACGAAGACCAGAAGTTCGGGCTGTCGCTGGCCAACGGCGCGGCGATGGCCGCGGTTCGGCGGGTCTTCGCCACCGATCATCTTCGACTGGTGGGCCTGCACAGTCACATCGGCTCGCAGATCTTCGACGTCGGCGGCTTCGAACTTGCCGCGCACCGTGTGATCGGTCTGCTGCACGACGTCGTCGCTGAGTTCGGAGTGGACAAGACCTCGCAGATCGCCACCATCGACCTCGGTGGCGGCCTTGGCATCTCGTATCTGCCGAACGACGATCCGCCGCCGGTACGCGAACTCGCCGACAAGCTCGGCGACATCGTGCGCAACGAATCCGCGGCGGTGGGTTTGCCGGTTCCCCGCTTGGTCGTCGAACCCGGTCGCGCCATCGCCGGGCCGGGGACCATCACCCTGTATGAGGTCGGCACCGTCAAAGACGTCGGTGTGAGTGCGACAGCGCATCGGCGTTACGTCAGCGTCGACGGCGGGATGAGCGATAACATCCGCACTTCGCTCTACGGCGCCGACTACGACGTGCGGCTGGTCTCTCGGGCTACCGATGCGGTATCAACGCTGGCTCGTGTCGTTGGAAAGCATTGCGAGAGTGGCGATATCGTGGTTCGAGATACGTGGATACCGGATGACATAGCGCCCGGCGACCTCGTCGCCGTGGCTGCAACCGGTGCCTATTGCTATTCGCTGTCGAGCCGCTATAACTTGATCGGCCGCCCTGCGGTGGTGGCTGTGCGCGACGGACGCGCGCGTCTGATCCTGCGCAGGGAAACGGTCGACGATCTGCTGAGTCTGGAGGTGAGGTGAGGCGTGAGCCGCGCTGACGACGATGCAGAACGTAGTGATGAGGAGGAGTGGCGCACATGAGCACCGATGAAAAGCCGGTCGGTGTAGCGGTATTGGGACTGGGCAATGTGGGCAGTGAGGTTGTTCGCATCATCGAGGAGAGCGCTGACGACCTCGCTGCCCGGATCGGCGCGCCACTGGTGCTGCGCGGTATCGGCGTACGCCGAGTAGCCGCAGACCGGGGTGTGCCGGTCGATCTGCTCACCGACAACATCGATGAACTCGTCTCCCGCGAGGACGTCGACATCGTCGTCGAAGTGATGGGTCCGGTCGAACCGTCGCGCAAGGCGATCCTGTCTGCACTGGAGCACGGCAAGTCCGTCGTGACGGCGAACAAGGCCCTGCTTTCGGTCTCCACCGGAGAGCTCGCACAGGCCGCCGAAAATGCCCATGTCGACCTCTATTTCGAGGCTGCAGTGGCAGGTGCCATCCCAGTGATCCGTCCATTGACCCAGTCACTGGCCGGCGACACGGTGCAGCGGGTGGCCGGCATCGTCAACGGCACCACGAACTACATCCTGTCCGAAATGGACAGCACCGGAGCCGATTATGAGCGGGCCTTGGCCGACGCGAGCGCGCTCGGCTACGCCGAAGCCGACCCTACTGCCGATGTGGAAGGCTTCGACGCCGCGGCGAAAGCCGCCATCCTGGCGTCGATCGCGTTCCACACCAGGGTGACAGCCGACGACGTTTATCGCGAGGGCATCACCAAGATCACCCCCGATGACTTCGTCTCCGCACGCGCGCTGGGCTGCACGATCAAACTGCTGTCGATCTGTGAACGGATCACCACCGACGATGGGCAACAGCGGGTCTCGGCTCGTGTGTACCCGGCGCTGGTGCCGTTGGCGCATCCGCTGGCCACGGTCAACGGTGCATTCAATGCCGTGGTGGTCGAGGCCGAGGCCGCGGGACGGCTGATGTTCTACGGTCAGGGTGCCGGCGGAGCGCCGACCGCATCAGCGGTGACCGGTGATCTGGTGATGGCAGCTCGTAACCGGGTACTGGGCAGCCGAGGGCCGAAAGAGTCCAAGTACGCTCAATTGTCGGTCGCCCCGATGGGGCTGATCTCGACCCGCTACTACGTCAGCATGAACGTCGCCGATAAGCCGGGTGTATTGGCCTCGGTTGCTACAGAATTCGCCAAGCGTGAAGTCAGCATCGCCGAAGTCCGCCAGGAGGGCGTGGTCGGCGAGGGCGGACGCCGCATCGGAGCTCGTGTGGTGGTGGTCACCCACACCGCTACGGACGCCGCCCTGTCCGAAACTGTGGCCGCGTTGGCCGATCTCGACGTGGTGCAGAGTGTGGCCAGCGTCCTGCGGTTGGAAGGAACCAGCGCATGAGCCCGTCCAGCGCCGCCAAGGCCAACACCCGTCAGCAGTGGCCCGGTCTCATCGCGGCTTATCGGGACCGGTTGCCCGTCGGCGACGACTGGGTTCCCGTCACCTTGTTCGAGGGCGGCACCCCGCTGCTCCCGGCACCCAGGCTCTCGGCCAAGACCGGTTGCACGGTTCATCTCAAAGTCGAGGGCCTGAATCCCACCGGCTCCTTCAAGGACCGCGGCATGACGATGGCCGTCACTGACGCGGTAGCCCGCGGCCAGCAGGCGGTGCTGTGCGCGTCGACGGGTAATACGTCGGCGTCGGCAGCGGCGTACGCCGCCCGGGCCGGCATCACCTGCGCGGTGCTGATCCCGCAGGGCAAGATCGCGATGGGCAAGCTCGCGCAGGCTGTGATGCACGGCGCCAAGATCATCCAGATCGACGGTAACTTCGACGACTGCCTGGAGCTTGCCCGCAAGATCGTCGCCGACTTCCCGACGATCTCATTGGTCAACTCCGTCAACCCGGTTCGCATCGAGGGCCAGAAGACGGCGGCGTTCGAGATCGTCGACGTCTTGGGCGTCGCACCGGACGTGCATTCCCTGCCGGTTGGCAACGCGGGGAACATCACGGCGTATTGGAAGGGCTACACCGAGTATCACGCTGACGGTGTGATCGACAAGCTGCCGCGTATGTTGGGTACCCAGGCGGCCGGCGCGGCGCCGCTGGTGCTCGGCGAACCGGTGAGCCATCCCGAGACCATCGCCACCGCGATTCGCATCGGCTCGCCGGCCTCGTGGGGGCCGGCCGTGGAGGCGCAGCAGCAGTCCAATGGGCGGTTCCTGGCGGCCACCGACGACGAAATCCTCGCCGCATATCACCTGGTGGCAGGCACCGAGGGCGTCTTCGTGGAGCCGGCGTCGGCAGCAAGCATCGCCGGTCTGCTCAAGGCCGTCCAGGACGGCTGGGTGGCACGGGGATCGACCGTGGTGTGCACGGTGACCGGCAACGGCCTCAAGGATCCCGACACCGCCCTGCGCGACATGCCAAGCGTGTCGCCGCTTCCCGTGGACCCGGTCGCCGTTGTCGCCAAATTGGGGTTGGTCTAGTGGCGATGCTGCCCGCCGGGCTGCTGGCCAGTTCGGTCGTTGCGGCCTCCAGCGCCAACCTCGGCCCTGGCTTCGACAGCATCGGACTGGCGCTGAGTCTCTATGACGAAATCATCGTCGAGACAACCGATTCCGGTCTGATCGTCGAGGTTGAGGGAGAGGGCGCCGGAGAGCTGGCGCTTGGCGCGGGTCATTTGGTGGTTCGCGCCGTCGAACGCGGGCTGCAGGCCGCCGGTGTGGGCGTGCCCGGCATGACACTGCGGTGTCGTAACGCCATCCCGCACTCCCGCGGTCTTGGCTCGTCGGCGGCGGCAGTCGTCGGTGGCCTGGCGGCCGTCAATGGTCTTCTCGCACAGGCGGGTTCAACACCCATGAGCCAGGTCGAGTTGATTCAGCTGTCATCGGAATTCGAAGGGCATCCCGACAACGCGGCGGCGGCGGTGTTGGGCGGCGCAGTTGTGTCGTGGACCGACCCACGCGGTGCGCCGCCGGCCTACTCGGCGGCGCCGGTGCGGCTTCATCCCGACATACGGCTGTTCCCGGCCATTCCCGGGCAGCGCTCATCGACCGCGGAGGCGCGGGTTCTGCTTCCTGCACAGGTCAGCCACGAGGACGCCCGCTTCAATGTCAGCCGCGCGGCGCTGCTGGTGGTGGCGCTCACCGAGCGGCCCGACCTGCTGATGGCCGCCACCGAGGACGTGCTTCATCAGCCGCAGCGGGCGCCCACGATGCCGTCATCGGGGGAATACCTGCGGCTATTGCGCCGTTACAACGTGGCAGCTGTGCTTTCCGGTGCTGGTCCGGCGGTGATCGCGCTGAGCACGGCGTCCGAGTTGCCCGCCGAGGCTCTGGAGTACGCTGGCGCACACGGGTTCGCGGTCAGCGAGATGACGGTTGGCGATGGGGTCCGTTGGACCTCGGGAGTGGCAGTACCCAGCTAGCGTCCCGCGGGCATGGCGGAGGGGCTTCTTGCTTCCGGCATCGAAGCAGGTTATCCTCGGAGCCGTCCAGTAATCGCAGCATCTGCATCTGCATTGACACTAGGACGAACACCAAATTCTTCTCGTGGACGATGGTTCGCCATTTAAACCGCCAATATTGGCGATCACCGCTGCAGAGTCGAGTTTTGGCAGCACTCGCCGATTTGGCTGAATGCAACGATCCCCTGGCTTGAATCGATCAGCGAGGGAAAGAAAGGAAATCCGTGACCGATACGGACCTCGTAACGGCTGGCGACAGCACCGAAAATGAAAAGCTGCCGCATTCCGTGACCACAGACACTTCCAGCGAGACCGACGCTCATCCGAATGCGTCGGATGGCTCGCTGGCCACCATGGTGCTTCCCGAACTGCGCGCGCTGGCCAATAAGGCCGGTGTCAAGGGCACATCGGGAATGCGCAAAAACGAACTGATCGCCGCGATCCGGGAAACCCGCCAGGGACACGCCAATGGCGCGTCGTCCAACGGCGGCGCCGGCGGTGACTCAGGCAACCAGGGCGCGAAGGCTGCGACCAACCACGCCGAATCGGTCGTCGAGGACGCAGCCCCGTCTTCCGGCGAACATCGCGGGGGAGCAGAAAAACAACAACCAGGCCGAAAAGAACCATCAGACCGACTCCGACAAGCCCTTCCGCCACCAACAGGACAGCAAGTCCGACGATCGCGATTCCGAGAAGGACTCCGATAAGGGCGAGTCTGACAGGGGCGGCGATCAGCAAGGCTCGGGTGGTCAGCAGAACCGAGGCGGCTCGAACCAGCAAGACGACGACGGCGACGGCCGCGGCGGCCGCCGCGGGCGCCGGTTCCGGGAACGTAAGCGCCGCGGTGAGCGGACCGGCGATGGTGGTGACACCGAACTACGTGAAGACGACGTCGTGCAACCGGTGGCCGGCATTCTCGACGTCCTGGACAACTACGCGTTCGTCCGCACCTCTGGCTATCTGGCCGGTCCCAACGACGTCTATGTCTCGATGAACATGGTGCGTAAGAACGGCTTACGCCGCGGCGACGCGGTGACCGGCGCGGTGCGGATTCCCAAGGACGGCGAACAGCCCAATCAGCGGCAGAAGTTCAACCCGTTGGTGCGCTTGGACACCGTCAACGGTGGGCCGGTCGAAAACGCCAAGAACCGTCCCGATTTCTCCAAACTAACGCCGTTGTACCCCAACCAGCGGCTACGTCTGGAAACCACGTCCGACCAGCTGACTACCCGAGTCATCGACCTCATCATGCCGATCGGCAAGGGCCAGCGTGCGCTCATCGTGTCGCCGCCCAAGGCGGGTAAGACGATGATCCTGCAGGCCATCGCCAACGCGATCACCAAAAACAACCCGGAATGCCACCTCATGGTCGTGCTCGTCGACGAGCGGCCTGAAGAGGTCACCGATATGGCGCGGTCGGTCAAGGGCGAAGTCATCGCATCGACGTTCGACCGGCCGCCGTCGGACCACACGTCCGTCGCCGAGTTGGCGATCGAGCGCGCGAAGCGCCTCGTCGAGCAGGGCAAAGACGTCATCGTGCTGCTCGACTCGATCACGCGGCTGGGACGCGCCTACAACAACGCGTCGCCGGCATCGGGCCGCATCTTGTCTGGTGGTGTCGATTCCACGGCGCTCTACCCGCCGAAGCGCTTCCTTGGCGCTGCCCGCAACATCGAGGGGGGCGGCTCGTTGACCATCATCGCCACAGCGATGGTGGAGACCGGGTCCACTGGCGACACGGTGATCTTCGAGGAGTTCAAGGGCACCGGTAACGCGGAGCTCAAGCTCGACCGCAAGATCTCCGAGCGCCGGGTGTTCCCCGCCGTCGACGTGAACCCCTCAGGCACTCGTAAAGACGAATTGCTGCTCTCGCCAGACGAATTCGCGATCGTGCACAAGCTGCGCCGCGTGTTGTCGGGGTTGGATTCTCACCAGGCTATCGACCTGTTGATGTCGCAGCTGCGAAAGACCAAGACCAACTACGAGTTCCTGGTTCAGGTCTCCAAGACGACACCGGGCATGGACAACGACTAATCCGCGCTGAGCCGGTTAGCACATCACCGCCGTCGAGTAACACCGCCCTTCCCGCCGGGCAGCTGACGTTGCAGCGGTAACCTGCGCCCTGTCGGGATCGACGGGAAAGTGGTGAGCCGTGGCGGACACTGTTCAGCAATTGCTTCGCTCACGTAGTGGCGACTCCGCTCCGGCGGTGAGATACGGCGACCGGGTGTGGACTTGGCGTGAGCATCTGACGGACGCGTCGGCGGCCGCCGCCGCATTGATCGGCATCGCCGACCCCAAGCGTCCGCTGCACGTCGGTGCGCTGCTGGGCAACACCCCCGACATGCTCACCGCGATGGCGGCGGCAGCGCTCGGCGGATACGTGTTGTGCGGTATCAACGACACCCGTCGCGGCGCGGCGCTGGTCAAAGACATCGTGCGTGCCGACTGCCAAATACTGCTCGTCGATCCGGCCCATCGCGCGCTGCTCGACGGCTTGGAGCTGCCCGGGGTCCGCGTGGTGGACATCGGCACCGACGAGTGGTCCGGTTTGCTCGCAGCGGCCGGGCCGCTGGTGGCGCATCGCGAGGTCGCCCCCACTGACACGTTCATGATGATCTTCACCTCGGGCACCAGCGGTGAGCCGAAGGCGGTCCAGGTAACCCACCTGACCGTTATCTTCGCCGGCGCCAACCTGATTGAGCGGTTCGACGTCGATTCCTCCGGTGTCTGCTATCTGTCGATGCCGCTGTTTCACTCGAACGCGTTGCTGGCCGGCTGGAGCGTGGCGGTCGGCTCCGGCGCCGCGATGGTGCCTGCCACCTTCTCGGCGTCGGGTTTGCTGCCCGACCTCCGCCGCTACGGCGCGACCTATATGAATTACGTCGGCAAGCCATTGGCTTATGTCCTGGCCACCCCCGAGCAGCACGACGATGCGGACAACCCGCTGCGGGTCGCGTTCGGCAACGAGGCAAGCGACCGCGACATCGCGGATTTCAGCCGCCGTTTCGATTGCACGGTCTGGGACGGTTTCGGTTCCACCGAGGGCGCGATCATCATCACCCGCGAGGACGGCTGTCCGCCCGGGCTCATTGGGCCGCGGTTTCCCCGGTGTCGAGCATTTACAACTCCGACACGCTCGCCGAATGCCCGGTGGCCAGATTCGACGACGACGGTTCGCTGATCAACGCCGACGAAGCGATCGGCGAACTGGTCAACACGACAGGCGCCGGACTGTTCGCCGGCTACTACAACGACCGGAACGCCACCGACGCGCGACTGCGCAACGGCATGTTCTGGTCGGGTGACCTGGCGTACCGCGACGCTGACGGCTGGATCTACTTCGCCGGGCGCAGCGGGGACTGGCTGCGGGTCGATGGCGAGAATATGACGACCGCGCCCATCGAGCGCATCCTGCAGCGACTGCCTGCGGTCAGTCAGGTCGCGGTGTATGCGGTACCCGATGAGCAGGTGGGGGACCAGGTGATGGCGGCGTTGGTGCTGACGGACGACGCCGAGTTGACGCCGGGTGAGTTCAGCCAGTTTTTGGCCGACCAGCCGGATCTTTCACCCAAGGCCTGGCCGCGACACGTGTGGATCACCGGCAGCCTGCCGACCACCGCCACCAACAAAATTCTCAAGCGAGACCTCAGCGCGCGCGGCAGGACCCCTGAAGGCGGCCTGTTGTGGACCCGGATCGGCCGCGACACCAGCTATGCGGTTGTCGATCGACCCGCCGAAGCCCCGGTGAACGACCAGGTCAGCCAGGGTTAGCGTCGGCGCGCTCCGGTCTCACCGAACCGGGCGGGCAATCGGTCGCGGCGGGAATGCACACCCTCACGCAGGCGTTTAGGGACATAGCGGCTGACCTGGCATAATGAGCAGCCGAAGTAAGGTTCCGGTTCACGTCCGATCATCAGCACACGAGGGCGACCCGGCGACCGCCGATTGAAGAGGACACCATGAAATCTGATATTCATCCCGCCTACGGCGAGACCACCGTGGTCTGCGGCTGCGGGAACACCTTCCAGACCCGCAGCACCAAAGAAAGCGGCCACATCGTGGTCGAGGTCTGCTCGCAGTGCCACCCGTTCTACACCGGCAAGCAGAAGATTCTGGACAGCGGCGGCCGGGTCGCGCGCTTCGAGAAGCGTTACGGCAAGCGCAAGGCCGGCGCCGAGAAGGAAGCTTCGGCCGACAAGTAGCAGGACCGACGCCCGAACTGTTGCGGAAACCGCACAGGCCGGGCGTCGTTTCGTGTTCGGATCAGTCGGGTTGTGATGGGGAAGGAGGAGCATGACGCAGGGCGTGCAGGCGATTGACGCGCTAGTGGCCGAACACGCCGACCTCGAGCGTCAGCTGTCCGACCCCGAACTGCACAGCAATCCCGGCGATGCGCGCAAAGTCGGGCGCCGATTCGCGCAATTGGCCCCGATCGTCGCGACCCACCGCAAGCTCACGTCGGCCCGCGGCGATCTGGACACCGCACGCGAACTCGCCGTCGACGACGCGTCGTTTGCCGACGAAGTCGCGGAATTGGAATCGCGAGTCGCCGAGCTGGACACCCAGCTCACCGACATGCTGGCGCCGCGCGACCCGCATGACGCCGACGACATCGTGCTCGAGGTCAAATCCGGTGAGGGCGGCGAAGAATCGGCGCTCTTCGCTGCGGATCTGGCCAGGATGTACATCCGCTACGCCGAGCGGCACGGCTGGACAGTGACGGTGTTGGACGAAACCACCTCGGATTTGGGCGGATATAAAGACGCGACGCTGGCGATCGCCAGCAAGGGCGACTCGGCCGACGGCGTGTGGTCGCGCATGAAATTCGAGGGCGGAGTGCACCGGGTGCAACGGGTGCCGGTCACCGAATCCCAAGGCCGCGTCCATACTTCGGCGGCGGGCGTGCTGGTCTATCCCGAGCCCGAAGAAGTGGGTGAGGTGCAGATCGACGAGTCGGACCTGCGCATCGACGTCTACCGGTCGTCGGGCAAGGGTGGCCAGGGCGTCAACACCACCGACTCGGCGGTCCGAATCACCCACTTGCCCACCGGAATTGTCGTCACCTGTCAAAACGAGCGGTCTCAGCTGCAGAACAAGACGCGAGCGATGCAGGTGCTTGCCGCTCGCCTGCAGGCATTGGCCGAGGAGCAGGCGCTGGCCGACGCGTCGGCGGACCGCGCCAGCCAGATCCGCACCGTGGACCGTAGCGAACGCATCCGCACCTACAACTTCCCGGAAAACCGTGTGGCTGACCATCGCATCGGCTACAAAGCGCACAATCTCGATCAGCTTCTCGACGGTGACCTTGATGCATTGTTCGACGCTCTGGGCGCCGCCGACAAGCAGACCCGGCTGCAGCAGGCATGACGACTCGGCTGCGGTACGCGATCGACTCCGCGGCGACGCTGCTCGCAGGCGCCGGAATCGACTCCGCGCGCTACGACGCCGAGGAATTGGCTGCGCACCTGGCCGGCACCGAGCGTGGACGGCTGCCGCTGGTCGACTCGCCTGACGACACCTTTTTCGACCGCTACCACGCCGCGATCGCCGCACGGTCGCGTCGAGTGCCACTGCAGCACCTCACCGGCACGGCCGCGTTCGGGCCGTTGACCCTTTCGGTCGGGCCCGGCGTTTTCGTCCCGCGCCCGGAAACCGAAGCCATGCTGGAGTGGGCGAACTCCCAGAGTCTCGACGAATCTCCCGCCGGGCCGGTGATCGTCGATGTGTGCACTGGTTCGGGTGCGCTGGCGCTCGCACTGGCGCGGCGCTGGCCTGATGCGCGGGTGATGGGCATCGACGATTCCGAAGCGGCACTTGACTATGCGCGCAGAAACGCGGGAGGCACCGCGGTGGAGTTACTGTGCGCCGACGTCACCGACCCCGGCTTGCTGGCCGAGCTCGACGGGCAGGTCGACCTCGTGGTGTCCAACCCGCCCTACGTTCCAGATGCTGCCGAGCTCGAACCCGAAGTGCGTGAGCACGATCCGGCCCGCGCCGTGTTTGGGGGGCCTGACGGTATGGCGGTGATTACCCCCGTCGTCCGGCTCGCTGGACGGTGGTTGCGCCCGGGCGGCGTGTTCGCCGTCGAGCACGACGACACAACGTCCGCACTTACTTGCGAACTACTGAGCGGCACAGGCGTTGTTCGATGAAATCGTGGCCCGAATGGATCTCAATGGACGGCCCAGATTTGTGACGGCCCGCAGGCGGGGGCACGCCCCCTCGCCGCTGCGCGGCTGGGGGTACCCCCACCCGCTTGCGGGGGATAACAGCGCTGATGAGTGACCTGTTCGACTGCGCCGATCCCGAACAGCGTTCTCGCGGAATCGCATCGGCGGTCGGGGCCGTCAAAAACGGTGGGCTGGTGGTTCTTCCGACGGACACGGTGTACGGCGTGGGCGCCGATGCATTCGACAGCACGGCGGTGGACGCGCTGCTATCGGCGAAGGGCCGCGGGCGTGATATGCCGGTGCCGGTGCTGGTGGGCTCCTGGCACACCATCGACGGGCTTGCCCTATCGGTTTCCAAGGCGATGCGCGACCTCGTGCGCGCGTTCTGGCCCGGCGCGTTGAGTCTCGTGGTCCGGCAGGCGCCGTCCGTGCAATGGGATCTCGGCGATGCCCGCGGCACGGTCATGCTGCGGATGCCGCTGCACCCGGTCGCCATCGAAGTGCTGCGTGAGGTCGGACCGATGGCGGTATCCAGTGCCAACGTCTCCGGCCGTCCGCCCGCCGTCGACGCCGAGAACGCCCGCGAGCAGCTGGGCGACCTCGTGGACGTCTATCTCGATGCCGGTCCTTCGGCCCAACAGGCGGCCTCGACCATCCTGGACCTGACCGGACCTGAACCGCGCATCCTGCGATCTGGACCGGTCAGCGCCCAGAGGATCGCCACCGTGCTCGGTGTGGACGCCGGGAGTTTGACCGGCTGATCTGCCGGGGCAACCTAGTTCGATCTCAGGGCGGTGCAGTACGGTTTTCCGGATGGTCAGCGGTGCCGACAACCTCGCCGGCGGTCTGCTCGCCTTGTCCGATCGTGGCGCCGGCGTCCCGCTGCGCGAACTCGCGCTCGTCGGGCTGACGGCCGCGATCATCACCTACTTTGCGACCGGACCGGTACGCGTGCTGGCCACCCGGCTCGGCGCGGTGGCGTACCCGCGCGAACGCGATGTGCACGTGACGCCAACGCCACGGATGGGCGGCCTGGCGATATTCGTCGGGATCATCGCGGCGGTCTTTCTCGCATCTCAGCTTCCCGCGCTCACACGCGGTTTCGTCTACTCCACGGGCATGCCGGCGGTGGTCGTGGCAGGCGCGGTGATCATGGGCATCGGCCTGATCGATGACCGGTGGGGCCTGGACGCGCTGACGAAGTTCGCCGGTCAGATCACCGCGGCCAGCGTGCTGGTCACCATGGGCGTCGCCTGGAGCGTTCTCTACATCCCGTTGGGCGGGGTGGGAACCATTGTGCTGGACCAAGCCTCCTCGATTCTGCTCACGCTGGCGCTGACCGTGTCGATCGTCAACGCGATGAACTTCGTCGACGGTCTCGACGGGCTGGCCGCCGGGCTGGGACTCATCACCGCGCTGGCGATCTGCATTTTCTCCGTCGGCCTGCTGCGCGACCACGGGGGCGACGTGCTCTTCTACCCGCCCGCGGTCATTTCGGTGGTGCTGGCCGGAGCCTGCCTGGGCTTTTTGCCGCACAACTTTCACCCGGCAAAGATCTTCATGGGGGATTCCGGTTCGATGCTGATCGGCCTGATGCTGGCCGCCGCGTCGACGACGGCTGCGGGACCGATTTCGCAGAACGCCTACGGCGCCCGAGACGTGTTTGCTCTGCTGTCGCCGTTCCTGTTGGTTGTGGCGGTCATGTTCGTGCCGATGCTCGACCTCCTGCTGGCGATCGTGCGGCGCACCCGGGCGGGTCGTAGCGCATTCAGCCCCGACAAGATGCACCTGCATCACCGTCTGCTGCAGATCGGTCATTCGCATCGGCGGGTGGTGCTGCTGATTTATTTGTGGGTCGGCATCGTCGCGTTCGGCGCCGCGAGCACGATCTTCTTCAACCCGCGCGACACCGCAGCGGTGATGCTGGGCGCGATCGCGATCGCGGTCATCGCGACGCTGATTCCGTTGCTACGCCGCCGCAATGGCGTCTACGACGATGAGTAGTAGGGTGATCGCCGATGTGGTACGGTGCTGGTAGAACCCGAAATTAACCTCGCGGGTTGCCGGCCACCGGCCATCGGAGTCACCTCCGATCGCGCTGACTTACGACCGACAAAGGGGAGTTGTCCCTTGGGTGATGCGAGTGCGATGAATGCCCTCCGATACGCTCTACGGGCCACGCAACGATCAACCAGGCAACTCCCCCCGAAAGAGGACTGAGGTGCAGCAGTGACAACGCCAGCGCAGGACGCGCCGTTGGTGTTTCCCTCGGTTGCTTTCCGGCCGGTTCGGCTGTTCGCCACGTCCCTCGTGCTGACCGTCCTCGCGATCGCCGTCGCAGGTTCGCTCGGCCACCCGATGGTGGGTGTGTTCTTGGGCGTGGGGCTCCTGCTTGGTTTGCTCAACGCGCTCGGGGTGCAGCGTTCGGTGGCCGCGATCACCGCGGAGGCGCATCCGCTGAAGAAGAAGATGGCGGTGAACTCCGCGAGCCGGCTATTGTTCATCACCGTTATCGGACTGACTGTCGCATTTGTCTTCCGACCCGCCGGGCTCGGCGTGGTATTCGGGCTTGCGCTGTTCCAGGTCTTGCTCGTGCTGTCGACCGCGCTGCCGGTATGGAAGAAACTGCGTATTGGCGCTGCCGACAGTGCTGAAGGGATTGGAAACGGCGATGCATGAGACGCTGCTGGGTGAGGGCGCCATCGAGGTCGGCCACCACGACACGCAGGATTGGTTCGGCCTGGCCGTCAACGTCGACACCGTGGCGTCCGCGGGGATCGCCGCCGTCATCGTCATCGGGCTGGCATTTTTCCTGCGCGCCAAGGTCACCTCCACCGGTGTACCCGGCGGCGTACAGCTGTTCTTCGAGGCAATCACCATCCAGATGCGCAACCAGATCGAAGCCGCGATCGGGATGCGAATCGCGCCCTTCGTGTTGCCGCTGTCGGTCACACTTTTCGTCTACATCCTGATCTCGAACTGGCTGTCGGTGTTGCCGGTGCAATACACCGACAAGGCGGGCGGCTCTCCGAAGGAGTTGTTCGCCCCGCCGGCGTCGGACATCAACTATGTGCTGGCGCTGGCGCTGTTTGTGTTCCTCTGCTACCACCTGGCCGGCATCTGGCGCAGCGGCCTCATCGGTTACCCCGTCAAGATTGTCAAGGGGCACGTGTGGGACACCCTGCCCAAAATCGTCGGGGTTATCTTCTCGCCCATCAATGTGGTTGAAGAACTCGCCAAGCCGATCTCGCTGTCGCTCCGACTTTTCGGCAACATCTTTGCCGGCGGCATCCTGGTCGCGCTGATCGCGCTATTCCCGCCTTATATCTTGTGGGCGCCGAACGCGATCTGGAAGGCATTCGATTTATTCGTCGGCGCAATCCAGGCGTTCATCTTCGCCCTGCTGACCGTCTTGTACTTCAGCCAATCGATGGAGCTGGAAGGGGAACACGATTAGGACGGCCACAAAGTCCCCGTGTCCACACCAATTACAGACCTGGTAGACCGCTACCAAATATCAAGGAGGATAAGCAATGAACCCCACAATCGCTGCCGGCGCCCTCATCGGCGGTGGCCTGATCATGGCCGGTGGCGCGATCGGCGCCGGTATCGGTGACGGCGTCGCCGGTAACGCACTGATCTCCGGCATCGCCCGGCAGCCCGAGGCGCAAGGACGGCTGTTCGTTCCGTTCTTCATCACGGTCGGTCTGGTCGAGGCCGCCTACTTCATCAACTTGGCCTTCATGGCGCTGTTCGTCTTCGCCACCCCGGTCAAGTAACTAGCTGCGATGGGTGACATGAGCGCTGTGGTCCTGGCTGCTGCCAGCCAGGCGGAGGGAAACTTCCTCCTTCCCAACGGCACCTTCTTCGTTGTGCTGATCATCTTCTTGATCGTGCTCGGCGTGATCGGCACCTTCGTGGTACCGCCGATCTCGAAGGTGCTGAAAGAGCGCGACAACATGGTCACCAAGACGGCTGCTGACAACAAGGAATCGGCCGAGCAGTTCGCCGCTGCCCAGGAAGACTACGAGAAGGCGATGTCCAAAGCTCGGACCACGGCGTCGGCGGCCCGCGACGAGGCTCGGGTAGAGGGCCGCAAGGTCCTCGAGGAAATGCGCGGCAGTGTCGAGGAACAGGTTTCCTCGACACTGCAGGACGCCGCTGAGCAACTCAAACGGGAAGGCGACGCCGTTGCGGCGGAGCTTCGCGCGCGGGTGGAGACCATCTCCACGACGTTGGCGAGCCGCATCCTCGGCGTCGAGATCACCACCTCGGTCACGGCGACGGGCTCGGGGCGGTAGCAACGATGTCAACATTCCTCGGGCAACTCGTCGGGTTCGCCGTCATCGTGTGGCTGGTCTGGCGCTACGTTGTGCCGCCGGTGCGCAAGATGATGGCGGACCGCCAAGACGCTGTGGGCAAACAACTGGCAGATTCCGCTGCCGCCGCCGATCGGCTGGCGGAAGCGAGCCGCGCGCACAGCAAGGCGACGGAGGATGCGAAGGCGGAAGCGAAGCGGATCACCGAAGAGGCGCAGACAGATGCCAAACGCATCGTCGAGCAGTTGCACGCTCACGCCGATAGCGAAGTCGAGCGGATCAAAGTGCAGGGCGGCAAGCAGGTCGAGCTGTTGCGTGCGCAACTGATTCGTCAGCTCCGCCAGGATATCGGCGCCGAATCCGTCCGGCGGGCAGGCGAATTAGTGCGTGGATTTGTTGCCGACGCGGCTCAGCAGTCAGCCACGGTAGACCGCTTCCTCGACGATCTCGACGCAATGGCGCCCTCGGAGGCAGACGTCCAGTATCCCGTTGCGACGAAGATGCGTTCGGCCAGCCGGGTGGCGTTGACTAGTCTGCTGAAGCAGTTCGACGAGATAGCCGAAGGCCTTGACGACCAAGGGTTGTCGACGCTCGCCGATGATCTGACGTCGATCGCCGCGATGCTGATTCGCGAAACCGTCGTCACGCGCTACCTCACATTGCCCGCTGAGGACGCGTCGCCCAGAGTTCGACTGATCGAGCGGCTGGTGTCGGACAAAGTCGGTCAGCCCGCGCTTGATCTGCTCAAGAGTGCCGTTGCCGAACGCTGGTCGGCCGACTCCGATCTCATCGACGCTGTCGAGTTGGTGGCGCGGCAGGCATTGTTGACTCGCGCCGAGCGGGCCGGACAGCTTGACGAGGTGGAAGACCAATTGTTCCGGTTCTCCCGCATTCTCGACGTGCAGCCGCACCTGGTCATCTTGCTGGGTGACTACGAAGCACCCGCCGACGGGCGGGTTCGGTTGCTGCGCAACGTGCTTGGGAATGCAAGCGCCAACGTTAACCCCATCTCGGCTGAACTGCTTTCCAAGACGGTCGAGTTGTTGCGAGGACAACCGGTGGAGGAGGCGGTGGAAGGTCTCGCCGAAGTGGCGGTGGCCCGCCGCGGCGAAGTCGTCGCGCAGGTCAGCGCGGCCGCCGAGCTCAGCGACGCACAGCACACCCGCCTCACCGAGGTGCTGAGCCGGATCTACGGCCATCCGGTCACGGCGCAGCTGCAAATCGACCCCGAGTCGCTCGGCGGGCTCGCAATTTCGGTCGGCGACGAAGTGATCGACGGTACGCTTTCGTCTCGTCTCGCCGCGGCCCAGACCCAGCTACCGGACTGAAACACACCTAATCCACACAATCGACAATTAGGAAGAACGAAAAGCCATGGCAGAGTTGACAATCTCCGCTGAAGACATCCAGGGCGCGATTGAGGAATACGTTAGCTCCTTTACCTCGGATACCGCCCGGGAAGAGGTGGGCACGGTCATCGATACCGGAGATGGCATCGCGCACGTCGAGGGCTTGCCGTCGGTGATGACCCAAGAGCTGCTTGAGTTCCCGGGCGGGGTCTTGGGCGTAGCGCTCAACCTCGACGAGCACAGCATCGGCACGGTGATCCTGGGCGACTACGAGACCATCGCGGAGGGCCAGCAGGTCAAGCGCACCGGCGAGGTGCTTTCGGTGCCAGTCGGCGATGGCTTCCTCGGCCGGGTTGTCGATCCACTCGGGCACCCGATCGACGGCCAGGGCGACATCGAACCCGACGCTCGCCGGGCGTTGGAGATCCAGGCCCCGTCGGTGGTCCAGCGGCAAAGCGTCAGAGAGCCACTGCAGACTGGTATCAAGGCCATCGACGCGATGACGCCGATCGGTCGCGGCCAGCGCCAGCTGATCATCGGCGACCGCAAGACCGGCAAGACGGCGGTCTGCGTGGACACCATCCTCAACCAGCGCCAGAACTGGGAATCAGGCGACCCGAAGAAGCAGGTGCGGTGCGTGTACGTGGCCATCGGCCAGAAGGGCACCACGATCGCTTCGGTCCGGCGTGCCCTGGATGAGGGTGGCGCGATGGACTACACCACCATCGTTGCGGCACCCGCGTCTGATTCCGCCGGGTTCAAATGGCTTGCGCCCTATACCGGTTCGGCGATCGCTCAGCACTGGATGTACGACGGCAAACATGTGCTGATCGTCTTCGACGACTTGAGCAAGCAAGCCGAGGCCTACCGTGCGATCTCGCTACTGTTGCGTCGCCCGCCCGGTCGTGAGGCCTACCCCGGTGACGTGTTCTATCTGCACTCGCGGCTACTGGAGCGCTGCGCCAAGCTGTCCGACGAGCTTGGTGGCGGCTCACTGACCGGATTGCCGATCATCGAGACCAAGGCCAACGACATCTCGGCATACATCCCCACCAACGTCATCTCGATCACCGACGGCCAGTGCTTCTTGGAGTCCGACTTGTTCAACCAGGGTGTCCGGCCCGCCATCAACGTCGGTGTCTCGGTGTCGCGGGTGGGCGGCGCGGCACAGATCAAGGCAATGAAAGAGGTGGCAGGAAGTCTCCGTCTGGACCTGTCGCAGTTCCGCGAGCTGGAGTCGTTCGCGGCCTTTGCCTCGGACTTGGACGCCACATCGAAAGCACAGTTGGAGCGGGGCGCCCGACTTGTTGAGCTGCTCAAGCAGCCGCAATACCAGCCGGCACCGGTTGAGGAGCAGGTGGTTTCCATCTTCCTCGGTACCGGCGGTCACCTGGATTCGGTTCCGGTCGAAGACGTCAGGCGGTTCGAGACCGAGTTCCTCGACCACATCCGGGCATCCGAAGAAGGCATCCTGTCCGAGATCCGGGAATCCCAAAAGCTCAGCGAGGAAACCGAAAACAAGTTGATCGACGCGATCAAAGAGTTCAAGAAGGGTTTCGCGGCGACCGGCGGCGGCTCGGTGGTACCCGACGAGCACGTCGAAGCCCTTGACGAAGACCAGCTGGCGAAAGAAGCGGTGCAGGTCCACAAGCCCGCCCCACCGGAGCAGAAGAAGAAGTAATCGAGGATGGCTGCAACACTTCGCGAACTGCGGGGTCGGATCCGCTCCGCCGGGTCGATCAAAAAGATCACCAAGGCACAGGAGATGATCGCGACGTCGCGTATCGGCAAAGCGCAGGCCCGGCTTTCCGAATCCCGGCCCTACTCCGTCGAGCTCACCCGCGTGCTCACCACGCTCGCCGAGGAAGCCGCTCTGGACCATCCATTGCTGGTCGAGCGCCCCGAGCCGAAACGGGCCGGCGTGCTGGTGGTCTCGTCCGACCGCGGCCTTTGCGGCGCGTACAACTCCGGCGCCTTTCGACGGGCCGAGGAGCTTTTCTCGCTGCTGCGAGAAAGCGGCAAGACGCCGGTGCTCTACACTGTCGGCCGTAAAGCACTGGGCTACTACAGCTTCCGCAACTGGGACATCAGCGAGTCATGGACCGGCTTCTCGGAGAGACCCAGCTACGAGAATGCCGCGGAGGTGGCAGAGACCCTGGTCAGCGCCTTCATGGCCGGTACCGGGGACAACGGCGATTCTGAGGAGCAGGCCGGCGTCGACGAGTTGCACATTGTCTACACCGAGTTCAAGTCGATGATGTCGCAATCGGCCTCGGCGCACCGCATCGCCCCGATGGTGGTGGAATACGTCGAGGAAGACAGAGGGCCGCACACGTTGTACTCATTCGAGCCGGATGCGACAACACTGTTCGAGTCGTTGTTGCCGCGGTACCTGACCACCCGCGTGTACACGGCGCTGCTCGAGTCCGCCGCATCCGAGCTGGCTTCGCGCCAACGTGCGATGAAATCGGCCAGCGACAATGCCGACGATCTCATCAAGGCACTCACGCTCGAGGCCAACCGTGAGCGGCAGGCCCAAATCACACAGGAAATCAGCGAAATCGTCGGTGGCGCAAACGCGCTCGCTGACGCCGCGAAATAGGCCCCATCAGGAAGCGAAGAGGATATGGCTGCTACCACCAAACAGGCTGAAAAGTCGACGAACTCGAAGGGCGGCGACGCTAACGGCCGCGTGGTGCGGGTTACCGGACCCGTCGTCGACGTCGAATTTCCGCGCGGCTCAGTGCCGGAGCTGTTCAACGCTCTGCACGCTGACATCACATACGAGGCTTTCGCGAAGACGTTGACGCTGGAGGTGGCCCAACACCTGGGCGACAGCCTGGTCCGCACCATCTCGCTACAACCGACCGACGGACTGGTACGTGGCGTCGAGGTGATCGACACCGGGGACTCGATCTCGGTGCCGGTCGGCGACGGTGTCAAGGGCCATGTGTTCAACGCCCTGGGCGATTGTCTGGACAAGCCAGGCTACGGAGAAGATTTCGATCACTGGCCCATTCACCGCAAGCCGCCGCCGTTCGACGAGCTGGAACCGCGCACCGAGATGCTCGAGACCGGGCTGAAGGTCGTCGACTTGCTGACGCCCTACGTGCGTGGTGGCAAGATCGCGCTGTTCGGCGGTGCGGGCGTGGGCAAAACCGTTCTGATCCAGGAGATGATCAACCGCATCGCCCGAAACTTCGGCGGGACTTCAGTGTTCGCCGGTGTCGGCGAGCGCACCCGCGAGGGCAATGACTTGTGGGTAGAGCTCGACGAAGCCGATGTGCTCAAGGACACCGCGCTGGTGTTCGGTCAGATGGACGAACCGCCCGGCACCCGTATGCGGGTGGCGTTGTCAGCGTTGACGATGGCCGAGTACTTCCGGGACGAGCAGGGCCAGGACGTGCTGTTGTTCATCGACAACATCTTCCGGTTCACCCAGGCCGGATCCGAGGTGTCCACACTACTCGGCCGGATGCCCTCGGCGGTCGGATATCAGCCCACGCTCGCCGACGAAATGGGTGAGCTACAGGAGCGGATCACCTCGACGCGTGGCCGGTCCATCACCTCGATGCAAGCTGTCTACGTGCCCGCCGACGACTACACCGACCCTGCGCCCGCGACGACTTTCGCGCACCTGGACGCCACAACCGAGCTTTCGCGAAATGTGTTCTCCAAGGGCATCTTCCCTGCGGTAGACCCGTTGGCGTCCAGCTCCACCATTCTGGACCCCGGGATCGTCGGCGACGAGCACTACCGGGTGGCGCAGGAAGTGATTCGAATCCTGCAGCGATACAAGGACCTTCAGGACATCATCGCGATCTTGGGTATCGACGAGCTGTCCGAAGAGGACAAGCAGCAGGTCAACCGGGCGCGACGCATCGAGCGGTTCCTCTCGCAGAACATGATGGCGGCTGAACAGTTCACCGGCCAGCCCGGTTCCACCGTTCCGCTGAAGGAAACCATCGAGGCGTTCGACAAGCTGGCAAAGGGCGACTTCGACCACGTGCCCGAGCAGGCATTCTTCCTCATCGGCGGCCTTGACGACCTGGCAAAGAAAGCTGAAAGCTTCGGCGCCAAGCTGTGATGTGTTCTTGCCGGCGGCGAAGGTTGAGCGGTGAAAGGTTGAGCGGGGAAAGGCGAGTGTGAGATGGCCGCGATGAACGTGGAGATCGTTGCCGTCGACCGGAAGATCTGGTCGGGGGAGGCGACGTTCGTCTTCACCCGTACCACTGTGGGAGAGATCGGTATTCTGCCAAGTCACATCCCGCTGGTTGCGCAACTGGTTGACGATGCCATGGTTCGCGTCGAGCGCGAGGGCGAGGGCGATCTGCGGGTCGCAGTGGACGGCGGCTTCATGTCGGTCACCGAGGAGGGCGTCAGCATCCTCGCCGAATCCGCGGAATTCGACTCGGAGATCGACGAGGCTTCGGCCAGAGAGGATTCGGAATCAGACGATCCCCGCACTGCCGCCAGGGGCCGCGCCAGATTGCGCGCCGTCGGCGCGCTCGACTAAGCGGCCCGCGGCGATGAGCGCGCTGATGACCGTCATGGTCGTGCTCGTCGCCTTGCTGGGAATTGCCGTCCTAGCTCTCAGTTTTCGCTTGTGGAAGCTGCGCCAGGGTGGAACTGCGGCGATCATGCGGGACATACCCGCAGTCGGCGGCCAAGGATGGCGTCATGGCGTGATTCGTTACCGCGGTGGGGAGGCCGCGTATTACCGATTGTCCAGCGTTCGCCCGTGGCCGGATCGTCAACTCAACAGGCGCGGCGTGGAGGTCGTCTCGCGACGTCCGCCACGCGGTGACGAGTTCGACATCATGACTGAAGAGATCATCGTGCTGGAGCTGCGCGACACGACGCAGGACCGCAGAGCGGGCTACGAAATCGCGCTGGACCGCGGCGCATTAACGGCATTCCAGTCGTGGTTGGAATCACGTCCCTCGCCACGTGCACGGCGCCGCAGCACCTGATCTAGAGGTTTACTTCTCCGGCCTCCCGCCGCCGGGTCGCCAGAGCACGTCGCCGTCAGGGTTGGTCACGCGGCACAAGATAAACAGCAAGTCGGACAGGCGATTCAGATACTTTGCGGGTAGCGGACTGACATCTGACGGGTGCTTCTCGATCGCGTCCCACGCCGAACGCTCAGCGCGTCGCGCCACCGTTCGGGCAACATGCAGCAGCGCAGAGAGTGCTGAACCGCCAGGCAACACAAAGGATTTGAGTGGCGGCAGGTTTTCGTTGAACTCGTCGCACCACGCCTCGAGTCGGTCGATGTAGGACTGCGTGATGCGCAACGGAGGATGCTTCGGGTTCTCCACAACCGGTGTCGAGAGATCTGCTCCGGCGTCGAACAGATCGTTCTGGATTTGTCGCAACACGTCGGTGATCTGCTGCGTCGGGTTTCCCAGGGCGATCGCAGCGCCGATCGCGGCGTTGGCCTCGTCGCAGTCGGCATACGCCACCAACCGCGCATCGTTTTTGGAGACCCGCGAGAAATCGCTCAAGCCCGTGGTCCCGTCGTCGCCAGTCCGGGTATAGATGCGGGTCAGGTGTACTGCCATGAGTAAAAACGTACCGGTCCGACTGCCCTAGCCGACTGACAGGCCGATACGGCTTCACTAAACTAGGTCGGGTGGCCGAGCGATTCGTGGTAACCGGTGGCAGTCGGTTGTCGGGCGAAGTCGCTGTTGGGGGAGCCAAGAACAGCGTTCTCAAGCTGATGGCTGCGGCCCTGTTGGCCGAAGGCACCAGCACAATTACCAACTGCCCCGACATCCTCGATGTCCCGTTGATGGCGGAGGTCTTGAGGGGCCTGGGTGCCACAGTCGAACTGGCCGGCGCGACCGTGCGCATCACCTCACCGGACGAGCCGAAGTACGATGCCGACTTCGCCGCGGTCCGTCAGTTCCGGGCTTCGGTCTGCGTACTCGGGCCCTTGGTAGGACGGTGCAAGCGCGCCAAAGTCGCACTGCCGGGCGGTGACGCCATCGGTTCTCGTCCGCTGGATATGCACCAAGCTGGGCTTCGGCAGCTCGGAGCCGTCTGCAATATCGAGCACGGCTGCGTCGTGGCCCATGCAGATACCTTGCGGGGCGCGGAGATTCAGCTGGAGTTTCCGTCGGTCGGCGCGACCGAGAACATCTTGATGGCTGCGGTTCTGGCAGAGGGTGTCACGACGATTCACAATGCGGCGCGCGAGCCCGATGTGGTGGACCTGTGCACGATGTTGAACCAGATGGGCGCGCAGGTCGAAGGTGCGGGTTCGCCGACTATGACGATTACCGGCGTACCACGGCTGTACCCGACGGAGCATCGTGTCATCGGCGACCGAATCGTGGCTGCCACGTGGGGCATCGCCGCAGCGATGACCCGCGGCGACATTACGGTGACCGGGGTTGATCCAGCGCATCTTCAGGTCGTGTTGCACAAGCTGCACGACGTGGGCGCCACCGTCACCCAGACGGATGACAGTTTCCGGGTGACCCAGTATGAGCGTCCGAAGGCCGTCAACGTCGCGACGTTGCCATTTCCGGGGTTCCCGACGGATCTGCAGCCGATGGCGATTGGTCTGGCGTCGATCGCCGATGGCACGTCGATGATCACCGAGAACGTGTTCGAGGCGCGGTTCCGGTTCGTCGAGGAGATGATCCGGCTCGGTGCCGACGCCCGCACCGACGGGCACCATGCCGTCGTGCGAGGTCTTCCTCAACTGTCGAGTGCGCCGGTGTGGTCGTCTGACATCCGGGCTGGCGCCGGACTGGTGCTTGCCGGGTTGGTGGCCGACGGTGACACCGAAGTGCACGACGTCTTTCACATCGACCGGGGTTATCCGCTGTTCGTGGAAAATCTGGTCAGTCTCGGCGCGGAGATCGAGCGCGTAGAGTAGGTCTGAGATAGCGACGCACACCGGCTCGATGGGAGCGGTTTGTGGCAGTTGACGGCGCCTGTGCCACGGAGTACAGTAGCAGGGTTGCCCGAAAACGGGTGTTGTTTGAGAACTCAATAGTGTGTTTGGTGGTTTTGTTTTTGTTGTTGTTTTTTTGGCCATGTCTGCATATTCCCGTGTGTGGGTGTGGTTGTTTTTGATGCCAGTTTTTGGTGTCTTTTTGTTAGGTCAGATTTTTCTGATTCGAATTCACCTGTCTTGTGGGATGGGTTGTTTTTGTTTGGAGAGTTTGATTCTGGCTCAGGACGAACGCTGGCGGCGTGCTTAACACATGCAAGTCGAACGGAAAGGTCTCTTCGGAGATACTCGAGTGGCGAACGGGTGAGTAACACGTGGGTGATCTGCCCTGCACTTCGGGATAAGCTTGGGAAACTGGGTCTAATACCGGATAGGACCACGCCATGCATGTGGTGTGGTGGAAAGCTTTTGCGGTGTGGGATGGGCCCGCGGCCTATCAGCTTGTTGGTGGGGTGATGGCCTACCAAGGCGACGACGGGTAGCCGGCCTGAGAGGGTGTCCGGCCACACTGGGACTGAGATACGGCCCAGACTCCTACGGGAGGCAGCAGTGGGGAATATTGCACAATGGGCGCAAGCCTGATGCAGCGACGCCGCGTGGGGGATGACGGCCTTCGGGTTGTAAACCTCTTTCACCATTGGCGAAGCCTTCAGCTTTTGTTGGGGGTGACGGTAGGTGGAGAAGAAGCACCGGCCAACTACGTGCCAGCAGCCGCGGTAATACGTAGGGTGCGAGCGTTGTCCGGAATTACTGGGCGTAAAGAGCTCGTAGGTGGTTTGTCGCGTTGTTCGTGAAATCTCACGGCTTAACTGTGAGCGTGCGGGCGATACGGGCAGACTGGAGTACTGCAGGGGAGACTGGAATTCCTGGTGTAGCGGTGGAATGCGCAGATATCAGGAGGAACACCGGTGGCGAAGGCGGGTCTCTGGGCAGTAACTGACGCTGAGGAGCGAAAGCGTGGGGAGCGAACAGGATTAGATACCCTGGTAGTCCACGCCGTAAACGGTGGGTACTAGGTGTGGGTTTCCTTCCTTGGGATCCGTGCCGTAGCTAACGCATTAAGTACCCCGCCTGGGGAGTACGGCCGCAAGGCTAAAACTCAAAGAAATTGACGGGGGCCCGCACAAGCGGCGGAGCATGTGGATTAATTCGATGCAACGCGAAGAACCTTACCTGGGTTTGACATGCACAGGACGCCGGTAGAGATATCGGTTCCCTTGTGGCCTGTGTGCAGGTGGTGCATGGCTGTCGTCAGCTCGTGTCGTGAGATGTTGGGTTAAGTCCCGCAACGAGCGCAACCCTTGTCTCATGTTGCCAGCGCGTTATGGCGGGGACTCGTGAGAGACTGCCGGGGTCAACTCGGAGGAAGGTGGGGATGACGTCAAGTCATCATGCCCCTTATGTCCAGGGCTTCACACATGCTACAATGGCCGGTACAAAGGGCTGCGATGCCGTGAGGTTAAGCGAATCCTTTAAAGCCGGTCTCAGTTCGGATCGGGGTCTGCAACTCGACCCCGTGAAGTCGGAGTCGCTAGTAATCGCAGATCAGCAACGCTGCGGTGAATACGTTCCCGGGCCTTGTACACACCGCCCGTCACGTCATGAAAGTCGGTAACACCCGAAGCCAGTGGCCTAACCCTTGTGGGGGGAGCTGTCGAAGGTGGGATCGGCGATTGGGACGAAGTCGTAACAAGGTAGCCGTACCGGAAGGTGCGGCTGGATCACCTCCTTTCTAAGGAGCACCACGAAAAACATCCCAATTGGTGGGGTGTGAGCCGTGTAGGGGTGCGTTGCTGTAGTGGCGCGCACCGGGTGCGCAACAATTGATGAAACGCCAGACACACTATTGGGTCCTGAGACAACACCCGGGCCCCCGGTTTTTTGGGGGGTGGTGTTGTCGCCTCACTTGGTGGTGGGGTGTGGTGTTTGGTAATTGGATAGTGGTTGCGAGCATCTAAGCAGAAGTGCTGATTTTTCAGTGTTTTTGTTGAAGTGTTTTTTTGTGTTGTAAGTGTTTTAGGGCACATGGTGGATGCCTTGGCATCAGGAGCCGATGAAGGACGTGGGAGGCTGCGATATGCCTCGGGGAGCTGTCAACCGAGCGTTGATCCGAGGATGTCCGAATGGGGAAACCCGGCACGAGTGATGTCGTGTCACCCTCCGGTGAATATATAGCCGGTGGGAGGGAACGCGGGGAAGTGAAACATCTCAGTACCCGTAGGAAAAGAAAACAAGTGTGATTCCGTGAGTAGTGGCGAGCGAAAGCGGAGGATGGCTAAACCGTGCGCATGTGATACCGGGTAGGGGTTGTGCGTGCGGGGTTGTGGGGATGATGCGTTCCAGTTCTATCCGACTGGGGGGCAGTAGTGTGTGGTTAATCGAAATGGCCTGGGATGGTCTGCCGTAGACGGTGAGAGCCCGGTAGGTGAAAACTGCATGCCTGTCTTGTGTCGTTACCCGAGTAGCAGCGGGCCCGTGGAATCTGCTGTGAATCTGCCGGGACCACCCGGTAAGCCTGAATACTTCCTGATGACCGATAGCGGATTAGTACCGTGAGGGAATGGTGAAAAGTACCCCGGGAGGGGAGTGAAAGAGTACCTGAAACCGTGTGCCTACAAGCCGTCAGAGCCTTCCCTTTGGGGTGGGGTGATGGCGTGCCTTTTGAAGAATGAGCCTGCGAGTCAGGGACATGTCGCGAGGTTAACCCGTGAGGGGTAGCCGCAGCGAAAGCGAGTCTGAATAGGGCGTATCCCCGTCAGGGGTGTAGTGGTGTGTTCTGGACCCGAAGCGGAGTGATCTACCCATGGCCAGGGTGAAGCGCGGGTAAGACCGCGTGGAGGCCCGAACCCACTTAGGTTGAAGACTGAGGGGATGAGTTGTGGGTAGGGGTGAAAGGCCAATCAAACTCCGTGATAGCTGGTTCTCCCCGAAATGCATTTAGGTGCAGCGTTGCGTGGTTCACCACGGAGGTAGAGCTACTGGATGGCCGATGGGCCCTACTAGGTTACTGACGTCAGCCAAACTCCGAATGCCGTGGTGGTACAGCGTGGCAGTGAGACGGCGGGGGATAAGCTCCGTGCGTCGAAAGGGAAACAGCCCAGATCGCCGGCTAAGGCCCCTAAGCGTGTGCTAAGTGGAAAAGGATGTGCAGTCGCATAGACAACCAGGAGGTTGGCTTAGAAGCAGCCACCCTTGAAAGAGTGCGTAATAGCTCACTGGTCAAGTGATTGTGCGCCGATAATGTAGCGGGGCTCAAGCACACCGCCGAAGCCGCGGCAACGAGCAATCGTTGGGTAGGGGAGCGTCCCCTCACCAGTGAAGCCACCTAGTGATGGTGTGGTGGAGGTGTGGGGAGTGAGAATGCAGGCATGAGTAGCGATAAGGCAAGTGAGAACCTTGCCCGCCGAAAGACCAAGGGTTCCTGGGCCAGGCCAGTCCGCCCAGGGTGAGTCGGGACCTAAGGCGAGGCCGACAGGCGTAGTCGATGGACAACGGGTTGATATTCCCGTACCCGTGTGTGCGCGCCCGTGATGAATCAATCCTGCTAACCACCCAAAAGGTGGCTGATCAATCCCTTTCGGGGGTGCGAGAGTCGCCGGCTGCGTGGGACCCGGGTTGGTAGTAGTCAAGCGATGGGGTGACGCAGGAAGGTAGCCGTACCAGTCAGTGGTAACACTGGGGCAAGCCCGTAGGGAGAAACCTAGGCAAATCCGGGTTTCACAGATCCCGAGAGGTGATGCATAACCGGATGAGGTGAATTCGGTGATCCTATGCTGCCAAGAAAAGCCTCTAGCGAGCACACACACGGCCCGTACCCCAAACCAACACAGGTGGTCAGGTAGAGAATACCAAGGCGTACGAGAGAACTATGGTTAAGGAACTCGGCAAAATACCCCCGTAACTTCGGGAGAAGGGGGGCCTTCACACCGTCAACACCTTCGCGGTGGGCAGCGGGAGGAGGTCGCAGAAACCAGTGAGAAGCGACTGTTTACTAAAAACACAGGTCCGTGCGAAGTCGCAAGACGATGTATACGGACTGACGCCTGCCCGGTGCTGGAAGGTTAAGAGGACCTGTTAACCCCTCGGGGTGAAGCGGAGAATTTAAGCCCCAGTAAACGGCGGTGGTAACTATAACCATCCTAAGGTAGCGAAATTCCTTGTCGGGTAAGTTCCGACCTGCACGAATGGCGTAACGACTTCTCAACTGTCTCAACCATAGACTCGGCGAAATTGCACTACGAGTAAAGATGCTCGTTACGCGCGGCAGGACGAAAAGACCCCGGGACCTTCACTACAACTTGGTATTGATGTTCGGTACGGTTTGTGTAGGATAGGTGGGAGACTGTGAAACAATTACGCCAGTAATTGCGGAGTCGTTGTTGAAATACCACTCTGATCGTATTGGACCTCTAACCTCGAACCGTATATCCGGTTCAGGAACAGTGCCTGGCGGGTAGTTTAACTGGGGCGGTTGCCTCCCAAAATGTAACGGAGGCGCCCAAAGGTTCCCTCAACCTGGACGGCAATCAGGTGTCGAGTGCAAGTGCACAAGGGAGCTTGACTGCAAGACCTACACGTCAAGCAGGGACGAAAGTCGGGACTAGTGATCCGGCACCCCCGAGTGGAAGGGGTGTCGCTCAACGGATAAAAGGTACCCCGGGGATAACAGGCTGATCTTCCCCAAGAGTCCATATCGACGGGATGGTTTGGCACCTCGATGTCGGCTCGTCGCATCCTGGGGCTGGAGCAGGTCCCAAGGGTTGGGCTGTTCGCCCATTAAAGCGGCACGCGAGCTGGGTTTAGAACGTCGTGAGACAGTTCGGTCTCTATCCGCCGCGCGCGTCAGAAGCTTGAGGAAACCTGTCCCTAGTACGAGAGGACCGGGACGGACGAACCTCTGGTCCACCAGTTGTCCCACCAGGGGCACCGCTGGATAGCCACGTTCGGACAGGATAACCGCTGAAAGCATCTAAGCGGGAAACCCCCTCCAAGACCAGGCTTCTCACCCATCAAGTGGGATAAGGCCCCCCGCAGACCACGGGATCAATAGACCAGACCTACACACGCAGCAATGCGCTCAGGGAACTGGCACTAACCGGCCGAAAACTTACACACACGCAACCACACCAACCACAACCCCACCCCACCACCAAAACACAAAACCTCAATAAAGTTACGGCGGCCACAGCGACAGGGAAACGCCCGGACCCATCCCGAACCCGGAAGCTAAGCCTGCCAGCGCCGATGATACTACCCAACAGGGTGGAAAAGTAGGACACCGCCGAACACAACCCCCAAAACCCGTGCCCCCCAACCAAGTTGGGGGGCACGGGCATTTTATTGCCCTGTTGCTGAGCGTCGCATCGCACTGCTGCACATACGAATCGCTGCTGCCTTCGCGGAAACGCAGCAAACTTATCCGCGGATCAGCCGGCTAGTGTAGTTGAGACGGTGGGTAATCAAATGCTGCGATCGGTGTCTTCGCGTCCGGGTCGCCGTTCCCCAACATCGCGCTCCAGAGAGCGCGCGCTGTGTGCTTCGCGCCACTGAGGAGCCCGCGGTAACAACGAAATCAGTGATTGTTGCACTCAGGTCTCGTAGGTCGCGGTAGCGCAACGCTGAGGTCGCAAATGGTTATCGAATCGTGTTGTTAATGTGACAAAAATACCTTAGCGTTATCAAAGTGAAATTTGTGCTTTATGTGCACAAACTGATGAGGGGGGAATGTGTGATGGTTGCGATCAACCCGGCGGGGTATTTACGCCGACCGGTATCGAACACGGGGCGAACCACGTTCGGCATTCTGGATGTCATTGCAGTGTCTACGACGGCTCTGCGTCCTGTCATCGTGACGCTCGCCGTAGTCGCCGCGGCGGTGGGCTCAACGCCTGCCGCGCAAGCGGATTCGGTCGGTGACGCGATGGCGCCGGTGCTAAATAGCGCGGGCATCGGCAACAACGGTCCGGTCAGCAGCGCCATCGCCCAAGTCGGGCAATCCATCTGCCCGATGCTGGTCCAGCCAGGCAGTAGCTTTGCCAGCAGCGCGGCTCAAGTCAGCGGCCACGGTGGCCTAGCCCCACCTCTCGCCGGCTTCCTGGTCGGGATGGCGATCCAGTCTCAGTGCCCGTCATTCATGACTTCGGTTGCCAACGGCAACATGCCCTTTCCCATCCCCGGAGGCACGCCGGCGGGCATCCCGTTCGGCCCGCCAGGGCCCCCATCGCCACTTCCGCTGCAGCTGCCGGGGCACTAGGCCGCATGCTCAATCGAAGAGAGATAACGTCGCGGACTGACGTCTACTCTCTAACTCGAGCAACGACCGTTTGCGGTCGAGCCCACCGCCGTAGCCGGTAAGGCTTCCGCTCGCGCCGATGACGCGGTGGCAGGGCACGATAATGGCGATCGGATTGCGGCCGTTCGCCAATCCGACCGCCCGGGCGGCGCCGGTAGCGCCGACCTGTTCGGCGACCTGTCCGTAGGATCGGGTCTCCCCGTAGGGAATTGTGAGCAGCGCCTGCCAGACGCGCCGCTGAAACTCGCTACCCGCCAAGCTGAGCTCAAGGTCGAAATCGGTACGCTCGCCGGCGAAGTACGCCTCGAGTTGTTCGACCGCGTCCGGAAAAGCGCGGTCATCGGGTACCCAATCGTTATGGTTCGGCTCGTAGGTCTGGTCCACCATGCGCAAATTCGTCAACACCCGGCCGCGGCCGGCCAGCGCCAACGGACCGATCGGACTGTCAATGGCGCGGTAGTAGATCATGCGATCTCCTTCACCGGCCAGTCGTTCACCGGATGCTCCAACGTCGTCCACAGATGCTGTGTGGCGTAAGAACGCCAGGGGCGCCAACGGTGGCTTCGTGCGCTCAACGCTCGTTGATCGCTCGGCAAGCCCAATTGTTCAGCGGCGAGATGTAATCCGAGATCGCTGGCGGGAAAAGCGTCGGGGTCACCCAGACCGCGCATGGCGATCACCTCTGCAGTCCACGGTCCGATACCGGGCAGCGCCAGCAATTGACTGCGAGCCGCCTCCCGGTCGCAGCCGGCATTGAGCACGACATTGCCATCGGCCAGCCCGGCGATGAGCGCGGTCACGGTCCGCTGGCGAGCCTTCGGGACGGCCAGATGGACCGGATCGATCTCGCCGAGTTGATCGATCGACGGAAAGGTATGCGTCAGTGCGCCGTTGCTGTCGTGGACGGGTTCGCCATACGCGGTGACCAACCTGCTGGCATGAGTGCGGGCGGCCTTCATGGATACCTGCTGGCCCAGCACCGCCCGAACGGCGAGTTCGGCCTCGTCGACGGTGCCGGGTATGCGCTGACCTGGCGCCTTGGCAATCACGGGGGCCAGCGCCGTATCAGACGCCAATTCGTCGATCACCGCCTCCGGGTCGGCGTCGAGGTCCAACAGCCGCCGGCACCGCGCGATCGCGGTCGTCAGGTCGCGGAAGTCATCGAGCACCAGCAGGCATCGGACATGGTCTGGCGCCGGCGTCAGGCTGGCGATGGCGTTACCGAACGGTAGCCGCAGGGTGCGCCGATAGGCGCCATCGCGCACCTCCTCGCATCCGGGCACCACGCTGGCGGCCAGATGGCCAAATACTCCCTCGTAGGCGAACGGAACCCGCGTCGGTAGACGTAGCGACACCGTCCCCGGTGAGCGCACATCCGATGCGGCACGGCCGGAACGCGCGATCGCGCGTTTGCGCAACTCCGTCGGAGTGCTGTCGCACACCGAGCGCAGCGTGTCGTTGAATTGCCGGATGCTGGAAAAGCCTGCGGCAAAAGCGACGTCGCCAAAAGGCAAATCCGTTGTCTCGATCAGCACCCGTGCGGTCTGCGTGCGCTGTGCGCGGGCCAGTGCAAGAGGACCGGCGCCGGTCTCTGCCTGCAGTAGTCGTTCAAGCTGTCGTGGGGTGTAGCCGAGGCGGGCGGCCAGACCCGCGACACCCTCGCGATCAACGGTGCCGTCGGCGATGAGCCGCATCGCCCGTGCAACGAGGTCGCCGCGGATGTTCCATTCCGGCGAACCCGGCGATGCGTCCGGGCGACAGCGCTTGCACGCCCGAAAACCAGCACGTTGCGCGGCCGCCGCAGTCCGATAGAAACGCACATTGCGGGCGAACGGCGGCCGGACGGGACAGCTGGGGCGGCAATATATCCCGGTGGTCAGCACCGCTGTGACGAACCAGCCGTCGAACCGAGTGTCCTTGGATTGCACGGCTCGGTAGCAGCGGTCGAAGTCTTCGTGCACGGTTAGACAATTACACCCGACCACTGACATTGCTAGCGGGAAAGCGACATCGTGGTCGCTGACCGACCGCGGTGCGGACTGCCTGGCCGACGGGTCGCTCTTGATTCAAGCGGCGTCAGCGCCGGGCACGGGCGAGGGCAACAAAGTGTCTGGTGCGCAGGGTGTCTTCGTTGAGATCGTGCAGCCGGGCGGGGAGTAGGTCGTCCATAACCGGGTGCCCTTGTTCGGTGCCGTCCGGCGACAGCACCCGCACCGGGCGGCCGCCGGATTCGGCGAGGACATTGGCCGCATGCCGCAAAGTGTCGCGAGTCCCGACCGTGCCTCCCACAGGTTTCAGTGACGGCTCGGGACGCATCACCTCTTCGACGAAGAAGGCTTCCAGCGGGTCGGTGGTGTAGTCACAGGTCAGATGCAGTCCACGGCGGGCAATCTTCTCGGTCAGAACCGAGCGGTCGAGTACCAGCACGGACGCGGCGTAGGCCGTGAACGCGGCAATGATCAGAGGAAATAGCGCAGGCCAGGCATGGGTGAGTTCGAGGGTGAATACGATTCCGGTCAGCGGCGCGCGCATGGCGCCGCCGACCACGGCGGCCAGGCCAAGAATCGCCCAGAATCCGGGGAATACGACCGGGAACCAATGTCCGACAAGGGCTCCGAGCGCACCGCCGATCATGAATAGCGGCGCCAGTACGCCGCCAGAGGTGCCCGAACCCAGCGACAACGACCAGATTGCCGTTTTCACAATGAGAAGCCCGATGATGAGCGACAGGGTGGCACGGCCAGTCAGTAGTGCCCCGATTACGTCGTAGCCGACGCCGAGGGCCCGTGGCTCGACCAGCCCGCCTAGCCCGATCACCACGCCGCCGATCGCGGGCCACCACATCCAGTGAATTGGCAGCCGCGAAAAGGCATCCTCGGACAGGTACACCAGCCGCGTGGCAACGATGGCGACCGCGGCGCCGCACACGCCGGTGACAAGTGCCAAAAGGTCTATGTTCCAGTGTATTTGAGTGACATGCACGTCCACGGGGAACACCGGATCGCCACCTAGGATGAATTGGCGCACCACGGTTGCGACGGTGACTGCGGCGGTGACCGGAACTGTGCTGCGGGGCCGCCACTCGAACAGCAAAAGCTCGACCGCCAGCAGAATGGAAGCCAGCGGGGAATTGAAGGTGGCCGCCATTCCGCCGGCGGCGCCGGAAACGAGCAGGATCTTGCGTTCATCGGCGGTCAGGTGCAGATGCTGGGCGAGGATCGAACCTAGCGCCCCGCCCGTCATGATGATCGGGCCCTCGGCGCCGAACGGGCCACCCGTGCCGATGCTGATCGCCGCCGAAATAGGCTTCAGTACAGCAACTTTCGGCTCAACCCGACTGCCCTGGGTGAGAATAGCCTCGATCGCCTCGGGCATGCCGTGACCACGAATCTTCTCCGATCCGAGCCGCGCCATGACGCCGACAACCAGACCGCCGACAACCAGACCGCCGGCGACCGGGGCGCCCAGCACCAGCCACCAGGGATGATGGCGCGCTCCCGGGGCCACCAGATCGACGGCCCAGCGTTGATAGAAGACGAGGTTGGTGACCAGCCCGATGAGTCGTAGTAGGCACCACGCCGCGCCCGCCGACAGCCCGCCGATGGGGAGTGCGAGCGCCGCCATGAGCAACATCCGACGGTCGACCACGAAATCCGCCAACCGGGTGCTCACGATCGGACGCCCTCACCACCCGACGAGGCGGCTACGTGCACGCAGCACGTCAGGCCCATCTCGGCGTTAGCGAATCCGACAAATCTGGCGCGAGGACTGTCGACCACGAGCGCAGTATCGCCCACCACGCTGAGTGTTTTCTGCGAGGCTCCTGGGTGTGACCGGCCGCGCCAACCGCGTGGGCTGATTACCACTGGTTAGCCGGGCAACAACCCGTCGTCCGGTGATGTATTCCAGGCAACCTCAGTCAAATCGGTAAACGCGACGACGGCCAATTTCTCGTTTTCGCGGATCAACACCGAGTCGCTGATCAGTGCCGGCATGGTCCACCCGTCCGCGTGTCGCAACCGGATGACCGAATTGGCATGCTCACGCAGGGCCGCGACGACCCCAGAGTCCGGCGGCGGAATACACACCACCAGGGACTGCGCAGTCATGGAGACCAGAGCCTGGCGGGTATACCCGACCATTACCGCAAATGCCTCGTTGGCGAATTCGATGTCGCCGGTGTCATCGATGGCCAGGATCGGAACGGCGAGTCGGCTCAGCGCGAGCAGGGCCGGGAAGTCGCGCAGGAACTCGGTTGCCGGCTCGTCGCACGGACGTCTATTGCGTTTGTCAACGACCGAAGACGCCGATTGAGAGCCCATACTCGAGTTCCTCTCCGGTTGTCCGCCAAAACGCTCTGACGACTGGCGCCCGCGGGCGACACCTGAGCCTGAGGTAAGAGAGTACTTACTTACTACTCAGGTTGCAATCGGGTAGCTTTGTGCGCGTGCCGACGGTTGAAACCTCTAGTCGCGATCGACTGCTCGATGCGGCGTTGGCCCTTTTCGCCAGTCGCGGATACGCCGCTACGTCGACCTCCGAGATTCAAAAGGCCTGCGGAATGTCGCCCGGCTCCGGGGCGCTCCTACCGGCATTTCCGCAGTAAAAGCGATGTATTGCGCGCTGCGCTGCGTCGCGGTCTGGATCGGATGAGGCCATCACGGGCATGGGCGCAGGCGACGACGCCCGCCGAACGCCTAGACGCCCTTGCCCATACAGCCGCAGCGACGCAGCAGACCATTGAGGAGAACGCAGATCTGGTGCGGTTGATGCTTCATGAACCTGCAGCCGCGCGAGACCTGGTCGACGAGTTATGGGTGCGCAATATGGCTGATGCGTACACGATCATGGGGCAGGCGATGCGGGCCACAGCAGAAGAGGCTGGAACCGAGATCGACGACCCTGAAGCGATCAGCGCGGTGTTGTTGGCCGCGCTGAGTTATGTCCCGATCATGCAAGTCATGATCGGGCGAACCCCCGGCGAAATGGATCCCGATCGCTTCCGAGACGCCTGCCTTCGGCTCAGCCGCGGGGTGTTCACCCACGGGGTGCCCAACTAGACGGGTGCGGCCAGCTGCGTGGGCTGATCATGGCCGCGCAGCGTCACGGTCTCGCCCAGAGACCAGTGCGCACGCTCATTGCCCCCACAGGATAAGCACGCCGAACGCCAGCCAGAACGGCGCCAGAAATGTGCTGCGTTCGTCGGCAGGCGTGGGCTTTCGCCCTTCGATCGCCCACCGCAAGACCGATACAGTTCGCCGGGTGATCCAGTAGATCCCGAGTGCCAGCGCCAAAGCGATGTAGCCCGGTGCTGCGACGAACGGGATCCACCGGGGTGCGTCGCCGAAAATGCTCGGGGTCGGGAACGCAACGGTCAGCAGCAGCACCGCGACGCCAATGCCGATCAGATTGGTCGCGAGGATGAAGACCGTGATGATCAGCTGGATGCGTACCCGCCGGCGGCTCTGGCTTTCCGACACCCGCCCGAGGAGCCACGAGCCGTACTCCGGCGTCTCCGACAGCCGAGCGCTCTGCTGGGTCACCTTCTCCAGCACTCGGCCGAGTCGTTGCGCGGCCGTTCGCTTAGCCATCATGGTGGCGTCAGCCTAATTGCTCCGGCGACGCGCGCTTAAGGTGAGTTGCGTGCGCCTCGTGATCGCCCGCTGCACCGTGGACTATGTCGGTCGGCTCACCGCTCATCTGCCTCCGGCACGCCGATTACTGCTGTTCAAGGCCGACGGGTCGGTCAGCGTGCACGCCGACGACCGCGCCTACAAGCCGCTGAACTGGATGAGCCCACCGTGTTGGTTCGCCGAAGAGCTCGATGGCACGGTGCCGGTGTGGGTGGTGGAAAACAAGGCAGGGGAGCAGTTGCGCATCACTGTCGAGGACATCGAACACGACTCCAGCCATGAACTGGGGCTCGACCCGGGGCTGGTCAAGGACGGCGTCGAAGCCCATTTGCAGGTCCTGCTCGCTGCGCACGTGGAGCTGCTGGGCGCCGGCTACACGTTGGTGCGCCGCGAGTACATGACGCCGATTGGGCCGGTCGACCTGTTGTGCCGCGACGAACAGGGGCGCTCCGTGGCGGTCGAGATCAAGCGCCGCGGGGAAATCGACGGCGTCGAGCAGCTCACCCGCTACCTGGAGTTGCTCAACCGGGACAGCCTGCTGGCGCCGGTGAGCGGGGTGTTCGCCGCGCAGCAGATTAAACCGCAAGCAAGAACTTTAGCAGTGGATCGCGGGATTCGCTGTCTGACACTGGATTACGACATGATGCGCGGCATGGATTCCGACGAGTACCGATTATTCTGAGGTGTCTCATTAGACTGCCGTCATGGCCCGACGCCGCACTCCGCCGCGTG
Organism: uncultured Actinomycetota bacterium; assembly: GCA_963805675.1. Classification (GTDB taxonomy): domain Bacteria; phylum Actinomycetota; class Actinomycetes; order Mycobacteriales; family Mycobacteriaceae; genus Mycobacterium. Next base: position 140,187 of record CAWDVY010000036.1, read on the forward strand.
GGCAGCAGTCCGCTCGGCCGCTGCCGGCCCAACGTCGGGTGGAGGCCGGGCCCGATGGCTACGACTACGAGGTGCGACCCGTAGCCGGCGCTCGTGCGGTCAAAACGTATCGCTGCCCGGGCTGCGATCATGAAATACGCTCGGGCACAGCCCATGTGGTGGTGTGGTTGGCAGATTTCGGTGAGGTCGCCCTCGACGACCGACGGCACTGGCACACGCCGTGTTGGGCCAACAGGTCAGCACGCGGACCGACCCGAAAGTGGTCTTGATCGTTTAGTGCGCGGAATCTGAGTCGGCGGCAGGTTCGACCAACTCGATCAGGACACCGCCGGCGTCTTTGGGGTGGATGAAATTGATCCGTGAGTTCGCTGTGCCGCGGCGGGGCGCGTCGTAGAGCAGGCGTACTCCCTGCTCGCGTAGGCGCTCGCTGAGGGTCTCGAGGTCGCTGACCCGATAAGCCAATTGCTGGATGCCGGGCCCACGCTTGTCGAGGAACTTCGCGATCACCGACGACTCGTCGATCGGGGCCATCAGCTGAACCTGCGCGCTGCCGACCGCGGCGCCGCGCACCGACAACATCGCCTCGCGAATCCCCTGATCGTCGTTGACTTCCTCGTGCAACACGATCATGCCCAGGTGGTCGTGATACCAGGCGATCGCCGCGTCGAGGTCGGGAACCGCGATGCCGACATGGTCGACACCCGTCACCAGCGCGGTGGCGAGGACTCGACGGGCGTCAACTTGATCGGTGGTCATCACGTAACGGTAACCTGACGGGAAAGATTCTGTCTCTCCGATCCGCCGGATCGGCCGCTCAACCCCGTCCCTGGAGGTAGTCATGACGACATCGGTGATCGTTGCTGGCGCACGGACGCCCATCGGCAAGTTGATGGGTTCGCTGAAGGATTTCAGCGCCAGTGATCTGGGTGCCATTGCGATCGCGGGTGCGCTGGAGAAGGGGAACGTCTCGCCCTCGCTGGTCGAGTACGTGATCATGGGCCAGGTGTTGACCGCCGGGGCCGGTCAGATGCCCGCGCGGCAGGCTGCGGTGGCGGCAGGCATCGGCTGGGACGTCCCGTCGCTCACCATCAACAAGATGTGCCTGTCCGGCATTGACTCGATCGCCCTCGCTGACCAGCTAATACGGGCCGGCGAGTTCGATGTCGTGGTCGCCGGTGGTCAGGAGTCCATGACCAAGGCTCCGCACCTGCTGATGGACAGCCGGGCCGGCTACAAGTACGGCGATGTGACGGTCCGGGACCACATGGCCTACGACGGCCTGCACGACGTCTTCACCGACCAGCCCATGGGCGCGCTCACCGAGCAACGCAACGACGTCGACAAATTCACCCGGCTCGAACAGGACGAGTTCGCGGCGCGGTCGCATCAGAAGGCGGCCGCGGCATGGAAGGACGGCGTCTTCGCCGACGAGGTGGTGCCGGTGAGCGTCCCGCAGCGCAAGGGTGATCCTTTGCAGTTCAGCGAGGACGAGGGTATTCGCGCCAACACCACCGCCGAATCGCTGGCCGGTCTGAAACCGGCGTTCCGGAAGGACGGCACCATCACCGCCGGATCGGCATCGCAGATTTCTGACGGCGCGGCCGCTGTCGTCGTGATGAACAAGGAGAAAGCCCAGGAGCTGGGATTGTCCTGGCTGGTCGAGATCGGCGCACATGGCGTGGTGGCCGGCCCGGATTCGACGCTGCAATCGCAACCCGCCAACGCGATCAAGAAAGCTATTGGCCGCGAAGGTATCTCAGTCGACCAGCTCGACGTGGTGGAGATCAACGAAGCGTTCTCCGCGGTGGCGTTGGCCTCAACCCGGGAACTGGGCGTTGATCCCGCCATCGTCAACGTCAACGGCGGTGCGATCGCGGTCGGGCATCCGATCGGCATGTCGGGCGCTCGGATCACCCTGCATGTGGCTCTCGAGCTGGCGCGGCGCGGCTCCGGATACGGCGTTGCTGCGCTGTGCGGGGCGGGTGGTCAGGGTGACGCGCTGATCCTTCGGGCCGGCTAGATTACCGGCCAGTATCCATGTGTGATTGCCACGAGAATTTTGCTGGCGCCGTGATCGCGTCGCCGCGTAGACGGTCGATGTGATGTTGGTCATAGGGCCGCCCGAACCGGGTGGAACGCGACCGATGGCGACGTGCCAGACTTGACCACGTGAGCCGTCCTCGACCTCCGATCGGGCCTGCGTTGGCCGGCGCGGTCGATCTGTCCGCCTTCAAACAAAGCCCTCCCGCCAGCGGCGATGCCAGCAGGGAAGGGTCGACGGCATCCGCCGGTGTCGAGGTCACCGAGGCCAATTTCGAAGACGAAGTACTGCTGCGCTCCAACCAGGTGCCGGTGGTCGTACTGTTGTGGTCGCCGCGCAGCGATGTCTGCCTCCAGCTCGCCGACGTCTTGTCTGGCCTGGCCGCCGCCGACAACGGGAAATGGTCGCTGGTCAGTGTCAATGTCGACGTCGCGCCTCGGGTAGCGCAGATCTTCGGCGTCGAAGTAGTTCCCACCGTCGTGGCATTGGCTGCCGGGCAACCGCTTTCCAGCTTCCAGGGCGTCCAGCCCCCGGACCAATTGCGCCGCTGGGTTGACTCGCTGCTGTCGGCTACCGCTGGAAAGCTCAGCGGTGCAACGGATTCCGACGAGCCAGAGGAAGTCGACCCGGCGCTGGCGCAGGCCCGTCAGCAGCTCGAGGACGGCGACTTCGCCGCCGCCGCAGACTCGTACCAGGCGATCCTGGACGTCAATCCGAACTCACGCCGAAGCCAAAGGCGCGGTGCGCCAGATCGCGTTCCTGACGCGCGCGACCGCGCACCGGCCGGATGCGGTGGCCGTTGCCGATGCCGCGCCCGATGACATCGAGGCCGCGTTCGCCGCGGCTGACGTCCAGCTCCTCAGCCAAGATGTGCGCGGCGCCTTCGATCGTCTGGTCGCGTTGGTGCGGCGGACGTCCGGTGACGAGCGGACATCGGTGCGCACGCGGCTGATCGAGCTGTTCGAACTCTTCGATCCCGCCGACCCCGACGTCATCACAGGGCGGCGCAACCTCGCCAACGCTCTGTACTAGCCGGCTATTCAGGCTCCAGCCACAGCGCCGACATGGGCGGTAACGCCAGCACCGCCGATGCGGGGCGGCCATGCCATGGCTCGTCGGACGCGTCGACGCCGCCGAGGTTGCCGATCCCGGTGCCGTTGTAAACGGTGGCATCGGTGTTGAGCACCTCTCGCCACCGCCCGGCGTTGGGCAGGCCGAGACGGTATCCGCTGTGCTCGGCACCGGCGAAATTGAACACACAAGCCATCACAGAGCCGTCGCTGCCATACCGCAGAAAACTCAGCACGTTGTTGGCGGAGTCATTCGCATCGATCCAGGAGTACCCTTCCGGCGTGATGTCCTGGCTCCACAACGCCGACCGGCTGCGGTAGATCGTATTGAGGTCCTGCACCAACCGTGCGGTCCCGTTGGAGAAGCTGTTTTCGTCGAGTTGGAACCAGTCGACACCGCGTTCCTCAGACCATTCGGCGCGCTGTCCGAACTCCTGACCCATGAACAGCAGCTGCTTGCCCGGATGCGCCCACTGGTAGGCCAGCAGGCTGCGCAACCCGGCCGCCTTAACGTGGTCGTTGCCCGGCATCCGCCCCCACAGCGTGCCCTTGCCGTGCACGACTTCGTCGTGGCTGATCGGTAGCACGAAGTTTTCGCTGAACGCGTAGAGCATCGAAAAGGTGATCCCGTGGTGGTGGTAGCTGCGGTACACCGGATCGCGACTGATGTAGTCGAGCGTGTCGTGCATCCAGCCCATGTTCCATTTCATCGAGAAGCCCAGGCCGCCAACGGTCGTCGGCCTCGTTACACCCGGCCACGACGTCGACTCCTCGGCGACGGTCACGATCCCGGGCGCCGCTTTGTGGGCGGTGGCGTTCATCTCCTGTAGGAACTGAACGGCTTCCAGGTTCTCGCGGCCGCCGTAGATGTTGGGCGTCCAGCCGCCTGCCGGGCGCGAGTAGTCGAGGTAGAGCATCGACGCGACGGCGTCGACTCGTAGACCGTCGATGTGGAACTCCTCGAGCCAATACAGCGCATTGGCCACCAGGAAGTTACGCACTTCGGCACGGCCGAAATCGAATACGTAAGTACCCCAGTCGAGTTGCTCGCCGCGTCGGGGGTCGGAATGCTCGTAGAGCGGCGTGCCGTCGAAACGGCCGAGCGCCCATGCGTCCTTGGGGAAGTGGGCGGGCACCCAGTCCACGATGACGCCGATACCGGCCTGGTGCAGCGCGTCGACAAGCGCCCGGAAATCGTCCGGCGCGCCGAATCGCGACGTCGGGGCGTAGTAGGACGTAACCTGATATCCCCATGATCCGCCGAACGGATGCTCGGCGACGGGTAACATCTCGACGTGAGTAAACCCTTGTGACAGTACGTAATCCGTCAACTCGCGGGCGAGATCGCGATAATTGAGACCCGGTCGCCACGAGCCCAGGTGGACTTCGTAGGTGCTCATCGGCTCGAACACCGGATTGCGCTTGGCGCGGGCCGTCATCCAGGCGTCGTCACCCCAGTGGTAGTCGCTCACGTTCACCCGCGATGCCGTGTGCGGGGGTACCTCGGTGGCGAATGCCATCGGGTCGGCGCGGTCCGTGACCGAGCCGTCAGCGCCGTGCACCCGGAACTTGTACAGGCCGTCGCGCGGGAACCCGGGCCAGAACAACTCCCACACACCCGACGAGCCGAGCACCCGTAGCGGGGCGTCGTTGCCGTTCCAGCCATTGAAGTCCGCGATCAAGCTGACGCCCTTGGCATTGGGCGCCCACACGGCGAATGACACACCGTCAACCACACCGTCGGCGGTGGTGAACGAACGTGGGTGCGCGCCAAGGACGTCCCAGAGTCGTTCATGGCGCCCCTCGGCGAACAGATGCAGATCGACTTCGCCCAACGTCGGCAGGAAGCGGTAGGCATCGGCGACCGTGTGTCGAGCCGGCGCCGTCGTAGCGCACCTCGAGGCGGTAGTCGATCAGGTCGACGAACGGCAGCGCCACCGCGAACAAGCCGGAGTCGATGTGCTGCAGCGGGAAGCGGTCTTCGCCGACGAGTGCGACGACTTCGGTGGCGTGCGGCCGAAATGCCCGGATGATCGTGTGGTCGCCGTATTCGTGGGCGCCCAAGATGCCGTGCGGGTTATGGTGCTCGCCGGCCACCAGTCGGGCAAGGTCGGCGGGCTCGGGCGCCAGGTGGGTCTTGGCGAGTTGGTCGGTGGACTTCATCGCGGGGTCACCTCCTGCGCAGCAGCGTAGTTCGCGATTGGGACGGTACGAGCGGCATGTTGATGATGTGGGCGACAGCGCGGCCGGGATCGATGCGCACGTAATTGGCCGCTCCCCACTGGTATTCCTCGCCGGTTATTTCGTCTCGCACCCAAAACCGCTCGTATTGCTCCATACCCAATGCGGCCATGTCCAACCACAAGCGTCGCCTCCTCCGGCCCGAAGGCGTTGAGCGTCACCACGACCAGTACGCAGTCGCCGGTGATCGGGTCGAACTTGCTGTAGGCCAGCAACGCGTCGTTGTCGATGGCGTGGAAGGTGATGTTGCGCAACTGCTGAAGAGCCGGATGCAGTCGACGAATGTTGTTCAGCTGTGCGATAAATGGCTCCAGAGATCGTCCGGCCGCCAGCGCGCCGGCGAAGTCGCGGGGACGCAGCTCGTACTTCTCCGAGTTCAGGTACTCCTCGCTGCCCTCGGCGACGGCATGGCCCTCGAACAGCTCGTAGCCGGAATACACCCCCCAGGTGGGGCTCATCGTCGCCGCCAGCACGGCCCGAATCGCGAACATGCCCGGCCCATTGTGCTGCAGGACGGCATGCAGGATGTCAGGGGTGTTGACGAACAAATTGGGACGCCGGTAGTCCGCGATTTCGGAGATCTGCTGGCCGAATTCGGTGAGCTCCCACTTGGCCGTGCGCCAGGTGAAATAGGTGTAGGACTGCGTGAATCCCAGCTTGGCGAGCCCATATTGGCGGGCCGGTGGCGTGAACGCCTCGGACAAAAACAGCACATCCGGATCGACTGCTTTGACCTGAGCGATCAGCCAGGCCCAGAAGTTCGGCGGCTTGGTGTGCGGGTTGTCGACGCGAAAAACCTTCACCCCGTGGTCCATCCAGTACCGCACCACGCGCAGCACTTCGTCGTACAGGCCGGCAGGGTCATTGTCGAAGTTGATCGGGTAGATGTCCTGATATTTCTTCGGCGGGTTTTCGGCATACGCGATGGTGCCGTCCGGCAACTCGGTGAACCACTCGCGGTGTTTGCGGGCCCACGGGTGATCCGGCGCGCATTGCAGGGCCAAATCCAGGGCCACCTCCATGCCCAGGCCGCGCACCGCCGCCACAAACTTGTCGAAGTCGGCGATCGTCCCAAGCCGCGGATGCACCGCGTCATGACCACCCTCATCACTGCCGATGGCCCACGGCGATCCGACGTCACCGGGTGCGGCGGTCGCGTAGTTGTTGCGGCCCTTGCGGTGGACCTTGCCGATCGGGTGGATCGGCGGCAGGTACACCACGTCGAAGCCCATCTGCGCGATGCGCGGCAGCGCCGCGGCAGCGGTGGCGAAGGTGCCGTGCACGGGGTGTCCGTCGGCGTCCCAACCGCCGGTCGAGCGGGGAAACATCTCGTACCACGACCCGAAGCGGGCCAGCGGCCGGTCCACCCACACTCCGTACTGCTCGCCGCGGGTGACCAGCTCCCGCAGTGGATAGTGCGTCAGGAGTTCGTCCACCTCGGGGGTCAGCGCGAGCGCGGCACGTGACACCGGATCGCCGGGAGCCCGCAGGGCGGCCGCGGCTGCCAGCAACGGATCGCGCTGGTTACGGGGAACCCCGGTCGCGGCGCGCTCCAGCAGCTGCGCGCCCACCACCAGGTCGTTGGACAGTTCGCTCTCGCCCTGGCCGGCGTCCAGTTTGGCCTCGATGGCATGCCGCCAGGTGTGAATCGGGTCGCCCCAACCGTCCACGCGAAACGTCCACAATCCGATGCGGTCCGGGGTGAACTGGCCATGAAAGACGAACGGCTCCTCGCCCATGCTCATCGGGACGAGGAACGGCTTGACCCGGACGACCGGGTCGGCTGGTGCGTCGGTCACCGCAGGGGCCTGCACAGCCTTGAGCCGCCTGGTTTCGCCCACCTGCGGGTAACGCGGTCCCAAGTAGCGCACCACCAGCGTCGCAGCGACCGCGTCATGGCCTTCGCGCCATACCGACGCGCGAACCGGAATCACCTCGCCGATCACGGCTTTTGCCGGATAGGCGCCGCACGATACGACGGGCGCGACGTCATCGATTTCGACACGACCAGGCACCGCTACTCCTTCTGAGTCTCCGGTTTCCTCGTCAGGCCGGCGCACGGCCTGGATAGTCACCAGAGTGTCCCTTCGCTAGTCGGTTGTCGTCCTGGGCGCGGCCAAACCGCTGCCTGCATGTCTTCGACTTGCTCTTCTCGCCGAGCCCTTCGCGCCCAATACCCACCGTAGTGTCGACCCACACCTGGGGTCGGGTTGTGCGGGTTGTCCGGGGGTCGAAACTCGGCCGGTCGTCAGTAAGGTAATGACACGTGAAAGCCCTCCGTCGGTTCACGGTCCGCGCCCACCTTCCGGAACGCCTGGGGGCGCTGGAACGGCTGTCCACCAACCTGCGATGGTCGTGGGACAAGCCGACTCAGGATCTCTTCGAGGCGATCGAGCCGACCCTGTGGACCCAGTGTGGTCAGGATCCAGTTGCCTTGCTGGGCGCGGTAAGTCCGGGCCGGCTCGATGAGCTCGCGCTCGACGGCGGCTTCCTGGACCGGCTGGATGAGCTGGCGGCTGAACTCAACGATTATCTGAGCCGTCCGCTGTGGTACCAGCAGCAGCACAGCGACGGCGTTGCCATGCCCAACGCCATCGCCTACTTCTCGATGGAGTTCGGCGTCGCCGAGGTGCTGCCGAACTACTCCGGTGGGTTGGGGATCCTGGCCGGTGATCACCTGAAGTCCGCATCGGATCTCGGGTTGCCGCTGATTGCGGTGGGCCTGTACTACCGGTCCGGCTACTTTCGGCAGTCGCTGACCGCCGACGGCTGGCAGCACGAGAATTACCCGGCGCTGGATCCGCAGGGGTTGCCGTTACGGCTGCTCACCGACGACACGGGCGCGCCGGCGCTGGTGGAGCTGGCGTTGCCGGACTCCGGCCGGTTGCGGGCGCGGATCTGGGTCGCGCAGGTCGGTCGCGTTCCGTTGCTGTTGCTGGATTCCGACATCCCGGAGAACGAGCACGACGTGCGCGGGGTGACAGATCGCCTCTATGGCGGCGACCAAGAGCATCGCATGCAGCAGGAGATCCTCGCAGGCATCGGCGGCATCCGGGCGATCCGCGCGTTCACCGCGATTGACGGGCTGCCGGCGCCTGAGGTCTATCACATGAACGAAGGTCACGCCGGCTTCCTCGGCACCGAGCGGATCCGCGAATTGGTCGATGCCGGCTTGGATTTCGACACAGCGCTGACCGTGGTGCGGTCCAGCACGGTGTTCACCACCCACACCCCGGTGCCTGCCGGGATCGACCGGTTTCCGGTGGAGATGGTGCAGCGGTATTTCGCCGACCCGGACGACAAGGGCGGATCGGTGCTGCTGCCAGGTGTGCCGGTCGCCCGGATTCTGGCGCTGGGCGCCGAGGACGATCCGGAAAAGTTCAATATGGCCCACATGGGCCTGCGGCTCGCGCAGCGCGCCAACGGTGTTTCGCTGCTGCACGGCGAGGTGAGCCGGGCCATGTTCAACGAGCTGTGGCCCGGCTTCGACCCCGGCGAAGTACCGATCGGGTCGATCACCAACGGCGTTCACGCGCGTACCTGGGCGGCCCCGCAATGGTTGGAGCTGGGCCGCGAACTGGCCGGATCGGATTCGTTCAGCGACCCCGGCGTCTGGCTGCGAGTCAACGAGGTCGACGCCGGTCATCTGTGGTGGATCCGGTCGCAATTGCGGGCGCTGCTGGTCGAGGATGTCCGGAAACGGCTACACCGCTCGTGGCTGGTTCGCGGCGTCTCGGAGGCAGAGCTGAGCTGGATCTCGACGGCATTCGACCCGAACGTGCTGACCATCGGGTTCGCTCGGCGAGTGCCGACGTACAAGCGTCTGACGCTGATGCTGCGCGACCCGGAGCGACTGGAACAGTTGCTGCTCGACGAGGAAAAGCCCATTCAGCTGATCGTTGCCGGCAAGTCCCACCCCGCCGACGACGGCGGTAAGGCGCTGATTCAGCAGGTGGTGCAGTTCGCCGACCGGCCCGAGGTGCGCCACCGCATCGCGTTCCTGCCCGACTACGACATGTCGATGGCGCGGCTGCTGTATTGGGGCTGCGACGTCTGGCTGAACAACCCGCTGCGGCCGCTGGAAGCGTGCGGCACGTCGGGGATGAAGAGCGCGCTCAACGGCGGGCTGAACCTGTCCATCCGCGATGGATGGTGGGACGAATGGTACGACGGCGAGAACGGCTGGGCGATACCGTCGGCCTCCGGGGTCGCCAACGATGACCGCCGCGACAGCTTGGAGGCGGCCGCACTCTACGACCTGTTGCAGAAATCCGTCGCATCGAAGTTCTACGAGCGCGACGAGCACGGAGTACCGCGCCGATGGATGGAAATGGTGCGCCACACCCTGCAGACGCTCGGCCCGAAAGTGTTGGCCTCGCGGATGGTTCGCGATTACACCGAGCGCTACTACCTGCCGGCGGCGCAGTCGCTGCGCAGGACGGTGACGGTGACGGTCGACGGCGACGGCCAGGTCGCATTCGATCCGGCCCGGGATTTGGCCGACTATCGTCGCCGCGCCTTCGAGGCGTGGCCGCATATTCACGTCACCGACGTCGACAGCACCGGGCTGCCGAACACTCCGGTGCTCGGATCGAAGCTGACCCTGACCGCGACCGTCCAATTGGCCGGGCTGCGACCCGACGAGGTCGCCGTCCAGGCAGTGGTCGGCAGGGTGGACACCGGCGACACGTTGTTGGACCCGGTCACCGTCGATATGCCGTACACCGGCACCGCGGCTGGCGGCGACCACGTCTTCGCGGCGACGACGCCGCTGCCGGTTGCCGGCTCGGTCGGCTACACCGTGCGGGTGCTGCCGCATCATCCGATGTTGGCCTCGGAGGCCGAGTTGGGTCTGGTCACGCTGGCTTGAGCCCGTCGACGATGCGGGCCGGAACGGCCCGAGGTGGGGGTACCTCCAGCCGCGGAGCGGCGAGGGGGCGCGGCGGGCAATCGGCTTGAGGCGGTGGGGCCGAGTTGCCTTCTAACCCGCCGCGCAGCCGCTCAAGAGCCGCGCGTACCGCGGCGGCATCGGTGGTCGACCAGAACGGCGGCAGGGAGGCGCGCAGGTAGCCGCCGTAGCGGGCGGTGGCCATCCGGGAGTCCAGCACCGCGACCACCCCTCGGTCGTCGATGCCACGCAGTAGCCGCCCGGTGCCCTGCGCCAGCAGCAGCGCGGCGTGGCTGGCGGCGACGGCCATGAAACCGTTGCCGCCGCCGGCGGCCACCGCCCGCTGCCGGGCGGACAGCAGTGGATCGTCCGGCCGCGGGAAGGGGATGCGGTCGATGATGACCAACGACAGTGACGGGCCGGGAACGTCGACACCCTGCCACAGCGACAAGGTGCCGAACAGGGACGTGGACGCGTCGGCGGTGAACTGCTCGACGAGCGCGGCGGTGCTGTCGTCGCCCTGGCACAGCACCGGTGTCGACAGCCGTTCGGACATCGCCTCGGCGGCCGCACGGGCCGCCCGCATCGACGAGAACAGGCCGAGCGTTCGCCCGCCTGCCGCGGTGACGAGGTCGGCGATCTCATTGAGCTGCTCGGCCGAGCCAGTGCCGTCGCGGCCGGGCGGAGGCAGATGGGCCGCGACGTAGAGGATCCCGGCTTTGCCGTGCTGGAACGGTGATCCGACGTCGATTCCACGCCAAGCGCTTTTCGGTCGTCGGCCTGCGTATCGGCCAGGCCCCACGCGGTCGCCATCGCGTCAAACGAGCCGCCGACGGTCAGCGTCGCCGAGGTCAACACCGCCGTCGAGCCGGCGAACAACCGGTTGCGCAGCAGTCCGGCCACCGACAGCGGCGCCACCCGCAGCACCGCTCGTGTCGACCCGCGGTTGTCCTCGTGATCCAGCCAGACCACGTCGGTGCGGTCGGGGATCGCCGGCGCGAAGGACGCCAGCGATCCGCGTTGCGGTGTCAGCGATTTCGGCGAGGCTGGCGACCGCCTCGGCGCGCGCCGACGCGGCTTTGGCGTCGGTCGGCGACGTGTCGATGGCCGACCGCGCTGCACTGGCCGCATCCCGCAGCGCCGCAATGTGAGTCGCGAGTTCGTCGTCAAGGTGGTCGATGCGACCGCGCGGGCGCGTCCTGGATCGCCGCGAGGAAGTTGGCCGATGCCCGTTCCCACCGCTGCATGAGCTCCGGTTCGACCAGCCTGGTGATGCGCCGCGAGGCGACCCCGAGCGCGCTCGCCGTCAGCTCGCCGGTGGCCACCGCTGTCACCCGGTCAACCAGGTCGTGCGCCTCGTCGACAACCAGCAGGTGATGTTCGGGCAGCACGGCCGAGTCGGCGACGGCGTCGATGGCCAGCAGCGCGTGGTTGGTGACGACGATGTCGGCAGCGCCGGCGCTGGCTCTCGCGCGCGTTCGGCGAAGCATTCGGTGCCGAACGGGCAGCGTGCCATGCCGAGGCATTCCCGCGAGGAAACGCTGACCTGTGCCCACGACCGGTCGGCGACACCCGGCTTGAGGTCGTCGCGGTCACCGGACTCCGTCGTCGACGCCCAGGCGGTGAGCCGCTGCACGTCGCGACCTAACGCGGTGGCCGTGTGCGGCTGGAAAAGCTCGTCCTGGGGCTCGTCGTCAGGATCGGCTGCGGAGCCGTTATGAATCTTGTTGAGGCACAGATAATTCTGTCGACCCTTCAGCAACGCGAAGCGCGGCGCGCGGGGCAGCGCATCGGTGAGCGCCGCGACCAGTTGGGGCAGATCACGATTGACCAGTTGGCGTTGCAGGGCAATCGTCGCGGTCGACACCACGACCGGCGCGTCGTCGGATACCGCGCGGCTGATCGCCGGAACCAGATACGCCAACGACTTTCCGGTGCCGGTTCCCGCCTGCACGGCCAAATGCTCACCGGCTTCAAACGCGTGGGCGACGGCGGCGGCCATCTGCGACTGGCCGCTGCGCTCGCTGCCGCCCAGCGCCGCCACCGCGGTGGCCAATAGCTCGGGCACCGACATCGGCAAGTCTTCGGGCGTGGCTACTCCTGGGTGTCGGACGGCGGGCGCGAGGCCGGGATTTGCGTCGTGGGAATCGCTGGGTCGCCGTGCGACAACATCAGACCCTCCCACGGCAAGCTTCGCAAGCCCGACACCACCAGCTCGCGTGCCACGCCCAGATCTGTATCCACTACCGCTTCGCCGCGGCGAACCAGCGGAATCGACAGCGCTCGCGACGGCTCAGCTTTTTGCGGCGGACGGCCGGCCGGATACACGATCTCCTCGGTGACCGTGCCGGTCGAACGGGAAAGCCGCAGCGCCTCTTTGCGGCCGCCGCGGGATTCCTTGCGGACGCTGCGCTTCTCGACGGGTATGCCGTCGACCTCGACCAACTTGTAGACCATGTTCGCGGTCGGCGCACCCGACCCGGTGACCAGCGACGTGCCGATCCCGTAGCTGTCCACAGGTTCGGCCCGCAACCCGGCGACGGCGAATTCGTCGAGATCACCGGATACTACGATGCGGGTCCCGGTGGCCCCGAGCCGATCGAGCTGCGCGCGGACCTGCCGGGTCAACACGCCCAAGTCGCCGGAGTCGATACGCACCGCGCCGAGCCCGGTGCCGGCAGCGGTCACCGCGTTGGCCACGACCGGTCGTCACGTCGTAGGTGTCGACCAGCAGCGTGGTTCCGGCGCCGAGAGCGTCGACTTGTGCCGCGAACGCGGCCGGCTCGTCGGGTCCATTCGGGCCGGTGTGCAGCAGCGTGAAGGCGTGCGCGCTGGTGCCTTCGGTCGGCACCCCGTAGCGGCGGTGGGCCTCCAGGTTGGATGACGCGGCGAACCCCGCGATGTAGGCGGCGCGGGCCGCGGCGACGGCGGCGTGCTCGTGCGTCCGACGCGAGCCCATCTCGATCAGCGGCCGTCCCTCGGCTGCGCTGACCATTCGCGCGGCTGCTGACGCAACGGCGGTGTCGTGGTTGAAAATCGACAGCGCCAGCGTCTCGAGCACCACACATTCCGCGAAGCTGCCGCGCACCGAAAGGACCGGGGAACCGGGGAAGTACAGCTCGCCTTCGGCGTAGCCGTCGACGTCACCGCGAAAACGAAAGTCGCGCAGGTATGCCAGGGTGCCCCGGTCGAGAAACTCCGCCAGCGATTCGCATGCGACGTCGTCGAACCTGAACTCGGGCAAAGCTTCCAAGAACCGGCCCGTCCCGGCCACCACTCCGTAACGACGCCCGTCGGGCAGTCGGCGAGCGAACAGTTCGAACGTGGACGGGCGGTCCGCGGTGCCATCGCGCAGCGCCGCCGACAGCATGGTCAACTCGTACTTGTCGGTCAGCAGCCCGCCGTAGGCCGAGTCGTTCACCCCGCAACGGTATCGGTTGCGCGGCGGCGGCTCGGTATCCTGGCAGCTATGGTTGCGTCAGCCCCGACTAAGCCGGGAACCACCGGTCAACGGGAAGCCGACTCGGTCGAAGCCACGGCCGCTCCCTGGGTGACCATCGTCTGGGACGATCCGGTCAACCTGATGAACTACGTCACGTACGTCTTCCAGAAGCTGTTCGGTTACAGCGAGCCGCACGCCACCAAGTTGATGTTGCAGGTTCACAACGAAGGCAAGGCCGTGGTGTCGTCGGGCAGCCGGGAATCCATGGAGACCGATGTCTCCAAGCTGCATGCGGCCGGGTTGTGGGCCACCATGCAGCAGGATCGCTGAGACCGAGGGTGTCCGGGTCCCCACGTGCGTAAGTGGAAGCGGGTCGAGACCGCCGGCGGTACCCGTTTTCGGTCTGCTCTGGACTCCCATGAAGCGGCCTTGCTCAAGAATCTGGTTGTTTCGATGGTCGGATTGCTCGACGAACGTGAATCATCCTCGCCGCCAGACGAACTCGAGCAGATCACCGGCATGAAGACTGGCAACTCGGAGCGCCCCGACAACCCGACGCTGCAGCGGCTGCTGCCGGATTTCTCCAACCCGGACGACGCCGCACCCCTGGATGAGCAGGGTGCCGATAGTCTGAATGCCGCCCTGCGCAGCCTGCATGAGCCGTCGATCATCGATGCTAAACGTGTTGCGGCGCAACAACTTTTGGACACGCTTCCCGACGAGGGCGGCCGATTCGAGTTGACCGAGGAAGCGGCGAATGCGTGGGTCGCAGCCGTCAACGACGTACGCCTGGCTTTGGGCACCATGCTCGACATCCGTCCCGACGGCCCAGATCGGCTGCCCGACGACCATCCGCTGGCTCCGCATCTTGACGTGTATCAGTGGCTCACCGTGCTGCAGGAGTACCTGGTCCTGGCGTTGATGGGGTCCAAATGAACGCGATCACCGACGTCGCGGGCATTCTCGTGGGCCACCACCACCGACTGGACCCCGACGCGGGCATGGGCAGTGGTTGGGCGCGTGGTGTCACCGTCGTCCTGACGCCGCCCGGCACGGTGGGTTCCGTCGACGTTCGCGGCGGCGCGCCCGGCACCCGGGAAACCGATCTGCTGGACCCGGCCAACAGCGTGCGCTACGTCGACGCGGTGCTGATCGCCGGCGGCAGCGCCTACGGCTTGGCGGCCGCCGACGGGGTGATGCGCTGGCTGGAGGAGCAGGACCGCGGCGTGGCGATGACCGGCGGGGTGGTGCCGATCGTGCCGGGTGCGGTGATTTTCGATCTTGAGGTCGGCGCCTGGAGCAACCGGCCGACGGCCGAGTTCGGCTATGCCGCGGTCAGCGCCGCCGCAGCAAGCGAAGGTGCGCCGCCGGCGGTGGGCACGGTCGGCGCCGGGGTGGGGGCGCGCGCGGGTGTGCTCAAGGGCGGCATAGGGACGGCGTCGACGACGCTGCCGTCCGGGGTGACCGTCGGTGCGCTGGTTGCGGTGAATTCCGCGGGCAACGTCATCGACCAGGCCACCGGCCTGCCGTGGCTGCGCGACCTGGTCGACGAATTCGGCCTGACGACACCGCCCGATGAGCAGCTCGCCGCGTTGGCCGAGCTCGAATCCCCGCTGAGTTCGCTGAACACCACCATCGCCGTCGTCGCGACCGATGCCGCGCTGAGCCCGGCGGCCTGCCGGCAGATAGCGAGCACCGCTCACGACGGGCTCGCCCGCAGCATCCGCCCGGCGCACACCCCGGTCGACGGTGACACGGTGTTCGCGTTGGCCACCGGCGCGATCGAGGTCGCCCCGCCGGCCGATCTGCCTGCGGCATTCTCGCCGGAGACCGCCCTTGCCACCGCCGTGGGCGCCGCAGCTGCCGACTGCCTGGCCAGCGCGGTGGTCGGGGCTGTGATCGCCGCCGACTCGGTCGCCGGAATACCGACCTACCGTGGCCTGTTGCCCGGAGCATTCCAGCAAGCGGACGGGAATCGGTGACATGCTGAGGACTCGCGTTTTGGAAGGGCTACCGGCATGACGAACCAGACACAGCCCGCGGCGCGGCAGCCGAAGAAGCGATCCGCGTGGGTGGTCGGTGGGGCCACCATCCTCAGCTTCGTGGCACTGCTGTACGTCGTCGAGGCATTCGACCAGCTTGACGGGCACCGGTGGGATGACAACGGCATCCGGCCGCTGGAGACCGACGGCCTGTGGGGAATTCTCTTCGCTCCGCTGTTGCACGCGAACTGGGCGCATCTGGCGGCCAACACCGGGCCGGCTCTGGTGTTGGGTTTCCTGGTCGCATTGGCCGGGCTCTCCCGGTTTGTCTGGGCGACGGCGATCATATGGATCGTCGGTGGGTTGGGCACCTGGCTGATCGGCAACATGGGGATCGGCCTGCGGCGAGACCGATCACATCGGCGCCTCGGGCCTGATCTTCGGCTGGCTGACCTTCCTGCTGGTGTTCGGATTCTTCATCCGCTCGGGATGGCAGATCGTCATCGGGCTGCTGGTACTAGTTGTGTACGGCGGGGTCCTGTGGGGGGCGGTGCCGGTGCTCAATGTCTGCGGAGGCGTGTCCTGGCAGGGGCATCTCTGCGGCGGAATCGCCGGGGTGCTGGCCGCGTACCTGCTGTCGAGCCCGGAACGCAAAGCTCGCGTTACCCGTCGCCGAGGGTCCCAACGGTCCCTGAATACTTGAGCCGACATGAGTAACGCACTGGCCCCCATCGGGGTGTTCGACTCCGGCGTCGGCGGGTTGACGGTGGCGCGCTCCATCATTGACCAACTGCCCGACGAGGACATCATCTACGTCGGCGACACCGGCAACGGTCCCTACGGGCCGCTCAGCATTCCCGAGATCCGCGCGCATGCGCTGGCCATCGGCGACGACCTCGTCGACCGCGGCGTCAAGGCGTTGGTGATCGCATGCAACTCGGCGTCTTCGGCCTGTCTGCATGATGCGCGCGAACGCTACGACGTGCCCGTCGTCGAAGTGATCCTGCCCGCGGTACGTCGGGCGGTCGCCACCACCCGCAACGGCCGCATCGGCGTGATCGGCACGCAGGCCACTGTCGCCTCGGGCGCCTACCAGGACGCCTTCGCCGCCGCCCGCGACACCGAGATCACCGCGGTGGCCTGCCCGCGGTTCGTCGACTTCGTCGAACGCGGCATCACCAGCGGCCGCCAGGTGCTCGGGTTGGCCGAGGGTTACCTCGAGCCGCTACAGCGTGCCGATGTCGACACGCTGGTGCTGGGCTGTACCCACTACCCGCTGTTGTCCGGGCTGATCCAGCTGGCCATGGGCGACGCGGTCACGCTGGTTTCCAGCGCCGAGGAGACCGCGAAAGATCTGCTTCGCGTGCTGACCGAACTTGATTTGCTGCATCCCCATCCGGATCGTCCCGGCGTCCCCTCAGCGATGCGGGTATTTGAAGCGACCGGCGACCCGGAGGCGTTTCTCGCACTTGCGGCGCGGTTTTTGGGACCAGCGGTCACCGGCGTCGAGCCGGTCTACCGTCACATCGCTGCGCCGGGCTGAGTTTCCTCGGGTAGGAAAGCGTGCGATGTTTTCGCCAACATGGTCGCTGGGCATGGCACAGTAGTGACCGTGCGAATAACCGTCCTGGGCTGCTCCGGGAGCGTCGTCGGCCCGGACTCGCCGGCATCGGGTTATCTGCTGAGGGCGCCGGACACTCCGCCGCTGGTTATCGACTTCGGCGGCGGCGTACTAGGCGCGCTGCAGCGGCACGCCGATCCGGGTTCGGTCCACGTGTTGTTGTCGCACCTGCACGCCGACCACTGCCTTGACATGCCGGGTTGTCCGTCTGGCGTCGCTATCACCCGTCGCCGCCAGACGGAAAGGCGTTGCTGTACGGCCCGAGCGACACCTGGTCGCGGCTCGGCGCCGCGTCGTCGCCCTACGGCGGCGAGATCGACGATTGCTCCGACATCTTCGATGTCCAGCACTGGGTCGAAGGCGAGGCCGTGCAATTGGGAGCGCTGAGCGTCGTGCCGCGGCTGGTGTGTCACCCGACCGAGTCGTATGGCATGCGCATCACCGATCCGAGCGGAGCGACGTTCGTTTACAGCGGTGATACCGGCTACTGCGATGCGGTGATCAACCTGGCCCGCGGCGCCGATGTCTTTCTGTGTGAGGCGTCCTGGACCCACTCGCCTGACCGTCCGCCCAACCTGCACTTGTCGGGCATCGAGGCCGGGCGAATCGCGACCGCTGCGGGCGTAGGGGAACTGTTGCTGACCCACATCCCGCCGTGGACTTCCCGCGAGGACGTGATCAGCGAGGCCAAAGCCGAATTCGGCGGCCCGGTGCATGCGGTGGTGTGCGGCGAGACATTCAACGTCGGGCGCTCCTGAGCGGCTGACTCCACGCTAGGGTTGGCGGCGTGTCAAAACGAGAAGACGGCCGCCTCGACGACGAGCTTCGACCTGTTGTCATCACCCGCGGGTTCACATCGCACCCGGCGGGTTCGGTGGTAATCGAATTCGGCCAGACCAAAGTCCTGTGCACCGCGAGCGTCACCGACGGTGTGCCCCGCTGGCGCAAGGGATCAGGCTTGGGCTGGCTCACCGCCGAGTACGCGATGCTGCCCTCAGCCACCCACACTCGCGGAGATCGAGAATCGGTGAAAGGCCGTTTGTCCGGCCGCACCCAGGAGATCAGCCGGCTGGTCGGCAGGTCGTTGCGGGCCTGCATCGACCTGGCGGCGTTGGGGGAGAACACCATTGCGATCGACTGCGATGTGCTGCAAGCCGATGGCGGTACTCGCACCGCGGCCGTCACCGGGGCGTACGTGGCGTTGGCCGACGCAGTGACCTACCTGTCGGCGGCCGGCAAACTCTCCGATCCGCGGCCGCTGTCGTGTGCGATCGCTGCGGTCAGTGTCGGCGTCGTCGACGGCCGGGTGCGGGTTGACCTTCCCTACGAGGAAGACTCCCGCGCCGAGGTCGACATGAACGTCGTGGCCACCGACACCGGGACGCTGGTCGAGGTCCAGGGCACTGGCGAAGGTGCCACCTTCCCGCGATCGACGCTCGACAAAATGCTCGACGCCGCGCAGGGAGCCTGCGACAAGCTGTTCGCCGCGCAGCGCGAGGCGTTGGCGTTGCCGTATCCCGGTGTACTGCCTGAAGGGCCCGCACCGCAGAAGGCGTTCGGAAGCTGACCCGCCTACTGGTTGCCAGCCGAAACCGCAAAAAGCTGGCCGAGTTGCGCCGGATGTTGGACGCAGCCGCGCTGGCGGACCTGACATTGATGTCGCTCGACGACGTGCCGCCGTTCGATGAAGCGCCGGAAGCCGGCGCGACTTTCGAGGACAACGCACTGGCCAAGGCCCGCGACGGGTTCGCCGCGACGGGGTTGCCGACCGTCGCCGACGACTCCGGGCTGGAGGTGGCCGCGCTTAACGGCATGCCCGGCGTGCTGTCGGCGCGATGGTCGGGGAAGCACGGCGACGACGCCGGCAACACCGCGTTGCTGCTGGCGCAGCTGCGGGATGTGCCCGATGAGCGTCGTAGCGCGGCATTCGTGTCGGCGTGCGCGCTGGTGTCAGGCGCGGGCGAGATCGTCGTTCGCGGCGAGTGGCCCGGCGTGATCGCGCGCGAGCCGCACGGCGACGCGGGCTTCGGCTACGACCCCGTGTTCATCCCGGACGGCGAGAATCGCACTGCGGCGCAACTGACTTCGGCGGAAAAAGACGCCGCGTCGCATCGCGGTCGCGCGCTCGCGTTGTTGCTGCCGGCGCTGCGGGCACTAGCCGCCCAAGTGCGCTGAAGCTTGCGAATTGCGTTGGCCTACAAGGCGAAGCGAGTTTTGACGTCCTTGGTCTGGAAGTGCTCGACGATGATGCCGAGCAGCGGGATCGTTCCGGCTAGCAGCACGCCGACTGTCTTGCCGATCGGCCACCGGACCTTGATGGCAAGGTTGAACGCCGCTAGCACATAGATGAAGTAGACCCAGCCGTGCACGACTTCGATCCAGCGGATTTCGTGATGGAAGACCAAGTGAGAGACGATCTCGTAGCACAGTGCGATGAGCCACAGACCCGTTGTCCACGCCATCACGCGGTACGCGAGCAGTGGGGTGCGGATGGTTCCCCCGGGCGTAGCCTGCTTGGCTGCGGGTGTCTCGGGTGTGGTCATGCGGTGGTCCTGTTCTGTTTTCGATGGTTTTCGTTGTCCGCGTTGGCAAGTTCGGCCAGGTAGGCGTTGTAGTCGCGGAGCGCCGGGTCCTCGGATTTTTGCGGTGCGAGTTTGGGTCGCTCGGGCAGCAGTCCCTCTGGTATTTCGGTGACGAGGCGGTTGTTCGGTTGTTCCGGCGGCGCTTCTTCGTAGCGGACGAATTTGCGGTAGGCATAGACACAAAACCCGGCGAACGCCGGCCACTGCAATGCATATCCGAGGTTCTGGAACGTGCCCGAGGCCGACTGAAACCTTGTCCACTGCCACCAGCCCAAGGCCAGGCAACCGCCTGCCGCAAGGATCACCAGCACGATCAGCGCGGGTCTCCGACGACGCGTAGTGGACATCCCTAGAAGGTACTCCGGGGCAGTCGGCGCGGGTCACCGACAAGTTCGGGCGACTGGAGCAACGGTACGATCGCGAGGCGAATGCGGGCGTGGTGGAATTGGCAGACACCCGGGCTTTAGGTGCCCGTGCTTGAAAGAGCGTGAGGGTTCGAGTCCCTCCGCCCGCACCGATGCGGTGGGGGTGTTTGCGCAGGTAAATGGCAGTTTTCATGTTTGCTGCGCCCCCGCGTGAGCACGCCGTGAGCACATTTTGAGCACATTTTCGAGTTACTTCCACATAGGAATAGCCCCGGCCACAACGGACCGGGGCTATTCCGGCTGAACGGGATCAGGCGTCGGCTGGGAGCTTGTGCCCAGACCCACGTGTCGCCGGGATCACGGGTCGCGGTCGCGGCCGAGTCCACAGCGCCGTCCAGTGGGTCGCCGGGAGCCCACCGGATGAGGGTCTGGTAACCGCCGGGTGCCTCGATAAACCACGTCTCAGCGTCGGTGCCGGCGACCCTGGGGTTGCCGTCCGCCGGGCGTGTCTGCTGGGGAGAGGCGGCCTAGTCGCGGTACGGTCCTGAGGTGATTTTGCTCTCCGGAAAGGATTCGCTCTGATGTACGTTTCCAAATCCCGGCTCGTGATCGCCACATCCCTGATGGCCGTCAGCTTCGGCGCTCTGGGCGCTGGGACGGCGTATGCGTACCAAGAACACATGTTCGCCGCCCAGAATGACCTGCAGCAGGCGGCAAATGACCTACAGCAGGCCGAACACGACAAGGGTGGACACCGCGAAGTTGCCATCAACCTAGTGCAACAAGCAATCGAACAGGTCAATCTTGGTATCCAAGTCGGCGCGGACCAGCCAGGGCCGCCGCCCTGGCCGGGCCAGCCAGGTCCGCCGCCCTGGCCCTAAGGGCTGGCCGGTCTGCTCGGGACTTGCGAATCGTTGCGCTTGCCATCTTGTTTCACCCCCTCTCGATGATCGTCGGGACGGGAAGTTTCGGCGCATACCGGCCGTGCAGGGTGACCGCCACCGCGTCGAGGTCGGTGTCGAACAGGTCCGCGTAGACCCGCAACGTCACGCTCGGATCTTTGTGGCCGAGCATCCGCGCCAGCGCCAACACATTCACCCCCGCGGACACCGCCAGCGATGCGCAGGTGTGCCGAAGATCGTGCTTGTGCCGACATCGGCACAAGCACGATTATGCCGACCTGCGCGTTATGCCGACCTCGGCGTGGAAGTCCTTGCAGACCGGGGTGATCGGCGTGTCTGGGTCGGCATAATCAAAGGCTTTCCAGGAAGGCGATGAGCGCATCGGGAGGTCGGTAGCGGCCGGGCTTGGCGGTGAGCGGTTTGGTGCGGTCGATCGCCCGTTGTTTGTGGGTCATGTCGGCGTGTAGGTAGACGTTGGTTGTGGAGACTTGTTCGTGGCCGAGCCACAGGGCGATCACGGTGATGTCGTTGCCCGCGAGCAGCAGGCGCATGGCGGCGGTGTGGCGAAGGGTGTGCATGGTGACGTGCTTGGCCGTGATCGAGGGGCACGTCGCGTTCGCGAGGGTGATGTGGTGGGCGAGGCGCCGTTCGATGGCGTCGCGGCTGAGGCGTCCGCCGGTGATGGTTGGAAACAGCGGATCGGTGGGGGCCCCGGGACGCTCCCTGAGCCACGCTTTGAGGATCGCTTTGGTGGGAGGCACCAGCGGTGTTCGTCGTTCTTTTCTGCCTTTGCCGACCGTGTGCACGTTGGCGCCGGTGGTGAGCGTGATGTCCTGGCGGGTGAGAGCGGCGAGTTCGGAGATCCGCAGTCCGGTCTGGATTGTGAGGGCGAACATGGCGTGGTCGCGCCGGCCGGTCCAGGTGGTCTGGTTGCAGGCGTCGAGCAGGGCGTCGACCTCGTGCTCGGTGAGGTAGGTGAGGAGGTTGCGTTCGGTTCGCTTGGGTGGGATCGCGAGCACCCGCTGGACCGACGCCGCGTGTTCGGGATGCTGGAGGGCGAGGTAGCCGAACAGCGAGTGGATCGCCGCGAGGCGGTTGTTGCGGGTGGCCGGGCTGTTGTGCCGGTCGCGCTCGAGGTGGTCGAGGAATGTGGCGATGAGCGGCGCGTCGAGCTCTGCGATGTCCAGCTTGCTGGGCGCGGTGCCGATGCGCTGTGAGGCGAAGCCCAACAGCAGGCGCATCGTGAGCCGGTAGGCGGCGATCGTGTTCGGGCTTGCCGCCCGCTGGCGGATCAACCGCTCGGTGAAGTAGCCCTGGAGTGCGGGGGCCAGCGCGCTCATCGCGCTGCTCCGAACCGCGTGTGAAGCCGTTCGGCGGCGAGTTCCATCAGCTCCGGAGAGGCGGACAGATACCAGTAGGTGCCCGCCGGGCTGACATGTCCGAGGTAGGTGGACAGCGTGGCGATGTGCTCGTCGACGTTCACACCGGATCGCTGCCATTCGATCAGGGTGTGCACGGCAAAGCTGTGTCTCAGATCATGTATGCGCGGGTGCACCGTCGCGGTGCGCACGCCGATCGCGATCGTGATCTTCCGGAACGTCTTGCCCACGCCGCTGCGGTTGAGCGCGGTGCCGGTGCTCGACAGGAAGAACGCACTCGAGCGCGGCCTCGGGCACAGGCGGTCGCGGGCGGCCGCGTAGCGGCGCAGCGCCTCAATGGTGCTCAGGTGCAGCGGCACGAGCCGCGACCGGTCGAACTTCGCTTCGTGGACCGTGATCACACCGGCGTCGAGGTCGAGGTCATCGCGCTGAAGGGCGACCACCTCGCCGATCCGCATGCCTGAGGCTGCGAGCAGGCCGAACAGCGCCTCGTGGGTCGCGGCGCGCAACGGTGAGCGGAGCGCTCGCGCCCCATCGAGCAGCCTGCAGATGTCGCGCTGCGACCACAGGTAGGGGGTGGGGCGGCAGCGGCGAGCGGGGAACACACCCGGCGGTGGCACCTCGGTCGCGGGGTCGACCGTCTGCAGGTATGCGGCGAACCTGCGCGCGACACCCAACCGCTTCGCCCAGTGGTTGGGCTGCACGCCGGCCGGCTCGCCTGCCCACGCGATCGCCAGCTCGCTGGAAAGCGTTGCCGCGCTGGCGGTCTCCAGGTAGGCGACGAGCTGTCCGAGCAGCTGCCCCTCGCGCTCGAGCTTGAACCCCAACGCGCGGCGCAACCGCAGGTAGTCCTCCACGTGTCTGCTCAGCGCGCTCATCGCTGCGGACCTCCCGGCCATGGCGCGGCCAGCAGCCGCAGCTGGTCGAGATCCACCCGCGCGTAGATTGCCGTGGACTGCAGGCTTTGATGCCGCAACACCTGAGCGATCTGCACCAGCGGGACGTGCGCTGACACCATCTCGCACGCCACCGTGTGGCGCAGGCGGTGCGAACCCACCTCCGCGACTCCCGCTCGCCTGCACGCCCGCCGCACGGTCGAGGACACCGTGCGGGGCGCGATCGGCCGGAACGGCGCCCTGGCCCGCACGAACACCTCCCGCCGGTGACTGGTCGGTCGCCCGCTCTGCAGATATGCGGCGATCGCCTCACCCACATCCACGGGCAGCGGCAGCCGATCCTCCCGAGTGCCCTTTCCGCGCACGACCAGTTCGCCCGCCCGCCAATCGATGTCATCGAGCTTCAGGCCCGCCATCTCGCCGGCGCGCAAGCCCAGCCGCAGCAGCATGATGATCATGGCGTAGTCACGCCGCCCGAGCGCCGAACGACGATCACAGCAGTCGAGCAACGCGCGGGCGTCTGCCGTGCTGATCCCCCGCGGCAGCGACGAGCGCCGGCGGCCGGTCACCGACAGCGCCGCCTTCGACAGGTCAACCTCCACCAGCCCCTCGATGAAGCAGAAACGCAGAAACGACCGCAGCCCGGCCACGAAGAACTGCGCCGCGCTCACCGACACCGCCGCAGACTCGCGCAGCACCGCCCCCGTCACCTCTCCCGCCGTCAAACAGGCGAGCTCACCGCTCGGTGGCAGCCCGCCCACGAACCGACGTGCATGCCTCATATACCCGCGGACCGTGCCGGCCGCCAGGCCGCGCTCGGTGAGCAGGTAGCGCTCGAAGGAAGCCAAGAGCACCTCCGTTGGCGAAACCGCCTGCGCTGATGGCTCTTCGGCTACCAACATCCCCAGCCCGCCCAGCACGTCCAGCACACACATAAGGCCCGGACGCGACCACGAGGAGCGGTGACGACCACCGGCGCGCTGAAAAGCGAGAAACTCATCGATGCGCTCGCCGGTCAACTCAGCGACCGTCAACCCGCTGGCCTCGACCCAACGGCTCAGTCGCGCCATCTGACGGAGTTGGTTGACGGTCGTCAGCGGCGTATAGCCGCGTTTCTTCAGCTCCAGCCCATACACGACTGCAAACGGAGCTAGCGGCCCCGTCATCAAAACTCTGCTCACCCTGCTCGCTGGCCTGGCCATGATTGCCTCCTTCTCTCGGGAACAAGAAGGAGAGGATGGTCAGAACCGGCGCCGTTATGCCAACCCAGACACGCCGATCACCCCGGTCTGCAAGGACTTCCACGCCGAGGTCGGCATAACGCGCAGGTCGGCATAATCGTGGGGTGTGATCTTCTGCACCTTGGCTTTCTTGACTGCGGCCTGCAACCATCCGGTCGATGACTTCGGCCGCGGAAGGTAGCCGCCGTCACGGCCGGGGAACACCAGCTCGTCACGCGCTTTGTCCTTGCACTGCACCGAGAGCTCGTCGAGGACGAACTGGGGCACCGGCACCGAGAGCGCCTTGCGGCCCTTGGTCGGCCCTACTGCGTGACGTACACCGAGCTGCACCGCGTTCTCCGACACCGACAGTCGGCGGCGTAGGAACTCGATGTCAGGGACCCGCAGACCGATCGCTTCACCCCACCTGATGCCGGTGTAGGCCAGCACCAACACTAAGGCTCGGTGCTGGGCCGATTCGTCGGCGAGCCGGTGCACGTCATCAGCCGACAGGTACACGCGCCGCTTGCTCGTCTTGCGCGGCAGGTTTTCCACGCCCTTGGCCGGATTGGCCGCCAGCCGCTTGGCTTTAACCGCATCGGGGAGTGCGGCTGCCGAAGGACCTGAGACGCTGCCTCAGGTCACGTCGGGCGCGTGCGTGTTCCGGTGTTGGCCGGCAACCTTCTGCCACCGGTGCTGCAGTGAATAGTTTTGCCTCGCCCGGAGGTCAATACCCTCGAAGGACGAAGGCAGTACTTCCAGAAATCTATGCAAGTTGATGAGACTAATAGGAGATGGGCCGATGCCTGTACTCATGATTGCTGAACAACCGAACCTCGACGAGGGGACCTATGCCTCGATGATGGAGCAGCTGATGCCGTTGCTGCGTTCGGCGAACGGCTTCATGTCCCACGCCGGAGGTCCGAGTCCCGCCGGCGGGATGCGCCTGATCGAGATCTGGGAGTCCGAGGCGGACAGCCAGAAGTTTTTCAACGAGAACCTGAAGCCGAATCTCCCGCCTGGAGTTGTACCTGACCTCACGTACTACGAGCTTCACGCCGCATTCACTCGATAGGCGTCCGCGCCGTCGCTCTAAGCCTGTCGCTGTTGGCTCAAAGCCAATTTGTGCCTAGAAGTCCACGACCGCCGGACGTCCTGGAAGCGGGAGCCCGGTGGTTGATCTGATGAAAACGGAGACTTCGAAGATGGATAATCCCGGATATCCACGAAGGTGGAGACCTGACGATACACCGGACACGGTCGCTGGTTCGATCCCAGCCGGGCCAAGGCCAGCGGATTGAACTACGTCGCCAACGGCGAAATCGGCGTCGCCATCGGGCGCATCACCCCCAGCAAGACGCGCAAGAAAAGTTCGTTGTGGCTCAACGTCGAGTTCTCCTCACAGCCGGGGTTTCAGTACGGATACCGGCCCACCAGAAAGGGAGACGCGCTGCTTGAGCTCGCCTGGGCGGTCACAGTGCACAAATCCAAGGGCTCCGAATTCCTCCTCCGAGCCATCAGCGGCGATTACATGTTCCAGCTGCGCTGGCCGCCAATTCGATAGCTGTTAGCACTCGCAACGAACGGTCAGGTACGAGAAGTTCCTGGCTGCCAACGCAACAAAGTTCCGGGATGCCAACGCAACAATTGATGAGCTCGACGTAGCCGCACGGGCCAGCACGTGGCGAAGTGATACTGGTAACCGGCGTGTCAACGAGTCCCCAGCCCTGCGAGATGACCAGCGTGGGCTGCAAGATGTCGATGGTCTCGATCAAATGGCG